>NZ_RMBX01000009.1 GCF_003807585.1 Chitinophaga barathri | reverse complement strand
TCTGGCGCTTATAGCAGTAGCCAATAAACTGATTAAACAAGCCTTTGCAATAGCCACTACCCATACAGTATATGATAAAAATTATCTAAATAATAGTTGTTTTTAAACACAGTTCATTGCGAGGAGCAGCAGGGGATTTGTGCAGGAGCCGCGACGAAGCAATCTCCATATATTGGAGTACGTCACCTCAATGAAGGAGATTGCTTCGTCGCCCACCCGCTTTAGCGCTGCTGCTCCTCGCAATGACGGGCTTTGCGCGTAAAAACAAAAAAGCCCCGGCATATCGCCGGGGCTTTTCTAAATATTATAACGGGATGTTCCCGTGTTTTTTCTTCGGCATGTTCACCACTTTATTCTCCAGCATCTTATACCCCCTGATGAGTTTTTCCCTGGTTTCTTCAGGGCTCACCACTTCGTCGATATATCCTTTTTCAGCTGCGAGGTAAGGATTAGCGAAACGTTCGGTATAGTCAGCCACGAGTTCGTTCATGCGGGCTTCTTTGTCCGTGGCGGTATCGATCTCTTTTTTGAAGATGATCTCCACGGCCCCTTTCGGCCCCATTACGGCGATCTCCGCCTGCGGGAAGGCAAAGTTCAGGTCCGCCCCGATGTGTTTGGAATTCATCACGCAGTATGCGCCGCCGTAAGCCTTACGGGTGGTCACGGTGATCTTGGGCACGGTGGCCTCGCTGAGGGCGAAAAGCAGTTTGGCGCCGTTTGTAATGATGCCGTTCCACTCCTGGTCCGTGCCGGGAAGGAAGCCGGGTACATCCACGAGTACGAGCAGCGGGATATTAAACGCGTCGCAGAAGCGGGTGAACCGCGCGCCTTTCACGGAAGCGTGAATGTCCAGCACGCCGGCCAGCACAGCGGGCTGATTGGCTACGATGCCGATGCTCCTGCCCGCGATACGCGCGAAACCTACGATGATATTGTCCGCAAAGTCTTTATGTACTTCCAGGAAACTGCCCGCATCCGTCAGTTCCGAGATCACCTCCTTCATATCGTAAGGCTGGTTCGGATTTTCGGGGATCATGTTATTGAGCGCGGGACGGCTTTCGTTGCCGCCTTCGTAAGGGTACACGGGAGCGGTATCTTCACAGTTCTGCGGCATGTAACTCAGCATCTCCTTGATGTTGCGGATGCACTCCACTTCATTGGCGCAGGCAAAATGCGTGACGCCGCTTTTGGTGGCGTGTGTATGCGCACCGCCGAGTGCTTCGCTGGTCACTTCTTCATGCGTAACGGTCTTTACCACGTTGGGGCCGGTTACGAACATATAGGAAGTGTTTTCCACCATCAGGATAAAGTCTGTAATAGCAGGGGAATACACGGCTCCGCCGGCGCAGGGCCCCATAATGGCGGATATTTGGGGGATCACGCCGGAAGCGCGGGTATTGCGGTAAAAGATGTCCGCATAACCGGCAAGGCTCACCACGCCTTCCTGGATGCGCGCACCGCCGCTGTCGTTCAGGCCCACGAGAGGTGCGCCGTTTTCCATGGCAAGGTCCATCACGCGGCAGATCTTGCGGGCATGCGGCTCGGAAAGGCTGCCGCCGTATACGGTGAAATCCTGGGAAAACACATACACCAGCCGGCCGTTCACGGTGCCATAACCGGTCACCACCCCGTCTCCGGGAAACTGCTCCTGGTCTGTGGTCATACCTTTATTGCGGTTGTGCACAAACATGCCCAGTTCTTCAAAAGAGCCCTCGTCCAGCAAAAGCGTTAATCTTTCACGGGCCGTCAGTTTACCTTTTTTGTGCTGGGAATCGATGCGTGCCTGTCCGCCGCCGAGCTGTGCTTCGGCGATCTTGGACTGTAGTTCCTGGATTTTGCTCATTATGTAAAAATACGGAAAGCGCCTTAATAGTGGATCGCCACTTTAGGCAGGCGGAGAGTATCGGATACGTTGCCCGCTTTGTCCACGATATACACCTTCAGCTGGCTGGTATCGGGATTGGTTACCGGGTTGGGATTGTTGCCGCGAAGGCGCAGGAAATTGCTTTGGTTCACATCGCTTACGATGAGGGTAAGCTCTGCTTTCAGCTTGGTGCCGCTATGGCTTTCCAGGCCGGGCATCAGCATGTAATCATATTTGGTGGAATCCTGGCGGTAAATGTCGGTTACGAAAAATTCGCCTTCCGTATCACCATCGCCATCCTGGAGGTCGAAAAGATAATGGATCTCGTTCACGTCCGTGGGAATGTCTTCCATCGTCACTGATTTGAACGTCAGGATCGGTCTTTTGCCGCTGTCCCCTTCTTTTTTGCAAGCGAAGAAACCAAAGGCTATAGCGGATAAAAGTATTATTTTCTTCATATAACAAACCTACATTAAAATGACCAAAAGGCAAAACACCCTGAATTATAAACGTCAGGACCGCCGGTTTGTTACATATACCTGCCGGTATTCGTAAATTTGCTCCCCAGATGAAGGACGCATTCGCAGACAGGATATTTTCAGCAAAGGACCCGATGGCCCTGGCACCCGAGCTTTTCCGCTACCAGTACGGGCAGAATGCCCTTTACCGGGCGTATGTGGACGCCCTGCGGGTAAACCCCGCCGGGGTGCATACCCCGGAGCAGATCCCCTTTTTGCCCATCCGCTTTTTTAAGACCCATCCCGTCGTGTGCGGGGAGTTTGAACCGGAAGCCGTATTTGAAAGCAGCGGCACCACGCAGACGCAGAACAGCCGGCACCTGGTGAAAGACACGGGCATCTATACACGCAGCTTTATGGACGCCTTCCGCCGCTTTTACGGCCCCGTGGAAGACTTTGTGGTACTGGGTCTGCTGCCTTCCTACCTGGAGCGGCGGCATTCCTCGCTGGTGTACATGGTGCAGGAGATGATCACCCGCAGCCATCACCCCGAAAGCGGTTTTTACCTGTACGAACACGATAAACTGGCCGATACCTTACTGGCCCTCGAAGCCCGCCGCCAGCCCGTGCTGCTCATCGGCGTCACCTTCGCCCTGCTGGATTTCGCGGAAGCTTTCCGCCTCGGCCTGCGCCATACCATCGTGATGGAAACCGGGGGCATGAAAGGCCGCCGGGAAGAATGGACGCGCGAAGAACTGCACGCCTTCCTCATGGAAAGACTGGGCGTGCCCGCCATCCACGCGGAATACGGCATGACCGAACTGCTCAGCCAGGCCTACTCCAAAGGCCAGGGCCGCTTCAGCTGCCCGCCCTGGATGAAGGTGCTGGTGCGGGACGAAAACGATCCTTTCGACCTTTCCGCCGCTTCCGCCTCCGGCGTGATCAACGTTATAGACCTCGCCAATATCCATTCCTGCGCCTTCATTGCCACGGACGACATCGGCCGGCTGCACGCGGACGGCAGCTTTGAAGTACTCGGCCGCCTGGATCACTCCGCGCTCCGCGGTTGCAGTTTAATGGTTAGCTAGTATGGCGTTTTAGAATAATATGTTTACCTTGCCGGGAGAATTCACCAGCACCTATGAAAAGACCTATCCTCCTGGCATTGGTAATGTTCCTCTGTATGCCGGCCCTTCACGCCCAGCTGCTCAAAAAACTGACCGGCAAAAAGAAACAGCCCGTGGAAACGGAAGAGGGCATAGACGACACTTTCCCGCAGGCGCGAAGCAGCTCCAAAAAAACAGCACCGGACCCTTCCCTGGTCATCGGCGGGGAAGAAGGCGTGGAAATAGATTCCTCCTATGAATACGACTGGGCCGTATACCAGGAAAGCGAGGCCTTCCAGGGCAGCCAGCGGGTGATAGACGGCGGGGAAGATATCGTGATCTATTACAGCAGCACCCAGGCGGCGTTCAGCATCCAGCTCAAAAGCCGGAGCACCGGCACCAAATATCATTTTTACGGGGACTTCGGGAAAGAATCGCAGCTGATGCTGGCCGGTGTGGGCGGCATTGCCAGCGGGGACAAAACGAAACTGCAACTGGACGGCATGGAGCCTGTGTATCCGGGCGAGATAGGGTACCTCAGCCAGCTGAAGCGGACGGGCAGTAAAAAAGTGATCGCAGGGGTGGCCTGCGAGGAATACGTGGCGCACAATCTCCGGCAGGATCCACGGGTGGTGAATACCAATCATTCCAAAGTAACCGCCTATGTATGGATACCGATGGACCCGCACGCCGTGTTCCCCGGGTACAGCCTGATGCCGGATCATTTTAAGATACAGATAGAACGGATGCGCATAGCAGGGTCCTACCCGCCGGTGGTGATGCCGCTGGAAATGTTCCTGGAATACGGTAACGGGGATAAGGTATTTACCCACACCACACACATCATCGTGAATGAAAGGAGGAAGGTGGAGCTGGGGGACATCAACAAATAAACATACCCTGTACGCTCACCCGGAGGGGCGTCTGAAGAGGCATTCTTTCATGGGGGATGCGGACAGACCTTCGTGTTAACTCGCATATTGATCAGCAAGATATTTGCAGCAATTAGCGAACTGTTTATATGAAAAAGTTATGGGTTTGCGTTGGTTTCTGCTGGTTTCACGGAATGGCCACAAAAGAAGGCGGAAGTAGCGCGACATATTTGTGGGGGTGTACGCAGTAAACAGTTTTTGGTATGATATGAATATAAAAAGATCGGGGCGTATAAACTATTTTATCTTAGCCGTTTTTTGCTTATATTTTAGAAGACGGCAAAAAGCCGGTATCCGAACCGGCCATTTGCACTTAAGCTGATCAAAAGGTTTCCGTTTTTAATGCTTTTAAAAGAAAAATAAGGGCGTTCCCGGGATGATACGTTCAGGGGCAAACGAATGGAAGGAAGGCCGGCCCCGCATGTTAAGATTGGCGGAAAAGAACATGCGGATTGACAGCTCTAAAGTATACGCTGAAGTGTAAAACTTATGTGAAATGTTTGTGAAGCAAATGCTAAAAATAACAGCCGCCTCCGGGTTAGTCCACTTATATTGTAGGGAATTAGGTAATTTGAGCCGGATTCATCAACTTACACGCACTATCAACATTTAAAACCAAACCACACATGCGACGTTTAGCCACTTTATTATTTATCAGCGGGGCCACCATCCTGATGTCCTTTGCCGTGCCCGCCAGTGAAAACCCTGTAAAGACCGCCGCACATGCCAAAACAGCTTATGCCGTTTACCAGGTAGACAACACACAGAGCAAACTGGCCTGGAGCGCCAAAAAGGTAACCGGTTCGCACGCCGGCGCCATCAACGTATCCGCCGGCCAGCTGGATATTGACAACAACGTATTAAAAGGAGGAAGTTTCACCCTGGATACCCGTACCATCACCGTTACCGATATCACCAATGCGGATATGAACGGCAAGCTGGTAGGCCACCTGAAAAGCGATGACTTTTTCTCTGTTGAAAAACATCCCAACGCTACATTCGTGATCACCAGCGCCACTTCCAAAGGCGGCGGCAATTACGATGTAACCGGCAACCTCACCATCAAAGGCATTACCAATCCCGTTTCTTTCCCTGCTACCGTAACCGTAGCCGGCGGCAAAGCCACCGCGAAAGCGACCGTAACGGTAGACCGTACCAAATTCGACATCAAGTACCGCTCTAAGAATTTCTTCGAAAACCTGGGAGATAAGGCCATTTATGATGACTTTACCCTGGACGTGACGCTGGTAGCCAACGCGAAATAAATTGGAAGGAACGGCCTTAAAACCGCTTTTTTACTGAAAAGGGGATCATACTCAATAACGTATGGTCCCCTTTTTCTTTGGGTTAAAATGAGAAAATAACACCAGTGCCCTCCCCCGAATACCCTTATTTCACCGCCATTCCCTACTAAATCACTAGGAAATAAGCCTCCCTCAGACCGGCCATGGGACTGCATTTGACTGGCAAGCCTACTGACATCCTACTGACATCCTTCGGTCATCCTTCGGTGGTGTTCGGTCGTGGCAAGGGTTTGAGGGTGTTTCACCGAAGGATGGCCGAAGGATTGCCGGAGGATCACCGAAGGATAAAGGGAAGTTGATGGTTGGCCACTGGTAGGATTTTCAGTTTTTAACCCTCTTTCCCGCCGCCGGGCCATATTCCGCCTAAATTGGCGTACTTTTGCGGCTTAATTCTACCGGCACAATATGACTTTCAACGATCTGAACCTTAACAAACCACTGCTTTCCGCCCTGCAGGACCTGCAGGTAACCACCCCCACCACCATCCAGCACAAGGTGTTTTCCGTGGTGATGAGCGGCCAGGATGTATGCGGCATCGCGCAGACGGGCACGGGCAAAACCTTTGCTTACCTGCTGCCCTGCCTGCGCCAGTGGGTGTTTACCAAAGACCGTTTCCCGCAGGTACTGATCGTAGTACCTACCCGTGAACTGGTGGTGCAGGTAGTGGAGTCCGTGAAAAAACTCACGACCTATATGAACGTGGAAGTAGCCGGTTTTTACGGCGGTACGAATATGAACCCGCAAATGGCCACCGCAGAAGGCAAGCTGGACGTAGTGGTAGCCACCCCGGGCCGCCTGGTGGACATCGTGCTGAGCGGCGCCCTCAAACTGAAGAATATCAAAAAACTGGTGATAGATGAAGTGGACGAAATGCTGAACCTCGGCTTTCGCACACAACTGAAAAACATCCTGGACCTGCTGCCGGTAAAACGGCAGAACCTCATGTTCTCCGCCACCATCACCCCCGAGGTGGAAGCCCTCATTACAGAGTTCTTCAACCATCCCGCCGTGATAGAAGCGGCGCCCGCCGGCTCACCGTTGACGAACATTGCGCAGAGCGTTTACCATGTGCCGAACTTCAACACCAAGGTGAACCTGCTGGAACTGATGCTGAAAGAGGAAACGGACATGAGCAAGGTGCTGCTGTTCGTAAGTACCAAACAACTGGCGGACCAGCTGTTTGAACGCCTGGAAGCGGATATGCCGGGCAAAGTAGGGGTGATACACTCGAACAAGGAACAGAATTACCGTTTTAACTCCGTAAACCAGTTCCAGGCGGGGAATTTCCGCCTGCTAATCGCAACGGACATTATTGCGCGCGGGCTGGATATTTCCGAAGTGACGCATGTGATCAATTTCGATATGCCGGAGCAGCCGGAAAGTTACGTGCACCGCATCGGCCGTACGGGCCGCCAGGACAAACGCGGCAACGCCATCAGTTTTGTGACGGAAAGTGAAATAGAACAGCTCGGGAAAGCGGAAGCGGTGATGAATTACAAAGTGCCGGTGGCGCCGTTGCCGGAGCACCTGGAGATCTCCACTGTGCTTACCAAAGCGGAGATACCGGAAGTGATCGTGCCGAACATTGTGCTGAAGAAACCCAAACGTGAATCAGGCGCGGCGTTCCACGAAAAGTCCGCGAAGAACCAGAAGGTGAACGTAAAGATCAGCCACAAGGATAAGATGATGAAAAAATACGGTAAACCGAAAAGTCGCGGTAAAAAGAAATAAGATAAGATCGTCATTGCGAGGAGCAGCAGGGGATTTTGTGCGGGAGCCGCGACGAAGCAATCTCCAAATATTGGAGTACGTCACTTCGGCGAAGGAGATTGCTTCGTCGCCCCACCCGCTTTAGCCCTGCTGCTCCTCGCAATGACGA
Source organism: Chitinophaga barathri (assembly GCF_003807585.1). Taxonomy (GTDB): domain Bacteria; phylum Bacteroidota; class Bacteroidia; order Chitinophagales; family Chitinophagaceae; genus Chitinophaga; species Chitinophaga barathri. Next base: position 337,417 of record NZ_RMBX01000009.1, on the reverse strand, counting down.
ATATTTCCGCATGACGAATATTCCCCACATGACGGATATTTCTCGCAATGACGAATATTCCTCGTAATGACGGATCATAGATTCAGCAGCCCGAATTTATACAGGTTATTCACCGGTTTGTTGTCCCAGAACAGCTCAAAGTCTTCCAGCCCCGCCGCCGCGTAATTGTCTTTTACTTCCTGTAAAGTGAGCGTTTTGGGCTGGCTCACGGACACTTTTTCCAGTATCCCCGCCAGCCAGAGGCCCTGCTGCTGGTCCACGCTGATATTGATCTTTTCTTTCCTGTTCTGGAAAGTGAGGGAAGTTACTTCCCAGGTATTGCCTTTTTTGCTTTTGGTATAGGTCTCCACCTGCGGCTTTTTGCCGAGCCATACGATCTTGGCGGTGGGTTTGGCGGAAGCGAGTTGGTCTTCCATCAATGCATTCACGATATAATCGGGGGCGATCTTTGTTTTGGGTACTTTGAACTCGAACCACTTCTGCAAAGGATCGTCCAGGCAGAGGCCGTGCATGTAGTTGAAGAGCGATTTTTTCAGACCGAAACTGAAGGTCTCGTGATCCGCGCCGGTTTCGTCTATATGCTGGAGGTCGTTGTTTGCAAAGGCGCCCATGGCTTCGGTTTCTTTTCTCACCTTAAACTTGGCCGGTTCCAGTCCCACGGGGCTGTGGGCGGTCATGGTGAAGAGATGCCAGAAGGCGGATTGAAGAATGCCTGCTTTGAACATCTGCCGCACCATTTCCAGCGAATCGATGGTTTCCTGCGCGGTCTGTGTGGGGAAGCCGAACATCAGGTAGGCGTGCACCATGATGCCTGCTTCTGTAAAATTGCGGTTCACCTGCGCTACCTGCGCCACGGTAATGCCTTTTTGTATCATCTCCAGCAGCCTGTCCGAGGCCACTTCCAGCCCGCCGCTCACGGCGATGCAGCCGGATTCTTTCAGCAGGAAGCAGAGGTCGCGGCTGAAACTTTTTTCGAAACGGATATTGGTCCACCAGCTCACGGTGAGTTTCCGCCGGATGATCTCCAGCGCCAGCGCGCGCATGAGCGCGGGAGGGGCGGCTTCGTCCACGAAATGGAAACCGGTTTCCCCGGTCTGTTTAATGATCTCTTCCATCCGGTCCACCAGCAGCGAAGCGGCTACGGGCTCGTAAAGGCGGATGTAATCCAGCGAGATGTCGCAGAAGGTGCATTTGCCCCAGTAACATCCGTGCGCCATGGTGAGTTTGTTCCAGCGGCCGTCGCTCCACATGCGGTGCATGGGGTTCACCACTTCTATCGCGGAAATATATTGATCTAAAAGGAAATCGCTGTAATCGGGCGTGCCTACCTGGCCTTGTTTGTAATCGGCGCAGCTTTGGTTGTTGAAGTAGGTCACTTCGCCGTTTACCAGTGTAAAAGTGCGCTTCAGATCCTGTTGCGTTTTAGCCCCGGTGATGTAGCCGTAAAGGTTCTCGATGGGGGCCTCGCCATCGTCCAGTGTGATAAAATCGTAAAATTCGAACACGCGCGGGTCCGTGAGCGAGCGTAGTTCGGTATTGGCAAAACCGCCACCCATAGCCACTTTTACCTGCGGGTAATGAGCTTTGATCCACTGGCCGCAGCGCAGGGAAGTGTACAGGTTTCCCGGGAACGGCACGGAAATGGCTACCATAGCTGGTTGTACCATGGCCATCCGTTCCGAGAGAATGCGGATGAGTATTTCGTCTATGTATGTGTAAGGCTGCTGAAGGGCGTCATACAGTTCGTCGAAACTGTTGGCGGAGCGGGCGAGTTTTTCAGCGTACCGGCTGAAACCGAAATGTTCGTCCACGCACTCCATGATCAGGTCGCTGAGGTCTTCCAGGTACATGGTGGCCAGGTGTTTGGCCTTGTCCTGGGTGCCCATGGAGCCGAATGCCCAGCCAAGGTCTTCCAGCTGCGCAAAACGGCCTGCTTCGGGCAGGAAGTCGCGTTTGCAGATACGGTGCGCCAGGGTGGGGTTGTGGCCCTGGAGGAAATGGATCACATCGTCTATGGTATGAATATAGTCGTCTTCCAGGGCAAGGATGCGGGAAATATTGTCGGAGAAGGTATCACCGCCCTGGTGGATACGTTCGAACAGCTGCTGTAAACCGTTTTTGGAGAAGAGCGCCACGGTCACCTCGATACCCAGGTCCGCCTGGAAAGCGGGGATGTTTTTGGTATTCAGGAAACCTTTCAGGTAGGCTGTGGCCGGGTAAGGCGTGTTCAGCTGTGTAAAAGGTGGTGTGATCAGGAAAACGGAAGCGCTCAAATCAATCAGTTTAAACAGCAAAAATATCACTAATTCATTAAACAGGGATTTCCTATTTTACGGACTATGTTTTCCATCCGAACCTTGACGGCCCTTTTTGCCCTGGCTTTTTCCCTACCGGTTGTGGCCCAGACCGATACTACCACGCTCGGCGGCATAACCGTGCATGGTTACTCACAACAGCGGGAGCTGGTGAAGGTGCCGGCGGCGGTGAGCCTTGTGCGTCCGCAGGACCTGCAGCGGCTCTCCGGCCAGTCTATCCTGCCCGCGCTCAATGCTTTGCCCGGTGTGAGGATGGAAGAACGTTCGCCCGGCAGTTACCGGCTCAATATCCGTGGCAGTTCACTGCGTTCGCCTTTTGGGGTCCGGAATGTGAAGACGTATTACAACGGGTTGCCTTTCACGGACCCGGGTGGCAATACTTACCTGAACCAGTTTGCGGTAGGCAGTTTTACAGATATGGAAATTCTGAAAGGCCCCGGCAGCAGTTTGTACGGAGCGGGCACCGGCGGCGTATTGCTGGCGGACAACGATTTTGGGGAAACGGACCATTTTACCGCGGGGTATACCGGCGGCAGCTATGGCAGCCATCTTGTGGCGGGAAGGGGCAATTGGGGAAATGAACAGTTCCGCCAGCAGGCGATGCTGAGCTGGCAGGAATCCAACGGTTACCGCGCGCAGACCTATATGCACCGCAGTGTGGCGGGCTGGGGCGGTCAGTGGAAACCCAATGACAAAGCAACATTTGAAGGCCATGTGCTGTTCGGCGATCTTTTTTATGAAACGCCTGGCGGGCTCACACTGGCGCAATACGAAGCAGATAAAAGACAGGCAAGGCCGGCAGGCGGGGGATTCCCGTCTGCCGCGCAGGCACATGCGGCCATTCACCAGCAGACGCTTTGGGGCGGGTTGCAGTTTGGTTATAGATGGAATGAACACTGGCAGCAAACTACCGGTGTGTACGGCGCATTCAGCACGCTGGAAAATCCCACGATCCGTAATTATGAAAAACGCAGGGAGCCGCATTTCGGTGGTAGAACAGTATTCACCTATGCCCGTTCCATCCTGCGCGTAACGGCGGGCGGAGAGATACAGCACGGCAATTTCTCCACGAAAGTATTTACGAATGCAGACGGTGAGCCGGGTACATTGCAGACAGACGATAAGATCAACAATACCCTATACTCGCTTTTCCTGCAACCGGAACTGCTGCTTCCGCATGGCTGGACCATCACGGCGGGCATCAGCATGAACAATACACGGACCGCATTTACCCGCGTATCCGAAACGCCGGTATTCAAATTCACCAGCCGGTATAAAAACGAATGGGCGCCAAGGTTTGCCGTGATGAAACAGATACATCCCTGGGCAAATGTGTACGCGGTGGTGTCTAAGGGGTTCAGCCCGCCCACCGTGGCGGAACTATTACCAAGCACCAGCGTGATCAACACCACTTTGCAGGCCGAGAAAGGCTGGAATTACGAAGCGGGTGTGCGGGGTGGTGGTAAAGGAGGATTCTGGTATGACGTGAACGTGTTCTGGTTCCGTTTGCAGGATGCCATTGTGCAGCGCAGGGATGCCTCAGGCGCGGATTACTTCGAAAACGCGGGTGCTACGACGCAGAAAGGATTTGAGGCGCTGTTGCAATACCGGTTCAATACATTGCTGGCGCTTCGCGGAGCCTATACCTATTACCATTTCCGCTACGACGAATTCCGCCAGCAGGATAAAGTATATGACGGCAACGTACTGCCAGGCACGCCTGCGAATACAGTGTCCGCAACTGCGGATTTCGGCTTTACGCCGGCCATTCACCTTTTTCTCACTTACCAGTATAACAGTGATACCTGGCTGAACGATGCGAATACAGACAAGGCAACTTCCTTTCACCTGCTGGGTATAAAGGCGCAATACACGTACTCACGGCAGAACAAATGGTGGGCGGAGATATTTGCCGGAGCTGAAAACCTGCTGGATGAAACCTATAGCCTTGGCAACGATATCAACGCGGCAGCCGGGCGTTATTACAATACCGCGCCCGGCCGCAACTTCTACGCTGGTTTCAGGATAGGGATAGATGGGAAAAAATAAACCGCATAAAATAACAAACCCGGACAAACTTTCATTTGCCCGGGCTGCACTTTGCTATACTAGGGAATATAGGACGTAATGCATGATTTCCGTTCATGCGTTATAGTTATGTGTGTTTTCTGTACTTGCCAGAGATCAACGCATGGCGGCTGTTCACTTCCAGTTTCTGGTAAATATTCTTGATATGCGTCTTGACTGTTTCCAGTGAAATATCCAGGCGAATAGCGGTTTCTTTGTTGGTAAGGCCTTCTTCTATGGCCTGGAGTATCTGTGATTCCCTCGGTGTGAGGTTCTCTTCCAGGTTTTCGGCGGACCTGGGATTAAAATAAGCCACTACTTTACGGGCTACTCCGGGAGACATGGGAGCGCCGCCGTCGCGGAGGCTTATCAGTCCTTCCCTGATCTTTTGCAGGGGAGTTTGTTTCAGCAGGTAACCGGTGGCCCCGGCGCAAAGGGCCTGGAATATCTTTTCAGGATCGTCGTATACCGTGAGCATCACTACCTGGCAGCGCGGGGCGCGGCGTTTGATGCGGTGGATGCCCTGGATGCCCGATTCGCCGGGCAGGCCGATGTCCGACAATACCATATCGAGATTCACCTGCCCGTCCCATGCTTCCATGAAGGCGGCTACGTCTCCCGCGCTGACGGCGCAGGTAAAGCCGGGCTGCCGTGAGAAGTAATCGGTCAAGGTATGCCTGATCTCTGCGTCGTCTTCCAGGATTCCCAGGTAAATCATGTTGTAAAGATGTATAATACGGTTGAAAGAAGCACTCCCTCTTTTGGGGGAGGGTGTATTATGAAAATGTTCCCCCGGCAAGTGCCGTTCACCAGGGTACGGAAAGCGTCACTTCAAAAGAACCCTGCCGCGCGCTGGTTTTTACTTCGCCTTTCATACGCCCCGCCCGCAGCTGCATATGATGCAGGCCCTGGCCGCCCTGATAGGTGCCTATGGAGCGCACCGGCTCCTCGCAGGGATTCTGTACCCGGAGTTCCAGCCGGTTGCCGAAGTGAAGGTCAATATTGATCTTCCCCGCTGAAGTATACCGCGCCGCGTTGTTCACCGCTTCCTTAAAAATGAGAAAAAAGTTCTGCCGCACCATCTGGCTGAGCGCGCGGTCCGCATACTCTCCTGACACCTGGAAGGTGCAGGAAAGTTCCAGCTCCTGCTGCAGCTTCATGACGTAGTCGCGCATACGGCTCACGAGGTCCGCCGCGGTGTCGAACCGGGCGTCTATGGACCATACCATATCGCTCATGGTGGTGAGCGCATCGCGACTGGTATCGGCTATTTTCTGAAGGGCGGAGGCATGTTCTTCTTTCATGCGCAGCAGGTCCGCCTGGAAATAAATACGCGTGAGCGAGCTGCCTACTTCGTCGTGAAGATCGCCGGCTATTTTGGTGCGCAGCTGTTGCTCCCGGAGCATTTGCCGCATGCGGTAGCTGTAAATGAGCCATACGGCGCCCGCTGCCAGCAGCAGGGCCAGCGTGCGGAACCACCAGGTCTGGTACCAGGCGGGGAACACGGTGAGCGGCATGGACAGCAGGGGATGTATGGCACTGCCCGGAGAGATGCGGGCGGCGAGCTGCACGAGGTATTGTCCCGGGTCAAGGCCGGCAAAACTGATCTCCGGCAGCCTTCCCAGTTCTTTCCATCCTTCTTCTCCGAGCCGGTAATAATATTGCAGCTGCCGCCACTCCTGGTCCGGCCCGCCAAAACGCAGGGAGAAATATTCCGTGCCTGGCGCTACTTCCAGGGAACTCATGGTTTTATAAGGAAGGGTATAATCCTGCGACTGCCCTTTGCGGCTGCTGGTGGTGAAGGCGGTGAAATACAGGGTGGGGAAGGCTTTGGTGGTATCCGCCGCCAGCAGCTGCCGTGGGTCGAATGCGGTGAAGCCGTTGATGGTGCCGAAATACATCCGGTCCCCGTCCTGCAGGGCTGCGGAGTGATTAAATTCGTTGGAAGGCAGCTTGTCCAGCCGGGTATAGTTGCGCACGGCATAAGTATCCGTCTGTACCAGGCTCAGGCCATAATCGGTGCCCGCCACTACCTGCCGCCCGGCTAACAGGATCGAATACACGGCATTGCCGGCGAGGCCGCCGGAGGTGTTCACCGTCGCTTCCAGCTTGCCTTTTTCATCCAATACCAGTATGCCGCGCCCGTTGGTGCCCGCCCAGATGCGGCCGTTCACTTCACTGAGACAATACACGCCGGTTTCCGGCTGGCCGGCCAGCGCTTTGTATACTTCACCCGCGGCGGCGTTGTATATAAAAAGCCCGGCGGTGGTGGCGATAAACTTCAGCGGACCTTTAGCAAGCACCTGGTACACCTTTGCGTTCATGATGCGCGCATGGTTGTAGAGCGCGGGCAGCGGCACAATATGGCCTTTGCGGATATTCAGCAGGAACAGGCCACTGTAGGTGCCTGCCCATACCAGCGAATCGTTTTCCCTGTAAAGGCTGGTGGTGTATTTTGCCTGCGACGCAAAGCCGCCGGCAGGAGCGCTTTGTAAGGGGGTAAGGCTACGGCGGGAGATGTTCAGCCACAGCAGCCCGTCGCCTTCAGAGGCGGCCAGCAGCGAATCTTTGCCCCAGGGTAACATAGTGTAAATAAAACGCGGCGCGATAGGCTGGGTACGGCCTGTCTTTTCATCCACAAGGGTGAGCCCGTCCCGGTAATTGCCGATGATCCAGGTGCTGTCCGTATGCCGGTAGATGCAGCGTACGCTGTAAGGCACCGTTTCGGAGGACACAGTGCCCATGTAGTTGTGAAAGGGCGTGTTGGCGGGTTCCAGCACGGCGATGCCTTTACTGAAACTGAAATAGGTCTTTTCGTCCCGGCCGGGGAACATCAACATGCCGGCATTGGTAAAATGCTGCATCACTTCAGGGTCTGTTTCCCGCGTCTGCCCCGTGACAGGGTTAAAGGCGACAAAACCGTATTTATTGACGTAGATGGCCACGTTGCCGTTTTTCATCCGGAAGAAGTTGATCTTCCGGTGAGCGGTGAGCGAATCGTTCACCGGGTGTTTCCACCGGGTGACAGCGCCGGTGGCCATATCGCCGATGTACACGCCGTTGTTCGCCACATTAAAGAACACTTTGCCGCTTTCATGGAAAAGCGCCCTTTCCACAATGGCGTCATCCAGCGCTACCGCCGGGAAGGTGCGGATGATCCGCTGCTGCCGCAGGATGACAAAGCGGCCGTTCACCAGTACCCAGAGTTCTCCTTTTACAGGCTCAGACAGGCCGCCCAGCTGCGCGTTGCTCCCGGGCATCAGTACATTGAAGTCCAGGGCTGGCACCAGCCTGCCTTCGCTGACGCGGTATAATACAGCAGAGTTGGAGATGATATAGATCGTGCCGTCCTGTCCTTCGCTGATGTATTTCACCACCAGGTTCTCCTTTGAATCGGGATGATATTGCCAGGAGGTAGACTTCCAGGTGTGAAGGTCTATCATGGTAAGCCCGTTGGGAGAGCCGGCCCAGATACGGTCCTGGCCGTCCGCCAGCAGGCAGCTGATGGCGTTGCTGATCAGCGCGGGTTTACTGAAGAGGTCGAAAGTAAGGAGGCGGTTGCCGTCGTAGCGGTGCAGGCCGCTGCTGGTGGTGAACCAGATCATCCCTTTGCGGTCTTCCGTTACATGCAGGATGTTCACATCGCGGAGGGATGCCGGCAGGTCCAGAAAACGGAACCGCAGGCCCTCGTGCGCAAACAGCAGGCACGGGCACAAACACAGGCAGCAGAATATCCAGGTACGGATCATAGTATGCATGGTTTGCTGAAAGCGTTCCGGGAATTCACGCGGCGTCTGGGAAGGCCGGTATAGGAGCGTCACCGCTTTCTATGAATAAAAATACGATTTAGCGCTCTAATTTTCCATGTATTCCCATGCGCTGCGGTAGGCGTCCCTCGCTTCGGCATAGGCGATAAAATCGGCGTAAAAGGGCAATTGCGAGAGCGTGGCGCTGTCGCCTATCACCACCAGCTTTTTCCGCGCCCTCGTCATAGCCACATTCATGCGACGCACGTCCGAGAGGAACCCGATCTTGTTTTCCGTATTGCTGCGCGTCATGCTGATGTATACGATATCGCGCTCCTGCCCCTGGAAACTGTCTATCGTATTCACGGAGATCTTGTCGCTGTATGCTTTCAGTACCGGCGAATGTTCCAGCTGTTCCTTCAGCAGGTAGATCTGTTCCTTGTAGGGCGAGATTACCGCGATGGTGGGGAAGTTCTCTTTCTGGTAATGCTGATGTAACACGCCCACCAGCTGTGTGAGGTGTTTAAAAAGGAATGCCGCTTCTTCGGGATTGCTGGTGCTGGTACCTTCTGTTTTTTCATCAAAGCCGCAACCGGCGGTGTCCACAAAAGCCAGCGGGCTTTCATCGGGGTGCAGCAGGTGGCTGGCCACGGAGGCGTGCGCCCTGAGCCTGTCTTTGTAAAAAATGGAAGAAGAATAACCCATGATCGTCTCATGCATACGGTATTGTTCTTCCAGCATTACGACGGCTTCGGGATAACGCGTGGAGCATTTCTCGAGCAGGGTGGTGCTGAGGCCTTTGCGCGCCGCTTCATCCGATTTGATGGTGGGGGACAGCTGGTGATGATCTCCCGCGAGCACTACTTTCTGTCCCTTGAGGATCGGGATCCAGCAGGCGGGCTCCAGGGCCTGGCCGGCTTCGTCTATCACCACCGTCTGGTACTGGCGGCCGCGCACGGTGTAATGGCTGGCGCCTACCAGTGTGGCGGCGACCACCTGCGCTTTGCTGATCACATCGTCTATGATATACTGTTCCGTGTTCTCTACAGACTTCATGATATTCCTGGATTCGGTGAACAGGGCTTTGCGTTGTTCCCTTTCGGACTTGCCGAAGCTGCGTTTGTATTTATGCGCCATGTCGCGGAAGTCATTGGCCTGTTTCTTCAGGCGTTTGATCTCTTTGATACTGGGATGCGCGGATATTTTGCTGTCCAGCGTAAGGGCGCTGAGCCTTTCGGATACGCGGGCGGGGTTGCCTACGCGCAGCACGTTCAGGCCTTCTTCGGAGAGTTTTTCGCTGAGCAGGTCCACCGCGGTATTGCTGGGCGCTACCACCAGCACCTGTTGCGGCTGCTGTGCGATCAGGGCTTTGATGGCCTGTACCAGCGTGGTGGTTTTGCCGGTGCCGGGAGGGCCATGTACAACGGCCACATCGTTGGCGGAGAGTATTTTTTGTACGGCTTCTTTTTGGGAAACGTTCAGGCGGGGATGTTCGAAAGCGGGGGTATCCGTATGAAAAGAGGGCGCCTGCGCGCCGGTGAGGATACGGACCAGCCTGCCTTCGTTTGGCTTCTCCGCCAGTGCGGCGGCCTGTTTGAGGGCGTTCTGCATTTCTTCGTAACTGTTGTCGTCAAAAAGCAGATCGATGCCCAGCTTGCCGCCGTCCGCCCAATCCGGCAGCTCGTCCGTGCGTAGGGTGAGCTTCAGGCGGTTGCCGCTTTGCCATGAAATGACGCCTTCCACATGGTCTTCTTTGGGATTATGATTGGAGAACAGCATGGCAGACGCGCCGAAACGCAGCTGGTGTACGATCTCCTGGTGGGTGGTGCGTTCCAGCTCCACGGTCAGGTAATCTCCCCGGCTCATTTCGGAGCCACGGATGGCAATCGGGTACCAGGTAAGCCCGTTGGCCCTTCTGGCGGTCACGGGGGAGGTTTCCGTAAGCTGGCGGTAGTTTTTTCTGTCTTCTTCCTTTTCTGTTTTCAGCAGGTCCTGCAGCCTTGCAAAATAATCCATCGGGCAAAGGTACGATTAATACTGCCAGCGTTTTACTAACTTCGGCGCCAACTGTTATCACCTTTTACATGACCTTAAACGGCCTGAAAAACATTCCTGATACCGACCTTTGGCAGCTGGCCAGGGAAGGAAACGTGCATGCTTACGGCGAGCTGTACGAGCGGCATTGGGAAGCATTGTACGAAGCCGCTTTCTGGCGTCTGTATGACAAGGACGCGGCAAAAGACATTGTGCAGGAGGTGTTTATTTATTGCTGGCGGAAAAGGGAACAGATAGCGATCAACGAATCCGTGGCGGCATACCTGCGCGCCGCCGTACGTTTTAAGGTGCTCAATTACCTGAAATCGGAAGACGCGAGGGAAAAATACCGCCTGCTGGCAGGGCGGGAATTGCCGCAGATCACTCACTCCACCGAAGAATCCATGGCCGGGGCGGACCTCCGGGCCAGTTACCGCCGCGAGCTGGAACGCCTGCCTGAAAAGATGCGGGAGGTGTTTATAGACAGCAGGGATCATGGCCTCAGTATCCAACAGATCGCGGAGAAACGCTCCATATCCCCGCAAACCGTTAAGAACCAGCTTTCCGGGGCGCTGAAAAAACTGCGTGAAGGGCTGGGGAACTTTTTTATAGAATAATTTTTTCCTCCGCATAGTACTTACCCATTTTAAGGATTGTCTATTACACAACAGCACATGAAAAGACCCGAAGAGCATATTCTGCAATCGCTGCTGGAGAAGCACGCGCTCGGCATTACCACCCCGGAGGAAAGGGCGGTACTGGAGGAATGGTATGCCGCTTTCCCTGAAAAGGGTGCGGTATGGCAGGATGCGGGCGAAAAAGCTGCGGTGAAAAGTGCGCTGAAGGCGGGGATATTTGATGTGATAACGGAGGAGAAGGGAACCGGAGCGGCAGAAGTGACGGAACTCCGGGTTGTAAAACCCCCGCGAAGTATTTACTGGCAGGCGGCCGCCGCGGTGCTGGTATTGCTGGCCACGGGTTTGTTTTTCCTGGCACGCACCGGTACCGAAAGGCCGGGCGGCTATGCGGAAGTAACAGCTCCCGCGGGCAAAGGGGTGATGAAAGTGCAATTGCCGGATCAGTCTGTGATGTGGCTGGAGCCCGGGAGTAAAGTACGTTACCGGCAGGACTTCGGGAACGCGGGCCGTGAAGTGGAGCTGACGGACGGGATGGTGTATTTCTCCGTTTTAACAGAAACGGAACATCCCTTTATCGTGAGCACGACACCGGGCATACAGGTGAGAGTATTGGGAACGGCCTTTACGGTAAAGGCTTACAGCGGGCTCAGGGACGTGCAGATAGCGGTGGAATCCGGCGCCGTGCAGGTGTCTGACAGTAGCGATAAAGTATTGGGCATCCTGAAAGCCGGCGAACAGATCGTATACGAAACCGAAACGCATAACACCCGCAAAACTGCAGGCCCGCGGGAAGACTGGCGAAACGGAAACCTTTTGCTGAACAATGTATCCTTTGCCGAAGTAGCGCGCATCCTGGAGAACCGGTATGGCCTGGAGGTGGAATATGACGAAACCATCATGGCGCCTTACCGTTTTAACCTGCACGCCGGCAGGCAGGCCACGGCGGAAGAAGTGCTGGAGATGCTGAAAGACATCAGCGGGCTGGAATACACGATCGTGAACGGCAAGGTGATCATCAAAGGACAATAATCATTCATTAATTTTTTATATACCATGAAAGGCCGCTGAAAAGCGGTGGGGGAAACCATGCCTGTACTTTTAAATCCGAACTATGCGTTATCGTTTAACCTCTTTATTATTACTCAGCTGGCTCTGGGCAACTGCCCAATCCAATCCGAAGCTCAGCATCAGCATTCCCGCCACCACGCTGGAAGCCGCGCTGAAACTGCTGGAGCAGGAAAGTAAGATCCCGTTATCCTACGAGTACACCCGCATAAAAAACATCAGCGTAAAAGCGCGCACTTACAAGGAAGTTCCGCTGGAGACGATTCTCAAAGATCTGCTGGAAGGAACGTCTCTTATTTATAAACGAAAGGCGGGTAACATCCTCATTGGCCCGCGCACAAAACTCAGCGGCACGCTCAGCGGATTTGTGGAAGACGCGGCTTCGGGGGAGAAACTGATCGGTGTATCGCTAACCGCGCCGCGTGAGCAGGCAGGTACCACCACGAACAATTACGGTTTTTACAGCCTGACGCTGCCAGGCGATTCCATACAGGTGCAGATCTCCTACATCGGTTATCAGCGGCTGGATACCGTCATAGCCCTTGGGGAAGACAAACGCGTGAATTTCCGCCTGCAAAGCGGCAGCAGGCAACTCGGAGAGATCACGATAAGGTCGGGGCGCACGCAGCGGATCCAGGAAACCTCGCAGATGAGCGCCATCAACCTGCCGGCCCGGCAGGTGCGTGCGCTTCCGCGGCTGCTGGGGGAGCCTGACCTGTTTAAGGCCTTGCAGATGCTGCCGGGCGTTAAACAGGGGACCGAAGCTACCAGCGCGCTATTGGTGCGCGGCGGCACACCGGACCAGAACCTCATCCTGCTGGATGGAGCGCCGCTGTATAATCCCATGCACCTGCTGGGCGTGTTCTCCACCTTTAATACCAGCATGCTGAAAGACGTAACGCTTTACAAAGGCGCATTCCCCGCGCGTTATGGCGGCAGGCTTTCATCCGTGGTGGACGTATCCACCAAAGACGGCGATATGAACCAAGTTCACGGCGATTTCTCCGTCGGGCTATTGTCCACCCAGCTAACGGTCGAAGGCCCCTTAAAAAAAGGCAAAACATCTTTCGTGGTATCCGGCCGCCGCTCTTACCCGGACCTGATCATCACGCCCATAGCCAAAAATGCAGCGGACGGCCCGGAGAAATTCAGCCTGTACTTTTATGACCTGAATGCCAAGCTGCATCACCAGTTTTCCGACAGGGACCAACTGTATTTCAGCTTTTACACGGGAAAGGACAGGCTGCGGATACTCGAAAAATACACCCCTACCGGCATCGACCCTTCGCAGGTATACAATATTTCAGACCTGGGCATGCAATGGGGCAACCTGACGGGCACACTGCGGTGGAACCACATCTATTCCCCGAAACTGTTTTCCAACACCATGCTGATCGGCAGCCGGTATAAGTTTAATACCAGCGTCTATTCGGAAGATAAGTACGGGAATGAGATCACTACCAACCTCCTGAAGCTGAATTCAGGCATACAGGACTACGGCGCAAAAACAGATTTTGATTACCGCCCCGCACCAGCACATTCCATAAAAATGGGCGCTGCGTATATGTTCCGCGTATTCACGCCGGGCACGCTGCGCACGCGGCAGACAGACAACAATGCCGTGACATTGGATTCCATGAACAACAACCGGAACATCCATGCATCGGAGATAGACCTGTACGCGGAGGACGACTGGGAAATAACCCGCCGCCTGAAGCTGAATGCAGGCCTGCACTGGAGCGCTTTTATGGTGCAGAACAGTTTTTATCACAGCCTGCAGCCACGCATCAGCATGCGTTATCTGCTGCCCTGGGACTGGGGCCTGAAAGCATCCTACACCCGCATGACGCAATACATCCACCTGCTGGCGAACAATTCCGTGTCGCTACCCACGGACCTTTGGGTGCCCGCTACCCAAAAGATCAAACCGCAGCAGGCGGACCAGTATGCGCTCGGGCTTTCACGTAATTTATTCGGCAACCGCTTCGAGTTCTCGGCGGAAGCCTATTACAAAAAGATGCACAACGTGATCGAATACCGCGAAGGGGCGGACTACCTGACCAGCAGCAAGGGCGATACCTGGCAGGAACAGGTGGCGTCCGGCACGGGAGAAGCGTATGGTTTGGAGCTGCTGCTACAGAGAAAAACCGGCAGGCTTACGGGCTGGCTTGGTTATACACTGGCATGGTCCGAAAGGAATGTTCCCGACGTGAACTTCGGAAGACCGTTCCCTTACAAATACGACCGCCGTCACGACCTGCACATTGTAGCGGCTTACAGGCTGCGGAAAAACATTGAACTGTCCGGTGCATGGACGTACCAGACGGCGGCACCTTTCACCATCCCCGTGGCGGAATATGAGGGAATAAGCGGGCCGTTGACGCCGGACGCCGGCAATATCAACAGGCCGCGCGTGGAACGTATCAACAGCCGGAACAATGTACGTATAGAAGCCTATCACCGGCTGGACCTCGGTATCAGTTTCATCAAAGAAAAAAAGAACGGCAATGTACGCACCTGGAACATCAGTGTGCTGAATGCTTACAACCAGCAGAACCCGTTCTTTTATTACGTGAATAAATATTCGGAGCACAGTTCCAGCGTTGAGCTGACGGGCGATGTGTTATTGCCTTTTATGCCCAGTTTTTCTTACAGCTTAAAATTCTGATCATGCGTTTGACTATTCTGATATTATTGGTGCTGGCGGCCAGCAGCTGCGAAAAAAAGATCACCATCCCCATCCCGGAGGAAGCGAACAAACTGGTGCTGAACCTGCTGATGAACAAAGACAGCATCATGGTGGCGAGAGTAACACTATCCGGCCGCCTCACGGGTAGCGGCGGTACCCGGGATACCCTCGATGCCACAGTCGGGCTGTATGAGGACGGTGTGTTCAGGGAAAATATGACCGCCTTCAGGATGAACGGCCTCAACTATTTTAAAAGCACTATCAAGGCAAAGCCCGGCGCGACATACCGCTGTACGGCCGCTGTGCCTGATTACGGGGAGGTGGAAGGCTCGGACAGGGTACCGGACAGCGTGAAGACAGGCGATATGAAACTGGCCGTTTCACCCGTGGACCAATCGTCCGGCAAACTGACGGTGACCGTGAAGCTGGAAGATGACCCGGCAGAGCGGAATTATTACCGCATCAGGCTGTTCACCCTCACGACCTATACAGACAACTCCGGGGAGGTTCGTACCGTTCTGACACAGCAATATTTTGAATCGGAGGAAACGGCGCTGGGGCTCTTTTCGGATCCCATACAGTCCGAATACTTTACAGATGATGCTTTGTATAACGGCCGTAGCCCGCGGTTTACGCTGAGGGCGACCTTTGGGATCTTAAATAACGATAAGGTTATGCTGGAAGTCACTTCGCTTACTTATCACAGTTACAACTACCTGCACAGTTTGTACCTTGCGCAGGACATAAACGAAGACCCTTTGTCTGAAAAAGTTATCGTATACAACAATATTCAAAACGGCCTGGGTATTGTGGGAGGCGTGGCGCAGAAAAGATATATACTCCATTAACCTTATTACAGTGTCTGACAGCAATTAAAAAAGAAGCCCTGTTTCCGGGGCTTCCTGCATTTGTTATTTTTCTGCTTCCTGCAATACGGAAAGGAAGTTGCCCGCGGGGTCTTTGAACCATGCTATCAGCGGCCCTTCGCCGCGGAATATTCCTTTTTCATCCGTTTTCAGTTCGCCTTCAAATTGTTCGAAACGAACGCCTTTTTTCGTGAGGCCGTCCACTGCCTGTTCGATGTCTTTTACCGGGAAGTTGAGAATAGTAAAAGTCGCGGGCTCGTGGTTCGGTTTCTCGTAAACCATGATGTTCGTGCCGCCGTTGATCTTAATGGCCAGTGTTCCCATGTCGCCATCTTCCACATTGAGGCCGAGCGTTTGCCCGTAGAACTGTTTTGCTTGTTTGATGTCATTCACGGAGAAACCGCTGAATGCCTTGGTGTCTTTAAACATAAGCCGGTTTTTTATTAAAGTTAAGCCCTTTTGCCGGGCCGGAGGAGGGGGTATTGCGGCAAATGTTATGGGGAAAATGGCCACGGCAGTGGGCTACGGCTGTTGTATAAAACAAGAGCCGCTTAAGATAATTACCGGCCGTCAATATTTTTAAGAAAAAAATCAGAAAAATGACCAACTTGGGTCACCATCAAATCAGTTATAATATGTCTTCAAGAAGGAGTTTCCTCCGGAATGCCGCACTGGGCGTGGCTGCAACCACGGTTTCGCCAGTCCTGGCCAGGGCGGGCTATACAACTAAAATGGCGCCTGAGAGTTTCCCTGTAGGGATGGCCGGCTATACCTTTGCCAAATTTGACCTGGAAAAGGCCATTGCCATGATGAAACGCGTGGGCATCAAATTCATCTCTGTAAAAGATATTCACCTGCCGCTGAACGCCAGCCCGGAAAAGATCAAAGAGGTGCTGGACCTGTTCGCCGCCGCGGAGATCAAAGTATATGCCGTAGGGGTGATCTATATGAAAACCGAAAAAGCGGTGGACGAAGCGTTTGAATATGCCAAACGCGTAGGCGTGCCCCTGATCGTGGGTGTGCCAAACCCGGAACTGCTGGATTATACCGAAAAGAAAGTGAAGGAGTATGATATCCGTATCGCGATTCACAACCATGGCCCGGAAGACAAACTCTACCCCGGCCCGAAAAACGTATACGATCTCATCAAAAGCCGCGATCCCCGCATGGGCATCTGCCTGGACATCGGGCATGCCATGAGGGCGGGAGAAGAGCCTGGTAAAGCTATCCGTGAATACAAAGGCCGTATTTTCGACCTGCACATCAAGGATGTGACTGAGGCATCCAACAAAGGCAAAGCAACGGAAATAGGCCGTGGCGTGATAGATTTTGCGGGCCTGGTGAAAGCTATGGAGAAAGTGAAATTTGCGGGTGTTGCGAGCATTGAGTATGAAAAAGACATGAACGATCCGTTGCCGGGCATTGCCGAATCGGCAGGCTTCTTCAGGGGCGTGATCAAAACCGTGTAGGAAAATAACTGTACTGCTGAAAAGCCCTTCCGGTTGCCGGGAGGGCTTTTATTTTTTGAGACGGCGCAGGGTGCCTTTCAGTACAAAATCTGCCCCCTCCGCCCGGGAAGAATATTCGTAGAAGTCTTCGCCCGTCCTGGTAATGGTGGTTTTCAGCACCATGGCTTTCTGTGCGGCCTGTACGGAATCAGGCTCCGCAGGCATGGAAGAGATATATCTCAGCTCGTATTCGCAGGGGCTGATCCATTTCACGGAAAGGGTGACCATTTTGCCACTGGTATGCTCTATTTCCTGCTGTATAGAATCTTTCCTGATGATGCTATAACGGCTCTGACCTTCGTGCTGGTACCAGAATTCACCGTTCCTGAACTGTTCACATTCATTTTGCTGCTGTTCTGGCGCGCTGTTGCAGGAGGCAAACAGGAGCATGGAAAATAAAAGATAACGCATAGGGATAATTATTCACCCCAAGATATAAATTTTTACATCAGGGATTGATAAATAACCGCAGGATATACGACACCTCGTACAACAGGAATGCAATCACCAGTATGCCGTGAAACCTTGGATTGTTCGTGAACATCGCTATTATACACAGTACAAAATGCACCGAATTGCGGATGGGGTATTCCGGGCCAAAATGCCGGTAATAATCCACACCCTTCATCAGCGTATCTATCACATCCAGCACAAAACTCGCCCCGAGCAACCCGAAGAACCATTTTTTCCGGGAATAAAAATAGTCCCGGAAACCCGTGTAGTCCTTGAGATCATCCGGGTACAGCAGTGCGCATATGACGTAGTACACGATAATGTAAATGATGATAAAAAAGTATTCGGGAAACATCCAGTGGGTGATGCGGGTAAGATGCCATTCCCACCACCAGAAATGCACCATCAGCAGGAATATGTAAAAAGACCAGGTAAAATGCACCCAGTAAAAAGGATTGCGGTCCGGGTGTTGTACCAGTTTGATGGCGCCGTTCAGCAGCTGCCTGATGCTGAGGCCCAGCAAGATGCCGAGGATCACTTTGATGTGCGCAAATGAATCCATGAAGCGGTTTTTGGGTGAGGGGATATATAAAAATAACGGATAATGGTTTAATTACAAAGGCGGTATGCGTATGGCTGTTACCGCCATGGCCTCTTTTTTGCGGGCCTGGTAAACATGAAACCGTATATCTCTCCCGGCAACCCGGTGATCAGGCACAAATACACGGCGGACCCCGCTGCCATCGTACATGAAGGCACCGTGTACCTGTACACCGGCCACGACGAAACGCCCGAAGGCGAATACAATTACCAGATGCACGATTGGTGTTGTTTTTCATCCACGGATATGGTGAACTGGAAAGAACACCCCGTACCCCTGCGCGCCGCTGATTTTGAATGGGTGAAACAAGGCGCCTGGGCCTCGCAGGTCATATCCCGCAACGGCCGTTTTTACTGGTATGTAGCGGTGGAACATAACACCATTCCCGGCAAAGCGATCGGTGTGGCGGTGGCGGACAGGCCGGAAGGGCCGTTTGAAGATGCGCGCGGCTCCGCCCTGGTGAGCAACGACATGACGCCCGGTGAAAGTGACAAGGATGACATTGATCCCTCCGTGATCATTGATACGGACGGGCAGGCTTATCTTTTCTGGGGCAATGGCCAGTGTTATTATGCCCGGCTGAAAGAAAACATGACCGAGCTGGACGGGCCCATCCGGAATATTGCCCTGCCCGAGTTTTCCGAAGGCACATGGATACATGAACGCGACGGCTGGTATTACCTGTTGTACGGCTACCAGTTCCCCGAAAAAGTGGCCTATGCCATGGGCAGGAGCATACATGGCCCCTGGGAATTCAAAGGTATTGTAAACGAGCTGGCGGGCAACTGCCAGACCAATTCCCCCGCTATCCTGGGCTATAAAGGCGCTACTTATTTTATCTATCACAACGGCGGCCTGCCCGGTGGTGACAGTTTCCGGCGCTCCGTGTGTATAGACCGGCTGTACTTTAATACAGACGGCACTATCAGGCGGGTGATCATGACATCCGAAGGCACGGGCCCTGCAAGGGAACAATAAATGAGATAAATCCCACTGTCTGAATCATACCGGGAGCAGTTTTACAGGATGATCGGATATCCGGGTAAATGATGTCGCAATAGCCCCTATGAAAGACGTAACAGCCCCCGGTGATCTGAGGAAGGAGGCATACATTTGTATTGCTTCACCCATATTTGCCTCAAATGAAAAAGACAACCGCCGGCGCTGCAAAATCCGCCACGAAGAAAACGGCTCCCGCCAAACCGGCGGTGAAGAAATCCGCCGCGAAGAAAATTACTCCCGCTAAGGCTGCCGTGAAAAAAGCCACTCCCGCTACTGCCAGCCCGAAGAAAACCGCTTCCGCGAGGTCGGACATTTCCGGGCTCCGGAAAACACCCGCGCCTCCGGCCATCCGCATACCGGATGTACCAAAGGAAGCCACGGCGGACAACTTTGTAAAAGCAATGCAGCCATACATTTCGCCCACAGAACGCGACAAACTGATGCGTTATTTCAAACAGGATGAAGGCGATCAGTTCATCGGCATCCGCATGGGCCAGCTGTTCGCCCTTGCCAAAGCTTTCATCGCCATGCCCCCGGCGGAGCTGGACAAACTGCTGCAAAGCCCCGTTCACGAAGTGCGCGCGGGCGCCCTCAGCATTATGGACAAACAGGGCCGCAATAATAAAACCCCCGAAAGCCGCCGCAAAGAACTTTACGACCTGTACCTCAAACGCCACGACCGCATCAATAACTGGGACCTGGTGGACCTTGCCGCCCAGTTTGTCATCGGCCGTTACCTCTTCGATAAACCCCGCGCCGTGCTGGCAAAACTGGCAAAATCAAAAAACGAGTGGGAGCGCCGCACCGCCATCACCGCTACCGCTTATTTTATCCGGCAGGGTGAAGTGGAGGACACCTTCAGAATTGCTGCGATGCTGGCGCATGACCGGCACGACCTGGTGCAGAAAGCTGTGGGCGGATGGATCAGGGAAGCGGGTAAAAGCCGCCACCGGCAGGAACTGCTGCTTTTCCTGGACCAGTACGCTGCTACCATGCCCAGGACCGCTTTACGGTATGCCATTGAACATTTGGGAGAAAAAGAACGGAAACATTACATGGGGCTCAAAGAAAAATAACCGGGAAGCAGGTGCCTGCTGACACAGGGTTGTCATGCACCCCCCTTTATTTTGTATCCTAATCTTTTTCATCTATGAGTATCAACCCCCAACGCCAGGAAGCAGGCGCCACGCCCCTGCCCGGCCAGCCAACATCATCCGCTTCGGATTTCGATTTTTTCACCGGCAACTGGAGCATCCGGAACCGGAAACTGAAAACCCGCCTGCAGCAATGCACTGAATGGGAAGAGTTTACAGCAACAGACACAGTTATTAAAGTCCTCAACGGCCTGGGCAATTTCGGCCAATGGGGCGCCCTCATCAACGATGAGCCGTTTGCCGGCCTCACCCTTCGTCTTTTTGACCCTCAAACCCGTCTCTGGAGCATTTATTGGTCGGACAGTAATACCGGCACGCTGGACACGCCTGTGCAGGGTTGTTTTAGCGGCGGCGTCGGCACCTTCTACGGCAAAGACGTCCTTCGCGGGCAGGAAGTAGACGTACGGTTCACCTGGGATGCTACAGACCCGCAGCATCCGGTGTGGAGCCAGGCATTTTCTGAAGATGGCGGGGAAAACTGGGAAACCAACTGGTATATGTATCACAGCAGGCTGTGATGCCCTTGTACGGAGAAAAGGCTGAGGTGTAACTTCAGCCTTTTTTTATGGCATCCTGAAAATAGCAGGTTTCCTTAAGCCATTGCGGGACGGTAAGGGTAGTTTTGAGGGAACATAAAACCATGTGTTATGACAGTCTATTATATCAATGCTTACGACATTACCGACCCTGAATTGTTCGCCCGGTACGCGCCCGGTGTACTGGCCTTACTGCGGAAATACGGCGCTGAAGTGCTCGCCTCCGATACGGAAGGCATTGCGGTGGAAGGAGCGCCCAGGAAAATGAACGCGATCATCCAATTCCCTTCGGAAGAAGCGGCCATGACCTGTTACAACGACCCGGAATACCAGCCGTTGAAAAGTATCCGCCAACGCGCTACCGCCAACTGTACGATGGTGCTGGTAAAAGCATTTCAGCATTAATGCCGGCGCGTAGTGCGGGCAGCGGCTCTTCGGCTGATTCCAGGAACTGCCGGTGGTTCCAGCCCCAGGACACCATGGCTCAATAAAGGTGGTGAGAAGCCTGAAACGGGACACCTGACAGGCATGTTATTTTATCATTTTATGCCGGTATATTGCCTGAAAGTTGCGGGTTAGAAGGATATATGCCTACATTGCCGCGTAATGACCGCAGGAGAAGGCTGCCAGTACGTTATGAGCCACGCTACAGGGATTTTGTTTGCCACGGGTGTAATGATCAGCCGGTTGTTTTTTCCGCGGAGTATGAATAAGCGTTAATTTACTTTTTATTGTTGCTGAACGGTGAACAGATCTTCCATTCACCATTCATCATAAAACCCGAACCGGCAATATGCACAGAAGAAAATTTATTACACAGACAGCGGTTTCAGCCGCCGGCCTGCTCAGCCTGCAAATGCCCGCATGGGCGAAAGGCTGGCTGCCGGGAGCGGAGCGGTATCCTTTGCACAACATTCCGGCGGATAAAAAACTGGATGCCGCATGGGTGAAGTCGCTCTACCAGCGGGGACTGCCTACCGCATACCTGAAAACCAAAAACGAGCTGAAGTATATCGGCATGCCAGCGGGCGGCCTGCACGCGGGTACCGTGTACCTCGGTGGCGACGGCAGGCTCTGGCTCTGGAGCGTGTACAACGATGAGCGCGAAGGCATTGACCCCAAAACGATATTGTGGAATGACGGCAGCAGTGAAAGAAAGATACGCAACCGCGACGGCGCTTCTTACGTTGAGCCCGCCATTGCGTCGAACAAGCGGGTGCTGGAGCAGGGCTTTGCCATCCAGGTGGAAGTGAACGGAAAAAAGATCATCAAAGAACTGAAGGAAGAAGACTGGGACGAGATCATTTTTGAAGCCACCTATCCGGTGGCGAATATCCGGTATATCAGCAAAGACTTTCCCCTTGAAGTGACGGTAAAAGCGGGCGGTATATTTATCCCGCTGGATGCGGACAATTCATCGCTTCCTGCTTCCATGTACGACATCAGCGTGCGCAACCGCGGCAGCGTGCCGGCGACGGTAACGGTGGCCGGCTGGCTGGAAAACGGGGCGAGAAAGATCACGGCAAAAGAAGGAGAAGGAAGCAGGCGCAATGCCATTGTTTCCGGAGACAAATACAGCGGCGTTTATTCGGATTTTAAGTATACGGCGCAACCGGAGAAAACCAAAGCAGACGACGGTTCCACCTGCATACTATACCTGGGCGCGGGAGGAAAGCCGGATACCAATGCCTCACCATGGCCGGTTACGCCCGCGTTTTTCACAACTCCCGGCAATGATGTGGCTACCGCGGATGTTTCAGAAAAGCTGACTGGCTCTGTTTGCGCGCCTGTCCAGACATTGGCCGCAGGCGGATCATTGCAGGCGAAGTATGCGCTGAGCTGGCATTTTAACCAGCCTTTTCCAAAACTGGAAGCAAAACTTAAGGATACAGGGAAAGGATATTATTACGGCACAAAGTTCACCAACGCGGCGGAAGCCGGTAAATATATTGCCGCGAACCCGCAACTGTGGGAACAAACACTGCGCTGGCACCAGACCTTTTACGATTCCACGCTGCCGCACTGGTTCCTCGAAAGAACATTTCTTAATATCGGCACACTTGCCACAGCCAACACCTACCGCTTTGGCAGCGGCCGTTTCTGGGGTTGGGAGGGCGTAAACGCGTGCGAAGGCACCTGTACGCACGTATGGCAATACGCGCAAACCATGGGCAGGATATTCCCTTCCCTGGAAAGGGACTGCAGGGAACGTACAGACCTGGGACTGGCCATGGAAGACAACGGCGGCATCATCTTCCGCGCGGAATATGAATCCCGCCCCGCGATAGACGGGCAGGCAGGCTCGATCCTCCGCATGTACCGCGAGCACCAGATGAGCGCGGACGATGGCTTCCTCCGCAGGAACTGGGAGAACACCAAAAAGGCAGTACGTTTTATGCTGGCCCAGGATAAGAACGGAGACGGCCTCACGGATACCCCGATGGAAAACACCCTGGATGCCGTATGGGAAGGTGAAATAGCATGGATCGCGGGCCTGTGTATCGCCGCGGCAAAAGCCGCCCAGCGTATGGCGGAAGAAATGAATGACAACGATTTTGCCGCGACCTGCAAAACATATGTGGACAAAGGCTGCCGCAATATGGACCAACTGTTTAACGGCGAATATTTTATTCACCGGCCGGATGCCGTGCAAGGCAGGAAAAAACTGGGCTCATACAACACCTGCCACATAGACCAGGTGTATGGCCAGAGCTGGGCCTGGCAGGCAGGCCTGGGCAGGCTGTGGGACAAAGAAAAAACACGCTCCGCGCTGCGCGCCCTTTGGAAATACAACTTTACACCCGACGTGGGGCCTTACATCAAAACGCATACGGGTGGCCGGCCCTATGCTGTGGAAGGGGAAGGTGGAATGATCATGAACACCAATCCGCATAACGAGTCCAAACCTTTCGGAGAAAACGTGACCTGGCAGCTGGGGTATTTCCACGAATGTATGTCCGGCTTCGAGCACCAGGTAGCAAGCCATATGATGGCGGAAGGCATGACGGACGAAGCGTTGGTGCTTACAAAAGCGATCCACGACCGGTATCACGGTGCCAAAAGAAATCCGTTCAACGAAATAGAATGCAGCGATCATTACGCCCGCGCGATGGCCAGTTACGGTACATTTATTTCCGCCTGCGGTTTTGAATATCACGGGCCGAAAGGTTATATCCGTTTTGCCCCTCAGCTGGGCAAAAATGCTGATTTTAAAGCGCCCTTCACTGTAGCGGAAGGATGGGGGACTTATGTCCGGAAAAAGGCCGGTAACCTGGCAATCCATACGCTTATCCTGAAGTACGGTTCCCTTCAACTGAATGAGATCAGCCTGGGTGCCGCCGCCGGTAAAACGGCCATCGTAAAACTCGGAGGTGCCATCGTAAAAGCCAGCCTGGAAAGGAACGAAGACGGCACCCGCCTGGTATTCCCTTCTTCCATCCGCATCCGTGAGAATGAAACTTTGCACATTACGATCGCCTGATCAAAAATGTATTAAAACATAAAAGACCGTCTCTCCCCTGGGGCGGTCTTTCTTTTATTTGTTTACTTACTACTAAGTAAGTAACTTTGCATCCGTTTTAATGTTTATCTTATGTCTGAAACAAAGGAGAAAATTGTATCCCTTGCGGACAAACTTATCCGGGTGAAAGGTTTTAACGCCTTTAGTTATAAGGATATATCAGATCCTTTACAGGTAAAGAACGCCGCCATTCACTATCATTTCCCGACAAAATCGGACCTGGGGATGGAGGTGCTGGACAAAGAACTGAGATCGCTGGAGGAGAATTCCGCCAAATGGAAAAAACTGCCGGAAGATGAACAGCTCATTAAATTCTGCGGCGTGTTCCGCAAACACTGCAACAATGGTAACGTGTGCCTGATGGGCTCGCTTGCGCCGGACTATGAGACCCTGAGCCCGGAAATGCAGCAAAAAGTACAGCAGATGGCTGCTACTATCCTGGAGTGGATGACGGGCTGCCTGGAGCAGGGGAGGAAACACAAACGTTTCCGGTTCAAAGGCGATGCGGGAGACAGGGCGTTGCTCGTGATCTCCAATCTCCAATCTTCCTTATTATTATCACGGGTGTTAGGCCCTTCGGCATTTAACCGGATCAGCCGGCAATTGCTGGAGGACCTTGGCGCATAAATAAATGATCGTATGAAAAGAGTTGTCATTACCGGTATGGGCGCTATCACGCCGCTTGGGAACAATGTTGCGACCTTCTGGGAAAACCTCGCGGCAGGTAAAAGCGGCGCAGCCACAATTACCCGTTTCGATGCGGGCAAGTTCAGGACCAGGTTTGCCTGCGAGCTGCGTGATTATGATCCCTCGCTGGCGCTGGATAAAGCGGAGCTTCGTAAAACGGACCCGTTCACACAATACGCGCTTTCGGCCGCGGCGGAAGCGATCACTGATTCCGGGCTGAACTTCGGTAGTATGAACCCTTTTGATACAGGCGTTATCTGGGGCTCGGGGCAGGGTGGTATGCAAACGTTCGAGGAGCAGGTGACGGAGTATGTGGAAGGCGGCTATAATCCCCGCTTCAGCCCTTACTTTGTACCGCGTCTTATCACGAACATGGCGTCCGGGATGATCTCTATCAAATATGGGCTGATGGGCATCAATTACACCACTGTGTCCGCATGTGCTACGTCGAACACGGCTATCATGGATGCGCTGAATTACATCCGCCTGGGCAAAGCCAAAGTAATGATCACCGGCGGTTCCGAAGCGCCGATCACACCTGCGTCCATCGGAGGTTTCTGTGCCATGAAAGCCATGTCTGTCAGGAACGATGATCCGGCCACGGCTTCAAGGCCTTTTGATAAGGCCCGCGACGGGTTTGTGATGGGAGAAGGTGCTGGCGCGTTGATACTGGAGGAATACGAACACGCCAAAGCAAGAGGGGCGAAAATATACGCGGAAGTAGCCGGCGCGGCTATGACAGCCGATGCTTATCATATGACTGCTACGCACCCCGAAGGGCTGGGCGCATTCCAGGCGATGAAATTTGCACTGGAAGATGCAGGGCTTAATACTGAAGACGTACATTATCTCAATGCGCACGCAACGTCCACTCCCGTGGGCGACCTGAGTGAAATAGCGGCCATCACCCGCGCCTTTGGTGAAAATCCTTCCCAGCTGCACATCAGCGCCACCAAATCCATGACAGGCCACCTGCTGGGTGCGGCAGGCGCTATCGAAGCGATCGCGGCGGTTAAAAGCATCACCGAAAGCCTTATTCCACCCACGATCAATACCACGGATCTTGATCCGCATATCCCGGTGGGTTTGCAGATCGTTTTGCAATCGGCTTATGAGAAGGAAGTGAAAGTGGCGATGAGCAATACATTCGGTTTTGGCGGGCACAATGGGATCGTGGTGTTCAGGGCCATATAACCCGGGTCTGGTATAAAAAATATTATAAGGGCTGCCACAAAAAGGCAACCCTTTTTGATTGTAGTATTAATCCTACAAGGTAGTAGGGGAATTTACTATAAGCAGGTAGTACCTATTGATTTACTTTTACACATACTGTTTCCGGGCGTGCGAAACCCCCGGGCGAATTGACCAGGACTTTAATCGTATCCTAACCATCTAACATTAACCTTTTCCTATGGGAGCTTTTTACCCGAAACCCGCTATGCGTATCCCGAATACCCGAACACTGCTACTATTACCTTCCATCACATTCCTTTTGAAATATCGTGTACGTGAATTGTACAGGACTGTATGGTGTATTAGTTACTTTAAGTAATACCATATCTGAATATGCATAACTAAGGTTCTCCCGGAGAGCCTTTCCTGGCAGGCTGCAGAGAAGAGCAGGCCGGGCACCCCTTCTTTACTCAAAGCTCAGTATCATGTTCCGCTTGAATGCACCCAATCCGAATGCGAGATCTTTCAGCAAAAGCTGTAAACGTTTCATGCTTTTACTGTTTGGCATTTCGATGACCGCCACCGCGATGGCAGACACCTTTCCCGTAACCAACACCAACGATGCCGGCCCCGGCTCTTTCCGGCAGGCTATCCTGGATGCGAATGCCGCGGGGGCAGGGCCTCATTCCATCGTATTTAATGTACATGGGCAGATCACGCTAAGCAGTGGTTTTCCTGCCATTACGGCGAATACGCTGACCATCGACGGGCAAAACAAGATCACACTGTTTTGTACCGGGAGCAACATTGCTGTCAATCCATTTGCGATCGATGCGGACAATACAACGGTCCGGAACTTTACGATACAGAATAACGGGGGCATCAATGTCGACATCTTTCCCAACCGGACCGGGATCACCATTGAGAACATCCGGTCGTTCAGTACCGTGGGCAACTTCCTGAATTCATTCATGCGGATGCGGGGGGCAACCACCGACCTGACGATAAAAAATATCTATTCAACGGATGTGGAGCCTACCGGCCCCAGTCCTCATATCGGGCGGGCTTTTTATTTTGAGGCGGGGATGCATACGAACCTGGTGATGGATAATATCCAGTTGAGCACCGCGGGAAATGCCCGCGGAGAGGAAGCTATCGTATTCCGCGATGCGTCGGTGAACGGGTGGACGCTGACGAACTCCAACATCAGCGGTTTCAGGAACGCTATTGTGCTGGACAATACTGCGGGCGCGGTGGAAACAGCCAACAACATCATGTTCCGTAATGTGACGATCGACTCACTTTACGGCGGCCTGTCTTTGGGTTTTTACAGCGATTTCGTGAACACCAATATAGAGCTGAACAGGTTTACAGTGGACATGTATGCCGTAGCCGGGCCTGACGGCGGGGATTATCCTATCCGCTTCGATAATACTACGAATGCTGTTACCCTCGATACGGTAAATATAAACGAGAACGACATTCACAACATCTGGTTCAACGGTGCAGCCACCAATATCACGATGAACCAGATGACGATGGGGAACGATAAGCCCGGGCTTCACCCGGGTTCCACCCATATCAGGTTCGAAACCACGGTAAACGGCTTTACCATCCGCAATTCTGTGTTGGACGGCGAGAAGATCGCCAATACGGATAAGACGGATTACGGGATATATTTTATCGGCGCTGCATCCAACGTCACTATCGACAACGTTTCTTTTAATCAATTTGAAAGCGACGGGATACTCGCAACCGGCGCGGCGACCAACTTCCAGCTGACCAATTCAAAGTTCACCAATAATAATGATGGAATTGAATTTGGTGGCAACTTCGCACGAAGCAATGTAGACATTATTAATTCTTCTTTTAGGGACAGCAAACGTTCCGGCATTGTGCTCAACGGCGCCAATGCCGTTTCTGATTTCGACCTGACGGGCGATACGGTGATCAACAACGCGAACCATGGCATCTGGTTCTATGGCGGAGCAGGCGTAACAGACGCGCAGGTGACCGGTTGCGTCGTATATGACAATGGCGGCGCAGGTATTAATAATGATGCGCCCAACAAGGTGATCATCACCAATAACTCCATTTATAATAATACCGGTATTGGCATTTCAAACCCCGCGGGCAACTGTACGTATACCGCCGCCACCAACCGGACGCCGGTGCTGGTATCGTCCACACCGCAGGGAGGCGGGCAGTACCAGTTGCAGCTCACCATACCGAATATAACGGCAGGCGCGCAATACACGATAGACATTTATGCCAACGATCCCGCTACCAGTAAAAAGAGCGGGCAATATTATGTTACGACCTTAACAGGCGTAACCGCAGGGACTTCCACGCATACCATTCCTTACAATGCCGGCCCGGGCGCAACAGGCCTGGGCTTCTGGACAGCTACTCTCCGCATACCCGCCAATAACTGCGGTACTTCGGAATTTGGCAACAGCATACCCATGACCTTTTCCGGCCCTGCCTGCGTGAACAGCGGCATTCTGGCATGGTACCGTGCGGACCAGGCGGTGAACGGCGTGAACTGGGGTGATATTTCCGGCAATGCCAATCATATGACCGTAGTGGGCGACCCGGATGGCACCACGAACCTGGTTAACTTCAATCCCGCTGTTTATTATGACGGCAACGACGCTCATCGCGTGCCCGCGGCAGCCGGCGTTACCGGCGCTTATACCCTGATGGGTATGGCTGAGCTGGAAGGGACACAGACCGGCCGTGTGTTCACCAGCTCTACCGGCAACAAGCTGTTCGGCTGGCATGCTAACATGGAGAACCAGCTGTTCGCAGAAGCCTGGCTGAATACAGGCGTGGCCATTAGTACCAAAGGCAGGATGTATTCTTTCCAGCGGGCCGCTACCGGCGCATATGAATTCAGGGGCAATGGCGCGGTGGTGAAAGCCGCCGCCGCTTCCGACGCAGGCGTATGGACGATGGATATAGGCGGTGCATTTAACAATGAGTTTTCAAAAGTGATGGTGCCGGAAGTATTCGTCTATAACCGCGACCTGCTGCCGGCGGAAGTACAACGCATAGAATCCTATATGGCGCTGAAATATGGCATTACGATCAATAACGGCGCCTCCGATTATATTACGAGCGACGGCACCGTGCAGGTATACACCGCCGCCGGCAACACGGGTTACGGCAGGCGTATCACCGGCATTGGCCGCGATGAATGCACTATGCTGAACCAGAAACAGTCGCTGAGCCAGGACACCGGTATTGTGACGATCGCGCTGGGCAATGCCATTGTGGCGTCTAACGCCGCGAATGCCAATACTTTCACGAACGACAAAGCCTTCCTGGTGTTCAGCGACAACGGCGGAACGCCTAATTATTTCACGGCGGTGACCGGCGTGAATGTAACGCGCCGCATGGGCCGTGTTTGGAAAGTGCAGAAAACCGCGGCCTGGAATAATACCCAGCAGGTAACCCTGAAACTGGATGGCGGATCGCAGGATAAGTACGTGCTCATCAGCACAGCTGCTGATTTCGGTACGATCACCCGGGAGCTGAAACTGAGCGGCAACGGGACGGTTACGCTTTCCAGCGCCGACCTGGCCGACGGCGTTTTCTTTACCTTCGGCAAGCAGCAGCGTTTCCCCGGCGGCGTATCTGCCGATTTGCAGTCATGGGTGAAAGCCGATGCGGGTGTGACGGCCATTGACGGCAGTGTCAGCAAATGGGAGGATCAGGCAGTGCAAAGGGAATGGCCCAAAGCCACTCCTGCGAGTATTATTGCCTGGCAGGCAAATTCCATTAACTATAACCCGACCCTTAATTTCGCGGGCAACAATTATTTTACGATCCCGAGCATTACAGCTTCGTATGCTGCGGGCGAGGTTTTCTCCGTGCAGTTCTCCAACCTGGCGGCTAATTCCGTCACCCCCAGCTTCCCGTTTGAATTCGGTGGTGATCCTGCCAATCTTACAGAACAGTTCTATCACTACAGTAACGGCTCGCACTATACGCACTTTGGTACAAACGCGCGGCCGGGCTTCCCCCTGGGCGCAATCAATATGCAGCGGGCGCATATATTAAATAACTGGAGCGCAACGGGCAACTGGGCGCTGAACTTCGACGGCAGAAATGTAGGCAGCAGCACTACTTTCCCTGTTACTTTCAGCAGGGGGGCTGGTATCAACTCAGCCATCGGGGCTGGGCACAACTCGGTATTCCAGGGCCGCATTTCCGAAGTGATCTTGTACAACAGGCGCCTGACTGATGACGAGCGTATTCGGGTGAACAGTTACCTGTCCCTGAAATATGCGCTGACCTTGCGGGACGCCGCAGGCGCCGCAACGGACTACATCGCCAGCAACGGCACCACCCGTATGTGGACCGCTACCAAGAGTGTCGGTTACGGCCAGCGCATCACCGGCATCGGCAGGGACGATAACGGTACTTTGCTCCAGAAGCAAAGCCGCTCCCAGCTTGATGGCGCTAATGTAAGCATTGCCGCAGGTTTGGGTTTCGCTCCTTCCAACAAAGAGAATCCTGCCAATATTGATAACGATCTTTCTTTCTTTACTTTCAGCGATAACGGGGGAGCAGACGCTTATACCACCGCTGTCAACGGCCTGGGCAAGATCACCCTACATACGGCGCGTATCTTTAAAATAGACCGTACCAACTGGGCGAAGAGCAATATCAGGCTGGCGCTGATGGGAGCGGATAACACGAAGTACCTGCTGGTGAGCAGTGATGCGACATTCGGTGCGGGTGACAATGTTTACCAGCTCGATGAAAGTGGCCTGGTGAACGTGGATAGCGACCTGCTGCCGGACGGCGCTTACTTTACTTTCGCCACCGCACAGGCGGCACCCGCTGGTGTTGCAGCCGGTTTGGAAGTATGGCTTCGCGCGGATGCCGGCATCACTGGCGGCAACAACGTTTCAAGCTGGAAAGAAATGAGTCCGTCCGGTCGTGTGTGGCCTAAAGGCTTTGCAGTTGTGTCAGAATGGAAACCGGCGTCTTTCAACTTCAATCCTGGCATAAACTTCCCCGGCAATAACTATTTCACACAGCCGCAGTTTGCAAATGTCATGACGGCGGGTGAAA
This sequence comes from Chitinophaga barathri, assembly GCF_003807585.1. Taxonomy (GTDB): domain Bacteria; phylum Bacteroidota; class Bacteroidia; order Chitinophagales; family Chitinophagaceae; genus Chitinophaga; species Chitinophaga barathri. The sequence goes on along the minus strand of NZ_RMBX01000009.1, from coordinate 306,278 downwards.
TATTCTCTGTACAGCTCTCTAACCTGGATAACGGCGTAACTACCCCGAACTATCCTTTTGAGTTTGGCGGCACTTATGCCAGCAGCCAGTCATCATATACATGGAGCCCCAATATTCACATTACATATTTCGGTTCCGCCACTGCGCGGCGCACCTTTACTTACCCTGCCGGGGTTAATGTGCGCAACCCGCATATGTTGAATATCTGGAGCGCCACCAACGACTGGGCGGCTGGTATTGATGGCAAGGTACTTGCAACGGCAAATGTTAATGCAGTGAGCTTTGCGTCGGTGCCGCTCACCAATTATATAGGAGCCGGCCACAATGCCGTTTTCAACGGGGCTATTCCCGAGGTGGTCATGTACTCCCGCAAGCTGAGCGCTGTGGAACGCCAGCAGGTACAATCCTACATAGCGCTCAGGTATGGCCTTACACTGGGCATCGATGTGCCCATGGACTACCTGGCCAGCGATGGCACCACTACCATGTGGCAGGCCGCTGAAGGCGGCGCCTACTCCCGCCGCGTCACCGGTATCGGCCGCGACGACAGGGGCATGCTGTATCAGAAGCAGTCCCTGAACTCGGAAACTGGTATCGTTACGATCGCTACCGGTCCTGCTGTTGCGGTATCCAATGCGGTGAATGCCACAGAGATCACCAATGATCTTTCTTTCCTCAGCTTCGGCGACGACAACGGTGCCCTCACTTACCTGACCCCGGTAACCGGTGTCAATACCATCAATCACCGGATGGCGCGCATTTTCAAAGCGCAGAAAACCAACTGGGCGGACCAGGATATTACCATCAAACTTGCCGGCGGTAATGCGCAAACCTACCTGCTGGTAAGTGCGGATGCGACCTTCGGAACAGGAGATGCGGCTTATGTAATGGATGAGGACGGCGCTGTTGCTATCAACAGCAACCTGTTGCCGGACAACGGTTACTTCACTTTCGCCAGGATGATCAAAGGGCCGAACGGCGTGAAAGACGGTATTACATTCTGGCTGCGCGCGGACGATGGAATGTCCAGCGGCAGCAAGTGGAGCGACTTCAGCAACTTTGGCAACGATGCCGCACAGGGCGTTGTAGCCGGTCAGCCCATCACCGATGCCCGCGGAATGAACTTCAATTACAGCCTCGTGTTCGACGGTACGGACGACTTCCTGGATATTACAACAACCCGCATCGATCCGTCTACCTCTACTATCTTCGCCGTTGCCAGCAGCTCAGCCTACGATGCCATCAGGGAGATCATCGGCTCCGGTGCGGTGGGTGGTGCCCAGGGAATGGAATTCCGGGCTACTAATGCCGCCAGATTGAATTTCCTGGAAAATTCAGCTGCAGTTGCCGGAGTAAACGGCCTGAACACTTTGCTGCCTAGTAAACCATATATATTCAGCGTTACCCAGACAAATGCTACCAACGGTGTCCGCATCTTTGAAAATCATGCACTTGATAACCAGGGTACTGTTAATTTAACACCCACTACCGCCAATCTTATTTCCATAGGTTCCCGCACTACAGCCGCCCGTGGGCTTTACTGGATGGGCAGCATGGGAGAGGTGATCGCATACGACCGCGTGCTTTCCGATGTGGAACGCCAGTCGGTAGATTCATACCTGGGGCTGAAATACGGCATCACGCTGAACAGCGGCGCCACCAATTACCTTGCCGCGGATGGCACTGTGTACTGGACAGCCGACGCAACTTACAAGTCCCGCATCACTGGCATCGGCAGGGATGATGCGACTAACCTGAACACTAAACAATCCCTCAGCGTAGACGATGGTTTTGTGACCATCTCCCTGGGCAACAATATTGCCATTACCAACGAGCAGAACACCAATGTCATCGCCAACGATGAATCCTTCTTTGTATTTGCAGACAACGGCCTGTCCGCCGCATCATACACCGACGTTGTGAGCGGCAGCAGCGTAACCCGCCGCCTGCCGCGCATCTGGAAGGTGGATAAGACCAACTGGGCGGATCAACTGATCACCCTGAAAGCAAATGCAACCGGCACGGACGTGCACCTCCTGATCAGCACCGATCCTACATTTGCTACCATCAACCAGGAACTGCCGCTGACCGCAGACAAGACCATCACCCTGAACACCAGCCTGATGCCGGATGGCATCTACTTTACCTTTGGCGCCCCCGCCAAATACCCGGGCGGTGTAACCAGCGCCACCATGGTATGGTTCCGGGCTGACGCCGGTACATCCGCGACTGCAGACAATATGCCGATAAGCCAGTGGAACGACTACAGCCCCAACGGCAACGTCGTGTCCCAGGTAACGCCGGCCAGCCAGCCGCAGTATCTGGACAATGCGGCCAGCAACCTGAACTTTAACCCCGTGGTGAGATTCAATGGCGGTACTCATGGTTTAACAGGTCCTTCCCTGCTGAAAAACGGCAGCTATAACGGGGCTGCTGCTTTCTTTGCGACTAACCAGACGGCGGCGGGAGCGACGGTGATCTTCACCGAGCCTACGGCCACCGGTACCCAGTTTACGCTGCATGCTACCTGGTCGGATAACTTTGTGTACTGGGATGCTCCCTACATCAGCAACCGCCTTTCGTATAACGCAGGAGTTGTCAATAACCAAACCATCCTCTGGACAACCACCAGCGACGTTACACTTCCGGCAAACAAGCAGGCTATTTACAAGAACGGCTTAAGCGTACTTACGGGTAATAACATCAGTACTTTTAGCGGAAGTAACAGTGCTTTCCAGCTTGGCCGGAACACGAACTCCTACAATGGCCGGATGGGCGACCTGATCGTGTATGCCAATGCGCTGACACTGCCCGAGCAGCAACGTATCAATACATATCTCGCCATCAAATACGGTATTACGCTGAATAACGGCGCGACGGATTACCTGGCCACCGACGGTACCACCAAAGTGTGGGACGCGGCAGCCAATACAACTTACAAGAACAACATCGCAGGTATAGGCCGTGATGACGCGGAAGACCTTTTACAGAAACAGAGCCGCAGCATAAATGCCGGCATGCAGCTGGCTATCGGCCTGGGCGGCCTCGCAGAGACTAACCTCGCCAACACGAACGGCTTTACAGCAGATAAAAATTATTTGACATGGGGCGACGATGCCGCCAGCACGCTGTTCAAAACAGCGATCACCGGCAATCCCGCTGTGAATTACCGCATGGCGCGCATCTGGAAAGTGCAGGAAACGGGCGCCGTAGGCAACGTACAGGTTGCAGTGCCTTATGATGCATTGCCCAACGCCGCCGGAACTTACCTGGTATTGAGCAGTGATGCTACCCTGGATGGAACAGACCAGTTCATCCCCGTAAGCGAGATCACGCTGAATGGTGTGAAACATTTTGCAGCCAGTGTGGATGTAACCAACGGGCAGTACTTTAGTTTCGCTTCCTCTATCAAAGCGCCGGGCGGCATAGTAGGAACCAGCCTGTGGCTGCGCGCCGACGCCGGTACTTCCAGCGCCACAAACAACACAGCCATCAGCGGCTGGACGGATTACGCATCAGAGCTGAACAACGCCACGGCAACCGTGGCAGCCGACCAACCACTGTACCTGAACAACACTGTAAACAATACTAACTTTAACCCTGTAGTGAATTTTGACGGTGCGGATTTCATGAGCCTGGATATCACCAAGCTGCCGATAGGCACCACTGCCAGAACATTCTTCAGTACCGGCAGCTCAACCATCACCACCGGCGGCAATAAGTTTACCCTCGCATACGGCGCCGGATCTACCAACGTAGGTTCTGGTCTTGCGATTGTAGGCGGGAACGGAACAGCTAATTTTGTGGGATGGGCCAATGACGTGACAAGTCCTGCCGGTAACTGGCAACCAGGTGTGTTCAATGAAATGGTGGGCGTATGGGCAGGTAATGGCGGTAATGCCACCCTTTACAGCAAGATGAAAGTGTTAGGCGGGCCGGTGGCCAAGGCATGGAATACAGGCAACGTTGCCGCCGGTATAGGCGCCTGGCCATGGGATCGTACCCAGGCCTGGAACGGTACGATGGGGGATATTATCGTATATCCCACTGCGTTAACAGCCCCTGAACTGCAGCGTGTATCCACTTACCTGGCCATCAAGTATGGCTATACGATGGACCAGACCGTAGCTACGGATTACCTGGCAACAGACGGCACAACCAAAGTATGGGATGCCACAGCTAACGTTACGTATAAAAACAACATCACCGGCATCGGCCGCGACGATGTGGAAGGGCTTTCGCAGAAGCAGTCCCGAAGCATCAACACGGGCTTCCAGCCCATAGTGGGCCTCGGCGGCATTGCGGCAGGCAACCTGTCCAACGCCAACAACTTTACCGCTGATAAAACATATTTAGTATGGGGCGACGACGGTGCATCCACCGCCTTCGCTACCGGCCTTACCACCAAGCCCGGCGTTACCGCCCGCATGACCAGGATATGGAAAGTGCAGGAAACCGGCACGGTAGGTAATGTACAGATCGCTATTCCCGCATCTGTCGTTTCTTCCACCGTTTCTTCCCCGCAGCTGGTGGTGAGCAATGATGAAACCATTGATGGAAGCGACCAGTACAGCGCGCTTTCACGGACCACTATCGATGGTGTGGATTATTACGCTGTGACTGTTGACCTGAACAATGCCCAACACTTCACCTTTGCCGCACTGGTAACCGCACCGGGCGGCGTACTGGGCGATATATTATGGGTGAAGGCAGACATTGGTGTGCAGGCGGACGCCAGCAACAACGTAGAGCAATGGATCGACCAGAGCGGCAGCAATAATGTTGTTACCGAGCTGCGCGCATCCACGCTCGCGCATACCGATCCGATCACACCTACGGCTGCGATCACCCTGGTGCCGAACGCTATCAACTTCAACCCGTCCGTAGATTTCACCGGTGCAGTGAACAGGTCGCTGAAAGGTAATGCGCTGGCGGACTGGAATAGTACTCAGACCACTGTATTTGGCGTAAGCGTGGTAGAAGGAGCTATGGGGAATGCATCATCAGGCACAATGGGCGGCATATTCAGCGGATTGGCTGATTGGACTGCTAATGATGGTGGTGCAGCCGGTATGGGTCTTTATGCCAACGCTACTAATTATATTCTTGACGGAGCCGGTTGTACTCCCGCCTCTGCCGCCTTCCCAACAGGTGTGCCGTCGATAGGGCGTGGTATTTACACTGTACCTGGTAATGGCCTTAATTCCCAACTTGCCATTAACGGGAGAACAGTGGTGGCCGCCGGTACGAACTGTTTGGGTTATGCCACTACTTTCTTTGAAGTAGGCGGCCGCACCGCAGGCAGCGCTGTATACGATCCCCGCATCTTCAACGGAAAGATCCCTGAAGTGATCGTTTACCGGTCCGCTCTTACCCCGGATAACAGCATAAAGATTGAATCTTATCTCGGCATCAAATACGGCCTCACGCTGGATCAGACGGCGCCTACCAGCTACCTGGCTTCAGACGCTGTGCCTTTCTGGACGGCTGCCAATAACGGCGCTTACAAGATCAATATCTTCGGTATCGGCCGCGACGATGCTTCCGCACTGGTGCAGAAGCAATCCCGCAGCGTGAACGCGGGCAACATCCTCACCGTAGGCCTTCGCTCGATCGCTACTACCAATGCAGAGAATATCAATACTTTCACAGCAGACAAGAGCTTCGTCATGCTGGCCGGCAACAGCGCAGCTATGACCGTTTCCAGCACGGACCTGCCGGTGGGCAGCTGTATCGCTGAACGCCTCACGCAGGAATGGAAAGCGCAGCTCACCAATTACGATATCGCTTCACATCCCCTCAGCCTCCAGATCGATCTGAACGGCATCACCGTAGTGGGCGACGCGGCGGAAGACTTCAAGATCATGATCGACCAGGACGGCGATGGCAACTTCGCTACCGGGGCCGTTACTGAAGTACCTGCAACAGGCTTCAGCGGCGGCATTGTCAGCTTCGACAACGTGACCGCGCTGACCAACGGCGCGGTGTTCACCCTCATTACCCATCATCCCGAACGCACCGCCAACCTGGTGCCGGATGCGACAGTAAGAACAGTGGCAGCCACCTGTATCGAAGACGGCACACTTTATTTCATCGATCCTTCCGATCCCAATAAATACATCGCATCCATCGCCCTTAACGGCAACACCATGGACGTGTCCCAGCTTTCCGCTTTGATAGACGTGAACAGGAATACGGCTACCGAACTGGGCCAGAACGTGGGTGCCGATTATGGCACACAGCTGATGCGCAGGTTGGTAAATATTACATACACCGGCGCGGATCTTACCCTGAACGGTGGAATAACGCTTCGCCTGTTCTGGGATCCTGCTGAAAGGAACCATGCGGAAACAGCACTGGGCACTACGCGCGGCGTAACGGGTGTTCAAAGATGGACATGGTTCAAGCATACCGGTGATATTACCGGCACCCTGGCCGATCTGGCTCCACAAGGACTGGCAAACATCACCGAACTGATCCCCGCGGCCACCGGCCAGCAGGACGGCGTTGAATACGTAGAGTTCAACAACATTCAGAACTTCTCCACCTTCGGCGCCCTGACGGCTGTAAATTCGGTGCTGGCGATCCAGAAAGTGCAGGATGGAACGGAAGGGACACAGAATGGTTCTTTCAGCATCAGCCTGCCCGCCGGCGTTACAGCCACGGAGGATATCACAGTGAACTACACCGTAACAGGAACTGCTATTAACGGAACCGACTATACGAGCCTGACCGGCACTGTAACTTTCCCCAGTGGCAGCAACAGCATTACGCTGCCTGTGACAGTGGACGATGACAACATAATAGAAATAACAGAAGATGTAACCGTTACCCTGGTCGGGGCTACCGGTGTGACCACTGCCAGCCCTTATAATATCAGCAGCACAGCGGCCAGCGCCGCCGCAACTATCGCGGACAACGACGCGAACGACCCTGCAAAAACAGTGGTGGGTGTAACCAACGGCGGCAACGCAACAGAACCCGCGACTAACGGGGCATTTACTATCAGTCTGCCTGCGGGCGTGACTTCTTCCGAAGCCATTACCGTGAATTATACGGTTGCCGGCACGGCTACACCCGGTGCGGATTATACTGCGCTGACAGCCAGCGTGGTGATACCGGCCGGAGACAACAGCGTATCGGTACCGGTCGTTGTGGGCAATGACCAGCTGATGGAAAACGTAGAGACCGTGATCCTGACGATAACGGGCGGTTCTTCAACCAACTTCACACTTACCCCCAGCACTACCGCGGGTAATGCCACTGTGAATATCAATGATGACGAGAGCGAGCCTGCCAACCGTGTGCTGAGCGTAATCAATACTGGCAATGCGGTGGAAGGAAACCCGACCGGTACCAACGGGAGCTTCAGCATCAATCTGCCTGCGGGCATCATCCCTACTGAAGACATTACGGTGAACTATACTATTGGCGGTACAGCCACCGGTACGGATTATACCGCAATCACCGGTACGATAGTAATACCGGCCGGCCAAAATGGCGTTACGGTACCTGTAACCGTTACCAACGATTTCTTGATCGAGAATACTGAAACGGTAATGCTGACTGTCAACAGTGGAACCAGCGGCAGCTTCAACTTTACTGCTTCTGCAACAGCGAAAACCGCTACTGTAGATATTGCGGACGATGACAACACACCGGCTAACCGGACGTTAAGCGCCGTATTCGTACGGGACGCGACTGAAGGAGGCGCTGGCGCCGCCGGATCTTTCAGAATTAATTTCCAGCTTCCAACGGGAATCAGGGTTGACGAAAGCGTCACGGTAAATTATACGATAGGCGGTACAGCAGTGAATGGCACCGATTACCGGAATTTAACAGTCCCGGTTCCACTCAGTGGGACAGTCACTTTCACAGGAACAGGAGGTGGCGGCGCTGTGCCCGGGCTGGCAATAGACGACCAGATCATAGAAGGCACAGAAACCGTAGTGATCACCATCACCACTGCTTATTCGCCCAGCTTTACCTTTACCGCAGACCCGGCTGCAAGTAGTGCCACGGCGAACATCTTCGACAATGACAACACAGCGGCCAACAGGACGCTCAGCATTACTAAAGCAGGCGACGCGGCCGAACCGACAACAAACAATCTTTTCAATATTAACCTGCCCGCCGGTGTAACAGCTACCGAAGCCATTACGGTGAATTATACGATCGCCGGCACCGCCATTGCGGGCACGGATTACGCCGCCCTTGGCACAGTTACCATTCCTGCCGGTGTAAACGGCGCCACCCTGCCTGTAAATGTTGTGGATGACGCCATCATCGAACAGACAGAGACGGTAGCGATAACCCTTACCGGCGGCACTTCTACCAGCTTCGCCTTCACTGCCAGCACTACAGCGGGCACGGCAACGATGGATATCACCGATAACGACGATACCCCCGCTAACCGCGTGCTGAGCATTGTAAAAACCGCCGATGCGGTCGAACCTACTACGAACGGCGGTTTCAGGGTGAGCCTGCCGACAGGCATACTGGCCTCCGAAGACATCACTGTAAATTATACCATCGGTGGTACAGCTACTGCGGGAGCAGATTATACAGTCCTGGGCGGAACGGTCACCATTCCTGCCGGCTCCAATGCGGCAAGCATACCTGTGAACGTGATCAATGAAACCCTCATTGAGAATACAGAATCCGTGGTTGCCACGATCTCCGGCGGCACTTCATTCAGCTTCAACTTCACTGCAAGCACCACCAATAATGTTGCCACGGTGAATATCGCGGACGATGACAATACGCCAGCCAACATGGTACTGGGCATTACAAAAGAAACAGATGCGGCAGAACCGAATGTGGACGGCAGCTTTAAGGTCAGCTTACCTGGCGGCCTGATACCTTCTGCGGATATCACCGTGAGCTATACCGTTGCAGGCACCGCCACAAGCGGCGATGACTATGTGGCCCTTTCCGGTACCGCTACGATTCCCGCCGGGCAGAGCAGTGCAACGATACCGCTGGAGGTTACAGATGAACTGGTGATAGAGAATACGGAAACCGTAACACTGACACTGACAGGCGGAACCTCTCCTGGTTTTGCTTATACCGTCAGCAGCAGCAACGGCAGCGCTACGGCCAATATTGCAGACAACGATAACAATACAACGAACAACGTGCTGAGCGTGGTGAAAACCACCGACGCGGCAGAACCAGGCACCAACGGCTTGTTCACCATCAGCCTGCCCGCTAATGTGACCTCCGTTGAACCGATCACGGTAACTTATACGGTGGCTGGCACAGCCGGTATCAACACGGACTATACGGCACTCAGCGGTTCAGTGATAATACCGGCCGGCGATAACAGTGTGACAGTGCCTGTGTCCGTACTGCCTGACCAGATCATTGAAAACATCGAAACAGTGATACTTACGCTCACTGGCGGCACCAGTGCCAGCTTCAATTTTGCGGCATCTGCGACCAATAAAACAGCTACCGTGGATATCACGGATGACGAAAATACTGCGACAAACCGTATGGTAAGTGTAGTAAAATCGAGCGACGGAGCTGAAGGCAGCAGCTCCTTCTTTGGGTTCCGTTTACGCCTGCCCGCAGGGATCACCAGTTCCGAGAACATAACAGTCAACTATACGGTAACCGGTACCGCGGTAAAGGGCGCCGACTATAATGGCCTAAGCACAGCACACTTCAGTGGTACGGCAACGATAGTGGCGGGGACAATTTCAGCCATAACCGGTACCGTGGTAGACGACCAGATCATTGAGGGTACCGAGACAGTGGTAATTACGCTCAACAGCGTCAGCTCGCCCAGCTTTGCCTTCACCATTGACCCTGCTGCAGGCAACGCTACAGCAAACATTACCGATAACGACAACACAACGGCCAACAGAACGCTCAGCGTTACCAAAGCCGGCGATGCGGCCGAACCATCAACAAACAATGTATTCAATATCAACCTGCCGGCCGGCATAACGGCAACCGAGGACATTACCGTTAATTACACCATTGGCGGTACGGCCACCGCGGGCGCCGATTATGTGGCCCTGGGCGGTACGGCTACCATCGCGGCAGGCCAGAACGGCGTGAGCGTACCGGTAACGGTAAGCGACGATCAGCTGATCGAAAATACCGAGACCGTAATACTGACCATCACCAATGGCTCGTCTACCAGCTTCGCCTTTACAGCGGGAGCGGCGAACGTGGCCACTATGGACATTGCCGATAACGAGAATACAGCGGCCAACCGCATCCTGAGTGTAACGAAAGGAGCGGATGGCTCAGAACCGTCTACCAACGGCAGCTTCACGATCAGCCTGCCCACCGGCATCCTGACATCGGAAGCCATCACGGTGAACTATACGATCGGTGGTACAGCTACCGCCGGCAGCGATTATGTGACCCTGGGCGGTACGGCTACCATTGCCGCCGGCCAGAACAGCGTAAGCGTACCGGTAACAGTTAGCAACGACCAGCTGATAGAAAATACAGAAACCGTTATACTGACCTTAACCAACGGCAGCTCCACCAGCTTCGCCTTCACCGCCAGCACTACGGCAGGCAATGCCCTGGTGAACATTGCGGATGAAGACGCCACACCGTCCAACCTCCTGCTGAGCGTGGCGAAAACAGCGGATGCCGCTGAACCTTCCACCAATGGCAGCTTCACCATCAGCCTGCCCACAGGCGTACTGGCGTCCGAAGCGATCACCGTCAATTATTCGACGGGCGGTACAGCCATAGGTGGCACTGATTACGGCTTGCTGAACGGCACAGCTATTATTCCTGTCGGCCAGAACGGCGTGACCATACCGGTAACGGTTATTAACGACCAGCTGATCGAAAACACGGAAACGGTGACAGTTACAGTGACCAGCGGCTCGTCAGCCAGCTTCAGCTACCTGCCCAACACTGCGAACGCAACCGCATCAGCGGATATCGCCGATGATGAAAATACAGCGGCCAACCGCGTGATTAGTGCGGCAGCAACCGGCGACGGAGAAGAACCAGGCACTAACGGCAGCTTCAGTCTCAGCCTGCCCACCGGCATCCTGACCTCAGAAGCCATCACCGTGAACTATACCATTAGCGGTACAGCCACCAGCGGCGCAGATTACGTAGCCCTGAGCGGAACGGCCCTCATACCGGCCGGCCAGAATGCAGTGAGCGTAACAGTGCCGGTAAGCGACGATCAGCTGATCGAAATTGACGAGACCGTAATACTGACGGTGACCAACGGCAGCTCCACGAGCTTCGCCTTCACGGCAAGCACCACGAATGCAGCCGCAACCGTCAACATTACCGATAATGATAACACAGCGGCGAACCGTACACTGAGCGTAACGAAAACAACGGACGGTGAAGAGCCGTCTGTCAATGGCGCCTTCAGCATCAGTCTGCCCTCCGGCATCCTGACATCAGAAGCCGTTACGGTGAATTACACGGTTGCAGGTACAGCTACAGTCGGCAGCGACTATACAACACTGAGCGGCACGGCCATCATACCGGCCGGTCAGAACAGCGTAAGCGTACCGGTACCGGTGACTGACGACCAGCTGATAGAAGCTACCGAAAATGTGATACTGACGGCCACCGGCGGCAGCTCTGCCAGCTTCACCTTCACTGCTGGCACCAATGCAGCCGCAACTGTCAACATCACAGACAATGATAACAATGCAGCGAACCGCGTACTGAGTGTGACGAAAACAGCGGATGCAGCAGAACCTGGTACTAACGGCAGCTTCAGCATCAGCCTGCCCACCGGCATCCTGACATCGCAGGCCATTACCGTGAACTATACGATCGGCGGTACAGCCACTGCGGGCAGTGACTATACAGCGCTGAGCGGAACGGCGACCATACCGGTTGGCCAGAATGCAGTAAACATACCTGTACCGGTGATGGACGACCAGCTGATAGAAGCCATAGAAACCGTGGTATTGACGGTGACCCACGGCAGCACGGACAGTTTTACGTTTGCAGCCAGCGCTACCAATGCCAGCGCCGCTGTAAATATTACGGACAATGACAACAGCGATGCGAACCGTGTGCTGAGCATCACTAAAACCCAGGACGGCACAGAGCCGGGCACTAACGGCGCCTTCAGCATCAGCCTGCCTGCGGGTATAAGAGCATCGGAGAACATCACGGTTACCTATACCATCGCGGGCTCAGCCACCGGCGGGGCCGACTATGCAGCGCTGAGCGGTACGGTTACCCTCCTTGCCGGCCAGAACGCGGTGGCATTGCCTGTAAATGTGCTGGGCGACCAGCTGCTTGAGAGCACAGAAGGCGTAGAAGCCACGCTTTTAGGCGGCACTTCAGCCAGCTTCGTATTCTCTCCGAGCACTACCAACGGCACCGCTACTGTAAACATAGCAGACGGAGGAAATACAGCGGCCAACCGTGTACTGAGCGTTACAAAAACCGGTGACGGCGCGGAACCTGGCACTAACGGCAGCTTCAGCATCAGCCTGCCCACCGGCATCCTGACCTCAGAAGCCATCACCGTGAACTACACCATTAGCGGTACAGCCACCAGCGGCACAGATTACGTAGCCCTGAGCGGAACGGCCATCATACCGGCCGGCCAGAATGCAGTGAGCGTAACAGTGCCAGTAAGCGACGACCAGCTGATCGAAAATACCGAGACCGTAATACTGACGGTGACCAACGGCAGCTCCACGAGCTTCGCCTTCACGGCAAGCACCACGAATGCAGCCGCAACCGTCAACATTACCGATAATGATAACACAGCGGCGAACCGCACGCTGATCGTAACGAAAACCGTGGATGGCGAAGAACCGGGCACTAACGGTTCCTTCAGCATCAGCCTGCCCACCGGCATCCTGACGGCTGAAGCCGTAACGGTGAACTATACGATTGCGGGCACTGCTACCGCCGGAAGCGACTACACAACACTGAGTGGCACGGCCATCATACCGGCTGGTCAGAACAGCGTAAGCGTACCGGTGACAGTGACCAACGACCAGCTGATCGAAAACACCGAGACCGTGATACTGACGGCCACCAACGGCAGCTCTGCGAGCTTCGCCTTCACGGCAAGCACCACCAATGCAGCCGCAACCGTCAACATCCTGGACGATGACAGCAATGCGGCGAACCGCACACTGATCGTAACCAAAACAACGGATGCATTTGAACCGTCTACCAACGGCGGCTTCAGCATCAGCCTGCCCGCAGGCGTTGTGCCCACAGAGGATATCACGGTTACCTATACAATAAGCGGCACAGCCACTGGCGGCAGCGATTATGCTGCGCTCACCGGCACCGCAGTGATACCGGCAGGCCAAACCAGTGTAAGCGTGCCTGTAACAGTGACTGACGATCAGACGATCGAAGGAACAGAAACAGTGATATTGACGCTGGGCAACGGCACTTCGTCCAGCTTCACTTATACACCTGGTACCACCGCTAACAGCGCAACCGTGGATATCACAGACGATGATGATACCGCGGCCAACCTGGAGCTTTCCATCAGCAACGCCGGCGATGCCGCGGAACCCGGCACCAACGGCGCCTTTATGGTAAGCCTGCCTACCGGCGTCATTTCAGCGAACCCGATTACGGTGACCTATTCGATAGGTGCAGGCACAGCCACGCCGGGCACGGATTATCAGGCCATTACCGGCACGGTGACCATCCCCGCCGGCCAAAACGGCGTAAGCTTGCCGGTATCGGTTATAGATAACCTGGTCATAGAACCTGATGAAACAGTGATGATGAACATCAGCGGAGGCAGCGATGCGAAGTTCACCTATACGGCAGCTTCCGGCACAGCATCAGCCATCGTGAACATTGCCGATAATGATTACACCGGCAACAGGAACGTGGTGCTCATCACCAAAGTATCCGACGCGATAGAAGGAGGTACCAACGGGCAGTACAGGATCTCCCTGCAGCCTGGTGTGACCGTTTCCGAGGATGTGGTAGTAAACTTCAGCCTCTCCGGCACAGCCACTGCGCCTGCGGATTATACGATGTTAGGGCTTTCGGCCGGCAACATTGTAATACCTGCGGGAGCCAATGAAGTGTATATCGACGTGGACGCCGGTAACGACGGCATCATTGAAGGGCCTGAAACAGTAATATTGACACTTACAAACGCTGCGTCTACCAGCTATCCATTCACCATCGACCCATCCGGCAGCAGCGCCACCGTGTCTATCATAGATGCCAATGCCGCCAGCAGCACACCAGTGCAGGTATTAACAGGCACCAATGCAGCAGAACCTGCAACCAACGGTACCTTTACAGTTAAACTGGCAGGCGTGGCCCTATCCGCACAGCCTATAACAGTTGGCTACAGGTTGTCGGGCACGGCGGTAACAGGTCTGGACTTCCAGTCGCTGGGCACGATCACGATCCCCGCCAATACCAACAGCATCACCGTAAACCTGAATGTGCTGGACGACCAGATCATCGAACCCACGGAAACGATGGTGTTCACCCTGCTGTCCGGCAGCTCGACAGACGGAGGCGGCAACGCATTTATCTACCCGCCTGATCCGGCTAATGGCGGCATCACGGTGAATATCGCGGATAACGACGCCACCGGCGCCAACCAGGTGCTGAAGGTGGTGAAAACAACCGATGCCGCAGAACCGGGCAGCAAAGGCAATTACACCGTAAGCCTGCCAACAGGTTATACATCCAGCACTAACATCACATTGTCTTATACAATGGCAGGCATTGCCATCCGCAATACTGATTATTCAGTGTTTACCATTACGCTGCCGGCTTACTCCAACAGTGTGACCATTCCGCTGAACGTTGTGGACGACAAGATCATAGAGAACACGGAAACGGCTATACTGAACCTCAGCGGCGGAACAGACGGCAACTCCTTCACGTATTCCGCCGATCCGGCCGCGAACGGGGCCGTGCTGAACATCGCAGACGATGACAATACAGCGGCCAATACTGTACTGCTGGTGACAAATACAGCCAATGCAGCAGAACCGGCCACCAATGGCTCATTCAGGATCAACCTGCCAGCGGGGGTATCCAGTTCTGAAGATATCACTGTCAGCTTCACGACAACAGGTACCGCCGCCAACGGCACAGACTATGTTGATCCTGGCACCACGGTGGTGATACCGGCCGGTCAGAACGGCGTAAGCGTACCGATAACTGTCATTGACGAACTGGTGATAGAGAACACTGAAACAGTGGTGCTGACCGCAACAGGTGGAAGCAGCGCCAGCTTCAGCTTCACCCCGGCAACCGGCAACGCGGCCGCCACCGTGAACCTTGCAGATAATGACAACACGACGGCGAACCTGGCGCTGAGCATCACCCAATCAGCGGATGGAGCAGAACCGTCCACCGCAGGCGGCTTCACCGTAAGCCTGCCAGCCGGTGTAACGGCGGCAGAACCGATAATGGTTACCTATACAGTTCAGGGCACAGCCACCAGCGGCGGCGACTATGTTACCCTGAGCGGCAGCGTTGTATTGCCTGCCGGAGACAATAGCGTTGCAATACCGGTTACCGTGAACAACGACCTGGTGATAGAAGGAACCGAAACAGTAGTGACAACGCTTACCGGCGGCACATCAGCCAGCTTCACGCTCGCCCCCGACGGCGCAGCCAATACAGCTACCGTAAACATCGCAGACGATGATAACATACCCGCAAACCAGGTGCTTACCGCCACTAAAACGGCGGACGGTGCAGAACCGGGCACAGGCGGAGCATTCAGCATCAACCTGCCTGCGAACATCACCGCAGCAGAGCCCATTACCGTGAACTATTCCATCAGCGGTACCGCCACTACCAACAGCGATTATGTTGCATTGAGCGGCACCGCTGTGATCCCTGTGGGACAAAACGCGGTAAGCGTAGCAGTGAATGTGCAGGATGACCAGGTGATCGAAAATGTGGAAACGGTGGTCATGACCCTTACAAACGGAGCATCTGCCGGCTTTACCTATACGGCTAACGCTGCGGCTGCAACCGTGAATATTACGGACAATGACAACACGCCGGCCAATACCACGCTGATAGCCGTAAGAACCATGGATGGCGCAGAGCCTGGCACTAACGGTCAATTCACTATCAACCTCCCTGCCGGGGTAACGGCGGCGGAAGATATCACGGTAAATTATACGACCGCAGGCACGGCAGGTAACGGCGCCGACTACACGGCCCTTGCCGGTACTGCCGTAATTCCAGCGGGAACAGGCGCTGTCAGCGTTCCGGTAGTAGTAATTGATGACCAGATCGTAGAAACCACCGAAACGGTTATCATCACACCAACAGGTGGGAATTCAACCAGTTTTACATTCACCGCAAATGGCAATGCTACCGTAGCCATCGCAGATAACGACAACACGCCTGTGAACATGACGCTGGATATTGTGAAAACTGCCGATGCCGCAGAACCGGCAACAGGCGGCGCATTCCGCATCAATCTCCCGGCGGGCATCCTGGTAGCTGAAGACGTGACTGTGAGCTACACCGTTTCAGGCACCGCTTCCGGGGATGACTATGTGCTGTTAAGCGGCACAGCAGTTATCCCTGCAGGCCAGCCCGGGGTGAACGTACCGGTTGCCGTTAAAGACGACCAGATCATCGAGATCACTGAAACAGTAATTGTGACAGTAACAGGCGGCGCTTCAGCGAACTTCACACTGACAGCGGGCAGCAACAATGGTACAGCTACCGTGGACATCCTGGATAATGAGAGTACCGTGCCTGCAAACATGGCGCTGACTGTCACGAAAGGAGCCGATGGAGCCGAACCGTCAACAAACGGCAGCTTCACTGTAGCCCTGCCTGCAAATATTGTTTCATCAGAAGAGATACTGGTGAACTATACCATAAACGGCACCGCAGGTCAGGGTGCTGACTATACTCCGCTGAGCGGATGGGTATTGATACCCGCCGGTCAGAATAGTGTCAGCATACCCGTAAATGTACTGGATGACAATATCCTGGAGAATACAGAAACCGTAATCGTAACACTCACACACGGCAGTTCTTCCAGCTTCGCATATACAGCCGGAGGCAACGCTACGGTAAACATCACGAACGATGACAACACACCGGCAAACATGACGCTCCGTATTACCAAGACAAGGGACGGTGCAGAACCAGGCACCGGCGGAGCCTTCAGTATCGGCCTGCCTGACGGCATCGCAACATCTGAAGACATCCAGGTAACATACACTATAGCCGGAAGTGCGGCTGCGGGTACTGACTACGAGGCGCTGAGCGGTACGGTGACCATACCGGCCGGCCAGAACAGCGTAAGTGTTCCCGTGAATGTAACAGATGACCAGGTGATTGAGCCGCTGGAAACGGTAATACTCACCCTCACCGGCGGAACCAGTACCAGCTTCAGCTTCCCGGGTACGGCCAGTGCCACGGTGAATATTGCAGACGATGAAGGCATACCGGCCAACCTCGTGCTGAATGTAGCCAACAGCGGCGATGCGGCAGAACCGGCCACGGACGGCAGCTTTATCATCAGCCTGCCGGGTGGCATCACTTCATCCGCGGACATTACTGTGAACTACACCGTCGGCGGCATTGCCACAGCAGGTACAGACTACAGCGCACTGAGTGGTTCCGTGATAATTCCTGCCGGTCAGAACAGCGTTGCGGTACCGGTGATAGTAACGGACGATCAACTGATAGAAGGGGATGAGACTGTCATCCTGACCATAACAGGTGGCACCACCACCGGCCTTACGCTCACACCGGGCATGAACGGCTCCGCGACCATGAATATTGCAGACGATGACATCGCCAACCTGAACCTGGTGGTGGCTGCCAGCACGCCTGCCGCTTCAGAGCCCGCCACATCGGGTGTATTCACCATCAGCCTGGAAAGCGGCAAGATACCCGTAGCTGATATTACCGTGAATTATACCATCGCCGGCACTGCTACGGGAGCTGATTACACAGCGCTCAACGGTACTGTTGTGATCCCCGCGGGCAGCAGCAGCGTCACCGTTCCAGTGAACGTTCAGGACGACGATCTCATAGAACCGGCTGAGACAGTTATTCTGACCCTCAGTGGTGGAGCATCATCCAGCATCACCTACACCGTAGGTACTGCGAATGCCGGCACCGTGACCATTTCGGATGATGACAATACAAACCTGGGCCTGGCGATAACCGCCAGTATACCTGATGCGACAGAGCCTACCGTAAACGGTGAGTTCACGATCAGCCTCGCAGGCGGCAAACGCACACAGGAAGCTATCACCATCCAATACATGATCGGCGGATCGGCTTCGCCGGATGCGGATTACAGGGCCATCAGCGGCACCATCACCATTCCCGCGGGCGCTGGCAGTGTAACCGTTCCTGTTACTGTCCAGGACGATGATGAAATAGAACAACCGGAAACCGTACAACTCATAATCACCGGCGGCCAATCCGCCAGCTACACCTATATACCAGGTGCCGTGGCCGATGCTACTGTAACCATCACGGATACGGACAGGCTGAGGGGAGACCTCGTGGTGACCAAAACTATCGTGTCACCAGCCACAGGCCCTTACCGCATGGGTCAGAACCTGACCTACCGCATCACGGTGAGGAACGCAGGCAACATAGCGGTTCCCGGCGTAAGAGCTGAAGACCGCCTGCCCGTGCAGCTGGATGTGCCCACGCATACTTCCGCTGAAAGAGGCCAGGTAACCGTAACGCCGGCCACCAAGCTGGTAGAATGGAACATCGGGGACCTGATGCCGGGAGCTACTGTTCAGATGACGCTTACTTCCCGTGTAGTAGAAGGTGGCCCGCTGGTGAACGAAGCATCCGCTTACAGCGCCACCATGCCTGATGCTGATTCTTCCAACAACATCGCATCGGCCAGCACGGCGATAGAAGGCTTCGATCTTTCATTCCCGAACGTGATCACGCCGAACGGCGATGGCAAGAACGAACGGCTGATCATCGGCGGGCTTGAAAAATACCCCGGCTCACGCATCCAGGTATTCAACCGCTGGGGCGGACAGGTATACCGGTCCAACGACTACCGCAACGACTGGAATGGTTCTGACCTGAATGAAAGCACTTATTACTATATCCTGGAAGTGAAAAGACCGGATGGCATTAAAACGTATAAAGGATGGGTGTTAATCGTACGGTAATGACAACAATATTCTCTGCTGATCTTAAAAATAACAAGATGCAAACAATACTCAGGGCAGTGATAACGGTTTTGCTCCTCATTCCGGGAGCCTGCGCAGTGGCGCAACAGAACATACAATTCAGCCAGTATGTTTTTAACGGGCTCAGTGTGAACCCGGCTTATGCGGGATACAAGGAAGACCTTTACCTGAATGCCACATACCGTCACCAGTGGGCGGGCTTTCCGGGGGCGCCGCGTACGGGCGGTGTATCCCTCGATGGTGTAACGCCCGCCAGCGAAGGCAGGGTAGGGCTGGGCGGACAGGTATTGTTCGACCAGCTGGGGCCGCAGGAAGCACTGTCCTTCTACGGTTCTTATTCCTACCGCATCCCGCTGGATGAGGAAAATACAAAACGCCTCTGCATCGGTATCGGCGGTGGCGTCACACAATATTCCATCGACGGTTCCGCATTGCAGTATGTGGACAACGATGACGTGGCGATCCCTACCGGCAAAACCAGCACCTGGGTGCCCGATGCGCGTTTCGGCGTTTATTATTATACATCCAGGTTTTATGCGGGCGTTTCGGTGATGGACCTTTTTTCACTGTATTCGGACGCTTCGCGGTATAACTGGAAGGGGAACAATTATTCCACTATCCGCAAAACGCAGCACTTGTACGTTACGGCAGGCACGGTGTTCCCGCTGGGAGAAAAACTTCAGCTCAAACCTTCTTTCCTCGTGAAGGAAGATTTCAAGGGGCCTACCAGCCTGGACCTGAACGCATTCCTGCTGATCGGCGATAAGCTGTGGGTGGGCGGTTCATACCGCACCAACGTGAACATCTGGAAAAAGACCGAACTGCAGCGTGATCTCCAGGAACAGAACGCCGCCAGCGCGATGGTGGAATTTTATGCGACAAAACAATTGCGCATAGGTTATTCCTACGATCTGAACGTAAACAAGATGGCGGGTTACCAGGGCGGTTCACATGAAATATCCCTGGGGTTTTTATTCCCGTCCAGGAAGTACACGATACAGAATCCCCGGTATTTTTAAACCTATTACTCAGGAAGTATGATGCGACGTAGTTTAACCTTTATCATCGCCATAACGTTTGCCGGCGGCTTGTATGCGCAGGAACAGAAAAGTGTGCTGCAACTGGCCGAAGAGGCATATGCGCGGGAAGAATATGCGGTAGCGGGTGCACTTTATCAGCGCCAGGCCCGTGGCAAAGAAAATAAAACGCCGGTGGCATTGCTCATGAAGATGGCGCACAGTTACCAGGAGATCGGTTATTTCAAAGAAGCGGCGGTTTTTTACCGGCAGATCATCGCGCGGCCGGATCATCCCGCGGCGGCTTATTTCTCTTATGGAGAAACGTTGCGGCAGCTGGAGCAATACAATTCCGCCAGGCAGCAATATGCCCTGTTTTCCACCGCGAATGCGGACAGTCTGAAGCTGAAAGAAATAGCGCTGCGTGGCTGCGACAGCGCCGCTGTATGGATACGACAACCTGCTCCCGTCCAGCTAACGCCGCTGAAGGAACTGAATACCCCCGGATCCGATCTGGTGAGCGGCGTAATCAAACAAGGGTTGTTGCTGATGTCCAACGGGTACCGGCAGCTTCCGATGAACGGCAGCTCCGAAACACATCCGCAGACGGACAGGCGCACACAGCAGCCTTATTACAAGGCCTACGTTTACCAGCAGTACACACAAGGCAATGCCACCATGTATCTCGAAGAACTGGCGCCAAATTCCCTCGGTAAATATGATTATCATATCGGTCCTGTTTGTATGAACAGGACAGAAGACACGCTTTACGCCACCATCAACATCCAGGGGAAAAACGTTCCTTTCACGGGCAAAGGGCCGTCCAACGGGGTGCGTCAGCTCCAGGTCTACCAGTCTGTCAAAACAGGCGGCAAATGGAACCAGCTTACGCTGCTTCCGGGCATCAATGTGGCGGGATATTCTTCCAGTCATGCGGTGCTGAACACAGGCGGCAATATTTTATATTTTGTATCAGACCGGCCCGGCGGCTTCGGGCAGGCGGACCTCTGGTATTGCGAAAAACAGGCGGATGGCAACTGGGGCGTGCCTGTAAACTGCGGGAATAAAATAAATACGGTTGCGGCGGAAACATTCCCCACGGTGAACGAGGAAGGCATCCTGTATTTCTCCAGTAAGGGTTATGCGGGCTTTGGCGGATACGATATCTACCGGGTAAAAGGGGAGAAGGCCGACTGGGAAACGCCGGAGAATATGAAAGCGCCTTTTAATTCCGGTGCGGATGATATCGGGCTGATCCTGAAACGGAATGGTTATGAAGGTTACATAGCGTCCAACAAAGCCGGCGGCATGGGCAGCGACGATATTTATGCGTTCGCCGATGCTGGTTATATCAACAGGGTGAATCATACGGCGCCAACTCCGGTAATAGACCATAACAGGCCGCCCGTGAAAGATATGAATGTGCCTTCCACGGGTACCGGCCAGCACGGCCCCTCGAAGAGGCCGCTTACGGCTGAAGAGGAAGAAGACAAACGCAGGCTTGAACAACTGAAATTCCTCTTCGATTATAACAGCGCAAGACTGCTCCCGGAATCACGCCAGCTGCTGGACAAAGTAGCGGATGTACTGAAGCGGCATCCCGACTGGAAGATCGTGATCTCGTCGTTTGCAGACAGCCGTGGGGAAGACCAGTACAACACGGATCTGTCGGCACTGCGTTGTTTTGCGGCGATAGATTACTTAAGCCGTAAAGGAATAGGCCCCAAACGCCTTTATTACAGTAATATGGGTGAGCAGAGCCCGGTGAACGGGTGTAAGGATGGAGTGCCTTGCAGCGAAAAGGAATACCGGCAGAACAGGCGTTCAGAACTGACAGTGATATGGTAAAATCAAACTGATTTTAAAAGGGTATTACCGGAATAACGGTGTTAAAGAATACTGTTATTCCCTCAAACGTATATCTCAACTTTGGCAAATGTGCAAATAAAAAGGAGCCGGAATTTTTTCCGGCTTTTATTTTTCCTCCATAAATGCCGCCAGGTTTTTCAACGAGGAAGCAATGCCCTGCTGATGATCTTCTTCTTTAATCCCTTCCGGCACATCTTCACAAACGATGGAAACTTCCGTACCGCCTTCCACCGGCGTGAAGGAGGTGATCACCTTCATTTCACCCGCAAAAGCAGGATCATCGGATTCAAATTCCACTACTTCCACAATTCTTTTGTTGGGAACCAGCTCTTCAAACCTGCCCTGGAATATATCCGCATCCTCGGTGGTTTTGCCGCGTGTTGTACCGTCTTTATCATTATATCTGAAAGACATCCGGAATATGCCGCCTTCCCGCGGTTCAAACCGGTATATCTCGGCGCTCATACCCTCCGGAGGCCTCCAGGCGGCAATGGCTTCAGGATCCAGGAATGCCTGGTAGATAGTCTGCGGGGAGGCTTTGATCACCCTTGAGCCTGCATCTGTCCGTTTGCCTGATGTGGTTTTCATGGTGTTTGTTTTTGCAGTTTTATCCTCAAAAAACCGGCCAAAGGAGCCGGCTGTATCAGGTGGCTTGGCTTTTTGCAGTGCATTTGGTATTTTTAATGATGCGCTCTATCATTACCCTTATTTTCTTTTTCACCTGCTTCTCCACAGCAGCCATGGCTAATGCCACACCAACACAAGGCATGCAGTTTTTTGAAGGCACCTGGGCGGAACTGCTGCAGGCCGCACAAAAACAGGGAAAACTCATCTTTGTGGATGTATACACGACCTGGTGCCCTCCCTGTAAACAGATGGATAAAGAAGTATTCCCGCTGAAGGAAGTAGGAGATAAATACAATTCAAAGTTCCTCAACTACCGGCTGAATGCGGAAAAAGGTGAAGGTATAAAACTGGCCGGCCAGTTTGCCGTAAAAGCCTACCCGACCTATCTCTACCTGGATGCGCAGGGCTCGCTGCTGCACCGTGCGGTGGGCTTTCAGTCACCAGGGGCGCTGGCGGGGCATGCGGATAAAATTTTATCATCCGGTACGGCAGGCAGTTCTATCAGTTCCTTCGAAAACGAATTTAAAAACGGCAAACGTGATCCCGCTTTCCTGCGGGATTACCTCAAACAGTTGGCTTCGCTGGAGCTTGACAACAACGCTGTACTGAACGCCTACCTGGAAGTAATGCCGGCCAGCCAACTGGCTAAGCCGGAAGGCCTGCTGTACCTCAGCGAATACATTTTCAGCGCCCGCGCCAACGCCCTGGTATTTGTAATGGCAAATTACCCGGCGCTCAGCCCGGAACAAAAGAAAACAATCGCCGCCCGCCTGTATTCAAAAGTGTTGTACACCGCCGCTGGCCCTGCATGGAAAGAAGGACGGCCCGCTGAAATGAAACAGCTCATTGCTTATATGGACATGTTGGCGCCGGACCTGCCCGTACAACAGCAGGACGGTATCAACAAAATGCGGATACTGTATTACGGCATGGTAAAGGATGTGGCACGGTTGAAAGAAACCGGTTACAAAAGAGTCGGCAGCCTGATGGCTATCCCGCTGGATTCCATCCGCAGGGAAGATGCGCGGTTGTATGTGCAGGTGATGAAACCTTTCCTCACCGGGGAGCAGGATAGTACAAAGACCCCTGGTTTCCAGGAAGAAAAACAATATGTCATCAACCAGTATTCGCGCAAAGTAGCCGTCGTATTATATGAAGGGGCCGGTGCTTTTGCCACTTCACTGGAGCCCGGAGACCCCGCACTGGCGGATGCCCTGAAATGGGCGGAGCGTGTAAAAGAACTCATGCCGCCGAACCCCCAGCTGGACGCGTTGGTGGAGAAATTACGCAAGTTGGCCGCTCAGCCGTAACTCAGCGGAAACAACCATATTCCGTTTCAAAAGAAGACAGATCGCATTCCAGCGCCTGCCGGTCCCATTGGCTGGTATTGGCTGCCGCTTCGTAGGTGGATTGCAGGAAAGCCATCAGTGTATCTTCCGGGTGGGCGGACTGTTGCACAACTTCATATGGCATCAGGAATTCCCCCATTTCTTTACTGTAAAAAGCGCCTTCCTGCTGTAACGGCTGTTCCCCAAAATCCGGTGCTGCGGGGTATGCGTAGGCGTAAAAGGCCGCGTGCGGGTATTGATCGCTGCCGGGCCAGAAACCGCAGGAGCTTACTTCTTTTGAATATGATTCCTGCATCACTTTGGCCGGCATATTGGGCACAGTGCCCTGGTGCAGCGGTGCATCCCGGCCGGAAAAACGGGTCACGGCAAGGTCGAATCCGCCCCAGAAAAAATGTACCGGGCTGCACTTGCCGGTAAACCCGGCGCGGAAACGGGTGAGGACGCTGTGCACATTCACCAGCGCCTGCCAGTAAGCCTCCATATGTGTTGGGTCATAAGTGTGATGAATGCGGTCCTGGGCAAAAGGGATCGCATTTTCTATTTCGCTGGGCACACCGTAAATACTCACGTCAATATCCAGCAGCTTTATTTTTTCAAACACGGCATGGTAAAAATCCGCAACAGCCATGGCTTTCAGCTCTAAAGTCTCCTGCCTGCCGCCATTGGTGACTATATGCAACTGGTGATGCACAAAATCAAAATCTATCTGGAAAATACCATGCTGATAAGGCATACTGCCGGTGCTGAGGCCGGTGGGGCTGACGTACAGCGTTACATGCCAGGAATGGTTCAGCCAGGGCATTTTCCTCAGCCTGATCTTGCCGGCGATCTGCGTCCAGAGGTGAACGGTGGCGAGGGTATCTTTTAATTGTGTGTACTCCAGTACAGGCCATTTGTTTTGCATAGCTTAAATTGTATGATATTTAACAAACAACCTTAGCGGTATGTTCGGGCAAAACAACGGTAATTGTGGCAGGCAACGAATTAGGATGAAATGAACCAAAACAATTTTTTAATATTGTAATCACTTTACCGTCAGTCAAGGACAGTTTTATCAACCACATTATGGATCACGCATACAGCCAACTATCAGACATGGAACTGGCGGGCTTGCTGAAGTCCGGGGACCAGTCTGCCTTTGCTCAGATATATGAGCGTTACTGGCGGGTCATATACGGGCACGTATACAAGATGCTGCTGGATGAGGAAGAAGCCAAAGATGTGATCCAGGAAGTATTCAGCGAAATATGGATCAAACGCGAACAGCAATATTCCAACCTCGCGGGTTATCTATATGTATCGGCCAGGCATAAAGTGATCAATCTTATCAGGAAAAACAAATTCCACGGCGCTTACCTGGATACCCTCGGCCGTTTTGCCAGCGATAGCAGCACCGCCACCCTCGAGCAACTGGACGAAAAAGACCTGGCAGCCGCCATAGAACGGGAAATACAGGCTCTTCCGCCCAGGATGAAAGAAATATTCGAACTCAGCCGCAAAGAAAATCTCAGCTATAAAGAAATAGCCGGGCGCCTCGGCATATCTGATAAAACAGTAAAAAAACAAATGCATAAATCCCTGCAACAGATACGGCTGAATCTGAAAGATGCAGGGGCGGTGGTTGTCGTTCTGCTTGCCTCCATGCGTTAGCGATAAATTTTTTTCATCCGGATACTACCTTCCTTCTTTCCGAACGTCTTATTATTAAAGCAGCCTCCGGGCATAATACCAATACTGTGAACCGACAACAGGCAGAAGAACTTTTGACAAGATACACCCAGGGTACGGCCAGCGCTTCTGAACGGGCCATGGTGGAGCATTGGTACGAATCCGAGGCCGCCGGGAAAAAGCTGGCGGACGACCATGTGTTTGAACACCTGGACGCTGAGATCTGGGCCGGAACCCTGCAAAAGGCGGGCATAGCCCGCCCCGTGGTACACCGCAGACTCTTTACGGCATACCGGGCAGCGGCTGCCGCGGCCATACTGTTGTTGATTTCGGGCGCGCTGGTATTTTATCTGAAAGATCAGAAAGCCGTACCGGTTCCACCCGCCGCAATCGCGCAGCAGGATATTCAGCCGGGCGGAAACAAAGCGGTGCTCACCCTCAGCAACGGCGCTTCCATATCCCTCACGGACGCCGCGGAAGGAGAGCTGGCGAAACAAGGGGATAGCCGCATCTCCAAAACTAAGGAAGGACAGTTGATGTACGAGCCCGGCGGAGGGCCTGCGGGCGCGGAAGCCGGCAAACGTAATACGATCAGCACGCCACGCGGCGGGCAATACCGTGTGGACCTGCCAGATGGCACCCGCGTTTGGCTAAATGCCGCTTCGGCACTCACTTTCCCACCTTCTTTCGCGGGACTGAACGACCGCAGCGTAACACTTTCCGGGGAAGCGTATTTTGAAGTGGCCAAAGACGCGGGCAAACCGTTTAAAGTGATCAGCAACGGCCATACGGTGGAAGTACTGGGCACCCATTTTAACGTGAATGCCTACAATGATGAACCGGATGTCAAAACCACCCTGCTGAAAGGCGCCGTGAAAGTAAACGGCAGCCTGCTGAAGCCAGGCCAGCAGTCAGTATTACATGAGGGGAAGATCAGCATAAGGAACGCCGAAACAGAGATGGAGACCGCCTGGAAAAACGGTGAGTTTATTTTTAACGGGCAGGATTTTAAAACAGTGATGCGGATGGTCTCCCGCTGGTACGACGTGGATGTGGTGTATGAATACGATCCCGCACCGTTCCGCATCGGGGGAGAAGTGTCCCGTGGCCGGAGTATTACGGAAGTGCTGAAAATGCTGGAAGTAACAGGAGGAGTTAAATTCAAGATAGAAGACAGGAAAATTAAAGTGATCAGATAAGCCAGGAGTATTACCAATAGGCCCCGGCATGAGAAGGCCTTTCACACGAAGGGGGGGCATTTATCAACTAAAATACCGCAATTGAATGTTCAAAAAAATTACCGCGAAAGGTAAGCGGCCCTGTTATGCCTTTACGTTTCCGCTTGTTATGAAATTTGCCCTGGCGCTGTTGCTCGCCGTGGCGCTACAGGCCACTGCCGCCAATGGTTATGCGCAGAACATTACCATCAACGAAAAAAATGCGCCGCTGGAAAAAATACTAAAGCTCATCCGCGCGCAGAGCGGCTACGATTTTATGTATGATAAAGACCTTATCAGCAAGATCGAGAAGATCGACCTCCAGGTAAAAAATGTAACGGTACAGCAGGCCATGCAGAAATGTCTCGCCGGTCTTCCGCTGAGCTTTTACATAGACGACCGGATGATCATTATCAAAAAGAAAGAAACGCCCGTTCAGCAGGCGGCGGACAGTACCATCACCGGGCGTGTGGTGGATGACAAAAACGGTGAAGCCGTGATTGGCGCTTCCGTGATGGTGAAAGGCTCTGGCAGCCGTGCGGTGACCGATCAGAACGGCAACTTTAAAATCGCTGCTGCAAAAGGCGCGGTGATCGTGATCAGTTTTATCGGGTACGAAAAAAAAGAAACGATCGTGAACGGGCCGGAAGTAGTGGTGAAGATATCTCCCTCCACTGAATCTATGCGGGAAGTAGTAGTGACCGGTTACGGCGAAGTACGGCGCAGGGACCTCACCGGTTCCATCGCATCCGTGAAAATGGCGGACTTTCATAAAGCGCCGGTGCGCTCATTTGAAGAGGCGCTGGCGGGCCGGGTGGCCGGCGTACAGGTCAGCTCCGTGGACGGACAGCCGGGGGCGGATATGAAAGTGGTGATCAGGGGAAATAATTCCGTTACACAGGACAACTCGCCGTTGTACGTGATAGACGGCTTCCCGATGGAAAGCTCAGACAATAATGCGATCAATCCCGCCGAGATTACCAGCATCGAAATATTAAAGGACGCCTCCGCTACGGCGATCTACGGTGCAAGGGGTGCAAACGGCGTCGTGATCATCACCACTAGGAAAGGCCGCGAAGGCCCGCCGGTGATCACTTACAACGGCTACTACGGCATCCAGCAAAATATCCGCCGGATGGACCTCCTGGATCCCTACGAGTTCGTAAAATACCAGGTGGAGCGGGACAGTTCGCTGGCCAACCCCGCTTATCTCGCGAACGGCAAAAGCATAGAAAGTTACCGCAATGTACCCGGCCTGGACCTGCAGGACGAGATCTTCAGGGTACAGCCCATGCAGAACCATTTTATTTCCATCAGCGGCGGCACCAAAACAACAAAATATTCCATCTCCGGTTCTTACCTCAACCAGGACGGGGTGATCGTAAATACCGGCTACGACCGCTTCCAGGGCCGCATGAACCTCGAGCAGGCTATCAATGACCATTTCAGGATAGGCGTGAATGCAAACCTCAGCCACCTGGAAAAATTTGGCACTATGCCCGCGGTGGGCAGGGAAACAGTTTTTTCTACCAACCTGATGTACAGCGTATGGGGATACAGGCCGGTACCCGGCAACTCCGGCTCCACGCTGATAGACGAAGAGGTGGACGATGTGGTGAACGGCCTGGCGGACATGCGGTTCAACCCGCTTTATTCCGTAAAAAACGAGCACCGGAAGACGATTTCGGACGTCACCCTGGTAAACGCTTACGCGGAATACATGTTCGGGAAATATGTCACCCTCCGCGTTACCGGCGGCATGACAAAAGAGAAGATCAAAACAGAAGCATTTAACAACAGCAAAACCGCCCAGGGCAGCCCGATGACACAATCCGGGAAAAACTACGGCGTGAATGGCTCCGTGAACTTCCTGGAGAGGAACAGTTACCTGAATGAGAACACACTTACTTTCAACAAGGCGCTGAACAGCTCTCACCGCCTCAATGCCGTGGCGGGCTTTACCGTGCAGAGCAATAAAAGCTCGCTGGGCGGCTACGCGGCCAATATGGTGCCGAACGAGGCACTGGGCATAGCGGGGCTGCGCGAAGGCACACCCGTGACGGTAAATTCCGGCGCGTCTTCGTCCGCGCTGGCCTCGTTTCTCGGCAGGGTCAATTATACTTTCCGCGACAAATATTTGCTGACGGCATCTTTCCGCGCGGATGGCTCTTCCCGTTTCTCAGACGGCAACAAGTGGGGCTTTTTTCCATCCGGCTCCGTGGCCTGGAGGATCAACGAGGAGGATTTTATGAAGCCGCTGGCGTTTATTTCCAATGCGAAGCTGCGGGTGAGTTATGGTGTAACGGGCAACAACCGGGTGTCTGACTTTGCGTACCTCTCCGCCATTACGCTTCCCGCAGCCACTGCTTACAGTTTTAACAACCAGCCGGTGAAAGCCGCCATCCTTTCCGAACTGGGCACGCAAAGCCTGAGATGGGAAAGCACGCGGCAGACGGATGTAGGGCTTGACCTCGGTTTCTTCAACCAGCGCCTGACACTGGAAACAGATATTTATAAAAAAGTAACGTCCGACCTGCTGCTGGACGCCAAAGTGCCCACATCCATCGGATTTACCAATGCTTTTAAAAATATCGGCGAAGTGCAGAACGCGGGTGTGGAATTTACGTTGAACGGCGAAATCCTGGATAAAACGGCATTTAAATGGAATGCGGGTTTCAACATTTCGTTCAACAGGAATAAAGTGCTGCAGCTGGCGGAAGGGCAGCAGGAGTTGTTGTCCATCCTCCTCTGGAACCTTGATTTCAGTAAGGTGCCGTTGTACACCGCCGAAGTTGGCGGGCCTATTGCGCAGTATTATGGTTATTTATGGGAAGGCAATTACCAGTACAACGATTTTAACGAAACCAGCCCCGGGGTATATGTACTGAAAGACGGTGTGCCCACATATCATACGAACCGCGCCACTACCCGGCCCGGCGATATAAAGTACAGGGATTACAACGGGGACGGTAAGGTGAACAGTGAGGACCGTACCGTGATCGGCAATCCCAACCCGGATTATACGGGCGGGTTTACCAACAATTTTTCATGGAAAGGATTTGACCTGAATGTGTTTTTCCAGTTCGCCGCCGGGCAGGAGATATTTAACGCGAACCGCATCATTTTTGAAGGCGGCGGCAGGATGCATCAGAACATGTTTGCCACCTACAAAGACCGCTGGACGCCCGAAAACCAGAACAATACCTATTTCCGGACAAACGGGTATGGCCCGACGGACTTCGGGTATTCCTCGCGCGTGGTGGAAGACGGCTCATATCTCCGGCTGAAAACCGTGGCACTGGGTTACAACTTCCCGGCTCAGCTTCTCAAAAGCATTAAGATCAGCAGCCTCCGGATCTACGCATCCGCGCAGAACCTGCTCACCTGGACGAAATACAGCGGCTTCGATCCCGAGGTATCCGCCTATGATTCCGCGCTCACGCCCGGGTTCGACTATTCCGTTTATCCACGCGCCAGAACCATCACCTTTGGCCTTAACATGACATTATAAAAGAAGCTCAACATGAAAAAAACAATCGTCCTGTTAATTACGATCATCATGCTGGCGGGCACTTCCTGTAAAAAGTTCCTGGCCACAAAGCCGGAGGATTTTACTTCACCTGAACAATATTACAGCACGGAAAAGGAGCTGAACGAAGCGCTTGCCGGCGTGTACAATGCGCTGGCCGCCGATGCCACCTACGGCCTGTATCTTTCCCTGTTCCTTGCCCACGGCAGCGATGAGGCATTTTATAAACAGTCCACCACCACCGCCAATGCGATGGCTTACGATCACAATACGGCAGACACATACGTGGATGCAGCCTGGCGCGATCTGTACAAAGGCATCAATCGCGCCAATTACCTGTTGGCAGGTATCAACCGGCCTGTAATGGACGAAGCCGCCCGGAACGTGATCAAAGGCGAAGCGCTTTTCCTGCGCGCGTTCATGTATTTTCAGCTGGTATCCATGTGGGGCGATGTGCCGCTGCTGCTGGAACCCACTATAGACAGCCGGAATACGGACAATCCCCGGACGCCTTCCAAACAGGTGTTTGAGCAGGTACTCAGCGATATGACCGCCGCAAAAGACCTGGTGAACAGCTATAGTGTGAACGGTAATCCCGTGCATGTATCCAAAACCGCGATCATGGGCATGCTCGCAAGGGTATGCCTGAAAATGGCCGGCGAACCGCTGAAAGACGAAAGCAAATACACCGATGCCCGCGCATGGGCGGACAGTGTGATACAATCCGGCATACACCGCCTGCATATCGATTACAAACAGGTGTTCATCAACGAGACGGCGGACCTGTACGACACACAGTACAACGAAACGCTCTGGGAGATCGAGTTTTACGGCAACAGCGCCAGCACGCTCAAAATGGGTGGCCGGTTTGTGAACTATGCCTCTACGCTCAACCGTGATAATGTGGCCGGGTACGCTTATGAAAGGATCGGCGCGACCGGCACGCTTTACAAAATGTACGCCCCCGGCGATCTGCGCCGCGACTGGAACATTGCGCCCTTCAGCTTCCGCGGAAGCAGCGGTACGGAAGAAGTGCCCAAAGCCGCCACGGACATCTACAGCAGGAGCTGCGGCAAATGGCGGCGGAAATATGAGACCGTACTGCCGAGGAGTACCGATTACGGCCCTACGAATTTCCCGGTGCTGCGTTATTCCGATGTATTGCTGATGTTCGCGGAGGCGGATAATGAAATCAACAACGGGCCATCCGCCGCGGCTTATGATGCCATCAATCTTGTGCGGAGAAGAGGATATGGCAAACTGCTGCCGGATGCCACCAATATAACGGAAGCGGATCTGTCCGGCCTTGGCCATGAAGATTTCCGCAAAGTTCTGCAGCAGGAGAGGGCCAGGGAACTGGCTTTTGAAGCCCTCCGTAAACACGACCTGATCCGCTGGGGCATCTTTATACCGGTGATGAAAGCCGTAGGAGCGGATCACGGGCAGAACGCACCCACCAACCTGAGATACGCAACTCGGGGGTATAATAATGTGGCGGAGAAACATAATCTATTGCCCATACCCAGCCTGGAAATGTCGCTGAACAAAGCGATGGAGCAAAATCCATTGTGGAAATAGATCAACTCCGGAGCTGACATACCGATAGAGGAAGAGCTTGCAATGGCTCTTCCTTTTTTGTTGCCAGTAACGGGTACACCACAACAAAAAATCACCCGGGAAAGAATTCCCGGGTGTACCCTAAATAATGCAATTTATATTCTCATTGTTACGATTGCAGTAAGAATTAATCGGAAGAAATGCTATTCGTTTGTTTTCATCACTTCCTTTTCCCATCCCGCCGGGGCCTCTACAGCCACATGACGCACATCTTTTCCGATAAAAAAGAACGCCTCCCCGGAGTTCGGGATCCTTGCCACACGGCTTATCTGCAAGCCAGCCACATCCTCCGCCATCACGGGCGGGCGCGGGTCTGAAGAATCTGAGCCCAGCATAAGACCATTTACCTGCACATTTTTCGCGTGCCTGATAAAAAGACCGGAGGAAGGAAGTTCTTTCCAGGCAGTGGGTTGCGGGTAACCCTTTTCATCTTCCTTCACGTCCCTGATATCTTTGATATACCCGCCGGGCTGAAGGCCGCCTTTGTTGAAGAACTGGATATTGGAAAGGGAGATATTCTCAACGTAGTGACCGGGTATAGCGGTAATGGATGAACAATAGTTGCCGGTGGCGTAAGCCGTTACGTTGCTGATCACGATATTTTTCATGGTGCCCACGGGCGGGGCAGGTGCTGCCGCGGTGTGTTTCCTGGCACGGTTGCCGAGCCTTACAAACAAGGGGCAGTCTGTGCCGCTGATGGTAACATTGCTGATGCTGATGCCTTCCATGGTGCCGCCGTCCACTATTTCAAGGGAAAGGCCGGCAATGCCCCGGGCGGTGCCGTAGATAGGCGGATGAGCGTTTCGGCTCGGTTTGATCACGCAGTTGGAAATAGCAATATTCCTGAAGCCGCCGGTGGATTCGGTGCCGGCTTTGATCGCATTGCAAAAGCTGGATACGATGCAGTTGGTGATCACCAGGTCTTCCGTTGCGGCCGCGCCCGTGCTTTTTATTACAATGGCGTCATCGTCCGTATCAAAAACGGAATTGGATAATATAAACCTCCTGCACCCGTCTATATCGATGCCGTCGTTGTTCCGGTTCGCATGATTGTAAACATTTATCCTGTCCACCGTCACATCTTCGCAATCCAGGTAATGCTGGTTCCATACAGCGGAGTTTAGCATTCGTACCTGTTCAACCCTTACGTTGCGGCAGGAGATCAAAAGGATGTTTCGCGGCCTGCCGTCCATATCGCTTCCCAGTTTGTTTTTCGGATTGCCGGGATGCCTGGCGCCGTTCCCGTCTATTGTGCCGGGACCTGTAATGGCGATGTTGGCCGCTTCGTTTGCATAGATCAGCGCGCGCCAGCCACCGGGGTCTTTCTGGGAGCGGTAACGCGGCTGCGGCTGTACCGGGAAGTCTTCCTGCGCGCCGCTTGCCAGCAGGGTAGCTCCCATTTGAAGATGTAATTCCACGTTGTCTTTCAGAATAAGTGTGCCTGAATTAAAAACACCCGCGGGAATAATTACCCTGCCTCCTCCTTTGGAATGGCAATGCTGAATGGTCTTGTTGATAGCAGCGGTATTCATCGTGCCTGCACCGGGCTTTGCGCCGAAATCGGTAACGAGGTAGTCATTCGCGGCGGCCTGTAAGGTGAATAAACACAACCATGCCCCTATTATATTTTTCATCATGATCCGGAGATTTAATCGTTTCATTTGCTAATCTTTCAGCCACCATAAAAGGGCGTCCTGTAAGTTTTCCACGGGGCCGGAAGGGATGATTCTCAGCTGGTCTTCCGCTTGCCGGGTACTATACATTGTTTGGATAAAGGTGAGGTCTTCCGTTCCGCCTTGTTGTTCCCCGCCGGTCCCATCGGTGGGGCCGGTGATGAGCAGCCTGCGTGGAGCCAGGCTGGCGGCGAGATCGGGGAGATCGTACACGCCCGCCGATCCGGCCACGGCGTTTTGTATAAAGCCCGGTTGATAGATGCGGCCGGACAGGATGGAAAACCAGGAAACGCAGGGGGATACCAGCGCAATACGTGTGATTTCTTTGCTAAATGCGGCGGCGTGCAGCATTACCGGGGCCATTTCTTTTTGCGCGAAACCATAGACTTCTTTTACACCATAGGTTTTCACCAGCAGCTTTGCCAGCTTTGTTACGTCGGCCGCGCGGATGCCTGTAATGCTTCTGCCGGTCTGGATAGAGGCGAACCAGAGGTTGTAAGAAATGCTATCGATATAGGAATCGCCTCTAAAGGCCCCGGGGCCGGTTTCGCCGGTGCCAGCCATATCGGGCGCGAGCACGGTAAAACCTTGTTTCACCAGTGTTTCCATTTTCCCGCCGGCCGCCGCATCCGCGGCTTTACCGGAAGGATGCAGGTAGATAATGGCTTTGTTGTTTGTATTCGCCGGCTTCAGTAGCAGGTAAGGGATCACATAATCGCCTTCGCCTTTAATGAATGTTTTTTCAATGACATATCCCTCTTTTTGCAGGCGACCGGTGAATACGGGAGCGCCGTCAGTTGTCGGAGTACGGTAGCCGGACAGCTTCCTGGCGGATTCCAGCATCGCGGGAAGGTATGTTGTAGTTTGTTTGCGGGCGGCTTGCAGGGCTGCGTGTTTTGCCTGCGCTGCTTTGAGGTTGAGGCTGTAGATGGTTTCTCCTTTCAGCGATGTGCTGATCTGCCCCGTTTCCGTTACCTGCAGCTCTTCAGCGCTTAAGGGCTGGATCTCCTCGTCTGTCACGGTGCCGGGATGATGGAGGTGTTTCCGGAGAAATGTGTACAGCGCTTCCCGGTTCTTTTTGGTGGAGGCATGCGGGGCATCGTCCGTCACCATCAGGAAGTTATCTTTTTTATCATAAGCGGAATAGGCGGCGGATACCTCCCCTGCGGTTTCCTCAGCGCCCTGGATGGAAAACATATCCCTTGTGGTAGTGATCATCAGGCAGGGTTTAGGCGCGCGTACCGTCAGTAGGTCGCCCATGTCCAGGCCGCGTGAGATGCCGCCCGGGAAATTCTGTTCAGCATCCTGCGGACCGATGGACTGGTAAAGGCGTGTGAAACTGGTGATGTAATTTTCAGGCGCGGAAACGCTGATCCTGTCATCAAACGCGGCGATGTAAGCGCATTGCGTACCGCCGCCGGAACGGCCAGTGATGCCAATACGTGCCGGGTCCACCTCTTTTCGCGTCAGCAGGAAATCCACCGCCCTGATGCCGTCCCAGATCATGTACATCGCCAGGGTCTGGCCCGTTATAAACACCTGTGCGCCGGGGTAGGAGTGTTCGTTAGACGGCCATTTGTGTCGGGACTTTCCGGCCGCCGCATCATAATACTCCAGCCGTTCCCCCTGCCCGATGGGGTCGAAGGCAAACACCACAAAACCTTTTTTGACGAGGTTGAGGATGACACGTTGGTAAGCGGGTGAACGGTAGCCGGTAGCGGAGTGGCCGCTGCAATACAGGATAGCGGGCGCTTTGGAGCCTTTTTTTAAGTTGCCCGGAACAAATAAAGAACCGGTGACATACAAACCGGGCTGCGATTCATAAATGATGTTTTCCACGCGGTAGTCATCCTTTTGCCGTACGGAGGTTACGCGCGGATGTAACGGCGTTTTCTCCGGGAAAGCCCCCACCGCTTCACCCAGCGTCTGCCGCAGCCATTGTTGCCGCTGCTGCCACTGCGGGAGCGAATGCAGGCTGGCTATAGTAGCGGCGCGTTTTTCAAGATATCCGAAAGCTTCCGCCGCCAGGTGATGATAGAGGGAATTCGGGGCGTCGCTATACAGCATCCAGTTGCGGATCACGTCCAGTTCCTGCTGGGCCCTGGCCCCGGTGGCGGCAAACAGTCCAATCAAACAGGAGAATAAAGCCCTGCCGCAAAAGCCGGTCATTGATTTCATAATATTCATATCATTTAAGCTCCATAACAGGAGCGGTATGTTCATAACGGGACGTCAGATTCAGGCCGCCGCTTCCACGGCCCGTGCCGGATATCAGGAAGCCTCTCATAATGAGACAAACGAAAGGATACGAAGTAGTATTGAAGGGGAAGTTTTTTCAGGCCTGGGGTTCGAATCCGGGGAAGGCTGGCCGGGATAGAGGCATAATCAGCGGTATGAAGGTGGAAAGGAGCGCGTGGTAAAGTGATGTTTTTTGTATTAAATGTTTGACATTTAACTTGTTATGGAGCATTTTGAAGGCTACTCTCCATGATTCATTACGTGTAATATGAACTTGTCAAGCGGTAATTTCCCATAAATGATTGTTAAAATTCTTTCTTACTTTTTATTTTTTTTCAAAAGTATTTCCTACTTTCGTAAAAGTATACCGTGAAAGCGATCTGTCATTTAGTATTTAATCAGCACTTTTTAAGCACTATGCCTTCCCCGATTACAAGATCAGCGGGCATTTATCCACGAATTTTCGAGCATTTTTAATCAGTAGTCAAACCAAAGATCGAATTGCCAGTAGTCAGTTAATGTAAAAAATTTCGCTAATGCCTTCCACCTGACGGGGCTTCAGCCAAACTTTATCTATCATTTTTCAGAGCATTATTTTATAGTCAAATCAAAATCAAATTTGCAAGCAATCAGTTAATGTAGCAATCAATACCAGTGCCTTTGTTAGACATGGTTACAGGCTGGTTTTGTCCACGACGTTTATTTCATAATCAAACCAAATTCAAGATTGTCAGCAGATCGGTTTATGCCAGATCAAACGCTATGCCTATACCGGCATGTTTAATCTAAGATGAATTTCTGCCAGTTTACATTTCATCGTCAATGCAATTAAAACTGCAGGAGGGATTCGTATGCGCGGCAATTAGAGCTGTCGCGCGTCGTTGTCCGGGATTAACAGGCATGCTCGTCTGCTGCTATTTTTTCTGAAAGTTTATATTTCATAGTCAAACCAAAAATCAAAATTGCGATGCGAACATCTCATGCATTTCTCATGCTGACGTTGCTGCTATTCGGCATTACGTCGTCCCTATCAGCACAACAAAAGCCGACAGTCGGCGGCTCGATTGTGGATAGTAAGTCAGCCCCGGTAATAGCTGCCAATATTGTAGAAAAGGGCACAAAGAACCGGGCTCTTTCAGACGCGGAAGGGTTTTACCGTATATCGGTTTCTCCCGGCGCCACGCTGGTGATTTCCTGTATCGGGTTTGCTACCAAAGAAGTGGTGGTAGGCACCGGCACTACGCTCAATGTAACGCTCCAGGACGACCAGAGAGCGCTGAACGAAGTAGTGGTAACCGGTTTTGGTGAAAGCAGGGCTAAAAGGAACTTAGGATATTCCGTTACCCAGGTTTCGGGTGACGATATCAGGAGGACTGCAGCCGTAAACCCTATTTCCGCATTACAAGGCATGGTGCCCGGTTTGCAGGTGACCCCGAACTCCGGCGGCCCGCAGGCTTCCACGAGGTTCCTTATCAGGGGCAGTGCAAACCTGGATCCTTATGGCAACCAGCCGCTCGTAGTGATAGATGAAATTGTGATGGACGAACAGGTGATCCTCCCCAACCGCGGCGGCGAGCAGGATTTCGGTAACATCCTGAAAGACATCAACCCGGATGACATCGAATCCATCTCCGTATTAAAAGGCGGTGCGGTAACGGCGCTGTACGGCAGCCGCGCATCAAACGGTGTGATCCTCATCAAAACCAAAAAAGGTTTCTCTCAAAAGGGCCTGGGCGTGTCTTTCACCCAGACGCTGATGTTTGAAAGAGCATATAAAACTGTGGACCTGCAGGACCGTTTCGGCTCGGGGTATCATGCAAACGACTGGACGAAACTGGGCGGCGACAGCCTTGCCATCAACACGGACAGTTATTACCTGAGCTTCGGCCCCGAAATGAAAGGCCAGATGTTCAGGGACATCACCGGTCTCTACCGCCGCAACGACGTCGGTTACAACGATGTGCTGGATATGTATGAAACTGGTATCAACCGTAATACCAATGTTGGTATTTCAGGCGGTAACGACAAAACGACTTTCCGTTTTTCATACTCCAACCTCGGTGCATCTTCCGCTACACCCAACAATGACCTGAACAGGAACAGCTTCAATTTCAGGGCTACACACCGCCC
The DNA here is from genome assembly GCF_003807585.1 of Chitinophaga barathri. Lineage (GTDB taxonomy): Bacteria > Bacteroidota > Bacteroidia > Chitinophagales > Chitinophagaceae > Chitinophaga > Chitinophaga barathri. Next base: position 268,215 of record NZ_RMBX01000009.1, on the reverse strand, counting down.
CGTTAAAGCCGTACTGCTTGATATCAATACCGCTTACACGCAAAGTAAGACGAAGAACCCGGCACTGCTGGGTGGCAACAGCCTGCTGTACAGAAGCAGCTACGGCGTTCCCCGGAACTATGATATCAACTACTGGATGGACAATTACATCGATCCCGTTAACGGCGGTTATACCAACCGCGACGAATCCGGTGCATCTAATGCTTTCTGGTACATGTACCAGAACCAATACGAACAAAAAGAAAACAACCTGCGCGGAAGCCTCAACCTGAGAGCGGACCTGACCAACTGGTTGCGTTTGGATGGTAGTGCATCTGTCAATACTTTTGAAACTAACTATACTGCTAAGATCAGGGGCACAAGCGCCGGCTTTGCAAACGGTGAATACCGGGTGAACAACAACAGTGTAAAACAATACCGTTACAGAGGCGCGCTGAACTACATCAAGAGCATCGGTAAGTTCGACCTGCTGGTACAAGGCGGCGGTGAACTGAACCAGTCCAGCCAGGTTGGCACGGAAGCCAGGACCAACGGATTCATCACACCCGATGTGTTCCGTCTTTCCAATACAAAAGAAAGACCTGTACTGGTGGAAAACAAACCTATGAAGATGCAGAATGCTTCCTTGTTTTTCCAGAGCAGCATCGGCTTCAAAGATTACCTGACGCTTAACATTTATGGCCGTAATGACTGGAACAGTACACTGGTGTACAATGATGGTCACGGTGAATATTCCTACTTCTATCCCGGCGCGGATCTCGCGTTTGTATTCACCGATCTGTTCAAACTACCCAAAGCGGTTGAATTCGGTAAACTGCGCGTTTCTTATGTGGAAGCGGGTGGTGGTACCACTCCTTACAGGACCAGCACCGGATCTTTTGCGGCATACGGAGCTTACCAGGATGCATATGGTGGAACGATCCTCAGATATGGCTTCTCTAATAACTCCCTGCCCAACCAGAACCTGGTGCCCGTGCGCAACGCCAAGATCGAGGCGGGGCTGGAATTCAAACTGTTCGGCAACAGGCTGGGCGGTGACATCACTGTTTACCAGCAGGATTCCAAAAACCAGATCCAGGACTTTACCATTCCCATTGTATCAGGCGGTAATACTGCATTGATCAACGAAGGTAAAGTAAGGAACAAAGGCGTGGAACTGCAGTTGTACGGTACGCCCCTCAAGATCAACGACTTCTCCTGGGATGTGATGTTTAACTACGCGCGTAACAAAAACAGCGTGCTTTCCCTGCCTTTCAATTCCAAAGCAGCACTGCTTGACGGTAACGACGGCATTTACTCAGTAGCTTATGTTGGCGGAGACTATGGCAGCATCCGGTCCAACTACGGGTATGCTTCTTACCAGGCCAAAGGCGCAGGCGGTGCAAATGTGAACAGCCCGCTGAATGGTATGCCGGTGATTGGTTTTGGCGCAACAAGAGGCGCATTGGGCGGTCCTGTAATGTATTACCTGAGAGCAGGTACCTACAATCCTTCCGTTGGCGGCGAATCAGACCCTGTGGTAGGTTCTACCATGCCTGACTTCCTCGGTAGCATCCGCAATACTTTCAACTACAAAAGACTTGCCCTCAGCGTATTCCTTGACGCTAAGATTGGCGGTGACGTGTATTCTACTACTTATGGTTACGGTTCTCAATACGGTCAGCTGGCGCACACGCTGAACGGACGTACGGCAGACCTCGGCGGTCTTGAATACCAGAGCAATACCAACTACAACGGCCAGGGCCCCGGAAAACGTAACGACGGCATCCTGCCGGTAGGTGTATTTGCTGACGGTACGGTAATTCCGGCCAGCGCAAGCGCCGACGGCCAGGAGCACAACGTAGGCGGTATGACGGTGGCTGATGCCTATTCCAAAGGCTGGGTAAAACCCGTAATGGCATCTGATTATTACGACCACACTTATGGCTGGGCAAACGGTATCAGGCAGGCAAGCGTGTTCGAATCTTCCTGGGTATCTGTGCGCGAAGTATCGCTGAGCTATGATCTTCCGACGAATATTGCGAACAAACTGAAACTGAACAACCTTCGCGCTTCCGTGATAGGACGCAACCTGTTTTTCCTGTACAACAACGCTCCCGATCATGTGAATCCTGACAACCTGAGTTCTACCAGCGCTGGTGCGTTTGTCGAAAACGGTGGTACACCTTATTTCAGGCAGTTTGGATTTTCACTGAACGCAAATTTCTAGGAACAACAGGAAAAGCATTACTGTAAACAATAACAACCAGATTATATAAAATATTTTTATGAGGAAGATATTATTACAAGCCGGCGCGCTGGCAATTTTAGCAACTTCCTGCAGCCGCGAAAAGTATGCGGAGTTGAACACGGACCCGGATGTATTAACGAATATCCAGGTAGATCCGAAAAACTTGTTCCCGACAGCTGCAATAGCCATTCATGGAAACGACTTTGAAGCATATTATGATATTCACCGTAATATCCAGTACTGGATCGGCGCCTGGGTGCCGCTCGGTGGCAACGGTGCGGTAATCACGCGGTTCAAAACGCCGATTTCCGCATCAGGCAATCCTTATTGCTTCGAAAACCTGTACTCCAGGGAAACAATGGGAGCAGGTGGCGCGATGAAGGAACTGAGGAATATCATCAGCAAAATGCCAGCCGATAAACAAGGGGAATATGCGCATATGGGCGCCATTTCCCATATCCCGATGGTACTCGCCGCTTTCCAGATATCCGATATCACGGGCAGCATTGCTTATTCCGAAGCCTTCCAGGCCAGGTATACCAGCCCCCCGATGCTGACGCCGAAATATGATCCGCAGGAACAACTGTTCGCAGCACTGGATGCGGAATTAAAAGCTGCTGTGGCTGAGCTGAAAAAGCCCATCGCAGGTGAAGCAAAAAGACTGGGAGGTTCCGACCTCTGGTTTCACGGCGTAGGCGACGAACCCACCAACTGGATCAAAGCTGCAAACTCCCTGAGGATGCGTATTGCCATGCGCCAGCTGAAAAGAAAACCCAATGAAGCCAAAGCGATCATCCTTGACGTGCTGGCCGATAACGTAGGCCCTATCGACAGCAGGGCAGCCAACTGGGTGTTCAAAGGCGGTATCGGTGTTGCCAACGGTGGCAACTATGGTCTTGCTGCCGGTCTTTCCGGTCAGAAAGCCTCTATTGATTTTATGTACAAAACCACCGATCCCCGTATCAGGAACCTGTATCGTAAAGTAGCGCTCACGCAGGCGGACTTTAATACGTACAAAGCCAACGGCACCATTGCCGCCGGCGAAGTATACCAGGAATACCGTGGCCGTTACACCAGCCCGGAAGCGGTAGGCGAAGCGGATAAAAGGTTCTACTTCAACTACATTTTCGGCAGCACCGCTTATGTTTCCTACATCCAGGACCAGCTGTTCAATTCCGCGGTAAGCTCCGGCAGGGTAAACTACCCGGTGATCACTTATGCGGACGTTTGTTTTATGAGAGCTGAGCTGGCTGCAAGAGGCGTGACCACTGAAGATGCAAAACTCTGGTATGAAAGAGGGATTGAAGCTTCCCTGGCCGATTACGACCAGTGGGGTAAAGATGCGAATGTAACAGGTTATACTGCGCTGGAGCCCGCTGAAGTGACCGCTTACAAAAACCAGGCGGATATCGTTTACAACCCGGCGAAAGGTATCGAGCAGATCTGTATCCAGCAGTATTTCCAGCTGTACAGGAACCCGATGGAGTGCTGGGCGCATATCAAAAGGACCGGTTATCCCAGCCAAACCGGTGTGGTGTTCCAGGCCGAAAAGATCAGGAGCGGCGGTACGGAAGCGATCATGCCCAGGAGATGGAGCATTTTTGTGCCCCCGATCACGGATTTCAACTACGAAAACAGGAAACAATCCGTTCTGGATATGCAGAAAGATCCCGAATTCGGCGATCTGACGGATATCACCGGAAGGGTTTGGTGGGATAAGAAATAAATTATCTTAGCAGTACCATACAGTGAATTCAGGCTGGCCCTAATACGGCCGGTTTGAATTCACTGTAATTTTAAAGCTGTTTTTCATGAAGTTATTTTTTGTTATACTCAGCTGTCTTTTTTCTCTCGCAGCGCACGCACAGCATGCCCTCAGGGACATCAAAATAAAAACCATTGACGGGAAACCGCTTTCCCTGGCCAATAACGGAAAACTGACGGCCTTTGTATTCCTTTCCCCGGACTGCCCCCTCAGCCGCAACTATACCCTTGTTCTCAACGATATTCAACAAAGCCGGAAGGATGCCCTGCAGATCGTAGGCGTTTTTCCCGATGCCGGCTACAGTGACAATGAAATAAAAGCGTTTAAACATAAATACGCGGTGGATTTTGTGCTGGTGAACGATAAAAACAAAACACTGATCAATTATACCCGGGCCACTATCACGCCCGAGGTTTTTTTGTATGACAGCAACGGCGGCCTTCTCTACAAAGGCGCCATAGATGACTGGGTGGTGAGTTTAGGCAGGAAAAAGCGCCAGGCGGACCGGCATTACCTCCGGGACGCGATAGACAATTCCTTACAACATAAAAATATCAGCCCCGCTGAAACCAAAGCAATCGGGTGCTTTATCAGTACTAAATGACCCATATGCGCAGACTGTTATTCACCTTATTATTCGCCTGTGCATTTGTACACCTCCGCGGGCAAACTTACCATGATGTGGAGCCCATCCTGCTGAATAAATGCGGCACCTGCCACCGGCCGGGTGAAGCGGGCCCGTTCCCGCTGCTGCGGTACGAGGATTTTACCAAACGGCTCAATTTCCTGAAGGAAGTGATCTCCACAGGATATATGCCGCCCTGGCGCGCGGATACCGCGTATTCCTGTTTTGCCAACCAGCGTGGGCTCACGGCGGACGAAAAAACGAAAATACTGGCCTGGATAGACAACAATGCGCCAAAGGGAAAAGCGCCCAAAACCAAAATAACCGCCGCCCCGACCGATAAACAAACCCCGGGAAGAGCACCGGACCTGGTGTTGAAGTCCAAAGGCACTTTTCTTGTCAAGGGGGATAACCACGAAAGGTTCATTGAATTTAAGGTCCCCTTTGAGCTTCCCGCCGAAAAAAGCATTGAGGCCGTGGAATTTGTGACGAACAACCGGAAGATCATACATCACATCAATTATGGATTTTATAATGTGCCCGATGCCGCAATAGACCTGAACGAAGGCATCAGCACCATCAATACGGACGAAGATCCCGGGAACAGGAGCGCGTTTGACCGCTACAAACAGCAGATGGTCTATTATACCGGCTGGATACCCGGGGCCTCCACCGAATATTACCCGAAAGAATTTGGCTGGATGCTGCCGCGCAGGGGCGTGGCACTGTTCACCGTACACTATGCGGCCATTGCCGCCAATGAGGAATCTGTCGTGGGCGTAAACCTGTATTTTAAAGACGCCCCTGTAAAAAGACCGGTACGTATCATCAGCCTGGGCTCCGGCGGCGTGGGCGAGCGGGACATCGATCCCATCTTTATGATCCCGCCGAATGAGGTCAGGACCTTCGAGCTGAAGATGAAAACGCCGGAAGAACAATCCCTTTTATATGTCTGGCCGCACATGCACTTCCTGGGGAAATCCTTCGAGGCATTTGTGGTGACGCCCTCCGCCGATACCATCCGGCTGATCAAAATACCGCAGTGGGACTTCCGCTGGCAGGAACTGTACCGGTTCAAAAGACCGGTCAGGATCCCCCGCGGCTCCATCATCCACATGAGAGGTACGTACGACAACACGAAAAACAACCCGCTAAACCCGCATAACCCGCCTGAGTACGTCTTTTCACGGGGAAGTATGAAGTCGGACGACGAGATGTTTACATTACTGCTTATTTATTCGAAGTATATTGCGGGCGATGAGCTGATTGAGCTGGAATGATATGTTTTTGTAACACAGTATAGCGATTTGTGCATATGGTAAATAAAAGTTATTATAAAACACTGGCCTTAAAAGAGTTTTACTTTTCCGGCAAGCTGTCGTCCACGGACCTCAGCGAGCGGATGGGAAAAAGCATTCCGCATGTGATGAAGGTGATAGACACCCTGATCGCGGACGGTGTGATCGTGGAATCCGGCTATGCCCCCTCCAGCGGCGGCAGGCGCCCGGTGATATACGCGCCCAAACCCGGCGCCATTTATATCCTGGCCGTAGCCATGGACCAGATGTTTACCCGCATTACCCTGATGGACATTGAAAACAACCCCGTTACACCCGTAAAGGAGTTTGAATTGCCGCTGACCAACAACCCCGATGCTATCGTGCAGCTGGCGGAAAAAATGGCCGAGGTGATCCGGGAATCCGGTATAGACCGGGAAAAGGTTGTGGGAGCGGGTATCGGGATGCCCGGTTTTGTGGATTTTAAGAATGGGGTGAACTACTCGTTCCTGAATGCGGGCAATAAGACCATCACGGAATACCTGACAGACGAATTAAATATCCCCGTATACATCGATAACGATTCCAGCCTCATCGCCCTGGCGGAATTCCGCTTTGGGGCGGCCCGGCAGAAGAAAAACGCGGTGGTGGTGAATATTGGCTGGGGCATAGGCCTGGGCATGATATTAAACGGAGAACTGTTCCGCGGGCACGACGGCTTTGCGGGCGAGTTCAGCCACATCCCCATTTTTAATAACAACAAACTGTGTAGCTGCGGCAAAAGCGGCTGCCTGGAAACGGAGGCTTCCCTGCTGGTGGTGATCGAAAAAGCGGCGAAAGGGCTTAAGGACGGCCGCCCCTCCGCATTGGGCAAAAATTTCCCGAGCGGCCACGGAGACACGGATTGGGACGCGATCGTAAAAGCGGCGCTGAAAGGAGACCGTTTTGTGATAGAGCTCCTGTCCCACACCGGTTATGATATCGGCAAAGCGGTGGCCATCCTGATCCACCTCATGAACCCGGAATCTGTGGTACTGAGCGGGCGCGGCACGCTGGCCGGAAAGGTATGGGAAGCACCGGTGCAGCAGGCGCTGAACGAACACAGCATTCCCCGCCTGGCCGCCAATACCAAACTCGCCATTTCCACCCTGGGCTACCAGGCGGAACTGATCGGGGCCGTGGCGCTGGTGATGGAAAATAAAGTGAAAGAATACAAGACCACCCGTAAAAATATAAAGGAGAAAGAACTCTCCTGACCTCATTTTCCAATTTATTCCTTACATGAACAAGATTACTTACGCATTGCTGGTCGTACTGACCAGCCTTCAGCTCCCTGTGTTTTCGCAGGATACCTGGCACTTCAAAAACGGCCTGGTCGTGACCAGTCCTCAGCGTTACGGCCGCGAAGCCATTTATACCGATCTGCTTGCTTACCGCCTCTATACTCATCAGCTGAAAACGCCGGTGGACGGGGCAGTGTTTGAGAAAGGCGAGGATGGCCAGCCGCAAACCTGGCAGGCCGTTACCGCGGATAGCGCAAACCGCCTCTTCCGCCGCGGCGGACGGGGAGGAGCGGGCCGGGGCATCAATTTCGGGCGGGGCGGATATTTTTATCTCACTTACCAGTCGGACAAAGCGCAGCCCGCGCTCCTGAACATCAAAGGGAACAGCGGCCTGTATTTTAACGGCGAGCCGCATACCGGCGACCCTTACAGCTCGGGCTGGTTGTATATCCCGGTGCAGCTGAAAAAAGGGCTGAATGAAATTTATGTGCGCGGCGTGTTCATCACCGCCAGCCTGAGTTTCCCCGGCAAACCGGTGCAACTGGTCACCGAAGATCCCACCATGCCCGCTATCGTGATCGGTGAAAAAAATGACGCGTTGCAGGGAGCTGTGGTGGTCATCAACCATACCTCCAAAGAATTAAAAGGCCTGCAATTCCGCACCAGCCACCAGGGCAAAGAACTTACAACGGACATACCCGCCATCCCGGCGAAATCATCCCGTAAGGTGCCTTTTTCCTTTGACGCCAGTACCGTGAGCGCCGAGGGCAAAACGTCCTGCGCCATTGCTGTGACGGACAAAGGCAAAACCCTGGATGAATCCAAAATAGAAGTGGAGGCCGTAATGGCCACCGGCAAATACAGCAGCACGTTCATCAGCCAGATAGACGGCAGCCTCCAGTATTTCGCGGTAACGCCGCAGGTGAACGGCCCGCAGAAAGGCTCCGCGCTTTTCCTTTCCGTGCATGGCGCGGGCGTGGAAGCCATCGGGCAGGCAAGAGCTTATCAGCACAAAGACTGGGGCACACTGGTAGCCGCTACGAACCGCCGCCCCCGGGGATTTAATTGGGAAGACTGGGGCAGGCTGGATGCATTGGAAGTATTGAATATCGCGCGTAACCGGTTTCAGCCGGACCCTCAGCATATTTATCTCACCGGCCATTCCATGGGTGGCCATGGTACCTGGTTCCTCGGCGCCACCTACCCGGATAAATGGGCCGGCATTGCGCCCAGCGCCGGGTATCCTACCCTGAAAGGGTATGGCTCGGCGGACGGCCTGATACCGGACAGCAGCAATTCCCCGATGGAACAGATGCTGCTGCGCTCCGGCAACCAGAGCGATGTGATCAAACTGGTGCAGAATTACAAACCGCTGGGCGTGTATATATTCCATGGCGACGCGGACCGCACCGTATCTGTAAACTATGCGCGGCAGATGCGTGAGCTGCTGGGTAAATTCCATCCTGATTTCAGCTACAATGAATATCCCGGCGGCGAACACTGGTTTGGCGATATCAGCGTGGACTGGAAGCCCCTCTTCGACTTTTTTAAATGGCATAGCCGCCCGGTGGACACTGCCGTGCGCAGCATAGATTTCACCACCTCCAATCCCGGCATTTCCGCTTCTTTCCGCTGGGCTTCCGTACAGCAGCAATTGCATCCTTTGCAATACAGCCGCATCAAACTGGACAGGAACAGGACCGCCAGGACCATCACCGGCACTACGGAAAACGTACGCCTGCTCCGCCTCGACCTCGCTGATTTTGACGCGGGCACGGATGTGAAGGTCAATATCGATGGAACGGAGATCGCCGGCAAGGCAGGAGCGCAGTTGTATATTTTGAATAACAGCGGCAAATGGGCCGTTCATCAGGCATCGCCGCTTTCCGAAAAAGGCCCGCACCGTTATGGTACATTAAAAGATGCGTTTAACTACCGCATGATCTTCGTGTACAGCACGGGCGGCACCAAAGAAGAAAACGAATGGAGTTTTAATAAAGCGCGTTATGACGCCGAAACCTGGTACTATCGTGGCAATGGCGCGGTAGACATTATTGCGGACAAAGATTATACGGCGGAGAAATACAAAGACAGGGGCGTGATCGTTTACGGGAACAAAAGCACGAACAAAGCGTGGAACCTGCTGCTGAACGATTGCCCGATACAGGTGGAGCGGAACAAAGTGACCGCGGGCGGCAAGCAATGGACGGGAGAAGATCTCAGCACCTGTTTCGTATGGCCGCTGAAAGGCTCTGATATGGCCTCTGTAGCCGTAATAAGCGGCAGCGGGCTTGCCGGCATGAAAGCTGCGTATGCGAATCAGTATTTCGCGGGCGCCAGCGGTTTCCCGGACTTCATGATCTACAGCGCCAAAATGCTGGCCACCGGCGTGGACGAAGTGAAGATGGCCGGTTTTTACGACAATGAATGGAAACTCAGTGATGCGGAAATGATACAGGTGAACTAAGAATATTTACGATTGAATAAAATGAGGGTGTCTCCAACAGGTGAGACGCCCTCTTTCGTTTGACGAAGTTGGGAAGGATCAATCCTAAGGGATTGTATAACAGTAGCAACAAGAAAACACCATCAGGAAATTTTGACGGAATAATTTTATTGCCTAAATTCAGTCAAAATTATCCTGAGAACCAAAGTCGCAAACCCGAGAATTGATTTGTATGAAAGCAGCTGTTAGCCTTTACTCTTACTCACGATAGTTTACAGAACACATGCGGGATGATCCCTGAACTGGTTGCGTATTGCGAATAGTGCCATCTATGCATGTCTATTAATCGAGCACCTAATCAGTTAACCATGAAATATTTTAACACGCTACTCTTTGTAATGGGAATCAGTATTCCCGCAACTGCCCAGTACCATGCAGCTCCAGTTTTCGTTACATCTGTCAGGCCGGCCCAGCCAGGAGCTGAGCCGGGAAAATGCATCGATGGGGATACCACCACGGTATACCATTCCAACTGGAGCCTCAATGCAATGCCGGACACGGTGGATTTTTATTTTTCCAACATCAGCGACATCAACAGGATCGCCTATGTGCCCCGGCCTACGGGCCTGAATGGCGTCTGGCGAACGGTGGAGCTGTATTACCGTAAAGCAGACTCTCCTTTTGTAAAAGTAAGGGATCTGTCCTGGGCCAACGAAAATACCACGAAGGTCATAGACCTCACCGGGAGCGAACTGGATGAGCCCGCATATGTCCGGTTCATTGTCAAGACGGCCACCGGTAATTTTTCCAGCTGCGGGGAAATGAGATTCTGGACAACCGTAGAGCCCACGCTGGCTATCGACTGTGAGAACCCGGCAAACGGTCTTTCCAGCCTGATGGATACCAAAGTATCCGTTGCCAGTGTGGCCGTAAATCCCCCGGCCAACAGCGCCGGAGAGGCTATCGGCTTAACGGTGGATAACAACAAAAGTACTTTCTACCATTCGTCCTGGGCCGGAGGCGGATTCCCGATAGAAATGACTTATAATTTTTCCGGGAATAACCGCATCGATTACATTGTGTATACGCCACGGCAGGACGGTGGCGGCAACGGGCATTTCGGGAATATGGAAGTGTGGTATAAAGCCACGCCCGGATCGGCCGCGGTGAAAGTGAAGGATGCCCAGCTGGGCTTCAGCGGCACGCCTTCCCGGATCACACTGTCTTCGCCGCTCGTTAATCCGGCTACGGTGATCATCAAAGTGCTGAGCGGGCAGGGCAACTTTGCCAGCTGTGCGGAAATGGAATTCTTTACCAAAAACACCGCATCAACCAGTATATACAGCCATATGTTCGACAGTTTGTATGCCGTGCTCAAACCCGGTGTGACACAGGCGCAGATAGACACCATGTCTATGCCGTTCTTCAAAACGCTGGCGCAATGTATTTTCAACCAGAGTTACCGGAAAAAATTCCGGCTGCAGCACTACCAGGTGTACCCGGTAGTGAGCACTACAGCCGCCACGTTAAAAACATCCACCTATAATTCATTCGAAAATCCCACCGGTATCGCATTCAAGGCAAATACCAAAGCGGTGCTGTTCGTAGGCCCCACAAACGGCTTTACGCCCTCCCTGCGGGTGACGGACCTGGCGTTGGGGACCAACATTACAGATCATACGTACATCCTCCAGGAAGGGCTGAATGTGATCGATATTACGGCAGACGGGCTGGGGTATATCAACTATTACAGCAACGATTCGTCGCGGCTGCCGATCGCCATCCATATTGCCACCGGTAGGGTAAACGGCGTTTATGACCCGCTGACGGATACAGATGCGGACTGGTTCGAATACCTGACCAACGGGATCTATCCCAGTCTCGACATCAAAGGCCGGTACATGCACATGAATTATCATAAAGCCGCGCTGGTGGGCAATACCCTGCAAAGCGGCGTGGCGCTGGCGGCGGCGTATGATTCGATCGTGAAAACGGAGTACCAGCTGATGGGCCTGTTCAAATATAACCGGGTGCCTAAAAACCATATGTTCGCTTACTCCGCCTATAGTGGCGGTTGGTATGCCGGCGGCTGGGGCGCGCATTTCGACCTCACCTGGGGCGAAGCGGGCCTTTGCACGGCACAGGGCGTACTGGCGGACCCCTGGGGGATTGCGCATGAATTCGGCCATGTGAACCAGGTACGGCCCGGCTTCAAATGGACGGGCACTACAGAAGTGACTAACAATCTCTATTCCACCTGGTGCCAGTACACCATGGGCAGTGCTTATCCTTCCGCCACAAGGCTCGAAGGAGAGACCATATCAGTAGATGGCGTAAGGCCCGGCATCATCGGCGGGCGTATAAATGGCGCCATTTTATATGGGGCTGTTCAGAAAAAGCCGATCATGGGCAATGGAGATGTGTTCAGGACGCTGGTGCCGTTCTGGCAACTCGAATTGTACTACCAGTCTGCCGGCGCCAGCAAAAATCTCCCCACGCTGCAACAACGGCTGGCCGGAACACCCGCTCCCGGCGGCGGACAGCCGGATGTGGCTTTCTGGCTGGGCGATATGCTGGAGAAAGTACGGCTCACCAACGAAGCCGGTCTCAGCGACGGGCAGCTGATCCTGAACTGCGTGAGCAACATCTGTGATGTGGTGAAAGAAGACCTGACCGACTTCTTTGTCAAAGCAGGCCTGCTCGTACCGATCGATGAAGTAGTGAATGACTATACATCGAAACGGATTACCATTACACAACAACAGGTAGATTCCACGATCACCGCCATCCAGGCGAAAGGGTATTCCCAGCCGGTGTCCTCCGTGATCAACTATCTTTCCGCTAACAGCGTAAACATTTACCTGCAAATGGAACCTGTTACCGGCACGGCAGGAGTGGGCGCCACGTACAGCAACAACGTGGTGACGGTAGATCCCGCGCAGTGGCAGCACGCAGTGGCATTTGAAACCTATAAGAACGATACGCTCATCGATGTGGCCATTGCGGGCACCGGCAGCAGCAATAATTCACTGACGAAGGTGCAGTTCCCTGATACAGCCACCACCGTATATGCAGTGGGGTACGATGGAGAACGGAAGCTGGTATATCCCGCCAGTGCGCCGTTAATCCGCAAGGTTAACCCGGCGGCGGCAACATCCGCCGGCAAATCCAGCGCGCTCGTATTCCCGAATCCTGCTTCCTCTTACGTGCAGGTAGTACTCAGCGGCACATCAAAAGCGGTTGTTACGATCAGGCTGACGGACATGACCGGCAACATTATCCAGCAGCAAAAAGCAAGGGATGGGGAAACGGCAAGGGTAGACCTGAGCCGCGTAACCCCGGGCATGTACCTGTTGCAGATCGTAAAAGGGTTTGTGGTGGAAACGAAGAAGATCGTCAAACAATAAAGCGGTACATCCGTAGAACGTACGGGCGTATGCCGCGTACGATATGAAAAGGAACAGGAAAGGGTTGTAAGTATAAGCTTACAGCCCTTTTTTATTGTGACGGTTGATCAATGATGCAGCGGGGCCTACTGCGAGGATGACAGGTACACGAGCAGCAGCGTGAGCGCATAGCTGTCGTCCTTCATGACCTTCAATTCAGACCGCAGGAATTTTAAAGCCCGGTTCATCTGCTTTTCTATAGTGCCGCCGGAGATGCCCAGGTGAGCTTCAATTTGTTTGTAACTCATGGCCTGCTCCTTGTGCATCCTGAATATCTGCTGCTGCTGAGGGGGAAGCCTCCTGATAGCGGATTGTATCTGCTGGTATTGTTCTTTGGCCAGCAGCCGGTTTTCACTGGAAAGATCCCATTCTTCCACGGGAAGGGTGTTGTGCACTTTTTCAACAATGCGGTTCCGCTTCAGTTCGTTGAGGAAGATATTGCGGGAATATTTCCTGAGGAGCGGGAATATTTTTTCATCGTTTTCAATATGATCCAGGTTTTCCCAGATCCTGATATACACCTGCTGTACAATATCCGCAGTGGTATGCCTGTCGTTGCACAGGTGATAGATGGCCCCGCTTAGTCTGGTATGCGTCTGATGAATGATGTTTCTCAGTCTTTTCTCTTTTTCAGTGAACATCCCCGGGAGTTTGGCCAAAAGTAGAACGCCATCCTGTATCCCTGTTCATTATTTTATTGTTAACCCGGATTCGATTATGAACAAATTGTTAAGCCCGGAAACCGGGTACAGGATAAACCGGCGATGATTGTGTATGATATGTCCGCTAATATTTTTTGAACCAATTATTCATGAACAGGGAAACAATCAACCGGTATTTTGAGAACCGCTGTACGGAAGATGAAATAAAAGCTATACGGGAATGGATAGACCAGCACGGGGAGCAGTGGTACGACCGTTATTTCGGGGAGCATTATGAGCAGGAGAACGGCATTGTGTCCCCGGAGGCGGACGAGGCAATGTTCCGGCAGGTATTGCGGGCTGTAAAACCCGTGCAGACGCGGTATGTTTTCCTGCGCCGCTGGGTGGCCGCCGCGGCCTGTGTGCTGCTGCTGGTGGGGGGCGCCTGGTTTGTTTTACAACAGGGGAAAAAAGATGCCGGGCACGCAGGCGTTCAGGTTGCATGGGTGGCCGTTTCCAATACGGATAAAACCGCGAAAGAAATTGTATTGCCGGATAGCAGCCGGGTGTATTTAAATACCGGTTCAACGCTCCGGTACCAACAGGGATTTACGCAGGAAGAAAGAGCAGTGGAGCTGTCCGGCGAGGCTTTTTTTGAAGTGACGCACGACCGGGAGCGCCCCTTTATGGTAAAAGCGGGAGACGCCTCCACGCTGGTATATGGTACTGCCTTTAACGTGCAGGCCTATCCGACGGAAGGCCATGTGGCCATTTCCCTTAAAAGGGGAAAAATAGGCATCCGCAATAAAGACGCTGCCGCTCCGGGTGAAAAGATACTGGCGCCAGGACAGTTGTGGTTGTACAACAAGGGGATCAGGCAACCGGAAATTATCAGCATCCCGCCCGGGCAGGTGGGCGGCTGGATGAACGGCAGCCTGTCTTTTTACAATACACCGGTCAAGGACGTATTCATCCAACTGGAAAGAAAGTTCGGCGTACGTTTTTCTTACACGGCCGGCATACAGACGGAGAATACTTTCACCGCCTTTTTTCCAAACGCTTCATTGGAGCAGGTGCTGAGCCACCTGGCATTTACGGGGGAACTGCAATTTAAACGGCAGGATAACATCATCTATGTAAAGTAACGATCAGCCTTCATAATTAATAAATGTCAACGATCATCACCGGTGTAATACCGCCGGGGTGGAGAACTATTGCCTGAAAAAAATCTATATGGACTTTATCTACACAACACGTACCATGCTGGTATTCCTGGTGATCCTGCTGGGGGCGTCATTCAGAGGGGCCGCGCAGCAGCGGCCTATTGCCATAGACCTTTCCAATACCACGCTGCTGGAGGTGGTCAATCAATTGCAACGGCAGACGCCGGCCATACATTTTTCCTTCCAGCCTTCTGTTTTTGAAAAAGTAAAAGTAAACAGGATATCCCTCAGGGCGTCTACCCTTGAAGAGGCGCTTGCACAGCTGAAAAAACAGCATAACGTGGATTACAGGATAGACGGGGAAACGGCCGCTTTAAAATATACAGGCGCGGCAGCTCCCGTGGCGGAGAAAAAAACTCCCCCGGCGCCCGGTACGATCCGTGGGCGCGTGGTGGATTTTGAAACGGCGCAACCGTTGCCCGGTGCTACGGTACGAATTGTGGAAAGGAATACAGGCATGTCTGCGGATGAAAAAGGTTTCTACCAGTTCAGCCTTCCCGTGGGCACTTATACGCTGGAAGTTTCCTTCATCAGTTATGCCGCTTCCACCCAACGGGTAACAGTAGTGGCCGGTAAGGAAAGCACCTACGACATCAAGCTGCAAGGCAACAATACACTGGGCGGAGTAGAAGTAAAAAGCCGGAAGAGGCTGAGCAAGCTGCCCGTGGCATTTACCAGTGAAAAACAACTGCTGGCGGAAGTGAAGATGTCGCGTTCGGTGCTTTCGGGCATCTCCAACGAGCAGATCACCAAACTGGCGGACCGTAATGCCGCCGAGGTGGTGAAGCGTATTGCCGGGGTGTCCGTTGTGGATGATAAATTCATCGTCGTGCGGGGCATGAACCAGCGGTACAACCTCACTTATCTGAACCAGAACGTGGCGCCTTCCACCGAGCTGTATAGCCGGGCCTTTGCCTACGATATGCTGCCTACGCCCATCATAGACCGTATCGTTGTATACAAGTCCCCCGCGGCGGAACTGCTGGGCGATTATGCGGGCGGTGCGGTGCGGGTGTACACAAAAAACACTTCGCCGGTGCGCGCACTGAATGTAGGGATACAGGTGAATTACCGGGAAGGCACCACCTTCAGGGATATGAACGGCTACAAAGGCGGCAGGGCCGACTGGCTGGGCTTCGATGACGGTACGCGCCGGATGCCGGATATTCCCGGTTTCCGGGAAACGGGCGGGAAGCAGATGATGACGCAGGAACAGCTTGTGAACAGCTTCACAGACACCTGGCAATACGGGCGCTTACAAGCCCTGCCGGACATGCAGGTGTTCGTGAACTATTTCGACAACTGGCAGCTGTTCGGCAAACGCCTGTACAGCATGAGCGCGCTCACCTATACCAATGAGTACCGGCATTTCGTGCAGGCGCAATCTTTCCGTGGCGCGGGCGGATATGCCACTTCCGATGAGACCCATGGGCCGGTGACGCTGATCACTTCATCCGCCTTCAACGACCAGAGCACGCAGATCACCAAGCTGAACCTGGTGCAGAATTTCACCTTCCGGTTCAACGACCGGCACAAACTGGAATTCAACAACTTCCTGCTGAACGATGCGAGGGACAATACGATCGTGAACACCAGCTTCGATAAGATAACCGGTTACCGCGGCATCCCTACCGGGAAGATGAACACGTTCTTTTACCAGCAGCGGTTCCTGTACAACGGGAACCTGGGCGGGGAGCACGGGCTGCGCGGCAATATGGCCCAGCACCTCCGCTGGAACATCGGTTACTCCCGCAGCCTCCAGGACGTACCCGATCTGCGGGTGACGAACTTCGGGCACAACGAAGAGGTGGATATCCCGGAAGCCTACCGCTGGACTGCTTTTTACCGGGATATGGACAACATCTATTTCGGCCTGATGAGCCGCCTGTTCATCAAAAACACAGAGAACGTCTATAATGTTTCGATGGATTACCGCATTCACCCCATGCCGGGTGTGGAAGTGAAAGCAGGTACCTACCAGCTGTACCGCACCTGGGAGATGGACCGTCGTTTCTTCAAGGTATTGCCGGGCAATTTCACCGGCAATGAAACGGACCAGGTGCTGCAGAACGGGGGGCCTCCCGCTTTCCAGAACTACGGGGACCTTATCCGGTTCCGCGAGCAGGATCTTTCATGGATATGGAACGCGCGTAATTTCCCGGGTGATGGCACGGGCCTCAAATTGTTTGATGTTTCCAGCCCGCTGGACCAGTATCTCGCTTCCGAGCAGAACAACAGCGGGTATGTACAGGGTGAATGGGCGCCCCTGGGCGGGAAGATCATCCTCAATGCCGGCCTGCGCGTAGAGTATAACTCACAGCGGGTAGCCGGCGCCGCATCCCGTTCGATACTGGAAAGCGGGCAGGCTGCGGGCGATATCTATTATCCCGTGCCCGTGGACCTCAGCAGTACGGACTGGCTGCCTTCCGTCAATTTTAATTACCGGCCGGACAGTGCCTGGGTACTCCGCGCCAGCTATGGCCGCACAGTGAACCGCCCGGAATTCCGTGAGATCGCTCCCTTCACGGACATCGATTTTATTACGCGTGAGCGGATCGTGGGCAATCCCGGTTTGCAGCGCAGTACGATCGATAACTACGATCTGCGCCTGGAACTGTATCCCCGCCGTCACCCCAATGAGACGATCAGCATCGGGGCGTTTTACAAACGCATCCATCAGCCTATAGAACGGCTGCGTTTTGAAACGGAATGGGAAGATGCGCTGATGCCGCAGATCAGTTTTGCCAATTCTGCCAGCGCCAATGTGTACGGCCTGGAACTGGACGTGCGGAAGTCGCTCGCGTTCATCCCGGGCAACCTGTTCCGTAACCTGTCGGTGATCGCAAATGGCGCGCTTATCAAAAGCGAGGTGATGAATGACAGGGACCGCGGCAGGCCGTTGCAAGGGCAGGCTCCTTATGTGGTGAATGCGGGGCTGTATTACGAAAACCCGGGATGGGGCACCAAACTGGGCTTTATCTACAACATTACCGGCTCCAGCATATATGCTATCTCCACCGCCAGTGCGGAAGAAGTGAAAGCGATATTGCAAAAGGGAGCCACCACCCCTGAAGAAACGGTGAAGCTGCAAAGCTCCTCCAGCCTGATAGAGGTGGGGCGCCACCTGTTGGATATTTCTTTTACCCAGCGCCTGTACCGCAGTCTGCAAATGCGTGTCACCGTGCAGAACCTGCTCGGCCAGCCCTACCGCCTGGCTGAAGACGCTACCTGGGATTATAACTACGACAAACCCATTCGCCGCGTACCCCGCAATGACGCAGTTTACCCGGCTTATGAGGGCGATAACGATATGATGCGGTATAATCCCGGCCGCTATTACAACATCACATTTACCTACGCATTTTAAGCACCGGACCATGAAAAAAACAAACAGCAAAAAATATATACGCGGGAAATTCCTGGCATTCGGCATACTCCTGTTCACCGCCTGCGAAAAGACCCCCGAAATTTTGCAGCCGGAAGACAGCAGGCTGTCTTTCTACAATACCTCGCAGCACCTGGAAAACGCGATGAGAACAGTATATGGAAGCGCCCCGCTTTCCCTGGATGGCAGCAGTGTGCGGGAAGATGAGGCGGACATCCGGTTCGACTACATCACCTTGGGCGAATGGGGACAGGTAATGTTCCCGGTTGCCACCGTCAACGGTACCTTCGACCGTTCATTCCCCTGGATGTCTTTCCTGTCCGTTAGCCCGGGCCGGCATTCGGTTGGTTTCCACAGCCCGGATTCATTGCATAGCCTGCTAACCGAAACGGAGATTGAAACCCGTACCGGCGCGAGAAGCTGCCTGTTCCTGGCGGATAGCCTGGGCGTTTATCAAACCCTTTTCCTCGTGGACGAAAGCCGTGCCGCGGCGCGGGAAGCCCGTATCCGCGTAACGCATCTGAGCCCGGACGCGGGCCCTGTGGAACTATGGGTGAACGGGCAGCAGCTGGATATGCCCGGCGCCCTGCAATACCGGAACACTACGGCCTTTATCAGCTGGGACATCCCGGAAAACCAGGCGGACACGTTATTGCGTCTGCAGGTCCGCTCCACGGGAACGGATATACTGGGCAGGGCTAATCTCAGTATCAAACCTGGAGAGACGGGGCATATCATCATTTACGGGTATTACAACGGGGCCAGCTACGAAGATCCCGCGACGGGAGAAACCGTGACCATCAGCCCTGATTTTAAAGTAAGAAGACTTAAATACAACTAATCTCATTTTCATCAACATGAAAACAATCGCTACATACCGTTTATCCCTGTGCTTCCTGCTACTTTTATCATTTGCCGCCGGTTGCCGGAAGGTGAGCGACCGGCTGGATCTGATGACCGAAGGGCTCAGCGCGGTGGCGGCTCCCGCTACCGTACTGGTGGGCGACTCGCTGACCATTGTGGGCAGGATCCATCTGAGCGCATCGCCCACCGTGAGCCTCGGCGGGGTGCCGGCCGTCTATAAACAGGTGGCGCCGGAAAACACCCCGGATGTTCCATACACCGTTGAAGCGCTGCGTTTCGAGGTGACCGCGGAAATGGGGGAGGGCCGCCAGCCGCTGGAGATCCGTTTGGGTGAACACGTACAGGTGCTGTACGTGAATGTGCTTGCCAAACCGGTATTTGATGGTTCCAGGCCGGATACCACACTGGTGATGGAGGAAATTTTTGGCGGGAACATTACGGATTTTACAACACGGTACGCTAATGCCTATACGTTTAATGCAGGGGAAGGAAATGATTATTTTCCCGGCCGTTCCGTTACCGCGGACGGCGTGATCTACCTGCAATCGGCGATGGATATTTACCGGATCGAAAACGGGCAGGTGCAGACCCTGCTGAAGACGGGAGATGCCCTGCTGATAGACGGGCAGGAGGTGCATGTGAAGGAATTCCTGCCGGGCCCGTTCGCCAGTATAGGCTACGCTTTTTCCGGGATGGCGGTGAGTGCGGACAACAGCACCATGTACCTGTCTGTTTATACAGATATGACCGGGCATGAAGATTTTACAGGCGCCTGGTTATTATTGAAGACAACGCCGGACCTGGACCACTTCGAGGTTATCAACCGTACCTGGTATAAGCTGGATGGGTTTGCCACGTTTTTCTTCCCCGAGGACTTTTTGGACAATGGCCCGATAGAAAATACCCAGCTGATCGCCGGGGATCTTTTTGTGGACGCACAGCAGCGGTTGCTTTTTTCCAACCAGGGAGTATATGCCGCCCGGCTGGAACAGAACGGCCGTATTGCCAAGATTGCGGATGAAGAGGACAATGCATACTATACGCCGGATGGCTCAACGGCCTTCTTCATCACCCAGGCCGGCCTGACGAAGTTTGACCTGGATGCCATGGAGCCGCTGGCTGTTGTGCCGCTGTCTTATGCGAACTGGAACTTTGTATCGTTCGAGGAGAACCCGGACTGGCGGTTTCCCAATAACCTGGGACCGCTGAACCTGGGAGGCGGGTCATTCCTGGCATTGCCGGGCGGGCAGCTGCTGTGTAACCCGCTGTCCAGCAGTCAGCCGAGCATCGGGGCCATTAACCCTGAAAACACGAGCGTATACACCTTTGCGGGGATAGAGAAGGGGTTTGTGGGAGACAATCTGCCGGGAGGCCATACGTTGTTCGATGTGCAATACCACCTCTCCGGGCAGGCCAGGTATGTGAATTTCTGCCAATACTACAATAACACCGATTTTATCGGCAATTGCAAGTTCCTCGGCATGGACGGGCAGAACAATATTTACCTCATGCGGGCAGGTGAGCGGTCCAGGTTAGGAAGACTCGGTGTTGTAATGCCGCCGGTGATCTACCGCCTGGGAAAGCCATGATACATAGCGGGCAGCTATGGGATGGATATAGGATCGTTACAGGGAAGGTACAGAATAGGTGGACTTGCTGCGGAGATGGTGTGGAAATGAGTTGGAGATCATGTTAAAGAGGTTGCGTACGGCTTTTTACCGGATGTGCGGCATGTTCCGGTGATCAAAACGGTACATGAGGTCCTGAAAAGGGGTGTTTTTGAAGAGAAAAATGTGGTGCCAGGTAAGTGAAGCGTGGAGAAGATGCATGTTTGAAGGGAAAATGAAGTGAACAGGCATAAGGGGGCTGCTGGCATTGGGCTGCCGGGTATGAAGATCACAGGTATATTTATCATTGTGGCGGTCATTTTTATTCCCGTTGCGGTGAATGGATGATCATACCCGGCAGGCAGGGTATTGGATGGTTGTGGTATTGAACCTGCATTGCATCCCAGGAGTAAGTGATAGCCCGGGGCTCCTGTTGCGGTGGCAACACAGCGATCACTTCAGCGGCTGTGTATTTCCTGTTTTGTAGCTGGTACATGCGGCCGTTCTCCATCCGCAGGGAGATTACTTCCAGTAGCACACAGCTTATTGCGTCGGGTTGCGCGGGTACTTGTAGCGTAAATGCATCCGAGGGCCTGCCTGCTTCCAGCAAAACGGGTTCTGATGTTATCGCGTCAGCGGCTGTGCAACCATGGTGGATGTTTACTACCACTGCCTTAATGCTGAGGTGCGTGGCCTGGGGGTTACTGTTAAATGTTTCCATGGCGGGTATGCTCACGGTGATGATGCCATCGTTGTCCCGGGAAATATCCGGGGTGACGGTGAGCAGCCTGGATAACCCGGCGTGCGGGGTGAGGCAGAAGCCCGTTAATCCCTGGGTATGTCTTGGAATAAACCGTTTGGTACGGTGCAGGTCATCTTCTCTCAGCACGCCCAGCAGGGCTTTATTCAGCCGGTTTACCAGCGTGCTTTCATGAGGGATGTCCGTTAGCCCGGTGAGGGCATGGCGCATGGCGGCGCCCAGTTTGCTGGCTTTGCCGAACTGTCGGCTGCTGGCTTTGCTACGCGGGCTTTGGCGTACCTGCTCCGGCATGGTGCGCAGGTGGTATTTGCCGCCCACGCGGTAACCGATGACGTTGCCCAGCCGTCCTGTGAATTTTAATATGCCTGTTTGTGTTCCCATAAAAAGTGTTTTTGACTAAAGATAAGTCAATGGGAACTGGTCTTTCCGGGGGACAATTTGCCAGATACGAACGCCGGTATAAGCGGGTTTAGATATCTTTTAAGCGTGGTCGAACCGGGATTAGTGAATATCTAATGTCTGTTCGACCGGTGTTGAATGTTTTCGAAAAATGAGTATTAATCCTTTTTCAGCCAGTGGGTGATGCAGTGGTGTATAGAAATAAAATACTCTGTACTGAAAGTGCAGAGGTTTGGAATCCGGACTTCGGTGCTGATCCTCCACATGAGTGCCCCAGGCTGGCCCAAAGCCCGTCATTGCCAGGAGCAATAGGGCTAGGGACAATCCCGTCATTGCGAGGAGCAGCAGCGCTAAGGTGAGTAGGGCGACGAAGCAATCTCCTGCATCGGATGGAAGTACTCCAGGATATGGAGATTGCTTCGTCGCGGCTCCTGCACAAATCCTCCGCTGCTCCTCGCAATGACGGCCTTTTCACAATGACGTACGTTATTTTCTTTTCTCCGCAAGGTCTTTGATGATAACAATTGCCTTCTCCCACATATCCGTATGGAAGGGGATATCCCTTTTAGAAAGCAGCCCGGCGCGGATGTGTAAGGTATGGCTGCCGTCCGGATGGGGTTCCAGCCTGAACTGTTCGGCATAATCGCCCAAAGGCGTACCGGCGGGCGGGCGAATGTCATCGTAATAACGTATGTGCAGGGATGCCTCCGGCTGGATCGTTTCCACGATGCCGTTTGCGCCGATGTTCCCGGCTGTGTCTTTCCAGATGACGGTGGAGCCGGTGTTCCAGTTTGTTTCAACGGTGGCGCCACCGCCAAACGCCAGGCCCCACTGGTTGTCCGGGTGGAGCAGGATGTCCCAGATAATATGGGCCGGGGCATTGATCCGGGCGGATTTTTTAATATCGCCTTTCTCCAGAAAGTTGCGCAGTGAATCGCCGAGGATGGCATTCCAGCCTGTTGTAAAGTCTGCCTTGTCAAAATCCGGGTGCGTGAAAGTATCGGTGCCGGAATGGGTCAGTTTCAGGCGGGTGCTGTCTTGTTCCGCTTTAAAAAGCTCGAAAGTGACCAGCGATTCCCCGGTATACCCATCGTACCGCCAGGTGTAGGACAGTTTTTCAGGCTTCCGTGCTTCCACTACCACACATTCGTGCCTGAAAACAATCCCTTCGTTTTCACCTGTGAAATGAAAACGGAAACCTGGTTCAGGTTTAAAATCAGACACATCAAAATACCATTCCTTCATCTGTTCCTTATTGGTGAGGGCTTCCCAGACTTTCTCCACCGGAGCCCGGTAGGTGCGTTCAATTACGAGTAATGACATGACACGGTTATTTTTGGTTAGAAACAACTGTTAGCCATAACGGCTTTCTTATGTAAATATAAGTGTAACCAATTGGTTACGAAAAATTATTTTGAGATGGATCGTTACGGATTGTTGTTGAATAGGCCGGGCGCGGTCTTGAAGTTGGTATCGGGAGAGTGGCCGCGGGTCATATACCGGAATGGTGGAGTTAATCCTTTTTCAGCCAGCCGGTAATGCTCATCCTGGGTTTGTTGGCCACCAGCACTTCATGCTCCAGCTCACTGCTTTTAAAAAATACAGTTTTACCCCCGGTAGGGTCTATTTCCTGCGATGCGGCTCCCGCGTGGTGGATGGACAATTGTCCGCCGTCTCCGGCGATCCAGTCTGTGTTCAGGTAAATGATCATGGAGTATTGCCGGCTCTGGTTGTTGCGGAACTGATCCAGGTGTTTTTTGTAGAAGCTGCCTGTTTCATACAGGGCATAGTGGAATTCATAACCTGTGATGCCGGTATAACAGGAGCTGTTCAGGTAAAGTATAAAAGCGTCCATCACAGTAAAAAAAGCGTTTTCATGTATGTTGTCATGGGCTTTGTCCAGCCAGTAGATCATATCGCTGCGGACGGCTTTGTTGTGCGCTACCAGTTCGTTGTTGCCAGTACCGGCGGCCCGCATCTGGTGCCCGTCGTAAAGACCGGTCAGGTTGTTCCTGAGATCGCCTGCCAGTTGGGCGCTCAGGAAATTTTCAGCAATACCTACTTTATTTTCAATGAAACTGTTGATGAGCGTCTCGAAGACTTGTTGCACCTGTTGGAGGATTATAGGGACAGAATTATCCGTATTCCGGTGAAGGTAAGCTTAATTGGGGTGGGAAGGGGGATAAGGGCATGAATTATAAAACTTTTACATTAAATTTAGCAACGATAGTTTGTATTGATATAGCATTTTCTCAACGGACAACCAAAACGTACAGTAAACATGAAAATTTACGGCAGAAACCTATTGATAAGCTGGCTGTTGATCCTTCCGGTCTTCGCCATAGCGCAGGAACGGGATATTAGTGTCAGTCTTGCGCTGAACGAAATCAACCAGTCCAGGGGTACCGGAAGGGAAATCGTTACGCTGAAGGAGGTACAGATATGGTGCGCCGGGAAAAAACCGGACAGCGTCCTGTGGGCGGTACGCTATGGTTCAAAAGGGGAAACGGAATGCGGAGAGGTTCCCGCCTTACAGGTATTGACAAGGAGGACAGGAAAGAGCGGGCTGGAGGTCTGCATCCTGCAACGTTATAATCCCTTTCTGAAAAAAGAGATGGTACATAGCTACGTGTACGATTCACTGAAAAAATGGAAGAAAAGCAATTACCCGGAGAGCGCCGTGCCGCGGACCGTAATAGACCTGCCTTTTTGTAACGGTAAGCAGACTGTCTTCTTCCCATCCGAGATGTATTTTTATCCATTTAATACAGGGGTATCCTATCCGGATTCCTGTCTGAACGAGATGCCGCTTGGTGTATCCCTGGGTAAGAGCGGGGTGGTGAAAATGGGAGACGACAGTATTTTTTTATTAAAACGGTACTATACCGCTCCTGACCATACCATATCCATGAAGGTAAAAGAAAACGGGGTGTTGCAGCAGGACCTGGTGACAATGACAACCCGGCTTGTTTATAAAAACATTTACAGGTGGGCGGATACCCTGGTGATAGGGGAAAAGTTGTATAAGGTAGACAGCATTAGCGGAGACTGGCAGACCGTCTATATGCGGCAGCTGAAGGAAAAGCGGCTGACGCTGAAAATGCCGGAAAAATATATGCGGCAGCTGGAGCCGTACTTCAAAAACGCGGAAGAATACCTGTTATTGGATTTCTGGGGCACCTGGTGCAAACCCTGCATAGCGGGTATGCCCGATTTGAGAGCGCTGCATGATAAAGTAAAGACCAAAGTCCCGTTCGTCAGCGTGTGTTTTGACGACCCGGAGAAATATGCCAGAGCGGAGGAGATCTTCCGGGAAAACAAGCTCACGTGGCCGCAGATATTCTGCAATATGAAAGACAGGAAGTATACGATGGTGGGGGAATTGTCGGTGACGACATTCCCGACCTATATGCTGGTCAGTAAAAGCGGGGAGATCTTTTTTAGTGCGAGTTCCGGCGGGTTTGATGAATTGAGCGGGATACTGCAAGGGAAGTGAGATAAATTGCAAAATATTCCCGTTGCTGCCAGTAAAAGGAATGCCTGCATTCAGGCATACACAATACAACCTATACATGATAAAACCTATGCGAAATGTGTTAATAATATTTGTGATCTGCTTTGCAGCCTGTCAATCACCGGGTGAAAGGCAGGATTCAACGGCAAAGGTGCCTGAACAGGAGATATTTACTGCATCAAAAATTGAGCCCCTGTTCGGAGGACTAATGGACAGTCTCAGTTGTAATTTTGTGCTCCACATAATAAAGGATACAGCATTGTTGGATTTTTACAAAAAAAGCCGTGAAGACTTCCTGAAGGATAGTATAGTTTACTTTAACGCGGTGGCTTCTTTTTTTAATGCGGACCGGCAGATCCTCGAGAAACTTTTATTGTTTCAGGGGGATTCCGCCAAATGTAACTGGGTATCTTCACCCAGTCCGTATTCTTCTACAATACGGGCCTGGGAAATAAATTTAAGAAATGAAGAGGGCGTAAAAGTGTTGATATATGATTACATCATGCACCATTGCGACGGGAGGAAAAAGATCACTACATCCCCCGGGCTGATTGAAGATATAATTGAAACCTTTACGTTAAAGGATATGAAAAGCTGGATTGCAGCCAATAAAAACAAGCCGTTAAAAGTGCTTTGCACGAAACTGCAGGATGAAATAGCAAAACAATTTTATTCCGAAGGCAAATAGATGTCGAAGGTCGCGCCTTTACCCAGCTGGCTGGTGGCGATAATAATACCATTGTGGTTCTCCACTATTTTTTTGACGATGGCCAGGCCGATACCCGTTCCTTCGTATTCTTCCTTGCCATGGAGTTTCTGGAATACTTCGAAAATACGTTCACTAAATTGGGGCTCAAAGCCAATGCCGTTATCTTTTACAACGATATGGCAGTACCGCTGTTTTGGAAAGAGCCGGGTGTTCTTTAGTTTGTTGCCCGACGCGATCTTCCCTTTAACAACTATGTGTGGGGGCGCTTCGGCATTGGAGAACTTGAGCGCGTTACTCAGCAGATTGTATATTACCTGGTAAAACTGGAAAGGGATGACCCTGGGCACACAAACCCCGGTGACCTCTATGACGGCATTTTTTCTCTCGATATCTTCTTTTAAATCCGTCTTTACTTCTTCTACGACTTTATCAAGATAAACGTTTTCATAGGTACGGTCAGCGGCATTGGCACGGGAGTAGGTCAGTAAATCTTCGAGAAGTTTCTGCATACGGCTGGCAGCGGAATTCATACGCTGTAAATAGTCTTTTCCGCTATCGGAAAGGTTCTGTTTTTCTTTTTCGAGAATAAGGGCTGAAAATGCCTGTATTTTTCGTAATGGCTCCTGCAAGTCGTGGCTGGAGATGTATGTAAATGATTTAAGTTCGTGATTTACTGCTTCAAGCGCCTGGTTCTTTTCCTCCAGGCTTGTATTGTTCCTTTCAAGTGCCAGTTCATATTTAATCTTGGTTAATTCCAGCTCAGCACGCCTGGCAACAATTTCTAAAATGGATGTTACTGTTTCCGGGTCTTTGATCTTCTGCTGGTGCATGATTGCAATTAGTCCCATGGCCTTTCCCTCTACGTCCAGCAAGGGGTAGCCTAAATACCCTTCCACTTTTAACCGGGTAAGCATCTGGTCTTCCGGGAAGGTTTGCCTGCATTGTTCGGGATATGCACGTACTGCTCCGTTTATTACCTGTTCGGCGGGACCATGAAGCAACGGAAATTTTATATTTTTCGTGAGCTTGCCAAATGATGTAATGGCAATAGTTTGGATAACAGGTTCATGGGTGTTTGTATCTTCAGTTTTTCCAACCAAAACGTAATCCAGTCCTGTAAATTCAGCGATGAATAATGCAAGTGAGTTAAAAAACTTATTATGAATCCTGTAAATGGCAAACTCATCGGAAAACTCCGTCAGGAATCTTTTGTTGTACCCGGAAACCGAAATCTCCTCTTCTTTTTGCAGCAGGGTTTTATCGGCTTCTTTCCGTTTATTTGTTTCCTTCAGTACAGACTCTTCTAATTCACGGGTATATAATTTACTTTCCTCAATATTTTTATAAAGGAGCGCCTTTTCCCTTTCCTGTTGCTGTAAAATTTCCGTAACATCCGCAATGGCCAGGAGAATAAGCTGCTCGCGGTGATTTTTCTGTATAATCCGATTGGCGTTGAGTAACATTATTCTTTTTCCGATACCGGGAAAAGTATGGGTGATTTCAACATTGCTGAGGCGGGTGCTTTTTGTAATGATGTCTTCCAGCAATGCCCGGAGACGGGGGATATCCCATTGTTTATCTCCCACCTCATAAAACAGGGCGTCCAGAGCCGTTTGTTTGTTGATATTAAATGTTTTATAAAATGTGTTGTTGGCGGACCTGATACGGAGATTGGTGTCAAGAATGACTATTGGCTCGTGAATAGTAGAAATGATAGCTTCCGAATATTCATAAGACTCCATCAGTAATTCATTGCGGGTCTGCAATTCCTGGTTGGCAACGATCAGTTCTTCATTAGCTGAATCGATCTCTTCTTTGGATGTTTCCAGTTCTTCATTCAGGGTCTGTAATTCTTCATTGTTGGAAACCACCTCTTCGTTGACGCTTTGCAATTCTTCGGTAATTGTTTCCTGTTCCTGCGCATAAGCAAGCATATCTGCACGCACGATGGCCAGTTCGGTTTCCAGTTTCTTTATTCTGCGGTCTTTTGCCAGCGAAGTGCTTTTTCCTGTCTTATCGTCCGTTGCAATTATTTCAACCGTTTTTTGTTCTGAAAAAAGTACGAGTAAAAAAGGCTCTTCTCCCTCTATCTGAAGAGGGGCTACCACAATACTGAACAATCTTAGTGAGCCATTGACCTTCATTTCAATGTTTTCCTTACGGGCAGCCTGTTTCGTTCTGATTGCCTTTTGGATGGCGATGCGCAGCTCAAAGGCAATTTCGGGACGTGTCAGCTTTAGGATATTCAGGGTGGCTTTTCCGGATGAGTGGGTCAGGTATAGATCCGTTGCGCCCCGAAACTCGAGGATCTGCTGGTCATAATTGATCACGACGCTTGCGGGCAAATATTGCGTCAGTAAAATTCTATCTATAGCGCTTCCCAGAGCATGCGTTTGATCGGGAGTGGCCTTAATTGTTTTGACAGGTATGTTTTTGGCGCCAGGCTTGCCTTTTAGAAATTGCGGCATAAGGTCCGGCTGCAGGCGTGCAACTGAATTTTTCTTAACCGAATAGAGTTTGTATTTCTGGTTGGTGGTAGAAAAAAGCTGGTCAGATGTGCCGATAGTCTCTGATTTTCCCAGCATGAGATATCCTTGTGGCTGTAATGCATAATGAAAGGTGGTAATGACTTTTCTTTGCGCGGGCAGGTCGAGGTAGATCAGCATATTGCAGCAGCTTATAAAATCTACCCGGGAAAATGGTGGATCGCTTAATACGTTATGTGGGGAGAATGCGCATATATCACGTACTGCTTTAGCAATACGGTATTTAGTACCCGATTTTGTAAAGAAACGTTGCAGGCGTTGGGGTGAAACAGATTTGATCTCTTCTGCCTGGTACTCACCAATACGCGCCTTGGCGATAGCCTGCGCACTCAGGTCTGTAGCAAAGATCTGAACCGGTATTTGGCTGGATTTTTTTCCTTGTATTTCCAATAAAATCATGGCAATGGAATACGCTTCTTCTCCTGTAGAGCAGGCGGTCACCCATATGCGCAGTGTCTCTCCGTCCTTTTTATTATTATGCAGCCTGGGTAACAGGGTGTTCTTTAAATACAGGCAGGCATCCGGGTCTCTAAAAAAGCTGGTGACATTGATGAGCATATCCTGGTATAATATCGATGCTTCATCACTTTTCTCTTCCACCAGTTTTGCGTATTCCTTCAGTGTTTTTATATTGTATAACATCATCCTGCGCAGGATACGCCTTTTGATGGTACTCATTTTGTAGTGGCTGAAATCCACCCCCATTCTTTCGTATAAAATTGTAAATATGCTCTTCAAATGCGGATTGTTGTTGTCAATCACATCTTCTTTGCCGGTGTTCGCTATTTTTTGCTTTGGGTTATCATATTTGCTGATGCGGTTCAATTCCCGCGCAATGTCTTTGGGCGCCAGGATAAAATCCACTACACCGGCGGAAATTGCGGACTTGGGCATGCCGTTGAATTTAGCGGAACTGTCCTGTGCAAAGGTGAGCCCTCCGGCAGCTTTGATAGCCCCCAATCCTAGTGAGCCATCGTTGGCATTACCGCTGAGGATGACGCCAATGACCCCTCCGGGGTGCTTTTCCGCAAGGGAGCCGAAAAAAACATCAACAGGTAAATTAACGGACCGGTCTTTTTTGCGGCGTGTTAATTTTATGTGCCCGTCCGTTACCGTCATTTCTTTATCTGGTGGTATCACATAAAAATGATCCGGTTCAATCAATAACTTGTCTGTTGCT
This sequence comes from Chitinophaga barathri, assembly GCF_003807585.1. Lineage (GTDB taxonomy): Bacteria > Bacteroidota > Bacteroidia > Chitinophagales > Chitinophagaceae > Chitinophaga > Chitinophaga barathri. The sequence continues at coordinate 238,315 of NZ_RMBX01000009.1, read as the reverse complement.
TCCTGTACGGTTATTTTAGTAGACCTGGATAAAAGGGCGGTGAGCATGCTTTTATGGTCCGGGCTGAGATGTTGTACGTAGACGAATGCCATGCCTGTGTCCGGCGCGAGGTTCGTTATTAGTGCTGTGGCCGCTTCCAATCCGCCCGCGGAGGCGCCTATACCAACAATAAGGAAAGGTTTTTGAGATCTTTTCTTATCAGTATCTTTCTTTTTAACCGTGGCTGGCGTAGATCTCATTGTTTTTATTTTATATTACCTGTCAGTACAAAGTTTTCTTTTGAAGGCTGTACTGAATTATCTTCCGCTACGGCCGTCAATGCCAGGTAAAGTAATTTTGTGAGCTGTTCAAATTTATTGGGCTTCCTGATATACAGGTATGCCCCGTCTTGATGAAGTTTATTCACGATCTCCGGCTCTAAAGAGGTAGAGAAGATAATAACAGGCAATTGTTTTAATTTTTCACTGCTTTTTATTTCAACCAGGCACTCGAAGCCATTTTTACGTGGCATATTAAGATCCAGGAAGAGGACGTCGGGGAGCGGACTTTCTTTATTAAGCAATTGCATAAGCTGTTCTCCATGGTATACGGTCACCAGTTGTGTGGGCAAAGACAACTCTTCCAATGCCTCCTTAAACAGAAGGCAATCATCTTTATCGTCATCTGCCAGTATTACAGAAAGGTGATTGTCATTCATGATTACAGTTGTTTATTTGGTTAATTCCTCTTACAAAAAAAACTGCATAGCGCGCATTCAGTTGAAAATGATGATAAGGGCTTCCTCTCGCGTGGGAAAAATAGTGCCACTATTTGGTATGAGTTGTTAAAGGTATGAAAATGAGGGCGTATTATATTGAATTACCCCATGTTTCGCCTGGTAACAGGTTTAAATTAGCAAGGATTTTAGATTGTGGAAATAAATACACAGGATGTATGCCTGCATTCAGTCGTTTTTTTACTTATAAAATATTTCTGCCGCGGAAATATTTTTTTTCTAAATTGACCGGCTCTTTGATAAGCATATGGGTTACCATATTAAATTAACTGTACATACAAATGATCAAATTTTCACTGACGCTGTTTTATTCCGTCACAGTATTTATGGGCGCAAAACATTTTCTGAAAGAAGCGCCATCCACTGCTACATACCCGCCAGAATTAACGATCTCAAGATTTTCAGGTCCGGACGTAACGCCCAGTCCCGCTTGCCTGGCGGTGGCACCCACCGGCGAAGTGTTTGTAGGCGTGGATATGATCGGCTCGCTGGGGAAAGACCCCGGTAAAGGCCGGATACTCAAGCTGATCGATAAGGACAACGACGGCACCATGGACCAGCATATCGACTTTGCAGAGGTGGACAACCCCCGCGGCATCATGGTGCTGGGCAGCAAGGTGTATGTGTTGCACACCACATTCTCCAAAGAAACCGGTAAAGCTACAGGCATGGCCCTGGTAGTGTTTGAAGATAAAGACGGGGATGGAAAAGCGGACGGCGCACCCCAGCCGCTCATCGAAAATCTCAGCAATACCAAATACATCCAGGAGCGGGGAACCGATCACGCCACCAATGGCATCAGGATGGGTATCGACGGCTGGATCTATATTGCCGTGGGCGATTTTGGATTTCATAACGCCACGGACCGGTCCGGCAAAAAACTGACCATGCTGGGTGGAGGGATCGTAAGGGTGCGCCCGGACGGTACCGAAATGGAAATATATACCCATGGCACGCGCAATGTATATGATGTGGCCATTGATCCTTATATGAATGTGTTCACCCGGGAAAACACCAATGACGGCGGCGGATGGAACGTGCGGTTTTCGCACCATATCCAGACCGGCGAATATGGTTACCCGGTATTGTTCCAGCATTTTACAGATGAGATACTGCCGGCTCTTGTGGATGTAGGCGGTGGCTCCGGTACCGGCGCCCTGTACATGGCAGAGCCCAACTGGCCCGCGAAATTCAACAATGTGCCCATGATGGCGGATTGGGGCAGGAGCATGTTGTACATCCACCGGGTAACGCCCGATGGGCCTACCTTCACCCAGAAAGAAGAAGAATTCCTGGCGATCCCGCAGATCACGGACCTGGATGTGGACGGCTCCGGCAGGCTTTTCCTGTCGGCATGGGATGGCGCGGGTTATTCCGGCAGCCCCAGCAAAGGATATGTGATCAGGGCGGTGCCGAAAGACTGGACCTACCAGGCTTTTCCCGAGCTGGCCAAGGCTTCGGTGGAGGAACTGGCGCAACTGCTGAAATCGGGTAGCGCGGTGACGCGTTTATACGCTTCCCAGGAACTGATCGCGCGCAATGATCAGCAGGCAAATGCCGCCGCACTGGCCATTGCTTCTGATGCGCAGCTGCCCTTGTATACCCGTGTGGCCGCTATTTACACGTATGCGCAGGCAGCCGGAAAAGATGGTATCCCCGAATTGACGGCCCTTACAAAAGACGCCGCCGTGAAGGAACATGCATTACGTGCGTTGGCGGACCGTAAAGACGTCCTCAAAGATGTGCCTGCGGAACCTTTCCTGGAAGCCCTTACAGATACTTCCACACGCGTACGCGCCGCCGCGATCATCGCGCTGGGCCGTTCCGGCAAAACTGAAGTGGCCACCGCTTTGTTACAAACCAAAGTACCCGCTTCATTTGTGGAGCCCGCCAAAGATGTGGAAGGGCCTCATGCCACGCCCAATTCCGCGATAGTACTGCCGCACCTGGCCGTTCAGGCGCTGGTGAACCTGCACGCGGTGGATGCCGCTGTGGCGAACATCAATGGTGCAAATTCAGCCCTCGCGCTGTGGGCATTACGTTATATGCACGATCAGAAAGCAGTGAGCGGCCTGATCGGTGCTTACGGGCAGTCCAAAGACGAAAAACTGAAAAAACAGATACTGGCCACACTGGCGCGTTTGTACAAAAAAGAAGATACCTACGATGCGTCATGGTGGTGGGGCACCCGGCCGGATTCGCATGGCCCTTATTATAAAGCCGTGCTCTGGGAAGGATCGAAAACCATCGAGGCATTCCTGAAAAAGGAAGCGCTGAAAGTTCCCGCCAAAAAACAGTATTTCAGGGACCTGGACGCCCGCAACAGGATGGAGATCGCGGCTTTCGCACCGGTGAAGAAAGCGGAACCCGTTGTGGCAAAGGAATCTAAAATAGACCTTGATAAAATAAAAAGTAAAAAGGGCCAGGTGGGTAAATCTTCCATCGAAGACGTATTGCTGGCCATTAATAAATTAAAGGGAGACCCGGGCAAAGGCAAACTCCTGTTTACCAGCCAGGGTTGTGTGGCCTGCCACAGTGTCAATAAAGGCGAGAAGATGAAAGGGCCTTTTATGGGCCAGGTAGGCTCTATCATGAACCGCGAGCAGATCACGGAATCCATCCTCAAGCCGAACGCCTCTATTTCACAGGGTTTCGCTACGGTGACGATCACCGCGAAGGGGAACAAATCCTACATGGGATTTGTGACGGAAGAAACCGCGGCTAAAGTGGTGTTGAGAGATATCGGCGGCAACGTATACACCGTTAAGACCAGCGATATCCTTTCCCGCAAGGAAATGAAAACATCCATGATGCCGGCGGGGCTGGCGAATGCACTGTCTTACGAAGAGCTTGCATCGCTGGTTACTTTCCTTTCCCAGCAGAAGAAATAACGGCATAGACGGAAGAAATAAGTATGCAAAACCCGCTCTAAGAGCGGGTTTTGTTATTGGTCCCAGTCGTTAGTTAAAACTATGCATTTTAGTGCAAGGGCTTTAGTAATGCGGGAAGATCTAACACAGAACTGGCGTTGTTTGGTGCGTCATTGTGAAAAGGTCGTCATTGCGAGGAGCCGCGGGGGATTTGTGCGGGCGCTGCGACGAAGCAATCTCCAGATATTTGGCGTACATCCATTCGATGCAGGAGATTGCTTCGTCGCCCCACCCACTTTAGCGCTGCTACTCCTCGCAATGACGGGATTTGGGCCTTTCTTTTATCCATCCCCTTACACCCCAAACTGTCTTAAATGATGATCCACATGTTTGTAAGCAAAGACCCCGATCTGCTCCTTTGTCATCTTCCCGAAAAAATCATGAATGAATCCTTCATTGGAAAAATGCGCGTAATCCGCGATCAGGCCCTTCAGGATATCCCTTTGGACCGCTACGTCCCCGGCCTTTTCCTTTATGGTGAAGGCTTTGCCGGCGGGCATCCCCTTTTTCATGGGTGTATCGTCCCTGGTATTGCTTTTAAGCGCCATTTTCCCGAAGATCTTCCCCAGGAATTCCTGCCGGAGATCTGAATGTTGCTTGCCCTGTACCCAGGCATTCCAGGTGTTGCAGTGTTTTATCATCTGGTAAACATTCATTTTACCCCATTGGGCCTGGCTGCTTTCCCCCAATGAATTGATCCTGTTGGTCAGCTCGTCTCTGACGGCTTTGTCGAAGATGGTTTTCATACGGTCATCTGGTCTATGGGCTGCAAAGAAAAATAGTTCCCGGAATCATCCTTGAATAGCGCCTCTGTTCCATAAAACTCTTTGGTGGGTGATTTGATGAACTCCACGCCTTTGGCTTTGAGTTCTTCATAAGTGGCGTGGATATCTTTGCAGGTGAGAACGCCGCAGCCAAAAACGCCCTTTTTAATAAGCGCTATCAATGCATCGGCCGTTTCCTGGGGAAACATTTTGCTGACGGTGACAGGGAACAGAACGATCTGGAGATCGGGCTGATCAGGAGGGGAAACGGTTAGCCACCGGGTGTCCGGTCCCATCGGGATATCATCTACCAGCCTGAAGCCAAGTTTATTTACGTAAAAATCCAGCGCCCTGTCCTGGTCCAGGACGTGGATGTTCGTAATGCTCATTTTCGTTATCATTATCCGCCTTTTTGGTTAAGGCAAATGTCGGGTGAGAATTACAAACCGGCCTCTTCAAAATTGCTATTTTCATTCCAGCCGTGCATATATGCATAACAACCGGGAACAAAAGCTAAAGGGGCCTGGCTGATTTTGGCCTGTAACTGTTGCTGGCTGGCCTGGTATTGGAGCGGGGAGACACCCGTTATTTTTTTGAAAAGGGTGCTGAAGGAAGTGGGGCTGGTAAATCCAACTGAAAAACAGGTATCACTGACGGACTGGCCGGCCCGCAGCAATTCCCGGGCTTTTTCGATCCGTACGGAAACAAGGTACTGGTGGGGTGTTTTTCCATATGCGGAACTGAAAAGCCGTATAAAGTGGAATTTTGAAAAACAGGCTTCGTCGGATATGTTGTCCAGTTCTATTTTATTGCTGTAATTGTTGTCAATGAACAGTTTCGCCCGGACTACCCGCTGGTAGAGGTATATCTTCGGGTATTGTTCATCTTTCACCTGGTCCTTAATTACTTGCATATCTTGTAGGTTTTGACAAAAATGGGCTGTCTGTCTGTATTAAGGTAATAAATTACAGGTATATAGACAAGACTAAAGCCGTTTCCACAACGGAACATTTCGTACCTCCGGCGCGTTAATTCAGTAACTTCAGATACTATGGCAACAGTCGCACTCAAAAGCGCAGCGGGCAGATGGCTGATGATCCCCGTCATACTGGCCTCTGCTATGGCTTTTATAGATTCCACGGCATTAAATGTTGTATTACCGTCCCTTCAGCAGGACCTGGATGCATCCGGGGCAGAGCTTTTCTGGATATTAAACGCTTACCTGCTCATGCTGGCCGCGCTGATATTGATCGGCGGCACGATGGGCGACAGGCTGGGCCGTAAAAAGGTGTTTATGGCCGGTATATTCGTCTTTATCCTGGGCTCTGCAGCCTGTGGGCTGGCCGGCAGCGCTGGCCTGCTGATCGCCTTCAGGATCATCCAGGGCATAGGCGGCGCGTTTATGATACCGGGCAGTTTGTCGCTCTTGTCTTCTTCCATTCATGAAAAAGAAAGAGGCAGGGCCATTGGTACCTGGTCCGCCGTCACCACGCTGGTGACGATGGGCGGGCCTGTACTGGGCGGTGCATTGGCCGATGCGGGCCTTTGGCGGTATATATTTTTTATCAATGTACCGATAGGCATTATCGCATTGCTGCTGCTCTGGGGAAAAGTAAAAGAAAACCTCGATAACAGTACTCCGCAGCGGCCGGACTTTGCGGGCGCAATACTGATCGCCCTCGGGCTGGCCGTGTTGACATTTGGTTTTCTGCGTATGCCGGAGCTGGGATTCCGCCACCCGCAGGTATATCTCTCCCTGGTAGCCGGGGTATTGTTGCTCGTTGCCTTTGTCGTGGCGGAAAAGAAAAGCCCTTACCCGATGATGCCGCTGAACCTGTTTGCCAACTTAACCTTCAGCGGCGCGAACCTGCTCACGTTTTTCCTGTATGCGGGCCTGGGCGCGGGAATGTTGTTCCTTTCGCTGAACCTGGTACAGGTGCAGGGTTACAATCAACTGCAATCGGGGCTTACATTTTTGCCTTTTACGGTGCTCATGATCGTGATTGCCCGTTTCGCGGGCAGTCTTGCGGACAAATACGGACCGCGGCTGTTCCTGGTGGCCGGCCCTTGTATCGCGGGCATTGGTTTGCTGATGTTGTCCTTTGTAAAACAAACAGATGGCCCGGCCAGCTACTGGACCACCTTTTTCCCTGGCATTGCGGTACTGGGGCTGGGTATGTCTTTCACCGTTGCACCGCTTACGGCCACCGTTATGACCGCATTGAGCGATCGCCTGTCGGGTACCGCATCCGGGATCAACAATGCCATTACGAGGATAGCGGGGGTATTTGCTAATGCCATCTTCGGGGCGCTGGCGGTGTTGTTGTTTGCCGCTTCGCTGCAAAGAGATATCCAGTCGTTGCCGGTGAGCGAAAAGGAAAGACAGGAGATCGTGGCTCAGGCGGTAAACCTTGGCAATGCAAAAGCGCCGGCGGCCATTGGCGCCGGTCACAGAGAGGCGGTAATGAAAGCTTATCACCTGGGTTTTATTGACGCCTATGGAAAAATCATGCGGATATCCGGCATGCTCGGCATATTGGGCGGGCTGATGGCTTTGGTTTTTATCAGGCCGAAGGCGCGGGAGAAGTAAAAAAATGCGACATAAAGAAGACCCCGCAGGACGGGGAGTCCACCCCCTTTTCCATGCATGAAACTTACCAGCTTTCTCCTTCTCGCCATTTGTTTACATGTATCAGCCAGCATATTTTTGCAATCTATGGTCTCAGAGTTGACAATGGGCGTGATCTCCATCACGACCCGCAACGGGGGCGGCAAATTGACCGTCAACTTCAGCAGCACCGCATTCCTCACCGCCAAACCAGACGCAGATCATCTGAACCTGCTCAACTCCTGGCAGATGGTGGACATGCAGCAGGAGCTGTTTAACTTAGGGGCCCCACTTATGACGACGCATCAGACGCGCAGTCCAACTCAAAACCGTGGAAGCGTTTTATAACTAAGAGCTCCGCCTGATTTGACCAAGCGGAGCTTGACAAAATCTTCAATAATTTAAGGAACTCGAACGGGCAAAGCCAGATGGAAAACCTGCACCAGGAATCTAGCAATATCTGGCATCCACCTTACAGTGACATTATCAGCTGCAAGCTCCCTGGTCCTCCCAGACAAGAGATATGCCTGGCATCTCTCCTTGAGTCCACCATTTAGCTACATATAAGCGTCCGTTATGTACCACAAATTGCCCGGCGTTATAGACCGTTCCAGATGACCAAGGTAGAACGCCGTTGCATGGAACCCTGAATTTAATTGATTGAGTGGACGGAATTGTAGGCATGTAACTGTTTCCTGCATGGCTTGGCATGGTTGAAGAGACCGCTCCTGAAATAGCTAAAGTAATCAGATACTTTGTTAAAATGTACATCTGATAAAATATTTAGGGTAAAAAAATATAATATTTCAAATTTAACGAGTGCCGCTGTTTTGTCCCAGCAGTGAAATTTTTTGCCACTCTTACACCGTTACCGGAATAAAAATAGACGATCTACAGGCTGAGCCCGGGCCTGGCGAAACGCTGATACAGGAAGAAAGCCGGGATTATGCGCCCGAATTTATCCCGGCCCGTTTTTCCGACAGCGCCGGGGCCATTGCTCCCAAACTCTCGGCATACAAAGCTGATGGCGCGGTAGTATCCATGGTGGGCGCGGTAAGCCTCCGGTATGGGCAGGAACATGGCTTTCATATCATCCCGCTGCTGACCGCAAAAAACAACGAAGCGTTGGCTATTGCGGCCGAAAGACAAGTACAAGGTAAAACGCAGCGGATCATCGTGACTGGTGATGCTGATTTTATGAGCTCCGGCGAGCTGGCGCGGCGCAAACCGTATATATGGAACCAGCCGCTGATCACGGAAATGTTCCGCTGGTTCACCCATGGCAAATTTCCCGTCAACACCGGCGCTATCAGGTCGAAAGATGTTATTGATACGAATGATAAGGGTATCCTTGCCATGCGGATATTTTTCTTTGGCGTGATACCGGGATTGCTCCTGGTGTTTGCAACGGTGCTGTTGCTGTACAGGAAAAGGAGATAAGATTGACGATAATACATATTCTTTCAAAGATTAAACAGCCGGTTTTTGCCGGCTGTTTTTTTTATCCTGGAAAAAGCCCATACCTGAGCGGTCAAAAAAACATGTAAATTGGTCAAAATGCATCTGGCAGGAGTGCGTTCGCACAGGCTACATTTGAGCTGACTGAAACAGATAAGAAAAAAGTAAAATTCCCGGGATGAAATTGGAGCGGCTTATATTGGGAACGGCCGGCATCGGCGGTGTTTGGGGGCCGGTGGATCCGGCGGCGTCCGTTGAAACGGTGCTCGCGGCGCTGGAACATGGAATTGGGGCGATAGACACCGCTCCGGCATATGCCCATGCAGAAACTTATGTGGGTGAGGCCCTCCGGCAATGGGAAGGCCCCGTACCCGCTGTAAGCTCCAAAGCTGGCCGCCTGCAAGGTTTTACTGCCTACGACGGCCGGTATGATTACAGCCGCGGCGCAATGCTTCAAAGCGTGGGCGAATCGCTCGAAAAACTAAAGCTCCCGGTACTGGATGTACTTTTCCTTCACGATCCTTCCCAGGTTCCCCGGCAGGATTTCGGGCATGTCGTGGACGTGTTGCGGGAAATCAAAGAGATGGGCCTCGCAAAGGCCATCGGGCTGGGCGGCAATCCACCGGAATGGGCCTGGCCATGGCTCCGGGATGGTGCATTTGACGTTTTGATGGAGTACAACCGGCTGAACGCCTGCAGTACCGTGGCGATGGAAACCTCCCTGCCGGAAAGCCTCAGCGCGGGAGTGCGTTACTATGCAGCCAGCCCGCTAAACATGGGCGCACTCGGCGGGCAATTTTCCGCATTCACCGGCAATCCCCCCGGGTGGCTGCCCGAAGCGGACATCGAAGCCGCCCGGCGGCTCCACGCCCTTGCGCAAACCGAATGTATGGAGCTTCGCGCCATGGCACACCGTTTCCTCCTTTCCCTACAATTTTCTTTCAACATCGTTATCGGCCCTTCCAACCCGCAGCAACTGGAAGCGACCCTCGGCGATTTCGCCGCCGGACCGCTGCCACAGTACCTGTTTGAGAAAATTTTGCATTACAGCAAGGACACATTACCAAGATGAAAGCAATCAACGACCAGATTTTTAATATTTCCCGGGTGAAGCTTAATGTGCTGGAAACAGTACCGGCCGTAACGCCCTTCCAGGACGCTACCATGGGCCCGTTCCTCACATTCGGCCTGGCGGTCATCACGCTGGAGGATGAAAACGGTATCCTCGGCGAAGCGCCGGTATACAGCAGCTACACCAATATCCTGGAATCCTGTTTCCTGCCCATCCTCCTGCACAGCAAAGGAATGCCTTACAGCGAACTGTACAGCAAGTTGTATTGGTCTATCCGCAACGAAGGATTCCGCGGTGCGGCGGCAGCGATGCTGGGGCAGATAGATTTCGCCCTGCACGATCTGGCTGCGCGCCGTGCAGGCAAACCTTTGCACCGTTACCTGGGCGCTGGAAGGGACCACGTAAAGGTCTACGGCAGCGGAGGCGGTACCAATTATACCTACGCACAACTGGAATCGGAAATAAGTTATTTTCTCGATAAAGGCGTGGACTGTTATAAAATGAAGATCGGGAAAGATTTTGGCGGAAGGCTGGAAGAAGATGTGGAACGCGTGAAGTTCGTGCGCAGCTTGCTGGGCCCGGGTGTACAGTTGGCGGTAGACGTGAACCAGGTGTGGGACTGCGATCAGGCCCTTCGTTTCCTCGATCTTTCCGCCGCGCAAAACATTGCATGGATCGAAGAGCCGGTGCATTCAGCCGGGATGGAACAGATCCAGCGTTTGTGCGCTGCATCGCCCGTGAGAGTTGCTTTTGGGGAATCGGAGCGTACATCGCGCATGTTCCCGACGCTGCTGCGCCTCGGTGTAAAACATATGCAGCCCGTGCCCACGCAGATTGGCGGAGTGCGCGAATGGGCGGAAGTGCGGGACCTCGCGCAGGCGGGCGGGGCAGATTTTTCATCGGGCGGATATTCGCTGTACACGGCGGGCCTCATGGCTACAGCGGGGGAACACTGCCGCGTTGAGTACCTGTATTCCATCATGTCAGGGCTGGAACAGTATTTTAGCGTACGGCCGGAATGGAGCGGGGGCGGCTGGGAACTGCCGGATATCGAAGGGGCGCCGGTGCGGGTGGATTGGGATTACTGGAAACGAGCCGGTAAAATCACGCGCACGGCGGAATGGGATGCCGCCGGTATGGCCTCTTACCTGCCCAATGTAATTTTATAAACTTTAAAATCGACCATACTTGGACATTACGCTGGACGGATCTGATTATGCAGTGTTGCTACTGTATGTAGCGGTGCTGATGGCAATCGGTTTTTACCTGAACAGCCGGAGCAAAGCCGGTGGCCGCGACATTTTCCTGGGCGGGCGCTCGCTTTCCTGGTGGCAGATCGGCTTTTCGTTGTTCAGTGCAAACGCAGGCCCTTCGATGCTCGTCGGTTTCGCCAGCATCGGATTCACCCAGGGCATGGTGGGCAGCAATTTCGAATGGCTCGCGTGGATATTCATTTTCCTCATGTCCATGTTTTTCCTGCCTCATTACATTTCCACAAAAGTATACACCATGCCGCAGTTCCTGCTCGTCAGGTTCGGCAAACGTTCGTATAATTTCCTCGTCATCTACAGCCTGATATCCATACTGGTCGTATGGCTGGGCTGCGCACTTTACGCGGGAGGGCTCATCATCTCACAGGTTTTTGATATCCCGCTCATGCGCGCGGTGGTGGTGGTAGCCGTTATCGCTTCCAGCTTTACCGCGGTGGGCGGGTTAAAAGCAGTGGTAAGGACCGGTATTTTCCAGTCTGCCGTTATCATCCTTTCATCCGTCATTCTTGTGTACCTGGCGCTCCAAAAGGCGGGCGGGATACAGGCGCTGGTGGATGCGGCGCCGGGGCATTACTGGCGGCTGTTCCGCCCCGCGTCGGACCCGGAATATTCCTGGGTGGCGATGATCCTGGGGTATCCGGTTGTAGGGATCTATTACTGGTGCACGGACCAGACGATCGTGCAGAAAGTACTGGCGGGAAAGGATATGAAAGAAGGACAGTATGGCGCGATTTTTATTTCGGTGTTGAAAATTATCATGCCCTTCATTTTTATTTTCCCGGGCATCATTTGTTTCGTGTTGTACAAAGACATTGCGCAGCCGGACAATGCCTACATCACACTCGTCAGCCAGGTAATGCCGCATGGTTTCCTGGGCCTGTGTATTGCGGCATTGATCGCGGCGCTGATCGATACGGTGTCGTCCGGCCTTAACTCTTTCAGCACCGTATTCACGCTGGATGTGCTGGCCCGCTTCCGGGAAATGGACGATGATGCCAGGAGACGGACGGGGCAGTGGGTGACCGTGCTGGCGGCCGCGCTGGCTGTTGGTGTGGCGTACTTGTTTTCCCATTCAGGGAAAGGGTTCTTCGAATTAAGCCAGGGCATGGTATCGATCCTGGCGCCGCCGCTGTCGGTGGTGTTTGTTGGCGGCATTTCCTGGAAACGGGTGAACCGCGCCGCGGCGGAGGCTGTGCTGTACGGCGGAGGGCTGGTGTGCCTGGTCGTGGGCGCATGCCATGTGCTGAACTTTCCGTCGAAAGAATTCTGGCCGCATTTTATGCTGTTGTCGTTTTATCTTTTCATTGCGATGTCTGCCGTATTGATCGTTGTAACTTTATGCACAAAGCCGCCGGCTGTGCAGGCCCTGCCGTCTATTGCTGAGTCGTGGCGGAGGGGAGGACGTACCAGCGCCGGCGTTTGGACAATGTGGGGACTGCTTGCGGCCGTCATGTGCGCGATTTACTTTTATTTTGCCTGACCTTAATCCGAAATAAATGCGTCATTTTCTAATAGTATCCTTGCTGCTTGTTTTTTCACTCGCCGCCTGCAAACAGGAAGAACGGTTAACCGAAAAGGTGTTCGTGGTGAACATCAAACCGGGCGATGACCGGCTTCGTGAATACCTCGATTATCATCAGGCCGTTTGGCCCGAAGTGGAACAGGGTTTTCGGAAAGCGGGTTACCGCAGCATCCGTATGTTCCGCAGTCAGCATACGCTGGTGATGGTGATTGCAGTGCCGGAAGGCGCCGATCTGGATGAGATGGGGAAGATAGCGGAGTCGCACGATAAACGGTGTGCGGAGTGGAACCGCCTTATGGCCGGTTACCAGGAAGGGGTGGCAGGTACACAGTCCGGGCAGACGTGGACGGAAGCTGTTCCGTTTTACCAGTTCGGGAAATAAGTGATGGGATTAACGGCCGGCGGGCATGTCGTATTGCCGCATGAAATCCCTGGGGGAGAGGCCCTTTACCTCTTTGAAATGTTTGTTGAAATTTGAAAGATTGTTATACCCGCTCATGTAACAGGCCTCTGTTACATTGTGTTTCTTTTCCAGCAGGAGTTTGGCGGCATGCCCGATGCGCACCTCCTTCACAAAATCGATCAGCGTACGATTGGTGCGCGCTTTAAAATACCGGCAAAACGCCGCGGGTGACATCGGCAGGATGTCCGCTACCGCTTTCAGCGAAATTTCTTCCCGAAAATTCTGGAAAATATAATCGAACACTTTGTTGATCTTTTGCGCTTCGCCGGAAGTATTCACAGAATTGTAGTACGGCGAAGAAAGCACGCGTGCCTGGTCCGCATTCGCCAGGATGTCCAGCAAACTGAGCATGAGCGCTACCCGTGCCATGCCGGTTGAGAACAACATCTGCTGCATGATCAGCTTGGCCGTCTGGATCGTATAGCCGGAGAAAGAGATCCCCTTGGCCGCGCGTTCAAACAGCTCATTTATCTGTCGCGCCTCCGGTTTCTCCAGCAATTGCCGCCCCAGGAAATCAGGAAAAAAATGAATGACGGTGGCCTGCGGCGGGATCATGGGATCAAGCACGGTGTAATATTGCCAGCAATGCGGGAGATAACTGCCCATCAGTACCAGTTCGGTGCCTTCGAAGTCTTCGATATGATCCCCGATAAACCGCTTGCCGCTGCAATTTTCCAATAATGCAATCTCGAAATTGATGTGTGATTTCAGCGCCGCATATTTCTTTATCTCCAGTATTTCTGAACGGACGGTAAATGACTGGTCTGGCGGAAAAGTGAAATTTTCATATATGTACTGCATATGAGATTATCTCATTGAAACGACCCTGGAATTTATGTCACTGTATGCTGTGTGCGACCAAATGTACCTAAATATATTGAATTACGCCACCCGGTAGCCGGGCCGAAAATAACCGGCCTGCAAAAAAAACATAGCTAATAGTCAAATTTAGGGTGGTGGAAGGAAAGGTATTGTTGGAATTTTATGTCATTGCTGACACGAAGAGGATATTCCGCCTATCGAGGGGAACTGTTGGTCATTTTTCCACCTATACAATTCCATTTATGAATCAATCAAATCTTAAGCGCTGGATGCTGGGCCTTTTTTGCCTGGTCTTGTATTCCACCAGTATGTATGCACAGGAAAAAATTTTAGTAAAAGGCGTCGTGACCGATTCCCTGGGGGCGCCACTGCCCGGGGCTTCCGTCAGCCAGACGGACGGGGAGAAAATAAATGTTGCCGCGGATGCGGAAGGCAAATTTGAGCTGAACGTTGCCCCCGGCGCCAGGCTCCGTGTTTCCATGACCGGTTACGAACAGGCAATGGTAACGGTTTCCGGTGCTTCTATCCGGATCGTGCTCAGGCAATCGGCCACCTCGCTGAAAGACTTTGTTGTAACAGGCTATGGCTCGCAGCGGAGAGATCTTGTAACCAGCTCCGTTGCCACGATGAAAATGGACGAAGACCGCCGCAATTTTCCAACCACATCGGTTGCAAACCTATTGGCAGGGCAAATGCCGGGCGTATTTGTTTCCACGCCTTCCGGCATTCCCGGATCGTCGCCGGGTGTGCGTGTGCGCGTGGGGACCTCTTTTAACAGTCAGAACGCGCTGTTCGTTATCGATGGTATGATCGCTTCGGGCGACGATTTTAACGCGCTTGCGCCGAACGACATCGATAATATTTCCGTTCTCAAAGACGCGGCGGCAGCCTCTGTATATGGCGCCCGCGCGGCTGGCGGTGTAATCGTCATCACCACGCGCAGAGGCGCAAGCGGCAGAGCACGCATCAGCTATTCCTTCAATACCGGGTTTTCCAAACGCGGTAAAAATGCGGAGCGCACCAGCGCTATTGAAACAGGGGAGATCTTTAACCGCCTCAACCCCGGTTCCAACACCACCTGGTCACAGTCTGATTTCGATTATTTCCGGAAGATCAACAACGGCTGGGGATACGACCAGCTGAACGAAGTGTATAACGATCCCAGCATTACGTCTCACAACCTTAGCGTGAGCGGCGGCAGTGAAAAAATTAAATACTTCGTATCCGGCGCCTATATCAAAGAAGACGCCGTGATGAAGAACCTGACCTTCGACCGCTATAACTTCAGGGCTAACCTTACAGCGGATATCACACCGGAGCTACAGGCCTTCGCCGGCGTATCGCTGGCCAACAGCCTGACCTACGGTCCTCCGAACACCGCGGTTGCCGGTAATCCCAATGACCTCTACCGTAAACAACTGCTCTGGCAACCCGAACAGCCTGTGTGGACAGACAACGGGAATCCCATCGACTACGGCTGGATCGCCAACGTGGGTGCGGAAGCCCGTGGCGACGGCGGTTATATCAAACGCAACTGGCTTTCTCCCAATATCAATCTGCGCCTTCAGTACAAGGTGCCCCGCATTCCCGGCCTCACCGCTTCAGGGCAGTTCTTTAAATCCTATTCCTACAACCGGTCCAAGGCTTTCGAGAAACAATACGACATGTGGGTGATGAAAACGACCGGAGTACGGCAGATCAGCACCGCCGACGCGGATCGTGTTGCGATCAAGAAGTCATCGCAGATCGGAAAGAACTTCCTGCAGGAGGATTATGCGTGGATGTCGTCATACACCCTGAACTTCCAGCTGAACTACGATACCACATTTAATAAAGTGCATCACGTGCGCGCCATGGTGCTGTTCGAGAAATCGCACTGGGAATCTGGTGGCATCAGTACAGGGCGTGATAACTTCCCCGTTTATCTTACGGACCAGTGGTGGGCTACCAGCGGGGACAGGCTTGATTCCTACAACGGCGGCAATACCGAGCAGGCCAACGGCCGCCGCTCCTGGGTGGGGCAGCTCGGCTATGACTACGACGGGCGTTATATCGCGGCCTTCAGTTACCGTTATGACGGTTCCATGCAGTTCGCCTACGACAAACGCTGGGGCTTCTTTCCTTCCGCTTCCGCCGGCTGGATCATTTCCCGGGAAAACTTCTTCAGTAGCGTTAAAAACATACAGTTCCTGAAACTGCGCGGTTCCGTGGGCATTACCGGGAACGACGCAGTGGGCGGCTGGCAATGGCAGCAATCTTACCAGAACGGCAGCTCCGCTTATTTTGGCAACGATGGTAAAACTAATACGGGCATTACCTACGGCCCTATTGTCAATACCGGCCTTACCTGGGAAAAGACGCTCAGCTACAATGCCGGTGTGGATGTGAATTTCCTGGACCACTTCAATGCCACACTGGAACTTTATAAAATGAAAACCTACGATATCCTCGGCCAGCGCCTTGCATCGGTACCGCCCACATTTAGCCGCACGCTTCCCAGCGCAAACTATGGGGAAATGGAGGCGAAAGGAATTGAGTTTTCAATCGGGATGAACCGTGAGGCCGGTGATTTTAAATATTTCGCGAATGCAAATATGGGTTACGGCGCCGCCAAATACATTACCCGCGATGAGAACATCACTTACCCCTGGCAAAAGACAGTTGGCTATAATGCGAACAGGGTAGTGTCCCGCGTGGTTACGGGGATGTTGCGCACGCAGGCGGATGTAGATGCGTTTATGTCAAAGAATCCGTACTACAAGTATTATGGTATTTCGCCCCAACCGGGACAACTGACGTATAAAGACATCAGCGGCCCGAATAACCAGCCTGACGGGCTGATCGACGATTGGGATGCGGAGGTGCTGAAGCCCAACAATAACCCGGTGACCGTTGGCCTGAACCTGGGTGGAGAATGGAAAGGCATTGCATTGCAGGCCTCTTTCAGCGGCAACTTCCACCAATGGCGGATGGTGAATAACCTGGTAGACGGCAACGTGGAATGGAACCGCATGTGGCGCAAATGGTATACAGACGGCTGGACGCCGGAAGCCCCGGGTGCTGAACTGCCCCGCCGTTATTCCGCAAATGACGGCGCCAGGAGAGTAACCAACGACGCCAGTGATTTCTGGATGAAAGACGCCAGCTTTATGAGGCTCCGTTTTCTCGCGGCGTCTTACAGCCTGCCTTATTCCATCACAAACAGGGTGGGCATTGCCGGGCTGAAGCTCTATTTCAACGGCTCCAACCTTTTTGTCATCAGCAAATTCGGGAAAGAATATTACGATCCCGAAATGGCCGACGGGTTCACTTACCCCATCATGAAAGCATTCAACTTCGGCGCCATCCTTTCGCTGTAATCACCTAATTCCGTCAATCATGAAATTCAACAATAAACTCTTTATAATACTTGTTGCGGGCGCCGCGGCGCTTTGCGGTGGCCAGTCCTGTAAAAAAGGGCTCGATTACGAAAACAACAACAACCTTAACCCGGAGACCGTTTGGAAAGATTCAGCCATGATCAAGGCGTTCCTCAGCGACATCTATGGGCGTATGATGCCGGGATGGCCGTTTAACGGCAACAGTTCGGACGAAGGCATCAGCAATGTGCGCAGCATGCCGGACTACAACCGGGGTATCATTTCCGTATCGTCCACCACTTCCGGCCTGAACTACGCACAGATCGACCGGATCAATTTTTTCCTCGACCAGCTGCAGCAAACGCAGCCGGATATTCTTTCTACGCCCACAAACCAGCAATACCAGGGCGAAGCGAAATTCTGGCGCGCATGGTCATATTTCGGGATGGTGAGCAATATCGGCGGCGTGCCGCTCATTCTGCATACCCAGGATGCTGAGAACGTGGATGCGCTGTTCGTACCACGCAACAAAACATCCGAATGCATCGCGCAGATTGTGAAAGACCTCGACAGTGCCATTCTGCTGCTACCGGGTGTGTACCCCAATGCGGCGATGGATTACGGGCGTATCACCCGCGTGGCCGCTATGGCGTTCAAGGGAAAGGTCCTGACGTATTGGGCCAGCCCGCTGTTTAATCCGGCTAACGACCCGGCAAGATGGCAGGCGGCTTATACTGCCACCAAAGCGGCAATGGACGAAGCGGTTACGCTTGGGCATGCACTGCATCCGGTATTTAACAAAATATGGGTACAGGAGCGGAACAAGGAGATCATCATGGTGAACCAGTTCCAGTACCCGAACCATTCCAACAATTTCAACGGCATCAGGCCGGAGCCGCTGACCAAAGATGCATCGAACAACAACCAGCCAATTTTGTCGCTGCTGCTGGCATTTCCTAAGCGCGACGGTTCGCCGATGTTATTCGATAAAGATCAGTTGAATGATCCGGCCTATAATGCGCAGTTTCTCACCGATTTCTACACCAACCGCGACGACCGCTTTTACGCCACCGTATTCTGCGGTGGAACACCTTACCCCACACCGGACGAAGTGGCCCCCATTTACGTGAAAGGGAACAGTTTCTGGAACGTTTGGCGTTACGATGCAGCCGGTAATAAATATGTCAATATCATGAACGTGATACATCCCGCTATGCCCGGGAACCCCAGCATTACCGGGTTCTTCCAGCGAAAAGGGCTTGACACCACGGTGACGGCGGGCCTGGGGGGACAGGCGCAGACCGACTGGCCGGAGATCCGTTTTGCGGAAGTGATGCTGAACTACGCGGAATGCGCCAACGAAGCCGCCCGCCCCGCCGAAGCCCTCCAGGTGCTGAAGGATATCCGCAAACGCGCGGGCATTCTGCCGGGTGCCGGCAATAATTACGGTGTCACAGCTGCCTCGCAGGGGGATATCAGGGAAGCTGTCATCCGCGAACGTTTTGCCGAGTTTGCATACGAAAACAAACGCTTTAGTGATCTCCGCCGCTGGAAACGGTATGATATCCTCAACAGCCAGGTGGCACGTCACGGTCTTTATATCACATTAAAAGATGGACAAATGGTCACACCGGCCGATAACATTATGACAGATGCCGTGAGGGCCAGGTTCACCGCCAATTACATCGACAATCTCGACAACGATCCGAATTTCAAATTTAACATGGACCTGAACCACTGGTTCTATGCGTTGCCCGAAAGCCAGTTGTCGCAGTCAAAAGGCGTGCTGAAACAAAACAAGGAATGGGGAGGAGATTTTGATCCCCTGCAATAGATAACACCATCATCTACAGAAAATACCGACCAGGAGAAAGGAAATGCTAGAAAGATGAACATTATCACCAAAACTTTATGGCTGAGCGCGGCGCTAACGGTTTTTACCGTTGGTGCCGGTGCTTTTGGTCAGCAGAAAATGTTTGGTACAGACCACTCCGCGTTTGCAAATGAGAAGGAATTGTATGCTAAATAGAATAAAAATCTTGTGTGTGTGGCTGATGTTGGGATGGTCAGGTAACACCTGCGCGAAGCAGTCTGAACTTCCCGCAGTCCTGCGCCCGCTGAATGGCGGGCTGCAGGTCAGCCTGATGCAGTATGAAGGAACGGATATCAGGAAAATACTGGTTTTTCACGGCGATGTACTCACCGATGGGGAGAACGTGTGGCAGCTCACCTGGAATACGAAGAAAAGCGAAGACGATGGAGACGCCGTTGAGCTAACATGCAGGCTACTGAAAGGGCGGGCAACGAATACCGCGCTGGCGGTAGATTTTGGCTTCGGGAAATGGAGCACGGACAACTATGTGATGGTGCCGGGCATTGTATACAACGGCAACAGGTATCGTTCCATCGGCAACGGTTATAACCCGGACTACCCCAAAGACATGTATTTTAATCCTGCTGTTCCGGTTACGATTTCCAACAGCCCGAGGCTTTCGCTGCCGGGCAACGATATTTCTTTTCTCGAACTGGCAACTACCAACACCGCGGCGCCCGGCATGAATTTTTACGCGCCGGCGGCGGGCAGGAGCTGGTTTATACTTACGGAGCAGCAGACCAACCTGGGCAATAGCGGCCTTTATATCTTCGAAAATAAAAAACGCGACAGCTGCACCTTCCGCATTACGGCGCCCGCCATGCGCAAAAGCGCCGCGGGGTTCGGTGATTTTCATCCCAGCGGGGACAAGGCCCCCGACTGGTCGGCAGGCGATGAAACAAAACTCCGCTTTAAAATATGCTCAAAGAACTCTTCCGGTATACCAGCCCATTTGCAACATTTTATGGCAATCCGCAAAACGGTTACCGGTCCCGGCCAGCCGCGCAACCTCGTGCCTATGAGCAAGCTGGCGCAGTTGGGGACGGACATTTGCAGGGGCAATTTTATTGAAACAAAAGCAGGCAGCTATTACCTTCCGGAAAACAGCCGTCACTTCCAGCTCGGATGGGTGAGCGGCATGATCAATACCTTTCCCATGCTCGCGTTGAACGACTCGTTGGAGCGTAGCCGCGTAGCGCGGGAACTGGATTTTATTACGTCTGAAATGCAAGGGCGCAGCGGATACTTTTATGGATTTATTTCAGAAGATGGAAAGATAGGCACAGAAAAAGCGCATCCCGATTTTCCGATGGTGCAGGCAATGGTGCGTAAAAACGGGGACGTCCTGTTTTGGCTGATGAAACATCTCATGCTGTTGAAGGACCAGGGTTATGGAAGCATCATCAACTCTCAGTGGGAAACGGCCGCGCAACGGCTCGCCGCCGCCTTCGTAAAAACCTGGAAGCAACATGGCGAATTCGGGCAGTACATCGTACCCGAAACCGGTGAGATGGCCGTTTTTAATTCCTCCGCCGGGGCCATTGTGCCGGCGGGCCTTGCACTGGCATCGGGATACTTTGGAAAGCCGGAATGGCTTTCCGTTGCGGAATCGTCCGCCGCTTTTTATTACCACCGCGATGTGGAGCAGCGGGGCTTCAACGGCGGAGCTTGCGGCGACATCTCGCAGGATGCGGACTCTGAAACAGCGTTCGGGTTCCTGGAATCGTTGATGGCATTATACCGTTTTACCGGGAAATCCATATGGCTATCGCGCGCCGAAGCGCAGGCTGCCCTTTGCGCCAGCTGGACCATCGCCTACGATCCCGTATTTCCTCCCGGCAGCGCCATCGGGAAACTACAGGGCCGGATGGCGGGAGCGGTGTGGGCCAGCAGCCAAAACAAACATGCAGCTCCCGGCGTTTGTACTTCTTCCGCGGATCATATTTTTAAGCTATACCGGGCTACCGGCAACAGCCGTTATGCCGAACTCATCCGCGATATCCAGCACGCGCACACCGAGGCGGTCAATATGCCCGGTCATATCACCTCGAACTACCGTACCGGCAGCAGCATGGAGCGCATACAGCCCAGCGACGCCGAGGGTAAAGGCGGTACCGGCAATTTTATCCATACCCGCAACTCATGGACCGAAACCAACGGTATACTGATGGCAATAGAGCTTCCCGGTATCTACGCGCGCCCGGGAGAAGGAAAATGGTTCGTGTTCGATCACATTGAAGCGGAGAAAGTGTCGGAAGGCAAAAATTCTCTCACCTTACGACTCACCAATCATACCCCTTACAATGCGGCTGTGTCCGTATTCGCGGAGACGGCGCGCCAGGCTGCCAAACCAATGGGATACACCGCGTTTTCGCACTGGCCGAAAGTATCCGTACCTTCCGGCGGAGAGGTTATCGTGCAAATCATGGCCGACGGCGCCGTCCGTACCAGGCCTCACAAACCTATAACAGCAAATTGAATATGTACGACAGCAAAGGAATTATGAAGACGATCTATCTGACGACGGTATTCGCGGTATTGTCCGCAGCTGCCTCTGCGCAGGATCATTCCGCGATTCACTACAATATGGGCCGGGCCGGCGCGGTTACCTACGCCACGGCGCCCGATACGCTCTGGCCTGCGTCAGGGCCCCGGCTTGCACTTAAGCGGAAAGGCCAGCCATTGTTTTTTGCAGACGCTCCGGCCGAAAAGAAACTCGCCGGAGAAGGCGCTGTGCTCTTTAAAGAGAACGCAGGTTATGCTTCTCAGGGCGTGCTTGGCATTGGACAACAGGATTTTGTGCTGGAAGCCTGGTTGCAGGCCAATGCCCGCCAGGGTGCTGCCGACCGCCTGCCTGCTAAAACTGCCGTGCTGGCTTTTGGTGGAGGAGGATCGGGGTATGCCGTTTGCAGGGAAAACGGGCAATGGGTTTTGTATCTGAACGGTACAGCTGCCGCGTCACCTATCGGGCCGGTTGTGCCAGGAGAATGGGCGCACATTGCCATCGCCGTTGCAGGCAATAAAGCGGTGGCTTATCTGAACGGGAAAAAAACGCCCGCTGAAGTTGCGGTAGCCCGCATGCCGGCGGACACGCTTTTCCTTGGCTCAAGCGCCCGTATGCAGGCTTTCTCCGGTCTCATTTATGAAGCACGTATCACGCCGCTCGCAAAAGGGAAATTTAATCCCGCGAAAGATCTTCATTTCAACCAGCAAGCCGTTGTCCGCAATAAACAATTAGCTGAAGCGCGGCAGAAAAAGGTCATTTCCGCTATCGCCTCTAACCGGCAGGTGCGGACAATGGAGGATGCGGACAAAGTTGTTGTGCAGGAAGACTGGTTGGTGTCACGTATTGCGACGAAATCGGAAGTTAGTTTCAAACCTTCTCCGGACGGACTGAGCGGCAAGCTCGGATTATCCAACGGCCTCATTAGCCGTGAGTTTTATATTGGGGACAACCTTGCCGGCGTCAGCTTTAAAAATCTTAGCAACGGCGCTCAATTCCTCCGTGCGGTTAAACCGGAAGCCAGGATTAAATTCGGTGATACCTGGTTTGATATCGGCGGCCTTTCAGGGCAGCCGGAAAAATCCTACCTCCTCGAATCCTGGCTCAAAGATATGGTGACCGACCCGATGGCCTTCCAGTTCTCCGGACTGGAAGTACTTCAGCCGCAGGCCCGCTATCCCTGGCAGCAGAAATACAACGCGGCGCATGCGGACTGGCCGCCGAAAGGATTGCAGGTGGTGATGCATTACGAGCCGCCTGCAGGCAGGGCCGAATGGAAAAACTCGTTGAAAGTTTCCGTTCATTATGAATTGTACGACGGCATCCCCGTGCTGGCCAAATGGATCACTATCCGCAATGGTACCGGTGCGCCCGTATTGGTGGCCGAAACGGAATGCGAAGTGCTGGCGGTGAACCAGGACCAGGAAAAACGGCTCCATGTGGAAAGCGATTATTCCTTCGCGCTGGCCAATGCTGACCGCCGGGGAAGCGCGCTCATGCATTACAAGGGCGAGCCGCCCGCATATCATGTGGGGGGCTCCACCACATCCTGGGAAGTGGACAAGGATTATCATACATGGGCGTCGCACAACCAGGCGGAAGACAAGTTCCTGGATTTTCCTCATCATTCACTGCTGGTGAGCCGCCTGCCGATGGGTCCTTCGGAAATGCTTGCGCCGCAATCCGTATTTACTTCTTTCACCACCTTCGAATTATTGCACGACAGCGATGACCGTGAGCGGCAAAGCCTTGCCCACCGGAGATTCTATCGTACACTTGCGCCGCAGGTGACGGAATCTTTGCTGACGGGCGGCATTACTTCCCATGATCGCGTGGAGCTGAAAAATTTCATTACACAAATGGGTGAGCTCGGCTTCGAAAGGCTGGATATTATGGCCTGGCCGGGTATTTCGCACGATAAACTCGATACTGCATATGTGGCGTTGTGGAAAGAAATTGCGGATTTCGCGAAAGGAAAGGGCATCGTGATGGGTGGATATGAATTGCAGGTAGCATCAAGAGGAAGAGGCGCGGATGTGGATTGTGTGGACCCGGAAACGGGAAAGCCCGGCAGCCTGTTTGGGCAAAGCGTTTGCATCGCCAGTAAATGGAAGGACACGTATTATCCGAATATGTGGAAGTTCTACGACCGAACGGGGCTTATGACTTACAATATGGACGGCCCTTACCACGGTGACGTATGTGCTTCCACTTCCCATGCGCATCACCGGGGACTGGAGGATTCGCAATGGAAACAATGGCAGACGCAAGTGGAAGTATTACACGAGCTGCAGCGCAGGAACATGTATGTCCCAATTCCGGACTGGTATTTCCTGAACGGGCAATCGGCTACGGGCATGGGCTACCGCGAAGCAAGCGCCAATCTTACGCCGCAACAGCAACTGCTGCTCGGCCGCCAGTACATCTACGACGGCACCTGGCACAAAACGCCTACGATGGGCTGGATGAGCCTTCAGCTGGTAGGTTTTTATACGAACGATCCACGGGTGGGACTGGAGCCGCTTGCCGATAACCTCGGGAGATACGAAACTGGCCTGTTCCAGCACCTGGCAAGCGGTTGCCAGTTTACTGTACGCGGCAAAAGACTCTACGATACGCCTGAAACAAAGGCGATGGTTTCAAAATGGGTAAACTGGTTCAAACAATACCGCGAAATCCTCACCTCCGACATTATCCACATCGGCCGCCCCGATGGGCGCGACATCGACCTGATGCTGCACGTCAACGCGGGTATTCAGCATAAAGGCATGTTGATTGCTTTTAATCCTACCGACCGGGCCATTACCAAAGCCGTGAAAGTGCCGCTTTATTATACCGGCATCAAAAGAAATGCGAAAATTACCGGTGGAGATGGTAAGGAAATGGAGGTGGCTCTGCGGGAAGGTGATTTTATTGATATGCAACTGACTATACCGGCCGGGGGATTCGGCTGGTACCTGATACAGCAAGGGAACTAAACCGAACGAATTGAACTTTCATTCACTGTCTGTCCTCATTTTCCACGTTTTTTACACGTAGTATCTGATTTGAATAATTGAATGCACCCTCCGCTTTTTACGGAGGGTGTTTTTTTATACTCCCGCCATCATGGTGCGGTTTCCAGCCACCTGAACGACTTTGTATCCGCTTCCAGTATATCTTCGCCATCATTTACCCGCCGGAACCGTAGCGCCACGACTGCCGTGGCACGGGGAGATACGCGATCGTCCGAGCGGTGAGTATGGAGGACATAATACATTTTCCCATCCCTGTCAAAGAACACATCGCCGTGGCCCGGGCCGTTTTGCCCGACCATTTGCCGGCTGATAACCGGGTTGCCGGTGTATTTTTTCCAGGGCCCGGTTGGGGAATCGGAAGTGGCGTAGCCCACCGCATAATCCTTGTTGCGGAAATCGTTGGCGGAATAGATCAGGTAGTAGATGTTTTTATGTTTGAGGACGGTCGGCCCCTCTGCTACCGGCCAGCCGGCTGCGGCTGTGTTTTCCCACCCTTCGGTACTGGAGATACATTCCTTTTCCGTGCCGGGCACTATGTCTGTCAGGTCCGGCTTCATTTCCGCGACGAAGATCCGGTTCCCGTTTTGCAGTTTAACATGGTATAAATAGATCTTTCCGTCTTCATCAAAAAACAGGAAAGGGTCGATCTGCTTGCCGGTACCGCTAAGCGGCAGGGGAGCATCCTGCCGGAAAGGGCCTGCCGGACCGGATGCCCTGGCAATTGCAATCTGTTCGTTGGCAGTATAGGCCATATAATAGCTGTTACCATGTTTAAACACCTGCGGCGCCCAGAAACCGCTGCTGCCGAAAGCGTCTCCGCGTTTCAGGGCAAGGCGCCGGGTGGAATCTTTGGGCTGGCTCCAGGTCTTCAGATCAGCAGATTCATAAAACAGGAAACCGTGGTTGCTGCCGGTCCCGTACAGGTAATACTTTCCTTTGTCCGCAAAAATGGTCGGGTCTGCGAGGAATATCGCCGGTTGCTGCGCTGCGCTGTTGATGGCCGCTGAGGTGATTGCAACTGTGAGTATAAATGTTCTGAGATTAGCCATAATTTAAATATAGGAAAAAAGTATTGTTTGATATGGAGAGCTTCCGCTGCGTGAAATTTTCAGCAATCAAACCGGGAATTAAACTACGAACACGGGAAGGGAAATTGAATCCGGACCGGTTTGTGTTAATTTTTGGTACACCCCAAAGGACTTTTCCCGAACCAATTTTTGGCAGGGGGTAAAAATTTTACCAGGTATGTGGATTGTATAATTGATTGAATATTAATAATTATCAATTCATACCCGCGCCCCGGACTGTATAGACAAACGACAATAAGCAGTTGCCGGACCCTGTGTTTTCGCGCAAACCATCCATAAGCGAATGCCCCGGGAATTGGCGGTAATCTGGGAAATTTCATTTAAACTTTTACCTTTGCCCCCGATCTGCCGTCTTCATCCGCGGCATTAACCATTTTAACCGACGTATTTTCCGTTCCTGTTCTATCCTGCCGCTCCCGATTACAATAACATTTAACCAGGAACTATTTAACAAGTGCCGGCTGAACCGCTACATAATGATGATACCGCGCTACTCCTGCGTATCGCCGAAGGCGACGAACAGGCATTTGCGTCCTTGTTTATGGCCTGGGCCACGCCGCTGGCCGCTATTGCCATGAGGATATTGAAGAGCGAATATGCGCGCCAGGAAGTGGTGCAGGAGGTATTCATTAAAGTATGGCTGAACCGGGACAAGCTGGGCAAAGTGGAGCATCTGGGTGCCTGGCTGCGGAAGATCACTATCAACCAGAGCCTGCTGGCGCTGCAGCGGCATGCCACCAGCGACAAACGCCTGGCGGAGTTGCGGCTGTCGCAGGAAGAATTGCAGGAACAGGCCAATGCCCTGGAGCTGAAAGAAACGCGCCGCCTCGTGCAGGAAGCCATCGAATCGCTTCCGCAACAGCGGAAGAATATTTACAAGCTGAACCGGGTGGAAGGAAAAACCACGCGGGAGATTGCCGAAGAGTTGCAGCTCAGCCACGGTTATGTACGGAACGCCCTGAGCGCTGCCCTGGCGGATATCCGAGACCGGCTTTCCACTTCCGGGCTGCTGGTATTGCTGGTGTTCGTCCTCTACTAAAATTTTTTTTTCTTCTCATGATGACATTCCTCCCTTTCCCCTGATCTTATATACGAACAGCATGGAAAATACCCGGTTACATAAACTTGTGCAGGACTTCCTGGATGATAAGCTGGATGCGGCAGGCCAGCGGGAGTTTTACGCACTGCTGGGCGATCCGTGGCAGCGGGAAGCCCTGGCGGGGATATTCATGGACCTTACCGGCCAGCCGGATATGACGCTGGCATTCGACGAATCGCTGCTGCCGCTGCTTGAAAAAGCAACAGCGGTGGACGTTCCACGCACAACACCTGTACGGCGCATGCGCTACTGGAGCTGGGCTGCAGCCGCGGCGCTGCTGATCCTCGCCGCCGGTGTTTACCGGCTTACGGATCATCGCGTGGTAAAGCTCGCCGGCCCGGAACAACATGCCAAACACGACATTCCGCCCGGCAAACAGGGCGCCGTGCTCACACTGGCGGACGGCTCCACTGTGATGCTCGACAGCATGGGAGATGGCGTAGTGGCCAGCCAGGGAGGCACCAGCGTGGTGCTGGACGAGGGCCAGCTGGCGTACGACCCCGGGGAGAGCGGTGCGGCGGGCAATTCGTTCAACACCATTTCCACACCCAGGGGGCGGCAGTTCCGCATCGTATTGCCGGACGGAACGAAGGTGTGGCTGAACGCAGCTTCCTCTATACGTTACCCGGTATCATTCACAGGAGATACACGGGAGGTGAGCATTACCGGCGAAGCTTATTTTGAAGTGGCCGCGGATGCATCCAAACCATTCTCCGTGTATTTCTCGGAAAAAGGTGTGGTGGAAGTGCTCGGTACTGCTTTTAATATTAACGCATATGCGGACGAGCCGGTGGCGAAAGCCACACTGCTGCGCGGGAGCATCCGTGTGAACAGGCAGCAGGTCTTACAGCCGGGAGAACAGGCGAATATTAACGACAACAACGATATGACCGTGAACAGCGAGGCGGACGCCGCGAATGCCATCGCCTGGAAAAACGGATTGTTTGTAATGAACAGCACGGACTTGCCGGCACTCTTCCGGCAGATTTCCCGTTGGTATGATATAGAAGTTATAATGAAGGGGCAGCTGCCCCACCGCTCTTTCGGTGGTACTATCGGCCGAAATGTAGGACTGGCGGACATGATCGAAGCATTGAATATATATGGGGTGAACTGCAGACTGGACAACGACCAATTGATCGTACAACCATAAAGACATTAACCAAAATAAAAAACCGCCCCGTCTGACTCACGGAGCGGTAAAAAGGTCGGGTTAATAAAAACCAATACAAGTTCTGTTTTATTTATCAACCAAAACCAACCCAATGTATGCATTTAATTGCGTTTTTGGCCCGGCAATCTTATGTGCCTGCCGGATTGCTGATGAGACGTTTGCGCTGTACGAGAACAGCCGCGTTCCTTCTCCTTGTTGTATGCCTCCAGGCCAGCGCCGCTAGTGCGCAAAGGGTGAACCTGAACCTGAAGAAGGCTTCCCTGAAAGAAATATTCGGAAAGCTGGAAGCGCAAACCGGTATGTCTTTTATGTGGGACGAGCAGCTGATCCGCCAGGCCACCCCACAGAACGTACAGTTGAGCAACGCCACACTGCCGGAAGCGATGGACGTGGTGCTGAACAACCAGCCGCTTACTTATCGCATCGTGAACAGAATGGTGGTGATCAATCAAAAGCCAGGCGCCGTATCTGTCCCTGTTGCCATGATCCTTACCGGCACCGTGCGGGACGAATCCGGTAAACCCGTTCCATTCGCCACCGTGCGTATGAAAGCGACCACTTTCGGCGCAGTCACTTCGCCGGACGGTACTTTCCGTTTTGAAGTAAGAGGTTTTCCCCTGGTGCTGCAGGTGAGTTGCCAGGGTTACGCTCCGCTTGAACTGACCGTAAAGGCGGCAGGACCGGTGAACGTGATGCTGAAACACTCGCAGCAGCAGATCAACGAAGTGGTGGTGACCACAGGGATTTTTAACCGGAAAAAAGAAAGTTTCACCGGAGCCGTGACCACCGTGACCGCTGAACAACTCGCCGCTTTCGGCAACCGCAACCTGGTTACTTCCCTGCGCAACATTGATCCTTCCTTCAACATCGTGGAGAGCAACACCTTCGGCTCCAATCCAAACCGCCTGCCGGAGATCCAGATCCGTGGTAACTCCAATCTGCCGAATGTGAACGAGCTGCAGGACGAAACCCGCGTGGGTATGAACACACCGCTGGTGATCCTGGACGGATTCGAGTCAACGCTGCAGAAGCTGCTGGACATCAACCAGAACGAAGTGGAATCCATCACGATGCTAAAAGATGCTTCCGCCACGGCCATTTATGGTTCCCGCGGCGCAAACGGCGTGATCGTGATCAAAACCAGGGGGCCAAGGCCGGGTAAGCTGCGCCTGGCTTACCGCGGGGATGTGAACATCGAGATGCCGGATCTTTCCGCCTACGACGTGCTGAACGCCCGCGAGAAACTGGAGCTGGAATATAAAGTAGGTCTGTACAACAATGCCCGCGCGGAAAACGACGTGCCGCTGAAACAGTATTACAACTACCTGATGAGTGAAGTAAACCGCGGCGTGGAAACAGATTGGTTGTCCAAACCCGTGCGCACCGGCATCGGGCAGCGGCACAACGTACGCATGGAAGGTGGGGACAACCAGTTCCGTTATTCTATCTCCGCGCAGCTGAACGACATCCAGGGTGTGATGAAAGGTTCCAGCCGCCGGGTGTTCAACGGTACCATCAATCTCAGCTATTATTACCGCAACGTACGCTTTACCAATAACCTGCAGATAGGGCTGGGAGAGAGCCATGAGAGCCCTTACGGCTCCTTTTCCGATTATGTGGGGATGAACCCCTACTGGTCCCCCTATGATGAAAAAGGCCGCATCAAAAAAATACTCGGCGACCCAGGTTCCACCATTTACACCAACCGCTGGAACCGCCTGCCCACCAATCCCCTGTACGACGCCACCCTTAACACTTTCCAGGAATACAAGACCTCGGACATCACGAACAACCTTTCCGTGGAATGGAACATCACCCCGGACCTCACTTTCCGCGGCCGGCTGGGCCTTACCAAACTTAATTCGGATTCAGACTACTTCCGCCCCGCGGAACATACTGCCTTCGCTTCCACGGAAGATATCCTTCGCAGAGGATCTTACCGCTACGGCGTGAACAAAGGTTTCCGTTACGATGCCAGTGCCAACCTGAGCTATACCCGCCAGATGGGGAGCCATGCGGTATTTGCGGGGCTGGATTACAACATCCGGGAGAACAAAGCCTCCGGCTACAGCTTCATGGCGGAAGGGTTTACCAATCCAAACTTCGACTTCATTTCCATGGCGCTGCAATACGCAGAGAACGGCAAGCCGGGCGGCAACGAAAGCCTTTCCCGTTCCGTGGGCCTTACCGGCAGCGTGAACTATACTTACGCCGAACGATATTTCATGGACCTGTCCCTGCGTTCTGATGGGGCTTCGCAGTTCGGACGGCTGAACCGCTTCGCGCCTTTCTGGTCCGCCGGCCTGGGGTGGAACCTGCATAAAGAATCCATGTTCCGGAACCTCTCCTGGGTAAACCGCCTGAAGCTGCGCGGCTCCGCGGGCGTGACCGGCTCGCAGAACTTCAACGCGTACCAGGCGCTGAGCACTTACCGCTATTACACGGACGACCGGTATTTTAACTGGACCGGCTCTTACCTCATGGGCCTCGGCAACGAGTACCTGAAATGGCAGCAGAAAATGAACTACGACGTGGGCCTGGAAGCGGAACTGTTCAACCGCCGCTTTTCCATGGTAGCTGATTATTATATCGAGACGACGAACGGCCTTATATCCTTTGTAAACCTTCCGGCATCCAGCGGCTTTTCCGGCTATATCGAGAACATCGGGAAGCTGGAGAACCGCGGGATAGAACTGAAAGCCACCGTGTACCTGGTGCGGAACATGCGGAAAGGGCTTGTATGGAGCGTGAGCGGCGCGATGGTGCACAACGTGAACAAGATCGCGGAGATCTCCGAGGCGCTCAAAGCAGCCCAGAAAAGCATCGCCGGGGCGGCGGGCGCAGTGCCGGGATTCCTGTACATGGAAGGGTATTCCACGAACACCATCTGGGTAGTGCCTTCGCTGGGCATAGACCCCAGCACCGGCAAAGAACTTTACCTGGACCGGAACGGCCAGCCCACCTATCTCTGGAATTCCCTTGACCTGCGCGCGAGCGGCATCAGCGAGCCGAAGTACTTTGGCAACTTCAGCACTTTGCTGCGGTATAAGAATTTCTCCATGAACCTGAGCTTCGGCTACCGTTTAGGCGGGCAGCAGTACAACCAGACACTCATCAACAAAGTAGAGAACGCGGATTATGCCTACAACGTGGATTCCCGCGTGTACGACAACCGTTGGCAAAAGCCGGGGGATAACGCTGCTTTCAAAGGACTACTGGTAACTACGCCGACAAACAGGACTTCCCGCTTCGTGCAGGACGAAAGAACGCTGAACCTGCAGAACGCGAACTTCCAGTATGATGTAAAAAGCGCCTTCGCAAAAAAGCTGAAGATGGAATCGTTGTCTTTCTCCGCGAATATGGCGGATCTCTTTTACCTGTCTACCGTAAGGCGGGAGAGAGGTACGGACTACCCGTTTTCCCGGCAGCTGTCCTTTACCGTAAACGCACTCTTTTAACCGGCAAATTTCGTGTTACATGACACAGATGAAATATATTCTCACAGGCCTGCTGGGCATCGCGATCTGCGGCAGCTCCTGTAAAAAATGGCTCACCGTGCAGCCCAAAACGCAGATGCCTGCAGACGTGCTGTTCAGCACGGAAAGCGGTTTCCAGGATGCCCTCACAGGCGTGTACATCCAGCTGAAGTCCCCCGGCGCCTATGGCAAACACATGACCTTCGGCACGATCGAAAGGCTCACATCCTCCTGGGATGTGATCGCTAATAGCACCGATCAGCGATTAGGCCTGTTCAACTATGCGGACGAAGGCGTGCAGAACTCGCTGTCTTCCATATATGAGGTGGAATACGGCATTATCGCCAGCATCAACGCCATACTCGGCGAAGTGGACGCCAGGAAGGACGTGTTCGGTGCCGCCGGGGGCTACGAAATGATGAAAGGCGAATGCCTGGCGTTGCGGGCGTACTGTCACCTGGACCTCCTGCGCCTCTTCGGGCCGGTGCCGGGCAACAATCCCGGTGGCACAGTGCTGCCATACGTGACGAAAGTGTCCCGCGTGCCGAACCAGCATCTTTCTTATGATGAATACAAAGCCGCACTGCTGAAAGACATTTCGGAGGCGGAGGCATTGATGGCGGAAGCGGATCCCTTCACCAGGTATTCGCAGGCTGAGCTATCCAACCCGGGCGGCAGCAGTTCCCCTTTCCGTCCTGAAAACACGTATTCCGGCTGGCGTTACCTGCGTATGAACTATTATGCCGTGAAAGCCCTGCAGGCCCGCGCTTACTTATGGTTTCAGGACAACGCGGCCGCTTATGCCGCCGCTAAAGCAGTGATAGAGGCGAAGAACCCGGATGGTAACGCCAAGTTCCGCCTCGGCACGCTGAGCGATATGTCCGCCGGCAACCTGAACCTGTCCGCGGAGCACATCTTCGGGCTGTATGATTTCCAGCTGGAATCCAAGTACAAGACGGATTTCAGTTCCGGCCTTTTAAAGAAAGGCAGCGCCGTGACCACGGTGAAGAACCAGCTGTATGGCAATACCGGCACAGACATCCGCGAGGCCAACCTCTGGGAGCTGGTCACTTTGCTGAACGGATCCAAATGTTACATCCTGAAGAAATACCGCGCGTCCACCGAAGCCACCGTGGTAGCGCCTTTCCAGATACCTATGCTGCGCATTGCGGAAATGTACCTCATTGCGGCCGAAGCCGCGCCTGCGGGCGAAGGCCAGCGGTACTGGAACGAGTTCCGTACGTCCAGGAACATTACCGTTTCCACTTTGCCGGCAGACCCTGTACAGGTACAGCTGGAACTCGTGAAAGAATACCGTAAGGAGCTTTTCGCGGAGGGCCAAAGCTTCTTTGCCTACAAACGCATCAATGCGCCCAAAGCCAGTTTCCTGTGGGTGCCTTCGGCTGCCGTGATCAATTACACGCCGCCGCTGCCATTAAGTGAATTCGCTCAATAAAAAAATGCCGGCAATGAAAAAGATATTGACACTGGCCGTGCTCACCGCAGCACTGGCCGCTTGTAAAAAAGACCAGTATTATCTCTACAATGATATCGCCCGCCTGCAGTTCGGCCCGCCGATCGCCCAGTTGTATTACAACCTCGCGGATATGGCGGATACCCTGAAACCATACACTTTCTATTACGAGCCTGATGCCGTAGGGCAGGACACGGTGAATTTCGATATCTACGCCATCGGCGGCACCAGTGGCGAAGACCGTCCCTACGAGCTGGAACAGGTGATGATGGAAGGAGAGGAGAACGCCGTAGCCGGGGTGCATTACAAAGCTTTCAGTGACGTTTCCCTCAAAAACACCTATGTGATCAAAGCAGGTGAAGTGCATGCCTACGCACCCGTGATCGTGCTGAGGGACGCTTCGCTGAAGAACAAGACGGTGAAACTTCAGCTGCGCGTAAAAGCCAACGGGCAGTTCCAGCCTGGGGAGATCAGGAAATTGTGGAGAAAGATGGAACTGACGGACCGCCTCAGCCAACCCGCCGCCTGGAACAATAGCGCCACACAATATTACTGGGGCAAATACAGCCGGGTAAAACATTCTTTTATGGTGGAGCAGACCGGTGAAAAATGGGACCAGGAGTTCTTCAATGAGATTAACGCGGACTACGCGCTGATCAGCTTCTGGCGGCTAAAGCTGCGCACATTGCTCACCGATTATAACAATGCACATCCCGGTGAGCCGCTCACGGATGAATCCGGCGAAACGGTAGTATTCCCTTAATCTCTTCAACAATGCAACCATGAAACGCACATACCAAAGCCTGGCTGCCTGCTGCATGCTGCTGCTGAGCGCCTGCTACAAGGACCATGGCAATTATACATACGATCTGCCCGAGGAGATCACCATCACGGGCATCGGCAGCGATTACGACAAAGTATCGCTGGTGGATCGCATCACCCTCGACCCGAAGGTGAGCTCCACGGATCCGCAGGCGGAATTCTCCTGCTGGTGGGGTATTTACGAAACCAACGTGCAGGGCAGCGCCCCGAAGGTGGACACCATCGGTCGTAGCAAAGCCCTTGACTACCTTGTAAAACAGCCCGCCAAAGGCTGGGTGCTCGTATTCGGCGCAAAGAACCTGCACACCGGCTTCAGCAAGATCGTGACCGCCCGGGTGAATGTGATCACCCAGTTCACCCGCGGCTGGTACGTCATGAAACACACCGGAGGACAAACGGATGTGGATCTTTTCCTCACGCCTTCCGGCATCATTGGGGAGGGTAAAATGGAGAACGTGTTCTCCCTCGTGAACGGCCGCAAGCTGGACGGCGCGGCGCGCCTCTTCGGCTACTATACTAACTACAAATCTGACGTGACCGGCGCGATGGCCAATACGAAAGGCCTGTTCATCCTCACGGACAAAGACGTAAGCGTGGTGAATATGAATACATTCAAAGAGATCCGCGGATTTAATTCACTGTTCTACGAAACGCCTGCCACAAAACGCCCCGGCAGTATCAGCGAAGGCTCTTCGGCCAACTACCTGGTAAACGACGGGCGGCTGCACAGCATTTACTCCATGTCCGCCAATGTGGGCATGTTCGGGGGCGTGCAACTGCGGGATGACAACAACAGTCCTTACAATCTTGCGGATTATTTCCTGACCCTTAATTATTATAATCCCTTCTTTTTCGACCAGTCGAGCAGCTCTTTCGTATCCGCCACGGGTACGGGTACGGTACTGTCTTCCGTATCGGATGCCACCGGTTCCGAAATGTCCGCCAACCGCAACAACAAAACATTGCTGTTCATGGGCATTGTGGCCTCGAGCCCTTACACGGGCGTTGCGCTTTTTAAAGATAAGACGGACGCGGGGCTGAAAATTTTGTCTGTCATTACACCGGAAAACTACACGCTGAAGATCGTGAACGATACACTGGACGCCGCGGAGAAATTGTACAATGCCCAACGTTACGGCCTGATCGTAACGGATGAAAGCATTCTTTATTTTTCCGTCGGTAATGAAGTGTGGTCCAGGAACCTGGCGAACGGTGCGGAGCGGTTGCAGTTCACGGTACCGGCAGGCGAGCAGATCACGTTTATTCGTCACCGCAAGTATACCGGTACCACCTCTACGGAGCTGCCTTATTATTTCAATTACATGCTCATTGGCACGGAGAGCGGCGGGCAATATAAAGTGCGCGTTTTCCGGAAGACCTCCGGTAATCTGAACGCCAGCCCGGACTTCGTGCTGGAAGGACAGGGGAGCGTTGGCGACGTGATCTACATCGCCCCGTCTATGAGCAATTACACATACCCGAATAGTTATTAACCAATCAGACGCTTACGAAATGAAAAAATTGCAACTCAGCCTCCTGGCCCTGGTGGCCCTGCCTGCCTTCCTGCAGGCACAGGTAACGGTAACCGGCGAATGGCTGCGCCGCCACGACGGCCGTGTGAAACTTTACCGTGTCGAACACGGAAGGCTGGAAGAGATCGCCGCTTCCAAACCCGGTGCTGATTCCGCATTCGGCTTCTATTTCAAACCCGAGCATGAAGGCTTCTACGTGATCGGAACCGGCACCCAGATGACGCCGCAGGACAAATACAGCTTTTACTTCAAACCGAAAGACCAGCTGAACCTGAAAGTGACCGATACCAGCTACGTGCTCACCGGTCAGAATTCCCCGGAGAACAAGGCCGTGGAAAAATGGCATAACACTGTGCTCCCGCTGGAAAGGAAAGGGGTTTATTTCAGCATGAGCCGCAGCTCGTACGTGGATTTTTTCCCGATGCTGGAACAGATCAATGCACAGGTGAAGCAAACGAAATATCCTTCCACAGGCAACAAGGCGTTCGATACGGAGTTCGCAATGTACCGGGAGATGGACCTGCTTTTCACTGCCTCAGAGCTGCTGAGCACGCCGCGCTCCGTACATCCTTCGGCGGGAGATTTTACGCCGTTCTTTAAAAGCATTGAGCCGGAACATTTCGCTACAGACACCCGCCTGCTGCGTTACCCTCATGGCATCCGCATGATGCGGTCCATACAGATAATGCCCGCGCGGCTGGGCAAAGGCGATGCGACGGACTACAGCCTGGAAAACCGCCTGAAAGGCATCGTAAACGATACGCTGAAAGGGGAAGTGGTGCTGCAGCAGTTTGCCGGGCTCAAAACCTATCTTGGTTATATGGATCTCAATAAGGAATATGGTAAATACATCCTTACAGCCGACCAGTCCCTCCGTGCCAAAGTTTTCGAAACGGAGCTGGCCAAAAAAGCCACCGCTTCCGGCGGAAAGGCTGTTGACTTCACCTATCCTGACGTGGACGGAAAAAACATATCACTGAGCGACTTCAAAGGAAAAGTGGTGCTGGTGGACGTTTGGGCTACCTGGTGCGGGCCGTGTAAAGGAGAAATTCCGCATTTGAAGAAACTGGAGAAAGAGATGCATGGAAAAGATGTGTTGTTCCTCAGTGTATCCGTGGACGAGCTGAAGGACCACCAGAAATGGAAAGACTTTATTAAGTCCGAGGAGCTGGGCGGCGTACAGCTTTTTGCCAGCGGGTGGAGTGATATTGCAAAGTTCTACAGCATCAAAGGGATTCCCCGTTTTATGGTGTTCGACAAACAGGGGAACATCGTTTCTACCGATGCGCCAAGGCCTTCGAATAAAGAATTGAAGCTGCTCCTGGAGAGCGAGGCTAAAAAGTAATATTGACAAACCAACCATTAGAATCAAAAAGGGCTGCCTGCCAGGCGGCCCTTTTTTGTTGATGAGGGTTGTTTTTAACGTTGGAGCGTTGGCCATCCTGCACTGTCCTGTGGGAGCGACCGGGCCTGTTTTTGTACCTTAACAGCTGAATGCCGGCTTCTGCGAATAAAATAATATATTGTTAATGTGTGAAAAAAGCTGAACTATATAACTTTGCTCGATTTTTCTAAAAAGCATTCAAATGGCTGATATCGAAAATCATACTCCGGGAGAAGAGCAGGAATTCCGGCAATTATTTGATATCTATTTTGAAAAGGTGCACTACCTGAGTATGCGATATATCCGCAATGGCAGCTTGTCGGAAGAGGTAGCTATGGATATAATGTTCCGGATATGGAAAAACCGGCAGCGTATCAGTGAAATTGAGAACAGGGACGGATATATATTCAAACTGGCTTACAACACAATCATTAACACATTACGCAAAAAAGAACATCTGTTATTTTCCATAGATTCCTTTGAAGAAAATAACCAGCCTGTGGCTGACCGTTCGCCACTTTATACATTATATAGTAAAGAACTTCATGCGGCATATGAAAATGCCATACTTGCCTTGCCGGAGAAGCGAAGGCAAATATATATAATGAACCGTGAGCAAAATCTTTCTTCTTCCGAGATAGCCCGCATTCTCGGTATTTCCCCCCGAACAGTTGAACACCAGATAGGCAGCGCTTTACGTACGATCCGTGAAGCCATGAAACAATACGGCGTTTTAATGCTGCCTTTTATCATTTGATGCGCCTGCTCCCAATGACGCCGGGTTTTCTGTAAAAAAAACTCTGAAAAGCTTACACTTTTGACTTTCAGCAACAGTTCACGTTGCCCTGCCGCTTCATTTTCCAAAGATTAAGGAATTGTTAAGCGATAGGTAATATTTCCGGGTACCTGTGTTTATATAAGTGAACACAGTACACAACACCCTTAACGGAAATAAATATAGAACATGGGTCCCGGAAAATTTCCATTCAACGAAGCATTGCTGCAAAAATACCTTACGGGCGAGCCCTGTACGCAGGAAGAGCTGGATGTTATAAAACAATATTTTACTACCGATGTGTATGCGCCGGTCATCAGGCAGGTAATGGAAGCGGAATGGTCTCACCTGGATACAGTTCAAGCCGGCAGAACGCCCCAGGATGAAAACTACGACCGGTTTATCACGACTAAACTGCAACCTTTCCTGGCACGGCGGCGGAAAGTGGTCAAAATGGTCATACAAAGTATGAAGTATGCCGCCGCGGCTGCTGTTTTGGTGCTGTGCGTGACAATATTTTACCCCTTTAAAAATGAAAAAAGGCAAGTGGCCGCCGCTAATCAATGGAATGAGAAATTTGCCGCCCGCGGCCAGCGGTTAAAGTTAACCATGCCGGACAGTACTGTCGTTTACCTCGCTCCGGAAAGCCGTATCTGGTATCCTGCCGCTGAGCAGTATATGTCCGGCCAACGGACAGTTCGCCTGGAAGGGGAGGCATATTTTGATGTAGTGCATGACACGGCACATCCTTTTACTGTACAGACCGGAACAATACGTACGGTGGACGTCGGAACGGCTTTCAATATCAGGGCCTACCCGGATGAACGGGCTATTGCGGTGACGGTGGCGGAAGGCGAAGTGCAGGTAGTGAAAATGGATCCCGGCCGGTTGGCCGTTTCAAAAACATTGATCGAAAGTGAGGGGATCGTATTCGACAAGGACTTGCAGCAATGGAACGATGTGGTGGTCAATACAAATGAAATAGGGAATTGGCGGAAAGGAGAATTTGAATTCGCGTCCGAACCCCTGGAAAATGTTGTAGCCATCCTGGGAAGGCACTATGATATGCAGTTTGCATGGAAAGATGAGTCGTTAAAAAGAAAAAAGATCACCATTCAGTTTTATAGCGATAGCCGGGCAACAGCCCTGGACCTGCTTGAATTAACGGCGGCAGTCAGGTTGGAGAAAAAGGGTGATACGATATGGATCAGTAAAAAAAGTAAAAAATAAAAAACGGTAATCATGAAAAAACGGGCGAAGAAGCCACTCGTGTCAGTCATATTTTTCTTAACGAGTTTATCCCTATACGCACAGGTTAGAATGGACCAGCGCGTTACCATCGATCTGAATAATGTCACGTTAGTGCAGGCAATAAAAGAGATTGAAAAAAGATCCGCTATCCGTTTTTCTTATGCAGAGGAAATCCCCGTGAGGTATCATCAACGGATTACGGTAAAGTTGGAGGATCAGCCTGTTCAAAAATTATTGGAGCAGTTATTTACCGGTAGCCCCGTTACTTATAGCATCCTGGGTGACCGGGTGATATTGCAGCCCGATCCTGCCTGGAAACCGGATTCCACGATCCGGCAGGGTGCTGCGATAGAAGGCCGCATCATGGAGGATACGCGTGATTATCCATTGCAGGGCGCTTCAGTTCAGCTGGAAGGCGCAGGTCGCTCGGCGGTCACCGACGAAAGCGGGTATTTTATATTTAACGGCCTGCAACCCGGCACATACAAACTTACCGCTTCGTTTGTCGGCTTCGAGAAGACTTCTTCCGGGAATATACTGGTCAGGGAGGGGGAGAAAGTTACCGCTGCAATCAGGATGCCGGTGTCGAAAGGTTATCTGCAAACAGTGGTTGTACGTACCGGCCGGCGGCTACAACCGGTGAACCACTCTTCTGACAGGATGATCATTGAGGAGATCAAACAATCACAGGGCGTGGTGTCTGGCATTTCCAGCGAGCAAATTGCCAAATCCGCCGATAACAATGCTGCCGAGGTAGTGAAGCGAATTTCCGGCGTTACCGTCACGGATGAGAGTTTTATCGTAGTGCGCGGCATGAACCAACGGTATAACGTAACCTACCTGGGCGACAATATTGCGCCATCTACCGAGCAATACAGCAGGGCCTTTGCGCTGCAGCTGATCCCTTCCCGGATCATAGACAAAATAATGGTGTACAAGTCGCCACGGCCCGATCTTTTCGGCGATTTCGCCGGAGGAGCAGTGAAAGTATATACCAAAGATGCTTTGGCCGTAAAACATTTCGACGTTGGCCTGCGCCTCGGTTATCTGCCGGTGTCCACGTTCAAAAACATGAACAGTTACAAGGGCGGCAAAACGGACTGGCTGGGCTTTGATGATGGCAGCAGGAAATTGCCCGCGTCGGTGCCCGGTTACGGCGATTTCAGGAAAGCGTCACTGACCCCTGCGGAATACGTCAAATCGTTTAATCCCGGGCTTTCTTACGGCACCAGGACGGCTTTGCCCGACCTTCAATTTACACTGAACTATTATGATGTCTTCAAGTTGGGCAGCAGGCGGCTCTACAACGTAACCGCCTTTGCCTTCACCAACGAGAACCGTTACAATGATGATATTTACCGCCAGCAGGGCAATACACTCGCCGCTACAGAATACGGTTTTCAAAACTCCATGACACGTGAATACAGGAGTATAGAAACCGGGCAGGCCAACCTGATGCAGAATTTTGTGCTAAAGCTCGATGGCCACCACCAGTTGTATTTCAGGAACTTTATCCTGCAGGATGGGAAGAAAAGCACACAGGTACGCGTATCAAGGCCCAATGACGGGGAAGAGTTGTCAAGCCTGACCAAAAGCAACGTGCTCGGGTTCACCAGCCGGTTGCTGTATACCGGCAATCTCGGCGGTAATCACCTGTTCGGCAAAGACAAACAAAACCTGGACTGGAACCTTGGCTATACAAACACACGGTATTATATGCCAGACCAGCGGGTGATCAACCTGGGCATTCCCGGGGGGCATACCCTGGAAGGCGTTTCCATGACAGATGCGAACTGGCTGGCGGCGGTACGTACGGGAGGACTGAAGGAGCGGCAGGTAGGGCTTATTTCAAGATTTTTCCTTGACAGCCGTGAAAAACTGTACAACGCTTCCGCCGATTACAACTTCCACCTGGCGGAGGGCGCAGATATCAAAGTTGGCACCTATCATTTCTGGAAGGAGCGCGCGCTGTTTCGCAGGGTGTATGTAGTGCACGACGCCCAGTTCTCATTCGACTTCACTAATACGCAAAACCTTCCCGGTACAGCTGATTATATAAATCCCGCACTGGTTTGGTTCAGGGAGAAGGACCTGGACAAAGTGTGGAGCACGGATTATTTCAGGGATGATGCAACCGGGCTTGCCATATTTGATTATACCTCACCCACTGATGCCTACAAGGCAACAGAACAATACAATGCGGGATATATTTCGATGGAAGCACGCCCCTGGAAAGGCAAAGTGGAATTGACGGGCGGCGTCCGCCTGGAACATGACCGGCAAAAGATCGCCGCTGCCCTGGAAATACCGTCATTCAATGTGCCGTTGCTGGTAGACAGGCCCAGGACCGTATGGCTCCCCTCCATCAACGGCAGCTTCCGGCCAAACGACAGCTGGGTGTTGCGCGCCGGGTACGGAAGAACCGTAAACAGGCCGGAATTCAGGGAAATAGCGCCCTTTACAGATTTTGATTACCTGAACCGGGAAATGGTGGTAGGCAACGTGCAACTGGAGACCGCCATGATCGACAATTTTGACGTACGGTTTGAATTTTACCCGCAGAAAAATAAAGGAGAAACATTCAGCATTGGCGCCTTTTACAAACACCTGGACAAGCCTATCGAACGGATCGTTTTCTCGGACGTACTGGACGAATCCGCTTTTAACAGCATCACTTTCCGGAATGCTGATGAAGCCAGGGTATACGGGTTGGAAGCGGAAGTGCGCAAAAGCCTGTCTTTCATTCCCGGCAAATTTTTCAGGCATCTTTCCGTGGTCGCCAACGGCGCCTGGATCCGCAGCGAAACCTGGAAGGACAGCCTGCGTGCCGATGAAAGAGGGCAAATAGCCTACGGGCGGACATTCCGCCGTCCATTGCAGGGGCAGTCGCCTTATGTGTTGAATGCCGGCCTCTTTTACGACAATCCGGTGATGGGCAGCAAAGTGTCCCTTATCTGGAACGTGTCCGGCGTCAATATCTATGCGGCGGGTGTTCATACGGAAAGCAATTATGCGAACAGCAGCACCAGGGGCTCCATTCTGCAACTGCCCCGCCACCTGCTGGACGCGGCCATTACGCAACGCCTTGCCAAAAGATGGCAGGCAAGGCTCAGTGCACAGAACCTGCTCAATGAAGCGATCACATTTGTGGAGGATAACAACTTCGATAATAAATATAATCCTGAAAAAGTGGTGGAAGATGGTTCGCCGCTGACGAAATACGAGGGTGACAATATTTCCCAGCGATACAATCCCGGCCGGTATTTTTTATTATCGCTCCTGTACTCATTTTAATTCCCGGATAAAAAACCTGAAAATATGTTCTTGAAAAATACATCTCATACAAACGCCCGTTATGTGCTGTACGTAGCTTTGTTATTGATTATTATCACAACGGGCTGCAAGAAAACAGACAAGTTTTACACGGAACTGGAAG
Source organism: Chitinophaga barathri (assembly GCF_003807585.1). GTDB lineage: Bacteria > Bacteroidota > Bacteroidia > Chitinophagales > Chitinophagaceae > Chitinophaga > Chitinophaga barathri. Next base: position 196,367 of record NZ_RMBX01000009.1, on the reverse strand, counting down.
ACATTCTCCAGGTAGCGGGTGAAAAGTTCGGCTACAAATCCACCTATGCGGTAGGCGATACTATTTATTTTTATGGCCGTTTCGGTACGCTGGACAGCGATCTCCGCATCCGCATCGGAGATGCCGACGGGCAGCTATTGAGCAGGAGTTATGTGGAAGCTATTCAGAACAGTTACCTGGATGAAGTGCAGCACCATAAAACCCTGCAATTGGTAAAGGTGCTTGTTGATGAAAAAATGGGAACAGGACCAGATCGGCAGGTTCGTTTTACAATGGGCGCTCAAACCGTGACGGGCACTCCCGTATATATCCGTAATGGCGGCACTCCCGCCGTATTTAACGATACACTTAACCTGAAACAAACCGGCTTTGACTATGATCTGTCCAAACACTATTTTATCCAGGCCTGGACCGGGACAGGGAAGGTGTTTTATTTTAACTACATGGACAATACGCTGAATGTATGGCAAGATAGCGTGTCAACCATTCTTCCTGTTGTGTTTGAAGATGCTGTAGGCTTATTCACGATCACCACGGTGTATTCCGCCCATGTGAACAGGTCCGAAAGGCAGCTTGTTTTTTGCGCATCCACAAAGAACATTTCTACCGGTACTTCGGCTCAACGGCTTTGCAGGATAGACCTTTCCAATTTGGAGCTTACCACCCTGAACCTGACGGCGGGCTCCATCAGCGGCGGCCCCTGGGAAGGCCCGGTGGGCAGTGTCAAATTGCCGATTATCCGTTTAATGGCCGTTGGGGAAAGCGGCCGGATCTATTTTCATACCGGGCAGCTATACAGGCAATATTTAACGAGCGCCATCGGGATGGTGAACGAAGAAGGCGATGTAGCTTATATAACGGGCAGCCTGTCCGGCACTACCGTCAGCAATGCCCCCATCGTTTTTAGCAATACCGGTGGCGTAAACACCGCCGGCGTTGCGCCTACGCCTGTGGCCTTCGACCCGGACAAACATTTGTTCTACCACCTGGCGTATGCAGACAGCTATGCGTTTTTCCGGCATAGCATCCTTAATGTTTTTGACCTGTCGCAGCGACGGGAAGTGAATACCTTTGCGCCGGAACATGCCGACCTTGGTGTGCAAATGATACTGGACGCGCCTTTTAAAGCGGCGAAGTACGACCAGTGCGGGCCCTGGTTTTTGCAGGAAGGCAAACCGGTTTTTTTCCTGAGCGACAACTATTCGCGTAATGATGTGGGCGCTGCCGTTGTGGTTGATTTTGAAGGCAGGAAAACCTATACCTACGCCCCCAGCTTCATCTACCAGCGGCAGCCCTCGAGCGGGGCTATGGTTGACAGGATCGCAATGAACTATACGCCGGAAGGACATGTGATCTTCAGGCGGCCGTACACCTCATCTGAGCCTCAATATCCTAAATCGACACTGGAAATTACAGAGATCAAAAATTAAAGCATTGTATGCAAACGAGAAGAATATATATTGGTTTATTCGTGGCCATCGCCTTTTTGCTGGCATGTAAAAGAGAAATAGATCCCCCGGCATTCCCCGCGGATGCCCGTATTAATTTTTTCAACGCGGCGCATTATCCTACGCCTTACATTGCCGTGGATGCATCTGATGCCGCCCATTTCCAGCATCCCGCCGTGTTGGACTTTTTCGGGAGGCAGAGCTACCCGATCAGCTTGTATGGTGGTGAGGTCAAACAGGGCGCTATTGTCTATATGTCTTTACCCGCAGGGGCGCACCAGTTTTATTTTGCCGATACGGGAAAGGTGCTTCGTACGGAAAAAGAACTGGACATGCAGGCCGGCAGTTACACCGCATTGTACTTAACGGATAGCCTGCTTCATTATGATGTGATAGCAGTCGCGGCGAATCCTTTCGAACAGCATCCCGGTAAAATAAAGATAAGGATCATCAACCTGGTGCCGGACCTGCTGCTCAATGCAAAAATGGTGGCCGGAGATGGAAGCCAATATAGCAATGGTCTGCCCCGGGAAATACCGTACAAAACAATTACGTCCTATTTTGAGCCTGATACAAGCCAGGCGCTGAACGGGAGCTTTTTCTTTCGCTTTTATCACCAGGATGCCAATGGAGAAGTGCTGGTGGGAACAGCTCCCGCAGTAAAGGCAACGCCCGGTCGCGCCTACACGGTAGTTGTGCAGGGATATAGGGATCAATATTCCGTTTCAGGTATAGCATTCAAAAAAGGGATTACCGCAGTTGTAAGAGTAGAAAACTGAATCGTCCCTAGGCAATCCCCGGTGAACATCCGGGGATTGTTCCTTATTGCCACTCCGGCACATAATACAAACGTCTTTAGAAATCGCTCCCCCGTTACGGCGCCTTGTTCACCGGAGGCGCCCCTGTATAACTTTCCCTTACATACTGCCTGTAGGCGTCTTTAAAGCCCAGCTGCTGCCGGTAACAGAAATAATCGTGTACCGTCCGTTCACTGGTGCGGAAAGGCTGGAAGTGCCCGTCCATGCCCCTCATTTTCACACTATCAGAGGTTTTGATCACCTCGTTCCGGTAATTGCAGCCCAGGGTGGTGGAGCTCTTTTTCGATGGACTAATGGGTATCGGGCCCAGGAATTTTTTAAGCAGCACGCGGTCGCGGTCGTTATAGCCAATGTAAAAGAAGTGCTGCGCGTTGAGCGCCGGTGAAATGGTATTAAAGGTGGTGACACCGGGCATACCGGGAGCATTCATGAAAAAGAAGGTTTTTTGCGGCAATGGAGGCAGTTCGCGGAACGCTTTCACAAAATACCGGTTAAGATGTGAGCAGGTATCTTTCATTTTCTGTATCGGGTGCAACACCGTGCCTGCCGCTACGGTGGCGCCGAAGGAGTGCGAGATGATATTTACCTGAAGGGTGGGGTCTATATCCTTCATTAGCTGGCGGATCGTCAGGGAGGCCAGGTATGCAGTGTTTGTAATGTAGTTATATAACTTTCCCGTGCCCGGCTCCACGTCGTCTTTGATGGTGCAGCCATTCTTTGAGAACCGTAAGGTTTTGGCATCATTACTGGGCCAGAACACACGCACGAACAATACTTTCTCGTTAAATCCGGTCAGGCGGCATTCCGACATAAAGTCCCGGATAAGGTCATTTCCCTGCAAGTGCGCTACGCTGTAGGGTACGTTGTAGCCGTGAATAAAAAATACAACGCGGCGGATATTATTTTTACATATTACCTTCTTCATTGAATCAGCGAAGGCTTTCAGATACCGGTCGTTCCAGATTTGCCGGAACTTCAGCAAAAACGTGTCCGACGAGCACGCGGGATTTTTTGCATACGGCTCGATGGTCGCTTGTAATGTGTCGCACAATGTGTCAAGACGGGAGTCGAGCATACCGTCATGATATCGCATCATGGAATAGAAAGTGCGGGAGCGTAAATTTTTCCTTGATGGTTTATCATCGAGGAAAATAGATTGAAAGTCGTTATTGTTGATGCTGGCGGGGTAGACGCAGCCAGCTCCATCAAGTCGCAGTGAAAGGTTTACTACCGAATCTTCCCCGCAGGGTAAATGCGTTTCCAGGTTTTCACCGGCGAACTCGTACCAGTTATCCGCAATGACTTTTCTTTTTTCAAGATTGAACCGGTCGTACAGAAAACCGACGCACAGGAAGTTGGGCGTACACTCCTTACATCCCGGCAGCAGGTTGAAGTAAGAATACAGCCGGTTCTTCTTAAACCTGATGATCATATCCTCCCCATTTTTGCGGAATACGAAATAAAATTCCTTTTTTTGCAGGTCTACGTGAATTGCGCAGTCTTTAGATTGCAGCGTTTCTCCTTTGGATTTATCATCTCTTATCCGCACCTTTTGAAAAATCAAATTGAACGAATTCTGCTTCTCATAAAGCGGCATTAATACCAGCGATTCGCCGGTAGCCTTGTACTCGAATCCATCTGGTACAGCTATACGCACGGCTTCTACTTCTTTGCTGCTGCTATCACGATCGGCCAGGTCCCAATATTCCTCCCGGTTGTCTTTTGCATTCACACGGAAATAGAGCGTATCGCCGTAACCGTTTTTCAGGTTTCCGAACCGGATCTGGTTCAACTTATAAACATTTACATCCACCACTTTCGGCGTGTCTGCCGCCGGGAGGAGTTTAGAGCTAGACGAATATACCTTTTCATGTTTATTCTTCAGGTAATTGATCACGATTACCTTGTTGTGAACTTGGGATATGAACATAATTTCCGTTTCCACCGTATCCCGCCTTGCACCTGTCGGGTTCCGGTCGCTACAGTTACACGGAGCGGTATAATTTCCATCTCCCGTGTTGCGTGTGTCCGTGCAGATCAACCGCACATAGGTAACAAACGTTGTATCGATGACCGTTGTTTCCATCCGCCCGGGGCCGGATGGTAGCCGATCGGCGGGATGGAAGGACGGGCCTCCCGTCAGCCAGCGGTAAAACCGGGGTATGAACCAGTTCTGCTGCGCCTGGCTCTGGATGGTCATGCAGCAGCACACCAGCAATAGTAAGTATCTCATTTTTTTAACCCGATTTTAGATTGTTGATAATAACCTGTGATGCCGCCGGCCGTGCTGCCTTTGTAAGGCACCAGGTGCAGGGAGTAAAACATATTGTCGTGGATCCTGTGCTGGAAGTCGGTCCGGGGATAGTTATAAAAAATCGCGTACATGCCGTAACCTCGGGCGGTATTGGATGCACTGAAGATAAGGGATGATTTGTTGTAGTAGTTTTCTTCCATGTTCTTATACAGGACGTAGGAATGACCCAATTTATTACTGAGTTCGTAAGCGCTGGGCGAATAACCGGTGAACTTGCCGAAGCTGGCTTCCAGCAGGTTAAACGGCGCTTCATCATCCAGGTGATAGGTGATCAGCCCCCCACCGGTAAAGTACCGGTCTTTCCGGTCGCCCAGCGGCGGAATGAAGGGCGGACCGTCATTGATGTAACTGAACTGCAACCGGTCCGCATGCAGGTTGAGGAAACCTACAGCCTGCCGGTTATACAACTTCCTGGTGAGGAACAACACGTAATTGCCACCACCCGATACCGACCAGCGGTAAGGGTTTTGTAAAGGCGGCAACGTATAGTTCTGGAAGTAATACAGCGGGTAATTGCGTTCTCCCGGCCGGTATTTCCCATTTTCCAGCATACGGTAGCTGGTGCCCACCGTAAGTGTGTAGGAGAAGATAAAGTCTATTTCTATACTGTTGGCAAATTTTACCACGCCTGGTCGGTTACTGCCAAAGCCGCCGCTATAGATCATGAGATCGGCATGTGCCGAAGGATACAACCAGTCATTGCCTAAACTGCTGCCTACACCGGCAGAAAGGCCAAGCCGGAAATTAAATCTTTCCAGTTTTGAATAGTCTATTGACAGTTTGATACCATAGCCGATTTGTGTACCGGCGGCGTTATCATAAGTAGAAAAGTGTTTCTGGGCCCTTGCTTTGGGCACCAGGCACAGGTACATCAGGGCTGCCAGGCTGTAAGCCGGCCATCGTTTTCTGCATTGGGGCATTGTGCGATCGATTTAATGGAAATTCAAGAGTGATAGTGGTTAAAATGGGGAGGGGGTCGAATGCGGTTATAGGTTGTGCTAAAGTAAAAATAGTACAGATTCTTTAAAGTTCAATAGCTTTTGAAAAGATTTTTACTCTCGCTGTATTCTGCACTTCCGGATGTAAACACTATGTGTTAAGATCAAAGATATATGTGGAGGAATGCGGCGAAAACAAAAATGCTTGAAAATAAAATAGGTTGTAAATCTAACGACTTACAACCTATTGACGTGCCCAGAACTGGATTCGAACCAGCACACCCTTGCGAGCGCTGCGACCTGAACACAGTGCGTCTACCAATTTCGCCATCTGGGCATCTTGTTTCAGGGAGTGCAAAAGTAAATCATTATTTCATTTTTCCAAATTCCGGGTAAATATTTTTAATGACAGCTGTATAAAAAAAACTCCTGGAGGTCTTCCAGGAGCTGACATTTCCAATTGCTAACCCTTTGCTGAAGCAAAAGATTAGTGATCGGGATGATACAAACTATGAATAACGTATAAAGTTGCTGAGTGTTCGTTTTAGTTAAAAAAAGCAGCCGCGCATTCGCCCGGCGAGCCCGGCTGCTTTTTGTCTATGCTGAATGAATACTCCCTAAATGGTGAAACGGAAATAACACCAGCAGCTCCATGCACAATACCTGTCGCCGATCTTTGCCCTTACTCTCCAACGGCCCGGTTGCGCACCCACGAAGTTGTGGTTGAAAGTGGTGCCGGTAATGCCATGGTATACTGCAAAGCTCCGGAAAGATTGTGCGGCCCATTCGCCGCCGTTCACCGCGCCGTGTGCATCGATCTCGATGCTGTAGGTTGCGCCCGGAATGTTCACCGGCGCCCATTTGAGCGTCATGGTGCGGGGATAGTGACCGAACACGGAGCCTTCGGCCGGTTCCAGCGGGCGGGGCACGGCGCCTTTCCACCAGGTGAGCGTGGGGTCTCCCAGGACGCTCATGCCATAGAACCACTGTCTTTCGCCCAGGTCATGATCGGAGCCGCGTGCTTTCCACCAGTCTACCATCGCGTCGCCGATACATTTTCCTTTTCCGATCGGATCGTAGAAGTCCGCGAAAAACAGCATGGACCCGGTTTTGGTGCTGCCTACAGCGGTGAGGCCGTAATTGGTTTCCCCGCCGGCTTTGTCAAAAATGTACCAGCCGCCGAGGTAGTCGTTTTCTGTAAAACGTGCGGTGCTGCAGCAGAAAAGATTGTAAAAATGTGCATTCGGGGCACGGCTGTCACGGAAATAAGAACGGTCGATCCATTCGGTGGTGCCGGTGGAAGGAATGTGGAAGGAGTGCACATGCGGAGAAGAATGTGAACAAAGCTGCACGAATGAACGTGTTTTGTTCACTTCTTCTTTGTAAAGGTCCGCATCTGTGATGTCAGGGTTAGTGTATTTGGTTATATAGGCTGAGGGTGTCATAAGGTCCATTTCGCAATCGTCGAAGCCGGTCCAGTCATCTTCCACATAAGCCAGCGCCGAGCGGGAATGGCCCAGGTTGCCGGTACGGAAAAGATGGTTGCGGTCGAAATAATTGTTGATGAGCGCGGCATCATTGCCGTCCAGGGTAGGCGTCCAGATGCGGCCTATCCATATTTCGGGGATCACATCGCCGGTTACTGCATTGTATTTGCCGTCGCCGTCCGCATCCGCCCAGGTGCCGTTCGTGTCCATGTAAAACAGGTCGCAGGGGAACTCTGAGCTGGCGCCGTAAAAATCGTCGCTCATCTCGAACCATGCGGCGGGAATGGCGCCCACCATCACCGCGCCAACGGGGGATTTACCTTTGATATAGTTGCGGATAAAAGCCGGTTTGCCGCCGCGCACCACGTGAATAGTGGCCCAGTAACCATCGCGGCCGAGATCGAGCACGTAACGTTCCACACGGTCTTTCACCGCGGTATATACGTCCTTATGTACCAGCACGAGTACTTTGCCTTTGGGAAAACGCAGCCAGTTGTAGGTGTTGAGATAAGCCTCGTTGGCGCCGTATACGGGGCGGGGCTTTTCTTCTATCAGCGGCAGCAGGTCCAGGAACTTTTTATTTACCTCCAGGTACTCCGCGAAGGTTTTCAGCTGGATCTTGTTCGGGTCCATCAGCCTCAGGTTCCGCACGCTTTTATAGGCCTGCGCCAGTTTGTAGTTACGTCCCACCGCCGCCATATTAAAAATGGTACGGTCCTGCAGCACCTGTGTACGGATGGTGGACAGGTTCGAGACGGTCTGTTTTTCACCGGCTATTTTGTAGCCGTTCAGTGGATTTTTTTCAGTAGACATCTTCTTTCTTTTTGGGGGTTAAATGAAATTTGATGCCACAAATCTACTGATACAGTGCTGAGCGGAACAGGGAACAATTACCTGATTTTATCCGTACTTCTACGCACAGGATTTTTAAGGGAGAGTACTGCAAAATGCCCGCAGTGGTTGAGGGGCAAAGGATTAGAGATTATTCCCACCAGTGTGCATCGGGATAAGACACATCCAGTATCACCTGCTCGCCGATGCGGGGCAACGTAAGCCTTACGCCTTTTTCCCTGGCGCTGTTCACAGCCCTTACCGGCGGCTCGTTCCACGGGTGATAAGCCAGCGCGAATTTGCCCCAGTGTACGGGCATGATCACTTTTGACTGAAGGTCGATACCGGCCTGTACGGCTTCTTCGGGATTCATATGAATGTTCGGCCATTGGGTGTTGTACTGGCCTGATTCAAGAATGGCGATATCGAAAGGCCCGTATTTTTCACCGGTTTCGCGGAAGTGCGGGCCGTAACCGGAATCCCCGCCGATGTAGATCTTCCTGCCATTTTTTTCATATACAAAAGACGCCCATAAAGAGCCGTCGCGGCGGAAGCCCCGGCCGGAAAAGTGGCGTGCAGGCGTGGCCGTGAGTGAGGCGCCGGGGGCTATTTCCTGCCGGTTCCCCCAATCCATTTCTGTGATAAGGGAGCGGGGGATGCCGTAATGCGTGAGCGTTTTGCCGACGCCCAGCGCGGTGTATACTGCTTTTACCCGGTGGCGCAGGCGGCGGATGGTGCGCGCGTCCAGGTGGTCGTAGTGGTTATGGGTGATGATAAGGATATCGATGTCCGGAAGGTCTTTTACGCTGTATACATTACTGCCCTGGAATGCCCGGACGGTGAAAGGAACGGGAGAGGCGTTGCTGCTGAAAACGGGGTCCACGAGGATGTTTAGCCCCCTGTCCTGCAGGAGGTAAGAAGAATGCCCGAACCAGGTGATGGCCGTTTCGTTCGCCGGTGTTGTTTTCAGGTCTGTGTGTACGGAAGGAAGCGGGGCAGGGGGATACACCAGCGGGGGCTTCCGGAAAAATTTGAGCAGCAGTTTCAGCATGGATGTGCCCTTTACCATGATCTCCGTAGGCACCTGGTTGTGAAAGGTGCCGTTCCTGAAATTAGGGGATGTCCGTTCCATGAAAACGAAAGTACGTAACCAATGTCGGATTCTTACAATTTGGGAGAGGAGGTAAGCTGTACTTTAGCGGTATGATATCAATGGAAACATTCAGGGAAGTATGCCTGTCCATGCCGGAAGCATATGAAGTGCTGCATTGGGGCAACCCGGCTTTCCGTACTAAGAAACGCATTTTTGCCACTGTGCAGGAAGCCGCGCATACGGCCAATTTTGGTTTTACGCCGGAGGTGCAGGCTGCATTCTGCGGACAGGACGGGGATAGTTTTTTTCCTGTTAAAGGAGGCTGGGGCCTGCAGGGCTGGACGACCGTCCACCTGAAAAAAGTAAAAAAATCCATGCTCATCAGCGCGGTGCAGAGCGCCTGGTATGGCGCGGCGCCGGATAAGTTGCAGGAGCAGTACAGGATGCAGAACGGGTTGTGATCCCAGGGGCCTTCTGCATAAATATGATAGTATTTTGCTTTTTAGACAAAAGTAACCGGATGATAACTGTGCAATAACCGGAAAGTAGCCAGGAGACTATAGGATAGATATAGGATCGGTATAGGGTAAGCGCACTTGAGGTGGAGATGAGGTGGACTTGATCCGGCGTAAAACCGGGTAATATACCATCGGGGGCGGGCTAAACAGTAGGTGTGCCGGCGTTCATCAGCCCGCCTGTTCCGTTACAGGATCGTCAGGTTTTTCGCCCTGTAGGGTTGTATCTCCGCGCTGTCCGCGGGCAGTTCTGTGATCAGGTAATGTATCTCCTGCAGGTCAGCGATCTTCATTTTCATGGAGGAGTTCAGCTTCTCGGAAATAGCCAGGATGGCCACTTTGTCCGCCGCTTTGATCATCGCTTTTTTTACCTGGATGGTTTCCCAGTCGGAGTCCGTCAGCCCGTTTGCCGGGTCAATGGCGTTGGTGCCGATGATACAGAGATCCGCTTTGATATTGGACAAATATTCGAACACTTCCCCGCTCACGGTCATCTGGCTGTAGGTGGATATCTGCCCGCCGATCACGATCGTTTTGATCATCGGTTTATCCAGCAGCTCCACGGCGGAGAGAACGTTTACAGTAATAAAAGTAGCCCGCAGGGTGGCAGGTATCTTTTTGATGAACTCGCGGATGGTAGTGCCGCCGCCGATCAGCACGATCATATCGTCCTGCAGCAGCTGCAGTGTTTTTTCCGCGATCACCACTTTGTTGTTCTGCGCGTAGGTTTCGGATTCATGCCCGTAATGATAGGCGATGGACATAGCGCCGCCTTTGATCTTCACCACTTCACCATCTTCCGCCAGCTCGTTCACATCGCGGCGGATGGTGTCTTCAGATACATTGATGAGGTTCACCAGGTCGCTGTACGTGATCCTGGTGTGAATATTCACCTGTTTGATAATCAGTTCCTTCCTGGCCTTTTTAGTCAGGGAAACCGGGGGTAACTGGTCCTGCGTGTTCGTGTCCATAGTCATCTAAAAATTGCTCTTGCGGTTGATAGTTAGTGAAAATTCTCAGCTTTTGCAAAGTTTTACCCTTCTTTCTTTCAACTTCCAGCCTGTTTATCGGGCAAAAATAAGACATAACAGGACAAATTTGCACTTTTTTCGCTTATCTGCATAAAGTGAAAGGGTTTGTGTACCATTTACATAGCATTAAATTATTGTTAACCAATGGTATAATTATTTTCCTCGCTAAAATTCTGCAAGGATTGGGTAATTATTTTGCACAATATGCAAATAAATGCTGCAAATAATTTGCAATACTGCTTGTATTGACTATTTTTAGTGCAGGAATTTGCATTATTCGAAATATTTATCAACCAAACCACAGCGATGAAAACAATTCAACTGGCTGCCTTTCCAAAACTGCTATTGTTGCTATGCAGTATGCTCCTTTGCCTGGAAAGTATAGCCCAATCCCCGCTTAAGATCACCGGCACCATTACCGGCCCCGATGGACAAAAGATCATCGGAGCCACCATTTCCGTCGCCAACGCGAAAGGGGTAGGTACCGTATCGGACGCGGAAGGAAACTTCTCCCTCTCTATTCCCGATCCCAAACCGCCGGTTACCCTCGTGGTTACGTTTATCGGTTTCGACAAAACCTCCGTTACCCTGCAATCCGGCCAGACGCAGGTGAACATCACCCTCGCTGAAAACACCAAAGCCCTCAACGAAGTGGTGGTGACCGCGCTCGGTATCAAAAAGGCGCGTAAAGCAGTCACCTACGCGGTGTCTGAAGTTAAAGGCGCAGACCTCACTCAGGCGCGTGAGATCAACGTAGCGGACGGGCTTGCGGGCAAAGTAGCCGGCGTATCCGTGTCCAGCCTGGCAGGCGGCCCCGGCAGCTCCAGCAGGGTCGTTATTCGCGGCAACGGTTCCTTCGGGTCGGACAACCAGCCGCTGTACGTGATCAACGGCATGCCTATCGACAACTCCACCACCAACACGCCAGCCAGCGGCAATGCCTCCATTGGCCTGAATGCGGACCGTGGCGACGGTATCGCGGGCATCAACCCTGACGACATTGAAACCATCACCGTACTGAAAGGCGCCACCGCTTCCGCCCTCTACGGCTCGCGGGCCGCCAACGGCGTTATTATGATCACCACCAAACGCGGCGTGAAACAAAAAGGCATCGGCCTGGAATACAACTCCACGCTCACCATGGAAACGCCCGGCGTGATCCCGGACTGGCAATATGAATACGGCCAGGGCCAGCGCGGCACCAAACCCGTTACAAAAGACGATGCCATCAACACCGGCCGTCTTTCCTGGGGCCCGAAACTGGACGGCAGCAACGTAATGCAGTTCGACGGGGTGGCAAGGCCTTATGTAGCGCAGAAAGACAATATCAAAAACTTCTACCGCACCGGCACCACCTTTACTAATACGGTAGCCGCCACCGGCGGGGGAGATGTGGCGCAGTACCGCCTGTCTTTGTCCGACATGAACAATCACGGCCTGGTGCCCAACTCGGAGCTGAATAAAAAGATCATGAGCCTGAGCGTGGTGGCCAATCTCCACAAACGTTTACAGGTAGATGGTTACGCACAATACAACATCGAAAAGGCCCGCAACCGCGCGAATGTATCCGATGCGCCGGGCAACCCGAACTGGGGTACTTATATGATCGCGAACAACGTGGATGTGCGCAGCCTCGACCCCGGTTATGATAAGATCACCGGTAGCGAAACGTTGTGGAATCCTTCCGGTTTCGCCAGCAACCCGTATTTCGTGGTGAACAAATTTATCAACGACGACGACCGCAACCGTTTCATCGGCAACGTAAGCGTGCGTTACAGCATCCTGGACAATCTCTTCATCCGCGGCCGTGTGAACCATGACTATACGATGCTGAACTGGACAGGTATTGTGCCTTCCGGCACAGCTTATGCGCCCAAAGGGTTTTACCAGCAGCAGACCAACGGCATCACCGAAACAAACGGTGAGCTGACGTTGAATTACCAGGGACGCCTCGGCAAAAACTTCTCCCTGGATGTACTGGCCGGCGGCAACAGGCGCAAAGCGATCTCCAAAAACACGATCCTGCTCGGCAATGACTTCTCCGTGCCCGGCTTCTACGATCCTTCGAACGTGGTAAGCCTCACGAGTACCAACCAGCTGATCCGTTCTTCCGTAAACTCGCTTTTCGGTTCTATCGATTTCGGGTATAAAGACATGTTGTTCATCACCGCCACCGGCCGCAACGACTGGTTCTCCACCCTCGACCCGAAAAATAACAACATCTTTTATCCTTCAGTAGGCGCCAGTTTCCTGCTGTCCGAAGCAGCCACGCTGCCCGGGTGGATCAACTACGCCAAGATCCGCACCTCATGGGCGCAGGTAGGCGGCGGCGCACCGGCGGCATATGCGCTGAACCAGACCTACAGCCTCGTAGCGGGCGGCGGTCACCTCGGCCAGCCTTTGCAGGCGCCCACGCAAACGTCGGGCACCACTTCAGGCCTGTTGCAGGCGCCGAATGCGAACTTAAAACCTTACACTTCCCGCACGATAGAAGCCGGCTTTGAAGCGCGTTTCCTGAATGGCAGACTGAGCGCAGACTTCGCTTATTACGACCGTCTTACTACAGACGATATCGTGAACGTGAGCATTTCTCCCGGTTCCGGTTACAATTCCACCCTCATCAACGTGGGCGAGATGAGCAACAAAGGAGTGGAACTGATGCTGAGCGGCGTTCCCGTAAGAGGCAAGAACTTCAGCTGGGAAGTGACCTTCACCGGCGCTTACAATAAAAACGAAGTGCTGCAACTGGCGGACGGCCTGGACCGCATCCAGATGGACGCAGCGGTGAACAGCTACGCTTTTATTTTCGCGGAAGTGGGTAAACCCTACAGCACCATCAAAGGATATAAAGTAAAAAGGAACGCGCAGGGGCTGCCGATCTACAAACCCAATGGCTGGGAAGTAGCGACCGGTCTTGAAGACCTCGGCACCGGTGTAGCTCCCTGGACGGGTGGTGTCACGAACAGTTTCGCTTACAAACGGCTTAACCTGAGCTTCCTGGTAGACGCGCGTTTTGGCGGCCAGGTATACTCCGGTACGAACCTGTATGCCACCCGCTTTGGCCTCAATAAGATCACGCTCCCCGGCCGCGACGGCGGTTTGACTGTGAGCGGCGTGGATGAGCTGGATCATCCTTTCAGCACCACCATTCAGTATCCTGATCTGCAGGCGTATTATGACAACTACAAATTCCAGTCAGAGCGTTTTGTGTATTCTTCCGATTTCGTAAAACTGCGCCAGGTGGTGCTGGGTTACAGCATCCCGGTGGAGAAGATACCATTTGTGAAATTCCAGTCCCTGTCGCTGTCTTTCGTGGCAAGGAACCTGGCGATACTGCACAAAAAAACGCCGAACATCGATCCTGAATCTACTTTCAATAACTCCAACTCACAGGGCTTTGAAATGTTCGGGGTGCCGCGTACGCGCAGCTTCGGGCTGAACCTGATGGTAAAATTGTAGTAAACGATTAAAACGAAATGATTATGCAACGAATTGCCAGATATACATACACGCTCCTGCTGGGAGCAGCGCTGGGGCTTACGTCCTGCGACAAGGATTTTGAGGAGCTGAATACTAACCCGAATGCATCCACGGAGCCGAATGTGGATATGTTGTTTTCCCAGAGTATCCTGAAAGGGAACTATGTGTACGACCGCGTGTATTTCTACACCTCGTACCTCACCTGCGGCAACTACATCCAGCACTTCGCCACCGGCAAGGAAATCACCGTGGCCGGCTCCGGCGACAAATACGGGGTGTATGATTTTTACCAGGGTTTTTATTTCCGGTACACTTACACAAACGTGCTCACGACGATCACCGAGCTGATAAAGGCTGCTGATAAACAGCCCGAGCTGGTGAATAAAAAAGCCGCCGCGCGCATCTGGCGGGTGATGATCATGCAGCGTATCACGGACCTGTATGGCGATGTGCCTTTTACCGACGCGAACAAAGCCACTTCTGACCTTAATTTTTTCCCGAAATACGATCCGCAGGGCGAGATATACGACGGCCTGCTGAGAGAACTGGAAAGCGCCATCGCTTCTTTTAGTGATACGCAGGTGAAATACGGCAAAGCGGATTTTATCTATGAAGGCAGCATTCCGAAATGGAAAAAATTCGGTTACTCCCTGATGCTCCGCCTGGCGATGCGCATGACGAAAATAGCGCCGGAGAAAGCAAGGGAGTGGGCGACCAAAGCCATTGCCGGTGGCGTGATCACGACAGAAGTGGACCAGGCGGTCATAAAGTATACGAACGGCCCGCAGACGTACAACGACAACCCGGTAGCGTTTGAGCTGGTAGGGCAGGAGTATCAGCCCGGCTTCAACGGCGACAGGAATACGGAGTATGGCAAATACAGCAAAACGTTCATCGACTTCCTGCAAACCCGCAATGATCCGCGCCTGCCGGTAGTAGCGGTAGTGTGGAACGGGGCGAATGCGGATACTTCCTCCGCGGTGCAGAAAGGCATGCCCAACGGCACCAATGGCAAACCCGCGAACTTCGTAACGTTCTCCGAGCCTAATCCCGCCACTATCCTGCAATATTCGGCGCCGCTGATCGCACTGTCCGCCGCGGAAATGAATTTCCTGCTGAGCGAGGCCATCCTGCGCGGCTGGGCTACCGGTAATGCAGCTGATGCATACAGGACGGGCATCGAGATATCCATGCGGAACTGGGCGCTGTTCGGCGCGGGCGGCGTGATCGCCCCGGCGAAGATCAATGCTTATACCACAGCCAATGCGCTGAATACCGGCGGCACGTTTGACGCGCAGATGAACCAGATCCACTCACAGTTCTGGGTGGCTTCCCTGCTGGACGAGCAGGAGGCTTATGCCAACTGGCGTCGCACAGGTTACCCGCAGCTTACGCCGGTGAACTTCCCGGGCAATGCCACCGGCGGTACGATCCCGCGCAGGCTGCCTTATCCCGTGCAGGAGCAGGGCATCAACAAAAGGAACTACGATGCAGCGATTGCCCGCCAGGGTGCGGACCTGCTCACTACAAGGGTTTGGTGGGACAAACAATAATTCATGCGATCATTTATCCTCACTATATACTTTTTCATCACCTATGCAGCTGTACAGGCCCAACAGATCAGCGCTTCCGAAACGGGAGCGCTGATCCCGGCGCCTGTGTCCGCGAAATACGCGGGCAACAGTTACGTGATTCAAAAAGGCACAGCTTTTTATAACACAACTGAATTGCAACCCGCGGCGGACCTGCTCGCGATGTACATTCAACATGCCGGTATTCAAACGACCGGCGTTTCCAGTCAGGCATCCGGGAAGGACGGCATCCGTTTTCGTATAGATTCCGTTGCCGTTCCACAACCGGAAGGTTACCGCTTATCCATCAACCAACACCAGATCGACATCACCGCACATGATGCGGCCGGCGCATACCACGCCGTGCAGACGTTGCGGCAGAGCTGGCGCAAAAGCCCCGGTAAACTCAGCGTCCCGGGCGGCGTGATTGAAGATTATCCCCGTTTCCACTACAGGGGCATGCACCTGGACGTGAGCCGTCATTTTTTTGCGGTGGGCTACATCAAAAAGTTCATCGACAGTCTTGCCCTTTACAAGTTCAACAACTTTCACTGGCATCTCACGGATGACCAGGGCTGGCGCATCGAGATCAAAAAATATCCGGCGCTGCAAACTATCGCCGCATGGCGGAATGAAACGCTCATCGGCCACAAAAAAGAATTACCGCACCGCTTCGACGGCAAACGTTACGGCGGTTATTATACACAGGCAGAGATCAAAGAAGTGGTGGCTTATGCCGCCGCACGCGGCATCAACGTGATACCCGAAATAGAAATGCCCGGCCACGCACTGGCCGCACTGGCCGCATATCCTCAGTTGGGCTGCACCGGCGGCCCCTACCAGGCCGCTACTTTCTGGGGCGTGTTCGACGATGTGTTCTGCGCGGGGAAAGACAGTGTGTTCACCTTCCTGGAAGGTGTGCTGGATGAAGTGATGGAGCTTTTTCCTTCCCCATATATCCACATCGGCGGGGACGAATGCCCTAAGACACGATGGAACGCCTGCCCCGCCTGTAAGGCGCGCATGGCGCAGGAAAAACTGCCGGATGTGGATGCGTTGCAGAGTTATTTTATCCGCCGCATCAATGCCTATGTACAGCGCAAAGGCCGTCATATCATCGGCTGGGACGAGATACTGGAAGGCGGCCTGGCGCCCGGCGCCACGGTGATGAGCTGGCGCGGGACTGAAGGCGCGGAATCGGCGGCCGCGCAAAAACACCACGTGATCATGACGCCGGAAGACGAACTTTATTTTGATCATTACCAATCATTATACCCGGAGGAGCAGCTGGCGGCGGGCGGATACACTCCCTTGCAGGAGGTATACGCCTACGAGCCGCCCCTGAAGCACTTTATACAGGGCATCCAGGGGCAGGTGTGGAGTGAATACCTGTCCACGGAGCAAAGGGCGGATTATATGATCTACCCACGTATGCTGGCCCTTGCGGAAGTAGCCTGGAGCCCGCAAAGCATAAGGGATTACGTGAGTTTCAGGCGTAGGCTCAAAAAACGCAGTACGGCCGTGCAGTACGAAGAAGTGACATACCGGATAGAAGAATGCAGGCCGGGGCAGTTACGCGTGTCCCTGCGCGGCGGCGGCGATATTCATTACACCACGGATGGTACAACGCCCTCCGTAAAAAGCAGGAAGTATACAGGCCCGATCCTCATCACCCGCAATGCTGAGTTGAAGGCCGTCGTGATACAACAAGGAAAACCGGCAGGCCGGATGTTCCGTCAGTCCTTTCAGATGCACCAGGCGGTGGGGGCCGCCATCAAACTGAAACAGGCGCCCAATAGCCGGTATGCCGAAAACGCAGGTATACTGGTGAACGGGGTGTCAGGCTCGGACCGCTACAATGACCGGCAATGGCTGGGCTTCAGCGGCCGTGACCTGGAAGCCGTGATTGACCTGGGCTCCGTACGCAGCATACAGCAGGTGGGAGCAAACATTCTGAACTATCACTGGCAAAGAATGTGGGAGCCTGCTGTTTTGCAATTTCATACCTCACCGGACGGTGTTCATTATACGCTCGCGGCCACGCAACAGGCTTTCCCGGCAAACGGCATCAACGCCATACGGCTGCGGGTGCCACCGCTGCGCGCACGGTACGTGAAAGTGACCGCGCTGCACAAAGGCGTTATTCCCACCGGGGAATATGGCGCGGGCGGCAATGGCTTATTGATGGTGGATGAATTGTATGTGGACTAAATAAAATGGAAAAACCGAAAGCATGGCCTTTGTGATCGTCGTTTGTTGTATTGTTTTACTGATACTGCTGCTCACCTGGGGGAAGATGAATGCTTTCCTGGCCTTCCTCGTAGTATCCGTCGTGACGGGCATCTGGCTGGGCATACCCGTGCAGAAGATACCCGCCGCTTTACAAAAAGGCATCGGCGATACGGTGGGCGGCCTGCTGGTAATACTGGCGCTGGGCGCCATGCTCGGTAAACTGGTGGCGGAAAGCGGCGCGGCTAAACAGATCGCGCAGTCGCTGATGGACAGCTTTGGCGCGAAGTATGTGCAATGGGCTTTGCTCGTGGCTGGTTTTATCATCGGCATCCCGCTGTTTTACGGGGTGGGTTTTGTACTGATGGTGCCGCTGATCTTTTCGGTGATATACCGTTATAAATTACCGGCCGTGTACATCGGGCTGCCGGCATTGGCCGCATTGTCCGTCACGCATGGGTTTTTACCGCCGCATCCTTCACCGGTGGCGCTGGTTGGCCAGTTTCAGGCGAATATGGGACTGACGCTGATCTATGGGCTGATAGTGGCGGTGCCGGCCATTATCATTGCCGGACCGGTATTTTCTATCTGGCTAAAACGTATACCCGCCGGGCCTTTGCAGTTGTTTAAACCGGAGGAAGAGGGGAGCGGGAACAAACATGGAAATTCAACGAACAGTTTGGAAGCCTCCGGCAAAATGGGCGGATCATCCACAGCCGAAGCTCCCGCTGTTCCTGCAACGCCGGCCAAAGCCATCAGTTTCCTGACGGCCCTGCTGCCCGTGCTGTTGCTTATTGTTACGACATTATTACAACTGGCCGCGCCGGGCACGCCCTGGCTGCAATTTGCCGGGGAAGCGCCGGTAGTGATGCTTTTCTGTGTGCTGGTGGCCGCTTATACACTGGGCCCGTTACAGGGCAGATCTATCAAAACGGTGATGGGGATTTATGGCGAGGCGGTGAAAGATATTGCCATGATCCTGCTGATCATTGCGGGCGCGGGTGCGCTCAAACAGGTGTTATCGGACAGTGGCGTAAGTTTGCAGATCGCCGAAGCGATGCGCGGCTGGCATGTGCACCCGCTGGTGCTGGGCTGGCTGATGGCCGCTATCATCCGCGCCTGTGTAGGCTCCGCGACTATCGCCGGGATTACGGCCGCGGGTATGGTAGCGCCGCTGGTGGCGCAGGGCCTGGCAAGCCCTGAGCTGATGGTGCTATCCGTTGGCGCGGGAAGCCTCATGTTCTCACACGTGAACGATGCAGGCTTCTGGATGTTTAAAGAATATTTTAACCTGAGCCTGAAACATACCCTGCTTTCCTGGTCCGTCATGGAGACGATCGTGGGCATTGCGGGGCTGGCGGGTGTTATGTTACTGGATACAATCTTATAAAAACAGAATATCGTATGAATTACAATGCAGAAGAGCAGCTGGAGAAAACGGGGTTGATACTCCCGCCCGCACCTACACCACTGGGCGTTTACAAACCTTACCTGGTAGACGGGAAGTACCTGTACCTCTCCGGGCACGGCCCCGTACAAAACGACAAGTCCCTGATCATCGGGCGTATCGGGAAAGACATGGACATAGAAGCGGGCAAGCTCGCCGCGCGGCAGGTGGGCCTCACCATGCTGTCCACCATCAAAACGCACATCGGCAGCCTCAATAAGGTAAAACGGGTGATCAAGCTATTGGGTATGGTGAACTGTACGCCTGATTTTGAAAGACATCCTTATGTGATCAACGGCTGCAGCGAACTGTTTGCCGAAGTATGGGGCACAGAAAACGGCATTGGCGTAAGGAGCGCTGTAGGCTTCGGTTCCCTGCCGGACAATATTCCTGTCGAAATAGAAGCATTATTTGAATTGCATTGATTGGCGGTCCCGGTATCACGGAAAATATCTATTTTTCCAAAAAATGAAGGATCATGAATAACCGCCTCACAGCATTCGGTGAGTTTTTGCTCCGGCTTCATTGCAGCGATGACAAACGTTTCCTGCAATCTACCGGTTTTACGCCCTGGTATGCGGGCGCTGAAGCGAACCTCTGCGTGCTGCTGGCGAGGCTGGGCATTCAAACGCAATATATTACCCGCGTGCCGGAAAACGACCTGGCGGCAGCGGGCATACACCAGTTAAAAGGTCACGGCGTTGGAACGGATCATATCCTGTACGGAGGGCACAAGCTGGGCCTTTATTTCACCGAAACAGGCAATTTTATCCGTTCCACGCGCGTGATCTACGACCGGGCGGGAAGCGCTTTCACAGAACTGGAACCGGGCATGATCAACTGGGATAAAGTACTGGAAGGCCAGCAGTATTTCCACTGGACGGGCGTAGCCGCCGCAGTGTCCGCCTCCGCCGCCGAAGTATGCGGTGAAGGGATCCGGGCGGCACAACAAAAAAACATGACCATCAGCGCGGATTTTAACTACCGCGCCACGCTCTGGCAATACGGCAAAAGCCCCGCTGAAGTAATGCCCGCCCTGCTTCAGCCCAGCCATGTAGCCGTTGCGGACCTCGATGCATTAAAAGTATATTTCAATATCAGAACGGATGAAACCCTTTCCTGGCAGGATAAATTCATCAGCGCATGTAACCAGCTGAAAACGTATATGCCGCACCTTCGTACATTGGGCATGAGTTTCCGCCTCCCCGAAGGCGACAACCTGCTTTATACCGGCGCTATTATGCACAACGGCCAGCCGTATTTCAGTGATCTGAAAGTAGCCATGCCTCCGGTAAAAGAGCCTATCGGCACAGGCGATGCTTTCACAGCCGGCATGTTATTTGAGCTGATAAATCAGGCATCTCCGCAACAAATCATCAACTTTGCAGCAGCCTGCGGGGTACTCAAACAAAGCATTCCCGGCGACTGGGCGCTGATCAGCAAAGAGGAAATAAATGCATTGATAGCCGGCGGAATTTCCGGGAGAGTATCCCGTTAGGCCCCCCGGAAAATGATGTTTATTCACCTCCGGGCCTCTTCAGATAGGGTTAAAGTGGATTTTGAGGCCAATTTTCTCTATTCTAAGTCCGGGTAAAGTCCGGGTAAAGTCCAAGTAAAGTCCAAGTAAAGTCCAGGTAAAGTCCAAGTAAAGTCCAGGTATGCAGCTAGTGTGCCGCTATAATACCGTTGTAATGCCGCTCTCATACCGCTCTCATACCGTCTTCTAACTGCCCTTCTATGGCCTTGAACCGCTTTTATATTACCTCCTGGCCCTCCAGACCAGTTGTATGCCGCCCGTCCCGCACTTTGCACGGCTCCGGTAACCATCTTCTGATAGCATACATACAAGGCCCGCATTGAATTGCCGTATCAAGCCCTGCAACGGATGCCCGAGCTTCTCCTCACTTAAACGACAGTCCCAGCTCTTTCCTCCTCTGTTTGCTCACGTCCATTTTTAACGGCCATAATTGCAGCTGTGCCCAGGCACGCGATGCATCGAATACATGCAGCTGAAGATTGTTGGGGAACGCACTGAGCCAGCGGTCTCTTACATAATATAGTATCTCCCCATTGTCAGACAGCCCGTAACGGTCGTTTGCCGTGAGCTGCATGGCGGTCTTTTCTTCCATGTTCCTGCCCAGGAGGATGAGTTTGTTCTGCCTGGTGAGTATCAGCAGCTCATCTTTTTCCCGGTTATACTGGAGCGTTACAAACCCGTCCGGATGCGTATAGGGGGGCGCTGTTTGCCTGCCGGTGAGATCGCGGCGCCAGAGCGTGTCATAAGGCATTTCGGGAGATTTATACCAGGGCAGCCAGGAATCCCTGAAATAGATGGATGTCAGTGTGTCAAAGGGGTGGATGTAGTCGTTCAATCTAATGTTGCGGCTGATGAAAGTATTTTTATCAAAGTTAGCCGCTACCAGCGTCTCGTCGAACCGCCGCCGGGAATTATCCTTCATATCTATCAGTTCTACCACTTCTTTGTAAAAGGATATTTTTTTCCTCGCCAGCAGTTTTTTAATCTTCACACTGCCATATGCATATGCATAATCATAATAACCGCCGGCCAGGAACCGTAGTGTATCCCTGCCATCCAGTATGTTGATGTCACTGCCATTGCCCCAGATCAGATGCCCGTCCTCCGTAAAGTCCCCGAAAAGCACATTCTGGACCTGGTGCATGATATGGCCGTCTGAATTGTAGACGTTCATATAACTTATCGTTTCGTGGGTTTCATCCAGCGTAAGTAATTGCGTGAAGTCCCGCGAACTGGTGACAGTAACGCTGGAAGGCAGGTAAGCGAGGTGCTGCCCTTTGTCATCCAGCAATTGGGCTTTTTTGACGAGAAAACCGTCCGGGTCCATTTCAACATAGGGCACCATCAGGTTGCCATTGTCTGTAAAACGTACGCGGTAGGAATCGAACTCTGTGAATGGCCCGTCTTCCAGGTCATCATAAGCATGAAGGTACCGTCTGGGCCCGCCCAGGCGGATAGTGTCCACCGTTCCGTTCACACAATCAAACAGTAAAAATTCATTAGGCAGCGGGGATTCAGGCTGGTAGGGCTGGTCCTGCGCATCTTCCTCCTGTTCTTCCTGCTTGATCAGGCTATAATTTTGCGGTTTGTTGGACCATTTGGATTTTGATGCGCCTTTTTTCTTTTCCGGTTGTTCTTCTACGCCTTTATACGCCAATAGCAGTATGTTGGGGCGGTTGGTGAAATAAACATAATTGATGTCTCCGAATGAGCCGATATTTTTTCTGTTGTTGACGTCTATGTTTTCTCCTTTATTGTTAAAGACAACATAATGTCTCTGCTTGGAACGTACATTGTCACCGGTGGAATCCAGCACGATAAAATTCCCGTCCGCCGAAATGTCGATCCTGCCCGGTTCTATCAGGGATACGGTCAGTAGTTTGGAATACTTGCTGAACTTGCCCTGGATGGCCTGCGTCTGCATAAATTCCAGCAGCTTCTGGTTCACTTTATTGGTGTCTTCCCCATAAACTTTTTCCTTGATAGGGCCAAAGAGGTTGAGCGCTTCTTTGGGGTCGAGGTTTTTCATTTCATAACCCATGAACACCAGGCTTTCGTTTCGGTTAAATTCCCGGCGGAGCATTTGTGAATAGAAATACAAACCGGTGGAAGCGACCAGCAGGATGCCGCCCAGTACCCAGCCCCATTTCCAGCGGCGCTGGCGTTCCTTGAGCTTTTGCAGCTTCTGCGCTTCGGCCGCCCGTACCTGCGCGATCCGGTCCCTTTGCTGTACGCTCGCTTCGTAGAACGCGATGATCTCCGCCGGAAGGTTCAGCTGTTCCATAAACGGCCGGTACGATTCGATCTCTTTATTGGAAAGCAGTTCGCTGATCTTGTTTTGATAACCGGTATAGCGGCTGCGTATCTGCTGGTCCGTAAAACCGGCCCTGCGCTGGTCTTCCGTGCGCCTGGCGTCTATCAGCCCCGCCAGCACATCATGCGCCAGCTCGTAGGTAAGCCCTTCCGTACGCAGTATTTTGTTTTTCTCCATTTCGGCAAGGCAGCGTATCATCAGGTTGCCGGGGCGTTTCAGGAGATAGGGCGGCACCTGCCCGGTGAACCAGATGCCGTTGTTGATCCTGACGTATGCCAGCGGTCTTTTGGTGCCTTCGGCCGTTACAAATGCATCCAGTACGTTGCTCACGAAGTCTTCGGGTACGCCCGTGAATTCTTTTTCCAGCAGGTCCTGTATCACGGTGATGCGCTCGCGCACAAACCGTTCCAGTACTTCCTGCATACCGCCGAACCGTTTGATGATAGCATTGTTGAACGTCAGCGCGGGATAGGCTTTGCCAGGGGCCGTTGTTTTTACCGGCGTGATCATGTACACGGAGCGCCACAGCTGGTCCAGGTAGATCTGGAGATAGGGGAGGCTTACAATACCTTTTTCCATCAGCACGCTGATAATCTGTTTTGCATTTTCCGGGCCTTCCTGCAGGCTGATGGAAAATTCTTCGCAGCTTTTGGTGATCACTTCTTCCACGTTCCGCGCGTTCATAGCCTCTATGCGCAGGCGGCGGTCGCAGAAGTCCGGTATTTCTTTTTCAAAATCGCTGAGGCCCGCAAAAAACTCTTCCCGCATGATGAACAGCAGGCTGCAAAACTGCAGGTCCGGGTCCGTCAGTATATGATCGATGATGTCGATGAAGGTTTTCTTTTCCGCCTCGCTGCCCATGATGAGCAATTCCTCGAACTGGTCGAAGATGAGGTATACGGAACGCAGGTACCGCAGGTTCACATTTTTGAGGGTTTCGTATACCTGGTCGCAGACGTTGCTGGTTTTGATGATGTTGGTAGAAGGGCGGGGGCTTGGCGCCTGTATGAGCACGCTTTTGCCGGTGAGCGCGGCCGTTACGCCGGTTTCTGCTTCTGTTTTGTTGCTGATTGCTTTTTTGAGATTATTGAGCAGCGAATCATTGATATTATCGCCCCGGCGGATAAAAAAAGGCGTCCAGTCTATATCGTCCATCCGGTTCATGAGCCCGCACTGTACTATGCTTGTTTTGCCGGTGCCGCTGGTGCCGTATACCAGCACCAGCCTGTTTTTGTGAATGTGCTGGTACAGCTGGTTGATCTCCTCGTCCCGTCCGAAGAAAATATTATAATCTTCCCTGCCGTAAGGGTCCAGAAATTTAAAGGGGCTGTTGATGATCGGTTCCATATCTGGCTGAAGGGGTTGAAGCTTTGATGATTATCAGGTCTGGGGCGCTAAGGCCTGTAACGCGAGATTTTTAAACGCGGTGAGCTGGGAGCAGACGGCTTCGTAACGTCCCTGTTCCTGCTGCTCCGTTCTGCCGAATTTCCGGTTGATATTGATCTCCTCACGGTTCATTTCATCGTCCGGCTTGCTGACGTTGCGGAATACATACACATCGTCCGTTGAGCGGTACTGGCCGAAGAACACGAGGTTGGACCGGTCCGCCTTGCTTTCGAAGGAATTGATGTCCAGTACCAGGGGCGAAAGGTTCAGGAATTCCAGCGCATCGCCTTTCCATTGCCGCCTTTCCACGTTGTATACGGTGAGGTTTTGTTTGGTGAGCACCACGCCGCTGTTGTCAAGATGTTTGGCCAGCAGGTAATAGTTCACTTCATGGCTGGCATTTGAGTTCATCAGTTTCACCACCTGGTGGTCAAATACGGTGAGCGTATCATGCCTGTATTTGTTGATGCGGATATTCTGAATGCTGGTGAGTGTATAGCGGTGCAGGAATCCGAGTTTTTCAAAAAACGCGGACAGCATGGATTCCGCCCTCAGGCACAGCTCCGGTACTTCTTCTTCTTTGATGATGGCCGGTTTGTTAGGATTGGCGACAGTGAAATAAGTACCGTTGCGGATATAGGTAAGAAATTCGCAGGCTTCTTTGAACGGGAGATTGGCGGGGTCTTCCTCGCGCAGGGTATCCAGTTCGCTCACAAAATAATTCACATCGCCCAGCGAATCGATGTATTTGCGGATGTCGCGGATAAGATTGCTGTAGTTGTATACAGAGCGTTCGTCTATACTGAGTGAAAAGAAGTTTTCCAGCACCTGTGCGATGGGTTCGGGAAACACGTTCACGCGCCCGGTCACTTTCAGTTCCCAGAGCTGCGAGATCATGATGATGCCCATAAATTCGGCCGTAATGTGGAACACACGCCCGATCTGCTCCAGTCTCCTGCGCCCGGGCTGCTTCAGGGCTTCGGAGCCGTATTCGGCGGCAAACAGCGTTTTCAGCTGTATGGCTATGGGGTGGGGGAACACGTCCATGATCGTTTTCTGGAACACGTTATCCTCGATGATCTCCTGTTGTTTACGGGCGTTCAGCTGTTCTGCGGGGAGGTTTTTATCTGCCACCAGGGCGTTGAAGATGGACTGGGTCAACTGAAGGTTGGGCTCATAATTGACGGCGGCCGGTTCAATCGTCACCGGGGGAAGGGGATTGTTGTCTACCGCATCGGCCGTTTTATAGAACAATCCCCAGAATGGTTCACGGGGCACGTCGCCCGGTATGTGAAGGTCCCGGTGAAGGGCTTCGTCCGCGCCCAGGGCTGCCGCCGTGGCTACCTGCGCTGCCGCCAGCGCGGCCGTGAAAGCACTCCGGATGCTCATCCTTTTCTGTACGAGATTTTTGAACAGTTCTACACCGAAGATCCCGGCGGAGCTGTCTTCTATCGGGCAGTTGGTAGCGATCACAGCGGGGGCGCCCAGTGCCAGGAGCTTGTCCACCTGTTTGGCGGTGCTGCAGCCGTTCAGGATCACGAGTTTCAGATTGCCACTGTCTATACTGGGCTTCAGCTGGTAAGCGATGCCAACGCCGTTGGCTTCCTGGTCGTTGAACAAAAGGGAGACCTGCCCGGCGTGCCCGCCGTAATGAAAGATGCCTATTTCATTTCCATAAGCGCCAAAAGCGTTGTTCATATTGGCGATGGTTGCGTAAGATTCGCGGTGTACATTGAAATTGCCGCGTCTGTTGGCTATCAGGATGCCGTGGATACCTTCGTCTTCAGCCGTTATGGATTTTAAAGGCTTATCCGTGCTATTCGCAAAGGATATAATAATAGTTTTCATGACTAGATGCTTCGGGGTAAAATAATTCCTGTGCGCGTGTTATAACCGGTTCTTACCGGAACTTTTGGAGTAAACAATTAATTGTAATTTACGATTTTTACAGGAATTTGTAATTTTATTTGTCTGAGCCTCAATAAAGTAGTAGGTTTGGTACGATCCCAAAAGTTCACAACGTTAGAAAGGACAAACGTAACCCCGTAGTTTCGCATTAAAATATTAGCTGATATGCAAGAACGTAAGTTTTATGCCGCTTTTGTGGGCATAAATGCGTATTCCCAGGGCGCGCTGAGCGGATGCATACATGACGTGCTGAAAGTGGACCTGCTGTTCCGCGAACAGGTAGCCCAGCAGCCGGGTATGAAATATCTCCCGGCCTACTACCTGGCCCCCAACACGGCGGATGAACGGCAGATAGCTGCTTACCGCGAAGAGCAGAAGATATCGCTGCCATATGAAGCTCCCACTTTCGCCAATATCACCGGCAAACTGTTCTCTCATTTTGAAAAAGCCGGGGAGGAGGACATCTGTGTGCTCTTTTACAGCGGCCACGGTTCCCAGACCGATGCGCCGGAAGAATTTCACTACAACAATCCCGGGCGCAAACTGGAAACGCTGGTATGTGTGGACAGCCGCACTACCGCCCGCGACCTCATCGATAAAGAACTGGGTTACCTTATCTGGAAAGCCTTTTCACCCATCAAGGCGCATTGCCTCATCATCATGGATTGTTGCCATTCGGGCAACAATACCCGTTCGCTCATGAACGAAGACGATGTGCAATTCCGCTTCCAGCCTTCAGCGCGCAACAAAGTGCCGTTTAAGGATTTTATCGGCTATGGGGATAAAGACTTTTATACGCTGGAGGACGGGCATTTAAAAACCGCCATCCCGCGATATGTACACCTGGCCTCCTGCCGGAACGATGAAAAGGCGCAGGAATCCATGCGGGGAGGACTGTTCACCGGCAAACTCGCGGAAGTGCTGCGTGCCGGGGGCACCGCTGCCAGCTACCGCGACCTTGTACAGCGGCTGGCCATCACTGTCAGCAGCCGCGCGGACCGTCAGCATCCCGTAGCGTTTTCGTTTAACGATGCGGACCTGGACCAGCAATTCCTTTCTTCCAAGATACAGCCTTACATACCTTTGTTTGAAGTACGGTATAACGAAGTGGACCAGGTGTGGAAAGCGTACGGTGGTGAATTGCACGGCAGGGCCGTTGGCGATGTGATGTGGGTGAAGGATAAGGAAAAGACGGCGGAAGCAGAAGTTACGGCTGTTTATCCCCTGTATTCCATCATCAGCCTGGAGGGTTTCGATACAGAAAGCCTGGATGTACGGGCCTCCGTCCTCAAAGCAAAACGCACGTTCATGATCGTGGAAAGCACGGAGGACAAGGAGCTGGAAAACGATTATAGAGCCGGTAAATTTCCTTTCCTGCAATTATCATTCAAACCGGGTACGCCCGGCGCGCAGTACAAAGTGAGGCGCCTGGCGGACAAACAATACGTACTCACGGATTACAACGGCGTATTGCCGTTGTTCCGGAGAGAGCCGGAAGCTGTGGTATTCCTTGAAAAGATGAACACCATTGCGAACTGGCGTTCGGCAAAGGAATTGAAACACCTGGATACGGTGCTTACAAAAGACCAGTTCGTTTTTGAATGGAAAGCGGTGGAGGGGCAGGTGGCCAATGATAATGCCACCGGCGAAAAAGTAGAAGAAGACAATATCCGTTTACATTACAAAGATGGAAAATACCCCGCTTTCCGGCTGCATATCACGTTAAAACCGGGTGCGCCGGTGGAGCGTTGTTTCGTGAAGGCGTTGTATCTCGGCAGCAAATACGCCATTTACACGGACCTGATCCGAAACGATAAACCCGCGCTGTTGCCCGGCGAGGGCCTGGACCTTGAATATGCGGTGAACGGAAAAATGTCCGCCACCATACCTGTCAGCATCGACCCCGCTTATAAAAACTACCAGGTCACCGAAGTGACGGATTACCTGAAGATCATCGTGTCCACCCGGGAATTTGACGCGGACCAATACAAACAGAACGGGCTGGAGCTGGACCTTGCACCCCAGAGGGCCGCGCTTACCAGGGACCTGGGCGGTGAAGCGGATACGCCCGCGGACGATCAGCCTTACTGGTCGGTCTTTACGTTCCCGGTCACCTGTGTGGCGGAAAGCAATGAACAGCAGTTGCCCGATGGCGGTGTAGCGGACTTTGGCGCGTTCACCGTCACCGCGCCAAAAGGTTTTTCCGCAAAAGCGACAGCTATCACTGAAACGAATACACGAAGTATGACAGATGTGCCGTCACCGGACATTTGGGGAGAAGAAGAAACAGGCAATGCACTGAGCGGCAGCATAGCCGCCATCGAATTGCAGACGGACCAGGTGCTGGAGCCAGGCGCTCCGCTGGTGATACAGCAAACACTCCCCAGGGCCGCATTACGGTCATTGGACGGCGCGGATAAAGAAGAAGTGATCGTGCCATTCGGGTTTGATCATGAACTGCAATTGTATGTGCCGCTCGGATACGCAGATGATGAAGGGAATATCTACGTGGAGAAACTGCCCGCTTCGCCGGTTACGTCGCGCAGCCTGGTATCTGCTGTGAAGTTGTATTTCAAAAAAGTGTTCCGTCCCAAACAGGCAAATACACTGGCCATTTATGCTTTTAAAGACGGCAGATGGACGGAGGCGGACAAGCTGGAACCTTCCGCCAAAGCCACTCTACTGTTGCACGGCATTATCGGCGATACGAAGTATATGAAAGAAGTATTCATGGCGCAGGATTCCCCGCCTGATTATATTATCACGTACGATTACGAAAATCTTTCCACAGAAGTATCCGCTACAGCCGCCCTGCTGGACAAGGCACTGAAAGACGCGGGTATGGGCCGGCCCGGCATGCCGGAGCTGACCATCGTGGCGCATTCCATGGGGGGACTGGTAGCCCGCTGGCTCACAGAAAAAGTTAAGGATACCGGTTACATCAAAAAACTTATCCTCGTAGGCTCTCCCTGCTCCGGCTCCGAAATGGCCGGGCTGAGCGGCTCCGCCACCGGTCTGCTTACCCAGGCGCTGAACATTACCGGCCCTGTCAAATACGCGATCACCGGCCTCGCTTACCTGCTTAAACACCTGAAACTATACCCGGGCACCACGCTCAAAGAGCTCAGCCCCGGCTCGAAACTATTGCAGGACCTCGCTCTTTCGCCCATGCATCCCGGCGTGGATTATCATATCATTGCGGGTAATACCGCGTTGCTGGAAAACTACTCCGGCGATGACGTGTTCCTGCGCAAAATTGCCATGGCCGTAAAAGAGAAGATCGTGTACCCCGGGCTGTCCTTTGCCCTGTACGACAAAGAGGCTAACGACATGGCCGTGACGCTCAAAAGTATGTTTGCCATTCCCGCGCTGGACAAAGGCAAACAGGTGCAGGAAGTAGCGAGCAATCACCTGTCGTATTTCCGCGAGCCCGCCAGCATGATGGCGTTAATGAACCTGATTCACCACCCCTAAAACCCCGAAATATGTCTAAAGGTTATTCCCTTCACATAGGGCTGAATAAACTCGATACTGAGCACTATCCCGGAGTACCTGTACTGAAAGCAGCGGTGAACGACGCCGTTTTCTGGGAATCCTACGCCCGCAAAACGGGTTACGAATCACAATCCCTGCACGATGCCTCCGCCACGGACAAGGCTGTGCTGGATGCGCTGCACGGCTTTGCCGAAAAGCTGGAGCCGGGGGACATCCTGCTGCTTACCTATGCAGGTCATGGCAGTCATGTAAGAAATGAAAAGGCGGACGGGTTTGATGACGAAAGAGAAGACCAGACCTGGTGCCTCTACAACCGCGAGCTGCTGGACGATGAACTGTTTGAAGCCTTCCGGGCTTTCCGGGAAGGCACGCGCATCCTGGTAGTGTCCGACAGTTGCCACTCAGGCACCATCGTAAGGGCATTGCCCGATGAAACGGACCTGAGCGCGATGCTGGAATCAGGGCTGAACAAAAGCGCGGAGACGAGAGGGATGCGTTCCCGCAAACTGCCGCTGGAAGCAGAGCAGGATATTATGGCCCGTTTTGGCGAAAAAGTTTACGAGCCCATTCAGAAAAAATACCGCAAAACCAAGCAGGCCTCCAATGTAAAAGCCGCGGTGAAACTGATGGCCGCCTGCCAGGACGATCAGACCACTTACGACGGCGAAGCCAACGGCATATTCACCGAAGCATTTATCCACCTGTTCGATCAGCCGTCTATGCAGAAAGCCACCGCGGAAACGCTGATAGATGAAATACGGGAAAAATATTATTTCCCCCGGCCCAACTTTTTCCAGTACGGCGGCATCATTCCCGCCTTCGATACGGCATTTCCCTTCACCATTCATATCCCCGATGCGGACAAAGTGAAAGGCTCCCGCTCGCCGAACCTGCGGCCGGTGCCCATTCAGCGGAATATCTCGCTGGAAGAACAATGGGACAATGTAAAAGTGAAAAAGAACGCACAACTATTGATAGAATTTGAAGAGAAACCGGATGCGGACCTCACGGGCGGAAAGGACATTGAAGTGCTGGAGCAGGACGGCAACACGATATTGGTAGAACTGAAAAATACGCCCCACGAGCACGCCTGGAGCGCAGCCCACGCCCTGCACCAGGAATTGGTGGCAAAGGGCTGGAAAGCGACCGTAGAGCCCGTGCTGAGCGTAAATCCATCACAGGATAAAAGAGCCACGCGCGAAGGAGATGCGAACAACCCGGACTTTATCCGCGAATGGCCGCCGGCGCATCCTGAAGGCAGGATCGGCTGGCACCTGGACGATGACCACTCCCAGCTGAAAAAAGCCAGTGAAGCCGTAAGCGCCAAAGCGGGCGCGCACGTCCGCATTGCACACCTGGACACCGGGTATATTGCCGGCCACCCGGCGCTGCCCGAAAAGCTGGATGCGGCCAGGCAACGCAGTTTCGTCAAAAAAGAAGACCCTTCACAGGCGATAGACAAACCTGATACCGGGCAGGATGGCCATGGCCTCGGTACGATGGTACTGCTGGCGGGCAACAAAGTAACGCTGGGGGATACGTTTGAAGAATACGAAGGGTTTATCGGCGGCGCGCCCATCGCGGAGGTAGTACCAATGCGTATTTCGGAGTCCGTGGTGATCATGAACGACAAAAACTTCAGCGAGGCGCTTTCCTACGCCATCGAAACCGGCTGCGAGGTAGTGACCATGAGCATGGCGGGCAAACCCAGCAACCGGATGGCAAGGGCCGTGAACCAGGCTTACGAAGCGGGCATCGTGATCGTATCGGCGGCCAGTAACTGCTGGTACAAAGGCACGGGCAACCTGCTGCCGAAATGCGTAATGTTCCCTGCAGCGTTTGAGCGGGTGATAGCCGCTACAGGCGCTATGTACAACCACAAACCTTACGATGTGGACTTTTTGCAGCCTGGCAGTGAGCGCGCCATCAGCACACAATACATGCAGGGCTCCTGGGGGCCGGCTTCCCGCATGACGCGGGCGCTGGCGGCCTACACGCCCAATACGCCCTGGGCTTCTACCAAACACAAATTCCTGCGCAGCGGCGGCGGCACCTCTTCCGCCACGCCACAGGTAGCGGCCGCGGCGGCGCTGTATATCGCTTTCCACCGCGAGGAGATGGAAAAAAAAGGATATTATGAGGAAGGCCGCAAATGGCTGAAAGTGGAAGCAGTGCGCCATGCACTTTATACAGCGGCAGCAAAAGATAACCTGTTCCCTGAATGGCAAAAATATTACGGCAACGGAATCCTGAAAGCCTGGGACGCGTTGCAGGTGCCGGTGGCGGATGAAAGTACGCTTACCAAATCACCTTCCGCCGAAAGCACGTTGTTCGGCGTGGTGGAAACGATCGGTTCGTTCTTTAAACGCCGCAAGTTGTTCCGCAGCGCCGAACCTAAGCCGGAGCCGGAAGCGCTGGCGATGGAACTACTGCACCTGCTGCAAACGGACCCGCAGTTTTTCCCGCTGTTCTCCGAACTGGACCTCACAGACCCCGCCGCTGTGGAAGCGGAAGTGAGCAAACCGGAATTCCGCGACAAGGTGCTGAAATCGCCTTATGCCTCCGAATACCTGAAAGAAGCGATGATCGCCTGATGTATGGGCAAAACGGCCGTGCTGACATAAGGTTGTCAATACAGGGGCGTATTTTCAGGGAAATAGTATTGAATGACACCCATAGACGAATATTTTCATTACAAGGAGGAGCCGGTAAAAAGTATCCTCCAATCCATGCGGGAGCATATCCTGGCGCTGGGCCCGGACATTGCCGAAGCCTGGAGATACAGGATGCCCTTTTTGCTGTTTTAAGGGGAAAAGGTTCTGTTACCTCTGGGTGCACCAGGACAGCCAGCGGCCTTACGTTGGTTTCGTGGAAGGACGGCAGATGGAGCACCCGAAGCTGGTACAGGAAGGCCGTGCCCGTATGAAGATATTTTTCCTGGAGGAACCCTTGCCGCTGGCGGACCTTGATAAGCTATTGCTGCAGGGGCTGCAGCTGGCGGGGGCGAAACTGCCTTGAGCGGCTAACCAGGATCATGGTAGAACCTGACGCAGGTCAGTTCCGGGGGAGACAGACAGGCCGATCTTTGTGGTCTTCTAAGCAATTTTAGTGTTTTCATAAGATAAGGTTAGTACAAGCGCCGGGGATTCTTCTACGGCGCTTTTCTTATTTTTGTTATACTTTTATGACGTTGACAACCAATATCCTTGAGGGTAAGCAGTATATGAATACACCGCTTGTTCCGCCGAATGAAAAAGAACGGCTCGCTGCGCTTCACAGCTACCATATCCTGGACACATTCCGGGAAGAAGAATATAACAAACTCACCGAGCTGGCATCCCATATTTGCGGAATGCCGATGTCCCTCGTTACCCTGATCGACGAAGGCCGGGCATGGGTAAAAGCTTCCAGGGGGATCGACGTAAAGGAAACGCCCCGGGAGGAATCCATTTGCAGGTACACCATCCTGGGGAAAGATCTGCTGGAAATACAGGATGCATCCAAAGATCAACGCGTGGCGCAGCTGGAAGGCGTAAAAGGGGAAGAACATATCCGTTTTTATGCCGGGTACCCGCTGATAGACAGGAACGGCTTTGCGCTGGGCGCCCTCTGCGTCTGTGACCGGAAGCCGAACCAGCTCAACCGTGAGCAGCGCGAGGCCCTGAAGCTCATAGCCGAAACAGTCGTAACGCTCATTACCGAAAGACGTAAAAACCAGGAGCTGGACCATTTCGAAAAACTCTTCGACCTTTCCAACGACCTGATCTGTATAGCCGGCATGGACGGGTTCTTTAAACGCGTGAACCCCGCATTCAGCCGCGTATTGGGCTGGAGCGAGCAGGAAATGCTGAGCGAGCCCGTTATCAATCATATTCACCCGGACGACCAGCAGGCCGCCAGGGAGAGCATTAGCCGGCTTGCCACGGGTTCAGGCACGGTGAATTTCACCCGCCGCATCCGCACAAAAGACGGCGGTTACCGCGTGATCCAATGGGTAGCCAATCCGGAACCCGCCAGCGGTCACATTTTCGCCATCGGGCGGGATATTACCGAAGAAAGGAAACAGGAAGAACTGCTGGAAAAAAGCCAGCAGAGGCTCAGTGCCTTTTTTGAGCACAGCCAGGGGCTTATGAGCACCCACGACCTGGAAGGCAATTTCCTGTCCGTGAACATCGCCGGCGCAAGCCTGCTGGGCTATGCCACCGGGGAAATGAAGCATATGAACCTCCGGGACATCATGCCCCCCAGCCATCACCCGGAATTTGAAAAATACCTCGAAAATATAAGGGAAAACGGCCGCGCCTCCGGGCAAATGACCACCATTCACCGGAATGGTTCCCGCCGTATCTGGATGTACAACAATATCCTTGAACAGGGCCTGAGCGAAGAGCCTTTTATTATCGCAAACGCCATAGACATCACAGACCGTTACCTCCTCGAAAAAGACCTGGCGCGTACTACGGAAATGCTTGAGCAGACGAACCAAGTGGCCCGCGTAGGCGGCTGGGTGGCGGAAATGGCCAAGGAAAAGATATACTGGACCCATGTAACCAAAGAGCTGCACGGCGTGCCCGCCTCGTACGAGCCAGACCTTCAGTCCGCCGTGGGTTTCTTCAAAAAAGGCGAAAGCCAGACCGCCGTGATGCGCGCCATCAACCGCGCCATGCGCACCGGCGAGGGCTGGGACATGGAAGTACAGATCATTACCCGCCAGGGTGAAGAACGCTGGGTGCGTACGCAGGGCCATGCCGAGCTTGAAGACGGTGTGTGCAAACGCCTTTATGGTTCTTACCAGGACATCAATGAAAAAAAACTTGCCCAGCTGGAAGTAGCCAACTCCCGCAGGCTACTGCAGGACGTGATGCAGTCCGCCTCCGAAGTGAGCATGATCGCCACGGACAAAAACGGCATGATCACCCTGTTCAATAAAGGTGCGGAACGGCTGCTGGGTTACACCGCCGAAGAAATGATAGGGAAACAGTCCGCCGCCGTCGTGCACGACGAATTTGAAATGGAAGAACGGGCGAAGGAACTATCGCTGGAGATAGGAGAGGAGATCAACGCGATGCGCGCGTTTGTGTACAGGACGGAAAAAGAAGGTTCCGAACAGCGGGAATGGATCTATGTGAAAAAAGACGGCTCCCGCTGCATTGTGTCGCTGGTAATAACGCCTATCCGTGATTTCCGGAACAATATTGTGGGTTATCTCGGTATTGCAACGGACATCACTAAACGAAAACGGATGGAGCAGGCCCTCATCGCGGCCAAACAGCAGGCGGAGCAGGTAAGCAACGCCAAAACAGAATTCCTGGCCAACATGAGCCACGAAATACGCACGCCGCTGAACGGTATCATCGGGTTTACAGACCTGGTGATGAAAACAGGCCTGGACGATACGCAAAAACAATACGTGACCATCGTACACCAGTCCGCCAATGTGCTGCTCAGTATCATCAACGATATTCTTGACCTTTCCAAAATAGAAGCCGGTAAACTGGATCTGCATATCGAGCGGTCGGACCTGTTCGCGACTGGCCGCGAAGCGATGGACATTGTATCTTTCCAGGCAACAAACAAAGGCCTGGAGGCCGTACTCGAAATACCGGAGGACTTGCCGCGCTTTATATTTTCGGATGCGCTCCGCCTGAAACAGGTACTGGTGAACCTTTTGGGGAATGCCGTGAAGTTTACCGAAAAAGGTTCCGTAAAACTCCGGATCACCGCGCTCACCGATCCCAAAGAAGATGAGATCACATTTAAGTTCGAGGTGCGTGATACGGGGATCGGCATCAGGGCGGATAAACAGGAAAAGATATTCGAAGCTTTTGCGCAGGAAGATGCGTCCACTACCAAACGTTACGGCGGCACCGGTATCGGGCTGGCCATCTCCAACAAGATACTGGCGCTGATGGGCAGCAAACTTCAGCTGATCAGCTATTCCGGCTCCGGCAGCATATTTTATTTTTACCTCAAACTACAGGCGGATCATAATACCGAAGCGGAACTTGCCGCGCCGGCCAAAGCGCTCAGCGAAGATGAATCGCGCCGGCTGCGGGAAACAAAAGCAAGCATCCTGGTAGTGGAAGACAATACGGTGAACATGTTGCTGACCAAAACCATCATACACAAACTGATGCCGCAGGCCGCCATCATCGAAGCGGCCAACGGGCTGGACGCCGTGAAGATCTGCCGCCACCGGATGCCGGACATCATCCTGATGGACATCCAGATACCGGAGCTGAACGGTTATGAGGCCACTTTTAAAATCAGGGCGATGGAGCGGAACAGCCGTGTGCCCATCATTGCGCTGACGGCCGGAAACATCAGCGGCGAAAGAGAAAAATCGATCGCGGCGGGCATGGATGATTTCCTTTCGAAGCCCATTGTTGAAACCTCTTTGTCTGAAAAACTGCGCAAATGGCTGATCGGGGATGATGTGCAGCCACTGCAGGAAATGGAGGCGAAAACGGACATGTCGAAACATTTTGATGAAAACATCCTGAAGGAATATCTCGGTGAGGATAATGTGGGCAGAGAAATCCTGGCGCTGATCCGCTCGGAGCTGCAAAAGTCCGTGGAGGCCATGGAGCAGTTTGCAAAAGAAGAAAACCTGAAGGGGCTCAACGCGATGGGGCATAAACTACGCGGGACCACGTCCAGCACTGGCCTGGGAGAGCTGGGCCGCCTCGCTCTCGAATTTGATCATATGAAAACATTTGAGCCGGAAAAGGTGCAGGCACTGCTGGAGGAAACTTCAGCGGAAGTATCGCTGGTGATGGGGCTCCTTCAGCAGAAAATAGATAAGTCCGCGTAGGCTTATAGTTTTTCATAATCTGTCACGGACATCGTGAATTTGATCTCGCCATTCATCCGTATCCCCTGGTTTTTCCAGCCTTTCCGGAGATAAAACTTTTCCGCCCTTGTGCCGGGCGCGGTACCCAGGCGGAGGGTGTCTTCAAAAAAATCAAAATACCATTCCAGCATCGCGTCGTGCAGGCGGCGGCCAATACCCCGGCCTTCCGCATCAGGGAGTACAAATAAGGCCCAGACCTCGTGCGCGCGGGTGTTCACAACAGCGAAACCGATGATCTCGCCGTTTTCTTCAAACAACCAGCCTTTGCCGTCCGTGGTCAGGTAGCGGATATAATCATCCGTAGTCACCAGCCCGGGATTGCGGAGCGCATTTTCGCGCACGGCCATACGAACGGTGTGGAGAGCGGGAATATCGTCTATGGTGGCTTCACGCAGGGACATTGTATGAAATTTTACACAAAATTAGGACTTCGGCCCACGCAATCAATGTTAATTATGTGCGATAAACAGTGGGCATCTGAGGTGTTTTTGTATGGTGTCCGCCATACTGCTGCGGAACCAGCGGCTGACGGTGCTCCGCTGGTAAGCGCCCAGCACGATCAGCGTGGCTTCTCCTTCCTGCCGTAAGCGGTCCAGTATGGCAGCTTCCGGCTCTCCGTTCAGTACGGTGTAAAGCGCGTTCGGATTATGCCTTTTCATAAATTCTTTCATCAGTTTATTTTCCGGCAGATGCAGGTCTTCTTCTTTTACGGTGATCACTTCCGCGGGCAGTTTATTCACACCCGGCAGCGTGCCGGTGAACATTTTGATGGCGAATACGGAAGACGGCGCGCCGTCGTACAGCATCACAACCCTTTCCAGCGGTTTGTATTCCTGCGGAGTGATCAGCACGGGGCATTGTACGCCGCCCAGCAGGTCGCGGATGAAGCGGGTGGGCGGGGTTTCGGTAAAACGGGTGAAGGTTTCATCGGCGGAGATCACCAGCAGGTCTGCATAAATACTTTCGCGCATGAGGTCCGGGAGGGCGAAGGATTTATCACGATGCACGGCGTGGTTCACGCCCGCTTCACGGCAGTAAAACTCAAATTCTTTTACGGCGATGTTCCGTTGCTGCTGGTCTTTTTCGGAAAGTTCTTTGAGGTTATTTTTGTGTATCGCTTCCTCCATGCTGAAACTGTTGCGTGTAAAATCATCCAGGAAAACGCCCACCAGGTGCGCGCCTTCGCTTTTGGTAAGGTCAATGGCGGTTTTGATACTGGTGAGCGAGAGTTTAAGGCCGTCCAGGGCGACAATGATCTTTTTCATGCTGTAAAGTTCGGAGGTTTGGAGGAACGGGGGAATGAGGAGGATCAACGGCCGTGTTGATCGTGGTCAGCCCGTTCCTATAATGAAACAGCCGGAGGCGGGGTTCTGTTCATTCCATGAAATCAATCGTACCACAAAAAACACCTTCCGGTATACATATGCCGGTACAAAGGGCTGTACCAGGGTAAAATGCAAAAGCCTGTCTCAAATTGAAACAGGCTCTTACGTTTGCGATGATATCTTTATTTCAATTTTTTCGCTTTCACCCCTTCCACGGTGATCTCTACGGATTTTATCAGGCCCTGCCCATCAAATTCCATTTTTTCTATACACACTTCACG
Organism: Chitinophaga barathri; assembly: GCF_003807585.1. Lineage (GTDB taxonomy): Bacteria > Bacteroidota > Bacteroidia > Chitinophagales > Chitinophagaceae > Chitinophaga > Chitinophaga barathri. Next base: position 158,066 of record NZ_RMBX01000009.1, on the reverse strand, counting down.
GCTGTTCGCATCCGTTTCGGTCAGCGGGCGGCGGTGATACACAATATACCAGCTTTCTTCGCCCGGCACTTTTATCACGGAGTGATGGCCGGCGCCTTTTGCAATGGCGGGATTCTGCTGCAGTATCTTCCCGATACGTTTAAACGGGCCCATCGGCGAATCGGCAATGGCATAGGCCACACAATAATCAGGCCCCGTCCAGCCGCCTTCGGACCACATAAAATAATATTTACCGCCCTTCTGAAACATAAACGGTCCTTCCACGTATTTATCGGGCGTTATTTCTTTGAACACGGAGCCGTCCGGGAAAGGCTCGAAGCCTGTGAAGTCCTCCTTCAGCCGCGCAATATTACAATGCCGCCAGCCGCCATAGATCAGGTAATACTGGCCGTTGCTGTCGTGGAATACAAACTGGTCGATGGGTTGTGCGCCATTATGAAATTTATCGATCAAAGGTTTGCCAAGATGGTCTTTAAAGGGCCCTTGCGGATGGTCCGCCACCGCCACGCCGATGCCGCCCGGCTGCTGATCGTTCTGGATATCGTTTGCCCCGAAAAAGAGATAATACTTTCCTTTCTTTTCTATCACAGACGGCGCCCACACGGCCCTTTTGGCCCAGCGGATGGCATTGGTGTCCAGGATATGCGAATGTTTGGTCCAGGTGACGAGGTCCGGGCTGGAAAAAGCGTCCAGGAACACCTGCTTGTTATAAGGCGCGGAATAGGTAGGGTAGATCCAGTACTGTTTTCCGAAGATGATCCCTTCCGGGTCCGCATACCAGCCGGGAAACACCGGGTTGCCCGCCTTTTTTTCCTGCGCTGAGACATGAATGGTCAAAATAGCCATTGCGGCCATACAAATAAGTCGCTTCATACGGGGAAATTACAAAAAACAGCTACCGTTCCGCATAATAATTATGGATAAACCCAAACCCCGATATCTGGAATTCACCTTCCCCTTTTGCCACCAGGAAAAGGTCGTGGATGCCAAAAGCGTTCCGCAGCTGGCCGGTGAGTTTGAGGTGGTAGGTGGTATCCGCCGTGTCCGGGATCCTGAGCGTTCCGATCTTTTTACCCTTCGGCCGGTCTATCCTGAACTCCAGCTTCGGCGCATTTTTCCCTTTGATATTGCTGGTGATCATAATCTCGAACCCGATTTCCCCCATACTCAGGTTCACCTGGCGGAAGGCAAGAAATGAACCGTCTTTCATCTGGTATTTTACCGTGTCCGGCGGTGGGGTACGCGAGAGCAACTGACCTCTTGCAGGCAGCGAAAGGAGAAATAAAATAGCTGCCGTTACAGCTAGTGCAAGAGGCCTCATAGGTTAAGGGCGTTCGTATCTTTTAATGGACAGCGGACCGGGTCTTGTGTCCATATCCAGGTTATCAATAATTTACATAAAGATAAATAATAATATTTACTTTGCAGCGCACCTATGGCATTAATAAAAAAACAATTATCTTTCAAACTCAGCTAATAAGAACGAAAGAACGTACTGGCGCTTTGTTCCATACATGAATTTGAGATGAAAGGATTTTTCCTGATTGTTTTCTGTCTGCTGTTTAACGGGGCTTCCACCTATGCGCAATCGCACGGGCTGGTTTTTTCATCTTTTGAAGCGGTGCAGGAAAAAAGGACTTCCCTGGACCTTGGCGGCGGCGTTCCGCTGTGTCTTTCCTCCGGCTTCAGCCTCAGCTTCGATATATCCTTCCTTCCCGGTCAGCCTGCTTATTTCGGGTACGTGTTCCGGCTGATCAACCAGGAGCATCAGAACATCGATCTTTTATACAGCCCTAATACAGGCGCATTTAACCTGGTAGTGGGAGAGCAGCTTTCCGGCATCAGTTTTCATGTGGAGAACCAGGGCCCGCGGCAGCAATGGAACCGGTTCAGGCTTACCCGTGAAGGCGGGGAACTGGCTTTTTATGTGAACGGAAAGCTGTGTGGCAAAACGAACGCAGATCTTAAAGACGATTGTTTTTATATCATATTCGGCGCCTGCAATTACCCGGACTTCCGCAGCACGGACCTGCCGCCCATGCAGGTGCGTAACATCTCGCTTGAAAAAGACGGCCGCCCGGATGCTTACTGGCCTTTGCGCGAAACCGCCGGCAATGTGGCCATGGACAGCCTGCGCGGGCAAAAAGCCATCGTAACGAACGCCACCTGGGCTGCTGCGCTACACCTGCACTGGCAGCCGCGGTACGATGCCGTGATAAAAGGTCATGCCTCCGTGGCGTTTGATGCAGAGCGGGAAGAATTGATCATCGTCGGGAAAGATTCCATTTACCGGTATGCGGAAAAGAGCGGGGCAACCCATGCGGAGCCTGTGAAAGATCCGCGCCATCAACTGCTCCTGGGCAGCCATACTTTCCTGAACCCGGATACGCGCGGGCTCTGGCAGTTTAATATCGATCATTTCTGGGCGGCAGCTTTCCGTGATGGCAGCTGGCAACCGCCTTTTGATTCTATTTATGTCACCGAATACTGGCAGGCGAACCGGTTCTATTCCTCCTCCTCCCGCTCCATATATTTCCTGGGCGGTTACGGCCAGTACCGTTATAAGAACAGGATATCCCGGTATGATTTTAATACAGCGGCCTGGGACAGCATCCGGCCTAACGGGGACAACTACACGCCGCGCTACCTGGCCGCGCTGGGCTCCGTGGGAGACACGGCTTATATCCTCGGCGGCTTTGGCAGTACCACCGGCGAGCAGATGCTGAACCCGCGTTATCTCTACGATATGCTGCGGCTGGATGTGCGTACCGGCGCCGTAAAAAAACTCTTCACACTGGATACCCCGAAAGAACAGTTCGTATTCGGCAATTCCATGGTGATAGATACGGCCGCCAGGTGTTATTACGCCCTCATTTTCCCCAACGACCGCTATGATTCAAGGCTTCAGCTGATCAAGGGTTCGCTGGGCGCACCGGGGTATACGCTGCTGGCAGATACGATCCCTTTTGAATTTAAAGATACCCGGGCGTTTGCCGGCTTGTTTTTTTGCGCTGCCAGCAAACGTTTGCTGGCTGTTACCACTTTTACAAAAGAAAACCGGCACACCCGGGTGAAGATATATTCCATCGCCTTCCCACCGGAACAGCTGCCGGTTACGGGCGTCAAACCCCCGCCTTTCAGGATACCGTGGTGGTATTATATGATAGGACTGATGTTCCTGCTGTTCGCCCTGCTGCTGTCCGTCAGAACAAAGCGGAGAAGGAAAAAACGGAAAGAAGGGGAGCGCCCTCACAGCGCATTCCCCCTTGACCAGGCTACCGTGGCGGAGGGATACCATCATGGGAACAGGAAACCGGCCCATGCGGTGCCGCGGGGAGACGAAGCGGCCGGTAAAAGCTATGAAGGGGGGACGCCTGGCAATCGCCTGAACAGGGAAACCGGGCCGTCCGGAGGCGTGCATCATGGAAACGAGGCCGGCCTGGCCGTGCACCCGGCAACCATACAGCAATTGCCTGAAGGCGTGGCCCCGGGAGGACGGTATGAAACCCACCCGCAGCAGGAAGATATCCAGGCGGCCGGGGAAACACCGCCTGTGTCCTGGATATACCTGTTCGGCAATTTCACCGTAAAAGATGCCGCCGGCCAGGACTTTACCCGCCAGTTCACCCCCCTGCTGAAAGAACTTTTCCTCCTGATCGCCGTGCATACCATCGAAAACGGGCATGGCATTTCGGTGGAAAAACTCAATGAGATACTCTGGAATGATAAGTCGGACAAAGCGGCGAAAAATAACCGCTCCGTAAACATCCTGAAACTCAAGAATATCCTCGAAAAGCTGGGGACCTTTGGCATAAGGAAAGAATCCGGCAACTGGCGGCTGGATATGGACCAGAGCGTATATATCGATCTGCGGGACCTGCACCGGCTGGCGCCGAAGGACTTCAACGGGCTGGATATCCGGGAAATGCTCTATATCGTCATGCGCGGCCCGTTCCTTTACCAGACGGAATACGAGTGGCTGGATGACTTTAAGTCGGAGATCTCCGGCAGGCTGCTGGACCGGCTGTCCAGAGAAGCGGCGGGCGGCCAATGGAACGACGATCCCGAGCTGCTGATCGCTGTTGCAAACTGTATGTTTGTGCTGGACCAGGTGAACGAGCAGGCGCTGGCCATCAAGTGCCGGAGCCTCGTGATGCTGGGGCGGCATTCGCTGGCGAGGCATGCCTATGAGCGTTTTGTAAAAGAATACCGGCATATTTACGGTGAAGAATACCCCCAATCTTTCAATGATATCCTCCATTAACGCATTAATTCTCTTAATGCCGGGAAATTAATGGTTCTGTTAATCGTTTATTATACTCCCTGTTAAGCCCCCGGAATTTACTTTGTGATCTGTTATTTTCCACGAAACGTTTCCACGATGAAAATAGATCACGTTTTACTTTTTATCCCCCCCTGTTCGCATTTTTCAATAAGTCCTTCCGCTCACCATCTCCTTAGCCCGCAAGGCCGGGGTGAAGGCCAAAACACGCCGGAGAACCAGCTTCCCGCACCCGTAGCCGGGGCACAGGCCGCCGCAGCGCCCGGCAAAGAAACAGTTCCCGGTAATGGCAGGGCTGCTTTGAAAGTCAGGCACCAGGCGTTTCCTGTCCCTGGCACGCCAAATCCGCCGGAAATGATGTGGCATACAACCCCTGGGTCCGGTATGGGCGAACGGCCGGTCCCGGCAAAGCATCCTTTCCAGGGGCCGGGCAGTCATCAGCCAGGCATCGCGGGGCAATCTTCCGGCAGCATACGGTTCACCGTGCACAGCCGGCGGATCGCCCGCACATTTACAACCGCAAATCTTCAATGTAATTAACGGATATACCTTATGCTCAAACAAAGCTTAAAATGGACAGGTGTTTTGTTGTTATTCATGCACCAGAGTTTCGGACAGAACTTTCTGCCGTATGTGGACCCAAAGGTCGGAAATGTAGGACAGCTGCTGCAGCCCACCCGTCCCACGGTACAATTGCCCAACCAGGTGATGCGGATGCATCCTATCAGGGCGGATTATATTGACGATCAGATCAAAAGTTTCCCGCTGCTGGTCGTGTCCCACCGCCTCGGCGAAGTATTCGCCGTAAAACCTTACACCGGCGCCACGGCGCCCAGGGCCATGACTTACGACCATGACCTGGAGATCACACGCCCCTGGGTGTACGAAACCTACCTGGTGGACGATGAGATCACCGTAAGATATACGCCCGGCGAAAAGGCCGGCATTTTCCGCTTCAGCTTCCCCGCGGGCAAACCGAAAAACCTGCAATTCAGCGCCTATAACCGCGGTTTCTTTGAATGGAAATGGCTGGACAATAAAACCGTGGCCGCGGTGGAAATCTGGCACGATGATGTGAAAGTGTTCATGTACGGGGAGTTTAACACTGCCGGTACCACTGGTAAGTCGCAGATCAGTTTTACCGCAAACGCACCGGAAACCATTGAATTCAGGTACGCGGTATCTTTCGTGAGCGCGGAGCAGGCGAAGAAAAACTTCGGGAAAGAAGTGGGCAACGGCATCTCCTTCGAAACCCTGGAAAAACAAGGCGAAGCCGCATGGGCCAAAGTGATCAACCAGATACAGGTGAGCGGTGGCACGGAAGCGCAACGCAGATCTTTTTATACTGCCTTGTACCGCTGTTATGAGCGCATGGTGAATATCACGGAAGACGGCGCTTATTATTCCGGCTACGACAAAAAAGTACATACCGGCGCCACCCGCCCGTTTTATGTGGATGACTGGAGCTGGGACACTTATCTTGCCCATCACCCGCTCCGCACTATCCTGAACCCGAAGCAGGAAGAAGACATGCTGCAGTCTTACGTGCACATGTACGAGCAAAGCGGCTGGATGCCTACATTCCCGGTGCTTTTCGGTGATCACGCCTGTATGAACGGCTTCCATTCCTCCGTCACTTTCCTGGACGCGTACCGCAAAGGCCTGCGCAACTTCGATGTGGAAAAAGCATACGAAGGCATGAAAAAAAATGCCACACAAGCCACCATGCTGCCCTGGCGCAACGGCCCGAAAGGCCCGCTGGATGATGTTTATCTCACCAAAGGGTTTTTCCCCGCTTTGCCTAAAGGCGTAAAAGAAACCGATCCGATGGTGCATGGTTTTGAAAAAAGACAGGCGGTGGCGGTAACGCTGGGCGGCGCGTATGACGACTGGGCGCTTTCGCAGCTGGCAGGTGAGTTGAAAAAGACAGGAGACAAAGAGACGTTTACAAAACGCGCATTTAATTACAAAAACCTCTGGCAGCCGCAGGCAAAAATGTTCATGCCCAAAGACGGCGCCGGGGAATGGATCAAAATCGATCCGAAGATCGACGGCGGCATGGGCGGCCGTGAGTTCTACGACGAAAATAACGGCTACACTTACCAATGGCAGGTGCAGCACGACATTGCCGGCCTGCGTGATCTTTTTGGCGGGGCCAAACCGATGGAAGCCGCGCTGGACCAGCTGTACCGCGAAGGGCTCGGCCGCAGCAAATACGAGTTCTGGAGCATATTCCCCGATGCCACCGGTCTTGTAGGACAGTATTCAATGGGCAATGAGCCCAGTTTTCATATTCCTTATCTCTACAACTACACGGGCAGCCCCTGGAAGACGCAGAAGCGGATCCGTTTCCTGCTGGACGTTTGGTTCAAAGACAACATTTTCGGCATCCCCGGCGACGAAGATGGCGGCGGGATGTGCGCCTTTGTGGTCTTCTCTTCCATGGGTTTTTACCCGGTGACGCCCGGTGTGCCGGAATACAGCATCGGCAGCCCGTTGTTTGAAAAAGTAAGCATCCAGCTGTCGGACAACAAACAGTTCACCGTACTGGCGCACCATGCGTCCGTCGTAAACAAATACATTCAAAGCGCGAAGTTCAACGGCCAGCCATTGCTGAAGCCGGTATTTACACACGAGCAACTGGTAAGCGGCGGCACCCTTGAACTGGAGATGGGCCCTAAGCCAAATAAAAGCTGGGGGGCAATGTAACACATCATTCCTTCACCTTTAAAATTTCATCCAAATGCTGAAAAGATTCCACGTACTCAATTTGCTGTTAGTGTGTTGGTTACCCGTGTTAGCCCAGGTAGCGCCCGCGGCGCAATCTGTTAAAGGAAAAGTGATCTCTGGTTACCAGGCATGGTTCAACTGCTACGGGGATGGATCCCCCGTAGCCAGGTGGCGCCACTGGAGCGCAGGCCAGTACAACTCCAATAACGGCAGCCCCGCGCCGGGCGCTATTTCATTTGAAGCGTACCCCGACGTAAAAGAGTACCCCGCATCCGTAATGTTCCAGACGAACCTGGGCAACACGAACATCGGCGATCCCGCCAAACTGTTTACTTCCTGGCAGCCGCAAACCATCGACCTGCACTTCTCCTGGATGCAGCAGCATGGCATAGACGGCGCCGCCCTGCAACGTTTTCTCGGGGAAACCCGCGATGGCGTATTCAAACGAAACCGCGACAGCGTGGCCGTACGCATGCGCCGCGCGGCGGAACAGTACCAGCGTATTTTCTACATCATGTACGACATGAGCGCGGACGACACCACTTATTTTAAAAATGACTGGCTGCACATCGAAAACAATCTCGGTGTGGTGAATTCACCTTACTACGCGCACCAGGACGGCAAGCCCGTGATCTGCCTCTGGGGCTTCGGCTTCACCGGCCGCACCAATGTGCCCGCGCACAGCATCGCCATTATCAATTGGCTGAAAGGAAAAGGGTATTACGTGATCGGCGGCGTGCCTACAAACTGGCGTACCAGCAGCGGCGACAGCCATCCCGGCTATAGCGCGGTGTACAATAGTTTCGATATGCTTTCTCCCTGGTCCGTCGGCCGCTTTTCCAATAATGCCGGCGCGGACAATTTTATCACCAATCACGTAACGCCGGACCTGGCTTATTGCAATACAAACGGCATCGATTACCAGCCGGTGATCTTCCCGGGTTTTGCATGGAGCAACTGGAACGGCGGCGCGGTGAACCAGATACCGCGGAACAAAGGCGAGTTTTTCTGGCGGCAGGTGTACAACCTGAAGAACCTGGGTTTTAACACCGCGTACATCGCTATGTTCGACGAATACGACGAAGCCACGAACATCATGAAAATGGCGGACAGTTATTTTGATGTGCCGCACAACCAGTATTTCCTGACCGCCAGTGCGGACGGTTCTTACCTCAGCCCCGATTTTTATCTCCGCCTCACAGGCCAGGCCACGAAAGTGTTCAAAGGCACCACGCCGCTCACTACGAATGTGAACATCCCGTTTTCGGTAGCGCCGCTGTGGTTCCGCACCAGCGTGCAAAACGGCTATGATGCGATGCCCACCTGGACGGACAGCCCTGATCCCACGTCCATTCCCAAAAGTGTGCTCAGCCCGCTTTGTGGCGTTGTGACAGGAGAAACCAGTTATACCGGCAATGCATCCATCCGCGCGGGGTACGGATAATGCCTCCAGCGGCGGTTCGTATCATTACTTCCGCGTGTTCGACGTGAACATTCCCGTGAATGCAAACACACGGCTCACCTGGCTGGCATATCCCACCAATAACCTTTCGCGCTACGTATCCGTGGACCTTGTGATGACGGATGGCAGCAACCTGCGCGATGCGGGCGCCACGGACATCAACGGCGTATCCATGCATCCCGGCGCGGGCCGTGGCACGGTGAATACATGGCAGAAACAGACCTGTTTCATTGGCAACTGGCTTAACGGTAAAACGATTGACAGGATCATGATCGCCTATGATCACGGCGCGGATGTAGGTGCGTTTAAAACTTATATAGACGACATCGTGATAAAAGACACCACGCAGTCATTTGCACTGGCGGCTTTTAAAACACAGAGCGAAGAAGAAAGTCTCGTACAGATATTTCCCCAGCCGGCGAACAAAACGGCAACGGTAAGTATCAGCAACTGGACCGGCAACGAAAGACTGGAGCTACTGAATGTCGACGGGAAGAGCCTTTTAAGACAGCAGGCTACTTCCAGCAGAACGGAACTGCCGGTGCAGGCATACCCGGCTGGTATTTATATTCTCAGGGTGGAAAGGAACGGAAAGTTCATCGTGAAAAAACTCATTATTACCCGATAAAGTTTAAGTAGTAACGTGATAACAATGAAAGCCCACTTGTGATCTCACAGGTGGGCATTTTTTGTTTGAAGAGAAAATATCCGTCTGTTAATTGTTGTATCCCGGAACGGATCCTCAAAAATCCTCGTCATCTGCCTCATCGCTGTTTGCGGGCGCCCCTGCGGAGCCGGCGGGAAGTATGACGGTGAAGACGGTGCCTTCGCCGGGGGTGCTTTTGACCAGCAGCTGGCCGTTGTTGAGATTGGTGAATTCGAGGCATAGCAACAGCCCGAGGCCGCTGCCTCTTTCGCCGCCGGTGCCGTAAGAGGGAATGGTCTGGAAAGAAAACAGCCCGCTCATTTTGTCCGCTGCAATGCCCGTTCCTTCGTCGCGCACGGTGAGCGTAACGGTGCTGGGGGACTGGCTGGCGCCAAGATATATCCTGCCCCCGGGATGGCTGAATTTGATGGCGTTGCTGACGAGGTTGCGCAGTATCACGGCCACCTGTTCCCGGTCCGCAAACAGGTATATTTCCCCGGGGATGTCCTGCGTGACCTGTAATGATTTTCCGTCTATGCCGGGCACGAACATCTGCAAAACTTCATCCGCCAGCGGGGCGGGCGGGAAATGTTCCGGCGCTGTCCTGATACCGCGCATCTGCCCCATGCTCCAGCGCAGCATATTGTCGATGGAGCCGCCGAGGTGATGTACTTTTTTATAGAGCTCTTCGGAGGCTTCCAACATACTGCTTTCGTTGTATTCTCCTTTGCGGAACATGTCCAGCAGCAGCTCCAGCGTGGCAAGCGGCCCGCGGATGTCGTGCGCGATGACGGAGAACAGTTTTTCCTTGTCCCGGTTCAGCGCGGCAAGGGCCTGGCGTTTGGCTTCCATCTCCTGCTGGTAATCCGCATGTACCTGTTTGAAATAAGTCAGCGCCAGGATGGGAAACAGCAGGGCGCAGGACACGTTAAATACGATACGGGGAACCGGAACGGTGAATTGGCCCGGCGCCTCCGCGCCGGTAAAATGGATGATCAGGAACGCGGAAATGGTGATCAGCGAAAGCGTGGCGATCAGCCAGGTGTTATCGTACACGAGGATGGTGACGATAAGGATGTTTAACAGGAAATATTCGGCGCCGTTGCGGTAAAGCAGGGCGGTGATGGTGTATAAAACGATGCTGTAAACGATCAGCAGCAGCCGGGCGCTGAGGTAACGCTGCCGGTGATGCAGCCATAGCACGGTGAGGCCGCCTGCTACGTTCAGGCCGTTCAGGAGGCTCAGCAGGTGCCTGTCCTGAAATGCGTTCAGAATACAGAAAATAAGCATGAGGGGCAGCCAGGGGAGGGCCAGCAGGTTCAGCAGCCGGGTACGCCGGGCTTCGATGAACGGCATCCCCGTCCGCACGCCAATGTTGGCAATACGCGTAAATATGCTGGTGAAAGGGTACGGGGAAAAAGCCGGCATGGGCACAAAGATAAACATCCGGGGCAGAACCGGCGGCAAGGTTTCCACATAAACCTGTACATTTGATCCCTGTAAAATTGAGCAGTATGGCAGACAGATATTTTACCCGCGAACAGTTTATCGCCAAATTCCCCGAAGAAGTGATCCTTGCGGCGGATGTGTACGACAGGATGACCGGCAGCGGTTTCCCGGAATACGCGCTGGCGGAGTTTGATGTGTATTTTATAGCGGACCGGCAGGAAAAGCTCGAAAAACTGGCGGCTTTCCTTACGGCTGTTTATGGCATGACCACCAAATCTATCAGCCAGCAGAACGGCCAGTGGGAACTGGAAACGCTTTCCCCGAAATTCCCCGTGGATGCGGACAACCTCCTCTGCTGGGCCATAGATCTGGCCATTAAAGGCTACGAGCATGACTGTCGCCTGGATGGTTATGGCACTTTTGCCGGGGCGGACAGCAAAGATTTCCAGGACGAAGCGCCCGCCAGGCTGGCGCATTATTTTGAGCTGGCCATGGAATCTTACCGGCAGCGGAATTTCGGCGCGGCAGTGATCAATTTCACCACCGCCATCCGTATTTTCCCCGAAAACGCGAATTCCTGGTATTCCCGTGCCATCGCCAAAGAAGAAATACTGCTGGGCGCCAAAGCCCGGGAGGATTACGATAAAGCCATTTCCCTTTCGCCGGAATTCAAGGAAGCATATATCAACCGCGCGGTGAACAAAGATGAAGCCGGCGAATACGAAGCCGCCCTGCTGGATTACAACAAAGCCATTGAACTGGACGCGCTGAACCCCATGGTGTATTTTAACCGCGGCAATACCAAACAGCACCTGGGCGACCAGGCGGGCGCCTGCGGCGACTGGAAAAAGGCGAAAGACCTCGGCGGGGAATACGCCGCGGCAAAGCTGGAAGCGTATTGCAAATAAGAGGGACTATCTGTAGATTGTGGGAACAGGATTTCCACGTCAAAAACCCTTGTCTTCATGTACAATTTTTCAAAGATCACCACCGCCTTGCTGCTGCTGGTCGGGATGAATATATCGGTGCTCCGGCCGGACACTCCCACCATGGTCACATCCACTCCCCGGCCGGCCATCGGCTCATGTCTTCTTAACGGTCCCGTCATTCCCCCGGCAAAAAATCCGCGTTTTAAAGTACTGGTGCTCGCCGAGCCCGGCGGCCATCACATCGCCTATACCCGCGCCGCAAAACCATGGCTCGATCAGCTTGCCGCGGACAGCAATTTTTCTATTCAATACATACAAAACACCGACCTTATCAACGAAAAGTTCCTGGAGGATTTCCGGTTGTTCATCCAGCTGGATTATCCGCCCTATGCCTGGAAACCCGAAGCGGCAAAAGCTTTTGAAGCGTACATCAATGCGGGCAAAGGCGGCTGGATCGGTTTCCATCATGCCACTTTGCTCGGTGAATTTGACGGGTTCCCTATGTGGCAGTGGTTCTCGGACTTTATGGGAAGCATCCGTTTTAAGGACTATATCGCGGATTTTGCGAAAGGGAAAGTGATGGTGGAAGATACCGCCCACCCGGTGATGAAAGGGATAAAAAACGGTTTTTGGATTGAAAAGGAAGAGTGGTACACCTACAACAAAAGCCCGCGTCCGAACGTGCATGTGATTGCCAGCGTGGATGAAAATACCTATTCACCCGAGACCGCCAAAAAGATGGGAGACCACCCAGTGATCTGGAGCAACCCGCGTATGCCGGGCAAAAACGTGTACATTTTTATGGGCCATAGCCCGGACCTGTTCGGGAACAGCGACTATACCACTTTATTCAGGAATGCGGTCAGCTGGGCGGCCAGGCCCTAATGATCCTGCCGCGGCGAAATGCTGTTACACCCGCAGGCGGTTCCTCTCCGCCTGGATCCTCACGCGGGGGCGGCTCCTGCCGGGCAGCAGTAAAAGATATCTGCGTATAAAGATGATAAACCTTGTCATGCAAAATCATTTTGTGATACGGAAAATACCAAGGATACCAACACCCCCGGCCTCATATCGACCAACTGCACGCAAGCCTGACCAAATGCCCCGGCCGGCGACGAATCTCAGTAGATAAGTTTCCGGAGATTGTCCGTGTAATTCCTGCCTATACTTAGCTCCGTGTCATTATTCATTACGATGAACATCTTGCTGATATCCCGGTATACTTCCTTGATATGCAGGATATTAACGATGTGCGAACGGTGTATGCGGATGAATTTTTCCGGGTCCATCCTCTTTTCCAGCGTGCCGATACCCTGGGAACTGAGATAGGACTGCTCCGCAGTATGTATCTGTGTGTAATCCTTTTCCGCTTTGAGGTACATGATATCGTCCACCGTAATGTTTTTCAGGCGGTTTCCTTTTTCCACGAGTATGCGGCTGGGGTAGTTGCCGGTGCTGGTTTCCGCGAGAAAGTGAAGGTTCTGGCCCTGGGAGTTTTTGCGTATGCGTTCCATGGTCAGGCTGAAACGCTCACGGGTGTATGGTTTCAGCAGGTAATCCAGCGCATTCAGCTCAAACGCGCGGAGGGCAAACTGATCGTAGGCCGTGGTGAACACGATGAGCGGTATGTGCGTGATCTCCTGCAATACCTGGAAGCCGTTGATGGCGGGCATTTGTATGTCCAGGAACACGAGGTCCGGCTGGGCCGCGTTGATGTCCCTGATGGCTTCCGATCCATTGCGGCATTCGCCGGCAATGTTGATTTCCGGGAAGTCCGCCAGGTACTGTTTTATCAGGAAACGGGAAGCTTCCTCATCGTCAATGATCAATGCTGTTTTTCGTTGCATGGGCATTGGTGTGAATGTAAAACGTAAACGTCAGGCCCGAAGGCTCGTTACGGGTGATATGTATGGTTTCCGAAAATAAAAGCTCCAGTCGCTGGCGGGTATTCTTCAAACCCACGCCGGTAGATGCCTGGAGGTTTTCCAGGTCCCCGGGGTACCCTACGCCGGTATCGCTGATCCTGATCTCCAGCTTGCCGGGTTTTTCTCCCACTTCAATACTGATGCGCCCCCCGTTGATGCTGGGCCCGATGCCGTGCCGGATGGCGTTCTCCACCAGCGGCTGCAGCAGCATGGAGGGTACCAGCGTGTTCCCCGCGCCGTTTAAAGGAGAAATATCGAACTCCAGCCGTTCTTTGAAACGTGAATGTTCCACTTCCAGCATGGTGCGGATGAACCGGATCTCTTCATGCAGGGGCACCCATTCATGCTCCGTACAGTATAAGGAATAACGGAAAGTATCCGCCAGCCGTGCGATCAGCTCGCGGGTGGGCTCCAGCTCCGGCGGTACGCTGGCGCTGATGGAGTTCAGGGTGTTGAACAGGAAATGCGGCTGTATCTGGGCTTTCAGCGCGTTGATCTCGCTGTTGAAGGCCAGGGCGGCCAGCTCTTTTTCCTTTTTTAATTGCGCTTCCCGCTCCCGGTAGAAATGGTAAATATGGAGGATGGAGAATACCTGTACGTAAAATGTAAGGGTCGGGAGAAAAGTATGCAGGATATCTTTTCCCGTGAACAGCGGGTTGCCCATCAGGTAATGGTAAGTATTCATCAGTACAAACCATATTACCATAAACAACGGCGCGCCGTAAAGATGCAGGAGGAACCGCTGCCTGAGCGGCAGGCTCTTGTATTTGCGGAAGACCAGCCACCATCCCGGCAGGCAGGCGAGGGCCATATTGGTGGAATCTACCGCTACTGTCCAGTACCAGGCGGCAGGCAGCTTTTTCCCTATCCCGGCGGAAAAGACCAGAATCAGCCCCTGGCATACAAAGATCAGCGAGTATAGGATGACTTCCAGCCAGGTAACGCCCATCAGGAATTTCCTTTGGAGAAAGGGGTGCTTTTTATTGGGGGCAGTTTCAGCCATGATGATATACAAAGTATTAAAGTGCAAAAATGGATTTTTTTTGCCTGATGCCGGTGAGTTTTATACCAGTGGTAAACACTTTTCCTGGTGAACAAATCCATGCCAGGTATGGGTATGGAATGCTGAAGAGCCGAAAAACGGCGCTCAATGGTCTTAAAAGGGGAGTGAAATGTATCCGGGGTGATTGAATGGATCGCGCAGATCTTATCCTGGACCATAAAAGTCCCGTTCATGTCATCCGGGTTGCGGGTAACGTTTTCCAGCTACAGCTAAAAACTGCAATAGCCAACGCCCTAAAAACAATTTTCACCGGCATGATAAATTTGTATGAAGCCGGTATCCGGACCAATAAAAAGCGGATATTTACTATTCTAAAACCATGAATTATGACTACGGAACAGATTGCAAAACGCCTGGCCGAATATTGCGCCAAAGGCGAGTTTGAAGCAGCACAAAAAGAACTGTACGCGGATGATGTGGTAAGCGTTGAACCTTATGAAACCCCCGCTTTCCCGAAAGAAGAAAAAGGACTGGACAATATCATCGAAAAAGGCCGCAAGTTTGAATCGATGATAGAAGAAGCGCATGGCATCACGGTAGGCGAACCTGTCGTGACCGGCAACGTGTTCTCGTTTGTAATGTCCATGGACCTCACCATGAAAGAGAGAGGACGCGCGAAGTGGGAAGAACTGTGTGTTTACACGGTGAAGGACGGAAAGATCGTTTCCGAGCATTTTTTTATGTAGGATCACTTTGTGACCTGCACGAGGATTACTCCGTCTTCATACTTTTTACCGGGTTCCTCAATGCCGCGGCCATCGTGTGATATGCCACCGTCACCAGTGCCAGGCAAAGGATGACGGCGGCCGTGAATACAAACGTCCAGCCGTTGATCTGTATGCTGTAGGCAAACTGCTGCAGCCAGCGCTGCATCACCCAGGCCGCGGGCGGCGATGCGACCAGCAACGCGATCATCACCGGTTGCAGGAATTGTTTCGACATCAGAAAGGCCAGCCCCGGTACACCGGCTCCCAGCACTTTCCTGATCCCGATCTCCTTTATCCGCTGATGCGTGGAAAGATGCGCTATGCCGAACAGGCCAAGGCAGCAGATCATTACGGACAGCACCGTGGCGATGGTGATGATCTTTTTCCAGCGCAGCTCCTGCTGGTAGGCTTTGGCATTCAACTCATCCATGTACTGGAAGGAGAATACGGCCGTGGGCATCATCGTTTTGTACGCCTTTTCGAAAGCTGCCAGCGCCTGCGGCTGGCGGTTTTTGTCATACCTGATCCACATGCCGCCGTAGTGCCGGTTGTTCTGGAACATGATCATGGGCTGCAGGCGTTGATGAAGAGAGCCGTTGTGAAAATCTTTTACCACACCGGTAACCGTCCTTGGTATTTTATCAAAATATTCATTGGCAAGAATGGTCTGCCCCAGGGGTTGTTTCCAGCCCGCTGCCTTTACAAACGCCTCGTTCACAATAACGCCGTAGGGTTCACCGGCGGATACATTGCTGCCTGTTTTTAAGGAGATCTCCATCGTGGGCAGGTAAGCATCATCAATCACCATATGTACCGCTTCGATGCGCTGGCCGCCGGTTTGCGCGATCATCGCGCCCGCGTCCCCGCCGAAGGTAATGGATCGGATGCCCGGTTCCCGGCCCAGTTCGGAACGCAGGAATTGCTGCACGGGTTTGGGATCGCGGTTGCCCGGTATATTGGAGCGGATCACCTGGTGAGGATTGTAACCAAGATTTTTGGTGCGTACAAATTCCATCTGCCGGTAATAACTCAGCGATGCGATAATAAGGAATACAGCCAGTGAAAACTGCAGCACGACAAGACTTTTACCAAACAAACCTTTGCCGCTGAGTTTGGGTTTTCGGTATAAAACAGACGAGGGTTTAAAACCGGAAAGCACATAGGCGGGGTACAGCCCCGCGAGTAAAATAATACCCGCCTGCAATATGACCGCATAGAGCAAAAGCCCGGGCGCATCACCTGCCTGCAAATCTTTGCCGCTTAATTCATTGAACACAGGTAAGGTTATCAGGGTGAAAACACCCGCAAGCACAAACGAAAAAATGCAAACGATTGCTGATTCCAGGAGGAACTGCACGATGATCTGCCCCCGGCTGCCGCCATTCAGTTTACGTACGGCCACTTCCTTGGAGCGCCTGAGCGCTCCCGCGTTGCTGATATGAATGAAGTTGATGGCCGCCATCAGGAGTATGAACGCCGCAATGCCAAGGAACAGCCGGGAGTACACCGGATCGCTGCCGTTCACAATACCGTTCTCAACGCTGCCGCCCTGCGTCCGTAAAGGGTTCAGGTGGATATCTGTAAGCCTTTGCAGGCTGTAACTGATCTGCGGGTCGAAGGGGTGGTTTTGTTTTTGTATGGCGGCGGCGGACTGGTAAATCTGGTTCATTTTAGTTTCCACGGCGGCCAGGTTTGCACCTGGATGGAGGATGAGGAAAGTGCCGAGATAGGCATTCAGCCAGGTATCATCCAGAAAGGAAAGCTGGAGAAAACGCAGGTTCATCAGCACGTCGAAGCGGATAGAAGACTGCGGGGGCGGATCTTTCACCACGGCCGTGATGGTGAGGGGCTTGCCCAGCTTTTGCGCGGAAGGATCCGAATCCAGATACAAAGGCCGGCCGGTCACGTCCGTGTTTCCGAAAAGCCGCATTGCAGTGCTTTCCGTGATTACCGCGGCGTCTATTTCCCGCAGGGCCGTGGCCGGATCGCCGGAGAGGGCGGGGAAGGAGAACGTCTCCAGGAAATTGTCATCCACAAACACCTGCTGCAGCCGCAAAGCTTTGCTGCCGGTATGCATGTCCCCATAGATATCGCCGCCCATGATGCGGGTGAACTGCCTTATCTCCGGGATCTGTTCCTTAAAAACAGGCCCCTGAACCTGGCCGGTGCCGCCCGTGGTGCGCAAGGCAGCGCCTTTATCGGCCACCAGCGTGGTATTGATGCGGTAGAGGTGGGGATTATGCGCATGGAACCTGTCAAACCTTTGCTCATCCAGCATAAACAATACAGCCAGCAGCATACACGTTAAACCGGTAGCCAACCCGAAGGCATTGATGGCCGTATATAACTTATATTGCCATAGGTTCCGAAGGGCGATCCGAAGATAATTAAGGAGCATGGGTCGGTGAATTTTTAATAATATAGTGACAAAAAGCGATATTTTCTACACATTATCAGGGCGGTCGAATTCCTTTATGGACGGGCGTTTCAGCATCATTTTGGCAGCGATGCGAATAAGAAAATACCACAAAACGGTAAAATGCTTGAAATTTTTTATTACAATCGATTGTTTTTAATACATTTGTTAAACTAGAAGTAGGGTAAAACCAAAATCTCAATTTTAAGCACCAAACAGAAACTAAACACAAACAACTCAAATCAAGTTTTCCACGTATGTCACCAACAAAATAGGACTGTTTTATATGTAAATAAATGCAAACGTTTGCATTCCATGGATGGCATTTGCCTGACGTGTCCGCGAAATGCCGGGCACATGCCTTTTTATTGCTGATACTTTCTCAAACTAAGCGTTATGTTCAAACATTCACCTCCTTTTTTACGCAGGCTTCCCTTTAGTTGTTTCTGCATGCTACTGCTCGCAGCAGTATTCATCTCCAACACGGCTCAAGCACAGCAAACCTATGCCATCACGGGCCGCGTAACAGATGAACAAAAAACGCCGCTCCCGGGTGTGAGCGTGGCCGTAAAAGGCTCCACCACCGGATCGGCCACCGATGCAAACGGCAATTTCAACATCAAAAGTGCGCCTAACGCATCCGGTATCCTCGTGATCACGTACATCGGCTACGCCTCACAGGAAGTACCTTACACCTCCGGCACCGCGGTGCTCGTAACACTCAAAACCGACCAGAAAGCGCTCGGTGAAGTGGTAGTGGTGGGTTATGGTACGCAAAAGAAAGTGAACCTGGTAGGCGCCGTGTCCGCCGTGAAAGTGGACGAAAAGATCACCAACCGCTCGCTTCCCAATGCTTCCTCCGCACTGTCCGGCCTGGTGCCCGGCCTTGCTGTATCACAGTCTTCCGGGATGGCCGGCCGCAACAGCGCCGCTCTCATCATCCGAGGCCTCGGTACGGTCAATAACGCCAACCCGCTCGTAGTAGTGGATGGTATGCCGGATGTGGACATCAACCGCCTTAACATGAATGATATCGAAAGCGTGTCCGTTTTGAAAGATGCGACTTCCGCTTCCGTTTATGGTTCCCGCGCGGCAAACGGTGTAATCCTCATCACTACCAAGTCCGGCAAGGGCCAGAAAAGGACCGCTATCAATTTCAACGGCACTTTTGGTTTGCAAAAACCTACCCGTGCCTACGACTTCATGGCAAACTATCCCCGCGCCCTTACACTGCACCAGCGCCAGGCCTCTGTAGGCACCTCGCGTTCGCAATGGCTGTTCAAAGACGGTACCATTGACCAATGGATGGCGCTGGGGATGATTGATCCGCTGAAATATCCGAATACGGACTGGTGGGATGTGATCATCCGCGACGGCCAGATACAGAACTATAATATTTCCGCGTCCGGCGGCAACGAGCAGTCCAACTTCTTTATGTCGGTGGGCGTGCTGGACGAAAAAGGCCTCCAGATCAACAACGATTACAAACAATACAACGCCCGTTTCAGCTACGATTATAAAGTACGCAAGAACATGAATGCCGGCGTGAAGTTCAACGGCAACTGGTCTAAAATGGTATATGCGCTGGAAGACGGCTTTACGGACGACAACTCCACCAATACCGCCGGCTTCGACATGCAGTATGCCATTGCAGGCATTACGCCATATGACCCCATTATCAATAAATACGGCGGTGTAATGGCATATGGGGAAGACGCACAGGCGTACAACCCGTATACCGTGTACCAAAACATGCTGAACCGTCAGAACCGCCAGGAGGCAAACGGCCAGGTGTATTTCGACTGGACGCCCATTGAAGGGCTGACGGGCAGGCTGGATTATTCACTGAACTATAATAACCAGTTCCGTTATAACGCGAACATCCCTAACCAGGCCTGGAATTTTCAGTCCAACTCCCAGGGCAGCCGTGTATATGTAGGGGATAACGCCGGCATCGGCAACTTCACTACCACCGGTTATAAAACCATGATGACGGGCCGCATCAGCTATAACCGTACGATTGCGGTGAATCATGAAATTTCAGTGCTCGGTGTATACAGCGAAGAATACTGGAACACCCGGATACAGAACAGTAACCGTAATGACAGGATCCACCCGGACCTTCACGAAGTGGACGCCGCGCTTCCGGCCATCCAGAGCGCATCGGGCAACTCCAGTACGGAAGGGCTCCGCTCTTATATCGGGCGTATCAACTATACTGCTTTCGACAAATACCTGCTCGAAGCAAACTTCCGGTATGATGGCTCTTCCAAGTTCCTGCCCGGCAGCCGCTACGGCTTCTTCCCTTCCGTGGCAGTAGGCTGGCGCTTTACAGAAGAAAACTTCATTAAGCCCATCACCGGTAAGATCCTCAGCAGCGGTAAACTGAGAGCTTCCTACGGAAGCCTGGGTAATAACAGCGGTATCGACAGGTTTGAACAAATGTCCACCCTGTCTACCAGCCACTATATGCTGGGCCAGGATATGATGAAGGGTTTTGTATACCGTAAACTGGTGAACCCGGATCTTACCTGGGAAACGTCCACTGTGCTGAACCTCGGTCTTGACCTTGGATTTTTTGAAGGCAGGCTTACCGCTGAGCTGGATTATTATGACCGTCTTACCACGGACATGCTGAGGCCTTCAGATCTTTCCCAGCTGCTGGCCGGCGCATATGTAGCGCCCCGCCAGAATATCGGCGAGCTGCGCAACCGCGGTGTGGAAGCAAACCTCACCTGGTCTGACAGGGTAGGGCAGTTCAATTACGGGATGAATTTTAATGCCTCCTATAACAGGACCAATCTTGAAAAATGGAATGAGTTCCTGCCGAAAGGCTGGGTTTTCCTGGATATGCCTTACCACTTCCTGATCACTTTCCAGGACCTCGGTATTGCAAGAACCTGGCAGGATATCTATAACAATACACCGCAGGGCGCGTCTCCCGGAGACCTGCTTCGTAAGGACGTGAACGGCGATGGCCAGATCACGGATGACGACAAAATAGCGTACGACAATGTGCAGCGCGACAGGCCTACTTCCAACTACTCCTTCAGCGGCAATGTTTCCTGGAAAGGCATTGATGTAGCTTTCCTGATCACCGCGGCAACCGGCCGTAAAGATTACTGGATCAATATCTACAACAACGTAAACCCGTCCGCCGCGCGTTATGCCTGGGGCTGGGACCAGTGGAACCTTCCCTGGAACTATGACAATCCAAACGGCGAATGGCCCCGCCTGGGCGGTTCCGGCAACAACCGTTCGGAAACTACTTTCTGGCTGGATAATCTGAACTACATCCGCTTTAAAAACGTGCAGGTGGGATATTCCATTCCGGCAAACCTCCTGAAAAGGGTAGGATTGTACAGCTTCAGGGTATTCGGCTCTGCTGAAAACCTCGGGACTTTAACCAAATTCCGCGGCCTTGATCCGGAACTGACAGGCAACAGGAGTAACGCTTATCCGTTAAACAGGTCTTACTCCTTTGGTATTAACGTAGGCCTTTAAAAGCACGAATTATGAAAAGACAACGCATTTATATACAGATATTAGCAATAGCGGCGGGTTGGTGTGTACTGGCTACATCCTGTGTCAAGAACCTGCTGGACCAGGAGCCTACCACCGAGCTACCTGAATCCGAGTTCTGGAAAACGGAAAAAGACGCAAAGGTGGCCGTAATGGGCGCGTATGCAGATGTACGCCCGCTTTTTGACCGTGAATATTATTTTGACGGGCTTACCGAATTCCAGCGTACAAGGGGTACCAGCTCTACCGTGAACGACGACCTGAACAGCGGCTCGTTACAAAAGGGCGGCGCTTACCCTACCGGTAACTGGAGCCCGGCTTCACCGGCCGGCGGCGGCGACCGTTATGACAGGATGTTCCGCTACCTGTACGGCGGTGTGAACAGAACGAACTACGTGATCGAAAACGTAAAGATCCTGATGCCGAAAGTGCCCACTGCCGCTATCCCGGAACTGGAAAGGATCATGGGCGAAGCACGCCTGCTGAGAGGCCTGGTGTATTTCAGGCTCATCACCATGTGGGGCGATGTACCTTACTTTACGCAGATCATCAACCCTTCCAACCAGTACGAAGTAGCGCAGCTTGCGCGTACGCCGATAGCAACGATCAAAGATTCCATCTATGCGGATCTTACTTATGCATTCGAGAAACTCCCGCAGATCTCCAGCGAGCAGGGCCGCTTTACAAAGGCTGCCGCGCTGGCCCTTCGCGGTAAACTGATGCTGTACTGGGCAAGCTGGAACCAGTATGGATGGCCCGAGCTTGAAACATTCAAACCTACTCCGGCTGAAGCTACGGACGCTTATACAAAAGCGGCGGCGGACCTCAGAACGGTATCTCTCGGAATGGGCCTCAACCTGTGGAGGAATGGCGATCCGGGCGAGATAGACACACTCGGCAAAGCGGAAAAACTGCCGAACTATTATTATCTCTTCACACCGGTGGCGAATGAGAACAACCCGGAATTTGTGCTGGTGTTCACCCACGGCGGTATTAATACCAACCAGGGCGAGGAACTGATGAGGGATGTGGCTGGCCGCTCCCACGAAGGATCTCAGTGCTGGATGACCCCGCGTTATGAAATCGCGGACAGGTACCAGCTCATCACCACCGGCGATTTTGCGCCCCCGCTGATCCCGCTGAAACCGACTGTTGCCGATGCAAGGACCCGCCCGAACTCCGCGCTGAACCCGCTGAGTTACGCGAACAGGGATTATCGTATGAAGTCTTCCATCATGTGGGATTATGAGCTGAGCGTAGGTTTCAACTCCCTCAAGTCAACCGGCTTTATTCCTTTCATTTACAATACCTGGAACTCGCCAAATATCGTGGTGAACGGCATCCGGTACGACAATGTGTATAACACGGACGGTTGCAATACCGGTTTTGTGTTCCGCAAGTTCCTGCGCAATACCGCGGGCCTGGGCCGCAGCGAGGGTAACTATTCTTATCCCTTCATCCGCCTGGCCGATGTATACCTGATGTATGCGGAAGCCTCCAATGCACTGGCGGGGCCGAATGCGGAAGCGATAGAACTGGTGAACAAGATCCGCCGCCGTGCTGCACTGCCTCCTTTGGCAGGGGACAAAACCGCGAGCAAGGAAGTATTCTTCAACGCTATCGAACAGGAGAGGATCGTGGAACTGTTTGCCGAAGGCCATCGGTTCTGGGACCTCCGCCGCTGGAGAGCGCTGGAAAGAGTGTGGGGACCTGCGAACGGACCCGGCCGCGATTTCAGGGATACGCATGGGGAGATCACCACAAGAGGTGTATTTCAGAACCAGCAGGAAAGGGCTTATCAGCGTGTATACATATTCAGGATACCGCTTAGCGAAAGGGAACGTAATCCCAAGCTGACACAAAACACTCCTTGGTTATAATTTTTAAAATTTTGCGAGATGAAGAAATATATTTCAGCAGTTTTCATGGTAATGTTTTTCGCGACGATCTGGATGGGTTGTAAAAAAGATAGCCCCGTGGATGAAGACGGCCTTCTTATCACTACCCGCGCGGAATGTTTTGTGAGCAGTTTCGAAATGCTGGGCTCCGATCACCTGGTGACGCACGGAAAATCCGCAACGATCGATACCGCCGCTCAAACGATCAAAATCACCGTACGTTTCGGAACGGACCTGAAAAAGATCTGGCCCCGCTTCGGCCTGGCACAGGATTGCAAGCTCGATCCGAAGATCACTACCTGGGTGGATTTTTCAGACCTTACCACGCAGAGATCCTGGACCGTGATCTCCGGTAACAGGCAGGTGAAAAAGACCTACAAGGTGTTTGTAACGGTTGAGCAATAATTGTCCCATTAAAACATTGAATCATGACAAAGAAATTCTTTCGATATACAACAACGCTTGCGGCTGCCGCGCTGATGTTCGCATCGTGCAGCGACAAGGACTATGCGGTGCCGCAGCCGAAGAACGAACTGCAGAATGATGCGATCAAACGCAGCATCGGCCCTTCGCTGGTAGGCCGCGCAATGGAATTCGCCTATGCAATGGCTCTCCCCGCGGATAAAGGCAAGATCGTGTCCGCGCAGGTGGAGGCTTCCATTGCGGGCGCTCCCACCACTTACCTGGAACACCGTTCTTTTTTTACGACCGGCGGTGGCCTGGATTCGGGAGTCGTGATCGGCAATCCTTCTGAAAATAAGGATAACATCACCACCGTGACCTTCAGTAAAGACACGATGGCCGCCACGCTCCGGTATTATTATGTTCCGGCGGAAGCCGCACGCGGTAAGGAAGTGAGCTTTAAATTCACCGCCCGCGCCAGCAATGGCGAAACGGTGACGTACAACCTCGGCCCCTTCAAAGTGGCCAATATGGAAATGAAGCTGGACATTCCCGTGTCGGATGCTGGTGCCAAATATATTTCCATTACAGATATGGCGGCATACAACCAGGCAGATGCTCCCGCGCATGCGGATAAGATAGACCTGGTATACCTGTACCGTACCACCCCCGCTTCCTTCGGCCACGCACTGGTAGCCCCGGCGGCGGACCCGAAATACCTGCCAGGCATCACCCTGCCCACAGGAGTGAACAGGAATACAAAACTGATGAAGGTATGGCAACTGCGCGATCAGCAGCTGGCCCGTGATCAGTTCGGGGTATTCATCGATGATGCCGATTTCCAGCAGCTTAATATCGGAGAAGGCATAAATTATACCCTCGGCCTGGCGAAAGATTATGGCGTGTGGGTGGAAACAACGGATGGGAAATACAGGGCGTATATTTTTGTAAACGCCGCGTCAAACCCTAACAAAACCGCGACGCTCAGCATCAAACGTTATACAATGAAGTAATGCAGACTAAAATAACGGGGGCTGGGAAACCAGTCCCCGTTTTCTTTTTTTATCCACTCCACGGAAGCTATGAAAAATATTATCCTGCTCTTTATCCTGCTTTTCTCTTTAGCAGCCAACGCTCAATTCAAACATCCCGGGCTGGACCAGTCCGCGGCGGACCTCGCCCTGATGAAATCACTCGTGCTCGAAAACCGCCAGCCTTACCGGGCCGCATTTGACCGGATGAAGGAAGGTATTGACACGGATGCGGAAATAAAGGCATTTGCACACGTTTTAAGAGGCCCTTACGGTAAACCGAATATTGGTGGAGGCGAACTGTCCAAAGGCGCAAATATGGCCTATAATGCGGCTTTGGTATGGTATGTGACCGGCGAACAGCGATATGCGGATTATTCCATGCGTATCCTCAACACCTGGTCCGCCGCGCTCTGGGACTTCGACTACAATGACGCCAAACTGCTCGCCGCCTGGACCGGCCACCTGCTCTGCAACGCGGCGGAGATCCTCCGTTATTCAAAATCAGGCTGGAAGCAGCAGGATATAAGCCGGTTCAGGAATATGCTGATGACGGTGTATTACCCGCTCATGCGCTTTTATTACCCGCAGGCAAACGGCAACTGGGATGGCGCAATTATCCATTCCATCATCGCCATGGGCATTTACCTCGACGATAAAAAGATGTTCGACAATGCAGTGGATCACTTCCTGCACGGGCCGGTGAACGGCAGCATTTTTAAATATATCTATCCCTCGGGCCAGTGCCAGGAAACCATGCGGGACCAGGGGCATGTGCAGCTGGGCCTCGGCGAGTTTGCCGGCGCGGCGCAGATCGCTTTTACACAGGGCACGGACCTGTTTTCCATCGCGGACAACAGGATCGGCTGGGGTTTTGAATACACGGCGCGTTTTCTCCTGGGAGACAAGCCGCACAGCTACGGTATTATTTCCGAACGCGCGAAAGACCTGCGCGACGATTACGAATATGTTTACCGCCATTACCAGCGCGCGGGGATCAGCTTTCCCTACATTCAGCAGGCTGCTGATTCCGTACGCGCGAAAGCCGGCCGCAGTGTGCTTACCTCCGTGCGGGTGGAGCCGAAAAAAACGGGCGGTCCACTTACCGCAAAACTAAAAACACACATAGGCGTAGCAGGCGCGGGAGCGGAGAAAACAACAACGCCTGAAGACGCCATCATCGTGGAGCCAGGCGGATCCATCCAGCAGGCGCTGGATAAGGCGGCAGGCAGCAAACGCTGGGTGCTGGTGAAAGCGGGCATTCATACGCTGGATACTACGTTGCGTATGCCTTCCGGCGTTACATTGGCGGGAGAGGGGCTGGGCACCATCCTTTTCCTGAACCCCGCTTCCGGCGGACGCGATGCAATCGTGAACGCTTTGGAAGACATGAGTGACGTGACCATCCGCGACCTGGTCGTGGAGGGCTCCACCAAAACGGACCCCGGCACCGATCCCAACAGCAACCGTTCTTTCAGAAGCAACGCGGGCAACCGTGGCGGCATCATCTTCCGCGCGCAGCGCGAAGGCCAGATGCAGCGCCTGAAATTCCACAATCTTACTGTTCAGAACTGCACTTTCAACGGCCTGCTTATCAGCGGGGCGGCGGATATTTCCATTACCAGCTGCAACCTCAACGAAAATGGCGGCAGCGTCGTGCCCGGCCCAAGGCTACAACACAACCTGTTTATCAGCCATTGCAAAAACGTCACGATCCGGAACAGCCGAATGGACACATCACCTTTCGGCAGCGGCATAGCCGTATTACATTCCGCGGCCGTCCATATCGATCACAACGAAGTAGCCAGGAATGCATTTTACGGCATCCTGGTATCCGAAAGCAGCCAGGTACAGATCACGGACAATCTCGTGGAAGCGAACGACCGCAGCGGCGTGATGCTGGAGTACCTGCACAGTGGTTCCAGAAATGTGACTGTCAGCAACAATCTCATTCATTACAACAACGGCTTCGGCCTTGAATCCTATGCCACCACGCTGCTGAAGCAGGAAAACAATCTGCTCGGCGGCAATGGCAACCAGTCTTCACAACAAAAGATCAGCAATGAAAAATATATTGTTATGGACTAAACTCGCGTTGTGTCTTGCGCTGAGCATGAACGTTTTTGCGGAGGACACCCCGCATACTTTTATGATGCGCCCGGAGGTGCTGGTAAAAGGCAAACAGCTGGTACAGCAGGGCGATCCCACGGCGGTAAAGGCGCTCGGGAATATTTTGCAGGAGGCGGACAAGGCGCTGCAAAATGGTCCTTACTCCGTAGTGAGCAAAGACAAAATGCCGCCCAGCGGGGACAAACATGATTACATGAGCGTAGGCCCTTATTGGTGGCCGGACTCTACAAAGACAGACGGTCTGCCTTATATCCGGAAAGACGGCCGCATCAATCCCGAACGTTATTCCATCCGTGATGCAGAATATCATACCGCGCTTTGCAGGGATGTGTATATCCTGAGCATCGCCTGGTATTATACAGGCAAACAGGTGTATGCGCAGCATGCCGCACGCCTTCTCCGCACCTGGTTCATAGACCCCGCCACGAGAATGAACCCGAACCTGAACTTCGGGCAGTCTATCCCCGGCATTACGGAGGGCCGGGGCATTGGCCTGATCGATACGAAGGGGCTCGTCAAACTGCTGGACGGCGTTTCGCTGCTGAAAGGCTCCGCCGTTCTTCAGCCGGAAGAAGAGAACGGCATCCGCGCCTGGTACACCAGCTTCCTGCAATGGATGCGCACCAGTCCCATCGGGATGGACGAAGCGGATGAACATAACAATCACGGTACATGGTACGACGTGCAGACCGTATCCATCGCCCTGTTCCTGGACGATAAGGCGCTGGCGGAAAAGATGCTGAAAGAACAAACCGTTCCACGCATTGAAAGCCAGCTGAAAGAAGACGGCAGCCAGCCGCATGAACTGGCACGCACGCTGTCCTGGAATTATTCGCAGATGAACCTGAAGGGATTTTTTGAACTGGCGCGCCTCGCGGAAAATGTGCAGCTCAACCTCTGGACGATGGAAACGCCCGGCGGGAAAAGCCTGAAAAAAGCATTCGGATGGATGCTGGGGTATGCGGACGAAGCACGCCCCTGGACTTACGAGCAGATCAAACCACGCGATGTAAAAGGATTCACGGATCTGGCCCGCCTCGCGGCGCCGCATTACCCCGATGTGGATGCACGGAAGCTGCTGGAGAAAGAGGAAAAGCAGAACGACCTGATATTACTGACCGGCAGTACTTTCTGACGGGGCAAACCTGGACGGGTGTATAAAAAAGAAATGCCGGCAACGTGCCGGTATTTTTATTGGTAGTGCAAGGGCTTTAGTAATGCGGGAAAATCTAATACAGAACTGGCTTTGTTTGGGGCGTCGTTGTGAAAAGGTCGTCATTGCGAGGAGCAGCGGGGGATCTGTGCAGGAGCCGCGACGAAGCAATCTCCATATCCTGGCGTACATCCATTCGATGCAGGAGATTGCTTCGTCGCCCCACCCACTTTAGCGCTGCAGCTCCTCGCAATGACGTGCTTTGCGCCCGCCTGGAGCACTCATGTTGAGGATCAGCACCGAAGCAGGACTTTAGTCCGGATTCCAAACCTCTGCACTTTCAATGCAGAGAATTTTATTTTTCAGCCCCGCCCAGCCACAGCAGGCTATTGATGATCATCTGGTTCTGCACGGGATTGTCAAAGGTATGGGAAAGGGTTTTATTGGTCCTGTTTTCATAATCGATATCGTTGTGCCCCATGTTCACATACACCATCTTGTAATTTTTGTTGCTCCATACCACGGGATAATACCCGCTGTGCCATATCTCATGCTGCTTGGGGCCGGTGCCCAGCGGGAAGCTGGAAGGGTCTATCGCCAGCAGGATGCGGATGTCCGGGTTTTTGCGGAGATCGTTTTCCCAGCGGTACCATTCATTCGGCGACGCGGAAAAGGTTTTGGGCAAAGCTTTCATGGCCGGATGCGTGGAGTCCTCCACCCGCAGCACTGCCGATGTAGGCCGCCAGGTGTTGCTGCCGTAGGAGCCCGAGCCGAGGAAGGTGTTGTGATACCAGTCCCAGTTCTGCGGAAACTGGGAGGGCGTGAGCGCAAACGCGGAGAAGTGAAAGCCCATCCAGGCGCCGCCTTTTTCCATATACTGTTGGAAGGCTTCGCGTTGGGCGGGTTTCTCAGGCCGTGTGTCCAGGAACAGCACAACGTTGTAATTGGCCAGGAAGGCGGCATTCAGGTTGTCCCAGTTGCTGGTGGAGTCATAGGTAAAATTGTACTTCGCGCCCATGGAAGGAAACCATTGATGGGCTTCGCGCACAAAACTGATGTGCGCCTGGTCGTTTTTGCCTGTAAAAAAAGCGATGACTTTAAAGGGGTGCTGTGCCAGGGCGCCGGTGCAGAAAAGCAAGGCAAGGCATAAGGTAGCGTGGAATTTCATACTTCTAAATCTACATTAATTTTTTAGAATCTTTCAGCCTCCGTAAATTGTAAAATGACTGCGCAAAAAGATAAAGAAAAACAGGCTGCGGCAAAGGTCGCGGCCGGCATGATAAAAGACGGGCAGGTGGTAGGCCTGGGCACCGGCAGCACCGCGGAATTCGTGATCCGGGAGATCGCCCTCCGTGGCCTCCGTATCACGGGTGTGCCCACTTCGGTGAGAACGGCGAGGCTGGCCGTTACGCTGGGCATCCCGCTGGCTGATATCAACTCCGTGGAAGCGATAGACATCACGATAGACGGCGCCGATGAATTCACGCCCGAGCTGTACCTCCTCAAAGGCGGCGGCGGCGCATTCCTGCGCGAAAAGATCGTGGCGGAAAGAACTCTCCGCGAGATCATTATTGCGGACAGCAGCAAACTCGTAGCGCAGCTGGGCGCGTTCAGGCTGCCCATAGAAGTGATCCCGTTTGCCCAGCGGTATGTGGAACAGCAACTGGAAAAGCTGGGTGCCAGCTGCCTCCTCCGGGAAGGGTTCGTGACGGACGAAGGCAACCGGGTACTGGATGCGGATTTTGGCCTGATCGGAGACCCTGCCGCGCTGGCCCTTGAGTTGAATAATATCACCGGCCTCGTTGCCCACGGGCTGTTTATCAACCTGGCCGATACGGTGATCATGGGGAAAGGAGCGGAGATCGTCCGCTTTAACCGCCACGGGAGCTGAAATACTGGTGCTTTTTATACCTGCTATATGCATATTTTCAGCTCTTTTGGAGTTCGGATCACCCTTTGTTAAATTGCATCAAACAGCATTCCACCAGTTATGAACACATTTGTCTTTTCCCGCAAGCCGGTAGCCAACCTGCTGATTGCGGTCCTCCTCTGCCTGGGTATCCACGCTTCCGCAAAGGATATCAATATCAGCTCCCGCGGCGCGGTAGGCGATGGGCAAACACTCAACACGAAGATCATCCAGCAGGCTATCGACGAATGCAGCCAGAGCGGCGGCGGAAAAGTGATCATCCCCGCGGGGAAATTCCTTTCCGGCACGGTAGTCCTGAAAAATAACGTGACGCTTCATCTCGAAGAAAATGCCGTATTGCTGGGCAGTACGGACGTAAACGACTACACGAACCCGGACCCCTTCACAGACGGCCTGGGCATAGACGTAGGCTGGGCGCTGCTCGCGGCGGTAGACGCCAGTAACGTGACCATCGAAGGCAAAGGCACGATCAACGGGCAGGGCTCCGCGCTGAAAGCAAAACAAATAGAGACGGACACCCGCTCCGAATCTCTCCGCTGGGGCCGCCGCCCTTTCCTCGTCAGGATCGTGCGCTGCAACGGCGTAAAGGTGACCGGCGTGAACCTCCAGTTTGCCGCCGCATGGACCAGCCACTATTTTCAATGTAAAAATGTAAAGATCGAAGATGTAAAGATCCTCAGTCATGGTGTGGCGCACAACGACGGCATCGACATAGACGGCTGCCAGAACGTGCAGATCGCCCGTTGCGACATCCAGAGCGGGGACGATGCGCTTTGTTTTAAAACCACTTCCAGCACCATGGCCTGCCGCGACATCACCGTGACGGACATGCGGTTGAAAAGCGGCCACGGCGCCATCAAAATGGGCACCGAATCCATGGCCCCGTTTGAGAACATCAAAATATCCCGTTGTTACATTTACGATACCAACAACGGTGGCATCAAACTGCTGACCGTGGACGGCGCGCATCTCCGCAACGTGGACATCAGCGACATCACCATGGAAAACGTAAAAACGCCGATGCTGTTCCGCCTCGGTTCGCGCCTGAGCGTATTCCGCAAAGGGAAGGACACCCAGCAGCTCACCGGCACCCTCACCAATGTGACCGTACGCAACGTAAAAGCCAATTCATCGAAGGTAACCCAGCTAAGCCCGCCTTCCGGCATCCTGATCACGGGTGTTCCGGGCCATTACATCACGGGGCTTACCCTGGAGAACATCGAGATCCGCCTCGCCGGCGGCGGTACTGCTGAAAACGCGCGCCAGGCAGTACCCGAGGCTATCGATAAATACCCGGAAGTGAAAACCTTCGGCCCTACCATCCCCGCGTACGGCATCTGGGCGAGGCACGTAAAAGGCCTGACACTGAAAAACGTTGTTTTTCACCTGGACACCAACGACGTAAGGCCCGCCTTTATTTGTGAAGACGGACAGGACATTACTCTCCAGGACTGGAAACTCCCCGAAACCACGGGCGGCGAATCCATCATCCGGCTGGAAAATGTGGAAGGAGCGAACATCTCCGGGGTGAATGCCAAAGGGCAGGCAACTTCGTTTGTGAAAGTGGAAGGGGAGAAAAGTAAAAATATCAAACAGGGGAAAAACATCGAACCTTCTAAATAAGACTATATTTTCAATGAGTAAAAAGGGCCGGTTTAAAACACCGGCCTTTTTTTTATGCATTTTCTCACCCTGATTAAGGAAAAATGCCACGCCTTCTATGAGTTGGGATGGGATGTTGTCAGTTTGAAGCAGGTGTTTGTCAGTTTTTTCCTCGACGTTGTCAGTTTTTACTCGGACGTTGTCAGTTTGAAGCAGGTAGTTGTCAGTTTTTTCCTCGACGTTGTCAGTTTTTACTCGGACGTTGTCAGTTTGAAGCAGGTGCTTGTCAGTTTTTTCCTCGACGTTGTCAGTTTTTACTCGGACGTTGTCAGTTTGAAGTAGGTAGTTGTCAGTTTTTTCCTCGACGTTGTCAGTTTTTACTCGGACGTTGTCAGTTTGAAGCAGGTAGTTGTCAGTTTTTTCCTCGACGTTGTCAGTTTTTACTCGGACGTTGTCAGTTTGAAGTAGGTAGTTGTCAGTTTTTCCTTGACGTTGTCAGTTTGAAGCCGGGGACTGTCATATTTAGGAGCCATGTCCCTGATCGGGCCGGGATGAATTTTTATAATTGCCCGGCCCTGCCGTCAAAAATGTTTGCGTTCTGGCCCGCAATTGCCGGCGGGTTGCTTAAGCCTGGTCACGCCTGGTAAAAATAAAGAAGCCCGCTGAAAAAGCGGGCTTCGATTCATATTGATGTATGATCACTGGACTGTTTGCGGTTCATACGGCGTGTAGAATGTATCTATCGCCGTTGCTTCAGGTTTAAAGGCAGTTCTGTACCTGATGGCTGTGCCCTGTTTGTACCCTTCAAGGAAAGTGGTATCCTTAAAAGCGGCGGGCCTGTTGGGGTCGGTGGGGTGTTTAAGCGCCACTTCCCTTTGTTTCACCACCTGGTCCGCCAGGTTCGTATACTCAATATCCACCGCCACCGCTTCGGGGTTGATGCCAAACCAGACGATCTCGGCTTTTTTGCCGGATGATTTGTAAGTGGCTTTGCGCACCGGGCGGTTAGATAAAGTGCTCAGGTAAACGGAACCGTATGCGGTGCCGATTATTTCCTCTTTTACGGATGAATGTCCTTTAGCGTCGTAAGTGTATACGTGAAATGCATACACGTTTTCATTCAGGTTAGGAATGATGATGCGGCAGGTATCCACACCGGAGGTGCGCTGCACCGGCACGTTCACCGAATCCGCGCCGTTGTTCCAGAACACCCTGCAATGGGTGATCTTGGGATCGGATACCAGCAGCCAGCTGAGTGCAATGCGGCTGTCGCCGGCGAAGGCTTTCAGCGAATCCACGCGCGCGGTATATATGATAACGCCGTCTTTAAGGAATTCCCGGTAACTGTCGTCCTGTTTGCCGCAGGCAGCGAGCAGGAGGCAGAGCAGGAAACCGGAGATATATTTTTTCATGTGCATGTTCGTCTTCATTTTAAGTTATTTGATCTGCCCCCAGATGGTCATTTCCGTGATATGGAAAAAGCCCAGCATACCCTGGATGGAGGCCCAGCTGTCGATGTGTTTCCAGGCGATGTAACGTACGGCGGGGGTGTTGAGAGGGAATTCGTATTCCTGCCCGTTGAGCACTACCTGGGTGTCTTCGTTTGTCACCTCACCGAGGGGCAGGCCTGAAGGTTTTACCATGGTGCGTGCGTCCAGCAGTACCCAGCTGTTCACATCCTTGGTATCGTTTGTGCCCCATATTTCCCACTGATGAGGGTTGCCGTGGCTGAAGGCGTAGCCGCCGGGCCTTTGCCAGATCTTGTACCGGCTCAGCTGCGCTTTTACGCCCAGGTCTATCGGTATCCAGAGGGGCTGGTCTTTATTTTCAGTGGTATGGAAGCCGTTGCCGCCCACGTTCCCGTCGAACATATTGCCAAAGGGCCAGGAGCTGAGGTTGCCAGGCTCCGCAATGTTCTTGCCTGACTGGGGCAGGGGGAAAAGCTGGGGAATGGGCCAGTTCTTTTTGCGGCCGTCCACGAACTTTTTCTTGTCCAGTTCTTCTTCATAGATGGGGGTAAGCGTTATTTCCATCGTGTCCGTATGGTTGTCCCAGCGGTCGCGCACGAACAGGCCAAACCTGGCCTGTACCGCGGGCAGGCCGCGAACGGAGAAATTGCCGGAATCAGCCGCGGTGTAGTAGTTGTCGTAGTGGTCCCACTGGTTGTCGTGGTTGTTCCATACCAGTACGCCTATTACGATGTTCCCGCCCAGGCCGTTTTTGAAAGTGGTATTGATACCGCCGAAGGACTCGCGTACGGCCAGGGATTTAAATACCGTATCGATGGCGGGGGGTAATGGTTTTATTTTTATTTCCACCGCGGCGGAGGATTGTTCGCTATAACTCACGGTGTAGAGTTTGACGGTGCGCTCGGCAACGTCGCCAAAACCTTCCACGATCACTTCACGTTTGTAAAAGGATGCTTTGGTTTCTTTTTTTTCGCCGTTCACTTCAAACTCCGCCCTTACATAGGCGAGGTTCTGATCATCGGGGAGGCTGTAGGTGATCTTTGCCGCTCCGGGTAACGCCGTAAACGCGGGCGATGATACCGGCTGTGGCGCGGAACCGTCTTTGGAAAGGGGGCTGGCGCCTTCTTCTTTACAGGCGGCCAGGCCCATGGTGATCAGTAGCAGGTAAGCAGATATTTTTCTCATGGTGAATGATTTGTCAGGTGAAAAATGTGCCGGGTATTACCAGCCGGGATTTTGAACCAGGTTGTGATTGATGGTCATTTCATTCAATTCTATCGGCCAGAGATAATCGCGGATGGTAAAACGCTGGTTGAACAGCAGGCGCTCCTTGTAATAGGAAGGTGCGTCTTTCTGCGTAATGTCCCAGCCTTTGATCGGCGCATTCAGGGCAATGTGCGCGGTTTTCCACCGGAGCAGGTCCCAGAAGCGTTGGCCTTCAAACGCCAGCTCTACGCTGCGCTCGTGCTGGATGATCTCCCGCAGGCCTTCTTTGGTCTGGTACTTCAGCGGTTCGTTGGAGAAGTTTGTCCAGGATTCGGCCACGCCTTTCAGGCCGGCGCGTGCGCGCACCTGGTCTATCCAGCCCATCGCTTCGGCGCTGGAGCCGTTCACTTCGTTCAGCGCTTCGGCGTAAAGCAGGTACAGGTCCGCCAGCCTGAATTCCGGCCAGGGGTAATTCACGAGGTTGCTGGTGAAGTTACCGTCCGCGGCTACGCTGGTTTCGATGTTCACCAGTTTTTTGATATTATAGCCGGTCACGGAATAGTTACTGATGCCGCGGCGGGAGCTGATCTCCCCGGCGCGCATCTTGGGGTAGAACAGTGGTTTGGTCACGTCGTAATTGCCGATCCAGTTGCCGAACCAGGTGCCGCGGTCAAAGGATACGCTGGCGTAAAAGCGCGGCTCACGGTCAAAATGCAGTTGCACGGTCTCCTGGTCTTCGGCAACGTAAAATCTTTCTTCCGGTTTTGCTTTGCGGAGGGTATACCGCCTGGCATAATCCCAGGTCCTGTCTTCATCGATGGGCACGCCGTTTTTGCTGTAGAACTGTTCCACCATTTTGATGGTGGGGGACAGGATGCCTTTGGGGCCTGATGTACTGGCGCCTTCGGCTATCAGCGGCATGCTCCATCGCTGCATATCGGCGGTGGTGCTGTTCGTATTGGCCCATATCACTTCCGTGTTGTTCACAATGGTCGTAAGCGATACGCGGAAGTCCAGTTCCGTCTGGATGGTATCGTTCAGCACGTAGCCGAACATGCCGGGGAAA
Source organism: Chitinophaga barathri (assembly GCF_003807585.1). Lineage (GTDB taxonomy): Bacteria > Bacteroidota > Bacteroidia > Chitinophagales > Chitinophagaceae > Chitinophaga > Chitinophaga barathri. The sequence goes on along the minus strand of NZ_RMBX01000009.1, from coordinate 123,048 downwards.
TGATACAGCGCATAACCCTGTGAATGGCAGAATTCAATGGCCTCGCGACATGCGTCCATAGCTCTGCGCCATTTTTCAACGCTGTAGGTCTGGTTGAAAAGGGGAGCGCCTTTGCCGGTTTTATCCTTTAAAGAAGCATAATCGGTATTGCCGTTGAACATCGGGCTGGCGGCTGTTACCAGTACTTTGGCCTTCAGTGCGAGCACGATGGGCTTGGTGATCCTGCCCATCTCGGTGCCTTCGCTGCCCGCCAGCATTTCCGGAAGGTTGGGGCTGGCATAGGCTTCGTCCAGCAATTGCACGATGTAGTTCACGCAACTGTCCACCGGCATACGCGCTACCTGTACTTCCTCCGGGCTGGCGGAGATCGGCAGGTTTTCCTTCATCAGCGGAATAGGACCGTACATGCGGAAAAGAAAAAAGTGGTAATAGGCTTTCAGGAATTTCACTTCCGCTTTCCAGCGGTCTCTTTCATATTCGGTCATTTCCTGCACCTTGTCTATGTTCGCGATAAAGGTGTTGCAGTCCCGCAGGCCGATGAACAGTGCTTTGCCGCGGTTGGTGCCTCCCCAGAAGTTGCCCAGCGGGTTGGATACGTTCTGCTGTCCTTTGGCGATGTTGTGAAACTGTGCCTGGATGTCTCTCGGCGGATCGTCGTGCCAGATCTCGTCCGCGCAGTTGAATGCCACGTTGTCGTTGAAGTGCCCGTTTGCCGGCATGTAGGAGTAGCAGGTGAACAGGAACCTTTCCGCACTGGAGCGCAGGGTGAAAGCGTTTTCTATCGTAGGAATGTTGTCTGGTACCACATCCAGGTAGTTACAGCCGCAGAGGGCCGCCAGCAACAGGAGAATATATGTCTTTTTCATCAGGTCGTTTTTTAGAATCCAATGTTGAGGCCGATATTAAGTACCTTCTGAACGGGGTACCCAAGGCCATTGCCCGCCATTTCTATATCCCAGAGCTTAAACCCGCTGATGGTGAACAGGTTTGTGCCGGAGCCATAGATGCGCAGCGATTCCATGTGCCAGCGTTTGGCGAGGTGCCTGGGCAGGGAATAACCGAGCTCTACCTGCTTGAGCCTCAGGAAAGAACCGTCGCGCATGAACCAGGTGCTTTGCTGCGCGCTGTTCTGGTTGATCTGCGGGCTCAGGCGGGGCCAGAGGGCATAGAGGTTCCTGTTTCCTTCGGACCAGTAGTTGTCAGAATACACTTTCAGCATTTGCGTTTCGGATACGGCCACGTCGCTGGCACTCTGCCTGTAGTCCACGAAGGGCGAGGTTTCTTCCACGTCTATCCAGAAGGAGGAACGGGCGGAACCTTGCCAGTAAAGAGAAAAGTCGATGTTTTTGTAAGTGGAGGAAAACCAGATGCCGTAACTGATCTCGGGGCGGCTGGGGAACCCGATGGGCACCATATCCCGCTGATCGATGATCTTATCGCCATTGATATCCCTGTATTTGATATCGCCCGCGCGGGTGATAAAGCCGTTGAAGCTCTGGGTGGGAGAACTTCTTACTTCCTCGTCGTCAATAAAAAGGCGCTCCGCGATGAAGCCCCACTGCTGTGCGGTGGAATGGCCTTTCCTGTAGCGGTAGGCCTCTTCGTACATCGGCTCTTCGTAGTTTTCGTAAAGGTTGCGGGCGAAGGTGAAAGTACCTCTCGCGGATATAAACCAGTTCTTGTTCACTTTGGCGTTGTAATCCAGCGTTGCTTCGTAGGATTTGCTGGAAGCACTGCCCACGTTAGCTTTGGGCGTGGCGCCCTGCAGGCCCATCGTTTTCGGGATGGATGCGCGGCTCATCAGGATGCTGGTACGGTGCTCGGTGAAATATTCGAGGATGATCTCCAGGTTCTTCAGCAGGCCGATCTCCAGGCCAAAGGTGGAGTTCTTCGCGGTTTCCCAGGTGATGGCCTGGTTGTCGTAACGCGAAATGGAAATGCCGGGGCGTGAATAAGAACCGGTATTGCCGAAACGTGCGCCTTTGCCCGCGTCATTCATATTCACGTTGGAGAGGTAGAAAAAGCGTTCGTCTTCATTACCGATCTGGTCGTTGCCCACCAGGCCGTAGTTCGCGCGTATCTTCAGTTTGTGGATGAAGGATTTGTACGGGTCCCACCATTTTTCGTTGGAGATGTACCAGGCTGCGCCCGCTGTGGGGAAGAAGCCGAAACGTTCCGCTTTATAAAAACGTTCTGAACCGTTGTAACCAAAGTTCGCTTCAAAGAAATACCGGTTGTCGTACCCGTAGGTGGCGCGGCCGGAAAGGCCCATGTTACGAGCGGGGAGCGACTTCTGTAAGCCGTCCGCATTGTTTCCCTCCAGCCTGTTGCGCGCAATGAAGATCAGCATGCCGGCCAGGTTGTGTTTGTTCTGGAAAGTGCGGTTGTAGTCCATCGCCAGCTCTCCGTAGAATACGGATTGTACCGTTTTGTCCCGGGGCACAAAGCCCAGGTAATCGGTGCCGGTTTCGGGATTGATGTTGTATATCTGGTATTCGTTCGTCGGTTTGTCGTAAGCGCCCACGGTATACCAGAAAGGCACGTACTGGCGTTGCAGCTCAAAGTAGGCGCTGCGGTTCGTGTTCATCATACCGCGGAGGGAAAGCCCTTTGGTGATGATGTTGGAAAGGTCCTGCTTCAGTTCAAACTGTGCGACCATCAACGAACGGGAATATTCCCTGTAACCTTTTACCATGTCCGCATAAGGGTTCAGGTACTGGCCCTGGTCTTCGTTGCCGAACATGATGTGGTTGATCCAGGCATGTTCGTTATCCTTCGGGTAATAGGCCGGGAAACGTACTTGGCTGGTGTGCAGCATTTTCCAGAACAGTTTTTCGCCGCCGTCTATAGGGCCGCTATAGTCGTCGAACGTACCGTTCAGGCGTACCATTACCGTAGTGGATTTTGTAACACGCAGTTCGATGTTGGAACGGAGGTTGTATGTTTTAAGATCGATGTTGTTGTTGAAGTTGTTGCGGTCGTCCGCTTTCAGGATACCATTGTCTTTGTTCACACCGCCGGAGATATAATAAGTGGCGATGTCGCTGCCGCCGCTCACGTTGAAGTTCGCACGTTGTGTAGTGGTGGATTTTTTAAAGAGCATTTCGCGCCAGTCCGTAGTGGGGTACACCACAGGATTCGTTCCTTCTTCCGTATAATCTATTTTAGCCTGCGAATAAGGCAGTGGCGCCAGCGGGTTACGCGTGGCCACGGCTTCGTTGTGCAGTTTCATATAGGTGACGGGATCGGTGAGCTCAATGTCGCGGGTAGGAGAAGAAAAAGAATTCTCCAGCCTGATATTGATCTTTGCTTTACCCGGACGGCCTTGTTTGGTGGTCACGAGGATAACGCCGTTCGCACCGCGTGCGCCGTACAATGCATTGGCTGTGGCGTCTTTCATGATGGAGAAACTGGCGATGTCATCCGGTTGCAGGCGCGCAAGTTCGGTGGTGGTATATTCGATGTTATCGATAAGGATAAGAGGGTCCTTTTTGTAACCGAAGGTGGTAGCGCCGCGGATGTAAAATTCCGCGTTGTCGCGGCCGGGCTCACCGCTCCGCTGGTAAGCGATAATCCCCGCCATTCTGCCTGCCAGCGCCGTGGTAAGGTTACTGGAAGGTACTTTTAATTCGCCGGGATTGATGCTGGTGATGGAGCCGATCACGGATTCGCGTTTCTGTTTACCATATGCAACGATCACCGTTTCGCCCAGCTGGTTATTTGCGGGGGCAAGGGTTACGTTGACGGTGGTTCTTCCATTCAGCGGCACTTCCTGTGTGGCGTAGCCGATCATACTGAAGACGATCACGAGGGTGTTGTCCGGAACGTCGAGGATAAAACGCCCGTTCATGTCTGATGTGGTACCGATGGTGGTACTGCCTTTCACAAGGATGGTCGCGCCGGGTACGGGGGAGCCGCTGCTGTCCGTTACCTGGCCTTTGATCTCCTTGTTGAAGGAAATGGCCGCCGCAGGCGGGGGCGCGGCTTTACTCTGTTGCAGTAATGGCAATAGCAATGCCAGTACGCAACAAATGCGCATGAGGAGGAGTCTTTTCATGTGTGCTTTTTTTGTACAGTTTTCCGGGCCGTCATTCAGTGGAAGAATGCAGCCGCATAGTTCATATTTGGTTGAAATGTAAAATCCTGCACCGGCGGTAGCCGGCAATTACTTGTGCAATCGTTTGCAGTATTGGTCCAGTAAAAAGCCCGCGATGGACTGTAGTTTAAGGAATCAGTTTTATAGGTGATAAATCTTCATAACGTGCGCCATTAGGGATAATCTAACGGATCTCTAGCTCTCTGTTTTCATTTCATGGAATACCGCTGTATGTTCGTTGATACAGAATCTGGTAATATAAAATTCTACAAATAAATCGAGCCTTCCTCCCGCGATTTTCCCTATTACTTGTACTTTTTTAACCAAGCGAGGTATTATTTACAGGGGGAGAGTGTGTATATGATACGGTATCTGATTTTTTTATGGTGATTGCAGCACGGCGGTTCTGGCGGAAACACCGTTTTCGTTGATCGCTTCGATCGAGAAATAATAAGGGAGCGTACGGTCCATGCCTTTGAAGTAGTATTCGTTGCTGCTATGTACCATAATACAGTTGTACAGCTTGTCCGGCGCCGTGCCGAAATAGATATTATAGGCATAGGCATAATCATTGGGCGCCCATTTGATCCACGCGCTCCGTTTGTCTTTCTCTGTACGCAGGACCATCAAACTTTTCACGGTATCAGGCTTGTTGCCTGGCCCGGCACCAAATACCCGTAGCCCGCTGATAGCGAATTTTCCGGTGGGCATATGGATATTTTCCAGTTTGATGAACCGGGTTTTTACAGGTTTGGGCAATTCTGTGTAATCGTGCGGCACGTCCGTCCGGTTACGGCTTTTGTCAACGAGCATTTCCCATTTTTTTCCGTCAGTGGAATGCATGAGTTTGTATTGATGATAGATGCCCGTCTGTTTACCGAGAAATTCCGCGTCCTGGTCCGCATAATTCACCTGGATGGCGCGCACGGTGCTCACCGCGCCAAGGTCTGTCTGTATCCATTCGCCGGCATTACCGGTGGCGGCGCTCCAATACGTTTTGATATTTTCATCTGTCGCATAGTTTGGGAGGAATGCGCCAAGCGTGGAAGAAACGGCCACGGGTTTATTGTAGTTCAGCAGCATCCAGCTGGTAAAGCCCTGCGTGATGTAATGCGGATAATCACCGAAGGCGGTATTGCAATACATCACCCCGTCTTTGTCAAAGCCGGCAGGCCAGAGGCCCAGCCTTCGTTCGAAATTATTTTTAACGGATAAGACCACCGTGGACACATGCCACCATTTTTGCGCATTGTCCTGGAACGTGGCGCCATGCCCCGCTCCCCGTGCAAATCCGCCGGGTTTGTAACTGAAAGGATCGGGCTGGGGGGTGAAAGGCCCGAGGGGATGATCGCCCACGACCACACCATCCGCGTAGCCGCTGAATTCTGTGCCCGGCGCACCGTACTGGAGGTAATATTTTCCATTGTGTCTGGTCATCCACGCGCCTTCGATGAACGGGTCCAGGAAGGTATTGTCCAGGTACTCGCCGAACCGCTGCCAGCCGTACCGCCAGTCTTCCAGCAGGTACATTTCTTTCCGGGTGCCGAGGGGTTGCAGCGTTTTGCGGTCCAGCTCCACGCCATACAACGGATACCTGTTGCTGCTGCCGTTGTACATATACAGGCGCCCATCGTCATCCGGGAAAAACGCGGGGTCCCAGCCGCCTATTTCAAAGGAATCGACTGCTTCTTTCCACTCGTTTTTTTTGGGATCGGTGCTCATCCAGATGGGGAAATTTTTGCTGTAGGTAGAGCCGAAGACCAGCATGGTGTCGCCCATGACAGTCACGGCGGGGGCGCAGAGCTCATCGTACACTTTATGCCAGGGTTTGAGGAATTTACGGGATACAAAATTCCATTTCAGCAGGTCCGGGCTCCACCAGTATCCCCATTGGTTGGTAGAAAACAGGTAGAAGTCACCTTTATAATTGACAATCACAGGATCGGCGGTAGCGCGGTGTTTTCCCCATTCCGTAAAATTCGGGATCGGGCAATAACCGTAATCGAGATTAAGCGGGTTGCAATAGGTGGTTTGGGCGCCGGAGTGCATGGCGGCCGTCAGCAACCAGATAATGAAGATCAGTTTCCGCATGTGCTGTTAAATTACAGGATTTTGAATCCCAGTTCCATAAATAATAACGGGAAGGGTTTCCCCAGGCTGTCCGTTTCGCAGCGCCCGGTCACCCTGAATCCGGAATGCAGGTAAAATCCTACGGCCTGTTCATTCTGTTCGTTCACATCCACACTGGTGGCGCCCTTTTCTATGATGGCGTATTGCAGCAGGGCTTTCCCGATGCCCTGGCCTCTTGCGGCGGGGTGAATGAACAGCATTTCTATCTTTCCATCCGCCACACCAATGAAGCCCGTGATTTTGCCGGCTTCGTCCTTCACGCAGGCAAGGTCCACCGCATACAGGTACTGCTCCAGGATCAGCGGCCTGAAATACTGAATGTCCGCTTCGGTGAGGAAATGATGGGTGGCGCGTACAGAGGCCTCCCAAACGTCTGTTAACTCGGGAAAGTCCTGGGTGGTAACCTGTTGGATCATGTTACAAATATAGGAAGACTATAGGTCAGTGAGGCAGAAGGGCTTTGTGTCGTAAATGGGTTATCGGGGATTAAACAGGGCAAATATGGCGGGGAAACAGCGAATCTGCCGGCGGTTCAAAAAAAATCCGGCGATTTGTACGTAATTTTCCTAAAATACCTGTCCTATCAGAACAAGCCGGTGTATAGCCCGTTAAAAAGGGGCAGCCGGCCAAGAGGGTTTAAGCGACATGACAGCCATCCACGCCAAAATCAGGGAGCTACAGCTCCAAATTGCACGTTGCGAAAATGAACAGGCATTCTCCGCCCTGTTCCGGCTGCTGTATGACCGCCTGCTCCGGTTCTGTATCCAATACGTCAACTCCCGCGAAGCGGCCGAAGAGATCGTGTCGGACGTGTTTGTGAAACTCTGGAACCGCCGCAAAGAACTGGAGCATATCGCAAACCTGGAAGTATATCTTTTCGTGGCCGTAAAAAACCACTCCCTCAACTATCTCGAACAATTTTCCGCCCTGCGTATTACCCCGCTGGACAATGGCCAGGCACAGCTCAGCTCCCCCGCGGACCCTGAAAAGGAAATGGAATGGAAAGAAATGCACCTGAAGCTGGACCAGGAGGTGAACCGCCTGCCGGACCAGTGCCGCAAAGTATTCCGGCTGATCCGCGATGAAGGTTTCCGCTACAAGGATGTGGCCGTGATCCTCAACATCAGCCCCAGGACGGTGGAGACGCAGCTTTTCCGGGCTATCCGCAGGCTCAATGAAGCGATTGCGCCGTTCCTTTCCGTGAAACCGGGAAAAAAGAAAAATACCCCTTAAAAAAAGAAATTGCCGGTGCGTTTATTACGACACACCGGCAACAGGTAATAGATATAGGGATAGGGTTACAATTGGCGTTGGAAAAAGGACCCTGTCAATTTGAAAGGCGGCCTGGTTACAATAATGTCACTGGGATAATAGCCGCCCGTATTATTGCCCCACAGCTGCGCTTTGGCCGCGGACAATGTTCCTTTTATCAGCACGTTTTCTATATAAGTTTCCACTGTGATCGTATGATCATCCACGGGAAATATAGCCGGCGATATATATCCATCCAATTCCCCGATGCCTGAACCTTCGTTTATGGTAATATTGGCGTTCGGGCCATAAGAAAGGTCATCGGTATTGGTTTTGTAAGCGTAACTTCCCACTCCGGTAAATTCCGTGATGTTAAACGCCATGGCGGACATAATGAATGGAGAGGCCGATGAAGCCCCGTTCAACATAGCAACAGCGTTCCCGAAGTACCAGGTACTATTGGCATCGGTAGTTCCTTCAAAAGACAAAGTATCATTGAGGTAGATCTCCATATGGTTATAGGTCAGCGTAAACCCAAGGCCTTTAAAAGTTGTTCTTTTGGCAGGATTGATTTTGTTCCTGATGCTCAGATCGTCTATATAACCCGCTACCACGTGGGTGGCCGTATCAAACACTTCCAGTCTTAGGGCCATATCAAAAATAAAATTGTCTTTGCCCGTACTGAAATTGGCATCGGGGAAGACATCGCTGGTATTTCCTTTGGTGTATTTAATGTTCACATCCCCGCCTTCCATTACGGCGTTATTGGTAATCGTGTATTTTCCGGGAACGGGCTCTCCCTTTTCATTCAGGGGAAATTGAACCTGCAGCTTCTGATAACTATCCCGGTTGTTGTTGTCATCCAGGCGCACAACCAGCTCAAAGCCGGTACGATAACGGTGGAATGCGGAGGGCGCACCATAAGGATCAAATGTCCGTTGGGCGATCATACTGGTTTTCAGTTCAGTCCCGTTATAATTAAACGTTACGTTCTTCAGGTCATTTGACAGCGGCGGCGGGGGAGGAGGACCGGGAACGGGCTTTTCTATGAAATCAAAAACAGGTTCCTGTTTGGCGCAACCGCCTATGATCAAAGCAAGTATCATTAAGATGCCTGCCAGTTTTATTACTTTATTCGTTTTCATTTGTCTGGTTTTATTGCATTATAACTTGATACCCACCCCCAGCGTGAAGTAGGTGCCTTCATACGATGACTGGTACAGGTTGTCAACGGCATCGAACGCGCCTTCGGACGCCTTGTATTTGCCATCCCTGTTAACGTCTTGTAATTGCATGCTGCGGGCATTCAGCAGGTTCTGGATGCCTCCTTTCAGTTCCCATGATTTTGAAAGGTTCTTTGAAAAGGTCAGGTCGAGCAGGTGCTGGGGCATTTCATAAATGCTGGGGTAGTCTGTGTTGCCGATCCCGAAAAGCCTTTTGCCGATCACGTTGTAGGAAGCGGTCAGTTTGAGCCCTTTATCTTCATCGGTATAATTGATGGAGCCGTTGACGAGGTAAGGCGATTGCCCGTACATGGGCCTTTCTTTGTCCTGTATGCCCGCTCTTGATCCAAGGTTCACCCTGCTGTGCACATAGGCGGCATTAAAGAGAACAGAGAGTTTTTGCAGTTGTTTGGATGCCCAGTTCCTGTCCGAAAAGAAACGGTCCAGGCTCAAAACGATGTCCAGTTCCGCGCCATAATTTTTCGCGGATTCGGCATTGCCCCATTGGAAATTATTACGGCTGCTGGTGCCAACATAATAATAGAACTCTACCGGGTTTTTAAATTCTTTGTAAAAAACGCCGAGGCTGATCATTTCTCCGGGACCGGGATAGTGCTCCACGCGCAGGTCCAGGTTGCTGATATCCGTTTGTGTTTTCAGGTTGGGGTTGCCGTAGGCCATTCTGCCGGTGTAATAATCTTTATAAAAGAAGCTGGCTATTTCCCTGAATTCGGGGCGGTTCAGCGTTTTCGAATAAGCGGCCCGCACAAGGCTGGTACTGTTCAGGTTGTAAGTGATATTGACGGATGGCAGCACGCTGGTGTGCTCCTTGTGCAGATCGATTTTTTCCTTGGCGAGATCGCCGGTGGTTTCCCAGGCAAAAGTGTGAAGCTCCTGCGTGTTTTTTTCTATCCTGACGCCGCCGCTGATTTTCCATGACCTGATGGGAATCTCCGCGGAAAGATATCCCGCCTGTAAACGGTTAGAAGCTGTATAACTGTTTTGGCGGCCAAAGTTCTCGCCCACCACGTATCCGGGACCGTACCGGGGCTCGTCTTTAAGATACCCGAGTTGTATAAACTCGAACGTACGGCCTTTGTCTTCCACAAAAATGCCGGCTTTCAGCTGCGGGGTAATGCCGAGGAATTCGAAATGCTGAGTAATGTCCAGCCCGAAGGTTTTGGCGGTATCGGGAAGGGTAATGTACTGGCGGCCACGGTTTGCAATGGACACGATGTCATGGTTCAGCTCACGTTCTCTCATGGAATAATCGCCGTAATAAATGGCCGTATCAGCGGAAAATTCCCTGCTGCGCTGATCGGGATCGGTGTATTTTGTCTGGTTGTACGCCAGCAGCCAGCTGATCTCTGTTTTTTTATTAAAAAACTTATGATTCCCGCTTAATTGTCCCAGGTAAGTGCCCCTGTAGGTATTCGTAAATACTTTCTGGGCCATGTACCCTTCATCAGAATCTGAGGCCTCCGGGCCGGCGATGCCGGACCGGTTGACGTGCGCCGAACTGCCCAGGTGGGTATACAGGTTTTTAAATTCAATCGTGTGATTGGCGCCTATGGCCAGTGAAAGATTCACCAGGCCGTTCAGCCGGACGGCGTGCTCATAAGCCTGGTCTGAGAAAGTATACTCCCGGGTGAATGTTTCATCGCCTATCACATCGTCCGTACCGCCGATATACTTACCGGTGTTTCGCAGGATGACCTGGTAGCGGTAGGTGTTCGAGTGGCTGAACGCGGACACAACACCGAGCTGCACATCGTTGCCCAGGGAGAAGCGGCGGGCAAAGTCAATATTCAGGCGGGTATCCATCGGCGCATTTTTTTGTCCGGCTTCCCAGTTGTTATTCACCAGTTTGGTGAGGCTACGGCGTTGCTCAACCGGCAGCAGGTCTATGCGCCCGTTCGCATCTCTCGCGTTTTTAAATGCGGTTGGCAGATTGTAGGTCCCATCGTCATATCCCAGCCAGGATTTGCCGCCCTGGGGCTGTTCGTAGAATTCTTTTAAAGTAGTGCCTTGCCTGTACGAGGTTTGAAAAGACACGTTGAAGAAGTTTTTTACCGGCATACCCGTGGTATACACTTTTACCAGGCCGCCCGCGAAATCACCGGGCAGTTCTGGCATTGCGGTTTTGTATACCATGATCCGGTCTATCATACCGCTGGGCATAATATCAAAAGAAAAGGCACGGCTGTCCGCCTCGAAACTTGGCGCGGTTGTGCCATTCAGCATCACCGTGTTATATCGCTGCGGAAGGCCGCGCACGACAATAAAACGGTTGTTCAGCACACTTACCGCGGGAATCCGGCGCACTACCTCGGCGGCGTCCCTGTCCTGGCTGCGGCTGATCTGCTCCCTGGAGATGCCGCTCACCACGGCGTCCGCCTCCCGGATCTCGGTGATGATGGCGGCAATGGAGCCGGTTTCTTTGATGCGCCGGGAAGATACGGTCACCGTACCCAGCTGGCCTTTTGATCTTTTCAGCGGAATGTCGAGCGTAAAAATTTCATCATCCTTTATCGTAATTTCTGTGATCTTTTTATTGCCATAACCAACGGAAGAAATTTCCGCTTCATATTGCCCTTTGGGCAGGCTGAGGGTAAAAATGCCGTTCTCGTCCGTGGTAACGCCTTTGCCGCCGATGCGGATGGTAACGCCAGGGAGGGGCTGGGCATCTTCTTCATCCATGATCTTCCCGGTGATGATGCCGGGGCTCTTTTTGGGAACGGGCGCCGGTTGCGTCTGTTTACCGGGGTTTTTCTTTACGAGCCAGGCCGTACCTCTTTTCTCGGCATCAAAGGGAATATCCGCGAGCAGCCCGGTTAAGATCTGTTCCACCGTCCTTTTGCTGTATTCCGATGGCTGAACGACGGCGCCGTTGATCTCTTCCAGGTTGTAGGCGATACTGGTGCCGGTAATCTTCCGAAGCAGGCTCAGCGCCTTTTCCAGGCTTCCCTGTTCAAATTTTACCGAATACCGGGCTTCCTGCGCCCGGGTAATTGCAGGCGGCAGGAGCAGCAGCATGGTGAGCACCGGGAGGGCAAATAATCTTCCCGGTAGTTGTTTCAACCATTTTAGTAGCATAACTTCGTTTTTTACTTTTGTTTTTACAATTGAAAAATGGCATTGGCCCTGTTCTGAGCAGGGCTTTTGCTTTTATGGCGGTTAATAAATCTCTATCGCGGTTGCGCTCAGCACCCGGAAGCGGCAGCCCGCAAAGCCGCAAAACACTTCCATGATCTCGTTGGCCGGTTGTTTCCTGGAAAAGTTGATGCTGACATTCGTTTGCAATTCCTTTTGCCCCAGCCGTGAGGTGAGGGTGATTCCATACTGGTTTTCAAGCAAAAGGGCCAGGTCGCTGAACCGGAGATTTTCATATTCCCATTCTCCCCTGGACCAGCTGGTAATATTTTCGGTGGCTACGTTGTGCGAGACGGCGAAATTTTTGCCGGCTTTATGATAACGGATGGCCTGTGCTCTGGTGAGCGTACCCAGCGCGCCGCCCGGTTTCGAGACGGCCACTTTGCCGGATACCACGCTGATGCGGATGTCTTCCCCCTTGTCATAGCTGTTGATATTGAAGGCTGTTCCCAATACGGTGGTGGTCAGGCTGTCGCCGGTGAGTACAGTGAAGGGATGGGCTTCGTCGCGGGTGACGGTGAACAATGCTTCGCCTGAAAGACGCAGCTGGCGGTGACCGGCAAAATCCGGGTGATAATCCAGTTTCGAGTTGGCATTGAGCAATACCACCGAGCCGTCCGGCAAGGTCACCTGTTTAATTTCTCCTTTGCCCGTAACGAGCGCCAGGAACACAACCGGGCTTTCACTGCCGCTGAATACATCCCTGATCTTTCCGGCATGGCGGATACCCAGGCCAACGGCAAGCAATATACCGGCCCATACGGCCACCGAACGCCAGCGCGGTAAGGCCCGCAGGAGGGGCAGTTTCCGGGGTTCGGCCATGCGGTGCACGGATGGTTCGTCCTGCAGGTGGTGAATGTTCGCCAGCAGCCGGGATGTATCGTCCGGGCTAAGGTGGAGGTCCGCTTTACTTACATCGCCGCCTTTTTCAAACCATTCTTCGATGATGGCCCTTTCCTGCGGCGTGCAGTTACCGGCGATATACCGGTCTAACAGTTCCCTGAAACGTTGTTCTGTATGCATAATACTTTCTTTGTTCGCAGCGATGCCGGGGGCACCCCTCATGAGGATAGAGAAAGAAATGCAAAAGCTGACTACTCCGGAAAACGGAGTTAATGATTTGGTAATATTGGCGGGGGAGTGGCCTTAGAAAAGCAGGAAACAGGCGGGGGCCAGTGAAAGCAGGAGGGAAAAAAAAAGGGAGGTGAGCCTGGATACAACATGGCGCAGGCGTTTGCGCACTTTAGAAAGATGGTTTCTGACGGTATGCGGGGAGATCAGCAGGCGCTCCGCTATCTCCTGGATGCTCATGCCTTCCTCCGTGTTCAGCAGGTATACTTTTTTCATCTGCTCCGGGAGCCCGGCTATTTCACCGGCCACGGAGGTATCGATGCTGCGGATCTTCCCGGCCGTATATACTTCAGGGTGGGTAGCGGCCCCGGTTTGATCATTGAGCAGTTCTGTGAACAGGTCCAGGCTTTCCGGGCGGGCGTTGTTTACTTTAATATACCGCAACGTACGGTAGCGTACCGCGCTGTACAGGTAATTGAAGAGGGATTGTTGAATAGTGATGTCCATCCTCTTTTCCCAGATATCCAGGAACACTTCCTGGATAATATCCTCCGCATCGGCCCTGCTACGGATATGCTTGTACGCCATTGCAAAAAGAGGCGGCGCATACCGGTGGTACACAAGGTCGAAAGCGGAACGGTCGCCCTGTTTCACCTGCTGCCATAATACTGTATCGTTTTGAGTGCCTGCTGCCATGTGCCGTCCGTTCTTTTACCTGCGTTGCCGAAAAATAAGGTGGCTTGCGGGATAAAGATACCCGGGGCATATTATCAAAAGGTTAAGGGATGGGTAAGGGGTGGCGGGGAAAACAATATTGGGACCGGCCTGGATGGTGTGATATTCAGCGCATTACGGGGAGGGGGAATATTTTTTTATTTCCTGTACGTAATTCCTGCATTCCGCCTGTCCTTATACTACAACAGCACAATGATGATCAACGAAGAACAATTCATAGAACTGGTGGCCAGGAAACTGGCAGGGCAAGCTACGCCGGCTGAATTGACAGAACTGGAAGAGCTGTTGCAACAGGAAGACCTGAAAGAACGCTACCAGTTTCTCCAGCAGTATTTCTCCGCGCCTGAAGGGCAGTCTTCTGCGGACACGGAGCAGGCGCTGGAAAAAACGCTGGACCGGATACGTACAGGGGACGGCCTTTCATCCGCATATAATTCCGAAATGTGGCAGGAATCACCCGGCCGCCGCAGATGGCCCTTGTATACCGCAGCCGCTGCCGCCGTAGCGGCATTGATCGCGGTGTTCCTTTACACCCGGCACGATCTTCCCGCTACATCCGCACCCACCGCACAGGCTGTGCAGGACACGGCGCAATGGCTCAACCGGCAGAACGGCAAGGCTACCCGCGCGGTGATAGAACTGGCGGACGGCAGTAAAATATGGCTGAATGCGGAAAGCAGGCTTTCTTACCCGGAAGTGTTTTCGCGCACGAGCCGCGAAGTATACCTCAGCGGCGAAGCATTTTTTGAAGTAGCGAAGGACCAGGAGCGCCCTTTTATCGTTCACCTCGCCAAAGGCACGGTACAGGTGTTAGGCACTTCTTTCAACGTGCGTGCGTATGACAATGAGCCGGTGCAAACCTCCGTCACCACCGGGAAAGTAGCCTTTATACCGAAATACGAGAATAGCAACCAGCCGCCGGACACCTTTTATATCACACCCGATCAGAAAGTAACCTATCGCCATACCGCGGATGATATTGTAAAAGAAAACACTTCAGGCCAGGACGATAAAGCATGGACCGAAGGCCGCCTTGTATTCCGCGATGCATCGCTGGAGGATATCTGCCGCGAGCTGGAACGGACCTTTGGGAAAAAAGTCATTTTTGAATCGGAGGGGCCACGGTATTTCCGGATGACCGGATCATTCCAGAACAATAATTTGCAGGACATTTTATATTACCTGGCGAAATCCAGGCAGTTCAGATACAAAGTCACGGACAGCACCCTGCTGATCGGTGAGTAACCACGTCAATCAAAATAGTTAATAAATCAATTTCGCTACCGTTATGAAAGAAAGACCACAACCTAACGTGGGGCCTTTCCGTTCGTTGTTCCTGATGTTATGCATATGCCTTACCGTGATGGGCCTGCCCGGCCTTCAAGCGCAGCATATTTACGCGGCCAACACCGGCACAACAGGAACGCAACAGGCAAAGGAAACCCAGAAACCGCTGGACAAGCGCATCAGCCTCCAGGTAAAAGACACCCGGCTCACCGATGTGCTCGAAAAGATCGAACAGCAGACGGCGTATGTATTTGTATTCTCGAACGACGAGATACCCGCCGCCAGGAAGATCACCCTCAATGTAAAGGACAAAAGGCTCGAAGAAGTGCTGGAGATGATATGCTCCCCGCTGGCCATCCGCTACGAGCTGATCAGCAACAAGATCATCCTGAAACAGGGAAACGCCGCCAGCACCGTAAATTCACAGCAGGACGACGTGACCATATCCGGTCGGGTGGTGAGTGATAACGGTGAAGGTATCCCTGGTGTAAATGTTCGCCTGCAAGGTGCTCCTACTATCGGCACTGTTACCAACGAACAAGGTAATTTCACATTAAAGATCCCCGATTCGGCAACAGACGGTACATTACTCTGCACTTCAGTTGGTTTTCTTCCTGCCGCCGTGCCCATCAGCCGCCGCACCAGCATTACCATCCTGCTCACCACCGATTCCAAAGAACTGAGCGAAGTGGTGATCACCGCATACGGTTCCCAGCGCAAAAAACAGGTGACCGCCGCTATCAGCACTATCTCTACCAAAGACATTGAAAGCAGGCCGGTATCCAACATGTTCCAGGCATTGCAGGGCACCGCGCCGAACCTTACGCTCCAGCAAAATACCGCTGAACCGGGCGCCGCCATGGTGCTGAATATCCGTGGTGTGGGCAGTCTTACCGGGAATGCCCCCCTCATCATTATTGACGGAGTACAGGCGGGCAACGAAGGTCTGCGCAACCTGAACCCCTATGATGTGGAAAGCATTTCCGTGCTGAAAGACGCCGCGTCTTCCGCCATCTACGGCTCACAGGCCGCGAACGGCGTGATCTACATCACCACCAAAAAAGGGAAAAAGGATGATAAACCTTCCGTTCAGTACAACGGCATGTACGGCTGGCAGATGCCCACCGCATTGCCGCGCCAGGTGGAAGGCTGGGAATTCATGACGCTGAAAAACGAAGCGCTGGTGAACTCCGGCAAAACGCCGCAATACACGCCCGAGCATATCTCCTACTGGGAAAACAGGGGTTCGGAACCGGCTTATGTAAGGGAAATGCTGCGCAAATACACGCCGCAGCAAAACCACAGCCTCAGCCTCACCGGCGGCGGCAAAAGCAGCAGCTACCTGCTTTCGCTGGGTTATGTGAACCAGGGGAATATGTTGCAGAACAAATACATTCCCTCGGACATTGACTTCAACTATAAACGTTACAATGCCCGCGCAAATATTTCCGTGGATGTGAGCAAATATGTGAAGGTGGATATGAACCTCGCCTACACCAAATCCTTCTACAACAAACAGGTGGCGGACATCGGGCTCCTCATCCGCGATGCCATCCGCACCCCGCGCATTTACCCGGTGAAAGATTCACTGGGCAACTATGTAGTGCCTTCGCTGAACAGTAACAACGTGATCGCGCAGCTGGCGCTGGGAGGGTATAACCGCGAAGAGTGGGACAACCTGCTGGGCGGGCTGAACATCACCATCACTCCCGCGAATCACTTTACGGTAAACCTGAACGCTTCAGGCACTTATTCCATCAAAAACTATAAAACACGCGTCAATAAATACAGCTACGCACCTTATTATACTACGGCGAACCCGCCGGTGAACAACGTACAGGCGCAGGCCGAGTACAAAGACCTGGCCACGAACGTATACGCCACGGCTGAATACGAAAATACCTTCGGCAAACATTATGTAAAAGCCCAGGTAGGCGTGCGCAGTGATGCGGTGAACGAATATTACGGTTTCAGCGCCACCCGCTACGCCGGTACGAACCTGGACGATGACTGGACGATCGGCGGAGGATACATCCCCAAACCGGACGGCACGCTGGACTACGCCACCATCGGCACTTACAACAGTATTGTCAATCCCAATCTTTTCGCGCTCAACTCCCTTTTTGGCCGCCTGAACTATGTGTTCAAAGACAAATACCTGGCGGAGTTCACCTGGCGTTACGACGGGTCCAGCAAACTGGCGCCCGGCCACCGCTGGCAGTTCTTCCCCGCCTTCTCACTGGGCTGGCGCGCAACGGACGAAATGTTCCTGGAGAACTTCCGCGACCGTTTCGGCAATGTGAAGTTCAGGTACAGCTGGGGCCAGGTGGGCAACTCCAATATCGGGGGCTTCAACTACCAGGCGCGCGTGAACCTCAACCCGAACAAATACCCGTTCAACAACACCGCCAATCCCGGCGCGGACTTTACACCCTACAACGAATTGCTGGAGTGGGAAATTTCCACCATGAGCAACTACGGCGTGGATGTTGATTTCTTCAACAACAAACTCAGCGCCAGTTTCGACTTCTTCAACAAACGCACCACCGGCATCTACCTTACCCAGGAAGTGCCCGGCACTGCCGGCATCGGCTCCAGCCTGCAAAACGTGGGTGAAGTGGAAAATAAAGGCTGGGAACTGACCGTGAACTACCGCGGCCGCACCGGTCCGGTGAGCCACACCGTAGGCGCCAATTTATCCGATAACCTGAACCGGGTGATCCGCTTCGGGCAGGAATCCATCCGTGGCGCGGACTACGCATACATCATCCGCGAAGGTTTCCCTATCGCTTCTTACTTCGGTTACCGCTCGGATGGTCTTTACCAGAACCTGGATGATATCAAAAACGCGCCTAAAGTACCGTTTGCTTACAACCAGCAGGTACAGCCCGGCGACGTCCGTTACATAGACCGGAACGAGGATGGTGTGATAGATGCGGACGACCGTTACGTGTTCGGGAATCCTTTCCCGCGTTACACTTTCGGGTTCACCTACAACGCTGTGTGGAAGAACTGGGATTTCACCATGTTCTGGCAGGGAGTGGGCAGGCGCTCGCAGTTCCTGAGAGGGGACATCGTGGAAGCCTTTCACAACAACGAAGATCATGCATATGTACAGCACATAGACCGCTGGACGCCCATGAACCCCGGCGCCTCGTACCCGCGGCTTACCATCGGTACGGCGAACGCCAACAATTTCGCTTATTCGGACTACTGGATGTTTGATTCCAAATACCTGCGCCTGAAGAACCTCCAGCTGGGCTACAGTCTGCCAAAATCCGTCACCGGCATTGTGAAGATCCAAAGCGCACGCCTGTACTTCACCAGCCAGAACCTGCTCACGTTTACGCCGAGAAGGTTCCGGGAACTGGGAGTGGACCCTGAGTTCACACAGTACGATGACAAGCTGGGTTTCAGCAATTACAACGCCATCGCAGGCCGTAACTATCCCAATGCCGCAACGTTCGCATTCGGGTTGGATATCAAATTCTGATAAACAGGTTAATGATGAAACCGGGCATCATGCAAGGTTTCATCAGACCTAAAAAAATATCAACGGATGAAAAAAATATTGTTCATACTGGTGTGTACCGCCTCATTGTTCAGCTGCCGTAAACTGGACCAGCCAAACACGCGCGAGTTCACAGACGAAGCCTACTGGCGCGACGCGCAGGATGCGCTGGACGCGCTCACCAGCTGCTACGAAAATATGTCGGATGACGGCCATTTCTTCGGAGATGAAGCCCTCAGTGACAACGCCTTTGTATCCGGCACGGGTTTCAACGGTGTATCGCTCATAGCCGCGGGCAGCTACGATCCTTCCATCGGCAGGGTACGCGGGGAATGGAGCTACCGCTACAGCGCCATCCGCAAATGCAACAACGTGATCCTGAATATAGACCGGGTGCCTTCCATGGACGGGGCGTTGAAAGCGCGCATCATTGCCGAAGCAAGGTTCATCCGGGCATATTCCTACTTTAATATGGCGGACTGGTTTGGCGATGCGCCATTTTACACGAACCTGATCTCCATCGAGGAATCCAAAACGATCGGGCGCACCTCCAAGGCGGAGATCATCAGTTTTGTGCTGAGCGAGCTGGCCGCGATCAGGAACGATCTGCCCGTCAATACCGCGTATGCGGAAAAATACCGTGGCCGCATCACCCGCGGTGCAGCGATTGCGCTAAGCGCCCGGGTAAGGATGTTCAACAGCGAATGGGATGAAGCGAGGAAAGAATGCGAGCTGTTGTTAAATACCACGCAAAACGGTACTTACGCATTGCTGGGCAGTTATAGCAACCTGTTCCTTCCCGCCTATGAGTTCAACAGCGAAACCATCCTCGACCTGCAGTATGGCGGCGGCAGAACGTATGGCACACAACGCAGCTTCCTGCCGCAAACCGTAGCGCTGCTCCGTAGCACACTGGTGCCCACGCAGGACCTGGTGGACGATTATATCATGCTGAACGGCAAAGGCATCAGGGAAGCCGGCTCCGGGTATAACGAAAACAATCCGTATGTGAACCGCGATCCCCGCTTCGCCGCGGCGATCATTTATCACGGCGCCACTATTACCGATTTTGAGAACAAAGTGCAGACTATCCTGACACAGCCCGGCTCCGTGCCGGCCACCAACAGCGTGGACGACCAGGGTGCTTCACCCACCGGTTATTATTTCCGGAAGTTCTACGACGTGACCGCCTCCAATTATAATTCCACCCTCAACCTGCCGGTGCTCCGCTACGCGGACGTGCTGCTGATGTACGCCGAAGCGCTGAACGAACTGGGCACGCTGGATGCGGCTGCCTGGAACAGGACCGTCCGCCTGCTGCGCGTACGCGCCGGCTTTACGGAAGCAACCGCCACGGAATTCCCCGGGGGCACCAAAGAACTGCTCCGTGATGTAGTGCGCAGGGAAAGAAGGGCGGAACTGGCTTTTGAAGGTCTCCGCAGCTTTGACATCCGCCGCTGGAAGATTGCGGAAGCCGTGCTGAACAGACCGGTGAGAGGCATCAAAGTAAGCGGCGGCGCTTTTAACCGCGATCCCAACGGATATATCATCGTGGAAAACAGGACGTTCACCAGCCCGAAACATTACCTCTGGCCCGTACCTACTTTTGAAAGCGACCAGAACAAAAACCTCGGCCAGAATACCGGATGGTAAGAATCACAACAATAAACTCATGTTATGAAAAGATATTTCACCGCAATAACATTTTCCCTGCTCGCCCTCTTCATGACGGCCTGCAAAAAGGACGACTATACCCTCAACACGAACCTGAAGCCGGTGGAGCGGCTCACCGCCCCGGTCAATAACAAATTCACCAAGCTGCAGCCCGCCACCAGTGCTGCGGTAAGCTTCGAGTGGGACCAGGCCCGCGCGGAAGACGGTTCGCTCGTGCTCTACGAAGTAGTGTTCGACAAAGAATCCGGCGACTTCAGCGCACCGCTGGCACGCATCGCCTCGGACGGCGGCGGTATCCAGAACAAACTCACCCTCAGCCACAAGGACCTGAACACGCTGGCCGCCAAAGCAGGCATTCCCGCGCTGGGCCTTGGCAAGCTGAAATGGAATGTGTCCTCCAGTAAAGGGTTTAATATCCAGCCTTCCACGGAAACCAGGACCATTGAACTGGAAAGGCCCGCTGGTTTTGCGGAAATACCCGTGGACGTATTCCTGACCGGCACCGCTACCGAAGCGGGGGACGCCACCGCGAATGCATTACAAATGAAGATGCTGACCGCGGGTGTGTTTGAAATATACACCTCGCTGAAAGACGGCACCTTCGAATTCATCGACCGCAAGACCGGTACGCCGAATAACTTTTATATGGACGGGGAACTGCTGAAAGAAAAAGGGAAAAGCACGCACGCGGGAGGCACCAAAGCAATCCGCATCCGCCTGGACTTCAATAATGCTACCGCCACCGCTACCGAGATACTGAGCATCGGCCTCTGGTTCGCCCCTGATGACAAGTTCCTTTTCGAAACCGCCTATGCAGGCGCGGGTAAGTGGGGCGCCACGGATAAAAACATTACGTTCAGGCAGGAGTCATGGGGCCGGGACGAGCGTTATAAATTCCGGATGCGCGTGAAAAACGCCGCCGGCACGGAAAGCGATGAATGGATAGGCAGCTCGAACCAGGACAATAACCGTCCCACCAGCACCACGCCGCCTTCTTTTTACGAGCTGAAGGCCATTACGAACAACGACCGCTGGAACTATTGTTATAAGTTCAAAACGGAAGTGGATACTAAAAACTGCGATGTAAACCTGTTCTTTTACACGGACAAAAACTACACGCACGAAATCATCATAAAATAAAGACGCTTTATGAACATACCGTTCAAACTATTCATCTGCGCCGCTTTGATCACTTCCCTGGGAGCCTGCCTGAAAGAGCCGGTGGACGACGGGCCGGGCCCGGGCGCAGGGAAAAAGCCCGTCTCCCAGAACTGGGCGAAAAATGCTGATTCCGCGTATGTATCCCTGATGGGTAACTTCTACAACCAGGGCGGCAAATATTATAACGAAAACAGCGCCGGCAAACCCGACTTCCACTACTGGCGAAACGCACATGCACTGGACGTATTGGTGGACGCATTCATCCGTACGAACGACCCGCAGGTGAAAACCCGTATGGACGACCTGCTGGAAGGCATCCGCGTAAAAAACGGCAACAGTTATATCAATCATTATTACGATGATATGGAATGGCTGGCCCTGGCCTGCATCCGCGCTTACGAAGTGACCAGCGACGCGAAATATAAAACCACCGCTGAACTCCTGTGGACGGATATCAAAACCGGCTGGGACGAAACCTGGGGCGGGGGCATCTACTGGAACAAAAACCGGCAGAACAAAAACACGCCCGCCAATGCGCCGGCCTGCATCATCGCCGCGAGGCTCTACCAGCTGAACCAACAGGCGGCAGACCTGGACTGGGCCAAAAAGATCTATCAATGGCAAAAGACCAATCTTGTAGACCCCGCCACCGGCCTGGTATGGGACGGGCTGGATGGAAACGGTACGAACAAAGACTGGAAGTTTACCTACAACCAGGGCGTATACATCGGCTCAGGCGTGGAGTTGTACAAGATCACCGGCGAGGCCGTGTACCTGAATGACGCGCTCAGGACGGCCAATAATTCACTGACCGGGGATCTCACGCAAGGCAATATCATGAAGGATGAAGGCGGGGGAGATGGCGGCCTGTTCAAAGGCATACTGGTGCGGAACCTTATGCTGCTGATCACAGACGGCAACATCAGCGCCACAGACAAAACAAAGTTTGTAAACTTCCTGAAGCTGAATGCAGAAACATTGTGGACGCAGGGTACGTCCCGCCCCGCGATCATTTTCGGGCCTAAATGGACGAGCGTAGTGACCACGACGGACCTGAGCACACAGCTGAGCGGCGCCATGCTGATAGAAGCGGCGGCGAGATTAAAAGCTTTAGGATTGATCGAGTAGAATCATATCATGGAGAATAAGCCGCCCGGGTTTCCGGGCGGCTTATTTTGTTATTTGATGATCTCTATTTTCTGCCGGTCGATGATCATGTTATTGTTGTCCGTATCGTAGAACACCAGTATGTACATGCCGGACGCGAGATTGGGTACGGATACCTGCGTGTTGGTAACGCTGATCTGCGTTTTACCCATCAGCCTGCCGCTCATGTCGAACATTTCCATCCTGATAAGGTTGCGTACGCCGAAGAGGCTTACGTTGAACTGTCCCCTGTTTGGATTGGGGGATACGGTGATCTCATAATAGTTCGGCACGGCGCGGATAGGGGAGTAAGCACTGTCCCCGTTGCGACTGACGGTCTTCAGCCGGTAATAACTCCAGTTGTCATAATAGTTATCGTCCAGGTACTGGTAACTCCGGTTCACCTGGCTGGTGCCGGTGGGCGTTTGCGGGGGTACGATGGCGATGGTGCGGAAATCAACTTCGTTCTCGCGCCTGCGCTCCAGCTCATAATGGAGCACATTCAATTCATGCAGGGTAAGCCAGGTGGTTTGCACCCAGCGGATGTCTCTCCTGAAGGCATCGAATATCAGCGATATGGAGAACCTGGGTATGGGCGGTCTGGTTTTGGTGAGCAGGGAAAGGAACAGGTTGTTCACCGCGGAAAAACTCCGTGTATGTATGGCAGCCTGCGCCACGGGCTGGCCTGTGGTAAAGGTGCCTGAACGTGTAAAGCCTGCGGGCCTTACGGTATCCCAGCCTGTGACGGCATCGTATCGTGTCACAAAGCTGCTGTCCGCATTCGCCGCATAACCGGCATCTTCTTCCGGGGGATTGTGCTGGAGCCATACGATCGTTTGCGTGCCGGACTGGGGGCGGGCATGCGTTATGTGCCAGGTTTTCAGCACGCGGTTGTCATTTAGCAACGGCCCGGTCTGCGCGTTGGCGTATACGTTGTCGAACACTCTCGCGGCAAAGTTGCCCGCCACCGCGCCGCTGTAACGCAACGCCATCGGTGTGTAGCTGCCCGCGCCGGTGCCCACCGGGAATATAACCTGGCCGGTCGCAGCGTTCACTTGCCGGCGGTACAGGAAACCGCCATAAGGCGTGCTGCCGGTGACGATAAAACGTTTGTCCGAATAACCGGTGATGGTGCCGGGAGAAGCCTCGCCCACGGAGATATTCCAGCCGTTTAGAATGATGTGCCCGTTTTCGAAATGGAGGTTGTGCCGGATGCTGAGATCGCTCAGGTCCGCGAGTTGTACGCCGGAAGGGTTGTTGATGCTGAGGTTTGGGAAACTGGAGCCGCTGTTGCCTGAAGCGCTGTAGCCTCCGAATATGTACTGCATGGAAACGCCGGAATCCTGTGGCGGCATAAAACGGAAGACACCGGCATTGGCCGGCAGGGACGGGTTATAGAATCGCTCGTCTGGCAGGCGCGACCCTTCGCTGTTGCTCCACATCTGCCCGTAAAACATCACCACCGCGCCAACGGATGAACCAAACCGGCCCCGGTTGTCGAGGTTGCCGAATATGGAAATGGTATCCGCTCTGTGCGCCATGATATCCGCGCCCGGCGGGATGAATACGCCGGACTGCCCGCTGGCTGCATGACTGAGGAGCATCAGCAGCAGTGATATGAAAAGTGATATGTGGGTTTTATGTTGCAATATGTTTGCCCTGTTTAGTTCCCTTCCACCTTAATGTAAATCCGGGTGTTGACGTCTGAATGAGCACCCAGTCCTTCTGCTATCAGCAAGGTGGAGTTACTTTCCAGTACTCTGATAGTGATTGCTGTATTCGTGTTGCTCACAACTGATACGACCGGTGTAGTGGTAATGCTGCTTCCTCCCTTGGCGGTAACCTGGATATTCAGGATGTTGGTGAATATGACATTAGTGGGGATCGTTATGGTTTGAAGACCGGTAGTTGCATTTGCGGCGTTCTGTACCTCTGCTACCCAGACCTTTGTTACCGCATCAAGAACAGCGGTTGTCCCTGAGCCACTATAGATCACAGGTGATGATGGGGCTCTCACCACCTTTCCCATTCCATCCACGCCTAATGCGCCTGCGCCGACCGTTGCCGGAGAGGCGGACGTAAGATTTTCCAACCGTAATCCCCCTTCATTGGCTGTGCCTGTTCTCACATGCAGTTGTGTGCTGGGCGCCGTTGTACCAATGCCCACCTCGCCGGTTGCGGCGATGCGCATACGTTCCTGGTTGTTTGTGATAAAGGGGAGCGCAAAATTATTCACCGGGCCCAGCGTGCTGGTGGAGGCCAGTGTATTGCCGTTCAGCAGCCAGCCTGTGGTAGGCACAGGAGTGGAAGCGTCCGTCATCTGCCGCCAGGCACCGCCTTTGCGTACCAGTATGCTGCTCAGCGGCATGTAATAAAGGATAGTGCCGTCCGGCGCTGCTGCCAGTGTAGTCACGAGCGTATCCGGCACGCGGGGCAATAAAAGGCCCTGCCTGCTGCTTTCAAGTTCGAGTAGGGAAGATTTGCTGATGCTGGCCGGATTGCCGCCCAGCTTTAGTTGCGCCCGGAGGGCGGCAGGTTGCCACACGCAGACAAACAACAGCAATACCATCCAACCGCTAGGCCGTATGTTCATAGACGTTTGTTTGATGAGGCGTTATTTTTTGATCACAAACCAGTTCGCTCCGTCTGTCTGTAAGGTTACAAACGTCCAGTCGTTGTAGATGATGTAATTGGTGCCGCCGTCTATGGTGCCGCCTGTGGGGGTGATGGTCACCGCATTGTCGATACCGCCGGTGCCTACTTTTTTGATCGTGTAGATCCTCCCGCTGATATTCGTAACCGGTGGAAGGGTGATGGTGAGCGCCCCGCCCGTGGCATCCGCCAGTACGGTGTTGTCCGTTTCGGTAACGGGATAGTTCGTATTTGTTTTGGTGATATTGGCGGACATGGAGCCGTTCAGCTGGAAAGTGGAGTTGGCCGCTGTGCCCTGTGCCAGTCCCACGCTGAGTGTATCCCTGAAGTTT
Source organism: Chitinophaga barathri (assembly GCF_003807585.1). Taxonomy (GTDB): domain Bacteria; phylum Bacteroidota; class Bacteroidia; order Chitinophagales; family Chitinophagaceae; genus Chitinophaga; species Chitinophaga barathri. Next base: position 97,626 of record NZ_RMBX01000009.1, on the reverse strand, counting down.
TTCGCGCCGCCGAAAGTCTGTGCAATGGTGGATACGCCGCCCGGGTTGGTAGCGTCCGCCGCATGCAGCCGGATGGAGTCCAGGTTGAGGCTCAGGCCGGTGGCGGAAGTGGTGTTGGAAAATGCGGTGGCCAGTATCCGGGAACGCGCGGAGGAATCGAACCGCAGCCAGTCCGCATACGACAGGAAACCGCGGGAAACCGCACCGCTGCCGTTCTGCGTGGGTACGTTGAAAGTATGTACGCCGGCGGCCGAAGTGATGGTGAGGTCGGTGGAAACAATACTGTCCGTCCGGAAGGTCTGCACGGAGTCCCGCTGCCCGTTCAGCGATACGATCGCATTGCTGAACGCCGCTTCGGAAATGGTCCTTTGCAGCAGCATACCGGTGGCCGGGTCTATCACCATCACCTGTACCTGGTTCGTGCCCTGTGGGATCACGTTGGTGCCAACGGTGATGTTTCCGCCGCCGGTCAGTCTCAGGCGTTCCGCATTATTGGTCCTGAAGATCACCGGCTGCTGGTTCGTGGTACCAAGGAAATTCACGGCGGAATCAAGACCGGTATTACCGAGAATGTTCCAGTTAGCGCTGTTGCCCACGCTGTCCGCGGACATCCGTTGCCAGAGCGAATTTTTACGGATGAACAGGCTGGCGGAATCGGATACGTAAATGATCATACCATCCGGTGCGGTGTTCAGCGGTGCAAGGGTCAGATTGCCGCCGGGTATCCGTGGCAATAAAAGACCCTGGCGGGTGCTTTCCAGTTCCAGGATGGAGGATCTGTTGATCTGGCTGGGGTTAGAACCGACCTTCAACTGTGCGGATGCGATGCAGCTAATAAATAGCAACCCTGCCGCAAGAATGATGTGTTTCATGCAGGTGTGTTTGGTTTTTAATAAGAATTGCTTGCTGAGACGGTTCGGATTGCCTGGATATCGGTTACGGTTCTACTGTAGGTGTTGTTTTGGTTCAATCAAATAGTATGCGCTACGGGTTATTTTGGAGCATACTCCGGGGCAAATGTATTCCTTTCATTCCTATCCCCGGATAATACGAGTGTGCTATTTTTTTACAATAACTTATTGCTGTTATGTGTCAATAATTATAAATACTAACAAAGCTGTTTGGATTTTGTTCTGGTGGCCGGGTATGGCGATTGACACAAACAAAAAGGAGCAGTATGGAAATACCACTCCTTTACCGGTTACAATTAAAGTCTGAGTATTGGTAGGGCGGCTGTAGTTAATAACTTACGGCCGTCCTGTTTGAATACGGGATAAACAGGTCAGGGTTTGGACAGGGTGAATATTCTGGGAGGGATGTATGCCCTGGGGAAAAGTTGTCTTTCCCCCCCGCGCATCAGATATATTTTCCCGGAAGCATCTTTCCCAAGGAACCTTACATTACCTCCGCCCTGGATGAAACCGTAGTTTACATATTTGGCCGGGCCGGTCAGCTGGTTTTGCACTGGCAGCAGGGCACCGTCGCTGGTCCCCGAGGAGTAACAGCCCCGCTCAATTCCCGCATAGGCATACAGGTAGGCCAATTCAGGGTTTATGGAGGCAATACTGTAGGAATTAATGAACAACATTTCCTTTCGCGAGATCGGGAGATAATCACCGGGCTCCACAACGGAAAAAGAAGTGAATAATCCGGATTCCTTTTCCATCCTTCTTTCCTTTAAGGTATCAAATGAAGCGAATGTGAAATTGACGTTGGCATCCACGTAATCCGTCGGTTCAAGAGATTCCAGGTCCAGTACGGTGATGCCGGTAGAGCGTGGCCAGACATTATTGTGCTCATGGGCTACAAAAGCAGCCGAACCGTCCTCCGTAAACCCGAACATATACTCCGTTTTGAACAGGTTCACCTGGCTTTCCTTTTGCTCAAATAAGGGTGTGATCTTACCCTGATCGCCGAGCCGGCAAAAATAGTCTTTGTCATAGGCATAGGAGATGAAATTATGAAAGAGCAGGCGGCCTTTGGCATCCACTTTCAGGTAATCGGCAAACACGGGCACCTGGGCAACCGGCCCGCCATAGCTTTGCAGCACCGGCCTGATGTTGCCTGTAGGATAATCCCATTCAATATCCATTTCACTTTCCGTTTTATTCAGCAGGGTAACGGCGCCGCTGGCAAGATCTTTTTTGACCAGGTAGTTCACCCTGTTATAATTGTCGGGCGCGGTCACGGTGCTTGAAAAAGAGAGGTACAACAGCGTATTGTCGGGGCTTGGTGCGGCACCGCTGATTTCCTTGATCGTCACTGCCTCGCCGTTTATGATGATGCCGTCTTCTTTTTGCAGCAATAGTTCCATCCGGCCGTTCACCAGGCGGTACACATCCCAGGCGCTACATAAATAAACAGTGCCGTCCGGGGTAACATGCAGGGCTGTTTTGAAGTAGAAACCGGATTTGGTGTAAGTTCTGTATCGCTGCAGGAAGTTGGGCATATCTGTCGTCCCGTTGAATATTTCCGTTACGATAAGCGTGGTGTCCGGCTGGGAGCCTCCGGCGCCCGGCACTACGATATTCACGTCCGGCCCCTGGTGGCGGTACGGCCCGCAGGTAACCACAAGCGGTTGAGGGCCCGCGCCCATGCCGGGTGTTACGACAAACTTTGCTATTTCCAGCGTGTATTGATCGCCTGTGGCAAAATAGGTATAAGGCATGCTGTCACGGTAAACGGTCACCGCGTCTTCTTTTCCCAGCCTGATAACGCCTCCTTTTGAAAGGTTCAGCCGGCCGGAGATGGTAACGGTATCACCGGGCTTCACGTCTTTGGGATAAGGGATGTTCGTGCCATCCGGCAGGGTGATGCCGGTGGTGCTGATGCTGGGTTGTGCGTACTGCGCCTTCAGGTCATCGTCTACTTTGCGGCAGGCTGAAACGGCCAGTAAAACCAGCAGGGTATATGTAAGGAAAGAGGAGTGTTTCATGTGTTATTTGTTTCTGAAAATGTTTAACCTGAAATCAGGCGCCATGTAATCGGTTTCGTCGTGATAATCAAAGTACCCGTTTGCAATGAGTGTGTAGATCTGCCTGCGGTCGGCTTTCAGCACATATTTGCTGAGTACTTTGGAAGTATCCGAGGCCGGGCTTAACTGTATGCGGTAGATAGCTGATTGCAGGCTGTCCGCCATCGGCAGGTCTGCAAAGGCGGATGCCTCCCCAAAGCTCCAGGTTTGCGGCAGCCATGCCTGGTTCACTTTCAGCCGGAGTTTTCCGGTATCGGGCGCGGCGTGTACAAAACGCAGGCTGATGCCGTTTGCCGGTGCTGTGTGGGCGTCGTTGGTCACGATCGTCCGGTATTGGCCAAGACTGTCCGCAAGAAACACGGTCGTCTCCGCGTCCCGGGGAATGTCCAGCTTGCCGGTCACCAGCAGGGTGGTGTCCGTATCGAGGAAACTGATGTCCTGCCTGCCGGGCGTAACACGCATATAACTCATCCAGGGGATCGTGGTGATGCTGCTGTACCCCAATGGGCAGAACTGCTGCCCGCCGGCACTCAGCGCGAAATACGCATATCCCTGCTTGTCCATCGGGGGTAGCGTATCCGGTTTTACGGGAGCCTTTGTGTTCAGCAGGATAAAGGCCGGCTTTGTTGCGGAATACTGGTTCTTTTGCTCCACTTCCTTACGCAGTACCTGCGAGGCATTGTAAAACGCAATCTTCGTATCCGCCGGGGCCAGGTCTCCCGGTTCGTTTTTGCACCCTGCAAGGAGGGCGGCGGTTATGATGAGCTGAATGATTTTTTTCATCGGTTGTATGATAATGATCAGAATGAATAAGTGAAAGTGAGAGTGCAATATCTGCCGGTGCGGTATTTCAGGAAAGTATTGTCTCCCTGGAAATAATACCGTCCCGCCGCGCGGTCTGCCTGCTGCTCCGCGGGCACTTGCCGCTCTTTGTCGTAACGGTGGTTGAAGTTCTGGTCCTCTACGATATGCACGGGCGCATCCAGCAGGTTCTGCACGTTCAGGCGCACCTGCAGGGATTTGTATATGCGTTGTGTGAGGGAAATGTCCAGCAGGTGGCGCGGCAGTTCCAGCAGGTCGGGGCTGGTAGCAAGCGTCACATATTCATGGTTTTCGTAACCGTCCGTTTTGGCGCGGAGCGCGAGGATTTCATCCGCGTTCCCGTCTGCCAGCGCATAAATGCTCGGGCCGCTCACGTTGTACAATACACCCAGTTTGGTGCCGGAGGAAGGATTTTCATAATACAATCCGCCATTCAGCACGTAAGGCGCCTGGCCCTGCAAGGGGCGGCCGGAAAACAGGCCTGCGTTCTGACCCGGTTGCTGAACGATGTTCGGGTTGTCGATCACCGGCCATTGTTTGCGGGAAGCGTTGCTTTCTATCCATGCGCCGTTCAGTACTACAGACATCTTGCGGAATAAGTCGCCCGGCAGGAAACCGAGGTTTTTGCGCAGTTCTACTTCTATCCCGTATACGGTGGCCTTGTCGGAATTAAAGAAGGTGATGCCCGTACTGCCGGTATAATCTTCGTTGCCGTTGGCAAAACGCAGCCGCTCGATGGGTTTGTCTATTTCTTTCAGGAATACGCCCGCGCTGATGGTTTCATTGCCGGTGCTCCCGGGATAGAATTCCGCGCGCAGATCGTAGTTATCAATCACGGAGCCCACCGTCAGCACATTGCCTGTGATCCTTTCCTGGTTCACAAAATCAAAATCGCTGAAAGGCGCGATCTCACGAAGCTCCGGCCTGTTCACCGTGCGGCCGTAGCTGCTGCGCACCACCCATTTGTTATCAGGACGGTAGTTCAGCTGCACGCTCGGCAGCAGTTTGTCCTGCGTGAGGTTCACATGCACAGGGAGGAATATCTCACCCATGCCGGTAACCGCACCGGATACCTGCTGTACATGATGTTCAAAACGTGCGCCGGCATGTACGGTCAGTTTATCGTTGAAGCCGCTCCATTCGCCCTGCACATACCCGCTGTTGTTCTGCTCGCTGGCCACGTAACGGTCTATGGGCGTGCTGCCGTCGTAGAGCTTCAGGCCACTGCCGTCTTCCCTGAAGTTGGCGGCCTGCCAGATGTTGGCCAGGTCCTGCTCGCGGAAGGTGAGGAGTTTGGGATCTACTTTACCATTGCCGTCCCAGCCGCCGGGTGTGAACACCAGCGATGCTTCGTTGCCGGTCAGCCCGCCGCGGTTTACTTTAAAGAAACGCCTGTCCACGGTGCGGTTGCGGAACAGGTGGTAGGTGCCGGCTTTCAGCAGCAGTTTCGGGGTCACCTGTATGGAATAGTCGGCTGAACCATTGTAAGTGTTCTCGGTGTTCTTCACGAAGAAACGGTTCATCATGCCGTAGAACAGGTAATTTTGGGTGACACCGTAATCCACTTCCCAGCGCAGGTCCGCATCTTCCGCGGAGGTAAGGCCGCCGGGCGCGTAATTGCGCGTGAAACGGGATACACGCTGATCCGGTACGTTCTGCAGGCTGTAGGAATAACCCAGGTTCCAGTGAAGCTCCTGTTTCAGCCTGTTGCGAAAGGTGTGATAGCCGCCCAGGTTGCCGTTGTACAGCATCCGCTGCTGGAACTGTAAAGTATTTTGTTTCTTTTCGGTGTAGTTGTTGAAAGCAGCTTTGTCAGGGTGAACATTCTGACTGTTGATCTGCACGCCCACTGAATTGCGGCCTTCATTAAGCACGAAGTTTTTCCACTCAATGCGGTTCAGTGTATCGATACGGAGCGTAAAGTTCTGCAGCAGGTTGATCTTCGCCAGCTGGCTGCTCTGGTCGTTTGTACCGAGCGTATTGGAGGAGCCGAGGTTATAGCTGAATTTGTCCAGCATGTAGGTATACGTATTGCCGGTCTGCCTTTCCTGGATAAAGTGACGGTTTTCATTGGTGTAGGTGATGGAGGTAAGGTTGAACAGTCTCCATTTGCCCAGGCCCACGTTGTCAAAATAATTCAGGAATACCTGCATGTCCGGCAGGGCTTGTTGTTTGTCATAGGTCCAGTCTCCGGTGAACTGGGAGATCATATCCGCCTGGCTCACCTGGTATTTGCCGCCTGATTCGCGGTAGGTAGGCAGGTTGGGCGTTTTGCGCAGGCCGTCGTCAAAGCCCAGCCAGTCTGTGCTGCTGTGACGGGTGGCATTCAGGTCTTTGAAAGTAGTGCCTTCACGGAATCCCAGCTGCACACCCACATCAAAGTGGCGTACCGGGCGGGTGTTTTTGGTGAACACTTTCACGGCGCCGCCGGAATAATCACCCATCATATCAGCGGAAGGGGATTTAAACACAAGTATCTTATCGATCACCGGCGTAGGCAGCATATCATATGCGAAGGAGCGGTTGTACACTTCCGTGGAGGGCGCAATGTTGTCGTTCAGGTAGGTGATGTTGTAACGGGAATTCATGCCCCTTACCACCACAAACTTATCATCCACCACGGTAATGCCCGGTATGCGGCGTACGATCTCCGCGGCATTGCGGTCCGCCGATTTTACGATCTGCTCGTTCGAAATGCCGGATATCACGCCTCTCGCATTCCTGATCTCGGAGAGCAGTTCTTTGTCGCTGGTATAGGATACCGGTGAGCGGCTGAATCCCTGCCTGCCTTTGATCACCACCGTGTTGAGGTTGGCGGATGCGCGCAGTTTAATGTCCGTCACCAGTTCCTTCTCCGTGATCTTTACCGTTTGTATATGGTCCTGGTAACCGATGAAGGTTGCTTTCAGCTGGTAGGTGGCGGCGGGCAGCGCGGCAAACTGGTAATACCCTTTTTCATCCGTCACCATTCCTTTGTTGCCGGGTTGCAGTACCACGGTTGCGCCCGGGAGCGGCATGGACGTTTCGAAGTCCACGACCCTGCCGCGCAGCGTGCCGGTCACCTGCTGAGGCGCCTGTACCTGCGAAGGGCTCACGGCAATCAGCCCGTCCGTGCGGGAAAAGCGCAGATGAAGGCCGGAGGCCAGTTGCTGCAAGGCTTCCTGCATATTGCTTTCAGGAAGGTTGAGCGAGACGGGGCCGCGGTTCTTCATCGCGCTTGGGTAGGTGAATCGTAAGCCTGACTGGTGTTCCAGGGCGTTCAGCACCTCTTCCAGCCGGGCCTGGCTGAAACGTACGCTGACGCGGATCTTTTGCAGGTCCTGCGATCTGCTGTCCGAAGCGATCAGCAGGCTTGCGGTGGAGAGTAGTACAGTCAGGGAAATGAAAGCTAGCTTCCCCATAAACAATAACAATTTAGTTACACTACTTTTTGTAAAATTGTGCATAGTTTAATGAGCATTATGGTTATGAAATCGATGTAACCGTTAAACTTACCGGGCGGGAGTGTAGCAGCACACCCGCTTTTTGTTTAAGGTCACGTTTGCGGTATGGAAGATCAGTTGATGATGTCGATAGCGGTCACTGTTTTAAATGTGATCAGAATATTGCCGATGCCTGCTGTATGAAAACCGTATTTAATAAATGCTGACAGTATCTTTTTCGATCCTGTACCGGAAACCCTTCCCTGATTCGCTGAGCGCCTTCAGCACATCGGCCAGCGGCGCCTGCCGGGAGGAAAAATGATAAGGCGTGGCCGCCAGTTTTCCTGGTTGTATGTTCACCTGTACGCCGTAACGCCTTTCTATATCTTCGCAGATCTCGCCCAGCGGCGTATTCCTGTATACAAACAGTCCTTTCTGCCAGGCCAGCGCGGCTTCCATATCCGCGATGCCCACTTCCATTTTATGGCCGGCATAACGGAGCACTTCGCCCGGACGTAGTACAATACCGGGTTGTGTATCATCTGTGTTCACCTGTACCTTGCCGCTTTGAAGCGTGACGGAAAGTGTATGGCCGCCCGGATAAGCATGGATGTTGAAACTTGTGCCGAGTACCAGTATGCGCAGGCTGTCTGTTACCACCCGGAATGGCAGCCGGGAAGAGGGAGTGATGTTAAAAAATGCTTCCCCCCGCAGGTACACTTCGCGGGATTGCTGGAAGTCGCCGGCATAGCGGATCTGGGAGGAACTGTTCAGCAGGATGGAGGAGCCGTCCGGCAGGATGACCCTTTTCTGCTGCCCCGGCACCGTGCTGATAGCGGTAAGCTCCGCCTGTGGCGGCTGGCGTACGCCGGACTGACTAAAATACCACACACCCGCGAAAAGCAGTACGCTTGCCGCCGCCGCCGCCATCCACCAGCGCCTGGGAGCCAGGTAACGGCGCGGCTGTATATGGCGCATCACCACGTGGTGTACCGCTGCAAGGTCCGCGGCTTCGTTGGGGTAGGATGCCGCGCGGTCTTCCGCGTCAAACCATTCATCCACCAGCCTGGATTCTTCGGGGGTACATTCCCCGTTCCTGTATTTTTCGAGTATTGTTAAAGGCGGCCGTTCAGGTGATTGTAAGTCCATATACCTGATTAACCTGCAAAAGGGAGAGATGTACCGGTAAACTGTATTAAGATAATGTTACCAGATTACCGAACACGAGGCCGGAGGGCAACAATACGAGCACAACGGGCAGGCCCAGCTGCTGGCGCAGGCGGTGCAGCGCCATGGATATGTTGTTCCTGACGGTTTGTTCGGAGATATTGAGCCTGGCGGCGATCTCGCGGGAGCTGAGCCGTTCTTCCCGGCTGAGGATCATCACGGTCCGCATGGTGTCCGGCATAGTGCGGATGGACTGTTGCAGGGCGCGCTCAAGTTCCTGCACATGCAGGTGATCTTCCACGCCGGTGAGGGTGCCCGGCAGCTGGTCGTATTCCTCTTCATAAAGGGGCACATGCCGGCGCGCGGCCAGCGCATGATCTATTACAGCGTTTTTGGCGGAGCGGTAGAGGTAAGGGTACAATGAATCTTTGACGATGATCCGGGCGCGGTTGTTCCAAACGGCTATGAAGATGTCCTGCAGGATGTCCTTGGCGGCGTCCGACCGTTGTACATGCCTGTATACAAGGCGATACAGGCGGCTGCTGTGCCGCTGCATAAGTTCCCCGAAAGCCTTTTCATCACCCTGCTGCACTTGGCTGAACAGCTGGTCGTCTGGTAGATGATTCACCGGGCAAAGATAAGAGGGGTAAAATTACCTGTATATTAATTTCCGGGCGGGCACCTTACATTCCAATACCTATTCTTTAACAAAACCGTACCCTTCCCGGGTATTTTTCCTGTTATATTTATCCGTCAAAGAATAACCTATGCATCTCAAAACACTGGCATTACTGGGTCTTTTATGCTGCCACGACGGGCTGGTGATGGCGCAAACGGAACTGGCGCCCTGGGGCAATATCCGCGGCATCCGCATCAACGGGCAGCTGATGGAATTTGAGACCTCGCTGCGCGTGGCGACGGATGGATGGAAGATGGTAAAGGCCACCGGGAAAGAAAGACAGCGACCGAAATATGAACGGGATGGAGACCGGCAGACGGTCACCACAGCGATTGACCAGTTGTCTTTTACCGAAACCCTGCGTGAGGGAAAAGTAGGATCGGTAGGTGTGATGGTGAAGGTGACGGCCCTGGAGGATGTATCCATGGAGGGCGTGTATTTCTGTATATCGCTGCCTGCGGAATGGTACGGCAAAGCTACGCTCCGGGGGGATGAAAGAGCCGCAACCCCGCTGGCCGCGGGCAACCCCGGCATGGTGGAAAAACTCACCGCGGAGGCGATGGGGCGCAGCCTGGTGATGGGTTTCCCCGGGTTTGTATCCCCGCTTATTAAACAAGGGAAGGATGGCCGTTTTGATATATACGTGCCCGTTCATACGGGTAAACTGGCGAAAGGCGGCACAGCCAGGCTGGCCCTCACGCTGGAAGCCTCCGGAACAGTGGATACGCTGCCCGCAAAACTGGCTCTCAGCACCGCGGAGGCAGGCCGTGTATTTGATGGGTTCGGCGGGAACTTCCGGCTGCAAAATCCCGCAACGGACCCGCAGGTGATCAGTTATTGCCTCGATAATATGCGCCTGGCCTGGGGAAGGGTAGAGATGCCCTGGCGTTTCTGGCAGGTGAATAAAACAGACAACCCGCTGGACTCCGCCCGTAAAGGCAAGCTGCACCCGAATGTGCGCCAGGCTATGGAAATGGCGCAGCGCCTGGATAAAAAAGGGATGCCGGTGATCCTCTCCGCATGGTCCGGCCCGGCCTGGGCCGTGGTGGGCACGCCCCGCTTCAGCCCCACGCCGGAAGGCGTTTGGGGCAACCCGCTGGATGAAACGAGTATACAGGAGATCTATCAATCTATCGGCGATTATATACAGTTCCTCAAAGAACATTACGGCGTGGAGATCAGTATGTTCTCCTTCAACGAATCGGACCTTGGCATCAATATCCGGCAGACGGGAGAGGAACATGCCGCGTTTATCAAAGGCATGGGCGCGCATTTAAAGCAGCGCGGCCTCAAAACAAAACTGCTCCTCGGCGATAATTCAGACGCCAACTCCTGGAAGTTCATTCATCCCGCTATGCAGGACGCTGCCGCGCTGCCGTACATCGGCGCGGTATCTTTTCACAGCTGGCGCGGCTGGGACCGGCCTACGTTACAGCATTGGGCGGACGCCGCCGCAAAGCTGAACCTGCCGCTGATAGTGGGAGAGGGCAGTATCGATGCCCAGGCATGGGGATACCCGCAGGTGTTTGAAGAAGAAACCTATGCGCGCGAAGAGATCAATCTTTACACCCGCCTGCTCAACATCTGCCAGCCCGCATCCATCCTGCAATGGCAACTCACGGCGGATTACTCCCCGCTGGCCGGTGGCGGCATCTTCGGGGATCATTCCCCGCTGCGCCCCACACAACGGTTCTGGAACCTGAAACAACTGGCTTCCACACCGGCAGGATTAAAAGCATTAAAAGCGACGTCCGACAAAGAAGATATTTCCATCGCCGCGCTGGGTGATCGGAAAAAAGGAGTGTATGCTATCCACCTCGTGAACAATGGTGCTACGCGCAACGTAAGCCTGGAAGGATTGCCATCCGGCGTGCGGTCGTTAAAAGTATGGGTGACGGATAAAAACAGGGGCATGAAAGAGGAGCAGGCCATACCGGTGAATAATGGCAAAGCAGTGTTTGACCTGGAAGCAACGACCTATACAACATTGGTGTTCCAATAACTCAGGCTTGTAAAGAGGTCATCCCGGTACTATTTTACCGGGCCTTCCCGGGCGCTCTCCTATACCTCTCGTATACGTATCCTATACGTATCGTATACTTTGAGTAGGGGAGAATATACCATCATTTTCGATGGATGATCCTGCTTCTTACGCGAAACGGTTTCAGGCAGGGAAAACATCAACTTACTGTATGAGCTTCCTGAGTTTCTTCGTATGCAGGATAGCCAGTTGTTTACCGGCTGAAGCAACAATGCCTTCCGCCGCCCATTCATTGATGGTTTTAAAAAGCGTTTCATAAGTAGTGCCCGCATAGGACGCCACATCCTGGCGGCTCAGGCCGCCGTTGATATATCCTTCCTCATCTTTCCCGAAGATCTCTTCCAGCTTCAGCAGGCTTTTTGCAATACGGCTTTTTACGTTCATATGCACCATGTCCCGCATGGACTGTTCCGCCTGTTGCAGTTCATCCGCATACAGGAGTATCATGCGGTAAGCCAGCTGGTGATTCACCAGCATGGTAGCCTGGAAAAATTCGGGCGTAATAAAACAGGCTTCCACCGGCTCCACCACCGTGGCGGACACAGGGTACACATCGCCGGACACCAGCCCGCGATGCCCCAGCAGGTTCCCTTCCCCCGCAAATTTGAGGATCAGGTCTTTACCTTCTTCCCCCCACTGTTTATGCACTTTCACTTTGCCGGTATGGATAAAATAAAATCCTTCCACCGGGTCGCCCTCGCGGAACACGACCGCCCCCTTTTTAAAGCTGGTCGGCCGGGCGTTGCTAGCGATGGCCGCTTTCCATTCGGGCAGGCAATGCTCGTGGAGGAAACAGTGCGGGTGATGGTTCATGGGCGCAAAATTAGCGGAAATAAATTAATTGCCTAAACAATATAATTATTGTATGAATTGATAAATATCATTGAATAATATTGCCAAGGCAATATATTTGCAGGAAATATCCCGATCTGATATGGACAAAATACCGGTTGCCCCCTCGCTGGACGACTTACTGAATGAAGGGCAACAACCCGGGCAGGAAAGGCCCGTTTCCAGGAGAGTATTATTCCTGGGCATACAGGCTGTATTAAACGCGGTGATCATCGGCTTTATCGCAAAGCTGCTGGTAGCGCTCATCAGCCTGATCACCAACCTGGCTTTTTACGGCACATTTTCCTTTCATGAATCCAGCCCCGCGCACAATACGCTGGGCCTCTGGGTACTGGTGGTGCCTGTTATCGGCGGCTTGATTGTAGGCGTGATGGCAAAGCTGGGCTCGCCCGCCATCAGGGGGCATGGCATTCCTGAAGCCATGGAGCAGGTGCTGACGAACGAGAGCCGCATCAAACCGATCATTACTTTATTGAAGCCACTGTCCGCCGCGATATCCATTGGCACCGGCGGCCCGTTTGGCGCGGAAGGCCCGATCATTTCCACCGGCGGGGCTTTCGGTTCTTTTGCGGGGCAGATCATGCGGATATCGCCCAATGAACGGAAAGTAATGCTCACGGCGGGCGCCACAGCGGGCATGTCCGCCATTTTCGGAACGCCGGTGGCGGCAGTGTTGCTGGCTATCGAACTGTTGTTGTTTGAATTTTCCCCGCGCTCGGTGATCCCCGTGGCGCTTGCCTGTGCCACAGGCGCGGCCATGCACCTGCTGCTGTTCGGCACCGCGCCGGTATTTGCGATGCCGGATATACAGGCGCCCACCTATGGCGCGCTCATCTGGTACACCGGCATGGGCGCGGTAATAGGCGTGTTTTCCGCTTTGATCTCCAAAAGCATTTACCTGATAGAAGACCTCTTCGAACACCTGCCCGTTCACTGGATGTGGTGGCCCGCTATCGGCGCCATCGCCATTGGTGTCACGGGTTATTTTGCACCGTATACTTTAGGCGTAGGCTACAATAATATTTCGGACCTGCTGACGGGATCCGTCCCGCTGCAACTGGTACTGGGATTATGTTTTCTGAAATTTATCTCCTGGTCTGTGTCATTGGGCAGCGGTACTTCGGGTGGCACACTGGCCCCTTTGCTCACGATAGGAGGGGCCACGGGCCTTGGCCTGGGTATGCTGGTCCTGTATTTTTTCCCGCAAAGCGGCATCAGCCTGCCCACCTGTGCATTGATCGGAATGGCGGCCATGTTTGCCGGCGCGGCGCGCGCGCTGCTCACGTCCATTGTGTTCGCACTGGAAACCACCATGCAGTCCCATGGATTGCTGCCGCTGCTGGGCGCCTGTACGGCTTCTTACTTTGTATCGTTTTTTATGATGAAAGGCTCGATCATGACGGAGAAGATCCGCCGCCGCGGCATCAGCACGCCGGATGCTTACGAGCCGGATATGATGCGCACGATGCGCGTAGCGGATGGTATGTCTTTTACCTTCCTGACGGTATTGCCGGAGGATAATATTTCGCAGGTGAAAAAGCGCGTGCAGGCGGCGGATGGCCCGCAGCAACCGCTGGTTGTGGAAGACAGCGAACGGCGTTTTGCCGGCATCGTGGGCCTGCACCAGCTGTTCCAGGCGCCCGGTGAAGACAATATCGCTTCGCTGGTATCTCCGCAGGCCACATGGGTATACCCTGAAAGTAGCCTGGATACCGCCGTTCAGCTGATGGACCGTCACGGGCTGGAATACCTTCCGGTATTGCAGAAAGATAACAGGTCGAGAATAGTGGGGCTGCTCACCGCCGCGCAGGTGTTCGCCGCATACAATAAACGCCGCAATGCCGCGGAGCAGCACCAGCAGGCTATTTCGGTAAAAAGACAACGGAACAAACTGATCGTCAGCAGCAGGAAGTGGCTGGGGAAATAAAATATAAAGAATGGTTCAAGTGTGACAGGTAGCCGGTTAACCTCCGGTTCATAGCCCGGAAGGTTAACCCGGCTTTGTGATTTTTAATTCACCTCCAGTTCGTTCTTCGCCTGCAGTTTGGGGAAGGGCGCATGCGGCTCGCGCTGGTACCAGTACACGACGCTGCTGATGTCCGATTGCTGCGGAAGATAACGCCCGCCGCTTCTCCAGCCCAGGTCCTGTATGGTGATCTTCAGTTCCTTTTCAAAACGAACAGGGTCCATGATATGCCAGCGGTACAGACCGAAACGCTGCTGTGATTTATACAGCCCGTCCGGCCGTATTACCTGGTGCAGGCCGGCGTAGGGTGTGGAGAATTCCTGGTATTTTCCTTTGTTGTCAAAGTTGTAACTGCCGCAGAAATAATCTTCCGTACCGGTGCCGCAAATGGTAGGGAATTTATTGTCCCCGTCCATGAAGAACTTGATCTCGCCTTCGCCCCACCAGCCGTTATTATTCACGCCCCAGGCCATATAAGTGCCCACGTATTGCCCTTTGCCTTTCACGCCGTCTATCATGGTGAATTCAGCGCCTTTTACGGGATTGTTCCGGCGGAACTGTGCGTGGAAATACCCTGCGTCTTCCGGCACGGAGGTGAGCGTGTAGTCCACCTGGTAGTACAGCGTCATCCGTTCTGTATTGATGTTTTCCATAGTGATCTTACATTTTTTGCGGAAGGGCATGGACCAGTAGCAGTTAAACGCGCTACCGGGGTTGACGGTTACGGCCAGGGAGTTCATTTGCGCGTATTCACCCCATCCCATCCCAAAGAAATCGCCCACGGGCACTTCCACGGAAGGGGTGGTTTCATCGTCCCAGTAAAAGCGGAGGATGGAATAACGCCAGTTGCCGGTGGGCGTCATCCAGATGTGCTGGATCGCGCCTGGGCCGGTGATCTCGGCGAGGGTATAGGTTTTGCCCGGTTCTATGTGAATGTAGGGATTTACTTTCCAGCCCTGCTCCAGGTCGCGGGCGGCATTTTTGGCATTGCCCTGTTCCAGCGTGGCCATGCCGCCTTTGCCGGGTTCGCCGCTGAAGTTTTCAGGGCTGATGGAGCGGGTTTTGGCGTCTGAAAGCCGGGAAAGATTGCCCAGGTTCATATCCAGGCCGTTGAACGGTTGCTGTGCAAGGGCCATGTGGCCTATGCATATCAGTGAGAGGAAGAGCAGTTTTTTCATACGGGTTTATAATTGGTTAATTGGTTACATGATGCAATATCGATTGAGCAGTGGCATCCCTGTTACTGTATTCGCACGTGGTCCCGGGTAAAATGAAGGGTGGATTCCTTAACAATATAGAAAATATTGTGGAAAATTTATATCGGATCATCTAATGGTTATGAGAACGCAACTATTTAACCTGCTGCTGGCGGGGAAAGAGGGGGCTGGCGGAAGACTGTCAGCATATTTGCTGTGGATATCCTAACATTGCCGGAAATCCATATCTTTAGCAAAACCGGTGAACTCTTTATATGATCAATGGTCATTGCGTAATCTCTTTTAACTACCCGCTGGACAGCGATACATTTATATTCGTCAAGGCTGAAGTAATGCACAATACCGGCAACGGTGTTTATCTCGTTTACAATTTCAGGTCGCACCGCGGCGGCAACCCTTTAAAACTTCCTACCATAGAGATCAGGCTGGAAAAAGACCGCTGGGTACATGCGGACAGCGAAACGCCCACGCTGCTCAGCGAGCACGCAGGAAAAGCCATCAGCAGTACAACGCAGCTAAAGCAGGAAGTGCTGGAAATTTTCCTGGAGCGGGCCATGCGCGTAGACCATGCTGATTTCGGGAATATCCAGCTGCTGGACAGATCTACACAAACCTTGTGGATCGCGGCGCAGAAAGGTTTCGGGGACGAGTTCCTGGAGCACTTTAAAACCGTGACCGCATGCGGCGGCTCCGCCTGCGGCAATGCGCTGAGGCAGGTACAGGCAATCGTCATTCCCGACGTACTGGAAGAAGATTCATTTGCCGCCCACCGGAACGTGGCGGTGAACGCCGGTTTCCGCTCGGTGATGTCTGTTCCCATTATGGGCAACAACAACATCATCGGCGTGCTTTCCGTGCATTCCGCCCAACCCTTTAAACACTGGCAGATAAGGGAAGGAGAATCCATCGCGGCGGAAATAGGGCAATACTTCCACCAGGGCGGTGGTGCGGAGTAGTGCTATACGGCGCTGCTGATCCTCAACATTAGTGCCCCAAGCTGGCGTAAAGCCCGTCATTGCGAGG
Organism: Chitinophaga barathri; assembly: GCF_003807585.1. Taxonomy (GTDB): domain Bacteria; phylum Bacteroidota; class Bacteroidia; order Chitinophagales; family Chitinophagaceae; genus Chitinophaga; species Chitinophaga barathri. Next base: position 81,463 of record NZ_RMBX01000009.1, on the reverse strand, counting down.
AGCAGTTGAGCCAAGTGGGAGGGGCGACGAAGCAATCTCCTGCATTGAGGTGACGTACTCCAGGATATGGAGATTGCGTCGTCGCGGCTCCTGCACAAATCCCCGCAGCTCCTCGCAATGACGACCTTTTCACAACAACACCTCAAACAAGGCCAGTTCTGTCTTAGATTCTCCCGCAATATTAGAGCCCTTGCACTAAAGTGATCGTTTTAACTAACGGCTGGGACCAATAAAAAACCGGCCAGGCAGTAAATACTGCCGGCCGGCTCTGACGTGACGTATGATCACCAGTTGGGGTTCTGCTTCATTGCCTGGTTCCCGTTGATTTCCGTTAAAGGAATGGGCCAGAGATAGTCCCTTGCAGGATTAAATACCCGCGTTTCCACCACCACGGGCCTCCCGGTGGACGGGTTGATCGCTCCCTCTGCCGGTCCTGTCAGCACCTGCTCGCCGATCTTCCACCGCCTGATATCAAATACCCGTGTGCCTTCAAAGGCCAGTTCCACCTTCCGTTCCCTGCGGTACAGCTCGCGCATTTTATCCTGCGAGTTGTATACGGACACGTCCACGTTCGGCATGCCTGCACGGTTCCTGATCTTGTTCAGGTAAATGATCACATCCGGGTGCTGCCAGTCTCCCGACTCTACCAGCGCTTCCACATAACTCAGCAACATCTCCGCGTAACGGATCACCATAAAGTTCAGGGTGCCGCTGTTGTTGCGCGATACGTCCCTCGGGTCCACGTATTTTTTAACCCAGAAACCCGTTTGGGTAGATTGCGCGGCGCCTATCTGGTCCACGGAGCCGGCGGTGAACGGGTCCAGCAGGCGGTTCACAAAGGTCTGCCCCGGTACCAGCACGCTGGCGGTCAGTCGCGGGTCGCGGTTGTTGCGGTAAAACGGGTCTTTCCAGTAATGTTGCAGGCTGTCCGCACCCAGTTCCTGCAAGGTTTTGCCCTGGAGCGTTTCGTAACTGTTCACCATCGCGGCGGTAGGGCCGTTGGCCGCCTGGCCTGAAAGGCTCTTGGGGCCGAAGCGGAAGAACGCACCGGAGTTGCCCGTGCGCCTGAACAGGATTCGTTCCTTGTTTTCCAGCGCATCGTAGCTGAACAATTGCGCGTAACTGTTCACGCTGGCGGAGTTGGAATAATGCAGGTCATATACATTCAGCCCGATGAGTTTCTGCGCGTATTCTATCACCTTGGGATAGTTCTTCACCGAGAGGTACAGCTGGATCTCCATCGCGTAACACGCGCCTTTGGATATCCTGTACGCGTCACTGGTAGGGTAGGTGGGTGGCAGTACTTCCGCAGCCGCGTCCAGCTCGGAGGCAATGAACGCCACTACTTCTTCCTGCGTATTGCGCGGGATGGCCTGCGATTCCGCCGGGGAAATGCTGTGGTCCACGATGGGAATGGGGCCGAACATCAGGAACAGCGTAAGATGCGCCCTGGCTCTCAGCGCACGGGCTTCCGCCGCGCGTTGTTCTTTCACCACCGGGTTTTCCATGTATATCCTGGAATAGTTTTCCAGGATGCGCGAAGCGTTGCGGATGTCTTTGTAATTGTTCTGGTAAAGGCTGGACAAATACCCGTCCGTAGCGGTAACGGCTCCCAGCGGGAAGGAATTCCAGCTGCCGAAGTTTGCCCTGAACACGGATTCGTCTGTAACGCCGGACATATGCATGCGGCAGTTCGCCTGGTAGGAGGAAGAGGTGATCAGCGCGCCGGGCGACACCTGGTTGTTATAGATCACTTCCAGGTAATTGTGCAGGTCGGACTCCAGGCGCCACCATTTATCGTCTGTGGTCGCGGTAGGATTGTCCCGCTCCAGGAATTCTTTTTTGCAGCCGAACGATGCGAAGGTGATCAGCGCGGCAAATGCTATATGGATATTGGTTCTTTTCATTTCGCGTTGATTTAGAATTTAAGGTTTAAACCCAGCGTGTAGGATTTCAGCAGGGGCACGGTGGTCTGGTCGCCGCCGCTTTCCGGGTCTATTACTTTTACATTGGAGAACGTAAAGGCATTCTGCGCGTTTGCATAAATGCGCAGCGATTTGGCCCTGATCTTCCTGCTGATGTTTTCGGGCAGCTGGTAGCCGAGCTGAATGTACCGCACCCGCAGGAACTTGCCGTCTGCGCGCCAGAAATCGGAGAAGTTGCTGTTATTGCCGGGTGTGGGTGTGAGCCTGGGCCTGCTGGCGCCGGTGTTCTCAGGCGTCCAGTAGTCCAGCTGGAATTGCTGTGGCGTACCGCTTTCGCCGCCGATGTTTAGCGGGATGGCGTTCAGCCCGGTGTAAAAGATGGGTGCGCCGGATTCGCCGGAAAGCAGCGTTTCAAAATCAAACCCTTTGTAACGGAACCCTACGTTGAAGAAAAACACATCGGTCGGGTCGGTATTGCCCAGGGCTACCCGGTCCAGGTTGTTGATCAGGCTGTCGCCGTTCGAGTTCAGAAAACGGATGTCGCCCGCAGCCTGGCCGGTGATCTTCATGATGTTCGCATCGCTGATGTCTTTGGGTTGCAGCAGGCCCTGTGTGGCGTAGCCGTAAAACTCCCGCAGCGAGCCGCCTACGTACAGGATGGTGTTCCCGCTGATGATAGGCTGGTTGTTGCCGGTGAGTTTCAGCACTTCGCTTTTGTTTTTGGAGTAACCCACGCTGGCATTGAAAGAAAAGTTTTTGTTGAATGATTTGGTATAACTCAGTTTGATCTCCGTGCCCCTGTTCCGCACACTGCCGATGTTCACCGGCGCCCCGGCATTGCCGGTGCCGATGCCTGTGCCGGAAGTGAAGTTCGGCTGCGGGGTGATGATCATATCCGTTGTTTTTTTATCGTACCATTCCGCGGTGAGGCTCAGGCCGGGTTTCAGGCTCATGTCCGTACCGATGTTCAGTTCGTTCACTTTTTCCCAGGTCACGTTCGGGTTGCCTATCACGGTTTCCGTACCGTTGCCCGCATCGATGGTGGTCTGGTAGAGATAAGGGTCTATCGCATTGTTGCCGAGTACGCCGTAGGAGGCCCTTACTTTCCAGGAGCTGATAAAACCGGTCTTGAAGAAAGACTCCTGGTCTATATTCCAGCCTACCGCCACGGAGGGGAACACACCCCATTTTTTGCCATCGGCAAAGAGGGAGGAACCATCCCTGCGGATGCCTGCTTCCAGGAGGTAACGGTTGTTGTAAGTATAAAACGCTTTGGCGAAGAGGGAACGGATGGCCACATCGCGCCATGATTCGTAGGTGCGCAGCTCCTGCGTGTAACCTGCGATGGCGTTTACGTTGTGATCTCCGAAATCGCGGTTGTAGTCCAGGTTGCCGCCGAGATAGATATAGTTTTCACGCGCGGTGAGGGTGGCGGTTTTTACGGAAGGATAATTGACGCCGGCCGTGCGGTTCGTGAAATAATCAAAGAAGATGTAGGATTCCTGGTCCGCTTTGTCCAGCCCGGAAGCTACACGGTAGCTGGCCTGGGCTTTCAGGCTGAGGCCGGGGACGATGTTCCACTGCGGGCGGATATTGATCAATGCCTCGTCCCTGCTGCGGTTCAGCTTGCCGCCTTTTTCCAGCATGGCTACCGGGTTCCAGCTTTCGCCATAGATGCCGTAATAGGTATAACCCGGGTTGTCCGCTTTATTGGGGAATTTGGAAATGATATTCGGCGGTACGGTGTACATGCGGCGGTAGATGTCCGTGGTCAGGCGGTTGCTGGCATACGGCTGGTTCTGATCGCTCCGGGATGCGAAAATGTCCATGTAAATGAACAGGTTCTTCAGCAGGTCCACGGTCGTGTTTGCACGCAGCGTCGTTCTGTTGTAATCGGAGTTGCGCACATGGCCCTGCTGCATAGTGTGGTTCAGCGCGAGGGAAAAACGCGCGGCCGTGTTACCGCCGGATACCAGGAGGGAATGTTGCGTGATGGGGATGGATTCTCTCAGCACGAGGTCCGGCCAGTTGGTGTTCGGGAACCTTACCCGGTCGTAACCATTCCTTGTAGAGTCTATGGCGGAAGGGGAGTAGATGGGATTGCCGCCGGAGTTCATCATTGCCGCATTGTTCATTTCCATCCAGGTGGCGGCATCCACGAAGTCGGGCATGTATTGCGGGCGTTGTATACCGTAATAGCCGTTGTATTCGATGTTCGGCACACCGGCCACGCCGCGTTTGGTGGTGATGAGGATCACGCCGTTGCCTGCTCTTGCGCCGTACATGGACGCGGCGGCGGCATCTTTCAGCACGCTGATGCTTTCGATGGTGTTAGGGTCCAGGTTGTTCATGTCAAAAGGCACGCCGTCCACGATCACTAGTGGCGCGGCATTCAGCAATGTGCCTACGCCCCTGATGCGGATGTCCGCCTGGTCGCCGCCTACGAGGCCGGTGGTTTGCGATACCTGTATGCCGGTAGCGCCGCCCTGCAATGCCTGCGAAAGCTGTGCCACGGGTTTGTTCCGCACGTTGTCCATATTCACGGTGCTCACGGAGCTGGCGATGTTTTTTACCTTCTGTGTGCCGAAGCCGGTGACTACCACCTGGTCCAGCACTTTCAGGTCCTGCTGCAGGGAGATGATCAGGTTGGCCTGTTCGTCCCGCGCAATGTATTCCTGTCTTTTATAACCTACCATGGATATCACAAGGGTGCTGCCGCGCGGCACATAGATCTCGAACACACCGTCTTTGTCCGAGGCTACGGATTTGGAGCTGCCTTTGATGGTGACGTTCGCGCCGATGAGCGGTATGGGCGGGTCTTTGGCTTCCAGCACGCGGCCCAGTATCCTGATCTCTTCCGCGTGGGAAGGCGATACGGGGCTGGAGGGCGCTATCGTCACTTCCGTGATCGTTTTTTTCCGGCTCACCACTACCGTTTTGTCGATGATGTTGTACATCAGCGGCTGGTTTTTGAAACAGATATCCAGTACCTGTTTCAGCGGTGTGGCCTTTACCTGGAGGGTTACGGGCGTCATGTTCTCCATTTCGCTTTCTTCGTACACGATGTACAATCCCGCCTGTTTCGCGATCTTTTTCAACACGGTTTTGAGCTGTTCGTTTTTAGCGGTAAGGGTGATGTTCTGCGCCGATGCATTGGCGGATACCTGCAAAAATGCAATGAGCAGGAAAAACGCCGTCATCCGCATGATGCGGTATGTTTTGCGCCGGGTTGTAATGATCGGACTGTTGCAGCGGTTAGTGTTAAGTGGCGGCGATGTTTGCCGGTTGTGGTTTTTACAATACAAATACATACATAAGTGGAATTTGGTGAGGATTAATAATACAGGGCGCTGTGTGATGGCACGGGCAAAGCTTTACCTGCGCCGGTTTGGCGGGGCAGCTGCGTGCTGTGATGATCTTTTGTTTTTATTTGGACAGGATGGTGATCGTTCGGCCTTCTATCCTGCAATGAACGTCATATTGTTCGAGTATTTTCAGTACATCCGCCAGCTGCATATCCCTGCCTACGCGGCCGCCGAAATGTTTGGTGTTTTTTCCGCCGGATTCATCCACGATCTCCACATCGTACCAGCGGCTCAGCTGTCGCATCAGCGCGGGCAGGTCTGTATTCTCCAGCTCAAACAGGCCGTTTTTCCAGGCCATTGTTTTTTCCACATCCGCTTCCTGTACTTCCATGCCGCCGGTGACGGGGCTCAGTACGGCCTGCTGCCCGGGGCGGAGTTGTTTTTTATGGCTGCTGTTTTTCACGGCCACGGCGCCTTCCAGCAGGGTGATGTTAAGCGCGGGTTCATCCGCATAGGCCATCACATCGAAGTGGGTGCCCAGTACCTGTACTTCCGCGCCGTTGGCGGTTACCACGAAAGGCGTGGTGCCGGGCGCGATCTCAAAATATCCCTGGCCGGTCAGTTCCACTTTCCGCGTGCCGCTGAAGCGGGTGGGATATTTTAAGGACGATGCGGCGTTCAGCCAGGCAATGCTCCCGTCCGGCAGGGTGACGCTGAATCTCCCGCCGCGCGGGGTGGTGAGCACATTGTATTGAATGCCGTTCGCGGTTTCGTCCCCGTTGTATTCCAGCTGTCCTTTCCGCTGGTGGATGCCTGCTGTGATCGCCTGCTCGGCCGTATCGTTCAGCGGCACGGTGCGCCCGTCCGAAAGGGTGAGCATGGCTTTGTTGCTGCCGGGCACTATGTCCCGGGAAGCCACTGGTGTTTTTTCCGGCGCGGTATGCTGCCAGAGATAAACGCTTCCGGCTATCAGCAGTACGGCTGCCGCCGCCTGCCAGTACAGGGCGATCCGGGATTTCGGCGGCCTGACGGGTTGCGGCTGGGGATGTTGAAAGGCTTCCGGAACAGGTTGCCCCTCTTCCAACCGTTCCTGTATCCGGTCCCACAACCGCCGGGAAGAAGCCGGTTCTATCCGGGCGCCTTCCGCCAGCTCTTGTTGAAAGAGGGTAGCCGCCAGTTCGCGCAATCCCGTGGCGTCCGTCGTTTCCAGGTAGGAAAGCAGCCATTGTTCGTCCGCGTCCGTCTGCGCGCCGGAGGATAACAGTTGTTTGAGCCTTTGTTGTTCGCTGTTCAAAAGGATTTGTTTGCTGTGTTTATATATGTATACAACAGGAATTAAAAAAAAGGGGGGATGCGCGGAAGGTTTTTTATAAAAATATTTCCAGGAACAGTAAAAGCATAAAAGAAGTGTCGTACGGCGGATGCTGCCGTACGTAATCCCTGATGGCCCGCATCACTTCGCCGAGGTATTCTTTTACGGTGTACCGCGAAATGCCCATCAGCTGCGATGCTTCTTCGTAGGTTTTACCTTCCAGCTTGCAGAGCTGGAATACTTTTCTTTTCTGGGGAGAAAGCTGGCCGATGGCCTCTTCCAGCACTTTCCACTGGGCTTCCGTTTCCGCCAGGTTCACCGGCGTTTCGGCAATTTCGACGGCGGCCTGTTCCCGGTGTTTTTCACGGAGTTTTTTCTTGAGGTGGTTCACCGTGCGGTTGAACGTGACGGTGAACAGCCAGCCGCCCACAGCCGGGTGCCCGCACAGTTCCCGTCTTTTTTCCCAGAAGGTAATGAACACTTCCTGCAGGATATCCTCCGATTCGGCGGAAGAACGCACGAGCTGGAACACACGCCGGTACAGCGCATGGTGGTACTTTTCGTACAGCGCCCTGAAAGCTGACTGATCGTTGGAAGACATACGCGAGAGTAGCCCCTTTTCACCGTGGAAATCTTCACCGTTGTTCAAAAAGGTTCGTGTTAGGTTAATTCATTCAAAAATAAATAATTGAAACGCAAAGGCTGATGTTCGATTGTTCAAAGCTGGTACTGGATTGCGGATAATGAGTGTTAGCGAATGCAGTATTGGTATTGATCATAATTATACCAGCTAAAACGGGGAAATATCCTATTCTTTATGTTTTAAAATTCCACTTGTGAAACATTACAACTGCACACTGCTGATGTCGCTGTTGCTGTGCGCGAACGTAAGCGCGCAGAACAAAGACAGGGAGACGGTGAAAGCCGAACATGGCATGATCGGTATGGCTGATGAAAAAAAGTCCGCGCATTCCACCCATCCTGATGCACAATGGTACCCGGATGCCAGCCTTGGCCTGTTTATCCACTGGGGCCTTTCTTCTGTAAAAGATATGGACATCTCCTGGCCGATGATACCCGGCCGGCCGCTGGCAACCAAAACGCTGGACTCCGCGGAGCTGGCAAGAGTGGTGGCCCAAAAGGATTATAACCTGAACGGCAAACCGCCCCTGATCACGCCCAACGAATACTGGGCGATGGCCAAAGACTTTAACCCGCAACAATACAACCCGGAAGAATGGATCAAAGCAGCAAAAGCCGTGGGGTTCACCTATGCGGTGCTCACCGCCCGCCATCACGAAGGGTTCGCCCTCTGGCCCAGTGCTTACGGCGACTTTGATACCAAGACTTTCATGGGCGGCAAAGACCTCATCAAACCTTTTGTGGACGCCTGCCACAAATACGGCATGAAGGTGGGCCTGTATTATTCCCCGCCCAACTGGTATTTCGACCGTGATTACATGACCTTCCTGTATTACCGCGGCTACCAGGCCAATCCCGGCCTTCCGCAGGTGGACGGTGATCTGAACCCTCGGAAAAATACCCATACCCCTGAAGAAATAAAACGGCACCAGGCCGCTTATGGCGCTATGGTAAAAGGACAGGTGGAAGAACTGATGACGCGTTACGGGAAAATAGACCTCCTCTGGTTCGACGGTAAAGCGCCGATTCCGAACGGCGCAAATGTGATCACGCAGGAAGAGATCAGGAAGCTGCAACCGGGCATCGTAATGAACCCGCGTATGCATGGCAAAGGCGATTTTATCACCTTCGAACGGAACCCGCCGAAAGAAGACCCGGGAGATACCTGGGCGGAGTTCTGCAACACCTGGACGAACAGCTGGGCCAACAGTAACACACAGCCCCTCCGCTCCAACGCTTTTGCATTGGGTGAGTTTGTATCCGCCCGCGCCTGGGGCGTAAATTACCTGCTGGGTGTAGGGCCTACGAAAGAAGGCATTTTCCCCGAAGCCATGTATACCAATATGAAAGTAGTGCAGGGCTGGATGGAGAAAAACGGGGTGTCCGTTAAAAATGTGGACCAGTTACCGGCCGGTGAAACGGCGTCTGTACCGGCTACTTCGAAGGGGAAACTGTGTTACCTGTTTGTGCTGCATCAGTTTAAGAACAATGGTAAATACGAGCAGGACAGGCTGCCGGCGGAAGACGTGACCATTACGCTCAAAACCGCTGCAAAACCGCGTTCCATAAAAATGCTGGCCTCCGGTGAAAAACTCAACTACACTTACAACAACCAGGAAATATCCGTCACCGTTCCCGCTTCAAAACGCACGAACCTTGTGGATGTGGTCAGGGTGGAACTATAAAGATCAACTATGAAATTCAGTACGCTTATATTTTGTTGCCTGTTGGTATGGCTGACGGACGCTCATGCACAACACAACGACAGCGCCGTGATCCTTACACCCAAACAAGGCCCCGCGCCAAAGATCAACGGGCCGAAAGTGTTTGGCGTAAGACCGCTGCATCCCATTTTATTTACCATTCCCGCCAGCGGTGAAAGGCCCATGCGTTTTACCGCCGCAAACCTCCCCAAAGGCGTAAAGCTCGATGCCGCCACCGGCCGCATCAGCGGCGCTGTAGCAAAAGCAGGCACCTACGTGATCAAACTCACCGCTAAAAATAAAGCGGGAGAAAACAAACGTGACCTGAAGCTGGTGGTAGGCGAGGAGATCGCTTTGACGCCACCCATGGGCTGGAATCATTACAACATTTACGGCACCCGCATCACGCAGGAGCAGGTGAGCGCACAGGCAAAGGCAATGGCTTCCAGCGGGCTGATCAATTACGGCTGGTCTTACCTGAACATAGACGATGGCTGGCAGGGCGTACGCGGCGGGGAATTCCACGCCATCCTGCCGGATACCGCGCGTTTCCATAACATGCAGGCGCTCTGCGACGAAGTACATGCGCTGGGCCTGAAGATCGGCACCTATTCCACTCCCTGGGTAGAATCCTACGGCCACCGCACCGGCGGCTCCGCGATGAACAAAGAAGGCACCTTCGTACGCACGAAAGAAAACATCGCCCGGAATAAAAAACTGCTGCCCTATGCCATCGGTACTTATTCTTTCCTCGAAGGAGATATCAAACAATTCGCGCAATGGGGTTTCGATTACCTGAAGTACGACTGGAACCCCATCGAGATGCCGGAAACCAAAGCCATGTACGACGGGCTGCGGCAAAGCGGGAGGGATGTGGTACTGAGCCTGTCCAACTCTACGCCTTTTGCCACCATCGGCGACCTGAGCACGGTATCCAATGCATGGCGCACGGGCGGGGATATCAAGGACAACTGGAAAAGCCTGAAGAGCCGCATTTTCACGCAGGACAAATGGGCGCCTTACGCCCGCCCCGGCCACTGGAACGATCCGGATATGATGATCGTGGGCGTGGTAGGCTGGAACGCACCGGAAAAATGGCCGAGCAAACTCACGCCGGATGAACAATACACGCATATGACCGCATGGTGCCTGATGGCTGTACCGCTGCTGCTGGGTTGCGATATGACAAGGCTGGATGACTTCACGCTCAGCCTGCTGACGAACGACGAGGTGCTGGCCGTGAACCAGGACCCGCTGGGCAAACAGGCAGTCATCGTATCCCGCCAGGGTGAGGACATTGGCGTGATGGCAAAAGATATGGAAGATGGCTCCAAAGCGGCCGGGTTGTTTAACCTTGCGGACGGCGGCGCCAGGCAGGTGACCCTGAAATGGTCGGACCTGGGCGTCAGCGGGAAATATATCGTGCGCGACCTCTGGCGGCAAACAGACCTGGGAACATTTGATAATGAATTCTCTGCGTCCGTAAACCAGCATGGAGTGGTGATGATCGGCATCCGGAAGGCAAAATGAATTTTATGAAACCTGCTGGTATATTCCGGATATAGGGATTATATTGGCATGTTAAAATTCATTTATATGAACGCGATCGTAAGAAAGTTCGTTGAATACATTTATAATAATTACGTCGGTAATTTCCTGGGGTTTGTGATAGGGATGGCATCCACGAGGCTGGTGTCGCATTTTTTCACCACCCGCAGCATCCGGAACGGATGGGGGCTTTTTGCGAAAAAAACGGTGCTGGACAAACATACGTATACAACGATGGAATGGGTGATATCCATTGTGATCGGGTTTATCGTGTTTGAGCTGGTGAGCAAGTGGCTGAAGAGAAAACTGAACGAGTTGTTACCGAAATACAAATACACAAAATGGATGGTGAAGCAGGAAGGTAATAATCATGCTTCCGCCGCAACCGCCGGCAAAGCAGCCGCACAGCCGGTTCCGCAGCCTGTTGCAAACAGCCCGGAATAATTGTTTTTGCTGCCGCGCCACAATTCAGTTCGTTATGAAAAGATATCTACCTGTATGGGCCATTACATTTTTAGGCATGTACGCCATACTTCCGCAGCAAACACAGGCGCAGGCAAAAAGCGAATGGGCATATCCCGGGGCGCGGCAAAAACTTACTTATAAAACACTGGAGAAAGGAGACCGCATCCCTGACTTTTCCTATGCCGGGTATATGGGCGGCGGCGTGAGCATTCCTTCCCCGGCGGTAAAAATTACGCTGAGCGCGGCGGAGGGCGACAACACCGCCGCCATACAACGCGCTGTGGATGAACTGGCGCAGCTGAAGCCGGTGGATGGTTTCAGGGGCGTACTGCTACTGAAGCCCGGTGTGTATAATTGCGAAAAGACCATCAACATCACCGCCAGCGGTATCGTGATCCGCGGCAGCGGCTCGGGCGAGCAGGGCACCGTGCTGAACCTCACCGGCAGCCCGCATGTTTGTATCTCGGTAAGAGGTTCCGTGAACACAAAACAAACAGGTATTACCGCTACCATGACGGATGCTTATGTGCCTGTGAACGCCGTTTCCTTTCAGCTCTCTGACACCTCCGGTTTTGCAGCGGGCGACACGATCCGCATCAGCCGCCCTGTTACGCCCGCCTGGGTACATTTTATGGGCATGGACAGCCTTGTGCGCAGCGGCAAAAAACAGACCTGGATGACGGGAGATATCACCACGGACCGTGTGATCAAAAAGACTGAGGGGAACAACATCACCCTTACATTGCCGCTCACAGACAACTACGACGAAACTTATTTGGGCAAAAACGGTGTGACCGTATCAAAGATCACTTCCAGCGGGGAGATCACGCAGGTAGGCATTGAGAACTTCCGCATTACCTCCCCCGCACAGTCCGGCACCATCAACGAAGGGCATCATAAAGCCTTCACGATCCGGGGCGCGGCGGATGCATGGGCGAGAAATATAGACGTGTTCAATACCATGAACAGCATCAGTGTATCAGACGCGCGGCGTGTAACCCTGGAAAAGGTGAACATCCGGCATGAGACGCCCTCTAAAGGCGCCGCCAAACCTGCCGACCTCAACGGCAGCGGCTCGCAGATACTCTTCAATCAGTGTAATATCCAGGGAGACAACGTATTTTATTTTGCCACCGGCGCAAAAGTATCCGGTCCCATCGTGCTGCTGAACTGCACATTCACCGGCAACGGCTGGATACAGCCGCACCAGCGCTGGGCCACCGCCGTACTGGTGGATGGATGCAATGTGCCCAACGGCGGCATCGATTTTATGAACCGCGGCATTATGGGCTCCGGCCATGGCTGGTCCATCGGCTGGGCCGTAGCCTGGAACTGCAAAGCCAAAACCTACCTGAACCAGCAGCCGCCCGGCGCGGCCAACTGGGTAATAGGCAGCCTGGGCGAAAGAACTAAAAAAGCTATCCCCTTTGATTCCATCCCTTACCTGCCCGAAGGTATTTTTGATTCGCACGGGCAGCCGGTGGCGCCTTCCAGCCTGTATCTCGCGCAGCTGGCGGAGCGGCTGGGGAAAGGAGCGGTGAAGAATATCGGGTATTAAATACAACGAATTTGCATAATGGCACAGGCACACAGGCTTTCAGCCGGGCGGTCTGTGCCATGTTCCTTTACATCCGGGAAACTTGCGGTAATTTTAAGTATGATCCGCTTAAGCAGAAGAACTTTCCTCGGAATGATGGGCTTGTCCGCTGCCGCTGCTGCTGCAAACGTACGGTCCAAAAGTATCCTCTTCAAAGGTATCAACTACGATACCGGGACTGAATTTGCTCCCGGAATGCCCTCTCTCACCTGGGCTGCGCCAGATATGCAGTACGATCTCCGTATCATCAAAAATGAGCTGGGCTGCAATGCCATCAATATATTTGGAAGGGATGTAGGCCACCTCTGCGAAACGGCCGCCTATGCGTCTGAAACAGGCCTTACGGCCCTGGTACAATCCCGGCTGTTCCATGCAGCTATGCCTGAAGTAAAAGCGCATATCCTTCAGCTTGCGGAAAAACTGGAAACACTAAGACGGAAAGATCCCCGTATTATCCTGAACATCGGTTGTGAACTGAGCATCTTTATGCAGGGTATTATCCCCGGCAATACCGTTGAAGAAAGGATCGCCAGCCTGAGTACCCGTCACCAGGATTTTCCCGCTTATAATGCCACCCTCAACAAGTTCCTGGAAAGCGTCTGCGCTCCCGCCCGGAAGTTATTCAAAGGAAAAATAACCTATGCTTCCGGAAGCTGGGAACAGATCGACTGGAAGGATATGGATTACAGGAGCGTGAACTATTACCTGGACGAAAACAATAGTAAAGAATACGCCGGGCAGCTCCGTAAAATGGTCAAACAAGACAAACCGCTGCTGATCACCGAGTTTGGCTGCTGCTCTTTCAAAGGCGCCGATAAGGCCGGCGCAGGCGGTCATGGTATCATAGATTGGAAGCCCTCCGGAGCAGAAATCAGGGACGGATATGAAAGAGATGAAAAAGTGCAGGCCGCTTACCTGGAAAAACTCATCAGGCTGTACCGGGAAGAACAGGTGACGGGTGTTTTTCCCTATGTCTTCAGCAATGCATACCTGCCACATTCAGCCGATCCGAAATACGACCTGGACATGGCGGGGTATGGTATTGTGAAAACAATTTATCCCGCAACGGCCGGGGTACGGTGGGAGCGGAAAGAGGCGTTTCGTATGCTGGCGGGGCTTTATAAGGTCATTTGAGCAGTTTAAGACTATCGCCTGTGAGGTAATCATATACGGATGAGGCGGTGTCCGTATTGATCAGTTCTTTCATAGCCAGATCAAACAGCTTGCCTTTCAACAGTTGTGACCAGGATTTTTTAGAAAGTTTGTGTTGCAACTCCCTGAGTTCTTCAATCTCATTGAAAATAACTTCCTGGCCATATCCCAGCTTGGTCAGCTGTTCGAGGATGGTGTCGAGTTTTTTGTCCAGCGGGCTTTCTTTTTTGGTTTCTTTTTTCGGTTTGTTTTTCCGCTCTATGTAGGCCGCGCCTTTTACGGATATTTTTGCATAATCCTCTCCATCGGAGAGCACATATCCTTTTTTGAAAAGCACTTGCGCCATCTCTGCCGTTTCGCCATCCCTGAATGGAATGTCATTTAAAAACAGGATGACGGAGATAGAATAACTGCTGTCCCCAAATAATTTGTACAGTTTATTCAGCACGAAATCGGTTTTTTCGATAACACTATTCACTTCAATCGCCTTATCCGGGTCCATCAGCGAATCTGTTATGGAGATGTAGCTGATGGTCGTTTTAAGGCTTTGGTTAAACCTGCTGAGCCTGTATCTTTCTTCAGTGGCACCGTCGGTTTTTACAAGGCCGTATTTGCTGTAATATTTATCCGGCATTTTATGGACGGGTACATTTTCCAGGAGCCCTAAAAGTTTATACGGATGGGGAACAATATGACTGGCAATATATTTCTCTACTTTCGAAATTTTTTTGTCAACAAGTTTGGCTACAATCTTTTCGTTCGCATTGTCAAAAGCGGGCAGCTCTTCAATTTCAGCTGCATGTTTTTCCAGTTGCCCGAAAAATTCAGCAGGGGATATATCTGTCAGTTTCATGTAGGGATGGGTTGTGTGAAATTCAGGTGATAAATATACGGAATCACCCGGAAGATAGGATCGTCCGTAAGCTGTATCATCTTCGTTTGTGTTCCTTCCAGCCTGCCCTGTACATTCACCATGATCGCCGGTCTTTGGGGGTTGGTTGTTACTTCCGCCACCGGTACAAAGATCTTCCTCAGTTCCTCCTCCAGCCGCTCCTCCGCACAACCGTTCTTCAGCAGCCGCTGCCCCGCACCCACCATTTTGCGGTACAATGCCACATCGCGTTCTTCTTCCGGGAGAGAACGGTAAATTGTCTTCGCTGTTTTAGAAGCAAGCGCCATGATCTGAGAATACACGCGTGTCAATGCAAACTCCGGGGCGGTTTTCACTCGTTTCCCGCTCAACGTGCTTTTTTTGCGGGCGTAATGTTCGCCGTTCATTTCGTAAAAAGTAATGTTTTCAATGGTGCCTCTGATTTTGATCAGGCCTTCCTGTTTTGCCATAAAAATTGTTTTTAGTGTAAAAAATATTGTTGTCCCTGGCAAATTACCCGACCCCGGAAAACCTGCCAAACGAAGTGTCCGTTTTGGTCACTTTTAGCCGTTTTTGGTCGTTTTGGTACATTTAGGTACATATCGACCGTTTTGGGTCGTTTAAGTATGTTTTAGTGCATTTTTGAGAGGGGAGAGGGGGGGTGAAATGACAAACGTACAGTAATGGAACAGCAGGCTAACTGTACCCATACAGTAATCTAACAGTAGTGATACAGTTATGGTACAGTAATGATAAAGCAGGGTAAAAGCGTTCTCAAAGCAAGGTAAAAGCGTTCATAAAGCAGGGTAAAAGCGTTCCCGGAGCATGGCAGATGTATGGGAGAGGCGGGAGAAAGGCAGCCGGGAAGCAGGTCCGGCGCTTTGCCGTAATTGGTTTACATTTAAGCAGCCAAAACCCAAGATTATGTCTCCTCAAGGTTTTGATTTCCAGCATACGGTGAACCAGGTACCCGTACTTGATAATTACAATGCATTTACCACCCACACCGCCTTGCAGAATGCTTTAGCCGCCTATGGCGGCAATGGGTTCAAAGAACAGGCCAAAACCTTCGGCGCGCTCATGGGAAGCCATGAAATGCAGGAAGCCGGCAGCCTGGCCAATAAAAACCCGCCCCTGCTCAAAACCCACGACCGCTTTGGCAACCGCCTGGATGTAGTGGAATTTCACCCGGCCTATCACCGCATGATGGACGTTTCCCTCCGTCATCAGGTGCATTCCATCGCCTGGACCGCCCGGCAGGACGGCGGTTATCTTGCGCACAGCGTATTGTCCTACCTCAAACAGCAAATAGACGAAGGCAGCAGCTGCCCGCTCACCATGACCTTCGCCGTGGTGCCTTCGCTGGAGATTGAGCCGGATATTGCCCGGGAATGGCTGCCGCTGGTGCTTTCCAATGAATACGACAGGAGGCATGTTCCCTATTTTGAAAAAAAGGGCGCCACCTTCGGCATGGCCATGACGGAGCCGCAGGGCGGCAGCGATGTACGCAGCAATCTCACTTTCGCCAGGCCGAAGGGGAACGGGATCTATCAGATCACCGGCCGCAAATGGTTTTGCAGCGCGCCTATGAGCGATGCTTTCCTGGTACTGGCGCAGGCGGAGAAAGGGTTAAGCTGTTTTCTCCTGCCCCGCTTCACGCCGGACGGGGAAAAGAACCAACTCCGGTTCCAGCGGCTGAAAGATAAACTGGGCAACCGTTCCAACGCATCCGGTGAAGTGGAGTTTCACGAAGCATGGGGCAAAATAATAGGAGAAGAAGGCCGGGGCATCGCCAATATCATGGAAATGGTGCGGCACACCCGGCTGGATTGCGCGATAGGATCCGCCGCCACCCTGCAACGCGCGGTTGCGGAAGCTATTCATCATTGTAACCATAGAAGCGCCTTTGGCAAAAAACTGATCCATCAGCCGCTGATGAAAAACGTACTGGCGGACCTCAGCCTGGAATCAGAAGCAGCCACCACGCTTGCCATGCGGCTGGCAAAAGGTTTTGACGATGCTTTGCTGGACGAAGAGGCGCTGCATTTTACCAGGATCGCCACGGCCATCGGGAAGTTCTGGAACACCAAAAGGGCCGTGCTGGCTGTAGGGGAGGCTTTGGAATGTATCGGCGGGAACGGTTATGTGGAAGAATCCGTCATGCCCCGGCTCTACCGCGACGTGCCGGTGAACGCCATCTGGGAAGGCTCCGGCAATGTGCAGGCGCTGGATGTATTACGCGCCATGCACAAAGAGCCCGCAAGCATGGAAGCGCTGCTGAATTATTTTAACAAAGCAAAAGGCCTGGATGGTGATCTCAGCCGTCACCTGGATAGTTTGCAGCAACTCATCGCCGATACCGCGGAACAGGAGCTGAAAGCGCGCATCATCGTGGAAAAAATGGCGCTGGCCATACAGGCCATTGAACTGATCGCGATCGCGCCGTCTTCGGTTGCGCAATTATTCTGCGAATCGAGGCTGTCCGTGAAAAGGAACTTTACCTGGGGCACGCTGTCAGGCAGTAATTCGCTGGATGAGGTGATTGCGCGGACGTACAGCGCATGAGGGTTAAATTATGCCCGCGCATTTTAATACCTGTAAAAAAAGCAGCATTTTTACAGACCTAAAAACCTAACTGATGAAGACTTCCAAAAGCGCGGCAATCGGCTTTATATTCGTAACACTACTGATCGACGTGATGGGCTGGGGGCTGATCATTCCCGTAATGGCGGACCTGATCGCACAACTGAAGGGCATCCCTGTAAATGAGGCGAGCATCGACGGCGCCTATCTTTTATCCGTTTTCGCCATCATGCAGTTCGTATTTGCCCCTGTGGTGGGCAATCTCAGCGACCGCTACGGCCGCCGGCCCGTGCTGCTGCTTTCGTTGCTGGGCTTCGGCATAGACTATATCATCCTGGCGCTGGCGCCCACTTATGGCTGGCTGTTTGTAGGCCGCGTGATCGCGGGCATCACCGGCGCGAGCTTTACGACTGCTTCCGCTTACATCGCGGACGTGAGCACGGATGAAACCAGCAAGGCAAAAAACTTCGGGTTGATCGGCGCGGCTTTTGGGCTGGGATTTGTGCTCGGGCCTGCTTTGGGCGCATTGCTGGCAAACTGGGGTATCAGGGCGCCGTTTTACGCTGCCGCGGTGCTTTGCCTGGTGAACTGCCTGTACGGGTATTTTATCCTGCCTGAATCGCTTTCGAAAGAAAACCGCCGGGCCTTCAGCTGGGAGCGCGCCAACCCTTTGGGTTCGCTGCTTTTCCTGTTCAAACACCCGGAGATAAGAGGGCTGGCGGCGAGTTTTTTCCTGATCTATCTTGGTGCGCAGGCCGTACAGGGCAACTGGAACTTTTTCACCATTTACCGTTTTGGCTGGAGCGAAAAGATGGTGGGTATTTCACTGGCGGTGGTAGGCGTGCTGGTAGGCGGAGTGCAGGCCGGGCTTACCCGGGTGGTGGTGCCTAAACTGGGCAATGAAAAGAGTATTTACGTCGGCCTGTCTTTTTATATCCTGGGGCTGGTGCTTTTTGCCTTTGCCACCCAGGGATGGATGATGTTCCTTTTCCTGATCCCTTATTGCCTGGGCGGTATTTGTGGGCCATCCCTGCAATCCGTGATCTCGGGCCATGTGCCGGCTAACCAACAGGGAGAGCTGCAGGGCGCCCTCACCAGCCTGATGAGCCTCACTGCCATCTTCGGCCCGATCATTATGAACGGTTCCTTTACTTATTTCACGACGGACAAAGCGCCGTTCCAATTCCCCGGCATTCACTTCCTGCTCGGGGCAGCCTGCATATTGCTCAGCATTGTGTTCACCTACAAAGTGCTGAGCCGGGAAAGAAAACAACATGTGGTATTGCCCATTGAGGACAATACGCCGTCCGTGCCGGCCGAATAAAAAAGATAACATAAAAAGCCGCATCAGTTGCGGCTTTTTATGTTACGGCGTTATGGATTATCTTTTCCCGCCATGCCCGCTGTTGTCATCGTCATCATCGCCATGCCCGTGTTTTTTCTCCTGCACCAGCTTAAACACCTTGCCCGTAGCACCCGATGGCCCCGCTACACCGGACACCGTGAGGTATACTTCGCCGTCCATATCCTGCCCGAAACCTTTCAGGTAATAACCCAGGTCATTTGGCCGGTCTTTGAGGATCAGTTCCCGGTAAGACCATAACCCGCCGCCATTGCCGGGGTTGGTTACAAACAGTTCACCATTTGGCACGCCGCCGGGTTGTGAAAAACTGCCAAAGAGGTACATCCCCCTGAGCTCAGGAATGTCTTTCCCGCGGTACACGTTGCCGCCGATGATGGTTGTGGCTTTGCCGCCCGAGGGATTGGCGCTGTTGTTTAATTCGATCACCGGATCGATGAAGTTCATGCCGAATACATCCACGTTAGGGCATCCCGGGAGTTCCACGCTGTTGTTCGCCGCGTTGAAACAATGAGTGCCTTCTTTGACGTTCCAGCCGTAATTGCCGCCTCTTCTCACCACGTTGATCTCTTCATAAAGCACCTGGCCCGCGTCGCCCGCGTATAACCAATGATTGCCGCCCATGTCAAAAGAGAAGCGGTAAGGGTTGCGGAAACCGTAGGCATAGATCTCATCCATACCGGGTTTGCCTACAAAAGGATTGCCGGCGGGAATGCTGTAAGGGCTGCCGCTGTTCACGTCTATCCGGAGGATATTTCCAAAAAGGTTGGAATCGATATCCTGGCCGTTGCCACCCGCATTGGGGAGGTACCAGTCCGTCACATGCCCGCTCGCCACATCATTCGCACCGCCGCCGTCACCGATGGCAATGTAGAGATAACCGTCCGGCCCGAAAGCGATCGCGCCGCCGTTGTGATTGGATTGCGGATCGTCCAGGTCCAGCAGGATCTTTTCAGAGCTCAGGTCCGCCATGTCCGGATTGGCGGATACCTTAAACTCCGAAATACGGCTGAGGTTGTTCCAGTTGGCGCCCGGTACAGGGCCGCCCGCGCGGGGACGGCGGTTGTAATAGATGTAAAATTTCCCGTTCTGTTTGTAATTGGGGTGGAACGTAAATCCCAGCAGCCCGCGTTCGTCATAACCGGCATTCAGCGTCACCATGTTTGCGCTGACATCTATAAAAGGCGTGGGCAGTTTATTGCCGTTTTTGTCCACGATCCAGACCTTGCCCACCTGGTCCAGGATAAACAGCCGTTTGGTGTTGTCCGGCGATTCGGTGGCGCCAAGGGGTGACACGAGGTTGTCTGCAATCAGTTCGAGGGTTACCGCTTTGCGGGGTTTGTCATCAAATTTTTTACATCCCTGGAACAGCAGCAGGCTGAGGAATGAGATGAACAATGCACGTGTGAAGCCGCGCAGGGTAAGGCATTGAGCCGGAGTGGAATTGATTTTCATAGCAATCACAATTTTAGATTGTTAATAATCATTAAACGGATTCAAAAAATCGTGATAGGCAGAGAGGGAATGGAAACACGCAGTGGATTTTTTACCAGGAGGTAATGCGTGCGATAACAGCCGTACGTAAAATTTCAGGATAACTGGTAATACGGAGCGGCGGATGGAAAGGTTGTGTGGGGGAAGAGATTTTTTGATTAACAATCAGGCGGCCATTAAACAACTGTTCGCCTTTCTTTAACTAACGGCTGGGACCAATAAAACCCCTGGCATACCCTATAGGCCGGTCATGACAAACAGGGTGGAAGTGAAACCATGGAAACACCGGCATGTGTATGCATTGTTGCTGGTGCTGGCGGTGGTGGCGATATTCCTGATCTTTTCGCCGTTGGGATTGGCGAAATAAGCGTTACAGGAGCAGATGAGGTGCGCCTTATCCGGAGTTAATTTATATGATGGTATTTATTTCGCGATATACATCAGGTCCTCGTAGTCATGAGCGGAGGTAAACAGGGTAACGGAGGCCCAGGGAGCTTTGCCTTTGTTGGCGGCCAGCGTATGTTTCACCAGTTCCTGCGCACGTAGTATCACCAGGTATTCCTGCAGTTCACAGGCTGTCCTGAGATTGTCATCGCGGTAGCCTTCGGATTCCATGTATTTTTGATTGGCTTCCTGCAGGGCTTCATACCCCGTGACGGTCATCGTTTTTTCGGATTCTCCGCTGAAGTCCGTCAGCCAGTCGAGGTTATCCCTGCTATGCAGTGAATCGTAAGCCAGCAGTTGGAAAAACCAGCGTTGATACTGGGTAGTGAAACTGTTCATTTCAATATAGATGGCTTTGATATCCAACTCTTCATTTTCTGTCATGTCCTCGTAGAAATGGTTGAGGAAGGTGGCCAGGGACGGCTGCAGATGCAACAGGTCTTTCCCGATGATCTTATGAAAATCGGTTTGCGGCAGCTGGCTGAGTTTCGTTTCCGTTTCCTGTATGGCTTCTTCGATTTTTCCCGCCTGTATGAGGTCCTGAATATGTTCCATGGTTTTTAATGCTATGCTGCAAAGAAAAGGAATATTGGGGGAAGTAGGGGCGTATTTTAGGTTAAGGTTATCATTTTGATACAGAATAAGGAAGATCTTCCGGTTTCAGCTTTTTTTGTTTGTCCGCCGAATTGCTCATTTCAAAAGAAAGCGTGCCTCCCGCGGCAATATCCTGGTAGGTAATAAATGTTTTGGAATAGGGTTTGCCGTTCAGCTTTGCCTGGTGTGTGTATACATTCTCTGCTGAATTGCCCTTTGCCTCAATAATAAATTTCTTCCCGTTCTCCAGCCTGATCGTTGTTTTCTTGAATACAGGGCTTCCCAGTACATATTGGTTTGTTCCGGGGCATACACTATAGAATCCGAGGGCGCTTAATACGTACCAGGAGGACGTTTGCCCCTGGTCTTCATCGCCGGGGTATCCATCCTCGGATGCATTGTACAGCCGGCTCATCACCTCCCGTATATGAAACTGTGTTTTCCAGGGCTGGCCTCCGTAGTTATAGAGATAGATCATATGCTGGATAGGCTGGTTGCCATGTGCGTATTGTCCCATATTGGCCATGACCATTTCGGTCATTTCATGTATCATGCCGCCGTAGGTGCCCACCTTTACAGTATTCGGTTCCGTAAATACCGCATCCAGTTTAGCGCAGAAAGCTTCATCCCCGCCGAGCATTTTCTTCAGGCCTTGGATGTCGTGGAACACGGACCATAACCAATGCCAGGCATTGCCCTCGGTATAGGGGCCGCCCCATTCTACAGGATCGAAGTCTTTCAGCCATTTTCCTTCCGCATCCCTGCCGCGCATAAAACCGGTCGTGCTGTCAAAAACATGCCGGTAGTTGAACATTTTGTTCTCAAATTCCTCCCGGTATTGTTCCTGTTTGGTAGCTGTAGCCAGCGCATAGGCGCAGAAATCGTCATACGCATATTCCAGTGTTTTGGCGGTTGCTTCCCTGTATTTGGGATAAGGCACATATCCCAGCTGATTATATTCTTTAAAACCGTCTCTTCCGTTTGCCGGCCCCCAGGGACCTTTGTTGTTGGCTTCATGATAATAGGCTTCAAGGGCGGCGGAAGGATCGAAGGTGCGTATCCCCTTTGCCCAGGCATCCGCCAGAAGCGATATCGCATGATTGCCGATCATGCTGCCCTGTTCGTTGGGAAAGGACCAGGAAGGCAGCCATCCGCATTGTTTATTGGCATCCAGCAGGGCCTGCATGTACCGCCCGTGCATTTGCGGATATAATAAAGCATTCAGCGGGAACTGTGCCCTGAAGGTATCCCAGAAACCGGTATCGGTAAACATATAACCGTCATGCACCTGGCCGTCGTATGGGCTGAAGTAAAAAGGTTTTCCTGCTTTATCCAGTTCGTAGAATTTCCTGGAGAACAAACTGGCCCTGAAAAAACAGGAGTAAAAGGTTGCTTTGTCCGCTTCTGTGCCGCCTTCCACCAGGATCTGCGATAAATGTTGGTTCCAGGTCTTTTTTGCGGCAACTTTTGTTTGCTCCAGGTTTTTGTGATGACTTAATTCCCTGGATAAGTTAAGTTTCGCCTGTTCTTCGCTGATATAAGAAGAGGCTGTTTTAACCTGTACTGTAGCGCCTTCTTTGAACCGGAGGTAAACGCCTGTCCCTTTTCCTTCACCCTGCCGGTTTCCCGGATGCACGGCGCCTGTTGTGTTTTCCCAGGTGCCGTAACCGGTAAAGGGTGTGTCAAATACGATGACAAAAAAACTTTTCCATCCTTTTTTGAATCCCCTGCCGTTGTTGACAAACCCGGTAACCATTTTTTCTTCCGGGTATATCCTGACGCCGCTCAGGCCGGTATAACCGTCCAGGACAATATTTCCTTTATGGCCTTTGGGAAAAGTAAATCGCAGGTGCGCGCCCCGTTCCGTGGGCGACATTTCCGTGCGGATCTTATTATTGAGTATTACGCTGTAATAATAGGGCCTTGCTTCTTCATTGGCATGTTCAAAACCGGTGGCCCTTTGTTCCTCGTTTACCACGAGGCTGTCCATCACCGGCATCAGCGAAAAAACGGCGTAGTCATTTGACCAGGAGCTGCACTGATGCGCCTGTTGAAAGCCCCGGATGGTTTTTTTGTGATACTGGTATTTCCACCCGTCTCCGTTTTTGCCGGTCTGCGGCGTCCAGGTATGCATTCCGAAAGGAAGGGCAGTGGTGGGATAGGTATTGCCCCTGGTCAACTCATGCCTGGAATTTGTGCCCTGGAGGGTGTTCACGTAATCCGCCAGTGCAGTTTGCTGGCACAGGGCATTTCCGGAGACCGCAAGCTGAATGATAATTAATACAGTCAGTATTTTTTGCATGACAATTGATATGTAATTAATGCCGCCAACCCTTCACCATCCATTTCATTTGTTCAGTTTATCATTTAATACCTTCATAAAATATCCACCCACCACACTTCTTGCCTGGAAACCCGTCTGTTCTCCATTAGTGGTTTCGTGCCAGTCGCTCAAAGGTACCCTGCTGCGCGTTTCCAAAACATATTTCTCCAGCGGTAAAATGAATTTTTCAAACCCGGCATTATCGCTGGCCATTACAGCCGTCCAGATGATCCAGTCGGACTTGGTGTAGGTTTTCCGTGAATCCAGGGGAAGCCCGTACGGTTGTTGTTTTGACAGGTAATAACTGATTTCTTTTTTAAACACACTTTCCGGAAAAAGGTTAAAATCCAGCACTTTGTCCCACACCAGGTTATATTTCTGGCTCCAGGTATTTTTATTTTCAAAAGTGAGGCTGTAATGATCCCCGGCATCAGCCAGTTTTATCCAGTCCCGCATCATAGACTGGCTGCGGCCCAGGTAATATTGTGCATCTGCCTGGTGGCCCAGCATACCCGCGAGAAAAGCATAACTCCGCAATGCCATAATCGCTTTGGCTGAAAGGTTGACGTTCCTTGCCAGGTGACCGGCGAAATCATCGGTGCAAAGCTGGTTGGCCGGGTCAAATCCTTCCTTGTCCAGGTATTTGGCCCATGTGGTAAGCGTAGGCCAGTGTTTTTTTGCATAACCTGCCCCGCCTTCCACTTTGGCGATAGCGGCTGCGAGAATCACCATATTACCTGCTTCTTCCACCGGCATATCTTCGCCATACACCTGCCCGTTTGCAAGCGGATAAGTGCCCAGATCGTGTGCGGCAAAGGGTTTGGTCCATTTACCGCTTTCACTGTAATAGAAAATGCCGTTCATCATACCCTTTTCCAATTCAGGGTTATAGGCAAGGAATAAAGGGGCGGAAGGGTAGGTGAGGTCCACGGTGGCAATGCAACCGTTGCTGAAGTTCTCCTTGGATAAAAACAGCAACTCTTTCTGCGGACTTTCCACTAATGCATGAGCGGCAATACTTTGACGATAGGCCAGTCCGCATAACCTGGCATAAGCCGCACCGCCCGCGTGAAGCGCGTCTACATGGATGGTATCCTGGAATTGTCTTACTTTTTTCATTACGGCGTCATGGTTGGCCGCCGCTGTGTTCATTAACGTATTAAAACTGCGGTTGCCATTTTTATTCCACCAGGGGCGCAGGTTTTTGCCAAAATATTGAACAGCGTATACTTCATCATATCCCAGCAGCATAAACTTTTCTGCCGGTTCGTTGCCCACCTGTCCAAAGGAAACCACTGTATTGAGACTTAATCGTTTCCCGGTTCTTTCGGCCGGGCTTTCGTACCGGCCCTGTAAAAACTGTTGGATGCCGTTTTTCTCATCAGCGGAAATATACTGACGGGAATAGTCCTTTGAGGCCCCTACATAAAAATATCCCCAGTCTATGCGCAGATCGTCACCCTTTTTCATTAACACGGGCTGCTCAACAGTTCCTGCCTGCAATAACTTTACGCCGGCTGTAGCCGTCGCTTTGGCGGTTATCTGTTGCGAAGGCAGATTGGCAGCGATGTCGGAGCTGGCGCTTAAAAGAACGGACACCTGGTGTTTGTCGCCATCATTGGATTTAACCTTGTAGCTGATATAGGAGATGGGAGTGGATAATAACGCCAGGTCTTTGATCAGCAAAGGAGAAGTAAATGTCAGTTCAAGGTCTACCTTTCCGCAGCTGAAGTGATATTTTGTTTCCATGGCTTTAACCTCCGCATCCCGTTGTTCCGCTTCCTTTATTATTTTACTGGCGGTGGGTTCCATTTTTCTTACGATACCCGCATCCAGGAAGCGACCGCCGGCAGTATTGCGTACATGAAAAGCCAGTACGTTCCGCCCGGCTTTCAGGTTGGCTTTGAGCTGCTCCCGCAGGTCCAGGAAAGTGTAGTTATTTACCCAGCCTTCTTTATGATAAATGAGTTTGCCATTCAGATAGATGTCAATATTATCGTCGTGATTAATTTTCAGGAACAGGTCGTCAAAGCTCACATCATTATTTAAGGTAAAGATTCTCCTTACCCAGATGTCGCCGGTATTCCAGTAGGTTTTAGCTTTTTGTTTGTCATCTGAAAACGGCGCCCCGCCGGTTTTCCAATCCGTATCGTTAAATCCGGGCTCGTACCAGCCGGTGCCGGGGTTGCTAAGTGTATAAGCGGCCTGATAGGCGGTTTCGTCTGCCGTTGGCAACACGGTCAGATATTCATTGGTTTCCTTTCCCAGGAAACGGTAATACGCATCATCTACTTTGATAATTCCAATCAGGGAATGATCCGCACCTGTCCAATGTTTTGTGACCGATCCGTTCAGCCGGTCCGTGCTGCTCCAGATGCTGAAATAGGGAGTATGTGTTATAAGCGGATAACTGGGAGCTTTTTGTTCCTGCGCAAGGCAGATGATAGACTGAAGGAAACTACCTATCAGGATTACAGCCATTCTGAAATGCTGAGCCGACACTGTCATAATAAATTTTTGTTCAGTTTTAATGATTACAATACTGGCAAATTCCGTTTAATACTGTCTTTTGCAAGACGGGGGCTAAAATTCAAAAAAAATGCTTAGGCTGGTTAGTCAAAATGTTTCAATATCTGGTCAAATTGATTCATTTTATGCCCCCTGTTTTTAGTTCCAGGCCCAATGGAAGAGCAATGTAAAAAAACAATTCCATTACTTATTCCCACATTTGCCACCGCAATGAGCTTTGCAGGGTGCGCGAGAATGAAGAAGCCCCGGCATATCGCCAGGGCTTTTTCATTTCAGTTTTATGAACCGCGTTTTGCCGCGCGGTAGCATTGCCGGAAGAAAATTAGGTTACCAGATCACCGTGACCGTGCCCCTGAACACGAAGGTTGTACCGTTTTCGCACACCGTTTCTATGGCATACACATAACTGCCCATAGGTGCTACCTTGTTCCCCCAGTTGCCATCCCAGCCTGCCGCAGCATTGTTGAGCTGGAAATGCGCCTTTTCAAATACCAGCGAGCCCCATCGGTCATAAATGCGCATCCACGCCACTTCTTTTATACCGCGGCCCTTGGGATAGAACCATTCATTTTTTCCGTCCCTGTTTGGCGTAAAGGCAGTAGGGAGGAACACGGCGCCCATATCGCAGGTCAACTTCACTGTCACTTCGTCCGTAGCCTTACAGCCGTACCGGTTCTCTACCTCCACCGTATAATTGGTGGACAGGTTAGGCAGGGCCACCGGGGAGGGGCAGGTTCTGCAATCCAGGTATTCAGGCGGCGTCCAGGTCCATTTGATAATGTCCGGGCTGCCCTGCCCGCTCAGTGTTACGGGAATACCCGCCATCGTTGTGCGGTCGGGCCCCGCATTGATGGTGGGGGAGGGATGTACGCTCACTACCAACGAAGTATCGTGTGTAAAGCAGCCGTCTGCATCATAACCGGTTACCTCATAAGTATAGCTGCCGAGTGTTTTGATAGTGGCATGGGGATAAGGACTGTCGGCATTATCCAGGCCTTGTCCCTTCCATACATAACGATCCGCGCCCCATACCCGTAACGGCAGCACATGGCCCAGGCATATAGCCGTATCCGGTGTGGCCTGTACCCTGAATGGCTGGGCCACGCGGATGCTTACGTCGTCCGAATTACTGCAACCATTGGCGTCCGTAACAGTCACCGCATAGGTAGTGTTTACACCGGGAGCTGCCACAGGGTTGGGTGCCTGCGGATTGCTCAGGCCCAGGGCCGGCGACCATTGATAAGTGATGCCACCGCCGGCGCTCAGCGTGGTGCTGTTGCCCAGGCATATGACGTTGGATAAGGCAGTGGCGCCCACCACCGGCTTAGGCGTTATATCAATGCTGTGACGCGCTGTGTCGCTGCAACCATCCTTGCTGGTAACGGTGAGCACCACTTCGGAAAGGCCGGTCTTGTTATATGCCTGGTTTGCCGGTTGCTGTACATTGCTTGTATTGTTGTTGCCGAAATCCCATTTCCAGGTTAGATCATTTACATTGCCCACCGTTCCGCTGAAACTTACCGGCACATCCTGGCAGGCCTGCAATGGCCCGCTAATGGTCAATGCGGGCTTAGGATAGGCGTGTACCGTTTTGCTCACCGTTTGCGTACAGCCGAAAGCGGTAGTAGTGGTAAGTGTGAAATTATATCCCTGCGTCTTATCCAGGTAAAACCGGGGTGTGGCAGTGGTCTCGTTTTCCACCTGCAACCCTGCATCGTATGTCCATTTGTATTCGGCCTCCTGTTTCAACTCATCAATGGAATAACTGTTAAATGCCGGCGCAAAAGTGATCCAGCCCTCATCGCACACAAATTCCGGGACTGTCTTCAATTGTACATCCAGTTTGTCTATAACAATAGGATCCTTCAGGAAGGCGGTACCCTTACAGCCTGCCTGGTCTGAGAGGATGAGGCGCGGATTGTAGATGCCCGGTTCTTTAAAGGTATGTTTGATGACAGCATCAGTAGTTTCCGTCACATTACCATCCGTAAAGTCCCAGGCAAAATTGACCGCGTTCATGGCTTCTACTTTAAACTCGATCTCTTTTGTGAGACAGCCGCCATTGGCAGACGTAGTAATAGTAGCATATGGGCCCTTTACTTCTACCTCCTGTTCGTACTCGTCCTCCGTATCGGCATCGCCAACTACTTTCAGTTTCACTTTATATTTTCCCGCATAAGTATATGTATGGGAAGGATTGCTGATGGTGGAAAAACTCCCATCTCCAAAGTCCCAGTATGAACTGGTGTAGTTGACCGATTCATTGGCAAAGCGGGCTATCACCGGCGGGCAGCCGCTGTTATTCACGAACGTGGTGGTGACCGTAAAGCCCGCGCTGACGCTGGATACCTTGATCTGTTTTTTTGCACTGTCAGAACAGCCGTTATTGTCCGTTACCAGCAGTTTTACCGTGTACACGCCTTTATCGGGATAGTTCTTGTACGGGCTGTTGTCCGTGGATGATGTATTATCTCCAAAGTCCCATTGGTACGTAGCATAGCCGCCCGTTTCGCTGGTGTAGTTATAAAACCATATGTCGCCGCCCGGTGGAATCAGCGTAGTACTGGGCATAAAGTCCGCATTGGGGCCGTTTACCTGCAGATAGGAGCCGGCAGCGGTGCTGGTGCAGCCATCTTCATCCGTTACTTTCAGGGTAGGATAAAAAACTCCGGACCTGTTGTAGGTGTATTTGAAAGGCGGTGCAGTAAATATCTTTGCAGGTTGGCCGTCGCCAAAGTCCCAGGACCAGGTTTTGATGGGTTTTCCTTTGGAAATGTCCGTCTGGTCAGTAAAGGTGAGTTCAGTTCCCCGGCATTCCAGCACATCCGGGGAAAGAAATTTTGCCGCCGGGCCGTGTACGTCCACCACTACGCCATTGCTGGTATCCGGGCATCCCTGCAGGTTGTAGGCAAAAAAGCGGATGGTATCCTTGCCGGGTTTGAGGTTTGTAAAATTAGCACGCTCATAATTGTAATTGTCAAACCAGCTGGCAGGTGTGCCGTCTGAAGAGAACCAGTTGTTCAGGGAATAATATATGGACCTGTCTATCGCTGTTATATTGACCTTAACGGTCTCGCTGCCGCAAAGGGTCGATTTATCCCCGGTAATGGTAATGGGCGAAGGGGCAATTACATTAATTTCCAGGGAATCGGAGCTGGTGCATGTGCCGTCTGTAACCGTCAGTTTCACCATATACCGCCCTGTTTTATCATACAGGTGTTTGGCAGGGTTTGTTTTTGTTGTGTACGTATTTTCTTTGCCGTCTCCCCAGTTCCATTTCCAGTTGGTAACGGTGCCGAGCGACTGCTCATCGAAGCTTATTTCCGTACGGTTGGCGCAGTTGATCGGCTGCGTACTGAAGCGGGGGAAAGGGTTCACCGCCGTGATAAAAGCCGTTTTGGTGACCGTTCCGACACATCCGTTATTGGAAACGTTCAGCGTTACCGTGTAGGCACCAGGGTCCCTGTAGCTGTGTTGTGTATTCTGGTAAGAGCCGTTGCGATTGTCACCGAATTCCCAGTTCCAGCTTGTGCCGGGTATATCTGAAGTGCCGTTGAACTGTACCCAGTTGTTGCCGCAGACCTGTGGCGCTTGTGGGGATGTAAAATCAGGCTTTGGTTTTTTATACACCCGGATCGGGTTGGAATAATGCAGACCTACCGTTCCGGTGCAGCCATTGGCGGTGGTATAAGTAAGCCTTACCGTGTAGGCTCCTTCTTTGTTATAAGTATGCGAAGGTGTGGCTTCCGTTGATTTGGGACTGCCGTCGCCAAAATCCCATTCATAGCTTGCGATAACATCGCCGGCAGAGGCACCGGCGCTGAAGGAAGCCGTCAGTCCTTCACAACCTTCCGAAACGCTTGGATATGCACGAACCTCCGGTTTCTGCACATATATACCGTATGAGTTGGTGCTGAAACACCCGGATGCGTTGCCGGCTGTGAGGATTATAGTGTAGTATCCCAGGCTGTTGTATGTAACGGTAGGGTGCTGCTGTGTGGATGACTGCCCGTTGCCGAAGGTCCAGCTCCAGCTGGTGGCTCCCTGCGATTTGTCGGTGAACTTAACCGTGGCGGGTACGTCGCAGATTGCCTGTTGCCCGGTCTCAAAACCCGCCTGCGGCGTGGGTTTCACTACAAAGTCTTTCGTGATACTTTCCGGGCACTTGCCATAATCGGCCGTCATAGTCACCTTTACCGTGCCCGCGCCGCCGGGATAATATGTAGTACTAGTGCCATAACCATAGGTGTAACCTTTGTCGACGGCCCAGGTAATATTGTCCGCCTGCGGAGTATTGGCGGCGGTGAAAGTGGCATTCACATTCTCGCAGATGCTTGCGGGCAACTGGAAATCCGTTTTAAAATTGGCGACATTGATGTCTTCAGACGTTTGTGTAGCGGTACAGCCTTTATCACTGGTGACCGTGAGTTTTACCTTATAAACGCCTCTCGTGGTATAGTTATGCGGGGCCGGGTTTGCACCTGAAGCAGTGCCGCCATCGCCAAAATCCCATGCATAGGTAAGGTTGCCGGGCCCGGTGGTGGCATTGGTAATTGTCAGTGCGCCGGGTGCCGTGCAAAGAAATTTGTCGGATACGCTGAAATTCACTTTCAGGGAAGCCGCGGCATCCACAATATTACTGATCTGTTTTGATGCGGTACAGCCATTGCTGTTTGTAATGGTGAGGGTAACAGTGGGGGATAATACATTGTTGTAAGTATGCGCGGGGCTGCTGCCCGAACCGGTGGTTCCATCCCCGAAATCCCAGCTGTAAGCGGTAATGGTGCCGTTTACAGGGTTCGACTTGTCCGTGAAAGTAACCTCAAAGGGTATACAACCTTTGGCGGGGCCGGCCGTAAAATCCGGTTTTGGTTTTTCCCAGACAGTAACGGTCTTTTCCATGTTACTGGTGTTGCCGGTGGCATCTTTTACGGTCAGCGTTATCTTATATGTACCGGGAGTTGTATAGGACGCGCTGGGGCTTTGCTGCGTAGAGGTGGCTCCGTTACCCAGGTTCCATTGCCAGGAAACAGGGTTGCCGGTAGAGTTATCGTTGAATTTGGTGATCAGGCTTTCACAATCGCTGGTCTTACTGGGGGTAAAATCCGCACGCAGCTGTGCATGGGCGGAAACGTTCAGCAGGAGCGTTATAAAAAGT
The DNA here is from genome assembly GCF_003807585.1 of Chitinophaga barathri. Classification (GTDB taxonomy): domain Bacteria; phylum Bacteroidota; class Bacteroidia; order Chitinophagales; family Chitinophagaceae; genus Chitinophaga; species Chitinophaga barathri. Next base: position 50,458 of record NZ_RMBX01000009.1, on the reverse strand, counting down.
ATTACACAGGTAAGGGCAACGCCTGGGGTTGCCTTTGGATTTAGGGACATCATATACAAATTGGCCGCGGAAAAATAAGCAAAAATTGCGATGAAAGCGGGTAAAGCATTTCAACGATGCTGAAATGAAAATGCTCCCGAACACACGGAGCATTTTCCGGATTTTAATAGCTTAACAACTATAAGGCTAATGTAAATGGATATTTATAATATGTAAAAGTGGATTTATTAACCCGTTTTCACTGCGGCATTATTGCAGTAGCGTGGCGCAGGCTTTCGGGGAAATGTGAATTTTGAATATCTCTTGGCGAAAATAAGCTTAGTCCGGATGTCATTTTTAACCGGACTAATGCCTAGATTTGACTTTACAGGTACTACGGGTTTACATGGATATCGCATTACTACAGGAACAGGTTGCCGTCTACCGGAGTGAAGAAGCATACAAGCAGTTGTTCCTTCACTTCTACAAAGGCCTCGTGCGCTTTGCCGATACCTACGTCCGGCAGGGCGAAGTGGCGGAAGAACTAGTGTCCGACGCCATCCTGAAGGTATGGACCATGAAAGAGGACCTGATGAACATCCACAACCTGAAAGTGTATCTTTTTAAAGCCGTTAAAAATGCCGCGATCAACTACCTGGTGAAAAGCAGGAATTACATCACCTGCGACATCGACAATATCGCGCCGGCTTCGTTTGTTTCCTATCTTACGCCGGAAGACATCTGCATCAGCCGCGAGCTGAAGAACGACTTCGCCAATGCCATTGCCCAGCTGCCCCCCAAATGCCAGATGGCTTACAAGCTGGTGCGCGAGGAAAAATTCAGCTATAAAGAAGTGGCCGTCATCATGGAGATCTCCGAAAATACAGTGGACCGCCACCTGAATATCGCCATGCGCCGCCTGGCGGATGTATTTAAAACCTACCGCAGCAGTTCCGCTGAAAAATTCTAAAAAAAACCGGAAAAAGGATTGGGGAGTTTGCCCCGGAATCTTGTCTTATTAGCAATTACCCTTTGTTAAATGCAGGAGGACCGATTTTATCATTTAATGAGCCGGATTTTATCCGGCAGCGCCAGCGAATCTGAAGCAACGGAGCTGCAACAGCTGATCGCGGAAGACGAGGGGCTGCGCCTGCTGTATTGGCAGATGGTACCGGGAACAGCGGAAAAGGAGGAGGAAGAACAGTCAGATGCCCTTCAGGCCTACGCTACCCACTATACCAAAATGCAGATCGCCGGGCTGATGGAAGAGGAGGAAATACCCGCTCCGGCACCCCGGAGGTTTCGTAAAGCGCTGGCTGTGATGGCTTTCCTGCTAGTGCTGACCTGCATGGGAGGCTGGTGGTACTGGTCCGCCCTGTCCGCTCAAAAACGCGAAGCCGCGGCCCAGGAAGTGAAAACGCCGAAGGGATCACAGTCTTATTTCACCCTGGCGGACGGCACGGAAGTGTGGATGAATTCCAACAGCAAGATTAGCTACGGCGAGGATTTCAACCGTTCCTCCCGGACGGTGCGGCTCACCGGAGAGGCTTATTTTAAAGTGGCGAAGGATGAGGATATGCCTTTTATCATCGAGGCGGGCGGGCTGAACGTGAAAGTGCTTGGCACCGTATTCAATATAAGATCTTACCCGGATGAGCAGAACACGGAAACCACGCTGGTAAGCGGTTCCGTGGCCATTACGCTCGCGGACCAGCCTGGCAACACGATCCAGCTGAAGCCAGGCGAAAAACTGGCCGTGCGCAACCGCATCAGCCCGGTATACCAGGCGCCGCACAACCCGGACAGCCTGGAGGCCCAACAGATACCGATCCTGACGCTTAGCAAAATGCGTAAGGACCCGCTGGACGGCACCCTGCTGGACGCCGGATGGAAAGAAGGCAAGCTGATCTTTGACGGGGACAACTTCGGGAAAGTGGCTTCCAAATTAGAAAAATGGTACGATGTTACCGTGGTCGTGGAAAACGACGCCTTATTTAACGCCAGCTTTACCGGCGTTTTTGAAAAAAGATCACTGGCAGATGTATTGAACGCGCTACAGGCTACAGGAAAGATCACATACAACCAGGACAATGATACGGTGTATGTTCGCTGATATTAATTTTCGCTAACAATGTTCACAAAAATCTCGCGTCAAAATCTTTCACGTTAATGTATTGAATATGGTATAAAAACAATCACAATCAACTGAAATCAAAAAGAGAAGGAGAATGCTTGCGACATTCTCCGTTCTCAGGCAATGTAAGGCTTCTCCGGTTCATCAGAGAAGGTGGAAGCCTATTTTTCAAAACCTAACATCAAAAGTATGAAAAAAATCAGATTGGGTCCGGGTACGCGCCCCGGTCGTCCTGTCGCGCCAATTATCAAGCTATTGTTCATGATGAAATTGACCGCCATTATCGTTTGTATGTGCTCCATACAATCCTTTGCGCTATCCGGCTATGCGCAGGAAAAGGTGACGCTGAACATGAAACAGGCTTCGCTCCGGAAAGTATTAAAAGCCATCGAGAAGCAGATCCCCGTTCATTTTGTGTACAACGACGAAATGCTGCAGGACCTTGCGCCGGTAGACATCGAAGTGAAAGACAAAACCTGGACGGAAACGCTGCGGCAGGTACTAAAAGACACCAAACTGGATTATAAAACGATCGCCGGAAACCTCGTGGTGATCGCCCCCGCCGGGGACAAGCCCAATGCGGTGCGGGCTGTTGTGGCCCACGGCAAGGTGACCGACAACCAGCAGCAACCCCTTATTGGTGTGAGTGTTTGGGAAAGAGGCACCTCCAACGGCACTATCACCAAAGAAGACGGTTCATTTTCCCTCACCGTAAAAAGCGACACGGCTACGTTGATGTTTAAATTCGTGGGATATGTAGCTATAGAAAAGCGTGTTACTTCCGCGGCTATGAACATCGTGCTGGAAGAAGGGAATACCGCGCTGAACGAAGTGGTGGTGGTTGGTTACGGTACCCAGAAAGCCGCGAACCTCACCGGCGCCGTATCCACCGTAAACGCCAAAACCCTCGAAAGCCGCCCCCTGGTGAACCTGGCGCAAGGCCTGCAAGGCACCATGCCCGGCCTGCGCGTGAATATGAGCAACGGCGCTCCCGGCCAGGGCGCTTCCTTTAACATCAGGGGCGACAACCCGCTGGGTACCACCGGGGCCGCTTCTCCGCTCGTATTGGTGGACGGTGTGGTGATGGATCCGAACCTGATCAACCCTGATGACGTGGAAAGCGTAACCATGCTGAAAGACGCCGCCTCCGCAGCCATCTACGGCGGCCGCGCGGCTTACGGCGTGTTGCTCATCACCACCAAAAGCGGGAAGTCCGGTAAGATCAACATCAGCTACTCCGGCAACTATACCATTTCACGCCCCACGCGATTGCCCGAATACCTGAACGGCTCGCAGTACATCAATATGTTCCGCGACGCTGCGCGCAGGGCAGGTGGTAACAGCTACAACTATACAGACCAGGACTCCATCCTGGCCACAAAATACGCCGCAGACCCAGCTAACAATTCAGACGTATACGTGGACCCGGACCGCCCCAACCGCTACCGCTACGTAGGCAACACGGACTGGATAGACGTGCTCTACCCCGGACGGCAGCCACAGCAGCAGCACAACATTTCTCTCTCCGGCGGCGAAGGTAAAACCACCTATGCCGCCAGCATGGGCATCCTCAGCCAGGACGGCCTGCTGAAAGAAGCCGATCAGCAATACAAACGTTATAATGCGAGCCTCCGCCTCACCAATAAAACCACGGACTGGCTGGACCTGAACTTCAAAGCCAGCCTGAACCGCACGACGCTGAACACGCCCAACGGCACGCAGTTCGTGAACGATGACATTGCAAACTGGTCTTTCATCCCTACGGACTTAACCCCCCTGATGCCCGTGTATCACCCGGATGGCAACTTCTCCGGGCAGGGCAATTACACTAACATGATCGCGGTAATGAAACAGAACGGCCGTTATCAATACGATATCAACGACGTCTGGCTCACCGGCGGATTTGTGCTGAAACCCTTAAAGAATGTACGCTGGGTAACGGATTATACCTGGAACGGGTATTTCAGGAACACCAGCCAGCACTATAAAGCATTCAACGAATACGGCGTGGACGGTGCGTTGCTGGGCACCTATCCCTGGACCACCCCCAGCCGCCTGTACCAGGCAAACGAAAGCGATTATTATTACGCGCTGAACTCTTACCTCCAGTACGAAAACACCTTCGGCGGCAAACATTACGTAAAAGCCATGATCGGTTACAACGAGGAGCTGAAGCAGAACAGGAGCTTCAACGTAACCGCCCGCAACCTGGTGGACCCGACCCTGCCAAGCCTCGTGCCGAACAACGACAAGAGCCCGCTCCTCGGCGCTGCACAGAATGAATGGGCGGTGAGCGGTTCATTCTTCCGGCTCAATTACATTTACGCGGATAAATACCTGCTGGAAGTGAACGGCCGCTACGACGGAACTTCCCGCTTCCAGAGAGGCAACCGTTACCTGTTTGCGCCGTCCGTATCAGCCGGCTGGCGTATTTCACAGGAACGATTCTTCGCCGGCATTTCCAAAGTGGTGAACGACCTGAAGCTCAGGGGCTCTTACGGCACACTCGGCAACCAGGCCACCGACCTGCCTTATCCTTACATCGCCACGATGCCGATCGGGCAGACAGGATATGTGTTTGACGATAATCTCACCAGCCCGTACGTAGGCGCTGCGGGCCTCGTATCGCCGGACTTTACCTGGGAAAAAGTAAGCACCATCGACGTGGGTGTGGACGCATCTTTCCTGAAGAACAGGCTGGGCCTCGTGTTTGATTATTATGTAAGGACGGTGAAAGACATTATCCAGTCCGGCGCCGCGCGCCCCGCCATCCTTGGTGCAACGCCGCCCACGGCCAACTCTGCGGACATCCGCACCAAAGGCTGGGAACTGAACCTGACCTGGAGGGATCAGATCGGCAGTGGCTTCAGCTACAACGTAGCGCTAAACCTATCAGATGCCACCACCGAGGTGACCCGCTACGAACTGAATCCCAAAGGGCTGATCAACACGTATTATGAAGGGCTTACCCTCGGCGATATCTGGGGTTACACCACCGCGGGTTTTTATCAATCTGCGGATGAAGTGGCCAAATCCGCTTCCCAGAAAAATCTCTATGGCGGTGCATGGCTGCCCGGGGACATCCGGTACACGGACCTGAACGGAGATGGCATCATTTCCGTGGGAGACAACAGCATCTACAATCCCGGCGACCAGCGCGTGATCGGCAACAGCACGCCGCGTTACCTTTTCGGCCTTAACCTGGGCGCGGATTACAAAGGCTTCGACGCTACCGTGTTCTTCCAGGGTACCGGCAAACGCGATTACATGCTCGGCGGTACTTATTTCTGGGGCTTTACCAGCGAATGGGACGTTCCCCTGAAATACCACCTGGACACCTGGACGCCCGAAAACAGGGACGCTTATTACCCCGTGAACAAAATCGCGGCATCGTATAACCAGCAAACGCAGACCAAATACCTGCAGAACGCTGCCTATGCACGCCTTAAACAAGCTACCATCGGTTATACGCTTCCGCAGTCCCTGCTTTCCAGGGCTAAGATCAACCGTGTGAGAGTATATGTCACCGGCCAGAACCTGTTTGAGATCACCGATCTGCACAAGGCCTTCGATCCCGAGCTGCTCGGTGTTCAGACGTACCCACTGAGCCGCAGCTGGTCATTTGGTCTACAGGTTGGTTTGTAATGCTGATTTAAAAATTGATATCATGACAAGGAAACACACTTTATATATATGCACGCTTTTCCTGCTGCTGACCGCCTGTAAAAGGGAAGACTTCCTGGACAGGTTCCCGCAGGACGCCATCAGCGAGCCCACGTTCTTCAAAAATGAGAATGACCTGAAACTGTATCTCAACCAGTTTTACGACGCATTACCTGTACAGCGCGGTAACAGCGAAGCGAACTCAGACAACTTCGCACAGAGCTCCCGCGACGTGTTCCTGGCAGGCGAATACGTAGTGCCAGCCACGGACAACAACTGGAACTACGCCGCCTGGGCGAATATCCGCAATGTGAATTATTTCCTGCAGCGCTACGACCGTGCGCAGATGGACGGTACCGTGAAGAACTATTACGTGGCCGAAGCGCGTTTTTTCCGCGCGATGTTCTACTGGGATAAAGTAAAACGGTACGGCGCAGTGCCCTGGCTGTCCCGGGACCTGACGGACACTTCCTCCGCTATCCTTTACGGTCCGCGCCAGCCGCACAAGCAGGTGATGGACTCCGTGCTGGCGGACCTCAACTATGCCGTGGCCAACGCGGCGGAAGGCAGCAACACCCAGTTCAGGGGCAGGATCACCAAAGACGTGGCCAATGCACTGAAAGCCAGGATATGCCTCTGGGAAGGCACTTTCCGGAAATACCAGGCAATGGGCGATGAAACACCTTACCTGCGCGCCGCCGCTGACGCCGCGGAAGCAGTGATGAACACCGGCCGGTATAGCATCTGGAAAACCGGCAACCCCACGAAGGATTATTACAACCTGTTCATCCAGGAAGAGCTGAGGGGCAATCCTGAAGCCATCCTCGCGCGCCGATACATTAAGGACATCAGCATGCACAACCTAACCCGCCAGATATCCGACATATGGCCCGCGCTCACTAAGGATTTCGTGCGGTCCTTCCTGGATAAGAACGGCGTGCCTACGGCACTGAGCCCCCTGTACCGGGGCGACGAAACGCTGGACAATGAGCTGATAGACCGCGATCCGCGGTTTACACAGATCATCGCGACACGCGGTTTTGTAGTGACCGCCAACCCGGGCGGCAACAACGATGTGGTGAGCCTGCCACGTATCCCCGGCGTGGTAACGGGTTACGCAGCTGCAAAGAACTATAGCCCGGATCCCGCACAGTGGAATGCGAACCAGTCCACCCTCGACCTCTTCATTTTCCGTTACGCCGAAACGCTGCTCATATTCGCCGAAGCGAAAGCCGAGCTGGGTGAAGGAAGCCAGGCCGTGATAGACAGGACCATCAACGAGATCCGTTCCCGCGTGAACATGGCGCCTATGGTGATTGCTGCGCTGGTGAGGGACCCGCAGTCCAAGTTCCCCGGCATTCCCGTACTGCTGGATGAGATCAGGAGGGAAAGGAGGATCGAACTGGTGGGAGACGGTTTCCGTTTCGACGATCTGTTGCGCTGGAAAGCCGGCACGCTCATCAACAACGCGGAAACGATCCTGGGCATGAAACTCACGCCCGCACTGCGCGCGCAATACCCTGCCAACCAGGTGAGCAACGTGATCGTGGACGGCAACTTCTATATCCGCGTTTACAATAATATTACTTCCCGTACCTGGAACGACAAGCTGTACCTGTACCCGTTGCCTACCAACGAACTGACGCTGAACCCTGCGCTGCTGCCGCAGAATCCGAACTGGTAAGGGCAACGTTTTATTATCCTTAAAAATGGAAAGATGAAAAAAATACTTCTCTATACGTTGTTAGCCGGCATCGGCGCCGCAGGCTGCAAAAAAGAAAGCGCGTTCTCAGAAAACGACGGCGATGTACGCATCTACATGTCGCAGGCCATCAATGGCGCTTTTACGGACATTACCGTAAACCGCAGGGCGCCGCTGCAGTCGGATACGGCTTACGCCTTCGATCTCAACGCGTTTTTCGCGGGCTCGGGTTTCGCCAGCGCACCCCGGGACATCAATGTGAGCTTTGACGTGGATTATTCCAAATGGGATTCCATCAATACCTCCCGCACGAACGCAGGGCTGCCCGCTTTCGAGCGCATCCCTGACAATATCTTCGAATTCGCCAAAGGCGGTACAGTGATCAAAAAAGGAAACGTGATCAGCGACAATATTGCATTCACCATCAATGCCAAACTGATCGAAGAAGGGCACAACTATATGATCCCGGTAAGGCTGACGTCAGCCGAAGATTTTACGGTCACATCCGGGCAAGCCATTACCTACTTCGTGGTGAAAGTGACGCCGCCTGTATATCCCGAGATCAACCGCAGTGCCTGGACCATATTTGATGTGGATTCTGAAGAAGCGAGCGGCGAAGGCCCGAACAACGGCCGTGCTATCTTTGCGCTGGACGGCCTGCTGAATACCTTCTGGCATACCCAGTGGGATGGGGGAGAGCCGCCGCTGCCTCATCATATCGCCGTCGATATGCATGCTACCAACACGCTTTCCGGCCTCTACCTTACCGCCCGCCAGAATGCGCCCAACGGTGCTCCTAAAACGGCGACGGTGGAAGTAAGCGCGGACGGCACTACCTGGCAGAACGCCGGTACATACCAGCTTCAGGCTATCAATCCCCGTCAGCCCGTATTTTTTACCCAGCAGTTCTCCGGGAGATACTTTAAGGTAACAGTAACGGCTACACACGGCAACACCAACATTACTTTTTTCGCAGAGATCAGCGCATTCTGATCCGGAGGCTACAAGTTCAAAAAAACACCGGTCCGAAAGGGCCGGTGTTTTTTGCATAAGGGAATGCTCCAAAGAAAATGGACAAACCAGCAGTATTTTTTGATTTGTTCATTTGTTGGTACCCACTATCGGATCAAACCCGAACCAGTTATAAGTAATCAATAAGTTAAAAAATATCTGAAGCTGTTTTCGGGGGGAGCATTGCTTCATAGCAACTGAAGTATCTGTGTTCAACAGATCATCAACAACCTATTCTCTCCAGGTTTTTCCCTGGGTGCACGGTGGATACAGGGAGGAACCTGACTTCCAGGATGATCAACCGCCAATCTACATAGGTGGCCAAGGCCTAAGCTCATTGGACGTGCATGAGGTGTAGCCTGATAGTGCAGATCAAAGAAATGGTCACTCAGGAATGATTCGAAACCTTCATCTGCCCCATGATATAGTTTTTTGAGTTCATCACGTATTTCCGGAATAAGTACTTTCTTTTTGCCTTGTGAGTTTGGCAATATTTCACTGGACGCTCCATAGTAAGTGCATAAAAAGGTATCGACTGGTACAGGAGAGCGATCTACATGAAAAGAATAAACATCGGTTGGAAAAAAAGGGTAGCTATCATCCCGGTCATAGCAGTTGATCACATTAAGGATCGGCGATGCGCCATGAGCTTCCAATACCTTCAGGTCATTTAAAAGAATTTCACGGGCAAGTTGCCCTTGTTCACTCAACTGAAGTTCATGGAGTTCTTCCTGTTCAATTGTCGTTATATTTCCGCTTAGCGCTACCTTTTTAACAATCTCAGAAAAATCACCTATTAGTTTACGAGTCCAGCAAATCGCATTAACTTCTCCATTAAATGGCGTAGAAACAAGGTCACGAAAATTCGTGACACAGTGGATTTGATGCTCGGCATGAGATGAATCTACCATAATAGACAAAGAAGTGAATAGCAGCTGGTCAAGCCAGTACGATCCTGATTGAAAAACTTGATGAAGATAACAACAAAAAGCTAACAGATACCGTCCGGCCCCAATCAATGCACAACAGGATTACCTAATGTTTTACCCAGGTAAGAGCTGTTTCTTTTTTGCGCCTATCTCTAGACCTGCTGACAAGGAAGATTCTTTGCCTGATATAACTGAGCGCGCAGCTATTACTTTTTGTGTGAGTGTAAATTTGATTCTTTTATCCATAAAAATGCCCCCAAAAGTGTCTAACTTTTTGGGGGCAATTCTTTTGGCAACCTTTATAGTAATGATAATATGTTAGAAGTTAATATTGGTGGGTGAGTCTCCCCATGTTCTGTCAACTTTAATATTAAACTGGCTTTGCGGTGAATCTGGAGCATCAGGATATAATTTACCTGTGATGGTTGTTTTGTTGTTGTTTTCTACTTTGGCACTGAGATTTTTACTTTTGAAAGTGTGGCTAACCCTGTCTAAGTATTCAATGGTAATTGTGAGGTAACTCACGGTCAGAATAAATTCGCTGAATTGCGTAGTACTTCTGGCGGTAATAGGCATCGGTGTTGTTCTGTAGCCCATAGGCATGATACGGTATTCATCAAACGAAGCATATTCATAGGAGCAGGTTACGCGGATGCTGTCGGAGGGTTGGGCATCGGTTATATTCAGCTCCAGTAATCCCACGCGCCTGGCCAGAACGAGCGATATAGTATCAGGGGTTTCTGCTGTAACGACGAGCGTAGTGCCTTTATAGAAGATTTCCGGGAAGGCGCCCACCGGGTGTTCCGGGATTGGCTGCGGTGCAGCTGACACATATACATAATAATCACCGGGCAGCAGGGAGTCCCGGAAAGTGCCAAAATCAGGAGAATCGGAGGTTTGATGTCCGGACTTTATCACCGTACCGTTGCCTACATAATAGTACAAATCAGTTAGCCCATCCAGGGAGGCGTCCTTATTTGTGGCAGAGGAGGCAGCGGCTTTTCGCCCGTTTTTCCCATCGATAGGTGTGACTTCCGTCAAGAAGTTGCTTACATTAAACTCAACCGCGACCTTTTCCGTTGATGATGGTGGTGGTGCGGTGTCATTTTCTTTCTTACAGGCAAAAAGAAGCACAATCATGCTACATACAACAGACAATCTTATTGTCATAGGTATAATATTTACGGTTTAAAAATGGATTAGATACAAAGTTATAATTTTATATTAGAGATGGAGAAATATGATTGAATCATGATAAACGTTGTGAGCCGGGCGCGACTGGGTCATGACAGTGATTTTTTTCTTTCCTGTGATATTGATTCGTAAAGGCTTGTCGCTGCTGACTGGTCTTCCACGATGTATTATAGCTGAAAGCTTCCAGGAAAGAGGCGGCAAATTATTGGTTCGATTTCTTCCGAAAAACTCGTTTTTGACGGAAGCCATTATCGAACCGCCCGATTGAATGAAGCAGTTAAGCTAATATACGCTCTGGACACGGGGGGGTGGGGACAAAATAAAAATGGACAAACCAGAAGAATTTCCGATTTGTCCACTCAGGTGCCCAGAACTGGATTCGAACCAGCACATCCTTGCGGACGCTGCGACCTGAACACAGTGCGTCTACCAATTTCGCCATCTGGGCATCTTTTTCCGTGTTAGGGATTGCAAAAGTACGTACTTTCTGATTATTTCCAAATTCCGGGTATAATTTTTTTCGGGTTGCCCGGAAAAACAGCCGTAAAAACAAAAGCCGCGCATAGCACGGCTATTTGTCTGCATAAAAATGTATTTACACCGCGATGTTGAACTCACGAAGCGTGTCGTTCAGGCTCGTTTTCAGGTCTGTGCTGGCTTTACGCTGACCGATGATCAGCGCGCAGGACACCTGGTATTCGCCCGCGGGGAATTTTTTTGCATAAGTACCGGGTATCACCACGCTGCGCGCTGGTACACGGCCTTTGTATTCTACCGGCTCAGGGCCGCTTACATCAATGATCTTGGTGGATTGGGTGAGCACCACGTTGGCGCCCAGCACCGCTTCTTTTTCCACATGTACGCCTTCCACTACAATGCAACGTGAGCCTACAAACACACCGTCTTCAATGATCACCGGGCTGGCCTGCAGGGGCTCCAGTACGCCGCCGATGCCCACGCCGCCGCTCAGGTGCACGTGTTTGCCGATCTGCGCGCAGGAACCTACGGTTGCCCAGGTATCCACCATCGTGCCTTCGTCCACATATGCACCGATATTTACATAAGAAGGCATCAGGATAGCGCCTTTGGCGATAAATGCACCATAACGGGCCACCGCATGGGGCACTACGCGTACACCCAGCTCCTTATAGTTGGTTTTGAGCTTCATCTTGTCATGGAACTCAAAGGGAGGCAGTTCCATCGTCTCCATCGGCTGTATCGAGAAATACATCAGGATCGCCTGTTTTACCCATTCGTTTACCTTCCATCCGTTCTCACCGGGTTCCGCCACACGGAGCTTTCCTTTATCCACTGCTTCTATCACTGCTCTCACGGCATCGGAATACTGTGTTTGCTGTAACAGGCTGCGGTCATTCCACGCAGCCAGTATTTGTTGCTGTACGTCCATTGTCTTAGAATTAATTTCCGCAAAAATAATATAATACCGCACAGTTGTTCATCCTTATTCTCTTCTTTCTGCCTGGCCCAGCAATACGGCTGCCAGGTGCCGGGAAATGGAATAACCGCAAAGCTTGTCCAGCCAGAAGAATTCGCCGGCCGCGTTCAGTTCCAGGAAATAATATTTCCCCTCCGGCGTCAGTATCAGGTCTATGGCGCCATAATTGAGTCCAAACAGGTCCATTATCTTCAAAATACCGCTGCTGATGTTTTCCGGCAGGGTATAAGGCTTCCAGTCCTCCACCAGTGCGGCTCCTTCCTTCCGCCAGTCCGTCTGGGCTTCGGGCAGCTGCTGGCTGTCTATGGAAAAGGTGAATAGCTCCCTTCCCACGACCGTCACGCGCAGCTCCAGGGCTTTGGGCAGTTTTTCCTGGAAGGTCATGGGGCAGTAGGCCAGCTGTTGCAGTTGTTCCAGGTGACTGTCGTTTATTTCACTGGTAAACACCACATGTTCACGCCCTTCGCGGTAAATGGCGAAAGCGCTCTGCATTTTTGCGACGATGGGCTTACCGGTGGCTTCCATAAAGGCTTTCAGTTTTTCGGGGGAATTGGTGATGCAGGTGGCGGGTATCTCCAGCCCGCAATCCGCGGCTATCCGCAGCTGTTCTTCCTTACTGTCCAGCCGGCGGTATACGCTGTAACGTTCCAGCTGAAAGCAGGGCAGGCCTTCCAGCATACCGAACAGGGTGCGCCGCACCTCACCTATGGAAGAGGAGAGAAATTCTTTGTCCAGCACCTTTTCAAGGCCTTTCCCGATGTTGTAGCTCCTGCGGTACCATACGGCCGATATATCATCCAGGGAATGGCTGCCATGCTCATCTTCAAGCCATAGCTGCCAGCGGCCGGCGGAATATTGGGTGGTAAGCTGCGCGCCCACGGGATACCGGTCCACATCGAACCGGATGCTTTCCCCGCCCAGGGCTTTGATATGTTGCATCACGGAAGTAACGGACTCATTGTCCGCCGTATGGGTGATGATCAGGATTTTATTCATGATTCGCTGGTAATGCGGTTAACGAGTTTTTCCGCTATGGTAGCGGCGATGGGGAAACCAAGGTATTTTTCAAGCATGCCCCATTCGCCCTGTGGGTTCACTTCGAGGAATACGTATTCGCCATCAGGCTGCAGGATCATGTCGATGGCGCCGAATTGCAGGCCCAGCAGGCGCATCATCTCGTCTATTTTTTCTTCAATGTGGGTGGGCAGCTCAAACGCTTCCCATTGTATAAGCGTGGTGTTGCCGGCGCGCCAGTCCGTAAGCTCGGGCGCATGCAGGCTGCCAGTATAGAAGTCGCCATCGATGTACACGATGCGAAGCTCGCGGTCTTTTGGAATGTATTCCTGCAATATCATGGGGCAGGCGGAGAGGGATTCCAGCATGGGCACGTCTTCTTTACGGAGGCGCGTGGTGGGGAAAAAGTCGCCGCGGCCGTCCATGGTCTTGGAAAGGGCGCCATGTAGTTTTACCACTACTTCGCCCTGGTGGTCATCATAAAACCGGATGGCATCTTCCGCATGGTTGCTGAAAAGGGTTTGCGGTACGTGAAGGCCCGTGGCCTGCGCGGCAGAGAGCTGCAGCAGTTTGTTGCCGCCCACGGCATGATCCAGGTCCAGCCGGTTGATCCAGGGCACGTCCAGCGCGTCGAGGAATATGTTGAGAGAGGTCTGGTATTCTTTCAGGAATGCGGGAACATAAGCGGGATCCAGCGAGGGCGGCACCTGGAGGGCCCAGAGCTTTCGGTACCATACGCCCTGTATGTCCCGTGCGTCTATCACCTGGTTGCCGCATTGCAGCTGGTATTGAGGCCCCTCGGGCGTGAGGCGGTAACGGAGTCGGAAGCGGGTGCCGAATTCATCTGAATTAAAACGGAAAGCGGAGTATCCTAACTGTTGCAGGCGTTGTTGTACAAGGTCTATCGTGTAGGTGTCCTGCGAATGCGTGATGCAAAGAATCATGAAGCTGGCAAATAAAAACAAGCAACGGCCGGAGCCATTGCTTGCAATGATGAATGAATGCGGGTGGACTTTATAACAGCCACCATTCCTCATCCCCGTCAGAGGGATATTTATGCGTCTGATCGGGAACATCGGACAGCTTGCTGGTCCAGTTATTTTCAGTTGCCTGGTGTTGTTTTGGAAGCGCGTTTTTTTGCTGGGATTCCAGGAATTGTGCAAAAAACGGCTTTAATACCTGTTCATTGGGCTTCATACCTGTTCGTGTTTAAATGGTTTAAATGGAAGAAATATGGTTACACCTCATCACCATCCGAAGGATACTTGGTGGTATGCTCCACATGATCGAATATCTTCAGGGTGAAGATGGGAGGGTCTTTTTCTGAGGCCTTCTGCTGCTCGAGCAGTTGGGCAAAGAATGGCTTTTCTACAGGGTTTACTTCGGGTTGCATACAAGTATTAATTTTTTACGATTGATGAATGCAGAAGAAAATGTCCGTTGCTAAAGTTCCCGGGTCAATAAGCGGACAATTAAATTAGCATTTTTACAGGAAAGAAAAAAATCAAATTCAGTATTTTGCCCCCGAATCAAACTATTCGCTTTGAACATCGGTTTCGACGCCAAGCGGGCTTTTCAGAACCGCACAGGCCTGGGGAACTACAGCCGCACGCTCGTCAGGTCGCTCGCGGAGTACTATCCCCAGCATCATTATTTCCTTTTTGCCCCCAAATCCAAACCGCTGTTCAGGCCCTCCGGCGGGATGCAGACCATCCTGCCCCAAAGGCCCCATCACCGCTGGCTGAAGCCTGTATGGCGCAGCCGCTGGGTGGTGAATGACCTCCGGCAACACAAGATCGACGTGTATCACGGCCTCAGCGCGGAACTGCCCTTCGGTATCCACAAAAGCGGCGTAAAAAGCGTGGTGACCATGCACGACCTCATTTTTGAGCGTTATCCGAAACAATATAATCCCATTGATGTATACACCTACCGCCGCAAAGCCGTGTACGCCTGCCGCGAGGCCAGCCGCGTAATAGCCATCAGTGAGCAGACCAAAGCGGACCTCATTGAATTTTACCGTGTGCCGGAAGAGCGAATCAGTGTGTGTTACCAGGGCTGCGACCCCTCTTTTGAAAAACAACATACCGCTGAAGAGGTGAATGCCATAAAAAACCGCTACAACCTGCCGCAGCAGTACTTCCTGTACGTGGGTTCCGTAATCGAAAGGAAAAACCTGATGGGCATTTCGCAGGCGATGCGCTCCCTGAAAGGCAAGCTGGATATACCTTTGGTAGTACTCGGCGATGGCAGCGGGTATAAAAAGGAAATAAAGGAATATCTCCGCAAAGAAGGCCTGGAGCAGCAGGTGGTCTGGCTGAACGAAACGCATAAATTCGCCTTCGCGGACCTGCCGGCCCTTTACCAGGGGGCCGTGGCGCTGCTATATCCTTCCATGTTCGAAGGTTTTGGCATCCCCATCCTGGAAGCGCTCTGGAGCCGCACGCCTGTGATCACTTCAAATGGCTCCTGCTTCGCGGAAACAGGCGGGAACGCCGTGCTGTATGTGGATCCCTTCCGGCCGGCCGCCATTGCGGATGCGATGGAACAGGTAGCGGGAGACGAGGTATTGAGGGCGGACATGCGGCAGAAAGGCATCCTTCACGCGCAGCAGTTTACGCTGGATAAATGCGCGGCCGCGGTGATGGATGTATATAAAAACATTACAGCATGACGGAATTTGAAAACGATATCACCAAAAGTCTTGCCGTACTGCGCCAGAGCGGCATTATCCTCTACCCGACAGATACCATCTGGGGCCTGGGTTGCGACGCCACGGACGAAGAAGCCGTAAAACGCATCTACGCCCTCAAGCAACGCAGTGAAGCCAAAAGCCTCGTGATCCTCATGGCCGATACCAGGGACCTGGTGCGTTATCTCGCGCATCCCCCGCCGGATATCGAACTCACGCTCAAATCGTTCGACCGCCCCACCACGGTCATTTACGAAGGAGCACTGCACCTGGCGCCCAGCGTCATCAACCAGGATGGGTCCATCGCCATCCGCATTGTGCAGGACACGTTTTGCAGGCATTTGATCAAACGTCTCCGCAAACCGCTGGTGTCCACCTCCGCGAACCTGAGCGGAGCGCCATCGCCCGCTGTTTTCGGTGATGTGGAAGATGCCATCCGCCACGGCGTGGATTATACGGTGAAGTACCGCCAGCAGGATCATACGCCGGCAAGGCCCTCGCGTATTGTGCGCATCGGCAAAGATGGAGCACTGGAAATCATCCGTAATTGAGTACTTTTGCGCCCTAAACCAGTAGAAAGTATATGCAGATTCCCTGTACGGCACGGGAAAAGGAGTTATTCGGATGCGTGGCACAAGCGGCGCGCCAGATTGGCGTTCCCTGTTATCTCATTGGCGGTTTTGTGCGGGATAAACTGCTGAACCGCAACACAAAAGATATGGACATCGTTTGCGTGGGAGACGGTATCGCTCTCGCGCACGGGGTAGCTTCCCTGCTGGACCCTGCCATTAAAGTGAACTATTTCAAAACCTACGGCACAGCCCAGATCAAGTATAAAGACATTGAAATTGAATTCGTTGGCGCCAGGCGGGAAAGTTACAGTGAAAACAGCCGCAACCCCGAGGTAGCGCCCGGATCGCTGGAAGATGACCAGCTGCGCCGCGATTTTACCATCAACGCACTGGCAATCAGCCTCAACGAAGCGGATTACGGCCAACTGCTCGACCCCTTTAACGGCCGGCAGGACCTTGCTGATAAGATCATCCGCACCCCGCTGGACCCCGCGCGCACCTTCAGCGATGACCCACTGCGTATGATGCGCGGCATCCGCTTTGCCTCGCAGCTGCATTTTACGATCCACCCGGATACTTTCCAGGCTATCAAAGACAATGCGGAACGTATCAAGATCATTACCCAGGAAAGGATCACGGATGAATTCAACAAGATCATGCTTTCTTCCAAACCTTCCATCGGCCTCGATCTGCTGTACCAAACGGGGCTGCTGAAGATCATTTTCCCGCAGATGGTGGACCTGGTGGGCGTGGAAACGGTGGAAGGCAAAGGGCATAAAGACAATTTTTATCACACCCTCCAGGTGATCGACAATATTTCCCGCCATACCCGCGACCTATGGCTGCGATGGGCCGCGCTTATGCACGACATTGGCAAACCCGCCACAAAACGTTTCGAGGAAGGCCATGGCTGGACCTTTCACGGTCATGATGCGGTGGGCGGAAAAATGGTGCCGCGTATCTTTGCGCGCCTCAAACTGCCGCAGCATGAAAGTATGCGGCTGGTGAAAAAACTGGTGGAGCTGCATCTGCGCCCCATCAGCCTTACCAAGGAGAATATAACTGATTCGGCTATACGCCGCCTGCTGTTTGACGCCGGGGAGGACCTCGATTCGCTGATGATGCTCTGTGAAGCGGATATTACGTCCAAGAACAAGGCGAGGGTGAAACGGTATATGGAAAATTTCGAGCTGGTGCGCGAACGCCTGAAGGAAGTGGAGGAAAACGACCGCATCCGCAACTGGCAGCCGCCCATTACGGGAGAAATGATCATGGAAACGTTTAACCTGAAGCCGGGAAGGGTAGTGGGCGATCTCAAAAGCGCGATCCGCGAAGCCATTCTCGACGGGGAGATACCTAACTCCTTTGAAGCAGCCTATCAGTATATGTTGCGGAAAGCAAGAGAACTTGACTTGACCCCTGTTAAATAATTTGGTATTTTTGCCTTACGCTTAATGTAATTCATATGCCGGTATTGAAGTTTCGAGTTTACTGGGAAGAGGATGAGAGTGTCTATAGAGACATTGCGGTAAAGCCTAGCCAGAATTTTTTGCAGTTCCATCAAGCCATATTGACCGCATATGAGTTTGATTCCAAACATAAGGCTACCTTTTTCCGTAGCAATGACAACTGGCAACGGGGCCGTGAAATACTCCTTGAAAAAGATCCCCAGCCCCGCAAAGCGGAACCGCTGCTGATGTCTGAAACCCCTGTTGGCGCCATGGTAAAGGCTCCAAATCAGAAATTCATCTATCTCTACGACTACGCCAAAAACTGGACGTTCCTGGTGGAGCTGATCGGTGTTGCCAAAGATGAGAACACCAAACTCAGCTACCCCGCCTGCGTGCGTAAGGAAGGCCTTGCCCCCAGCCAGTATGGCACCAAAGGCCTTATCGGCGACAAACTCGTGGAAATGGAAGAGAAATACGACCTGAACCGCGAAGGCATGCCCGAAGACGGCTTTGGTGAAGAAGGAGAGGAGACGGACAGCGAAGATGACGGCCTGGAAGAAACCGGCGGCGAGGAAGAAAACGCATTCTAACCCCAGTCGTGGCTACATTCCGTGGATCTCAGGCCCCGGGCATACCATACAGGCAAACGGCCGGGGTTCCTTTATATTCCCAATCACCCTGATCATTTAGTCCTGGTCCCCGTTGGAATAAAACAAACGGCCCAGGCTCTTTTCATATGAAAAATACGGTTGTGGTACTCGCCGGGCCTACCGCGGTAGGGAAAACGGCTATGGCTATACGCCTGGCGGAACGGCTGGGAACGGAGATCATCTCTGCGGATTCCCGCCAGTGTTACCGCGAGCTTACCATAGGCACCGCAAAGCCTGATGCGGCTGAGCTACAGGCCGTCCCTCATTATTTTATCAACTCCCACTCCATTACAGAAGAAGTAAACGCTGCCATGTACGAGCAGCTTGCGCTGCGGTATGCGGACGAGATCTTCTCCCGTCAGCCCTTTGCCATTGTAACAGGTGGTACAGGCCTGTATATCCGCGCTTTCCTGGAAGGAATGGACCAGATACCGCCGGTGCCTGAAGAGATCCGGAACAGGCTGAGGGAAGAATACGGGCGGCAGGGGATCGCCTGGCTGCAGGAAACCCTGCAACAGAAAGACCCCGGGTTTTACGCCCTCGCGGAAATACATAACCCTCACCGGCTGCTGCGGGCCCTGGAAGTGTTTGAAGCCACCGGTCAGTCCATTACGGCATTCCGTTCGGGTACGCAGCAGCAGCGGGATTTTAATGTGATCAAAATAGGGCTGCAATTACCGAAAGAGTTGCTGCATGAAAACATCCATCACCGCGTGGACAGGATGATGGAAGCCGGTCTTGTGGATGAAGTGCGCAGCGTGGAAACGTTCCGCCGGCACAATGCGCTTCAGACCGTAGGCTACTCGGAAATATTCGATCATTTTGACGGTAAAATAACCCTTCCTGAAGCCATAGACGGCATTAAGACCCATACCCGCCAATACGCCAAACGCCAGCTCACCTGGTTCCGCCGCGATGCCGCCATCCAGTGGTTCGACGCGCGGGAAGGGGAGACCATTGAAAGCGCAGTACTCCGGCAGTTACACGCATAAAAAAAGGAAGGACGCAAGCCCCTCCTCCTTTTGTATCCGGAATTTATATTATTTAGAATTTAAAGCCCACCGTCATCACCACGTTACCGCCACTCAGGTCTGCTGATGCGGATGCAACCGGCATTCCGCTGAGGGTGTAAGGTACGTAGACGTCTTTCGTGGGAAGCGTATGAATATAAGTCAGGTCGGCAAAAAAGCCCCTGTTGCGGTAACCAACGCCGCCGCTCACCTTTTTGATGCTCGCGTCCACATCGGAGTATTCGGAGTTGTACGGGTTGCCCATGTAGTTGAAACCAGCTCTCACTGCAAATACGTTGAACTTCATCTCACCGCCCACGCGCAGGTTCACCGCGCCTTTGTAAGCATTATCGATCACGTTGTTCAGCCGGTCAGCAATCTGCTTATCTTCCGCTCCTCCTTTATTGTATTTGAATTTGGTGCCGCCGTAGTTGACGTATTCCACGTCCGCGGTAATAAAACCGTGTTGCTGTTTTACGTCCGCATTGGTACCGAAAATGTAGGATACACTGGCCATGGCCCTGGCAGGCGTGCGCATGCTATATTCGTATTCCACCGGGAAGCCATTCGTCAATGACTCTGAAGTCTTGAAACGTTCAGACACACCGTCTGCAGGCAGGTTTTCTGTATTTACCAGCAGGCTGGCTGTGGAAGCGTCGCGCATATTGAACCAGGTGGGGGTATGGTACGCGAGGCCTAAGCGGAGGCTCGGCATGGGGGCATAAATGATACCCAGCTTCGAGTTGAAGCCCACCGCATCCGTTGTCAGGTTCTCGGTGTGTTCGAAGAAGGAAAAGTCGTTGTCGTTATCGTTGGACAGATCATCTTCGGCGAAAGTCCTGGAACGTTCGTAGTGAATAGTTGGGAAGTTAACGGAGATCCCAATGTAGAACTGTTCATTGTAATTGCCGCCAAAACCAAGAGAGAACTCATCCAGCCCGCCTTTTTCCTTCACAACATCCTGTTGGTCGATGCCTCCGGGATTTGTGGGATTTACGACGGTGTAATAGTTCGTCGGGATGCCAGCCTGATCCCGGTCGCTGTTCAGCAGGAACCCCCAGTAACCGAGGCTGGCGCCAAGGGGATAGGAGTATTCCGCATCATCCAGGGACACAGGACTTCCGCCATTATTCAACGTTTCCACCCATTTGTCGGAATAGCTGGTAGTATGGTTTGTACCGGCGATATACGTTTTGTTATTAAAATTCGCCATCCTGTTATAATCCAGCGAAAACGCGAAGTTTTTCCAGGGAGAGTTCGGGTTGCGGCGGGTGGGTATCCCGAAAACGATGCCGATGTTGTTCAGTATGGCGCCGCTTTTGTCTGCATCCGTGGCGCTTCCCAGGTAATTATAGCTGTTGCTGCGGAAATAAAAACCGGGCGAAACGTTCACTTCACTCGTTTTGAAAAAGCCAAGCCCTGCCGGGTTCACGTGGGTGGCGGAAATATCACCCCCCAGGGAACCTGCTGCGCCGCCAATAGCCTGTGTACGGGCCGTTCCTCCTGTGGTCAGGCGGCTGTATCGTAAGGCATCCCCTTCATCCTGCGCCATGACATGGCTGGATACACCTATGGCTATCAAAAGAAATGTGATCCTTTTATTCATCTTAAAAAGTCTGGTGAGAAAATATTGCGAATGCAAATATAAGATTAATCAGTCACGTATTATGAATTGAATAATACGTGACTGATAAGAATATGGCATTACCTGCCGCCTCTGGGACGGAAAGTTCTGGATGGTGTGCTGGATGGAGAGCTGCTGGGAGCGCTTCTCTGCGGTTCTGGTGCTCTGTAAACGGGCTCTGAGCGTTGGGGAGTGCTGTTGTTACTCCTGTCGTAGTTACGCTCGTAAGTTCTGCTGGAACGTTCGGGCTGCGGCCTGCTGTTGCTGGGCTGCGTTACCGGGCGTTCGGTAGTGGAACGCTGGAATACCCTTCTCGGAGAAGAACTGTTGTTGCCGTTGCTCGGGCGCCCGGTGTTGTAGTTTCCGCTGGGCACTTCGGTACCATTGCCATTGAAGCTCCTGCGGGGAACTGAACGGCCCTGGGTATTCGGTCTGGGTGAAGTGTAGCTGTCGCGGGAATTGAACACACGTGAGTTGGAAGAACCACGGGGGCCGTAGGAATTGGAAGGACGGGTATAATAACCGCCGCCGCCATGATATCCTCCGCCGTACCAGCCGCCGCCGGGATAATAACCGCCGGGGTAGCCTCCGTACCAGCCTCCGCCGCCCCAACCGCCGCCATACCAGCCATGGCCGCCGTACCATCCGCCGTAAGACGGACCGTAGAAGCCATTGTAACGCCAGGGGTTATAACCCCAGCCCAGGCCGATTGTCAGGGAAGGACCGCCCCAGTAAGAGCCGTACCACGGAGAGCCGAAGCCGCCGTAATAACCACCCATACCCATGTACGGGCTGCCGTAGAAGCTGTCAAAATAATAACCGTCCCAGTAGCTGCCGTTATAGCCCCTGCTGAAGCGGTCAATGCGGCGCGCGTAATCATAACGCTCGTCCTCATCGTCCTCATAAGTTACATAGGTGTTGCCGTCGTCATCATACGTTTCTTCGACATTGGATGCGGATTGCGTATTTCTGGCCGTGTTGCTGGCGTACACTGTTTGCTGTCTAACCGGTGAGTGGTAAACATCATCCGGCGTCTGTGCGGTCTGATATGCGGTAGAACAGCTGCTGAACACAAGCAGGGCGGCTACTGCACTATATATCATAGGTTTCATCTGATGATATTTGATTAACAATGTAAATTTACTCAATTTAAACGAAATTTATCGTTAAAGGGTTACACCACAAAGCGTTTTATTATCTTCGCACACCCGGTTGAGAGGGTTTGCTGTTTTCAACGTAGGTTTGTGTCGTTTCCGTATAATAATAGAACAAATATTACGCCAATATATTGCCCTGGAAGCCCCGTAAATACAGGCTTTCTGGTGAATGGCAACTGTAACGGATGAACGGAGAAGCCGCCCTGCTAAACGATTGTTTTGCAGGTACTTGAAAAAATCAACTTCCCCGGAAAACGGAAAAAGAAAAAGTCTAATATGAGTAAAGAGATTACTAGCCGGTCACAGGATTATGCGCAATGGTACAATGACCTTGTTCTGAAAGGCGGTTTGGCCGACTATTCCGCCGTAAAAGGCTGCATGGTGATCAAACCCTACGGTTTTGCCCTCTGGGAAAATATGCGCGACGTACTGGATGCCAAATTCAAAGAAACAGGTCACCAGAACGCGTATTTCCCCCTTTTTATCCCTAAAAGTTTCCTCAGCAAAGAAGCCGCCCACGTGGAAGGTTTTGCCAAGGAATGCGCCGTGGTAACCCACTACCGCCTCAAAAACGATCCCGACGGCGGCGGTGTGATTGTAGACCCGGACGCCAAACTGACAGAAGAACTGATCGTTCGCCCCACTTCGGAAACGATCATCTGGAATACTTACAAGGACTGGATCCAGTCTTACCGCGACCTGCCCCTGCTCATCAACCAATGGGCAAACGTAGTGCGCTGGGAGATGCGCACCCGCCTGTTCCTCCGCACCGCCGAATTCCTCTGGCAGGAAGGGCATACCGCTCACGCCACCGCCGAAGAAGCCATTGCGGAAACCAGGCAGATGCTGGACGTATACGCGGATTTCGCCGAAAACTATATGGCAGTGCCCGTTATCAAAGGCGTTAAATCCCCTTCCGAACGTTTTGCAGGAGCGGTAGACACTTATTGCATCGAAGCGCTGATGCAGGACGGTAAAGCCCTCCAGGCCGGCACTTCCCACTTCCTGGGCCAGAACTTCGCCAAAGCGTTCGATGTTCAGTTCTCTAACAAAGAAAACAAACTTGAATACGTATGGGCCACCTCCTGGGGCGTATCCACCCGCCTCGTGGGCGCGCTCGTAATGGCGCACAGCGACGACGAAGGGCTCATCCTGCCCCCCCGCATCGCTCCCCTGCAGGTAGTGATCGTGCCTATCTATAAAGGCAATGATCAGAAAGCGCTCATAGACGAAAAAGTACAAACGATCGTTAAAGAGCTCAAGGCAGCCGGCATCCGCGTGAAATACGACGATTCGGACAACAACCGCCCCGGTTTCAAATTTGCGGAGTACGAACTGAAAGGCGTACCCGTACGGCTGGCCATCGGCGCGCGCGACCTGGAAAACAACGTGGCGGAAGTAGCCCGCAGGGATACCAAAACCAAATCCAGCGTATCGCTGGATGGCATTGCACAACACATCCTGAACCTCCTGGGAGAGATCCAGCAGGGAATGTTTGACAAGGCAAAAGCATACAGGGAAGAACACATAACGCCTGCCAATACCTGGGATGAATTTGAGAAACTGCTGGACGAAAAGGGCGGCTTTATATCCGCTCACTGGGACGGTACAGCCGAAACAGAAGCAGCCATCAAGGAACGTACAAAGGCTACGATCCGCTGTATCCCCCTGGACAACCCGCAGGAAGCAGGCAGCTGCATCCTGACCGGCAAACCTTCCAGGGAAAGGGTATTGTTTGCAAGAGCGTATTAATCAAGCATATTTAAGCCATCAGCTGTTGATGCAAGCCATCCGTTACATAGTATTTCTGCTCTTTTGCCTGGTTTTGTCCCGTTCTGCAAACGCACAGGGCCTGGTAATACGCAATTATAATGTAAAGGATGGGCTTGCCAACGCTACGGTATACAGCACCGTGCAGGACCAGGAAGGTTTTATCTGGTTTGCCACGCCCACCGGCGTCAGCAAGTTCGACGGGAAACGTTTCCGCAATTACACCAAAAAAGACGGCCTTACAGACAACGACGTCATCAAACTGGCGGCGGACAGCCGCGGCAGGATCTGGTTCTTCACCAACAATGGCCGCCTTTCCTACTATTACCGCCACATCCTGCACAACGACGAAAATGATTCCAGCCTGGTATACCTCAGCCGGAGCCATTACATGCAATATGCCTTCCAGGACAAGGCGCGCAACATCTGGTTCCTGAACACCGCCGGCCGGGTGCTTCAATACAACGGCCGCCAGACCACCTACAAACTCGGCACCAAACCCACGGACATTATGTGGCTGCTCAGCCAGGATACGATATTCCAGCCATTGCAGGAATATTTCCACCTGGCCAGTGTCAAAGACAGCAGCAACGAATCCCAGAAAATATTCCTCAGCCCCGCCTTCCCCGTTCAGGACGAAAGATTTGGCTCGCGCATCCGCCGGAACCCGGTGGTGATCGTGAACAATACACTGTATTCCTTTACCCCGCGGGATATCATTCCTTTTTTCAAAGGCTCCGAATGGGGCATCACGGAAGAGATCAGCTGCATGAGCATAGACAAGGACAACCTATGGATCGGCACGCCGCGCTCGCTGTATTTCATCAAAGACTTTTTTAAGGGCGAACGCAAGCTCAGCAAGCTGCTGGACAACCATTTCATCACTTCCATCCTCAACGACCGCGACGGCAACATCTGGATCACCACCTATGGGGACGGGGTGTATCACATCCCTTTCAAAAACTTCTACTTCGCCTACCTGGACAATACGAACGGCCTCTATTCGCATTCTATTTACAGCGTGTTCAAAGACCGGCGCAACGGCCTGCTCTATATCGGCGAAAACGCGGGCATGCTGAATATCATGGACGCCGCGGGCCGCATCCAGCGTTACCCGCTGGACTCTACCGGCGGGCGGAATAGCGTGCTGAGCATATTGCCCATGCCCAAAGGCGGCACCGTGATCGGTACGGACAATGCCATTTACGAATATTCACCCGGTATGCGCAAGCCCCGCGAAGCCCTGAAGCTCCGTAGCATCAAAGACCTGGACGTGACGCCCGGCGGCAAAGTAAGGGTAGTGGCAAGGAACAAGGTGGTGAATGGCCTGGACGCCCGCCCCATGGACCTCAGCAACCTGGAAACCCAGATATCCTCCGTGGCCTGTGTGAGCGATACGTCCTATTACCTCGGTACCGGCACCGGCCTGTATTACAGCGAGGGCAACCATCAGCCTATCCCCATCCAGGACGATCCGCGGCTGAGCCAGAGCATCAAGGACCTGCAGTGGATCGACGGTTTCCTCTGGATCGGTACCAGCGACCAGGGCATTTTTGTATTAAAAAATAACCGGGTGATCCGCCACTTCAGGACTGCGGACAACCTGGTGAGCGATATCTGTCAGCAGCTCTATTATGACGGGAACGGCCGCCTGTATGTGGCGACCAACCGCGGCGTGTCTGTGATAGACACCCGCAACCGCGTGCTGCTGCGCAACCTTACCTCGAACGACGGGCTCATGAGCGACGATATCCGTGGCCTGAGCCACGCGGGAGATACGCTGTACATCGCTACTTCCAACGGGCTGTGTTATTTCTCCAGGGACCACATCCCGGTGGACACGGTGCCGCCGACGGTATACCTGAACGCCATCCGTTACGGGGACAGCAATTACCTGCCCCGGGCGTATTTCCAGCATATTTACCAGCGGGGAAGCTCATTCGAGGTCGAGTTTGGCGCCATTGCCTACGACCTGCCCGACCTTGTGGAGTATCAATATAATTTCTCCAACGACACATCCTCCGGTTGGGTAACCACCATGAGCAACATCGTGCCTTACCCGAAGCTGCTGCCGGGCGATTATACGCTGCTGATCAGGGCGCGGAAGTACAAAAGCGACTGGAGCAAGCCGGTGGCGCTGCGCATCAATATACTGCCCCAATGGTACCAGGAATGGTGGGCAAGGGGTATACTCGTACTGCTGGCGATAATGGCCATCCTGCTCATCCTGCGGTATATCATCAACCGGGTGAAGGGAGGGGAGAAGCGCAAAACGGAATACAACCGGCGCATAGCCGAGCTGGAGGCCAAGGCGCTCACCAACCAGATGAACCCGCATTTTATCTTCAATTCGCTCAATTCCGTGCAGCATCTCATCCTGGAGAAGGAAGAGAAGCAGGCGCTGAACTTCCTGGCGGATTTTGCCACGCTCATGCGCCAGATGCTCAATAACAGCCGGAAAAGCTACATCTCGCTGGAAGATGAGATCGCTTTCCTGGCGCGGTACCTGGAGCTGGAGAAGATCAGGTTCGCCAACTCCTTTGTATATAAATTTGAATTAAGCCAGGAATTGAAGGAATACACCGTCTATATTCCGCCGATGCTGATACAGCCTATTCTCGAAAATGCGGTAAAACACGGGCTTGCTCCCAAGAACGGAAGCGGGCACCTGCTGGTGCGCCTGGAGATGCAGGGAGACCTGCTGTATTGCGCTGTGGATGACGATGGGATAGGATGGGAGCATGCGAACAGTATGAAGTCCGGCAAGCTTGCAAAACATGAATCCACCGCGCTGAGTGTTATTAAGGAAAGGCTCCAGATTATTAAATCTTTTAATGGAAGCGTTGGAAAGTTAGAAATTATTGATAAATTTAAGTCTGGATTCGGCAACAAGGAAGGTACCTTGGTTGAAATCCTGATTCCCATTGTAAAGATGTTATGAGTATTATAAAAGCTGCCATTGTTGACGACGAGGTCCGCAACATTCATATCCTGCGAAACATTTTGGAAAATTACTGCAAGGATGTTAAGGTGATAGGCGAAGCACAAAATATCCATGAGGCCGCGGAAATGATCAAGAATAACCCTATTGATGTTTTGTTCCTGGATATTGAGATGCCCCCACATAACGGTTTTCAGTTACTGGAAATGTTCCCTGTCCTTAACTTCGAAGTGATTTTCATTACTGCTTTCCAGGAATATGCGCTTCAGGCGATCAAATTCGCCGCGCTGGACTACCTGCTCAAACCTATCAAGGTGAGTGAGGTGGAAGATGCATTGGAGAAAGTGAAGAGAAGCAAGAAGGGCCGCCTGAACGAACTGGCATCTATTCTCAAAGATTATGTTAAAAACAATGATAATGCGTTCTCCAAGATCGTAATACCCGTAAATGACGGGTATAATGTCATTGACCTGAAAGATATTATCTACTGCGAGGCATTTGACAGCTATACCAAGATCCAGCTGATCAACAACGTTTCCCACCTCATTTCCAAATCCCTCAAGGAATACGAGGAAATGCTCTCGGATAAAGGTTTCTACCGCGTACACAAGTCCTTCCTGATCAATATCCACCATATTGTCAAGATCATCAAAGGATTAGGGACCGCCGTGATCATGAGCGACCAGAAAAACATTCCCATTTCATCCCGCAAAAAGGATGAATTCTTCACCCAGCTCAAAGGTGTCATCAACCTCTAGCCCCACCTTTAAGCCCTTTACCTGTTACCATTATATTATTTCACCGCAGCTTTATGATCGTTAACGAGCCAATTTTGATCGTTTACCAATTGGCAGGATCTCCTTATTACATATAATACTAAATTTAGTATAGGGTTTTCATAGGATATATGGTCATTCTTGTGAGCCTTTACAATAATGGCCATAAAAAGCCCCGGCGTATGCCGGGGCTTTTATTTTGTAAGTATTAAGTGCTTACAATAACAAAGGGCTCCTGAAAACAAGAGCCCTTTAATCCTAACCTATAAAACCTATATGAAAACACATGTTAATGTCTGTAATATCTAACTGCGTCAGAACTCGGCGCTATTTGCCAGGTTCAGATCGTAGTAATAAATGTTGGCGTACCGGTCCCGGATATAAAAACCTTCCAGCCTCACCTGCTTTTTGCCATTCAGTGCGCTTTTCAGTTCTTCTATATTCCTGATCTTCGTAGCGCCAGCCTTCAGGATAACGAACTCGGGCTTCATATTCGTCTGTTTCTTGATAAGACCGCTGCTGATATTTGCGACCATTACCCCGCCTTCTATGCCCAGGTTCTCCGAAAGGTTCTTTTTTAAGGGTACAAAGTCAGCCCCCAGGTAATCGAGTACACTCAGCTTTACAATGTCCGTATTCCCGTCGAGGTTCTTCAGAATTGCGTTTGCGGTATACTCTTTATTGTCGCGTAAGTAATTCACGCTGACCTTATCACCTGGTTTGTATCGGCTGATCTGTTCCATCAACTCCGGAATTGATGAAGTATTTACACCATTTATCTTGGTTATGACGTCTCCTTCTTTGATGCCCGCCTGCGCGGCTGCGCCTGTCGGCGGTACTTCCAGTACTTTGATGCCGGCCATATCACGGCTCATTTTAAGGTCTTTAAGTTCTCCCTCCGTCATCGTATTCGGGTCCTTGTATATAATGCCAAGGTACGCCCGCTGAACGTTGCCGAATTTCATCAGGTCGTTCACCACCTTCTTCACCAGGTTCACCGGGATGGCGTAGGAATACCCCGCGTAAGCCCCGGTAGGGGAAGCAATGGCCGAGTTGATACCTATCAGCTCGCCGGCCGTATTGATGAGGGCGCCCCCGCTGTTCCCCTGGTTCACCGCGGCGTCCGTTTGTATGAACGATTCGATGGCCGTGCGGCTGTTCCGCCTGTTGATACCGATTGCGCGCGATTTGGCGCTTACGATACCGGCCGTTACCGTGGTTTCGAGGTTCAGCGGGTAACCTACCGCCAGTACCCACTGGCCCACCTGTACATCGTCTGAATTACCGTACAGGAGGTAGGGGAGGCTGGTGGCCTTTATTTTGATCACCGCCAGGTCCGTGCTTGGGTCTGTACCCACCACGGTGGCTGTGTAATATTTGTTGTTGCTCAGGGTCACGGATATTTCATCCGCATCGTCCACCACGTGATTGTTGGTCACGATATACCCGTCGTCCGAGATCAGTACGCCGGAGCCGGATGCCATCTGGCCGGGCGTGTAATACCGGCGGCCGCCATCTCCTTCGTCATATCCTTCCCCGAAAAACTCTTCCAGCAGGCTTTTCCTTTTCTGGAGATTGTTTCCCAGCTGTTTGGGATTGATCTTCGTTTTTATATGTACCACTCCCGGTGTGCCTATCTTCGCCGCCTGCTGGAAATCAGTCGGTGGCGTCAGATTGGTGTTACCTGTGGAGCCGGGCATGTAACTGGCATAATTTACAGGGATAGCATCGGAACCGTTCTGGTAATACCCCTGCGGCTCCTTCTGGAAATACTTACTGTAAACAAATATGCTCCCGACCGCTGTGGCGGCGCTGATCAGGATGGTACCCGCAACTTGCGAAAATTTCATATTTGCACTGGTTTTAAAAGGGGTGATTGAAATAAAGTTTTCTCAGGTAACCTAAGATCAATTTACATGCCCTTCCTTACAAATTTAACGGAGATCACAGCTTGTAAGTTGCAACATGGAAGTATTTAACAGATTTTTATATCAATCGTTAAAACCTCCTTAATTAAAACGGCACAGGCACTGCCAAAAGTATGGCAATGCCTGTCAAGATAACAAGTTCGGGTGACATTTTGTTAAGCCCCGCATTTACAGCGAAGCCAGGAAGGCAGCGGTATCCACGCCATCCGCGTAGTCCGTCAGCGAGGGATATTGCGCCTGCCCGAAAGGGATGGCATCCTTTGCCACAAGGCACTGAAGGTCCGGGTTTTCCCGCAGCTGTGTTTCCAGCTCCTCCCTGTTCCGGTAGAAGCCGTAATGCAGTACGCTGAGCGGGCTGAAAAGGGATTCGCTTTCGTGCAGCAGCACGCTGTCGTTCGTTTGGTACGGACTGAGGTTCAGCAGGTACAATGCGAGGTTATAATCGTAATTGTTTTTGTATTTGTGATGATCCGCCAGGCGGTCGTACTTTTTCAGTGCGGTGAGCAGGGGGCTGAAGTCGTAACCTTCCGGTACATATACTTTCGTGACGTTCCTGCATCCCAGCCCGAAGTACAGCATCACGTCGTCCGCCAGCGCGCTGAGCTCTTCCGGGGTCTCGCCGCCGGTGAGCACGGCGGCTGAAGTACGGTTGCGGCGGATGATGTGCGGGTATTTGGCAAAGTAATAGTTGAAATAACGGGCGGAATTGTTGCTGCCGGTGGCGATGTACGCATCGCAATCTTTCAGCATCTCCGCCACCACGGTGTCCTGCGCGGCTTCCGGCGCCCATTCCGCGATCTTGCCGAAGATATGGGGCAGCAGCACGTTGTCTTTGGAAGATAGTTTGACCCGGATCTCATGCCCGCTCAGGAAACCCGTAAGCCAGTCGTGAAACCCCACAAGCGGAATATTACCCGCCGCCACAATGCCTACCTTTTTGCGGACGGCCGGTTTCCCGAAACCGGGATATAACGCGATCCATGCTTGTAAAGCGGCGGGGTCCAGGTAATATTTGCAGGTATTGGCGATCGCCAGGTCTGTGAACTCGGGGGTAAACCAGCCGTTATGCGCAAAAGCACGCTGTTTGACCAACCCGAGGCTTTCCTGCTCCTCTTCAGTGCCATTTCCCCTCAAATACGCCTCCAGCCGGCTCAGTACTGCTAATTTTTGCGATAATTCCATCATATCCCCTAAAAATAATTTGAGTATTTAAATTGTAGATATTCTATTTTTGAAGCAAAATTAATGGCTTACTTCCTAAACAAAAAGTTTACAATATGGCAATTAAGATAACAGACGAGTGTATAAACTGCGGAGCGTGTGAACCCGAATGCCCGAATAATGCGATTTACGAAGGTGGTGTAGAGTGGGCAATTGCAGACGGAACCACTGTAAAAGGGACTTACACCCTTATGGACGGCTCCGCTATGGATGCGGACCTGCGTAACGCCCCCATCAGCGTTGATACCTATTATATTGTGCCCAATAAATGTACAGAATGCCAGGGTTTCCACGAAGAGCCCCAGTGCGCCGCCGTGTGCCCGGTAGACTGCTGCGTGCCCGATGAAATGTACCAGGAAACAGTGGACGAGCTGATGGATAAGAAGGCCCGCCTGCACATCTAACCAGCAAATACATCTTTAAAATTGAAATAATTCACCGAAAAGGAAGTACCAGCGGTATGTT
Source organism: Chitinophaga barathri (assembly GCF_003807585.1). Lineage (GTDB taxonomy): Bacteria > Bacteroidota > Bacteroidia > Chitinophagales > Chitinophagaceae > Chitinophaga > Chitinophaga barathri. Next base: position 19,119 of record NZ_RMBX01000009.1, on the reverse strand, counting down.
GGGCCTTCCTTTTTTGTTATTTTGCCATCTATGAAGAAGAATATAGCCCTGGTAGCCGGCGGATACTCCGGAGAATACGTGATATCCGTGCAAAGCGCTGTTGTGATCGAAAAAAACATCGATCCCGCGCTCTACGACGTTTACAAGATCATTATCACCAAAGACAGCTGGACTTACACTTCTCCTGAAGGCGTTGCCGCTGAGGTGAACAAAAACGACTTCAGCCTTACCGTAAACGGGAAACCTATCCGCTTCGACGCCGTTTTTATCGGCATCCACGGCACGCCCGGGGAAGACGGCCGCCTGCAGGGATATTTCGAGATGCTGGGTATCCCTTACACCAGCTGCGGCATGGTTACCTCCGCGCTCACCTTCAACAAAAGTTATTGCAACAAAGTAGTGGCGGCGCTCAACGTGGTGAACGTGAGCCGCTCCGTGCATATATTCCGGGACAAACCTTACGATGCCGCTGAGATCCTCGGCCAATTGCGCCTCCCCGTATTCGTAAAGCCCGCCGAGGGCGGCAGCAGCATCGGCATGAGCAAAGTGAACAAAGCCGATGAACTGGAGCCCGCTATTCAGAAAGCGTTCAACGAAGACAGCCAGGTGCTGATCGAAGAATTTATCAAAGGCACCGAAGTGACCTGCGGCCTTTTCCGCGCGCAGGGCAACATGACCGTGCTGCCCCTCACCGAGATCCGCAGCACCAAAGAGTTCTTCGACTACGAAGCCAAATACACCCCGGGTATCACCAACGAGGTGACCCCGGCGGAAATAGCCCCCGAAGCGGCGGACACGATCCGTGCCGCGGCGCTGGAGCTGTACAACCGCCTGAACTGCAAGGGCATTGTGAGAGCGGATTTTATCCTGGAAGAAGGCACGGGCAAAGTATATTTCCTGGAAGTGAACACCATGCCCGGCCAGAGTGAAAACAGCCTGGTGCCCCAGCAGGTGCGCGCGGCAGGGCTTACCCTGCGGGCGTTTTACGGCATGCTTATTGAAGAATGCCTTGCGGCTGTTAAAAATTAAGTATACTTTGCTAATATGAAAATGTTTCACAATATCACAAGGCGTTCCTTCGGCTTCAATGTGCTCGTGATCTGCGGGCTGATCGTGCTGTTGGGGATCCTTTTTTTCCTGTCCCTCGGGTTCCTCACCCGTCACAACCAGGAGGTGACCGTGCCCGACGTACGGGGTAAAAGCATCCAGGAAGCCACTTCCGTGCTGGAAGGCCTCGGCTTTGACGTGGAGGTGCGCGACTCCATCTATATCGATACCATGCGTGCCCTGTTGGTGTACGAACAGACGCCCGAGCGCGGCGATGTGGTGAAAAGCCACCGCACCATTTATCTCACGGTGAACAAATTGGTGCCTCCCATGGTGCCCATGCCGGACCTGGAAGGGCTTACCTACCGCAGCGCGGAAATGACGCTCCGTGCCCGCAGGCTGAACATCGGGGATACGATCTATAAACCGGACTTCGCTACCAATACCGTATTGCAGCAGCTGCTGAATGGCAAACCCATCAAGCCGGGGAAAGAAATACCCGAAGGCAGCAATATCACCCTCGTACTGAGCAGCGGCACCGGCAGCATGGAAAACCCTGTGCCCGAAACCGTGGGCATGACCTATATGGAAGCCCGCGAAGTGCTGGCCGCGAGCAACCTCAATATCGGGACCGTACTGATAGACGGCGGCGTAACGGACACTTTAGGCGCCTTTGTATTCAGGCAGAGCCCCCCGCGCAGGAATGAACTGGGCGAGCTGAACCTGATACGCGCGGGAGAAAGCGTGGACCTCTGGCTGAGCGCCGCAAAGCCCGTTAAGGATTCCATTGCGCCTGTGCAAAAACCGGCAACGGAAGAGTAGATTATTTACCTTTGTAAAAATTTTCGCATCATGCAAACTATAACACCCGAAGAACTGAAAAAGCGCCTGGATAGCGGGGAGACCGTTACCCTGGTGGACGTACGCGAGCCGCATGAAAGAGAGGAGTTCAACATCGGCGGGATACACGTTCCGCTGGGAGACATCCGCGCCATGCAGGTGGACGAGCTGGAAGACTATAAAGACAAGGAACTGATCGTGTATTGCAGAAGCGGCAACCGCAGCGGGCAGGCATGTATGGTACTGGAAACCATGGGCTTTACGAACCTGGTGAACCTCACCGGCGGCATGCTCGCCTGGCAGGAAAAGATCAGCCAATAAGCTATTATACCGCACAACATAAAGCTGCCTCTAACGGGGTGGCTTTTTTATTGCCTGTAGCATCCGTCCTGGTAGTATTTTACCTAAAACCCTGAGCTTATACGATAGATATAGGATCGATATACGATCGTTATAGGATAGATATAGGAGAGAACGGTGAAAAAAGTATCGGTCTTCACCGGTGGGGCTTCCTTTTATCTGCTATCCTAACTTCCCGCCCGGCAGCACCGCCGTGGCTTCAATTTCCACCAGCAATTCCTTGCTGATGAGGCTTTTTACCTCCACCATCGTGGTACAGGGCCTGATAGCCTGGAAAAACTCCCCGTGCGCGCGGCCTATTTCTTCCCATTTCGAAATATCGGTTACGAACATACGCGTACGCACCACGTCGTGCAGCGAAGCGCCGGCCTTTACCAGCGCGGCCTCGATCTTTGCCAGCGCATGTTTGGTCTGCTCATAAGCGTTCCCGATGCCGATCACTTTGTCACCGTCCTGCGACACGGTGCCTGATACTTCCACCACATTGCCGATCCGCACTGCCCGGGAGTAGCCTACTTTGGCTTCCCAGGGAGCGCCTGAACTGATGTTTAGCCTTTGCATATGTTGTGTTTTAAGGTTCGAAAAAACAGCTGCTGCCGCCTACCCAATCCAGGTCGCGGTTATAGTTCACACCGATCATTTTGCCTTTGCTCAGGCGCGCGAGGTTTTGCGCCAGTATGGGAGCGGGCGCATCGTCCGGCCAGCAGTACATGAGGCGTATCTCGCATTTGGCGGGGCCGGTGGGCGTTTCTATGGCGGCGGCGTATTCCACTTTCTGCTGCAATATCCAGTTCTCCGGATCTTCTATTTTCTCCACATCGGCGGGAGTGGGGTCTATGATCACGCCCTGCCCGGCGAAAGAAAACAGCGGCTTCAGTACATAATTTTCCAGGTCCTGCGGCAGCACGGGCAGCTCGTGAAGGAACCAGGCTTTGGGCGCAAAAGGCCCGTGTATAAAGGGCAACAGGAATTTACTGATGCGGTAATACCAGTTGGGGTGCGTGGCCCATTCCACTTCCAGTTCGTGTTGGAAATTGACGATATCGCCCAGTTGTTCCCTGTGCGCGGCAACGTCTTCGGATATCATGCGGTTGTAGATTCGCTGTACGCGTACCCTTTCGCCGTTCCTGAGATAATAGAGTTTTTTGCCTTCCTGTATGAGGTCGGACACGCATACGGCCGGAATGCCCAGCATCGCTTCCGTACACACAAAATCGATCAGCGTCTTCTGCTGCTGGGGCATTACTTCCAGCAGTATGACGTTGGAAGGGTGATGTGTGCCCAGGATGCAGCGGCGCAGCAGTTCCACATAACCCTGGAGGTCGAGCCCGGGGCCGAAGGTGGAATAAGTATCCGGCACATCCGTATGGCGGCGGTACTGGCGGGCCAGGAGTTCCTGGAAACCGAACAGGCTGGGGAACCCCTGCAATTCGATCAGCTGGGGCGCCAGCTCCCCGGCTTCGTTGCGGGTAATGGCAAAATCTATGATGATGAACTGGGCATGATGATTTTCTTTCGGTACCAGCTGGCCTTTGGGAATGGCGGCTTCTGTAATGGCGGTGAGGTCCGGCCGGAGGATCACTTCTATCACGGCATCTCCCGCGGCTATAAGCTGCTCCTGTAATGCTTTCGGAACGAACACCGGCGTTTCAGCGACCCTGAAGGCGGGCGTGACGCCGGTTTCCACGGTCAGGCTGGCCAGAAGGTCCGCATACCTGGCGGGGGTGAACTGTTGATTATAAGCCTGGCGTATGGAAGGGATCATGTCGGTTTGGTTTGGGAAAACTGGTACGCGAGCGCTTCTTCCAGGAAGTTAGGCAGCAGCGTATCGTGCGTGAGCAGGATCTTGTCCGGCTCTTTCAGCAGCTCCAGCATGTTATCAAATTTTTCGCGCCCGTGCTCTTCCACCACGCGTTGTTTTTTAGCGGGGGTGAGCAGGTGTTTGCGCATCCCGGGCCCGTCCGCTTCGGGATGAAACTGTGTGCCGATCATATACGGCGAAAAACGGATGGCCATGGTAGCTCTTTCAAGCGGCACATGCGGCCTTTCTTTTTCAATGGCGAGCACTTCCGCACCCATGGCAGCCAGCTTTTCTTCATTGGGTTGTATCACTTGCCAGTTGCGGCTGTCCACGATATAATAAGGATCGGGGAGGCCGCTGAAGATCGGTTCAGCTTCGCCGGCTTTTGTTTTGTGTACAGGGAACACGCCAAAGGCCGGCGACCTGCGGCGGCAGACGGTGCCCAGATCAAAATACCTGCACACTACCTGGAAGGAATGGCAGATGAGGAAGATGTGTTTTTTGCGGTTGCTGGGCTGAAGGTTCCACTCCAGCACTTTTTCCAGCCAGTGGAAATAAGCCTTTTCCCAGTCGCTGCCGGCACTGTCCACAGGACTGCCGGGGCCGCCGCTGGAGATGTATACGTCGTAACCCAGGTCCGGTACCTGCTTTTGCCCGCGCACTTCAAATTCATTGATCTGCATAGGCACCTGTGCCGCCTCCGCAAATTGCAGCAGCAACTCGCGTATACAGCGCATGCCCTCGTTGGGGACGCCTTCGTACATATCCAGTATAGCTATCTTCATGTTTACCCTACAAAATTACGGCAGAAACTGCGATTGTATATAATCCACCACTTTCACCAGGTCCCCGTTGTGTTCTTCAAACACTTTCAGTTGTTTATCTGCCCCCGTGCCTTCCGCCAGTATCTTGTTCACGCCATCCACCGCGGCGGAGCGGGTGCCGAGGTCATCCAGCACATCGTCCACAAAATCCAGCAGTTCGTAGATCAGCGCGCGGGTGTTCACTTCCATTTCCTTCCCGAAATCGATCAGGTTGCCGTCTATGCCATAACGCGATGCGCGCCATTTGTTTTCATTCACCAGCGCGCGGTTGTAAATGATAAAGTTCAGGTTCTGGTTGCGCAGCTTGTATATTTTCACGCATATCGCCTGGAAAAGCGCGGTGAGCGTAATGGTTTCCTGTAAAGTGAGCGGTACGTCGCAGATGCGGAACTCTACTGTGTTGAAGAACGGGTGCACGCGAAGGTCCCACCACACTTTTTTCGCGTTGTCTATACAGTTCGTTTTTACGAGCAGTTTAATGAAGTTGTCATATTCCTCGATGCTCGTAAAATAGTCAGGTATGCCGGTGCGGGGGAATTTGTCGAACACCTTGGTGCGGAAGGATTTAAAACCGGTATTCCGCCCTTCCCAGAAAGGGGAGTTCGTGCTGAGCGCAAACACGTGCGGCAGGAAATAACGCACGCTGTTCGCAATGTGCAGCGCCATCTCGCGGTTCTCCATACCTACGTGCACATGCAGCCCGAAAATAAGATTGGACCGGGCGGCGTCCTGCATTTCGTTCACCAGTTCAAAATACCGCGGGTGGTCCGTGATCAGCTGTTTTTCCCATTTGGAGAAGGGATGCGTGCCGGCCGCACCGATGCTGAAGCCCAGGTCCCCGGCTATCTGCGTAATGGTCTTGCGGAGCAGCAGCACGTCCTGGTAGGCTTCTTCGATGTTCGCGCATATCTGCGTGCCCACCTCCACAACGGCCTGGTGCATTTCCGCTTTTACTTTATCCTTGATCACTTTCTGCGCCTGCTCCACAATCTTTTGTTCATGCGAGCGCAGCTCCCGCGTTTGCGGGTCCATTACCATGTATTCTTCTTCTATTCCAAGTGTAAAGGCTCCGTAATTCATGTCTTGTAATGCGTTTCAGCGGTGAAGTTCGTAATTATTTGCGATCCTGCTGCACGGCCTCTTTCAGCCAGTTGCCCCAGGTCAGGTTGTCTTTCCCGTTTTCCTGCGCCATGGCCCGTTCTATGGCATACCGCGCGGAATGTTCCACCACCCATTCAAAGTTCGCCTCACCTACAGACTGGAGGTCCGCATCGGGGGCGGGATTACAGAAGTCGATGGCATAAGGCACGCCGTCCCTCACGGCAAATTCCACGGTGTTAAAATCATAACCCAGCGCCTGGTTCAGCAGGAGGGTGTATTGTTCTATCTTTTCTTTTAATGAGGTGCTCAGTTCAAAATCCGCCTCATACCGTTTTTCAGGCGCGTTGCGCGGCTCGTAGGGCATGATGTGTACATGCCTGCCGCCGATGCAATAACAGCGGAAATAGGACTCAAAAACGATCTCTTCCTGCAACAGCATCACATGCCGCCCGGTCTGCGCATGCAGCTTAAAAAATTCTTCTTCGTCCTTTACGCGGTATACGTTTTTCCAGCCGCCGCCCGCAAAGGGTTTCATATAAGCGGGGAAGCCGGTCACCGCGAAAATGGCGTTCCAGTCCAGGGGGTAATGAAGGTTGCGGAAACTGTTTCCGGTGGTATCGTCCGGCAGCTCAAAGCTCGGCAGCAGTGCGGTGCCGGGCACGGGTACGCCTGTATGCAGGCCGATGGCGTTGTTGAAGAATTTTTCGTCCGCGCTCCACCAGAAGGGGTTGTTGATCACGGCGGTGCCCTGTAAAGCGGCGTTTTTCAGCCAGGCGCGGTAAAAAGGCACGTCGTGCGAGATGCGGTCTATGACCACGGCATATTCCGGCGGGCCTCCCTGGAGGGCTTTGCTGATCAGCACGGGTTCCGCCATCATACCGGGGCCGCAGTAACGGTTCACACGGTCTGTAAATGCCTGCGGATACGTGTTCTCCTGTCCGTAAAGGATACCGATCTTTTTCACGCTCAGTGCTTTAGTAAAGACAAATAGTGCGGCAGCATCTGCCTCCATGCGGGCCAGTCGTGCACCATATCGGGCCTTACGTCCAGCCAGTGCTGTATCGATTTGTTGTTGAGGATGCCGGAGAACTGTTCGTTCTGCCCCCGGGTGACGTCCCTTTCGGCTGCGCCCAGCACAATGCCCATCCGCCACAGGTCCGGGTGGGAATTGTCCGGCATGTAGTCCATGGGGTTGTTGAAGTAGATATTGTCATCATAATGCCCGTCCGTCCTGGACCGTATGTCCAGCAGGCCGCTCATGGAGAAAAGGTAGGCGACTTTTTCGGGGTGCCTGAAAGCGAAATTGGCGGCATGGTACCCGCCGAAGCTGCAGCCTGCCACGGCTACGCGGCTATGGCCCGTTTCCGCTTCAATGCGGGGCAGCACTTCGTGCAGGATAAGTGCATCGTACAAGGAGTGGTTCCGCGCCCTGTCCGCCGGGTGTATCTCTTTGTTGTACCAGCTGAGACTGTCTATCCCGTCCGGGCAGTAGATCCTGACCCTTCCGTTCCTGACGAACCAGGAGACCGAATCTATCAGCCCCCGGTCTTTCCCTTCGTAATAACGGCCCATGGACGTCGGGAACAGGATCAGCGGGTAACCGGCGTGGCCGAATACCAGCATCTCAAATTCACGGCCCAGGTGGGAAGATTGCCAGGTATGGTAGTTTTCTGTCAAAGGCTCGGGTTTTATGGAAACACGCCTGCTTGGCGAAGGATATGTTACGAATTTCATGAAAATTTACGGGTTCTCAAAGGTGGCAGGGAATTATTTGAGGGGCGGCAGGGATTTATCTGGCGGCGGGCAGCAGCGTGTCCAGGAACATCTTCCACGCGGGGTCCGGCCGTATGGTGATGCTGCGCTGGTATTCTGAAAAATTATCCTTGTAAAAGGTTTCCATCACCATCCGCAGATCCGCCGTGTCCCTGACGTAATAATAATCCGTGCGGCGGCATTCCTGCAGCACAGCGCCGGCATGTACGCTGGTTACCAGCATCCTGAGCTGTGTGCCGGCCGCGTCCGCGATGGATTCCTGCGTTTCAGCCAGCTCCGCGCCGGGTTTGCATCCGGGGATGGTAAGGTCCGTCACTAACAGGAAAGGATACGTGGCATCAGGGGCGGTAGCTTTCAGTGAAGTGTTTACCTCGTATTTCTGCGCATTCCGGGGAGCCTGTTGGCCAAATGCAGGCTGGAAGAGCAATAGAACAGGTAATAACCGGATATGGAACAATTTCATAATGCAAGGTTTCTGTTCTGTAAAATAACATTTCTGGCGTTATTTCTTTAACTTAGTAAGGAAACCCGCCGCATATGCTTCCCAGAAAAGAATCCTTCGGACAGTACTCTCTTTTCCTCCAACGGGAGGTCACTTTCGATGTATATCTTCCCGCCAACACAAAGGATACGCCCCACCTGCTGCTCATGAACGACGGGCAGGACCTGGATCAGCTGGGCTTCCCTTCCATGCTGGAACATCTGCAGGATACCAGCCATCCTTCCCTCTGGGTAGTGGCCGTACACGCGGGCGCGCAACGGATGCAGGAATATGGCACGGCAAGGCATGTAGACTACCAGGGCCGAGGTTGTAAAGCGGCACTGTACACGCGTTTTATCATGAGAGAACTCCTGCCTTTCCTCGAAAGCCGCTACCACCGGCCATTCCCGGATAAAACATTTGCAGGTTTCTCTATGGGCGGACTATCCGCGCTGGACATCGTGTGGAACAATCCCCAGGCTTTTCACAAAGCAGGCGTATTCTCCGGCTCGCTTTGGTGGCGCAGCTCAAATGGCAATCCCCCGCAGCGCATCATGCACCGCCAGGTGCGGGAAGGGCGTTTTCACCCGGACCTGCGGTTCTATTTTGAAGCAGGCACGCAGGACGAAGAGTCCGACCGCAACGTGAACGGCGTGGTGGACGCGGTGGACGACACCGAAGACCTGGTGCAGCTGCTGGAAGAAAAAGGATATGAGAAAGGCAAACACATCAAATACGAACTGGTACAGGGCGGCAAACATGATATGGCCACCTGGGCCGGCGTGATGCCCGGTTTCCTGGAATGGGTGGTGAACAGCTGAAAACTGGTCTCTATTCTTATCCTGCCCGCATTTTTCCCTTTTGCGTAAATCTTTTTCCCGAATGTTAAAACTACCGGACCCCGGACGGGCAACCTTTGCGGAAACTTTTACGAAAGATGAAGAAGCTTATACAATTCCTATACCTCCTGCTGCCGTTTGCCGCTTTTGCAGGCAATACAGCCAATGAGCCGGAGTATGGATCGATCAAAGGAATGATCTCGACGAATGAAGGCAGTCCCGCAATAGCCGTAACCGTAGTGGTGAAAGGCGCGAACAAACACGGTATCACCCGCGAAGACGGCTCTTTTTATATCAACCGCGTACCCGTAGGGAAATTCCAGCTGGAAGTTTCGCTGGTAGGATATGAAACGCTCCGCCAGGACGTAACCGTGGAGAAAGGCCAGACCACCGCCGTAAACCTGGAACTCCAGGTATCCAGCACCCAGCTGAGAGAAGTAACCATCACCGGCGGCGTATCCAATAAATTTGTAACCAAGGAAAGTGAGCAGATCGCCCGCCTGCCGATCAAGAACCTCGAAAACCCGCAGGTATACCATACCGTGGGGCAGGTTGTGATGAAAGAGCAGCTCGTCATAGAACGCACTGACATTTACAGGAATATCGCCGGCGCTGTGCCGAACTTCTCGGCCGGTGGCTCCCAGGGCCTCAGCCTCCGTGGTTTTTCAGGCACCATCGGTATGCGCAACGGCATGGCCACCAGCGCCATCGTACCGCTGAACCCCGTGATCCTGGAACGGATTGAAGCCATCAAAGGCCCCTCAGGCACCCTGTTCGGCAGCAACCGCAATACTTCTTTCGGCGGTGTGTTCAACTACGTGACCAAAAAACCGTATGACCACTTTGGCGGCGAGGTAAGCCTTACCGGCGGCAGCTTCGAGTTCGCCAGGATCACGGCGGACATCAATACGCCAGTAAACAAGTCGAAGACCATGCTGTTCCGCCTCAATACCGCTTTCCAGTCGGAAGGTTCTTTCCAGGATCAGGGGTATAACAAAAACTTCACCATCGCCCCCGTTTTCACCTACCAGCTCAACGACCGCACCAAACTGACGGTGGACGCGGAAATGACGCGCGGTTATTACACCACTACCACCATCGGCATTTCAGCGGCCGCATTGGGAAAGATGTCGGCACGTAATTTCAAAGACCTCCAGCTGCCTTATAAACAATCGCTCATCAACAACGGGGTGGACATTGCCAACGGCATCAACAACCTGCAGTTCAAACTGGAATACAAGATGTCCGACCAATGGAAGTCTGAGACCAATTTCCTCTATTCCGAAGGTTTTTACAAATCCCTGCTGTGGACCAGCCTCAACTTCCTGACGGACTCCACCATCGCCCGCGGGATGCGCAACCAGACACCCGAGACCTTTGGCAACATACAGGTACAGCAGAATTTTATCGGTGATTTTAAGATCGGCAACTTCCGTAACAGGGTAGTGATAGGCCTGGATTACAACTATAACTACAACGAACTGTACCGCGCCGTATTCACCTACGATACCATCAACCTGCGCCGCAATATCCCGGACATGAGCGCGCAAAAGATCGACGACCGTTCTGCGGCTGCGGGTTTCAACGGTACTTCCACCAAAGCATACAACTACGGCATTTATATTTCCGATGTGTTCAACATCACGCCCAGCCTGATGGCGATGCTGAGCCTTCGCGCGGACCGCTACACCACAGATGGTACTTACTCCTTCGCCACCAGTAAATTTACCGGCGGTTACAAACAGAATGCACTGTCGCCCAAATTGGGCCTCGTGTACCAGGTGGTGAAAGACAAGGTGTCTCTCTTCGCGAACTACATGAACGGTTTTGCGAACCTCGGCCCCGCTACACAGCCGGATGGCACCATCCTTGAGCTGAAGCCGCAGTATGCCAACCAGTGGGAAGGCGGTATCAAAGTGGATGCATTCAACAAAAAGCTGAACGCAACGGTGAACTACTACAATATCGACGTGACAAATTCCACCCGCCTGGAAACCATAGACAGCAAACAGTTCACCGTACAGGATGGCACCCAGCTCAGCCGTGGCTTTGAAGCGGAAGTGATCGCCAATCCAATTCCCGGCCTGAACATTTTTGCCGGGTATGCATACAATGACAACACGTATAAAAAGGCCACCCCGGCGCTGGAAGGCAAAACATTGATGGCCAGCCCTAAAAATGTAGCCAACTTCTGGGCCAGTTATTTCCTGACCCGTGGTAAAGCCAGGGGCCTTGGTTTCGGCATCGGCGGCAACTATGTGTCCGATTCCTGGTTCGAGAGCAGCAACGTATTTGTATTACCCGGATACACCCTGCTGAATGTAGGCCTGTATTACGATCAGCCTAAATACCGCTTCTCCCTGAAAGGGAACAACCTGCTGAACGAAGAATACTGGATCTCTACTGGTACTCCCCAGAAGACAATCAACTTCCTGGCGAGCGTGGCGGTGAATTTCTGATTTAAAAGGGGCCGACCGAAAAGTACTAATAGTCCTGAAAAAGGTCGGCCCTTTTTCCTTGCAGAAAGAGGGCCGATATGCGCTTAAAGCCGGGTTTGGGCTCATAGCCCGCCCTTGCCGACAATCTGGACAAAATCCACCTGAAAGACTCAAAAAAGGAAGCCTAAGTTGCCAACATTTATTTTTGTTTCATTCTGTAAATCGAGAAATCGGAAGTCTGTCCATCGTAAACAGCGGACATTGTAAGGGAAAGGCTGGAGGTGCCCAAATCTGAGCTTGCCAAAAATGCCGAAAAGCTCAATAATACTTTCCCGTTATCAAGATGCCAGTTTGAATGCTCACTGTGCTTATGACCTCCTGAGAGACCAGACATCCCTGAATTCGGCGGACCATACACATCATTTAAGATCGTAAAGATTTCAGCGGTTTCATCAGTTGGGGCAAACAATATTTCAATAAGGGTCACTTTCATCTCTTTATCCGGAACAATAAATATCCGCTCTATACTTCCTGAAAGTAGGGCGCTTCCGGTCAATTGATAGATATCGCCGGTGTAAACGAAGAATGTGTGGTTCTCATCATTAGAAAAGTAATCCTCGCGTTGGGGGAATATTGAATACAAAATTACGCTGTCCAGGTCTGTTATTTTTTTTCCAATCTGAATACTCCCAAAGCCGGTTTCGTTCAGCTTATTGTTCATTTGTCCAAGGGATTGTTTGGTTGACAACATTTGCATCAAAATGAGTGCCATTAAAAATGTTATTCGGGTAACCATTATCGTGAAATTAACAAAAAATTCTTTAACAGTCCCTGCCCCAAAACTTTAAGGTCCTCCAGAGTGTGGGATCTTTCACAGTAAAAGAGCTCACATCGGTTGATACCCTTGATGGAGATACATATTGGTTCTGGTAATATTTCTTGCGAAGCCTGATGTCAATTTCATATTGCCATGCATTTTTGAACATCGCCACGAAAGTATCATCGTTGAAATTATGTGGCATGGCGTTAGGATTTGCCATAACATATAATGCTATCGCCCTGTTGATGGTCCTTTCCGCACTTTTGGCTGCGTCGGTTAGAATGTCTCCTGCTTCTGAAGCGTGAATGATATCTCCTGCATATGTTTGCCTGGGTAACCCTACTTCAACTGTTCCAACATTCACTTCAAAGATACTACTGCTTCTAGTCGGGTTATGAAACCCAAACCGATAATCGCTGATCACGGCAGCTTGCCACGTGTCTACTGGGTCCCTTACCAGATTAAACGAGCTTTTGCAGGGGATGAGAGCCATCTGAGCATCGTCTATCTCCGGTAACTCGTCGGGCAGAGGCACATTGTCGCAGGATCCGGGAAGGCCGCTTCCGCCGCCGCCAGGATTGCTTCCCGCTCCATTTCCGCCACCGCCTTCACTGCCGGAACCTCCGCTTCCTGGTCCTTCCCCGCCGACGCCTCCACTTTCCCATTCGTCGCTGATCCAGTATGTCTGGCTAACACAGTCCTGATGATACACCTTTTCAGTAATGCAGTTTCCTTCAGCGTCTGCGATGCAGACCCACCATGAATAGCAGCTTTCTACAACGAATATTTTTGTGTTAATGGTTACCTTACCGTGATTATCGGCTATCCGGGCATTTTCGAGATACTTTCGTTCAATGCAATCAAGGGGAGGTTCTATGGGATTGTTTTCTCCCGTAGTCCTCGCATTAAGTGCCATCATGAGATTTTTGACCTTTACGCCATTTGCAGCGCCTTTTTTTCTGCTGTACCCGTAATAATTAACATCAACATTCGGATAGAGCTGGTACTGTAGCGAATCCCCCAACTCAAAGGCAATAAATCCAGAAATCTTTGAAGCACCTGAAAGTTTTAAGGGGATCGTATATACCGTGGTGCTGTTGCGTTGCCCAATCAGGCCCTTTTCCCACAGCGGCATTCCATATTTATCCTCCAATCCAAGCAGGTAAGCAGTTTGATATTGTTTTTTTTGAATTTCCTTTATCAAGGTGATAAGCCGACTATCGGCGCTGTCGGATAATTGTAGGATAGCTGGAATTTGTAGATGGGGAGGTTCAGCGGTATTTTGTTGTTTATTGCAAGCTGCAATTATCAGAAACAATAGAAACATGCTGGCTAAGAGTTGCAAGATGGAGTTATTCTTCATAGTTTTTACGTTTAGGGAAATGGGTTGACTTGTTTCAGAAAATGGGAGAGGGTGCCACCTCAGCTTAGTGAAAAAAATAGCAGTTGTAAATGATGCAATAATATGATAAATACAAAATGATCGCGTGTGCAATATTCAAATTACGTATAAACCCTTGGAGGGAAATATGCGTAGAACCACTGGCGAACGGATGGCAGGCTTGACATCCTCAGTATCACGATAATGATTAATCTGGAGATCTAGGCAAAAGTTAAAGCCGGATTGTAGCTACCATCAAAACTCCTCACAAAAAACAAAGGGCCGACCAATTAGCAAAGTTTGCTTTTTGGTCGGCCCCATATTTCCGAAAAGTATTCCTTAGTTAAAGATATACCTCGCGCCCAGCTGCATCTGCCAGCGGGAAGCGATACCGGTATTCACCTGCCATGGTCCGTCGATCCTGTTGAAAGAATAACGGGGCTGGCCGCCGGGGCCGTTCTTATCCCTGAAGGTCAGGAAGTTATTCGGCGTGGCGTTTTGAGTAACGCCCCAGTCGCTGTTAAACAGGTTGCCGATGTTGATCACGTCCAGCGTAAGCTGAAGTTTGCTTTTGGACTTGGGTGCCAGTTTGCTGAAATCAAATTCCTGCAATAACCTGAAGTCGAAGCGGTTAGCCCAGGGAAACTCTATGCCGTTCCTTTCCGCATATTGGCCACGGCGCCCGTTCAGATATTTGTTGTTGTTGAGGTAATTGTTCAGGTCGGTCCAGATCTGCGCCGGGGTACGGGTATCCACGACGCCATTCTGAGTGGCGCTCGGTATCAGGATGATGTCCGATTCGTTCCGGGGAATATAGATCAGGTCATTGCTGGTGCTGTTATCGTTATTGCCGATTGCACCGCTGCCGCCATATACGTAGCTTATGCGGCTGTTGTTGAACTGGTCGCCATACACCTGTCCTTCATAAACGAGGGAGAGGGTGGTACCCAGGAACTTAGCCCATTTGATGTCGTAGCTCAGCTGGCCGATCACACGGTTCCTTACGAGGAAGTTGGTACGGGCTAATACCGGAATGTTCGGGTCACCTACGATCTGGTTGCCGTTGAAGGCGCTGGCAGCCTGTGAGCCGGGGCTTGAGGTAACGTCCTTGGCATCGGTGTAGGTGTAGGCGATAGAGCCGCCTAAACCGAAATCGAAGTTCTTCTGCAACTGTGCGGTGAGGGCATAGGAATACCCTTTAGAAGTATTGTCCAGTACGATTGCGTTTACAACAGAAGGGTTTATGCGGTTTGCGGTGCCGCCGGGGAAAGTAGCCCTGTTGTCAGGTCCCACAAGCGTACCGTTGGGTGCTACCAGGTTGGCATCACGGTGAAACACAGCGTTGACGTCTTTGGTATAGATACCTTCCAGCGTCAGCACGAAATCCGCCGGGAGGCGTATGTCTGCTGCCAGGTTGGAGCGCCATACCTGGGGGTATTTGAAATCCTTATCCATTGTGGCTAGCTGATAAGTAGGCGCCGCTGATGCGTTGGCAGGGATGTATGCAGTTACGTCATCCGTAAAGTACCGGTTGTTGGGTGCCGTGGGCGGCTGAGAGAATTCGGAACCGAAAAGGAGACCGTTCTGGCCGGCCTGGTTCACTGCCCATACAAAAGGTATACGCCCGGTGAAGATACCTGTACCACCACGTACCTGGAGGCGTTGGTTATTCATCACATCCCAGTTAAAGCCGAGGCGGGGGCTCCAGAGCACCTGCATTTTGGGTAGTTGGGACACGTCCAGCTTTTCGCCATCGCGGAACGTCATGGCCGTTACTTTATCATTGGCCATCAGGTCCGTAGGGTACCAGGGCATGTCTACCCTGAGGCCGTAGGTGAGCCTGAAGTTCTCTTTGATCTGGAATTCGTCCTGTGCATACAGTGCAATACTCGCCGTATTCATTTTGGCAATCGGGGCGGGGTCGCCCTGTATGGCTGAGTAGGTCAGCTGGTACAGCAGGGGATTGACAGGAGCGCCCTCGGTCGCGTTAAAGAAAGATTGCGGGTCCGCAAACCTGTACTGGCCGTAAATGAACTGGGCGAAACCGTTGGAGAACTTATTGTAGTCCGCGCTTACGCCAAACAGGAAAGTATGTTTACCGGAATAAATATTGAAGTTGTTCGTGATCTGCCAGAGGTCCTGCGAAGAATTGTTCAGGCCGCTGAATGGCTCGGAACCGAATGAGATCATGTTCTGACCGCTGCCGTTCTGGATGTCCACCACGGGGAAGGGTTTACCGCCGAAGATGTCGCGTTTGTCCCTGAACCGGCTGTAGTTAACGCTCAGGTTGTTGGAGAACTTGTTGGAAATAGTGCTGTTCCATTCTGCCGCAAATGAATTGAGCTTGTTGAACTGGCGGTATTTCATATTCTCAAACCAGAGGGAGGTGAGGCTTGCGCCGCGGCCGTTGGAGTTGGAAGTGCTGGGTGCAATATCCCTGTAGGCATTCAGCCAGGAGTAACGGAACGTGAATTTGTTCTTTTCGTTGATGTTCCAGTCCAGGCGGAAAGTGATCTTGTCGTTATTGGTCGGGAGAGAGAAGTCCTCATACCTTCCCGGGTCATAACCATACTGGTCCTTCAGCAGGGTGCTCAGTGAATCCAGCAGGCCCGCGCGTACGAAGGAAACGCCGGGAGGCAGCAGCCTTGCTTCTTTAATAGAAGTATCGCGGTTGGCCCTCCAGGTGCTGGAAGGAGTGGTTTGTCTTTCCATTTCGGCATTGATGAAAAAGAACAGTTTGTTCTTGATCAACGGACCGCCAATGCGGAAGCCGTATTGGTTCTGTTTGAAGTCATTCCTTACTACCTCGTTTCCTTCCACTTTTTTGCCCGTCAGTTCTTTGCTGCGGATAAAAGTATATACGGAAGCGGATATTTCATTGGTACCGCCCCTGGTAACCGCATTGATGCCCGCGCCGGTAAAGCCGCTCAGTTTTACATCATAAGGCGCCAGGTTGATCTGCAACTGCTCTATCGCGTCAAGACTGATGGGCTGAGCGTTTGTCTGCCCGCCGGGCAGCTCGGAAAGACCGAAGGCGTTGTTGAACGTAGACCCGTCTATCGTGAAGCTGTTGTACAAACCGTTACGGCCCGCAAAGTTCAGCTTCTTGCCGGATTGGGGCGTGAGTTTGGTGAAGTCTTCCACGCCGCGGTTCAGCGTAGGCAGGTTGTTCAGCTGCTGGCTGTTGATAAAAGTGGCTGCGCCGGTGCGGGAAGGGTTAAAGGTCTTATCCTGGCGTCCTTTGATCACCACTTCCTGTAAGCCGGTGGCGGCGGTCTGAAGGGAGAAATCAAGCCGGAGGGTCTGGCCCAGGGGAAGGCTTACGTTCTCAGTTTTTTCTTCTTTGTAGCTGACGTAGGTAACAGTAACGGTATAAGGTCCTCCAACACGCATGTTGGGGATATTGTAACGGCCTGTTTCGAGGGTAGTGGTTCCGTATACGGAGCCGGTAGGAATGTGTACCGCCTTTACAGTGGCGCCAATTAATACTTCGCCGGTTGAGGCGTCTTTAATAGTTCCCGTCATACCACCGGTAGTAACCTGCGCAAATGCGGAGACCACACCCAGTAGCAGTAAGCATGTAGTGAGTAATCTTTTAAATCCCATAACAAACGATTTGATGATGCAGCAAAGATGACGAAATATGCCGTTCGAACTTTAACTTGAAATTAACAAATTGTTACATGTTAATCGATTGTAAGTTAAATGCGGTTAGATTTTGATTTCTTACCTGTTATAACCTTTTTCAAAGCTGAAATGTTCAGGTTTTACTGTAGAATTTTCAATAAATCGAATTAAAATAAATATAATACGGGAAGTTATCCACAGTTACCCAAAGGGTAGTGGGCAGGTCCCATATCCCCAAACCTCAACTTTATATCCTAACTTTGCACATCTTTTATACTAACCGAGGAATCATATTATGCTGGATACCATTGAATCCGCCATTGAGGATATAAAACTGGGGAAACTGGTGATTGTAGTGGATGATGAAGACCGCGAAAACGAGGGGGATTTTATCACAGCCGCACGCAACGTAACACCGGAGATCATCAATTTCATGAGCACGCACGGCAGGGGCCTTATCTGCGCCCCTTTAGTGGAAGAACGCTGCGAGGAACTGGGACTTGAACTTATGGTGCGGGACAATACCGCCCTTCATCAAACGCCTTTTACCGTTTCGGTGGACCTCCTGGGCAACGGCTGCACCACGGGCATTTCCGCCCATGACCGCGCCAAAACCGTCCAGGCGCTCATCCATCCCGATACCCGCCCCGAAGAACTGGGCAAACCCGGGCATATTTTCCCGCTGAGAGCCAAAAAGGGCGGCGTACTGCGCCGTACCGGCCACACGGAAGCTACCATAGACCTCGCCCGCCTCGCCGGCTTCGAGCCCGCGGGCGTACTGGTGGAGATCATGAACGAAGACGGCTCCATGGCCCGCCTCCCCGAGCTCCGCGAAATCGCCCGCCGGTTCAACCTGAAGCTGATCTCCATCAAAGACCTTATCGAATACCGCCTCCGCACGGAATCCCTCATCGAGGAAGAAGTACGCGTGCAGATGCCCACCAAATACGGCAATTTTGAGCTGGTAGCCTTCAAACAGCTGAACTCCGGCGATATGCATATGGCCCTCAAAAAAGGTGATTGGAACCAGGGAGACCCGGTACTGGTACGCGTGCACTCCAGCTGTTTTACGGGGGACATCCTGCATTCCCTCCGCTGCGACTGCGGTGAACAGCTCCAGGCCGCCATGCAGATGGTCGAAAAAGAAGGCAAAGGCCTCATCCTGTACATGAACCAGGAAGGCAGGGGCATTGGCCTGATGAACAAACTGAAGGCCTATAAACTCCAGGAAGAGGGCAAAGACACCGTAGAGGCCAATCTGGAACTGGGCTTCGGTATGGACGAGCGGGACTACGGCGTTGGCGCCCAGATCCTCCGCCACCTGAACGTTACCAAGATGCGCCTGATCACGAACAACCCCCGCAAACGCGCCGGCCTGAAAGGTTACGGCCTGGAAGTGGTGGAAAACGTGGCCATCGAAGTATCGCCCAACCCGCATAACGAGTTCTATCTCAAGACCAAACGCGACAAACTGGGGCACGAGATTCTGAAAGGATAATTTCCCCTTACCAATATTCAAAGCCGTCCCGGAGAATTCCGGGACGGCTTTTTTGTTGGTCCCGGCCGTTAATTAAAACTATGCACTTTAGTGTAAGGGCTTTAGTAATACGGAAAACTCCAACACAGAACCAGCGTTGTTTGGTGCGTCGTTGTGAAAAGGCCGTCATCCTATGTTTGTAGTGGCTATAAAATAGGAAGAACTTAGTTTTATGTAAAAAAAACAGAAGAGGAAAAAGGAATCAGATTATTTGTCGTCATTGGTCAAAAGACCGTTCGCAATGCTAATC
>NZ_RMBX01000008.1 GCF_003807585.1 Chitinophaga barathri | reverse complement strand
CCTAAAAAGCCCCTTTTTTACTTTCTTCCTCCAGGTCTAAAAGGAAATCGGCATCATCTTCATGGATGAGGCTGCTGTGCGGCAGTACGAATGTATGAACGGAACGATTGGACCCTCTCACATACCAGATCATCAGGCCCACTACCAGCCAGCGGCCGATGCATTTCGGCATCATCGCTGTAATGCTTTGTGCGTTCAGCTGACCAAATAACAAGCTTACCCCGGCTTCGTCTGCCAGTACAAATATTTCCTGCGAGATCAGAACGATCATAAACACAGTGGGGAAAATATCACGGGTCTTAAAAAACAGCAATATCATAAACCCCGTGGCGGTGATCAGGAAAGTATTGAGGACGATCTCAAGCACAATTACTACTTTCAGCACCCACACCTGGCTTTCCTCAAATCTGCTCCCAAGGCTTCCCCAGAAATCCGGCCCCCAGACATCCATCACGTAGAGGCTGTATATGATCATCACCAGCCGGATGAAGAGGATCAACGCAATAATTATCATTCCTCCGCTGATCTTCCAGGGAACGTCCGTCGGGTATTTCGGCGGCAGCGAAAGCCTGAACACATAAAAAGCAACAATGGCAAATGCAGCAAAAGATACGAGTGTAATGAGCGAGGAGATAAGATTTAGTCCCGCGGCGGTCACAAAAACAGAACTCAGAACAGGCATAGGGAAAGTATTATCAGAATTCAACAGTCAGTGCATAAACGGCGAAAGTAGCCAGCCAGTGCTCACCGGCATAGTCCCCGCTGGCAACGTGCGGAAGGGCCGCCTTCAGGTGAAGGGTGGCCAGTTGGCGCACAGCTTCAGACTGGCTTCCACAATGTTTCGCAATACCGTAAAGGCACCATGCCCGGCTGAGATTAAGCCCGTCGAGATGTACAAGCTTGCCGTCGGAACGGTCGTTTACGGTAGTGACGGTAAATAACGGAGCGCCTTGCTCGAAAAGGCCCGGCAGGAATTCCCTCACCCACTTCCGGTAATCCTCCGCGGGTAAAATGCGCCACATCAGATCGGCTTCTTCAAGGCAGGGAGAAAGAAAATCATAACCGCCGGGCTCCCAGCTGGCCGGACAGTTTTTGTCGTTGACATAAAACCGCATGGCCGTATTCCTGATGGAAGACTGCAGCGCGGTGTCTCTTAAAGTGGCCGCATAATCCCAGGCCAGCCGCAGCCCGAAAGCGAGATTGGTATGTTCTCCCACGCGGATCGGGTAAGCGATCTTTTTCAGGAAATCGCGGTAAGCGTTACTGAAATAAAAAGCCATCGGCGCGAGATTATTGCGCAATTGTGCGGCCAGCGGATCATTCCAGGTCACCAGTTCCTGCTGCAGCTGCAGCAGCCAGCTCCAGCCGTAGATGCGCTCAAAGCCTTTGTTTTCCTTGTTGCGGAAAAGCTGTAATTCCTTGCGGATGTTGTCCTGCGATAAATTTTCCGCCAGCTTCTGCCGGATCATCAGGGCGTTCGGCAGCTGGGGGTACATCTTCAGCAGGCGTACCAGCATCCAGTGGCCATGCACGCTGCTGTGCCAGTCGTAGCAGCCATAAAAAGCGGGATGGTATGTTTTAGGCGATGTTAAGAAGGATGAATCGGTATATACGATGCCGGTCTTGTAGGGATATTCATGCTGCATACATTTCAGCGGCAAAGCCGAAAGATGCAGAGCACCTTCTGTGTTGAGGCGCAACTGTCCGTTTTTTTCCTCGTACAGCGGCATCTGCGCGAAGCCGTTCACGAAATAAAATAAACATAGCAGCAGGGATATTCCTTTCATAAGTATTTACCGGTTCAGTAAAAGTTTAACATAAAAAGACGGTTTGGTCAGTTTCTTACGAAGGTCTACTTCGTAGAACATGCTGGAGATCACATCCCGCAGCTGTTTGTTCCGCATGCCCATTTTCATGAGCCAGTTGAACAGGCGGGGGTATTTTACGAGTTGCTGCAGCTTGTAGCTCAGGTTCAGCTCGGGGCCTAAAACGCGGTATACGCTTTCATCATAAGCCATCATTACTTCTTCGCCAAAGTTACCCGCTTCAAGGCAGGCTGCTGCCTGTTTTGCAGCGATGGCGCCGCTGTAAATCGCGTTGCCGATGCCTTCCCCGGTGAACGGATCGATGATATAAGCGGCATCTCCCACCAGCATGTAACGGTTGCCGGAAAGCCGGCGTTTTTTTGAGCCCAGCGGCAGGCCGTAACCATCCAGGCTGCTGGTCATTTCTGCGTCGCGGAAACGTTCCGCGAAGACGGGATCCTGTTTTAATGTCTCGGTGAGCAACTGTTTCAGGTTCACTTTGCGGTCGCGCACGGCGTCGCTGAGCATGTCCATGCCTACGTTTGCCTCGCCGTTAGGCAGGGGGAATATCCAGAGGTAGCCGGGCAGCAGGTTTTTGAGGAAGTGCAGTTCGATAAAACTGTCGTCATGCGTACCTTTCACGCCTTTGTAATATGCCCTGATGCCTGCTGCATAATACTTCGGTTCCATGCGGATGCCGGCCACGTCTTTTGTAAAAGAGGAATGTGCGCCGTTGGCGATAATGAGCAGTTTGGCTTTTACGACAAAATCACCGGAGGAATTGCGTACGGTATAGCCGTCTTCTTCCAGTGAATATTTATCGACGGTGATGCCTTCGAACAGCTGCACATTAGGGCTGCGCTTCAGCTCGTCCACCATAAAATTATCGAAATGGATACGCTTGCACACAAAGCCCAGCGGCTCATCCGACTGTTTGTTGTAATTGGGTTTGTACGGCACATCCATGCTCTGGCGGCCGGGGGAAACGAAGGTGACGCCCCAGCTATCTTCTTTTTCAGCCAAGGCTCTCAGCCGTTCCGCAATCCCTTTATCAATCTTTTCAAGACCGGTGATCACTTTCCCGCTGAGCCCATCCCCGCACACTTTATCGCGGGGGAAAACGGCTTTGTCCACAACAACGCAGGGAATGCCCAACCTGTCCAATTGCAGCGCCGTGGTGGCGCCTCCGGGCCCTGCTCCGATTATACAAACTGAAGTGGTGATCATAGGGTGCCAAGATACGGAATCTGGTGCGAGGTGGAAATATATATCTTTGCCTAAAACCTGAAAATATGTTCGGAGACTTGTTCGGAAAGCTGCAGGAAGCGCAGCAGAAAATGAGCGACAGCAAAGAGCGCCTCAAACATATCACTGTAGAAGGCGAGGCCGGAAACGGGGCCGTAAAGGTACTGGTGACGGGCAACCGCGAGGTACAGAGCCTCGAGATCGATCCGGCGCTGCTGACGGCGGAAAAAAAGGAGGAGCTGGAAGACCTGGTGATCACGGCGCTGAACCGTGCCCTGAAAAATGCGGAGAACGCCTGGGAAAGCGAAATGAAAAATGTGGCTGGCGGCATGCTGGGCGGCATGGGGCTCCCGGGAATGTAAGGCATAAAAAAACCGGGCGGATCCGCCCGGTTTTATATCCTTTTGTCTTAATCTGAATAACTTAGCTAACCTCTTCCGCCTTCAGCATTTTTTGATACTTCTTCCTTTCTTCTTCGTCCAGGATGGTCTTGCGCATACGGATGTGGTTCGGTGTTACTTCGATGCACTCGTCCTGCTGGATGTACTCCATGCACTCTTCAAGCGTCATCAGTATTTTGGGCGCAATGTTGGCAGCACCATCGGTACCGCTCGCACGCATGTTGGTTAATTTTTTACCTTCATTGGGGTTCACCACAAGGTCACCGGGTTTGTTGTTTTCACCGATGATCATGCCTCTGTAAACCTCTTCTCCCGGATCCACGAAGAATGAACCTCTGTCCTGCAGTTTATCAAGGGAATAGCCGGTAGTGGTACCGCCTTCCTTGGCGCAGAGAACACCGTTGTTACGGCCGGGGATCGGGCCTTTCCAGGGTTTGTAGTCATTAAAACGGTGTGCCATTACAGCTTCACCGGCAGTGTTTGTCAGCATCTGCGTACGCAGGCCGATCAGGCCACGTGAAGGGATCTCGAATTCCAGGTGTTGCATTTCACCTTTGGTTTCCATGATCAGCATTTCACCCCTGCGGCGGGTTACGAGATCGATCACTTTAGAAGCAAATTCCTGCGGAACGTCTACCACCAGGGTTTCAAACGGTTCGCTTTTTTTGCCGTCGATGATCTTTGTGATTACCTGCGGCTGACCAACGGTCAGTTCATATCCTTCGCGGCGCATGGTTTCTACCAGTACACCCAGGTGAAGGATACCGCGGCCGTATACCATGAAGCTGTCCGCAGCTTCGGTATCGTGTACACGCAGTGCCAGGTTCTTCTCGGTTTCTTTCATCAGGCGGTCGCGCAGGTGACGGGAGGTCACGAACTTACCGTCTTTACCAAAGAAAGGAGAGTTGTTGATGCTGAACAGCATGTTCATGGTCGGTTCGTCCACGCTGATAACCGGTAATGCCTCAGGGTTTTCGAAATCAGCGATGGTATCGCCGATACCGAAATCTTCGATACCTACTACAGCGCAAATGTCACCGGCAATAACTTCCTGTACGCGTTTTTTACCGAGTGATTCGAATATATATAACTCGCGTACGCGGGTCTTTTTGATAGAACCGTCTACCTGCACGAGGCTGATAGGCTGGTTTTCGGCGATCTTGCCACGGGTCACTTTACCTACGGCGATACGGCCCAAGAAGGTAGAGTAATCGAGGGAAGTGATCTGCATCTGTAGGGTGCCTTCGTTTATTTTCGGCTCGGGAACGTGGGTGAGGATACCATCGAGCAGGGGGATAATGTCTTCACGGGGTTCCAGGGTATCGTTGAACCAGCCGTTTTTGCCGGAGCCGTAATAAGTGGGGAAGTTCAACTGATCTTCCGTGGCGTCCAGGTTAAAGAACAGTTCGAATACGGCGTCATGCACTTCATCAGGGCGGCAGTTGGCTTTATCCACCTTATTGATCACCACGATGGGTTTCAGGTTCAGCTGGAGAGCTTTCTGCAATACGAAGCGGGTCTGCGGCATGGGGCCTTCAAAGGCATCTACCAGCAGAATTACGCCATCGGCCATTTTTAATACGCGTTCTACCTCGCCACCGAAGTCGGCGTGGCCCGGGGTGTCTATCACGTTGATTTTTACTCCTTTGTATTCTACAGACACGTTTTTGCTGAGGATGGTGATACCACGTTCCTTTTCCAGGTCGTTGTTATCCATGATCAGTTCCCCGGTTTCCTGGTTGGCCCGGAATACGTTCGTAGAGTGGAGGATTTTATCAACCAGGGTAGTTTTACCGTGGTCTACGTGCGCAATGATCGCGATGTTTCTAATTTGCATGACAATGAGTGATTTAGCCGCATTTTGAAGTCGTTCCGGGGGATTATTTTTCCGGGCGGCTCCAAACGAAGGCGCAAAGGTACGAATAATACGGGGAATTCCCTGTAGGGATACCTTAAATAACTGTGAAATATCCCAATGCACCGGAATGATGCATTATTTGCTCAAAACCAACATGTTAGCGTTTAGTGTTGTTGCGAGAGGATGCCTGTAAGCGCTTCGTTCAACTGCCCGAAAGCCTGCTGGTTACCCGGGTTGTCCAGCGCGCGGGCGATATCCAGTTTTTCCCTGGGGGTAAGGTGGAGGCTCAGCGCGGCGGCTTTTTCAGCCTGCTGCGGCACATACTGGAATATCAGCCGCTTGAATTTTCCAGGGAAATAGGATTCTATATAATTAACAAGATGGTCCTGGTGGAAGTCCTGCATACTCATCCAGTTCGCCTGCATGGAAAAGAGCGGTTCAAAGATCAGGTCTCCAAGGTCTTTTTGCTGTTTGATGGGGCTTACGTCGTTTTTACGCGTGTCCCTGATCTGCATAAAGATCACCCCGCCGGTGTTTTCATTGATCCATTCGCGGAAGGTATACAGGAAGCGGACGCTCGTTTCCTGCCCGAAATTGTCACGGATGCCCGCGTCCATCACATCCACAATGGGATTGCTGGGGAGGAATACGTTGGGCAGCACATAAGGGAAAGTGGCGCTCATGCGGATGGCGCTGGTTACGCGGAGCTCATTCGCGTCCTGGTTCGCAAAAAACTGGTTGAAATCCACCCCGTCCACATCGCGTACAGCTCGGGTAGGATAACGGTAGTTCGCCGCGCAGAGATAACTCACCGGCTGGGGGCTCATAAAAAGCCTGCGCCCGTCCGAGTTGATCGTTGCGCACCAGATCAGCATCGGTATTTTGGCATCGTATTCCGGCTGCCGGTAGTCGCCGACGGTTTTGTTCAGAACATGATCGGTATTGATGTTCAGCTGCATTTCAAAGGCATAGCCGCGGTCCTTGGCGTACGAGTTTTTGCCGATATCAAAATGCCGGAACGGCGTGATAAAATCGTTTACCGCAAAGGAGCTGAATACAGAATTCAGCAGGTCCCGGGAGATCTTTTCGCAATAGATGCTGTCGTATAGCCTTGCTTTGCCTGGCATTTTCCCTTCCTGCTGGCGGAGATACAGCTCGCGGAAGTACGTGGCGCCCAGCATCCCGCCGGATGCGCCGGTCATCAGGAACGTATGTTTGAGGAGTTTGCCTTTCAGCAGGCTGTCGTACCGCTGCAATACGTTCATGGTCCAGGCGGCAGAGCGGCTGCCGCCGCCGCTGGTGTTGATGACGATTAGCGGTGGTTTGGAGCCGGCTGGAAATTTCGCTTTCCAGTTCTCCAGTATTTTGATCGTGTTTTTGCGGTCCGCTTCTGCCCGGGCTTCGGTGAAAAATTCCTGGAGACTGAGCACGCTGTATTCCGGGCGGTCTTTTTTGTCCAGGTAATTGAGGCCGTAGGCTTTGTTCCGGTTATCTATCCATTGGTTTTTCACCATCCAGTTCAGCCCCACAATGAGGGTGATCAGTACGGGTATAGCCCAGCTTTCCAGCAGGTAGGCATAAGCACCTGCCACGCCTATCAGGAACGCGAAAAAGATAAGTACGCTGGCGCCTGCGGGGATGCGGAAGGCGTTGTAGTCCATCAGGTAGGCCATGATCACGAGGAAGACCAGGGCCAGCCCGATCGTGATCATCGCGGCAAAGTGATGCTGGCGGAAGATATTGTCGAGGTAATGTTTGTTGTAATGGTCCACGTTCCTCGCGCGGCGTATGCGGAAGGGACTGGAAAAGTAGCTGTACACCGGCAGGGAGTTTTCGTCCCTTTCCTGGTTCGGTTTGAGCACAGTGCGGAGAAAATTACGCGGGTTGCCGAATTTTTTCATCAGCCGCCGCCCGATGTTTTTGTCCGCGTTGAAAAAATAAAAAAAAGAAAAAAAGATTACGGCGAGGTAACCACAGATAAAACCTTCAGCCAGCAAAAGGATATGCGGAACGCTGTTCAGCTCCTGCCAGCGCTGGTATTGCCAGCCGCGCCATAAAAGCATCAGCA
Organism: Chitinophaga barathri; assembly: GCF_003807585.1. GTDB lineage: Bacteria > Bacteroidota > Bacteroidia > Chitinophagales > Chitinophagaceae > Chitinophaga > Chitinophaga barathri. Next base: position 362,909 of record NZ_RMBX01000008.1, on the reverse strand, counting down.
GGAATGCGCCTGGGATAATGGAATTGTTCAGGCAGTACCTGGAAAAGGGCTGGGAGGTGGTGGCCAGGAACTTGAACCGGCCGCTGTGAAGGATAAAAGTGGTGATATTCCAGCTCATGGTAAAAATGGCGGCTGCTACGCCCGTCACCGTGGTGCTGTAGAAATTTACCTTTCCCATATATTCCGGGGCAAGGAAAAGCGCATCACCGCCAAACGTCTTTGCAAAGCCGCCGTTGATGGTGCTGAACAGAATTGCCCAGAAGATCAGCAAAACCTGGTACTTGCGAAAATGAAGCAGCAGCAGCTGAATAGGGAAGGAATAGAAAAATCTTAACCAGAATCTTTTCACCGCCTTAAATTAAGGCAAATATCCGCAATGTAAAATTAAAAATAAATTAAATGTGACCTCAGGGCCTTGTCACAAAGCGTCCCCAGATCATGACCATCAGCAGCGCCATGCCGGTGAACTGGTGTGCGAGGGCAAAACCGAGCGGAATTTTAATCCCGCTGTTCAGTACGGTGAGCACGCCTAAAAAAACCTGGAGTAGCACCACCAGCAAAGCCAGCGCCCTTACGGCGGCGAGCTGTGGCAGGCGGGCGGAGCGGAGGTACCAGACGGCGATCAGCAGGGTGAGCACATACGCGAGGGTTCGGTGTATGAACTGGATGGTGATCTGGTTGTGGGTAATATCCGCGAGGAAGCCGCCCTGGGAAAACATGCCGGACGGCACGAAGGCGCCATTGATGGAAGGCCAGGTGGTGGCGGCGAGTGCGGCGTGAAGGCCGGCCATAAAAGCGCCGTAGACCAGCTGGACCACCAGCAGCCCGAGTATCCAGCCGGAAAGTTTCCGCAGGCCCGGGGCCTGAACGATCCGGGAGGAGGGCATGCTCAGCTTCAGGGCGAACCAGAGCACGTACCACAGCAGCCCCAGTGCAGCGATAAAGTGGATGGCTAAACGAATGTGGGACACGTAAAGGTTTTCCTCGTTCAGCCCGCTTTTCACCATGATCCAGCCAATGAGGCCCTGGAGGCCGCCGAGGATAAAAAGCACGATCATCGGGTTGATCATACTGCGGTCTATCTTCTTTTTGATAATGAACCACACGAAGGGCACGAAAAATACGATACCGATCAGGCGGGCCCAGTTGCGGTGCAACCATTCCCAGAAATAGATCCATTTAAAATCGGAAAGGGTAAAGTGGCTGTTGATATATTTGGACTGGCCGATCTGCTGGTATTTTTCAAAAGCCGCCTGCCAGGCCACTTCATTCATGGGAGGAAGGGCGCCCAGGATGGGCTTCCATTCCGTAATGCTCAGGCCTGAGCCGGTGAGCCGCGTAATGCCGCCCAGTAGCACCTGTACAATGATCATGGCCACCCCGGTGAACAGCCAGATGACGATGGCCCGGTTTCCTTTATTTTGCTGCATTTCCATAAACCCTGCAAAAATAAGGGTTAATCCTGCCCGGGATAGATGATTTTTATCAATTCCCCGAATCATTCCGCCGGTTTTTGTAATTTTAGCGCCAACAAAATCAGTTAACTTGTTGCTGCCATACTATCAGGATGTACTTACAGAAGCGGGTTGCGATGAAGCCGGAAGAGGCTGCCTCGCGGGCCCTGTATTTGCGGCGGCGGTGATTTTGCCCAGGACTTTCCGGCACCCTTTGCTGAATGATTCCAAACAGCTGACGGAAGACGAAAGGAATGTATTACGGGTGGTGATAGAGCGGGAGGCGGTAGCCTATGCCGTGGCAAGCATCTGCAATGTGGAAATTGATAAGATCAATATCCTGAAAGCCTCATTCAAGGCGATGCACGAAGCTTTGGCACGATTATCGCTACAGCCCCAAATGTTACTCATTGATGGTAACCGTTTTCATCCCTATGGCGATATCCCGCATACCTGCATCATACAGGGCGACGGAAAATATGCATCCATAGCAGCAGCGTCTGTGCTGGCAAAAACTTACCGGGACGAATATATGCAGGGCCTGCACGAGCAGTACCCGCAATACGGATGGAAGGACAACAAGGGTTATCCTACCAGGCATCACCGGGATGCCATCCGGTCCCACGGCGACACGCCCTATCACCGCAGGACGTTCCGCTTGTTGCCAGACCAGCTCAGCCTGGACGACGAGGGAAAGTGGTAAAAAGGAACGAACCATGTTAAAGCAAACGCAACAACAGAAATTATTACAGAAGTTATCACCCCAGCAGATTCAGCTCATGAAACTGTTGCAGGTGCCTACTGCCAATCTGGAAGAAAGGATCAAAGAAGAACTGGAAGAAAACCCCGCCCTTGAGTACAGTGAAGACGGCCAGGAAGATGAGCTTTCCAAAGACAACAACGAAGAATTCGAAGCCGGCACGGAGGAAGAATTTGAACCGGACGGCAGCGAAAACGAATACGATAACATCGATATTTCCGAATACGTTTCCGAAGGCGATGATGAAATAGCGGATTACAAACTCCGGGACGACAACTACCCGGACCCCGACGAATCCCGCACCATCCCCGTTCGCGTGGAAACCACCTTTCACGACCACCTGCTCACCCAGCTGGGCCTCCAGACGCTGGACGACCGTGAGCGCCGCATCGCGGAGCAGATCATCGGCAGCATAGACGACGACGGGTATCTCCGCCGCGAAACCAGTGCCATCGTAGACGATCTTTCATTTTCACAGAATATACAGGCCGAGGAAGAAGAGATCAGGCAGCTGATCAAACTGATCCAGACCTTCGACCCCGCCGGCGTTTGCTGCGCGGATCTGAAGGAATGCCTGCTGCTGCAGCTGAAACGCAAGAACCCGGACGATCCCGGCATACTGACCGCCATCTCCATCCTCGAAAACTATTTCGACGAGTTCACCAAAAAACATTACGAAAAGATCCAGCGTTCCCTTAATCTTTCAGACGAGGACCTGCGCGAGGCCATCGGCCAGATCATCAAGCTCAATCCCAAGCCAGGCGGAAATTACAGCCTTATGAACAAAGCGGAGAGCTACGTAATCCCCGACTTCTTCATACTCAACAATAACGGCAAACTGGAACTGTCCCTCAACAGCAAAAACGCACCGGACCTGCGCATCTCCGAAGGTTACCGCGAAATGCTGAAGGAATACGACCGTGGTGACAAAAAAGACAAACGCCAGAAAGAAGCCGTACTGTTCATCAAACAGAAAATAGATGCCGCCAAATGGTTCATAGACGCCATCAAACAGCGCCAGCATACACTGCTGAGCACGATGGAAGCGATCATGAGCTACCAGCACGAGTTTTTCCTCACCGGCGACGAAACCACGATGAAACCCATGATCCTGAAGGACATTGCGGACATCACCCAGCTGGACATCTCTACCGTAAGCCGCGTGGCGAACAGTAAATATGTACAGACGGAGTTCGGTACTTTCAAACTGAAGTTTTTCTTCTCCGAATCACTCTCCACCGATAGCGGCGAAGAAGTGAGCACGCGCGAGGTGAAAAAGATATTGTCGGATATGATTGGCGGGGAAAACAAACGCAAACCCCTCAGCGACGAAAATCTCACCAAGATGCTGCAGGACAAAGGTTACAACATCGCACGCCGTACCGTGGCCAAATACCGCGAGCAGCTGAACATACCCGTTGCGCGTTTACGCAAGGAATTATAATCATTCAAATTTTCATGGAAGAGCAGAAATCGACCGTCACCTTTCCGCCCGCCTTACGGGCCTCCGCAACAGTATTTTCTTACCTGCTGCATCCCTTGTTCATTCCCCTGCTCATCACTTTTATGGTGGTAACGGCGCTGCCGGAATACTTTATGGTGTTCAAACACGACAGCATCAAATTCCCGTTTGACAAGCTGTATATCCGTGTAGGCGTAGGCAGTTTGTTGTTCCCGCTGCTGGCCGTGGTACTGTCCAAACTCCTGGGGTTTGTGAACAGTGTACAGCTGGAAGAGCGTACGGACCGGATCATCCCTTATGTAGCCACGACCATTTTTTATTTCTGGGCCTTTTATACTTTCAAGCGCCAGGGCATCAGTCCCGGTTTTTTTAACGCCTTCCTGCTGGGTATTTTTATCGCCGTGGTGATCTGTTTTGTGGCGAACAGCTTCGTGAAGATCAGCATGCATACGACCGGCTGGGGCGGGGTGCTGGGCTTCCTGATGGTATTGATGTGGGGTATGGGGATGAACGTGAGTGTGCCGCTGGCATTGGCCTTTGTGCTCACCGGGCTGGCGGCTACGGCAAGGCTTATACTAAAGGCACATACTCCCCAGGAGATCTACACCGGCCTGCTGGTGGGCATTCTTTCACAGGTGATCGCGTATGCTATTGTAGGCTAGGAGCGGAGTTCCCTCTTTTAAAAGATATTTTTTCACTGCGCACATCCCTTGCGTAAAGACAATGCACCTTTGTATTGTCCGTTGCGTGTTACCCCAATTTAAGTTTAAACACCTGATGCTATTGAAATTAGTATTTCAGAAAAAATGCTAAAAATTTTAGGAGTTTTCGGGGAAATAATTATAACTTGCACTACCATTAAATTTGTAACAAAATACTTACTTACTAATTCATACAAATTATGTCAAACGCCAATACTGATAAACTGAAGGCCCTTCGCCTTACAATGGACAAGATTGATAAGGATTTCGGCAAAGGCGCCGTGATGATGATGGGCGAAAAGCCCGATGTGCCGATGGAAATCATCTCCACAGGTTCCCTGGGGCTTGATATCGCATTGGGTATTGGCGGTCTGCCCAAAGGAAGGGTAATTGAAATATACGGCCCTGAATCTTCCGGTAAAACAACCTTAGCGATACATACCATTGCGGAAGCGCAGAAAAAAGGCGGTATCTGCGCCATTATAGATGCGGAACATGCCTTTGACAGCAGTTATGCCCGCAAGCTGGGTGTGGATGTGGATTCCCTGCTGATCTCCCAGCCCGACCATGGTGAGCAGGCGCTGGAAATTGCCGACAGGCTGATCCTCTCCGGAGCGGTAGACGTTGTGGTGATTGACTCCGTGGCCGCACTGGTTCCTAAAGGCGAGCTGGAAGGCGAAATGGGCGAAAGCAAAATGGGCTTACAGGCCCGTCTCATGAGCCAGGCCCTCCGTAAACTGACCGCCACGATCTCCAAAACCAACTGCTGTTGCATATTTATCAACCAGCTGCGTGAAAAGATCGGTGTAATGTTCGGTAACCCGGAAACCACCACCGGTGGTAACGCCCTGAAATTCTACGCTTCCGTAAGGCTGGACATCCGCCGTATGAGCCAGATCAAAGACGGCGACGAAGCTGTAGGTAACCGCGTAAAAGTAAAAGTGGTAAAAAATAAAGTCGCTCCTCCCTTCCGTATGGCTGAATTCGACATTATTTTCGGCCAGGGTATCTCCAAAGTAGGTGAACTGATAGACATGGGCGTGGAGTACGGCATTGTGCAGAAAAGCGGTAGCTGGTTCAGCTACGAAGGCAACAAACTCGGCCAGGGCCGCGATGCAGTGAAACAGCTCCTGCTGGACAATCCTGAAGTTGCCATCGAAGTGGAAGCCAAGATCAAAGCAAAACTCGCAGAACAGGCTTAAGGCTTGTTACTGACTCTGATAAAGATTTTTTAAACGTTTATTAAACGTTTGTTTGGGTTAGTTTAGTAGAAGGTCCGTTGTCTAACGGACCTTTCTTTTTTACTTTACACTGGATGCATTAATTTTAGCGTTCATGTATTAGCATGCCGACTCTCTACCAGACATTAGGTATCCCTGAAACCGCCACTCAGCAGGAAATCAAATCCGCTTTCCGCCAGCTGTCCCTGCGCCATCACCCGGACAGGAATAATGGCGATAAAACCAGTGAAACAAAGTTTCGGGAGGTGCTGGAAGCCTATAAAGTACTGGGTAACCCGGATAAGAAGACCTGGTATGACAGGCAGCTTTTTTACAAAAGGCAACCACCTCCGGCCCAACCCCAACCGCCGCAGCCGGGCCCTCAATCACCTCCTCCGCCACAACCCGGAAATCGCCGTTACGGTTCTGTCCGCGGATTTCGGAGAGTCACCGATGAGTATATTGTACCGGATTTCAGCCGGATGCCCTGGCGGTTCATGGCCATGGTGACCGGCGGCCTGATCCTGTTTTTTGTGTTATTGTATAATTTCGGCCCTAAGCCTAAACCCAGTATGAACCAGGTACTCCTGGAAGAAGAGGCTCGCGCCAAATGGACGCCGGTATCTGTCGTGAGCCCGCAGCATGTAAAACTAAGAGACGGATCTGATATCAGTCTTTCCGAAATGGCTGCCGGGCATGCACTGGCCAATACAGTAGAGATCTTAACAGATATCGACGGAGATGGTACCGAGGAATTGCAGTTGTCTGTTACCTATTCACAACAAGAACTTTTTACCAACAAGGATTACATTTTCCGGCGGATCCCTCCGCAAAACGGGACGGAGGATGTGCGTTATGAAGAGTTTTTCAGCCACACCGGGGGAATGTATATTGTCGGGAATAACATCAGGCTTTATTTTGATGAAATCATTGAAACCTACCGTAGCTGCGGTTCCTGTGAGATAACCGGTCTGCCGAATTACAGCCTGGTGCCCGCTATTTACCTGAAAGCGGACAAAGGACGTTTCCTTTTTGCCGGAATGAACCCGCGAAGGAACAAGGAAATAGAGGAAAACCTGGCGTACCTGGCAACAATTGATGCCCCGGAATTAAGCGCCGGGCGGGACGATGGTACTCGAAAAGAATACGTCCGGCAGATGGTGTGTTATTACTTTAATAATCTTGATTACCAGGCCACTGAAAAGATGTTCAGGAAATACTACCGGGGCGCCGATCAGGACTTAATCTGGCGGGATATAGAAGAGATCATCAAAACCTACGCACAAAAAATAACCTCCAATGCTGCGTTCAGCAACACGGAGGCTTTGTGAGCCACCCATCGGGATCGAACCGACGACCTGTTATTTACGAAACAACCGCTCTGACCAACTGAGCTAGGGTGGCAACCTTACAAAAATAAGCTCCCCGGGAATACGGTGTATAACCAGCAAAAAAAATCCTGCCATAGGGCAGGATTCTGTATCGAGTTCAGGTAATTATAACATTAGTCGGTTTCCTCTTCCTCTTTTTCCTGCTCTTCCTCGCTCTGGCGCATGTTAGCTTCGGACGTAAGCGCATCCCACAGGATGTCTTTCAGCTCCTGCAGCCCTGTTTGGGTCACGGAGGAAATGAACACATGCGGTACGTCTTCCGGAAGCTCGGCAGAAATGGCGGCTTTCAGTTCATCGTCCAGCATATCGCTTTTGCTGATGGCGATGAGGAACTGTTTGTCCAGCATTTCAGGATTGTATTGCTCCAGCTCGTTTACCAAGATGTCGAATTCCTTGAGATGGTCCTGGCTGTCCGCCGGGATCACGAACAGCAGTACCGCGTTCCGTTCTATATGCCGGAGAAAGCGGTGGCCCAGGCCTTTCCCTTCATGCGCACCTTCGATGATACCGGGAAGGTCTGCCATACAGAACGACTTATCGTCCCGGTACGGTACCATGCCCAGCTGCGGTGTGAGGGTAGTAAATGCATAGTTCGCGATCTTGGGCCTGGCGGCAGTAATGGATGACAGGAGTGTGGATTTACCCGCATTGGGGAAACCTACCAGCCCTACGTCTGCCAGTACCTTAAGTTCCAGCAGTTTCCAGCCTTCAAGTGCCGGCCCACCGGGCTGGGCGTATTCGGGTGCCTGGTTCGTCGCGCTTTTGAAATAAGCGTTTCCACGGCCGCCCTGTCCGCCGGGCATAAAAATAATTTCTTCGCCGTCTTTCAGTACTTCTGCTTCCACTTCCCCGGTTTCTTCATCGCGTACGATGGTGCCGAGGGGTACTTCAATTACGATGTCTTTGCCGTTAGCGCCGGTACAGTTGTCCCCGCTGCCGTTTTCACCGTCTTCAGCCAGTACGTTTTTGTACCAGCGAAGGTGCAACAGGGTCCACAGCTGGGCGTTGCCGCGCAGGATGAGGTGTCCGCCCCTTCCGCCGTCCCCGCCATCGGGCCCGGCCATGGCTTTGAACTTGGTGCGCATAAAATGCCTGCTGCCAGCGCCGCCGTGGCCTGATTTACAAAATACCCGTATGTAGTCTACAAAATTCTCCATAATTCAAATCTCCTCCGGCCACCAGGGCCGGTTTATAGTGCCGGAACGATCGTTCCGGAATCCGCTTCCGCCATATGGCGGAATGTTTTTATGCCTGGCAGGAGGGGTTGGCGTAGCCTGATACTGGCAACTCCTCCACCGGCTTTGTTTTTCGAACCAGGGTCCTTTTGGTACTGATGTGCCGGGAAATTGTATGGATTTCGGCCATCAGGAAGCGTTTCAGCTCCAGGACTCCAGCCGGGAGGGGGCTTTAAACGCTCCTTTCCCCACCAGTCCGGTTAAAAAGCAAAACGCAAAGATCGTAAAGTTTGGCCTTACATGATCTTTGCGTTGCAATATGTATGTTCCAGGATGCCGCGGATTATACGCGAACGCCCATCAGTTCTTCGATTTCTTTGCTCAGCAGCTCGAAAATATTCTCGATAGTGCCTTCGCCTTTCACTTTCTTCAGTTTCCCGAATTTAGCGTAGTGATCCGCCACAGGAGCGGTTTTGTTGTGGTATTCCACGATACGTTTTTTTACAACGTCTTCGCTGGCATCGTCTGAACGGCCCGAGGTGAGACCACGGTCCAGCAGGCGGCGTACCAGTTCATCTTCCGGAACTTCCAGGCTCAGTACCACGGAAATACCCGTCTTTTTCAGCGACAGCAGCTTGTCCAGCGCTTCCGCCTGCACGGTGGTGCGGGGAAAGCCGTCGAAAATAAAGCCGCGCGCTTCAGGATTGGCGTCCAGCTTGGTGCTGATCATGCCGATCACCACTTCGTCCGGTACAAGTAAACCCTGGTCGATGAACTTCTGGGCTTCTGTACCCAGGGGAGTTTTTTCCGCTATTTCGGAACGCAGCAAATCGCCGGTGGACAGGTGAAGCAGACCGTATTTCTCAATGATGTTGGCACTCTGGGTTCCTTTACCGCTTCCGGGAGGGCCAAATAAAATAAGATTGACCATGTTCTTCGATAATGTATTCATCGTAAGTGAAATACCTACGCCTTAAAAACGTGTTACAGTTGACTTGTACGTCCCCATCTTCTTACAGATAAGCTCTTCAAAAGGTTTAAGGATGACGTCACGTAAGGTGCAAATATAACAAACAATTGAATGAGTTGGTAATTAAAATTAAGATTAGTGAATTCTTATAAAAATATACCACAAAATGGTAAAAATATTTCAACAAAACCGGAAAAAAGGTAGAGGAATCGAAAAATGACCTCATCGATATGACAACCGGATATAAATATATGCTTAATAAGTGCAATGTATTCGCCGCCAGTCATTTCACCATCCAAATGAGCTTGTAAATTTTGTATGTTTATAGCATGATGAAGCATTTTTTGGTAGCAGTATTCACCGGGCTGTTGCTTGCAGCTAATGCACAACCGGGAACCACGCCTCAGGAAAAAGATAAACCCACGAAGGAGAAACCCCGCCAGAGCAAGGCAGATCATTGGGTGGACAGTGTTTTTAATTCACTGACCCACGAAGAAAAGATCGCACAGCTCATTATGATCCGTATGCACTCGAATCTCGGGCAGGATCATATCAACAGCGTTCTGAACGATATACGCGCCAACAAGATCGGCGGGATGGTTACTTTCCAGGGCGGACCAGTAAGACAGGCCATGCTCATCAACCGTTACCAGGCGGCCAGTAAAGCGCCGCTGCTCATAGCCGTGGACGGGGAATGGGGGCTCGGGATGCGTTTTGTGGACAGCGTGATCGCTTTCCCGCGAAACCTGATGCTCGGCGCCGTGCAGGACAGCGCACTCATCTACGAAGTAGGCAAAGCCATCGGCGAACAATGCAAACGCATGGGGATCCAATACAACTTCGCCCCCGTGCTGGACGTGAATAATAACCCGAATAACCCAGTGATCAACGACCGGTCTTTCGGGGAAGATAAATACCAGGTGGCGCGCCTTGGCGTGGCTATGATCAAAGGCATGCAGGACGCGGGAGTGATGGCCTGTGCCAAACATTTTCCCGGGCATGGCGATACCGATGTGGATAGTCATTACGATCTGCCGGCCATCAATAAAACCATTTCACAACTGGACTCCCTGGAGCTTTATCCTTTCCAGCGCGCCATAGAAGCGGGCGTCGGCTCTATCATGATCGCACACCTGTACATTCCCGCTATAGACAGCAAAGCCAATACACCGACCTCCATTTCATATAAAACGGTCACAGACCTGTTGCAGAAAAAAATGGGTTTTGAAGGGCTGATCGTTACCGACGCGTTGGAAATGAAAGGTATTTCGAAGTACTATAACAATGGGCAGGAATCTTTGCAGAGCCTGCTGGCAGGCAATGACCTGATGGAACTCCCGTCCACCGCAAAAGGCAGCATCAATGCAATCGCAGCGGCGATCAAAAAAGGAACGATCAGCCGCGCGGAGGTGTACCGCAGGGTGAAAAAAGTGCTGCGCGCCAAGTATGATCTTGGACTGGCAAATGTTCAGTCCATAGACCCGGTGAATATCACCGAAGACCTGAACGCGGCGGTATTACCCTTACGCCGCAGGATCTCTGAAGAAGCCATCACATTACTTCGCAACGATAATCACCTTCTTCCTTTACCTGTTACCATCGGCAACAAAAAACTTGCGATAGTGGCTGTGGGAGTGGATGGAGGAAATAACACCTTTATCGATGCCGTGCGCCGGCACAGAGCCGATGTGGATGCCTATGTGTTCTCCCCCCGGCAATCCGAGGCGCAGGTGACCGCTATGGTAAAACGCCTGAAAGCGCAGTACGATGCGGTGATTATTGCGGTGCAGAATTACAGCCGCAGGCCGGCCAACGATTACGGGATTAACCGCGCCGAAAGAGCCATTGTAAACCAGCTGCAGGAAGAAATGCCCGCCGCCACGATCACATTCGGCAATCCTTACGCCATCCGTTATTTCTGTGACGCGCCCACGATCATTGCCGCGTATGAAGATGACAGCCTGACCCATAAAGCCGCCGCCGCCGTGCTGTTCGGCAAGCTGGAACCGAAAGGGAAACTGCCGGTTACGGTTTGCAACAATTTCCAGTTCGGCACCGGCATCACTTCGATCAAACCCGTGATACGCCCCAGCCAGCTGGAAGCAGCCAGCCCCGAATCTGTAGGGCTGAACGGCAATGTGCTGAACAGGATTGATTCCCTGGCTTACGATATGATCAACAAAGGCGCCGCACCCGGCTGCCAGGTATTGGCGTTGAAAGACGGGAAAATGGTGTATCACAAAAACTTCGGGTTTTACGACTATAGCCAGAAAGAATCCGTGACGGACAGTTCCGTGTACGACCTGGCATCCGTTACTAAAATATGCGCCACTACTGTATCCGTGATGCGCCTGTACGACGAAGGGAAAATATCGCTGGACTCTACGCTGGGCGCATATCTTCCATGGGTACGCGGCTCCGATAAAGAAAAGCTGCTGATCCGTGATGTATTGCTTCACCAGGCTGGCCTGGTGTCTTATATTCCCTTTTACCGGGAAACGCTTTACGAAAACGGTTGGCCGGATACACTGCTTTTCGCCCAGCATCTCGATTCCCTGCACAGCCTCCGCGTAGCGGAAAATCTGTACATGGAGCCACGTTACAACGACACGATGTTCCGCCGCATACTAGACAGCAAGCTGCTGCCCGCCGGCCGGCAATACATTTACAGCGACAATGATTTTATCTTTCTCGGCAAGATCGTGGAAGCAGTTACGGGCAAACGCCTTGACCACTACGTGCGGGAAACTTTCTACGAACCGCTGGGCCTGATCACCACGGGATTTGAGCCACGCAGCCGTTTGCCGCTCAGCCAGCTGGTACCCACAGAGTTTGAAAATAATTTCAGGGTGCAATGGATCCGGGGCGATGTGCATGATCCGGGCGCGGCGATGTTTGGCGGGGTAGCCGGCCATGCCGGTTTATTTTCCAACGCTACGGACCTTGGCGTACTGGTGCAGATGCTGCTGGATGGCGGAACGTACAATGGCAAGTCCTATATCCATCCGGAAACCATCGCGATGTTTTCAGGATACCATTCCAATATCAGCCGCCGCGGGCTGGGCTTCGACAAGCCGGAGAAAGACAATGCCTCACGCTCCGAACCATACCCGGCAAAGAGCGCGTCCCCGCTCACTTTTGGCCACACCGGTTTTACAGGTACCTGCATATGGATCGACCCGCAGTATAAAATGGCATTCATTTTCCTCAGCAACCGCGTTTGCCCCAATGGCGGCGCGAATAACAAAATTTCTACGCTCAGCGTGAGGGCCAATATGATGGAAACATTGTACCAGGCCATGCAGTAATCAAACATGCTGAAACTAAAAGAGGGTGCACCGGTAAAGGTGTACCCTCTTTTTTATGGCCTGGATCAGCGGGACTGCTATTCAACAGAAACCACGCGGTTTACCAGGAACTGCGTTTTGATGTCGATGGATTTTTCCAGTTTGTTTTTACCATTCCGGATCTCGAAAGTGTAAGAGCCATCTTCCAGCTTGTCCATGTTAAAACGGCCAAGATACCTGGCGTTGCCATCCAGCACTTCTTTGTGAAGCGTGTTGTTGCTGGCGTCTTTAATGAACAGAACCAGTTTGTCCTGGCGGGGATTTACGATCTGAACAAGGAAACGTAAATCGTCTGTTCCTTCCTGGGTTACTTCAATTTTACAACCTCTCTGGATCATAAAGTTGGCTTCATCAGGGGATGTGTTTGTAGTAGTACGGGGGGCTTTCTCTTCGCGGGTGTTAACGTAGGCAAATGTTTCGTTCTGTGCGGATGCCTGTAAGCTAATGCCCAGTATGAGTGCTAATGCCGTAAGTACTCGTTTTGGTGCGTTCACAATGCTGTGTTTCATGTTAGTCAAAATGTTTTAATAGTTAACTCGTGTCTTGGGTCAGTTTCAGTAAAGGTGTCTTTGATTTCCGATGCAAAGGTCTGACCGTGTCATTAAGCGAACATTAAGAGCGTATTAACTAAATATGAGCAGATCATTGCCTTAATGTTATGGGATACTCCGGGCTAAATTCTGGTGGCTAAGTCCTTAAGCTGATTCTTTGTTTTGGCGTTAATTGTTTGTTAATCGGGAAGGCGAATTTACAACTATTGGAAATACAAAACGCAAACAGGCCGCATCTTTTTTGTTAATGGCAATGTGTAGGAAGTACAATAACACGGCCCGTCCGGATGAAGGACAGGCCGTGCCAGAAAGGGTTTTAGTAATTGGGGTTTTGTGTCATCTTGCTGTTCCTGCGGATTTCCGTGGACATGATCGGCAGCAGGTAGTGTTTGTTTGTGAACTTCCGGTCCTGTACCCCGGTTGTTAATACTTTGTAAGTATACAGCAGGGTGTCGGGGTTCAGTTTGCCATAAATTTCGATGGCTTTGGCCGGCCCGCTGAATACAGTTTCGGCGATGAGCCAGCGGCGCGCATCAAAATAACGATGCTCTTCAAAGGCAAGTTCGTACCTGCGCTCGTAACGATATTGCTCCAGCAAAGCCGCGCCTGTAACAGATACAGGAATAGCCGGCATGCCTGAGCGGGTGCGCACTTCGTTGATGGCGTCCCGGGCAGGGCCGTCCTGGCCCAGCGCCATGCTGGCTTCTGCATAGTTCAGCTTGATCTCCGCATAACGGAAGAAAGGCCAGGTCTGCTCTCCACGGAAAAACTGAGCATCCAGGTTGAGGTCCATGAACTTACGGAGATAATAACCCGTGTAGGACCCGTTCCAGTTCTCGATCGGGCCGCTGCGGGTATCCAGGCCGCTGATCACGTCCACACCGCCGGAGGCATTCCTTTTTTCGTATTTACCGGTTTGTATCACACCCACAGGATCGAGGCCGATGGCGTCACTGGGGCGTTTTTTCCATTTTGCGCCATTATACAGAATAGTGGCATAAAATCGGGGATCGCGGTTGTCGTACGGCTTTGCAGCCATCGCGGGGTTGTTCCAGTTGAAAGGAGTGCCATCGCGCATCTGGTAGCCTTCCACGAAATTTTCCAGCGGTACATTCCCGCCCCAGTTGTGGTAACCGTTCGGGCCGTTGTAAAGATCATGGGATGTGCCGAGGAGCTGTTTGTTGAAGTATTTGCAATAAATGACCTCCGCATTGTTTTTATCCATGAACACACGGGTGTAGTTGTCCACGCCGGAAGAAGTGGGCTGGTAAATGGAAAACTTATTGGTCTGGATAAGCGCGAGCGCCGCGTCCTGTGCGGCTTTCCAACGTACCTGCCGGTCTCCTCCCACATAACCCAGCTCGGGCCTTGAGTTGCCGGGCCTGTTAAAAAGATCGCTGGCGGCATACAGCAACATGCGTGATTTTAAAGCCATGGCGGCGTATTTGGTGGCGCGCCCCGTATTATCCCGGTCATGTGCTTCGGGCAGTAGTGCGGCTGCTTTATCGCATTCGGACACGATGTAGTTCACGCATTCTTCGAAGCCGTTGCGGGGGATCAGCATGGCTTCTCCGTCTGTGAGCTGGAAGATCTGCGTCACCAGCGGTACGCCGGCCCAGTATTTCACGAGCATATGGAAAAAATATGCGCGGAGGAAATGTACTTCGCCTTTGAGACGGTCGCGCTGGGCTTCGTCTTTAAAAGGAGCGGCATCCACCTGTGCAAAAAAGATGTTGCAGTTGCGGATGGCCTTGTAATGTTTTTCCCATTCACCGAAAAGGTTCAGCGCGCCCAGGTCTTCAGGGCTCATGGCTTCTGTTACGGATGTGGTAGTGCCGTAATTGTGAATAAAACGGCTTTCATCAGTCATGGAACCGAGCATCACTTCGTTGAAACCGTGGCGCATCTTCGGATACAGGTCGTTCACATAGGCCTGTATCATGTTCGGGTCTTTCCATACATCGTCTTCCGTGTATTCGTTCAGCGGTCGTTTTTCAAGGAAGTCTTTGTTACAGGCGCTTGCCAGTAATATGGTAATGGTGAGTATGCTATAGCTGAGGAGAGTGATTGTTCTTTTCATAACGCATGTTTTAGAAGGTTACATTCAGGCCAACATTAAAGATCCTTGTCTGCGGGTAAAACTGGCCGCTGCCGGTGGGTGATTCCGGGTCAAAGATCTTCACCTTGTCGAAAGTGACGAGGTTCTGGCCGCTCACGTAGATACGCAGATCGTCCAGCCCGAGGCGTTTTTGTGTAGGCTCGGGGAGGGTGTAGCCCAGTTCGAGGGTTTTGAGACGGAGGTAGTCTGTATTCCATAGCCAGAATGTATTCTGGCGGCTTACCCAGTATTCCTTATCCCTGTCGTATGGGCGCGGCATGGAAGCGTCGGGGTTTTCCGGCGTCCAGCGGTCTTCTGCGATCTTCATCGGGAAGTTGCCGATCAGGCCTGATTCCGTGCGGATATACTGGCTGGCCCCTGTGGCGCCCTGCCATAGCATCGTGACGTCGAAATTGGCGTAGTTGGCCGCGAGGGTAAGACCGTAGTTCCAGATAGGATACTCCGAACGGTTCACACGCACGCGGTCCAGGTCGTCTATCTTGTTGTCTCCGTTTACGTCTTTAAAGATCACATCCCCGGGGATGGCGCCGCCGATATGCGGGTATTCATCCACGGCACGCTGGTCCCTGAATATGCCGATGGCCTCGTAATAGAGGTTCGCGCCTATCTGCCGGCCGGTGGATTGCTGCCACTCCGGCTGGTTGGGCACTTCGTCCCAGAAAAGGATCTTGTTGCGCGCGGTGGAAATATTGGCTACTACTTCGTAGGTGAATTTCCGTACGGTGCGTTTGTGTGTCAGGTGAAGGTCTATGCCCTGGTTCTGCACTTTCCCGATATTTTCATCCGGCAGCGTGAGGCCGGTGTAAATGGGAATGGAAGCGGAACGCTGGGAAAGGATGCTGTGACGGCGGGTGAAGAAATACTCCGCTTCGATGCCGATCAGGCCGTTAAAGAGCCTGGTTTCGATAGCCAGGTCCATGTTATTGGACACTTCCCAGGTGATGTTCGGGTTGGGGATGCGCAGCGAGTTGATGCCGGTGTTCAGCTTGTCCCCCAGTACCACGCCACCTTCTGAGATGCCATAGGTGTTCATGTACTGGAAAGGATTGATCTGGTCATTACCCATCTGGCCCCAGGAGCCGCGGATCTTAAAGTAATCCACCGTGCTGCCGATGGAAGATTTCCAGAAGTTCTCCCGTGAGATGACCCATCCCGCGGACACACCGGGGAAAAAGCCGAAACGTTTATTGCTCGGGAAATTCTGTGAGCCGTCGTAACGCCAGTTAAAATCAAAGAGATATTTTTCGTCGTAATTGTAAGACAGGCGGCCGAAATAGTTCAGGCGCGCATAGTCGAAACCGCGGCCGGTATTATCTTTTTCTTCATTGCTGCCGGCAAACAGCTGGTCTACGGCGCTGGAAATGTAATAACGGCGGCGTGCCCAGAAGTTGTCATTTTTCATTTCATTCCGCTCTATCGCGAAGATGGCGGAGGTGTTGTGTTTGCCAAAACTCTTGATGTAATTGATCTTCCCGTTGATGGTGATGCTGCCGGTCTGCGCATAGTTTTCCTCCAGCTCCGGCGCGCTCACGCCTCTCTGGCTGGACTCCAGCTGGGGCTGATTGTTGGCATCGTAACCCTGGAAGGTATACAGCGTCCATGGTTTGATGAAACGTTTATTAAAATTAAATGCCTGGTCCACGGCGAAGTTCGCATCTACAAACAAGCCTTCCACTTTCGGGATGTAAAGTACCACGGCCAGGTTGCTGTTGAGGGCATACAGCCGGTCGCGCTGGTAACCGATCTCGTTTGTACTGGTCACAACCGGGTTGTCTCCGTATTCGATGTCGGGGCCGGGCAGTCCGTTGGGCCAGCGGGCTGCTTCGGTGGGCCTTCCGCGCAGCAGCGCGCGGAAGATGGAGCCGGCGCTGCGGGGTGGGAAATTACGGTCTTCCAGCCTGCCCGCGAGATCAAGTTTGATAGTTAGGTACTTGTTCACGTTTGCGTCGAGGTTCACGCGGGCATTGTGCTGGCGGTACTTGGTGGCGCTGTTTTTGAAAATACCGTCCTGGAAAAGCGTGCCCATTGAAACGTAATAAATGAATTTGTCCGAGCCGCCGCGAAGGCTGAGGTCGTGGCGGTTCTGGCCGCTAAGCGGTTTCACCACTTCGTCCACCCAGTCTGTGTTCGGGTACTGCCATGGGTCTGAGCCGTCCGCGAATTGCTGGATCTTGTCTTCGGTAAAACTGGGCTGGTCTCCCGCATTGACGTTGATCTCATTCACAATGCGCGCATACGTGGGCGCATCGGCCATTTTGGGCATACGGGTAGGTTGGGTGAAGCCCTGGTTGAAACTATAGCTCAGCAGGGGTTTCCCGGTTTTACCGCGTTTGGTGGTGATGAGGATAACGCCGTTTGCCGCGCGGGACCCGAAGATGGCTGCGGAAGCATCTTTCAGCACGGAGATGTTTTCGATGTCATTCGGGTTCAGGCGTTGGAAGCCGTCCCTCGGGATGCCGTCGATCACTACCAGCGGGTCCGAATTCCCGTAGGTACTGCGGCCGCGGATGAGGATGCGGGAGCCGTCGTAGCCGGGCTCGCCGCTGCTGTTGATGGCCATAAGGCCGGAAACGCGCCCTACGAGGGCGTTGGATACATTCACGGTGGGCGCCTGCTTGATCTCAGAGCCTTTCACCGTGCTCACGGACCCGGTTTTTGTTACTTTTTTGGTAGTGCCGTAGCCGGTCACCACATACTCGTCCAACTGTTTTTCGGTTTCTTTCAAAAGGATGTTTACCGCCGTGAGCCCGTTCAGCGGAACCTCCTGGGTTTCATACCCGATGAATTGCAGCACCAGTACGGCCTGCGGGTCCACATCGGGGAGGGTGAATACGCCCTTTTCATCCGAGGCCGTACCTTTCGAGGTGCCTTTTACCACTACGGTCACGCCGGGTAAGGAAACGTTTTTGGCGTCCCTGATCCTGCCTTTTACCGTGATGTTTTTTGCGGATGATTGTTGGGTTACGTTTTGTGCCTTGGAGACGGGCATGCCTCCGGCAAATAAGGCGAAAGTGGCCATGAGCATGGCCCCGCCATAACGTGGAATGGTTTTCATAACTGTAACGTGTTGGGTTGGGTTAAGAAATGGTAACGTTCGAAATTATCCAGTCAAGTTATCTAGATTTTCATTAAATATTTTCTAAAATAAGCGTACAAAGTACCCGGCCCTTTAAACAAACTAGTGTCAATCCGACACTTTATAAAAAAATATTAATATGCTATCAGGAGCGGTTGCCCGGGTTATGGAAAGATTTCACGCTAAAAACCGGTAACTTAGAATACAGAATTCACCGGCTATGAAAAGGAAACCCCTGGCTGCCTTTGTCATTTCGTTACTGATATTCGCCGCCTGTAAAAAAGAAACGAGCTTCGAGGAACCTTTCAAAGGCAACACCTGCGATTATGCGCCGTATACAACAGGTTCTGTGTTTGAATACGAGATGGTGGATGTGGCCACGGGAGATACGCTGGATTATACGCTCCGTGTGGAGGGCGATACGGTGTATAATGGCGAGGATTTCCGGAAACTGACCGATGATTTTACCGGGGAATATTCCCTGTTCCGATGCGGCGGCGGAAATTACCAGCAGCTGCTGGATGTTTCGGCCATCCCCAATGCACCCGCCGATCCCATCAAGACCGATTACCTGAAAGATAACATGCGGCTGGGCGAGTCCTGGACGGAGCTGCTGCCCGTCACCCTACCCGTTATTGGTGATGTGAACATCAACATCGCCTATACCATTATTCAGAAAGGAACGGGTAAAACCGTACTCGGCGTGCAGTTCAGCGAAGTGATCGGCGTTCGTATGGAAGTGTCGGTCCCGCCGATATTACCGCCGGAAACACTCACGACCAACTATTATGCAAAGGGAGTGGGGCTGATACAGGTGGACAGGTTTGAGGATACCACCTATCTGAAAACCTACACGATCAAATAACTTCCGAGGAAATCATTTTGCATCTTTCCACATCCACAGGTACCGGCAGGCATGTGACCTGTATGGCGACCAGCGCGCGGAGAGCGACTGGAGTTTCGCACGGTAAGCTTTTTTATCGGTGGGGTCCAGTTTATAGAGTTTGGTCATGGCCTGCTGAAGCCCAAGATCATCCATGGCAAACACATCTTCGCGGCCGAGATAAAACATCAGCAGCATTTCCACGGTCCATCTGCCCACGCCTTTGATCTGTGTGAGATAAGTGAGCACCTCGGCGTCTTCCATCTTACGCAGTTTTGTATCCGTCAGTTTTTCTTCCACCACGAAGCGGGCTACGTTGTGCACATAACTCACCTTGGCATTGGAAAGCCCGATGGAGCGGAGGGTAGGGGCCGGGGTATCCAGGATCTGCTGCGGGCGCGGTTCTTTACCACCATATAATTGAAGGAAACGTTTGTAGATCACGTCAGCCACTTTTACCGACAGCTGCTGGCTCATGATGGAAGCGATCAGTTTCAGCGCGATGTTCTTTTTGACGGGTATCTCGCTCAGCGGCGCGGCGATAATGTTTTTGAACTTTTTGTCTTTACTGAGATGGGCGATATACACATCGTGGGGTGTCATAATCAGTATTTAAAAGGTTCTCCATATAGCAGGCCCAGCAAAGGCTGGCCCACGGCGGTAAGCGTCTGGCGGTCTATTACAGCAATATTGTCGTTCGTAGTGTGATGATGTTCCATCAGCTCGCCGCTGGGGCGGGTGGCAATGATGTCGAAAGTGGGTACTTTCAGGATGTTGTTCACGTAAGTGTGATCGTCTTCGATATAAGAGGGGCCGTTGCCGGGCGTTTCATACCGGAAATATTCCGAAAACCCGCTTTGGTGCGCTACTTCCCAAAACAATTTCATCTGCGCGGCCGCGTATTGCTGGGAAGTGCCTTCCATGTAAAAACGGGCATTGCGCGCGCCGACCATATCCAGCAGGATGCCGTAAGACGCGGTATAACCGGGCACATGCGGTGTACGCGCCCAATATTGGGTACCCATGCAATAATCCTCGCCGTAATCCTCCACATCCGTGAAGAGGATATCTATGCCATAACCGGGCTTTTTAGCCTTCAGGTGGCGCGCAACTTCCAGCAGCACAGCTGTGCCGCTGCCGCCATCGTCCGCCCCGTCAAAAGGCTTCTTTTTATCAAATGCGTCCTTGTCCGCAACGGGCCGAGTATCCCAATGGGTCAGCAGCAGGATGCGCCTTTTTTCGGAAGGGTTAAAGGAGGCGATGATATTGATGCAGGGGAGATTTTTACCGTCGGCATTCACATTCACGCGTTGTACATACACGGTATCCGCCAGGGGGCGCAGGCTGGAAATGAGCCATGTGGCGCAAGCCGTCTGTGCCTTGGTGCCGGGTATGCGCGGGCCAAACGCCACCTGTTTTTCGATGGAGGCATAAGCACTGTCCGCCGAAAATACCGGCGCGGCAACTACTGGTTTGTTTTCAGCAGCGTCCGTGGCCGCGGGTTGTTTGTTGCCGCTGTTGCAGGCCGTAAGCACGAGGGCGGCCCAGAGAATGTATTTCCGCATTATTTATTCAATGGCGTATGTGACGGTCCCGTCCTTTTCATCTTTCAGCTGGATGCCGATGGAAAGCAGCTGGTTCCTGATCTTGTCTGAAGTGGCGTAATCCTTTTTGCCTTTGGCTTCCTTGCGGATGTCTATCAGCAGTTGCAATACACCGTCCAGCTTGTTGCTGTCTTCCGGTTTTTCAGGCTGAAGGCCCAGTATGTCGATCATGTAGGTGTGCCAGGTGGTTTTCAGCAGGTCAAAGGTATCCTGGCTGATCTCGTGCATTTTGATCTGGCCGCCGCGGAGGGAATTGATCACGGGGGAAAGCTCAAAGAGATTGGCCAGCACTTTGGCGGTGCCGAGGTCGTCATTCATGGCGGTGGCGCAATCGCGGCACCATTCCTGTACCTGTTTGTCCAGCTCTTCGTTGATGCCCGCGCCATTGCTGCTGTAGCTGAGCTTTTCCAGTACTTCGTAGGCGTACCAGAGGCGGGCAAGACCTTTTTCCGCGGCCTGGAGTGCTTCGTTGGAGAAGTCCAGTGTGCTCCGGTAGTGGGTCTGGAGAATGAAGAAACGGATGGTCATGGGACTGTAGCCTTGTTCTAGTAAAGGATGGGTGCCGGCGAACAGTTCCGTGAGGCGGATCACGTTGCCATAACTTTTGCCCATCTTTTTCCCGTTGATGGTGATCATGTTGTTGTGCACCCAGTAACGGGCCATCATTTCACCGTGGGCAATTTCGCTCTGGGCAATTTCGCATTCGTGGTGGGGGAACTGGAGGTCCATACCGCCGCCGTGGATGTCGAATTGTTTGCCGAGATATTTGCTGCTCATCGCGGAGCACTCGATGTGCCATCCGGGGAAACCTTCGCCCCAGGGGCTGGGCCAGCGCATGAGGTGCTCGGCCGGCGCTTTTTTCCAGAGCGCGAAGTCTACTTTATTTTTCTTTTCATCCTGGTTTTCCAGCTCGCGGGTGGTTTCCAGCTGATCTTCGATCACGCGGCCGCTGAGGATACCATAATGATGATTTTCGGAATATTTTTTTACGTCGAAGTAAACGGAACCGTTTGCCTCATATGCATAACCGTCCGCCATGATCTTTTTGATCATTTCGATCTGCTCCACGATGTGGCCGGTAGCGGTGGGCTCTATGCTGGGTTTGAGGGTGTTGAACTGCTCCATGGCCCAATGGTAGAGATTGGTGTATTTCTGCACCAGCTCCATCGGCTCCAGTTTTTCGAGCAGCGCGCCTTTGGCGATCTTGTCTTCCGCGGCGCGGCCTTCTTCTTCAAAATGGCCCGCATCGGTGATGTTGCGCACATAACGCACTTTATAACCAAGATGCAGCAGGTAGCGGAACAGCACGTCGAAGGTGATGAACGGCCTGGCATGCCCCAGGTGCGATTCGCCGGATACAGTGGGTCCGCACACGTACATGCCCACATGCCCGGGATATAACGGAGTGAATACTTCTTTTTGTCGGCTTAGGGTATTGTGTAGTTTTAGCTGTTCTGACATATCAATTGGTTCGATCGGCGAATTTCGGATTTTATCACCCTAATTTCGAATTTTTTAGTCAAAAGGAGCACACAATTTACGAATGGCGGCTGTCAGCGGTTTAGCCGCAGGTTCGTGATGACGGGATAATGGTCGCTGAGGCCGGAATGGATCGTTCGGAAACCTTTTACGGTAAAGGCCTTGTCCGCGAAAATGTAATCTATCCGCAGTGTAGGTGAAATGCCGGAGAAAGTGCGCCCGATACCGCTGCCTTTTTGGAGGAAGGCGTCCTGGAGGTTGCCTTTTACGGTGAAGTAGGTGTAAGATGCGGGCGTATCGTTAAAATCCCCGCAGACGATCACGGGGTGTGGGCTGGTCCTGATGAAATCCGCTACTATATTGGCCTGGCGGCTGCGGCGGATGTATGCGTCGCGCATTTTGTAGATGATGCCTTTGGCCGCCACCAGCCCGGTATCTTCCCGTTTCCTCACCTTTTCGATGCTTTCATAGTCCTGCGCGTTGAAGCGGTAAGATTCCAGGTGCATATTCACGATGCGCACCGTGTCTTTCCCTTTGAGCACGTCCGCGTAGATGAGGCTTTCGCCCAGCGGGCCGGAGGAGAGCTTTACTTTGTCCGCTTTCAGGATGGTGTAACGGGAAAATATGATCGTGCCCCAATGCTGGCTGCCGCCACGGTTAAAATCGCTGGAAAAAAAACGGTGCGGCATATCCATCACCCGGCTGATGTCTTCGCGGTTATTAAAATCCCCCGGTTTTTCCGAGGTATAAAAGTCCTGGAGGCAGAGCACATCCGGCTGATGTTCTTCGATCAGTTTAAAAATGCCTTCGCGCACGGGTTTGCTGTCTTTTTTGGCGTAAAGGCCAAACAGGGCTACGTTATAGCTCATGACATTAAAGGTGCCTTCGGGTTTGTTTTGCGTTTCCCAGTTGGACGGCCAGCGCAGGGCAATAAAGGCGGACACGGACTTCCAGCCCAGCAGCAGCGCGATCAGGGGAATGAGGGCGTATTTCGGATGGAAGATCAGCCAGAATATCATAAAAAGCAGCAGCGCGATCAGCAGGAAAGGAAACCCGAGGGTAATGAAACTGATCGGCCAGAACCTCACCGGTGATATAAAAGGCACCAGGCAGGCAAGGAGAAAAAACAGAACAACAACAATGTTCACCGTAAGGAAAAACCCTTTTGTAAAAAGTCGTAAAAATTTCAACAAACAAGATATTTGGCCGCTATAAATTTAACGCATTAAAAGACAACGCGTTAATAAATTTAAACCTTCGTTGTGGAACAACCGTTTTTGTATTTGAATTCGTTTTATTGTGTGACGAATCAATGTTTCAGTGATAAACGCGCCATGACGGGGAAGTGTTGTAATCCTTTTTTGCGGAAGATCGAAAAGTCTTCCACGGCAAACTCCCGGCCGGGAAGCACGTAGTCTATGCGAAGGGTGGGCGAAAGGGCGGAAAACGTCCTCCCGAATCCGGAGCCCTGCTCCAGGAACGCATCCTGCAGCGCATTGCCGCGAATGGTGCGGTAAGTGTAGGAAAGGGGGATATCGTTAAAATCGCCGGTTACCACCAGGGGATATTGGCTCTTGCTGATCTCGGCGGCCATGATCTGCGCCTGGGTCACACGGTTGGCAAAGCTGCGGCGCATTTTACCCATCACGGATTTGATCTTTCCGCCGTCTGGGCTGCCCACGGCCTGGTAGTCTTTGCCGTTCAGCCTGTAGGAAGAAAGGTGGCCGGTAAGCACCTGCACCGTGTCCCCATGTACCAGCAGCTTCACTTTCAGGAGATCTTCATTGCCTTTATAACCCCCGTTGAAGGCGATGCGCGCGGTATCGATAATGGGGAAACGGGAAAAAATGGCGGTGCCGTAATGCCAGGTAGTCCATTGAGTATAGTGTTCGGCGAAATAATAATAAGGGTAAGCACCGTTGCTGAGGATGTTTTCCAGGTGCGGCTGCTGGTCCGGGTGCTCATTCGTGTAAAATTCCTGTATACAAAGCACATCCGGCCGGGCCTCCCGCACAATTTGATAAATATGTTCCCTCACCCGGGGAGTTTCCTTGTAGCCCAGCAGCCCCATGGAGCTGGAGTTGAAGCTCATGACGGTGAAAGATTGCGCGGTGTGTGTTTTGCCGGTGTTGAACAGGTTAAATCCCCAGGTTACGCCGATGCCCCTGAATGAAACGATGAGGGCGAACACGGAGATCAGCCAGTATTTTTTACGGACGATCAGCCAGCCGGGAATAAATATTACGGAGAGCACCCACAACAGCGGGAAAGCGAGCCCGGCAAAACCGGCGGGCCAGAATGAAGCAGGATTTACCATCGGTAAAAAAGCCGAACAGATCAGGCCGGCGGCGATGATCACATTTCCATACAGAAATAAACGGCGGAGTATAGCAGGCATGGGTTTCAATGGGGTCTATTGACGTTTACAAACGCTAATATACTCCTACGATCTGAGATTTTGTTTGAAAACCGGGTTAATTCTCGGTATCCTGTTCCCTGCTGGCACGTATCAGTGTTTCCTTTTCCTCGGGGCTGAGGCTCTGGAATCCCTGTTCATTGATCTTGTCCAGCAGTTCATTTACCTTATGTTCAGGAATATGCCCTACTCTCACATAAGGAACGGGATTGGCCTTGCGGGCCTGTTTGTCCGATTCCAGCATTTCTTCGCGGAGACTCGCGGTATCGGCTTTTGAGTGGAAAATATGGGAGATGTTGAAGAAAAAAGTGTTGATGCCAATGGCCCAGTTATGCCCTTTTTTGTATTGGGCGATAAACATAAAGCCCATGAAAGCGCCGCCCAGGAGGAACATCAGCGAGGTCATGCGGCCGCCGCCGGTGAGCACCGCGGTGATGTGAAGGCCGATATAAATAAGGGTGATGATCCATACGGGAATGCCGCCTTTCAGCAAAAGCGGGAATACGCGGTTGGTGGGGGCCAGGGTGGTGAGGCCGATAGCGATGGCCATTACGCCGGCTCCCGCGCCCATTATACCGGCTCCTGCGCTGGCAAGGGGTTTCAGGGCGGGCACGAGGTTCATGCCGGTTACATAAAAGACATAACCGCAAAGGCTGCCGAAAATATATAAAGGCACTACCAGCCGGAAGCCGGAAAACTGCTGTAACAGCGAACCGAAACAGTAAAGCCACACCATATTAGAGAAAATGTCCCAGAATGCGGTATGCGTGAACATGGCGGTGAGCAGGGTCCACGGTTTGGTGAGGAGGGTCATCGGCTGGGCTGACACTACCGTATTATGCAGGATGTCTCTGTCAAAATCCGCGATGGTGAAACCTTCCATCTGGTAAATGATCTTGATAAAGTACAGCAGGATATATACGGTAACGTTCAGGAGCAGTAGCTGGGTAACCATATTCCTCTCTTCCCCTAGAGACAGTCGGGGCATCCGTTCTTTTTCGGCCACTTCCATGGTTCTGGTGTTTGTATACAAATTTAAGATTTTGTGCTCAATAAAAATCCCGCCGGTTCCGCTTGTTCCAAATCTTCAAAAGTATGTAAGCAAATAACACGCCACCCAGGTGCGCAAAGTGGGCCACGTTGTCCCCGCTGGAGTTTTTGAACCCGAGGAACAGCTCCATGAGTATATATCCGCCGATAAAATATTTTGCTTTGATGGGGAACGGAATGGGCAGAATAAAAAGGTAGCTGTTGGGAAAAAGGTATCCAAAGGCGAATAAGACACCGAATACCGCACCCGAGGCTCCAACTGTAGGGATATTGCGGTACAGCTCCACGAAATTGGAGAGGTACAGCCTGGCTCTGAACACCATGTCGCCGGATTCGGGAGGCATGGCGGACCAGGCATCCCGGAAGCTTTGCATCGGGTATTCCTTTGCACCTTCGGTAATTGTGAAATTCTCGAGCCCGTATTTGTCATAGATCTTCACAAAACTGTCAAACGAGGGATTCACATTAAAATCCTGGATGGCCGAAGTAAGCCGCACATTGTCAATAGTCAGTACGCCCAGGTGGCACAAAGCCGCGCCAATGCCGCAGACCATATAAAATATCAGGAAACGTTTAGGGCCCCATCGGTTTTCGAGGGTGGCGCCAAACATCCACAGGGCGAACATGTTAAAAAACAGGTGAGGAAAGCTGCCGTGCATGAACAGGTGGGTAATGATCTGATGCGGGCGGAAAAGATCGGAACCCCAGTAGTGCAGGCCGAACATTACATCGAGGTCCACCTGCAGAAGAGGTTTTAGAGAAACCTGTGCAAGGAAAACCAATCCGTTTATGATAAGGAGATTTTTGATCACGAGGGGCAACATCTCAAATCTCCCGGGCCTGAATTCACTCATTGCGTGTGTACTTAATCGTTATGGTTACTGTTACGTTTCTCTGCTTTTAATACCTGCGCTGCAGCAGCGCCACATTTTCAATATGATGGGTATGCGGGAACATGTCCACTGCCTGTACTTTTTCCACGGTGTATTTTTCGTTCAGCAAGGCAAGATCTCTTGCCTGGGTAGCCGGGTTACACGATACGTATACGATCCGGGGTGCCGCCACTTCCAGCAGTTTTGCCGTCAGTTTTTCGTGCATGCCCGCCCTGGGAGGATCTGTAATGATCACATCGGGTGCGCCGTGCGTTGCAAAAAATGCATCGTCGCAGATATTGATCACATCCCCTGCAAAAAACGTGGCGTTATTCACGCCATTGGCCGCCGCATTCTCCCGGGCATCGTCTATCGCCTCGCTGATGAGCTCTATCCCCACCACTTTGGCCGCCTGCCGGCTCACAAATATACCAATGCTGCCGGTTCCGCAATACAGGTCATACACGGTTTCCGT
This sequence comes from Chitinophaga barathri, assembly GCF_003807585.1. Taxonomy (GTDB): domain Bacteria; phylum Bacteroidota; class Bacteroidia; order Chitinophagales; family Chitinophagaceae; genus Chitinophaga; species Chitinophaga barathri. The sequence goes on along the minus strand of NZ_RMBX01000008.1, from coordinate 335,904 downwards.
ACCGGTAAGCCCCGCAAACTCCCGGGTAATCCGGTACAGGGCCTCGCCCTGGTAAGTGTTTGTCTGGAAAAATGATTTGGGGCCTATTTTAAAGATAAAGTCCTCCAGTTTTTCCTCCACATAGCCTTTCCCGTAGAACACGCGGGGCTCCAGGTCAAAGATACTGTCATTCTTTTTCGGATTGATGGTGTAAAGGAGGGTAGTGATGGCCGGAACCTTTTCCAGCAGGTGATTCAGCAGGGCTTCGCGTTCTCCTTTATCTTCATGGTGGATCACCAGGTTCACCATTACTTCGCCCGTGGTACAGATGCGCAGCACCAGGTTGCGCAGCCAGCCCGTTTGCTGCCGGATGTCGAAGAACGACAGCCCGCGCGCTTCCGCCCAGCTGCGGATGGTATTTTTAATAAGGTTGGCCGGCTCTTCCTGCAAATGGCAGGTTTGAATATCCAGCACCTTATCGAAAAGTTTGGGTATGTGAAACCCCAAAGCGTTGCGGCGGGGCCAGTCTTCCCCGGCGGCGCGTATTTCTTCGTCCGTCAGGTAGGCTTTATTGGAGAAAGTGAATTCGAGTTTGTTCCGGTAGCGCCTTGTTTCCTTCGCACCCAGGATAGGGGGCATGGAAGGCAGCTCGAGGTGACCGATGCGGCGCAGATGATCTTCCACCTGCTGCTGCTTGTAAGCCAGCTGTTTTTCATACGGCAGCATCTGCCATTTACAGCCTCCGCACAGCCCGAAGTGGTCGCAGAATGGAGTTACACGGTCAGGAGATTGGGTGTGGATGCGGATGGCCTTGCCTTCGGCCCAGTCTTTTTTACTTTTACTGAGCTTTACGTCCACCACATCGCCGGGCACCACGCCGCCTTCAATAAAAACAACTTTACCGTCTACCCGCGCCAATGCCTTGCCTTCAGCAGCATAAGCGGTTACGGGCACATTTTCCAGAACAACATTTTTTTTCCTCACGGGTGCAAAGGTAGGACGGTTTTAGTTACTTTTATTGCACCTATGCAAAAACTGCTATATCTTCTTATTTGCTGCCTTGGTGGCGCTTCCGCCCTGCATGGACAGGGTTATAATATCTCCGTACAGCTGAAAGGATACACCGGCGGAACCGTATACCTGGGTCATTATATGGGGAAAACCACCTATGTGATGGACTCCGCGCAGCTCAGCCCGGCCGGCACAGCCGTATTGAAAGGGCCTGAAACCCAGCCCGGGGGGATTTACCTGGTCGTATTGCCGGGCAAACAAAGGTATTTTGAAATACTGCTTGATAAGATCCAGACCTTTTCGATCGTAGCCGATACGGCGAACCTGATCACAGGCACTGAATACCGCAATTCGCCGGACAATGCCATGTTCAGCGCATATAATAAGTTTATTGCCCAAAACTCGGCGGAGATCCAGCAGAAGCTGGGCGAGGCCCGCAACGCGGAAGATTCCGCCAAAGTGCGGCCGCTCATGGAATCGTTCAGCAAACAATTGAACGAGTACCGGGCCAAAGTAGTAACGGAGCAACCACAATCCTTATTGGCAAGCATTTTCAAAGCCATGCGCGAGCCGGTCATCCCAGATATGCCCAAAAAAGCGGACGGCTCCCTTGACTCCACCTACCCTTACCGCGTATATAAAAGCAATTACTGGAAAGATGTGAACCTGGCGGATGGCAGGCTGGCGCGCACGCCCGTGCTGGAAACCCGCCTGGAACGGTACTTCAACCAGCTGGTGGCGCCCGTGCCGGATTCCGCGATCGTGGATGCGGACGCGGTTATCGCCAAAACAAAAAAGGACAAAGAAAGCTTCAAGTTTGTATTGTGGTGGATCACGCGTAATTATGAAAACTCTTCCATCATGGGAATGGACGCGGTGTTTGTGCACCTCGTGGAGAAATATTACATGAAAGGGGACGCTTACTGGCTGAGCGAAGAACAGAAAAACAAGATCGTTGAGCGGGCGGTGACCATCGCGCCGAACCTGATCGGGCAGCAGGCCGCGCAGCTGGTATTGCAGGACACGGCCTCCAAACGCGCCTCGCTGTACGATATCAAATCAAAATATACCGTAGTGGTGTTCTGGGACCCCACCTGCGGGCATTGTATCACGGAGGTGCCTAAACTGGATTCCGCATTCAACGCCAGCTGGAAGAAAAAAGGGGTGGTGATGTACGGTGTAAGGACGGACGGCACCAAAGATGAGTGGACAAAGTTCATCAAAGAAAAACATCTCAACGGCTGGATACATGCCTGGGACCCGGAGTACAAAAGCAATTACCGCAAGTTCTACGATGTGTATGCCACACCGGTAGTTTATCTGCTGGATGAACATAAAAAGATACTCGCAAAACGCCTTGGCGTAACACAATTAGATGAATTCCTTCAACGTGAATTAAACGGAAAACCACAGCAGTAGCCCTTACAAATTATTCATTTTCAACATGATAGGAATGTCAATTTGCCCTTTGGCACGTTCTTTGGATTTGGTACGTCATCACCAAAACTAAGGTTATGACGAAAAAGATTGTTCTCTCATGTATGGCTATCGGTTTATCCGTAGCTGCAATGGCGCAGGTCAGAGTAGGTGTAAAAGGCGGTTGGAACATCGCTAATGTTACCAACACCAACAGCGGCGGTGTAGACAACAGCCGCTCCTTAAATTCTTTCCATGTAGGCGCTATCGCGGATTTTCCGCTTTCTGAAATAATCTCTATCCAGCCGGGGGTATTTTATACCGGCAAAGGGGCTAAGATAGAAGAAGGAGAAGCCGGCAGTGCTGTTTATTACAAAACAACCACTAACCCCCAATACATCGAAATTCCCGTAAACTTCGTAGGTAAAATCCCCGTAGGGCAGAACACCAGGATCTTCCTTGGCGCAGGCCCCTATGCGGCATTTGGCGTAGCCGGCAAAAACAAGTATGAAACGACTATCGCGGGTGTGCACACCAGTGGGGAGTCCAATATCAAATGGGATGACGATACCCCGTTGAACGCCGGCGACCCCAACCAGGGTTTTGACAAATACAAACGTTTTGACTACGGTGGCAACCTGCTGGCCGGTGTTGAATTCAGCAACTTCCTGGTATCCGCACAGTATGGTATGGGCTTCGGTAAACTGTATTCCGGTTCGGACGACAGCCGTGACGACAAGAGTAAAAACCGTGTGTGGAGTTTCTCCGTAGGTTATCTTTTTGGAGGCACGAAGTAAACAATTTTGCCCGAAGAGAGTTTTTTATAGGGACACCATTTCATCCTAATGCATATATATATTTTTAAAAACAAAAACAGAACATGAAAAAAGCACTCTTATCCGTTGCTGCCTTGCTGATTGCCGGCGCTACGTTTGCCCAGACAAAATTCGGGATTGTAGCAGGCCCCAGCTGGTCAAGTTATACTGAAAAAGTTGGCGGAGATAAGGAGACCAGTGATCTTCTGACAGGATTCAGAGCCGGTATTACGGCGGATCTTCAGCTGGCAGATGAATTTTACATCCAACCGAGCCTGTTGTATACCGGCAAAGGCGGTAAGGACGAAATACTTGGTTTTGACACCAGGCTCCGCATTAATTACCTTGAGCTGCCCATCAACTTCATGTATAAACCCGAAGTGGGCAACGGCAACCTGTTTATTGGCCTTGGACCTTACCTTGCTGTCGGCTTAAGCGGTAAAAATAAAACCGTGTTAGGCAACAATTTGGTGGAGAACGACATTGAATTTGGAGACGAAATCGACGAAATAAAGAGATTTGACGCCGGTGCAAACTTCCAGGTAGGTTATGAACTGCCCATGGGCCTCAACTTTGGTTTGTTCACAGACCTTGGCCTGATTAACCTCCGTGGCAACGGGGACAGCGACAATTCCTTCCGGAACACCGCTTTTGGCGTGAACGTAGGATATAAGTTCGGCGGACAATAAACCGCATTTCATCGCAACTATCGGATAGACCGGTGGGTTATGCATAAAGGTTAACCTGAATGCATTTCCCGCCGGTTTTTTTTATGCCCATGGATGAACAATACGGCACACTTCAATGTTAATTTTCTCGCCGTGATCCATGAATACCGACAGCTCAGTGTTAATTTCCGATGAATCCCACCATTTCATTTCCAACAGATTGTGAATTTGAGGAAGTTTGCAGTATGTTTGCGCCGCATATTTTAAGAATGCGAGAGACTGATTGTGTAAGAGCGCTTAATATACCCCGTTGCTTTCTCCAATAGCTCAAGGATCCCCTGTAAAAAAATCATTTTATGAGAACTATTGCCTTGTTGCTTGTGGTCTTACTCGGCTGTATTATCCCGGCATCTTCACAGGTCAGCCTGGGTATCCGTACCGGCTATACGGCATCAAACATGTATATTTCGGGCGAAGCGCCGGGAGATCTTGCCAGTTCCCATAGTTCTATGGAGACGTTTCATGGCTGGCACCTGGAGTTATTGATAAACGTTCCCCTTGCCCCCGGTCTTTATTTCCAGCCCGGTTTCCGTTACGTCACCAAAGGCACGGGCCTGAAAGAAACCACCGATCCCAAAGCCGGGCTTTCCGGGGTGTATATGCCCCGGGGAAACAGCCTCAGGCTGAATTACCTGGAAATGCCGCTGAACGTCGTGTATAAATACCCGTTAGGAAAAGGCCGGATCACCGCGGGCCTTGGCCCTTACATCGCACTGGGGCTGAACGGCACTTATACTTACAACATCATGCAGGACGGGCGCACCCTCACAAAACACTCAAAGGACGTACAGTTCACCCGCAAAGACAATGACAACCTCGCCGTATTGAGAATGCATCCCTGGGATGCGGGGGCTAACTTTGCGGTAGGATACGAATTCGAAAACGGCCTGATGCTGGGAGCCAACTACAGCCTGGGCATGACGGACAACGACCGCAGCGAGTTCACTTCCAGCAAAAACAGGTATGTGGGCCTCACCCTCGGATTTCTTTTCAGCAGGGAAGATTACTGATAACTACCTTTTACTTCAGCCTTCATACCATTTTACCATTTCTTCTCCTATAGTGACCCTATAGCGATCTTATAGCGATCCTATACCGATCGTATAGGATGGGGTTCAGGAAATTTCATCACCACTTTCTGCTTCTATCGGGGCATGGCTTTGATATGTCCTTACCAGGGGGCTTTAACTCCCCTCTAGCCGGCCTCTTATCTCCCTCAAACCTTTATCTTACCGGCCTCTCTTCCCCCTGTAACAGGGGTGTAAAAGCGGGGTAAAAGCGTTCTAACCCCGTTGACGCAGCGTCAGGATGGAGGTAAAAAGCAATTAAGATGATGAGAGTACCGGGGCCGTGGGAGTTCAAAATATAACGTCAAAAAAATGCCGTCTCGTTATTGGAGGCGGCTTTTTTTTGATGCCAATAGGGGTAAGTTATTTTACCCGCGTCATAATATCAGCAATACATCACCAATAAGTTCTAAACAAAGGTGTGACAGTTATAGGGAAATTATACCATTGCGTGTCAACGCAATGGTTTTTTTATGTGTTTGCGGGAAAGATGCCTAGATCACCGCGGAAACCACCTGCTGGATCACATGCGGTTTGCCCAGCGTGTAATAGTGCAGTACGGGAGAGCCGGCGGCTTTCAGTTCTTTGGACTGCTGTATCAGCCATTCGGTGCCTACAATTTCCACGTCCTTGTCCGTCTTGCATTTCAGTACTTCCGTAGCCAGGTCTTCCGGCATATCCACATGGAAAGTACGGGGGAGTATGGTAAGCTGCTTACGGGTGGTAAGCGGTTTCAGGCCCGGGATAATGGGGACAGTGATACCGTTCTCGCGGCATTTTGCCACGAAGTCGAAGAATTTTTTGTTGTCGAAGAACATCTGGGTGACGATATAATCGGCTCCGCCCTCTACTTTTTTCCGGAGGTAAGCCATATCTGTCTGGAGGTTGGGGGCTTCGAAGTGTTTTTCGGGATAGCCGGCCACGCCGATGCAGAACTTGGTTTTGATACCGCCCATCAGGTCGTCTTCCAGGTAAATGCCGTTATTCATGTTCAGCACCTGCTGAAGCAGCTCCTGCGCATAACGGTGGCCGTTGGGATGAGCTTCAAAGAAGGTCTCGTTTTTGGGCGCATCCCCGCGCAGCACCAGTACATTGTCTATACCGAGGAAATTGAGGTCGATAAGGGCGTTTTCCGTCTCTTCCTTGCTAAACCCGCCACAGATGAGGTGGGGCACGGCGTCGATCTGGTAATGGTTCATGATGGCGGCGCAAATGCCTACGGTACCGGGGCGCTTGCGGATCTCCACCTTGTCGAATGAGCCATCCGCGCGTTTCTTGAACATATGTTCGCTACGGTGATAGGTCACATTGATGTAAGAAGGCTTGAACTCCATCAGCGGGTCCAGGTGGTCATAAATAGATTCAATGCTTTTACCTTTCAGGGGTGGCAGGATTTCGAAGGAGATTAAAGTTCCCTGTGCCTGCTTAATATGTTCCGTAACTTTCATATATGGAGTTATCTTTAGAAAACCTCGCAAAAATAATATATCCCCTACTATTTATCTAATAGCAAATAAATGGTTAAAATAATTTATCTGAGCGGGTGAAACCGTTGTCCATTCGCCGATTTTATTATTTTTGCTAAGATTCAACTTATGGCATTAAGAATACATACGCAGCAACTGGTTAAGCGTTACCGGACCAGGACCGTGGTAAATCACGTGTCGGTGGAGGTTACGCAGGGTGAGATCGTGGGCCTCCTGGGGCCCAACGGGGCGGGTAAAACCACCACGTTCTACATGGTGGTAGGTCTTATTAAGCCCGACGAAGGGGAAGTTTTCCTCAATGATCTGAATATTACCAAGCTGCCTATGTACAAACGTGCGCAGATGGGGATAGGCTACCTGCCGCAGGAAGCCAGCGTATTCAGGAAACTGAGCGTGGAAGACAATATTGCCGCCGTGCTGGAAATGACGAAGCTGAAAAAGGCGGAACAAAAAGAAAAACTGGAGACGTTGCTCAGCGAATTCCGCCTGCAGCACGTACGGAAAAGCCCCGGGGACGTACTCAGCGGCGGCGAACGCCGCAGAACGGAGATCGCCCGCGCCCTGGCCGTAGACCCGAAGTTCATCCTGCTGGATGAGCCCTTTGCCGGCATCGACCCCATTGCGGTGGAAGATATCCAGGGCATCGTAGCCAAACTCAAATACCGTAATATCGGCATCCTCATCACAGACCATAACGTGCAGGAAACCCTTTCCATCACAGACAGGGCGTATTTATTGTTTGAAGGCAAAATCCTCAAGGCCGGCACCGCTGAAGAACTGGCAGAAGACGAACAGGTTAGAAAAGTGTATCTTGGCCAGAATTTCGTTCTTCGCAGGAAAGATTACCTGGACGAAGCAGCTAAACAATAATCACTATCAAACCCTAGTTAAAACCTGGTATGAAGATTTTAAGTCCAGCGCTGTCACAACTAGCCAGATTAAGGATGGGGCGCATCGAGCACTTTATGCAATACCCGCTGCAGGTTCAGCAGCAGGTGTTCCAAAACCTGCTCAGCGCGGCCCAGTACACCGAATTTGGCAAACAGTACGGCTTTTCCAATATTTTTAAAGTAGACGAGTTCAAACAAAGGGTGCCGGTACACAACTATGAATCCATCAAACCTTATATCCAGCGCGTGATGGAAGGCGAGCAGAACGTGATCTGGAACACACCCATCAAATGGTTCGCCAAAAGCAGCGGCACCACGGCAGACAAAAGCAAGTTCATCCCCGTATCCGTGGAAAGCCTTGATGAATGCCACTACCGCGCCGGCCGCGACGTTTTTTCCCTTTATTATAACAACTTCCCTGACTCAGACGTGCTCACCGGCAAATCGCTGGTGATCGGCGGCAGCCACCAGGTGAATAAACTGTCCGCGGACAGCGACAGCTATTTTGGCGACCTGAGCGCCGTGATGCTGCAAAACATGCCTTTTTACGGCAACCTCGTACGCACCCCCGATCTTTCCATCGCCCTGATGGACGAATGGGAAGAGAAGATCGAACGCATGGCGCAGGCCGTGATCCATGAAAACGTCACTTCCATAGCCGGTGTGCCCACCTGGACCATCGTGCTCATCAAACGTATATTTGAACTGACCGGCACGGACAACCTCGCGGAAGTCTGGCCCAACCTCGAAGTGTACATGCACGGCGGGGTGAGCTTCACGCCTTACCGCGAGCAGTTCAAACGCCTGATCCGCAAGCCGGGTATGAATTACCTGGAATCCTACAACGCATCCGAAGGATTTTTTGCCGCGCAGGACGTGATCGGCGAAGAAGGCCTGCTGCTGTTCCTGAACCATGGCATATTCTACGAATTCATGCCCATGGAGGAATATGGCAAGGAATTCCCCCGCACGCTGCAGCTCCACGAAGTGGAAGCCGGCAAAAACTACGCGCTCATCATCAGTACAAACGGCGGCCTGTGGCGTTACCTCGTGGGCGATACCATACAATTCGTGTCCATGGCGCCTTACCGCATACGCGTGAGCGGCAGGACGAAATCTTTTATCAATGCTTTCGGCGAAGAGCTGATCGTGGACAATACAGATAAAGCCATCGCGCAGGCCTGCGAAGCTACCGGCGCGATCGTGAATGACTATACCGCGGCGCCGATCTACTTCAGCGAAACCGGGAACGGCGGCCATGAATGGCTGATCGAATTTGAACAGCAGCCGGCCAACCTGGAGCAGTTCATTACCGTATTGGATGGAACGCTGAAGTCCATCAATTCGGATTATGAAGCCAAACGCCATAAAGATATGGCGCTGTGCCGCCCCACCATTCACGTAATGGCGCAGGGCACTTTCACCGAATGGCTGAAAAGCAAAGGAAAACTAGGCGGGCAGCATAAAGTTCCGCGTTTGAATAACGAAAGGAATGTACTGGAGGAAATTCTCCGGTTTGTCGGAAAACACTAGGCGGAGGGATAATTTCTATTAACTTCGTCCATCATACTAAAGCTAAAACCTATCAGACAAAAATGAAATTACTTAACAACAAAGTAGCCATCGTAACGGGAGCCAGCCGCGGAATTGGTGAGGCTATTGCGCTGAAATTCGCAGAAGAAGGCGCCAATGTTGCTTTTACTTATGTGAGTTCGGATGAAAAAGCAAAAGCCCTGGAAGCCAGGCTGATCGAAAAAGGCGTGAAAGCAAAAGCTTACAAAAGCAATGCCGGCATATTTGAGGACTGCGAAGCGCTGGTGAACGATGTGGTGAAAGAGTTTGGTACAGTAGATATCTGTGTGAACAACGCGGGTATTTCAAAAGATAACCTGCTGCTGCGCATGAGCCAGGAGCAATGGGATGAAGTGATGGATGTGAACCTGAAAAGTGTGTTCAATATGACCAAACTGGTGATGCGCCCGATGATGAAAGCCAAAAGCGGCAGCATCATCAACATGAGCTCTATCATCGGTATGAAAGGCAACGCCGGCCAGAGCAGCTACGCCGCTTCCAAAGCCGGTATCATCGGTTTCTCCAAATCCATCGCCCAGGAAATAGGCAGCCGGAACATCCGTGTGAATGCCGTAGCCCCGGGTTTCGTGGAAACGGACATGACCCATTACCTGAAAGACGGCGAAGGCGCTAAAGTTTACCTGGACAAAATTCCCCTGGGTAAATTCGGCTCCCCGGAAGACATTGCGAACGTATGCCTCTTCCTCGCATCCGATCTGTCCGCTTACGTAACCGGCCAGGTACTCAGCGTTTGCGGTGGATTAAATACCTGATCTTTTTTCGACTGAAAATAAAAGAAGGCCATCTCATCTGAGATGGCCTTCTTTATAATAGGATTTTAACATTTCTTATCCTATATCACTCGTATATCTTGCCTATATCTATCCTATATGCTCCGTATATCCTGGGCTTATGTGAATAAAGTACCGGTTTAGAATTTTTTCCCCGCAACCTCCACCCGGAAGGTTTCGATACATTTCCTGTCCTGCAGGGTTACAAACACGGTTTTACCGTCTTTCCCGCCAAACACAAGATTGCTGCATGATTTGCCTTTCAGCGGGATTTCCCGCAACTGTTCCCCCGACGGAGAAAGCACTACGATCGTGCCTTTGCCGTAACGGGTCAGGTAAAGATTACCTGTTTTGTCGCATTTCATGCCATCAAACCCGTGATCCGGGAATTCAGCGAAGAGCCGTTTATTGGAGATATTGCCCTGCGCGTCCACATCAAATTTCCAGACCTTGCGCTGCGCGCTTTCATTCACATAAAGGGTCTTTTCGTCCGGGCTCAGCTCGATGCCGTTTGTAGTGCCCATGTCCGCCGCCAGCAGCGTCACTTTCCCGCCTTTGTCCACGCGCCAGAGCTGGCCGGTGCTTTTTTTCCAGTTGGGATCCGAAGCAAAAACCTGGTCCTTGCTGTTGATGCAAAGGTCGTTTGGCTGGCTGAACCGATCGGAATGAGCATATACGGAGATCTTCCGTGTTTTCATATCCACCTTCAGCACGTTGTGCCCTTTGAAATCCGCCAGCAGCATGTCTCCTTTGGAGGTAAACTGGATGCTGTTCGCAATGCTGCTGTCCGGCAGGGTGACGAACACTTCGCCGCTTCCGTCTTTGGTACTGATCCTGCCAATGGTGCCGTCTTTGAGGAAGTTCACCACATAAAGATTGCCCGCCTTGTCAAAGTTCGGGCCTTCGATATTGGTGGAGAACATATTTTCTTTGGTCAGGTCTTTGGCGGTGTACAGCGGTTCCTGGGCGCAGGCGGTAGCCGTGGCAAGTAGCAGCAGGGCGGAGGGTATACGTTTCATTCCGGGAAATTAATTTTTTTCGTCGAAAAAGTTAAATGCCCCTAATTTGCAGCCCGTATGATTCACGTATCAGATATAAAAGACCTGGAAAGGCTCACGATCCATAAAGTGGGAAATGCGTCCAATGAAGACCCCTTGGTGCTGTCGCAGCAGCCGCTGGAGCTGAAGGACGAAACCATCGGCAACCTGCTGCTGAGTTATTTCATCCAGCCGTTCACCAACAACGCCGAGTATTTTCGCTTCACCCACGATGCGGACCTGCACCTGAACGAGGTTTTTAAATATTGCAGCCTCATTTTCGGGGATAAGGAAAGTTTCCAGGAGCAATCCGTCAACATCGCCAAACATCTTTATAAAGTGTCCACCCACCCGAAGATCAAGGGCGGGGAACTGTATATCGTTCATTTTTCTCAATGCCAGGTGGATGGGGAAGATGTGGAAGCCATCGGCATATTCAAGTCCGAGAACCGCGATACCTACCTGAAAGTATTCCTCAGCGACGAAAACTACGAGCTGAACTACGACGACGGTATCAATATCAACAAGCTGGATAAAGGCTGCCTCGTGTTCAACATCGGGCAGGAAGACGGCTACAAGGTGAGTATCGTGGACAGCAACAGCAAAAATGAAGCGGTGTACTGGAAAGACGCGTTCCTCCAGGTGGAGCGGAAGGCCGACAGTTATCACCAGACGGAAACGATGGTGACGCTTTGCCAGCAGTTCATCCAGCAAAAGCTGCCCGAGGAGTTTGAAATGAACCGCGTGGATCAGATCGACCTGTTAAAAAAATCCGCGACCTATTTCAAGGAAAAGGAACAGTTCCAGATGGATGAATTCGCGGAAGAAGTGCTGGGTCACCCGGATGCGGTGGATGCTTTCCGCAATTACCGCGAAAACTTCCGCGACGAAATACCTGATGAATTTGATATCTCCAACCCGGCCGTAAAAAAGCAGCAAAAGTTCTTCAAGAGCATTCTCAAGCTGGACAAGAACTTCCACGTATATGTACATGGCAACCGTGAAATGATCGAGCGGGGGTATGACGAAGAACGGAATATGAATTATTACAAGCTCTATTTCCAGGACGAAAAGTAGGATCAGTAATTCAGTTGCCGGTGCATTTTTTCAAGATCATGCATGGCTTCCAGGATTTGTTTGTCGTACCTGTTGCGGCCTTCGTGGAGGGTTTGGTAGTTCCAGGTGAAAAGCTGTTTGCGGGTGTTGTACAGCTTGCGCAGCAGCTTGTTCTGTTGTTTTGAATCAATGCTGAGCGAGAGCCTGTCGATCTCATCCATGATGCGGAGGTTCTCATCCATGTAATAAATGGAGTAGTTCTTCAGCCATTTCATTCTTTCTTCATCGTTCCGGGCGTGATATACCCCCGAGGCCAGGATATAATTCTCGTCCAGCCTGGCCCGTTTGGCCATATAATCCGTCACATCCCTGGGCAGCAGCACATACACCGCTGAAATGATGACCAGCATTAACGCTGTGGCCAAGGCCGTGCTGCGCACCATTACACTGCGGGTGGCATTTTTCTGAAGACCGGCATAAAGCAGCTGAGCCAGCAGCATGCCCGCCAGCAGCCCGCCGATATGCGAGGCATGGTCGAAGTTGGTGGAAAGGAAGATGGTGGAAAAACTCAGTACGATATAAAGCCCGATGCTGGTGAGCAGCGCCCTTCTTTCGCCTGGTTCCAGGAAATGATGCAGGGATAAGGTAAGAATGAAACCGAACAGGCCGAACACCGCGCCGGACGCGCCGAGGGTGGGCGTGATGTCGTACCACCAGAGGCTGCTGAGGCTGGCCATGATGCCGCATAAGATATACACCAGCAGGAACCGCCAGCGGCCGAGCAAGGGCTCCAGGTAGATGCCGCAGACCATGATGCCATACATGTTGAAGAAAAGGTGAAGTACGTCCGCATGCAAAAACGATGATGTAACCAGCCGCCAGGGCTCGCCGAAAAGCGTCAGCGGTTTGAAGCTGGCGCCGGCCCGCTCCAGTACGTCCTGGTGGGGCGCCCAGCCGCTGCTTTCCGGGAAGAGCCATTTATTGGTGAGCAGTAAAAAGATAAATACGTTCAGTACGATGATGATAGGCGTAATAAAATAACCCTTTACCGGCCTGAATACCTGCATGAAACCGGCTACCACCGGCCTGCTGCGTGTGAGATGGATTGTTTCGCCTTCCGGGCGGATGCGGTGCTGCCGTTCTTCGTATACCGTTGTTAAAGTTTCCCCGGGAGTTTCCGCTGCAATTGCAGCAACAGCTTTCAGCAGGCGTTTAATATTCTGCCTGTTCCTGCCGAAATCCAGCACCTGTACGCCGGTGGAGACGCTGAACAGGTTGATCTCTTCAGGGGTAAAACGGATGCTCACCTGCTCGTTCCAGGAGCGGAGGCTGAAATTGGTAAATGCGGTGATACTGTTGGACGTTACTTCGCTGAGCTGCCAGCCCATTTTTTCCACGGCCAGCCAGAAAATAACAAGCTGTTCCGCGGCGCTGCGGTTTTCAAGGAAGTAGGTGGTGCCGTATCGGGGAGGAAATCCGATCATGATGGGATAATAAACGTAGAGACGCTACAAAGAGCGCCTCTACTATATACGGTACAATAACAGTTTTATTGTTTGTTATCCGGTTGTTTATTGTCTGGTTTCCGCGGGGGGCGGTTCCGGTTCTGGTTGCGCTGGCCGCCTCCACCACCTTGCTGTGGCGGTTTGGGTCCGCCTTCGCGCGGTTCGCGGGGATTCTGCTCGCCGCCTTGTGGCCTTGGTCCGCCTTCCCTGGGCTCACGTGGTTTCTGATCTCCACGGGGCTGGTTTTCGTTGCGGGGCGGGCGCTGTTCCCTCGGTTCACGGGGCTTTTGTTCGCCGCGTGGCTCGCCGCTTCTTTCGCCGCGGGGCTTCTGGTCACCGCGCTGCTCGCGTGGTTTCTGGTCGCCGCGTGGTTTTTGTTCCTGTCTTGGAGGACGGTCGCCTTGCGGGCGCTGCTCCTTTTGAGGGCGTGCCTGCTGCTGGCCTTGCGGTGCGCCACCGGACTGCCCGGGCTGCTGCTGGTTGCCGCCGCCTTTAGGTTTGTCCTTCTGGTGATGTTCTTTATGTTTTTCCTTCGTTTTCTGTTTACGTTTCTGCGAAGCTTTTTCCAGCGAGCGGAGGCTGATCTGGCCCACGACGTCCGCAAACCCGAGGTCCACGTCTTTGTTGGGTTTGGAGGTCACCACCTCAACGGCTTTCAACTCTTCCGGCTTGACGCCCTGCCTGTTCAGCTGGCGTATTTCCTTCACGCGGGTGATGGTAAGCGGGTATTGTTTATTGCTGTTGTCGTAGGAATACCACATGAGGTTCTTGAAAATGTCGCGCTTTTGCAGGGTTGCATTGCCGCCGGCAGTTTCAATCATATCGCAGTCGTCCGGGAAGTCTTTCAGGGCGTCCAGGTAGGTATCCAGTTCGTAGTTGAGGCAGCATTTGAGGCGGCCGCACTGACCGGATAATTTGGCCTGGTTGATAGAAAGGTTCTGATATCTTGCCGCGGTAGTGTTCACAGATTTAAAATCCGTGAGCCAGGTGGAGCAGCAAAGCTCGCGGCCGCAACTGCCGATACCACCCACTTTCCCGGCTTCCTGGCGGGCGCCGATCTGGCGCATTTCCACCTTCACCCTGAATTCGGAGGCATATATCTTGATCAGTTCACGGAAATCGACACGGTCATCAGCCGTATAAAAGAAGGTAGCCTTACGGCCGTCCGCCTGGATCTCCACTTCTGCAAGCTTCATTTCCAGGCCTATGCTGCGGGCGATCGCCCTGGCTTTAATAAGTGCTTCGGTCTCGCGTTTTTTGTTATCGGACATGCGGTTCATGTCTTCAGTGGAGGCGCGGCGCAGGAGTTTTTTCACTTCGGGAGTATCTTCCACCCGTCGTTTTTTCATCTGCAACTTTACCAGTTCCCCGGTAAGGTTCACCATCCCCACGTCAAAACCGCTGACCCCTTCCACAGCCACCATTTCGCCCTTCTCGAAAAGCTGTTTGGTGGAGTTTCTGAAGAAATCTTTGCGACTACCGTTATTAAAACTTACTTCTATGATGTCAAATGGTGCTAAACTATCAGTCAAGGGAATGTTGGACAGCCAGTCAAATACGTTCAACCTGTTACAACCTCCGCTGCTGCAACCTCCATTACTCTTGCATCCCGCCGGCTTCCCATCCGCACCCGTACCACATCCGGCACAAGCCATATTATTTTGGTTTATTATTTTAAAAAATAGTCATTCCTGCAATCCCAAGTCACTAAAAGTACATATTTACTTCCAGATTCACAAAGACGTACAGGGAAATAAGGGCCAAAGGTACGGTAAATAGTTGACAGCTATACCGGCAGAGGCCGGCCCTTAAAGATGTACTGGAGCCTTATAGACAGCGCATGGAAGAGTATTTTACCATTCGCGTTCCGTTCGATATGGTAATAAGCATTGTCCAGTTCTTCGGTGATCTGCTCCATCTGACCAAGATTCGCCAGCTTCCTGAGTTTCTCCGCAAAGTCCACCTCTTCGTCCGAAAAGGCCAGCTGGCTGCGGTCCATGTACTGCACACGCAGGCTATGCTCCAGCACGTTGATAAAATACCGGAGGAACTGCTTTTGGTTCTCGCGGCCCATTTTGGCGCTGGCAATATGCTCCACCCAATCCTGCAGGCCCTGCCTGTTTTGCATAAAAATGCAATTCAACCAGGTACGCAACAATTCATGATAATCGTTTTCGGCATGTTGCAGCAATTGCAAAGCCTCCCGGTAATTGCCCGAGGCAATGGTTGCAATCTGCCTGGCCCGGGGCTCAGGCACCTGGTTGCGTTCCTTCAGCGCATCCACGACCTCCTGTTTGGAAAGCGGGTTGATCCTGACCAGCTGGGTGCGGGAAAGGATGGTGGCCAGTATCTGCTCCTGGTTTTCCGCCACGAGGATAAAAATGGTATTGGCCGGCGGCTCCTCGATCAGTTTCAACAGGCGGTTGCCCTCGTTGCCGAGGTATTCCGGCATCCACATGAGCAGGATCTTGTAATCGCTTTCAAAACTTTTGAGGTTCAGCTTGCGGATGATGTCGGAACATTCGTGGGCGGTGATGTTGCCCTGTTTATTTTCCGCGCCGATGAACTGCAGCCAGTCATAGGCATTACCATAGGGCTGCTGCGCGATGTATTCCCGCCATTCCGTGATGTAATCCGTGCTCACGGGTTTGTCTCCGGGCTTGCGGGGGATTACGGGATAAGAGAAGTGAATATCCGGGTGAATATACTGTGCTGCTTTTTTGCAGGCGGAGCATTGCCCGCAGGCGTCCTGCGGCTGGCGGTCTTCGCAGACGAGATATTGTGCGAACGCCAGCCCGACGGGTAACCCGCCGGCGCCTTCCGGGGCCAGCAGTATCATGGCGTGGCTGAGGCGGTTCTGTTCCACGGCGTGCAGCAACTGGTGCCTCGCCGCTTCCTGCCCTATGATATCAGTGAAAAACATAGCCGTAAAAATACAGCATTATTATTGGATGGACAGAAAACACACTTTGCTGAAACCGCCGTGCATTTTCATCGCGGGATTCACGGTTTCCACATAGTAGGACCCTGAAATAGTGCGGTTTATCACGTCTACTTCGAAGATGGTGATGGAGGAAGTATCGGTGGTGAGGAACTTGTAATCCTTTCCGTTTTTAACTCCCAGCACTACTTTGCCGGATGAGGCATTCACCTGGCGGGTGGAAAAGAGATAACTGCCGGTATGCAGGCTATCGTGCTGAAGGCCCGCACTGTTGTACCCGGCATCCGCCACGTTCAATACGACCCTTACACTGTCTTTAAAATATGCCTCTATGCTCAGGAGTTTTAAGTTCTGATTGCGTAACATGTTGGCACTAAGTAGTTTAAGGGAATTAACACCGTTGCTGTCCGCCAGGTTAAAAGCAGCTTTTTCACAATTCAGCAATGCCGCGGGATCGTAATCGGAGCAGGCTGAAAACAATAAAACACTGCAGCCAATGGCTGTAAAAAGTTTCAGTAGAATTTTACGCATATCCGGTTAGTGTTTTTCTATCGCTTCGATCACTTCCGGCGAAGAAGGCTGTGTGCGGGGCTTAAAAACAGCCACCAGCTCACCTTTCTCATTCAGAAGATACTTCTGGAAGTTCCAGGTCACTTCTTCGGGAGATAATTGTTTGGCCTTACTTTCGGCTATCAGCCACTGATACAGGGGATGAATGTCCGAGCCCTTTACGGAAACTTTGGCCGCCATCGGGAAAGTCACCGCATATTCTTTCGAACAGAATGCCTTGATCTCTTCATTGGAGCCCGGCTCCTGTCCGCCGAAGTTATTGGCGGGGAACCCTATGATGACCAGTTTGCCCTTGTATTTTTTATATAATTTTTCCAGCTCGGCGTATTGCGGGGTGTTGCCGCACATAGAAGCCGTATTCACGATAAGGATCTTTTTCCCTTTGTATTTTGAAAAATCAATTTTGCCTCCTTCCAGCGCATCAACTTTAAAGTCGTACACATTGCCAAAAGCAAAGGAGAAAAAAATGGAGAGCAGTGCTAATTTGAACATGATCTGGATATTTGGAGTATGAGCGGTTTGAATATGATTACCAGGACATAAAGATAGCTATCCTGACGGAATTTGAAAGTGAACTTACTATTTCCCCTGCTGCAGATAATTTTCCAGCGGCAGGCGGTTTGTGAGGGAGCGGGCCAGCGTCATCTCGTCCGCATATTCCAGCTCTCCGCCGAAGGCGATGCCTCTCGCTATCGTGGTGATTTTCACGGGGTAATCCTTTAGTTTTTTCGACAGGTAATAGATGGTGGTGTCTCCTTCGATGGTGGGGCTGAGGGCCATGATGACTTCTTCCACGCCCTGCTGCTGCACTCTTTCCACGAGCGAGTGGATCTGCAACTGGTCCGGCCCGATGCCGTCAATGGGGGAGATGATGCCTCCCAGTACATGATACACGCCGTTGAACTGCTGGGTATTTTCGATGGCGATCACATCGCGGATGCTTTCCACCACGCACACCACCTGGTTGTTACGGGAAGCGTTTGCGCAGATGCTGCAGGTATCTTCGTCGGACACATTGTGGCAATACCGGCAGAATTTGATCTGGCGGCGCATACGGGCGATCGTTTCAGAAAACAGCTCTACCTGTGCTGTATCCTGCTTCAACAGGTGCAGCACCAGCCTCAGAGCGGTTTTTTTACCGACGCCCGGCAGCCTTGCAAATTCATTTACGGCATTTTCAATCAATGCAGAGGAGAAGATCATTATGCAAAATTACGGATAAAGGCTATAGTTTGACCGATGGGCTTACCGTCCAGTTCTTTTTGATGTTGATAGGGTCCTTGAACGAAAATACGGTTTCGGGCTGCTTCCTGGGCACACCGTAATAGACGCCCGTATCCCAGGCGCCGTTTTTATTCCGGTCCACGATCACCCTGATCTGGTATTCACCCGGCTGTATCAGGCCTTTTTCCCATTTGCCGTTGCTGATCACGCCGGAATATTTGATCTCCGTGCCTGAAACCAGCTGTATCACAAACTGGTAGCTGGTATCCTCGGCGGGGAGCACGTTCCGGGCGCTGTCGCTCACGGTAAGGGCTATTTTAACGGTACCGTAGTCATCCAGGTCTTTGGCCTCGAAGGTAACAGTGTCCGTTTTGGCGGTCTGAAGGCCGGAGGTGTCTGTGGCAAAACCGGCGGGAAGAATGAGTTCGTAAGGTTTGCCGGGTTTCCAGCTGTAAACGAGCTTATACGCTTTTGCGGTTGTATCGGCCTGGTGGAGGGTGAAAGCTACTTTTTTGCGTGTGGTGTCCTCATACAGCCCTATCTGCGCGGAATCGAGGCTGCGGATGGGGAAATTGAAGGTCATGGTGAGAGAGTCGCCCAGTTCCTGCTGGCCCCCGTTGAGGTCAAAACCAACCTGCAAACGCGGTTTGCGGGGCTTTTTATCCTTGTCCTTTTCCGGCGGGGCCTGGGTCACTTCCGGCTCTTCTTCCAGCTTTACGGTATCTATTTCGTTGAACAGCGCCAGGTTCATGTCGGACATGTTTTCGCTCAGCCTTACCAGGCTGTCCGAAAATGCGATCAGCTCCTCCGGCTGCGTATATTGGTAATCCCGGTCTTCTTCTTTTAACGCAAAAAGCCGGTAGGTGCCGGGTTTCAGGTTCCTGAAGCGGTAACTGCCGTCGCCTTTGGTTTTGGAGAGGTACAGCGGTTTTTCCTTGGACACTACGGAATCTTCGAGGTTTCCGTACAGCATCACCGCCACGTTACTGTCCGGTTTGCCCGTTTCGGCGATCAGCACCTTGCCCGTCAGCTGGAGGGAGTCCATATAGGAGCCGGTGGACACCACGTACTGGAAATCCTCGATAGGATTACGCTCGTTCACGTCCTTTATGGCGTCGCCGAAGTTAAAGGTGTAAGTAGTATTGGGCTGAAGGGAATCCTTGATCTCCAGGGTCACCACGCGAAGTTTGGCGGTGATCACCGGGGTCCGTTTCATGGTAGGGGACACAATGAGCTTTTCGATCACATTGTCCAGTTCCACGAACTCATTGAAATGGAAAACAACCTTGTTCGAGTTGAAATTCAGTGTGGAATCCAAGGGGGAAACATTGACCAGCCTGGGCGGCAGGGTGTCCCTTGAGCCGCCTCCCGGAGGTACGATATTCGCGCATTGGGTAAAAAAGCTGCACAAAGCCAATACGATCAGTGAGCCTATCCAGCCCCGCATGTTCTGATTCATGAGTCCTAACCTGTGAATTAAATTATTTGCAAACTTACTGTTTGTTGTCCATTATTCATCTTCCTCCTCTTCCACGAGGGAATGCAGGGCTATTTCCAGCTTGTTGTCCTTCACAAACCCGCACCATTTGCAATCTTCCTTGCCGCAGCCGGTATAAAACTCCTTGTTCTGTATCCTGATCCAGCTGTCTTTGATCTGCTGGGTGACCGTGGTGATATCCTCGGGGAGGATCGCGATCTTTTCCCGGAAATACTCCTTTTGTTTGTCGGGCTCAATAAAATCAAATTCCGTGCTAACTACCTGCCAGTTCTTCTGTTTATAATTATCTAACAAAATTTTATAAAATACCGCCTGGCGCCAGTAGTCCCCGCCATTTGGGTCGCGCTGGTTCGGGCGGTCAAATTTGCGATAGTTGTTTTTCGTCTTTTCGTAATCCCCGGTTTTGTAATCCACCACGTTCACCTCGTTGCCGTTGAACTCCAGCTTGTCGATCTTGCCTTTGAGCGGCACGCCGTTCACCACCACGTTCCTTACATTCCGCTCGATGCTCACCACCGTGTTCCAGGTGTGAATGTATTTATCATAATATGCGCTCAGGATGTCTTCCCCATATTCCATCCTTCTTTTAAAGGCTTCTTTGGTAAAACATTCCCGGTTGCGCAGCATGCTGTATTTGAAGTCTTTAACAAACTCCTCCCTTGGCGGGAAAGCGTTCCGCTCCTGCATTTTCTGAAAGAGTTTTTCCAGCGCAAAGTGCACCGCGGAGCCGAATTCCGTGTTTTCTGATCGGCCTGAAGGCACCCGCACGAGGTTCTGGTAATAAAATGAAAGCGGGCAGCGGAGGTAATTATTCAGCGCGGTCACGTTCATGGTAAAACCGTTCAGCAGGGTGTCTATGAACAGCTGGTCCACTTTTTCGATCTCGGGGGCCAGTTCCTTGCCGTATTGCAGGGCTTCGAACTCAAATAGCTTTTCCTCTGGCATTTCCACCTTGTGCTGGGGAAGGATGTGGGCCTGGAGGATTTCGCTGATGAACATGCTCGGTTCCAGCGGTTTGCCATCCTGCCGGAACTCGGGGTAGCTGATGAACAGGTGTTTTTCCGCGCGGGTAATGGCCACATAAAAGAGGCGGCGCAGTTCCTGCTCGTCCGTGGACGTGGCTTCCGTTGTAAACACCGTGTCCGGGAAGGAAAAACCGGCGGCGCTTTTTTTCTTCTTTTCCCAAAGATGGGAATTGGTGCCGGCCACAAACACATATTCAAACTCCAGCCCTTTGGCGCCATGGGCGGTAAGGAGGTTCACGCCTTTTTCGTTGCCGGATACCTGGACCAGCGGAATGGCCAGGGAATTGCTTTCCATGAGGTCCACCGTTTCCATGATGGACATGATGTTCATCTCCGGGTGACGGTGCGTTTCGTCTTTGATGAAGTCGAACAGGGCCTGGAGGATCTTCATGAGCCAGATCTTCTCCGGCGAAGCCATGATGTATGCCAGGATGCCGCCCTCGCTGATGATGTTGGAAAACAGCTGCTGGAGGGTCAGGTTGTGCGCGTCCGCGATCCACTTTTCCAGGAGGTTGCCCAGGCGCATGGCCTCTTCGTCGGGAGCCAGCGAAAAGAGCGTCGGGTTGCGGGTTTTGTTCCAGTCCTGGAGGTATTTGCGGATGGAAAATTTTTCGCTGTAACCTTTCTCCGCCACTTCGATGCTGATGCGGGCCGCTTCGATGGGCGGCACTTTGTAGAAATCATAGTGCATGATCTCGAACAGCAGATCGTCGCCACTATAAGGCGTTTCCAGCTCGCATGCAATGTAGCGCAGGATGTGGATGATCTTTTTGGCGAAGGGCAGCTCAAACAGGTTGATGTTCCGTTTGGAATAAAAAGGGAGTTTTTTGAGCCGGAAATATTGCGCCAGCTCTTCCCCGTATTTGTTCTCTTTATAAATGATCGCGATCCTGCCCGGCATTACGCCTTCCGCGAGTATCTGCTCCACTTCGGTGGTGATGGCAACCATTTCGTCCCGCGGGGTATTGTA
This sequence comes from Chitinophaga barathri, assembly GCF_003807585.1. Taxonomy (GTDB): domain Bacteria; phylum Bacteroidota; class Bacteroidia; order Chitinophagales; family Chitinophagaceae; genus Chitinophaga; species Chitinophaga barathri. Next base: position 314,322 of record NZ_RMBX01000008.1, on the reverse strand, counting down.
GCGGCGGATCACCGGGGGAATGTCCAGCGGGGTGAGTTTGCTGTTGGAAGCCAGCAGCTGTTTGCTGAGCCCGTCCAGTTTATCCACCAGCCGGGAGCCTTTGTTGTGGCTTATTACAGACATGCTCACGTCCAGGATATTCTGTACGGAGCGGTAGTTTTGCGTGAGCACGATCGTACGAAGGGCCTGCTCAAAATGCTCGCCGGCAAACTGCTCCATGTTCTCGATATTGGCGCCCTGGAAGCGGTAAATGGACTGATCATCGTCTCCCACTACGAATACGTTCGGTTTTTCCTCGCCGCTTGTCAGCAGCTGGATGAGCCGGTTCTGCGTACCGCTGGTATCCTGGTATTCGTCCACGAGGATGTACTGAAACCGTTCTTTGTAATCCAGCAGCAGGTTCGGGTTTTGCTCAAAGGCGCGGATCACCCAGTTGATCATATCGTCAAAGTCGTAGCGGTTGGCTTTATGCATCAGCTGCTGGAAGATGTCGAACTGCTCCACGGCGGCCAGCAGTCGCGCCATTTTTTCCTTTTCTCCCGCGAGTTTTTCTTCTTTCCGGTCCCCTTTTTTGAAGCGGCCGCTGGCGCGTTTGTAAATATAATCTTCGCGGTCGGGGAGGGAAGCCACATATTCTTCTACTTTTTCACGGATAAAAGGCACCGTCCAGCCTTCGCGTTTCATGGTGGAGAAAAGGTGGGCGAGGTTCCGCATATCGTAATACACGTCGCCGCGGTATCTTTTAAGCGGGTTGTCTTTGGTGAAACCGTCGATGAGCGTTTTGAGCAGCTGTATTTTCTCCAGGTCGGAGATCGGGTCCAGCACATTTTTTTCAAAAAGCGACAGGTTGTCCTGGATCACTTCGTTACAAAAAGAGTGGAAAGTATGGATGTTCACCCGGTAGGCATCCGGCCCGATGAAGTCGGTGAGACGCTTTCTCATGGCCACTGTTCCGGCATCGGTATAGGTAAGGCAGAGAATGTTGTGCGGTAAAAAATCCGTTTCATGCAGGATCTTGCCGATGCGCGAGGCGAGTATCTGGGTTTTGCCCGTGCCCGGCCCGGCAATCACCATCACAGGTCCTTCCGTGTTGTCCACTGCTTCGCGCTGGCGCTCATTCAGGCGTTCATATACTTCCTGGAACCGTTGGTTATATTGTTGGCTGTCTTTGTTGCTCATAGATTTACTGAAGGTACGTCTCCTTTACGATGCCTTTGATGTCTGAAAACGGGACAAATAAGGTGATCTGTCCCACGGCATAGGGGCCTATTTCGTAAGGAGTATAACTGAATACGGCGCCTTTGGGCGTGAGATAAAAATTGTCGTTCGGCTCAATGATCCTGGCGAAAAGATATTGTTTGTCCAGCGGCTCGCCTGCCGGTATGCTGTATTGTTTGCGGAAGGCCTTGTCCAGTGCGGCGGACAGCGCCTTTTTATAACCGGGCTTAAACACATCCGCCGGTTTGAGCACCTTTTTCGCGGAAAGGTCCAGCAGCTGGAAACCGGTGCCATGATTGCCATGCGCGCCGCCGGTGTAGGAGGAACTGAATGTTTCCAATGCCAGCAGCGGCCATTTGTTAATGACCACGTTTGTCCGGGAAGATTCGTCCCAGTTCCAGGAGAAGCCGCGGTCTTTCAGTTCCGTGGTATCCACATCGCCACGGATGCCATTATATTCCTTAAAAAATGCATCGGCCTGCTGTTTGAGGAACACGCCGGCATCATCGCCGGTTTTATATTTCGGCGCGATCGTTTTGCGGATAAAAACAAGCACGGCTTCGTCCGCTCCGCCGGTGGGCCATACGATGCTGCCGGTGGAGGTGCCTTGCGGCGAATCTTCGCGGCCGGGCAAAAGGTTCAGTGAATCCTCATGTGTGATAGTGGTAAAGCGGATGGTGCCCGTGGTATCTTCTTTCAGGTTAAAAGGGAAACTTTTACCCTTGCCGGTCCAGTGGCCCGTGAAGGTTCCGTCCGTATTAAAAGTACCGGTAAAAACACAGCTGTCGCTGTCCCTGTTATATTCCGTAAGGCTTATCCGGCCGTTGTTTTCGCGTCTTCCTTCCACCTGGATCGGTTCTCCCACGTTATCATAAAAGTACCAGCCGTCAAGGTTGTTTTCTTCAAAACTGGCGAGGTTCATGGTCACAGGTTGCCCGGCCAGGGTGCCTTTCAGGGACTGGTATTTTGCCAGCGCTTTGGGGGGCGCGGGTACATTCTCCGCGGGGGCAAACGAAGAACTGTCGTCCCCGGTTTTTTTCTGGTTAGCGCCTTTGGGCTGGCAGGCATTCAGGCATACCAGCATGGTGATCAGACAAGTCAGGATTCTCATGCTTTCCGGTTTAAAAACTGGTGTAAATTACCACTTATACAGATACCGGTCGCATCTGTGCCGGGATATGCCTTAATTTTGCAAAAACGGAAACAATGATCAATCAGAAGATAGCAGACCTCAGGCAGGATTACCGGAAGGCCACGCTCAACGAAAAGGAAGTGGCAACGGGTCCCGTGGAGCAGTTCAGCCGCTGGTGGCAGGATGTGGTACAAAGCGAGCTGGAAGAGCCCAATGCCATGACGCTGGCCAGCAGTACGGCGGACGGCAAACCATCGGCCAGGATCGTCTTGTTAAAGAGTTTCGACGAAAACGGCTTCCTTTTTTTCACCAATTACGAAAGCCGCAAGGGTCGTGAGCTGGCGGAAAACCCGTATGTCACGCTGCTGTTCTTCTGGAAGGAGTTGGAGCGCCAGGTGCGTATAGAAGGGACCGTTAGCAAAGCGCCCGGAAATATCAGTGACGAATATTTTAATTCCAGGCCGATAGGCAGCAGGATTGGCGCGATGGCGTCACCGCAGAGTGAGGTGATACCGGGCCGGGAATTCCTGGAAGAAAAGGTAAAAACACTGGAAGCCGAGCATTTGCAGCATGCTCCCGAACGCCCGGAGCATTGGGGCGGTTATATTGTAAAACCGACGCTGGTGGAGTTTTGGCAGGGCCGTAGCAGCCGTCTGCACGACAGGCTGAGATATACCCCGGATGGCGCGCAGGGCTGGAAAATAGACCGTTTGGCGCCCTGACCGGGCAGATTGCGACAAGGAAATAATGGAAGGACTACCCTGGAAAGGACAAAAAATAAAGGGATTCCGGGTTTTTGCGAGGCAAATAACCGGAATCCCCTATATCTGGCTTAATGTAATTAAGCCTTTTTTTCTGCCTTAGGAGCAGCAGTTTTCTTGGTTTTAGCCGGACGGCTTTTGCCGAAAGATCCGTTGGAAATCTTTCCCTTCTTGGTTTTGATATCTCCTCTACCCATTTTTTTATTGATTTTTAAGTAATGAATGTAGTGCAAAAATAAAAAAAGCAAGAAACAAATAATGTTCCTTGCTTAAATAAGTTGGGTCGCCAACTCTTAGAGCTTGTCAGACAGTGCTTTACCAGCTTTGAATTTAGCAACTTTTTTAGCTTTGATCTTGATGATCTGGCCAGTCTGGGGGTTTCTGCCGTTACGAGCAGCACGTTTGGAAACGGAGAAAGTACCGAAACCAACCAGAGTTACTTTACCGCCTTTTTTCAGGGTGTCGGCAACAGCTTTAGTGAAAGAATCCAGAGCATCGTTTGCTTGGGTTTTGGTAACGCCAGCGTCTTTGGCGAGTTTGTCGATCAATTCGGCTTTGTTCATAGTTAGTTAAGATTTAACTAGTGAGAAAATGTTTGATGTGAGCAAATATAGCGCGTTTTATAAGATTACCAAATTTTTAAAACTTTTTTTTGGAGGCTGAAAAACCCTACAGGTAACGTTTACAGCTGATTGGGCATTCCTCCGGTATAAGTTATGTGATCGGGTGTTTCCAGTGAAACGCGCTACTGCATTGACTTTTAATGTACTTCGTTATTAAACGCGTTCTTATACCAAGTATTGTACCAAAGCCGCGAGGCCTTGAAAATAGTGAATTTCCTGTGGATAAGTTTGGCGCGTTATACAACCTGCATCACCGTCCTGAAGGCTACAAACTGGTCTCCGAAAGCATCGAAGGCCTTTTGCCTGAGCATCGGGGCGTATTCCTGGAGGTAGGTATAATAGTTTTCAAGGGTGTCTGTAAAGTACTGGACGGTATAAGTAGGCCCGTCCGAATCGTCCTGTTCCAGCAGGCGGCAGAAACGGTAGTCGTGAAACAGGCCGGTGGCAATGATCTCCGGGATATGTTCCTGCTTCATCCATTCCACCCACCTGTCTTTGACCAGCACCGTTACTTTGGTGGTAACATTATATATGATCATGCCTTTTTGAGTTGAAGGTATACGGGGCAGTGGTCCGAATGTTTCACCTGTTGCCAGATAGCGGCATCCTGGAGCCTGTTTTTGAGCGGTTCTGTTACATTAATATAATCGATACGCCAGCCTTTATTATTGTTGCGGGCATTGGCGCGGAAGCTCCACCAGCTGTATTGATCGGGTTCCGGGTGAAACTGTCGGAAGGTATCCACGAAGCCGTTTTCAAGCAACTTGGTCATCCATGCCCTTTCTTCAGGCAGGAAGCCCGAGGAATCTTTATTGCTGACGGGATTGTGAATATCGATGGGCTGATGGGCAATATTATAATCACCTACTACCACGAGGTTGGGCCTTTCCTGGCGGAGGAGCTGGAGATATCCGTAGAACTCGTCCAGCCATTGGTATTTATAGGTCTGCCTTTCGTTTCCCGTGGTGCCGGACGGGAAATATGCGTTGATGAGCGTAACATCCCCGAAATCGGCTCTTATCACCCTTCCTTCGGCATCGCTTTGCATATATCCGTTCCCGTACTGAACATGATCGGGTTTTATTTTGGTAAGGATGGCCACCCCGCTGTAGCCTTTTTTCTGGGCGGGGTACCAGTAATCGGTGTAGCCAAGCTGTTCAAATTGCTGGAAATCTACATTCTCGCGGTGGGCTTTTACTTCCTGCAGGCAGATAACGTCCGCGGGATCGGTTTTGAGCCATTCGGTGAATCCTTTTGTCATGGCGGAGCGGAGCCCGTTGACATTGTAGGTGACGATCCTCATGATGAATTATTTCAGCAAAAATAAGGATTCGCATAAAAAAGACTGTACTGATGTATCAGTACAGTCTCAGGAAGATTGTTATGAAATGGTGTTTACAATGGATTAACAACTCCGCCGAGGCCACCGAGGAGGCTGTTCAGCAGGTTGGTAACGGGGGAGAGGATGTTGCCCAGGCCGCCCGTTCCGCCGCCGCCGGGTAAGCCGCCGAGGCCGTTGGGGTCGATGGTAATGCCGAGGTTGATCTTGCCGTCCGCGTTTACAAGATCGATTTTCAGGAAGCCGAGATCGATAAGGCCGCCGTTGATGTCATGGGCGTCTGCCTGTGAGAGCTCCTGGCATCCGAAGAGTTGTGGCTGCAGGTTTTGCATAAGCAATGGGTTTGTGAGGGTGAATGGAAAAAAGGTGGCGCTCTGTACCATGAGCGCCACCAGGTTTTAAACCGGTTTTACAGTTTCTTAGCCCAGTAAACCACCGCCGAGGCCGCCGAGGAGGCTGTTCAGCAGGTTGGTAACAGGGGCGAGTAAATTACCGAGGCCGCCTAAGCCGGGAACGCCGCCGCCGGTGCCGGGCAGGCCGGGAAGACCTGAAAGCAGGGCGTTGGTATCGAGCTGGGCTCCGAGAGTGATTTTACCGTTAACATTGGCGATACCCAGAGAGAGGAATCCTCCGTTAACGTCTTGGGTCGTGGTTGCATCCAGTTCCTGGCAACCATAGTTGTGTACTTGCAAGTTTTCCATATGATAGGAGGTTTGGTTAAAAAACGATTTTGTTGGCTGTCATTTTCCTGGTATCAGGAGTATATCGGCGATGAATCCCGGGGGCTTAGATCATTCATTGGTCAGGGTCTTTAGATGCTCTGTCGGGGAACAACCACGATAAAAATTTTATGACAGACTGTAAATTACAGAGCTGCAATCGATCTTTTGCTGTTCAGTTTGTTCATTTTCAAGGCCTTACTTTCTTTTTTGTTCATTTCCTGAACAAGCAGTTGTTAGCAATCGGTTAACATTTTATATGCGGAAAACCCTGCATATTGAAAAATCAATAATTCCACCGTTTTATGTAACTTATACTTGAAAAAAAACGGCCCAGGAGCCGTGCCCCTAAAGGATTTGAACAATGCCGCTTTATAATACTACCGGTTTGTCCGGATACACAATGTAGACCATGACAAAAAATTCCCTGCCCCGGATCTTCTCTGTCGGAAACAATATCCGCCTGCTTCCGCCGCTGTTTTGTTTTTTATTCCTTTTTTCCATTCCCGCATCCGGCCAGCAACAACTTGTACAATCCCTCAAAAACACCCTGTATAGCGGTAAAGTAACGGACAGCGCGCAGTACACAGACCTGCTCAACCGCATCAGCGCCCTCTCGCTCGTACATCAGCTGGACAGCTGTTTTGTATACGCCGAGCAGGCAAAGGCCCTTGCTATAAGAACGCGTTATCATAAAGGACTGGCGGATGCATACATGAACCTCGGCTCCAGCTTTTCCTTCCAGAACAACGGCAAGCTTGCTCACCGTTTTTACCTCGAAGGCCTCATGCGTTACCGCAACCTCGGCGATTCCGCGGGCATCTGCCAGGCTTTATATTGTATCGGCAGCTATTTCCATTATGAAGGTAAAGACGAGCTGGCTATCCCTTATATGGAGGAATCGATGGGCGTCGGCAGCCGGTTGCTGAAAGACTCCGTGTGGGCCAGTATGCTCGCCAATTATTACCTCGTCTTCGCAGAAGACAGCCTGCGCCAGGATTCCGCCCGCTGGGCGCTGAACAAAGCCCGCGACATTGCCACCCGTTACCACGACGATCGTATCATCACTTATACAGGCCTTTTTCTCGCGCATGAAGAAGTAAAGGCCGGCCGGATGGACAGGGCCATGGAAAACCTGAAGCGGCTGGCCGCGCATTCTTTCCGGGAAGGGTATTCTTATCTCGCGTTGTACGCCAATGCCCAGATGGATATTTATTCCACGTACGCGAAAATGCCCGATTCCATCAGCTACCGGAAACAGATGCTGGATGCTGCCATCCTTGGCGGGTATAAAAAACTGATGGTACGCCCGGTCACTTCATTGTACCAGTATTATAAAGCAATAGGCCCGGCCGCGGCCCTTCCGTACGCCGATGTGCTTTGCGAAATAGCCACGCACCAGGAAGACCTCCGCACGCAGGGCGAACAGGATTATATGGAATCTTTCCTGCAGGAGCAGGAGCTGCGGGCATTGCGGCTGAACAAGGAATTGCAGGAGCAGACGCTCGTTTCGGACAAACTCGTGAGCCGTCACAGGACCATGCTGATCCTCTTCCTCGTGGTTTGTACACTGCTGGCGGCGGGACTGGTATACATTTATTACAAATCCACCCGCGAATCACGCATGAGCGCCAAAAGGCTGAAAGAGATCAACCGCATGATGATGGACAAAAACAAACAGCTTCAGCGGCATGACGATTTTAAGAACAAACTCCTGTCCATCCTTGCACATGACTTCAGGCTCCCGCTCAGTCATATCATCAGCGTTACAAATCTTTTCCAGCAAAAAGATATCAGGCCTGATCAATTCCAGGAGATCGCCAACAGTATATCTTCCAGGGCGGTGGAAACGCTCCAGTTGTTCGAGACCGTGCTGAGCTGGATCAAATCACAGCTTGCCGGGTTTGAATATAAAGCCCAACCCTATTCGTTACAGGAGCTTTGGGATGAAGCGAGAGAGCCGATGATGGCGGATATCAGGGACAAGGCACTGGCCATGGACCTGCAGATCCCGTTCGGCCTTACCGTACGCGCGGACCGTGAAATGCTGCAATTCGTGAACCGTAACCTGCTGCACAACGCGGTTAAATATTCCCGGAGGGGAAGCCCTGTATCCATTGTCGCCCGCCAGTTCGGCGATCGTGTGATCGTCACCGTAACCAATGGCGGCAGCGGTATTACGGAGATTGATATGCCTTACATCTTTACTTATCGCGTGCCGGGTGCGATAACAAGGGAAACCGGTCGCGGTGCGGGTTTAGCGTTGATCATCTGCAAAGATTTTATTGAGAAGATGCAGGGAACGATTTCCGTGGCAAGTGACGGCGAGACATATACGTCGTTTGAATATACGCTGATGATCGAAGAGGAAGACCAGGCTGCCTGATCGTTTGTTGACGGCACATTGTGCCGGATTTTACACCCTCCGGGCTGACTTTTCAATACCGGTAAAGGTTTGCGCCCAGCTATCCTTTCAAAACATCTCACACATTTCCTTTCTTTTCAACCGGGTAGCCGGAAAAATTTCATGTGATTCTCTCCACAAAAACGATGAATACCTCAGCTTTCTTTATGTTCTCTCCGTGTGGTAACAGTCTATGTTGAAATGAAGAAGAAGCGCATTTTTTGTAATGATTTTGATTCTTAAATTGCGTGTGTTGTTATCAATGTTGACCTGAAATCATTGTTGCAATTTTTTGATTATCCTACTATTTCGCAGTGTTGTGACAGGAAAAAATAAGGATCGGAAAAAATACTGTTAACCGCATGTGATAATACAAACTATTATCACAACCACATCATGAGAATTCAATGAAAAACATCAGGCAAGACAGAAAAATTGCCGGTGGAAAACCGGCCCCTGCCATGGGTTATTCCCTTTGGAAGCCGCCATGGGAAAGGCAGGAAATTATCACAGCATTTTTAAGCCGGGAACTTTTCACCGGGAAAGTATCACCTGTTTATATTTCAGCCTGAAGAATCTGAGGGGTTAAAAATTGAGCCGGGTTATGGCAGGCTCCGGGTGGATGGCCGGCAGGACGATTGCCGCCGCTTACGTTCGACATACATCAGGGTTAGTATGTATCCCCGTTATACGCAAGTTTACATGGCACTTGCTCCCGGGGGAGAATATGCTAAGCAGGAGCAGCAAGACATCCCAGTACAACAACACATCTGCGCCGGCTATCCGCCAGGAGCTGCCGTTCCCGGCCAATTATATGATGACACCCGGTTAGGGAAACCGGGGCGGGGAAATTATGTTTTGACATGTGGTCATTACCAATTCAGTAATGATCCACCTTGCAAGTGCCAACAAGGTATATACAACCATCTTAAACAGCCGGAAAGGGAGGTAATACAACCGGAGAATCAACGACCATATGCTGATGTTCCGGAAAAAGGTCCATTGCTCTTTACGGGCATCAGAACACGGCCCTGGAGTTTTAATGATTTTTATCCAGGGAAATTATGGGAATAGTGAAGCATTTAGAGAGGCAGCTTCCGGCTGTTTTAAAAGCTTTAGCTCTGCCATGTTCGGCTATTTCGTTCATGACAAAACATAAGAATGGGTGAATAGTCCGGGGGATTCCTCCCCTGGAAATTTTTTCCACGAACCCGGTAGCAGCCGGTAGGGTGGGATGATCGGAGGCCGTATATCGAACACCTGGTAATCCCCGATATACTGGCCGCGACCGGAAATAAATAACGGATATTCATCGCGGAATGAGAAGCATCAAGCCCATAACCGGAACATCCCCCGGGGATTGATCTCCGGTGCGCTGCGGTATTTCGAAAAACACGAAAGCCGGAGCTAAACCCCGGCTTTCGTATATATATTTTCTGAAAATTATCCTTTCACAAGTGTACCCACATTCCTTCCCATGATCACGTGCAGGAGATTCCCGATCTTATTCATGTCAAACACGATGATGGGCAGGTTATTCTCCTGGCACAGCGTAAATGCCGTCATATCCATCACATTGAGGGATTTCTGGTATACTTCGCTGAAGGTGATGGTTTCAAATTTGGTGGCGGTAGGGTTTTTCTCCGGGTCGGCGGTATAGATACCGTCTACACGGGTGCCCTTCAGGATCACGTCCGCCTGTATCTCGATGGCACGGAGCGAGGCTGCGGTATCCGTCGTAAAATAAGGGTTGCCCGTGCCGGCCCCAAAGATCACCACACGGCCTTTTTCAAGATGACGGATGGCGCGGCGGCGGATGTAAGGTTCGGCAATCTGTTCCATTTTGATGGCAGATTGAAGCCTGGTATACATCCCGGCGCGTTCCAGGCCGCTCTGCATTGCCATGCCGTTAATCACGGTGGCCAGCATGCCCATATAGTCACCCTGCGCCCGTTCAATACCGGTTTCCGCTTCATTCATCCCGCGGTAGATATTTCCCCCGCCAATAACAATGGCAACCTGTACTCCAAGGTCCGTTACCGCCTTAATATCCACTGCATACTGGGATATCACTTTCGGGTCAATTCCATAATTGCTATCTCCCATCAGGGATTCACCACTCAGCTTGAGCAAAATTCGTTTGTACTTTGGCAACATGTCAGCTATGATTATTGTAAAATCTAATTCTCCTTATTCTCGAATAGTGCTAATATACAATTCCGATCCCAAAATTATCCCCTGAATACGTATATGCAAAAAAAAGGAGAGAATTTTTCATTTCTCTCCTTTTATATCATTAAAAGTTATTATCCCAAAGCGATGCGCTTGAAGGTATTTACCTTCAGCTCGGCATCGATGCTCTTCAGGTGGTCTGCTACGGATTTGTTACCATCCTTTACAAACGCCTGCTGCAGCAGGGTGCTCTCTTTGTAGAATTTCTGGATCTTACCGGCAGCGATCTTCTCAGCCATTTCAGCAGGTTTGCCTTCAGCTTTGATCTGCTCGATAGCGATCTCTTTCTCACGTGCCACCAGGTCAGCGGAAATACCGTCTGCATCTACAGCGAGAGGATTCATAGCTGCGATCTGCATAGCGATGTCTTTACCCACTTCTTCAGAAACGGGTTTGCTGAAACCAACCAGTACGCCCATGCGGTAGTTACCGTGGATGTAAGCGGTAACGGCAGCGCCTTCCACTCTTTCAAAACGGCTCAGGGTGATTTTTTCGCCGATCTTGGCTACCTGGTCGTTCACTTTATCTGCAACTGTAGCGCCGTCAAGAGGAGCAGCGTTCAGTTCTTCTACGGTCTGGATGTTGTTTGCCAGCGCCAGGTCTGCAATAGACTGGCCGAACTTCACAAAATCTTCGTTTTTGGCTACGAAGTCGGTTTCGCAGCTCAGCAGGATCACCACGCCGGCTTTAGCGTCAGCGGTGGTTTTTGCGATCACAACGCCTTCTTTGGTTTCGCGGTCTGAACGCAGCGCAGCTACTTTCTGACCTTTTTTACGCAGGTAATCCACTGCTTTTTCGAAATCGCCGTCTGTTTCAACCAGCGCCTTCCTGCAATCCATCATTCCGGCTCCTGTTTGCTGACGCAGTTTATTTACATCAGCTGCTGTAATTGTTGCCATCGTATATAATCAGTTTATATGTTATTGTTTTATGAAAATTTCTACCGGTGGGGTATAATGTGAATCGTGAACGACGAGTATCATTCACGATTCACTATTGATATTGAGTATGTTCAATTATCTGGCCGGACCAGGTCTGCCTGCACCGGAAGGACGGAATCCACCGCCGCCGCCGGGACGATTGCCACCAGGACGGTTACCACCGCCACCAGGACGATTGCCGCCGCCGCCGCTTCTGCCGCCACCGCCACCAGGACGGTTACCGCCGCCGCCGCCACGGTTACCACCGGGGCCGCCAGGACCGCGTTGACCACCAGGACCGCCGGTTCTGCCACCGGGGCCACCAGGCCTGCGTCCGCGTTCACCACGCTCGTCGCCGCCTTCCAGCTCGAACTTGCGCAGTTTGTTGTCGGTTTCTTCTTCTTCAATCTCGTCGGTTTTTTCAACGGCTCTCTCAGCCAGGCCGTCAGCGATCGCTGCTGCAATGTAGCTAACGATGATAGCGATGGATTTGGTAGCGTCATCGTTCGCGGGGATCGCGAAGTCAACCTTGGTAGGATCGGAGTTGGTATCAACCATACCGAAAGTAGATACACCGAGTCGTTTTGCTTCTGCCAGGGCGATGTGCTCGTGGCTGATGTCTACGATGAACAGGGCAGCCGGAACACGCGCCAGTTGGGCAATACCACCCAGCACTTTTTCCATTTTGTCCTTATCGCGGGAGAGCGTCAGACGCTCTTTTTTGGTGATGTTGTCGAAAGTACCGTCCGCCAGCATTTTTTCGATGCTCTGCATCTTCTTAACGCTTTTACGGATAGTAGCGAAGTTGGTCAGCATGCCACCCAGCCACCTTTCGGTAACGTAGGGCATGTTCACACGTTTTGCAGCTTCTGCAACGATCTCTTTCGCCTGCTTTTTGGTAGCAACGAACATGATCTTTTTACCGCTTTTCGCGATAGATTTCAGCGCAGCGGCTGTTTCCTGCAGACCTTCAACGGTTTTGTTCAGGTCAATGATGTGAATACCTTTCTTTTCAGCGAAAATATAAGGCAGCATCTTCGGGTTCCATTTCTTCTTCAGGTGACCGAAGTGTACACCGGCTTCCAGTAACTGCTGCTGTAATGAAGTATTATTTTCCATGTTGTTTTAATCAAATTGATGTTCAAAAATTGAATGATACAATCATTAACGTTTAGAGAACTGGAAGCTTCTTCTAGCTTTAGCTTTACCGGGTTTCTTACGTTCCACTTGTCTCGGATCACGTTTCAGCAGGCCGGCAGCTTTCAGTGCAGGGCGAAACTCGGGGTTGATCTCGCACAGTGCGCGGGCGATACCCAGTTTTACAGCTTCAGCCTGACCTTTGATACCACCACCCTGTGCATTCACTTTTACATCGAATTTATCCAGCGCGTCAATGGTCTTAAAAGGCGCTTCAACCTGGTTCTGCAGGTAAATCAGCGCGAAGTATGTTTTATAATCCTTGTCGTTCACCAGAATGGTGCCGGTACCTTTGCTCACGTATACGCGGGCAACTGCTTCCTTACGACGACCGATAGTATTTTTTTGTTTTTCCATTATTCAGGTGTGATTAGAAAGTTAAAGACTGCGGTTTCTGAGCAGCATGCGGATGTTCCGCACCGGCATAAACGAAGAGTTTTTTGTACATCGCACGGCCCAGACGGTTTTTAGGGAGCATACCCTTTACCGCTCTTTCGATCACCACCTCAGGACGGCGCTTCAGCAGGTCCTTGGCAGTTTCGCCTTTCTGACCACCGGGGTAACCGGAGTAAGTCAGGTATTCCTTGTCGTTGAGCTTGTTGCCTGTGAAAACAACCTTCTCAGCGTTGATCACGATGATATTGTCGCCACAGTCGGTGTGAGGTGTGTAGTAAGGTTTGTTCTTACCTCTCAGGATCGCCGCGATCTTGGCGCTCATTCTGCCTACTGTCTGGTTGGTAGCATCTACAATGTACCAGTCACGCTTTACGTAAGCGTCGTTAGCAGATTTTGTTTTAAAGCTTAAAGTATTCATTGCTTAATAGAATAAAATTTAATCTCGCCCTATTTGGGAGTGCAAAGCTAAGTCGGAAAATGAAAATAACCATCAGTTTGAACGACTTTTTTCGTGAGAGTGCTTGTAATTAATTGATTTTCAATAAAAATTTTGACAAACAATTATCAACACCTTATCCATAGCCCGGTTTTACTGGCCTCCCACATACAAAAAGGACCGCAAGCGCGGCCCTTTCTATATTTATTTTCCCGGGAAACAGCATTAATCTCTCCTGCTGGCGCCCAGATATATCATTAAGTATTGTAATAAGATCACCACGGAAGACACAGCGGCTACCACATAGGTCATCGCGGCCCACCAAAGCGCGTCTTTGGCCATATCGTGCTCCTGCTTATAAGTAATGCCCGCGCTGTCCAGCCATTTTAAGGCCCTGTTGGACGCGTCGAACTCCACGGGGAGGGTAATAATGGAAAAGACCGTTGTAACGGCAAACAGGATAATACCCACCAGCAACAGCTGGGGAAATACGTTTACCAGCAGGATGCCCGCTATCAGGGCCAGTTGGACGATGTAGGAGCTGAATTGCACCGCAGGCACCAGTTTGGAGCGCATAGTGAGCCAGGGATAAGCCGTGGCGTGCTGTACGGCGTGGCCGCACTCGTGGGCAGCCACCGCGGCGGCGGCCACACTGGCCGTTCCATATACCTCAGGGCTCAGGTTCACGGTTTTGGTACCAGGGTTATAATGGTCGCTGAGGAACCCCTGGCCCTGAACCACCTTCACATCGTAGATCCCGTTGTCCTTCAGCATCTTTTCGGCAATTTCCCGCCCGGTAAAGCCGGAAGAAGTCGCTACCTCACTGTATTTCTTGAATTTGCTCTTCAGGCGGTAGCTGACCAGCGCACTGATACCCACGAAGATCAGGGAAATAATCATTATACCAGGTGTCATCTTATATTGTTGTTTTAATTGTCGTTTGGATTCGTTCGCACTATAAAATTACCCATAATTCTTATCAAATCCCTTACCAGTTGGTAAAATTGACAGTTCTGTCATGTAACCTGACGGTTACACATGGAATTTGTCAGCACAAAAATTTAACACTGCCACTTTGGCCGGACCGCCCCCTTTTCATCCCTATTTTCCAGGTAATATTAATGGTTATTTTAAATTATAATATGTTCGATTTTTAATATATCAAAGCCCATATTACCACCCCTCTCTATCAATAATTTACGAAAGTTTATAGAAAATAATTTGCAGGCGAAACAGGCTACAACAGGGGGTTCCAGCCGACTGACTGCCAAAGGAATTAACACTTTAAAAGTTATTAACATCCATTAAATAAACTTTTTTATTCTGAACCCATTTAGTAATTTAGTCCTGAATTTAATGGGTTAGTAAGTAGAAAGAGTCAGCGGAATCTTCCGTTGGCTCTTTTCTCATTTTAGCACTTTTCCACGAAAAGAAACACGCATTTTTATCCTTCGTTTCATCAAAAATCAACAATCACTCTCTTCTCCTTTTTTTCATTTTACTTTGTTGCATGAGTAAAATCAGAACAGCTTTTTTTTGCCAGAACTGCGGACATGAATCAGCGAAGTGGACAGGTAAATGTCCTTCGTGTAATCAATGGAACACTTTTGTAGAGGAAAAGGTGCAGAAAGATATTCCTATGCGCCAGATGGAATGGAAAGCGGAGACGCCAAGCGCATATAAAGCACCCAAAACAGTCCATCTCGATGCAGTGGAAGGCCTTGAAGAAAAACGCTGGCTTACACCCGACGCCGAACTGAACAGAGTGCTGGGAGGCGGTATAGTAGCGGGTTCGCTGGTATTGGTAGGTGGAGAGCCGGGCATTGGCAAATCAACTTTGTTCCTGCAGATTGCATTGCTGCTGAAGGACATTAAAACACTGTATATCAGCGGCGAAGAAAGTGAACAACAGATCAAAATGCGGGCGGACAGGCTGAAGATCCGCAACGATCAGTTTTACCTGCTCACAGAAACATCCACACAGGTTATTTTCCAGGAGATCAAAAAACTGGAACCACAACTTGTGATCATCGATTCTATACAAACCCTTCAATCTCCGTTGATTGAATCAGCTCCGGGAAGCGTATCGCAGATACGCGAAACAGCTGCGGAAATGCAACGTTTCGCAAAGGAAACAAATACACCTGTTTTTCTCATCGGCCATATCACCAAAGACGGCGCAATTGCCGGCCCGAAGATACTGGAACATATGGTGGACACGGTTTTGCAGTTCGAAGGCGACCAGCACTATGCCTACCGCATCCTGCGCACCATCAAGAACCGCTTTGGGTCTACCGCCGAGCTGGGTATTTATGAAATGACGGGAGCCGGGCTCAGGCAGGTAAACAATCCATCTGAAATACTCATCTCCCAGCGGGACGATATGCTGAGCGGTGTGGCCATTGCCTCCACCATCGAAGGTCTCAGGCCGATGCTCGTGGAAGTACAGGCACTGGTGACGCAATCCGTGTATGGCACGCCACAGCGTACCGCTACAGGCTTTGACCTGCGCAGGCTGCAGCTGTTGCTCGCCGTGCTGGAAAAACGCGGAGGGTTTCATTTCGGGGTGAAGGATGTGTTCCTCAATATCGCCGGCGGCTTGAGGATCGAAGACCCATCCATCGATCTGGCGGTGCTGGTGGCGCTGTTGTCTTCGTTTGAAGATGTGGGCGTATCCCACAAAAACTGTTTCGCGGGCGAAGTAGGCCTCAGCGGGGAGATCAGGGCGGTGAACCGCATCGAGCAGCGTATTGCGGAAGCGGAGAAGCTGGGCTTTGAAAAGATTTTTATCTCCAAGTATCACAAAAAAGGGCTTGATTTCAGTAAATTGGGTATAGAAGTGGTGCCGCTGGGAAGGGTGGAAGAAGTATACCGTCTCCTCTTCTGATCCGGCGCCTGTTTGTTAACCTGAAATCTTCCATTATGCTGCAGGCCCTCTTGCACCTGTTTTACCCGCATGCCTGCGAAGGCTGCGGGCATGAGCTTAGCCGTACCGAAAAGATATTGTGCATCCGCTGCTCGCTCCGGCTACCGGTCACCGGCTTTCAGAAATTTGCACAAAATCCCGTTGAAAGGATATTCTGGGGCCGTGTGCCCATACAACATGCTACGGCCGGGTACTTTTTTAACCAGCAGGGTATTTTGCAAAGCCTCATTCATGGTTTTAAGTACAGGAAACGCGAAGACATCGCCCTGTTTCTCGGCCGCCAGCTGGGTTTCCAGTTGAAAGAAAGTGCCTGGTGGAAGGATATCACCGCCCTCGTGCCGGTACCGCTCCATGCCGCGAAGTTCCGGCACAGGGGTTATAACCAGGCCGCCCTGCTGGCGGAAGGGATGGCTGAAGTGCTGAAGTGCGGGGTTTGGGCAAACGGGCTTAAAAGGACCGTCTTTACAGACACCCAGACGCGTAAGTCCCGGACGGACCGCTGGGACAATGTGGAGAACATCTTTGCCTGGAACCGGAAAGAGCCGAACGGCCGGGAGCATCTGTTGCTGGTGGACGATGTGATGACCACCGGGGCAACGTTGGAAGCCTGCGCTCATGCGGTTTTGCAGGCAGGGGAGCAAGCGAAGATAAGCGTATGTGCTTTGGCTTGTGGCGGCCGCTAGGCCTGAATTGGCGCAGGCCAGGCACAAAAAAATACAGGTGTTCGAAAACACCTGTCTCTGGTAACTATTCCACGTTATGAATACGCAATTGTTGCATTATGTCAACTACAGCTTAGAGGAAGTCTTGTTGTTGTTCCCTTTGCGGGGAGTTTGCGGCTCAGGGGCCTGCTGCACTTTTGCATTTTTGTTCACATAAACGACCCTGAAAGATTCGTTTGCGGCGCTTCTTTCGGCCACAACCTGTTCCAGTCCAAGCTCTGCGAGCCGGAGGCTTAACTGCCTTAAATCATTCTCAATGTTCATTGCTAAAAGTTTTCGGTTATTGTAATGTGTTGCCTGACGGGTTAATCAGCAGCAGCGCATTGAACAACATCCGGCAGCGGCGCGGTGGTGGTAGGGGTATGCCCGCTGTACCTGATATGAGCCTTGTTGCATCTCCTTTAAAAGCATAGTCTTAAAAGTTAAACGGTTGGTTTCTGGTTTTTTGATCTCGTTGTAATTCCCTACAAAAATAATAGGATTTGTAGACTATCCAAAAATATTTTGAGGAGAAAAGTTGAATGGCAATGCAATATCCTGATTATCAAATAAATATAACCGTAAATTTTTTCATGCGGGCAAATAGGAGGCTCGCGGATAAGGAATGAACATTATTAACCGGGACTTTTCTATCTTTGCAAATGCCCGCGGGTAGATTTGTTTATTGTTCGGCCCCCGGGTTCATTGTAAACCGTAACTAATAAACGTTATTGCCATGAAATCATTACAAGAGTGCGCCCGCGAGCGCATATTGATCATTGACGGTGCTATGGGCACCATGATCCAACGCTACAAACTCCAGGAATCCGATTACAGAGGGGAACGATTTGCGGACTATCACAGCGATGTGAAAGGTAACAGCGATCTGCTGTCCCTCACCCAACCCGGCATCATTGAAGCCATTCACAGGGAATACCTGGAAGCCGGCGCGGACATTATCGAGACCAATACCTTCAGCAGTACCGTTATTGCACAGGCAGACTACGACATGCAGAGCCTCGCCTTTGAAATGAACGTCGCCGCCGTACAGATCGCTAAACGCGCCGCACAGGACTATACCCGCCGGACCCCGGACAAACCAAGGTTCGTAGCCGGCGCCATCGGCCCGCTGAACAAAACCCTGTCCATCTCCCCCGATGTGAACAACCCCGGCTTCCGCTCCGTTACCTTCGACGAAGTGGTGGACGCTTATTATGACCAGGTGAAAGCCTTGTCTGAAGCCGGTGCGGACGTACTTCTCATCGAGACCATCTTTGATACCCTGAACTGTAAAGGCGCCATCTTCGCCATTAAAAAATACTTCCGCGATTCAGGCAAACCTGAGCTACCCATCATGATCTCCGGTACCATCACCGATGCTTCCGGCCGCACGCTGAGCGGGCAGACGCTGGAAGCGTTCTACATCTCCGTGATGCACGCCAAACCGTTCTCCATCGGTTTGAACTGCGCACTGGGCGGTAGCCAGATGAGGCCTTATGTGGAAGAACTGGCAAACATCGCCAGCTGTTACGTAAGCTGTTACCCTAACGCGGGGCTCCCGAACACCTTTGGCGAATACGACGAACAACCGCATGAAACGGCGCACATCATCGAAGACTTTGCCCGCGAGGGTTTCGTAAATATCGTAGGCGGCTGCTGCGGCACCACGCCTGATCACATTCGTCACATCGCTGAAAATGTAAAGACCATTACCCCGCGCCCCCTGCCGGTAGTGGAAACTGCTCTGGCATAAGAAGAACGAGGAAATTAGCATGAACACAACGCATACGATCAAGCCTTACCTGAGACTTAGCGGCCTGGAGCCGCTGGTGGTAAGACCTGAAACCAACTTTATCAACGTCGGTGAAAGAACCAACGTTACCGGCTCCAAAAAATTTGCAAGGCTCATCCGCGAAGGGCTGTATGAAGAAGCACTGTCCGTTGCCCGCCAACAGGTGGAAAGCGGTGCGCAGATACTGGACGTGAACATGGACGATGCGCTGCTGGACGGCGAAAAGGCCATGAGCACTTTCCTGAACCTGCTCGCTTCCGAACCGGACATCTCCCGCATCCCCGTGATGATCGATTCCAGTAAGTTCAGCGTGATCGAAGCAGGCCTGAAATGTCTGCAGGGCAAATGTATCGTAAACTCCATCAGCCTGAAAGAAGGTGAAGAGAAATTCATCGAGCATGCCATCATCTGCCAGAGCTACGGCGCTTCCGTGGTAGTTATGGCCTTTGATGAAAACGGCCAGGCGGACACGCTGGAAAAACGCGTATCCTTCTGCCACCGGGCTTACAACATCCTTGTGGACAAAGTCGGCTTCGATCCGCAGGACATCATCTTCGACCCGAACATTTTCGCCATTGCCACCGGCATTGAAGAACATAACAACTACGCGGTAGAATTCATCGAAGCCTGCCGCCGGATCAAAGAACTCATGCCCCTCGCCAAGATCAGCGGCGGTGTGAGCAACGTATCTTTCTCCTTCAGGGGCAACGACGCCGTGCGCGAAGCTATGCACGCGGTGTTCCTGTTCCACGCCATCAGGGCCGGGCTGGATATGGGTATCGTAAACGCCGGTATGATCCAGATCTACGACGAGATCGAACCGCAGCTGCGTGAGCTTTGTGAAGACGCCATCCTGAACCGCCGCGAAGACGCCACCGAACGCCTCATCTCGTTTGCGGAAACCGTAAAGGCCAAGGGAAAAGTGATTGAAAAAGATGAAGCCTGGCGCAACGGCACGGTAGAGCAAAGGCTCAGCCACGCCCTGGTGAACGGCATCACTGATTATATCGAACTGGATACTGAAGAAGCCCGCCAGAAATATCCCCGCCCGCTTGAAGTGATCGAAGGACCGCTGATGGATGGCATGAACATCGTAGGCGATCTTTTCGGCAGCGGTAAAATGTTCCTCCCGCAGGTAGTAAAAAGCGCCCGCGTGATGAAAAAATCCGTAGCTGTGCTCACGCCTTTCATCGAGGCTGAAAAACTGGAACTACAGGCGAAGAACGGCGGAGAGATCAAGTCCGCCGGGAGAATATTGCTCGCCACCGTTAAAGGCGACGTGCACGACATCGGTAAAAACATTGTAGGCGTGGTACTCGGCTGTAACGGCTACGACATCATCGACCTTGGTGTAATGGTACCCGCGGAAAAAATATTACAGGCCGCACGCGAACAGAAAGTGGACATCATCGGCCTCAGCGGCCTCATCACGCCCAGCCTTGATGAAATGGTGCACATCGCGCGCGAACTGAAACGCCAGCAGTTCAACATCCCGCTGCTGATCGGCGGCGCCACTACCTCCCGTACGCATACGGCCGTGAAGATCGCGCCGGAGTATGAAAACGGTGTGGTGCACGTACTGGACGCTTCACGCAGCGTGACCGTGACGGGCAACCTGCTGAACAAAGCGCTCAGCAAAAACTTCCTCACAGACGTAAAAGAAGAATACGTAAAACTGAATGACCAGTTCAGGAACAAACGTCCCGTTAAACAATACCATCCCATTGCGGAAGCCCGTAAACAGAAAGTGACAATCGACTGGGCCGCGTTTAACCCCGTGAAGCCCGCACAGCTGGGAACACAGGTATTTGACAACTACGATCTCGGCGAGATCGCGAAATACATCGACTGGCAGCCTTTCTTCATTGCCTGGGAACTGCACGGCAAATTCCCGCAGATACTTACAGACGAAGTAGTGGGCAAAGAAGCCACCCGTCTCTTCAACGATGCGCAGGACATGTTGAAAAAACTGATCGATGAAAAATGGCTGAGAGCAAGAGCAGTGATCGGTCTATTCCCGGCCAATGCCACAGCGGACGACACGGTGACAGTTACGGCCATAGACGGCGCGGAAGTGCCCCTGGAGTTCCTGCGCCAGCAGATCAAAAAGGCGCCAGGCCAGCCGAATATCAGCCTTGCGGATTATATAGCTCCCGCTGAAACAAAAAAACAGGACTACATTGGCGGCTTTGCCGTTACCGCGGGCGAAGGCATCGAGGAGCACCTGGAGCGATTCAAAAAAGAACATGACGATTATAGCAGCATTATGCTGAAAGCCCTGGCAGACCGTCTTGCCGAAGCCTTCACCGAACTGCTGCACGAACGCGTGCGTAAAGAATTCTGGGCATATGCGACGGACGAACATCTTTCCAACGAAGACCTGATCAAAGAAGAATATCTCGGCATCCGCCCCGCACCCGGTTACCCGGCCTGCCCGGAGCATACGGAGAAATACAAACTTTTCGACCTGCTCAGCGCAACGGAGGCCACCGGCATCACGCTCACCGAATCGCTCGCGATGTATCCCGCGGCAAGCGTTAGCGGCTGGTATTTCGCAAACCCCCAGTCAAGATACTTCGGCCTCGGTAAGATCGAAAAAGACCAGGTGGAAGATTACGCGGAGCGTAAAGGCTGGCCCGTTGAAGAAGCAGAGAGATGGTTGCGGCCAAACCTTGAATATGATATGTAATCAATAACTGACAATAAAAAAGCTGACCTGCCAGGTCAGCTTTTTTTATAATGTTATCTATCGATTCTCATCACTCACATCCACCCGCTTGATCAACTGATCTCCCTTATAGAACTTCACAGTCTTCACACCTGTTTTCGGAATCGCTCCCAGCCAGGCCATGGCACTGGTAAACGATCTGGGCTCTCCTTCTTCCATAATGATGAAATGTAATTCCACCGTATTGCCATCCTGTTTGCTGCTGCTCAGTTCTATTTTCTGTTCAAGACTACTGAGCCTGAGCGTAACCGCCGTGAGCAAATGACTGCTGAAATCCACGGTATCGATCGTATTGGAAACGGTTTTAGCCATTCCAAACACGTCTTTCATCTCCTGCGCATCGTTGATCACCCAGCAGGCAATACTATCGGATTGTTTGACTGTGTTTTTGACAAAATAACCGCTCAAAGGCGTGACCACAACGTCTTTCTGGAAGTTCACCACTTCATTGGTAGTGTCCGCCTGTTCCTCCTCCCGGGTAACAGTGTTTTGCGAGGTGTTGGGGCCGCAGGCAACGAGTAGAATAAGCCCTCCGGCATATAGCAGGTTCTTCATAAATCACAATTTGGTTTGTAAAGGAATTACCGCAATCTGGATACCAAACTTTTGAGGACAGGGAAAATAGTATTATAGCAATAAGTTGATTTACAGGGGAAATACGCAGCAAATTGCGTAAAACTACGCTTGATATACCCTCTGGAGGGTAGTAGTTTTGTGACATGCTTAAGGATTGCATTTAACCCCAAATAAGCAGTTCAGAATTAAGAAAAGTTAAGGTACACACTGTTCTGTTAACCCCAGTTACAGTTTTAGGGCTGTCCCGGGCTTGCCCCGGGACGGCCCGCTTTTTTACCTGTTATTCGTTTAATATCGTTACCCCTGGATTAAAACGGTTTCTTTCACATCTACCCACATCCCGTTATCCTTGATCAGGTTGATCAGTTCTTTCACGGCTACATCGCTGCTGAGGCCGCGTTTTACTACTTCCTTACCGCGGTACAGCGTGATCTTGCCCACGCCGCTGCCCACGTAGCCGAAGTCCGCGTCGGCCATTTCACCGGGCCCGTTCACGATACAGCCCATGATGGCGATCTTCACGCCTTTGAGGTGATTGGTCACCGCGCGGATGCGGGCGGTTGTTTCCTGCAGGTCAAAGAGCGTCCTGCCACAGGAAGGGCAGGAGATATATTCCGTTTTGGAGATCCTGGAGCGGGTGGCCTGGAGGATACCAAAAGCAATGTTGTTGATCAGTTCCAGCGATTCTTTTACACTGCCCGGCTGCCTGTTCAGCGACTGCTCAGGCAGGGCCTTCAGCCAGAGGCCTTCGCCAAAGCCGTCCAGCAGCAGCGCGCCGGTTTCGGTGGCGTAGTGGACCAGGTCGTCTTCCGCGTTATCATGACCGCTGTTGCACATTAAAACAACCGGTTGGGCAATTTGTTGCTCCATCATGGCGATCAACGCGCGCCTTACCATGGCCATCGCGTGGGCGGAATTGGAATAGAGCACCGGTATCACGTCCTGCGCCGTGCGGAGCGTTTCCAGGAATGTGGTGAATGCAGGCGTGCCGAAGTCGTCCGCATGAGCGGCCACGAAGTTCATCTTTGCAAGACGGCCTTCTTTGGCGGCGGCCTGGTAGCCGTGTACGTCCAGGTAGGGGAAATACTTCTCTTTATCTTCCGCGTGCAGCCATGCCGGATGTTGTACGATCACCTTCAGCGTGCCCGGCAAAGCGAATGGCAGCACATGATCCCCGGTGAAGATATAATCCGCGGCGG
Source organism: Chitinophaga barathri (assembly GCF_003807585.1). Lineage (GTDB taxonomy): Bacteria > Bacteroidota > Bacteroidia > Chitinophagales > Chitinophagaceae > Chitinophaga > Chitinophaga barathri. The sequence goes on along the minus strand of NZ_RMBX01000008.1, from coordinate 291,023 downwards.
CATCGCCAATGTTCCATTTGTCGGTGGTTTCGTCGTAGTGATAACCGATACCGCGAAGGTCGTGGTGGGTGATGGTGTGGAGGTGGCTGAGGTCCGCCACTACAACGGGCACCTGTTTGCCCCCGATATTGTCCACCGCGATGCTTTCCCTTTTGGCAAAGTTGAAGGGGGAATAAGGCAGTTTGGCCGGATCGGTGAGCGGCTGGATGGGTGCGTGGGAAATGCGGCTGGTATAACGTTTTACGATATCGCGGCATACGGGCAGTTCAAATTCCGGGTCTTCCGTGAGAGATACGCGGATCGTGTCGCCCACACCGTCTTCCAGGAGGGTGCCGATGCCCACGGCAGATTTAATGCGGCCGTCTTCCCCGTCGCCGGCTTCGGTAACGCCCAGGTGAAGGGGATAACAGTGGCCCAGCTCCTGCTGCATCGTGTTCACCAGCAGGCGGTAGGCCTGTACCATTACCTGGGGATTGCTGGCTTTCATGCTCAGCACGATGTTCCGGTAATGCAGGTCTTCCGCGATGCGGAGGAATTCCATGGCGCTTTCCACCATTCCCATGGGGGTATCGCCATAGCGGCTCATGATGCGGTCGCTGAGGGAACCGTGGTTTGTGCCGATGCGCATGGCCGTACCGTATTCTTTGCAGATGTTCACCAGTGGTGTGAAACGTTCGCGGATGCGGTCTATCTCTTCCTGGTATTCGGCATCGGTGTATTCCAGCAGTTCAAATTTCTTTTTATCCACGTAATTGCCCGGGTTCACACGCACTTTTTCAACGATGCGGGCGGCCACTTCGGCGGCATTGGGCGTGAAGTGGATATCCGCCACCAGTGGGGTGTTATAACCTCTTTTACGTAATTCGTTTTTGATATTCAGCAGGTTCTCCGCTTCAGTTTTGCTGGGGGCGGTAATGCGCACCAGCTCCGCGCCGGCTTCGATACAACGGATAGACTGTTCCACGGTGCCTTTGGTATCCATGGTGTCTGTAGTTGTCATCGTCTGAATGCGGATGGGGTTAAAATTCCCGATGGTAAGGTCCCCCACTTTAACTTCCAGTGTGGCCAGGCGCTCGTATTTTGTCAGTGAAGGGCAATATAATTGCATGAAATTGATATCTAAGTTGTTCAACAAAATTAAGCAAATTATTCCCCGATCCATCCTGCTCATATTTTGTTATTTTATATGAGCGGTAACGCACACGGCGTTAATTTCCCTAGTTTTATCGCGTCAATTTGTTTGTAACCAGCTATTTAACCTAACAATGCAGCAAAATATTACCGTGGATACCATACCCTATCAACAATTACCTCTTACCGGGCAATTCAGCGTGTTCGAGCTGGAGAGCTTCAAAACGGAACTGGCGGGCATTCCCCACCGGCATCACGATTTCCAGATACTGTGGTTCACCAAAGCCGCGGGCGATCATATCGTGGACTTCGTGACCTATGAGCTGAAAAATAACACGATCTTCCTGCTGAGGCCCGGCCAGGTGCACCAGTTGCCCGCTAAAGGCATCTTCGGGTTCAGCATCACGTTCACCGAGAAATTTTACTTTACCAATAAACACGAACGCGAGACATTATACGATTTCACCACCCTGTTCGACGACTCGCAGGAGTACGCCCCCATCTTTATCAGCAAACCTTCGGCGGAAAACCTGGGAATGATCATCACGCTCATGCGGCAGGAACTGTCCGCACAGTTCGAAGGCAGCAGCAGCAGCGTGATCAAACATTACCTGAACGCTTTCCTGCTGCTGGCCGAGCGGGAGAAAAAACACAATGTGGCCAATTCGCCCGCCCTCCTGAACCACGATCCCCGGATCATCCAGCTGCGCAGGCTGGTGGACAAACATTTCAGGATGGAGCACCAGGCGGGATTTTACGCACAGCAGTTCTCACTTACGCCCAAACGGTTGAACGAGATCACGCGGGACGCCATCAGTAAAACGGTGACAGATATGGTGCACGACCGCCTCGTACTCGAAGCGAAGCGCCAGCTGGCTTTCAGCAACCGTAGCGTAAAAGAGATCTGTTATGAACTGGGATTTGAAGATCCGGCTTATTTCAGCCGCTTTTTCCGGAACCATGCCGGCACCTCCCCCCACGAATTCAGGGAAACAATGTTCAAATAATACCAGTTAATCTTCCCTTTGTCCAAACCGGGAGGGTAAATGCGGAGTAATTTTACATTCTCGTTTTAACGGAACCCATGCTTTTGACGCGTTTAGGACGCGTTTTTTATTTGGAAAGGAAAGTAGAAATAAAAACCCGCCCTTTTTTAGAGCGGGTTTTTTATGCGGTTAAAGAGATGATGATAACTTACCAGTCCTTCTCAACGGAGCCGGGTGTGCCTTTCACCTTTTTCATTTTATCTTCCTGGAGTTTCTTTTCCTGCTGCGCAAGATTTTGCAGCAGGCGTTTGGCCTCTTCCGGCGTCAGTTTGCTGGGCTTGGGCTGCGGCTGTTGCTGCTGATCTTTGTCCTGTTCTTTCTGCTCGTCCTGGTTCTGTTTCTGATCCTTTTTCTCCTGCTCTTTTTTCTCCTGGTCCTTTTTATCTTTCTGATCTTTCTGTTTGTCTTTGTTCTCTTTATCATCTTTGCCGCCGCCCTGCTGCTGCTGTTTTTTCAGCATAGCCTGCGCATAGGCCAGGTTGTAGCGGGCCTGCTCGTCATGGGGATTGGCTTTGAGGGAGGTCTTATAATTTTTGATGCTTTCTTCCCACTTTTTATCTTCCATAAAAGAGTTGCCGATGTTGTAGCTGGCGTCCGCCTTCACTTCTTTGCCGGTGGCAGATTTGATGGTGTTGGAATATTGCTGGCGGGCGGCGTCGAAACGTTTTTGTTCGTAGAGGGAATTACCGAGATTGTAATTTCCTTCAACGGACTTGTTGTTCCGCTCCAGCGCTTTTTTGTAGCTGGCTTCGGCATCGGCATACTGCTGCTTTTTGTACTGGGCGTTGCCCTGGCGGATCAGTTTACTGGTGCCTTCCTGTGCCTGCGCCTGCATCTGTACGGATAGCAGCGTTATAACGGCAAGGGTTATATGAAAAATATGTTTCCTCATTTTGCTTCCACGGTTTTAAGCCCCGGCATATCTGCATCTTCCGCTCTTTTTTTACGGCCTTCCGGCACAAAAAACTCCAGCAGTATCAGTATCAGGCAGATGCCCAGGAAGTATTGGAAATAACTGTTGTAATCGGTAAATACGTTCTCGCCGAATTCTTTCTGCTCCATCTTGTCGATCTTATCCGCCAGCGCATCCACCACTTCGTCCGTATTGTTCATGAGGTGCAGGTACATGCCTTTGCCGGTGGAGGCGAGGGATTTGAGCGCGTCTTCATTGAGTTTGGATACCACGGTGTTGCCCTCATTATCTTTTTTCAGCCCGCCCGTTTCAGGATCGGGGAGGGGCGAGCCGGTGGGGGAGCCGATACCGACGGTATTGATCACCACGCCGTTTTCCAGTGCTTTTTTCGCTTCGTTGATGGCGCCTTCGTTATGGTCCTCGCCATCGGAAATGATGATGAGGGCTTTATGTTTGCGTTCTTTTTTATTAAATGCCTCGTCTGATACGCGGATGGCTTCGTTGATCTCGGTACCCTGGCGGGGAATGAGGTCCGGGGTGATGCTGCCCAGGTACATCCTCGCGGCGGAATAATCGATGGTGAGGGGCATCTGGAGATAGGCGTTGCCGGCAAAAACCACCAGGCCTACACGGTCGTTGTCCAGCTTTTCCATCAGCCTGGTCACCAGCTGTTTGGCGCGGGTAAGCCGGTCCGGCTTGGCATCCGTGGCCAGCATGCTTTTGCTCACGTCCAGCGCAATGATCACATCCACGCCTTTGCGGGTGATCTTATCCACCCGGCTGCCCTTTTGCAGGTTCGCCAGCCCGATCACACCAAAAAAGAAGGCGATGAAAAGGAGCAGGAACTTGAAGGTGAAAAGGCGGCGGGAATACCCGCTGAAGAGTTTTTCCACCATTACGGGATCGCCCATACGGCGGATGGACCGGCGTTTCCACCAGGTTACCCAGGCAAAGGCCAGCACCAGTATGATCAGCAGGGCAAAAGCCCAGAGGTATTCAGTATGTTGAAATCTTAACATGGTTAAAACGACAACCCCGGCTCATGCCGGGGAGCAGTTCAAAAATAATTTTTTTATAACGTATTACAAGGGTGTTTTGAAATGATTTAGGAGTTTTTTAACAGCAGCCTATCTTTCGCCTTTAAAAAAACCTTCTTCCGCCAGGATATTGCGGGTGATCTCCAGGCGCATTCCCTCGATATCCGGGTTCGGATCTTCTGTTTCGAAGTTCAGCACAAAAAAGGTGGGATGCAGGTTCTCCTCGATCCAGCCTACCAGCCAGCCGATATGTTTTTTGCCGGAGATGCCCCAGCCGCCTTTCCAGGCGAAAATGTATTTGTCTGTCTTTTCCCGGATCATCATGCCGCAAACCAGCTGTTGGGCGCGTTTCTGGTAGGGTAACTGGTTGAAATACAACTGTTTCACGAATCCCAGCTGCTCGTCCGGCGATATCTGGAGGGAGTTGTCCAGCCAGAAGGTATCTATTTTGCTGATCTTTTTATTGCCATAACCCACGGAGTCCAGCCAGGTCTGCATGGTGTCTTTGCCGATGCGGCGGGCTATTTCCTGGAAATAAGGCACGGAGGAAACGCGGAAAGCCTGCGCCATGGTCAGATCATGGTTCCAGGGAGTGTCCGGCCGCACGATGCTGTCCCAGCGGATGACCATATTGGTATCGCTGGCCGCGCCGGTATGAAGCGCGGTGAGGGAGTTAAATATTTTAAAAGTGGAAGCCGGGCTGAAACGTTGCTTTGCCCGGTCGATGTTATATACTTTAAAGGAGCCCTGGCCATTGTCAAACATCATGAAAGTGCCTTCCAGTTTATGTTTGGCGAAATATTTCTCCCATTCTTTAGCATCTTTCACATTGTTTGGAGAGCAGGCGCCGAAAAGGATGGCGATGGTCAGCAGCAGCAGGCCGGGCAATTTCATCTGTATTCAAGTTTTTTGTTAGACGGGGCAAAAGTAAGCTAAGCGCGTATAAAAAAGAATGACGGGCGTTTGTTTTCGCCCGTCATCATTATAATGGGTATGGTACTTTTTGAACATGAAGGTTTTAGCATAACCCTCAAAACCGTGTATTCTTTCCCCAATCTGATACTATTTTCAAGTTTTTCTCCTTCGACTCTCCTTCGACGATGGTTCGACGATCCTATATCCCTCGTATATCCTGCCGTTTTTAAGAAAATACTATCAGGGCGGGGAAGTCCCGGCTGGTACTTTTTAAACGTGCGCGGCGGTTTTCAGCACGCCCAGTTCTTTCCCTACTTTGGTAAAGGCGGCAATGGCCTTGTCCAGGTGGGCCTGCGTATGCGCGGCGCTCAGCTGCACGCGGATGCGGGCCTGGCCTTTGGGCACTACCGGGAAGAAGAACCCGATCACATAAATGCCTTCCTGGAGGAGTTTGTCCGCAAATTCCTGGCTCAGCTTGGCGTCGTAGAGCATTACCGGCACAATGGGATGGTCACCGGGTTTGATGTCGAAGCCGGCGGCGGTTATTTTTTCCCGGAAGTAGCGGGTGTTGAATTCCAGTTTGTCGCGCAGCTCGGTGGTGTCGCTGAGCATGTCCAGCACGGCGATGGAAGCGCCTACGATGCTGGGGGCCACGGAGTTGGAGAAAAGATAGGGGCGGCTGCGCTGGCGGAGCATGTCTATCACTTCTTTTTTACCGCTGGTGAAGCCGCCGGAAGCGCCGCCGAGGGCCTTGCCGAGGGTGCCGGTGATAATGTCTACCCGGCCCATCACGCCGCGGTATTCGTGGGTGCCGCGGCCTGTTTTGCCCAGGAAACCGCTGCTGTGGCTTTCGTCGCTCATCACGATGGCGTCGTATTTATCCGCCAAGTCGCAGATCTTGTCCAGCTGGGCGATGGTGCCGTCCATGCTGAAAGAGCCGTCTGTCACGATAATGCGGCTGCGGGCGCCGGAGGCTTCCTGGAGTTTGGCTTCCAGGTCTGCCATGTTGTTATGTTCGTAACGGAAGCGCTGGGCCTTGCAAAGGCGCACCCCGTCTATGATGGAAGCATGGTTGAGGGCGTCGGAAATGATGGCGTCCTGCTCGGAGAACAGGGGCTCGAATACCCCGCCGTTCGCGTCAAAAGCAGCCACGTACAGGATGGTATCCTCGGTGCCGAGGAATTTGGATATCTTTTTTTCCAGCTCGGCGTGAATGTCCTGCGTGCCGCAGATGAAACGGACGCTGCTCATGCCGTAGCCGTGAGTATCAATGGCTTCTTTGGCTGCCGACACCACTTTCGGGTGGGAGGAAAGGCCAAGATAGTTATTGGCGCAGAGGTTGATCACGGTCTTACCGCCTACGGTAATTTCCGCGCCCTGCTCCGAGGTAATGATCCTTTCCCGTTTATACAGCCCGGCATTATTGATTTCATCCAGCTCGGTTTGTAAACGTTTGATGAAATTTTGGTTCATGAGTTTGAGTGTTTTTGTCTGTCACTAACAAAGTTAGGGCAATAAATGTATCAAGCTTTAAACAGGGTAGGGCGGGTAATTGCCCTAAGGATAAAAAGTTTGACCGAGGTGTAACATTTGTTTGCCGGTTTGCGTCATACAATTATCATAGACGGTAGATTATGACGAAAAGTACTGTTCGCCCCATGATCCGGTGGTTTGTTCTGTCCGCCTTCAATTTCCCCGGCCGTAAACGCTGCAGGGAGGCTGAATGTCCGTCAGGCGGCCGCTAAAGGTGCGCTGATACCCTGGTTGTTGCTGAGCGGGGTATCGTTTAAAGCGTGGCGTATAGTGGAATTTCTGTCATGAAACTGGTGATAACACGGCCGTTCCGGTCCTGTTCCGAAGGGAAAGGCGGCGCTATCAACAATTTGTCGGAAATTAGCACTCTAAAGAACCTATCGCCGGATGACGGAAAAGGAGTACAACAAATGCGTGGATCTGTATAGCGATAATCTCTTCCGTTTTATCGTCAAAAACCTGGAACACACGGAAGATGCCAGGGATGTAGTACAGAATGCGTTTGAAATATTATGGAAACATTGTAATGATGTGCCTTTCGAAAAGGCCAAAAGTTACCTGTTTACCGTAGCGTACCATAATATGATCGATCATGTGCGGAAAGTGAAAAGAGTGTCGCTGGTGGAAGAATTCAGGGAAGAAGCAAAGGTGACGGAACAGAAAATACACAATGCCAGGGCCATTATAGAGAAAGCGCTGAACCGGCTTAGTGATGTACAGCGGTCCCTGATCGTCCTCAAGGACTACGAAGGGTACAGCTACGAAGAAATAGGGGAGATCATGAAGCTCAACCCCTCGCAGGTGAAGGTTTACCTGCACAGGGCAAGGGCCCACCTCAAGGAATATCTCGTGAAAATGGAAAACGTGATTTAAGAAAAGGTATTCAAAATCAGTCTTTTATGTCAACAGACATTCACATATCAAACTACGAAGAGTTCCTCTACAGTTATGTAGACGGGGAGCTGACGCCGGAGGAAACCCTGGCGCTGGAGCTTTTCCTTGACCAGCACCCGCACCTCCGCACGGAACTGGACCAGCTGATGGCTACCCGCCTGCAGCCGGAAGACCTGGTTTTCAACAGCAAAGCTGCTCTTTACAGGAGTAGCCAGCTGTCCGAAGAAAACTACGAAAGCCAGCTGCTCAGCTATATGGACGGTGAGCTGGATGCAACAGCCGCCAGAGAGCTGGAGCATTTTATGGAAGCGCACCCGCAGCTCCGGCAGGAACTGGCCGTTTGGGAAAAGACCCGCCTGGTGCCCGACCTGTCCGTTCGTTTTGAGAACAAACCGTCCCTTTACCGCCATACCGCCACCCGTACTGTACGCATGCGCCCCGCTTACTGGTGGGCCGCAGCCGCTATGCTGGCCGGCTCCCTTTTCCTGCTGAGGAATACCTTTAACCAGGAAGATACCGCCGCTCCGCAGTTCGCCGCTGCCAAACCTTCCCCCGCCCCGGCAGGGAATGAACCGGTTCCGGCCGCACCGCAGGCAAACACACCGGGCGCTTCCGGGAATGAAAACACCGCACAGCCCGATGCCGACCAGCTGGTGCAGGAGCGTACGAATACAGCCGCTGAAGAGCAAAGCAACACACCGGCGCCTTCCCGCCCCACATTGGCCCAGGCGTCTTCCAATAATGTGAACAATACGGAAACTGTTTCCACCCGCGAACCGGAACAGTCCGTTGCCGCCGCGGACCTTTCCAGCCTCCGCACACAGGCTGCACAGGACCCCGCCGCCCGCCCGGCTGTGAGCACGGACCTGGCAAACAGCATCCCGAAAGTGAAAGAGAACGAAACAGTGCTGGCTATGAACAACAAGCCATCCATCGATATACAGGCCGCCGCCGCGCTCGCCACCCCGCCCCCCGCAAAAGAGCCGGGAGAGCTGATCATGTCAGTGACAGGCAACGGGCTGGAAAGCAAAGTGTTGGATAAAGTGACGAACGTGGCCAAATTATTTTCAAGAAAAAGGAATACCAATAAATAACGGACCGTCTAAAACGGCACAGTCATATGAAGTATAGAATTTTACTCACCCTCCTTACCATCTTCCTGTCTGCGGGCGCTTTCGCCCAACAGGCGGCTATAGATACCATACAGATCAAGGGATTGATCATCGTAAAGGGAAAAACCGCCGAGGGGAAGAGTGTTTTCAAAGCCTACCAGGACACGGCCTATGCCCGCCAGAAGCTGAAAAAGAACCTCCATACCAAATGGCTGGTGCTGGACCTTGGCTTTAACAATTACCGTGACAAAAGCGACTACCCCGCCGCGATGATCATGTCCCTGCACCCGGGGAACGGTCAGCAATACTATCCGGGGGGAAGCTATATTCAGTCGTATGCGAACAAAAGTTTCGATTATTCCGGTCAGGCGCTGAATAATTTCGCCCCAAGGATGGCCAGTGAACCTTTGTCCCCTGCGGAGTTTAAGCTCATACCCTCCAAGTCGATCAACTTCAACGTGTGGGTGATCATGCAAAGGCTGAATCTGGTGAAACACAAGCTGAACCTGATCTACGCCCTGGGCCTGGAGATGAATAACTACCGCTTTGCGCGTAATATTACTTACGTACCCGGCTATTCCACCACTGTTATCCGCGACTCGGTGGATTTCTCCAAGAACAAACTGTTCGCTCAATATGTTTCTATACCACTGATGCTGAACTTTAATTCCAACCCGGCAAGGCCTGGCAGGAGTTTTGAAGTAAGTTTAGGTGTTCAGGGCGGTTACCTGCTTAAGTCCCGTACCAAACAGGTGAGCGAAGAACGCGGGAAAGTGAGACTGACGGATGATTTCAGCCTGAATAAGTGGAGGTTTGGCCTTACCGGCGAGGTCGCTTACGGACCCATCAAACTGTACAGTAATTTCGCATTAACCCCGTTGCACGATTACGGGCTGGAACAGTACCCTTTTTCAGTCGGTTTTCGGTTTAACGGATTCTAATACTTACCTTTACAGCCCGTATAAAAAGCAAAAAGTAAGGAAACCAGAAAAGTATGAATAGGTTGGGTAACAATCCTGTGATTTGAGTTATCCTATTAAAACTGTACACAACCAAACTTGAGAAGTATGAGATCCATCTTGTCATTTGTTGCTGTCGTGAGTGGTATTGTGTTTATGCATGCAAGCAAATTGAAATTACCGGTCAATCCTACGGAACTGAGCGAAACTGCAAGCCCCGCGGCCGAAGTGAACATCCCCGGAAGCACCCCCAAATTACCTGTTCCCCAGGCCACTGAATCCCTGGTTTACATGCCGGACAGCCTTTTTCAGGCTTATCACGGCGATCATAACCTGTACGTTACCAATCATTACCATGTACTGTACATCAAAATGGATTCGGTTTTCCAAACTGCCGCAAGCCCCCTGGTGCCCCATCGCGTGTTCGCTACCAGCCTGATGCACCGGTAACCGGTCACAAAGGCATTTTTTGACCGTTCATCCCGTCGGGACACATATTTTCCCGGTTTCAACACCGAATGTGGCTGCGCATTTTTATATTTGGTTTGAAAATCTTCAAACCAACTGTATGAGAATTATCCACCTGTTCCTCGTCCTGGTACTTGCCGCTTCCCTTCAGGGCAAAGCCCAGTCAAAACACGAATGGAAAGAAGCCTCCTCCGGAGGATATTCCTACCGTTATATTTCCGGAGACCCCATGCAGGCCCGCTTTTACACCCTTAAAAACGGCCTGACCGTGATGCTCAGCGTCAATAAAAAAGACCCGCGCATCCAAACCCTCATTGGCGTACGCGCCGGCAGCAACAACGATCCGAAAGACCATACCGGCCTTGCCCACTACCTGGAGCACCTGCTCTTTAAAGGCACCACCCACTTCGGATCGCTGGACTGGACCAAAGAAAAACCCTACCTGGACCAGATCACCAACCTGTACGACAAATACAACAAAACCACCGGTGCGGACGCGCGTAAAGCCGTTTACCACCAGATAGACAGTATCTCCGGCCTCGCCGCCAAATACGCGATCGCCAACGAGTACGATAAAATGATGACCAATATGGGCGCCCAGGGCACCAATGCCCATACCTGGGTGGAAGAAACCGTGTACGAGGAAGACATTCCCTCCACCGCCGTGGACAAGTTCCTGGCCGTGCAGGCGGAGCGTTTCAAAGATCCCGTGTTCCGCATCTTCCATACGGAACTGGAAGCTGTATATGAAGAAAAGAACCGTGGGCTGGACAATGACGGCCGCAAGATGTATGAAACCATGCTGGCCACCCTGTTCCCGACCCACAACTACGGCCAGCAGTCCACCATCGGTACTGTTGATCACCTCAAAAACCCGTCGCTCGTCGCTATCCGCAAGTTTTACAACGAATATTACGTGCCGAACAACATGGCCATCGTAATGGCCGGCGACTTCGACCCGGATTATGTGATCAAACGCATCGACGAAGCGTTTTCCTACATGCAGAAAAAGCCGGTGGTGGAATACAAAGCCCCGGTGGAAAAGCTCATCACCAGCCCCATCGTGAAAGAAGTGTTCGGGCCTGACGCGGAGAACGTGAACATTGCATACCGAATGTCCGGCGCGCTGGACACCAAAAATGCGGTAGTGCTCACAGTATTGTCGCAAATACTGTCCAATGGTAAAGCCGGCCTGCTGGACCTGAACCTCAACAAACAACAGAAAGTACTGGGCGCCGGCGTAAGCACCCTGCCCTGGAAAGATTATACCGTATTTGCCCTGAGCGGCCGCGCCAAACAAGGCCAGTCGCTGGACGACGTGAAAGACCTCCTGCTTGCACAGGTGGATATCCTGCGCAAAGGCGAATTTGACGAAAGCCTGATCACCGCGATAGTGAATAACTTCAAGCTGTTCGAGATACAAGGCCTGGAAAGCAACGGCAACCGCGCGAACAGCCTGATGGACGCCTTTATCAAACACCGCGGCCAGAACTGGCTGTACGATGTGGCCTACATCGAGGATATGAGCAAGGTGACCAAAAAGCAGATCATGGACTTCGCCAATAAATACCTGGCGAACAATTACGTGCTGCTGTACAAACGCAAAGGCGAGGACAAAAGCATCGTGAAAGTGGAAAAACCGCCGATCACCCCGGTGGAAGTGAACCGCGACGCACAGTCCGAGTTCCTGAAAAAAGTAGCGGACATGCCTGAAACCGCTGTGAAACCCCAGTGGCTGGATTATAACAAAGACATCCAGAAAGGCAAAGCCGGTAATGCGGACCTGTTGTATGTGCAGAACAAAGACAACGGCCTGTTCCGCCTCTACTACCGTTTCAACATGGGCAGCTGGAACAACAAAAAACTGCCGCTGGCCGCGCAATACCTGCAATACCTCGGTACGGATAAATACTCTTCCGAAGAGATCAGCAAACAGTTTTACAACATCGCCTGCAACTTCAGCGTACAACCCGGCAACGAGGAAACCACAATTTCCATTACGGGCTTGCAGGAAAACTTTGACAAAGCCGTTGAACTGTTCGACCACCTGATCAATAACTGCAAAGCAGACGAACAGGTATTGGCGGGCATGAAGAACAGGATGCAGAAAGCACGTTCGGACAACAAGCTGAACAAAGCCCAGATCCTGAGCGGCCTGCGCTCCTACGCAACATATGGCGCGAAAAATCCGTTCAATAACCAGTTGAGCACCGAGGAGCTGAACAGCCTTACCGCGGCGGAACTGGTGGCCATCCTGCATGAGCTGCCTGCTTACCGTCATACGGTGATCTACTACGGCCCGGATGAACTGAGCACCGCTTCCGCGAAGATCACCAAACTGCACCAGCAGCCCGGCTCGTTCAAAGAAGACATGCCGCAGCTGAAGTTTGAAAAAACCGTGATGGCGAATAACAAAGTGTTGTTTGCCGATTACGACATGGTGCAGGCGGAAGTGAACTGGGTGCGCAACGGCGATGTATTTGACCCGGGTCAGTCCGCCGTGGTGAACCTGTTTAACAATTATTTCGGCGGCGGTATGGGCTCCATCGTGTTCCAGACCATCCGTGAATCCAAAGCGCTGGCATATTCCACTTACGCGGTATACGCACAGCCCAATAAAAAAGCAGACCGTTACGCCATGCTCGCCTACGTAGGCAGCCAGGCGGACAAGATCAACGAAGCGATCGCCGGTATGAACGAACTGCTGAATGTGATTCCCGAATCCGAAAAGAATTTTGAGACCGCGCGCAGCAGCCTCAAAAAAGACCTGGAAACAGAAAGGATCACGCAGGACGGCATCGTGTTCAGCTACCTCAATGCGCAGAAACTCGGGCTGGATACGGATATCCGTAAGAACGTGTACGAAACGGTGGACAACCTGAAATTTGATGACGTGAAAAAACTCCACCAACAAAATATTGCGGGTAAACCTTATTCCTACTGCATCCTGGCTTCCGAGAAAAAAGTGAGCCTCGATGATCTGAAGAAATACGGGGAAGTACAGAAAGTATCGCTGGAGGAAATCTTCGGTTACTGATCTTTGCGGCCAATAAAAATAGAGGAATGAGACGCGCTGGCCGCGTCTCATTTTTTTAACACAATATTCACAGTTTCTCCGCCGTTCTAGAAATCGATAAACCACCTATGTTACCATGTGGCGCTATTGCTTTCTGATTGTCGTATTACCGCTTTTTGCGTTTGAGCACAATATTTCCGACCTGTATTCCGTTAGGCTGAACCCTTCCAGGATAGATGTGGACAAGGTTTTCCTGCTCGTCGATAAAAGCGACTATCGTATGTACGTTTATGAAGACGTGACATTGATCAAGATCTACAAAGTTGTATTCGGCAGTAATACAACCGCGGATAAATTTATGCAGGGAGACAAACGGACTCCCGACGGCACTTTCCGCATCCTCTCCAAGCGGTATGACAACCGGTGGAGCCGGTTCCTGCTGCTGGATTATCCCAACGCCGAATCGTATTCAAAATTCCAGCAGCGCCAGGCCACCGGCCAGATATCGCGCGGCGCGGATATCGGCGGGGGTATTGGGTTGCACGGTGTGGAGTACGCCTCCGGCATCCGCGACAATTATGTGGACCAGCGCATCAACTGGACGCTTGGATGTGTGAGCCTGAAGAATGGAGATATCAATGAAATTTATGATGTCGTGAAAGTGGGAACGCCCGTGGTGATACGGCCGTAACCGCGGATATGGAAAATAAGAAAACGGTTGTTCCTGAAAAAGGAGCAGCCGTTTATTTTTTAATACGAAATGAATAAAAAAGGGTTTCAAAGCCTTGCGACCTTGAAACCCTTTATATGTTCTAACGGATAATTACAACCTGCCTGTCTTGATCTCTTCTACAACAGCGGGATCGAGGAGGGTAGTGGTATCGCCGAGATTGTCCATTTCACCTTCGGCAATTTTGCGCAGGATGCGGCGCATGATCTTGCCTGAGCGTGTTTTGGGAAGGCCGCTCACAAACTGGATCTTGTCCGGTTTGGCAATAGGGCCGATGATGCGGGATACTGTCTGCATGATGTCTTTCCGGGTAAGCTCCGGGTCTTTCACCTGCTTTTCAGCGATCACAAATGCATAAATACCCTGGCCTTTGATCTCGTGCGGGTAACCTACCACCGCGCTTTCCACTACACCCGCGTGCATATTGATCGCGTTTTCCACTTCGGCGGTGCCAATGCGGTGACCGCTTACGTTCAGCACATCGTCCACGCGGCCGGTGATGCGGTAATAACCGTCTTCGTCACGGAGACAGCCGTCGCCGGTGAAGTAAAGATTTTCGTAAGTGGAGAAATACGTGGTGCGGCAACGTTCATGATCGCCATAAGTAGTGCGTATCATGCCGGGCCATGGGAACTTGATGCAGAGGTTCCCGTTCACACCGTTCCCTTCGATCTCTTTCCCGGTTTCGTCCACGAGTATGGGCTGAATGCCGGGAAGCGGGAGCGTGGCGTAGCCTGGTTTTTCAGGCGTGATGCCCGCGATGGGCGCTATCATGATGCCACCGGTCTCGGTTTGCCACCAGGTATCGGTGATGGGGCATTTACCTTTCCCGATCTGGTCTTTGTACCAATGCCATGCTTCTTCATTGATAGGCTCGCCCACGGTGCCAAGTGTGGTGAGAGAGCTGAGGTCTTTATGATTTACCGGCCCAAGCCCGTAGCCCATGAGGCTGCGGATAGCTGTAGGGGCGGTGTACAGGATGTTCACCCTGAATTTGTCCACGATATCCCAGAAACGCCCTGCGTCAGGATATGTGGGCACGCCTTCGAACATCAGCGTGGTGGCGCCCGCGCTCAGCGGGCCGTACACGATGTAGCTGTGGCCGGTGATCCAGCCGATATCCGCCGTACAGAAATAAACCTGTCCCGGTTTGTATTGGAATGAGTTGATAAAAGTATAATTCGCGTATACCATGTAGCCGCCGCAGGTGTGTACCACACCTTTGGGTTTGCCGGTGGAGCCGGAAGTGTAGAGGATGAAGAGCATGTCTTCCGCTTCCATTTCTTCAGCGGGCACAGGCGGATTGCCCATCGTTTCCACTTGTTTGATCTCGTCTTCCCACCATACGTCGCGGCCTTTGAGCATGCTCACGGGCGTGCGGGTACGGGTGCATACGATCACTCTTTTTACGGATGGGCAGGCCATCAGCGCATCGTCTATCACGGATTTAAGCGGGATATCTTTTGCGCCGCGGAATGCACCGTCGCAGGTGATCACGAGGTTACACTGCGCATCCTGGATACGGTCGGCAATGGACTGCGCGCTGAAGCCGCCGAATACCACGGAGTGGATGGCGCCGATGCGTGCACACGCCAGTACGGCAATAGCCAGCTCAGGGATCATGCCCATGTAGATGCACACCCTGTCGCCTTTTTTAACGCCGTTGTTTTTGAGCACATTGGCAAACTGGCAAACCTTGTTGTATAATTCCCTGTAAGTAAGAATGCGGTGCCTTTCTTCCGGATCGTTCGGCTCCCAGATGATGGCGGGTTGGTTGCCGAGCGTGCCCAGGTGCCTGTCAAGGCAGTTTTCAGTGATGTTGAGACGTGCGCCGGAAAACCATTTTACATCAGGGGTTTTAAAATCCCATTCCAGCACTTTATCCCATTTACGGCGCCAGTAAAAATGATCTGCTACGTTTGCCCAGAATCCTTCCGGGTCTGTTACACTGTGCTGCCAGGCTTGCTGATAATCTTCGAAGCTCTTGAGTTGGTATGGGTACGACATGATTCCCAAAAAGATTTATATGTTATCGGTTTTTTTAACGGGGCTTAAATTTAATGATTTATGATTGAACAATATCAAATAATGTCAGAATAACATTGAATTAATTCAAATTGAAATATAAAACCCAGCCACAGGGGCCGGGTTTATGGGGTTGAATAATAGCGGAAGTTTATAAGCTCTTTACCCGTTCTTTCACATAAGCCTGGATGTCCCTTTCATCTTTGCTCTCCGGTTTGGAGTTTTTGAGGAATAACTCATAATATCTTTTCGCTTTCTGCGGGTCCTGTACATACTGATCGTAAATGCGCGCTATACCGTAGTGGCGCATCGGGTCTTTGAAGAGGTAATAAGCCGTGTCGTAGTTGGAAATAGCGGCGCGGTACTGTTTCATTGCCTCATAATTGCCGGCAAGGGCGGTGTAAAAGGCATCCAGCGTAGGGCTTTTGGCGGCGGCAATACATTGTTCCAGCATCTCGTTGCTCTTATCGTATTGTTTGAGTTGAGCGTACGATAGAGCCGCATAATATTTTAATGTTTCCGGCTCATTCTGCGCCAGCTCCACCAATTTATCATATACCCTGATGGTGCTGTCGTAATGCTCCAGCGTATAATGAGAAATCGCCAGAAAGGTAAATGAGACCATGTTTACAGTATTGGAGCTGACCAGTTGTTCACCATAGGTCACTACGTCCCGGTGTTTTTTCTGCTGATAGGAAGATTTTATAATGGCGGCTATCACAAGCGTGTTGGTAGAATCGAGCAGGTAATATTGTTTCAGCAAACTATCCGCATGCAGGTAATCTTTGCGGTCCAGGTATTCTTCAGCAAGGAACGTTACCACGGAAGCGTCTTTCTGATTCAGCTGATAGGAAACTTTCATGAGTGCGAAAGCAGTGTCCTGCAGGCCTACGAGATTGGAAGCGGTATTCGCCAGTTGTTTAAAATAGATGGCATTAGAGGGCCGCAGCTCCACCAGTTTTGAATAATGACCCAGCGCTTTGGCATACTGCTGCTGAGCCCTGGCGATATTGCCCAGCTGCTGAAGCACGGCAATGTTAATCGAATCTTTTTCCAGCACCAGCTGATAGGTTTTCTCCGCGTCCGCCGTCTGCCCGTTTTGCAGGTAAGCATTGGCGAGTATGGCCAGCCCGTTCACATGCGAAGGTTTTACTGTTTCCTGCATATAACGGATCACTTTATCGTACTGCTGTTCCTGTAAATAGTCCATCAGCAGGCTTTTGTCCAGCTGGTCCTGTGCTTTTGCAATGACTGCGCTGCATAACAGCAGGCATAATGCGGAAAATCTGCGGAGCATATCGATCTGTTTTTATAAAACTAAGCATTTAGTTTTATAAAACGAACGCTTTAGTTAACATCTTTTGCCCTGTTGGTTGCAAGGGTCATAAATTTTGGGCAGCAGGGTGATGGAGCGGCATATTTTAAAAAACAGGGGCATCATACCAGGATTAATCTCCGGGATGCCCCTGATGTTCAAAATGGGGACAGGGATAACGCAAATACATGCCACGGTACTTCACGGATGGCGGATGTGAGCTATAACCGGGGATGTGACGCGGGTTGCGCGGATCTTATGTAGCGCGGCCGGTAACGGTTGGCATACGGCTTTTAAGTGCCAGGGGGCCGCCTGCTGGTGGCTATCAGCGTCACCATGTTATCGATCGGCCCTTCTACCTGCAAAGACTGGTAATAAAGCGATTTTGCGCCTGGCATTTTACAGGTAGCCAATTGTTCAGTATACCGGCCATCCTCTAAATGGTACAGCTGACCATGAACGGTAACCGAGATGTGTTTGATGGAATCGCCCGCCTCAGCGTGCACGTGCCGGAGAAAGCCGGAGATCAGTTTTCGTAGGCTGGTTTCTGTTTGTTGCATGGTGTGGGTTTGGGTGTTAAAACAGGGGTGTTGTCACTTAAAATCATTCATACCGCAGAAAATGTTTACACTGTTGTGCAGTTAACGTGGGCGGTATTTGTTGCACCTTTCCCGGATACGTTTGAGAAGGCCGTCCCCCACAGCCAGGATCTTGTCCCTTTCCGCGTTGCTGAACGGGTACATGCCCTTTGCTTTCCGGTAAAATGTGGCCTCGCTCCAGCCACATTCCTTACATACGCTGTCACGAAAGGTTTTTGGCAGCTGGATCATCTCAGCATGCAGGTCCAGTAGGAGGTTGTTGGATGAAAGTTGGTTTGTTTCCATTAGCAGTTAAATTTGTCATTTTGATTCAGTTTTTCTCAAAATGTCAATAAAAATGTTATATTGATAATAGAAGCATCACACTATTTATTGACACCTGTTACAAGTATAACAAAAATTATTTACAGTGGAGGTAATTCCCAAAAATATTATCCATGAAGGCGCCCGGTTAAAACAGATCGTGCGGGACAAGCATATCAAGATCCTGGACTTTGCCAAAAGGGCTGGTTTCTCCAACCAGATAGCTCATTACTATTTCCGCAAAGAAGCCATCAAAAGAGCCACCCTGCTTGAGTTCTGCACGCTCCTCGGCATCAGCCTCGACGAATTTTACGCCTGGACGCATCCCCGCCGCGTGCCTTCGCAGCCGGTGTCGGACCTTCACCAGGGCCATCGCCTGGATGAACTGATCGAAGAAAAGGGGCTGAACAAAACCCGCCTAGCGGATCGGATGAACCTCAGCCGCCGTGCGTTGTACAACCTGATAGAAAAACCGCAGTTCACCCCCGAGCAGTTAAAAAAGGTCTGCCAGGTGCTGGAGATCACGGCAAAAGAATTCCTGGGTACCAACCATGTGGAGGACAATCCGGAAGTGCCGGAACTGGAAAGCTGGAAAGACAAGTATTACAAGCTGCTGGAAGAATATAACAAAGCCCTGGTAGAGATCTCCAGGCTGAGAGGGCAGCCGCCCCTCTAGTCACATATGCCCCAAAAAGAAAGATGCCACCGCCAACGGCAGCAGCATCCCTAGGGTTTCAAAGGTCAGGAATTTACGGGTTCTGATGTTAACAAGCCGGGATGATAGTAGCAGCAAATTTACCTGCCCCAACATTCATAATCAGTACATATCGGGAAAATAATTTGCGGATTAGGGAAAAATCCCTGGCCAGAACTTCCTTTTCTCCTTTATAATACATATATTAGCATTTTTATATTTATAACAAGCTATCCCTGGAACTATGAAAAAAAGCCTGCTATCCCTGGCCATGTGCCTGTGCCTGCTGGTGGTAAAAGCCCAGCCAGCCTCCGCTCCCGAAGTGAAAGAGTTTGAAGCATTCTGGAAAAAGCTGTACACCGCGATCGTTAAAAAAGACTACAACGCCGTTTGCCAATATATCGAATTCCCCCTGGTGGTTAAAAAGAGCCTGGCGGATACCTCCGTGCAGACCATCGGCCGGCAGGAATTCCCCGGTTTTTTTTCCGTTTACCTCGAAATGCCAGCCAAAGACGACTTCATCAATAAATACGGCATGCTGCGCGCCCGCAAAGCCCTCAGCGAAGACGACAAGACGATGGTGGACGAAGATTCCGCCACGATTGAAGACTTCGAATTCCAGAAAGTGGACGGCCAGTGGAAGCTCGTATACGTGTATGCCACTGATAACGGCTAAAAGATTCAGGATTATTTAAATATAAAATAAACCCACACCGATACTTTCTTTCCGGCATCTCCAAATTTCTCCGGGGAATTAATTAATTATTCCCGTAACTTTGCACGATTTTTTAGTTCGCAGGAGCGCTGAAAAATCGCATGGTTTTTCATTATAAAAAGCTAATAAAAAAGATGCCCAAAGACACATCTATCAAATCAGTTCTCATTATCGGTTCCGGTCCCATTATTATTGGTCAGGCCTGTGAATTTGACTATTCCGGTTCCCAGGCGGCACGTTCGCTTAGGGAAGAAGGAATCAAGGTGATTTTGATCAACAGCAATCCCGCTACGATCATGACGGACCCTATGATGGCTGACAAGGTATATCTGTTGCCTCTTACCGTGGAAAGCATTGAGCAGATCCTGGAAGAAAACCAGATCGATGCCGTACTTCCCACCATGGGCGGCCAGACGGCCCTCAACCTTTGTAAAGATGTGGACGAGCTCGGTATCTGGGAAAAGTTTAATGTAAAACTGATCGGGGTGGACATCAAGGCCATCGACAAAGCCGAAGACCGCGAGCAGTTCCGCCAGTGGATGATCCAGATGGGCATCTCCGTGGCCCCCGCCCGCACTGCAAACTCCCTGCTGGAAGGCAAGGAATTCGCACAGGAGATCGGTTTCCCCCTCGTTATACGCCCATCTTTTACGCTTGGCGGCACCGGCGGTGGTTTTGTACATGGCAAAGAAGACCTGGACGAAGCGCTGGACCGTGGCCTGAAAGCCTCCCCCGTACACGAAGTGCTCGTGGAAAAAGCAGTGCTCGGCTGGAAAGAATATGAGCTGGAGCTGCTCCGCGACATGAACGATAACGTGGTGATCATCTGTACCGTGGAAAACCTCGACCCGATGGGCATCCACACCGGCGATTCCATCACCGTGGCCCCGGCCATGACCCTCAGCGATACCGCTTTCCAGGACATGCGCAACAAGGCCATCAGGATGATGCGCGAGCTGGGCAACTTCGCAGGCGGCTGTAACGTGCAGTTTGCGATGAATCCTGAAAATGAAGAGCTGATCGCCATCGAGATCAACCCCCGCGTAAGCCGCTCTTCCGCTCTTGCATCCAAAGCCACCGGTTACCCGATCGCAAAGATCGCTTCCAAACTCGCCATCGGTTATTCCCTGGACGAACTGGAAAACCAGATCACCCGCACCACTTCCGCATATTTTGAACCCGCGCTGGATTACGTGATCGTAAAAATGCCGCGCTGGAACTTCGATAAATTCAAAGGCGCAGACGATACCCTCGGCCTGCAGATGAAATCGGTAGGTGAAGTAATGGCCATCGGCCGCACTTTCCCCGAAGCCATCCAGAAAGCCTGCCAGAGCCTTGAGAACGAAGCCGTTGGCCTCGGTTATTACGGCAAATCCCTCATGAAAAGCGAACAATTGATAGAGAAGCTGAAGCGCCCCACCTGGGATCGCATCTTCCGCATCAAAGACGCGCTCATGGAAGGCATGTCCGTAAAATCCATTCACCAGGCTACGCAGATCGACCGCTGGTTCCTCCACCAGATCAACGATATCGTGACGCTGGAAAAACAGCTGATGGAACACGACCTCGATTCCGTACCCGCCTCCATGCTGAAAGAAGCCAAAGAAATGGGCTTCTCCGACAAACAGCTGGCGCTCATCTTCACCAACTGTGAAGAAGATGAAGTGTACGAGAAACGTAAATCCCTCGGCATTACCCGTACTTACAAAATGGTGGACACCTGCTCCGCGGAGTTCGAAGCCAAAACACCGTACTTCTATTCCACTTTCGATACAGAGAACGAAAGCATCCCTTCCGATAAAAAGAAAGTGATCGTGCTCGGTTCCGGCCCTAACAGGATCGGCCAGGGTATTGAGTTCGATTACTGCTGTACCCACGGCCTGCAAGCCATCCAGGAGTGCGGTTACGAAGCCATCATGGTGAACTGTAACCCCGAAACGGTGTCTACAGACTTCGACATGGCGGATAAACTGTATTTCGAGCCGGTATACTGGGAGCATCTCTGGGACATCATCGAGCTGGAAAAACCGGAAGGCGTGATCGTGCAGCTCGGCGGCCAGACGGCCCTGAAACTTGCCAAAAAACTCACCGAAAAAGGCGTCCGCATTATCGGTACTTCCTTTGACAACATGGACATCGCGGAAGACCGCGGCCGATTCTCCGACCTGTTGAAAGAACTGGGCATTCCTTATCCTAAATATGGCACCGCTTACAATACAGACGATGCGATAGAAGTGGCGAAAGAAGTGGGTTACCCCGTACTGGTGCGCCCCTCCTACGTACTCGGCGGCCAGCGTATGCGTATCGTGATCAACGAGGAAGAGCTGGAAGCATCCGTGCTGAGCCTGCTGAAACACCTTCCCGGCAATAAGATCCTGATCGACCACTTCCTGGACCGTTGCCAGGAGGCTGAGATAGACGCCATTTTTGACGGGGAGAACTTCCATGTGATGGGCGTGATGGAACACATCGAGCCCGCTGGTATCCACAGTGGCGACAGCAACGCGGTGCTGCCTGCGTTTAACCTGAGCCAGCTGGTTGTGACCACGATGGAATATTACGCTGAGAAGATCGCGCGCGCGCTCGATATCCGCGGACTGATCAACATCCAGTACGCGATCAAAGACGGCAAGGTAGCCGTGATCGAAGCGAACCCGCGTGCATCACGCACCACGCCTTTCATCGCGAAAGCCTACCAGGTACCTTACCTGAACATCGCTACCAAAGTGATGCTCGGCGCAAATAAACTCACTGATTTTAAGATCGAGAAAAAACTGAAAGGTTTTGCGATCAAAGAACCGGTGTTCTCCTTCAACAAATTCCCGGGCGTGAACAAGGAGCTGGGCCCCGAAATGAAATCTACCGGTGAGGCTATCCGCTTCATCAAAGATCTCCGCGATCCTTACTTCCGCACGCTTTACAAAGAAAGAAGCATGCACCTGAGCAAATAAACCAGGTTCAAAAAAATATAAAAAAGAGGTTGCTCCGTTTCAGGGGCAGCCTCTTTTTTCGTTACATTCGGGGAGTATCATTGTTTGTAACCGATGTTTGTTAACCTTTGGCGCACCGCGCCATTCCTTCGTTTGCTGCTGCCTTTCGCGGCGGGCATCACAGGCGGGATGTATTACCCGCTTATTCCCTGGGAGTGTATGATCATTTGTGTGATCGTCTGGCTGGTCCCTGTGTTTTTTAATATCCGGAAACAGTTTGCCTGGCGACAATACCGTGGCGCCGCAGTGTTGGGGCTGCTGTGCTGTCTTGGTTTTTCGCTGATGTGTATATCGGATGTGAAACGGCGGGATGATTGGCTGGGGCACGTTGTAAAAGACAGTATGTATTGCGTGGCTGTGCTAAAAGAGCCGCCTGTGAAGAAAAAACAATCCTGGAAAGCGGAAGCGGAGGTATTGATGGTGCATAATGGTGAATGGAAAGAGGTGACAGGGAAATTACTGTTGTATTTCCGCGAGGCGCCGCCGCTGGATTACGGAAGCAGGATATTGTTCCGCGGAGGGCCGCAAAGGATCAGGAGCTCCGGCAATCCCGGCGCATTTGATTATGCGCGGTATTGTGCCTACAGGAATATCTATCACCAGGTTTTCCTGGATAAAGCTGCATGGCGGATGCTACCGGGGAAAGGAGGGAACCGGCTGGGCCGCTGGCTAAATGCCGCCCGGTCTTATTCATTGAACGCATTAAAAAGATATATCCCGGGAAAAGAAGAATACGGCGTCGCGCAGGCTTTGCTGATCGGCTATCGTGATGAGCTGGATAAAGAGATTGTGCAGGCATATACGAATACAGGCGTGGTGCATATCATTGCTATCTCCGGCCTGCACCTGGGGCTGATCTATGTGAGTTTGCTGCAACTGTTGAAGTGGCTGCCGCGCAAACGATGGGCAGATTTCCTGAAGGCTTTCCTGCTGATAACAGTGTTGTGGGGATTTTCCCTGCTGACGGGCGCTTCTGCATCAGTGCTCCGCTCAGCCGTGATGTTTACGACTATTGCGCTCGGGCAATTCGTGATCGCCAGGCATTCCAATATCTTTAATACGCTAGCCGCGGCGGCTTTCCTGTTGTTGTGTTATAATCCATATTTCCTGGTGGACGCAGGTTTTCAGCTTTCCTTCCTGGCGGTGGCGGGTATTGTGTTGTGTTACCAGCCGCTATATGATCTTTGGATGATAGAAAATAAGTGGGCGGATAAATTGTGGCAAATGGTGGCAGTTTCAATGGCTGCGCAGGCTTTCACCTGGCCTGTTTGCCTGTTTTATTTTCACCAGTTCCCGAATTATTTCCTGCTGGCGAATATCGTGGCGGTGCCGTTGTCCACCTTATTGCTGTATGGAGAAATAGGGCTGATGATGTTAGTGGAAGTGCCGTTGCTGGCGGAGTTTATGGGGAAGGCGCTGGAGTATGGCATCTTTGTGATGAATACGCTCATCCGGTGGATAGACCGGATCCCGGGGGCGGTGGTGAACGGGATAGCGCTTAGCATGGAACAGATGTTCCTGCTGTATGTCGTTACGGTAGCCTGCCTGGTGATGTGGCTGCTGAAGAAAAAGGGTGCGTTGTGGTGGGCTTTGGGAGGGATGTTTGTTTTTGTTTTCCTGGGCGCTGCGCGGCGTATCCGCTGGCAGGAACAAAAACTGCTGGTGATCTACAACCTTCCGAAGCTGACGGCTGTTGAATATATTGAAGGAAGGAAAAGTACCCTGGCGGGGGATAGCGCGGGATTGATTCATCCGCAACTGGCCGCTTCACAGTTGGAACTGGGCGTGAAGGATGTTGTCCGTATTTCGTATATCCGCGATGGTTGCCTGCTGAGTGCGGGGAACAAACGCATGTTGATCCTCAGGGGCAACCTTCAGCACGCGCCACCCGTATCAAAAAAGATCAAAATAGATTACATATTGTTTTCACATAATCCAAAGGTCGATATCAGCCGTTTGCAGGAATTTTTTATATACGACCAGCTCATTTTTGATGCATCAAACACAGCTTTCCTGCTCAGAAAGTGGAAAAATGCCTGCAACGAACTACCTTTGCGCTGCTTTTCGGTTCCGGACCAAGGAGCCTTTGTTGTAAATCTCTAATTATTACTGTGCATGCAAAAGCAAATCAAATCAGCTTTGATCTCCGTTTTCTATAAGGATAACCTGGAGAATATCGTTAAAACATTGGGCCAGCAAGGCGTAACTATTTACTCTACCGGCGGAACGCAGAAGTTCATCGAAGAGCTGGGTGTAAAATGTGTGGCCGTGGAAGACCTCACCGCTTATCCCTCCATCTTGGGCGGCCGTGTTAAAACCCTCCACCCCAAAGTATTTGGCGGTATCCTCGCCCGCAGGGAAAATCCCCAGGACCTGGAGCAGCTTGCCCAGTACGAGATACCCGAGATAGACCTCGTGATCGTAGACCTTTACCCCTTTGAAGAAACCGTTAAAAGCACCACAGAAGAACAAACCATCATCGAAAAGATCGATATCGGCGGCGTTTCCCTGATCCGTGCGGCCGGTAAAAACTATAAAGATGTAGTGATCGTAGCTTCCAAAAACCAGTATGCGGACCTTGAGAAGGCACTGGTGGACGGCAACGGCGCTACCAGCCTGGAGCAGCGCAGGAACTTCGCCGCGAAGGCATTTGAAGTGTGCGCGCATTACGATGTGGCCATTGCCGGTTATTTCCTGAAAAACCAGGAGCAGGATTACTTCCAGCTCTCCGTGCCCCAGGGCCAGGTATGCCGCTACGGCGAAAACCCACACCAGAAAGGCGTTTTCTATGGCAACCTGAACGACCTGTTCGACAAACTGCATGGCAAAGAACTTTCCTATAACAACCTAGTAGACGTAGACGCTGCCGTA
Source organism: Chitinophaga barathri (assembly GCF_003807585.1). Classification (GTDB taxonomy): domain Bacteria; phylum Bacteroidota; class Bacteroidia; order Chitinophagales; family Chitinophagaceae; genus Chitinophaga; species Chitinophaga barathri. The sequence continues at coordinate 265,757 of NZ_RMBX01000008.1, read as the reverse complement.
CAGCTGATCGCCGAGTTCCAGGAAACCACTTTCGCCGTGATCAAACATACCAACGTATGCGGCATCGCCAGCAGGCCCACGCTGGCGGAAGCCTGGGAAGCCGCCCTGGCAGGCGATAAAGAAAGCGCATTTGGTGGCGTACTGGTATGTAACAAACCGGTAGATGCCGAATCAGCCAAAGCCATCAACGAAATTTTCTTCGAAATTCTCATTGCGCCCGGGTTTGAGCCCGCAGCGCTGGAAATACTCCAGGCGAAAAAGAACCGCATCCTGCTGCTGCAAAAACAGCCGCTGAAGACGGACAAAATGTTCAAGAACGTGCTGAACGGCGTACTCGTACAGGACAACGACGAAGGCAGCTTCATCACCTGGAACGATACCGGCGCACAGCCCGCTACCGCAGCACAGAAATCTGACCTGGAGTTTGCCAACATCGTGTGTAAACACCTGAAATCCAATGCCATCGCACTGGTAAAAGACCGTCAGCTCGTAGGGAAAGGCTGCGGCCAGACCTCCCGCATCGACGCGCTGCGCCACGCCATCGAAAAGGCCAAACAGTTCAGTTTTGAACTGAAAGGCGCTGTGATGGCTTCGGATGCTTTCTTCCCCTTCGACGATTGCGTACGCATCGCGCATGAGGAAGGCATCAACGCTGTGATCCAGCCAGGCGGCTCCATCCGCGACAATGATTCCATCACCTTCGCCAAAGAGAACGGCATGGTCATGGTGATCACCGGCATGAGGCACTTCCGTCACTAAACACATTTTTACCTTATAAAACAGGGCTGCATCTGGAGAGGATGCAGCCTTTTTTTTGTAGTATTGCCAACGTAGATGCCCTTTTTGCAGCAACATATGATGAAGGAAGCCGATGACGCCACTCTGATCCGGGAATACAAAGAATCCGGTCGGCTGGACTACCTGGCGGCATTGTATGAACGCTACATGAACCTCGTATATGGGGTGTGCCTCAAGTACTTAGACGAAGAAAGCAGCAAAGACGCGGTCATGCAGATATTTGAGGAGCTGATCGAAAAGGTGAAAAATCACGAAGTACAGAATTTCCGGGGCTGGCTACATGTGCTCAGCCGCAACCATTGCCTGATGAAGATCAGGGCCAGCAAGGGCAGGATTGTTTCCATGGACGACAATGGATTTATGGAATCAGGCGAAAATATTCATCCTGAAAACGGATTTAACCTGGAAGCGAACCTCCAGGTGATGGAGCGGTGCCTGGAAACCTTGCCGGAAGAGCAGAAACGCAGTGTGAACCTGTTTTACCTGCAGGAAAAAAGCTACCGCGAGGTAGCCGAGATCACCGGCTATGAAATGACAAAGGTCAAAAGCTATATACAGAACGGGAAAAGGAACCTGAAAATTTGTATGGAAAAGAATTAATGGCTGATAATCAAGGACATATTAAACCAACTGCGGACCTGATCCGCCGGTACCTGGCAGGCGAGCTGGATGATAAAACCATGCACGCCCTCGAAAAACAGGCGCTGGATGATCCTTTCCTGGCGGATGCGCTGGAAGGGTATGCCATGCATGAGCCTGACCAGTCCGCCGCGTTATCGGATCTTGGGGCTCGTTTGGGGGAAAGGGTGAGCGCCGGTAAAAAAGACGCCATCGTTGTTCCGGCAGCCGCTGCTGTTCAGTCCGATACCCCGCCGGAAAAAGGCAAAGTGCGCCGCCTGGATTACCGCTGGGCTGCGGCAGCCGTTATCCTGGTCATTTTAACGGTAGGCGGGCTGATGATGCTGAATAAAGGCCCTGGTGAGCAGGATATTGCCCAGGTGCCCAAGGCCAAAAGGGATACGGCCGTTGTTCAGCCCGGCCTGATCAATTCGGCGGATTCAATCAGTACTCCGGCTGCCGATGAAGCGAAGGATTCCGCACCCGCCGGGGCGCTGAGTGCAGTTCCCGCAATTGAAGAAGCGGAAGCTCCCGCGAAAACAAAAGATGTTGCCAAACCGGCCCTTCCAAATACCAGTAAAAACGGCCTGGACGCACAGAGCCGCCAGGAAATCGCTAAAGCAGAGAAAAGATCGGACGCCGCCAGGCAGACCGAGGCAAGGGCAAAACCAGCTGCGGCACCACCTCCCCCGCCTGCGGTGAAAGAGGCTGAAACATCCGGATATGCTGTTGCTTCCCGCGCCACGCCTGCGCCTTTGGTAGCCAAGGAAGAGGTACATTTAAATGATAAGATCGATACGATACTAATAGGCCGTGCGCAGGCCGATACTACCTCCTACGCTTTCGGCGCTGATGCCGCAAGACGGAAAGCACTGGCACAGGGAAACAAAGTGGAGGGCGTTGTAACAGGCACTGAAGCCAAATACCGCCGCTACTCCGAGGAAAACGACCTCCGCATACTCAGCGGCCAGGTAATAGACGCGGAAAGCGGCCAGCGCCTGACAGGAGTAGCGATCCGCATACGTGGCACCAATAAGGGCGCTGTAACGGACACTGCCGGTAACTTCGCACTGAAGGTAGAGCCCAACAAAAAACTGGACCTCGATTTTTCATATGTGGGCTATGAACAGGTGAACCTTGCCGTGGCAAGCAATCAAAGCAACCTGAACGTACGCCTGCCCGCGGACAGCAAAGCGCTGAACGATGTGGTGGTCGTGGGTTACGGCTCCGTCCGCAAAAAAGCCGTGCTGGCGGCCACACCCTATTACGGAGACACCGCGTACCGTAGATACCTCGATGGCATCAAAATAGTACCGGTAAAAGGCCTGAAAGAAAAAATGGCCGGTGACGTGGAGATATCTTTCACCGTAATGCCCAACGGCTCAATGAAAAACTTCAAGGCAAACAATCCTTTCCATGAAGAAGCCGGCAAAGCCGCCATCAGGAATGTGGAAGAAGGGCCGGAGTGGATACCCGCATCAAACGGCAAAAAGTCCACCGTGCACCTGAGAGTGCCGATAGAACTGGTTCCCGCGCAATAACCTGATAAATCCTTAACAAGCCGCTTCCGCACAATAAAAAGGGGCTGATCTCTCAGCCCCTGTATCAAAAATATCTGTCGGTTTATTTTTTCTTTTCTTTCCACATCTGGTTGAACGACTTGGGCGCAAATACAGGCAGCCCTCTTTCATCGTCACCCCAGGCGCTTCCGAACAGTTTCCCGATCACCAGGTTTTTGGTTTTACCGCCCACCAGGTTCATCATGCGCCTGCTGAGGCAAGCCTGTTTCCAGCCAAACCATCCGATCTTTTCAGCACCGGTGGTATGATGTTCTTCTACTGCTTTATGACGGTTGTGCAGCAGCAGCTCGTGCAGGTTGATGCGCACGGGGCACACCTCGGTGCAGTTGCCGCAAAGGGAAGAAGCAAAGCTGAGGTGCATGTATTTTTCTATCCCTTGCAGGTGCGGTGTGATCACTGCGCCGATGGGGCCGCTATAGGTAGTTTTGTAAGTATGGCCGCCGATGTTTTTGTACACGGGGCAGGCGTTGAGGCAGGAGCCGCAGCGGATGCAATAGAGGCTTTCGCGGGCCTCTACGTCTTGCAGGATGTTCGTGCGGCCATTGTCCAGGAAGATCACATACATCTCTTCCGGCCCGTCTGTTTCGCCTTCCTGGCGGGGGCCGGTGAAGATGGTATTGTAAGACGTGATCTGCTGACCGGTGCCGTACGTGGCCAGCAGCGGCCAGAATAGCGCAAGGTCGTTGATGGACGGCAGTACTTTTTCAATCCCGATCAGCGCGATATGCGTTTTGGGGAAAGAAGTGGTGAGCCGCGCATTGCCTTCATTTTCGGTAACGGCGATGCCGCCGATATCCGCAATGATGAAGTTGGCGCCGGTGATGCCCACTTCCGCGTCCAGGTATTTCTGGCGGAGTTTGTCGCGGGCTACGAGCGTGAGTTCTTCAGGCGTAAGCGTGGGAGAGGAGCCGAGTTTTTCGTGAAAGAGCTGCGCTACCTGCTCTTTGCTTTTATGCATGGCGGGCGTCACGATGTGATAAGGCGGTTCATCGTCCAGCTGCTGGATATATTCGCCGAGATCGGTCTCTACGCTTTCGATATTGTTTTCGTGCAGGAAATCGTTCAGGTGTATTTCTTCCGTGGCCATGGATTTGCTCTTCACCACGGTCTTGCAGTTCTTCGCTTTGCAGATGGCGAGGATTTCTTCACGCGCCTGTTCAGCCGTTTCCGCCCAGATCACTTTGCCGCCCCGTTTGATGAAGTTCATCTCGAAATCTTCCAGGTGTTTATCCAGGTTCTCGATGGCTTTCCACTTCACGTTTTTGGCGCGCTCACGTGCCGTAGGCAGGTCTGCGAACTGAAGTTTGCCGTTCTTCACGGCGGCATTGTACTTGCCTATATTGAAGTTGATCGTCTTGCGGTGACCCAGATCAGCCGCTTTGTTTTCGCTTTCGGAAAGAAAGGTGCTTGCCGTCTTGTTCATATGCCTGTAAAGATAGTCAAAAAGTGTTCGGGTGTTTTTGCAGGGCAAAGATTGCGCCTATTCTATCAATATTCAGAAAAATTATATCATTCCTGTCCTGTACTATCCTGCTCCCGGGGATAGCCTGTTATTAGTCTTCCGTTTCTTCAAGGTGTTTTTTGTTCGCGATCTTGTCCAGCACTTCGTAAAACTCTTCGCCGTATTTCCGGGTGATGGCTTCTTTCAGGAACTTGTACACCGGTACCTGTAGTTGGTTGCCCAGTTTGCAGGCGGGTTTGCAGACGCTCCATTTGTCGTAGTTCACCGCTTCAAAACTCTCGTATCTGGTAATGCGGATGGGGTAGAGGTGGCAGGAAATGGGCTTGCGGTAATCGATCACACCGGCCTTCCAGGCCTTTTCGATGCCGCAGCCTACAATGCCGTTATCGTCTATGGTAGCGTAGGCGCAGATGGCGCCGTTTACGATCGGGGTTACGTGTCCGTGCTCATCGTCCCAGGTATGCAGGCCGGTACGTTCTATTTCTTCGATGCCCTGCGGGCGGAGAAAGGGCTTTACTTTGGGATAGATCTTTTTCAGGATTTTCAGTTCAGCCTCTTCCAGTGGCGCGCCGCAATCGCCGGCAACGCAACAGGCGCCTTTGCATGCGTTCAGGTTGCATACAAAGTTCTTTTCGATTACATCGTCACTGATGTATTTATCATCTATCACTATCATCTTTCGCTCAGTTAGCTTTCCATTTCAGCGTTTCGACCAGGTGGCGCATATCCTCTTCCAGGAATTTATTGACCGGCGCCAGGGAATCCGCATTAGGCGGTGCATAAAAGTACAAAGCTCCGCGCAAAAAATGCGCGCTGGAATCCGTGGCGTAAAATTGTTTGGCGGATGCCGCATTGCCGCCTACTTCGTAAAACAGGCCGTGCACGTTGTTCGGCGTGTGGATGTCCTGTTCTTCAATGGATTCTGCTTTGTAGGTATGTTTGTAAGTCAGTTTAAAAGCATCGTTGATGAGCTTGTCCAATGCGTTTTTCGGGCCTACGACCTTATAGCTCAGGTAAATTTTACCGTTCAGTCCGGGGATGTCCACGTTGATCCACCAGGGATTTTCCGCTTTTTCATCAAAAAAGAGGGTGTCTTTCACGATGTTCGCGTATACGGGATATTCGAATGAGTAAGGATAACCGGGCTCGTCGAACAGGCGGTATTGTTTTTCCGGCAGATCTATGCGGAAATAACCCCTGGGTTTGGGCGTGGTGCCCTGTTGCCCGCAGGCGGCTAAAATAGGCAGAATGGCTGCCAGTAATAAATAGCGGAAATTTTTCACGACCGGTCTCATTCAGTTTCTATACCAGATTTAATGCTCACCTGTACTTTCTGGATGCGCATTTTGGTCACTTCCAGGATGGTGAAATCGAAGTTCCCAAAGCTGATCACGCTGTTTTCCTCCGGGAATTTCCCCGAAAGCTCCAGGATGAGCCCGCCGATGGAGTCGCTTTCGCCTTTTACGGTCTCAAAGGTGTCCGGTGCGATGTTCAGGATGCGGCAAACGTCATTCAGCATGGTTTTGCCTTCGAACACGTAGGTATGATCGTTTACCTTGTTGTAATTGAATTCTTCCTCGTCAAACTCGTCTTTGATATCCCCGATCACCTCTTCCATAATGTCCTCCAGCGTCACGATGCCCGAGGTGCCCCCGAACTCGTCCACTACCACGGCAAAATGCATATGCCGGGTCTGGAACTCATTCAGGAGGTCTTCTATCAGTTTATGTTCATGCACAAAAAAGGGCTGGCGCAATACTTCGTGCCAGTCGAAATCATCCCCTTTGTCCAGGTGTTGTAAAAGGTCTTTGGTGTGTACCACGCCCACGATCGTGTCCAGGTTCACTTTGTACACGGGGAGGCGGGAATAGTGGAGGTCTGCCACCTGTTTTACGACGGCGCTGAAGGGCATGTCGTACTCCAGGCCGTTCACGTCCAGGCGGGTGCGCATGATCTGTTTCACGGCGATGTTGCCGAATTTGAGAATGCCCCGCACAATATTTTTTTCTTCCTGCGAAGCGCCCGGCTCCACGCTCATTTCAATCACTTCGTCTATTTCGTGGTAGTTGATGGGGCGGGTGTTCCGATGGAACAGGCGGGCTTCTATGCCTTCGCTCATACTCACAAAAAAGTCGCTTACCGGCTCCAGCGTGGCGTAAATGATATGGACGAACCACGCAAAATAGGTGGCAAAGCGCATATTATTCTGGGTGGCCCACACGCGCGGGAGTATCTGGCCAAAGAACAGCAATACGAAAGTGATGATGGCAATCCTTACCACGAAAGACACGACGGCCAGTTCCTGGAGGGATTCCACCTGGTATATGAGGTAATTGGTAATAAAAATGAAGGCGATGTTGAACAGGATGTTCGCTATCTGGAGGGAGGCGAGCAGTGATTTGGGTTTTTCCAGGAGCCTGGTGATCATTTTACCGGCGTTGCTTTGCCGGGTTTTGAGTACGTTCAGGTCTTTGTAATTCAGGGAAAAAAAGGCCACTTCTGCTCCGGAAACAATGAAAGTGAGCAGTAACAAAATGAATATAACCAGCAGGAACACAACGATATTCAGGTTAGGTGCGTTCGATGCCAGCTCTTGTAACAAAACACTCTTGATCGGTAAAATGCTAGCCGGTAGGTAAGCCAAGTTATTTATGTATTGGTCAAAAATAATGGGAAAGTAATTCAGGTCTGTAATGATTGAATCGCTTTCCCGCATGCAAATATAAAGAATGTACCGTTACGGGCGGATAGTCTTGAAGATTTAACCTGCCGGGTTGGCATTAAAAAGGCAGGTCGTCCGCCGGTTCGCTCATCGGGGGGATATCCAGGCCTGCATAACCTTCCCCGTGATGCGGGGCTCCTGTGGGAGTGGTAGCCGGGCCGGTGGTATGGTGGTGGGAAACAGGGTGGTCGCCGTTGTTAACATCCATCCTTTTGTCCAGCATCACCAGGTTGTCACCTACTACTTCCGTGGCGAATTTTTTGTTGCCTTCCTTGTCTTCCCAGCTGCGGGTCCGGAGGCGGCCCTCAATATAGACGAGGCTGCCTTTGTGGAGATACTTCTGGGCCAGTTCCGCCAGTCCTCTCCAAAGAACAACCGTATGCCATTCTGTTTGGGAAATCAACTTGCCGGCTCTGTCTTTAAACGTTTCGGTAGTGGCGAGGGAGAATTTAGCCACTGCAATATTACCTTCCAGGAATTGAACATCGGGGTCTCTGCCAAGATTGCCAATCAGGATTACTTTATTAACACCTCTCATAATTGTAGGTTTTAATCTGTCCTATTATAAATTATTCATCTCACGGTCAACCTTACTAAAGTTAATATTTTTTTCCAATCAAGGCATAGAATTTTTACCTTTTCCGTTGACAGGTAAGGCTTACGGATACGGTTACGTATTTGTATGGTACTAAAGCCGTTCCGGCACGTCTAACGTTTCAGGTAATCGGTGATGATCTTCGGGAAGGCATATTTGTCCAACTGGTTTGCCGGCACCAGCATATAATCTTCCGGCAGGGTAAAATCCGGGGAAAGGCTGAAACGGATAAAGCTGGCGTGAATGGTCTGGTGGGTAAGCTGCTGCTTCAGTTCGATGCCGGGCGCCGTGGTCTTTGTTTTTATAGGCAGCAGGCGCTGAAAACCAGGAGTTTGACGAAGGGTTTCCAGGTCGGCAGGGGCCGGGGTTTCCACGAGGGGGAACTCGTGAAGGTTCTGCCAGATGTCTTTGGCGGTACGTTTGCGGATCCAGATCTTTCCGTCCTGTTCGAGCAGTAAAAAATGGAAATATCTTTTTTTTATGATTAATTTTTTGGATTTTACAGGAACAAGATCTGTTAATCCTTTTTGAAAGGCCTCGCAATGAGGCGAGAGCGTACAAGTTTTGCAGAGTGGTTGCTGAGGTTTGCAGACTACGGCCCCGAAATCCATAATCGCCTGATTATAAATGCCAGCCTGGTTTTTGGGGAGCAAATCATTGGCAAGGAAGGTGAAGCGTTTTTTGCCTGCAGTAGTGTCTATAGGAGTATCAATGCCAAAATAGCGGGCAAGCACACGGTAAACATTTCCGTCAAGCACAGCGTGGGGAAGGTTATAGGCAAAAGAAGCGATGGCGGCTGCCGTATAGGCGCCTACGCCTTTGAGCGCGGCAATGCCTTCGTAGGTATCGGGAAATTTGCCGGAATGGGCGATGGAGCGGGCTGCGGCGAGCATATTTTTGCAGCGGGCGTAGTAGCCGAGCCCTTGCCAGAGGCGGAAAACCTCTTCCTCCGGGGCTTTGGCGAGATCGTTCACGGTGGGGTATGCGGCGATGAACCTTTCATAATAGGGCCGGCCTTGTTCCACCCGGGTTTGTTGAAGAATGATCTCGGATAACCAGATGAAATATGGATTTTTTTCGTTCTTCCAGGGCATGGTCCGGTCGTTGTGGGAGCGGTTCCAGGTCAGGATACGGTCAGTAAAAAATCTTTTTGTATCGGTCATTTGGGCAAAATAATTTATATATGTTGAGATTTTTTTATATATTCGTGTTCCCAAAGCCTTTATTAGTGCTGAATTGCAGTGATTTAGGCATTAGCGGGAGCACAAATAAACGTATTTTTAGAACGCAGTATCTATAACAAAAAAAGATAAATTTTATTTGCTTGAAAATTCAGCAATTAAATTTTTTTTAATAACTTTGGAAAACAAGTAATCCTCCGCTTCATTATGAGAAAAGCTGATTTGATTAACAACATTGCTGAAAAAACCGGCATCCCCAAAGTAGATGTGTTAGTAACACTCGAAGCCATGTTCAAGGAAGTTAAGGAGGCGTTAGCAAATGGCGAGCATATCTACATCCGCGGGTTCGGTAGCTTTATCACCAAGAAAAGAGCTGCCAAGATTGGCCGTAACATCAAGAAGAACGTGGCCGTGGAGATCCCGGAACACTTCATTCCAGCATTTAAGCCATCTAAAGAGTTTGTAGCAGAAGTTAAAAAGCTCAAAAGTTCTTAGATTTGCATCCTAACATTTATTAGGTGCAAAGAAATCAACTACTCCTTATTGGCCTTGCTGTTGCCGTAATCTCGGTACTGTTTGCGTTTGGCCGGATATCGCCGAAAGTGCATGGGCACGATCATGAAGGTCATGACCACGCCGCTGAAGGCGCTCCCATGGCGGAAACAAAGGCTGCCGATTTTAACGATCTGCTCAAAAAGGCCAAAGAAAAGGTTCCTGCTGACAAGCTGGTGGAAATCACCGGGCTTGAAAATACTGTCGTACGCGGTGATGTTCAGACCCAACAGATCACCGCTTACCGGCAATTGTACACCATCTGGGACAATCTAAACGAGCTCCCCATCGCCGCACATTATGCCGCCGAAGCCGCTAAGTTGGAAAATTCGGGAAAAAGCCTCACCTTTGCAGCCAATTTATTTTTAGACCATCTCTCGCACACCCAGGACGCGGGCGTAAGACAGTGGGAGGCCGAAAAGGCTAAAGAGTTGCTTGACAGGGCTATCGCGCTTGAACCAAACAATGACACGCTGAAAGTAAAGAAAGGTACGCTGCTTGTAATCAGCAATAGCTCGGCGCCTATGGAAGGCATCGGCATTCTGAGGGAAGTAGCGGAGCGGAATCCTGATTTCCTGGATGCCCAGCTCACACTGGCCAATTTCAGTATCACCTCCGGCCAGTTCGACAAAGCGATCGAACGGATGGAAAAAGTACTGGAACGCAAGCCTGACGAGCCCAAAGCAATGTTCCTGCTGGCCGTGGCCCATCAGAGCAAAGGAGAAAATGAGAAAGCTATCGATCTGCTCCGTCAATGCCGCAAGCTGATCAAAGATCCGGCGCTGGCTGCTGAGATAGACGAGTATATAAAGAGCATTAAGTAATATATTATAAAACATTAAAAACAAAAAAAGGTATGCCCTGCGGAAAGAAAAGAAAAAGACATAAAATCGCAACCCACAAACGCAAAAAAAGGTTGAGAAAAAACCGTCATAAGAAAGGTAAGAAATAATTCTCCTGTTTCCCCGCCATTTATACTAACAGGTATAAGTAGACGGTAGGGCCCGACACGATAAATTTTTTTAGACGATCCTGCATGATTTTAGCTTTAATTGTTAAATTGCTAAAGTCATGCAGGTTGTTTTCGTAGTTCGGCCTACAGATTCCGGAACTTATCCTGTATATCACTAGAACCCTTTGCACAATCCTCTCCTCGTAGTGAATCGCCGGTCCCAGACCCCGGCCTCTCATTTGGGCATGTTGTATTCCCGTGTTAACACTGCGGGTGCACTAAAGTGAAGTATTTATGGATAAAATTTTGACGCTTGAATAAGGAATTGATTATAAATGCAGCACCATCCGGTGTAGAAATAGCATTGCTGGAAGATAAAAAATTAGTGGAGCTGCATCATGAAAGCGGTAACCCTAATTTTGCGGTGGGCGACCTTTATTTGGGCAAAGTAAAGAAACTCATTCCCGGCCTGAACGCGGCCTTTGTAGATGTTGGCTTCGAAAAAGACGCCTTCCTGCACTATACGGACCTCAGCCCCTACATCCGGTCACTCTTAAAGTTCACCCAACAATCCATCTCGGACAAGTCAGAGACCTTCGATTTCGGAAAGTTCAAGAATGAACCGGAAATCGTAAAAACAGGTAAGATCACCGAAGTGCTCGGCGGAAAACCCAACATCCTCGTACAGATCCTAAAAGAACCCATTTCTTCCAAAGGCCCCAGGCTCAGCTGCGAAATATCGCTCCCGGGGCGCTTCATCGTTATCACCCCTTTCAACAATATTGTAGCCGTATCCAAAAAGATACACTCATCGGAAGAAAGGAAAAGACTACAGAAGATCGTTGAGGCCATCAAACCGCCCAATTTTGGAGTGATCGTACGTACCGCCGCCGAAGGAAAAAAGACCGCCGAACTACACGAAGACCTGACCACCCTCGTCAGCACCTGGAAAACCATCCAGGAAAACCTGCGAAACGGCCAGGCCCCGCAAAAAATACTGAGCGAACAGACCAAAACAACCAGCATCCTGCGCGACCTGTTGAACGAGAGCTTTAACCGCATCGTCATCAACGATAAAAATATTTATACGGACACCAAGACGTATATCCAGAAGATCGCGCCGGAAAAGCAGGACATTGTTACCTATTACCACAACGGCGCTCCCATCTTCGATCACTTCGGCGTCACCCGCCAGGTGAAAGCATCTTTCGGCAAAACCGTGAACCTGGACAGCGGGGTCTATCTCATCATCGAAGCCACCGAAGCCCTGCACGTCATAGACGTGAACAGCGGCTATAAAAGCTCCAGCAACAACCAGGAACAGAACGCCCTCGCCTCCAACCTGGAAGCGGCGGCCGAGATCGCACGCCAGCTAAGGCTCCGCGACCTGGGCGGCATCATCATCATCGACTTCATCGATATGAAACTGCCGGAGAACAAAAAAACGGTGTACGAAGCCATGGAAAAATTCATGGCGCCGGACCGGGCAAAACATACCATCCTGCCCATTTCCAAGTTCGGCCTGATGCAGATCACCCGCCAGCGCGTGAAACCGGAGATCACCATTTCCGTTGCGGAAGATTGCCCGGCCTGCAAAGGCACCGGCAAGATCGGCGCTTCCATGCTCATTGTCGAAGACATCGAGAAGAACCTCCTGTATCTCCTCAATCACCAGCACAAAGGCCTCACCATCCGCGTACACCCGATACTGTACGCCTTCCTCAACAAAGGCTGGTTCATGCGCAGCCGGCAGTGGAAATGGTACTTCGCCCACAAAAAATGGATCAAACTCAAAGCGGATTCCAATTATCATCTTACGGAATACCACTTCTTTGATGCCAACGACGAAGAAATCAAATTGTAAAAAAAGATATTGCAAAGGGCTTACTGGAAAAACAGTAGGCCCTTTTGCATGATTGTTGCTTTCCTAACGCAACATACCCGGTATTCAATTGTTATACCTCGTAAACCGTTCTGTGCTATGCTGAAAAATTATCTGCTGCCCGTACTCGTTATCCTCGCTTTCGCCGCCTGTAAACAGGGTGGCAGATCCGGAAAATCCGAAGCCATCAACAGGGACACCACCCACTACACCAAACAGGAATATATTGCCCAGTCGCTGGACAGCAACCAGGTTGGCGACTTCCTGGCACGGCATGCGGAATTTGCGCCCTATACGGACCTGATCAAAGAGTTTTACCGCAAACGCGACTTCCACTACGCCTGGATCAACGAAGAAGGGATCACGGAACAGGCGGGCGGCCTGCTGAACATGATGCGGCAGGACGAAGAAAGCGGCATCAAAGATAGTGTGCTGAATAAAAGCCGGGTAAACGCCCTGTATGATTCCATCGCGCTGATGGGCGACAGCCTCAACCGGCAGGATACCCTCATCTCCATAGCAGAGCTGAGCCTCACCGGGCAGTTTTTCGTATATGCGAACAAAGTATGGGGCGGCATGACGAAGGATGCCAAAGACCTGGAATGGTTCATTCCCCGAAAGAAGATCAATGTGGAAAGCCTGCTGGATTCCATCATCCGCTACCCGAAACGCGCCCTGGCGTCCGACGAGCCGGTGAACCGCCAGTATAAGCTCCTCCGCGATGAGCTCACCAAAGTAGGCGAACTGGTGAAAAAACACCCGCAGCATGATTCCATCAGGCTGGCGGATAAAAAGAAAACATTCAAATCCGGCGACTCCTCTGACGTGATCGCCGCCGTAAAAAAACGGCTGACTATCTGGGGCGATTACAAGGAAAACGATACCACCACGAAATTCACTCCCCTGCTGGATTCCGCCCTGCGAAACTATCAAACCCGCATGGGACAGAAACCCGATGGCATCATCCGCCAGCAGACCGTGGACGCCCTCAACCGCCCGACGGAACACTATATGCAGCAGCTGCTGCTGAACATGGAGCGCCTCCGCTGGGTACCCGTGGAAGTAACGACGGATTACCTGCTTGTAAATATCCCCGAATTCCGGCTGCACGCATATGAAGATGGCAAACTTGCCTGGAGCTGCAACGTAGTGGTGGGCACACCCGGCGCCAGCACGGTAATTTTCAGCAAGGAAATGCAATACGTGGTATTCAGCCCCTACTGGAATGTACCGCCTGGTATCCTGAAAAAAGAAGTACTGCCGGGCATCCGCCGCAGCGGCAAAGCCTACCTGGCGCGCCACAACATGGAAATGACCGGCAGCGGCAACAATATTTCTGTAAGGCAGAAGCCGGGCCCGAGCAATTCCCTCGGCAAAGTGAAATTCCTTTTTCCGAACGAATACAACATTTACCTGCACGATACCCCGTCCAAAGGACTGTTCAACGAAACAAAACGTTCCTTCAGCCACGGCTGCATCCGCGTAGCGGAACCCAAACATCTCGCACAGTGGGTACTGCGTAAAGATTCCAGCTGGACGGAACAGAAAATAGACGCCGCGATGAACGCAGGGAAAGAAAAGTATGTGACGCTGAAAACCAAACTCCCGGTGTATATCGGGTATTTCACCGCCTGGGTGGACAGCCAGGGCCGCCTCAACTTCCGTGACGACGTATACGGCCACGACGCCAAACTGGCGAAGCTCTTATTTGGTAAGTAACATGGCCTTTGGGCGGATCTTTTCCGGCAGCGGTTTAATGACGCTTGCCGGTTTAAGTTTCATGACCATAAAATAACCGGCCGTGAGCACCACGATACATCCCGCGATGATCATCAGGTACATGACCGGCGAAGCGGCCATGAACTGGAAGGTGCCCGCGGAAATAAGCAGGGCGGTGGCGACGTTATGGGTGAGGTGGATGAGGAAACAGGAGCAGAGGTCGCGGAGGCGGAGATAAAAAAAGCCGGTGAGCAGCCCCAGGAGGAAAGTACCGGGCATCTGCGCAGGGTCGGGGTGGGCGAGCATAAAAAGCAGCGAGCTTTGCAGCAGCGCCACGCCACCGGAATATCTTTGCATCAGCGCTTCCATCATAATACCGCGGAAAAGCAACTCTTCCATAAAAGCCGCCAGCATCACGGAAACAATGATCGCATAACCGGAACCGGTATGAATGGAGGTAAAAGAAAGCTCCGGCCAGGTGGGGAAGGGGAGCAGGTATCCCAGCCCGTCTTTCACCATGACCAGCGCAAGCGCCATGGAAAAAGCCAGCAGAAAGGTTTCAACAGAAATATTGATCTTCGGGATGAGGCGGAAATTATCTTTTTTGTTGATCAGCGTACAAAGGATGACGCTGACGCCGCTCAGGAGGTAGATAGTGACGAGTAACGAGGAGTACAGCAAGATGTTGCTCCCGGTAAACAAGTAGAGAAGGCCAGCGCCCGCAATCCAGCCCGCGTACAAGCTGATCTGCATCTTCCAGGCGCCATTTAACGAAAGACCATTCAGGGTTTTGACATACATAATCGGAAAGATAATGTTGCGGGATATGGTACTTCTTTGGTTGACACTATAATGCTAATATAAGGAATTTGCGTATCTAAAATCTTATTTTTGCCGCATATGGAAAAACAGATCATCAACACAAACAATGCCCCGGCGCCTATCGGACCGTATAACCAGGCCATCAAAGCCGGCAGTATGCTTTTTATTTCAGGCCAGATTGCCCTGAACCCTGAAAGCGGGCAGCTGGAAAAAGATGATATCATCACCGAAACGCACCGCGTGATGCAGAACCTGCGGAATATCCTCACCGAAGCCGGCATGGACTTTTCCGATGTAGTGAAAAGCACCATTTTTATCATGAACATGGATGATTTTTCACAGATCAACGAAGTGTACGGCAAGTATTTTTCCGGCTACTTCCCCGCCCGGGAAACCGTGCAGGTGGCTGCTTTGCCCAAAGGCGTGAATGTTGAGATTTCCATGATCGCAGTTAAATAAACCTATGGATATTCTCATAACAGGCGACGCCCGGCGATGGGAAGAGTTTCAGGCCACCAGGAATACTGACGGCCACAATTGTGTGTGGGAACCCGAACTGCAGCTTATCCGTGGTGAAACCGATGTGGTGATAGACCTCTCCCTGGACGAGCGGCCTGAAAATCTCATGTTGTACTCCATGAAGCCGGAAGTGCCCGTGCTGGGCTGCCTGGTGAAAACCTCGCCGTCGGTATGGGAGCAATATCCTCATATTTACGGCGTGAACTGGCTGCTTGGTTTTATCGGCATGAGCCCGCTGGAAACAGCATTGTCCGCCGCGGGCGAAGCCCCGGCACTGGAGGCGCTGATGAAAACACTGGGCTGGGCATACGAAACTGTCAGGGCCGCCACGGGAATGGTTACGCCAAGAGTAGTAGCCATGATCATCAACGAAGCATATTTTACCGCGGCGGAAGGCACCGCCTCGCGGGAAGACATAGATATTTCCATGAAACTGGGCACGAACTATCCTTACGGCCCTTTTGAATGGAGCAAAAAGGCCGGCATCCGCAACATATACGAAGTATTGCAGGCCGTTTACCGGGAAACAGGCAACGAACGTTACAAACCCGCCCCGCTTTTGCGGGAGGAATACGAAGCACTGCCGTTTTAAAAATATTATCGTTTGGCACTTATTTTACATATCGACACCGCCACTTCGTTTGGCTCCGTTTGTTTATCGCAGGACGGGAAAGAACTGGAAACGCTGCACAACGCGGATCAGAAAGATCATGCAGCCACTATCGGCCTGTTTATACAGCGCCTGCTGAACAATCACGGTATCCGCCACGAAGAGCTGGACGCCATCGCGGTGAGCGCCGGGCCCGGTTCGTATACAGGTCTGCGTGTGGGCGCCGCCACGGTGAAAGGATTGTGTTATACCTGGAAAAAACCCCTGATCGCAGTCTCCACTTTGCAGATGATGGCATCAGGTTTACAGGCTGAGCACCAGGAAGATGCATTTTATGTACCGATGATAGACGCCCGCCGCATGGAAGTGTTCACGGCGGTGTATAACAGCTCATTACACGCGGAAATGCCCCCGCAGGCTATGATACTGGCACCTGATTCTTTCAGCGCGTATATGGGCCTGAAAACGGCGTTTTTCTTTGGCGACGGCGCCGCAAAATGGCGGCCTTTTTTAGGATCGCCTACCAATGCTGTTTTTCCCACATATCAGATTTCCGCCGCACATATGATCCCTCTGGCAGATAAAGCCTTTGCCAGCAAGCATTTTCAGGATGTGGCCTACTTCGCTCCCCACTATCTCAAAGCCTTCTTTACCCCTGGAAAACCGTAACATCCTCTAATTTTTTAGCAGATTTTTAGCATTTCGCCGCATCATATTACGCATTGAAACGCGTTATAATCTGTGGACGGCAGGATTGACAGTAAAACGCACCCGGAAATGTCAGAGAAGTGTCAAATTGTGGAAAAAAGAGGCATATTCCGGTTTATATATTAAAAAAGAAGGTATAGAAATTTTTTTTATTGTGACAGATATTATAATTTTGTATAATCAATATCCGTGATTGTTGTCTAATAGTCGCGTTTTACTGTCCGTTGATCCCTGTCATTTCATTTATTTTTAAAACTATTTTGCGATGGAAAAACAATTATTAACTACCTCTTCTAATACTCTTATTATTTCTAGAGGTAACAATGAAAAAGATCAGATCAAATTGGATTACATTGCCGTTAAAAAGGCCGCGATGGTGTTGAGAGCAATCAACCACAAACTGCGCCAGCAAATGATCAAGCTGCTGGAAGACCATAAGCGCATGACTGTAACGGAGATCTATGTGAAATTGCGTTTGGAACAGTCTGTAGCAAGCCAGCACCTGGCCATCCTGAGGCGCGCAGGCATCGTGATTACCGAAAGAGACGGTAAGTTTATCCACTATACTATCAACAAGCAACGTATTGCTGAGGTAGCTAAGTTTGTCGAGGAACTGGTGGGATAATCCATCTACAATCTTTTCTTTTAAGTGGCCGGAAGAGCGGCCCTGCACCATACTGAACTGGCTGTCTTCTCCTGTTGGGAAGACAGCCTTTTTTATGCCTTTTAATCCCCTTATCCTACCGGATAACAGTTTGACGGACCCCTGACATCCGTCAACCCGCATTGCCTAACTTCTTCGTATTTTTGCAAAAATCAAAAACCACTATGTTCATTAAGCAGTTGTATACAGGTTGCTTATCCGAAGCAGCATATTATATAGAATCCGAAGGGGAAGCCGCTATAATAGATCCGCTGAGAGACATCGAGCCGTACCTGGAGCTTGCACATGAAAGGAACGCCTCCATCAAATATATTTTCGAGACACATTTTCATGCAGACTTCGTGTCTGGCCACCTGGACCTTGCGGCAGCCACTAAAGCGCCCATCGTGTACGGGCCTGAAACTACGACCAGTTTTCCCGTGCATATCGCGAAAGACGGCGAGGATTTTAAGATCGGCAAACTCACCGTGAGGGCCCTGCACACGCCCGGCCATACCATGGAATCCACCTGCTACCTGCTGCTGGACGAAAAAGGCGAGCCGAATGCCATCTTCACCGGCGATACTTTGTTTGTAGGCGATGTGGGCAGGCCCGACCTGTTCAGCGGAAACCTCAGCAAGGAAGAGCTGGCCGGTTACCTGTTCGAGTCACTAAAAAATAAGATCAAAATCCTGCCCGATCATGTAACGGTATATCCTGCGCATGGCCCCGGTTCAGCCTGCGGCAAAAATCTTGGCCCGAACACTTACAGCACCATCGGCGATGAAAAAAGCGGGAATTATGCCCTGCTGGCCGAAGACAAAGCCGATTTTATCAGGCAGGTGACGGACGGGCTGGCTACACCCCCGCAATATTTCCCCATCAACGCGCAGATCAACAAGGAAGGTTACGATGCCATGAACACTATCATGGAAAGAAGCCTGAAACCTTTGTCCATAAAAGAATTCAAGGAAAAGGCAGCCGAAGGCGCCGTGATCCTGGATACCCGCCACGCGAACGTTTTCACGGAAGGATATGTGCCCGGTTCCATCAGCATTGGCCTGGAGGGCCGCTTTGCGGAATGGGCGGGCAGCCTGCTGCCGTTCGACCAGCCGATGCTGCTGGTAACAGCGGCCGGGCAGGAAGAAGAAACGATCGTAAGACTGGCCCGTGTCGGTTTTGATAAAGTACAGGGTTACCTCGAAGGCGGTTTTGAAGCCTGGCAGGCAGCCGGTGAAAAGATCGACCTGATCATCTCCGTAGATCCGGACGAACTGGCCATGGACATACCCCACGACCCGAACCTGGTGGTAGTGGATGTACGCAAGCCGGCTGAATACGCGGACGGCCACATCGAAAGCGCGATCAACATGACCCTCAGCGAAATGACCGATCCTGGTACCCTCGCGGACCTGGACGATCATATGAACCTGTATGTTCACTGCCAGGGCGGTTACCGCAGCGTGATAGCCTGTTCCATCATGAAACGCGAGGGCATTCACAATCTCCGCAACATCAACGGCGGCTTTGGCAAAATGAAAGACCAGAAAGGGCTGACCGTGGTGCAGGAAAAAAATATCTTGAACTAAGCTTTTTCATTGAATACTGGAAAACGCCGGAAACATTGTTTCCGGCGTTTTTTTATGCCCCCTTCTGATTCAGGTCGTTGTAAATCAATTATTTACAATTCTTCCCCCGTAATACTGCTACCTAACAATAGTCGTAAAGCCTTACTGCTACTATGTTAGAGTAGGGATAAGGCATATATGTCCCATAGATATCCCATATATATCCCATAGATAAGGCATATCTATAAGATATGCCTTATCTATGCTTTATCTATGCTTCATCTTTGGTTTATTTATACTATATCCTGAAAACACGACAGTATTACCAGTACTTGGAGAAGGCGGTATCTATCTGGTAAATATCTATCTGGTAAAATAGAAAAGCAGGAAGTTCACGGGAAGGGTTTTCAATTGACCATATATTCCAACCGGCCACTTCTTCTTTTTTGCTGCGATAATTCCGCTGCCGCCTGCACGCTTTGTCAACCTTTATGTAATAGTTTGCGGTTAAAACACATATAAATTTATACACTTACATTTTATATTTGTTATTGCATAAATTGTTGCTTAACAATTAATTAAAGGCAGAAATAATTGTCACTTAGGCCGGAATTGGCTAAATTCCTATAAAATTCTAATCATATGAAACAACGCAAACCCATTTTGCTCGCCTTGTTCCTGTTGGGGATGGGCGTGTTCCTTTACGCTTGTAAGCCAAGCGATGCAAAGCTTCAGAAGGAAGTGAATGATAAGCTGTCCACAGCCGCCCCCGGCGTGATTGCGGAAGTAAAGGGAGGCGTTGCTACCCTCAGTGGAGAAGTGATGGACGATGCCGCCAAAACCACCGCTGAAGATGCCGCCAAAAGTGTAAAAGGCGTTAAATCCGTTGTGAACAACGTGATGCTGACCCCGCCCCCTCCGCCGCCCGCCGCCCCGGTGGCCATCAACCCTGACGACATCCTGAAATCCAGCGTGGATTCAGCCATCAGCGCAGCAGGCATCACCGGAGTGACCGCCACCATTGCAAACGGCGAAGTAACCCTCACCGGCACCATCAAAAAAGCGGACCTGCGCAAAGTGATGCAGGCAGCCAATGAAGCCAAGCCGAAAAAGGTGAACAACAAACTCACCCTGCAATAAGCGCCGGCTTTTCAATCCACCATTAACCTTAAAAAAGTACGAACATGGCATTACAAGATAAATACGCGGAACTCGTTCAGGCGGCCAACAGTGGCGGCGTTACCGGTTTGCAGGTAGCAGAGCAGAACGGCGTGCTGTACGTAACGGGCACAGCTCCGTCCTCAGCGGTAAAAGACCAGATCTGGGGCATTTACGAAAAGCTGGATCCTGAAATGCGCGCCGGAGACCTGGTGCTGAATATTTCCCTGGCCGAAGGCGCCGAACAGGAATATGAAGTGCAGGCAGGCGACAATCTGAGTAAGATCGCCAAAAAATACCCCGGCCTCACCTGGCAAAAGATCTTCGAAGCAAACAAAGACAAAATAAAAGACCCCGATATGATCCAGCCCGGCTGGAAACTGAAGATACCTTCGGCATAACCTGGTCACGTATAAAAACAAGACCCCGGCTGCATTAGCCGGGGTCTTTTAATTTCTTTTATTCGTCTCCATTCTCAAACTCGTACTCCGCTTTGTATTCATGTTTCCAGCGGCGGTGGCTCCACACCCACACTTCGGGTTGCTCGCGGATATTTTTTTCAAGGTATTTTACAAACTCTTCCGTGATGCGGCCCACCGGCTCTTCAGCCGGATTCTCGAACGCGAGCTTAAGTACCGCTTTGTAATACCCTCTTTTCACTTTGCGCACATCCGCGAACACTACAGGAATGTTGTACCGGCGCGCGCTCATTTCCGGACCTTTATAAAAAGCGGTCATCTTGTTCAGGAACGGATACCAGTAACAGCGGCGCGGGTTACCGGGGTTCTGATCGGCTACGAGGCCCAGCAGGTATTGTTTCCCGATCCAGGGGGCCATACCGTTGCGCATATCGTTCGCGGGTATCAGTACAGAGCCGAATTTTTCCCGGAAGTGCCTGAACATACGGCTCACCGCGGAATTGCTGATGGGCATGAACACGACAAGGAAAGAATAATCCACCCCGTTCTTTGCAAAAAGGTTCGCCCACTCCCAGTTGAAGTTATGCCCGAGGTGAAGCTGCACGCTGCGGCCTTCCGCATAAAGTTTGTGAAAAATAGAAAGGTCGCATTCAAAACGTTTGTCCAGCGATTTGCGGCTCATCGTCAGCAGCTTGATGGTTTCTACCATCATGTCCGTCAGGTTGCGGTAGTATTTGCGGGCCAGCCGCCTGAGTTCTTTGTCTGTTTTTTCGGGAAAAGCCTGGTGAAGATTTTCCAGCACCACCTGGCGGCGGTATCTGAATATATGGTACACGAGCACGTAAAGCCCGTCGCTGATGCGGTAGAGCAGCCACAGGGGGAGAATGGAAATGCTGTAACAGAATGCCAGTAGAATATAATACATGAATCGTTTTCTCTTTTAGAACTACAGGATAATATTCTCCACGAGGTCGCTTTTGTATGGATAATCCGTGTTGTAATGCAGGCCCCTGCTTTCTTTGCGGAAGGCGGCCCCTTTCACGATAAGGTACCCGGCGGTGATCAGGTTGCGTAGCTCGCAAAGCTGCGGCGAAACGGCCGTTTCCTTGTAAAGCGCTTCCGTTTCAAGATGCAGTATGTCCAGCCGGCGCATGGCGCGCTCCAGGCGGACGTTTGTGCGTACGATACCCACGTAATCGCTCATGATCTGTTTCAGCTCTTTCAGGCTTTGTGTGATCAGGATCATTTCACGGGGGGCGTTTGTACCCAGCGTATTCCAGTCCGGCACATTTTCCTTGAAGCTGATCGAATCGATCACCTTTACGGCGTCCAGGTAACAACGGTGGGCAAATACCATGGCTTCCAGCAGTGAGTTGGAGGCGAGGCGGTTTGCGCCGTGAAGCCCCGTGCTGGCGCACTCGCCGGCCGCGTAAAGGTTCCGGATGGAGGTATGGCCATATTCGTCCGTTTTGATGCCGCCGCAGCTGTAATGGGCTGCAGGCGCTACGGGGATCATGTCCTTACTCACATCTATGCCGATGGATTTACATTTTTCGTAGATGTTCGGGAAATGGTGGACAAACTTCTCCATGTCCATATGCCGGCAGTCGAGGTATACGTGCTCGGTACCGGTGATCTTCATTTCGCTGTCTATGGCGCGGGCCACGATGTCGCGGGGGGCGAGGCTGAGGCGTTCATCGTATTTGTGCATGAAGTCCTCGCCGTTTTTGTTGCGGAGAATGCCGCCATCGCCGCGCACGGCTTCCGTGATCAGGAAGGAAGGACTTTCCCCGGGCTGGTACAGCGCGGTGGGATGGAACTGGATAAACTCCATGTTCTCGATCCTGCCTTTGGCGCGGTAGACCATGGCCACACCGTCTCCCGTGGCGATCACGGGATTGGTGGTAGTGCGGTATACCTGCCCGTTGCCGCCCGTGGCCAGTAAAGTGAGCCGCGACAATATCTTTTCGATCTTATTGGTCTTGAGATTAAGGACGTACATGCCGTAACATTCTATGTCCTGTGTGGATTTGGTAACGAGGTAACCAAGATGGTGCTGGGTGATGATCTCCACCACGAAGCAGTGGGTGATGAGCTCGATATTTTTTTTGCGGCGGATAGCTTCCAGCAGTGCGCGCTCTATTTCGCGGCCGGTCACGTCTTTGTGATGGATCACGCGGAACTCGGAGTGACCGCCTTCCTTACCAAGGGCATAATCCCCGTCCGGCGACTTGTCGAACTGAGCGCCCCAGGAGATCAGCTCGTTCACACGATCCGGCCCTTCTTTTACCACTATCTCCACCACCTGTTCGTTGCAAAGCCCATCGCCCGCAATCAGCGTGTCTTCGATATGCTTTTCAAAGCTGTCGTTCTCGAGGTCATTCACCACGGCTACGCCGCCCTGTGCATATTTGGTATTGGTTTCGTCTTCCCGGGTTTTGGTAATGATGGTTACCTTTTTATCCGGACATTGCTCGGCCACTTTCAGGGCGTACGTGAGCCCCGCAATTCCTGAGCCTACTACCAGGAAATCTGTTTGATGCATAGAACATCAAAATTAGGCAATTATACCCGTTTATTTAACCTTTACGAAGGGGACATTCCGCGCCCTGCCCAGCGACACTTTAAAGCCGGATATTTTGTTCTGCGCATCCCGCTCGAAGTACACCGGCCCATAGGGGCTGTCAAACCCGTCCCGGTAAAGGGGCGTGAGCTGGACTTTTTCATCAGGCTTCTGTATCGCCCAGATGGCGGTACCTTCCACTTTCACGGTTACACGCGAATCGGCTTCCTCGGAGTAATATTCGCCGGCATAGCGGGCCGCGGCGCCTTCGTTGATATTGGAGAATTCAACGGATTTATACTGTAGGCTGTCGCTGTTAGGCGTCACCACTACGATCTGGCCTTCGGAAAACAGAAGGTTGGCGCCGCCAGGGGTTTTGAAGGTATTGTTCGCGGTTGCCTGCAAAGGCGTGGAGCCAAACAGCAGCTTGCCGTCTTTCGCGGATAATTTCACACCCTGGCCGTCCAGGCTGCGTTTGTACCAGCCCGTATAGGTCCGGAGGGTTTCTTCCGTTACTTTAAAAGAAGCGGCGGCAGCCGGTTTTTTGGCAGCGGGCGGCTCAGGCACGAAGATGTTGCGCACCACGGCCTGGGCGGCGGTGGAATCCCTGTCGAAGGCGGAGGTATTGCTCAGGAAAGCGAACACCAGTCCAAGTTTCGGGAAAAATTCCAGGTTGGCGCGGTAGCTGGCGGTGGCGCCGCTGTGCACGATGGCATCCTGGCCGTTGAACGGGCCTACTACCAGGCCTGCCGCGTAGTTGTGAGGGCGGCCGTTATTGAAATTGTTAGTTTTGATCTGTTGAGGGTAAAGAGAAGGAGAGCCGAATTTCCCGCCGCTGTAAAACTCCGTCCATTTGATAAGTTCTTCGGCGGTGGTGAGCAGGCCGCCCTGGCCATACACGCTTTCGTTCGGCATATCGTTCTCAAACCCGTCTTTAGCGCGGGAATATGCCATGGTACGGCCGGGCACCAGCAGCCTGTAGCTGGAGCGCCATACGGTGAGGGGCATACCGGCGGGGCTGAAGATCGCGGGGCCTGAAAATTCGGAGAGTTCTTTTCCGCTCACGCGTTTCACCACGATCGCCAGCAGGTTGTAATTCGAGTTGCTATAGATGTACTCCGCGCCGGGCACATTGTTCAGGGTCTTCTGCCTGATCATGATGGCGAGGGCGTCATCGTTGTTATATCCTTTTGTGCCGCGCGGCCAGCCGCTCAGCGAGGCCATGCTTCCCCAATCCTTCAGGCCGCTCGTATGCTGCATCATCTGGCGCAGCGTGATGGGAGCGCCGTAATCCGGCAGCTCGGGAACGTATTTATGTACATCGTCTTCAAGGGAAAGTTTGCCCTGCTGCTCCAGCAGCAGGATGGCGGCGGCGGTGAATTGTTTGCTCACGGAGCCGGCTTCGATGAGGGAGGTGGTGCTCATGGGGATGCCATGCTCCAGGTCCGCCATACCCCATGCTTTTGAAAAGATCACTTTACCGTTCCGGCTAATGGCCATTTGTGCGCCGGGGCCATCGGGTTTGTATTTCGCGAATGCAGCTTCGATGCGGGTGAGCGTATCCTGCCAGGTTTGCGCGTAGGTTACAGAGCCGGAAAAGGCCGCCAGGAAGAGGAGAACAAATCTTTTCATGTTAAAAGCGGGTTTCTATAAATGTAAAAAGTTATTTCGCGGTTTTCAGGTGCCGCAGGCTCCCGTCTACGATCATCCACTGCGCTATGCCATAGGTAAGCATCACGAGGATGCCGCTCCCAGGAAAGGGCGTAAGGAATTTTTCTATAGCCAGGATGGAATCCGATAACACAAACAGTAAAGCGCCCCCGATGCAGAGCCTTCCGGCCTTGCTGCTGTTCAGCCCGAAAGCGCGCACGGCGGAAAGGAACATCAGCGATATCACGGCAGTGTAAACGATCACGGCTGGTTTCATATCGCCGAGGTTCGCGACGAGCCGCTGTACTAACCTTACCGCATATATGATGATCACCACCAGTACCGCGCCTTCTTTCCAGCCGGGTTTTGGTTTGGGCTGAACGGTCAGGAAAAAGCCGGTGTACAGGAGGTGCGCCGTCAGGAAACTCACCAGTCCCGCGATGAAATAATGCGGGAAAAGCAGGAATACGTCTCCGGACCAGGAGAATATGATGGCGGCTAAAATGAAATTTTTGCTGCGGTGAGGCAGGCAGCCTGCCTGGGACCATCCGTAGAAGCCCAGCAGGATCATGATCAGTGGTTTTGTGGCGAATCGGGCATAGGGAATGTCAAATGCTATCACACACAAATCGGCCAGCAGTATGAGGAAATATAAGGCTCCCCAGTGTTTAGGTTGCATACGCTTGTGGAATTCGGCAGGCAACATACGCTGTTTTTAATTAGTGAGCAATACATAAAACGTTGTACCCTTTGCCGGGGGGCTTACGACTTTAAGCTGACCGCCATGCGATTGGATAATTTGCTGCGAAAGGCTCAGCCCGATGCCGGAGCCTTTCTTTTTGGTGGTAAAGAAAGGAATGAAGATCTTTTCCATCGCTTCCGATTCTATGCCGGGCCCGTTGTCCGTGATCTCTATCACGATCTGCTGTGCGTTGCCCAGGGAACCTTTTACGTGAATAAAAGGTTTATCTGTATGTTCCAGCGCGTCCATCGCGTTTTTGATCAGGTTGATGAGCACCATCTGCAATTGCGTTTCGTCCGCGTGTATTTCTATATTATCCGGCGAAACGTGCGCGCGGTAAGAGATACCGGCCGCTTTCATATCCGCCAGCAGCAGGCTGCTCACGGACTGTATCAGCTGCTTGAGGTTGAGGGTGGTGAATTGCGGTTTGGGTAAAGTGGTGTAATCGCGGTAAGCGTTTACGAAGTTCATGATGCCTTTGCTCCGGCTTTCGATGGTTTCCAGCGCTTCTTTCAGGTCTTCGAAGGCTTCCACCTGGTCTTCGGCGGGCTGGATGTCGTGCTGCACGATTTCCTGCATGGTTCCTATCAGGCTCACGATGGGCGTTACGGAATTCATGATCTCGTGGCGGAGGATCTTGGTCAGGTTCTGCCAGGCTTCCAGTTCTTTTTGTTGCAGTTCCGCGTGGATGTTCTGCAAAGAGATCAGCTTCACCAGCCTTCCCTGCAACCGCACGGTGGCGGCGTGAATGGATAGCTGCTGGCCGTTTTGGGTGGCATACAACGACTTATGCCCGGCGGGCAGTTGCATTAAAAGCCCGGCGAGATCGGGATGGGCGTTTTTTAATTCGTCCAGGTAACGGAGGCGGTAGATGCCCATCAGCCGGAATGCCGCGGGATTGATCAGTTCTATCTTCCCGTCGGAGTCAAAAGACAACACGCCGATGCTGATATGCTGAATGATGGTATCGATATATTTCAGGTTCGCCTCTCTTTCCGCGCGCGTTTGGCGGAATGCTTCCAGCACTTCGTTGAACTGGTGGTTGAGGGCGCTGAAACTCTTTCCCAGCTTATTGTCCGCGCTGAACCGTATGGAGAAGTCTTCGTAGCGGATCGCTTCCAGGAACAGCGTGAGTTTCCTGTTCACCCGGTTCAGGTAATAATACAGGTTAAGTATCTGTGCAATGAGGAAGGGCACCAGCAGGATAACGACCAGCGGGAATCCGTTCCACCACAGCCAGCAGCCGGCCATGATCGTAACGATCAGTACCACAATGCGTAAAAGGATATTGAGGCTAAACCGGTTCATCAGAGATTATATTTTTCCATGCGCCTGTACAGGGCGGCGCGGCTCAAACCCAGCTCCTTTGCAGCGTCCGTGATATTTCCATTGCATTTTTTTAAAGCCTGGGCAATCATGTTGCGCTCCATTTCCTCGAGGTTGAACCCGGTGTCCAGCGATTCGGTGGCGGTGTTCGTTTTTACAAATACATCTTTGGGCATGAGGGTTTTGCCCTGGCAGAGGATCACGGCTCTTTCGATGGCGTGCTGCAGCTCGCGGATGTTTCCCGGCCAGTCGTATTTCTCCAGCTGTGCGATCAGCGTTTCATGGAGGAATGCCACGGGGCGGTTATATTTTTTGCGGTAAAGACCCAGGAAATATTCGGCCAGCGGCACGATGTCTTCGCGTCTTTCCCGCAGCGGGGGGAGTTGTATTTCGATGGTGTTCACCCGGTACAGCAAGTCCTGGCGGAACAGCTGCTGGGCAGCCATCTGGTTGATGTTCCGGTTTGTTGCGCAGATCAGGCGCACGTCCACGTTCTGCGCTTTGTTGGAGCCCACGCGGGTAACGGACCTGTTTTGCAGTACGGTGAGCAGTTTGGCCTGGAAGGGAATGGAGATGTTGCCGATCTCGTCCAGGAAAATGGAGCCGCCGTTCGCTTCTTCAAAACGGCCGCTGCGGTCTTCGCGGGCATCGGTGAAGGCGCCTTTGACGTGACCGAACAGTTCGCTTTCGAAAAGCGTTTCGCTGAGTGCGCCGAGGTCCACGCTCACGAATGATTTTTCGCGGCGGTGGCTCAGGGAATGGATATGCCGGGCGAGCAGGTCTTTACCAGTGCCGTTTTCGCCGAGGATGAGGATGTTCGCATCCGTTCCGGCCACGCGCGATACGGTTTCCATCACTTCCTGCATGGCGGGGCTGTCCCCGATCAATACATTATCCGTATGCAGGGTGGCGCCGCCGGCTTTCTTTTCCTGTTTAGACTGGTGGGTTTGTACGGCTGTCTGCAGGGTAGCGAGCAGTTTATCGTTTTCCCAGGGTTTCAGCACAAAATCCACCGCGCCCGCTTTGATGGCGCGCACGGCCATTTCCACATCGCCGTAGGCGGTGAAGAGCACGACAGTGGCTTTGGGATTGATATCAAGAATACGGTCCAGCCATTCAAAACCTTCCTTGCCGCTGCTGAGGTCGCGGGTGAAGTTCATATCCAGCAGGATCACGTCATATTCAAAATTGCTGACCAGGTAGGGGATCTTTTGCGGATTTTTTTCGAAATCCACCTGTGCAAAATGGCGTTTCAGCAGCAGGCGCGCTGCCCGTAATACATCTACATCATCGTCTACGATCAGAATTTTTCCTTGCTGGGTACTCATGTGGGTAAAAATTAAATGCTTGGTTAGCGATATGCTGCAAAAACGTTTTTCCGGCCGTTTACCGGGCATATCTGCAATAAACAGAATGTTTTGCAAACGGCATACTGCAAAACGTATTCCGGCTATGTGCCGGAAGCAGGTTCAGATGAGTGCCGGAATGGTCCAAAACCGGCCCGGGAGCAATATTAAACAAAGATTTTATTGCCCGGCTGGATTTTTCGCAGGGGCGGGGCGTCCGGTGAAATGTCCGTATTCGGACACCGCCTGTCCGCTTTGGAACAGGGGCGGACAGGGCTACTGGCTTACGGTCCGCCATGGTGGGGCTTTTGGCGAATTGGCACGGCTTGGCACATGGATTGACTTACGGGGGACAGCAATTACTAACATGGACAGACAACTCAAAAAGAAATTCTGGAACAAACAAAGGATATTCCTGTTCGGAGGCGGTGGCGCCCTGGTGCTGCTCGTGCTGTGGAGCTTTATTTTCGCGGACAAACGGAGCAAGCTGAACGTGGAAAAGGACAAGATCACTATTTCTCCCGTTACCAAAGGTTCCTTTGACGAATACATCGCCGTGACGGCGGTGGTGCACCCCCTGAAAACCATCCGCCTGGACGCCATCGAAGGCGGTTATGTAGCCCGCAAATTCCTGGAAGGCGGCAGTATGGTAAAAAGGGGTGATTCCATCCTTGCCCTTGAAAACCAACGGCTCATGATGGACTTCGTAAACCGTGAAACGGAAATGTACCGTCTTATCAACGAACTTCAGAATACCCGCCTCCGCCTGAAACAGGACCGTTTTGCCCTGGAAAAGACGCTCAGCGACCTTGATTACCAGGTGGACCAGGCCAAAGACCTTTACGACAGGAATAATAAACTGTGGAAAGACAAAGTGGTGGCCGAACAGGAGTACCTGAAAACCAAAAGGGAATACGAACGCCTGGTACGCCAGCGGCAGATCGAAGTGCAGAGCCAGGAATACCAGCTGGACAATGCCCGTACCCAGATCATCCAGCTGGAAGGCACCATTGCCCGTACCCAGCGGAACCTGACGCTGATGAAGGACAACCTGAGCAACCTGGTGGTACGCGCCCCGGTGGACGGGCAGCTTTCTTCCATCAACGTGGAAGTGGGTACCAGCATCCAGGCCGGGCAGAACATTGGCCAGATAGACGATATGAACGGGTTCAAGATGCGCGCCGAAGTGGACGAACATTATGTGAACAGGGTATTCGCCGGCCTGAAGGCCAGTTTTGAATTCAACGGCACCGCCAATGAAATGGAGATCACGAAAGTGTACCCCGAAGTAAAGAACGGCCGTTTTGAAGTAGATATGAACTTTGTGAAAGCCGCACCAGAGGGCATCCGCCGCGGACAATCCTCTCCTATCCGCCTCGAGCTCGGGAAATCTTCCGAAGCATTACTTTTGCCTGCGGGCGGGTTCTTCTCTGATACCGGCGGCAACTGGGTATATGTAGTGGAAAAAGGCGGCAGCCGAGCCATCAAACGTAAAATATCCCTGGGCCGGAAAAACCCTGTATACTTCGAAGTGCTGGAAGGCCTCAATGTAGGCGACCAGGTAATCACCTCAACTTATGAGAACTTCGGGGATAAGGAAGTATTAGAATTTTAACCCGCTCACCCATCCAATCACTAACAAACTACAACAATGATCAGAACAGTCAACTTACAAAAGCTCTTTACTACGGAAGAAGTAGAAACAACGGCCCTCAACGGCATCAACATGGACGTGCAGGATGGTGAGTTTGTAGCCATCATGGGGCCTTCAGGCTGTGGTAAATCCACCCTGCTGAATATCCTTGGCCTGCTGGACAATCCCAGCCATGGCGAATATCATTTCTGGGACAAGGAAGTAGCCCGCATGAGCGAGCGCCAGCGCGCGCAGTTGCGCAAGGGGGCTATCGGCTTCGTATTCCAGAGCTTTAACCTGATAGACGAACTGACCGTTTTCGAAAACGTGGAACTGCCGCTCCTGTACCTGAAAGTACCCGCCGCTGACCGTAAAAAAAGAGTGGAAGAAGTGCTGGAGCGCATGAATATCATGCACCGCCGCAACCACTTCCCGCAACAGCTTTCCGGTGGCCAGCAGCAGCGTGTGGCGATTGCCCGCGCAGTAGTGGCAAAACCCAAGCTGATCCTCGCGGATGAACCGACCGGTAACCTGGATTCCACCAACGGTGAAGAAGTAATGAAACTCCTCCAGGAACTGAACGACGCCGGCACCACCCTCATCATGGTGACACACTCCCCCTACGACGCAGGTTTTGCACACCGCATTGTGAACCTGTTTGACGGTAAGGTGGTAACTGAAAACATCAAGGAACAATTTCACGTATAAATAAACGCCGCTTCATGTTTCGTAATATTAAAGTCGCATTCAGGACGCTTTTCTCGCAGAAGTTATACGCCTTCATCATCGTTGTGGGGCTGGCTATCGGCCTGGCTATCAGTACGCTGCTGCTTAGCTGGGTGCAGGACGAGCGGAGTTTCGACTCCTTTCATTCGAAAGGGAAAGATATTTACAAAGTAAGCAGCCAATTCATGAGCGGCACCAAATTGCAGAACTGGGAGGCTACACAGGCAGCCATTGGCCCGCACGCGAAAAGTTCGGTTCCCGGCGTGACAGATATGGTGCGCATCGCACAGGCCTGGGACCTGTCCAAATTCGAAAGCGGCGGGAAAACTTTTTATGAAACGCAGGTCGCTTATGTAGACACGACTTTCTTCACCGTATTCGATTTCCCTGTCCTGAAAGGGAGCGCCTTCCCGAACAATACCTCCATCGTACTCACGGAATCTACCGCGAAAAAATATTTCGGTAACGAAGAGCCTCTTGGAAAAGTGATCACGGTAGAACGGGAATTCCAGTTCATCGTAAGCGGCATCATTGCGGACATGCCACGCAATTCCAGCATCCGGTTCGACATGCTGGTGCCGATAAAATTGCGCAATGACAATTACCAGTCCGGTTATTGGAAATCCATGAACGACGACTGGGGCAATTTTTACGCTTCCACTTACCTGCTGATGCAGCCGAATCCGGACATTGCAAAGACCAATAAGCTGCTGGGTGAAGAATGGGTGAAAGGAAGCCCGAACGAAAACACGCAGAGCCGCGGATACTCCATTCAGCCGCTGAGAGATGTACATCTTTACGAGGTCACCGGTGAAGAAGGGCTGATGAAAATAGTACGCATCTTTTTTCTCGTTGCCATTGTGATATTGCTTATTGCCGGCATCAATTATGTGAACCTGGCTACCGCCCGCGCACATCAGCGGGCTGTAGAGATCAGCGTGCGCAAGCTGATCGGGGCGAACCGCTGGCAGCTTTTCCGCCAGTTCATGACGGAGTCTTCCATTGTATTCGTACTTGCGGTCATTCTTTCCGTATTCCTGATGTGGCTGCTGCTGCCGTTCTACAATGAGCTTACCGGTAAAACCACCGGTTTTAACGAAGTAAGCGGTCAGATACTGCTGATATTACTGATCAGCAGCGTGGTCATGTTATTGCTGGCAGCGGTTTATCCCGCGTTCCATCTCATGCGTTTTAATCCCATCCAGTCGTTGAAAGGCAAAGCGGCCATGAGCGGCGGCATGTTCAGGAAAACGCTGGTCGTGGCGCAGTTCTTTATTTCCATTGTGCTGATAGGCTGTACACTGGCCATAGGTATGCAGCTGAAATATATCAACAGCAAACCGCTCGGTTACAATAAAGATAACCTGCTGACCTTTTCCGCGCGCAACATGCAGGACCACCCAGAGGCTGTGAAAGACAGGCTGGGAAAGATCCCCGGCGTGAAAGCGGTATTTTTCGGCAACGCAAATATCACCGCTCTGGGCAACAGCACCAGCGATACGGACTGGGAAGGCAAAGCCCCGGAAATGAGCCTCAACATCAAACACATCAGCGTGGACGAAAACTTTATGCCCGCCATGGAAATGAAAATGAAGGAAGGCCGGATGTTCCGTGGGGGTAAAGCCGATTCCACCAGCTACATCCTCAACGAGGAAGCCGTTAAAGTAACAGGCTTAAAAGACCCTATCGGCAAACGTTTTAAACTCCTGGACGTAGACGGCACGATCATCGGTGTGGTGAAAGATTTTCACATCGGCTCGATGCATGACAAGATCCCGTCGGTTATCATGCGGTACAGGCCCAGTAGCTGGAAACTGTATATGAAAACCACGGGAGAAAATACACCGGCCATCATAGCAGCCGTCGGGAAGATATGGAAAGAATATAATCCTGAATATCGCTTCGATCATGAGTTTGTGGAAGATACTTTTATGCAGCTGTACGACCAGGAGACACGCACCGGCAAACTGTTCACATGGTTTGCGGGCGTAGCTGTTTTCCTGTCGTGCCTGGGATTGTTCGGTCTCGCAACTTTCACCATCCTGCAGCGCACCAAAGAGATCGGCATCCGCAAAGTGCTGGGCGCTTCCGTTGCAGGCATCGTCCGGCTTATAACAAAAGACTTTCTGAAACTGGTATTCATCGCCATCCTGCTGGCCACTCCGCTTAGCTGGTACGCCACGGACCAATGGCTGCAGGGCTATGAATATCGTACCAATATACCCATATGGGTTTTCCTCGTGGCAGGAGCGGCAGCTGTATTGGTGGCCATCGTCACCATCGGCACCCAATCCGTAAAAGCCGCGCTGGCAAACCCTGTGCGCACCCTGAAAACTGAGTAGTTATGGACAAGATGAATTGTTTAATCAACAAGGTGCTGGATTTCCAGCTAAGTACCGGCACATTCACCGGTCACTCCGGTTCTGTATCCGGATATGACCAGATGACGTTTATGCCGTATTTGATCATCCCTTTTCTTATGGTGCTGATAGCAGGTCTTTACCTGATAGACCAGTACCGCAGGAAAACATCAGTTTAACCGTTCGGAATTATGATCAGGAATTACATCAAAGTGGCGCTGCGCCACCTTATGCGCAACAAAGGGATCACTGCCATTAATATTGCAGGGCTTGCCATCGGTATGGCCTGTTGTATCCTGATCGTGCTTTTCGTCAAAGACGAATTAAGTTATAATAGTTTTCATACGAACGCACCATCCGTATACCGGCTCAATTGCATGATCAAGGAGAATAACGGATGGGAGGGGCAGATGAGCATTTCCCAGTTTGGCGCCGCACCCACTTTGAAGCGTGAGTTAAGCCGGGTAAAAGAAGCCCTGCGTTTTTACCAGGCGAATGAGGTGATCGTGTCTGTTAACAATGAAAAGTTCCGGCAGGAGAATACGGTATTTGCGGATGAAGGGTTTTTCCGTTTGTTCGACTTTCCGTTGCTGAGTGGTAATGCGGCGTCTGTGCTGAAAGAACCTTATACAGCCGTACTATCTGAGCGGACCGCAAAGAAATTTTTCGGAAACGAAAGCCCTATCGGTAAAATGATTCGTGTGCAGGATGATTATGACTGCATGGTGACCGGTGTTGCAAAGGATGTACCCGCCAATAGCGATCTTCAGTTT
Source organism: Chitinophaga barathri (assembly GCF_003807585.1). Lineage (GTDB taxonomy): Bacteria > Bacteroidota > Bacteroidia > Chitinophagales > Chitinophagaceae > Chitinophaga > Chitinophaga barathri. The sequence goes on along the minus strand of NZ_RMBX01000008.1, from coordinate 232,130 downwards.
GACATGGTGTTTTCTTTCTCCACCTATATGCAGAACAATGCGAAGATCGGCCGTGATCCGGAGACCATCTGGTTCGGGTTCACTTCAAACCAGACCTTCGTGCAGCTGGCACCCGGTGTTACGCCTGCAGCTATGGACAAAGAACTGAAGGCGTTTGCGGATAAACACGTTGGCCCGCTGGCAAAAAATCTGGGAACTCAGTTCCAATACCGCCTGCAGCCGCTGGCGGACATCCATTTATACCCTGACGGAGACACGGGTACACATGAAAACCTTTCGCGTCTTTACATCTACGGGTGCATTGGTTTTTTCATCATCCTGATCGCCTGCATCAACTTTATGAACCTCGTGACTGCAAGGGCCAGCGAACGCGCCATGGAAGTGGGATTGCGTAAAGTGATGGGAGCGGAGCGCAAAGCGCTGATCATGCAGTTCCTGGTAGAATCCGTGATGGTATGTATCATGTCGTTTGTGCTGGCTATTCTGCTGGCTGCCATCCTGATGCCCGGGTTCAACTACGTGACCGATAAAACTATGGCGCTTTTCGGAACGGGTCAGATCCCGATGTTTACCACACTGTTACTGATAGCGGTGGCAGTAGGTTTGTTCGCCGGGAGTTATCCCGCATTATATCTTTCCAGCTTCCTGCCTGTAAGAATATTAAAAGGTGGCCTTAAGTCTTCCGGCCATCGTTCCCTTTTCCGAAAAACACTCGTGGTATCCCAGTTTACCATAGCTATTGCGCTGATCATCGCCACGGTGGTGATCTATTCCCAGTTGCGGTACATGCAGCAGAAAGACCTGGGTTATAACAAAAACGGCCTGCTGACGCTATACCTGAATAACAGTAAACAAGCGCCTTACAGGGAACCGTTTAAGAACGAATTATCAAGGCTGCCTTTCGTAAAACAGACGGCGTATACCAATATGCCGTTGGGCGGGCAAAGTGTGAGCAATAACCCCGTAGGCAGGGAAGGCACCCGCGAAGATGAAAGCGTGAGCTCCATCATCGTAAATGCGGATTTCAATTACTTTACCAATATCGGCGCGAAGTTCGTAGCTGGAAGGGATTTCTCCGAAAAGTACCCCTCCGACTCGCTGGACGCTTTTGTGATCAACAAAACCGCCGTGGCCAAACTCCAGCTGAAAGAACCGGTGATCGGCAGCAGGATAGAATGGCGCGGAGGCTCCAAGCCCCGTAAAGGCCAGGTGATAGGTGTAGTGGAAGACTTTAACATGCAAAACCTCCGTCTGCCCATCGAACCGATGGTGTCCATGATACGCAACGGCGCCGCGGGAATGCTCACGATCCGCCTGGAGCCCGGCGAAAGGCAGGCGCAACTGGCGCGGATAGAGCAGATATGGAAAAAGCTCATGCCCACTTTCCCGTTCAACTACCGTTTTGTGGAAGATGAACTGGGTAATGAATACCGCGCTGAACAGCGCTCCGGCAGCCTGTTTGGGGCTTATGCGGGGCTCGCTATCATCATCGCCTGCCTGGGCCTGTTTGGCCTGGCCATGCTGGTGGCAAGGCAGCGCACCAAAGAGATCGGCATCCGTAAAGTGCTGGGCGCATCAGTGGGCAGCATCACCGCCTTATTGTCCAAAGATTTCCTGCAGCTGGTAGCCATATCCATCCTGATCTCCTCGCCGCTGGCCTGGTTCGGAATGAACAAATGGCTGGCGGAATTCCCGTTCAGGGTGGATTTTCCATGGTGGTCCTTCGCCGCGGCAGGCCTGCTGGCGTTGCTGATTGCTTTCCTGACTATCAGTTTCCAGTCTGTAAAGGCTGCATTATTAAACCCCGTGCGCTCCCTGCGCTCGGAATAACGCTGACTGACTATGCTCCGTAATTACTTTAAAATAGCGCTGCGTAATTTGTGGAAACACAAAACCAATACGTTCATCAACCTGCTCGGGCTCACGGTGGCATTCACCATTTGCCTGCTGCTGTTGCTGAGCGTATATTTCGAGTTTTCGTTCGATAAGTTCCACCAGCAGCCGGAAGACCTTTACAGGACCTATTTTAAAGTACAGCAGCCCGAAAAGCCCATATTGCAGTCCTCCATGCCGGAGCCTATGCTGAAGGCGCTGAAGGAGCAGTTTCCCGCGGTGCAGTACGGCACACGTTACAACCGCAACGGCTGTGAGATCGTCTACAACGGCAAACATTTTTTCAATGAACTGGCTTTCGGAGATCCGGACTTTTTTACCATGTTCAATTTCCCGCTGGAGAAAGGAAATGCCCCGCAGGCGCTGGAAGGCCGTAACAATATTGTGCTCACTCGGGCCACTGCCAATGCTATTTTCGGGAACGAAAACCCGATCGGCAAGCAGCTGCAGGTGCAATCCGGCGGCCCCTGGAAGGCGTTTATCGTGAGCGCTGTGGCGGCGGAAATTCCCACGACTTCCAGTATCCGGTTCGATGCGGTGGTTCCGTTCGAACATGGGTTCACTTATCCCGCGACTGTTGGCAAATGGGACGCTACCAATCATGATATTATCCTGCGCCTGAAACACGGTACGGATGTGAAAGCCTTTGAAAAGGCTGTGCAGGGCTTAATAAACCTCCAATACAAAGACTACATCGGCGACCTGAAGAGGGATGGCGCTGTAGCTGCACCCAACGGGCAATACATGGAGCTGCTCATGCAACCTTACCTCAATATGCATACTGATAGCAGCATGCGCGGGGCAGGAGAAACCATCAGCCGGTCCTATCTCTACATGCTGCTGTCTGTAGCAGTGTTTGTGATGTTCATCGCCTGTATCAACTTTATCAATCTTTCCGTTGGCCGCTCCTTCACCCGAACCCGGGAAGTAGGATTGCGCAAGACGCTTGGCGCCCTGCCTTTCCAGGTAGGTTTACAGTTCTGGGGCGAGGCGGCTATTATCTGCGCGCTGGCGCTGCTGATCAGCATACCTGTTTTTTACGTCGTACTGCCTTATTACAAAGCCGTTTTCGGCAGCAGTCTTGAAACGGGGGTACTGAACCAGCCCGTCATAATAGCGAGCATCATCGGGAGCTTTTTGCTCGTAACACTTTTGGCGGGCGGTTATCCCGCGCTGGTAATGACCCGCATGGACGCCGTGAATATCCTTAAAGGAAAACTGAGACTGAAAACCTCCGGCGGACTGCGCAACGGCCTCATCATCGGGCAGTTCGCCATCGCCATCCTGCTGATAGGCTGCACACTGGTGGCTTGGAATCAGCTCAACTTTTTACGTGCCCGCCCGCTGGGCTACAACTCCAGCCAGGTGGTGAGCATCCCCGTTGGCCAGGAAGTGAATGGCCGCGAAGCCCTCGAGCTGCTGCGCCAGAAACTCAATGCGGAGCCTTCCGTGCTTAGCGTGACCGGTCTTTCGAAGAACATGGGCGTGGGCATAGACGGCGGCAGTTATACCTTCTCCCTGGGATTTGATTATAAAAACCGCAACATCAGCATGGAATGGCTGAATGTGGGGTATGACTTCACACAAACCATGGACCTTGCCATGGCAAGCGGCCGCGACTTCTCCCGCAACTTTTCCACGGACAGCAGCGGCATCGTGATCAATGAACAGATGGCCAGGAAGATGGGGGTGAAAGATCCTGTGGGAGAAATATTGCAGATCGAGGAGCTGAACCTGCCGATGAAAGTGATCGGCGTGGTGAAGGACTTCAACTTCCAGAGCCTGCACAGGCCGGTGGAGCCGATGGGCCTCGTGATGTATAAAGAGATGCCCATCAATTACCTGCTGGTAAAAGTGCGGCCGGACAACCTGCCTGTGATCATGGGCAAGCTGAAGACTCACTGGGCGCAGATCGCGCCGCGCTCCGAGTTCAGGGGCAGTTTCCTGGACGAAAACATTAACCGCCAGTATAACCGTGAAGAACGGTTCACACAGATATTCGTATATGCCGCAGTGGTAGCGATCGTGCTTTCCTGTCTCGGCCTTTTTGCCCTCGCCGTGCTCGCCATCATGCAAAGGACCCGTGAGATCGGGATACGCAAGGCTTTGGGCGCTTCCACCGTCAGCATTGTACAACTGATCACTAAAGATTTTGTAAAACTGATCGTGATCGCCATGATCATCGCCACGCCGCTGGCCTGGTATTTTATGAGTATCTGGCTGAAGGATTTTGCTTTCAGCGTTCAGATTCAATGGTGGTGGCTGCTGGCTGCCGGCCTGATAGCCCTCGCGGTAGCACTTTGTACGATCGGGTACCAGTCCCTGAAGGCCGCATTTGCCAACCCGGTTAAATCTCTTAAAACTGAATAGTATGCTGAGAAATTATATCAAGATAGCCTGGAGAAACCTTTGGAACAACAAAGCATTCGGCATCATCAATATAGCCGGTCTGACCATCGGCCTCACCTGCTGCATGTTCATTTTATTGTGGGTGGCCAATGAGTGGAACTTCAACCGGAACCACGATAAACTGGATAACATCTACCAGGTGTACGAGCAGCAGTATTATTCGCACGACGAGATACTGACGGTAACCGCTACCCCCGGCCCGCTTGCGGACCAGATGAAGGCGGAAACGCCCGGCATACTGAAAGCCGGCCATTTGTCCTGGAGCAGCGAAATGCTTTTTTCCGCCGGGAGCAAACACCTGAAATTTGAAGGCCAGTACGCGAACAACGATATCTTTTATGTTTTTTCTTTCCCCTTTATTGAAGGCGATCCCGCTACCGCGCTGAAACGCCCCAATGACATCGTGCTCACGGAGAAAGTGGCCAGGAGCCTGTTTGGGGACGCCAAAGCCGTTGGCCAGATCGTGCGGGTGGACAACAAACATGATTATATGGTTTGCGGTGTGATGAAAGACCTGCCGCTGAACTCGACTTTCACCTTCACCTGGCTGCTGCCAATGGACAGGCTGGCGGAAGAAAATCAATGGCTGAAAAACTCCTGGACGAGCAATGCTCCCCGTACCTACGTACTCCTCGATCCCAAAGCGGATTTCGAAAAAGTGAATGCCAGGGTGAAAGGCGTGATACAACGGAACGCGTCGGAATCCAAAACGGAGGTATTCCTCTACCCCTTCGAAGATATTTACCTGAAAGGCCAGTTCGACAAAGGCAAACTGACCGGTGGACGCATTGAATACGTAAGACTGTTCATCATTGTGGCGGTTTTTGTATTGCTGATCGCCTGTATCAATTTTATGAACCTTTCCACCGCGCGGGCCATCCAGCGCAGCAAGGAAGTGGGTGTACGCAAAAGCATCGGTGCCGGCCGGCCCGCGCTGATCTGGCAATTCCTCGGAGAGTCTTTCGCGCTGGTGTTCATCGCTTCAGTGCTGTCCGTACTGCTGGTATGGGTACTGCTGCCGTTTTTTGAAACAATGGTGAACGTAACGCTGACGGTGAAAATATTTACCTGGTACAACCTGCTGGGTCTCTTTTTCCTTGCGCTGTTCACCGGTTTTGTAGCAGGCAGTTACCCCGCGTTTTACCTCTCTTCCCTGGACCCTGTGGCCACGCTGAAGGGCGGTATGCTGCGGCTTCGTACCAGCGCTATCTGGCTGAGGAAAGGGCTGGTGGTATTCCAGTTCGTGATCTCCACGGTCCTGATCGTAGCCGCGTTCCTGATTTACCAGCAGATCCAGTTCATCAAAAACCGTAACCTTGGCCTGAACAAAGACCAGGTGGTATATATCCTGAATGAAGACAACATCCAGAAAAACGAAGACGCTTTCCGTAATGCACTGGCAGGGATGCCGGGTATTGTGGCCTCTTCCACATCGGACCAGCTGCCGATCAAGGTGGGCAGCAACTTCCAGGGCGTTTCCTGGCCAGGCAAAGGCGCGGACGAATCCGTGCTGATCGATTACCTCTGGGTGGGATACGATTTTGAAAAAACAATGCAGCTGGAAATGGTGGAAGGCCGGACATTCTCTCCCGCATATCCTACAGACCAGCGTGGCCTGGTGATCAACGAGACGGCGGCGAAACTGATGAAGCTGAAACGCCCCTACGTTGGCCAGCTGCTGACAGTAGAAGATGAACAGCGGCCCATACTGGGTGTTACCAAAGATTTTTCCAGCAATCACCTTTCCAGGAAAATAGCGCCCACCTTATTGCGTTACGCCAACGGCAGCAACCGCTACGTGCTCGTCCGCATCCAGCCGGGCAAGGTGGATGCCGCGCTGGCCAGCCTCGAAACCGTGTACAAAAAATTCAACCCGGAATATCCCTTCAGCGTAAAATACATGGATGACTCTTTTGCAAAAATGTATAGCAGCGAGCAGGTGATAGGCCGCCTTTCCGCCAGCTTCACGGTCCTGGCCATCCTGGTGGCCTGTCTTGGATTATTTGGCCTGGCTACTTTCACCGCGCAGCAACGCACGAAGGAGATTGGTATCCGTAAGGTGCTGGGCGCCACTATCGGCCAGATATTGGTGTTGCTCAGCAAAGAGTTCCTGCGCCTGGTGCTGATTGCAGTAGCTATCGCGATGCCATTGGCCGCTTATTTTATGCACGGCTGGCTGGAAAAATTCGCTTATCACGTGGAGATCGCCTGGTGGGTATTTGCCGTAACCGCGCTGCTGGCCATTGTGCTGGCGATGCTGACGGTGAGTTATCAATCTGTGAGAACGGCTCGTATGAACCCGATCAAATCACTCAGAACAGAATAACCTATGATCAGGAACTACATCAGGATTGCATTGCGCAACCTTTGGAAAAACAAGTTCATGTCAGTTGTGAACATCCTTGGCCTCAGCGTTGGCCTCAGCGCTGCGCTGGTGATATGGATGATCGTGCATTACGATCTTTCCTTTGATACCTTCCACAAAGACAGGGACCGTATGTACCGTGTAGTTTCGAAGCTGGACTTCAACAAGATGATCATCAAAACCTCCGGTGTGCCTATTCCAATGCTGCCCGAGCTCCGGGCCAACGTGCCGGGAGTGGAAAAAGCGGCGCTGATCTACCAGTATTCGCCTAATGTCAAAATAAAGGAACAGAAATTCGGTGTGCAGAAACGCATTGCGTTTGCCGAGCCGGAATATTTCAGCCTGATCGATTATAAATGGATATATGGTTCACCCGCTGTGCTGAAAAATCCATTGCAGACAGTACTCACAGAAGAGCGCGCGGCACAGTATTTCCCCGGGACCGCTTTGCAGGATGTGATCGGCAGGGAGGTAACCTACGATGATTCCATCAGGGTGGCTGTGAGCGGTATCGTTCAATCCCTGAAAGGAAATACTGACTTTACTTTCCAGGAATTTGTATCCATGCAGACGGTCCTCTCCGATCAGGGGCTTAAGAAAATGCGCGGCTGGGATGCATGGAACAATTTTAATTCCGGTATCAGCATGTTTGTGAAGCTGAGGCCTGGCGTTGAAAAGGAAAAGATCGAAGCGCGGATCATGGGTATCACCAAGGCTCATGATGATGAAGATTCCAAAAACCAATATACCCTGCAACCCTTGCGGGAGATACATTTTAATTCGGAGATCGGCGCCTTTGACCAGCGGCAGGCGAACCTGCCGGTATTATACAAACTCGGTGCGCTGGTGGTGTTCCTGCTGTTGCTGGGCTGTATCAATTTCGTGAACCTGCAAACCGCGCAGGCGGGTGAAAGGGCGAAAGAGATCGGGATACGTAAGTCGCTGGGCAGCTCCAAAGGAAGAGTGATACTGCAGTTCCTCGGTGAAAGTTTTGTGCTTACCGCATTTGCAGCTGCATTATCTGTATTGATGGTGCCGGGCATATTGTCCGCATTCAATAGTTTTATCCCGGATGGCGTGACCATGGCCATGTTCGCCGAATGGCAGATATTCCTGTTCATACCCATACTGGTGCTGCTGGTAGGACTGATGGCGGGTATTTATCCGTCCTTTGTACTGGCGCGTTTCCAGCCGGTGGCTGTGCTGAAGAACCAGGTACATGGCATCAAAGGCAAAGCACGCCTGCGCCAGGTGCTGACCATTTCGCAGTTCAGCATAGCGCTTGTACTAATTATGGCTACGGTTATTGTAGGCGAACAGACAAAATACGCCTATCGCAAAGACCTTGGTTTCGACAAAGAAGCCCGGTTTTTCCTGAAAGCTCCCGGCTCAAGAGCCACTACAGAAGCATTGAAAGCCAAACTGGACGCTTTCCCGGAAGTGGAAATGCTCAGTTATGGATATTCCGCTCCCTTGTCCCTGGGCACCAGCTCCACCACCATGTCCCTGGGGACCGGTGAAATGGCTGAAAAGGCAATGGTGGAAGCAAAATACATCGACGCCAATTATGTTCCTTTTTATAAGATCAAGCTGCTGGCAGGGCGCAACATCCTCCCGTCGGATACCGCCCGCGAAATGCTGATCAACGAAAGTTATGCCCGCGCGGCTGGCTTTGCAAAACCGGAAGACGCTATCGGGCAGCTACTCTCGTTTAATGACAAAAAAAAGCCGGTGGTGGGCGTCGTAGCGGACTTTCATACAAAAGGCATGCAGACGGAAATAATGCCGCTGGCCCTTACATCAGACTGGCTGGCTAAAACTTCTCTGCATGTTTCCCTGCACCGCGATGCGGACGTTCACCGCACAATGGACAAGATCAAAGCCGCCTGGAATGAAGTGTTCCCGAACGACGAATTCAAAGCTACATACGTGGATGATGCGCTTGAGATTTTTTACCAATCAGAAAAGAGGCTGAACCAGCTGCTGAGCTGGGCTACAGGTGTGGCGATCTTTATCAGCTGTCTTGGTTTGCTGGGTCTGGCTATTTATGCCACCCGCCAGCGTACCAAAGAGATCGGGATACGGAAGGTGCTGGGCGCCAGCGTGGGCAGCATTGTGATGCTCTTCAGCAAGGACGTGACAAAACTGATCTGTATCGCGGCATTCATTGCGACAGGCATTGCCTGGTACGCCATGGATTCCTGGCTGCAGAACTTTGCTTATCATATCAATATTCCCTGGTGGGTATTTCCTTTGGCGGCCGCGGCAGCACTGCTGCTCGGGCTGGTCACGGTAGCCTCACAGGCATTTAAAGCAGCCATGGTAAACCCGGTGCGCTCGCTGAAATCAGAATAAAAACATTACAGGTTATGTTCAGGAATTATCTCAAAATAGCGTGGAGGAACATCTGGAAAGCAAAACAGGTGTCTGCTGTGAATATCGTAGGCCTGGCGGTGGCTATTGCAGCCGCATTGCTGTTGTGCATTACCGTGTACAGGGAGTTTTCCTTCAATGATTTCCAGGAGAAAAAGGATTATCTCTACGAAGTGTACAAGGAGGATTTTCATGCGGATAAAACCGAATCGCAGTCCAACATGAGTTACCCGATGGGCCCTGCCCTGAAGGCGGAAATACCCGGCATTAAAGAAGTGGTGCGGTTTGCCAACGACGCTTCCGTGATGAACGTAGGCGAGATTTCCCAGAGCATCGGCCTGCGATTTGTAGACAGTTCTTTCCTGAATGTGTTCACATTTCCCGCCGTCAGCGGCAACAGCGCACTGGGGATGAATAATGTGCAGATCACAGAAAAAATGGCCGGTATCTTTTTTAAAGACCAGGACCCTGTGGGCAAAACAATCCGTCTCCGCGTGGGAAATGAATGGAAAAGTTATGTCGTGGGTGCAGTAATGAAAAACGTGCCGGATAATTCCAGCATCCGCTTCGATGCCCTGCTGCGGCTGGAAAATCATCCCAGCTTCCCGGAAGACCGGGAGAACTGGGGCAATTTCAGCCTGGAGATATTCGTTCAGCTCAATCCCGGTGTAAAACCGGAAGATATTGAGCGGAGGGGCAAAACCTTTCTCGAAAAACATTATACCGAAGATATTGAGCGGATGAAAAAGGCGGGTGCGCGGAAAGATAAATTCGGCGGCGTACAGCATATGGGGCTTACCCCGATAAGCGAGATACATTTCAGTAATAACAGCAATCTGCAGGATGCAAAAAAGCCCATACTGTATATGTTGTTGTTCATAGCGGCATTCCTGCTGTTCATCGCGAGTATCAACTTCCTGAACCTCACGCTGGCACGCGCTTTCACCCGCGCCAAGGAAGTGGGTATGCGCAAAATGCTGGGCGCGGCAAGGATACAACTGGTATTGCAGCTCTGTGGCGAAGCCCTGGTGCTTTTCCTGATATCGCTGGTGCTGGGCCTTGCTATCACATATTTTGTGCTGCCGTTTTACAACGCGATGTTTTTTGCAAAAGCGGTGTATGCCTTTGGCATATTGCTGCAGCCGAAATTCCTGGTGGGTATACTGGCCGCGCTGCTGATCATCAGCCCGCTGGCCGGCGGATATCCCGCATGGGTATTGTCCCGCACGCATACGCTGCTGGTGCTGAAAGGGAAGGTTTCTTCCGGAAGGACCAATTATTTCCGCAACACGCTGATCGTTACACAATTCGTTTTTTCCTCCCTGCTGATCTGCGGGACTATCATTGCCTGGCAGCAAATGAGCTACCTGCGCGACAAACCGCTGGGATTTAATACACATGAGGTGGTGAGCATTCCCGTGAGCAAAGACCTGGATGGTCACCTGCTGCTTGCGCGGCTGAGAACGGAACTTGCACAACAGCCGGACATTCTCGCCGTTTCCGCTTCCGGCCATAACCTCGGCCGGGGCAAAGACGGCAGTCAATCTACTTCCATTATCACCTTCGAACTGGAGGGGAAAGAAATAAGCTCGCACTGGCAGGCTGTGGACTACGACTACATCCGGACCATGGACCTGAAACTGCGCGGCGGCAAAGACTTTGACCCGAAGATGGGGCTTGATTCCTTCGGGCTGGTGATCAATGAAAAAATGGCAAAACAGCTTGTAGGCGCGAAAGACGCGGTGGGTTACCGTTTCAGGATGGATAACGAAGGGCCGGAATATCATATAAACGGTGTAGTGAAGGATTACAATTTTAAGTCCCTGCACGAGGAAATAGGACCGCTCACGATGTACCTGAACCAACAGGACGAGCCGCCGGCTTACATTTTTGTGAAAACAAAACCCGGCAACCTGCCCGCTTCCATGTCCCGCATCGAAGCGGCCTTTAAAAAAGCCGCTCCGGGCCAGACATATCTGGCATCATTTGTAAACGAAAACACGGAAAAACAATACAAGTTCGAATCCACGCTGATGAAGATCTTTATCTGCGGGGCGGTACTGACTATCATTATTTCCTGCATGGGCCTGTTTGCCATCGCGATGCTTACTATCGGGCACCGTACGAAGGAGATCGGCATCAGGAAAGTGCTGGGCGCCAGCGCCGCGGGCATAGCCGGGCTTATTGCCAGGGATTTCCTGAAACTGGTGGCGCTGGCCATCCTGATAGCCACACCGGTGGCCTGGTACGTGATGAGCGAATGGCTGAAAGGGTATGCTTACCGGATAAATATCAGCTGGTGGGTGTTTGTACTGGCAGGGCTGGTGGCGGTGTTTATAGCGGCGGCCACGGTGAGCTTCCAGAGCATAAGAGCCGCTCTGATGAACCCTGTGAAGTCGCTCCGTTCAGAATAATCAATAAATTTTTTTACATTAATATCATGATTCAACTGCGCAACATCTCAAAACATTACCCGGTCGGGTTTGGCAAACATGAAATATTAAAGGAAGTGAACCTGGTGATTCACGAGGGGGAGTTTGTGTCTATCATGGGCCCTTCCGGTTCGGGGAAGTCTACCCTGTTGCACATCCTTGGGTTGCTGGAAGAGCCTTCTGACGGGGAATACCTTTTCCAGGGGGAGCTGGTCCACAAAATGAACGATAAAAAACGGACCCAGCTGCACCGGGGCGCCATTGGCTTCGTATTCCAGGCGTATCACCTGATAGACGAGCTGACGGTGTATGAAAATATCGAAACACCTCTTCTGTATAAAAACATGCCTTCCTCGGAGCGTAAAAGCCGTGTTGCGGATATTCTTGACCGTTTTAACATGGTAGCCAAAAAGGACCTGTTCCCGAACCAGCTTTCCGGCGGCCAGCAGCAGCTGGTGGGCATAGCCCGGGCCATCGTGGCTGAGCCGACGGTGATATTTGCGGACGAGCCTACCGGCAACCTGCATTCCGACCAGGCCAAATCCATCATGGAACTGTTTGCAGAGCTGAATAAAAAAGACGGCATCACCATCGTCCAGGTAACCCATTCGGACCTTAACGCCGGTTACGGGAATAAGGTCATTGAAATTATGGACGGCCGGGTAAAGTAACCTCTTCATTATTTTCCGGAAGCTAAAAACTCATCATATGATGTTTTACCTTAAATTCGTGTGGCCCGGAGCCATACCTACTAGTAATTTGCCATCTATCAAGTACGGCCGCATGGTGTCAACTCAATTAATATATTTTTGTCAGGCTATGAAAATAAAGTCCCTTGCAATCGCATCGATACTGGCTTTTGTTTTGTTTGCCAACCCGGTAGCAGCCCAGGATAACTGGAGCTATCAGCGTGCGCTGGACTATGCGCTTTCCCACAACCTGACCCTCCAGCAGAGTGTGCTGCAGCGGCGTCTCCAGGAGCTTACCCTGAAGCAGAACCGGATGTCCCAGCTGCCTACCGTCAACGCAGGCGCGAACGCCGGTTACCGTTTCGGCCGCTCTATTGACCCTACTACCAACACCTTCGTGACCCAGACCCTCTTCAATGCGGGCCTGAATATGAGTTTCGACGCGGATCTTTTTGGCTGGTTCACCAAACAAAATACCATTGCCGCCTCAAAATACCAGGTGTATGCCGCCAATTACCAGCTTGAAAAAGCCCGTAATGACATGGGCGTGAACGTTGCCAATGCCTTCCTCCAGATATTACTGGCCAATGAACAGGTGAAAATCAGCAAATCGCAGGTGGACCTGAGTATCGCCCAGCTGGACAATACCAAAAAACTTGTGGCGGCGGGTTCCGTGCCGGAAAGCAACCAGGCGGACCTGGAAGCTCAGCTGGCGAGGGATAGTTCCACACTGGTGACCGCGGAAAACAACGCCGTGATCAGGGTGCTGACCATGAAAGCTTTACTGAACCTCGATTTTGCGGTTCCTTTTAATACCGAGCTGCCTAAAGAAATTGAGGCGGTGCCGCTGCTCAACCTCTCCGAAACCGCTCCTGAAATGGTGTTCAGCGCAGCGCTGGCCAACCAACCGCAGTATAAAGCGGACGAAGCGATGGTAAAAGCGGCGAACCGCAGCCTGGCAGCCGCAAAAGGGGCCTTGTACCCGAGCCTCAGCATTGGCGGCGGCGCGGGAACCAATTATGCCAATTCCAATTATCAGCAGTTCGGCCCGGCTATTCCTTATGTAGATACCACCGGTTTTGTGAACGTGAACGGTACGTTGTATCCTTCCCTGAAAGCTGGCGCCTTCAGGCAGAGCAGGCTGACGCCCTTCGGTGAACAGTTCAGCAATAACTTCGGTCAGAATGTCGGTATCACCCTCAGCATACCCATCCTGAACGCATGGCAGCTGCGCGGAAACGTGGAAAGAGCGAAGATCGACCAGCAGGATAAACTGCTCACGCTGGACATCAACCGCCAGAAACTCCGCCAGGACATCTACACCGCGCATGCGGATGCGGTAGGCGCCCTGCAGAAATACCAGGCGGCCATTACTACGGAACGAGCCTCCCAGAAAGCGTACGACTTTGCCACCAAACGTTTTAACGTGGGCCTGTTGAACACCGTGGAATATGTAACAACTCAGACGAACCTGTTCAGAGCGCAGATAGATAAAGTATCGGCCCTGTACGACTATATATTTAAAATCAAATTACTGGAATTCTATCGCGACCAGCGAATAACGCTATAGTATTCCGGGGCACAGAAATACAAAGCGTATATGAAGAAGAAAAAGAAACTGCTTTTCTGGATTATCGGCGGCATTGTCCTGTTGATAATCCTTGTTCTGTTTATAAAAGGTTCCGGCAAAGACGAGGGCATCAAAGTGGCCGTCGATAAAGTAGCCAAAAGGGACATCATCGAAGTGGTTTCTGCCAGCGGAAAGATCTTCCCGGAAATCGAGGTGAAGGTAAGCTCCGACATCTCCGGGGAAATTACCGACCTGATGGTGGAAGAAGGAGATTCCGTGGTAAAGGGACAGGTACTGGCCCGCATATACGCTGATATTTACGGCTCCGCAAGGGACCGTGCCGCCGCATCCGTAAGCCAGTCCCAGGCGGAACTGGCGAACAGCGACGCCGCCCTGAGCGCGTTCAAAGCCCGCCTGGACCAGTCCAAGGCAGCATTTGACCGTAACTCGGAGCTGCTCAAACAAAAAGTGATCTCCCGCTCCGAATTTGAAACGGCGGAAGCAACCTATAAAGCTGCCCTGGCGGACTTCAACGCCGCCACCCAGCGCATCAACAGCAGTAAATTTGCCGTTGCCAGCGCCCAGGCGAACCTCACGGAAGCCAACAAAAACCTTGGAAGGACCACCATCACGTCCCCGATGGGCGGAACCGTTTCCCTTCTTTCCGTAAAAAAAGGCGAACGCGTGGTAGGTACAGCGCAGATGACCGGTACGGAAATGCTCCGCATTGCCGATATGGCTACCATGGAAGTGCAGGTGGACGTGGGAGAAAACGACATTCCGAAAGTTAAGTTCGGCGATTCCGCCCTCATTGAGGTGGATGCTTATACCAACCGCAAATTCAAAGGCCTGGTAACCCAGATCGCCAGCTCCAGCAAGGGCGCGGCCACAGCCACAGCGTCCACTTCCTCCGCGGAGCAGGTAACCAACTACGTGGTACACATCCGCATCCTGCCTTCTTCCTACGCGGACCTCATGGATCCGAAATTCCCGCGCAGGTTCCCCTTCAGGCCCGGCATGAGTGCGAACGTGGACATACAGACGCGCACGGAAAAACAGGTGCTGTCCATCCCGATCAATGCCGTGACCACCCGCAACCCGGCGGATACGGCGAAAAAGGATGAAAAGAAGGGCCCGGCCCAGGCTGGTAATGCGGCACCCGCTGCCGAAGACACCAAGCGCGACTTTAAGGAAGTAGTGTTCCTGCTGCAAAAAGACAATACCGTAAAAATGGCTGAAGTGACCATAGGCATCCAGGACGATAACAACATCCAGGTCAAGTCCGGCATCACGGAAGGGCAGGAAGTGATCAGCGGCCCGTACACGGCCATTTCACGCCTGCTGGAGAATGGCAAAAAAGTAAAAGTAGTACCGAAATCACAACTCTTCGAAGAGACGAAATAGGCGTAAAAAATTCAGGAAGGGGCATACTTTACCGTATGCCCCTTTTTTATTGTCCCCCTGAATTTATTTACATTGCAGAAAAATCGGGAAACAGTTGAGCATGGGTAATCATATCGGAATAATCGGGAGCGGTAGTTGGGCTACAGCTATTGCCAAGATCCTGACGGACAACAATCAGAACATACATTGGTGGATACGCAGTGAAGAGACCATCCGCCATCTGCAATTACGCCATCATAACAAACATTATCTTACTTCAGTATATTTTGATACGCGGATGCTCCAGGTGAATAATGACCTGGCGGAAGTCGTAAGGTCCAGCGACACGCTGATCCTGGCCGTTCCCTCCGCTTTCCTGCGGCAGGTGCTGGAAACGCTCCCCGCGGACGCATTCAATGGTAAACAGGTGGTTTCCGCCATCAAAGGGCTGGTGCCTGGTACCAACCAGCTGATCAATGAATACCTGGCGGACCAGTTTGGCCTGCCTCCGGAAAGTTATTTTACCATCACCGGCCCCTGCCATGCGGAAGAAGTGGCGAATGAAAAGCTCTCCTATCTTACCTTTTCGGGCCTGGATGCAGAGCGTACGGAAGAACTGGCCGCGCGATTCAACAACAGTTACCTGCAAACCATCGTCAATAAAGACCTGTACGGTGTACAATTCGCCTCCGTGCTGAAAAACATCTACGCCATGGGCGCCGGTATTGCACACGGGCTTGAATACGGGGACAACTTCCTGAGCGTGTTCATCACCAACTGTTTCCGTGAAATGCAGGAATTCCTCGAAAAATACGAGCAGTTCCAGGCAGGGCACGGCAAAGAGGCCATGGTACACAATTACAACGCCAGCGCCTACCTAGGGGACCTGCTGGTAACCTGTTATTCCCTCCACAGCCGCAACCGTACTTTCGGGAACATGATCGGGAAAGGATACAGCGTAAAAGCCGCCCAGCTTGAGCTAAATATGATCGCCGAAGGTTATTACGCCAGCCGCTGCATCTTCGAGATCAACCAGGAGATAGGAGCCTACATGCCTATTGCGCAAAAGGTCTACAGTATTCTCTGGGAACACCTGCATACAGAAGAAGCTTTCCTGGAAATAGAGAAGGGGCTTGTTTAGAAAAACATCGCGGCTGCGATGCCGTCCGCAAAAAACTTGCCTTCGCGGGTGAGCCTGAGCATGGATGTTTCCTGCTGCATCCAGCCCTTTTCGATAAACTCCGCGCCTGCTGAAAGCAGCTGCAGGCTTTTGTCCTGGCCGAACCGGGCGGACACTCTTTCGAGATCGCACCCAGCCTGGGTGCGCAGCGAGATCATGATATATTCGTTCAGCGCCATCTGCGGGCTCAGCACTTCCTTCTCAAAAGGTAACGCGCCCTTACGGATGCTTTGCATGTACAAAGAATTATTGGCCACGTTCCATTGCCGGCTCTGCCCGTTGAACGAGTGGGCGCTCGGCCCCAGCCCCAGGTAAGGTTTCCCCTGCCAGTAACTGCTGTTGTGACGCGAATACATGCCCGGTTTCGCGAAATTGGATATCTCGTAATGTTCGTATCCCGCTTTTTCCAGCGCCTGCATGAGCATCCCGAAATGATGCGCCGCGCGGTCCGGGTCGATGGGCGGGATCTTGTGATGCTGGATGAAGTTGTCCAGCGCGGTGCCTGGCTCCACGGTAAGGGCATAACAGGAAAGATGCGGAATGCCGAGGCTGATGGCCCGGGCGATATTTTCCTCCCAATGCGCATCAGTGAGGGTGGGGCCACCGTAGATAAGGTCTATACTGATATTATCGAAACCCTTTTCCCGTGCGGTTTCCAGGCATTGAACGGATTGGGCGGCGTTGTGGGCGCGGTTCATCCAGCGCAGGTCTTCTTCAAAGAACGACTGTACGCCTATGCTCAGCCGGTTCACGCCGGCGTCACGCAGGGCCTGGAGATTTTCAGCGGAAAGATCGTCAGGATTGGCTTCCAGGGTGATTTCCGCGTCTTCGGTCACGGTGAAGTATTTCCGGAGGGTATCCAGCAGCGACCGGATGGCCGCGCCTGACAGCAGGCTGGGAGTGCCTCCGCCGAAATAGACGGTCTGCACGGCCTGGCCTTCGAGGTATGCCTGCTGAAGGGCTGCCTCCACATGAATGCATTCCGTAACCTCATCCCGGTACTGGAGCGAGGTGGAGAAATGAAAGTTGCAGTAATGACAAGCCTTTTTACAGAAGGGAATATGAATATAGATACCGGCCATGAGTTGTTTTAAGAAAGAATTCGCGGGATTATTTGCAAACCTCGAAAATACATGTGAGTTTTGTTGATATTTTTGGAACAAGAATAGTTAATTGCATTATCATAAATCTTACAGACCGTTGCGAACCTGGATGTTGTACATGTTGCTGATGATCTGCTCACTGAGCCTCCGGGCGCAGTCGGACAGTGCTGTTAAAAAACCGGCGCGCCCCAAACCCGCCGCTGCGGCTGTACGCAAAGTTAAGATAGATTCCGCGGTTACGGCGCCTTTGCCCGTAAAGGACTCCATTGCGCTGCGGGATTCCCTGGCAGCGGCCGCTGCGCCCAAAGTACATGCATACGATACGGTTATGCAGGCTTTGGAGAAAAAACACATGTATCTCAACCGCGAAGGCAAACCGCTGCAATACGACATCAATCCCGCCCGGAAAGACAGTTCGCAGGACTGGCTGGTGTATGTAGTGGCGGGTGTGATCCTGCTGCTGGGCATCATCCGGACCGCTTACCTGAAATATTTTTCCGACCTGTTCAGGGCCTTTTTTAACCCTACACTTAGCCAGCGGCAGCTGAAAGACCAGCTTTCACAGTCACCGTTCCCGAACTTCCTGCTGAACGCATTTTTTGTGATCAGCCTGGGGCTGTACCTATACCTGCTTATGTACCGGCTGGATTACCCGGCGGACGCCATCGCATGGATGCTGATACCCGGCCTGATGCTGCTGGTAGGCGTGATCTACACGGTAAAATACATTGTGCTGCGGTTTTGCGGGTGGCTTTTCGGGAACGAGGAGCTGATAGATGCGTATGTGTTTATTCTCTACCTGATCAATAAAGTGCTGGGGATACTTTTAGCGCCGTTCCTGGTGATATTGGCCTTCTGTAAGCCTGAAATTGCGGCAACATGCCTCTATATTTCATTATTTTTTATTGTATTACTGGTTGTGTACAGGTACGTAAGGTCTTATTCCCTGGTCCGCCAATATCTCTCTTTCAGCAAATTGCATTTTTTTCTTTACCTTTGCGCATTCGAAGTAGTGCCGGTTTTAATAATTACAAAGGTACTTTTACTTTGGTTAACTGGTAATCCGTAAGATTACTGCTATTGTTAACACAAGAGCAAATTACGTATGATAAAAGGCGGGCCAAAAAAAGATTTGCAGGAGAAACAACTAACGATCCTAATTTCCCAACCTAAGCCAGAGACAGAGAAATCACCTTATTTCGACTTAGCAAAGAAATTCAACGTTCGCTTGGATTTTCATCCTTTCATCCGCGTGGAAGGAGTGCCGGGTAAAGATTTCCGTAAGCAGAAAGTGGACATCATCACTTATACTGCTGTTATCTTCACCAGTCGGAATTCGGTAGACCACTTCTTCCGCGTTTGCGAGGAGCTGAAAGTAAAAGTCTCACAGGATTGTAAGTACTTCTGTATAACAGAAGCCGTGGCGTTGTACCTGCAAAAGTTCATCCTCTACCGCAAACGCAAGGTTTTTTACGGAGCGGACGGCTCTACCAAAAGCCTGCTGGAAGTGATGAACAAACACCGGGAAAATGAAAAATTCCTTTTCCCGAGCTCAGACAGTCAGAAAAAAGACATCGAGGAATGGTTAAAAGCCAACAAGTGCGAATATGCCACAGCCTCCCTGTACAAGACTGTTTCGACTGATGTGAAAGATGTATTAGCGAAGACGGAATATGACATGATCGTATTCTTTAGTCCTTCCGGTGTAAAATCTCTCTTTGAGAATATGCCGAAATTCAAACAGAACGGCACACACATCGGTGCATTCGGACCAACCACTTCCGCTGCCGTGGAAGAAGCAGGTCTGCGCCTGGATGTGAAAGCCCCCGCCCCGCAGGCGCCATCTATGGTTGCCGCACTGGAACAATTCCTCCAGGGATTGGGGAAAAAGTAAAACAGTAACGAAAAATTTATAGAAAAGGGAGCATCCGCAGGATGTTCCCTTTTTGTTTTAACCTACTTTCGTATTGATTACGATACCCTTAACTGATCATTACATGGCAAACCGTTTAGCAAAGGAAACCAGCCCCTACCTGCTCCAGCATGCCCATAATCCTGTGGACTGGTACCCCTGGGGAGAAGAGGCGTTCCGGAAGGCCGAAGAAGAAAACAAACCTATCCTGGTGAGCATTGGCTATGCGGCCTGCCACTGGTGCCACGTGATGGAGCGGGAAAGTTTCGAGAACGAAACCACTGCGCAGCTCATGAACGAGCACTTTGTGAATATCAAGATAGACCGGGAAGAACGCCCGGACATAGATCATATCTACATGGATGCATTGCAGGCAATCGCCGGTAACGGCGGATGGCCGCTGAATATGTTCCTCCTGCCGGACAGGCAGCCGTTTTACGGCGGCACCTATTTCCCGCCGAAACAGGCCTACAACCGTCCCTCCTGGACAGAAGTGCTGCTGGCCGTCTCCGATGCGTTTAAAACGAAGCGGAAAGACCTGGAGGAGCAGGCTGCGAACCTCACACAACACCTTAATCAAAGCAACCAGTTTGGCGTTAATACCGTGGACCTCGGGCTTCCCAAAGAGGAGCTTTTCACGCAGGCGCAGGCGGATGCCATGGTGCTGGCCCTGCTGGGGCAGGCGGACAAAGAGTGGGGTGGCTTTGGCCATGCACCGAAATTTCCAGGGTGTTTCTCCATCCAGTACCTGCTGCGCCATTACCGCACCAATAAAGACGAAGCGGCGCTCAGGCAGGCGCTTCTTTCACTGGACAAGATGATCGACGGTGGCATTTACGACCAGCTCGGCGGCGGTTTTTCGCGGTATTCAACCGATGAAAAATGGCTGGCCCCGCATTTCGAAAAGATGCTGTACGACAATGCCCTGCTGGTGGACACGCTTTGCGAGGCTTACCAGCTCACCGGCAATAAACGTTACGCACAGACCGTCCGGCATACGCTGGCATTTATACAAAGAGAAATGACCTCTCCCGAAGGAGGCTTCTATTCCGCGCTGGACGCGGATTCGGAGGGAGTGGAGGGTAAATTTTACGTATGGGGCGAAGAAGAGGTGGACCAGCTGCTGGGCCCCGATGCGCCTGCGTTTAAAGCATATTACGATATCAGCCGGCATGGCAACTGGGAGGATGTGAATATTCTCTGGGCGCCCCGGCCGCTGGAAACGGTGGCGGAGGAGCAGGGGATGACGGCCGCGGCGCTGGAGGCATTGCTGGAAAGAAGCAAACCTGTGCTCATGGCAGCCCGCGACAAACGCATCCGCCCCGGCCTGGACGACAAGATATTGCTGGGCTGGAACGCGCTGATGATCCACGCCTGCTGCAAGGCAGCGGCGGCTTTGGGAGACGGTGCTTATCTGGCCATGGCGGAAGCCGCGATGGGCTGCATTCTGAAAAATATGCGCAAGCCCGGGGCATCCCCGGCGTACTGGCATACGTATAAGGAAGGTAGCGCGCGTTATCCCGCTTTTCTTGACGATTATGCCAACCTCATCCGCGCCCTGATAACTTTACAGGAAACATCCGGCAACCTGGAGTGGGTTCGTACGGCAGGGGAACTGGTTACTTTTGTGTTAGAACAATTCAGCGACGAAAACCTGCGTTATTTCTATTACACCGCATCCGGGCAGGCCGATGTGATCGTACGTAAGAAGGAGATATATGACGGGGCGGTGCCCAGCGGCAATGCGGTGATGGCTCATAACCTTTGGCACCTTTCCATTGTTTTTGATAAGAGCGAATGGGCGGAAAGGGCCCTGGGCATGACGGCCGGGCTGTCTCAGACGTTGATCCGGTACCCGACGTCCTTCGGGGTATGGGCAGCGATGATCATGCGGCTGGTGCAGGGCACGCCGGAGCTGGCGGTGGCCGGGCCGGCATACAAAGAGCGGATCCGGGAGCTGAATGAACTGTATATTCCTTATAAAGTGTTGCTGGGGGCTGATGCAGAGGCTGGGGATATGCCGCTTTTGCAGCAGCGGATGCAGCAGGGGAGGACCCTGATATACCTCTGCCGGGATTACCAATGTGTTAAGCCTGTCGAATATATATCAGAAATAACTAATTTAATATGAAATTTGTTGTAATTTGCAATCCCTTTGATAAATTAGCGCTTGAGAGGAAAAAATAACCGCAATAATATCAAAATAAATATTATATTTATATTAGATGCGTATATGATCCTGACAGGCAAGCGTTTGCAGATGACCCCAAATGGGAGTGCGCCATGGTCAATTTGTGTGAGGTAGGGCAGTTTGCATAATAAAATGTTAAAAGGTGCGTTTAAATATGTTACGTAGCCCTGATATGTGGAATTGAAAAAGTTGGGTGAAAACTAACTACGGATTAAAATTATTTATTACATTTGCTATCTTTCTGATAAACAACCAGGTGAAAAGTGTGACTAAAAATGATATCAAGCGCGTGCAGACACATCTGGCCGGTTCAGGAAAAATCATCGTATTCTAATGAAAGTCACCCTTATGAAGCTTAATTATTGTAGTGGGCTGTTGGTCATACTGCTGCCGGTTCTCCTGGCCAGCTGCGGTGGTGGTAAAACCCCCAAAAACGCACAAGGTCAGCTGATAGGTGTAAGTCCCCGGCCGAAGTACACTCCCCCCGTACCTTACGGAATGGTATATGTGCCTTCCGGAACTTTTCACATGGGTCCCAGCGATGAAGATGTGAACTACGCCTATACGGCGCGGAACAAAGCCATCTCCATTTCCGGGTTTTACATGGACGCCACGGAGATCACCAACAATGAATACCGCCAGTTCGTGAACTGGGTGACGGATTCCATTGCGCACATCCTCCTCGGTCATGTGAAAAACGATAATGGGCAGGACTATGTGGACTGGAAACAGAAGATCAACTGGAAGGACAAAGCCACCTACGAAAAAGTGGACGCAATGATCTACGCGGCAGACGACCGTCTGTACGGCCGCAAGGACATTGACGTGCGCAAGCTCCTTTATCACCAGGAAACCTTCAACTGGGAAAAAGCGAAGCTGCGGGAGAATAAAGACAAGCCGCGCAACACCTTCATCGAGAAGAAAGATGTGGCTATCTATCCTGATACCCTCTGCTGGATCAGGGATTTCTCCTACGCTTACAACGAGCCCATGACGCGTATGTACTTCTGGCACCCCGCCTTCGACAATTACCCGGTGGTGGGCGTAACCTGGCACCAGGCCAGCACTTTCTGCGAATGGCGCAGTAAGTTCTGGGAAGACTACCGTACCTCCAAGAAACAATTCACTGAAGATAAATTCCAGCTCCCTTCCGAAGCGCAGTGGGAATATGCAGCCCGCGGCGGCCGTGAACAGGCTCCTTACCCCTGGGGCGGTTATTATATCCGCAACAAAAAAGGCTGTCTGCTCGCGAACTTCAAACCGGGCCGCGGTAACTATCCTGAAGACGGCGGTTTTTACACCGTACGCGCGGATGCTTACTGGCCTAACGACTATGGCCTGTACAACATGGCAGGTAACGTAGCGGAATGGACACAGGACATTTTCTACCAGAATGCTTACTCTTTCACTTCAGACATGAACCCTTATCTGAGAATGGATATTCCGGATAACGCGGCGCCGAAGATGAAACGTAAAACCGTAAGAGGCGGCAGCTGGAAAGATATCGGACACTTCCTCCAGAATGGCACACGTTCTTATGAGTACCAAGACAGTGCAAAATCCTACATCGGCTTCCGCTGTACGATCGCCTTCCTGAGCAGGTCTAAAAACGATTTCAACCGTAAGTAGGATACATTAGCTGACAACCATCCTTGATAAAACCGTAAAATCGAAAGACATGGCAAACCTGAAACGAGCTTTTTTCCTTTTAATCACCCATAAACTTAAATTTTAACCTATGGCTATGAATCCTAACACAGCGAAATGGCTAAACTTCTTTGTATGCGTAGGTGCATCAGTAGTGATCATCGGAGCATTATTTAAACTCCAGCACTGGCCTGGCGCAGACGTAGCGCTGATCCTCGGTCTGAGCGTGGAAGCACTCATCTTTTTTGTGTACGCCTTTGTACCGGACACCAGCCATGCACCTGCACCCGCAGCTGTAGCCGGAGGTAGCCCCGCACTGGCGAACATGGACAAAATGCTCCAGGAAGCGGACATCACGCCCGCAAACCTGAGCCGCCTGAGCGAAAACTTCACCAAGCTCGGCTCCACCGTTGACAAAATGCGCGATATCAGCGACGTGGTTGCTGCTACCGGCGATTACACGCAGAAAACACGCGAAGCAGCTTCCGCTATCGGTAATGTAACACAAGCTTACACGAACGCAGCAGCAGCGGTTTCCACTTTCAATAACGCATCCGAATCTACCCGTAATTTCCATGAGCAGGTACAGTCCATGACCAAAAATCTGGCTTCCCTCAATGCCATCTATGAACTGGAATTACAGGATACCAATAACCACCTCAAAGCCATGAACAGCTTCTACAGCAACCTGCTGAGCGCTTCCCAGGCTATGAGCGGCTCCGTTGACGACGCTAAGAAAACACAAGAGCAGATCACCCTGCTGGCGCGCAACCTCGGTAACCTGAATACTGTTTATGGCAATATGCTCACGGCAATGCAAGGCAGATAAGGTAACGCAATAGTGACTAAACAAGACACAATCATCTAAAACTTGTAATTAACTATGGCATTACCAAAAGACCCCAGGCAGAAGATGATCAACTTCATGTACCTGGTGCTCACAGCCATGCTGGCTTTGAACGTATCCGCCGAAATTCTGAATGCATTTGACATCGTAAATAATTCAATTACTACATCCAACACCTCGATCGATAGCAAAAACAAGGTAACGTATAATCAGTTCGATGAACTGGTGAAAACGGATGCCGCGAAAGTTGGTCCCTTTAAAGCCAAAGCAGAAGAAGTGAAAAAACTCTCTGCTGATGCCCATACCTATATAGAAAATCTTAAAAAAGAAATCATTACTGCAAGCGATGGCCTGAATGAAAAAGGTGAGATGAAAGGAAAGGATAACCTTGATGCTGCAACGCGCATCATGGAGAACCAGAAGAAAGGCCCCGCATTACAGCAACAGCTTCAGGGACTGAGAACAAAAATGCTTGCGCTTATCGATCCGAAAGACCGCAAGGCTTTCGAGCAGAACCTTCCGCTGAAAGTGGATGATCCGGAACAGAAAGGCCCGGTGAAAAAAAGCTGGACTACCTACCACTTCAACATGGTACCGTCTATCGCCGCCATCACCCTGCTGAGCAAGTTCCAGAACGACGTTAAAAACTCAGAGGCGATGATCATTGACAAACTGCTGTCCGAAGTGTCTGAAAAAGACTTCAAATTCGACCAGCTGGATGCATTCGTATCACTGAACTCTAAAAACTTCACCGCTGGCCAGACACTTGAAGCCACTGTGGTAATGGGCGCTTACAGCTCCACTGTAAATCCCACCATCGTGATCAACGGCCAGCCCGTGACCGCTCAGGCAGGTAAAGGCGTATATACCACACAGGTAGGCGCTATCGGCGAACACTCCATTTCAGGTACTGTTCAGCTCACCAAACCTAACGGCGAAGTAATCACAAGACCGTTTACCGAAACGTATAAAGTAGGTGCTTCCGCAACCTCCATTTCCGCGGACAAGATGAACGTAATTTATGCAGCGCTGCAAAACCCGGTGTCTATCACTGCCGCCGGTGTGCCTGCTGAAAAGATCGTTGCATCCGTTAGCGGCGGTGGCGCTCAGATCACTAAAAGAGGTCCGGGCGAGTTCGTAGTAACCGCATCTCAACCAGGTACCAAAGCCGTGATCACCGTTTCCGCGGAGATCGACGGTAAAATGAAAACGCTGGATTCCAAAGAATTCCGTGTGAAAATGGTACCGGATCCTACGATGAAGGTAGGTGTAAGCAAAGGACCGCTGATGAAGGTTGCTGACTTTAAAGCACAGCAGGGTCTTCGCGCAGACCTGGAAGATTTCGTATTCGACGGTGTACGTTATGCTGTAGTAGGCTACCGTATGTCCATCGACTCAAGAAGCCGCGAATATGCTGAGGGAGAAGCCACTTCCGAATACTGGCCTAAAAACGCCGAGATCGTGAATTCCCTCCGTCAGTTGAAAGCCGGTGACATGGTGTACTTCGAGAACATCCGCGTAAAAGGCCCGGATAACAAGGTACGTTCCATGCAGAACATCAATTTCAAGATCAATTAACGTAACAAATTAATTACTGGGCTATGCGAGCAGTAATATTGAAACAAATCAGCTGGAGTGCATTTTTGGTGATCATGCTGGCGTCTACGTCAGCAGAAGCACAGACCCGCCGAGGCGGTAACAGGACCACGCCGCCCGCCAATCAACCGGCGCAGCAGCAACCTGCTACCAATCCCGCTACCGGAAGACCGGTAACCGTACCCCCTGCCCCGGCAGGCACGGACCCGGCCACCATGCAGCAGCAGGCGCCCCCGCCTTCTTTAAGGCAGGATGGCATCGGCACGCCCGTGGACACGCCGCGTAAATCCCTCCGTATAGATGGTGTTTCCGAGAAAAGCCCGATCCGCGACCGTGTGCCCATCACGTATGATCACATCCGCGAAGACGACAAGTTCTGGGAAAAACAGATCTGGCAGGTGATAGACATCCGCGAGAAAATGAACCTCCCCTTCCAGTACAACGTGGAAGACGAAACTGGTGTAAACCAGCTGCTGATCAATATTCTGCTCAATGCGATCAGGACCAAGGAAGTAGAAGCTTTCAGCCCCATAGATGACCGTTTCAGCACCGTTATGAGCTATGATGAGATCATGACGAAACTGACCGGCGAAGTGAGGTCTGTAAGAAGCGTAGACCCCGTTACAGGCGAAGAAAAGCTGGTGGAAACCAGGGATGAATTTAACCCTGAGACCATCAAACAATTCAAGATCAAGGAAGTATGGGTGTTTGACCAGGAAGCCTCCGCGCTGAAGGTCCGCATCCTGGGTATTGCGCCCATGGTATCCCGCATCAACGACGATGGGTCCATACGCGCCTCTATCCCCCTGTTCTGGCTGTATTACCCTGATCTTCGCCCCGTACTGGCCAAATACGACGTTTACAACCAGAATAATGACGCATCTACCATGACCTGGGAAGACCTTTTCGAAATGCGTTTCTTTACCAGCTATGTGGTGAAAGAAAAGAACGCTTTCAACAGGGATATCAATTCCTACATTAAAGACGGTGTAATGCGCCTCCTCGAAGGACAGGCCATTAAAGACAAGATCTTTAATAAAGAACAGGATCTCTGGGAATACTAAGATGTAACGTTCAAATCCTGCGAACAATAATGAAAGCTGCCTTCCGCATGGGAGGCAGTTTTTTTTTATCTTACACCGGTGAAAGAACTCCGTTCCGCCATACACGCGCTGGTGCCGCTCCCGGATGATACCTGGGAAGCGATGGCCGCCTGCTGGCATCCTGTGGAGTTCAAACGGAAAACGGTGATCACCGCCGCGGGAGACACGGAACGGTACACTTATTTTGTACTGGATGGTCTGCAAAGGGCCTTCAGCCTGGCCGAGGGGGAGAAAGAAGCCACCCTGATGTTCTCTTACAAAGGTTCCTTTTCCGGCATCATCGATTCATTTTTCCTGCAGCAGCCCAGCCGGTACTATCTTGAAACGCTCACGCACAGCGCTTTCCTGCGCATTTCTTTTGCGGACGTTAGCCGGCTGATGCAGGAGCATCCGCTGATCGCACACTGGGTACACCTCGGGGTGGTACAGGCCCTGGCCGGGGTGATGGAAAGAATGATAGAGGTCCAGACGCTGGGCGCCGAACATAAATTCCGCCGCCTGCTGGCCCGCAGCCCGCATGTGCTGCAAATGATCCCGCACAAATACCTCGCTTCCTATCTCGGCATCGATCCTGCTACGTTCAGTAAACTGCTGGGTAGCGCCCGGATCTGACCACATTGCAAACATCGTATCCAATTCTTACAAAAATCTTGGCGCAGGCAAAGATTTAAGCTTTGGGCCACCTGTACCTTTGTGTTGTCATTAAAAATTGAATCATGCCTGTTTTTCAAACAGCAATCCTGCTGCAAAATCTCCGGAACGATGTGAACGGCCTCACGAACGCCCTCAACACAAAGATTGCCACCCAAACCAGCGCGGCCATACTTCATCAGCCTTCCCCGGGCAGCTGGAGCGCCGCACAATGCCTTGAGCATTTGAATGGCTACAGCAGGTATTACCTGCCCGCGCTTGAACAAGCCATTAACAAAGCAGAAAAGAACAAATGGATAGCACTGCCACAGTTTCGCAGCGGCTGGCTGGGCAATTATTTTACCAACCTCATGCAACCCAACCCTGACGGGGCTTTGAAGTCGAAGATGAAAGCTCCGAAAGGCTACCGCCCCGAACCCCAATTGGATGCGCCCGCCATCCTCGCTGAATTTATATCGCACCAGGAAAAAACGCTGGCCCTTCTCCAACGCGCAGAAAAAGTAAATATCTCCCGCCTGCGCATCCCCATCTCCATCTCCAGGCTCCTCAAACTCAAAGCAGGAGACACTTTCCGCTTCCTCATCGCACACGGGCAACGTCATATGCTCCAGGCTCTCCGGGCCATCAATACCGTCACCGGCGGCAACAAAACTGCGGTCACAATGCAGTACCTCGAAGAGCAGTTTCGTTAATCAGAACAGCAGTAGGGAAAATCGCTTGAAAGTCAATCCTGTTGGGCATTCCAACATGTTTGTATTTTTGTGGTGATAACAAATTCTTAACAACTGCTATACGTTGTTCATACTACTTTAGTAAAAGAATAATAATCTGGAAAGATCGGTCCCCGATTCTTATCGGGACCATCAAAAATAAATCTGTGTCTTTTAATGGTTAACTTGGGGAAAAGAGCCTGGTTCTCAAACCGGGCTCTCGTCATTTTATGAAGTCTGGGGAGCATCCCCGTGAAAATGCTGATAGATAAGCTGGGCTTTACTTTGACCTACCTCTTTTACTAAGTCCTCCAGCGATAATTGTTTCACTTTATTCACCGAACGGAAGGTTTGCAACAACTGTGTAGCGGTATTTTTGCCAATGCCTTTGATGTCTTCCAACTCGTTTTTGAATGTGCCTTTGCTTCTTTTCTGCCGGTGGAACGTAATACCAAAGCGGTGCACTTCGTCGCGGATGCGGCGGATAAGTTTTAGACTCTCGCTGTCATAGGGAAGTTTAATGCTTTCCTTATCTCCCGGGAAAAATATCTCTTCTTCATTTTTCGCAAGGCCCACTACCGTCATGCTGCCGATGAGGTTGAGCTTACGGATGCTTTCCATAGCGGCGCCGAGCTGCCCTTTACCGCCGTCTATGATCACCAGCTGGGGCAAAGGCTGCTCTTCGTTCAAAAGGCGGTTGTAGCGCCGGAAAACCACCTCTGTCATCGATGCAAAGTCATTGATGCCTTCCACCGTTTTGATGTTAAAATGCCGGTAGTCTTTATTTGACGCTGTCCCATCCTTGAACACCACGCAGGCGGAAACGGGATAACTTCCCTGGAAGTTCGAGTTATCGAAACATTCGATGTGCACGGGAAGTTCCTGCAATTCAAGATCGGCCTGCAACTGGTACAGTACTTTCTTTTTCTCCATGTCCGTTTTGCCTTCCAGGTGCAGCATTTTCTTTTTCCGTAATTCTTCGCGGAAATAGGTCACATTTTTTTCGGAGAGATCGAGCAGCTTCTTTTTATCGCCGCCCCGGGGTACGGTGAGCGTTACACCTTCTTCGGGAAACTCCACTTCAAAGGGCAGGATGATCTCTTTCGCCATGCTCTGAAACGCTTCGCGGAGATACGCGATGGCATAGGCCATCACCTCATCGTCCGTTTCTTCGAGCTTCTTTTCCAGCGTCACGGTTTTGGTATCGGCAATGGTGCCGTTCAGCACGCGGAGGTAGTTCACGTACGCAAAGTTGCCTTCGGACAGGATGGTGAACACGTCCACATTCCCCACTCTTGAGCTCACGATGGTGGAGCGGCTCTGATAGGCCTGGAGGCTTTCGATCTTTTTACGTTGTATTTCCGCCTTTTCAAATTCCATATTCATGGCATGTTCCTGCATCTTCGCTTTGAAGATGTTCAGCACAGGGGAAAGGTTGCCGCGCAGGATCTCTTTCACCTGCTGAAGCCCTTCCCGGTAATCTTCCTGCGTTTGCAGCCCTTCGCAGGGGCCTTTGCAATTGCCGAGGTGATATTCCAGGCAGACCTTGAACTTCCCTTTTTTGATATTCTGCTCACTCAGGTTCAGCGAGCAGGTGCGGAGGGGGATATTGTAACGGATCACTTCCAGCACTTCGCGCACCCTGCCCACGGACGTGAACGGCCCGAGGTATTCGCTGCCGTCTTTGATGATGCGGCGGGTGAGGAACACGCGGGAAAAAGGCTCGTGTTTGATGATGATAAAAGGGTAGGTCTTATCATCTTTCAGGTTGATGTTGAATTTCGGCTGGAATTGTTTGATGAGGGAGTTTTCCAGCAAAAAGGCGTCCTGCTCGGAATCCACGATGGTAAACTCGATGTGATGGATAGACTCCACCAGCTTCCGTGTTTTGTAGTTATCATGGTTCTTGACAAAATAGGAGCTGACCCTTTTGCGGAGGCTTTTGGCCTTCCCGATATAAAGCAGTTCCCCTTCCGTGCCGAAATACTTATAGATACCGGCATGAACGGGTAATGTATGGGCTATCTGTTGAAACTCTGCGGCTGTCATGTATGTTTCGTTGTCGGTTGAAACCAGGCCTGTACTTCCAGGCTTTCAGGTTTCAGGAAAATGATCTTCTGGTAAGTGCTCACCCTGAGCTGTTTGTTACGTTCGTACAGCACTTCCTGGCGGTATTCATACACCAGGTTTTTGGTGTAGGACGATACCTGGGCGGTCTTGATACGGCCTTCTTTGTCCACGTCAAGGATAAGCTGGGCGGGCCAGGTCTGTTTGCCTTTGGTGTGGTAAATGAAGGTGGTATCGCCGTGAAACTGGTCTGCAATGGTGTCTATCTGGTAAGCGTCCAGGAGGGAGGGTTTGTTCACATCCGCGTCCATCAGCGGCCTGAAGAGGGCTTGCAGCCCGGCGCTGTCCTTTACCGGCAGGGAATCGGTCTTCCCGTTCACCCGTACGACCTTTGTGATCCCGATCTGCTGTGCTTTCATGCGCGCGATCTCCTCCCAGCAATAATTGCCGAGGGCGCGGTAACTCATATCTTTCTGAAGGGAAGCCGGTTTATCGGGCTGCGGGCTGCAACCCGCCGTTATCAGTGTGCAAAGGAAAATGATCCAAACTACAGGTCTCATACTGGCAAATTTAATGGGATCAGGGGGAAAATGGCGGCAAAAAATAATGCGCCGTGAAAACGGCGCATCTGATGCATGAGCAAATCTGTCGAGAGCACTAAAAAGATATATAGTCAGGTTATTTTTTCACTTCAATCCGGCTTAACAGCACCGGGTTCGTCATAGACGAATAATCATATTGATAAATGCCTTCCACCGCGCTCACCAGCAGGCGTTTTTCCCCGGGGAAAGGGATGACGTCGTAGGCGTTCAGGCCGGTTTGTGTACTGGCGATGGTAATATTCGCCGGCGATGGCGCATTCAGGAAACGGAGCCCGTGACCGCCTTCGCAGATGAACAGTTTGCCGTTGTCTATCCCCAGGCCGTGCGGGTTGCTCATCTGGTAAGTTGCCAGCTTCACAGGACGGTCCACGTCTTTTACGTCGTATACCTGGAGCTCGTTTACGGTGCCTGCGCAAAAATTACCAGTGCGCACCGTTACATAAGCCGTGGTACCTTCCACCACTATCGGGTCGCATGCGTTTACGTGTATGGCTACGGAGCGGCGGGCCGGCTTTTCCGGGTCCACCAGGTCATAAATGAACATGGCGCTTGTACTGCCGATGTACAGGTAATCCTGGTAAGGGAAAATGGTTTCGATCCCTCCGCCGACCGGCACGGGCGTTGGCGCTTTCACCGGGTCGGATGGCGTGGCGATGTTGTAGCTGGTCAGCTGGTAACGGTCCACTGTGTAAAGGTGCCCTTTTGTGATGGCGAACCTTGCCATAGACCCGCCTTTTCCTGTACCGCCACCGCTTGACGCTTTAAAGCTGGAGGAGGCAAAAAAGAGCATCTGGTTGTCAAATTCCACAAAATCGTCTCCCTTCGTATCCTTACAGCCATGCGCGTAAGTGGTGTCCCGCTCTGAATATCCTACCAGGATGGAATCCCTTTGCGCGCTGGGGGTGCCCAGCCATCTGCCCATATCGTCCACCACATAACCCATCACATCGTCAAACCGCTTCAAAAACCTGATATTGCTGAGATCGCTTATGTCGAAGACCAGGAGGTCCCGGAAACTGTCGGCATAAAGGATATTGTCCTGCACTGCCATATCCGCGTTCCCCATCACGTTCAGGAAAGAAACTTTCCTGGGGGAGGAGGGCTGGCTGTTGTCGATGATATGAATACCTTTTGCGGGTTCACTCACCAGTATATAATTCCCCCTGGTATAGATCTTGCCTGTTTTGGCAATATCCCGGGCCGGCATGGTCTGTACCGCTGTGGCCCTGACATCGCTTAATGCCATGTAAACGGGGGTATAAATTTTTGCTTTTGTGACGCTCTGACAATTCTCTTTCACACAACCGTTCAGTGCCAGCGACATCACCGCAATAAGTGGGATGGATAAAAGACTGTGGCGCATAGGGAGCATGGAATTTGAAGGTAAAACGGGAGGGAAAACAAAAAAGTTACAAGGGGGGAAAAATAAAGCAAAAAAGAGGCTGGCACCTTTGTTTGTGCCAGCCTCCTGTATTGTTAAGCAGAACTAAATCGGTGTTTATACGAGCACGTTACCCGTCATTTCCGGCGGTATGGGCAGGCCCATGAAATGCAGGATGGTCGGGGCGAGGTCTCCCAGTTTGCCATTTCTGATCGGGCCTTTGAAATCGTGGCTTACGATAAAGAAAGGCACCAGGTTCAGGGTATGCGCCGTGTTGGGCGTACCATCTTCGTTGATCATGTAATCGGCGTTGCCATGGTCTGCGGTCACGAAGATCACATAGTCGTTCAGCAGCGCTGTGGTCACTACCCTGGCCACGCAGGCGTCCACGGTTTCAACGGCTTTGATGGCGGCGGGCCAGATGCCGGTATGCCCTACCATGTCTGCATTTGCGAAGTTCAGCACGATAAAGTCCGCGGTCCTTTGCTCCAGTTCGGGCACGATCAGGTCCGCCAGTTCGGGCGCGCTCATTTCCGGTTTCAGGTCGTAAGTGGCCACTTTGGGCGAAGGCGCCAGCAGGCGTCTTTCGCCAACGAAGGGCTCTTCGCGGCCGCCGGAGAAAAAGAAGGATACGTGGGGATATTTCTCGGTTTCAGCGATGCGGATCTGGGTTTTACCGTATTTCTCCAGTACTTCGCCGAGTGTCATTACAAGGTTGTCGTTGTCGAAAATGATATGCACGCCGCGGAAAGACTTGTCGTATTCCGTCATCGTGGTATAGTTCAGCGCCAGGGGCTGCATACCGAAGGCGGGGAATGCCTCCTGCGTGAGCACTTCGGTGATCTCGCGGCAGCGGTCCGTTCTGAAGTTGAAACACAGCACGGCATCACCTTCCTGGATGGTGGCGATGGGTTTCTGCGCCTCGTCGGTCACTATGATCGGTTTGATAAATTCGTCGGTTACGCCTTCCGCATAGGATGCTTTGATGGCGGTGAGCAGGTCATGGGTAGGAGTGCCCAGGCCCAGTACCAGGGCATCGTAAGCGAGTTTCACCCTTTCCCAGCGTTTATCCCTGTCCATGGCGTAATAACGGCCGGTAACGGATGCGATGCGCCCGGTGGTTTGCAAGAGGTGCGCCTGCAGGTCTTCCAGGTAGCCGAGGCCGCCTTTCGGATCGGTGTCGCGGCCGTCTGTGAACGCGTGGATGAACACTTTTTTCAGCCCGCGTGCAAACGCAATGCTGGTCAGGGCTTTCAGGTGATTGATGTGGGAGTGTACCCCGCCGTCGCTCACCAGGCCAATGAGGTGAAGGGCTTTATCGTTGTTCAGAGCGTAGTCCATGGAAGCCTGGAGGGCTTTGTTCGCCGCCAGTTCCCCGGTGCGTACGGCTACATTGATGCGTTGCAGCTCCTGGTATACAATCCTTCCTGCGCCGATATTGAGATGGCCTACTTCGGAATTCCCCATCTGGCCGTCGGGCAGACCAACGTCTTCGCCGCAGGTAACCAGTGAACTGTGGGGATATTGCTCATATAAACTGTCTACAAAAGGAGTATTTGCGTGCTCGATGGCATCTGCGGCCGGTACTTTGCCCTCGCCCCAGCCATCCATGATGATCAGGATCGCTCTTTTAGTTTCCATACTTAAATCCGTTATTGAATGAATCGGGTCGTGAAATTAATAATAACATCCCTTTCCGTATTTAAAATTTTTGTGTTGTACCGCTTAATGTGAAGGCGTGCAAGGGTAGCTCCGGTTGAAGGGACGGATATACTACTATGAAAGATATTGCGTAAGTATATGATTGTTATAGGAGTTGCGGAGGTGAGGCGGACTTGATGCGGAGTTGATCCGGAGGCGATGCGGCCTGGCCGCAGCCTGGTGGCGGGCGGGCGGTTTTG
Source organism: Chitinophaga barathri (assembly GCF_003807585.1). Taxonomy (GTDB): domain Bacteria; phylum Bacteroidota; class Bacteroidia; order Chitinophagales; family Chitinophagaceae; genus Chitinophaga; species Chitinophaga barathri. The sequence goes on along the minus strand of NZ_RMBX01000008.1, from coordinate 198,125 downwards.
GGCCAGGAAAATTCGCATCCGGGCGATTTTCATATATCATTCATTCTTAATGCAGAAGAACAAAGTACATAGCACAATAATGGGATATTGATTGAACATCAACAGTTTGGCATAGTTTTGGTTCCATCAGCAGTTGATAAAAGTATAAATCGAATCAAAAAACGGATAATGAAAAAGTTAATCTTTGTGCTGGGGGTATTGTTGGCGGGCGGTATGTTCACAGCCTTTACCTTGATGGCCGGTCCCTTCGAGGACGTGGTAAGCGCCATTAAGCAGGGGGATGCTGCCAGCCTGAGTAAAAGCCTGGATAACACGGTAGAGATCAACATTGCCGGCAAGAACAATTCCTACAGCAAAGCACAGGCGGAGATCATTCTGAAGGATTTTTTCAGCAAAAACTCGGTAAAGTCTTTCGAGATCCTCCACAAAGGCGGTGAAGGAGGCGGTTCCCAGTTCGGTATTGGTAACCTTGTAACTTCAGGCGGCAATTTCAGGATGTCCTTTTTCCTGCAAAAAAAAGGGAACGTATTGGTATTGAATGAATTAAGATTTGAATCCAAATAAAGAACGATAGCTTAAGCAAAAGGAATTGAAGGCTGTCCCGTTTTTCACGGGCAGCCTTTTTGTTTGTAACTTGCCTTCAATTTTGCACGGATATGTTACAGAAAGAAGCATTGGAACAATTTATCAGCAGTGCCCTGGCGGAAGACATCGGTAGCGGTGACCATTCCACCCTGGCGTCCATACCCGCTGGCGTACGGGGTAACGCACAGCTGAAGATCAAAGAGAACGGCATCCTCGCGGGGATGGAAGTAGCAGCGGCTATTTTCCGCCACCTGGACCCGGAAACGAAGTTTAAGCCCCTGAAAAAAGACGGAGACGAAATGATCTTCGGAGAGCTGGCTTTTGAGGTGGAAGCTTCCGTGCGTACCCTGCTGATGGCCGAACGCCTGGTGCTGAACTGTATGCAGCGTATGAGCGGCATCGCTTCCCTCACGCGGAAATACACGGATAAGCTGAAAGGTTACCGCACAAAAGTGCTGGACACCCGCAAGACCACCCCTAACTTCCGGATGCTGGAAAAAGAAGCCGTATTGATCGGCGGCGGCGTGAATCACCGCATCGGCCTGTACGACATGATCATGCTCAAGGATAATCATATCGATTTCAGCGGTGGTATTACGCCCGCGGTGAATAATGTAGTGGCATACCTGGCGCAGCAGGGACTGAACCTTAAAATAGAAGTGGAAGCGCGTACCCTCGCCGATGTACAGGAAATATTGTCCGTTGGCCAGGTACACCGCATCATGCTCGATAATTTTACACCAGAGCAAATCCCCCCGGCACTTGAACTGATACAGGGCCGATACGAAACCGAAGCATCCGGCGGCATCACGCTGGAGAATGTGGAGGCTTACGCCAAAACAGGTGTGGACTTCGTATCCGTCGGTGCTATCATTCACCACGCCGTCAGTCTCGATCTGAGCCTGAAAGCCGTTATCCATCCCAACAAATAAAGTCCTTTGAGGAAGATACTTATTATCATCAACCGGAAAGCCGGGACAGACCGCGAAAAGCAGATGGGTGCGGCCATCCGGCAGCAGTTGCCGCCGGAGCGCTTCAGCGTGGAAACCACCTATCTCCAATATCTCGGCCATGGCACGGACCTGGCGCGTGAAGCGGTGAAGCGCGGTGTGGACACCGTGGTGGCGGTTGGTGGAGACGGTTCTATCAATGAAATCGCCCAGGGCCTGATCGGTACGCGTACGGCGCTGGCGATCGTTCCGCTGGGCAGCGGCAACGGCCTTGCGCGTGCGTTGAAGATCCCACTGGATGTAATGCAGGCGCTGCAGGTAGTGGCCGATGGCCGCAAGATGCCGATGGACGCAGGCTTTGCGAATGAACACCTTTTCCTGAGCAACGCGGGCGTAGGCTTTGATGCGTTGATCGCGGACCGCTTCAGGCATTCCAAAAAAAGGGGCCTGATCAATTACGCGCGGCTGGTGATCGGCGGCTTTTCCGCATATGATCCCGCGCATTATTCGATCAATACAGATGGTATTGAGAGCAATGAAAAAGCATTCCTGATGACGGTGGCGAACGGGAACCAGTTTGGGTATGAATTTAAGCTGGCCCCCCAGGCCAGCGTGTTCGACGGCGAGCTGGACGTATGCCTCATGCCGCCGGTAAGGTTCTGGCACCTGCTGCCTGTGAGCCTGCATTCACTGCGCGGCACGATAGACCGCAGCCGTTTTATGAAACATTTTAAAGGAAAGGAAATAACAGTCAGCAGCCCTGAGCTGAACTGCCTGCAGGTGGACGGCGATGCGGTGCCGCTGAATGGTAAAACTGTGTATTTTCGTGTTGTGCCCGGCGCGTTGCAGATCATCGTTCCGCAGGGCAATTAAAACTTACGGTTATGAGCAAGAAAAAAAACACCTCCAACGGCATTGTATATTCCACCGATCCCGGTTTCCAGTACCAGGAAGAAGAACAACAGGAGCAGGATACCCTCCCGCCCGCGGAGCAACGCCTGAAAGTGAAGCTGGATACGAAACAGCGCGCCGGTAAAACCGTGACTGTGGTAGAAGGGTTCCTGGGAAAAGGAGAGGATCTTGAAAAGCTGGGCAAGGAATTAAAAACAAAATGCGGCACGGGCGGCAGTGTAAAAGACTGGCAGATACTGATACAGGGAGATTACAAGGAGAAGGTGCTGAAGTGGCTGCGGGACTGGGGTTATAAGGTTTCGTAATATCGTGAATCATTCACCGGCTCAGCGCCGGTGTCGCCAAATAAAAAAGGAAGGCTTTTACGGGCCTTCCTTTTTGTTTATGCAGAACCGATCAGCGGTTCACCAGTTTCATCCCACCTTCACTATACCGTTCGCCGCTTATCTGGTAACCACCCATCAGTGAATTGATGGATTGCAGATCATCATTGCTGAGTTGTACATCTACAGCCCCCGCGTTTTCCTGGAGGTATTTCCTGCGTTTGGTACCGGGGATGGGCACAATGTCCTCTCCCTGTGCCAGCAGCCAGGCCAGTGCCAGCTGAGCGAGCGTGCAGCCCTTGTCGCCCGCTACTTTTTCCAGTGCGGTTACGATGCGGAGGTTCTGCTCAAACGCTTCCTGCTGGAACCTCGGAAGGTTGCGGCGGAAATCCGTCGGGTCCAGGCTGCTGATGTCCCGAAGTGTGTTGGTGAGCGCGCCCCTGCCCAGCGGGCTGTAAGGCACGATGCCAATGCCCAGTTCGCGGGCGGTGGGCAGTATTTCTTTTTCGATGTCGCGCACAAAGAGGGAATATTCGCTTTGTAATGCTGTGATAGGGTGTACTGCGCTGGCTTTGCGGAGGGAGTTCGCGGACGCTTCGGACAGGCCGAGGTAGCGTACTTTACCGGCTTTCACCAGTTCCGCCATGGCACCCACTGTTTCTTCGATGGGCACTTTATCGTCCACGCGGTGGGAATAATAAAGATCGATCACATCCACGCCAAGTCTTTTCAGGCTTGCATCGCAGGCTTTTCTGAGATAATCGGGCGAGCCGTCGAAATAGGTGCTGCCGTCTTCTTTATAGCGGAAACCGAATTTGGTGGCGAGAAATACGTCTTTTCTACGGGTGGCCAGCACTTTGGACAGCTGTTCTTCATTATACCCCTGACCATACATATCCGCCGTGTCCCAGAAGTTGATACCCAGGTCCAGCGCGAGTTCCAGGGTGGCCTGCGATTCCTGGTCGTCCCGCTGCCCGTAAGCGAAGGCCATGCCCATGCAGCCCAGCCCGATGGCTGAAACTTTCTCTCCTGACTTGCCTAAAGTTCTGTATTGCATTGTGAATAGGATTTATGGATACAAATGTACACCCGGCCTGTTTCACGGCAATTGCATGATTCAAACGGTAAGTTGCAAAATTCAGTGGATTTTTCGAATGCGGCACCAGCGCAGTTTTGACGGGAATTGCAACAGATGTTGCAGTTTTATATTTGGCAGGTCAAAAAAGAATATACATCTTGTATGCCTCCATTTATTGACCAAAATCAGGGGATCATTCCCGTGACTGGCGTTTTTGGAGAAGCCGATCGAATATTGTCTTTACAAATTCCACTTCTCCAAAAGCCAGTTGTCAAACTGGCTTTTTCATTTCTCTCAGAAGCCAATACCAGCGTACTTTTCAACTCAGGTAGCAAAAATAAATTCCACTTCGCCGAAGCCGAGTTCCAGTATTTCTTTTCCTTTTTCGAGACAGAGCCGCCCGTCCGGCAGCACATCATGAATAGTTCCCTGGAAAATTTCGCCGTTGATCTTGTACAGCGCCGGTTCGTGAAGGCGGTAAAGGTGTTCTTTGTATTCGGCCAGCCATGTATCGAACACTGCGGGATGCAAACGGCTGTAGCGTTCTTCGAGGCAGCGGCAGAGGTCATATGCCAGTTCCAGGCTGTCCCAGGTTTTGCCGGTGATCTGCCGAAGGGAAACAGGATTGGCGAGGTGTTCGGGAAACTTCGGGGTGTTAATGTTGATTCCCAGGCCGGCGATGGCATATTGCCATATATTTCCGCGTAAAACGTTCTCTATCAATATGCCACCTGCCTTTCTGTCACGCCAGTATATATCATTGCTCCACTTGATCCGGGTCTCTTCGCCGGCGTATTTGCTGAAGAAATCATAGGCCCCGAGGGATACTGCGACACTGAGCATAAACTGCTGATTCAGTGTGAGGGCGGGTTGCAGCACGGTGGTGAGCATAATGTTCTCCCCGGGCTCGGAGAGCCATTGTTTGCCGCGCTGTCCTTTTCCGGCGGTTTGCTCCATGGCAAACCAGGTACTTCCGTCTGCCACAGGCCCTGCATTGACCTGCCCCATGGCATAGTTATTGGTGCTGTTTATAGTAGCCAGCACGTGAAATGGGTTTCCTATCACAAAGCCGTTTTTACTTGAAAAGCAAAGTAAAGCATTTTCACAATTTTTTGCCGGCTGATTCGTCTACCTAGATACAGGCTGGTGTTCGTTATATTTTGACGCCGGTTTAGTAATTTTGGAGATTAAAGTTTATTTTTAACAAAAACAGCATTTTATTGGCACCCTTAACCATTCTGAATACCAGGAAAAAGGCGGTAACACGCATTAACAGGAACAGCAAGATATTTACAACTATCATAAAGGCCATACAGGAGAAAAAAGGGGAGAATGTCGTTTCCCTTGATCTGCGCAAGATCCCTGAAGCGGTAGCTGACTTCTTTATCATTTGTGAGGCCAATTCCAATAACCAAGTTAAGGCGATTGCGGACTTCGTGGAGGAAGAAGTGAAGAATGCCACGGAGGAAACACCGTACAAACACGAAGGTTTCACAGCCCAGCAGTGGATTCTGGTGGACTATGTGAACATCGTGTTACACGTTTTTATACCCGAAACCCGCAAATTCTACAATCTGGAAGAGATGTGGAGCGATGCAGAACGCATGGAACATCTTGAAAACTGAACAAAACCGCTGGTTTTGTATTAATTATTTGTATAAACAGACAACACTCATTCGTAAAGGAGCGAACGATCATGGAAAAAGGAGGCAACAACTATAATAACAAGGGATCAGAAAAATCTCCGAAGAAAGGGCCAAAGTTCAACATATACTGGGTGTATGCCATCATTGGTATTGCCTTGCTGGCAATGAACTTCGTGCCGCTTTCCAATCAGCCCAAAGAGCTTTCCGGCTTTAAGGAATTCCAGCAGCAGTATCTCCGCACCGGGGATGTCGATAAGCTGGTGGTAGTGAATAAAAGATTAGTGGAAGTATTCATTAAAAAAGACCGGCTGAAAGACCCCAGATACGAAAACGTCTCCAAAGGCCGTTTCGGAGCTGAAAACCCCGGACCGCACTTCCAATTTACCATTGGCAGCGTGGAAAGTTTCCAGAAAGAACTGGATAAAGCACAGGCTGATATGCCATTGGCGGACCAGATGAACGTGTCTTACACAGACCGTCAGAACTGGTTTGAGCCTTTGATGCAGATATTACTGCCCATACTGCTGTTGATCGGTATGTGGGTATTGCTGATGCGCAAAATGGGCGGCCCTTCCGGCGGAAGCGGCGGACCAGGCGGCATCTTCAACATTGGCAAATCAAAAGCCACCCTCTTCGACAAAGGCACCCGCGTGACCATCACATTCAACGATGTAGCCGGTCTTGACGAAGCCAAAGTGGAAGTGATGGAAATCGTGGATTTCCTCAAAAACCCGAAAAAATACACCGCCCTCGGTGGTAAAATACCCAAAGGCGCCCTGCTGGTAGGCCCTCCGGGCACCGGTAAGACGCTCCTGGCAAAAGCCATGGCAGGCGAAGCACAGGTTCCCTTCTTCTCCATGAGCGGTTCCGATTTCGTGGAACTCTTTGTAGGCGTAGGCGCCAGCCGTGTGCGCGACCTGTTCAAACAGGCCCGTGAAAAAGCACCCTGTATCATCTTCATCGATGAAATAGACGCGATCGGCCGTGCCCGTGGCAAAAACGTCATGATGAGCAACGACGAGCGTGAAAACACCCTCAACCAGCTGCTCGTGGAAATGGACGGTTTCGGTACAGACAGCGGGATCATCATCCTCGCCGCGACGAACCGGCCGGACGTGCTGGACAGCGCCCTGCTGCGCCCCGGCCGTTTCGACCGCCAGATCTCTATCGACAAGCCGGACCTGAACGGGCGTGAGCACATCTTCAACGTGCATCTGAAACCCATCAAGACTTCCCCGATCCTTGATATCAAGAAGCTCGCTTCCATGACCCCCGGCTTCGCCGGCGCGGACATTGCCAACGTATGTAACGAAGCCGCCCTCATCGCGGCCCGTAAAGGCAAAACCGAAGTGGAAATGGAAGACTTCAACGATGCAATCGACCGTGTGATCGGTGGCCTGGAGAAAAAGAACAAGATCATTTCCCCGGAAGAAAAAGAAGTGATCGCTTACCACGAAGCAGGCCACGCCATCTGCGGCTGGTATCTTGAGCACGCGAACCCGCTGGTGAAAGTGACCATTGTGCCGCGCGGCGTTGCAGCCCTGGGGTACGCACAATACCTTCCGAAAGAACAATACCTGTACAATACCGAACAGCTGATGGACGATATCTGCATGACCCTTGGTGGCCGTGCGGTGGAAGACCTCGTGTTTGGCAAAATATCCACCGGCGCGCAGAACGACCTGCAGGTGATCACCCGTATGGCTTACGCCATGGTGACCGTGTACGGTATGAACGATAAAGTGGGGAATGTGTCTTTCTACGATCCGAACAGCGAACAGGCTTTCACCAAACCTTATTCAGAAGAGACCGCTAAAATGATCGACAATGAAGTAAGGCTGCTGATCGAAAAAGCATACAACCGTACCAAGGCGCTGCTTTCCGAGAAGCTGGAAAACGTGAAGCTGCTGGCGCAGGAACTGCTGAAAAAAGAAGTGCTGTACAAAGATGACCTGGAACGTCTCATCGGTAAACGCCCGTATGAAACGCACAGGGAACATATCGTGCCGAACAAGGAAGGTATGACCACCGACGGTGTTCATCCTACAGACATTATCAATCCTTCACCAGCAAACGCCATTTCAGAATAGTAAGGAACGAGGATCAATATGAAAGTATCTCCAGCAAAAGAAAATATTCTCAAAAGGGTGAGAAATGCGCTCAGCCAGCCGGTTCAGCTGCCTTTCCCCCATGCGGAAGGCAACAATTCGGTGTTTGAAACGGCACATGAAGGCCTTGAGATAAAATTTGCCGAAGAGTTCTCCAAACTCCAGGGCAAGTTTATCTTCTGCTCCTCCCGCGACGAACTGGCCGAAAACCTGCAAACGCTCGTGGAGAATAAAGAATGGACGCATGTTCATTGCAAAACGCCTTCCCTGGAAAGCATCCTGAGACCGTACAACCCGGCATATCTCAACGTAGGCGACGAGCGTACGCTGGATGCCGCCATTACGGACTGTGAATACCTCATTGCCCGCACAGGCTCCATCATCATGAGCGCCGCGCAGCCTTCCGGCCGCGCACTGCCGGTATACGCGCCCTACCACATCGTGGTGGCCTATACGCACCAGCTCGTGTTTGACTTGAAAGACGGTATCAACAAAATGAAGGAAAAATACCCGGGCCAGTTGCCCTCCATGATCTCTTTCGCCACCGGCCCGAGCCGTACCGCGGATATCGAGAAAACACTGGTGGTAGGCGTGCACGGGCCCAAGGAAGTATACGTTTTCCTGCTGGATGAATAACAACATTTATTGAATACAAATACTTGTAAAATGCAAAAGGAAATCATCACTTTTGCATTTTACATTTAAGAAAAGGCCGTCATGGAAATATTACTGCCGCCGGGCAAGCGTGTTTATTTTGCATCAGACTTTCACCTGGGCGCTCCGGATATGGAGAAGAGCCGGGACAGGGAGCGCCTCGTCGCTCAGTGGCTGGACGAAGCGGCGAAAGATGCCGCGCACATCTTCCTCGTAGGCGATCTTTTCGATTTCTGGTTTGAATACAAACACGTAATTCCAAAGGGATATACCCGGCTGCTGGGCAAGCTGGCGGAGCTTCGGGACAAAGGCATCGGCATCTCCGTATTCATCGGTAATCATGACATGTGGATGGACGGATATTTTGAAGAAGAACTGGAGATCCCCGTGTACTTCGAGCCGCAGCAATATACGATCGGCGCAAAAAGATTCTACATCGGTCATGGGGACGGTCTTGGCCCTGGCGATCACGGTTATAAATTCCTGAAAAAGATATTCCGCAACCCGGTTTGCCGGTTCCTGTTTTCGTGCATCCCGCCGAACTGGGGCATTTCCATGGCTAACTACTGGAGCCGTAAAAGCCGCGCCGCCACCGGTTCCCAGCTGGAACAATTCCTGGGCGACGACCAGGAATGGCTGGCGATCTACAGCCGGGAGATCTTACAGCAAGAACATTTCGATTATTTTATTTTCGGCCACCGGCATCTCCCGCTGGACCTGAAAGTGGGAGAGCGCAGCCGTTACATCAATCTTGGCGACTGGCTTAATTATAATTCCTACGCAGTGTTCGACGGGGAAACGACGGAGCTGAAATACTACCGTAAATAGTCAGCCCAATATTTCATGCAGAATAGGCGGTGATTGCAGTTCCGTGAAATCGGGCAGGTGATGTTTGTAAAACTCCAGGTAAGCATAGAGCATATTCCTTCTCCGCTCTTTGTTCAGTTCAATTTTTTCAAGGTCAGCAAAGTTGCGGATATCCTGCAGGCGATCTGTAATATGACTGCTCACTTCATCCAGGTAATTGGTGTGATGTGGGGGAAGGTCTGTAAATACGCCTTCCTGCAAATCCAGGTAGGGCGTGTATTCAGAATAATGCCCGCCAAAGTGGAAACCCAGGTGGGCGGCCAGTTTGAGCGTAAAGAACAAAGGCAGGTTGGCCGCTACCGGTGTGGATTCCGTATCCAACGCCTTGAAAGTGTTTTCCGCAAAATCATACAGCTCGGGGGTATGCTCAGGCTGTTTCATCACTTTCTGCAACAGTTCTATCAGGTAAAGCGCCACCGTATTTTTTACGATGTTCACGTGCATGGACGTGTATACGTGCCCGAGTTTAAACTCGGAAATGCGTTGCAGGTTTTTCTGCTCGTGATGATATACCACGAGGTCCAGGATATTTCCGGGCTGGAGGATATTGCCTTTTGCAGCTTTCGGTTTGGAAGACCGCACACCATTTACGATATAGGACTGTATGCCGAACAGCTCCGTGAAAATACTCAGGATGAGGCTGGTATCGCCATATTTGACGGTCCGTAAAACTATACCGGGTGTTTTGTGCAGCATGTTGGCAAAATTCGGTGATCAGCGGATAAATACCAGCTTCGTGACGATCTTTTCTTTTCCGGTTTCATCGGAAGCCAGTACGAGGTATACGCCGCTTTGCGGGCGGTAGCCTGTGTAATCTTTCCCGTTCCACACCGCCTGCCCGCCCTGGGCACGCGTCTGGTACACGAGTTTGCCTGTAATATCCGTGATTTTAACGATAGCATTCCGCACCAGCCCGCGAATAGCGATAGTGCCTTCGTAGCCGTGAGGTACAGGGTTGGGGAATGCCATGACGTTGCTGCCTTGTTCGGCCGCGCCTTCCGTGGCCGTGCCTCGCCAGGAAATGAGCCCGGCGGCGGTGGCAAAAAATACTTCCCCGGTTTCAGGATGTACCGCGATGCGGTGGATGATGTTATCGGGGAGCGGGCTGTTGGCCGTAATAAAATGTTCGATGATGCTGCTGCCGTCCGGGCTCACGAGCCAGGCGCCGTTTTGCGTGCCTACCCATTTACGGTTGGCGCCGTCTACCGCGATGGTGTTCACCCTTTCGTTCTGAAAAAGATAACCCGCAAAATTATCCTGGCGCACTACCGGCCATATGGCATCGCAGCCCGCTGTGCTGAAGGTTTCCGGCGCACACTGTACCACGCCCACGCCGCGGGCCGTGCCGATCCACATCCAACCGTCCTTATCTTTTGCAATGCAATACACCTCTCCCGAAGGAAGATTCCCTCTCCCGGCTCCCGTCTGGAAAAGCTTCCACTGATCATCCTGTGTATTTTCCACCGTCGCGCCATGGTTCAGGACCAGCACGCCGCTGCCTCTTGGGGACACGATCCATTTCTGGTTGGAGTCATCTATCACGATCTGGCTCACCGCGTTCGCGATGTGAAAGATAGGAATGGTGAAACGTTGCCAGGTATTGTCTTTCCGTTTTACCAGCAGGTCGCCGTTTGCGCCGTAGGAGCTTGCCCAGAGATAACCTTCCGCATCTCTGGCCAGGCCGCTGATGAGGGAATCGCCGAGTGGTTTCAGCCCGGTGTAGGTGCCGCCTTCCGGGATTGTGAGAAGGCCGCCGCCAAATGAACCGGCGTACATTTCCTGTCCACCGGCCGATAAGGAAATGATATCGTGATAAGGAAGCGGAAAGGTATAATTATGCCATTCCTCCTGTTCAAAACGGTAAAGCCCCTGTGTATTGCCCTGCGGCTGCCAGCTGGCCGTCACCCCACCGGAAGCGGCCCACAGCGCATTGTTGTGAATGAACAGATCGCCGGTGGCGATACCCGCGGGAGAGTTGGGCACAAGGGATTCATATACACCGTTTTCATGGAGCACCAGGCCATTCCGCCCGTCCGCGATCCAGGTGCTGCCGCCTGTGATCACTGCATCCGCCGGGGACGTAATTAGATTGGGCTGGCTGTATTCCGCTATCACAGCGGGTTCCTGGGAAAGGCGCAGCACCTTGCCAGGCTGATGGAGAAATATGGTATTGGATTGAATGGAAAGACGCAGGACAGGAGCGGAGGCAGTGTACCACTTCACCCAGGCATTTCCCTGCAATGAGAACAATGTGTCCTTCACCCGGCCGATCACCAAAGCGCCCGCCACCCCGATCTCCGTCATGGGCTGGGAAGGAAGGCCGGCGGAAATATCCGCCCAGTTGCGCTGGTCCGCCAGGTTGCTGCCCTGGAGGGAAGCCCTTTTTACCCCCGTGGAGGTGGCTGCATAGCAGGTATTAGCGTTTACAGCGCAGGAAAATACGGTGCTGTTGAGCGCCGGGAGCCAGGTGTCTTCAATTTCATTCCGGTCCAGGTCCAGCACAACGATGCCCAGCCCGGTGCTGAGCAAAGCGCGCTGCCCGCTGAAGGCGATATGCCTGATCTGTTTGTCCCCGGAAGTCTGCCGATGCATGATCTCCGGGATATTCACCACATTTTCGTTGTGAAGGACGTCCAGGTTGCTGTTCCGGTAGGCGATCACCAGCGAAGCGCCGGCCTCATGCCAGGCAATGGCGGCAATCCCAGCGTCATGCAGGCCATTCACCTTGCTGTAGCGGGTAAATTCATGCCCCGGCTGGGAAACGGAGAAGAGGCTGTAAGGCGTGGCACAGAACACCGCGTCCTTTCCCGCCGCCACCGCTATGGCCTCCCGGCAGGGGAAATGCTCCCGCCATTGCCCGATGGGCAGCAGCTGGGCATAAGCGCCCGGAACGTAAAGGAAGAGGCAATACAGCAGGGTGCGGAGGAACATAACCCAAATGTAACAATTACGAATTATCCCTTATGCATAAATCGTAATGAATGGTTACCTTTATGGCCTTTACCAAATCAAACTAAGAAAAACTTATGTGGCAGCGCCTGGCAGGTTTTGTATTAAAATTCCGATTATGGCTTCTGGCTTTATTATTTGTAGGCACAGGCATCATGGCATTTTTTGCCAGCAAGGTGGAATTGTCTTATGAATTTACGGGCGCTATACCCAGGGACAATTCAAAGTGGCTTGAATACCAGTCATTTAAGAAACAGTTCGGGGAAGACGGCAATATGATGGTGATCGGTATAGAAACCGACAGCCTCTTCAGTATGCCTTTCTTTTCCGCTTACGTAAAACTGAACGACGAACTGCGGAAGATCCCGGCGGTGGAAAATACCCTCAGCATCCCCGTAGCGGTGAACCTTGTGAAGGACGACAGCACCCGCAAGCTCAAAGCCGTCACCCTCTTCCAGCCGTTGCCGCAGACGCAGGCCGAGCTGGACAGCCTCGCGAATGTTTTTTATTCTCTTCCCTTCTACCGGGGCCTTTTGTACAGCGATCATAGCCATACTTACCTGCTGGCCGTGCATATCAACAAAGAGGTGCTCAACTCCGCCGGCCGTATCAAGGTGGTGAACGCCATCTCGAAGACAGCCCTGGCTTTCGGCAAAGAACATAACCTGGATGTAAGGCTGAGCGGCCTGCCCATGATCAGGACTATCATGGCCACCAAAGTGGCGGATGAACTGAAAATGTTCCTCGCTATTTCCTTTGTGCTTACCGCTTTTATCCTGCTGATATTTTTCCGTTCCTTCAGCGCCGTGCTCATGAGTATGATCGTGGTGGCGATGGGCGTAATATGGTCCGTGGGCACGATCGTGCTCTGCGGATATAAGATCACCCTGCTCACGGGCCTCATTCCTCCGCTGATCGTAGTGATTGGGATTCCTAACTGTGTATATTTCCTCAATAAGTACCATACCGAATACGCCATTCACGGCGAAAAAACCGTGGCGCTGGTGCGTATGGTGCAGCGTATGGGCATCGTGACCCTGTTCACCAACCTTACTGCCGCTATCGGTTTTGGGGTGTTTTATTTCACCAGAAGCGAGCTGCTCAAACATTTTGGCGTAGTGGCAGGGGTGAATATCATGCTGGTATTCCTCATTTCCTTTATTTTCCTGCCCTCCGTACTCAGCTACCTGCCGCCGCCCAAAACCAAACATACCAGCTACCTGGACAACAAAGTATGCCGCGCGGTGCTGAACCTGCTGAATACCCTGGTGTTCAAATACCGCCCGATGGTATACCTGTTCACCGGCCTGATGGTGCTGGCCGCCGTCCTGGGCATGATGCGCCTGAAACCGGTAGGATTTATCGTGGACGACATTCCGAAAAAGGACAAACTTTATACAGACCTGAAATTCTTCGAACGGAACTTCAAAGGTGTAATGCCGCTGGAGATCGTGATAGACACGAAGAAGAAGAACGGAGTGGTGAACCTGCAAACGCTTACCAAACTGGATGAGCTGAGCGGCATCATCTCGCAGCAGCCCGCATTTGCCCGCCCGCTGTCTGTGGCGGAAGGCATTAAGTTCGCCAAACAGGCGTACTACAGCGGGGACAGCCTGAACTATGCGATCCCCAACCAGTTCGACATCGGGTTCCTGGCGCCTTACCTCCGTATGAAGGGCGGGGCGGACAGTGCTTCCATGTTCACCAAGCTGGTATCTTCCTTTATGGACAGTACCCGGCAGGTAGCGCGTATGAGCGTGAATATGGCGGACGTGGGCTCTGTGGAGCTGCCCCGCCTGATCGATTCATTGCGCCCGCATGTGAACAGGATATTTGACACCGCGCATTATAAAGTGACATTCACCGGCACGAGCATCATCTTCCTGGAAGGCAGCCGGTTCATCATCAACGGGTTGCTGGAAAGCATCCTGCTGGCGTTTGTGCTGATCGTGTTCTGTATGCTGTACCTGTTCCGTTCATGGCGGATGCTGATCATTTCGCTGGTGCCGAACATTATCCCGCTGCTGGTGACCGCCGGCGTAATGGGGTGGCTTGATATTGCCATTAAACCCTCTACGGTGCTGGTTTTCAGCATTGCGCTGGGTATTGCGATAGACGTGACTATACGGTTCCTGGTGAATTTCAAACAGGAGTTGCCGCTCAACAATTATGATATATCCGCCACCGTTAGGCAGACGATCAATGAAACAGGTTTGAGTATCATTTACACATCCCTGATCCTGTTTGCGGGCTTTATGATCTTTGCGTTCTCCGAGTTCCAGGGTACCAAAGCGCTGGGCTGGCTTACGTCTCTGACGCTGGTGATGGCCATGGTGACGAACCTGACGATCCTTCCGGCGATGTTGTTGTGGATGGAAAAGGCGTTAAAAAAGAAGGCGCAGAAGAAGGAATTATGGAAGGCGCTGGACGATGAAAAGGACCTGGAGATGAAAGAACTGGGGCTGGAAGACCAAAAAGATTAATGCGCTTATCCTTTATTTCTACCGCTCAAACAAATTAACATAGCAGGGGCATGATAATTATTTTCAATGTGATTCCTGTAAAATCATAGTCCGTGGCCGAAAGCCACGGATTTTTTTTGTCCCCGAAGTAAAATAATCTAGTAGGGTACGCTCATCACATACAAATCGCCGCTTATAATAAAGCATTATATATAGCGCGGAAAAAGTAAGAGGTTTAGTATGCCATTTCTAACCTCTTAGTCCATGAAAAATAAGTTCCTAAAGGGCGCTCATTTGTCCGAGCGTAAATTTAAGGAGATACTTAAGTTATTCTCCGAAGACCTGACGGCCACGCAGATAGCGAATATCAGCGGCGTCAGCAGGGTAACCATCAACAGTTACCTGAAAAAGATAAGGCTGCAGATCGTGAAATATTGCGAGTCGCTGCAACCTGAAACCGCCAGCGGTGCAGCCTCCTGGCCGCACAGGGCTAATTCCCTCCACCAGGGCTATGATACGGCTGTTGCTGTGAAAACAGACGTGGACCGTATCATCAAGCCGGTAATTTTCGGTATATACAAGCAGGACAACAAGGTGTTCACGGAGATACTCCCCGACGTGAGCAGGTCTATGATCCAGGCGATAGCCCGCGGCCGTTCCGTGCTGGAAACGGTTGGCAGTGCCGAGCGCATCCGCCGTTTTAACGGTGTGGTGGACCTTGGGCAATACCGTTTATACCATTTGGGCAACCATCATCACGATGTGGATGCGGGAAAAACGACCCTTGACGACGTGGATGGTTTCTGGGGCCTGACGAAGCACCGGTTAGCCAAATTCAAAGGTCTGAATCGGAATACGGCTTACCTGCACCTGAAAGAATGCGAGTTCAGGTACAATTACAGGCATGAAGAATTATACACTGTATTGCTCAACCTCTTAAAAACATTTCCTCTGAACTTATCTTGACCGGGTAATGTCAGCGTAAGCGGCGGATTGTAAATTGCCGGGAATCGGTATGTTTACGGTACCAGAATCTGTCGCTTATGAAAAAGACATTATCAATCTGTTTGATATGGGAGAATAATCCCATATCCGGTCAAGCCGTTAATCAGACACGCAGTAGCAATTCAAATCCTTTACTAGCAAGCATTTCAACCAATAAAGACATTGTGCGCGGACCCAGGTCTGTCGCATACGAAATCATTAAAGATCTCGATTTAGATTTTGGTTGATGATAAGCGGGTGATAATCTTGTCGCCTGCTTTTCTTTTTTATACCTCACCAAACTCCCGGTGACGGCGGAAAGCAGGCATTCTCTATAATGTCGAACTTATCCAGTATTACTCATAACCAAAAAAAAAATCTATGTCGCCTCCAAAAAAATTACAATTCAATTGCGTTAAAAAACCGTTAAGTAATTTATATTTGTCTGTTAAAATTTCGTTAAACAACTAAATTATGCTTATGAGGAAAGGTCTAACCGTGCTTTTCCTGCTCCTGGTATGCCTCTCAGGACAGGTATTAGCGCAGAGCCGAACCATTAAAGGAAAGGTTACTGCCGCCGAAGACGGCACCCCGATCATTGGGGCCACCGTTTTAGCAAAAGGAACAAATGTTGGTACCGTTACCAACACCGAGGGTGATTACACCCTGAACGTGCCTGATGGCGTGAACGAGCTGGTTGTGAAATTCATTGGTATGAAGGACACAGAAGCTAAGATCAACGGCGCTGTTGTAAACGTGGTATTGAGTACTGATGTACGGACCCTTACAGAAACCGTTGTTACCGCGAACGCTATCCGCAGAGACAAACGTTCACTTGGTTATGCAGCCCCTACCGTAAAGGCAGAGGAGATCACCAGGGGTCAGAGTGTTAGCCCGCTGAACGCCCTTACCGGTAAGGTAGCAGGTGTGAACATCACCAGTACCGCTTCCGCTCCCGGTTCTTCATCCCGTATCGTACTCCGCGGCGGTTCTTCCATTACTGGTAACAACCAGGCACTGCTTGTTGTGGATGGTGTGCCCATCGACAATGAAAGCATCATCGGCGGCGGCGACAGCCGTTCCGCTATCGACTTCGGTAACCGTGGTAACGACATCAACCCGGACGATATCGAAGATATCTCTATCCTGAAAGGTCCTGCCGCTGCGGCATTGTATGGTTCCCGCGCCTCCAACGGTGCGTTGATCATCACCACGAAATCCGGGAAGAAAGGCGGTAACAAAAAACAGGAGATCACATACACCTCCGCGCTGACTCTTTCCAACATCCTCAAACTCCCCGATTTCCAGAATGACTTCGGTCAGGGTTTCCACTTTGAGCCTGATCCGCTGGAAAACTTTAGCTGGGGTCCGAAATTCGACGGCGCGATGACAGAATGGGGCCAGGAGATCAACGGCCAACGCCTCTCCAAACCTTATTCCGCGCAACCCAACAACGTGAAGGACTTCTTCGAAATGGGCAAAGCATGGAACAATAACGTGTCCCTCGCAGGCGGCAACGAAAAATCCACCTATTACCTCTCGCTGAATGCCCTCAATTCCAACGGTGTAATGCCTTCCAACGTTGACCGCTACAACAAGTACGGCGTACGTTTCAACGGTAGCACCGAGCTCAGCAACAAGTTCTCTACCTCTATCGGTGTGAACTACAGCAAGATCAACAGCAACATGATCCAGGGTGGCCAGGGCGACGGTTCTGTATACGACAACGTATTGCAGACTCCCCGCGACATTCCCTTACAGGACATGGGTGATCTGAACAATCCTTATTACAGCTATGGCGACGTACTGCAGGATGCCGACGGTAACCCGCAGTATGGTTATTATGGTGCTTATACCAACAGCCCTTACTGGGTACTGAGAGATTTCAGGAACCTGAACGATGTGGACCGCGTTACGGGTAACTTCACCGTTACCTACAAACCGCTGGACTGGCTGAACATCACTGAAAGGCTGGGTGCAGACGTTTACTCCGACCGCCGCCGCATCAAACAGGCGAAAGCCGACCTGCTGCCCGCTGATCCGGGATGGACAGATAAACACCTCACCGGTGCGTATGAAGAAAACAAGATCAATCTGAGCGACATCGTTCATGACCTGATGATCACAGCGAAACATGATTTCAGCAAAGATTTCAATGCTTCGCTCATGGTCGGTAACAACATCCGCCAGCGTACCCTCACTACCCTGGAAGCAGGTACCAACTCTGCCGGCCTGGTAATTCCCGGATGGTACAACCTGGATAACAGCAACGGTTCTCCTGTTGCAACGAACTTCTACAGCCAGCGCCGCCTGGTAGGCCTGTACGCTCAGTTGGACCTCGCTTACAAGAATATGCTGTTCCTCGGAGCCACTGCACGTAACGACTGGTCTTCCACGCTGCCCGCAGCCAACCGCTCCTTCTTCTATCCCAGCGTGAACGGTTCATTTGTGTTCACCGAGCTGCTGAAAGACAGCAAGATCGGCGACTTCCTGAGCTATGGTAAAATCCGCGCCAGCTACGCTTCCGTGGGTAACGACGCCGATCCGTACCTGCTGCGCAACTACTATGTAAGAACGCAGATCCTGGGCGGTTTCGCCAACACACTGTTCCCCTTCGACGGTATCCCCGGCCTGACCGTGGGTAACACGATTGGCAATCCTAACCTTAAACCGGAAAGGACCAACGCGTTTGAAGTAGGTACTGAACTGAACATGTGGAACAACAGGTTGTCTTTAGACTTCTCTTATTATCAGAACAGGTCTAAAGACCAGATCTTACCTGCGCCGATTGCACCTTCCACAGGGTTCACCAACGAGATACTGAATACAGGCGAGGTAGAAAATAAAGGTGTGGAAATAGGATTCCGCGTTACGCCGGTAAAAACTTCCAGCGGCTTTACCTGGGAACTGTTCGGCACCTATACTAAAAATAAAAACACCGTTGTGTCCCTGCTGCCTGGTGTAGACCAGGTGATAGTAGGTGGTGTGTCTGGTATGAGCATCGTTGCAGCAGTAGGCCGTCCTTACGGTACTTTCTATGCACGCGATTACCTCAAAGATGACCAGGGCAGAATGGTGATCAACGCAGAAACCGGTTTGCCTCTGCTGACCGACGACGCACGTTACTTTGGTTCTTACAACCCCGACTGGATGGCTTCCTGGGGCACCAACCTCAGCTACAAAGGCTTCAGCCTGAGCGTACTGTTCGACACCAAACAAGGTGGTTACTTCTACTCCAGGACAAGCGACATCATGACTTTCGTGGGTACTACCCCGAGGACAGTGGTGAACGACCGTCAGCCGTATGTTGTTCCTAACACCGTGATCGAAGACCCCGCTAACCCGGGCAAATACATTGCGAACACCAGTGTGGAAACACAGTGGATGGACTTTTGGACAAACCAGTCAAGCGTGCCTGACGCAGCGCATATCATTGATGGTTCTTACATCAAGCTGAGAGAAGCAAGCATTTCTTATAGAGTGCCGAAATCACTTCTGAGCAGAACTCCGTTCGGTGACGCTTCTATTGGCTTTTTTGGTAACAACCTCTGGATCCACACTCCGAAAGAGAACATGTTCGCTGATCCGGAAGTTAACTCCGGCGGTGCGGGTAACGAACAAGGTTTTGACTTTACAGCCCAGCCTTCCCTGCGCAATTTCGGTGTGAACCTGAAAGTAAGTTTCTAACCTTTAGCTGAAAAAGAGAAATTATGAAAATGACAAAAGTAAAATCCATCATAGCGGCTTTAGCTGTAGCGGCCATCGTACTGCCGGGATGTAAAAAATTCCTGGACATCAACGAAAGCCCGAACTCTACCACCAAAGCCAATCCGGACCAGATCCTGCCTTCTATCGAGGCATCTGTTGCGCATGTGACCTCTTATCAATACCAGACTTACGGCAACTTCTGGAGCCAGTACTGGACGCAGAGGCCTAACGCAAGCCAGTTCCGCACGATCGACGCATACTCTTCCGGTCCGGCGGATTTCGACCGCGCCTGGGGTATCCTGTACGCAAACGGTCTGTCTGATACTGACTCCCTGATCTCACTGCAACACCTGCCTAAATTCAACCAGTGGTCTGCCCGCGCTTACATCCTCCGCGCATATGCATTTATGATGCTCACGGACGGTTTTGGCGACATCCCGTTGTCTGAAGCACTGCAGGGCTCCGGCAACCGTAGCCCTCACTACGATACCCAGGAAAGAGTGTACGACAGTGTCTTCCTCTGGATCCAGAAAGGTCTCGACCTGCTCGACCCTGACAACGATTATCAACCAGGAGCCGAAGACATCCTCGAAAATGGCGAAGGCTGGGCTGCATTCGGCAATACGCTGAAGCTGCGTGCTTACCTCCGTATCTCCGGTGTAAATCCGACGAAAGCAGCAGCCGGCATTCAGGCGCTGTACGCCAGCAACCCGGAGTTTCTCACTGAAAACTGGCAGATCAACTACGTAGACGTAGGGGGCAACCAATATCCCATCTGGGCTGAGGTACTTCAGCTGCAGATCCGTAACCAGGGCGCTTCTGGCACTGTAATGGATAAGCTGAAAGAATGGGGTGACACACGCATTAGCAGCTTCTTCAATAGGTACACTTACCCCCCCAATACTCCCGGGAACCCGCCACCGGCGTTCCTTTCCATCCCGCAAGGTGGTTACGACGGAGTACCCAGCACCACCCCGATGTCTAACCCGAGCGCCCGCGTAATGAGTGGCGCAGCTCCCGGCATCATCATCAGCGGTTCCGAGAGCTACTTCCTGCAGGCCGAAGCCGCACTGAAAGGCTGGGGCACCGGCAGCGCAGCAGCTCTTTACGAACAAGGTATCCGTGCCAGCTTTGCATGGGGCGGCCGCACAGACGCGGAAGCTACCACTTACATGGCCAACCAGCAGGTTGCATGGAACAGCGCAAATGTGGATACCCTCCAGAAACGCATCATCACCCAGAAATACTTCTCAATGGTAGGCAGCCAGGGTTTTGAAGCATGGAGCGAATGGCGCCGTACGCACTATCCAGAGTTCCTTGTAAGGTCCCAGGCTTCTGTGCTGGGCCCAAATTCAAGGCCTCAGCGTTTCGTTTATCCGCAGGCTGAGCTGACCAGGAACGCAAACTTCCCCGGTCTCCAGAACATCGACGTACCCGTTTGGTGGGCTAAGAAATAATACTTCCTTCAGACTATCTGATACGAGGGCCGGCTGCTATGCCGGCCCTCTTTTTTTGTCAACCCATCACGATAACTTTTATATAATATTCTATCACATGTTTGTGTAGTAGCTTTACTAGTTGAAAACCAGTATTTTGTGCCCCGACTGTTACCTGATTAACTTTTTTCTGTTCACGAGGCCTAAATGAAAATCTTATGAAACAAACGCTGTACTTATGGCTAATGACGGCTATAAGCATTCCTGGCGTTGCGCAAGTACCAACCGGAAAACCGGATACAACCGGCGTTCCACGGATGTTGGATGAAGTGGCGATTACCGGCTATTCCACCGCCACCCGCCGGCAATACACCGGTGCCGTTTCCACTATTCCCGGAAACCAGGTGAATAATGTGCCCATGGCATCTTTTGACCAATTGCTGCAAGGCCGCGCGGCCGGGTTGTATGTAGCGTCCGGCAGCGGCCAGCCCGGCGCTGCCGCAAGAGTGCTCATACGCGGCCAGGCTACCAACGGCGGCACCACCTCCCCTTTATATGTAGTGGATGGCATTGCTGTGGAAAGTGGCGTATTTATGTCCATGAACCCGTCGGACTTTGAATCGGTGATCATATTAAAGGATGCCAATGCGACCGCATTGTATGGCTCCCGCGGCGCCAACGGCGTGATCGTGATCAATACCAAAAGAGGGAAGGCCGGGGATATATCGCTGCGTTTTAACACCCAGCACGGTTTCTCACAACTCGCGCGCGATCATTTTGATATGATGAGCACACAGGAGCGCCTTCAGTTTGAAGAAGAAGTAGGCCGGGAAACCGGACGTACGCTTGGCGCCGGCTGGATATTTTCCCCGCTGAACCCAGCTAACGCAGCATTGCCCGCTGCTACCAAAACGCGTTATGCCGCCATCCTGGACAGTATGCGCCAGATCAACACCAACTGGCCGGACCAGTTCCTCCGCAGCGCCGCTCCCTTCCATGAATACGAACTTAGCGCCTCCGGCGGCACCGATGCCATCCGTTTTTATTCCTCCGCCAACTACCTGAGCCAGCAGGGCATTATCAAACGCTCCGGCCTTGAAAGATATTCCTTCCGCACAAACCTGGACGTGCGCACCAAAAAATTCACCGCGGCCATCAATACCGCTGTGGGCTATACGAACAATAACCTGGTAGAAAGCGAAGGTTCGTCCAACAGTGCCAATCCCATTGCGGCGGTCTATTACGCGCTGCCATATGAAGCGCCGTATGTGAACGGTGTGCTGATGCACAACGGCAACAAAAGCCAGCTCGGTGGTGCGTTTGACACACGCGAAGGTTCCAACGCCATTGAAAGGATGGAGAACTCCACCTATAAGATCAACCAGCTGAAAGGAATGATCAATACGGACCTGAAATATTATTTCACGGACTGGTTATACGCATCCTCCAATCTCGGTATGGACTACCGGGAAAATGTGGAGACCCGCACCATCAGGCCCGGGTCCCATAGCGGTAGCCAGGACGGTGTACCCGGCAAACAGGGCATGCACCGGGAAGAAATGATCCGGTATTACCAGTTCACCGCCACTACCGGCCTCACATTCGACAGGACCTTGCAGGAAAAACACCGTCTCACCGTTGGCGGATTCTACGAATTTAACCGCATCAAATATTCCAACATGGCCGTAACCGGCTATGGCATTACGCCAGGGCTGGACGGTACATTGTCCGGCATCACGCCGGGCTCCGCGCTGAACAGTTTCATCCCGCAGGTAGGCGGGCGCAAAACCGGCTCCGCGTTGATATCGCTGGTAGGCCTTGCGCGTTACCTGTACGATGAGAAATATTCACTCAACGTGAGTTACCGCAGGGACGGCTCTTCCACACTCCCGGAGAAGAACCGCTGGCATGGATTTTATTCCGTCGGCGCCGGGTATGACCTTGGACGGGAATCTTTCATGCAGCGCCTCAGCTGGATCAATACACTGCGGATACGCGCCAGTTATGGTTCTTCCGCCGCGCCATCCGCACAAAACTTTGCATATGCCGCAGGCTACGGCGCCAGCCGTTACGACGGCTCTCCAGCAGTTATCCCCACTTCCGTAGGTAATTCAGAATATAACTGGGAATACACCAATACTTTCAACGCCGGCCTGGATATCGAATTGCTGAACCGCCGCATCAGGCTGATAGCCGACTGGTATAACCGCAGTACCGAAGGCCTATTCCTCGAAGAGCAACTTTCACAAACCAGCGGGTTTTCTTCACGCCCCATCAACGCGGGCACCATCCGCAACCGTGGTATAGAAGCGGATCTTAGCGGGGATATTATCCGTACCAAAGACCTCACCTGGTCCGCCGGTTTTAATATCGCATTGAACAATAACCGTGTGATGGACCTTGGCGGGGCCAATGAGTTTACAATGGGTACATATATTATGCGTGTAGGCCTTCCCGTTAATTCGCATTATGTCGTTAAATGGGGCGGGGTAGACCCGCAAACGGGCAGGGCATTTTATTATGACCGGCAAAGTAAACCCACTTCAAGTTATAGCGTAGCCACGCAAAGCGTTGCGGACTTCGGCTCCTCCGACCCTCGTTACACCGGCGGGTTCTATACGCGCCTCAACTGGAAAGGATTTGCCGCGGATGTGTTTTTCACCTATGCACAGGATTTCCTCCGCTACAATTCGATTGAAATATATACGCTGAACAATAATTCTTTCGCGGCCAGCAACCAGGGCCGCAGGTGGCAGGACAGGTGGCGCAAACCCGGGGATATCACGGATATTCCCAGCTTCGCCGACACACGCAACTTCACTTCCCGCGACCTGCAGGATGCGTCGTACGTACGTTTGCGCAACGTAAAACTTTCATACACCATCCCTTCCCGGATACTGACGCCCACGCAATTCCTGCGCGGCGCCATCGTATACCTGCAAGGGCAGAACCTGCTGACCTTTACGAAATGGGACGGGTTTGATCCCGAAGACAACAACGGCAACGCCTTTTTTGAATACCCTTCGCCGCGCACGATCACCGCCGGCGTAAGCATACAATTTTAGCACATGAAACATCTTATCATATTCTGCATACTCGCGGGCTGGATGACTGCCACATCCTGCCTCGGTGAGCTGGACATCAAACCTACGGATATCAAGGACCAGGACGTGGCCTTTGAATCGGTGAGCGATGTAAACACCGGCGTATTGGGAGTTTACGCAGGCCTCGGCACATCTACCATCAGCATCAGTTCACTGCTGTCCGACGAAAATATGCTGCCCATCGAAAACACGGGTGGCAGGGGCATACAGGCTTTTAATTGGAAACAGGACCCGGTGAATCCCGATGTGATCGTTGCCTGGCAGAGTTTTTACCAGGTGCTGGACAGGGCGAACCGCATCCTGGATGTAATTGATGAAGTACCTTATTCCTCGCAGGAGGAAGCCTGGTTTAACCAGCTGAAGGGAGAACTGCTGGCGTTGCGGGCTTTCTGCCATTTTGAGTTGCTGCGGCATTATGCGGTGAATTATGATCCCGCGTCAGGCGGCATTGCGGTGATGACTTCTTCCGGCATCGGAAAGCCGGCGAGGGACGCGGTACAGAAAGTTTACCAGCAGATCAATGAAGACCTTGCACAGGCGAAACAATTGCTCCCCGCATCCTTAACAGACCCCGACCGCATCAGCCGTGTGGCGGCAACCGCCATGCAGGCCCGCGCGGCATTGTACCAGGAAAACTGGGATGCCGCCATCGCAGCCGCCACGGAGGTGATCAACGCCCTGCCGCTGGCTACCGCCGCACAGTTCCCCGACATCTGGACGGATAAGAGTACCGCCGAGGTGATCTGGAAATTAAAACGGGAAGCACAGGACCCGCGTTTTGGCGAGTTTTACCGTGATGGTACCGGTAAGGTATTATTTGCACCTTCATTTAAATTGATCACATCTTTTGACGCGGTTAACGACGTGCGTTTTAATACCAGCGTCCGCGATCTTACGCCCGCGGCCGCCACGCGCAGATGGACGGTGGCCAAGTATGTGGGAGGGCAGCCGGCGCTGGCGAACCTCGTGGATATCAAATTATTCAGGGTGTCTGAAATGTATCTTATCCGTGCGGAGGCTTATGCCATGAAAGGTGAGCTTGACAACGGCACGGATGACCTGAACGATCTGCGTGTTATGCGCATCAGCGGGTACACGGATGTAACCTTTGCGAATACCACCCTGCTGAACGATGCCGTACAGGCGGAACGTTTTAAAGAACTGGCTTTTGAAGGTCACCGTTACTACGACCTGCGCCGCCGCCGGCAGAATATTGTGCGTTTACCGCAGGATGTTATACAGGTGCCCGGTCAGCCCACAACGCTCACGCCGGACGATAAGGCGTATTATCTCCCTATTCCCTTAAAGGAAATACAGGCGAACCAGAATATGGCGCAGCATCCGAAATACGCGTCCTGAGCAGGTTCTGCAAGTTTATTGCCGAATGGCCGGAAAGGGATCAGTTCCCTGCCGGCCATTTTATTTATCCCGTATATGTGATTTTTAATATTTAACCTCGGTGTTATTCTAACACTAAGTGATGTTTTATTACCCGGAACTTCGTAAATTACCGGTAGAACCCACAAGCAATCACCCCGATTTTTCCCATATCTCAAAGTAAAAACCCGTACCTCTTTGTCCCTCTGCATGTGAAATACATTTATTCCAGGATCAGTATCCGTAGACCTGTTTGTCCTTTTCATGTGAAATACAATTTCCAAAATCAGTAATCGTAGCCTTTGTTTGCCTCCGTGTAAACGTAAGTTTCCATTTCAGAAAACGTATAAGTTCAATTACCCAAAATCAATAATGTAAATCTGTTTAGCCTGAATCGAGCAATGTAATTCATCACCAAAATCCAATCGATATGAAAAGAATGTTACTTCTCATGTTCTTTTCGGTTATGTTATGCGGCCAGCTCATGGCCCAGTCCCGTGTGATTACGGGGAAAGTAACCGATGTGAAAGACGGAACCCCGCTGCCTGGTGTTACCGTCGCAATTAAAGGCACTTCCAAAGGAACCATCACCAATCAGAACGGCGAGTACAGGATAGAAGTATCCGGGCCTAATGATGTGCTCGTATTTTCGTTTATCGGTTATGGCAACCAGGAAGCCGCGGTACCGACAGGCGGTGTCAGGAACGTTGAATTGGGCCTGGATGACAAGACCCTCCAGGAAGTAGTGGTGACAGGTTATGTGGACATCAAACGCAAAGATGCCACGGCTTCCACTTCCAAGATCGATGGCTCCGAGATCAATAACAAAGTGATCCAGAGTTTTGACCAGGCGTTGGACGGCCTTGCTGCCGGGGTGAATGCAAACGTACAGTCCGGCGCTTTGGGCGATGCAGTGGCCGTGCGCATCAGGGGCGTTAATTCCATCAGTAACAGCGCGCAACCCCTGTTCGTTGTGGATGGCGTACCGCTGAACACGGTGAACAACCTCAACGTCTTCAACAGCGGGAACGGCACACGTTACAACCCGCTGGCAGACATCAATCCGAACGACATTGAATCCGTGGACGTGCTGAAAGACGCGGCTGCCGCGGCGCTCTACGGATCACGCGCGGCAAACGGCGTGATCATCATCACCACCAAACGCGGTAAAAAAGGCAGCGCGGTAGTGGGGTACAACATGAACCTCAGCTGGGTAACCGGCGCGCGCATTCCGAAAGTGCTGAACGGCGATGAGTTCAACATGATCCAGAATGAAAAGGCCAACAACCTCAACGTAGCGAACATCGCGAACGACATCGATCTGAACGGGGACGGGCAGCCGGACAGGTCCGACTGGATAAAGGAAGTGTTTAAAACCGGTTTCCAGCAAACGCACCAGCTGAACTTTTCCGGAGGTTCGGAAAAGGCGCAGTATTACGGCTCTGCCGAATATGCGGACCTGAAAGGGTTTGTGATCACCAACCGCATTCGCAGGGGATCGGGCAGGCTCAATCTTGATATTACACCTAAATCATGGCTGAAAGTAGGCGCCAGTTTGTATGCGTCACGTGCTTTGAACAACGGCGTGATATCCGACGGTTTCCTTGCGGGCTCTACCTTTGCAGGGTACAACGCTCCGCCGAACGTTCCCGTTTACAACACCACCGGCGATTACGGCGGCCTTTATCTCACCGCGAACAACCGTGACCTTGGCAATGGTAACAACAACGTGACGTACCGGCTGAACAGGTTCTTCCACCCCTTATCCAGCGTGCTGCTCGGCAGGAACGACAACGAATCCAACCGCGTGCAGGGGAATGTATATGGGGAAATATCACCGGTGAAAGGATTAAAAGTAACCTCCCGTTTTGGCATTGATTACATCCAGAACATGGAAGATCAATACAGCGGCCCCGATCAGGCGGGTAACGGGTTTGGGCTGAACGGCCTGGTGCAGGAAAATCTGCTTCGCATCAACCTCTGGAACTGGTCCAACTTCGCTACTTACACCGCAACATTTAACGAACGGCACAACCTGACCGTTACCGCCGGCCTTGAATACCAATACTCAAGAAGGAGGGAACTGTACACCGGCCAGGGCAATCTTGCCGATGATTATTTCAAGAACATTTACGACGGCCTGTTCGCGGGGTCGGACAACTCTTTTACCGGCGGTACGGAAAACGCGCGTGCGTTTGATTCCTACTTCGGCCGCGCCGCGTACAGCTACTCGAATAAATATTATGCGGAGTTCGTCTTCCGTGCGGACGCTTATTCCGGTTTCGGTATTAACAACCGAAGGGGTTATTTCCCCGGCGGCTCGCTGGGCTGGCGTATTTCGGAAGAAGACTTTTTCAAAAACAATATCAAATTCGTGAACGACCTGAAGATCCGCGCCAGCTATGGCCTGGTGGGCAACTCAGAGATTGGCCCCTATGCCTGGAGAACCATGTATGGCGGCGGTACGTATGCTGAAGTGAACGGCCTTACCATGTCGCAGATCGGTGACCCGAACCTGCAGTGGGAAACCTCCAAAAAGCTGGACATCGGCCTGGACGCGTCTTTCCTCGACAACCGCATCGGGTTTATTTTTGATTACTTCCGGAACAACGTGGACAATCTCGTGCTGAACGCGCCTATCCTCAGAACCGTGGGTGTGCCCGGCTCCACGGTTACCACAAATATTGGCTCGATGTGGAACCAGGGTTTTGAATTCACCGTGAATGCAAGCCCCATAGAAGGCAAAGATTTCACCTGGGACGTCTCCGCCAATTTCACTACGCTGAAAAATGAAGTGACCAAACTGGTAGATGGTTCGGACATCCCAAGCGGCGTAAGCCGCGCCAGCATTGGCAGGCCGCTGGGCGTATTTTTCCTGATCAGGTATGCGGGTGTGAACCCGGCAAATGGTTTCCCGCTGTTTTATGCCAAAGACGGTTCCGTAAGGCAATACAATCCGTCCCCCGGCATCCCCACGGTAGCAGACCGCTGGACGACACAGGACGGCAGCGCCAAAGTGCCCGCCATCACGGCTAACGACGGCGTATACATCGAAGGAGCAACCGGCTACCCCACCTGGTACGGCGGGCTGGACAATACCTTTAGCTACAAGGGATTTACACTGAACATTTCTTTGCAGTTCAGCGGAGGCAACTACATCATCAACGGCACCCGGCAGTCGATGATGACCAATTCCCTGCAAAACAACATCACCGAAATACTGGACCGCTGGACGCCCTCGAACACGAACACCACGATCCCGAAACTCTTTTTGCAGGACAACATAAGCACCCAGACATCCACCCGCTGGCTGGAAAAAGCGGATTACCTGCGTGTGAAACGGATCAGCCTCGGTTACAACTTCCCCAACGTAAAACAGAAGCTGGGTATGAGTACGCTCAGGCTGTTTGTAGCGGGGGACAACGTGGCCCTGCTCACCGGCTATTCCGGCCAGGATCCGGAGATCAACACGAACCGCGCCACCAATATCGCGTTTGGTGTGGACAGCCGCGGCGTGCCCTTACAGCGCGCTTTTTCACTGGGATTAAATGCTGCATTCTAGGACCAAAAAACTAATGATCATGAACACACGATATAAATACTTCAACATCATCAGGTGGGGCCTGTGCGGCCTGCTGTTATTCACGGCATGCTCCAAGGTGAACGAACAGGAGCCGTATGTAAACATCGATCCTTCGCAGGTTTTTAACTCACCCGCACGCATCGAAAAAGCCGCGCTGGGTATGTACGACGCCCTGCAGAATGCGGAGTTCCTTGGCGGCCGCGCATTGATATACGTGGATCAGCGGGGGAACGATGTGACCGTATCCAGCTTCTTCGGGCAGATACCCACCTTTAACATGCTGTCGAACAACGTCACCGCATTAAACGCATGGACAGGCGCTTACCGCTCCATCTTTGAAGCGAATTATTTCATGAAGAACCTCCAGATGAACGAAGGCGTGATAGGCAACGAAGCGGCAAAAGTGTATTATGCGGAAGCCAGGTTCATCCGTGCGCTGGTATACTATTACGTTGTGAACATCTGGGCGCAGACGTACGTATTTACTCCGGACGCCAGCCACGCGGGTATACCGCTGGTGCTGGATGCGGCGCTGAACGGTGCGGACGCGCTAAACCCGGCGAACAAGATCTCGAGGAGCACCGTAAGGCAGGTGTATGTGCAAATGCTCGCGGACCTCACGGAAGCATCCGCGAACCTTCCTGAAGACTGGGACGATGCATATTACAACCACGCAAGAGCCACCAAAGCTGCCGCGGATGGGCTGATGGCGAGGATATACCTCACCATGGGCGATTACCCGAATGCCAATGCAAAAGCTGATGCGGTACTCGCATCCCCCCGCGGCTTCGATCTTGAAGAAGATCCCATCGATTATTTCACGTCCGAAAATTACACGACAACCGTGGAAGGCATCTTTGCCGTAGCGATGAACAATTCCGACAACCCGAATACGAACAATGCGATCGGGCAACACTACAGTCCCAGGGGCCGTGGAGACATCAGCGTGAGCGCCGCTTACCGCAACCTGCCGAACTTTGGGCTCACGGATAAAAGAAGGATATCCCCCATGCTGAGAAGCACCGGCACCGCGCCGAACCTCACCTACTGGACGGGGAAATATTATGATAACACCTTCGATTCCTGGGTGCCGATCCTGCGGCTGGCCGAGATCAAACTGATCAAAGCGGAAGCGCTTGCAAGGCAGAACGCCGGCGTGGATGCCAATGCGCTGGCCCAACTGATGGACATCCGCGAGCGTTCCAACGCCTCTGTGATCGTACCGCCGGTAACGCAGGCCGAACTGATAGAGCTGATCCTGAATGAAAGAAGGATGGAACTGGCTTTTGAAGGTTTCGGTGAAATAGATTTCCTGCGCACCAAACGCAACATTCCCGCACGGCCTCCGCTGCAAACGGAGCAGGACTGGAACTCGCAGCTGGTGATATGGCCGATCCCCTTCCAGGAAACTTTGCAGAATGAAAACCTGGCGCAGAACCCAGGCTACAACTGATTACATGCCCGCAATAAAAAAGGCGCCCCGTATTCCGGAGCGCCTTTTTTATTTACAGAGAAATATTATTGTAACAATTCACTCAGCTTCTGCTCCAGGCCGCTGCCGCGGAGGTTTGCCGCTACGATCTTGCCCTGTGGGTCCACCAGGATGTTCGTTGGGATGCCAGTGATGCCGTATAAAGGCACTACGGAAGATTCCCAGAACTTCAGGTCGCTCACGTGGGACCATGCGAGGCCATCGTCCGCAATGGCTTTCATCCATGCGTCTTTCGTTTTGTCGAGGGATACGCCGAGGATGGTGAAGTTCTTGTTTTTGTATTTGAGATAAGCCTGCACCACGTTCGGGTTCTCCTGGCGGCAGGGGCCGCACCAGCTGGCCCAGAAATCCACCAGTACATATTTACCCTTGAAAGAACTGAGGCTGATCTGTTTTCCGGTGGGGTCAGGCAGTGTGAAGTCCGGCGCCTGCTGACCGATCATAGCGGTAGGGCCGCTGCTGGCTTCGGTTTTGGCATCTTTTTCCACATTGGAGATGTTGCTGATGAGGTCTTTCACCATCGCGTTTTCCGGGAACTTTTTGGCGAGCGCTTCAAAATCTTTTTTATGGGACAGCAGGTCTTCCGCATCTTCAAAGCCTACCAGCTGCAATGCAAATACGGCGGGTACCGGGTGTTTGCTCTGCTGTGATGCTTCGAGGAAATGTTTTTTGAAGTTATCGGCTTCCTGCTCGAAGCTCTGCCTGCGGGCGGCCAGCAGGCTGTCCGGCGTTTTGGCCAGGCGAAGGCTGTCCATGGCCTGCATTTCTTTGCTGAGCACCTGTGATTTGTCGCTGTAATATTTGAGGAGCTGTTGAATTTCTTCGGTGGCATCGGAACCTTTCACCTGGATCTTTTCCAGTTCGTTGTAATCGCCTTTGATGCTCATGTCGCCGGCGTCGAGGGCCAGCAGGATGTATTTGCCGTTTTCAAAACGGATGCGGTACAAACCCTGGTCCGTCACCATGCCATCCAGCTCAATTTTACCTGAAGCGTCTTTTACGGCGGTGGTGTCCACTATCTTGGTAGATTGTCCTACAATTTCTTCGAGATACACTTTTTCGAGCGGAGCGTTGGCTAACTGCAAGTCGATCTTAAATCCTCCTTTTTCCGGGTGATTGTTGCACGACGCCAGCAAGGCCGTCGCAGACAACCAAATGGCTAATTTTTTCATGGGCTTTTCTTTAGTTCTGATAATCATTTCAAAAATAGGGTTAATTAACCGGAAGCTTATTCCCGGTTTTGTTAAATTATGTAGCCGGTCACGGCATGTTAGTGCGTTCCCCCGCCAAAACGGGATGTAACATATAACAAGCCACGGCAACCGGCCGGCAGTGATAAAGGGTTATTCCCGACATTTGGGATGAACGGCTTATCAACCGTTTAAACGCTTCATTAATAACTCGTTAGTAAGTTTCGGGTCGGCTTTTCCGCCACTGAGTTTCATCACTTCGCCTACAAACAGCCCGATCAGACCTTTTTTACCGGACCTGAACTCGGCTACTTTCGCCGGGTATTTGGCCAGCACTTCGTCTATCACCGGCAAAATGCTGCCCTCGTCCGTGTCCTGGATGAGGTTCAGCGCGGTGGCGATGGCCAGCGGGTTTTTGCCCGGTTCGGTGATCATCACCGGCAGGATGCGGCTGGAAGCAATGGAAAAATTGATCTTCCCGTCTGCAATAATGGCTATCAGTTCCGCAAGGGCGGCGGGTTTCACGGGGAAGGCGCTGATGTCGGCATTGTTTTCATTCAGCCATGATTTTACGGGCCCCAGCATCCAGTTGGCGGCTGCCTGCAGGTGCGGGGTAGCGGCTGCAAGAGCTTCGAAATAATCCGCTGTGGGTTTGTCGTCCGCAATCACGCGGGCATCGTATTCACGAAGGCCCATCTGGCCGATATACCGGGTTACTTTTTCTTCGGGAAGCTCGGGCAGGGTGGCCCTGATGTTCTCAAGGTAATCGGCAGTGAGGTGGAAGGGCGCAAGGTCCGGCTCGGGGAAGTAACGGTAGTCGTTTGCTTCTTCCTTGGAGCGGAGGGGGAAAGAGCTGCCGTTGGACGCGTCGAAACTGCGCGTTTCCTGTACGATATGCCCGCCTTCTTCGGTGAGCTCTATCTGCCGTTTGATCTCGTTTTCGATCGCGCGTTTGACGTTGCGGATGGAGTTCATGTTTTTCACTTCCACTTTGGTGCCCAGGTGGGTTTCCCCTTTGAGGCGGATGGAAATGTTTGCGTCGCAGCGCATGGAGCCTTCTTCCATATTACCGTCGCAGACGTCCAGCCAGCGCACGAGGCGGCGCAGCTCCGTGAGGTAGGCATAGGCCTCGTCCGCATTCCGGAGGTCCGGCTCGCTTACGATCTCCACGAGGGGCACGCCCGCGCGGTTGTAATCCACCATGGTATTGTCCGGGTCCTGGTCGTGCATGCTTTTGCCGGCATCTTCCTCGAGGTGAATGCGGTTCAGCTGTACGTTCCGGCCCTGGCCGTCAACAAAAATGGGCACATATCCGCCGATGCAGATAGGCGCCGTATGCTGGCTGATCTGGTACCCTTTCGGGAGATCAGGGTAGAAATAGTTCTTACGGGCGAAAAAATTCTCTTTCTCGATCTCGCAATGGCAGGCAAAACCCAATTTGATGGCCAGCTCCACCGCTTTCCCGTTCAGGAAGGGCAGGGTGCCGGGGTGCCCGAGAGTAACCGGGCTGATATGGGTGTTCGGCAAACCGCCAAAAGACGCACTGTCACTGCTGAACAGTTTGCTTTCGGTTTGCAGCTGGGCATGCACTTCGAGGCCTATTACCGCTTCATACTTGTTATAATCGATGCTCGCGCTCATATTGATTTTCTTCCTGCTGATTCGCACAAAGATATTCAAACTGCAAAAAAGCAGGGAATTTTCACGAAATTGTACAGGTAAGAAATACCCTAATGACGACAATCCACGATATTTACCAGGCCCAGCGCAGCTACTTCGCCTCGGGAGCCACCCGCCCTTTTGCATTCAGGAAAACGAAGCTCAAAGAACTCAGGAAGGCCATCAAACGGCACGAGGACGCCATCCTGGCCGCTTTGCATACAGATATGCGGAAATCTCCCGTGGAAGCCTACGGCAGCGAAATCGGCCTGCTTTACGAGGAAATAGACCATACGCTCACCAACCTCCGGCAGTGGATGCGGCCCAAGCCGGTCAGTTCGCCGCTGATGCATTACCCTTCCGGCAGCGTTATTTACCGGGAACCGAAAGGCCTTACCCTGCTGATAGGCCCCTGGAATTATCCCTTCCAGCTGCTGATCAACCCGTTAATAGGCGCCATCGCCGCAGGAAACACCGCCATTCTGAAACCCTCCGAGCTGGCCCCGGCCACGGAAGCGGTGATACAGCGGGTGATCGCGGACGTGTTTGAACCGCAGTTCGTAGCTGTGGTAACGGGAGAGGGCCACCTTGTGATCCCCGAGCTGATGAAACACCGCTTTGATCATGTCTTTTTCACCGGTAGCATTCCCGTAGGGAAAAAGATACTGGAAATGGCCGCGCCGCACCTCAGCCCGGTAACGCTGGAGCTGGGCGGCAAAAGCCCCTGTATCGTGGACGAAAAAGCGGACCTGAAGACCGCCGCCAGGCGCATCATCTGGGGCAAATGCTGGAACGCCGGGCAGACCTGTATATCACCGGATTATGTGCTGGCGCATCAGAAAATAATGAATCCTTTGCTGGAACATATGAAAGCCGCCATTCACCAGTTTTTCGGTGAAAACGTGGCGGACAGCCCCGATTACCCGCGGCTGATCAACGAAAAACGTTTCGACCAGGTGGCGTCTTACCTGTCACAGGGCTCCGTATACACCGGCGGGGAAACCAGCCGCGCGGACAAATTCATTGCCCCCACGCTCCTTACGGATGTATCTTTTGATGCCCCCGTGATGAAAGAAGAGATCTTCGGCCCGGTGCTGCCCGTGATCCCCTACAAAAGCACGGAGGACGCCATTCGGATGATCGCTGAGAATCCTTACCCGCTGGCGCTTTACATCTTTTCCAAAAGCCGGAAAACGGAGCAGGCCTTTATCGAAAAAGTAGCTTTCGGAGGCGGTTGTATCAATAATACGCTGGTGCATTTTGCCAATGCGGAACTGCCTTTCGGAGGCATCGGCTACAGTGGCATGGGGCGTTATCACGGGCGGAACAGCTTCTATGAATTCACCCACGAAAAAGGAGTACTGAAAACCGGCACCTGGCTGGATGTGCCAATGAAATACGCGCCGTTCGGGAACAAGCTGAAGCTGCTGAAAATGATACAGAAATAAGGGACTTAAGGTGTGATGTCCTGTCCAAACTGCAACAGGTACCCGTTGTTGTCGTAGATGCCGAACTCGCGCATCTGCCATTCAAAATTTTCGATGTGATAACAGACGGTCGTTTTGTCTTTTACCTGTTCCCAGAGTTCATCCACATTGTCGACGTTAAAATAAAAGCTGCCGGTGAAGGACGGTTTATCGAAAGGCCAATGTTCATTGGGTTTTCCCAGCATGATAGATACCTCGTCCTTATACAGGGATGCCCAGCCCCAATCGTCATTTTTAGCAGCCAGTGTAAAGCCCAATATGCCGGTATAAAACGCGATTGTTCCGTCCATGTCAAGGGTCCTTAATAAGGGCCTTAAAGAATTTATTTTCATCGTCGTTTTTATGTACAAGTTAACATAATCTCCCTAAACAAAAACGGCCCGGATAAACCGGACCGCCTCTCTTTGCTTACACTTAAACTATAATCGCCTTACTTTTTACAAATTTTCTGTGCGCAGGTTTTTCGGCACCTTGATGGTGTAGGTCTGCGCCGTGCCATTGCGGGTACCTTTGGCGGTAATGCTGGCTTCGTCTTTGTGACCGCGATAGGCTTCCGCCACATCGCGCGCACTTTTCACGGGTTCGCCGGCAATTTCCGTGATCAGGTCATCCGTTTTAAAACCGGCTTTTTCAGCCGCGGAGCCTTCTTTCACGCCCGTTACTTTAGCGCCTTTGCCGTCTTCCGTATCCTGCACGGTGAGGCCCAGTGAGGGCGCCCGTTCAGGGAAAAACCTGTCCAGTGGGCGGCTGTCCGGCGCCTGGGGCATCCTGAAGCGGAACGGATTCATATCGTCGCCTTCAGGGCTCAGGCCAAAACTGCGTGGGGACACGGAGGTCCTTTTGCCCAGTGTGGCATCCGCCTTCTGTTCTTTTTTATTGCGCAGGTAGGTGACCGTTACTTTGTCCCCCGGCTTCAGTGCGCCGATGGTTTCAAAAAGGTCTTGCGGTTCTGTTATTTTATGATCGTTCACTTTGGTGATCACGTCTCCTTCTTTCAGGCCGGCTTTGTCCGCCGCGCTGCCTTCCGCTACGGAAGCCACGGTGGCGCCTTCCGCCACTTTCTTTTCAGTGATCACGCCCAGTACTGCCGTGCCGGGAGTGATGCGGAGATCGCTGTCTTCATCCTCAAAAAACTGGATACCGCCATTGCCGGCCATGTTGCCGTTCCGCGGGGTGATCACGCGGCGCTGTACGGTGATGCTGCCGTCTTTATAATCGTCGATCTTTTTCCCGTCGATCAATACTTCGCCGTCTTTGATCTCCACGGTCAC
The DNA here is from genome assembly GCF_003807585.1 of Chitinophaga barathri. Lineage (GTDB taxonomy): Bacteria > Bacteroidota > Bacteroidia > Chitinophagales > Chitinophagaceae > Chitinophaga > Chitinophaga barathri. The sequence continues at coordinate 162,300 of NZ_RMBX01000008.1, read as the reverse complement.
TTTGGCGTCTTTGGAGCCGCCTTTCCGTTTGATGACGATCTCATCATACTCTCCCAGTTTACCGGAACGTTTTTCCTGGGCGGATGCCGGGAGAACCAGTGTTGCCATAGCGATGAGGCCAAAGCTGAAAGTGTATAATATTTTGCGCATAGGAGTAATTGGTTTTGGCAAATTTAGCGGGATATAGGGGTAAAAAAATGTTAAAAACGGGTGGAAGGATATAAGGGATTGTTAAAAAACGACCCTGGACGGATAGATGTTGTGTATAAATTTGATAGGTGTTAATCCATCGTTCGCCTGGTAATAAGGGACTTGGATCTGGCAAAGTAGCTTCCAAAACAGATCAGGGAGATAATACAGATCACAACAGCCGTTTTATAATAAAGCGCCAGGTCCGGGCTGCCGGATAAGGACTGTCTCAGCTCCGGGAAGTGGAGGTCCGGTAAAATGCTTAACCCCCTTTTCACAAAAAAAAGGAGCGAAAGGGTGACGATCGTAAGCCCTGAATAAATAAGCATGACTGTTTTCTCCGTCTTTTTTCTTTTCCTTTCCTGCTCACTGGCAAGAAGTATCCGGGCCATGATGGTTTCATCTAGACCGGGGGCAGGCTTTTTTCCCTCCAGTGAAGAAATCAGGGCCCTGTCAAAATCAGTGTTTTCCGCGTTCATAATAAGTTGTCTTTTTCGGTGTCCAATATTTTGTGTAATGCCTGGTTCAGCCTGGCCCTGGCGCGATGGATCCGCAGTTTGGTCGAAGCGGGGCTCCAGCCGGTGATCGTGGAGATCTCCTGCTGGGATTGCCCGTCCAGGTAATACAGGCTCAATGCTACCCTGTCCCCGGCACTTAACAGGTCCAGCGCCTTCCCGATATACCTCGCCTGGTCTTTGCCAACGAGTGTTTGAAAACTATCGCCCGTGAAATATTGGTCCATGCCGGTAGTATCATCCAGGCCGACGTGCTTTTTATAGGATTTTGATCCTTCCAGGTGATTTAATGCCTTATGATACACAATCCGGAAAAGCCAGGTGGAGAACCTGGACCTGCCCTGGAAAGTATGAAGCGAAGAAAACGCTTTCATGAACGCATCCTGTGCAACTTCCTGGGCATCTTCATGATTACGCGTCACAGAGTAGGCTGTTCTATAGGCCATGAGCTGATGCCTCCTGACAATATGCCGAAAGTCCTGGACATGTCCATTCAGTACAAAACTGATTATTTCTTCGTCAGTCCTTTGGTCCATTTGTTATTTGACAGATGAAGCAGCCTGTTGGTTACATTTCACCGGGTGTTTGCCAAATGTAACCGTCTGCTTAAAGTTCCTGTCAAATATGGAAACGAACAATTTAATTTTACCTTTTTATGGAACTTTCAATAATTATCTCAGCTGTCATTATCGCCGCGGGAGTATTGTTATCCCTCAGGCAATACTACCGGTCAAAGGAACGCCGCGCGATGATCGAAAAAGGATTGGACCCTTCGCTGGTAAATATCTATTCCACTAAGTTTGGCCGGAAACTATTTTTATACGGCGGAATTCTCTTTTTGGGGGCGGCGCTTGGAATTATCACGGGCATCCTGCTGGCGGCCGTTTTTAAAATGCCCGGCGAGACCAAGGAATTTATTTTATTATCCACCCTGATCTATACCGGTTTATCCCTCTTCGTCTGTTATTATCTGTCCCAGGATAAAAAGAACTGAACAGTCACCATAGCTTCTGTTTAATCACCCTTCCTTAAAAATAAGGTCATGAAAACGTTTATTTGCTGCCTTCTGGTAGTGATATGTTATTGTCATGCCCATGCGCAGGACACCTCCAAACCCGCTTCCCGGTCATTAAAAGAAATAATAGTTACTGCAAAAAAAGAAGTTATCAGGAGCGACATAGACAAATTGATCTACTATGCGGAAAATGATATCACTTCTTCCGCAGGAGATGCATCGGACGTGCTCCGGAAGGCGCCAATGATAACCGTGGATGCTGAAGGAAATGTTTCGGTGAGGGGGAATGCCAATCCCAGGATACTACTGAATGGAAAACAGTCTTCACTTTTCCTTCGCAATACTGCGGATGCGCTGAAAAGCATCCCGGCGGCTGAAATAAGCCGTATTGAGATTATTACGAATCCTTCAGCCAGGTATGATGGCGAGGGAAGCGCGGGGATCATCAATATTATTACAAAAAAGAGTTTCCGGCAGGGAATGAATGGCAATATGAATTTCGGTGTCAGCAACCTGAGGAATAATGGCAGTATAAATCTTGCGGTTAAGAAAAATAATTTCCTGTTCTATACAAATCTGAACGGCAATTTTAGCTTTATGCGCAAACGCCCGGGAAGTTATGAGCGGGAAGACTTCGTGTATCAGACAACGAACAGACAGGAATCCATCGTGTACGACCGCCGCCGGGGTGCCGGAGCCATGGCCGGAATTGATTTTAACTGGAATAAATATAACCAGCTGCGGGTATCTGTGGGGATGAATGGGTCCCGTGATCTTCAACGCGGAGAAATGACCGGATCGGTCACGGGGAATAATATGGCCCGGCAGCACTTTACGGGGAGTATGGAAGCCCCGGGGAATGGCACAGGAACGGACTATTACCTCGATTACACCCGCCGTTTCAGAGCAGAAGATAAAATGCTTTCTTTTTCCTTCCTGGTCAATAAAAACAACGGCAACCCGGAGTATCTTTCAAGTCTTCAGTTCAATCATCCGGACCATTTCTTTTCCGAAAAGGCATATAAGAAAAACCGGAACACTGAAATAACCTTCCAGGGCGATTTCTCATCCACCCTGGGTAAAGGAAAGATGGAGAGTGGAGTAAAAGCCATCATCCGTGATTTTGTCAATGACTTTAAGGTGTATAATTACGATCCGCTGGTACAGGATCTGTTATTGAACCCTGGCAGGACCAATCTTTTTGAATTCAGGCAGAATGTTGTTGCGGGTTATTGGCAATATTTGGTCAGCTTATCGAAAACAATCACCGTAAGAGCGGGGGCCAGGGCGGAATTGACCACCCTCAACACGTTATCCGGCCAATTGCATCAGACGCCTTCAGTTAACACCCATTACATAAATTTATTACCGGCTCTGGCAATTGCAAAAAACATGGGATCGGGTAAACAACAGATAAAGCTCAGTTATAGCAAAAGATTGCATCGCCCCGGAACAGGATATCTCAACCCCTTCATCAGCGCCAGCGATTCTTATAACCGTACACAGGGAAATCCATACCTCCAGCCTGAAATAGTCCATTCGCCCGAACTGGGTTATTCATTGAACCAGGGGGATAACTTCTATGGAATTACCTTTTTTTACCGCGTCACCAAAAAGGTAATCGACAGGTATACCACCATATCGCCGGATACAACGATGGGTAATACACAAGCTGCGATATCTGTCACCACCTATGATAATATCGGGACCAGCAGGTCCTGGGGCGTCAACTTAACGTCTTCGGTCAAAGTCGGGGAAAACCTGAGCTTACGGGGGAACCTGAATATCAATACAAATGATACGCGCAGCCCATCGGATAAATATTACTTTTCAAGCCGGTCGGCAGGCAGTACGGTATTATCCGGGAATGTTAACGCAACCTTGCGTTTAAAGAAAGGTATTTCCCTTGAAGGGTTTTTCACAGCCAGAACGCCGCAGAGGACCATACAGGGTTATGGTAACGGGTTTACCCTGTTCAACACCGCGATCAGGAAAAATATCCTGAACGATGCCGCCAGCATTGGCATCATTTTAACCGAGCCATTCAGAAAAGGGACGAGGATGATCAGTGAGCGGAATAGTGTGCAATTTTATGAATACACCCGTGTACTGACACCTAACAGGAGTATTGCGGCAAACTTTAGTGTAAATTTTGGGAAATTGAAAACAAAGCCGGCTTCGAAGAGGATTTTTAATGACGACCTGAAATGATGGAAGGCTTGGGAATAAGTGAATCTGCCCGCCTGTGATACTATTTTGCCATTTCTTCTCCTATAACGATCCTATATCTCTCGTATATCTATCCTATAAGCTTCGTATAAGGTGGGGTTTGGGTGAATATACCATCATAACAGGACCCAACAACATGCCCGCTAACCTTTGTCTAACTCACTGTAACCTTTATAAAAGCCGGTGTAACCTTTGTCTAACCTTTATGTAAAAGTGGAAAAGTGTTCTGCCTATTCCTGCATATTCCACCGAACAGGCATCATAAAAAACGGGCTTCCATTTTGGAAGCCCGTTCAATGGTATTGATAATGAGATGTTTATTATAAAATTCCCTTCACATTTTCGATCACCTGCTGCAGCTGGCTCACATCCTGCCCGCCGGCGTTCGCCTGGGTAGGCTGCCCGCCGCCGCCGCCTTTGATGAGGCCGGCCACCTGCTCTTTAATGATCTTCTGCGCGTTCAGCCCTTTGGACTTCACCAGGTCGTCCGACAGCAATACGGATACCTGCGCCTTGCCGGCGATATTGGAGGCCAGCACTACCACAAAAGGAGCCGTTAGAAGGTCCTTTACGGAAGTGGCCACCTGCCGGAGCATATCCGCGCTGGCAGCGTCTAGCAGGGCGCCGAGGAACTGCACGCCGTTCACCGCTACTGCCTGCTGGGGCAGGGTGGCGGCCAGCTGTACGGCCTGTTTCACTTCCAGGGCAGCCAGTTGTTTTTCCAGCGCAACCTTGTCCGCCATGATCGTTTCCAGTGCTTTGGCTGGCTCTTTCGGGTTTTTGACGAGGGCTTTGATCTCCTTCAGCTGGGCCAGCTGTTCATTCACATAAGCTTCTGCTTTGGCCCCGGTGAGGGCTTCCACCCTTCGTACGCCCGCGGCTACCGCGCTTTCCGCGATGAATTTAAACAGCCCCAGCTCACCGGTGTACCCTACATGGGTGCCACCGCAAAGCTCGATGGAATATGCGGGGTCTATGGTCACCACGCGTACGGTATCCCCGTATTTTTCACCGAAGAGGGCCATAGCACCCAGCTTCAGCGCTTCTTCGCGCGGGAGTTCTTTTATTACAACAGGGATATTTTCCCTGATCTTTTCGTTCACGATCGTTTCGATCTGCGCCAGCTCCTCGTCCGTCACCTTGGCGAAATGGCTGAAGTCGAAGCGGAGATAGTCGGCATTGACGAGCGAGCCTTTCTGGGCTACGTGAGTGCCCAATACCTGGCGCAAAGCCGCGTGCAGCAGGTGGGTAGCGGAGTGATGGCGGGCGGTGTCCAGCCTTTTGGCGGCATCCACTTCAGCCAGTACGGTGCCTTCTATCTTGGCGGGCAGGCTGTCCACGAAATGTACGATCAGGTCGTTTTCCTTTTTGGTGTCCGTCACGGGGATGGTTTCGCCGCTGAAACGGAACACGCCGGTATCGCCTACCTGGCCGCCGCTTTCCGCGTAGAAGGGCGTCTGGTCCAGCACCAGCTGGTATTGTTCCTTGCCTTTGGCTTTGATCTTACGGTATTTGAGCACTTTGGCTTCGGCGCTCAGCTGGTTGTAGCCGATAAAGACGCCGGAAGGCTGGTCCTGCAGGAGGGTCCAGTCCCCCATGTCCAGCTCGGTGGCGGCGCGGGAGCGGTCCTTCTGTTTTTTCATTTCGGCGGTGAAGCCTTCTTCGTCCACTTTAAATCCTTTTTCCGAAGCGATGAGCATGGTAAGGTCCAGCGGGAAACCGAAAGTGTCGTATAATTCAAAGGCTACGGGGCCTTCGATGGTTTTGGATTTTTCCCCGGCGGTGATCACGTCCAGTCGGCGAAGGCCGCTGTCCAGGGTACGGAGGAAGCTGTTTTCTTCTTCAAACACTACTTTTTTCACAAAGTCCGTCTGCTGCTCCAGCTCGGGGAATACTTTGCTGAACTGTGCGGCCAGTACGGGCACCAGCTCATGCAGCAATGGTTTTTTTACGTCCAGGAAAGAGAAATAATACCGTACGGCGCGGCGCAGGATGCGGCGGATCACGTAGCCGGCTCCATTGTTGGAGGGCAGCTGGCCGTCCGCGATCGTGAAGCAGATAGCACGGATATGGTCCGCGATCACGCGGAACGCGATATCTGTTTTTTCGGTCTGCCCGTATTGTTTGCCGCAAAGTTTTTCAGTGGCATGGATCAGTGGCATGAACACGTCCGTGTCGTAATTGCTCTGTTTGCCCTGGATCACGCGTGCGAGGCGCTCGAAGCCCATCCCGGTGTCCACATGTTTGGCGGGGAGGGGTTCCAGGCTTTTATCTTTCATGCGGTTGAACTGCATGAATACGTTGTTCCATATTTCGATCACCTGCGGATGGTCGTTGTTCACGAGGTCTTTCCCGGGAACTTTGGCCCTTTCCTCATCGGTGCGGCAATCCACGTGAATTTCCGTGCAGGGGCCGCAGGGGCCGGTATCGCCCATTTCCCAGAAATTATCCTTTTTGTTGCCCATCAGGATGCGGTCTTCCTGGATATATTGTTTCCAGTAGTCCTTCGCTTCGGTGTCCGGCTCCAGGTTTTCTTTCTTATCTCCTTCAAATACAGTTACATACAACCGGTCTTTCGGTAATTTATACACTTCCGTGAGCAGCTCCCAGCTCCATTGGATGGCTTCTTTTTTGAAATAGTCCCCAAAGCTCCAGTTGCCCAGCATTTCGAACATGGTGTGGTGATAGGTGTCTATGCCCACTTCCTCCAGGTCGTTATGTTTACCGCTTACCCGCAGGCATTTCTGGGTGTCCGCCGCTCTTTTGTAAGGCGCCGGCTTATTGCCGAGAAAAAGGTCTTTGAACTGGTTCATACCCGCGTTGGTGAACAGCAGGGTGGGGTCGTTTTTTACCACGATAGGTGCGCTGGGCACTATCTGGTGGCCTTTTGAAGCGAAAAAATCGAGGAATTGTTGTCTGATCTCAGCTGCGGTCATAAAATATTACTGTGTATTAATATCTAATTTTAACTTTATAATTGCATCCATCCCAAATTTCCCTTTAATTTGTGGTTATTGCAAAGTGGACCGCTGAGAAATTGAGATTCAAAAGGTTGACGTTTTAACCTAATTCCATTAGGTTTGCGGACCCCGGTTTAACCGTACAATTTTTTTAGCGTAGGTTGAATGCGGTGCAAAAATATTGAAATAAACAAAAACAAGGCATAACCGCCGTTTTCCTGTGAAAAAAACCGGGGAATGCACTGATACTAAAAATCCGGACAGCGCGTTGAATCGTTCGCGCACCATATCAACCCTCAAGGTTCATGAAGAAGGTCAAATATTTCTACAATACTCAAACACTTAAATACGAAAAGCTCGTAATCTCCGTACGGGTTAAAATTTTGCGCATCCTGGGGTTTCTCTCGGCTGCCATCGTTACCGGGATCTTATTCCTTTCTGTCGCTTACCGCTTCCTGGAATCGCCCAAGGAAAAATTCCTGCGCCAGGACATTGAAAGCATGAAAGAGGAATACGACGTGCTGAAAGGCCGCATGGCCGAAATGAAAGGTTCGCTGGACGAGCTGCAGCACCGGGACAACGAGATCTACCGCGTCATCTTCGAAGCCGCGCCCATCGCGGACAGCGTGCGTGCCGGCAAACCCGGGAAAGACAAAGAAGCGGAAAACCTCCGCCTGGAATCCAAAGCCAATAACGAACTGATAGCCGCTTCCGCCACCATGCTCACCGAGCTGAACAACCGCGTGAAGGTACAGGAGAGATCCTACAAACAGATCGAAGATCTTATCAAGAACAAACAAAAAATGCTGGCTTCTATCCCGGCCATCCAGCCAGTGTCCAACAAAGACCTGGACCGTATCGCCTCCGGCTACGGTTACCGGATAGACCCGATCTATAAAACCATGAAGTTTCACAGCGGCCTGGACTTCACTGCGCCTTCCGGCACGCCCATCTATGCCACCGGCGACGGTACTATAGAAGAAGCGAGCCTGAGTGATGTGGGGTATGGCAATCACGTGGTGGTAAATCATGGTTACGGGTACAAATCCCTGTACGGCCACATGGTGCGCATGAAAGTAAAACGCGGCCAGGCGGTAAAACGCGGCGATGTGCTGGGCTGGGTAGGCAGCACCGGCAAATCCACCGGCCCCCACTGCCATTACGAAGTCATGAAAAATGGCTCCAAAGTAGATCCCGTGTACTTCTTCTATAACGATCTTACCCCTGAGCAATTTGACCGTATGCTGAAGATTGCGCGTTCGGGCAACCAGTCTTTCGATTAATGGAATGATTATTGGAGGAAAAGGCGGGTTGTGCATAAAATGGATTCCGTAATATTGTATCCGTATTCTTTTTATCAATACAATTTATTTCGGTTATGATGCAGCAACTGGACTTATTCGGAGCCGCCGAGCCGCAAAAGCCCGCACCTGTAAAAACGCCCGTCCGGCCCCAGCCCGGGGAAAACGGAGAGGCGGATGCGGAAGGTGCTGAGGCCGCCCTTCCCGCAGACGGCGCTCCGCCGAAAGGCAAAAAGCGTGGCCGTAAAAGTCTGAAGGAGCTGGCGGGCGATCCGCATGTGATCCAGGAACTGGAAAAACTCACGCTGGACAAACAATACTATTCCATCAGCGAAGTGGCCGGCATGTTCCGCGTGAATACCTCCCTCATCCGTTATTGGGAAAATGAATTCGATATTCTGCAACCCAAAAAGAACCGTAAGGGCGACCGTCTTTTCCGGCAGGAAGACATTCACAACCTGAAACTCATCTATCACCTGCTGCGCGAGCGCAAATACACGATAGAAGGAGCCAAACAGAAGCTGCGGGAAGACAAACGTTCCGCTTCCCGGAACTTCGAAATGATCAAAAGCCTGCAAAAAGTGCGGCAATTTCTGACAGAGTTAAAAGATCAATTATAAATCACAAATTATGCGTTTACACAAAGTATTACTGGGGTGCGGATTGTTGTTAAGCTCCGTGACAATGGCACAGAGCAGTCACAACCATGCGGCACAGAGCAAACAGCTGAAAGGGGAATTTAAAATGAAGCAGCTGCTGGCTGATTCCGCATTTACATGGTTTCACAATGGTGTAAACCGCTACGATGCCAATTCGACCATGGTTAATTATATCAAGTCCAATAAAGACAAGATCCAGCTGGTAGCGCTGGTGAACACCACAGACGAAGCCAGCCAGAACCTGCTGGGCCGTTTTTACAAAGTGATGATCCTGGCCAGTGTGCCCGAAGAAAGCATTCACATGTACGGCGCGGACAACTCCGGCAACACCGGCAACGATGTGGCGGACGGCTATAAGATCAAACGCGTGCCCACCATCCTCGTGATGCGCGACGGTAAAGAAGAAGGCCGCATCTCCGGTAATTCGAAAGAATCCGTGGAGCAGGACCTCGCGCAGATCATCATGAAGATGAACAAAAAAGACTAAGCAGTTAACTTGACGAATACAATGAGGGCTGTCTTTTGGCAGCCTTTTCCTTTTGCAGGATGATGCAAACAAAAGCGCCTCGAATGTTTCCGGGGCGCTTTTACTATGGGCATTTGAATAAATTATACCGTGGATTCCGTTCTCATCGCCAGCCGCACCCCGTTCTTTTCCAGGATGCTGATGGCCGCAAGGTTCACATTCTCCCGGAGGTCCAGGTAAGCCGCGCCTTCAATGATATTGGTCATATAGATCACCTGGATGGTGTAGGAGTCTTTTGTGAAATCAAACATGTTCACCGAGTAGCCTGGTTCCACATCTTCGTGTTTGTCCAGGTAATCCTGGATGCTTTTCACGACGGAGGCCACCTTGTCCGACGTGGTATCGCCCGCCAGCTCCAGCTTCAGCGACACACGCTGTTGCGTGCGAAGGGAAAGGTTGTCCAGCACGCTGTCCACCATCTTTTTATTCGGCACCGTTACAAATGTTTTTTCCAGCGTGCGCAGGCGCGTGCTGCGCAGGCCTATCTTCTCCACGGTGCCCTGGAAAGCGTCCACCTTCACAAAATCTCCCACGCGGAACGGTTTGTCCGAAAAAATAATAAACGACCCGATCAGGTTCTCGATGCTTTCTTTCGCGGCGAGGGCGAGGGCGGCCGCGCCGATGCCAAGACCAGCCACCAGCTTGTCCACCACATCTTTGCCAAACAGGATATTGATCAGGATCATCGCCCCGATGATAAACATGATGGCTTTAAAGAAGTCACGGAAAAATATGATGAACTGGTTGTCTGTTTTATCTTCCGTGAGGTCCGCTTTTTTCTCAAGGATCAGCGAGATAAAGTCTATCAGGCGGAGCAGGATGAGTATGATGGTCATGCTGAACACGATCTTGAGCAGCGTGGTGAGCAGCATTTGCAGGGTGTAAGGTTCGGCCGCACGGTTGTACACGATCACGTTCAGATCAGAAGGGAACACGAGGTGATTGCTCGCCATAATAAAGGCAGTCATGAGCAGGAAATACTCCAGCGGCTTAAAGAGCAGCTGCACAAATTCCTGCTGCGCAATGCTGGGGCTCCAGTGTTTGATCAGCTTGAACAGGCCCGCTGCCAGCCCTTTGGAGAGGTAACGGCGGATGAAATACACGAAAAGGATAATACCGGCCACTATCAAATAGTTCCTCACGGAATTATCCAGGAATTGCTGGTTTAAGAAGTCATTCATAGTGGTGCAAATGTATTGATTATTAAATCGTGTATGCTTTTGCGTTACCGTTATGTATCTGCACAAGCCCCGGTTTTTTTCCTTTCTCCAGGCTGCCGTATGTGGCTGAAATGCCCAGTGCCTTCGCGCCGTTCAGCGTGGCCCATTGCAGGATGGTAGCCATCGGTATCTCCGGGAAATGCTGGTGGATGGTGTTTATTTCCGCCCATATGGACAGCTGCCGGTTGGACGCCAGGCTGTCCGTACCCAGCGTGATGCGCGCCCCTTCACTGATGAAGGCAGTGACATCCGGCAGGCGGCTTTCTATGTACAGGTTCGCATTGGGGCAAAGGCACCAGAATATCTCCTGTTCACGGGCGGTGGCGTAGCGGATGTCTTCCGGCTGCGTGTAGGTGTTGTGCACCAGCAGCATGCGCGGGGTAGAGGAAAAATACGGCAGGTAACTTTGCAGGCTGGTTTTGCCCGTCATCCCGAACCCGGAGATGTCCATATTAAAATGTTTGTAAAAGTCGAGGAACGCGCCTGTTTTGGAGCGGTACAGGGAATCTTCCGAAGCGGATTCCTGGTTGTGGATGGTCACCGGGATATTGTTTTCCATGCCGGCCAGCAGTTTGAACAGGGTGGCGGACACGGAATAGGGGGCATGGGGTACCAGCGAGCCGGGCATGCCTTTTTCCCGGAAACGGGCCAGTACGGCCAGTGAATGCTCCAGCCTGCGTGGGGCGGCCGCGTCAATGAACCCCATACATTCCACGAAGCTGTGCCAGTACATGCCGGGGCGGGTTTTGAGCGGGAGGCTGGCCGCGGTATTGCAGATGTCGCCCACGGCTACGATGCCTTCGGCCTTCATGGCGGCGACGGCTTTGTCCATGGCATCCAGCACGGCCTCCGGCGGGGGCGTTTCCCGCTGTTCCATCACGGATTGCAGGAAAAGGGGCAGGCCCGTGCCTTCGGGGATCAGCCCTTTCATATGGCTAAGCTCAAGATGGCAGTGGGTATTGATAAAACCGGGGCAAAGCCAGCCTTCCACCTCAATGATCCCTTCACCCGCCCAGCTGCGCGGCACAATGGCCGATACCGCGCCATCCTCGTCCAGGATGAGGCAGCGGTCCGCCCCCAGGAACTTTTGCCCGTCGAATATATCCCCTGCTGTTAGCTTGATCATGCTTTCCGAATTAACATTTAAAAATGATCGGGCCGCTTCCCCCTTTTTATTAATGGGCAAAAACGTAATTTTGCAACCCGAAGCGATTACGAAATACGGCAATTTCCCTGAATCATTATAATCCGCCGCAGCCCGTAAACGTTTCCACGAAACAGAAATTTTATTATGATCGATAAATTAGATGCCATCAAAGGCCGGTACGAACAGGTAGCCCTTGCGCTTACTAACCCGGAAGTGGTAAAAGATAATAAACAGTTCAGCAAGCTCAGCAAAGAATACCGCCAGCTTGAAAAGATCGTAAAAGCGTACGACGCTTACCGCAACCTGCTGGATTCCATTGCTTTCAACAAAGAAGTGCTGGAAAGCGGGGATGACGAAATGCGTGAACTGGCGAAAGAAGAAACCGAGAGCCTGAGCGAGCAGAAGGACCAGATGGAGGCGGACATCCGCAACCTGCTGATCCCGAAAGACCCCCAGGACGAAAGGAATGCTATCCTGGAGGTCAGGGGCGGTACCGGGGGAGACGAAGCGGCGCTGTTTGCCGGCGACCTGCTGAGGATGTACCTGCGTTATTGTGAAAACAAAGGCTGGAAAACCGCCATCATGAACGAAAACGCCGGCGGTGCCGGTGGTTATAAGGAAGTAGTGGTGGAAGTGACGGGAGACGATGTGTATGGTACACTCAAGTTTGAATCCGGCGTACACCGCGTACAAAGGGTACCGGCCACGGAAGCATCCGGCCGCGTGCATACCTCCGCCGCCACGGTAGCTGTGCTGCCTGAAGCGGACGATGTGGATGTGGACGTTCGCGAAGCAGACATCAAAATGGACACCTTCCGTTCCTCCGGCGCGGGTGGCCAGCACGTAAACAAAACGGAATCCGCCGTGAGGCTCACCCACATCCCCACGGGCGTAGTGGTGGAATGCCAGGAAGGCCGCAGCCAGCACTCGAACAGAGATATTGCCATGCGTATGTTACGCACCCGCATATACGAAGCCGCCGTCCGCAAACATGAGGACGCGATCGCTTCCAAAAGGAAAAGCCTCGTGAGCACCGGGGACCGCTCCGCAAAGATCCGCACTTACAATTACCCCCAGGGCCGTATTACAGACCACCGCATTGGTATGACCGTGTATAACATGGATGCATTTATGAACGGGGAGATAGAAGACATGGTACAGGCGCTCCAGTTCGCGGAGAACGCTGAAAAAATGAAGACCGGGGACCAGCTCTGAAAATAGTTAACACAGGCTTAAACACTTTCCGCAACAATTTGTTCAGCGGAAGTGTTATTATGCTACTATTGCCCGGAACCGTTTACCAGATTGTTCAAAATGCATAATATTCGGTGACCTCAGTTTTCTTCCATCCTAAACCAAAACAAAATGTTAGATCAATTAGTCCAGCTGGTGCGTGAAAACGCCCAGGAAACAGTGGTGGCCAATCCTGCTATTCCCAATGAGCAGAATGATGCAGTGATCGGCGAAGCCACGCACTCTATCGCTTCCGGTTTGCAGGATGCCCTTGCCAATGGAAATGTAAAAGAAGTTATGGGCCTGTTCAACAGCAACGGCCAGGTAGATTCCCAGAACCCCCTGGTGAATAACATTTCCGGTAACCTGATCAGCAACCTGACCCAGAAGTTTAACCTCAACAGCGGCGCAGCTGCCTCCCTGGCTGCATCACTGATCCCCACCGTACTGGGCTCGCTGGTTAAAAAAACCAATGACCCCTCGGACAACGGGTTTTCGCTTGACGGCATTTTCGGCTCCCTTACCGGCGGTTCTACCAATGGTATGAACCTTGGCGGCCTGCTTGGCAAATTTGCCGGCGGACTGGACAAAGACGGAGACGGCGATGTGGACATGCAGGACCTGATGGGAATGATCAGCAACGGTGCTAAGCAACAGCAGGGCAGCGGCGGATTAGGCGGACTGTTGGGCGGCCTTTTTGGCAAGTAACCGATAAAACAGGCAGCGGCGTACAAACCCGTATGCCTGTTTTATTTTCCCTGCAATGGACTGATTACCAGTGGTGTAATATAGAGCGCTCCGATTTGGCAGACTATTTGTTTAGGCTTTAACACTCAAAATAAAACTTACTATGATGAAACGAATGAATGCATTAGTGGCGATGGCTTTAGCAGGGGTGCTCATGATCAGCAGCTGTAGCACCTGGCAGGGTATGGACAACACGAAGAAAGGAGCGGTAATAGGAACCGGCGGCGGTGCCGCAGCCGGTGCAGTGATAGGAAAAGCAGCCGGTAATACGGCCCTGGGCGCTATTATCGGCGCGGCAGTGGGTGGTACCGCCGGTGTGCTGATCGGTAAGAAAATGGACAAACAAGCCCAGGAGATCAAGAACGAAGTACCCAACGCCACCGTTGAACGTGTAGGCGAAGGTATCAACGTTACTTTCAACTCCGGCGTACTGTTCGGCTTCGATAAGTCAGACCTGACAGCTACCGCGCAAAGCAATATCCAGGAGCTCGCGGGCGTACTGAACAAATATCCTGACACACATGTACGCGTGGAAGGCCATACGGACGATACCGGTGCGGATGCTTATAATTACTCGCTGTCCGAACGCCGTGCAAAATCAGTAGCGAATTACCTGGTTGGCCAGGGCGTTGCTGCAAACCGTGTGCAGACATTCTGGTATGGCGAAACCCAGCCTAAATTCCCCAACGACAGCGAAGCCAACCGTGCGCAGAACCGTCGTGTGGAATTCTCCATCTTCGCAAACGACAAGATGAAGTCTGAAGCGAAGCAGGAAGCCAGCAAACAATAGATCTTTTAGTTGAATTTTCTCATAAGCAGTTTGAAACGATCCTCCCGGTTTCCCGGGAGGATTCTTTGTCTTATAGGTGAGGTAAGGATGGAAAAAGTTATAAAGTATTCAGCCCCGCCAGTATCACCGCGCAGGCCTTCCGGATCTCTTCTTCATTGATGATCAGCGGCGGTACGATGCGGATACAATTGGCCGCAAACAGGAACCAGTCCGTGATCACGCCATTCGCAATACAATGCGCAATCACTTTCTGCACCGCCGGGAAATCTTCCAGCTCCACGGCCAGCATCAGCCCGCGGGAACGGACTGCTTTTATTTTGGGGTGTTTCAGCAGCTCCAGGAACAGCTTTTCTTTGGCGGGAATATCCGCTGTCATGTTCTCTTCCATCAACGCTTTCATGCCTGCCAGCCCGGCCGCGCAGGCCACCGGATGGCCGCCGAAAGTGGTGATATGCCCCAGTACGGGTTGATTCGTCAGGCTCCACATCACTTCACGGCTGGCAATAAAGGCGCCTAAAGGCATGCCGCCGCCAAGCGCTTTGCCGGTGAGCAGGATGTCCGGTACTACGTCGTATTGTTCAAAGGCCCAAAGCGTGCCGTTGCGGCCGAGGCCGCATTGTATCTCATCCAGCACCAGCAGGGTGCCGGTTTCCGTACATCTTTTACGGAGAGCCTGGAGCCATGTTTTTTCCGGCGCCAGCACGCCGGCTTCGGCCTGTATGGTTTCAGCGATCACGCAGGCCGTGCGCTCCGTGATCTGGCCGAGCATGTCCATGGAATTATGTTGCAGGTGCTGCACGTCCGGAAGCAGGGGACGATAGGCGTTGCGCCAGTATTCGTCGCCGATGATGCTGAGGGAGCCCTGCGTGGAGCCGTGATAACTGTTTTTGAAAGCGATGATCTCCGTGCGGCCGGTATGGCGTTTGGCCAGTTTCATGGCGCCTTCCGTGGCTTCGCTGCCGGAATTGGTGAAATACACGCTGTTGAGGCCGGCGGGAAGGTGATCGGTAAGATATTTGGCGTAGGCCACCTGCGGGCTTTGTACAAACTCCCCGTATACGAGCAGGTGCATATAGGTTTCCGCCTGTTCTTTGATGGCCTTTACCACTGCCGGGTGGCAGTGCCCGATGTTGCACACGCTGATGCCGGCGATCAGGTCCAGGTATTGTTTCCCGCCCGCATCCCACATGTACATGCCCTGCGCTTTTACGATCTCCAGGGCCATGGGGGCATCGGAGGTTTGTGCCACATGTTGTAAAAAAAGCTGCCTGTTATTCATTAGGGGCGAAGTTAGTGAAGTTCTATATTTGTAACATGCCAGTAATATTACCAGTTAAAGGAGTGCACCCGGAAATGGGGCCTAATTGTTTTATCGCGCCGAACGCCACTATCGTGGGAGATGTAGTGATGGGAAAGGATTGCAGCGTATGGTTCAATGCCGTGGTGCGCGGCGATGTGAACAGCATCCGCATGGGTGATAAGGTGAACATCCAGGATGGCGCCGTGATACACGCCACTTACCAGAAAACAAAAACCGTGATCGGAAATAATGTGTCCGTGGGGCACAACGCCATCGTGCACGGCTGTACGGTGGAAGACAATGTGCTGATAGGCATGGGCGCCATCGTGATGGACAATGCGCACATCGGCAGCAATACTATCATCGCCGCCGGGGCCGTGGTGCTGGAAGGCACACAGGTGGAAGCAGGCTGCATTTATGCCGGCGTGCCCGCCAAAAAGGTGAAAACCATCAGCCAGGAGCTGATCCACGGAGAAATAGACCGGATAGCGAATAATTACATCATGTACGCGGACTGGTTCCGCGACCAGGTATAATATCGCGGTATAAAAAAACGTTATATTGCATATTATAATCTCCCTGACCTATGAAAAGAAAATGGCTTTTAGGGCTATGGCTGGCCTTTTTACTGGCCGGTTGCGCGTCCCAGAAATATGGTTGCCCCGGCAGCACATATTACAACTCCAATAACCAGAAGCAGAACAGCAAGGCAGGTAAACAGATGAAACTCTTCTAAACCGACTGATTATGCGGAAGTTATGCTTATTGCTGGTATTGTGCGGGATCGTTGCCCTGGGCTGCCGCACGCAAAAAACAGGCTGCCCTACGCCGGTAAAGAACCTGGGTGCGGAAAGGGTGATGGACGAAATGGGCAAGCCGCCTAAAAAGGGATTGTTCCACCGCAGGGGATAGTATTGTTTTAGTAGGTCGTTTCTTCAATAGTAGCCAGTATCGTGGCATAACTCACATACCTGTCCATATCAATTTCCCCTTCTTCCACCGCTTCTTTTACGGCACAGCCGGGCTCATCCATATGGATACAGTTGTTGAACTGGCAACCGGGGAGGTATGCCTGCATTTCAAGGAAATAATGAGAAAGCTCCGTTTTTGGGATATCTACAATGCCGAATTCCCTTACACCCGGTGTATCGATCAGTCTTCCGCCATCCGGGAGGTCGAACATTTCGGCGAAGGTGGTGGTGTGTAAACCCTTGCCGCTCCAGCCGCTCACGTTTTTTGTCCGTAGTTGCAGATGCGGCAGCAGCTGGTTGATGATCGTGGATTTGCCCACGCCGGAATGCCCGGAGATGAGGGTGGTTTTATCTTTAAGCAGTTCTTTCAGTTCGTCCATGCCTTCGCCCACGCTGGCGGCAGTAAGCACTACGGTGTACCCGATGTCTTCATACACCGCTTTCCAGTGCTCAAACTTCTCCATCTCTTTCGCCTTGTACACATCTTTTTTGTTGAACACAAGGATGACGGGTATATGATAAGCCGCGGCCGTCACCAGGAAGCGGTCTATAAAACCCTGTGAGGTGCGCGGTTCCTTTACGGTGCATACCAGCATGGCCTGATCCAGGTTGGCGGCTACAATATGTTTTTTGTGTTTGCCTTGCGGGGAGCTTCGTACAATGTAGTTCTTACGGTCATCGATATCCGTGATAATGGCGGGGGCGTTTTCGCCTTCTTCCATTTCAATGTTCACTTCATCGCCCACGGCAATGGGATTGGTGGAGGTAATATCCTCATCGATCTTGAACAGGCCTTTGATGCGGGCCTGCAAAAAATCGCCTGTCGTTGTTTTGGCGGTATACCAGCTGCCGGTGGATTTGTAGATCGTTGCTTGCACGGTGTAAATATAAGTCAAATCGCGCAGGTGGCCTTAAGGCAGGCGCCTGAAGAGCGTGTACCGCAGCACCGCTTCGAGGAGTATACAGGCCAGCGCAATCATCGCCAGCGGGAAAAAATACTCCTGGTAACGTTTGTACGAGGTGATCTCCACTTTGGTACGCTCCAGTTTATCTATCTCGTGGTAGATGTTTTGCAGGGAAGTATTGTCCGTTGCGCGGAAGTAGCGGCCGCCGGTTTCGGTAGCGATCTTTCTCATCATTGGCTCGTCTATCTGTACGTCCACCATCTGCATCTGGATGCTGCCGTCAGGCATGGTGGCGGGTGAGGGCGCTTTGCCGATAGTGCCTACGCCCACGGTGTATACTTTTACTTTGTATGCTTTGGCGATCTCCAGGGCGGTAAGCGGGTCCACCAGGCCGGTGTTGTTCACGCCGTCCGTCAGCAATACGATGATCTTGCTTTTGGCTTTGCTGCTGCGCAGGCGGTCCACCGCGGTGGCCAGCCCCATGCCGATAGCGGTACCATCCTGCAGCATGCCGCTGCGGATCTGCATAATCTGCTGCTTCAGCACGCCATGGTCCATGGTGATGGGGCACTGGGTAAAACTTTCGCCGGAGAATATCACGAGGCCGATGCGGTCGCTGATGCGGCTGTCCACAAAATCCATCGCGGTCTTTTTCGCGGCTTCCATACGGTTGGGCCGCAGGTCTTCCGCGAGCATACTACCGGAGATGTCTATACTCAATACAATGTCTATCCCTTCACTGTCTATATTTTCGGAGGTATTGGAAGTTTGCGGGCGGGCCAGGGCGGTTACCAGCGCGGCGTATGCAAGGATGCGCAGCACGAGCAGCAGCGGCCTGAAACGGATCTTCCAGGATACCGGCAGCCCTTTCAGTCCTTGCAGCGAGCTTACCTGTACCGATCCCTGGAACTTGCGGCCGGTGCTGAAGAACCACCAGATCATTACAGGAATGAGCAGCAGCAGCCAGAAGAAGGCCGGGTAAGCGAATTCAATATTTTTCCAAAGTTCAGCGTTCATGCTTCATCTACTGATTTGTGCCGGTAAGGCTTTGTTCTGTTTGAGCGGCGGCGGTCCGTTTGGTCCATTCCACTACTTCAATGGCTTTGTTCAGGCAATCCTCATGCTCATGCGGCGCGGGCTGCAGTTTTGCAAACTTCGCAAGGTCCGCCAGGGTAAGGATATGCTGGAGCTTGTCCCGCTGCTGGTTCAGCACGGTCACCGGTTTGATATTCTGTAACAACTCCGCCGTGGTCTGCTCCAATGCGGCGATGTGGAACTGCTGCTCGAAATAATGGCGCAGCACGTCCGTGAGCTGTGTATAATACAATTTGACGTCCGTGTTCCAGGGCTTTTCTTTTTCCAGCAGTTGCAGCTGCTCCATCGCTGTTTCGTAGGGCGACTTCAGCGGTTTGGCGGGCGCGGGCGCAGCCTTCGGCTTACGTTTGCGCCAGTATGCAAAGTACAGCACCACCAGCGTGATCACCAGCAGCAAGGGCAGCAGGTAAGGCCAGTAATCCAGGATGTTCCAGGCTACGGTACGTAAAGGTTTGATGGGTTTAAACGCTTTGGTGGTATCCACCGCCACGGTGTTCACGTCTATAAAGATGGGATCTGTGAACACGGAATCGTAAGACCCGTCGGACACGGAGAACACTTCGAATTTCATGGGGGCCAGCTCCCAGCGGCCTGAATCGAAGCTGGTAACGGTGAGTGTCTGTTTCCAGTATTTCTCGTCTTCCGTAGAGCCGGTAGTATCCAGCGGCGAGCGCTCCACTACTTCGATGTGATTGAGGGAATCCGGCAGGTTGGGAAACACCACTTTGATGTTCGCGCCTTTGAGCGAACGGATCACGACCCTGGCCGTAATACCGATCTTCACCGGCTCGCCGATGCGGATGGAGGTAGTGTCCGGCCGGGCCGTCACTTTAAAATAGTCGTTATACTGCGTATCCGGCTGCTCCTGGGCCTGTGCCCGGCCTGTGATAAAAAGGCCCGCGAGCAGGGTATAAACGAGTATATTTTTGATTCCTTTCATGTAGTCTTAAACCCTGTTCAGGAAAAATGTTTGTAATGCTTTCACGTAGTCTTCATCCGTTCTGATACTGATCAGATCGGCGCCGCTTTTTACAAAAGCGCTTTTGCAGTACTGAGCATGCTGCTGGAACTGCTGGGTATAATACTGGCGTACTTTTTTGTCGCTGGTATCCACCCATTGCGAAGCGCCGGTTTCCCCGTCCGTCATGCGCATGAGGCCTACCGCCGGCAGGTCCTTGTCACGTGGATCGTATACCTGCACGCCCACCACATCATGTTTTTTGGCGGCGATGTTCAGCGCATCCTGGTAATTGCCGGAGAAAAAGTCGCTGAGCAGGAACACGATGCTGCGTTTTTTGGCGGCATTGTTGAAGAAACGCAACGTTTCGGAAATATTGGTGCCTTTACGTTTGGGCGTGAAGGACAGCAGTTCGCGGATGATAAAAAGGATATGCGATTTCCCTTTTTTCGGCGGAATGTATTTCTCCATCCCGTCGCTGAAAAAGATGACGCCTACCTTGTCGTTGTTTTTGATCGCGGAGAATGCCAGTACGGCGCACAGCTCCGTTACCAGGCTGCGTTTCGTATGGGTGGCGGTACCGAAGGTTTCGCTTTCGCTCACGTCCACCAGCAGCATCACGGTCAGCTCGCGTTCCTCTTCAAACACTTTTACGAAAGGGTGGTTGAAGCGGGCCGTCACGTTCCAGTCGATGGAGCGCACGTCGTCACCGAAATTATAATCGCGCACTTCGCTGAAGGACATACCCCTGCCTTTGAAGGCGCTGTGGTATTCGCCGGCGAATATGTGATTGGTGAGCCCTTTGGTTTTTATTTCCAGCTGGCGGACCTTCTTGAGTATTTCTGAAGTCTCCATGTTGTTGCAGGTTTTAATTCACTCGGCTCATGGCACTTCCACGGCATTCAATATCTCGCTCAGGATGTTTTCGCTGGTCACGTTCTCCGCTT
The DNA here is from genome assembly GCF_003807585.1 of Chitinophaga barathri. Classification (GTDB taxonomy): domain Bacteria; phylum Bacteroidota; class Bacteroidia; order Chitinophagales; family Chitinophagaceae; genus Chitinophaga; species Chitinophaga barathri. The sequence continues at coordinate 141,593 of NZ_RMBX01000008.1, read as the reverse complement.
CCGCTTCGTAGGTGAGGCCCACGCGGTGGCGCATCACGTCGAAACAAACGCTGCGTACGTCTTCCGGTATCACATAACCCCTGCGTTTCATAAAGGCGTATGCCTTGGATGCCAGCGCGAGATTGATGGATGCGCGGGGAGAGCCGCCGTAGGAAATAAGGGGCTTCAGCTTGGCGAGTTTATAATCTTCGGGATTGCGGGTGGCAAACACCACGTCGATGATATATTGTTCGATCTTTTCGTCCATGTACACCTGGCGCACGAGCTTACGGGCTTCCAGGATATCGGCGGGGTCCACCACCGGGTTGATCTTCACCTGCCCTTCCGGCTGGAGGTTCTGGCGGATAATGTGGCGCTCCTCTTCTTTGGTGGGGTAACCGATCACTACTTTCAGCATAAAACGGTCCACCTGGGCTTCAGGCAGCGTATAGGTGCCTTCCTGCTCTATCGGGTTCTGGGTGGCCAGTACCAGGAAAGGTTCATCCAGCTTAAATGTCGTATCGCCGATGGTCACCTGTCTTTCCTGCATGGCTTCCAGCAGGGCGCTCTGTACCTTCGCCGGGGCGCGGTTGATCTCATCCGCAAGGATAAAGTTGGCGAAGATGGGGCCTTTGCGCACCATGAACTCATTGCGCTGCTGGTTGTAGATCATGGTACCTACAACGTCCGCCGGTAACAGGTCCGGCGTGAACTGGATACGTGAAAAACGGGCATTGATGGCGGAAGACAGGGATTTGATAGACAGGGTTTTAGCCAGTCCCGGCACACCTTCCAGCAGCACGTGGCCCTGGGCCAGGAGGCCGATCATAAGGCGTTCCACCATGTACTTCTGACCAACGATCACTTTGTTGATCTCCATGTTCAGGATGTCCACAAAAGAGCTGGCCTGGTGAATCTTGTCGTTGAGTTGACGGATGTCGTACGATGTATTTTCCATGTAATTACATTTCAAGTCTGCTAAAATAGCGTTTTACTCGTTTGAACCTCCTGCCATGGCGGGTTAACGCCGTTAAATTGCTGTTAAAAGACGCTATTGAACGGCTTCCCCGGTAAGCAGATATGGTTTACAAAAAATTCCAATTTAAGAAAGCGGTTTGATATTTACATCAATTTTTTGTGTAAACCGTACATTTGTTGTCCGTTTGAGGCTGCAATCCGTATGCCACGAACGGAAAACCAATAAAAACCAACAGATGGACCAGGACGATTTCGATAAAAGATGGAAAAAAGTAGAAGAAATGCTCACGGAGCGTTTCGGTAAGACGCCTAATATGGAGGCGACGCTGCTGCTGATCGGTATACAGGAGCTGAACAGCGCCAAAACCAAGTTTACAAAAGAACAGAAACAGGACCTTATGCATATCGCCGTATGTTCATTGCTCAGCCAGAGCGGGTATTTTGAGCCGGAAGGCCGCGATAAGGACGGATGGCCGCATTTCAAAGAAGTACAGCCCGTTCCCAAAATGGGCATGGAAGAACAGGAAAGGTTCCTGAAAGAACATATCATCGCTTATTTCGAAGAATAGGCCCCAAAATCAACCCTGTAGCACCACCTAACCCGAATACCACATGCAGAAAACAATCCTGTCAGCACTATTGATCCTTATTTCCTTTTCAGCCAGCGCGCAGCGCAACCGTAAAGTGAAGGTGATAACGGAATACGGCACGATGGTGATCAAATTGTACGACCAGACGCCGCTTCACCGCAACAATTTCATCAAACTGGTAAAAAGGCATTTCTACGACAGCCTGCTTTTTCACCGGGTGATCAAAAACTTTATGGTACAGGGCGGCGACCCTGATTCCAAAAGGGCTGTGGAAGGGGCGCAGCTGGGCAATGGCGGGGTAGGTTATACGATCCCCGCGGAGTTCAGGCTGGATCTGTATCACAAAAAAGGCGTATTGGCAGCCGCCCGGGAAGGGGAAAACAATCCGGCTAAAGCCAGCGACGGGTGCCAGTTTTACATCGTACAGGGTAAGAAGTTCACGGACGGGCAGCTGGATACGCTGGAGCAGACCCGGCTGGGCGGGCGCAAACTGCCGGTAGACCAGCGGGAAGTATATAAAACTATCGGCGGAAGCCCGCACCTGGACCAGGGTTACACCGTATTTGGCGAGGTGATCAGCGGTTTGTACGTGGTGGACAGCATTGCGGCTGTCAAAACCGACGGGAATAACCGGCCTTTGCAGGATGTACGCATGAAAATCAGGCTGGAAAAGAAGTTCCTGCTATTTTAATCATTGAACTTTAACATATTCCGGGGTAAGAAGTTTTTATAATTCCGGGTGCAATCTTTATTTTTACCGCTCAAAATCAAACTTGACATGAATTTTCCGTCGCAACTGCGTTACACAAAAGACCACGAATGGGTATTGTTAGAAGGGAACACCGCTACTGTGGGCATTACTGAATTTGCACAGCGCGAGCTGGGCGACATCGTATTTGTTGACATCACAACAGTGGGCAAATCCCTGGGTGCCGAAGAGATCTTTGGTACGGTAGAGGCGGTTAAAACCGTGTCCGATCTGTTCCTGCCTGTTGCAGCTACTGTACAGGAAGTGAACGCGGCGCTGGAAAACAGCCCTGAACTGGTAAATACAGATCCTTATGGCAAAGGCTGGATGGTAAAGATCCAGGTGAGCAACCCCGCTGATGTGGACGCACTGCTGAGCGCAGACGACTACAAAGCGTTAGTAGGAGAATAAACAATGAATGAACTTAATACGAACAATAAACTAAGCATGAGGATGATCCGTTATTATTTACCAGCGATGGGGTGGATCGTCCTCATTCTTTTTTTATGCACGCTTCCGGGCTCTGCTATTCCGCAGATTTCCGCTTTTGATAAGCTGCATATAGACAAGGTGGTCCATTTCCTGTTATTTGGCGTTACCGTGTTATTGCTGGCTTACGGATATTACAAACAGAAAGGAGAGATCAGCAATTGGTCGCTGTTCTCGCTGGTGGTGATGGTTACGCTGTACGGGCTGGCCATCGAGTTTATCCAGAGGTACCTGGTGGCAAACCGGAGCTTTGACATGTATGATCTGCTGGCGGACGGATTGGGAGCAGTGGCGGGAGCGCTGGTATTTTCGTGGATAGGGAAGCGGTTCCTGAAATAAACGATTGTCCGGATACGATATGTTTGCGCCTTGAGAAGGGCGCATTTTTTTTGCAATAAAGATTCATAACGACAGTTCGGGATGTATTTTAATACCGGTGCACTCGTCATGATTGCATTTTTTGTATCCGAACATTAGAAATATGGAGATGGCATTTAGCGTGGGAAGAGAATATCTCAGTATTGGATACAAATTTTTGGAAGCGGTTTTTCATTCCGCTAATTTTATTCGCATGGATGGTTGTTAGCCTCATCCACGACACATGAATGAAACAAATGTTGGCCTGAGGATACGCAGATTAAGGGAATCCAGGAATCTTACGCAGGAGTATGTTGCAGCGAGGCTGAAGATCGGTGCGACGGCATACGGCAATATTGAGCGGGGCGATGTAAAGCGGCTTACATTGGCCCGGTGGATGGACATCGCGGAAGTCCTGGAGGTACATTATTCGGAGATCTTCGGGGAATGGGATGCGCCGTATTCCCGTCCTCAGCAACCGCCCACGCAGGACCTCGCGGTGCTGGCTGAATATTTCAGGAAAGACAAAATTTTGCTGTACGAATTACTGAAGAACTACAAGGAGATCTTCTCGAAGCTGGAGCAGATGCTGCAGGGTAGCAATAAAGCTATGCAGCAGATGATGCAGATGCAGCTGGACTTACAGCAGCAATTGCTGGAGCTGCGCCGTTGACCGGCCTTTTATCCATTGTTTAGAATTGTAACTTGAAGCTGCCGAATATCCCGAATCTCCTTTCGTAGGCCTCGAAAGGCAGGGGTTTCGGCGCTACCCTCCACACAAAATCGACCCTGAGGAACTTGAATATGTTCTCCACACCGGTGCCCAGTTCAATGTAGGGACTACCTTCCAGGGTTTTGAAAGGGTAACCGGCGGTGAGGTTGAGAGATTTGTTCGCCTCGCTGAGTTTACCGATCACGCCTTTGGCGGTCCAGAACTGGCGGAACTTCAGCTTCCGCACACCGGGGATGTAGTTGAATATCCCGCTGCCGATGGTATGTTCGATATTGAAGCCGGCGTATTGATCGCTGATGAACTCGTAACGGTTCATCATGTTGAAGGCGTATTTATTGTAGTAATAAATTTCATTGCCGGGGTGTATTTCCAGCATGGTGTATGGCAAGGCGCCATTGCTGAATATTTTGCCGGCGAAGAAGTTATAGTAGATGTGCCCGAAAGGCGGCGTTTTAACGTAATCGGAAACAGTGAACGATGCTTTATGATAATTGTAATTGCTTTTGAGCACACCTTTCAGGCCCAGGGAATATTTTACTTCCACGATAGGGAATTTGCTGCCGAGGCTGTAGCGGTAGTAATTCCCTTCCAGGAACTCTTCCCGGAATGCATAACGGAGCTTTACAGCTACTTCCATATTGGTGAGCGGGTCCAGGCCATCGCCGTTGTGCGGGAAAAAGGTGCCCGTCGGTAAAGGTGCGAAAGGCATGAATTGTTTGTGCACCACTGAAAGATGATGAGAGAACCCGGAGAAATATTCTTTGTAGAACTCCGCGCGTTTTTCATCGATCAGCATAAACTTCTGCGGTACGCCCGGTTTGCGGATAGCAAGAGAAAAGATGTTGTCAGTGCCTACTTCATCGTAGTAGTTGGCGCCATTGTCCAGGTCGCGGATGAACGAGCCGTATACGTACATGCGCGGGTGGCGTTTCAGCAGCCAGAGTGCGGACATTTTGCCTTTAAAGTGCTGGTCCGTGAAGCCGTATGCCAGGTACCCGTTGAGGTAAAGGTCTTTGGCGAATTTGGGCGTGGTGCCCAGGTCAAGACGTGTTCTGAAACCTTCCAGCCTGTTCTGGGAAAACACGTACCAGTATGGGCCCCATTCCAGCATGCCGAACGGTTTGTAACCTGTCGCCAGGAAGCGGATGGTGTTCGAGTATTTCTGGAACAGGGGCATCTTTTGCAGCGTGTCCACCATTTTGTAGATGGATTGTTCGTTTTTGGTCAGGCCTTCGTGGCGGGTACTGTCCCAGAAGGACTCCGAGCGGAAACGTGCGCTGTCTGTCAGCACGATGTTCTCAGGGTATCTTTTCTCCGTGAAGAGATTGGTAACGGAAGTATCATTCACCATTACTTTTTCGTAAGTGGTGGTTTTGCGGCCGATGAAATCCATGGTCTTGGTTGGTTTCAGGCCAGGCGTCCAGAAATCGACAACGAACTTATCTTTGGCAAGGAACCAGCCGCTGCTGTCCGGGAAGGGTTTATATTCCTGCACCATGCTGATCTTCCGCACGAAGTTGATGTTTGCATCCCCGGGTACGGACATGGTCATCTTCTGGATGGCGTAAGTGGAATCCTGCACCCACATCTCACCGATGAAAGCATTCTCGCCTTTCCTGCGGGGCTGGAAGTTCATCTTGATGAAACGCTGCTGGTTGACATATTGTGTATCCGTGATCCGGTAGGTGTAATACAGCGCGCCGTTGCTGCTGATGGGGCTTGCGAAGCTTTTATCGAATACGGGGATGTTATTGTCGTAGATATTTATGTTCTGGTACATGCCGCCCAGGAACTTGGAGACGCTTTCATTGTCCAGTCCTGAAGTGCGTGATGCCTTGATGATCTCTTTTGTTTTTTTAGGGCTGCGCTGGAAATAATAATCTGAAATACTTTCTGTCAGGAAAACCGGGAGGAAGGGTTTGGTTTCCGAAGTGCTGTCAATATTCTGGAGTATGAAAGAGAACGGTTTGGTAAAACGGTTCCTGGAAAGTTTGGTGGTATTGAGGTTTTTGATATCCAGCTCCAGTTTGTTATAGATCTCATAGCGGTAGTTGCTGAGGCGGTCGTAGTTGTTGTACGGCTTTCGGCGGATGATATGCCGCAGGAGGATAAGGGCAAAGTTTACGTTGGCTTTTACTTCGTGTTGTTTGAGGGAGACATCGCCGCGGGAGATCTCGAAATTGAGTGTCTGCTCTTTGAGGCTTTTGTCCACGAAAAGTACGGTGCGCTGGTATCCCATTACTCTTACCATCAGCGAATCAGAGGGAATGGCAGGCAGTTCGAAAAGAAAGGAACCTTCTGCATCGGTGACCATACCAGTATTGGTGCCTACAAACTGAAGCGTGGCAAAGGGGATCAGTTCCTGGGTATGCGCGTCTTTTACTTTACCGCTGATCTTGTATTGAGCGCTGATGGGTAAGAAGCTGATGATGCAAAAAATTAAAGCTATGGTTCGTTTCCGGCCGGTCATACATGAGGCAAATTAGATATTTTCGCCCTAATAAGGCGAAACAGTGGTTAAATGGGACAGTTTTATAACAATATTTTACGGTTTACCGGGATGTTATGTCCGGATAATGGGAAATGTTGGCATAGTTACCTACTAAAGACGTACGCCGGCTTCAGTACCCCTATAACGTCGGGCGGGGCGATTAGGTTACTACCAGGTTAGTGCGCTTATCTCCGCCACATTTACCATATAAACGTCCCATCTCCTTTTTACTACACAATATCATACCAGTTTTCTCCCTAAAAAACATAACTTTGGTTCACAAAGTGCTTTTATGAACGAGCAACAACACCTCGATTCCCTACATGATATCAAGCGCATTATGGAGCGCTCCACCCGCTTTATGTCACTCAGCGGCCTTGGCGGCGTAGGTGCGGGTATCAGCGCGCTCATCGGCGCTTATTTTGCCTGGAACCTCCTGGATGGAAAAGTGCTTCCCAACCGGGGCGGGGGAATTATATCTTACAGCGGCGACAGCGTGCTCACGTTCCAGCTGTTCCTGATCGCGGGCGCGGTACTGGTCGCCGCTTTGGGCACCGGCTTTTATTTCACCTGGCGCAAAGCCCAGGCCCAGGGCCTGCGTGTCTGGGACGCCTCCGCCCGTAAAGTGATCATAAATCTTGCCATCCCGCTGTTTGCAGGAGGGCTTTTTATACTCGGCCTGTTATACAACGGCTACCCGGGCCTGGTAGCCCCGGCCTGCCTCGTGTTTTACGGCCTGGGACTGGTAAACGCCAGTAAATATACTGTTACGGACATACGATACCTGGGGTATGTGGAAGTGGCGCTTGGTATACTGGCATTGTTTAACCTCTACAACGGCCTGCTCTTCTGGGCACTTGGCTTCGGGGTCATGCATATTTTCTACGGCGCCCTGATGTGGTGGAAGTACGAAAGAAACCCCACCGCTTAAAATTGATGGCATGAATCCGATCGGTAACCTGAACAAAGTATTTGAAAGCCGCATCCGACTGGGCGTCATGAGCGTGCTCATGGTGAACGTGAACGAAGAAGTAAGCTTCAATGATCTCAAAGAACTGCTGGAAGTAACGGATGGCAACCTGGCCTCCCACCTTTCCACGCTGGAGGAGAATGCCTATATTAAAGTGCACAAGGGATTCATCGGGCGCAAAACGAATACGACCTATTCCATCACCAAAGCCGGCGAAAAAGCCTTCAAAGGCCACCTCGCCGCATTGGAAGCCATGATAAAATTTAACCAATAAGGTTCCCGCATTTTTTCACCCAAACACGGCTTATGTCTGCTCAAAAGCGTTTCTTCGGTATACGCCACGCGGTGAACGGCCTCGGCCTGTTCCTGCGCAGCGAATCAAATGGGCGCATGCATGCCATTGCCACCGTGCTGGTAATAGCACTGGCCGCCTGGCTCCGGTGCACCGCTATAGAATGGGCGCTGCTGGCTATCGTAACCGGCATGGTCTGGCTCGCGGAAATGCTCAATACCGCTATCGAAAAGATCATGGATTATGTACAGCCGGAGATTCACCCGCAGGTGAAATGGATCAAGGATGTAGCCGCGGGTGCGGTGCTGGCAGCAACTATAACGGCCATAGCCGTGGGAGGGTTTGTGTTTGTGCCAAAGCTGCTGGCGCTTTGATCAGGCTGAAAATCGCTCCAGGATTTCTTTTGCAGCCTCGTCTATCTCTTCACGTTTATCTCCTTCCGTAGGGTCACCGGCAATTCGTTTTATCTCCTGCAACAGATCGGGCCCGATATGGGTTTCGTCTGCGTAGTCTATTAAAGAGTATAGGATCCAATACTTCCACATCCCATCATTTCCTCTCAAAATTTCTATAATGTGCTCCTGGATGCTATCCACATGTGGTAATAATATATCACGAGCCTCTATGCCCACCGGCCAGTTCATATCCTGGAGCCAGGTTAACAACTCTCCCGCATAAGGATAAATATCCTCCCATGCCATCGTCCTTAAAACTTCAGTGGCTTCGTGATCGTCTTTAGCTTTCGGTATAAAATTTTTCATAGATATCTCTTTTAAACAAAAGAGACTGCCCTAATCGGAACAGCCTCTTTTTTTATTGGCAGCAAAATAATTAATTAAAAGTCAACACCCATTGCAAGGGTCAGCTGCGGTTTGCCTCTGAAGAAACCCGTCATCGGCCAGCCGGCATCCGTCCTTAAGAAATAACCCAGCAAAGTCGTTCTCGCGCCAAAACCATAACCGCCTACAAATGGCCCGAGGAAACCTTCCTTGATCCTCACCACGATCCCTTCGGGGTTGGTGTAGGTAGTGTAATTGGCGTCTTTGAAAGACAACTTCTGGTTCCAGGCCGTACCAATGTCCATAAAGGCCATCAGCTGGAAATTGCGCAGGAACGCGGAATTGATGGGTTTGTCCATGAGCGTGGTGAGCACGGGGAAACGAAGCTCCGTATTCATCAGCATCACGTTGTTACCGTTCTTGATATTCTGTTTGTAACCACGCATGTTCACCGCGAGGGTCTGGTACGCGTAGTTTTCATTCGGGTTCGGAACGTTATTGCGGTAGATATCCGGCGTCAGCAGCCAGTTGTCCACGCCGCCGAGGAAGTAGATCAGCTTGCGCGTGCCCCATGAAAGGTCCGCCGCAAAACGGGTGGCCCATATGAAGTTGCGGTGTATCTCCACGTAATGCCGCGCGTCTATGCCCATGTTGTACGTGAACTTGCCCTTGGGCGTCACTTCATTAAAGAGCGTATTCCTGTTGCTCTTTATCTGTGACATGAGGTCCGCGTAGATCTTGTACCGCGTGCCTTTATAAATATTGATGGCGGGGTTCAGCACGTTGTCGTGCACGTATTCCAACCTGGCGAGTACATTGGTCTCTTTATAATTCTGCTCTTTGAGCGAGATCTCGTCGTTGGCAAGCACCACCATTTCATCCGTACGCAGGCCGGCAAAGAGGCGGAGGCTGCGCACCACATCGAAAGGATAACGTACTTCCAGCTGGTAGATGTTCGTCCTGTTTTTGATCGGGTAGATGTACTCCGCCCCGGATGTATCGCGGTAACCCACTTCGCCCTTGTCCACCTTACGGTAGTAGCTGAACTTATAGTCAAAGCGTTTTTTCAGGTATGCAAAAGAGAACAGGTACTCCGTACCATCCAGCGCAAGCGGGATACGGAAGGCACCACTGAACTTATAGTCCTCCATGAGGTCGCTGATACCGATGCGCACGAGGCCGTTCACCGGGTCTGTAAGGCGGATGGGGGAGCTCGGGGGCCCCATGTACGGCTGGTAACGGTTCATCAGCACCGAGTTATCCAGCTGGGCTACCAGGTAGTCCGAGGAGAATTTGAGTTTATAATTGCTCAGCCTGGCTGTTTTCAGCACCGGTGGTTCCTTGGGCGCGGTGGCGATCAGTTCTGCCGGGGCGGAAGTATCCGCGGGTTCGTTGCCAAACTCGTTCTGGAAGAAGTTATTCTGTTTGGTAGCCGTGTCTTTCTGGTATACGCTGGGCAGGCCCAGTTTCAGGCTGTCTTCCCGCATCTGCGCCAACCGGTAACGGGTAGGCCTTGCAGTTACGTTGCGCCTGCGCAGGGTATTGGTATCCACCTTCAGTTTGTACAGGCGTTTGTAATCGCCCACCTGTACTACTTCAGACACCATGCCCTGGTCTCCCGCGATCCTGGATTCCTTGATACCGTATTGATAGTTGGTCACCGGGAACACGTAAGTGGAATCGTTTGTAATGGCCACGGCCTGCACGGAGTCCGGCGCGGTAGAGCCGTATTCGGCAAGGGCGGAATCCAGTTCTTCCTTGTCAGGATTGTGCAGTATCTCCGCGCCTACGAAAAACAACGAATCCACACCCGCCCTTTCGCTTTTGAAGAAACCGGCGTAACGGTTGTTGATACCGTTCGCATCGCTTACGAAGGTGAAGTGGGTGGTGTTGTATTGAACGGGCAGACGGGCATTGCCATAAGCAAGGTTCGTGAGCTGGGATATCTGTTTTTCGGAAGATTTGTTCCAGTTGTCTATCAGGAAGATGTTGTAGTTGTTGTGCGGCAGCACAGTGTCCGAATTCCGGGCTTTGGCGCCGGGACGGTTAGAGGCGTAAATGATGCCGCTTTTGCCGGGGAAGGCCACAAAGGACGGGTCCAGGTCATCGTACACGTCGTTCGTGATCTGATCGGTTTTGCCGTTGCTGATGCTGTAGGTGAAGATGTCCGTATGACCGTTTTTCACGGCGGACAGCAGCAGGGAGTTATCGAACTCGAAGAAGTATTTCATGTCTATCACCCTGTCAAACTGCGGGAGGTCCTGCCTGATGGTGATCTTGGTCACCAGGTCGTAGATCATCAGTTTGGTTTTCCCTTCATGTTCGTACACGATGGCCAGGCGGTTGCCTTTCTGGTTCCATGCCAGCAGGGGATAGTTCGGGTCCAGTTTGGAGCTGAGTTGTTTTACGCCGCTTTTCAGCAGCACTTTGGTGGTGCTCCAGCCCAGGTTGATCTTTACTTTATAAAGGCCCTTGGTGTATTCCACCACCGCGTACATGCTGTTTTTGGGATTGGCCTGGTAACGGTAGTAGTCCCTTTTGCCAATTTCGTTGGAGATAACGCCGGTGCCGCGGGTTACCTGCCGGCGGCGACGGTTGTCTTCCTGGTACCGTTTGGTAGTGTACATCATGAAATCCTTCATGGCGTCTTTGGGTTTCATGTGCAGCACCTGCTCAAAGCCTTTTTTGAGGCCGCGGTTGATGCGGGTGATGTACATGAGGTAAGGAACGGCGTCTTTACCATATTTGCTTTCCACATAATACCAGAAAGCCTGGCCGGCCAGCAGGGGTTTGTCAAAAGCCAGCTGGTTGAAAGTGGTGTATTTGCCGGAAGCCATCACGGCTTTCAGTTCTTCGTCCAGTTTGGCGCTCCAGTTTTCGGCGGCGTAGGAAATAAAGCCGTCGGTGAACCAGTTCGGGAAGTCGATCAGTACGGCATTGCCCGCAAATTCCCCGATATCTTCCCCGAAAAGCAGGGTTTCCAGCATCACGCGGGCGATGCCCTGGCGGATCTGGCGGCGGAGGTTGGCATGGTCACCGTCGAAGTATACGAGCAGCTTATTACCTACCAGTTTGGTAATGCCGCCGGTATTCTGCCAGTCTATCCCTATGCCTATATTGGATTGTTTGAATTCGCCGAAGTTGTTGTATACTACAATATTTACTTTCTGCCTGAAGGTGTATTCCATGAATTCCTCCAGCTGCGGCAGTTCCCTTTCCGCGGCCTGCGCCACATACTTTCCGAGCTCAAGGCCGTTCTGGGCGAAATAGGTATTAAAATGGCGGGTGGTGTAAAAGCGCCATTTGAAGTTTTTGAACTGAACCCTGTTTTGACCGAATTCTACAGTATTCGTCTGTGCCTGAACGTGAAACGTACCAATCGATAGGAAAAGGAAATAAAAGAATGACCTGGTAATAAATCGGTTCATACGGAAAGTATTGATAATATTGTGTTGCGAATTAAAATTAGTAAAAAAGGTCTAACAATGTTCGAAATCAGATATTTCACGGTGAATCCCTTCCAGGAAAACACGTACGTACTTATTAACGAACAAAAGCAGTGTATCATTATAGACCCGGGCTTTTATTATCAAAATGAACGGGAGGAATTCCTTCAGTTTATACGGGAAAACGGGTTGACCGTTGCCCGGCTGCTGAATACCCACTGTCACCTGGACCACATCTTCAGTAACGCGCTGGTCGTAAAAACGTTCGGTGTGGGTATGGAAATGCACCAGAAAGACCAGGTGGTGCTGGACCGTTCGCCTCAGAGCGCCTCCATGTACAACCTGCCTATGGAGCCTTCGCCGATGCCCAAAAGCTACCTGGAGGAAGGGGACAAAGTGGTGCTGGGAGAGGATGAGCTGGAGGTGATACTCACCCCGGGCCATTCCCCGGGCAGCATTTCATTCTACTGCGCCAAACAGCAATTCGTGATCGCGGGAGATGTGCTTTTTAAACAAAGTGTGGGCCGCTCGGACTTCCCCGGAGGTAATTTTGAAACACTCGCCAGGAGCATCCGCCAGAAACTATACAAACTGCCGGACGATACGATCGTATACCCGGGCCATGGCCCTTCCACTACCATAGGGTTTGAAAAGCGCCATAATCCCTTCGTTCCGGAGGATCCTACGGCCGATTTTGCATAAATAAACACCGGGTTAGTCACCATTTTTCCCTGGAAACGGGCAACGGCCACTGCCGGTCTATCCCGGCAGGCCATCCGTTCAACCGGGCTTACGTAACTTTTCGTAGGCTCAGACTTTCCTGCGCCCCAGCAGGCTGGCCACTTCGGCCCGCTCCATAAAGAGTATAACGGCCAGGTATATACCCATGCCCAGCAGCCCGGTGACCTGCAAAGTCCAGAAGCCCGGATCCAGGGTGCGTATCCAGGCATGGCCCGCATAGATCAGCGCCGCCAGCCCCAGGTAAAACAGGATACGTTTCACATCATAGGGCACCGGGTAATATTTCTGTCCCAGGAGGTAAGACACCGTCATCATAAAGGCATAACAGATAAAAGTGGCCCAGGAAGAGCCGGTGTAGCTGAACTGCGGTATCCACCAGATGTTCAGCCCCACGGTGATCAGCGCGCCGGCCAGGGTGATCCAGGCGCCGGTCATATTGCGGTTGGTGAGTTTATACCAGATGGTAAGATTGTAATAAATGCCCAGGAACACCGTGGCCATGGCGAGCACCGGCACAATGTGCATGCCTTCGGCGTACCGTTTGTCCGGCCCCTGTGTAATAAGCAGTATCCAGAAATCCAGGAAAAGGGACACTACCAGGAACACAGCCCCCAGCAACATCACGAAAAACTTCATCACCCGGGCATACGTATGCTGGGCGTCTTCATTTTTGCTCTGGTTGAAAAAGAACGGCTCCGCGCCCATCCTGAAGGCCTGGATGAACACCGTGATCAGCACCGCCAGCTTATAATTTGCGCCGAAAATACCCAGCTGGCTGTCCGTGATTTCTTTCGGGAAGGGATATACTCTCGGGAAAATAGCCCTGCTCAGCATCTCGTTCACCATCCCTCCCAGGCCCACGATGATGAGGGGCATGCTGTAGCGGATCACTTCTTCCCAGAGGGTTTTGTCGAACATCCAGCGGAAAGACACGAATTCCCTGGAGATATATACCAGCCCGAGGAAGCCGGCCAGCAGGTTGGATAGCATATAATATTCCACGCCCGCGGCGGGGTTATACCAGCTCATCCAGCTATAACCGGCAGTATGCAGCCTGGGGCAGATAGTGAGGAAGAAAATGGTAAACAATATTTGGGTGGTGATCGTCAGTATTTTGACCAGCGCATATTTGCGGGGTCTCCCTTCCTGCCGCAGTTTGGCGAAAGGGACCACTACCAGGGTGTCAAAAAAGAGGATGCCGGCCGCCAGCATGATCAGGTCGCCGCGGCCCGGGAGGTTCAGCATCTGTGCAACAGTCCCGGAACCCAGCATCAGCAATGCGGTGAATATGCAACTGGAAACGATCAGTGAAATGCTGAGGGTGTTAAACAGCCGTGTTTTGTCCGTGTTTTGGGCAAACCGGAAATAACTGGTTTCGATCCCATAGGTAAAAATGACGTTCATGAAAGGGATGAAAGCGTACACCTGGGTAACGACCCCGAACTGTTCAGTCAGAAAAACGCTGGTGAGGAACAGCTGCAGCACAAACCCGAGCATCCGCTGCGCGATGGTCGGTAATCCATACCAGATAGTCTGACCGGCCAGTTTCTTAATATTTCCCAATGCAATGAATTTGTTCCAAAAATAGTTGTTCCTTATTCGTTTCCAAAGTTATTCCGCCGGTTGTTCTTTTTGTCGCTGAGGCGTTTTTTGAACTGTATCCGTTTTTCGATCATCGCTTTGGTAGGCTTTACCTTGATGCGTTTCTTCGGCACAATGAGCGCCTTCGCCAACAGTTCGTTCATTTTGCGGATCACTTCTCCTTTGTTGCCCAGCTGGCTGCGTTCCGTCTGGCTTTTCACCTGCAGCAGCCCTTCGGCATTGAGTTTGTCCGCCAGTTTGGTGAGCAGCCGGGCCTTCTGATCTTCCGTCAGCAACGCGGATGCCGCGATATCAAAATACCCTTCCACCATGGTTTCCACCTTGTTCACATTTTGCCCGCCTTTGCCGCCACTACGGGCAGTCTTGAATTTTATTTCCGATGATACGTCCGGCATATAGCAATGCTTATCTTTAAGCACAAATGTAAGACGAATAATATGAGGGCAGTAATTCAACGCGTAACCCAGGCTTCCGTCACCATCGAAGGCGAAATCAGATCCGCCATAGACAGCGGCCTGCTGGTATTATTAGGCATTGAGGACACGGACGGGCCGGAAGACATCGCCTGGCTCAGCGGCAAGATCGTGAACCTGCGCATCTTCAACGACGAGGCCGGAGTGATGAACAAAAGCGTACTGGACACCGGGGGCGGCATCCTGCTGGTCAGCCAGTTCACCCTGCACGCCTCCACCAAAAAAGGCAACCGCCCGTCCTACATCAGGGCCAGCAAGCCGGACACCGCCATACCCTTATATGAACAGATGAAAACGCAACTGGAAAAAGATCTCGGCAAACCCATCGGCACGGGCGAGTTTGGCGCGGATATGAAAGTCGCGCTGCTGAACGACGGCCCCGTCACCATCATTATTGACACGAAGAACCGCGAGTAACTTTATCTTTATAAAAACAAACCGAACATGACCATCCAAGAAGCCCAGGAACGGGTAGACCAATGGATCAACACCACCGGTGTCCGTTATTTTTCAGAGCTCACCAATATGGCTATACTCACGGAAGAAGTGGGGGAAGTGGCCCGGATCATTTCCCGGCAATACGGGGACCAGTCCTTTAAGGAATCCGATCGCAAAAAAGAACTGGCGGACGAGCTGGCGGACGTACTCTGGGTACTGCTGTGCCTGGCCAATCAAACCGGGATAAACCTGGATACGGCCCTGGAAAAGAACTTCGATAAAAAGAATATCAGGGACGCAAGCCGTCATAAGGACAATGAAAAGCTCAGGTAATCATTTCATTGGAAATGTCATATTAATATAATACGTTGTTTCGAAATTCGATTTTATATTTGCGCGACTATGGCAACAGATCAGAATAAGTTCCAGGCGATCATTTCGCACTGTAAAGAATACGGTTTTATCTTTCAATCCAGCGAGATATACGACGGGTTGAGCGCGGTATATGACTATGGCCAGTACGGCGCTGAACTGAAGAAAAACATCCGCGATTACTGGTGGAAAAGCATGACGCAGATGCATGAAAATATCGTGGGTATCGATTCCGCGATCTTTATGCACCCTACTATCTGGAAGGCGTCCGGCCACGTGGACAATTTCAGCGATCCTATGATCGACAACAAGGACAGCAAAAAACGTTACCGCGTGGATCACCTGATCGAAGCCTATGCGGATACGCTGCCCGAAGCGGAGAAAGATGCCGTGATCGCCGGCATGGAAGCTTTTCTGAAAGAAAATGATTACGCGGGACTGAAACAATTCATCGAAGATAAAAAGATCGTTTGCGGCGTAAGCGGCACGGCCAACTGGACGGAGATCCGCCAGTTCAACCTGATGTTCTCCACCCAGCTGGGGAGCGTAGCCGAAGACGCCAGCGAAATATACCTCCGCCCCGAAACCGCGCAGGGCATTTTTGTAAACTTCCTGAACGTACAGAAGACGGGCAGGATGAAAATTCCCTTTGGTATCGCACAGGTGGGTAAAGCTTTCAGGAACGAGATCGTAGCACGCCAGTTCGTGTTCCGCATGCGCGAATTCGAGCAGATGGAAATGCAGTTTTTCGTACGCCCCGGCACCCAGCAGGAGTGGTATGCATACTGGAAAGAAGAGCGTATGAAATGGCATAAAAGCCTCGGCCTGAAACCGGAGCACCTGCAATACCACGACCACGCCAAACTGGCCCACTATGCCGATGCAGCGGTGGACATTGAATATAGTTTCCCGATCGGTTTCAAAGAAGTGGAAGGCATCCACTCCCGCACGGATTTCGACCTGAGCCAGCACCAGAAATTCTCCGGCAAAAAGATGCAGTACTTCGATCCGGAGATCAACCAGAACTACATCCCGTATGTGGTGGAAACCTCCATCGGCCTGGACCGCTGCTGCCTGATGGTGCTCAGCGAGTCCTACGAAGAGCAGGACCTGAGCACGCCTGAAAAAGAGGATAGCCGCGTGGTACTGAAGTTCCCGCCGAAACTGGCGCCGATCAAACTGGCGATCCTTCCTTTAACCAAAAAGGATGGCCTGCCTGAGATCGCAAAAGAACTGATGGCCGATTGCAAGAAAAATTTCTACTGCTACTACGAGGAAAAAGACAGCATCGGTAGACGTTACCGCCGCCAGGATGCGATCGGTACGCCTTTCTGCGTAACCATCGATCACCAGACAAAAGAAGACGGCACCGTTACCGTACGCCACCGCGACAGCATGGAGCAGGAGCGTATCCCGCTGGCAAGCGTGAAGGAAATGGTGATGAAATCCATGATGGATTAATCTGACTGAACATAAAAAAATAGGGCTGGCCTAGAAGGTCAGCCCTTAAAAAAATCGTCATTGCGAGGAGCAGCGGAGCTAAGGCGCGTGGAGCGACGAAGCAATCTCCTGTGGTGAACTGATATACCCAATATTGAAAGATTGCTTCGTCGCGCCTCCTGCACAAAATCCCCGCTGCTCCTCGCAATGACGCCCTTTTCTGGCCAACATTGGCTTACCGTTAAATTTAAAGACACAGACTACCCATACAACTCCAAATGAATATCATGCCGGTCGTACCCCATCGCCGTGATCTTCTGCTTCGCTTCGTCTATCATCGCTTTCCAGCCGCAAAGGAAAAAGTTGGCCGGCCTGCGGTCCGCCAGCAGCTCTTCGTACACGGAATGCACGTAACCCTTACGGCCCGTCCAGGAAGGATGGTCTTCGCGGGAAAGGGTGGGGAGGTAGTGGAACCCGGGCATTTCAGCTTCCAGTTTCCGCATTTCTTCCTTGTACAGCATATCCTTCTCGTACCGTACCCCGAAAATGAGGTAGATATTGGGATGGGGCAGCTGGTGAAGATGAAGGTGGTGCACCATGGAGCGGAAAGGAGCGATGCCCGTACCGGTGCAGACGAGGAACAGGTCCTTTTCCATAGGCTCCGGCAGGGTGAACTTGCCCAGGGGTCCCTGCAACAGCAGCTCGCTCCCCTCGCGGATCTCGTTAAAAAGGTAAGTGGTGCCCGCGCCGCCTTCCAGCAGCACGATCACCAGTTCGATCTCCGGGGAACCGTTGGGATGGCTCGCGATGGAATAACTCCGCCATCGTTTGTTTTTCTTTTCGTGGATCGGGAGGTCCAGGGTTACAAACTGGCCCGGTTTAAACTCAAAAGCGGCCTTTTCAGGGATGCGGATCCAGTACCTCCTCGTATTATGCGTCTCATTCACAATCTTCGTTACCACGCCTGTATACCATTGTTCGGACATGTATGAAGGATTTATGTAAATTGAATTGAACTTTTATCAGACGTTGACCTCCAATTAAATTACGCAAAAAATTAACAATAACCGAAACGGACAGGAAATAGCATCTGTCCAAAATGCCTTATCTTTGCCATCTTCATGAATTTGCAGGGTGTTTTACAGTTATATGAGCGCGATCCCCGCCTGAAATCACTGGCGGACGGGATCATATTGCCCAGACCCGGCTATTTTCACCTCACAGGCCTTACCGGCAGCGCCGCGGCCTTTGTCGCTTCCGCCACCTGGAACGCCACAGACCTGAACCACCTCTTCATCCTGAACGACAAGGAAGAGGCCGCCTACTTTCACAACGACCTTGAACAGCTTACCCAGGCACTGGATATCTTCTATTTCCCGGATTCCTTCAAAAAGACCGGGCAGTTCCAGGAATACAACAGCAGTCACAGCATGCTGCGCACCGAAGCGCTCATGAAACTCACCGGCGGCAACGTGCACAAAAAAGTGCTCGTCACCTACCCGGAAGCCCTTTACGAAAAAGTAGCCGGCAACACCGCTTACAACGCCAATATGGTGAACGTAAAAGTGGGCGAAAACCTCAGGGTGGACGCCCTGCTGGAAAAACTGGTGGGCTGGGGATTTGAGCACTCGGACTTTGTATACGGCCCCGGCCAGTACGCCGTACGCGGCGGCATCCTGGACATCTACTCCTTCGGCAACGAAAAACCTTACCGCATGGAGCTGTTCGGCGATGAAGTGGATTCCATCCGCCTCTTCGACCCGGAAACCCAGCTCAGCGAGCGCAAGCTCATGCAGGTGACGCTCATCGCCAATATGGACACCCGGGCTGTTACACACCAGAAAATGAGCCTGCCGGACTTTCTGCCGGAAAACACCGTCGTATGGGTCAAAGATCCGGCTTACGTACAAGGTGTGATAGGGCAGATGGAAGAACGCCTGGCGGACTGGTTGCAGACCGGCAACAAGGTGCGTGTGAACGAAGATGAAGACATGCAGCTCACCGGCGAGGATTTTGAAACCGCCGAAACGCTGATGCGGCAACTGCTGAAACGCTCATGTGTGGTGTTCGGCCCGCATTTTAATTTTGACAGCGTACCCGCGGGCGTACAGGAAATCGCTTACCATACTGCTGAACAGCCGGTGTTCAACCGCCAGTTCGACCTGCTCATAAAAGACCTCGGCAAACACAACGCCACCAAATCCTCCATCTTCATCTTCGCCGAAAACCCGCGCCAGCTGGAACGCCTGCGCAGCATCTTCGAAGACCTGAAGGCGGACCTGCCCTTCCACCCGATACCCGTCGCCATCAGCACGGGGTTTATCGATAACGATCTGAAAGTGGTGTGTTATACGGACCACCAGATCTTCCAGCGTTATCACAAATACAAGGTGAAGCAGGCCTATAATAAAAACAAAGCGATCACCCTCAAAACGCTGAAGGAACTGCAACCCGGCGATTACGTGACGCACATCGATCATGGTGTGGGTGTGTACAGTGGCCTGCAGAAGATAGAATCCGGCGGCAAGATGCAGGAAGCCATCCGTATCATTTACAAAAACAACGACTTGTTGTATGTGAACATCAACTCACTGCACAAGATCAGCAAATACACCGGCAAAGAAGGCGTAGCGCCGAAAGTGAACAAACTCGGCAGCGATGCCTGGGAGAAACTGAAGGAAAAAGCGAAGACCGAAGTAAAGGACATCGCCAAAGACCTGATCAAACTTTACGCCGCGCGTAAAGCCCAGCAAGGCTTTTCGCATACGCCGGACACATACCTGCAAACAGAACTGGAAGCCTCTTTTATATACGAAGACACGCCCGACCAAAGCAAAGCCACCGCGGACGTGAAGCGCGATATGGAATCCGCTTCGCCCATGGACAGGCTGGTATGCGGCGATGTTGGGTTTGGTAAAACCGAAGTAGCCGTGCGCGCCGCGTTCAAGACTGTGGTGGACGGCAAACAGGCCGCTATACTGGTACCTACCACCATCCTCGCTTTCCAGCACTACAAAACATTTTCAGACCGGTTGAAAGATTTCCCCTGTACAGTGGACTACATCAACCGTTTCAAATCCGCGAAAGAAAAGAAAGAAACACTCAAACGCCTGGAAGAAGGAAAGGTGGACATCATCATCGGCACGCATGCGCTGCTGGGAAAAGAAGTGAAGTTCAAAGACCTTGGCGTGATGGTGATAGACGAAGAACAGAAGTTTGGCGTAACCGCGAAAGAAAAGCTGAAGACGCTGAAAGTGAACGTGGATACCCTCACACTAACGGCCACGCCTATCCCGAGAACATTGCAGTTCTCCCTCATGGGCGCCCGCGACCTTTCCGTGATCAATACGCCGCCGCCAAACCGCCAGCCGATCGAAACAGAAGTGCTGGTGTTCGACAAAGACCAGATCCGTGATGCGATCTATTACGAAACAGAGCGTGGCGGCCAGGTATATTTTATTCATAACCGCATTAACGGCCTGCGGGAAATGGCCGGCCTTATACAGGAGCTGTGCCCGGACCTGAGCATTGCCACCGCGCATGGCCAGCTGGAAGGGCATAAGCTGGAAGAAGTGATCATGGACTTCATCGACCGCAAGTATGACGTGCTGGTATGTACCAATATCGTGGAAAGCGGTGTGGATATTTCCAATGCGAACACCATTATTATCAACAACGCCCATCACTTCGGCCTGAGCGATCTGCACCAGTTGCGCGGAAGGGTAGGGCGCAGCAATAAAAAAGCGTTCTGTTACCTGCTGGCGCCGCCTATGAGCACGCTGCCGGCGGACAGCCGCAAACGCCTCTCCACACTGGAACAGCACAGCGAGCTGGGCAGCGGTTTCCAGATAGCCATGCGCGATCTGGACATCCGTGGCGCGGGTAACCTGCTGGGCGGCGAGCAAAGCGGTTTCATCACAGAGATCGGTTTTGACATGTACCAAAAGATACTGGACGAAGCCATCCGTGAGCTGAAACAAACCGACTTCAAAGACCTGTTCAAAGAACAGCTGGAAGAGAAGAAGGACTTCATCAACGACTGTACGATAGACACCGACCTGGAAATACTCATCCCCGATTCCTACGTGGAAAGCATCCAGGAAAGACTCAACCTCTACCAGGAGCTGGACAATATCACCAAAGAAGACAAACTCCAGGAATTCATCACCGGCCTGGAAGACCGCTTCGGCCCCGTTCCCGAGCCTGTAGCGGACCTGTTTACGATGATCCGGAGCCGTTGGATGGCGATAGAGCTGGGCTTTGAAAAGATGATCCTGAAAGATGAAACGCTGCGCTGTTATTTTATCAACAACCCGGACAGCCCGTATTTCGAATCGCCCACGTTCCAGCATATCCTGCATTATATTCAAACGCGTACCAATAACGCACGCCTCAAACAGATAGGTAAAAACTTCATGCTGATCGTAGACCGCATCAAGAACATGAACGATCTCCACAGTTTCCTCCGCAAAATGACGGATGCACGCAGTTAGTCAATTGTAACATATCTTTGCCCCGAACGTTACACCCTCATTATTAACCTGACTAAAAACACAAAAAAAAGTTAAAGCCTGCAAGGGCATATGGAAACCTGATATTCCCCTGCATCCTGACTGTGAATTTAAAACTGAAAGCAATGAAAAGATTAACCGTATTATTAATGGCACTCACTATGACAGCTACATCCTTCGCCCAGACTACCGAAACCAAACCCCCGGTTAAAAAGATCGAAGTGAACGGTTCCGCGGAGATCGAGATCACGCCCGATGAGATCTGGCTGAACATCACCCTGCGCGAATACATGAAAAACAAAACGCAGAAAGTAGCGATCACCACACTGGAATCACAGTTGCAGAAAGCTGTGGAAGCTGCTGGCATAGCCAAAGAAAACTTCACCATCGAGAACGTATTTGGTTATAACTACGACCAGTGGTGGAAAAAGAAAAAAACAGCCGAAGACTTCATGGCGCGTAAACAATACCGCCTCAAGCTGAACAGGCTGGATAAGATCAACGGCATCCTTGCGGCTGTAGATGAAGAAGGTATCGAAAGCGTGAACATCGCTTCTTTCTCCAGCAGCAAAATGGAAGAGTACCGCAAACAGGTAAAAATAAACGCACTGAAAGCTGCGAAAGCCAAAGCTGAATACCTGTTGTCCGCCATCGATGAAAAAATCGGCAACGTGATCGAGATCCAGGAATTTAACACGGACCAGTACAGCGACGTGCGCCCGGAAATGGCAAACATGAGAGCATACAAAGCGTCTGCTGATATGGCTGGCGGCGCTCCGGATTCCAACATCGATTTCAAAACGATCAAAGTACGTGCGGAGATCAAGGCCGTGTTCGGTATCAAATAAGATAATACTGATAAAAAGGAAAAAGGGCTTCCAGTCGTCACTGGTAGCCCTTTTTCTTTGTCTTGTCTGGTTGAGTCACATGCGCCGGAAGACGGATGACTTGTTCTACTGTCGTTTAAAACTGTCTTTCATTTCTATTTTGCTACTTGATGCCTCGGCATCAAATCAGGTAAGTTGGGATAAATAGGACATGGTATATTAAAAGCTCCTTTAGTATAATTTCAGCACCGTTACATCGAATTTGCCTTCGGTAATGGTTTTCTTTTTGGTCTCGTCCACATCATGGATCATAACGCCGGAGAAAGTGCCTTTTGCGGCCTTTTCGCTCACGGATTCAATGATGATGCTGGAAGATGCGCCCAGGGTAAGATCGTCCGCCGCATAACTTTCCGCGGAACCCAGGGTTTTCATCCATCCGAGGGAGTTAAAACCGTTCAGATCCAGGGCGTATGTGCCGGGTTTCAGTTGTTTGTTAGGGAAAAGGATGTTTACTGTTACCAGTTGATTGTCATTGGTCATACCGCTTACCACCAGCATGGCGTTGGAGGCTGTGTCGTGAAGGCTGCCGGTCAGCTGTTTGGTGATCGTCAGTTCCTGCCCGTCCAGCTTCAGGGTGAGATACCCTTCGCTTTTGTTATCCTTGAACGGATCTTTCTTTTCGCACGCGGTGAAGCATAAGCCGGCAATCAGGCCGATAGCCGGGAGGAAATATCTGGTTTTCATAGGTACGTTATTACTGTCGGTATAGGTTATGATCTGCGTGCAATATATAACAACTTTACAGATTATAAAAATATTTTATAAATAAAATCTTAATTAATGTAGCGGTAATAGTGGGAAAAAGACAAATAAACCTGTTCTAACTGCCCTGTAACCGGGCTAAAACCATGGTCTGACCTGCCTTGAACCTACGTAAAACTTACCTCACATAGTGTTGTAAAAGCGGAGTAAAAGCGTTCTAACCCCGTTGGAAGGGTGCCAGGAAGGAGATAAAACAGGGAGAAGGAGATGGGAAGGATGGCTGAAAATATATAACAAAGAAGGCCGGAACATGTTCCGGCCTTCTTTCAATATTTAAATACTTATGCGTCGATCTTAGCGTATTTCGCGTGAGACTCAATGAATTCCCTGCGCGGAGGTACTTCATCGCCCATCAGCATGGTAAAGACACGGTCGGCTTCAAATGCGCTGTCGATCGTTACCTGTTTCAGGGTACGAACGTCCGGGTTCATGGTCGTATCCCAGAGCTGCTCGGCGTTCATCTCACCCAGACCTTTATAACGCTGGATGGTTACGCTGTCTTCCTTGCCCGCGCCGGCCAGTTTGGTTACGGCCGCTTTGCGCTGGTCATCTGTCCAGGCATAAATATGGTCTTTACCTTTTTTCACCTGGTACAGCGGCGGTTGCGCGAGGTATACATACCCCTGCTCTACCATTTCTTTCATGTAACGGAACACGAAAGTGAGGATCAGTGTGGCAATGTGGCTACCGTCCACGTCGGCATCCGTCATGATGATCAGCTTATGATAGCGCAACTTGCTGAGGTTCAGGGCTTTTTCGTCTTCCGGTGTGCCAATGGTCACGCCAAGGGCGGTAAATATATTCTTGATCTCTTCGTTCTCGTAGATCTTGTGCTCCAGGGCTTTCTCCACGTTCAGGATCTTACCGCGCAGCGGCAGGATGGCCTGGTAGTTACGGTTACGGCCCTGTTTGGCGGTACCACCCGCCGAGTCTCCTTCGACAAGGTACAGTTCGCATTTGGTGGGATCGTTGTCCGAGCAATCCGCGAGTTTACCGGGGAGGCCGCTGCCGGTCATCACGCTCTTGCGCTGAACCATCTGGCGCGCCTTGCGGGCTGCTTCACGCGCCTGGGCTGCCAGCACCACTTTGTTGATGATGATTTTGGCTTCGCGGGGATTTTCTTCCAGGTAATCGTTCAGTACATTGGCCACGGCGCTGTCCACGATACCCATTACGTCTGAGTTACCCAGCTTGGTTTTGGTCTGGCCTTCAAACTGCGGCTCGGGAACTTTTACGCTCACGATACAGCTGAGACCTTCACGGAAGTCATCTCCCGTTACCTCCACCTTCGATTTCTCAAACATCTTGTTCTTATCGCCATAGGATTTGAACACGCGGGTGATAGCCCTGCGGAAGCCGGCCACGTGGGTACCGCCTTCGATGGTATTGATATTATTAACGTAGGAAAAAATGTGCTCGTTGAAAGAATCGTTGTAGAGGATAGCCACTTCCACAGCCACATTGGAAGCTGCGTCATGCGTTTCTACATAGATGGGGCGGGGCACCAGTGAGTTGCGGCGGCCGTTTTTGTCCATCAGCTCCACGAATTCGATGATACCGCCTTCGCTGTAAAATACTTCGCTGAAAGAGTTGCCGTTTTCGTCCTTCTCGCGCTCGTCTGTGAGCGTGATGCGGATCTTCCTGTTCAGGAAGGCCAGTTCACGGAGACGGCCTGCAAGGGTTTCCCGGTTGTAAGTGGTTTCGGTGAAGATGGTGGCGTCTGGCTTGAAGTGTGTGATAGTGCCGGTGAGGTCGCTGTCTCCGATCTCGCGCACGCTGTACTGGGGATGGCCCATTTTATACTCCTGCTCAAAGATCTTGCCTTCGCGGTGAACCGTTACATGTAAAGGATCGCTGAGGGCGTTCACGCAACTCACCCCCACACCGTGCAAACCGCCGGATACCTTGTAAGTGTTCTTGTCGAATTTACCACCAGCGTGCAGTACGGTCATTACTACTTCCAGAGCGGAACGTTTTTCTTTGGCGTGAATGCCGGTAGGAATACCACGGCCATCGTCTTTCACACGGATGGAATTGTCTTCCAGGATCGTTACCTCGATGTTTTTGCAATATCCGGCGAGCGCTTCGTCGATAGAGTTATCGACTACTTCATATACGAGGTGGTGTAAACCTTTAAACCCGATATCGCCAATATACATGGCAGGACGTTTACGCACCGCTTCCAACCCTTCTAATACCTGAATACTACCCGCATCATAACCGTTGCTGGGGGTAGTTGTTTGCACTAGTTCTTCACTCATATTTTTAGCTGAAAATCTATTTTTAACAAATTGGTAGACAATCCAGCAAATGTACGCAAAATCAGCCTAATTTCCATGAAAAAAAGGCCTTATTTAAGGGGTGTGGACAGGTTGTGAATTGCGGAATTGCCGCAGGGTTATATATGGAGAATATTTATGCTTTATATATGATCGTTTGTGCCGGGAGCCGGCCGGATTATTCCCCCAAAATCCCCTCCCGCTGCCCGCTTTTTTGCATGGCTGAAACGGTCCGTTTACCCGGGCCTTTTGCGCCGGTCCGGTAGCCGGTAGCGTCTCCTTTACATCAGTCCCGAAGCCGCGTCCGTCAGCACCGTTTCTTTGATGCCGGTGAAAATAGTCTTCCACACCAGGTTAAAGAACGATTTTTTGGGGTCGCGGGTAAACCGGGGCTTCGCAATCCGCACCGGCCTGTCCGGCGTGGGGTTTTCGTTGTGCAGCGCCATCAGGTTGGCAATAAAACTGACCAGCCCCTTTTTCCGCTTCTTTCCTTTATTATCCTTCATGTCCTTGAGGAAATCGATCTTGAGATCGTCGTACAGGAGTTTCAGCGTGCCGGAGCAGTATTTTTCATTGCCCCGGAATTCAAAATCCATCTCGTGGATATTGACCGATCGGATGGACACTTCGCCGAGCGGCTTCGTGGCGGGGTTCATTTCCCGGCCGTCCATATCCCGGAGCTGGCCGGACACGCCAAAGGCGCCGGACTTGTCGCCGAGTATAAAATCAAAACGTGCCTTCAGTTTGCCGGTCCGCATCAGTATGGCATGAAGGTCTACCGTACAGTGATTGTTGGCTTTCACCAGTGAATCCTGGTTGGTAATATGCGTGAAGGTGCCGCCTGCCTGGTGGAACTCGATCTTGCCGGTCTCACCGGTCTGGGGGCTGAGTTCGGAATAGGTGATGTGAATGCCCTGGGCTTTGAGTGTGTCTATGGTTAAAGGTAATTGCAGCTTGTCCAGCAGCTGGTTCGGGAAGCCGCCATATTTATCTCCCGGCGGATAGGGAAGGTTCCGGTTCCGGTAAGCGTGCAGCTCGCCGCCGTCTATACTGGCTTTTTTGATGAAAAAGGCCTGCTGTAACAGGTCTTCCAGCCTGATGCCTTCTCCTTTTATATGATTGAGCGTCAGCTCGAAGCGGTCATTCTGTGTTACGATCTTTTTGTCAAAATCCGCTTTGTTATAACGGGGCTCCAGCTCCAGGCTTTCCACTTCCAGTGCCCTTTCCACGGCATTGTAGCTGATATTCTTCACATGCAGCCAGTACAGGCTGTCCGGCGTGCGGTAATCCCATTTCTGGAGGGTAATGTCAAAGTTCTGCGCATAAAGCACGCGGTTAAGATCTTTTTCAGTGAGGGAGTCGATCTGCAGATCGCGCAGCTGTACGTCGAGGTTTTCCAGCTTCGTGATCTTCCGGCTGCTGTCCTCCCTGATCTGTATGTAGGACAGCCGGGTGTTGGACAGGTCTATCCGCCCGATGCTGAAGTTGTGTATCTGTTCGTTTATGGAGGCGTAGAAGCTCCGTTTGGGCGTGGTATCGCGGCTGCGGAGGTCCTGTACGATGGTGATCTCGGGGTCTGTAAGCGTAAACGCGCCTGCATCCACCTCCTTGCCGATGAAGTACCGCCAGATCTTAAGCCCGGAAACCCTTACCCGGCGCGCATTGGTGTTGTAGATCACCTGCGGCGCCCGCTGTTCCGCCACAAGACGGGCGTATACCACGCTGTCCGGCAGCAGGGCCACATTTTCTATGCCCACGCTGCCCGTGAGCAGGTTGAGGCTGATCTTGCCATAGGCCAGGGTGTAGAGGCTGTCTGAGCCTTCGCTCACGTACCGCCGCAGTTCCTTGTCCATTAAGCCTTTCCAGTGAATGCTCAGGTACCACCCGGTACCCAGTACCACCGCGGCGAGAATAGCCGCTACCGTTAGTATGATCTTCCAGAACTTCTTCATGTGTTGTTACTGTTGCTAAAGTTATACCAATTCCCCTGTACCGGCCGGGATTTGTAACAGCTTTGTCAAACTGTAAGAATTATAACTACGATTCGTTAATTTTGTGTCGCAACATATGAAGGAAGTACAGGAAATACTAGCACTCGCCATCCCGCAGCCCGCCATGGGCGACCAACTGCAGCTTGCTGAGGCCGATAACGTATCGGTTCCTGACTGTCTGGATTATTCCCTTCAACGTTTCGTTTACGAGCGCCCGTTACCTGTGGAAGATGTGGCAATGGTGGTGTACCAGCCCGCAAAACGGGGAAAAAGTGCGGCTATCGAGCTACGGTACTGTGTAGCGGGAAACAAATACTGTCAGAAAACCAATTGTACGGACAAGGTGTGTATGGAAGGCCATAAACATGAGGATTGCAACACCAAGCTGCCTTCCGTGGATATGATCACCGTACGTTTCCAGCCTGCCTTTATACAATCCCTCCAGAAAGGGAACACTTCTTTTTCTCTTTTCGAGCTTCAATCCAAAAAACCTTTTGTAAAGACCATCCAGCCCTGCACCAAAAGCAAAGCGGTACTGGAGCAGATGGTACACCATAATTACGAAGGGATACTGAAAAATATCTTCCTGCAAAGCAAAGCCCTGGAGCTTTTGCTGTTCAGCTCGGACCAGTTCATCCAGAATGACACGGACGAGCGCTACGGTTGCCGCTTCCTGACGCACCTGGAAGACCGCGAGAAGATCGAAAAGGCGCGCAGCATCCTGCTGGAGCAGCTGGACGCGCCCATCACGATCCGCGACCTGGCGAGAAGGGTGGCCATGAACGAATGTTACCTCAAAAAAGGCTTCAAAGCCGTATTCGGTACCACCATTTACGATTATTTCCAGAAAGAAAGAATGGAAAAGGCCAAAGGCCTGTTGTATGAAAGAGGCTTGTCCGTTTCGGAGGTAGCCATCATGATGGGATACTCCTGCATTTCCCATTTCTCCACCGCATTCAAAAAACATACGGGCCTGAAACCGTGTGAGTTACTGCTGCGTTAAGCGGTTTTTCCTTTTACGATCATTACTTTTCCCGATTTGATAACGCGCTCACCGCGGATTGTACTTTCTTTGTGTTACGATCTTTGGATGTCTATCCGGCGGTCCTCATAAGCTTCCTTATCAGATTTGACCTAAGAGGAAAGCTTGCAGACGATAGTAAAGCCATTATAAAAAGCAGTGCAATATCAAACACCACAAGACCTAAGAATTTGCATCGCCAGTCCGTAAGTTTTTCCACCGTAATTTGCATAAAGCCGTTACTTTTCTGTGACGGCTTTTTTTATTTTTCTAATCGTCATTGCGGGGAGTAGCGGGGCTAAAGCGGGTGGGGCAACGAAGCAATCATTTAAGACAAAAGAAAAACCCCGCCCAAAAGAGCAGGGTCTGTCCTATTTATCCCTATACCTATGAAATACTTAATGAATGTCTTTGTTGGCAAATATCTTAATCAACAATAGTGCCAGCATCGTTTAACAGTACGGTTTTGGCAGTCCCGTTATCGTCGATATTTACTTTAAAATATGGTGCCACATCCGCTCTTTCAATTTTCCACCCTTCTTTAACAACTGCGGAGGGATATTTGTTCTTTAATGTTCCCAAAACAGTTTCGGGCAGATTGCCTGTCTCGAAAGTGCTGCGGGTAGCTACCCAGGTGCCTTCTGCATTGTATTCAACAGCGGTCTTCACGTTTTCCCTGTTGAATGAAGCGATCCAGTTGCCACCGGAGGTTTTAGCCCACTGTGCATCTGCTGCTCCTGCAAATTCGGCATTTTGTGTAAATGCGTCTTTAACAGGTGCCGGTGCTTCCACCTTTTTAGCTACTGTTTTGGTTTTTTTAGATGATTTCTGCTGTGAAAACGCTATGCCGGATGTGAAGATGGCAGCGCATATTAATAACGTTACTTTTTTCATAAAAGATATGGTTTATAATCGCGTTAGACTCTTCAGAATCCTAACCAAAACAATGCCAAAAACGCATTGTTTGCATAGTTTATTGCAAATTACTCAATTTTGCCGGCATTTTTTTCATAATTCTGTTATTTTTTATCACCGCCTGCCTTACTCTGAAACCTGCCCGTATTTTCGTAACTTCGCAGAATTTTAAATACCAAACTTAAGCACCCGGGTGGGAAATTGTTTATGTCCAGCAAATATCAGGAATACAATCAACTGAATTTACCGCAAATAGAACAGGATATACTGCAAGCGTGGGAAAAGCACCAGATTTTTGAAAAAAGCATCGCCAACCGCGATGGTGCGGCACCCTACGTATTTTACGAAGGCCCTCCCAGCGCCAACGGCCTCCCCGGTATCCACCACGTGATATCCCGCGCTTTGAAAGATCTCGTTTGCCGGTACAAAACCATGCAGGGCTTCCAGGTAAAAAGGAAGAGCGGCTGGGATACCCATGGCCTCCCTGTGGAGCTGGGTGTTGAAAAAGCCCTCGGTATCACCAAGGAAGATATCGGCAAAAAGATCTCCATCGCTGAATATAACGACACCTGCCGCAAAGAAGTATTGAAGTATAAAGATAAATGGGAAGACCTGACCCGTAAAATGGGCTATTGGGTTGATCTTGAACATCCTTATATCACTTTCGACAATTCTTATATCGAAAGCCTCTGGTGGTGCCTGCAACAACTGTATAAAAAAGGACTGTTATATAAAAGTGTCAGCATCCAGCCGTATTCTCCGGCTGCCGGCACCGGTCTCAGTTCCCATGAGCTGAACCAGCCGGGTACCTATAAGGATGTAAAAGACACGACCATTGTGGCCATGTTCAAGGCTGAAAAGTCTGAACGCTCACAATTCCTGTTCGACGCAGCCGGTTCCAATGAGGTGTTTTTCCTCGCCTGGACCACCACCCCCTGGACGCTGCCGAGCAACCTGGGCCTGACTGTTGGCGCCAATATCGATTACGTACTGGTAAAAACCTTCAACCCCTACACTCACCTGCCCGTCAATGTAATACTGGCGAAGGACCTGGCCGGCAAATATTTTAAGCCGGAAGGGGAGAACGCTGATTTTGAAGCATATAAGGCGGAGGATAAGATCCTCCCCTGGAAAATACTGGCCAATTTTAAAGGCGGCGAACTGGAGAACATCCGTTACGAACAGCTGCTGCCTTTTGCCAAACCCGAGGAAGGCGATCCTTTCCGCGTGCTGATCGGTGACTTCGTGACCACCGAAGATGGTACCGGCATCGTGCATACCGCTCCCGCCTTTGGCGCGGACGACAACCGCGTCGGTAAAAAGTACGGCATCGGCATCCTCACCCTGGTGGACCGCCAGGGTAAATTCACCGACAATGTGGGTGAATTCTCCGGCCGTTACGTAAAAGATTATAAGAACGACCCGGACTATAAGGACGTGGACGTGGATATAGCCGTTAAACTGAAAAAGGAGAACCGCGCCTTTAAAGTGGAAAAATACGAGCACACCTACCCGCATTGCTGGCGTACGGACAAACCCGTGCTGTATTACCCGCTGGATGCATGGTTCATCAAAACGACGGCCGTGAAGGACAGGATGGTGGAGCTGAACAAGACCATCAACTGGAAACCTGCCGTGACAGGCTCCGGCCGCTTCGGCAACTGGCTGGAGAACATGGTGGACTGGAACCTTTCCCGCAGCCGCTACTGGGGTACCCCGCTGCCCATCTGGCGCACGGAAGACGGCACCGAAGAGATCTGCATCGGCAGTATCGCTGAACTGAATGATGGCATCCGTCTTGCAAATGAAGTACTGGGCGGCGATGTGAACAAACATTACCTCCACGAAGGCATCCTGGACCTGCATAAACCTTACGTGGACGATATCATCCTGGTGAGCTCCACCGGCAAACCGATGCGCCGCGAGCCGGACCTGATAGACGTTTGGTTCGATTCAGGCGCCATGCCCGTGGCCCAATGGCATTATCCTTTTGAAAATAAAGAGATGCTGGAAAAAGGCCAGGCTTTCCCGGCGGACTTTATCGCGGAAGGTGTGGATCAGACCCGTGGATGGTTTTACACACTTCATGCCCTCGCCGTGATGCTTTTCGACAGCGTGGCGTATAAGACCGTCGTTTCCAACGGGCTGGTGCTGGATAAGAACGGCAACAAAATGAGTAAACGCGTGGGCAATGTGGTGGACCCGTTCACCACCATCCAGCAGTTTGGCGCCGATGCCACCCGCTGGTATATGATCACGAACGCCTCGCCCTGGGACAATATGAAATTTGACGTGGAGGGGATCAGGGAAGTACAGCGGAAACTGTTTGGTACATTATATAATACATATAACTTCTTCGCGATGTACGCGAACCTGGACAATTTCGGGTTCAAGGAAGCATACATCCCGCTGGAGCAGCGCCCGGAGATCGACCGCTGGATCATTTCCCTGCTGAACACCCTGGTGAAACAGGTGACCACCAGCCTGGAGGACTACGAGCCCACCCAGGCGGGCCGCGCGGTACAGGAATTTGTGGACGAGCACCTGAGCAACTGGTACGTTCGCCTCTGCCGCCGCCGGTTCTGGAAAGGGGAGTATGAGCATGATAAGATCAGCGCGTACCAGACGCTGTATGAATGCCTTGAGAAGATCGCGCAGCTGATGGCGCCGGTGAGCCCGTTCTTTACGGACTGGCTGTACCGCAACCTGAACAGCGTAAGCGGCCGTCAGCCGGAAGAAAGCGTACACCTCACGAGGTTCCCCGTTGCGGACGCCGCCGCGATAGACCCGGACCTGGAAGAAAGGATGCAGCTGGCGCAGGACGTTTCGTCGCTGGTGCTGAGCCTTAGGAAAAAGACAAATATCAGGGTAAGACAGCCTTTACAAAAGATACTGATCCCGGTTCTGAACCCTCATATGTTGGAGCAGTTGGAATTGATCGAACATTTGGTAAAAAGCGAAGTGAATGTAAAAAGTATTGAGTATCTTACGGAAACCGAAGGTTTTATCAAGAAAAAGATTAAGCCAAACTTTAAGACTCTGGGCAGCCGTATGGGAGCCAAAATGAAGGCAGTGGCGGGTGCGATCAGCGCATTTACGCAGCAGGAGATTTCCCAGTTGGAGAAGGACGGCAGTTTTGGCTTAATAATTGAGAATGAGCAAATTCCGATTCAGTTAACCGATGTTGAGATTATTTCGGAAGACATTCCCGGATGGACGGTGGCGAACAAAGGTTCGCTGACTGTAGCGCTTGATATCACCATCACCCCTGATTTATTGGACGAAGGCAATGCGCGTGAGCTGGTTAACCGGATTCAGAAGATACGGAAGGACAGTGATTTTGAATTGACTGACCGTATTGCTGTAAAAGTGGCTGACGTGGAAGCCCTGAAATCGGCGATAATTAACTTTAATGACTATATTTGCACGGAAATTTTGGCAGATAGTTTGGAAATAGTGCCGCAATTACAGGAGGGCATAGAAGTAGAAGTTAACGATCTTAAATTCAACGTATTAGTTAACAAAAAAAGCTAATCCCATGGCAACAAAGAAGAAGGTTGCTAGTAAAACTACCAAGAAGGCGGTTCCTGCCAAGAAGGCTGTAGCTAAGAAGGCTGCCGCTGCACCGAAAAAAGCGGCGTCCAAACCGGCGCCTGCTAAGAAGGTTGCGGCTGCGCCCAAAAAAGCTGCCGCAAAAAAGGCGGCGCCTAAAGCAGCGAAGCCCGCTCCAAAAAAAGCAGCGGTGAAGAAAGTAGCGGCAAAAGCAGCCCCTTCGAAAGCAGTTCCCGCCAAAAAGAAGGCGGAAGTAGCCAAAAAGCCCGTCAAAGCAGTGAAATCCGCGCCGGCGAAAGCACCGGCCGTTAAAGCTCCTGCGGCGAAAAAACCGGCTGTTGTTGTCAAAGCCCCTGTAAAGAAGGCGGCCCCGGCAGCTCCGGCGCCCAAGGCGAAGCCTGCTCCCGTAGTTGCCAGCAAACCAGCAGAAAGACAATCACCACCGCCCGAACCGTTTATTTCTAAACCCGTAGAAAAAGTAGATATAATGGCATCAAAGAGTAAACAGGATAAGTCAGACAAGGAACCAGTAAAAAAGACCAGGGTAGAAGAACCTGCCAGAAGGACTACTGAGAAACCGTCTTCCAGAACTCCTTCCAAAGCCTCCGGCAGCCGCCCGATGATGAAAACCGTGACTTACTCTCCGGAATTCACGAAATCAGTACTGGATCAGCCGGAAGCTCCTACCGGCCCGATATATCGTTACAGCGACCCCGAATTACAGGAATTCAGGGAGATCATCATGAAGAAGCTGGAAGCGGCCAAAAAAGAACTGGTATACCTCCAGGGCCTGATCACCCGCAAGGATGAAGCAGGTACAGACGATACTGAAAACAAATACATGAGCATGGAAGACGGCAGCGGCTCACAGGAACGTGAACAGCTGAACCAGATGGCCAGCCGCCAGATCCAGTTCATTGATCACCTGGAAAAAGCCCTGGTGCGTATCGAAAACAAAACTTACGGTATCTGCCGTGTAACCGGCAAGCTGATCGAAAAAGCCCGCCTGAAAGCGGTGCCGCATGCTACCCTCAGCATCGAAGCCAAACTCGCAAAAAGCAAATAATGCCCCGGCTCCGGTCAGGCATCTGCAAGAATAAAAATGAAGGGCTGTCCAAAAGGACGGCCCTTTTTCATACATCCATGTTAAATCCTGCATCAGTAAAAATGTTAATGCCGTAAAGCGCCTTATAGAACAGTTATGCTTATGAAGAACCAAATTCCCGAAATACGGCGCTGCATTAAATTCCTCCGGCAGGACTAACCCGATTAACCTCAAGAAATCAAGAGACCGGGAGAACCCGGTCTCCGTCATCGATCATGAATTGCAATCATCCACCGCGATTGCCATACGAAAGTAGGAGGAACGGACACCCGGGCACAGAAAAAAGGCCGGGACTTTCTCAAGCCCGGCCGATAATATCTCAGAAAAATGAAGGGAATTAAAAATTTGCAATAGGTCACGCAGGTTTTAATTGCGTATCCTCATCATGGTCCGGCTGAAACGCCTTACGCACCTGCCGCGCTGCCAGGTATATCAGTCCTGCCGTAGCCAGCGCCGCCAGGCTTCCCAGCCCGATGTTGCGCACCTGCTTTTTGGTCGGCCAGCGGATTATATTTTTTTCCTGGCTCGCCACTGCAATGTCCAGCAACGGCGCCATACAAACGTCTTCGATGATTTTATCCGCCACAGTTGCAGCCTCTACATATTGGGGATGGTACGCCACACCAATACCCGCTTCCTGCAACATCTTACTGTCGCTCTCGCCGTTGCCCACATATATCACGTTCTGCGGCTGGATGTGGTATTTCTCCGAAATGTATTTCAGGATATTGCTTTTGTCGTACACCGCCGCGGCGCCGCTCCCCCGCAGGAAATAATCGGGAATGCTCACTTCGCCGGTGGCTACGCTGTGCACCAGGTGAAGCCGGTTTGCAAACGCGAAATCCGCACCCAGCTTATTTTTCATATGATTAGCCACACACTCGAAACCGTCCGTGATAAAACCACAGATATATCCACGCCGCTTCAGTTCGCGGATCACATGCCGGATGTCCGGCGTTATGGGGATATCGTCCGCCACTTCCAGCAATTCCGCGAGGTTGCGCCCCTGGAACAGTGCGGCGGAGCGCCTGATGATGGACATCGGGTCCGGGTAATGCTGGAGCACCTGCACCAGCGATTCTTCCTGCTCAAAGGCCACTGCGGCCAGGTAGGTGTAATTCTGGGTGAACACGGTTTCGTCCAGGTTAAAGATCACCATCTTCTCCAGCTTGTCGATGGACTCGAGGATGGAATATTCCATCTGCTCGCGGATGATATTGATGTTACCCAGCGTTTCGAGGTTCTGTATAGGAATGCTCTCCGCTTTTTTGAGAATGGTGCGGGATACTTCGCGGCTCATTTTACTAAGCTGCTCCCAGGTCTGCATGGCATTTTCCAGCCTGCCGATGTTCACTTCCTTGATGCGCGCGCCGCTCAGGTGCATGTCTATCAGCAACCCGATGTCTACCCCATAATCATTTTCAAAATGAACTTTCTGTAAAAACGATTTACGCGCGGCGATCATGCCGCTCAACGGCTGGTTGAACCCGGCCAGATCCGGGAAAAGTATGCTCAGCAACGGTTTTGCGACAAGCTGCGTTACACGTCCGGCCTGTCTTTCAAAATATGATTTGACAAAATCCGCTTCCTCGTTTACGATCGCATCCGTCAGTAATTCCACGAGTTGATCGGGATAGGTAAGAATGTCGCCATCCACATACATGATAATGTCATGTTTCGCGGCCATCATGCCTTCCCGCATCGAAATGCCTTTGCCGCGCTGGCTGCTCGTGATCACGCGCACTTTTTCTTTAAGGGCTTCCTCAACCGTATGATCCGTTGAATTGTCATCTACCACAACAATTTCTATAGGCCTGGAGGTTTTCCTGATCGTCTTGATTACCTGGCGTATGGTAGCGCCTTCGTTGAGCACTGGTATAATTACGGAAATCATAGGTGTCAATTAGTTTGATGAACAAATAAGGTACCGTTTGGCACGCTCCTAAGCTCCAAAAATGATACCATAAAGTGCTGAGGCGGGAGATGCTGCGAACCGCTAAAATTGGTTATTTTTGAGCAATTCCCACAAGGGGAGGATTGAGAGTACAGCTTAATATAGAAAAAATGCAGGAAACAAAAAGGCAAAAACAGGTAGGGCAGCTGGTGCAAAAGGAACTCAGCGACATTTTTATGCGTATGGGATTCAATGTAACAGAAGGAGGGATGATCTCGATCTCTTCCGTTAAAATGACCCCCGACCTGCTGGAGGCGCGGGTTTATTTAAGTATGTTCCAGATCAAATCCCCCGAAGAGATGTTGGGCAGGATGAACGAGAAGATGAGCGAGATCCGCCGCGACCTCGGCAACCGCGTGGGCAAACAGCTCCGCCGCGTGCCCGAACTTACTTTCTTCCTGGACGATACGCTGGATCACGTGTTTAAGATGGAAGAGCTCTTTAAAAAGATCAATGAAGAGAAGAAATAAATGATCTGGCAATTCGCACTTCGTTACTTCCGCGCCCGTAAATCCACCAGTGCTATCAATATCATTGCGTGGGTAAGCGTTGGTGCTATTGCCGTAGGTACCGCCGCTCTCATCACGGTGCTGAGCGTATTCAATGGTTTTACCGGCCTGGTGAAATCGCTGTATTCTTCTTTTTACCCCACTTTAAAAGTTGTGCCCGTTACAGGCAAAACCATCCTTTTTACACCTGAACAGTTAAAAGCTGTGAGCCAGACCCGCGGCGTGGCAAACCTTTCCGCGAGCATCGAGGAAAAAGCGGTGCTGCGCAACGGGAACGAACAAACGATCGCGGTATTAAAAGGAGTGGACAGCGCTTTTTCGCATGTGGCCGGTGTGCAGGATAAGGTCATCCGCGGCGCGTATGATATTTCGCATGAGCAGGGCTACCAGGCGGTAGTGGGCCTGGGTATAGAAAGCGCGCTGGGTGTGGATGTGGAGCATAGCAGTGTACCCGTGAACGTTTATATGCCCAAAAGGGACGAAGCCGGTTTCAGCGCCGGTCTGCCTGAGCAGGCCGTCAATTCAGGCACCATCTATCCTGCCGGCACTTTCGCCATTCAGCAGGAATTCGACAGCAAATATGTGCTGGTGGATATCAGCTTCCTCCGTAACCTGCTGGATATGCAGCCCGGAGAAGTGACCTCCCTTGAAATATCCCTGCTGCCGGGCTTTTCGGAGAAAAAGACCAAACGCGCATTGCAGGAGCTGCTGGGCGAAAATGTAAAAGTGCAAACCCGCGTGGAGCAGAACGCAACCATTTACAACGTGATGCAGACGGAGAAGTGGGTGGTATACGTATTCCTCAGTTTTATACTGGTGATCGCGGCGTTTAATATGATCGGCTCCCTGTCTATGCTGGTGATCGAAAAACAAAAAGATATTACCATCCTCAAAGCCATGGGAGGGAGGAACAGCCTGATCCAGCGGATATTCCTCACGGAAGGCCTCATCATTGCGGGCGCGGGCAGCGTCATCGGGTTCAGCCTCGCCATTACCATCTGTTTATTGCAGCAGCATTTCGGGCTCATCAAGCTCGGGGGCGGCTCTTTCCTGATAGATGCTTTCCCGGTGGAAATGCATTATGAAGACTTCATCCTGGTAAGCGTAACCATCCTTGTGATCGGTATACTGGCCAGCTGGTACCCCGCCCAAAGGGCCGCCAGGCAAGAGATCACGCTCAAGGCTACCTGACAGCCCATCCATCCCTGCAGAATATTGCGGAACGCAAAGGCCTTCGCAGTTCTTTTTCATATAACCTGGCACGGCAGATACCCTGAAAGTGCCCATCGTCACTGCGCAGCGGGCGCAGCCATTAAAAAAGGGACCGCTTTTTCAACGGTATGCATAAAAAAAGCGTGCCTCACGGGCACGCTCTGTATTTTAATACGAATAAATGCGGATCAATAATCGCCCAGCGTTTCCGGCAACTGTGCCAGCGCTTTGGCCAGCTGTTCGTCGTTGGGGGCGATGCCGTGCCATTCGTGGGAACCTTCCATGAAGTCCACGCCTTTACCCATGGCTGTTTTCATGAGAATAACGATGGGCTGGCCTTTGCCGGTCAGGCTTTTTGCTTTTGCCAGGGTGGCAAGTACATCATCCATATCGTTACCATTCATCTGGAGCACTTTCCAGCCGAAGGAAAAGAACTTGGCATCCAGGTCGCCAAGGCTCATCACTTTGTCCGTGGGGCCGTCGATCTGCTGGCCGTTGTAGTCAACGGTGGAGATGAGGTTATCCACTTTGTGATGCGCGGCAAACATGATGGCTTCCCAGTTCTGGCCTTCCTGCAACTCGCCGTCGCCATGGAGTGAGTAGACGATCTTGGAATCTTTATTCAGCTTTTTGCTGAGGGCAGCGCCGAGAGCAACGCTCATACCCTGGCCCAGGGAGCCGCTTGCTACCCTTATACCGGGTAGGTGCTCATGGGTGGTGGGGTGGCCTTGCAGGCGGGAGTCAATTTTACGGAATGTAGCCAGTTCAGATATCGGGAAATAACCGGACCTGGCCAGGGCGCTGTAGAACACGGGGGAAATGTGTCCGTTTGACAGGAAAAACAGATCCTGGTCCTTACCATCCATATCGAAGGGTACGGGTGTGTGCTCCATCACCTTGAAATACAAGGCGGTAAAGAATTCCGTACAGCCCAGGGAACCACCGGGGTGCCCGCTTTGTACGGCATGTACCATCCGTACAATGTCCCGCCTGATCTGCGTGGCGATATCTTTCAGTTCTGGCATGATAATTGGCGTTTTATGAGCCGCAAAAGTAATAAGAAATTACCCAGATTCTCAGCGTATTGAGTGTTTTTTTCCGGGGATGGTATAATTCCTTGAGTTTTAAAATTTTTTGATACGCATTTCGCTGAAATTAATATCTTTGCACCACAACCCCCCGTATGGAGAATGTAATTATCGCGACTGTCCTGAGTTTCGTTATAACCTATTTTGCTATCCCGGTGCTGATCAGGGTGGCAGAGTTGAAACATCTTTATGACGAACCAGATGAGCGCAAATCGCATAAAATACGGATCCCCACTTTAGGTGGTCTAGGATTCTTTGCTGGTTTTGTGCTGGCCACCGCAGTTTGTGCCCCCGCGCAGCAAGCGTTTCCATTGCAATATCTTCTGGCGGCATTTTTCATCATTTTCATCGTTGGTATGAAAGATGATATCGTTGGCCTTTCTCCCGTTAAAAAATTGGTAGGCCAGCTGGTGGCAGCTTTCACCATCATCTACCTGGGCAACCTGCAGATACAGAACATGTACGGTGCATTCGGCATCGGGGAGCTGCCTTACCATTTCAGCCTGCTGCTGACCTACTTCACTTTCATCGTAGTGGTAAACGCATTCAATCTGATTGACGGTATAGATGGGCTGGCGGGTAGCGTCGGCCTCCTGGTTTCCGCCGTGCTGGGCGCTTACTTTTTGTATGTGAATGAAGTCCTCTACGCTGTAATGGGCTTTTCACTGGCTGCCGGCCTGGCGGCTTTCCTGATCTATAACATTACTCCCGCAAAGATATTCATGGGCGACACCGGCTCACTGCTCGTAGGATTGGTAAACGCCACCATGATCGTAAAATTTATTGAAGTGGCCGGCAATCCCGCCGGGACCTTACCGCTTCAGTCTGTGCCGGCTATCGCTTTCGCCATCCTTATCATTCCCCTGTTCGATACGCTCAGGGTGTTTGCCATCAGGATGAGCCGCGGGCGCTCTCCCTTTACAGCGGACCGCCACCACATTCATCACTACATGCTGGCGCTGGGCCTCAGCCACGGACAGGCTACCCTCATCGCTGTATTGTCAAATATCGGCTTTATTGTGATGGCGTGCAGCCTCCGGGACATAGGTACTACCAACCTGCTGCTGCTCACCGGCGGCCTGGCGTTTGGAGCCACTACCGTTCTGTTTTACCTGAAAAAACGGAAAGAAATGCCCAAGCCCGTTATGGTGCCTGCCACCGAAGCACTTGACAACAGGCCGAGTATCACGAAGCCTAAGATCCTGCGCGTCAACACCGAATCTGTACTGCAGGACAAATAAACCGCACCCGTACCGGCTATTCCAACTACGCTCATCCTTTGATGATTAAAAGATTTCATGTAGGTTTGCAAGCACTTTAAGTATTATTTCTTATGCAAGACGAACTTAATTTAATCCTGGATGACGCTAACGATTCCATGCAAAAGGCTATTTCGCACCTGGAAACCGAGCTGACCAAGATACGCGCCGGTAAAGCCAATGTCCAGATCCTGGACGGCATTTTCGTAGACTATTATGGTTCCCCCACCGCGCTGAACCAGGTGGCCAACGTGAGCGTGGCGGATGCCCGTACCCTCACCATACAGCCCTGGGAAAAAAACATGCTTCAGCCGATCGAAAGAGCCATTATTGCATCGAACATCGGGCTGAACCCGCAGAACGATGGTATCATCATCCGCTTATTCCTGCCCCCGCTTACAGAAGAACGCCGCAAAGAACTGGTGAAAAGAGTGAATGGTGAAGGAGAACACGCGAAAGTGGCCATCCGCAACATCCGCCGCGATGCTATTGAGGCCATCAAAAAATTACAGAAAGACGGATTAAGCGAAGATACCGCCAAAGATGCAGAAGCAGACGTACAGGTGCTGACGGACAAAAACATCGTCGGGATAGACAAACATTGCGCAGCAAAAGACAAAGAGATCATGGCTATCTAAAAAGCCAGGGTCTGGAAATATCCGGAAGAGACGGGCCGTACGCCCGTCTCTTCCTTATTTACGGTTTACAAGGTACACACCTCCCATGATCACCGCGAGGCAGATCACCTGCAGCGGATTGATATCTTCCCCCGCCAGCACCCCCCAGCCAATAGCCACCACGGGCAGGCCATAGGTGACCATAGACGCAAAGATGGCCCCCGCGGAACGGATCAGCTGGTAAAACAGGATAGACGCCACACCCGTGCCCATCAGCCCCAGCGTAACGCTTGCCGCAAGACTGGTATACGCACCCTCCGCCTGGCCGAACACCGTGAAGAAATCGCTGAAAAGCAATATAGGCAAGGCAAAAAGCGCCATAAAAAACAAAGAGATAGAAACCAGTTGCAATGAAGCGAACTCCTTGAGGTAATGATGTACCAGCGCAATATTAAGCCCGTAACAGGCCGTGGCCAATATCACAAAGAACCCGTAATACCAGTAAGCATTCGTACCGATCCCTTTTGCCAGGAACAGGCAGATGACCCCCACAAAACCGATAGCCAGCCCCGTTAGCTGCCTTTTGGCCACCGGTGCGTGAAAAAGAGATACCGTAAAGATCAGCGCGAACACCGGGGTGAAAGAATTGAGCATACCCGCCAGCGAACTGTCTATCCGCGTTTCGGCAATACAGAACAAATAAGCCGGAATTCCGTTACCTAATAAACCGGAGAGGATAATAACCGGGATCTTTTTGAGCGGCGTTTTGCCGATGTAGCTGAAAAATACAGGCAGCAACGCCAGACCTGCCGATATGAGCCGGATACTGGCCACCTGGTACGGGCTGAACGATTCCAGTCCCAGCTTCATTAAAATAAAAGAGCTGCCCCAGGTAAGCGACAGCAGCAGGAAGATCCCCCAGTTAAGCAAGCGTTGGTTCATAGGACCGTAAAGATACCGATTCCGTACATCCGGCAATTTGTTTAAATTTAAAAAACACTCGCTTATGCCTCAGATCAAACTCTCTGAAATTTCGACCACCGCACCTAAAAAAGCCGATAAGGAAAAGACCAAAGAAGCCCTTAAAGAGATACTGGACGAGCTGGATGACCTCCAAAATCTGCTGTATGCTGAACATAAACACAGTTTATTGGTTGTATTACAGGGAATGGATGCCAGTGGAAAAGATGGCGTGATCAGGGACGTGTTTGGCACCATGAACCCGATGGGTGTAATGGTACAGCCGTTCAAAGCTCCCACCACGCTGGAAATGGACCATGATTTCCTGTGGAGGATCCACCAGCATGCGCCCGCCAAAGGCATGATACAGGTCTTCAACCGTTCGCATTACGAAGACGTACTCGTGCAGCGCGTGCATAAATGGATAGACGATGACATGGCGAAGAAACGTTTCGCGGCGATTAACGGCTTTGAACAACTACTGCAAGAGCACAACAATACGCACATCCTGAAGTTTTACCTGCATGTATCCGCCGGCGCGCAACAGGCCCGCCTCGAAGAACGCACGCAGGACCCGCGAAAGATGTGGAAATACAATGAAAAGGATTTTACCGAAGCCAAACTGTTCAAGACCTATCAGAAGATGTATGAGGATGTATTCAGGAATTGCAATAAAGTGCCCTGGACCATCGTGCCAAGCGATCACAACTGGTACAAGGAATTCCTGATCGCGCAAACGGTGAGGGATACACTGAAATCACTGAAAATGAAGTTCCCGAAACTGCCGAAACCAAAAAATAATGCGGTTACAAAAGCATAAATTATTAATCTTGCAGGTGTTATACCACCATTTCTTAACCTTAAAACCTTAGCGTATGTCTTTTTTCAGTGAATTTAAAGCCTTTGCCATGAAGGGGAATGTGATCGACCTGGCGGTGGGTATCGTGATCGGTGCCGCTTTCGGGAAGATCGTGAATTCGCTCGTGGAAGCGATCATTATGCCGATTGTAGGCATCCTGATCGGTAAAGTGGATTTTAAAGGACTGCTGGTAAAAGTAGGAGATGCTGAAATAAAATACGGGCTGTTCATCCAGTCGGTTGTAGAGTTTATCATTGTTGCCTTTGCCATTTTCCTGGTGGTGAAAGCCATTAACAGGATGAAAAAAGAAGAACCCGCAGCACCCGCAGAACCCGTGCTCACTACGCAGGAAAAACTGCTCATGGAAATCCGCGACGAGCTCAAACAGAAATAATACATCGCTTTATTCATATGACGGTTGGCTGCTCAAACGGTCAACCGTTCACTATTTCAACTGTATAACCGAACGTATCATGAAGAAATTCAACTGGCTTTTGATGGTATGCTTGTCCGTAGGTTTCGCACTGAAGGCGCAGGACAACAGCATGAAAAAACTCCGCGAGGAGACCGCCGGAAAAATCAAAAATGCAGAAAAAGACACTACCGGCAGATTGTGGAAAAGAGGTGGCAACTTCGGCCTGATGTTCAACCAGGGATCGCTTACCAACTGGGCAGCGGGCGGTGACAAACTTTCCCTCTCCCTGCTCGCCACCTTCAACGGGTTCGCGAATTATAAAAAAGGACGACATAACTGGGATAACAATGTTGATCTCGCCTACGGCTATGTGAACACCACCAGCCTCGGTACCCGTAAGAGCGATGACCGTATAGACATGACTTCCAAATATGGTTACGAAATAGGCAAAAACTGGTATCTCAGCGGCCTGTTCAACCTTCGCACCCAATTCTCCGAAGGTTACCTATACCCGTCGGACACCACCCGGGAATTTGTATCCAAATTCTTCGCGCCGGCTTACATCATCCTGTCTCCCGGTATAGACTTCAAACCGAACGATGAATTCTCCCTGTTCATGTCTCCCTTCACCGGCCGCTGGGTGGTCGTGATGGACGATACCCTGTCTGCCAAAGGCTCCTACGGGGTAGATACCGGCAAACATGTGAAATCCGAGTTCGGCGCTTATATTTCCGCTACCTGGAACAAGGAGATCATGAAAAACGTGACCTACAAAACCAAGCTGGAACTGTTTTCCAACTATAAACACAACCCCGGCAATATTGACATTTTCTGGACGAATATCGTTGCTATGAAAGTCAATAAATGGCTTTCCGCCAATGTGAGCCTGGATATGATCTATGACGACGATGTGAGGGTGTTTGAGAACAAGGAAACGGGCGTCATGGGGCCACGGTTGCAGATCAAGGAGGTCATCGGCATCGGGCTGACGGCTAAATTCTGATTACCCCCGAAATTTCATTATTTTTGATAAACCTGTCGGCCTCTGCCGGCAGGTTTTATTGTTTAAAATATGAGTAATAACGATCCGGAAATATATAAAATAAAGCTCCCCCAGTTTGAAGGGCCCTTCGACCTGCTGCTGTTCTTCATCGAAAGGGACGAGCTGGATATTTACAATATACCCATCTTCAGCCTCACCAAGGACTTCCTCGATTACATCCACCACATGGAGCACCTGAACATCGAGCTGGCCAGCGAGTTTATCCTCTTCATTTCCACCCTTATGCGCATCAAGGCGAAAATGCTGTTGCCGCGCAAGGAGCTGGACGAAGCAGGGAA
Source organism: Chitinophaga barathri (assembly GCF_003807585.1). Classification (GTDB taxonomy): domain Bacteria; phylum Bacteroidota; class Bacteroidia; order Chitinophagales; family Chitinophagaceae; genus Chitinophaga; species Chitinophaga barathri. The sequence continues at coordinate 97,438 of NZ_RMBX01000008.1, read as the reverse complement.
CGAGATAGACCCCCGCCAGGAACTGGTGGACAAGATCCTGGAATACAAACGTTTCAAACAGGCAGCCGCCGAGCTGGCCGAGCAGGAAGCGGACCGTTTGCTGCAGGTGAAAAGAGGGAATATCGCGAAGGAACTGGCCGAGATAGGGGAAGCTACCAGCGAAGGCTCCGAAGTACAGACGCTGACGCTCTTCAAACTCACCAAAACCTTCGAAAAGGTGATGCAGCGTGTGAAAGAACGGTCGAACAAACCGCAGCACGTCGTGTACAAATACGATTATACCATGGAAGGCTCCAGGGAGTATATGATGGACCTTGCACGCTCAGAAAAGACCATGGCTTTCGAAAAGATCTTCGATCACTGTAAGGACCGCGTGCACGCTATCTTCCTGTTCCTCGGCATGCTGGAGCTGGTACAGGCGAAATACCTGAGCATTATGGTGGGCGAAGGCCGGAATAATTTCATCATCGACTACGTGGACCCTTCCGAAAGACCGGAAGATGTTCCCGTGGTATTTGAAGATTAAACATATGGCGGACAAAAAAGAACAGATAGAGATAGTTTCACTATCAGAATACGGCCACGTGGCCGATGAGCAGTATGAGTTCAGCGTGTCCACACTCTGCAACCTGGGCTGCGCTTTTTTTGAACATCAGAACGCCCCACACCGGCATAATTTCTATACTATTTACTGGATCAAAAAAGGGGAACTGACCCATACGATCGATATGGTCACCCATGTCGTGAAACGCAATACCCTCTTTTTCCTGGCGCCCGGCCAGGTGCACCAGCTGAAACTCTCCGAGAAAGTGGACGGTTATATGATCGCCTTTCACGACTCCCTGATGTGCCCCAGCGACCAGTCGGACATGGCAAGCGTGCGCAAAGGGCTCTTTGTGAACGACGCTTTCAGCTCCGTGATCGACCTGACCGAATCCGACGATGAAAAAGAGCTGGACTGGCTCGTGCAGCGCATGATGCGCGAGATTGAGAACAAAGCGCCCAATTACGGGGTGGCTTTCCAGAACCTGCTGCAGTATTTCCTCGTGGTGGCTTCCCGCAATACGACCATGCCGGTAGCAGTGATCCCGGAATACCAGGCAAAGCACAACAGTGCCCTTTTTATGAACTTTAAGACGCTGATAGAGCAAAAGTATAAGGAGCTGAAGAACGTGTCCGAATACGCCTCATTATTGCATATAAAGCCCGTTTTGCTGAACGAGATCAGCAAACAACTGTCCGGCATCACGGCGGGGGAGCATATCCGCAACCGCGTAATACTCGAGGCACAACGTTATCTCTACAATACGGACCTCACAGCCAAAGAGATCGCTTACAAGCTGGGTTTTGAAGACCCGCATTATTTTTCCCGCTTCTTTAAAAAGTACACCAGCCAATCCCCTTCAGAGTTCAAGGAACTGGCGAAGGTATAGAACGTATTGATTTTCAATTTAGTACAGGCTTCCATCGGGAGCCTGTACTTTTTAACCCCTGATCAAGTCCGCCTCATCTCCACCTCATGTCCGCCTTTCCTCCAGCTACGCTTCAACTTCCCTGTATCCTCCCGATAATGACCCTGGTGTTAATATACTACTACGGAGGTGTTTTCACTTTTGATTATCAGTCGTTTATAAAACCAGGCACGGCGAAATAAAAAAAGTACACCGTTTAACTCATTCTATCCATTTCTATTAGGTGTTGCAACATGTAATTTTGTGTTGTCTTTAAGGAGATACACAATATGAAACAAACCAAACAAGTAGCAAAAATTTATGAAGGCGCCCAGGAACATATGGTGGGCGACGGATTTAAGGTGCAGAACCTTTTCCCGAACGGCAACCGCATCGGCAACAGGCAGCTCAGCCCTTTTTTCCTTCTCGACTATGCTGCGCCTCATTATTTCCCCCCTTCAGACGCACCCCGTGGCGTGGACGAGCACCCGCACAGGGGCTTTGAAACAGTCACCATCGCCTACCAGGGCGCCCTGGAGCACAGGGATTCCGGCGGCAACTCCGGTAAAATAGGGCCTGGTGATGTACAATGGATGACGGCGGCTTCGGGCGTGGTACACGAAGAAAAACACGAAAGCGAATTCACCCGCAACGGCGGTACCCTGGAAATGGTGCAGCTGTGGGTAAACCTGCCCAAAGCCCATAAAATGGACCCTCCCCGCTACCAGGGCCTCGAAAAGAAAGACATTCCCGTTGCGGACCTGGGAGACGGAAGTTACCTCCGTGTCATTGCCGGGGAATTTGATGGACAAAAAGGGGCTGCAAAAACCTTTACACCGCTCAACTTGTTCGATGTACAACTTAAGGCAGGCAAAAACATAGAACTGCCGCTGCCCGACGGGTATAACACCGGCATCGTGGTGCTGAAAGGCGAAGCGCGTTTTAACGATACACATACCGCCAAAGGCGTGGAAATAGCAGTGTTTGAAACAAAAGGCGATGTGATCACCGTTACCGCCCTCACCGATGCCTCCCTGCTGGTGCTGAACGGCGAGCCGATCAACGAACCGGTATTCTCTTACGGTCCTTTTGTGATGAATACGAAAGAAGACATCATACAGGCCGTGGATGATTACAACAACGGCAAAATGGGACACCTGAATTAGATCCTGATAAACATTTCACAAAAAAAAATCAAAAAACTAAACACAATGGCAACCTGGAAAATTGATCCTTTACACAGCGAAATCGAATTTAAAGTGAAACACCTGATGATCACCAACGTGACAGGTCACTTTGCAGAATATGACGCCACCGTTGAAGCAGGCGCGGAAGATTTTTCCGATGCGAAAATTTCTTTCGAAGCCAACGTGGCAAGCGTGAGCACCAAAAACGCACAGAGAGACGAACACCTGAAAGGCGAAGACTTCTTTGACGCCGCCAATCACCCGAAAGTAACCTTCACCTCTACCGAAGTGAAGAAAAAAGATGCGGAGAACTTTGTGCTGAAAGGCGATCTCACCATCCGCGGCGTAACCAAACCCGTAGAGCTGAGCGTGGACTACAACGGCATCACCGTGGACCCCTGGGGCCAGACCAAAGCAGGCTTTGAGCTGACCGGCAAGATCAACCGTAAAGACTTCGGTCTTTCCTGGAGCGCCACCACAGAAGCGGGCGGCCTGGTAGTGAGCGATGAGGTACGTCTCATCCTCGGTGTGCAGATGGTAAAACAAGCTTAACAAAAAATTAAAACCCTTACCGCCAGCGCGGTGAAAGGAATTGACGTAAGCCCGGCAGAAAGGATTCAACGTGGCTGCTGATGAGAAAAATTATGAAGGCTAAAAGACAGGAGCCTGCGCACAGGGATGATTTGAGGCGGTTGATAACAGCGCGGACGGCAGCAAAACGCAGCAAACGGGGAAAAAGAAGAGAGGCCCCGGAAGAGTTTGTGAAATTAGTGTAGAAAGGTTGTCAGGGTTTTAGGTAAAACCGGGTGAAGCAATTCGCCCGGTTTTTTTGCTTTCAATTCATTAATTTTAAGACCTCTTATCGTTCACAATTCACCCAAATAAAAAATTTTGACTCATGAAAAGATCCGCAACCGCCAATTGGAAAGGCACCGGTAAAGAAGGGAATGGCACGGTTTCCACACAGACAGGCGTACTGAAAGATACCCAGTATTCTTTTTCCAGCCGTTTTGAAGACGGCATCGGCACCAATCCAGAAGAGCTGATCGCAGCTGCGCACGCGGGCTGTTTCAGCATGAAGCTCAGCTTCATCATTTCCGGCGCGGGCCTCACCCCCACCAGCATCGATACCAAAAGCATCGTTACTTTCGAAGCGGGCGCGATCCCGAACATTCACCTGGAAGTAACTGCCAGCGTACCCGGCCTGGATGCGGCCAAGTTTGCTGAAATGGCGGAAGACGCAAAGCTGAACTGCCCCATTTCCAAACTGCTCAACACCGAGATCACCATGGATGCGAAACTGGCGTAGACCATTTTCCGCATACAGCATACCAAAGGCCGGACAAGCGTAAAGCTGTATCCGGCCTTTGTTTTTTCCGCTCAGTCATGGCTGCCTGAAACCATTGACACCACTAGGTTTGAAAGGTTTTATAAAGCCCGCCCGGAACAACAATAATAGTCCACCTTTTTAACCGGAATGTCCATTGATCGGCGCCCGCATTATGCTGATCTTTGCAATAGAAAATACAGGAGGACATTATGAAAACAGTTATTCATCGCGGAAACACCCGCGGATTTGCAGATCACGGCTGGTTGCAGTCTTACCACACTTTCAGCTTCGCCGGTTATTACAACCCCGAACGCATTCACTTCGGCGCACTGCGCGTACTGAACGATGATGCGGTGAAAGGCGGCATGGGCTTTGGCGCGCACCCGCACGACAACATGGAGATCATCAGCATACCGCTGACGGGTGCGCTGGAACATAAGGACAATACCGGCCGCCACAAGATCATCAACCAGCACGATGTGCAGATCATGAGCGCAGGCACCGGCATTGAACACTCAGAGTTCAACGCGTCCAGGACTGAACCGGTGAAATTCCTGCAGATATGGCTTTTCCCCAAAAAACGCGACATCGCGCCCCGGTACGAACAAAAAACATTTGACCCCGCTGAGCGGCAGAACAAACTGCAGGTGGTCGTATCGCCTGAAGAGAACACCGATGCCCTCTGGATCAACCAGGATGCCTGGTTCAGCCTGGGCAAATTTGATAAAGACAAGAGCTTTGAATATTCACCGAAACTGGAAGGCAACGGCCTTTACCTGCTGGTACTTTCCGGCAGCCTGAAGGCGGGTAACGAAACGCTCCAGGCCCGGGATGCTATTGCCGTTTCCGGGCTCGAAAAATTGAATGTTACAACATTAGAGGATACCGAATTCCTGCTCATGGACTTGCCCATGGCCGTATAGAAACGCATCAGCCCGGTGGATAAATTCCACCGGGTTTCTTTTTCCCGTATTAAAAAGTGTCGTAAATTAGATTGAAGGGAATGGACATATTGACTTAAAAGAATGGATGTTATGATGCTACCGTTCGTCAACATTTAACTTAAATCAATATATCATGGAAGTACCAACACAGTCATCTGACCTGCAGGCACAGCTGAGCGCCTGGAAAGGCGAAGTAGATAATGTACGCGGCAGCCTGCGTACTATGCGCAGCAGGTTGGAAGAAATGGCCGGCTCCCGCCAGGCCAACCATGAAAGAATGGTGGAAATCGAGCACTTTCAAAACCAGTTCATCCGCCAGTTGGAAGTGGCCGATGAAATGTTCCACGATCTCAAACAATCCGCAAAGTTTATGGGTTACGGCCGCCCGGCAATTATCCATCACGACAGGCCTGTAGACGACTACGACCGGCTTAATGACCGGATGCAGGTATTTCACAAATTACACGAGGAGCTGAAAGGTGATTTTTCCCGGTTTGAATCATTCCGGTAGCCTGGCTTTTTTATTCTCTCATTTGCTGCAGTTTGTCCCGTATCCTGAAAAGGGTGGCATCCAGTTCTGCAGTGCTTTGCCGCAATAGCGCGCACAGCTGTGCGTTCAGGGCAGGTTCATTTTTTTCAAGGTCCAGCATAGCCATAATGCCGAGAATGTTGGACACAGGCCTGCGTATTTCATGTGAATTGATGCGGGCAATTTCCTTCAACATTTCATTCTGCTCCTGCAGCCGGCTGATGAACTGCCTGCGCTCTTTCTGGTGACGCATGGCGTCGTCCACATCCTGTATGGCGCCTATCACCCGCACGGCCTCGCCCTGCTCATTGTACAGGATATGCGCGCGGTCCAGCACGTATTTGTAACTCCCGTCCGCACAACGAAAACGGTATGCCGTATTCCAATGTATATCTTTGTTGCGCACCTTGTCTTCATAAGACGCCATCACTTCCGTGATATCTTCGGGATGAACATTTATTTTCCACCAATCCACATGTTCAATAATATCTTCTTCTTTAAACCCGAACATGGACATCGGCCCGTGGTTGCGCGTAACCCGACCTGAAGGCAGATCCTAGTAATAGATACAATCCTGCGTAACCTGCGCCAGCAGCTCATAACGCGTGCCGATGTCTTTCGCCCTGATGGTACTGCGTACTTCAGAATCAATGTCTATCGCCATCACGATACGCGCTTCTTTGCCATTGTAACGCGTGTAATGCGAATACAATTCCACGTAAAACAGTTCGCCGTTTTTCTTTTTATGCTGCCATATGCCGCGGTAGTCGATGTTTTTATTGGTCCTGTTCACATCCGCCAGCACAGCGGGAATGGAGGACGGGTCGCGGATGGAGAGGATGTCCATCTTTTCAAATTCTTTCCGGGTATAGCCGTATTTTTTTGCGGCGGCATCGTTCACCGCCAGGAATTTTAAAGTACCCCACTGGTAGATCCACATCGGGACGGGATGTTCATAAAACAAATGACGGTATTGGGAAAAGTAGGCATTGTTGCGTGAAAAATCATGACGGATCACCAGGTAGATCAGCACCGCGGAAACGGCAATAAATGCTGCGTTCATGAAGTACTGTAATAAACCCGGATGCGTGCGCGGGAAGAAAGTCGTAAGCCTCACCAGTAAGCGGTTGTAGCCGGCCAGCCATACAAGCCCGCAGATCAGGAAAAGACTGGCTGTTTTCAGCGCGGTATGGCTCATCTTTGTTGTTTGATTCACTGAATGTAGTGAAATTCGGAGAACTGGCCAAGTTCGCGTCTGGAAAGGGTTTCAGGACAAATTTGTTTGATGCCTGTTGCCGGGTAGATCACCATTCAAGCGTCACCTCATCGCTTTGCGCATACCCTGTGCAGGTGAGCACAAGCCCTTTGGCCAGCTCTTTTTCCGTAAGTACTTCGTTTACAGACATCCAGACCTTCCCGCCCGTGCAGGTGGCGATACAGGAGCCGCAAACGCCGCCCTTACAGCTGTACGGCAGTTGTACGTGTTGTCTTAAAGCGGCATGCAGGATACTTTCGTTGCCCGGTACGGCCAGTATCTGTATGTTCCCCTGGTGTTTTAAATGCACCTGTTTCAGCGTGGTATCCTGCGGGATCTGTACGCGCGCAATTTTTGCCTCGGTGTTCACGACGAAATTTTCTTTACGCAGCTGATCTTCGCGGAAGCCCATGAAAGTAAGTGTGAACTGTGCCATCCGCATATATTCCGCCGGCCCGCAGATGTAAAACCCGGCCAGCTCGCGTGGGTATTGCAGGTGTTTCGGCGCGATCATTTCCAGCAGGCTGTTGCTCATCCTGCGGTATACGCCCGTGGTATTCGCGGGGTCGCTGAACAGCCATACGATGGTGAAACGGTCCGGGAAGCGGGATTGCAGCGCAAGGATGCGCTCGCGGAAGATTGTGTTCTTTTCATCGCGGTTGCTGTAGATGAGCGTGATGTGGGCGGCTTTCTCCACATGTAATGCCTGCTGAAGGATGGAAAACAGTGGCGTGATGCCGCTGCCGGCGCCCAGCATCACGATGTCCCTTTGGGTATCCGGCGCACTGTCCAGCGTAAAACGGCCCGAGGGCAGGAGGGAAGTGATCTCGTCACCCACCATCCAGGTGCGGAGGATGTAGCGTGATATTTCCCCGTTGGCGATCCGTTTGACGGTCACCGCCAGGAAATCGTCTATCCCGGGTGTGGAGCTGAGGGAATAGGAGCGGCGGTATTCCGTGCCATGCAGCTGTACGAGAAAAGTGAGGAACTGCCCGGCCTGGTATTTTACCGGTTTTCCATCGGCGCTTTCAAGATGGTACGTGAAGGTATCCGGTGTTTCCGGAATGATGCGGGTAATGCGTAGTTGTATGTAGAGGTCGCGCATGGTAGATAGCGTCCCGGAACGAAAGCCCCGGGACGTATACGGCCTTTATAAGCTGGAGTGAACGGTTATTTTACTGCCGAGCATTTCGCGCACGGCTGAAGCGATGGCAGTGGCGTCGTAACCTGCTTCGCGTTGCAGCTCGGTGGGTTTGCCATGTTCGATCAGGCGGTCCGGGATGCCGAGGCGTTTGATCTCCGCTTTGTAATCATTGTCTGCCATAAATTCCAGCACCGCGCTGCCGAAGCCGCCCTGGAGCGCACCGTCTTCAACGGTGATCACACGGTCATAACGCTGGAAGACATCATGCAGCATTTCTGTATCGAGCGGTTTCACGAACCGCATGTCGTAATGCGCGGGTTGCAGGCCGTCCGTCATCAGTTCTTTCATGGCCTCGGTCACAAAGTTGCCCGGGTGGCCGATGGAAAGAATAGCAACGTCCCTGCCGTCCTGGATCTTGCGGCCGGTGCCCACTTTTATCTGGGCGAATGGCCTGCGCCAGTCGGGCATTACGCCTTCGCCGCGCGGGTAACGTATTACAAAAGGAGATTTGTTAGAGGGAAGCTGCGCGGAGTACATCAGGTTGCGGAGCTCTTCTTCGTTCATGGGCGCGCTGATGACCATGTTCGGAATACAGCGCATGTAAGGGATATCGTAAGCGCCGTGGTGGGTGGCGCCGTCTTCCCCTACCAGGCCCGCACGGTCCAGGCAGAATATCACGGGCAGGTTCTGGATGGCCACATCGTGCACCACCTGGTCGTAAGCCCGTTGCATAAAAGAAGAGTAAATGTTGCAGAATACGGTCATGCCCTGCGTGGCAAGCCCCGCGGAGAGTGTAACGGCGTGCTGCTCGCAGATGCCGACATCTATCGCGCGGTCCGGCATTTTCTCCATCATCCATTTGAGGGAGGAGCCGGAAGGCATGGCGGGCGTGATGCCCATGATGGTTTTATTCAGTTCGGCCAGCTCAATGATGGTATGGCCGAAAACGTCCTGGTATTTAGGCGGCTGAGGCGTTTCGATAACCTTTTTGAAGATCTCGCCGGTGATCTTGTCGAACAGGCCGGGAGCGTGCCATTTGGTCTGGTCCTTTTCAGCCAGCGCATATCCTTTGCCTTTGGTGGTGTTGATATGCAGCAGTTTGGGCCCGGGAATGTCCCGAAGGTCCTGGAGGGTGTCCACCAGTTTGGTGATATTATGACCGTCGATCGCGCCAAAGTAGCGCAGGTTGAGGCTTTCGAACAGGTTACTGGATTTGGACACCATGCCTTTTACGCTGGCTTCGAGTTTGGAAGCCATGTCCCTGGTGAAGTTTTTACCGACGGGCAGCTTCCCCAGCAGGTTCCATACGTCGTCGCGGAACTTGTTGTAGGTATGGGAAGTGGTGATGTCTGTCAGGTATTCTTTCAGGGCGCCCACGTTCGGGTCTATGGACATGCAGTTGTCGTTCAGGATGATCAGCAGGTTGGCATTGGACACGCCGGCGTGATTGAGCGCTTCAAAAGCCATCCCGGCGGTCATGGCGCCGTCTCCGATCACGGCAATGTGCTGCCGGTCGTGCTCGCCTTTATTTTTGGAGGCAATGGCCATGCCCAGCGCCGCGCCGATGGAGGTGCTGGAGTGGCCTACCCCGAAAGTGTCATATTCGCTTTCGCCGCGGTTGGGGAAACCGCTGATGCCTTTATATTTCCGGTTCGTATGGAACACGTTTTTCCTGCCGGTGAGGATCTTATGCCCGTAAGCCTGGTGGCCTACGTCCCACACCAGCTGGTCGTAAGGCGTATTAAATGCATAATGCAGCGCTACGGTAAGCTCCACCACACCCAGGCTGGCCCCAAAGTGGCCGCCATGCACGCTCACTACGTCAATAATGAACTGGCGCAACTCATCGCACACCTGGTGCAGTTGTTCCTTGCTCAATTTTCGCAGATCAGACGGGTATTCGATCTGGCTCAGTAATTGACCGGCCGTAATTTCCATATCAGCATTAGGGTTTAATGCCCAAAAATACAAGTTTTTACGCTTATTCCGAGGCCTCCCATTTAAACGCCTGTACAACCATTGATAAAAATTGGGTTCCCCGCCTGTTGGGCAGTCGGTATTTTTGAACTGATGCGGAGTTTATCGCAAGACTTTGCTAACTTTTCATGAATGTTTAAACGCATATCAAAATATTGGTGGTGCCAGATACTCGGGTGGGGAGCTAATGCCTTTCTTTTCTTGTTCTTCGGCTTTTTTTTCTACCAGATCGACGGCACGCAGGTGCTGTACATCCTTTCCTATTCAATATTGGGCATACTCGTAACACATGCTTTCAGAGCAGTTATCGTCAAATACAAATGGATCGAGAAGCCCTTTGAAAACGTGGCGATCTACTTTTTCTTCGGTATTCTCGTATGTTCGATCCTTGATTCGTTCCTCCTGGCCTGCATTTCACACTTTATCCTGCCGGCCCCGCCGGAGGGCGACTTTAAGGACAGCTGGCTGAGGGCTTTCTTTTCCCAGACGATGTTCATGGCCCTTTGGGCCGGGATCTATTTCCTCTGGCATTATGTGGAAGAGAGCCGCAACTCCCAGGTGGGCCAGCTGAAACTGGAAGCCACCGTGCGCACGCTGGAGCTGAAAACGATCAAAAGCCAGCTGAACCCGCACTTCATTTTCAATGCGTTGAACAGCATCCGGGCGCTGGTGGACGAAAATCCCCGCCGCGCGCGCACCGCCATCACAGAGCTCAGCAATATCCTGCGGAACTCCATGCAGGCGGACAAAGCCGAGACGGTGAGCCTGGAAAACGAACTGAGCATCGTAAAAGATTATCTTGCATTAGAGAATATCCGGTTTGAAGAGCGGCTGAAAGTGCAGTACGACATAGATCCGGAAACGCTGGAGCTGCCCGTACCGCCGCTGATGTTGCAGACCCTGGTGGAAAACGCCATCAAACACGGCATTTCAAGGGAAGTGAACGGGGGGCTGATACTGATAGGCTCGCATGTGCACGATATGCGCCACGAGATCACGATCCGGAACACGGGGCAGATCGTCGAAGATCTGAACGGCAACGGATTTGGCCTGGCAAGTACCCGGCAGCGCCTGGGCATCCTGTTTGGCAAAAGAGCATCTTTCGAGATCTATAACCTGGATAATGCAATGGTGGAGGCCAAAGTGCTGATGCCTATACTCTAACCATCTGAATTTCAGTATATTTAAGGCGTCTTTTGGACGAAAAACTCATCATCAACCGAAAAAGACAGACTGTATCATGAAAAAAGCATTGATCATAGACGATGAACGACTGGCCAGGAGCGAGCTCAAGAAGCTGCTGGCGGACCACCCGGAGATAGTGGTGGTTGGGGAAGCGGTGAATGCGAAAGACGGCATGGAAAAGATAGAATCGCTGCGGCCGGACCTCCTGTTCCTGGATATCCAGATGCCGGACAAGACCGGTTTTGACCTGCTGGCCGAGCTGGAAAGAACGCCCCAGGTGATCTTTACCACCGCGTACGATGAATATGCCCTCAAAGCATTCGAATATAACGCGCTGGATTACCTGCTGAAGCCCATAGAGCCCAAACGCCTGGCGGACGCGATCCACAAGCTGCACCAGGTGGACGAAAAAGAACGCCTTGCAGCCGCATCCGGTATCCGCAACATTCTCGGTGAAAACGACCAGGTGTTTGTAAAAGACGGGGACCGCTGCTGGTTTGTAAAACTGCAGGAGATCCGCCTGTTTGAAAGCGTGGGCAACTATGCCCGGGTGTATTTCGAAACAAACAAACCCCTGATCCTGAAATCGCTGAATGCGCTGGAGGAAAGGCTGGACGAACGGGTGTTTTTCCGGGCAAACCGCAAGCATATTGTGAACCTCCGTATGATAGAAAGGATAGACACCTACTTCAACGGCGGGCTGCTGCTGGAGATGCGTGGCGGTGAAAAGATAGAGGTGAGCCGCAGGCAGGCGGTGAAATTCAAGGAAATGATGAGCCTCTGAGCAAAGAGGCTGGATATACCTGTAAACCGGATTGACGGATACGGGAAAAGAAATATAAACGTACCTGGAAAAGGGGGGAGGCGGTGGTCTTTCCCCTTTTTATTTTAGCGGCGGGCTATGCGAAGAAGCTTTGCTGTGGCGGGGTTTCAACAAAAAAGAAGGGCTATCCTGAAAAGAACAGCCCGTTAAATTATGCTTATGAAAAAAGGCCATAATGGCCATAAAGACACACATGCCTTTATTGCCACCTGGCGGCGGATATAGATTACTAGCCCGATTATAAGATTTACTGGAATATGGAAGGTTGTGTAAACAAAAGGATGAAAATGCTGCTATATACCTGGGTTTCCCGTCTCTATTCACGATGCTCACCGCACGTTAGGGGGTGCCGGTAAAAAATACTGGTTGGTTTAAATCATGCACAAGATATGCAACCTCTGCAATTATTTTAGCACTTTCTTGCAGCCTGGCAATAAATTTTTTTGACAGGTATAACAGGCAGGGATAAGAAGCGGGAGGAGGTTAACGCGAGGCCTTAACCGGCGCGCTGTGTACGGCTTCCGCGATCTCGCGGATCAGTGATATATCTTTTTCGATGGCGTTGCCAACCACAATGATGTCTGCGCCGGCTTTACAATTAAGATAGGCTTTTTCCGCATCGCGGATGCCGCCACCTACGATCACAGGTACTTCCACCTGGCTGGCCACGCGGTGTATCATGGATTCGGTGATGGGCTTGCGCGCTCCGCTGCCGGCGTCCATATAGATCACCTTCAGGCCGAGCATATCGCCCGCCATGGCGGTACACATGGCAATATCGTCTTTGTCCGCGGGGATGGGCGTTGCGTTGCTGATGTAGGAAACAGTGGTAGGAGCGCCGCCGTCTATCACCATATAACCCGTGGAAATCACTTCCAGGCCGCTCTTTTTAACAGCGGCGGCTGAAACCACGTGCTGGCCGATGAGCATATCCGCATTACGGCCGGAGATCATGGAGAGATACAGCAAAGCATCGGCATACCGCGATACCTGCGACGGGCTGCCGGGGAATAATATCACCGGAATTGAGCAGGTAGCCTTGATCTGCTGAACCACCTCATCGAGATGGTTGGTGATCACAAGACTTCCTCCCAAGAAAATATAATCAACCTTTGCTTCAGTGCATTTGGCAGTCAGATCAGCTATCCCGGTAGGCGTAACCTTGTCAGGGTCTATCAGAACTGCGAATGACTTTATACCTTTTGCCTTTCTCTCGATAAAGGAACTGTATATTTTTCTGTACATTAATTTTGCATTGTTCCGGTTGAGGCAAATGTATAAATTTTTTTCTAATAAGGCACAGGGTGAAATAAATATGCATGGTATTGATTTTGCAACTGATTTGAGGTTAAATGGACCCTTTTAAGGAGCCTAACAGCAGTAGTTTGTTAATACGCCCTTATGCACAGGCTGTGGATAAGACTAATTGGCATAAAAAACATTTAAAATTATTTTAGTAATCCCACTCCAAAGTGATACTCGGAATCAATTTTGTTTAATCCTGTTAAAATCTCCAGGGCATGAAAAATCAAGTTAATAAGGCTGGCGGTCTGGCGTTTTCCCGTCACTTTACCCGCGAAGGTGTTAGCCCATACGATCAGTTTGAATATGACATGCGCACGTCCATCATCCGCAACCCGGGCGGGGATGTTGTGTTTGAAATGAACAATGTTGAAGTGCCGAAGGCATGGTCCCAGATAGCCACGGACATCCTGGCTCAGAAATACTTCCGGAAAGCCGGCGTACCGCAGCCGGATGGCTCCTCAGGCCGTGAAACCTCCGTGAAACAGGTGGTTCACCGCATGGCGAACTGCTGGCGGGTCTGGGGCGAAAAATATGGTTATTTCGCATCCTCCTCCGATGCGCAGGTGTTTTACGAAGAGCTTGCTTATTGTATGCTGAACCAGGCCTGTGTGCCCAATTCCCCCCAGTGGTTCAATACGGGCCTTCATGAAAGTTATGGCATCAAAGGAAAGCCCCAGGGGCATTATTACGTGGAACAGAAGACCGGCAAACTCGAAAAATCCACCTCCGCATACGAAAGACCGCAGCCCCACGCCTGTTTTATCCTCAGCGTGAGCGACGACCTGGTGAACGATGGCGGTATCATGGACCTCTGGGTACGCGAGGCCCGCATCTTTAAATACGGCTCCGGGGTGGGCACGAACTTCTCCCACATCCGCGGGGAGGGCGAAAAGCTCAGCGGCGGCGGTACCTCCAGCGGCCTGATGAGTTTCCTCAAAATAGGCGACAGGGCAGCCGGCGCCATCAAATCCGGCGGCACTACCCGCAGGGCGGCCAAAATGGTCTGCCTGGACCTGGATCACCCCGAAATACTGGACTTTATCAACTGGAAGGTGGAAGAGGAAAAAAAGGTGGGCGCCCTGATCGCCGCCGGTTATTCCTCCGATTACGAAGGCGATGCCTACCGCACCGTTTCCGGCCAGAATTCCAACAATTCCGTGCGTATCCCGAACAGTTTCTTCCATGCCCTGGAAGCAGACACGGACTGGGAGCTGAAAGCCCGTATGAACGGGAAAGTGATGAAAACCGTGAAAGCCGCGGACCTCTGGAACCAGATCGCCTATGCGGCCTGGCGCTGCGCGGACCCCGGCACGCAATACGATACCACCATCAACGAATGGCATACCTGCCCCCAGGGCGGCCGCATCAACGCGTCCAACCCCTGCTCCGAATACATGTTCCTGGACAATACGGCCTGTAACCTGGCTTCCGTAAACCTTCGCCGCTTCTTCGACGACGAAAAAAGCCTGTTCGACGTTCCGGGATTTGAATACACCGTAAGACTGTGGACCACCGTGCTGGAGATCTCCGTGCTCATGGCCCAGTTCCCCTCCAAAGAAGTGGCGCAGCTCAGCTACGAATACCGTACGCTGGGCCTGGGATATGCAAACCTTGGCTCCATGCTCATGGTAAGCGGTATTGCTTACGACAGCGAAGAGGCCAGGGGCATTGCAGGCGCCATCACGGCCATTATGACCGGCGTGTCCTATAAAACCTCGGCCGAAATAGCCGCGCACCTCGGCGCTTTCCCGAAATACGAGGAGAATAAGGAAGACATGCTGCGCGTAATGCGCAACCACCGTGCGGCTGCTTATGATGCCGCCGAAGCCTACGAAGGGATCGAAATAAAGCCCCAGGGCATCAACGCGAGATATTGCCCCGATTACCTGCTGAAAGCGGCTACAAAAGCCTGGGACGACGCTGTAAAGCTGGGAGAAAAACACGGCTACCGCAACGCGCAGGCCACCGTGATAGCCCCCACCGGCACTATCGGGCTGGTGATGGACTGCGATACCACCGGCGTAGAGCCCGATTTTGCCCTGGTGAAGTTCAAAAAACTCTCCGGCGGCGGTTATTTCAAGATCATCAATCAATCCATTCCTTCCGCGCTGAAGCACCTGGGATATAAAGAAAATGAAGTCAGGGCGATCGTGGATTATGCTAAAGGCACGGGCAGCTTTGCCGGCGCGCCTTACATCAACCCGCAGAGCCTGAGCGAAAAAGGATTTATCGCGGAAGAGATCAAAAAGCTGGACACAGCTGTGGCATCTTCTTTCGATATCGCCTTTGTGTTCAACGTATACACCCTGGGCGAGGAATGCCTCCAAAGGCTCGGATTTAAGCCCGAACAGTATTTCAGCCTGGAATTCAGCCTGCTGCACGAACTGGGCTTTACAGACGAGCAGATGGATGCCGCAAACGACTACGTATGCGGCACCATGACCGTGGAAGGCGCTCCTTACCTCAAAGATGCCCACCTTTCCGTGTTCGACTGTGCTAATAAATGCGGCAAAAAAGGAGAAAGGTACATTCATGCCCACGGCCACATCCGCATGATGGGAGCCGCGCAGCCGTTCATTTCCGGTGCCATCTCCAAAACCATCAACCTGCCGAATGAAGCGGTGGTGGAAGAAATAGCAGACGCATACAAGCTGAGCTGGGAACTGGGCCTCAAAGCCTGCGCGCTTTACCGCGACGGCTCCAAGCTGAGCCAGCCGCTGAGCAACAAAAGCGACAAAAAGAAAAAATCCGCCGACACCACAGAGCCCGTGGCAGAAGCTGCCGGCCAGATCATCGAGATGAACAAACTCACGATCGATGAGCTGCTGGAAGAGCTGAATAAACGTATGATCGCCAGTTCGGATACCTCGCTGAAACGCGCGCTGTCCCGCATTGTGGAAAGAAAAACACTGCCCGGGAAACGCCGCGGATTCACGCAGAAAGCGAAAGTGGGCGGCCAACCGATATTCCTGCGCACCGGCGAATACAACGACGGAACACTCGGGGAGATCTTTATAGACCTGGCCAAGGAAGGCTCCACGCTGCGCAGCCTGATGAACTGCTTCGCGATAGCGGTGTCCGTAGGTTTACAGTACGGCGTGCCGCTGGAAGAGTTCGTGGACAAGTTCGTATTCACGCGTTTTGAGCCCGCCGGTATGGTGGATCACCCGAATATCAAGTCGTCCACATCGCTGATCGATTACATTTTCAGGGTGCTGGGTTATGAATACCTGGGAAGGACGGATCTCGTGCACATCCTTGATGCACCGGGCAATACGGGAGAAGAAGAGTGGGACGAACCGGTGGTGAAACCCGAATTATCCAATGTGCGTGTGATGGGAAACACTTCCGGAGCAACCGGGCCGAAGCCTGTAAAACCTCAACCCGTAGCGGCTTCCAGCGGGGAGAGCAGCACACAGGATTATATGCGCAGCATGCAAAGCGATGCACCTGCCTGTAACACCTGCGGGCACATCACCGTGCGTTCAGGAACCTGTTACAAATGCCTGAATTGCGGTAACAGCATGGGTTGCAGCTGATCGGGCAGGATGGAAAAAAGAAGGTTCTTTAAAAGCAGTTAACAAGTTTTGTGAAAAAAGCGGAAACGGACGGTCCGCTGAAATCTGCGGTGGTATTGGGTTTGTAGCGATCGGAAAGACAAGAAACTTTGTTAATTATTTGTTATTCAGGTTTAAAAATTTCAAATAAAGTTAACATAGATATACCTTTGTATACAAATAGGGTTTTCATAGGATAGTAACAAATTGAGGGCGCTTTTCTAAGTGCCCTTTTTCTTTTTAACCCTTTCCCACAAAGGGTTTCAGCAAAACCTTCATTTCCATTCATTTTAACTGGAACAAATGCCGTGCAAAATAATTGCAACGCTTTTTCTTTCTTCCTTTAAAATTTCTCAGAACAGGTTGACAGGCAGGATTACGTAAAAATACGTATGCGTTTTTTCCGCATCGCCGGGATACTTTGCGCATATTTTTCGCGCCGTCAAGAAAATATCGATTTGGGAGAGGATAGTATCTTTTGCCTTTATTTGTTTTCAGATAGGGCGTTAACAATTGTTTCAAAGCAAATATTTCTGAAACCAGGGAGGCCCGCAGTGTCATAAGAAATGTAAACAACGGATTTGCAGCGGTTTAATTTTTTCAAACATAAGAAGATTGCTGTCAATGGCAGTCCGGATGCACTCAAAAGTTAACCGCAATCACCCTCACCCGATAAGTTTAGTGCCCTGATCCTTCGTTAATTAACAAAAAGCCGTGTTTTCATTAACAAATCACCGGCCTATGGCAAAACCGATTTAGCCCGACACATACTTTTTTATTCGAATTCGTTTAAAAAATGGTCTTTCATTTTTAAATTATTCATTTATGAGGGCAAATTTTGCGGTTTTTGAATATTAAAATGAAACCGATTGTAGTTATTTAATTTATTTTATATTTGTTAAAGTATTAATTTTTTATATGGTTACTGTCCTATGAAAAACCAAATATTCCTACACCGCGAGAATCTTCTTGCACAGTAAATGACTCTCGAAAGCAATGGATTATTCCATTGCTTTTGTTCTTTTATAGAGATTTTGTGCCGAAAATGCGGATTTAAGCCCCGAAAGGGCGGTCTTAGCATAAATGCATTCCTGATTAACCCTGCTAAGCCGGCAAAAGGTCGCAGAAATAAAAACGGGTATCCCAGTGGCCGGTTTCTTCCTCCTTCAAATCGTTATCACCATCATCTTTATAACAATTGCCGCCCTGGTTCGCCGCTGGGGAATAAACCCGCTCCACCGTTTCGCCGATGGTAAAAGGTACGGGCGAGGCAAACAAAGGGCCGTCAAACACAAAACTGTGGAATTCGCCGTTCTCTCCGCAGGGGTCCACTCCCGGGGGCAGATCGGCGAGGAAGGTTTCATCTATTACCCGCCCGGCAAAGGAAGCCGGCAAATATTTCGCATTTACGCATACGATCACCGCTTTGAAGCCCGCAGCAATAAAATCCCGTACAAGGGTGGCGCTATCCCGCTTCCAGAGTGGAAATACACCTTCCATACCCGCCTGGGCCAGCTGGGTTTCCCGGTAGGCGCGGAGGTCTTCCAGGAAAATGTCGCCGAACACGGCGTACCGTATCCCTGAAGCATGGAATCCTTCCAGCGCTTCGTGCATGATGTGGTTGTAATCTTCCATGGAAGCATGTTCCGGCAAATAGGCCTTTTTGACGGGCAGTCCTGTGAGCCTTGCCTGCTCGTCCAGCAGCTCTTCCCGCACTCCATGCATGGACACCCGCCGGAAAGGCCCGCTCAGGGTGGTGAACAGGTGCCGTACCCGGTAACCGGGCGCCTGTTGAAGCTGCCAGAGGGCAAATGCGGCGTCTTTACCGCCGCTCCAGTTGATATATGCATCCATTTGCGGTAAAATTACGCAATGCCCTGCTCATCAGGCCGGTCTTTTTATGTCGTTTTTAATCCAATAGCTGGCATAAATGCCATCGTAACCCTATCTTTCTGCCAACTAACCTTCTTCTCAACGTTATCTTAAAGCTATGACCAGGCTATGTATCCGCCCGGATAAAGTAATTATAAGTCAGTTATAAAGCATAGTTAAGGCATAGATAAGGCATATCTTATAGATATGCCTTATCTATGGGATATATATGGGATATCTATGGGACATATATGCCTTATCCCTACTCTGAGATAGTACCAGTAAGGCTTTACGGCAATTGTTAGATAAAGGTATCTCTGCAGGGCGCCTGAAATGAGCCATGTTTATTTAATCATTGTATTGATTATCATTGTTTTATCCCAACTTTTGGTCAAGCGGAGGATTGGTTTAGGGGGAGCAGCAGAGCCAGGGGAAAATAATTTTGTGGAAACCTGCAACTTTTGAATCTAATGGTCGTCTTTTTAAGGTAGGCCATACGATTTGTACCTGGATATGTGCAGTTTGTACCGCAGAAGTACCTATTCGTCAATTCGGCGTAAAATATCTCAGTTATTTTGTATTTTTAGGTCATTAAATCTTACCCGTATGAAAAAGCTGTTGTTCATGTTGCTACTGGGTACAGTCACAACCGCTGCAGCGTTCGCCCATAATGGCGATAAAGGCGACAAAACAAATAACAACGGTGATAAGCCGGACAAGGGCGCCAAAGCCAAAACCACTACGAGGGTAGAGGATTTTATTTGGGGGCTGCCACAGTCGTCTTCCAAGGTTGAAAAAGTAGAAGAGGCCGATATGCAAAAGGCTATAGTTGATCTCTATAAATGGTATTTACAGAACGAAACCCGCGTAAACAGCAATACTCCCATGAAAGGGGACGATGGCCAGGATGTGGTGGCTCCGTTTAAAGTAGATCCCAAGGTCCTTCAGCAATACCTGAAATTCATCAAAAAGAACTTCCCCGGTCTCAACGAGGACGATCTCAATGATAAACGCAACGTAACATCTTCCGTACGTAAAAACAATGCGCCCGTATCCACCTGTGATGACCTGGATACACCAATGTCTTTGACCGCTTCAAAATAATTTCGTAAGTTCGTTGAATGCATTTACTACAGTTCACCTACAATAAGGAAGAGGTTATTAATGCATTACGATTTCACTTTCTCCGCCGGGGCGAAATCAAAGTATTTCGCAATACCCTCATCATCTTACTGATCGCCACCATTACGGGTTTCCTGTTCAGGGTAGTGAATTTTAATGCCCTGCTCGGCATCTGCGCCATGATGGTGGTCGTAGGCTGGGCTTTCTGGTATTTATTACCCGTTTCAACCTACAACAAAGCCGCTACTTTTAAGGATAATATCCGCCTCCGTTACAATGAAGAAGGCATGGCCATTTCTACCGGCCAGGGAGAACGCAGTATGCCCTGGAAAATCTTTTCCCAGATCATCGAAACGAGGAATTTCTTTTTTATTTACCGCGATAAAAGGACTTTTTTCCTGATTCCCACCAGCGCTTTTGAAAATGAAGAAGCGCGCAACGGTTTCAGCGCGCTGATGCAATCCACTTTTAAGGATTACAGCCGTTTGAACATTTCATAATGCGGGATATTCACTTCTGTAAATTCTTCCCCGCGTACTTCGTATCCATTTTTTACATAAAACGGCACCGCTTCCCTGCGGGCATGCATCATTAATTCGGAGAATCCGCCGGCGCGGGCCTGTTCTTCAGCAAAGGCGAGTATCCGGCTGCCTGCACCGGTTTTCTGGAGGGTATTATCTACCGCCATCTGCCTGAGCTGCACAGTTTGTTCATCCACCGGGCTGAGTATGCAGCAGCCGACGATCTTCGTTTCTTCAAACCCGCCAATCAGCACATCTGTTATTTCCTGTTGCAGGTATTCGGGGGAAAACGTGAGCCCCAGCGGGCGGCGTAATATTTTATCCCGCAGCTCCACCATATCGTGGTAATCGCAGCTGCCGTATTCTATGGTTCGTATCGTAAGCATGCCGTAAAATTAACTCACATCGGGATGTTCTGGAAATAATCGAGTATCAGCGGGGCTACGGACTTCACTTCCAGGAAAGGGTCGTTGATCCCCAGGGCATTGGGATGCGTGTCCGTACACACCAGTTTTTCCACGATGCCGCTGTCCCTGATCTTCTCAAACCCGTTGCCCGCAAAGATGCCATGGGTGGTGATGACAGCAATGCTGCCGGCGCCGGCTTCCCGGTAGGCCGCGGCCGCCTGGAGCAGCGAGCCGCCGGTGCGGATCATATCGTCGTAAATGATTACCAGCTGGTCCTGCACATTGGCGCTGATGGCGGTAATATCCGTTTCCTCGCCGGAAAGGCGTTTTTTGAATACAAAAGCGGCGGATACATGGAGGTCGTTCGCCAGGGATTCCACCCATTTGGCGCGCCCCGCGTCCGTACTGGCCATTACAAACGGCCGCCCCTGCGCGATTTCGAGGGCCGCATCCTGCACGAAGGTTTTCCCGTAAAGATGCACCGGGCGCACATTGCTTTCAAAATAATATGAAATCCCGTCCACATGCAGGTCTATGAGTATCACCCTGGTGCCCATGGAAGTGGTGGGGAGGGCGGAGAAAAGGAGCGCACGGTTCTTGGCTTTCACGATTTCGCCGTATTTTACAGCCCTTTCCATGGTAGAGTAGCCAAAATAGGGGATTACAAGGCTGATGCCGGCCGCCCCGTTCTGGATACAGCCATTGGCAATGTCGAAGAGCTCGAGTGTTTCCTTATCGTCTATTGTGCCGCCGATGAGCACCGCTTCTTTTCCGCTAACGTTGCTGGTTATACGATGGTAATGTTCCCCGTCCGGGAAGTCCCGGATGGTCATTGCCCCGTCTTCCCAATCCGCCGGCGCGATGCTGAGAATGCGTTCTTTCAGGTACAGGTAACGTTGGGTGCAGAAAAGTATCTTTCGGGCCATGGCGCAGTATTTGGGTGATATTTACCGAATTTAGGCAAATCCATGGATTGGGTAGCTTGTGTGATAAATATTTTTAACGTTTCTTTTGAATCGGGAACGCTAATTTTGATTGAATAGTATGAAGCATGTTCTGATTAGATACGCAGTAGCACTGGCCTTGTTGATAATACCAGGTTTGCAGAAAGCCGCCGCCCAGGTACGCCTGATGGGGATGGTGACCGATGCGGACACCCGTACGGGCCTGCCGTCTGTCAGTATCTGGAATAAACGCACCAGTATGGGGACCGTAAGCAACGAGTCTGGCCGTTATTACATCGAAGGCCTGCCCGGAGATACCATCGAATTTACCATGATCAGTTACATCCGTACGCAGGTCGTTGTCCCGGGTATTTCCAGCACCAAAAATGTGGAGATGAAACGGCAGATCTTCGGGCTGCAGGGGGTGAATATCCGCGGCCGCATCTATAAATCGGATTCGCTGGCCATGCGTGATGAATATGAAAAATACTTCGGCTACAAACGCCCCGGCGCGCTGGATGTGCTCAAAACGCTGCCCTCCAACCCGATAACGGCATTAAGTTACCTCATCCCCAGCAAAGCCCGCAGGCGCAAGGAAGCATTCGGGGAACAGCTGAAATACTGGGAAGAGGAAAAACATATCGATCACCGCTATAATCCCGAGCTGGTGCAACGTATGACCAAACTGGAAAGCCCCGAGCTGGACTCTTTTATGTTGCGTTACCGGCCTTCTTATAATTTCCTGCTCAGCGCGTCGGAATACGACCTGATGTTATTTATCAAACAGGCGTTTGAGAAATACCAGAAGCAGCATGGGATATTACCGAAAGACACCACTCCTTCACAATGATAATATCATTTCTTTTATTGGTCCCAGCCGTTAGTTAAAACTATGCACTTTAGTGCAAGGGCTTTAGTCATGCGGGAAAATCTACCACAGAACTGACCTTGTTTGGGGCGTCATTGTGAAAAGGTCGTCATTGCGAGGAGCCGCGGGGATCTGTGCAGGAGCCGCGACGAAGCAATCTCCAGATATTAGAGTACATCCATTCGATGAAGGAGATGGCTTCGTCGCCCCACCCGCTTTGGCGCTGCTGCTCCTCAATGACGGCTTTGCGCCAGCTTGGGGCACTCATGTTGAGGATCAGCATCGAAGCAGGACCTTATCCGGATTCCAAACCTCTGCACTGAAAATGCAGAGTATTTTATTTCAGCAACGATCCTTTTAACCGGTGCAATTCCGTTTCCGCTACTTTGGTATTGTACCTTGCCTGGATGAGCCTGTAGGAAGCCAGTTCAAGGCTTTGCTGGGCTTCTTTCACTTCCAGTGTGGTGGACACGCCCTGCCTGAAACGCTCCAGCGCCACCATGGTATTTTCACGCGCAAGGTCCACACTTTCCTGTTCCAGCGTCAAAGCCATTTTATAATATTCATAATCCTTGAACGCATTCGTCAGCAGCAGGTTCACCTGCGACTGTGTATTGTCAACGGACAGCTGCTGATAGGCAATATCGAGTTTGGCCTGTTTCAGCGCGCGGTGCGCGTTGAGCCCGTTGAAGATGGGCACGGTAGCGGAGAAGCCGTAGTTGAAGCCCCTGTTCTGGTTAAAGATGGGGCTGAACTGGTTGATGGCCGCGCTGGCATTGGATTGTGAGAAGTTGTATGCCGAGTTGAATGCGATCACGGGATAAAATTCACCTTTTCTTTCTTTCAGCACCAGCCTTGATATCTCAAGGTTCTGGCGGGCTACCTGCATTTGCGGGTTGGTATTCGGCAGGTTCTCCAGGATCTCGCCGTAAGAAATAGCGAGGTTCACGGGAATGCTGTCGTTCACGTCATAATTGAGATTACCGTCCGCAATGCCCAGCAATTGGTTCAGCGAGGCCTTGCTCTGTTCGATGGCGGTTTGCTGCCGGAGCCAGTTGGCGCGCTGTGCGTTGTAATCCACTTTGGCCTGCAGCCAGTCCGTTTTGGGCGCGAGGCCGGTCTGGAACTTGGCGTCCGAGAGTTTCACCCTTTCGTCCGAAATGCTCATCTGCTCAGCGAGGGCGCGCAGCTGTTGTTTTTGCTGGGAGATGTTGTAATAACTGTTGATGATATTCGCGATGGAATTTTCCACCTGGTTTTTTACACTCAGCTCACCCAGTATTTCGATGGCCTGGAAACGCTGGCGTGTGGCGAACATCTTCAAACCGTCAAACAACGTCCAGTTGAGGTTTACAGCGGCCTGCAACTGCCTGTTTTTGATACCGCTGGTATCTCTTTTGGTGCCGTTGCCAAACTCCTGTTTGGTAGCGGTGTTCGTCCAGATGTTGGAAGCGGTGCCGTTCAGGCGTGGTGCAAAAGCGAAGATCGCATATGCGTTGTCGTTGGCTGCCACTTCCGCGTCGTTGCGGGCCAGCCGTATATCGAAGTTATTCTTTAAACCCAGGTCTATCGCCTGCTCCAGCGTAAGCACCTGCTGTGCTTTGGCGCTTACGGCCAGCTGAAGAAAGAATATCCCCGTCAATAATTTTCTGTTCAATTTCATTTTATTCAATTTACCGTTTCCCGTTTCGGGGAGCGATTGATTCTTATGCGTGAGATGCAGCGGCTGCTGCTTCCGGTGATTCCTGCTCCTGCGTTTCTTCATCAGACCCGCTGTTTTTTCCCCTGCGGCTCAGGTAGGTATAGATCGCGGGGATCACATACAGCGTGAGCACGAGCGAGAACATGATGCCGCCCACGATTACGATACCCAGTGGTATACGGCTGGTAGACGCCGCGCCAAGGCTCATCGCAATGGGCAATGCGCCCAGTGCCATTGCCAGGCTCGTCATGAGGATCGGGCGGAGACGCATGACGGAACCGTCCACCGCAGCCTGTGTTTTGTGTTTGCCCGCATCGCGCATATGGTTGGCGAACTCCACGATCAGGATACCGTTCTTTGTTACAAGACCTATCAACATGATCACCCCGATCTGGGAGAAGATGTTCCAGGTTTGCCCGAACAGTTTCAGTGAAAGGAAGGCGCCCGCAAACGCCATAGGCACGGTAAGCATGATGATGAAGGGATCCACCCAGCTTTCGAACTGCGCGGCCAGTACGAGATAGATCAGCACCAGCGCCAGCAACAGCGCGAACATGGTATTGGAGCCGCTCTCCGCATAGTCGCGGCTGGAGCCGCTGAGCGCGGTGGCGAACGATTCGTCTATTACGCCTTCTTTCTGAAGTTTCTGGTAAATGCCGTTCATGGCATCGATGCCGTCGCCGATGGTTTTGCCGGGGGCAAGACCCGCGGAGATAGTGGCCGATTTCATACGGTTATAGTGGTAAATAACCGGCGGGCTGGTTTCTTCCTGCATGGTCACAAGGTTGTCCAGCTGGATGGCCTCGCCGCGGGTATTACGTACATAGATGCTTTGCAGGTCAATAGGATCATCCCTGTCCGAGCGGAACACCTGGCCCATTACCTGGTATTGTTTACCGTTCCTGATGAAATACCCGAAGCGGCGGTTGCTCAGCGCCAATTGCAGGGTAGAAGAAATATCCGCTACAGAAACGCCCAGCTCGCTTGCTTTTGCGCGGTTGATGGAGATGCGCAGCTCCGGTTTATTAAATTTCAGGTCGATGTCCACACCCTGGAATACAGGGTTGGAGCTTGCTTCTTCCAGGAATTTAGGCACGGCGGCAGAGAGTTTTTCAAAGTTTACGTTTTGCAGCACAAATGCTACGGGGAGACCGCCACGGCGGCCTACCTGGATGGTTTGTTGTTCGATGGCGAATACCTTGCCCGCGGGGAAGCGGTACATATTTCGGTTCACCATGTTCACGATATCCTTTTGCGAACGGGTCCTGTCGTGCGGCTCGGGGAGTGTCACAAAAGAGAAGGCGGTATTCACGGAGCCCGCACCGGAGAAGCCCGGGGCAGTTACGGAAAGTATTACTTTCTTTTCAGGGATGGAATCGATCAGGAAGTCTACCAGGCCGGTCACATACTTGTCCATGGCATCGTAAGCGGTGCCTTCAGGTGTGGTGACGGACAGGCGGAATGTGCTGCGGTCTTCCACCGGCGCCAATTCTGATTGCAGGTTGCTGAACAGGAAATAGATCATGGCCAGACAGCCGGCGATCACTACAAATGCCATCCAGCGGGCTTTCATGAAAGCTTCCAGCGAACGTTTGTAGCCGTTTTCCATGCCGCTGAAGAAAGGCTCTGTCTTTTCGTAGAACCAGGAATGTTTATGCGTTTTGCGCGCAAGTTTTACGTTCAGTACCGGCGTAAGCGTAAGTGATACAAATGCGGAGATCAATACGGCGCCAGCCACCACTATCCCGAATTCCCGGAACAGGCTTCCCACGAAGCCCTGTAAGAAGATGATGGGAAGGAATACGAAAGCCAGCGTAATGGATGTGGCGATCACCGCAAAAAATATCTCTTCCGATCCTTCTTTGGCGGCGCGCATCTTGGGCATGCCCGCTTCGATCTTTTTATAGATGTTCTCCGTTACCACGATGCCGTCATCCACCACAAGCCCGGTGGCGAGTACGATCGCCAGCAGCGTGAGGATGTTGATGGTAAAGCCGCAGACGTACATGATGAAGAACGCTCCGATCAGCGACACGGGAATGTCCACGATAGGGCGGAGCGCCATCAGCCAGTCGCGGAAGAAGAGGTAAACGATCAGGATCACCAGCGTGAGGGCGATAATGAGCGTTTCCTGTACTTCAAGGATACTTTTTTTGATGAAGGCGGTATTGTCCATCGCGATGTTCAGCGTGTAGTCGTCCGGTATTTCCTTCTTCAGGTCTTCATATCTTTTATAGAACTCCTCGGAGATCGCAACGTAGTTGGAGCCTGGCTGCGGGATCAATGCCAGCGCGATCTGCGGGATGTTGGATTCTTTCAGCTGCGTTTCCTCATTCTCAGGCCCCAGCACTGCCTGGCCAACGTCGCGGAGGTGGATCTCGGCTCCGTTCACGTTTTTGATAATGAGGCCGTTGAATTCCTCTTCCGTATCGAGGCGGCCGAAGGTGCGCACGGTGAGTTCAGTGGCGTTGCCGGCGATCTTACCGGAAGGAAGCTCCACGTTCTCCCGCGCCAGTGCATCCTGCACGTCGCCGGGAGTAAGGCTGTAGGCGGAAAGGCGGGAAGGATCCAGCCAGATACGCATGGCGTATTTTTTTTCACCCCATATCTGGATGGCGCTCACGCCGGGAATGGTCTGTAATTTTTCCAGCAGTACGTTGGTGGCGTATTCCGTGATCTCCAGCTGGTTGTGCGTGTTGCTCTGCACGGTCATGGAGATGATCGCATCGGAGTTGGCGTCCGCCTTGGATACCACGGGCGGTGCTTCCAGGTCCTGCGGGAGGTTCCGCTGGGCCTGGCTCACTTTATCGCGCACGTCGTTTGTGGCGGCTTCGAGGTCTTCGCCCAGTTCAAACTCCACGGTGATATTGCTGCTGCCCTGGCTGCTGAGGGAAGAGATGTTTTTGATACCGGCTACACCGTTGATGGCCTTTTCGAGCACCTCGGTGATCTGGGTTTCGATAATGTCAGAGTTGGCGCCCGGGTAGGAGGTGCGCACGTTCACAACGGGAGGGTCGATGGCGGGAAAGTCGCGCACACCCAGGAAGGTGAAACCCACGAGGCCGAAGATCACTATGATGATGTTCATCACAATGGCTAATACAGGCCGTTTGAGGGATATGGAAGGTAAACTCATGATAATGTCTGTTAGCGTTAATCAATGATCGTTGCACAAAGTCAACGCACTACTGCACCTTATTATATTTAAACGGCATACCGGGCTTGAGCTGCAATATACCGGTAGTGATAACGGTGTCGCCCACCTGCAATCCGTCCGTGATCTGCACGCTGCTTTCGTTCCGGATGCCGGTTTCCACGTTTACGAATCTTGCTTTCCCGCTGTCCGCCACGATCACCTGTTTGAAACGGGTGCCGGGGATCACTGCCTGAGAGGGTATCATGATGGCATTCGGATTATCTTTCAGCTGTATGGTCGTTTTGGCGAAAGACCCGGGGAACAGCCGGCCTGTAGGGTTGGGCACGAGGGCGCGGATCTTCACGCTGCGGGTGGCCAGGTCTATCTTGGGATCTATTGCATAAATGCTGCCACGGTATTTAACAGTATCGCCGGCCACGGTAAAGGTAACAGGGTCACCTTTATGGATAGCGTTCTTATATTTCTCCGGGGATGCAAAATCGATTTTCAGGGGGTCCAGCTGTTGCAGGGTGGTCATGATGGTGGTAGGGCCCACAATGGCGCCTTCACTCACATTACGCAGGCCGAGGGTACCGCTGAAGGGCGCCCTGATCTCTGTTTTCTGCAACTGGGCACGGTTGTATTCAATATCGGCAGAGTAGGCGCTCACCTGGTTGCTGGTTACGTCCACATCCTGCTGGCTGATACCGTTGATCTTCAGCAGCTGTTGCTGGCGGGAGAGGGTGGTTTTGGCCAGTTGCTGCTGCAGCTCCAGTTTACGAATCTGTGCAAGGATGTCCCCGTCATATAGCTTGATCAGCAGGGTGCCTTTGCCCACTTTTACGCCTTCTTTAAAATAAATATTGGTGATGCGCCCGGTGATTTCGGGTTTCAGTTCCACCTCTTCGTTGCTCTGGAGGGTACCGCTGGCTTCGATGTTTTCATCAAGTTTGATAGGGTTCACTACATAGGCATCAACGAGTATAGGTCTTCCGGCACCACCCCTGGCGGCTCCGGCTCCGCCCGCGCCAACTGTTGCTGCTGCTGCGGGTTCTTTAGGATTGTTGCTTTTTGCTGCCAGCTTATATATAAAAAAGCCGGCGACTGCCAGTACGAGGAATAACAGAACGAGTCTAGTGGTCTTATTTCGCATGTTTCAAATGAGTATAATATGTTTAACTATTGCCGGTTTGCCGTGTCAGAAGCCAATATCTGCCCGGGTTAGTGTTCTGGTGGGCCTGCTTAATGCAAGTTACGTGATTTCATAACCGGACAAATATAATAGTTGGACGTTAAGCCGTTCCCGTTCCGGTTTTAAATGTGGTTAAGTGGTGGTATAAAAGGTTGAATGGTCAACTTGTATGTCATAACACTTAAATGGTATATAACGGGTAATTGGAGTGCGTTGCGGCTGTTGTACATCATATATAATGGTATAAGGGAGTATAAAAGGAGGTATAAAACGTAAAAAGACATGAGCGATTTCATGTATATGGAATCGGCTGGAACCTGCCAAGGGCGTGTTAAATGCAGGAATTACAAGGGTGTCGGAGATGTTAGTAAATTGGAAATTCTGGGTTAAAATTGACTGATATCCTTGGCAATTGAATAAAAATTATATTTTTGCAGTCAAGTTTTAAACCAAAAACACTTAAAATTATGTCAGACATTGCATCAAGAGTTAAAAAGATCATTATTGACAAATTAGGCGTTGACGAGGCCGAGGTAACTCCTGAAGCCAGCTTCACCAACGACTTAGGCGCTGACTCTTTGGATACGGTAGAACTGATCATGGAATTCGAAAAAGAATTCAACATCTCCATTCCTGACGAACAAGCAGAAACTATCACCACTGTTGGCCAGGCAGTAGCTTACCTGGAAGAACACGTAAAATAATCCAACAATCAGAACTGTTTTAATGCAACCAAGACGAGTAGTCGTTACAGGTTTAGGCGCGCTGACACCGCTCGGCAATTCCGTTGATGCCTTCTGGCAGGGATTGGCGAACGGTGTATCCGGCGCTGATTATATCAAGCAGTTTGATGCTTCCAAATTCAAAACCCGTTTTGCCTGCGAGCTGAAAGACTTTGATCCTGCACAGTACATGGACAGGAAGGATGCGCGCAAGATGGACCCTTTCACACAAACAGCCGTCATTGCAGCCGACCAGGCTGTGGCAGATGCCAAAATTGACCGGAATTCTGTGGATGTGGACCGGGTGGGTGTTATTTGGGGCACAGGTGTTGGAGGGATGATCAACTTCACAAATGAGTTAAAGGAATTTCACGCCGGGGACGGTACCCCGCGTTTCAGTCCTTTCCTGATCACCCGCCTGATCCTGGATATAGCCGCGGGGCATATATCCATGCGTCATGGTTTCAGAGGCCCTAACTTTTCGGTAGTATCGGCATGTGCCTCCGCTACCAACGCCATAATAGAAGCCATGTACACCATCCGCTACGGTAAGGCGGACATGATCATTACCGGCGGATCGGAAAACATCATCAATGAACCCTGTGTTGGCGGGTTTAACGCCATGAAGGCATTGAGCGAGCGTAATGACGATCCGAAAACAGCTTCCAGGCCCTTTGACCTGGACCGCGACGGGTTTGTAATGGGAGAGGGCGCCGGCGCTTTGGTGCTGGAAAGCTACGAACATGCAATGGCCCGCGGTGCAAAGATCTATGTTGAGCTCGCCGGCGGCGGCGCCACAGCAGATGCACATCACATCACCGCCCCCCACCCCGAAGGGCTGGGAGCGCTGAATGTCATGAAAGCGGCCTTAAAAGACGCCAACCTGCAAGCGGAAGATATAGATTACATCAACGTTCACGGAACCTCCACCCCGCTTGGTGATATCGCGGAGGTGAAGGCCATTCAGCAAGTATTCGGTGAAGCTGCATACAAACTGAATATCAGCTCCACCAAATCCATGACCGGGCATCTGCTCGGAGCAGCCGGTGCTGTGGAGAGCATTACCATCATCAAGAGCATATTGGAAGGCCTTGTGCCCCCCACTATCAACCACTTCACGGACGATCCCCAACTGGATGCCAGGTTGAACTTTACCTTTAACGTAGCACAAAAAAGACAAGTAAGAGCAGCCCTGAGTAATACCTTCGGGTTCGGCGGGCATAATGCTTCTGTTATTTTCAAAACATTTGTTCCTTGACTGTGTGAAAATATTTCCAGGATTCTTATATAAGATCATCTACGGGAAAAGGCGCTTGTACAAAGACCTTTACAATTTACTCGGATTTCATCCGGGTAACTTGTCGTTGTATGAAGTAGCCCTTAGCCACCGCTCCAGCAAAGAGAAATTCCTTGAAAGCAACGAGCGCCTGGAATACCTCGGCGATGCCATCCTGGGCGCCATCATCGGCGACTATCTCTTCAAAAAGTACCCCTACAAAACGGAAGGTTATCTCACAGAAATGCGTTCTAAGATCGTGAACCGCCAGCAGCTCAATGATATCGCCATCAAAATGGGCCTGCGCAAACTCACCATCTACGACAAATACAACTCCTTTCTCAAGATCAGCCAGATATTCGGTAATACCCTCGAAGCCCTCGTGGGCGCCGTGTACCTGGACCGCGGGTATAACCAGACCAAACAGTTTGTACACAAACGTATCCTCGTACCCTACATAGACCTGGAGGCGCTGGAAACCGTGGAAATGAACCACAAGAACAAACTCTATGGCTGGGCTAACAAAAACGGCAAAACGCTGGAGTTTGAACTGATCGAAGAGCAAATGGACAACGGCCGCCGCATCTTCACCGTGGGCGCCATGCTCAACGGGGAGCTGATCTGCACCGGCAAGGCCTTTAATAAAAAGGACGCCAGCCAGATCGCCGCCTCCCAGGCGATAGAACTGCTGGGCATCGGCGCAGATGACAAATAACCCATCACTTTTTATTGCGCTTTACAAAGTACTTCCACTACCCGACACCTGGCGGCCAGCGCAGTCTCAGCTTCTCTTCAAAATTGAATGCCTGTTATGCTGAAACGATTCCCTTAAATGCTTTGCAGTATTATGTTTCAGCAGATCATTCCAGCTTCAGGATTACTTCAAATTTAGCGTCATTCAATCCCTCAAAGATTTCACATCCAATCTTAAGATCGTTTTTAATTTCCCTGGCGCGGTTTTTCCGGGATCGCTGAGATAAATTTCGTGATGCGCCCCCGTCACTTCAAGATGATGTTGCTGAATGTATTCATCCAGCTTTTGCAGGGTGGGTGTTTCTTCGCTGTAAGGGCCTATATGCAGGATCTGCGCGGCAAGGGCGGCGGGCTGGGATTCCCATTGCAGCTCACCAAGATGCGGCAGATTTTTGTTGCCGGCGAGCGCGGCGCCCTGTTTGAAATCGTTCCTGGTTACGAAAGACGGCATCTGGATCTGGAGCTTCCAATGCCATTCCTCCTTCGGGCGGTCGCCTACAGGCTCGCCGCACTCCGTCCACCAGAGGCCTTCCAGCGAGGCTACTTTAAAATCCTTGTCTTGTAGTTTGTTGATCTTTTTGACGTTGTAAGCGGTCGCATACAGCGCTTTGATCTTTGCCTTAAAATCGCTGGTATCCGGATCACCGGCGCCTTCCACGACAATGTAATTGCCGGCGGCGATGGTGACCAGTTCGGGCGCGGCTTTAGCGCGGTAGTATTGTTTCTGTTCTTTGGAAAGGTCAGTCTTTTGCATAAGTTGTCAGTTTATGCAAAGAAAACCATGGGGTGTGACAGCCTTATGTCAGGAGTGGTGTTTATCCAGTTCATCAATTTGTTTGCGGACCAGCTGTTTCAGGTCCTGGGGTTCAACGATGGTGGCGCCTTTGCCCATCATCATCAGCCAGCGGGCAAAGTAGCTGAGATGATTATACATAAAATGCATCTCCACATACTGTTCTTCACTTTTCTCGTGCACCACGCCGTAATAATATTTCTGTTCCCGGAGATAACGGGCCACATCGTGCGAGAACCGGATCTTTACCAGGGTAGGCTGCTCGGATTCCGCCTGGAATTCTTTGCTGATATACTCCTGGAGGCCCATCCGCTTGCTTTTGTCGAAGTTCTTATCGGTAAGATGGAGAGATTTGATACGGTCCGCCCTGAAATCGCGGTAATCTTTCCTGAGCAGGCAATACCCGATGAGGTGCCAGCTGCTGTTCATATGAAAAATGCCGATGGGCTCAATCTCCCGGCGGCTGACGGAATCGCTGTGAAAGGAATAATACTCCATGGACAGCACGCGCTGGCGGGCCACAGCTTCCTGGATGTCCGTCAGGAAGCGGTTGGGAAACTGCTCGTCCGTGGATACCCTTGGGCTGCGCAGCACGGCGATATTGTCGTCCAGTGATTCGAGGAAGTCTTTGTCGTTGCCGCGCAGTACGGCCCTGATCTTTTGCATGGCATTGCTGAACTGCTGATGGTTGGACCGGTCGCTGTGTTTTTCCATGAGTTTTTCGCCGGTGAGCAGCGCGGCGGCTTCGGTACGGTTAAACATAATGGGGGGCAGATGGTAACCATCCACGATATAATAACCGGTGCCGGCTTCGGAACCAATAGGCACGCCGGCTTCCATCAGGGCTTTTACGTCCCGGTACACGGTGCGGAGGCTCAGGTTATACCGGTCGGCTATTTCCTGGGCTTTCACAATTTTTTTCCCTTGAAGCTGTATAAGTATAGCAGTTAGGCGGTCGATGCGGTTCATAAGCCAAATTTACATTTTCCCCGGCGCCAAGGAAACCCCGGAAATCTTTTTGACGTATTTAAACCAAAGTCTTTTTAAATAGTCAAATGGTATGACGACAGAAAAAAACATGTTTCAACGCACATGTTTTAGGAAATAAGGACGTCTAACCAATCATAAAGACACAACTAATAAGATATTTATAATACTAGTTGCTGTTACAGCATATAGTTAGGTTAAATGGTAAAGCCCTGATAATTCCTTATCGGGGCTTCTTTTTTGCTTCTTAACCGGCATTTTAACCTAATAACTCATTTCGTTCAGCTTCACTTTACCCCTGAAGGTCCAGAAAACAAATAT
The DNA here is from genome assembly GCF_003807585.1 of Chitinophaga barathri. GTDB lineage: Bacteria > Bacteroidota > Bacteroidia > Chitinophagales > Chitinophagaceae > Chitinophaga > Chitinophaga barathri. The sequence continues at coordinate 64,135 of NZ_RMBX01000008.1, read as the reverse complement.
TGTATAAGAAATCACCAGCGGCGTACCGATGGCGGCCATCAACAGCATGATCCTCAGTGATTTGGGAGAAGAGGCAGCATCATAGATACTGATGCTGAAGGCAGGGTCCAGCGTGGAAATAACGATATTGGGATACAGCCCGATGGCGAACAGGATAAGCAGGATCGCCGTAATGCAGCTTGAGAAGACAAATGCGGTGAAGTATTTGCGGGCGTCGATATTCCTTTTGATGTTCAGCACCGTGAGCACAGCGAGCAGCGGAAGGGCAAACAACCAGGGGTTTTGTTTGAACTCCTCACTCATATGGGGGATATAGATCAGTGTAGACATGCTGGAGAGTATAAAACAAAGGATAAAGAACTTGCTGCAATTGTTCACCAGCACGGTAAGTTTGGCGTACAGCCTGTTTTCCGTTTTCATCACAAGGTAAATTGCGCCATGCAGCATAAACAGGGAAAGGGTGGTGAAGGCGATCAGGACGGCGTAAGGGTTAAAAAAAGTAAAAAGATCGCCGGTGAACGCATGTGTTGCGTCGATGGGGATGCCCTGGATAAGATTGCCCAATATCAGCCCAAGCAGCAGGGTAATGAGCGTGCTGCTGGCCATGTAGCTGATATCCCACATTTTCCGCCACCAGGCCATCGGCTCTTTGCTCCTGAACTCTATCGAGATGGCCCTGAAGATCAATGCCACCAGGAAAAGCATAAAAGGAATATAAAATGTTGACAGGATCGTGCCGTATACCAGCGGGAACCCGGCGAACAATGCGCCCCCGGCAATCACCAGCCAAACTTCATTCCCGTCCCACACCGGCCCGATAGCATTCAGCGCGATGCGCCTGCTTTCTTCTTTGTTAAAAAAGAGGTGAAGACTTCCCGCGCCCAGGTCAAAACCGTCCAGCACGCCATAGCCGGTAATGAGGCCGCCAATGACGAGGAACCATAAAGTAGGGAGATCTAATCCGAGAATTGTTTCCATAAATTGTTCGTTTTATCAGGGATGTTCAGGAGCCTGGAGTTGTTTGATATTACGTTTTGAGAATTCGTCGCTTTCTTCTTCTTCATTGAGCGTCATAGCCGGCCCATGCTGGATCTTTTTGTTCAGCAGGTAAAGGAACAGGATAAAAAGAAGGGTGTAGACCAATGTAAAAAGCACCAGGGAAAATATTACCTGGTTTGCCTTTACGTCTTTGCTCAAAGCATCCGAAGTGCGGAGGAGGCCGTACACCACCCAGGGCTGGCGGCCCACTTCGGCCGCGTACCAGCCCGCCTGGTTGGCGATCTGGGGCAACAATACCGCCCAAACGAAAATGGTCATCAGCCATTTCCGGTTAAAGAGTTTTTTCTTCCAGAGCAGGTACAAAGCCAGCAGGGTAAGCCCTATCAAAGTCACGCCGATGGCCACCATCAGGTGATACGTCTGGAATACGAAGTTCACCGCGCCGGGCCGTTCGTTTTCAGGGAAAGCTTTCAGGCCGGTAACGGGGGCGGAGAAGCTACCGTGCGTGAGGAACGAAAGCCCGCCGGGGATGCGGATGCCGGCTGTGTGCCCGGACTGTTTATCCACCCATCCCACAATGTACATATCCGCCACGCCTGAGCTGTCGAAGTGCCCTTCCATGGCCGCGAGTTTGGCGGGTTGGTATTCGCTCACATATTCCGCGGAGCGGTGCCCGGTGAAAAGCTGGGCCAGTGCGCTGATAGCGGCTACGGTAAGTCCTATTTTGAACATCGCTTTTGCCGGGGTTACAAACCGGTCCTTTACAATATACCAGGCGGCCACGCTCATCACCAGGAACGAACCGGCGAGGAAAGCGCCGATGAGCACATGCGACAAACGGTCTACGGATGAGGGATTAAACACCATTTCCCAGAAGTCTGTAATGATCGCCCTCGCTTCCAGCCCTTCGCCTTCAATCACGTAGCCGGTGGGCGTTTGCTGCCAGCTATTGGCCACCACGATCCAGATGGCGGAGAAGATGGAGCCCAGCGCCACCATGATCGTGGAAAAGAAATGAACGCCTTTGCCCACCCGGTTCCAGCCGAAGATCAGGATGCCGAGAAAACCCGATTCCAACGCAAAGGCAAAGATGCCTTCCGCCGCCAGCGCACTGCCGAACACATCGCCCACGTACCGGGAATAGGTAGCCCAGTTAGTCCCGAACTCAAACTCCATTACAATGCCCGTAGCCACGCCGATGCCGAATATCAGCGCGAAGATCTTGATCCAGAAGCGGGTAATGTCTTCATACATCTTATTGCCCGTGCGCAGGTACATACCTTCCATGATCACGAGGCACACGCCCAGCCCGATGCTCAAAGGCGGATAGATGTAATGGAAAGCGATGGTAAAAGCAAACTGTATGCGCGAGAGGATTTCTACAGAGGGCATGATGCTGGAGTTTATTTCGCAAAAGTAGCCTGCCTGCCGGTGGTATATCCTGATGGCCGTCATAACAGGGACCTGACGTTGATCAATTTAAGAAACAACCCCGGTAAAGGAAAGGTTTTCGAAAAAAGACCGTTAAATACCCGTTAACTCGCTGAAAAATAACGCATTCCTTTAATAACAAGCTTTTAACACTTATGCCACGGCCAGGATTTTACCTTTGGTTTGTCATTGAGGCTGATTTACAATTGTAAAAGGCTTTCAGTGAGTTAAATTGGAGCGTATTTAACAGGTCTGGGGTTCTCCCCGGACCTGTTCTTTTATGGTAGTTCGGAGTCCTATTAACCACCAATTAACAATTCTTACCATTTTGTGTGATTAATTTCGGCCGGAGCCAAAATTTGTATTACCAGTAAGTTCAAATATAAATTGGAGAGTAAATTTCCCTGGCCCGATCTTCATCGGGCCAGTTTTTAAACGAACCGGGTTTTGTTAATCGTTTGTTGCTGATGTGTGCGGATAAATACCTTTGAGAATTTTAATTTATTGATAATCAAAATAATATCAACCAAATCTGTTGCAGAAGAAGTGTTGAGGAACTGTGAAAAAAGGCGTAACTTCTGACAGGCAATTGTTTGTAATAATGATCAGCCAATGGTTTAATATCATTAAGAAAACAGGTCTATCCTCGGATATGAAAGACGGCGATGGCAGAAAGATCATGGTCGTTAATTCATTTAGCTTCCTGACTGCCTTGTTGTGTACCTTTTGCGGGGTATCGCTCGCCCTTATGTCCGGCGATTATTCCATCTTTTTTACCGCCATGGGTTTTGTAAGCGGCTTCCTCTCCATCCTGCTCCTCAACCGCAACAAAAAATATTCAGCCGCCAAGTTCGGGCTGATGTTCGTTTTCTGTATGGTCATGTTGTATTATGGCGTCACTTTCGGGGAAAGCACGCAGGTACATTTCCTGGGGCTGTTCCTCATTGGCGTGCCATTGCTGATCTGCTCACCGGCGGAAAAAGAACTGAAGTTCATGTGCCTGGTGCTGATCCTGACCAGCCTTATATTGCTGGAGACGAATTATTATTTTATGGTGATAGAGCCGATGGAAATGAGCCGCGACCTCACCTTTATGTTCCGCTGGCTGATCATGTCCATCGTATTGCTGCTGAACGGTATCGTGATCAGTTTTTACCAGATCAATATCAGCGGCCTGGTAAAAAGGCTGAATAAAAGGAACGATTCACTGAAAAAGAAAAACGAGCTCGTGGTAAGCAAAGAGGCAGAACTCGTCTCCGCCTACACGAAGCTGGAAGATTATAATGCCAAGCTCGAAACAGAAGTGCGCAATCGTACCATGCAGTTGCGTAAAAGTAATATGGCGCTGGAAGCCATGCTGGTGAACCTGAAGGATAACAATGCCCAGCTCCGCGACCAGGACCAGCAGTTGAAAGGGTATGTGGCCGAACTGGAATCCCTTAAGCAGGACCTGATGCAGGCCCGCGACGAAGCGCAGCACGCCAATGCCGCTAAGTCCGCTTTCCTCCGGGAGATCAGCCACGAAATACGCAACCCGCTCAACGCGATCATCGGTATCAGTTTCCTGTTGCTGAACGAACAGGCTAACCGGAACAAGATCCCCCGCAGCATCGTGCACCTGGTGGATAATATTCATAACAGCAGCCGCAACCTGCTGGAGATCATCAACAATGTGCTGGAGCTGGCGAGGATAGAAGCCGGCAAAACGGATGAACTGCATCCGGAACCATTTGTGCTGCGTGAATGGATCCGCAGCGTGGTGAATATTTACCAGGATGCGTCGAAAGTAAAAGGCGTCACGCTGCAATTGCAGGTGGATCATAAACTGCCCGGCGAAGTAGTGGGGGACAGGTTGCATCTCACGCAGATCGTGAACAACCTGCTGGGCAACGCGCTTAAATTCACGCCATCGGGTAAAAAAGTAACCCTGCATATCTACCTGCAGGAACCGGCGCAATGGTGCCTCCGCGTAGCGGACGAGGGTGTGGGTATCGCGAAGGAAAAACAAAAACTCATCTTCCAGCCATACGAACAGGCGGATGAATCCATTCACCAGAACTTTGGCGGCACAGGGCTGGGGCTTACCATTTCCCGCCGCATCACAGAGCTGATGGGCGGCACAATAGAAGTGTGGAGCGAACAGGGGCAGGGCGCCGCATTTACCGTAACGCTGCCGCTGGAAGTGGAAGCGGTATCATTGCCGGCAGAGCAGCAGGACGAGCGCAGGGAATACGCCGCTTTCCCCTCGGACAAAACGGTGTTGCTGATGGAAGACAGCGAGATCAACCAGATGATCATGGAGCGTTTCTTCTCGCACCTGGGTATTCATTTGCTGATTGCCGGCAACGGCGAGGAAGGCCTGGCGATGGCGCACAACTGCCACCCGCACCTGATCATTATGGATATGCATATGCCAAAACTCACCGGCAATGAAGTGATCCGTTTTATCCGCGAAGATCCGGAACTACAGCACATTCCCGTGATCGCTATTTCCGCCGACGCTTTCCGCGAGCAGCAGAAAGAAGCATTGGATGCGGGCGTGAACGAATACCTGATCAAACCCGTGGAATTTGACCGGTTGTATTCCGTAATGGATAAATATCTCAGTAAAGAAGCGCCTTATCCGCTGAGGATCATCAAAGCATCATAGCGCGGGAAGGTCCGCGTACGCCACTTTTTCTATCACTCCTTCATCATCGGGCTTTGCTTTGCGCACAGAATTCACCGTCCAGTATTCCATTTCATCTGAAGGGAGGGAATAATTGAGGATGCGTTGGATATCCGTGTCGGGGAGGTCTGGCCGCAGCCATTCTTTTTCCAGCTCTGCCGGCAGTATCAGCGGCATACGCCCGGCATTGTCACCGCCGTTGTGAATGCGGCTCATGATATCGTTCGCATCCCTGGTGAGCACGGTGAAGGTGCCCGGCAGCTCTCCTGTTTCTGGATTGGGGAGATGAGAGTAGGTATAAAGCCCGGCGATAAAAAACATATCGCGGTTTTTGAGGCGGATGTAATAAGGTACTTTATTTTTCCAGCCGGGGATCTCACGATGTTCAAAAAATCCTGTGGCCGCTACCAGGCAGCGGTTCTTGCGTATGCGGCTCCAGTATGCTTTTGTATCCAGCACTTTTTCAGAGCGGGCGTTCACCATCCACTTGCGGCCTTTTTTGATCTCTTCCGGCGTTTTCATATAATTCGGTATCACGCCCCATTCAAATTTCATGAGTTTCAGGGTGCCTTTATCATTTAACACTACCGGCCATTTGGGGTATGCCTGCGCCACTTTGTGAAAGGTCGGTTCAAAGTACATATCCAGCGGGCCTATGTTATTCAGCTCGGGGACATAATCAAATATGGATTCAACGCTGGCGGAAAATGAAAGATCGTAACACATTGACGTTATGTTTTTTCTATTTCGGAAAGGGGGATGTTTTGTTCTTCTTGTTTGTGCTGCTTTAAAGTAAGGAAAAGTTCACCAAACCTGATAAAAAGCCTGATGGAAACGTCTGTTCTTCCCTCCTGGCTCCGGCTGGCGTGTACCCTCACAAACCTCCTGACGGCCGCGGTGAGCATAGGGCCGGGTTTCCATTTTTTATCTTTCAGCAAAGCGATATACACGGCATATCCTTCGGGTTGCGTTGCGGCATGATATAACTTTTCTTTATCCGCCGCATTGCTGATATCATAAATATACCTGCGTTGATCCGTAAGGATGGCATCATAATGCGCCGTGGCTTCGGCGGCGGAGCGGTAGTGCGATATCAGCAACGATTCTTTGGCGCCCGGTTTCATTCCGCGGAAATAACTTTGCCGCACAAAATATACGTGCCCCGCCTGGATAAGACCATCCAGCACTGTTACCTGTAATATGGAAAGCGGGTTGTGCATTCATTATATTTTAGCGCGCAGGATCTCCAGCAGCCGCGTGGTGAACCGTTTGGACAATTTCTCCTGCTTCAGTTGTCCTTTAGAGCCTTTACCCTGCACTGCAAATTTAACAACCTGTTTGCCATGAAAGTGTTGGTGAATTCCATCCAGCGCTTTCATCAGTTTTGATTCGCGTGTTTTGTCTTCTTCCGAAAACAGGTTCTGCTGCACGGAAGTTTCCGGTACGAGATCAAAGGTAAGAATGCCGACCTTTTTATAATTATAACCTGGCCTGAAGATACGGTCCAGCGCATCCATGGCGTGCTGCAAAAGGGTGGGCGTACTGTTGGATGGCGTGGGCAGGCGCATGGTAATGGATTTGTGGTATTGTTTATCCTGGTTCCTGAAATAGTTGGTGGAAAGGAATACCTGTATGGCGGCGGTGCAACTTTGTTGTTTGCGGAGCCTTTGTGCGCAGATCGCTGTGTAATTGGCCAGCACTTCGCGGATATCGTTTTTTTCGGTGAGCAGCTGCCCGAAGGAGCGGGCTACGCAGATGCCTTTTTTGGGGGAGGCTTCTTCCTGGAAAGGAATACTGGGGATGCCGCGCAATTCATGCACCAGCCGCAGGCCCACCACCGTGAATTCTTTTCTTACCCAGTCATCGGGTGCTTTGGAAAGGTCCAGGGCGGTCTGGAACCCTTTTTGGCGAAGCTTTGCCGCATATTGTGCGCCGATGCCCCATATATCCTCAACTGCGGTGACCGCCATCACATCCCTGATCTTTTCTTCGGAATCCAGTACCCATACGCCGGCCCGGCGGTGATGTTTTTTGGCAAAACGGTTGGCCATTTTGGCCAGCGTCTTGGTAGGCGCTACGCCCACGGATACGGGCAGGCCCACTTCATCGAAGATATTTTTGCGGATGCCGGCGGCGATGGCGGGCAGGTCTTTCATCCCGGAAAGGTCAAGAAATGCTTCGTCTATGCTGTATACCTCCATATCTGGCGAGTAGCGGGAAAGGACGCGCATCACCCGGTTGCTGAGGCTGCCGTATAACGTGTAATTAGAGGAAAACATGACACCGTTATGCTCCGTCAGTATCTTTTCAATCTTAAAGGCAGGGTCGCCCATGACGATACCGAGGGCTTTGGCTTCTTCCGAGCGGGCTACCACGCAGCCGTCGTTATTGCTGAGTACCACCACGGGGCGGTGGAGAACGTCCATGTTGAAGTTGAAGAGCCGTTCGCAGCTGACATAGAAATTATTACAATCAACCAGGGCAATCATAATGCTATTATTATTAGCAAATCTAGCTAAAAATATTGGCATTTCAGGCAAAGTGCTGTACAATTGCAGCGGCGAGCTGCTCCACCAGGGCCGCGTCCACGGGCTCGCCGGAGGTAATGGCGCGGAGATTGTCTTCCTCGTCCAGCTCAAATGAGATGCGGCTTCCGGGAGTGTCTACATGAAAAGAAATACCATAACCCTTTACATAGGGCGTAACCTCATAAAGTTGATCACTGATGGTAACGGAGAAAGGGGACATACCGCAAATATCGCCAATCCGGTTAATATGCTATCAGGCAAAAAACGCAGGTCCGGAAAACCGGACCTGCTAAAGATCAACGCCCCAAAAGACGGTTGATCGTGCCGGTTAACTCGAATGGGCAGAAAGGCCGGATAACAGTTTCGTCCGCGTCGATGCCGAACCAGCTGCTGACGCTGCCGGTTAGGAATGCCGCGGGAATAATAACGAGAATGGGGAATGGCCTGAGCTGCTTTTTGCGCTCAAGCACGGTAGCCAGTTCCCGGAGATGCGGGAATGGCAGCTTCAGGTCCGCTATCACAAGATCATAATCATGCGTATGAAGCAACAGCGTAGCTTCTTTTCCATTATAGGCCAGGTCTGCGTCGTATCCCTCTTTATGTATAATCAGTTCTATCACATGAATCATCAGCAGATCATCCACAATTACCAATATCCTTTTCATATACAAAACATGGTTGCTCCACGCAGCATAAATGGCATAGCTCTTCCAGCCGGGTTCTCCGGCGCTCTCTTATGCTGCTAAAATGGATTCTTGATTAATTAGAGACGTGTATACAGGTATACTTCTGTTTCTTTCATGGCCAGGCCACAGGTTCAGGGTGTATACGGTTAAACGGTTAAAATGACTTTTGCATATACTGTGCCAAAATCGTTTTTGGTTAATGCGTATTAACGTTCATCTGTTTGTGTTAGCGGGAAACAGAACCGGGCCTGATCATACCACAAAGGTCAATCAGGCCCGGTTCCGACAACAGGGGGTAATACTTATGTTTTAGGCAGGGATGCCTATTTCTTCTCCAGTACGCGCCACACAAGGGCTGCCGCAATGCCACCCACGATGGGGGCTACGACAAAAAGCCAGAGCTGGGACATGGCCTTGCCGCCGGCGAAAAGTGCGGGGCCGAAGCTCCTGGCCGGGTTCACGGATGTGCCTGTAATAGGAATGGCCACCATGTGAATGAGCGTAAGCGTTAACCCGATGGCCATACCAGCCATGGCGCCATTGCCCCATTTGCCGGTGCTGCCGAAGATCACGAAGAGGAAAAGGAAGGTGAGCACCGCTTCGGCGATAAAGGCAGAGGAGGTGTTGTATCCCGCCCCGTAACCCTCGCCCCATCCATTCGAGCCTAAGGCCCATTCGCCGGGTATCCAGCCGGTCAAACCTTTTTGTATGCAATACAATACGGCCGCACCGATCACGGCGCCGATCAGTTGCGAGATGATGTATCCCGCGGCATCTTTGCCGTTGATCTTACCGGCTACCAGCATGGCAATGGTGATCGCGGGATTGATGTGGCAACCTGATATGCCGCCGATGGCGTAACACATCACCAATACCGCCAGCCCGAAGGCGAACGCGATACCCAGGATGCCGATACCGGCCGGACCTGTAAGAGAAACACCCGATACGACCGCTGCGCCGCAGCCGAATAATACGAGGGCGAAAGTGCCGACCAGTTCTGCAAAATACTTCGTGGATGACTTTATTTCCATAAGGTTCAGGTTTTGAGCTATAAACAAATGAGCGGGACTGATTGTTGTCAGGCGCGCAAAAAGTGCCATTGGGCGGGGCGGTTTGGAAATACATGCAAACGTTTGCAAATCCGGGGGCGGCATCGTAATTTGTTGGAATGAAAGCCATACTTATCGCTCTTTTCATGCCGCTTTCAATGGCGGCTTCCGCACAAAAAATGCTGCTGGATAGTTATTTCAACAACGAACAGAAAAAAGACGCCGGCGGCCAGATGCGCTCCTGGCATTATAAGTGGGAAGAAACCGCGATGTCCGGCTTCTCCATCCTGGGCCAGGAATTCCTGCGCAACGGAGCGGACACCGCTACGCTGTACGCCGCGCCCACCGCCGGAAATCTCCAGGGCGCCGCGGTATATATCATCGTGGATGCGGACAATGAAAAAGAAAACCCTTCACCAAACTTCATCTCCCCCGCCGATATCTCCGCCATTGAACAATGGGTGAAAAAAGGCGGTGTGCTGGTACTGATGGGCAACGACAGCGCTAATGCCGAGCTGACCCGTTTCAGCGCGCTGGCGGAACGTTTTGGGATCTCTTTCACCAAACGCAGCAGGAATATGGTAAAGGGAAAAGAATTCGCTACCGGCGCGGTACATATTCCGGCGGGCAACGAAGTGTTCCCTTCCATCAAAAAGGTATATCTCAAAGAAGTGAGCATCCTGGAAGTGAAGAGCCCGGCAAAGGCGCTTATTACTGAGGGCGCCGATGTGATCATGGCTGTGGCCGGCGTTGGCAAAGGCACTGTGTTTGCCGTGGGTGATCCCTGGCTGTACAATGAATATACCGATGGCACACGCATCCCTGCGGAATATGAAAATGCGGGCGCTGTAAAGGACCTTGTGAAGTGGCTGCTGAAGCAGGTACACAGATAAGCTGCATGTTGTTCAGCCGCCTCGTGTACATGGCAGGCGTGGAAAAAGGCTGACTTATTCAAACACTTGTTTTTCCAAGGTGGGCCAGATCTCTTTGAGTTTTATTTTCGGCTTGCGGCAGAGGTACACCGGTATGTTGTTTTCTTCTTCGATGGCATAAGGATGTTTGATGATCCTGATAAGCTGGTGTTCTTCATAAACCCTGTCCACCACATCAGGCTCGTTGCCGATGCTGATCGCGATTTCGCCGGAAAGCGGTCCGGGCCCCCAGGTCCAGAAGCTGCCGTGGCGGCATACGGGCTCCCTGTTGCCGATGATGCGGATGGCGCCCGCTTCTCCGTAGTTCTCCGCCCAGAAGATACACTTCTGCTGATCTTCCGGTGACAGCGTGTTATAAATGCTGTCCGCCAGCGCTACCTGTTCCTTCCAGCCGAACATGTCCGCATAATCGCTGGTGAACTTATAATGCCCTTCTGCATCTGGTTTTTCATGACTGTATTGGATAAATTTTTCAACGGGAAGAATAGGGATGAGATAAGGCATCCAGGGAATGACCATAGCCAGCAAAAGCAAAGCTGGCGCCAGATTCCAGTAAGGCCGTTTTTGAAAAATCCTTTCCAGCCAAACGGCGCCCGCGGCAAACATGGGCGGATATGCGGCAAAAAAATAGTATGATTTTGAACGCAGCACCCACATCAAAAAGAACATGGTCACGAAAGCAATTCCCAGGAAACGCCAGCGGGGCTGCCGCATCACGAAATACAGGCCGCCGAGGCTCATCAGCAGCGTAACCGGGGAAAACGCCTGCTCTATTGCAAATTCAAACACGTCTTTTTTGTCCAGCTGCGTTTTGGCCAGTTGTTTCATATGCAGCAGGAATGGAATGTCGTGCTGGTATTGCCAGATCATATTCGGCAGAAAGATCAGGAATGCCGCGGCGCCGGCGATATACAACCATTTGTTGCGGTACATGCGGGCTTTTTCGTGAAAGAGTAAAGCGAATAGTATCCCCGCGATCCATACCATGAAAGTATATTTGTTCATCAGCCCGAAACCGGCCGTGATACCCGTACACAGGAGATAAACATTTCGCTGCGTATTCACAAAACGAAGTATAAAATAAAACCCCAGCGCCCAGAACATCTGGTCGAATGCAACAGGCTGAAACAAAAAATGATTCCGGTAATAAGGCAGGAATGACAATGCGCAAACGCCTGCCAGGAACACGGCCCACTTTTTCCCGCCCAGCTCCACGGCCATCATGCAGCAGAGCACTACAATAACAACCCCGGCCAGCGTGGCGAAAAGCCGCATGCCGGTGAGCGAATGATCGAAGAACAGGATGGATACCCTGGCCACCCAGCCGATGAACGGGGGGAATTCAAAATATCCCCAGGCGGGATGATGGCCGGCGCTGAGATGCAACAGCTCGTCCCGCATGAAATCGTAATTATGATTCCCGGCCATATGTACGGCGAGTTTCACCAGGCATAGCGCTAAAATGAGGGGCAGGTAATTTTTCATGATCTTCCAGACTGTTACAGCGATGTTAAATTGAAGAACGAACGCTAATAAATATATGAAAAATAGCAGGTTATACGTTGCATCGTGGAGCGCCCGGAAATTTCCGGAACGAATTTGGCAGGCATGAACTTGTCGAGATAACTGTTACAACCGGATATGAAGATAAAAAATTTCCGGGATGACCTGCAAACTGCTTACACCGAAAACAGGTGGCTGGTATGGTCTGCCTTGTTCATCCTGCTGTTGAGACTGGCTTTTATTGGTTTGATGGGATTGATGCCCCAGGATGCGTACTACATGTTTTATACGGAGCATCCTGCCGCGTCTTACTTTGATCATCCGCCGGGTATTGCCTGGGTACTGAAGATGTTTACGGCTGTATTGGGGAAAAAAGTATACGCTGTAAAGCTGGCGGATACGGTGATCACTTTGCTGACATTAGCCTTTTTTTACCGGCTTTCGCTCCGTTTCCTCAGCCGTCGCCGGGCGTCGAACGCTTTGCTTTTATTCAGCTCCACCCTCATGGTCACGATACTCTCGCTGGTGTCCACACCGGACGTGCCGCTGATGCTCTGCTGGACGCTGAGCCTGCTTTGCCTTTACAAGGCGTTATTCCTCGAAAAGAAAGTTTATTGGCTGCTGGCGGGCATTATGATGGGGCTTGCATTTGACAGCAAATACACCGCGGTGTTCCTGCCGGCAGGCCTGTTGTTATACCTGGTGTTGTCCGGCTCACATGGCAAATGGCTGGGGACGGTATGGCCCTGGCTTTCATTTGTACTGATGATGTTGGTTTTCAGCCCGGTGCTCTGGTGGAATGTTCAGCATGATTTTGTTTCGTTCAGGTTTCAGTCCACGGGCAGGGCTGAAGGGATCGAATTCAGCATCAAGGACTTCCTGGGCGTACTGGCCCATCAGTCCGCCATCCTGGCGCCGGTCCTGTTTTTCAGCCTGTTATGGATGCTGTACAAAGTGACCCGGAAATACAAAGGCAAACTCTGGGCGGTGCCGGATCATACGTTGTTCCTTTTATGTTTTTTCCTGCCCGTATTCTTTTCTTTTCTCGCCATTTCATTTATCTATTGGGTGAAGCTGAACTGGATGATGCCCGCTTACATCACCGGTATGATCTGGGTAAGCAGGTATTTTTCGCGCAAAATGATCAAATGGCAGCAGGTAGTGGCAGTGGTGATACATGTGGCGCTGGCGATCGAGCTGCGCTGGTATCCTGTGCCGGTGCGCTCGGACGATGTGTGGGTGGGCTGGGGCAGGATGGCGAGGGCGGTGCAGCAACTGAAACGCAATTATCCCGCTGATTTTGTTTTTTCAGCGGATGATTATAAAACAAGCGCCGTATTGAATTTTTATATGGACGAAATGGTCTATAGCTATAACATTCTCCGTAAGCCCGCCCTGCAATTCGATTATGTGGGTACGAACCTGGCGTTGCTGAAAGGGAAAAACGCATTGTTCATCAACTCCATCAAAGGCGATGAAAAAGATGAGCGGCAGTTTGCCGATTCCCTGCGCAGGTATTTCCATTACGTGTACCCGCTTCGGCCCATCGAAGTAAAAAGAGGGCCGAGGATGGTCCGGAAGTTCCTCGTGTACCGTTGCGAATATTACGTTCCGGGCAGGCCCGAATTATCCGGGCGCTGACTCACAACAGTCCTTCGAGTATTTTCCAGTAATGCGGATTGAGTTTCTGTTTCAGCAGGGAAAGTTCATCCACGGACAGCATCAGGCTCATGAGGCCCACTTTGCATTCCTTTTCCCTTTTGAGTTCTTTCCGTTCACGGGCAAGGTCCAGGCGCATCAGCAGGGCTTCCGCGATATCCGTTTTGGCTTCATTGCCGTCGCGTTTCAGCGCAACGTCCAGCGTTTTGGCGGCGGCGGTGTAATCGTTTTTGTAATCACTGAAGCGGATGGCGATGACCATTGATTTCTGAAGCGGGGTAAGATGAGGGTCATCCGCTTTTTCGTATACTTCCTGGTCTTTTTCGCCGTAGCTGATGAAGATGATGGAATTGCCGGATACGTCCGTAAGGGTGAATCTTGTTTGCCCGGGCTTCATCCGAGAGATCCGTGGTGTGCCGGCATTGGGGATCTTGCCGTAACCTTTTTTGAATTGCCGGGTGAATTCGCGGTGCACCTTTTCCGCGTCCGAGACCATTACCAGGCAGCCGGAGTAATTATTGGCGGGGCCTATGCCTTTCACCCGCACGAAATGCAGTTCATAGCCGTTTCTTGCCACGGCGCCATACTGGTAAGGCCTGAGTTGTTTGTAAGTAGTGGTGAAACCCAGCAGTTCCCAGAAGGTTAAAGTATCCTCTAATTCAATGCAGGGTAAAACGGGGACGGTCATCCATTCTTTCGGGGACATAATTGGCAGATTTTGTGAGGCGCAAATCTATGTTTTGAATTGATTCACCGGGCTTTATATACTTTTTTGTCGATAAAGGAAATGTGTTTAACAGGATGATTTCCAATTGATTAAATTTGCATCATGAAGGATTTTATCTATCGCAGCCGGGTCTATTACAGCCCGGTGGAATTTGCCATGGCATTTATCGGCGGCACCTGGAAAATGCCGGTGTTATTAAGTCTTCGCAACGGCCCCGTAAGGTATGGCGACCTGAAAAATGCGATACCCCACATTTCCCACAAAATGCTGAATACGCAACTGAGAGAGCTGGAAGAAAAAGGAATGCTCACGCGGCACATCTATGTGGAGAAACCCCCGCGCGTGGAATACCGGCTCACAGAGAGGGCGGAACGCGCGCTGCCGGTGATCGATGCGATCGGGCGGTATGGAATGGAATTGATGGGAGAGGAGGGGATTGAATTGTAAAAAGGGACTGATCATCTTTTTTGACAATCAGCCCCTTTTGCGGTATTACTTTTCATTCTCTTTTTTCCTGAATTCAATGATCTTTTTTATCAGGTCCAAAGGCAGCGGTTCATTGCCGGGGAACTGGATAGCGGACTTGGAGACCTTATACTTTTTTAAGTCTTTCTCAAACGCTTTCAGCAGTTCGGCGCTAAACGGATGCGAAAGCGAAATATGTTTGGCGTAAGCCGAATAATAGACTAGGTAACCCTTGTATTTAAAACAGGGTATCTGGTAACTGATCGTTTCTTCCACCCCGGGCGCTACTTTGTGCACCACATCCCGGATGGCCTGCATTCTTTCCTGCACTTCCTCCGGGAAAACATTGTGGTATTCGTCGATCGTTTTATAATCTGTTTTTGCCATTGGTATAAATTTTTAAGCAAGGATTAAGCCTGTTGAATTTACCCTGGCATCTGGGTTTCGTCCATATAGGCCAGTTCCCACTGGTGGCCGTCCAGGTCGGCAAAACTGTGCTGGTACATCCAGCCATGGTCCTGCGGTTCATTATAAATTGTTGCGCCCAGTTCTTTCGCTTTTGCGATGGTATTCACTACCTCTTCCTTCGAACTTGCATCCAAAGCGATCAGTACTTCGGTTTGTTTGGTGGCGTCCGATATTCCCTTTTTGGTAAAGGTTTGGAAATAAGGTTCGATGAGGAGCATTACGTATATGGTATCGCTGATCACCATACAGGCTGCGTTCTCATCAGTAAATTGCGGGTTGAAGCTGTAGCCAAGCCCTTCAAAAAAAGCCTTTGACCTGTTGAGGTCTTTTACGGGGAGATTGATAAAAACCTTTGTTGCCATGATGTTTGGATTTTATTGTTGATCAATATCGGTTTGATACTACAAAATAAGATATTCCGGCGAAGGATCATTGGTCGAAAACATGTGTACGCCGATAAATTTACGGATCGTTTGCCGATATAACGGCTGTTCACCGGTTTTTTGGGGGCTACACTATAGTGTAAATTATGCAAGGCATGGGGTTTCAATGAAAGAACGCTGGGAAACATTACATACATTCGCTTTGCCTAACGATAAAATCATGAAAAAAAGAAGCCTGATATTAGCTCTGCTAACAATTGCAGTTCCATTTTATGTATGTAATGGACAAAGTAAAAAAGAACTTAAACCTGAAAATGTTCCGGTAAAAATTGATACGCTTATAACAACTGAAATTGGCGGAATAAAACAAGTCATAGGAATTAAAACGGATGATTCCAATAAACCAATACTTCTCTTTTTATCGGGTGGTCCCGGAAGCTCGATGATGAATAGTGCGGGTTCTTTTACCCATCTTTTAAAAGATAAGTTTACCATTGTTCAATGGGATCAAAGAGATGCGGGGAAAACATTAAAATTAAATGCTTCGCCTGTCCAGCCGTCAGTTGGGCAAATGGAAGAGGACACCTACCAGGTGATTGTTTTCCTGACAAAGACATTAAAGCAGGAGAAAATATATTTATTAGGCAGTTCCTGGGGGAATGTTTTAGGCTTTTACATCGTTCAAAAACATCCTGAACTATTACATGCCTATTTTGCTTCAAATCCTGTTATCAGTCAAATGGCGAGTGAGAAGAATCTGCTCGAAACTCTGAAAGTTTATTTTAAGGACAATCCTCTTGCCAGCAAAGAATTGGCGGACGTAAATATTCCTTTTAAAAATGACGAAGACTTGTTTTATTTAAGGAAGTGGCTCTTTTACAAAGAGGGTAAGGAATATGTATTAAGTGATAATTTCAAAAACGGGTTTCTTCAGTGGTCAAAAACCTGGTCGCCTGCGTGGAATGAAGTCATGAATATTGATTTGCCAAAGACTTTAAAGAAAGTTGACTGCCCCGTTTATTTTTTCGTCGGCAAAAACGATATTCAGACATCGACTAAAATCACAGAAGGATATTTCGGGGAATTAAAAGCGCCAAAGAAGGATCTGTTTTTATTTGAAAATTCCGGGCATCAGATTCATCAGGATGAACCGGAAAAGTTTCAGCAGGCAATTATCAGCATATTGGATACGGTTAAATCTGAAAAGTAAAAGTGTCAAAGTATCTTCCAGGATCAGACAAATAGAAAAAGCCTTCAAATCTTACGACTTGAAGGCTTTTAAATTTTTTAGCGGGGATGATTGCAAAAATTTGAAATCATTAGAGCTTTATCTTACAAATAACTTATCAAAAAATGGATTGTGCCGTGTTACGGAAAAGTCGAGCAGTTTTCTAAATGTCATAACTTCAATGTGAAGGTTAATTTCTGGCTCGATCTTAAAGTAAGTACCAAACGGCGTTTTCTTCCATCCTTTATCTTCATTATAGCTGGCCAGTTGAGTAGGAATTACATCTAAGATAACAAAACCAAACTTGGGCGTTGTCTTGTGAATAACGACTTGGTTTCCTTTATAGTTTTTCTTGTTAGGTTGGTAGAGAAACTCATCGAAATACGGTTCAACCAGCTCTGAAAACTGCCACCGATAATCCTTTTTATTTTTCTGATGTGCTGTATCGCCGGGCCTTTTGAATTCAAAAACGACCATAGAGTTAACCTCTCCACCGCTACGGTCCCCAAAACTTATAGGATTATCAAACATAGGTGGCTCATCAAGTAAGATCAGGTCCAATTCTTTGCGGCTTTTTTTCTGTGAGTAGGAAGTAATAGCTTTGTCTGAGGCAATAAATTTATAGGTAATAAAACGTTCATCAAGCAACCATAGGTTATGGTTCTCATAGTCCAATTCATTATTGGTGAGGCCAAGTGGGAATACTAACTTATGTACGTCCTGCTCTAACTTATAATTTCCACTCTCATCAGCATCTAGAAATTTGTCAAACAATTCCAAGATCGCTTTCCTGCGGGTCATATAATCTGCAAGACTATCTACGTCATAGGCCGTTTTCTCTTTAATATCATTAATGATGTTTGAAATAGCCTCCTCGTTAATGGATTTATCGTCGATGAATTTCTGGATATTTTTTTCGACGTTTTTCCTGGCGTTATAGGAAATCCGGTAGAGGTGCTCTTCTAATTTATCCTCCGGCAGATTCGGCGGAATACTTTGCAGTATTTCCGGATTTTTAATGAAGCTGTTATAACGAGGGGCTTTTGTCTGGATATAGGTTGCGATTTGTTGAACGCTTTTATCCTTGGCTCCTTTTACAAAACTGTCGTACTCCTTTTCCAGTAACTTAGAAACTTCCTCTTCAATGTCTTGGAAAGAAACAATATCAGAAGATTTGAATAATAAATTCTCCTTTTCCTTTGGAATATTAAACCCATTACGGGCTTTATAAACTTTGCTATCCAGGAATTTTGAAACTAAATAAATATCAAAGAAGTAATAACTGCTATCAACCAGAATGGGAAAGGTAAAGATGCTATTTATATTCTTTAAGTTTCTTGGATTACCCACAGATCGGTCATTGGCACAATAATATAGATAGTTGTTGCGCCGGTTACCCGTTTTAGGTGTTTTAGTAATGTATATTTTAAATTTATGTCCGTTCAATGGAAACTCTCGCTCTTTCTCACGCGAAACCTTTTCGAACAAATCATTAATTACTGCACCGCTTTTATCTTCCATGTCAATGAGCTCTATGACTGGAAGGTTACCGCTGAGATAGTAAATGAAGCAATGCTGCATAATTGCTTCCGCAATCTGCTCTACAGTCAGAGCTGACCGCTCTCGGACTAATTCGTTGTAGCAGTTTTTGATATAAACGGTGGTCCTCCATTTACTTTGATCACTTTCTGCAAAAGTTTGAGATTCTATTTCTTTGTCAGTCGTGAATTTAAATGTCCTGTTCCACCACTGGCCATTTTCATTGTAATTACTGTCTACAAGAAATTCCTGATAGGCAGCAAGGATAGTAAAACGACCTATCCCCTTACAGCCGTGATCTTTATTTACCTGAGAAAAAGGCGTCTCGAAGGATTCAAAGTTTCTCTTATTAAACCCAACACCATTATCAATTACTTTGAAGGAAGCAATTGTCTTGACATTATCAAAGTTTAACGCTTGGGACAGATCACCACGTTCTACTTGTATCTGGATCTTCTGTTGGGATTTCGGAAGAGCTGATTGTTGCAAACTAATAATTGAATTAACAACACATTCCAAGAGGGGTAAAAGGACATCCTCTGATGTTAGATCCACTGTTTCAACTAGGTTCTTTACGGGGACTTCCATTGGGTATATATTGACTGTAAAATAATGAAATTATTGTTTGGTGTCAGGTAGATATTCTGTTCTAAGTGTGCCGGCCCATTGTTTCGTTTCGTATAACATCATCCATTTGTAACAGTCACAATTTCTGCGACAGGGCCTTTAATTCCCTGTGGACCTCTTCTATCTTCTGCAGCAGGTGGCCACTCGTTGTTACGGGTTCCAACTCCTCGTCTGTCCAGTAGCTATGATACTTCCAAAGCTCAAGTACTTCATTGACGGAGAGCTCATAGGGTTTATAAGCAGGGTTCAGGGAGATCATCAACAAGGTTCCTTCCGCCTCGATTTTGTTCTCCACCACCTTAAAGACTATGCCATCATTTTTAGTGATCACCACGCAGGGCGTGCCACATTTAACCACTGTCCAGTCCTGCATATATTCCACAATTACATAGGAGCCATTCCTGACCGGTAGCATTGAATCTCCGCTTACCGGAAACATTCTGAACTTACGGTCCTTCGGCAACTGCGGCATATGAAAGACTGGCAGCTGCGCTATATAATCAGGGTCGCCATAACCAGCACTATAACCAGCCTTGGCCTTCAGGGTAACCATCTCTACGTGTTCTTTATTGTCCGGTGTTATGGTGGTGGCTAGGATGCGCAGCTTAGTACCTCTCGGATAGATATCACCTCCTCTTTGCAACTCCTGCAATTGTAGCTCCCCCAGCCGAGGAAGGTCCACGCTTAGCAAGGTATCAATGGTTAGGCGGTAAAAATCCGAAAAGCGCATAAGGTCCTCAACTATAGGGTTGCGAGTCTGCCCGGTCTCCAAAGCCGATAATTTTTTGCGTGTAATGTTCAATTTGCACGCCAAGTCTTGCTGACTGATTTTCATTCTATTACGCAGAAACCCCAAGTTGTTAGCAAAGAAATTATTTTGAGTCCTCATCTTTTCTGCTATTTTTAAAGGCGTTAGGATGCCACTATTGATGGCAAATATAAAGATATCCTTGAAATAAAATCAAGAATATGGGGAGAAATGAAAGCAAAAAAGTTTCCTTTCTGAAAAGAAGGAGACCTGAAAAATCTTTGACTTCACGTTTCGGCGTATAAAACTTCAGTCTCTCTTTCGAATTAACCATGCTGGATAGCGATCAATGCAAACTTCAGCCCCTCTAGCTCTCCCCTCATTTTTATCCTATCACCGGATGTATCTGTATCTAGTTCTATTAATCGCTGTTCAATAGCAGTAATACGGTTTTTGATTTTATCGATAGCTATGCTGTTGCCCGGATTCCAGGAAGTAGAGGCTACTACTGTTATTTCAGGTACTTGCGTGAGATTGCTTCTTTTTTACCAGGTAGAATTCACCATCATTGAGGTCAACATGATGGATATTCTGTAGACATCTATTGTATGCCTCGTAAAAAACATCTTTAGCCGCAGGCTTTATGATTTTATACTCGTCGCTTTTGTGAGATGACTCATAAGCACTACGGTTGCCGTTTTTAGGTATATAGACGCGTAAGTGCATCTTGTGGGGAGGTAGGGAAACCAGCGCCATCAGATCTTTAGCATTCCTTGTGATATTGGAAGTATTATGTCTTCTGCTTGTTTCAAGAAAGAATTTTTCCATAGACCTGGTACTATTTATCGAACCTTGCTTTCAGTGTTATCATTTAGTGGCTTTTTCCAATGGTACATGCTTATATATGTTCGTTTTGTGCCGATAAGCTTCCCATGAATTAACGACAGCTTTTTCTGTTTAACTTTGACCGTACTTGGGTATTCAGTTGCATAATAGTATCCGCCTGGTCAAAGTTCCTCGGGAGGACCGTATTTTCCTGCATATAGTACACTAAATTCAATACACCTTCCAATGCTCGCAGTTTCTCTTGGTTAGCATCAATTATCCGGCACCATGCTGCAGCGACAGGATGCAATGTTTTAAAACTGGTAGCATCAATAATCTTCCCTTGGGTGAAATTCTCTTGATAGTGCGGATGAATAAAATAATTGATCGTCATAAATGATATTGTGTTGATTCAAAGCTAATAATTTATGCTTTTGGTCAGAAATTATGGGGAGTGATATTAAGGGAAACATTTTACCAGCAAAATTCTCTCTCCTTCCTGGTTGACTAATTACTAATAGAATAAAAACTACCGTCATGAAGTCAGCCTATTTATACGTTCGGGTCAGCATCGACGAACAAAAAAGAAAAGGCTATTCTCTTGTAGCGTTGTCACTAAACAGATCAGTGACCACGTATTCCCCAGCAAAGTTCGAACACCATTTTGGACACCTCAAGCCGACGGCATGTATTGTTAGCCAATCTCTTACCTGCATAAAAAAAGGAAACAATCAGTATTGATTGTTTCCTTTAGCGGAGGAGAAGGGATTCGAACCCTTGATAGGCTTTCACCTATACACACTTTCCAGGCGTGCCAGTTCAACCACTCCTGCACTCCTCCGTGCGGTTGAATTATTCGTTCAGGGCTGCAAAGATAACGCTTTGACTAAAAAATCCAAGAAATTCCGGGTTTTATTTGCCCTTGTATTCCATATTCATGTATTTGCCGCCTTTCTTCAGCTCGTCCAGCATCTGCAGCAGCCGCTTCTGCCGCGTCTCCTCCCGCTTTGCACTGCTGATCCAGTGGATGTAATCATTCTGCTGATAAGCAGGACGGCTCTCATATTTCTCATATAACTTATGTTTCGCCAGGGCCTCATCTATAAACTCCGGCATCGGGTATTTAGGCCGTTTCAGGCTGCTGAAGTCTTTTTTCATAAGATTAAATTTAATATTTTGTTTGAAACCCAATATCATGCCATACGATCGTCGCTCTTTCCTGCAAACCCTCGCCATGGCGGGCGCAGCCATTCCCCTCCGTTCATTGGCTTTCCCGGCGGACAGCCGGGAGATTCACGGCTTCTCCAAACCCTTCCAGTTCCCATGGATGGATTATGCCATGCTTTGTGAAACTTTTGCCGCGGCAGGGCTGAACGGTGTTGATTATACGGTACGGCCCGAAGGGCACGTCACCCCGGACAAGGTGGCGCAGGACCTTCCCAAAGCCGTTGCGGCGGCGCGTAAGGCAGGGATCTCCGCCAAACTGATGACCACCGCCATCCTGTATGCCGATGACCCCGCTACGGCGCCTGTATTGCAGGCCGCGGCGGCCGAAGGCATCCAGTATTACCGGATGGGCTGGTATGACTATGAAAAAGGGAAACCTTTGCTGGAAAGCCTTCACAACCGGGGTAACCAAATGAAAGCCCTGGCGGCGCTGAATAAAAAATATAACATCAAAGCAGCTTACCAGAACCACGCCGGTCTGAAGATCGGGGCAGGCGTCTGGGACCTGTATGAAATGATCAAAGAGGTGGACCCGGCCTGGGCCGGTGTGCAGTACGATATCCGCCACGCCACCGTGGAAGGGGCGAACAGCTGGCCGGTAGGGCTTCAGCTGATCAGCCCGCACATCAATACCATCGTGATCAAAGACGTGCGGTGGATACAGCAGAAAGGAAAATATGTGCTGGAAAACGTTCCCCTGGGCGAAGGAATGGTGGATTTCACGGGTTATTTCAAAAAGATAAAAGAACTGAACATCAAAGCGCCCATCTCCCTTCATCTCGAATACCCCTTACTCACCAAAGAAGATGAATCCCTTCCTGTTTCGCAGAAACAAAAGATCGTGCAGGCCAAACTGAAAAAGGATGTGGATACCCTAAAAGGATGGCTGGCGGCC
The DNA here is from genome assembly GCF_003807585.1 of Chitinophaga barathri. Taxonomy (GTDB): domain Bacteria; phylum Bacteroidota; class Bacteroidia; order Chitinophagales; family Chitinophagaceae; genus Chitinophaga; species Chitinophaga barathri. Next base: position 41,548 of record NZ_RMBX01000008.1, on the reverse strand, counting down.
ATGTAATGCCGCAATGACTGTTTTGTGAAAAATGAAGGGTAAGCTGGAAAGGCTTGTTGTCATTGGCATGGCAGGCCCGGTTGTTACTCCGGGTCCGGTGCTGTAGGGGTCAGTTCCCCGCGCATCGGCGCTTCTATCAGCCGTTTGATCTCGGCGGGCTCCAGGTTCTGCCCCAGCAGGAACATCAGCTTGGTGGTGGCGGCTTCAAAGGTCATGTCATGACCGCTCACCACACCGACCTTTTGCAACTGCTGGCTCGTTTCATATTTGCCCAACTCCACGGAGCCGCCGTCGCACTGCGTAATGTCCACCATGATGATCCCTTTGTCCGCGGCCTTTTGCAGGCACTCGGTGAACCAGGATTGGGTAGTGGCATTGCCGCTGCCGAAGGTTTCCAGCAGCAGGCCGCGCATACCGGGCGTATTTACGATGGCTTCCACCGCTTTGCGGGTAATGCCAGGGAATATCTTCAGCACGCCGATATTGGCGTCCATGTTCTTATGCACCACCAGGCCTTTTTCAGGCGCGGGCAGCATGTAGTTGTTTTTGTATTTGATGTCGATGCCGGCTTCGGCCAGCGCGGGATAGTTCATGGAGTAGAATGCCTCAAACTTCTCCGCGTTATATTTTTTGGCGCGGTTGCCGCGGAACAGCATGAAGTCGAAATAAATACACACCTCGGGCACCATACAATGGCCGTTGCTTTTGGTGGAAGCGATCTCCATGGCGGTGATGATGTTTTCTTTCGCGTCCGTCCTGATCTTGCCGATAGGCAGCTGGCTGCCGGTGAGGATCACGGGCTTGGAAAGATTTTCCAGCATAAAGCTGAGCGCTGATGCGGTGAAAGCCATGGTGTCCGAGCCATGCAGGATCACAAACCCGTCGTACCGGTCGTACCGGTCTTCGATGATGCCGGCCAGTTCGGACCAGATCTCAGGGTGCATGTCGGAGGAATCCATGGGAGGATTAAAGGCGTAAACGTAGAAATCGATTCCCATCCGGTAAAGCTCGGGCAGATTGTTCCTGATCTCGTTGAAGCCAATGGGCCGCAGTGCAGTCGTCTTTTCGTCGTAAATCATCCCCACGGTACCACCGGTATAGATGATAAGAATCTTCGTCATTTATCTCAGATAGAATTGCATGCAAATGTATTCACTTATCAGTTAGAGCATTTTGAATAATTTCCGGGCATTGCCCGTCGTAATCTCAGCTACTTCTTCAATTTTTAGATTTTTTACATCTGCGATCCGTTGGGCGATCAGCGGTATGTAAGCGCTTTCGTTCCTTTTGCCCCTGTACGGCACCGGCGCCAGGTAAGGCGCATCCGTCTCCAGCACAACGTGTTGCAGGTCAATATCAGCCAGCAATACATCCAGTCCCGCCTTTTTGAAAGTAACCACGCCGCCTATACCGAGGTAAAACCCCAGGTCTATCACTTCCTGTGCTTCTTCCATGGTACCGGAAAAACAATGGAACACCCCGCTCAGCCTGCCCGCCGGGAACTCCTTCACCACGTCTATACATGCCCGTGTGGCCTCCCGGCTGTGGATGGACACAGGCAGGCCATGCTCCGCGGACAGCTCCAGCTGCCGCCTGAAGGCAGTGTATTGCTGCTCCCGCAGCTCCGTGGGCCAGTAAAAATCAAGCCCTATCTCACCTACTCCCCAGAATTTCCGTTTTTCCAGCCATTGCTGTACAATAGCCAGCTGGGCTTCTACGTTTTCTTTCACGTAAACGGGATGAATACCCATCATGGGCAGGCATTCTTCCGGGTATTGCGCCTCCAGGGCCAGCATCCCGGCAATGGAGTCCTCGTCTATATTAGGTAACAACAGCATGTTCACGCCCTGCCGGATGGCCTTGTTTATCATTTCCGTCCTATCAGACTCAAATTCAGCGGAATACAAATGGGCATGCGTGTCAATCCAGTTCATTACATATTGTTTTTTTCAATTAATTGTTTATCTTTAATTCCTTATTATTTGTAAAACCTTATTTAAACCTTTCCGCAAAGGTACAGTCTCAATAAGCCAATACCTATAAAAACCATTATGATGAAACACTATTTTAACACTAACAAAGTCCTCACTGTTACCGCGTTGGCCATCGGCGCTATCACTATTTTCTTTGCCTGTAAAAAAGATGATAAAACCGGTGTGGATGAAAAACAGGATGTTCTTACCATATCCGCCGCTGAAAAAGAAACTGAAATCAATGCTATATACGAGGATGCTTTCACCGAAGTGTCTGACGTGAACTCCACCGAAAAAGGGCTGAACGGCGAAACCCGCCAGGCAGCTCCCATAGAAGGCTTGAGCCGTTGCGCAGGCATGACGATCTCTTTTACCCCCTTCGACCTGATCTCTTTTCCCAAAACACTGGTGATCGATTACGGCGCCGGCTGTACGGATAGCAGGGGCCGTTCCCGCAAAGGAAAGATCAATGTGGTGATCAGCAAAATGTTCTGGCAGACAGGTGCTACCGCTACCATTACTTTTACTAACTATTTTGTGAATAATATTAAAGTGGAAGGCACGCAAACGGTGACCAACCTGTCTTCAAACGGAGGCTTCGGTTATTCCTACACCATCGAAGGCGGTAAACTCACTTATCCTGACGCCAGCGTGGTACGTTACAGCGGCACCCGCACCCTCCAGCAGAAAGAAGGCGGCGGCACCCTTTCCATCCTGGATGACGCTTATGAGCTAACAGGCAACGCCAAGCTGGAAGACAGCACCAGCAGCGCAAACATCCTGATCAAGACGCCCCTGCACAGGAAAATTTCCTGCCAGTGGATCGATAAAGGTGAACTGTCTGTAACCGTGAATGCACACACCGCATCTATCAAATACGGTGAAGGCACCTGCGACAACAAAGCCATCCTGACCGTAGGCGATAAAACAAAAGAAATTACAATGAAGCCCTAATACGGCAGAAAGCTATATCTTTTTGAGAGCGTCCCGGCATTCACCGGGACGTTTTTATTTCCGGGGATGGAATATCAACTCATGGGTATCGCTTCACAACGCCAGCCCTGGCGTTTGCAATGCTCCAGCACTCTCGGCAGCGTATAACTCATCCGGTCCCAGGCCTTTTCGCTGTCGTGGAACACCACGATGGAGCCGGGTTGCAGCTTAAACACTACGTTCTGCACACACTGTTCGCCGGTGATCTCCTTATCGAAATCCGCACTGAGGATATCCCACATGATGATCTTGTAATCCTGCTTCAGCTCCCTGATCTGGAAGGGCGAGATACGGCCGTACGGCGGCCTGAAAAGATTGGAACGGATATATTTCGCGGCCTCGCGGATATTTGCGAGGTACTTGTCCGTGGGGCTTTTCCAGCCGTTGAGGTGATTGTGCGTGTGATTCCCAACGGCATGGCCTTGCAATAAGATCTGCTGGTAAATGTCCGGGTGGTCCACCACGTTTTTTCCAATGCAGAAAAAGGTGCCTTTGGCTTCGTATTTTTTCAGCGTTTCGAGGACAAAAGGCGTGGCTTTGGGATGGGGGCCATCGTCGAAAGTGAGGTATACAACCGGGGCAGCGGGAGAGAAGTTCCAGATGCAGCTTTTGTACAGTGTTTTGAGGAAAGCGGGTGTTTTCGTAAAATAGAACATGTTGCCGGGATTTGAATCATGATTCCCAAGCCCGAAATTATTATTTTTGCGCCGTATGGAACCTAAAAAAGTACGGGTGCGCTTTGCACCCAGCCCAACCGGCGGTTTACACCTCGGCGGCGTGCGCACGGTATTGTTCAACTACCTTTTTGCCCGCCACCATGGCGGCGAGTTTGTGCTGAGAATAGAAGATACGGACCAGACCCGTTATGTTGCGGGCGCTGAGGAATATATCATTGAATGCCTCCGCTGGTGCGGACTTGAGGCGGACGAAGGTCCTCACAAAGGCGGCCCCTTTGCCCCTTACCGCCAAAGCGAACGTAAAGCCCTCTACCGCCAGTATGCGGAGCAGCTCGTGCATTCCGGCCACGCCTATTACGCTTTCGATACCCCGGAAGAACTGGAAGCCATGCGCGAAGTGGAAAAGGCCCGCGGCAACCACTCTCCTCAATATAACCATGTGATCCGCCAGCACATGCGCAACTCCCTCGTGCTGGACGCGGAGGAGGTAAAGGCCCTGCTGGACAAAGGCGCTCCCCACGTGATCCGCATCAGAATGCCGGAGAACGAAGAACTGCATTTCACGGACATGATCCGCGGCACGGTGAGTTTCCAGACCAATACCGTGGACGATAAAGTATTGCTGAAAGCAGACGGTATGCCTACTTATCACCTCGCGGTGGTGGTAGACGATTACCTGATGAAGATATCCCACGCTTTCCGTGGCGAAGAATGGCTGCCTTCCGCGCCGGTGCACATCCTGCTGTGGAAATACCTGGGCTGGGAAGCGCATATGCCGCAATGGGCGCATCTCCCCCTCATCCTGAAACCGGATGGCAATGGCAAACTCAGCAAACGCGACGGTGACCGTTTAGGCTTCCCCGTATATGCTATGAACTGGACCGATCCCAATACAAACGAACTGACCAAAGGCTTCCGTGAAAACGGTTTCCTGCCCGAGGCTTTCGTGAATATGCTGGCCGTCCTGGGCTGGAACGACGGATCCGAGCAGGAGATATTCTCCATGGAAGAGCTGATCGAAAAGTTTTCCATCGAGCGTGTACACAAGGGCGGCGCCAAGTTTGACTACGATAAAGCCAAATGGTTCAACCATCAATATATCCTCAAAACGGACAATGCCCGCCTGGCGGAGCTGCTCCAGCCTGTATTACAGGAAAAAGGCGTAGCGCCTGAACCCGCTTATGTGGCCACCGTGGCCGGTCTTGTGAAAGAACGCTGCCACTTTGTGAACGAGATCTGGGATCATGGATTTTTCTTTTTCATCCGCCCGGACAAATACGACCTGGATGCCGTAAAACCCAAGTGGAATACGGATAAACAGGCATTTTTCGAAGAGTGGACCGGTGTGCTGAACGGGTTGGAAGATTTTACGTTTGCACCGATCGAAGAGAGTTTTAAACAACTGGCAACAGCCAAAGGCATCAAGCCGGGTGAGTTGCAACTGCCTTTCAGGATTATGCTGTGCGGCGGCAAGTTTGGCCCCCCGGTGTTCACTATTGCCGAAACGATCGGGAAAGATGAAACCGTGGAACGCATGAAGCTGGCTTTAGCGGCATTTTTGTAAACCTTTTTTGATCCTATCAGGCTGACTGGAGAAGCGGTAATCATTGCTTTTTTAGTCAGCTTTTCTTTTTATAGACAGTACATTTTTGTGCAATCTGATATTTAGGTTAGGACATCTATCCGGTTGCTGCTCTTTTACTACTTGTTTACTACTTCTGTACTGCTTAGGAACAGCTTCGCCACTACTCTGTTACTACTATCACACTACTGTTAGACTACTCTACTACTACACTGTTACTACTTTTACACTACTCTTAGAGGCCAATTGTCATGCTTATGACAAAAGTACCCCATCCATACACTCCCCATACACTATCCTAGGCGTATCCCAGAAGTATCCTAGGAGTATCTATACTTCAGCGGTAAGGATCAACGCTTTTTTTCCCGAAAAACACAAAGGTTACATAAAGGTTAGACAAAGGTTACACCGGCTTTTATAAAGGTTACAGTGAGTTAGACAAAGGTTAGCGGGGTGTTTTTCCCGGCAAAAGATCCAATTGTCATGTTCGTGACAAAGAATTGTACGAAAAAAAGGCGACGTAGGTTCAAGGCCGGTTAGACGTAGGTTAGAGGCCGGTTAGACCGGGTTTTTACCTAGGTTAGACGTAGGTTAGAGGCCGGTTAGCCGGTTACACAGCACCGGGGATTATACGGTAGATGTCAACTGATCCCAGGATTTGCGATTTAACGGGTAAACTTTTTTTTAGATAGTGGCCAGGGCTGTTAAAGGGCTGTTTGAGGCCATTTTTAGGCTATTGTGAGGCTATTTTCACGTTTTATGCGCCCAGGCCCCGAAAGAATGTTACGGCGCTTAAATGGGGGTTTTCCAGGCCAATTTACCCGGCTTCGTGATCACGGTGCCGGTCCTGGAATCAAAACAACATACTTGTTTGTGGAAATGTGGCAGGTAAAATAAAGCCGCTCCTGGTTAAGAAGCGGCTTTTGTAAATAAAAATATTGATAAAAATTACCCTTTTTTGGCCTCTTTCGCCCAGGTATCTTTCAGCGTCACGGTACGGTTGAACACCGGTTTGCCAGGCGTTGAATCCGTATCCACGCAGAAATAACCCATGCGCAGGAACTGGAAACGGTCGCCGGGCTTTGCATCCAGCAGTACAGGCTCGATATATGCCTCCCGGATCACTTCCAGGGAATCCGGGTTAATGAAAGATTTAAAATCGCCTTCCTCTGATGCCGGGTTCTCCACGGAAAACAGGCGGTCGTACAGGCGCACTTCCGCTTTGGCGGCATGCGCGGCGCTCACCCAGTGAATGGTGCCTTTTACCTTCAGGCCGCTGGTGTCGCCACCGCTAAGGCTTTCTGGAATATAAGAGCAGTAGATCGTAGTTACGTTGCCGTCCGCATCTTTCTCAAAGCTGTCGCATTTGATGATATACGCATATTTCAAACGCACGGCCAGTCCAGGCCCCAGGCGGAAAAATTTCTTGGGAGGCTCTTCCATAAAATCTTCCCGCTCAATGTACAGAGTGTTGCTGAACGTTACCGTGCGGGCGCCTGCAGATTCGTCCTCAGGGTTGTTTTCCGCGGGCAACTCTGCTGCCTGGTTTTCCGGGTAATTCGTGATCACCAGTTTGATGGGATCCAGCACGGCCATGACGCGGTTGGCTGTTTTGTTCAGCTCCTCGCGGATGCAGAACTCCAGCAGGCCAACGTCTATCAGGTTGTCGCGCTTCGCCACGCCCACCCTTTCCGCGAACTGGCGGATGCTGGAAGGCGTATAACCACGGCGGCGGTAACCGCTGAGGGTAGGCATGCGCGGATCGTCCCAGCCGGTTACATGGCCTTCGTTCACCAGTTGCAGCAGCTTGCGTTTGCTCATGACGGTATAAGTCAGGTTCAGCCGCGCAAACTCATACTGGTGCGAGGGGAAGATGTTCAGTTTTTCGATGAACCAGTCGTACAGCGGGCGGTGCGGTATAAATTCCAGCGTGCAGATGGAATGGGTGATATTTTCGATACTGTCGCTCTGCCCGTGCGCGAAATCGTACATGGGATAGATGCTCCAGGCGTCTCCCGTGCGGTGGTGATGCGCGTGTTTGATGCGGTACATCAGCGGGTCGCGCAGGTGCATGTTCGGGGAGGCCATATCTACTTTCGCGCGCAGCACCTTGGAGCCGTCGGGGTGAATGCCTTCGCGCATTTCGGCGAAAAGGCGGAGGTTTTCCTCCACGCTGCGGTCGCGGTAGGGGCTGTTTTTGCCCGGTTCCGTGGGCGTGCCTTTGAGGGCGGCTATTTCAGCGGCGCTGGAATCGTCCACATACGCCAGTCCTTTTTTGATCAGTTCTACGGCAAACTGGTACAGCTGTTCGAAGTAATCGGAGGCATACAATTCATTGGCCCATTCAAAGCCCAGCCACTGGATGTCTGCCTTGATGGAATCCACATATTCAGTATCCTCGGTGATGGGATTGGTATCATCAAACCGGAGGTTGGTTTGCCCGTTGTATTTTTTAGCCAGTCCGAAGTTGAGGCAGATGCTTTTAGCATGGCCGATGTGCAGGTATCCGTTTGGCTCGGGAGGGAAACGGGTAAGCACCCGCCCGCCGTTCGCGCCTTTGGCGATATCTTCTTCTACGATCTGTTCTAAAAAATTCAGTGATCTTTCTTCGCTCATAAAAAATGGTAGCTTTTGCCGAATTGCAAATGTAATATAAAGTGATTACACCCCGTAAACCCCACTTTCGGGGAAAATACTACATTTACAATCCAATAAAGTAATATGGTCAACCCGAATCAACGCCCCATCCGCGTGCTGGTAGCTAAAGTAGGTCTCGACGGTCACGACCGGGGGGCCAAGGTGATAGCTTCCGCCCTGCGGGACGCGGGCATGGAAGTAATCTATACCGGTCTCCGGCAAACGCCGGAAATGGTAGTGAATGCGGCTTTGCAGGAAGATGTGGACGCTATCGGCGTCAGCATTCTCTCGGGCGCCCACATGACCGTATTTCCGAAGATCATCACCCTTATGAAAGAAAAGGGGATGAATGACGTGCTGCTCACCGGCGGCGGCATCATCCCGGACGCAGATATGCAGGAACTTTACGCCCTTGGGGTGGGCAAACTCTTCCCCCCGGGCACCCATACCCAGGAAATTGCCAGCTACATCACAGGCTGGACAAAGGAACACCGGGAATTTTAACATTTTTTGTAACTTTTGGAAAACCCGGTCGTCTTCCCATTAGAACGGCAGCATGCAACGGTCTTCCTCCGGCAGGGAAAGGAAGGCCAGAGGGGATATACTGACGTTGCTGAATCCAATAACCACGAAAAAGTTGAACTTATGAATTTTATCCGCTACACTATGCTGGTCCTGGGTCTTACAGCTACCACAGGCCTTTTTGCGCAAGAAGAAGATTCCACGAAAGTCATCAGCGAATCCTCCAGGAAGGTTTCTTATCACTTTCATATTTACGCCCCACCCAAGCCCCGCCACGGCTACGTAACGGCGGGCGGCAACGGCGCGCTGCTGTCTTTCGCCAATGTGACGAACAACGGGGAACATGTGCGCAACATCCCGCGTTTTACCCTGTTCTTTAACGTCGGCACCAATTACAACTACGATTTTTCCAACCACTTCGGCATCTTTACTGGGTTGAATATCAAGAATATAGGTCTCATCACCAAACCGAATGACTCCGTAAAACTGAAACAAAGGGTATACACGCTAGGCGTGCCCCTGGGCTTCAAAGTGGGCAACCTTCGCAGCGGCTTTTTCTTCTTCGCCGGCGGTGAATACGACCTGGCCTTCAATTATAAAGAGAAGTACTTCCTGGATGGCGACAAAAAGAGCAAATTCAATGAATGGTTCTCCGACCGTACAGACCTGATGATGCCCTCCGTGTTCGCCGGGTTCCGCTTCCCGCCAGGGTTTGGGGTAAAAGTGCAGTATTACCTGAACGACTTCTTCAACAAAGACTACAGCGAAACCATCAATGGCGTAAAAACCACGCCCTACAAGGATATCAAGGCAAATATGGTATTCGTGACGCTGGGGTACAACTTCGGCGGCGGCTTCAACTGCAAACGCCACGACTACCACCAGACCAAAACCAAATACCGCAAAGGCACCAAAGTGATCATCGAAAAAAGAACGGTGATCGACAAATAAAGTTATCGATAGCTATGACCAACGAAAGGGGGCTGCACGCAGGTGCGGCCCTTTTTTTGATGCATCCATGCCGGATATTAGGCTTAAATTTAAACGCCAAAACAAATAAAAACGAACCCGATATGTACAATACACTGAGCACACAACTGAAAGACGGTATCCTGGAGATCACGATCAACCGGCCGGACAAAATGAACGCCCTGAACCAGGAAGTGATGCGGGAACTGGCGCTGGTGATAGACGATATTTATACAAACCCCGGGGTGGACAGCGCCCTGATCACGGGCAGCGGCCCGAAAGCTTTTATAGCGGGGGCGGACATTTCCGAGTTCCTGTCGCTTTCGCCGGAGCAGGGGGAGGAACTGTCTAAAAAAGGACATACCATCTTCCAGCGGATAGAAGAATGTACCAAGCCGGTAGTAGCCGCGGTGAACGGTTTTGCCCTCGGCGGCGGTTGTGAGCTGGCTATGGCCTGTCATTTCAGGGTGGCGAGCGACAACGCGAAGTTTGGCCAGCCGGAAGTGAACCTGGGCATCATACCCGGTTACGGCGGCACCCAGAGACTGGTGCAGCTGGTCGGGAAAGGGAAAGCGCTGGAGCTGATGATGACGGCGGACATGATCGGGGCGGAAGAAGCCCGGCAGCTGGGCCTGGTGAACCATGTGACCACCCCGGACGCCCTGCTGGACAAAACCCGCGAACTGCTCAAAAAGATCCAGGGCAAAGCGCCCCTGGCCATTGCCCGGGTGATCAAATGCGTGAATGCGCATTTTAAGCACGAAGAAGACGGGATGGACGGGTTTGAAACCGAAATCGTTGAATTTGCGGCCTGTTTTGCCACAAAGGACCTGCAGGAAGGGGCGGAAGCCTTTATCCAGAAACGCCAGCCCCAATTTAAAGGGGAATAGGGGGCGGATTTGCCGTTCCTAATTGTATTTTTGTGGTCCAAAATTATAGCATATGGATTTCAGGATAGAGAAAGACACGATGGGCGAGGTGAAAGTGCCGGCTAATGCGTATTACGGCGCTCAGACCCAACGCTCCATCGACAACTTCAGGATTGCACAGGACACGAACAGGATGCCCAGAGAGATCATCCGCGCCTTCGCCTACCTGAAAAAAGCCGCCGCGCTCACCAACCAGGAAGCAGGCGTATTGCCGAAAGAAAAATCAGACCTGATCGGGAAAGTGTGCGACGAAATACTCGAAGGCAAACTGGACGCGGAATTTCCGCTGGTAGTATGGCAGACGGGCTCCGGCACACAGTCCAACATGAATGTGAACGAAGTGGTGGCCTACCGCGCGCATGTGATCAACGGCGGCCAGCTCACGGACAAGGACAAAGTGGTGCATCCGAACGATGATGTGAACAAATCCCAGTCCTCGAACGATACCTTCCCCACGGCCATGCACATCGCGGCTTACAAAATGCTGCTGGAAGTGACCATCCCCGGTATCAAAAAACTCCGCGACACCCTCGCGAAAAAATCAAAAGAATTCATGCACGTCGTGAAGATCGGCCGCACCCACTTTATGGATGCGACACCGCTCACACTTGGCCAGGAGATCAGCGGGTACGTTTCCCAGCTGGATCACGGCCTGCGTGCTATCAATAACACACTGGCGCACCTCAGCGAACTGGCCCTGGGCGGCACCGCGGTAGGCACGGGCATCAACACGCCCGATGGTTACGCGGAAAACGTAGCGAAGAAGATCGCAGAGCTCACCGGCCTGCCTTTCGTGACCGCCGAAAACAAATTCGAATCGCTGGCGGCGCATGACGCCATCGTGGAAGCACACGGCGCTTTAAAAACAGTAGCCGTGAGCCTCATGAAGATCGCGAACGATATCCGTATGCTCAGCTCCGGCCCGCGCTCCGGTATCGGCGAACTGTTCATCCCGGACAACGAGCCCGGCTCTTCCATCATGCCCGGCAAAGTGAACCCCACACAGTGCGAAGCGCTCACCATGATCGCCGCGCAGGTACTGGGCAACGACGTAGCTATCAACATTGGCGGCGCTACCGGCCACTTTGAGCTGAACGTGTTCAAACCGATGATGATCTACAACTTCCTGCACTCCGCCCGCCTCATCGGCGACGGCTGCGTGAGCTTCAACGACAAGTGCGCGGAAGGCATCGCACCCATTGAAGAGAACATCAAAAAACACGTAGACAATTCCCTGATGCTGGTAACCGCACTCAACACAAAGATCGGGTACTACAAGGCTGCTGAAATTGCGCAGAAAGCGCATAAAGAAGGCACTACGCTGAAGGAAATGGCGGTGAAGCTGGGTTATGTCACCCCTGAGGAATTTGACGCCTGGGTGATCCCCGGTAACATGGTGGGTAAGATCTAAAACATACCAGGTAATACATAAAAAAAGAGGTCCGTTATGGGCCTCTTTTTTTTATCGTTCACTGTGATGAATATCATTTCCAGAACACCATGATGATCGTGCGGAGGCTCATGGCTATTACCAGCACGCCTACCATGATCATCAGCGGTTTCCTTTTCATTTTCTTTACCAGCACCGCCGCAAAGGGAGATGCGATCACGCCCCCCAGTATCAGCCCGATGATCACCTGCCAGCTGTCAATACCATTGAACAACAGGAAGGTGCCCGCGCTTGACACGGATATAAAAAACTCAGCAGCATTTACCGAACCGATAGTATAATTCACCGTGCGGCCTTTGCTGAGCAGGGTGGATGTTACGATCGGGCCCCAGCCGCCGCCGCCGATGGCATCCATAAAACCGCCGAAGAAAGCCAGCGGGCCCAGCCTGCGGGTTTTACTTTTAGGTTTGTTGCGTTGTAATGCTTTGCGGAGGATAAGTATGCCGAGGATCATGAGGTATGCGCTCATGAAAGGTTTGATGATGTCGCCGTCTATTTTATCGGAGAGGAGGTAAGCGCCGGTTACCGCGCCTATCATGCCGGGGATGAGCAGGTGGAGGAACAGTTTTTTGTTGACGTTGCCCAGTTTGAAGTGTGCAATGCCCGAGGCCCCTGTGGTGAACACTTCAGCAACGTGTACGCTGGTGCTGGTCATAGCAGGCGAAACGCCCAGCCCCAGCAATAACGACGACGAAGTAGCCCCGTACGCCATGCCCAGCGCGCCGTCTATCATTTGTGCGGTAAGGCCCACGCCCATAAAAAACAGCAGCTTGTCGGTAAATATGTTCCGGGTGAATTGCGCGATGCGGGTTTGCTGGTCGAGGGAGATGCCGTAGTTGTAGGTGAACCAGAGGCCGGCTACAACCGCGAGGATGGAAATACCGATGGTGACCCATATCCAGCGCTGTTTTTTATTGTCCTCGTTCACGAGGTCAATCAGCACCTTTTGTGTTTCAACGGTAGCTACGCGTTGCTCTGCCTTATCTATCACCTCATTATGCGACATAAATTATAATACTAATATAGTCTACAGGAATTGTGGACTAAAAATATATCTAATCCCTGGTATATCCAAATATTTGTGCCTGCCTTTTAAAAAATGACGGAGGCAAGGATAATTGCCTCCGTCTGGTAGCAGGGTTGGTTTTTGTAGTAAGGGGTTTCCAAAGAAGATCGTGTTGCAAAGGGGCTGCGGTCTATGCGGTCCCCTTGCGATTTATTGGTTCGCAGCGTGCAGGCTGCGGTATTGTTTCTGTCGATCGTGCGCTTTCCGCCCGGTTATTTCGTCAGCAAACCTTCCACCGCGATGGTCGCATAATACAGCGCACCAATGGTAGGACCGGCCGCGTATTGGATGTACCGGTGGTTCAGCAGGTTGGAGCCGCCCACTTTGATGGTGGTTTTCAGCTTGGGCAGGCGGTAGTTTGCCTGTGCGTCCACGGTGCTGAAGGCGGGCACATCGCCATTGGCCAGCGGGCTTTCCCAGTAGAAGGTGTTCTGCCATCTCCACACTACGTTGAACCCGAAGTTTTTGAACAGCTCGCGGTTCCCGAAGGAAAGGTTAGACACCCAGTCCGGGGTGTTGAAGCCTGTTGCAAATACATCGCTCTTTTTGTTATCCACGATGTCGTTGTAGTTCAGGTTGCCGGCAACGGTCCATTTTTTATGGAAGTTGTAGGTCACGCCAAGGGATGCACCGTAGTTGTCGTAGGTGTTTTTGGCGTTGGTATATACGCGGTAGCGGGTCTGTTTGGTACGGTTGGCGGCCAGCATGTCCAGCACGGAAGCGTCTGTGCCGACTTTATCCGTTGCGGGCACGGCTACTTCCACCTGGCCGAGGAAACCATCGTAACGGTTGTAATAAGCGTCCGCATCCACCACGATCTTGTTGCCCAGCAGTACGCTGCGGTAGCCTACTTCAAAGGAATTGATCCTTTCGGGGCGGGTGGGGCTGAGGGCGGTGATATCCAGCAGGGCTTTGTTTTTCAGCGCCGCATCGTTTGCGGTCATACCCTCAGACACGTCTTTGTTCACGGCATTGTTAAAAGTATTCACGGAAGCGAGGGTGTAGGAATTTTCGAGGTAACCCAGGCCATCGTTGATGTAGGAGAGGCCGCCTACACGCCTTACGTTCCCGTTGTTCACGAACGAAAGCGCTTCAAAAAGGGCGGGGAAGCGGAAGCCGTTCTGCCAGGAAGCCCTGAAGTTGTGCTTCTCCGCCAGCGTATACACCGCCGCGATGCGGGGGTTGATCTTGGGATCGAACTCGGGGTTGTAATCCACGCGGAGAGAGCCCACCAGCTTCAGTTTATCTTCGAAGAAGGTTTTGCTCACCTGTGCAAAGCCGCCGAACTTTTTGTAATAAACATTATTCCCGCCGGGTGTGGTACGGTCTTTAACGGGTTTGCTGAAATCCACGAAGTTGTTGCCGTCAGGGATCACTTCATAGATACGGCCGTCTCCGCCGATGAGCAGGTTAAACAGTTTTACTTTTTTGCTGAGGTCCCATTGCGCGTCCATGTGGTATACACGGCTGTGCTGATCCAGCCAGGCGCCGCCGGTGGCGGGCGCGCCGGCTACAGCGGCGGCATGGTCCCAGTTATTGATACCAATGATGGTATTTTTCAGATCGTTGAACGCGGCGGTGCCGGGCTCTACGCGGCCACGGTCCGCTTCCACGCGGGCAAGGCGCATGGCCTCCGCCAGTGCGGTACCGGCGTTGATCTCGGTCTGGAGTTTAGTTTTAAAAGCATCGCGCCAGGCGTTGTTGGATTTATTGGTCAGGTCCAGGTTGTCCGACAGCGGTTTCAGGTTGTAAGAATCGCCGGTGTTTTCCAGCATTACGTACCCACGGATAAAGTAGTCGTTGCCTTTCAGTTCCAGTTTGTGGTTCTTTACCACCACATCATTTAGCTGGATCTTGTTGCCACGCTGGAAAAGGCCGTCCATCAGGCCGCGGCGGTAAGTATAGGAAAGTTCAGCCTTTGGCGTGATACGGAAGTAGATACCCGCATCCACTTTGAAGTTCTCTACCCTGGGGTTTACCAGGTCCCTTTCCCAGTAGCCGGTGCGGCGTACGTTGAAGGTTTCGTTTTTGCCGTTCAGCAATACGCCAACGGATACGTTGTTGTTATTTTCATCGCCGTATTTGTTCCAGGCATCGTAAGCGGGATTGTTCCCGGCGCCGCTAAGCTGCGGGAAGCGGCTGTTGGCGGCGGTATTCTGATCGGTGGCGGTGCTGGCGCGCCAGTCCGTACCGCGCATATAACTCGCATTCACCTTGAAGGCGATACGGTCTTTAAACGCTACCGCGTAACGGATGGCGGTTTCCGTCAGGATGCTGGGATCGTAATCCACTCCATCCACATGATTGACGCCTATTTTCTGGTATACGCTGAGCCCTTTGTAAAGGAAGGGGCTTTTGGTCTGAAGGTTGGCCATCCCGTTGATGGCGTTCATGCCATACAGCGCAGAAGCCGCGCCGGGAGTGATCTCCACGCTGGCAATGTCCAGCTCGGTGGGACCGATGGCATTACCGAGGGGTACGCCCAGGGTAGCGGCCTGCATGTCCACCCCGTCTACCAGCTGCATGAACCGGAAGTTGTTCGGGATGTTGAAGCCGCGGGTGTTGGGCACTTTAAAAGTTAGGCTGGAGGTGGTCATCTGCACGCCTTTTACGTTTTCCAGCGCGTCATAGAAGCTGGGAGCGGGCGATTCCTTGATGGCCCTGATATCCAGTTTTTCGATGGCTACGGGGGATTTGAGGGCCTCTTCCTCCACGCGGGAGGCGGTTACCACTACTTCTTTACCGAGGAGGGTCTGTGTGGCAAGACCGATATCCAGTGCGGAGCCGGTGCCTGTTACGACAAATTCCTGCGACTGGAAGCCGAGGCTGGAGAAAATGAGGGTGAAGGGGAACTTCAGCCTTGTTTTCAGTACAAAACGCCCGTCTTTATCCGTGGTGGTGCCGGATACCGTGCCTTTTACCTGGATGCTTACACCGGGGATGGATTCTCCGCTGGTCTGGTCTTTCACCCTTCCGGAGATCTGTACGATGTTGCTTTCCTGTGCAAACGTGACAGCGGATGCCAGCAGGAGGAGCAGAAGAATAAAGGCACTACGGGTATGTAATACTAGTTTCATGGAACTGTTTTATTTACTATATCCTAATAGTCTATAGGATTTGTGGACAAATGTAGAATGGAAATACCATTTTTGCAAGAGGGAAGGCGAGAAAATATATAAAATGGCTGTGGTGGCTGGTTTTGAAGGGCGATTTCCTGCCGGGAGGGTGCAGTGGCGGTTGGGGGAGGGGGCAAAATAAAAAGAGGCGCTTGTACGGCGCCTCTTTTTTATGATAAAATGATCTGTGATAAAGTTGTCATGACTACATGGCCTTTTGCGTATCATCCAGCCTTGCGGTGCTTACCGGTTCGGTGGCTCCTGTCTTTTTGTGCAGGAACCGCTTCTGGAACAGCAGGATCGTGATCACGCCGACGGAAATGGCGGCGTCCGCGATGTTAAACACCGGACGGAAGAAAATAAAATGTTCCCCGCCCCAGATCGGCACCCAGTTGGGCAAGGTACCGTCAAACAGGGGGAAATAAAGCATATCCACTACATTGCCGTGCAGGAAAGTACCGTAACCGCCGCCGGCAGGCATGAATTGCGCCAGCTCGTAACGGGTGCTTTCGGAGAAGATCAGGCCGTAGAACATGCTGTCTATCAGGTTGCCCGCTGCGCCCGCCAGTATCAGCGCGCCACATATGAGCAGGCCGTTGTGATATTTTTCTTTTACCAGTTTATTCATATAAAAGAAACCGATCACCACCGCAATCAGGCGGAACAGGGTCAGGGCGATCTTTCCGAATTCGCCGCCGAATTTCAGGCCGTACGCCATGCCTTCATTTTCAATGAAATGAATGTAAAACCAGTCGGAGATCACGGGGAATTGTTCCGCAATGGTCATGTGGGTCTTGATCCAAAACTTCAAAATCTGGTCCACCAGCAAGATCAGCACTACTATTAAAACAATGTGTCGATATTTCAAAACTTCAAATTTTTTCAAAAATAATGTATTATTTCAAAGATGGTAACCTGGTTACCGACTTGTTTTATTCCTGGTAATATACGCGTTTTACTCTTTGTGAAATGCCTGTCAATATTTCATAAGGAATGGTTCCCGCCCACTGCGCCAGCTGCTGCACGGACAGGTCTTCCCCGAAAACGATCACTTCATCGCCCTCGGCTACATCGGGGATATGCGTCACATCCAGCATAAGCATGTCCATGGCGATCACGCCCGCTACCGGCGCGAGTTTGTTGCGCACTTTCATCTGCCCTTTCCCGTTACCCAGGATGCGTTTGTACCCGTCCGCATACCCGATGCGCACGGTGGCGATGATGGAGGGCTCCCCGGCTTTCCAGGTGGCGCCGTAGCCCACGGTGTCCCCGGCGGGGATGCGCTTTACCTGCGCCACCGTGGTTTTTAAAACGCTGACGTTCCGCAGTTTGTCCTGGAAAGCGCCCACACTGTCCACCCCGTACATTCCAATGCCGAGGCGTACCATATCCAGCTGGAGGTCAGGATGGCGGTGGATGGCGGCGCTGTTGGCAATATGCCGGATCACGGCGTAACCAAGCTGCTGCTGTAATGCCGCACTCATTTTGGCAAAACGGTCCGCCTGCGTTTTTGTGAAGGCATCCATGGCGGGATCTTCGCTGGCTGCGAGATGGCTGAAAATGGACTGAACTTTGAATAATCCTTCCGCATTCAGCCGCAGCGCCAGCTCACTGATGTCCTGCTGCTCAAAACCAAGGCGGTGCATGCCTGTGTCCAGCTTGATGTGTACAGGGTAATTGGTTTTATTGGCGTACCGGACGGATTCTTCGAACTGTTCGAGGATGTTCATGGAATACAGCTCCGGCTCCAGGTTCCATTGCAGGATCGCGTCAAAGCTGCTGGGCTCCGGGTTCATCACCATCACGGGCGTGGTAATGCCAGCCCGGCGAAGCTCCACACCTTCGTCCGCATACGCCACCGCGAGATAATCAACGCCGTGGAATTGCAGCAGGCTGGCTATTTCGTAAGTGCCGCTTCCATATGCGAAGGCTTTCACCATCGCCATGAGTTTGGTGCCCGGTTTCAGGATGGCCTGGTAGGCTTTTACGTTATGCGCGATCGCGCTGAGATTGATCTCCAGGATGGTCTGGTGCGCTTTCTGTTCCAGCAGTTTGCCGATGCGCTCGAACTGGAACACGCGTGCGCCTTTTACCAGGATGGATTCATTCTGGAAATCGGCGGTATTCACTTTTTGTAAAAATTCTTCGGTGCTCGCGTAAAACGTGCTTTGTACTTTCTGGAAGCTCTGTTTTTCGCGGGAAATATGTTTGCCGATACCGATCAGCTTCTGTATCCCTTTCTTTTCCAGCATGCCGGCCACTTCTTCGTAAAGGGAACCTTCGCTTTTACCGGATTGCAGGATATCGCTGAGGATCACCGTGCGGGTGGGGTGCTGGCGCTGGTGCTGGAGAAAGTCCAGTGCAATGGCCAGCGAGCCGAGATCGGAATTGTAACTGTCGTTGATGATGCTGGAATTGTTGATGCCCTGCTTCATTTCCAGGCGCATGGCGATATTGCCCAGGTGGTCCATACGTTCCTGGATCAGGTCCTGCGGCTTGCCGAGGTACAGCATGAGCGCCCAGCAATGGATCGCGTTTTCGATGGAGCCTTCGTCCGTAAAAGGGATGCGGATAAAGAGCGGCTCCTGTTTGTGCAGCGCGTCTATGCGGGTATGATTATCGTTTTTGTCCACGCCGATGATGCGCAGGTCCGCATCGGTCTTGCGGCTCCAGGTAAGCAATTGCAGATCGTTGTCGATCTCGCGTTTGCCCACGAGGTTATGGAAGTTGTTCACGCATTCGTTCAGCGCGAGATAATCTTTGCAATAGATCAATACATCGCTGCGGGTGAACAGTACGAGCTTTTCATTCACCTTCTGCCGGATGTTGAGGAACCCTTCGTTGTGGGCTTCGCCGATATTGGTGAAAATGCCGATGGTGGGGCGGATGATCTTTTCGAGGTTCACCATTTCGCCGGGCTGTGAAATGCCGGCTTCAAAAATGGCGAGCTGGTTCTCGGGTTTCATCTGCCAGACGGACAAAGGCACGCCGATCTGCGAGTTGTAACTCTTGGGGCTGCGCACGATGTTGTAGTCTTTTTCCAGCAATTGATACAACCATTCTTTTACGATGGTTTTCCCATTGCTGCCGGTAATGCCTATCACGGGCACCTGGAACTGCTGGCGGTGGTATGCCACCAGCGCGTGCAGCGCCTGCAGGGTGTTTTTGACGAGAATGATGTTTGCCTTCGGATAAAGACCGGCGGCAACGGGTTCGCTGACAATAAAGTTACTCACGCCTTTTTTGTACAGCTCATCGATGTACTGATGGGCGTTGCGGCGTTCGCTGACGAGGGGGATGAACAAGGATGTTTCGGCAACAAGTAATTTGCGGCTGTCCAGCAAAATATGTTCGATCTCCGGATACCCGGTCTGTTGCATCAATTCGCCCTTCAGGATCTTGCTGATACTTTCTGCTGTATACAATTTAATATGGTTTTAATAAAAAAGCGCCCGGGGACTCTCTTTCCCGGGCGCTTTTCGGACTAACTAACTTTCTATCTTTTCCTCAACCGGCTTCACCGGGAGCTTCTTGTCGAACAGAATGGAATAAACAATAGAACCCGCCAGGCACGCTACGATCACCACGAGGCTCACCCATACCGGGATATGGAATTCCCATATCTCCGCGAGCATCTTGAGACCGATGAACACCAGTACGATGGCGATACCCTGCTGCAGGTAGTCGAACTTGTCCACTGCGCCTCTCAGGAGGAAAAACAGGGAACGCAGGCCGAGCACCGCGAAGATATTGGAGGTATACACCACCAGCGGTTCTTTCGAAATGGCAAATACGGCCGGGATGGAATCCAGTGCGAACACGATATCCGTAACGGCGAGCATTACCACTACCACGGCGAGGGATGTGAAATACACCTTGCCATTGTGTTTGATCGTAAAATGACCATGCGGGTCCGCATGCGAAATGCGCATGTATTTCTGCATGAAACGGTATGCGAAATTTTCTTCAGGTTTAAATTCTTCATGCTGGTCCACCATGAACATTTTGATACCCGTGTATACAAGGAACGCGCCGAAAATGTAAAGTATCCAGCCGAACTGTGCGATAAGCGCCACACCAACGGTGATAAAAATCGCGCGGAACACGATGGCCATGAGAATGCCGATCAGGAGCACCCGCGCATAGGCGGTCTCTTTGATCTTAAAGAACCCGAAAATGAGAATGAATACAAAAATGTTGTCGATGGACAGGGACCATTCCATGAGGTAGGCGCTGAGATATTCGATCGCCATTTTGGAACCGTCCTCATGCCAGATAAACGCAAAAAAGCCGAATGACAGGGCAACCCAGAAGCAGGTTTGAACCAGCGCTTTTTTAATGGAAATAACCTCACCTTTTTTACTTAAAAGCCCAAGGTCGAAAATCAGGGCCAAGACGATAACAATACCAAATACGGTGTACGTCCATTGTTGCGGTGTCATGCAAAGCGGAAAATTTAATGAACAGCAAAGATAATGGATTCCCTGACGTTTTACCCGGCATACTTGCGCTGCCTGATGAACTGGAACACCATGGCAAACAACAGGATAACGCCGATGGGGGCTACAAACGCGATCACCTGCCATTTGGTGCGCTCGTTTTTCACTTTTTCACCATCCAGCAGCCTGAGCGTCAGTTCTTTATTACGCGTGTCCATAATGGGGGTTTTGCTGGTGAGATATTCTATGCTGTTGAGGAAAAACTCTTTATTAGCCCAAACATATTGCGGATCAAACTCATTTACGCCCATCTGAAGGGGACCATTCTTTTGGGAAACAGCATTAGAAACGATATCAGCATCCCCCACCACGATCATTTTGTTAATGGTATCCGCGATGGCTTTGAATGGCCCTCCGGAGGCAATTTCCCATGCTTTTTGCTCTTCCACGCTTAAACGGTGGTTAAACAGGGAGGGGAAGCGCCCTTCCAGCAATACGGCCACAGGTACGGCACGCTGGCGGTAATCTCTGGGATTGGGCTGCTGCTGCACGCTTTCCAGCGTGATCTGCACCGGGCCGCGGAGGGTACGGCTGTGGTCGGAGCTGGCGAGCAGTACGGTTTTACGAATATCCCCGCCTTTGATAGTATCCACCGAATTGGCAAAGCGGCTCATCACGCGGTCCATGTTTTTTACAATGGGATGCGCATTGGTAGGGCTAAAGAGCGGAAAATAAGGGAATGGGATACGCTGTATCTGCGGTTTGTCCCCGATGTTGCCCACTACCAGCGGGATCACGTCGCTTTGCAGATCCTGCACCAGGTCCAGGTTCACACGGGCGCCGTATTTGAAAAGGATGTCTTCCAGTTGCAGCCCGCGGTCGAAGGCTACGAAGTCGCGGCCACGCAGGCTGTCCACGGAAGCAGTGAGGTTGTCTATGAACCAGATCACCTTTCCGCCGTTCATTACGTACTGGTCTATTTTCAGTTTATCCTGGTCGGTGAACGTTTCGATGGGCCGTACGAACATGATGGCGTCAAACTCGCGCGGGATATGGGAATCGGAGCGGAGGTTGATGGTATCCACCTGGTATTGTTCGTGCAGGGTTTTGAGGGCGTCGTAAATGTTGGCGCCTTCGGGCTCGCCATGGCCGAGCATATAACCTACCAGCGGGCGTTCGCTCTGCTGCAGCTGGTAAATGGCATTGGCGAATTTATATTCCAGCAGTGCTTCGGAATTGTTGAGCGCTTCCATGGGGTCCATGCCGCCCTGGCTTTTCAGCAGGTTCACGGCGTTTTCACGGCCTTTGTACTGAATTACTGCTCCGGGGAAAATGAGCCTTTCCGCGAATGCGTCTTTCCCGTCTTCCTGCACCTGTAAATTAAACGGAAGGATGCCGCGTACCATCAGCGAATCCTGGAAACTGGCGCGCATAGAGTCCGGCAGATCGGTACCGGGATTAAGGAATTCGAAACGGATATTGTTGCCGCCATATTGCTGGAATTCTTCCAGCAGCTCGCGCGTGGCATCCGCCAGCTGACGGAAACCCGCGGGGTATTTGCCTTTCAGGTACACTTCTATGGTCACCGGCGCATCCAGGTTGCGGAGCAGGCTGCGGGTGGAAGGGGCGAGGGTATATCTTTTTTCGGCGGTAAGGTCCCAGCGGCCGTGCAGGTAAGCCGCGGCCACGTTCAGGGCGATGATCACGGCAAGTATGCCCAGCGTGCGCTGGAGGTATTTTTTTCGTTTGTCCTTTCTCGTTACTTCCATTATCCCTGCCAGATTTTACGTTCGAGTGAAATTTTTGTGAGGTAAAGCATCAGGCCGGTAAGACTGAGAAAGTAGATGATATCCCGGCTGTCCACCACGCCGCGGCTGATGCTGTCGTAATGGTAGCGGATGCCCGCCATTTTGAGGTAATAGTCCGCCCCGCCTGAAAACACCGCCACCCTGCTGAGCGCATCAAAGCCATTGTACAGGATAAAACAGGTGAAAATGGCGACCAGGAAAGCCACCACGGCATTGCCTGTGAGCGAAGACGCCCAGATGCCGGTGGCGGTGAAAACGCCGCCCAGCAGCAGCAGGCCGATATAAGAACCGAGGATGCTGCCCCCGTCCAGGGCGTTGTTCGTAGCGGCCAGCTGGCTCATGGCGATGTAATACACTACGGTGGGGATGAGCGCGATCACGACGATCAGCAGGCAGGCCCAGTATTTCCCCCAGACGATCTGCCACCAGGTGAGCGGTTTGGTGCTGAGCAGTTCCATAGTGCCGCTCCTGAACTCGTCCGCCAGGCTGCGCATGGTGATGGCCGGTATCAGGAGCAGGAATATCATGGGCGCCAGCTCAAAAAGACCGTCCAGGTTCGCATACCCGGCGTCCAGCAGATTGGTTTCCGGGAAAACGAAGAGGAAGAGCCCGTTGGCAAGCAGGAACAGGATAATGGCTACATAGCCTGTAATACTGCTGAAAAACTGGTGAATGTCTTTTTTGAATATCGCGTACATAGACGGTGACAAATATAGAATATTTGAAATTTTAGTTATCCGTTAATTCTTTTTAAACAAGAAAAAAGCCGTCGGGAACAAGTTCCAAACGGCTTTTATTGTTAAAATCGTATGTAATGGCGGTGGTTATACAGCAAAGCTGTCTCCGCAGGCGCAGGTGCGGGCCGCGTTCGGGTTGTTGAAGTAGAACCCTTTACCGTTGAGGCCTTCGGAGAACTCAAGGGTGGTATTGCAGAGGTAGAGGAAACTTTTCAGGTCCGTTACCACTTTAATGCCTTTGTCTTCAAACACCTGGTCTTTCGGTTTGGTCTCTGTGTCAAAATCCAGCTTATAGCTCAGGCCTGAGCAGCCGCCGCCCACTACGGATACCCGCAGGAATGCGTCTTCGCCCAGGGTGCCTTCGGCCCTCAGTGCGTCTACTTTTTGTTTGGCTTTATCGCTTATATAAATCATGATCGGTCCTTTTATTTTAAAATTTCATTGAATTCACGGATCGTATTCTCCACGGCCGAAATGGCAAAATCTATCTCTGCGTCCGTAGTGAACCTTCCTACGGCAAACCGTAGCGAAGAATGTGCCAGTTCCTCTTCCAGTCCCATGGCCCGCAGCACATGGCTGGGCTCCGGGTTGGCTGAAGTGCAGGCTGAGCCCGAAGATACGGCAATTTGCCGGCTTATGGCCCTCAGCAGGGCGTCTCCCTGTATGCCATAAAAGGCGATATTGGTGACATGCGGCAGCCTGGGAGCGCCCAAACCGTTTACAGTAGCGTGTTCCCTGGCCAGGATCGTCGTTTCCAGCCGGTCCCGCATGGCAGATAACCGGCCGGTGGCCGCTGCCATTTCGGCGCCCGCCAGTTCACAGGCTTTACCAAATCCGGCAATGCCCGGAACGTTCAGCGTACCGGAACGCATCCCGCGCTCATGGCCGCCCCCGTCCATCTGGGCGATGATCTTTACCCTGGGCCCGCGGCGCCTTACATACAGGGCGCCCACTCCTTTAGGCCCGTACAGCTTGTGCGCGCTGAAAGCCATCATGCCGATGCCTTCCTGCCGCACGTTCAGCGGTATTTTACCAACGGCCTGTGTGCCGTCCGTAAAGAGGATCACGTCCCTTTCCCGCGCGATCCGGCTGATCTCCGCCATGGGCTGGATCACGCCGGTCTCGTTATTGGCGTACATGATGGCCACCAGGACGGTCTGCTCTGTGATGGCGGCTTCCAGTTCGGCAGGGTCTACCAAACCGGCGGCATTCACTTTCAGCCGGGTAACGGAGGCACCCTGTTTTTCAAGATGGCTCACCGTATCCAGCACGGCTTTATGCTCCGTTTCGGCGGTAATGATGTGGTTGCCTTTGCCGGCATATGCTTCAAAGAGCCCTTTGATACCGAGGTTCACGGCTTCGGTAGCACCGGAAGTGAATATAACTTCCTGCGTTTCAGCGCCAATGAGCGTGGCCACCTGCTGCCTTGCATGATCCACCGCTTCTTCCGCCGCCCAGCCATAAGCATGATTGCGTGACGCGGCATTTCCAAAATGCCGGGTGAAGAAGGGCAGCATGGTTTCCACCACCCGCGGATCGCAGGGTGTGGTGGCATTATAATCGAGATATACAGGCGGCTGCTGCATCCCACAAAATTACGATATAAGTTCTATTTTTACCCGGTCCGGCCATAGTAAGGCCCGATGGGGCAATAGCTTCCGTCTATATTTCAAAAGTTGTAAGGATATGTTAAAAGTGGAACACATCGGTATTGCCGTAAAGTCATTGTCGGCGTCAGTGCCTTTATTTGAAAAGTTGCTGAACACGGCCTGTTACAAAACGGAGGAGATAGCCTCCGAAGGCGTTTCCACGGCCTTTTTCAGGCAGGGGGATACCAAGATCGAACTGCTGGAAGCGGCGGAGGAAAGCAGCCCGATTGCTAAATTCCTGGCGAAAAGAGGGGAAGGGGTACACCATATCGCTTTTGAGGTAACGGATATCAAAGCGGAAATGGCCAGGTTGCAGGCCGAAGGTTTTGAATTGTTAAATTCCGAGCCGAAACCGGGCGCGGATAACAAGCTCGTTTGTTTTCTACACCCCAAAGGCACGAGCGGCATCCTGGTAGAATTGACGCAGGAGAAGCTGTAAATCAGTCACTTGAAGTTTTGTCAAAAAAAATGTCACGACTATTTAAACCTTTTATTTAATCGTGCGTTGATAATATAGTAAGTAAGGAACACTTACTTATTTGAGAAGCAATTACAAGCCCCGTGGGCTTTTATACATAACTCTAAAGTTGGCATAGGTTATGAAAACCTGTGAGTTTTTTAACTCGCAGGTTTATTTTTTTTAGCCAATCCTGGCAGGAAAGTCTTTATGGGCGCATTTTCTGGCCGATTGTGCTACAATAATATGCCCGTTATATTATCCGGTCACCTTTTCCATCCCTACGCTGCGACTGCCTTTCACCAATATATAGGTGTCTTCGTACCGCTGTTGCCTTAGCCATTTTTTGGCTTCTTCCGCCGTTTCCAGGTAGATGTAAGGATGGTTCACCTTGGCGAATTCTTTCCCTACCAGCACCACCGCTTTCCAATGGGTTTGCTGTAAAAGATCGGCGAGCGCCTGGTGTTCTTTCGGGCTGTCTTCTCCCAGTTCCTTCATGGCGCCGAGCAACAGCACTTTCTGCGGAGCCGTAAGCGTAGCGAAGTTCTCCACCGCCGCTTTCATGCTGGAAGGATTGGCGTTGTACGCATCCATGATAAAAGTATTGCTGCCCCGCTGCATGATCTGCGAACGGTTGTTTGACGGTACATATCCTTCAATGGCTTTCCTGATCGTTTCTCCAGGTACTTTAAAATGTAACCCGATGGCGATGGCCGCCATTACATTGGGGAAGTTGTATTCACCCACCAGCTGCGTATGCACATGCCCCGCTTCCACTGCCTTCAGCTCCAGCAATGCCGTGCCCGGAAAAGGCGCGCCCGCGAAATCCGCTTCAGCGCGGCCGTAGGTGATGATATTGCCGATGCCTTTGCTCATGTCCACGAGGTAAGGATAGTCTTTGCAGACAAATACCGTCCCGCCGTTTTCCCGCAGGTGATCGTACAGTTCTCCTTTGGCGAGGCGTACGCCTTCTTCGCTGCCAAACCCTTCCAGGTGGGCCTTCCCGATATTGGTGATAAGGCCGTGGGTGGGTAAAGCCACTGTACAGTAACCGGCTATTTCCCCGCGGTGGTTCGCGCCCATTTCTATCACGGCCATTTCTGCATCCATGGGGATGCTGAGAATGGTGAGCGGCACGCCGATATGATTATTCAGGTTCCCTTCCGTGGCGTGCGTGCGGAACGCGGCACCCAAAACGGTGCGGATCATTTCTTTCGTAGTGGTTTTGCCGTTAGTGCCGGTGATGGCGATAAACGGGATCTGTAATTGCCGGCGGTGGTGAAGCGCCAGGTCCTGCAAGGCTTTGAGCGCATCGGGGAACAACATCATTTTATCCGGCAGGGTGTGGTAAGCGGGATCGTCCACCACGGCCAGGCTGGCCCCTGCATCCAGGGCGGCCGCGGCATATTCATTGCCGTTAAAGTTCGGGCCGCGGAGGGCAAAGAAAATATCTCCCGCGCGCAGCTTGCGGGTATCCGTTTGTACGGACGGGTGCTGAAGGTAATGCCGGTAAAGCTGTTCGATGTTCAAAGCACAAAGATTTGCTGCAAAAATAAGGAATGGATTCCCTCATTTTCTTTATTATCTTTCGAAAATAAGGCAACCTATCCCTGTTACGCACCGTATAAAAACCTATGCAAGCCCATACAACACCAACTCACAAGAGTATGAAACGATTATTGATCAACCTGATTTTACTGACCGGCTGCGGACTGGCGGCCTGTACTTCAGAGCAGGCACCCGAACCGGTGACACCATCAAGCTGCGCCTCCGTAGACATCAAAAGCGCCCGCGTGTACACTATCGTACAGGAAAACTGCACGAACAGGAGCTGCCACCCGGGAACAGGCTCCCCGCTGATCGCCGATTTCTCCACGCTGGCCAGGTTAAAAAGCTACATCACCACCAACGGCGCCACCTGGACGCTGCGCGTCACAGGCCAGAATGCGGACATGCCGCAAAGCCAGTCTTTCCCGCCGCTCTCCAGGGCCACGCGCGACTCTATCGCCTGCTGGGTGAGCAACGGCATGCCGGATTGATCCACTTCTCAAACTCAATTATGAAAAAGTTACTCATCATAGGTTGCCTTCTCTGTAGCTGTTTCGCCGGATTTGCACAGGATATACAATCCTGCCGCAATGTGATGTTCCGCTTTTATTCCAGCGCGCCGATGGAAGACATAGAAGCCAAAACCACGCAGGGCGTTTCAGCCATCAACACCGCCACCAAAGCCGTTTATTTCAAA
The DNA here is from genome assembly GCF_003807585.1 of Chitinophaga barathri. Classification (GTDB taxonomy): domain Bacteria; phylum Bacteroidota; class Bacteroidia; order Chitinophagales; family Chitinophagaceae; genus Chitinophaga; species Chitinophaga barathri. The sequence goes on along the minus strand of NZ_RMBX01000008.1, from coordinate 14,299 downwards.
GTGCCCATCAATACTTTCCAGTTTAAGAAAAAGCTGATGCAGGAACACTTCAACGAAAACTACCTGGAAAGCGACAAATATCCACACGCCGAATTCAAAGGCAAAGTGCTGGAAAACCCGGACCTGACAAAGGACGGCGTGTATCCCGTAACCGTGGAGGGCAATATGCTGATCCACGGGGTGAATAAAACATATAAAGAAAAAGGAACGCTCACTGTGCAGAACGGGAAGCTGTCCGCCAAAGCCGTATTTAATGTGCGCGTGGCCGACCACAAGATCAAGATTCCCAGCCTGGTGATAAAAAATATCGCCGAGGTGGTGGAAGTGACTGTGGAGGCCACGTATCTGCCAACAAACCAACAAAAATAACAACCAACGATATGTTGAAACTTCGCATGTTATCTGTCCTGCTGCTGGCAGCGCCCGCTGTGATGGCGCAGGACAACCTGGGCGAAATGTTCGGGAAGGATTCCGTACGCCGCGACCCTGTGATCGCCACTTTTAAAAGCACCCGCATTATCAACGGCCAGTCCAATGAAACGCTCAGCAAAGGAGACCTCGACTTCCGCGTGGCGCACCGCTTCGGCGATATTGGCGGCTCTGGCGGGGGCAGCAGCACCTTTTTCGGGCTGGACAATTCTACGGACATCCGCATCGCATTCGAATACGGCATTACGGACCGCCTCACCGCCGGTATCAGTCGTACCAAGGGCAGCGGCAACTTTTCACAGATGTACGAAATACTTGGCAAGTTCAAAGTGCTGCAGCAGACCATGGACAACCGTATACCCGTAGGTGTTACCGTATTCGGCAATGCCGTGGTGACGGGCATGAAAAGCAGCCCCGAAAAGTCCGACGTGAATTATTTCGACAGCTTCAGCAGCCGCATGAGCTACACCGCGCAGGCTATTATCTCCCGCAAGTTCGGCGATATCATTTCCCTCGCGGTGCTGCCTACCTACGTTCACCGGAACAGGGTGGGGTATAAGGATATGAATAATATGTTCGCGCTCGGAATGGGCGGCCGTTTGCGGTTTTCCAAAAGAGTGGCGCTGGTGGTGGATTATTTCGTGCCTTTCCGCGACGAGGAAAGCAAGGATTATTACGAAACCCGCGGCATCAAATTCTACAATTCGCTGGGTGTGGGCGTGGAGATCGAAACGGGCGGCCACGTGTTTCATATGAATTTCACAAACTCCACGGCGGTGCTGGAAAACCAGTTTATCCCCGAAACCGTTACAACCTGGACGCAGGGCCAGTTCAGGTGGGGTTTTAATATCTCCAGGAGGTTCTCGCTGGGGAAATAACCTATGCCGGTTTCTCTTCAGACAATAGCTGGGGCTGACCCAAAAGGTAAATGAAGGCGCTGAGAATCGCATAAACGCTATTTCCTCTCCATCACCTCCCCGAGAGGGGGTACCCTTTTTAGTCAGCCCCTATTTAGTACGCATGTTTCCGGCCGGCGCTGCCTGCGATCCGCTCAGCAAAGGGCGCTTCCACCTGGAAAAATATCACGGTGAAAGCACCACTGGCGCCAGCATCCTTTCTTTCCCGCCGCCCTGGCGGGTTGTAAACTTTTCTCCCTTTCCACTGCAGCCGTGCAAGATCATTTCCATTAAATTGCGGCAATGGAAACGCTTCATTGCCGGATCAGGGAAAATTCGTGGGTAGCCAGGCTGGCAGCCCGGAAAATGGGTAGCCGCAGTATCGCGATCGTATTCGGGCGGGTGATATACCTGCATGGGGTAAGCCGGGAGGCTTTCCTGGCCAATGTCCGCTGGGTAAGGCACGAAGTACGGCATGTACGCCAGTACCGGGAACATGGTTTCTTGCCCTTTCTCTGGCGGTATGTGATAGACTGGCTGCGGTTCGGTTACTACGACATTCCCTTCGAAAAGGCCGCCAGGCTTGCAGAACAGGACCCCCGGGAACTGGATGGTGTGGAAATAACCTAAAGAATCGTTAAAACCCCCGGGGCAGGAGAAAAAAATGTTGCAACGTGGGTATTTTCCTTATTTTTACGTCAAAGGTTGATTCATATGGTCAAGAAGGTCACAGAAGGAATCACAATCAGCGTGGAAACGTTTTATCAGCCGGATTACTCTAATCCGATAGGAAGTGAGTTCATGTTTGCTTACCGCATCACCATTGAAAATAACAACACATTTCCGATAAAATTGCTCCGCCGTCACTGGTATATCATCGATTCCAACGGCTCTCACCGCGAAGTAGAAGGAGAAGGAGTAGTTGGCGTGCAGCCTTTGCTTGCTCCCAACGAAAGTTATCAGTATGTATCCGGCTCCAATCTCCGCACGGAGATCGGTAAAATGTACGGTACTTACCAGATGGAGAACCAGCTGAACAAAAAGCTGTTCGACGTGAAGATCCCGGAATTCCAGATGGTGGTTCCGTTCAAAATGAACTAATACACCCGCGCATGGCGCTTATACCGGCTCCGAACCGGTTTATTTCCCTGTACTGCATCTTCCGGCTCAAGGCATTTCCCTTTTTCTTTCTTTACAATATTTTCCGCAGCATGATGCCACTACCCGGCAGTGATCGCAGCTGTATGTTTCCCGCATTTGAATGTCATACACAACGGCGCCTCTTGCCAGGAAAGTATTCATTTTGCTGAAGACAGCCGCCGGTTACGGCCTGTACTTCGCTTTGCTGAAGATCGTCATCGGGTCTTTGGTAGCCAGCAATTGTTCCAGCGTGATATCCGGGTTCTTTTTCATGTAGGCCTGCACGATCCTGTAACCTACATAAGCGCCTATCTGCCCGGGAGCGCCCGCGGGCAGGCCCTGTGTGGACGGGCTTTCGCCCGTATACCGCATAATGTCCTGCCAGTCTGAGGTATAAAGCAGTTTGTTCTGTACAAAATACTGCCATACCATTTCTTCATTTTCATCACAAAAAACAAGTTGTTCTTTGGTATACCCCAGCCTGATTTCTTCCGGCGTTCCAGGGAGCACCTTTTCGAGGAAATACTGCTGCCTGCCGAGGTCTATGAGCTTCACCACCAGCTGCGCGCCTTCGCCCTGCGGCGGGTAAAGGTCTTCCTGCACCACCTTCATCACGTTCACGGGTATATATTCGGGGGTGAACTTCCTTACCACGTAATCCGGATAATCAGGTATCAGGCGGTAAACCGGGAAATCCGCTCCCATGTGCATATCCAGCCCGATGCCCACGGTAGAGTCCATCACTACCGCGCCAAAGTTGCCGATGGCGGATATAAAGCTCACCACCTGCGGGGCCTGGAATTTTGGGAGGTAATATTTCGTGAGCCTGAAAGCCTGCGTAAGAGCGGCTTCCACCGGTTTGATATCTTTGAAATGTATTTCCACCGAATCCTGCAATGCCCTGAAATCCTTATTGGTCAGGAAGCTGCGTACCTGCGGCGACAGCAGCTGCGGGGAATCTGTGGACGGCCCGAAGCTGAGTATCTGTGAAAAATAAACGGGGGCAAAGTGAGGATATGCCTGGCCCAGCAATTTTAGCCTTTCAGGCACGTTATTGGTATCGATATGGAAAAATTCTTCGTCGAACCGCTGGATCTTAACATCGATAGGTATGTGGCTTACATCAGGGATATTTTTCCTTCCCCCGCATCCTGAAATTATCCAGCCCGTCAGGAATAAGGCAGCCAGGAAATATTTATTCTTATAATTTTGCATCGCCTATTAAAACTTTAGAAATGGTAAAAATATTGCATAACAAGCTATTCCCGAAATCTTTGCTCGTCGTTTGTTCTTTACTGGTCTTTTCACTGGCGGCGCAGGCCCAGACCCTCAGCGGCAGGTTATCTGAAAGATCAGGCCGTAAAATGCGCCTCGGCTTCAAGCTGGACCCCGGCGTCTCTACCCTCAAGGCACAAGATAACGGCGTGGAGCGCAACAGCGCCCGCTTTTATTTCAGTTACGGCATCCTGGCGGACTTTTACCTGGACCAGACCGGTAACTACGCCATCGGCTCCGGCATACAGATCAGCCATATGGGCAGTGTAATGCAATACCAGACGGGCCTGGGACTGGATGACTACAACGCGGCCGCTTCCGAATACGATATCCGCCTCCAGTACATCGAAGTGCCCGTTACCCTGAAGCTGCGTGCGGACACAGAGCATGACATTGGCATCTGGGGCCAGTTCGGCGGCTTTATGGGCGTTCCCATCAGGGCCAGGGGCAACGTGATCAGCACGCCGGAGTTTTATGAGACAAAGGTGAACATCTTCAAAAATATCAATCCCCTTGCAGCAGGCCTGATCATCGGCGGCGGCATAGATTACCCCCTCACCGAAACCCTCACCGGCACCGTGGGCGTCATTTACCAGAACAACTTCATAGACGTGACGCGCAACAGCAAATGGGACGACGGCCGCATCAATACCAACAACTTCGTTTTACGCCTCGGGGTTTATTTTTAACCCCTGAGAAGGCGTACCTTTGCAGCAGAAAAAAAAGAACGGATGAATATCTTTTTAGCCCAGCAGAACTACCACATCGGGAACTTTGAAGCAAACACGGCCAAGATCATCAATGCCATCCGGGAAGCGGAACAACAGGGGGCGGACCTCATTGTTTTCCCGGAGCTCTGCGTGTGCGGCTACCCCCCGAGAGATTTCCTGGAGTTTGAAGATTTCATTGCCCGCAGTTACGCCGCGATAGACGAAATTAAAACGCATACCAGCCGCATTGCGGTACTGGTGGGCGCTCCCCACAGGAATCCCAATCCCGAAGGCAAAGACCTTTTTAACGCGGCCTGGTTCCTGCACGAAGGCGAAGTGAAGCAGGTGATCCATAAAACGCTGCTGCCTACCTACGATGTGTTTGACGAGCACCGTTATTTTGAGCCGGGCTTCGAATGGCGGGTGATCCCCTTCAAAGGCAAAAAACTGGCGGTAACTATTTGCGAAGATATCTGGAACCTGGGAGACAATCCTTTGTACCGCATCTGCCCCATGGACCAGCTGATGGCCCAGGAGCCCGATGTAATGATCAATCTTTCCGCTTCCCCTTTCGACTATAACCACGACGAAAGCCGCCGCGAGATCATCCGCGCGAATGTGCTGAAATACCGCCTGCCGATGTATTACTGCAATACGGTAGGGTCACAGACGGAGATCGTGTTCGACGGCGGCTCCATGGTATTTGACGCGGACGGGAACATCGCGCTGCAGATGCCTTATTTCACGGAGGCCACCGGCAGCTTTGATCTCGGCAAACTGCCGAAAGCAACCGCCACCGGCGGCAATCCCATTCCTAAAGCCACTACGCTCGAAGAACTGTCATTCGATCATAATATTGACCGGATATATGAAGCCATTGTGCTGGGCATCCGCGATTATTTCGGGAAGATGGGCTTCAAACAGGCCATCCTCGGCTCTTCCGGCGGCATAGACAGCGCGGTGACCCTGGCCCTGGCCGTGGATGCGCTCGGCAAAGAGAACGTACGCGCCATCCTGATGCCAAGCCCATACTCCACAGAACACTCCGTGGACGATGCTATCGCGCTTTCCCGCAACCTGGAGAATCCCTATGACGTGATCCGCATCAATAACATTTACGAATGTTTCCTTGATACACTGGACCCTTTCTTCCACGGCCTGCCTTTTAACGTGGCTGAAGAAAATACCCAGAGCCGCATCCGCGGGAACCTGCTGATGGCGCTGAGCAACAAGTTCGGCTACATCCTGCTGAACACTTCAAACAAAAGTGAACTGAGCACCGGCTACGGCACGCTGTACGGCGATATGGCCGGCGGCCTTTCCGTACTGGGAGACGTGTACAAGATGCAGGTATACGCCCTGGCCCGGTACATCAACCGCAACAGGGAGATCATCCCCGGCAATATCATCGAAAAAGCCCCTTCGGCGGAGCTGCGGCCCAATCAGAAGGACAGCGACAGCCTGCCCGATTACGCCGTGCTGGACAGGATACTGTACCAGTACATCGAGCGTACCCAGGGGCCGCGCGAGATCATCGCCCGCGGTTATGACGCAGCGCTGGTAGCCCGCACGCTGAAGATGGTGAATACCAATGAATACAAGCGGAACCAGTTCTGCCCCATCATCCGCGTATCGTCCAAAGCCTTTGGCGTAGGGCGCAGGGTGCCAATTGTAGGTAAATATTTGAGTTAAGGGAGAACCCCGTTATCTTTGTCCAAATTCAAGAGCAATACATGTTACAGGTACAATTTATTCGTCAGAACAAGGAACTGGTACTGGAAAGGCTGGCTGTAAAGCATTTCAAAGAGCCCGGTATCGTGGAGGAAGTGCTGGCGCTGGACGATCAGCGGAAGAAGCTGACATTGGAGTATGATGAAACACAAGCGAAGATAAATTCGGCCTCAAAAGAGATCGGGAAGCTGATGGCATCGGGCGACAAAGCAGGCGCTGAAGCCCGCAAGCAGGATGTAGCGGCTTTTAAACAGGCCCTCGGCCCGATCGATGAATCGCTCAGGGAAACGGAAAAGAACCTGCACGACACGCTCGTGAAGCTGCCGAACCTGCCCGGCGCAAACGTGCCTCCCGGCAAAACCCCGGAAGACAACGTGGAAGTGCGCGGCGGCGGTGTGAAACCCACACTGGCGGAAGGCTCCGTGCCTCACTGGGACCTCGCAAAAAAATACAATCTCATCGATTTTGAGCTGGGCAATAAGATCACCGGCAGCGGATTCCCCGTGTATATCAACAAGGGTGCACGCCTGCAACGCGCGCTGATCAGCTATTTCCTGGACTACAATACCGCAAACGGCTATACGGAAGTGCTGCCTCCCTATATGGTAAATGAAGCCTCCGCCTACGGCACCGGCCAGCTGCCGGACAAAGAAGGGCAGATGTACTTTGTGACGGAAGACAACTTCTACCTGATCCCCACCGCGGAAGTACCCGTTACCAACATTTACCGCGACGAGATACTGAAGGAAGCCGCACTGCCCGTGCGCATGACGGCCTACACTCCCTGCTTCCGCCGCGAAGCCGGTTCTTACGGTAAAGACGTAAGAGGTCTGAACCGCCTTCACCAGTTCGAGAAAGTAGAGCTGGTACAGCTGGTACAGCCGGAGAAATCATACGGCGTATTGCAGGAAATGGTGGAGCATGTGGAAAAACTGCTGATCTCCCTGAACCTGCCTTACCGCATTCTGAACCTTTGCGGCGGCGATATGAGCTTTACCTCCGCGCAGACCTTCGACTTTGAAGTATGGTCCGCCGCGCAGGAAAAATGGCTGGAAGTAAGCTCCGTGAGCAATTTCGAAAGTTACCAGACGAACAGGATGAAGATCCGCTATAAAGACGAGAACGGTAAAAATCAGCTGTTGCATTCGCTGAACGGCAGTTCCCTCGCCCTGCCCAGGATCGTGGCCTGCCTGCTGGAAAACAACCAGACGCCCGAAGGCATCATACTGCCGGAGGTGCTGCGTTCCTATTTCGGCAGCGACCGGATCGCGTAAGCAACTGCGCTTAAGCAACGAAACGAACGTTAACAACGTATAAATTATAAAAAGCGTACAGCCATAACTGTACGCTTTTGCTTTTTTTACGTTAATTTGTTGTCAGGTCTTAAAATGCAAATTATGAAAACACTAATCCAGTTATGTCTGATCGCTGTGGTGCTTTACGGATGTGCCGGTGGCATAAATCCTAAAGATACAGCAGCGGTGGAAGCAGCTTTCTCGAAGTACGAGGAATCCGACGGCAAGGCCATCTTCAAGGAAAAATGCGCCCGCTGCCACGGTTACCGTCTCCCCGAAACCCGCACCACCGAAAAATGGCCGAAGATCATAGACAGAATGGCCCCCAAAGCAAAACTCACAGACGACCAGAAGTCCGCTGTACTCGCTTTTGTGACCAAACACGGAAAAACATCCTGAGTATTTGTTCAAAACGAATTAAAAATCAAAGGCGGCTCACGGGCCGCTTTTTTTATATTTGTAATCATGCACCACTTTCTGCCAAATGGTAAACAGCTCGTTATCCGCCAGCCCGGCATTGCCGATGCGGCGGGTTGCCTGGCCTGTTTCCAGCAGTTCACCGGCGAAACGGATTTCCTGCTTTTCACGCACGAAGAAGCCATGAAAATGGACCTGAAAGAAGAAGAAGGATTTATCCGCTCTTACCTGGAACGCCCTGAAAACCTGCTGCTGGTAGCCGATGTGGAAGGAGAGATCGTGGGCATTTTCAGCCTGAACCGCAGCCGTTTCAAAAAACAATACCATATGGCGCTGATGGGCCTGGCCGTGCTGCATAAGTATTGGAACATGGGCATCGGGCGGCGGCTGCTCACCGCCGGCATACGCTGGGCGGAAAAACACCCGCAGCTCACCACCATTCATTTTGAAGTGCTGGCTACAAACGAAAGGGCCATCCAGCTATACCGCAACTTTAATTTCATTGAACATGGCCGCATCCCCAAAGGCATCCGCCAGCCGAACGGCGACTGGGTGGACCTGGTGGTGATGTCCAAAAACCTTAAATCCGCGTAACCTATGATCCTTTACCAGGGCTTTTATACCTACGATTCCCCGGATAATGTGCAGCCGGCGGCGATAAGCCTGAAAAAAGACAAAATAGAGATACACCTGAAAGACGAACATGGCAACCCGCGCGTGGTGCACTGGTACTGGTACAACATTGCGCTGGGCAAACAGACCGCGGCGGGTATGGAATTACATCATATGGGCCTCCCGCAGCAGACGCTCCGTGTGTCCTCCAATGAGTTTGCGGACATCGCCGAAAAACGGCTGCGGAATAAAGGCCGTACCTTCCCCACGGCGGCGGCCGTATTCCTCAGCACGGGCGCTATCATCATCGGCCTGCTGGCCCTTGCGTATTTCTGGTTCATCCCTTTCCTGGCGGGCCGTGTGGCGAAGACCATGCCTGTAGAATACGAAGTGAAGATGGGGGAAGAAGCGTATAATTCCCTGATCAGGCAATACAAAATATTACCGGAGAAGACGGAGCTGGTGAACCGCTTCTTCAGGGAGCTGGACATCAAAACCCAATACCCGGTGAAGATCACCGTGGTGGAGGAAAAACAGACCAATGCATTTGCCGTTCCCGGCGGGCACATCGTGGTATTCAGCGGCCTGCTGGACAAGATGCGGCGGCCGGAAGAGCTGGCAGCCCTTTTAGCCCACGAATTTTCGCATGTGGAGCTGCGGCATACCACGCGCTCGCTGATGCAGACTTTGGCCACCTATATGACCGTAAGCCTCATTTTTGGCGATATCACGGGTGTGGGGGCGGTGCTGGTAGAAAATGCCAATACCCTTAAAAACCTGGAGTATTCCCGCAGCCTGGAAAAAGAAGCAGACCTGAACGGGCTGCAACTGCTGGAAGCCCGGCACATCAACCCGGAAGGTTTCGTCTGGCTGTTTGGCACCCTCCGGCAGGAAAACGGCGGCGCCACGCCCTCCGAATGGCTGAGCAGCCACCCGGATATGGACAACCGCATCGGGTATGTAAAAAAGGAAATGAAACCGGGGCTGAGCACGGCCCTGCCGGCGAACTTACAGGCCACCTGGAAACAAATCAAAGCGGACTATTGATCCGCGAGTAAAAAATTCCGAAATTTAAAGCGGGGGAACACATCTTATGAACCGATACGACCGCCAGATCAGGCTTACAGGATTTGGCAACGAGAAACAGGAATTACTGCGCAATGCCGCCATACTGGTGGTGGGAGCCGGAGGGCTGGGCGTACCGGTACTGCAATATCTCACCGCCATGGGCGCCGGACGTATCGGGATAGCGGAAGAAGATACCGTGTCCATCACCAACCTGCAACGCCAGGTGCTGTACAGCACGGCGGATGAAGGAAGGCCCAAGCTGGCCGCCGCCGTCGAAAAGCTGCAACAGCTGAACCCCGAAGTACAATTTATTCCCCACAACACTTTTCTCAATACATCCAACGCCCTCGCCATCATTGCGCAATACGATGTGGTGATCGATTGTTCGGACAACTTCGGCACGAGATACCTCATCAACGATGCCTGCGTGATTCTGGGCAAACCTTTCGTATCCGGTTCCATTTACCAGTACGAGGGACAGGTGAGCGTATTTAATTACAACGGCAGCGCTACGTACCGCTGCCTGTTCCCCGAGCCCGGCGATGCGCCGGACTGCAACGCCATCGGCGTACTGGGCGTGCTGCCCGGCATCGTCGGCAGCTACCAGGCCAGCGAAGCCGTGAAAGTGATCTGCGGAATAGGAGAGCCGCTTGCCAATCAACTGCTCACCATCAACATCCTTGACAACACGCACCAGGTATTCTCTTTTCAGACGGACCCCAATAATCAACACATCACCCAATTGCAGGAAACCTACGGTGACCAGGCCTGCGACCCGGTGCTGATGCAGTTCCTCACCGTAAAAGAGCTGAGCCGCTGGCTGGAAGAAGGCGAAGATTTCCAGCTGATAGACGTCAGGGAAAAAGAAGAATGGGACATCTGCCGGATAGACGGCGCGCTGCATATCCCCATGCGGCGGATAGACGCTTCCATCCCCGGCCTGTCCAAAGAAACACCCGTGGCCGTGATCTGCCACCACGGAATGAGGAGCAAAGCCGTGGCGGAGCACCTGCTCAAATCAGGTTTCCAGCAGGTATACAATGTAACGGGCGGCATACACGCCTGGGCGGTGGAAATTGACGATACAATGAACGTTTATTAGTCCCGGCGGATGAATTCATGCAACCGTTCCCGTAAAAAGATCACATGATGATGAATGTATATTAACCCCTGCCGCGAAGATTTAACATTCCCCTGCATGAATATTACCAGCTATTTCCGCCATGGAATGAATTTTGCGGAATTTATTTGAAAAGGCGCAAGCAACGTTAAACTATGCCTTTAAATAGCCGTCTTATTTACTCAAAATTTTTAGCATATGGCTGTTGTTCCCGAACAAATTCAATTACAACACCTGGGCTGGAGGGCGGGTTTCGGAGAGAACCCTGAAGTGATCCGGTCCTGGGCGAAGAAGCGGAGAAAAGAAGTGGTGCGCAAAGTGATCCTTGGCCCCAACGCAGCCCCTGAATCCATTAAGGTAATGGACGAAACCGACCTGCCGGACTTCCGCCGCCAGCGGAACATGGGTGCTGAAGAACGTAAAGCCGTGCAGAAAATGAATACCGATGGTATCAAAGACCTGAACGTGATGTGGACGCACGCAATGATCAACAGCGGCCATCCGCTGCAGGAAAAGATGGCGCTCTTCTGGCACGGGCATTTCGCCTGCCGCACGCAGAACGTATTGTTCAACCAGCAATTGCTCCAGGTCATCAGGCAGCACGGCCTGGGCAACTTCGGCACACTGCTCACCGAAGTGTCCAAAACCCCCGCCATGCTGGCTTTCCTCAATAACCAGCAGAACAGGAAACAACGCCCCAACGAAAACTTTGCCCGCGAAGTGATGGAGCTTTTCACACTCGGCCGCGGCAACTATACCGAAAAAGATATCAAAGAAGCCGCCCGCGCCTTTACCGGCTGGGGTTATAATGAAATAGGCCAGTTCCAGTTCCGTAAGAACCTGCACGACGAAGGCAATAAAACGGTGCTTGGTAAAACCGGTATGTTCGACGGCGATGATGTGATCAAAATATTACTCGAACAAAAACAAACCGCGCGGTACATCACCGCGAAGATCTACCGCTATTTCGTGAACGAAACGGAAGACGATGCCCGTATCGATCAGCTGGCCGCGAAGTTTTACCAATCCAATTATGACCTGCGCGGACTGATGCAGGAAATATTCATGGCGGACTGGTTCTACGAAGAAAAACACATTGGCAGCAGGATCAAAAGCCCGGTGGAACTGATCGTGGGCCTGCGCCGCTCTATTCCTATGCAGTTTGAGCAGGAAGAAGCGATGCTGGTATTCCAGCGCGTGATGGGGCAGACCCTGTTTTATCCGCCGAACGTGGCGGGATGGCCGGGTGGCCGCAGCTGGATAGACAGCTCCAGCCTGATGTTCCGCATGCGTGTGCCGCAGATCATTTTGTATTCACAGGAGTTCAACATCCGACCGAAAGAGATCACGCCTGAAATGGGCGAAGGGCAGAACTACAAAATGACGATGCAGGTGAACGAGTTCCTGAAAAAACAATATGCCCGCAGGGTGAATGCAAATGTGGACTGGGCGCCGTTCCTGGAAAGTTTTAAAGACACGCCCCGCGAAAAGCTGGCGGACCAGATAGCCGGTTCGCTGCTGTTGAAAAACAGCGGCATCGACAAACAATTATTGGAAAAATATTCAGATAACTCTTCCCGTGAGAATTACATCAAGACCGTAACGATCGATGTAATGAGCACACCGGAGTATCAATTGTGTTAATCATAATCCAACGAATTATGCAGATCAACAGACGCCGGTTCTTACAGGTAGGTTCACTCGCTTCGGCCAGCGTGATGCTGCCGAAATTCCTGAAAGCCATGGAGCAGGGGCAACTGGTGCCGCCGGGCAATAAAGTACTGGTGGTAGTGCAGCTCTCCGGCGGCAACGACGGCCTGAACACCATCATCCCTTACCGCAACGATATTTATTACAAAATGCGCCCGCAGCTGGGTATCAAAAGGGAAGCCGCGCTGTCGCTGAACGATGAGCTGGGCATACATCCCGCACTGAAAAGTTTTAAGTCCCTGTACGACGATGGTTCGCTGGGCGTGCTGAACAGCGTGGGTTATCCGAACCCGGACCGTTCCCACTTCCGCTCGATGGACATCTGGCAGAGCGCCAGCGACTCCCGCGACTACTGGGGCACCGGTTGGCTCGGCCGTTACCTGGATGCGCAATGCAAAGGCTGTGACAAACCTACGCAAGCCCTCGAAATAGACGATACCCTCAGCCTTGCGCTGAAAGGCGATGCCGTGAAAGGCCTTGCCCTCACCGATCCGCAACGTCTCTTCGGCGCCAGCAACGACAAATATTTCAAAGAACTGCTGGCCAAACAGAAACACGATGATGAACATCATAACGTGGACTATCTGTACAAAACGATGGCGGAAACGATCTCTTCCGCATCGTATATCCAGCAGCAGTTCCGTACTTTCAAAAGCAAGGAACAATACCCGAATACCGAACTGGGCCGCAATATGAAAACCATTGCGGAGCTGATCATGACGGACATCAATACCAGTGTGTATTATGTAAGCCACGGCAGCTTTGATACCCACGTAGGCCAGCAGGGCCAGCAGCAGCGCCTGTTCGAGCAACTGAGCGATGCGGTGGGCACCTTCACCACAGACCTGAAAAAGAACAACCGTTTCCAGGACGTGGTGGTAATGACCTTCTCTGAATTCGGGCGCCGGGTGGGCCAGAACGCCAGCGGCGGTACGGACCATGGCACGGCGAACAACATGTTCCTGATCGGCGGCGGATTGCAGCAGAAAGGCATCCTGAACGAAGGCCCGGACCTGGTGAACCTGAACGAAGGCGATCTCCAGTACAAGGTGGACTTTAAAAACGTTTATGCCACCCTGCTGAAAAAATGGCTTGGCGCGGACGATCAGGCGATCCTTCAGAAACAATATGAGCACCTGAATTTCATCTAGGTATTGAAAAACCTCAGAATATCTTAACCCACCCCGGAAGCGGGGTGGGTTTTTAGTTTTTACGGCCCTTTTTCCGGGAAGTTTCGGTTTTCCCTCACACAATCCCGCTCAATGGAGATAATGGTCTTCTAATGGTCTTGTAATGGCCATAATCCGCCTTTGTGCCTTTTGCCGGCAGACAGCTCGCTGGCCGGGTCTACACCGGGTCTACACCGGGTCTACACCGGGTCTACACCGGGTCGTGATATTATTTTACCATTTCTTCTCCTATAACGATCCTATATCGATCGTATATCTATCCTATAAGCTTCTTATAAGTTGGGATTTGGGGAATATGGCATCATTATATACCAATAAACTCCTCCACATTTTCAGGGGAGATCACATGAGTGGTCGCTTCGGGGTAGTTGGTCGTGAAAGTCTGCGGGAAACGTACCTTTTCGTTTTTTGAAAGGTTCTTTTTATCATATTCATGGATTGTAATCCATGAATATGATAGTTATATCGGATTGCAATCCAGAAATAGCATAATAAATGTCGCCATCCTTGCAATCACCGCCGGGGTAAAATGTTAATACCAGCACTTAACGCATGATCGTACCTAGACTTGCGCCAGCTTAGGTGCGTTTGTCATGAGTATGACAATTGGCTTCTAATAGTAGTAGTGAAGTAGTAGCGAAGCTGTTCCTAAGCAGTACTGAAGTAGCAGATAAGTAGTAAACGCATAAAAAAACCGGCAGTATGC
>NZ_RMBX01000007.1 GCF_003807585.1 Chitinophaga barathri | reverse complement strand
ACAGAATGTTTGCTGTCATAAAACGCCAAACGCCTTTTGATAAGAACTATTTAGCAGCGGCCTGAATTTTTTTTTGGTAGTCTCTTTATCTTAGAATACGCAATGACGACCTTTTCACAACGACGCCACAAACAAGGTCAGTTCTGTGATAGATTTTCCCGCATTACTAAAGGCCCTTACACTAAGGGGCATAGTTTTAGATAACGGCTCGGACCACTAAAACACAAAAGCCGTTCCGGAATCCCGGAACGGCTTTCTTTAATAATCTGTTTATGCTTAGCGTTTTTTGGCTTTTGCCTTGGCTTTAGAAGCTGTCTTTGCTTTTGCGGCGGTTTTGGCTTTTGCCTTCGGGGCCGGTTTCGCTTTTACAGCCGTTTTAGCCTTTGCTTTTGCTTTAGGAGCGGCCTTTGCCTTCGCGGCGGTTTTTACTTTCGCTTTGGGCGCTATTTTGCCCTTTGCTGCGGTTTTAGCTTTTGCCTTGGGAGCTACTTTTGCTTTGGCGGCAGTTTTAGCCTTTGCTTTAGGTGCTACTTTAGCTTTTGATTTTGCTACCACTTTTGCTTTTGCCTTTGGAGCTACTTTCGCTTTGGCAGCCGTCTTAGCCTTCGTCTTAGGCGCTACTTTGGCTTTGGCTTTTGTTACCACTTTTGCCTTTGCCTTCGGAGCTACTTTCGCTTTGACAGCTGTCTTAGCTTTTGCTTTAGGCGCTACTTTGGCTTTGGCTTTTGGAGCAACCTTCGCTTTGGCTTTAGGCGCTGCTTTTTTCGCGGCGGGTTTTGCTTTCACAGCAGCTTTGGCTTTAGCCTTCGGAGCGGCCTTGGCGGCTGTTTTAGCTTTCGCTTTGGGGGCGGCTTTTGCAGCGGTTTTCGCTTTTGCTTTCGGAGCCGCGGCAGTCTTCGCTTTTGCCTTCGGTGCAGCCTTTGCCGGCGCTTTCGGCGCGGCTTTAGCAGCAGTTTTTGCTTTCGGGGTGGCTTTCTTTTCAGGAGCAGCGGCTACCGGTGCGGCAGCAGGAGCGGCGGCGGGTTCATCGGTATCGTCATCATCCTCCTCTACAATATCCATCACCACTTCCACGCCTTCTTCTTCTTCTTCTTCCTCTTCTTCTTCCACTTCGGCCACGGGCGCTTCAGCGGCGGGGTCTTCAGGTTTTACAACCGGCTCCCATCCTTCGGTATTCCCTTCCCACAGTTCAATGATCTCGCGCGCGTGATCACCATTGTTCGGGGCGTGAATGATATGCGCAACCTTTCCTTCCTCATCTATCAGGAAAGTGGTGCGGTGCGTACCGTCGTAAGTACGGCCCATAAAGGTCTTTTCTCCCCATACGCCGTAGTCGTTGAGGATCGTATGGCTCTCGTCCACCAGGATGGGGAAAGGCAGCTCATACTTGTCTGCAAATTTTTT
Source organism: Chitinophaga barathri (assembly GCF_003807585.1). Taxonomy (GTDB): domain Bacteria; phylum Bacteroidota; class Bacteroidia; order Chitinophagales; family Chitinophagaceae; genus Chitinophaga; species Chitinophaga barathri. The sequence goes on along the minus strand of NZ_RMBX01000007.1, from coordinate 381,629 downwards.
GTGGCTTTTTTCGTCATCCTCGCTTACCCCGATCACTGCATAGCCCTTTTTCATCAGTTGCGAGTGGTGATCCCTCAGGTTGCAGGCCTGTGTGGTACAGCCGGGGGTCATGTCGTGGGGGTAAAAGTAAAGGATCACTTTTTTTCCAGAAAAGTCGGCCAGCGAAACAGTATTGCCATGCTGGTCCAGGGCGGCAAATGCGGGGGCTATATCCCCTTCTTTGAGGTGCGTCATGGTTTTACTAGCGTTTAAACGGTAAAGTATATGTGGTTTGATTGTTGGCAATGTCAGTAACGGTCAACGTCAATGTATGGTTACCGGGTGGACAATGCTCATCAAAGTTATAAGAAAGTACATTACTTTTTCGCGATAACCTCAACCATTTTCCATCTAATTCCGCCCGGTAGGTTTTGATTCCATTGGCATCGTTCATGGAAAATGCGATTCTCGCTGTTTTTGAAAGGTTTGCGTTTGCCTTGATGGCACCCAGCACTGCGATGCGCGGAGCAGTGGTATCAACTGTAAGATAAAAATCCCCCAGGTCGCGGAAGGTGCCTTTGAACCAGCCGTTCTCCGGAACAGCCGCGGATACGCTTTCTCCCAGGCCTTTCCGGATGATCACCATTTTATCCTGCCACTCCAGCGGTACGGGTTTGGTGGGCCTGATGCGCAGTCCGAAATTAAAATGGACCGGCACCAGCGCGGTATGCAGCCGGTAGGTGTTGGAAAATGCCGTGGCATTGGGCAACTCCAGGAACCGGAAACAGATCTCGTCGTACAGGCTGCCTTCTTCGAGGAAAAACTCCACCTGGTTGTTTTCAAAGATATTCCGGCTTTCCGCGTACATGCGGTTTGCGCAGGTGGGCACCGGGGCGGGGCCGCTTTCCTGCTGCAGCGTCAGTTTCACGTCGGAGGCGTTTCCATAAGCGTCCGTTACGCGGATGGTCACGGGGTGGGGCTGTTTGTCGCTCAGGTCTATGACGCCGTCCCCGGTGCCGTCCTGGTAAATATCCAGGCGGTTGCCCGGCAGGGCAAACAGCAGCTGCACATAAGGCCCGCCGCCCTTTTTCAGTTTGTAATCGATGTGCGCGTTCAGGTAACGGGTTTCGTCGTAGCCGATATTGTCCAGCTGGAACCCGCAATCCATCTGTCCTTCACGGATCAGCATGGCTTCGTAAATGCCGTTCGGGTTCGCGGAATTGCTCTGGCGGTCCAGCGCGCTGAGGCCCAGGCCCACCCTGTTCGTGGAAACCTTTACCAACGGCCTGGATGCCACGTATTCACCGGTCTTGGTGCGTTTTACGGGAATGGTGACGGGCGTCTGTTCGTACAGGCTGCGCGTCCGGTCGTATATCACGATACGGGATATTTCCGGCGCCCGCGTATCGGGAATGCTGAAGCCGAAAAGCATCGGGTTCAGGGGTTTCTCGGTTTTGGTATCCCTGATCTCGAAGTGCAGGTGCGGCCCGGCAGAGCCGCCGGTGTTGCCGCTCCAGGCTACAAAATCACCTTTTTTGACGGGGAACAGGTTCGGGGGGATCACCAGGTCCGTTGCCCAGCTTTCCGTTTCGTATTGTTTACGGGTCAGGTACTCGTCCAGCAGGGGATAAAACTTGTTCAGGTGGGCGTATACGGTCGTGTAACCATTCGGGTGAGTGATGTACAGCACGTTGCCAAAACCCAGGTGGCTCACGCCCACACGGCTCACATATCCATCCGCCGCCGCATGTACCGGCAGGTTCTCCCGCTGCTGGGTCTTCAGGTCCAGCCCGGAATGGAAGTGGTTCGGCCGGAGCTCACCGAAATTCCCGGCCAGTTCTATCGGCACATTCAGGGGATTTCTGAAATATCCTTTCGGGTAATGCTTTTCCTGGAGATGCTGCGCTTTAAGCAGGGTTGGTAACAAAAGCAAGAGTACGATCGATCTTTTCATCCTGCAAATGTAATAGTTATGCGGTTTTAGCAGATCATTTTAGCCGGTTCACCATGATTTAACATATTTTTTTCGGGCAGGTTATGCGTTTTCGTTAATTTCCGAACTGCTAAAACAAATCTTATGAGCTATCCGATTCAAGAGATCCAGGGGATTGGTCCCAATTATGCAGGCAAACTGACAGGCATCGGCATCAATACCGTGGCTAAATTGCTGGAAGACGGCGGCACCAAGTCCGGCCGTACCAAACTGTCCGAATCCACCGGCATACCGGAATCACTGATACTTACCTGGGTGAACCATGCTGATCTTATGCGCATCAACGGCGTGGGCGACCAGTTTGCCGAACTGCTGGAAGCAGCCGGGGTAGATACCGTGAAGGAACTGCGCAACCGCAATGCCGAAAACCTGCACGCCAAAGTATCCGAGCTGAACGCCGCCAAAAACCTCAGCGGCAGGGTGCCCTCCCTTTCCGAAATCCAGGGGATGATAGACCAGGCCAAAGACCTGGAGCCTGTCCTCACCTATTAAAATAAAAAAAGGGACCGGCGTGTGCCCGTCCCTTTTTAAACTTGCTGATATCAACCTACAACTGTTTTTTAATTTCACTGATCAGCTCTACAAACTTACGATCTGCGCGAATCTCTGGTTGCCATGCAAGGCCCAGTTCGCACAGGTCGTATTCTTTTTTAATGGTAGCCCCGGCCTTCCCATCCTCATTGCCCAGTATCCACACCGTGTCCGCCACGGCGGTGGCATTTTCGATGTCGTGGCTTACAATGATGAGCGTGTTGTGCTCGCTGAGGGTGGATACCTTCAGGAGCAGCTGTATCACTTTGTCCACCATCAGGATGTCCAGGCCTGAAAAAGGCTCGTCCAAAAGGATAAATTTATTGCCGGTCAGTACCTGCTGGATAATGCTCACGCGCTGGCGCTGGCCGCCGCTCAACTGGGCGGGGTATTTGTTCAGGTGCTCCGTCAGCTCAAAGGTCTGCGCATAATCTTCGATGATACGTTTCTTTTCCTCTTCCGTGAGCTTCACGTCCGCATTGTCCAGCCCTATTTTCAGGTTGCGGTAAATGGTGCGGTGGTTGAACAGGATGTAGTTCTGCGGTACGATGCCCACCTGTCCCGCCTTGACGGGATGCTGGTCTTCCCCGATCCTTACGGTCCCTTCCGTGGGCTGTATCAGGCCGGACAGGGTTTTGAACAGCTGCGTTTTACCGATGCCGCTCCGCCCTATCAGCGCCACTACCTGGCCCTGATGCACACCTTCCCGCACGATGTCGTGGATCTTGAAGTTCACGTCGCGCAGGATCTTTTTTTCGCCGTATTGCAGGTGGATGTTCTCCGCGCTCAGCAATACCTTGTTTTTGCTATATGCGTTCATCAGCGGGTATGCAGTTTAGTGTAAGGGAATAGCCAGTGGCGGAAAAGCCCCAGGATAAAGTCGAAGAAGATGCCCAGCGCAAAGATGATCACAAGCGTGCCGAACACGATGTCCAGCTGCACGTATTTGTTTGCTTTGATCAGCATCACGCCCAGGCCGCCCTGGCTCATGCTCAGGCCTTCCACGGAGGTGATCATCAGCCATGCAATGGCAAAGTTCTGCCGCATTACTTCAAACACCTGGTCCAGCCGGCCCACGATGATCACTTCCCAGAGGCTCTGCCAGCTGTTCATCCGCAGCGTGGTGCACAGCTCAAACTCCTGTTTGTTGATATCCGCGATCACACCCAGCAGGGTGGTCACAAAAAACGGCACAATACCGAATATCAGCAGGCTCAGCTTCAGCTGCCCGCCGTTCTGGGTCAGCAGGGTGAACAGGAAGATGAGACCGGTCAGCGTCAGGTAACGGCATTTGATCACGAACCGCGCGATGGGCTGGAAGAACGGGACGATGGAAAGGTAGCTGATAATAAGCGCGATGACGATGGAGATCAGCATGCCTTTTACTGTCAGCGTAATACTGGCAAACAGGTTGTCAATAAAATCAGGCATCGTGAAGATGGTGCCGATGGCTTTCAGCACCTTGTCCGGCGTGGGGATGAGCCCGCCGCCGCTCAGCTGCCACACCAGCAGGGCCAGTGCGGCCTCCGCTACCAGCAGGATGGTCATGGTCCGTTTGTCCAGCATCCGCAGCGGTTCAAATATTGCTTTGAGTTTATTCATGAAGCATGATTATGACATTGCCGGCTGTACGGATACAGCCGGCAATGGAAAAGAAAGATTAGTTACCCAGTACGATCTGCACACGGCGGTTTTTCGCGCGGCCGGCCGCGGTGCCGTTGTCTTCTTCAGGTTTGGATGCGCCAAAACCTTTGGATTCCAGCCTTGCAGCCGCCAGGCCTTTGCCCTGCAGGTATGCTTTCACTGATTCAGCGCGGTCGTTGGAAAGTTTCATGTTGGCGGCATCGTTACCCACGTTGTCCGTGTGGCCATAGATACCCAGTTTCAGACCTTCCGCTACCACGGCGCTTTTCAGGATGTCGTCCAGCACGGCGTAAGATTCAGGTTTGATGACGGAACTACCGGTCTCAAACTGTACCTGTACGGATTTGGAAGACACTTCCTTGGTGATCTCGGCAGCGTATTGCTCCTTGATGGCCGTACCGGTAAGCAGCTCGGGGTGATTGCTCACTACGGAAGCCAGGAAGGATTTGTCCACCACTTTGTTGTACACCGGGTAAGAAGGCACCAGCTCAGGGTACATTTTTACGAGGATGTCGCCAAAGGTGCCGTATACGATCTTGTAACGGTCCAGCTTGTCGTCGCCCAGGCCGAACATGTTCGCGGCATCCGCCAGGTTGTAGGCCATGGAGCCGCCGAGGTGTACGTTCACGCCCTGCGCGTCTTTTTCTTCACCGCCGTTGTAATATTTCAGCCAGTATGCACCGTTCTGCTCGTTGTACACTTTCGCGGATACATCGGCGGCGAACGCCTTGGCATCGGTGAAGGAACGTACCTGGTCGCCGGCCTGCGCCAGCGCCATGATCAGGTTCTCGATGTCTGTACGGTGGTCGTTGGCGAACTTCTTGATGGTGATCGTGATGTTCGGCATCTGTGCGGCGTATTCACGGGTGGTGGCGATGTTGATCAGGCCGCCTTTTTTCTGCGCGATGTTCACGTCGCCGGGCGTCCAGGTAGCAACACCGTCCACGCCTACAGTCGTGTCTTTCGCGATCTTTTTACCGTTTTCGATGATCTTGCGGCTTTCGGAATAACCGGCAATGTATTTATTGGCGGCGTCCAGGAAGTCGTTTGCAGCGATCAGGTTGATGGCGTTCCTGTCATAGGAAGTTTCATCAGGGTTCACGCGCAGGCCGTTGTCGCCTGCCCATTTCACGAGGATGTTCATGTCGCCGTCGCGCAGTACGCAGGCTACTGTTTTACCCTGTGCGCTTTTCGGGTCCACCTTCCATTCGGCGGGTCCCATCAGCTTGTCTTCGCCGTAGCTTTTACCCATGGAGTAAAACGCAATCGGCTGGTATTCGGGGCCCAGGGGCTCCAGTTCCTTTGCCAGCGCGGCGAAGAACATCGGCATACCGTCGCCCATAAAAGAAGCGAATACGCCGGTGGTGTTCGGGTTCGATTTATAATCCTGTGCAAATTTCACCATGTCCGCGATAGATTTGTTACAATCGTCCTGGCGAACTACTTCGATCTGCATGTTTGCTTTGTCTACCAGTGAGCCTTTGGTGGTTTTTGCACCGCCGTTGGCATACATCAGGGGGAACTGTGAGTTCCAGGCCATGATCTTCCAGCTCACTTTTGTACCGCCGTTCGCGGCTTCTTCGGAGCCGGGGAGCTCCAGTTTGCTTGCATTTCCGGTAAGGGATGCTTCAGGAGCATCGGGCAGGCTCACTTTACCGATCTCGGTAGAGGCCTTTGCTTCCTGGGGGCGCTTGTCCCACCAGAGTACTTTTGCTGCGTAGATACCGCCGAGGATCAGGACGATGCCCAACACCTTACCGCCGGGTTTAACTTTGATTGCCATAATTGGTTTTGTTTTACAGGTTGTTTGAATGATCGTTTATACGTTTCAGTTATACCGCCGGGCACACCATTGGCTAACCGTTGTTTCGTTGGCTGTTTGCTTATCTTATCAATCCAGGAGATTATTATAATTATCCGTGGGCACAGTACCGGGTTTGCGCGGGGTATTGTCCGGCTCCCATTTTTGCACGTCCAGTTTATAGGTCGTGTCCGGATCATAACTTTCCAGCATCTGGAGGCCCTGCAGCTCGTAGGTAGCGTTGTCCAGGTCAATGGAGCGCATAAAGTCCGTAGAGTAGTTGATCGCCTTTTTCATGCTGCTGAGTTTGGTAGCGATGTCTTCCTTCAGGAATTCCATGCTCTGTTCCACCATCAGTTTTTTCTCGGGGTCACCGTTGAATATCTTCAGGGCAGAGCTAAGGGCTTTGTTGCCGGAAGAAACGGATTTATAAAGATCCTTTTTCAGTTCCAGTTCGTTGCGCGCATCTTCTATCATGTACCCGGAGTTTTTGTGCACCTTGGTAAGGTAGTCGCCGATGCGGGCCAGGTTGTCCCTGATGGGGGTCAGCTGCTGGATATATTCCTTGATACGGGCTATCTGGCGGGTGGCATTGCCCAGCTCGGGCAGCATGTTGCTGCTCTGCGCGGCTTTTGCACGGCTCATCAGCTGGGCCATATCTTTTTCCTTTTCATCGATCTTCATATCGATCTTTTCTTTCTGCGCATCCACGTCTATAGACTGTTTGTACAGTTTTTCGCGCTGTTCTTCCATATCGCCGATATAATCTTCGGCAATGAGGAAGGGGTCCAGCTCTATCACCACGCCTACGAGTTTTTTCATGATCCACTCATAAAGGTAAAAGAGGCTCAGGCGCAGCTTGCGGTGCGTGACGCAGTAGAGGAATACGCCCAGGCACACGAGGGCGATGCCGAAGTTCAGGGTGTTCCACACCACTTTGGTGAGGATGGGGATCACATAATACCCGACCAGTACCAGCAGGCCGAGACCGATGAAGATACCGAACTTGCCACCAGGGCGGTTCCAGTAAGATTTCAGTTTTTGTCCTGACTCAGCAGGAAAGTAATTTGTTTCCATACAGGTTAAATAGATGTTTGAATTTTCTGAATGTCGGTTGAAATTTTATTGATCATGGCGTCGCAGGCGATGTCGTACCCCTGGCGGCTGGCGGCGATCTTCTGTTCGTGGGCGGCCGCTTGGTCCTTCAGCTCTTTCATGGACGCCTGCGCTTTGTTGATCGCCTCCGTCAGTTCCTGGATCTTTTTGGAATTTTCCGCGATGTCCTTTTCGAACTGTGCGATCTGGTGCACGCGGCCTTCCACTTCCCTGGCGGCCTTGTCATCCGCCGCCTTGTCGAACTCGGCGCGGTCTTTTTCCACCATGGTTTTGTACTGGCCCGCGGTTTCGAGCAGTTTGTCCCGTGTAAGCCCCTGGATGCTGAGCGTGGCGAATACGGCGCCGATGCGGGCCTTTTCGTCCGGCACGTGCGCTTCCAGCGTTTCCATCATGCGCCAGAACTCGAAATAGTCCGGCCCTGGCAGGTTGCTGCTTTCAAAAAGGCGCGTAAAGTGCTGGTCAAATTTGTCCAGCTCTTCGTCGCTTAGATTGGCGGCGGCCTGTTTTGGGCTGCTCAACGGGAATTTCTGGGCAAGGTTATCCCTGGCGGGCGTGCCCGGATGCTGCGGTTCATTGGGTTCGAATTCCACGAAAAGACCCAATGCCTTCTTAAGAAAGTTAGCCATTGATAAGATTGGAAGTTTAGGTAATAGTCGGGTATACTAGCTTTACACAGGTATTGTGTAAATATATAACTAAAGGCGGAGCGGAGTATGTGTTTGCCGCAGAGGCAGTGTCTACATCGTAGTAATTATTGTAGGTGTAAAATTACACATTTTCCCATACATGTCAAATTTCAGGGCTTCGTAACGCCCTGGTTTTAATTGAAAATCAATAATCCAGGGGCATCCTTAACGAAAATCCATTACCCCGGGGGCCTGCGCATTCGAAATTTTATACCTTGGAGGCACCGGAATTAGTGGTTAACTATTTTTTTCAATTAATTTAGACACCGCAAAAAGTACCCATGTCTATAAAGGTTTCGCAGCTTACCAAGCTGTATGGAGAGCAAAAAGCAGTGGACGGCATCTCATTTGAGCTGCGGAAAGGCGAGATAGTGGGCTTTTTGGGGCCCAATGGCGCCGGGAAGTCCACCACTATGAAGATCATTACCGGTTACCTGCCTCCCACCGAAGGAGAGGCGGCCGTTTGCGGCTTCGACGTGCTTAAAAGCACCATGGAAGTGCGCAGGCGCGTAGGTTACCTCCCCGAAGCCAATCCCCTTTACCCGGATATGTACATCCGGGAATTCCTTGAGTTTTCAGCCGGTATGCACAAGCTGGGCGCGCAAAGCGGGCAGCTGATCTCCGATATGATCCGCCGCACGGGCCTTACGCCGGAGCAGCATAAAAAGATCGGCGCCCTGTCCAAAGGGTACAAACAGCGCGTAGGCCTGGCCCAGGCGCTGCTGCACAACCCCGAAGTGCTGATCCTGGACGAGCCTACCTCCGGCCTGGACCCGAACCAGCTGGTGGAGATCCGCCACCTGATCAGGGAGCTTGGGCAGGATAAAACCGTGATGCTCAGCACCCATATCATGCAGGAAGTGGAGGCGATGTGCAGCCGGGTGATGATCATTAACAAAGGAAAGATCATTGCGGACGATGCCATCAGCGCCCTCCGGCAGGGGGCCAGCGGTTATATTCAGGTTACTTTTGGGGAAGCCGCCACCGTGGAAGAACTGGAACAGCTGCCCGGGGTGACCCGCGCAGTGGCCGCAGAAGGGCATGTATGGCGGTTGTATACCCAGGACGCGGAAACAGTACGCAAAAACCTCATGCAATTCTCTTTGATAAATAACCGGAACATCCTTTCTTTGCACAGCAATTCGCAGTCGCTGGAAGATGTGTTCAGGGAGTTGACAAACTAGTGGTAAAGCAGGTGGGGGATGACGCCCGCCGGCGGATCGGATTCACTTTTTCTTACATTTTACAATAAAAAATTTTACCCATGAGTATCATTTCAGAGATCCATGCCAGACAGATTTTAGACAGCCGCGGCAATCCCACGGTGGAAGTAGACGTAACCACGGAAGACGGCCACGTAGGCAGGGCCGCAGTGCCATCAGGCGCTTCCACGGGGAAACACGAAGCGGTGGAGCTGCGTGATGGTGACAAAGGTGCATACCTTGGGAAAGGCGTGATCAAAGCGGTGACCAATGTAAATGAAGTGATCGCGGACGAGCTGATCGGCTGGGACATCAGCGACCAGGCTGGCGTGGACAAACTCCTGATTGAACTGGACGGTACCGAAAATAAAGCCAAACTGGGCGCAAACGCTACCCTGGCCGTATCCATGGCCGTAGCCAAAGCAGCATCCGAAGCATTCGGCCTGCCCCTGTTCCGCTACCTCGGCGGCGTAAACGCTACCACCCTCCCTATCCCCCTGATGAACATCGTGAACGGCGGTGCGCACGCGGATAACAAGATCGACTTCCAGGAATTTATGATCGTGCCCGTAGGCGCCGATTCATTCTCTGAAGGCCTCCGCTGGGGCGTGGAAATCTTCCACCACCTGAAATCCGTGCTGAAAAAGAAAGGTTACAGCACAAACGTAGGCGACGAAGGCGGTTTTGCTCCTGAGATCCAGAGCAACGAAGAAGCCATCGAAACCGTACTGCTGGCTATCGAAGCAGCAGGCTACAAAGCGGGCAGCCAGATCGGCATCGCCCTGGACGCAGCCAGCAGCGAGATGTATAACGATAAAGACAACACGTACAAGTTCTACAAAAGCTCACAGAAGATCATCTCCAGCGATGAGATGGTGGCTTACTGGACAGAGTGGACCAAAAAATACCCCATCCTCTCCATCGAAGACGGTATGGCGGAAGATGACTGGAACGGCTGGAAAAAACTGACCGAATCCATCGGCTCCACCTGCCAGCTGGTAGGCGACGACCTGTTCGTAACCAACGTAAAACGCCTGAAACAAGGTATCGACCAGCAGATCGCGAACAGCATCCTGGTAAAAGTAAACCAGATCGGCACCGTGACTGAAACCATCAACGCGGTATCCATGGCGCACAAGGCGGGTTATACCTCCATCATGAGCCACCGTTCCGGCGAAACCGAAGATACCACCATCGCGGACCTCGCTGTGGCGCTGAACTGCGGCCAGATCAAAACCGGATCCGCCAGCCGTACCGACCGTATGGCCAAATACAACCAGCTGCTCCGCATCGAAGAAGCACTGGACAGCAGCGCGTTTTATCCGAAAAATTCAATTAAATTTGGTAAGAAATAATATCCGGATTACGGCGTTTATTTTTTAGTGGTCAATACAACTCATTCAGGGTACCGTTTATGCGGTACCCTGATCTTAAAACCCGGCGAACATGGAAACGAAGAAGCGATTTAAAGTGCCTGCCTGGCTCCGCAACAAATACATTGTAGCGGGTATCCTCTTCCTTGCCTGGCTCGTGTTCCTGGACCGCCACAACTTCCTCGCCCAATACGAGCTGTATTCAGAAGTGAACCAGCTTGAAAACCAGAAAACCTTTTACCAGCAGGAAATAGAACGTGCCCGGCAGGACCAGTACGAACTGCTTTCCAGCCCCGAAAAGCTCGAAAAATTCGCCCGGGAACAATACCGGATGAAAAAGGACGATGAAGACCTGTTTATCGTGCCCGTACCCCCCAAAACCAATTGATTCCCTAACTACCTGACTTTCAACCCACTCGTATTGTTAAAAAATTGCTGTTTTGAAAAAAATAGCTTAAATTGACAATACTATCCAGCCATTCTTCGTTATTTAACTGTTATCGTTTATTTGCAACAGACGTTGCCGAGAACATCCATTTAAACTAACAATCAAACGCATGAGCAATTTTACACTCCCTGTTTCTACTCCTAACTGTGCTGTAACCGACCCGGAAGGGAAACATATGCAAGAGAATACCGAATTAGCCCGTGAAGAGGAAAAGCTGCACCTGCAGACCTTACAGATATTGAACAAGGTTCAATATTCCCCCCGTCCGTCAACCCTCGTGGCCATCTTCGATTATGCGCAAAGCGTAGAGGAAGAGCGCCGGTTTTAGTATTTTGCAGGCATGACCAAAAAGGAACGATTCCAGTTCGTAATAGACTGGTTTGAAAAACATGCCCCCAATGCTGAAACGGAACTGATGTACGACAATCCCTACCAGTTGCTGGTAGCCGTGATCCTGTCTGCCCAATGCACGGACAAACGCGTGAATATGACCACCCCGGCCATCTTCGAAAAATACCCGGACATCCCCGCACTCAGCAAAGCGACGTTTGACGACCTTTTCCCGCTGATACGCAGTATCAGTTACCCGAACAACAAAACAAAACACCTCATCGGCATGGCCAATATGGTCATGGAGGACTTCAATGGTGAAATACCGGAGACGGTGCCCGAGCTGGTAAAACTGCCCGGCGTGGGCCGCAAAACGGCCAATGTGATCACCAGCGTAGTGCACCAGCAGCCGAACATGGCCGTGGACACACACGTGTTCAGGGTGGCCGCCCGCATAGGCCTTACCACCAACGCCAAAACGCCCCTGCAAACCGAATTGCAGCTCATCAAAATGATCCCCGAAGAAAAGATCTATATCGCCCATCACTGGCTGATCCTGCACGGCCGGTACATCTGTGTGGCCCGTAGCCCCAAATGCGGGGAATGCGGCCTGAGACCCGCCTGCAAATATTACCAGCAGCTTATCAAGGCGTATTAGTTTTCGTATAAGCGTTGCCGCCTCCCGTGGTACTCTACGGCATCGCGCGGGGTTGAAGCAACATTTCGTACAGCCGGTGTTACATTTCTTTGCAGCGGCTTGCGAAACGGCAATTTTCACGTTGCGGGCTGAAAGGTTTTTCATTATCTTGAAAGATCAAAACCCTCCACGACGTGAATAACAATACCAGATTCCAGCTATCCTTCATGATGTTTCTCCAGTACTTTATCTGGGGCGCATGGTATGTATCCATGAACAGTTATATGGTTGCCAATCTCGGCTCCACCGGCAAACAGATCACCTATGCCTATGGGGCGCTGGCCGTAGCCACCATGATCTCCCCCTTTTTTGTGGGCAGGATCGCGGACCGTTATTTTTCCGCGCAAAAGATCATGGGCGCGCTGCACCTCGCCGGCGCGGCATTCCTTTTCCTCGCCACCGTTACAACGTCCAATCCTCTTTTTATAGGCATCATCCTGATCTATTCGCTGCTGTATATGCCTACCATCGCGCTGAGCAACAGCGTGGCATTCCAGCAGATGAAAGACCCGGCCAAGGAATTCCCGGTCGTTCGTATGCTCGGCACCGTAGGCTGGATCGCGGGCGGCCTGCTGATCGGCAACCTGGGTATCGAAAAAACGGCCAACATCTTTTATATCGCCGCAGCGGCCAGCCTGCTGCTGGGCCTGTTCAGCTACAGCCTGCCCAATACGCCGCCGCAGGGCGCCGCAGCCACTACCGGCAGCGCCATCGGCACGGAAGCGTTTGTATTGTTCAAAAACCGCTCTTATCTCGTATTTTTTATAGCCGCCGTGCTCATCTGCATCCCGCTGAGCTTCTATTACAGCTTTGCAAACCTCTTCCTCAACGAAGCAGGCATGGAAAACGCAGCCGGGAAAATGATCCTGGGACAGATATCCGAAGCCTTGTTTATCCTCGCCATTCCTTTACTGCTCAAAAGGATCGGGGTGAAAAAGATGCTGCTCCTGGGCATGATCGCCTGGGTATTGCGTTATATCCTGTTCTCCTACGGGGACAGCGGGGCCAACCTCTGGATGCTTTACGGCGGCATCGTCCTGCACGGTATCTGTTACGATTTCTTTTTTGTGACCGGCTACCTGTACACGGAAAGCAGGGCGGGCGACAAGATCAAAAGCGCCGCGCAGGGACTGTTCACCTTTGCCACCTACGGGCTGGGCATGGTGATCGGCAACTGGTTCAGCGGGATGGTGGCGGACTTTTATACCATCAACACCGTGCGGGACTGGCAGGCCATCTGGATGATACCGGTATACATCGCCGCCGCCGTGCTGGTGTATTTTATCATCGCCTTCAGGGACAAAAAACCAGTCTGAAACATATAAAAACACCTAATTATTATGGCGAAAATTGCAATGCTGGGCTCCGGCTTTATCGGGCGGTTCTATGCTGACTCACTACAGGGGCAACGCAGCAGGGACAAGATCGTGAGCATCTACTCACGCAGGGAAGAAAGCGCGAAGAAGTTTGCAGCGGATTACAAATGCGACCACTGGACCACGGACATGGAAGAAGCCATCAACCACCCGGACGTGGATATGGTATGTATCTCCCTTCCCAATAACCTGCACGAAGCGGCCGTACTGGCCTGTTGTAAGGCCCAAAAAGCCGTGATGTGCACCAAACCCCTCGGCCGCAACGCCGAAGAAGCCAAAAGGATGATGGATGCCGTGGAAAAAGCCGGCATCTTCAACGGTTATCTTGAAGACCTCGTATACACGCCCAAATTCCTCAAAGCCCTCGCCTCCGTGAAAAGCGGCGCGCTCGGCCGCATCCTCTGGGCCAAGTCCCGGGAGACGCACCCCGGCCCGCACAGCGAATGGTTCTGGGACAAAGAGCAGGCCGGCGGCGGCTGTATGCTGGACCTCGGCTGCCATTGCGTGGAAATCGCCCGCAGCTTTATCGGCAAAGACATCAAACCCATTGAAGTGATGTGCTGGTCGGACACGCAGGTGAAACCCATCGATGCGGAAGATCATGCCATCGGCCTGGTGAAATATGAGAACGGCGCCATCGGCCAGTTTGAAGTAAGCTGGACCTTCCGCGGCGGCCTGGACCTCCGCGACGAGGTGATGGGCTCAGAAGGCACCATCTGGCTGAACAGCTTCCTGCGCACCGGTTTCGATATGTTCACCACCGGCAAAGGCGCGGATTACGTAGCGGAAAAAGCCGAAAGCAATACCGGCTGGCTGTTCCCCGTAGGCGATGAACTGAACGAGCTGGGGTATAATCATATGTTCGCCGATATGTTCAACGCGGTGGAAGAAGGCCGCGCTCCGCAGGAAACCTTCTACGACGGTTACATCGTAAATGCCGTGCTGGACGCCTGCTACCGCTCCTCCGCCTCCAAACAGTGGGAACCGGTGAAGCTGGATGTATGGCGCGGAAAAGAAGGCGTGGAGAAAGAAAAGCCGCTCACCAGCTACAACGAGCAGTTCTACCTCATCAAGGAAGAAATGACCCACTTCGGCAGCCAGAAGCTGATACTGAAAGATAAAAAAACAGGGCAGATCGTAGAGAAAGTGATCTGATTCCCTTTAAATATTGCAGGAAAGCCGGCCATTGCGCCGGCTTTTTTGTTTACAGTAATTTATATTCTACCGGGTTGTCCGGGCAGGGCATGATGCCGCATTGCAGGAAAGTAGTGATAGCATTGGCCACGGCGAGAACGATAATAAACCAGAACACAAACTGCTGGAAGCCGGTGAGCGGCATCACCCGGCTGTCGCGGAACTGGCGGTTGTAAAGCATCAGGCAGGCAACGACAATAACAGTAACAATAAATATCAGCAATGCCCAGGTGTACACATGCAGCCCGAGAACGGGCGAGCCATAACCCGTGGGCTGGCCCGCCACCGGCACAATGTGCAGCAATACCTGGCGGATAGATACGGCGGCGCCAAACAGCGCGCTGAGGATGGCCATCGCGTAATGCGCGGGCCGCAGCCCGAAACGGACATTCATCAGCAGGCCGAAAGCCGCTCCCAGCATACCGATCCGTTGCAACAGGCACAAAGGGCAAGGCAGCTCATGCAGCACAAACTGGAAAATATATGCGCCCGTAACTACGGCGCCCAGCCCGAAAGCCCCGATGGCATTCACATTCCGCATTTTACCGGTCCCTTTCATAAGTTGATGTTTATGGGGTCAGAAATGTGGAAGATGAACCAGCATACGGAGAGTATCAGCAGCAGGAAAAAGCCGGCAACAGCAAACGTGTAATTTCCCTTGCGGGCAAATAACATGGACAAGGCCAATATCAGAAACAATAGCACCATCATAAGCGGCTATATTTTATTCAGCAGGTGTGTGCTTAGCGGCGGCGGAGTAAACAGGCTCTATATGCATTAAACAACATTCAAGAGCGAATGTTGCGACTATTTGTATTCCAGTAGTTTGAACCAGGCTTTCCCGAGCTGGTGGTTGATCTCCACTTCCGTCAGGCGGCCTTTGTCGTACCGGTAAATATTTTTCTTCCCTTCGGGCATCAGCAACGCGTAACGTTTATCAGGCAACAACTTTACCTCCAGGAAGCGGCCCAGGGTTTCGGAATACACCCGTTTGACGTCGCGCGGCTCATTAAAATAGAGATCACTCACGCAGAAAGTGATCTGCGGATCGGTTATCACGGATTTTTTATCGCCTTTGCGGAGAACAGTATATCCTTTTTCTGTCTTTTCGGTCAATGTTTCCTGTTCGGTGGACAGGCGGGTAACCCTGGAGCGGGAAAGGATATCGTGATGATATTCCGCGAGTATGTCCAGCTCCATACGCTGGAAAAACTTGGATTGCACCCGGCTCTGAATACTGATCTTCCTGTTATTGCCGGAGGTTTCCTGTTTTACATTCAGCTGCCCGATGGCATTGTTGCCATACCTGATCTCATATTTGCTGGTCTGCCCGTCTGCCGGAGCAGCAGCCAGGAAAGGGATGATCCCGCATAAAAGGATCAGGGCTGCCCGTATCAAACCGTATGTTCTGAGGGTACTGTGCATGGCATGGGTCGTTATATTACGTATAGCAATATACGAAAATAGCAATTACCAGCTACGGCAGTGATGCCCTAACCGGCAATTGCTACTCCCGGATAATTATAATAACTCACGGATCTTCGCCACCAGCTCACCTTTCGTGATGGGCACACCCATGATCTTGTTATAACCCTGGGCGGGGATGAGGAATTCGTCCCGGATGATCCGTATCAGCTGACCGTTGTTGATCTCGGGGATCAGGACATGGTCGTAGCTGTGCAATATTTCTTCCAGGTTTTTAGGGAAGGGGCGCAGGTGGCGCAGGTGTGCGTGGGCCACCTCGTGACCTTCCGCCAGCAGTTCCAGCACGGCGCTTTTGATCGCTCCGAAAGTGGAGCCCCAGCCCAGTACCAGCACTTTCCCTTTTTCAGGACCTACTTCTATTTTCTGTAACGGAATATGGTCCGCGATCTTATCTACCTTTTCCTGGCGGATCTTCACCATCACCTGGTGATTTTCGGGATCGTAGCTCACGTTTCCGGTAATATTCTGTTTTTCCAGCCCGCCGATCCTGTGTTCCAGGCCGGGGGTGCCGGGGATGGCCCAGGGGCGCACCAGGTTCTCGTCGCGCTGGTAGGGCAGGTAGGTGTCCTCGCCTTCGTCCAGCCCTTTTTTGAACTTCACTTCGATGGCCGGCAGGTCCGCGCTTTGCGGGAACTTCCAGGGTTCGGCGCCATTCGCGATATATCCGTCACTGAGGAAGATCACCGGGGTCATATGCCTGATGGCGATCCGGAACGCTTCAAAAATGCCGTCGAAGCAGTCCGAAGGGGTGGATGCGGATACGATCGGCATGGGGCATTCCCCGTTGCGGCCGTAATATGCCTGTAAGAGGTCTGATTGTTCCGTCTTGGTGGGAAGACCGGTGGAGGGGCCGCCGCGCTGGATGTCTATGATCAGCAGGGGGATCTCCAGCATCACGGCCAGGCCCATAGCCTCGCCTTTCAGGGCCATACCGGGGCCGGAAGTGGTGGTCACCCCCATGTGGCCGCCATAAGAGGCGCCAATGGCGGAGGTGATACCGGCTATTTCGTCTTCCGCCTGGAAGGTGCGGATACCAAAGTTTTTGTAGCGGCTCAGCTCATGCAGGATGTCCGAAGCCGGGGTGATGGGATAAGTACCGAGAAAAATGGGCAGGTCCGCCTTCTGGGAGGCCGCGATGAGGCCGTAGGCCAGGGCGGTGTTCCCGGTGATGCTGCGGTAGGTGCCGGGCTCCATACGGGCTTTTTCCACTTTATAACGGGTGGAGAAGGCCTCCACGGTGTCTGCAAAGTTGTAACCGGCCTGCAGCACTTTCAGGTTGGAGTCCAGGATGTCCTGCTTTTTACCAAATTTTTCGGTGAGGAAGTTCACCGTGCTCTGCATATCACGGTCGTAGAGCCAGTACAGGAAGCCGAGCACGAACATGTTTTTGGCGCGGTCTTTTTCCTTCATGCCCAGGCTGGTTTCCTTGAGCGCCTCGCGGGTCATCTTGGTCACATCCATGGTATGAAGCTGGTAATCAACGAGTGAGCCGTCTTCCAGGGGGTTGATGCCTTCCGGGTAATTGGCCAGGCGGAGGTTCTTGGAATCGAAGCCGTCTGTATTGGCGATGATGATACCGCCTTTTTTCAGGCCTTTTAGGTTGGCTTTGAGGGCCGCGGCGTTCATGGCTACGAGCACGTCGCAGGCATCGCCTGGGGTGAATATGCGGTTGGAGGAAAAATGAAGCTGGAAGCCTGAAACGCCGGGCAGGGTCCCTTGCGGGGCGCGGATCTCGGCGGGGAAATCAGGGAAAGTGCTCAGGTCGTTGCCGATGAGCGCGGTATTATTGGAAAACTGGGTACCTGTCAGCTGCATCCCGTCCCCGCTGTCTCCCGCGAATTTTATCACTACATCCTCTATCTGTTGTATCGTTTTATTGGACATTGACTGTTCTTTATTGATTAGGTATATATAAGTCTGTAAAATTAGGGAATCAACCGTAAAGTTCCTCCCCCTTCATCGCGCAAAAGTACACAAACCCGGTAGACTTTTCTTAAAATTTCCTGTAATTCAATACTGGCAAGGGATAGAGGACACTCCGGAGGCTTACTGTTGTTTGTTTGGCAACATATTTGTTGGTATTAAGACCGTGAGAAAAAGTCTTACACCATGTTCTTTGCATATTGCCTCAAACCATTTGTCAGTAAGGTTTTACCTTATATAACAGGCATGGGCACACGAAAACTACTTATTTAAGTAATCCGCTGAAACCCTTAGTGTTAAAGCTTCTTTAAAGAAATGTTAAATGATCACATTTTCGTGTTATGGCATGGTAATTGCAAAAAACTGAGAGAAGACAAGCTTTTCATCAACATTTAAAAACTATCCTTTATCGAAAACATCATTACTTGAACCATTCTTTATTATTAAACCTTTTAAAAATTGTATGCTATGAAAAAAGCAAAATTAAGCCTGTTAGCAGTTGCGGCCGTAGCTTTCGGCGCATTCGCCTTCAAAGGATTTGATGGCTCTATTTCCGGTAAAGTAGTACCCGCTGACGGCGCTACCGAAGCCTGGGCAGTGTCTGGCACGGACACACTGAAAACAGCCATTGCTGACGGTGCATTTTCATTCGCCGCTGCAAAAGCAGGTACTTACACCGTAATCGTTGACGCAAAAGAACCGTTTAAAGATGCAACTATCACCGACGTGAAAGTTGAAGACGGTAAAGCAACCGATCTCGGTGAAATCAAATTAGCGCAATAGTTGGTTTTCATAGGGGTTAATCAAGCCGGGCTCTGATCCATTCAGAGTCCGGCTTCTTTTTTTGGGCATGCCCGGGGCTTTTTTTAAAGGCATCTAGGGGTGCCCTTCCCTTTTCCCGTCATTTTAGGGAAGTCATCATTGTGGCTTACCCCCTAAAAACACTTTGATATGAAAATGACGGTTAAACAAGAAACGATTTTCACGTACAGCGGCCTCAGCGTGGGCCTTATCCTTTGCCTGCTGGTCATATTCGGCATGATCCTCACCGGCTGCGCCCACGAAAATGTATACGGCTCGGGCCGCGTAATTACAGAAGAAAGACCGGTGGACCGGTTTGACGAGGTCACCATTGAAGGCCCCGTTGAAATTCATATAAAACAAGGTCAGCAGCTGCCCTTAAAGGTTGAGGCTGAAGACAATGTGATGCGCATCATCGAAACGCACGTGAACGGCACCACCCTGCGCGTAAAGATCCGTAACGGCGTGAATCTCAAGCGGTACCGCCCCATTCACGTGTATCTCCAAAGCGAAACCTACAAAAAGATCACCTTTTCCGGCTCCGGTTCGCTTACCGGGCCAGATACCATCAGGACCAGCAGTTTCACCTACGAGATCAACGGCAGCGCGGATGCGGACCTGAAGCTGGATGCGAACGAAGTGCGGACGTATATCAATGGCTCAGGCAACCTGCGGCTGGAAGGGAAATCCAACGCATGTTTCTCTGAGATCAACGGCAGCGGCGACCTGCATGCCCCGGACCTCATGACCTCCACCGCGGATATCCATATAGACGGCTCCGGGAGCCAGACCATCTGGGTGACGGACCGCCTGGACGCAAGGATCAGCGGCAGCGGCAACATCCGTTACAAAGGCTCGCCCGGCACGGTAAACACGCGCATCGCCGGCTCAGGGAAGGTAATAAAGTTATAGGCCAATATATTTCATGAAAGCTATTGCACTACTGTCACATCCTGCTCCCGCCATGAATGTACATGCGGAAAACCAGCATAAAGGCTATTTTTGCACCATGCCCGAAAATGCACGGTTACAAAGCCTTTTGCAGGAAGATGAGCGCCAGTTTATGGAGGCGCTTTTCAAAACATATTTCCCCCTCGTCTGTAAGTCCATCTACCGGCTCATCCCGGACATGGCCACTGCGGAAGACCTGGCGCAGGAAGTTTTTATCAAGATATGGAACCGCCGCGACCAGCTGAACGAGGTGTACTTCAAAGCATACCTCCACCGCGCCGCGGTGAACATGGCCCTTGACCATATAGACAAAAACAAACGCCGCGGAGGCACCCACCAGGAACTGAGCCCTGCCGTGGAAGACCTCCGCACCACCGCCCCCACCGTGCACGTGAAAGAAACGAAGCAGCGGATCAGGGAAGCGGTGGACCAACTGCCGGAGAAATGCAGGGAGATATTTATCCTGAGCCGGTTCGAAGAAATGAGTTATAAAGAGATCGCACAACATCTGCAACTCTCCGTCAAAACGGTGGAAAACCAGATGATAACAGCACTAAAGAAATTGCGGGTATCCCTGAAAGAATTCCTGGAATGAGCCGCAGCCCTTTATATCAACCTGAAAGAAAGTTTAAACAGATAATCTTCGTAATAGCATCAAGCATGTTGAGCAACGATCATATTGACACACTGATTGCCCGGGAAATCGAGGGAGAGATCACCGCGGAGGAGATGGGGCAGTTACAATCCTGGCTGGAAGCAGACCCTGCCAACCAGGCCTACTATGAATCCCTGAAAGATACCTGGGACCTGGCCGCCGGGGCCTGGTCCGAAATGCCAGAGCCCGATGTGGAACGCAACTGGCAAAGGTTTTCCGAAAACCTTACCGCACCGGCGCCCCTCCGTGTAGTGACCCGCCGCAGCTCCTGGTGGCGTATGGCCGCAGCGGCGATCGTGATAGTAGCCGCCGCCGGCCTCACTTTCACCCTGATACAACGCAACAAGGAAACGGTGCTGACCGCTGATAACGGCAAAAAGACCTTTACCCTCCCCGATGGCAGCAAGGTATACCTGAACCGGAACAGCCAGCTGGCCTACAACGGCAGCTTTGGAGACGATAACCGGACCGTGCAGCTGAAAGGCGAAGCCTTTTTTGACGTGGCCGCCGATGCAGCCAATCCCTTTATCGTGGCCGCCGGCGCCTCACAAACCAAAGTCCTGGGCACTACCTTTGTGATCAAGGCATACGATGACAAACCCGTACAGCTGGATGTGGTAACCGGAAAAGTAGCCTTCTCAGGCAAAAAAGGCGATAATGGCGCGCTGGTGCTCACCGCCGGTCATACCGCCATCTTGCAGACCGACAAAGAACCGCGGCAGATCCAGAATTCCGATCCTAATTTTATGGCCTGGAAAGAGAACCGGCTGTATTTTAGTAACGTGCCCCTGTACAAAACGCTCAGCGCTATAGAAGCCTACTTCAACATACGCTTCATTGTATCGGACCCCTCATTATTAAATCTCAACTATACAGGAACCTTTGACGATCCCGCCCTGACTGAAGTGCTGGACGTGATCTCCAAAACAGCGGAAGTAAAGATCAGCGAAGAAGAAAAAGACGTGTACAGAATCAGCCGGTAAAAATCTACCTACCAGCTCTGCAAAGGCTTTTATTATAATGGAACAATCCCTGTGTAGCAGTACACAGGGATTGTTCCATTATAAGGTGCCTCCGGAAATATTGCGGGAAGTTATGGTGCTGCTTACTAACGGGCAAAAAAAATCCGGGTCTGTAAAAGACCCGGATCGTAATATGGATAGCTATCTATTCTTAAGCGCCGCCCAGTTTGCATTTCTGCAGCACTTCCCATGATTTGCCGTTGTGGCGCAGGAAGTACAGGTTGTTCACTTTGAAAGAAGCTGTGTATTCTTTGTTTTCGTACTCAGGCCATGCTTTTTCGAACTGTGCATCTTCAAGGTCTTTGAAGGCTACGGTTACGTGCGGCGTAAAGCCGGTACGTGCCAGCATGGTGCTGAAGCCGAATTCTTTCCTGAGGAAGTTGATCAGCTGGCGGTGCATTGCGCTCATCGTCTCGCTTTTCTCCACATTGATGAAGAGAACGCGGTTCTGTTTGTTCGGGAATGTACCGAAGCCGTTCAGTGTTACTTCGAAAGGCGCCTGTGTTTTGGCGAATTCGGTCAGTTCTTCACAGAAAGCTCTTTCCAGGCTGGGATCCGCGGTGAAAGGCACCTGCAGAGTAATGTGCGGGAGTACTTTCAGTGCGTACAGCGGGCCGTACTGTTCTGCGAAATCCTGTTTTATTTTGATGATCTCTTTACCTACTTCGGCTGTGGGCAGAAGGGCAATGAAATAGATCTTATTATCTGGTTTGGGTGCGCGGTTAAAGCCACCGGGCCTTCCCTGGCTGCGCTGGAAACCTCCGCCTCCACCGCCACGGTTGAAGCCTCCGCCTCCGCCGCCGCGATTGAAACCTCCGCCGCCACTGCCGCGATTGTAGCCTCCGCCACCGCCGCCGCCACGGTTGTAACCACCGCCGCCACCGCCGCGATCGTAACCACCACCGCCGCCGCCACGGTCATATCCGCCGCCGCCACCACCGCGATCGTAGCCACCGCCACCACCGCCACGGTCGTATCCGCCGCCGCCACCGCCGCGATTGTAGCCGCCACCACCGCCACCGCGGTCGTAACCACCACCACCACCGCCGTATCCGCCGCCACCGCCGCGGTCATAACCACCGCCGCCGCTGCCACCACGGTCGTAACCGCCGCCGCCACGATTGTAGCCGCCGCCGTCTCCGCCACGGTCACGGTTGTAACCACCACCATCGCCACCACGGTCGCGATTGTAGTCACCACCACCGCCGCCACGGTAACCGCCGCCGCCGCCTTCGTTGCGGGGAGTGTAACCACCGGTTTCACGGTTGTATGCGCCTTCACGGTTAAAATTGGGACCTTCACTTCCCGGGTTGCTGTTGTTCATGCCGCCGCCACGGGGAGTATAACCACCACCGTCTGTACGGGGGCGATAACCGCCTTCACGTGGAGTATAGCCGCCATCAGTACGCGGGGGACGGTCTTCGTCTTTGCCAAATTCGGGTTTCTTGGAATAACCGCCTTCCTGGTCTTGGTTGGGTTCTTGCTGATCTCTGTTGTAGCCAGGAGAATACTTTCGGGGGCGTTCGTTTCTCTCAAAATTCATCTTACTTGATTAAGCGTGTTTGAAGCAATTTTCAATGATTTCATAAAAATGAAATTCACCTACTTGTTTAGGTTTTATAATCTGGGCGCCGGTGCGTTCACCCGCATAACGTCGGGATAATTAATCGTATCTGTCTGAATACAAAATACCGGCTTCCGTTTAATACTTATTTCTCTAACATTTTTCTCGGAACAGCAAAGATAATTTAGCGCCGCTTGCATTACAATTTTTTCGCGGAAATTTTAAAATTATACCTCTCAGCCATCTCGACAGGAAATTTAAGGTAGTTGTTTATGGTTAACCGGAATCTCATCCTAAAACCGCTTATAGGGCTACCGTTAATAATACCTGGATTTGTCATCATGCCTTGGATTCACCTGAATTTTTCAACATGAGTAAGTTTTTCAATTCTTATTCATAGCACCAGGATAAATTGTCTTTCATCCGCGCCAGTGATATTACTGTAGTGGCACCCACACAGTGCCAGCCGCTGTTCAGACTCTAATATACAAAAAAATCCGGTGTATCTGGTTAAGCCTCCGGGCAATATTAAGACAATAGTACCAATCTGTTCGTTAATAATTTGCAAAAATCGATGAACGGCGGACTTTTTTTCAAAGATAACGGGATGTCAACGATATGGCATCGCGGGGAGATGGTTCCCTGCTCTCCCCGCAGCTCTGCCTTAAGTTATTGAAATTCAATTACGTATATTACCTGTCTCCATCCAGCAGGTTTCCAAGCCCGCCCAGTATGCTGCCTTCTTCTTTTCTTGCGCCGGTGCCGTAAGCCAGTACCCTGCTTGCCAAACGGCTGATCGGCAGGCTCTGCAGCCACACTTTTCCCGGGCCTCTCAGCACCGCGAAAAACAGGCCTTCGCCACCAAACACCATGTTTTTCACCCCGCGGATAAACTCGATATCAAAGTCTACCTGCTGGGTATACGCCACCACGCAGCCAGTATCTACCTTCAAAACTTCCCCGGGCTGCAGCTCTTTTTCTATTACATAACCGCCGGCGTGTACAAACGCCAGGCCGTCGCCTTCCAGCTTCTGCATGATAAAACCCTCGCCGCCGAAGATGCCGGTACCCAGCTTGCGCTGAAACTCGATCCCCACATTTACGCCGCGCGCGGCGCAAAGGAAAGCATCTTTCTGGCAGATCACTTTCCCGCCCAGCAAACGCAGGTCCATGGGAATGATCTTGCCGGGGTAAGGCGCGGCAAAGCTCACGCGTTTTTTCCCCTGGCCCGTATTAGTAAACGCGGTAATGAATAGACTTTCCCCCGTGATCAGGCGTTTGCCGGCGCTCATCAGCTTGCCAAAAAAGCCCTGCTGCGCCCCGGAGCCGTCTCCAAAAAGGGTTTCCATTTTGATTTCCATGTCCATCATCATAAAGCTGCCGCTTTCCGCTACAGCACTCTCCTGAGGGTCCAGTTCTATTTCTACTATTTGCATCTCCTCACCGTGAATCCGGTAGTCGATCTCGTGATTTTTAAGCATAGGTTAAATTGCCTTTTAAGAAGTAGCAAGGTACGAATTTGGTCATTTCACCCGAACGGATTTTTTCATCAACTGTTCAAGCAGCGGCAACATCACTTCCGCCTGCCGCATAAAGCCCAGGTCCGTGAGATGCACACCGTCTATCGTGCCCTCGTGATCATGCCCGGTCAGGTCGGTGGCGGGCAGATAATACAGTTGTTTATACCCCTCTTTTTTCAGTTTCGTATAGGCTTCCCGGATAGCATCGTTTTTATCTTTTGAAACCTGGGCAACTTTCTGATCAAAATATCCATGCTCGCGGATCGCTGCTTCCACCAGCAAAATGGGCACTTCCGGGCGTTTGTCCAGCAGGTGTTTGATAAAAGGGTAAGCTCTTGTTCTGATCTCCTCCGCAGACGGGTTCGGGATACAATCCAGTACAAACACCTTCGCGGGCATGGTAGCCAGCAGCTCCGCCACAGGGAATTCCATCTTTCCGTTCCCGCTGAAACCAAGATTGATAAACTCCCAGCCGGTCCTGCGTTGCAGGATGGACGGGTAAGCCATGCCTGGCCGGCCCGCGGAAGCGCCCTGTAAAATGCTGGAACCGTAAATCACCACGCGGCGGGTGGTATCAACCGCCGGCTTTTCTATCCGGGAAAGGGTTGCACCGGGCGCCACGCCTATTTCCAGCGAGGTCACCTGGTTGTAGGTAGGCAGGTATAGCAGGAACTCTTTCATGGTGGTATCCATGTTGGCCACCAGCGGCCCGTTATTCAATGTGTCTTTATCACCCGGGCGGCCTACGCCGCACCATTGCCAGCGGCCTTTGTTCAGGCAATAGAGGTCCAGCCCGCTATGGGCGATGGGAGAAATATTGGTGTAAAACATTCCCCTGATCAGTTTCCAACGGGCGTGGATATACGGGGAATTGGTCCGGAACAGTACGGCAATGCCCGCGCTGTGCGTGCTCAGGTATTTCACCGCGTCGGTCATGGGTTTGGTCTGCACCGTGTCCAGCCTTACATACACAGGGTTTGTAGGCAGCCCTTTGCCGATGAACTGGAAATTACGGGCGTCCGTGTAGACGGGTCCTTCCTGGGCAAAGGCGCAGGTAGTACAGAGTAGCAGTAGAAAAAATAATCGCATGGGTAATTGTTTTCAGGTCCGTGAAAAATAATAATAATTCCCGGCAGATTCTATTCCGGCTGGAGGAACGGCAAAGCTGTTGCGGACGGGCATAAAAAAAACCGTCCCGAGGAATCGGGACGGTACTTGTTAACCTACAACTGTTACACTGTTTGCTCTGATTATTAAAAGAAAAAACAGTTCGTTTTTAATGATGCATTACTACTCCTTTGGCGGATTTGGCCGCTTCTTTATCCTCGCCGTCGGGCTGATGGTTAAAGAAGTTATAAGGACGTGGTGAAACATAATTCAGGTCGTGCAGCTTGCGCACTGTTGACTTCTTGGAGAACAGTTTGAGAATAAGCACCAGGAACGGTACATATTTCAGCGCACGGGGCAGACCATAAAGATCCAGCACGTCGATGCAGCGTTTGTTCATCGCATACATCACCGGCACCAGGATCAGGGTAAGGAAGGTGGCGAAGATCAGGCCGAACACCATGGTCCAGGCCAGCGGGCCCCAGAAGGCCACGTTGTCACCACCGAAGAAGATATGCGGGTTGAACTCGGAGAACAGCGCCCAGAAGTCGATGTTCAGACCAACCGCCAGCGGGATAAGACCCAGGATGGCTGCGATGGCGGTGAGCAACACCGGCGTCATACGCGTTCTGCCCGCTTCCACTACGGCTTCGTTCAGCGGTACGCCCTGCATGACGAGCAGGTCCGTGAACTCTACCAGTACGATACCGTTACGCGCCACGATACCTGCCAGGGCCATGATACCCACACCGGTCATTACGATGGAGATATCCATACCGAAGATGGCAAAGCCCAGGAACACACCGATGATACTGAAGAGGATCTCCAGGAATATCACGAAGGAACGGCCAACGGAGTTGAACTGCGTTACCATGATAAAGAAGATGAGGCCAATGGCGCCCAGCATCGCAACTACGAGGAAGTTCATGGTTTCAGCCTGGTCTTCCTGCTCGCCCGTCATTTTCACGGTGATGCCGTCCGGCGGGCTGAAGTCCAGCACCGCGGAATTGATGGCAGCTACCACTTCATTCGCGTTGAAACCTGTCAGTACGTTGGAGTACAGGGTCACCACGCGTTTATCATCTTTACGTTTGATGCCTGCATAGGTATTTGAGTAACGGATATCGGCCACAGAGCTTAGCGGCACCTGCCTGATCGCCCCGCCCATGTTCATGTCGCGGTACGTAAGGTTCAGGTTCATAAGCGTATTGATATTGTTACGCTGGCTTTCCTGGAGGCGGACGATGATCGGGTAATCGTCTTCCGGGTCGCGGAATTTGGATACTTCCGTTCCGAACAATGCGGTACGCAATGCGCCGCCGATCTGGCCGGTGGAAATACCTTCGCGGTTTGCCCTTTCACGGTCTATGGATACAATGATCTCCGGTTTGTTGCTCTGGAAGTCGCTTTTCAGCTCTTCCACACCACCGATCTGGAGACTGTCGAGATATCTCTTCAAACGGTCAGAAGTATTGGCCAGCAGTTCAAATTCGTCCCCGCTGATCTCGATGTTGATAGGCTTGCCGGTCGGAGGGCCGCCTTGCTCCTGTTCAACAGTGATGTCCGCACCGGGTATCCCTTTTACAGCAGCACGGATCTCATCAAGATATTTTACGGTAGACTGGCCATTACGTTTGGCGAATTCTACGAATGCCACGGTCACTTTGCCTTTGTGCGGCTGCGTGCTCATGTCCATCTGGCTGGGATCGCCCGCGCCAACGGCTACGTTGGAGATGATGGATTTCACCAGCGGATTTTTGGTGCCGCCTACTACTTTGGTCACTCTTTCGTCGATCACGTTCGTGATGGAATCTGTCACTTTCTGATCTGTACCGATCGGCAGTTCAATATAAGCGTAGATAAAGTTAGGATCAGCCTGGGGGAAAAACACCACTTTGGGGCTGCGGATCGTCGTGAGGACAATACTGAAGATCAGCAAGCCAAAAGTACCCAGCAATATTCCCACCGGGCGCCATCCTACAATAGCCCAACTGAGTACGCGCCTGTAACGGTTCTGCACACGGGGCCAGACGTTGCTCTGGAATTTCCTCGCTACGCCGCCCAGCCAGAAACGCTCCAGCACTACCAGCAGGTAAAGGAACACCACGATATTGCCGGCGCCGCCGCTGATGCCGTAACAGATCAGGGCAACGACAGCGAACACGATGGTCACGATGGTAAACTTCCTGTCGAAACGCGGTTTGGGATGGCCTTCACCTTCATGACGATCCATGAAGTCCACCGCAAACACGGGGTTGATAATATATGCCACTACCAGCGAAGCCAGCAGGGTAACGATCAGGGTTACAGGCAGGAATTTCATGAAACTGCCGATAATACCCGGCCAGAAGAGCAGGGGCACGAATGGCGCAAGCACCGTAAGCGTACCGGAAAATACCGGGAGGAACACTTCGCCCGCCGCTATCTTCGCGGCTTTCACAATACCAAGGTCCCTTCGCTCATAGAATATACGATGCACGTTTTCAATTACCACGATCGCGTCATCCACCACAATACCCAACGCCAGCAGGAAGGAGAACAGTACCATCATGTTCAGCGTGTAATCCATCATACCAAGCACCACGAATGCGATGAACATAGAGATAGGCACGGATGCCGCCACGAATATGGCGTTCACAGCGCCCATGAAGAACATCAGCACGACGGTCACCAGGATAAAACCGATGATGATGGTATTGATCAGGTCATGCAGGGTAACGCGGGTAGACTCACTCTGATCAGCCGTGATGGTCACATCCAGGCCTTTCGGCAGGTAACCTGCTTTCATTTCTTCGACGATCTTCGCAATCTTGTCCGATGCGTCGATCAGGTTCTGCCCGCTTCTTTTGATCACGTTCAGCGTGATTACGCTTTTGCCGTTCAGCCGGGCGTAAGATTCCTGTTCTTTAAAGTCATCTTTCACATCGGCAATGTCACGCAGGTATACTACAGCCCCGGAAGCGCCGCGGATCACGATGTTCCTGATCAGGGTCGGGTCTTTATATTCGCCTTTCACGGAGAGCGTACGTTTCTGGCCGTCCATGGATACAAGGCCACCGGAGATAGTCCTGTTTTCCGCGGCTACGGCGGCAGCGATATCGTCGAAGCTGATGCGGGCCGCGTCCATTTTGTATTTGTCCAGGTCGATATGGATCTCCCTGTCCAGCGCACCCACAATGTCCACACGGGTGATCTCTTTCAGGCTTTCGATCCTGTCCTGCATTTCATCAGCATACCGCTTCAATGTCTGGAGGTCAAAGTCACCGCTCATGTTCACGTTCATGATCGGGATCTGCGAAACGTCGATCTGTATCACCTGCGGTTCCTGCCCGTCCGTGGAAAGGTTGGTGGGCAGGTCCGGTTTAGCTTCATCGATCTTCGCCCTTACTTCGTTCGCCGCCGCTTCCAGGTTTTCATCCGGATTAAATTCGATAGTGATCGCGGAATAGTCCTGTATGGACGAGCTGGTGATCTTTTTTACGCCTGAAATGGATTTCAGTTTCTTCTCAATAGGTTTGGTCACCAGGGTTTCCATATCCTCCGGAGAAGTACCGAAATAAATAGTAGATATATAAAACTGCGGAAACACCACCTCGGGAAACTGTTCCTTGGGCATCGCATTATAGGCCAGGAAGCCGGCGATCGTAATAATAAGGGTGGCCACATAAATACTCACCTTATTATCGATCGACCAACTGGTGGGTTTAAACTCTTTTTCTAAGTCCTTCATCGGTTAAATTTTAAAGATGGCAAACCTGGTTACAATTTGATGTAGTCGTTATCGTTCAGACCCTGGAAGCCGGTGGTGATCACCCTGTCCCCGCTTTTTAAGCCTGACTTCACCTCTGCCTTGTCGTTGTAAGTACGGCCCAGTTCGATATTTGTACGTACGGCCTGCAGTTTGTTGCCTTCACCTTTAACGGTCAGCACATAAGGTTTGCCGAGTGAATATTGTATAACGCCCACCGGGATCACGATCGCATCTTTTGCGCGGTAATCCACGATACGCAGCTGTGCGATCATGTTCGGATGCAGATCATTGGAAGGTTTCAGCGGAATCTCCACGTTGATGGTACGGCTCAGCGGGTCGATCACTTTAGAAGCGAAACCGATGCGGGTGCGGATCTCTTTCTGGATATCCGGCAGCGTCACGATCACTTCATCACCGGTTTTCACGCGGCCTGCGAATGATTCGGCAATATTAGCCACAACTCGCAGGTTGCTGCTGTTCACCACGCGGAAAGCAGGCTGGCCGGGCGCTGCTGCGTCGCCGATCTTGGCAATCACCGCATCCACGGTACCGTTGATGGGGGAAATGATGCGGGCGAGGGCCTGTTGCTCTTTCAGCGTTTCCAGGTTCCTTTCCAGGCTTTCAACACCGGATTTTGCATTCAGGTACTGTACTTCGGAGCCGATCTTCTGTTTCCACAGGTTTTCCTGTTTGAGGTACAGCGTACGGGCGAGATCCAGGCGGGTCTGTAGTTCGGCTATATTGGAGCGTACCAGTTGGTCATCCACCTGGGCGAGCGTCTGGCCTTTGGATACATGCTGGCCTTCTTTCACATAGATGGCTTTAATGATACCCGGAGACTGTGCGCCCACGTTCACGTTTTCACGCGCATCCACATTACCCTGTATATCGATGAAGTGTTCAAACAGGGTATCCTGTATGGCGGCAATGGTTACGGTCTTGGTTTTTACGGAAGAATCGCCGGCTTTCAGCTCTTTTTCCAAAGTGGAAATTTCCAGGTCCAGCTTGGCTTTATCCTGTTTGAGCTTCTGGAGTTTTTCGGTTTTGTTTACCTCCCCGCCGCCGCAGGCAGCCATGATCAGCGTAGCGAGAGAGAGTACTAAATATCTTTTGGTCATTGTATTATAGATTTAGGCGGATGTTAAAAGGTTGATGATTAGAGCTTACCGTATGCTTTCAGGTAATCGATACGCGACACGATCACATTGAACAGTGCGTTAAAATAGTTGTTCTGCGCGGTGAGCAGCTGCGTTTCCGCAGTGATCATTTCCAGGCTTGAGCCAACCCCTTCACGGTATTTAATATTGGTCGTCTCATACACTTCTTTTGCCAGCTGCATATTTTCTTCCTGATCGGTCAGGCTGGTGATGTTATTGCGCAGGGTGCTTTTTGAAGTGGCCTGGTCCAGGTCGATCACATTCCTCATATTCTCGATGGCCAGATCTGACTTTTTAACATCGATCATCGCCTGGTCTACTTTTCTCCTTCTTTGCATTCCTGTGAAAATCGGCACGGAAAGATTCAGGCCGTAGGATACGAAACCGTACCAACCGGGCTTCCCCTGGAAGTAATCAAATTCGGTAGCGGCCCTGGCAGCACCACCCTGTCCGAAGAGGGACAAAGAAGGCAATGCCTGCAGCCTGTATCTTTTCAGGTTGTATTCATTCGCTTTTTTCTGCGTTTCGAGCAGCTGATATTCGATCCTTTCTGTGTAAGTGAATGGCTGGTCTTCCTGGATATCCGCCTTGAGTGCGTTGGAACTGAGCGTATCCGTCAATTCCAGCGGCTGGGCGATGCGCATGCCGATCTGGTATTTGAGCGCGGCAATTCCTACTTCCCGGAGATTACGAAGGCGGGTGTCTTCGGATTTCAGGTTGTTGAATTGCACTACAAGCCTGTCCACATCCAGCTTTTCAACTAACCCGTTATTATATATTTCACGGGTTTCCGCCAGGGTTTTCCCCAGCCGGTCGATATTTTCCCGCAGGATAGCCAGGGCTTTGTCGGTTGCCACTACGTTATAATATGCTTTATACACTTCCGTTTTCACATCGATCTCCGACTTTTTAACGTTTTTGTTGGCCAGTTCTTCCAGGGTTTTGCGGGCCTGTAGGGCCACCAGTACGCTGGGGTCGAACAATACCTGGCTTACATTCACCGTGCCCTGCATGTTATAAGCCAGTCCAAAGGAAAACGGCACCAGCGTTCCTTTGGCTACGCTGGTATCAAAGTTGCTGGCGTCGAGCAATTGCTTCTGAATGATCGGGTTGTGCTGAAAAGTACCTGCGCCGGATACCTGGGGTAGAGCCAGGCCGCTCACCTCCTTATTTACGGCCAGTTGATACAATTCGTCCATTTTGGCATTGCGGACCGTATACTGATTTTGTAGCGCATAGGCTACCGCCTGCTGCGCGGACATACGCACGGTTTCCTGCGAAGGCGGCGGCGCCTGCTGAGCCCTGGCGTAGGTGAAAAATTGCGTCATCAGGCCGGCGAAGGCGATGAGCTTCCATTTAAACTGCATATTTCTTAATATTTATTCGGGTAATCTTTGGATTTATATTTCTCAATTTCCTGGTATCCTTTCAGCGAAGCCACTCCGAACAGGAAGTGCTCCAGGAGCACCCGCTGAACTTTTGACATATCATATCCGTTCATCGGGAACAGCTCCGGCTGGAAGCAGAACATGGTGGAGGCGGTCCGGAAATGACTGAGGATATCGATATCCAGGTCCGGCCGGTACAGTCCCTCCCTGATGCCCCGCTCCAGGTTTTCCCGGATGGTCTGCATCAGGAACACGTTTTTATGTTCCTCGAACAGCTGGAAGGCTTTGGAATGGAACTTCTGAAGGTCCATCATTACCACCGGGTTCATATTCCGCAGTTTCTCCTCCAGCATTTTCATGACAAGGAACAGCTCTTCCACGGCATCTTTACTGTTATTACGGCTCTCAATACACTGGTCCTGCATGAGCTTCAGGTGACGGCTGATCACATTCACCACCAGGTCGCTCTTGTCCGCAAAATGGGCATACAGGGTCTTTTTGGAAATCCCCATCTTGATGGCGATATCATCCATGGTAATAGACCTTGTGCCGTATTGCCGGAACAGGTTGAACGCCGTATCTAATATTCGCTCTTGTACTTCCATTGGTTTATCCGGGCAGGGGATTTTTGAATTTTACACGCACAAAACTATGGAAACTATTTAAACTGCCAAAGTTTCCATTCTATATTTTTGAACTTTATGACGAATGGAATTGGTCAGCCATGGCTGCGTTTGATCGGAGCCCGGCCAATCTTACGTCAACGGCCCTGGTGGAATATTAACCGGGTCAACTCCGGATCAAGTCCGCCTCATCTCCACCTCAACTCCGCCTTGCCTATATCTATCCCATAGCTACCATAGCTGGTTCCAGGCTATTACGCCGTAATTATACAGCTACATGAAGGCAATAGGCAAAATATTATCAGTCCGGTATCTCCTCTTCCGCCAGTGGCGGCTTTCAGCTGCAAGGGCCACCTGGAACATTCCTTATTTTGGCACAAGAATCGGGACTTGTCCTCTTCAAATACAGTAACTTTGCCCTTTCAATACCATATCATCATGTCTCCAAAACTGAGGTTAAGAGTACTGTTTTCCCGCATACTGCGCTATTTTTTCCAGGGTTTGCTTATCCTCGCGCCCATTGGGATCACCGCATTTACGCTTTACTGGGGTTTTATAACGATAGATAATCTTTTGCCGAAGGATGTGGTGCCGGTGGACCACCCGTTGAATTTCCTCCGGTACAAGGGGGTCGGGTTTGCCATCGTGCTGATCCTGGTGGTGTTTGTGGGTTACCTGAGCTCCTCTTTTATAGTAGGGCGGCTGATCGATATGTTCGACCATATACTGGAGCGGACGCCATTTATTAAATATATCTATTCCTCTGTAAAGGACGTGTTCGACGCGTTTGTGGGGGAAAAGAAGAAGTTTGACCACCCGGTGCTGGTGAATGTGTACGGGGATGATGTGTGGGAAATGGGCTTTATCACGCAGGATGATGTGCGGGCGCTGGGGCTGGAAGGGTATTTTGCGGTATATGTGCCGCACGCATATGCGATCACGGGCAAGGTATTTATGGTGCGGAAGGAAAAGGTGCGGCCGCTGACGAACGTATCGGCGGGCGAGGCGATGAAGTTCGCCGTATCGGGCGGGGTGACGCATATCACGGAGTTGCCGGCGGTGGTGCAGGAAGCGAACAAAACAAATCATTAGGTTGATTTCCAGGAATTTAAACCTGAACAAATACACATTTTCACTTCGGACATTCATTTTATAGAGATATTCCCTTCCAACTCCGGGATATTCTCAGCCTGAAATTTGCGGCCGCATTAATATTCCGGCGATATTGCAGGCATATCAAATCCACAAGTGATGTTACCATTGTTGCGGCTGGCGGTTGTATCAGCCTTGTTAATCATTCCTTTCACCAGTAAGGGTTGGGGGTTCTTTGCCCATGAGCGTATCAACCGGCTGGCGGTATTTTCACTTCCCCCGGAAATGATGGTGCTGTTCAAACCACATCTTGAATACCTGGTGGCGCAGTCCACGGCGCCGGATAAACGGAGGTATATGGTGCCCGGGGAAGGGGCGCGTCATTATATAGATATGGACCGTTACGGCAGCCCGCCATTTCCGATGTTGCCGCGCGGCTGGAGGGAGGCGGTGGAAAAATATACCGTGGACAGCCTGGAGCGGAACGGTGTTTTGCCCTGGCACCTGGAAAGGATGATGTACCGGCTGACGCGTTTTTTTATGGAAGGCAATACGGCGGGTATTCTGAAAACGGCGGCGGAGCTGGGGCATTATATCGGGGATGCCTATGTGCCGTTGCACGCCTGCTCCAACCACAACGGCCAATACACAGGCCAGCATGGGATTCACGGGCTGTGGGAGTCGCGCATACCGGAGCTGTTCGCGGACCGTACCTTTGATTACTGGACGGGGAAGGCCTCCTATATTTCATCGCCCGGGGAGCATTTCTGGCAGATCATTATAGAAAGCTCACTGGCCGCGGATTCCGTGCTACATATCGAAAAAACATTGAGTATGAATTTTCCTTCAGATCAACGTTATGCATATGAGCCGCGGAACGGGCAGCTGGTGCGGAACTACTCCGCCGGCTATACCGCGGCTTATCATAACCGCCTGAATGGCATGGTGGAAAGGCGGCTTCGGGGAGCTATCCACAGCGTTGCATCATGCTGGTATACAGCCTGGGTGAATGCCGGCCAGCCTTCGCTTGCGAAGCAGGCCCAGCCCGGCTTTACGGGGGAAGAACAACAAGAGCTCCGGCAACTGGACAGCCTCTGGAAACAAGGCAAAATAATTGGACGGCCCCATTAAGAAATAACAAAAGAAAGTTTATCTTTGGCCTTCTAATCTTTTAACCTAGTCCTACACTGACCAATCTTCCGGTTTTTTATATCGCCGTGATTTTTACCTTTCCTTCGAAAAACCATAGACAAGTGGAACAAGAAAACGTATTCAATTTAGATCGTAACATGAAGGTGCACAACTTTAATGCAGGTCCTTCTGTATTACCAAACGAAGTGCTGTACAAAGCCAGCAAAGCGCTGATTGACTTTGAAGGCACGGGAATGTCTATCCTTGAGATAGGACATCGCACGGAACCATTTGTAGCCGTGATGGAAGAGGCACGTAGTCTTGTCAGGGAGCTGATGCAGCTGGATGACGACTTCGAAGTGCTGTTCCTTCACGGAGGCGCCACCACCCAATTCATGCAGGTTCCAATGAACCTCCTCGAAAACGGTGAAACCGCCGCCTACATTGATACCGGCGTATGGTCCAACAAAGCGATCAAGGAGGCCAAACAGTTCGGTTATGTAGAAGTTTCCGCCAGCTCCAAAGACACAAACTACAATCACATCCCCAAGCAGTTTACGGTACCCCAGCAAGCCAAATACCTGCACATCACCACGAACAATACCATCTATGGTACACAGTGGCAGGCAACCCCGGAAACGGACGTTCCCCTGATTGCAGATATGAGCTCAGACATCTTAAGCCGCCAGATGGATTTTAACCGTTATGCCCTGATATATGCGGGCGTACAGAAAAACATGGGCGCGGCAGGCGCTACCATGGTGGCCGTACGCAAAAGCATGCTCGGCAAGGTGACCCGTAAGATTCCCAGTATACTGGATTACAGGCTCCACATAGAGAACGGCTCCATGCTCAATACCCCGCCCGTATTTGCGGTATATATCTCCATGCTCACTCTCCGCTGGCTCAAAGGCCAGGGTGGCGTAGCGGCGATAGAAAAGGTGAACAACAAAAAAGCCGCCCTCCTCTACGACGAGATCGATCATAACCCCCTCTTCCGTGGAAACGTAGCGAAAGAAGACCGGAGCAAAATGAACGTCACCTTCACCATCGACAAACCCGAGCTGGAAGAAGAATTCGTGAAATTCTGCAAGAAGGAAGACATCGTTGGCATCAAAGGACACCGCCTGTCCGGAGGTTTCCGCGCTTCCCTTTACAATGCACTCCCCCTCGAAAGCGTGGAAGTAATGGTGGAAGCCATGAAATTCTTCTCGCTGAAGAAAGCGTAGCAACCCCAAAGCGCCGGGGCAACAGAGAACAATCCGTGATTTTTCTCCCCCGCAATCGCCTAGACCTAAGCATGATAAAATATTATATGTACAGACTGCCGCACGAAATGCGGCAGTCTTTTTTATTCCTACCCTCCTTTTCTTATTTTTACCCCTCTTAACAGTAAACCAAAGATCATGGCAATTATTAAACCTTTCCGGGCGTTGCGTCCGCAACCCGCGCTGGCTAAAGATGTAGCTGCAAGGCCGTATGACGTGCTCAACTCCAAAGAAGCCGCCGCCGAGGCTGCGGGGAACCCTAATTCCTTCTACCGCGTGTCCAAATCGGAGATTGACCTCCCGGAAGGAACGGACATCCACAGCGATGCCGTTTACCAGAAAGCCGCCGAAAACCTGCAGAAACTCCAGGCCTCCGGTACCCTCTTCCATGAAGAAACTCCCTGCTACTATATCTACAAACTCGTGATGGACGGCCGCTCCCAGACCGGCCTCGTATGCGTTTCGTCCATTGCCGACTATAACAACGGGATCATCAAAAAACACGAATTCACCCGCCCCGACAAAGAACTGGACCGTATCAATCACATCACCAATACCCGCGCCCAGACCGGCAACGTGTTCCTGGCATACAACGATGTGCCCGAACTGAACACCATCATCGACCACTGGCAGCAGCGCCATGCTCCCGTATATGACTTCACCGCGGAAGACGGCATCAGCCACACCATCTGGGTGGTGAACGAAGCCGCCACCGGCGATCAGATCACGGAATTATTTGATACGAAAGTGCCGGCTACCTACATTGCGGACGGTCATCACCGCGCCGCATCCGCCGCGCTGGTACAGAAGGCTTCCGGTGAAGACATCCACTCCGATGCCAACCTGAACTATTTCCTGACCACTATTTTCCCCGCCAGCCAGCTGGCCATCCTGGACTATAACCGCACGGTGAAAGACCTGAACGGCCACAGCAAAGCAGACTTTATCTCCCGTCTCGAATATGACTTTATCGTGGAAGCCATCGGCCACCACGAGCAGAAACCATCCGGCCTGCACGAGTTCAGCATGTACCTGGACCATACCTGGTACCGCCTCGTAGCCCGCGAAGGCACCTACACCGCGGACCCCATCGGCATCCTGGACGTGACCATCCTTCAGAACAATGTACTGGACAAACTCCTGGGCATCAAAGATCCCAGGACGGACAAACGCATCGACTTCGTAGGCGGCATCCGCGGCCTCGGCGAACTCGTGAAAAGGGTAGATAGCGGCGATATGGCCGTGGCCTTCGCGCTGTACCCCGTTACCATCCAGCAATTGTTCGACATTGCGGACAGTGGGAATGTAATGCCTCCCAAAAGCACCTGGTTTGAACCCAAGCTCCGCGACGGGCTGCTCACCCACCTGATCTGATCTTCCTGAAAGCGCCGGCCCGGCCCCTGCGGCGGGGTCAGCGCTTTTTCTTACATTTACATAAAACGAACCGAACGATGGAATGGCAAAAGGCTGCTAAAAAATGGTCCCTTGTGCTGGCGGGTATCCTTTCCGTACAGTGGGCAATTGCGCAGGATAACGGCGAACTGCAAAACACCGCGCGCACCTTTTTGCGCACGGGCGACTACGCAAACGCCATCCTGGTGCTCAACCAGGCCATACAATCCGCACCGGACGATATTGAGCTGAAAAAAGACCTCGCTTTTGCCTATTATCTGAAAGGCGATTACAACAGGGCCTACACGGTCGTGTCCCCGCTGGTGGACAAAAAAGAGGCGGACGTCCATCTCTTCCAGATAGCCGGCAACATCTACCAAAGCAAACAGGATTGGAAGGGCGCCGAAAAGCTCTATCAGCGCGGCCTTCGCAAGTTCCCCAAAAGCGGCGAGCTGCACAACGACTACGGTGACCTGCTCCAGAATATGAAGAATTTCGACGGCGCTTTGCGTTATTGGGTGAAAGGCATCGAGGTGGACCCGAACTTCCCCGGCAACTATTACCACGCCGCCCGGAGTTATCTCTG
The DNA here is from genome assembly GCF_003807585.1 of Chitinophaga barathri. GTDB lineage: Bacteria > Bacteroidota > Bacteroidia > Chitinophagales > Chitinophagaceae > Chitinophaga > Chitinophaga barathri. The sequence continues at coordinate 343,843 of NZ_RMBX01000007.1, read as the reverse complement.
GACCAAAGAGCCTATCTGGGCCATCCTTTACGGCGAAACCTTCATCAATCTCGAAAGTTATACCACCCGTACCGCCGAGATAAGGGACATTGTGCTGGAGTGTTACAAAAAACTCTTCGACGACCCGGATATCTTCAACAGTGTACCCACCGAAAGTTCCTCCAAAGGCAAAAAAGGCCCGGATGTAGGTTTTATGGATGCTTACAAAAGCATCATGGCCAAACAGGTGAGCGTGATCGCTACCGGCATCGAACCGCAATCGCTGGTGATGCTGCGCACCCGTTTCCTGCTGGACTGGTATAATTTTTATTCATTAAAATACCCATACGCCCTCTTCGATTTTCAGCGCAGGCTGTTGAGGGACGGAATGTTCGAAGCATATAATCAATGGCTGTTCGGCCCTTCGGCTAACGCGGCGGATTACAAAGCATGGACGGCGCTGCACAAAACGGAATACGATAGTTTTTCCGCCTGGCAGCGCAACCATCCGCTAAAGCTGAAAGACGAAGAATTTTACAACACCGGTAAACTGGCAACGATCAAGTAAGGCCCGGCCCGCGGGCGGAAGCGGGAAACACAGCATGGCAGGCCGGTTCAACACTACAACAAGAATCTAAACCATAGCACTTATGCTGATCGCAAAACACCAAAACATTATTGACAAAGCCGTAAAAGCCAACCAGGAAAGAACCTTTTACGCGCAGTACCCTGAACACCCCAAGGCATACGGCGAGGAAGCGCCGCCACAAGGCGAAACCTCGTTTAAAGAACTGCTGAACAAACCTTTTCCCCGGCTGAAACAAAAAGTAGTGGACGGATGGCATGGCGAAGAAGTAAGCCCCTACACGCTTCAGCCGCTTGGCATCACCTATCCCATTGTGTCCGCGGAAGAGCTGGTGAACGCCGGCAAACGCGCCGGGCAACGCTGGGCACAGCTTTCTGTGGCGGACAGGGCGGGCATTCTTACAGAAACCCTGGAGAAGATCCAGCATCATTTCTTCGAGATCGCGCACGCTACCATGCACACCACCGGCCAGAGCTTTATGATGAGCTTCCAGGCCAGCGGCCCGCATGCGAACGACCGCGCTCTTGAAGCCATTGCTATGGGTTACCAGCAATTGCAGCATTTCCCTGAGCACCAGACCTGGGAGAAACCAATGGGTAAGATCAGCGTAAAGCTGGAAAAAACCTTTAAGCCCGTTCCAAAAGGCCTCGGCCTCGTGATCGGCTGCTCTACCTTCCCCGTATGGAACTCATTGCCGGGCATGTACGCGGACCTCATCACCGGCAACGCCGTGATCGTAAAACCGCATCCCAAAGCCATACTCCCCATCGCCATCGTGGTGGCGGCCATACAGCAGGTGCTGGAAGAAAACGGCCAGGATCCGTATACCTGCCAGCTGGCGGCGGACAGTTCCGAGCAGCCCATCACCAAAACGCTGAGCGAACACCCGGACGTAGCCCTGATAGATTACACCGGCGGCAGCGCTTTCGGCAATTACGTGGAATCGCTGGCTTCGCCCCGCAAAACCGTATTTACCGAAAAAGCCGGCGTCAATTCAGTGATCCTGGATTCCGTAAAAGATATTGATGCGGTGATGCAGAACCTCGCATTCTCCGTGAGCCTCTACTCCGGCCAGATGTGTACGGCCCCGCAGAACTTTTTTATTCCCGAAAGCGGCATCGATACGCCAAACGGGAAAGTTTCCTACGACGAGGTGGCGCAGAAGTTCAAAGACGCTATCCAGGCATTGGTGAACAATCCCAAGATGGGAGCCGGCACGCTTGGCGCGGTACAAAATGAAGCCACGCTCCAGCGTGTGAAAGCAGCCGGGGAAACCGGCGCGAAAGTGCTGCTGAGCGGTGCACCCGTGGCCAACGACGAATATGCAGGCGCCAGGACCTATTCACCCACTGTGCTGGAAGTAACCGCAAACGATACGAAAGTATTTGAGCAGGAACTGTTCGGCCCCGTGGTATTGCTTGTGAAAACAAAAGATACCGATCATTCCATCACGCTGGCCCGCGGAATGGCGGACAAACACGGCGCCATCACCTGCGGTGCTTACACCACGAACGATGCGGTAAAAGAAAAGATCGCGGATGCGATGAACAGCGTGTTCACCCCCGTGTCCTTTAACTTTACCGGCTTCATCTGGGTGAACCAGCACGCCGCATTTTCCGACCTGCACGTCTCCGGCGGCAATCCCGCCGGCAACGCCAGCTTCACCAATCCCGAGTTTATCGTGAAGCGTTTTGTATGGGTGGGAAACAGAACATACGTGGACTAAATGCGACAATATGCAAATATATGCACGGGTACTTTTTTTGATGATCGTGGCCGTTGCCTGTCAACAGGCCCCCAAAGCGGATAAAGCAGCCGTAACTGATGCGCAGACCGTAGCTGTTCCGGAAGGTGGCAGAACCCACCAGCTGGACACAGCAGCCAGTATATTGTTCTGGATCGGCACCAAACCGACGGGAGAACACAAAGGTTCCTTCCGCTTTTCAGGCGGTGAACTGTACACCAAAGACAGTTCGCTGATAGGCGGCCACTTTTCCATCGACATCAACAGTATCGCCAACCTGGACCTCAGCACCCAGCCGGACATGAAAAAGAAGCTGGAGGACGAGCTGCGCGGCGAGAACTTTTTTGATGCGGGAAATTACCCGACCGCGCTTTTCGAGATCACGGAAGTAAGCCCCTACCGCCCGGCCCCGGACGATAACGGCGTACTGCTGAAAGATGCCACCCATATGATCAAAGGCAATCTCACCATCAGGAATGCCACCAAAAACATCACTTTCCCCGCCAAGATCGTGTTCACCGGCGGAAAAGTAAAAGGGGAAGCAAATTTCAACATCGACCGTACCCAATGGGGCATGACTTACCGGGCGGATAAGTCCTTACAGGATAAGCTGATCAATTCCGTCGTCAATATTCATTTCGAAATAGTTACACGATAGATACAGGGGCTGCCTTCCGGGCTGCCCCTTTCCTTTCCATTACCGATTATTTTCGTTAAATTGGTAATAACAACAAGCTCCTTTTTATGGAAACAAATCAACAGCGGGACCAACGCCTGTGGCGTATTGCCAAATCCCGCGCACAATTCCGTACTCACCTGATGACCTACCTGATCATCAATGGTTTTCTGTGGGTGATCTGGCTGCTTACGGACGACAGTCATAACGGCATTCCCTGGCCGGTGTGGCCTATGGCGGGCTGGGGCCTCGGGCTTGCGTTCGCCTACTACAATGCTTTCCACAAAGACCCGTTCGGCGACGCTACCCGCGAGTACGAAAAACTGCAGCAGGAAAAGCAGCAGAGAGGAGAATAACCCAAAAACACCCCATCATGCACCAACTCACCCGGCTTTTTGATGTCATTCCACATCAGCTGAAAAACTATTCCAAACAGGATATGCTGGCCGCCAAAGAACAGGGGGCATGGAAAACCTACAGCACCGAAGACGTTGCCTCGATCATACAACGTTTCAGTTCAGGCCTGTTGCAGCTCGGCATCGGCGGCACGGCCCTCACACCCGAATCGCAGGATAAAGTGGCCATCATCAGCCACAACCGCCCCGAATGGATCCTGGCGGACCTTGCCTGCCAGCAGGTAGGCGCCGTGCTTGTGCCTATTTACCCTACCATCAGCGAGCCGGAACTGGTGTACGTGCTCAATGACGCCGAAGCCCGCACCCTGTTTGTGGACAACCTGGACCTTTACGAAAAGGTACAGTCACAGCGGGACAAGCTCCCCGCCCTGAAAGAAATTTATTCCTTCGAGCGCATTGCCGGCGTAAAACACTGGATGGACATCCTGGCCGCCGCCTCAACAACAGATGTAGCCCGCATTGAAGCCATCAAAAACACCATTACGGCAGACACACTTGTCACCCTTATATACACCTCCGGCACCACCGGCACACCCAAGGGCGTAATGCTGAGCCACGGCAATATCATGAGCAATGTGGAAGCCTGCGCTGCCTACCTGCCGGTGAATGAAAACGCCCGCGCCCTTAGTTTCCTGCCGCTGAATCATATTTTCGAACGGATGGTCACTTATGTTTATCTCTCCGCCGGCGTATCCGTCTACTACGCGGAAAACATGGAGTCCATCTCCGACAACCTGAAGGAGGTGAAACCAAACATTTTCACCACCGTACCACGTCTCCTTGAAAAAGTATATGAAAAGATCATGGCACGGGGCCTTGCCCTTACCGGCGTGCAGCGCGCAATATTTTTCTGGGCGGTGGAGCTGGGCAAACAATACGAGGTCAACAAACAACAGGGCCCCTGGTATAACCTGCAACTGGCCATCGCCCGCAGGCTGGTGTTCAGCAAATGGAAAGAAGCCCTCGGCGGCCAGCTGGAATGCATCGTAACCGGTGCAGCCGCCTGCCAGGTAAGGCTTTTGAAGATATTCACCGCGGCGGGCATATCCCTCCTGGAAGGGTATGGCCTTACCGAAACCTCACCGGTGATCGCCGTGAACCGCAAAGAGGAGAAGGACCGTATGTTTGGCACCGTAGGCCCCGCGATCAGCAATGTGGAGGTAAAACTGGCGGACGATGGCGAAATACTCGTAAAAGGCCCGAATGTGACCATGGGTTATTACAAAAACCCCAAACTTACAGCCGAAACCATCCAGGATGGCTGGTTTCATACGGGAGATATCGGCACGCTGGTACAAAATAAATTCCTCAAGATCACGGACCGCAAAAAAGAACTGTTCAAAACATCCGGCGGCAAATTCGTTGCCCCGCAGCCTATAGAAAACAAATTCAAGGAATCGCCGTACATCGAACAGATCATGGTAGTGGGCGCGGACCGTAAATTTACCGGTGCCCTCATTGTGCCCAACTTTAGCAACCTGAAAGAATGGGCCCGCAGCCAAAACGTGCCCTTCCCCTCCAAAGAAGAGGCCCTCCGCGACCCGAAGGTAAAAGCGCTGTACAAACAGGCCGTGGACAAATACAACCAGTTTTTTAACCACATTGAACAGGTAAAGAAGTTCGAGCTCATGCCCGGGGAGTGGACGGTAGGTGGCGGGGAACTGACGCCTACCCTGAAACTGAAGCGAAAAGCGATCGAGAACAAGTACCAGTCCGCGATTGAGCATATTTACGCTTAAAAAATAAGGAAATTTGGCAAAAAACATTATTTTTGCGCTCCCGCTAAGAAGCGGAATGGCCCGGTAGTTCAATGGATAGAATAGAAGTTTCCTAAACTTTAGATACAAGTTCGATTCTTGTCCGGGCTACCAAACGCGAATTTTCAGCATTGTCTTGAAAATTCGCGTTTTTGCTTCCTCTATATTCAACTGAAAGACAGTTTGTTAAGTGCAGAAATGAATTGACTTCAGTAGTTAGATATTCACGTTTTTCTTTGTTGTAATAAATTCCGTCGGGAAACAATATTCTGTGTACTATTCTTTTTCCTTCTAAATCGCTGGAAGCCCATATAGTACTGAGGTTTTCGAGTTTTTTGAGTGACTGAGAAATCAACTTTTCCAAGTTAGATAATTGTGGCGCTTGCTTATTCATTTCCGCGTTTATAATCTGCATTTGATTACTTAAATGTGCGTGTGCCAGTTCATAGGTTTCTCTTTCGATTTCCCCCATGCCATGACGAATTTTCAGTTTCTTGATCTTATCCTCCAAAGTCGCGCACTGTGTTTTTAGATTTTCGTCATTCCGTCCTTGGCCATTATTATAATGTTTAAACAGTTTGGTAAGTTGGATTTTAATAAGTGGCGCAATACCATGCGGAAGCTGAAATTTTTGCAGGAAATCGATAAACAACTCATGCGCACCCTGCTTCCTTTCCCGTTGGGCCGCCGTCACTGCGTTCAAACTGACTCCTGCGCAATGAAGACAGTGATAATAATCTTTATTTTTTTTCTTGTTCCGATACCCCACTAAATAGCGTTTGCATCCATCACATTTGAGTAAACGAGTTAATGGGCGCTGTTCCACCATTTTATTATGCGTGTATCCCGCATGATTGCCGGGATGTACACCATCAAGAAGATTTTGAACTTTAATAAAATCCTCCTCGCTGACGATGGGTTCCCAATTGCCTTTAACCGGTTCGTCCAGCAAACTATTAATCAGAATACCCGCGTAGAAAGGCATACGCCACGTTGCAGAAATTTTTTGCGGCGTAAGCTCCAATCCTCGTGCGGCGAGTTTGCTCAATATTTGAGCATCACTGAAATGGCCTGATGCCTTCCATTGCCATGCTTCTCTTAATAATTCGCCGTCTTCGTTGATCTCGATGCGTTGTTTGAAGGCAAAACGGCTTTCATCCCTCACCTTTCGCCCATAATGTTTATACCCTAGCGGAGCTTTCCCCATCCAGTTGCCTTCTTTCAAAGAGGCAATCATGCTAGGGATGACCCATTCCTTTTTCACCATGTTTTCTTTGAACGCCTGAAAAAGTTCTTCGTAAATCGCCGCCTTTCCTCTTTCCGTGACTGTGCTGATGCCGCTACTCGTCTCAATCAGGTGTACACCTAAATCTTCCACCAAATAATTCACAAGGCCGATGGCTGACCCGCCGCTTCTCGAAAAGCGACTAACCATGTATACCATGATTGCGAACGGTTTTTTACGACAGGTTTCTACCTTCGTGATAAGACGGGAGAATTCCTTGCGTGTCCAATCAGATTTTTCGCTTTCATGATTTCCTCCAAAATGCTCTGTGATGTGGAATTTATATAAGTTGGCGTACTCTTTGTTTGCTTCCTGCTGGCGCTCGACGCTGGCGTTTTTGTCGTATTGATCTTTCGTTGAAACGCGCGTGTATGACCACACGGACAAATTGGTGTTTTCTTCCACGACCTTCTTTGGCATGAATTGTTGAAAATAGGTTAAGCTATTCATCGTTGTTTTGTGAATGGGAGTGATACAATACGAGGGAAAGCTGGAAGAGAAATAAAATTAACTCTAATTTCTTTTCCTGCGAAAGATTCTTGAAAGATTCTTGTGAATCGATTTCTTCGATGGTGAGTTTTGGAATTTCTGTAACGACATTCTTTTGATCCTTCTCCATGCCCTGTCATCCTTTTCATCGTTCACGATCTTTGTTTCTATCCCGGCGCTGTTGTATCTCTTCACGAATTTGAGTACGCCTTACCAGCGCTTCGCGCTCTATTGTGTGTCGTTCGCTCATCACCGCCGCAAGCCTGCCGTCGCTACCCCATTCCTCGAAATACGCTTCCCGGCCCTGTATGATGGCCTTCTTCACCTCTTTCGGCGCGTGTTCTTGTTCACCGTCGTAGGGGGCCAATAGTTTTTTTTCATTTTCTTTGACGGACTGCCATGCATCGAATACACCCGCAGCCAGGTCTTTGCGGTCTTGCTCCTGACGTTTCAGAAGAGCGACCATTTCGCTATTTTCAGTAGACATTTTTTTGAATTTTAGATAAAGTGAATGAATGCAAGCGCCTGTTAACGATAATTACTTCACGCAGTCCTTTTATGAAGGCAACGGCGACCACTTGCCGTATGTATCGACGGCGCGTTATTTGATCGGGAAATACACCGCGAAATACTGGAAGCATGACTGCAACGATCCCGATTTTATTTTCCTTGAATTTATGTTGTGCAACCGCCTGTCGATTGAGGCGAACTGCAATATTTCGCGGAAGTATAAAACAAAGGTGATAGCCGGGGTCTTGGACGTTTCACCGCTTCGCCTCTACAACGACCCGCAGCTATCTCTGTAACGGCGGATCAATCGCCAATATCCCTGCCGTTTTGTTTCGCCGTGCGGCTTTTATCGATCGTTTGCACGACATCACGTTGCCGGAAGTAATTATTCACTTCTTTTTGCTGCGCGATGCGCATGGCTTTAAAACGGCTGCCGTACATCCCCCATTCGTTCTCCCATGCTTCACGGTTGCTTTTTAAGACATTGCGCATCGGTTCCGGCAATTCGGCCTCCGTCTTGCATTTCATATGCTGCATGAGGCTGTCTTTTTCTTCTATCATCTTGTTGAGGCTGTCATGATACCCGTTCAGGTGTTCTTTATATTGCTGGCCTTGTTTTTCGACGAGTTCTTCCCAAGTCATAAAAATGTTTTTGTTGATGAATAATCACATGTCTTGTTCGTTTTCGCGGAAGCGTTTGGCGCGTTCCAGCCGCTCTTGCATGATCTTCTCTTGAATGGCTTTTTTCTTCGCTTCTTTCGCGTCCATAGCGGCGACGACTTTCTTTAACTGTTCCTGCGACTGGTCGGCTTGTTGCTGGAAACGCCCTTGCATCGTGTATACCTTCTCTCTGTTTTGTTCATCTTTTGCGTTGTCGTTTGAAATAGCTTTCGCGCGTTGGGCCTTTTTTCGTACCGCTTCAATGGCTACCGCTTCCCGTGGGAGCTTGACGGTCTTAAAGCGTTCCCGTACCTCTTTCGTTATGATGCCGTCGAGATAACGCACCAGATCAAAAGATTGCCCCGTTTTATCCACCACCATAAAGGGCCGTCTGGTGCCGGATGCGATGACGTACCCTTTTCCGGCGATGGTGCGCATGAAGTCGTCGGCGCTTGCGGTTTGCTGCCATATTTCCGTGAGATATTCTTTCATGATCGGACGGTTTGGATTTCGTATAGACGTTCTCTGGTGGTCGAACTCCCGTTCCATTCGTTGCCGCGCCCTGTCCTGCGCGAGCCGTGAAAAACTATCGGATTTCATGATCCCCCTTTCGTGGTCATAGCATTCCCAAACGCAATGCAGATGGATGCGGCCATTCTTTTCATGGAACACAAGAGCGCGTTTTTGTCCGGTGAATCCGGTTTCTTCTTCCCAGATTTCAACGGCCCGTAACCAGTCCGCCTCCGTCATCCTTTTATCTTCGCCGTAAGCGGGGCAAATCTGCGCGTGGTAAAGCCCTTTATCGCTTTTCGTGAGTTCGCTGGTCAGCGACATTTCCAGCAGGGACAAACGTAAATCATTCGGCTGGCTGGTGCCGCGTATCTGAAACAGACGGACGTTATCATTGTCCGCTTTGTTCAGCAGATAAGTCGCCAACTGACTGCCGTTCCCGCGCCGTCTGCCCCGCGCTATCATCGAGATGGTTTAAAATTTGAGCGGATACGGCGCGAAGGTCTTCAAGGGTCTTCAAAATCACGTCTTCGGTAAGCTCGCCGAAATGCCCCGTGTGAAAGGCTTTGGCAATCTGATTCACATTAACACCGATTCGATTTACTTCGGTAAAAAACTGCAAAAACCTCAATCGTTCCGGCGTTGCCATCTTCGTGCGCGGCGCTTTACCCAACGTGCGGGATTTTACAAAATCCGTGATCGTCATTCCGGATTCTTTGGCATACGTGATCAGTGTATTTTTATCGGCCTCGTTTGTACGCAGTTGAATGAGGACGCGTTTCTTCGGTTCTTTTTTATTCTCCTGTTGCATATTCTTTTCCTTTGAGGGGGTCAAGGGGGAAGGCAACGCCTCCCCCTTGCAAGACGGTTTGTGCTGACAAACCACGTCTTGCGGGAACCCATTTTTTAAATTGATGATTGATCTGTTGCCTGACTGTTTTTAGGCGGCGGCGGAAGCGGATTAGGTAGACTGAGCGTCGTCGGTATGTAGAACGGGTTGTCGTCGTATCTGCCATACAACGCCGTCATTTCGTAATACGGTGCCTTCTTAAAATATGTCGGTGGGCGTTGTTCGATAAAGGTGAAAATGTTATCGGAAGACCCGCGCCGGATTTCGTCAGCAGTCGCCAGTGGTCGCGCCGTGGCGTTGGGCGAACCTTTCCCGTCATGCGTCACGATGGTTTGATTTCCTATGAGTTTTTCAAGATACGATGATGTAAACTCGTCCTGCACACCCATAAACTGGCGGATTGCGCTGTTTGATATGAAAGTTTCCCAGGCATCGCCGTAGATGGATTTGACCTGTGATAAATCTTGAAAAATCAGGTTCATAGTTATGTTGTAGCCTGCGTATGTTGAAAGTGCCGTCTTTATCTGAGGAAGAAAACCAAGGGCCGCGCATTCATCTAAAATGAATGTTACTCTTTTGTTTCTGTTCCGCACCACCGCCAGCAAAGAAGTGGCGAATACAAGGCGTAACCACTGACTTTGACTATCAAGTTTGTCCGGCGGTATGATGACGAAAAGCGATGTCTTCCCGTCGCTGAGGGTGTTAATGTCAAAACTGGAACTGTTCAGTGACGCACGCAATGCGGGCGATTTCAAAAAGTCGGTTTTATCAGATGCCGAAGCGAGAATCCCAGCGAAGGTCTTATCAGCCGAATGCAGCAGGCTGATAAACTCATTTGCGGTGGCTTCGACGATTTCATTATCGCTCACGGCCATATCAGAAAGTAAACCGGCCCATTCATTTTCCGGCAAACGAAGCCATTTCCAAACTGTACCCAGTGTATGCTCTGCCTTTGGCTTTGAAGTAACGAGGTGAAGGATCAACAAACTTACTAATGCACGCGCACGGTTGCCCCAGAATGGATCATTGCTTCTTTCCCTCGGCACGATCATTTCGGCGATGATTGAAATGTCATCGACGAGATGATCGGGATTGGTTTGATTACTAACAAGGTCAAGCGGGTTGTAACTGGCACTGCTCATTGGGTTGAGCTTCCACGGATCGAGGATCAGCACGCGGTTGCCTTTCTCCTTTTGATACCGGGCTGTCACGGCAGCGGCTTCACCTTTCGGATCGATGAGAAAGAATGAGCCGTTATATCCGTTCAACCCCAAAAGGTTCGGCGCAATGAGGTTTACGAATTTTCCCGAACGGGTGCCCCCGCATGTAAAAATATGACCCTGCTTATTGTATCCGTAGATTTCTCCGCCGATATAAAGCCCTTGTTTGCCTGCAAGGTCGGACAATTCCGACGCGTTCGCCCAGCGGGCCGACCCGAAACGGTTATTGTGTTGCATGGCATGATAGATATTTGCTTGCCAGCGTTTAAACAGGAACAAAGCGAGAAAGGTCAATATCAAGTTTACGCCGATCATAATAAAAGGCGTCGGCGAACTGGCGAAACTTTCGCTGAACAAAAAGCGAAACAACGCGCTTAACAGAAGAACAGCGCCGAATAGCAGAAACCATATCAACACCGCGCCCAGGATCATGGCGACGCGGCTTATCGGTTTGAGATTGGCGAGTGTGGGAAATTCGTCATCCTCGCGGCCAAACCTGTTGTAAGCCCGTACATAGCCCCACAGAGCGCCGATCACGGTGATGGGGCTGGCGATGATCCCAACCAGATAGAGGATCTTTTTCGTGAACCCTTCAGGGTTCGGACGTTTTTTGAAGAGAGACACTATTTGCTCATGGCTTACGGCAAATAAGTCCCTTGCTCGTTCATGTTGCATGACGAATTAGTTTTATTTCTTGAAAAATGTTTCTTGGAAAATTTGCTGCGAAACGCAGCCAGTAGGAAACTGTCATGACCGCCAGCCGTACGCTCTGGACAGTCTTTTATGACAGTGTGAAAGATCAGGTAAGGCTTTCCTGTGGCCAGCAAACACAGCCGATAGGAATCTGTCATGACCAGCCAGCCGCGCGGTCTGGGCAGGTCTTTTATGACAGTGTGAAAAATCAGATAAGGCGTTCAATTGGCCAGCAGGCGCTCTTACCTTTTGTTGGCTTGCCGCCGTGCTTCTTCTGCGGCCCTGCGGGCGCGTTCGGCGGCTTCTCTTGTCTGCCGTTCAAGGCGTTTTGCCTCTTCCGCTTCGCGGCGGGCTTTGCGTGCCGCTTCCTCAGCGGCGTGGTTGGTGTTTGACATGCGTAATCGATTAATTGTTAGGTGTTTGAGAAGGCAAATTTCAAACCTACCATAGCTACTTCGATCTCCGGTTTGATTGCGTTCCCTTTACGATTACAAATATCAGGGGTCATAGAATAGTTTCAACGAAACAGTTTTTCCCGGAATGACAGGAAAAAACGACGGCATTACAGGAAATACTGTAATGCCGTCGTTTCAAATTGTTTTACTATGAGGATTATAGTCACGGTCCGAGAATCTACTTGCGGGTAAAATGTTTATTCTACAAATTAGCCACTTCCCGTAAATGAAACATAGTTCTATATCTGCCCGGACCTTACGATTGTAAGGTACTCTCTCGAAAGTAGAACTAACTTCTTGCCATTTTTTATTATATGTCTTATTTGATAAAAAATAAATAATCTGGAAATAGGGATTGATTACCAGCCGAGCCAGAAACTCACCGAATTGGATACTATGAACATTGTATTTTTCATGCCAATCAAACCCTTCTTCATTTTTAGAGATTGGCGAAAAGTACTTAGAAAATATTGAGGATAAATAGCTTTCAATTTCTGTCATGTCTTTTTCCGATACCAAATCAGACGAATAATCAGAAGCGATTTTATTATAGATACCTTTAAGATTAGTAATGGTGCCCGTCTCATCAAATCTGATCTGGCATGTAATACTTTTAAAGTCATAAGTTATTTTGATGATTTCAATATCTTCAATCGATCGGATATGAGCGAATGAAAGTTTGAAAGTCTCAAAATCGCCTTTCCACAGACTTTTTAACTGATAGTCAGGTTGCAATAAATGCCATGAATCTATGTAACTATTGGAAGCTATACTTTCAAAAAAATTATGAATTATACTTATGACTGTAGGGGAGTAAAAAATCTCCTTATTATTTGACACTACACTCAAGAAGATACTTTCAATATCGTCATCCCTCAGCGTAACTATTTCAGGTTTTTCATCCTTTTTTTCCTCAATACCATTTGGAAACTCTTGCTCCACAAAAAGATCATGTAATGTGGAATAATTGCGTTCCCAATTTGCTTTAAAATCGAAATACAGTTCAGGAAATTCATCGATCTTTTCAACCCTTCCGAATAATAGATACTTCAAAGCCAATGAAAACTGCTTTCTACTTATCGTAATAGGGTAAAGTGGATATCCGTATTCTAAATGCTGCTTAGCCTCTTCATCATATTTTCTATGAAAGTGGAATTCATTATTTATTTCGAATAATTTTTTCGCAATATTAGTGTCTAAATCTTTATACGTTTTTTTCCAAACATCTTTGGAGTCTTCAGGAATTTGGGAATTTGAAGGGAAAAACTCATTATAGAATTTTTTTCTTAATTTTTTATAGAAACGCTCGTAGACGATTGTTTTTATCGTTTCCTTCATTTTTCTTTTGAATATAACAAAAAAATCAATATCATTCTTGAGGGGTGGGGATGGATTCACCGCCTTGTTTATCAGAAGAAGGTAGTTTATTTGCGATTTTTTTGAATTGCTCTAAGAACTTTTGATTTTTTCGAAAAAACTCCATGGCCTTTCTCGTGGTTTTATGATTTGTGTCGGGCATAGTATGGTCACCAAGTCTGAAAACAACATCTGCAAACCCTTCGGTCAAATCTTTTAAACAATCAAGATAGCCAAGTACCCGATCGGCACTGTTTTGCTCTGCATATGTAGGGAGGTTCTCAGCATCCAAGTGCTGGTCTATTGTCTTTAGTACCTCACCGCTGGCACCATATATTTTAATAATCGTCATCACATTTCTCCTGTCACGTTAATTAACATATTACATTCATTGAATCAAGCCCAAAGTAGTTAACACTACCGTCTGCCGATCCCATCGGGAAGTAGTCTGTAGGCTATGCTTTCCATTTTTTGTTTTCGCTTGAAACCTGCCCCCATAAAGGTCTATACAGCCCTCCCCGATTGTAACTGTTGAGGTGTGTGAATGCCGATACTCAGTGATGACGAAATTATTCGACTGACAAAAAGAAAGCAAAAATCAGCGCAACAAAAGATATTAAGGTTTATGGGCATTGAACATCGAACACGTCCTGACGGTTCGGTGATTGTATCCCGCTCCCACATTGAAAAGACGCTTGACGGTGATTCCGTAAATAATAGAATCATAAGAAGAACTGAGCCAGATTGGAGTATATTCAATGCCAAGACCTCGCCGAAGTGAAAACAAAGGATTACCTCCCCGTTGGCGATTTACGCATGGTGCTTATTACTATCAAGTTCCGCGAGGGCAGGAATCAAAATGGGACGGGTTTCAGACTTTCCGATTGGGCAAAAAACTTTCTGATGCCCATAAAGTTTGGGCCACACGGCTTGAACTTTTTGAGAATGTAAAAACCATAAGCGACCTACTTGACCGTTATGGGCTTGAGGTTGTTCCTACAAAAGCTGTCAGCACACAAAGAGAAAATGTGCATTACATTAAAAAGCTCCGCCACATTTTTGGAAAGATGCGCATAACCGAGCCACGTCCGAAAGATGTCTATGAATATATAGATCGCAGTACTGCTAAAATTCTCGCTCGGCGGGAAATTGCATTGTTATCTCATGCTTACACGAAAGCGATTGAATGGGGCTATATAGACCGCCATCCCCTTAAAGGACAAGTTCGTCTCCCAACTAGCAAACCGCGTCAACGCTACATAGAGGACTGGGAAATTGATGAATGCCTGTCATTGAACTCAAAGTATAAAAAAGGAAGTGTGAAGGTGATTCAAGCATATATTCAGATCAAACAACTTACAGGAATGTCACAAGGAGATATGCTACGCCTTCAACCTTCCAAGCACTTTCTGGACGAAGGTATATCCATTAAAAGGCACAAAGTAGCCAACACAACGGGCAAGCAAACAATCTACTTGTGGACACCTGAATTACGGAATGCCGTACGGGCTGCGTTGGATGCCCGCCCTGTTCATATTTCCCCGTGGCTATTCTGTACAAAAAGAGGGCATTCCTACATGTGCGAAGAAACAGGTAAGGCTTCGGGATGGGCGAGTATGTGGCAAAGGTTCATGGAAAGGGTGCTTGCTGAGACAAAGGTAATAGAACGCTTCACTGAGCATGACCTGCGGGCGAAAGCGGCCAGCGATGCGTCCACCTTAGAGCAAGCCCGTGCGCTGCTTTCGCATTCCGACAGTCGAATCACAGGACGCGTTTATCGTCGTAAGCCAGAAAGAGTAACCCCCATTAGATAACATCCAATAGTACAATTGGTATTCTATAGTACAGGCCGAATAAAACAGGGAATTTAAGGTATTGAAAAATGGTGAGTTCGGTGGGACTTGAACCCACGACCTACTGATTAAAAGTCAGACTAAAAATGTCAATATCCTTTTTCATTTCAAGGAAATAAAACCCCTCTCCTGTACTATTGTTTGCCTTGTTCCGCGCTTTTAAGTGGCTGTTTTCACTAGAAGTTATTTTCTTCAATAGTACAACTTATGGCAAGGTTTTATGATCCGAAGGACGCAACTTCGGTCTGTGGGTGCGAAAGATTATTATAATAACGGGCTTTCCACCGCTGACTATTATATAAGTGAGCAGGACAAAAGCGGATCGTTCAGCGGTCGGCTGGCGGAGCGTATCGGCATAAACGGCCCCGTCACAAAGTTCGCCTTTGACGCGCTTTGTGAGAACCTGAACCCATTAAATTTAAAACTTCTCACCCCGCGAAAAAGCAGGGTGCGAACTGCCGCATACGATCTCACGGCCTGTTGTCCCAAAAGCGTCAGCCTTGCCCATGCCTTCGCTGGCGACGATCACATTTTACGGGCTTTCCGTGCCGCCGTTCACGATACGATGAAAGAGGTGGAAGCGGACGCGAAAACCCGTGTTCGGAAAAACGGCAAGGACGAAGACCGCTCCACATTCGAACTCATTTTCGCGGATTTTATCCACCAAACCGCGCGCGGCGTACAGGGCCATACCGCCGATCCCTTTCTCCACGCACATATTGTCATCTTCAACGCCACATTTGACCCCGTTGAACAGCGAATCAAAGCGGTACAGTTCCGCGAGATTATGCGCGACCTTCCGTACTATGAATCGCGATTCCTCAAACGACTCGCTGACAACCTCCGAGAAAAAGGCTATCGCATACGCCCAACAAAGAATGCCTTTGAACTGGATAGTATTTCTCCTGCCGTAATTTCTTTGTTCTCGAAAAGAAAAAATGAAATCGAGCAATACGCCGCCGATCACAACATCACCGACCCCGAAGCATTAGGTAAACTCGGTGCGAAAACGCGAGCAAAAAAACAAGCGGGCCTGTCGATGGATGCATTACGGGCCGATTGGAAAAAACAGATTACCGCGCACGGCCTGCAAAACGGATTCGCGCCTGTCCGCTTTGCCGAAGGTGGCCCGTCATCGTCGGCTACGCCCGCGCAATGCGTGGATCAGGCGATACGCCATCATTTTTCCCGCGAATCGGTGGTGCAGGATCGCCGCCTTCTGGCGCGGGCGTATAAAGTTGCGGTCGCGTCAGACATTACGCTGGATCAGGTGGATCACGCCTTTAAATCACGCGCCGACATTCTCACAGTGAAAGACGAAGGCCGTCAGCTCTGTACGACTTCGGCGTTGCTGGAGTCCGAAACCCGCATGATCCGCCTTGCCCATGCAGGCAAAGGCTTGTTTGCGCCGTTATACGCTGAACCGCCAGCCATGGCGTTACAGGGCGAACAAGCCGAGGCGGCGCGCCATGTTCTGATGACGGGCAATCAATTATCCGTCATCTTGGGAAGCGCGGGTACTGGCAAAACGACCTTGATGCGGGAAACCGTCGCGCTTATCAAAGCGGCGGGTAAGGATGTGGTGATTGTTGCGCCGACTGCACAGGCTGCGCGGGGCGTGTTGCGGCAAGATTTCGCGGACGCTCAAACGGTGGCGAAGCTGCTCGTTTCCCCTGACCTGCAAAGGCGGATGCGAGATAATGTGCTTTGGGTTGACGAAGCGTCATTATTGGGTTTGGACGACATGCTCGCCCTACTCGATCTGGCGCACAAACAGAATGCCCGCCTCATTTTGGGCGGCGATATTTTCCAGCATAATGCCGTCGCGTCGGGGGATTCGTTACGTTTGATCGTGGCCTCCGGCGTTGAACCCGTGCGTATCAAAAAAATACACCGTCAACGCACACATGAATACCGCGACGCCGTGCAGAATTTGGCGCGGGGTGATGTTGCCGCCGCGTTCGATAAGATCGACAAGATGGGCGCGATCAAAACATTCGGCGATAATTACCGCAGCTTGGCGAAAGATTATATGGTCGTCCGCAATGCCGGCAAAACCGCCCTCGTCGTGTCGCCGACGCATGCGGAAGGAGAAGCCGTAACCGCCGCCCTACGTAGTGCCCTCCGCCACGCGGGAAAACTCGGCGTGCAGGAAACCGCCGTCAACCGCCTCGTCAGCCTTAACCTCACGGATGCGGAAAAAGCAGACGGACGGTTTTACGATCCTGGACACGTCCTGCAATTCAATAAGAATTGGCGAGATATCGCCCACGGTCAAACGCTTTCCGTCCTCGGCGTGAACGACGATCATGTGACGTTGATGGATGAAAAAAGAAAAATCGTTGACGTGCCGCTTTCCGATCTGCGCGGCGCTGACGTATACCGAAAAACCGCGCTCGGCTTGTCCGTGGGTGATGCGGTTGCCGTCACACGCAACGGGTTCGACGCGAACAAACAAAGCCTGAATAACGGCCAGTTGTTGACGGTGCTGGGGGTGGATAAAGAGACGATCACCGCCGGCGCTGCGGACGGCGCGACGGAATACCGTTTGCCCGCTACGTTCGGGCATCTGCGGCACGCCTACTGCATGACCAGCTATTCGAGCCAGAGCGTCACCGTGGATGAAGTATTCATCGCGCAAAACACCGAAAGCCCTGCGGCGGCTTCCCTGAAACAGTTCTACGTAAGCTGCTCACGCGGGCGGGATCGTTTACACATATACACGGACAACAAAGAAGTCCTACTGGCGCAGGTTTCGCAGTCGGGTAATCGTATGAGTGCGATGGAATTGACAGGGGTGCTGTCACATACATCTTTGCTTTATCATTGAATTAACAATTATTCTAACGCGACTACGTTAAATTTTATGCTCCACAATATCAATATTCAGAATATTCCATATTTTCGGAATGAATTGTAGAGAGATCGCTAGTTCCTATACCGTATTCGCACAGTAATAATTTTAACCCTTTACCAGAAACCCCAACTTTCACCCTTAAGCTCATTTTATGACCTCAAAGCAGCGCTCAAGCGCGACTATACTAGCAATACTATTCGTGTTGCCGACGCGATTGCCATTACTTTCTGGAAATGACCAACTGTTGCGGTAATCATCGTGTCAATCTTCAATTTCGGCACAAGGCATTATTCACCCAAAAAAATAAACATGAAGCAAATTTTATTAATCATTACAATGGTTTTAGCTTTTACCTCTGCAAAACCACAAGATGGAGCACGACTTGACGACATTAAAGGTTATCGATTGAAGTCGGAAAAATCGGTTCCGATATATTTAAACAATCAAGATAATACAATTGACTTTGCTCATACGCGACTTTTAGACAAAAGCGTATTTTTTAGATTTGTGGATAAAGTACCAGAGATTAAAAAAGACGATATAACGTATGTTAAGATATATATCCCTGGTAATCAACAAAAAATAGAAGTAAAAGATGGGAAAGAAATATCAATAAATACCAAAGACATTCAATACAATGAACATCGGGTATCAAAGATTGACTATGACCAAACTTTTTGGATAGATAAATCGGCGGTAGAAAATGTTGACATTGCTTATTATAGATATAGAAATGATGTTATTCTGGGTGCGCTTACCCTCCCATTTAAATTTCGTCCTAAACGTGGGGATGAATCATCGTCCGTTGTCGATGGTTCATTTAACGTAGGGCCATATGTTGGTTGGAAATTTCGACTGACTGAGAGTAGGCCTTTTTTTGTTGCGCCTATTGGCGCCGTTGGCGTCACGTCTTTAACTTATAATAGCTCAAACAATTCTGCAATTACTGATGCTAAGCAATCAGAAACGGGTTTCGGCTTTCAATACGGTGGAGGTGTTGTTTTTGATTTGTATAAAATCCAATTGGGGTTAGTTGTGGGTGCCGACTACGGAGTTGGTGATTTTGCCAAAACTTACAATCATCAGAACACTCTTTGGATGGGATTCTCATTGAACTTCAACTTCCTAAACAACAAACCCGATAAGAGTGAAGGAAACAAATAATAAATGACTCCACTCGTATAAAAATCAACAGCGCCCCGAAGGGCGCTGTTTTTGCGAGTAGCGGTTTTAGTCTGGTTGAAGTCCATGCAGGAAGTCAACCGCCTTCGATGCTTCGGATGCTGCGGCCATCAAACAATGTTTGTTTTGACGCAGCACGTTCAGCCAGTAGTCAATATAGGCGGCGGTGTTTCCCTTCTCCGGGACGGTGATGCCGAATTCCGCGCACATAAACGCCGCGCCCAGCTCGGCGACCAGTTCTTCGGTGGCGTAGGCATGATCGCCGAACTTCTTGCCGAAGTTTCGGTCAAGACGTTTAGGGCTGCCCGTCCAGTGCGTCAACTCATGCAGCAGAACCGAATAATACCCTTCGGTTGCGGTACTGCCTGCCGTATCATTGAACGCCTCTTTGAAAGGCATGACGATTTTATCGTCATTATGAAGATAATTGGCGCTAAACCCTTCGTTTTCCACGGCGGCCGTGTTCATAACGAAGCTGTCCACTTTTTCGATACGCTCAACTAACGAGGTTTCATTGAGCAGATAGGCGTTTTCGGTGGCGGCATCGTAGCTGGCCAACTGGCTACGGTTGAACACGAACGATTGTTTGAGGAAAGGGATTTTTTCGATTTTCCCATCTTTTTCCTTTTCCATCGTGTCGAAGTACACGATCATCGTGCCCTTTTCACCTTTGCGGACGACTTCCTTCTTTTGTTGCCATTGCAGAAAACTGCCCCACTCGTCGGTAAGATGATCGTTATTGAACGCTGAAGTCCACAACAGCAAAATATTTGCACCGCGATATTTCTTACCGGTGGTGGCATTCTGCGGCATCTTCTTGATGCGGCTTTCCGCGCCCTTCCACGGCTGCTGCCACGGAATAACGCCCGCCTCCAATTGCTGAATGATTGTATCGGTGACTTGCTGGTGAATGTCGCGGCGATTTGTTACGGCGGTATGGGTCATGAAGTGCCTTTCTGTGGGCGTTGACGGGAACGGGGATGCCACGCCGGCGAAAGCGACCGTGCGGCAAGAATTTTGGAAGGGCGGGGAAGCGCAAAGCGCGGCGAAAATTGTTGTCGCAAGCAAGGGAGCGCCGACGGCAATCTCCGTGATCCACCGTCAACGTCCCGCAAAAAGTGAGCGTTTATGCTTGCGTCAAAAAGAAAGAAAGATTATTCGCCGAGGCCGATTTTTACGGTGTGCCACGCATTCAGATCCTTATACGGCGCATAGATGCCGTTCATGGGCCTGTGCGTCAGGTCTTCTTCGGTTTTGAAGAATGCGTCGAGGTTCGCCGTGGCCTCGATACCTGGCTGATCGTTATGCATCCACGTAAGGGCGTGGCGATAGCCGTAGCCTTTGATATAACCCGTGGCCTTTGAAAGATTGGCCAGCGAGTTGAGAATGATGGCATCACCTTTAAACTTCTGCCCGTCCCGATCATAGATGATCGCCGTCAGATAATCCGGCCATCCTTCGAAGATGTGAACCTCTTCGGGTTTAATAACAGTCCCGCGTATGAAGGTGATGTATTTGGGTGACGTGCTGCCTTTGAAGTATTTATTTCGAATCTCATGACCGCCCTTATCGTTCTTGAATCCGAGTGCATAAATACTTTTGCTAGTCTCCCTGTTGTAGACGTTGATCTGCTTCAGGTATTTCTGAGCCAGCGGCAACGGAATGCCGCGCGAATCCAGATAACGAATGAGTGCCGGACGCTCGATGTCCTGCTCGCTCGTGATATGCAGTTTCTTGTCGTATTTCGGGATTTCCAAATCTTTTACAGGGTTGATGATGGGTGCAAAACCAAACATGTTCTTGATCCAGCGTTTCGCATCGCCTTCGTCATTCCCGACGTTTTGCGTTTGAAGATAACGCTGGACAAACTTGATGATCCCACCGCCCTCACCTGTCCCGTGGTCATACCAGACGTTTTTATCTGTATTAACATGAAAGCTGGCGGTCTTTTCTTCACGCAACGGCGACAGGTAATAAAGGTCGTGGCCTGATGTGCGGACAGGTGCGTGACCGAGTTTTTCTAAAATTTGCGCAAGCGTTATCGTTTCCGCGATGTGGTTCATGCGTAGCTCCTAAAGAAATCAACGATGTAAAAAAGGATTTGGGGGGCGTTAGAAAGTCTGTTGTTCTTTCTCGTATTCTTCTAAATCAGTGAGAAGGTAGTAAGATTCCTTTCCCTTCTTTTCAAAGCGCGGTTTATTTTCCATGGCCTTCTTGTTCATGGTGGATAATGAATAGCCAAGAAAGTCTCCGGCTTCTTCTCTGTTGAAGACATGCGGATACGGACATTTTTTCAATGTCATCAATTGCTCCTGTTGTTATTCGACACCGTCGTTGAAAACGGTGTCGTGGTTTCTGGGTTCGGGCGGTGTGATACGGGAATCAACCATGAGAAGTCAAACGAAAACAAAATTTGGAAACCAATTATGTCATCCCGTATGTAAATGAAAAAAAGCCGTATCAATGATACGGCCTTCGCCATAGTCGGTTTTCGATCCTTATCTCGTTGAAAGTATTTTATTCGTCGTCTTCCTCTTTAGCAAGTTCATCCGGTCTTGCGCCCGTTAAGCGATGAGAAGCGAGTATCAGGTCGTTCAACGTTTCATAGGTGAAAATCAAACCAGATCGCGCTTTTCTTTCGGAATAAACGGAATCGTTGAGGATCGCGCTGGTGAACATCTGATAAAGGTCTTCCCTCATTTCATCCAAAAGAAAATCCGAAAAAATGGCCTTGATGATTTTGAGCGGATTGTAACCTGTCGCGTTGTAGTCACGATAATGCGGGAAGTATGGCGCGGGCGGCCATGGGCCGGAGGTTGGCACGTGTGTCATACAATGGGGTTTTAAGCGTGATAAAATACACTCTAATCAAACCTTATGCGCGCACTTTAATAGTTAGACGGCATTTCCCTGAAAAAGTAACATGCGACCTTAAAAAATTCCGAAGAGTCCTGGCTAAATAAAAACGGCCCGAAATTCGGGCCGTGCAAACGGTGCGCCTTTTGCGCGATTTCCATTTGTAAAATGAATCTTTATCGACTTGTAACAGAGGACAGGTTGGTTTTATTGCTTGTTTTGCTTTTCTCTTTTTCTTCTTCTTCGTTTCACCAGCACATGACACGCGACAAATAAATCGCAGGCCCGTTCGAAAAAGAACACGGCACGAGAACGTATCTTTTCCTCGTTCATCTCGTCGGGAAGCTGGATCGCACGGCTGAACATCATCCAGTGCACTTCGTGAAGCTCGGCGATTGGAAAATCCTCAAGTGCCTCTTCCATGATCCTTTTGGGACTTTGCTTGATTTCTTTCAGTTTCGTTTGCGTTGGATAATACCGGCCCTTGCGTTTGCTCATATTTTTCCGGGATTTTTGAGTTTTGAAAAATGAAACACATACTCTAAAAGATATGAACGGCCTGTGATATGCGGCACAAGCCCCATGGGAATGATTTCAAGTTCTTCATCCCTGATCGGGGAAACCATCAGCTCATTCACTTTCTGCCTGTCGCCGTATAGATTATAAAGGTGGCTGTAGAACCGGATCAGGCCGACGAACCGATCCGAAACGCTTTTGTTAAAAACGTTATCCGGCTTTTTCAGGTGCAGCATTCTTTCCGTACACATCAGAAGTTCGGCGACCTGATCCCAATGCAGGTTGATGATCTCTTTGAAATTCACCAATTGTTTTTTGGTCATGCCGTCGTTGATATATTCTTTGGCGACGATAAACGGCAACCAATGAAAATCAAGAACCGACTGATAGTTTTTCTCATATGATTTATACACGAGAAGTGGAACTTTTTTTTCTTTCATCAGCCATCCTCTTTGTTCTTCGTTCATGGCCTAATCATTGTAAAGCCGCGCCCATACTTTCATTTTCCGGCCTTCCGCAAGCGGAAATTCCCGCGAAAGATGAAACGATTCCCCGTAGGCCGAAGAGCCGTATTTCTCAATCGTCCACACGCCGTCCTTCGTCGTGGTGCAGTTCCCGCCCACGTCGTAGCATTTCAACGCAAGAAGCTGCGACGGTATGTTCAAATTCCACGATCCAGTAAGCGGCATATACCTGTTCAACGGTTCTCCGGCTCTAAACGCGTATTGAATGGCACCGGAAGCGGACAGGCCGAACCACATGCTGGTTTCGAGGTTCGGGAATACGGGCTTGACGGTGGAATCCACGGCGCCGGATGCGCCGGTATACGTGATGTCGACATCGGCAATCCACCATATTTTGCCGTTACCGTCGGTTAAATCCTGCACGGTCATTTTCTCGCCCTGGGGTGTGGATTCCTGCTGATCCTCTTTACTACAGGACGCGGACATGAGGAACGTGCACAGGCATGCCATACCGAGCATGGCGAAAAAGGGTCTAACAATCTTCATGATTTTGGATTTATGTTGTTGAATGAATTACGTATGCACGGTCTGGGGAAGATTTCCGGTATTTTTTCTCTGAGGCGTTGCAGTAGATGATAAACAGTCGTCAGGTGCCATTTACGTCGCCCTTTGCGGAATGTCGGAATCTTGCGGCGGTTCAGCTCGTTCATGATCGCACGCACCGTTTTTATTCGCGCCCCCAACAACTCCCGAATGAGCGGAGCCATTTTCTCCGCAAATTCATAAGCAGCCTGTTTGTTTTTCAGGGCAAGCTCTTTACCAGCTACGCCCAACTTCACGCCATTCTCTTTCGCCGCCGCCAGCGTTTCTTTGATTCGCTTGCGGATCAGGATACCTTCTTTTTCTGCGCGGATAGCGTCTTCAAGTAGTTCGAGGTGACTAGCGTTCGGTTTGTCCGCCGCAATGATCGTAATGCCCTGATTAATCAAATCCGCCACGAATAAGGCATGACGGGCCAAGCGGTCGATCTTGGCGATAATCAACACAGCACCGACACGCTTACAAAAACGTATGGCATCCCGAAGTATCGGCCTATTGTTTTTGCTACCGCTTTCAGTCTCGCAAAATTCCCGAAGTACTGTCGCGGGATAAGACAGAAGTAAACAGTCTACATCGTTATGCTGTGTTTTTATTCCGAGGCCGGAAATTTTCTGTCTTTTCGTCGAGACGCGGAAATACAGAACCGCAAGTCGCTCCATAACCATTTATCGAGCCTCCCCTGTATGCAAATGAACTACAGCATATCTTTACACAGAAGATGTAAAAAACGGTTTATCGAAGGCAAGCTGGAAGAATTGATTTTGATAAATTTTTTTGTGATCTAAACATGAAAAAACAGGCTGAATTTGTATGCAAGTGAACAGTAGTTCACAAACGAACAAATTTTTTTTCTCAAAATGCAAGAAAGACAATCACTTCTCCCTCTGGGAGCGGGTTTGAAAAGAAAAAAAACCTTTAACGAAAAAGGCCGTTCGTGATGAACGGCCTTTTTATCGTAATAACTTATAATGACGGAATGTCATTCCGGTAGCTCGCTAAAAGCGATCAGGTCATGCAGGATTTGGTTAGATATTCCTCCCCCCGGGGCTACCATACCGGAAAGGTGTTTTTTACTGACGCTTTTCCGGTTTTTTATTTCGCTAAAATCCCGCTTATTGCGTATGTAAGCCGGGCCGCTTCATTTATTCTTGTGGTTCGATATTGGCTTCCGTCAAAAACGAGTTTTTCGGGGTATGCAGAACCGATGATCTGTCTTTTCTATATTTGGTTCCCTGCTCGTCTACTTAGAATGCCGCCTCTTTGCAGTACACTGACTTTCCGGGAGCTTTTCTTATCAACGATATTCACTAAATGACCTATTTTCTTATTTGACCCTTTAAAGCTGCAAGCTTTTGTTTGGCAGTTTCAATCTTTTCTTTTCTACGAAATTCTTCCAGTTTTTCGTCGAGTATGATTTCAATACCAACTCTAAGAGTATCAAAATGGGCTAAGCACGTTTGCTCATCGAGTTCATGTATACCTACACTAAGAATTGAATACATGGACTTGCTTTCTATTAAAAAATTAGGAAGATAAGAATGTAGTAAATCAATTTTTTCATCCATCCTTGCTTTTTTAAAATCAGCTTCAAGAATTGCACTGTCAACTTTTGCCTTAGTATAGGCCTCACCTATGAGATATTCAAATATCCTTCTAAGATAAACATAGGAACCTATACCTACACCATTCGCCGCCAAGCCAATGGCTCGTGTCAATTCTTTGAGCATTTCAGTAGATATCACTTTATTATATTGTTTCATTTCCCCCAAATGAAAATCGGCAACGGTAGGGAATTGACCTATCTTTATTATGGTTTTATTACTTGGATTCCAAAAAATATAAAAAATAAACTCATCATGATATCGCTTACACGAAATTATAACTGACGCATAACCTCCTTTAATTTTAAAATCACTTTCGCTGTAGGTTAGCCGTCTCGTTATACTAAAGGTTGAAGCAACCTTTCGCCATGGGTTATAGCCTTCAACATCTCGTTTATCATTAAAGTAAAAGAGAGCGTCAAATTCTGAAGAATTTATTTCGCTATCTCCAATTTTTTCTACTGTGTAAATTGGAGTATCAAAGAAAAAAATTTCCAAATTAAAAGCCATATCATATTATTATTGTGTTCAGGCAATTCCTCAACATTGCAAATGACTGGGAATTCAACATCATCGTCTCATAGAGTTCCTGACTCTTCTATTTGCGCTAATTTTTATGTAAATTTCAACCCTAGTTTAGCCCCTGCTATTGCCGGCCAAACCGCCATGAACAGTTAAAATTTCTCATTGTATCCACTCAACTAGTTTTGATTATGTCTCCTTTCCCTGCCGAGGATACCATTTAATCTCGTTTTTCGAATGCCTTTTTATTAACCTTATCTAAAATTAATATTTCTGCATCTCTACTATATTCCAATGGCTCCCTGTATTCTCCGAATTCAGTATTACATTTTGGACAGTAAAACCTTACATTAAAAATGTCGCTATTGTTGATTAATTGAACGTCATCCTTTGGACAATAAGGGATTAGACTAACAACTTTCCAGCCGTTTTCCTCATACCTCCAATCCCAACGCCAAATCCATTTTTTAAAAACATCCATCTTGTATCCTACAAAATCAGGATGCCCGCCAGCTGAATCCTTCAACCTTCTATATAAAGCAATTACCAGATTAATAACTAACAACGAAACAACGATAACCCAAACTTTTATAGGAAAATTCAGCACTTTTGTACCCAGATCATAAATCCATCTCAAGCCACCAGTGAAGTAGTTAAGCACCGGTATATCTTTGGTTCGATCATAGAAGAAACTACCTGACCAAGCCACTAGCATTGTACCAGCAAACCCTATTATCCATTTGAATAACTTTGACATATAAAAATATTGTTTAGAAAATGCTTGCACGGGGAACCAACGACTCCAAGACTCGGCTTTTCATCTAAGTTCATTGAAACACTTGTACAACATCACAATCTATTTTCCATCTCTATCACTAATTCCTTTTATCTTATCACCAGGCAAAGCATTATACAGACCGCTTACTTTTTTCGGCAATGCAATCATATATTCCACGATAATATTAGTTAAATCAAATAATTGCCTTACTGTTTGTGGATTATCGGTATCAATTTGGCCTGGATGTACAGCGTCATTTCCAGTTACCCTTACAATATCCAGAGATTGTTGGACGATTTCCGGAAGCCCTTTCTTAGCTAAACTGCCGATATCAGCATTAATATTTTTTCCAGGCTCTCCTAGTTCTCTACATAGTATCTGGATACCTAAACGCAGTAATGCTGCGGCTCCTCTTGGTGACTTTTGATGAATAGACGCAGCTTCTTGATATAATGCTTTTACATCTTGTGGCATTTCTGGATTTGGGAAAGGAGCATTCCCAGTATCAGGATAATACATTTTGTCCATAATCCATAACGTATTGCCCGCACAATGGTGACATTTGCCAACCCTCACTGGATTGGAATCACGACCTGGATAGCTACCAGAATCCCAGCCTCTTTGCCACCAACTCTGCATAGCTATTGCACCGCAGTGTGGGCATGTAAATGAACCAGCGTAAACTGTCGGATCTATATATTTCATATCTTGTTTTTCGCATATTGACTCTACTTCACCCCTGGATTTTGACAGAGCGGCGGTCAATAATAACTGACACGATTCTCACCGTTACGGGTGAAGTAGAATCCGTCTTTTTTTCAACATTAACATTTGTCTTAACAATTACAAATGGTACTCTACCGAGTTCAAATAATATTTGCTAATACCTAAAAAAGGAATGAATTATCTATAATTTATATAAGAAAATTAACTCTCTGTTTGCAAAATTACATCGATGGGCGGCTTCCAGTATAAGATGCGACTCGGAAATCTTCATCTAACAACTACATCTCACCACAAGGCTCAACACCTGAAATCACGTTATGACACTTAGTTGGTACAAATATTACAGCTGTTTTTTGATCTTGGAAGTATAAATCTCGTTAACGAGCCATTTTTACTCGTGAACGCATTAAAATTCTTCGTGATCTGCCTTTCCCTCCATGTAATTCACTGATTGTGTAATTTCATTAGCTTTGATCTACCATGAGCACAAAATCCATCAAAATAGCGGTTTCTCCCGCAATAGGTAAAGTTTCCGCCAAATATATCATTCCCGCTGAACCCAGTTGTATACTCACACTGGCACATGGAGCAGGAGCCGGTATGGACCATCCTTTTATGGAAACGCTGAGCGATGCGCTGTCTAAAGTGGGCATCGCCACCCTGCGGTTTAATTTTCCTTTTATGGAAAACAAAAAAGGCCGGCCCGATTCGCCCGCCGTTGCTCACGCAACCATTGCAGCGGCCATTAAAAAAGCCCGTGAACTACAGCCCGATCTGCCACTATTTGCTTCGGGCAAATCTTTCGGAGGCAGAATGAGCTCGCAGTACCTCGCAGAGCAAACAGATAGTCCTGTCAGCGGCATTATTTTTTACGGGTTCCCACTTCACCCATCCGGCAAACCCTCCACGGAACGTGCGGACCATCTGAAAGCGCTCAAAATACCTATGCTTTTTCTACAAGGCTCTAAAGATACACTCGCTACCTGGGAGCTAATTGAAACAGTATGCGGGTCTTTGCGTAAAGCCACCTTGGTAAAACTTGAAGGAGCAGATCACTCTTTTAAAGCGGGCAAAAAAGATGTGATGTCATTACTGGTTGATGAAACAAAAAAATGGGTGGATAAAGTACTTAAGTAGTTTTGCTCCCCTGTAGTCAAATCGTATATTTAAGAAAGTTAATCCCGATAATCGCTGGCCTTTTTTCCCCCGGGCCGTGTCCAAATCCCCCTGTTACAAAGTCCATATCGCGCCCCGTCATAGTAATATTTAGACGATAGCTTTGGTGTATTGAATATCACTAACATAAATCTAAAATTATGGCGGACATCAGGCATAACTTAGTTATAAAAGCAGCCCCCGGGAAAGTTTACCAGGCAGTCACTACACAGGAAGGTCTTGAATCATGGTGGTGCAAAAACACAACAGCCCAACCGGAAACCGGCTTTGTGAACCTGTTCATCTTTGGCCAGCACCGGAATGAAATGAAAGTGACCGAACTGGCCCCCGATAAACGGGCAGCATGGGAATGCGTCCATTCCATCGGGGAATGGATCGGCACCAAAGTATCCTTCGACCTGGAAGAAAAAAACGGCAATACACTGCTGCGTTTTACACATGGCGGATGGCGGGAAGTAACGGATATGTTTGCCGCTTGCAGCTTTGATTGGGCCATCTTCCTGAAAAGCCTGAAATCCTATTGCGAAACCGGAACAGGACAACCTGCTTAAACACAATCCATTAACCTGAAACAGCAACACAATGTCTACAGAACAAAAAAAGGTGCTGACAACCGCGGAAGTCGCAGCCCGCTTCAATGAACTTGCAAAACAAGAAAAATGGTTTGAGATCCAGGATGAGTTTTTTGCGGAAAATGTCAGGAGCATCGATCCTCCAGAGTCTCCGTATTTCGGATATGCGGAAGGTAAAAACCCTGTCCGAAAAAAAGGCGAAGACTTCGTAAGCAGGATTCAGACAGTTCACAGTCTCTATACGAGTGAGCCCCTTGTCACCGGCAATCATTTCGCCGTTGCAAGAGAAAAGGATATTACCGTGCAGCCGCATGGCAGAATATTCATAAAGGAGATCATGCTGTATGAGGTGAAGGACGGGCAGATCATATCTGAACAATTCTTTTACTGAGAAGACATTTAACCAGCTACCGGCAGATTTCCGGCAAAACAAACGGCGGCCAATGGCCGCCGTTTGTTCCTAAACTATTTGTCTTCCCGGAAATACTATTTCCATCCGCCTCCCAGGCCCCTGTATATATGGATCACCGCATCCAGCTGTTGTTTTTTGGTTTCTATCAGCTCCAGCTTCGATTCCAACGCATCGCGCTGCGTCATCAGCACTTCCAGGTAATCCGCCCTGGCGGATTTAAACAGGTCATTGGAGATGTCGATAGAGCGTGTGAGAGCATCCACTTGTTTCAACTTCAGATCATAACTCTTTTCGAGGTTGCTGATGTTTGACAGCTGGGTGGAAACTTCCAGGTATGCATTTAAGATCGTACGCTCGTAGTTATACATGGCTTGTATCTGGCGCGCATTGGCGTTGAGGAACTCGGCTTTGATCGCATTCCTATTGATCAAGGGGCCCGCAAGATCACCCGCCAACGAATACAGCAGCGACTCAGGGGACTTCACCAGGTACGATGGCTTAAATGCCTGGAACCCGATACCGGCCGAGATCCCGAATGAAGGATAAAACTCCGCCCTGGCAACTTTTACATCCAGCTTCGCGGCTTCCAGCTCCAGTTCAGCTTTCCTGATATCCGGGCGGTTCCCCAGCAGCTGCGAAGGAATACCAGTGCTCACAGCCGGGGGCAAAGAACTTAAAAAGTCGCCCTGATCCCTGGTGATTTCCTGCGGATAACGGCCCAGCAGGAAGTTAATCCTGTTCTCCGTTTCTTTTATCCGTTGCAGGATCTCAAACTCAAGGCTCTGGGATTTCAGCACCTCGGCCTCGAATTTTTTAACCGCCAGCTCCGTGGCCCTGGCGGCTTCCTTCTGCACTTTGATGATGTCCAGCGCATTCTGCTGCAACCCGATGTTTTGTTTTACAATCACCAGCTGGTTATCAAGCGCGAGCAATTCATAATAAGAATCCGCCACTTCGGCAATCAGGCTGGTCAGTACAAAATTCCGGCCCTCCACTGTCGCCAGATACCTCGTCACAGCGGCCTTTTTGGCATTGCGCAGCTTTTTCCAGATATCCACTTCCCAGTTCGCATAAGCCGCCACTTTGTAGTCCATCAGCGGATCGGGCATTTCCTTTCCCGGCTCTATTTCCGTGGATGCGTCACCTGCGCCCTGGCTGGTATATCTCCCCACTTTTTCCACGCCGATGCCGGCTTTATAACCCACCGTAGGCAGTATCGCGCCTTTCCTGATCCGGATATCATTCTTTGCGATCTCAATTTCCTGCAAGGTGATCATCAGCTCCTGGTTGTTTTGCAGCGCCGTATCGATCAGGTTTGCGAGGTTTTTATCCGTAAAAAAACTGCGCCATTGAACGGCGGATGTGTTGACAGTATCCTGGCTGTTGCCATAGGAACCCGGGACAGCACGGTTTTCGACCCGCGACGCCACCTCCGGAATCCTGCAGCCAGCCGCGGCCAGGCAGATGCCCAGCACGCAATGATGTATCCTGAATTTAAACATTGTGATCAATTTCTTCGGTTAATGGATTTTCTTCTTCATCTCTGATAAGCGTATGCCTTTCCGCGATTTTTCCGAATATGTAATACAATCCGGGTATGATCAGTACCCCGAAAATGGTTCCGAAAAGCATGCCGCCCAATGCAGCCGTACCGATCGTCCTGTTGCCGATCCTGCCCGGACCGCTGGCGAACACCAGCGGGATAAGGCCCGCGATGAACGCGAAAGACGTCATCAAAATGGGACGGAACCTGACCTTGGATCCTTCCAGGGCTGCGTTCAGCACAGAAGCGCCCCCGCGGTGCCGCTGCACGGCAAACTCCACGATCAGTACAGCGTTCTTACCCAATAGGCCGATCAGCATTACCATGGCCACCTGTGCGTAAATATTGTTTTCCAGCCCGAGCAATTTCAGTAACAGGAACGCACCGAAGATGCCCGCCGGCAACGAAAGGATCACCGATAGCGGCAGGATAAAACTCTCATACTGCGCAGCAAGGATCAGGTACACAAACCCAAGACAGATCAGGAAGATATAAACCGCCTGGTTGCCCTGCGCCACCTCATCTTTCGAAATACCCGCCCAGTCGATGCCGAAACCTCTCGGCAGCGTCTTCTGCGCCACTTCGTTGATCACTTTGATGGCTTCGCCGCTGCTGTAGCCGGGCGCGGCGGAACCGCTGATCTCGGCCGCGTTGTACATGTTGTGCCGCGTGATCTCGGAAAGACCGTACACTTTCTCCATTTTCATGAAGGCGGAGAACGGCACCATTTCATCACGGTCGTTTTTGACGTACAGTTTCAGAATATCTTCCGGCAAAGCCCTGTATTGCGGCGCAGCCTGCACCATCACTTTGTATTGCCGGTCGTATTTGATAAAACTGATCTCGTAGTTACTGCCTATCAAAGTGGAAAGCGTGTTCATAGCGTTCTCGATCGTCACGCCTTTTTGCTGCGCAATATCATTGTCTACCCGTAGCATGTACTGCGGATAACTGGCGCTGTAGAAGCTGAAGATAGACGTCAGTTCAGGGCGTTTTTCCAGCTCCTTCGCAAATTCCTTGCTCACCGTTTCCATTTTTTTGTACTCGCCCGAGCCCGCTTTATCCAGCAAACGCAGCTCAAACCCGCCGGCGGCCCCATATCCGGGCACGGCGGGCGGAAGGAAGAACTCTATCGTGGCGCCGGTAATGTCTTTCGACTTTTCCTCCAGCTCTTCGATGATCTCCTGCGCGGATTCTTTCCTGTCTTCCCAGCTTTTCAGGTTCACCAGGCAGGTGCCCGAATTCGCGGCGGTACCTTCAGTAAGGATCTCATACCCGGCGAGGGAAGAAACGGATTGTACCCCATCGATGTCTTCCGCAAGTTTCTGCAGCCTTTCCGCGATCTCGTTCGTCCTTTCCAGCGAAGATCCCGGCGGGGTCTGGATGATGGCGTAAAACATACCCTGGTCTTCATTGGGAATGAAGCCGGAAGGCACACGGCCGTTCAGGAAAAGGACGCCGCCGCAGAAAGCAAGCAGCATCACAACAGTAACCACGCGCCTGTTCACGATAACGCCCAGTATTTTCTGGTAGCGGCCGGACATTTTGTTGAAACCGTTATTGAACCCATCGAGGAATTTGTCCATGATGGATTTTTTCTTCAGTTTCCCATGGTTGTTCCGGAGGATCATGGCGCAAAGCGCGGGTGTAAGCGTAAGCGCCACCACGCCGGACAGGATAATTGCCGTGGCCATCGTGATGGAGAACTGCCGGTAGAAAATGCCCACCGGTCCGGACATAAACGCCACCGGGATAAACACCGCTGCCATCAGGAACGTGATGGCAATAATGGCTCCGCTGATCTCATGCATCGCCTTTTTGGTGGCTTTCAATGGCGAAAGATGTTCTTCCTCCATCTTGGCGTGCACGGCCTCAATCACCACGATCGCATCATCCACCACCACCCCGATAGCCAGTACGAGGGCAAACAAAGTGATGAGGTTGAGCGTGATGCCGAAGAACTGCATAAACATAAACGTACCGATCAGCGATACCGGCACGGCCAGCGCGGGAATGAGCGTAGACCGCCAGTCGCCGAGGAACAGGAACACGACCAAACCCACAAGGATAAAAGCCTCCACCAGCGTATGTATCACCTTTTCGATGGAAGCGTCCAGGAATTTGGATACGTCGTAACTGATCTCGTAATGCATTCCTTTCGGGAAAGAACTGGCTTCGATCTCTTTCATCTTGGCCTTCACGTCCGCAATCACCTGGCTGGCATTGCTGCCGTACGATTGTTTGAGCACGATCGCGGCAGAAGGTTTGCCGTTGAGGTTCGAATAAATATCGTACATCGAGCTGCCGAACTCCACTTCCGCTACGTCTTTCAGGCGAAGTATCTCGCCGTTCGGGCTCGATCTTAAGATCACATTTTCATACCCTTCTTTGGTGCTGTACCTGCCGGGGTATTTCAGCACGTATTCAAACGCCTGCGACCGTTTGCCGGAACTTTCGCCCGTTTTACCCGGCGAGGCTTCAAGACTTTGGTCCGCCAGCGACTTCATCACTTCTTCCGCGGAAATTTTATACGCCAGCATACGGTCCGGTTTCAGCCAGATGCGCATGGCATATTCGCGGTTACCGAGAATGTCTGCCACGCCGACGCCGTTCACCCTTTTCAGCTCAGACAGGATGTTGATGTCCGCGAAGTTGAAAAGGAATTTCTGATCGGTATGCGGGTCGTCGCTGTACAGGTTGATGTACATGAGCATGTTGGATTCCTCGCGGGTGATCTTCACGCCCTCGCGCACTACCAGCGGCGGCAGTTTGTTCACCACCGAAGCCACGCGGTTTTGCACGTTCAATGAAGCCTGGTTGGGATCGGTGCCGAGGTTGAACACCACCTGGATGGTGGCTTCGCCGTCGTTGCCCGCGTCAGACGCCATATATTTCATCCCCGGAACGCCGTTGATGGCCCTTTCCAGGGGAATGATCACCGATTTGATCATCAGCTCGCCGTTCGCGCCGGGGTATGCGGCCGTCACGTTCACTTTGGGCGGCGAGATAGATGGGAACTGCGTTACGGGCAGTTGTGTAATGGCCAGCACACCAAGGAACACGATGATGAGCGATATCACAATAGAGAGTACCGGCCGTTGTATAAATCTGTTAAACATGATCTTCTATTAGTAATTAAAGCCTATTCCGCTTTTAACCGCAGATTATAAACCACCTCCTCGGGCTTCAGGAATTCAAATTCGATCTTGTCATCGTCTTTTACTTTCTGCACGCCTTCAAGCAGGATCTTGTCTTGGTCTGAAATGCCGCTGTCTACGATGTAGAGGTCCGGCAGCTGACCGCGAACGCTGATATGTGTGGATTTCACCTTGTGGTCTTTGTCCAGTACAAAAACGTATATCTTGTCCTGTATCTCGTAGGTTGCTTTTTGCGGGATGACCATTGCGTTTTTCAGCGGAACGGTCATCAGTACCTTCCCGGTTTCGCCGTTCCTCAGCAGTCTTTCCGGATTAGGGAATCTTGCCCTGAAAGCGATGTTGCCGGTTTCGTTATCGAATTCGCTTTCGATGGTTTCCACGTCACCCTTGTACTGAAGGGGCTGGTTATTGGCCAGCAGCAGGCCCACTTTGTTGTTGCCTCGGTTTTTGGTGTTGGTTTGATAGTCGAGATACTCCGGTTCGGACACGTTGAAATAAGCGAACATCTGGTTGTTGTCCGAAAGGCTGGTCAGCAGTTCGCCTTCATCGATGAGGCTTCCGAGTTTCAGCGGGAGTCGGTCAACGGTGCCGTCGAACGGCGCCCTGATCTCTGTAAACGAAAGGTGAACTTTTGCAAGGGCTATTTCCGCCTTTGCCTGGTCCAGTTTGGCCTGTGCCATGGCCTGTTCGTTTTTGGAGATCACATTTTTTTCCACCAGGGCGGTTGCATTTTGCAGCTCTATCTCCGCTGCCCTGGCTTCAGCTTCCGCTTTCAGCAGTTCCGCCTCATAAATTTTCGGCATGATCTTAAAAAGCAGCTGACCGGCTTTTACAAACTGGCCTTCATCAACATAAATGTTCTGGAGAAAACCTTTCTCCTGGGCCCTGATCTCGATGTTCCGGACAGAGCGTATCTGCGAAACATATTCTTTGGTCAGCGAGGTATCGATCCTGATCGGGCTGGTCACGATATACTTGTTGACCTCCTTTTTGGGTTCTGCCTGTGAAGCACAGCCGGTTATTTGGTACAGCAGGGCAAACGTGCCCGCGAACATGACAATCTTATTCATGATATTAATGGATATTGAGCGATGGAAAAGCGTGTTCAGGGTTACCGGAGAACATGCGGCGAAGGCCGTCAGGCGGGCGCCGGAAGCGTCACGCAGCGGGAAGTAATGTTAATTTACATTAACACCGATGTGCACAATGGCACCTCCGGTAACGGGTATATTACCGGATCAGATCCTTAAAACTCTTTGAACGATGTACTTGTTGGAGAGAATTCCGATAAAGACAGGTGCGGTTTTAATACGGTTATGGAGACAACCGGCAAGGAAAACAGCAGAGAAAACAAGGTAAAATCTGGCCAGCAGCTTATATTTCCGGGAGAAGGAAGTGCTGGTATCGTCATCTTCCACCTTTTCGGTCACCAGGAACCCGGTTCCTTTTTCGACCTCCGTTTCCACGAACCTGGCGCGGTATTTATGTGTGTCCGGGATTTTTACGTGGCGGGTGTTGTCGGTTTTTTGCGCCAGTGTGTAACGGGAGCAATTATGATGATAGGGGTGAGTACCTGCATAGACATATGCATCCCTTCCGAGCAGGAGGGCGAACAAGCATATGAAAAATATAGCTACCCGTGTCATTTGGGGGCCAAAATTAATAAAAGGTTTTAAAGGGAGAAAGCCTCATTTGGCCCAACCTGTAAAAAAAAGGTTAAATCTCGGATTGGCCATGGGTATACATATTAAGGCATTAAAATTTCCTTAAAAAATGGATATGAAACAAGATTGATGCAATAAAAAACAGGCCCGATGAACATTTGTTTCCGGGCCTGCTGTAATTAGCCTACATTAAAAAATCATCCCTTACTGATACCAGGATTGAAGTTTCTCCATTTCCAACGCTCAAACATATCTGAAATAAACTTCTCATGTTCCTCAAGCGCCGAGCTGACAAGTTTTACTATTTTAGTTTCCAGGTAAGCCTTGCTCCTCCATTCAACACCTTGCCTGATAAAGTCCCTGATCTGCGAAGCGCTTTCCATCTTCTCATGTAGCTTCCATGCTAATATGAAAATATCAGTGACTATCATATTACTTTCCCATGGGCTGCGCGTGACGTCGAAGGCATAGGCGATCATTGGCTTTGTTAATATGTCATAAAAGTATTTATACCCGTCAATATCGCCATAAACGAATAGCTCGTAATGTATTTCTTCTTCGTAGGAATTAATTATTCTTTTGTTCATTTTTTTTGATTTGTGTTTATAGGTCGCAGATTGACAGCACCTCAATCATAAAAGGGTACGGTTTTTTAGAATGAACAAAAGACGTTCATTCCCTAATTAAGAGACCTTTTTCAATAACAGTGGGGTATTTCTTCACGGACACCTGTGCTTACAAATATCAGTTGTGCTATGTGCACTGATGTAAGAAGGTTTTTGGTGAAGTAATGCGCGCAAAGGTAAAAGGAAAGACACAATGAAAAGTGTTAACCGGGCGTTAAAAAGAAGATATATTTTAGCAAAGGTAAAATATTGATAACCATAAAAATAAAATCGATTTTGCTAAAATATTTTCGAATTATAACCCACTGATTCTAGTTATAAAAAAAAGCGGCCCGAAGGCCGCCTTTCATTATAATTTGAAGAAGATCTTCCGCTGGTAAAGCCAGTAACACAGATACCATTCCAGCACCCATACACAAAACGCTGAAACCACATCCAGCCAGGGTACAGGCACGGAGAGGAAACCCAGTCCCCCTTTCACAAAGATCCCCACCACGCCATTCAGGTAACCAATCCCCACGGTTTCAAAAAAGATGTAAATAAAGATCGAGTTCATCCCTACCACTACCGCGATCCAGGTGAAACGTTTGTGGTCCTTTACATCTATCCACCAGTACAGCGCGGCCAGTATCAGGGACACGTATCCGAGGGATACCAGTATAAAACTGCTGGTGCAAATGCGTTTAATGATCGGCGATACGCCGCCCAGGTCCAGCGCATAACCCGCCGCCAGGGCAATTATCCCCGCGATGACCAGGGCTTTGATCTTATTTGCGGTAGTACCTGGCCCCATCAGCAATTTCCCCGCCGTCACGCCGAGGATGGTATGCGCGGCCGTGGGTATGCAGTTGATGGCCACCCATCCGTCCGTATTGATCTTTCCCATCAACACAGTATCCATCCACGCACCGAAGTTATGGCCCTGTACAAAAGGCTGGTCGAAGCCGGGGATCAGTACCACGCGATAAAGGATATCACTCAGCAGGATCATCAGCAAAGCCGCGCCTATCTGCACCTTATACGAGCGCCCGATCAGGAAATAAGCCACCAGGGTGGTAAATGACAATTGCGTCAGCACATTCCACAGTTCCCAGACGGGTTTTCCGGCATAAACGCAATGCAGACCGGTGCCTAAAAGGAACAGTTTCAGGCTGCGGACGGCCACATGCCTGAAATTATCTTTCTCCGGCAGGCCCTTGCTCCGTTTGCTTTCCACGGATATACACATGGCCGTGCCCGCCATAAACATAAACGCCGGCTGTACCAGGTCCCAGAAACGGAGGCCATGCCAGGGGTGATGAAAAAACTGCTCAATCAGCCAGCCATGCTGCAGGTGTTCCAGCGAGTGGTACACCATGCAGCTTTCAGCGGCCAGCAGGATCATGATAATCCCGCGCATTACATCCAGTGATAAAAGTCTTTCTCCGGGTTTTAATATGGGCATAGGCGGATTTATTCAAAATTAATCAGCAGTGACGGCTGCCCCAGGTCCGGGATACGGCCGAGGGTGCCGGACCAGTCGCTTTTCGTGGCGATGATCCTCAGCCTGAAAGCTGTGGTGGCAGCCATGTTCTTCAGCTTGGAACGCACCAGCCTCATTTCGAATTTCAACACGCCTCCGTTGTCTTCCACATTTCCTACCGAATATGCTTCAGTTGCGCCCGTAGGCTCGAACGAAAAGGCATTCTGTGCCCCTTTGTGGTTAAACACATCCAGCCAGTCGCCCAATATGTTCCCTTCCAGCAGCACATCATAACCGCCGCCGGGGATATCGGTGAGCAGGCCGGTGGTGGCGCTGTTGTCCGTATCCATGTAGAAGTCGTAGATGTCACTATTCGCGCGCCTGCTGTTCACTTCAAGATAAACATAAATGTATTGGGCGTCGTAGTCCACTTTCATTTTCCGGAAAAAAGGTTCAGCAGCGCCGGAGGTCACCTCGTACTGGGTTACTGTACTCCAGTCGTCGAAGGTATTGTCGTTCAGTTTTACCGGTGAGGTTTTGGCGATGTAGATCACCGTGGAGCCTTCGGTCACTTTACCGTCTTTGGAAGTGGCATACAGTGTGGGCACGTATTTGCCTTTCGCGGGATAGGTGTGTACGGGATTCTCATCTGTAGAGCTTTCCCCGTCGCCAAAATCCCAGCGGTAGGACACGGCGCCGCTGGTTTCGTTCGTGAAGGTCACTGTTTTATCCGCGATGCTGACGGTGTAAAAAACATCCGCGCCCGAGGTCACCTCATCTTTTTTGCAGCCCGCCATCAGGCCGGCCAGCACGAGGAAGGGAAGTATATATTGAATGCGTTTCATGATCATTGTATTTGTTTTCTGGAAAAGATCAGGGGTTCTGGATGCAGAGTTTATTGGTCTGGATTTCATCGATCGGTACGTAATAAATGATCCTTGCCGCATCCCATTTGTTCACCAGGTTCGGGTAGTTGCGCGGCTGGGTGGACAGATCGATGTCCGATTCCTTCAGGCCGGGCAGGTGATATCCCCAATAGGTGCGGTTCAGATCCCGTTTGTTGCGGTATACGTCAAAGTTGCGGTGACCTTCAAACGCCAGTTCTATCCTTCTTTCCTTCAGCACCACATCCAGTGCGGTTTTGCCAGTGGGCAGCTGCCGGTTGTACAATGAATTCTGCAGGCCCCTGTTGTTCCGGATCATGTCCACATTGTCCAGCGCACCCGGCACATTGCCTTTTTTAGCTTCGGCCTCGGCTTTGTTCAGGTACATCTCCGCCAGCCTGAACAGGATGGGAGAGCTCAGCGTAGGGCTGCCCCCCTGGAAGGAAAACTTGCTGATATAATACACCTCGATCCCATTTTTCTTTTGCATCACACCATTGCCATCTTTCAGCGGTTTGATGTACGACCATCTCACATCTTCAGGGTGAGCGGCCATCGTATCGCGAAGCGATTGCGAAGCATATTCCTCGCCCCAGCCGGAGTTACCGTCAGAATACAGCATGGACGCGATAGAACCCGCTTTGCCATAATCATCCGCAGGCGTGAACGCCACACAGAATATGGTTTCTTTCCCGGTCAACGCGTTGGCGAAAAGAGAAGGGAAAGTAGCGGCGGTTTCCAGCGTGAAACGGTTGGAACCGATCACTTTGTCCGCATACAGGATCGCGTTGTCGTTGTCCTCTTTATACAGGTACGCCCTTGATAATAAAGCCCAGGCCGCTTCTTTTGAGCCATGCTGCACGCCTCTCGGCTGGTTCATCAGGTCCGCGCCTTTTTCCGCATCTGCTATCACTGCGTCATACACTTCCCCTACGCTGGACCTTGCCTTCAAAGCAGGGTCCGTGGTGGCGGTACGAAGGATCACGCCGGCAGCCGCAGGGTCCTGTGAATACGGTTTCCCATAAAAACGCACCAGGTTAAAGTGGCACAAAGCCCTCAGGAAATAACACTCGCCGATCAGCTGTTTGATGCTCTCGTCCGGGTTCGCGATCTTTTCGGCGGATTCCAGTACGGTATTCACATCGTTGATGATCTTGTAAGAAATGTACCAGAAATACCGGCTGTTTGTCTGGGTAGCGGTATGGTCCAGTGAAAAGCTGTAGAACAGCGGATCGGTGGTGGTTTGCGCGCATACGATATCATCGCCCGCGAAGTCGCTCATCTGGAAATACTGGCGCAGGTACATGTTGTTCCCATCCACCGTTCCGTTGAAGGACACATGGTCTTTGAACAGGGCGTATGCACCGTTCAGCCCCTGCTGAAGGCCTTCTTTGGTAGCGGTCAGGGAGCCGGTGGTGAGCGCGTCGCTGGGCTCAATGTCTTTGAGGCAGCCCGTGCTGAATATTGATATGACGAGTATGATTAAATAAGATGTCTTTCTCATGATCAGATAATTTATTCCTAGAACCGGATGTTAACGTTAAACAGGTACTGGCGGTTATTCGGATACTTGAAGTCGGATACGCCGGGCATCACAAAACTGCCGGATGTGATGGTGGTGGCGGGGTCCTGGCCCAGGAAGTCCGTGAAAGTATACACATTGTCCGCCGTCACGGAAAGCGTTACGCCGTCCAGGCCGATCCTGTGTACCCATGCATTGGGCAGATCGTAGGACAATGCGATGTTCCTGATGGCGAAGAAACCGCCGTCTTTCAGGTAACGGGTAGATGTTTCTGTTGCATTGGCGGCGTTTTGCGGGCTGGGCTCCGTAGCGTCATCTCCCGGTTTGGTCCAGGTGCTGTAGCCGTCCGGCAGTACGATCTGGTTGTAGTAAGGCTCCATACCGTCGTTCATCACAAAACGGAGGGAGTTGCTGAACACTTTATTGCCGGAGAGAAAATACGCATTCACACGCAGCCCGATGTTTTTGTATTTCCAGGTGGAGGTAAGACCGCCTTGTAACTTCGGCAGCGCGGAACCTACTTCCTGGTAGGTGGCGCTGGCATAATCGGAAGTAGCGCTGCTGGAAATCACTTTTCCATCCGCGTCTTTTTCCAGTACTTCCCAGAGCGGCGCGCCGGTTTCTTTATCTACTCCCAGCCAGCGCGGCATGTAGAATTCGTACAGGTTACCGCCGTTGCGGTAGATCTGCGAAATGCTCCATGTCGGTTGTGTGCGGGTAATGTCGCTGGGAAGTTTTTGCAGTTTGTTGGAATTGAAGTTGATATTAAAATCAGTTGACCATTCAAAGTTTTTCGTTTTGATATTGACGCTGCTGATACCCAGTTCCACGCCTTTGTTTACGATCTCGCCGGCGTTTTCCCAGCGTTGTTCAAAACCGACTGAAAGCGGCTGGGATACCTGGAGCAGGAGATTTTTCGTCACGTTGTTATACACGTCCAGGGTGAGGTTCACCCGTTTGAACAATCCCAGGTCGATCCCTGCGTTCAGCTGGTGTTTGCTTTCCCAGGTAAGGTCCGGGCTGGGAAGCTGTAAAGGAATAGCTGCGGTACCGCCGTTGTATTGGCTGCTGAGTGAATACAGGCCGAGATATCGGGAGGAACCTATATCCTGCGTGCCGGTTACGCCGTAGCTGGCGCGGATCTTCAGGTTGTCCACCACGCGGTTCTGATGCAGGAAACCTTCGTTGCTGATCAGCCAGGCGGCCGATATTGCCGGGAATGAACCGTAACGTTTACTGGCGGGGAAGGCAGTAGAGCCATCCACACGATAAGAACCGGTCAGGAAATATTTTTCTTTATAACCATAACTCACCTGCGAGATCAGCGATTGCAGAATGGCCTGGTCATTGAAACCATTCACCAGCTGGCTGTTCGACACGACGTTCAGCACAGAAAGCCCTGTAGGCAGTCCTTTACCGGAAGCCCCCACGGATTCTGTTTTGCTGTTTTCAATCGCTACGCCCGCCAGGCCGCTGATGGAGTGATCTCCTTTGGTAAAGCTGAATTTCAACAGGTCAGTGGAAATAAAACCATAACTGAGAATGCCCAGTTCATTCAGGAAACCGGTGTTGTGATACAGCCCGGCCACCACGGGAGAATAGAAATCAGTGGATTTGTTGTAATTCACCGCGGCGCGGTTGGTGCTGGAGAAAGAAAGCCAGTCCGTGATCTGGATATTCAGCCCCAGGTCATAGTTCATGCTAAAACTCTTGTACGGGTGGTTAGAATTCTGAATGGTATGGATCGG
The DNA here is from genome assembly GCF_003807585.1 of Chitinophaga barathri. Taxonomy (GTDB): domain Bacteria; phylum Bacteroidota; class Bacteroidia; order Chitinophagales; family Chitinophagaceae; genus Chitinophaga; species Chitinophaga barathri. The sequence continues at coordinate 301,935 of NZ_RMBX01000007.1, read as the reverse complement.
GTTCGTCTTGTCCCTGGACCACCATTTGGCCGTAGTGGTCCCGTCCACGTAAACGGGCTGGCCGTTTGCATCGTAGGGATTGTCCCAGGGCATGTTCAGGTAGGCGTAGAACACATCTTCGTAATTGAAACTCTTGCCGCTGGAGGCGCTCAGGTTGATGTTGTTCGTCACGCTCACGTTTTTGGAAAAGCGGTGGGTGGAATTGCCGCGCAGGTTGATGCGCTGGAAATCCGTATTGAGGAAAGTTCCTTTTTCGTTGTAATAGGTAATGCTCGTGTAGTAGTCGTTCTTTTCATTGCCGCCGCGCGCGGAAAGGTGGATATTCTGCATGGGTGCGGAAGGGAACATGGCGGAGAGCCAGTTGTAATCCTGGTTACGCAGCTCACGCGGGCGCTCGGCGTAGAATTTCAGCAGGTCGATCTTGTAGGAGTTATCGTCATTTCCGGGTATATAGTCGCGGTAAAATTCCTTGTGGCGTTCGTACAGCTGGCTGCCGTTCATCATCTTGATCTTACCGAGGTCCGCCGTGCGGAAACCCGCGGTCACTCTCGCTTCAAACTGCGTTTTACCGCCGCTCCCTTTTTTCGTCGTAACGATGATAACGCCCGCATTCGCCTGTGAGCCGTACATCGCGGTGGCGCCCGCGTCTTTCAGTACGCTGATGTTTTCCACGTCATTCGGGTCAAAGTTTCCGCCGATGATACCGTCCACAACGTACAGCGGGCTTTGCGAGGCATTCACGGAAGAAACGCCCCTGAGCCTTATTTCAGCGGCGGCGCCGGGCACACCGGAACTGTTCACCACCTGCAAACCGGCTACCTTGCCCTGCAGCATGGAACCTACATCGTTCGTGGTCACGTCCTTCAGTTGTTCTGAGGATACGGTGCTCACGGCGCTGGTCAGTTCGCTTTTCTTTTTGGCGCTGTAGCCCACTACCACGATCTCCGCGAAGTTTTTGGTGTCTTCCTGTAAAATGATATTCAGCGCACGCCCGTTGGATGGAGCCGCGGCTTCCTGGGTTGCAAAACCAATATTGCTGAACACCAGCACCGCCCCGTGGCGTATGCCCGTGAGCGAGAACACGCCCTGGTCGTTCGTCTTCGCGCCTTTGGACGTTCCTTTCACCAGTACGGTAGTACCGGGAAGCGGCGTATTGTCCGCGCCCGTCACCCGGCCGGTAATGTCAATGGTGGTGTCTGCCGCGGCGGTGATGGCGCCGGGGCGGGGCTCCGGTAACTTTTTGATCACATAACTGTTGCCTTCCAGCGAATAGGTGACCTGCTGGTTCTTCAGGCAGAGGTCCAGCAACTGTTGTATAGTTACGTCTTTCACCTGGAGGGAAACGGGCCGGAGGCCGGAGAGTACTTTTTCCGAATAAACGATTGAAACGCCTGTCTGGGTGATCACCTCTTCAAAAACCTTCTGCAGCGGCATATCCCGGACGGACAACGTCACTTTCTGGGAATAACCGGCTGCGCTTACATGCAGGCCCACGGCCAGCAGGAGGAATGCGGTTAGTTTCATAACCCTTTGAATTTTGGTTGACAGCCCGCATACACGGCGGGCTGGTGCATTACAACTGAATTGCATACTTTTGTGGTGTTTGGTAGTTTTTTGGATTGTTTCTAACGCGATTACTGAAATTGCCAGATACTTCGCCGGGCTCCGAGGGCAATCGGGACCCGGTTTTTTATACGGCCTTGCTTATCATTAATTTCCAGCCCGGTTCAGAACGGGCTCTTTATTTAAATCTTGGTTGACTGATCCGCCTTTTAAGGCAATACGATAATTTTTCTTCCTTCTATCCTGAAATGATTATTTCCGCCTGCTTCCAGCAATGCCAGCACGTTGGACAAATGCAGGCTGCGCGCAATACCGCCGCCGTACAGCTCGGTGCTGGGCGCGGTTTGATACACGATCTCCACATCGTACCAGCGGGCTACTTCGCGTAAGATCGCGGGCAGCGCCATGTTGTTGAATACAAAAAGCCCGTTTTTCCAGGCGATCACTTTATTCACGTTCGCCTGCTGTACCAGCATTTCATGACTGCGTGTGTCCAGCACAGCCTGCTGGCCGGGCTTCAGCAATTTCCTGGCGGCGCCTTCCGTGACCTGCACGGCGCCTTCCAGCAATGTGGTGTTTACGGTACTTTCATCTTTATAAGCCATCACATCGAAGTGGGTGCCGAGCACCTGTACTTCCATGCTTTGTACGCGTACTTTGAAAGGCTGTTCCGCATTGGGGGTGATTTCAAAATATCCCTGTCCGTCCAGCTCCACCAGGCGTTCTTTGCCTGTAAAGGCAAGCGGGTAGCGGAGCGAAGAAGCGGAATTGAGCCATACTTTCGAGCCGTCGGGCAATACTACCCTGAACTGGCCGCCGCGCGGCGTGGATAAGGTGTTGTATTGAAGAGCGGCGGTTTCTTTGCCTGCATCGTACAGGAGCTGGCCCTGCCTGCGGGTGATGGTGGTGCTGCCGCTGCTGATCACCTGGTTGCCCGCACTGTCCAGCGAAACGGTAGAGCCGTCCGCCAGGGTGAGGGTGGCTTTGGTGCCGCCGGGGGCTATATCTGTTTTGGAAGTTTCCGCCTGGATGGAAGAAGAAGGGGTGCTGGTTTTCTTTTGTACCTGCCAGAAAATGGCGGCGCCGGCCAGCAGGATAACCGCCGCAGCGGCTACTCTTCCGAGCGTAAATATTTTTCTTTGACGGGCTGGCTTATGCTGGAGAATGTTCTGGTATACCTGTTCGTAATCCACTTCGGGCAAGGTTTCATTTGCGTCAAACCGTCCGTACTGCTCTTCCATAAAGGCAAGCAGCGATGCCTCGGCCGGTGTTTCGCGGATGGCGGCAAACAGTTCGTCCAGCTCTTCCTTTGAGCAGGATCTTGCGGCATACCGTTCCAATAGATACTTGATTCTGGCAGGATCATTAGGCATAATGAATCTTTTAAACAGGCTGAACAGGCCCCTCAATGATAAAGACGGGTGAAAAGAAAAGAAGGACCGCGGGAAATGAAAGTTTTTTTAGAGATACCGTCATTGATAGCATATTACCCGGATTAACTCCGGATCAAGTCCGCCTCATCTCCACCTCAACTCCGCCTTGCCTATATCTCTCCTATAGCTACCATGGCTGATCCCGGTTAATATGCAGTAATTAAAAAGCTATTGAGCAGCCAAAAGGCAAAATACCATCACATACGCAATAAGCAGCTGTAAAGGAAAAGCTAACATATTATCAATAATTGCAAATGTTGATTAAAAGTGTGTAATTGTAATAACAGTTCCCAAATCAATGAGAAAGGATTTGAGGTTATTTCCAGCAAACCAGCTGGAACAGTGCCGCCAGCAAAAGGGAATGCCTGGCCAGGTATTGCCGCACATGCCGCAGCGTTTCCACCAGCAGGTTCTTCACCCGGCTGCGGGACAGGTGCAGCTCCTGGCTGATCTCCTCGTGGCTCAGCCCCCGCTGCCGGCTCAGCCAGAAAATAGTCTGTTTCTGCGATGACAGCCCGGCAAGCGCGTTTTGGATCAGTTTTTTACTCTCCTCCGCATCCAGCTGCTGCTCCAGCTCGTCGGACACCTCGGAGATATTCGCCCATACCTGGTCTATCAGCTTCTGCTGAAGGGAAACCCGGCGCAAATGATCCATCGTGCGGTTTCGCGCGATAATAAATATGTAGTTGTCGAACCGCTCGATATCAGGGAGCTGCTCCCGGCTGCTCCATAGCCTCAGAAAAGTATCCTGGAGAATATCTTCCGCGTCTACCGCGGAATGGGTGAGATGAAATGCAAAGGCAAAAACCTGCCGGCTATGACGGGCATATAATTCCCTAAAGGCTTCTTCACTGCCCTTCCTTAACTGCAATAAGAGGTCCTTGTCAATAGTTCCTGCCATTCCCCGCAATCACGGCATTTTGTACGTGACAATTTTAAAAAATTTCCCGGATTATTTCCCGGATTTTAAAGCCCTTCATGTTATTATATAATAATCAACCACTTATACTTTCAAGGACATCGTATCAGCAATATACCAAGTTTAACTTAGTAACATCGGATGCCGATGTGTATTAAATTAGAGTTATCATTGTGCTTGATACTATCGCACTGTTCCACGAACCACTAATTTCACGCTGTTTTAACAAAACATTATGAAAAAAATCCTATTGCTATTATGCTGCCTTGCCGGTCTTTTCAGCTCCCAACTCAGGGCGCAAACCACGCAGGCCTCCGTTTTCGGAGTTGTTTCCGATGATAAGAAACAACTCATTCCCGGCGCATCGGTACTGGTGCGGAATGAAAGTACCGGTTTCACCAGCCGTACCGTTACCAACGCCAAAGGTGAATACCATTTCCGGGAAATGCCGCTTGGCGGCCCCTACACGGTTATCGTAACTTTTATGGGGTATGCTGACGAAAAAATGGAAGGTTATTCCCTCAACCAGGGCGACGTGCTCAGGGTGAATGTGGAAATGCAGCCATCGTCCGTGACCATCAATGAAGTAAAAGTGGTCGGGAACGCGCTGCGCAACAAACGGGACAACTTCGGTGCAGCCACCACCGTTACCGCAAGGGACATCTCCCGCCTGCCGGTGAACGGAAGGAATTTCACCAGCCTGATCGATCTGTCCCCCCTCAGCCGCGGGAACAACCTCTCCGGCCAGCTGGCTTCTTCCACCAACTTCACGATCGACGGCACCACTGCCCGCAATCCTACCTCAGGCGGCGGGTCAAACAGCCGCACCGGCGCCCCTTACATCCTTTCCATGGAAGCCATCCGGGAATTTAAGATCGTAACGAACCAGTACGATGTAACCTACGGCCGCAGCGGTGGCGGTACGATCAGCTCCGTTACCAAATCAGGTACCAACACCTGGAGCGGCAGCGCATTCATCTATGGCCGCGCGGACTTCCTCAGCAGTAACTACGACATCCGCGGCGCAAAACGTGTGAACGACTTCTCTACTAATCAATACGGCTTCTCACTGAGCGGCCCCATCATCAAAAACAAAGCGCACTTCTTCTTCACCTGGGACCGCCAGGCGGATTCCCGCCCGCTGTTCATCGCGGACATCAAAAGTCCCGAAGACGAAGCCCGGCTGAACATCACTCAGGCCACCCTGGACCAGTTCCTGGGCATCGCACGTACCAAATACGGTGTGGGCAGCGGTCAGCAGACCGGGTCCTTCGATAAAAAACGCGGCACAGACGCGATCTTCGCGAGGATAGACTGGCAGCTGAACGAAAAGAACCTGCTTACCATCCGCGACAACTTTATCAACGACCGCAACCCGCTGGGCCGCGATGACAATACCGCCATCAACCTCTACGAATCCTACGGTGACGCCAACACGTTCAACAACAGCCTGCTGGCCACGTTGCGTACGACTTTAACCCCGAGGATCACCAACGAACTGAAACTGCAACACCTGTATACTTTCGAGGAAAGCGTGCCCAATGCACAGCTGCCCGCACAGAACATTCCCCGCGCCATCGTTGAAAGGATCGGTTCCACCATCAACGGAAAAGCGGTACAGACCGCCATCCAGTTCGGCGGCCAGCGTTTCTCTCCCGAACATTTCTACAACAACGTGGTACAGCTGGTAGACAACGTGTACATGAATACCGACAAAGCCAATTTTACCTTCGGTACAGACATCATGTACAGCCACCTGAACTCCCTCTACGGCAGCGAGCTGAACGGGCGTTTCTACTTCCAGCAGATGGCCGGCTTTGACAACATGACGCCGGTGCGTTATGCCCGTGAAGTAGCCCTGTCAGACGATCACAGCGTGAAACAGAACGTGCTCAACGCGGGCCTGTACGCACAGATGCAGACGCAGCTGGGCAAAGGCCTCGAAATGATCCTGGGCCTGCGCGCGGACTACACCACGTACATGAACGAAGCGAACTTCAACCAGACCGTGTACGACGAGCTGGGCCTCAGTACGAACAACGGCCTCAACACCTTCCAGCTGCAGCCGCGTATCCAGTTCAACTGGGACATCAACCAGAAACACACCGACTTCCTCCGCTTCGGCGCGGGCATCTTCGCATCGGACATCAACAACTACGCGATGATCAACAACCAGTTGTTTGACGGTACCAAGATCCTGTCCATCGATATCCAGGGTGCGGGCGTTCCCTCTCCCAATTTCATCGAATACCGCAAAAACCCGGCATCAGCGCCTGGTAAAGAACTGTTTGACCAGCTGGGCCTGCCGCGTATCGGCACCATCAATATGAATGGTAAAGATGCGGGCATCCCCGTGATCTATAAAGCAAACATCTCTTACAATCACATCTTCGGCGAACGCCTCAAAGCCGGCGTGACCTTCTTCGCCACCCTCGGCCGCAACAACTATATGTATGTGGACAGGAATATGGTGGACCAGCCGTACTTCACGCTGAGCAACGAAGGTGGCCGCGGCGTATACGTTCCGGCGAACAGCATCCCCGCAAACGGCGCCGCCGACTGGACCAAAGGACGCAAGAGCACCAATGTAGGCCGCGTATTGGAGCTGAACAGCGCCGGTAAAGTGAACCAGTTCGCTTTCGTGGCGGACGTGACCTGGCGTTATTTCCGCGATGGCGAAGTGTCTATGAGCTACACCTGGAACCAGGCGAAAGACAATACTTCCTACAACGGCGACGTGGCCAATACCGCCACCCTCTCGCTGATGACGCCGCAGGACCCGCGTAACCTCAGCCTGATGAATTATTCGGACAATCACTTCCGTCATAAGATCGTATTCTACGGCACCCTGCCCTCCCTTGCCGGCTGGAACGTGGGCGTACGTTACTCCGGCCTTGGCGGCACCCGCTACACCCTGGCTGTGAACGGGAACGTGAATGGCGACTTCGTAGCCACCAACGACCTGCCTTACGTGTTCAACATCAACGATCCCAATGTGCCCGAAGCACTGCGCAACGGCATCAAAGGCATCCTGGACAACCCGAATGCCAGCGAAAACATCAAGGAGTACATCCGCGACAATATGGGCAAAGTAGCCGAGCGTAACGGCGGTGAAAACAAATTCTTCGGCGTGTGGGACCTCCGCGTGAGCAAGAAGTTCAAACTCTTCAAAACGCACAGCATCGAAGTGTCCGGCGACGTATTTAACGTGGCCAACCTGCTGAACAAAGACTGGGGTGCGGCTAAAACGCTGGGCAAAACCAACCTGCTGAACCTGAACGGGTTCAACCAGGCCACCCAGACTTACACCTATGGCGTAAATGCCAATGCCGGTGTGATCACACCCTCCGGCAATCCCTGGCAGATCCAGGCAGGCGTACGTTATGCATTCTAACTTAGTACTCAATTCAAATATCCGGGGCGCTCCTTCAGGGGCGCCCTTTTTGCATCCGGAATATCCGTAACTTAGCAGTACCATCCGGTACGTGCATTCACATGAAACTTGAGAGATTTATTCCGTCCGCAGCACTGGCGCCTTTTGTAAAGGAATACCTCGTCATTGAAACCGGCCAGGCTACGGAAAGCCAGACCATCCCGGACACCTCCCTCGTATTGTCTTTCCGCTTTTCAGGAAATATAATGATCACCGCCAACGGCGCAGCAGAGACCATCCCCGCAACCGTCATATCAGGCTTGCGGAAACATGCCCGCACATTTCAATACACCAGCTCCACCGCAAACCTGCTCGTGATCCTCCGCGAATGCGGCATCGCGGCATTTTCCAGCCTGCCCGCACATGAACTGTTCGGCCGGAGCGTGTCTTCGGACAATGTGTTTAAAGGCGCCGAACTCCGCGAAGTACTGGACCGCATGGCGGAAGCAAAGCACAACCGCGCGAGGGTAACGCTGGCGGAAGACTTCCTGCTGAAAAAGCTCAACACCCGGAAAACCTTACCCGTCATTGGTGACGCCGTGAAGATCATCAAACAGCAGAACGGGGTGATCAGGGTAAAAGAGCTGGCCGCCTCCCTGCACATCAGCCAGGACGCCTTTGAAAAACGTTTCCGCTCGCTGATCGGCTCCACACCCAAACAATTCGCATCTATCATCCGGCTCAGGCACCTCATCGACAAATATCCCACTTATCCTTCCCTCACCGACGCCACCTACGAGGCCGGTTATTTTGATCAGTCCCACTTTATCAAGGATTTTCGGTTGTTTACCGGCCGTACGCCCACTGAATTTTTCAGTGCCGGGCAATTCTGGTAGAGATCCCAGATCAATGATTTTTTACAATTCCTCCCCCCGCCGCACCGGTAATTTTGTGAGAAATTATTCACAATGAAATCCGCATTGAACCACATCCGCACTTCCCTCGCCATACTAATGATACCCGCCGCCAGCTTCGCGCAGGGAAGCCGGCCCATTTCTTCACCAAACAAAACCACCGACAACATGAATACCCGGCACAACAAGGAAATTATCAGCAGACTGTACGACGAAGTGTTGAATAAAAACAACTTCTCCATCCTGGAAGAATTTGTATCAGAAAACTACATTGGCCCAAAGGGCGAAAAAGGCGTTGCTGGTTTTGAATCAAATATAGCCCCGGTGAACAAGGCTTTCCCGGACATCATCTGGCAGATCACCGAACTGGTGGGTGAAGGCGACAAAGTCGCGGTGAGCTGGATATCGGAGGGCACACAACAAAACCAGTTCCTGCATATTCCGGCTACGCATAAAAAAGTGAACAATAACGGCCTTTCGATATATTACTTTAAAGAAGGGAAGATCGTCGGCTCCCGCCTGCAGCCGGACCGCCTCGGCGTCCTCCAGCAGCTGGGCGTCCTCCCGCAGGACATTAGCAAGCTGCCGGCTATACAGGAAAGCCTGGAGCAGGTCCGTTTTATAGACAAGTTCATGGTACCGGCCGCCGCCAAAGATGAGTTCATGAAGAGGACCAACATCAACCGGCAATTCATCAAAACCCTGCCGGGCTTCATTGAGGACGAGGCTTACACCTCTACAGATAAGGACGGTAACCTTCACTGTGTTACGATAGCAACCTGGGAAAACGCCGGAGCCCTGCAAAAAGCCAAAGAAAAAGTGCAGGAGTTCTATCAAAAGGACGGTTTTGATCCCGCCGAAATGTTAAAACGCCTCCATATTACTATGGACAGGGCTGTCTATACAAAAGTGCAGCATTAGGACCTTGCCGTATTCCGGCAAATCCTTCCCTAAGAAACCAGTGTAAAAGTTGTGATACATAGATGGGACAGTTGGTTACGGCAAACAAAAAAGGGCCGCCTGGTAAGGGCGGCCCTCTCGATGAAAGGCTTACGCGTTGATCATCGCCAGGCCTTTTTTCTGCAACCAGGCCATAGCTGCCACCCAAAGTGCAACGCCGGCAATCAGCAGGCTGCCCAGGCCTGAGATCACGGGAAAAAGCATCACGATCGCCAATGCGCTGCCGGCCACCCACAAAGTATCCAGGAGGATCACGAACTTTACCGCGCCGGGGTTCACCGGCTTGCCTTTGCTAACCGCAAATACAAGCGTGGCAAACAATACAAGGAACGCACCCACGAAAATAAAAGGAACGGTCTGCGTCACTCCGAAGATCCCTGCAATAGGTTTGGCCAGGGCAATCAGTCCTGCGCCGGTAGCGCCTGAAGAAATAGCATTGATCTGCATGGTGGTGGTTAAAGGTATCATGGTAATTGGTTTTAGTTTGTGTTTGTAAATGGTTTGATTTGTTGATACAAAACTACTACCGGCATACCGCCTGCCAGTTACCTTTACACGACAACGGGTTGTCATTTCACGACAATCGGGTTATCTTCATCTTATTCACTATTACCTTTGAAGAAAATTGGAGCATGGAAGATTTTCAGAAACAATTCATACTGGCGCTGCTGGCATATGCCGCCCAACGGGATGTGAAGCCGCAACGGCTTTGCAAGCTTTCCGGGATTGATTATAAGGCTTTGCTGAAACAGGGCAGGCTTCCGCTGAATGCGGCGCAGATCAATAATCTCTGGAAAAATGCGGCGCACCTGAGCAACGACGGACTGTTCGGGCTGCACTTCGGGGAATCCATGCAGCTGGCGGCTTTGGGCGTGGTGGGGCAGATCATACAAACGAGTAATTCAGTAGGGGAAGCGCTTTCAAACGCGGGCGCCATGACGCCTTTGCTCACGGATATTTTCAGGATGCAGGTCAATCATCATAAAAAGACGTTCACGGTACAGTTTAATGCGGATGCGAAAAAGTCCGCTGCTTCGCCGAGTACCTTCAGGCACATGGCGGATTTCCTGGCCGTGTTTGTTGTACATGAGCTGGACGGGCTGCTGCTGCAAAAAGTGGAACCAATATCTGTGCAGTTACCCTACGCCGTGGAAGATGCGGCGGAATATGCCAGGGTACTGCGCGGCCCCATAAAGAAAAAAACCGGGGAGCTTGCCATAGAGCTGGATAATTCCATGCTGAACCTGTCCATTCTCACGGCGAATTACGAGCTGCAAAATTATTTACTGGGCAAAGTACAGGGCCTGATAAAAGGAGAAGAAGAAGCGGGATCCCTCGAAGCCAGGATCTACAATTACCTCCTCACAAATTCCTATCTCTATGCTCTTTCACTGGAAGCGGTGGCGGCGAACTTTAATATCAGCCCGCGGAATCTCCAGCGGAAGCTAAAAGAAGAGGGGGTCACATTTATACAGATCGTTGAATCCGTCAGGAAAACGCTGGCGGAGCATTACCTCCAATCCGGCAACTACCAGGTGAAAGACATTGCGTACATTCTCGGCTACAATGAGCCCAGCGCTTTCCTGAGGGCATTCAAACGTTGGACGGGCATTACACCCGCCGCCTATCAAAAAACTACAACGGGTGATAAGTAAGTATCATCTTCCCGGATTTAAAAGTCCGGGTATGTACCAGCTGCAGGTCAACCGGCTCATCCATACCGGGAAACAGCGGCTTGCCTTTGCCCAGCACCACCGGGGATAAGATCAGCCTGTATTCGTCTACCAGCTTCAGTTTTGTCAAAGCGGTCACGATCTCGCCGCTGCCCAGCAGGGCAATACCTCTGCCGTCCTTTTCCTTCAGCCGTTTTACTTCCCCGCCGATCTCTCCTGAAAGGATATCTACATTGTTCCAATCTGTTGTTTTCAACGTTTTGGTAAAAACAACCTTATGCAGGGAATTCATCAGCCCGGTTACGTGATCGCTTCCTTCTTTGTTTCCCGGCCAGTAGCTCTCCATCAGCTGATAGGTCTTCCTGCCGAAGGCAAGCGTGTCCGCGCTTTCCAGCATTTCTTCGGAATAGTTGTCGAACTCTTCGTCTACCTTCATCCAGTCCAGCTCTCCGTTCGGCCCGGCCATCATACCGTCCAGGGTACATGCGTTGGATACAAATAATTTCTGCATGATGCGGCATTTTTATTGATAACGCATCGCCGGATAACCCAGCAGGCGGCGGAATAAACCCAGCTGCCCGATGCAATACGATTCCCTGTCCATACAGTAGGTCATTACATCCAGCAGTTTCATGTCTTCGCCCATACCGAAGGGATCCGGTCCGTTCAGCTGGTCCGGCGTGGCATTGGCCAGCGCGTGGCGCAGCAGCGGGGAGATCAGATTCCAGTCTTCACGGTAAGAATCGAGAGAAGGATAGGTAACGCCATCTTTGATACCAGCATGGTCTTTGAACAGGTCGTTCGCTTCCTTTTGCTGGGTTTTATCCACGCCCAGCACGTTCGCCATCGCAAATCTTTCCTGCACCAGGCTGCCCGCCAGCCATGCGGGGTGATTGGCCTTTGTGCCAAGGCGGTTGTGCGCATCCTTGTCCGTCATGCTATCCAGCACGTTGTTGAACAACAGTGTGTGCAGATCGTACATCGCCAGTTGGGCATTCAATGTGCCCTGTTGAACCGGTGAAATAGTAAGCGTTTCCATAATGAAATGTTTTTATTGAAAAATAATTCTAACCTATATCCTTACGAGCTTCGCGTAAGCCCGTGTGCGCATGGCCACCAGTGTGATGATCAGGCCCAGTACGCCGGTCGCGGAGAACAGCAGTGCAATGCCGCGGTCCATGCCTGTGCCGAACCACCCTCCCAGTATGTCCACCCCTTTGCCCGTGGTCATGAACGGGATAAAAACATACTGCGCGATCGGCCCGATCATAAAGGCGGTTAAAGGTGATGCCGCCTGCTCGATACTTTGCGCGAAACCAAATACGCGGCCCTGCCTGTCCGGCGGGATCACTTTCTGGATCACGGTCTGCTCCGCCGCTTCCACTACCGGGATGAGGCAGAGGAAAACGAACATACCGATGGACAACAACAGGATGGAAGCCTGTATCGTGAAAAAGATACAGATCGCCCACATCACGATATTCGCCAAAAACAGCAGCCTGATCGGGCTTTTGCCCAGCCCGTATTTGGATACCACCAGCCCGCCTACGATAAAACCGAGGCTCAGCACCGCCCAGAGCGTGCCCCACACGTGCGCGGACACCAGCGCAAGGCCGTACGCATCCATCAGCGACATAAATACGCCGCCGAGGAAATTGTTGAACGTATTAAAAAATATCAGCCCAAAGAGGCCGGGAATGTTTTTTATCACATTAATGGTGCCACGGATGTCGATCTTCGGTTTGGCCCCTTCCGCATGTACGATCTGTTTTTCCTCCACCCTGATAAAAAGCAGGTGAACGATCGCCACTACGGTGAGCCCGATACCGAATACCAGCATCCAGAACACGCCCATAAAACTGATCACAAACCCGCTGGGGATGGAAGCCAGCATAAACGCGGTGCCGTTCGCGCTGCCGATCAGCCCGTTTGCTTTATCCCGCGAATTTTCTTCCACCATAAACGTCACTATCGTGGGCAGGGCGATGTTCCGGATATTCCCGGCCAGTACGCCAAACAAACACAACACGATAAAAAGCCAGAGCTGGAAACTATTGGGGTCTTTAAAAGCCGCCGCGGGCGAACTGATATACACGATCCCCGCCAGTACAAACAGCACCAGCGTGAGGATACTCGAAAAAAGCATGGCGGTCTTTTTCCGGTAACGGTCCACGATACTGCCCAGGAAAAAACCCGACAAAGAGACCGTGCCGATATAAATGCCTGCCATGTAAGACGTGACCATCACGGATCTTGTTTCCAGGTACACCCAGAAAGTAACGGCGAACCAGACGAAGGTATTCGTCACCGCGGCCACAATTGCATTGACCAGTATGAGATAGAAATTTTTCACCTTACAATTTTACCCCCGAATTTTAACTTTCATACTGGCCAAACACGACAATCTTTAGGGGTGATTGTGACATTTGCACCGGGGCTGGAAAGATGGTGGGAATAAGGGAATCATTCAAGGATCCGGAAAGTGAACTGGTCCCTGATGTATTTATTAAAAAACTGCCCTTTTGAAAAGGCTTCTTTCATTTCACGATAAATTTCCTGCGGCACGGAAAGGTATTCATATACCCTGCCCGTTACGAACGTTATTTTTAACACGGCCGTTTTCGGATTGTACCTGAAATACCTGATAACAGAGGAGGGCATGATCAGCGGAATTCGTCTAAACCTCCGCCCGCCTTCTTCTCATCCGGCTCATATGGCGGTATATTCCTGTTGATCAGTTTGTCCGGCCCCTTATCGCGGGTTTTGCGGAACTGGTGGAGCATCAGGTAGATAAGCCCAAGAGCCACGGCCGCAACGATCAGAATAATGAAACCTGAGGTCATAACAGTAACTTTTACCTGTTATCCCGGAAGAATTGTGCCAGACGCCAATCCCGTCTCCGTACGGCTGTTCCTGCCGGGAATGGGCAATTAATTCCCCGCTTCCGTAAAATATATTTCCTTTTGTGACGCCTTTTTTCTTACCTTATTGCAATCGTTTGCATAAAAGCACAAAATTCCATTTTATGAAAAGTTCGCAATCCAATCTTTCAAGGCGGAACTGGCTGGGAATGTTTGCCACAGCCGCTGTAGGCAGCGGCGTACTGGCCTCTTCCCAGGCCCTGGGCGCCACCCCGCCGGCCCCCGCCAGCCGCATCTTCGACGTGCGGGATTATGGCGCCAAAGGGGATGGCAAAACCCTCAACACCAAAGCCATCCAGAAGGCTATAGATGCCTGCAACCAGGCCCAGGGCGGCATGGTGCTCATCCCTCCCGGCGAATTCCTTTCGGGGACGCTGGAGCTCAAATCTTTTGTAACCCTTCACATTGAAGCGGGCGGCAAACTGCTGGGCAGCACCAAACGCGAGGACTATACTGCGGGCAACGGCGTGCCTTCCGGGAACGGGAACATCGTATTCCTCTATGCCGTGAAGGCGGACAGGCTCAGTATTGAAGGCAAAGGCACCGTAGACGGAAACGGCCTTTCTTTTTACAATGGCAAAGGGGACAATACCGGCCCGGGGCAGAACGGCGTGGGCGGCAACTTCGACAGGCCGCACCTGCTGATATTTTACGCCTGTACCAATGTGGACATCAAAGACGTATTCCTCACCGCCAGCGCCTATCATTGCGTGCGTATCCTGCAATGCAAACACATCCATTTCGATGGCGTGCGCATTTACAACCGGGTGAACAAAAACAATGATGGTTTTCACTTTTCCAGCTGCGAATACGTGCACATCGCCAACTGCGACGTACAGTGCCAGGATGATGCCTGTGCCCTCTTTGGCAGCAACCGGTTCGTGACCGTCACCAACTGTTCCTTCAGCACCCGCTGGTCCATTTTCCGCTTTGGGGGCGGGGAATCGCAGAATATCGCTATTTCAAACTGTCTTATCTACGACACTTTCGGCTGCCCGATCAAGATCAGCGCGGGAAGGGCCAGCATCGAAAATCTGACCTTTTCGAACATCATCATGCGTAATGTGACGGGCCCTATCGGCATCGGTTTCAGCGGCGCCAGCGGTAACAATGCCAGTGCGAACGCCATCAAAAAACCGTTTATCCGGAACATTGTTTTTAACGGCATCCGCGCCACCGTAGCCGCCAAACCGGAGCCGCACCCGGATATTCATTTCGACCTCCACACCTGGGAAGGCGAGAAAAATTCCTGCATCACGCTGAACGCCATGGGCGAATATTACCTGGAAGACATCAGTTTTACCGATGTACATATAAAATACGCGGGCGGCGGTACGGCGGAACAAGCCGCCAAACGAGATGTGCCGCGGGTAGCGGCGGAATATTTCGGCGTGTGGGACAAAGCGCCCGGCGGCCCACCCGCATATGGTTTATATGCCCGCAACGTAAAAGGGCTCACTTTGCAGAATGTCCGTTTTGAATACGATCAGCCGGACGCACGCCCGGCCATGGTATTCGACAATGTACAGGATGCCTCCATCGCGGGTTTCAGCGCGCAGGGCAGCCCCGATGCGGAGTTGTTACGTTTTACTGGCTCAAAGGACATCCTGCTTTCCGCCGTGCGTGTGCTCAGCCCGGCCGCTACTTTCCTCCAGGTGGAAGGGGCCGCCAGCGAAGGCATCCTGGTGGACGGGGGCGATCTGCGCAAAGCGGGGAAAACGCTGGCGCTGAAAGACGGGGCCGGTGAAAAATCTGTAGTAATGAGAGGCTAGAGGATATAACAAATCTGAACAACAACCAGGCAAAAGGGGGAGAGCATTTCTCCCCTTTTTTATTGGCGGGATCAGTTTCCGGCGATCTGCGGCAGTGCGAGATTGCCGTCCTGGTACTTCAGGTTGAAACGCAGGGCCGTTACTTTCCACTGTCCTTTGTCTGATACCAGTTTCGCGTTATAGGTTCCTACTACGGTCCATACGTTCTGCATGGATTCCGTCGGGAAAAAGTGGGTGGCCGTGCCGTAAAACGCCACTTCTGCTTCGCCGTTGTGCTCCCTGATGGTAAAATTGCCCAGTTGGTGATGGGTGGCTTTGAAGCGGGGCAGGAATGTTTTCCAGGAGCTGATAATATCCGTGGCGGGCAGTTCTTTTGCATCGCCGGCGCCCATGGAGGAATAATCGAGGTAAACTTTTTCGTCCATCGATGCAAGACAGCGGTCCCAATCCCTTTCATCAGCGCCGGTAAATATATTCTGAACGGTTTCTATGATATGTTGTGCAGCCATTTTAACCAGGGTTTTGACAAATGTAAAAAATTAGCGGGAGGGCGGCAGCGGTTCGCGGTCAGAAATGATGTAAATTAGGGAAGCATTGTAAAAACCATGAACCATGAATAAATTCTGGAGAGCGTTAATTGCCGGTTACGGAGCCAAAAAACTGGGCGGCGGCTGCCTTGGAACGATCGTTGTGTTCATCATTATTTACCTGGCGCTCGGCCAGTGTAACTGATCCCCCTTATAATTTTTCCCCACAGAACTTGCAGAAACGGGCGTCCAGGTCGTGCCCTTCTTTTCCGCAATTGGGGCAGGCGTTGTTCCCGCGGCCCCGGCCTTTGTATGCCTGCGCCATTTCGGTGGTTACGATCCCCGTGGGCACGGCAATGATGCCATACCCCAGCAGCATGATAAAACTCGCGATGAACTTGCCCAGCGGCGTAGCCGGCGCCACATCGCCATACCCGACGGTGGTAATGGTCACGATTGCCCAGTAGACGGATTGCGGGATGCTGGTAAAACCGCTGTTGTCATCTTCCACCAGGTAAATAACGGAGCCCAGTATCACCACGCAGGTGAGCACGAACAGGATAAAGATGCTGATCTTGCGAAGGCTGTTGGAGATCGCGATGGAAAGGAAACGCATCTCGGAGAGGAAATGCACCAGCCTGAATATCCTGAAGATACGCAGCAGGCGTAATGCCCGGAGCACGAGCAACGACTGCGCCCCCACGAAAAACACGCTGAGATAACTGGGAATGATCGCCAGCAGGTCTATCACCCCTAAAAAACTGAAGATAAATTTATACGGCCTCCGGATACTGATCAGCCGCAGGATATATTCGACCGTAAAAATGCCGGTAAAGACCCATTCAAGGATAAAGAAGGTCCTGCCGTAGCGGGCGTGAAGATCGTCCACACTATCCAGCATTACTACCACGATGCTGGTGAGGATAAAGAACAGCAATGCAATATCGAAAGCTTTGCCTGCTTTGGTTTCCGATTCGTAGATGATGCTGTGCAGCTTCACCTGCCAGTTGCTGGCATCTTTTCCTTTCACCATAGCCGGGGGATTACAGGGTTATTGAATGCTGTTAAAACAGGGACGTGAGGGGGATAGTCCGGATGCGGCTACACGAAACACCGCAGCAGTGGGCAAGGCAGGGTTATTTATCCCTGGAAGCCCCTACAATGCAGGTTCCCGGCTTATAAAGCATACAAACACCCGGGAGTTGCCCGGGACTTCGGGGGAATTACTCCTCCTCGTCGTCATCATCCTCCTCGTCCAGCCATTCCATGTACGCATAGTACCAGTCTTCCAGCTGATCCAGCAGCTCCTGCTTTTTTTCAGGTTCGCCGTGAAAATATTCCTCCACATTATCGATCTCTTCCACGATATCGATATACGCCACCTCTTCATCTTCTTCTACGCGCTTTGCAAAAAAACGGGGCCGCTCCGTATGAAAGATATATTCATTATCCGGGTCCGTAACGGGATCATCTGCAATCATGAACTTGGGTAGTGCCATTGGATAATATTTTTTGTTTCAACAACTAAATGGAAGTACAAAAGTATGGATTATCGCAATGCCAATTACATACATTATCAATACAAATAATGTATGTATCCGTTAATAAACACTTAATTCTTTCCTTGTCAGCAAAACACTTTCGCAAAATCATATTTTCTCCTACCTTTGCAAACATCTGATGATATGATGAATAAGTCTATTCAACCTCTGCAACGCAAAAACCTGGCGGACGAAGTGGCCGCGCAGCTACAGGAGCTGATCTGCTCCGGCAAATACGATATCGGCCAGCAGCTGCCTACCGAGCCTGAGCTCATGCAGCAGTTTGCCGTGGGCCGCTCTACTATCCGCGAAGCCGTACGCCTGCTGGTGAACGGCGGGTTGGTGCGCGTGCAGCAGGGATTGGGCACATTCATCACATCCAGGCAGCCCATGGCGGAGCCGCTGGCCAAACGGCTGCACCGGGCGCAGTACCAGGACCTGAACGAGGTACGGCTGCTGCTGGAAGTAAAGATCGCGGAGAAAGCCGCCATGCACCGCACAAAGGAAGACATCGCGCAGATGAAGGACTTCCTGAAACAACGGCACATGCACGCAAAGGCGAACAACGTGGAAGCATGTATGCAGGCGGATATTAACTTTCATACCAGCATTGCGGTAGCGTCGCAGAACGAGATCATGGTGGACCTGTATAAAACCATCTCCACCCACATCCTGCAATCGTTCATAGACCGCTTTGACGATACGGACGCGTTCCTGGATTCGCAGGCGCTGCACAAATCGCTGCTGGAAGCCATCATAGACAAAAATCCAGCGCAGGCGCTGCTCTGGGCCAGCAAGATCAGCACGCACAGCCACAGCAAATGATATTTTTTTGAACCTAAACATCTGATGATCTGACAACCATGGAAACTGTACTGGAAGGAGAAGAGAAAAAGACAGCACAACAGGTAGCTGAAAAGACCGTATTCTCTGTATTGCTCGCACTGAGCTTTACACACCTGCTGAATGACACCATTCAGTCGCTGATACCCGCCATCTACCCGATGGTAAAAGATTCCCTGCGCCTCAGCTTTTCGCAGGTGGGCCTCATTACCCTCACCTTCCAGCTCTCTGCGTCTATTTTGCAGCCGCTGGTGGGTATTTACACAGACAAAAAACCGCAACCTTATTCCCTGGCCATCGGTATGGGCTTCACCCTGCTGGGGCTGATCTGTCTTGCTTTTGCGCATAGCTTTGCGATCGTGCTTGTATCCGTGGGGCTGGTGGGCATCGGCTCCGCCGTATTTCACCCTGAAGCTTCCCGGCTGGCCTATATGGCTTCCGGCGGCAGGCATGGCATGGCCCAATCCCTCTTCCAGGTAGGCGGTAACACAGGCAGCTCGCTGGGGCCTTTGCTGGCCGCGGCCATCATCGTGCCTTTCGGGCAGTATTCCATCGCATGGTTCTCCCTGATCGCCTTGCTGGCTATTGTAGTGATGCTCCGCATCAGCCGCTGGTACCTTGGCAACACGCACCGCATTAAACCTAAAAAACAGGCGGCCCAGCGCGAAGTGCTGAAACTCTCTAAAGGAAAGGTTGCATTTGCACTGTTTATCCTGATGGTGCTGATCTTTTCCAAATACTTCTACATGGCCAGCCTTACCAGTTATTATACATTTTACCTGATGGACAAATTCCAGGTATCTGTACAGAATGCGCAGGTATACCTGTTTGTCTTCCTGTTCGCCATCGCGGCGGGCACGTTCATCGGCGGGCCGGTGGGCGACCGCATCGGCAGGAAATACGTGATCTGGATCTCCATCCTTGGCGTGGCGCCTTTCGCACTGCTGATGCCGCACGTGAACCTTTTCTGGACGGTGATCCTGAGCGTGTTCATCGGGGTGATCCTTTCTTCGGCTTTCTCCGCCATCCTCGTATATGCGCAGGAGCTGGTGCCGGGGAAAGTGGGCATGATCGCCGGGCTGTTCTTTGGTTTCGCCTTTGGCATGGCCGGCGTGGGCTCCGCGCTGCTGGGCGAGCTGGCGGACAGGACCAGTATCAACTACGTATACCAGGTATGCGCTTATCTCCCGCTGATAGGGCTGCTCACGGGATTGTTGCCGAATATTGAAGGGAAGAAAAAGAAAACCGCATAATACAACAACATTGTCCGCATAAAAAAAGCGTCCCGAAAACTTTCGGGACGCTTTTTCTTTTTAGTTATGCTGATTACAGCCGCAGGTATGCCGCCATTTGTAATACATGCACGTTCGTAAAGTTGTCGTTGCGCTGGGTGATGTACTGGTTGAGATAACCCGCTTCCAGGTCGAATGTAGAACTGAAGCGGTAACCAATGGCGCCGTAAGCCCTGTTCTGGTCAAAGGTTTTGCCGTTCACCGCGCTTTTGTCCCCGAAATTGAGGAACAACTCGTTCTG
This sequence comes from Chitinophaga barathri, assembly GCF_003807585.1. Lineage (GTDB taxonomy): Bacteria > Bacteroidota > Bacteroidia > Chitinophagales > Chitinophagaceae > Chitinophaga > Chitinophaga barathri. Next base: position 281,963 of record NZ_RMBX01000007.1, on the reverse strand, counting down.
CACGGCGCCAAACATCCCTTTGGAAAAGGACTTCTCCCCGCTGAACGGGATAATGCCCCGCAGGAAATACCGGAAACGGTGCGCGGTGTTGTGCCCGTCTTTATCCCATTTCGCTTCCGCGGGGTCGTATACCATATTCCCGATAAACCGCTGCTCCACCCGGAAGCGGTGCTGCAAGGGGATGAACGCAACGGGATGGTTGATGATAAACTGTTCCCAGATGCGGTGCTCCGTGAAATGGTCCGCCTGCATGTAACGGTTGCTCACCAGGGCATAACCCGCCGTGAGGATCATATTTTTCCGCACATGATAATTGATGCCCGGGCGCACGATAAATGTCTGGAATGACTCCCATTTGTCGCTGGTGCGGGCCTGCACGTCCAGGTGGACGGAGAATTTCGAAGAAGGTATCCTGATCGTGTTAAACGACGCCAGCCAGCCGGCGAACTGCGGCTGTTGCTGGGCGCTGAGCGTGGTGGCTGTAAAAAGGAACAGCAATCCCGTAAAAAATATCTGCCTCATGCGGTTAAAAATAAGGCAGGATGACGATTTAATCAAACTGAAGCACTTATTTAAGATATTGTGTCACTCTTTATCCTGATAAGCCTTTACAATGAAAAGCACCCTCGTCACGCTGCCCCTGCTGACGGAACAGCCGGAAAAACCCATTTACTACTTGTCTGCTACTTCTGTACTGCTTAGGAACAGCTTCGCTACTACTTCACTACTACTATTACACTACTCTTAGACTACTCTACTACTACACTATCACTACTATTAGACTACTATCAGAAGCCCGATTGTCATGCTCATGACAAAAGTGCCCCCATCCATATACTCCCCATACACTATCCCAGGCGTATCCCAGGAGTATCCATGGAGCATCTATACTTCAACGGTAATGATCAGCGCTTTTTTCCCTAAAATCATAAAGGTTACATAAAGGTTAGACAAAGGTTACACCGGCTTTTATAAAGGTTACGGTGAGTTAGACAAAGGTTACAAGGGCATTTTGCGGGTACTTTTTGGGGCTCCGGAGGTCTTCCGATGCTAATTGTCATGCTCATGACAAAGGTCCGGTTAGACGTAGGTTAGAGGCCGGTTAGACCGGGTTTTTACCTAGGTTAGACGTAGGTTAGAGGCCGGTTAGGGCGGCAAATGATGCTATATTCTCCTATACCCAAAGTATACCGTACGTATAGGATACGTATACGAGAGGTATAGGAGAGGCAAAAGTTCCAGGTGGTAATATTGTATCATATTACGTTTCAGTGAAACAGCTATTAGACGAAAAATAAATATGTTAACTTTGCTTCAAACGCTCACTGAAAAATGCCGGTATTACCACTACCAGATTACACTGCGCCGGTCCTCCTGAGGAACCGGCACCTGCTCACCATCTTCCCGTCCCTTTTCAGGAAGATTCAACCGGCACAGTATACACGGACCCGCATACCCACCGCAGACAACGATTTTATTGATCTTGATTTCAGCAAAACCGGCAGTAAAAAGCTGGTGATCATCCTGCACGGCCTGGAAGGCAATTCCAAAAGGCAATACGTGACCGGGATGGTGCGCATCTTCAACGAAGGGGGGTACGATACCGTATCCATGAACTTCCGCAGTTGCAGCGGGGAGGTCAATAAAGCACTCCGCTTCTACCATAGCGGGGAAACAAGTGACCTTGAGACTGTAATAACACATGTACAAAAAGATTATGAGCATCTCCATCTGGTAGGGTTTTCGCTGGGGGGCAGCGTTACGTTGAAGTATATTGGCGAAAAAGGCGCCGCCATTCCCGCGTGCATTAAGTCTGCTGTAGGCATTTCCGTGCCGGTGGACCTGAAAGACAGCGCCTATGAAATGGAAAAAAGCCACAATTCCATTTACATGAAACGTTTTATCCGCTCCCTGGGCGAAAAACTGGAGGAAAAGGCCCGGCAGTTTCCTGAAAAGATCTCGCTGGAAGGATATGAATCCATCCGCAGTTTCCGCGAGTTCGACGACCAATACACCGCCCCCATTCACGGGTACAAGGATGCGGAGGAATACTGGGCGAAGAACAACGCCAGGCAGTTCCTTCACCAGATATCCATTCCCACGCTGCTGATCAACGCGCTGGACGACCCGTTCCTCGGGAAAGGAAGTTTTCCTTACGAGGAAGCCGAAGCCAATCCGAATTTTCATCTTGAAACGCCCGCAACGGGCGGCCACGTTGGTTTTGTGACCTTTTCAGGGAAACATTACTGGTCCGAGCGGAGAGCTTTCCAGTTTATCCATGACCATTCATCGTGACGCGGGCAGCACTTCGTCCACCAGGCCGTATTCCTTCGCTTCCTGCGCGGTCATAAACTTATCGCGCCGGTACATTTCCTCTATTTCCTTCACTTCGTGCCCGGAGTTGTCCCCTACGATCTTAAACACCTGGTTTTGCAGTCTTTCCTGCTCCTGGTAAGCGATGCGCACGTCTTCCGTGTAACCGCGCGCACCGCCGCCGGTGGGATGCATATGCACGGTGGAATGCGGTAGGGCGTACCGCTGCCCTTTCGTGCCGCAGGTAAGCAATACGGTGCCCATGCTGCCGGTGAACCCAACGGATACCGTGCTGATGGAGGATTTGCAGATGCGCATCGTGTCGAAAATAGCCAGCCCGGCGTATACGCTGCCGCCGGGACTGTTGATGTACAGCCGGATGGGATAGTGGTTTTCACTATCCAGGTAAAGGAGCTGGGCCACTACGATATTGGCCAGGTGCTCATCGATGGCGGTGCCGATGAAAATGATCCTTTCCTTCAGTAAAAGGCTGTAAATGTCGTACGCGCTCCGCGTGGAGCCGTCGAGGACGGTGGGTATGAGTGTCATGTCAGTAAATTTGATGGAAGGGCGCAGGGGAGAAAGGGGCCTGCGCCGCTCTTGTCAGTAAAAGATGGCGTGAATGGTTTGCGCGAAAGAAGGGTCCTGCGCCAGTTGATCATAAATACCGGAGAGCCTTGCCCGCTGCCGGTCGCGGGCCGCCTGGCGGATGAGGCGCTGGGCCTGCCGCTGCTCTTCCACCGCCGCCCGGAGCGATGGCGTGGCCAGCATCCTGGCTTCAAAAAAAAGCTGTTCCCCGGCGGGCATTTTTTCCAGGAGGTAATGCTCCACTTCCTGTATCTCAAGCAATGGTTTCCGCATAACAAGGCGTTTTTGAGAATGATTTCCGGACTTTCTCCAGGCATTTGTACTTCTGCACCGTCGCGGAATGCGGGCTGCTGTAATCGAACGTTTCCGCTATTTCCCGCATGTTCATGTTTTCGTAATAAAACGCCTGCAGCAATTGCAGGCATTTTTCACCTGCGGCCTTCAGCTGTTCCAGCAAGGGTTCTTCTTCCGGATGCGTGTAAAAGTCTTCGGGAATGGAAATAAAATGCGCCAGGTAATCCAACGTTTCATTCCTGGGCTGCTGCCGCTTGGTTTTCAGCCACAGTATTTTGGTAATGCCCACCAGGTAAGCCACGGGAGAGGAATCCAGCTGCAAATGCCCGCTCCGGCTCTTTTCCAGGTAAATGATCATGGCATCGTGAAACAGGTCTCTGGCCGTGTCCAGGTCCCCGCCAAGCCGGCGGATGGCCCGCGCGGCGTGGGGAAAAGCTTCCCGGTATAATGTTGTGGTAAGGTCCATGACGAATGCGATTTATCATATAGTGCCGAAAAACGGCTAAATATCACCCAAGTCTTCAAAATTTAATCAAAAAAACCGTGAATTTTGCTTTTCCCGCTTCTTCGTAAATTTGATATATGGAAAAAATACAGTCCCTGGAAGAATTTTACCGCGCCAAACAGTTGACCATGCCCACCGATATCGGTAAGGAGGTAGGGCATTTTAATGTGTTTGATGCGGAAGAGTTCCTGGGCCACCATGGTAAACCCCTTCCTTACAGCCGTAAGGATTTTTATAAAGTGGCCCTCGTAAGCGGCCGCAACCGCTATTTTTTTGCAGATAAAACCATAGATGTGGAAGAACACGCCCTGATGTTCGCCAACCCGCAGGTGCCTTATCAATGCGAGCCTCTGAGCGAAGAACAGTCCGGCCGCTTCTGCATTTTCACCGATGCTTTTTTTCACAACTTCAACGCCACCCGCCTCACGGAGTTTCCTTTGTTCAGGCCCGGCGGCCAGCCCGTAGTGTTCCTGCCGGCTTCACAGGTACCGGCGGTAAAGGAACTTTTTGATAAAATGCTGACGGAGATCCGTTCCGACTACCAGTACAAATATGACCTGCTGCGCAATTATACCATGGAGCTGATCCATATGGGCATGAAACTGCAGCCGATTGATGTGTCTCCCGCGCATTCCAACGCAGCCACGCGCATTTCCTCCCTGTTCTCCGACCTGCTGGAAAGACAATTCCCCATCGAATCGCCCATGCAGCAGGTGAATCTGCGCACAGCCATAGATTTTGCTTCGCAATTGTCCGTACACGTCAATCACCTGAACAAGGCGCTGAAAGACGCCACCGGCAAATCCACCTCTGAGCTGATCGCGGAGCGGCTGGTGCAGGAAGCGAAGGCTTTGCTGAAACATACGGACTGGAACGTTTCGGAGATCGGGTATTGCCTCGGCTTCCAGGAACCGGCTCATTTTAACAACTTCTTCAAGAAAAAAACCCAGCTTACCCCCCGTACTTTCAGGGCCGCTTGATTTTTACAACTTTTGGCTTGATATCATTAACAACTGTGGCTCCATGCCGGTGTAGCTTTGTGTCAACAAAAAAACAAACACACACCATGGAACTACAAAAAGTATGGTATATCACAGGCGCCTCACAGGGTTTTGGCCTGATACTCGCAAAAAAACTCCTGGCCTCCGGCGCACGCGTAGCGGCAACTTCCCGCAAACTGGACGCATTAAAAGCGGCCGTTGGCAGCGACTCTCCGAACTTCCTTCCCCTTGCCGTGAACCTTTCCGATGAAGAAAGCGTGAACAATTCCATCCGGCAGACGCTTTCCGCTTTCGGCAGGATAGACGTAGCGGTGAATAACGCGGGATATGGCCTGGTAGGCGGTTTGGAAGAACTGACCGATAAAGAGGTGAGAGATAATTTTGAAGTGAATGTATTCGGTGCGCTGAACGTGATCCGGCATGTGATGCCCGTATTCCGCAAACAAAAAGACGGGTTTGTATTCAATATTTCCTCCATCGGCGGCTTCACCGGCGCATTCCCCGGCTTTGGCAGCTATTGCGCCACGAAGTTTGCGCTGGAAGGGCTTACCGAGTCACTTTCCGCGGAAGCGAAACCCTTTGGCGTAAAAGCGGTGATCGTGAGCCCGGGATATTTCCGCACGAATTTCCTGTCTTCCGGTTCACTCGCCGTGCCTGCTAATCCCATTGCGGACTATGCGAATATCCGTGAGGTACAGGACGCACACACGCAAACCATCGACGGTGCGCAGGCCGGCGATCCGGAAAAAGCGGTGGAGGTGATCATTGCCGTGAGCAAATCCGAAAACCCGCCCCTGCATCTTTTCCTGGGCCCTGATGCCTATCAGCTGGCCAAACAGAAAATTTCCGCCGTGGAAGAAGATATGCTGGGCTGGCAGGCGCTTGCCACCTCCACCAATTTCAACTAAACAATGTCTTTTTTTGATTTGAACAGGCACCGGAAGGCGCGCCCGCACAGGCGTGCTTTCCGCTTTTAACGTTTCCTTGTGCGTTAATCCGGTGATTTTCCGTACCTTTGCCCCATTCTTATATCCCCTCTCCGCAGAAAGATACGTTCCCTCCGCAGTTAGGTTCACTTAAAATGATGTGTGGATATACAATCTAGCCATCCTTCCCTTCTATAAGCCAGGATTGTTAGCATCGTTTTAAACTTAAATTAAACATATTGTCATTCGAGAAATTAAGTCTCATTGCGCCCATACTGCGCGCACTTGAAACACAGGGCTATACTACGCCTACACCTATCCAGAGCCAGGCCATTCCGGTTGTGCTGGCCCAGAAAGACCTCCTGGCCTGCGCACAGACGGGCACAGGTAAAACCGCCGCGTTTGCGATTCCCATCCTGCAATTGCTTTACCAGGAAAAACAAGCGGCCGCAACGCCGGACAGGCATATCAAAACGCTGATCCTGACCCCTACCCGCGAGCTGGCCATCCAGATAGCGGAAAATATCAGGGATTACGGCGCCCATACCGGCATCAAACACCTCGTGATATTCGGCGGCGTGTCCGCTCATACACAGATACAAACCCTGAAACAGGGCACAGATATCCTGATCGCCACGCCCGGCAGGCTGCTGGACCTCTGGCAGCAGGGCCACATCAACCTGCGTTACATCCGCCAGTTTGTGCTGGATGAGGCAGACCGTATGCTGGACATGGGTTTTATTCACGACGTAAAAAGAGTGATCACCAAACTGCCGGAAAAAAGACAGACGCTGTTTTTCTCCGCTACCACGCCCAATGAAATTGCGGGCCTGGCAAACTCTATCCTGACCAATCCCGAAAAAGTAGCCGTAACACCGGTGTCTTCCACGGCGGAAAAGATAGAGCAGCAGATGTATTACGTGGACAAAAGTTCCAAACGCTCCCTGCTGATCCATGTACTGAAAGATGCGTCCATCGCGAGCGCGCTTGTGTTCACCCGTACCAAACACGGGGCGGACAGGGTAGCCAAAGAGCTGAGCAAAGCCGGCATCCAGGCAAACGCCATTCACGGGGACAAATCGCAGAACTCGCGCCAGCGCGCACTGACTGATTTCAAAGCAGGCCGCATCCGCGTACTGGTGGCTACGGACATTGCCGCACGCGGCATTGACGTGGACAACCTGAGCCATGTGATCAACTACGAAATTCCCAACGTACCCGAAACTTATGTGCACCGCATTGGCCGTACAGGCCGCGGCGGCGCAAGCGGTATCGCCCTTTCCTTCTGCGAAGCGGAAGAAAGACCGTACGTGAAAGATATCACCAAGCTGATCGGGCAGAGCATTCCCGTGGTGAGCAATCACCCGTTCCCCGCCGGCGAATCAGCCGAAAGGCCCGCACCCGCGGTGCAGATGCGCCAGTCTTCCAGCCAGCAGATCAACGGCCGGAAAAACGGTAACGGTGGCAACGGCAACGGCGGCAACAAACGCAAGTGGCACGGCGGTGGTGGCCAGGGCAGACCGCAGCAAAGACAGCAAAACTGATGTATATCCATGGTTCCGGGCAATGATCCCGGAACCATGTTATAACATAAGACCGACCTATACCCAAAACCATGTTATTAACTATTACCAACACCCGTTATCCCGCGGATGATCTCAGTTACCTGATGCATAAACACCCTGCCAAAGTGCAGGAGACAGAATTTTCACAAGGCATCGCACACATTTTTTACCCCGAAGTATCTCCGCAGAAATGCACCATCGCATTACTCCTCGACATTGATCCTATTTCGCTCGTCCGTAAAAACGGGCCGGCGGGAAATGATTTTGCATTGCAGCAATATGTGAACGACCGGCCTTACGCCGCCAGTTCGTTCCTCAGCGGCGCACTGGCCAAAGCATTTTCCAGTGCGCTGAACGGACGCTGCAAAGACAAGCCTGAGATGGTCTCCGTACCCCTTGATCTTGAAGTGAACATTCCCGTATTGCCGGTACGCGGCGGTGAAAATGTATTGCGCGGCCTGTTTGAACCGCTGGGTTATACTGTGCAGTGCACACAACATCCGCTGGACGGGCAATTTCCCGAATGGGGCAACAGCCGTTACTTCTCACTGAAGCTCACGCATACCCTCACGCTCCAGGCGCTGCTTCAGCATCTTTATATACTCATTCCCGTATGCGATAACGATAAACATTATTTCGTGGGAAAAGAGGAAGTGGAGAAACTCATGGAAAAAGGAAGGGACTGGCTGGAAACACATCCGCAAAAAGAACTGATCATCCTCCGCTTCCTGAAACACCAGAAAGGCCTGGCAAACCAGGCGCTTGAGCAGATATTGCAGGAAGAAGAACCCGCAGCGGAAACAGAAGAAACGACAACGCCTTCTCCTGTCAGGGTGCGTATGCACGACGTACGCCTGCAGGCTGTAAAGGACGAGCTGCTGGCTACCGGCGCCGCCACCGTGGCGGACCTTGGCTGTGGTGAAGGCAAATTGCTGCGCCTGCTGATGAACGAAAAACAGTTTACCGGCATACTCGGCATGGACATCAGCTATCATTCCCTCACCATTGCCAAAGACAAGCTGAAGCTGGAACGCCTGCCTGAAAAACAGCAGCAACGCATCCAGCTCATACAGGGCTCGCTCACCTACCGGGATGAGCGCCTTCATGGTTATGACGCCGCCGCGCTCGTGGAAGTGATAGAACACCTGGACGAGCCGAGGCTGGCTACGTTGGAAAAAGTCGTGTTTGGCCACGCCAAACCCCGCACGGTGATCGTTACTACTCCCAATGCGGAATACAATATAAAATTCGAATCGCTGGAAGCCGGCACAATGCGTCACAACGATCACCGCTTTGAATGGACCCGCGCACAGTTCAGCGAGTGGGCCGGCCAGGTGGCGCAGGAGCATGGTTATACCGTTTCATTCAAGCCCCTTGGCGAAGAAGACCCGGAAGTGGGCGCGCTGAGCCAGATGGGTATATTCTCTAAAACCACGGACTGATGGAAACGATCATACAGGAAAAGCTGAAACAGATAGAAGCGGAGCACGATGTGCACATCCTTTATGCCTGCGAATCAGGCAGCAGGGCCTGGGGCTTTGCGTCCACAGACAGCGACTTTGACGTACGTTTTATTTATGCCGGCAAACAGCCTGATTATCTTTCCATCCGCGACCGCCGTGATGTGATAGAGCTGCCCGTGAATGAAGTGCTGGATATCAGCGGATGGGACCTCCGCAAGGCCCTCCAGTTGTTTCATAAATCCAATGTACCGCTGTACGAATGGCTGCAATCACCCATTGTGTACCAGCAGCACGCCGCGTTTATGGACGACATGGCGCTGAGAATGCCTTCGTTCTTTTCGCTGCGCGCGGGTTTTCACCATTACCTTTCCATGGCCATCAATACATTTGAAAATGATCTGCGTGGAAATGACATGAAGCTGAAACGGTATTTTTATGCGCTCAGGCCCGCACTCGCCTGCCTGTGGATACAGCGGTACGAAATACTGCCGCCCATGGAATTCAGGCTGCTGCGCACGGTAGTGGAAGATGAAAACTGGCAGGAAGCCATCGACCGGCTGCTGGAACAAAAACAATCCTCCACGGAAAAAACGCTGATACCCGCGCAGCCCGTGCTGCACACCTGGCTGGAAGACACGCTGGACGCCTGTAAAGAACGCGCCGGCGAAATCCCCGCCCAGAAAGGCGACCTGGCAGACCTTGATAATTTATTCAGAAAATATATCCGGCCGTGACGTACGAACAACTCATGCGGGAACCGCAGCACCTGCTGCTGAAATGCATCAGCGGAAGCAACGCCTATAACCTGAACATCCCGGGATCGGACACGGATTACAAAGGCATCTTTGTACTTCCGCAGCAGGAACTGTATGGCATGCAATACACCCCGCAGGTGGCGAATGAAACCAATGACGAAGTGTATTTCGAGATTGGCCGGTTCATGGAACTGCTGTGTAAAAACAATCCCAATATCCTGGAACTGCTGAGCACGGGCGGCGCCAACACTTTGTTCCGTCATCCGCTGATGGACCTTATCAGGCCGGAAGATTACCTGTCGCGCCTCTGCTTCGACACTTTTGCCGGTTATGCCAAAACGCAGATCAGCAAAGCCCGCGGGCTGAATAAAAAGATCAACAAACCCGTCGCCAAAGAGCGGATGGGCGTGCTGAACTTTTGTTATGTACTGGATGGCAACGGCAGCCTTCCCCTGACGGAATGGCTCCAGACAAACAACCTCCGGCAGCAGGATTGCGGCCTCACCTGCCTCGATCATTTCCGGGACACTTACCTGCTTTTCCACGGGCACGACATACCGCTGAAAGGCATTGTATCCGGTGAATCGGCGGACGATGTGCAGCTTACTTCCATCCCGAAAGGCATACGGCACCGGGCGGTCATGACCTTCAACAAAGACGGTTATTCCGTGTATTGCCGGGAATACAAAGAGTACGGCATCTGGCTGGAGAAACGGAATGAAATGCGTTACCAGGCCACCATGGACCATGGCAAACAATATGACGCCAAACATATGATGCACACCATGCGGCTGCTGCAAATGGCGGAAGAGATCGGTAAAGGCCAGGGCGTGATCGTGTTCCGGCATGACCGTGATTTCCTGCTCGGCATCCGCAGCGGGAAGTATGAGTTTGAAGAGCTGATGGCCATGGTGGAAGAAAAGATGAAAACGCTGGAAGGCGTATATGCAGCCACCGCTTTGCCCGCGCAGCCGGATGAACAGAAAGCGGAGGACGTTTTAAGAAAGATCAGAACAGCATTCTATGCACACGCATAAAGACATATTAAACATCCCCGAGATGAGCCTCGTCGTACTGATAGGCGCTTCCGGGTCCGGCAAATCGACATTTGCCCGGCAGCACTTCCTGCCTTCAGAAATAGTATCATCAGACGCCTGCCGCGCAATGGTGAGCAACGACGAAAATGCGCAGGAATTCTCCAAAGACGCATTTGAGGTGGCGCGGTTTATTATTTCCAAGCGCCTGAAACATGGCCTGCTCACCGTAGTGGACGCTACGAACGTAAGAGATGAAGACCGCGCGGACTGGGTACGCCTCGCCCGCGAGTTTCATGTACTGCCCGTAGCCATCGTGCTGAATATGCCGGAAAAGGTGTGTACAGAACGCCATGCTCAACGTACGGACCGCAGCTTTGGCGCACACGTGATCCCGAAACAGACGGCGCTGCTGAGAAGAGGCTTGCGCCGCCTGAGACTGGAAGGTTTCCGCCACATCCATGAACTGAGGAACCCGGAAGAAGTGGCCGCCATTACCAGCATCCGCCGCGAACCATTGTTCAACAACCTGAAATCCGAAACCGGGCCTTTTGACATCATTGGCGATATACACGGTTGCCATACCGAACTCGTGGAGCTGATACAACAACTGAATTACCACGAAACGGATGGCGTATGGCGCCATCCCGAAGGCCGCCGCCTGGTATTCCTCGGCGACCTTGTGGACCGCGGGCCGGCCAGCCCGGCCGTGCTGAAGCTCGTCATGAAACAGGTAAAAGAAGGCGCGGCGCTTTGTGTGCCCGGCAACCATGATGTGAAACTCGTAAGATGGCTGAACGGTAAAAACGTGCAATTAAAACACGGGCTGGAACAGACCGTAGCCCAGCTCTCCGCCGAAACGCCGGAGTTCCTTGAAGAAATAAAAACCTTCCTGGACGGCCTCGTAAGCCACTATGTGCTGGATGGCGGAAAGCTGGTGGTAGCCCATGCCGGCCTGAAAGAAGAAATGCAGGGCCGTGGCTCCGGGAGAGTAAGGGAATTCTGCTATTACGGCGAAACCACGGGTGAGACGGACGAATTCGGCCTGCCTGTAAGACATAACTGGGCCGCGGATTACAACGGCAAAGCCATGGTCGTATACGGCCACACGCCCGTGCCTTCCCCGCAATGGCTCAACCGCACGATAGATATCGACACCGGCTGCGTATTCGGCGGAAGCCTTACCGCTCTCCGTTACCCTGAAAAAGACCTGGTATCCGTAAAAGCAAAAGAGATATACTGCGAGCCCGTAAGGCCTTTGCATATGCCACCTTCCGGCCTCACGCTGCAACAACAGCATGATGACGTGCTGAACATCGCGGACTTCAACGGCAAGATGCTGATCGAAAACAGGTACGGCGGCCCGGTGACCATCCGCGAACAGCATACGATCGCGGCGCTGGAAGTAATGAGCCGTTTTGCGGTAAACCCGAAATGGCTGATCTACCTTCCGCCCACGATGAGCCCCGCGGAAACCAGCAAGCTACCGGACTTCCTGGAGCATCCCGCTGAAGCATTCAGTTATTTCAGGGGCGTGGGCGTAACCAAAGTGATCTGCGAGGAAAAACACATGGGCTCACGCGCGGTAGTGATCGTGGCAAAAGATGAAAAAGCCGTGGAAGAAACCTTTGGTATCAAAGGTGAAGGCATCGGCGTGGTGTATACCCGTACCGGCCGTTCCTTTTTCACGGACAAAAACATGGAGCAGGCATTACTGCAAAGGCTGAACAAAGCCCTTGCAGCTTCCGGCTTTTATGAAAAATTCAATACGGACTGGGCCTGCTTCGACTGCGAGCTGATGCCCTGGAGCGCAAAGGCATTGAGCCTGATAGAAACACAATACGCCAGCACCGGCGCAGCCGCCACACATGCGCTGAGCGCCGCCGTACAGGCATTGCGGCAAAATGAAGCAGCAGCACCGCTGCTGGAAAAATACAGCCTGAAACACCAGCAGGCTACTCAATTCATTGACGCCTACAGGCAATACTGCTGGCCGGTGAACAGCCTGGACGATTATAAACTCGCGCCGTTCCACATCATGGCCACCGCCGGTAAAACCTGGTTTCACCAGGACCATGAATGGCATATGGATGAGATCGCCGCATTCTGTGAAGAAGACAAAAACATCCTGCTGGCCACGCCTTTTAAAGTCGTGCACCTGGAAGACGAAGAGCAGGTAACTGAAGCCACTGAATGGTGGAATACGCTGACGGGCAAAGGCGGCGAAGGAATGGTAGTAAAGTCCTACCAATACCTGCACCAGCACGCCCGTGGTATTGCCCAGCCTGCTATCAAGATCAGGGGGAGGGAATACCTGCGCATCATTTACGGACCGGAATACACCACTCCCGCTTACCTTGAACGCCTGAAAGCGCGCGGTTTATCCGCCAAACGTTCCCTGGCGCTCAGGGAATTTGTACTTGGCCTGGAAGGGCTGGAAAGGTTCGTATCCAAAGATTCGCTGAAGGGTGTGCATGAATGCGTATTTGGCGTACTGGCGCTGGAAAGCGAGCCGGTGGACCCGAGGTTGTAAAAGTGTGATAATCGTAAACGGAAAAGGCCGTCTCGCTGAGACGGCCTTTGATATTTTGTACCTATAACTTCTGTTTCCTGTACACTAGCGTATCGGTGATCAACGCGGGCATCCGGTAACCTCCCGTATCGATAGCCATTTCCGGAACAGCTTTGCGGAGCTGTGAAAGGGCCGCGGGTGTTACGGCGGTTTTGTAAAGGAACAATTCTTTCAGCGCCGCGTTCTTTTGCAGGAGCAGTATTCCTTTGTCCGTCACCTTTGTGCCCACCAGGTTCAGGTATTTCAGCTGTTTGCAGTTAGCCAGGTGCACCAGCCCTTCATCTGTTACCGGTGTATTCTCAAGATACAGGCGGGTAAGTTCGGGTAGTTGCGAGATCACTTTTAAGGCGCTGTCCCCTGTTTGGGTGTTGGATAATTTCAGCCAGACGATCTGTTTTTTCAGTGGCAGCAGCAAAGCGGCTTCTTTGTTGCCAAACCCTGATGCGTTCACGGCGCTTACCATCACAAAACCATTCTCATTCGCTACCGGCATCACTTTTACCCCGATCTTTTCGAGCGCACCTATATCCTGCGGGGAGGCTTCGCTTACTTCTTCCTGCGGCATAAACGGATGAACGTCCGACCCGCCTGAGGGCTGCATGCCTTCCAGTACCAGCTGCATCCTTGGTGTATGGTGAAGATCCTTAACGGTCGCATCCGGAGACGCGCCCTGCTCTATCCACCAGTACAATATCTCCAGCTGCTGCGGAGTGAGCTGCGGTTTGCCTTTAGGAGGCATCCGTTTGTCGTCCGCTTCGGAGAGGATGAGGCGTTTGTACAATTCGCTGGCTTCCGGTACGCTGTCTTTTATCACGGGGCCGTTTTCACCGCCTTTGCGGATATGGTCCATTCCGTCCAGGCGAAGGCCGCCTTTCAGCTTGGCTTCGTTGTGACAGGAATAACATTTCTGCTCCAGGATAGGCCTTACCAATTGATCGTATACTTTTGCTTCGTTCAGGTTGGCAATAGCCGTTGTGGCTCCGGCGGCCGCGCCTTTTCCAAGGGGAAACTCAGCGGTCAGATAATCTTCGCCATGGGTGAGGTTGCCGCCAAAGTGCCCTGCGGCGGAGAGCAATACGATCATCACGAAAGATATGGGCAGCCAGGCTTTCCTGAAAAGCGCGTATCTTCTGAACACGCACAGCAATACCGAGATCACCGCAACGCCTATGCCCATCCACATGTGAAGGTCAAGCGCGGCTTCGTCGTACCCGCCGGAAGAAGACAGCAGCAATCCCGCTATACATGCGGCGATGGCGGAAAGTGCGCCAAACACCAGCACGGGCAGCACAGCCGCGCTCAGCACGGTCAGGCGGCGGTTCTTACTCATCACTTCCAGTATAAAGGCGATAATGAGCATGCCGATGGGCAAATGCACCAGTAAAGGGTGGAAACGCCCGATGAACAGGCTCCAGTTTCCTTGCAATAATATCATCATCCCCCGTATCTCGCTTTTAATAAGTTCTTCATATGCACGTTGATGTCCCATTGATTCGCCACGGGCTGCCTTGTGTAAGGCAGTGTAGGCATATAATCCGCGGGGCCAAACTCCGTCAGTACCGTCATTACTTCACCTTTGGCGCGTTTTATTTTCGCCACTTCATCCCACCATGCAAAATGCGCTTTTACCACGCCTTCCCATTCCGGCGCGCGCGGGTCGTTCACCTGCGGGCCTTCCGGGTGGCCGATCCTGGCGTGGATGTGGCCGGTCCTTTCCAGGGCTTTGGCCACGGTTTCAGCCTGGTCCTGCAGGAGGGATTCGTGCACGTTGCACCAGTGGGAAATGTCCAGCGTGAGGCGCAGATCGGGTTTGGCTTCGATGAATTTGCGCGTGATATGCGCGGCGAACATCATCCTGGAACGGTGCGTTTCGTGGTATACGGGTATGCCGGAGCTTTTGGAGATGCGCACCGTCATGTCTATCAGTTTGCCGTTTTCTTCAAACGTAAAGAAGTCTTTCCCGGAGTGACAGTTGATGTACAGCGGGCGCTGACGCTGCTGGCTGGTAGCGGCTGTTACAGCAGCCTCAAATGCGGCTGCGTGTTTGGCATAATCGCTGCCGCTGCCTCCGCAGAGAAAACCGACTTGCAGATCATATTTTTTTAACGCGGTGAACAGTTCGTCCTGCGCTTCTTTGGTCGTAGGCCACCACAATTCAATACCGTCATACCCCGCCTCTTTGGCGCGGCGGCAATATTCATCACGGGAACCGGGGAAGCCCCAGTCCGTTTGCAATACGACGAGTTTAAAACCTGCGGCGGCGGACGTTTTGAATGCGGGCTGCGCCGCAGCGGCTGTTATTTCGGTCATAAGGGATGCGGCGCTGACGGCCACGGTCTGTTTTAAAAAATTCCTTCTGTTCAGAGACATAATTAATTAACCTAAAATTTCATGAATAACGTGTCCTTCCACATCCGTAAGCCTGAACGGGCGGCCCTGGAACTGGTAGGTCAGTTTCTCATGGTCAAAGCCCAGCTGCTGCAGCATGGTGGCATGAATATCGTGTACCGCTACTTTGCCTTTTACGGCAGCGAAGCCTATTTCGTCTGTTTCGCCCCAGCTGCCTCCTTTTTTGATACCGGCGCCGGCCATCCACATGGTGAATGCTTCTACGTGGTGATCGCGGCCGAGGTAAGGCATTTCTTTACCGTCGCGGTTTTCCTGCATGGGCGTTCTGCCAAATTCACCGCCCCATACTACGAGCGTTTCATCCAGCAGGCCGCGCTGTTTCAGATCCATCAGCAGGGCGCTGATAGGCTTGTCTATCTCACGGGCCTTGTTGCGCAGGCCGTAATCGATGGAAAGGTCTTCGCCGGTGCCATGCGCGTCCCATCCCCAATCGAAGAGCTGTACAAAACGCACGCCTTTTTCAACGAGTTTGCGGGCCAGCAGGCAGTTGTTCGCGAAGGCTTCCTTGCCCGGCTGCGTGCCGTACAACTGGTGAATGTATTCCGGCTCGTCTGCGATGTCCATCACGCCGGGCACGGATATCTGCATCTTATAAGCCAGCTCGTATTGCGAAATGCGGGACAGTATCTCAGGGTCCTGGAAACGTTCGTATTCCAGCTTATTCACTTCATTGATGGCGTGTATGGATTGATAACGCATATCGCGGTCCATGCCTTCAGGGTCTGTGAGGAACAGTACGGGATCGCCTTTGGAACGGCATTGCACGCCCTGGTAAACGGAAGGCAGGAAACCGCTGCCCCACACGCTTTTACCCGCATCGGGCGTTTTACCGCCGGAGGTGAGCACTACGAAACCCGGCAGGTTGCTGTTTTCAGAGCCTAAACCGTACGTCACCCAGGAGCCGATGCTGGGCCGGCCCAGGCGTGCGCTGCCGGTGTGCATGAACAGTTGCGCGGGTCCGTGGTTGAACTGGTCCGTCTGCACGGCTTTCAGGAAACTCACGTCATCCACCATCTTCGAAAAATGCGGCAGGTGATCGCTTACCCATGCACGGCTTTCGCCATGCTGGGCAAACACTGCCTGCGGGCCCAGCATTTTAGGCACCCCGCGGATAAACGCGAATTTTTTGCCTTCGAGGATAGAAGGGGGGCAAAGCTGGTTATGCAGTTTTTGTAATTCCGGTTTGTAATCGAACAGTTCCAACTGCGAGGGAGCGCCTGCCATGTGCAGGTAGATCACGCTTTTGGCCCTTGCCGGGAAATGAGGGGCACGCGGTTCCAGCGGGTTCAGGCTTTGCGGCATAGCGCCGTTGCCCGGGCCGGAAAAAATATTGCAGCCGCCCAGCAGGGAACCCAGGGCCGTAGCGCCGAGCCCTGTGATGCAATCCTGCAAAAAGTGCCTGCGGGAAAAGTATTTCGCCGCTCTTTCATTCGCTTCTTGTATAATCTTCTCTGACATGAGCATTAAGATTTGGAGAGGAATTCATCCAGGTTCAAAATTGCATTGGCCACCACGGTCAGCGCCGCGATATGTTCCATGCCTTTCTTCGGTTCGGGCGCCTGCAGGAAAGCAGCCGCGGCTTTCGGGTCTTTCCCGAATTTCGTGTAGGCCTGTGTATACAGTTTTTCCAGCACGGCTTCTTTACCGGGGATAATGTCTTTGAACATGGCCCGTTTGTAACCGGCCTGTATACATGCTTTTACATTTTCCCCGCCGGTTTCCTTCATGCGCAGGGCCAGGTTGCGGGCGGCTTCCACATACACCGGGTCGTTCAGCGTTACGAGAGCCTGCAAAGGCGTGTTCGTACGGATCCTGCGCTGGAGGCACACTTCCCTGCTGCCTGCATCAAAGGTGATCACAGAAGGGTATGGGCTGGTCCTTTTGATAAAAGTGTATAATGCGCGGCGGTACTGGTCGCCGTTCTCTGAAATTTTCCAATAATCGCCGCTCCACACCGTCTGCCAGATACCTTCCGGCTGATGCGGCATTACGCTGGCGCCGAGCATTTTATTACTAAGCAGTCCGCTTACAGCCAGGGCCTGGTCGCGCACCTGCTCCGCCGTGAGCCTGAAACGCGGGCCGCGGGCGAGGTAACGGTTCGCCGGGTCTTTTTCCTGGAGCTCAGGCGTGCTGCGGGAATCGCGTTTGTATGCTTCGGAGAGTACCATTTCGCGGAGCAGGCTTTTCATGCTCCAGTTATATGTGTTCATAAAACGGTAAGAAAGATAGTCCAGCAGCTGCGGGTTCGAGGGAAGGAAACCCTGTGAGCCGAAGTCTTCCTGCGTTTCCACCAGCCCGATGCCGAACAGGTGCTCCCAGAAGCGGTTCACCATCACACGGGCGGTCAGCGGATTCTTTTTATCCGTGATCCACATCGCGAGGCCCAGCCTGTTGCGCGGCGCATTGGTGGGGAAGGGATTGAGGGAAGCAGGCACGTCGGGTTTTACTTCATCTCCTTTCACCATCCAGTTGCCTCTTTCGAAAGTATGCGTGGAGCGGAACATTTCGTTGGGATTCTCCACCATCACGGGGAGGCTTTCAGGATTGGCGTTCACGGCCTGCATAAAGGCGGTTTCCACCGGTTTGTAGCCGGGCTGGCCTTTGCCGGGCAGGTCGTTGCGGAGGGCGAACCATTCCACGTTGCACACCGATTCCAGCGGGCCAAGGCTGCTGTTCCTGAAAATAAAATACAGGTTGCGGACGCCTTCCATCGGGGTGATGGGGATGTCCAGCACCAGGCTGCCTTTGGGCAGTTGCATTTTTGCTACCAGCGGGCCGTTCACATTCCCGTCGCGTATCTCCACCGAACCGCCGTCTCTGCCGGTCGAGTATTTCAGGAGGAGGTTGTTCCGGTTGTTCACCGGCACTTTTTTCACCCGGCAGCTGCCGCCGTGGCGGATGGCCATAAACTTGGTATCGGCCAGCTCACCGTTGATATATTCGTCAGCGTTATGGGCGTGTATTTTTGGCTCCAGCGTGCGGAGGAAGTCTTTTGTTTCTTTCAGCTCACCGGCATTCCCGTACCTGGAGATCCATGTGGTGATGGAGTCGATCTTGCGGAGGCCCACGCTGTCGTAGAGGCGCAGTTTGGGATGTTCTCCGTATGTGTCTTCATCGCGGGTGTTATTTATAAACGCCATGAGCTTGTAATAATCCTGGAAGCGGAACGGGTCGTAGGGGTGGCTGTGGCATTGCACGCAGGCGATGGTGACGCCCTGCCATACTTCCATGGTGGTGTTCACCCGGTCTATAATAGCCGCTACGCGGAATTCTTCATCCTCGGTGCCGCCCTCGTCGTTGTTCATGGTATTGCGGTGGAAGGCGGTGGCGATCAGCTGGTTGTCTGTCGGGTTGGCCAGCAGGTCCCCGGCCAGTTGTTCGGTGGTGAACCGGTCGTAGGGCATATCCTGGTTAAACGCGTTGATCACCCAGTCCCGGTAACGCCAGAAATCGCGGCGCACGTCCCTTTCATACCCTTTGGAATCCGCATACCTTGCGAGGTCCAGCCACATGGAGGCCCAATGTTCGCCGTAATGGGGCGAGGCCAGCAGGCTGTCCACCCTTTTTTCGTAGGCATCGGGGGAATTATCCGCGAGGAAGGACTGCATCATCTGGTCCGTGGGCGGAAGGCCGGTAAGGTCCAGGCTGAGGCGGCGCAGAAGGGTAGGCTTGTCCGCCTGGGGGGCGGCTTCCAGTTTTTCTTCTTCGAGTTTGAGACCGATGTAATGGTCCACACCCCCTTTCCCGGCATTTTCAGCCTCATTCCCGGCGGTTGCGGCGGGAGGGGTATAGTCTGGCTCGGAAGGGGACACATAGGCCCAGTGATCGCCCCATTTGGCCCCCTGGTCCACCCAGCGGGTTAGGATGTCGATCTCTTCCTTGTTGAGCGCAGCGGCTTTGTAGGGCATGCGCTCTTTCGGGTCTTTGCTGTGGAGGCGGCGGATAAACTCGCTGCCGTCCGCATCCCCGGGGATGATGGCGGGGTGGCCGCTCTTGGTATTGCCAAGGGCTTCTTCCCTGAAAAGCACGCTGAAACCTCCGCTCTGCTTCACGCCGCCATGGCAGCTGATACAATGTTTATTGAGGATGGGCTTTACTTCCGAGCTATAGTCCACCGGCCGGCGGCTGTTGCAGCCCTCGGCTAATATACCCGCTAAAGCTGCGGCACTTAAAAACAATAAGAGCTTTGACCTGGTCAAATAATGCATGATACTGTAGTTTGCTTATCTTTTACGTGGTGGGTGGAATCCGGTGAAAAAGTACGAAAAAGGAAAGACCTGAGCAACCGTAGGGTAAAATACACGCTTAAATAGTGAATATTCGTACAAATTGAAATATTTCACACTTTATATGAACAAATATATTTCAGTATGGTAGCGGATGATGGCGTGATTGTATACATTCGTGGCATTACAATCAGCTCCTCTGGAAAAACCGTTATATGCAGCGGGATTCCCAATCCGGGAACCCGCTGTTTTCTTTTATCCCGGGCGGGAATAAAAAAGGGGCCTTCCGGCCCCGATTATTCAATCAAACAACAGTAATATTTTTTTTCTAAAAAAGAAGGGTGAAAGAATTCACCCTCCGGTATATGCATACATTAGACATGAGACTATTTTATCAACCGGTTGCAATTCCATCTGCCGCTGATTCGTTCCTGACCGGTATATGTTTTCACGTGCCGCAACGATTCACATTCCGTATATCCGCACGTGTTTTATTCCTGTTTCATTAACATTTTCCCGTACCTGCCTGCTCCTTTTCATTAACATTTTTCACATGGGGGGATATTTCGTTCATCCCTGACAGTGTGTATCAAAACACTGTCTTCCCTTCACCTGCTTATACGGCAAAACACCGCCCCGATTCGCTCTGATTCATCACAGCCCGGGCGGATATAGGTAAAATGCTGCCTCAAAAGGCCGCACTCATAAGGCTTTGTCCGGAATTGGGGCTTGGACGAATGAAAGGCCGGCCAGCGAGTTATTCACGTACGATTATCCAGTATTCCGCCGGACAAGCCTTTACGGGTTTTTCAACTTCCGTAAACCGGATGGGAACAACATTACGGATGCTGTTCTATACTAAAGAGTGGTTTTTGGTAGGTGAAGGGTGAATCGTTTTGAAAAAATAATTTTCGGGAAAATTCACCCTTTATGACGGTTTTGGTGTCTTTTCCACAGTAAGTTCTTCTTTTATTATGGAATCAATTTCAACCAGACTAAAATGCTTTTTGGAGCATAAAGGCTTAAGTACTACTGCCTTCAGCCGCGCTTTGCATTACAAGAGCTGCGAAAAGATCGCCCGCCTGTTCCGGTCGCACGGTGCAAAACCGAGTGTGGACATCGTGGCGGACATTGCTGTCCGTTTCCCGGAATGTAATATCCGCTGGCTCATCAGCGGACAGGGGGAAATGCTGCATGCCGTACACCGCGAGCCTTCCGCTGAGGATCTCCTCGAATTCCTCCCCCAACGCTCCTTCCCCACCTATCAGCTCGCTGCTGAAGTGGAAGAGGAAGTAGGGGAAGAACAAGCATAAACCCTACAGGCGCCGGCCCAAAAACCGGCCCTTGTATGCCATACATTTCCGCGTATGCGGATATGCATTGCCGTATACCTGCACCCGTGCAGCATATGGCTTCGTGCCCCCGTACAACCTATACAACCTATTGTAAACCAACCGAATCCCGCGATAACCCTAATTATAAAGGGCCTGCCTGGAGAGGCGGCCCTTTTACCTAACATCTACTTTTATATATCGCTTTTATCAAAAAAACTTAGTTGTACCCCTGGTTTTGCTCAAGGTTGCCCACCCGCACGTCTTCATTCGGGATCGGTAGCAGTTCGTTTTTATTGGCCCTGAAACCCAGCGGCGCCAGCTCAGTTGCAGCTCTGCCCCAGCGCACCAGGTCCAGGTAACGGAAACCCTCAAACGCCAGCTCCAGGAACCTTTCATTCACGATCGCTTCAAACAGCGCGGCCCCGGCAGGCTGTATCTCACCCAGCTTTGCCCTTACCCGTACTTTGTTCAGCTCCGTCCTTGCACGGCCTTCGTTGTTCGACCGGTAATAGGCCTCAGCAGCCATCAGCAGTACATCCGCATAACGGATCAGTTTTGTATTGGTGCCGTAGTTCAGGTCCGTTACCGCGCCGCCCTCGTCCGTGGTGAGCGTGGAAAAAGAGCCGTATTTACGTTGCCAGTAACCTTCAAAGTCCCATACATTGGTGGCGTTCCATTCGCCGCCGCCGGCCCTCAGCTCCGTGAGGGACAGGATCGTGTTTTTGCGGCGCTCCACATCACCGGCTGCCACATAGGCATCGTATAATTTCTTTTTGGGCAGGTTAAAACCCCAGCCGCCCAGCAGCGAATCGCCCGGCATGGCTTTGTAAGGTTCTTCGCGCGGGCCCATCAGTTTGATGTGGATATTGCTTTCGATCTGCCTGAAACGGTCCCAGGGAAAGTTGTCCCAGTTATATTTTTTGCTGGATGAAAAGGGCACTTCAAATACGCTTTCCACGCCAAACTCACCCTGTTTTGAAAAGGCTGCCGGGAATTTGTCTTCCAGGTCATACTCGCCGGACACGATCACGTCGTTGAACTTCGCCGCCGCTTCGGCCCATTTCTGCTGGTAGAGATATACTTTGCCCAGCAGCGCCTGCGCCGTTCCTTTGGATACCCTGAAACGCTGTGCCGCCGGCAATGCACTTTTCACCGGAAGGATGGCAACGGCTTCCAGCAGGTCCTTTTCCAGCTGTGCGTATACTTCGGCACGGGGCGTACGTTTGGTGGTGTTGTATTGCTCAGGTTTCAGATCGCCGAGCACGAGGGGCACATCGCCCCAGAGGGCCGTAAGCTCGAAATAATAATAAGCGCGCAAGGTCTTACACTCGGCTACCAGTCTTTTCTGAAGATCGGTTTCCCCCTTCACGCGGTTGATCACCTGGTTTGACCGGTACACGCCAAAATAATTCACCCGCCAAACCCACAGCACGCCCTGGTTCTGGGCATCGGTCGTAAAGTCGTCCAGGCTCTGGTAATGTCCCTGGTCGCCGGGATCGTTGCCGCCGGCATTGCCTTCGTCCGACGGGAATGTTTTTACCAGCAGCGGGCTGCCCCATCCCCAGTTATACTCGGCCTGGAGGAAGTCGTAAGCCGCATACGTGGCTGCCAGTACGTCGGCGTCCGTTTTATAATAATCTTCCAGCGGCGTGCGCCCGGGAATCTCCTGGTCCAGGAAACTCTTGCCGCAGCTGCTGCTGAGCAACAGGGCGGCCATTCCGGCGATCGTATATTGAATGATGTTTCGTTTCATGATTGATTGGATTGCAGGTTAAAAACTAAATGATAGGCCGACGATTGCTGTGCGGGGAATCGGGTATACGCCGCGGTCAATACCAAGACTGTTATTGTCATTGCTGCCAGCCTCGGGGTCCATTCCCTTGTATTTGGTGAATGTAAAATAGTTGTCCAGCGAGCCGTAGATACGCGCGTTGCGGATGTGCGCCCTTTTCAGCAGGCTTTCGGGAAGGGTATAGCCGAGTTGCAGCTGGCGGACGCGGGTGTATGAACCATCGAACAGCATTTTGTCGCTGTTGTAGGCGTATTTGCTGCCGGAGTTCGGTGCGAACCAGGAATTGCTTTTGTTCTCAGGCGTCCAGCGGTCCGTCCAGAAAAACTCGGGGCGGTTGGCCGTGGGCCTGTCAATCCTGTTGAAGCCCATCAGCACGTCGTTCCCTTTCTGGCCCTGCACCAGCACCATCAGGTCGAAACCCTTGTAAGACATCGTGAGGCGGCCGCCGTATACAAAATCAGGATGCGGGCTGCCGATGAACTGGTAGTCGCCCTCGGAGATCACCCCATTCCCGTCGGTATCCACCGGGACAGGATCGCCCACTTTAATGCCCTGGTCCGTCGTATAGTTCTTCAGGAAGTCATCCACCTGGGCTTGTGACTGGAAAATGCCGTCTGTCTTAAAGCCGCGGAAATACCAGATGGGGTAACCCTGTTCAAACCAGGAAGCCTGCCAGCCCGTGCCTACCACGCTGCCGGGTATACGGTCCACAAATTCATTCAGGGATACTACTTCGTTTTTGATGGTGGTAAGGTTCGCACCTATTTCGAATTTAAAGGCGCTGCTGTTATCATTGCGGTAGCTCACTTCAAATTCCCAGCCTTTGTTCCTCACATCACCACCGTTCACAATGTGCAGCACGTTCCCTACAAAACCGGGTACGGTGCCGGGTGTGAGCAGGCCTTTGGTGAGTTTGTTATAATAATCCACCACCACGCTCAGGCGGTTGTTGAAGAAACCCATGTCTGCCCCGAAGTCCAGCTGTTCGCTTGCTTCCCATTTCAGGTAGGGGTTTTCAAGGCCAGCAGGCTCAGCGCCCACCAGGAAATTATCGTCAATATCCGGGAAGCCGATGCCTTCCGTAGTGATCAGCGACTTCCAGTCCCCGATCCTGATATTTGCAATGCTGCCGTTCTGGCCCCAGCTGGCGCGCAGTTTCAGGTAATTCATCACACCGTCCGGGAAAAACCCTTCGTTGCTGGCTACCCAGCCGGCGGACAATGAGGGGAAAGTACCCCAGGTATTGGCCGGCGGCAGCAGGGAAGATCCGTCCCTTCTCAGGATGGCGTTAAAAAGATATTTGCCTTTATAGTCGTATTGGATCCTGCCGTAATAGCTCACCATGGAGGTTTGTGTGGCGATGCCGTTCAGGCGGTCCTGGTCGTCGGGCACAAAGTCCGGGTAGGAGAACTTATCGTCTTCACGGAACATGCCGGAGGTGGTACCGTTCAGCCTGTCGTAGCCGCGGCGCAGGGAGCTCATACCGGCCATGATGCTAACGTCGTGATGCCCGAACTTGCGGCTGTAGGTGGCGAAGTTTTCCCACTGCCAGTTGTACCAGTTTTCATTGTTATCCAGGGTGCCGGCGGCGGTGTTCAGTCGTACGCTGGACCACCAGAAGGTGGGCGTCCAGGCGTGATTGCGCTGGAAAGCGGCGTCGAGGCCGAAGCGGCTGGTGACGGTGAGGCCTTCGATAGGCTTCAGTTCCGCGAATATGTTGCCTACTACTTTATGCTGCGTGGTGAAGTTGTGCGTGATGTCCATCTGCGCCAGCGGGTTGCCGGCTTCGCCCCATACATAGTCGGACACGCCGTAATAGCGGCCCTGCGGGTCTTTGATAAGGGAATAGCCTTCGGAAATAGCATCCTGAACACGCTGCGGCAATGCGCCGGTATACACTACCGGCATGATGGGATCAAGGAGTATCGCGTTGTTGATCACGGATCCGAATTCGGAATCTTCCGTTACACCGTTGCGTTTATGGTAAGCGTAACTCAGCCTGTTGCCCACATTCAGCCAGGGTTTCACCTGGTGGTCCGTATTCAGCCTCACGGTGTAGCGGTTGAAGCGCGCTTTATCTCCGCCGATCACACCGTCCTGCCCGTAAATGGTGCCGCCGATGAGGTAGGAGGATTTTTCGCTGCCGCCGCTGATGTTCAGCGCATACCGCTGTACCGGGGCGTTCTGTGAAATTTCGTCCAACCACATGGTGCCTGTTTTGCCTTTCCAGTCGGCCGGATTGGGCCTGTCCACGGTTACGCCCGCATCTTCCAGGTACTGGCTGTATTGTTCGGCATTCATCATCTTCATGGGGTTTTTGATGCTCTGCCTGCCGTACTGCATACTGAAATCGATGCGCGGTGTAAGGTCTTTGTGGCCGGTTTTGGTAGTAATGATCACTACGCCGTTCGCGCCTTCCGCCCCATAGATCGCCGCGGATGCCGCATCTTTCAGCACTTCCACGGAAGCGATCTCGGAGGGGTCAAGATATTCGATGCCACCGGCGCGCATACCGTCTATAATATAGAGCGGTTCAGAAGAGCCGTTGGAACCTGTACCACGGATGCGCACACGCATGGCGCTGCCGGGCGAGCCGGAAACGGGTAGTACGGTTACGCCGGCGGTTCTTCCCTGCAAAGCCTGCTCGATGCGGCTGGAAGAAACGGTGGATATTTCAGCCGCCTTGATGGAAGAGATGGCGCCGGTCACCAGGCTTTTGCGCTGGCTGCCGTAACCTACCACTACCACTTCGTTCAGGTCGCGGTTGGATACATCAAGGGTGAGGTCTATGTTGCTGCTGGAGGTAACGGTCACTTCTTTCGATTCATAACCGAGCAGTGACAGCTGGAGGGTTTTGCCCGCTGCTGTTTCCAGGGTGTATTTTCCATCGCCGTCCGTCTGGGTGCCCCGCATTTCCCCCTTCACCTGGATGGATACCCCGGGCAATGGCGTACCATTTTCCCCGTCTGTGATACGGCCGGTGATACGCACTTTACGAACCGTATCCACCATGGCGCCGCTCACCATCATACTGGTAGCGCCGTTCAGCCTCAGCAACGGCTGTGCGGACTGCTCCTCACCGCTGGCCTCCTGCTTTGCGGGGCTGGGGGACTTTGGGCGGGGAGCCTTACTATCGTTCAGTGGCACAATGGCCCAGGTATTGGGCTGTACGGACTGCGCCTGCAGGCCATGCGGCACCAGCAGGGCGCGAAGCATTTCTTCCACATTTTCATACGAGGAAGGCGTGAAGCTCACTTTTACTTTGGGTAATTTTTTGGCTTCGTAGAGGAGGTCTACTTTGTAATCTTTGTGGATTTCCTTGAGGAGTTGCACGAGTGTTTTCTGCTGCATTTTGTCTTCGGCGGTATTTTGCCAGGCCGGCCGCGGCTTGCGGCTGAAGGCTACATCCTGCCGGGTTTCAGCATGTGACCCGCTGGCGGCGGCTGTAAAAGCCGCAACCAGCAAGGTCTTGCGCAGCAAATAGTTAGCGTTCATAATATGGGAATTTTAATGCGGGTAAAACAAAATTTATTTTGGTTGACATTATTCGGGCGTTCAGACTTTTTCCAAAGACTGTCAGTTCTCTCGTTCCTTACTGTTTTGATGGACGGCTATTGCTCCTTCAGGGAGAATATCAGCTGCTGGTCCTTCTGCTCGATCTCGATGTTCATTGTCAGGGAAAGGGCCCTGCTCAGTTGTTCTATGTTTTCAGCATACAGATCGCCGCTGATCCACTTCTGTTTTATTTCGGGATCGGCGATGATAACTTCATATCCGAATTTGGCCTTTATCATGGCGGATATATCGGCCAGGGATGTATTTTCGAAATGATAACGATGGTTGCGCCAGTCTGCGATCAGCTCTGTATTCACAGCTTCTTTCAGCTGCGAAGCGTCTTTATCCACCAGCACTTCGTCACCGGGTTTCATCATGATCACTTTCGGGCCCTGGCTGATGGGGGCATTGGCCGTGAGCTGCACCTTACCTTCTTTCAGGGATACGGTGGTGCGCGCGCCGAGCATATTCACATTAAACTTCGTTCCAAATACTTCCACATCAATCTCCTTGGCATGCACGATAAAACGTGCATTACCCGCGCCGGGCTTTTTCGTGATCTCGAAATAAGCTTCTCCTTCCAGCCAAACGGCACGGCTTTCCGCGGCGTTCCATTCTTCAGGGACGCGCAGGGTAGAATTAGCATTAAGGTAGACGAGGGAACTATCCGGTAACAAGACCTGCCTGATCTCTCCGTAAGCGGTGCGGTATTCAGTCATTCCGCCGGAAACGAGTTGGCAATATATAAAATATGAAGCGTAAGCCAAAAGAGGAAGCGCCACCGCTGCGGCCATTGCCCTCCAGATCCTGCGGCGGATAAGGCCGGGGCGCCGGGTGCTGAGCCGGGATTCGATCTTACGCCAGCTTTCCTGCGTCTGCGCTTCCGGCACCTGCCGGCGGCGGAAACGGAAGGGCGTATTCCCGGGGTCCTGCGGTAAAGGCTGATCTTCCATAACGTGTTTTTATAGAAGACACCGATATATTCCGTTTGATACTCTCTTTTTGTCAAGTTTTTTTGAAAAATCAGGTCATTACCCTGAAAAACAGCCACCACAGCGGTACCTGCCCCATCAGATTTCTCAGCTGGGCAATGGCTTTATGCGCCAGGTTGATCACGCTCTGGTAATTCACCTTCATGATCTCCGCGATTTCCGGGTAGGTCAGCTCCTCGTAAAAGCGGAGGTAGATCACTTCCTTTTGCCGTTTGGGCAACTGGTTCAGGTACTGGCTGAGTTTCAGCTGCTGCTCCGTCTGCTGTTCGGCGGCTATCATAATGTCTTCGGGAGAAAATTCGATGTCGGGCTCTTCTGTGTGTAATATCTGCATGGACCTGACGCCCCTGAGCTGGTTGAGTGCCTGCCGCCTGAGCGCGGTGAAAAAGAAAGCGCGTACGTTGCGGAGGGGGCCGGTCTCTTTTTTCCGGTACCAGATACGGATGAACACTTCCTGCACCGCGTCTTCCGCCAGGTCTTCATCATTGAGCATGGCAAGCGCGTACCGGAACAGGACCGGGTGCAAATGGCCGTGGATGTGCGCATATGCTCGTGTATCGTTTTGCAAAACGGCCTCCCAGTAACGGGTCAGGTCCTCGCCTTGGTCATAGGTACCCGGCATGAATAATGATGATCCTTGGGTTTTAGAATATGGAACCTCCCTGTAAAATAACGAATCTGCGGGAAAAGAATGTTTATCTTTAAAAATAGATACTCATGGTTATGATGTTGATTCCTATCCTTTTTGTTGTGCCGACTGCGTTGATCTACTTTGCTCTTCCCGCTATCGCCCTCATCGTGATCCTTTACCTGACACGCCGCAATGCCAGGCGTTACGGCAACGGGGCGGATTCCGGCAACGATTCTTTCGGCGCTTCGGGTGGTTTATGGGCAGATGGCGGATCAGATTTCGGGCATTCGCATCATTCAGGTTTCGATGGCTACGACGGTGGCAGCGGAGGCGGTGGCGGCGCGGACGGCGGATGGAGTGACAGCGGAGGCGACAGCGGCGGTGATAGTGGTGGCGGTGATGGCGGCGGCGGAGATTGATAACCTGTTCACCTCATAAAAGAAAAAGGCACAAGCTGAAGCTCGCGCCCGTTATATTAGCAGCATATTCCTATAAGGCAGTTTAATTCCTTTTTAAATGCGCGGAGTGCAGGTACCCGATGCAGATACCCTGCCCCGCACCCATAAGGGAGGTCTCTCCTATCTGTTACAGCATAGTTTCCCCCTCAGGCTTTACAGCTAGTCAGGTTTCACGGTAAATGTAAATGGCTTGAATATCTTTTGGGGCCAATATCCTGGTTTCCGTTCACAGCAAAGGTATACAGCTCATACAGAACTTCAACCACATAAAGATGTGAATTCGCCATTTCGGCGGATGAGCTGTCGGAATAACCGATCAAAGCGTTTAATTTTGAGGGATCAATTCACTATGCAAGCATCCCTTAAGGATATCTGCCGCTTTACCATCATGTTGTTTGTGCTCCAGTTATACGCAGCACATGCCATGCCCCAGCGCCACCTGTACAGCCGCCTCACAGTGGAAGACGGGCTGCGCAGCAATTACGTGAATACCGTATACCAGGACCGTAAAGGTTTTATGTGGGTAGGCACTGACGGTGGCCTGCAACGTTACGACGGCCGGCAGTTCGAATATTTCCCTTTCCTGGAAATACCCGGCATCGCGCAGGAAGAAGCCAAATTTATACTGGAAACAAAAGACAATCTCCTCTGGGTGATGTTCAGCACCTGCGCCGTCACCTACGATTACATAAAACAGGAAGTACACAAAGTACCGCTGATCGGGTATGAGAACACCGCCGTGAGGGCCACCCAGTTCTTCCAGGACAGCAGAGGTCGCATCTGGCTCTGCACCGCGGAACACGGCGCTTTCCTGCTGGACGAAAAGGCCCGGGCCTTTGTGCCTTTTTCCCGGCTCTTTACCAACTGCCGCGGCTTTAATGTATGCAGCATGGCGGAAGATTCCGTCACGCACCAGTTCTGGCTTGGTACAGACAAAGGCCTTGCCCTCCTGGATTTTTCGCAGAAAACCTGCTATACCGCCAGCTACAACCCGGATCATATCCCCGCCCTGGATGTGCCGGGGCTGCAAAAAAATATCACCCGCCTCTTCGGCGATAGCCGGCAGGGGCTTTACATCAACACCTGGGCTTACCAGGCCGAGCACCCGGACTTCCATCACTACGATCTCCTCTCCGGCAAGCTGAGCGGCGACCTGCTGCACATCGGCGCACTTACCTTTATGATGGAAGACCAGCAGGGCAACGTATGGAGCGCAGGAGATAAACTGTGGCGCTTTTCCGATAACGGCCGCACCGCACAGGAATTTGCCCGCGACCAGTTTGCCCGGTATGGGCTGGACTATACAGATATGTTCTGCCTCGAGGAAGATAACATGCAGAACATGTGGATAGGCACGAGTAACGGTATATTCATTTTCAATTACAACAAACAACAATTCCGCACTACACCTTTCAAACCCGCTACAGACAATCGCCCCTGGCCATTGCTGGAAGCTACCGACATCTGGCAGCACCCGAACGGAGACGTATGGGTGACCAGCTGGGGACAGGGCCTGCTGATATACGACAGCACGCTCAGTCATCTCAAAAAACAACTCAAACATCCTTCGGATTTTAAATACAACATGCTCTGGTGCATGCAGCTGTTGCCCGACGGCCGGGTGGTGATCGGCGCCCAGCATGCCAACCTCCTGCTGGTGAACCCCGCCGGCTGGAAAGTGGAATACCGCAAGCTGGACGCGCTGGACAACCGCACCGTGCGCAGCATCGCCCTGGACCCCGACGGGAATCTCTGGCTGGGCACGCAATGGGGCATACTGGCCAAATGGAATTATAAACACAACACCATCCGTACCTGGACGGACGGCCTGTACCGGCAGGGCCGTTTTCTGTGGCAGCATATCCAGGACCTTCATGCGGACCGGCATCATAACATCTGGGTAGGCACCTCCGGACACGGCCTGCTAAAGATGGATACCGCCGGCCGCATCCTGCAGCGTTACGCGGTGAACGAGTCGCGGCACCCGCTGCCAGGGAACAACATCCGGAACATCAGCCCGATGGGCGCGGACAGGCTGGTGATCGCGAGCGGGGGCATTTCCCTGCTGGATATCACCACCGGTAAAGTACTGAACACGATCACCGAAGAGCATGGCCTGCCCGTGCATATCATTACCAATGTGCTGCCGGTGAATAACCAGGCCGTGTTTTTCACCACGAACTTCAGCGCCGGCAAAGTAAATCTGGTCAACCGTAAAGTGGTGCATTACGGCCGCAACTACGGCGTGGCGGACGAGACATTCCAGTTGCCCACCACCTGCAGGCTGCGCAGCGGCCATGTGGTATTCGGCTCCACCAAAAGCATGATCACCTTTTACCCGGACAGCCTGCTCGAGCCGGAAAGACCGCCGGATGTACGCATTCACTTTTTCAAAACAGGAGAAGACGTGCAACCGTCCTACAGCCCCATGGTGGCGGACGGCATTCCCAGTATGGTGCTGCAATACAAGAACTGCACCTTTACCATCGGCTACACATCGCTGGCTTACCTGGAGCAGGACAACCTGACTTATTATTACCGGCTGGACGGGATCGACAACCAATGGATAAGGGCTAATAAAAGGCAGTATGTGAATTACAGCAATCTTTCCCCCGGCAATTACACTTTCCGTGTGTATTGCGAGAACGGCGAGGGGCTGGCTACCAAAAATATCACCACCATGACGATCCTCATCCAGAAGCCGGTATGGCAGAAGGGATGGTTTTACGGTGTGCTGGCGCTGCTGACCGGCGGGCTCATCTACGTGATACACCGCCTGAGAGTGAACCGCCTGCTGGCCACCGAACAGGTGCGCCGCCGCATTGCGCGCGACCTGCACGACGATATGGGCTCCACGCTCACGTCTATCAACATCATGAGCAGCATGGCCCGCCGCAATGCAGTACAGGAGGATATGAGCAAAACGCAGGACTTCCTGGTTAAGATCGGGGAAAGCACCACGCGTATGATGGAAAGCATGGACGATATCGTATGGAGCATCAATCCGTTGAATGACAGCACTCCGCGCGTGATAGCCCGTATGCGCGAGTTCACCACCAGTATGCTGGAAGCCCGGCAGATCGGGTTCACCTTTTCCATAGACGAAAAGATATACAGCCGCAAGCTGAAGCTGGAAAGCCGCCACGACTTCTTTATGATCTACAAGGAAACCATTACGAACATTGCCAAATACGCCCATTGCACCTTCACGGACATTCGCATACAATTGCGCAAAGGCCAGCTGGTACTGCGTGTGCAGGACAATGGCATCGGGTTTAATGTCAATGAGGCCGGGGAAGGGGACGGGCTGATGAATATGCAGCGCAGGGCTTACCGGATGGGCGGGCAGCTGAGCATACAGTCGCAGATCGGGAAAGGAACGGTGATCACACTGATGTTCCCTACCACATAAGCATGTGATTGACGGGATGCCGGCGGCGGCTTACCTTTATGAAGCACAACAACACCTGGATATGATCCGAATCGTGTTATATGAAGACAACACTAAACTGCGGGAGAACTTAACATTACTGATCGACGGAGTACAGAATTTTGTAGTATGCGGCGCATTCAAAAACTGCGACCACATTTTGCAGCAGACCAGCGAACTTCTTCCCGACGTGATCCTGATGGACATTGATATGCCCGGCACCAACGGCATAGAAGGCCTCCGCATTGTCCGCGGCCAGTACCCCCAGCTTCCTATCCTTATGCTCACCGTGTTTGACGACAATCAACATGTGTTTGAAGCCATCAAAGCGGGGGCGGACGGCTATCTTCTCAAAAAAACGCCCCCCGAAAAACTGCTTGACTACATCCAGGATGTATACGACGGCGGCGCGCCCATGACCTCTTCCATCGCCCGGCAGGTGCTGCACCTGTTTGCCCGCCAGCCCACTGACCGCAATGAACTGTACAATCTTTCAGAACGTGAAAAAGAAGTATTGCAACTGCTTGTGAACGGGTATAGCTACAAAATGATCGCTTCGGAAATATTCATCTCCATAGACACTGTGCGCTCCCACATCAAAAAGATTTACGAAAAACTACACGTCAATTCCAAATCAGAAGCAGTAGCAAAGGCTTTCAGGGACAAACTGGTATAATACGGCATCTTGTTCCCTCCACTCACCCGCCCGGCTTACCGGTCATCCCCCGTCGCTCCGTTGCAAACCACATCGTTATGTGATTGTGCACCAGCATTAAGTTCCCCAATTTTGTACCGTAACAGGAACGGAAATATCATGAGAATAAAACGGAACCGGCAGCGATAAACGGAAACCATTTTTAATTTGAACCATGCGTGTTAATACCCACACACCAGTGAATACAATAACAGGGGTATCCCGTCAAACAAATAACGACATCATACAATTCATCGCGGAATGTTATAAAAAGGTCCACTGTTTTATATACCTGCAGCAGGTAGCCCCAAAATTTTATTACCCATAACATCACATTGTTCCCCAAAGGGCACACCTCGCGTGTGCCCATTCTCATTTTATATGCAACACTTTTGGCCGGAAATTTGTTACCTATGCACTAAACATCCAAAAAATGATAAAGCAACTGACCCGCCTGTTTATGGTATCCGCGGCAGCCATGCTGTTGTTCAGCGCCTGCGCTTCACAACAGGGAGCCTCCGCACCTACGGCCAGCGGCATGCGCAAAAGCGCAACAGGCAAATGGACCCTGAACAATGTGAGCTACGACGGTCTGCCGGCAACGGCCAAGATCAAAACGGTATTTTCCAATATCCCCCCGGACTGCCTGCAGGGCAGCAACTGGGTACTCCCCAGCAACAGCTACGGTTCCTACACGCTTACCTCCACCAGTACAGACTGCCCTACCGGCATGCAGAACATCGTATGGAGCACCCTCAACCAGGGCGGCGTGATCATGATCCAGTTCAAGGAGCTGGCGGACGGGGTAAAAGCTAAAAACATAACGGACGGCTACCGCGTGGAACTGCAAAGTGCGGACAACGCTTCCATGACATGGCGTGCGCCGGTATCTTATGAAGGAAAAACTGCTTATGTAGTATATTCATTCAGCAGGCAATAAGAAAATATTCAAACAAACAGTAAAAGGAAAAAGCGCTGGCATATTTTGCCCCGTTTTTTCCTTTTTTCTTATTGTATCTTTGCCCTTCGTTTTTAGAATTATTATGAAAGCATTTAACTTATTTATCAAATACCGTCTCCCCCTGGGCTTCCTGCTCCTGGCAGGCGGTATTGCCCTTGGTTTTGCCTTTGGCTGGTGGGAAGCCTCCATTGTACTGGTACTGGCCCTGATCTGTATCGTAACGCATTTCCTGTTCGGCCCCATGCGCCTCATCCAGGAAGCGGTGGAAGCCGGTGATGTGGAAACGGCCAGCCGCCTGTTGAACCAGATCCGTTTCCCCAAACTGCTCATCAAACCGATCCGTTCAGGTTATTACATGATGCAGAGCAATATGGCCATGTACACCCAGGACCTGGATAAGGCCGAAGCAGCCGTTAAGGCCAGCATCAAGACCGGCAGCCCCATGAAAGAGTATGAAGGCATGCAGTACTTCCAGCTGGGCACCATCGCTTACCAGAAAAATGATATTAAAACGGCGGATGCCAACCTGAAAAAATCCCTCAAGCTGGGCCTGCCCGATAAAGAAAATACCGCCGCCGCGCTGCTGACGCTTTGCTCCATTGCCATGAGCCGCCGCGATTTCAAAACCGCCAAAGACTATTTCCGCCGTGCTAAAGCGCAGAAGCCTACGACCGAACAGATCGTGAGCCAGATCAAGGAAATGGATAAATATATCAGCCGCATGCCGGGTTGATAACCGGAATGTTACAAGCATAAACGAAGAGGCGATCCTGCACAGGATCGCCTCTTCGTTTATAATAACGTAATGTCTATGTTGCTAAATCTGCGCCAGTGCCTGCGCAAGGTCGGCTTTCAGGAACCCTGGCTCTTCCAGCCCGATGT
Organism: Chitinophaga barathri; assembly: GCF_003807585.1. GTDB lineage: Bacteria > Bacteroidota > Bacteroidia > Chitinophagales > Chitinophagaceae > Chitinophaga > Chitinophaga barathri. The sequence goes on along the minus strand of NZ_RMBX01000007.1, from coordinate 247,583 downwards.
ATATCCGCACCATCCGGTGTTTTGGCTGATCCGCGCTGAAGCCGCCTTCGGGCACAGCGGCGCAGGCCGGGAAAATGAGCGATTCGTGCCCGCCCCAGCTTACCGCCATTAAAAAATTCTTCAACGAATTGCAGAACCGCTCCACCTGCGCCGCTTCCGTTGCTTTCAGCTGGATAGTGACGAGGCCCGCGGCGCCTTTCATTTGTTTTTGCGCCAGTTCATATTGCGGAAATTCCGGGTCCAGCGGATAAAATACTTTCTCCACCTGCGGCTGCTTTTTCAGCCACTGGCAGATCTCCTGTGTACTTTCCTGGCTGCGTTTCAACCTAATCTCCATCGTACGCAGGCCACGGAGCAGCAGCCATGCGGAGAAAGGCGCTATCGTGCTGCCCACGCTCAGGAATTCGGACACGAATATCTTACGGAGCATTTCACGGCTGCCCGTGAGCACACCCGCCACTGTGTCGCTGTGGCCGCTGATGAACTTGGTAGCAGATTGCAGGCAAAGGTCCACGCCGAGGCGGCCCGGCTGCTGGTACAGCGGCGTGCAGTAGCTATTGTCCAGGATCGTGACGATGCCTTTGCTCCTGGCCAGCCTGGTAATGGCTTCAATATCCTGCAGCTCGAAAGTGAAGGAGTTGGGCGACTCGAGGTATATAAGACGCGTATTGGGCCGGATGGCCTTTTCAAAATTCTCCGTGTAAACGCCGTCCACAAATGTAGTGCTCACGCCAAAACGCGGAAGCAGGTCCTCCAGTATATGCCGTGCCCAGTTGTAAGGGTCCTGCACACACACCACATGATCCCCCTGCTTCACCTGAGAAAGCACGGATACGAATATTGCCGCCGCGCCGCTGCCGAACACCAGTGCATCTTCCGCTCCATCCAGCGCGGCCAGTTTCTGGCGGAGGATATCCACCGTGGGATTGTTGCCCCTGCTGTAAAGAAATCCCTTGTACTCATCCTGCAACAAATCACGAAGATCCGCAACCGTATCAAACGCAAAGTTGCTGCTTTGCACAATGGGCGGGGCTATGGCATTAAAATACAATTCCCGGTCCTCTCCTAGCTGATTGATAATATAAGATAAATCCATAGTCTGATTTAATACCTGCGCGGGTTATGTTTTCTTCCGCACGACATACTTCATAAAAATGTAAATGGGCAGTCCTGCTACAAACCACACCATTCCTCCCAATGCCTGGCTCAGGTCTGTTATAAAAATATTGACGGTTACAAAAAGATAAACGGTAATAAAAAACGCGGGGATCAGCGGGTATAGTTTCATTTTGTAAATACCCGTCCCATCCAGGTGTGCTGTTTTTTTCCGAAGCACAAAGATAGTGGCTGCGGCCGAAGCCAGCCCGATCGAATCAAAAAGCATCACATAACGGATGATCGTATCGAAGTTGCTCAGGAAATACAGCAGGCCTATCACCAGTGCGGTAAATACGGTCAATGCCACTTCCTGCACCTGCGTTTTGCTGTTCACTCTTTTGAAAATGCCCGGCAACACGCCGTCTTCAGCCATGGCGTAATACATCCTGGGGTTAGACATCAGGTTCACATTCGCATAACCCAGCACCGACAGGAACAGCAGCACACTGGTGACTTTAAAGCCGTACTCCCCGAAAAACGCCCCGGCCATACGCGCAGCCAATGCATCGGTATTTTTCAGCTGTTCGAAACCTATCACTTTAACGTACGCATAGTTCACCGTGATATACAGCAGCAAAATAATTGCGATCCCCAGCATGATAGCTTTAGGCATGTTTTTGCCGGGCTCTCTAACATCGCTGCCAAAGTTGATGGTCTGCTGGTAACCGCCGTAAGTAAAAAAAACCGGCACCAGCGCGGCTCCGAAAATATACGCCCAGCTATGCGGCGAAGCCGCGGAAGCCATTGCTTGGGGAGGCGCCACGTTGTTGCTGAAAGCGGCGAGGCATAACAGCAGCACCAGGGTGATCTTAAATACGGTGAGCACATTCTGCCAGCTGGCGCTCATACGTATGCCGGACAGGTTGATCAGGTACAGCATGAGCACTGCGCCAATGGCAATGGCCTTGCGGCCACCTTCGTGCTGGATGGTTTCCGGCAATAACACCGGGCCGATATACTCCGCCCCCACGATACACACGGCGGCGATGGATGCGGCATTGGATATCAGCAGCGTCCAGTTGATCATAAAAGAATAAGCGGGATGGAAACCATAAGAAAGCACCTTGTAAAACCCTCCGGCTACCGGGTAACGGCTGCCTATTTCCGCGTAGGTGAGCGCCCCGCAAAGGGTAACCAGGCCTCCCAATATCCATACCATAAAAAACAAAGAAGGAGTGCCGGTTTCCCGGGCTACGCTGACCGGCGTTCTGAAAATACCCATCCCTATTACCAGCCCTACCACTATCATCGTAAGGTCAAAAGGGCCCAGCTTTGGTTTGATGCTCATAATATTACAAGATAACCGATTAACCGGTTATTTACATAAAATATCCGTAGGTTTGCCCCCGGTAAACGGTTGCCCCTGATTTTGATCGGGCATTAATAGGGAATCCGGTGTAAATCCGGAGCTATCCCCGTAGCTGTAAACCCGCCGCCTGCCTCCCCGGCAGCGCGATGTTTTCCGGGATCCTCCAGCCACTGCCCCGATAACCCGGGGCGGGAAGGTACCTCCGGGAAGCGGGCAAGCCAGAAGACCTGCCGCATTACCTTCCATTCCCTGCTTCGGGTGAAAGCAGAGAGCATGTTGCACTTATTCAACCTATTAACGTACATGAAAAAGAAAAGCTCAATGCTTACTTTCGGCTTGCTGGCTATATGCTATGCAGCCTCCGCGCAAGATTCCGCGCAAGTCTCACAACTGAACACCTTTGTAGTTACAGCCACCAAATTTGCTAAAAAACAAAGTGAAACCGGTAAGGTACTTTCCGTGATCACCAGCCAGCAGCTCGCCCAGAGCCAGGGCCGCACCGTAGCGGACGTACTGAATGAACAAGCCGGCATCGTGATCAACGGGGTAGGTTCCAACCCCGGTAAAAACCGCGAACTTTATTTCCGTGGCGCCACCAGCCAATACACGACCATCCTGATGGACGGCATTCCCGTAGCGGACGCCACCGGCCTTACCGGCAGCGCCATCGACCTCCGCCTACTGCCTGTGGACCAGGTAGAACGCATCGAGATACTGCGCGGCACGCAAAGCACTATGTACGGCGCGGACGCCATCGCCGGCGTAGTGAATGTGATCACTAAAAAAGGCAGCGGCAAACCCATAAGCGCATACGGCGATCTCGTCTGGGGCAGCAACCGCAGCCTGAAAGGCTCGCTCGGCCTCCGCGGCCAGCAGGACAACGTGGATTACAACGTCAATTTCACGCACTATGAAACAGACGGTATCTCCGAAGCAGCGGCGCCAGACACACTCAAGGATCCCGCTTACGACCGTGACGGCATCAAACAAAACGCCTTTATGGCGAACATAGGCATCCAGGCCACCGAACAGCTGAAACTGCGGCCCTTCCTGTTTTACAGCGATTATAAAAGCCTGTATGACGGCGGGCCTTTCGTAGACGCAATTGTGAACAACAACAAATCCTCACTGATCCACACCGGCATCCGCGGTGACTATGACCTCAACGGCAAGGGACAGATTCACGGAAACTTTGCCTACCAGAAAATAACCCGCCGCGACGAAAGCTCATGGGGCGTTACCGACCTGGACGGCCGGTCTTATTTCGCGGAACTGTATGCAAACTATGACCTTACCAACTGGCTGCAAGCCATGGTGGGCCTGGAATACCGCAAGTCGCAGATGTTCGACACCACATTCGACGCCCCCTACGGCGTACGCGACATGTACAATACCAGCCCTTACGCAGCGCTGTTTATCAAAAACCTGCATGGCTTCAGTTTTGAACTGGGCGGGCGGTATACCATGCATTCACAATACGGGAACAATTTCACGTATACCATCAACCCGTCCTATCTCGTTTCTGACAAGCTGAAAATATTCGCCAGCATCGCTTCCGGGTTCAAAGCGCCTACCCTCACTTCCCTGTACAGCATCTGGGGCAGCAAAGACCTGAAACCGGAACATGCCACCAGCTATGAAGCCGGTGCACAAACCTTCCTGCTGAACGACAGGATAGACCTGCGCGCCGTGGTGTTCAAACGCGACCTGAAAGACGTGATCGCCTTTATCCCGGCTACCAACAAGTACGTAAACTTCAACCAGCAGCACGATAAAGGCCTGGAAATCGAACTGGCCGTACAACCTGTCAAAGGGCTGAACATCAAAGCAAACTATGCTTATGTGGACGGAGAAGTAACCACGCAGGATACTCCCGGGAAAGACACGACCTACAACAACCTCGTTCGCCGCCCCAATCATACCGGCACACTGAACGTAGGCTACCAGGTTACCAAACACCTGTTTGTAAGCGGCACCCTCCGCCACATCGGCAGCCGCTACGACCAGTATTATCCGCCTTTCCCCGATCCGATGCAGGTTGTACAGCTGGAAGCCTACACCCTCCTGGACGCATACGTGGAATACCGTTTTTCGCCGAAGGCTAACTTATTTTTCAACGCAAATAACATCACCAATAACAAAAAATATTGGGAAATTTACGGCTACTCCGTGTTAGGCTTCAACGTAGCCGCGGGAGTGTCCTTTACACTGTAATCATTAAATTCAAACAGATGTCGATCAAGAGTTTACAGCCGCGTTTTTTTGTACTGCTGCTGTTCATTATCGTATCAGGCGTATTGCGGATCACCGCTGCCGGTAATATCACGCCCTTTTCCAACTTCTCGCCGGTAGGCGCCATGGCGCTGTTTGGCGGCGCTTGTTTCGCGGATAAATGGAAAGGGTATGTATTTCCCCTGCTCACGCTTTTCCTCAGCGATGTGATCATGATGCAGACGGTGTACAAAGCCTACTCACACGGCAATCTCCTGTTCAGCGGCTGGTATTGGGTCTATATCGGTTTTGCCGCCAGCGTGCTCATCGGGCAGCTGGTGATCAAAAAGATGCGCGTGGGAAATATTGTACTGGCCTGTTTCCTGGCGGCTATCGTACACTGGCTGTTTGCGGACTTCGGTACCTTCATGGGCGAATTCAGCATCGACATTACCACCGGCAAACCCTTTACCCGTGATCTTGCCGGTCTTCTCAGGTGTTATGAACTGGGCCTGCCTTTCCTGAAAAACACGCTGCTGAGCAATCTTGTATTCAGCGGCATCTTCTTCGGACTGTTTGCCCTGATGGAAAAAAAGATACCGGCGCTGGCCGTCCGTTAATATCATCAAAGGGCTGGCTGAATGGCCGGCCCTTCTTTTATTATTTTAAACTGCTTACCATGATTGCTTCTTCCTTCCTCCCCGCAGCTACCCAGATGATCTACGACATGGGCCTGCAGCATATGCTACAGGGCGTAACCTTCGAATGCCCGCCCGTTGCGCTGGCGGAAAAAGAACGTGTAGTGCGGTATGTACTGGAAGGAAATACTTACAGCAGTGAGGAAATAGACCGCATCTTTTCCGCTTCCAAAGCGCAGGGGAAAAGTCTTTATTATGTAGACGAGCCTTTGCTGGAGAAGATTTCCCCGGACGTGATCTTCACCCAGGACGTATGCGAAGTGTGCCAGATAGATACACACTGCACGCAGCAGGCCGTATACAAACTTTCCAAACAGCCCGAGCTGGTAAGCCTCAGCCCGAACAACCTGACGGATGTATTTAACTGCGCCATCACCATCGGCAAAGCGCTGGGCGAAGAGGCAGTAGCCTACCGTTACCTGGCCGCCCTCCAGCAGCGCCTGGATCTGATCACGGACCGCCTGCGCCAGCACCGCTCCCCGCTGCGCCGCGTTATGATCATGGAATGGATGGCGCCCGTATACAACTGCGGCCACTGGATTCCTTACCAGGTGGCATATGCAGGCGGTGTGGACATGTTGTCCAACCCGGCCGGCGATTCCATCGTCACTCCCTGGGAAAAGATATTCCGTTACGATCCTGAAGTACTGGTGATCGCGCCATGCGGCTTCCTCACGGGCCGTTCCGCCGAAGAGCTGCATCTTGTAACGCAAGTGCCCGGCTGGAATAACCTCCAGGCTGTACGCAACAATGAAGTATATCTTGCCGACTACGACCTGTTCACCCAGCCGAGCGCAAGCACGCTGACAGACGGAGTGGAAGTGCTCGCGCATCTTTTTCACCCGCAGGTATTTGAAGCGCCGGAGAAACTGAAAGAGAAATTTATGGCATTGGAGTTGCAGAAGGTATAACAAGGCGGCATCAGACGATTCTTGCCAATATCGCCCCTTTTCTGGGGAGAGAATTATTCAGTCAATTTCTGTCTGTAAAATGCCAGGCAGGGTTGCTTCCTGGCGGTTTTAACCGATAATTTCCCATTTTTTAAGCATTCTAAGTCCAAGGTAAGTCCAAGGTAAGTCCGAGGTAAGTCCAGGGTAAGTCCAAGGTAAGTCCAGGCATTACCCGGCCCTCACCATGTACCCTCCCGGTTTGGCATCGTAACCACCCTATTCTGACGGCATACTGACGGCGTCTATCCCGTATTATTAAACAAGAACGGGCCTCAGATGAGGCCCGTCTTGTTTTTGTTAGTATAACTTACTCTTCTACATGACTATTTGATCAGCCACATCTCTCCATTGATGTCGTCCGTACCGCTGAACTGTCTTTGCAGAGCGGCTTTTACCTGGTCGTTGTTGGTCTGGTATTCCCTCTGCGGATACAGCCAGCGCTTGGGGATACGGCCTCCGTTTGAGTTGGCGGGGCCAATGTCAAACCTGGGAATGCCCGTCCTGCGGTACTGGTAATACGCCTGGCGACCGGAGTTCATAAAGAAAGACAGGTATTTCTGGATCAGGATCTGGCTAAGGCCTTCCGCGTTATTGCCCTTGTATTTCGCTTTTGCGGATGCGGCATACCAGGCATTAAACACATCATCGGAAATACCGTAAAAATTCATGGAAGCCTTGATGCCTTTTTTATACCAGGCTTCCGCATCGCCGGGCATCCAGCCGCGCTGGATGGCTTCGGCCACAGAGAAACACAGCTCGGCAAAACCCACCTGGATGCACGGTTCGCCGCTGCCTGTAGCCCAGTAGCGCCTTTCGTTGCCGTAGGAAAGAAAACCTTTGGCGTTCTGCGAACTTAGATCGCTGAGTACATCGCCCGTACGGCCGCCTTTGTAGGAACTGAACCTTGTGGCAAAACCGGGTACATTATTCGTCTTGGCGGTATCCACCGGTTCGGCGATTTCAAATGTGCGCGGGTCCTGGTAGGCGGTAAGACTGTCCAGGTAAGTGGCGCCCATATTGTTACGGCCACGGTCAAAACCGCGGTTGTAGGGCCCGAGCGGGTAACGGTTCTCCTGGATGTTCCCGTTGAACACCACGCTGTAGTTGTCCCCGTTGCTTTCCATCACCGGATACTTTGTCGGATCGGCCAGGATCGCGGCGAATTGTTCTTTTATGCGCAGATCGCCTTCATCCACCCGTTTGCTCATATTGATAAGCACACGCAGCTTGAAGGTATTGATCAGTTTACGCCATTTGTTCAGATCGCCGTCGAACATGAAGTCGCCGTTGATCTTGTTGCGCACGGCCGCTGTGAGGAATGCATGCATTTCGGTGCTTGCTTCGTCCAGCAGTTTCAGGCTTTGTACAAATACTTCTTTCTGTGTGTCGTACTTGGGGGTGAAGTTGTCCGAAGCGGCATTCATGGCCTCGCTCATCGGTACATCCCCGAATTTCATCGCCATGTCTATATAACAATACGCTTTCAGGAACTTGGCAATGATCAGGTAGGGCCTGTTTTCATCCCCGCCCAAACGGTTTGCTTCCTCTTCCATTTTCTGCACATTCCGCAGCACGCCATAACGCATGCCGGTAGAGCCCCAGTTGTAACCCTGGCTGGCATAATAATCGAAGTTGCTCACCCAGAACTGGTTTTCACGTTGCGCCTGGTCCCATGGATTATCTTTCAGATCTATCAGGATGCCGGTGAGCAGCAGGGTGGGCGGCGATGTGGTCGGTTTGTTCGGGTTGTCCTGTAAAGTGTCGAATTTTTTGCAGGCGGGCATGGCGGCGGCCAAAGCCAGGCATAATAATATAGCAGGGAAACGTTTCATGTTGTAATGGTTTTAAAGGATCAGAATACGAGGTTTACGTTGATGCCGTAGCTCTTTACAGACGGCGTTTGCAGGCCGTTGTTGCCTTCGATGAACTGATCCAGGTCTATGTTCTTGTGCTTCGTGAGATACAGCAGGTTCCGGCCCACCAGGCTTACGTTCGCCGTTTTGAAAGGCGTGCGCGCCAGCTGTTTGGCAGGTATGTTGTAAGTCAGTGTTACGTCGCGGAGTTTGAGGAAAGTTTGATCGATGATATTCGAAATGTCTGCGCCCATGAGATTGTACGCCCAATCCTGGAAAGTGGTTTTGTTTGTATTGGGAGCAAATTCGCGGGTATCGGAGATCACGTTGCCATCGCCGTCCCTTTTCAGTTCGCCTTTGGTGATCACCACGCCTTCGCCTACCCAATGCGGGATGGGTTTGTTGTTCGCATCACGGAGCGCGTCTTTTTCCCTTGCGGCAGGCCCCGCATCCGGGTGACGGCCGCCTTCCCAGAGTTTTTTGTTTACATAGTTCAGCGTTTTGCCGCCATAACGGCCATCCAGCAGGAAGGAGAAACGGAAGTTGCCATAACTGAACGTGTTCGTAAGGCCACCAAACCAGTCAGGGGTAAAGAATCCCACTCGTTTGGGCAGTGGGTCACGGATGGGCAGACCGTTTGCGCCATACACGATCTTCCCGTCCGGGGAACGCTGGAAATCCGTCGTGTAATAAGCATCCGCGCGTTCGCCTACTTTAATATTACCCAGCTTCTGCTGGCTGCCGGATGTCCGGGTTACCAAAAAGGTTGGGACTGGAAGCGATGAGCAGGCCGGAAACCTTACCGGATAAAGAGTTGATGGCATTCGGCTCGCGCGCTTTCACCAGGTCCGATCCTTTTACTTCCTGTACGGCAAAACCAAGGGCCTTCTTTTCTTTTTTGATGCCGAGTGCGGTCACTACGACTTCATTCAGTGCTTTTTTGTCGGTCAGCAATACCACATTGATCGTGGAACGGTTGTTCACCGGTTCTTCCAGCGGGGCAAAGCCTAAAAATGTAAATTGGAGAACCGCATTGGAAGCGGCCTTGAGGGTAAAGAGCCCGTTTACGTCCGTGACAGCGCCGGTGTTGGAGCCTTTCACTTTTACGGTCACGCCAGGCAAGGGTTGCTGGTCTTCGGATAAAACCCGGCCCGAAAGCTGGGATTGGGCCCAGGCTGCCGTACACAGGAAGGTAGCGGCAAGCATCAGGATAACTGCCCTGTGCAGAGGTTGTAAAATGTGTTGCATATGGTGTTACAGATTAAGCGATAGGTTGATGCAAAAGTGCTTATCCAGTATGTCCAAAATGTTAAGTATGGCTAAATTAACAGTATAGAAATATTAAAATAATAATTACTTAACATGGGCTGGACTTTTAGTAATTATAAACTGGCGATCTTTGGTCAATCCTCCTGGAACTGGCTAAAACACTATGATATTTGGCGATTCTAAAAAAATAACGAGGAAAGTTCTTCTAAGTTAGAGAATTTTTTTAATTTACAAATATTAAACAAAGAATAGTCAACCAGGTTTGCAATACTAAACATTACCACGTGGCTGTATTTATCAAGAAACTGCAGAATCCTGCAGGGGTTTTCTTTGTGATCTGGTGCCTGCTCGCATCATTCGGCACCTACTTTTGTATGTATGCCTTTCGCAAACCTTTTAACACGGGGCTGTATGCGAACCTGGAGCTTTTCGGCCTGGGGTATAAAACCGTGTTGATCATCACCCAGGTAATGGGTTATATGATCAGCAAGTTCATCGGCATTAAAGTGATATCCGAACTGAAGCCCTCACAGCGCATCCGGCTGATAGCCGGGCTCATACTGTTTGCGGAAACGGCTTTGCTGGGTTTTGCACTGGTGCCTTACCCGTATAATTTTGTATTTCTCTTTCTCAACGGCCTGCCGCTGGGCATGGTATGGGGTGTGATATTCAGTTTCCTGGAAGGCCGCCGGTTCACGGAGATTATCGCCATGGGGCTGAGCATCAGCATCATTGCGGCTTCCGGCGTATTAAAGACCATTTACCTCGAAATACAGGACCTCTTTCCTTTTATTACCGAATTCTGGATGCCGTTCACGATAGGACTGCTGTTCATTCCGCTGTTCTGCTTTTTTGTATGGATGCTGTCCGTCATACCCGCGCCTACCGACACGGACAAGCTGCTGCGCGTAGAACGGCAGCCTATGACCCCTGCGGACAAATCGGACATCGTGCGCCATTACTGGCCGGGCCTGCTCTGCATCCTGCTGATCTATTGCCTGCTTACCACCATGCGCGATTTCAGGGACAATTTCAGTGTGGAAATATGGAACGAGATCGAAGGCAGCCACTGGAGCCGGAATATACTGGCACAGACCGAGCTGATCAGCACCGCCATCGTGATCGTATGCGTGGGCGCCCTGTCCACTTTCCGAAGTAACATCCGCGGGCTGTGGGCCACGCAGGCCGTTATGATAATTGGCATACTGATGACTGGCGGCAGCACTTTGCTTTTTCACCAGCACATCATCGGGCCTTACACCTGGATGCTGTCGCTGGGTACGGGGCTTTTCCTCGCATACATCCCCATACAGGTCGCATTGTTCGAAAGGCTGATCGGGATGTTTAAGATGAAAGCGAATGCCGGATTTTTTGTGTACGGCTGCGACGCGGTGGGTTATCTGGGAAGCGTGGGCCTGCTGCTGTACCGCGAGTTTTTTATGAAAGATCTGCGCTGGAGCAGGGTATTGATGCAGTTCAGCTACGTGCTGTGCATTACCTGCCTGGCGCTGTTATGCATAGCATTTGTATATTTCAACCGCAAATACGGCATTACCAGGCTGTGGACGAAAGAAGAACCGCCCGCGCCCGGGATGCAAAAAATGTCAGTACATCTATGAAGAAATTGTTATTCACACCAGGGCCGCTTTCCACGTCCCGCACGGTGAAAGAGGCCGCCCTTGAAGATATGGGCTCACGGGACGAAACATTTATCCAGACCATCCGTTTCATCCGAGATGAACTGCTGACGCTGGGGCATGTAAGCAAAGCAGAAGGATATGAAACCGTGATCGTCCAGGGCTCCGGCACTTTTGGCGTGGAGAGTGTGATCAGCAGCATTATCGGCGAAAACGACCACCTGCTGATACTCAGCAATGGCGCATACGGGGAGCGTATCGTAAAGATGGCGGTAATCCATCGCCTGCCGCATACGGTGATCCGCTTTGAAGAAGATGAGATCACGGACCCGGAAACCGTACAACAATTCCTGTCGCAACATCCGCATATCACACACGTAGCCTGTATTCACAGCGAAACCACCACGGGCCTGTTTAATCCCATTCAAAAAATAGGCGGAATATGCGCCGCCGCCGGCAAAACGTTTATCGTGGATGCGATGAGCAGCTTTGGCGGAGTGGAAATAGATATCAAATCCGCACACATACAATTCCTTGTTTCTTCTTCCAACAAATGCATTGAAGGTATCCCGGGTTTTGCCTTTGTGATCGCGCAAAAGGATGCACTGCAAACCGCGAAAGGCCGCGCCCGCAGCCTCAGCCTGGACCTGTACGAGCAATGGCTGGGACTGGAAACCAGCGGACAGTTCCGTTTTACGCCGCCCACCCTCAGCATGATGGCTTTCAGGCAGGCGCTGATGGAGCTTCGGGAAGAAGGCGGTATTCCCGCAAGAGAAGCCCGTTACCGGCAGAACAAATCCGTGCTGGACAGCGGCTTGGACGCGCTGGGTTTTTCGCAATACCTTCGCCCCGAGATCCAGGGGCATATCATTACCTCCTTCCTCTACCCGGACCATCCCGGTTTCCAGTTCGAAGAATTTTACCGCCGCCTCAGCGAGCGCAACTTTGTGATCTACCCCGGCAAGCTCAGTAAAACCAATGCGTTCCGCATCGGTAATATCGGGCAGATATTCCCGGAAGATGTGCAGGCGCTGGTGCGGGCCATCGGCGAGATCATGGAGGAAATGCAAATCACTGTACACCCATAGCCTGACTATCTGAATAATCCAACGGGGCGCATTTGCGTCCCGTTTTTTTTGCCCGGGTATCAGGTACAAAAAAAATGCGCTCCCGTAGGAGCGCATGCATACACACAAAAAAAAGTAACACTAACAGTTACAAATATTACCAGGGCAGGGAGAACGTTTTTACATAAGTAAAACATTTCATCGCCTCGATCACCCCTTCTTTAATACCTAAACCGGAATCTTTAATACCGCCGAAAGGAGAACTTTCTATACGGTAACCCGGCACTTCATTAATGTTCACCGTACCCATACGCAGCTCCTTCACCGCTTTGATAGCCTTTTGCATATCGTTCGTCACGATGCCGGAAGAAAGTCCGAAGGCCGTGCTGTTAGCCAATGCTATCGCATCGTCCAGGTCACGTACTTTCATCACGGGCGCCAGCGGGCCGAATGATTCCTGCACGACCATCTGCGCATCACGGGGTACATTTACGATGACGGTTGGCTCCAGCTGTGCGCCATTCCTTTTACCACCGATCAATACTTTTGCGCCCTGCGCCACCGACTTTTTCACCACATCTTCGAGATAGATAGCGGCGGGCTCGTCAATCACGGTACCTACACGCGTTTCAGGCGAAGCCGGATCACCGGTCACATATTCTTTTGTTTTTTCAACCAGTTTCGCTACAAATTCATCATGGATGGATTCCTGTACCAGTATACGTTTTACCGCCGTGCATCTTTGTCCGGAATTTCGGTAAGCACCTTCAGCAGCAAGCGTAACGGCCAGTTCCATATCTGCATCTTCCAGCACGATCAGCGGATCGTTGCCACCCAGCTCCAGGATCACTTTTTTATATCCCGCATTTTTAGCGATGTGTTTGCCCACCGCCACGCTGCCGGTGAAAGACACCAGCTCCACCCTTGGATCGGTTACCAGCACTTCCGCCACTTCGGCGGTCGGGCCCAATAACACACTCAGCATGTAATGCGGCAAACCGGCTTCGTACAACAGCTCTGCCAGCCTGATGGCGGTCAGCGGTGTTTTTTCCGAGGGTTTTAATATTACCGGGGTACCCGTAGCAATGGCCGGGGCGATCTTGTGCGCCACCTGGTTCAGCGGATGGTTGAACGGTGTGATAGCTACCGCCAGGCTCAATGGTTCACGGACGGTGAATATCTTTCGTGCTTTACCCTGTGGGGAAATATCACAGGAGAATATCTGTCCATCATCTTTCAAGGCTTCCAGCGCCGCAAAATGCAGCACGTCGCGCGCGCGGCCCACTTCGTAGCGGGTTTCGCGGATGCACAGGCCGGATTCGGAAGTGATCAGTTCAGCGAACTCTTCTTTTCTTTCTTCCAGCAGCTGCCGGGTTTTATCCAGGATGGCAAACCGTTCGTAACGGGTGAGTTTCACCCCACCTTTCAAACCCGCTTCGATAGCGGCTTCGGTATCCTTGCGGCTGGCCAGGGTCACTGTGCCGGCTACACGGCCGTCGTACGGGCTGCGCACTTCCAGCAGCGACGCGGAAGCGAGGGGTTTGCCTGCGATATAACCGGTGAGTGCTTTCACTTTTCCGGGAACGAATGTGTCTAACATAGTTCGGAATTAATTATGGGATGTACCGTTCACGGTGAAATCAAAAACGTCGAAGTTGCGGGGATCGCCGGCGGCTTTACTTTTGTAGGCAGCTTTCAGCGGGTGCGAGATCAGCAGGGGCACCATTTCCTCGTACCTGCCGCCATGTGAGCGGAGGCCTGAGTCCAGTGCGCTGAGGTCGTGATGCGCGGGCGTTCTGCCCACTACTACGTCACGGGCGCTGAGCACCACGAGGTCTGCGATGCGGTCTTCCGGCTGCTCCAGCAAACGTACGGCCATGGCCTTGTTATGCACTTCGGTGATGCCGGGCTGCTGTTGCAGCCAGTCGCTCACGGCCGTTTCGTCCACATTTTCCGGAACGTGTACGGCTACATAAGAGCCCAGTGCGCCGTGGTGTTTCACATACGGGTCCGTAATCGGGCATATCACCCTGAAACCGTTGCCGAATTGCTCCGTGAGCATGGTTTCGATATATAATACATTCGGCGAACCGTCTGCTTTTTGTTTGGCGTTCATGCCATGATCCGCCGTAGCGCCAATCACCGCGCCCAGGGCCAGCAGGCGGCCCAGCTCATGATCTATTGCTTCGTAGAAGGCCAGTGAAGGCTCATCTTCGGGAGCAAATGTGTGCTGCATATAATCCGTGAGGGAGAGATAGAGGAAATCGCCCAGGCCTTTTTCGATCAGCGCCACGCCCGCGCGGAGTACGAACAGGCTGGCATCCGCGCTGTAAATGGCGGGCGTTTTTAAATCAAGAACCGTCTCCACATTCCCGATCCCGTGAGTAGCTTCCTGCGCCTGGTTTGCTTTTTCAGCGGAAAAGGCAATACCGGTCATTTTGTGGCTCAGGATGTCCCTCAGTTTTTCTTTGGCAGTAACCACCGCCACTTTACGACCTGCATTGGCCGCGGCTGCCAGGATGGTTTCAGCGCGCAGGTATTCGGCTGAGTTCATCATCACTTCCTCTTTGCGGTTCGTATCATAAAAGAAGTTCCCGCAAATACCGTGTACCGCCGGGGTCACGCCTGTTACAATAGAAGAATTGTTCACATTGGTGAAGGAGGGCAACGCGCCCCTTACCATACCGCGGTAACCGGCCAGTACCATCTTTTTAAGGTTCGGCATACGGTCGTGAGCCATGGTGGTATCCAGGTATTCATCGGCAGAGCCGTCCAGGCAGATAACAACTATGGGCCGGGCCGGCGGCGTATAGGTCTTGCCATTGACTGTGAAGGAATTGATAGATATCGACATCGGAATGTGTTTATAAATGCTAATAAATTGAGTAGTAAAATTAAACATTTTTACACAAGTCCGCTGTTAATTTTTTATGAATCGGGGTTAAAAAGCCTGAAAAACGAGGGTGGGTTTACTTTTCGCCGTCCTGGAAGAAATAAACGACCAGCAGCAGGGCGTCATCTTCCCCGATATTGGAGGGTTTATGGCCGAGGCGGCCGTCGAAGAAGATGGAATCCCCGGATTCGAGGATGTATTTTTCGTTATTGATGAGGTATTCCACGGTGCCTTTGATCACGTATTTGTATTCATAGGCGTCGGTTTTGACGATCTGGGCGCGTTTGGCGCCGGCTTTCAGTTCCAGCAGCACAATGTCCGTGGGGCCGCCTTTGATGTTGCGTGTGAGCACCCTTTTATAGAGAAATCCTTTGGCATTTTCCTTTTCAAAAGCCTGGTATTCGTCTTTCTTTTTGATGACTACTTTGGCGGCTTGCTTATGCTGGTTGATGTCGTTGAAGAATTCATTCATATCCAGGTTCAGCGCGCGGATAATGTTTACCAGTACCAGCAGCGAGGGTACGGTACGGTTATTTTCGATCTGGGAAATGAGGCCTTTGCTCACATCTGCCTTATTGGCCAGTTCCTGCACGGTAATCCCTTTGGCTTTACGCTTTTCTTTGATCTTGTTGCTGATCTGTATAATAATATCTTCTTGCATAGCCGGGTATTTATTAATTTCCTTTAAATGGGGCTTCCGTTGAAATCCGGGCCAAATTAGATATTTTAGCTCATAATCAGGCGAAAGAATACCCTACTTTTGCAAAAATTCCATCATATGTTCAGCATCGACCAGATCATTACCGTAGGCTTTACTTTGTTTGCAGTGATAGATATCCTGGGGTCCATCCCCATTCTCCTGTCTTTAAAAGAGAAGATCGGGGAGATCAATGCCGCGAAGGCCACGCTGGCTTCGGGCGTGCTGATGGTGGTGTTCCTGCTGGTGGGGGAAGCGTTCCTGAAACTGATGAGCGTAGACCTTCAGAGCTTTGCGGTGGCGGGCTCCATCGTGATTTTTATTATCGGGCTGGAAATGATCCTGGGCATTGAGTTCTTCAAAAGCGAAGACACCAAAACCGGGAGCCTGGTGCCTATCGCCTTCCCGCTGATTGCCGGCTCCGGTACGCTCACCACTATTATGTCCCTAAAGGCCAATTTTGGTGATTATAACATCCTGGCGGGCATTCTGGTGAATCTTATTATCATATTTGTGGTGCTGAGAAGCCTGAGCTGGATAGAGCGGATCCTGGGCAAAGCCGGGCTGATGGTGGTACGTAAGTTCTTCGGGGTGATACTTTTAGCGATCGCGGTGAGGATTTTCAAAAGCAATATCGGGACATTATAAAATTCTTTAGAAAATTCTGAATTTACGTTAGTTTTGCATTCCTTCAAAAGACTGGCCTCGTCGTACAATGGATAGTACATTAGTCTCCGAAGCTGAGGATCCAGGTTCGATTCCTGGCGGGGCTACCACCAGACACCCGTAAACGCAATACAGACAAGCGTTTGCGGGTTTTTAATTTTCGGTGGTGGTCACTTTGGTGGTCACAATCTCCTTTAAAGCCTTAAAAAGTGTCTTCATGAGTTTTTGGCAACCTTAAACTTCTCATTCCATCGTATCTCTGCCAACTGTAAAAAAGGATCACGGCCAAATAAACTAATCTGAAGTTCGCCCATGACTTTCAAACACATGGAATGTATCGAAAAATACCTATCAGCCATAGCTGTAATATCTTGGTCAGTCAGTTCAAAACCATCATATGAAGAGGGCTTTTTGGCCCGAACCTGTTCCAACGCCTCGTTCGCTCTATTCCATTTATCTAAATATTCACTTGCAAAAGTCTTGAGAGTGGTATAATCCAAACCACGCAACCGATCTAGTAAAACATTCTCGTTTAATGCTTTAATCTTTGTTTTGGTGCTATTCATGCTAAAATTATTTAATCCCAATTCAGCAATAAGGAAGGGGAAATTTCCAACCCTCGTGCCAGTTCCACCATGGACACCAATGTTAAATTCACTTCCCCCCTTTCCATTGCCCCAATTTTACTATAATCAATCCGGCATCTATGGGATAACTCGCGTTGGCTTAGCCCCTTTTCCGTTCTTAGCTTTGCCAGATGCTTGCCGAACTTTACAATTATCTTTCTGTCTTCTGCATTAACCATTATAGGACATATTAGGTTAACGCAAAGCATCATATAAATTTCAAAAATACTGCGTACTTATTCGTACGCAGTATTGGTATTTTATGTATTTTTACTGAAACTGATTATAGCACCATGAAAAAACATCCATCACAAAGCTGGATAAACAGTTCTTAAACTGATGTAACTTTGCAACTCATAAAATATTAAGCGCATTTGCTTTGATCTCACGGCTGAAAACTACGACCTTTCAACGGAACGGGAGACTAGGTAAATCGCCTGCACTATAATGGTGTGGGCGTTCTTATCTCGTGTCCGGGGTGTCGTAGCCCTTCAGCCGGGTAGGAACTAACCCACGCCATTTTTCATTTCTGCCAGTTCCACCACTACCCGCAAAGCGCCATTAATAACCCGTGGCATACCGCCCAATACCTAAAATCCATGCAGCAACAAAAAACGGCAACCCCGCCGGGTAATCCGCTTGCAGCAGCTTACCAAAATTTAGCCGCCTTACCTAAAATCTTCCTTGATCTGGTTTGCAATCAATTGGGATGGAGCGAAGCAACATTTTACCGCCGGATGAAAACCGGAAAACCATGTAGTAAGGCCGAACACAACGCAATCCGGGCCGTATACGACCGGGTGCTAACCATGCATTCAGACAATGAAACATCCAAAAACCAAACGCATGAACAACCCAATAATTGAGGATCAGGAGAACCTTGAACAAATCATCCAGCAATGTATAAGCCGTTTAACCGGGGCAAATTCAGCCATTACAGGCGTTTTTATCACCCTCCATTTAAAAACCATTGAAATCCCCTACAAAGGCGGATTAACGCCATTGCTGCACACCGATACCACCGTACCGGCAACGGTATTTAACAACGTCATTTTTATTCTAAAGCCCGCATTACCTGAATCGGCATAGGGCAACGCTAAATTCAATACCATGCAACAATACAAGGAAGAAAAAGACTATTCTTTTAATACAGTGGAGGCAATTCTGAGATTTCAAAGATTGAATTTCCTTCAAAAGATAGCAGTCATCAGAAAAGGTGTTACCAAAGAACAATTAAAGCAATTCAAAACGGCGGCAGGACTAGACTATCCAACCATTGCCAGATTAATGAGTATTACCCCTCGTTATCTGCACATGAAAAAAAGCAATGACCGGTTTAGGCAGGCAATGAGTGATTCTATTATTTCTATCATTGATTTATACGGATTCGGTTATGATCATTTTAACGATCCGCCTTTTTTTAACAAATGGATCAAAATAGGCTCTCCCGAAAAGAAGTACATTCCGCCTATAGATTACTGCGATACAATGGTCGGCAGGGAAGAAGTGAAACGGGAAATTATAAACATTGCATATGAAAAATTGTCTTTGCCCAAATAAATATTCATCGACAAAACGTAATACAATGGGGAAACAATACAGATGCGCAAAGGTCGGGTGTTTACCCGACCTTTTGCTTTTCCGCTTTCAGGTATTTGTAAACCGTTGTCCGGCTTTTTTGAATAATATCTGCTATTTCCCGGAGGGAAAAACCTTGTGCATGTAACTGGATCACCCGCTGCCGGATAGTGGCGGGAACCGCCCTTTCTTCAAAGCCATAAGCCTTTATATACCGTTGTACTGTGCGTGGGGATATATCCAGCAGTTTAGCCGTTTCTTTAGCTGTTAAACCCTTTAGATAATAGTCGTAAGCCTTTGCTATTAACGGGCTGGGGAATGATCTTTCCATTTTCGTGTCCATAAATTAACCTTAAATACAAGCAAATTGTACTTTGCTATGTCGCAGTTTGAATACCGGGAGGTGTCCACTTTGTTGATACGGTTTTGAACTATACCCCCCGGTAAACTTTTCAGGTGTTTGGTGGCTGTATTGGAGGTTTTTACGCCTGAAATAGCTCCGCCTGCATATGTAACGGCAGGTACGCCATTATTCGCGGCGGCTCCAATTGCTTCAGTCTGCGCCTGATCTTAGCGGCTTCCCGGTTAAGGCCGATGCGGGTAATGATGATGTCGTAATACTTGGCTTTCAGTTGCAATGTTTCCACGTTGCGTTTCTGCGCTTGTAACAATTTTTCACAGGCGATAAAATAGCGGCGGGCCTCCTGTCCGCGCTCTGTTCGCTGGATCATGGATATTTCTTTTGCCATGTCCAACGTAAGGGCGTAATCCATGGCCGGACGGCCTCCGGTACTTTTACCCCAAACGGGGGTAAAGTCTATCCCGGATTCAAAACCATATTCAAACATGCTTTTGCACCATGTAGCAAAGTGCCGTTTGATGGACAGGAAACCATGCAATTCTCTTGCTGATACTACGCTCTGTCCGTTGTGGGTGTCTATCTGAATCAATGTTTTCATTTTGATGTGTTGTTTATGTGTTGTTGAATAAATGCCTGTGCCTTATTGCCGGTGAGGGTTTCTAACCGATCCCCTTTGCCGGTAGGCAGTAAATCAATGCGTGTGATCTTGTCTAACCAATTGCGCGTTACTTCCAGCTCTGAAGGGTGCAGGGTATCCGTATAGCTATCCCCGCCCACGCTGTAGGTGATAGCGATAAATTGCTGTGTGTTCATGGCGGTGTTGATGATTCGTTTTAAATCCCGGCGGTGGTTGCTGTCCTTATTGCGGCAGGCTTTCCCGGCTGATCCGTACAGACGCTCACTACAAAACCGGCTCCGGGGATGCTGGGTAGATATATCCCGGCGGCAGGTTTTACAAGATCGCTGTGCGGTTTTCGCACTGTTTTTTTGCGCATCTTTTGCGCTATATATACCGGTCTTTTCCTGCGGGTATTCTCCCGTGGTTGCTGCAACCTTTTTACCCTTATATTCAAGGTGTGAAAAGGTTGCAGGCTGGCCCCCTTTCCCTGATCCGTCCAGCCGGTGAAAAGGTTGCAGGGTAATAGCTTCCGTTCCCATACCGAACAGACCGGCCCATGTTTCAGCCAAAAGCGAGAACAGCAGCGGCTTTATCTGCCTTTTGGAATGCCTGTGCATAAGCAGCTCCGCCCGTTCCCGGTTGCGGGATAACTGGTACTTACTCATTTCCTCCCAGCCTTTAGGATTGCTTAACACCAGAAATTGCCGGTGTTCATGGGCGTTTAAAGGCTGTTTGGACAGGGTTAAATCCATGAATACAATGCCGCGTAGCACTTCAGACAGCAAGCGGAACAGGGGAAAAACCTTGCTTGCTTCGGTCAAGTCGGCCATGGTTGCAATACCATAACCACGGATAAACCGCATCTTTTTTACCTTGACTTCCAACCGCAGCAGATGGCCGGTTTTAACCCCGCTTTGCGCTCCCTTGTCGTACAGCTTTACATCATACTCACATAAGGAACAGACCAGCCCCAACCGCCTGTTCCTGCGATCTATCTGTGTGAATGGTTTGTTGATGTAACAAATCACCTGCTTTAATACCCGTAGCGGGGAAAAGGGTAACCAGATATTCACCCCGATTTCCAGCCCGTGCAGCGTGGCCCGGTCCGGCAGCACGGAAAAACTCGCTTCCAATCCCTGCACGGTTTTTACCAGCTCGGCAAATGGGAAACTGTTGGCGTTATGCGCTCCCCCGTTGTGGTACTTATGCAAAGAACCTTTCAAACAGTGCGTTGCCGCGCCGGGCTGAAGGCTGGACGGCCTGACCTCAAACCGCAGGCCGTTAAAGGCGGCATAGCTCCCATTGCCCGCCAGCTCCCCCGTTTGCTGATCCACGGCCACAACAAAGCCCAGCAAGGGGGAAGCCTCCCAAGTTCCCGCCGTCAGGTACGGGTGTACGCTCTTAATGCCGTCAATCATGAGAAAGGAATGAAAGGAGAAAACCGGTTATTTACATTTTACCTGTTGGGAAATTTCTGCCTGAACGCGGGCCAGCGCCTTACATAGCAGATGATCCACATTGCGGAGGGTGGTTTGCAGGTCGTATTCCCCCAGCAGGAAAAGGCGCACCAGATGCACGACGATAATAACGGCGCAATCCGCCGCCCAAATGTTGTGCGGAAGGCCCAAGGCAAAGCCCAGGTTACGCCGCCGGGCCGGGTACTGTTCCAAAACTGCCAGTAACAAGCGGCCTCCTTTCTTCCGGGATCGGGCCGGGGTGGCCTTCAGGGCGGCGCATTCGTCAAGCGCCGCCTGAATCGCCCATTCCTTTGCGAATAATGCCTTACTCATGGCTACCTCCTTTCTGTTTGATAGCGGTAACTGCTGCCAGTACCTCCCCACGGAGAAAGCGGGTTTTGTTGGCGATCTTGTAATATTTCAAGATACCCGTGTTCATCCATGCGTGGACAGTGGGAAGGGAGATTTTAAAGAGGTCGGCTACCTCCTGCCGGGTCATGTATGTATCGGGGTCGTTCGGCACTGCCGGGGCTAATTCATCAAACCGCTTGTTTAAACCGTCAAACAATTTTAACAGGGCGGAGGAATCCAGATTCTCAATTTGTAACATTTGCTTTGCCATCATAAATTAGTTGTTTATGATGCAAAAATCAGGGTCAGACAAAACAAGTAAATTCAAGTTCATTCAACTTGAACAAAATATTTATTTAGATTTATTTCCTTGGTGTCTTGTTAATGATGCTTTGAAAATGTTCTGCATTCCGTTGTGACAACTCCTCCATAAAATGTTCTTTATCAATAGATTGTTTTGCAGATTGGGCTTTGGCATTTAACAAACTGTCGATATGGGTTAAATCTGTATTAAACAGCTTTTCAAACACTTCCTTTAATGCCTTTTTTGTTGTAGGTTTTCCGTCCATGTAAATTCTTTTACTCAAATATAAGGCTTGAATCATTTCACAAATCTCCGTTTTATCATCCCAAGTAAATCCGGAAAAGATACTTTCTTCAGGCACATCACTAATAGGGGTTAACTCTTCTATTTTAGCATTTAAAAGGTGAGACATTTTTATAGTGATAACATCCATTATGAAATTATCATTTTCACGAATATCATCTTCCATATAATACTTCACCTTAGGGACTACCCCTACTTTATAATCATCCAAATATCTGAGGCTTTCAAATAAACCTGTATATGTTTCTAACCAAGCCCGGTACATCGCCAATGGATCGAATGCACTTTTGCCCCTTCGTTCAATTTCATTTTTCCTTTTAGCTACTATTTTGTTTATAAATGATATAAACAAATCTCTAACGCTGCTATCTACAATATTTTCGGCAACTTTATTGACGATCAAATCAATATTAATCTTCAAAAAATCCATTTCCTGCTTTTTATATGAGTTTAAATTTCAATCATTTAACCGCCCTTAAAGGCTGCTTCGTATCCCACATTTCCCGCAGCAGATTGGCGTGTTCCTTACCATCCAACCGGATGTACTTCAAAAACGCCTTTTCCGTCTTATGCCCGGTAATCTTCATGATGGTTTGCGATGGTATACCCTGCAAATAAAGGTTTGTTGCAAAGGAACGCCGGGCGGTGTGAGTACTCACTAGTTCCCACTTTTCAAAAGATTCGACTTTCCGCAGCCCGCCCTTTGTATTTTGTATTTCTATCTGTTCTGTTATCTCCGCTTCTTTATAAACGTCTTTTATATAATCATTCATCTTTTGGTTTGAAATATTGGTAGGCAGAGAGTTTTCGTATTTTCCCAAAATCTCCTTTACAGTCCAGTGGATAGGAATCACGACTTTTCCGCCGGTTTTCTGCTGGTAAACCTCTATATTCTCCCCAATAATGTTACTGGACTTCAGCGCGGTAAAATCACTGAAGCGAAGACCCGTAAAGGCTCCCACTATAAACAAGTCCCTTACTTTCTCTAACCGCTTGTTTTCGGATAAATCAAGGTCGTATACCTTTAATAATTCGGTTACTGGTGAATATATGGCGGCGCTGTCCTCAGACATAACTTTGAACCGCTTGCTTTTGTGATCCGTACGGGTGGTTAGTTTCTTTTCCCCGGCTGCGTTCAGGAATCCCTTTAAAGTCGCTACGTATTTCCCTACGGTGTTTACCTTGTAATTCTTGATTGTTGTCAGGTAGCCAACAAAATCCTGATAAAAATCTAGGTCTACCGTATCAAAGTCCAAGCGGCGGTTATACCCATCCGCAAACTCTTTCAATACGTCATACGTAGTATTATACTTCTGAATGGTGCGTATACTGGTGATCTTCCCGGAAACGGGGTTTATTCGCTCACCCGCCGTATCAATGTAATGCCGGATAAAGCCCAAAAGGGTTTTGTCCGGTGTGGTACGGTTGGTAAAAGTATCTAACTCGGTTTTTAAATGTTGTTTGGTGACTGGCGTGCGATCCGCCACGGCGTTTGTATAAATGGCATTGACTTCCTTCTTTATATCCGCCAAATGCCTATTTATGGCGTCCTTATTGGGGGCAGCTATGATATTTTTAACGCATTGCCTTTCCCCGTCCCAATACTTAGGCAGCACTTTTAGTTGTAGCGGATATTTGAATTTATGGCCGGGCCAGCGGAAAATAAGGTAGATGATTTGAGGTTCTTTACTTTCTTGTTTCCGCAAATTGAAGTTAACAGTGGGCATAGACTAAATTATGCCGCGAATATACCAGAATAATTAATTCGGTGGTCACATTGGTGGTCACTTTTTGTTCACTTCCTTTAATTTTGATAAATTAATTCTCATTAAACTAAATTATATAATCCGCCGAAACACAGTTAAATAGTGGGTTTCATGGCAGTCAACAGGGAGTTACGGAAAATGCCCGATTAAGCCAAAGGTAGTTCTGGCGGGGCTACCAGACCGGAAAGGTGAGTTTTACCACTCCTTTTCCGGTTTTTTATTTCGCTGAAATCCCCGCCCATTGCGTATATAAGCCGGGCAGCTTCGTTTATCCTTGTGGTTCGATATTGCGTTCCGTCAAAAACGAGTTTTTCGGGGTATATCGAACCGATGATTTGGCGTTTTTGTGCTACGGTGCTTTGTTAATATAGTGCATCAAAGAGGGAAAGGTTGCTTCAATAATTCTTTATTATTCTACCCCCTCACTTATATGTATAAAAATTTACTATATTGAGTATGGTATGTCAGCAATTGCAATAAATACAAACTATGTCAATCTAAATTCCAGACTTGCTGTCGGGCAAGAAGGGATTTTTTCTATTGAAAGTACAGATCTAAAACTTCCAATAGTTGAGGGCGACGATTTGCTTTTCTTGAATAAACATACTGGAGATGACCTCGAATTTAGTTCTCTCGGCTTAGTAACTAAGTCAGTAGGTAGAGAGCTAAAACCTCCGCAAAGTACGAATCGAAAAATTAAACCTAAGCCCCAGCCACCTAAATATCTACATAAATTTGAGTATAAAATTGAATCGCGTCTAGAAAAAAATAATCTTTTAAGCGAACTAGAATATAGTCTTCCATTTGTCGACAACCACAACAAACCAGCAGTTCATTTTTTTCAACAGTATCGAAATATACCTTCTACTGAGTTCGAAACAATTGTAAATGGCTGGGTTTATGCTACCCGTACTGTTTTTGGGAAACTGGTTAACGCGCTACCAAGACAGAACCGACTCGAATTCGCACTTCATGCAATGGATAGATTTCAGACGATTGATCTATCCAGCATCAACATCCTAATTGGCCTTAATTTTCTATTTGAGTATATAGAAAAAAGAGTTTTAAGTCGCGGACGCATCTTAATTGCTACTGACAAATTACTTCATTCTCACTTCAAAGATCAAATTCCACCCAACGAAGTAGCATTTATTGATCCAGACACAGAAGTAAAGCTAAACATAAGTGCGCAGGCTGCACTTTTCCAAAAATTATTCGAACTGGAGGGACAGCATACTATTGAAACCTTCCTTGAAAAAACAGTACGTGAAAATCCTGAGATAGAAGCTAGATTTCAAAAAATTTTCAAACGGCGTTCATGGCCCATTGATTTAGGAAAATGAAAGATTTCGTAGATCACATTCAACAATATGCATCATTATTAAAAAAATGCAGTATCTGGGAAAACAGTACTGAAATTTTGGCACCTGTGGTGGGCAGCCAGTCTTCTAATGTTGCCAACGACTATATATATGAATTCTACTGTTACATTTGCATAATAATAGACCTTTCTGCCAACTATGATATTTCATTTATCGAAGGTAACGGCTCATTTAAATTTGCATTCCCCAAAAAGGCTGCTATTAAAAGCGGAAAACCTCGGTTCCATGCTTCAGTTGACGGGAAACTATGTTTTCAAATTTGTGCAGGCACCCTCATTAGAAGTCCGTATCCAATTGAGAAAAATCACCCAGATATCTCATTCCAGACTGCGAACGCAAGTGAGGACCCGGATCAGAATGATCTGATTATGATTATGGATGCAAAATTTAGCGAACACCCCACTTCGAAACTTCCTAAAGACGAAGTTTATACTTTTCAATCAATGGTTGAACTATTTGAACTCAGGGGCCAGAGAAAACACCACGTCGAGTTTGATAAACTTAAGGACTTAGAAGGAAACTGTCTTCTGACCAATGCAAGAGCTCATTCTGATACAACAAACATCGCATTACTGCGAAAATGGTCAATAAAAGAAGTCGAAAATTTCTATCCGGGTAGGAAATGTAACGTAATCGGATAATCAAAGAATAACCAACTTAGTAATTTAAATAAAATAGCTTGAGGTATATTATCCAATAGGTTGTTGATGATTTGTTATTTCCAGAACCGATCTAGTGGAGTCTTTTTCTTCATTATCCTCCTCTTAAAATTCATACTACTAACTCCCCAATGCGACCACCGGGAGCAGTGGGCAAAGCAGTTTCCGTCCTACGGAAACACCGCTTGCCTTAATACACAACGGAGGAGCACGGGTCGGGAAATTCTAGCTTAACAGCCTGGGAAAAGAAAAAGCGCCCTC
Organism: Chitinophaga barathri; assembly: GCF_003807585.1. Classification (GTDB taxonomy): domain Bacteria; phylum Bacteroidota; class Bacteroidia; order Chitinophagales; family Chitinophagaceae; genus Chitinophaga; species Chitinophaga barathri. The sequence goes on along the minus strand of NZ_RMBX01000007.1, from coordinate 221,508 downwards.
AATCTCACTTTCATCACACATCACTTTTCATATGTACAAAAAATAAAGCCCGCAACTCAATTTAAAGGCCACAGGCAGTTGGTTATCAGTCAACTAGACTAGCCAGCAATCGTAAATCATCAATAAAATGTTTCGAAAACTGTTCGGTAGGGTACCAAACCGGGAAAGCGTTTTACAACTACTTTCCCGGTTTTTTCATTTCAGCCAAACCCTTTCCCATTCCGCCCTGCAAAAGCCTTTCCTCAACGGTGGCACCTCCGTAATAACAATCTCTTATCCCCCTTTCTTATACACCCTACCCGCAACCAAACAAGCAACGATCATAATCCCGACGCACCAGGCAAGGGCAACCCATATTCCATTGCCCACCGGCTGGTTTAAAAGCAATGCGCGGATCGCCTCCACTATCGGGGTCACCGGCTGATTTTCTGCAAAGGCGCGCACAGGCCCCGGCATGGATGCCGTCGGTACAAACGCGGAGCTGATTAAAGGCAGGAAGTGAATCGGGTAAGCGATTACACCCGCACCATCCACCGATTTTGCGGACAATCCGGCAATCGCGGCTACCCATGTCAATGCCAATGTAAACAGCGCGATTATGCCGGCCACGGCAAGCCATGATAATATTCCCGCCGGTGAGCGGAAGCCCATGAGGAGTGCTACGAGAATGATCACAACAAGTGAAATCGCATTGGACACCAACGAGGTTAGCACATGCCCCCACAGCGCGGCTGAACGCGCAATCGGCATGGAGTTGAAACGCTCGAATATTCCCCGTTGTTTATCTAAAAACAAGCGATAAGACACATAACCTATACTATTTGCAACGGCAATCAGCAGTATACCTGGCAACAAGTAATTTACATAGTTATCCGTGCCGGTTTGAATGGCGCCGCCTAATACATAGACGAACAGCAGCATCATTGCAATCGGCATGATGGTGACCGTGATGATAGTATCCAGGCTGCGAAAAATATGGCGCAAGCTGCGTCCGAGCATAACGCCCATATCCATGAGATAATAGTTCTTTATCGTTTCCATTAGTTTTCATTTTTTTTGCCGATGATCGCAAGGAATATTTCCTCCAGCGTCGGCTGTTTTTCAATATATTCTACTTTTGCGGGCGGGAACAGCTTTTTCAGCGCCGCGAGCGTGTCGCTCACAATAATCCTTCCTTCATGAAGAATGGCAATTCTGTCGGCGAGCTGTTCCGCTTCCTCCAGGTACTGTGTGGTAAGGAATACCGTCGTGCCGTTACCCGCAAGCTCTTTGACGATCCTCCAAACCTCAATACGAGCCTCGGGGTCAAGCCCGGTAGTGGGCTCGTCCAGGAAGACAAGCGGCGATTCTCCGACAAGGCTCATGGCAATATCCAGCCTGCGGCGCATGCCTCCCGAATAAGTCGACGCCCTTCGGTTGGCAGCATCAGCTAAACCGAAACGTTTCAACAAATCGTCTGCGACCTGAAGCGGATCTTTAACGTGCCGCAGCTTAGCAATCATAACAAGATTTTCCCGCCCGGTCAGTATCTCGTCCACGGCGGCAAACTGCCCTGTCAGGCTAATAGACTGCCGCACATTGCCTGGCTGAGCAACAACGTCGAACCCGTTTACGATAACATTCCCGCTGTCTTGTTTTAACAATGTGGTCAGGATTTTAACAATTGTCGTCTTGCCTGAACCGTTGGAGCCGAGCAGGGCGAATATGCTTCCCTTTTTCACCTCGAAATCCACTCCTTTCAGGACATGCAGCTGCCTGTAGGACTTTTGGAGTCCTTTTACTTGAATTGAGTTTTCCATATATTTTTCTCTTTATATAATTGTGACTTTAGAAAGATCGGCACCGATGCCTTTGAGTGCGGCGTAGGTCAGTTTATCCATCTTTGCGCCGTCAAAGCAGATGGTTTTGATCGCACGGTAGTATTTATTAGTCAGGGCAAACGTCGGGATGAATGACACATTTCTAAGGGTGGTGCCCTTAAACGTCGCTTCGTTCAGCGCGGCCTTGTCGAACCTGACGCCTGTAAAAGTCAGTCCGTCCAGGCACGTCCCCCGCAGGTCACAGTATTTGAAATCCACACCACTGAAGGTACATTTCTCAAAGACCGTATTCCTGAGGTCGATCATGATCAGCTTTACGTCGATCAGTGTTACATTGGTGAATTTTGCCCTGGTCAGCTCCGTCTTGTTGAATTCGGTACGTACAAGAATGGTCTTGTTGAAACTCGCATCCACCAGATCGAGAATGGAAAAATTGCAGTCTGTCAGATTTGCGCCGTCAAAATTGGCCCCGCGTGCATTACCGACCTTAAATGAGCTGCCGGTCAGGTCCGCACCCGAAAAGTCCGAGCCAAGCAATGTGCTCGCGTCAAATTTGCTTTTATGCGCGGTGACGCCCGCGAAGTCGCTTTCCGCCAGGTTGCTCGCGCTGAAGTCCGTCAACAGCTGGCGCTCAGAGCCGGGGAGGCTGGCAACCTCCTCCTGTGCCGCTTGCTCAATGTTGCTATCAATGGCAACGGACATCTTAACAGCCGTTTCATCAGCCGTGGATGGGAAGTTTTCTGAAAAATAGTTAAGGTCAACCCCGAAAATTTCGGCGAGGCGATTAAGCGTAACGATATCCGGAATTGATTCTCCGCGTTCCCATTTTCCAACCGCCTGTTGGCTGATAAACAGCAGTTGGGCAAGTTGCGCCTGCGACATATTTTTCTCCTTCCGCGCTTTGGCAATTTTGCCGCCAATTAACTTAGTATCCATATGTACTCTTTTTTGTTTTGATCTTTCGATACTGCAAAGTTATTCCAGTTCACCGGCAGAATCACCAAAAATGCCGATCCTAATAGTTGTGACTACACCACTTGTCGTTGTTATTTAACAACTGGCAGTAGTTTTTGAGGATTTAGGGTTAATTCTGAGGTATTTTGCCTGGGATAATCTTGGGTACTAGAGCGAGAAAGCTGTTACCCCTGCGGTATGGATTTTGATAAAAAACAATTAAAATTCAAAACCTAACGAACATGCCCACAGCTATTTCAAAAGACGGCACTGCCATTGCTTACGACAAAACCGGTAAAGGTCCGGCCATTATACTGGTGAATGGCGCTTTGGCCCACCGGAACTTCTATGGCGAAAAAGACCTGGCAGACATCCTTGCCAAAGATTTCACGGTCATCTATTTCGACCGGCGCGGCCGCGGCGAGAGCGCCGATACCAAACCTTACACTGTCGAAAAAGAAATCGAAGACATAGCAGCGCTTATTGACGAAGCGGGCGGTAAGGCATATTTATACGGCGTTTCTTCCGGCGCAGCCCTGTCGTTACACGCTGCGGAGAAGCTCGGGCCTGAAAAAGTAATAAAACTGGCGCTATATGAGCCTCCTTACGGTTCTGCCAATGCCAAACAGTTTGCCGGACAGAAAAAGCAAATAAATGAACTGATCACAGCCGGTAAACCGGGCGAAGCCGTAGCAGCCTTTCTGGAAAGCACAGGAGCAACTCCCGACCAGATAGCAGACATGAAAAAATCACCTGAGTGGAGGGAAATGGAACGTCTGGGTCCTACACTCGCATATGATTTTGAAGTCCTGGGAGACGGCTCAATTCCCGCTGATGTTGCAAAAAGAATAATGATGCCTACACAGGTCATGTATGGTGAAAAGAGTTTCGATTTTATGCATGAAACCGTTGAAACGTTGGGGAAAATTATCCCCGGTGCCGTGCGTAAAACGCTCAGGGATCAGGCGCACCAGGTTTCCCCGGAAGCTATTGCGCCCATACTAAAGGAATTTTTTGAGTAAAGAACACATGATGATGGCTTCGGGATCAGCCTTTATCCAGTATTTTCAAAGCTTCGTCATCCTTATAGTTTTTGATCTGGGTGCGAAGCTCTTCTTTAAGACTGGCGGTTACTTTCTCTGTTCCTTTTGTGCCGTAAATATTCCGCAGCTGCATCGGGTCTTTCACAAGATCGTACAGCTCCCAGGTATCGGACTCGCCGTAAAACCTCACCAGCGTGTAACGGTCTGTGCGCAGCCCGAAGTGCGGATACACATGATGCGGCTCGGGAAACTCGTAATAATGATAATAAGCCGCCTTGCGCCAGTTTGACTTATCGGCGCCGGGCGTCACCAGCGGCATGAAGGATACGCCTTGCATTTCCTCCGGCACGGCTACGCCCGCGATATCAAGAATGGTCGGCGCCCAGTCGATGTTCGTCATCAGCTCATTTACTTTGGTGCCGGGTTTGATCACACCGGGATAACGCACGACAAAAGGCGTGCGGAGAGATTCTTCATAAATAAATCTCTTATCGAACCAGCCATGCTCGCCAAGATAAAAACCCTGGTCTGAAGCGTATACCACCACGGTATTTTCAGCCAGTCCGGACTTGTCGAGATAATCCAGCAGGCGGCCGATGTTCCTGTCCAGAGAACGGGCAGTGGAAAGGTAATCTTTCAGGTAACGCTGGTATTTCCATTCGGTAAGGGCTTCGCCGCTGAGTTTTTTGTTGTCAAACTCTTTGCTCACTTTGTCGTAATAGGCTTTGAACTTGGCTTTTTCTTCAGGCGTGAAGCGGTTATATACAAACCGGTTGTAGTCCGCATGTACTTTCAGGTCTTCTTTGAGGCGCATCGTTTTTTCGATGCTCATGTCCTGGTTTTGTGCGGCTGCGCGGTTTTTGTAATCGTCCTTAAAGGATTTGGGCAGCGGGAAATTCACATTGTCGTATGCGCCCAGGTCCTGGATATCCGGCAGCCACTCGCGATGCGTGGCTTTGTGGCCCACCACCAGCATAAAAGGTTTGCTGCTGTCGCGGTGCTGCAGCCAGTCGATGGATACATCTGTGATCACATTGGTCACATAACCGGGCACACGGGCAGTGTCTTTACCTTTTTCGATCAGGTCGGGATTGTAATATTGTCCCTGGCCGGGAAGGATGCGCCAGTAGTCAAAACCGTCGGGGAGGCTGCCCAGGTGCCATTTCCCGACCCAGGCCGTCTGGTAATTGTTTTGCTGCAACACGCGGGGGAAGAGCAGCTGCGTGATGTCAAAGCGTTTTTCATTCAGCGGGTACCCGTTCCGGTGGCTGTATTTGCCCGTAAGTAAGGTTGCCCGGCTGGGCCCACAGATGGAATTGGTAACAAGCGCATTGCGGAAGATCGCTCCTTCCCGCGCAATACGGTCGATGTTCGGCGTCTGCGCCAGTTTACCCCCATAGGCACTTACTGCCTGGAAGGCATGGTCGTCGGAGAAAATAAAAATAATGTTCGGCCTCTTCGTTTTCTGTGCCTGGCTGGAAACGGCCAGCAGCAACAGGAAGGCAAAAAATGTTCTTTTTGGCAGCATCTTGATGTTTTTACGGGTTATCAGGATTTCTTTTTCAGCTTATTCAACAAACGTTTTCCTTTCGCCAGCTTCCGCGTCCCTTTCACCAGCAGGTAGTTAAGGGCTTTCTGCACGGGCGTCACCGCAATGCTTTTACCCATGAACGTACCTTCAAAGAGCGCTTCCGCTTTATAATATTTGTAATAAATACCTCTTTCCAACTCCCAATACCCGTACTTCAGCAGGTCGTCACCGGAGGGGAGCGGTTGCAGGTCCTGCTCCAGGAACGCCACAGCTTCTTCGCGGGTGGATGGGATATAAAAACCTTTCAGGCGGTCGTAAAATGAATTGCCCAACAGCACTACCGGTTTGCCAAAAAAAGCGGCTTCCACGCCCATGGTGGAACCAAAGACCACCACGATATCCGCCGCATCCATCAGTGCGTAGGTGTCTATCACTTCTTCCGCGCCGATAATCGTGAGGTTTCTAAAACGCCTGCCTATTTCTCTTAGTTCTTTAACCTGCGTGTTTTCCAGCCCCTTCAGATTGGGGTGTACGCGAAGGTAAAAATGAATGTCTTCCCGGTGTTCCAGGCTCTCCAGCAGCCTTGCGATACCGACGTTGTCCGTGGGGTATATCTTGCCGGAAATACCCGCAATGCCCTCATATTCGTCCAGCGAGGAATTATACAGCACGATGTTCTTCACATTCCTGTCAAACCCCGCCGGCAGGCTGCCTCTCTCCTGGTCCGCGGTGAACACCACCCAGGACTGCATGATCCGGTTCCTCCTGTCCACAAAAAACTGCCGGCCTCTCTCTTCTTTTCCTTCCGGCGCTTTTTCCCAGCCCTCTTCGATCTCGCGCGCAAGGTTCACCAGCGAATGCGGCGTACTGTTGTCGCAAAGGATATATTTTTCAATAGTACCGCCCCGCTCGTGCGTCTGGAAATGAATCCCCCTTTCTTCACAAAGCCGCATCATCGGGCGGATCTCAAGATAACGGCCGTTAAAAAATATTACGAGGTCCGGTTGCAGTTCGTCCAGCATCTTTTTGGCATTTTCATGCACGTACAGGGAGGTCCAGATGCCGTCGTAGATTTCTTTTTTGAACTTTTCGGTATCCAGCCGATGGTCGCGGTAAGAGGAGATAAGGGAAGACGCCACGCCCATGCCGATGTCCGAGCCTTCGAAAGTGAATTCCTTTACTTCTTCCATGGAAGCGAACTTCCGCGGAATGATCTTTTCATCCAGCGGTACATCTTTGAAATACAAAACGTTCTCCGGCGGAAGGCCGAGAATGTCGAAGGAGTTTTTCTGACGGCTGCGGCAGTCACGGCAGATCCACTCCGCCCGGGTGAAGTTGATGCAGCAGGTATGCAGCTCGCCCCGGCATTGCACAAAATACACGTCGTGGCCCTCTTTCATGAGGTCCACCGCAATCTCCATCTCGGTCTCAATGTGCGGCGTGATGTTCATGCCGTTAAAAAACAAAACTTTCATGCTTCCTTATCTGCTATATTAAATGCCTGTGATCGTGAGCGGAGTACCTTGTTTGTAAGCCATCCTGGCGGTTTGTCCAAGGAGTTTTTCATAATACCTCGGGTGGAGGCCGTCCCCGGGACGAATCACCCGGATGTTTTCGGCGGTGAATGTTTCCCCGGGCTGAATATCTTTTACAACGTAAATAGAACGTTTGAAGAGCAGGCTCTTTTTCTCCGCTTCCTGCACACCGTATTGCACATGGCCCAGGGCCAGGAAAGCGCTGTTCGTTTCTTCCGCCAGCCTGGCAAATTCTCCAGGTTCCATGGAAAACGCACTATCCACACCGCCGTCCGCGCGTCTTAAGGTAAAATGTTTTTCAATCACGGTGGCACCAAGCGCAGTAGCCGCTACCGCCACGCCCGTACCCATCGTATGATCGGAAAGGCCTACCTGGCAGTTGAACAGCTGTTCCATATGCGGAATGGTGAGGATATTCGTATTCTCCGGCGTTGCGGGATAAGTACTGGTGCATTTCAGCAGCACCAGGTCTTTACAGCCGTTTTCCCGCAGGATGTTCACCGATTCGCTGATGTCCGCCAGTGAACTCACGCCGGTGGACATGATCACGGGTTTCCCGGTAGCAGCTACCTTTTTCAGCAGCGGCCAGAATGTATTTTCAAAAGACGCGATCTTATAACAAGGCACATTCAATGATTCGAGGAAGTCCACCGCCGTTTCATCGAAAGGGGAACTGAATGCCAGGATGCCGCGTTTTTGAGCGTGGTCAAAAATAGCCTGGTGCCATTCCCATGGCGTATATGCCATTTTGTAGAGATCATACAGTTCCTGGTTGTTCCAGAGGGAATTTTCATCCCTGATAGTATAGGCCCCCTTGATGGTCATGGTGTCCGCCGTGTAGGTCTGCAGCTTGATCGCGTGCGCGCCCGCATCCGCGGCGGCATCCACGATGGCCAGCGCCCTGTCCAGCGACTGGTTGTGGTTTCCGCTCATTTCCGCAATGAGAAAAGGTCTATGTTGAGGACCTATTTTCCAGGGTCCAATATTAAAAGCGCTGTTATTTTTCATCTGTTTTATTTTAAAAGCGTTCCTGCCCATGAGTACCCCACACCAAAACCGGCAAGAATAATTTTTTGCCCGGCTTTTATCTGTCCGGAAAGAAGGCCTTCCCTGAGTGCAATAGGTATTGAAGAGGAAACAGTGTTACCGCAGTTTTCCATATGCGTGAAGAATTTTTCAGGCGGAATACCAATTTTTTTTCTGATAAAATCAAGCATAAATTTATTGGCCTGATGAAAGACGAACCAATCCGCATCCTGAAGAGTAATATTATTTAATGCAACGGTTTCTTTTATTAGCCCGGGAACGGAAGAGGTGGTGAATTGGAAGATGGCGGCTCCATCCATGTACAAATTGTTGTCGTTCTTTTTCCACTGCCCTTCATCGGTAAATTCGTTCTGCCCGCTATATTCAGGATGCCGTACCCCTCCATTTTTCACCATAAGATTTTCCGCGCCCCTACCATCGGTACCGAAAATGAATTCCGATATTTCCCAGAGCCCCCGCTGCGCGGATATAATACTTGCCGACGCAGCATCTCCAAAAATGGCGAGGTTCGATTTATCTTGCGGATGTATAAATTTACTGTAAGTTTCCGCCGTAATAAACAATACATTTTTTGCCATGCCGGATGCAATCAATCCCTTCGCAAGACTTAATCCGTAAACATAACCCGAGCAACCAAGGTTAAAGTCCAACGCACCTATATTCGTCCTTAATCCTAATTTATCCTGAAGCACACATGCGGTGGTAGGCAAAAGGTAATCAGGACTTTGCGTGCAGTAAAGCAGAAAATCAATATCCGTTTTTGAACAGGCACCTTGCTCAAACAATTTTTCCGCTGCTTTTATGGCCAAATCACTTGCATACTCATTTTCACCCGCTATACGCCGTTCATTGATACCTAACTTAGAAAAGATCTTTTCTTCAGACCACTCCAAAAAATTCGTGCTTATCTCTTTATTGAAGAGTGCCTTTTCAGGAAGGTAGTAGGCGATATCCCTCAAATAAACATGCATACACTCGGCGTTTTTCTGATAGTTATATTCTAGGATAATTGTCTGGAAGAAACGAAAGTAAAGACCTCGCCAATCGTTCCCAGTTCTTTCATTTCGTCGATTGTCATCTTAACTTTATATTCATCTTCGATCATTGCAATGATAGCCATTGCTGTCAGGGAATCCCATGAGGGAAGTTGTCTGAATGCTGAATCTTCGCTGATCGTTGATATATCTTCTCCAACAAATTGATCGATGAATTTGAACTTAAAATCACTGAACTCCATGGTCGAGCGGTTTAAATTTTAATGTGTTAATAAAGTAATCCCTTTTTGTTTCCCACTCAGACTTAAGCAGACCAAGCCCAACGACATCGAGAAAATTTCTGTCTTTACAAATATGCTGCTTAAAAAAGGCCTCCTGCTGAAATCCAAATTTCTTATGCAGTTGAATGACCCTTTCGTTGGATGTCAAAACCTCGCATGCCACCTTATTTAAATTCAGTTCAAAAAAAGCATACTCCAGCGACATAAATTCAACCCTCGCACCGATCCCGCTGCCCAGGTATTCTTCTGCTCCGATGTAAAAAGCCCATGTACATTTCCGGTTTACGAGGTCGATCCCCATAAATGAGACCAGACCGACGGGAACATCTTCTGCGGTGATAATCCAGTATTTGCAGGTTGGGTCCTGCTCTATCCTGTTGAACCATTTCACCTGATCTTCAGCGGAGATCTGTATATTAGTGTACATAAATTGACTGACCGCGCTGGAATTCCTCCAGTTCCTTACCATCTCGAGGTCTTCCCTGGTCATCAACTTTAATGATACTGTCATAATTTTCACGGATTAAGTTATTATTGTATCACCTCACAAGTTCCTCAAAAATATCCAATATTCGCTGCCTTTGTTTCCCATCCAGCAGATCTGCAAATTTATGCTGATCCTGTCTGCTAAAACTTCCGTCTTCAGGATAAAAACCCGAAAAGAAATCCTCTGCAAATTTATTCTGTAGCATATGTGTGTAAAATTCAGCCTGGTTATCTGCTGTTTTACACAGGAAAATAGTGCCGGTGCTCACAGCCGCATATTCAAAACAAATCGTGCTTGCGGAGCATATAGCAATACTACATCTTTGCATGACTTCTATCAGAAGCTCCGCGGACAGGTTACGGAATATATTCAGTTGCACCATGCCCGTTTCCTGCAAGGCAAGTGTATCTTCATATTTGTAGGCGCTTCCCAAGACCAGGTTCACCGTTATATTACGGGTGAGATGCTGAGCCCGCGTATATATATTCTGAATGACGGATAAGGTCGTGTTGGACGGGTCCGCTCCTCCGAGGCAGACAAAGATCGTATCGTCTGTGCCTTTTTTCTTCCCGTTCAGCGCCTGTTGTAAAAAACTTTTCCTAATCAGGGCGAATTGCGGACCTGTAAATAACTTACCCCCTTCGCTTAATGAATACATACTTTCATCCACGCCCGGCGCGTGATTGATAACAATGTCCGCAACAAATTTATACGCATGAATATCATCAATACAAACGATCTTGTTGCCTTTGGTTTTCAACAACTGCTGGTAACGGGTATTGAACGCATAGCCATCCAGCACCAGTATTTCATCACCTTCCAGGTGTTCCGCCCAAGCCGCAGCTTCTTCTTCGATAACAGTTCCGGGAAGTGATGTCAGCGCGAAACCGGCTTCTTTAATGTAGCGGCTGAGCGCGGGGGAAGGGTCACGAATGAAAAAACTGCATTCAAATTTCTCCCCGAGCATCATCGCCAATGCGCAGCTCCTGACTACATGCCCCAAACCTATCTGCTGGCTTCCATCGCAACGGAATAATATTTTCGTCCTTGCCGGCATCATAGATATTTTCTAAAAACGGGTTTGGCAGGTTCGCCCTGCAGGTATTGTTGATAGCCGCTTTCCAACGCTTTCGCGTATACATTCAGCGTATGCTCAAATGCTGCTGCGAAATGCGATACATCCTCTTTGGTGTGAGAAAAACAAGGAACGAACACACCCTGAAACAATGCGCCATTCCTGATCATTTCCTGCATAGCCAGCGTGCGCATGCCACTGCATATTTCTTTGGCCTTATTCCTAAAAATGAACACCGGCAACCAATTGCAGGGAGCGACGGTAATGTACTCTTCAAGTCCCGATCGTTTCAGCACGCTGCCGCATTGCGCTACCAGTTCGGCTCCAATAGCGTGATTGTGCCCGATCACATCGTTCTGTTCAAACACATCGATGGTGGCAATAGCCGCGCCAATGTTATGCGTTTCTCCGCCGTGTGTGGTGGATATGAGAAATACTTTTTCTTTGCCCGTTTCCCTGATCCCGCCCAGTTCCATAACTTCTTTGGTGCCGGTAAGCGCACAGAAAGAAAATCCGTTTGCAATGCCTTTGCCCCATGTAGTCATATCCGGCTTTACGTTGTATTTGGTCATGGAACCGGGGAATGCGGTTTTGTAGCCGGTGATCATTTCGTCGATGATGTAGAGCGCGCCATTTTGATGCGCGAGCTCAATGGCTTTGGCGAGATAACCTTCGGGCAGGCCGAAGCTTTTCTCCGGTTCAGAGATCACACAGGCGATCTGGCCAGGATATTTGTTGAACAATTCCCGGAGGGATTCAATATCATCAGATTTGTAGGTAACGGACAGTGCCGAGATCTCTTCAGGAATTCCTCTATCACAGTTGGTTTTACCGATAAACCAATCATCGTAGGAATAAAAAGGATGATCCCCGGGAAATGCGATCAGTTTTCTGCCGGTATAAGCACGCGCCAGCTTGGTAGCTGCAGTGGTAACGGTAGAGCCGTTCTTCGCGAATTTGATCATATCATGGCCAGGGATGTTTTTCAGGAAACGTTCGGCCATTTCCATTTCTATATAAGCAGGGCGCTGAAAGTTCACCCCTTTATCCAGCTCCAGCCTCACACGGTCCAACACAGGTTGGTAAGCATGACCGAGAACCACGGAAGAGAGGCCCATCGAGCAGTCCAGGTATTGATTGCCGTCAATGTCCCATACCTGTGAACCTTTACCATGACTGATGGCCGCGGGAGACAATATTGGAAACTGGTCGTCCCCTTTTGAATAAGTATGCGCCCCGCCCGGGATCAGGTCGTGGATCTTCGCCCGGAACTCATCAGACTTAATGAAATTATTGATCATTATTTAAAGATTTTTGATAGCCTTCGTTTCTTTTTATCTCGCTGTTGATGGATTGTATCGCCGGGTTCGTCCGCAGGAATTCCGCGTAGGCTCCCATGGTGGCGCCTGTGCCCAGCTGCGTGATCAGTTGGGTGATCACATCCAGGTCCCGCTGCTCGTCCACGGTCATTCGCAGGCCGCCAAGCTGAACGCCTTCGTTGAAGTTCGCTGCTTTGAACGTCGTACCGCCTATAAAATCCGAATGCCTCCGGATGAAAGGCGTCACATGCTCCCTGTCCGATGGAAGCGTCGCTTCCTGCCAGGCCTTTTCCAGCGCGGCAAAGCGGAACACTTCTATATCCTGTCCGTCAGGATAGTTTTCTTCGAGTGTATTGCTGCAATAGTCCAGTTGATGACCGAGGGTGTATTGCACTACTTTGTCGATCAGCCGCGGGTCTATCAGCGGGCAATCCGCAGTGAGGCGGATCACGTAGTCCGGTCGGATATCTTTTACCGCCTGGTAAAAACGGTCCAGCACATCGTCCGTACTGCCCTGGAAATATTGTACGCCCAGTTTTTTCATAATGCCAAGCACCGGCTCTATACCGGGCTCCAGCGTGGTGGCCACGATCAGTTTTTGGATGGTGGCGGCGGCGCTGATCCTTTGCAGGTGTATTTCCAGCAGGCTCTGGCCGTTCACTTCACGGAGTATCTTTCCCGGCAGCCGGGAAGAACCTATTCTGGCCTGTGTGATTGCCACTACCTGCATATTACCAGTTTGCCGGGTTTAATAATGTTGTTTCCTCCACCATGATCTCATTGACCTGCTGAAACAAATGCCTGTAGGCCGGTGTGGCGGGCCAGATGGCATGCAGGTTTTCACGCAGCTGCTCAATGGAATCCACGCCTATCAGTACTTTATCGATATACGGTTGCGCCAGCGCGTAGTTCAGTGCCAGCTGGTTCAGCGGCACTTCGTGTACCACCGCGAGATGTTGCAGCTTTTCCACGTATGGCGCCAGCGGGGCAAGTTTGCCGGGAAAGGTGGCAGTGTCTTTAAAAAAGAGCCCTTGCAAAAAAACAGACCGCACATGGATCTCTTTCCCCATTTCCTTTGCTTTCACCAGCAGTGCTCCACGTTGTGAATTATTGTCCAGCAGGTTGAACGGTAGCTGGATCAGCTCAATGTCTTCATCCTCTGTTACGGCGGCCAGCTCTTCGTTTGTATAGATCGAGATGCCGATCTTTTTGATCAACCCTTTTTCCTTCAGGTCTTTCAGCTCATTGATCAACCCGGTATTGCCTTCATAGTCCTTATAGTTATGAAACATGTAAGAATACAATTGGTCGATGCCAAGCATTGTTATCTTGCCGCGTGTATATTCTTCCAGCTGCGCCTGCCCTTTGAACTTGGAAATGATGCTGAAACGTTTGCCCGTCTGCCGGTGATAGGCCGCAATGACAGCTTCCGCTTCACCATAGGCTTCCGCGGTGTCCAGCATGGCGATGCCGTTTCCGCCGGCAAAGTCCAGCATGTCAAACACCGCCTGCGTATCTGGCCTGCCCTGGCTGTTATTGATGCCATAAGGAATACCGAACTGTACGGTACCGAGTATGATCTTATTTGTAGGCTGCATAAATATCTTTCTTCAACAGGCTTACACTGCATTTATTGTAATAGTCATCGCTGGAATCAAGCTCTTTGGTGCCGTGGTCAAATGACCCTTTGAACACCAGCTGGTACAGCTCGGTTTCCGTGAATATCCTGTCGTAGTTCTGTTTGTAACTGTATGCCTGGAACTGGGTGATGTGCTGATAGTTATTTTTGATCGTTTTTTCGGAAAAGAAATCCACGACGATCAGCAGGCCTTTGTCCGCCAGCACCCTGTCTATCTCCGCAATCACTTTCAGCAGCAGTGGCCTGTCTATCACGTAAAACACAAATCCCACTACCACCAGGTCAAACTGCCCGTCCGCATACATGCCCATCTGGTCCGCCGTACCGGCGGAAAGTTTCACCTCCGGGTACATACGCGTACCATAATCCACCGCCTGCTGCGAAGGATCAATGCCGAATACATTCGTTCCCGGATACAGTTTTTTGATCCCATCCAACCGGTAACCGGCCGAAGAGCCTATCTCCAGTATATTTTCCGGCTTCACCCTGTAATTCCTGATCGTGCTGATCACGATATCATCCTCTGCTTTGTAATTGTCCAGGTAGGATTTATTGCGCTGGAACCATTGATCCGCTTCGTATTCCTGGAAAGCTTTTTTCTGAAAATGATCCGTCTGGTCAGGCATATTGTAGTACGGTTTGAATGACAAAATCGAGGTCTTCCTGCGAAAGGCCGGGATACATCGGCAGGCTGAGACATTCTTCATAAAACGCTTCCGCCAGCGGATACTGCCCCTTGCCATAACCCAGGCCCTGGTAATAAGGCAGGGTATGCACCGGGATGTAATGCACCTGCGCATAGATATGATGCTCACGCAACTTGTCGTACAGCTGTTTCCTGTTCTTCACTTTGATCACGTACAGGTGATAGGCATGGCCTTCACCATTGTCCGCCACGCTGGTATCCACATTGGTGCCCGCGAATTGCTCCGTATAATAACGGGCTATTTCGCGGCGGCGGGCCAGTCCTTTGTCCGCTTTTTCAAGCTGGGTAAGGCCCAGGGCGGCCTGGAAGTCCGTAAGCCGGTAGTTGAACCCAAGGTCCTGCATTTCATAATACCAGCCACCATGGTTCTCCTGCAATTTCGCGGGGTCTTTGGTGATGCCGTGGGTGCGCAGCAGCAGCAGCCGGTCGTACAAAGCGGGATCGTTCGTGGTCACTATGCCGCCTTCGCCGCAGGCGATATGTTTTACGGGGTGAAAGGAAAAGATCGCCAGTTCTGCAAACTTCCCGTTACCGCAGAATTGTTTTTCGCCTTTGCTGTCCGTAAAATAACCACCGGGCGCATGACAGGCATCCTCGATGATCCAGAGGCCGTACTCATCCGCCAGTTTCCTGAACGCCTCCAGGTCCACGGGATACCCGGCGTAATCCACCGGGATAATGCCGGTGTAGGTGCCTTTGGGTGAAGCCTCCAGCAATGCCTTCACGCTGGCAACGTCCAGCGTGGCCGTCTTCGGGTCTATATCGGCGAATGTCACTTTACCGCCGCAATAACGGATGCAATTGGCGGATGCCGCAAAGGTAATGGGAGTGGTAATTACATTCGACTGTTCATTCACATCCAGCGCCAGGGCCGCGAGGTGCAGCGCCGCGGTGCCGTTTGAAACCGCTACCGCATAACGGGCGCCGACATATTCCGCAAATGCTTTTTCAAATGCCAGGATGCGGGGACCCTGCGTCAGGAAGTCCGACTGAAGCGCATCCACAACCGCTGCAATGTCCTTTGAATCTATTTCCTGTTTACCGTATGGTATACTGCGCATAATATGGTTAATGGTTAGATAGAAAAAGTGGTGTCAACATGTTCCCTGATCAGGGTCCTGATCTCCTCCACGTTCACCCATTCCGCATTTTCCCCGGAATTGTACCGGAAACCCTGCGGCACCGGCACCGCTTTGAATTTTTCAACAAACTCTTTCAGTTTAAAATCCGTGCTCAGGGGCAAAATTACATAGTATTTACCCAGGTCATAAGTGGAGAAAGAATCCGAACTGGTGATCATTTCCTCGTGGATCTTTTCACCCGGGCGGATGCCGACAATCTTTTGTTCACAATCCGGGCCGATGGCCGTGGCCACATCCGTGATCTTGTAGGAAGGTATTTTAGGTACGAAGATCTCCCCGCCCCAGGCCAGCTCCAGCGCATGCAGCACCATATCCACGCCTTCTTTGAGGGTGATGTTAAAACGCGTCATGGTAGGATCTGTGATAGGAAGCACGCCTTCCTGGCGTTTTTTCATAAAAAACGGGATCACGGAACCGTTGGAGCCCATTACATTGCCGTAGCGTACCACGGAAAAACGGATCGGATTGGCTCCTTTGATATTGTTTGCCGCTACGAACAGCTTGTCCGAAGCCAGTTTGGTAGCCCCGTATAAATTGATGGGAGCGGCCGCTTTGTCCGTTGAAAGGGCTACCACCCTTTCCACATTGGTTTCAAGACAGGCATTGATAATATTCTCAGCTCCGATGATATTGGTCTTGATACATTCCATGGGGTTGTACTCGGCAATGGGCACATGTTTCATCGCCGCGGCATGTACCACGTAATCGATGCCTTTCAAAGCCCTTCTCACCCGGTCGTAATCCCTCACATCGCCGATAAAGAACCTGATCTGGGGATATTGGGCCTCGGGATAGTCCTGCGCCATCTGAAACTGCTTCTGCTCATCGCGGGAGAAGATGACCAGTCTTTTGACCTGTGGCCACCGTTCGAATACCTGCTGGGTGAATGCCTTTCCAAATGACCCCGTCCCCCCCGTGATGAGGATGCTTTTTCCATTTAAGTCTAACATAAGATGATGCCTTTATGTACTTTTTTGTTTATACCAGTTGTTACAGCCACCCGGCAGCGGTTCCCCGGCAGGGTGATTTACAAAACTAATGTTTATCACTGGCAAAGAAAACCTAATATTATCGCCCGGGCCGATGAGGGCAGCGGGAAACCGCGCGAACCGGCAGCCGGAACGCAAACAAACCGGCGTTTATTGTCATGATTCCGCCCTTACCGGCCGGTTTGGCTGCGACCCGTTCCTCCTCAAAGGGATGCTATGATTTCGGAAAATCCTTAGATTTGCGGCCATATACCCCATAAAAATGACCAGGCCAACAATTTTATTCCTTACCCTTGCCATGCTTGCCGGCTGTTTCCCGCAACAGGATATCGTCACCGGAGAAAAAAAACCGTACGAGTTTTCAATCCCTACCGTCAACAAAAAGAAAGCCCGCAGGAAAATACTTCCCACCATTGCATTCAGCAATGCCATGAAGCGTTACCGCAAGGAACGGGGCTTTTTCCCGCAGGACATGCGGGCGTTTGAATACTACAGCGACTACACCCGGACAGCCATGCAAAGCATGCGGGAAAATGGTTTCAAGGAATTGTACATTTCTTATCTCTATCTCGATTCCATGGTGATCGACTTCTGGCACCAGCCTATTTATTCCCAGAAGCTGGGCAGTTCGAAGTACGGGATAGACCTGTCCGGGCAACTCATTTATGTAAAAAGCGATACCAATTTTTACGAATACCGCCGCTTTGATAAAAGCCTGCCAAAGCGCGTCAGCTACCAGTATGTGCCGGATACCACTACCAACTACCGCCGTTGATTTAAATTATTTTTAAATTGCAGCCTATGATCAGATTCACCGCCATCCTCAAAAAATTTGGCGACATGGGCGATAAGACCGGCTGGACCTACATCGAGCTCTCCCGGGAGCTGGCGGAAAAGCTGAACCCCGGCGTCAAAAAATCGTACCGGGTGAAAGGCAAACTGGATGAGTATGCCATCAAACAGGTGGCACTGGTGCCAATGGGTGAAGGGAATTTTATTATAGCGGTAAACGCCGTGATGCGGAAAGGCATTGGTAAAAGACAGGGCGCTTCCGTAAAAGTACAGCTGGACGTGGATGACGCCGGCTGGAAAATGAATGAAGACTTCCTGGCATGCCTCGAAGACGAACCTGGCGCCATGAGCTTTTACAAATCACTGGCGCCCGGCCACCAGCGGTATTTTTCCAATTGGATAGAGAGTGCAAAGACCGAGGAAACCCGCGCCAAACGTATTGCCGCCACGCTCAACGCCATGCTTAAAAGTATGAACTACGGCGAAATGATCCGCGCCATGAAAGCAGATAAAGACAAGTTTTAGCACTCCTTTTTTAACTTTTCTTTAGAACCGGAAATAATATCTTGGTTACCGGTTCCATGCACAAGATAATTATCCTTATAAGCCTCTTCTGTTGCGTTGCAATTCCGGCCGCTGCTCAATCCGCTGTAAGCGGAACGGTGTCCGGGAGGGATTCATTGCCTTTGCCCGGCGTATCCGTGCGGAACATCCGTACGAACAGCATGACGGTTTCAGATGCAAACGGAGCTTACACCATTCCCGCGAATGCGGACGATACTTTGTTTTTCAGCGCCATGGGTTATTTATCGATGGGCATCAGGGCGGACCTTGTGCCGGCGGACCTGCGCCTCAGAACGCTGGTAACTTCGCTGCCGGGCGTGGAAATCGTTAAAAAGACGCGCCGGAGGGATTCCCTGGAAACGAGGGAGGAGTTTAAAGCGGCGTTTAATTTCCGCAGACCGAAGGTGAAGGAGATCGTAATGATTACACCGGCAGGCATTGCATTGAACATCCATAAGCTGTATAAAGCATTGTCTTTTGCCAATAACAGGCGGTCCGATACTTTTAAAGGCAGGCTGATCAAATATGAACAGGACCGGTATATCGACGAAAGATTTTCCACGGAGCTCGTCACCAGCCGTACCGGCCTTACCGGAGACAGCCTGGTACAATTCATGAATCACCACCGCCCCGATTACAAATTTGCGGTGGAAGCCTCCGACTATGATTTTATCCTGTTTATCATTAATGCCTGTACGAAGTTCAGGCAGGGGGAAGTAAGTGTTCCTTAATAATCTTCAGTAATAGCACGGTCAATGCCCTGTAATCCTCAGCCACAACTCTTTCCAGGCGGCGCGGATAAACCGCAGTTTTTTAAGGCTCATTGTCAGCAATAGCTCTTCCCGCAGACTGCTCACATTATCAAAGAACCTGAACACACGGGGCGCGGGGTTTCGTGTGAACATCCTTGAAAAGACGACCGCTCCTTCCGGGCTTTTTTCGCTGAGCATCCGTAGCAGCACACTGTCATAAAAATGAAACCTTTTCCAGCCGCTGCGCCTGCTCAGGTATGGATGGCCGCTTCCGGCCAGCTGATCCGTGAGCCGCCGGGAGTGCTGCTGGATGAACCGGAAGGTGTAGCCGGTGGAAGGTTTCGTTTGCCCGCCCACAGTACCGATAAAAACGATCCGTCCTTCATGCGGGGCAAACCGGTGATTGGTCATCGGGATAACGCCGCCTGTTTCTTCCGCAACCCTGAATGTCATGTGAGGGAAATGTTTCGCCATATGTTCCCGCAATGCTTTTTCATATTCGGCCTGCGGCAATGGTCCTTCGGAAAAAAGCGTGTATTCCACCATGGCTTCCGTGGCGGAAACGGGCAGTGTATAAACAAACGCCACACCCTGGTGCTGTATAGCCCTGAAATCCATCAGCGTGGCGGCATTGGCGTCAAAGGCATCTTCGTCCGCCTGTATGGTCCAGCTGCGGAAATGTTGTACCAGGTAATGTTTTCCTTTTTGTTTTTCGAGCGGGGAAGTGGGGATACTGCTGAAAATATAATCCGCCGCGATGGTTTCGCCGCCGGCGCGGATAAACGCATGGTCTTTTTCGGACCACATCTTTTCGATATTCAATTGTTTGATGGTAAAGTTGGAGCGGCGGCGGATGATGCTCCTGGCGTGGTTGTAAAAGTCCACTGACCGGATCATTTTGTAAGTATACGGCCGGATGTCCAACAGGGAGGAGGCGCCGTTTACGCTGTGGAACCATACTTTTTCCCAACGGCGGTGAACGATCTTTTCAAACAGGCCGGGCGCGGTTTCCCAGAAACACCAGGTGCGGTCGTTTTCGTCTTTGGCGTCTTTATCTATCACCAGTATCCTTTTACCGTGCAGGCGGGCGCAATCCGCCAGGTACACGGCCAGGCTGAGGCCTGCACAGCCCGCCCCTGCGATGATATAGTGGTAATGCTTCAAGGATAAAGGGCAAGTTTAACATCATTTTTCCTTTTGCCGGTCTGTTCTTCATTTACGGGCCTGCTCCAGGTAATCCGCGATTTTGGGAAATGCCAGGTGAAACCAATGGGTGAAGGTTCCCGGCTCTTCTTTCAGCAGGGCCCTGATACTGTCCAGCGGCAGGAAACGGTGCGCCTGTACTTCAGCCTGGTCCGGTGTTACAGCGCCATTGTACGTTCCCACAAGCACATGATCAAATTCATATTCGGTCAGCCCGTTGTCGAACCGGGCGCGGTATGTAAAACTGAATATTTCTTCCAGCGGGCAATCGAACCCCATTTCTTCCACCAGGCGGCGGTGCGAGGCGGCGAGGGTTTCTTCCCCGGGCAGCGGATGGCTGCAGCAGGTGTTCGTCCAGAGGCCGCCGGAATGGTATTTGTCCAACGCGCGCTGCTGTAGCAGCATTTCACCGGCGGAATTCACGACAAACACTGAGAAGGCGCGATGAAGCAGCCCTTTCTGGTGGGCTTCCAGTTTTTCCATGGTGCCTACAGGTTCATCCTGTTCATTGACGAGTATAACGGGTGGTAGTATCATTTCGCGCCGGATAGTTAGGCTATAAATTTAAACAAGTTCGGCTGATTTTCCGGCAGTGGGAAAAATCGCTGCTTGTAGGGAGCGTATGGTTCTTCTCATACAAGTATGTATTTTTTTGAGTGTAGATAAGGTAATCGATTCATACTCAGCATCTAGCAAGTATCACATAACATGTTGTATATAGATATATGTGATAGTTTGAGAATTTGAAAAAGTGTTTCATATTTTTGAGTTGATTTTCAACCTATTAATATTTATATGTTATTTTTAACGAACTTTTACTGATCCTTTTGTGTAAATCATTTATTGGCAGGGAGTTTGTAGAAACGGCTGGAATATCGGGAAGGAACTATCGGAAACGCATGAAGAAGCTATTATTGAATCCTATTGATCGACCTGTGCATCAATGCCTTGGTTCTTATTATTACCAAATCCGAGGTCAGATGAAAGTGGAAAACCTGTGTTATGAACATATCTGGCAACTGATTATGGAAAAGTATAAGATCGTACTTGATCATTTGGATGCTTATGCACAACAGGAGGAGGTTCAACCTTCAGAAGTCCGGAAGCTAAAAGACCTTATCCCGCACGCCCCAATCTCGAAAAAGAACTGCTCGCCATCGTACGTCCTGCTATCAATCAGCCCGGCTGCTGGCCACGTTTTGCAGGATTGATGCAAAATCGTTCCTGAACAGAAACATTGGACATGAAGCTGCGATGATCGGCGAAGATGGACAAGATAATAATGCATAAATAAATTATATATGAAAGTAGTGATTCTTGCCGGCGGTTTAGGAACACGTTTATCGGAAGAAACATCATTAAGACCAAAGCCTATGGTTGAAATTGGCGGGATGCCCATCTTATGGCATATTATGAAGATATATTCCTCTCATGGTTTTAACGATTTTGTTATCTGTCTTGGGTATAAGGGATATATCATTAAAGAATATTTTACGAATTACTTCTTGCATAAATCTGACGTAACAATTGACTTAAAAAATAATTCATTAAAAGTTCACGATACCCAGGCTGAACCATGGACCATTACACTGGTAGACACCGGTGTGGATTCCATGACAGGCGGCAGAATAAAAAGGATCGCCCCGCATGTGAACAATAGCACTTTCTTGTTAACATACGGGGATGGAGTGGGGAACGTGAACATTAAAGAACTGGTTGAATTTCATAAAACTCACAATAAATATTGCACTGTAACGTCCGTACAGCCTTCAGGACGTTTTGGTGCACTCAATATTGATGACAACCTGATGGTCAATTCATTCACGGAAAAACCAAAAGGAGACGGAGCCTGGATCAATGGTGGTTTTTTTGTTTGTGAACCTGCGGTATTTGACTATATCCAGGGAGATCATACGATATGGGAAAGAGAACCGATGGAAAAACTCGCCATACATAAACAGATGGCAGCCTACAGGCATAACGGGTTCTGGAAACCGATGGATACTCTCAGGGATAAACAGGAGCTTGAGCATGATTGGACAGCCGGTGAAGCCAAATGGAAAACCTGGTAATACTACAACTATGATCTTTTCAAATACATATAAAGGAAAAAAGGTCCTGATAACTGGTCATACTGGTTTTAAAGGAAGCTGGCTTTTAAGCTGGCTATTTTTATTAGGCGCCAAAGTAAAAGGTTATGCCCTGCCGCCGGAAAACGAAAATGACCTCTTTAATGAGATCGGGGGAACCAACCTGTGCGAATCAATTTTTGGAGATATCATGGACTATCCCAGCATTGAGAAAGAAATACTGGAGTTTGAGCCGGATTTTATTTTTCACCTGGCGGCCCAGCCCCTTGTGAGACTTTCTTATGAAAAACCTGTGGAAACTTTCAGTATTAATGGTATCGGTACCGCACATATCCTGGAAGCAACAAAAAAACTGGCCAGACGCTGCAACCTAATCCTGATTACCACCGACAAAGTCTATCATAATCATGAATGGTTATATCCATACAGGGAAAACGACAGGCTGGGAGGATATGATCCTTACAGTGCCAGTAAAGCCTGTATGGAGCTTATTATTGAATCTTATAGGAACTCTTTTTTTAACAGCGCTCATTATGAAAATCATAAAAAAGCCATTGCAGTAGCACGCGCCGGTAATGTCATCGGTGGTGGAGACTGGGCAAAAGACAGGATCATCCCGGATACTGTACGTGCGTTGAGGCAAAACGAGCCAGTTATTATCAGAAATCCAAAAGCAATAAGACCATGGCAACACGTCATGGAGCCTCTATGTGGTTACCTGTTGCTTGGATATTACATGGAGAAAGATCCGATAAGATTTTCAACCGCCTATAACTTCGGCCCTTACATTGAAGACAATCTCGAAGTGGAGGATCTTGTAAAAAAGGCCATCGAAATCTGGCAGAAAGGCAAATATGAGATCAGAAGTCACGGAAGCCAGCCACATGAAGCGGGACTGTTAAAGCTTGACATCAGTAAAGCCTTAAGTGAACTCGACTGGCGGCCCAGGTTAAATGCAAATGAAGCAATCAATAAAACTATTTCCTGGTACAAAAATGCACAAACAACGCGGGCATTTGAATTAGTGAAAAAAGATATTCTTGACTATGAAAATGCCTAAAATTTTAATCCTGGGGAGCACTGGTTTTGTAGGAGGCAATATCTATAATATCCTGCATAACCTCTATCCTGTTTTTGGCTGCAGCCGCAAACCCGGCCAGACCGCGAAGAGCACTATTCATATGGACCTGGACGACGTCACCTCATGGGAGAACATTTTCCGGATCAGGCCGGATGTAATTATTAATGCCTCCGGATACGGCGTTGTCAAACACCAGGCAGACCCGGAAAAAATGAAACTGGTAAATTACTACCAGCCTTACCTGCTTAAAAAATACCTGGACGAGCAGCATTCAGGTTATTTCTGGATACAGATAGGGACCGCCTTTGAGTACGATCTCGGACTAGGGGAACTTCGTGAAGACAGTGCTGCAATGCCGCTTACGGACTATGGCATCAGCAAATTACTCTTCTCCCGCTATCTTGAATCCTCTGAAAGAAAAAACTTCCTGGTGCTGAGGCCATTTGCCATGTTCGGTCCGGGAGAAGATCCGAGTAAAATCATACCGGCCCTGCTACTAGCGCAAAAAAACAGGAAAGAGATCGAACTTTCCTCAGGCGCTCAGCAACGGGACTATTTTTTTGTACAGGACCTCGCGCACTTTATAGCCCGGCTTATAGAATATGGGCTGGATAAAGTAGCCGGCGAAGTGATCAACGTGGGCTCCGGCAGGCCGATGCCAATAAAAGAACTTGCAGAACAGATGTCGCAGACAGTACCTGATTTTAACCCCGGCCTTTGGCAATGGGGAAAGATCCGGCAGCGAACGAACGAAGGCAAAGTATTTTTCAACGCATCCCAAAAGTGTGAAGAACTTGGTTTTATGCAGACGCCCATGCCGGAGGCATTCAAAAAAACAATTGATTACTATTATCAGCACTAATATGAGTTTTAAGAATTTTAACGGAGAGCTGGCAGAAATGCTGAAAGGCATCGCAGAAAAAAATGTAACACGCACGATCATCCCGGGGAAAGACTACATCCCGGTGACCGGAAAAATATTAGATAGTGAAGATCTGCTATGGGGCGTGGACGCCGCCTTGGATGGATGGCTCACAACCGGCCGGTTCGGTGTTGAGTTTGAACGAAAGTTTGCTCAATGGTTCGGATCTCGTTTCTCAGCCCTGGTAAACTCAGGTTCATCAGCCAACCTGGTTGCTTTTTATACGCTTACTTCACCAAAACTGGGAGACCGGGCCATTCAGCCCGGAGACGAGGTGATAACAGTAGCTGCAGGTTTTCCCACAACGGTGAACCCCATTATCCAGTTCGGCGCGATCCCGGTATTCGTAGACGTGGACATTCCAACCTATAATATCAAGGCCGAACTTATCGAAGAGGCAGTTTCCCCAAAAACCAAGGCGATCTTTATTGCCCATACACTGGGCAATCCATATAATCTCGACGAAGTAATGCGGGTCGCCCATAAACATAATCTATGGGTAATTGAGGATGATTGTGATTCTCTGGGGGCAACTTACCGTGGTAAGAAAACAGGGACATTCGGCGATTTGGCAACCGTATCGTTTTACCCTGCGCATCACATTACCATGGGTGAAGGCGGTGCCGTACTCATCAATAATGCATCTCTGAAAAAAACGGTTGAAAGTTTCAGGGACTGGGGCCGTGACTGCTGGTGCGAGCCGGGTAAAGATAATACCTGCGGCAAACGTTTCGACTGGCAGCTGGGGGAATTACCCTGTGGCTACGATCACAAGTATACTTATTCACATATCGGTTTTAATTTAAAAGTTACCGATATGCAGGCAGCAATCGGGTTGAGCCAGCTGAAAAAAGCGGATCAGTTTGTTAAGAAAAGAAAAGAAAATCACAAATTTCTTTACAAAATGCTTCAGCAGTTTGAAGAACACTTTATTCTCCATGAAGCCACAGAACATAGCGATCCCAGCTGGTTCGGTTTTATGATCACCCTGAGGGAAGGAAGCAAACTAAACAGGAACGCCCTTGTACAGCACCTGGAAGAAAAAAAAATAGGCACAAGGCTGCTATTTGCCGGCAACCTGGTAAAGCAACCAGCTTATAAAAATATAGAAAAAAGAATAGTCGGGGATTTGACGAACACAGACATTATCATGGAGAGGTCCTTCTGGCTGGGTGTTTGGCCTGGGTTGAATGAAGATCATTATGATTATATTTTAGAAACGATCAAAAATTATATTCATACAATATGAAGTATTTAATTACAGGAGGATGTGGATTTATTGGATCAAACCTGGCGGCTGAAGTATTAAAACGCGGCGAAGAATTAATTATCCTCGATAACCTTTGGCGTCATGGAGGTGCTCAAAACCTTGATTGGCTGAGGGGAAAGGGACAGTTTATTCACCTTCCGTATGATATCCGTAATTATAACGACGTAGAAGTTGCAATAAATACATATAAGCCGGATTATATCTTTCATCTTGCAGGGCAAGTGGCCATGACCACTTCAATTCAGAATCCGCGGCTGGATTTTGAAGTAAATGCAATTGGCACACACAACTTGCTGGAAGCAGTCCGGAAATATTCACCCACTTCGGTTATTTTGTATTCATCAACCAATAAGGTATATGGTGATTTTTCAGACCTGACGTTTGAGGAAACTAATACCCGCTATGTCTGTAAGGAATACCCATATGGTTTCCCTGAATCCCTAACCCTGGAATTCCATTCTCCCTATGGTTGCTCCAAAGGTGCGGCGGATCAATATCTGCTGGACTACAGCCGTATATTCGGGATCAAAACGATCGTATTCCGTCATTCTTCTATGTACGGTAGTAATCAACATGCCACGTTCGACCAGGGATGGGTGGGCTGGTTCTGCCAGAAAGCGCTGGAAATAAAAAAAAGAACGTCAACAGAACCCTTTACCATTTCAGGTAGTGGGAAGCAGGTACGGGATGTTCTGTATGCCTCCGATGTGGTAAGCCTTTATTTTGTGGCAAAAGATATTAAGGCTGCCTACGGGCAGGCATTTAACATCGGAGGAGGGATTTCAAACAGCTTGTCCCTGCTGGAACTTTTTGCCTTACTCGAGAAAATGTTGGGTATACAAATGAGCTATACAAAACTAAACTGGAGAGAAAGCGATCAGAAAGTTTTTGTGGCGGATATCACCAAAGCGCTGGCGCTACTTCCCTGGAAACCTGCAGTAGACAAGAAAGATGGAATAGAAAGCGTGTTAAACTGGTTATCTGTCAAGGTAATCTAAATGTAAGATTCGATGAGAAAAAATATCTTAATTGTTGGTGAAGCGCTAGACCTCTACCGGACACAAACATTCATGAAGTGTGTGATGGATAATTATCAGTTATTCAATCTTACCTATATTTCTGCCAAACCCTACTATAAACTTTCAGGGAATCCACTCATTTGCTTTATTCAGAAAATAAAAAGACGCACACATCTCATTATCCGGGACATTTTCATACTCTATCAATTCCTTCACGCCGACCTTGTCTATTTCCCGGCAATGTTTGTACATTTCCGTATATTAAAAGCGGCTATCTTTTTTAAGAAAAAAATTCTTGCCGAATATTATATTTCAATGTTTGATACGCT
The DNA here is from genome assembly GCF_003807585.1 of Chitinophaga barathri. Classification (GTDB taxonomy): domain Bacteria; phylum Bacteroidota; class Bacteroidia; order Chitinophagales; family Chitinophagaceae; genus Chitinophaga; species Chitinophaga barathri. The sequence continues at coordinate 194,923 of NZ_RMBX01000007.1, read as the reverse complement.
GGCTCTGGACAGGAAAACATATAGTGAACATTCTGTGACGGCACAAAGATATAAGGAATTTGATACCCTGCTGCAAAAGCACTCCCGCGCTATCTACCTCAACCTTACTGAAGCAAGAAGATATGCCGCATTATGTCAGCTGAACCTGGACGACCTTGATTATACTATTATACCGCTTTGTGTAAAAGAGCGCACTAAGGCCCTTTTATATTATTATTCCCATAAGGATACACCATTTAACATTGTATGGTGGGGTACCTACATTCCGCTACACGGTCTTGAAAAGATTATCCTGGCTATCAAGGCGGTTGTTAAGAAAGATGAAAACTGCCACCTATATATATTCGGAAATAACGACGAAGCAGCTGAGCCTTATGGCAGGATCATAGCTGAAAATGGCCTCACCAACCACATCACCATCAGAAACGATGTTACTTTTTACAATGGAAAGTTGGAAAAGTTTTTGACAGAACATTGCGCTCTTTCCATGGGAGTTTTTGGTGATTCGGAAAAAGCTAGATCTGTAATCGTAAACAAAGCCGTTGAAGCCGCAGGTATGAAGATACCCATACTGACACAACATTCAGAAGCTTTTTCAGAGTTTTTCCAAGATGGAAGGAGCATATTCATGTGTGAACCGTCTATAGAAGTTATTGCAGATAATATACTGTCGATCAAATCAATGACGGTTGCTGAGGTAGAACATATAGTAAACAATTCATTTAAGGTTTTCCAGGATAATTTTTCCACCGCAGCTGCATATGCAGCGTACGAAAATCTGCTAAAAGAATATGTACAGATGCCCTCTAACTACATAAAATGATTTTGCGAAACCAATTTATACATAGCGTTCTATTTACAGCAGGGGCTAAATATATCGGCTTAGTGGTCCAGTTAGTGATTACCGGGATTCTCTCCCGCCTGCTTACACCGAAAGACTTTGGGGTAATTGCAATTGCAACTGTTTTCATTGTATTCTTTAACCTCCTCTGTGATATCGGCATCGGTGTGGCTGTTATCCAAAACAAAACGCTGACCCCGACAGAGACTGCATCCATTTTTTCTTTTTCAGTATACCTCGGTGTATTGCTCGGCCTCTTGTTTTTTTTGGCTTCAGGATTTATTGCAGATTATTACTCGCAACCCATGCTGATAGCCATTTGCCGGCTGCTTTCCCTCACAGTGCTGTTCGCCAGCCTGAACGTAGTGCCCAATGCCCTTCTGCTGAAGGAAAAAAAATTCAGGTTTATTGCGCAAAGGACCTTATTAATACAAGTGGCAAGCGGCATCGTCGGTATCGCAGCTGCATATGCAGGACTTAAAGCCTATGCGTTGATTCTATATGCAATTTCTGCTTCTGTTTTTATGTTCATCTTCAATTACCTGAAGAACCCGCTTTCATTCGAGCTTTTCCCAAAATTATCTGCAATCCGGAAAATATTCAGATACTCTATCTACCAATTCCTTTTTAACTTCATCAACTACTTCTCCCGTAACCTGGATAAATTATTGATCGGGAAATTTCTTTCTCCTGCCTCATTGGGACTTTACGATAAAGCATACCGTTTAATGCTTTTACCCGTGGAGAACCTGACATATGTACTATCTGCTGTGATTCATCCACATTTTTCAGAATTTCAGCAAGATAAACGGCGGATATTTGACATCTATATGAAGATAGTGCAGGTTTTAGCGCTGGTAGGATTTCCCTTATCTATTTTTCTGCACTTTACTGCAAGCGAACTCATATTTATCATTTTTGGCAGGCAATGGTCCGCTGCGATACCTCCCTTTGAAGTATTGGCATGGAGTGTGGGGCTCCAAATAGTTCTTTCAAGCTCGGGATCAATTTTTCAGGCTGCCAATAACACCAAACTGCTTTTTGTTTCTGGATTCCTGTCCGCAATTACAATGATTCTGGGTATACTGTACGGCATTTTCATCAGCAAAAGTTTAATTGGCGTATCTTTTGGTTTGCTTGCCGCATTCTTGCTAAACTTTGTGCAATGTTACATTCTTCTAATTAGGATGTTAAATGGAGATTTTATTACATTCATTAAGCTATTTAGGACTCCGCTCATACTGGCATCACTCGTATTTATCTCTGAAAGTCTTTTAAATAATTCTGTTACTCTGCACAATGAGGTGGCCAGCTTTTTGCTCAAGTCAGCCGTTGCGGTAGCTGCCGTAACTTCAGGTATGTTGTTACTTGGCGAACACAGGCAATTTTTAAAATTATTACGGTCATTGAAACAGCAATGACAATCATCTTCAAAGAATAAAGAACAACTATGACAGGTATCAAAAAAATGAAACTGGTTTTCTTTACTCATTATACAGAATTGTATGGTGCAAATAAGTCATTGATCAATTTGATTGAGGGGCTGATAAAGGAACAAAAAACTGATGTTGTATTGGTAGTGCCTGCTCTGGGAAAAATTACAGATTTTGCAAAACTGAATAATATTAGTTGCCTGCTACTTCCCTTTTACAACGAAATACAATACAATACCCGAAAAGGGATTACCAGCTTTTTTAAAAATACGCTTAAATTTTTTTACAACTGGTACCTGGTTCTGAAACATTCCCGTAAGTTGGATGGAGCCGATATTATTCACTCCAATTCTTCAGCTACATTCATAGGAGCATATTTTGCACAATGGAAAAAAATACCGCATGTCTGGCATATCAGGGAGTACGGATGGGAAGACTATAAATTTACCTACAATTTTGGTTATGGCTATTTCCAGCATTGGCTAAACAAGTCGACAGCGATAATAGGCATCAGCAATTCAATTTATGCTGCCAGAATATCTACCAGCCCCGTAAAACTCAAAGCGGTGATATACAATGGCGTGATCTTTTCGAAAGATATCCCTGTAAATGAACTACCCAATAAAACAACAGAAGCTCCCCCTCCAAAAATGATCTTTGCCATTATTGGCCTGATCTGCGAAGGAAAAAATCAGATGGAGGCTTTGCGCGCATTCCAGCTTGTCCACCTTACTAATAAGAAAACCGAACTATGGATCATTGGCGATGGAGAAGCTAAATACATTAAATCATTAAAGGAATTCATCAATAAGAATCATTTACAGGATTACATTAAGTTCACCGGCTATCTTGACAATATTAAATCAATATACGATTCTATTCACTGCCTAGTTATGTGCTCAGCCAACGAGGCTTTCGGCCGAGTTACGGTAGAAGCAATGGTGAATAATGTTCCTGTAATAGGATATAATAATGCCGGCACTTCGGAAATCATCAGAGATAATGATAATGGATTGTTGTATTCAAATGGCTACACCGAATTATCCGAAAAAATGAAACTTCTTTTAAAAGATAATGACCTCTCCCTGAAGATAAAACATAACGCCCGGACTGAAGTACCAGAGAAATATACAATCGAAAAATATAGCGCCGGCATTTACAACATCTATATGGAAGTGTTATTTTCTTCTCATTAAATGCTAAACTCCGGTTGAGTGCTGTACTAACAACCTGACTGGTTTCACATAATTGATCACCTCTCCGCCCCCCGGAAGAAAGTCGTCGTTAAGGTAAAACCTTTTTCAGCAATCAACCGATCAGATTCCGGATACGTCATCCCAGCCATTGCAACGTTTGAAAACGACGCAGTGGTGACTTCACGATAAACACGTGAGCAAAAATCAACATACGATACCTCTTCCTCCGGGGGCAACAATTTACCGGGGAGCATAAGGCATGTAAGGGATGTCAGTTTGATGGAGCGCTTTCCGTGAGTACGGACAGATTAACAAGAAATCAGTTTCAGTAACGGGCTACCTGGGCTTTCAACATTTTACGGGCGAAATGGATACGGCTCTTGATGGTTCCTAAGGGTTCTTCCAGAATATCTGCAATCTCGAAATACTTGAATCCGTCCAGGTACAAGATGAACGGCTTTTTAAAAATAACGGGCAGGTTGTGAACGGAGGTCTGGATGTCTTTGATCCGGAGGCCGCTTTCAGCCTGGTTGCCAATGATCACCTGCTGGGTGTTGAGCAGGAAATCGTTGGTGGAATTGTCGAAGCAGAGGTGTTGTTTTGATTTTCGCCGGTAGTTGTTAATAAAGATATTCCTCATAATGGTGTACAACCAGGCCCGGATATTAGTTCCGGCAAGGTACTTTTCCTGGTTGGAAAGGGCCCTGAACATGGTTTCCTGATAAAGATCCTTGGCGGATTCGGCGTCCTTGGTCAACGTTATGGCGAAGGGCTTTAGGAAGTCAGCATTGCTGAGCAATAGGGTGTTAAATTCAGCGGATGACATATTGTTTAATTTTTGTTATACTAATTTAAACAAAATAAGACGTTACTCCAAACAATTTCCGCGATTTTTTTTCGTTACGGGCTAAAATGCAGGTTAATTAATTATTTCATAATCAGCATTTAGCAAAAGCACAGGGAGTATTATTCACATGTATAACCGATGGTTAACGGGGTTAAATACGTTTAACTATTCATGCATAAAACATTAAACAAATGTAAGGATACAGTTATATAACACGAATAGTCCACGTCTCGTATATATACGCTCGAACCACCCTAATGGTTTTGTAACTTTGAAAAAAAATTATCCCTTCTTTTATGAGCTGATTTTCAGTCATGTAACATTTATATGTTATTTTTAATAAATTTACGGTGCCGTTCTCGTAAATCCTTACAGGAAGCCGGTTCATCATATACAGCCCAAACAAACTGAAATGTTCCCGCATCAAAGAAAGATTTTTATTTTTGTCGGGGTTTGCATTTGACCGCCCGTGTGATTAAATAACTCCGAAAAAAATATTACTAAAAACACTTCTAACATCTCTCAAAAAATGACAGCCAACGATCAGAAAATTGCCGTGATAGGTCTAGGATACGTAGGATTACCCCTTGCCATTGAATTTTCCAGGAAATACCCCGTACTTGGTTTCGATATTAATACAAGCCGCGTAAATGAACTTTCTGCGGGTGAAGATCATACCAATGAGGCGGACATCGAAAGCCTGAATGCAATGCTGGCTTCCGGCAAAACGAACCCTAAACAAGGACTGAAACTCTCTTCGGATGAGCAGGACCTTACCTCCCCCAATATTTTCATCGTAACGGTGCCCACTCCCATTGACCAGTTCAAAGCACCGGACCTGAAGCCCTTGCTGAAAGCTTCGGAAATGCTGGGCAGGTACTTAAAGAAAGGAGACATTGTCATTTACGAATCGACTGTATATCCCGGCTGTACCGAAGAGGATTGTGTGCCGGTGCTGGAAAAGGTTTCGGGCCTGAAGTTCAATACAGATTTCTTTTGCGGTTATTCCCCTGAAAGGATCAATCCCGGGGATAAGATCAATACCCTGACAAAGATAAAAAAGGTCACTTCCGGCTCTACCCCGGAGATAGCGGACGCCGTGGATGCGCTTTACAGCAGCATTATTACTGCGGGCACTCATAAAGCCCCCAGCATAAAAGTGGCTGAAGCCTCCAAAGCCATTGAAAATGCACAACGCGATGTGAATATCAGTTTTGTGAACGAACTCGCCCTGATATTCGACCGTATAGGTATAGACACCTCTGACGTGATCGAAGCCGCGGGCACCAAATGGAACTTCCTTAAATATAAACCAGGATTGGTAGGCGGTCATTGCATTGGCGTAGATCCCTATTATCTTGCGCACAAAGCCGAGTCTTTGGGATATCACCCTCAGGTGATCCTGTCCGGCCGGCGTGTAAATGATAACATGGGCATGTTCGTAGCGAACAAGGTGGTGAAACTCATGATCAAAAAAGGCCATAAGATCGACGGGGCCAGGGCGCTTATCCTGGGCGTGACTTTTAAGGAGAATTGTCCGGATGTTAGAAATTCAAGAGTGGTGGATATTTACAGGGAGCTGATGCAATTCGGCGTGGCTATAGACGTGTACGATCCACATGCCTCCCATGAAATCGTGGAAGAGGAATACGGAATTAGTCTAACAGATAAGCCGGGTTCGGGGTATGATGCGGTTATACTGGCCGTGTCTCACAAGGAATTCCTCGAGCTGGACTTTTCAAAGATTACCAACGGGAAGAACGCCGTTGTATTTGACACGAAATCATTTCTAGACAGATCATTGGTAGACAGTAGGTTGTAAACTTATTTGCAACTCCCAACCGGATAAGAAGGGAATTTATATTAACATTTATCGTTACCCAACCTTCCCTCTGGCAGCTGGCAGGCTTATAAAGGCTTCATTTTAAATTGCCACTGATTTTCAGCTAGCTAACATTTATATGCTTTTTTTAATAAATTTGCCGATCCTTTTTTCGTAAACCCTTAATTGGCAGAGAGTTTGCAGAAAGTGGTGAAATATTCGCGAAGTTATTATTATCTGGAAACTGCATGAAGAAGTTATTATTGGTTCAAATATTCCTGTTTATAGGTCTGTGCGCTTTCGCACAGATTCCATCCATATCCCAGATCCAGTCGCAACAAATGAAAGTGGAAGATTTGTCTGATGAACAAGTGCGGCAACTGGTGGCGGAAATGAAAAAAAATAAGATCGGGCTGGACCAGTTGGACACTTACGCGCAGCAGAAAGGAATACCTTCTTCGGAAGTTGGCAAGCTGAAAGACCGTATCCGTGCGCTGAACCTTGAAAAAGAATTGTCATTCCCTGTCTCTGGTTTTAGCCCTATCACGGATACGGAAAGGACAGTGGATCAGGAGGGCACCACCCAATCCGCCCGTGACGTAAAACCCATGACTGCTGCTGAACGCGATTACGATGCCCGCAGGAAGAAAATTTTTGGGGCAGAACTTTTTACCAATAAAAATCTGACCTTCGAACCCAATCTGCGCATGGCCACACCACCAAACTATAAGCTGGCGGCAGGTGATGAGGTAGTAATAGATGTATACGGTTATTCTGAAGTGCAGCATAAATTGAAAGTTTCGCCTGAAGGGTATATAAGGATACCATATCTGGGGCCTGTATATGTGAACAGCCTGACGATGGATGAAGCCACCAAACGGATTTCCCAGCAGCTGGCTACTATTTATGGAGGCATCAAGTCTGGCAATACCTTCGTGCAGGTATCACTAGGCACTATTCGCACTATCCGTGTGCTCCTGATCGGGGAGATCGAAATGCCGGGCACTTATTCCCTTCCTTCACTAGCAACGGTCGCTAATGCACTGTACGTATCCGGTGGCCCCAATGTGAATGGCTCGTTCCGTGATATACAGGTGATCCGTAATGGCGCCCCGGTTGTCCGTTTCGATTTATATGATTTCCTGAAAAATGGCGATTTGAGCAATAATATTGTGCTGCAGGACCAGGACATTGTGCGGGTGAATCCTTACAAAACCCGCGTGGAACTGGTCGGGCAGGTGAAACGCCAGGCTATATACGAAGTAAAAGAGAACGAAACCCTGCAAACTGTGCTGGATTACGCAGGCGGTTTTACCGACATAGCATACCGTGATGCAATTCGTGCCAGCCGAATCAATAATAAAGAACGTGAAGTTGTGAATGTGCCTTTTGCTGAGATCAACAGCTTCCAGCTTCATTCAGGGGATCGGTTCGTTGTAGATTCGGTATTAAGCCGTTTCTCCAACCGGGTGACCATTACCGGCGCAGTGTTTCACCCCGGAGAATATGCCCTGGAAGGTGCCAATATGACCGTTGCAGATCTGATCAAACAAGCAGATGGAACGAAAGAAGATGCTTCTACCGCCCGCGCTGTTATTTTCCGCCTGAAGGACGATTTTACACCAACATTGCTCAGCTTTAGTGTTTCCGAGGGAGGCAGAATTTCCCTGCAGCGGGAAGACAGCGTTGTAATCTACTCAAAGTTGGGCCTGCAGGAAGAATATCAGTTAAAGATAGCCGGCGAAGTAAACAGGCCCGGGTATTTCAATTTTTCCGACAGCCTGCAGATCGGTGACCTTATATTGATGGCCGGTGGCCTAAGAGATGCTGCATCTTTAAAAAGAGTAGAAGTATCGCGCAGGGTGCGCGGAAAGGAGTATAATCCTGCGGACAGTATTTCGTCCATTGTTGCGCAATTCGACCTGTCTGAAGACCTTGCATCGGCCCAGGGCTTTTACCTCCAGCCATTTGATGAAGTGGTGATCAGGAAATCACCTACCTATTCGGAGCAGGCATCTGTTTCTGTTGATGGGGAAGTGGTATTTCCTGGCTCTTATACGATCAATACTAAAAAGGAGAAGATCTCCGATTTGATGAAAAGAGCCGGTGGATTGCGACCTGAAGCATATGCGGAAGGAGCTGTTTTGTTGCGCAAAACGTTTGTAAACTCATCCGACAGCGCCCTGTTGAATTCGAAATTGCAGATTTTCTACAATAAACTGGATGACAGTACGGCTATCCGGAAAATGGAGACCACCGTTTCCCAGAAGGAGCAGTTACTGGGTATTAATCTGTTGGAAATATTAAAAACTCCCGGTTCCAAGTACGATCTTTTACTGGAAGAGGGGGATATGATTAAGATTCCCAAAAAGTTGGAGACAGTACAATTGTATGGAGAGATTTATTTTCCGAAAAAGATGCGGTTTGACAAGAAGATCACTTTCAGGGATTATATCAGAGGTGCCGGCGGGTTTACAAATAGCGCATTGAAGAGAAGAAGCTACGTGGTGTACGCAAATGGTGACGTAAAAAGTAGCAAAAAGGTACTTTTCTTCAACAGCTATCCAAAAGTAAAGCCGGGAGCCGAAATTTATGTACCGGCCAAAAAGGATGGCAAAGGGTTGAACTCACAGGAAGTAATAGGCGTTACAACAGGTATAGCATCGCTTGCTTTGATCATCATTACCATTTTGGACAGAACGAATTAACCCTTCAAGGTTAAGATAAATAACCATTTCATGGAGCCAACTATACTAAATCAGGAAGAGCCTGAAAAAGAACTTTCGATAAAACAACTAATCCTTCAAATGAAGGAATGGATCAGGTTCCTGTGGAGATTATGGTTTTTTTTTATACTGGCTGGCGCGGTGGGCGCCGGACTTGGCTTCACATATGCTTTTTTAGTCAAGCCCCGATACATAGCGAATCTCACATTTGTCCTCGAGGAGAATAAGTCGGGCGGCCTTGCCGGATATGCTGGCTTGGCTAGTCAGTTCGGGATTGACCTCGGATCAGGTTCAGGGAGCGGTATTTTCGCAGGAGACAACATCATTGAGTTCCTGAAATCGAGACTGATGGTGGAGAAGACTCTTCTCACCGCCGTTGACGCAAACGGGAAAATTCAAAGCCTGGCGGATCTTTATATCACTTCAAACAACCTCAGAGAGGTTTATGATAAGAAGCCGGATTTAAAAAAGATCAGTTTTGCCGCCGGAGCCGACAGAAAAAATTTTACACGGCTGCAAGACAGCATACTCAATACCTTATATATTTCAATCACCAAAAAGAACTTATCCGTTATTAAACCCGATAAAAAATTAAGTTTCATAGCAGTTCAATGCATTTCGCCGAGTGATATTTTTTCTAAGTACTTTGCTGAGACACTTGTAAAAGAAGCCACAGATTTTTATATCCAGACAAAAACGAAACGTTCTAAGACCAACGTCGACAAATTGCAATTGAAAGCTGATTCCCTTGAAACATTACTGAACCGCAAAACATACTCTGCCGCCGCGTCACAGGACCTCAACCTGAATCCAGCGCGTAGCTTGGCAAAAGTAGGAACTGAGGTGGTTACACGGGACAAGATTGTACTACAGACCATGTATGGTGAAGTAGTGAAAAATCTTGAGTTGAGCAGGATGTCTATGACCCAGGAGACGCCTATTATACAAATAGTTGATACTCCAATCCTTCCTTTGGAAAAAAAGAGATTTGGAAAACTGAAAGGAATTGTGATTGGCGCGTTTTTAAGCGTCTTGCTAACAGCGGCCTTTTTGATTTTACGCCGTTTGTATAAAAAGATCATGGTCTAGGCTCCAGGGCCTTCGAAATGTACATTCTAGTAATAAGAGACAGAGAACCTGTAAACATTTAACCAATTAATGGAAGCAACTAAAGGCTTAGGCATATTGCGAAGTCAACGTGCACAGAAAAATGTATTGTTGGCCTTTATATACAAAGGTGGTAGCATCTTGGTATCACTGTTGCTAATTTCTATAATAATAAAGTTTCTGGACAAAGAGAACTATGGTGTATGGCTAACCCTTAGTTCCATTATTGGCTGGTTAGGTTTCTTTGATATCGGCCTGGGAAACGGCTTACGTAATAAATTATCAATCTCCCTGGCTAACAACGACAGGGAAAAAGGCATGCAATATGTAAGCACAGCATATGCCTCCCTTGCTATCATAATGGGTTCATTATTCCTGCTTTTTGTTATAATCAATAGCTTCCTCAACTGGCAAAAAATTCTGAATACTAACATCGTTTCAGAAAGCATATTGACCCGTTGCGCCTTATTGGTGTTCTTTTCCTTCGGGCTAAAATTCGTACTGGACCTGATAAGCGTAATTGTTACCGCCAGCCAGCGATCGGCGCTTGCAGGCCTGATTAACTTCCTCACCAACGTCACTGTACTGCTTCTCACTTTTGTTCTGACAAAATTAAGCCAGCCCTCTCTATTTAACTTTGTGGCATTAACAACCTTAAGCCCAATTGCTGTTCTGCTCCTGGCCAATTTTTTTCTTTTCTATAAAGATTCCATGTACTCTTCTTTGAGGCCGAAGGTATCTCACATCCGGTCTTACCTGGTAAAAGACCTTTTCGGCTTGGGCCTGCAATTCTTCGTTATACAAGTAATGGTGATCATCATATTTTCCACCCACAATATAATGATCAGCCAAATCTTCAGCCCCGCCGAAGTAACACCATACAATATTGCATTCAGGTATTTCAGTGTTGTAACAATGGTATTTTCCATCATATTGACGCCCTACTGGCCGGCTTTTACAGAAGCACATGTAAGGCATGATAACCAATGGATATCCGGCTCCGTACGAAAACTTATTTATGTCTGGTTGTTATCTGTTCTCGGCACAGTTATTATGCTTGTTTTTTCAAGGGAAGTGTACCGTTTATGGCTAGGCCCCGAGGTAACTGTACCCTTTTCGGTGTCCGCAGGCATGGCAATTTTTGTAACTATTTCCAACTGGAACAGTATTTTTGCCACCTATATCAACAGTATCAGCAAGATCAGGCTGCAGTTATTTAATAGCATCCTGACAGGCATTGTAACTATTCCCCTTTCTTATTATCTTTCCAAGTACACAAGTCTGGGGTTAAGCGGCATTATAATTGGGACATCCATTTGCCTTTTATTCGGATCTGTATGGGCTCCTATTCAATATCGTAAACTAATTACCAATAAAGCTAAAGGAATTTGGAACAAGTAATCTGCAAAATATGCAACACGTCTTCCAATTTGCACCTGGAAGGAAAAGTACTTTCAAAGTATGTCGTTAAGTATTTTAAATGCGCCAGTTGCGGATTCATTCAAACCGAGCAGCCTTACTGGCTGCAGGAAGCTTACAAAAATGCAATCACCTCGCTTGATATCGGGTTGCTAACCAGGAATAACCACCTGTTGCCGATCATCCAGGCCATAGTTCTGAAATTTTATGACCCCACGAAGCAGTTCATAGACTATGGTGGTGGCTATGGCGTATTGGTGCGGCTGATGAGGGATGCCGGATTTGATTACTACAGGCAGGATATTTATTGTGAGAACCTGTTCGCAAAGCATTTTGATATAACAGATCTTTCTCCCGATAATCTGCGGTTTGAATTGCTGACCGCCTTTGAAGTATTTGAGCACCTGGAAAACCCCGTAGCTGAAATGGAAAAAATGCTAAAGTACAGTGATAACATACTTTTTTCTACGGAGCTGCAACCAAACCAGGACGTTAACTTTAACAACTGGTGGTACTTCACACCTGAAACGGGACAGCACATCTCTTTATTCACACTGGCTTCACTGGAGGCGCTCGCCGGACGATTTGGCCTGCATTTATACTCCAATGGAAAAAATATTCACCTGCTGACAAAAAAACGATTATCCAGTTTTACATTTTCATGTATCGTAAAAAGAAAAATAGCCCGTGCCTATAGCGAAATTTTTAACCGAAAGCCGTCTTATTTACCGAAGGACTTTAATTCCATTCTCAATAAAATCAGGCAATAACCATGAAGGTATTATTTGATCATCAAACGTTTACGCTGCAGGAATTCGGTGGTATTTCACGTTATTATTATGAAGTTATCAGACGGGGTATTGATGACCCTGATATGGACGTCGATGTTTCCCTGTTCTTTTCCAATAACGCATACCTGAATAAAAATACATACCAGGCAACCAGACCGTTTGTTCCCGGGAAAAACTTCCGCGGAAAGACCCGGTTGATGTATTCTATCAATAAGACATATAGTCTGACCAAATTAAAAATATCCAACTACGATGTTTTTCATCCAACTTATTACGATCCATATTTCCTGAAACACATTGGAAAGAGGCCATTCGTTGTAACCTTCCTGGATATGATTCATGAAAAGTTCTCGAACAGGTATGCTTCACTCGCACAGGATAAAACGATTTTCAACAATAAAAAAATCCTACTGCAGGAATCTTCTGCTGTGATTGCCATCTCGGAATCCACCAAAAAAGATATCATGGATATTTTCGGTACCGACGGCAGTAAAATCAAAGTAATTCATCTCGGGAACTCCCTGGTTTTATCAGACAAAAAAGAAGAACGGTTGCATTCACATCCTTACTTGCTTTTTGTGGGTAATAGGAACTCTTATAAGAATTTCCAGGAGCTGCTGACTCTCGCTCCTGAACTAGTACGCCAATATGATCTGCACATTATTTGTGCGGGCGGAGGGAGATTTTCCGAGAGTGAAAATGCCGCTATCCGGCAACAGGGGTTACATACCCACATACATCATTTTCCCATTAACGATGATACGCTCCGGAATCTATATGAGAATGCGGAGATATTTGTATTTCCCAGTCTCTATGAAGGCTTCGGCATACCTGTACTGGAGGCTTTTGCCTGCGGTTGCCCATGCATACTTAGTACAGGAGGCTCATTGCCGGAAGTGGGAGGGGATGCTGCCATGTATTTCAATCCCGAAGACGGAAATTCCCTGTACAATTGTATCCGAAGCCTGATGGATGACAGCGATAGCAGAAAACAGCTGGCAGCAAAGGGGTACGAAAGGCTTAAATTATTTTCCTGGGATAAGACATATGAACAGTCCGTTAATCTATATAATTCAATTAAGAGATGAAAGCAATAATAACGGGCATTTCGGGACAGGATGGCGCCTACCTGGCAAAGTTGCTGCTGGAAAAGGGATATAGTGTCACAGGAATTACAAGGAACAATCATACCGCCAATCTCGAACGCCTGGCGTACCTCAATATTGAACATCAGGTGCAGATCGAGGAATGTGATCTGATGGACTTGTCTGCAGTTATCAACCTGATCAAAACGCAGGATTTCGATGAAATTTACAACCTGGCTGCTCAGAGCTCTGTAGGTTTGTCTTTCAGTCAGCCAATTGGCACATTGCAATTCAACACCACCTCTGTTATCAATTTGCTGGAAGCAATCCGGCTGTCCAAAAAAAATATTAAGTTTTACCAGGCCTCCAGCAGTGAAATGTACGGGAAAGTCAAAAACCTGCCTGTAACTATCGAGACCCCTATGCACCCGCTCAGCCCCTACGCTATCTCCAAGGCTTCGGCATACTGGATGGTGGTAAACTACCGTGAATCTTACGGACTGTATGCATGTAATGGGGTTTTATTTAATCACGAATCCTTCCTGCGGGCGGGTAATTTCTTTGTGAAAAAAATTATCAGCGAAGCAGTACAAAATAAAGACAACCCTGACTGGATGCTGAAAGTTGGCAATATTGATATTTCCAGAGATTTCGGGTATTCGGCGAAATACGTGGAAGCAATGTGGCTCATGTTGCAGCAACCCTGTCCAAAGGATTATATCATCTGTTCCGGGCAAAGCGTTAAGCTTCGTAGCATTATTGAATATGTATTCAAAACTCTCAATATTTCCACAGAAAAGTATTATATAGACAAAAGCCTGCTAAGGCCTACAGATATTGAAGATATCTACGGAGACAATGAACAGGCAAGGAAAGAGCTGAACTGGGATTACCAATATAGCTTCTTTGACGTTATCGATCTGCTGATAAAAGAAGAGCAGGCATTCATAAACAATAAAAATAACAATTCTCAACTGTGAGTGACCATAAAATTTCCATCGTCACGGTCGTTTATAACGGGGCAAAAACACTGGAACGGACGATCCGAAGCGTAGCCGACCAACAGTATTCAAACACTGAGTACATAGTTATCGACGGTGGGTCTACCGATGGAACACAGGATATTATCAGGAATTACAGCCATGTAATTAATTATCAAACAAGTGAAAACGACAAAGGCATATATGATGCCATGAATAAAAGCCTCAAGATAGCAACAGGGGATTGGCTTTTATTTCTCGGGGCGGATGATTACCTGCTACAAGACAGCATCAGCAATTTTGTTGAGCGCATTACAGACAAAGATGCCTTGTATTACGGCGATGTGTATATGCCTGGGCGGCACATATTGTATCATGGACAGTCCAGCGCGAGCTTGCTTGCCAGGCGGAATATATCCCACCAGGCTATCTTCTACCCCAGATCAATTTACAGTAAAAAGCAATATACCCTGGAATACAGCATCTGTGCAGACTATGCATATAACCTCGAAGCATTCAGGGAGTTGGGCGCCTCAAAATTTATTTATATACCGGTTCTGGTTGCCATATTCAATGACCGGGATGGTACAAGCGCAAAAAAGACCGACGCCAGGTTCGACGCCGTTCATTCATCGCTGGTAAGAAAAAACCTGGGACTCTTAGTATATCTACAGACAATTCTATTGAAATTTTCACGATTCTTTAAACCAAAATAACGATACATAATAGATCATAAAGTACATTATGGAATTTTTTATCTTCCTTTTTGATTACTTGCAAAACGACATACCTACTTTTGCCTTCCTGGCGGTATGTATGGGAGTGATCTATTATTTCCTATTCCGTAAACAGGTATACAGCCTGTTCGATCCTTTGCTCATCCAGCTATTTTCAAACGTAATTAGCGCAAGTACAGTAATTTTCTGTTTTCTTAAAGGAATCGTCGAATACAAGTTCCTTGTCAGCTTCATCCTTACCGAACTAGCCCTTTTTGCCGGTTTTTTTGTATTTAAGCCCATTTCTGCACAGTTTCCGACAATCCCCCCCCAACCGCTAAGAATCTCATTAAAGATTACATCAGCTATCCTGTTTAGAGTAGCTGCATTCCTGTTTATTGTCTTTCAGCTTTATAGCTACAAGCAAATAGGCATTCCATTGTTCTCCGATAAATCCAGACTGACTTTATATGAAGGCACAGGGTACATTTTTTACATTATCGGCACTGCACAGTTTATTACGATCTATCTGCTGATCGATAAATTATTCCGTAAAGATTTTTTTGTCAACCAGCTGGGGAATCTTTTCTTTAATGTGACAGTCTTGTTATTTACAGTCCTCACTTTTATACTGTCCGGTTCAAAATCCAACCTGCTATCCCTTATCGTGGCTATATTCGCGTATGTTCTATACAGTCCCAACCTGGGGATCAGCAGCGACCTTTTTGAAAAAGTGAGATCAAAGCTTAAGCTCCTGTTTATTGCCAGCGTCTTCTTTTCTATCATGATCATCTCCATTACCGCTGGTACCAACCTCGGCAATTCTATCCTGATGTTGTTATATAGGATCGTCGGGTATGGGGATATATATGTGATGGCATATCATGATACTGTTTTGCAACAAATTGATCCGGCAGGCTCATTTAATTATCTTTTTGGAGGGAATTTATTTAGCTTTCTAAATCATTTTCTGTTCCTCGATATATACCGGCCTAAAGTACTGGGGTTCCAGATAACGGAAATTATCTACGGCGATGACCTTGGTACCGGTCCAAACGCACGGCATAATATTTTTGGATACATTTTTTATGGCTGGGCTGGCGCTATTTTATTTTCCTTTATACTTGGCCTGCTTCTCGGATTTTTCAGGAATAAGCTTTATAGCAAACTTCCCAAAAATATATTCGGGTCATTAATTTATGCGATATTATTCATCCAGGCTACCGCGCTTCCTTCGGATGCGCCTTTTGTATTCAATGAGCTGTTTTACACATTGTTGATGTTCGCGATCCTTTTTACGATTTCCTACCTGTTGGCTAAGATGTTTTTAATTTCGCCCGCTAAATCCGGAAAAGATGGCTTCTGAAGAGATATTAGGTGTAATAATAACGTTCAATCCCGAAATACCCGCATTGCTGGGAAACCTTGCGTGTATAACCCAGCAGGTAACCAAGGTTGTCATTATAGATAATCATTCCTCCAACTGGAGCCAATGGAAAGAGCTGGCAGGCAATAATGCCATCCTTATCAGGAATGAAACCAATGTAGGCATTGCCGCAGCCCTTAACCAGGGACTGGCATTTGCAGCCGGGAATGGCTTCCGCTACTTTATCAGCTTCGACCAGGACTCCAGCCCTGGCGAAAATATGGTCGCTGTTCTCTATCAAGCCTTCCTTCAAACGGGCAAACATACCGCGATTACCGGCCCCGTCTATGAAGATTTCCGGCTGGGAGCATCCATGAATCAACATACTATTTCCTCCGCCGGAGTCATCAGCCCGGCGTTAACGCTGATAACTTCAGGCGCACTGTACAGAACAGACATTATTCTCAGCGCAGGGGGGTTTTGCGAGAAACTTTTTATTGACTACGTCGATTTCGAACTATGCCTCCGCCTGCATCAGCAAAATTATCTGTGTTACATTACCCGTAATGCCGTGCTATATCACCAGCTGGGAAACAGTGGAATGAGAACATTTGCCGGCATCCGGTTCATAATCACCAACCATTCCCCACTCAGGAGATATTACCTTATCCGAAACAAAATTATAATTTGGAAAAAATACGGCGTAAAATTACCGGGATGGGTGGCCAGAGATGTGCTGTCCACCTTGAAAACTATCTTTGGTATGCTGCTTTTCGAAAAACAGAGATGGTCGAAATTCAAGAGCATGATAAAAGGAATGATTAACGGCATTACTACGAGTATATGAAAATCTTAGTTCTACCAAAATATCACGAAGAAGGCTCCAGCTCGCGATACAGGTATTACAATTACAGGGAGTACTTTAAGCAAAGTGGAGATATGCTGTTTTTTTTGCCGTTATTATATAACGGATATGTGGACGATTTGTATAAAAAGAAAAACAAGCTGAAAAGGGTGGCCGGCATGGCATACGGCATCTTATACCGTGCTGCGTACCTGCTGGCCAAAAGGAGCCGGTTTGACTTGCTCATTATAGAAAAAGAACTGTTTACTTATTGTCCCGGGTTTATTGAACAGTTACTGCTTGGGAAAACGGCTTACGTATTGGACTTTGACGATAATATTACCGCAAGATACCTGCACCATCCTCTCTTAAAAAAAATACTGGGTGGGAAAATATCCACCCTTGCTGAGAAAGCGGCGCTGGTAACTGCCGGTAATCACTGGTACGGCTCCATTTTCTCGCGAACTACCCGGTTAAAATATCTACCCACAGTTGTTTTTTTCGACCGTTACCAGGCTCAACCAGCAGGTCTTGAAAAATCAACAAAGCCCGTGAGCATTGTATGGATCGGTTCCCCCGGAACAGCCCGATATCTTACTCTTTTAGAAAAAATACTGGCTTCGCTGGCTTCTGATCATAATATTGAACTGGTGGTAATCGGCGCAAATATCCAAATCCCCAATATACCCATGCGCACCCTGCAGTGGAGCGCAGCCACAGAAGCGGAAGAGCTTTCCAAATGTCATATTGGTATTATGCCACTGGAAGATACGCTTTGGGAAAAAGGGAAATGCGGGTTCAAACTGATCCAATACATGGCAGCGGGCCTCCCCGTTGTAGGCTCTCCACTCCCTGCCAATCTGGAAATTATAACGGAAGAAACCGGTTTTATTGCAAATGACCTGCAGGAATGGGGTGAACACCTTTCCCTGCTGATAAATTCACCGGAGCTTAGGGAAACAATGGGACAGGCCGGCAGGAAAAGGGTAAAGGAACATTATTCATATGAGCGCTGGGGGCCGGAATTTGTAAAGATGATCCATGCCATCGACATACGGGATCATGCAAAAAAACAAATATGAAAAACGTACTTTTTGTAATAACTAAAAGTGAGATCGGCGGCGCCCAGAAATTCGTGAAAGAACAGGTGGATATTTTGACCTCGGCGGGATTCAATTGTTACCTGGCTACAAATCGTGCAGGATGGCTGACGGAAACTACCGGGGGGAAAATCAGGGAAAGTCTTATAGACGCCGGGATCGAATCACGGCTTTCACCTCAGTATTTAATTCGGCTGAAATCATTCATCCGCTCGAACAATATAGGCCTTGTAATTTGTAACTCCGCCAACGGCGGGCTCTATGGCCGCCTTGCAGCCAGGTTTGCGGGAACCCGCTCCATTTATGTCACGCATGGCTGGTCATCGGTCTATAACGGGGGGCTGATCAGCATTGTGTTCAACAAAGTAGAACGTTTCCTGTCCACCCTTTCCGATGGTGTGCTCTGCGTATCGCAAAACGATTTGAAAATTGCAAAGGAGACGATTGGCATAAAACCATCCAGGCTGAAAGTTATCCTTAACTCCATTTACCCATGTAAAGCAGGAACACCACGCGCGGCATCGGCAGATAGGCCGGTCAGAGTACTTACAGTATGCAGGCTTAGCCATCCTAAGCTGCCTGAAATGCTGGCAGAGGCAATGGAAGGCATCGCTGATGCAACACTTACCATAGTAGGGGATGGAAATAAAATGACTGAACTTCGGGAAATCATAAACAGCCGGCAGCTGACAAATCTGGAACTCAAAGGTGAGATACCTTTCTTCCAGGATTTCCTTTCATACGATATCTTTGCGCTGGTCTCAAAAAGCGAAGGCTTACCTTTATCGGCATTGGAAGCAATGTCTGCCGGCCTTGCCATCGTAATAAGCGATGTTGGTGGATGCAGCGAGCTGATCAGGGAAAACGGAGAACTTATCGATAACAATGTGCCCGCTATAAAGCAGGGTATAGTTTCCTGTATGAACAACCTGGAAAAATTCCAGCGGAATTCATCAAGATTTTTCAGTGAAAATTTTGACCTGAATAAAAATTCGTCAATGTATATTTCCTATTATAATCTAATTGCTGGCTGGTCATGAACATTTTGCTAACCGGGGCGTCGGGGTTCCTTGGAAACATCATTTGTAATAAACTTTCCGGTGAAAACCATCTTATCACATTAGGCAGGAATGCACCATGCAATTCCACAGATCATATTATATGTGACCTTGGCAGGCAGGTACCCATCTTCGGCAGCGGGGTAAAAATTGACATGGTCGTGCATGCAGCCGGCAAAGCACACATAGTTCCCAGGAGCCTTGAAGAAGCTGATAACTTTTATGAAGTTAATTATAAGGGTACTCTTCGCCTGCTGGAAGGATTGGATGCCCTTCCCGTCAAACCCAGGGCAATAGTCTTTATCAGTACAGTTGCAGTATACGGGTACGATAAAGGGACCGATATCGATGAAGGTCATAAAACAAATGGCAACAGCCCATATGCGCTTTCGAAAATAAAAGCAGAAGCCGCTCTTCGGGAATGGGCCGTCAAAAATAATCTGAACTGCACGATACTCAGGCTACCGCTTATTGCCGGAGCAAATCCCCCCGGTAATCTCGGGAAAATGATAAATACTATTTCAAAATCCCGGTATATCCGTATCAGCGGAAACCATGCCCGCAAAAGCATGGTGCTGGGGGAAGATGTCGCGCGCCTGATCCCATCACTATGTGACCGGAACGGTATATTCAACCTCACTGACGGTGAGCACCCTTCGTTTTATGCGATTGAAGAGGCTATTCGAAATAAATATAAAAAAAACATCTATTTTATTATACCAAAATGGCTATTGAAGGGAGCAGCCCGCTTGGGGGATCTGTGTGCAAGATTCGGTCTGCCGGCGCTTTTCACTTCAGAAACCTTTGAAAAAATTACATGTACTTTAACATTCTCCGATGATAAAGCGAGAAAAGAATTAAATTGGAAGCCACATTCATCATTAACCTTTTTACAATGAGAAATTTTGACCTGCAATCATTTATAGATAATAAAATAACCAATCGTAAAGAAAGTATTTTTCAGAAAGACCTCACGAACAATCAAAACACACTTGCTGAAGCAATCAATTCAAAGAGTGTTCTGGTAATAGGGGGAGCAGGCACGATTGGATCGAGCTATATCAAAGCACTGCTGAGGTTCAAACCGTCCAAGCTCGTGGTGGTGGACATAAACGAAAATCAGTTGACGGAGTTGGTGCGGGATATCAGAAGTTCCGCCGATCTTCACGTGCCGAAAGACTTTATTACCTACCCGATCAACTTTAGCGACTCCGTGTTCGCAAAAATATTCGACAGTCATAAAGGCTTCGATATCGTTGCCAATTTTGCTGCCCACAAACATGTCCGAAGTGAAAAGGACATTTTTTCTATCGAGGCGCTTATCCGCAATAATGTTATCAATGCTAAGTATCTGCTTGATCAGATATTACAGTATCCCCCCCGTCATTTTTTCTGCGTGTCTACGGACAAAGCTGCCAATCCCGTTAATATCATGGGCGCCAGTAAAAAAATAATGGAAGAGCTTATACTAAGTTACTCCCGTGACATGAAAGTAACAACAGCGAGATTTGCAAATGTCGCTTTTTCAAACGGCAGCTTGCTGGCCGGCTTTGTAGAGCGAATCATGAAGCGTCAACCCTTATCAAGTCCAACCGATATTAAACGATATTTTGTCTCTCCAAGGGAATCCGGTGAGCTTTGCCTGCTGGCCTGCATTCTCGGTAAAAGCGCAAATATATTTTTCCCGAAAATAAGCGAGGAGGAAATGAAAACTTTTTCAGAGATCGCGAAGGATTTTCTCGAGTATTGCGGGTTTACTCCCCGGGTGTTTGATACGGAAGAAGATGCAAAAGCCTTTGCTGAAACCCTCAACGAAAATTCCATTGCTTATCCTCTACACCTTTTTAAATCCGTTACAAGCGGAGAGAAAGCATTTGAGGAATTTTTCACCAACGAAGAAAAGGTTGATATGCAGGCATTGCATGCCATCGGAATAATTGATGCCGAAATCAACAAAAGCAAAAATGATATGAATGAATTCATCCGGGAACTGAATGAAATATTTGATGCGAATTCATCAAAAAAAGAAATCGTAGAATTTCTGTCGAAGAAGATCGATACTTTTAATCATATTGAAACCGGTATGAACCTGGATCAAAAAATGTAAGGTATGTACAAGTTTTTAAAGAGATTGCTGGATATTGTTATTTCCTTAATGGTCCTGCTTATTTTATCCCCTTTCCTGCTCATTATCTGCATATTATTGAAATTAACCGGGGAAGGTGAAATATTCTATTTCCAAAAAAGGATCGGGTATAAAAACCAGTATTTTTACATCTGGAAGTTCGCCACAATGCTAAAGAACAGCCCTAACATGGGCACAGGTGAAATTACGCTGCGGAACGACCCCAGAGTTACGCCACTAGGTGGCTTTTTAAGAATTACGAAGATCAATGAATTGCCTCAGATCATTAACGTTTTGAAAGGCGATATGAGTCTTGTTGGGCCAAGGCCGTTGGTTGATAAAACGTTTAATGCATATCCGGAAAATGTACAAAAGAGGGTGTATGATTCCAAACCGGGCATCACTGGCATCGGCTCAATTGTTTTCAGGGATGAGGAATTGTTAATCAGCTCAGCTACTGTTCCACCCGCACAGTACTACGAGGCGGTAATCGCTCCTTATAAGGGAGAACTGGAATTGTGGTATCAGCAGCATAAATCGCTTATCACCGATCTCAAGCTAATTTTCCTAACCGCCTGGGTCATCATTTTCCCCAACAGTAAGCTTCCGTACAAATTAAGAAACCTCCCTCAAAGAAAAATTTAAATGAAAAAAGCATTAATTACCGGTGTTACTGGCCAGGATGGCGCATATCTGACTGAATTGCTACTCAGTAAAGGATATGAAGTACATGGGGTAAAAAGAAGAAGTTCATTACTCAATACCAACCGCATCGATCATTTATACCAGGACCCACATGAACAAAAAGTAAATTTCAAGCTTCATTATGGCGATCTTACAGACTCCACCAACCTTATCCGTATCATTCAGGACGTTCAGCCTGATGAAATTTATAACCTCGGTGCAATGAGTCATGTGCAGGTTAGCTTTGAAGCACCTGAATATACAGCCGATGCGGATGGCATTGGTACGTTGAGGATATTGGAAGCAGTACGCCTGTTGGGGTTGACGCAAAAAACCAAAATCTATCAGGCGTCTACGTCGGAACTATACGGCCTTGTACAGGAAGTTCCGCAATCCGAAAAAACTCCTTTTTATCCCCGCTCCCCTTACGCTGTGGCAAAGTTATACGCCTATTGGATCACAGTGAATTATCGCGAAGCATATGGCATGTTTGCCTGTAACGGCATCCTGTTCAACCACGAAAGCCCTCTCCGCGGTGAAACATTCGTTACCAGGAAGATAACACGTGGTGTGGCAAAAATTGCCTTGGGACTGCAGGACAAGCTATATATGGGAAACCTGGACGCCAGACGCGACTGGGGTCATGCAAAAGATTATGTGGAAGCCATGTGGCTGATCCTCCAGCAAGACTCGCCTGAAGATTATGTAATCGCCACCGGCATAACAACACCGGTAAGGGAATTCATCAGGATGGCCTTTGCAATAGTTGGTATTGAAATTGAATTCAGCGGAACAGGCGTTGACGAAAAAGGTTTCATCAAGAGCTGCAGTGATTCTGACTTCAATGGTAAAATCGGCCAGGAAGTAGTTGGTATAGATCCACGCTATTTCAGGCCGACGGAAGTTGAACTGCTGATCGGCGATCCGTCAAAATCAAAAGCCAGGCTAAAATGGGAACCTAAATATGACCTGACTGCACTGGTAAAAGAAATGGTCGTTTCCGATGTGGAGCTTTTCAAACGTGAAAAACTGTTGAAAGAAGCCGGGTACAATGTTTTAAATCAGTATGAATAACACAGGCAAACGCCAGACAAGGATATATACGTCAGCCACAAAAAACGAATGGCTGAAATAAAGCATTTCATAAAAAATAACATCTTAAGGCTGGCAGAACATTCAACAATACCTGCTTTTCCCGATTAAGGCATACTTTTTGACGTTCCAAGCAACAAAACTCCGCTGAATGAAGCAATTTATCCTACTGGCAACAGGTTTTCTGTTTACTGTCAACGCTTTTGCGCAGGAGAAATTACCGGTAATTGTACCCTATAATGTGTATAACTACAGAGACCTTTATCTCGATTCAGTCAACAGGCATACCGCCCTTAAACCTATCCTTCACGAGGATACCAGTGCTTTATACCAAACAGACACCACCAAACGAAGCTGGTTCCACCGCAAACTTTTTAAAGAACATCTGTTCGAGTTCCGCCAGCCGGACTATAATGTCTTTATCGATTTTTTGCCGGATCTTCAGCTGGGCAAAAGCAATCAGAATAAAACACTTTGGTTGAACACCAGGGGAGCACGCGTACAAGCCAACATCGGAAAGAAATTTTACTTTGAAAGCTCTTTTTTTGAAAACCAGGGAATGTTCCCCGTTTATCTTGATAGTTTCGTTGCTCGCAAAAGGGTAATTCCCGGTCAGGGCGAAGTAAAGTTCGATCCGGGTGAAGTGCCCGGCGAAAGTTATGACTACAACTATGTAACGGCCTTTCTCTCTTATACTCCCAACCATTATTTGAATTTTACGTTAGGCTATGGCACCAACTCTTATGGCGATGGTTATCGCTCGCTCATTCTTTCTGACGTTGCCTTCAGCTATCCTTACCTGAAAATCACCGCCAACCTTGGCCAGTTTCAGTATACCTCCATGTGGTCGCAATTCATGGACCTGGCTACCAAGTCATTTGGACAGGCGTATGAAGGTATTGGCTACGACAAAAAATGGGGAGTATTCCATTTCCTCGACTGGAACGCTACTAAAAAACTCACAATAGGCCTGTTTGACGCCGTAATCTGGCCCGATGCCGATACATCAGGCCGAAAAAGAGGATTTGATTGGAGTTACATGAACCCGGTAATTTTCCTCCGTCCCGCCGAATACTCCACCGGTTCTTCAGATAATGCGTTGCTGGGAATGAATATCAAGTACAAAATTTTCTCTAAGACCACCGTTTATGGCCAAATTGTTTTTGATGAACTCAAAATAAAGGAACTGCTGAGCTCAGACGGCTGGTGGGGCAACAAATGGTCTGCGCAATTCGGTTTCCGCTCCTTCGATCTCTTTAAGATACCCAAACTGGATCTGCAGGGAGAGTTCAATGCAGTAAGGCCATATACCTATTCATATAGCAATACCAGAACAAACTACGCACATTACAACCAGTCATTGGCCCACCCGATGGGAGCCAATTTCAAAGAAATACTGGCAATCGCATCTTACACCTATAAAAGATGGTATATACGCGCTCAGCTAAACTATGCTAATTATGGGTTGGATGATCCTGCAACTGATATTAGTTATGGACAGGATATTTTTAAAAACTATATTAAGCGGCCCGGTGATTATGATATCAGATTCGGTCAGGGTGTAAAAACAGACTTTCTGTATGGACAAGGATCAATTGCCTTCATATTAAATCCAAAATATAATTTGCGGTTAGAAGCGTCCGCTGCTGCCCGCCGGGAAAAGAATTCCCTGGAAACAAACCAGGAATTCATTTTTTCACTCGGCCTGAGAAGCACCTTCCGGCAGTTTTATTATGATTTTTAAGCGCGCATCAAATCCTATAGCTTCTTCCGGCCCATAACTATTAGGTTATAAGGAGCTTCTTGCCGTACAAATAAAGTTTCGATGTTGAAGTAATCATATATTTCCTTGACCAAATGCCCGTCAAAAACATGATGATGCAGACAACGATTCTCGAAATTCCTCTTCGAACGCTCCTCGAAATCAATTTCTCTTGCTCCAGGGTCCCTGGAAAGATCGTGAAGTTTCAAAATCTCTTCCAAGTGTGTCAGATCATCCTCGCCGATATCTTTTTGAAAGTCTTCCTTGAGATGTTTCATTGTAGTTGTCGGCCGTAAGTGATCAAATGTGTAACGTTTGTCAGGAAGAATGACCAACATTGCGCCACCGGGTTTCAACACCCTATGCCACTCCTTAACTGCCTTCAGCGGGTTGGCAAAATGTTCAAGATTATGACTGCTTAATATAAAATCGTATTGATGAGGCTCTATTCTGGACAGATCATTCCCTTCGTTGATAAACTGGTAGCCCTGCTTATCTGTGGCATACCGGTACGACATCCCCTCTTCAATATTACCTTCCCATACCGTAGAATTTGAAAAATTAACTCCGTCTACCCTTTTTGCAAACTTATAAGCAGGCAAGTACCCCTTATCCTGAAATATACTGCTCGGCCCTCCAATTTCAAGACCAATTTTGTCCCGAAATAGATCAACAAAATGCATAAAAGCATCCTGGTTAGCACCTAGAACTTTTTTTTTGATCTGTTTTAATAAAAGTATGGGATGCGTAACGTAAACATGCATATAATAGAAAATTGAATTTATTAACAAATATAACATAAATAATTAGCCGATAACCACAACTTACCAAAACGCCCGCTTTCCAGCGGGCGTTTTTTATCTTAAAACCAGGGGAACCAAACAAAAGATACTTAACTGATGGATAAAGGCCGTGCAAATGGGGCAAATCACATGGGATGAAATAACCTCCCTTTCCTTCGCTCTCTTTTTCACTCACACAGGAAAGTATACACGCAATTATCAATTACGTCAGTCTCTTTTCAATAAATTCAAATGATTATTGGATAAGGTTCTCATATTCCCCGGTTGTTCATAGCGCTTACTGGTGTAACATTTTCCTTTATGAATATACGAAATAAATATTGAAAAAACCAATTTTAACAAAACAGGTTACCTTCGCACCATGCATTATGTTACAGTGGAAGGGCTTGCCAAATCGTACGGCATCACCCCCCTTTTCGAAAATATCTCCTTTCATATAGAAGAAGGCGACAAAATCGCCCTGGTGGCCCTCAACGGCACCGGCAAATCTACCCTCCTCAAGATCCTCTGTGGCAAGGAAACCGCCGACGCCGGCAAAGTATGGATTCATAAAGATGTTACGGTTGTTATGCTCGAACAGTCTTCGAACTTCAACATGAACCAGTCCGTTCTCGAAAACATCTTCGATCACGAACACCCCATCCTGAACGCCATCAAGGAATACGAGCTGCTCACAGACGATGACGCCGAACCGGACGCCACCCTGCTCACCGCCTCCATCGCCAAAATGGACGAGCTGAACGCCTGGCACTTCGACAGTAAAGTGAAACAGATCCTCGGCAAACTCAATATCCACCACCTGGACCAGCCCGTTGGAACCCTCTCCGGCGGCCAGCAGAAACGGGTGGCGCTAGCTAAAGTATTGATAGACATAGGGTTTGAACACAAACACACCCTCCTCATCATGGACGAACCGACCAACCACCTGGACGTAAGCATGATCGAATGGCTGGAAAATTACCTGGACCAGGAGAACGTAACCCTGCTGCTCGTTACCCACGACCGCTATTTCCTGGACAGCGTGTGCAACGAGATCATGGAGCTGGACAACGAACAACTGTATATCTACAAAGGCAATTACGAGAACTATCTCGAGAAAAAAGCCGCCCGCGAGGAATCCGACCGCTCCAGCACTGAAAAAGCCCGCAACCTGTACCGCAAAGAGCTGGAATGGATGCGCAAGCAGCCCAAGGCCCGTACCACCAAGTCCAAATCCCGGCAGGACGCTTTTTACGAAGTAAAAGAGCGCGCCGCCAAACGGATCGAACAGCAGCAGCTGGAGCTGAACGTGAAAATGACCCGGCTCGGCGGCAAGATCCTGGAACTGAAAAAAGTCTACAAAGCCTACGGGCCTCTGCAGATCCTTAAAGGTTTCGATTATACCTTCAAAAAAGGCGAACGCATCGGCGTAGTGGGTAAGAACGGCGTGGGAAAATCCACCTTCCTCAATATGCTCATGGGCACCGAAGCGGCGGATTCCGGGAAGATCAATGTGGGAGATACCGTCGTGTTCGGCAACTACTCCCAGCAGGGCCTGATCGTGAAGGAGGATATGCGGGTGATCGAGTTCGTAAAAAACATCGCGGAAAACTTCCCCCTGGCGGACGGTACCAAGGTGAGCGCGGCGCAGTTCCTGCAACTGTTCCTCTTCAGCCCGGAAAAACAATATACTTACATCTCCAAGCTCAGCGGCGGGGAAAAACGCAGGCTCCACCTGCTATCTATCCTCTTCCGCAACCCGAACTTCCTTATCCTCGATGAACCGACCAATGACCTGGACCTGCCCACGCTCAGCATCCTGGAAGATTTCCTGCAAGCCTACCAGGGCTGCATCGTGATCGTGAGCCACGACCGTTACTTTATGGACAAACTGGTGGATCACCTTTTTGTATTCGAAGGGGACGGCGAGGTACGCGACTTCCCGGGCAACTACTCCCAGTACCGCGAATGGGAGAAAGACCAGGAAAAACTCAAGACCATCCCCGAGCCCGTTGCCCCCAAACCCTTGGAAACGGAAGCCCCCGCAGCCCCGAAAGGCCGCAAGATGTCTTTTAAAGAGAAACGGGAACTGGAATTGCTTGAAAAGGAGATCGGATCCCTGGAGCAGGAAAAAAAGCTGCTGGAAACCCAGCTGGCCGAGGGCACCCTGCCTTACGACCAATTGCAGAAAGCCTCCAACCGCATCGGGGAGATCATGCAGCTGCTGGACGATAAAGGTATGCGTTGGCTGGAATTGAGCGAGCTTTTCTCTTGATTATTAAATGTTATCTTTGCGGGAAATTAAGAAAATCGATCAAATGAAAAAAGCATTAATCACCGGTATCACCGGGCAGGACGGTGCATATTTAACCGAATTATTGCTGAAGAAAGGCTATGAAGTTCACGGCATCAAACGCCGCGCTTCGCTTTTTAATACAGACAGAATAGATCACCTCTACCAGGACCCGCATGAGCAGAACGTCCACCTTAAACTGCATTATGGCGATCTGTCAGATTCCACCAACCTTATCCGCATAATACAGGAAGTTCAACCCGATGAAATATATAACCTGGGAGCCATGAGCCATGTCCAGGTTAGCTTCGAAGCGCCTGAATATACCGCGGATGTGGACGGCATTGGCACCCTTCGCATACTGGAAGCCGTTCGCCTGCTGGGCCTGACAAAAAAAACCAGAATATACCAGGCCTCCACGTCGGAATTATACGGGCTGGTGCAGGAAGTGCCCCAGTCAGAAAAAACACCGTTCTATCCCCGTTCCCCATATGCTGTAGCGAAAATGTACGCATTTTGGATCACCGTTAATTACCGGGAAGCTTATAACATGTTTGCCAGCAACGGCATACTCTTTAACCATGAAAGCCCTTTACGTGGAGAAACTTTCGTAACGCGCAAGATCACCCGCGGTGTAGCTAAGATCGCTCTCGGGCTACAAGATAAGTTATACATGGGCAACCTCGACGCAAAACGTGACTGGGGCCATGCTAAAGATTATGTAAAAGCTATGTGGCTCATACTCCAGCAGGATAAAGCTGAAGATTATGTGATAGCCACCGGCATCACCAATACAGTACGTGAATTTATCAGCCTCAGCTTTGCCGAAGTGGGCGTTGAATTGAGGTTTGAAGGAGAAGGCGTAAATGAAAAAGCCTTTGTTGCCAAAAGCTTCAATCCTGATTTCCCCATTCCTGTAGGCAAGGAAGTAGTGGCGATAGATCCCCGTTATTTCAGGCCTACCGAGGTAGACCTCCTTATTGGCGACCCTACCAAAGCGCAAACACAGCTTAACTGGAAGCCGGAATATGATCTTTACACGCTAGTAAAAGAAATGGTAGCGGCGGACGTGGAACTGTTCCGCCGGGAAAAACTCCTGAAAGACGCGGGATATAAAGTTTTAAACCAGTTTGAATAATCTTATGCAGTTACAGGACAGGATATATATCGCAGGCCACCGCGGCATGGTGGGCTCGGCCATCAGGAGAAGGCTGGAGAAAGAAGGGTTTACCAACTTTATCACCCGCACTTCCGCGGACCTCGATCTTCGCAACCAGGCCGCCGTGGAGGCTTTTTTCAAAGAAGAAAGACCGGACCACGTGTTCCTTGCCGCCGCGAAAGTAGGCGGCATTGTGGCGAACAATACCTACCGCGCGGAATTCATCTACGACAACCTGATGATCCAGAACAATGTGATCCATCATGCGTATATGAACGGCGTCAAAAAGCTGATGTTCCTCGGCTCTTCCTGCATCTATCCCAAACTGGCGCCGCAGCCGCTGAAAGAAGAATACCTGCTCACCGGACTGCTGGAGCCTACAAACGAACCCTACGCCATTGCCAAAATAGCCGGCATCAAACTCTGCGATGCATACCGCAGCCAGTATGGCGCTGATTTTATTTCCGTGATGCCCACGAACCTGTACGGCCCGAATGACAACTACGACCTGCAGACCTCACATGTATTGCCTGCCCTGCTGCGGAAGTTTCACGAAGCCCGGGTGAATAACACGCCCGAAGTGACCATCTGGGGCTCCGGCACGCCGCTCCGCGAGTTCCTGCACGCGGACGATATGGCGGACGCCTGTTATTTCCTCATGCAACGTTACAACGAGCCCGGCCCGATCAATATCGGCGTGGGGGAAGACATCAGTATCGCGGACCTCGCCCGCCTGATCCAAAAGATCACCGGCTACGAAGGGAAACTCACGTTCGATGCCTCCAAACCGGACGGCACGCCCCGCAAGCTGATGGATGTATCCAAACTGACGGCCCTGGGCTGGAAAGCCGGCATCCCGCTGGAGGAAGGCATCAGGAAAGTGTATGAAGAGAAATTCAGCTGATAGATACCAAAGTCCCGGTCGGTAGCCGCTTCCTTCGTTTATCATCACTCTAAAAATTCCCATGCGATTGAATTTTTATAGTAGATTTAAATGATAAACCTGACCTTAACTATATGAACCAAAATCAACGTTTCCTATCCCTCGATGTGTTTCGCGGGCTCACGGTGGCAGGCATGATCCTGGTGAACACACCCGGCAGCTGGAGCCATGTATACGGGCCTTTACTCCATGCGAAGTGGCATGGCTGCACGCCCACCGATCTCGTATTTCCCTTTTTCCTGTTCGCTGTAGGCAATGCCATGAGTTTTGCCATGAAAAAGTTTGACCAGCTGAGCAATGCGCAGGTACTGGGAAAGATACTCAAACGCACCGCCCTCATCTTTATCATCGGCCTGCTGCTGAACCTGTTCCCCTTCGTGAAATACGACGGCGATGGGAATATGGTCATGAAAAGTCTTGATACCCTCCGCATATTCGGCGTATTGCAACGCATCGCGCTTTGTTACGGCATCGGCGCGCTGCTGATCCATTACCTGAAACCAAAAGGCGCCTTTATTGCCACCTGCGTTTTATTGCTGGGTTATTGGGCTATCCTCTATTTCCTGGGCGGCAGCGATCCTTACAGCCTGGAAGGCCATATCGGCCTCCAGGTGGACCGGGCTATACTCGGTGAAAAACACATGTACCATGGCGAAGGCATCGCCTTTGATCCGGAAGGCCTGCTAAGCACTATTCCCGCAATCGGCAACGTGGTGTTCGGTTTCCTCGTGGGCCGTTTTGTGCAGCAGAACCGTCACAGCCGGAATATGCTGATGAAGCTGGTGCTGGCGGGTACGATCATGGTAGCCG
Source organism: Chitinophaga barathri (assembly GCF_003807585.1). Classification (GTDB taxonomy): domain Bacteria; phylum Bacteroidota; class Bacteroidia; order Chitinophagales; family Chitinophagaceae; genus Chitinophaga; species Chitinophaga barathri. The sequence continues at coordinate 163,942 of NZ_RMBX01000007.1, read as the reverse complement.
TAGCGCTGCTGTGGAATACGGTTTTCCCTATCAACAAAAAGATCTGGACCAGTTCCTATGTGTTGTACACAGTAGGCATTGCCACGCTGCTGCTGTCTATATTTATCTGGCTGATCGAGCTGAAAGGGTTACGCGCGGGTACTTATTTCTTTGAAGTATTCGGTAAAAACCCGCTGTTCATTTACGTGATGAGCGGGGTGATCGTGAAGTTGTATTTCCTGTTCCGCATCGGGCCTGAAAATGAAAATCTTTACGGCTGGTTATATGGCCATGTGTTTCAGCCGGCTTTCGGGGATTATCCCGGCTCGTTGCTGTTCGGCCTGTTCCATGTGCTGATCCTCTGGCTGCTGGGCTGGTGGATGGACCGCAGGAAGATATATATCCGGGTGTAACCGGAACTTCCGTTTTGGAAAGGGCTGCTCAGTTGAGCGGCCCTTCTTGTCTGAATAGGTAGCTTTAGGATGGGCCATGCACCTTTAAAGTTTTCAGTTGAAACACTATCAGCTGCACCTGAAGCATATCAAAAGCATAGCAAGAGCATATCAAAAGCGTATCAAAAGCATACTTACCCCCACCCGCTGCCATTTTAACCGTCCCTATCAGGCAAAAATGGCAGGCTTCCCCTATTGGCCAACCTTTATGTAAAGGTGGGGAAAGGCATGGTTACTCCTACGATACTCCCAGGATACGCCTTGGATAGTGTATGGGAGTGTATGAAAACGCCACATTTGTCATGACCATGACAATTGGCTCTAAGAGTAGTCTAACAGTAGTGGTAGTGTAGTAGTAGAGTAGTCTAACAGTAGTGTAATAGTAGTAGTGGAGACACCGTCCGCCATCCGTACGATCTTCGGAAGGAAAGTACCGATCACATCCACCAGCGCGGTTTGCGCGGCCATCACTTCCGTGATGTTCTTATACGCGCCCGGCGCTTCGTCCAGGCCGCCGCCGATCAGGTGGACCTTATGATCCGCCAGTATCCTGGTCAGTTCGTGACGGGTAAAGCTCTGTGTGGCCTTGCTCCGGCTCATCTGCCGCCCTGCCCCGTGGGAAGCCGAGTCCAGGGACGCAGCTTCGCCGCGGCCACGTACGATAAAACCGGGGGCGGTCATGGAGCCGGGAATAACCCCTAATGCCCCTTTTCCGGCCGGTGTAGCCCCTTTCCGGTGCACGACCAGCTCTTCCCCTCCATGGGTCTCTTTCCAGGCGAAATTGTGGTGATTTTCCACCCTTGCCAGCAAAGTACCACCCACTGCCTTGATCAGCCTCCGGTGGATCTGGTGATGACAGGCGGAGGCGTAATCGCCCGCCAGGTTCATCGCCGTCCAGTATTCCTGGCCTTCTTCGGTATCCAGGCCCAGCCAGGCGAGGTGCTGCACTTCCCGCGGCAGCTGGCAGATCTCACGGGCCAGTTTGGTATAATGCCCCGCGATCTGCGCCCCCAGTCCACGGGAACCGGAGTGGGACAGCAGGCCCAGGTACGTACCGGTTGCCAGGCCGAATTCGTTCTGCGCATCCGTGATCTCCACCAGGCCCCATTCCACGAAGTGGTTGCCGGAGCCGGAGGTGCTCAACTGGCCCGCGGCTTTGGCGTGCAGGTGTTTCAGCAGCCCGATCTCGCTGAAGGCCGGGTGTTCCAGCACTTCATCGTCTATACGCGGCTTCCATTCCGCACCCGCGCCGAAAACAGTACCGGCTTTCAGCTCCCTTTTGAAGACTGAAGCCTGTTTTTCCAGCTGGGTATGCGGAATATCCAGGATGCTCAGGCACATCCGGCAACCGATATCCACGCCCACACCGTACGGGATCACGGCGTTTTTTACCGCCAGCACCCCGCCGATAGGCAGGCCATAGCCCTGGTGTGCGTCCGGCATCAGCGCCCCGGCTACCGTCACCGGCAGCCTCATCGCGTAATCCATCTGCCGGATGGCGCCTTCGTCGATGAACTCTTTTCCGTATACCCGGTAAGGCACCGCCTCCGCATTGATCGCGATCTCTGTGGGCTCTTCCACGATCAGTTTTCCCGCGATCTTCGAAAGCTGTTCGTCTTCCGTAAAGGAAGCCGGGGCTTCCAGTACCTGGTGCAGGAGGGCCAGTGCGGCTTCCTGCGTATAATGTTTGTAATGTTGTTCCATCACGGTGATGGCTACGCTGATCACCGGCCCCTCAGGGTAACCGATGTTCCGCAGGTCCTTGCCCCGTAATTTTAGTTTTGCCATTGGTCTAGGATTGCAGTGCAGCCCGGAATCCAATCGGCTGCACCTTTTTTACTTCAAATGTTCGTTCGTGCTGATTGGCGATTTCAGCGATGCTCATCGGCCGGCTGATCGCCGTATCGAAACCAAGGTGTGCGCTCAGCTGCTGTGCCTTTTGCACGGACAGCTCCCTGAATTCATACTGGGCTATCAGCCTTCCTTTACGCAATAATGCGCTGTCGATCTTAGAGAGGGCGCCGTTAAAGGTACAGATTACCTGTACGTTCAAACAGTCTGCCAACAATCCGTCGGACAGGTTGAGCAGGTTGGAAACGGAGGAGTTTTCCGACTGCTCCCTGTCTGCCAGGATGTTCTCCGCGTCTTCGATCACGAGCACGCTGTTGGGGTAACTCATCAGCAATTCAATGAATGAAGGGCCGGTTATTTCCTGTGCCACTGTGGGCGGAAGAAAAAGGATACGCTTTTTCAGCCGGCCGGTAAGGTGGCGCAGGTAGGTGGTCTTGCCCGTACCGGGCTTTCCGTGCAGCAACACCAGGCCCTTATCCTTGCTGGTGTTGAGGCGTTTGAGGATGAGCCTGTCGATGTCCGCAAAATCCGGTTCATAATACAGGCCCAGGTCCAGTTTCGTCCGTTTGATCTCCATGCTGCGCAGGGTCATGCTACCTTTGTTCTGCACCACGAGGTTTATTTCGTGGGCTTTCCGTTTTTGTCCTTGCCGGAAAGGCTGCAGGCCGGCGGTAAGTTCTTCCACCAGGGGAAGGTCATTTTCGCTGTGCAGTATTTCAATGAAGTTTTCGGCGAGTACCAGCATCACGGGTACATTTTTAAGGATGATGATGATGCGGTCGTATTCATACTTTTTATCAGAGCGGTCGTAATCCCTGTAGGTATAAATATCCTCGATCCATTCAGCGCGGTTTTCTTTGATCCAGCTAAATGCTTTCCTGAAATCCACCTGGTACATCGAGCTTACGCTCGGCATCTTCTGGTGGGTCTGGAGGTAAAGGGCATGTGCGTCTATATAAAAGTCATCGCACAGGTTCGCGTGTGCTACGATTTTTTGTAACTCTTTGTTTTCCACTGTCTGGAATTTTTTAATCGTCCAATGAACACATCCATTGCAGGGTGTTCTTTGGGACCTGGTTTTTTAATTGCATCTGCTGGCGGCGGGAAGGGCATTTAAATCTCCTCCTGTGGCCAAGCAGTTTATGCAAAACATGGCGGAAATGATTGCGCTCAAGATAGTTATCTATCCATGCCTTGCGCGCTTCCAGCGCTGTGCTTTCCACTTTTGCTTCCGTGATCATATTGGGCGTCACTTTCAATACAAAACGCCATTTCTCGCGGAATACATACACAAACCTTCCGCCCGCACCATCTTTAAAACGTTCTTCGAGGCAAAACTCTTTCAGTTCCGCTTCACTGAACTTGTATTTGTGAATGGTCCAATGGTAAGGGTCCGGGTATGCAAGCGGTTTTTCTATTTTCACTTTCCGGCCTTTTATCCTTTTGGTGGTTGTAAATTTCCGGCTGTGGTGATAATCGCACACATTGAGCTTGTCCAGTATTCCCTGGTAGAAAGCGGCCTTTGTACCCGCGGCCACATCGGCGCGCAGCACAAAGGTCCGCTTCCAGCCACGCATGATCGGCGGATCCAGGGGTACATAACCCATATTATGTTGGAGTGTGGAGATCGTACTTAGTTCCCGTTCAAGTCCCAGCAGTTGTTTCTCCCGGTCTTCCCGCAGCGCGCGTTTTTTTGCCCGCGGGGACCGTATGCGCAAGGATAGCAAGTAATCCTTTTCCTGCGCCGTTGTCATATAATCCATCATACCTGATGTTGTAGTGAGCTGATAAGACCGCCAGGCGGTCGTTTCTATCTGGCTGGTATGTGGATGTTAAACTCTTTTTCATTGTTGGCATGTTTAAAATAAAGAGATAAAAAAAAGCTCTCCCGCAGTGGGAGAGCCGGGTTGACTCTTTACCTCTTGCGTAATTAAAAATTCATATCAGCACCGCGCTTTCCTCAAAATTTTCCTTCAACTCCCTCATCTGCGCCTGGTGGCGTTCTATATGTCTTGTCAGGAAAAAGATATACTGGTATATATCCAGTTTCCCAAGATTGTTGACGGTCATTTCGGTTTTCACCAGCCTGCCTTCTCCGTTTTTAAGCAGGCTCAGGTTGTACATGCACTGTGCAAACTGTTGTTTGAGAAGGGTTCTTACTTCTTCCAGGCTCCTTTTGCCGCTTGGCTCCAGGTGCTCGGGGTTCACCCATCCGAATGATTTGCTGCTCACTATTTCTATCTGCCGGAATTTATCTTCATAATCATGCGGCGGCATGATTATCAGCCCTTCCAGCTTACGGTCCAGCGCCCTCCGGGTGCTTTTATTAATAGTGAGTAATAAAAAATAATTGGTAAGGCTGATATGCTCCAGTACCTCACGGATGTTCCACTGATCCCTTCCGGGTTTAAAATGGAGCAACACGTTATCTTCTTTGAACCACTGGTCCAGTTCCCGGAAGTTGTTTATCAGGGCCTCTCTTACGAATTGTACTACGTTTCTCATCGCTCTAATTTTTGGGGCAATCACTTTTGCATAAAAGCCATTACCAGGTGTTTGTGTTCGGTTTGTATATAGATGTCTCGTTTGTCATTTTTCCATATTTCATTAAAAAAGCCCGGCCTGCTTTTGCGTAGCGGACCGGGCTATATTCCTGATTTAAAACGTTCTTTTTTCGTTTATATCAAAACATACCTTCTCCGCCGGGACCATACCTTATAGTACTCCCCTGACGCTTTTGCCATGCATCGCTCTCCAGACACTGTTATTAGCAATTCTTTATTCATCAGCACCATAAAAAAAGGGCCCCGCTTCGTCTGCGGGACCCTTCTGTTATATCTTTTGGATAACTTTTGTCTTGTTAATTCCAGTTATAACCTGCCCGCATGAAATCTCCCGCTTGCTTGTGCATGCGCTTTGAGACCTTCATCTTATATGTACAATTGCGAGACATTATTACTACTGTTTGTTTACGCAACAAAGATAATTTTTATTTTTTTCCTTACATAATTTTTCTCATTAAAAAATTGTTTCCGACATAAAATTCTTTGAATTATGCCTTCCTGAGCAGGATCTTCTGCTGCTGGAATGCCTCAGCCGCATCCACCATTTCCAGCAACTGTGGCCACTTTGCGGCCGGCGCAAAGGCATTTTTATAGATCTTTTTTACAGACACGGTCAGTTTGCCTTCCGCCTGCTTCGTCGTCACTACAAAGCTTCCGCATTCATTATCAATGCTCCTCGCCAGCTTGTCCGCCCCTTCCAGCGTGTATCCGGCGGGTATCCGGAACTCCAGGTTGTACTCAAAAGAACGGGCAAAAGGCATGTACACATCCGCCTTCCGCTCCCGCTGAGACGGCTTGATGCTCATCTGTGGCCCTATCAGCCGGCCCGCGTCTATTATATAATTGCTCCCGGCCTTTTTAATATATCCGTTCATGGTAAAGGCCATGTTGTACGATATCTCGGGTTCGTTGTGCCGCAGGCCCATCTTCAGCACACTGAATTTGTCCAGGCTCTCGGGCTGGTTGTCAAACTGCGTTTTTACCTCGTCCAGGAAGGATTCTTTCACGTCTTTCCTCGCTTTCTCAAAGGCATTGCGGTATTCATCCGCCAGGGAACGGTTCCTTTTACTGTCCGCAAACTCGTCCATAAATGATTGTTTGATCCCCAGCGCCTGGCGCTCCGCGTCATAGTAGTCTTCGTACAGGAGCAGCTTTTGCTGGAGCGGCTGCTTAAAGTGCCCGGTGGCGCTGGAAGTACGGTCTATCTTCAATTGCTGGAGATCGTCCTGCCCGAAACTGATCAGCAGGTTCTCTACCTGCCGGTTCTGCTTCGCCTCGCTGTAAGGTATCTCTACGTTGCCTTTGATGCTTTCGTCCCTGGGCCCGCCCGTTACCAGCGGGGCTTTCTGGCCTTCAAACTCGGCCGGGATATATTCCGTATTGGAAAAGATGCCTTCCGCGCTCATGTACACCGGCTTTTTACCCACAGTTTTGAGCATCACCCGGAAATCGTCCGTCTCAAATACCTCGTTCTGCGAAGGCCCGTAACGGGGAGTGGCCAGCACAAAATCCGCGTCGATATCATTTTTCACCAGCATATAGTTCACATACCGTAGGAAGTTCCGCTCGCTCAGGCCCGCCCAGTTGCGGCGCTGGTCCACTACGATCTCGTCCTGCGGGTTCACCCGGTAAAGGCCCATATACCGGATCAGGTAATATATATAATGCGTCAGTTCTTCGTCCGAGGCGTTTTTATTAGTCTTTTTGAATTGTTTTACGTTGTCCCATACCTCGCCCAGGAAGGGCAGGGTGCCGGAGGATGTGGCGTTGCGCATGGCCACCAGTTCCGCTACGGCTTCATCGCGGGTCTTGAGGGCGTTGGGATTACTATAGATGGTGCCTTCCTTGCGGCGGCCCAGCTTTTCCCGGCGGGCGCCCACCCGCAGGTGCAGGCGCACCATGGGGATCTGCCTGAAAGGGTTCATCCAGAGCTTTACAGGCTGCGGCGGTACGTTTTTCACGAGCATGTCCAGCTGCATCATATGGTCCGCTATCTTCTGCTTGAAGTTCGGCGCCCCGTTCATACACCGGTATTCCAGGGCAAACACCTCTTCCCAGGCGGATACATGCACGGAATATTCCATCACCGGCTCCTCGTCTCCCAGTACAAACAGCTCTTCTGTATAGGCATTGGCGTGGTTGATAAATCTTTCCTCGCGTACAAAGTATTCGATCATATCGCCCACCTGCAGGTCCGGGATGGCCAGCTTGCGGGTCTTATGGCTCCGGCGGTTCACTTCGGTCACCACCGCTTCGTCCGAGTATATTTCGCGGGTGCCGCCGTCTTTTTTAAAGATGCGGGCGCCCATGTAGGTCACTTTGGTCATTTTATCGAACGGCTCCAGGGCGTACCAACTGCTGAGCGATTCGTACTGTTTGAAGGAAAACTCGGAATATTCTTCCAAGGCGGCCTTATCATTGATAGCTACCAGCACCCTGATGGAGCGATGTAGCTCCCTGTCTTTGTCCGGCGTAGTGAGCTCAATGTGTTTTGCCAGTACCACGGCGGATTCTTTGGCGTACTCCGCGGGCACGGTGCGGTTTTTAAAACCGGCCTGCTTCCAGCTCCAGATCTCCTCTTTTACTTCAGCCAGGCGCTTTTTGTATTTCACCTCGGCTTTGGCATCCCAGGGCTCCACTTTCCTTTCTTGCGCCATCATGCCTGTAATCAGCAGCAGCAGGCAGATCAGTATGGCGATATAGGTTTTCATAGGTGGTCTATTTTTTGGTAAGGGTTATTTGTTCCAGGTAAGTTTGACGTAGTTTTTTGATATCGTTGTTCCAGCCGGAAAACTCTTTTTTTTCCAGGTGGGTATTTTTGATGGTGATCTCTTTGCGGTACACTACTTTGTCCGCCTGCTGTTCGTACACCGCTTTGAAGGCATACTTGGGATGATCGATGTTCACCGCGGGTGGAAGCGATTTTACTTTGTAACCCGCGGGAATGGCCAGCGTGGTTTCCTGTACCAGTTGTCTTTTGAAGCTCAGCCACAGGTCATGCTCACGCAGCGTGGTATCGATGTTCCCGTCTTCCATTTCTTTGCGGAAATCCAGCTCGATGTACAGCTCGTCACCAAAATTGTTCACGGCGTCTTTGTGCTGGAGATCGTACTGAATGGTCATGTCTTTGCTCCAGTCGTGCAGGTCGGAGGTTTTTACGGAGGAGATGGCGTAGGCACGGTTCTCTTTTGTGAGGAACTGCTGCAATGCTTCTTCCAGTTTATCTTTTTTCACCTGGTGCGCCTGCGTGAGGATATATTCTGTGCATTCGCCGGTATAACGGTGGTCTACTGAACCTACGAGGTTATTGCCTTCCACATGCAGGATTCTTTTTTCCACCTGCCGGTTCTGTTCGAAGGTACGGGCGGGCACTTTGGAAAGCGTGTACTGGTCACCGTTTTCGATCAGCACCTGGCGGCCCTGTATACGTTCGGCATATTGGTCAAACCCGATATAGGTTTCCGTGGCGTCCAGGAAATATTGTTTGCCTTTGAGGTTCACGGCGCAGATCATATGATTGTCCACGGAGAGCGTGGGCGTGGAATAGTCGTAGGCGATGTGACGGGTACCTATCCAGCAAAGGCGCGCATCGAGGCCGAGGGCGTTGAGCATTTCCTTGGTGAGGTTGGCCATGCCTTTGCAGTCGCCGTATTTCTTCTGTAGTACATCCTGGGCTTTAGCAGGGCGGAAACCGGCTATACCGTCTTCGAAAGCGATATAACGGATGTTTTCCTGCACCCAGGTATACACGGCTTTTATTTTTTCGAGATCGTCTTTTTTGTCTTTGGTGATGTCCAGTGCGGTGGTTTTGATAGCGGCCGGATCGTTGCCGATCTCTTTTACAAGACTGCGGTACCAGGTATAGAGATCGTTCACATTGCCGAAGTAGGTGATCTTACCGGCGGGCGTTTCAGCGGCATGGCTCACTACCAGCAGGTGCGGGTACAGGTAGCTGGGGCCTGGCGCGTTCTGCTCCGATTTGGATGGTTTGATGCTTTTGGCGGTGTAGGTATAAACGTCCGCGTTATTTTTTTCGTCGTAGGTTTTGGAAGACTGCACGCCAGCTTTGCCAAAGTTCATTTCTTTGATCTCCAGCTTCATCCAGCGGGGCACTACGAGGGTTATTTCTTTTTGTTCCTGGAAAAATTCTTCCTGGAAAAACACGGTGGTGAAATAACGCGGGTCCAGCACGGTCTTTTGCAGCTCCACTTTGCTTTCGGTGCCTTTTTTCTCCAGCGGCAGCATAAAGCCGCATATGCGCGCATCTGAGTAAAAGAAACCTTCCACGGAGTAATAGTCATGCTCGACCTTTACTTTCATCCTGTCCCCGTTCACATAGGCTTTTACTTCATCCACACGGCTATAGTCGTCATAAAATTCTACAACGGGAATAGAACCGCGGTATTCGTCGCAGCGATAAAATGTGGTGAAGGATTGTTTAACCCAAACGGGGTGTTTATCATCGCCTTTAACGAATTCATAGCGTTCTTTTCTTTCGCGTATGACGATGTTTTTGTTTTCTTCGGTAAAAGGGGATGCCTCATGGAGAAAAGGAGTTCTGGCGGGAACGGAAACCTGTTGGTTCAAACCACCACCTGAAAACATCCGCGCGGCAACGACGCTTCCAGCCTTAGCAAGCGGAACAATACGCTTATGCTCAGCCTTTTCCGGCTTTTTTATTCCCCCAAAGGCCAAGGCCGGCAAGGTCAAACCGCAAAGGATTACATTGAGGTACAGGCAATTACGACTGTATGGCATAGATTATAGGTATAAGGAACATAAAGATACAAATAAAGATTATATGTTACTTCTTCATGTCCACCTAAAAATTCCACCTTTTTATTTTATCAGAACAATTTCAACTGACTGTTAGGCCGTTGGAACAGTTCCGTATTAAACTCGAACTTCTCCTGGTTTATGCCTAACCGCTTGGTTTGCAGTCTGAATTGTTGGCGGATGAGTTCCGCGATATTGCCTTCTCCCCGCATTCTCCTCCCGAAATCGCTGTCGTTCACTTTTCCGCCGTGCATGCTTTCCACCAGGTGCCATACTTTATCGGCCCTGTCCGGGAAGTTTTTATACAACCAGTCGTTAAAAATGATCTTCACCGCATCATTTAATCTTACCACCGTATATCCCGCAAACTTCGCCCCGTTTTCCGAAGCCTGTTCCAGCAGCCGTGGTATCTCATGATCGTTCAGCCCCGGGATGATCGGCGCCGTCATAACCCCTACGGGAATGCCCAGTTCAGACAGTTCCCGCACCACTTTCAGGCGCTGCGCCGCGGTAGCGGTGCGCGGTTCCATCTTCTGCCGCAGGTCTTCCTGCAAAGTAGTAAGCGATACGTACACGCATACCAGGTTATGCTCCGCCATCTTCTGAAGGATATATTTATCCCGTAGCACCAGCGCGTTTTTTGTTATGATCCCTACCGGCTGACGGTACTCCCAGGCCACTTCCAGCAGCTGGCGGGTGAGCCACATCTTTCTTTCAAGCGGTTGGTAACAATCGGTATTTCCGGAGAGGGAAATGGGTTTGGGCACCCAGTTTTTGTTGTTGAGGAATTTTTTGAGCAGCTCCGGCGCATTGTTTTTGGCAATGATCTTTCTTTCAAAATCAAGACCGGCGCTAAAGCCCCAGTACTGGTGGGTGTTGCGCGCGTAACAGTAGATACAGCCATGCTCGCAGCCCTGGTAGGGATTCATAGAGTACCACATGCCTACATCGGGACTTTCCACCTTGTTTACAAGGGTTTTGGAATGTTCCTCGAAGATCTGCGTGGGAACATCGGCCTGCCACCATTCGTCAATACCCTCAGGGTGTTCCTGGGCGTATTCGGCGGCCAGGTACTTGTTCTTAGGGTTTACCTGTGCGCCGCGACCTTTATAGTAAGGGTTTCCGGATGCGTTGTCGCTGAAAGGGAGCGTCATTTGCACTAATTATTTTAGTAAAAATACTAAATATATTAGTATTGCCAAATTTTTAAATGATCTCCATCTGTTTCATCAGGAAAGTCGCGTTTTTGTTCCGCGCTATACCCGGCCGCATACGGTAGTCGAAGTGAAGATGGCCGTTGTCCAGGCTGCTTTCGAAACAATAATTGCGGATCTGCTCTGGATATTCCTGCTCCAGCGTGCCCAGCTCCAGGTCATGGGTCGCGATCATACCAAGGCAGCGGTATTGGAGGAAATGCCGGATCAGTTCACGGGAGCCGGCCAGCTTGTCTTCGGAGTTCGTGCCTTTCAGTATTTCATCGAGGATGATAAATACCTGCTGCCCGCTTTTTAATACCTGGATGATATGTTGCAACCGCAGCAGTTCCGCCTGGAAATAAGACGTATGCCGTGCAATGGAATCCTTGATCCGCATGGACGTCATGATCCTGAGCGGGTTGCAGGTGAACGATTCCGCGCATACCGGGGCGCCGGTCATGGCCAGCAGCCAGTTGGTGCCCACGCTCCGCAGGAAAGTACTTTTGCCGGACATGTTCGAGCCGGTGATGATGTGAAACTGCTCCCCGCTTCCGATGCTGCAATCATTCACCACGCATTCCCCTTCCGGTATCAGCGGATGGCCCACTGCTTTGCCTGAAACACCCGGCTGTTCGCCGATTTTAGGGTATGTATAGGTTGGGTGATTAAACGCAAAGGTCGCCAGGCTGTTCGCCGTCTCCACCTGCGCGATCACTTCCAGCCATTCTTCCATATCCAGCCGGTGCTCCGACTTCCAGCGCTCCAGCCTGAAAATGCAATGTATTTCGTACAGGATAACGGAATTGAGCACAAGGCCCACAAGCAAGTTCAGCCGCTGGTCCAGCAGGTTGCTGATCGCCGCAAGTTTATGTAACGATTTATCCGCTTCCGCGGCCGTATGCTGCCGCGCTTCCAGCCATGGTACGCCTTTCCAGTCCTCCTGTTTGATCATCCGCAGCAACACCGCGAATTTCTTCAGCAACTGCTCTTTGTTGGACAACAAAATATGCTGCCCGTTCACCTTCTTTACATTCCCGAGCAATATCATCCAGTTCACAAACATGCCCAGTAGCATCGGCACATAGTTACCGCTGTAGATGTAATAACCAATAGCGGCAAGCACCAGCGCAGGCATCACGTAAGCAGCTATCCGCAAAGTCTTTCGTTGTAAAAACTGCAGGGGCGCCTCCTTCCATAAACGAATCTCTTTTACATCGTTCACGCCTTCCTTCGCCAGCTGTGCATGTGCGGTGAACAGCTGCCGGAATTCCAGCTGGCCGCCCAGCTTTTGCACGGCCGCCTGCATGGCTTTTATATCCGCGCTGTTTTGCAGCGGTCTTTGCAGCCATCCCGCCAGGAAATGTTTGCCGGTAAGGGTACCCGTACGGTTCAGGTATTGAAAAAGAGAAGAAGGGCCAAATACATCGAGGTCGCTGGTGAAATCATGCTGGTCGTTGATGAACTCTTCTCCGTTCTCAAAATCAGCCACATGATCCGTTACTACCCGCAGCTCTTTCTGGTTCAGCGAAAGCAGCGCCTGCAACAATGCCTGGTGGTCTTTGACGCGCTGGTACCGCACCAGGCTCCATACAAAACCGGCCAATAAGACCATCCCGCCCAGCAACCATCCCACCTGGAAATTGTGCCTGAAATATTGCACGCCCAAAAATAGGATACCCGCGAAACACAGGAGCCTGGATAGGCTCAGCTGTTTAAGGTAACGATCCGTTTGCCCCAACTGCCGGGTAAAATCATCGGTTCTTTGCTGATAAGTGGTTGCCGCTTGCATATCGGAAAGATACGTGAAATGGAAAAACGGTCGCATGAATTTTCCTATGGCTTGATAAAAAGCGGTATCAAATGCGCGCCTCCTCAAACCCGGCGTCACTTTTGAAAGGCTTACACTACCTGAAAACAAAAGGGCCGGCCTTGCAGCCAGCCCTTCCCTATGAAGCATGCTATTTTACATATTCCTGCGGTACTGCCCGCCCACTTCATAAAGGGCATGCGTGATCTGCCCGAGGCTGCAATATTTCACCGTTTCCATCAGCTCTTCAAACAGGTTGCCGTTTTGCACCGCCACCGCCTGCAAGGCTTTCAGTTTCTCCGCGCGCTGGTCCGCATGCCTTTCCTGGAACGCCTGGAGCGCATTGATCTGGAATTCTTTTTCCTCTTTCGTGGAACGGATCACTTCCGCCGGGATGACGGTGGGGGAACCGTTTTTGTTGAGGAAAGTATTCACGCCAATGATCGGGAACTCGCCGGAATGTTTCAGCGATTCGTAATACAGGCTTTCTTCCTGGATCTTGTTGCGCTGGTACATCCTTTCCATGGCGCCTAATACGCCGCCGCGCTCCGTGATACGGTTAAATTCTGTCAGCACGGCCTCTTCCACCAGGTCCGTCAGTTCGTCGATGAAGAAGCTGCCCTGGTTGGGGTTTTCATTCTTCGCCGTACCCAGCTCCCTGTTGATGATCAGCTGGATGGCCATCGCCCGGCGCACGCTTTCTTCCGTGGGAGTAGTGATGGCTTCATCGTATGCATTGGTGTGAAGGGAGTTGCAGTTGTCGTAAATGGCATACAGCGCCTGCAGCGTGGTGCGGATATCGTTGAAGTCGATTTCCTGCGCGTGCAGGCTGCGGCCCGATGTCTGAATATGATATTTCAGTTTCTGCGAGCGGTCGTTGCCTTTGTATTTGTTTTTGATGGCCTTTGCCCAGATGATCCTTGCCACGCGGCCTATCACCGCATATTCGGGGTCCATGCCGTTGCTGAAGAAAAAGGACAGGTTCGGTGCGAAGTCATCGATGTGCATGCCGCGGCTCAGGTAATACTCCACGTAAGTGAAACCGTTCGCCAGCGTAAAGGCCAGCTGCGTGATAGGATTGGCGCCCGCTTCAGCAATATGATAACCTGAAATGCTTACCGAATAAAAGTTGCGCACCTTTCGGTTGATGAAATATTCCTGTACATCGCCCATCAGCTTCAGCGCAAATTCCGTGGAGAAGATGCAGGTATTCTGCGCCTGGTCTTCCTTCAGGATGTCCGCCTGTACGGTACCGCGCACGGTGCTGAGCGCATAGGCTTTGATCTTTTCATATACTTCCGGCTCCAGCACATCGCTGCCGGAAACGCCCAGCAGACGGAGGCCCAGCCCGTTATTGCCATGCGGCAGGCCACCGCTGTAATGCGGCAGCGGGTGGTCTTTGAATTTCTTTTTGATGATAGCGCTCACCTTTTCTTCCAGCCCGTTCTGCGCAATGTATTTCTCACATTCCTGGTCTATGGCGGCATTCATAAAAAACGCCAGCAGGATGGGCGCGGGCCCATTGATGGTCATGGATACAGACGTTTTCGGATCGCAGAGATCGAAGCCGCTGTAGAGCTTTTTGGCATCGTCCACTGTAGCGATGCTCACGCCCGAGTTACCGATCTTGCCGTAAATATCCGGGCGGTACGCGGGGTCCTCGCCATAAAGCGTCACACTGTCAAATGCCGTGGAAAGCCGCTTGGCTGGCTGATCCACGGATACGTAGTGAAAACGTTTATTGGTCCTTTCCGGGCCGCCTTCTCCCGCGAACATACGTGTGGGGTCTTCGCCTTCGCGTTTCAGGGGGAACACGCCGGCCGCGTAAGGGAATTCACCCGGCAGGTTTTCCAGCAGCTGCCAGCGCAGGATGTCGCCCCAGTCTTTGTACTGCGGCAGCGATACCTTCGGTATGCGGGTGTGGGAAAGACTTTCGGAGAACAAAGGCAGTTTGATGGTTTTATCTCTTACCTGGAAAGCGTAATGATCCGCTTTGTATTTTTCCTGCAAAGCGGGCCAGCCGGTGATCAGTATTTTATTCTCCGGTGTGAGCTGTGTTTGCAGATGCTGGCTGATGTTCTTCAGCTCATCGGCATGTTTGAAACCGGGCACCTGCAGCACGCCTTCCACCTGGTACCATTGCGTGGCAATGGCGCATTGTTCGTTCACCCACGCACGGTAGTCTGTTATGCTGGTCACGATCTCGGAAAGGTAACGGACACGAGCGGGAGGGATAATGAGCGATTTGGTGGAAGTGGCGGTCACCGGTTTGTCCGGCTTATCGTCCCCGAAAAGCACTTCTGTTTTTTCCGCGATGAGGTGCATCAGGCGGCCAAACAACTGGTTCACGCCAGGATCGTTGAACTGCGAAGCGATGGTGCCTACCACCGGCAGGTCTTCATCTTTCGCTTCCCAGAGGCCGTTATTGCGTTTGTATTGTTTGCGTACGTCGTGCAGGGCATCCAGCGCGCCGGCTTTATCGAATTTATTGATGGCGATCAGGTCCGCATAATCCAGCATGTTGATCTTTTCCAACTGCGAAGCGGCGCCGTATTCGGGCGTCATCACATACAGGGACACATCGCAGTAATCCACGATGGCGGTATCGCTCTGGCCGATGCCGGAGGTTTCGAGGATGATAAAATCAAACTTCGCGGCTTTACAGATATCGATCGCTTCCTGGATGTGGAGGCTGATGGCTTTGTCGCTTTCGCGCGTGGCCAGCGAGCGCATGTACGCCCTCGGGTGATGGATACTGTTCATGCGGATGCGGTCCCCGAGCAGGGCGCCGCCTGTTTTCTTTTTGGAGGGGTCCACTGAGATCACGGCAATAGTGCGGTTGTCGTATTCGTTGAGGAACCTGCGTACCAGCTCGTCCGTCACACTGCTTTTACCCGCGCCGCCGGTACCGGTGATGCCGAGTACAGGCGCTTTATGGGCAGCCATGATCTTCAGGTCTTCCAGCTGTCCGTTCATCGCAAAGTTCTCTGCGTAGGTAATGGCTTTGGCTATTTCCGGTGAATCGTCCTGCGTGAGTTTGCCGGGGTTCAGCAGCCACTCGCCCTGCTTCACCGTTTCAAAATCACACTGCCTGATCACATCTTCTATCATCCCGCCCAGGCCGAATTTACGGCCATCGTCCGGGGAATAGATGCGGGTGATGCCATAGGCATGCAGCTCTTCTATTTCAGACGGGAGGATGGTGCCGCCGCCGCCGCCGAATATGCGGATATGGCCGCAGCCGCGCTCTTTCAGCAGGTCATACATGTATTTAAAAAACTCGATGTGCCCGCCCTGGTAAGAGGTAACGGCAATCCCCTGCGCATCTTCCTGCACGGCGCAGTCTACAATTTCAGCCGCGGAGCGGTTATGACCGAGGTGGATTACTTCGGCGCCGGTGCTTTGCATAATACGGCGCATGATGTTGATGGCCGCGTCGTGACCGTCAAAAAGGGCGGCCGCTGTTACAATACGGACCTTGTTTTGTGGTGTATAAGACATGTTTTTCAGCTGCTTAACGCCATACGCATGGATATGGCGGACAAGCATGCAAGATACGAAAATAGCACTGCTGGCGGCGGCCGGGAGGATATTTGAATCGGTGCAAGTTATAATGCGATTCGTTTGAAATTCTTTAACTGCAACCGGTTCTTTATGGATATTTGGAAAGAAAAATGGGAACGACCCAATAGATCGTTCCCATTAAGATAAAGACAGATGGTGTCTAGGTCATAACGTGGAATTTGATAAAATGCGATGTATAAAGTTATGTAAAGCCATTTGTGGCAAAATGGCAAATATGTATGCGTATACTGGGTTTTCTGTTCCTTAAAATTCTTGAATGTTGCGATTAGATGTCTGGTCTCTGGCTACTAATAATATACCCCGAAAATGCTAGTGTGTATATCTTACACAATCTTAATTAATATTTTGTTAAAAAACAATTTTTTCCCGCTACTTGTTGAAAATATACTTAAATAAGGAGTCCCCGCCTGTATTGGGCATGCACGCGGTAAACCTCATACGGCAAAGCAGTTAGGCGTTTAGTAATGGTTGATTGAACAGGTTAAAATCCTATCAAAAACCCAGGCTTTTTTTGTGCTGGAGGTTATACTTATCCTGGTTAAACTTATACAGGCGGGCCGGGCGGTGCCTTACATCCTGCTCTTCTTCGTTCAGGTCAATGAGATAGTCCATGGCGAAGAACTTCTTCCGGAAGTTCCTCCTGTCCAGCTTTACGTCCAGGATGGCTTCGTAGAGGTTTTGCAGATCGCGGAGGGAAAACTTCTTGGGCAGCAGGTTAAAACCCACCGGCTGGTCCAGTACCTTATGCTGAAGCCGCTGGTAACAGGTATCCAGGATGTCCTTATGGTCAAAAGCCATCTGCCGGATGTCTTTTACGGCATGCCAGTGCAGTTCGTTGTGATGGGTTTTTAATTCGGCATGCTGGATGTTCACCAGGGAATAATAGGCAATGGTCACCACTCTTCCGGCAGGATGCCGGTTGAGCCCGCCAAAGGCCTGCACCTGTTCCATAAATACGTCTTCCAGCCCGGTACGCTCCCGCAACACGCGGTAGGCCGCGGTTTCAAGGTCCTCGTCCGGGTGTACGATATCTCCCAGCAATGACCATTTCCCTTTGTATTCTTTCAGATCGGATTCTATCAGCAATACCTTCAGCTCGTTTTCATCGAACCCGAAAATGACACAGTCTATGGAAATAGCCGCTTTAAAATAATCCTTGATCTCGGTGAGATGGGTGTTGATGTTTTTGGTGTACATACTTGCATATCGTGGAATGTCAGGAAAAAGGCTGCTGCTGTCCGCGCTAAAGTCCTGCCCTGTGGTGCGCCTGTCCGTAAATATAAGTTGCTAAAACTTTAGTTGCTAAAATTTTCTCTGCCGGCACCTTCATGATGTCCTGGTCCAGTATCACGAAATCCGCCAACTTGCCGGGTTCCAGGCTGCCTTTCCTGTTTTCTTCAAAGGATGCCTTTGCCGCCCAGATGGTCATGCCCTTCAGGGCATCTTCCCGGCTGAGGGCATTTTCCGGCTGAAATCCGCCTTCGGGAAAGCCTGCCTGGTCTTTCCTGGCCACAGCGGCGTAAAACGTACGCAGGGGATCGATGTGCTCCACCGGAAAGTCCGTGCCCAGCGGTATCCAGCCATTCTGCCTCAGCAGGTCCTGGAAAGCATAGGCGTATTTCACCCGTTGCGGGCCCAGGCGGTCTTCGGCCCAGTACATGTCCGACGTGGCATGTGTGGGCTGCACGGAAGGCACGATATTGTTTTCGCCGAACCAGTGAAAGTCGATGGAATCCACCACCTGTGCGTGTTCTATCCGCCAGCGTTTATCATTTTTACCCTTGAGCACGTCGGCGTATATCTTCAGGATCGTACTGTTTGCGGAGTCGCCGATGGCATGCGTGCACATCTGGATGTCGGATTTAGCCAGCAGCGTGGCTTTTTCGGCAAAATAAGCGGCATCTTTCAGCAGGAAGCCTTTCCATCCCGGCCGGTCCGTATAATCATGTTTCAGGCAGGCGCCGCGGGAGCCCGAAGCCCCGTCCCCGTAGAACTTAATGCTGCGTACCAGCAGGCGGTCCTTTTCGTATATCCCGTTTTTCAGCAACCAGCTGATGTTCTCTTCATTGTCGCTCAGCATCACGTTCAGGCGCAGGTGCAGTTTGTTTTGTGCAAAAAGCGTGTCGAACAGGCGCACTTCAGGCAGGTTCAGCCCGCAGTCTGTAATGCTGGTAATGCCGGCAGCGATACAATTACGTTCAGCCGCTTCCAGTGAGGCGATGATCTCTGCCAGGGGCGCTTCCGGTATTTTGGAAGACACCAGTTCGTCCGCATTGTCCACCAGTATCCCGGTGAGTTTGCCGTTGCGGGTTTCCACCGTGCCGCCGGTGAGCGTTTGCCCGGCCTTTACGCCCGCCGCATCCAGCGCGGCCTGGTTGGCAATGGAGGCATGCCCGTCCACGCGCTCAAGAAGAACGGGCGTATGGGGGAACAGGCTGTCCAGCTTCGACTTGTCAGGAAAGGTTTTTACCTCCCAGTCATTCTGGTCCCAGCCCCGGCCCAGCACCCACGCGGACGGGTGTTTGGCCGCGAAGTCCCGAACACGGCCCACCACTTCGTCCCAGCTTTTGGCGCCTACAAGGTCCACCCGGCGCAATGAATTTGCGTAACCGAAGAAGTGGGCATGGGCATCGTTAAAGCCGGGGAACACGGCCGCCCCTTTGGCGTCCACTACGGAATCCGCTTCGAACTTCCCCTGTATCAGCTCGTTTGTACCAATGGCCATCACCTTCCCGTCCTTCACGGCCATAGCGGCAGCCACCGTATTCAGCGAATCGGCGGTGTAGATCACGGCATGATGAACGATCAGATCGGCTTTTTCTTTCCGGGCACAGGCGGATAAGAGTGTAACAAAAAGGGCAACATAAAGGCTTTGTTTCATAACAGGAAATTTGTACGTGCGTGGCAACTAAAGATTAAATTTACGGCAGACTTTTGACTTTATTCATACACGATGTATACGAAAGACACTGAAAGATCACTGGCCACGCTGGCCAAATCATTGTTGTCCGGCAAAACGCCGGGCTCGCCTGAAGAAACCGCCGCATCGCTGCGCCAGGTGATCCGCCACAGCGACTGGCGGTATTATATCCAGGACGATCCCGTGCTGAGCGACCAGGAATATGACCAGCTTTTTTCACAGCTGAAGAAGCTGGAAGAAACGCATCCCGAACTTGTTTCGGCGGATTCCCCCACCCAGCGTGTAGCCCAGGGGCTCACCAAAGTATTCCCCACCGTGCAGCACCTGGTGCCTATGCTCAGCCTCGAAAACTCTTACGATGCGGACGACCTGATAGACTGGGACCGCAAAGCCCGCGAGATCAGCGGACTGGCAGAGATCGAATATTGTATAGAACCGAAGTTCGACGGCGCGAGCATTTCCCTCATTTATGAAAACGATCTGCTGGCCCGCGGCGCCACCAGGGGAGACGGTGTGCAGGGAGACGAGATCACCACAAACATCCGGCAGATACGCTCCATTCCTTTGTCCGCAAAGTTTTCCGACTACGGCATCCAGCAGATAGAACTGCGGGGCGAAGTGCTGATCAACAAAACCACCTTTGCCAAACTGAACGAACAACGCGCGGCGGAAAACCTTCCCCCGCTTGCCAATCCGCGCAATGCGGCCTCCGGATCGCTGCGTATCGTGGACCCGAAAGAAGTAGCCAAACGCGGGCTGGAAGCGTTCCTGTACAACATGAGTTATCATACCATGAACGACGGCATTGCCGAACCACCCGCCATACAAACGCACAGCAATACCCTGGCCATGCTCTGGCAGCTGGGCTTCAGAAGCCCCGCGCGTGAGATGAAAGTAGTGAAAGGCATCCAGGCGGTGATAGATCATTGCCTCGATTTCGAAACCAAACGCGATGATCTTCCGTACGAGATAGACGGCATGGTGATCAAAGTGAACGATTACGAATTGCAGGACAGGATGGGCATGACCACGCATCACCCCCGCTGGGCGATCGCGTTTAAATTCAAAGCCCGCCAGGCCACCAGCATCCTCCGCGATGTGGAATTCCAGGTGGGGCGTACCGGCTCCATCACTCCCGTGGGCAAGATAGACCCTGTGCCCATCGGTGGCGTGATCGTAGGCTCCCTGAGCCTTTTTAACGAAGATGTGATCAAAGAAAAAGACCTCCGGCTGGGTGACCGCGTACTGGTGGAAAGAGCCGGAGACGTGATCCCCTATATCGTAAAATCCATTGCGGACCTGCGTACGGGCGAGGAAAAAGATATCGTGTTCCCGAAGAACTGTCCCGTGTGTAAAGATCCCCTGTTCAAGCCGGAAGGCGAGAGCGTATGGCGTTGTGTAAACATCAACTGCGAAGCGCAGGTGGTGGAAAGAATGATCCATTTTGTGAGCAAAGACGCGATGGACATCCGCAGCCTGGGAGAAAGCAACGTACGGAAGTTCTGGTCACTCAGTCTTCTGAAAGATGTGCCGGGCATTTACACCCTTGATTTTGAAGCCATCAGCAAGCTGGAAGGTTTTGGGCCTAAGTCCATTTCCAATTTACAGTCCGCTATAGAAACCTCTCGCAGCCAGCCGTTGCACAGGCTGATCTTCGGGCTGGGCATACGATATGTAGGAGAAACCACCGCAAAAACGCTGGCCAATTCCACGGAACACCTGCTGAAACTTGCGGATTATACGGAAGAACAATTGCTGGCGCTGGAAGATATCGGGCCGAAAGTGGCGGGCTCGGTAAGACAGTTTTTCCTCAACCAGGACAACATTCACATGCTGCAAAAGCTGGAGGAGCTTGGCCTGAACCTCAAAGGCAACACGGGCTCCCGCTCCGCGGAAGGCACACTCAGCGGGCAGACTTTCCTGTTCACCGGTACCCTTCACAAGCTCAAACGCAGCGATGCGGAAGCCATGGTGGAGCAGCAGGGCGGCAAAATCCTCAGCGGCGTGAGCAGCAAACTGAACTACCTGATCGTGGGAGATGATGCCGGCAGCAAACTCGAAAAAGCAAAAAAGATCAATACCGTCAAGATATTGAGCGAAGATGAATTCATAAACATGGTGCAATAATGAACGATGAGTATTTCATGCAGCAGGCGCTGAAAGAAGCCCGCAAAGCGCAGGAGAAAGGAGAAGTGCCCATCGGGGCGGTAGTGGTGATGAACGACCAGGTGATAGGCCGCGGCTTTAACCAGGTAGAAATGCTCAACGACTGCACCGCACACGCCGAAATGATCGCGCTCACCTCCGCGTTTAATACGCTCGGCTCCAAATACCTGATGGAAGCTACGCTGTACGTGACGCTGGAGCCTTGTGTGATGTGCGCCGGCGCTTTGTACTGGAGCAAGATCGGCCGCATCGTATATGCGGCGCCGGATGAAAAGAACGGCTACCGCCGGGTGACTGGCGCCGTTTCCCCATTCCACCCCAAAACGAAACTGGAAAGCGGGCTTTGCGGAGAAGAAAGTCTTCAGCTGGTGAAATCATTTTTCCAGGCGAGAAGGAAATAAACAAAAGTAACCGGCATAAAAAAAGGGCGAAGCGTGTGCTTTGCCCTTTTCATTTATCGGTATTTCAGATGTTATCCCTGTTTTTTCACTTCCATCAGCTGGTTCAGGCTCATAAGCTGTTTCATGGATTTCTCCATGCCTTCAGAGGAACCGTCCAGGAAGATCACATTGCCTTTTGAATTTTCGGAGAAGTGTTTGATACCTTCCACCCACATGCTGAACAGGATCACGGACGTATCCAGGTTCGCCTGCTGCATTTCTTTGGCAGCCATGGTCATACCTTTGGCCACTTCTTCACGGAAGAGCGCGACGCCCTGGCCACGCAGCTGTGCGGCTTGTCTTTCCGCTTCCGCCGCAATCTTGATGGCATTACCATCCGCTTCGGCCGCTTTGGTTTTGGTGATCAGGAGCGCCTGGCCTTCGTTTTCGGCCGCGGCCTTCAGGTTGTTCGAAGCCACCACCTGCGCCATAGAGCGCATAATGGCATCGTCGAAAGTGATATCGTTCATCTGGAGGTCCTGCAGGTGAAAACCCCATTGTTCCAGCCCGTTATCGATCTGTTCCTTTACGTGTTCGGTGATGTCTTTGCGGAGGCCCAGCACTTCAGACTGCCTTTTGGTGGCCACAAACCCCCTGATAGAACCTTCGATGGTGCGGATGAGGGCCTGCATGAAGCTGCGTTCGTCCATGAACTTAAAGGCCACGTTTTTGATGGTTTCCTCCTCCTGGTTCAGTACCGAGTACAGAAGCATGGCTTTGAAGTACACATTCGCCTGGTCCACGGTAATGGCCTGGAATTCCAGTTCCACGGAGCGGTTCTGGATAGAGATGCGTTTGAACACCTTTTCGATGATCGGGATCTTGAAGTTAAGACCGGGAAACAGGATGCGGTTGTATTTACCGAAGATAGTAGTAACGCCAATAGTACCCTGTTGCACCGTTACGAACGATGAAAGGGCGATCAGGACGACTAGTGCGATAATAACATACAAAAAAATGTTATCCATAGTGTAAAGGATTTGAGTTATAAATGTAATCAAAATCCTTCACTACAGATATTAATTTGCAGGATAAGCGGGTTTCCAAACTTGCGGATGTAAAGACCGGATCGCAAGGTTTTGGTGGCTAACAAACAATGGATGAATCGTGTGGGTTAAACACGACAACAATGCATGAAAGATGAAACAAAGTGTTATATCTTTTGACAAGTACGGAAGTAAATGAATACGTCATCCAGCTCAATTGTTTTCAATTGATAGGCCAATTGGGTTTTCAGGTCCTCCGTCTCTTCTTTGATTTTCTTGTACTGGTCCTTTAATGCTTGATACCTGGCAAGTATTTCTTCAGGTGTGGCGGATTGATCCAACGCCAGGATATCATACGCCTTGTCTTCGGTTATCATAGTGATAAGTATTACCTCAAAAAACTATCCAAATGAACTCCGTTCTTAATTCAGGCTACTAAATTACTGGAGTTTAGAACGCCGGAAAATACCCAAGCTTGGGTATTTTTCCCATGGAATTGCGGATCACACAAGCGTTGTAGCGCTTTTATAAATTAGAAATAGGGAATATGTATCCTGATAATCAATATGCGGAAAAATCATAATGAGTGTGGGTTATTGTAAACCAATCTGTTTGGCGAGGGCCACCAGTTCCGGGGTGTTTCTAACTTTCAGCTTAAGCCTGATGTTTTTTCTATGGGTCTCAATGGTATACCTGCTGAGGTTCAGCTTCTCTGCGATTTCTTTATTGTTATGGCCTCTGGCGGCCAGTGTAAATATGTCCTTTTCGCGGGCGGTGAGCTTATTAAGGACATCTTCGTTCCGCCTGCGCAGCACTACCCGCAAGGCTTCGCTGATCTGGTTGCCGGTGTCTATCGCATTGGAAAAGTCCAGGAACACGCATACCACGTCCACTACATTCCCCTGCTGATCAAATGTAAAAGGTACACCTAAGCCGACGACCCAAAACCATTCATTGCTGCCACGCCTCCGTACGCGCATTACACCGCCGAACATTCCTTTTTTGTCCCTGAACGACTGCTGCGAAATAGTGAGAATACTGGCGTCTTCGGGGTGGGTTACCTGCCTGAAAAACTCAACGCCCAGTGTAATGATCTCCTCCCGGGAATAGCCGAGGGTCTCTGTCAAACGCCCGTTGCACCAGTTGATAGCCTTTTTGGAGTTGTTGGACGTATATAACATTGCGGGAACCTTGTCTATAATGGCCTCCAAATGTTCAAGCCGGCTCCTCAATTGCGCATTCTCCGATACAAGCGCATCATGAGAGTCGCGGTTTTCTGTGCCCATGTCCTGCATATTAATGTTTTAAACAAACAATAGTGAAAACTAACGATGAATACTATACGAATATAAATAATTGCGAAACAAAGGTTATAACACCTTTATGTAAATATAAAAGAAAAAGCCATATATCCAAACGCCGTTAACACTGCTTTTCCCTCAATAACAAAGCACTTCACAAAGGGTTCGATGAACTGCCGGAGAAAGGGTTTGACAATTCCCCTATTAGGCAGTAAATTTGGTCCTCTAATTGAAATACAATTCTTAAACCCATAAAAATTGAATTATGGCTTTTACACTTCCTGCATTGCCGTATGCTTCCGATGCGCTTGAACCGCACTTCGACAAGCTGACAATGGAAATTCACCACGGCAAGCACCACCAGGCTTATGTAGACAATCTGAACAAGGCTATCGCCGGAACAGAGAATGAGAATAAATCCCTGGAAGACCTGGTAGCCAAAGCCGGCTCCATCAGCCCCGCGGTTCGCAACAACGGCGGTGGTCACTGGAACCACTCTTTCTTCTGGACCAGCCTCGGCCCCAACGCCGGCGGCGCTCCCTCCGGTAAACTGGGTGATGCGATCAACAGTGCTTTCGGTTCTTTTGATGCATTCAAGGAAAAATTCAACGCTGCCGGCGTTTCCCGCTTCGGTTCAGGCTGGGCCTGGCTGATCGTGAAAGACGGTAAGCTTGAGATCACTTCCACGCCTAACCAGGACAATCCCCTGATGGACGTTGCCGAAGTGAAAGGTACCCCCATCCTGGGCGTAGACGTTTGGGAACATGCCTATTACCTCAAATACCAGAACCGCCGCGCTGAATACCTCGCCGCTTTCTGGAACGTGGTAAATTGGGATGCTGTTAGCAAAAGGTTCTAACAGCCTTATGGCTTACAATAAAAAAGGGTCAGCAGATGATGCTGACCCTTTTTTTATACTCGTATTTTCCCCTACAGGGATTTGATCTTCATGTTCCTGAACCAGATCTCGCTGCCATGGTCCTGTACGCAGATGTGGCCTTTTTTAGCGGAGCCATAACCTTTGTAGTCCTTCCATTTGCCGGTCTTTTTGGCCTTTTCCCACTCGGGTGTCCACATTTGCGTGTCCACCACTTTCTCACCGTTCAGCCAATGCTCCACGTGTCCTTTGTTCACCACGATGCGGGTATGGTTCCACTCGCCGATAGGCTTCGCAGCCAGTTTGGACGGCGGGTTCATCGCATAGTTCGCGCCTGACTTCTGCCAGTCTTCCAGCTTTTCGGGGAAGTTCTCATCATCGATCAGCTGGTACTCAGGGCCGCTCATGTAGGGTGCCTTAAACTCTTCGGTCACCAGGTAGAGGATGCCGCTGTTGCCCTGCGGGGCCAGCTTCCAGTCTGTTTCCAGCTCAAAGTTCTCGTACTCGTCGTTGGACAGCAGGTCGCCGCGCATGTCGCTTTTATCTGTGGTGCTGCCGGTGCAATGTAAAGTACCGTCTACTACGCCCCAGGTATTGGAAGGTTTGTTTTGGTATATCCTCCACCCGTCAAGGTTTGAGCCGTTGAACAGGAGTTTCCAGCCTGCTGCTGTTTCTTCCGTGGTCAGCACATTGGCTTGTGGCGCTGTGGCTGTTTTGTTTTCGCTGCCGATGGCAATCGAATCCTTTTTCTCTTCTTTCGGAGCGCCACCGCCGCAGGATGCCAGGGCGAGCGTAGCTGCTGCAAACGCAGGTAATATTAATTTTTGCATACTATCTGTTGTTTACTTGTTGACGGTTTTCAGGTTCTTCGGGTCCCAGTACATGATCTTGTTCTGGAAATAACTGTCGTTGCAAAGCAATGCGGGAGCCGCCGCGCGGAAGCCGAACAGTGCGTCTTCATTCACTTTCCCTTTGGTGCGCATCGCGTTGAACAGGTTGTAGAAGTGATCAAAATGTGCGCCTTTGTAGCCTTTGTCTGCCACGTATTCCATATGATCGGGCGGCAGCATGTGCGCTCTTTCATACACGTATTGTTTGCCGCTGTCCTGTGCTTTTTTGGTTTGCAGCAACGGATCGTCTGTTGCGGCGTAGGCTTTATTCCGGTAGAGGGTCACTTTGTCCCACTCTACGGTCATGGAGCCTTCGCTGCCCACCATACGCAGGTAGTTGGTACCACCGGTGCCGTCCACAAAGTTCACACGGAGGGACAGGTTAAACGCGGGATGAATGTCCGTCTGCGGGTAGTCGAACATACCGAGCATCACGTCCGGTACTTCACGGCCGTCTTTCCAGTAACGCAGGCCACCGGTGGCCATGATCTTTTCAGGGCCGATGGAGCCGGTTACGAGATGAAGGCTGGAGAACAGGTGTACGAAAAGGTCGCCGGATACGCCGGTGCCGTAATCTTTATAATTCCTCCAGCGGAAAAAACGCAGGGGATCAAATGCACGTTTGGTATTGTTTGCCAGGAACGCGTCCCAGCCTACAGTTGAAGGCGAAGCATCAGCAGGGATGGGGTACTGCCATGCGCCGAAGGGGGACATACGCGCCCAGAAACCTTCCGCATAGTTCAGCTGGCCAATGGCCCCGTCTTTCAGCAACTGGCGGGCTTTTTCGTTGCCCAGTGAGCTTACGCCCTGGCTGCCTACTTCGTATACAACTTTGTTTTTGTTCTGCGCTTCTACTACTGCATGGCCTTCCGTCACGTCGTGCACCATCGGTTTTTCGCAATACACGCTTTTGCCGGCGTTCATGGCAGCCACGGAAATATCCTTGTGCCAGCTGTCAGGCGTGGCGATGATCACCGCGTCAATGTCTTTACGGGCCAGTATTTCCTTATAATCACGGGTGGTGTAAATGTCGCTGCCGTATTTCTTTTTGGCATCGGCAAGGCGGCCGTCGTACAGGTCGCAGGCTGCGATGAGCTTCACGCCGGGCACGGTGATAGCAGTATCCGCATCAGCATTGCCCATGCCGCCGGCCCCGATCAGCGCGATCTGGATATTGTCGTTTGCGCTGTAATGATCTTTCTGCCTGGAAAGCTGTTCCAGGCTGCGTTTCCTGTCTGCCGCGGTGATGATGTTCGGAATCAGTGACGCACCTACAACCCCTTTTGCCAGTTTGTTGATAAAACCGCGGCGGGAGTTGCCATTAGATTGATTACTCATGTGCTGTTAGCTTTTATAGTTATTGTGAACGTGGGTTACCTCAAACCTTTAATTTAACGATTAATTTCAGCAAATCCAATCTCCACGCTTATTTGAGATGTAATACCGCAGTCATGGGCAAATGGTCCGACGCGTATTTTTCCTGGATAACGTTGTGGCTCACCGTTTCGAACTTACCCTGGCTAAAGGCAATGAAATCGATGCAGCGGCGCGGGTTTTCAACGGGAATGGTGAACCCGCAGTTTGTACAGCTGCGGGTGAAATGCTGATCAAGTGTATTGATGACACTGCTGTTTTCCGGCGCATTCAGGTCGCCGGCTATGATCACCGGGTATTGTTGTTTTTTCAGTATTTCCATGATCTCCCTGATCTGAACAGTGCGGTTGGTGTCTCCGCGCTGCGCGTCCAGATGGGTACAGGCCATCAGCACCTTGCGGTTGCCGGGCAGCTGGAGCAATGCGGTAGCCAGTACGCGCGGCTCGCCATTAGTACCGGCAACGGTGGTGAGCGGGTACCTGTTTGTTTCGAGGATAGGATAGCGGCTCAGGATAGCAACGCCATATTCACCGCCGCCATAATCGATGCCTTTTGCAAAAAATGATTTCATGCCGCTGAGCCTGGCCAGCTCTTCTGACTGGTGGAGACTTTTGCCGGAGCGGTCCGTATGTACGTCCACTTCCTGCAGTGCAACGATGTCCGGTTTGGTATCGCTGATCACCTTCGCGATCGCGGGAATGTCTATCTTATCAGGGGTAGACGGTGGATTGGCGTGATGGATATTATAACACAGCACGTTGATATCTGCCTGTTTTGCGTTGTCAGTAACGGCTTTCTGGCTTGAACAGGCGGCGAATGCCAACAGGAAACATGCTGTTGCGTAATGGATTGCTTTCATACAGTTACTTTGAGTAGAACCGTAAAAAAACAAAAAACAATTTAACCATGCAATGTTTACCGCATGGCTAAATTGTTATTTCGATATTTTAAAGGTGGGATCAGTTGGTTTTCCCCAGCAGCTGCTGATACCTGGCAGGGTTGCCAATCAGCGCCACGGCCTCTTCCACGTCCTTATCCCAGCTCAGGCTTTTCTCGATCCTGCCCAGTTGCGGATAATAACGGTTCATGATCTCTTCTTCCAGCAGGTGACGGATCTCGGTTTTGTTTTTCAGCAGGTCCTGTTTTTTGTCATGTTTCATTTTCTGCTGAAGCGCCTCGAATTCCTTTGCCAGGCCGTCGTAGTATTTCTCACGGCTGGCTGTACTGCGGAAACTTTCCAGGGCTTCTTCGCTCCGGGTTTTATAGCTGTAGTCCTTGCCGTCCAGGAACTTCACGAAGTCTTCAAACTCCGCGTCGGTCAGGGCAAATTCGGATGCAGCTTTCACATCGGGGTGGGAATAATAGTATTGGGTGGCGTAATCGAAGATGTATTGTTTGCGCAGCAGGGTGATAGCCACCTGGCTAAGCATCATATTATCCACTTTGGCATCGGGCTCAATGCCGCCGCCGTCTTTAACGGGCCTGCCGCCTGCCGTCACAAAGGAGCGGCGCAGGGAATCGGGCACGTAATCGGCTTCGCCATCCTCGTTGCGGTGGCTGTAATCTATTGCCTGGATGCAGCGGCCGCTGGGCGTGTAATAACGCGCGGTGGTCACTTTCAGCTTGGCGTTGTAAGGCAGCGGGCGCGTGGTCTGCACCAGGCCCTTGCCATAAGAGCGCTGCCCCACTACGAGGCCGCGGTCCAGGTCCTGCACGGCGCCCGCGACGATTTCAGCGGCCGAAGCGGAGGAGCGGCTGGTGAGCACTACCAGTGGGATGTTCAAATCCACGGGGCTTTGGCCGGTACGGTATTCCCTGTCCCAGCTTTTTACTTTACCGCGGGTGCTTACGATGAGTTTGTTTTTTTCGATGAAAATATTGGAAAGGGACACCGCTTCTTCCAGCAATCCGCCGGGGTTGCCGCGGAGGTCCAGTACCAGGCCTTTGATCTGCGGATTGGTTTGTTTCAGCTTCTCAAAAGACGCCTGCACCTGTTCGGCGCTGTTTTCGGTGAACTGAGTCATTTTGATGAAACCCACGTCTTTCCGGATGAAGCCGGTGAAACTCACCGGTTTCACATTGATATCTTCGCGAACGATCTTGTAGGTTTTTTCCGCGCTGGTGATCGGGTGGCGGAGCACGATGGTAAGGGTGGTGCCGGGGTTGCCTTTCAGGTAACGGCTCACTTCATCCTGTTCCATGTTTTTCGCGCTTTTGCCGTCCAGGGACACGATGATGTCCCCAGCTTTTACACCGGCTTTGGCCATGGGGCTGCCTTCGTACACGTCAGTGATGGAGGTCCATTCGCCTTCCGTATAGATGGAGGTGCCTACCCCGCCGTAGCGGCCGGTGGCCATAAACCGGAGTTCATCCAATTCCTCTTCCGGCACAAAGTCCGTATAGGGGTCCGTTTCTTCCAGCATGGCTTCTATGCCTCTCTGCATGAGTTTTTCGGGCGGCAGGTCTTCCACGTAATAAGTGTTCAGCTCACGGTAAAAGGCGGCAAATATGTCCAGGTTTTTTGCGATCAGGAAGTATTTGTCGTTGGTGCGGAACGCGGCAAACACGAGGCAGAGGCCCAGCAGTGAAAACAGTACGATCTTTTTGGAAATCCGCATGTGGCAAGATTAAAATGTGATGAGGGATGTGGTTCAGGGAACCGGGTCGTAACCATGGCCGCCCCAGGGGTGGCAGCTCAGGATGCGCCTGATGGTAAGCCAGCCTCCTTTGACGGCGCCGTGTTTTTTAAAGGCTTCCAGGCCGTATTGCGAGCAGGTAGGTGTGTACCTGCATCTCGATCCCAGCCATGGGCTGATACACCATTGATAGAACCTGATGAGTATGATAAACGGGATACTGAGTATTTGCATCAATCGTTTCATCCGTGCACAATGTCTTTTTTAGAGGTCGGATGGAAGCCTACTTTCATCCGCACGTAATGTCTTTTTAGAGATCGGATGGAAGTCACCTTTCATCCGCGCACAATGTCTTTTAAATAACCTTTATTCTTTCTTACCGGCTTCCTTGACCAGCTTCTCTAAAATTACCGAAAATTTGCGGCTAAGGGTATCGAAATCGGCTATTTTTTTGTCGGTATAAATGAAAAATACGGCGAGTTGGAGGCCGCTGTCGCGGAGTGCGGTATGGAAGGGTTGTTTTTGAAGACGGTAAGCCTCGCGGCCGAGCCTTTTAATGCGGTTGCGGTCCACTGCATGGGGGAATTTTCGGGACGACACACTGAAGCCGGCCTGTACAGGATATTTGTCCGTATGCAGGCTGGCGTGCATATAGATCACGCGGTAGGGGAAAATAGAAAACGCTTTTCCTTCCCGAAAAAGCGTTTCAATCATTTTCCTGCTCTTTAACTTTTCCTCCTTGTTAAAAGAATAAGTTTTTATGGCAATATGAGTTTATTAGCGGATTATTTCAGCTTGCTCTCGTCAGATACGGTCAGTTTTTTCCTGCCTTTAGCTCTGCGGGATGCCAATACTTTACGTCCGTTGGCAGTTTCCATTCTCTTTCTGAAACCGTGTACGCTCTTTCTGCGTCTGTTGTGCGGTTGAAAAGTACGTTTCATCTGTTAATAATTTTTTTCTTTTGCCAGATGGGACCTCGCAAACTCGGTCTCATTGTGCGTTTTTTTTAATTTCCTTGTACTTAAAACTTAATACCATCCCCGTTCTTGAGAAGGCAGACTGTGATCAGCCCCGTTTCAAACGGAAGGCAAAGGTAGCGTAAATAATTAAAAATGAAAAGAGATACGCTAAAAAATTCGCTTCTCACTATAAAAAAACCCCGGGATTACTCCCGGGGTATTATAAATCAGTCAGTTAGAGCTTATTTAGCTGCTGCGGGAGCTGCGGTTGCAGCCACGCCCAGTTTGGTTTTAACAGCCGCCAGGATGTCGTCGCCTGCGGGAGAAACCAGCAGGGAGCCGCTTGAGCTGTCAATTACGTAAGTATAACCTTTTTCTTTAGCCACGTCTTCGATCGCTTTGCGGGCTTTATCGTATACGGGTTTCAGCAGTTCGTTCTGCTTCTGGCCGATCTTTTCACGCGCTACGGTTTCATACTCCTGGATGCGTTTCTGCGCGTCCTGGATCTCTTTCACTTTCACTTGTTTCATGGCATCGCTGTCTGTTGGGGAGGATTTGTCAAAATCAGCCATTTTTTTGTTGTATTCTGCTACCAGAGCGCCGCTTTCCTTTTCCAGGCCTGCCGCGTAGGTTTCGATATCTGTCTGAGCTTTTTTAGTTTCCGGCATGGCCTCGATCAAAGCCTGTGCGTTGATGTGCGCGATTTTGGCTTGTGCGCTGGCCTTCACACTGCATAATCCGGAAAACGCTACAATTGCAATAATTACATACTTCTTCATGATGATGTTGTTCTGAGTTTAAAAGAAATTTTAAAATAGTTATAGGTCAAAGTATAAGGGCTATTTTTTCACCCCCAGGGATGCCAATATTTCCTCGCTTTTGTCCAGCTTCGGATCGGAGAAGATCACGGTGATACCACCGGACTTATCCAGTACAAAGTCATACATCCTGCTGGCGGCCAGCTTCTGTACGGCATTGTAGATCTTGTCCTGTATGGGTTTTACCAGTTCTTCCCTTTTCTTGAAAAGATCGCCTTCGTAGCCGAAACGCTGCTTCTGCAGGTCTTTGGCTTCTTTCTCACGGGCAATGATCTCATCTTCACGTTTGCGTTTCAGGTCATCCGTGAGCATTACCTGTTCCGCCTGGTAAGACTTGTACATCTTATCTACTTCCTGGAATTTTGCGTCTATTTCTTTCTGCCATTGCTCTGCAACCGCATCCAGCTTCTTCTGTGCGTCTTTATAATCAGGGATGCTTTCCAGTATGTATTTCGTATCGATCACGCAATAACGCTGAGCCAGGGCGCCAAACACGGTGCCCAATACTAAAGCCGCGGTAATGAATAATTTTTTCATCTGTACATATTTTTGTTGGTCAGGTTGAACCTCGGTGGTTCAGGAATAAAGCCTGATTTGCGGATCAGGCCTCGCAATATATAATAAATATTTTATTCCGGTTCAAAGCCAAGCATGAATGTGAATTTCGCTGCGTCTTTCATGCCTCCCCCGGGTCTGATCCTATCCAATCCTATGCCATAGTCGAAACCAAGCAGGCCGAACATCGGCAGGTAGAACCTGGCGCCCACGCCCACAGAGCGTCTCAGCCTGAACGGATCGTATTCTTTAAAGTCCCTGTAACCGTTCGCCGCTTCCAGGAATATCAGGCCGAAAATTGTCGAGCTCGGGTTCAGACTGAAGGGATAACGCAGTTCCACCACATATTTATTAAACATAGTGAAGCCGGAATATCCCGGAGGAGGCCCGCTGCTTTCCGGGTTCAGTTTCGGGTTCGAGGTGTAATACACCGGGTAACCGCGCTGGGAAATGATGTCCCTGTCGTATACCGCGAAGTTACTCAGACCGTCACCGCCCAGCTCAAATCTGCCGAAGGGAGAAAGCGTAGTGCGGTTGTTGTAGCGGCCGAGGTAACCGAATTTCGCGGCCACCTTCAGTACCAGCGATTTGTGGTCGCTGCCCGCAGGGCGGCTCAGCGGTACGTACCACTCGGCGTTCAAACGGTATTTCTGGTATTCAATGAACTTGAACTGTTCCTGTATCGTTTCGCTCTTGTAGTCCTTGTCAGGATTAAGAACGGAATAAGGCGGCGTGAATTGCCCGTACAGCATAAAGCTGGAACCGCTGCGCGGGAAGATCTGCTGGTCCACGGATGAACGGGCCAGCGTCAGCCTCAAGCTAAGGTTATTCGCCACACCGTTATCAAAACCTTCCAGGCCGAAATAGTTGAAGTCTTTCAGTTTGTAACGCTGATAGTTCACCGTGTACATCAGGGAGAAGAAGTCATCCGGCCACCTCAGCTGTTTACCGAGGGACACGGAGCCGCCCAATACCCTGAAATATGCACCGGGGTTGGGTACCGGCTGATTATAATATTCCGCGAACGCGTTCGGGTTCTGGTAAGTGCTGTAGAAGCTCACGGAGAACGGGTTCCTTTTCTTACCGCCAAGCCAGGGCTCGGTGAAAGAGAAGTTGTAAGAGCGGTAAGCCTTACCGTTCGAAGAGATCCTTACGCTGAGCTTCTGCCCGTCGCCGCTTGGCAGCGGGTCCCAGGTTTCTTTACGGAAGATGTTGCGGAGAGAGAAGTTGTTGAACGTTACGCCGAGGGTACCGGTAAGACCAATGTAACCACCCCAGCCTGCTGACAGTTCCAGCTGGTCGTTCGCTCTTTCTTCCACTTTATAATCGATGTCCACGGTGCCTTCCTGCATGTTGGGCACGGGGTTGATGCCGATGGTTTCAGGATTGAAGAAACCGAGCTGGGAGATCTCACGCTGGGACCTGATCAGGTTCTGGCGGCTGAACCATTCGCCCGGGAGGGTTCTCAGTTCGCGGCGCACCACGTGCTCGTTGGTTTTTTCGTTGCCTGCAATGCGTATATCCTTGATAGTTGCCTGCGGGCCTTCCTGGATGCGGATTTCGTAGTCGATGGTATCTCCGCGGATGCCGATCTCCACAGGGTCTACCTGGAAGAACAGGTAACCGTCGTCCATGTACAGCGATCCGATATCGCCGCCTTCAGGGCCGGGAGGGTTGCCAAGACGTTTGTTCAGCAGTTCCAGGTTGTACACGTCGCCTTTTTTGATGCCGAGGCCACGGGACAGTACGGTGTCGCTGTAAATGGTGTTACCTCTCCAGAGAATATTACCGAAGTAATATTTCCGTCCTTCATCCAGCCTCAGCTCGATGTTCAGGTTGCCTTTGGCGGAAGAATACAAAGTATCTTCCACGATCTGCATGTCGCGGAAACCTTTGGAGTTGTAGTATGCAATGAGTTTTTCCTTTCCTTCTTCGTACTTCAGCTCGTTGAACTTGGAATTGGCGAAGAAGTTCGGGCGGAGATAGGGATTGAGTTTTTGTAAGGTGCGGGTAGCGGAAAGATAACCCATCGTCTGCCAGTAATCGTCTGTAGTAGCCATGCTGTCCACCCAGGCGTCCGCCATTTCAGGATACAGCGTCATGCGCGGCGTTTCCTTGGGGTCCTTCATTTTTTTCTTCAGGGTATTGTCCGCCAGCCAGTAGTTACCTACCATGTGAATGTCGTTCACTTTCACTTTATGGCCTTTCTCTACCCAGAAGATAACAGAAGCGGAGTTGATCGCGGGCGGCGGGTCTTTTTTCACTTCCATGCGTACGGTTACGTTGCGGTAACCTTTTTCAGCGAAGTGTTTTTTCACCACGGCCAGGGTGTTTTGTTCGAGGGCGTCCGTTACCACGCTGCCTTTGCGGAGGCCGGCTTTGGTCACGAACTCTTCTCCTTCGGTCTTTTTCACTCCTTTAAAAGTGAAGCTGGACATACGGGGTTTTTCCACCAGTTCAATTTCCAGCCATATCTTGTTACCTTCTATTTTGGTGATATAGATAGCGATGTTTGAGAAAAGGCGTTGCCCCCAGAGGTTCTGGATGGCTTTGGCAAAGTGGTCTCCGGGGAGCACTACTTTATCGCCAACGGCAAGGCCGGAGAGAGACAGCAGTAATGATTTATCGAGGAACTCAGTACCGGTTACGGCTATATCGGCAATTTCGAATTGCTGCGGGTTGCCGAGGGTAAAGGGACTCATATCCGTTGCCGGTCTGCCGGGCGGCGGAGGGGGCAAGGTATCCCTTTGCTGGGCACGCACAGATATTCCCGCGCTGCAACATAAAACTACGGCCAGTAGGCTTTTAGGAAACAATTTCTTCATTCTGCTGTATTTGTTCGCTTGTTTTGCCGAATCGACGTTCTCTGGTTTGATAATTTAAGATGGCTTCGTATAGATTCTCTTTGCGGAAATCAGGCCAGCGGGTGTTGGTGAAATAAAGCTCCGCGTAGGCCAGTTGGTACAATAGGAAGTTGCTTATACGGTGTTCGCCGCTGGTCCGGATCATCAGTTCCGGATCTGGCAGTTTGGCGGTACATAGGTATTTTTCCCAGATCTCGGGCGTCACCTCGTCGGGATTCAGCTTGCCTGCCTGTGCATCTTTCGCAATGCTTCGCACGGCCTGCAATATCTCCCAGCGGGCGCTGTAGCTCAGCGCCATGACGAGACCGAGGCCGGTATTAGCCGCCGTCATCTCTTTGGCTTCCTCCAGCTCCTGGCGGCAGTGCGGAGGCAGCATCGTCATATCGCCTATGACGTGCAGCCGGATATTATTTTTGTTGAGGGTGCTCACTTCACTCCGGATAGTGGTCACCAGCAGCTCCATTATTCCGTTCACTTCATACACCGGCCGATCCCAGTTCTCAGTAGAAAAGGCGTATAAGGTCAGGTATCCGATGCCCAGTTCGGCACAGCCTTCCACTATATCGCGCACACTTTCCACTCCCTGATGATGCCCGTAAAGCCGGTCCTGCCCCCGTTCCTTGGCCCATCGGCCATTACCATCCATGATGATGGCAATGTGGCGAGGCAGTCGTTGCAGGTCTAATTGATCCTTCAAACTCATGACTATTTCAGGCGTGTTAAAACAGTTTTACTAAAAGTGTGCAAAGATACAAAAATAACTTTATGGCCTTTCCTGCAAAGGCTGCGGGGCTGTTTTAACGTAGTTTTAACGGGAAAGGCGGCTGGGAGCGCATTTTGGCCGCTCAGAATTTACAGCGGTAAGAGGTGAAAAGGATGCCCAGGGTCAGCTCTACGGTGGCAAACTGGTCTTTGTCCCGGCTGTTCCCCCGCTGCCGCCCCGGCTCGCCGATCGGTACGGTACCGGTGGCGTAAGAACGGTCCTGCAGTACGGCGGCAATCGTGGCTGAACCGTCCGCTTTGGTGGGGAATGCGGACAAACCCACGTAAGTGGTGCTCACATCGTCCAGGTAATCCGTCTGGGCAAAGCGGAAAAGGACTTCCAGGCCCAGGTTCAAACGGCTGGTAAGACTGTATTTCAGCCCTCCGCCGATCAGGTAGGAATAGGAAAACAGGCTGTATGGCTTGCGTTCCGGGTATAAGCCCTGCCCCTCGGTGTGCATGGGCTGGAGAAAGTATTTATTGCCTTCCAGGTAGGCATAGGGGTTAAAATGGAAGATGGACGCCCCCAGGGTGAGATACGGGCTGAACCGGTAATCTTCGCTGCCAGGCTCAAAACGGAAGAAGTTAAAATCCCCCTGGATGGCCAGCTCGAACAAATTTGTGTTAAAACTCAGGTTGCGCCGCTGCTGGTAACTGGTGGAGCTGTACACATCGGAATAACCGAGGTTCATGTACCTGAACTGGGCCCTGGCGCCTACGTAATCATTGAAATATTTACGGTAATAGATGCCCACCGTCGGTTTGACGGCTTTCAGCCCTCCATGGGTGTTCAGGTCCCCGAAATAATGGGCACCCCCTGCAGTAAAACCCAATTCCCCGACATAACTCAGTTCCTGCTGGGCCACGGCCCTGTTCAGCAGGGAACCGGCCAGCAAACAGCCGGCAACTCCCAGGATCCTTAAATGAATACGCGTAAGCAGCATAAATATCAGTAAGAACGTAAATTAAAGCATTTTCGTATGGAAAATAAGGGTAATGATACGCTATTTCCGCCTGTTATTACGGGTATCTATGCCCCATAACAGTTTGTTTCTCAACGTGTGAAGGAAGTTGCTCTCGTTCAGGCGCAGCAGGTTGATATTAAAATCTTCTTTTTTCACCGCCAGCTGAATGCGGTTGTCTATCACCTCCATCCGGCTGTCCAGCGTGCAGATGAACTGGTCGCTGCGGCCTTCCACTTCAAAGGAGATCACATTATCATCAGGCACTACGATGGGACGTACGTTCAGGTTATGCGGGGCCACCGGGGTGATCACAAAGTTCGCTGCTTCGGGGAACACGATCGGGCCGCCGCAGCTGAGGGAATAACCGGTGGAGCCGGTGGGTGTGGCCACGATCAGGCCGTCCGCCCAGTATGTATTCAGAAACTCCCCGTTCAGGTAGGTATGGATCTTTACCATGGCGGAGGTGTCTTTTTTGTGGATGGTGAATTCGTTCAGGGCGTAAGGCACGTCGCCAAAGAGGGGCGAGCTGGCGTCCAGGTGGAGAAGGGTACGTTTGTCCACCACGTAATTCCGGCTCACGAGGGAGTTCACCACTTCGTGTATCTCATCCCGCCCGATGCTGGCGAGAAAGCCGAGGCGGCCGAAGTTCACGCCCATCACCGGGATGTTCTTTTCGCGGATGTAGCTCACGGTATCCAGCAGGGTGCCGTCTCCCCCCAGGCTTACCAGGAATTCGATGCGCCCGTCCAGGTCTTCTGCTTTTGAAAAGGTATCGGTTTCCGCGGGAAAACGGATATGCTGGCGGATCTCTTTGAAAAAAGGCTCGTATACCACCGGAGTGATCTCCTGGCCGCCCAGTTCATCCAGCAACAGTTGTATATCTTCCAGGTCTTCTTTAACAAAGCCGCGGCTGTAAAGGGCTACATGCATTTACATATCCAGTTTAGCGTGTAAAAATAGTCCTTTTTCTCCCATTTGATTGATGCTGTATTCAAAGCGGATACAGGTATCGTAAAAAGAAACCACGTCCAGGCCCAGCCCCGCCGTATACAGCATCTTGTTATTCAGGCTGCCGTGCAGGCTTTGCCGGCTGTAGCCGTAGCCCATATCGCCGTAGGCTTTCGCCAGTACACGGATGGGCAGGTTGCTGAACTTTTTCGGCACGATGGGCAGGTGTACTTTGAAATTAAGCAATTCCCGGCGCAGCGTGCTTTTCAGGATAAAAAAAGCCGTCCCGTCCACCACGTAATATTCCAGCCCGCGCAGGTAATCGTCCCCGTAACCCATCGCCCTCACGCCGATATATGGCTGTTTATCAGGCAGTTTGGTCTGTCCCATGACGCTCAGGGCGCCATAGGTTTTTTTGGCCAGCTGCCAGTAACGCGCCGCTTTGATGCGCATACGCACAAAATCCAGGTCGCTAAGGCCCGCCAGGCCTACTTTTGACAGCTCACCCGTGAAAGACCGCCCAACCAGCGGGTACTGCCAGCTGTCCGCCTGGATAAACTGCAGGCGGTAGCCCAGCTCCAGGTACCGGATGTCCGTACGGCCGCCGCCGAGGTAATCAGGGTTCAGCCGGGCCACGGTATCGTTCACGGATTCGTTGTAATAACCGATATACAGCTGGTGTTTGGTGGAAATCGCTTTGCGGTAGGTGTAGGTGGCGCTGGCGGAGAACTGGCGCCGCAGGAAGTCATCTTCCCGGTAAAATTGCTGTTTGTTATAATCGGATATGAAATTGATCTCCCGGTTCCGGCTGTAGGACACTACAAACCCCACCCCGTGCCGCAGTTTTTTATCGATGTAGGGCAGGTTGTAACCCAGCAGGAACTTTTGGGTATACCCCACGGTCACATCGCCGTATAGATCGTCGTTGCGGCCGGTCAGGTTGTCCTGGAACACTTTCAGGCCTACGTTCACCCGGTCCAGGCTGTGGTTTTTCTCCACCCACCACTGGTTGAAGTTGCGGTCCGCCAGTTTGAAGATAGGAAAGGCGAGTAGGTACCAGCGTTCCCAGACTTCAAAT
Organism: Chitinophaga barathri; assembly: GCF_003807585.1. Lineage (GTDB taxonomy): Bacteria > Bacteroidota > Bacteroidia > Chitinophagales > Chitinophagaceae > Chitinophaga > Chitinophaga barathri. Next base: position 125,193 of record NZ_RMBX01000007.1, on the reverse strand, counting down.
GAAAGGTCCGCCGCGTTGCCGTTCCAGTTTCTCACATTGGCTACCACGTTGAGGAAAAGCGAGGTATTGAGGAGCTGTTTGCGGTTGGTCTCCAGCGTTTCAGCGAGCGTGCGCAGTCGGATGGTGTCCCCGGCCCTCACTCCCAGTTCACGCAGTACGATGGAAGTACGGGTACGTTTATTACCCGCCACCTCGATGTTCCGCACTACGATGTAGGCAGTGTCCGTCACGGCGCCAATGACCGGCTGCTGAGCGGGAGGCTGGGGCAAACTGTCCTTTATGAGTTTTTGCACAGTTTCCTTGAGCGGCTCCGGCACAGTATCCCGCCGCGGCATAACAACACCGTCCGCCGCAGGGGACGGAAAAACCTTAGCCTGGCCGTTTGCCGCCTGCACTCCAAACAGGCACAGCCACAAGCCGGTGATATAATAAACAGTGCGCAAATAAAACATTTTGGAAACTACATGCTGATGTAATTCATGAGCAGGTCATAGTTCTTCTTGAGCAGGTCCTCTTCCAGCTCTTCACTGAACATGTATTTGATGGTGTAATTAAATCTCTCGAAGGTAGCTACCAGGCCCTGCATGTCCTGCCGGTTGGTTTTCAGCAGCACTTCCAGCTTGGCCGTGCCGGGATTATTGATAGTATTAACGCTGAGGAGGGTTACTTCATTGCTTTCCGCGATGCGGGCTATTTCGCTGAGGCTGTAGTCTCTCGGCTCCACTTCCAGCACCAGCAGGCCTCCGGGCTCCTTTACGCCGTTGTATTGCGCGAGGATGGCCAGCAGGTTGTCTTTGGTGATAAGGCCCTGGTATTCACCCTCCCGGGTGATCACGGGCAATACGGAGAGTTTGAGATCGTAGAACAGTTTCAGCGCTTCGTAAAAGTGGGCGCCTTCCATAACGGCCGGCTTAAAAGGGCTGACTGGAGCGGTTTCAAGCAGCAGGTCCGGGTCTTCCCAGTCCAGTATCTGGTCTTCCTCTACCAGGCTCAGGTATTTATTATCCACTACCAGCGGCAGCTGCGTCAGATGAAATTCATTCATAAGGCGTAATGCTTTTGCACCGGTATCCATCGGGTGGAGTACCGGCACAACGGTAGAGATGAGTTCCTGTGCCAACATATTCGTTCGTGTTTCAGTTACAATAATAGCAAAGAATATTCCAATACCGCCAACCAGGAGTATTAAAAATTACATAAACACGGAGCAATGGCGCGGCAGCCGGGATGAGCGGTTAGCCCGCATTGGCCCCCACGGCCTTGTTATTCAGCCTTTTCAGGAAGTCGTGCATGATGACATTAAATTCTCCGGGAACCTCCATCATGGGCGCATGGCCGCATTTGTCGATGAAATGGAGCTCTGAGTTAGGTATAAGGCGGTGGAACTCTTCTCCCACCATGGGCGGAGTAACGGTATCGTTATTGCCCCATATGAGCAGGGTAGGTGTTTGAATGGTTTTCAGCTCGTCTCCCAGGTTGTGACGGATGGCGGATTTGGCAAGTGTGATGATCTTGATCACTTTCAGCCTGTTGCTCGTGATCTCGAACACCTCGTCTACCAGTTCCTTTGTGGCCATCGCCGGATCGTAGAAGGTAAGCTCGGTTTTCCTGCGGATATATTCGTAATCCCCGCGTTTGGGATAGGTTTCGCCCATCCCGTTCTCAAACAGGCCGGAGCTGCCGGTCAGTATAAGGGATTTCACGTTTTCCGGGTGTTTCAGGATATACACCAGCGCAACATGCCCTCCAAGGGAGTTGCCCATCAGGTGAACGTCTTTATATTCGCGGGTTTCAAGGAATTTGTGCACGTATTTGGCCAGACCGGCTACGGAGGTTTCCAGGATATTCAGATCAAACAGGGGCAGCATCGGAATCACCACTTTGTTGTACTGCTTAAAATAATCGAGCAGCCCGCTGAAATTACTCAGGGCGCCGAATAAGCCGTGCAGCAAGATCACCGGTTCTCCCTCTCCTTCTTCGATGTACCTGAATTTGCCCTGTGTTTTGATTTCGTAATTCATTACCTATGCTTGAAGTCAATTTTGCGCTAAAATAATTCTTTTTCTTAATTCAAATACTCCCCGTAATGAGGCTATTTTACCGGAATTTCCCTGGCTGCATGTTCAAAAAATCCTTCCAGCGAGGCGAACATATCCCGGAATATCGGGATCACGCTGCCCATTCTCTCTATTACCCAGGGTCCCACAGGTTCAATATAAGGATATACGGCGGATTGCAGCTTGGTTTCCGGGCTCAGCCAGTACACCTGGTTCGCCAGCCACAGCATAACGCTGAACACTACCGTGAATATTAACGCATATAAAATAATCCCTCCCAGGCGGTTCAGCCATCCCAACATGGACCATTGCACTACTTTCTCCAGTGCCGTGGCTCCCAGGCGTATCAGGATCACCACGCCCAGGAAGATGGTCATAAAACATACCACCGGCCACCAGCGGCCCTGCATCCCCGATTGCTCCAGGTATGCGGCCAGTACGGCGGAAAGCTTCAGCGCGGCGGCCAGCCCCACTATGGAGGCTATCAGCGAAAACACCGCGATGATCAGGCCCCGTGAAAAGCCCCTGTAAACGGCAAATGCCATAATGATCGCAAAAACAACGTCTATGGCCAAGTGCCTGCTTATTTGGTCAGTAATTCCTTTACGAGGGCGGAGATCATTTTACCATCCGCTTTGCCTGCCAGCTGTTTCGTAGCCGCGCCCATCACTTTGCCCATATCCGCGGGGGATGAGGCACCGGTAGCGGCGATAATACCTTCCACTGCGGCGCGCAGCTCGGCTTCGTCCATCTGTTTGGGCAGGTAACGTTCTATCACCGCCAGTTCTTCTTCTTCTTTTTTTGCAAGATCCTCACGGTTCTGCTGGCGGAAGATATCAAGCGAATCTTTTCTTTGTTTGGCCAGCTTTTGCAGCAGCTTCAGTTCGTCCGCCTCGGTAAGGTCACCGGTACTGCCTTCTGCCGTTTTAGCCACCAGTACCGCTGCCTTGATGGCCCGCAGAGCGCGAAGTTCCGCTTCTGCTTTAGCCAGCATGGCGGTTTTGATGGCGCCGTTGATATTTAATTCCAATGACATATTTCCTGTTATTTAAGTCTTATTTGTTCTGTTCCTGTTCCTGCTGGCTCTTCAGTTTTTCCTCGAATTTTTTATAGAAGTCTGTGGCAAATGCACGCAGGTCGTTCGCCTGGTCGCCCCAGGGCGTTGCGCGCTGGTAGGTATCCGCCATGGTCATAAAGGTCTGGTAAAAGAAATCGGCCATTTCGTCCACCATCATTTCTTTTGTCCACAGGTCTATGCGCAGGGCGGTTTTATCCGCTCCGTCCCAGAAAGCCACCATCATGGCTTTGGCTTTGTTCATCCTGTCTGCGGTGCTGTCTGTAGCAGTCCATTCAATGGTTTCGGGCACTTTGTTTTCGTCCAGCCCCACCTGTATCGTTATGGTAGATTTCTTTGACATACGTTGTTTTGATTAGAAGATGCAAAAATAAGCATTTCATTTTTAGGCGGTAATGATCTGCCCCAGCTGACCCGCGGCATCGTCCCAGCTGGGTATGCGGCCGATATGGTCCAGCAGGCGGCTGCGCAGCAGCTCATCCTTGTAAAGGGCGCTCATTTTTTCGGACAGGTCCGTCACATCGCCGGGAACGGCGTTCAGCGCCGCATCTCCTCCCGCTTCCGTGGAGGCTCCGGCAAATATCACGATCCCGGGCACCTGGCAACGCTGTGCCTGCAATACGGGCACCGCCAGGCCATCGGCCCCCGCGGTGTGCACCAGGGCGTAAGCACCGCCTATCAGCCTCGCCAGGTCTTCTTCCCCGGCCTCCTGCATCCAGATCACGTCTTCCCTGAACTTGTAGGTCTGCAAAGCTTCCGCAATATCCTCTCCTTCGGGTGTAAGATCACCGGCCAGCACCAGCTTAATACCTGAGCGAAGGCGTTTTTTCAACATGGAAAAGGCTTTCAGCAGGGGAATGATATTGTTGTCCGGGTGAATGGCCCCTACGGCTATAAAATATTCCATACCACCGGCAAATTCATGTTTCACCTGCTCCCGCTCTTCCCAGTTCAGGGCTATAAATATCTCGGAAACACCCGGGGATAACATGTTAAATTTTTGTTCCAGCCCTCCATAACGGCCTCCGATCTGCTCTTTCATGAATTCAGAGAACACGGAGATGGACCTGAACCGGCGGATATTTTCCGAGGTGGGGGGCCTGTCCGGCAACGATGCTTTGCGGATAAGCAACAGATGGGCCTGCACTTCCTGCGGGAATGGCAGCACATCGTCTATACACAGCAGGCGGTCTATCCTGTATTTTTTCAGCAGCCGGTTCCATTGGTAACGGCGCCAGAGGTACTGCCCGATCTTCCCCCCGGCAAACGGCTTCAGCACAGCCACCTCGCAATTGGGGGGCAGCGCGGGCACGGGTGCCCACGGCCGGTCTGTAATAAAAACAAACTCCGCATCCGGGTGCAGGCGGCACAACCGGTTCATCAGTTCAGTAGGCACATTGCCCGTATTCGCAGCACTGTCCTGCATTAACGGGTGGGCATTTACGGCTATTCGCATGATTCAAATCTGTTCCAACAATGCACAAACCTAAATAAAAAAAGGGTGTTCGTATTGGAATCACCCTTTTATATAAAAAGAATGTATTTGTCAGACGGCTTTGTTCAACACCCCGAAACGGAAGGTCTTTGTATTGGTAGGATCATTTTTGGAGGTGACAACCACCACAATGCTGGCCACTTTCAGGCTGGGCAGATTGATCAGGCTGATATCCACGGTATTGCCCGTAACGGTCAGCGGCGCGTTCTGCGGGATGGGCACGTCGGCAGGGTCCAGCGCGGTAACGGTAATAGTCACCCCGTCTTTAGGCAGCGGTGTTGAAGTGATGTTTACTTTCACGGTGAGCGATGCGCCGGCGGTGGCGTTATTGTCCTGGTTCAGCTTGATGTCCGGCATTACCACCACCAGTTCCGCTTCTTTAGGCGGCGGCGGTACGGGATCTCCATCCCCATCGCCTTTTTTCTTCTTTTTGCAGGCAACTGCGGCTACGGTAAAAACGCAGAGGAGAATGATCAGGTATTTCTTGTAGGGCATAGCAGATGTGGTTAAAACTAGCTAAAATTAGAAATAATTCTAATGCTATTCAAATTTTTCCTTTTACGTCCATTGCGTCACGCAAACCGTTGCCTAACAGGTTGAAGGCCAATACCAGCAGCATGATGGCAAACCCCGGCGCCAGGGCCAGCAAAGGGTTGTGGGTAATGATAAAATTGTAGTTCTCCTTGATCATAAGCCCCCACGAAGGCTGCGGAGGCTGCACGCCCACGCCCAGGAAACTCAGGCCCGCTTCCACCACGATGGCCGTGGCAAAATTGCTGGCGGCCACTACCATCACCGGGCCGAGGATATTCGGTAAAATGTGCCGCACCACTGTGCGCACATGCCCGTAACCCAATGCCCGCGTGGCTTCCACAAATTGCAGCTCTCTCAGGCTCATTACTTGCCCGCGGATGATCCTGGCCACGCTCACCCACATGGTAAGCCCCACGGCAATGAACACCTGCCAGAAACCCTTGCCCAGGGCCAGCGTGATGGCAAACACCAGCAGCAGCGTGGGCACGCTCCATATCACATTGATGAGCCACATCACCGCCTCGTCTGTGGCCCCGCGGAAATAACCCGCCACGGCCCCCAGGAAGATGCCAATAGTAAGTGAAATGAGCACGGCAATGCAGCCCACGCTCAGGCTTACGCGGGTGCCCACCAGCAGCCTGCTCAGGATGTCGCGGCCGAATTTATCCGTGCCCAGCCGGTAATGCCGCAGCAGGATGCGCTCCTGTGCAATCGCCTGCCGCGCCGCTTTTATATCGTGGATAACTGAATCTTTCCCATACAGCACCTGCGCCAGCGGATAGGTCTTTGGCGCGGTGGTGGCCTCGTCCACATACTGCTGCGCATATATGGAATCTCCTTTGAATTCCCAGGCGGTGACAGGTACCCAGGCAGCCCCGGATTCCTGCCCGTACACCAGGCGGTGCAGCCAGCTGCGCCGCGGCGCGGGATTGGCGGAGGGAATCACCAGCATATGCATCTTAAAACCCGGCTTCTGCCCGCTGATCTCAAGGATCATACGGTTCGCATACGGGGTATGGTCCGGGCTCAGGAAATATGCAAAAATGCCCGCCAGCAGGGCCAGTGTTATCACCACCATTCCCGCCATCGCGCCTTTGTTGCGTTTCAGCCGCTTCCATGCCTGTTGTGAAAAAGATGCCATCGGCTCCAAGTTAAAGCAAAGCGGGGATTATTCCACCACCATACCTGTTCAAATATTTTCATTTATACATAACCGTTATACGTAATCGCTTACTTATTATTCAACGGCAACATATCACACGAAATTCAACGCTCTCCAACCGCGCTACATCGATTTACGCAACAAAAAAAGCCTTAAATTTTAATAAGATGAAGGTCAGTTTAAGACAAGTTTATGAGTGTTATCCCGTTTAAGACAAAATACCTGGTGAAAGGCAGTTTAAGACAAATGATCCACTCAAATCCGGTTAGCGAAGCAATGCCAAACGTTCAGTTTAAGACAAGCTTATGAGAGTCCCGATTCTAATGACACAGTTAGTTTAAGACACATGCGGGAAGCAATTTCCCGCCCAAGACACAGTACCCATATTGTTCAGCTTAACACAGATGCAGGATGAAAAATTCCTTCCACGGCCGCGTACCCGCCGCATTCCATTGACAATTCATGTAACCATTAATAATTAATCATTAAACGACGCATTTATGCTTACACTCCAATTGCCGCAGATTTTCTGCCCCTTCCCGTCTATGCTCAATCCCTTCGCCAAAGAAGCTGAAAAACACACCGCGGAATGGGTGAGCCGCTTCGATCTCGTCAAATCAGAAAAAGCCTGGGAACGTTTCCGCAGGGCAAAGTTCGCCATGTTGTCTTCCCGCGCCTTTCCCACGGCCGGAAGATATGAGCTTTGCATCGCCGCGGAGTTCAACACCTGGCTGTTCCTGCTGGATGATAAAAACGACGAGTCCATGTTCGGCAAGCTCGACTTCCTGCAGATGGTACACTCTTTTGTAAGCATGATCCTTCAGAACAACCGCGTGGTGGCACCGGATGAAGGCATGCCGCTGGCGCTCAGTTTCGAAGACCTCTGGAAACGTATGAAACGCATCAGCAGCCCGGCCTGGCAGAAACGTTTCGTGCAGAGCATGACCGACTATCTGGATGCCTGCCTCTGGGAAGTAGAAAACCGTATCCGTCACCAGGCCCCCACCGTGGCGGATTACATAGAGAAACGCCCTTACACCGGTGCACTGTTTGCGGACATCGAGCTGATCGAAGTGCTGGAAAACATTTACCTGCCGGACGAAGTGCGGCTGCACGAAATGGTAAAACAATTGTCGCTGGCCTGCAACAACGTGGTGTGTTGGGCCAACGATCTTTTTTCTTTCGACAAGGAACGCCGCCAGGGCGACGTGCACAACCTGGTAGTGGTATTAAAAGAAGAACGTAAGCTCAGCCTGGAAGACGCCGTGGCCGAAGCCGCCCGTATGCACGACGCGGAAGTACGCCGGTTCATCACGCTCAGTGAATCATTGCCGTCTTTCGGCGCGGAAGTGAATGAAGAACTGCAAAGGTATGTGACCGTGCTGATGGCCTGGATGCGCGCAAACCTGGACTGGAGCTTCCAGGACACGGCGCGTTACCGGATGAACATCACGGAAACGGCCGCGGGCAACTGGCTGATATCAAGGTTGTAATTTGTAAGAAAACGTATCCAGACCGGAAGGGGCGGTTATTTTACCAGCCGCCCTTTCCATTCGTATGTCCCGAACTTTCCCAGCCAGCCAGCCATTACCACGTATACGATGTGGAACAGTTGCCCGGGAATGAACCATGGCAGCAGTGAGCCTTTTTTGAAAAAACCCGCCACCGGCACTAAAAATATCAGTTCCACAACGATCTTGTAAACCATCAGCCAGCCGAACCAGCTCCAGAGCTGCGGGCTGAAAACGGCTACGATGGCCATCAGCGAAAGCATCACGTTCCAGAGGTACACCAGCACGAGCACGCGGGTAATGCGTTTGTCCTCGTATTTATCCGCTTTGGACGACCAGCGGATGCGCTGGTTCATAAACCCTTTCACCGTTTCCACCGGCAGGGTGCGTACAACGGCGTCGCGGCTTTTGAGGTACATCACGCCATCGGGGTATGCGTGGTAGATCTTGTACATCAGCAGCATATCGTCGCCGGAAGCGATCATGTCTATACCCGTGAATCCGCCTACTTCTTCGAACGCCGTTTTTTCATACGCAAGGTTCGCCCCGTTGCACATCGTGCCCGTTTGCAGGTAAGCCACCGCGCCGGTGATGCCCTGCATGGTCATAAAATCGAGGGACTGGAGTTTCTGAAAAAAGTCTTCCTCACGGTGATACGCCACAGGAGCGGCGATGAAGCGGGGGCGGTATGTTTCATAAAACTTCACGATGGATTCAAGCCATTTGGGCCCCATCACACAATCCGCGTCCGTGGTCACGATGAGATGGCCGGTAGCCTCACCGATAGCAAGCTCTATGGCTTTTTTCTTGTACGAGTTGAGACGCTGATGATGGCTGATGCGGTCGCTCATGCGGATGAGGCGCACGTTTGTAGCAGGGAAATACCTGACGGTATCCGCAGTGCCGTCGTTCGAAAAATCGTCCACCACGATCACTTCAAAAAGATTGGCCGGGTAACTCTGCTGCTGCAGGGCTTCCAGCAGGACGGGTAAATTTTTTTCCTCATCCCTTGCCGGGATGATGACGGATACTTTCGTATTGAAGGTATATGCGTGAGCGGCAGGATCAAATTTTTTTAATCTGCACCAGCCGTAGGTGTACGACAGCATTAATATCCCATACAAAAACGCGAGGCCGAGAGTGGCGATCAATAAAGCATTCATGCTTACTAGCTCCTGATATTTTTTCTGATGATGAATCCTAATTCTTCAGAGATCAGCTGATGCCCTTTATCAAGCACCAGCATCTTACAGGGAAAGGCACCATCCGCAAAACGCTCCCCGAAAGCAGGAGGAATTACCCGGTCGTACCGCCCGAAAATCAAAATGGTATCTATGTTGTAACGCGCCATCAGGCGTTTGCAGCGTCGCCGCGATGGCATTAGTTTTCTCATAACGGTCCATACATTATAAACCAGCTGGCGTTTTTCTACTTTATCCATACTATAGAACGCAAACTTGTAGACGCTTTCATTCAGCAAACCCCATCTCCGCCAGAGGGTAAGCAGCCGGAAGAACAGGCCCGGGTGGTGAGTATTGTACAAAAAGATACGGTTGCCAATTGTCGTTTGTGTGGCAAACATATGCCAAGGGTTATTTCTTAAACCATCCGGAGCGGCCATGACCAGGTGAATGATCCGGGCCGCCATTTCTTCCACGATACACAAAGCCAGTCGCCCACCCATACTATAACCCATAAGGGAGAACGTTTGTTTGCCGAACTTTTCCAATATTTTTTCAACCAGCGCCGTAAGGTCGCTTTTTTCAAACACTCTTCCCTCGTTCCATACTGTTTTGCCGTGAAAGGGCATATCTAACGCAACGATAGTGAATATATTGCCTAAAGCCGCCTCCATCGCGCCAAAGTGCGACCCGCTCTCACCAAAACCATGGAAACATATCAGCAATTCACTCCCCGAACCGGTTACAATGCCGGAGAACTCACTGTTCTGATATGTGAGGGAAATGTCCACTTTGCTTTTCAATAAGATGGGCGAATTTAAAACTAATTGCCCCGGAATCATAATTTGCCAATTGCTATAAACTCGGTAAATTACGAGTAGACTAAAAAATCATGCAAGATGGATACCGCGGTTAACAGCAAAGCAGCCCTGAAAGGGGCTGAATTCCTCGTGAAAGAGACTACCCCCGCCGGGATTTTTATTCCCGAAGATTTTTCAGAAGAGCAGCTTATGATCAAAGAAATGGCCGAACAGTTCGTAGCCAAAGAGGTGACGCCCGTTCTGGACCGCCTGGACAAGCTGGAAGAAGGCCTTATGCCTTCCCTCCTGGATAAAGCCGGTGAGCAGGGCCTCCTGGGAGCCGCCTTCCCGGAAGAGTTCGGCGGCCTCGGCAAAGATTTTATAACCGCTACCCTGATCAACGAAGCCCTGGGCGCCGGCCACTCCTTTTCCGTGGCCATGGCCGCGCATACCGGCATCGGCTCCCTGCCCATCCTCTATTTCGGCACAGACGCGCAGAAACAGAAATATATTCCCAAACTGGCCTCCGGCGAAATGAAAGGCGCTTACGCCCTCACCGAGCCGAACTCCGGCTCTGACGCCCTTAGCGCCAAAACCACCGCCAAACTCACCGCGGATGGCAAACACTACCTGCTCAACGGCCAGAAGATATGGATCACCAACTCCGGCTTCGCGGATGTGTTCACCGTATTCGCCAAGATAGACGGGGATAAGTTCACCGCCTTCATCGTGGACAAAGGCACTCCCGGCTTCACTCTCGGCCCCGAAGAACATAAAATGGGCATCAAAGGCTCCTCCACCCGCCAGATCTATTTCCAGGACGCGCAGGTACCGGTTGAAAACGTGCTTGGCGAGATCGGCAAAGGCCACCTCATCGCCTTCAACATCCTTAATATCGGCAGGCTTAAACTTTGCGCTGCTGCTTTAGGCGGCGCCAAAGGCAGCCTGGACATTGCCATTCAATACGCGAACACCCGCGAACAGTTCAAACAGCCCATCGCGCAGTTCGGCGCCATCAAACATAAAATGGCGGAGATGGCCACCCGCATCTGGGTATGCGAATCCGCGCTGTACCGCACCGCACAGCTGATAGACCAGAAAGAACACGAGCTGCTGGCGGAAGGCAAAGCCTTCAACGAAGCCCTGCTGGGCGCCGCCGAGGAATACGCCGTGGAATGCGCCATACTGAAAGTGAACGGCTCGGAAGTGCTGGACTTTGTAGTGGACGAAGGCGTCCAGATACATGGCGGCAATGGCTTCAGCGATGAATACGTGATCTCCAAAGCATACCGGGACAGCCGCATCAACCGCATCTTTGAAGGCACCAACGAGATCAACCGCCTCCTCACGCTGGATATGACGCTCAAACGCGCCATGAAAGGAAAAATAGACCTCATGACCCCGGCTATGAACGTGATGAAGGAACTCATGAGCATCCCGGACTTCGGCAATGAAGACGAAGGGCCTTTCGCCAAAGAAAAGAAACAGGTGGCCAATATGAAAAAGGCCATCCTCATGGCGGCGGGAGCGGCCGTACAAAAGCTCATGATGAAACTGGACACCGAACAGGAAATACTCATGAACATCGCCGATATGGCCATTGAAACATTCGTGAGCGAAAGCGCGCTGCTCCGCATCATCAAGCTCACCGAGCTGAAAGGTGAAGCAGCCGTGGCATTACAGGCCGATATGGTACGCACCTATCTCACAGACGCAGCGGACCGTGTGAACAAATCCGGCAAAGACGCCATCAACGGCTTCGCGGAAGGAGATGAACAACGTATGATGCTGCTGGGCCTGAAACGTTTTACCAAAACCGAACCATTCAATACAAAAGACGCGCGCCGCCGTATTGCTGAAAAGCTGATCGCGGATAACGGCTACACGTTCTGATCTTTTAATGCTTATAGATACCTTTGCAGGGAACAAGGAAACATAAATCCTTGTTCCCTTGTTTTATTGTAGAGAAAAAATTGTACGGATGAAAAGGTTAGGAGGCAGTCTGCTGCTTGTTGTATTGTTTGTATTACAGGCGCAGGCGCAGGAGAAGAGTTTTTTACGGCTCACGCAGCCGGGCAGGCAAAGCAACGCAGTCACAGCCACCCGGCAGTTCCTCGTAGGCAGTACCTGCAAATCCTGCCAGGTATTTGTGAATGATGAACTTCAGAAAGTATACCCCACCGGCGCCTTTGCCATTGAAGTGGAGCTGGAAGAAGGCAGCAATGAATTCGTCATCAAATCGCTCGGCCCCGAAGGAGATTCCATCCAGCGCATCATCTCTTTCACTTACAACGTCCCCCAGCCGGCCGTACCGGTCTCTTCCGTGAACATCGCCTATGTGCAGACCTTCCCCGAAGGCAACCTGCTGGTAGCCCCCGGCGATCTGATCCGCTTCCGCGTAAAAGCCATTCCCGGCGGCACTGTCACCGTCGGCGGTCAGTTCAGGCTTATGGAACTGCCCGTGAGCGGCAGCCAGACCATGCCCGGCATTTATCAAGGCACCTACACCGTGCAGTGCAACGATCCCCTCATCAACGGCCGTACCATGCCCGTAGTGCTGGAAGCGGAAGGCACACAGGTGCGCCGTAATACCACCTACACCTTTACCCTGAACGATCCGCAGGTGCAACCGATGGTAGGTAAAACCACCGGCGAAAACCCCTTCCTGAAATACGGCCTCGGCGAAGACCGCCTTGGCGGCGCGCGCATCGGCAACCTGGATACAGCCGTTTACCTGAACATTACCGGCAAGGTAGGGGCGGACTACCGCGTGAAACTCGCCAAAAACTTCACCGCCTACATCCCGCAGGAACAGGTGGTGATGCAGGCCCCCGGCACTTTCCCTCCATCGTCCCTCAGCAACAGCTGGCGCGTATGGGGCGATGATAAATTCGATTATCTCACCGTATCCCTCACACAAAAGCTACCCTACCGCACCACCCAGCAAACCGATCCTTCCCGCATCGTGCTGGACATATACGGCGCCACCGCCAATACCAACTGGATCACCCAGCTGGAGAACAGCCAGGAGATCAAAAATGCGTATTACGAACAGGTAGAGGATGACATCCTCCGGGTGATCATTGAGCTGAAACACAAGCAGCACTGGGGCCACCAGGTGTATTACAACGGCAGCACCCTCACCCTGAAAGTAAAAAGACCGCCGGCACAGTCCGGTCTTGGCAACCTGACCATTGCCGTGGACGCCGGTCATGGCGGCCGGAACACCGGTGCGCAAGGCCCTACCGGCGTATACGAAAAAGAAATGGCCATGGCCGTAGCCGTTTCCCTGCAGCAGGCTTTGCAGGCGGAAGGCGCCAGGGTGCTCATGACCCGCGTGAACGATTCTTATGTGGACAACAACTACCGCGTGAGCGCCTACCGCGACAAAGATCCGGACCTGCTCGTGAGCATCCACCTCAATTCCTCCGCGGACCCGGTGCGCATCCAGGGCACCAGCACCTATTACAAACACATCGGTTTCAGGCCGCTGAGCCAATATATTTACAAACACATGCTGGAGCTGGGCCTGAAGGAATTCGGCAATGTAGGCAGCTTCAACTTCGCGCTGAACAGCCCGACGGAATACCCGAACGTGCTGGTGGAAACCCTCTTCCTCAGCAACCCGGAAGATGAAATGAAGATCCTGGACCCGGGGTTTCGCCAGCAGATGGCAGGCAAAATAGTGCTGGGTATCAAGGATTTTGTGGCGGCAGGATATGCAGGCGCGGAGGAGCAGCAGTAAAAGAAATGGCTCCCGCAGAGGGAGCCATGTGAAGACCGCGATCTAATATTGTTCACGGTATTTCCATATCCAGAACGAAACTTGATGGAACGGAAAACCAGTTTGTCTTATTGAAAATAAAACGGTGGCCCAATCCCAAAGAAGGTTATTGTATCTTTTTAAATAGTCAAAATGGAGAGAAGCTCAGAATGGTGTTTTTCTGCTGCCCGTATTGCTCTGTCTAATGTCCAATGTCGCATCCGGCCCTATATGCCTGGGTTAGCGTACATAGCACAAAAATGGAATATCTATTGCAGCTCTGCAATACTCAGAACTGGGTATTTTTTGTTTTTTCCCTCATATTGTTTTAACCCTGAACCATAACATCTTACCATTACAGATTATCTCCCGATCTGGTATACAATATCCTACCATCTTAGTAGATTAATAACTATCTTTGCCTCCGCTGTAACAGCCTTATATTTTGTACATTAGCGTTATACATTTATAAATACGTGATTATGGGCCAGTTAGTGAAAAAATTTGACGAGTTGGGCGCCCTCAGCACTAAAACAAAAGAAATGCCCCCTTATACCCGCCGCGTAGCGGAATATTGGGAAGCGCTTGTGAATTCGTAACTTTACACCAAACCGATATATACAAAATGTCAACTACCATCATCCCTCCGCAGCCCTTAACGGCCAAGGACTTTGCAACGGACCAGGAAGTACGCTGGTGCCCGGGTTGCGGGGATTACTCCATATTAAAACAGGTTCAGACCATCATGCCGGGCTTAGGTATCCCGCGCGAAAATATAGTGATCGTTTCCGGTATCGGGTGTTCATCCCGCTTTCCTTATTACATGAATACCTATGGCATGCACTCGATCCACGGGCGCGCCACGGCTATTGCCTCCGGCCTCAAGGCCACCAGGCCCGAGCTGAGCGTTTGGATCGTGACGGGAGACGGGGACGGGCTGTCCATCGGTGGCAACCATACCATCCACCTCCTGCGCCGTAACTTTGATGTGAACATCATGTTGTTCAACAACCAGATCTACGGCCTTACCAAAGGACAATATTCTCCCACTTCAGAAGAGAACAAGATCACGAAAAGTACGCCTTACGGCAGCATAGACCATCCCTTTAATCCCATGGCACTCGCCCTGGGTGCGGATGCCACCTTTATTGCCCGCTCCATGGACCGTGATCCCAAACACCTGCAGGAAATGCTGAAACGCAGCCACGCCCACAAAGGCGCGTCTTTCCTGGAGATCTACCAGAACTGCAACATCTTCAACGATGGCGCTTTTGAGGTGTTCACCGAAAAATCCAGCAAGGCAGACGAGACTATTTTTGTGGAACAAGGCCAGCCGCTGGTATTTGGCCCGCAGAAAAATAAAGGCATCCGCCTGGACGGCCTGAAGCCGGTAGCCGTGGACCTGACCACCGGCGAATACAGCACTTCAGACCTCTGGATCCACGACGAACAGGACTTTGGGAAAGCCCAGCTGCTCACCCGCATGTTCGACGATGCGCGTATAGAAGGTCATCTCCCCAGGCCCTTTGGCGTGTTTTACCAGATCTTCCGCCCCACTTACGACGATATCATGACAGCACAGCTCCAGGAAGCCACCGCCAAACGCGGCCCCGGCAACCTCGACAAACTGCTGGCAGGTAATGAAACCTGGACTATCCTGTAATACGGGTAGGAATTATCCTGATAAATTGAACTTAAAAATATTCCCGGTTGCCGTAAGGTAGCCGGGATTTTCATTTTAGGTCTATCCAAAAGGATGTAATTAAAGCTATAGCTTTAAATTATGCTTGTAGGTTTAATGCTATGTCTTTAATTATATTCCCATTGAATTTCCTGACTTATACTTTTTTACCCCACATCAAGTCCGGATCAAGTCCACCTCATCTCCACCTCACCTCCGCCTCTCCTTCAATGCTGGTATAGGTTTCCTATAAGTTCCCGATAATGAAGATACAATGGTAAAATAAGACCAGTGCAGGCAGAATAGCTGTACATGCGGATTGATAAACAATGTTTTACACCTTACTGTAAACAAAAAGAGAAGGCCATCTGCCTCCTCTTTCCTGCAATTAAATATACGGTTCTGGTTAATAGACTAATGTGAAAACTCCCCGCCCCCAAACCACACCTGGTACAGCAACGCCAATCCAAAAACGATCATACACACCCCGGCGATGCGGTTCAGCCAGATCACGTTCGTAAGCGTGAGCTTATGCCTGATCTTGTCCGAGACGAACACCTTCAGGATATCCGCCGACAGTACGAACAGCAGGCAGATGCTGTACATGATCGCCCGGTGGGTGATAGTAGTGGGCGCATTGGCCACGCACACGCCCAGCCAGAAGATGATCACACCGGGGTTCAGCGTGTTCATCAGGAAACCGCCCAGCCAGATCTTTGCGTAATCGCGGGTGCTGAACATTTCCGGCCGTTCATCGCCTGTTACGATCTTTACCTGCTTAAAAACCAGGCCGTACACGCCCATCACGATGAGCAAAATACCGCCGGTGATGCCGATAATACGGGTATGTTCACTAAGATTGCTGATAAAAGAAGTGGCAAGGTTCCCTAGCAGTACGAACATGATGTCGCTGGCGGATACGCCCATGGCAAAGCTGATGCCGGCCCTGAAGCCGTTACTGATGCTATATTTGATGATAGCAAAAATCACCGGGCCTACGGATACAGACAAAAACATTCCCAGCAACAATCCTGCGATAACAGCTGCAATCATGAATTCAATCGTGGTTAGGCTTTCACGCCTGCTTTGGTGGTAAGAAATTGCTCCCAGTCCTTCAGCTTCTCGCCTTTCAATACACGGGGGAACTTGTTCATGGCTCCTTCTTTGCCTTTGCAACGCAGGTAATCAATGAATACCTCGTTCGGCAATATTTCGACAAAAATTTCTTTTAATGCGGAGGTACGCTCCACGGCATAGTCGTCATTCACCTCGCTGAGCGTCTGGTCTATGATCTCGCGCACCCGGGCAACGTCCACGTTCGGCGCTTCCGTGCCAATGTACCAGCGGTGGGCAAACAGGTTTTCGTATCCGAAGCCGGCCACGGTAAACTCACGGATGTTGATCCCCAGTTTCTTCTGCACATTATCTATCGCCTTATTCATATTATCCACGCTCATGTGCTCTCCCGCCAGGCTGAGGAACTGCTTGGTACGGCCCACGATAGTGATCTCATGTTCTTTTACGGAGGTGAACTTCACCACGTCCCCGATCAGGTAACGCCAGGCGCCGGCACAGGTGCTCAGCATCACGGCGTATTCCACGTCTTCCACCACTTCATGGATCATATAAGACTTGGGATTGGGTTTAAACTCCCCGTCCGCGTCAAAATTCTCCTCGTTGAACGGAATGAATTCGTAGAAGATCCCGGCGTTCAGCACCAGTTTGATGCCTTTTACGCCCGGCCTGGCCTGGAAGCCGAAGGAACCTTCGGAGGCCATATAAGTTTCGATAAAGGTGATGGGTTTGCCCAGCAGCTTCTGGAAACTGTCCCGGTAAGGCTCAAAGCTCACGCCGCCATGGATGTAAATAGCCAGGTTCGGCCAGATCTCATGGATGTTTTTGACGTTGTGGTATTTGATGATCTCTTCCAGTACGATCTGTACCCAGGCGGGCACGCCGCACACGGTGCCTACGTCCCACTGCGGGGCCTTGCGCACGATCAGTTTGATACGCTGTTCCCAATTGGGTTTCCGGGAAATGCTGCCGCCGGGCTTGTAAAAGCGGCGGAACCATTTAGGAATGTTTTTAGCCTGGATGCCGCTCATGTCCCCTTCGTAATAGTCGCCTTTTTCGAAGAGGGAGGTGGTGCCACCGAGCATCAGGATGCCTTTGGTGAAGGATTTAGGCGGAACGTTGAAGTTCGCCATGGAATATAGTTGTTTCACGCCCACCTTTTTCACGGTCTTGAGCATATCCCGGGTTACAGGGATGTGTTTGCTCGCCGATTCCGAGGTGCCGGAACTGAGGGCGAAATACTTGATCTTTTCAGGCCAGCTCACGTTGGGGGTACCTTCCAGGCATTTGTACCACCATTCTTTATGCATTTTGTTGTAGTTATGCACAGGTACCTTCTGCCGGAACTGGGCAACCCAGTTGGGGGAGTTCAGTATCTGCTCATACCCGTAATGCTCGCCAAACTGTGTGTGTTTGGCTTTTTCCATCAACCTGCGCAGTACCTGTAACTGGTACTGGCGCGGCGTTCCCAGCTTGAACGTGAACTGTTTCCGAATTCGAAGTGATCTGGATATCAGATTACCTATTATGGCCATTAAGTGCGATTCTAGTTATAAAAAGCAAAAATACTTAATTCGTGCGTAAATCAGGGGAAGTTGCGCACACTTCGTACCTTTGCGCCATGTTAAAATCTACGTTACTCAAAGCTACGCAAGCCGGTGCAAAAGTTTTACAGGAATATTTTAACGGTACTTTCACAGTTTCCCATAAAAGTTCGGTGAACGACCTTGTAACGGAGGCGGATAAAAAGGCGGAAGCAGCAATTATTCAGACGATCCAGGCCGATTTCCCGGATCACCAGATACTCAGCGAAGAAATTGGCGCCATCACCACCAGTTCCACCATCAAATGGATCATAGACCCGATAGACGGCACGGTCAATTTTGCCCATGGCATCCCCATCTGTTGTGTGAGCGTCGGGGTGGAGCAGGACGGGGAGATGATCCTCGGCGCGGTGTACAATCCGTTGATGAATGAGCTGTTTTTTGCCCAGAAAGGCTTTGGCGCTACGTTGAACGATAAAAGGATCAGTGTATCCACCAAAACAAACATGGCCAATGCCTGCCTGGTGACAGGTTTTGCCTACCAGTACGAATCCACCGCCAACCCCCTGGATGTACTCCAGCGGTTTATCAGGCAGGGCCTGCCGGTGCGCCGCCTCGGCTCCGCCGCCATAGACCTCTGCTGGGTGGCCTGCGGCCGCTTCGACGGGTTCTGGGAACATCACCTGAACGCCTGGGATTCCGCCGCCGGATTCCTCATTGTACAGGAAGCGGGCGGTAAAGTGACCGATTTTTCAGGCAAAACCTATTCCCCTTACCAGAAACAGATACTGGCCACCAACGGCCATATTCATAACGACCTGCTGAAAGAGATCAACAGTATTTAATTATACATGGAAGAAAGAACAGAAATAGAAAACCTCGGGGAATTCGGCCTGATCGAATACCTCACCCGGAATATAGAGCTCCACAACGCCGGCACCATCCTGGGCGTGGGAGACGATGCCGCCGTGATAGATCACTTTGGCAAACAAACCGTGATCTCCACCGATATGCTGGTGGAAGGCATTCACTTCGACCTGATGTATACCCCGCTGAAACATCTCGGGTACAAATCGGTGGTCGTGAACCTGTCCGACATCTACGCTATGAACGCCGTGCCCACGCACATCACCATGAGCCTGGCATTCTCCAACCGCTTTTCGCTGGAAGCCCTCAACGAATTCTACGAAGGCGTGTACGCCGCCTGCGAACGGTATAAAGTAGACCTCATCGGCGGAGATACCTCTTCCAGCAAAAAAGGTTTTGTGATCAGCGTAACCGCTATCGGCGAAGTAGCCCCGGACCAGTACGTGAAACGCTCCACCGCCCAGAAAGGCGACCTGCTCTGCGTTTCCGGCGATCTCGGCGCCGCTTACCTCGGCCTCACCCTGCTGGAAAGGGAAAAACAGATCTTCCTGGAAAATCCGAAAGTACAGCCGGACCTGGAAAACCAGACCTATATCATCGGCCGCCAGCTGAAGCCCGAAGCCCGCCAGGATATCATCGAATTTTTAGCTGAAAAAGAGATCCGCCCCACTTCCATGATGGACGTAAGCGACGGTCTCAGCTCGGAGATACTGCACATCTGCAAACAAAGCAACGTAGGCTGTGTGCTTTACGAAGAAAAATTGCCCATCCACGACCAGAGCCGCAGCATGGCCATGCAGTTCGGCCTTGATCCTACCGCCTGCGCACTCAGCGGCGGCGAGGACTACGAGCTGCTGTTCACCATGAAACAGGAAGATTATGACAAGATCACGCTGAATGAAGAAATTGCCGTGATCGGTTATATCACCGAAGCAGACCAGGGTTCGCACATCATTACAAGAAGCGGGAACAAACACCAGATCACCGCCCAAGGATGGAATGCTTTTAAATAAGGAAACTATTATTATAGAAAAAGGCCGTCATTGCGAGGAGCAGCAGCGCCAAAGCGGGAGGGGCGCCGAAGCAATCTCCCGGGCTGAATTGAAACACTCCAATATCAGGAGATTGCTTCGTCGCGGCTCCTGCACAAAGGCCTCGCTGCTTCTCGCAATGACGGAGATTCGTTATTCCACTTTTAATTTTATCACCTGGCTGTTGTGCGTGGGATCCGGCACAGCGGGCGCCTGTATCCCCATCTTCAGCTTATATTCACCAGCCACCGGCGGCGCCTGGATAGTGATGTCCACACTGTCTTTTTTCAGCACATCCGCCAGCCGCAACGAATAACCGGATTGCCGGTAGTCATCTTTGTTCCAGATGAGATACCCTACCAGCGGGCCTTCCGCGTCTTTCATTTTTACGGGAACATTATACCCGTTCTTCACGCCAAAACGCAGCATCACCGATCCGCCCGTTTTCACAGCGACCGCTTTCTCCGCCGTCTCCAGCTGGATAAGGGAATAAGAATAATACGCCATTTCGGGACGGTTAAAAAAATCGCCCTGTGAAGTACCGATACTGTCTGCTCCCGAAAAATAATAAGCATCCGGCGCACTCATTAAGACTTCTTTCCCCCACAGGTCTTCTTCCGTATGCCAGAAATTATACTGGCTCCTGCGGGAAGGAATGGTATTGAGGCTATACGCTTCATGACCCGTATAAAACATGTATTTGGAGGGGCGCTGGTAACTGTTGAGGAACACGACCGGCCTTCCATTCGCCTGCTGTTCGATAACGTTTGTCCATTCCCGGTTGTGATGGATCTCCGGGCGCACAGGTACACCGGGCATAAAATCCCAGATCATGTACACACGCGTCACACACACCAGCAGCAGGGACGCCGCCCAGGTGTATTGGAATATCTTCGCTGAATAACCCTGCCGTACAATACCCTGGTGCGCCAGTATGAACATGGGGGTGAATATCATCACCGTCCAGTTCGCCTCCACACGGCCTTTGAAGGTGCTGAACAGGAAAAACACCAGCACGCCCACCAGGCTGAATTTCAATGCGCGCTCAAAGGTGCTCACCACCGGTGTACGGAAAGCGTAATACAATATCAGCCAGCCCACCAGCGGGCCGAAAAGCAATATCTGCCCCGTTACATAGTCCAGCGTATGGGTGTAATGGTAACGGTTGGAATTGCGTTCCACGAGATGGTATTGCAAAGAAGGGAAGTTGTGCGAGTACTGCCAGTACAGGTGCGGGAAAAACAGCGCCGTTGTAATGAATACAGCTATCCAGAAACGGTAAAGCCTGAGCAGGGAAAGGTTGCTGAGCACGGTAAAGAACACCAGCAGGATGCCATGATATTTGCTGTAGAACATCAGGGCCATGCTGAGGCCCAGCAGCAAAGTGTTTTTCCAGCTCTGCGACTCCAGGAAACCGCGATAGATATAAAAATACAGGGTGGCAAAAAAGATCAGCGGCAGATCGGGCACCGCCAGCATACCGCCCAGCTGCATGGCACCCATACCGGCCAGGAGGAGATAAAACACACGGTTATCTTTCTGGGGAATAAGTTTGTCCGTGAGGATGAGCGTGCCCAGGTTCAGCGCCACCATGCCCAGCCTTACGCCCAGCTCGTTATGAAACAGCGCGTACCCGGCTTTGATCAGCAGTGCGATCATCGGCGGATGGTCGAAATACCCCCAGTCCAGGTGGCGGGAGTATACCCAATAATACGCCTCATCGTCCATCAGCTGGGTGAAGCCGGCCTGGAACAGCGCGAGTATGACCCAGATGGCCAGTACCCCGTTCTTATATTGATCTTTGGTAAAAAAGCGGATCATAGCCCGCGAAGTTAGGTAAGTTCCCGTTTAAATTACAGGATCATAAACCGGTCCGCATCCTTCATAAAGGGGAAGCGGGCGCGCAGGTCGTCCAGGTGCTGGCGGGAAAGGGTGTAGGTGAATACGTCCTCCTCGTGCTCCTTGCGGTAAATGATCTCCCCTACAGGGTCTATGAGGCTGCTATCGCCGCTGTGATAGATGTCGTTGCCATCGTTGCCCACACGGTTCACCCCGATCATATAACACTGGTTTTCGATCGCTCTTGCCTGGAGTAAAGCTTTCCAGGGCGTGCTGCGGCGCTCGGGCCAGTTGGCTACGTTGATGAGCACGTCGTAAGCCGGCTCTCCGTTTTCCTGTATGTTGTTGCGGCTCCACACGGGGAATCGCAGGTCGTAGCAGATAGTGAGATTTATTTTCCAGCCTTTCACCTGTGCGATGAGGCGTTTGTCCCCGGCTGAATAGTGGTCCTCTTCTCCGGCAAATCCAAAGCGGTGGCGTTTGTTGTAGATGCCAAACTGCCCGTTGGGAAGCATCCAGATGAGGCGGTTAAAATATTCGCCGTTCTCCTCGATGATGAGGCTGCCGGTGATGATGACGTTTTTCTGTTTCGCCTTGGCTTTCATCCACTGTACAGCGCTGCCATCCATGGTTTCGGCCAGGCGTTCGCTCTGCATGCTGAAGCCGGTACTGAACATTTCAGGTAATACGATCACTTCCGTCCTTTCTTTGATGGAATCGATCTTTTGATCGAACATGGCCAGGTTGGCCGCTTTATCTTCCCAATACAAATTCGCCTGGATGAGCGAAACCGTTAAATCAGACATATTATTCAGATTACTACAAAACGACTCCAAATTTACGATGCCAGAGCTTAGAAAGTTTTAAATATTTCCCTTATTAATCCTCTTTTTTTGCGATTTGTTCAATCGCATCGCGTGCAAACTCCTGTTCAAAGCCTTTTTGCAGCAGGTATTGAAGGGTCTTGTACTGGCGTTTCAGGTATTGTTCGCCGTGCAGGGAATTGTATTTCCGTTCCGCGAGGTTCAGCAGGGTTTGGCCGTACGCTTCGGGGTCTATCTCCGCCAATCCTTTACGGATGCAGTAATCGGAGATCTGTTTTTGTTTCAGGGCAAGCCGGATCTTTTTTTTACCCCATTGCTGCATCCTGAATTTGCCGCCGGCAAAAGCTTTGGCATACCGTTCCTCGTTCAGGAAACCTTCCGTCACCAGGTGAGCAATGGCTTCCTCCGCTTCTTCGCCATACAGCTTCAGCTCGCGGCACTTTTCCCGCACTTCCATATGGCAGCGCTCCTGGTAGGCGCAATAGTGGCGGAGTTTTATGATATCGCTGCTGCTCATCGTCACGAATATAAAAAGGGCTGACCAAATATTACTTCAGTCAGCCCCCGTAAATAGTTATACTTATTGTTGTCTTACGATCATCAGTTTGGCGTAGTTCAACATGATCTTCTTTTCGCCGCCGCCTTTCGGGAACATCACCGTGGCAATGCGGTTGTTGGGCGCGCCTTCCATGCTCAGTATCTTCCCGAAACCGAACTTCTGGTGCTCCACATCCATACCGGGCTCCATGCCGGAGGGATCGTCCGCCGTAAACCCTGGCGTGGGCGTATGATTGCTCACCGGGCCCGAGGTAGGTCTTGCCGCCGCGGTCCTTACCGGGGTGGGGCCTTGTGAAGGCGCTGCCGTTTTACGTTTCTCGAACATATTGCCCCATGAAGCCCCGCCGCCAAGGCTGCCGGAGTTGCGGAGACCGCCGCCGGCATAGCTGCGGTCCAGCATCTGCTCAGGCACTTCTTCCAGGAAACGGCTTGGCTCGTTCTGCTGCAACTGGCCAAAACGGTAACGACTGTTCGCATAAGTGAGGAACAGGCGGGCTTTGGCGCGGGTTACCGCTACGTAGAACAAACGTCTTTCTTCTTCCAGCTCCTCGCGGGAATTGATGGACATGCCGCTGGGGAAAAGGCTTTCTTCCATCCCCACCGTGAACACCACCGGGAATTCCAGTCCTTTTGCCGCGTGAATGGTCATCAGTTTCACCACATCGCTGTTTTCGTCGTTGGTATTGTCCGCATCCGTGAGCAGTGTGATCTGCTGCAGGTACACGCCAAGGGTTTTATTGTCCAGCAATTCGCCGTCTTCCGTGGGGGTTTCGGTGAATTCCTTGATGGAGTTCAGCAACTCCTGGATGTTCTCGTAACGGGCAAGACCTTCGGTGGTTTTGTCGTTGAACAGTTCTTTTACAATGTTCGTGCTTTTACCTACCTGCACGGCTACTTCGTAGGCATTGTGTTTCTCCAGCATGATGCGGAAGCTCTTGATCATGGTCACAAAACCGTCTATCGCTTCCAGTGTGCCGGCTTTGAACCCGAATTCCTTCGCTCTTTCCAGCACTTCCCAGAACGTGATATTCTGGTCATTCGCATAAATGGATACTTTCTCTACCGTGGTTTTACCAATACCGCGCACGGGGTAGTTGATGACACGTTTGATCGCTTCTTCGTCGCGGGAGTTCATCACCACGCGCAGGTAAGCGATGAAGTCCTTGATCTCTTTCCTTTGATAAAAAGACAGGCCGCCGTAGATCCTGTACGGGATGGCCATCCTGCGGAGGCTTTCCTCAAATGCACGGCTCTGTGCGTTGGTACGGTACAGTATGCAGAAATCGCGGTTGCTGTAGTGGTTGCGGAGCTTCTGCTCAGCGATGGTATCGGCTACGGTCTTGCCTTCTTCGTTGTCCGTATTGGTACGGATCAGTTTGATCTTTTCACCTTCGGCATTGTCCGTCCAGAGGTTCTTTTCGATCTGCCCTTTATTCTTCGCGATCACCTCGTTCGCCACGTTCAGGATGCTTTTGGTGGAGCGGTAGTTCTGCTCCAGCTTCACCACTTTCACATCATCGTAATCCTTTTCGAACTGGAGGATGTTCTGAATGGTGGCGCCGCGGAAGGAGTAGATACTCTGCGCATCGTCTCCCACCACGCAGATGTTCTCATGCACCGCGCCCAGCAGCTTCACGATCTCGTACTGCGCGGGGTTCGTATCCTGGTACTCATCGATCATGATGTATTTGAACTTGTGCTGGTACTTGGCCAGTACATCGGGGAAACTTTTCAGCAGCACGTACATCTTGAAGAGCAGGTCGTCAAAGTCCATGGCGCCGTTCTTGAAGCAGCGTTTGGCGTACATGTCGTAGATCTTCCCCGTGAGCGGGCGGCTGGCCCGCTGGTCTTCCTGCTGGATGTAATAATCCTGCTGGTAGGCTTCCGGGCCCATCAGGCTGTTTTTGGCTGCGGAGATGCGGTTGTATACGAGGTTCGGCTTGTAATGTTTATCGTCCAGGTTCAGCTCGTTCACGATGGTTTTCACCACGCTTTTGGCATCGTCCGAATCGTAAATGGTAAAGTCGCTGGGGTAGCCCAGCTTGGGCGCATCGCTGCGCAGCAGGCGGGCAAACACGGAGTGGAAAGTACCGATGTAAAGATTGCGGGCTTCGTTTCCGCCGAGTATCTTTTCCACCCTTTCTTTCATTTCCTTGGCCGCCTTATTGGTAAAGGTGAGTGCTAATATGTTAAAAGCATCCACCCCGTTGCGCATGAGGTGGGCTATCCTGGTCGTCAGTACCTTCGTTTTACCTGAACCCGCACCCGCAATGATCATTAATGGCCCTTGCAGGGAGATGACAGCTTCCCGCTGCCGCTCATTCAGATCGTCTAAATAGTTTGCCTTCATTAATGGATTTTTTGCAGGCTGTAAAAGTACGATTTGAGCGGCGGACTGCGAAATTAGGTGGATAACTCAGTGTGAACACTGCGCTAAGCTGTTTTCCCAGGCATTACGGCATAAAAAAAGAGGCTTCGCAGCCTCTTTTTTTAATGTTTTTATTTTTCGTTCCGGTCCACCTTCGGGCGGTCGTCCCTGTTGGCAATGCTCCAGGCGGTGTGAAACACCAGCTGTGCGCGTTTGGCCAGCAGCCCGTAGCTGATCTTGTGCGGCTCGTCACCTTCGCCGTGATAGTCCGGGTGCACGCCGTTGAAGTAGAAAATGATGGGAATTTTATGTTGCGCGAACATGTAATGGTCGGAGCGGTAGTAGAACCGGTTCGGATCGTTCGGGTCGTTGTAGCGGTAATCCAGCTTCAGTTTTGTTTGTTCATTAGCGGCTTCGCTGATGGGGCGCATGTCTGAGCTGAGCTTGTCGTCACCGATGATGTACACGTAATTGCTGTCTTTTTTATGGTCCGCGTCTATACGCCCGATCATATCGATGTTCAGGTCCGCCACGGTTTCCTGGAGCGGGTAGATCGGGTTGTCTGTATAATAACGGGAGCCCAGCAGGCCTTTTTCCTCACCGGCTACGGTCATGAATACGATGCTGCGGCGCGGGCCTTTACCGGCCTTTTTAGCTTTCATAAAAGCTTCCGCCATCTCTATGACCGCCACTGTGCCGGAGCCGTCATCATCCGCGCCGTTGTGCACTTTGCCGCCGATGATGCCGATGTGGTCGTAGTGAGCGGTGATGAACAGGTATTCGTCTTTTTTATCCGTTCCGGGAAGTATCCCCAGCACGTTGCTGGATTTGATCTCGTTCTTTCCTTTTTCAAACACCAGTTCGGACACCTGTCCCGTGGCGGCTTCCTGCCTGCCTGCTTTGAGGCTGGCGGCCAGTTCGGACCAGGGCTTGCCCAGTATGGCGGAGGCCAGGTCCGGGGAAATAAAATATGCGTTGGGAATAAATTCCATGGTCG
The DNA here is from genome assembly GCF_003807585.1 of Chitinophaga barathri. Taxonomy (GTDB): domain Bacteria; phylum Bacteroidota; class Bacteroidia; order Chitinophagales; family Chitinophagaceae; genus Chitinophaga; species Chitinophaga barathri. Next base: position 98,832 of record NZ_RMBX01000007.1, on the reverse strand, counting down.
TCATCGTTTCGAAATACAGGCCGGTACGGCGCAGCCTGTCTCCGGCACGGCCCATGGCCGGTACCCTGTCGGATACCAGGAACACTGCCCTTGCACCTTTGTTTGCAGCAGCGCGCAGCTTGTCTTTCAGCTGGAGGCCCTGTTGGCCTTCCTGCCGGGGGATCAGCGGTTTGCCTTCCGCGTTCATGGGCTCACCATCCGCGACGATCACGATCTTATCATTCAGGTCAAGGTCTTTGTAGCTGTCCTGCGCTTCGTGGGTGATGCCGTAACCGGCGTATACCACCGCGGTCTGCCCAAGCGTCTGGTTCACGGTTTCACGGAGAGCGCTGTAAAAGCCGTTGCCGAACTCATACGTTTTGCCGCCGGCAGTGATGCTGCTGCGGGTAAGCGTATCCTGGAACAGGCTGAAGGGTTGCTCCCACTGCCCGTCCTTTCCGCCGGGCTGAAGGCCCACGCGTTTGAACTGTTCGGCGATATATTTGGCGGCTTTGTACTGGCCGGGTTTGCCGGTTTCACGGCCTTCCATTTCGTCGCCGGCAATGATGTAGAGGTGTTTTTTGAGGTCCGCCGCGGTGATGCCGTTTGCGTACGGGGTGGACGCTGCCGGCTTCGCCGGTTTTTTGGCCACCTGCGCGCAGGCTACGGTTCCTACGGCCAGCATAGATGCCAGTAGCGGGAGTTTTTTCATTGGTTGTGTTTATCTCTAAAATTAAGGTTTACAGTTGTTGTAAGCGCTACCACTCATCAAAAGCAGGCACTCTTTTGCCCTGCTGCGGCCGGTCCTCAGGCACAGGATTACAGGTGTTTTCCTACGATCCGCGTGCGGCGGGTATTTTACAAAAAAGGCTGTTCCATCGGAAACAGCCTTTTACGTTATAATATCTTCGTTTATACGCAGGCGATCTTTTTCACCCTGCTTTCATGGCGGCCTCCTTCAAAGGGGGTTTCCACAAAGATGTCAACCATCTCTTTCGCGGTGGCCTGGTCCACAAATCTTGCGGGAATGCAGAGCACGTTCGCATTGTTGTGACTGCGGGCAAGACGGGCCAGTTCATCACCCCAGCAGATGGCCGCGCGGATGCCCTGGTGTTTGTTCGCCGTGATGGCCACACCGTTTGCGCTGCCGCAGATCAATATGCCGAAGGTATGCGTGCCGGCTTCCACGGCGCTGGCTACGGGGTGCGCGAAATCGGGGTAATCCACCGAGTCCGGCGAGTGTGTTCCGAAATCTTCTACCGCGATGCCTTTACCTTCAAGGTAAGAGATCACTTCTTCTTTATATTCAAACCCCGCGTGGTCGGAACCGATCGCTACGGGTAATGCGGGGTTAAATGTCAGTTGTTCCATAACCTGCTTTTTAATTTGTTCACGCTTTTAAAAACTACTATCAGCTCCATTCTTCCGCCTCAGTCTTTTCCATCTTCCTGTACGTTCTCGCGGAGATGGCGATACTTACTTCATACAGCAGGTATAAAGGTACGAAAACCAGCAATTGGTCTAATACATCGGGCGGGGTAATGATGGCCGCCAGGATGAGGATCACCACCACGGCGTGGCGGCGGTACGTGCGCATGAAAGTAGGCGTGAGCAGGCCGAGCTTGGTGAGGAAATACACCAGGATAGGCATTTCGAAGAGAGCGCCCATACCCAGGATGATCTGGGACATGAGGGCGAAATAATCGTCGATGAAGAAGTCGTTTTTGATCACTTCGGACACGGTGTAGCTGGCCAGGAAGTTGATCATGAACGGTGCGATCAGGAAGTAGCTGAAAGCGATACCCATCAGGAACTGCAGGCTCACCCAGAAGATGACGCCCTGGGAACCTTTGGCTTCATTGTCTTTCAGCGCGGGGCGCACAAAACGCCAGAATTCCCAGCAGATGTAAGGGAAAGCGCCGATAATGCCGAGAATAAACGCCAGTTTGAACTGCAGCGTGATCTGCCCGGCAAGTTTGGTATTCTGGAATTGAATTTTGGGCGGTACGATACACATCTTGTCTCCCAGGCCCAGTGCATGGCTTGCACTGCAGAGCCACTTATATGTCGGGAAAGAAGCCTGTGTGGGCCCGAAGATCACATTGGTGAGGATCCAGTCCGTAAACACGAACCCAAAAATACTTAACAACACGATGGCTGCGGCAGATCGCACCAGATGCCACCTGAGTTCTTCCAGGTGATCAAAAAACGACATCTCTGCCTTGTCCTCATTATTCGAAAATAGCTTCTTTAACATGTGCGCTTTATAAAAATCAGGGAGCACAAATATAACGTGTGCCCGGTGAATAGTCTAGTCTAAAAACGGGACAAGTTAAGAATAAAAAAAGGAGGAAAATAATGAAGGGGAGGAAGCGGGGCTTAAATTATCCTTAAAAAAAAAGAGCCAGCCCGAGAAGAATCAAGAGCCGGCCTTTCATCCATTGTTTGTTAACCCCAAAAAAGTTGAATTCGAGAATGTCTTTATTCGCTACTGTTATGAAATAACTCATTCCTTTATGGCAAGCTATCAGATATAAGTTATAACCGTTACAGAGCTTTTAAATTTCTAAAACAAAAATAGAAAGAAATATCGTATTATCAATGTTACAACAAAGTTTTTTACAACCTTTTAACAAAAATCAAATTATTGTGTTACGTATCAGCACCTATGTTAATTCAATTCGTGTTAATTTACTACTACTCTTATCAAAAACGATTTAGCAAGACTAATATTATACAAAAAAATAATTTCTAAATAGCTATTTCCTTAAAATGCTGTTTTACAGGCTGTAAACGCTTAATTCCTTTTTTTCTTATCCTGATCCCCTTTTTTATTGGTTTACAGGTTTCATTCTGCACCTGATATTTATAGCAATTTTCGCGCCGGAATCATTAGTTCAGGATCTTCATTTTCACCATTTCTATCCTCGTATCCGTCACGCTAAGGATGTCAAACTCATAGTCATCGATGATGATACGCTCCTTCAGCCGCGGGATCGTTTCGTAATGGGAGATGATATACCCGGACAAGGTTTCGCTCTCATCTTCCGGGAAATCGAAGCCGTAGCGCTCGTTCAGATAATCCAGTTCCAGCCTGCCGGAAAAGATGTACTCTTTTTCCGCGATCTGTTTCTCCACGAATTCTTCTACATCATGTTCGTCTTTGATGTCGCCGAATATTTCTTCCAGCACGTCTTCGATAGTCACAATGCCGGCCGTGCCGCCAAACTCATCCACTACCCAGGCGATGCTGCGGCGCTCTTTGTTGAACTTGCTCAACAGGTCTATCGCGCTCATCGTTTCGGGCACGGCCAGGATGGGGTGGATCACGGAACGGATCTCAGGCGGGTTCTTGAACATATCCAGCTGGTGCACATATCCGAGAATATTGTCAATATTATTTTCGAAGATGATGACCTTGGAGAGTTTTGTATCAATAAATTTTTTTCTGGCGTCGATGATACTGCTGTTGATGTCCAGCGCTTCGATCTCCTTACGGGGGATGAGGCAGCCCCTGATCTTTACGTGCACCAGGCTCAGGGCGTTCTCGAACAGCTCGGTGTTCAGCTCCTGGCCTTCGCCCATGTGCTGCTGGCTCTGGCGGGTAAAATATTCGACATCCACGCGGGCAAAGGAGCTTTTATTCTCCGTAATACGCACGTTGAACAGGTATTTCAGTATCCATTCGGAAACGGACTCCAGCAGGTTGCCAAGTATATACAGCGGCTTGGAAAGCACGGAAATGGGCAGTGCGAAGAAACCCAGCAGGGCTTCGGGGCGGGAGCGGAAAATGCTTCGGGGAATAAAGAACCCGAAGAAAAGCATCAGCAGCGTGGCTACCAGTATTTCCACGAGCAGCGTTACCACCACGATATTTTCCAGGGTAGCCGGCGGTACCACCATTGCCCAGAGCGAATCTATCCAGCCGGCTACCAGCATACTGTAGATCACGATGCTGATGGTGAGGCCGATGAGGCTGGTGGCCAGGAAGCGGGCGGGGTGTTCGTTAAAGCCGGAAAGTATCTTGCCGGTAGCCCGGCCCTGTTTTTTCTTCAGTTCGATACTCAGCCTGTTCACGTTGGCGAAAGCGGTTTCCATACCGGCAAAGAAGCCAGCCACAAGGATCACTATAACCAGTAAAACAATCGTATAAATATCCATCCAAACAAAGATATGAAATTAGCTCAAAGCCCGCGCGGCCAACTGATCAATAACGCTCGTCAGCCCCGGAATGTTCTCCGGCGGGGTCAGTTACCGGCATCCCTCTCAAAATCCCGGCCAATCAGTCCAGGAAATTCTCCACGATCGCCTTTACCTCGGCATATGCCTTTTCCAGGTCCTCGTTCACCACAATGTGATCAAATTCCCGGGCAAATGACAGTTCGTAGCGGGCTTTGCCCAACCTTTCGTCCAGGGAGGACTGGGTTTCCGTGCCCCTTTCGCTCAGCCGGACGCGGAGTGCGTCCAGGGAAGGGGGCTGGATAAAGATAGTGAGCGCCTTGCCATGGTATTTCTCCCGGATGCTGAGCGCCCCTTTTACGTCTATATCCACCATCGGGTATTGTTCATTGCCCCAGATGCGTTCCAGCTCGCTTTTCAGCGTACCGTAATACTTCCCGGCATATACCATTTCGTATTCGGCAAAATCGTTCTGCTCGATATGCTGCTGAAACTCCTCCGGGCTCATGAAATAATAATCCTTTCCGTGCACTTCGCATTCCCTGGGGGAACGGGTGGCGGCGGAAATGGAAAAGGCCAGCTGTGGCATTTCGCCCAGCAGCCTTTTTACAATGGTAGTCTTACCTGCCCCCGAAGGCGCGGTAACGATAATGATCTTGTGTGATGACATGTTATGATTTACACGCGCTTGATGTCTGCTCCCAGGTTCCGCAGGCGTTCATCAATGTACTGATAACCGCGGTCGATCTGGTCGATATTATGGATCGTGCTCTTGCCTTCCGCGCTCAGCGCTGCGATCAGCAAGGATACCCCCGCCCTGATGTCCGGGCTGCTCATCGTGATGCCCCTGAGCTGATGTTGTCTTCCGAGGCCGATCACGGCCGCACGGTGCGGGTCGCAGAGGATGATTTGCGCGCCCATGTCTATCAGCTTGTCCACAAAGAACAGCCTGCTCTCGAACATCTTCTGGTGAATGAGCACGCTGCCTTTGGCCTGTGTGGCCACTACCAGCACAATGCTCAGCAGGTCCGGCGTAAAGCCGGGCCAGGGATTGTCGTATATGGTTAAAATGGAGCCGTCGATAAATGTCTGGATCTCGTAGCTGTCCTGCGCGGGGATGTAAATATCATCTCCCCTGATCTCCAGCTGGATGCCCAGCTGGCGGAACTTTTCAGGGATCACGCCCAGGTGCTGTATGCCTGCGTCTTTGATGGTGATCTCGCTCTGCGTCATGGCGGCAAGGCCAATGAAGGAGCCGATCTCGATCATATCCGGCAGCATGGCGTGGCTGCAGCCTTTCAGGCCGCTCACGCCTTCGATGTTGAGCATGTTGGAGCCAACGCCGGTGATCTTTGCTCCCATGCTGTTGAGCATTTTGCAAAGCTGCTGCAGGTAAGGCTCGCAGGCTGCGTTGTAAATAGTGGTAACGCCCTGTGCGAGCACGGCGGCCATCACGATGTTTGCCGTGCCGGTCACTGAAGGTTCGTCCAGCAGCATATAAGTACCTTTAAGACCGGTTTTGGCCTCAAGGCGGAAGTAATTGTCGTCCGTATCGTACACGAAGGCTGCCCCCAGTTTTTCGAAGCCGATCACGTGTGTGTCCAGCCTGCGGCGGCCGATCTTATCGCCGCCCGGTTTGGGGATGTATGCTTTGCCGAACCTTGCGAGCAGGGGCCCCGCCATCATAACGGAACCGCGCAGGCGGCCTGATTTCTTTTTGAATTCCGGGCTTTCGAGGTATACAAAATCGATGTCATCGGCTTGAAACTCGCAGGTGGCGCGGCTTACGCGGTTCACCTTCACCCCGATGTCCCCCAGAAGCTCTATCAGCAGGTTTACATCCAGGATGTCCGGGATATTGCTGATGGTTACTTTTTCAGGTGTTAAAAGTACCGCGCTGATGATCTGTAATGCTTCGTTCTTTGCTCCCTGCGGTATAATTTCTCCTTTCAGGCGGTTGCCGCCTCGTACTTCGAAAGCGCTGCTCACTTATTTCCTGTTTTTGTTGTGTTTGTTGTGTTTATTGCTTTTTCCCGGGTTCTGCTTGAACTTGTTCTGCTGATACGCTTTGCGTTTCTGGCTGCCGCCGCCCTGGCCGGAACCGCCGGACCGGAACTGCTGCTGCTCGCCTGCGTAGTTGTTGAACGAAGGGGCGTTTACGGGAATGGCGTTGCTGCTGGCGCTGCTCAGGCCCGGCTGGTATTGCAGCTTTCCGCCGGTGATAGCGCCCAGCTCTCCTTTGATCGCATCGTCGTGTACGCTTTCTTTATGCCAGTTGCTGTAAGCCAGCTTCATGTAGTTGCCGATCACCTGGGTAAAACCTTCCTTCATCTCGGGATTGTCTTCCGCGATGGCCTTGTCTATCACCATTTCCAGGTTTTTGCCGAAGTGGCGGTTGCGCGGGTATTTTTTGGGATAGGGCAGGCGGTCAGGTTTCGCGCGCAGGGTTTCGCGCGTGGGGATCGGATAGGGAGAATCCACGTCCAGCTTAAAGTCAGAAACGAGGAAAAGGTGGTCCCACAGCTTATGCCTGAAATCTTCCACATTGCGGAGATGCGGCTGAAGGGTGCCCATCAGCTCTATCACGGCCATTACCTGTTGCTGGCGATGCTCGCGGTCCTTAATGGTCAGGATGTGTTCGATCATCCGCTGTACATTTCTTCCATACTCGCGCATGATCAGATGGTTGCGGGCGGTATTATATTCCATTGCTGTAATTTAAGTAAAATCCGTAAAAAGTGATTGATTACCAGCCGTTCATCCGCGAAGTAACAAAAAAACCCGGGTGCGGAACGGCTATGTGTGCAGTCAAGCTCATGCAAACTTAATGAAAAATCTTTACGCTGCATTCTTACAACGCCCGATTCCTTACTTTTACGGCATGAATCTTTCGCTGACAGGTAAAACCGCCGTGATATGCGGAGCATCCCAGGGCCTGGGGCTGGCTTCCGCCAAAGAACTCGCCCTGCTGGGCGCTTCCTGCATCCTGCTGGCGCGCAACGAACAAAGCCTCTCGGCGGCCGTCGCGTCACTGGATACCACGCAGGGCCAGCGGCACAATTACTTTGTCACCGATTTTAACAAACCCGAAAATGTAAAAGCCACTATCCAGGCCATTACAGACGGGCAGATCGTGCACATTCTTGTCAACAATACCGGCGGTCCTTCCGGCGGCCCCATCCTTGCAGCCGAAGGCGGCGCTTTTATAAAAGCCTTCGAAATGCACGTGGTGTGCAACCAGATACTGGCCCAGGCTGTGGAGCCCGGCATGAAAGCCAGCGGCTACGGCCGGATCATCCAGGTGATCTCCACTTCGGTAAAAACACCGCTGAAGAACCTGGGCGTGTCCAATACCATCCGTGCCGCCGTGGCCAGCTGGGCCAAAACCCTGGCAACCGAACTGGCGCCTTTCGGCATCACGGTGAACAATGTGTTGCCCGGCTCCATGACAACAGACCGCCTGCGCAGCATCTTTAAGACCAATGCGGAAATGCGGGGCGTGCCCGTGGAATCCGTCGCGGAAGAATGGCGGCTGGAAATACCCATGCAGCGTTTTGGCGACCCGGCGGAATTTGGCGCAGCCGTGGCTTTTCTCGCTTCACCCGCCGCTTCTTACATCACCGGTATCAACCTGCCGGTAGATGGCGGCAAAACTCCCTCCCTCTAAATTCACCCGCCACATGAATATCTGGAAGAATATCATCAAAAGCCCAACCTGAGCACATTCCCGTCCGTTATTAATTTTTAGGCGGCCCCAAAGGGCCTATTGTATCACCTTACCCATTACTTTAATCACATGACGAATACGAATGTGCAATACGGCGACTATTTACAACTGGAGAACATCCTGAACGCCCAGTTCCCGGAAAGCGACAAACATCAGCTTCCCGCGCACGACGAAATGCTTTTTATCATCATCCACCAGGCGTATGAACTATGGTTCAAACAACTGCTGTACGAAGTGGATTCCGTTGCGGAGATCATGAGCAAACCCGCTGTGAACGACAATTCCCCGGAACTGCAAACCGTTGTGCACCGCCTCTCGCGGATGGTCACGATCCTGAAGTTACTGGTACACCAGATAGACGTGATGGAAACCATGACGCCCATGGACTTCCTCGATTTCCGCGATATGCTGCGCCCGGCATCCGGGTTCCAGAGCTGGCAGTTCAAGGCGCTGGAAGCAAGGCTGGGCCTGCAATACAAGCAGCGTTTCGGGCAGGAGTATTACATCTCGCAGCTGAAGCAGGACAAGATAGACATCATCCGCAAAGCGGAAAATGAAAAAAGCATCCTCACCCTGCTGAACGAATGGCTGGAAAGAATGCCCTTCTTTGAAGAGCCCGGCAACTGGACGAACTACAAAGCCGTAACGCCCGTGGAAGCGGGCCCGGAGCATATCTTCTGGCAGGATTACCGGCAGCTGTACAGCGGCGGCCTCGCGGAGGCGGAGAAAGACAACCGGGAATATTTCAACACCGTATTTGCGGACGCGAACGCGGGGGGCGAAAGGAACCTTTCCCCGAAAGCCTGCCGCGCGGCCCTGTTCATCATGCTTTACCGCGGTTATCCATTGCTGCAGCTGCCTTTCCAGGTGCTGAACAGCCTGCTGGAAATTGACGAACAGCTCAGCACCTGGCGTTACCGCCACATGAGTATGGTGCACAGGATGATCGGCTCCCGCATCGGCACGGGAGGCAGCACGGGGAAAGACTACCTGAAAGGCGCGCTGGACAAACATTTCATCTTCGCGGAAATAGCGCGGCTCACCAGTTTCCTGATTGAGCGGAGAAAGCTGCCTGTGCTGAGCCATGAAATGGGGCAGCGGCTCGGTTTTCAATAAAAAATACTGCTGCAAATAGTCAGGCCCAAAAACGGCAAAAAGGGTGGCGGAAGCCGCCATCCTTTTTGTCTTTGCTCATAACTGTGGAACTGTACCTGTTACTCAACGACATTGATGGTACGCGTAAAACTTTCTTCAAGCGAAATAAATGTTTCGGTGCGTTCAATCCCTTTGATCTTCTGCAGTTCGTCGTGCAGTACACGGCGAAGCGAGGTAATGTCTTTACAAATGATCTCCGCGAACATGCTGTAACTGCCGGTAGTATAGTTGAGCCTTACGATCTCTGGCATTTTACGCAATTCCTTGGCTACTGAATCATAAAGGGAGCTTTTTTCGAGGAAAATCCCGATAAAGGCGATCACATCATAGCCGATCATTTTTAAATCTACATGTAATCTTGTACCTTTAACTATACCCAGCTCCTGCAGTTTTTTCATGCGTACGTGGATCGTACCCCCTGAAACAAAGAGTTTCTTTCCAAGGTCTGCATAGGAGATTTCAGCGTTAGACATCATCTCGCTGATGATCTGTAGGTCCAGTTTGTCAATATTCAAATTGTGGCTCATTTTGACAAATTGTTTTTGAATGTTTTAAACTTACATGCAAATATTTAAAAAATATCGAAATTTCCAAAATTTCTATTAAAATATTTGCAAAAAATACCCTCTCTCTTTAGATTTGCATCATAATCGTTGAAAACAACCATTCCAATCCGGGTGGAAAAGCAGCTTAAAAGAGGTTGCCGCATCCGTGGAATTCCAACTTTGTGGGGTGATGGAATTGGCAGACATGCCCTCTCGTCTCGGGGGTGAGGATAACGGGATAAACGTAGCGTAATGGGTTGACCACTAATCTTATTTGTGCTATGGCTAACTGCCTCGTGTAGGTTCGAATCCTACTCCTACAGCAAAAGAAGCGTATAAGTTTGATACTTGTACGCTTTTTTTTTGCCCGGCCGGGCAAATTTAGCCCCAACTCATGCCTTGCATCCGCTTTGAGCGGACCTTTAGACCACCTTTTACACCCCCTTCCACACCTCCTTCCTCTTACTTTTATCTTAGAATTGCTGCAAAGTGGCCATAGTACTATGCTAGAGTAGGGATAAGGCATATATGTCCCATAGATATCCCATATATATCCCATAGATAAGGCATATCTATAAGATATGCCTTATCTATGCTTTATCTACCCTTTAAAGATGGTTTATCAATACCTTATCCTGACGGCATCGCAACAGCAGGCCTGCCTTTGTCCAACCTTTATGTAAAAGCATTCCAATACCCTTCCTTGCACCATCACCCTCATTTTCATTACTTTTGCCCCTTCATGGGACACAAAAAACTTATACGATTCGCCGAGATCGAGACATTTCCCAATGTGCTGATCTACCCGAAAGACATGCAGGGCGCCTGGGGCAAACACTTTGGCAATAACCACCCCCTCACCCTGGAGCTGGCCTGCGGTAAAGGAGATTATACCCTTGGCCTGGCAAAACTATTCCCGGAAGAGAACTTTACCGGGGTGGACCTCAAAGGCAACCGCATCTGGAAAGGCGCAAAAACCGCCCTCGACAGCAACCTGGCCAATGTCGCCTTCCTCCGCACCCAGATAGAGGCCCTTACCGACTATTTCGCGCCCGGAGAGGTAAAAGACATCTGGATCACCTTCCCCGACCCGTTCCTGCGCCAGTCCAAAGCCAAAAAACGCCTTACTCACCCGCGTTTCCTGGCACTGTACCAGCAGATACTCGCCCCGGGAGGCACCATCAACCTGAAAACGGATTCTACCGAGCTGTACGACTTCACCCGCATGGTGATCGCCAAAACCGGCTGTGAAAAGCTCATCGATATACCGGATGTATACGCACAGGCGGAAATTTCGCCGCTGCTGCGCATCCAGACCTATTACGAAGGCATGCACCTGGCCGATGGCAGAACCATCCGGTTCCTTAAATTTGTATTGCCCGCGGAGCCGATAGACTGGAAAGCGGTAAACCTGGACACCGATGAAGAAGCAGCTGGAAGAGAATATTGATTTTTATTACAACGCGCAGGGATATGTAGTGCTCACGGAAAAGTATCACCGGGAGCGCGGATTTTGTTGCGGAAATGGCTGCCTGCATTGCCCTTTTGATTATGAAAATGTCCCCGAAGATAAAAAAAGCCGTCTCCTCGAAGCCCGCAAAGCCCAAAAAGGAGCCTAACTTCCTCGATACGGTGTATGCCATCGTAAGACGCATCCCGAAAGGGCGCGTGACCAGTTATGGCGCCATCGCCGAAAGAGCGGGCATCCGCCTGTCCGCCCGCATGGTAGGCTGGGCCATGAACGCCGCGGGCTCCGCCCCCAAACCCGTGCCGGCGCACCGCGTGGTGAACAGCAAAGGACTGCTTACCGGCGCCGCTCACTTTGCCACCCCCACGCTCATGCAGGAGCTGCTGGAGGCCGAAGGTATAAAGGTGAAAGATAACCAGGTGCAGGATTTCGACAAGGTGTTCTGGAACCCGCCGCTCCCCAAAAAGAAACCATAGCGGCTTTATTTACTTTCAATACCTTTACATCATTACGGGTCCCGTTTACTTTTAAATATGTCAGTACTCAAACTCAAGCTGGATCAGGAGCAATTGGTGGAAGACTTTTTCGAGGATACCTGGCTGGCCGGGATCGTCTCCCAGGCCCGGGACTACCAGGTGTGCTGGCAGATCAACAAACAGCTGGGGTTCGACCTCAGGGTGAACAATTCCCTGGAGATCAATCTCACCAAAAACCGGCGTTCCTATTACTTTACAGTGTTCGAATACCAGGAGCTGACCAAATCGGCGGCCCACTATTTTTATAACAATCACTGTAAAGCTGAGTTTTTACTGCCGGAACTGAAACACGTAGACTATATCTGGCTGATCAAAGGGAATTATTACCAGGCCGCTGATGTGAAGTTGCTGACAGAACAGTGCAGGAAGGTGGAAACGGTGCAGCTGGTAACCCTGCTGGATATGAAAGACATTAAAAACAAGATCAACCTGATCTTCTAGTGCCTTGTTTAAAACACGTTATGATCTAAAAATCAATCATATGTGGCAGGAAACAGATCAACATCTCTACCGCGCATTTAAGTTCGCGGACTTCCGCAAAGCTTTTGCTTTTATGACCAGTGTTGCGCTCACCGCGGAAAAGATGGACCATCACCCCACCTGGACCAATACTTATAACAAGGTGGAGATCTGGCTGAACACACACAGCGCGGGGAATACAGTGACAGACAAAGACCGTGCGCTGGCAAAAGCGATAGACGAAATGTATGCATCATCCTAATACCAGCACTTAAGTGAACCGGTTTCTATTATTCGGCCTGTTGTTTTGTTGCTCCCTTTACCCCCTATCCAGAGCGGCCGCACAGGACACACTCTCCATCGATTTTTCCCATCCCGTCAATGGGGTGGACACCCGTACGTATACCTGGTCCTTTACAGACCGCACCGGCAGGCTCACCGCGGAGAATCTGCCACAAACTCCCTTCTACCCGGACAGTACAATATTCCATCCCCGCAAAAAAGCCCTCCGCAGCGTCAACAATGTATGGCTCAACCTGAAAATCCGGAATTCAGGGCAGGTGGATTCACTGGTATATCTTTTCACCGGATGGCACGACGACATTAGCTTTTATACCACGGATGCCGCCGGCAAACCCACCCTGCAAATGCATACCGGCCTGATGGTGGACCGCGGGGACGTGGAGCGCTGGAACCATTACACCTTCCCCCTGCATGTACGCGCGGGAGAGACCCGCACCTTTTACGTGCACATCCTCAACCGCTTTTACCGCGAAAACGAATTCCTGCCTGTACTTTACGACCCCATTCACAAGGCGGAATTTCACCATACACAAACAGACCAGTACAAGGGCGAAGTACTCGTGATACAGATCCTCATCGGCATGCTGCTGGTGTTGCTCAGCATTACCGTCATCAATTATACCCAGCTGCCGGACCGTTCCTCGCTGTACTTTGCGGCTTACCTGCTCGGGCTGATCCTCTTTTTTACTTTGCGGCTCGAAACAAAACCTTTCCAGCTTTCATTTTTCCATTTCTGCCCGATGTTCAAGTTTTACTGGGACATCCCGGCGCTGCTGTTCTGCTTTTACTTTATGTACATGCTTTTCGGCAACATGTTCCTCAGCCTGCGGGAGCGTTACCCCCTCATGGAAAAGATCTACCGTTACGGCGCCATGGTTACGGGCATCCTCATTCTCGTATGTATCGCCATGATCGCCATGGGCAACTTCCAGGCGCCCGCCATGATCTACACCTGGACCTACTTTATCACACTCATCCCTTTTGGCATCTCCTTTATAGCACTGGCACGCAGAACGCGGCACCACCCACTGATCCGCTTTTACCTGTTCGGGTCCATCAGCCTGTACCTGCTCACGATCTGGGCTTTCCTGAACAACAACGAGCCGGTATCGTTCACCCCGCTGCCCGAGCTGGTAGGGCCTTACAATGTGCTGGTGCTGGGCGTGCTGCTACAGGCTTTGTTTTTCGCGGCCGGGCTCAGCTACCGGAACAAACTGGTGCACCAGGAAAAAACAAAGACACAGGAAATGCTCATCAAACAGCTCAACAAAAACAAAGAGCTGCAGCGCAAGCTGAACGAGCAATTGGAAGAACTGGTGAAAGAACAGACCACGGAGATCCTGCGCAAAAAAATGGAGCTGGAAGAGCAGCGGAAACTTCAGCTGGACGTCGAATACAGCAAAAAACTCGCGGAGATAGAGCTGAAGGCCATCCGCGCGCAGATCAACCCCCATTTCATTTTCAACTGCCTCAACTCCATCCAGCTGTTCGTCATGCAGCGGGATTACGAGCACGCACAGAAATATCTTTCAGATTTTTCATACCTCATCCGCAAAACGCTGGATTTCTCCCGCCGCAACTTTATCACGCTGGCGGACGAAATAACTTACTTAAATACTTATCTTGGACTGGAGAAGATGCGTTTTGAGCAAAAGATGAGCTACGAGATACTCACAGACCCCTCCATCGCCACCGCCGAGCTGGAAGTGCCGGCCATGCTGCTGCAACCTTACGTGGAAAATGCCGTTAAACACGGGATGATCAACGAAGACCACTCCTCCGGCCTGCTGGTGATCCGCTTCAATATGCTGGCCGGCGATATGCTGGAATGTGTAATAGAAGATAACGGCATCGGCATAGAGCGGTCACGCGCATTGCGCAGCCTGCCCGGGCATCACCAGAGCCAGGGTATGGAGATCAGCCTGAACCGGGCGGAGCTGCTGAACAAAATGTATAATACCGGGATCCAGATAGAGATCATCGATAAATCAAAAAAGCAGGCCAACGACAGCGGTACCGTTATCCGGGTACTGATACCCCAGCTTTAGCTGACCTGTGCCACAACTAAATAATGTTATGATCCGCGCAGTAATTATAGACGACGAACGGAACAGCAGGGATATTATCTCGCTGATGCTGAACAAGTATTGTCCGGAGATCGAGGCAGTGTCTTCAGCAGCCAATTGCAGAGAGGGCATCGAGCAGATCCGCCTGCATAAACCCCAGCTGGTATTTCTTGACCTTGAAATGCCTGACGGCACCGGCTTTGACGTGCTCGCGGGCGCATACGACGCCACTTTCGAAGCCATTTTTGTAACCGCTTTTGAAAAACGTTTCCTGCACACCATCCGCCTCAGCGAAGTGGAGCTGATACTGAAGCCGATAGATAAAGAAAGCCTGCTGCAGGCCGTAAGCGCCGTGACCGCCCGCATCCAGCGGCCGCACCGGCAGGAGCGGTACGATGTATTATTGAGCAATTTTGGCAAACCCGCCGGCGAAATGCGCCAGCTCGTATTGCCCGCCGCCGAAGGAGAAGAAAACGTCGTAAGCGTGGAGGACATCTGTTACCTGGAAGGCCTCACCGAAAAGACCGTGTTTTATCTGGCGGACGGCACAGCCCTTCACAGCCCCCGACCTTTCAGGTATTACACGGAGCTGTTTGCCGCCATGCGGTTTTTCCAGGTGAACAATCACCAGATGGTACAGCTGCCGCACATTCAGAAAATAGACCAGGACGAGCACAGGCTCTGGCTCAGGAATAAAACCATGCTGGAGGTAACGGAAAGAAGGAAAAAGGAACTGTCGGCCATCTGGAAGCAGAGCTAAAGCAGCCAGCCAGCAAGCAGACAGGCCAGAACGATAAAGGGAGACGGCAGCTTTGAGTACCATAACAGGGCCAGGGTGCTGAGCATAATGGCCCAGTTGTACCAGGTGCCGTCTATGGACGTGAACAGGATAAACGTAGCCGCCCACATAATACCCACCACCACCGCATTGATACCTTCCAGCGCGCGGTAAATGATCACATGTTTTTTAAGATTGTTCCAGATCGGGAAAAAGAACAGGACCAGCAGCATGCTCGGTAAAAAGATCGCAATGGGTGCCAGCAGGCAGCCCAGGAACTGGTAGCCCGGCCCCAGGTTGCGCATCACCATTCCCCCCACATACGCGGACACCGAAAAGGTAGGCCCCGGCATGGCCCGCATGATACCCGCGCCGGTAAGCAGCTCCTCCGCGCTCATAAACATGGATTTGGTACGCTGTACGTACTGCTCCAGCATCATCGCGATAAGGATATCCCCGCCGCCGAACACCAGGCTGCCGAAACGGTAGAAGTTCTCAAAAAGGTTAAAAGGCCTCCGGGTGATCCAGTTATTGGTACGCGCCAATTCCGAAAGGAAACCGGCCAAAATGAAGATCAGGGCAAAAAGCCAGAGGTTGCCCCACTGGATCTTCTTTTTGGGCTCATTCAGGTCCGGAATACGTTTGTCGCTGAAATTTGAAATGATACCTCCCAGGACGATGAGGGCGGGAAACAACCAGGGCGATTTGATGAACACGGCGGCCAGCAGGGCCACGGCCATAATACCCAGGGTAGCAAGGCTGCGGATGCTGATCTGGTAAGCGCGCAGCCCCCCAAAAGCCAGGAATCCGACCGCCATGGGTTGTACGTATTTGAATATATCCACATCCAGCGCCCGCTTGTCCATGAACTGCAGCAGGAAACTCAGGGAGCCCATGAGCAGGCAGGCGGGGGTGATCCATATCATGAGGGTGACCACGGCCAGGGGTATGCCGCCCCTTTTGTAGCCGATGAGGGTAAGCGTTTGCGAAGAAGAAGCGCCGGGCAGCAGCTGGCAGAACGCGTTGTATTCCATTAATTCCTTTTCCGTAACATCCCTGCGTTGCTGCACAAACGTTTTCATCATCATTGCCAGGTGCCCCTGCGGACCCCCGAAAGCGGTGATGCTATGCAAAAAAACTGCCTTCAGAAACGAAATGTGACGTAAAAACACTGGTATAAGTTTCAACTACCCGAACCGAAAAATAGTGAAAAAAAACCATCTCCGGCTGCGCGAAGGTACTGATTACATGGAACATGGGAACCGGCACAAGGGTTTGTACCACACTTACCGGCAGGCATAAAACTTGCAAAGGTTAAATAAGCAGAACAAATGCCTTCGTTTAGGCGTTTATGAAAAGACAGCACAATCGTAGTTTATGAAGCGATTTTTGATAACCTTCCTCCTCATTGTCAATATCGTAACAGCCCGGGCGCAGTTAACCGTTTACAATAGCAATGAGTCCTGGTCCCGGTTCGCTCTCCAGCCGGAAACCCTCGAACCTTTTATGCACAGCGATACCTGCCTGGTATTTGTCTCGAACCGGTACATCCATCCCCAAAGCCTCCGCTTCGTGGACGAATTCCTGGATACGGCCTCCCTCAAATACTTTTTCCTCGAAAAAATAGACGGCAAATGGAATGTGTATAAGGAAAACACCTTGCAGGAAGCCATGCAGCACCTTCCCGTGAAAAAAGATATCGTGGTATACGCTGAAGGCATGGGCAAGATATTCACGTCCAACGTGGAGCGGGCGCAGCTGATGAGCAGCCAGTATAATGTGAATGTGGTGATGTTCGACTACGCCAGCATCAACACCACTTATAAACCGTCCAAGAACTTTAAGTTCGCCCGCAACAACGCCAGTCTTTCCGCCGGGCAATACCTTTCACTGCTGCATGAATTCAGGGACGCGAAACAACGGGGTGAAGAATGGATCAGCGGCGTGAAGCTCAGCACTTTTTACCACAGTATGGGTAATATTATCCTCGAACAGATGATGCGGCATCACGACATCAGCAGTATCAACGGGGAACCGTTTGTGGACAACCTCGTGATCAACGCCGCCTGTGTACCTTCCAGGGGGCATGCGGAATGGGTGGAACAGATAAAGTTTGCCAAACAGGTATATGTGCATTACAACCGCCGGGATCTTCAGCTGAAAGGTGCGCATTTTCTGACCATGCGCAAACAACTGGGCGAAAAGAGCGGAAAGAAGATGCGCGCTGAAAATGCCGTCTATATTAACTTTCACGACATGGTGGGCTGGCAGCACAGTTACTTCATGAACTTCCCGTATAACGAGTTCAGGCTCTCACCGGCCATGGTGGCTTATTTCTCCCGTCTCTTCAACGGGCAGGGCATTTCTTCCAACGAAGCTACAAGCCTGCTGGCTACGCAAAAACAACCGAACGCAAGGATGTAAGGCCTAACCCTGGCCTTTTTTCTTTTTTTTCTCCTCTTCTTCCTGCGGTGCCGTCATTTCTTTCGTCAGGTCGGGTATGGAATCGAACTTCACAGGGGGAAGCGTGGGCAGGCCTGTAGCGGCTTCCACGTAGTCATCTGCTTTTCCGCCGGTAATAGTTCTCATGTCTGAAACGGACAGCTCAGTAAGTATGGTTGGTAACATGCCCCGCAAATTAAGCAGGGGGCTTCATTCAGCGGCTGTTCAGTTTATTCATTCCTGTTCTCCGTATGCAGCCTGTTCATTCCGCATGAAAAAAGCCGGGATCATCGTCCCGGCTTCCGTTTATTTTTTCAGGCCTATTTCCTTCAACCGTTCATCCAGGTATTCCCCGGCGGTGATCGGCGGAAACTCCGCTGGGTGTTGCGCATCCACGCATCCTTCCAGGCAGGTGAGATCCATGTTGGATTTCGGGTGCAGAAAAAACGGGATGGAATACCGGGAGGTGTTCCACATTTCACGGGGTGGGTTCACCACCCGGTGGGTGGTGGATTTCAGGCGGTTGTTCGTCAGTCTTTGCAGCATATCTCCCACGTTCACCACTATCTGGTCCGGCAGGGAAGTGACGGGCACCCACTCGCCTTTTTTGTCCAGTATCTGCAAACCGTCTGCCGATGCGCCCACCAGCAGGGTGATGAGGTTGATGTCCTCATGCTGCTCCGCCCTTATCGCGGACTTAGGCTCCTGTGTAATAGGCGGGTAATGGATCGCGCGGAGAATGGAATTACCGTTATGTACCTTGTTGTCAAAATAATGTTCATCCAGCCCGAGATAGATCGCAATAGCCTGCAGCAGCGACGTACCGGAAGTTTCAAAAGCACGGTAGGCTTTGAAGAACGTGGGCGTGAATTCCGGCAGTTCATTTACCTGCACATTCTCCGGGTATTCCGATTTGATGGGATCGTTGTCTTCCACGCTTTGCCCGAACTGGAAAAACTCTTTCAGGTCCGGCGCGTCAAATCCTTTTGCGTGTTCTTTTCCGAAGGAAGTATACCCGCGCTGGCCGGCCAGCTCCGGTATTTCATATTTGCTTTTGGTGCTGGAAGGCTGTGAGAAAAACTCCTGTACGTATTTGTACAGGTCCGCTATCAGGTCCGCCGGGATGCCGTGATTCCTGACGGCCACAAAACCTACCTCTTCATAGGCCTTGCCCAACTGTTCAACAAATGCTGCTTTACGCGCGGGATCTCCGGAAGTGAAGTCCGCCAGGTCAACGGAGGGGATGGAATTAACGGTTGCCATATCAGTATTTTTTTAGGAATACTAAGGTAAGGCAAATTCACCTGAGCGCGCACGCTTATTCCGTCAACATTTTTGCTTCTTCATCTGTTATGTCCACCACCGCATAACGGGCCACACGGTTGATCTTCATCTCGTCCAGCGCATCCACCATATTGCGGTAACTGCCGCCTTCCGCCACTTTGATCATTACTATCAATTGTTCCGGATCGCCATAGGCTTTGGCCACCCTGCGCTGTTTATCGCGTATCACGTTGCCGATGCCGGACTGAACGGAAAAGTTGCTGCGGTTCAAGGCTGTTTTGTTTTCAGCGTCCACAAACAGGCCTTCGTACCAGGACACCGTATTGTCGTTCTCCACCAGCAGCGTAAGCGACTTGCTTTCGGGCACAGGCGTCGCGTCGCCATCAGCGGGCATGATCAGCGGCAATGCCTTGGGTTTGGAAAGGGTGGTGGTAAGCATAAAAAAGGTAATGAGCAGGAAGCCGAGATCTACCATCGGCGTCATATCCACGCGGGTGGATAATTTTTTACTGCGCTGGCCGCCCCTGCGGCGGCCGCTTTCGGAGGAAGTGTTCATCTCAGCCATGTGGAAAGGTTTTAAGGGTGAAGGGATTTACCGGCAGCGGGTGCGACAACCCGCCACCGGTAATTACACACACTGTATTGGTTTTGCTCAATTACACATTAGATGCGCGGGATGGCCGTTTCCATAAAATCTCATTTAAGGGGTATTTAAGTCAGCGGTCAAACCAATAAAAAACGTCCCGCCGTAATGGCGGGACGTTTCGGGTATCCTTCAATCAGGTGATAATTAAAATTCAGCGCTCTTGGGCGTACGCGGGAAAGGGATCACGTCGCGGATGTTCGTCATGCCGGTCACGAACAGCACCAGCCGTTCGAAGCCCAGCCCGAAACCGGCGTGCGGCGCGGTGCCGAAGCGGCGGGTATCCAGGTACCAGTAGAGTTCTTCCACGGGGATTTGCAGCTCTTCCATTCTTTTCACCAGCTTGTCGTAGTTCTCTTCACGCTGGCTGCCGCCCACGATCTCGCCGATGCCGGGGAACAGGATGTCCATGGCACGAACGGTTTTGCCGTCCTCGTTCTGTTTCATGTAGAAACTCTTGATAGCGGCCGGGTAATCCGTCAGGATCACGGGTTTCTGGAAGTGTTTTTCCACCAGGTAACGCTCATGTTCGCTTTGGAGATCGGTGCCCCATTCTTCCACGGGAAACTGGAATTTCTTGTTCTTATTGGGTTTGCTGTTCTTCAGGATGTCTATCGCTTCCGTGTAAGTGATACGCATGAACTCGTTGTTCAGCACAAATTCCAGCTTTTCGATCAGGCCCATCGGGCTGCGGTCCGCCTGCGGTTTTTGTTTTTCTTCATCCAGGAGGCGCTGCGCGAGGAAGTCCAGGTCTTCGCGGTTATGCTCCAGCGAATAACGGATCACGTATTTGATGAACTCTTCCGCCAGGTCCATATTGTCCTTCAGTTCATAAAACGCCATTTCCGGCTCGATCATCCAGAATTCCGCGAGGTGGCGCGCGGTGTTGGAGTTTTCAGCCCTGAAAGTGGGGCCGAAAGTGTAGATGTCGCCGAAAGCCATGGCGCCCAGCTCTCCTTCCAGCTGGCCGGACACGGTGAGGTTGGTGGCACGGCCGAAGAAATCCTCTTTATAATCGATCTCGCCTTTTTCATTCAGCGGCGGTTTTTTCATATCCAGCGTGGTTACGCGGAACATTTCGCCGGCGCCTTCCGCGTCTGATGCGGTGATGATGGGCGTATGCAGGTATACAAAACCTTTTTCGTTGAAGAACTGGTGAACGGCGAACGCCAGGGAGTGGCGGATGCGGAACACGGCTCCGAACGTATTGGTACGAAAGCGCAGGTGCGCTATTTCACGCATGAATTCCAGGCTTTGTTTCTGCGGCTGGATGGGATACACTTCCGCGTCGCAATCGCCAAGGATCTCCAGTACGGCGGTTTTCAGTTCCACTTTCTGGCCTTTGCCGAGGGAAGGGATGATCTCACCGGTAACGGCAATGGCCGCCCCGCGGGTGATCCGGCGGAATAAAGCGGGGTCCATATCCGCTTCATTTACCACTACCTGGAGATTATTATTGGTAGAGCCATCGTTCAGAGCTATAAACTGGTTATTGCGGAAGGTGCGTACCCATCCTTTTACCGTTACTTCATAGTTTGTTCTGTCGCTAAGCAAAATCTGCTTGATCTTTACTCTTTGGCTCATGATAAATGATAATTTTTTATTGAGCAGCAAAAATAGATAAACCGGCGCATATTTGGCCGGTTATTTGCGCTGGTGGCAGGATAGATGGTTGGCAGAAGCGGTTTACAGGCTTGACAATTTTTCGCTATACATTATGCGGGGTGCATCAATATTTTTTTGGAGAATAGCAAAACTTGTTTTAATCTTGTACTTACAATCTGTCTGATAAGTTCCTTTTTTGCCATCTTCATCAGCAGTCCTTAACTCAAATCGATCCCTATCAATTTAACGATCAAAGTTTTATTATTGACTTAAAACAATTATTTGTTAATTGGTGATGTTGGTATGCAGTGGTACCCACCTTTCGACACTTCTAAAATTTGACAAACGCAGATGATGTACGACATCTTACAATTGAACGACATGCTCGTTCCTGAACTGCTTGATATTGCAGAAAAGCTGGACATTCCCAACTCAAAAAAACTGGACAAGCAAGCACTAATTTATAAAATACTCGATAAACAAGCGGTGATAGCCTCAGAAGATCAGCAAGGAAACGGAGACGAAAAGAAAGGACGAAAACGAAAGCCTGTCTCGAAAAAAGAAGAATCCGCACCAGCCCCAGCAGCATCTGAAGAACCTAACTCCGCCGAAGACAAACCCGCCGCAAAAAGAGGACGCAAACCCGCCGCACCCGCCGCAAAAGTTTCCAAACCAGAAGAAGAAGTTCAGGCACAACCGCAACCCAAGCGCAAGCTCGATATCGACCTCGATATACCTTCACTCACATTTGATGATGATGATGATATTGTATTGCCTGCTTTAACAGATGAAGAGGAAGAAGAAGTTGCACTGCCTGAAGCGGAAGAAGACGAGGACGAAGATGATTTCGTTACTGTGTCTGAACCCATCATACAGCCGAAAGCGCAGCCCGGTGGCGGACATAAATACCCGAAGAAAGAACCCGTGTTCAATATAGAGTTTGATGGTGTGATCGTAAGTGAAGGCGTACTGGAAATGATGCCCGATGGTTATGGTTTCCTCCGTTCTTCAGATTACAACTACCTCAGCTCTCCCGATGATATTTACGTTTCTCCTTCACAGATCAAACTGTTCGGCCTCAAGACCGGCGATACCGTTCGCGGTTCCGTTCGCCCGCCGAAAGAAGGTGAAAAGTATTTCGCGCTGCTGAAAGTGGAAAGCATCAACGGTAAATCTCCCGAAGAAGTACGCGACCGCGTGCCTTTCGATTACCTCACCCCGCTGTTCCCCTTCGAAAAGCTGACGCTCACCACCACTTCGAACAACTACTCCACCCGTATCATGGATATGTTCACACCTATCGGTAAAGGACAGCGCGGCCTGATCGTTGCGCAGCCTAAAGTAGGTAAGACCATGCTGCTGAAAGAAGTTGCAAACGCCATCGCCACCAACCACCCCGAGATCTATCTCATGGTAGTGCTGATCGATGAGCGCCCTGAGGAGGTGACGGATATGGAGCGTTCCGTAAAAGCGGAAGTGATCGCTTCCACTTTCGACGAACCGGCCGAAAAACACGTGAAAGTATCCGCTATCGCTTTGCAGAAAGCAAAACGACTGGTGGAATGCGGTCATGATGTAGTGATACTGCTGGATTCCATCACCCGCCTGGCGCGTGCGCACAACACCGTGGCACCCGCTTCCGGTAAGGTATTGAGCGGTGGTGTGGAAGCAAACGCCATGCAGAAACCCAAACAGTTCTTCGGCGCTGCCCGTAAGATTGAAAACGGCGGCTCCCTCACCATACTTGCCACCGCTTTGATAGACACCGGTTCCAAAATGGACGAGGTGATCTTTGAAGAGTTCAAAGGTACCGGTAACATGGAGCTGGCGCTGGACCGCAGGCTGGCCAACCGCCGCATTTTCCCCGCTATCGACGTTACGGCATCTTCTACCCGCCGCGACGATCTGCTGCTGGAAAAAGAAATGCTGCAACGTATCTATATCCTGCGCAATCACCTGGCGGATATGAACACGGAAGAAACGATGAACTTCATGCTGCAGCATATGCGCGGCACCCGCAACAACGAAGAGTTCCTGGTCACGATGAACAGGTAAACATATTGAGATGTATATGTAGAAAACGAAAAGGCTCCGGAATTCCGGGGCCTTTTTTCATTACATGCGATACAAACATCAATAAGAAAGGCCCCGTATCCGGAGCCTTTCTCTTTTCAAGTGCTATCTGTGAGGGTATGCTATGGTAATATCCTTGATCTGCGCCTCCTGCTCTATCATCGGGCCGTGCGGCGGCCTGGGCGGTGTAGGAGGTTTAGGCGGCCTTGCAGGCGGGGCCGGGGGCCTTGGCACTGCGCAACTCGCTGCAAATATCATCATGGCTGCTGCCGCACTTTTTATCCATACCGTTTTCATATCACTGAAGTATTTGATTCCTTAATGTTGTTTTTTCTGCTGACCCGGTGCAAAAGGTTTGGCCGATTTGGTGCCATACATTTTCTTTGCCTGGCCCGGCGGTATCTTATGCCCGTCCGCATCATGATACACCGTACAGCTGCCTAAGATCAGCGTTACAGCAAGTATAAACAGCAGGTGTACCCGGTTATTTTTCATCAGTAGGTGATTAAGTTCCCTATACTCTTTACCAAAACTCTGCCAAACTGCCCAAAAACAAAAAGGACATTGTCTTTCAACGACAATGCCCTTATAAAAAACGCTAATATCAGACTAGAACAGGAAAGAAACACCTACACGGAATTTCTTTGTGAAGTCGAAATTGAAAGAACTATTGGTTGTTTCAATGCCGGTGCCTTCGTTTTTGTCTTTGGTATTGTTGTAGTTGATACCGCCGAATACGCCTTCGAGCACAAAACGTTTGTTCACGAAATAGCTGATACCCGGAACGATGTTCGCATCAATACCGCTCAAGGAAGCAGTTTTGGTATCGCCGCTTTTGGTAGTACCAAAGCCGTAAGCTACGTTCGCTTCGCCAAACAGGGCTACTTTTTCGCCCAGCATGTGATAGTTACGAACGAATATACCCGGAGCGATCACGTTGGATTTTAATTCGGTGTTCGGCTCTACGGTTTTGTCTTTGGAATTGCTGAATTCTGACGATACAAATACACCTACCATCCATTTGTCGCTCAGCGCGTAACCAGCTTTAGGGCTGATGCTGAATGAAGTAGTGGTTGTTTTACCATCAACGCCATCCTTCTTTTCTGAGTTGGTGGAGATACCTACGTTACCGCCAACGAGTACATTGCCTTTTTTTACCTGTGCATTAGCAAACTGAGTTCCGATAAGGCCCAGAACGGCCACAATAATCATCTTTTTCATCTGTCGTACAATTTTTAGGTTTATTATTCAATAATTGATGAGCCAAAAATTAATTTCTTCATCCTGAAGAAGTATTAGAAAAGAAACGAAACACCTAATTCAAATTCCTCTGAAAAGCTCAAACTGATGCCATTACTGGTGGTTTTACGGTGGTTGATGACGTCTTCAAATTTGCCGTAGCTATACCACAATCCACCAAATGTGCCATCCAATACAAACCGTTTGCTCACGAAATAACTGAGGCCCGGAAAAACGCCCACCTGGATACCTCTATTGTCCGTATGCTTTACGTCATTGTATCTGACACCGGAGTGAAAATATCCCACGTTAGCTTCGCCAAACAGCGCCAGCTTATTGCCCAGCCTATGATAATTACGCACAAATATGCCCTCCATCATATTAACCGCGCCGACATCCATACTGCTTTGCCCATTGAGGATAATTCCGCTTACATATGCACCCGCCAGCCATTTGTCGCTTATTGCATAACCTACTTTTGGCGAAAAAGTATAGGTCGTTCCCTCCGCTTTATAGTCCAATGCCTTATCTTGCTCAAATTTGATCCCCGCAGATCCACCCACCAACACATTGCCTTTTTTCACCTGTGCGCCCGCAAACTGAATTCCGAAAAGGCACAGGAAGGCCATTACGTACAATTGTTTCATTTGTCGTACATTTTTTAGGTTTACAATATGTCAATAAAACTGATGAGCTACATTTTCATGTGACTACATACTGGTGTAAGTAAAATGGGAAGTAAAAAGCTGGCTGATGATGGGTCCGTTATCTTAAACCCTGGAAAAATATGGCTAACACCATCCTTTCCCGGTTCATGAATTCCTTGATATTATCTGTTTGCTGAAGTTCGAAACCTGCGGCCTGCCATTTGCACCACATCACCCACAAACCAAACAACACGTGCGTCAACAGGTCGGCCGTTTTTTCAGGATCATGTTTGTCCGCTATTTCACCAAGGGCTTTCCCCTTGCGGATAAACTGCGATAAAAACCTGATCTCCGATTGATGTACCAGTTCCCCCACCTGCCGGTTAAGGCTGCTGGGCTTGTCCGTCACCCATTCATGAATGCCGAACAACAAATGGTAATCGAGTAATATCCTTTCCTTGACAGACAGGTAACGGTCCAGCACCTCCTGTACGGAAGCAGCCTGCTCAAGACTGCTGCTGATATCCGTAAAACACTGCGATACGATCTTTTCCACTACTGCCACATAGATCCTATCTTTGTCCGGGAAATAATAATATAAAGAGCCTTTTGATATCTCCAGATCCTTTGCTATTTCATCCATGGTCGTCTTCGCCAGGCCAAAACGTTTGAAACGCTTCAGCGCAGCCTCCAGTATCACTTCCCTTTTCTGATCCTGTTCAGCCATTTATGAAATACAAAATCCCTGTTTGACTTTTTGACTTTGCGGGTCAAATGTACGAGTAATTTTGATTCAGCAAAAAGAATTTCTACCAAGAATGAAAAGAACTAATTAAAACGTTATGCGTAATTCAATTGGAACGCAAACATAAAGAAATATTTAATATTTACAATACGTATCTCTGTAAAGAATTGTTAAAACAACGTTGGCAAGGCGTTCAGGGATTTTACCGGGATAAAGTTTCATGTAGATAAGCAAACCAGGTGCCGAACAGCTGTAGGTAACCCAATGTGACAGCCAAATTTTTGTTAATGCTTTGTTCCGGGGCAATAAAAAAGGCCGCAAACCGCGGCCCTTCTTAATTATATGGAAATAGTCTTATTACCAGCCGAGCAGGTAAGCGAAGATCAGCGGCGCAACGATCGTTGCGTCTGATTCTATCACGAACTTGGGCGTATGGATGTCCAGCTTGCCCCAGGTGATCTTTTCGTTCGGCACAGCGCCTGAATAAGAACCGTAAGAGGTAGTGGAATCGGATATCTGGCAGAAGTAACCCCAGAACGGTACGTCCGTCCATTCCAGGTCCTGGTACATCATCGGCACCACACAAATGGGGAAGTCGCCCGCGATACCGCCGCCGATCTGGAAGAAGCCTACGCCTTTTCCGCCGGAGTTTTTACGGTACCAGTCGCTCAGTTCCACCATATACTCAATACCGCTCTTCATGGTGGAAGCTTTCAGTTCACCCTTGATGCAGTAGGAAGCAAAGATGTTGCCCATGGTGCTGTCTTCCCAGCCCGGCACCACGATGGGAATATTCCTTTCGGCCGCGGCGATCATCCAGCTGTTTTTCGGGTCTATCTCGTAGTGTTCTTTCATGACACCGCTCAGCAGCAACTTGTACATGTATTCATGCGGGAAATAACGTTCGCCGGTTGCTTCCGCGTCTTTCCAGATCTTCACTATATGCTGCTGGATACGGCGGAACGCCTCTTCTTCGGGGATGCAGGTGTCTGTAACACGGTTGAAGCCGCCTTCCAGCAGTTCCCATTCATCCTGGGGGCTGAGGTCGCGGTAATGGGGCACGCGTTTGTAATGCGTATGGGCCACCAGGTTCATAATATCTTCTTCCAGGTTTGCGCCTGTGCAGGAGATAATGTCCACCTTGCCGGCACGGATCATTTCTGCGAAGGAAATACCCAGCTCCGCGGTACTCATGGCCCCTGCCAGGGTCACCATCATTTTGCCGCCTTCCAGCAAATGTGTTTCATATCCTTTGGCCGCATCTACCAGTGCCGCAGCATTGAAGTGGCGGTAATGATGCTGGATAAATTGAGAGATCGGTCCTTTGTTCATATCAGTACAATATTTTGCTTGTGTACAAGCCGCAAAGGTACAATAAACAGGGTTTACCGCATAAAAAAACCGTCCCGTGGGAAACGGGACGGTTATACTGACTAAAACTAAAACTAAAACTCGGTTATGCTTTCTGTAACTTTTTCAGTTTGGTAAGGTTGCCGTTCGATTCAGCTTTCAGAACGGTCCAGTGTGTGTCGCTTTCCAGCGTGATCACGTAAGTGGTCGAGCCTTCGGCGTCGTACTCCACAATGCTGTGGATTTTCTGGTCCGGGTACTTTTTCATCATCCTGGTAATTACATTCAGCGGCAGTTCCGTGTCTGTAATATAACGGGAGGTGGCAAGCAGGTTCCCTTCCCTGTCGAAATGCGCGGTCACTTTGGATGCTTTCATGGTAAATTTAGCCACATATTTATCGGATGTGGTATACCAGGAAACGTCGGCTGCTCCTACGAATTCCTTCTTAAATGAGTCCATCACTTTTTTATTGTCGATGGTGGCACCGTCCAGGGCAAATACTGCGCTACTGGTTAATACGGCTGCAAAGGTCAAAATGGCGATAAGTTTTTTCATGGCGGAAAAATTTTATCCTGATTTTTAAATGATGATTATTAAATAAAGAACTTGTTTGTTGTTAACGATGTAAAATTACATCCGCTTCTATCGGTGGACAAGTGGATTGGTATGATTGGTTTACAGACATTAAGCGAATGTTATGGATGTTACCACGCATATATAAATCCCTTTTCTACACCCCTTCCAAACCCTTTCCAGCAAAGGAGTTGAGCGGAAAAGGCAAATGTTGCACGAAGCGGGGTTAAGAGTTTGTTAAAGTGAAGGTCCGGTGACAGCCGGTAGATGCATTTGCCCTGTTTGCAAAAACGGACATTCTGTTTCATCATCGGACACCCCTGGCGGATTATAACTATCTTCGGTACACGGAGAGCCCCGTTTACCGTGACTTTGCCGCTCATTGATCAACAACGCCGCTCAACAACCCATGAACTATCTGGCCCACGCATATTTGTCTTTCCAAGACCCGGCTGTAACCACCGGGCAGATGATCGCGGACTTCGTGAAAGGAAAACAATTCTATTCTTATCCTGAAGAAATCCGCCGCGGCATCCGTCTGCACAGGGCTTTGGACGAATATACCGATCAGCACCCCGCCACCAGGGAAGGTAAAAATATCTTCCGCCCTACCTGCGGCCTGTACGGCGGCGTGTTTATGGACATCGTGTACGACCATTACCTGGCCAACGATCCCGAACGCTTCAACACCCTGACCCTGGCGGCTTTCGCGGAATCTACCTATGGTATTATCCAGGCCCGTCATGACGAACTGCCGCCGGTATTTCAGCAGGTATTCCATTATATGCGGAGCCATAACTGGCTATATGGCTACCGGCACAAAGACGGTGTGCTCCAGAGTTTCAAAGGCATGGTGCGCCGCGCAAAGTACTTTCCCCACCCAGTAGACGTGCCGTTTGGCGTGTTTACAGACAATTACAAGGCGCTGCGGGCCTGTTATAATAGTTTCTTCCCCGATGCTGTTGCTTTTATGAAAAACGAAACGGGGAAAGGGCCGGAGCCTTGAAATTTCCCTCCACGTTTTTTATATTGACATATGAAAACGTTTGTCTTACTATCCTTCACGTTGTTCAGCGCAGGTATTCTTTCCGCGCAAAATTCCACCCGTCCCAACATTATTTACATCCTGGCGGATGATATGGGCATCGGCGATGCCCGCTGCTACAACCCTTCCGGGAAAATAGCCACGCCCAATACAGACAGGATGGCCGCGCAGGGCATGCGCTTTACGGACGCACATTCCGGCTCCGCCGTGTGCACCCCCACGCGTTACGGCATCCTCACCGGGCGTTACTCCTGGCGCAGTTCCCTGCAAAGCGGTGTGCTGAACGGTTATTCCAAACCATTGATAGATTCCGCGCGCCTCACCGTGCCGCAGTTATTAAGGGACAATGGCTACCAGACCGCCGTCATCGGCAAATGGCACCTGGGCATGACCTGGGCCATGAAAAACAAACAGCCGGACTTCAGCCAGCCGCTGCGTCATACCCCGCTCAGCAACGGTTTTGACTATTATTTCGGCATCAGCGCCTCGCTGGACATGCCGCCTTATGTATACATCGAAAATAACCGGCTCACGGAAATACCCACAGACAGCGTGGTGGCCAAACAATACCCCAACACCCGGCCCGGCCCCAAAGGCCCCGGCTTTGTATTTGAACATACGCTGCAAACCATGGCAGATAAAACCCAGGCTTACATCCATGATCATAAACAATCCCCGTTTTTCCTTTACCTGGCGCTCCCTTCCCCGCATACCCCGCTGGTGGCCGGCGCGGCATTTAAAGGGAAAAGCGGTATCGGGAATTACGCGGACTATGTCATGGAAACCGATTGGCTGCTGGGGCAGGTGATGACATTCCTCGAAAAAGAGGGGCTATCGCAAAACACCCTGCTGATATTCACCAGCGACAACGGCTACGCGCCTTACGCGGAATACGACCTCCTGAAAGCCGCCGGCCATGACCCTTCGGCGGGTTTCAGGGGCAATAAGGCGGACCTTTACGAAGGCGGCCACCGGGTACCATTTATCGTACAATGGCCCGCGAAAGTAAAAGCAGGCGTCGTAAGCCCCGCCACCATCTGCCTGACGGACCTGATGGCCACCTGCGCCTCCGTGGTGGGGAAATCCCTTCCCCCGGAGGCCGGGCCGGACAGCTTCAGCCTGCTGCCCCTGCTCGAAGGAAAGGAAAAACAATACCAGCGCAGATCCATTGTGCATCATAGCATTTCCGGGCATTTCGCCATCCGGGAAGGGGACTGGAAGCTGTTATTCGCGCCCGGCTCCGCCGGCTGGAGCGAGCCCCGCAACCCAGCCGCCCGCAAACAGGGCCTGCCAGAGTTGCAACTCTTTAACCTTCAAAACGATATCTCCGAAAAAAATAACCTCCAGGCCACAGAACCAGCCACTGTAGCCCGGCTTACCCGGTTACTGGAGGAACTGATCGGCAACGGGCGGAGCACACCGGGCCCGGTGCAGCAAAACGATGAAAAAGTGGACATGCGCAAGGAAAAATCATAAAAAAACCGGCGGGCGGGCCATAATTACCACCCGCCATTTCACTTTTTCATGAATTTCCGGAAAACCCGTAGGTTTGGGGCCAGATTTAAACCCACCAAGATTATGAATACGCTCAAATCATTACTGGTGATTGCCGGTATAACCGTTGCATCATTTGCCACAGCCACAGCACAGGAAAAGAAAATGCCGCCGGTAGACCCGAGCCCGATGGATATGGCTTATTACCCCGTAATGTATCCATATGTATGTAAGGTAAAGGGAGAACCGGGCACGCTGGTAGCCCGTGCGATCTTCAGCCGCCCGCAGAAAAAAGGCCGTCCCATCTTCGGCAACCTCGTGGAATATGGTAAAGTATGGCGCCTTGGCGCGAACGAAGCCACCGAGGTGGAGTTTTACCGCCCGGTAACCATCGGTAACAAGCTGGTACCCAAAGGCCGGTATACCATTTATGCCATCCCCACGGAAACCAAATGGACCGTGATCTTCAACAAACAAACGGATATCTGGGGCGCTTATAAATATGAAGCTTCCATGGACCTGGTTCGTACAGACGTACCCGTTTCCACCCCGGCCGATGAGCTGGAAGCCTTCAGTATGGTATTTGAAAAAGCGCCTTATGGCGCAAACCTCCTGATGGGCTGGGATAAAACGCAGGTAAGCGTTCCCATCCGCTGGTCAGAATCCAAAGTAGTGGCGGCCAATACACCGGCAAAAGCACCTAAAAAGAAGTAACAGTCGCAGACTGAGCAACATAGAAAAAGGCAGCGGGATCCCGCTGCCTTTTTCTTTTATCTGGAGTAAAGATGTTACAATAAAAAAAAGCGGTAAGAATACCGCCTTCAGAAATTTTAACCATATCCTATGAAAAACCTACGGTGAAATTAGCCCAATAAAGGATACGGGAAAACCCGTTTCTGGTGAATGCATCAATTTATCTCGTAAGTGCGGGGATATGGTCCGTATGGTATTTCCTGCTGCGAAAAATCCGCTGAAAGCCCCGTAGAAAAAGGGTTTGAGGCATCCGGTAATACTACGTAAGTGTTATAGTATAACTACGTACGCACGTCCGTGGAACCCTTCTAAATTCCTTACCTTTGGTACTTCCGTAAAACATAGCAAACCATGAAGTTAGGAACCAAGCTCATACACGCCGGCGTAGAACCGGACCCATCCACCGGCGCTATCATGACGCCCATCTTCCAGACCTCCACTTATGTGCAGGCTGCCCCGGGCGATCATAAAGGTTACGAGTACGCCCGTACGCAGAATCCCACGCGCGATGCTTTGCAGAAAGCGCTGGCTGCCATAGAGAACGGTACGCACGGCATCTGTTTCGGCAGCGGCCTGGCGGCTACGGATGCGGTGCTGAAGCTGCTCGCGCCCGGTGATGAGGTAGTGGCTTCCAGCGACTTATATGGCGGCAC
The DNA here is from genome assembly GCF_003807585.1 of Chitinophaga barathri. Taxonomy (GTDB): domain Bacteria; phylum Bacteroidota; class Bacteroidia; order Chitinophagales; family Chitinophagaceae; genus Chitinophaga; species Chitinophaga barathri. The sequence continues at coordinate 67,090 of NZ_RMBX01000007.1, read as the reverse complement.
CTTCCGCATTTTTACGAAAGTGTTCGCCAAATACGGCATCAACTTCCATTTCACGGACCTCAGCGATGCGGAAGCCCTGCGCCCGCACCTCAACGCCCGCACGAAAATGATCTGGATAGAGACGCCCACCAACCCCATGCTCAATATCATAGACATAGCGGCCGTTGCGGCCATCGTGAAGGGAAAAAATATCCTGCTGGCGGTGGACAATACTTTTGCCTCCCCTTACCTGCAGAACCCGCTGGACCTTGGGGCGGACATTGTAGTGCATTCCGCCACCAAATACCTGGGCGGCCACAGCGACGTGGTACATGGCGCCGTGATCGTAAAGGAAGAAACACTGGCCCAGCAGCTCTATTTCCTCCAGAACAGCTGCGGTGCAGTACCCGGCCCGCAGGATTGTTTCCTGGTGCTCCGCGGCCTTAAAACCCTGCATGTGCGTATGCAGCGCCATTGCGAAAACGGGGAAACCGTAGCCCGCTTCCTGCGCCAGCATCCTAAAGTGGATAAAGTCTACTGGTGCGGTTTTGAGGACCATCCGAACCATGCCATCGCCAGGAAACAGATGCGCGGCTTTGGGGGCATGATCTCCTTCACCCTGAAAGATGACAGCATGGATGCCGCCCTGAAGGTACTTAGCGGCACAAAACTCTTTTCCCTGGCGGAATCGCTGGGTGGCGTAGAGTCCCTGATCGGGCACCCCGCGAGCATGACGCACGCGTCTATCCCGAGGGAAGACCGCCTGAAAAACGGCCTTACGGACTCCCTCATACGCCTGAGTGTGGGCATAGAGGACGCTTCCGACCTTACGGAAGACCTGAAAAAAGCCATTGGCTGATTTTAAAAGCTGGGATAAACTATTTACTTTTAGCACAATACACCTACGCCTCCCGCCCCGGACGGGAGGTTTCCATATACCATAACCGATGAAGTCCCAACAACTAAAGGAATTTTTAGACACCAAGGCAGCTTATTACGATCAGCCTGCATTTGTACCAGGGGATCCCGTCAGTATCCCCCACCGCTACACCCAGCTGCAGGACATTGAGATAGCAGGGCTGTTTGCCGCCATCCTCGCATGGGGCAACCGCACTACGATTATCAATAAATGCACGGAACTGATGACGCTCTTTGATAATGCACCTTACGATTTTGTGCGCAATCACCAGGCGAGGGACCGGATGCGGCTCATGGCCTTCAAACACCGGACGTTCAACGGGCTGGACCTGCTCTATTTTGTGGAGTGGCTTCAGCACTATTATACGAATATCACTTCCCTGGAGTTCGCTTTCAGCGGGCATTTGAGCGCGGAAGACGAAGACGTGCGGAAAGCCCTCACCGGCTTTCATAAAATGTTCTTTTCGCTGGAGCACCCCGAGCGCACGAGGAAACACGTTAGCACGCCGGACCGCAACTCCGCCTGCAAACGGCTGAATATGTACCTACGCTGGATGGTGCGCGACAGCAAAAATGGCGTGGATTTTGGACTGTGGAAGCATATTTCCCCCGCCCAGCTGGTATGCCCGGTAGACGTGCATGTAGGCAGGGTGGCCGCCAAGCTGGGATTGATCCCTAAAGCGGAAGCCAACTGGAAAACCGCCGTAGAACTTACGGAACAATTACGCCTCCTGGATCCGAAAGATCCTGTCAAATATGACTTTGCATTGTTCGGCCTGGGGGTGATCGAAAAATATGTTTGATCAACAGAACAGAGATAGAAAATGAAGAAACTTACCGGACTGGTAGCTTTATGCTGCTTTGCAATGACGCTCTCCGCGCAGGATTATGTGGAGCTGGATTACACCTTCAAACAAGGTGACGGGTTTGAACTGTCGCAGGAAAGCCGCAGCGAAACCTACATTACGGTAGACGAAGTGATCCAGCGCACCACGCGGGATTATAACAACAAAATGACCATCAAGGTCACGGAAGCCACCACAGGCCGGTTCATCCTCACCTGGGCTTACACCGACATCAAATTCAACTTCAACGCCAAGAACCAGAACATCTTCGTGGACGCCAAGGTGCCCAACCCCGCGGAGCCCCTGCAGGATGCACTGAAGCTGATGCTGGAGCAGCCTTTTACCGTAGAGCTGCAATCCAACGGCCTCATCGTAAGGGTGGAGCAGCTGGACGCTGTGCTGGAAAAAGCCTCCGTGGCCTTCTCCAAACTCAAGGCCGACGAACAGGTAGCCTATAAAAAACTCCTGAAGGACCAGTTTGGCACGGAAGCCTTCCGTGGCTGGCTGGAGCAGCTACTGGTGGTATACCCCGTTCACGGCATCAAAAACGGCACCCAATGGGAAGAAAGCGTGCCCATCCGCACGGGCCTCAAGGGCCGGGTGGACCTTTACTGGAACCTCCAGCACTGGGACAGCCAGACGGCCAAGGTGAACGGCACCGGCAATATCAAGACCGATAAAGTGGAAACTTTCACCGTGGAAGAAGGCATCCAGGCCACCGCCGCCATAGACGGCAAGCTTACCAGCAATTACCTCATCAACCTCGAAAGCGGGTTCCCGAGCATTTGCGTGCAGAACACTGAAATGAACGGCGAATACGTATACCTCGCCAACCGTAAAAAACAGCTCAAAAAGGACCTGAAAGTGCCCGTAAAGATCGTTACCAACGCATCCTATAAGATCAAGCAGGTAAAATAATGGAAGACCGTTATTTACAGGAAGCAGGCGACTGGCTCCGGGAAAATGCCGGCCTCAGGCTACCCTCCGTCATCAGCATGGAAGACCTGGAGCAGATGCTCGCGGAAAGACTGGAAATATTAGTGGAAAGAGATTTTCAGCAGTTCGTGCTGCTGCTTTACCAGGTGGACGTTTCGGAGAATAAAGTGAAAGAGATCCTGTCCACCCAAAACTACCCGGACGTATACCGGAACGTTGCCCGCCTCATTATAGAACGGCAGGCCGAGAAGATCAAAAGCCGGGAAATATACCGCCAGCCCCCGGAAAGTTTTAACAACGACGAAGAAAAATGGTAATAAAAAAGGGCCTCACCGGAGGCCCTTTTCTTTATTTATCGAACATCAACGATTTCACTTTTTCTTTATCATCCTTCTCCTTGTCCAGGTCGAAGAATGTACCGAACACCCTGTCCCAGAAAGAGGAGCTTACGCCAAAGCCCTTGTCGTCGCTTTTGTAATGGTGCAGGTGATGGTTGCGCCAGAGCGGTTTCAGGAACTTAAACGGAGGGTTCCAGGCATGTATCGCGTAATGCATGGTGCCGTAGATCAGGTAACCCAGGATAAAACCGGGGAAAAACATGAAGGCGGTGCCCTGCATGATCACGTACATAATGGCGAATATCACGGAAGACAGCAGGAGGCTGGGCACCGGCGGCATAAAAAGTCTTTGTTTGTCCCTGGGGTACTCGTGGTGGTTACCATGCAGCACATAAATGATCCTGATCCAGGTGGGATTTTCCGACACCAGGTGGAAAAGGAAACGGTGCATGATGTACTCAAAAAATGTCCAGAAGAAGAGGGCGCCCGCAAATACGAGGCCTACCCTGCCCAGGCTGTTGCCTAATGTGTCGTGACTGTAATACAACATATAGCCCATGATCGGGATGTACATCCCCCATATGATCAATGGGTGTGTTTTGGTCAGCATTTCGAGATAGCGGCTTTCAAATAATCTAGCCTGTCCTTTATTCTTAATCTTCTCAAATTTCATGACTCCTTTTTTAAAATTTAAACCATTTTGTAAACAGCAAACAGGAGTAGGGAAACTAAATGGTTATTGTTTGGACAATAACCGGGGTATTGTGACAAATACGTATTCTTTACTCTGCAAATATCGTATCAATTTATTCAATTGAAAATAAAATTTATCTATACGCCTCGGATCCGTACCGATATGCAGCAACAGGATAAACCCGTTGAGCCCCGCAGGACGCTGATTTTCAAAGGTAGTAACGGATTCCGTTATATTTTCACTATTCCTGTAATTTTTTCCCATTTCTGGATAAGTATAATCGGCATTGCTGCGGGTACCGGGGCTGAAATTTACCAGTTGCAACCCCAGGTCCGCCGTCCATTTTACGATAGAATCGTTGTACCATTCATAGGGCGGCAGGAAATAATGCGCCGCCGGTATGCCAAACCTGTCCATGGCTTTGTAATTCAGGGCGAGGTCCTCCTCAAACTCCCTGTGGGTGACCAGTAAACTGTCCCGTTTGCCCCAGTCGCAATACAGCAAATGCCGGCCGGAATGCGCCGCCAGGTAATGCCCGTCCTGCTTCAGCCGCTCGATAATAGGCGCAAAAGCCGCCGTTTCGTAAAAAGTCCCGGTCAGGAAAAAAGACGCGGGCACACGGTTCTTTTTCAGCACATCCGCTATGTACAGGCCGCCATCGGCAAACTCATGGCCGGTAAACACCAGCGCCACCTGTTTTTTGGCCGTATCCCCCCGGGTGATGGCTTTTGGCGCCTCTCCCAGGCCCGCCACAGCATCCTCAAACACCTGGAGGTCAGGCGCGTGGGGGCGTTTCCGTTGCAGCTCATAATCGTACAAAATATTCCCCACTTCTTTAAAAAAGGGGTAACCGTCTTCCTCGTATTCGTATTTGTTATCGTTCAGCACCCCGTCCCTGTTCACATAGATGCTTCCGCTGACCATAAACTCTGTTTTGTGCTTAAAGTCGGCATGATAGGCCACGTCCGTCAGGAAGCCGTAGCTCCAGCCCGTTTTGTTGAACACGCGGTAATAGGGCGGGATTTTGCCCTTCCCGGCCTTAAAACGGAAAAACTTCGTATAGCTGTCGAAGAATTCGGTGGTATCGTAGCCCGGTTTCCGGCTTTCATGCGGCAGGGCGCCCATGTAGCGGTAGAGGAAGCGGTAATCGTCGTTAGTAAGGTTAAAACGTTTGCCGGCCGGAACGGATCCGGGGAACAGCACGGATTGCAATATCTGCTGAAGGTCCGCCAGCGGTGCATTGTTATGCCGCGTAAAATCCATGGGCGTATTGACCAATTGTTCGTCTTTGTTCATATGCCCTTTGCCCACCAGCAGCTCCCGGCTGAAATCATATTGCAAGGTACTCACGGCCGCAGGCTGGCTGTACACTGGCTTCCCATCCCGCTCAAACCGGATGGGATTGGTATGCCTGTTCTGATCCTCATTCATCGATACAAACCGGCGGACGATGCGCATTTCCGGGTATCCTTTAGCCCATAACTGCTCGTGAATGGTCTGTTGGCCGATGAATTCGTAAAGGCGGTTGTACGCATCGTTGTCGCTGACCAGGAATACCTTTTTGATATAATTGGCAATGGAAGGGAGCCCGTTGGCTGATGAAGTATCCATCCACACGCGGGTTTGCGCCGCGTAGCCGCTATCCGTGAGCATGGGCGTGTATTTATCGATGCCCAGTTTATTCAGTTTCTCCAGCGCCAGGAAAGCCAACGGCATTTTTACGGTGGACGCTGGGTTGAAATATTTTTTGTTGTCTACCTGGAAATAATAATGTTTAAACGTGGGCCGGTTCCGCGCATCCCGGTTGATCTGCGTGTAGATGAGCTGCACCTGGAAAGAGTCCGGATGCTGAAGGATATGTTTTAGCAATGGAGAACCACGTTCCATCAATAACTTTTCCAGGAATTTATCCGTACGTTGCTGAGCGGCTGCGGTCGTACAGCAGAGCAGGCAAAGAAAAGCGGCATATAATCGATGCATACCTTAAAGCTATAAAAATCCAATATATTTGGCGAAATAAAAACACCAGGACAACACCATGAAACTTGTTACATACATCCGTGAAGAAGTGGACCAGCTGGCGATCCTCGTAAACGGGCAGCTGTATAATCTCCAGGAGATCCACCCGGACCTTCCCTCTACCATGCACATGTTCCTCCAGATGTGGGAAGATGTGATAGACCTTGCCCTGGCCATAGACGCACAGCTCAAGGCCGGCAAAAACCCGCGCTCCAGCGTGCATGGCGTGCCTTACGACCAGGTGCAGCTGCTGGCCCCCGTGCCTTTCCCCACCAGCTGCCGCGACGGTTACGCCTTCCGCCAGCACGTTGCTGCCGCGCGCAGGAACCGCAAAGTGGAGATGATCCCCGAATTTGACCAATACCCGATATTTTATTTCACCAATCACAACGCCATACAAGGCCCCGGCGACATTCTCTGTATGCCGGACCACTTCCAGAACCTGGACTTTGAGCTGGAAGCGGCCATTGTGATCTGCAAACGCGGCCGGAACATCACCGCGGCGGAAGCGGACGAATACATCGGCGGATATATGATCATGAACGATATGAGCGCGCGCCTGCTGCAAATGGAAGAAATGAAACTGAACCTCGGCCCTGCCAAAGGGAAAGATTTCTCCACTGTGATAGGCCCCATGCTGGTAACGCCGGACGAGCTGGAACCCTACCTGGTCCCCGCCAAAGAAGGCCATACCGGCAACAATTATAATCTCAGCATGAAATGCTGGGTGAATGGCGTACAGGTGAGCGAAGGCAATATGGGCGATATGGACTGGACCTTTGCCGAGATCGTTGAGCGCTGCGCATATGGTGCGGACATCCTACCGGGAGACATCATCGGCAGCGGTACCGTGGGCACGGGATGTTTCCTGGAGCTGAACGGCACCGGCAAGCTGAACGATCCCAACTATACCCCGCAGTGGCTGCAGGAAGGTGATGTAGTGGAAATGGAAATCGAAGGATTAGGCAGACTGGTCAATAAAATTGTGGCCGAAGAATCCGACTTCTCAATATTGGCGCAGAAAAAGAACGTATGATGAAAGTGATACCGGGCGAGGTAAAAACCGCCCAGCTGCATGCATACCTGCTCGGTGCGGTGGCGCCGCGCCCGATCTGTTTTGCCAGTACGGTGGATGCCGAAGGCCGCCCGAACCTGAGCCCCTTCAGCTTCTTCAACGTATTTGGCTCCAACCCGCCCACACTGGTGTTTTCACCCTCCCGGCGCGTACGCGACAATACTATCAAACATACCCTGGAAAATATCTATGCCACCCGCGAAGTAGTGATCAATGTAGTGACCTACGCCATGGTACAACAGGCATCCCTCTCCAGCTGCGAGTTCCCAAAGGGCGTCAGTGAGTTTGAAAAATCGGGTTTCACGCCTTTGCCTTCGGATAAGATCAAACCTTTCCGCGTAAAAGAAAGCCCGGTGCAGATGGAATGCGTGGTGAAGGATATCATCGAAACCGGCCAGGGCGGCGGCGCGGGCAACCTCGTGATCTGCGAGCCGGTGCTCGTGCACATTCACGAAGGCATTCTTGATCCCAATGGTAAAATAGACCCGCAGAAAATAGACCTCGTAGCCAGAATGGGCGCGGATTACTATTGCCGCGCTTCCGGCGATGCCGTATTTGAAGTGGCGAAACCGAACCTGAAAGTGGGCATCGGTGTAGACGCCTTACCCGCCGGCATCCGCAGCAGTCATATCCTCAGCGGGAACAACCTGGGCCAGCTGGGCAACGTGAACGAACTGCCGGTGATAGACGCCGCTTTTAACGATGACCATCTCAAAAACATCATCCAATACTACAGCATCAACCCCGATGAAATGGAGAAGGAGCTGCATTCCTACGCAAAAAAACTGCTGGAACAGAATAAAGTGGATGAAGCGTGGCAGGTGCTGCTGGCGGGGAGCTGATCGTTATTCCACATCCAGTTCGCCGGTATAACTGCATAACAATACATGCCCTTCTCCCACATCCGTGAGGGGAATGGATATGCTGTATTGCAGCTTGATACCGTCTTCACGGAAATATACATTCGGAGCGAACAAGACCGCATATTCCTTCAATACCGGCTGTAGCCGGTAGTTGAACAATTCTTTGCGGATAACGGTATCCAGCACTTTCACGCCGTCGCTCACGATCGTCAGCGAGGACACAAAATTATGCGTTACATAATCCTTGATCTTGTAAAGTTCCGTGTAACGGTCAGGGATGTGCAGTGCGCTGTCGTTCAAAGCGTAATGCCGGAAACTAATGTGGACGCTGCGGCTACCGCGTTGCAAGGTGGTGTCTACTTTCAGGGTGTCCCTGGTGCTTTTTTCATAATCGGCCATTACCTGCGACAGTTCGGGGACCACCTCGTGATCGGAAATGTTGGCCCCGCTTACTATGGAATCTTTTTTGGAAACTTCTTCAGGATGGGATGTGGCACAACCGGCCAGCAATACCAACGCGATCAATAAAACTCTGCTCATAGGCAATATTGCAGCTTCGCTGCTTTTCTCGGCATGAAGGGATCGAATGAATTCTGGTACATCAAATTAAGCAGGAAAAGTTTCTTCTGCAAGTGGCGCTGCGGTATTAAGTGATCTAAGCCGGAAATAACTGATCACCCATGCCAGCTCACGTTTTTCCATGGTAAACAGGGCGAGGCTGAACACTTCCGCCTTACTGTTATAAGGTATTAATACCAGGCCGGTGCCGCTAACCCGCCGGCTTTCCCAGAATCCCACATCCTCAAGGTCCTTCCATGGCAGGAACCACTCGCCAGAGCGTATGCCGTCACCATCTATCTGTAAGGTGTAATTAATATCCTTGTTGAATAACTGGCGCCAGATTAACAATCCTGCAACCGGTAACATCAATACCAACGTAATTACTGTACCTCCGAAATTGCCGTCGCTTAGCCATACAAAAGCAGGCAGGGCAATACACAACACGATTCCAATAGCGGTGGCGTAAAATGTCCTGAGCCAGCCCGGGCGATAGATCACCCGTTCACCGCAATCCCAGGCGATGGTCTTGTGCAGGTAATAAGAAAGCGGAGTTGCACCGGGAAATTCCCTTGCAAGGCGGTCTGGTGGAGGTGTTGTTTGTATCATAGGAAAGGAAACGGGCTTAAATATAACATAAAAAAAGGCCGCTCCCTTTGGGAAGCAGCCTATAGTCAGTTCAATATTTGTGTGGTTGCCTAGATCTTACCGCCAAACACCTTTTTCAGCAGCTCGGTCGTTCTTGCACCCGGATTCTGGCGGATGGCCAGCTCTTCTTTCGCGATCTGGTCAAACAGGGCTTTTACCGCTTTTTCGGTCACATAACCTTTCAGGTCAGGATTCACCTTGTTAAAAGCGATGGGCAGCTCGTTGTATTTGGTCACGAGAGCGCTGTAATATTTCGTGGCGGAAGTTTTGTTCAGCGCACTGTCTATCACCGGTGAAAATGCGCTGGTGAGCGAAGCAGTGGTTTTGGACTGGAAATAATCCGTCGCGGAGCGTTCGCCGCCTCTCAGCAGGTTCAGCGCATCGGTGATGGTCATTTGTTTGATGGCGTCCACGAAGATGGGCTTTGCAAAACCAACGGCTTCTTCAGCGGCGCGGTTGATCTGGAGGATGGCTTTGTCCACTTCTCCGCCGAGGCCGATGCTGCGCAGCGTTTTTTCCGCTTTCAGCGCATCGGGCGGCAGCAGTACCTTGTAGAGGTCGTTGCCAAAAAATCCGTTCTCTTTATTGAGCAAAGAAATACCGGCGCTCACGCCTTTTTCCAGCGCTTCCTTGATGCCCATGCCGGCTTCCCCTTCCGTTACAGAACCCGTGCCTGTGCCGCCTGATTTGAGTATTCCCTGCGCTTTTTTGAGGATCTGCGCCTCAGAGGAAACTGCCAGGCACAATACGCCTGCCGCCAATAGTAATGTTCTTTTGAGCATAGTTTCTAAAATTGATATAGGTGTTTATTCGTGGATGGACAACAAGGGTACATTCGTTTGAAATGCGATCCTTGATGTATGCCCCCTTTTGAATATGCTGTCAAATAAACCGTGCTTTTTCGGGATGATCAGCAGCAGGTCCGCATATTGTTCTTCTGCAAACTCTGTAATGGCATCCGCGATGTTCGGCCGGTCAATAAAATGATATTGCGGGTTATAGTTGTGCAACATGTTGTCCAGCTCCTGGTTTTCTTCAGGGTGGATGTTTTCTTTGCCTTCTTTCTGGATATTCACCACATGCAGCTCCGGTTTGAACTCATCCAGTATTTTAAAGAGCGGTTCCCGGCGCGTGGTTTTGGCCACTTTGCGGAGATCGCAGGCGAATACGATCTTACGGATGGGCCTGAAGCTGGCCTGTGTAGGCACTACGATCACGGGGTATGCGGAAGATTTCACCACGTCCACCGTGTTTGAACCTACCAGTATCTCTTCCAGCTGGCTGCCGCCGGTGATGCCCATCACGATAATGTCCGCCAGTTCCTCGCGGCACACCTGGTCTATATTGGCCGCCAGCAGGTGATTGTCCGCCCGTACCTCCAGTTTTACGTCGTGCGGCACCAGGGGTGCCAGTTCATTCTGCATCCTTTTCAGGCCTTCGAGGCTGGAGTCCCGGAGGTCTTCCATATTCACCATTGGCACGGCGGTGGGAAGGTCCGGAATGGGAACGATCAGTTCGTAAGCATGATAAAGGATCACCTTTGTTGCGCCCGTTTGCCCTGCCAGCCCGATAGCGTAACGGGCGGCGTTGTATGCTGTTTCAGAAAAATCCGTTGGTACAATGATGGTTTTCATGCCGGGAGGTTTTATGATCCTAAAGTTACACAATAACCGCACCAATCGTTGTTAGAAAGTCATAAATAAATTATAAAAACAAGCAATACGGTGCGTAGCCGACGGGATGAGCAAATCCGCCCGAAAACCTCTATTTTTGCGTTCCATTCAGTACAGGGGATGCCCGCATCCTCTTAAAACCAGTATTTATCACAAAAATGAGCGTAACTACCCAACAACAGCTCTCGGAACAGGAGATCATCCGCCGGGATAAGCTGAAGGAACTGCAAAGCCTGGGCATAGACCCGTACCCGGCGCCTGAATATCCCGTGAATGCATATTCCACGGATATCAAAGCCGGCTACTCAGAAGAAACGAAAGACCAGTACCAGGAAGTATGCCTGGCCGGCCGTATCATGAGCACAAGAGACATGGGCAAGGCTAACTTTGCCGTATTGCAGGACAGTAAGGGTAGGATTCAGCTCTATATAAAACGGGACGACATCTGCCCCGGCGAGGACAAAACCCTCTACGACCAGGTGTGGAAGAAACTCACGGACATCGGGGATTTTATCGGGGTGAAAGGGTATGCCTTTATTACCAAAACCGGCGAAACCTCCGTGCATGTAAAAGAACTGACCGTGCTCGCCAAAGCCCTGCGCCCCCTGCCGGTGGTGAAGGAAAAAGAAGGCGAAACCTTCGACGCCGTGACCGATCCCGAATTCAAATACCGCCAGCGGTATGCGGACCTGGTGATCAACCCGCAGCTAAAAGAAGTATTTATCAAACGCACCCGCCTGATGCAAACCATGCGGGATTTCTATAACGGCCTGGGATACCTGGAGGTGGAAACGCCCATCCTGCAAGCCATACCCGGCGGAGCCACCGCGCGCCCGTTCATCACGCATCACAATGCGCTGGACATGCCGCTGTACCTCCGCATTGCAAACGAACTGTACCTGAAAAGACTGATCGTGGGCGGGTTTGAAGGCGTGTACGAATTCGCCAAAGACTTCCGCAACGAAGGCATGGACCGTACCCACAACCCGGAATTCACCGTAATGGAAATGTACGCCGCGTACAAGGATTACAACTGGATGATGGATACCACAGAAGCCCTGCTCGAAAAAGTAGCCATCAATGTGAACGGTTCCACCAAAGTGACCGCAGGCGATAAAGAAATAGATTTTAAAGCGCCTTACCGCCGCGTAAGCATGTACGATGCCATTAAGGAACATACCGGTTTCGATATCTCCGACCTGGACGAAACAGGGCTCCGCGATGTATGTAAACAGCTGAACATCCAGGTGGAAGCACATTCCGGCAAAGGCAAACTGATAGACGAGATATTCGGTGAAAAGTGCGAGCACCATTACGTGCAGCCCACCTTCATCATCGATTACCCGGTGGAAATGAGCCCGCTCACCAAAAAACACCGCAGCAAAGCCGGTGTGGTAGAGCGTTTTGAGCTGATCGTGAACGGAAAGGAAATAGCCAACGCGTACTCCGAGCTAAACGATCCCATCGACCAGCGGCAGCGTTTTGAAGACCAGGTGGAACTGATGGCCCGCGGCGACGACGAGGCTATGTACATCGACCAGGACTTCCTGCGGGCGCTGGAATACGGTATGCCCCCCACTTCCGGAATTGGCATAGGAATTGACCGTTTAACGATGTTGATGACGAACCAGCCGAGTATCCAGGATGTACTGTTTTTCCCGCAGATGAGGCCTGAAAAACCGAACATTGTCGAATAACAATCCTTCGGATAGATATTCGAAAGAGGCGTTTCCCTGGTACGGGAGCGCCTCTTTCCCGTTTTAGCCTCCCCCTAAGTCCAGGTAAAGTCCGGGTAAAGTCCAGGTAAAGTCCAAGTAAAGTCCAGGTATACCTTTATTATGCTACGGGGATGCCAGTACTATACCGCAGTCATACCTGTATCTAACCGCGGTCATACCGGCCTGTAACTCCCATCTCATTCCCTTTTACCAGTTGCCATCACCCGGGACCTCCCCTGATACTATTTTATCCTGTCTTTCATGGCGCTCTCCTATACCTCTCCTTTACGTATCCTATACGTACCGTATACTTTGGGTATAGGTGAAAATACCATCACGTGAACAAAACCAGTTCCATCCCGTTTTTTAAAAAACCCTTTCTCATGAAAATAAAGATCCCCACGTTTGCCGCGGTAGTGGTATTCGCCCTCATCTGGCTTTATTTCGGTATCAATCACCTGATCAACGCGCATACACTGGCTTCCATGGCGGCCGGGCTGCCCGGGGGTACTTTCTGGATCTATTTCACCGGCGTGTGTATGATACTGGCGGGCATATCCATGATCTCCGGCAAATGGACACGGGTGGCCTGTTACCTCCTGGCGCTGATGTTAGTCGTGTTTATTGCGGTGATACATATCCCGGCGCTGAACAAGGGGAATATTTTCGCGCCTTTTAATATCCTGAAAGACCTGGGGCTGGCTTCCGCGGCTATCATCATAGGCAATGTAAGAAGTCATATCAAACAATTGGGGCAGTGAAAGAATTCACCGCCCCTGTTAATTTCGACCATATCCTATGAAAAACCAGTTCGAAAGTAGGCCGCTTTTATATTGCCCACAAACTGCATTTCACAGAAAGCAGCTTTTAACCTATAACCGGCATATTCCTCCGTATATCCGGTAAACCCTTTGCCGCTGGTATATTTCATTGCCAAATTTGATATTTGATCTTTATTTTCGTTGCCTTGCGGCCGAAATACCCGCATATCATCAACCTGTTAATTATGAGAAGCATGTACAAATCTTTACCGGTATGGATTGCCGGACTGACCATGCTGGCTGCCATGCCGGCTGGGGCACAGGAAAAGAAGGAATTAACCTTTGACCAGATTTTTACCCGTCCCGTATCTATCACCGAACCATTGCCAGTTGTAAGAGGCTGGGCGAACAAAGACCATTACATTGAAGCCCGCAGCGGCCAGGCCCTGTCTGTAGACGTTAAGACCGGCAGCACCGCGCCTTACACGCCACCGCCCGCTACAGGCGCCACCGTGAGTGTAAAAAAGAATGATGTATACGTTCAGATGCCCAATGGCGGAGAAGAGATCAGGGTGACCAACAACGAGGCAGTGGAAAAGAATCCCACGCTTTCTCCCGATGAAAAATATGTGGCCTTTACCCGGAACAATAACCTGTATGCCGTGGAAGTAGCCACCAAAAAAGAGATCCAGTATACCACTGACGGGTCCGACGTGATCTACAACGGCTGGGCTTCCTGGGTGTATTACGAGGAGATCCTCGGCCGCCCGAGCCGCTACCGCGCTTTCTGGTGGAGCCCGGACAGTAAAAAGATCGCCTTTATGCGTTTCGACGATTCCAAAGTACCCGTATTCCCCATCTATAGCGAAGTAGGGCAACACGGATTTTTGGAGAACACACGTTACCCCAAAGCAGGCGATACCAACCCGGAAGTGAAACTGGCCGTAGTGCCTGTTGCCGGCGGCAAGATCACCTGGGCGGACTTTAATGAAAAAGACGATCAGTATTTCGGCCAGCCCTTCTGGAGCCCCGATGGCAGCGCCCTCTGGGCGCAATGGATGCCGCGCGAGCAGAACAATCTCATCATCTACGCCATAGATCCGCAGACCGGTGCCAAAAAAGCGCTGTACGACGAAAAACAAAAGACCTGGATAGACTGGTTCACCGATATCTATTTCCTGCAGGGGAATAAAGGATTTATCGTAAAAAGCGATATCTCCGGCTGGGACCATCTCTACCTCCATAATATGGACGGCAGCCTGAAGCAGCAGCTCACCAGCGGCAACTGGCGCGTGCGCGAAATACTCCTGATAGACGAAAAGAAACAGGCCGTATATTTCACCGCCCGCAAAGAAGCTACTACCCGCTTTGACCTGTACAAAGCAAACCTGAAGGGCGGAGAGCCGCAGCGCCTCACCTTCGGTGAATTTTCCCACGACGTGAAACTGAGCCCCGGCGGTGATTATTTTATCACCACCTACAGCAACCTGAATACACCTCCCCGTATGGCCCTGCTGGATGAAAAAGGCAAAGTGATCCGTGAGCTGGGCAATGCCCGCGGCGCCAATTTCGACAGCTACAAGCTGGCGCCTACAGAATTAAAAACATACAAAACCCGCGACGGCCTTACGCTGCCCCTCACCATCATCTGGCCGCTGAACATGGAGCCGGGTAAAAAATATCCCGTACTGGTAAGCATTTACGGCGGCCCTGACGCGGGCACCGTGTATGATACCTGGCGCGCAAACCTGGCTTCGCAGTGGTACGCCAAAGAAGGCCTCATCCAGGTGGCGATAGACAACCGCGCCGCCGGCCATCTCGGCAAAGTGGGCATGAACTACATCCACCGCCAACTGGGCAAATATGAAATTGAAGATTATATGGACGCCGCTACATGGCTCGGCACACAGCCCGGCGTGGACGCCAGCCGCATGGGCATCACCGGCGGCAGCTTTGGCGGGTATATGAGCTGCATGGCCCTCACGTACGGCGCGGAAGTGTTCACCCATGGCATGGCAAACTTCTCCGTTACGGACTGGCAGCTGTACGACAGCCATTACACCGAACGTTTTATGGACCTGCCGAAAGATAATGTGGAAGGTTACAAGGTAACTTCAGTGCTCACGCATGCCCAGAAGTACAAAGGCCTGCTGCGTATCGTACACGGCACCATGGACGATAATGTACACCTGCAGAACACGATCCAGCTGGTGAACCTGTTCCAGGACCAGGGCAAACACTTTGAGCTGATGCTGTACCCTGGCGAACGCCACGGATGGGGCGGGGCCAAAGGCGCCCACTCCCGGAACGAAACCTACCGTTTCGTATACGCCAACCTGTTACAGAAACCGCTGCCTAAATATTTCCAGGGCACCAACTGATATGGGCTGATATAGCCAAACAAAAAAGCCGCCTCGTAAGAAGCGGCTTTTTTTATTCAATGACTTAGGGGCAAAAAAACAGGGCTGCAAGAATACAGCCCCGAAAAATTTTAACCATATCTTTATTGAAAAACCTGTTACAAATTTCCATAATTTAGAAGTAACTCCAATATCCAAACTAGCGAACGCTATATTTTTTCCAGTTAACGTATAGAAAACAGCTTTGAACGATTTGCATAAAGCCTCATTTGCAGCAAAGCCAGTACAGCATTGCATATCATCACACAGAAAATTGTAATATGGGAAATATCGGGGTAGTAATAGTTCTACAGCGGTGAGAGAAATAAAAAAGGCGGTAAGAATACCGCCTTTGTAATAATTTTAACCATATCCTATGAAAAACCTAAACCAAAGATAGGGCGGGAAATTTCCTTCGCAAGCCTATTTCCGTGAACGTAGTGTTTTAGTTCGTGAAGTCTGAAAAACGGTGTTTATGCAGACGTATTAAGATTAAGTTTAAATTAAATTATTTACCATTATGCAATCCTATGGCCGTTCTTCACGGGGCGGTCTGGCTGCAGTAGCACAATTTCCTTCTCATCACCCACCACGCCCAGTACCAGGCATTCTGAAAAGAAGTTGGCGATCTGCTTCACGGGGAAGTTCACCACCGCCGCCACCTGCCTTCCTATCAGCTCATCAGGCTGATATAAACGCGTTATCTGGGCGGATGAACGTTTGATGCCCAGTTCCGGGCCAAAGTCTATTTCGAGCTGGTAAGCGGGATTTTTCGCCTTTTCGAAATTCACCGCTGTAAGGATGGTGCCTACGCGTATCTGTACCTTTTCGAAATCATTCCAGGTGATCGTTTCCATTCGTGAGATTTTAGGAAAGGGAAATTAAGGCCTTTGGCGGAAAACTGATCCGGGAAATGGAGGAAACGGGTGGTCCGGGGATGTAAACGATTTGTCCGGGATAATTACCGGTCAGGGAAGATTCATGTAAACGATCCGGGAGATAAGAAGGAAACCTTCAGTTGGGAGAAAAAATATAGGGCAGTAAGAATACCGCCCTCAAATATTTTTAACCATATCCTATGAAAAACCGATACAAAGATAGGGAGGCAGTCCACACTCCAAACCTGGTTTTCGTAAAAGAGCGGTTTTGTCTCGTAAACGTATTAAATAAACTATTGTTAACATATGGAAGGAAGATGTAAACGATTTTATCCGGGGAAAAGGAAGCAATAGACCCTTCCCGTTCACCTGATCGGGGAACCGATGGCCGGGGGCGAATAACTTATCCTGGGTGTTGATCCCGGAATGAAGAAGCAGGGAAATGGAGAACGTTTCCGGGAAACCGGTGATATGGAAGAAGGAAACCTTCAGTTGGGGGAAAAAATATAGGGCAGTAAGAATACCGCCCTCAAATATTTTTAACCATATCCTATGAAAAACCGATACAAAGATAGGGAGGCGATCCACACTCCAAACCTGGTTTTCGTAAAAGGACGGTTTTGTCTCGTAAACGCATTAAAAAAAGTATTGTTAACAACAAATTAACCAATATGATTCACCCTTTTAATGCGTCGGGACCCTGGGAGCGGTTCCCATAATAGTATCAATTTCATGCATAACTTCCTTAGTGAATTTGGGATACACTTCCAGGGCCTTCAGGTTCTCCTTCAGCTGCTCTTCTTTCGTAGCCCCCAGGATCGCGCTGGTCACATGCGGGTTTGCAATACACCAGGCCACGGCCAGGGTGGCAAGGCTGGTGCCCAGCTGGTCCGCCACGGTCTGCAAAATGGCTACCCTTGCCAGGTTTTCGTCCAGCAGGTTGCGGTTGCGCAGCCATTCGTAGCCTTCCAGGCTCAAACGGGAGCCTTCCGGCACGCCTTTGTTGTATTTGCCGGTCAGTATCCCGGATGCCAGCGGGCTGAAGATAGTCGTGCCCAGGCCTTCGTTTTTGTAGATCTGCGCATATTCCACCTCCACTTTTTCGCGGCGGAAGAGGTTGTATTCCGGCTGCTCCACCACGGGGCCTATCAGGTTGTACTGGCGGGCGATCATGTTCGCGTGCATGATCTCGGCGGCCGTCCACTCGGAAGTGCCCCAGTACAGGATCTTACCCTGCTGTATCAGGTTGGTCATGGTCCATACCACCTCTTCGATAGGTACATTCCGGTCTGGCCGGTGGCAATAGAACAGGTCCAGGTAGTCCAGCTGCATACGCTGGAGGGCTTCATTGCAGGCTTCTACGAGATGTTTGCGGCTCAGGCCGGTCTGGTTGGGCTTGTTGTTGGTCCCTCTCCAGCCGAAATAGGCTTTGCTGGACACGGTGTAGGATGTACGATCCCAGTTCTTCTTTTTTAAAACCCTTCCCATCATTTTTTCGGATTCGCCCAGCGCGTATATCTCGGCGTTGTCGAAAAAGTTGATACCGCTGTCGTACGCGAGGCCCATCAGCCGGTCGGACAGGGAGTCGTCCACCTGGCCGTGAAAGGTGACCCAGCTGCCGAATGAAAGCACGCTAAGCTGTAAGCCTGATTTCCCTAATCTTCTGTATTCCATGATCGTATGTTTAAAAGTGATCCATAAAAATAGTAATACTTTGGCATGGTTGTTGACAAATATCAACCAGGAAATTTTAGGTTAAAAAATAGGTTAAAGCAAAAGAAACCCGGTCAATCGACCGGGTTCTTTTGTTATATCAAGTCTCGTTTTGCTGATCTTACTGAATGGACAGAATACTGTCCTGCGGGGCGAATGTACCGTAAGCGTTGATGAATTCGCTGCGGGAGAAGTCCTGGTTTGCCCTGAACCCCTGGCCGTAAAGTGTATCGTTTGGCGTTGAAAGCCTGCAGAACCGGTCCGTTGTGAACTGGTTGGTCTTGGAGTCCCATTTCAGGTCTTTACAATCCAGCCGCTGGGCCGTTTTAAGGCTGATGAACACCACGCTGTCACGGAGGTATATGTCCGTGCTGTTTTCCTGGTAGGTGCCAAAATTAGAGGTCAGGATGCTTTCCTTGGTGAGTGAATCCGTATAAAACACCACCTGCAGGCCTTTGGGAAAGTCCGTATGCGGGGGGTTGTTCAGATGCCTTTCCATATAAGGCGCGGTGAGCACACCTTTTACATGGCCGGTCTGGCTCATGATGGTTTCGATATCATATGCCTGTTCCACTCCCAGTTTGTTGATATCGAACTCGCGCACGGCATTAATGTCGTTTTCGCAGCTGATAAACACTATGGCAGCAGCCAGATATATTATAATTCGTTTCAAGCGGATGGATTAGTCGTATTTGGTTTTGATGAACCAACGGTCGCTGAGGGTGAAGCCGAGGGTAACCCTGTAGTAGGTTTCCTTCAGGCGCTCCTGGTTTCCGCGGGAGCCCACCTCAAAGGCGGCATTGATCATCGTAAACTGGTTCACGGCCGGCATGATCCTCTTTACAGGAAAACCTGCGCCAATGGAGAAGCCATAGATGTTCGTGTCTTCCGCACCCAATTTTACGTAATCTTTCCCGAAAAAGCCGCCGAGACGATAAGCAACTTTATTCCAGTAACCGGTAAAGGAAGTGGCGTTTGGTACAAACTGGCCGCCAAAGCTGAGCCTCCAGCTGTCCTGCGTGCTGTCTTTCGCTTCGTAGTTCCTGAAATCGCTCCATTTGGCCATGTTGTAGTCCACGCCGAAGGTAAATTTGTCCGCTTTGGTCAGCATGATACCCGCGCCGAGGTTCTGCGGGTAGATCACGTTGCCCCTGTCCCCGCTGGTATACTGGATGGTATCGCGGGTATCGTATTCGTCTGAGGATGCGTCGTAGAAGAGGGTTTCCTGCATGGTTTCGCGGCGGGCCGTGAGTTTTTGCTCAAGGCTTCCGCTGAGGCCGAAGGAAAGGCTGAGGTCTTTATTCAGTGGTACTACCTGCTGCAGACCGATGGTGTAGAAAAAGCTGCCGTAGCTGGTCCTTCTGCTGCTGCGGGAAGGCAGGATGGTGGCATCGGCAGGATAAAGTACTTTGGTACTGTTGGTCACGTTCCCGAAGAGATAACCGAGGTTTACCCCGATGCTGAAGTTGCCGAAGCCGACACCGGTACCTACGTAGGCCTGGTAAATGCCGCCGTTTCCTTCAAACTGGTTTACCACGGGCACTTTGAGGGTGTCAAAGAAAGTTCTTTCCTGGGCGTCCGCAATATTGTAAGCCACACGTGTCATGGGCCTGAGACCGATATTAAGGCCCCACTTCCTGCTCAGGGGCATGCCCAGCTGGAGGTAAGCGAGGGTACCGAAGCCTGACTGGGAACTGGCGTCTTTGGTGGCAAGGCGGCGCACGCCACCGTTCACCCCTACGTCAAAGGTTACCAGCTGCAGCCTGGAATAGCTGGCCGGGTTCAGGTAGTTTACTGCCTGGGGACTGGCAAAAGCCTGGGCTACGCCTCCCATCCCGAGGTTGACGGCATTTTCCGAACGGGAAAGCTCGCCTAATCCGAAACGAGAGTAAGGTGTGTTATCCTGCGCGGCGGCCTTCTTTACAGAAAGCACACTAATGCCAAGCAGGCAAAAGAAACTAGCTTTTGTCCAATACATTGAGTTCTACGATTGAATTTAAACCTTTATACATTAAATACGGGCTTGCAAATATCTTACTTTTAAGGCGGGAAGCAAAAAATTCCAAATTACCCCCTGTTAAAAGCACGTTAAAGTTCCGGTACCTGGCGGAATACGCGGCGATCATGCCTTCCACTTCAGCCAGGGCGCCCTGTTGCACGCCGCTGAGTATACTCTGGCGCGTGTTGTAGCCGATAAAGGAATACTGGGTGCTGCCTTTTACCAGCGGCAGCTTGTCTGTGAATTCATGTAGGGCCCTGAAGCGCATGTCTATACCGGGGCTGATGCCCCCACCCAGGAATACCCCCGTTTTATGGACAAAATTATAGGTGATGGCACTGCCTGTGCCGACGATGAGACTGTGTTTGCCCGGGAACGTGGCCCAGGCGCCCGATGCCAGCGCCATCCTGTCCACGCCCAGCGTTTCGGGTTTGTCGTAAGCCAGTTTGACGGGAAGCGGCGTGGTGTATTGCAGCCTGATGAAGGGGCACCGCTCCGCCAGCAGCGTTTCGAGGGCGGGCGGATGGTCTATCACGGAAGAGAGGATGGCAGCGGATGGCCTGTATTGGTCCAGCGCGGCTTTTACTTCCTCCAAAAGGCCTGGTTCGGAAAAAAACAATTCCTGTTGCAACTCCCCGTTTTGCATAATGCCGCATTTCAGGCGGGAATTGCCCAGGTCCATACAAAAAACAGATCCGGTCATGGCGCCAAGTTAAAAATTATCCACGGATAAATTCTTGAAGTGCCCGTTGAGCTTCACGCGGTCTTTGAGGCGCTCCATCTCGGTCATCACCGGTATCACCTTGAGCAGGTGGCGTTTGAGGTATTCCAGGCGCTGTAATTCCTGGAAAAGGTGCAGTATTTCGTATTCTTCCTGGAGGGAAAGCCCGGCATGATGGGCCAGGTCGTAGGAGCGCAGCACATCGTCCGACTGCGGGAAACTTTTGCTCACCTGCAGGATCTGGTGCAGCTCCCGCACAGCCTCCAGCACCTGCTTCTGCAGCCGGGTGTTGGAGCGTTCCTGGTTGTCCGGGTAATTCACAACGGCGCCGGCATAGAGTTTTTCCGGTACTTCCCGGATGATCTCCAGGATCCGGAATACTTTCAGGCCTTTCGTCCGGATGTCCAGCTCACCGGTCTCATATACTTTCTCCACGCGGGATATCTCCACCAGCGTACCGTATTCATTCACTTTTTTGTCTATCACCGCCGGGATGCCAAAAGGTTTGTTCTCCTGGATGCATTCGCTCACCAGTTGTTTGTACCGGGGCTCAAAGATATGCAGGTTAAGATGCTCCCCCGGGTACACCACGATGCCTAATGGAAAAATCGGGATGAAATTGGTCATAGTGCTAAAATACATTATTTGGGAAAAAATTCCTGCGGCTGTTAGCACGCGGGCGGGCTAAATTATTTTATAGTTCCGGTAGTCCCAGAGCCGTACCCCAAAGCGTTTCTCCACCCAGTAAAGCAGCTTTCTTTTGATGTTTTTGAACTGCTTGCGGCTGATGTCGTGCTCAAACTGCCAGTTCTTCCGGTTGATGCGGTCCAGCATCACCATGGGGTGTTTGCCGCTGAAACGTTCCAGGGAGTCCACTTCGGAGTAGTCGAACTTTTCCGTGGAGGAAATGCGGGTCATGAGATGGTGGTTGTTCCCATGATATAGGGAAGTGGAATTGATCCACTTGCGGGCCTGTTCTTCAGGGTTTTTTACCCAGCCGTAATGGTACATGTATGCGTCCACGGGTTTTACGCGCAGCTTGCGGCCCTGCAGGCGGAAGCCCTGCGCGTCCCGGTAGGAGCGGATGCCGGGGTTATAACGGATCACTCTTATTTCGTGATTGTACCAGATGCGCGAATCGCCCACGTAATCGTAGCTGCCGTAAAAATGACGATAGCGGAAAAGAAGGCCTTCCACCTGGTCGTCGTTGCTGTAACGTTCCATGGCGGCGCGGATAAGGGGCAGGTCCGATTCATGCACCACTTCATCCGCCTGGATATAAAAAGCCCAGGTGGTGTCCCTACTGATATGTTCAAGCGCTTTATCGGTCTCCACGGCCAGTACGCGCCCGCCCGCCCGGATGTTGTCATCCCATTCGGAATGAAAGATGCGGATCTTTGGCGAGCCGATGGATCTGATCAGTTCCAGCGTACCGTCGTCACAGTTACCCACGCTTACGACCACTTCGTCGCACAACGGGAGGATTGAACGTATGGCTTCCGTTACGGGATAATCAAACCTGACGGCATTTCGAACAAATGTAAATCCGGTAACTTTCATTGACACATAATAAGGTGCTGCAAAGATGTGAAAAATCATCGATACATTTGTCCTATGTCTGCGCCGCTATTAGAACGCCTGCTGAAAGGCGATACCAGGGCCCTGGCACGTTGTATATCCCTGGTGGAGAACGAGTCCCCCGGGTATGAGCGGCTGCTGGAAGCATTGCCTGCAAACGGCCATACCCGCGTTACCGGCATTACTGGCCCGCCGGGAGCGGGTAAAAGCACCCTTGTGAATGCATTGATTACGGAATTGTTAAACCGGGACCAGCGGATCGCCATCATCGCCGTGGACCCTTCTTCCCCGTTTAATTTCGGCGCTCTCCTCGGAGACCGCATCCGCATGAGCGAACATTTCTCAGATCCCCGCGTATTCATCCGCTCCATGGCCAGCCGCGGCGCCCTTGGCGGCCTCAGCCCGAAGATCATGGAAGTGAGCGATCTCATCAAAGCGGCAGGCTTCGATTACCTCTTCATCGAAACCGTGGGCGTAGGCCAGAGCGAAGTGGAGATCGCCGGCATCGCGGACACTACCGTGGTAGTGGTAGTGCCCGAAGCGGGAGACGAAATCCAAACCATGAAAGCCGGGCTGATGGAGATAGCGAACATTTTCACGGTGAACAAAGCGGACAGGCCCAAAGCCGACGAGTTCGTGCGCAACCTCCGACTGCTGGCCCATACCAAACGCAGCGACAACTGGGAAACGCCCGTGATCAAAACCGTCGCCATCAAACGGGAAGGCATCAGCGAGCTCATCGCCGCGCTGGATGCCCACCGCGACCAGGTGCAGGGAAACAATCACCGAAAAGCGCTCCTGCTGACGGAAAAAGCCTACCAGCTTATCCAGCACCGGCGGATGCAGCAGGTGAACAAACAGGCCCTTTTTGCCGATGTACAGCAGCAGATGAACAACCCGCAGTTCAACCTTTACCGCATCGTCCAGCAGTATAGCTGAGAAAAACGTATCTTTGCCCCGTCTAAACAAAAAAGCCGCAGTAATGGTTACTACTACAAGAGTATTCCGTCTGTTCTTCACTTACGCCGTGTTCAATTACGGCGGCTGATTCTGCGCGCATAACCCTCGTACATTTTATCGCATCATATTTCCATTTTTAATCTGAACAAATCATTTTGTTATGGCTTGGTTATTTTTAGTATTGGGCGGTCTCTTCGAGATCGGGTTTACGATTTCGTTGAAGTATTCCGAAAACTTTTCAAAGCTCTGGCCCTCTGTGAGTTTTGTGATCTGTATCGCGCTGAGTTTTTTCCTGCTGAACAAAGCGATCAACAACGGGCTGCCGATCGGCACGGCGTATGCCGTGTGGACGGGTATAGGCGCAGCGGGCACCGCCATTGCGGGAATGCTCTTTTTTAAGGAACCGGCGGCGGCCTGGCGTATCTTTTTCCTCGTGATGCTCATCGGCTCCATCATCGGGCTGAAGTTTGTTTCCGAAGGAGGACATTGATCAAATCCCTATTCCGGGGGATAACCAGGTTTAAATTTCCCCGGGAAAGGGTATTTTCAGACGCAAACAGGCCCGGACGAATGCGTTCCGGGCCTGTTATATAAAATGAAGATTATCGGCTTAATTATGCCCGTTATTGCGGGAAGCCAATAACGGTTTCTGCGAAGCGTTCTCTAAGCCTTGTATGCGATGATATTTTCCGTTTGCCCCACTTTAGGCATTTCTTCTTTTGTATTTACCGGCCTGGTCACCATCGGTTTGTCTGTTTCCAGCAGGCCCGCGTTCAGCAGGGTGTAACCGTGTTTCTTCAGCAGGTCGAAAATGTCGTTGCGCATGCTTGCCGGTATCTCCAGGAATATCTCCGCGATGATCACCGGGTGATATTTCTCCAGGATCTTTTCCAGCGTGGTGAGCACAAAATAATCCAGTCCTTCCGTATCGATCTTGATCAGGGACAGTTTGGGCAGCCAGTCCTGGTATTCCTGCTCTAGGTAGTTACCCAGGTGTTTCCCTTTGATCGATTCTTTCAGTTTGTATTTACCATGACGGTTGTCGTTCAGATCGGTGATGAGCCCGCCGTTGCTCATGGATGCTTCGGAAGAGGCGTAATAGAAATCCACGTCCTGATCCGCCGCGGCAAACTGCAGCGGTACAATGTTCGCTTTGCCTTTGTTCAGTTTTGCGTTTTCCTGCAGTACGCGGAACACGTGGGGGTTCGGATCGAGGGCCAGCACCTTGCCGGAGCCGCCCGCCGCAATGGCCATGGCTACGGTGAGGTCGCCGATGTTTGCCCCGATGTCTATCGCCAGGGAACCTTCGGTGATATATTTACGGAAAAAATCTACTTCATGCTGCGTGATCACTTTGGGTTTCAGCAGTGGGTTCAGCCAGTTGGCAAACTCGATCTTTTCATTGTTGGCCAGCTGAAAGGTATCGATCCTTGTGCCGTACTGTTGAAACACACGCCGCGCTTTTTTACGCGCGAAGGACGCTTTGAAATAGGATAAGATGGACATATGAGTGTTGGTTGTTTTGCGGCCAATATACTTCCATTTTGCAGAATTCTTACAGCCTCCGCAGGAAAACGGTGGAGACGGCGTAAGATGCCGCAGTTGCAAACAGTACAGGGACAATGGCCGCGGGCTGGAGGGAGATTTCCAGTGCAAATAAAACCGCCAGCAGGGGCAGGCGGGTAACGCCTCCCAGCAATGCCGCCACGCCCACTACAGCCGCCAGTTTCGGATCCAGCGGGACGGTACTGAAGATGGATTGTAACCACAATGCCAGCAACAACCCCGAAGCGGCGCCCACCGCCATCACCGGCGTAATGATGCCGCCCGGGATACGCGCGCCGGCGGCGGCTATTACGGTAATGAGTTTATACGTTCCGATATTTATCAGTAGTAAGAGTGTCACTTCTTTCATCATCAGCACCTGCCTGCCCACGGCAATGCCAGGCCCGAACAACACGGGTTTGAACAATACCAGCACGCCCACCAGCAATACCGCCGCAATGGTGAGATACCGGCCGCTGATCATATTCAGGCCCTGCACCGCCCTTACGGTCAGGGCGGCCAGAATGCCCGTCAGCAAACCGAGTAAAATATACACAGCCGTAGCTTCCACACCCGGCACAGGTTGTGGAGCATACGCCGGCAAGCCGAACCAGGCGTAATGTAATGCCGCGCCGGTGAACGCCGCCAGCAACACATAGCCGATCCTGCTGCGCGTTACCGCGAAATATATCAGCGCGGCCGCCGCCAGCGGTGTGCCGAACCATGCCGCAATGCCCGCTGCCATGGCGCTTACCATCAATACCTCTTTTTCCGCTTCGGTAAAACTGCTGCCTGTCCGCAGTATGCCTGCCAGTTTCAATATTATGCCCTCCGGTCCCAAAGGCATGCCCGTAACGCTGTAAACCAGCTGTGCGGCTACTTTGCCGGGAAACCCTTTTTCCCCCAGCCACCAGCTGAGCAACGCACCGGCCATTACAACCGGCAGCAGCCAAATACCCGGAACAATATTTGTTACAAACTTCTCCAGCAACAGAAATCCTTCCAGCAGCAAAAGAGATATAATACCAATGCCCGCTGCGCAAAGAACGACACAACAGCACAGCACCCAAATTCGTTTGAGTGGCTGATGGATATGCGACGGAACAGGCAGGTGATCCGCCAGGGGTAGACCTTCACGATGACTAAAAAATGCGGGCAGTTTCAAGTGGTTGCTGTTTAGGTTTTATCCGTTAATATGATAAATATAGCAAATAAAAGAGATGCCAACCAGATTGTGTAAAGGCTTAAGACGAAGTGTTCCATAATCCGCCGAAATGCTTGCACAAAAAGAATTGTACAGCCATCCGCGCCATGCGGTAAACAACATGAATGTGCTATGCAGGCACATCAAAAGTTTTGTACATTCGGCCCTTCCCGTGCAGACCCATATTCCGGCAGAAAAATTAAGACGATAAAGAAACCATACTAAAACGATACAGTTCAACTAAAAATGGCAAAGGAATCTACCTTTAATCCTGAGCATCAGGCCACGCATACGTCCAGCAAAGTGGTGGCCGCACTGGAAAGAATATCAGAAGCTTTCCGCGTGTTGCTCTGGCAGGAAGCCAAACAATACGGGATCAGTCCTATACAGGTGCAGATACTTACTTACCTTCTTCATTATCCTGAAAAACTGAAAACTGTAACGCACCTGGCAGCACACTTCAACATGACCAAAGCGACCATCAGCGATGCGATCAAATCCATTGCGGCGAAAGGTCTTATAAAAAGAAAAGACGACCTGGAAGACAGCCGCAGCCACTCGCTGCATCTCACCCGCGAAGGTAAGTCGATGGCACGCAAGGTGGAACGTTTTGCGGAGCCCATGGAAGCGTCTGTGCAAAACATGCCGGCCGAAAAACAGGCTAACCTGCTGGAACAATTACTGGGGCTTATCCAGGACCTGAACCAGCAACTGGTGATCACGCCGCAGCGTATGTGTTTTAACTGCAGGTTCTACGACAAAAAAGGAAAGCTGCATTACTGTAACCTGGTGAACGCCTTTTTGAAAGCGGGAGATCTGAGGGTGGACTGCCCTGAATTCAGAACACCCAATACCTGATAATTTCCTGGGAGATAAGCGTGAGGATAATTGGCCGCTTGCGGTGGAGGAATCTCTGTGCCCGGTTAATTCTCTTCGGTCACGCGCTGGCTTCTCCACCAACGCCAGCCAAGGAATGCGCCCAATGCCAGCGGGGTGAACGCGAGCATGAGAATGCCGTTGTTCAGGCCTTTTGCGGGGCCTTCGCCTAGCTGTTGCGCAGTTTTGGTGCACAGCGAGCATTGGGCCAGCAGATCGCCGCCGGGAACCAGCAGCGCAACGATCACGATGAGAAGAAATATCTTTTTCACAAACCGAAATTACATGTTTTCGCCATTACGGCCACTGATCTATGTCAGTTCTGCTCAATAATAGGGCTGGATCATGATGTACACGATCACGCCGGTCACCGCCACATAAAACCAGATCGGCCAGGTGATACGGGCGATCCTGCGGTGTTTTACATTGTCTTCCTGGAAAGCGCGCAGCAGGGTGAACAGTACCAGCGGTACGATCACCACGGCCAGCACAATGTGCGTGAGCAGCAGGAAATAATAAACATACCGGATGCCTCCCACAGCAGCCACTTCTGTGGCGTCCACGATACCGTTGTGGTCCATGTCGCCGAATTTGGTGCTGTCCGTCAGGAAGTGGTAGGTAACGTATGAAAGGAGGAAAAGCACGGAAAGACCTACCGCGGTCAGGTTCGCCCATTTATGCGCTTTCTGGTGCCCGTTTTTAATAAAATACAAACTGGCTACCAGCAGTACGGCCGTTGCGGAATTGAGCACAGCGTGAAAGAAGGGCATGATGGTTACATCAAAGCCGGCTTCCACACCGGGCTTCGGCAATACGAACAATACGGCCACCACCAGCGGTATAGCTATGGAAACGATCGCGATAGGGAGGTTCAGGTTCCTGTTCTTCAGATTCATCATTCACAATTTTTAGTTGCCGGAAGAAAACAGGCGTTTCAGCAGTCCGGGCTTCTTTTTATCTTTTGCAATGTGCAGCACGGCGATATCGTTCACCATGCGGCGTACATCGTTGCTGTCAAGGCCGTTGTAATACCCGCGGATGTAGCGGTCTTTGTCTATCACCACAAATTTCTCCGTGTGGATAAAGTCATCCGGGCCGCCGGTGCCTTCCAGCGCGTTCACAAAAAACTCGTGGCGGGCAAGGTCGTAGATCTCCTTTTTATCCCCGGTGAGCAGCCACCAGTTCTTCGGATCGATGTTATGTTTATCCGCGTATTTTTTCAGCGTCTGCACCGTATCCCGTGCGGGATCTACCGTAAGGGAAATGATCTGGATAAGCGTATCGTTTTTGTTGTACGTATCCTGCACGCGTTTCAGGTTTTTGATCAGGTTCGGGCAGATCACGGGGCAGCTGGTGAAAAAGAAATTCACGATCAGTATCCTGTTCTCCGCGTTTTTCAGGTTCACCTGTTCGCCCAGCTGGTTCGTAAGGGTGAAGTCCTGCACCTTGTGAAATACAGTATCGTAGGTGGTTTTCCCGTCCTTTACCACGGTATCCACTCTCTCTGCAATGAGGTAAGGCGGTACATGCACCACGTTCTTACCATAATGATCCACGATCAGGTACCCCGTGAGAGGCACCAGGATGGCCAATGCTACTCCTAATAATGCTTTCCTGGAAATGGCGGTAAGTTTTAAAACGTTTATAAAAACAAAAATGTAAAAGTGATGCTATCGGCGTGGATGGAATCACTTTTACATTCTGCGTTATAGTTATGCTAACCTTTAATGATGTGCAGGTGCGTGTGCGGGAGCTTCCTTTTTCACGGGGGTGCCGGGAGAGAGGTCTTTCCGCATGTTCTTCCAGCTGTCTCCGTCCGCGAGGAAGGCGATGATGAACCATACGAACAGCAGGAGCGGGAACAGGACGGTCATGATCAGGTTCCTTACTTCATGGCCAAGGTGCATAAATTCGGCAACAATGAAAAATGCTTTCACGATGGTGAGCCCGATGAAGATGGAATTCAGCAGCAGCTTGCCGGGGAAACCGGTGTACAGGTGCAGGAATGCCAGCCCTACTTCCACCATGGTTACAATCAGCAGGATCCAGAACGTTTTCCAGATGGATTTGATGGCTGCCTGCCTGTCGTTTGCGTTAGATGTATGCGCCATGTTTTCAGAATACTTTTCTCTTTATAAAAAATGCGTTCAGTTCAAAATTAAAGGGATGCTTACAGCAGGTAGAAGCAGGTGAATACGAATACCCAAACCAGGTCTACAAAGTGCCAGTACAGCCCTACTTTCTCTACCATTTCGTAATGGCCGCGGTGTTCGTAGGTTCCTTTGATCACGTTGATGAGTACGATACAATTCAATACCACACCGGAAGTTACGTGCAGCCCGTGGAAACCGGTGATGGTGAAGAAGAAGTCGGTGAAGTTCGTGGAGAGCGCAGCGGAGCCATCAGCATTCACGAAGGGGTTGCGGCCCCACCATGCGCCTACTTCGTGAAGGTGCGTCCATTCCCAGGCCTGGCAGCCAAGGAACATGATACCGCCCACGATGGTAAGGCTCAGCCATTTGATCACCGCTTTCCGGTCCATGTAATGCCCGGCGTTTACGGCCAGTACCATGGTCACCGAGCTCATGATCAGGATAAAAGTCATAAGGCTCACAAATACCAGCGGCAGGTTGGTATGCCCCATGAACGGGAATGAGTGGAATACCACGTTCGGGTCGGGCCATGCTTCAGCCATGAATCGCTGTGTGCCGTATGCGATCAGCAATGCGCCGAACGTAAAGGCATCCGAGATCAGGAAATACCACATCATCAACTTCCCATAGCTCACGCTAAAGGGCGAATGCCCTCCGTTCCACCATTTTTTCTTCGCTGTTACTGCGTTATCCATTTGTACGAATTATGAATTTTATTGGTTCTAAACTTCTTTTATCCTAACGTGCCAGGCTGAAAAATATCAGCAGATAGATCCAGAGCCCGTCTACAAAATGCCAGTACGTGGATGCCACTTCGATGGGCACCGTACTGTATGTCCTGACCCGTGTGCGGAAGGCCCTTACAAAAAGCACCATCAGCACTACCACTCCGCCCAGTACGTGTAAAATGTGCGTGCCTACGATCACGTATATGAAACTCGCGGACACCGTTTTGTTCAAAGGCAGGCCGTGCGCCTTCATATCGCTGAAACCTATTACCTGGCAAACCGCAAATGCAATGCCGAGCAGTGCGGTAACGGAGATCAGCTGTTTGTAGGCGCTCATATTCCTGGCCTTGAACTGGCGCTGGGCCAGGTAAATGGTCAGGCTGCTGAGCAAGATCACCACGGTGGACACATAAAACACCGGCGGCAGCTCAAAGCTGAACCAGTTTGCCTGTGCCCTTTTCACTACATATGCGCTTGTGAAGCCCACGAACATCATGGTGATGCTCGCCATGGCGATCCACATGGAATACTTGTGCGGGTGTATTTTGTTCTTTTGAGCGTTCATTGTCATCATTTCCTCACAGTTTAACTTTATCAAACAACAGTGCCAGCAAGATCACCGCCAGGTAGATGTACGATCCGAACATCAGTTTCCGGGCGGAAGGCACATCACATTTCCTGTACAACTCTATAGCCCTCCAAAGGTAAAACCCTCCTATCAGTATGGCCACTACCGCCGAAACGGCGCCGGTCATGCCCAGCAGGTAAGGCGCTACGCCGGCAGGTATCAGCAGCATGGTGTACATGGCTGCCTGCAGCGCGATCATTTTACCCGGGCCGCGGTCCGTGGGCATCAGCTTGAAGCCCGCTTTCGTATAGTCCGTATGCGCTACCCAGGCTATGGCCCAGAAGTGCGGGAACTGCCAGAGGAACTGTATGGCGAACAACGCCCAGCCTCCTTCAGAAAGAGTACCTGCACCGGCTGCCCAGCCGATCAGCAGCGGTAATGCTCCGGGGATAGCCCCGATCAGCACAGCCAGTGAGTTCCATTTTTTCCAGGGTGTATAGACAAAACCATACAGCAACAGGGAAAAAAGGCTCAATCCCGCGCTCAGCCAGTTAAAACCATAACCGAACACCTGGACCGTACCGGCACCCGTTGCTACGGGAAAACCGAAACCGAGGATCGTTATACCGGCTATTCCAGCTACCAACGCCACGATACTTGCTTCCGAAACGGATAACCTTCCTGCGGGAATGGGCCTTACAGCCGTACGCGCCATGAGTTTGTCCGTATCCTTTTCCAGTATCTGGTTAATAGTATTGGCAGAACCGGATACCAGTATGCCGCCGGCAAATAATAAAAGAACTTTTATCAGGTCAAATTCCACGCCCGGCACCAGTAAGTAGGCAACCACGCAGGAGAAAACTACCATGAATGTGAGCGTAAACTTCATCATCATGAAGTAATCCTTCACCCTGCTTGCAATGGCGTATGATAAAGACAACTTTATGGAATTTTCTTGCAACATGTTATTTCTTCACGATTCTGTTCCACAACTTCTATACAAGCGGGTTTCACCCCGCATGGCAGCATTAGTGCTGGCTTTCGTCAGGCGATACAGGCACAGTCTGGGGAATGAAATCTTTCCCGTCCTTGCTGTAATCGTAAGCCCAGCGGTGAACTTCAGGGATCTCACCAGGCCAGTTACCGTGCCCGGGGTTGATCGGTGTAGTCCATTCAAGGGTGGTGGCATCCCACGGGTTAGGCGTGGTCAGCTTGCGGCCTTTGAAAATGCTATAGAAGAAGTTGAATACAAATAATAATTGTGTAGCGAATACGATGATCACCACGAAACTGATGAACTGGTTAAGCCCGCCGAACATATTGAAGGAAGCCCAGTTGCTGTAATCGAAGTAACGACGCGGCATACCGGCCATACCTTCGTAGTGCATCGGCCAGAAGATCAGGTAAGCGCCCACCAGGGTGATCCAGAAGTGGATGAAACCGAGCGTCTGGTTCATGAAACGGCCGTACATTTTCGGGAACCAGTGGTAGATACCGGCGAACATACCGAAGAATGCGGACACGCCCATTACGATATGGAAGTGCGCGATTACGAAATAAGTATCGTGCAGGTGAATGTCGATTGCAGAGTTACCCAGCCAGATACCAGTCAGACCACCGGAGATGAATGTGCTCACGAAACCGATGGAGAACAGGGAAGCGGGGGTGAAACGGATATTACCGCGCCAGATCGTCGTGATCCAGTTGAACACCTTGATAGCGGAGGGAACCGCGATCAATAATGTCAGTAATACGAAGAATGCGCCAAGGAACGGGTTCAGACCCGTCACGAACATGTGGTGCGCCCATACAAGGAACGCCAGGAGCGTGATCGCAAAGATAGAACCCACCATTGCGAGGTAACCGAAGATCGGCTTGCGGGAACTTACCGCCAGGATCTCAGATACCATACCCATCGCGGGGAGGATAATGATGTACACCTCAGGGTGACCCAGGAACCAGAACAAGTGCTGGTAGAGGATCGCGGAACCGCCTTCGTTAGGCAGTACTTTGCCCTGTACGAACAGTTCGCTGAGGTAGAAGCTGGTGCCGCCATGACGGTCGAACAGCAGGAGTACGAAACCGCTCAGCAGTACGGGGAAAGACAGTACACCGAGCACAGCGGTGAAGAAGAACGCCCAGATAGTGAGCGGCATCTTGGTCATGCTCATGCCTTTCGTACGCATGTTGAGGATGGTGGAAATATAGTTCAGGGAACCGAGGAGGGAAGACACAACGAATATCGCCATGCTCACCAGCCAGAGGTCCATACCTATTTTAGAACCGATAGAAGCGTCGCCCAGTGCGCTCAGGGGAGGGTAACTCGTCCAGCCGCCAGAAGCAGGTCCTGTCTGCACGAACAGGGAGCTCATCATGACAACGCTGGCCAGGAAGAAGAACCAGTAGCTCAGCATGTTCATGAAGGGAGAAGCCATATCCCTTGCACCTACCTGTAAGGGGATCAGCAGGTTGGAGAAGGTACCGCTCAGGCCGGCGGTCAATACAAAAAACACGAGGATGGTACCATGCATGGTAACCAATGCATAATATGCTTCAGCAGTGATCCTGCCGCCTTCAGCCCAGTGACCGAGGATGCTTTCCAGCCAGGGGAAAGTAGCATCCGGATAACCCAGTTGCAAACGGAACAATACAGAGAAGAATGCACCAATGATGGCCCAGATGATACCGGTAATGAGGAATTGCTTTGCAATCATCTTATGGTCCATGCTGAACACATACTTCGATATGAAGGTCTCATGGTGATGATCGTGACCATCGTGGCCATTACCATGCCCATGCTCCACGTGTCCGTGATGCGCTAAATCCTGATTGTGCAATGTTGCTTCGTTACTCATAATAAGTTCTGTTTATGATCAGCCGTTAAACGGGGCAGGTTCTCGGGCTTTTTCTTAAATTTTTTACGCTCCTAAAATCTCTGTCAGCTTAGTGATTAGTGCTTTGCAGCCGTTTCAGCCATCGCTACTTTTTTACCTGTAGTATCTGCAGGCGCAGCGGCGGTTTTAGTTGAATCCGCAGCAGGTGCAGGCGTTCCGGCGGGTGCGGGATGTGCCTGTGCATACTGTGTGGGCTGAGCGGCTATCCATTTGTCATATTCTTCCTGTGTTTCCACGATGATATTCGCTTTCATGGAGTAGTGGCCGCTGCCGCACATCTGGTCGCAGGACAGTTCATATACGAAATCCGGGTTGCCGGTACGTTTCCTCATTTCCGCGGTGGTGAACTTCGGCGTGAACCACAGGGTGGTCGGGATACCCGGTACTGCGTCCATTTTCAGGCGGAAGTGAGACAAACCTACGTCATGCACCACGTCGCGGCTGCCGATGATCAGTTTCACGTTTTTACCTACCACAATGTGCAGATCGGGAGAGATCACATCATCCGTGTTCAGGTTATCGGTCCAATCCTGGCCAACAGGATTGTCTTCATTATTGATATTTTTAAAGTTCTTGCGGCCCAGCTGACCGTCTTTACCGGGGTAACGAACGATCCAGTTAAACTGTTTGCCCGTTACTTCCACGATCATCGCATCTTTCGGTGCTTCGGAGGTGATGCGGAGCCAGTGGCGGATACCGAATGCTACCAGTACGGTGAGTACGATAGCGGGGATCACGGTCCAGATCACTTCGAGTTTATTGTTGTGCGGGAAATAAAAGGCCGTTTTGCCTTCTTTTTCCTGGTATTTGAATGCGAACCAGAACAACAGGGCCTGGGTGGCTACAAATACGATCATGGTGATAATGAAGGTAACCCTGATCAGCTGATCGATTCCATCGCCCTGAACGGAGGCGGATTCGCCAAGCATTCTGCCTTCCAGCAGGTCATGGCACCACCATACGCCGATCAATCCCAATACCAGGAATACGATCATCAGGAAACCGTTGATACGGTTGGATTGCTCCCGCGATTTCTTTTCACCTTTCAGAATGGACACATATTCGCTGGCCTTCGCGATCTGGAAGATCACGACGAATATGAGAACAACTACAAAAACTGCTAAATATCCTGACATTGCTAATGAATAATAATTAAGTTATCTAATGCTAAACGTTGTTTCTTGCCCTTACCACGCATCAGGTGTGGTGGATAATGCTTTCTTTCAGGTACGGATGATTCTTCGGCGTCAGCGGTGCTTTTGCCAGCTGGTTTGCCGTCAGGTAAATGATCAGGCCTACAAAACCCAGACCGATACCCAGTTCAAACCAGGGGAAGTTCAGGTGTTTTACGGTGCCCGGCATTACCATCTGGAAGAAATCCAGCCAGTGGCCGAAGATGATCAGTCCCGCCATGAATGCAACGAGTGTATAGTTACGCTTGGAAGAGCGTTTCATCAATATTAACAGCGGTGCGATGAAGTTGATGACCAGGTTCAGGAAGAACACCGGACGGAACACACCCCAAACGCGCGGCTGGAAGTAAACAGTTTCTTCGGGCATGTTCGCATACCAGATCAGCATGTACTGGCTGAACCAGAGGTAAGTCCAGAAGATGCTGAACGCGAACATGAATTTGCCGAGGTCATGCAGGTGCTCATCATTCACCATCGGCAGATATCCTTTGCTTTTCAGGTAGATGACGAACAGTGCGATGAGGGACAGGCCGGATACCCAGGTGCTGGCGAAGGTGTACCAGCTGTACATGGTGCTGAACCAATGCGCGTCGATGCTCATCAGCCAGAGCCAGGGGGTGGTGGAGCCCATGCTCAGCGCGTATACAACAATAAAGCCGGCGCACCAAACGGTACCTTTCCAGATCAGGCTTTTACGGCCTTCAGCGTCCAGCTGCATTTTGTCCTCAGCGAGGGACATTTTGCGGAGCTTTACGGTCAGCAGGCTCCAGAGGCCTATCGTGATCACGGAGGCGATGGATACGAAGCCGGCGTTCAGGAAAGGTGATTTGAATTCCAGGATGCGGTCGCCATGCGGGTGCAGCCAATGGTAGATGTGCCCTTTGTTCCCGAAGATCAGGAAACCCAGCACTACCAGCATGATTGCGCCCAGTACAGGCACTGTCATGGAGATGGCTTCAGGCACCCTGCGGAAGGCGATCTGCCAGCCGCCGTGCGCCAGTGTGGTAACACCGATAAAAAAGGTGCTGGCCAGTACTACCATCAGGAAGAAGGAACTGTTTTGCAGTATCCCCGCCCAAAACCGGGTAGAACCGTGCTCTCCCTGGAATGCAAATAATCCGATCAATAAAGTCAGCAAGCCTATACCCAAAAGCACGAAGCTGGTCGTTTTTAATCTTGCTGGTACTACAAATTGGTCCTTCATTACTGTTGTATATTAAAATACTAAGTTCGAAATGCGTTTAAAACAAATTAGTGCGCTGCTGCTACTGCCGGTGCAGGAGTGGCTGCGGTGGTGGCTGCTGAATCAGCAGCGGGAGCGGCCGGGGCAGCTTCGGGAGCTTTACCGCCGTTCTGCATGGTCTTGATATATCCAACTACTTTCCAGCGCTGTTCAATATCCAGCTGGCTGGCGTAGCTGCCCATTACGTTGTAACCGTAAGTGATCACATGGAAAATGCGGCCTTCGGTATAACCCAGCACCTTACCGGTGAGCATGCTTGCCGGGGCAGCGGGGTACGGGCCGTCTCCGCCTTTGTACAGCGGTCCGTTTCCGTCCAGTTTCTGGCCGTGGCATACACCACAATAAATATCGTAATAACGTTTACCGTCTTTCAGACCGGCTTCATCCAACACAAGGGGATTCTTCACCAGGTTAGCCTGCGCAGTATCTTCCGCCTTCAGGTGATAAGGCAGCATAGCGCCTCTTTTCACCGTACCATCCACGGGCTT
Organism: Chitinophaga barathri; assembly: GCF_003807585.1. Taxonomy (GTDB): domain Bacteria; phylum Bacteroidota; class Bacteroidia; order Chitinophagales; family Chitinophagaceae; genus Chitinophaga; species Chitinophaga barathri. The sequence goes on along the minus strand of NZ_RMBX01000007.1, from coordinate 30,925 downwards.
CAGGCTCGCCAGGCGGGGATTGTAAAACTCGTATGCACGGGATTCGTACATATCAGGTACATAGATTTTACCGGGCTTTCTGTGGTGCGCTCCCTTGTTCCCGCAGGAGGCCAGGAAGGCTCCGCCAGCTAAGGCAGCTACAATCAGTATGTTGGAAGTCCTTTTCATCCGTAGTTGTTTATCTCGTTTTTTTTGACTTCTAGAAGTCTCGATGGATCTCCTTCGTCGATCTGTCTTTTCAGTTGTCGGATGGAACCTCGCTTCGCTCGGTTTCATCTCCTTAAAAATTCTGACTGTTTCTTCTAAAATTTAATTACGCATTTACCGGAGCAGCAGGCCTGGAAAACAGTTTGTCTTCCTTGTCAAAGCGGCCGATCCACCATCCGGCTTCTACCGTCTGTTCGTTGATCTCTTTCGCACCAACGCTGTCCAGGAATGCTTTCACATCCGCAGCAGGCGTTTTTTCGGTCAGCTCGATCGCCATTACAAACAGGTCGTCCGTCTGGCGCGGGTGGAAGATGTGTTTCTTCACGAAAGGCGCCATCTGGCAGAGATACATAAAGGTCATTACCATGCCCACGGCTGAGAACAGTACGGTCAGCTCGAAGGTGATGGGAATGAATGCCGGCAAGGGGAAATGCGGTTTACCACCGATGTTCATCGGCCAATCTGTTGTAAATACCCAGCTCATAAAAGACAGCGCGGTAGTGGTACCGGTAATGCCGTATATGAACCCTGCGGTGTGCAGGCTGGTCTCTCTCAGGCCCAGCGCATGGTCAAGCCCGTGCACGGGGAAAGGCGTGTATACGTCGTGTATCTTGTAGCCGGCAGCGCGTACTTTCTTTACCGCCGGAAACAATACCGCCTCATCGTCAAAACTGCCTACAACAAATTTTTTAACAGCCATATGGATTATTATTCTGTAATTCTGTTAATCTGATTCAATTCTTAGTGGTGCGCCTGGTCGTGCGCGAATTTTTCTGCATCCTGTTCTTCGTACACGTCCATTTTCTCCTTAAAGTTCTGTCCGGATGTTTTCAGGATAGACTTGATCTCCGCTACGGCAATAACCGGGAAGTATTTGGCGAACAGGAAATAACAGGTGAAGAAGAGGCCGAAAGTACCGAGGTAAAAACCAACCTCAGGCCAGGAGGGGCGGTAGTAGCTCCAGCTGGAAGGCAGGTAATCGCGGTACAGTGAGGTACAGATGATCACGAAACGTTCGAACCACATACCGATGTTCACGATGATGGACATAATGAACGTTACCATGATGTTCCTTCTCATTTTACGGAACCAGAATACCTGCGGGCTGATTACGTTGCAGGTCATCATGATCCAGTAGCTCCAGCCCAGGGGACCCGCGGCGCGGAACTTGTAGAAGGTGTCGAATTCATATTGAACGCCGGAGTACCATGCCATGAAAAGCTCCGTGAGGTATGCAACGCCCACGATGGAACCGGTGAGTACAATTACTTTGTTCATCGCCTCAACGTGGCCGAGGGTGATGTAATCTTCCAGGCCCAGGATCTTACGGGTGATGATCAGCAGGGTTTGCACCATGGCGAAACCGGAGAAGATCGCACCTGCTACGAAGTACGGGGGGAAGATGGTGGTGTGCCAGCCGGGAATTACGGAAGTGGCAAAGTCGAAGGATACAATGGTGTGTACGGAAAGTACGAGGGGGGTGGAAAGGCCCGCCAGCACCAGTGATAATGATTCGTGGCGTTGCCAGTGTTTGGTGGAACCGGTCCAGCCGAAAGAGGCAACTCCATAAAGATATTTGCGGAGTTTGGTTTTAGCCCTGTCGCGAACGGTAGCGAAGTCAGGCAGCAGGCCTGAGTACCAGAACAGCAGGGAAACCGTGAAATAAGTAGAGATCGCGAACACGTCCCAGAGCAGCGGGGAGTTGAAGTTCACCCACAGCGGGCCACGGGTGTTAGGGTAAGGCATTACAAAGAAGGCCATCCATACACGGCCCATGTGCCAGATCGGGAACTGGCCCGCGCACATTACCGCAAAGATGGTCATCGCCTCAGCCGCGCGGTTCACCCCTGTACGCCATCCCTGGCGGAACAGCAGGAGGATGGCGGAGATCAGCGTACCGGCGTGACCGATACCTACCCACCATACGAAGTTGGTGATGTCCCAGCCCCAGCCGATAGTCTTGTTCAGGTTCCACACCCCGGTACCCCAGTATACTTCCCAGGTTACGGAGAAAACGCCGAACAGCAGCAGCAGGACAGAGATAAATAAACCAATGTACCACAGCTTTCCGGGCTTGGCCTCAATGGGACTGATGATATCTTCAGTTACCTGGTGATAATCCTTAACCCCGTCTATTAAAGGTTCTCTCAGTGTGGATTCGTACTTCAAATGCATAGTATTCTGAGCTTTGCTCATCCCGGGATCGCTCCCGGGACTACGTTTATTCAAAACTTAAAACTGATTCTTTACTTGTTCTAATTTCTAGTGATGAGCTTCCTCTTTTTTGTGCTCCGCGCCGTGTGCGGCTGCTACCGGGGCTGCATCCTTGTTACGGATCTTAGCCAGGTAATTGATGGAAGGCAGCACGTGCGTTTCTTCCAGCACATAATAGAGACGATCTTGTTGCTCTTCGTTACGAACCTTGTAAATGCGGCTTTCTTTATCGTTGATGTTGCCGAACACGATCGCATCGGTAGCGCAAGCCTGCTGGCAGGCGGTACGCGCTTCGCCGTCTTTCATCGGGCGGCCTGCTTTTTTCGCGGTCAGTTTTGCATCCTGTAAACGCTGTACGCAGAAAGAACATTTCTCCATTGTACCGCGGCTGCGCACTACCACGTCAGGGTTCAGCACCATGCGGGTGAGCGCATCGTTCATATCGGCGGTGTCCAGCAGGTTGCCTTCAAAGCTGTCCGCACCGTTCCAGTCTCTCCAGTTGAAGCGACGAACTTTATACGGGCAGTTGTTTGCGCAATAGCGGGTACCGATACAACGGTTATAAGCCATCTGGTTAATACCTTCGGAAGAGTGGTTGGTAGCAGCTACCGGGCAAACGTTCTCACAGGGAGCATTGTCGCAGTGCTGGCACAGCATCGGCTGGAATACAACCTCGGGGTTGTTCTCGTCGCCGCTGAAGTAACGGTCAATGCGCAGCCAGTGCATCTCGTGCGCTTTGATCACCTGTTCTTTACCTACTACGGATACGTTGTTTTCAGCTGTACAAGCCACCACGCAGGCGCCGCAACCAAAACAGGTGTTCAGGTCGATGCTCATGCCCCATTTGATGCCGGGGTATTCAAACTTGGTACCGCCGGTGTACAGGGTGGCGTCGTTACGGAAGTCAGCACCATACTGAGCCAGGTGCTCACGGTCGTGGTTCACCTCTTTCGGGTTCTTGATGAACTCTTCCAGGGTGGTTTCTTTCACGATCGGGCGGCCTTCGTAGCTGTTATGCGTCTGGGTCAGGCCGATCTCGTATGTAGAGCCGGTGGCTTCCACCTTGGCTTCTGGTGCAAAGTAATCGAAAGTGGTGCCGTTGAAGGATACGAAGGGATAGGCGTTTTTACCTACTTCGCCGGCAGCTTTACCGATATATTGTTTTTTACCGCGGCCGTAACCTACTGCGATGGCGATAGTCTCGGGGTGGATACCGGGTACGATCAGCAGGGGCAGTTCAACGGTTTTGCCTTTTGCGGTGATCTTCAGTACCTGTTTCTCGGCGTTGATCTCGTAATCGTCGCCCAGTTCGGTTTTGAAGGTTTTAGCTACTTTATTGGATACACAGGCGTAGTTGTCCCATGTAGAACGGGTGATCGGGTCGGGCATTTCCTGCAGCCAGGGGTTGTTCGCCTCTTTACCGTTACCGATCGCTACTTTTTCGTACAGTGCCAGTTCAAAACCGCTTGTTTTCGGAGCGGCGATCCTGGCGGAAGCGGAAGCAACGTCGCCGGTGAAAGAAGCGCCAGCCAGAGCCGCGCCAGCCGCCGGTTCAATTACACCGTCCTGCAGGGTTTTATCCCATGCTTCCTGTGAGCCCAGCTTCGCGATCCATTCGTTCTTCAGGTAATCTTCCCATGCAGTGGCGTTGCCGCTCCAGGTAAGGAGTGAAGACTGGAAAGCGCGGGTTTTGAACAGCGGTGCGATAGTGGGTTGCACGAACGCGAAATAACCGGTGCGGCCTTCCGCATCACCCCAGCTTTCGAGGTAGTGATGGTCAGGCACGATGTATTTGCAAAGCTCGGTGGTTTCGTCGTAGCGGTCGTTGAAGGACACTGCCACGCCTACTTTTTTGATACCTGCTTTAAATTTCTCTGCGTCAAAATAATCGTAAGCGGGGTTTACGCCGTAAACGAGGAGCGCACCTACGCTGCCTGCGTTCATGTCATTCACCAGCTGTACCATATCGGCGTCAATGCCCTGGCGGTAGTTCGCGGTCACTGCCCAGTCGATGGTAGCACCGTTTGCACCTGCGAGGTTATTGATGGCGTTTACGAGGGTCTGAACATTTTGGTCGTTGCTGCCGGACACCACCAGTGTTTTACCGGGGTTTGCCTGGATGGCTTTCGCCGCTTTGGCGATACCTTCTTTCAGGCGTGCGTCCGCGATAACGGGAGCGGAAACGCCGCCGCCCAGCGCTGCCAGCAAAGCCTGTGCTACTACGCCGGCTTCGGAGGGGCGGTGGGTGAACCTTTCGTCAGCATTCGCGCCGGTGAGGCTCATCATGCTTTCGAAATGGAAATGTTTGCTCATTTCCGGATTCTTCGCGTTGATCTTACGGGTGGCACCGTACTGGCGGGAGTATTCGGAAGGGTTCAGCCAGGTACCGAGGAAATCGGCGCCGAGGCTTACAATTACTTTCGCGTTCTCGAAATGATAGGTCGGCAGGGCTCTTTTACCGTAAGATGCTTCGTTCGCAAGCAGCATACCGGAGTAAGACACCGCGTCGTATGTAACATGACGGCTTCCGGGGTATTTCGCCAGGAATTCGCCGATCAGTTTTTTAGTGGTAGGGCTGAGAAGAGTAGAAGAAAGCAGTACAACCGGTTTACCGGCGATGGCGGCGGCTACCTGTTTGTCGAGCTCCGCAAAGGTCAGTTCCTTGATGCGCTCTTCCAGTTTTGTTTTATCAGGACCATTATTGATACCGGGATAACGGAGACGGGCCACGTCATACAGCGCCAGTACGGAACCCTGCACGCGTGCAGTGGTGGATCCGCCGGTGATGGATGACATTTCGTTACCTTCTACTTTGATGGGGCGGCCCTCACGGGTCTTTACCACCAGGGGTACGTACTCACCGTCTACAGTATAGGCAGAAGCATAATAGTTGGGAACGCCGGGCGTAATGTCCTGCGGTTTGTTCACGTAAGGGATAGCCTTCTTTACAGGGATATCACAGCTGGCGGCGATGGTAGCGGCCGCGGTGGTGAACCCCAGGTATTTCAGGAAATCCCGGCGGGGGGTGGTTGCTCCCAGAAAGCTGTCACTCTCTTCAAACGGCAGGTCTTCCCTGAATTCGTTCTTCACTACTTCCTGATGCGCAGTTGTATTGTGCAACTCCTCCAAGCCTTTCCAATACTTTTTTTGCTCCATGTGATTATATCGAGTTACGATTTGAAAAATTAATCTCTTCCTTATTAGATCTTATAGCTATTAATAGTGGCATTTCTGACATTCAGTACCACCCACCATTTCTACAGTTACACTGTCCACTTTTCCACTCTTCATATCGTTGTGTAATTTTTCGAAGATGCTGTAGTAGTTATTGCTGGCAAACTGTACCTGGGTAGTCCTGTGACAGTTCACACACCAACCCATGCTCAGGTCCGCGAACTGCTTCACTTCATCCATATTCTGGATTTCGCCGTGGCAGGTCTGGCATTGTACTTTACCGGCATTTACGTGCTGGGAGTGGTTGAAGTAAACGTGATCGGGCAGGCTGTGGATCTTGGTCCATTCGATCGGGGTGGCGGGTTTGGTGTAACGCTGTGCGTCCTTATCCCAGCCGATGTGATCGTACAATTTCTGGATCTCAGCGGTACCGTTCACTTTTTTACCTTCCGCGGTGAACAGGTCCGGCCCGGTGTATTCCGTAATGGCCTTGTGACAGTTCATACAAACGTTTTCGGAAGGGATCATGGCATGTTTGCTCTTCTCAGCGGAAGAGTGGCAGTACAGACAGTTGATCTGGTTGATGCCCGCATGCACTTTGTGGGAGTAGAAGATGGGTTGCTCCGGCATGTAGTCCTGCTGGCGGCCCAGGCCGATGGCGCCCTGGATGGTGAAGTACCCGCCTACTACGAAGAGGAGAACGATGCAGAGTGCGATATAAGCCTTGTTCTTGTAGAAAGGAACCGGCTCCATACGCTCGTGGCCTTCTTTCTCAGCAGCCAGTTTGTTCAGGTTGCTGTTGATCTGCATCAGGATAACGGCAACGATTGCGAGGATCAGGGTGATAATGCCGAAAAGGAGGCTGTTGCCGCCGTCTTCTTTACCATCAGCTCCCGCTGTTGCGCCGTCCGCTGCTTTAGCGCCACCCACAGGTTTTGCGGCTTCAGCGCTGACATAGGCCAGGATATCATCAATATTGGCATCCGTGAGAGCGGGGAAGCTCGTCATCGGCAGCTTGTTATATTGATTAAAGAGGTCGTTGGCGTACTTGTCGCCAGACTTCAGAACTGCCGCGGAGTTGCGGATCCACGAATGGAGCAGCTTCTTGTCAGCCCACCGGTCTTCAACACCCGCAAGGGCAGGACCGGTCAATTTTTTGTGAACATTGTGACAAGAGGCACAATTCTGCTGAAATAGCGCCTTACCTGCACCAGGATCTGCTGCCCGAGCTGCGGAAAAAGAACTAACCAGTCCCGCGCATAGGATAAGAACACTCACAAATTGCTTACGCAAACGAATGGAAACACGACGATACACAGCCTATTTAGTTTAGATTTGACCTAAGGTTTCTTTAAAAGTGCCAGCAAAAATAAGACAGAATGTTGACAATTTACCAACAAAGAAAAAAATTTTATCCTTGCTTTCGATGCACATTTTATCTATAACCCGCAAGACCGGAATCTGCGGAAATGCTTAACTGTAGCTAATTGTAACCATGCGTAACAGGGAGGCCCTTCCAACTCCATTATAAATTCCTGATAAAAATCATATTTCGTTATTGAAGGGATCGGACATAGTTCTATGATACTATTTTTGCATGAGGGAATAACGGCCGGTCAATATCAAGTTCCTGCCTGTTGAATGAAGGCCCTGCTTTGAAAGAAGCTAACAATCCTTAACAAGATAGAATAATAAAGGTTGAGTTCACCTGATTTTAGTCAATTACACCGGATGATTATCATCAACTTGTGCACAAATAGGATAGCCCGTTCCCTAAATTTATGAAAAAAGAGCTGATCCATACACTCTTATCTGCCTATTTTTGCAGCTCATTAAACAGACCAGCTTGAAAAACATCGCCATATTCGCTTCAGGGGCAGGCACCAACGCCCAGAAGATCATTGATCACTTCAGGGGCTCCTCCCTCGCAAAGGTATCGCTGATCGTGTCCAACAAAGCGGAAGCAGGTATATTTAAAATAGCCGCCCGGGAAAAGATCCCCGCCGTGCTTATCGATAAGGAACAGTTCTTCCGGGGCGATACTTATGTAAAGCTGTTGCAGGAAAATAACATCGACCTGGTAGTACTGGCCGGTTTCCTTTGGAAAGTGCCTTCCAATCTCGTACAGGCATTCCCCGAACGGATCATTAATATACATCCCGCCCTCCTGCCCAAATACGGAGGCAAAGGCATGTACGGACACTTTGTACACGAAGCCGTACTGGCCGCCGGCGATGCGGAAAGCGGCATCACCATTCATTTTGTCAATGAAAAATATGATGACGGCGGCGTGATCCTCCAGGAACGTTGTACCATCACACCGGACGATACGCCCGAAACCCTCGCAAAGAAGGTACAGGCACTGGAACACCGCTGGTTCCCCCTGATTGTGGAACGATTATTGTCATAATTGTAAATGGCTGTTGATGGAAAAACTGTCCGCCTTAGCAGCTTCAACCTACCGCTGTATGAAAAGAATACTACCCATTTTTCTCCTGTCTGTACTTACCGGCTTATCTGTTCATGCCCAGCAATCCCAGGAAGCGCCCTTTCGTAAAAGGACCTACCTGAAAGTAAATCCTACCACCATTATTAATGAACTGGATATTTACATCGAGCAGGACCTCTCGGAAAAACTGAGCCTCGAACTGGGCGTTATCGGCATTTATACGGATTACCCGGACTTCGTTTTCTTCAAACGCGTAGACGTTGGCCAGCGAAAACCGGGGATCAGCACGGAACAATTTGTGGAAGGCCGGGGCCTCGGCATAAGGGCCGGCCTGAAATGGTATCTCATCCGCCGGCAGTCCGCTTTCAACGCACAAGGCACTTATTTCCAACCCGTTCTTTTTTATAAAAGGGTCTTTTACCCGGATGAAGACGTGAATTTTGAAAATAGCCTGTATGTGAACAGCGCGGACAAACACGTCTACGGTATCCAGTTCCTCCTCGGCCGCCAGATCAAAAGAGACAAGTTCATCCTTGACCCTTACCTCGGTATCGGCCTCCGCGGGAAACAATATAAATACACCCAGCACTCCATCAACGGCACCTCCATTACCACCGAACAAAATGACCTCTGGAACATCCTCCCGAGCGTACATTTAGGCATAAAAGTGGGCCTTGCGCTTTAATAGCGTTTTTACACAAATAACATAACCAGCTGTTTTTCAACCCATTCTAAGGGGCAGCGCCGCGCGCCCTCCGGATCAACTCCGCATCAAGTCCGCCTCATCTCCGCAAACCCTATATCAATCATATAGTTACGCTATATGCATTTTATAGGTATCCGCCATGGGCGGGCCTTTCACTTTTCACTTTTCTTATTAACAGAAAAGGTGCAACCGCCACTAAAATCATGGCGCCGCACCTTCTGTTGAACCTGGCTTTCAGACTATTGTTTGGTAAACCTCAACCCTAAAAATCCCCTGATCCCCTGGTTCGGGGCAAATACATAGGTCGGGTCGAAGAGGAGGTTGTAGGGGTCCACCGAACCATCCGCGTTGTACCCTGTCCGTTTGTCGAAGGGGTCGTGGGAATGGGCGATGGAATTTTTAGGCGGAAGGAAATTCAGCAGGTTCTTCACCCCTGCGTACAGCTCCCACTCCTTCCCCAGTTTTTTTGTCGCCTGGATGTTCTGGATACTCCATACCGGCGATTTCCCCGGGCGCGGGTCATTAGGTTGCAGCGGCAGCAGCATGGGGCCATATATATTACCGGTATAATCCAGCGTCAGGCCTATACGGTTAAAGGCATACGAAATGGACCAGGTGCCGGAAAAACGTTCGGTCAGCATCTGCCGGGTCTTCACACCGCCTTCTTTTTCATACACATCCATCAAGGTAACCCCCGCTATCACCTTCAGCGGGAAGGCGAACATCACATCGGCGTTGAGGCTGAAGCCTTTTGAAATGGCATTGCCATGAAGGTTGTCATATAATATGGTATCAGGCTTTGAATAATCGGGCATGATGCGGTTGGTGAAATAGGTATAAAAGAGCGTCGCATCGAGGTTCAGGAAAGCGTTGTTCAGCGGGATCTTTTTGGTGTAGTTCAGGTTCGCGTTCCAGCTGCGCTCAGGTTTCAGCTCGGATTGTACCACCACGGTACGGGCGCCGCTCAGCGCCGCATGATCTTCCGTAAACAGGGACACTACCCTGTAACCCGTTCCCGCGTTGAGCCGTAGCACATTACGGTAGTTCGGCGCCCATTTGTAGGCCAGCCTCGGGGTTACGATGTTACCATGCACGGAATTGTAGTCGTACCGCATGCCCAGCAGCAGGTTATGCCCCGTAGCCAGTTTTATTTCATCCTGCACGAACACGCCGGGCAGGAAAGTTTTGTCCGGTTTGTTTTCTTCCTTGCTGGCGGTGGCCACGGTATTGTCGTCATAAAACGTATACCTGAAAGGGAGGCCGGCCAGCAGGTTGTGTTTCCCCACCTGTTTGTCCCAGGTGAGCTGCGCGAAGGCAATGCTCTGCTTGGCCAGGAATGCCATTGCCCCATATACAGAGTTCTGGTCGTGGTAATTAAAAGAGGTCTGGAACATGACATGTTCTTTCATGGGAAGCTGGTACTGGCCCAGCACTTCAATGCGGCTGGTGAAAATACTTTCCCCGTAAACGCTGTCCGTTCCGCGCCACGTTTTGTTCCATTGGGTCTGCCCGCCCCAGCGGTCTTCATAAAAATACCTTGCGGCAATGGTAGCCACCCGGTCATCTTTCCGGTTGAAGTTCCATTTATTGAATACGGACACGCGATGTTGTAAGGTAACGTCCGTAAAGCCGTCCCCGTTATTATCGATCGGGTGTTGGTAATTAAAGTAATTCACACCCAGCAGGGATTGCGCCCTGGTGCCGGCATTAAAGCGCCAGCCAAGGTCCGCGCTGTATTCCTGCCAGCTGGTGGCCATCACGTCCGCGGTGAATTTCGGAGCGGTAGAAGGCGATTTGGTAATGATATTGATGAGGCCCGCCACCGCTTCGGAGCCGTACAGCGTGGATGCCGGGCCTTTCACGATCTCCACCCTGTCCACCAGGCTGTTAGGTATCCCGGAAAGACCGTACACAGTTGAAAGTGCGCTCACGATGGGCATCCCATCTATCAACACCATGGTGTAAGGGCCTTCGAGACCGTTGATGTGAATGTCCCCGGTATTGCAGACGTTACAGTTGAGCTGCGGCCTCACGCCGTTCACGTTCTGCAGGGCGTCGAAGATGCTGGGGGTAGGGTTTTTCTTGAAGAACACGGGAGAATAGACCTCCACCGGCACAGGACTTTCCATTTTAGTCACCGGGCGTAAGGTGCCGCTCACTACCACTTCATTCAGGTTGGATGAAGTTGGCTGCAAAGTGACATTAAAAGTGGTGATACCCGCCGGTTTGACGGTTACCGTCTGCACGGAAGTAACATACCCGACGGCGCTTACCTGCAAAATGCGTTTTCCCGGGGGCACGTTTTTCAGGTCAAATGTGCCGCTTTCGTCTGTAACAATGCCGGTTTTAAGGTCTTTAAACCCTACTGAAGCAAAAGGCACAGGTTGCTCCCCGGTGGTTACGGTCCCTTTTAACCGGCCCTGCGCATCCGCGTCCAGGGCCGGTGTGAGGAACAAACATATAGTCAGGTTTAGTAAAATTCTGGGGATCATGATTGTATTTTATGAGACAAATTTAAAATCTAATTAAATAGCAATCTAAATTTATTTTTAGGCCAGACTAAATTATAGAATAGGGAACGGATCTTCAAAGACCGCTCCGTCCAGCCATTCGTTCACTTCGGCATCATTACAAAGACAGGCGTTGAGTGCGGCTGTAATTACCTGCCGGTCTATATCCTGGCCGATGATCACCAATTCATTGTACCGGTCTGCATACAGCGGGTGCCACCTGTCCCGGATCAGCCGGGCGCTGGTTTGATCCAGCTCCCATTTTTCTTTGGGGATGCTGCACCACCATACCCCGGCGCGGTCCGCCATCAGCGAAGCGCCGGCCTGGCTCCAGTTGATCGCCACATCAGGCCGGCTGGCTATCCAGCAGAGGCCTTTGGAGCGGAGCACCCGCGCGGGCCATTCCTGCTGAATGAAATGCCAGAACCGGGCCGGGTGAAAGGGCGCGCGGCTGCGGTATACAAAGGATGAGATGCCGTATTCTTCCGTTTCAGGGGTGTGTTCTTTTTCCAGTTCGGCTATCCAGCCGGCGCTTTGGGACGTTTTTTCGAAGTCGAACATTTTGGTGTGGAGGATCTCTCCCAGCGGTACATTCCCCTGCTCAGCCTCCAGGATGCGGGCTTCCGCATTCAGTTTACGGAGGATCGTTTTGAGCGTGTTCCGTTCCGCCGCGCTTACGAGATCGCATTTGTTGAGAATGATCACGTTGGCAAATTCCACCTGGTCCGTGAGGAGGTTCACGATGCTTCGCTGATCCGCCCCGTCGCCGGTAAGCCCTTCGTCCTGCAGCAACTGGCGGCTGCTGTAATGCCGCTGGAAGTTGAAGGCGTCCACCACGGTCACCAGCGTATCCAGCGTGCTAAATGCGCCAAGGTCAATGCCGAGGTTTTCGTCTTTGTAGGTAAAGGTTTGTGCGACGGGCAAAGGTTCGGAGATGCCACTGGATTCTATCAGCAGGTAATCGAATCTGCGTTCCTCGGCGAGGCGCTGCACTTCGTGCAGCAGGTCTTCGCGGAGGGTGCAGCAAATACAGCCGTTGCTCATTTCAACGAGTTTTTCCTCCGTGTGATGGAGTACGCCGGTGTTCCTTACCATTTGCGCATCGATGTTCACTTCGCTCATATCGTTTACGATAACGGCTACACGGAGATTTTCACGGTTGTGCAGTACATGTTGGAGAAGAGTGGTTTTCCCCGCGCCGAGGAAACCGCTGAGTACGGTTACCGGCAATTTGGGCGGGAATTTGCGGAACATGGCGGGGGTAAGTTGCAGCGTATTGGGCATAGTCAGGAGCAATCAGGTTTTTAATAATAATGTTGCGTATCAAAGTGTATGAACGGCGGAGAAAAGATGTTTCAGGCGGCGTCTTTCATTTCCGCATCAGCCTCCCGTTTCACGCGGCATCTTTTACACCCCCTTAAGTTCAGCATATGTGCCACGATGATCAGTAAAGCTCCGGTGGTAATGATCGCAGGCTCAAAACCTTCCGGCGCCAGGAAGTGCCCAACCAGCAGCCCCGCAAAACCCAGCGTGAACCACACCAACGGCCAGATGTGCCGGTGATGGCGCGAGTAGCCGCGGAACAGGGCGGTATACCCCACCACAAAAGACACTGCCAGCAGACCGTATTCCAGCCGGTCGTTCTCCAGTATTTCCAGCCCCAGCAAAGGCAAAGCTGTGATCAGCAACGGCAGCAGCGCGCAGTGCACCGCGCAGGCCAGGGACGCACTGATCCCCAGCGCATCCAGGTTCCATTTTGTAAAAAGGTTCATCCGCATGGTCAGAATATATTTTGTGAGGCAACAAATCTAGTATACTTTTGCAACACAGTTGCAATTTATTTTATTTTCTGGAAATTTTATCAATGGGGAAGGCTATCTTAGCCGTCTTTAAAAGAGGGAATGCAACGTAGTTGCTTTTCACGAACCGAGAAGGATATGATATACACCAAAGACCTCGCATATGCCCATCCCAACGGGCGTTTGCTGCAATTCCCGGACCTTGCCTGCGAAGGCGGCAAGGCCCTGTTGATCACCGGCGCTTCGGGCACGGGGAAAACCACGCTTTTGCACCTGCTGGCAGGCCTGCTCCGCCCTGCCTCCGGGGACGTGCGGGTGGGCGGCCTTTCCCTGCCTCAGTTGAAACCCGCCGCCATGGATAACTTCAGGGGGAAAAACATCGGGCTGGTATTCCAGGCTTCGCATTTTATCGCTTCGCTGAGCATAAAGGAAAATCTGTTGCTGCCCTCCACACTGGTAAAGGCGCCCGTTTCGCAGGAACGGTTGCTCCAGCTGGCGGAAAAGCTGCGTATTGCCGGCCTGCTGCATAAAAAACCGGCGCACCTCAGCCAGGGCGAACAGCAGCGCGCCTCCATCGCCCGGGCATTGCTGCAAAATCCGCAGGTGTTGCTGGCGGACGAGCCCACGGCCAGCCTGGACGATCATAACTGCGAAGCCGTTGCACAGCTACTGGGGGAACAGGCGCAGCAGCAAAACGCCGCACTGCTCGTCGTTACGCACGACAACAGGCTGAAACAACTTTTCCGGGACCATATCCAACTGACATGATCATTCGCATTTCATATAAAAACCTTCTTCATAAACCGCTCTACGCCGTGCTTTGCTGGCTGCTGCTGGCATGCAGCACCGCCGTGCTCCTGGTGCTTATTTCGCTGAACCGCCAGTCGCGCGAGCAGCTGGAGAAACAGATAGACGGCATAGACATGGTGCTGGGCGCCAAAGGCAGCCCTTTGCAGCTCATCCTCAGCAGCGTTTACAACCTGGACGCGCCCACCGGCAATATTTCCCTCGCGGAAGCCAGCCGCTTTATGCATCACCCGCTCGTGGAATCGGCCATTCCCCTTTCCCTCGGCGATTCCTATCATGGTTACCGCATCATTGGCACCACGCCTGCCTACCTCGAAAAATACCAGGTAAAACCCGCTTCAGGCAAGGTATTTTCCCGGTCTATGGAAGTAGTGGTGGGCGCCACCGTGGCCAAACGCGCGGGCCTCAGCATCGGGAAGACGTTTGCGGGAACGCATGGCCTGGGAGAAAAAGGACATGTGCACGAGGAACATCTTTACGTGGTAACGGGCATCCTGCCGCCCACCGGTCTTTCGCTGGACCAGCTGATCCTCACCCCGCTCAGCAGCGTGTGGACGATCCATGAAACCGCGAAAAGCCACCGGGACGAGCATGACCATGCCGAAGGGGATGAGCACGATCATGAAAAAGCTGAAGCCGGTGCAATAACTTCACATCATAAAGATCATGAGGATGAAACCCATGATCACGAAACATCCGGTGCTGCGGAACCTGCCGGTGCGCAGGCGCAGGACAAAACAGCCGAACAGGCTGGCCAGCCGGCGAACAGCGGAGCGGGCGCAGGCATGCCTTTTATGGCAATGGCATCCGCTCCGGCAAAGCCGGAGCAGCAGATCACCGCTGTGCTGATCAAATTCAGAAGCCCGCTGGCACAGTTGCAATTGCCGAGAATGATCAACGAAAACACCAATATGCAGGCAGCGGTGCCGGCCATAGAAGTGAACCGCCTGCAATCATTGCTGGGCGCGGGTACGGAGATACTCCGCATCCTTGGCTGGCTTTTGGCGGGGCTGGCGGCCTGCAGTATCTTTGTGATGCTGGTGCAGGGAACGCATGAGCGCCGTTACGAACTGGCACTGATGCGCAGCATGGGCGGCAGCAGGCTGAAACTGCTGGGCCTCGTGCTCACCGAAGCAGCCATGCTGGCTTTAGCAGGTATACTGGGCGGTTTTTTGCTGAGCCGCGCCGCTTTGTTCCTGTTGCAGCAGGAGGTCTTTACACATTATCACCTGAACTTTTCCAATGCCTGGAAAATCACCGCCGCGGATTTTTACACCGCCGGCGCCATTTTCGCCGCCTGTTTGCTGGCTGCGCTTTTCCCGGCTATAAGAGCTTTCAGGCTCAATATTTCTAAAACACTCGCCAATGCTTAAAATAGAAAGAGTATTAGTGGGCCTGATGGCCTTCCTGATGGTATCCTGCTCGAACGTTTCCCAATACTGCAAACATGGCGGCATCACGGCCGGTTACCTCGGCCAGGTGTTAAGGCTCAAACAGCAGGCGGGCGGCAACCTTCCCGTGTCTACCGTGGATGTGCCCGAAACCCGCACCTGGGCGGACACTGCGTCGGTGAACGTTACCTGGAAACAACTCTCGGACGTGATCTTCGACCGTAAGTGGGATGAAAAGATGCAGATGCCCATGCTCTACCCTTCCTTTTCCCGCAACATCAAAGCCATGAACGGGAAAACCATCGTGATCAGCGGGTATGTGATACCGGTGGACGTAAAAGGCGGCATGTACGTGCTTTCCGCGAACCCGAACAGCTCCTGTTTCTTTTGCGGCGGAGCCGGGCCCGAAACCATTATGAACCTGAAATTCAAATCCGGCAAACCCGAATTTGAAACAGATGACTATGTGAAATTCAAAGGCCGGCTAAGACTCAATGAGAAAAACATTTATGAATTATATTATAACCTGGACGATGCCGTACTGATCGGCAAATAGTCTTAACTTTACAGGTCAGATTTTAAGCTGAATGAATATGTCAAAAAAAGCGATCTTCTATATCATCTTTTTTGTAGTGCTGAGTGCGGGATTCATGGTGTTTTCCGGCCTGATGATCAAAGAAGGTACGGGCGAGTTCTTCGGGAAGGAAAAACTGCCGTTGCTGGGTACCCCCGGCCATAAGGTGCAGAGTTTCTCCTTTACCGACCAGGAAGGCAATACGGTCACGCAGGAGCATGTGAAAGGAAAGATCTATGTAGCGGAATATTTTTTCACCACCTGCACAAACATTTGCCCGGTGATGAATAAGAATATGGAAAAGGTGTATGCGGCGTATAAGTCGAACCCGAATTTTATGATCCTTTCCCATACCTCGGACCCGGAATATGATTCCATTCCTGTTTTGAAAGCCTATGCCGAAAAACATGGCGCGGATGCGAAGAACTGGCATTTCCTGACGGGGGACAAACGCCAGCTGTACAAACTGGCCCGCGAAAGTTACCTCGTGGATGATGGTACATTTACCGGTGAAGATGATTTTATACACACTCAATGGTTCGCGCTGGTGGACGGAGACGGACAGATACGCGGACTGTATGAGGGAACAAAGATTAAAGATGTAGACAAGCTGATCGGCGATATCGACCGGCTTGTACATGAATAAAAAGTTTTAACATGCCTTCAAAGAACAAAGAGCTCATTACTGAGTTATTGAAGTCCAGTAAGCTGAGCATTACGGAAACGCGGGTTAAAATACTAGAGCTATTCCTGAAAAGTAACGGCGCGCTTGAACATGCGGATTTTGAGAAATTAAGCGGGAAGTCTTTTGACCGGGTGACCATTTACCGCACCCTTCAAACCTTCCTCGATAAAGGTATCGTGCATAAGATCCCGACCACGGATACTTCCGTGCGGTATGCCATCTGCCGGTCCGAGTGCCGGGAGCATGAGCATCACGATCACCATGTGCATTTCCGCTGCGAGGAATGCGGCAGTACGCAGTGCCTCGAAGAAACGGATATTCCCGTGCTGTCACTGCCGAAAGGATATGACGTGCGCAATGTGGAAGTGGTGGTGAGCGGGGTTTGCAAGGCCTGTCATTAAAAATTTATGCGGCATAAAAACCGCGGGATAAATGATATAAAAAAAGCGTTCCGGTATGGAACGCTTTTTTATTTTCAGACGGCTTGTTTAAACGATCTTGTTGATCTCCTCCTGTACAAAACCCGCCAGTTCTTTTACGTACTCCGGTGAGAAGTCGAAGCGGATGCCCGCGGCGGTGTAAAGTTCGCGTAGGGCTTTGGTGTAGCCCAGGCTGAGGGCTTTTTCATAATTGTCCAGCGCCTGTTCGGGGTTTTCCTTGTATTGTTTCCACATGGCGATGGCGCCCAGCTGTGCAATACCGTATTCGATGTAATAAAACGGTACTTCGAACAGGTGCAGCTGGCGCTGCCAGCTGCTGGCGCGGAAGTGTTCAAACCCTTCCCAGTTCACATTGCCGGGAGAAAATTCATCCAGGATGCGCGTCCAGGCGGTCGTACGTTCTTCTGTTGTATGCTGCGGATGTTCGTAGATCCAGTGCTGGAATTTATCTATCGTCGCGATCCAGGGGAAAATGGTGATGGCCCTTTCCAGTTGTTGTAGTTTGGCGCGGCGTAGTTCTTCCGGTTTGTCGAAGAAAATATGCCAGTGGTCCATGGTGAAAAGCTCCATGCTCATGCTGGCCACTTCCGCGATCTCCATCGGGTATTCCTTAAAAGCACTGAGTTTCAGCGGGTGGCTCAGGAAAGAATGGACAGCGTGACCGCCTTCGTGTACCATCGTGGTAAGGTCTTTCATCTGGCCGGCAGCATTCATGAAAATAAAAGGCACACCGGTTTCTGCCAGCGGACAGTTGTATCCTCCGGGCGCTTTGTTTTTGCGGCTGTCCAGGTCCAGGCGGCCCATGTCTTTCATCACGCTGAGACATTCCCCGAAGAAGGGGCGCAGTTCGTTAAAACATTCGATGGATTTGCTGATCATTTCCTCGCCGCTTTTGAAAGGCTCAAGGGGTACGGTGCCGGCCGGCTCCGCGTCACCATCCCAGGGCCTCAGTTCGTCCAGCCCGAGTTTCATACGCTGGCGCTCCAGCGATTGCCGCACCAGCGGCAGGATGTGTTCTTTGATCGCGGTATGGAACTGGAAGCAGTCCTCTTTAGTGTATTCAAACCTTCCCAGCTCCACGAATTTATAATCACGGTAATTTTCGTAACCTGCGTTCAGGGCCACCTGGTGGCGTTTGACCACCAGCGTGGAATACAGTTCGTCCAGTTTCTCTTTGTCCTGCAGGCGGCGGGTATTGGTTTTGGTAAATACTTCTTCACGCAGGTTGCGGTCCGGGTTTTCCAGGAACTTGGCGGCCTGCTGTAAAGTATACTCCTGGCCGTTTACGTTGATGGTCATGGCGCCGGAGATCACGCCAAACTGCTGGGCCATTACGCTCAGTTCCGCCTGGATGGGGATATTCTGTTCGTTGAACAGTTGTACCTGTTTTTTGACGTTGCGGAGATAGGTGAAATACAGTTGTTCGTCCAGCTGGTCTTTGTGCGGGCTGGCGAGCAGTTTACGGTTCAGCGCATCGGCGTAGGGTTGGAGTTTGGGTTGTATTTCCATGCAGAAGTAGGTGAACGCTTCTTCAAAGGATTTGTCCGCCGTGTCGCGGGTCATGCGGATCTGGCGCCAGCAGGCGTCTTCACTGATCACGGCTTCCAGTTCGCTGAGGTCGGCCAGCCATTGTTCCAGGTCTGCCTTGCTATTGATCTCCCTGTTCTGCAACGTTTCAAAATAAGGCTGAAGGGCATCCCAGGTGGTTACGGTAAAGTCTTTCGGTAAAAATTGCCTTGGCGGCGCTGTTATATGAGCATTTTGCATGGTGTAAAAATTAATGTCAGTAAAAATAACTGAAAAAAAAATTCCAAACCCGGTATGGGGTTTGGAACCTTTTTTATTGGCAGTTCGATACTATTCTTCTGTTTTCTTCTTACGGGTGGCCTTTGGTTTCTTCTCTTCTCCTTCTGCGGGCTCAGCATCGGCGGCAGCTTTTTTGGCAGCGGCTTTCTTTTTCGGAGCCGGTTTCTCTTCTGCAGGCGCTTCTTCGCCGGCAGCTTCTTCTTTCTTCGCTTTTGCCTTGGCTTTGGGTTTAGCTTCCTCTGCGGGCGCGGGGGCAGCTTCTTCCTCTACGGTTTCTTCGGCTTCTTCCTCAAATTTCAACAGGTCGTTCTTTTTGAGGATGGCAAACCATTTCACCATTTTTTTCATATCGCTCACGTATACGCGGTCCTCGTCAAATTCGGGGAATACGTTCTTAAAGTAAGCTTTGATAGCGTTGTTATCCGCTTTACCGTCAGCCGGTGCGAATTGCGCTTCTTTTTCCTGCATTGCTTTGAAAACCGCTGTCAGGTTCACGTTATCGCCCGTTGTAAATACTTCAATGCTTTCCAATGGGGTAAAATTATGTACCCGGGAAGACACAAAGCGGGTGCTTTGATCTTCCAGCGATCTTACAATAGCGCCATCCTGTTTGCTGGCCAGCAATTGGAATAAACCGCCTAAACCGGTTACTGCAACAATTTCTCTGTACTGCATGAATTCATTTTTAAGAACGGCAAATATAAAAAATTAGCAATAGATATAACGCTGACAAATTTTCACTCCCCGCGTCCGGGGTGCGGGCACGACCTTCTGTTCCGCCATGGTAGCGGATCCAGGTTAAAAATGTTAATCTTCGGAAGGCTCCGGTTGTTAGGGCAAAACAGGCCCGATACAGGAAAAAGGCCTGTTTTTGACCATATTTACCGGATTCTCAGTTGCCCCGCTTCAACACCACCGTATGTTTCCATTGCCTTACGTTCCCTTTGCCATCAAAGATCCTGGAGAAAAAGATATAGATACCCGGCGCAGCCACCACTCCGTCTTCCTTGCGGCCATCCCAGCTGATACTTCCGGTATTCCCCGCCAGGAGATTCTTCGCCAGCTGCCGGACAATACGACCCTGCGCGTCATACACGGTCATGTTCACGGTGAAATCAGGGGCCGGGAAGTTCCAGCGCACAAAAGCCAGGTCGTCGTGGCCGTCATTGTCCGGGCTGAAGACTTCCGGCTGAACCGTAAACCACGCCTCACCCGGCATGTCCGGGGTTTTGCGGGAGTTTTGGTAGCCGGGTGTGGCATAACCTGCCGTGGAAGCCGCGGAATGCCAGTTCCCGGGCTCCTGCGCCGGTTTTTCCATCGAAAGCCTTTCGAGGGATATGCCTTTGGTATCGTGGAGAATACCGGCGTGCAGGGCTTTTTTGTAGCTGAATTCGTCAATTACCTGCCCGTCCGCCTTCAGCAGCACGATGGTCCCTTCGTCCTGGGGCATAGTAGGCAGCGCAGGGATGGGTTCCATGCGGCCGAGACAGGAGTAATGGCGGCAGATCGCGGATATATCCTCTGTGAAGGCGATGTATTCGCCGGGAAGCAGCAGGTATGGCTTTTGAAGCAATGGCAGGGCGGGCTTCATGGCGCCAAGCTCATCACGCTGGGCCAGGTAGAGGCCGCTGAGATCGACGGCTTTGGCGCTGCGGTTATATAGTTCTATGAAGTCCTGCGCACCTTGCGGCGGATCAAAAAGCAGTTCGCTCAGTACCAGGTCGTTCGCGGCTATTGGCTGCGGAAGGGCATATGGTGTAGTGGTTGGAGGCAGTGCCCGGCCATTGCAGTCCTTTAAGCCCTGTATATCGAGATGATAAATTGTTCCGGCGGTCATCGGCGCTGGTAAGTTTATCGTGATGGTATGAAACAACGGCGCTTCCGCCAAACCGATGTCTGAGGCAGCGGCACTGTCCAGCGGGGCGGTGTAGTGAAGACGGATGTGCTGACTGTCTATGACAGAGACACGTGACAATTGCGGCAGCCCTGGAGCAGTGGTATTTTCTTCCACGGCATTTTTCCTACCCGGTGTGCCGCCCGCCGCAAAGTTCTCAGCACCTGCGCAGGGCCATTTCACGTCTTTCATTTCCAGGCTCCAGCCGCCCTGCCCTTTTATACCACCACCATACCAGTCCGCACGGAAATCCACCGCATGTATCACCGCTCCTTTATTATCATACAACGCGATCAGTTCCCCTTCATTCGAAACGGCCAACGAACTGCCGCCGCTGATCGCCGGATGAAACATTGAAGTATTGGATGAAGAAGTGATCACCACTATGCTGTCTGCTAACAACTTGTATGCAGGAAGCACAGCTTGAATGCTACGACCTTTTAACAACCAGCCTCCAAGATCTATTTCTTTACCGCTCACATTCCGCAATTCTATAAATTCCGCTTCGGGTAATCCGGCCGATGGAGACGGGTCCGCCATGATCTCGTGTATCAATACATCGTATCGCCGGGGAACGTATGGCGGCATGGTATCCAGCGGCTTAATAATTATGTCGTCAAAATAATGTTTACCAAAAAAGGAAGCGGTGGACTGCCTGATCATCACGCCAAACCAGGCGGATAACATGTAGGTAGTATCCCTAACCTTGCCTTCTTCCGTTGCATTTGTATACAACGTCCATTCGCCTTCCCCCGTACGGGTGACGCGTATCCGCAGTGCGCCGGCCGTTATGCCGTCGCGGCCGTCAATGAGGCGGGTGGTAGCGCCTTTATTGTCTTTATAATACAGGCTTACATCATCCGTGTTATATCCGATACGGACAAAATAACCGGCATCCAGCTGCGGCGTTTCCGCGGTGAGGTATACGTCCGCATAATTCTGGCTGGATGTGGATAAGTCCAGGTGCGCCCAGAATTCCCACTGCGCGTCGAGCGCGGCGGTGGAGGCCGTGGAGAGATAAAAGGAGCTGTTGGGCCTGGAATGCCGGCTTTGCAGCTTTCCGTCCTTCACCTGGAACGACGTGTCCATTCCCTGCCATGCGGGATCGTGACTGAAATTTCCGTCTGTAAATGATTCTGAAACCTGCGCTGACGCAGCAAAGGGCAACAGGGCCGTGAACAGGCCGCAAACAATGGGTTGCATGATAGAACTATTTAATAGGTTAACAAACTCACCGAATATAATAATTTCTTCTTTTTCTGTATTAATTTTGGGTCCTTCTTTTAACAATTAAATATTACAATGAAAGTAGCCGTAGTAGGAGCTACCGGACTGGTAGGCTCTAAAATGTTGCAAGTACTCGCGGAAAGAGATTTCCCTGTAACGGAACTGATACCCGTAGCTTCCGAAAAATCTGTTGGTAAGGAAGTGGTATTTAAGGGTAAGCCGTACAAGGTAGTGAACGCAGATACGGCTATTTCCATGAAACCGAACGTAGCCATCTTTTCCGCCGGCGGCAGCACTTCCCTGGAGTGGGCGCCTAAATTCGCCGCGGCGGGTATCACCGTGATCGACAACTCTTCCGCCTGGCGTATGGATCCCACGAAAAAATTAGTGGTGCCCGAAGTGAACGCACATGCGTTAACGCCTGAAGACAAGATCATTGCGAATCCTAACTGTTCTACCATTCAAATGGTGCTGGTACTGGAGCCTCTTCATAAGAAGTATGGCATTCAGCGCGTTGTGGTTTCCACCTATCAATCCGTTACAGGTACCGGTGTAAAAGCCGTTGACCAGCTGATGAATGAGCGTAAAGGTGTTGATGGTCCGAAAGCATATGCGCACCAGATCGACCTGAATGTGATCCCGCAGATAGATGTATTTCTTGACAACGGATACACGAAGGAAGAAATGAAGATGGTAAAAGAAACCGTGAAGATCATGGGCGATGAGAATGTAAAAGTAACGGCTACGACTGTACGTATCCCCGTAATGGGCGGTCATAGCGAAAGCGTTAATATTCAGTTCGCTAAGGACTTCGACCTGGCTGAAGTACGCAGCCTGCTCGCAGCGGCGCCGGGCCTGGTAGTGACGGACGATCCGGCAAATGGCATATACCCGATGCCGAAAGATGCGCATGATAAAGACGATGTATTCGTAGGCCGCATCCGCAGGGATGAATCACAGGCTAACACGTTAAATCTTTGGATCGTTGCGGACAATTTACGTAAAGGCGCAGCTACCAATGCTGTACAAATTGCGGAATACCTGAGCAAAAAGAACTGGTTATAAACCGTTTGGAAAATATATTTTAAAAGGCTGAAGAATGTTGTACCGTTCTTCAGCCTTTTTTCTTGTTTTTGTTATACGATTGCTGTTCAATCACTTACCCCTAGCTAATTTCAACCGATTATCAATTAAATCCATCCGATTATTTTCATAATGGTATCATCCGTCCTTTATTGTCAAGGAATTATACAATTGAACATTTGGAATTTGTAAATTTTTAATGTAATTTCATTTCCCCGTCAAAAATTACGATGAGGGTTATACGAAAATCTGTCGTCTGAGTGCACTGAGAGGGTGCCACCTGTCCAACTATTATTTCTTCGTTCATTTTTTGTTAATAGAGTGCATGTAAAAACTACACAGAAGTAGTATTGATATGTGGAGGATAAAGACCAACTTTGATATTACAATCCTATGCTAATAAATTCTTTATCTGAATTTTCCATGAAAACTAAACTATCAAACTAAACACCCTTTATCCTATGAAAACCAACACGAACCGTGAACTTTTGTTAATGCACAAGTTTACCGAAGAGTGGAGCACTAACTTTTCCTCGCAAGTCTCCCGCATCATGAACATCGTAGATCAGAAGGATACGCTAGACGGTATCATCCCGATCATCGAAGTTGCCAATGTTTACAATCAGAAGTTTGCACAAACCAGAGTTGACAAAGAAAATCTATTAAAGAACCGTAAATCACGTCCGTTTGAGTTTTTGATACACAAGAATTGATTTACTGTTTTCTTTCACATGTTCCTGTCCTGTTCATGTACAAGAGTTGACACTAGTTGCCGGAAGAACTCACGAAAAGTTTTTCTCCGGTAACTAGTATTGCAAGCGGATTATTTTATTCTTCCTGCGCGTGATTAAGAAAGTTGATAAAGGGTTGCATCACGGCAAATTTTTTCAGTATTTCCCGTACGAGTGTAGGTTGGATAGTCTCTTCATCGGTAAAGCCCGCGGTCACCACCAGGCTTTTTAGTTTGATATAAGCAATAGCCGGATTGTCCTCATGATACCCCTGTGGCACTGTTTTTAATGAATCCCCGTTCACCTTGCCAAATACACGGATAAAATCCTTCTGGCCCACGATCCCCTGGAATTCTTCAAAATTATAATCTATTTCCTGGCGTATTTTTTTGAGCATGGGCGCTTCAGGCATCCAGAGGCCGCCTGCTACAAAGCTGTTCCCGCCCGGCTCCACCTGGAAATAAAAACCGGCATACGGGCTCTTTTTGCCGCCTTTGGCAAAAGATGCGCCCATATTGGTCTTATACGGGATCTTGTCCTTTGAGAAACGGACGTCCTTGTATATCCGGAATACACAATCCTTGACCTTCAGCGCTTCCATTGCCGGGTCCATCTTGGCCAAACCATCTATCAACTGCTGGGTGAGGCTCTCGAAATCCTCCTTTGCCTGCTGATAATGGGTCTTGTTATCATCAAACCAGGGCTTATTGTTGTTTTGCCGGAGGTCCTTCAGAAATTTCAATGTGGAACGTTGTAGCATATAATAAAGCCCCCTTTTGGGGGCTATAAGATACAAAAACTCCTGTTTGCCAAGCAGAAATTTTCCGCCCGGCAATCAGGAGTCCTTATAAAGGGCCGGCTAAAATAACCGGCCCTTGTGCATAATGGTTTGGTTAAACCTTCTTATATGAGCCTGTGATTAAGATCAGAATTTGTAGATCGCCGCCAGCAATACATTGGCGGAAGAGCTTTTCGGTACATTATCCTTGTCGAAGAACACGTCTTTGGACCCACTGTCAAACCGTACTTCGGGGATCAGCGTGAAGCCGCCGATCTTGTACTGGGCTGAAAGCGTGAGGGCGAATACGTTACCGCCTTCGGGATACTCTGTTTTATCTGTGTAAACTTTAATGTTGTCCTTGTCGCCGAATATCTCGCCGCGCAGCGTCAGTCCGAAGCTTTCAACCGGGTCGTAGTTCAGGTAAAGAGCAGAACCGTACCAGTTGGAGCTTACACCGTTTTTGTACATGGAGTAAGTACCGTTGTAACCGATGCCGAATTTGGGAGCCACCTGGTAGGTGATCACCGCATCCAGCTGGTCGTTGCGGGTCTGGAAGGTGTCCCTGCCGCCGATGTAGTTCAGGTAAAACTTCAGGGGCACGCTGGCCGGAGCAAATCCGTACTGGGCGCCGATGAATTTAATCCCACCCCAGGTAGCAGACTTGAAGTCCGTCGGGTTAAACACCCCTACCATAAAGCTGTGCGACCCGAATGTCAGATCTGCTTTTACCCCGGTGTGGAAGAAGGGTCCGTAGGAAAACATATATGACATGCTGTAGTTCCTGTTGGCATAGGCGTCCACGAGCTCGTAACCTACGTGCGTGGAGTAGCTGCCCATGGTAAATTTCAGCCAGGAAGCCGGAGCATAGGAAATATAAAGTTGTTTGATAGCGAGGCGGGTCTTTTCGTCGTTGTAGGAGAAGTCTTCCGCTCTTTTACCGAAACCGATATCTGCAACCATGCCCACATTTTTGAAAGAACTCTCCAGTTTGAGGGAGATCATGTTCAGTTCAAAGGAGTTGTGCGTATTGGTAAAGCTGGTTTTGCCATCGGTGCTCTCGTTGAAGTTATATTTATAATAAACATCGGCGGAGCCGGAGATTTTAAAACCCGGGGGCAGCAGTCTTAGAGAGTCCTGGGCCTGTGCAGACATAGCAAAGAAGACAGCCAGGAGCGCGAATAAACTTTTTCTCATCATGGGAATTTTAAATTTGGTTAATAAAATGATAAAGGGTTTTGGCTGCTGATTTTACGTTGAGGTGCTGATTCGGTCAGGGCAAAGCGGTTCCGGATCGCTTGCCACCACGGCGCTTTTGACGCTACCGTGGTGACAAACAATTCATCCGGATCAAACAAGAACTAACTATAGTGGTTGATAAATTGCGTAAGGGATATTAAGGACTAGCCGTGCGTAACGCCTATTTCTTCTTCAGCGATCTTGCCTTTACCGTCTATGCTCAGCATGTTCGGGTGATAGATCTCGTTGTGCTGGGTAACGTCCAGGCCGAGTTCTTCTTCTTCTTCAGATACACGCAGCGGGTGGATCAGGTTGATCAGTTTAAAGATCAGCCAGGATACGGTGAAGCTGTAAGTAACTACCAGCAGCAGACCGAGCACTTGTTTATAGAACAGGCTGAAGTTTCCGTAAGCCCAACCGTCAGCAGCAGCCGGGTTGATGGCGGTG
The DNA here is from genome assembly GCF_003807585.1 of Chitinophaga barathri. Taxonomy (GTDB): domain Bacteria; phylum Bacteroidota; class Bacteroidia; order Chitinophagales; family Chitinophagaceae; genus Chitinophaga; species Chitinophaga barathri. The sequence continues at coordinate 4,764 of NZ_RMBX01000007.1, read as the reverse complement.
GAAGCAAATACACCTGTGAGGAGCATACCGGTCATACCACCTACACCATGGCAGGGGAATACGTCCAGCGTATCGTCGATGGAAGATTTGTTTTTGTAGTGTACCACGATGTTGGAGATGATAGCTGCCACGAAGCCGATGAACAGGCTCTGCGGTACGCCTACATAACCGGCGGCGGGAGTGATAGCCACCAGGCCTACTACAGCACCGATACAGAAACCGAGCACTGAAGGTTTGCGGCCGCGGATCACATCAAAGAAGATCCAGGAGAGACCGGCAGCAGCGGTAGCAGTGTTGGTAGCAGCGAAGGCGGTAACAGCGAGGCCGTTTGCAGCCAGGGAAGAACCGGCGTTGAAACCGAACCAGCCAAACCAGAGCAGACCGGTACCGATCAGTACGAACGGAATGTTTGCGGGCTGCAGCTCTTGTTTAGCAATATGCGCTTTACGGCGTTTCAGCACCAGGGCGCCAGCGAGGGCAGCGCAACCAGCGGAAATGTGTACTACGGTACCACCGGCAAAGTCGAGCACGCCGAGCTTAAAGAGGATACCCTCAGAATGCCAGGTCCAGTGTGCGATAGGCGCATACACCAGGAGGCTGAACAGTACCATGAACAGTACATAAGAAGTGAAGCGGATACGCTCAGCCACCGCACCTACTACGAGGGCCGGGGTGATCACCGCGAACTTCAGCTGGAACAGCGCGAATAATAATAAGGGAATAGTACCCCACGGCTGTCCGGAACCTACGTTATTAAAGAAGAAGTAGGTGGAAGGGCTACCGATCAACCCGCCCTGGGATTCACCAAATGCGAGGCTGAAGCCAACCACCACCCAGATAATACTGATGAGGCCGGTTGCGATAAAGCTTTGCATCATGGTAGAGATCACATTCTTCCTGTTCACCATGCCTCCATAAAAGAAGGACAAACCAGGTGTCATTAAGAATACCAAAGTGGTTGCCACCAGAATCCAGGCAACATCTGCAGCGTTGTACTTGCTTGCATCAGAAAAAGTAGGCACAGTTGGGAAAAAAATGCCAATTACTGCAAGCGCAGTTAAAAATATGAATGGCAGATAATCCTGAAATGAAATTTTCTTCATAGCGTTTCATTTTAAATTTCGTAATAAAAGTAGTCAGGGGATTTAAAACCTCAAATAGAAGGGCCGAAAATTGGAAAACTTTGAAAATATGATGGAATACAGGGGGCTAAAAGCAATCACATTTCAAATAATGATAATATAAATTACGTTTTCGGGTATTATGAGAAGGTTAAGAGAAGGTTAAAATTAGGGATAACTACCTGTTTATCATTAAGTTAAACTATCAATTAGCCGGGAATTACAAAAATCTAATCCGCCGGTACCAATGTGCTACTGTAAAATTTATGCAATCGTTTGAAATGCTTGACTGTAAAGGTTTTAAATATTAGAAGGGATAATACTGTTATCTCAGAAACAGTATTATCCCTTCATTCATATTACAAATATTTCTATCCGATGTTTGTTGTTTTAGCAACTATTTCCGCTTCATATTCTCCAATTCCTGCTGCATGGCAAACATCTGGTCCCTTAACCGCGCCGCTTCCATAAAATCCAGGTCCTTAGCGGCCTTTTCCATCTCCTTCCGCACTTTCGTGATCGATTTCTCCATCTGGGGAATGCTCTGGATCGTATTTTGGTTAAATGCTATCCCTTCATCCGCCACCACGGCCATTTCATCATGTACAGCGTAAGGACTGCTCTCGTCGAAGTGCCGGATGGACAGTACGGACGTCTGGCCCATGATCTGTTCCTTGGACTTCAGTACCGTCTTTGGCGTGATACCGTTTTCTGCGTTGTGTTTACGCTGCTTCTCCCGTCTGCGGTCTGTTTCATCTATCGTACGCTGCATACTGTCCGTGATCTTGTCCGCGTAAAAGATCACCAGCCCGTCCACGTTCCTCGCCGCACGGCCCGCCGTCTGCGTCAGGGAGCGCTCGTCGCGCAGGAAACCCTCTTTGTCCGCGTCCAGGATAGCTACCAGCGATACTTCCGGGAGGTCAAGCCCTTCCCTCAGCAGGTTTACCCCCACCAGTACATCTATATTACCCAGGCGCAGGTCCCGGAGGATCTCCACCCTTTCCAGCGTATCCACCTCGGAGTGAATGTACCGGCTCTTTATATTAATACGGTGCAGGTATTTATCCATTTCTTCGGCCATGCGTTTGGTAAGGGTCGTTACCAGCACGCGGTCGCCTTTGAGTATCCGTTTATCGATCTCGTCCAGCAGGTCATCTACCTGGTTTTTGCTGGGCCTTATTTCTATGGGCGGGTCCAGCAGGCCGGTGGGCCTTACCACCTGCTCCACCACCACGCCTTCTGTTTGTTTCAGCTCGTAATCGCCGGGGGTGGCGCTTACGAATATGGTCTGGTTCAGCAGGTTCTCGAACTCGTGGAAGTTCAGCGGCCGGTTGTCCAGGGCGCTGGGCAGGCGGAAACCGTAATCCACCAGGGTGAGCTTACGCGAGCGGTCGCCGCCATACATGCCGCTGATCTGCGGGATGGTCACGTGGCTTTCGTCTATCACCAGCAGGAAATCTTTCGGGAAATAGTCCAGCAGGCAGAAGGGGCGTGTGCCGGGCCGGCGCCTGTCCAGGAAACGGGAGTAGTTCTCGATGCCGCTGCAATATCCCAGCTCGCGGATCATCTCCACATCATAATTAACGCGCTCGGACAAACGCTGCGCCTCGATGAGTTTGCCTTCCGCCTTAAAATATTCCACCTGCGCCGCCAGCTCATCCTGGATCTCGTGCAGGATCGCCACCATCAGGTCTTTAGGGGCTAGGTACAGGTTGGCCGGGAAGATGGCCGCCGTGTCCATCGTACCTATGCGTTTGCCGTTGCTCACGTCAAAACTTTCGATCTCTTCGATCTCATCGCCAAAAAAGGTGATGCGGTAACCATAATCGACATACGGAAGGTTGATGTCCACCGTATCGCCCTGCACCCTGAAGTTGCCGCGGTTAAAATCGCCGGTGGTACGGGAATACAGGGCGTTCACCAGTCCGTGCAGCAGGGTATTGCGGCCGATGGTGAGGCCTTTGTGGATACGGATGATCCCGTTTTCGAAGTCGGTCGGGTTACCCATACCGTAAATGCAGGACACGCTGGCCACCACGATAATGTCCCGCCTGCCGGAAAGCAGGTTGGACGTAGCGCGAAGGCGGAGTTTGTCCAGCTCTTCGTTGATGGCCAGGTCTTTTTCTATATAAGTATCGCTCACCGGCATATATGCTTCCGGCTGGTAATAGTCGTAATAACTCACAAAATATTCCACCGCATTGTCCGGGAAAAACTGCCGGAACTCCCCGTAGAGCTGCGCCACGAGGGTTTTATTGTGCGTCAGCACGAGGGTGGGCTTTTGTGTATTCTGGATCACATTGGCTACGGTAAAGGTCTTTCCCGAGCCGGTAACGCCCAGCAGGGTCTGGGCCAGTTCACCATCCTGGATGCCTTCCGTCAGTTGATGGATGGCAGTGGGCTGATCGCCGGCGGGTTTATATGGAGCTTGGAGCTTAAAGGGCATAATTCTACTGATTTTGTATCCGGGAGAACGAATTTCGTATTTTATGGGGGAATGAACTTGTTAAAATTTTCGGGCTGAATTCATATTTCCAACCGAAATTCGGGAACAAAATCCGATAAACCGATTTACATGAAAAAGCACTTTTTCAGCCTGGTGCTGGCGGCCCTCATGCTGGCCGGCAGTCTCCGGACGAGCGCCTGGGGCCCCACAGGACACAGAGTTACAGCAGAAATCGCATCCTTTTACCTGACCGCCAAAGCCAAACTCGCCATCAGCAGGATCATCGGGAACGAAAGCCTGGCCATGATCGCGAACTGGCCCGATTTCATCAAATCGGATACCACGGACAAGTATAAACACACTTCCAGCTGGCATTACCTGGATTTTCCCGGTCATATTTCCCGCCAGGAATTTGACCGCCTGCTGGGCGAAGCAAAGGGCGAAAACCTTTACAGCCAGACCCTGGCCATGATCAAAGAACTGAAAACCGCTTCCACCACGCCCGAACGCAAACGTTTTGCGCTGGCTTTCCTCGTACATATGATCGGGGATATGCACCAGCCGCTGCACGTGGGCCGCGATGAGGATATGGGCGGGAACAAGATACAGCTCAGCTGGTTCGACCGGCCTACCAACCTGCACAAGGTCTGGGACGAATACCTGATCGATTTCCAGCAGTACAGCTACACGGAATATTCCAATATCCTGAACCGGGTGGTGACCGCTTCCGCGGCAAAGTCCATGCAAAGCGGCAGCATTCCCGACTGGATGTGGCAATCGCATGTGCTGTCCGACAAAGTATATGCCGGCTCGCCTGAGGGTGCCAAACTGAGCTACAGTTATAATTATGTATTTGTGGAAGACCTGAATGCACAGCTGCTGAAGGGCGGGCTGAGACTGGCGCGGATCTTAAACGATACGTTTAAATAGATTTAAGAAAGCTAACATAGCCGTCATTGCGAGAAGCAGCGGCGCTAAAGTGGGTAGGGCGACGAAGCAATCTCCTGTATAGAATGGACGTACTCCAATACATGGAGATTGCGTCGTCGCGGCTCCCGCACAAAATCCCGCGCTGCTCCTCCTTTAGTTCAAAATAGTTCTTTGAAAAAGATTGCTACTACTATTACTACTATAAGCATTTAAGGAGGGGGGCCCGGGGGAGTGCGGATACTGTGAAAAAGATGTGCATTTTTGTGG
>NZ_RMBX01000006.1 GCF_003807585.1 Chitinophaga barathri | reverse complement strand
CATTTTACAAAATGCTGGATGGTATGGCCGGCAAGGCCTAATTCTTTGCCTAAAAGATCAAATCCCAACGGGCTGCTCAGGTAGCGGCGCGCCACGGATATCTTAAAGGCATCTTCGTAAATGGGGGCTTCCCCTGTCGCTTCTTTTTCATATTGGGTAGTTTGAATCTATATATTTTCTACCGCAATCTGTAAAGCTTATTTAGGAGGAGACAGTTCTCAAAGCAGGGTAAAAGCGTTCAAAGCGTAACAGACCACCTACTTTACCAGCACTTTCAGCCTCTCCAGCACATAAAACACCGCCGGGCATATGGTGGAGTTCAGCTGGGTGGTATTGGGGCGTTTGAAGAATTCCCCGCTGTCCGTATAAGGGTAATTGCGGCAGTCACCAGGGCGCACGTCGTAGATGGAACAGTAATTATCGTCCCCCAGGAAAGCGCAGGGGCTGCGTTTCACCACATAATCCCCGTCCTCGTCCAGGCGGAGGTAGGTTTCGATGAACACAGACTCACGGAGGCCCAGGTATTTAGAGACTTTTTTGATATCCGGGGTTTTGAACCGCGGGCTGATGGTTTTGCAGCAACCGGCGCATTGCAGGCAGTCGATCTTCTCAAACGCCTCCTCATGCAGGTCCGGCAGGAGCTTTTCCGCCCCTTTGCCTTTTTTGGTCTGCATCTTTTGCAGGAACTGTTTGTAAGATTTCTGCTGTTCCTTCGACTTTTTCTCCCAATCGGAGAGTAACTCGCTCATACCCCGGTTTTCCGCAAAGCTAACAATATCCGGCCAGATGAAAATCCTATGACAATCACAGGCCTGCAAACGCCGGGAATATCAGTCTACTTTCCCTATGCCGGGGCGGGTTTGGCCAATGCTTAAAAACATCATAGCTTTGCGCATTCTTTTATAAATACCTGCTTACATCATGAATCTTTTGAATACTTTCAAGAATGAGTTCATTGGGCGTCACATCGGGCCCAATGAAGCAGAGACCCGCGCGATGCTCGGCAAGATCGGCATCGGTACGCTGGATGAACTGATAGACAAGACAGTACCTTCCGCTATCCGCATGAAGAAGGACCTGGACATCCCCGAAGCCGTAAGCGAATTCACTTACCTGAGCCAGCTGAAAGACATTTCCCTGAAGAACAAAGTATTCAAAACGTATATCGGGCAGGGTTATTACGACACCATCACGCCCAGCGTGATCCTCCGCAATGTATTCGAGAACCCGGGATGGTATACCCAATACACGCCCTACCAGGCTGAGATCTCCCAGGGCCGCCTCGAAAGCCTGCTGAACTTCCAGACCATGGTGAGCGACCTCACAGACCTCCCCATCGCCAACGCCTCCCTCCTGGACGAAGCCACCGCCGCGGCAGAAGCCATGACCATGTTTTTTAACGCACTCAATAAAGATCACGACCATATCACCCGCGGCAAATTCTTCGTGGATGAAAAGGTGTTCCCGCAGACCAAAGACGTGGTGCTGACCCGCGCCAATCCCCTGCAGATCGAAGTAGTATTCGGCGACTTTGCGAAAGCGGAGATCGACGGTGATTACTTCGGCGCACTGGTGCAATACCCGGCCGCGGACGGTACCGTATCCGACTACCGCCAGTTTATCGAAAAAGTGCACGCCGTGGGCGCTTACGTAGCCATGGCCACGGACCTGCTGGCGCTTACCCTCCTCACCCCTCCCGGTGAACTGGGCGCGGACGCCGCTTTGGGCAGCGCACAACGGTTTGGCGTACCCCTGGGCTTTGGCGGCCCGCACGCCGCGTTCTTTTCCTGCAAAGATGAGTTCAAACGCGCCATCCCCGGCCGTATCATCGGTGTGAGCATAGATGCGCAAAACAGGCGCGCGCTGCGTATGGCGCTGCAAACCCGCGAGCAGCACATCAAACGTGAAAAAGCAACTTCCAATATCTGTACCGCGCAGGCATTGCTGGCAAACATGGCCGCGATGTACGCCGTGTACCATGGTCCCCAGGGTCTGAAGAACATTGCGCTCAAAACCGCACTGCTCACCGCCGCGCTTTCCGCCAAACTGAAAGCAGCCGGCGTAAAACTCAGCAACACCAGCAGCTTCGACACCATCACCGTTGAAACCGCGGATGCTGCCGCCCTGCACACCAAAGCCAATGAAGCCGGCATCAACTTCCGCATTATCAGCAACACGCTGCTGGGCATTTCGCTGGACGAAACCACCCACGTGGAAGATGTGAACGCCGTCCTGGCCGTGTTCAACGCAGGCAGCATCACCGAAGCCGATGTGGAAAAAACACAGAGCGGCATCCCCGCTTCCCTGGAGCGCACTTCCTCTTACCTGCTGCACCCGGTGTTCAACAGCCACCACAGCGAAACCGAGATGATGCGTTACATCAAGATGCTGGAAAACAAAGACCTTTCACTGAACACTTCCATGATCTCCCTCGGCAGCTGCACCATGAAACTGAACGCCGCCACCGAAATGATCCCCCTGAGCTGGAGCCACTGGAGCAAGATCCATCCTTTCGCGCCCCTGGCACAGGTAGGCGGTTACGAACAGATCGTGAAAGAACTGGGTGATTACCTCTGCAAGATCACCGCGTTTGACGCCTGCAGCCTGCAGCCCAACTCAGGCGCACAGGGCGAATACGCCGGCTTGCTCACCATGAAGGCTTACCACGAAAGCCGTGGTGACCATCACCGCAACGTGATCCTGATCCCCATCTCCGCGCACGGCACCAACCCCGCCAGCGCAGTCATGGCAGGTTATAAGGTAGTGATCGTAAAAGCCCTCGAAAACGGCTACATCGACGTAGCGGACCTGAAAGCAAAAGCGGAACAACATAAAGACAACCTCGCCGGTGTGATGATCACCTACCCTTCCACCTACGGTGTATACGAAGAAGGTGTAAAGGACGCCTGCGACATCATACACGCCAACGGCGGCCAGGTATACATGGACGGCGCGAACATGAATGCACAGGTGGGCCTCACCGCTCCCGGCCTCATTGGCGCGGACGTCTGCCACCTGAACCTGCATAAGACCTTCGCCATCCCGCATGGCGGCGGCGGCCCCGGCATGGGGCCCATCTGCGTGGCAAAACACCTTGCACCTTTCCTGCCCGGCCACGTGAACCTCCAGGCCGGCGGCAATGGCAGCAAACAGGCACACGCGGTATCCGCGGCGCCTTATGGCAGCGCCAGCATCCTGCTGATCTCCTACGCATACATCCGTATGCTGGGCAAGTTCGGCGTGCGCAAATCCACAGAATACGCCATCCTGAACGCGAACTACATGAAGGCGCGCCTGGAGAATGCATATGAGATACTTTATACCGGCGTAAGCGGCACCTGCGCCCACGAGTTCATCGTGGACCTGCGCCCTTTCAAAAACACCGCCGGCGTTGAAGCGGAAGATATCGCCAAACGCCTGATGGACTATGGCTTCCACGCTCCTACGATGAGTTTCCCCGTACCGGGCACCATCATGATCGAGCCGACCGAAAGCGAGGACAAAGCCGAACTGGACCGCTTCTGCGACGCGATGCTGGCCATCCGCGAAGAGATCCGCGCAGTGGAAGAAGGCAAGGCGGATAAGGCGAACAATGTGCTGAAACACGCCCCCCATACCCAGGCAGTGATCACCGCCGACGAATGGACGCGCCCTTACAGCCGCCAGCAGGCAGCATTCCCGCTGGAATATGTAAGCCTGAACAAATTCTGGCCTTCCGTAAGCCGCATCAACAACACTTTCGGAGACCGCAACCTCATCTGCACCTGCGAGCCCGCAAGCTCCTATGCAGAAGCGGAAGCATAATCTGGCATTCACTATTGAAAACATAAAAGGACCGTCGTGGAGACGGTCCTTTTTTTATTTATACCTGGATGGCTATTATAACGAATACCAGGAGCCACGCCCCATTCCATGTTGCTGCAAATGTCTTTTGGCAACAAGGTTTTCGAGATGTTTTTTGACCGTATTGCGGTTCGCGTTTGTAAGGACCACCAGTTCACCGATGGTCACCCTGCCTCTGAATTTCGCCAGTTCGAGTATCTGCAGGGATAACGGCGATAATTGCCCCAGCAGGTACATATCCTGGTCAATCCTGGCTTGAAGGCGGTTCTTTTGCTGCTGCAAAGCACGAAGGAAGTAGATGATCCACGGCGTCCATTCAGGCATATCTTTTTTGAGCGAGCTCTGCGTGCGTCTAAGAGCAAGATAATAAGCCTCCTTGCTTTGCTCAATTACAGCTTCCAGAGAACTGTACGGAACATAGGCATAACCCGCCCTCAGTAACAATAAGGTAGTCAATATCCTGCTCAGTCTCCCATTGCCATCCTGGAAAGGATGGATAGCCAGGAATACCACAATAAAAACACTGATCACCAGTAAAGGATGCAATTCTTTATTGCTTAAAAACCTGTTTGCCCAGTTCACCAATGCTTCCATCTGGCGAGGGGTTTCAAACGGGCTGGTGGTTTCAAAGATTACACCCAGATTTCCCCCGTCCGGGTCAAATGCCTGCACGTGGTTGGAGGAAGTTTTATAATTACCCCTGTGCCAATAATCCTTCTCACTATGTCGTAGCAGGTCACGGTGAAGTTGCCTGATGTGGTTTTCGGTAAGCGGAATATCCTCATAACTTTCAAATATGAGGTTCATAACATCAGCATACCCGGCTACCTCCTGCTCATCACGGGATTCAAATTTCTGAACATCCAGGTTGTTGAGCAGCGACTCGATCTCTTTGTCGCTCAACCTGGCTCCTTCGATACGGGTGGAAGACCCTATGCTCTCCACGGTAGCCACCCGTTTCAGGCCCGACAACTGCTCCGGCGCAAGCCTGCCCAAAGCACGCCACGCGCCCTTAAACTCATCTGTTTCCGAGATCAGGGTCAGCATTTCAGCAGTAATACCTATGGTATGTCTATCCATCATGGGAGAAGCGCTTATGGAATGGCTGTAATATGGTGAATATACCCATATCGATACCCAAATATACCCATTTAATATAACTATACCCAATTATACCCATAAATACTGCAACCTCTCATTTAACCTGGGGTGGCATTGTGAAACTTCAGCCGCCCAACCCTTTTTTCCTCCATTCGACCAGTTTTTAACTATAAAACTCGTCTTTCTACGAAACTTTCGTATTTTGATGTCTGAAACAAATACCCTCCATGTTACGTAATGCAATTCTACTCCTCCTTGTATGTATGACCGGCAGCGCCGCCACCGCGCAGCAGCGCACCCAGCTCAGGGGCACTGTGGCGGATTCCGCCAGTAAAGAAATGCTGGAAATGGCCACCGTTTCCGTGCAGGACAGTAAAGACAGCAGCCTCATTACCTACACCCTTACCAACAACAAAGGCGCCTTCCGCCTCGACGGACTGCCCGCCAACAAACCTGTGCGCCTGCTCATCTCCTATACCGGCTACCGTACCTATACGAAGATATTGGGCACAGACCGGCCGGAAGACCTGGGCAACATCACCCTGGCGGCAGCCGCCACCGAGCTGAATACCGTAGTGGTGGAAGGAGACCGCCCGCCGATCGCTATCAGGAAAGATACCATCGAGTTTAATGCGGCTTCCTTCAAGACCCGGCCGAATGCCGTGGTGGAAGACCTCCTCAAAAAACTCCCCGGTGTGGACATAGACGAGAACGGTAATATTAAAGTGAACGGCAAAACCGTTTCCCGCGTGCTGGTGGACGGGAAAGAGTTTTTTGGCAACGACCCCAAGCTGGCCACCAAAAACCTTCCTACCTCCATTGTGGACAAAGTGCAGGTGATGGATACCAAAACCAAACAGGAAGCCAAACTGGGCATTGAAAAAGACGGGGAAGACCGCACCATCAACCTCACGCTCAAAGCCGATAAAAAACAAGGTTATTTCGGCAGGCTTTCCGCCGGGAGCGGTACAGACAGCCGCTTTGAAACCAGCGGGATGCTGAACGCATTTAGCGGCAAACGCCAGATCAGCGTGCTGGGCTCGTCGAACAACCTGAACAAGATCGGGTTCACACAAAATGAAATGATGACCGCGGCCGAAAGAAAAAGCGGCGGCATGTATATGTCCGTTTCCTCAGACGGCAGTTTTAATATGAACGGCATCAGTTTCGGCGCCAGCGGCGAAGGCATCCGCACCGCTTCCATGGCGGGTTATAATTATGCGGATGAATGGGGCAAAAAAGTGGACGTAAGCAACAGCTACTTTTTTAACAATACAGACGCGCGTTTCACTACCCTTACGAACAACCAGTACAACGACGGGCGAAACGTCATCGGAAAACGCAGCGGCTTCGGGCGAAACTACAGCCACGGCCTGAACCTCGCGATGGATATTGAACTGGATTCCATGACCACCCTGAGCCTTACGCCCCGCTTCAGCTATACCCGCCAGACCTCCAATACCAGCAGTACAGACACCACGTATTTAGGCCCCGGCGATCTAGGCAACACCAATCAAAGCAATAACCTGCTTCGCAGCAACCGTGTGAACTTTGAGAATACCCTCACCCTGAACCGTATCCTCAACAAAAACGGCCAGGCCATCGGCTTCACGTTCGGCAACCTGTACAACACACAGGACGGGAATGCCTTTAATAATTCCACCCAGCAGTTCTTCGAAAACAACCTGCTGGATTCCACGCAGGTACTGGACCAGAAAAATATCATGAACAGCCGCAACGAACGTTACGATATCAGCGTTTATTACGGCCAGCCGCTGACCAGGACCTGGAAGATGCACCTGGACTACAAATATTCCTACGGCATCAGCACGTCCAACCGCGATACGTATAATTTCGATGAGGACATGAAAGGATACACGGACCTGGACAGCCTGTATTCCAACCGCTTCCGCACCATCACCACTACGCAGCAGCCTTCCATACGTTTTGTGCACAACAACAGCAATAAAAAACTGACCGCTACCGTGGGCGCGAACTTATTCTTCACCACGCTGGACAACCGCTCGTACATGGACAATACCAGCCTGCGGCAGAACCAGACGAACTTTTCGCCGAACAGCCGCATTGCCTATACGCTCAAAAACAAAGGCCAGCTGTCTTTTAACTACAACGGCTATATGCAGCAGCCCAGCCTGGAACAATTGCAACCCGTCCGCGATAACACGAACCCGCTGAACATCCGCATCGGCAACGCGGACCTGAGACCACAGTTCACCCACAACCTCGGCCTGCAATATTCCAAATTCTCCCCCACCGGGTTCGGCACCTATTCTTCCATCGGTTTTTCTCCAACCGTGAACAGGTTTTCCACTATCACCCGCGTGAACGAAAGAGGCGGGCAAACCGTGCAGACCGTGAACGTGGATGGCGCTTACAGCGCTTATGCCAACATCAACGCCAGCTACAATAAAAAAGCAAAGGACTGGCAGATGCGCGTGAACGGCAGCCTGTATGCGAACTTCGGGCGGCAGGTGAATTTCTCCAACATCAACAACACGAAGGGAGATACCACGGTGCGCAAAAACGTATCGCAGAACCTGATGTTGGCCCCATTCTTCACTATCTCGTATGCCTATAAAGAAATGGTGGATGTGAATATCATGTACAGGCCCGGCTACAACCAGGTAAAAAGCCAGTTGAATGATGTGACTACAAGCAATTTCACGCAGCGTTTACAGCTGGGCGCAACAGTATATCTGCCGCTCAACTTCTTCGTGGAAAACGACATGCAGTACAACTACAATTCGCAGACAGCGCCCGGTTTCAAAAAAGGCGTCGTATTGTACAACGCCGCCCTTGGCTTCGACTTCCTGAAGGAAAAACGCGCGCAGGTGAAACTTTACGCCTATGACCTCCTGCGCCAGAACAGCAACATCCGCAGGAACGTGACCGAGCTGGGCACATTCGACACACAAACCGACCTGGTAGAACAATATTTTATGGTCACCCTCAGCTACAACATCTCCAAATTCGGCAAGGTGAAACAGTCCAGGCGCTTCAACGGCGGCGGCGTGATGATCTATTAAATTTCGTCTGGAAACAAAAAAGCGGAAGACCCTGTAAAGAGTCTTCCGCTTTTTGTTTCCGCGCAACGCCCGCTGATAGTATATTGTTTTAAAGATATCGTTCCTTTACAATCCCCATGTGATGAATGGCGTGGCCGATCAGGATATAACCGAGGCTGAGCACGCTCACCGGTACGCCGCTGGCAATACCGCTGCGTTTCAGCTCCTCTTCGTTCAGCGATTTGAACAGGTGTTCGGACGAAAGACGCACCAGTTGGAACTCTTCCACCATATCGATCCATTCGCGGTGATCCACCCGCGCTTCCACGGCATATTCATTTTCATCGAAAGGAGACAGCGGGGTATAATCTTTACGGGCAAAACGCAGCGCGCGGTAAGCGAATATCCTTTCCGCGTCTATCAGGTGCTGCAGCACCTGCCTGATGGTCCATTTGCCGGTACCGTAGGCATAGTTCAGCTTCTGATGGGGAATGTTCTCGAAGAAGTCAAGCACCTCCGCCGAATGTCGTTTGAATGCATCGTAAATATCATCTTCCTTTACCTTGCTTACGTAGGTTTCGTAGAATGCGCCATAGTCGCCTTGTGATGGTCTGGCCATAGGTTTATAAATTTACCGGAAGTTAGGATAAATCCCGTTTATCGGCTCAATGGCTTATATTTATCTTCTGATTTGTGAAACCCGGTTTACCTGCTTAACCAAAAGACATGCATAAACAAGTACTCGCCCTGATGCTATTGCTGGCAGGCTGTTTCAGCACATACGCCCAACAAGCGGACTGGTTTTCCGCGCATTACACGAAAAAAGAAATAATGATCCCGATGCGGGACGGCGTGAAACTCTTCACCGCTGTGTACCAGCCGAAGAACAATGCGGAGAAACACGCCATCCTGATGAGCCGTACGCCTTATTCCTGCGCGCCATACGGAACGGATTCGTTCCCTTCGCTGAAAGGATACTTCCACAGCTATGCCGATGAAGGATATATCATTGTATTCCAGGACGTACGCGGCCGCTGGATGAGCGAAGGCCAGTTCGTGGACGTGCGGCCCTTTAACCCAAACAAGACCGGCAAAACAACGGACGAAGCCAGCGATACGTACGACACCATCGACTGGCTCGTGAAAAACCTGGAGAACAACAGCGGCAACGTGGGCGTGCTGGGCACGTCCTATCCCGGTTTTTATTCCACCATGGCAGCGCTGAGCGGTCATCCCGCGCTAAAAGCCGTGAGCCCGCAGGCGCCGGTGACGGACTGGTTCATCGGGGACGACTTTCATCACAACGGGGCGTTTATGCTGAACGATGCCTTCGCGTTTTATTCATCCTTTGGAAAGCCGCGCCCTGCCCCTACCACCAAAGCCCCTACAGAATACGTATATCCCACGCAGGACAACTATAAATTTTATCTCGAAGCGGGTTCCCTGCCCGATATCGCCAAACTGATGGGAGACAGTATCGCCTTCTGGAAAGACCTGTACGCGCATCCCAATTACGACGCCTGGTGGAAAGCCCGCAACGTGCGGAACTTCCTCAAACAGGTGAAACCCGCCGTACTCACCGTGGGCGGCACTTTCGACGCGGAGGACTGTTTTGGCGCCTGGGCCACTTACCAGGCTTTTGAAAAACAAAACCCGGGCGCGGACAACCGCATCGTGATGGGCCCCTGGTATCATGGCCAGTGGGGCACGGCAGATGGCACTTACATGGGGCATATAAAGTTCGGCAGCAATACATCCACCTGGTACCAGCAGAATATCGAAGTGCCGTTTTTTAACTATTACCTGAAAGGAAAAGGCCCGGCGCCGGATATCAGCGAAGCGACCATATTTTTCACCGGTGAAAATCAGTGGAAAAAATTCCCCGCCTGGCCTCCGGCCGACATGCAGGCCCGCGCGATCTATCTTCAGCCCAAAGGCGGCCTGTCCTTTTCCGCGCCCGCGGCCGCAAAAGCGTCCAGCAGTTACACCAGCGATCCTTCCAGGCCGGTGCCCTATACGGAGGACGTGCATCATACCCGCACCATCAGCTATATGACGGACGATCAGCGGTTTGCCAGCCGCAGGCCGGACGTACTTGTGTTCCAGACGGACATATTGCAGGAAGACCTGCGGCTGGCTGGCCCCGTGATAGCGGACCTGCTGGTTAGCATCAGCACCACAGATGCGGATTTTGTGGTGAAAGTGATAGATGTGTTCCCGGACGATTTCAGCTACGGCCCTGATACCGCGCAGGTTGCGCACCGCCGTTATACCTCCTCCAGCTATCCCATGGGCGGCTACCAGATGCTGGTGCGCGGGGAGATCATGCGGGGCAAATACCGGAACAGCTTTGAAACGCCCGTTCCTTTTGTGCCCGGCAAGGTCACGCCGGTGAAATTCACCCTGCCCGACGTGGCACATACTTTTCAGAAGGGCCACCGGCTGATGATACAGGTACAAAGCAGCTGGTTCCCGCTGGCTGACCGTAATCCGCAGGTTTTTACGGATATTTACAAAGCGGCAAAAGAGACATTCATCAGATCAGACATCCGGATATATCACGACGCAGCACATCCGTCGAAGATCATGCTGCCGGTCATACCATAAAAATTCCACCACCACGTAAAACATACGCAAACATGAAAACACTTATTTCCGCAGCGCTGTTGCTGCTCACGCAGTACGGCCTTGCGCAGCAAAACCTGAATGGCGCATGGAAACTCTCGCCTGCCAACGGAGAACCGCAAACCGTGAGGATCATCGAAGACAGTTATTTTATGCAGACCCACTTCGACGAAAAGGGCAAACAATTCCTCAGCACCCATGGCGGCAAACTGGAAGCCTCCGGCAGCAGCGGCCTGAAAGAAACCATCGAGTTTCATACGGCTGATAAAGAAAAAGTGGGCACGGTGAGGGACTGTACTTACCAGTTGAACAACAATCAGCTGGTGATCACCTGCAACGGTCAGGCCAGTACCTGGCAGCGCGTGGACGATGGCAAAGCTCCCCTTGCGGGCGCCTGGCGCATCACCGCGAGGGAAAACGGCGGCTCCATGGTACCCATGCGCCCCGGGCCGCGTAAAACGCTGAAGATCCTTTCCGGCACACGTTTCCAGTGGGCGGCCATCAATACCGAAACCAAAGAGTTCTTCGGCACCGGGGGCGGCACCTACACGTTTGAAAACGGGAAATACACGGAGAATATCACCTTCTTTTCCCGGGACAGTACCCGCGTGGGCGCCGCGCTTTCCTTTGACGGGAAAGTAGATGGCAAACAATGGCATCACAGCGGCAAAAGTTCCAAAGGCGACCCGATCAGCGAAATATGGAGCAGGATTGAATAATATACTATATTGCAGCTCAAATTTTACATATCTGTATGACATTCACAAAATGCCTGTTTATCTGCACATTGAGCCTGCTCAGCCTGCAAACTGCCTATAGCCAGAGAAAAAAGAGCAAAACGCCGCCACCGCCCGCCGGGCCGGTGATAGCCACCACCCTCGATTCCGTAAGCTACGCCATCGGCAACGACATGGGACAGATGATGAAAGGCCAGGGCCTTGACTCCCTGAACCTGAAGCTGTTCACCGCCGCGCTGGAAGACGTATTTAAGGGCAATAAACCCCTTATTTCCGCCGAACAGGGCACACCCGTGGTAAGCTCTTACATCCAGAAAATAAAGGCCGAAAAAGCCGCAAAAAATAAAGCCGAAGGGGAAGCATTCCTGGCGGCGAATAAAACCAAGCCGGGTGTGGCCGTATTGCCCAGCGGCCTGCAATTCCAGATCCTGAAAGAAGGCACCGGGCCCAAACCCACCCTCCAGGACAAAGTGAAAGTGCACTACCACGGTATGCTGATAGACGGCACCACCTTCGACAGCAGCGTTGACCGCGGCGAGCCCATCACCCTGCCCATCACCGGCGTGATCGCCGGCTGGACGGAAGCATTACAGCTGATGCCCGTAGGCTCAAAATGGAAACTCTTCATCCCGGCCAGCCTCGCCTATGGCGAACGCCAGGCCGGCGCGAAGATCACGCCGAACAGCACGCTGGTATTCGATGTGGAACTGCTGGAAATCGTACCCAACACGCCCGCGCAATAAAAACATTTAACAACATTATAACAGGGGGCTGTCTGAATAAGACGGCCCTTGTTGTTTTGTAACTGGCAGGGATATTGCGACCCTTTCCCCAAAACCATTTATCATGGGCAAACTAACACTGCATATGAATACAATGCTCGACGGCGTTGCAAGCATTGAAAGATTGGGTAATAATATGGTCATGAATGCGGAGCTCAGCGAGTACCTGGTCCGCAACCTGGAAGGGAAAGACTATATCCTGCTGGGCAGCAAAACGGCTGAGGAGCTGATCCCTTATTGGGCCAAAGTAGCCGCCAACACCGGGGATCCCTACCACGCCCTTGGCAAGCTGATCACCGATACTCCCAAGATCGTTTTCTCCAACCACCTGCGTAACAGCAAATGGGATAACACTACTTTGGAGAATGGTGATATTACCGAGAAGATAAATGCGCTGAAAGTAAAGAACGACCTGCTCGTATACGGTGGTATTTCTTTCGTCAGGTCATTGATCGGCCACGGCCTTGTGGATGAATATATCATACTGGTACAACCCGCGGCCGGCGGAGGCGGGGATAATATCTTCACTGAAATAAAAGACGCCCTGCCCCTGCAGTTCAAAGAATCCAAAGTGTTCCCCGGAGGCCTGGTTTCATTGAACTATACCAACAAATAAGGAAACCTAACATATGACATGTTAATACAAGTTAATACGAAACTTAATTTTAGAGAAAACCCTATATTTAAAGGAAAGAGTCATGTCATAAACCACTCCAATGCCGAACAAATTATCAGAAGGAGAGGATACCTATATTCAAAAAGCATTGCAGATTGCACCTATTGGAGCCTTCCTGGCGGATATGGAAGGGAATTGTTTTTTCGTCAACAAGGAATGGGAAAAGATCTCCGGTCTTTCTTTCAAAGAGTCGCAGGGAAAAGGGTGGTTGAAGATCATCCTCGAGGAAGACATCCCTGAGGTGGCCGCCATTATGCAGAATGCCTTGCTTTCGCCTCCCAGCGAGCCGCTCAGCTATTCCTACCGCGTTGTAAACGCTGACACAGGTTTGCGTTATTTCAAAGCAAACGTCCGCTCCGTAACGGATACACCCGGCTATAAAGATTATTTTCTCGGTTATGTGCAGGACATTACCGCGGAGAAGCTAACCGAAAGCAAACAGCTGGAACTTACCACCCACCTCCAGGCGCTGATCGCATCATTGGAGGACATCGTATTTGAGATCAATGCGAACCAGGTATTCCTGAATGTATGGGTACAGGATGAAAGCACGCTGTTCATGCCGAAGGAAGCCTTTCTCGGCAAAAAGGTAAGTGAGGTAATGGGCCCGCAGGCCGCTCTGTTCAGCCAGATCATAGAAGAAGTGGTCATGCTGGGTGAAGAACGGGAGATCGTCTACAAACACCTGGATGAATCCGTGGACCAATGGTTCAAAACAAGGATCAAACCGGTGATCAGGTCCGCCGACCGTGATAAATACATCATGATCATCAGCGTAAAGGATTTTACCGCGCAGCGAAGGGCGGAGCAGGAACTGATAGCCGCCAAAAACGCGGCGGAAGAGGCCGCCAAAGCCAAGTCCGACTTCCTCTCCATCATGAGCCACGAGATACGCACGCCGCTGAACGGCATCATCGGCATAGCGAACCTGCTCAAACTGAATTACTCCGAAGAGCAGGAAGAATACGTGACCAACCTGATGTTCTCCGCAGATCACCTGCTGCAGCTGCTCAACGACATCCTCGATCTCAACAAGATCGAAAAGGACCAGTTCGAACTGTCTTTTTCCGTTGTGAACCTGCACGAGCTGCTGAGGAATATCCATAACCAGTTCAAGTCCCTGGCCGATGCAAAAGGCCTCACGCTCATCACGGACATTGATGCGGACATCCCGAAAAAAATACTGGCGGACGTAATCCGGCTAAGCCAGATACTGAACAACCTCGTGAGCAATGCTATTCACTACACGGAGACCGGCGAGGTGATCATATCCGCTCATCTTATCAAAAAACAAACGGAGAAAGTGCTCATTCATTTTTCCATAAAAGATACCGGCATCGGCATTCCGGAAAAATACCACGAAGCCGTGTTTGAAAGTTTCCGGCAGGTGGAGCAACCGCCCGTCAGGAAACAATCCGGTACGGGGCTGGGCCTCACGATCACGCAGAAACTGATAGACCTGCACAGCAGCAGGATATTCCTGAAAAGCAAGCCGGGCGAGGGTACGGAGTTTTATTTCGACATCACCTTCGGCCTGCCCACCAAAAAGAACACTCCTCCCAAACGCTCGCAGATATCGGAGCTTTCCGCGTATGAAAAGAAATTCAAAGGCCTCCGCCTGCTGTTCGTGGAAGACAATCCCATCAACGTAATGGTAGCTAAAAGACAGCTGGAATATTTCGGTATACAGCCGGATTGTGCGCTGAATGGCACGGAAGCGGTAGAGCTGCTGAAAGAGAACAGATACGATATCGCATTTGTGGACCTGCATATGCCCGAAATAGACGGCTACGCCCTCTCTGAGATCATCCGCAACGAATACCCCGAAACACATATCGTGATCTTCACGGCGGACATTATGCCCGAGGTCAGGAGGAAGTTTGCCCGTAAAGGGATTTTCGATATCCTGAACAAACCGTTCTTTCCCCGTGAAATGCTCAGTACCCTGCTGAAGATCGCGCAGGTACGGAAGATGGACATCAAATAAAAAAGGGCTGCTCATTGCTGAACAACCCTTTTAATTATTTTCCGCGGTATCCGCGCATTCAATTCTTCCGTTTCAATACTGCATGCAGTTCATTATTGCTGCCACACTCTCGGCACCCGCATTTCCAGCAGCATAAAGTCCGCCAGCACCATGGCCGTAACGGCTTCCAGCACCACCGGCACGCGCAGCGCAATACAGAGATCGTGGCGGCCTTTTACGGAGAAGGTTTCCACCTGGCCGCTGGCAATGTTTAAGGTTTGCTGTTCTTTTGGTGTGCTGGACGTGGGTTTCACCGCTACGCGGAATACCAGCTGGTTCCCGTTGGTGATCCCTCCCACTATTCCGCCCGCGTGATTGGTAGCCGTTTTACCGGTAGCATCCACGATCGGGTCGTTGTGTTCGAGCCCTTTCATTTTAGCCGCCGCAAAACCCGCTCCAAACTCGATGCCTTTGATGGCTGGAATGGCAAAAGCCGCATGGGCCAGCGCTGATTCCACGGAGTCAAAGAAGGGTTCGCCGAGGCCGATAGGCAGGCCGTCCACCGTACATTCCACGATGCCGCCCACGGAATCTTTCGCTTTAATGGCTTCTTCCAGCCCTTCTTCCGCGTCCGCAAAACCGCCCACCTCTTTGATCACCGCATTTATTTTGATGCCCTCTCCGAGGATCTTTTTGGCGATTACGCCTGCCGCTACGAGATTAAGCGTAAGCCTGCCGCTGAAATGACCACCACCCCGGTAGTCTTCAAAACCGCCAAACTTTTTGGCCGCTACAAAATCGGCATGCCCGGGCCTCGGGAATTCGCGTAGCTTGGCATAATCCGCGCTGCGGGTATTGTTATTTTCAAAAAGGATGGTGATCGGCGCACCGGTGGTACGGTCGTTGAAAACGCCGGACTTCAGGAAAGGCAGATCTTCTTCCTTTCGCGGCGTGGTGCCTCTTGCGCCTCCCTTCCGGCGTTCCAGGTCAGGCAAAAAGTCTTCCTGTTTCAAAGGGATACCGGCGGGGGTGCCGTCTATATTCACTCCTACGCTTTCCCCGTGAGATTCACCGAAAACATTCACCCTGAATATTCTGCCAAAGCTGTTCATGTTACTGTTTTTTACACCGTTTGTTCCACCCGTTGCACGGCCACACCCAGCAATTCCAGGTGATCGTAGAACTCGGGATATGATTTGTTGATGGCTTCCGCATTTTCGATGGTAACGGCTCCGCTGGCGTTCAGCGCCGCCACGGCGCAGGCCATGGCAATGCGGTGATCGTTGTGCGAATGCACCGTAGCGCCTTTGATGCCGGTGCCGCCATGTACGTACATGTAGTCGCCGTCCAGGTCGATCTTAATGCCCATTTTGCCAAACTCCTGCTGCAAGGTGATGCCGCGGTCGCTTTCTTTATGGGCCAGGCGGCTTACGCCTTTGATCTTCGTTACACCCCCGCAGTTGGCGGCCAGGGCCACCAGTGGCGGGAACAGGTCCGGGCAGTCCGTGGCATCCAGCTCAAAAGCTTTCAGCCCGTTTTTCTGCACAATGATGGTATACACGCCCGGCAGTATTTCCGCGCCTGCTTTTTCCAGCGCTTCCATGATCACTTTGTCCGACTGGGCGGACTGTGTGTTCAGGTGATGCACCTCCGCTTTTCCGGCTACAGCCGCTGCTACCAGCAGAAAGGCCGCGCCGCTCCAGTCGCCTTCCACGGTGTATTCCACCGCTTTGTACTGCTGGGGAGCATCGAAATGGAACACTTCGAAATTCTCGTTGCGCACCTTTACGCCAAACAGTTCCATCAGCTGCAACGTGAGTGCTATGTAGGGTTTGCTTTTGAGGTCCTTTACGGTGATGGCCGCTTTGTCCGCCACGCTTCCAAAGGCCATCAGCAGGCCGGTGAGGAATTGGGAGGAAAGGCTGCCGTCTATCGTGATGTTCTTCGCCTGCAAAGGCCCTTTGATCTCCAGGGGCAGCTTGCCGTCCTGGCTTTTGATCTCCACGCCCAGCTGCGGTAGTACTTCTTCAAAGAAGTGCATGGGGCGCGTTACGAGGCTGCCATGACCGTTGATGATGATGGGCGTTTCGGCCAGTGCGGCAATGGGCGTGAACATACGGATGCCCAGGCCGGATTCACCGCAATTGATCTCATCGTAAAAAGGTTTTACGCCATTGCTGGTGATGTGTATCTCCTCATCCACCCGTTTTACCATCGCGCCGAGGTTTTCGGCTACTTCGAGGGCGGCAAGACAATCGTTGCTAAGCCCCGGGTTACGGATGATGGTTTTACCTTTGGCCAGCAGCGCCGCCGCCACCGCGCGCTGCATCGCGCTTTTGGATGGGTTGGCGGTAACGGTGCCGCTTACCGGCGCAGGCAGTATGGTTACTTGCATCATAATTCTTGTAAGATTTGTTTCAACTCATCGAGCAGTATCGGCTGTGTTTTAGCCTGGCCGATCTTTTCGAGCAGCACAAAGTGAATGTGATCCTTCTCCCTTTTTTTGTCCAGTTTGAAGATGGAAAATACCGCCTCTTTGTCCGAGGTCATGGTTACCGGCAGGCGGTAATCATTGATCAAACGGATCAACCGGTTGGTTTGTTCGGCCGGCAGCAAATTGTATTTTTCGGAGATCTTAGCAGCTGCTACCATCCCGATGGCCACCGCTTGTCCGTGTGCAATACTCTCCAGCTTTTCAACGGCATGCCCGAGGGTATGACCGAAGTTCAGCCAGCGGCGTACACCGCTTTCAAACTCATCTTCCAGTACAAATTTTGTTTTGATCTCCACGGAACGCTCCACCAGGAATTGCAGGATATCAACATCCTTGGCCATTGCCTTGTCCTTATTGGTTTCCAGGTAATCGAACAGCGGTGCGTCGTAGATGCAGGCATATTTGATGATCTCCGCAAACCCGTTGCACCATTCGCCGTCCGGCATGGTGGCGGGCAGGGAATAATCGAACAGGATGAAGTGCGGCTGGTTGATGGTGCCCAGCATGTTTTTGTGCATACCGTGGCTGACGCCATTTTTCCCGCCGATAGAAGCGTCCACCTGGGCCAGCAGCGTGGAAGGCACAAACCCGAAGGGAATACCGCGCATATAAATACTTGCGGCAAAACCTGTCATGTCCGTGAGCATACCTCCTCCAATGCCTACCAGCATGGTTTTGCGATCCGCCTCCAGTTCAATCAGCCCGTTTATGATCTGATCCATCACGTCCATGTTCTTGTTCTCTTCCCCATCGGGAACCACGAGCTTTTTCCAGCCCGGGAACATATCTCCATAATGCTGATCGACATTTTCGTCCACCAGCAGGATGGTGCGCGATTTGTCTACAATGTTGCCAAGGCTGGCAAGGCTTTCACCGAGATAATACTCGGTGGTGGCGGTTTGAAAACGGTGCGTCTGTTTGATCATATATTGTACTGAAAAATTGGGCTTAGTCGTTCATCACTTTGTTCTGGCGGTTGATGGATTCCAGGTGCACCGCATCAAAATATTTCAGGATGAAATCTTTGGTGAGGCCCAGCTTTTCGCCGGCGCGGATGCCGCGGTCCAGTATCTCGTTCCAGCGGTTAGTCTGCAGGATCGTGATGTTGTTGTCTTTTTTATACTGCCCGATCTTTTCAGCGATCTTCATACGGTTGCCCAGCAGCAGCAGAATTTCATCATCGATGCCGTTGATCTGGTTACGCAGTTTTTCCAGCGCGGTATTGAAGTCTTTCTGATCGGTACGTTCGTGCCTCCAGGTGATATTGTCCAGCATTTCGCCGAATTTCTCGGGAGTGATCTGCTGTTTGGCATCGCTCCATGCATTGTCCGGGTCCACGTGCGTTTCCAGCATGAGGCCGTCGTAATCCAGGTCGATAGCTTCCTGCGCTACTGCCTGCAGGATGTCGCGGCGGCCGCTGATGTGGCTCGGGTCGCAGATCATGGGCAGTTCAGGATGGCGGCGTTTCAGCTCGATGGCCAGGTGCCACATGGGAGCGTTGCGGTATTCGGTATTACCGTAGCTGGAGAAGCCGCGATGGATCAGGCCGATCTTTTCGATACCTGCTTTGGCGATACGCTCAACGGCGCCGATCCAAAGTTCCAGGTCCGGGTTGATCGGGTTTTTGATCAGCACGGGGATCTTCACGCCTTTCAGCGCATCGGCTACGTCCTGTACGGAGAACGGGTTCACGGTAGTGCGTGCACCGATCCACAGGATGTCCACACCAAAGTGCAGCGCGTCTTCCACCTGTTTGGCGGTAGCTACTTCCACGGTAGTGGGCATACCGGTCAGTTCTCTGGCTTTCTGCAGCCAGGGCAGGCCTTTTGCACCAATCCCCTCAAAAGAACCGGGGCGGGTGCGGGGCTTCCAGATACCGGCGCGGAGCACATCCACTTTACCTGTTTTTGCGAGCGCCAATGCGGTGGCAAGTGTTTGCTCTTCAGTTTCGGCAGAGCAGGGGCCGGAAATGATCAGCGGCTTTTTGTCTGAAGCCGGATCGGCGAATTTTGTTTTTGCTAAGATCTGTTCCATTGTTATCGTGACGTGTTAAGAGTTTACAAATGAATTTTTATTTCAGGATCTTCCTGATCTTATTGCTTTTCTGGATGAGTTTGTAGAAGGTGTCATAATCTTCGGCCTGCAGCAGTTGTTTCATCTGCTGCAGCTGGTTGATATGTTCCTCCAGTACATCCAGTACATTGTTCCGGTTATGTTTAAAGATCGGCACCCACATGTCCGGCGAACTTTTGGCAAGCCTTACGGTAGATTCAAAACCACCGCTGGCCAGTTCAAAGATGCGGCCCTGCTCCTTTTCTTTCTTCAGCACCGTCAATGCCAGCGCGAAGGAAGTGATGTGGGAGATGTGGCTCACATAAGCGGTGTGCAGGTCATGCTCCTCCGCGTTCATGTACACGATGCGCATGCTCAGTTTGTCCACCATCATTTCCACCAGTTCCAGCGCATCTTCGTCGCTGTTCTTTACATCACAGAGCACCATCGTTTTTTGTGCGAACAGGTTGCGCACGGCGGCTTCAGGCCCGGAGTACTCGGTGCCGGCCATCGGGTGGGCGGCTACGAAGCGTCCTCTCTTGGGATGACCGGCAACGAGTTGCAGCAACTTTTGTTTGGTGGAGCCTACGTCCATGACCACATGATGCGGCTTCACTTTGTCAAGAATCGACGTGAGCGTTTGCAGCAGCGCATCCACGGGGATGGCCAGTACAATAAGCTGACTGCGTTCCAGCGCATCTTCCAGCGTGGAGCCTTCGTCTATTATTTTCAGTTCCTGCGCTTTCGCCAGGTTTTCCGTATTGTAATCCACACCAATGATCCAGTTGGCTACCCCTTTTTCCTTGAGGCTGAGTGCCAGGGAGCCGCCTATCAGGCCTACTCCTACTACGGCTGCTATCATATGGCGGCGGTTTGAGGTTGAACAATCGTTTTCCTCACCCGCTCTATCGCTTCGGCGAACACCTGTTCGTCGCGGCAAAGGCTTACGCGGATGTATTGCTGCCCGTTGGCACCGAAGATGCCTCCGGGCGTGATAAACACCTGCGCTTTCTGCAATACCGCGTCGCTCACGGCATAACCGTCAGCATATCCCGCGGGTATCTTCGCCCATACGAACATGCCTACCTGGTTCTGATCAAATTCAGCGCCCAGCAGGTTCAGCAGCTCAAATACTTTTTTGCGGCGGCCGGCATAAATGGTGTTCAGTTGTGCGTACCATTCGGGGCCTAGCTCCAGTGCCGCTACCGCGGCCATCTGCACAGGCTGGAACATGCCCGAGTCCATATTGCTCTTAAAGCGCAGGATGTCGTTCAGGAATTCCGCCTTGCCCACGAGCATGCCTACACGCCACCCGGCCATGTTGCCGCTTTTGCTGAGGGAATTCAGTTCCAGCGCCACTTCCCTTGCGCCCGGCGTAGCCATGAGGCTGGCGGGGTTGTCGTTCAGGATGAAGCTGTAGGGGTTATCATGACAAAGGAGGATATTATGCCTGGTTGCAAAAGCCACCAGTTTTTCGAAAGTTCCTTTTTTAGCCTCAGCGCCGGTGGGCATATGCGGGTAGTTCACCCACATGAGCTTTACTTTGGAGAGGTCGCGTTTTTCCAGCGCGTCCAGGTCCGGCTGCCATTCGTTGGCGGCGTCCAGCGCGTAGGTTACCGGCGTGGCGCCCGAGAGCTGCACGGCGGAGCGGTATGTGGGGTAACCCGGGTCCGGGATGAGCGCTTCGTCGCCTTCCTGGAGAAAGGTCATGCAGATATGCATGATGCCTTCTTTGGAGCCGATGAGCGGCAGCACTTCGGTGTCCGGGTTCAGCGTTACATTGTAGTAGCGGCCATACCAGCCGGCAATGGCCTGCCTGAGGGCGGGAATGCCTTTGTAGCCCTGGTAGGCGTGCGTGTTAGGTTTCGCGGCATGTTCGTTGAGCGCTGCGGTTACAGAGGGGTGCGGGGGAAGGTCCGGGCTGCCTATGCCCAGGTTGATCACGTTTGCGCCCGCTTTGTTCATATCATCTATCTCACGGAGTTTCCGCGAAAAGTAATATTCTTCGGTGTGTTGTAATCGTTTGGCTACGGATGGTTGCATTTGGTTTATGATTTCAGGTATCAGGTATGCGTATTGCCTTTTTTGTAAATGCCCAGCACGGTAAGATGCTCCGTAAGCGGTGTGATCTTTTTCAGCGCCTGCTGGAAATGATCCAGGGATTCAAATTCCATGTCCGCATGGAAGTAATAATGCCACTCTTTCGCCGGGATCGGAAAGCTCTGGATCTTGCTGAGGTTGATGCCTTCGGCTGCTATCCGGGTAAGCACCTTTGCCAGGCTTCCGCTCTCGTTGGAAGTTTGGAAATATACGGAAGATTTGTTTGCATCCGCGGGCGGCTGTACGCCATTTTTGGAAATGGCGAGAAAGCGGGTGTAATTGTTCTTGGCCGTATGAATGTTCCGGGCGATGATATCGAGCTCATAGATCTCCGCTGCAAGGTCTCCCGCAATAGCTGCGGTGGTTTTCAGCTTCTTCTGGCGCACATGTTTCGCACTGAGCGCGGTATCTTCCGTTTCCACCAGTTTGATCTGCGGGTATTTGGCCAGGAAGTCCATGCATTGCAGGAGCGCCATAGGATGGCTGTGCACCTCTTTGATGTCTTCGATGGACTGGCCGGGCATTACCATCAGTTGCTGGTTGATCTGGAGGTAGATCTCGCCGATCACGTGCAGTCCTGAGTTTTTCAGCAGGCTGTAGTTTGGCAGGATGCTGCCGGCGATAGAATTTTCGATGGCCATCATGCCGGCATCAGCGTTTTCGGCATTTTTCACTTTCCTGACCAGTTCGGGGAACGAGGCACAGGCTTCAATTTCGGCTTGTTTCCCGAAGTAGTTCCTTGCGGCGATCTGGTGAAAACATCCTTCAAATCCTTGTATGGCAATACGCATGAGCTGTGAATATGAATAACTGAGTCAATAAAAAAGGGTCCCCTTTTGAGCGGGACCCTTCATTTGTTCGTTTGTGATAAACTGTTGTTACAAGAGAGTCCCGCTTTCCTTCTGGTAAAAGAAAAAGTAAAAGAAATACAGGCTAAAGCTCTTTTGTGACATATAATTTGTTGATCGGATTTCATGTTAATAAGAAAGGCCCCCTTTTCCAGGAGGCCCGTTATATTTTTAAGCATTTTCAGCAAAAACGAACCTCCTATTCCTGGTACCAGAAAAAGTAAAAGCCGTAAAAGTAACCGAAAGTGCGTTGTTGCATTGTTGTTTGTTTGATAGAACAAAAGTAAGTCAGGATTCCAATTATTCAAAGAGGAGCATAAAAATATAAAAAAAATCAAACAAACTAGTCATTATCATAGATTTTATTCAAAAACGAAAGAAAAAAGGTGGAATATTGGCAGCAAAGGGGCTTATTGTGTGCTATAGCAAATAATTTCCGGAAAGAAATTTGATAGTAAGGAAACAGCATTGGACGGAGTTAATCCGTTTTAAATTGGAAGGAAAGCTGTGCCGGCTCCCGGAAGGGAATAAAAAAAGCCTTCCGTTTGCACGGAAGGCTCGGATTTAATATCCTTGCTTGCCTATTAATTAGTGTTTGGCAGAATCAACAGCAGGAGCAGTAGTTGAGTCTACAGGCAGAGCTGTAGTGTCAACGGGAACTACAGTGGTAGTATCAACACCAGAGTTGATAGTGCTGTCGAGAGCGGTAGAGTCGCCAGAGCCAGAAGTACCAGCATTGTTACAAGCTGCAACGAACAGACCGAGGGCGAGTGCTAAGAAACCAACTTTTTTCATTTTGAATGTTTTTAAGGTTTATTTGAAATGAGATTTATACTTTATTCCGGGAATACCGAAAAGGTAACCCGTGATTTAAAAAAAATATTTTTTCCTACTTTGGGTTACTAAAAGCCGCTAATTGTATTAATAAGTGAATAATCTTTTGCACATAGAACGGGATCAGGAATTACTGCACGGACTGGCCGCTAATGACGATAAGTCACTGGAAACGATCTATTTAGAGAATTTCCCGATGATCGCCAAAATGGTCATGCAGAACAACGGATCGGAGGACGATGCCAAAGACATCTTCCAGGAAGCGATGATTGTGCTGTATGAAAAGGTCCAGGAGGGGGGATTTGTGCTCAGTTCACGTTTAAAGACCTTCCTCTATGCCGTTTGCAGAAGGCTGTGGCTCAAGAAGTTACAAAGCTCTGCGCTGAACGGGCCCATTTTCGAGGAACTGGAGGAAACCACCGCCGCGGAAGATGCCCTGGAGGCACACCTGGAGCGGGACCAGCAGTTCAGGCAGATGGAAGAGGCCATGGGGAAGATCGGGGAGCCTTGTAAAACGATCCTTGAAGATTATTACATCCACCGGCAGAGTATGCAGGAAATAGCGGAAAGGTTTGGGTATACCAATGCCGAAAACGCCAAGAACCAGAAGTACAAATGCCTGATGAGACTGAAGAAATTATTCTTTGCACCATATAAATAATAGCCTGGGAGGCTGATGTGATGAACGATATACATTTAATACAGGAAATTGAGCGCTACCTTGACGGTGAGATGAGCGCCCCTGAAAAGGAGGCTTTCGAGTCCCTCCGCCGCAGGGATTCCGCCATAGACCGGCAGGTGACCGAGCACCGGCTGCTGTTGCAGCAGCTCAGGGCAAACGGTATGCGAAAAGACCTGCTCCGCCGCATGGAAGCCATCCATGCAAAAGCTGAGGTCCCTGTCATAACACCCGCCAAAACCCCGGTCGTGCAAATGCGCAACCGCCGTACCTGGCTGAATGTGGCCGCCGCAGCTTCCATCGCCCTGATCACTTCCCTGGCTACCATGGCCATTATGCAGAATAATGCCAAAAGATCCTACACATCTAAATATGAAGACGTCCGCCGGGTGCTGAACAACATCCAGCGCTCACAGAACGCCCTCATCCGTGATATCAACAGTAAAAACAATCCTCCCCTCAACCCCGGTACTTATGGCGGCACCTGCTTTGCCATCAGCCGGAACGGCTACATGGTCACCAATTACCACGTCATAGCCGGGGCGGATTCCATTTATATCCAGAACAATAAAGGAGAAGCCTTCAAAGCTGTCAGCATCTTCGAAGATGTATCCAGCGACCTTGCAGTGCTCCGTGTAGCGGATTCCGGGTTCCGGACCTCCCCGCTTCCTTATTCCCTGAAGCTGCATCCTTCCCGCCTTGGCCAGGAAGTGTTCAGCATGGGCTTCCCCAGGGATGAAATTGTTTTCGGCATGGGTTACATCAGCGCCCAGACCGGTTTTAACGGCGACACTCTGGCCTACCAGGTAAGCATCCCCGTGAATCCCGGCAACAGCGGCGCTCCCCTCCTGGACAACAGCGGGGAAGTGATCGGCATCATCACCGGCAAACAGTCCTCATCAGACGGTATTGCCTTCGCGGTGAAGTCCGGCCACCTGAAACGCCTGCTGGACGAATTGCCCAAAGAAAAATTCAATCGTAAAGACCTGAAACAGAAAAGCCAGCTGAACGGATTAAACCGTGTGGATCAGGCGAAGAAACTGGAAGAATTCGTGTACATGGTAAAAGTGTATAACTAAATCGCAGGTTAAAAATGAAAAATAAAAAGAAAAGGGCCGGAGTGATCCGGCCCTTTCTTTATTGATGGCAAATCATTTTCTTCTTTATTGCAGGTCATTTTCCTTCAGTACCACTTTCGGGTTTTCCTTCCACTGTTTTGCCCTTACGGATATCCAGACGATCAGGTCTTCGTTGGGAATCTTGCGGAGCAGGCCGTAGGAAGGCGTGTATACCCGCATGAACTGCAGCAGTGTATCCCCCGTGAAACCGGTTACCCGGCTTACAAAACTTTTGGAATACCTGTAATCAATATACTGCTGTACTTCATTTTCCTCGTACAGTTTTTTGAACTTCCGGAGGTCCTTCTGCTGTCTGGAACCGCGTGTGAAGGGGCTGAACGTGAGCCCGAAACCGCCGCTGCTGCGTTTGGTAGTATCTACGAGCGTATAATTTTTTTCCTCCAGGAAGGGCCTGAACTCTTCGTAACGGGCGATAGAATCCAGCTGGTAAGGGTTCCATTTGCCGGACACCTCTACCTGCGGCAGGAACCGCTCTTTCATCCGCAGGCGCACATTATACATCTGCGTGCCCGCCACATTGGTCACCACCACACTGTCCGACACATAACCGATGAACGAGATCACGATCTCATCCCCTTTGTCCGCGCCGATGCGATAATAGCCGCCCTGATCAGAGAATACCCTGGCCCCGGAAGCTTTATTGCGGATGGTAGCCGGGTAAAGCACCAATTGCCCGTCTGTACTGGTAATCTGCCCACGGAGGGTAACAGGGTTTTGCGATTGCGCCCGGGCCCCGGTGAACGCGCCTCCCGCAAGCAGGAGGGAAAGCATGGTAACGAATAACAGTCTGCTGGTCATGTATTTACTAACAATTGTGCCTGTGAATAGTTAATACACGAATGTAATATAAAAATCAATTCCCGGGAGTGCACTGTTCTCCCGGGAATTGTCGTTATACTTCTTTTTTTACAAGGACCGGATAAGTGTAATCACCTCATCCCTGGACTTGCCGAGCTTGATCTGGATTTGTCCGATCAGGCGGTCGTCTTTTCCCTGTTCATAGTACAGGTCCTTATCCGTCAGGTCATCAAACATTTGTTTCAGCTTGCCCTTAATCTCCGTCCATCGGTCCTTGATCATCAGGATGTCCATATCATGACATTTTAATTTGTGAAAAATGAGGGGTTATGATATGAAATCCAAAGTTTGTGCCAAACAGCCGTTGCAATTAAAAACAGGCCATGGTGGCTACTTTACACGAACAGCCGTGGTAAAAAGCATGCTCTCCCCCGCTTCCAGGGTTACCAGGCCCATACCGTTATTGAAGGCATTCGGGGCGCCGGTCAGGTTTTCGATGGCAATGCTGTTCCGGTGCGGCGGCGTGTACACCTGCAGTACGGGATAGGTCTGATCGGGGAAAAACTCGATCTGTACACCTTTTACCGGGTCTTTCAGGGTGCAGAGGGGCGCCTGCCGGTTGAAGTCCAGCAGGAAAGAATTGTCCAGGCTCACGCCATCCAGGCTTTTGCCCTGGCTGAAGCCGTCGAAGGGCAGCACTTTGCCGGTGGGGATGAGCTTTTCGTCGAACTCGACGATCTCTTTGGACCAGAATTGCAGTTCCAGCTGGTCCACCGGGGTGCCGGTGGTAAAATATGGATGCCAGCCGTCCATCAGCGGGATGGCTTCGGAATGCTGGTTCAGGATGGCGGTGGTTACCTGCAGCGTCTGATCCGGCAGCAGGCGGTATTGCACCTCACAGCTGTACGGGAACGGATACCCGGCGTCATTGCCCCCATAATGATGTTCCAGGGAAATTTCCGCGTAACTGTCGTTCACTTCTTCTTTGGTAATGGCAAACACCTGGTCGTACAGCAGGCCGTGGATGGGGGATTTTTGCATGGTGTAGCTTTTTCCCTGCCAGCTGAACTGTGCGTCTTTGATCCGGCAGGCAAAGGGGCTGAGCTTCACGCTTTTGAAACTGCCGGCAACACCGGCGTTGAGATCGTTTGCGTCCTTGTAACTATCTATTACATTCAGTTTCCCGACTCCGTTCGGCACAATGAATGCATGGAGGAGCGCCCCGTATGTGGGAATAATATGTATTTCCGCGCCTGCATCATCTTTCAGGGCAATAATGGAGAAACCGTTCTCCTCCAGGTGTTCTATACTAAATCCCATGCTGCTGTCAATTTGCGGTAAAATACAAAATGGCATCAAAAAGTCCATATGCAAAAAGGGCACCGCGGCAAATGCCACAGCGCCCTTCTTTGCGGGACAGCTTTTAAAGAGCCGCCCCTATTGTCCTGGATACGCCCATTCAGCCCGGTGGCTGATGCGGATATGCCGGTTAAATGTACTGGTTGATGATGTTCTCCAGCCATTCCTGCCTGCCGCTGGTCTGCTTCGGCTCACCGTTGGCGAGTGCAAACGCGCGGAGGTCTTCCAGCTGGAGTTTTCCATCCTCAAAGGCTTTACCCTGGCCGCTGTCGAAAGAAGCATAACGGTCCGTACGGAATTTGCGGTAGGGAGATTCCTGTAAGATCCTGTCTGCAACGATGGCTGCGCGGGCAAATGCGTCCATACCGCCGATGTGTGCGTGGAAGATGTCTTCCAGGTCGGTGGAGTTGCGGCGCGCTTTCGCGTCGAAGTTTACGCCGCCGCCTGCAAAGCCGCCGGACTCCAGGATCACCAACATTGTTTCCACGAGTTCGTTGAGGTTCATGGGGAACTGGTCCGTATCCCAGCCGTTCTGGTAATCGCCGCGGTTCGCGTCTATGCTGCCCAGCATACCGGCGTCCGCCGCTACCTGCAGCTCATGCTGGAAGGTGTGGCCAGCCAGTGTGGCATGGTTCACTTCGATGTTCAGTTTAAAATCCTTATCCAGCCCGTACTCACGCAGGAAACCGATCACGGTCGCGCTGTCGTAGTCGTACTGGTGTTTGGTGGGCTCACAGGGCTTCGGCTCGATGAAGAACGTGCCTTTGAAACCCTGCTTACGTGCGTAATCACGCGCCATGGTTAGGAAGCGGGCCAGGTGGTCCAGTTCTCTTTTCATGTTCGTATTCAGCAGGGTCATATAACCTTCGCGGCCGCCCCAGAATACATAGTTTTCTCCACCTAAAGCAATCGTCGCATCCAGCGCATTTTTGATCTGCGTACCGGCATGCGCCACTACCGCAAAATCAGGATTGGTGGAAGCGCCGTTCATATAACGCGGGTTGCTGAACACATTTGCGGTGCCCCAGAGGAGCTTCACGCCGCTGGCTTTTTGTTTTTCTTTTGCGTATTCAACGATCTGCTGAAGATGGCTTTCGTATTGTGAAAGACTGTTTCCTTCATCCACCAGGTCGATGTCGTGGAAACAATAATAAGGCACGCCCAGTTTGGTAATGAACTCAAACGCCGCGTCCATTTTGTCTTTCGCCTGCTGTACCGGATCGGAGGCCGTGAGCCAGGGGAATGCTTTTGTGCCCGGTCCGAAAGGATCGCCGCCGGTGCCGCAGAACGTGTGCCAGTAGGCAACCGCAAAGCGGAAAAGTTCTTTCAGCGGTTTGCCGTTGATCACCTTGGTTTCGTCGTACCATTTGTAGGCAAAAGGATTATCCGATTTTGCGCCTTCAAAGCTGATCTTCCCAACGCCGGGGAAATATGTTTTGTTTCCGGTAATGATATTCATGATCAAAAATTTTACAAAGTTGAGAGTATCTGGCCGAGACGGTTCTTCCAGCTTTCGTACGCTTCGCCATAAGCCCTGCTGGCACTGGCTTCCGGCTCAATTGCGGCAAGGCATTCCATCCCGATGAACGCTTCGGGGAAAGAGCGATACACGCCCGCGCCAACGCCCGCGCCTCTTGCCGCGCCCAGCGCCCCGTCTGTATTGTACAACTCGATGGTAACACCCGCTGTATTGGCAAATGCTTCCCTGAACAGCGGGCTGAGGAACATATTGGCTTTACCCGCTCTGACACGGCTGATCTGCAGGCCCATCTGCCGCATAATGTCCACGCCATATGTGAGCGCAAACACGATCCCTTCCTGGCCCGCACGCAGCAGGTGCTCTCGGTGATGCACGCCAAATTCAAGCCCTTCCATTCTTCCGCCCGGCTGACGGTTTGCCAGTATACGTTCCGCACCGTTGCCAAAAGGAAATATCTGCAGGCCTTCGGACCCGATAGGAGCTTTGGCTGCCAGTTCATTCATGTTTTCGTAAGAAAGTCCGCCTGTAATGCCACGCAGCCAGCTGTTGAGAATACCGGTGCCATTGAGACACATCAGTACACCGTTGCGTATCTCAGTATCCGTCTGGTTCACGTGCATAAAAGCGTTCACCCTGCTTTCCGCATCATAAGCGGCGGCATCATGCACGGCATATACAACTCCTGAAGTACCTGCTGTGGTAGCGGCTTCACCGGGTTGCAGCACATTAAGCGAAAAAGCATTGTTCGGCTGATCGCCTGCGCGGTAGGTAACGGGAATGCCCGCACGTAATCCAAGCAGTTCCGCCGCCTTTTCCGTTACATGGCCCTGCTCACCAAATGTGGGCACAACGGGCGATAACAGGCTACGGTCTATGCCATAATAATCGAGTAAACGTTGCGACACCTGCTGTTCGGCAAAGTCCCAGAAAATACCTTCGGACAGGCCGGAGAGCGTAGTCGCGGGCTGACCGGTAAGACGCATGCCGATAAAATCCCCGGGGAGCATGATATGCCTGATGCGGGCGTATAGTTCAGGCTCGTTGGCCTGTACCCACTTTAGTTTCGATGCTGTAAAATTCCCGGGAGAGTTGAGCAGGTGCGGGAGCGTGTAATCGCTGCCAAGGTCCTGCGCGGCTTTGTCACCGATGGCCACGGCGCGGCTATCGCACCAGATAATGGAAGGGCGCAGTGCCTGCTGGTTTTCATCCACACACACGAGGCCATGCATCTGGTAAGCGATACCGATACCTTTTACGGCGGCGGGATCAAACACATATTGTTCACGGAGCGCGCGGGTGGCTTTGATCACTTCCTGCCACCACATTTCAGGGTCCTGCTCGGCCCAGCCGGAGCGGGGCACATTCATGACCAGCTCGCCGGCGGACCCGGTGGATGCAGCCAGGCAACGGCCTGTAGCGGCATCCAGCAGGGCAGCTTTTATAGAAGAAGACCCTATATCATAACCTATCAGAAACATAATACTGTAGTAATGCGTGGAGCTTTAAAAAAATTGTTTCTACTACCAGAACACGGTATACAATGCCGCCAGTATCCCACAGATGAGGATAGCGCCGATTGTAAATGCCGTATCCAGCCTGAACATCGAACCGTCGATCCTGAGGGCCTTCGGGTTGTCCTTGCTGCGTGGATCCAAAAGGCTGATCACAGCCATTACCGCCACGATGATCAGGAACACCCAGCCCATCCTGTTGATGAAGGGCAGCGCGGTGAACTGGAACTTAAGCCATACTGATAAAGGAATCGCCAGCGCAGCGCCTACCAGTGCGGCATTAGCGGTGGTGCGTTTCCAGAAGAAGCCGAGAATAAATATCGCGAACACGCCCGGAGATATAAACCCGGTGTATTCCTGTATAAACTGGAAGCCCTGGTCCAGGCTCTTGAGCGCGGGTGCCACGATAGCCGCAATGATGCAGGCAACGATGATCGCGATACGGCCAACCTTTACCTGGTCCTGCTCGGACGCTTCTTTTTTGAAGAAGTGTTTGTAAATATCCAGCGTGAAAATTGTTGCGATACTGTTTGCCTTACCAGCCAGCGAAGCCACGATGGCAGCGGTGAGCGCCGCAAAGGACAAGCCTTTCAGACCGGCGGGCAGCAGGTTCAGCAGGATGGGATAAGCATGGTCAGGTTTTACCACTTTCACACCGTCTACCATTCCCTGCATCTCTTCCTGGAACATACCGTTCTTCCACAGCACATATGTTGCGATACCGGGCAACACTACAATGATAGGCATCAGCAGCTTCAGGAAACCGGCGAATAGCAGGCCTTTGCGTGCTGTTTTCAGATCGGCGCCCAGTGCCCGCTGTGTGATGTATTGGTTACAGCCCCAGTAGTTCAGGTTCACGATCCACATACCGCCGATCAGCACTGCAAGACCGGGCAGCTCCATGTAGTTGGGATTGCTTTTGTCGAATATCATATGGAAATGTTCCGGCGCTTTCTGCCTCAATAGTCCAAGGCCATCCATCATCCCGTTGATGGAATAGGAATCGCCGCCGTTGCCCACGTTCTGAGACACAAGGTTCAGTGCGAGGTACGTGGTGGCAAGGCCGCCGAGGATCAGGAAAAACACCTGGATCACATCCGTAAAACCGATCACTTTCATACCGCCCAGTGTGATGATCACCGCAAAGACAGCCAGCCCGATCATACACGCCGTAAAGCTGAAGCCCGAGATCGTGGACACCGCGAGGGCGCCGAGATAGAGAATGGACGTAAGGTTCACGAATACATACAGCAGCAGCCAGAATACCGCCATCACCGTGCTCACCCTCGAATCATACCGTTGCAACAGGAACTGCGGCATCGTGTAGATCTTGTTTTTCAGGTAGATCGGGAGGAAGAAAATAGCCACTACCAGCAAGGTTGCCGCCGCCATCCACTCGTAGGTGCTGATGGCAAGGCCCATTTTAAAACCGGAGCCGCTCATCCCGATGAACTGTTCCGCGGAAATGTTTGAAGCGATCAGCGATGCGCCGATGGCCCACCAGGTAAGGGATCCTTCTGCCAGAAAAAAGTCTTTGGTATCGGCGAGGGCTTTCTTTTTACGGTTATAAATGTAATAACCATAGCCCGCCACGATCACGAAGTAAATGGCGAAGACAAAGTAATCCAGATTCAGAAGCTTATGTTCCATTTTGTATCAGAATAACGTGAAAATTCAATAGCGTGTCAAGATAACAAACTATTTTTAATTGTTAAATCTACAGTTAAAAATATTGGAATAAAAAAGAACGGAAGGGGAACGACCTGCTCCCCTCCCGTTTCAATTCATTCACAATCAATTAAATGACCTTTGTTTTAGTGATTTTAAACGTATACGCATGCTCGCAGGGCGTTTCTTTTACAGTCAGCCGGGGTACTGTCACTTCAATGCCTCCCGGTACCTTTTTATAGGCCAGGTCACGCTTCAGGCCCAGCATCTGCACTTTGGTCCCCGTGGTAGGAACAACGTCCTTAATGAGGATCTTCCCTTCGGGGAGGATGGGCGCAATGGCATATAAGTTGTCTCCGTTGGCGGTAAAGAAAAACTCTTTCCGGGCGAAGCCGGGATCGGGGTCCACCGTTTGTTTCAGCATCACTTCGCCGCTTACATAACCACCATGCGGCGGCTTCCAGTCCTGGCGGCCTTTGGTCCATTGCACATGTGTTTTCCAGGCGCGGGTGTTGTAAATGGCTTCACCGTTCACATCTAGCCATTTGCCGATCTGGAGCAGGCGCTCCTGCATGATAGGCGGGATCTTTCCCTGTGCATCCGGCCCGATATCCAGCAGCAGGTTACCGCCGCTGCTCACGATATCCAGCAGCAGGTAGATCAGCGACTGTGCGCTGTTGTAGTCTTCCACATCTTCATTCCTGTTATAACCGAATGAAAAACCCATGCCGCGGCACTCTTCCCAGGGGCGGACAAACTTAGCGCCTACTTCATATTCGGTAGTGTAATACCCTCCGTGTTTCTGGCGGATGCCTTTGCCCCAGCGGTCGTTCACGGCTATTTTGTCTTTCACGGGCGATTCATTGAAAAGCCAGGTGAGGAACTCACGGCTTTGCCAGAGTGTATCAGACTGCTCCCATTCGCCGTCGGGCCAGATAATGTCCGGTTCGTAGCGGGTCACAAGGTCTTTCAGCTGCGGGATCATATGATCATTCACATATTCTTTGTAGTGTTTGTTTTTGTACAGCGGGTTGTACCATTCATACAGGGAATAATAAAAGCCCATCTTCACCGGCGTTTTACGGACGGCCGCGGTGAGGTCGCCGAGCAGGTCACGTTTGGCGCCTGCGTCCATGGTGTTCCAGGGAGTACCGAATGCCTTCGTGGCTTCTTTGCTGGGCCAGAGAGCAAAGCCGTCGTGATGTTTGGAAGTGAGCACGATGTATTTCGCGCCTGATTTCTCAAAGAGCCTCGCCCATGCATCCGGGTCAAAATCTTCCGCTTTAAACATATCAGCGAACTTGTAATAGGAAAAGTCCGAGCCATACACTTTCGCGTGATGATCGTACACAGCGGTAGGTTTGGGATTGTTGTTTCCCCCTACCTGTTTTGACTGAAGCCAGTACTGGTACCATTCTGAATAAACGCCTTTCGGCGCCCATGCCGGAACTGAATACACACCCCAGTGAATAAAAATCCCAAACTTCGCATTCTCGAACCATGCGGGCACGGGCCTGCTATCCAGCGATTCCCAGGTAGGTTTGTACTGCTGGGCCGCAGCGGTAAACGGTAAGAGTAGCCATAACAAACATTTCAATGATCTCATATCTGATACGTGGTTTTATAACAATTGATCGACGGGCACCACCACTTCTTTTCCTCTTTCAACCGTCAATGGCAGCAAATGCTGGCGGTATTTTAGCACGAGGTTACGGCCTGTTGTGGAGCGGACCTTCACGCCGGAAAGCGTTCCGTTCTCCCAGCTGATATCCAGTATAAAACCGCCGCGGGCGCACAGCCCTTTGATCTTACCGGAAGACCATGCGGCGGGCACCGCGGGCAATAGTTCCACGTAGTCTCCATGGCTTTGCAGCAGCGCTTCCGCGATGCCCGCGGTGCCACCGAAATTGCCGTCTATCTGGAAAGGAGGGTGATTGTCAAAAAGATTGGGTAGGGTAGATTTCGCGAAGAGCGCCTGCAGATGGCTTCTCACACTGTCCGCTTGTTTGAGGCGCGCGTAGAAGTTGATGATCCATGCGCGGCTCCAGCCGGTGTGGCCGCCGCCTTTGGCCAGCCGGCCGGTAAGCGTGCGCAGCGCGCCTTCGTATAAAGCGGGTGTTTGCTCCGTGATCTGTGTACCAGGGTGCAGGCCGAATAAATGAGAGATGTGGCGGTGGCCTGGTTCCACTTCCTGGTATTCCTGCATCCATTCCAGGATGCGGCCGTCTTTGCCCGTTTTGGTGGGTGGCAGCTGCGCGATGATGCCCTCCCAGCGCACAACCTCAGCAGAATCCGTTCTGAGCGCTTTGGCGGCGGCAATACATTTGCTGAGGAACTCGCGAAGTATCTGGTTGTCCATCGTCGGGCCGTAAGTAAGACCGGTGGGTTTGCCTGTCACCGGGTGTACAAACTGGTTTTCGGGAGAGCTGCCGGGCGATGTAACGAGGAAACCCTCGGGGCTTTTCACGAGGTAGTCTTCCACGAACAAAGCATGCTCTTTCATGATAGGGTACGCTTTGTTTTTGAGGAACGTATAATCCAGTGTAAACGCAAAGTGTTCCCAGAAATGCAGGCACATCCAGCTGGCGGCCATCGGGAAAGTGCCCCATGCCACGCCGTTCTGCACGCCGGTTTTACCGAATGCATCGGTACAGTGATGCACGACCCATCCACGGGCGTTGTACATCTTTTTTGCCGTAATGCGGCCCTGCGGCCGGATATAATCCATAAAATCAAACAAAGGCGTGGTGGTGAAGGAGATATTGGTCACTTCAGCCGGCCAGTAGTTCATCTGGAGATTGATGTTGGTGTGAAAATCCGCATTCCAGGGCGCATCCATATGCTGGTTCCAGATACCCTGGAGATTCGCGGGCAAAACGCCCGGCGCACGTGAACTGGACACCAGCAGGTATCTGCCGTATTGAAAGAAAAGGCTGATCAGGTGCGGATCTTCAATGCCCTGTTTGGTTCTTTGCAGGCGTTCGTCTGTAGGGATATCATCCGCATGCTGGCCGTTGATCTCCAGGCTCACCCTTTCCATCACCGGCTTAAGGTCCTGGATATGACGGGTGGAAATAGCAGCGTAACTCCTGGCTGCGGCCGCCTGCATCAGTTTTTTACATTTATTGAGCGCGGACACCGCGTCTTCAAAATCCTGTTTCGTATAGTTGTAATTGGTAGCACCCTGGATGTAGAGCGTCACCGAATTTGCATTTTTCACCTGTATGGCTTGCCCGCCTGCGGTTTTGGTACCGCCTGTATTGGCTACCTGGAGCATGCCGGCAAACTTCATATGCAGGCCTTCCGGGCCATGATCTTCTTTCCCGTTCCTGTCGTTGATCTGCCCGTTCAGGATCAACTGGTTGTTGCCGGCGGCGGTTACTTTACAGTCGGTGAAACGGGAAGCGGTGTCGCGGATGTTTGGCCTGTCTATA
This sequence comes from Chitinophaga barathri, assembly GCF_003807585.1. Lineage (GTDB taxonomy): Bacteria > Bacteroidota > Bacteroidia > Chitinophagales > Chitinophagaceae > Chitinophaga > Chitinophaga barathri. The sequence continues at coordinate 369,554 of NZ_RMBX01000006.1, read as the reverse complement.
CTGAACGTGGCATTGAGAGAGCCCGGTTTTGACGTACTGATCTGTACCACGATCACATTGTCCGGCGCGGAAGCAAGCACTTCCTGCTTGTATTCCACCCCATTCACTTTGAAAGTGGTGGCAGCAATACCTGTTTCGAGGTTGAGGCTGCGTTTGTAATCGTCGTACGCGGTAACACCATAGTCGATATTCACGTTCATCAGGGTCTGATAAGAACGGAAGGCGCGCGCGGTCTTGTTGGAATTCTCGGCATCTACGGCAAGGAAGTTCGCATTCGCAATGGTAAGGGCTTCCTGGTTTTTGCCTTCAAAAATGAGTTTACGGATGGTATCCAGCACTTTATAGGCGTTGGGGTTCGCATCGTTGAACTTGATGCCGGCCCAGACGCTTTCTTCGTTGACCTGGAGTATTTCCTTTTCAGGACGGCCATATACCATGGCGCCCATACGGCCGTTGCCTACGGGCAGCGCTTCCTCCCATCTGCGGGCGGGCTGTTTGTACCACAGCTGCATTGGTTGTTGTGCGATGGCCGCATTGGTTGACAGTAACAGTAGTACAAGGAACTTTTTCATAACTGTAAACGATATAGGATAAATATAATGAATGAGGTGCTGGCTTACAAGAGGCCGTTAATTAAATACCACTATTTGAGATTATTGGTTAGTCCTGCATCATGCCGGCCAGCGTTCTGCCCACTTCGGAGCCTATGGCAACGCCCATGCCGCCCATGCGTACGGCCAGCCAGATGCGGGATGAATGCGCTTTCACAATGGGCTGCTTCGTTTTTCCGAACGCCATAATGCCCGCCCAGCGGTCTTCTACGGTAAATTGATGATGGGGAAGGATGATGTTGTGCAGTTTGTCTTCCAGGTCCTGCTGGATACGCCGGTTCAGTTCAAATTCTGTAGTGGTTTCGCCTTCGAAATCAAGGTTGCGGCCGCCGCCGAACAATACGCGGCCGTTCAGTTCACGGAAATAATAATACCCCTGGTTGAAGTGGTAAATGCCTTTAAAAGGCAGTTTTTTGACGGGAGCGGTAATCAATATCTGTCCGCGGCCGGGTGTAACGTCCAGCCTGGGGATCAGGTTTTTCGCAAAAGCATTTGTGCATATGGCGAGGCGCGGGGCTGAGAAGGTGAGCTCGTCGTTCACTGTTACGTCCACCCTGTCCGCTTTTTCTTCGAAGTGTGTGACGTCGCAGCCTGTTTTAATTTCGATGCCGCGTTCTATGGCTACATCGATGAGCGTGCGCATCATTTTGCCGGTGTTCAGCTCGCCTTCGTAGTTATTTTGTACAAGGTGTTTGGTAACAATGCCTTTCTCCGCAATCTTCTGGTCTGCAAGGGAAAACGCGGGACCGGGAAGGATATCGAACAACAGTTCATTGACTTTCACCAGTTGTTCCAGCGCGGGCGCTTCGGCTTCACTGATGAGCTCAAAGCTGCCGTTTTCGCGGTATTCCATGCGGTCGTCCCCGATGCGGCTGCGGAGGAGCTGGAGGCCTTTTCTACGCATTTGCACGAGGGCTACCACGTCTTTCGCTGGCATATGCTGCAGGTCGTCCAGTATTTCGGTGAGGCTGCCGATGCAGGCAAATCCTGCATTGCGGGTGGATGCGCCGGTGGGGAGGAGGCCTCTTTCGAGTACGAGGATTCGCTGGCGGGGAAAACGTTCTTTGAGGCTGATAGCTGTGGACAGGCCGACAATACCGCTTCCGAGGAGGATGCAGTCGTATTGCAGAAGGCTTTGTTTTTCCCAGTAGCTGAGCATAACACGAATGTATTAAAAATCCGGGATATTTTTTTGGGGTGCGTAAGTGTAAAGTGTAACTTTACGCTTTACACTGTTCCTTGAAAAGGATATCTTCGACATAGTGAAAAATGTTATTAGGACGGGTGAATTTTTATTGTTTATTACGCAGAAAAATTCCTCTCTGGAATACTGAGAAATGCTATCGTAGAGCGGAGATATTCTCAGGGTTTTTATCCCCCCTTTTTGCATCGTTTTGGGCTCTTTATAAGAGTAAAATTAAAACGATGATAAAAAGTTTTAGAAGTAAAGCGTTGAGAGCTTGCTGGGTAGATGACAACTGTTACAAACTCCCACAGTCAATACTCAACAAAATCAGGTGGATATTACAAATAGTGGATTTGGCACAGGCCGTTCCGGATGACCTGTGCCAACTTGATCTTCATCCGCTCAAAGGAAATTATAAAGGCTATTGGAGTGTGAAGGTGAACGGCAACTACAGGATTGTTTTCACTTTTATAAATGGAAATGCATACGACGTAGACTATATTGATTATCATTAAACAGTTTTTATGAAACGTAAAATGAAACTTGAACATCCCGGCATCATCATCAAAGAACTTATCTTCGATGAAAAGGGCCTCAGCATCACCGATGCCGCAGGGTTGCTGGGAGTAACCCGCACCGCCCTTTCCAATGTAGCGAATGGTAAAGCCGATCTCTCCGTTGATATGAGCCTGCGAATGGAATATGTATTTGGCGGCACCGCCGAGTTCTGGCAGCGCATGCAGGCGGCATATAACGTAGAACAAGCCCGCCCGCATATCGCTAAACTCAAGCTCAAACGCTACAAACCAAAACTAAAAAAATCCCTGCCCGTAAAAGAAACAACGAGCAGGGACCGCAAAACAAAAAAAGTTGCATGAGCTAGTTGACCATCGGCTTCAGGCCTCTCACCCCCATATCCACCACCTTCTCCCCTTCCAGCGGATCATATTTGCCGTTGCCGTTGGTGTCCTGCCATTCAAAGCTCTTGTTCACAGACAATGATACCGTGATCACAATATCCTGTTTCTCCTGCCCCGTGATCTGCAAAGCAGCATTAAACGGCCCTGTCACCACGCAGGAACCCGGCGGAATGGGCGATGTGGCCGCGATAGGATTCGGTACCGTCGTAGCTCCCGCAGGCGCCTGGCCGCTCACCACGCTGTATTTCGTTTCCAGCGCCCAATAACCCTGCTTGCGGTTCGCGTTTACCGACAGCGTACTGTCTTTGATCTTATAACTCGTGATATAGCTGTTAAAACCTATAAAAGAAGCCAGCGAGCCTGTCCATTCCTGGCCCAGGGCGCTGAACCGGATATCGTAATTCTGGTAAGCCAGCGAAACCCGCAGGTACTCATATCTCCCGGCCGGCACGTCTTTCAGCGGCACTTCATAAAACACCTCCCCGTCACCGGCCTGTTTGGCGCTGGCAAAATCTATGGCTGTTTCCCCGCCTTTGGTGGTCTCCTCGTGGCGGTACAGCACCGCTCCTTTGCCCAAAGCCGTCAGCGCTGTAGGCGCCAATTCGAGGTAATGCGAGCTCATTGCCCTGAAAGTAGGGCTCTGCGCGGCATTTCCCGCCGGCACGGATACCGGCTGGCCAAGGTTGCCCAGGCGTTCCTGATTAGGATCGAATTTGTATTTAAAAATGAGTTTTGGCCCCTTCCCTTCCGCAGAATCTTCGTTTTTGGAACAGGCGGAGAAAATGGAAAGCGCCACAAGGCAGCCCGACAGCAGTAGGTTTTTCGACATAGACCGGATTTTGGATATTAATAACGCCGGCAACTTACTAAATATTGGCGGATAAAAAAGAAAGCCCCGGACCAGGATGGCCGGAGCTTTTTGTACTACTATAGGTTGAACCAATACTAAACCAGGTAACCAAAAAGATTGTCGTCTTTATTCAGCTCGGTGTAATGGACATTATACTTCGTCATATTGGTGAGCAGCACATCGTAATCCTCCCTGTTTTTCAGCTCAATCCCCACCAGTGCCGGGCCGGTTTCTTTGTTGTGCTTCTGGATAAATTCGAAGCGGGTAATGTCATCCCCGGGGCCTAATACATGGTTCACAAATTCCTTCAAAGCGCCCGGCCGTTGGGCAAAGCGGACGATGAAGTAATGTTTCAGGCCTTCGTATAAAAGAGACCGTTCCTTGATCTCCTGCATACGGTCAATGTCATTGTTGCTGCCACTTACCACGCATACAACCTTTTTCCCTTTGATCTCTTCCGCAAAATCTTCCAGCGCGGCGATGGACAGTGCTCCGGCCGGTTCCACCACGATCGCGTCTTCGTTGTATAATTTGAGAATAGTGGAACAAATACGCCCTTCCGGCACCAGGCTCATCTTATCAAGCACGTCTTTACAGATCCGGAAAGTCAGTTCCCCTACCCTTTTTACTGCGGCTCCGTCAACGAACCTGTCTATTTCAGGAAGTGTCACAGGACCGCCGTTTTCCAGCGCTTTTAGCATGGAGGGGGCTCCTTCCGGCTCAAGGCCGATGATCTTTGTTTTGGGGCTGTAAATACGGAAATAAGTGCCTGTTCCGGAGGCCAGCCCTCCGCCGCCCACGGGCACGAAGAGAAAATCCACTTCCGGTTGTTCTTCGAGTATTTCCAGCGCTACGGTTCCCTGGCCTTCAATGATCTTCGCATCGTCAAAGGGCGGGATGAATGTCATGCGCTGTTCGCGCGTAAAGGCCTGCGCTTCCGCGGAGCAATCGTCGAAAGTGTCTCCTATGAGCCTTATTTCGATGTTGTCTCCGCCGAACATTTTGACCTGGTTGACTTTTTGTTTCGGTGTAATGATGGGCATAAATACCACACCTTTCACTTTCAGCAGGCGGCAGCTGTAGGCAAATCCCTGTGCGTGATTGCCCGCGCTTGCGCAGGTAACGCCGTTGGCCAGCTGAAGCGGGGTAAGGCTGCTCATCAGATTGTATGCGCCACGCAGTTTGTAGGAACGGACCACCTGCATGTCTTCTCTTTTGAGATAAACATCACACTGGTACCTGCGGGAAAGATTGACGTTATAGGTTAACGGGGTGCGGTTCACTACGGATCGCAGTCTTTCGGCTGCTTCCTTTATCTGGTTGGTATCGATGGTTGGGAGAACTTCAGTCATTTCAATTGAGTTAAAAAATAAAAAAGAAAAGTACCAGGAAAAGCGGCGGCGTCAAATCAAACACACTCCTCCACAACCGCTGCCGATATCTATCCTGGTACCTTTCATATTCTATTTTTTATAGCTTATTATTTGCCGGGGCGAAGCTGTCTTACAGCCGCGCCTGCCTGCCACATTTCGCTGTTACGCAGCTCTTCGAGCTCTGCATTCAGCTTGGGGCGGTAATCCGCCTGGCCGTTCAGGTCGATGGAGCGCTGTGCTTCTTTACCTGCCGCTACGGAAGCGTACAGTTCGTCAAATACAGGCTGTGTAGCTTCTTTGAATTTTTTCCACCAGTCGAGCGCGCCGCGCTGAGCAGTAGTAGAGCAGTTCGCATACATCCAGTCCATACCGTTCTCTGCTACCAGTGGCATCAGGGATTGGGTCAGTTCTTCAACGGTTTCGTTGAATGCTTCGGACGGGGAGTGGCCGTTGTTGCGCAGTGTCTGGTACTGTGCAGCAAAGATACCCTGGATAGCGCCCATCAGGGTGCCGCGTTCGCCGGTGAGGTCGGAATACACTTCTTTTTTGAAGTCTGTTTCGAACAGGTATCCGGAACCAACGCCGATACCCAGCGCGATTACACGATCGCGTGCTTTGCCGGTGGCATCCTGGAAGATAGCGAAGCTGGAGTTCAGACCCTGGCCTGCGAGGAACAGTCTGCGGAGTGAAGTACCGGAGCCTTTGGGAGCCACCAGGATCACATCTACGTCTGCCGGGGGAATGATATTGGTCTTTTCTTTGAAAGTGATACCGAAACCATGTGAGAAATACAGGGCTTTACCTTTGGTGAGGAAAGGCTTCAGTGTAGGCCACAGCTGGATCTGACCGGCGTCGGACAGCAGGTATTGGATGATAGTGCCTTTCTGTGCGGCTTCTTCGATTTCGAACAGCGTTTCGCCCGGTACCCAACCGTCTGCAACGGCTTTATCCCAGGTTTTGGAATCTTTGCGCTGGCCGATGATCACGTTGAAACCGTTGTCTTTCAGGTTCAATGCCTGACCGGGGCCCTGCACGCCGTAACCAATGATCGCAATTGTTTCATTTTTCAGCACTTCTCTTGCCTTTTCCATGGGGAATTCTTCTCTGGTTACTACGTCTTCCAGTACTCCGCCAAAATTGATGGTTGCCATGTTTTGATAGTGTTTTTTTAAAAAGTTTTAAGTTCTAGGTTATTGCATTCTGGTGCCGTATCAGTCTTTCAGGCTGTCCGCTTCGATGAGGGACAGGTCTTTCAGATGTTCGTGGAAACGGCGGCTCCATTTCACGATCGCTACGCGGCCGCTTTTGGAATATTCTATGAGACCGTATGGTTCCAGCTTCTGGAGCATTGCGATAAGCTCCTGCTGGTGGCCTGTTTTTTCGAGTACAAAGTAATCCGGCGTGATGGTGAGGATGCGCGCATTGTTATCCCGGATGATCTTCTCAATGTCTCCATTGTGAAGGCTTTTGGTGGATATTTTATACAATGCCAGCTCCTGGTACACGACCTCATCTTCGTCATGCACAAATGCACGGTGTACTTCGATGAGTTTTTCGATCTGGCCGATCACTTTTTCCAGCCTGTCGCGGGTGGACATCACGGTGATGATGAATTTGTACACCCCGGTTATTTCCGTCTCCGCGGTGGTCAGGCTGGTGATGTTGATACCACGGCGCGTGAAGATCACCGAGATGCGGTTTGTGATCCCCACCCTGTCTTCCGTGTATACCGTAACTGTATATTCCTTTTGCATGTTGTGTCTGATTAATGGTGTGATGAACTGCTACTCGAGGCGGATGGATGAGATCGGCGCGCCGGCCGGTACCATCGGGAATACGTTGTCTTCCTGCTCCACCACCACTTCCAGCAGATATGCGCCTTTGGTGTCCAGCATTTCTTTTACGGCGCCTTCCAGGTCCGCGCGCTCGGTCACCTTGCGGCCCGGCACGTAAAAACCTTTTGCGATCTGCACAAAATCAGGGTTGATCATCACGGTGGAAGAATAACGTTTGTCGAAGAACAGCTGCTGCCACTGGCGTACCATGCCCAGGAAGTTGTTGTTCAGTATCACGATTTTCACGCCTATTTCAGACTGGTAAATGGTGCCCAGCTCCTGGAGCGTCATCTGGAAACAACCATCGCCGATGATGGCCACCACTTCTCTTTCAGGCGCGCCTACTTTTGCGCCCATAGCCGCGGGAAGGGCAAAGCCCATGGTACCCATGCCACCGCTGGTGATATTGGTATTCGGGTCTTCGAAGCGGTAGTAACGGGAAGCTACCATCTGGTGCTGGCCTACATCTGTTACCAGGATCGCTTTTCCTTTGGTCTGTTCTGAAATGATGCGGATCACTTCCGCCATTTTGATCTGTCCTTCTGTGGGGTACAGTTCGCGGTGGCGTACTTTTTCGTCTTCTTTTTTATCTGCTTCCTTGAACAGCTGCAGCCATTCAGGGTGTTTGGCTTCTTTGATGAGCGGGAGCAATGCGGTCAGCGCTTCTTTTGCGTCCGCGTGCACAGCTATGTCGGCGGGGATGATCTTATTGATCTCCGCTTTATCGATCTCGATGTGGATCACTTTCGCCTGGCGGGCAAACTCGTTCACGTCGCCGGTGATGCGGTCGTCGAAACGCATGCCTACCGCGATGAGCACGTCGCATTCGTTCGTATTGATGTTCGGACCGTAGTTGCCGTGCATGCCGGTGTAACCAACATAACAGGGGTGATCTACGGGAACGGCGGAGAGGCCCAGTAAGGTAGAAGCGATCGCGATGTCTGCTTTTTCGGCTACGGCGAGCAGTTCCTTTTCAGCACCGGAGATCAGTACGCCGTGGCCGCAGAGGATGTAAGGGCGTTTGGCGTTGTTGATCAGTTCCGCGGCTTCTTTCACAGTATCCAGGTTCAGCACCGGGTGCGGGTGATAGCTGCGGATGTTTTCGCAGGCTTTGTACTGGAAATCCAGTTTGCCGAACTGCGCATTTTTGGTAATGTCCACCAGTACGGCGCCGGGGCGGCCGCTGCGGGCAATGTAAAATGCTTTGGCAATGGCGCCGGGTATATCTTCAGGCCTGGTGACCTGTATGTTCCATTTGGTGATGGGGGTGGTGATGCCGATCACGTCTGTTTCCTGGAAAGCGTCCGTGCCCAGCAGCGCGGCGGCTACCTGGCCGGTGATGCATACCATGGGAGTAGAATCCATCTGCGCGTCCGCGAGACCTGTTACCAGGTTTGTAGCGCCGGGGCCGGAGGTGGCGAATACCACGCCTACTTTACCGTTTGCACGGGCGTAACCCTGTGCCGCGTGTGTAGCGCCTTGTTCGTGACGTACCAGGATATGATGAACCTGGTCCTGGAAATCGTAGAGAGCATCATAAATGGGCATAATAGCGCCGCCGGGGTAACCAAAAATGGTTTCCACACCTTCCGCAATCAGTGACCGGATCACAGCTTCCGCACCGGTAATGATCTCGGGGGTAGCCGTGGCCCGCTTGTCAGACTCATCAGTCTTCATCGGTAACACATCCTTCTGTTGCATTTTTTACTTGTTTTGCGTACTTGAATAATATCCCGTTTTTTGCCTTCAGAGCCGGTTGTTTCCAGGCTGCTTTACGCTCGGCCAGCTCTTCGGGTGTCAGGTTAACCTTGATGATATTGTTAACGGCGTCCAGCTCAATCACGTCATTGTCTTTTACCAGTGCGATGGTGCCGCCTTCGTAAGCCTCCGGTACGATATGCCCTACCACAAAGCCGTGGGTACCTCCGGAGAATCGGCCGTCTGTAATGAGGGCCACGCTTTTACCCAGGCCAACGCCCATAATGGCGGAAGTGGGTTTGAGCATCTCTGGCATACCAGGGCCGCCTTTGGGGCCTACGTAGCGAATGACGACGACGTCTCCCGCCTTCACCTTGCCGGACTGTATGCCTGCGATCAGTTCAAACTCACCGTCGAATACGCGGGCCGGGCCTACGAATTTTTCGCCTTCCTTACCGGTGATCTTCGCCACGGAGCCCTGCTCGGCAAGGTTTCCGTAGAGTATCTGGATGTGCGCGGTGGCTTTCAGCGGCTGGTCCAGCGGGTATATAATGTCTTGTTTTGTAAAGTCGATGTCGGGTACGGATTCCAGGTTCTCCGCTATGGTCTTGCCGGTAACGGTGAGACAGTTTCCGTGAAGCCTGCCTTCTTTCAGCAGGTATTTCATCACCAGGGGAATGCCGCCGATGTTGTGGAGGTCTTCCATCAGGTATTTGCCGCTGGGCTTCAGGTCCGCCAGCAGCGGTGTGGCATCGCTCAGGCGTTGGAAATCCGCCATGGTGATGTTTACGCCAACGGATTTCGCGATGGCGATGAAGTGCAGTACCGCGTTGGTGCTGCCACCGGTAGCCATGATCACGGTGATTGCGTTCTCAAACGCCTCACGGGTCATGATGTCCTTCGGTTTAATATCTCTTTCCAGCAGCAGGCGGATGTATTGACCGGCTGCCAGGCATTCTTCTATTTTGTCTTTGCTCAGTGCGGGGTTGGAAGAGCTGTACGGGAGGCTCATACCCAGTGCTTCGATAGCGGAGCTCATGGTATTGGCCGTGTACATACCGCCGCAGGCGCCCGCTCCGGGGCAGGAGTTCTGTACGATGCCTTTGAAATCCCCTTCATCGAGGTTGCCGGCCATTTTCTGGCCCAGCGCTTCAAACGCGGATATGATGTTTAAGTCTTTTCCTTTGTATTTGCCGGGCGCGATCGATCCGCCGTAAACCATGATAGCGGGGCGGTTCAGGCGGCCCATGGCTATCAGGGAGCCGGGCATGTTTTTGTCGCAGCCGGGCACGGTGATCACCGCATCGTAGTACTGTGCGCCGCATACAGTTTCGATAGAGTCGGCGATCAGGTCGCGGCTTACGAGGGAATAACGCATCCCCTCCGTACCGTTGCTGATCCCGTCGCTCACGCCGATGGTGTTAAAAATAAGCCCTACCAGGTCATTTGCCCAAACGCCTTTCTTTACTTCTTTCGCAAGGTCATTCAGGTGCATGTTGCACGTGTTGCCATCGTAGCCCATGCTCACAATGCCTACCTGTGCTTTTTTCAGGTCTTCCTCTGTCAGTCCTATCCCGTACAGCATGGCCTGTGCGGCTGGCTGGGTGGGATCTTGCGTAATCGTCTTGCTGTATTTGTTTAACTCCATAATAATGTGGTCGTTAGTACCGGGTCACGGCTATCTGAATTTCTAATTATCGTACAAGTTATTCCCGGTGCGGCTCATATTCAAACCAATAATCGGGCTGTTCCCGGTCTTCAAAAGGCAGGCCTGGTGGCCAAAATCCGCTATGGGTGTGAGTTAGGGATAAAAGCGTTTACGCCATTCAACGGGCTTGCGGCACGCTTTTTTTTAAGAAATCCCCCCTTCCGGCGCAACGGCGGAAGGGGGAGCTTCCGGGTATTATCAGGCAGGAATTGCCTCGCGTTTGAATTCTTTATTCAGCACTTTGGCTTTGTAAGCCTGCTGGATGACTTTACCGAGTGAGCCGGCCCAGGGTTTGGAGAAACCTTCGCCATCGAGGCTGTCCCATCCGATCACTTCAGCTGCGGTACCGCAGTAGAACACTGCTTCGGCTCCTTTCAGTTCTTCCACCGTGATCTGTTTCTCTACTAATGGAATACCCAGCTCGCCGCAAATCTCAATCACAGTGGCGCGGGTAATGCCGGGCAGGATATTGCCGGTGGCGGGGGTGTAAATGGTGCCTTCTTTCTCATAGAACAGGTTAGCACCGGGGCCTTCCGCTACGAAACCATTGATATCCAGCAGCAAAGCCTCGTCGTATCCTTTTTCTTTCGCTTCCTGCGAAGCCAGGATGGAGTTCACGTACAGGCCGGCGGCTTTGGATTCGATCTTAAAGGCCTGGGGGTTCGGGCGCTGGTATGACGAAATGCATACACGCAGCAGTTTTTCTCCCAGGTAAGCGCCCCAGTCCCATGCGCAGATGAGCAGGTGGGTATCGGTGGCGGCTTTCAGGGTCATGTTCGGCGGGCAGAATACCAGCGGGCGGATGTATGCTTCCTCCAGGTTGTTCAGCTCCAGCACTTTATAGCAAGCGGCGATCAGCTCGTCGTTGTTGTACTTGTAAGGTATATGTATCAGCTCGCAGGAGCGTTTGAAACGTTCGAAGTGCTCCTTCGGTTTGAAGATTTTCACTTCACCACTGGCGGTCTTGTAAGCGCGGATGCCTTCAAATACCGCGTATCCATAATGCAGCGACTGACCATACAGGTCAATTTTGGCTTCTGTGGCTTTCGTGTAAGCCCCATCAAAGTAAAGAATCGTGTTTTCGTTGTAATAGCTATACATATAATTGGAATTTGCACATAAAAAAAGCCTTCCTGGTGGAGGAAGGCGTTTATTTTGAGTTGATATTATACACGCGTTTTATCCTCCAATCGGCTGGCGGGTGATAATGACAACGACGATCACGACGAGCGTAATAGCCCAATTGAGCTGCGGCACGATATGACTTATTTTGTTATTGTCTTTATTTACCCACATGGAGGCTCTGTTGATTTTTATTATCACTACAAATGTATTGGTGAATAAAGTAAAAAACAATACAGGAGGCAATTTTTTGAGAAATATCAACCCAATAAGGGATTTTTTAAAATATCGAAAAAAGAAGCGTCCTGATTGAATAATATTCAACAAACAACAGTTTCACCCTACTCCCATCAAACGTAAAAGGCCCCCTTCCGGAGGCCTTTTGTATTCTTTTGGTGTAAGCGTGTCAGTTTTTCAGGCAATCGTCTATCACCGCCTGCAGCGCAGTTTCTTTCTCAATGAGCTTTTCCAGCAGTGTGAGCTGGTTTTTCGCCCGGTTGAAGTTGTGCTCGGGGTACTTGATCGGGTAATATACATCCCCATTCAGGTAGTCCGTGAGGAAACGGATGCCCTGCATGTAGATCATGAACTTGCCGGCGTAGAACAGGTGCGCCTTTTCAGTATCTGAAAGTGTACCACCTACTTCGGAAAGATAACCTTTCATGAGTGCTTCGTAATATTCCTCCCGTACATGGATCTGCGAAAAATCACGTTCTTCCTCGGATACCGGGCATACGTAGGTACGCACCATATCCCCGAGGTCGGAGATGATCTTGCCGGGCATCAGCGTATCCAGGTCGCACACGCAGATGCCTTCATAACTGTTTTTACGCAGCAGCACGTTGTTGATCTTGGTATCGTGATGCATCAGGCGGTCGCTGAATTCCGGGTTGGTCTTCAGCGCTTCGAAGGTGACCGCGATGTCGCTGTAGCGGAGGAACTGCTCGATCAGCGTTTCCGCAAACTGTTTCCGGTCTTCTTTCGCCTGGCGGATAGCCTCCTGGAAGGAAGCATAACGCAGGGTGAGATTGTGGAAGTTGGGAATGCTGGCTTTGAAGTCGTGCAGGTCTATGCCGTGGAACATCCTGGCCATGAGCCCGAACTGGCGGGCTGCTTCGAATGCCTGTTTGGGCGTATCCGCCTGGTCTACCGAAGTGGAATCCGGTATGAAGGGGATCATGCGCCAGTACTCATCATTCAAATGAAAGAGCTCATCCCCTGTTGTAGTCGGGATGGGAGTAATAAAGAGGTAGCTTGGGTGGGTCTCGGCCAGGAATTCGGCCGCCAGCCTTTGGTTCCGGGCTATTACACCCGGTTCCTTAAATACGTACGTATTGATCTTCTGGAGGATGTATTTTTCACCGTTCCGGCCACTTAAAAGAAAAGTGTTGTTGATGTGGCCACTCCCGAATTTCTGTACGTCAAAGCTGGCAGGCTCCAATCCGAAGGCTCGGATTACGTCTGTATTCATTATGTATTATTTCCAGAGATTGTCCGGGTATTCTCCTTTGCTGACGAGGGCGGACAGGCTTTCCTGCACACCGGGCGCGTCTTCTTTGTAAGTTACACCGAACCACTGGCTGCTGGTGGGGATCACTTTTACGGAACCCAGGCCTGCCGCAATGAACTGGTCTACTACAATCGGGATAAAGAATTCGGATTTGGGATTGCTGATGTTCTGCTCCAGGAACTGGCTGAACAGTTTTTCACTGATCGGGAACACAGAAGGTGCAAAACCCCAGAAGTTCATGGATACAGGGGTTTTAGGGCCCAGTTCCACTTTTTTGTCGCCTTCTTCGTAGGCGATCTTGCCGTCTTCCACGGTGATCTTGGTACGTTCAGTGATGCCGGCCAGGTTGCCGTTGTCGCTCACCTGGCATACGCCGCGGCTTACGAAACCGTAGTCGCTCACGGTTTTGCCCAGCTCATACCCTACCACGCTGTATTTGTCATCAGCGCATTCGTTCTTCAGGAACGCTGCCATTTTTTCAAATGCATCGCGGCCATAGAAGTCATCCGCGTTGATTACGGCAAAAGGCTCGTTGATAGCGCCTTTGGCACATAATACGGCATGGGCGGTACCCCAGGGTTTGGTACGGTCAGCGGGGATCTCAAATCCGTCCGTGAAGGCGTCCATGTTCTGGAAAACATATGCTGTCTCTACTTTTCCCTTCAGTTTGGGTTCAAATATTTCTTTGAACTCCTCGGCAAAGTTCTCGCGTATGATAAACACGATCTTGCCAAAACCCGCGCGGATAGCGTCATAGATTGAATAATCAATAATCGTTTCTCCGCTGGGGCCAAACTGCTGGATTTGTTTTAAACTTCCGTACCGGCTGGCCATACCGGCTGCCAGGATCAATAATGTCGGTTGCATTTGTTGATATTAGTTTATAAATTTCACTCAGATTAATATCGGGGGCTAAAATTAAACATAAATTTTTCCCAATCCGGCTAAATCCTTAAATTTTAAAATACTGGCCAAATTTAGGGGGAATTTAAACTTTACGAGCTACTTAAACCAGTAAAAGAAATGTTTCAGTAAACGGTAATTTCTTTACTTTTATTTTTTCGATCCAACGTCTACCCCCATACACCGGCACTTCTGTATGATAAGCTTTTGCCGGCATTTAACTTAATTAAATTTAGTTCAACAAAACAAAGCAGATGAAACGAATCGTAGTGGCGGGAGCCATGGTATTGCATTTTATGATGCCCGCCAGGGCGCAGCAGAAAACCAGCCCGGAAGAGATCAAATCAAAAATGCAATGGTTTGCAGACGCCAAACTGGGCATATTTATCCATTGGGGCATCTATTCCGTGAATGGTATCGATGAAAGCTGGAGCTTTCATAATAAAAAAATATCTCATGCGGACTATATGGCCCAGCTCAAAGGCTTTACCGCGGATAAATACGATCCACAGGCCTGGGCCGACCTTATCAAAGAATCAGGCGCCCGCTATGCCGTGATCACCACCAAACACCACGACGGCGTTGCCCTCTGGGATACGAAGTTCAATAAACTCAGCACCGCCAAAAGCACACCCGCCAAGAGGGACGTGCTCACCCCTTTCTTCGCCGCATTACGCAAAGACGGCATCAAAGCCGGCGCTTACTTCAGCCTGCTGGACTGGACCTCGCCCGATTATCCCGGTTTCCTGAAAGACAGCAGCCGCTACAAGATCAGCGAGCAGCCCCAGCGCTGGGCTAAGTTCCAGGCCTTTTACCAGGGGCAGATGGCCGAAGTGATGAAACAGTTCAACCCGGACCTCTGGTGGTTCGATGGCGACTGGGAACGCAGCGCGGACGAATGGCAGGCCGTAAAAGTGCGCAACATGCTCACCACCTTCAATCCCAATACCATCATCAACGGCAGGCTCACCGGTTACGGCGATTATGACACGCCCGAGCAGAACTTCCCCGTGGAGCGCCCGCATTACAACTGGTGGGAGCTTTGCATGACGATCAATAACAACTGGGGCTGGCAGCCGCAGGATACCAACTGGAAAACACCTTATGAGATCATCACCATATTCGCGGACGCGATCAGCAACGGCGGCAATATGCTGCTGGACATCGGTCCCAAGGCAGACGGCACCATCCCGCCCGAACAGGTGAATGTGTTAAAAGAGCTCGGAAAGTGGAATAAAAAACATGAAAAAGCTATCTTCAGCACCCTCGGGGGTATACCGCAGGGGCATTTTTACGGGCCTACCACTCTCAGCAAAGACAGCAGCACCCTGTACCTTTTCCTGCCCGGCAAAGTAACGGGAGAGATCATGGTGAAAGGCCTTGACAACAAAATACAGGACATCACCGTTGTAGGCAACGGCACAAAGCTGCAACACAAAATTGTAGGTAAAATATCATGGAGCCCCGTGCCAGGGCTGGTATACATCACTGTGCCCGCCAACGTGCAGGATGAATATATGACCGTACTGGAACTGAAGCTGGATAAACCCGTGAAGCTCTACAGGGGCAAAGGCGGGCTGAACGGCTAAACGACACAGCATTATAAGCACATCATCAAATATGAAAAAAACGCTCCTATCCGCTTTTACGGCGCTTGCTTTTCTTACAGGCAGCGCGCAGAAAAAGTTACCCTCGATCAGCATCATACCCGAACCGCAGTCTGTACAGCAAATGGACGGCCAGGTACTTATTACCCCGCGCATGAAATATTTCACCAACAGTGAAGGCGCGGAAAACGCAGCGAAATTGTTCAATACCTTCCTGGAAGCCAACTATAACATGAGCCTCGAAAAAGGCACCATGCAGAACAGTACCCTCATTTTTTCGGATGATGAGGTATTGCCCGCGGAAGGTTACCAGCTCACGGCCACGCGCAACAAGATCGTGCTGCAGGGCCATGAGGCCGGTTTGTTTTACGGCGTGCAAACGCTGCAACAATTGCTGGGCACCCGCACCACGCTGGGCGTACCCGTGCGCGCCGTTACCATCAAAGACGCGCCCCGCTTTGCTTACCGCGGCCTGATGCTGGATGTGGGGCGGCATTTTTTTCCGGTGGCTTACATCAAACAGTACATCGATGTGATGGCCCATTATAAACTCAACCGTTTTCACTGGCACCTCACCGAAGACCAGGGATGGCGCATCGAGATCAAAAAATATCCCCGGCTGCAAAGCGTGGCCTCCAAACGGAAAGAAACCATGATGGGGCCTTACCGCGACGGGAAATATGATGGCAAGCCTTACGGCGGTTTTTATACGCAGGAAGAAGTGAAAGATGTCGTGAAATATGCGGCCGAACGTTTTATCACCGTAGTGCCCGAGATTGAAATGCCCGGTCATGCGCAGGCGGCGCTGGCTGCTTATCCAAACCTGGGTTGCACCGGCGGGCCTTATGAAGTGGTCACCAAATGGGGCGTTCACAAGGAAGTGTTCTGCGCGGGCAACGACAGCGTGTTCACTTTCCTGGAAGACGTGCTCAATGAAGTGATGCCGCTTTTCCCCGGCCAGTACGTGCACATCGGCGGAGACGAATGCCCGAAAGACCGCTGGAAAACATGCCCCAAATGCCAGGCCCGCATGAAAGCGCTGGGCCTCAAAGACGAGCATGAACTCCAGAGTTATTTTATCCAGCGCATGGAAAAATACCTCAACGGCAAAGGCAAAAAGATCATCGGCTGGGACGAGATACTGGAAGGCGGCCTGGCCCCTGACGCCACCGTGATGAGCTGGCGCGGCGAAGCTGGAGGCATTGCGGCGGCAAAACAAAAACATGATGTGATCATGACGCCAAACACGTATCTCTACCTCGATTATCACCAGGGCAACCCTGCAACGGAACCGCTTGCCATCGGCGGATACCTGCCGCTGGAAAAGGTGTATAGCTACGAACCTTATCCCGCTTCGCTGAGCGCGGAGGAACAAAAATATATCAAAGGCGTGCAGGGCAATGTGTGGACGGAATATATCCCCGACCAGAAAAGCGTGGATTATTTCACCTACCCGCGCGCGCTGGCGCTGGCCGAGATCACCTGGAGCCCCACGGCGAAGAAAAACTACGCGGCTTTCCTCGCGAAACTTCCCGCAGCCCTCGCCGACCTCGACAGCCGTGGCGTGAACTTCCGCATACCCGAAGCAAAAGGCGCGGAAAATATGGTCCTGTCCGCCGGCACAACGGTCAGCTTACAACCATCTGTGCCCAACGGGAAGATCTATTACACCATCGATGGCACGCAGCCTTCCGCCAGCAGCACACCGTCCCTGAAGCCGTTCAACGTTTCGCCCGCACCCAACCAGACCATTACGTTGAAATATATCATCGTAATGCCTTCCGGAAGAAGCAGCGCGGTATATACGAACACGTACGTACGAAAATCATATAAAAACGCGCTGGGCGTGAATCCTGTGAACAAAGGCGTTCAGTTCTCCGCTTATTACAGGGCCTTCACTCAGGCGAAACAAACCGCCAATGCGGGCAAAGCGGATACTTCCGGCGTACAACCCGATTTTTCCATCCGGCCCTTCATTCACAAGACGGAGTTCGCCGTGAATTTCGAGGGATATATCAAAGTGGAGGAAACCGGCCTGTATGAATTCAAGGTTAATTCCGACGACGGCTCCGTACTGACGGTTGACAACGAAGTGATCATCGACAACGACGGAGAGCACGCACCTACGGAGCTGACGGGCATGATCCCCCTGATGAAAGGTTTTCACAAGGTCCGCCTCCAGTATTTTGATGCGGGCGGCGACCAGCAATTGCAGGTGAGCTTTGGGCTTAAAGGCAAACAAAGCATTAACTTGCGGAATGCACTTTTCCACTAAGGACATATTACAACATTTCCATACCACATGGCTGCCCGGCGATATCCAGGCAGCCATGTTACGTTTGGACCTGATCCATCCACTGGTGCAGGGGAATAAATGGTTCAAGCTGAAATATAACCTGGAAGCCGCGGGCAACACCAAGATCCTCACCTTCGGCGGCGCTTACTCAAACCACATTGTGGCCACGGCCGCGGCCTGCAAACTGTACGGGCTGAAATCCATCGGCATCATCCGCGGCGAAAAGCCCGCCATACCCGGGCATACCTTGCAAAAAGCGGCGGAACTGGGCATGGAACTGCATTACGTAAGCAGGGAACTATACAATGAACTGAAAAGCGGCGGGGAAATGGCCAGGCTCATGCAGCACCTTCTCAGCGATGCCTACGTGATCCCCGAAGGCGGGCACAATGCGGAAGGCGCCAGGGGCTGTGAGGACATCCTATCGCTGACGGACACTTCCGCCTTCACCCACGTCCTTTGCGCAGTAGGCTCCGGCACCACGCTGGCGGGCCTCGTGAACGCCAATACCCAACAGGAGATCATCGGCATTTCTGCATTAAAAGGCGCATTCTCCCTGGAAGGAGAAGTGGAAAGCCTGCTGAAAGAGCCCTCCTCCCACTGGCAGATCCTCCACGACTTCCACGAAGGCGGGTATGCAAAATTTACACCCGCTCTCCTGGACACGATGAATGATTTTTACAGGGAAACAGGCATCCCTACAGACAGGGTGTACACCGGCAAAATGGTGCTGGCTTTCAGGCAATTGCTGCAACAGCCGTTTTTCCCCGCCGGAAGCCGCGTATTGCTGATACATTCTGGTGGTTTACAGGGCAATGAATCTTTAAAGCCGGGCGTTCTATGCTTTTAAAATGTTGAACCGTATATTTGATCTTCAGATCGTATTTTTGCCAACTTAAGACGTTTTTGATGTACTGTATGAAGCAGACTGTTAGAAGCATTATTGCCACCGTGATTTTTATAGGTACCATCACCATAGCCAAAGCGCAGGATGCCGTACCGGCAGGGCCTCCCGTTCCGGTATTACCTGATTTTTCCGCCCTGATCAAAACAGGAAAGATCCAGTTGGACTGGATATCCGGCTTCCCGAACGCCGTGCAGATAGGCGTTCAGCGCTCACTGGACAGTGTGCTGAACTTTACCACCATCGGCTATGCCAGCTACCCTGAACAGACACGCAATGCTTACCTGGACAACAAACCGGCGCCCGGTAAAAACTACTACCGCCTGTTCATCCTGTTCAAAAACAACCGGTACATGTACAGCAAAACCGTACTGGCCGTAACAGACAGTACGATTGCCGCCAATACCAAACTGGGCGCGCAGGACGTAGTGACCTCCAATACCAATGCCACCGGCACCAAGGAAGTAATTCCCTGGAAACCATCCAATTACGTTTACACCACCGCGGACGGGAATGTGAACATCCGCCTGCCGCAGGCCGCGCAGAAAAAATATGCCGTAAAGTTCTATGAGCCCACCGGCGCCTTCCTGTTTGAAGTGGAGCAGGTGCTGGAACCTTTCCTGATACTGGAAAAGGCCATTTTTATGCACGCCGGCTGGTTTAACTTCGAAATATACGAAGATGGGAAACTGCTGGAGAAGTGGAGTCTTTATATTCCGCTCAGTTACCGTTCATAACCATCTCAGCCTCAAACACCTGGGCGAAATGATATAATATCCGGGCCTGTACTTCCTCCAAAGGAATGACATGCCCGGTTTCTTTTTGCAGGGAAGTGACCGCCTTATCCTGGATACCGCAGGCCACGATATTGGAGAAATATTCCAGATCTGTATTCACATTGATGGCGAAGCCGTGCATGGTCACCCAGCGGCTGCAACGCACCCCCATAGCACATATCTTACGCGCACGGCCCGGCACGTCAGGCTCCAGCCACACGCCCGTTTCCCCTTTCGAACGTTCCCCTTTCAGGCCGTAATCCGCCAGGGTACGGATGATCACTTCTTCCAGGAAACGCAGGTAACGCCCGATATCGGTGAAAAACTGCTCCAGGTCTATGATGGGGTAACCCACGATCTGGCCCTCGCCGTGAAAGGTAATGTCCCCGCCACGGTTCGTATGCACAAAACCAATGCCTTTCTGAGCCAGCAGCTGGTCATTTACCAGCAGGTGTTCCAGGTGGCCGCTTTTGCCGAGGGTATATACGGGAGGATGCTCGCAAAAGAGCAGGTGATGCTGTACGGTTGCGCCCGGCGCCGCCAGGCCGCTGCGGAGGTCTGCCTTCAGGGCCACACTTTCCTGCAATAACCGCTCCTGCAGGTCCCATGCTTCCTGGTAAGGGATCACCCCCAGGTTGCTCACTTTAATCTGCTTGTCCATCTGTTCACAAAGATAACTATAAGCTATCTTTGCAAAAATTTTTACTGATGACCGATCAAATCGTGGAGCTGGAAGATGAACTGGAAAACGGGGAAGGCAGCGAGGAAATGTACGAACGGGTGAACCTGGTGGTGGATAAAGGCCAGGAGCCCCTCCGCATCGACAAATTCATCCAGGCCCGGATCGAAGGCGCTACCCGCAACAAGGTACAGCAGTCCATCGAAGCCGGTATGGTGCTCGTGAACGATAAACCCGTAAAGGCCAACTACAAAGTCCGCCCGCTGGACCGGCTGATCGTGTATTCCACCAAAAACCCCGAAACCACCGAGGTTAAACCGGAAAACATCCCGCTGAACATCGTTTTTGAAGACGAAGACATCCTTATCATCAATAAACCGCCCGGCATGGTGGTACACCCCGGCTGCGGCAACTATACCGGCACCCTGGTGAACGCACTGGCATATTACCTCAGCGACGACAAAGAAACTGCCGTGGAGCCGGAGATCCCCCGCTTCGGGCTGGTGCACCGCATCGATAAAAACACCAGCGGCCTGCTGGTAGTGGCCAAATCGGACAAAGCGATGACGGACCTGGCCAAACAGTTTTTTGACCATACCGTTCAGCGCCGTTACCTGGCCCTCGTATGGGGTGATTTTGAAGAGGAAAACGGCACCGTGGTAGCCCATGTAGGCCGCCATCAGCGCCTCCGCAAGATCATGACCGCCTATCCTGACGGGGAATACGGCAAAGAAGCCATCACCCATTACGAAGTGCTGGAACGTTTTAACTACGTGAGCCTCATTGCCTGCAAACTGGAAACCGGCCGTACCCACCAGATCCGCGTGCACATGCAGTACATCGGCCATCCCCTCTTCAACGACGATACCTATGGCGGTGACCGCATCGTGAAAGGCACCGTGTTCGCCAAATACAAACAGTTCGTGGACAACTGCTTCGAAATAATGCCCCGGCATGCCCTTCATGCCCAGACCCTTGGTTTTATCCACCCGCGCACCCGCAAACCAATGCTTTTTGAAAGCGAACTGCCCGCGGATTTTACCGGCGTACTGGAAAAATGGCGGAGGTATAAAAGAAAAGAAGAGTAAGGATGCGGGTTAACTTTTCACGCCGCCCATACTTTCATGGTTATTTTCCCGTTTAGTTATTCAACCAAATCGACGCTGCGGGCTACCGTCCCGCGAGCCCCAACTGTGCCGCCATCCTATGCTTGTTAACGATTAATTATTTTATTAAAAACATTCTACATATCAATATTTCTACTAATTTAGTGCTACCATGGTTCCGAAGAAAAACCTAGCCAGGCTCCAGGCACTTATCCTGACTTTTCTGCTTACAGCGTCTGTATCTGCTGTAGCAAAAATCCGCCCCCTGCTGACAAACTTTACATATAGTACCACCTGCCTCAACGATTCTGTTAAATTCGTGATCACAGACGATATCACGGTGATCGATTCCGTGAAATGGTATTTTGTGAGCCCTCCCCTTGTGGACGAGGATTCATCCGATCTCATCGAAGACGCTTTTCACATCTATACCACGCCCGGCACCTACACCATTACGCTGAAAGCGTACCGCAACGGCGTGGAAGACATTACCACTCAAACGATTACCATCGTGCCGCGCCAGGGCGTCAATCTCGGGCCGGATCTTACGCTCTGCGAGAACGGCAACACCGTCATAACGGCGCCGCCTATACCGGGCGCTACCTACACTTGGTATTTCCTCGAGGATACAGTATCCACCGGCAACGTCAATACTTTCACCGTTACGGAAATGGCCACGTATCATGTGGCGATCAACGGGTGTACGGAAATTGATTCGGTGAATATCTTCTACTCTCCCATCCCTGACTTCGACCTTGGCCCTGACCGAACGTTATGCACCGGCGAACTCATGACGCTGGACGCAACCGCGCAGAACGCCACATATACCTGGAGCACCGGCGAAACAACGCCCACCATCCTTACCACCGGCGTCACGCAAACCTATTCGGTAACGGCGCATGTAGCGGGCTGTGGCGACTTCACAGACCAGGTGACCATCACTTTCACCGGTACGCCTTATCCTTTTAATCTTGGCCCCGATACACTGCTTTGCCCCGGAGAATCCGTAGTACTGGACGCTACACGCCCTGAAGCCACCCGTTATCAGTGGAACACCGGCTCCAACGCTCCCCGGATCAATGTGGCCCGCAATGGCGACTTCTCCGTATTTGTCACCATCAACGGCATCTGCGACGTGCTCGATACCATCGGCGTACGTTACAGCCGCCTCCGCCCGATCAATCTCGGCAATGATACCACGCTCTGTTACGGAAATTTCCTCGTACTGACGGCGGACTTCGGCACGGGCAACTATCTCTGGCAGGACGGATCGGACCAGGCAACGTATCACGTGGACAGCTCGGGATATTATTACGTCCGTGTACAGATTGGCCGCTGCGTGGAGATGGATACCATCCGCGTGGATTTCCAGGATTCACTGCATGTGTCCCTGGGTATGGATTCCGTGCTCTGCGCCGGTGAAACGCTCCGCCTGATGCCGAGAGGCGCGGGCATGGATTACAAATGGCAGGACAGCAGCTCCGTAGCCAGCTTCCTCGTTTCGCAGCCCGGCATCTATGCCATTGTAGCCGAAAACGTTTGTAACCGCGCAACGGATTCCGTGAATATCTGGTATCAGAACTGTGACTGCCAGTTATTTTATCCCACGGCCTTCTCGCCGAACGGGGACGGTATGAACGATCTCTTCAGACCCAAGTACCGGTGCCAGATAGGCCAGTACAAGCTCAGCATCTACAACCGCTGGGGTGACTTCATTTTTTACACCACAGACCCCGGCGTGGCCTGGAACGGCAAACACAACGGGGAGCCCGCATCACTGGGCACTTATGTGTGGGTGGTGGAATATATAGACGAACTGAACGCGAAGTATTACCGCAAGACGGGGACGGTTACGCTTTTAAGATAAACATCAAAACACTGCATATAAAAAGGGGCGCTGGTTAGCGCCCCTTTTGCATTATATGAAAAACGCAAACAATTATTTCGCGAAGTCGAAGAATTTAGCGGTGAATACAGCCGTCTCTCTTTTCTTGAAAGGTACATTCCAGGTGCCGTCGTAAGTGATGAGCGCGGGCAGCAAAAGATCGTCCAGCTTGGTCATCTGTACATTCATGCGGACGTTAAAATCAAACACAAGCGTTTTATACGAAAGGGAATATTTACGCCCCACGATCTCCATGGTTTCTTTGTTGAAATAAGTGATCAGCTCGTCGTATACGATCTCCGCGCGGTCTATCCCGCTGAGGTTTTTCCGCATCACGGCGCTGAATACATAACAATCGGTGCCGGTGAAGTTTTCCGAAGTGATGGAAAAATCGTAGAACCGCATGAGGTTACGGTCAAAAATGGCGACTTTATTCCCCACTACGGGCACACCGGATATCGGTTTTCCCGGGTTGAATATCAATTGTTTGAGCTGCGACTTGTGCCGGGCGAGGCTGCCTTTATCCGTGCCGCCGCCATCGTCGCATACGGTGCCTTTGGTAAAAAACAGGTTCGCATACAGCTCAGCAGTGTAATAATTGTAATCGCCTTTGCGGTTGTAGAAGTTGCCCGTGGTCTTTTCCTCCAGCACTTCCATTTTGCGGCAGTTGCCGCTCATGATCTGTTTGGTGCGGGATTTCAGCGAGGCAATGGTTTTCCCTCCTTTTTTGTCCGTTACCCTGATATCGTTGTCTGAAGTGAAATTGATGAGGCGGAGGTTTTTGAATGCACGGTAAAAAGTGGTGTCTTCTTCCACTCTTTTTATAAATCCATTCACGTCAAAGCCTATACGTTTGGCTTTCACCACATGTTCGTCAAGGTTAACCGTCATTCCTTTATATCGCGCGGTATCCTGCGCCAATGCGGGAATGCAGGGGAAAAGGTATAACAGTAGCAGGAATTTACGCATCGGGCAAATTTAAGCAATTCATCTTGTTATGAAAATGCAATATTCAGGCCAGAAGAGCAGCTGGGAGAGCATATAACACAACGCTGCCCGGCATTTCTGCTCATGGGTGCAACATCATAACGGTCATGTTTAACGGAAAAATAAGATTGATCAGCCGGAAACCTTACCCGCCACGTACATGGCTGTAAGCGTAGGCGTGGGAGAGCCGCCTTTTTTCTCCAGGGTGATGGCGAACATCTGCGCGCCGGCCACCATTGTTTTCATCTTTGCAAAACCTTTGGAAGCCTTGTCCATGTCGAACACGCCAGCATCCACAGGTTTCCCGTTCACGATGCCCCACAGCTGGTATTGCTGATCCGGAGCGGGTGCGGGAAGATTATTCACGGTAAGGAGTACTTCTTCTGATTTCGGGTTCCAGTATACGGTTGCCAGCAGGCCCGGGCGGGTGGGCGTTACCGTGTACATGGGCACCATCTTCATGGTACGGAGGGTGGACAGCATCTTCTCGGATTCATCCATGCGCGTCTGCATCACCTGGTTGTCCGCCATCATTTTATCTTTATCAGTCAGCAAGGCCTGGTATTTACCCTGCCATTCGTTACTGCTGTTAAAATACTGAACATTCATCCATACGCTCGCCAGGAGGCCAATGATGGCCGCGGCTGCTACATATTTCCATACGGGGCTCACCAGCTGCACCACTTTCGGTTCGTCAGGATAACCTGATTCTTCCTCTGAGTAGCTGCCGCCGCTTACGGGCACCGCGGTTTCCACACCTTCGTTGTTGATCAGCTGGAATACGCGGTCTTTCACCACTTCCGGCGGCGTTACGCTTTGCATGTTGACATAACGCTCCATATCAAGCTGCACGGCTTCCACCGCAGCTTTTATTTCCGGGAACTGAACCATCGAAGCCTGGAGCTCACGGACCTCCTGGTCCGTAGCTAAACCAGCTACGAAGCTTTCAATGATACCGGATGATATGTAACGTTGTACGTCCACTTTGCTTACAATTGTTTTAAAATATTTCTCAATTGTATAATTGCGTTTCGCATTCTGGTCTTTACTGTACCCAAAGGAATATCCAGCACCCTGGCAATTTCTTCCTGGGTACAACCTTTATAATAGGCAAGGTCAATAATAGTCCGCTGTTCTTTGTTGAGCTTTTCCAACACCTTCGAGAGGCCCAGGTGATCAACGGCCGGTTGAACCGTTAACTGACTTGTTTGTAGATATACGTCGTTATTGAGCTCCTGGATTTTCTGTTCGAGCTTATGCCCTTTCGAGCGGAGTGAATCTATTGCGGTATTCCTGGCAATGTTGAGCATCCAGGTAAAGAGACGCCCTTTTTCTGTGTCATATTTATCAATGCTCCGCCAGATCTTCAGGAAGACTTCCTGGAGCACATCACTTGCAGTATTTTCATCGTTGAGGACTTTGAGAACCACACCGTAGAGAGCGGGAGAATAGTGGTCATACAGGTACCCGAATATCTGCTGGTCACGAGCCTTAAGGCCCTGGACGAGTTCTTGTTCGGTATATGTATTTGCAGTTCCCAAGTGTTCTTTATTCGGAAAATAGTGGCACTAAAATAATGAAAAAACTTACAATATGAAACTCTTAGGCATATTTATTTTTTATAATGCCCGGAAAAATTGTAATTATTTGGGGAATACCATCTTGTAATCCACCCTGATCTTTCCTTTGGAAATGTCTTCCAGCTTGCCTTTGATCATTCTTTTCTTGAGGGGTTTCAGATAGTCTATAAAAAGTTTCCCTTCAATATGATCATATTCATGGAAAATCACACGTGCGGTAATTCCATGAAATGTACGCACATGCGGCTGGAAATTCTCGTCCAGGTATTTGATCTTCACCTTTTCAGGACGGTACACGTCTTCCCTGATCTTCGGGATGCTAAGGCAACCCTCGTTGTACGCCCAGTCGTCCCCTTCCGTTTCCACGATCTTCGCGTTGATGAACACCTGTTTGATGCCATGATCGCCGGGATAGAGGTTTTCCTCGTCTTCTTCAAGATTATTGATGATCTGCTCGCTGTCCACCACAAAAAGGCGGATAGGTTTGTTGATCTGCGGCGCGGCCAATCCCACCCCGCTGGAGGCATACATGGTTTCCCACATGTTGTCCAGCAACTTTTGCAGATCCGGGTAATCAGGCGTAATGTCCTGGCTTACTTCTCTTAAAACGGGCGCCCCATAGGCTACTATTGGTAAAATCATCTCTTATTTGATCAAAATGGAAAAATGCAAAGTTAGGTTTTTTCCCGGAAGGGCTCAGCCATCCCCCTACGGGTTGTGCTGAAGGTATTCCTGGAGAATGATCGTCGCGCTGATCTCGTCCACCAAACCTTTATTCTGCCGGTCCTTTTTTTTCATCCCGCTGTCTATCATACTCTGGAAGGCCATTTTGGAGGTGAACCGCTCGTCCACCTTCTTCAGCGGCATATCCGGGAAGTTTTTGGTCAGGATCCTGATACATTCCTCCACCAGCGCGGTGGCGTCCGTAGCAGAGCCGTCCAGGTTGCGGGGCAGGCCTATCAGGATCATCTCCACCTGTTCTGCCGCGAAATATTTTTTGAGGTAAGGGATCAGGTCGTGCGAAGGAATAGTGCCCAGCCCGCTTGCAATGATCTTTAAAGGGTCCGTTACCGCCAGTCCCGTGCGCTTTTTCCCGTAATCGATGGCGAGTATCCTGGGCATATTTGTTATTGTTTGAAAATCAGCATGTCCGCAATGGCAAACACCGCGTATACCACGCTGGCCACCCCGTTTGTGGTCATAAATGCAAGGTTCACGCGGGAAAGATCGTCCGGCTTCACCAGCCTGTGCTGCATGAGCAGCATCAGGATAAACACGCCCGCGCCGATCCAGTACAGCCAGCCGAAATGCCCCATCACCCCAATGGTAATGGCCATGGCCGCGGCTACCAGGTGCAGCCCCTCGGAGAAGCGCAGCCCGCCGGCCTTGCCCAGCCAGGTGGGAATGGAATGCAGCCGCTGCGAGCGGTCGAACTCCTCGTCCTGCAAAGCATAAATGATATCAAAGCCGGATACCCAGCAAAGCACCATCACGCTCAGCAATACCGGCAACAGGCTGAAATGCCCGGCAACCGCCAGGAATGCGCCTATCGGCGCAAGACTGAGGCCCACGCCCAGTACCAGGTGGCAAAGGGCGGTGAAACGTTTGGTATAACTGTACCCCAGTACCACGAGCACGGCTACCGGGGATAAAAAGAAACATAAAGGATTGATGAACCAGGTGGTGGCCATAAACAGCACCACGTTGCCGATCACGAACCAGAGGGCATTTGAGGCGGAAATAATACCGGCCGGTATTTCCCTTTTGGCCGTACGCGGGTTCTTTTTATCAAATTCCGCATCCAGCCAGCGGTTGAATGCCATGGCCGCGCTGCGCGCAAACACCATACAAAGCACCACCAGCAGCAGGAGCGTCCAGCTGAAGGAATAACCCGCCCAGCTCACCGCCATAAAAAAACCCGTCATGGCAAAAGGCATGGCGAAAATGGTGTGGCTGAACTTTACTAACGAGAGATAGTTCTTAACAGTTGTGGACATGGCTGCTAATTTACAGGTTTCAGTTTACAAAACAGGTCCCAGATCACGATACCCGTGCTCACGGAGATATTCAGGGAATGTTTCATACCCAGCTGGGGTATCTCGATACATCCGTCCGCCAGTCGCATCACGGCGGGGTCCACGCCGCTCACTTCATTGCCGAACACCAGCGCCAGGGGTTGTTCACCCGGCTGAAACGCATCCAGCATCACGCTCTGCGCCGCCTGCTCGATCGCCATAATGGCGTAACCCTGTTCTTTGAGGGCCTGCACCGCTTCCACCGTGGTAGGAAAATACTGCCATTCCACCGTTTCCGTAGCGCCCAGTGCCGTCTTCTGGATATCCCGGTGCGGGGGCACGGGCGTATACCCGCACAGCGCGATGCCCTGTAAAAGGAAAGCATCCGCCGTTCTGAACACGGAGCCCACATTGTGCATACTCCGCACATTATCCAGCACCAGCACCAGCGGCGTTTTGTCCGCCGCCTTGAACTCAGCCACCGTTTTACGGCCCAGCTCCTGCATGTTTAACTTCCGCATGGTTGCAAAGATAGTTGACTATAAGTTAATGCTCACAGCTTCTTATATTTGCCGCATGGCTAAAAGTAAATCGGAAGAAACGCCCCTGATGATGCAGCACAACGCTATCAAAGCCCGCTACCCGGACGCGGTGCTGCTTTTCAGGGTCGGGGATTTTTATGAAACTTTCAACGCGGATGCGGTGATCGCATCCAAAGTGCTCGGCATTGTACTCACCAAAAGGGCCAACGGCAGCGCTTCTTACGTAGACCTCGCGGGCTTCCCCCATCATTCACTGGATACTTACCTCCACAAGCTGGTAAAAGCCGGCCATCGCGTAGCCATCTGCGACCAGCTGGAAGATCCCAAAATGGTAAAAGGCATCGTGAAACGCGGCGTGACGGAAATGGTGACGCCCGGTGTAGCCGTGAACGATAAACTGCTGGAAAACAGTACGAACAACTTCCTCGCCGCCGTGCACTTCGGCATGAACGAACAGGCCGGCGTGGCTTTCCTGGATATTTCCACCGGCGAGTTTTTCGTAGCGCAGGGCAGCCTGGAATATGTGGACAAACTCCTGCAAAGTTTCCGCCCCTCGGAAGTGCTCTTTGCCAAACAGCAGCAGAAACATTTCCGGCAAACCTTCGGCAGCCGCTTTTATACCTACACCCTCGAAGAGTGGATCTTTACCAATGCCTACGCCAGGGAGATCCTGAACAAACATTTCGAAACCCATTCCCTCAAAGGGTTCGGCGTGGAAGACCTGAACGATGCGATCATCGCCGCCGGCGCCGCCATGCATTACCTGAAAGACACGGAACATCCGAACCTCCAGCATATCACCGCCCTCACGCGTATAGACCAGGACGATTTCCTGTGGATGGACCGTTTTACGATCCGCAACCTGGAACTGCTGCAAAGCACCGTGGAGCAGGGCAGATCGCTGATCGGCACGCTGGACCATACCCTCTCCCCCATGGGCGCACGCCTGCTGAAACGCTGGATCATTTTCCCGCTCCGCGATATCGGCAAGATCAACGAAAGGCTGGACGCAGTGGAAACGCTCATCCGCGAAGCGGACCCTACTAAATTGCTGCAAACGCATCTCAAGATCGTGGGCGACCTGGAAAGACTGGTATCAAAGATCCCCCTCAAAAAGATCAACCCGCGCGAAGTGATGCAGCTGGCCAAAGCGCTGCAACAGGTGCATGAAATATCCACTACGCTCAATGCTATCGACAACCCGCTGCTCAGGCAGCTGCAGGAGCAGCTCGATCCCTGCCAGCCCATCCTGGACCGCATCCTGGCGGAAATATCAGACAACCCGCCGGTACTGGCAAACAAGGGCGGCGTGATCCGCGAAGGTACAGACGCCACGCTGGACGATCTCCGCGCCATCGCCACCTCCGGCAAAGAATACCTGCTGCGCATCCAGCAGCAGGAATCCGAAGCTACCGGCATTCCTTCGCTGAAAGTGGCTTTCAACAACGTGTTCGGTTATTATCTCGAAGTGACCAACACGCACAAAAACAAAGTACCGAACAACTGGATACGCAAACAAACGCTGGCGAACGCGGAACGGTACATCACGCCCGAGCTGAAAGAATACGAGGAAAAGATCACCGGCGCCGAAGAAAAGATACTCGCGCTGGAAATGCGGTTGTACGACGCGCTGCTACTGGCGTTGCAGGATTACATCGTGCCCATCCAGCGGGATGCGCAGGCCCTGGCCCGCCTGGACTGCCTGCTTTGTTTCGCGCACAACGCCGTGCAGTTCAAATACCGCCGCCCCAACGTAACCGATTCCCATCACCTTGATATCAAAGAAGGCCGTCACCCTGTGATAGAACAGGGCCTGCCCACCGGCGAAAGTTATGTAACGAACGATCTGCTGCTGCATCGCGACGAGCAGCAGGTGATCATCCTCACCGGGCCTAACATGAGCGGTAAATCCGCCCTGCTGCGGCAAACCGCGCTCATCACGCTTATGGCGCACATGGGCAGTTTTGTGCCCGCTTCCGCCGCCGAGATCGGCCTTACGGACAAGATCTTCACCCGCGTGGGCGCCTCGGACAACCTGAGCGGCGGCGAAAGTACCTTCATGGTGGAAATGAACGAAACCGCCAGTATTATCAACAACATCACGCCGCGCAGCCTCATCATCCTCGACGAGATCGGCCGCGGCACCAGCACCTACGACGGTATTTCCATCGCCTGGAGCATCGTGGAGTACCTGCACGACATGACGGATCACCGCCCCAAAACTTTGTTCGCCACGCACTATCATGAGCTGAACGAGCTGGAAAACACGCACTCCCGCGTGAAGAATTTCCATATCACGAACAAAGAAGTGGGTAACAAAATAATATTCCTCCGCAAGCTGGCCCCCGGCGGCAGCAGGCATAGTTTTGGTATACATGTTGCGAAGATCGCGGGTATGCCGCCGCAGCTGATCAACCGTGCAAACGAAATACTCTCCCAACTGGAAAGCCAGCATATCGAAGCGCCGATGGAACAGATCGCCACGCCTGTGCAGAAAGTACAGCTCAGCATTTTTGACGCGCACACCGATACTTTCCAGAACATCCGGGAGAAGCTGAATGCCGTAGATATTAACCGGCTTACGCCGGTGGAAGCGCTGATGAAACTGAGCGAGATCAAGGACCTGCTGCAATAAACGCAGGCTGAAATAAGGGGGAACGGGAAAATCGAAGGATTTTCCCGTTCAAACACAGTATGGTAAAAGTTTTCATGCTAAAAAACCTCTCAGGGGCAAAAATGACCCAAGTCCAGGTAAAGTCCAGGTAAAGTCCAAGTATAGTCCAAGTAAAGTCCAGGTATATAGGTATTATGCTGTGGGTATATCAGTATGATGCTTCTGTCATACTTGCTTCATACCGCGGTCATACTCCCTTTATACTCCCATCTGCCCCCTTTCCTACCTGTCTTTTAAGTTTCTGCCAGTCTTTTGCCATCGCGCGACGCTATACTTGTGCCGATCATCATACCGGGCGCGGCTTTCCGGAAAGCCTCTTCCCTGCTTTATTATCGAACCCACCCCACTGGTATTTTTTTAACCCGCATCAAGTCCGCCTCATCTCCACGTCATCTCCACCTCAACTTCAGTAACAATAGTACTTCCATATAACTACCCTATAAAAACACAATATCGGTAATATAGCACCACCATACTCCCCATACAACTCAGATTCAGATTGTTATACTCATAACTAAAACACCATTTTACCCTTTTTCACGTATACTAAAATTCTCTGCACTGAAAGTGCAGAGGTTCGGAATCCGGATTAAAGTCCTGCTTCGGTGCTGATCATCACATTAATGCCCCAAATTAGAAGAGCCCCAGGCTGGCGCAAAGCCGTCATTGCGAGGAGCAGCAGCGCTAAAGTGGGTGGGGCGACGAAGCAATCTCCTGCATCGAATAGATGTACGCCAATATCTGGAGATTGCTTCGTCGCCGCTCCTGCACAAATCCCCGCTGCTCCTCGCAATGACGACCTTTTCACAAGGACGCCACAAACAAGGCCAGTTCTGTAGTAGATTTTCCCGCATTACCAAAGCCCTTGCACTAAAGTGCATAGTTTTAACTAACGGCCGGGACCAATAAACCCATAAAAAAAGCCCCGGGAAATCCCAGGGCTTTTTGCTTTTCAGCCTTTATTCCATTCTTCACTATTTTTTATCCCACCAAACACGGCCGGTGATATCTTCCACCGCGTTGCCGTATTCTCCTGTTGCCTTCATTTCGGTCACTGCTTTATTGTAGTTGTCGATATTCTGGTTGGAAATAGGCAGCGGCCAGCGGCGCGGAATTTCCTGTTTCACACCGCTTGCGATAAATTCCTTGCGGTTCAGGATGCCGCCCACTTTCGGGTAACCCAGCAGCTTGTAATAACCCCAGGCTTCCCAGGGCGTTTTGAAGCTATTGATATATTGCTGGATGCCGATCTTTTCCATCTTCTCATCGGTAGTGCCGGTAAATGCGATCGCGGGTTTGGCCAGGTAAGCGTAGATGGCTTCGGGCGTTGCAACCGTGAAGTCCACCGCCGGGGCCAGGGTAGCGATACCGCTGTAGGCATTGATGGAAGCAGTCACGCCTTTGTTATACCACTCTGTTGCGTCTCCCGTGATGATGCTTTTCAGGGAAAGCTCGGACAGGATGAAACACATTTCAGCGTAAGTCACCATAGGCTGGGTATATGCACCGGCCAGGTCGCCGTCCGATCCGAGATCGAAAATGCGGTTCTGGAAAGTAGACAAGGTATCCACTTCCACACTCACGTTCTGACCGCCTTCCACGATGCTGTAACGTTTTACGCCGTATAACCTGGCGAAAGCGGGATTGTTCCTGTCATCAGGGCTTTCAGGCATACCTACATACTGGCGGGGATTGTATACCGCTGATGCGGGGAATGCGCCGCCGGCTTTCAGGCGGTTGAATACCGCCAGCGTGAAACCGTTCTTTTTGAAGAACAGGTTCAGGCGCGGGTCCGAGTTGTCGTACATGAAGTCCACGAGGGTTTTGCCGCCGCGCGTTGCGTTGCCTTGTGCGTTCCAGTTGCCGCCTCTGGCGAAGTTGGTGCTGGAGATAAATTTCCATTCATCCGCCACGCCGGTGAACAGGCCCGCGGGGCTGGCCATTACTTCTGTGGCGATAGCCTGCAGTTTCTGCGGAGCACGTTTGCCCAGGCGCATGGCTATTTTCAGACGCAGCACATTTGCAGCTTTCGCCCATTTGGATGCGTCGCCGGCGTAGAATATGTCATATTTGCCCACCTGCATAAACTGGCCGGCGGTAGTCAGCGTAGTGATGGCGGCTTTCAGTTCGGCATCAAAAATATCGAACAGTTTTTCCTGGCTGTCGTAAGCAGGCTTAAAGCTCCCCTCTCCCACACGGGCCAGGAAGGCTTCGGTGTAAGGAATGCTGCCGTTCACATCTGTTACGCGGAACGCGGAATACACTTTGTTCACCGTCGCAATGGCTCTTACCTGTGCGTAATAAGCCTGGTCGGACCCGGTTTTGCCGTCCACGATCTGCTGAATATCGGTGAGGTTCCGGCCGATGTTTGTATAAAACGCCGAATAAAAATCATTCACGCGCGGATTGGCGAACATACCGCCGGTATTACCGTCAGGATAACTTACTGTAAACTGCGTATAACGCATCAGGTACTGGTAATGCTCGTAGAACCAGTCGAAGTCACGGTCTACCATCGCTTTCTGCGAAGTAGTGATCAGCATTTCGGGAGAAATATCGGGCGTGATCTCAGGATTTTTATTGATGTTCTCGAAATCCTTTGTGCAGGAGCTGGCCAGTGTTGCCAGGGCCAGCGCCCCTATTCCTAATTTATGAATTGCTTTCATGGTTGTCTCGTTTTGAAATTAGAAGCCAAGTTGAAGGGTTACTGCCATGTTCCGCACGAACGGTGTGCCGCCGTACTCGGAGAATGCGCTGGTGCTGTTGTTACGCAGGCTCTCCGGGTTGATGTTATCCGGCAGGTTGTTGTACAGGTAACCGAGGTTACGGCCGATCAGCAGCACACGTACTTTGTTCATACGTATCTTCTCCGCGATCTTGCTGGGCATGGTATACCCGATGGACACCTCGCGCAGCGCAACATAAGATGCGTCGAACACAGATGCTTCGCGGATACCGATACCCCAGTCACCCACCATGCTGTAATACTGGTAGGGGCTCATGGGTTTCACATAACCCCTGCTGTATGCATCGCGGTAGGTCATGCCGCCAAGGTCCACTTCCGTGCCGTTGTGGGTGATCTTGTAACCGTCTTCAAATACGCCTTCGGGGATCATACCGTCATTGCGGCTGCGGCCTGAATTATCCGTCCAGGCAACGCCACCGTGCTCCGCATCGCGGCCTTCGATGGTGCTGGCTACTGTACCGCGGCCTGTACCGTACTGGTGGGAAGCGGAGAACATATCGCCGCCGATCCTGGCCTGTAACAGGAAGCCGAGGCTCCAGTTTTTGTAATTGAAGTTGTTGCTCAGGCCAAGGTTGAAGTCCGGCGTGATATTGCCCACTACTGCCGCGCCGCGTTTGAATTTATACGGCTGGTCCGCTGAGTTGGGTGAAATCACGGGTTTGCCGTTGTTCGGATCATTGGCATCTTTACCTACGTAAGGCGTGTAACCATAATTGGTCTGGATTACACCATAGGCCGCGCCTACGATCGCCAGTACCCTTACGTCCTGGTCGCTGCCCATTTCATATTCCTTTTCATTTCCGTAGAGGGAGATGATCTTGTTATTGTTTTTGCTGCCGTTCAAAGTAAGGTCCCAGCTGAAATTCTTTGATTCAATGGGCCTTGCGTTGATCGCGATCTCGATCCCGCTGTTCCTGAACTTGCCGGCGTTGATGAAACGGTCTTTTACACCGGATTCCATCGCCACGGGGATCTTGATGATCTGGTCCTTGATGATGGAGCGGTACCAGGCCACATCCAGGCCCAGGCGGTTGTTCAGGAAACGAACGTCCGCACCTACCTCTACAGAGCTGGAAGTGGAGGGTTTCAGGTTCAGGTTCGGCAGTGTGTTGGACTGGTAATATTCGTTGATCGGAAGAATGTTCGCGGCGCCGTTCCACACGGAGGAGGTAACATAGCCGGAGTTGTTCTCCCAGGGCATCATATCCCCGCCCACGAAGGCGTAAGACGCGCGGAGCTTACCGTAAGAAACCCAGGAAGGCATGCTGCTCTTCAGGCTTTCGGTAAATTCCCATGCCGCGCTCACGGAAGGATAAAAATAAGAAGGTGTGCCGTGGCCGTCAGGATACATCAGGGCGGAAGACCAGTCGTTACGGCCGGTCACGTCCAGAAACCAGGCATTTTTATAAGAGAAGCTCGCTGCGAAGAACAGGGAGTTGATCCTTTTCTGCGCCAGTGTTTTTGCCTGTGCATCCAGCGGTCCTTCACTGTTCGTCATGGCGTACATGCCGGGGATACGGAGACCGTTGGTGGTAGCGGTACGGAAGCTGTTGCCGATACCGGAGGTCCAGGTTTCAGCACCAAGGTTCAGGCTGGCGGTGAAGTCGGAGCCCAGTTTCGGGGTGATCACAGCCATACCGGTGAAAGTGTATTGTGTTTTATTCTGACCGGAAAGCACAAACAGGCCGCGGTTGCCGGTGTAGTTCGGGCCCCAGCCCAGCTGGCGGCGGTCATCCGCATTCTGTTCGTAGCTGAAGTTACCGCGGGCGATGAATTTCAGCCATTCGGTAGCCGTGCCGGTGAGGGAGAGATTACCCATGAGGAGTTTCTCTTTACGCACCCAGTTGTCGTTTTCCAGGGAGAACCAGTAGTCCGCGCCTGGATATTGGCCCAGGTAGCTGTTCAGGTCCTGCTTGCCGGGGTCCGGGCCCATGTAGCGCGCCTGCCAGTAACCGGGATCGTAGTTACGCGGGAAGATGTAGATCCATTTACGGCCAACGTTTTCGTTGGTATAATCGCCGCCCTGGCGGGTGGGATTGGTGGATTCGCTGGAGGTGAACGTTACGCCGCCTTCAGCGGAAAGGAATTTGGAAATAACGGCGGATGATTTCAGGGAGAACGCGTCTCTTTTGAAACCGTTGTTCGGCATCACGCTGTTATTGTCCACGTGGGAATAAGAAAAACGGAAGTTCGCTTTTTCGTTTCCGCCTTCCACGGCCACGTTCGTATTAAAGTATTTACCGGTCTGGTAAGTGTTTTTCCAGTTATTGGGCTGCGCGCTGAAAGGCACCACATCACCGTTGATGATCTTAGCCATAGTGCCGTCCATTTTGGGGCCGAAGCTGAAGCCGCCTGCCCACTCCACTACGTTGCCGTCCGCATCCGTGTTGAAGAAAGGATTATAACCCGCGCCGTATTCATTTTGCAAAGCGATGGGCGTGCGGTATACCTGCTCAAACTGTGCGGTCTGGCTGAATTCCACACCCAGGCCTTTACGGGTGGTTCCTTTTTTCGTGGTGATGAGGATGGCGCCGTTGATGGCGCGTGTACCGTAGAGAGCCGTAGCTGCCGCGCCTTTGAGCACGGTTACGGATTCAAAATCATCCGGGTTGAAGTTTTTGAGCACGTTACCGAAGTTCACGGCATTGTCCGCATCTTCATTTTCGAAGATGGTACCATCTATGATAAAGATGGGCTGGTCTTTGCCGTTGAGCGACTTGGCGCCGCGCAGTACGATGCGGCTGGCAGCCTGCGGGCCGCCGGCTGCGCCGGAGATGTCCAGGCCGGCCACTTTACCCTGCAGGGCTGCTACGGGGTTGATGGCGTTGGTTTTGGCCACTTCGGAACCCTTCAGTTCCGTAACGGCGTAACCGAGTTTTCTTTGCTCACGTTTGAACCCGAGGGCGGTTACTACCACTTCATTCAGGTTTTTGGAATCTTCTTTCAGCACGATGGCGAAAGAAGCGGCGGAAGCGGAAACTTCCTGCTGGGCATAGCCCATAAACGTAAACACCAGTGTGCCGTTCGGGGCCACGCTGATCTTAAAGGAACCATCCGCAGCGGTCATTGTGCCGTTCTGTGTTCCTTTTTCCATAACTGTTACGCCGGGTAATAGCTGGCCGTTAACATCCTTGACGGTGCCGGAGACTGCTTTTTTTTCCTGCGCCCATGCGATCGGGGCAAAGCAGAAAGACAGCAGCGTGGCAAGCAGAAGAATTCTTCGCATAGCTTCCTTAGATTTTAAGTTTGAACGTGAAAACAATAGTTTAGTTATCCTTTTATTATTGGTTGATAGCCGATGGCGGGCATGGCATAGGTTGCCCCGCGCATTGACCGCAATGCAATACAATTCCGTCCCGCCGGATGAAGGCAGGTGTGCATTAGCGCTGATAAAACTTCACAGATTTTCCCGTTGCATCAGTGCAATACGAATCCATCCCGTCCCTTAAGGCCAGGTCTACATTAGGCTGATAAAACGTAACAGATCGCCGGTTGCATCAGTTGTTATACAATACTTTCCTATCCAGCTTTTGGCGGGCGGGTCTGCATAACAGGCGGCTGATAAAAGAAGAGGTTTGTTTTGTTGCTGCTACCTCATGTCGCGTATTCTGATTATTCCGTTCACTATTCTCCGTTGTTCCTGGAATGGATAAAACGTTTTAGCCTCATCCAATAAAAAAATCCGTGCATGCCTTGCTCCTCCTCAATTTCACGGGCCAGGGGGTTTAGTTTATATGATAAAACGTTTTAGCATTTTACCAATAAAAAAAACCTGTGACATGCCAAGCGCTTCATATTCTTTCAACTCGCACAGATTTAGTTCAGAAAAACGAACGAATGCAAACTAGTCAAACTTTATAAAGTCACAAAAGAAAATTTAACTTTTTTTTGATACGCTCTTAAGATTACGCTAACAATCCGGAAAAAAACATCATTCCGCGCGAATATTCTACATAAATCCTGCTAAATTCCCTGCAAAATCATACCAATACAAGGTTCCAGCCGGTTTTGCAACCGATTTCGTATAGCACAGGCAGTAGGCGATCTTGTCTTGTCTTTGAGCCTAAAAACTTGATAAACGGCCATGGTGGATTTCGAAAAAAAAGGTAAGTTTGAGTAACAACAAAACCGGCGTTTTGGTAATTATTCAGAACAGGGCAAACCACCAGGCGCACCCCGGTTCTTTTTTTAGAAGGAAAGGCTAAAACGTTTTAGTGTAAATCCGCGTCCAATCCCCATACCGCACCGCAAATCATGATTATTTATCTGGTCAACCAATAGTATTTTTATCCGTACGGAACTCAGTGAACAAACCAGGAACAAACCTCCAGAGGACGGCAATGATCGAACCCAAAAAATAACTACAAACAAAACGGCCCCCAGGACGTTAACAATGAGCAACCAAAAATAATAACCAGAATTCAGTACTAACAACACCGTAAACCAGGAACCATTTTTTGAACAAACACAGGACCGCAACAGGAAGGTCCCCTGTTTTCCCATTCAGTAAACCCGGCCGGATTACCGGGAACCGCATCTTTTTTACGCATTTAAAACAGTGAACAATGAAAAGAACGCTACTACTTTTAGCGGTCTTCGTTAGCCTGTGCAATCAATTCTCTTTTGCACAGGCTAAAAAGACCGTATCCGGAACCGTGCGCAATGCCGGCGGGGAAGCCATCCCGGGTGTCACCATCACCGAAAAAGGCACTTCAAACGGCGCCATCTCGCAGACGGACGGCAGCTACCGCATCAATGTGACGCCCAACGCCACCCTCGTATTTAATTACATCGGGTTTCTGAAACAGGAGATCAAAACCGGTGATGGCTCCGCTTACAACATCACCCTCCAGGAAGATGTGACCGGCCTCAACGAAGTGGTGGTGACCGGCCTCAACCTCCCCCGCTCCCGCAAAGCCCTCGGGTATTCACAAGGCACCGTCAAAGCGGAACAGCTGGAAAACATCGGCTCCCCGGTGAACGCCTTCAGCGCGCTCTACGGCCAGGTAGCCGGCCTCAAGATCACCGGTACCGCCCTCGGGCCTGCCGGCGGCCTTTCCATCAACATCCGCAATGCCGTAGCCCTCTACGAAGGCTCTACCAACAGGCCCCTGTTTGTAATAGACGGCATCCCCATGCTGGACTGGCAGACGGACATCAACCGCAGCACCGGCAACGGCCTGAACGACCTGAACATGGATGACATCGCCACGTTTGACGTGCTCAAAGGCGCCAAAGCCGCCGTGCTTTACGGCTCCCAGGGCGCCAACGGCGTGATCCTCATCACCACCAAAAGCGGCACCAAAAAGAAAGGTTTCGGCGTGGATGTGAACCTCACCCATTCGCAGGACAGGGTATGGCTCATGCAGGAATTTCAGAACGAATACGGCTCCGGTTTTCCCGCCGCATGGGTGAACCCCGGCGTGGTGGACGGTGAAGGTTTTTACCAGAAAAACGGCAAACAGGCCTATTACCCCACGAACTACAACTTCGGCCCCAAAATGGACGGCCGCCAGATACTCTGGTACGACAGCGTGATGAGGCCCTACATCGCCCAGCCGGATAATATCCGCAACTTCTACCGGAACGGGTACACCAGCTCGGCGAACGTTGCCCTGCAGGGCGGCGGTGAAAACGGCGGTTTCCGCGTGTCTTACACCCGCAAGGATTACAAAGGCATCTTTGAAGGATTTAAACTGCACGACAACAACTTTACCTTCAACGGCAACATAAAGATCACCAACCGTGTAAACTTCAAGCTGGTGAGCACTTATGCGAACACCTTCAACCACAACTCGCCACCCACGAACCAGGACGTGTTCGTAACCTACGGCGTGCCGCGGCAGCTGAGCACCGAACTGCTCCGCACCCAGGTGGTGGACCCCGCCAATGACGATTACTTCTGGTGGGCCATGGAAAACCGGCAAACCCGCTACCCCGTAGGCGGCATCGTAAGGGACGGGCTGGCCGGCAACTACTTCTGGAACCAGATGCAGAACGATTACGACAATACCCGCAATCACTTCATCAACTCAGCCACCGTAGACGTGGATATCGCCAAAGGCTGGAAGTTCCAGCTGCTGGGCGGTTTTGACTGGGTCACCAATAAGAACGAACAAAAGGAAAAACTCCGCAGGCCGCTCTCCATGGGCGAAGGCGGCAGGTATTACCTGTACAACAGCACGGACGTGTATTATAATGGCTAGGCCATCGTCAGTTACGAAAAACAGATCAACACAAATTTCAGCCTGAACGCATTCGTGGGCGGCGTGATACAGAAACGCACCAGCGAATGGACCAGCCGGAACACCCGTTCTGACGGGTTCATCACCCGTGACTGGTTCTCCTTCAGCAATGCCAAAACCACACCGGTGGAAAGCAACGGCTTTCGCCGCTACAGCCTGTTATACGGCGCGTTCGGCTCCGTACAGGTAGGATTTAAGGAATGGCTGTACCTGGAATTGCAGGGGCGTAACGACTGGTCTTCCATCCTCCCGCCCGCCAACAATTCCTATTTCTACCCCGGCGCCAGCGTGTCCTGGATATTCAGCGAAACGCTCAAAATGCCCGCATGGGTAAGCTTCGGCAAGTTCAGGGTATCCTGGGCGGATGTTGGCCGCCCCGGCCCGGAATATTTTTCGAACAATGTGTATGACATCGGCAACTACGGTGGTGTGATCACCTACGCCCCGCGCGGGAGCCGGCCACCTGAAGACCTGAAGCCCGAACGCAAACGCGAAGTGGAGCTTGGCCTCGAAACCAAGTTCTTCAACAGCCGCCTTGGCCTGGAAGTGAACTATTACAACGGCAACACCTACGACCAGATCATGGGCCTGAGCGTACCGCCGTCCTCCGGATTTGGCGATACCAAGATCAACGCCGGGCAGATCTCGCACAGCGGCATCGAAGTATTCATCAATGCCACGCCGCTCAAAACGGGCAGTTTCAACTGGAATACCGTGCTGAACTTCCACAGCGACAAACCGATGGTGAAAAAACTCGCCCAGGGCATTACCACGCAGGGATTGTGGGGTATGTCCGGCGCCAGGGTAGTGGCGGTTGAAGGCCAGCCATGGGGCCAGGTAGTCGTGAGGCCGTATAAGGTGAATGAAAACGGCGAAAGGATCGTGGAAGGCGGGTATTATTCCACCGATCCCACAAAAGAAGAAGTGATCGGCAAAGTACTGCCGGATATTGCCGGCGGTTTTAACAACACCATTTCTTACAAAGGCCTTTCATTGGACTTTAATATCGATTACCAGTTCGGCTCCACACTCGTGTCCCAGACCAATATGTACATGGTGGGCAATGGCTCCGCTGCTTCCACCACCGCTTACCGCGATGAAGCGCATGGAGGCCTCCCCTATTACATCAACAACAGCAGCACGCTGGTATTATTGCCCAGTCACACTTCCGGCGTACCGGCAGATTCCAAATACCCCTTTATCATGCACGACGGTGTGATACTGCCCGGCGTACAGCCTGACGGCAAACCGAACGAAACGATCATCACCGCGGCGGATAAACATTCCTATTACTGGCAAACGTTTATGGACATCCAGCCCGATATCGTGTATAAAAACGATTACATCAAACTGCGCAACATCGTGCTCACATACGAACTGCCGAAGAAACTCACCAATAAGATACGTTTCGACCGGCTCGCGGTTTCATTGTTTGCCAACAACCTCTGGTATATCTACAAAACAATGCCGAACGTAGATGCGGAAGCGCTGAACGGCACGAACGTATTCTACGAAAACAATGCATTCCCCACTACCCGGAGTTACGGCGCAAGCATCAGGGCATCGTTTTAACAGCACAAAACAGTACAACATGAAAAAGAAAAACATATTCAACATACTGGCCGGATTGCTGATGTTATCGGTCGTTTCCTGCCAGAGCAAGCTGGAAGACCTTTACCTGGACCCGGACGGGTTCACCAATCCGGACATCCAGGGATTTTATACGAACACCCAGCAGCAGCTTGGCATCTTCCGGTATTCCTACGGGGAAATGTTCCATAATTTCAACACGCTCAATCCCATACTGGGCTCCGGCGGTTTCCAGAACGACGGCGCGCCCAGCAGCTTTTCCTGGGTGCACGACCCCTACTCGGACGCCTACAGCAAACTGCGCTCCATCGCCGCCATGCAGCAGGTGTACAACGGGCTTTCCGAACAGGATAAAAATGATTACGAGATCTTTATGTGGACGGCCGGCGCTATCAAGGAATACATCTTTCACCAGCTGACGGATGTATGCGGCGATGTGCCTTATTTCAAAGCCATGCAGGGCGCCGAACTCAACTTCTTCCCGCCTTTCGACAAGCAGTCCGAGATCTACCCGGCCATGCTGGCAAACCTGAAAGAAATATCCACTAACCTCAAGGGGTATACGCTGAACGGAAGTTTTATCCAGCAGCAGTTCACCCGCAACGATGTGTACTTCAATGGCAACATCACCAAATGGCGGGTGTTCATCAACAGCCTGCGGATGCGCCTGGCGCTGCGCCTGACGAACGTGATGCCCGAACTGGCGAAAAGCACGATACAGGAAGTGCTGGCGGATGATGAGTACGCAAAAGACAGGGCCACGTCCATTACGCTCGTGGACAGGCGGCCGGACCAGGCGATGGAACTGCTCATCTTCCGTTCCCTTTCAGAAAGGCTGACCCTGCGCCTCTTTGTGCCGGCAAACATGCTGAACCTGATGCGCAAGACCGGCTTTGCGGATGATCCACGCATCCCCGTGATCTTCCAGCCTGACAAAGACGGCAACTACACCGCCATGCCCACCGAAGCGCCCGATGTAGCCGCCATCGCCAGCCAGATCACCACCACGAACCTGGCAGCCACCTTCCCGTCCTTTTACAACCGCACCACGTTTGAGCGGAATTTCGGGATGCCTTACCAGATCATCACTTCTTCCGAGATACATCTGCTCAAGGCGGAAGCTAAACTCCGCTGGGCAGACCTGACGATCACCGCCGCGGATGAATACCGCGCCGCCATCAAAGAATCCATCGACATCTATTACGAGATCAACGCACTGAACCCGGACAACCAGTACAACGGCTTCATCCCCGCCTCCAAGGCCGTGAAACCGCCGGATGCCACCATCAATACTTTCCTGGACCAGAAAGTGGCGGAGTTCAATGCGGCCGCCGCCGGTGAAAAACTGGGCCTGATCTACGACCAGCGTTACATCCATTACAATATGCTCAAACCCTATGAGCTATGGGCGGACACGCGCAGGCTGATGAAAGAGCTGGGCCCGAGAGTGCGTAAATCGCCGAGCAACGTGCGGATGATGGAAAGGACCGTGTATCCGACGAGTGAAGAATTA
Source organism: Chitinophaga barathri (assembly GCF_003807585.1). GTDB lineage: Bacteria > Bacteroidota > Bacteroidia > Chitinophagales > Chitinophagaceae > Chitinophaga > Chitinophaga barathri. The sequence continues at coordinate 326,693 of NZ_RMBX01000006.1, read as the reverse complement.
AATAATCCCGTGAATTTCCAGGCTGTAAAGGCCTCTAACAATTATACCACCCCGGTGTGGTGGACAGGCCGTTAACAATTCCACGTAGAAAAAGGGGCCGTGCCGGATGGTGCGGTCCCTTTGTGTTTCGCCGGGGCATAAAAAAGAGACTGTAACCTCCTGGATAACCTGGTTACAGCCTCTTATATGTTTACCTGGTGAATGCGGATTAAGCGACGGTTTTAGCCTTTTTACGGCAACTTTCCCGTTTGATGAGGGTAGCAGGCAGCACCACCTGGTTGATCTGGTTATTGTGCTGGTTCAGCTCGTTCATAAGCACCTGTATCACATTGCGGGCAATGTCGTGAATGGGCTGCGCCACGCAGGTGATCCCGGGGGTGTGCAGGCGGAAGAGGTCGTGATCGTCGAAGCTGATGAGCGCAACGTCCTCGCCTATCTTCATCCCCAGCTCCTTTACGCTTTCGATGCCGTAAATGCCGAGATAGTTGGTCGTGAAAAAGATGGCGTCCAGGCCGGGAATGCCTTTGATGAACTCAATGATCTGGCTCACCGCCTCTTCGTTCGTGGCGCCGAATGGTATCTTTTTGCACATTTTGCGGGGAAGGTTGGCGCGGTGCGCTTTCATGGCTGCGGAGAAGCCGTTGAAACGTTCTTTCATCTGGATCTGCTCCGAGGTGGTGGTGACCAGCGCTATTTTCTGGTAACCCAGCTCAATCAGGTACTCCGCGGCATCGTACGCACCCTGGAAGTTGTTCACCATCACGTAGTTGGTGGGTATCTGGGGCAGGTAACGGTCCATGAGCACCATGGGCTTTCGGGAGTTCTTCAGCACTTCGATCTCCTTGTCCAGGTTAGGCGTGGGCGTGATGATATACCCGTCCACCTGGCGGTATTCGAGCACTTCCAGCAGGCCGCGGGCTTTCACGAGATTATCTTCCGTGGATCCGTACAGCACTTTATAGCCGAATTTGTCCGCTTCCTCTTCCACGATCTTCGCGACGTTGGCAAAGAAGTGGTTGGCAATGTCCTCCACGATGAGGCCGATGGTCTTTGTTTTGCCGGTCCGGAGGCCCCTTGCAAGCTGGTTTGGTTTGTATTTGAGCTTGGCAGCGAGTTTTAGTATTTTTTTACTAACCTGGTCGCTGATCCGCTTTTCTTTGGCTTTGCCATTTAGTACAAACGAAACGGTTGTGGGAGAAACGCCGGCTTGTTTAGCAATATCTTTGATGGATATACCCTTCATATGGAATTATAGGTCGTACGCGCTATAACGATTTAGCACGAACAAGGTACGGAAAAATCAATAAAACAAAAAAGAATTCCCGGCCCTGATACCGCCTGCCGGCAGGTTTTAGCAGCAAATCAGCCACTACAAGGGGCCTGGCCTGTTTGCCGCGGGTCATATTTTTCAAGCCCCGTAAATATTATGGGAAAATAGTACCGACTAGTATTTTTTTAACCGAAATTTAATAATTTGGCAAAATAGAATTCAAAATGGCAGAATTACTACCTGCTAATTACTTTCATAGGACTAAACCAACAAGGAAGCAAACATGAAACCCATTCTGATAAAAGTGGGGGCCTTTGCCGACAACCAGATCACCATCATCGAACGCTGTGATCCTTACTTTAATACACCTTTCCATTTTCATCCCGAATGCGAACTGGTGTATGTAACGGAAAGCCAGGGAAAACGCATCGTAGGAGACAGCATTGAAAGCTTTGACGTAGGGGACATGGTATTCCTGGGGCCGAATATACCGCATGTGTGGTATAACGACGAGGCCTATCATAAAAATGATGAATCGCTCAAAGCCCGTTCCGTGGTGATTTATTTCCCCAAGGACATTTTTGGCGACAAGTTCTACGGCCTGCCCGAAACCAAAGCACTTACAGACCTGTTCCACCGCGCCCAGCGTGGTATGAAGATCATCGGCAACACCCAGGAAAAGCTCAGAGATGAGATCCTCTCCCTTCCCAAAAAGGACGGGCTGGAGCGTATCATTTCCCTGCTGCATATCCTCAAAACGCTCTCGGAGACCAAAGACTGCTATTTCCTGGCCAGTACCGGCTATTCCCACGCCTACAACGTGAAGGACAACCACAAGATCGACGAGGTCTTCAAATACGTGATGAACAACTTCTCCAAGGAGATCTCCCTCCAGGACGTTGCCAGCATTACCAACCTTTCCCCGCAGAGTTTCTGCCGCTTTTTTAAGAACAGGACCAAAAAGTCTTTTGTACAGTTCCTCAACGAAGTGCGTATCGGCCATGCCTGCAAACGCCTTACCGAAGAAGACTGGTCTATCGCGGAGATCGCCTATTCATGCGGGTTTAAGAACCTTTCTAATTTCAACCGATTCTTTAAAGAGATTGTGGGTAAAACGCCGAAAGAATATAAAAATGAGCTGAGGCTCAAGGAAGCGTAACTCCCTTACACCGATATGTTTTTTAGCGCAGGCCATTGGGGCCTGCGCTTTTTTATTGCCGCCTGAATCCCTATCGTTCCCGCTACAAAAAAAGCCGGCCCAAAAGGGCCGGCCGGTCATTCTTAGATGAGCTATGTCTATAATGCTATGGTTTGTCCCACCAGAGGCGGGTACCCCCGTTGTCGGGACCACCTAGTAAAGTAACGGCCCGTTGTACGCCCAACGGATTGGATGCGTACTCGGTATTAGCAAAGTTCACACGGCGGATGTACAGGTCGGTGGGTATCTTGCCACCGCTGTTGTTCACCACCACCTTAAACAGTTTGGGATAACCCGTCCTGCGGAATTCGCTCCAGGCTTCCTGCCCGTCAGGGAATACGGATATCCACTTCTGGGTGATGATCCTTTCCAGTTTTCTCTCGAAAGCATCGCCTTCTTCCCACCTGATTGTCACAGTGCTGATGGTAGGGTCGCTGGCGTTTACATTGTTCACCGGGTTTTTGGTATCCACGTAGGGCGCTGCTTTGGCGGTATTGTTCGCCAGGTAAGCATCTGCCCTGGAGGCCAGTTCGTATTGTGCGAAAGAGGCTCTAACGCCTGCTTCATAGTTGTCTTTGGCGGTACCTGCTTCGGCCCATCCGCGCAGGGCGGCTTCGGCTTTCAGGAACCATACTTCCGCGGCGGTCATCAGCTGCATTTTGCTGGGCATTGGCGCCAGTTTGGAATAGTCCGCATAGATCTTATCCGGCAGTGCGATGCCGGTGCGGATGCCTTTATAAATACCTCCTGGCATGGCCGTTGCCGTATCGAAGTATTTAGCGATACGCGGGTCGTTGTAACCGGTCAGGATAGATTCCATGGGCGCGCCCATTCTGATATCGTTGTAACCGCTGGTATAAGTATTGTAAGGGTTCGGCGTGGGCGCGATGTTCACCGCCGCGATATCCGCTACTGTGCTGAGCAGGCCGCCGGGATTGGACAGGGCGGCTTCGCCTTCGGCTTTTGCCTTCACCGGGTCCACCTTCGCGATCCGGATGGCGAGGCGCAGGCGGAGGCTGTTGGCAAATTTCAGCCAGGCGCCGTAGCTGCCGTCGTAGGTAAGGTCAAACTTCTCGAAAGGTTTGAGCGCGGAGTTGCGTAAAGGCGTAAGCACCGTGATCGCATCGTTCAGGTCTTTGAAGAACGCGTAATAAGCGTCTTTCTGGGAATCGTAATCGATGCTTTTATCCGGGTTGATCACCCCGTATTTTGTGTAGATGATAGGGCCGTATACATCGCTCACGCGCTGCATTACCAATACTTTCAGTATCTGCATCCAGGCTTTGAAGTCTTTGAACTCCTCTCCCGCCAGCTGCTCGATCCTGCGGGCCACGGGCATTACGGACAGGTTCGGGGCATCGGGATAGTTACCGTATGCGCAGCCCCACATCACCACCGTCCAGCCGTCAATGAGGTTGTAGGTGGAGTTGTTGTTGCCGCCGTTGCCAAATGGCCCGGGTACGCCCATGTAGCCGCTCCAGATGTCGCCTTCGAGGTTCTGCTGTACCTGCATTACCCAGCCTGGGGAGTTGCCGTAGATACTGTTCTGTATCTGCTTGAACGGTTCGCCGATCAGGCGGAAATCCGTTTTAAGATCATCCTCACTCACCCCGTAAGGGTTCGTATTGATGCGCTCGAAGTCTTTTGTGCAACCTGCCAGCGCAACCACAGCACTGATCCCTGCTATGGCGAGGTTCCGGATATATTGTAGTTTAAACGTTCTCATCTTTGTAAGTTTTTTAGTCAAGTACTTGTCTAAGCTTAGAATCCTACTTTCAGGCTTGCACCAATGCTGCGGGTGGCCGGCTGTCCGAATACGTCTATACCCTGCAGCCTGTTATCGCCACCGGCGCTTACTTCAGGGTCAAACGGCGCATCGTTCTTGAAGAAGAACAGGTTCCTGCCGATCACCGCCACCTGCAGGTTGCGGATCACTTTTGATTTTACCGGTATTTTGTAGCTCAGCGCCAACTCGCGGAGGCGGATATTGGTAGCGTCGTACATGTACAGGCTGCCCACACCGGCGCGGCCCGCAACGGCCAGGTAATATTTGTTCGCGTCGATCTTGGTAACTGCCTTACCGGTTTCGTCCACCGCTCTTACATCTACTCCACCGTTGTCCCTTGCAGCAGCACTTACTTCGCTTACACCGTACTGGTCCAGCACAGCCTGTGTCATACTCATCACTTTACCGCCAAAACGGCCATCTATCAGGAAGGTGAGGGAGAAGTTCTTATAATCGAACGTGTTGTTCCAGCCTAGGTTAAATTTAGGATTCGGGTTGCCGATGTTATAGAAACCGCTGGTGCTGTCCATGGGTTTGCCATCAGCATCCACGATCATTGCCCCGTCTTTGGTGTAACGCAGGGAACGGTTCGTATAGATGTCACCCCATGATCCGCCTTCCTGTATAAAAGAGCCGAACATGTTGGAGCCGAACTGCGTCAGCACAAAACGGCTGCTGGGATCGGCGCCGGAAATGGCGTCGTCTGAGAGTTTCACCACTTTGTTCTGGTTGGCGGAGAAGTTCACGTTGGATGTCCAGGTGAAGTCTTTGCCTTTCACAGGCACGGCGGTGAGCATACCTTCAATACCCTTGTTCTGGATGTTGCCGAGGTTCACGAAATAAGTGAGGAACTCGGAGCCTGAAGGAGCGGGTATTTCCATGTACTGCCTGAAGTTGTTGTTTTTGTAGAACGTCATGTCCAGCGACAGGCGGTCGTTGAAGAAGTGGATATCAAAGCCTGCTTCGATGGAACGGTTGTCTTCGGGTTTCAGGTAAGTACCGGGGTAAGGGCCGTTGTTGTTCAGCAGCAGCTGCGGCGCGCCGCCAATGATGCGTACGGTGAAGTCCGCCGGGCGTGAGTTGTACGGCGCGATGTCGTTACCCACTTTGGCGTAGGAGAAACGTACTTTGGCGAAGTTGATCGCTTCGGGCAGTTTCACCATTTCGCTGATCACACCGGTGATACCGGCTGAATAGTAGAAGAAACCTTTGCTGGCGATAGGCGTGAAAGCCAGTGTGCTGGACCAGTCGTTGCGGCCGGTCAGGTCCAGGAAGAGGTAATCTTTAAAGCCGAGCTGTGCGCTTCCGAACAAGGCCTGCACCTGTTTGCGGTCCATTCCCTGGATGGAGGTAAGCGCCATCGGGTCGATGTTCGTTACCTGGAATTTGTTCGCATATACAAGGCCCTGCGCGGCGTCAAAAGCAACGTCCGTAAGGTTGCGGTCCCTGATACGCTGGTCCAGGACGCTGGTACCGAGGGTGGCGGCCAGGTTAAAGGTTTCGCTCAGCTTTTTGTTCGCTGAGAAAATAAGGTCGCCGTATAGTTGTGTGTTGAATTCTTTTTCCACGGTATACCTGCCGTTCGGCGGAGCCAGTGAAGCCTGTGTGCTGGCGTATGCCTTCATTTCATACTCGTCGTAGCTTTTATCGAAGCTGCCGCGTGCCTGTACGCTCAGCCAGTCCAGCAGCTGGTATTTGAGTGAAAGCGAAGCCATGGCGCGCATCCTGTTTTCGTCGCGCAGGTTCCTGTTCTGGATCCAGTAAGGGTTCTGCTGTTCGGGATCGCCCGCCCAGGCGGAATCTGAATTCAGGTTCCACCAGTTTTGCAGGTCGGTGTTACGTTTGGCGGAAGGATAAGTGTAGTTATTCTTGTAGGTATCAAAGTTCAGCCCGCGTGGGAAAAGGTACAGGCCGGTGAGCGGGTTGAAATAAAAACCGGTGCCGGGCCTGTTATGCGCTTTCTGCGCGAGGAACGTGATGTTCGCGTCCGCGGTCAGTTTGTTGTCCAGCAGTTTCAGCGTTTCACGGAAGTTGAATGTGTGGCGGTTGAACTTGGCGGTGGGCATAATGCCTTTGCTGCTGGTGTTGGAATAGGAGAAATAAGACTGCGCCACTTCGTTGCCGCCGCTCAGCGCGAGGCTGTTCGTATAAGTTGTGCCGGTTTTGAAAAAGTCGTCTACATGGTTATTGGCGTTCGTTTTCGGGCCCCAGCTCTGGTTGCTGCCGGGCCTGGACGAAGAGGGGGACTGTGCGTACCTGTATTGCAGGTCCGGCTTCAGCATGGGGGATTCAAAGGTCGCGTCGGAGCTTACGTCTATGCGGGTTCTGCCTGCGCGGCCTTTTTTGGTGGTGATCACGATCACGCCATTTGCAGCCTGGCTGCCATAAAGAGCGGCCGCGGATGCGCCTTTCAGGATGTTGATGGTCTCGATATCGTCCGGGTTGATGTTCGAAATACCGTCGCCACCGTCGCGGCCTGCGCCGGACTGGATGTCTGAAGACTGGCCGTACACGTTCGCGGGCTGGGAGGGTGAAAAGTTCGCCATCGGCACCCCGTCTATCACGTATAGCGGCTGGTTTTCGCGGGTGGATTTGTTTCCGCGCATGATCACGCGGGCGGTGCCGCCCAGGCCGGAGGCGCTGCGGCTGATGGTCACACCGGCGGCTTTACCGGCCAGGCTGTTGATCACGTTTGCGTCTTTTACACGGCTTAAGTCGCTGTTACTCAGTTGTTGTGTAGAATATGTAAGCTCTTTTGATTTCTTTTCGATACCCAGCGCTGTCACCACAAACTCGCTCAGGGACTGGGAGTTTTCAGTCAGCATGATGTTGATCACATCACTGGCACCCACGGCTATTTCCTGGGTGGTAAACCCCAAAAAACGGATCACCAGGATGTCGCCGGGGTTGGCGCTCAGCACATAATTACCGGTGGCGTTGGTCTGGGTGCCGCGGTTGGTGTTTTTCACCACGATAGTCACGCCGGGCAGCGGGTTGCCGTTGGCGTCCTTTACAACGCCGCGGATCTCCTTTTCGAGGGTCCCGGCGCCGCTCATCAGGGCTACTGTCGTTAAGGAGCCGGCAGCATGTTGTTCCTGATTTACTATGACTTTATTGTTTTTTCTCGTAAATTTCAGTCCGGTTTGGTCTGTGAGCAACTGAAGCACCTCGTCAATGGGTTGCTTCACGCAATTCAGGTTAATCTTCTTTTTGAGATTCAGATCGGATTTGTCGTAATGGAAACTGAGGCCTGTTTTAGCAGAAATTTCAGTAAACACGTCTTCCATGTTTTTGTTCTTGACCTGGATGGTGATACTGACGTTCTTGGTGTCCTGCGATTCGGCACGAGCACTGGCGGTGTAAGGAGCCGCCAGTGTGATGGCCATCGCAAGAACCACTAGAGAAACAAGGCGTAGGCATTTTTTCATACATCTAGTTTTTGCGGGTAAGGAATATTGTGTCGTTCTTGAGCGTGTAGCTGATGTTTTTGGTCAGACAAATGGTTTCAATAATTTCCTGCAGGCTCTCGTCTTTAAAGAAACCCGTATAAGTCCACTCTGTAATGCCCGAATCGTTGATCACCGTTACGTTGTAGCGGTTTTCGATCTCCGTGGCCACCTCGTCGTAATTGGCATCCCTGAATACGATATAGCCGTTTTTCCAGCCGATGATATCATCTTCTTTATTAAACACGGATTTGGCCATGGCCATAGACGTTTTGTCTATGCTCAGCTGTTCGCTGGGGAGCAGAATCACAGGCTGCCGCTTTTCCCCATGATCCACTTTTACTTTACCGGTCAGCAATGCCACTGTAATGCGGTGCTCACGGCTGTATGCCCGGATGTTGAAAGAGGTGCCGAGGGCGGTGGTGGCGATGTTCCCGCTATGCACGATGAACGGGCGTTTCGGGTCGCTGGCTACCTTAAAGAAAGCCTCGCCTTCTTCCAGGAAAATGCTGCGGGTATCGCCGTCGAAGTTTTCGGGGTAACGGAGTTTTGAAGAAGCATTCACCATGATGGTAGAACCATCAGCAAGTACAACCTTTTCCGTGGATCCCCTGGTGGTGGAAATTTCTACGTAGCCGTTCCTGATCACCTTGTTCGTTTTAACCACTACAGATTGTACTGCCGGATGGGTTGGGTTCCCTGGATGAGTGGCAGGCATAGGTTTATATAGTAGGGTAAATGCTATTGCTCCGGTGATCATGGCCGCCGCGCCGGTATATATCCAGGCGCGCAGGCGGCGTCTCCGCGCAGGGGCTTCCACGACCGGTGTACTGATCTGCTCCTGGATGCGCATACGCACTTCTTCCAGCTGTTCCTTGAGGAAATCGTCCTCTATCATGGCGGAACGGTGCTGGTTAATGCTTGCAAACCATTGTTCTATAATCCGGATTTCTTCCTGGGTACATTTTCCCTGGGTATAACGCTCCAGAACTTTCCTGATCTGTTCAATTTCCACAGCGGTAGTTTTTAGAAGTTGGTGATATAAGGGAGTCGGGCCAGCTTCAAAAAGGTACCATCGGGGTCAAAAGAAATTTTTTAAAGGATGGACAGCACAACCGCCAGGACCATCAGGTCGGTTTGTGTGTAGTGGGTGCGGAGGATCTTAAGGGCTTTGGATATCTGGTTTTTTACCGTCTGCTGGGAGAGGTCGAGGCGGCATGCAATCTGTTCAATGCTAAGGTTTTCGAATCGGCTGAGCATGAATATCTCTTTCATTTTTTCGGGCAGCCGGTTGATGGCTTCAAACACTTCGGTGGCTTTGGCCTTATAGTCATACGTCTCGGAGATGTTGTGCGGCTGGGCGTCAAAATGTTCTATCAGTTGCTGGAGATACTTGCGATAGGTCACGTCTTTGCGGTACAGGTCTATGATCTTGTGCCGCACGGACTGGTAAAGGTAAGAACGGAGGGATTGGTGAATGTCGAGGGTGAACCGTTTTTCCCACAGGGTGGCAAAAAGGTCCTGCAGCACGTCTTTACTCGTCTCACCACGGTCCGTTTTGCTCAGGATATACAGGTACAAAGGCCTGCTGTACCGGTCGTAGATGGTATTGAAAGCCGTACTGTCGCCATCACGCAATAACGATAACAATTGCTCGTCTGAATAGCTATTGTACATAAAAGATTAAGGTTGATAAAACGCTGTCGATTTTGGTTATGCTGTAATTCTTTGGCTTATTCTAACGTGTCGTGACCCGGTTAACCGGGACTGAAAATAGTAATTCTCTTTAAAATTAGAACTTTTTTACGAAGCAAAATTTAAAATCATTCATGGTGTCCGTTGTACACTATCCATTTTTTTGTCTGGATTAAGTTTATTAAATTTGATATCAAATCGATATCACTATAAAATATCCCCTTATGGAAAAGATCGTCAAGCCAATGAGCGGCTACCTTGCATTTGTGCTCACCATCGTCTTTTTTCTTGCCGGCATCTTCGCCGTTGTACAGGCCACAAAATTAGAGTCTTCCGGCTACTGGGGAGGCCTCGCCGTTGTACTTTTTATCACCTTTATTTTTATTGCCAAAGGCATCATGATCGTCAATCCGAACCATTCCCGGGTACTTACTTTTTTCGGGAAATACGTGGGAAGCGTAAAACAGAACGGTCTTTTATGGGTGAACCCGCTGTACCGCACACAGAATATTTCACTGCGTTCCTATAACCTGAACGGCCAGACACTGAAGGTGAACGACAAGATGGGCAACCCCATCGAAATTGCCGCCGTGATCGTTTGGCAGGTGAGGGACACTTACAAAGCGGCCTTTGATGTGGAAGGATATAATCAATATGTGCAGATCCAAAGCGAAGCAGCCGTGCGCCACCTGGCCACCAGCTGTCCTTACGACCGCATGGAAGCCGAGAACGCGGAGATCACGCTGCGCGACGGCGGTGAGAAAGTAAACGAGCTGCTGGAAGTGGAGCTGAATGAAAGGCTCTTTGCAGCGGGCATCCTGGTGCAGGAAGCGCGTATCAGCCACCTCGCCTACGCCCCCGAAATTGCGGGCGCAATGCTGCAACGCCAGCAGGCCACCGCTATCGTAGCCGCACGTTCTAAGATCGTGGAAGGCGCTGTGGGCATGGTGGAAATGGCGCTGGAACAATTGTCGAAGAAAAATATCGTGGAGCTGGACGAAGAGAAAAAAGCGGCAATGGTGAGCAACCTGATGGTGGTGCTTTGCGGTGAGAAAGCGGCCACGCCAATATTAAATACCGGATCTTTATATCATTAATCCATGGCGGGGAAGGAAAAAAAGTCTTTTGTACTGCGGATAGACAATGTCACTTACGAGGCGTTGGAACGTTGGGCGGCGGATGAGTTCCGCAGCGTAAACGGGCAGATGGAGTGGATCATCGCGCGGGCGCTGAAAGAAGCAGGCAGGGACAAAAAGAAAGAATCCACCAGTAAAAAAACATAACAAAAGGCCAGCGGTTACATTCCCGCCGGCCTTTTGTTATCAATCAAATATTCACCTCATTTTATTGTCTTGCTCTCTGCATCGGGTTGCCGCTGTTATTCGTGCCTCTCGGCCCGCCGCCGCCTTCCATCTTAAACAACTCAAACCTCGAAGGCACTGCCTGCCGCGGCCATGAGTTATTCAGCTCGTCGATGTCCGCCGTTTCCCTATATGGGTCCAGCCGGATGCCGGTTACCGCTTTATCTTTCGCGAACACTTTGGTCACTTTCAGTTCGTCGTGACGCCAGATGTAAGCGGAGATACGCTCTACTTCTTTTGTGCCGTCCGCAAACGTCCATTCAATGATCAGGGGCATTACGTTGCCACCCACATTGGAGAATGTAAGCTCGTAGAAATTCTTTTTGCTTTCGTACAGGCGTTTTTCATCCGGAGTGAGGCCTGCCTGCATTTTGCTGTAGGCTTCGGTCTGATCCGGCGTTACAGCGTAACGGTCCCATTTGTTGTAGAAGTCCTGCAGACTGGTATCCTGGTCTACCGCGAATTTCACGCCGGCCGCTTTATTCCGTGTTTGTGCGATGTGCACGTCATCCGCATTGGTGCTTGTTTGTTTCAGTTTATTTTCCACCGCGGGATTTTTTGTATCCATACGGTACCATTTCACGGAATCGATCGCAATGTCCACCGGCTCGATGCCAAAGAACCATCCGCGCCAGAACCAGTCCAGGTCCACCGCGGAAGCATCTTCCATGGTCCTGAAGAAGTCGCTGGGGGTGGGGTGTTTGAAGGCCCAGCGGCGGGAATATTCTTTAAATGCATAGTCGAACAGTTCGCGGCCCATGATGGTCTCGCGGAGGATATTCAGGGCGGTGGCCGGCTTTGCGTATGCATTAGGCCCAAACTGCACAATGTTCTCGGAATTGCTCATAACAGGCTCCAGCTGGTCTTTCGGCAGCGCCATATATTCCGCGATCCTTTGCGCGGGGCCCCTGCGGGAAGGGAAGTTATTGTCCCACTCCTGCTCCGTGAGGAACTGGCAGAAAGTGTTCAGCCCTTCGTCCATCCAGCTCCACTGGCGTTCGTCGGAGTTCACGATCATGGGGAAAAAGTTGTGCCCCACTTCGTGGATGATCACGCCGATCATACCATTTTTCGTGGCTTCGGAATAGGTACCGTCTTTTTCAGCGCGGCCGTAGTTGAAGCAGATCATCGGGTATTCCATACCGTTCGCGGCTTCTACTGAAATAGCCACGGGATAAGGATATGCGATGGTATGTTTGGAATAAGTCTTCAGGGTGTGGGCCACTACTTTCGTGGAGTAACGGCGGTAAAGCGGGTAGGCTTCGGGGCCGTAATAACTCATCGCCATCACGTGTTTGCCTTCCACATTGGTGCCCATCGCATCCCACACCAGCCTGCGGGAACTTACCCAGGCAAAGTCGCGTACGTTCTGTGCTTCGTAGATCCAGGTCTTTTTGGCCCCGGCTTTGTTTTTCATCGCGTTTTGCGCTTCACTGAGCGTTACCACTTCCACGGGTTCTTTCGCGCTCTGGGCCTGTTGCCAGCGCTGGTATTGCGCGGGCGTCAGCATTTCTTTATAGTTGCGGCATTCGCCGGTACCGCCTACCACATGGTCCGCCGGAACGGTCATTTTTACTTTAAAATCGCCGAAGGTGAGCGCAAACTCTCCCCTGCCGGTGAACTGTTTGTTCTGCCAGCCCTGGAAGTCCGAATACACGGCCAGGCGGGGATACCATTGTGCCATGGTATAAATGTTGTTGTTGTCTTCCGCGAAATTTTCATATCCGCCGCGGCCGCCGAGGGTCATGCGGTTGGAGATATTGTACCACCAGTTCACATTAAAACGGATCTTTTCACCGGGCATAAGCGTTTTGGGCAGCTCGATACGCATCATCGTCTGGTTGATGGTGTATTTCAGGGCATTGCCCGCCGCATCCGCACACTTTTCGATATTTACCCCATGGCCCGGCTCAATGCCCATAATGCGGTTGATAGCGCGGCTGGTCATCTTGTCGCGCATGGAACTTCCGTCGAAGCTGTTGTTGTCGCTCTTCGGATCGTGCTCGTTTTCGTCCAGCTGCAGCCAGATGTAGGTGAGTGGGTCGGGCGAGTTGTTATAATAAGTGATGGTTTCCGCGCCTTTAAGGATGCGTTTTTCATCATCCAGCTCCGCGCTGATGTCGTAATCGGCTTTTTGCTGCCAGTACTTCGGGCCGGGTACGCCGGAAGCGGAGCGGTACATGTTCGGGTCCGCCAGCAGGTAACTCAGCTGCTCGAAGCGGTTACCGTGGTTGGAACCTGGGTTCTGCGCCCGGAGGATCGCCGGGGCGGCCATAAGCAGACAGATGATTAGTTGATTCCTCATAATTATGTATTCTAATGCATTAGTTCTCTGAGTCTTTCAATGCTCATGATAAAAGCTGAGCCGAAAATAGCGGAGGACAGGAACATGATCCAGTCCCGGCGCGCCATGCTGGTAAGGTTTACAACGATCTGCGACAGCAGCAGGATCACCATTACGATCAGTATCTGCCCGAATTCGAGCCCCAGGTTAAAGGCCAGCAAGGGTTGTACGATATTGGTCTGTGTACCGAGCATACTTTTCAGGTAGTTGGAAAACCCCATCCCATGTATCAGCCCGAAAAAAAGCGCAAAAAGGTAATTCAGTTGTAATGCACTTCCCGGCTGATCTCTCCGTACAATGTTCACCAGCGCGGTGATCACGATGGTGACCGGTATCAGGAATTCGATCAGTGCGGTCGGTACCCTGATGATATTCAAAACACTGAGTGCCAGGGTGATGGAATGCCCTACAGTAAACGCGGTCACCAGTATGAGCACCTTTTTCCAGTCTTTCAGCAGGTAAACGGCGCAGAGCGCCATTACAAAAAGAATATGATCGTAACCGTTCAGGTCCGCTATATGTTTCCAGCCCTCTGCAAAATACAGACTGAACTCCTCCATGGCGTAGATTTTTGTGTAACTTCGTAATTATAAGCAAGACAAGTTTAAAAATAAAATTTTTGGTGGCAAATGGGAGTATTATTATGCAAATGGTTGTTGCCGGTATGGATGAGCGCAGTGCATCCCTTTTACATGAGCGTGACGGAAATAAGGTATAACCAGCCGCGTAAGTCGCTGGAAGTGAGCTGCCGCATCTTTACGGACGACCTGGAGAATGCCCTCAAAAAGTACAATAAAACGAGCCTTGACATCATCAAACCCAAAGACCGGCCCGCGGTAGACACGATGATCGCGCGGTATCTCCGCCAGCATTTTGCGCTCAGCGCGGACGGCAAAACACTTCCCTTACATTATCTCGGTTACCAGATATCCGAAGACGCGGCCTGGTGTTTCCTGGAATATACACCCATGACGCCTTTCAAACATCTTGACATTCAGAATGACGTGCTGTATGCGGAGCATGACACCCAGGGGCACATGATCCACCTGATCGTGGGCGACCGGCGGAAAAGCACCAAGATCGATAATCCAAAAGCTACGGCCAGCTTCGATCTTTAGCGGTTATCCAGGAATTTTACGGGTTTGCGGCTGCCTTCGGGGAACTGCATTTTGAGAATCTCCTGCATGGAACAGTACTTCACCTGGGGTATCACCCTCAGTTTGGCCTGCAGATATGACTTGATCCTGCGGTCCACGTCCTCGTTCACCTCCGTGGGGCTGAGGTGCAACAATATTTCATCTGTGCCTATTTCGTTGGAGAACACTTCGACGATAAATTCTTTCACTTCTTCCATATCGCTCAGCAGGTCGTACAGTGCGGGCGGGTATAACGTCGTTCCTTTGTATTTGATCATTTGTTTCCTGCGGCCTATCACGGGAGAAAGCCGGAGCGTCTGCCTTCCGCAGCTGCAGGGCGTTGTATCGTACTGGCAAATGTCACCGGTCTTATAACGCAGCAGGGGCATGGCTTCCACGCCCAGCGTAGTGATAGTTACTTCGCCGGGAGCGCCGGGCGGCACGGGCCCGTCGTTTTCATCCAGCAGTTCCACGATGAGCAGTTCCGGGTGATGGTGCCCTCCCCTGCCCGCTTTGCATTCCGTAAAGGCGGTCTGCATTTCAGTGGAAGCATAGGTGGAAAACAATTGGATATCCCATTTGTCCGTGATCTTTTTGCCGAGTACGTTGTACGTGTAGTCGGTATTTCGGATATTTTCGCCGATACATACGGCTTTTTTCACGGAGGAAGCATTGATATCAATACCGTGCTCTTCCGCAAATGCGATCAGTTTGAGGATAAAAGAAGGTACGGCCACGATGGTGGTGGGCTGAATGCGGGTAATATTCTCCCATTGCATGGAAGGCACACCCGGCCCCACGCGTAACACGCCGGCGCCTATCTTCCGGATACCGGAATAATAAGCCATGCCGGCCATAAACTGCCGGTCCAGCGTAAGCATCAGCTGGTATATGTCTTCGTCTGTGCCACCGGCGCAGCTGAAGGAGATAAATTCATTGTAGGTAAGGCGTTCAAGGTCTTTTTCCGTTAAAGGGATGATCACCGGTTTGCCTAAAGTTCCTGATGTGGACGTATACTCCGCGATCCTGCCTTTATCCACGCACAGGAAGTCCCAGTTGCGCTGCTGCAAGTCTTCCTTTCCCACGGTCGGGATCTTACGGAGGTCTTCGATGTCACGGATAGTATCTGTATCCAGGTTATGACGGGCGAACCATTCCCTGTAGAAGGGCGAAAACTGCCGTAGGTAGCCCAGCTGGTGTTGCAGGGCTTTTGCCTGGAACTGCCGGATAGCGGCCGGGGATTGCAATTCTATATCAGGTATGTACATAGTTATTCCGGTTAGAAGATCACGACAGTGGCCATAGCGACCGCTTTTACATGGCTCATGGACAACAATACGTTCAGCCCTTCCATTTGCGGCGCCGCATTGCCGGTTAAGAACAGCTCCGGTTTGCCGGCCGGGTTGTTCCTTATCTCGATCTCGTTGAAATGGATGCCGCTGCCGCCATAGCCTGTGCCCAGGGCTTTCAGGAATGCTTCTTTGGCGGCGAAGCGGGCGGCGTAACTTTCGTATTTATTCACCTGTTTTTCGCAATAAGCGATCTCCAGCGGTGTAAACACCAGCTCCCGGAAGCCCTGTCCTTTTTCGATCTTGGAGGCTACGCGATCTACTTCAACGATATCTGTCCCGATGCCTTTCATAAAAGATTCATATTCGTTTATCACAGTCCGCAATACGCTGCAACACATGGCCTTTCTCCGCTTTGGTAGCGATCTCTTTCATGAGCGCCTGCTGATAATATTGTCTGGCCTGTTTGTAGTCTTTCTGACGATAAAGATAATCACCCGCCAGCACATAGGCATGGTAATAGGAAGGATTGTCCGCCACCATCCGTTTCACGTCCACGGGCTGTTTGTCCATTACAGCTGCTTTCAGCATGCGGAAATCCACAAACTTACGGTAATCCGCCGTTTGCAGGAAAGTGTCCGCGGGTATGATCAGCGCGCTGTCGCAGATCTCGTGGTCTGTCTGAAGGCCGTTCATGGCAAAGACTTTTTTCAGGTCGTAGGCCACAAACTCGCCCAGCTGCCAGGGCGCGGTGCTCACCCATACTTTCAGCTGCTTCGGCTCAAACACCACGGAATGGTGCGCGATCAGCTGGTTCAGGGCCTTTTCATTGCCCATACCGATATCTGTATCTTTTAAACCTTTCTGGTCACGGAGGATGGCGATAGTTTTAGCCACGGAGTTTTTGCCGTTGCGTGCCAGCAATTCCTGCAGGCGCTGGTAACGGTAGGGAGAGGCGCTTCCTTCCAGTTGTTCCTGGTTGGGGGCCGATGCGCCCAGCGTTTTGCTCTGGAAGTGATTGGCGCAGGATATCTCGTTTCCTTTGGGATCGTACAGCGCCAGCTCCTCCGGCGTCTTTTCGATAATAGCGGCACGATTGTCGTTCGCGGAGCCGATCAGGAAAGACTCCGATACAAACATCTTCCTTTTCTGCGCAATGGCGTATGCTTCATTGATGTTTTTGGCGTATTGCAGTATCTCCCTTGCCACCAGCGATACCGGTGTGGCCGAACCGGAAGGTATGCTGGATTTTGCCGCGTTGATAGTGACAGTAAGACCTTGCTCGTTCATGCCGGATACCACGCCGGTAAAGCCCGCCCAGGTGATGAACATAAAGCGGTATCCCTGCTCCGGTTTGTAAAAGGCCACTATCTTTTCTTCGGCAAACTTATCGCCTACATAAAAATCGAAGTTGCGGCCGATGATCAGCGAGCTGTCTTCGGAACGGTCGTTCCAGGTGCCGAACGACGTACAGCCTACCAGTGCCATACTTTGCAGGGCATGGCCAATGTCATGCGCGGCATGATAGTTCATGATACGCTGGTAATTGGAGCCGATAAATTCGTATTTGTTGCTGGCGGCGAAAGACACGCCGTAGATTTCTTCTTTGTATTCTTCAGGAACGTTTTCGTCCATGTGGCGGTTGAACCAGCCGATGAGGTATTTCAGGAAATGCAGGTAGGCTTTGGAAGGGATCATTTTGCCGATCTGTTCCGTGAAGTGATCTTCCTGCCGCTGCACCAGCTCTTCCGTCAGTTTTCCATACACCACGCCCCTTTCAAAAGGTTTGCCTTCCACATACAATTCATACAGGCCGCTGCGGCTCTTGCGGAACCAGCTGTTGTTCAGGGTAAAGGCCGTGGAATCTATCCGGCTGCGCGTCCACTCCAGGCTCGTTTTGTCCGCGATCTCCGGAGGATGCATACGGGCTACGGTGTAGAGATAAACGATCAGGCCAATGAGCAGCAACACAAAAAAGCCGAGGATAAATAAACAGAACCTCAGCAACTTCTTCCATATCGATCTTTTCTTCTTCTCCGCCATTTTAAGCCATCTTGATATCGTGCAATAATTTTTCCATATCCAGTAATTCCGAACAGGTCACCACGGAGCTCATGCTCACGCCGAGTATACCGTGCATGTTCAGGTTCTGCCCGGTGAGGAACAGGTTGTTCAGCTTCGTCCGGGAAGAAATGAAGGTACGCAAAGGATCGTTACTGTCCTTCAGCACGCCGTACATGGATCCATCCGAGGTACCGATGTAATCGCGGAAAGAAAGCGGGGTGGCTACGTAGTAGCTCTGGATGCACTGCCTGAGCACGGGGAAACGTTTTTCCACCATGTCCAGAAGTTTTTCTGCTTTTTCTTTTTTGAAAGCTTCATAGTCATCGCCACGGTCGCCCTCGCTCGTCACGGTGTTGAAGGTATCGATCCAGGGTGCCACGTCTTTGATGTTCATGTATGCCATGATGGACAGGCCGTTTGCAAAACGGTGATCTTTCGCGTCAGGGGAAATGAACATCGCGTAGCCCGTGGGCCAGGTTTCTTCGGTATAATCATGACCTCCCCACACGCTTTCCACGCCGTGGTAGTAGTAGTTGTAATTCATGTGCGGGAACATACCGGGCTTCAGTACGGCGTTCACCATCAAAGTGGAATTGCCATTCTCCAGCGATTTAATGCGGGAGCGGTAAGCCTGGCGGATCACGTCGGACTCCAGCATGTCCAGCGTATTGGCCGGGTGTACGTTCGAGATAAAATGTTTGGCCCTGTATTGTTCGCCGGTGGCGGTTTCTACAAACTGCACCTCGTGCCCTTCGGCCACAATACGTTTCACCTCCTGGTATTTGATCATCGTACCACCATTCTCCAGGATCACGCGCCCCAGCCACTTCCCGATCTGGGAGCCGCCGTTCACGCATTTCCAGGAGCTTTCGATATAGCTGTTCAGCACCAGTGCGTGCACGTACATCGGCGTTTTGCCTTCCACACCGGCGTACAGCGGGTTGTTCGCGGCCAGCACCTGGGTGAGGCGGCGGTTGGAACTGAGACTGTTGATATATTCAGCGGCATTGATGCTCAGCACGGATTCTTTTTCATCAAACCCGCCCATACGGAGGTTGTACAGCGGAAACTTGGTGCAGATATACTGGAGCATATCGCAGTATTCACGCAGCGCCTTTTCTTCACCCGGAAAGTCTTTCAACAATCCTTCGATGAACAATTCATAACCCTGCGCCATTTTATATTCCTTGTTATCTCCCGCAAACGCAATGCGGTCAAAACAATCCATATCCAGCCGCTTCAGGTTGAGCTTTTCCATGATGCCCAGGTATTTGAATATCTGGTACATGTTCTGCCCCGGCTCCAGCCCGCCTACGTAATGCACGCCCGAATCAAAAATGGTTTTGTCCCGGGTGAATGTTTGCAGGCATCCGCCGATCTGTTTGTTTTTTTCCAGTACACACACTTTGTAGCCGTTCTTGCTGAGGATTGCTCCGCAGGTTAAGCCGCCCAGGCCACTACCAATGATCACTACATCGTAATTATGCATATTGCTCGCTGAATGAATGTTTTATAATGAAAATAACGTTGGAAGTGAACTTCGTGTTGTCTATCTGCTCTACCGTGCCCCCGTTCTTTTCCACAATGCTGCGGAGGGTGGAGGAAGAAAAGAACGATAGTTTGTTGCCCGTTTTGTTGAAACCCAGCAAACGTGTGCTGAACAATTCCGTCAAACGTGTGCCTTTGTGCCGTTCGGTAAGGTCCGCATCCCCGTCCCGTACTACGATCACACCGCCCGGGGTCAGTTTTGCCAGGCATTGGCGGATCAGTTTTTCCTGCGCTTCCGGTTGCAGGTAATGGAGTACGTCCAGTATTACGAATGCATCCTGGTGCGGGAGGTTGTATTGTGTAATGTCCGCTGCTTCAAAACGTACATGTTCGTTGCGGATGTAGCAGTATTGCGCGGTGGCGATCTTGTCTTCGTCGTAATCCACGCCCAGGATAATCCTTTCAGAACTCAGGAAGTGGAGCATGTAACTCATAAAGCCGTATCCGCAGCCAATGTCCATGATCTTTCCTTTGGTGGGGAGCAGCTCGTGAAAAAGGGCGTAATTGTTTTCCAGCTTCGTTTTGATACGCATGTACCACTCCAGCACCGGGCCTTTGTAAATATACTGGTAAACGAGCTGTTCGCGGTACCAACCGGGTGTTTCCATGGTTTTGCGCATCTGTTCGTACTCCTGCCGGAAGTACCTGCTCACCAGTTTGGTGCGGGTGCTGTAATTGTCGCCCCAGCGCGTATCGCCCGGTTTGATGCGGGGTAATATCTTCTGGGTAATGGTGCCGTTCTTAAGCAGGAAGTCGCCTTTGGACATGGTATAGGCCGTGCCGTGCAGTACCACGGGGATGATGTCCAGCTTCAGTTCTTCCGCGAGATAAAAGGCGCCTTTGTGGAAACGTTTGATGTTCGCGTCCGAGGAGCGGGTGCCTTCAGGGTAAATGACAATGGAATAACCATTATCCACCCTATCTTTCAGCTTGTCTATACTGGCTTCCGCACCTTCAGCCACCGGGTAATAGTCCGCCATCTTCACCACGTAGCCGAACAACGGCGAGTTGTACACCCACTGGTTCGTGAGGAGCACTACATTCGGCGTCATCGCGGTGGACATGAGGATATCCAGGAAAGACTGGTGGTTGCTGATGATCACCGCCGGTTTTTTAAAGTCTTCGCCACTGGTGTTGACCGTCCTCTTTTTGATGTTGCCCATGATATGAAGCAGGCTCCAGGTAAATTTGGACAGGATCCAGTGGTATATCTTTTTCCCCTTTTCGATATTGATGAAGTTGATGCGGGTGAGGATCACACCGATCACCGTCAGCAGCACGGCGCCTAAGGTATAATACGTAAAGGCGAACATGGACTTTGACCAGCTCCACAGCGTCCATGGTGGTCTTTGGCCCTTCTTTACGCGGTTCGTAATGAGGAAGTTGAAGAAAAACGGTATGAGTACCTGCGACGTCACCACCACGCAGCTGATGCCGATCACCGCTATCAGGGCAATGGAACGCAGGGAAGGATGTTTTGCGAAAATAAGCACACCCAGGCCGAGGATGGTAGTGATGGCGGAAAAGAAGATGGAAGACTTAAAGGACGGCAAATGTTTGCTGCCCGTTTTGTATTCCTGTTGCAGGCCATCCATCGTGAAGATGCTGTAATCATCCCCCAAACCAAAGATGAATGTGGACAGGATGATATTGACGATATTGAACGGAATGCCGAAGAGGCCCATGATACCGAGAATCCATACCCAGCTGATGAGCATGGGAATGAAGGTGATCAGCGCGAGTTCTATCCTGCCGTAAGACAGCAGCAGTGCGAAAAACACGAGTAACGAGGTCATCCACGCGATCGTATTAAACTCTTTCTGTATCAGCTCGGCAAGACGGTTGGCGGTATATTGTTTATCGATCACGATGGTGCCGGGCTGATTTTCCAGGGCTTCGTACACTTCCGTTTTGCGGGCGGGGTCCACCTTCAGCAGGCTGGAAACGGAAGCGGATTGCGGCTTCACGGTCACGAGGTCGTTGATCATACTTACATCCAGCAGCGCGGATTTCTCAGGGGAAATCACCTTGTATTCTTTGCCCAGCAACTGTTCAAACGGATCGAAAGCGGTAGGTTTGAACTTAAACGCCTGGCCTTCGGTTCTTAGCTGCTGCATGAGCCGCTGCTGTTTCTCTGTTGTCCAGTAAGCTTTCCAACGTGCGATCCTCCTTGCCTGTTCTTTTTCGGAGAGCAACAAACCACCCGTGCCCGCGACCTTTTTGATCGCGCCGGATTGCAGGAGGCGCTGGATAGTCGTGTCTGTTTTTTCGCGGTGCTGAAGGGCTTCGTCCAGCGTGTTGCCTTCGGACAGCATGTACACGCTTTGCGCGGTATAGGCATTCAGCCTGTTCAGCTGCGCTTCCGCTTTTTGCAGCCGCTCCGGCATAAAATTCATCCGCATCATATCGCTCTCGAACTTCACATTACCTGCCGTGAAGAAAAATACGATGGTGAGCAGGATGATACCCCAAACGAGGTATTTGTTGCGTTCAGGCCGCCATTCGCTGAGCCTGTCGATGATATTGTGACGGGAGGCCGTTTCTTTTGCGGGCTTGCCCAGTACGACCAGGTGAGGGAGGATAATAAGTGAAAACAATGAAGCGCCAATGAGGCTGAAGGCTGCAAACAGCCCTACATCCTGCAGCATCGGCGATTTCACGAACTGCAGGCATAAGAAACCTCCCACGGTCGTGAAGCTACCTACGGTCATGGGCATGGCCAGATCGCGGATCACCTGCCGGATGTCCGGCAAATGGCGGTAGTGGTTGAACACATGCAGGGAATAATTCACCGCAATACCCAACACCACACAGCCCGCGCCCAGCGCGATCACTGAAATACCACCCTGTACAAGGTATACCATCGCAATGGAGAACACGGCGCCGAACACCACCGGCAGCATCACCAGCAAAGGCGCGCGTTTCCTGCGGAAAAACACTGCGATCAACACGATAAGCAGCAGCAAGGTAATGCCCTGCGTCAGGTAAGTATCCTGTCTCAGCTGCACCGCGTTGCCTACGGACACCGCCGTAGCGCCGAAATAACTGATGCCCGCAACAGTATGCGTCGTTTGCAGCGTATCGATCCAGCTATCAAGACGGGCGAGGAATTGTTTGTTTTTACCCGTTTCATTCGGCGGATGCACCGGCGTGATGAACAACAGGATGTTACGATGGTCTTTGCTCATCACAAATCCGTCGTACAGTTCAAACTGGTCATCTACCTGCAAAGCCTGTAATTTCTTCACGCCCAGCCAGGTGATGCCTACGGGATCGGCTTGTATCACCTGTTTCAGCACCATGCCCGCAGGCGAGATAAGCGTATTGTAATTTGATTCAACCGTTTGCTTCACTTTTTCAGGAGCAATCAGCGAATCTATCGCTGCATAATCCTTTTCTTCAAGAAACACCGGCAGGTGCTCCTGCACTGTGTTCATCAGCCCCATGATCATCCCGTCGTCTGATTGCCCCTGTACGGCTTTGATATCGGCGCGCAGCTGTTCGTTTTCCAATCCGGCCACAAATGCCTGCGCCAGCGCCGTCAGGCTGTCCGGCTGTGCTTCTTTGGTGCTGTCTTTCTGCGAAACCATGATCACCAGCTTGTCCGCGAACTTGGAGTTTTGCAGGAACTGGCTCAGCTGGTCGATTTTTTTATCCCTGGGAAGGATGCGGGTGATATCTTCTTCCAGCTTTATCTGCGAAGCCAGCAGGCCGGCAACGGCAAACAGCGCCAGCGTAAACAGCCACAGCAGCCATTTACGGGCATTGAAAAAATTATAGATGGATATAAAAAATGTTCCCATGGATCAATATTAGTGGTTAACCGCCACGCGTTTTTTCCTGAAAACCGACAGCAGCAGATACGTCACCGTCCCCGCCAGCAGCCCCGCGATCACAGCCAGCGTGATGGCGCCCGTGATGTACTGGAACAGGTTCTGCTTCATGGAATCTATCGTAAGTTCTTTACTGAAAATAAGCCAGGTGGCGTCTTCCGCTACATACATACGCCCGGTGAGAAAACTCAGGTAAATGATCAGCGGGATCATCGGCGGGATGCTGATGTTCGCGGCAATGATCACCAACGCCTTGTTCAGCCGCCACAATGCGGCCAGCGCGATCGCTACCAGCATCTGGAAACCCCAGATAGGCACAATGCCCATAAACACGCCAAAACCGACGGAGAGGGCTTTGCGACCGTTGCTTTCGCCGGGGCTCATCAACAGGTTTTTTAATACCTGTTTCAGGCCGCCTTTGGAAAACAGCAGGCGGATAAAGTTGCGGGGATGTATATAAAGGAACGCGATCGTTACCAATACGGTATTCAGTACGCTGATACGCGAAAAATCGCGGAACGGCCGGAAGTGGGAGACCCTTTCGTCCGCAGGCGGGTAATACACCTGCACGGGCACCCAGTCTACTTTAATGCCTTTCCAGGAGCTTTTAACCAGTACTTCTATTTCGAATTCGTACTTCCGGCAGGCGAAGCGCATCTTTTTCATGGCGTGCAGCGGGTACAGGCGGTAACCGGATTGTGTGTCCGGCCCCTTCAGCCCCGTTTCCACGTAGAACCAGAAGTTGGAGAATTTGTTGGCGAATGTATTTTTACCCGGCATATTCTCCTGCTGCAAATTCCTTGCACCAATGAGAATAGCTTTAGGTTCGGTTTCCAGTTTTTCGAGAAATACAGGAAGATCGCTGGCAAAGTGCTGCCCGTCCGCATCGATGGTAATAGCATAGTCGTAACCCTGCTCTATCGCATATTTAAAACCACGGCGGAGCGCGATGCCCTTGCCCTGGTTCGGCAGATAGGATACGACGGATACCTGCGGGAAAGCGGCCAGTACTTCGGCAGTATGGTCGGTGGCGCCATCGTTCACTACGATGACGTGGCTGGTATAGGAGAGCACGCTCCGCAATACGTCGGCCAGGGTCCCGGCGTTGTTGTAGGTAGGTACCAGCACGCAGATCTTTCCGGCGCTGAATTGCGGGTCGTATGTTGGCGTAGGTTCCATTTATTTAAATCGTCCCTGGAATTTCAGGAAAACGGTTGCTTCGTGTTTGATGACAGCGGTGGTTTTGTACGCCGCTTCGTCAGGCGTCCAGGTGATCTCCACGGTTACCTGCGGCGCCTGCCTCGGGTCGATCATGTTGAGGAATTTCATATTCGAGGCTTTTTCCACCAGCAGGTCTTTGCCTACGGCGGCAGACAGCAGTTCTTGGATGGTTTGCATCATACAAACCCCGGGCACCACGGGCTGATCGGGAAAGTGGCCTTCAAAGATCGGGTGGGCGGCGTTCCAGGCAATAACAGTGTGAACGGATTGTGCGTCCGGCTGCTGTTGGGAAACGATTGTAAAGAATTTTCCTGTTAACATTATTTTTCCACTCGTTGTGATGAAATAGTAAATTTTACTTTTTTATGCTGCACCAGCAGGCTGTCCGGCACGCCGTTGCGGTAATGCGTCATAAACGCCTCCACCACAGGTTTACGTTTCGATCCGTTCTCCACGCGCAGCAGCGTCTGGCAATCCCCGTCCGTGATGTAATAGATCTTCCCTTTCGGCAGATCAAATGCAATATACCGTTGCCCGTTCATGGTATACAACGTAGCGGTGGCAGGGTCCTGGCGCATGAGGATCATTTCGAAATCCTTTCTCAGTGTTTTTACTACTGCTTTTTTATCCATTTTGGGAAGCATGTAGTGTTTGGTAAAACGCCCGTCCTTACTGAATTCGAAGTCAAAAAACTTCATTCCCATCTCGCTCATGAACACCACCCGCATACTGCTGTCCTCCATCGGTTTGAAATACAACAGGCCCGAAAGATGATGCTGCAATACGTCCACCTGCGTGGCGTACAGCACAGGCTGTTCTATTTTCGGGCGAAAACGTTCCAGGCACGGAGCCATATCGTTGTCCAGGCGCATCAGCCCCCGGTAGGCGGAGCTACAGGAAGCCAGCGTCAGCAGCAGCAGGCTATTTAAGAGCAAATATCTCATCAGGTATGGAAACGTTGGTTTCTTTCTGGTTAAAACTGATGATGGTATCGTCCCCGGAACGCTCATGCATGGTGATCTTCAGGACAGACAGGTCTTTTTTGTCCACCAGCAGGTCAATGGAGGCGAAAAAGTCTTTCATCCCTTTGCTCACCGGCGTCATCTGCAACAAATAATACTGTGGGTTCTCCTGCACTTTTGTGGAAAAGTCCGTATTGCCCAGCACATTCCCCTGCACACAATCCGCTGTGATCTTGCTGATCTGTTCAAACAGTTTGTTGCCGCTGGTGGAGATATTTTTATCCGTCCTGGCGTCTTTGATACGGAAATTCCTGCCATTGATCACCATCAGGTAATACGAAGGGCTGCTGTATTCCATCCGCACCTTGTTTTCTTTTTTGAACCAGAACTTGCCTTTGCTCACGATCTTGTCTGACAGCATGCTGAGGTGTTTCTCCTGCACGAAGTCGCTCTTGATGGTATTGGTCTGCTGTGCGGCTTTGGCGAACTGCTGCCTGAACTGCTCCATGTTACCGACAGGCTTAAAACCAGTCTGGGCGGAGGCGTTCAGGGCCAGCAAACAACAGCACCATAAAATCCATTTACGCATAAGCCGGTATTTTTAAAAGTTCATCTATCCGTTTGATGGCGAAACCTTCCCGTTGCAATTTTTTGATGAGCGCCGGGAGTATTTTTACAGTGGCCGCGCAGGTATCGTGAAACAGGAAAATATCTCCCGCCTTGATCTTTTTGGTCACGCGTTCGAACAGTTCATCTTCATCTTTTATCATCGTGTCCAGCGAGCGGATGCTCCAGCCTACTGAAATAAAATCGAATTTTTTAACCGCCCGTGCCAGCATCGGGTTGGTGACGCCGTAGGGCGGGCGGAAAAGTTTGGGCGTCTCTCCTATCACCTGTTCAATCACATCGTTTGCCTTTTGCAGGTCCGCTTTCATTTTGAAGGTCGGGTACAGATCGAAAAGCGCATGATGGGAATAACTGTGATTTCCTATCAGATGGCCTTCCGAATGTATCCTGCGAAGCAGCTCAGGCGCCGCGGCGGCACGGTGGCCGATGCAGAAAAACGCGGCGGATATCTCATGTTTGCGGAGAATGTCCAGTATCTGCGGCGTATAATTTTCAACAGGGCCATCGTCGAAAGAAAGCGCTACGGCTTTTTCCTTTGAATCACCCTTGCATAATGTTTTGATAAAATAGTTGGAATCCACACGGCTGGCGCCCCAGGCGGAGATACCCGTAGCCACTGCCAGCGGGATCAGTATCACCCAGAACGGAATATAATCCATCCTGTACTGGTACAAGAGCATGAAAAAGACCAGCAAGGTCAGGTATGTGATCCAGTCTCTCAGCATGCGCTTAATAAAATGAGTGAATGATGTTTGCCGTTCTGGTGGTTCCAGATCAGTATCTTTTTCGGGGCTGCCGGTGTTTCGCCTTTGAACATGGCAGCGGCAGGAACTGTCCCCTTCTTCAGTATCCCCGCCGTCATCCATATGGCAAATGCGGCAGCTGTGGGATATTCCCCGGACAAATGTTTGAATGCCGCCACCGGTACGCCGGCGAACAGTTTTTCTTCGCCCGCGCCATAATAACCGTCGTTCTTCACATCCCCGTTCCTGCCGGTCACCAGCAGGTCCGGTCTGCCAAAACGTTCCAGGAACTTCGCGATATGCACGAATGTTTCTTCTTCGGACGCGGGATTGTAAAGCATTTCCACCGCCGTAAGTTCTGCTGCGGTGTGTTCGTTCTTCTCCGCGCCCAATACAAAAAAAGCCGCCCCTTCACCCGCTACCGTTCCGTGTGTACCGGAGTGCAGCAGGTTGCCGGTGGATGCGTTTTTATACAGCCTGAAACGGGAAAGAATCTGGTGGGAATAATCGGTGATCTCGTCCACCGCGCCGGCCAGTATTTGTTTTGAAGGGTCTTCAGCCAGCAAAAGCAGGCTGTCCTGCAAAGCATTTTCCAACGAAAAGGCGCCGTGAACAAAAGTATTGTTATAAGCATGGCAGCCCAGCATCAGCGCGATCTGCCCGCTTACCGTATTATGTGTACTCTGGATAAACGCCGTGGGCGTAAGCATATCCTCGTGCTGCGTCACCAGTTTGTTCAGGAACACGCCGGTATCCGCAAGGCAGCCGTATGCCGTACCCATCACGATAGCGTCCGGCATGGAGAGGTTTGCATCCTGTAAACTGATATGCGAAGCGGCTACGCCCATCTTGATCACACGGCCCATGCGGCGGATCTGTTTGATGTCGATCCACTGCTTGTAATCCGGGTCCGCCACGGGCATACGGTCTCCTTCATGCTCCCGGACAGTTCCGGAAAACAGGGCGTTATCCTGGGCGGATACACAACCGGTGCCTTGTATATATGCTTGCATACGTTTTATTCTTTTGAAAATACCAGGCTTGAACAATTACCACCAAAGCCGAATGAATTGGACATTACATGCCGCAGGTTGTTGTCTTTCGAAAAGGCCGTCACCGGGCTGAATGGAATTTCTTTCATCCGGGTGGTAAAGTTCGCGTTCGGGTAAATGATGCCTTCGCGGAGGGCCCAGGCGGAAAAAACCGCCTCAATGCCGCCGCTGGCGCCGAGCGTATGCCCGGTAAAACTCTTGGTGGAACTTGCGGGCGGATATGCGGGCGCAAAAAGCCTTTCCACTGCCTGTCCTTCAGAGCTGTCATTGTTCTGCGTGCCGGTGCCGTGCAGGTTGATGTAATCAATCTCCGAAGCTGCCAGCCCGCTCATTTTCAGCGCGCCCTGCATGGCCATAAAATTGCCGGTGCCTTCGGGCGAAGATGCCGTCTGGTGATAGGCGTCGTTTGCATTCGCAAAACCGCTGAGCCGGCACCATGGCTGGATCTTTTTCGCTATTTCGTCTGATACCAGCACTACGTAACCCGCCCCTTCGCCGAGATTCAGACCCGTGCGGGTATCGTCGAACGGGCGGCAGGGCTGCTGATCCAGTATCATCAGCGTATTAAAGCCGTTGAGCGTAAAACGTGTGAGCGCGTCCGTACCGCCGGCGATCACCACATCCAGCATACCCGCGCGTATCATGCGCGAGCCGTACATCAGCGCGTTTGCACCGGATGAGCAGGCAGTGCTGATGGTGGATACGTGATGCCTGATACCTAAAACATCCGCCACCAGTTCCGTTACCGCACCGCATTCATGATGCACCACTTCGCGCAGGCTGCCTTTGGATGTATCTTCCAGGAAGGCTTTCATAAAGTCTTCTGTTTTGTCCATCCCTCCTACTGTATTCGCAGAAACAAAACCCGCGCGGTATTGGGCAATATCGCCGAGGCCGGTGCTTTGCCAGGCTTCCCGGGCGGCGATCATGCTCAGCAAAGCGGTCCTGCTCCAATGGGCAGGCATGCCTGCTTTTTGGGCCAGCTCCGCGTTGCCCGCCTTCACTTCCACTACCGGGAAGGTATCGGCATGCACGGAATGCAGGTGCTGCAACGTTTTCATTCCCGGCCGCATTTCTTCAAATGCAACCATGCACTGGCCAAGATCATGACCAATGCCGGAAATAACGCCGCCGCCTGCTATCCATACGTTTCCGTTCATGCGGTCTTGTTTTTCTCCGCGGTAATATATTCGGCCATGGTACGCACGGAATAAAAGATATTCGGCCCGTCCTCAGGTTTGGCAATACGGATGTTGTGATGCTGCTGCAGCAAAACGATCAGCTCCAATGCGTCGATGGAATCCAGTCCCAGTCCTTCTTTGAACAAAGGCTGGTCGTTCCCGATGTCTTCCGGTTTTACTTCCTGCAAATTCAATTGCTGAATGATCTGGGCTTTCAGATCTGCCATCAACTTTTCCATATTATGTTATCTGTACAATTTTTCTGCCTGTTCCGCGGTGAACGGCAATGCCATGCCGCGGCTGTTTTTTTCCACCAGGTACAACGCGGCTTCATAACCGGCGTGGTATTGTTCCACCCAGCCGCAGATGCAGGCGTTGATAGCGCCCGTATCCAGCAGTTGCCGCACGTACCCTGTAATAAATTCAATATCGAAATGATCGTCGATAAAAAATGCATTCTCGCCTTTGAACCTGTGCCGTATACTGATCTCGCCGATCACGATGTTCGGCAGGGTGTATACGAACAAAGCGGGGCTTGCTATTTCGCTGACTGTTTCATAATAACGTTCGTCCGTATCCAGGCTGCTGCTGGTGTTCGCCAGCACCACGCCGGTGTCTTCCGGTACGTATATATCCATCGGCATATCCTGCAGCAGTATTTCCGTAGCGGCCCAGCCCAGTTTGCTGAGCAGGTCCATTTTGTGAAACTTCGGATACTGCCCGCTGTAGCGGTCGTACAGGCTGCGCAGGAACTCGGGCAGCCCGGTATTGTCTGATGTAAATACCGGTTCGCCGTTCTTCGTCACCGTATTGTTACGGATCACGCAGGCAGATGTGATATATGCGTTGTTACTCACGCAGTCGGGTTTAGTTTTTCGGTCAGTTCAATGAGACGGGCCAGTCTTTTAGGCCCTTCTTCATGATTTTTCACGTAAGGATTGCTCTGGTCCCACACGTAACCGGCCAATACGGAACATATTTGCTGTTTGATCTCCTGGTCAGGATTTTTGCTGAAGAAAATAGTGTCCAGCGTGCCTTCGTACCAGGCCATCACGTAAGAGCGGAACACGTTCACGCCCTGCAGGGTAGGTTCCATATATTCTTTTTCCCAGTCCACCGCTTCTCCTTTCAGTTTCCTGATCACCAGCTTGGCGGCCGTTTGCGCGGATACCGTAGCCAAAGTTACGCCGGATGAAAAGATCGGGTCCAGGAATTCTGTCACGTTGCCGGTAAGCACAAATCCCTCGCCATAAAATTTATCCGTGGTGGCGCTCCAGGCTTCCAGCTTGCGCGGCTCGAACACAAAAGGCACATCTTTGAAACGTTCCCTCGTATACGGCTCTTTATCCAGCATGGCGCGGAACTGCTCTTCCGGTGTGCCGGCAAAGCGGTCGTGGAAGGTGTGATCACCCACGAAACCTACGGACGTAACGCCGGTGGAGAAGGGAATGATCCAGATCCAGACACCTTTTTCGTGCACAACAGCCGTAATTCGGTTGGGCTCGTCCGCCATGGAGCGGCGGATGTCTTCCGTATGCGCAAAAAGAGCTTTACGGGGCTGGAGAACGGATTGTTTTTCAAGGTTAAACAGCCTGGGTATTACCCGGCCATAGCCGCTGCCATCCACTATAAAACGGGCTTCGATCTGTTTTTTATTGCCGTTGATGTCTTCTACGGTTGTTACAGAATCGGAGCCGGTAAATTTAATATCGGTTACGGTTGTTTCATATTCCACCGGCACCCCCATCTTTTCAACGGTTTGGGCAAGGGTGTGATCGAAATCCGCACGCTGCACCTGCCAGGTCCAGGTCCAGCCGGGGGTATGCTGCTCTTCAAAGGTGAAGTCACAAATCTTGCCGTTCTTTACGAACTTGGCGCCGAATTTCTTCTGGAAGCCGCGTTCCGTGATGGCATCGATGAAGCCGGCCTCTGTGAGGGCGTCCATACAGCGTGGCAAAAGGCTTTCACCGATCACGAAGCGGGGGAATTTCAGCTTCTCGACGATCTTAACTGAATAGCCGGCTTTGTTGATAATGGATGCGGCTACCGTTCCAGCAGGGCCGGCGCCGATTACGAGTACATCCACCTTTTCAGTTTGCATATTAAAGGGTTTAAATTTTCTTAAGCTTTCACACAACGAAGCAGGGTATAACTCAGCCCCACGTTGTTGTTTTCCATCACTACCTCAAGCCCGGCGGCACGGATGCAGGCGAAGAAATCGTCTGTATGGTACATCTGGCTGTTGCCGTTCGCAATGGCGGTGAAATAAAGTGACGTCTGCTGTAAACAGAAAGCAGCCGATTTGAACTGCTGTTTGTTCCAGAACGGCTCCAGGATAAATACGCTGCCGCCTTCATTCAGCGCTTCCCTGCAACGGCGCAGGATGCTGATGATCTCGGTTTCGGAGAAACAATCCAGGAACTGGCTCATCCAGATCACGTCGAAACCTTTCGCAAAGGGCAGGCTTTCGTCGAGGATGTTTGTTTCGTAGAAAGAAACACGGTCTTCCAGGCCGGCTTCCGCGATATTTTTCCTGGCCACATTTACCTGCACGGGCAGGTCCATGATGGTGATATGTACATCCGGATCGTGTTTGGCGCAGGCCATGGACCATTTGCCGGTATTACCGCCAATGTCCAGCAGCGATTTCGGAGAGTGTTCGAATACGATGGGCAATACGCCGGGAAAAGCGAGATCGGAATAATAGTGATCGAAGTTGAACCAGCTGGTGCGGGAAGGTTCGGGGAGAATGGAAAGGCCCTGGTAAATGGTATCCCATGGCCCCAGCTCCTGCAGGCCGCGCGGCCTGCCTTCCGTCAGGCTGTCCTGCAAATGGAACATGGCTTTATAACATACGTCATGCGAAAAATCCATGTTGATGCGGGTAAGCGTATCACTCAGGATAAAAAACCCCGTTTTGGTGAGGGTGTACTTTTTGTCGTTCACCACCAGCATTTCAAGTCCCAGACCGGCTTCCAGCAATACACGGGCGGAGTAACGCGATAATTTCACATGTTCGAGTATCTCTTCGATGGTTACACCGTTCATGCCACTGTCCGCCACTACCTGGAGAATGCCCAGGTCTCTCAGCGCCTTGGAGGCCTGGAAAGCGATAGGTGCGAATGCCAGCCAGAGCGCCTGTTCTTTTGCCTGTAATGCGGTTTTTGTTTCCTTGGTAAAAAAATTCATCTCTTTGATCTGCTTTTTAAAGATTTACAATTTCACTTTACTGAACACCATCGCAGCGTTACATCCTCCGAAGCCGGAGGTCGTTTTGATGTAATGCGCCATGGGCCGTGGCTCTAATTGACTGCTCACCATCAAGGGATGGCTGATTCCGGATGAAGCAAAGCCGGCGGTGGGGATCACTACTTCCTCCTGCATGCTGTACATGCCAATGATAGCCTCTATGAGCCCGGCCGCACCTAATGTGTGGCCGTAATACCCTTTAAGACTGTTCACCGGCACATGCTGCAGGCCCGATAAATGGAATGCTTTCGCTTCCATTTCATCGTTGTAAAGGGTAGCGGTGCCATGCGCGGATACGAACCCGATGTCCGGGGGCTGAACGCCGCTCTGCTGCATCGCCCTGGTGATGGCGGAAGCAAGTTCGGCGCCCGTCCTGGAGGGGCCTGAAATATGGTTGGCATCGTTGCTGGAAGCGCCTTCGCCGAGGCGGATGGCGTCTGTTCCCCACAACAATGTTTTGTTCTTTGTTAAAACTACCGTGGCTGCGCCTTCGCCCAGCGTAATGCCTTTCCTGTCCGCGTCAAACGGGCGGCAGGGCTCGTCGCTCACAGCCTGGAAAGACTGGAAGCCGGAGAGCACGAATTTTGTCAGCACATCCGCGCCGCATACCACTGCGTGGTCGTATTGGCCGGAGCGGATCATCCGCTGCCCGATCAGGATGGCCAGCAGGCCGGAGATGCAGGCGTTGCTGATCACTACCGGGCGGTTCGCCGCCTGGAAATATTCCGCCGTTTTCAGGGCGGTGTGGTGCAGCTGCATCGGTTTGATGTCCGCGCCCAGCCCCTGTTCCAGCAGGGCAATGTTTCCTTTGGTGGTAGAAACAATAAAAGCCGTGCGTTTGTCCCGCAGGCTGATAGTTGTCTGAGCCAGCGCATCCTGAATGCTCAGGATCAGCAGCTGCTCGAATTTTGTGTAGCCTGAAAGGCCTGACGCTGTTACCAGTGGTTGCAGCACTTCGTCCGGTATCACGGAGGCAAAAAACCCCTCGGGCTGACGGCTGATGCCGCTTTCGCCTGCGCGCACCCGGTCAAAGTTTTCACGGGCGGTTGTTCCCAGCGGGGAAACGATGTTTCCCGCAGCTACAAAAACCTCCATCATATCAAACCCCACTGCTTTTTCCATTCCGCAAAGAAGGGCGGAACGGTGAGTTGTAACATGGACCCTTCTTTGTCCAGGAAAACCTGAATGGAAGACCCGGTACACACCACTTCGCGGGTACCCGCATTGTAAAGGGTGTATTCAAACCTGATCTTGGCGGCCTCAGTGTTCACATAACGGGTTTCCACCACTACGGTGTCCCCGTAACGGAGGGGCCGCTTATAATTGCATTCCACGTTCACCACGGGCACGGTGTACCCATGATCGAAAATGTCTAAATAACGCAACCTGTATTTACTGCCGAATGCCTCGCGACCGTCTTCAAAATACCGGATGTAATGGCCGTGCCATACAATTCCTAATGGATCGGCTTCGTTGAACCGGATTAAAACTTCAGCACTCTCGGTCAATACAGGTTGCATGTAATGTTTTATACTAATTGATGAATTATCCGCCGTAGGTGGATTTCCACTCTTTGAACTTTTTCTTTTCGATGTCGTCTATCACGGCTTTCACGCCGGTGAGGTAGAGGTTGGCAAAACCCCAGGCCACACCAAAACGGCCACCCAGAGAGCCTGTAACGCGTTCGGTGAACAGCACTTTTTTTGCTTTCATATCCACCAGCGTTACGTAAGTGGAGATCTCTTTTTTGGTCTTGTTAAAACCTTCCATTACAAGCAGCAGGCCCAGCCCGGTTTTGCCGTTGAAATCAAAACCGCTCACGAGCGATTTAACGTCGTCGGGCGTCAGCGCCTGGTAATCGTCGGAGTTATCGGATTTGATATTGTCCTCGTCGATCTTCGCGTTCCTTTTGTTCACAGGGCCAATGTCCGTGCTTACTTCTTCCCTGTTGAACGCTTCGGCAATGGTGTATTTTTTTGCTTCGTTTACTACTTTCTGGTTAATGCTGGCGTACTGGGTTTCCGGAATATCGTCCGTTTTGAGGGCTGCGTCACCAATGATTTTCGCTTTGGTGAAATCGATTCCCAGGTAAGTCAGTTTTACTGACTTGTCAAATACGTCTTTGGCAGTTTGGGCGGTTACTGTGGTTACTGTCAGCATCAGGGCCACAAAGGGCAGTGCTAGGTGTTTAATTTTCATTTTGCTTATTTATTTTGGGACACAAAAATCTTCATATCACATTCGGCCATGAGGCGGCCGTTCTGTTTCACGGTACCATGGATAACCGTAGCGTTGAACACTTCATGCTCTATCACGATCTCCGTTTCGAGGCTGGTGCCGGCGAGGGGCAGTTCCAGTATCTCCAGGTTCTGGATAGCGCCGATGAAGCCGAGCGGCACAGGCACATTGTGTTTTTTGGCGAGATACCCGATACGCGCGGCGGCGGTCTGCGCAATGTTTTCCACCAGTCCGGGCGCCATGAACGTGCCGTTCTGCACAAATACATTATCCTCCGCGATATCAAAACCGGTGCGGATATTTTTGTCCCCTGCTTCCAGCAGGCGGCTGATCATCACGATCGGGGGGCGCTGGGGAATGTATTCCGTTATGTCTTCTTTGTTGATCATGGTATTCAGGTATATCAGTCTTTCATCCGTTAATAATCTATTTTCAGTGGTCGGATGGAACCTCGCATGGCCGTTTCTCTTGTGAGAAGTTTTTTCAGCCCGGTTTTGACCAAAAATCATAATAATTGAACCACTGCAGCGGATACTGCCGCACTTTCTCTTCCATTACCGCCACAAAATCCTTCATGGATGCTTCGAGCCCTCCCTGTTTTGCGCCCTGGTATGTTTTGGGCGGGGT
Organism: Chitinophaga barathri; assembly: GCF_003807585.1. Classification (GTDB taxonomy): domain Bacteria; phylum Bacteroidota; class Bacteroidia; order Chitinophagales; family Chitinophagaceae; genus Chitinophaga; species Chitinophaga barathri. The sequence continues at coordinate 291,823 of NZ_RMBX01000006.1, read as the reverse complement.
TGCATACAGGTGGTAGTGTTTGCTGGTTTCCTTAAAAGCAAAAACGAACGAAACCGGCACCCTGAAAGTGGAAGCCAGCAGGAAAGGGCCAACCGGGAAGCGCGCGGCTTCCCCGAGAAACGGCATTTCCGCTGTTTTATTTCCTTCCAGGAAGCGGTCCGCATGCATACACACCAGTTCCTGCTTGCTCAGCGCATCGTGGATGGCGTAAATATGCGATAAATCGTCCTTTAAAACAATTACATTTACATTCCTCCCCCCTGTTATGCCTTCCAGGTAATTTTTAATCCTTTCATGCTCCCCGTCGAACATCACGATATTGATACGGGTATTAAGACGGGTGAACAGGTGGCCGGCCACTTCCCAGTTACCCAGGTGGGCACTGAGCAGAATGCCTCCTTTCTGGCCGGAAACAACCCCGTGAAGGTGTTCTTCCCCGTCAAACCGGAAGCTGAACCGGTTGGGAATGCCCGCCATTACCACGATCTTGTCTATCAGCGTTTGCCCGAACACGTAATAGTTGCGGTACACGCTAATGAAAGAGCGGAAACGGCCGAAGCCAACCTTTCTGTGAAAATACTGGAAAATGGATTTGGAAGAGCGATAGGAGAAAAGGCAGTAGTAACTTGCAACAAATCCCAGGAGAAAATAAGCCGGCCGTACTCCTCCATAACGCAATACACCAATAAAGATCCTATACCCCAGCTTATTTCCTTTGGACTTACCCTGCCAGGATGGCATTATACCAACTCTTTTTGTTTAACACGGGCAATTACATAATCATAGAAGTCCTGGAAGGTAACAATACCTTGAAAGTCTTCGGGTTTAACTTTAAAACCAAAGTTATTCTCAATAGCCACCACCAGGTCTATATAGTCCAGGCTGTCCAGCTCCAGCGTGGCCTTCAGATCGGCCCCGGGGGTAATGCTTTCCACGGCAACTTCAAATTCCTCTGCCAGAAAAGCATTCGTTCGTGTGATAATCTCGTTAATTTCCATAAAAAAAAGTGTGTTCTCCAGATATAGGTTGATTAGACAAATAAGCATTCCCGTTTCTCAATATGGGGCTCTGCTACCGGCAAAATTATACAAATTATGCCCATAACCACCGCATACCGGTTTTTATTGCCATTTCCTGACTACCAGGGAGGAGTTTGTCCCTCCAAAGCCAAAAGAATTAGACAAAAATATATTAAAGTTTTTATTAATTGTATTCGTGATGATATTTAACCGGGCTGAATCTTCATCCGGGTTCTCGAAATTGATGTTCGGGGCTATGAAGTCGTTCTGCATCATGAGCATGGAGTAAACAATCTCGCTGGCGCCGGCCATCCAGCATTCGTGCCCGGTCATGCTTTTGGTGGAGCTGATGGGGGTTTTGCTGCTTTCAAAGATCGCGGCCAGGGCTTTGGCCTCACTGGCGTCGCCCGCGGGGGTGGAGGTGGCGTGGGCGTTGATGTACCCGATCTCTGAAGCGTTCAGGCCGGATTCGCGCAGGGCCATTTCGAGGCTGCGCATGGGCCCGTCCACGCTGGGATTGCTGATGTGGGCGCCGTTGCTGGAAAAACCATACCCCAACACCTCGCCGAGGATAGCAGCTCCCCTGCGCTGGGCGGATTCGAGGCTTTCCAGTATCACCGTGGCCGCGCCACCACTGGGCACCAGGCCGTCACGGTCGCGGTCAAAGGGGCGGGAAGCTTTGGTAGGTTCGTCTTCTTTTACGGAAAACGCCGCAATAGCGTCAAAGTTGCCCATCGCGTATTTGTTCACTTCCTGTGCGCCGCCGCAGATCACCGCATCCTGCAGGCCGTTGCGGATAAACATATAACCAAGGCCGATAGCATGGGAACCACTGGCGCAGGCCGCGCTCACGCTGAAATTCACGCCCTTGAGCTTAAAGATCGTGGCCAGGTTCATGTTCACGGTGGAGTTCATGGTCTGGAACACGGAGCCGGAGCCCACCAGCATGGTGTCTTTTTTCTCACGGATGATGTCCGTGGCTTCTATGATAGGTTTGGCGGAGCTGTCGTTGCCAAACAGCAGGCCTACTTCCTTTGTGTCGATATAATCCTGGTCCATGCGGGCATTGGCGAGCGCCTCGCGGGTGGACATATAAGCATATTCCGCCTGCTCCGGCATCATCAGCCGGGCCCTGCGGTCAAGCAGTCCTTTCAGTTCAGGACGGGCTACATAGCCGGTAAGGCCGGAGCGGTAGCCGAACTGCTTGCGCTCTGCGTCCAGCACAATGCCGGAACGGCCCTGGAACAGTGATTCCCGGACCTCTTCCAGGTCTTTGCCGATGCAGGAGTAAATGCCGATTCCTGTTATCACTACTCTGTTCATGCGCTTTAATCTTTGTATGCCGCTAATTGGATGCGGGCCAAACAATATTTTTTCTCTGTATCCTGATCAGGAGTAAAGGCCGCCGTTGATATTCAGCACTTCTCCCGTGATATAAGACGCTCCTTTTGAAGCGAAAAAAGCCACTGCTTCCGCTACTTCCTCCGCCGTTCCGAAACGTTGCATGGGTACCATGGCGGAAAGTTCCTTTTCAGGCAGGCCGTCCGTCATGTCCGTTTTGATAAAACCCGGTGCAATAGCGTTCACCGTTACGTTACGTTTGGCCACTTCCTGCGCCAGCGCTTTGGTGGCGCCTATCAGGCCGGCTTTGGCCGCGCTGTAGTTCACTTGCCCGGGCGTGCCTTTCAGGCCGCTCAAAGACACCATGTTCACAATACGGCCGTAACGTTTCAGCAACATACCGGTGAGCACCAGTTTGGTCACGTAAAAGAACCCGTCAAGGCTGGACTCGATCACGTTTTTCCAATTTTCCGTGCTCATCTGGAACATCATCATATCCTGGCGGATGCCGGCATTGTTCACCAGTACTTCTATCTGTTTGTCTTTATTCGCGTCTATCCATGCACCCAATACGTTCTGCACTTCTTCTTCCTTTCCCACATTGAACTGCATCAGGGTGCCATCGGTCCCTTTAGCGCGTACCGCTGCCAGCGTTTCTTCCGCGGCAGCCGTGTTGCCTTTATAATTGATCAGGATGTGATATCCCTGTTCCGCCAGTTTAATACATACCGCCCTTCCTATTCCCCTGGAACCTCCTGTTACTAAAGCACATTTCATTCGATCTTATTTGTCTTTTTTTATTCGTCTCATGGAGCCTTACGGCTTCATCAGTTCTTATTTATGTTTATTCTTCTCTGCTATTATTGTACGGGTGATGATTTAGGTTTTTTCTCCACGGCAGGTTCCGTCAGGGAAGGTTCATGGCGCATCAGATAGGCTTTGATCTTCTGCACATCAGCATAGCGTGGAGCGTCTTCAATAAATTTAGGGAAAATAGCCCTGATGTCCTGATAGATTTTGTGCGAGAAGCCCGCCAGGCGCTCCTGGCAATTGAGGTAATCCACCGCCTGCAGCAGGGTCATTACCTGCACGGTAAGCACTTCGAAGGTGTTCTCTATCACTTTGTAGGTCATCTGTGCCGCGTTGCAGCCCATGCTTACGATATCCTGGTTATCATTGTTGTTGGGGATGCTGTGTATATACATGGGGAAACTCAGGGTCTGGTTTTCCGCCACGGTGGATGTAGCGGTGAACTGTACGCCCTGCATCCCGAAGTTGAAGCCCAGCTTGCCGAGGTTCATAAACGGCGGAAACTTGTGGTTCAGCTTGTCGTTCAGCAGGTAATTCAGCTGGCGCTCGCTCAGCATGGAGAGTTTCGTCATGGCGATCTTCACTTTGTCCATCTCCAGCGAAATGTAATCGCCATGGAAGTTGCCGCCGTGGAATACGTTCTTCGCACGGTGGTCCACCACAGGATTGTCGCTTACCGAGTTCAGCTCGCCCACCACGATATTTTCCGCATGTACGAGGGTATCATAAATGGGACCCAGGATCTGCGGCACACAGCGCAGCGAATAATATTCCTGTACTTTATCTTTAAATATCTCCTCTTCCAGTTCTTTATACAGGTGATCGGGCCTGTGGCGGATCATTTTGCTGCCTTGCAGCATACCGCGCATCATTTCGGCCACTTTGTTCTGGCCGTTGTGGCGTTTCACTACGTTCAGCTCATGACTCAGGTGATCGTCAAACGCCTCCACCACTTCGTTGATCATGGCGCTGAGACTACAGCTCCAGAGCAGGAGTTTGCGCGCTTCGATGATGTTCACCAGGGCAATGCCCGTCATAGCGGAGGTACCGTTGATCACGGCGAGGCCTTCGCGGATGTGCACGTCCAGCGGTTTGAGGTCAAGCTGTGCAAATATCACGGCTGCCGGGTGGATCTCGTCTTCATACAGCACGTTGCCTTCGCCGATCAGTGCGTGGGCGAGATGGGCAAGCTGCACGAGATCGCCGCTGGCGCCTACGCCGCCGTGTTCATATATACAAGGGTAAATGTTGTGGTTGATCATATCGCGCAGGAGGTACACAAGGTCTGTGTGCACCCCGGAGAAACCCTGCATGAAGCTGCTGAGGCGCGCTATCATGAGGCTTTTGGTGAGCACGGGAGCAAGGCATTTGCCGGCTCCTGAGCTATGGCTGCGGATCAGGTTGTATTGCAGCTGGAAAGTATCCTCTTCAGGGATGCGGTATTGGGCCATCGGGCCAAAACCTGTATTTATGCCGTAAATGAGCTTTTTTGATGAGAAATTTTTCAGGAACTCAAAGTTGTCATTCACATTCTTTACAGCGGCTTCGTCCAAAACAAGCTCCTCCCCTTCAAACAGTACTCTATGCACTTCTTCCAAAGAAAGCACCTTACTTCCAAGTACGACCATTATCTTAAATTAAATTATTTGTTTATGTAAAAAAGTGCTCAAAAATAGTATAAAGACGGATTTTTTCTAATATCCCCTATAAAATTTTTATCACTGATAACTTTATTGTTACCGGCTTGGCATTCAACTAGTTTATTCGCTGTTGCAGGTTCCCGTTCTTTCGGTTATATAGTCGGCGTCAAACACATGAAAACGCTGCCGGACAGCGTTTTCTGATGTAAATGTATTACTCTTCTGCTATATTTTCAGGGGGAGTCACTAATATTTTATCAATACGGTGGGCGTCCATATCTACAATTTCGAAGGTAAAGTCCCTCCATTCCAGTTTTTCACCCGTTTGGGGAATATGCTCCAGGTGATGAAGGATAAAGCCGGCCAGGGTATCGAACTCCTGTTCGAACTCCGCCATGAGGTCTTCCATGTCAAATTCACTGAGAAAATCGTAGAAAGGTATCTGAGCGTCAATGAGATAGGAGCCATCATCCCGTTTTATCATGTTGTAATCATCCTGGCCGGTTTCGGGCATATCGCCCACGATGGCTTCCAGGATGTCGTTCAGGGTGATCATACCCAGGAAAGTGCCGTATTCGTCCACGATAAAAGCGGCGTGTACCTGGGTTTCCTTAAACTTCTCCAGCACCTGGTAGGCGGTATTGTTGTCCGGGATGAAGAGGGGTTTGCGCATAATGTCCCTCAGCACAGCCAGGTTTCCGGCGGCATAAAGGTCTTTGATGGTCAGAATGCCTTTGATATGGTCTATCTGGCCCTCGCATACGGGGTAAACAGAGTGCGGGGCGGCTTTGATCTTACGTTTGTAGCTTTCTCCTTCCTCGTGGATGTCCAGCCAGATGATATCCGTCCGGTGGGTCATAAGGGAGGTGATATTGCGGTCCCCGAGGTGGAACACGCGTTCGATGATCTCCTGTTCGGTTTCCTCGATGGCGCCTGATGAAGTGCCTTCGGAGATGATCGCCTTGATCTCCTCTTCCGTCACATTGCTGTCAGACGAGCGTTTGAGCCCGATGATCTTTACCAGCGCGGTGGTGGAGCGGCTCAACAGCCATACGAAGGGGAAAGTAAGGCGGGAAATGAAGTACATGGGCTTGGCCACCAGTTTCGCGATCGCTTCGGGGTTTGCCAGCCCTATCCTTTTGGGCAGCAGCTCCCCCAGTACGAGGGTGAAATAGGTGACGCCTATTACGATCACGGCAGTGGCAAGGCCATTGGCGTAAGCGGCCAGGAGCGGGATGTCCAGGAAAAAGGCTTTTACGTCCTCTTTCAGCTGTTCGCCGGAGTACAAACCGGTTAAAATACCGATCAGCGTAATCCCTATCTGTACGGTAGAAAGGAATGTATCCGGGCTATTGGATAATTTAAGAGCGGCTTTGGCTTTTTCGTCCCCTTGCCTGGCTGAATTCTCAAGCCGCACTTTTCGTGCGGAAACCAGGGCTATCTCCGCCATTGAGAAGATACCGTTGAGCAAAATAAGGACGAGGATAATGACGACTTCCATAATATTAAGCCTAAAAATAATTAATTATTCAAATATCAGTGTAACAAAAGCTAAAGTGATGCCGGCTGCGATGGCCAACACCTTCTGACGGCTCAGTTCATGATGTTTGGTTCCGCTTTCATAAAAGATGGTGGTGGAGATGTGCAGAAAGGCACCTACAACCAATGCCACCAGGTATACCAGCGAATTTGTGACAACTTCAAATTCCCTGCCCAGCTGCGCGGCGAGTATAGCGGATAAAGGAGTGATCAATGAAAAAATAACCAGTATCCTCCATAATTGCGTCTTTGACTGATGCGCATGTATCATCACGGTGATCAGGGTGAGCGCTTCCGGCACTTTATGCGCCATGACGCCCAGCATCAGGGAGGGAAGGGCGGACTGGTCCTCGTAATGGAACCCCAAAGGGATACCTTCCATAAAAGCATGTATGGACAAGCCTATGAGCAGCGGCAGCACCGCCACATGCTGATGGCCGCCGCCGGTGGATGGCAGATGGGTATGCCCATGCTCCATACCGTGGCTCAACTGCTGTAGAAAAACCTGTAAAAAGAAGCCCAGGACGATATAAATGCCCGCGGAATGCCCCAGCTCGTGGTACACTTCGGGGAGTAGATGCATAATAGTGATCCCGAAAAGAAAAGCGCCCGTAAATGCCAGCAGGTAAATAGGCAGATTGGGGTGCACCTTTCTGAAAAGCATGGGGATCATACCCCCGCCGATGGTGGCGGCCAGTATTAATATCAGGTATGTTAAGTTCATGTTGTCTGTTCCAGCTCCAGTCTGATCCTTCGTTGAAAAAACCCTCCGCTCAGCAGGCCGGCCAGCATACCCAGCAGCGCACCGCCCACAATATCAAGCGGGTAATGCACGCCTACGTATACCTGTGAATAACCTATCACGGCCGCCCACACGAAAAAAAGCCAGGCCCATTTCCCGATCTGGGGTCTTAAAGTTATAAAAGAAAACATCGCCAGCCCGAAATGGTTGGCGGCGTGGGAGGACGTAAAACTGCCGCTCCGGGGATAATAATCCACCAGCACCCGCACGTACGGGGCTATCACCGGGTCGTTTCCCGGCCGCAGGCGACCCACCAGGTTCTTGAAAAACAAGCTGGACTGATCCGTAATGGCGAAAGTGATGATAAAAAACACCAGCCAGAAAAAACCCCTCCACCGGAAGTTATACGGTACAAAGATCAGCAGGAACAGGTACAGCGGCGCCCAGAAATACGGCTCGCGCATCCAGGGCAGCAGGAAATCAAATAACCCGTTCGTCCATTTGCCATTGATATAAAAGAACAGCTTCAGGTCCCAGGTAAGCAGGTCGTTCATCAGCCAAGCGGTTTTTGTGCAATAAGAATAAGCCTCGGGGAGTGCTCCTCATCGAAGATATTAAAATGATAGTCACCGAACACGTCGGTGATCCGCAATCCCTGCAGCGCGAACATTTCCTCAAAGTCCTTCCGTCTGAAAGCGCTCACGCTTTCGGTAAAAGTGGCGCGCAGTAATTGTTTTTTATCGAGTATGTGGATCTTTTTGAGGAATTTGCTGCCCTCCATTTCCCGGTGAATGTCAAACACCACATGGTCCAGCTCTTTCACCTCATTTTCTACCAGGTGGGCGGCTACGTAGGGGCTGTTCAGGTAGTCCAGCACCAGTCTTCCCCCGGGTTTCATGGAGTTTGCCAGGGTACGCAGCGCATTGTCGTTCTCATGGCGCGTTTCGAAATACCCGAAGCTGGTGAAGAAGTTAAACACTACGTCGAAGTAATTGATCCTGAACGGCAGGCGCATATCGTGCTGAAAAAAACTGAGATGTTCATTCTCCAGCTTGCGGGCGGCCGCGATACTTTCCTCGGAGAGGTCTATGCCGGTTACGTTAAATCCTTTGTCCGCGAGATATTTGGCATGCCTGCCCTTGCCGCAGGCCACGTCCAGCATAAGGGCGCCGGGCGCCGGGTGCAGGTATTCCACCAGTTTGTCAATAAATGAAGACGCTTCCCTCTCATCCCTGTTGCTGTACAAAAGGTGATAATAAGGTGAATTAAACCAGTCTTTGAACCATTGTTTCGGAACTTCCATTCTCGTGCGCTGTATTATCTCGGTTTCTTGTTGTTAAACATCAAATATCGGGAGCTTTCGTAAAAACCCCGCGTTAATTTATCCAGGCCGGCCGCAATTTCAGGCCGCTGATCCTTTATATCTCTGAATGGATCGGCTTTCAGGTCGTATAATTTCATCTCGCCCGATTCCAGTCCGATCTCGCAAAGATACTGCTGGCCCTGTAATGCATAAAACGATTGCAGGTTGCGCGTGTAAGTGATAAAGGCATACCGTTCTCCCTGGTAGGTGGTGTCCAGCATATCCACACCCATGGTATAGTTCGTAAAAGGGATGCCGGCCAGCCTCGCCACGGTGGGATACACGTCCAGCAGGCTGCCCATGCGGGTGATCTTCCGCGGTTTCAGCAGCTTCGGGTTATAGATGATGCAGGGCACATGATCCACGAAGGTGCCCATCTCGTATTCCGGCAAGGGCATGTGTTTGAACGGGTTAAGCCGGGCGCTGTGATCGCCGAAGAACACAAAAATGGTATTGTCCAGGTAACCGCTCTGCGCGGCCTTTTCCATGAGGTAACCAATGTTATAGTCCATATAACGCAGGGCGTTCAGCTGGTCTATGGAGAGGAAACCGCTTTTGTTAAAAGCCGCCACATCAATATCTTTTCCCGTCAGTTTCCTGAAATCCCCTTTTCCTTCGGTAGTGGTATAAGGCTCATGGTTATCCGCCGTTTGCAGGTAGGCGATGAACGGCTGTTTCCGGTCATGCGCCGCTTTAAATATCTCGTCGGACTCGGTGATGAGGTCGAAGTCCGAAACGCCCCATACGTCCGCCTTTGGCGCTTTGAAATAACCTTCCTCGTAAATCTTTATGCCATTGACATTATTGGTGAACACCGCGCGGATATTGGCCCAGTTGGTATTTCCTCCAAGAAGGTAATATTTTTCATAGCCGTCGAACTGGTCCATGATCACCCGCTGGTCCACAATGGTCGGGTGGCGGCTGGCAGTTTTGAACTTGAATATATCCGGCAGGCCGGTGGTTACGCCAAAAACGGTCCGGGCTGTGCTCATAGCGGGCACATGAAAATTTTCGAAGAAAAGCCCTTCGTCCGCCAGTTTTTGCAGGTTGGGCGTGGCTTGCATGGGATTGTTGAACATGCTCATCATGGCCGCGCCCCCCGATTCCAGCATTACGATGATTACGTTCTGGCGTGGCTTCAAGCTGTCTCCCGGAAAGCTCCGGGCGTAATTCAGTTTTTCAGGGTCGGGATTGTCCACCCCCAGGTATTCCGCTACAGGCTCATAATACTGCCTGGTCAGCTTCCGGTCAAACGACTCTTCCCGCACGGAAAGGTTGGATATATAATAGGTGACCGGGTTAAGAGCAAGGCTGGTGATGCCGTTGTCCCGCGTGAACATGGCCTGGCTCCACCGGAGAGGGAAATAAGCCACATTCCCGTATATCCCGGCGCTGAAAAGCAATACCAGTACTACCACCCATACGGCATACCGGCGAGGGCGCACCGCTATACCTTCTTTGCCTGCGTAACGGCGGAAAATGCAGCGCACACTCCAGTTTATCAACGCCAGCAGCAGTACAATGCCCAATACGCCCCAAATTATGGGGTAACTTTCCCAGAGCATGCGGGCATTGGTAAGCCTTTCTCCCGGCGCCAGGAATCGCATAACAGAAGGGTCTATCCGCAGGCCGAGGTAACTGTAATACCCCAGGTCCGTCACGTAAAAGAGGGTAAGCAGGAGATATATGATGAAAAAATACCAGTAATTGATGCGGCGGAGCGCGCCGGTGCCAAAAAGCCTGTCCCGCGCAATCACTGCAATGAGGCCCATGGGGATCATGAGGATGAGCGTGAGCCGCAGGTCGAACTTCAGCCCGAGGCCCCAGGCCCTCATGATCACAGCGGCGTCATGAATGGTGCTGGTAAAAAAGAAGCTGTAGAAGATCACGCGCCAGAAAACCAGGAATCCGAAAAGGTACAGGGTTTGCATGAATATATACCGGATGTACCTGGGTATACGCGACCAAAGATGAATCATTATATTATATTCTCGTTAAATTTTATACGTAGCTGCAAATATAGCCTAAATGCGGTAACTAGTATTTAATGCTTTGTTCACGGCAAATTAACAGGTGGGATAAAGTTCTAATCGACTATCTTTGCAGTCCTAAAAAAATCCAACAATTGTGGCACTGATTAAATCAATTTCGGGCATTCGTGGAACGATCGGCGGTAAACCGGGAGAAGGCCTTTCTCCCCTTGATGTTGTGAAATTCACCGCCGCCTATGGCACCTGGCTGTTGAGGCAAAACGCCGAGAACAGGAAGGTAGTGATCGGGCGGGACGGACGCATTTCCGGAGAAATGGTCAAAAACCTTGTGGTATCCACTTTGAATGGCCTGGGTATTGACGTGGTGGACCTGGACCTGAGCACTACTCCCACGGTAGAAATTGCCGTAACCATGGAGCAGGCCGCAGGCGGCATCATTCTTACCGCCAGCCATAACCCCAGGGAATGGAACGCCCTGAAACTGCTGAACGCCAAAGGCGAATTCATCTCCGGAGCGGACGGCGCGGAACTGCTGGACATCGCAGCCAAAGAAGATTTTGTATTTGCGGACGTATCAAAGCTCGGCACCTATCGCACGGACGATACTTACCTCCAGAAACACGTGGACCTGATCGTGAACTACCCGCTGGTAGACGTGGCCGCCATCAAAGCCGCCAACTTCAAAGTGGTGGTGGACGCTGTAAACTCCACCGGCGCCATTTACGTTCCCGCTTTGCTGAAAGCCCTGGGCGTGGATGAAGTAACCGTACTGTTCGGCGAAGTGAACGGCAAGTTTTCCCATAACCCCGAGCCCCTCCCCGAAAACCTGACAGCGCTCTCCAACGAGGTGAATAAAACGCAGGCGGACTTCGGCATCGCCGTGGACCCCGACGTGGACCGCCTTTGTTTTGTATGCGAAGACGGCAGCATGTTTGGCGAGGAATATACCCTGGTGGCCGTTGCGGATTATGTGCTGAAACACAGGAAAGGCAATACCGTGTCCAACCTCAGCTCTACGCAGGCCCTGAAAGACATCACCCTCAAAAACGGTGGTGAATACCATCCTTCAGCCGTAGGCGAAGTGAACGTGGTGAACCGCATGAAAGCCGTAAACGCCGTGATCGGCGGCGAAGGCAACGGCGGCATCATTGTACCGGACCTGCATTACGGCCGCGATGCCCTCATCGGCATCGGCCTGTTCCTGAGCCACCTGGCCCAGACCAAAAAGAGCATGAAAGCCCTCCGCAATTCCTATCCGGACTATTTTATTTCCAAGAATAAGATCGAACTGGACAAAGGGATTGACGTAAAAGAGATCTTCGAAAAGATCAAGGGTAAGTATAAAAACCAGCCCCAGAACACAGAAGACGGCCTGAAGATCGAATTCGACAAGGACTGGGTGCACCTGCGCACTTCCAATACGGAGCCTATCATCCGTATCTATGCGGAAAGCCAGAATGAGACCACCGCGGACAACATTGCCCGCAAGATCATGCAGGACATTAAGGAATTTATATAATTCCTATAGACTTAAATATACATGAGCGGATGACGGAATAGACCGTCATCCGTTTTTGTTTATGGCTAATTCCTTAAATTTGTGGCGCTTTTAGTCAAAAACCAAACCACCGCAAGAAATTGGAAAGGATCTACTTCGACAATGCCGCCACCACGGCGCTTGACAAGGCAGTATTGGACACGATGCTGCCTTATATGACCGAAAAGTTCGGCAACCCGTCCTCCATTTACTCCTATGGACGCGAATCGCGCCTGGGAATTGAAAATGCCCGTAAGACCGTTGCAAAGATACTCGGAGCGCACCCCGGCGAGATATTTTTCACCTCCGGAGGCACGGAAAGCAGCAATACCGCTATTACCGCCGCCATCCGCGACCTCGGCTGCCGCCACCTCATTTCCTCCCCCATCGAGCACCATGCCACCCTTCATACGGTAGAGAACGCCGGCCACAAGGAAGACGTGAAAGTATCCTGGGTGAAGCTGCTGCCTGACGGCCACGTGGACATGGAAGACCTCCGCGCCCTGCTGGCCGGCTCCAAAGAAAGATGCCTCGTATCCCTCATGCATGCGAACAACGAGATCGGCAACCTGCTGGACCTCCACGCCGTAGGCAACCTTTGCAAGGAATACGATGCCATTTTCCATTCGGACACCGTACAGACCGTAGGCCACTACCCTTTCGACCTGCGCAACACACCCGTTCATTTCATCAACGGGGCCGGTCATAAGTTCCATGGCCCGAAAGGTGTGGGCATTCTTTATATCAACGAAAATGTCAAGATCACTCCCTACATCCAGGGCGGCTCACAGGAAAGGAACATGCGCGCAGGCACGGAAAACCTGTACGGCATCGTCGGTTTTGCCAAAGCGCTGGAGCTTGCCACCGAACACTTCGAAGAACATAGCCAGTATATCAACAGCCTCCGCCTGTACATGGCAGAGCAGCTGCAAAAACATATTCCCGGCTTCAGCTACAACGGCGACCTCTTTGGCCGCAGCCTTTACACCGTGCTGAACGCTTCTTTCCCCAAGTCTGAAAAGAGCGAAATGCTGCTTTTTAACCTGGACATCAACGGCATCTGCGCATCAGGCGGCAGCGCGTGTACCTCCGGTGCGGATGCAGGCTCTCACGTGATCCGCGCCATCAACAATGATCCCAACAGGGTCGCGGTGCGGTTCTCGTTCTCAAGGCATAACACGAAGGAAGAGGTGGATAAGGTGGTGGAGAAGTTGAAGGAGTTGATCTGATTGATCTGAAGGATGAATAATTAAAAAAACCGCTTGGGCCGTAGGGCTGAAGCGGTTTTTGTTTGATATAAAAAGAAGTACGTTCCTACAGAACGCCTATTTTATGTAATACTTTTTTTATTCCCTGCCAGAAATCATTCACAAAGCCAAAATAAAAGCCTTCTGTGATAGCAAAATAGCCTGGATCTTTAACCATTTCATTTCTAATCCCGGGTAAGTTAATAATGGGTTTGGACGACTCCTTTTCTTGCAATTTGTTTTTTTCCTTTACCATTTTATGGCGTTTTTATAAAGTTACTGAATTTATTAACAATTTCTACCTTCTGAATATCATCTTTCTTAGTTCCTAAATGAAAGCCTAAACATACGACATAAGGTATTATGGCAAATGCGCCCAATGAAAACGCCTTGCGGTAGAACAACGTTTTTCTTTCCAGGTTCAGTCTGTTGATGTTCACTGCGATCTGCAATTCATAAATATACGCCGCTTTCAGAAACGAATCGGTTTGGCTTTGATCTTCGTTTATGGCCTCATACTTCTCCCGTTGCGTCAGATAGTAGTCCCGCGGTTCCAGAAGATGCCGGACGTCCGTAGGTATCAAAAGCCTTACCGTATAAAACAGCGAATATCCAACCAAGAATACAAAAACATAAAAAGACAAACTATGCAGCCAATAACAGCCAACATCAGAGAAGTATATTGCCTCAATAATAGGTACTAAAAAGATCGCAAACGCGGAATAGATCACTAAGAGAACGGTAAATCTTTCCAAATACTTTTGATAAGCGCTGGCATATTGCTCCAGTCTCTTCTCATTCAATTCAATGAGATAATCCAAGTCATAAAATGAAGTCATGTCTAATAGGTTTTCTATCTATTAAGACACAAAACCGATTCAGAAAGGGGGAAGCAATTTTCACATATTTCTTTTCACGATGGCAGACTCACTCATCACGAATACCGCGTGATCACATCATAAAACCGGTCCCTGTATCCTTCACTGATCGGGATGGACTGGTTTGCGATCATCACCGTATTCCGCTCCACGGAATTGATCTTGTTCATCGCTACAAGATAGCTGCGGTGCACGCGCATGAACTTGTCTTTGGGAAGACGGCTTTCGAATGACTTCAGGCTTTTGAGCGTAAGCACCGGCTGGTGCGCTGTGTAGATCTTAATGTAATCTTTCAGGGCTTCGATGTAAAGGATATCTTCCAGATTGATCTTGATGATCTTGTACTCTGTTTTGACGAAGATATAATCGGTTTCCGTCGGCCGCGGCTGCAGTACGCTGAAATATTCCTGCGCCCTGGTCACCGCTTTCATAAACCGTTCGAAAGGAATAGGCTTCAATAAATAATCCACCACATCCAGCTCAAACCCATCCAGCGCATACTCTTCGTAAGCGGTGGTGAAGATCACCATCGGCGGATGTTTCAGCGATTTAAGGAATTGTATGCCGGTAATGTCCGGCATTTTAATGTCAAGGAAGATCAGGTCCACAGGCTCTTCCTGCAGATATTTCAAGGCGAGCGCAGCATTCTCGAAAGTTTTCAGCTGCATGGGCACAGGCGCCTTGGCGGCAAAATCTGCAATGATCTCCAGAGCCAGCGGCTCATCATCCAACGCTAAGCACTTCATCATGTTTCAATGCAATTTTAAGGTCAGCAATATATTCATCTCCATGCTCGCGGACAGTTATGGTATGTGCATCATGATATAATAAACTCAACCGTTTCAGTGCATTGTTTAAACCTACTCCCCCTTTTTCCGCCACCCGCTGTTTGAACAACCGGTTGCGCACCACCAGGTGCAGAATGCCCCCTGGCTCTATGTGCAGGCGGATGTTGATGAATGCTTCTTCCCTGTAGCTGACCCCGTGTTTGAACGCATTCTCCACAAAGGGGATCAGCAGCATCGGCGCAATTTCAAGCCCCGAGGCATCGCCATCCTGGCTGAATTCCACGGGTATGTTGCGCGTCATGCGTAAGCGTTGTATGTCAATGTAATCCTGCAGGTACCGCAGCTCGCTGCTCAGTTGTACCTTATCCTCGTTGCTCTGGTAGATCATATACCGGAGGATATTGGAAAGCTTTACCAGCGCATGTTCCGTCTCCGGCGAGCGGCGATGCGCCAGTGAATAGATCGTGTTCAGGCTGTTAAATAAAAAGTGCGGATTGATCTGCGACTTCAGGAACTTCAGCTCCGCATTCAGGTTGGCCAGCTTCAGCTCTTCTCTTTGTTTTTCACTTTTGAACCACTCTAATCCTATTTTGATAAACCCGCTCATAAACAGCATCAGCAGCGTGAACGTGGCGCTCTTGCGGAATATCTCCGGGAAAAAGAAATGCCGGATGAACAGCCTGTCTCCAAAAGGCGTGGCAGGCGCGGCCATAGTGGCGGTCATGGTAGCCATAGAATCCATCCCAACGGTCGCTATCACGGGCCTGGAGTTCCTGTAGTCCAGGATAGCCCGCCTGCGCCACCCGGGAGACGGGCGTGCAAATTGCGCAATATGCAGCTCCGGCCCCTGATCATCGTCCATGATAGCGCCGCCGGTGATCAGCATCTTGCCCCGCGCGGGCAGCATCATGCCCGGGCCTGTCACCGCCATGCCCACAGCGCCCATCTTAAACGCCATGATCCTTTTCATGAACTGGTACTCCACCAGCGCCTGCTGCGCGCCGATGAACAACAGCGAAAGCATCACAAAACCGATATAGATGCCGATCCGTTTCAGTGTGAAAAAGCGTGGTATCAGCACGTATATATTCAGGTAAAAAAGCCCGATGATAAATAACGTGTTGATCGCTTCTTTCAGGTAAAAGGAATGATCTTCCACCCTGATGCGGTATATAAAAAAAGGGAACAGGAAAAGACAGGTCCATGCAGCCACATGAGCGGCCACCAGCACTAATTTGTTCCTGAAAATATGCCTGATACTGATCATAGGTGTGAATCGGCGATAAACTTACTTCACATACTCTTAAGCAAGTGTTAAAAGAGCTGCCGATACTCTTAAGCAAGTGTTAAAGTTACCGAGTGAGTTGAAGGCTGTCCACTTCTCTTATACTGAGCGAAGGCCACTTGCGGTTTTCCAGTTTAGATAACACCAGTTGGCCGGTCCGTTGCGCGTCTTCCCTGCTTCTGAACGGATGAAAACCAGGAATGGCGGGTATGTTTTCCTGGTAAATAAGCGGTTCCCCTTTTTTGGTGATCCTGTAAGCCCACCCATGCTGCGTTTGTTCTGTCGTGAGCCTCAGTATTGACTGCCGGCGGCATGCCAGCAGTATCAATACAACGGCTGCTGATAAGCATAATTTCCTCATAAGTGATAGTGCGGATGGTAAGATCAATCGTCTTCGTTATAAGTTTCGTCCGGATCGAAGCTGTAAAGATCATCGAAGTAGGAACCGCTGCTGCGGCCGGTGGACAGGTACAGCACGTTGCCCAGCGTAAAACCCACAGCGCCCGTTCTCGCCACACCTTCAAATTCCCTTAACTGCAGCCACATGTCAGTAGCGGGATTGTATTCCCAGGTAAGTTTGGAAAGCCCGCCTTTGGTACCGGTGCTGATATAAGCCTTGTTGTTTTTTACAAATGCCACTGCATTGCTGCAGGCCATGTCGTAATCATCGTCATAATCCTGGTCATCGTTTGTGTTGGCAATTTCGCGCAGCTCCACCCAGTCATCTTCATCGGGATGATATTCCCAGAAATCGATCTTGTTCTCACTGTTGTTCACACCTGTTACGATGTATGCCTTGTCCTGGATCACAAACGCCACGGCTTCGGTACGTTTGGTGCCTTCAAAAGACTGGCGGGGATACCATTTGTCTTCACCAGGCGAATACATCCATACGTCTTTCAACGCGCCGTTATGATAACCGGTGGCTACGTAGCCATTGCCTTTCAGCGCGAATGCCACGGCATCTTTACGGTTAAGCTCCAGTGAAGGGTTGGGGCCTATGAGCGACGCCTTTTTTTCCCAGTAACCTTTGGACGGAGTATAGGACCAGAAGTCATTCAGGCGGTAACCCAGTTCATTCTGCCCGGTGCCCACATAGGCCGTCTGCCCGATCACCATGGCCACGGCGCTGCTGCGCGCATCCGCCGCCGCCGGCAGGTCCGCGATCTGCGTCCAGCCGCTGCGGGGGGTATACTTCAGGAAATCCCTTAAATAATCCTCCCCGTTAAAGCCCGTGCCGATGTAAGCGGTGTCCCCTATCACGAACGATACGGCTTCCGCCCGGGGATCCCCGGCCAGCTCGCTCAGCTCCCTCCAGTTACCGTTGTCGTCATCGTCCGATGAATCGTCTTTGGAACACCCCGCCAGCAGCGCCGCGAGTATCCAGCAATAAATTCCTGCTTTCTGCATACAATAGTTTTTTTTATCACGGCCAAAATTATCCGGGGAACTGTTATGGGTACTTTAAAATAGACGGACTATGGGCATTTGCTGACGAATAAGCCGTTTTCATCTGCCAACACAGCGTTTTGCCGCTTTGCCGCACAAGGGGCTTAAATCGCCTTAAAACACCACTCGCCGGGAAATATCCGGGTATGATCGGTAAAAAGAGGGAACCTGCATATTACCCCGGCATCAGGCTGGTGAACCTGATTATCATTGCGCAGCTATGCAACTTACAAACCATTGCTTTATGAAGCGGTTGAGTATACTGGCCGCAATGGCCTGCCTCACCGCCTGTGACAAGAGCGGATTTTCTTATGATAATGTCGTTGACGGGGGAAACGTGCAATACTCACTGCTGGATACCCTGCAGGTGCAGATGCGTACCGTGCAGCTGGACTCCGTGCGTACCTCCGGCACCGGCACCGGCCTCGTAGGCAGCTACGCCGACCCTGTATTCGGGAAATTCACTTCGCACACCACTTTCCGCCTGGGCCTTCCACCGGCAACCGAACCCGGCCTCCGTGCCATCTATGATTCGCTGGAGCTGGTCATCTGGCCGGACGGG
Source organism: Chitinophaga barathri (assembly GCF_003807585.1). Classification (GTDB taxonomy): domain Bacteria; phylum Bacteroidota; class Bacteroidia; order Chitinophagales; family Chitinophagaceae; genus Chitinophaga; species Chitinophaga barathri. The sequence goes on along the minus strand of NZ_RMBX01000006.1, from coordinate 273,632 downwards.
CATTATTATGGGGACACCCTCCCGCCGCAGCGTTTCCAGGTATACCAGCTCACCCGCCCGCTGCTGCTGCCGGACGAATATTTCGCACTGTTCAGCCACCAGGACTTCCCCATTGCATCAGCGCCGCTGGCCGATGTAACACAATACATCCGCCCCACTTCCGGCAAAGCCCTTCACCTGAGGCTGGACGATGCCAAAGGGATCGAGCTGTTTGAAATGATCAGGAACAAGTCGGACGACCTGAAGAACGAAGACTACTGGCGCGATTATTTCAAAGGCCTCAGCATCCGCGGCGTGAATAATACCGCCGCATTCCGCCTGCTCATGAACGATACCGCCGTGGTGATGCGCCTGCATTATCACATCGCGAATACCACCGTGGAAGAAAAAACAATCGACTTCCGCATGAACCTTCCCGAGCTGCAGTTCAATACTTTCCGGTACGACCGCACCGGCACCGCCATCGCCGGCCTGCAGCCCGGCCCTGACGGCATTTCCGGTGAAGCAACTGGTAATAAAACATTCTCCCAGCCCTTAACCGGCGCCGTTACCAGGATCGATTTTCCTTCCATCGCAGCCCTGCAGGAGTTGGGGCGTTACGGCCGGATCATGTCCGCCGAACTGGTCATAAAGCCGGACAACAGCACCCTCAAGGATTACCCGCTGCCGCCCAGGCTCACACTCACGCTGGCGGATAAAAAGAATTTCGTGACGCAGGGAGACACCCTCTCCGACGCCGCGGGCGTACAGTACGGGAACCTCCGCGTGGACAAACTTTATCCCGAAAACAACCAGTATTCCTGGGATGTGACGGCATACTGCCGCGCCATGATGACGGCCGATGTGTACACTTATCGCGGGCTGCTGCTGGCCGCCCCTTTCAGTGAGTTCCATACACAACTGAACCGTATTGTAGTGGGAGACGGCAACGGCAAACAGTACCGCGCACAATTAAAAATCTATTACCTGTTATACGAATGATGCGAACATATACTATCGGCTGCTGTATGATATTGCTGGCCATGCAGGCGCAGGCGCAGAAAGGCGTTAACTCGCTGTATTCCGCCTATGGCATCGGCGACCTGGAAGAAAAAGATTACAGCCGTAACTTCGGTACAGGCAGCGCGGGTATTGCCCGCCCATCCGGCAATTACCTGAACGAACTGAACCCCGCTTCCTACGGCCGGATACCCATGGAGACCTTCTTTTTTGAAGCCTCCGTGGCGGCAAAGTCCATCCAGTACAACAGCTCGGAGATCAGCCAGAGCGCGGGCGATATTTCCTTCAAACGTTTTGCGATGGGCTTCAAAGTGAATCCCCGCTGGGGCGTGAGCCTTGGGCTAATGCCCTACAGCCGCGTGGATTTTAAACTGGTGAACAATACCAGCATTGCCGGCACCGGCGCGGAGATACAGAATGCCATTGAAGGCACCGGCGGCATCAACCGGCTTTATTTTTCAAACGGCGTAAAACTTACAAAGAACTTCTACGCGGGACTGTCTTCCGCATTGCTCTTCGGCCCCGTAACGATCACGGATAGCCTGGGCAACAACGAGATCCATACGGAGAAAAAATACTTCTACCGCAGTTTTAATTTCACAGCAGGTTTACAATACACAGGCAGGGCAGGCGCCTGGGAAGTGGGTGCCGGCGCTACATACCGCTGGCAAACCCGCCTCCAAAGCGAAGATGAATTTTCCATCCGCGACGCGGACGACAACATGCTGTACGAAGGCCAGGACCATACCGGCAGTTATTACCTGCCCGCGCAATACGGCCTCGGGCTCATGATGGGAAAGGAACGTATTTCGCTGATGGCGGATTACCGCCTCCAGCAATGGGATGGCCTCAATGGCAAAAACACGGATTTTAAATACGTGAACTCCCAACGTTTTGCGGGCGGCATGGAATATTCTTTCTACAAGTATTATTTCGACAAGAGGGTCGAACATTTGTCTATCCAGGCAGGCCTGAGCTATCACACGGGTTATATACAGGTAAAGGGTGAAAAGATCAATGATTTCGGGTTATCCGTAGGCGCGTCCCTGCCCAGCAGAACCGGCCATTTAAGGTATTACCTGGGGCTGGAAGGCGGGCAGCGTGGCACGTCTTCGAACGGGTTGATCACGGAGACTTATTTTAATGTCGTGCTGCACCTGGGGTTAAAAGATAACTGGTTCTTCAAACGGAAGGAATTATAAAAAAGCCCGGCGGGTAAAAGGAATACGATTCTCAGCAACCTTTATACGGCGTTAATCCCAAAAAACGGATTTCTTTTGCCCGCCGGTGTTTTATGCTGATCATTTATTTATTCAACAGTTCACGGAACCATTGGCCGGACGCTTTTATCGTCCTCGCCTGCGTGTCATGATCCACATGCACGAGCCCGAAACGCGCATTGTATCCTTCAGCCCATTCAAAATTATCGGTAAGCGTCCAGGCGAAATATCCGTTTACGGGCACTCCCGCCCTTTTAGCCATCAGTACGCCTTCCAGGTATTCCTGGAAATAGGCGGTCCTCCCCGCATCATCCACCACACCCTCCACCAGCGCGTCTTTAAAGGCCGCGCCGCTTTCTGTTACAATGATCTCTTTTACGCCTTCGTATGCGGCGAACTGCTTTAATATGCTGTACATCCCCGCTCCGCTCACTTCCCAACCCAACGCGGTTTGCGGCACGCGCCGCTGCGCGGGTTTCACCTCGGAGGCCTGTATGTACGGCATAAATGCATTGTAGCGGATCACCAGCGGAAAATAATTCTGTACGCCGATAAAGTCAAAATCAAACGGCAGTTTTTCCCAATCGCGCCAGAGCGCATACCGCCTGCCGATGCGCTTCAGCAACGGGAATACGTCTGTAGGATAACCCAGGCCCAGCGCGGGTTCTATAAACAGGCGGTTGAACAATGCGTCCGCGCGCCGGGCAGCCAGTTGGTCGCGTTCGTTGTTTGTATACGGAATGATCTGTGAACAGGAGTAGGTGGTGCCGATGCGCGCATCCGGCACTTCCGCGCGTACCGCCCTCCCGCCTTCGGCCTGCGCCAGGGCGGTATGATGTACGGCCGGGAAAAAATAACTCAGCCCGAACTTGCCCGGCGCATGCACTCCCAGCATATAACCAAGGGAAGTAAAACCAAAAGGTTCGTTGAGGATGATCCAGTTTTTTACCTTATGCCCGTAAGCGCGGGCGCAGAGATGGGCAAACTCTTCAAAAGCGAATACGGTGCCCCGGTGGCACCAGCCGCCTTTGTGCTCCAGCGCCGCCGGAAGGTCCCAGTGATACAACGTGACGTACGGTTCCATACCCGCTTCCAGGCAGGTGTCGATCACTTTATGGTAAAAATCGATGCCGGCCTGGTTCACCGCGCCGGTGCCTTTTGGCAGGATGCGTGGCCAGGAAAGTGAAAAACGGAATACGGTAAAACCGAGGGAACGGGCCAGGAATATATCTTCCCGGTAACGGTTGTAAAAGTCACAGGCAATGCGGGCGTGTGTCCGGTCTTTGATCCTCCCTTTCCTGTCCTGGAAAGCGTCCCAGATGGAAAGGCCCTTGCCGTGAGTGTCGTGGGAGCCTTCGTTCTGAAAAGCGGAGATTACCACTCCCCATTTGAAACCCGGTCCAAAATCTTCTCGCGTGAAAGCCATGATGGGGCAAGTTACGGATTATGCCCGTTCATGGGCACTCCGGAAACAATTTAACAATTTCACAACCCGGTCGTACATTTGTACCCGTATGATACGGAAATATCCCGGCCAGGCACTGGCCCTGACTATAATGCTGGCAGCATGTAACCACCAACCCGCCAACCAGAAAGAACACGCCATCCCACAGGTGGTGGAGCAGCTGAACCCCATGCGGCTGGTGCCTTCAGGGCAGTTCGAAATGGGCGCGGATGACGATACCGGCTCCCCGGACGAATACCCGAAACACCTGGTAAAGATCGATTCTTTCTGGATTGACGAGCATGAGGTGACCAACGCGGAGTTCGCCGCTTTTGTACAGGCCACCGGCTACGTGACCACGGCTGAAAAGCCTATTTCCAAAGAAGAGATCATGGCTTCAATGCCCCCCGGCTCCCCCGAGCCGGACAGCCTGGACCTCCTCCCCGGCTCCCTCGTATTTGTACCTACCACAACAGCCGTAGACCTGAACGACGTAAGCCAGTGGTGGAGCTTTGAGCGTGGCGCCAGCTGGCAGCATCCAAACGGCCCCGGCAGCGACATTAAAGACAAAGAACAGCACCCCGTAGTACATATCAGCTGGGACGATGCGCAGGCTTACGCGAAATGGGCCGGTAAAAGGCTGCCCACCGAAGCGGAATGGGAATATGCCGCACGGGGCGGTTTAAAGAACCAGCCTTTCCCCTGGGGCACGGAAACGCCGCAGATGAGCAAAGGCAGGACCAATATCTGGAACGGCCACTTCCCCTACGAAAATTCCGAGGTGGACGGCTTCTACGGCACCGCTCCCGCCAGGTCTTTCCCCGCCAACGGTTATAAATTATTCGATATGGCCGGCAACGTATGGGAATGGACCGCGGACTGGTACGACCACAACTATTACAGCCAGGTAAAACCCGGCACGCTGAACCCCGAAGGCTCACGCACGCCCAACGATCCGTCGGACGATCCCAGGAATACAAAAAGGGTGATCCGTGGCGGTTCTTTTATGTGCAGTGATGAATATTGCAGGGGCTACAGGGTATCTGCGAGGATGAAAACGACCCCTTCTTCCGGCTTGTCCAACCTGGGCTTCCGGTGCGCCCGCAGCGCGAATTGAGATATTCCGGCGCTTCCTCCTACGAACCCGGCAGGCTGAACAGCCCGCCGCATGGTTTCGTCATTACATTTTTATCAATTCTCGAAAAGTTATTGCTTTATTATTTTAGAGGTCATGTCCGCACCGGGCAGTTTCACCCGGACGATGTACGTGCCCGCGGGATAACGGCTAAGGTCCACCTGCCCCCTGTAATTTCCTTTGAAACCTGCCAGTGAATAGCGGTACAGCGTTTTGCCGTTCATGTCATTTACTTCCAGGAAACTGTTCGCTGAATCATCAGGAACCGCGATCAGGACATTTACAATGCCTTTGGTGGGATTAGGATAAAGCGTGCTTAAGCCGGTAGTGGGCTCATTGGATTTGGCAAGCGTTAAAATGGAATTTTTAGTCTCGCTGGTTGTTGTTTCTCCCGCTTGTTTTGTATCCCTGGCCGATCTGCCTTCCACTGTTTTCACCGGTTCTTTCGCGGCCGTTGAATACCCGGTCACCGTCACTTCAGTGGGTTTGCCTTCCACCGCTTTTTCCGGTTGTTGTCCAGGTACCGCATAACCAACTACCACTACTTCGGATAGATCCTTCCCGATGCCGGCCGTGCCACTCCCGGTTACGGTTGCTGCGGGTTTGGCCGCATAACCGTTCACCACCACACCTTTCAGCTGCTGGCCTTCTTCCTGCGGCTGCCTGGTGCCATAACCTACTACGGTTACTTCATTCAGCTGTGCGGCTTTGGACGGGCGGCCCGTTACCACTACTTCTTCCACTTTGGGTTTCTGGGAATTCTTTTTGGTAGAGATGAGCAGTACCCCGTTTTTTGCAGCCGGGCCATAGATCGCCGCGGCGGATTGATCCTTCAGTACGTGAATGGATTCGATGGTGTTAGGATCAAGGTCGCTCAGAACGTTGCCGTCTTTACCCAAAGGGTATGGTTTGCCGTCCACGATCACCAATGGCTGGCGGCTGGTATCCGGCATATAACTAAGGGTTGCATTTCCGGTCGCGCGCAGCCGCAGGCCCGGCTTTTGCGTACGTACCTCCGCGGGGGTGGTGGTATAACTGGCATTTGCCTTCATGCTGTAAGTAACCGTGCTTTTAGCAGGTTCCTCCCCGGTAGGTTCCTGTATGGAGTAAATAGTTATCGGCTTCTGGGTGATAAAAGTATCCGCCTTGATGGAGATGCCGCTTACCCTGCCGGCCAGCTGCCTGCTGCCGTTGATGGTGAGCGCCTGGGCGCGGAACCCGTCCGTGGTTTTGTCATCGCCGATGGTCTGGAATTCATCCCTGTTCAGGGATTTGAATTTATCTTCCACGGTTTTGTAACGGTCTTCTTTCACTGCGTCAAACTTGTCTATGGCGGGAGGAGGAGGAACGGGCGTCGTAGTGTCCCCTTTTTGTACGTCCAGTACGTTTTTCACTTCACTCACCACATTGTGCACCACCGTACCGGCTTTTGTATAGTTCAGGGATAAAAGGACGCCGCATACCACGCCTGCCAGTACTCCATAGCGGTAGAGCTGCACGCGGGATGATTTAGTTTTGTTCATCATTTTTATGCGGTTTTTTAAATGGGAGAAATTAAAGTTATTCGCCACTCCCGCGGTGTATTGCGCGGCGCTCACCTTTACAAGACTGTACTGGTATGCCGTGGCGTTCACGCCGGAGCGGAGTATCTTCCGGTCCGTCAGGAATTCAAGGTTTTCTTTTACGGCAGTCTTCATGAGCCAGGCGCCGGGGTTGAACCAGTAGAATACGTTGTTCACCTCGCTCATCATCACATCGGCCGAGTGCCACTGGCTTACGTGCACCTGCTCGTGCCGGATGATAGCTTCCAGCTCTTCCTGCGAATGCAGCTCCGGGTTCACATATATATTCCTGAAAAAGGAAAAAGGATTGATATTGCCGTCCATCCGGCGTACGGCATGGTCCTGCAGTTTCACCGGCTCCGTTCTCCAATGCAGCACCATCAGCGACACCAGTTGTATCAGCAGACGAATGCCCATTACCACCACTCCTGTCCAGAACACCCACTCCAGCAGCACCCACATGGTAAACACCTCCGGCTTCGCAGCCTGCCGCAGTACGCCGAAGTCCGGCACATACTGCACCACCTGCGCCGCGATCGTTTCATTACGGCTGAAAAAATCATTCACGTCCACAAGGGGGAACAAAGATGAAAACACGATACCGGTAACCAGGAACACCCTGTTTAGCGTATAAAATGTAAGCCGGCGCAGTCCCAGGCGATAGGCGAGATAAAAGAGGCAAAGCGCGATATTGGCTTTTATCAGGTATATGAACAATGCGGTCATACCGTAAGTTTATAAGTTCAGCATTACTTTTTACCGATCATATTGATGATCTCCTGCAATTCTTCAGGACTGATCTTTTTATCCTTCGCAAAGAACGTCACCAGCTCTTTGTAGGAGTTCTCGAAATAGTCTTTTACAAAGCCGCTCATGAACTTCTTTTTATATTCACCTTCTTCGATACCAGGCGTGTATTCGTATACGTTACCGATTTTTTTGGCTTCCACGTATCCTTTTTTCTCCAGGTTTTTGATAGTTGAGGCTAAAGTGGTGTAAGGAGGCGCAGGCGCGGCGTGCGCTTCCAGGAAGTCTTTCACAAACCCGCTGCCCACTTTCCAGATGGCCTGCATGGCAGCTTCTTCCTGTTTGGTCAATTTTTCCATATTATGAACGGTTTGAAATTTTTACAGTTTATAGTCAAGCGGTAACATTTCCGCCATTTTTTCCCATCCCCAGTACTGTTCGCAGATCACGTCCATCGGCTTTTCAAGGTTGCCGTTCTGGTCCATCTTCACTTCCGGCGCCAGCAGTTGCAGCACCGATGTCTGCCAGCCCCGCTTTGCATTCGGCGGAAGCATCATGCTCACATACCGTTTGTCTTCTTTTTCTTTTTTGTAGGTCACGTACAGCAGGTCGTTGAAATTCATCACGTAGCTGTTGCCCGACCTGTACAGGATGCTGTCGTAAGGCAACTTTGCCGTGTACAGGTAGTTCACGTATTTGGAGAACATGGCTGGCTTCTGCATCTTCGCCTGCCCGGATTCCAGGTCCGCCACAGGCTCCACGAAATCCCGCTTTCTTTCTTTGCGCACCAGCTTCTGTACCATGAACCCGTCTTCTTCCAGCGTCTTATTCACAAGGCTTTTGTAAAACTGCGTGGTAGATCCCAGATAGGCAGCCTTCCTGTTGTCCGTCCATGTTTGCAGCTGGCGTTTGTTCCTCGGTTTCATCGGTTCAAACATCGGGTTGCCGTAGTACATGGAGTAACCCACCCGCATATCGTACGTAAAATGCATGAGCAGGAATTTGATCCTGTAACCCAGCGCCGCATTTTCTATCACCAGGAAGTCATCCGCCCCGGCGGTAAGGGTATTGGCGGCCCGGTCATATTTCAGGTCCACTATTTCCCCGTTCATCAGTTTACATTGCTGCGCAAAACTGCTTTGCCCTACAAATGTGTTCAGGAACACTTTCATCCATTTTTCACGGTCCGGGTCCCTGCGTACCACATATTCCTTCAGAACGCCCGCTTTCGGCTTCAATACGACGGTTACGCCACTTACGTCAGCCTGTACCTCCACCGGCAGAATGACGGGCTCATATCCAAGATATGACACGATCAGCTCGTATTTGCCCGGCGGGATGTTCTGTATCGTAAACATGCCCGCTTCGGTGGTCCTGTCGCCCAGTGTGGTCTGGTTGAGGAAGGCGCTTGCAAAGGGCAGCGGTTTCCCCCTTTCGTCCTGCACTTTCCCGCTTACCCTGAATACCGTTTGCGCAACGGCAGGTGTGATTCCAATGGCCAACCAGATGATTATTCCAAGCAAAACAACTTTCATAGTTACGATACTATCGTAAATCTACGAACAGTTCGTAATACTTCCAAATATTATTTGGGAAAATTCGGGACCGCCCGCCGTCATTTTACTACCATCCTCCCGGCAGCAAGGGTTTGAGGCGTTTCGTGGGAAGATGACGCTACTGACATCCTTCGGTGATCCTTCGGTGGTGTTCGGTCGTGGTACGGGTTTGAGGGTGTTTCACCGAAGGATGACCGAAGGATCACCGAAGGATGACCGAACAACTGGTATAAAGGTCATCCTGGCAAGACTTCCTTTTATCCCGCACTCCAACCTTTATCAGAAAGCGGGCTTATGGTAGCCTCCAGATAGTAATACCATCATGATATCCCATTTTCAAGGCATTTTTAAAGCACTGTTAAAGCATAGATAAGGCATATCTTATAGATATGCCTTATCTATGGGATATATATGCCTTATATATGGGACATATATGCTTTATCCCTACCGTAAGACAGTACTATGGCTGCTTTTAGCCAACTGTAATGTAAAAGTCCTATAAAAGAGGCCTGGAGGGAAGCGGATATTTTCCCATAACAAATTAATATTCAATGGATATCCGGGAGGGAGGTGGCATAAAAAAAGCCAGCCCCCGGGAGGGACTGGCCGCTATCAATTTTGAAAGATCCTTATTTCAGTAATTCCTCCAGCTTCCGGTTCAGGTCTTCAGCGCGGAGGTTGCGGGCGATGATCTTGCCCTGGGGGTCCACCAGCACGTTCTGCGGGATGGCGCGGATGCCATAGAGCTTGCCCACCTCGTTGCCCCAGCCTTTCAGATCGGATACATGCGTCCAGGTGAGGTTGTCCTGCTCGATGGCCTGCTCCCATTTATCCTTCCGCTCGTCGAAGGACACGCCGAGGATGGTGAAGCCTTTTTCTTTGAAACGATTATAAGCCTTTACCACATTGGGATTTTCCGCGCGGCAGGGGCCGCACCAGCTTGCCCAGAAGTCCACCAGCACATACCTGCCACGGAAAGACGCGAGGGATACCGGGTTGCCCGCCGCATCCTTCTGGTTAAACTCTATGGCGGGCTGGCCTACCGCCAGTTTCTTCGCTAGGTCCATCCGGTGCTCGAATTCTTTGGCAGAAGGGTATTTACGGATGTTTTTAGGTAGTGCGTTAAACAGCGGCTCCACATCTTCGGGGTTCATTTCGTAACCGGCCACCTGGTTCAACACATACATGCCGATGGGCGTGGCTGGATTCTCTTCGAGATATTTCCGCATCACGGCTTTTTTGCTGGCTTCCAGCTGCTCCAGGCGGGTTTCGGCTTTTTTGAGCCGGTCTTCGTCTTTGGATTCAGCGGCATCGCGGTATTTTTTTACGGCTGTTTCGTAGTCTTTATTGACGGAGCGGAGGAGGTCATTCAGTTCGTTGAACGCACCCTGCTCCTCGGTGCCGCCTGCTTCGGCCTTTGCCGCGGGCGTGGCAAGGTTCAGCTGGGTAGTGCCTTTGCCCAGGAAAATGAGCGCCACTTCCTTTTTGCCCATCGGGTTGTCGGGCGTTTCAGGGATCACGGCGAATACCTGTGCTAATTGTGGTTCGGGAATGTCCCCGGTAAATGAAAATTTTCCATCGTTGGCGATCGCGCTGTCTGTCTTAAAAACCCCCGCCGTTCTCATACGGAGATAAAATTTGGCTGGTTTTCCCTGGTTTGCATTGATGATGCTGCCTTCGATATGGTACTGGTAGGTTTTTGTTTTCTTATCCTGCGCCAACAACACTGCAGCCGGGCTTATCAGCACAGCTGCAAGGATCAATTTCTTCATATTTGGTAACAGTTTATAGTCCTGTCAACAAAGTTGGCTATTCCGCCAGCCAAAAGCAAGGCTAAAATGATAAGCGGTTCTATGGGGAAGGAACTTACTTCAGTATTTCCGCCAGCTTCTTTTCCAGGGCGCGGCCGCGGAGGTTGCTGGCAATGATCTTACCGTTGGGATCTACCAGGAAGTTCTGCGGGATACCCTGCACACGGTACAGTTGCGCCGCGGCATTTGCCCAGCCCTGGAGGTCGGACACCTGGGTCCATTCCAGGCGGTCCTGCTCGATAGCTTCCAGCCAGGCGGATTTACTTTTATCCAGCGATACACCAAGGATGGTGAAGTTTTTGTTTTTGAATTTGTGATAAGCCGCCACTACGTTGGGGTTCTCCTGCCGGCAGGGGCCGCACCAGCTGGCCCAGAAGTCGATCAGCACGTATTTGCCCCGGAAAGAGGACAGTTTTACCGTTTTGCCTTTGGGGTCTTTCTGTTCAAAGTCTTTGGCCGTGCCCGCATCGGCCTTTTCAGCATTGGCGGAAGATATCTCAGCGGCAATCGACCTGCCGAATTTGCTGTTCCTGACTTTTACATCCAGTGAGCCGAACTGCCTGCTGAATTCATCTTCGGTCAGCCTGTCCTTCAGCTCGCCGTACAGCAGAAAAAGGCTGGCCTGGGCTTTGGGGTGGGTTTTCACGAAGTTCATCCCTGTATTCATCAGCTCCGTTTCAAAATCGGTCGCTTTTGCGCGGAACGCGGCTTTGGCGGCTTCATCGTCACCGCTGATGACAGAGGCTTCTGAGTTCAGTTCTTTTACTTTATTCAGTACCGGCTCCATGGTCTTGTGATAAGCCTGCATCCACTCGGTCTGCTGGCCGCCTTTCACGGTTTTGGCCACGGGAAAACTGCCCGCATCACCCTGTATTTCCACTTCGTTGTTTTCAGACACCAGCAGCATCGGGTATTGTTTGCCTTCGAGTATCAGTGCAAACATATCGTCCGGAGCGGGTTTATAAGCCGTCTTAAACGAAAACCGGCCGTCCTTCAGTACGGAAGAATCCCTTGTATTGCCGTCTTCGCTGACAAAATAAAGCTTCTGCCCTTCCTGGGCCGGCGCGATGCTGCCGCTTACTGTAAACTGGGCGTTTGCCGCTGTGGCAGCCGTTAAAATGGAAAAGAGGATGGATACGGTTCTCATTTGTGCCGTTCTTTTAATATGGTTATGACATCTTCGAGCGTAAAGCCCTTGGCCTGTAACAAAATTAAGTAATGAAACAACAGGTCCGCCGCTTCGCCTAAAAACAGGTCTTTATTGTCGTCTTTGGCTTCTATCACGAGTTCAACAGCTTCTTCGCCTACCTTTTGCGCCACCTTGTTGATGCCTTTGGCAAACAGGGAAGCGGTGTATGACTTTTCGGTCGGGTTTTCTTTCCTGTCGCGGATCACCTGTTCCAGGCCGGTGAGGAAAGAAGCCGTGTCTTTGTTTTTTTCGTTCCAGCAGGTATCCGCGCCGGTGTGGCATACGGGGCCTACGGGATGCACTTTCAGCAGCAGCGTATCCTGGTCGCAGTCCAGTGCGGCGCTCACCAGGTTAAGGAAATTGCCGCTTTCCTCCCCCTTGGTCCACAGCCGGTTCCTGGAACGGCTGAAGAACGTCACCCGTTTCTCGGCCAGGGTTTTGTCCAGGGCTTCCCTGTTCATGTACCCCAGCATCAGCACGCGGTGGCTAATGGCATCCTGAATAATTGCCGGCACCAATCCGTCCGGTGACTTGGTAAAATCTACCTCCATGGGTAAAATCACTTTAAATATAATAAATATATATTAATCAGAAGCGGATCTGCACACCTCTTTTGTAGAGGTATGTTTTCAGCTCCTGAATTTCCATTTCTTTATAGTGGAAGATGCTCGCAGCCAGTGCCGCATCCGCCCCGGCCTTCTCAAAAACGTCCGCAAAGTGCTCCATAGTACCTGCCCCGCCCGAAGCGATCACCGGCACATGCAGGTTTTGGGAAAGGCGCCCGGTGATATCCAGGGCAAAACCCTGCTTGGTGCCGTCGTTGTTCATGGACGTGAGCAGGATCTCTCCCGCGCCGCGGTCCACGGCTTCTTTGGCCCAGTCCGTGGTAAGGATGTCGGTTTTTACGCGGCCGCCGTTGAGGTATACGAACCAGTCGCCGTCTTCAAAACGCGTATCGATGGCCAGTACGATGCATTGGCTGCCGAATTCGCGGGAAAGGTCGTTGAGCAGCTGCGGATTTTTGAACGCGGCGGTGTTTACGGATACTTTGTCCGCACCGGCGTTCAGCAGCACGCTCACGTCTTCCACGGAAGAAATGCCACCGCCCACGGTGAACGGGATGTTCACATGCCGGGCTATTTTGGTCACCAGTTCGGAAAGGGTTTTTCTCCTTTCATTCGTGGCCGTGATGTCCAGGAATACCAGTTCATCCGCGCCCTGTTCCGCATACAGCGCGCCCAGCTCGATAGGGTCTCCCGCATCGCGGATATTCTCGAAGTTCACGCCCTTCACGGTGCGTCCGTCCTTGATATCCAGGCAGGGTATGATGCGTTTTGTAAGCATATCTTAAATAAATTTCTTCAGTTCGGGTAATGTAATACGGCCTTCATAAATGGCTTTACCGATGATGACGCCGGCCAGGCCTGCGGCCTGCAATTCTTCCACATCACCGATGTGGCTTACACCGCCGCTCGCGGTGAGCCGGATGCCGGGCAGCTCCGCGATGATCTTTTTATACAGCTCCGTGGAGGGGCCCTGCAACAGCCCGTCCTTCGCGATATCCGTACAGAATACTTCTTTTACGCCGCGCTCCAGGTTGGTACGCAGGAAGTCGAACACACTGCGGTCCGTGGTTTCCAGCCATCCGCCCACCGCGATCATTTCTTCTTTTACGTCTGCACCGAGGAACATTTTATCAGCGCCGTATTGATCCAGCCAGCTGAAGAACAACTCCGGCTGTTTGACGGCCACGCTGCCGATGGTGGCAAGTTCCGCGCCGGATTCGAATACGATCTTCAGATCGTCCCCGCTTTTGATACCGCCGCCAAAATCAATGGTGAGGCCGGTCTTAGCGGCAATGGTTTCCAGTACTTTCCAGTTCACCACGGCTCCTTTTTTAGCGCCGTCCAGGTCCACGAGATGCAGTCGCTGGATGCCGCTGTCTTCGAATTCCATCGCTACTTCCAGCGGGTTTTCGTTGTATACTTTTTGCTGAGCGTAGTCGCCCTGGGTGAGGCGCACGCATTTCCCGCCGATAATGTCTATGGCGGGAATGATGGTGAAACCTTTTGCCTGGGCTGGTTTTACGGGTATTTTCATTTTGAAGAAAGGAAGATCGTCTTTAAAAAAGCGTTCGCTGAAAACGGTGAAGCCCAGTTGCTGATAAAAGCTGAGGGCGGTTTCCCGGGCATTGCACCAGAGTGTGCCGATGCCGCGCTGCCGGCAAACCTCTTCGAGGTGCCGCATCATCAATTTACCAAACCCTTTGCCCTGCTGGTCATGTGCGGTGGCCAGCTTGCGGAACTGCGCGGAATCGCCTTCGATAAAAAGAGATACCACGGTAGCCAGCCGCCCATCTGAATAAAGTCCGAAATGAATGCCGTCCGCATCGTGCGGCAGCGTCACCTGGTCCAGCGACCAGGTGGGGTACATTACGTCCCTGCGCAGCTGCAAAGTGTCTGCTGTGGTTATATTCCTGATTTGTATGCTCACAGTCGTAAAAAACTCTCGATGATGTTCTGGCCTGCTTCCGCAGACTTTTCCGGGTGAAACTGCACTGCGTAGAAATTGTCTTTCTGCAATGCCGCGCTGTAATTGATCACGTAATTGGCGATAGCCGTGGTCTCCGAGCCCAGCTCCGCGAAATAACTGTGCACAAAATACATGTAGTCATTCTGGTTCACATGTTCAAAGATCACACTGTGCAGGCCGGTGATATTGTTCCAGCCGATCTGCGGGATCTTCAGCAGGTTCTCTACCGGGCTCTGGAACTTCTTCACTTCCAGGTCAAACACGCCGATGCAATCCGTATTGTTTTCTTCAGAATGTTTGCAAAGCAGCTGCATGCCCAGGCAAATGCCCAGCACCGGCTGTTTCAGGTCTTTGATCAATGTATCCAGCTTGCGTTCGCGCAGGTAAGCCATGGCGGTGCTGGCTTCTCCCACACCGGGAAATATCACCTTATCCGCGGCTTTCAGCTCTTCCGGATCGTCCGTTACCGTAGCTTCCACCCCCAGTCTTTCGAGGGCGAACAATACGGAGCGGGTATTGCCGGCGTTGTATTTTAGGATCGCTGTTTTCATCTGTTCATATTTGTCTTGATGCCTGCCACAAATTCTTTCACGGTAGCCTGCAAGTTAGCACTGTTTTCGATGGCTTTTACAAAAGCGCTGCCGATAATTGCCCCGTTGCTGTGGCGGCAGGCTTCCCGGAAGGTTTTGTTGTCCCGTATACCAAAGCCTATCAGGATGGGGTTGCGGAGGTTCATGGCCTTCAGCCGCTGGAAGTACACCTCCTGGTCGCCCATCTCCTTATTTTTACCCGTGGTGGAAGAGGAAGACACGGCATATACAAAACCGTTGCTCACCCCGTCTATCTTACGGATGCGCGCTTCGCTGGTTTCGGGCGTTACGAGGAAGATGTTGTGCAGGCCGTATTTTTCAAACAGGCCCTTGTATTCCGATTCGTATTCGTCCATCGGCAGATCAGGCAATATGAGGCCGTCTACGCCGGTTTCGGCGCATTTCCGGAGGAAGTTCTCCACCCCGAACTGCATCACGGGATTCATGTACCCCATGAGGATGATGGGCAGGGACACCTTGTCCCGCAGGCCTTTCAGCTGTTCGAACAGTACGCTGATGCGCATGCCGTTTTTGATGGCGCGGGTGCTGCTTTCCTGTATCACCGGGCCGTCCGCCAGGGGGTCGGAGAAGGGCATACCCAGCTCCACCATGTCCGCACCGCTCTGTTCCAGGGCTTCCACGATGGTCACGGTATCGTTCAGCGAAGGGTAACCAGCTGTGCAGTATACATTCAGAATGTCTTTCGGTTTATTTTGAAAGAGTTGATCAATCCTGTTCATGCTCTTTTACTTTAAGTGTTTGATATAGGTTTCCAGGTCTTTGTCCCCCCGGCCGCTGAGGCATACCACCACCACGTCTTCGGGCTTCAGCGACAGGTCTTTCAGTTTAGCCAGCGCATGGGCCGATTCCAGCGCGGGAATGATGCCTTCCAGCAGGCTTAGCTCATAACCCGCGGCCAGCGATTCGTCGTCTGTCGCATTGAGGAACAGCGCGCGGCCGGTGGTGTAGAGGTTCGCGTGCATGGGCCCTACGCCGGGATAATCAAGCCCCGCGGAAATAGAGTGCGGCTCCACGATCTGCCCGTCATCCGTCTGCATCAGCAGCGTTTTGCTGGCGTGGATGATACCGGGCCTGCCCAGCTGGCTGGTGGCGGCGGAAAAACCGCTGTTCACGCCCTGCCCTGCCGCTTCCACGGCTACCAGTTTTACCTTCTCCGCATCGGTGAAGTGGAAAAATGCGCCGGCTGCATTGCTGCCGCCGCCTACACAGGCTATCACATAATCGGGATCGGGTTTGCCGGTCTTTTCCACCAGCTGCTGCCTGATCTCTTCGCTGATCACGGACTGGAAACGCGCCACCATATCGGGATACGGGTGCGGGCCTACTACCGAGCCGATGATGTAATGCGTATCCACCGGGTTGTTGATCCAGTCGCGGATGGCTTCGTTGGTGGCGTCCTTCAGCGTTTTACTGCCGCTGGTGGCAGGCACTACGGTAGCCCCGAGCATGCGCATACGGGCCACGTTGGGCGCCTGCCGCTGGATGTCCACACTGCCCATATACACCACGCATTCCAGGCCCATCAGGGCGCAGACGGTGGCCGTGGCCACGCCATGCTGGCCCGCGCCTGTTTCCGCGATGATGCGTTTTTTGCCAAGCCGTTTGGCCAGCAGTATCTGCCCGATGGTATTGTTCACCTTATGGGCGCCGGTGTGATTGAGGTCTTCGCGTTTGAGGTAGATCTTCGCTTTGTACTTTTCAGACAAACGTTTTGCGAAGTACAACGGAGAAGGCCGGCCTACGTAGTCTTTCAGCAGTTGTTCAAATTCCTGCTGAAACGCGGGGTCGGAGATGATCTGCATATACTGCTCTTTCAGCTCCTCCACGTTGGGATACAGCATTTCGGGGATGTATGCGCCGCCGAAATCGCCGTAGTAGCCCTTTTTATTGACATGATATTTGGATTGTGATGTATTCACCGCTATATCCATGATTCGTTATTTTTTTATCGTGTTGATGAATGCCGCTACTTTATCCATATCCTTTACGCCGGGAGCGGTTTCGAACCTGCTGTTCACATCCAGCGCAAACAGCTGTTTGTGGCGCCATCGCAGCACGGCTTCGGTATCATCAGGGCCAATGCCGCCGCTGAGGAAAAAGGGTTTGTCGTAGCTGTAGTCATTTAAAAGCTCCCAGTTGAACTGCCTGCCCGTGCCGCCGTATTCCTTACTGGCTGTATCAAACAGGAAAAAGTCGGATACCGCCATAAAAGGGGCTGCGTAATCCACTGCATTAGCCTTCTCTCCCATCGGGAACACCTTCATCACCGGAACGGTGAGGCGCAGCTGCTGGCATACGGCAATGGATTCATCGCCATGGAGCTGGATCATGTCCAGCCCGTAATCCTTTACGGTCTGGATCACCTGCTGCGGATCGGCGTTTACAAACACGCCCACCTTCCCGATCCTCCCGGCTATTTCGCGCACGGTACGCCCGTCCAGCTTGTTGCCGGCAAACCGGGGAGATTTGCCGTAGAAGATAAAACCCGCATAGTCCGCGCCCAGCTGTACCAGTGCGTCCAGGTCTTCTTTCCGGGTAATGCCGCAGACTTTTATCTTCATAACGACGCGAGTTTTTGGGTGAATGATTCAAATGCGGCGCCGGGGTTTTCCGCTTTCATAAAATGCTCCCCGATCAGGAAACCGTCAAATCCCGCGTTGCGCAGGGTCACGATCGTAGCAGGGTCATCCATGCCGCTTTCGGCCACCTTGCTGTATTCAGCGGGTATTTGTTTGAGCAGTTCCATGGAGCGGTAAATGTCCACCTGGAAGGTTTTCAGGTCACGGTTATTGATACCGATGAGATGCGTGTGCGGGCTGATCTTGTCCAACTGATCAGCGGTATGCACTTCCAGCAGTACTTCCAGGCCCAGGTTGTGCGCAAACTCCGCAAGGTGTTTTATTTCCTCTTTGGTAAGGCACTCCGCTATCAGCAGGATCACATCCGCGCCGATGGCTTTGGCTTCCAGTATCTGGTATTCGCCGATCACAAAATCTTTGCGCAGGATGGGGATGATGTTCACCGCCCGTGCCATTTGCAGGTCATCCATGGAGCCGCCGAAATAGTTCTGGTCCGTTAAAATGCTCAGGCCGGATGCGCCGTGGCGGGCGTAGGTGGTGGTTACGTCCTGTACATCCGCCGTATCGTTGATGATGCCTTTGGAGGGACTTTGGCGTTTGAATTCCGCAATAATACCGTTGCGCCCGGGTTGTTTGAGGAAGCTGCGGAGCGAAAGCGGCGTTCGGCTGAACATGGAAGTGTTTTCCAGTTCCTGCGCGGGACGTACTTTCTGTCTTTCCGCTACTTCCACGGCTTTGTGCGCGGTGATTTCTGCCAGGATGTTTTTCATAACGGTATTATTGTAAGGAAATGAGTTTTTGGAATACTTTATATGCCGCGCCTGATTCCAGCGATTCTACAGCCGCCTGGAAACATTCATCGTAAGTCGGGTATTTTTCGAGGCAATACAATCCCATGGCGGCGTTTGCCATTACCACGGAATGCTGCGCCCAGCTGCCTTCACCTTTCAGCACTTTGAGGAAGATCCTGGCCGCGTCTTCGGTGGTGTTGCCGCCGAAAATATCTTCCGCATGTACTTTTCTTTTGCCAAGGGCTTCGGGCGTCCAGTCCTGCTCGCCTTTGTTCGTAATAATGCGGGTATCGCCGGTGAGAGAGATCTCGTCATAACCGTCCAGGCTGTGCACGATAGCATACCGTTTGTCCGTCTGCTGGAAAAGATAGTTGTAGATACGCGCCATTTCGAGGCTGTATACGCCTATCAGCTGGTGCTGTGCAAACGCGGGGTTTACGAGCGGCCCAAGCATGTTAAAGAACGTGCGCACACCCAGCTGGCGGCGTACAGGAGCTACGTTTTTCAGCGCGGGGTGAAACAGCGGGGCGTGCAGGAAACAGATGCCGGCTTCGGCCATTTCCTGTTTCAGCTTGCCTTCATCGTTCTTAAACTTATACCCCAGGTTTTCCATCACATTGGAAGCACCGCTGATGGAGGACACGCCATAGTTACCATGTTTAGCCACCTTACCGCCCGCGCCCGCCACCAGGAAGCAGCTGAGCGTGGAGATGTTAAAGGTGTTTTTACCATCACCACCGGTGCCTACAATATCCAGCACGTTATCTTCCAGCTTCACCGGTACGCAAAGCTCCAGCAGCGCATCCCGGAAGCCCAGCAGCTCTTCGATGGTGATGCTGCGCATGAGGAACACCGTCATGAAGGCGGCCAGCTCGCTTTCGTTGTACACGCCTTTGGAAATGTTGGTCAGTATCTCCTTCGCGTTTTCGCGGCTGAATGTTTTATGTTCGAACAGATAGTTGAGTATCTTTTTCATTGTGCTTTGTTTATTGTTTTACAGCCCTAACCAGTTGCGCAGGATTTGTTCTCCCTGTGGCGTGAGCACGCTTTCCGGGTGGAACTGCACGCCGCAGACGTCGTATTTACGGTGCTGCAATGCCATGATGTAACCATGCCCGTCACGGGCGGTGATCTCCAGCTCCGCGGGCAGCGTGGACTCGTCCACCACCCAGGAGTGGTAACGGCCTACTTCCAGCTCATCGGGCAGGTTGCTGAACAGCCGGCCGCTGCGGGAGATGATGTTTACGGGAGTGGCTACGCCATGATACACATCGGTGAGATTGGTAAGTTTGGCACCAAAGGCCTCTCCGATGGCCTGCTGGCCAAGACATACACCGAATATCGGTTTGGTGGGGGCGTATTGTTTGATCAGGGGGAGCAGCAGGCCTGCTTCCTCGGGTATACCGGGGCCGGGGGAAAGAATGATCCGGTCGTATTGATCCACATCTTCCAGTTTGATCTCGTCATTCCTTACCACGGTCACTTTTCCGCCGATGATCTTCTCGACGAGGTGCACGAGGTTGTAGGTGAACGAATCGTAATTATCAAATACCAGGATGTTCATACTAGATATTTTGCGCCAGGATAATGGCCTGTTTTAATGCATTGAGTTTATTGTTCACTTCCTGTAATTCCGAGCTGGCAACGGATTTCGCTACCACGCCCGCGCCTGCCTGGTAATACAGCGTATTGTTTTTACTGAGGATGGAGCGGATCATAATTGCGTGGTTGAAGTCACCGTTGAAACCCACAAACCCCACACAGCCGCCGTAGAATCCACGGGCGGTAGGCTCGTAGGAATCGATCAGTTCCATCGCTTTGTATTTGGGCGCGCCGGACAGAGTGCCTGCCGGAAAAGTGGCCGCCAGTATATCAAACGGACTGCTGTTCGGTTCCAGCTGGCCGGTCACTTCGCTTACGAGGTGGATCACGTGGGAGTAATATTTGATCTGGCGGTAAGTTTCCACTTCCACGTCTTTGGCGTAACGGCTCAGGTCGTTGCGCGCAAGATCCACCAGCATCACATGCTCCGCGTTTTCTTTCGGGTCTTCCAGCAGCTGGTCGGCCAGGAGTTTGTCCTGCTCGTCGTTGCCGGTGCGCTTGAAAGTGCCCGCGATAGGGTGTATCACGGCTTTACGGTCTTTGATGATAAGCTGCGCTTCAGGCGATGAGCCCATCAGTTTGTAATCGCCGTAATCGAAATAAAAGAGATAAGGGGATGGATTGATGGAGCGGAGGGCGCGGTAAACGTTGAACTCATCGCCGTTGAACTCCCTGTGGAAAGAGCGGGACAGTACGATCTGGAATACATCGCCACGGAAACAGTGCTGTTTGCCTTTTTCCACCATCTGCATGTATTCATCGTCCGTCATATTGGTTTGTTCTTCTCCTTTACCGGTAAAGGAGTACATCGGAAAATCCTTGTTGCGGATGAGGGATTCCACGAACTCGAATTCACTTTCCTGGCCATCCACCTGGTTTTCGATGAGGTACATGTCATCCTTGAAGTGGTTGATGGCGATCACGTACTGGTAAAAACGGTAACGCATCAGGGGGATGGTGTTCCCCGCGGCCGGGCGTTTTTTGAAGCTGATCTTTTCGAAGAACTGCACGGAATCGTAGGTACTGTAGCCGTAGAGGCCTTCGCCGAAAGGAATGGGGGATTTTTCGGTGAACACGAAACTTTTCAGGAAAGCGTCCATTTCTTTGAGCACGGCGGCTTTGCCGGCGAGCTGCTTGTGCTCTACGGGCTGGCCGGGGTATTTGAACTCAAAGATGTCCGTGGAGGTCACTTCAATACCGGCGATGGGCTTGATCCCGATAAAGGACCAACTGTTTTCGCTGGCGTTGGAATCCGTGCTTTCCAGGAGGATGGAGCCCGGGAATTTGTCGCGGATGCGGAGGTAGATGCTGACGGGGGTGAACACGTCAGCAAGCATCTTTTTGGACTTTGTTTTTACCTGAATTAACTTCATATATACCGTTTGACTTTTGTTCTATCCCGGTACGGTACCGGCTGAAAACGAAGAAGGCCCGCTGTGTACAGCGAGCCTTCTTTTAGTATGTTCAATACAAACATGGCACTGCTACACAGCGGAGAAATTGCCTGCGTGCCACCAAAGTTTGTATGTGTTGTTCATTTGCATTATGAGGGCAAATATGCAGGGTTTTATCCGAAAATGCAAATTTTATTTTATCCATCTTACAGTACGCCTTTGGTGCTGGGAAGCTGCATATTGTCCGGGTTCCGCTTCACGGCCATCTTGATCGCCTTGGCGAAAGCCTTGAAGATCGCTTCTATCTTGTGATGTTCATTCTCCCCTTCCGCCTTGATATTCAGGTTACATTTAGCGGCGTCCGAGAAGGATTTGAAGAAATGGAAGAACATCTCCGTGGGCATATCCCCTACCTTCTCCCGTTTGAATTCCGCATCCCATACGATCCAGTTCCGGCCGCCAAAGTCGATAGCCGCCTGGGCCAGGCAGTCGTCCATAGGCAGGCAGAAGCCGTAGCGTTCCATGCCCTTTTTGTCCGCAAGGCCCATTGCAAAGGCTTCTCCCAGCGCAATACCGGTGTCTTCGATGGTATGGTGCTCGTCTATATGCAGGTCGCCTTTGGCGCGGATAGTCAGGTCTATGCTGCCGTGGCGGGCGATCTGGTCCAGCATATGGTCAAAAAAAGCAAGCCCGGTGTGGATATCCGCCTGGCCTTTGCCGTCCAGGTTCAGTTCGATGTGAATGTCTGTTTCCTTGGTGGTACGGGTATGGCTTACCTTGCGCAGACCTATTTTAAGGAATTCGTAGATCTTTGCCCAGTCGGTCGTTTCCAGTGCGATCACGTCTTTCAGGCTTTCGTCTCCCCTTACTTCAGCGGCGCCCAGGCCGGTGCCTTCGTTCAGCCAGATGGCCCTGGCGCCCAGGTTCTGGGCCAGCTTCACGTCCGTGATACGGTCGCCGATCACAAAGGAGTTGACCAGGTCGTATTCCGGGGTAAAGTACTGTTTCAGCATACCGATGCCGGGTTTGCGGGTGGGCGCATTGTCTGCAGGCAAAGTAGGGTCGATATGTTCGCGGGCAAACACGATGCCTTCGTTCGCAAAAGCGCGGATGATGTGGTTATGCGCCGGGTGAAAGGTGTCTTCCGGGAAAGAAGCCGTGCCCATGCCATCCTGGTTGCTTACCAATACCAGCTCGTAATCCAGCTCAGCGGCGATCTTCCCGAGGTAGGTAAAAACCTTTGGGTAAAACTCCACCTTTTCAAGGCTGTCTATCTGGTAAGTGGGCGGCACTTCGCGGATCATGGTGCCGTCGCGGTCTATGAATAGTACCCGTTTCATCCGTTCAAGTTGTTTTTTATAGGCCGGATGGAACCTCGCAGTTCATCCTCCCGATGTAAATTAATTATGCTCGGTTTCATATAGCTGGAATGGATTTTAAAGTATTGAGCAATGTGATATTCTCTTCCGGCGTACCGATGGTGATGCGGAGGCAGCCTGCGCAAAGCTCCACTTTGGAACGGTCCCGCACGATAATGCCCTGCTCTACCAGCTTGTTGTAGATGCCTTTGGCATCAACGGTTTTTACCAGCAAAAAGTTCGCATCGCTGGGGTATACCAGCTCCACGATGGGCAGCGCCGTGAGCGCGGCCTGGAGTTTGTTGCGTTCTTCCACGGTTTCTTTGATCCAGCCGTTCACCTGCTCAATGTTGTCCAGCGCCTGCAAAGCCAGTTCCTGGGAAGCCTGGTTGATATTGTATGGCGGCTTGATCTTGTTGAACACGTTGATAATGTCTTCGCTGGCAAAAGCCATCCCTACGCGCAGAGCGGCGAGGCCCCAGGCTTTGGAAAGCGTTTGCAGGATCACCAGGTTCGGGTACTCCGTAAGTTCCCGGATGAGGGACTTCTGGCGGGAGAAATTAATATATGCTTCGTCTACCACCACGATGCCGTCGAAGTTGTTCAGCACCATTTCGATGTCTTCGCGGTTGATGGCGTTTGCGGTGGGGTTGTTCGGCGAACAGATGAAGATAAGTTTTGTGTTTTCGTCTATCGCGCTTTCTATCGCCTCCAGGTCCAGCTGAAAATCCGGGGTGAGAGAGGCTTTGCGAATGGTCACATCATTAATGTTTGCGCTTACTTCGTACATGCCGTAGGTGGGTGGGCACAGTACAACATTATCCACGCCCGGGCGGCAGAAGGCGCGGTAAAGGATATCGATGGCTTCGTCGCTGCCGTTGCCGAGAAAAATATTCTGCGGCGGCACCCCTTTGATCTCCGCAAGACGATATTTCACCTTCCATTGCAGGGGATCGGGGTAACGATGATATGCGGCGGGAAGCGGGGAGCCGAAGCTGTTTTCGTTGGCATCCAGGTATACGGAGGCTTCGCCTTTGAACTCATCGCGGGCGGATGAATAAGGCACCAGTCTTTTGATATTGTCCCTTAAAATACTTTCCAGGTCGAACATATGTCTACATGTTTTTTATTCTGATTGAAACTGCGTTCCTGTGCGCTTCCAGGCCTTCCGCGGAAGCCATGGCTTCGATGGCGGGGGCCAGCGCCCGCAGGCCTTCGCGGCTGAGCCGCTGGAAGGTGATCTTTTTCACAAAACTGTCCACGCTCACACCGCTGTATGCTGTGGCGTAGCCGTTGGTGGGCAGGGTGTGATTGGTACCGGATGCGTAATCGCCCGCGCTTTCCGGGGAATAATTGCCGAGGAAAACGGAACCGGCGTTGATCACGCGGGTGGCCAGTATTTCATCGTTTTCACAAGCCATGATAAGGTGCTCGGGCGCGTAGGCGTTGAGCATGTCCATGGCTTCATCGCGGTCTTTTACCAGCACCAGCTTGCTGTTGTCCAGCGCTTTGGCGGCAAATTCTTTCCGGGGAAGCAGCGCCAGCTGTGCTGCCACTTCTTTTTCCACAGCCGCGATCACTGCATCTGAGGTGGTTACGAGCAGCACCTGGCTATCAGCCCCGTGCTCCGCCTGAGACAGGAGGTCCGCCGCCACAAAGGCCGGCACACAGGTATCGTCTGCAAATACCGCTACTTCAGAAGGTCCGGCGGGCATGTCTATCGCCACGCCATTGCTGTTCACCAGCTGTTTTGCGCAGGTCACGTATTGATTACCCGGCCCGAATATCTTGTAGACCTTCGGCACGCTTTCCGTACCGTAAGCCATGGCGCCGATGGCCTGTACGCCGCCGGTCTTAAACACCCGTGTAATACCGGTGTAACGGGCAGCCCAGAGTACAGCGGGATGCACGGCGCCGTTCTTACCGGGAGGCGTGCAAAGTACTATCTCGCTGCAGCCGGCCAGCCTGGCGGGAATGGCCAGCATCAGGATGGTGGAGAACAGCGGGGCGGTGCCGCCGGGAATATATAAACCTACTTTTTCGATACCTACCGGTTTGCGCCAGCATTGTACGCCGGGCATGGTTTCCAGCATGGTTACAGATTCCACCTGCGCGCGGTGAAACATTTCGATATTGGCTGCGGCAGTGCGGATGGCGTCTTTGAGAGGTTCTTCCAGCGCGGCGTCCGCTGCTTCAAATTCTTCCGCCGTTACGAAGATCTCGTCCAGGCTCACTTTGTCAAACTGTGCGGTATAGCGGCGGAGGGCATCATCACCGTTTTCCTTTACATCACCGAGAATGGCGGAAACAGTGGCCTCCAGCTCACGGGTGTCAAAGGCGGGGCGTTTCAGCAGCTCCTCCCATGTATTTTTCTCCGGGTAACGGATAACTTGCATAGTTCTTTGTTTTAAACAACCATTTTCTCGATCGGCACTACCAGGATGCCTTGCGCACCGGCAGCTTTCAGGCTTTCGATGATATCCCAGAAATCGTTTTCATTCAGCACGGAATGCACGGAGCTCCAGCCTTCTTCCGCGAGAGGCAGTACGGTGGGGCTTTTCATGCCCGGCAGCAGCCCGATGATCTCCGGCAGCTTGTCGTTCGGCGCGTTCAGCAGTACATATTTGTTGTTTTTGGCCTTTTTCACCGCCTGGATGCGGAAGAGGAGTTTGGCCAGCAACTGCTGCTGTTCGGGGCTCAGCTTGTCGTTGGACACCAGTACGGCTTCGGAGCGGAGTACGGTTTCCACTTCCTTCAGCCCGTTCATGAACAGGGTGGAACCGCTGCTCACCAGGTCGCAGATAGCGTCCGCGAGGCCAATGCCGGGGGCAATTTCCACGGAGCCGCTGATCTCGTGTATTTCCGCCTGGATGTCCAGCTTTTTCAGGAATTCGTTTACGATCACGGGATAGCTGGTGGCGATGCGCTGGCCCTGGAGGTCGCGGATGGAGTTGTACTGCATCGCTTTAGGCACGGCCATGGCCAAACGGCATTTGCCAAAACCCAGTTTTTCGATGGTGCGCAGGGGCCGGTTCTTTTCCAGCACTACGTTTTCACCTACGATACCGAGGTCTGCCACGCCGTCTTCCACGTACTGCGGAATATCGTCATCGCGGAGGAAGAACACTTCCAGGGGGAAGTTGGTAGCTTCTGTCTTGAGTTTGTTCACGCCGTTGTTGATATCTATCCCGCATTCTTTCAGCAGTTTGATAGAATCTTCGTGTAAGCGGCCGGATTTCTGAATGGCAATTCGCAGTTTCATCTGTACATTTTTATTTTCTTACGGGCCAGATGGGACCTCACGGTCTCACTAGTTCATTTTTATTCTTTTCGGGCCTAATGGGGCCTTACGGCCTCATCAGTGCATTTTTATTTCTTAAGGGTCTGATGGGACCTAACGGTCTCATCAGTAACATTTTTATTTCTTACGGGGCTGATGGGGCCTCATCTGATCATGTTGAAACAAAAAAGGCTTACCGAATCCGGTAAGCCTTTTATGGTGAATATCTGTAAAGTAATACTACAGCATCCCCTGCCTACCGGTCGGGTAAGTATGGTGATGATGTGTATGTACGTTGTTGTTCATAATTGTAATCCGGTGCAAATGTAGGAAGTAATTTTAAAATTCAAAACTCCGCTTCGTTTTATAGAAAATATTCGGATTTTGAGCTGTTTTAGTAGAAAATATTCAAAATCAAAGGACGAAAGACCCCTCATTTCTATGGCCTTTTCCTGTTATATTTGAATTCACGCCATCTTATAAAACCTGACATATGCAGCAACATTTCCTCGCCAACATCTTTAAAGAAGGCCAGTTTACCGCACAGGAGCTGGAAACCATCATTCCCAGGTTCAGCGAAGTAAGGTTTGAAAAAAACGCCTTTTTGCTGGCTGAAGGGAAAACCGCGGGCAACTACTGGTTCGTTCAGCAGGGGTATATCCGCTCTTTTGCCATAGATACGGAAGGGGACGACATCAGCACGAATTTTTATACCACAGGCGATATCGTTATCGACTGGACTTCCTTTTTCCTGCGCAAGCCTACACGGGAAAACATCCAGGCACTTACAGACTGCGTGTGCTGGCAGCTGGATTTTGAAACCTTCCAGCAATTGTTCCACAGCATAGAATCATTCAGGGAAGCAGGCCGGAAAAGACTGGTGGAAAGTTATTTCGAATTAAAAAGCCATAACATCTCCATGATCTCGGACCAAGCGAAAGACCGCTATAAAAGGCTGGTAAAGGAAAAGCCGCAGATCGTGCAGAATGTTTCCTTAAAACAGATCGCCACGTACCTTGGCATTACGGACACTTCGCTGAGCAGGATACGGAAAGAGATTGCCAGCGAATAACCGTTTCTTGCCATATGGCAAGAGAAATTTTTGCCGTTGCCGGTAGCTTTACACCATTCCATCACCCAAAAACCTATTACATGGAAAAGCTACAGGACTTTATGCTCCTCTTCAGATTCACTCCCGATTTCAGCCACCAGCCTACAGATGCTGAAATGACCAGCCAAAAACAGCTCTGGGGCTCCTGGATCAGCGGCATCGCCATGCAGGCGAAGCTGGTAAGCACCAGCCAGCTTGGATTCGAAGGCAGGCAGCTGCAGGCAGACCTTTCTGTAAAAGACGGCATTCATATCACGGCCAGCCAGACGCTGGGCGGCAATATGATCCTAAAAGCGCAGGACTTCGACGAAGCGCTCAGCCTGGCCAAAGGCTGTCCCATACTCGGGATGGGCGGTACGGTAGAAATAAGAAACATCCTCCCCATGTAAACCCCACTTATGAAAACGATATTCGATACAGAAACCCGCACACAGCTGACCGGCAGGATACAGTCGCTTTCGCCGGATAACAAGGCCTTGTGGGGAAAAATGACTGCTTTCCAGATGCTCCGGCATTGCAACAAAAGCGAAGAACTGTTCCTGGGCATGAAAACCTACAAACGGCTGTTCATTGGCCGGCTGTTTGGGAAAATGGCGCTGGGCAGTATTTTGAAAGATGACAGCCCGATGAAAAAGAACCAGCCTACCCATCCGGAATTCAGGATCACCGGCGACGGCGACTTTGAAGCGGAAAAAGAAAAATGGATCGGCCTGTTGCAGCGCTACGACCACACTACAGCCAGGGAATTCGTGCATCCTTTTTTCGGGAGGATGA
This sequence comes from Chitinophaga barathri, assembly GCF_003807585.1. Classification (GTDB taxonomy): domain Bacteria; phylum Bacteroidota; class Bacteroidia; order Chitinophagales; family Chitinophagaceae; genus Chitinophaga; species Chitinophaga barathri. Next base: position 245,937 of record NZ_RMBX01000006.1, on the reverse strand, counting down.
GCCCTGAACAGATCGGGCAGTACGTTTTTAAACACACCGACCATCATTTGCGGCAATTCAATCATTAAAAACACCCGGTATGCCTGATCTCTCTTTTATAGCCATTACCCTGGCGGCAATCCTGTTTTTTTACTTTGGTACAGGCCGGAATACCGGTGTGCTGGTGGTTTCATTGTCCTGGATGGTTTTGGTGGGAGTGGTTTCCGGAGCGGGCTTCTTTGAGGATGAAAGATCCGGCCTGCCAAAGGTCATGCTGGGCGTGAACCTCCCTGTTATCCTGTATGTCGTTTACCTGTACCGGCAGCTGAACCCCGATAAAATACAACAGAACTGGCTGCTGGCAGTGCACGCACTGCGGGTTCTCGTAGAGATCACGTTGTACCGGCTCTTTCTTGATGGGAAAATACCCCGGATCATGACCTTCGAAGGCTGGAACTTCGACATCCTGATCGGCCTGACGGCTATACTGCTGCTGGCTTACAGGCTTTATTCCGGCAAAGGGATAAACCGGCTCTTCTTCAGGGCCTGGAATATTGCCGGGATTGTATTCCTCGCTATTATTGTCATCACAGCCATCCTATCCGCTCCTTCCCCCATTCAGCAGCTGGCTTTTGACCAGCCCAATATTGCGGTTACCCGTTTTCCCTATATTTTCCTCCCGGCCATTGTGGTGCCGCTGGTGTTATTGTCTCATTTACTGGTCCTGAAAAGTATAGGGAAACAGGGCAGCCGGAGAAAATAACAGGGTGGTATTTCAGCTGAAAACACAAAAGGGGCGGGCCAGAAGGCCCACCCCTTAGTGGTTAAATGGTCAACATGGTTTGAGACTAACTAACAATTTCAGTTTTTAGAATGGCGGCTGAAATTTCTATTCAGGACACAAAGCTGCAACTTGGAAAGTTGACCGCCAAATACATCTGACCAAACCCGCACGGGAAATGACGAATGCGGGATATCAGAAAAATGGCCCCATATACTCCCGGATCGTCTTAAATTGCCGCTTGTATGGCTTTTAAGAACATATTCAACAATAGCTGGGTAGTCAATATTCTGTTCCTGATAGTGCTGCTGGGGGTGAACCTGCTCATTAACCTGCAATATGAACCTATCACCAATACCCGCCTTTACCTGTACCAGAGCCTGTCATTGGTATTCATATACGTCATGGCCGCGCTGCACAACAAATACGCGCTTCAGCTGCTCATTATCAAAAGACATTACTGGAAATATCTCGGCGTGATCTGCGCGGGCCTGACCGTGACCACCCTCGTGACCTATACCCTCCGTGTGGAAGTGTTCAAAACGGATATGGACATGTTGTGGATCGGGGACTTTGTGTTCGCATTGGCCTGCCTGCTCATCGGTATCGGTCTCTGGTTCCTTTACCGGGGCGCCACACTGCAAACCATGGAATTGCGGAACTCTCTCCTGTTAAGGGAAAAGGAGTTACAATACCTTCAAAGCCAGCTCAATCCGCATTTCTTTTTTAACACGCTGAATAACCTGTACGGGGTAAGCCTCCGGTATCCCAATAAAACGCCCGAGCTGATCCTGAGCATTTCCGAACTGATGCGTTACCAACTGGAAAGCTCCCGCAAACAGTTTGTACCGCTGGAAGACGAACTGCAGTTCATCCGCAACTACGTACATCTCGAAAGGGCCCGTGTACGCCAGCGCTGCCAGGTGAATTTTAAGAAAAAAGGGCATGAAAAAGACCTGCTGATCACCCCGCTGATCCTGATCGCATTTGTGGAAAACGCTTTCAAATATGCCCCATCCAGCATGAGCGCCAGCTATATCAAAGTAGAGCTGGAGATCAAAGGGGAAACGCTGCATATGAAAATCCGCAATACCGTGCCGGACAACAAACAATCCGTATCTTCGACGGGCGTAGGGTTGAACAACGTAAAACAGCGCCTGGCGCTGGCCTATTCCAAACGTCACACGCTTATTACGCATGAAGAGAACAACATTTATTACACAGAACTCCTTTTAACACTGGACCGCCATGCAAACACTCCGTTGCCTGATCGTAGATGACGAACCCGGAGCGCACTACGTGCTGGAAGCTCATATTGAAAAAGTACAGGCCCTGCAGGTTGTAGGCCACAGCTACAATGCCATGGAGGCTGCGAACTTCCTCCACCGCGAGAAAGTGGACGTGGTATTCCTGGACATCAATATGCCGGAGCTGAGCGGGCTGGACCTTCTCAAAACGCTCAACAATAATCACCCGAAGATCATACTCACTACGGCTTACAGCGAATTTGCGCTGGAGAGTTACGAGTACGATGTAGTGGATTATATTCTCAAACCCATCAGTTTTCCCCGATTCCTCAAGGCGGTGAACAAGATCCTACAGCAGGAAGCCCCCGTGAGCACGCCACCCGTGGAGCCGCTGGTGCTCAAAACCGGCAGCACACAGACCACCGTGGACCCGATGGACATCTATTACGTACAAAGTATGGGCAACTACGTAAAAGTGTACCTGGAAAACAAATGCCTGATCGTAAACGCCACCACCGCGGAGATGGAAAAACTGCTGCCCGAATGCCACTTCGTGCGCATTCACAAATCCTATATCATAGCGGCGGACAAAGTGGAAGAATGGGGCCCGAGGCATGTAGTGGTGCTGGACGAGAGCCTGCCCGTGGGGCAGACGTTCAAGATCAACCTGAACAAACTGAAGGAAAGATAATACACAACCTGTTTGATCTCAATAATTTTGGTGCTATTTTGTACCAAATTAATCCACGTGAAAAGAATACTAGTCGTACTGGCGCTCCTGCTGCCAGGCCTTATCCATGCACAGGATCACCAAAAACTGCTGACCCGCACCTACTCCGAAGCCCAACTGGGCGGCATGCTTATCAACAACCAGGATTGGGTAACCCTCCCGGCTTATAATGACCGCACTTTCTGGGACGGCCTGCCCGCTTCCATCAGGGGTGAGCTGATCAAGGCCGGGGAAAATGCGCTCAAATCCGGTTGGGGCGTTGTGAAAGCAACCGATTACATGGAATTTACCCGCACGGGCGACCGCAACATCATGCAGAACCCGAACACTGACCGTAAATCCGCTTTACAGGCCCTTGCGCTGGCAGAACTCACCGAAGGCAAAGGTCGGTTCACCGACCAGCTGATCAACGGGATATGGGCCGTTTGCGAGCAAAGTTCCTGGGTATTGAGCGCACACCTTCCCGTGACCCGCGGCAAAGAGCTGATCCCCGACGTGACCAACCCGGTGATAGACCTTGGCTCCGCGGACGCAGGCGCATTGCTGGCCTGGGTGCATCATTTTTTCCGCGCAAAGCTGGATGAAGTGAACCCGCTCATTGCCGCGCGTATCCGTTATGAAGTGCGCAACAAAATATTAGAGCCCTATTACAAGCGGAATGACTTCTGGTGGATGGGTTTCAACGACCGCCCGCAGAACAACTGGAATCCCTGGATCAATTACAACGTGATGCAGTGCATTCTGCTGCTGGAAGAAGACCCCGCTCTCCGTTCCAAAAATATTTACAAAGCCATGCAGTCCATCGACCGGTTCACCGACTGGTACCATCCGGATGGCGCCTGCGACGAAGGCCCCTCCTACTGGAGCCATGCGGGCGGAAAATATTTCGAATGCCTGGAGCTGCTGAATCACGCCACCAAAGGCAAACTGGACGTATACGCCCACCCGCTGATCAAAAACATGGGCCAGTATATCGCCAATGTTTATATCAACGAACCATACTTTGTGAACTTCGCGGATGCCAGTGCCAAAGGCGGTATCAACGAAGGCATGGTGTACCGCTATGGCAAAGCCATCAATGATACGGTGATGACGGGCTTCGGTGCATTCTACGCACAGAAGGATAAGATGAATGAACACGCGTCTTCCGGCACCATTGAAGCAGTGATCACAGACCTTACTACTATGAACGAGATCATGGCCAGCCCCGCGCGTGAGCCGCTGATAGGCCATGCCTGGTATCCGGACAACCAGGTGGCCATTGCCAGGGAATATCCCGGCACCAAAAAAGGGTTTTATTTTGCGGGTAAAGGCGGGCACAACGCCGAATCGCATAACCACAACGACGTAGGCACGTTCATCCTGTACTACAACGGCCTGCCCTGCCTCGTGGACGCCGGCGTGGGCACTTACGTGCGCCAGACTTTCAGCCCGGACCGTTATAAGATATGGACAATGCAGTCCGCCTATCACAACCTGCCGCTGATCAATGGTGTGCAGCAGATGAATGGACGTGAGTTCAAAGCCGCTTCAGCAGCATTCTCCGCTACCGCCAAACAGGTCAGCTTTATTGCAGACATTGCCACTGCTTACCCCAAAGACGCGAAAGTAAGATCCTGGAAAAGGGGCTATATCCTCCAACGCGGCAAATCCTTCACCATCACGGACGCATTTGCACTGGATGCCTTCGTGGCCGCGCCGGAACTGCATTTCCTCTCCGCCTGTAAAGTGGACGTATCCACACCCGGCGTCATCAAACTGGCAGGAAAGGATTTCACGCTGAACATGACGTACAACGCACGCCTGCTGGAAGCCAGCACGGAGCACATCGACAATAAAGACCCGAGGCTGGAAAGAAGCTGGCCCGGAGGCCTTGAAAGGATTATCCTGAAAGGAAAAACGCCCGGTGTAAAAGGAGAATATAAAATAGAGATAAAGAGTTAAAAAAAGAAAAAGAGCCGATCGGGCTCTTTTTCTTTATCTGATAAGTTTGTAGTTCCGGTAGTCGAATAACCGTTTCCCCATTTTCTGTTCAATCCAGTACAGCATTTTTTTGCTGAAGCTCTTGAATTTTTTCTTGCTCACATCATGCTCGAACTCCCAGTTCTTATTGGCGATGCGCTCTTTCATCACTGAAGGGTGCGTACCAGTAAAGTGTTTCAGGGAATCGATGCCGGAGTAGTCGAACCATTCGGCTTCGATGACGTGTTTGATCTTATCGGGGTGATTGCCGTGGTAGAGTTTGGCGGTGTTTTTCCATTTGTTCATTGCGTGCATCAGGTCTTTCACCCAGCCGTAATGGTAGATGTAGGCGTTGATGGCCTTTACATGCAGTTTCCGGTCGTTGATGCGGAAGCCCTGCGCATCTTTATAGGAGCGGATATCTTTGAGATACCTTACAATCCTGATCTCCTGGTTGTACCAGGTGCGTGAATCGCCGAGGTAATCGTAGCTGCCGTAGAAATGGTTGTATTTAAACAACAGGCCTTCCACTTTTTTGTCATCCTTGTATTGTTCCATGGCGGCGCGGATGGCGTCATAATCATTTTCATTCACTACTTCATCCGCCTGAATGTAAAAAGCCCAGGTAGTATCGGGGCTGATGTGCGCGTACGCTTTGTCTGTTTCCACGGCCAGGATGCGGCCGCCTTCCTTTAAAGAATCATCCCAGACGGAATGAAATATTTTGATCTTTGGCGAATTGATGGATTTGATCAGCTCAAGCGTTTCATCTTCCGAATCGCCCACGCTTACGATCACCTCATCACAAAGCGGGAGGATGGAGCGGATAGATTCCACAACAGGATAGTCGAATTTGACAGCATTTCGCACAAAGGTGAATCCGGATACTTTCATATAAACAGTTTGCTATAGGGCGGCCCGAAAATACATTCTTCGGGGGAGAAATTTATCTAATGCACGCCGTGAAGCTGGCAAGATATAACTGTTTTTGTCAAATTACACTGATTTACAATAAATTATAATTGACTCCGCAGTGTTGAGCCAATTGAAAAAGCCTTACCGTTACCGGCAAGGCTTCAAAAACATATCAAACAACCGTTTATTTCGTCTTTTCCTCCACGATCACGTCTTCCGCTTTGATCTGCTTCCCCTTCACCACATCCTGCATAAAGGCATCCATCTTATCGAATTCGCGGAACATGTAATTGGCCACTTCGTGACCTTTGCCGGGATAGGTGTAAAGGACCGCCGGCTTGTTCCAGGTCTTTGCCTGCTCCAGGATGGTTTTGGCGCCGAACAACATCAGCCAGCCTTCGGAGTTGGCGCTACAGTAGTGGTGGGAAGCCGTTCCGTATGGCACCAGCTGGTCTTTTGTACCGTGCATCAGCAGCATCGGCACCCAGTTGTCCTGCTTCAGCGTATTTATATCGATCAATGCACCGGCGAATACCAGCGCGCCTTTGAAACGCGGTGTGGCAAAGTAATCGTAGCGGGCTTTATCCGTGGTGGCCCAGGGATTGTACAGCAGCTGGAGGATCGTTTCAGCACCCGCGCTGCTGCCGGAGATGAAAAATTTCGAGGTATCCACTTTAAGGGTTGCGGCATTCGTGATAATGTATTTCGCGGCATCAGCGGCGTCTTCCACCGCGGTGCTGATGGCTTTGAGCTTTACCGGCGTAGCCGTATTGCAGCCAAAGCTCCCGCCCTTCAGGTAAAGCCGGTACGAAATCACAAATACATTATAACCTTTTTTGCACATGCCTTCCGCGAATGGCCTCTGGTTCTTTGGGTCTCCGGCTGTAAAGCCGCCGCCGTGCACGAACATGATACTCATGCCATTGGGCGTCGTTGTAGGCTCGTAATGATCTATGTAAAGGGTATCGTTTCCTTTAACGGCGTATGTGATCCTTTTCTGCGCCTGCGTGGAGCAGGAAAACAACATTAGTATGAATATCCATCTCATGGCAACGAATTTAAACAATTACAGGCTGAGAGTGAAACGCCGGGGATTTTTCCAACGTTTGCCATACCTGGTACAGCCCACGCGGCACGTGAAAACACCCTTTCCATTTACCGCCTTTCAGCTGCAGCAGCGGCTGGCCCTGGCGATTGAGGTAACCGAACCATTCGGGATGTTCTTTATCCTTAAAATGTTCCCAGGTGTAGGTGTGTACTTTTTCAAACCATGCCTGGCATGCTTCGTTGCCGGTAAGCTGCCAGCCTTTGGCGAGGAACACTAGCGTTTCAAGATGTACCCACCAGAGCTTCTGATCCCATTCCAGCTGCTGCGGCGGACGGTTATGGATGTCCATGAAATAAAAGATGCCGCCATATTCATGATCCCAGCCGTGTTCCAGCATTTTCAGCCCAATGTCGCAGGCTTTCTGAGCCAGCGCGGGATCGTTCAACCGCACGGCCAGGTCCATGATGAACCACATGGCTTCGATGGCATGCCCGGGATTGAGCAGGCGGCCTTCGAAGCTGTCGGAAAAGCTGCCGTCCGCGAGTACGTTCTCCAGGATCAGGCCCGTTTCTTTGTGATAAAACACATCCATCACTTCGCTGAGCACTTCCGGGATGAACTGGTTCACCTTTTCGCTGCCAAGAATGTGCTCCAGCTCCAGCGAGAGATTGCAAAGGATCATGGGCAGCGCGAAATTCTTCAGGGGGCGGGTGCCCGGTACATTTTTGGTGTATTTTCCTTTCGGGTCATTCCGGCGGCGGAGGATATTGTCGAAAGTATCTTTTGCGATGGCGTAATATTCGGGGTTCTGTTCTATTTTGTACAAAGCCCCAAAACCCATGGCAGCAAAACAATCGGAGAAAATATTGTACGGCTGGATCAGGGGCTTGCCTTCTTTGGTAGTAGAAAAATACCAGTTGCCTTCAACATCCCGGCCGTGTTTCTCCATGAATCTCGCACCCAGGAGGGCCATATCCTTCCATTGCGGGTTGGGCATCACTTTGTCGTACAGCATGGAAAACATCCATACTTCACGGCCCTGCAGCCACATAAATTTATCTGTGTCAAATACTTTACCCTGGCGGTCCAGGCAGGTGAAGAAGCCGCCGTTCTCTTCATCGCGCGAGTTCGCAATCCAGAATGGCAGCACGTTTTCCAACAATTCGCGTTTATATAGGTCGGCTAGTTGTTTCATTGAATTTGGATGGGTCATTTTAATCCGGCTATGTATTCCTGATAACGGTTAAATAAATGCCCGGCCTGGAGATATGCAGACTGCGGGCTCATAAAATGTGAAAACTCAAATGTGATAGCTTTGTCGTAGCCAGCCATGCGTGCGGCTTCCAGCTTCAGGCGCAGCTTCTCGAACTTGATGGGCAGAAACTTAATGGGCATGTCCCTGTCAAAGGATTCAGCATTGGTCCAGCATTGCATGCCGAATTTATCCGCCATCTTTTTGTTGACGGCGAAAAACTCCGGCAGTTCATGATAATCGATGTGGCCGTCCTGGAAAGCAATGGCATCTACCGCACCGCGAACGCCTTCAAATATTTCGCTCCATTCTTTTTCGTGTTCCTGCACGGATACGGCGTCCGCCTTGGTAAGGCCCGCCGAAGCAGCCATGACAGCCTTTTTACCATCTATCCAGGGGGAGATAAAAGTGGGGAGCCCGTTGCTCACCGCCTTACACTGGTTGCCCAGCGTGGAAAAAGCTTCCACGGCACCTTTTGTCCTGCGGCTGATCTCCATACTGAGGTACCAGCCCCGGAAACTCTTGTAGTGACCGTATTGCCGCCACACTTCATCTATTACGTAACGGTTGGCGTCTATTTCATCCTGCATATTGCCGGTATCCCAGTAATGGCCACTGTCGTACAGCCCGAAATAGAACTGCATGCCGTGTTTGTCCGCCAATTCCAGGTACATCTTTACGAGATCCACCGGCGGTTCGTAGCAGCCGAACTGTTTTTGCAGGTAGGCGGAAGGGTAAGTGATAAACCTCCGGTAGCCGCTCCTGATCAGGATCACGGTGTCTATACCGATGGCTTTCATATACCCGAAATCTCGGTCCCATTCCTCCCTGCCCCAGTTCTGGTGGGGTATATCGTGGCTGATCTCGTCCAGGAAAGTGCCGGTTATCTTCATACTACAATTGTTTTTTTGTTTTTAACCAATTCACCCAGTCCACGTAAGCCCCTGGCAGCAGGTGAATGCCGTCTTTCGTGTAATCCGCCTTCAGTTCTCCTTTTTCATCCGCAAACAATTCGTGGAGATTGAGGTAAGTAAGGCTGAATTCTTCCGCCAGCTTCACAATACCTTCGTTCATCGCTTTCACCATATGCGCTTTACCTTTCAGGTAGGCGTATGGAAGTTTGGCTTCGTTCAGCGGCAGTACGCACTGCACGATGATCTTTGTTTTGGGAAGGCCCTGCGTGAGGCGGGTGAGTATCCTCCGGTAATTGTTCAGGCTTACCTCCGTGGGCAGGCTTCTGCCGATATCGTTGATGCCGATGAGGAGGAAGATCTTCTTTGGCTGCTGCTGTATCACGCCATCCAGGCGGGCCAGTACACCAAAGGTATTGTCTCCGCCAATGCCCCTGTTGGCCACTTTGCGGCCGGGCAGCAGTTCCTGCCACTCCCCTCTTTCGGTGATGCTGTTGCCGAGGAAAAGGATGTCCGCCGGTTGATCGTTCAGCTGGTTATAGAGTTTCATCCTGTCCTGGTAGTACCAGTTGGCATAACTGCTGTCTGTCTTCTGGGCCATGCCTGCAAAGGGAAGCAGGCAGAGGGCGAATAATAACCACTTCATGTTACAGGTATTTTTTGCTTCGCAGATAATTGACCCAGGCCGGATAGGAGCCTACCCTCAGGTGAAGCCCATCCGGTGTTTCTTCTATTTTCAGCTGCCCTCTGGCATCCGCAAATACTTCATGCAGGTTTACATAGGTGCAGCCCTTTTCCCTGGCGATCCTTTGCAGGCCTTCGTTTACCAGGGCCACGTTTGCATTGGTCACTTTTTTGAAACCTTCCACCAGTATACTGTCGTTCACGGGCAGCACGCTCTGGAGGTAGATCTTCGTTTTAGGGGAACCGGCTTTCAGCATATCCGTGATCCTTTCGTAATTGCGGACGATCACGTCCACCGGGGTACCCCGCTTGAGGTCGTTCACCCCGATGAGCAGGAACACCTTTGCGGGTTTCCCCGCGATGATCTGCGGCAGACGGGCCAGTACACCGAATGTAACGTCACCGCTGATACCGCGGTTCTGCACGGGCATACCAGGCAATATGTCGTTCCATTTACCGGCTTCCGTAATACTGTTGCCCAGGAAAACGATTGTTTTCTTTTGGGCAGGCAGTGTGGCGAACAGTGCCATCCTTTCTTTGTAATGCGTATTATCGTAGGAGCTGTCCATCTGCTGAGCGTAAGCTGAAGAAGCTGCCAGCAGGGCCAGCGCCGCTATGATGACCTGTCGTTTCATGCTGCCTGTTTTTTATATTTTTCGTCCACATCTTTCAAACGGTTCCACCAGTTTTTCTTCAGTATCCAGGTGGTAGCGATGAAAATAAGCGTCCAGCCGAGGAGCTGGTAGTTTTCGCGGATCATGAAGTAGATCGGTATTACCACCTGCGCCATCTGCCATACAATGCCCGTGAGGATGTTGACCATATCACGTTTGAAATCTTTATTCGGTACAAAAGCAGGGTCTTCTTCCTGTACTTCTTTTTTGATCGGACCCCAGAAGCCCCAGGGATTGGTTTGTTTATAAAACGCTTTCACCGCCTCGCGGTTTACCAGCGGGGACAAGTAAGTACCTGCGATACAGCCGCCGAAAGAGAACAGCAGGATAATGGGGAACACATAAATATCTACGATGTCCGGGAAAAAGAAGAGCTTGATGGTGCTGCCGATGAGGCCGAACAACATACCGTAGAAATAACCGTAGCCGGTAAAACGCCACCATATCCACTTCAGGAAGTTGGCCGCCGCATAACCGCCGTACAGCGCGGAAGTGATCCAGAGCGTGAGTTTATTCAGCGAAGCGCCCATAAACCCAAACAGGATACCGATGAACACCAGTACCATGGAGGATATGATGCTCATGCGGATCAGCTTTTCGTTCGAGCCGTTCGGGTTGATATATTTTTTGTAGATGTCGTTCACAATATAAGCCGGGGCCGCGTTTACAAAAGCGGAGAACGTGCCCATAAAAGACGCGAGCAGGCCCGCGAGCAAGAGCCCTTTAAAACCGGCCGGCACGAACTTGGCAATCGCCAGCGGCGCAATCTTCTCAAAATCGATACTGCCGCCCTGGGCACCCAGCTCCGTTTGCATATACACCAGCGCCAGCACACTGAAAGCCGCCACCATAAGATAACGCGGGATGTACATCACCCAAATGGTCGTAAAGCTCATTTTAGCCGCATCGCCGGGCGTGCGGGTACTGAGCACCCTCTGCATATCATAACTCGGCACAGGCCCAGCAATAGATGCAAAAATGCCTTTAAACAGCATCATCATGATCAGGATGCCAAACAGCCCGAAGCCGTCTTTTTCGATCTTTTCGTTCACACCCGGGAATGGCGTGCCCGTCCAGTCCAGGCCAAGGTTCCAGCCAAAGCCCAGGTCTTTCCAGCCGCCGGGTATGGCAGCCTGCACCTGGTCCGCCGTTACGGAAGTATACGCGATATACCCGATCACAAAACAACTGATGGTCATGATCACGAACTGCATCACTTCCGTGGCTACCACACTGTACATGCCACCTTTGATAGTGTAAAGCGTTGTGAGGATACAAAGGATCAGGGCGTAACTTCTTTCTGAAGAAAGATGGAACGCACCGATCTGTACCGCCAGGTCCCATGGAAGAATGGATGTACAGAACTTACCGATGCCTTCAAAAAAATACGCGATAAAGCCGATCACGCTTACGATCGCAAAGATGACGATGATAATATGCGAAAGCCTGGCGCCCTTGCCGTCACCAAAGCGGAAAGTGATCCACTGCGCACCCGTCATTACATTGGAGCGACGCATCCAGATGGCGAGGTACACGAATACGAACACCTGGTTCCACACGGGCCAGAGCCAGGGGATGAAGGCGCTTTTCAGGCCATAAATGAACAGGATACTCACCGTCCACATCGTGCCCGAAATATCGAACATGCCGGAAGCATTGCTGAGGCCCAGCATGTACCATTTCATCTTGTTGCCGCCCAGGAAGTAGCTTTGCAGGTCTTTAGAGGCTTTTTTCGCTATGTAAAAACCCAGGAACAGGATGGCGATGATATAGCCGATAATGATCCCAATATCCAGTACGCTTAATGACATCTATATATTTTTATGTTTTCCAGAACCATTTTCGGTTGACAAAAAAGAGGGTGATCAATGATACGATGCCAGTGAAGAGCAAGCCTTTCAGCACGCCCAGCCACACGTTCGCATCCATATTTTTGTATACCTGCATCAGGCCGCTGAGGTGCATAACCGGTATCAGCAGCAGGTTGCCCGCCACATACGCCACCATCGGGTTCCTCCCGTTGGCCGCCAGGTATTTTATCAGGCGGTTGCAGTACCCATAATATTCCAGTATGCTGAAACCCAGTATCACCAGGAATGCCAGGCCGCCGGTCACAAAATAATAGCTGTAGTTTGAAGGGTCTTTTTTGATGCCGCCCTGCGTGCAGTCAAAGAACAGCCCCAACCACAGGAGGTAAACACCCGCCTGGAGGTAATTCATCCAGGAAGGGACAGGGCTGAGCATCTTGCGCGAAAGGAACAGCATGGCAGCCCCCACCCCGATGTTCAGTACGAGGTTCAATACCAGTTGGCGGTTGAACAGGAATATGACATTGATCAGCACCAGCGCCAGCGTGCCCGCGGCTACCAGCTGCCATTTGCGTTTATCCCCGCCGTTGCCCGTGGGGAGGGCCATTTGCAACCACTCCCCTGCAAACGTTCCAGGTATAATGATAAACAGGTATTTGAGATAATAGAACTTGTAAGCCCAGGGTATGGGGCTCCAGTCGTACACCACTTTGCCCCAGCTGTCCGGGGTTTGGGCGGAGAGGAATATTGCAGCAATAAAGGGTAGCACCCCCAGCCTCAGCAACGGCTGCCTGATCGTCAGCCACCAGATGAGCGTGCCGAACAATGCCATATTGGCCAATACGATAATGATCACATCACTCCTTGACAGATCGATCTTTTTATAGAACAGGAACGCGATAGCCAGTGCAAAAGCAATGATCTTCGGGATCACCGACTTCATTTTTATGAACATACAACACAACAACCCGAATGCGGCGATGGATACCAGGTATTCCGTTACACCGGGCGTACCGGACTGTACCCATGCACGGGTATGCAAAGTAAAAATGGCAAAAAACACGAGCAGGGCGAATCGTTGCAGTATATGTCCCAGCAGTTTGTACGCCGGTGTGTTTTCCCTGATCTTTTTCTGAAGCGCCAGCGGTATGGCCGCGCCCATGCTGAACAGGAAAAAAGGGAACACGAGGTCCACCCAGGTGATGCCCGGCAGTTCAGGTTTGAACTGGTGATATGGCGGCGGCGTCTGCGCATGGTACATCCAGGCCGGCAATATGCCGAACGCGATGCTGCTGGACAGCACCATGGCCAGGATGGCAAAGCCGCGGAGGGCGTCTAAACTGTTACTTCGGTTCATAAAACGGATTCAAGACGAACTGCCGGCGTACACCGGCAGTTCGCGGGATCAATGCCTTGCTTTAGTTCTTTAATCCTTCCTTCAATTCTTTCCACCAGCCGTAGTTGATGATATGCACGATGTCGAAAACCATGGCGCCGTCTGATTTCGCACGGCACATTTTCATGGCTTTTACAAACTGTTCAGGGTGACCTTTATATTGTTCTACATACAATCCGGCGTATACAGGGATCTTGCCGCCGGTAAGCCTGTTCACCAGGTCCGCGGAGCCTTCCACGGTGTACCAGTCTTCCGCCGCCTTTGTCTGCGCCGCTTCCGTACGGTTCACTTTACTTGTATCGATCTTGTTCTTTTCTTCTTTGGTTACTTCAAAGTAGTAGTTACCGGTGGTGAAAAGATCCAGCGCCTCGGCGTATGCGTATTTTTTATAGTTCTGTGTAGCCCAGGAAAATTCTTTGGATGGATCGTAATCCTTGCTGGCCCAGTTTACACCCAGCTCATAATAAGTGGGGTACCAGCTGCCGGTGTAGTCGCCGAAAACGATCTTCGGGTTTGCTTTTTTGATCACACCACGGGCTTCGTAAACGAAGTCATGGATGATTTTAGCGCGCCATTCGATCCATTGGTTAAAGAGCGGGCCTTTTACTTTTTCCGGTTTTTCACCTGTGGTGTAGGACAGGATATCTTCCGGCCAGCGGCTTACCTTTTTACCAAGGTGCTTTTCGAACGCCTTGCGGGAATAGTCGGAGAAGTCCGTGGCCAGGGCGTCGTAGCGCACGCGATCCAGGATGATACCGTCCAGTTTAGGGTACATTTTTACCAGTTCCTTCAGGATGGACAGTTCATATTTCTGCACGTCCCTGTTGGCAGGGTTGAGCATGGCGGAGTATTTGTTTTTCTGTTCGGTGATCTTTGTAAAACCGGTGCCGGGCAGGTAACTGATCGTCTGCCAGTTGGTCTTGGAAGGGTCGCTGAACACTACGCCACGGTCGAAATGGTTATGACCTGCCACGAAAACGTTTGTGCTGGCATGTACTTTCAGGCCCAGGCGGTGGCCCTCTTCGAGGAATACGGTGAGCATGTCCCACGACAGGTCCTTTACACCGCTTTCATATTCGCCTTTCCATTCTTTCATCACCGGCGCTATCTTGCTGGGATACAGCACCTCACCGGTAATGGGCTTCAGGTCCACCACCACATCGGTCACACCCGCGTCTTTTGATCTTTCCAGGTAATAGGTGATAGAATCTTTGATGGTGAAACGTTTGAAGTTCGCCGTAGCGTCAAACCAGAGGATATTTTTGCGGGGATGCGCTTTTTGTGCGTTGGCAGTCATGCCGCATCCCATCAGCATACAAAGGCCCAGTGCTAATTTTTTGTATTTCATCTTGTTCGTTTATTCCGTTCGGTTAATTGATCATTGCAACTGCCCGGCAAAGTTGACACTACGCCGGAACGGCTCGAGATAATGGTCGATGAGCACTGCGGTGGTGGCGCGGTTGAGCGTGATATCCGCAGCAGGTGTATCGGGTAAGGATAATTTTTTCCAGTCGTTTTGTATTTGCTGAAGCGTTACTTTTTTACCGCATTTTTCAAACAGCTCCAGCAGGAATTGCAGGGTGAGCGGCTCCCCGGAAGCGCCCCAGAACGTGCGGAGCGGCTCGTAGTATGCGCGCAGGCCATCCAGCACGTCGTAGCGGGAAGGAATATTATCAGGATAAAACCAGGTCTGGTTTGCCCACTGGTAAGGAATGCCGGTGCCTTTCAGGATACCGGTGGCGCCGGTGCGCTGTATGGCGGCGAAATACGGGCTTTCGGCTTTTACATCGATAAAAGGCATGATGTAGGCTTTGCTGTCCAGCAGCGCCTGCTGAACATCACGGATGGATACCTGCCGGGGTTGTATGTTCTGTTTTAAAGCCACGGCGGCGATCGCTCCGGCCGCCTGGCCAATACCCAGCACTACGGGCTGGAGGCGTGTAGCGCCGTTCACGATATTCGTCACGCCGATACTTTTTTCCGCCACGATCAATCCATCCACTTCTTTTGGCAGCAGGCTGCCCAGCGGTATGTTATAGGACGGCACACGTATTTTCACGAAGTCGATCTTTGGCGCGGAAGGATTTTTTTCATGATGATGATCGATGGTATAATCGCCCACGGCAATACCGGTGCGGTAAAGCGGCTGCGGCTGTTCGTATGGTTTAGCCACATGATTGACCGTGAGCAGCGCTTCTCCTTTCAGGCGGCGGCTTTCGCGATGGTAAGGTATCATGGGTAGTTTGTCCGCGGTGGGGAACTCATCGTCCGCAATGCCCAGGTTTCTGTATCCTAAAGCGGTTTGCAGGTAATAGACAAAACGCAGGCTGTGGAGTTTGGCGGCTTTCAGCGCTTCTTCGCGTTCGGCGGGCGTTTTTTCGATGATGTTCAGGTAATAATCGTTGCCGCTTTTCGGCCAGTTGATCATGTATTTATTGTTCGGGAGCCGGCCGTACTGCATCATTTTATTGCAGTTGTTGTCCGGGGAGTCAAAAGACGCGGGGTCGGATACATCACAGCTGTGCTTAAACTCAGCCTCGTTGTAGCCTTCCGGCCTGCGGATGGTTTTGTCCGCTCCTTTACCATAATCTTTTAGAACCACCACATAGGTAAGGTCCTGTATAATATCATTGGACTGTGCGGGAGCCTGCGTTTCGCCGGTTTCCCCGCTTGCGTCCATGCCGATGTCATATTTTACGCCCGCGGCCGCCATCACATCACCCAGTTCGGTGGCATCTATCAGCAGTTTAGCTTCGATGACAGCAGATTTTTTTCCTTTCAACACCGTCACCTGCCAGCGGCCATTCTCTTTCCTGATAGACTGAAACCTGGTCTGGTAGCTGATCTTCAGGTTCTTTTCCTTCGCGGCCATTTGCTTCAATATATTATTACCCACATGTGGTTCGAAGAGCGTATTGCTTACCCAGCCGGTAAATACCTTTTCAGGGCCGCCGTAATAATTATATAACTGTGCGCGAAATTCGCCCCAGAGGCCGGAAGGCATACGGTGATTACCATCTATGGCGGCAACACCCGCCGAAGTGAGCATCCCGCCCAGCCAGTCTGTCTCTTCTATAATAAGCGTGTTCGTTCCCATCCTTGCGGCCTGAATACCCGCCATGGTTCCGCTGGCTCCCCCGCCGATGATCAGCAGGTCCGTTTGCTGCTGGGCGTTCACTTTAAAACAAATCAGGCTGAATAACAGTATTACACACTGACTGCCGATGCGCATCCTTCTGTTCATTACGTGTTTCTAATTTACCCCGGGCGCCGGCGCCCGTACTATTCCGGCGATATTGACTGACGTTGTTATGGAACAACAAAACGTGTAGGCGTTAGCGTTTAAAAATTGAGATGGTATAAGGCGTACTATCTAATTCTTAAAATGATTCCTCTAAATAAGAATAAAATTTATTAAAACACAAGTACTTTTTAATTTATTTTTTTAACTACGAAGTAATTAACCCTAATTCAATTTTAAGTTCCGCTCGAAATCAAAATAATATTATTCCCGGCTACAGGTTTTGGGGTTTGTATCATCCACTCTTTCAAATCCCCTGTTTTAGATAATTTGTTTTTAATTTTTTTTAAAAAGAATATATTTGTGTGAAGAATCGTTTTAAAAACACCTTCCCCAACAATGAGTACTTTCTTTGAAGAACTGAATAATGAGACCCTGGGCGGAGTGGCTTACAAAAACCTGAGCCTGAAGAAAAAGATCATCGCATATTTCACCAATATCAATAATGCCACCATTGCGGACCTGGCGAAGGAGCTGAATGCCTCCACCCCCAAGGTGACCCACCTGCTGAACGAACTGTTGCAGGAAGGGCTGGTGAACGATTACGGAAAGGTGGACAGCACCGGCGGCCGTAAGCCTAATCTCTACGGGATGGCGCCGGATGCGGGATTTTTCATCGGGGTGGAAGTAAAAAAGTATCATATTAACATAGGACTGCTGGATTTTAAACGGAACCTGGTGAAGTTTTCCGAAAAGATCCCTTACGACCTGCAGAACACGGCCGCTTCGCTGGACGAACTGTGCAAGATCATCCTCCGTTTTATGGACGAGCTGCCCGTAGGCCGCGAAAAGATCCTGGGCGTGGGCGTGAACCTTTCAGGCCGTATCAATTACGCCACTGGCTACAGCTACAGTTTCTTCCATTTCGATGAAGAACCGCTGAGCAAGGTAATAGAAGCCCGCATCGGCATACGCACCTTCCTGGAAAACGATTCCCGCGCCATGGCCTACGGCGAATTCAGCAGCGGTACGGTGAACAACGAAAAAAACGTGCTTTTCGTGAACCTGGACCATGGCATCGGTCTTGGCATCCTCATCAACGGGCAGCTGTATTACGGCAAATCCGGCTTCGCCGGTGAATTCGGCCACATCCCCTTCTTTAATAATGAAGTGATCTGCCATTGCGGTAAAAAAGGCTGCCTGGAAACCGAAGCCTCCGGCCAGGCCCTGGTACGCAAGTTCCACGAAAAACTGAAAGCCGGTTTTTCCACCGTGGTGATGCGTAAACACAAACAGCCGGAGCAGATCACGCTGGCGGACATCATCCATGCCGCGAACAATGACGATATGCTGGCCATAGAGCTGGTGGCCGAGATCGGGGAAAAACTGGGCAAAGGCATCGCCATGCTCATCAACCTCTTTAACCCCGAAATGGTGATCCTCGGCGGCAGCATCGCCACCACCGGGGATTACATCCGCCTGCCCATCAAAAGTGCGATCAATAAATACTCCCTCAGCCTGGTAAACAATGATACCCAGCTGGTACTTTCCCGCCTTGGCGAAAAAGCCGGCATTATCGGCGCATGCCTGCTGGTGCGGAATAAACTGCTGTACCCCGGGACCAACTGAGATTAATTTCGCGTCAAGACTTCCTGATGCATAACTTTCTGTGTATCTTGTGGATATGAGCAATCCGGCGCAATCCCTGTATCAGAAAATAGCAGCACTGGAACGAATGGGGGAAGAGTTTCCTGCTGTTATCATTGTACACAACCTCGACACACAATCTGTAGAATACATGTCATCCAGAGGGCTGGAATTTTTACAAACCACCCTGCCTGAGCTCCGCGCCATGGGCCCGGAATATCACCACCGTTTTTTTAATCCCCAGGAAATGGATGACTACCTTCCACGTATCATGCAACTGATCCACGAGAACCGTGAAGACGCTTTCGTTTCCTTTTTCCAGCAGGTGCGCCCCCATCCCGGGATTGACTGGGAATGGCATCTCAGCGCCACGCGGATATTCATGCGGAATGAAGATGGCACGCCTTCTCACTGTATCACCCTCGCAATGCCCATCAACCCTGAACATCACATCACCGTGAAAGTGAACAGGCTGCTGGAGGAAAATAATTTCCTGCGCAAATACAAACAGGTGTTTGCAGCGCTTACGCACCGTGAAAAAGAAATCTTACGCCTGATGGCCCTGGGTACCAATTCCGCGGATATCGCCGCCAGGCTGAACATTTCAGAGAAAACAGTCTCCACGCACCGCCGTAATATCAAGAACAAACTCAACGCACAATCCACGTATGACATCACACGTTTCGCACAGGCATTTGACCTGATCTGACCGGGATTTATTATTATATTGTGGTTATGACCACATCCTTCCTGCAAGTATTGCTGTCCCTCGCAGCGGGCATTGGCCTTATTGTTTTGCTGACTGTAAGATTCAGAGTGCATGCGTTCTTCGCGCTGTTCCTTGCCTGCTTTGCAGTAGGGCTCGGCGTTCAGCTCCCATTCACGGAGATCATCAACACAATGAAGGACGGATTCGGGCATATCCTGCGCAGTCTTGGTTTTATTATCATGCTGGGCACCATGCTGGGCGTGATACTTGAATACACCGGCGCCACGCGCGTGATGGCGGCGGCGATACTGAAGATCGTGGGAGAAAAAAGAGCGGCGGTGGCCATGGGCATTACCGGTTTTATCGTGGGCCTGCCCATCTTCTGCGATTCGGGATACATTGTGCTGAGCGGGCTGAACCGTTCCGTAGCGAGGCGCAGCGGGGCTTCCATCCTGGTGATGTCCGTATCGCTGGCGTCGGGGTTGTATGCCGTGCATTGCCTGATCCCGCCGCACCCAGGTGCTACGGCCGCCGCGGGCATCATCGGCGCTGATATAGGGAAACTGATACTCACCGGCGCGCTGGTGGCCATCCCCGCCGCGGTGGCGGGCTGCTGGTGGGCCGCGTTTATGGGGAAACGTATACCCGTGACGGATACCACGGAAGAACATGAGCCTGAGGAACTGCCGGATACGCCCGCCTGGAAAGCTTTTTTGCCCATCATCCTGCCTATCGTGCTCATCGCCACCGGCGCTTTCAGCGACCTGCAAAAAGGCGGCGGCGTCTGGCATGTGTTTGGTGACCCTGTAGTGGCCCTGGCAGTGGGTGTTTTGCTGGCATTTTATACAGGAAAAAACTGGAAACGCGCAGCCGTGAGCCACCTCATGACAGAAGCGGCGGAAAAAGCAGGCGGCATCCTCGTGATCATCGGCGCGGGCGGCGCTTTTGGCGCCATACTGGCCACTACAAAGATCGGGGATCACTTTTCATCTTCACTGCAACTGGGCCATATCGGCATCATATTCCCTTTCCTGCTCACCGTACTGCTGAAAACAGCACAAGGCTCCTCCACCGTGGCTATTATCACCGCAGCATCCATCATCCAGCCGCTGCTGCCCGTGCTCGGGCTGGACAGCGATATGGGGCGCCTGCTGTGTATGCTGGCCCTGGGAGGCGGTTCCATGATGATCTCCCACGCAAACGACGCCTATTTCTGGGTGATCAGCAAATTCTCCGGCCTGGAAATGAACCCCATGCTGAAAGTCTATTCAGGCGCCACCATTATCATGGGCATGGTCACTTTTGCCATAGTTTATGCACTGTCGCTGATACTGCTCTAAAGCGCGTTTTGAAAGCGGAAATGGATTATCTTTGATCCCCTGATTTGTTTGACCGCTCCGCCTAACATACGCTGAATGCCTGCACAATACACACTTACAGAACAAAAATTCCGGCATACGGAAGACCATGCTGATTCGGAAGTGCGTACCGCTTCGTTTGAAGGGGTGAGTATCATTTTTGCCAGCGGATACCAGCAGAAAGAAGTGAAAAGAGACGATGACCGCACGGAACCGTTCATGGACATGTATTTCTGCCTGGAAGGCTGTAGTGCCGCCCATTCCCGGGACAATGCACTGACAGCCACCCTCACCGACGCGCAGCATACGATCTACTATACGCCTGAATTTCACGGCTATTACAGCATTACCAGCCCGGTGATCAGGCTGCTGAGCATTGAGATGAAGGAACCTTTCTTTGAACGGTTCATTTCAGATGAAGACGGAGTTTCCGACCGTTTCTGGGACCAGGTGCTCAACGGCGAGCCGGCCAGCCTTACCAGCAGACCCATGCCCGTTACCGGCAGGCAGATGGCGGCCATATCGGACCTGCAATACGGGCGCTACAGCGGTTTTATGAAACAGCTTTTCCTGGAATCCCGCATCACGGACCTTTTCCTCCTGCAGATGGAACAGGCACAGTTGTTTCATGGCATCCGCCCTCCACGGATCAAACCGGCGGACAGGGAAAAATTATACGCCGCCCGGGAATTTGTGAAACAGCATGTGCATGAACCGTTTAGCCTGCTGGAAGTGGCAAGGCACTGCGGCCTGAACGACTTCAAACTAAAGAAAGGTTTCCGGGAGCTGTTCGGCAACACTGTTTTTGGTTATCTTAACGACCTGAAAATGAACCATGCGCTGGAACTGCTCCGGGATACTTCCCGCTCCGTCTTTGAAGTAGCGGATTCATTGGGGTACAGCGAAGCCGCCAACTTTTCAAAAGCATTCAAAAAACATTTCGGACAATTACCAAAAGACATCAGGCACCATGACTAACATACAGGTTATAGCATTCGACGCGGACGATACTTTGTGGGTGAACGAACCCTACTTCCAGGAGACGGAACAGCAGTTCTGCGCCCTGCTGGAAGATTACCTGCCCATGCACTCCACTTCACAGGAGCTTTTTAAAACAGAAATGGCCAATCTCCCGCTTTACGGCTACGGCATCAAGGCTTTTATGCTTTGTATGATCGAAACCATCATCCGGGTGACGAACAATACCGCCAGCCCCGAGCTGATCATGAAAGCCATCGAAACGGGCAAAGAGATGCTTAATAAGCCCGTGGAATTGCTGGATGGGGTAGAAGATGTACTGAAAGCACTGAAGGGAAAATACAGGCTCGTAGTGGCCACAAAAGGCGATCTGCTGGACCAGGAACGGAAGCTGCTGAAATCAGGCCTCGCTCATTATTTCCATCATATCGAGATCATGAGCGACAAACAGGAAAAAGACTACCGCAAACTGATCCGCCACCTGGACTGCAAGCCGGAGGAGTTCCTCATGATCGGCAACTCCCTGAAATCGGACATCATGCCGGTGCTGGCCATCGGCGGGCATGCTGTGCACATCCCTTACCACGTCACCTGGTCGCACGAAAAAGTCGAACACAACGTGGAACATGAACAATTCCGCCAGATGAACACCATTTCGGAAATCTTACCGGTACTGCTTACATGAAACAGAAGATAGATCTCCAGCAATGGCCCCGCCGGGACCATTTTAATTTCTTCAGCAAATTTGAAGAACCATATTTTGGCATCTGTGCTGAAATAGATTGCACACGCGCTTACGATGCCGCGAAAGCGCAAGGCATTTCCTTTTTCCTGTATTACCTCTACCGCTCGCTGAAAGCAGCCAACCAGGTTACGCCCTTCAGGTACAGGATTGCGGATGGCGAGATCTGGGAATACGACGCCGTACACGCTTCTCCTACCATCAACCGGCCGGATGGCACTTTTGGTTTCGCTTACATGGATTACCTTGAGGACTTCGCCGCATTCCAGGCTTCAGCGCAGCAGGAAATAGAAAAGGTACAGCAAAGCACCGGCCTCATCCCGTCGGTATCCGGCGAAAATGTGATCCATTATTCCTCCATTCCCTGGGTGAAATTCACATCGTTGTCACATGCGCGGAGTTTTTCCTTCAAAGACAGCATTCCAAAAATTTCCTTTGGCAAAATGACGGAACAAAGCGGCCAGCGCAGCATGCCGGTATCCATCCACGTGCATCATGCATTGATGGACGGGTATCATGTGGGGCAATACCTGGAATGTTTCCAGGAACTTATGATGCAGTATTAAACACGACCCGGTTCGCCAACGCCAGCTCATCAAGGCCAATGGTGTGCGGCCTGCCCGGGTATAACTTCAGGGTTACTTTAGCACCCATGGAATCCACGATGGCGACAGTTTCTTCCACCCGTTTTACGGGCACATGCATATCAGGATCGCCGCTGGCGATGAATACAGGTGTTTGTTCAAAACTTCCCTTGTAGTTTTCAGGATAAATGCGGTCCCCGATAAGGCCACCGGTAAAAGCCGCTACACCACCGTATCTTGCGGCATTTCTCGTTATAAATTCCAGCGTAAGGCAGGCGCCCTGTGAAAAGCCGGTGAAGAAAATATGTTCTCTTGCAATTCCTTCCGCCACAATATCGTTCACCACTTCTTCCAGTACAGCGATGGCGGATGACAGCCATGGCTCGTTCTGCAATGGCGGCGCCATAAAAGAATGCGGGTACCAGGTATTGCCGCTGGCTTCTGGCGCTACCAGCGCGAAATCTTTCACATGCAGATGGTCCGCCAGCGTGAGGATATCTTCCGCGCTCCCTCCCCGACCGTGTATCAGCACGAGCGCCTGATTGGCCTCTGATAGTTTTTTCCCGCCGGTGAATATCTTTTTCTGATGCATGTTGCCTGGTTTTGGATGTTGGGTTTTACCTGAATTTTTCGATGTCAACAAAAACAGGAGGAAGACTTTCGTTCAGTTCCGCACGCATCGGCTCGTACTGCAGAGGCAGCTTCAGCGCTTCGCCCAGGTGATCTTTTGTCTCGTCTGTAGCAAATCCGGGGCCTGCAGTAGCGATCTCGAATAAAACGCCGCCGGGCTCGCGGAAATAGATAGAAGTGAAATAACTGCGGTCTAAGATCGGCGTGGGGTTCATCATCCGCAGCTTTTCGCGGGCCGCTTCCTGCGTGGCGTGATCGGGTGTGGCGAATGCAATATGATGCACAGTGCCGCCGCCGCTCAGGCCCCTCAGGCTGTCCGGCGAGCAGAGAATATCCACATAATTACCGGGAGAATCATTGGCCGCGAAACGGAAACGGTTGCCGCTTTCGGCAATGAGCTTATGATCCATTTGTTCGGTGAGCAGCGCCGCTGTTCTTTCATATCCTTCTTCCCATATCTCCACGTTATAAAACCCTTTGACAGCATGTTCCGTCGGGATCTGGCCGTAGCTGAAACCAGGGCGGCTATCCGCGTCGTTGAACACGAGTTCAAGTCCCAGGCCGTCCTGGTCTTCGAAATATATGACCGTTTCTTTCTCAAACCTTTCCTGTGGGGGTTTTGGCGTGACCCCAAATTTCATCAGCCTTTCCTGCCAGTAATTCAGCGAAGCGGAAGGAACCGAAAACGAAGTGGTATTGAGCATTCCTTTCCCGCGGCGGCCTTTGTGGATACCCTGGAACGGGAAAAAAGTAAGTATGCTGCCCGGATTTCCCGATTCGTCCCCGTAATAAAAATGATACACATCCGGCGCGTCAAAATTGACGGTTTTCTTCACCAGCCTGAGCCCGAGGATGCCGGTGTAAAAATCAACGTTTTTCTGGGAATCATCCGCCATCGCCGTGATGTGATGGATGCCGGTAATCAGCTGTGCCATAATGTATGTGTGTTTGTGCGGGAATATAGTGAAAACATGTATTCCCACGTATTTGTTCACCTCAATAATACACCTGGCGGCGGGTATTTCCAATGCGAAACCGCGGATGTACATTGAAGGTCAGGGTTTGTACATCTTAAAAATAACAGTTCATACCCGGATTTAACGTGGCGGCATTTACTGTTAACTGAAACATAAAAGAGCACGGCTGACGTTGATTGCCCACGCACAAAAGGGCCGCCTTACAAAGTAAAGCAGGCCCCGGTTTCCGCTTTTAAAGGTTAAATGGTTCTGATAAATTCCGGCAGGGTACGTCTCCTGCGCTGCAACAGTTTTTCGATCACATCATCCGTCTGGGAAAACTCATGCGCCTTCACGCTGTTTGCCATACTGATATGGAAATCGGCTTCCTGCCCGGACATCCCGAACTTCAATAGTTCCGTGTGATATGCCTTCGCGGGTACATCGATGTACCGGGCTTTGATGCCTTTTTCGGAATGCAGCATCCCGGCAATATCGTCAAAACCGTAGGCCTCGCTGCCGGTGATATTATACGCCACGTTGCGGTGATTGCCGCCGGTGAGCACATTGGCCAGGGCCTCTGCGATATCAGGCATGGATATGTAACTTACTTTTCCCCTCCCGCCGGGATAATAGACCTGCCCGTCTTTCAGGGCGCTGCCGATTAAAAAAGGAATAAGCTCGAAATACATGCTGTTCCTGAAAATGGTGTAATGCATGCCGGAGTTTTTGATAAGCCGCTCCGTGTTGCCGCAAACGCGGCCTGCGAGGAAATGTACGTGATCTCCGGGTTTCAGGATGCTGGTGTATACGATGTGTTTTACATCCTGCTCTTTGGCCGCCCGCACTACATTCTGTTCTTCTCGCATGGCCTGCTCCCCGTAGCTGGAAGTGGATATCTGCAATACTTTCTCCACGTCCCCGAAGGCCCTGCGCATGGAAGCGGGATCGTTGTAATCCGCTACCCTCACCTGGATGCCGGCTTCCGCATAATCCTGCACTTTGGAGGCATCCCGTACCACCGCTACGATGTTCCGGGGGACTGTTCTGTCAAACAAAAACGAAACGGTGGCCCTGCCTAAATTGCCGTTGGCGCCTGTTATAGCTATCATAGTCTGGATATTTTGTAACCCAAAACTAGGACGGCGCAAAGCCGGAAAATAGAACAAAACCGACAGGAGTATAAAATGGTGGGAAAGAAGCGTATTGCTGAAATGAATTAAAAGAAAATGGACAACCCGGGATGTTGCGGATTGTCCATTTTTTGTTGCCGAACCTGGATTCGAACCAAGACAAACAGAGTCAGAGTCTGTCGTACTACCGTTATACTATTCGGCAATTACTTCATGCGGTAGCATTTTTCAGGCTGCAATATTACGCATTAAATTACTGAAATCCAAATTAAAACATTTCAAATCTTAAATCCTTCACTACGGCGGCCCCGTCCGCCGTTCCGCTACAGCGGCTGTTCCGCCCGGGCAGCGGTTATTGTAGCTTGCCCCATTTTGTAAATATTCTTATATATGAAATTATCCATTCTTGCCCCGGCAGTGCTTATCTGCCTCATATCCGCCTGTTCCAAAGGCGGCGATGGCCCCGCTGATCCGGATACGCCCAACGGCGTACCTACTGTGATTCCTTTGCCCGCCGTGGCCGGGGAAAATACTTTTGACCTCGGACCTGATGCGGATAATGTAAACCTGATGGGTGACCTTCCCGGCCAGGTGCCCGTCTTCCCCCAGCTGACCAAAAAAACCGGCAAACTCATCGGGTATGTGACCGACCTCAGCGGCAGACCCATCGAGGGCGCTTACATTGGCGTGCGCAGCAGCGCTGTGGGCGGGCTGTACAGCTATTCCAGCGGGCTGTCCGACAATAAGGGGTATTACGAAATGGTGGTGCCCCAGGGAGCCGTGCATTTCTGGGCGGGCGGCGTGTTGGTGAATTATGCGGGCGCCTGAAACCGGTGAATGTAATGGGCTCCTCTTTTGTCACCTTCATACCCACCAGCTCCGAAGCCTCTTTCGCGGCGCCCAACCGTGGCGACTGGACGCAGGTGAACGTGAAAGTGGAATTAGCAGAATAAAAAAGAAAAAGGATATGCGCACAGGCACATATCCTTTTTTCTTCCGATGATCACCATCACAGTCCCCTTATCGTCCTGAATTTTACTGTCAATTGTTTTTTCTTAATGTTGTCGCAACTGCCTGAATATAACAGGCCCGTAAATGTGCCTTCCACCTGCTCTCCCACCTTTCCCCATTTTTCCAGTTCCACGACGCCTTCGGAATATCTTGTAACACGCGGAGGGCCGCACTCTTCGTATTGTGAACCATAAGAATATACGCCGGGCTCCCTATCCCGGACTGCAATGGCCAAAGATGTTCCGGGCAGGTTCGCATCTCCGCAGGGATATGATTTTGCGCCACTCCCATTCAGTGTAAGACTTACAGAACCAGTGGCGGTATGGCCTGTGATGTAGATCTTGCCCGCGGAATACAGTGCAAATACCTGGTCTGTACTGATGTCATCCGCGAATGAGCCTGTCATATAACTACCGCCCAGCACGGTTATGCTGCCTAATAATATCGCCTGCTTCATAGTTCTTCTTCCACCCGGTGCGGTACTGTCCTTCACCCACATATTGCCGGTAAGCTCCACCTGCAATTCCGCCAGCTGCGTCATGGCCACATTGTCCGGAGCCTTGAACATTTTCACCAGCGGCTCATTGGTAACATCGGACAGGATACCGTCGCCAGCAATGAGCTTCCAGTTGTGGATGCCTTGTACCCAGCCTTCAAGGTCATCATTTGAAAGTGGTGCCAGCAGATCGTCTTCCTCTACCGGTACCATTCCTTCTATTTTAAAACGTGTTTCTTCCATGGCCACTATCTCTTTTTTATCAGGCACCAGTTTCAGCAAAGACACGATGGACCAGTCACTGAAATGTGTGGTGGCCACTTTCACCGTTTTTGCCTGTTTGTCCAGTACGGACGATA
Source organism: Chitinophaga barathri (assembly GCF_003807585.1). GTDB lineage: Bacteria > Bacteroidota > Bacteroidia > Chitinophagales > Chitinophagaceae > Chitinophaga > Chitinophaga barathri. The sequence goes on along the minus strand of NZ_RMBX01000006.1, from coordinate 218,706 downwards.
CCGCTTTCCAGGTGCCGTCCGGATTCTGGCAACCTATCATCATCCCATCCGCCAGCGCGTCCCATAACCCCGGCTGGTCATAGCTGAAAGCCACGGTCACCGGTTTTGAGAATGTGCTTCCTTCCGGCGTCAGGCGGTAATTAAGCACGGTGGAGTCTCCGGTGAGGGTATTGGTGATAGACTGAATACCAAATTCCGTATTGGCAGCGACAGTACCGGCGGGAACGGTGATGGTCACCAGGCCGTCCACACTGGTAAGCGCTCCGCCTGCTGGACCGATAATTTTACGGGCGCCGGCACCCCGCGGAGTACCTTTCTCTGATACAACCGGTTCCGGCTTAGCGCCCTGTTCTGGGCCATTTGAGGATTTTTTGCAGGCATACATCGTTATTATGCCCAGCATCCAAAGCAAACAATATTTCTTCATGTAATTATTGATTAAAAGCGATAAAACTCCGTAATACAGGTGCAGAATGCAAGCCGGAGCAACCGGAATGCAGAAAAGACCGGCTGAAGTGAGGAATTGTATCTCCGAAAGGAATGTGTTATCTTATCACTGAACATTCTCCCGGTTTCTTTGTTATTCCAGCATTACCCCCTAAAACGCGCTCGTATGAAAATCTTGCCAATTACCGTCGCGCTGCTGATCCTTGTGAATATATGCTCCGGCCAAAGCCAGTCCGAAATGAACACCTCCAGCGGCAAAGACTTTCAGAAAGCCGACAAGGAATTAAATGCCATTTACCAGAAGATCCTGACAGATTACAAAGCCGATACCGCCTTTATCAGGAACCTGAAGATATCACAGCGGATGTGGGTGCAGCTCCGTGAGTTGGAAATGAATACGATGTTCCCCAGCAAGGAGCCGGGATATTACGGCAGCGTGTTGCCGATGTGCTGGGCCAACTATAAAACTATGCTCACTTACGACCGCATCAAATTTCTGAAACAATGGACCGACGGCACCGAAGAAGGTGACGTATGCAGCGGTTCGGTGAAGATCAAATCATAGTTTCCCGCGTACTATTAACCTATATAAATAAGCATATGACCTCTCTTTTCCGAAAAAGATTGTTCCTTACCATATCCGCTACCGCAGCCATTTTTAGCGTGCGGGCACAGCAGATCGCCCCTGACACCGTGCCGCATCACAACTTCTGGCAAAGCAAAGCCGTCCGTATCACCACCGTTCCCGTCATTCTCTTCGCAGGCAGCGCTCTCACCTGGGGCGAGCGTAAAAATGTCAGGGAACTGCGCAACCGCTACATACCTACTTTCCGTTATCATTTCGATGATTATATGCAATATGTGCCGGCAGTGGCGGTATTCGGGCTGAATGCAGCCGGCGTGAAAGGTAAACACACCCTGAAACGCGCCTTTTTTTCTTATGCGTTTTCCGCAGTGATCATGGGCGTCACCGTGAATGCGATCAAGTATACAGCCAAAGTGGAAAGGCCTGACGGCTCGGAGGCTAACTCCTTCCCCTCGGGGCATACCGCCAATTCATTTATGAACGCCACTTTTCTGCATAAAGAATACGGGCAATACCGTCACCCATTGTACAGCGTGGGCGGCTACGCCATGTCCACTGCTACGGCCATCGGCAGGCAGCTGAACAACCGGCACTGGGTAAGCGATGTACTGGCGGGCGCAGGCATTGGCATCCTTTCCACCGAGCTGGGTTATCTTATTGCTGAAAAGGTATATAAAGACAAAGGCGAGCGCCCCGTGCTGCACAAAGACCCGATACCCGTAGATGGCAAGCCCAGCTTCCTGGAAATGCGGATGGGCTTCGCTACAGCCACCACCAAAGACCTTACCGGCAAAGTAAATGGCGTGAAAGCCAAACAGGGTTTTAATCTTGGCGTGGAAGGCGCCTGGTTTTTCCACCGGAATATAGGCGTGGGCGGGGAATTTGCGTTCACCAGTTTTCCGATCAACGATGACGGGCTGGTGATAGACGATCCCGATGTGGCAGAGATCAGCGATGCGCACTATACCCAGCCAATGGGCATCCGGTACCTGCACGCCGGGCCTTTCTTCAGCGTTCCCCTTCCGCATAACTGGTTCATTACCGGCAAATTGCTGGCGGGCTCTTCACTGGGCGCAGACGGCAATGTGGTGCTGGTATTAAATGAAACCTGGAAAGAACTGCTGGAGATGAATGAGTTCCCTTACCTGCGTTACAAACCGGAAGCCACCTTCAGCTGGTCCGCGGGAGTGGGCATACAGAAACGTATCGCACGCAATCTTGGCATTAAGGCTTATGCCAGTTATTTTGATTCCGATCATAATTTTGATATCGACATCGTGGATGATGTGGATGCAGACGGGACATTTATTTTCAAAAATATCGGGCAGGAAAGAGTGCGGTTTAATCACTTCGTATTCGGGCTGGGGCTGACGGCATTTATCTGGTAAAAAAATGGCCGCTCCCCTTTCGGTGGAACGGCCGGCCTTTATCCAGTTTGCAGGTTAGTTTTTGTATATGAGGATTTCGATCTTTCCATCTTTTGTTACGGTGCCGCGGTACATGCCTTCCGTGTTAAACGGCATGGCCATATTCCCGTCCTTGTCCAACGCGATCAATCCGCCATCTCCGCCCAGGTCGCCTACTTTTTTGATCACTGCTTTTCCCGCTTCTTCCACGGACATGCTCTTGTAACCCATCAATGCGGACAGGTCATAAGCTACCACGTTACGGATATAAAACTCACCCCAACCTGTGCAGGAAACGGCCACGGTAGCATTATTCGCGTAAGTGCCCGCGCCAATGATGGGTGCGTCGCCGATGCGGCCGTACTTTTTATTCGTCATGCCGCCGGTGGAAGTGCCCGCCGCGAGGTTGCCTTTTTTATCCAGCGCCACGCAGCCTACTGTTCCGAATTTATTGTCCCTGTTCAGGATGCCGAGCTTGTGCGCCGGGATGTAACTGTGATCGAGCTTTGCTTTCGCGGAATCTTCGGCCAGTGCCTTTTGCAGGCCCTGCCAGCGTTCTTCCGTTCTGAAATAAGAAGTGTCTACTATTTCAACTCCGGCCTGTGCAGCGAACTCTTCCGCCCCGCGGCCCGCCATCATTACGTGCTCTGATTTCTCCATCACGGCCCTCGCAAGGGAGATCGGGTTTTTGATAGTGCGCACACCCGCTACAGAGCCCGCCGCCAGCGTGCTGCCGTCCATGATGGCTGCATCCAGTTCGTTGCGGCCGTCGTGGGTGAATACAGCGCCTTTGCCCGCGTTGAACAGCGGGTCATCTTCCAGTATCCTGATGGCGCCTTCCACGGCGTCAAGGCTGGAGCCCCCTGCCTGTAATATTTCGTAGCCTTTTTTGAGCGAGGCTTCAAGGCCTGCTTTGTATTGGGCTTCTTTTTCAGGCGTCATATTTTTCTTCAGGATGGTGCCCGCCCCGCCATGGATCACCAGTACGTAATTGCCCGCTTTTTTCTCAGGCGACTTTTGCATACAGGCGCCCAGCATTACCGCGAAGACCAGCGTGAGTAGCGTATAGAAATAATTTTTGCGCATATTATTTTGTTCTTTCTTTTAAGATACCATTTTCCACCCACCAAAAATACCATTTCCCGCCTTTTGCTTTTGCCGGTGCAAAGTCCGACACGGAAAAATAACCATTGCCATTCTCCGCGCCCTGCAACTCGTAAACCGTCACTGCTTCCCGGTTGCCGAGCCATTGCACGGGTTTGCCCGGCGCGCATTGCTCAGGGGCATGCCTGGCGCTGGTGGACAGAAAATAAGCTTTTCCTTCCCCATATACCTGCGCATTCCCCTTCTCGTCGATGCATACGGCCGTTCTTTCGTCCGGCGCGATGCCTTTGGGGAATACCTTCCAGTCTGTGATAATACGCGCTAAAAAGGCCATATGCCGTCCCTGGCGCTTGCGGGCCACGTAATGCTGATCGCTGATCACGTTGTGCAGGAAAGGCGGTTGCAGGAAATCGTTGTTGTATAGCGTCACCAGGCTGTCGTAGGGATTCTCCAGGGCTTTGGCCGTGGCGCTGCCTGTTTCTCCGCTGTAATACATACCGGTGAGCACAGCGCAACCCGCGCTCGTGCCGCCTACAGGCACTTTTTTCTCATTCAGCAGGTAATTAATGGCTTCGGCGGTTTTGGTGCCTCTCCAGAAATTCATGTAATTGGATTGGTCGCCGCCCGATATAAACAGCATCTCCGCATTCCTGATCACCCGGGCCACTTCGGGATTGTTTGCCAGCTCACGGGAGTCGATCAGCAGGGTTTCCACCGAACTTACTTTGCCAAGGCTGTCTATGGTATTGTTGTACAAATAATTGCTGGAAGCGCGGATCACCACTACGTTCCCTCCCCCGCTCCTGTCGATCATCCACCGGAAAGCGCCGGGCACATCGCCACCGCCGCCCACAAGGGCTACGCCGCCACGGGTTTTGGTCACTACATCCGCCGTATCGCCTGTTACCCCCAGTGAAGCCGCCCTCCCGCTCACAACGCGGGCTGGTCTTACCGTTTGAGCCTGCGCATATGCGGAAAACCCTATTAAAATAACCGTCAATAATCGTTTCATGAGTTCAAAATCTCTTTTAAAGGCCTGATGTATTTCCCTTCCGTTTATTTATTCACGTAACCGGGATTCTGTTTCATGTTCGGGTTTGCGCGCAACTCGCTGTTCGGGATAGGGAATACATATTCCGCATCGTTTGGTGTAAGCAATACAGCGCCGAGTGCGTTCACCGCATCCTGTGGATTCCTGGAGATGTTCATATCCCTTCTTCTCAGGTCAAAATGCCGGTGCCCTTCAAAAGCAAGCTCTTTAAACCGTTCTGTATAAACAGCTGCAATGATGGCCGCTTTATCCGCGAAGGTCTGCGGTACATATCCCGCAATACGCGCGGCACGCAGGTTGTTCAGATCATCCGCCGCGAGGCCAGGCTGTGTTTTTTCCGCATATGCTTCGGCGCGTATCAGGTACATTTCGCCGGTACGCAGCAGTTTCACGTCCACCAGGTTGCTGGCAGAAGCGTTTGCGCCGATATATTTCACTACTACATTCGGTACGTTCCCGGCTGCGAGACGTCCCGGATCGATGGTGATGTAGGAGGAAAAACGGATATCGTTAACCTTGTCGAACAGGTTTGTGAGTTTGTAGGAAGCGGCATAATACACTCTTCTGCCTGCGGGGTTGTCCAGGAAACCGGCCTGGGTATAAAACCCACCGATCTCTTCGTCACCGGTCACTCTTTTTAGTTTCCAGAACACCTCGGCAGTGCTGTTGTCTTTCCATATCTGCGGGAACTGTGTGCGGGTAGCCAGCGGCAGTGCGGTTATCGCCTCGGTGGCGAAGGTGATCGCATTGTCCCAGTTCTTCTCATACAATGCCACACGTGCCTGCAAAGCGGACACCGCCGCTTTGGTGATCCTCGTGCGGTCATCGAAACCTCCGGGGATCAGACCTTTTGCCGCGGCGAGATCTTCGTTGATCTTTGCCATGGTCTGCCCGAAACTGAGCCTGGCGGGTTTGCCGATATAAGAGCTGTCCATGTAGGGAACGCCCATAGCAGCAGGTTCGTATTTCTCCGCAAAGTTGCGCACCAGCTCCAGGTGGCAATAAGCCCTCAAAGCCAGCAGCTCGCCCTGGTACTGGGCCAGCGCTTCATGTTGCGAGGGCAATACGGCAACTTTGCGTGAAGCGCTCAGCGCTCTGTTCAGCCGGTCTATGGCAATGTAATTGTCTTTCCAGGCATCGTGCAGGAAACTGCCGTCGTACTGCCAGCGGTGGGTAGCAAAACCCGAACCGGTGCTGTTCTCGGAAGGCAGCATGTTTTCGTCCGTAATGAGGGAGGTGTAACGGATGCTGGAATAATAGCTGAGTATGGAATAAGCGCCCAGTAAGCCCTGGTTCACATCCTCCACGTTCTGGTAAGCACCTTCCGGATCGATATAATCCGAGGGGCGGAGGTCCAGCTGTTTGTTACAGGCTGAAGCGGCAAAGGTTATGGCGGTTATATAGAGAAAATATTTTTTCATGCTGCGCATAATGAAAGATTAAAAGTTAACATTTAAGCCTACCACATAGGTCCGGGGAGTGGGATAGCTGAAGCGGGCGTATTCGTTGCCGTTTTCAGGATCAAAGCCTCTCCATTTGGTCCAGGTGAACAGGTTTTGCCCCTGTACATAGATCTGCGCGCCTTTGATGATCTTCAGGCTGCTGAGCACATGTTTCGGCAGGTTGTAGCCGATGTTCGCATTGCGCAGGCGCAGGAATGAAGCATCCTGTATGTCGCGTGACGTGTAATTGCGGTCCGCGCTGATGCGTGGCAGGATGGCATTGTCCCCCGGCTTTTTCCAGCGGTCGTACAGCAGCCTGGTGCTCTGGTTGCTGGTGATGAAGCTGGGGTTTTCGTTGAAGTAATCCTCATTGTTATAACGCATCACTTTCGCATTAAAGCTCAGCAGCGCGTTTGCATAAAAGTTTTTCCAGGTAAGGCCTGTATTAAAACCGCCTGTGATCTCCGGAACATAAGTACCAAACTCCGCTACGCTCATGGTGGCCGCATCGTAGTCGGTCGTGATCTTGCCGTCGATGTCGTAATAAAGCGGGTCGCCGTTGGCAGGGTCTACACCAGCCCATTTGGGTGCGTAATGCGAGCCGAAGGGCAGGCCTACGCGGATGATGCCGGTATACCCGTTCTCAAATTCGTCCGCGCCGCCAAGGTCCAGTACTTTATTTTTATTGTAAGCCATGTTCACGCCCACGGTCCAGGTGAGTTCCGCTTTGCGCACGATGTCTCCCTGGAGGTCTATTTCAATACCCCTGTTGCGCATTTTGCCGGAGCTGATCGGCAGCGTTTCGTCCGGTACGCCGGCGGTGAAGGAAAGGCGCTGGTCGATGAACAGGTTACTGGTAATGCGGTTGTAAAACTCCATGGTCAGGCGGATGCGGTTGCTGCGGGTCAAGCCGAGGTCAAAACCGATGTTCAGCTCTTTTGCATATTCCCAGTCATACTCCGCGTTGCCCGGCTGGCTGGGCACAATAGCAGGATTGCCGCCGTAGGAAGCCCTTTCGAAGGTAGCCAGGTAAGCAAAGTCATTCAGGAACTGGCTGGCGGTGGTGCCGTAGCTGGCCCTGAAACGAAGGGCGGAGATGAAGTCCACATCTTCAAGGAATGCCTCGCGTTTGGTTTCCCAGCTTACCCCCGCGGAGTAAAAGCCGTGCCACCTGTTGGTTTCAGGCACCATGGAAGAGCCGTCGTAACGGTAACTTCCGTTGAAAGTATACTTGTTGTTGTAAGTGTAACGGAGCAGCCCGATAAATGATGCGGTGGCGTTTGATGATTTGCCGCCGTTCAGCAGGGGCGTATACGTGCCGGGATCGCCGACTCCCGCGGGCGTCCTGGGCAGGCGGGGGTCAAGGCCGTAGCCGGTATATCCGAAGGAACGGAAAGTGTTTTTGAGATATTCGAAATAACCGGATACTTCCAGCTCATGTTTGCTGTTGAATGTGTTATTGTAGGTAAGACCGGAAGTGGAGATCACAGAACTGCGGCGGGATATACCTTCGCTGTAACTGCCGGCGGAACCATTGGATATTTTACTGCCCGCATAAGAAGCCGGGTTGATCCATTCTTCATTCGTCAGGTCTCTGTAATCGATGCCCAGTCTCGTTTTTGCCACCAGTCCTTTTACGATCTCGTAGTTGAGTGAAGTGCTCACGATCATTTTCAGCTGGTTCTGCGTTTTGGTGGTGTTCAGCATCCTTTCGTAAGAATCGCTGCCTTCGCGGAGGTCCAGCACGGGATAATCCGCGCCGTCGCCCGTGGTCACCAGCTTCCCGTCCGGAGCGTAGGGATATTCATAAGGCAGCGCGTAATACACGGAAGACAGCGGGTTGTTGGCTCCCGTACCACCTTCGTTCTGTATAAAGTTGCTTTTTGAATACCCTACGTTCGCATTCAGGTTGGCGGAGAATTTTCCCGCCGTGAAGTCCAGGTTGTTTTTTAGTGTGTAACGCTTCATGTCGGACACCCGTACGAGGCCCTGTTGATCGAAATAGTTAAGGGATGTATAGAACCTGATATTTTCATTGCCGCCGCTGGCGCTTACCTGCTGCTCCATGTATTTGCCGTTGCGCATAAAGAGGTCGCGCCAGTCTGTATCCATGTGCAAAAGGCTGTCCACGATGCGGTCGGCATCCGCTTTTTCGGCTGCGCTCATGTTTGCGTATTCAGGGTTCAGTTTGGAATAAGTCCAGAAGGGGCCTGCTTCCGCGCCGGTCTCTACACCGATCCCTTCTTCAAATTCTTTTCTTTCCGCTGAATTCATCATATTAAAACGGGGGGTGGTAAGGGTAGAAACACCGTATTGCGAGCGGTATTCCACGGCCACTTTCCCTGATTTTCCTTTTTTGGTGGTGATCACGATCACGCCGTTGGAGCCGCGGGAACCGTACAGCGCTTTGGCGGATGCGTCTTTCAGTACGGTTACGGATTCGATGTCCCCGGGGTTGATCGCCTGGAAAGCCCCCGCTTCGATGGGTACGCCATCCATTACGTAGAGTACGCTGGTATTACCTGCGATGGTGCCTATGCCTCTCAGCGTTACATTGGCGCTGGTACCCGGCTGGCCGGACACTGCGTTCACCTGCAACCCCGGCACACGGCCCTGGAGCGCCTGCTCAAACGTTGCCGCCGGCACTTCGTTGATCTTGTCCCCTCCCACGGTAGTGGCGGCTGATACGGATTTACTCCTGTTATAACCGGTATAACCTGTTACCACCACTTCTCCCAGGCTGGTGGTAGAAGGCTGCAGCACTACGTTGAATTCCGCCAGCTGGCCGATGGTCACCGTCTGGGCAACGAAACCCAGCAGTGAAAACTCCAGGGTTTTGGCCCCGTCCGGTACGCTCACGGCAAAACGGCCGTCTCCGTCCGTAGCGGTGCCGGTGTTGGTACCCGTTACGCGAACGGCTACACCGGGCAGCGGTTCGTTTGCGGCGCTGGTCACGCGGCCTTTTACGATCCTGTCCGCAATGGCGGTCTGGCCCGCGGCGACGATCACCACCAGGTTATCTTCTTTTATCACATAGTTCAGCCCCAGCCCGGCGAAGGCGCGGGAAAGCACCTGTGAAAGCTCCGCGTTCTCAACGGTAATGTTCACCCGCTGGTTTTCCGGCAGGGTGCCCGTATGATACACAAAACGGTAGGTGGTTTGTTTCTCGACCTGGTTGAGAACGTTCCTGATGCTGCTTTTGCGCAGATCAAGACTAATCTTGTCCTGCCCCGAGCCGGTAATGGCATGCACCTGGAAACCCAGTAGAAGCAATAGCGTAATTAGTTTCATAGCCAACAATAGCGGGAGTTTCATAACTTTGTTATGGTTTAGTGAGTGAATAGCCTTATACATTTTCTGAACCGCAGGGAAGTGCGCCAACACTTCCCGTTTTTTATTTTAGTAATTGATCCTGGTTGATGGAAGAAGTGCGCCAACACTTCTTTTCCTTGTTTCTAAAGTGCTTCCTGATTGATTACTGTCTGAATGATCCTGGTTGTTTTGTTATTTACTGATAACGATCCTGGTTTGTTCTACTTCAAAACTGAAGGGATAAGATAACTGCAAGGCTTCCAGGGCCTTGATGACAGTTTCACTCTCAAATGTCCCGGAATAGCTGTATTTCTTTACTTCTTCGTTTGTAATAACGATGGGAATGCCGTACCACTGCTGAAGACGCCCCGCGATCTGCTCCAGCGACTCATCCTGGATCTTCAGCCGGTTCCTCACCCATGCAATCTCCTTTGCTTTATGATCCACCGGGTCCACCGCCAGTGAACGGACGGCGAAAGCGGTGTCCCTTTTGCCGCCGGACTGTATCACCAGTTTCTGGCTGGGCATCAGCACGGTTTTACGGGAGGGGTCTTCTTTCGAAGTCACCTCCACCCTGCCCCTGAACAGGGCCGTTTCCGTATAGGAATTTTCGGGATAGGCGCTGACATTAAAAACGGTACCCAGCACTTCGATGCTGGCGTCTTTGGTGTGTACGATAAAAGGATGCGAGGGATCCGGTTTTACATCAAAAAAGGCCTCCCCGGAAAGGGTGAGTACCCTGTTTGTTTTGCTGAAGCCTTCAGAGAGGGAAATGCTGCTGTTGTGGCGCATGGTCAGTACCGAACCGTCCGCCAGCATCAATGTTTTGCGCGGCTCGCTACCGGATTGGATGGTGGCGGCGATGACGGGCATTGATTCAGGGGATTTACCGCCCTGCCTGTCCAGGAAAAAGTAGACGCTTACGGCCAGCAGCAAAGACGCGGCGATGCCCGCATACAATATCCTGCGGGGCCTGCGGCTGATGGCCTCCCGCTGCCCGAACTCCTCTTTCAGGAACGTGGAGCGCTCCAGGCCATCCTTCAGTTCGCGCACCTGCTCCCCAAGGTTGCCCTGGCGGGCATTCAGCATGGAAAAGAGTTCCCTGGCCCCGGCTATCTCAGCGGAGGCATCAGGATGTTCCTTTATCCAGTTTTCCCAGAAATCAGTGGCGGACTGGTCCGTTCCGAGGCAATATCGCTGGAATGATTCGTCACAGACAAAATCTTCCACGCTGCGGTAGTTATCGCTCATCTACATACACCTTTCAGAAACTGACGGCGGAAAAGGCGATTTTACCCAAAGAAATTTTAACTTTTTTTTAAACCCGGTCATTTCAATAGCTCCCGGAGCAGCCGGATAGCGTTGTACATGGTATTGTACACGGTTTTGACGCTTTGCGAGGTATGTTCGGCGATCTGCTGGTAACTGTACCCTTCGAAGAACATCAGGTCGATCAGTTCCTTTTGCCGGGGGGTGAGCTGCTGCATGGCATGGTAGAGTTTTCGTTTCAGCTCTTCGTCCTGCTGCACCCGCACGATAATCTCTTCGTAGGGCAGCTCGCTGGCAGCTTCCTGCTGCCCCATGCGATGGATGGCCGTCTCTATCCTGGCGTTGTATTCCAGCTGGTCCAGCAGCATGCGGCGAAGCGCTGTAAACAAGTAAGCCCGTACCTGGGTAACGGCATTCAGGCGATGGCGCTTTTCCCAGATCTGGAGGAACAGCTGGGTGACGGAATCCTTTACCAGTTCGTCATTGGCCGTGATCTTCAGCCCAAACCGCACAAGATGGAAATAAGTATTGTTGTAGAGATCAAAAAAGGCCTGTTTGTTCCCTTTCCTGATCCCTTCCCAATAAGCTATATTGTTCTCTTCCCCTGTCACCGGTTTGCGTTAATATCTTTCATCAATGCCCGGATAGCGGCTTCCAGCTGCTGGTCGCGGCCGGCGGCTACTGTATCGTAGGTGTTCATGACTTCTATATCAGGCTGTGTTTGTGAATTTTCAAGATAACGCCCTTCCAGGTCTTTCACGCCGAGGGTGGGCACGCTGAAATGCATGGCGTTGTCATGCAGGGTCTGGCCCGTCATCCAGGTACAGCTGCCCGGGACAGGCATGCCTACGAGTTTGCCCATTTTCAACACCTGGTAGTCGTGCACAAAACAATGCCCGTCGCTGTAGTTCGCTTCGCAGGCCAGCACGATGGAGGGTTTTGTCCAGCGGAAGGCGGGCTCGCTGTATACCAGGAAGCGGTCCGTAGTGTTCTCGCGTATTTTTTTCCCGCTCAGGAACATGATCAGTTCCGAAGCGAGGTCTCCGCCGCGGTTAAAACGGGTGTCCACGACCATTCCTTTCCGGCCGGGGAATTTGCCCAGCACTTCTTCGTAAGTCCGGCGGTAAGCGCCGTCGTTCATACGGTACAAATGCACGTAGCCAAGCTGGCCGTTGCTGAGTTTGTCCGTTTCCGCTTCGTTGCGTTTTATCCAGCGCTCATAAAGCAGGTCAAATTCTTTTTCGGGCGTTACCGGTTTTACCTGTATTTGTCTTGTACTATTTCCCTCGCGTAAACCGAGCAATATCTTTTTCCCTGCCTTCCTGTCCAGGTAAGCCGCAAAATCTTTATCCGCACTCACCTTTTCCCCGTCGATCATTTCAATCACCGTTCCCGGTGTAACCTTGAAAGCGGGATCATCCAGCCGGCCGCCCTTCATCACTTCTTTAATGGCCATACCCGGGCCTTTGTAAGTAAGATCGTAAAATACACCCAGCGAAGCCGTCACGTCCCCGTCTTTCATTTCGTCATCGAAGCTGGCGCCGGTATGGCTGACGTTCAGCTCGCCCAGCAGCTCATTCAGTAGTTCCGCAAAGTCGTAGTTGTTATTGATGTAAGGAAGGAACTTTTCGTAATTCGTTTTCAGCGCATCCCAGTTTACACCGTGAAGACCGGCGGTATAGAAGGTCTCTTTTGTCCTGCGCCATACGTGTTCAAACATCTCCTTTCTTTCCCCGGCAGTGTTCACGGCCATTTCACCGCTGAAAGAGAGACTTTCTTTTTTTGAAGCGGCCGGGTCTATCCGGAGTACTTTACCGCCGGCCAGCAGGTAGATATATTTTTTATCCTTGTCCCATTGCATGGAAGCCCCGCTGATATTGAGCGGCAGGAGGATCTTTGTTTCTTTCGTCCGGAGGTTGCAGCTCCAGAGATCGTAATTTCTTTCAAACTTTGCGAGGTAATACAATGTTTCACCTTCTTTGCTCACCACGGCGCTGCTTAGCAGCGAAGGATGCGTGGTGAGCCTTGTTTTGCGAAGCTCCAGCCCCTCCCAGTCTATATCCGTTTCTTTGGCGGCTGCCGGTTGCGGGGATTTTGTATTCAATCCTTTCTGCAATGCCGCTTCGTCTTTGCTCAGGTTAAAGTTTTTCCAGAGGTCCCGGTCGAAAAACAATGCGTATACATCATCCTGGCGGGTGCTGCTGTTTGCATAACTGTGCAGGCCGTTGCGGTCCGTTTGCCAGATCATCATCCGGCCATCCATCATCCACTGCGGATTGGAGTCGCTATAGCCGCTGCGGGTAAGGTTTACGGGCTTCCCGTTCCCGGTAGCGGAGATGATGCCTACTTCATCGTTGCCGTTTCCACCGCCGTTGTACTTTATAAGCAGCCACCGGCTGTCCGGGCTCCATTCAAAATACTGGTCGTGGTCATTGCGGCTGTACAACTGATCCGGGCCTGCGATGGTGCGGGCCTGGCGGCTGGCGACATTCAATATTTTCAGTGTGGTCCTGTCTTCCACAAAAGCGATCATTTTGCCATCGGGAGAAAACTGCGGCTGGTAGTTTTCATGATCGTTGTTGATGATAGTGGTTTCTTTCAGTGAAGAAGCGTTGAAGAAAAACCGTTCTTCGGGATGGATCATTTCGGACTGGTAAATATTCCAACGGCCGTTGCGCTCACCTGCGTATAGCAGGCGCTGCCCGTCCGGCGAAAAACTCAATCCTGCTTCCGCACCCGGCGTACGCGTAATACGTTTGATCATATTGCCTTCCGTGCTGCCGGCAAATACTTCGCCACGCATAATAAACGCAATTTCTTTACCGGAAGGCGAAACGGTCATTTCCGTGATATCAGAAAAAGGCACGTGTGTTTCATCATCGTTTTTTTCCGCAGCAGAAATGTCCACCGACACTTTTACTGGATTGCCGTCCTGCGTTTTTACATATATCTCCCCATTGTATCCAAAACAAAGCACGCCGTTGCCCATGCTCAGAAAGCGCACAGGATGATCTTTCAGGAAGGTTACTTGTTGCGGTTCATTATTTCCTGACAGGGAAGAACGGTATACATTAAAGCTGCCGTTTTTTTCACTGAGATAAAAAAAATTGTCAGAGCCCGCCCATACAGGGTTCCGGTCTTCACCAACAAACGGGCTGAGCTTCCGGTGGGATTTTGTACGGCTGTCGTAGACCCACACATCGCGGGCGATGGAGGAAGTTTGGTGTTTGCGCCAGATATTCTCACGGCCTTTCCTGTCATGATATATGATAAAACGTCCGTCGGCGCTCATCTTTGCATCTTCCGCGGGCGTAGTGAGCAGCTGTTGTACACGCCCGCCTGAAACAGGGACCTGGTACAATTCCTGTAAAGCATCCGAAGGGAATTGCCTGTTCTCCGGATCATCCAGGCGCACGGCGCCGAATATCACGCCTTTGTCAACAGAAAAATCATAGGGGAATTCATCCGCCGAATGCCAGGTAAGCCGCCTGGCTTCACCTCCGGCTGAGGGAATGAGATACACGTCAAAGTTGCCCGCCTGGTTGCCCGCAAAAGCGATGGATGAACCGTCGCGGCTCCAGACTGGCATGCAGTTGTTAGTCCCGTCCATAGTGAGCGGAGTAGCTGTGCCGCCCGCTGAGGATACTTTATAAAGGTTTCCCCGGTAAGTGAAGGCAATGGTCTTGCCATCAGGCGAAATTGCCGGGTATCGCAGCCACAGAGGACCATCCGCCGCCGAAGCCATGAGGCTGGAAAGCAGAAGACATAGCGCCGGGAGTAGTCTTTTGAAGGGGATCATTGCGAGAAAAATACGAAAGATTTACGGAAATCAAAGATCAGGGGTAGTAAGGCATGGTGTTGGGATTGATATTTCTACTATCTGAAAAATGGGGTATTTATACCTGGACGACAGGTTCCGGTTTTCATTAACTTTACCCTATAGAGAACCTAAGACGATATCCAGAACAACACCCCGGCACAGTATTTTTTTACCCTGAATTCATTTAACCGTGAAACCTATTACTTTACCTGTAACAGCGCGCATATGCCATGCGTTTCAAATTATCCTGTTTGTATTTGCAGCCGCCTCCTGCGGAAAAGGCGATGGCGGCGGCGGAATAGTCCCTCCCCCTGAACCGACCCCACCGGCCATTAGCGGAATAACACCCAATACAGGACCGTTTAACACGGTCGTTGTGATCAGCGGGAGCAACTTTTCCGCTACAGCCGCAGACAATGATGTGAAGTTCAACGGGAAAACCGCAAAAGTTACCGCAGCTACCGCTGCCAGCCTGACCGTGGAAGTTCCGAAAAGCGCGGGCAACGGTGTTGTAACCGTGACGGTAAAGGGCAAAACAGCCACCGGCCCGGCATTCACCTATATTTTTACAGGAACCGTGTCCACACTGGCAGGCAGTACAAACGGATACCTGGATGGAACCGGCGCCGGTGCACTGTTCCATGGCGTTGCGGGTATTTGTGTCGATGCCCAGGGAAACCTGTATGTATCTGATCATTATAACCATAAGATCCGCAAGATCACGCCCGCCGGTGTTGTCAGCACATTGGCCGGCAGTATACGCGGCTATGCAGACGGTACAGGTACCGCCGCACAATTCTGGAACCCCAGCGGGATTGCGGTTGACCCACAGGGGAATGTTTTTGTGGCGGACGCGGGCAATCACCGCATCCGCAGGATAACGCCAGCAGGCGTTGTAAGCACATACGCGGGAAAAGACCCTTATGGTTATGAAGACGGTGCAGCGCATTCAGCAAGGTTTTTCGGCCCTGAAGACGTTACACTCGACGCGAACGGCAATGTGTATGTAGGAGATGCGAACAATTACAAAGTAAGAAAGATCACCCCCGGCGGCGTTGTGTCCACACTGGCGGGATCAACTTATGGTTACCAGGATGGAACCGGCTCCGGTGCAATATTTTATACGCCCCGCAGCATTCAGTGCGATGCACAGGGGAATGTATTTGTTTCCGATTATTTTAACCAGAAAATACGCAAAGTCACACCGGGCGGCGTTGTTACAACCGTTGCGGGCAGCACGTACGGATGGGTGGAAGGAAGCGCTTCCACTGCTAAATTCGAAGGGCCGCGCGGGATGGTGATCACAGCGCAGGGAGAAATATTTGTGGTGGAAGACCGGAATAATACTGTCCGGAAACTTACCGCGGCTTTCGATGTGAGCACTTTATGCGGGCAGGCTGGGCTTACTTATTCAGACTGGAAAGATGGTACGTTGGGTGAGGCAAAATTTCGTACGCCGATGGATATCTGTGCGGATGCACAGGGGAATTTTTACATCGCGGATTTTAACAACAACCGGGTGAGGAAGATCAGTTTTGAGTAAACCCATAGAAAGTAATACTTTTTTACCCCGGATCAGGTGCGGATCAAGTCCGCCTCAACTCCGCCTCATGTCCGGCTATCCTTCAATGCTGGTATAGCTTTCCTTTAAGCACGCTGTATGTATCCTGTAATGGTAAAATAGGATCATTCCAGGCCGGATATTCCAGTCACTACCGGATCCAATATTACCGGTGCGCTTTCATTGGCGCTTTCGAAGTGCTTAAAAAAAACAGTTGCATTGTAAATTATGAATAACTATATTAGTTGTCTCAATATCAAAATTTATGTTTGATAAGAATTATTTATGCCCATGATATTGACTGTAGATTATCCTTATGTATGACTTGTGAAGTGCGTTAACCATGAATCAGAATGAAAATCATCACTGAATTTTGATTTTTAGTGTATTGCAGCCCTTAATGCAGTCCACTTTGTTGACCAGGTATTATTTCAGGAAACTTTTTTAATGAAAAACGGAATGCCATCATGCTGCGAATATCGAATGCGTTTGTTGATCCGCCCGTTTTTCCCATTGACTTTTTGATGAACGTTTGTATGAAAAACACCGTTTCATGGACGCACAACACCTATATGCCGGCATATGTGCTGCTTCATGCAATTGCTTGTACCTATAAATATTATTAGCATGGACAAAAGACCCAATATCAGGCTGGTGATCATATCCGCCTGTTTTAACGAACAGGATGGCATTGGCTCGTTCTACCGGCATGTGCGGCAGGTAATTGCCCCGTACGATTACCAGATCATCTTCGTGGACGATGGAAGCACGGATGGCACCGTACAGAAGATCCGCGAAATCTGCGGAGAAGATAACCGTGTTTCCTACATCAGCCTTTCAAGGAACTTTGGACAACCTATTGCGCTCAAAGCAGGTTACGACCATGCGGAAGGTGATTGTGTGATCTGCATGGATGCGGACCAGGAACACCCGCCCGAGATCATCGAACAACTGATAGCCAAATGGCAGGAAGGCTACGACGTGGTCAACACCATCAGGGTTTCTGATGAACGGGTTCCATTGCCGAAACGCTTTCTGTCCGGTCTTTTTTACAGGTTGGTCAATTATATGTCCGACCGCAAAATACTGATGAACGGCCCCGATTACAGGCTGCTGGACATTAAGGTTGTACAGGCGATCAAACGCATCAGCGAAAGCAACCCATACCTGAAGGAACTGGTACCCTGGCTTGGATTCAGGCAGGCTACGGTAAGTTTTCACGCAGGCCGGCGGCAAAACGGGGGTAGCCGGTATTCATTCATGAAATTGTTTTCGTTATCCGTTACCGGCATCACTTCTTTCAGCATTAATCCTTTACGGCTTTCGTCGCTTGTCGGTTTATTTTTCTCTTTTCTCGCATTTTTATATGGCGGCTATGCCCTGTATGTGAAGATATTTACAGAAGAGACCGTGCCGGGATGGACCTCGATCCTTGCCAGCGTGTTATTCATTTCAGGCCTTCAGCTGATCATGATCGGTATTATCGGGGAGTATCTTGGCAAAACGTTCATTGAGGTAAAAAACAGGCCGCAGTACATTATCAGCGATGCGCTGATCGCCGCGCGCCCGTTGCCTGTGAGACCGATGGAAAAAGCAGACAGTACAGCCTGAGCTATGTGATACCGCTTTTTACCAGGAGACATTCGAAGTCCTGAAGCAAGGTTCGCCTATTCAAGTCTCAGGCTGATCACCGGATTTGCCAGTGCGGCTTTGACTGCCTGATAACTGATCGTGATGCAGGTAATCAGCAGCATAGCCCCGCCCGCAATCAGGAATGTGCCGGTTCCGGGAGTAATATGATATGCAAATCCTTCCAGCCATTGGCTTGTAGCCCACCATGCCAGGGGAAAAGCGATGAGTATTGCCAGTACTACCAGTTTAAGGAAATCGCGGGAAAGCAACATTACCACATTGCCCGTGGACGCGCCAACTACTTTACGCACACCAATTTCCTTCTGCCTGCGCTGGGCGGTATAAGCCGTCAGTCCAAAAAGGCCAAGGCAGGATATCAGGATGGCGAGGCCGGCAAAATACCTGGACAGGATGCTGATCCTGTTTTCGGCCGCATACATGTGCCTGTAGCCTTCGTCTAGAAACTTGTAATTGAAAGAAAAACCCGGGTTGAAGCGGCTGTACAATTGCCCCAGCGCTGCGATCGTTTCCTTTTCCTTACCAGCTTTCAGCTTGACGGCGGCCACGTATGTAGCGCCGGGATTCAGGCGGAAAAATAATGGTTTAACTTCCTCATGCAACGATTCAAAATGAAAATCTTTCACCACTCCGACGATTTGCCTGGTTTCGCCCCACAACTCCACCGTTTTGCCGATGGGCTCTTTAAAGCCTATATACCTGATGGCCGCCTCATTAAAAATTATCGCGTTGCTGTCTGATGCAAAATCTTTTGAAAACGCCCTTCCCTCCTTCAGTTCAAATTTCATGGTTTCAAGCATGCCGTAAGAGACCGCTACATTTTCAAACTCCGTTCTGTCGTCAGGATCGCGGCCCGGCCATTTTATGCCGGATGTGCCGCTGTTGTGGCCAGCCATATTGTGAGCAATGAAAGTGGCGTTCTCCACTCCCGGAACATTCTTCACCTGCCCGATAAATGCTTCCAGGTGAGCATCGGACGAAAGTTTTCCTTCCCGCCAGAAAGTGATCACATTTTCTCTTTGATATCCAAGATTTTTATTCTGCACAAATTTTATTTGTTTGTACACAACCATAACGGACACTACCATCACCGCGGAAATCGTAAATTGAAAAACCACCAGGCCCTTCCGCACCCATAATTCCCCGATAGGGCCGGATAGTCTGCCTTTCAGTACGGCAACCGGTTTGAACCCGGAAAGGTATAAAGCAGGGTAACTACCGGCAAGCAATCCGGTAAACAAGGCGATCATCAGAAAAATCACCGCTGGTTTCAGATCGAATGTCAGTGCTAATTGTTTGCCGGTTAAAGTATTAAAAGAGGGCAGCAGCAAAGCCACCATGAGCAACGCAATGGCAAGCGCGATGCAGCTCAGCAGCACGGATTCGCCCAGGTATTGTATCACGAGCGAACTACGGCTGGCACCAGCTACTTTTTTGATGCCTATCTCCTTCATTCTCCTGGAAGCCTTGGCAGTGGATAGATTCATGAAATTGATGCAGGCGATGAGGAGGATAAAAATACCAATGATGATGAACATCTTTAGATAAGCAATCCGCCCGCCGCTCACTACACCATTCTCATAATTACCGTGCAGGTATTCTTCGGAATATTTTTTGACAAAAGGTGTACGGTGTTTTGTTTCTCCATTCGTTTGGGCTGTTACAAATCCCGAGAGCTTGCGGTTAAACGCGTCGATGTCTGTTCCTTCTTTCAGCAGCACACGCGTCTGGCAGCCTGTATTGCTCCACCTTTTTATCCCTTCCTGTGTTGCGAAAAGCTGATCTATCTGCAAAACAAAATCAAACTGCTCGGTCGCGTTCGCCGGTGGAGTTTTATATACACCAGATACCGTGTAAAGGTCCTTTTGCTGCAGGGTTACCGTTTTGCCGATAATTCCGGAGGTCGAGCCGAATAATTTCAGCGCCAGCGGCTCTGATAATACGATCGAGTTTTTATCATCCATTGCATGATCGCGGCTGCCTTCAATAAGGTCGTAAGAAAAAATCTTAAACAGATCTTTCCCTGAATATTTACCGTTGGCCCTGACAGCATTTTCCCCTATGCTCACCACCATGCTGCCGGCATCTCTTTCCGAAACGGCAAATAGCACCTCCGGCAATTCCGCTTTCATGGCGGCGGCCATCGGGCCCGATGTGGAGGATGCAGTCCAGATGCCACCTGCCTTAATGCGGTTTTCTTTTACAAGGAATACCTGGCTGTCTTTTTCATTGAACTTGTCTACCTGCCATTCATCCGTCACCCACAGATAAATAAAAAATGTACATGCCAGGCCGGTGGAAAGACCTATAAGGTTTAAAAAATAGGATTGACGGTCTTTTTTAAGGCTGCGCCAGATGAGCTTGAGGTGATTTTTAAGCATATGCGGGAAAATATGCTGTTTCATTTACGAATAGGATACCAGATTACTGATCATTGTACACTACAACGAAATGAATTATGAAAATAACTAACCTGTTCATTTTCGATACAGGCCACGTTCGGAATTGAACAATCATTTACCTGATCTCATCGCTTTTACGACTGCCAGGTTTTTATCTTTTGAGAATTTCTCATATTCCTTCGTTTCACTGCCGTAAATAGCCATTTTACCGTCCTTGTCGAAGTGAACTCCCCATCCGTAGCGTTTTGTAAGCGGCGAAGCCCTGAAGCAGGGCTGGCCTTTCGAATAAAATTTTTCTCTTGCCTCTTTATATTCGCTTTTGACTAAATCGTTTTTGTCCGCAAACACCTGGAAAAGCACATCATCCGACGTGTATTTGTAAGGGTTTTGCCTGATCATATCAAACTCAATATTTGCGATGGTTTTGTTTTCTCCTTTAACCGGAGGAATTTCACCGTTTGCAACCGGGCAGTCATCCGCCACAATAATGAAGGTGTTGAAGTAGTTCGTGGTGTGTAGTTTCATGGGACCTGATTTTATATTTCAAATCTAGTGTGGGCAGGTGACAGCCCTATGTCAGGATGCGGACATAGCTAATGTAGGAAAAAACAGGTATCCGTTTTATTCGAACTTTTCCAGTTGTATCCTGGTTTGGGCAAAGTCCCGATCAGGTGAGAAGAAAATAAAAAAATCCGCTTTTCAGCGGATTTTTTGTTGCCCGACCTGGATTCGAACCAAGACAAACAGAACCAAAATCTGTCGTACTACCATTATACTATCGGGCAATTCGTTTGATGGGATTGCAAAAGTAGACTTTTTTCCATTTCTTCCAAAAAACTGACCGTTTTTTCTGGAAAATATCACACAAAAGCCCGCTCAGCCAGCGTTTTACGCACCTTTTCAACGATCGTTTCAGGCGCCAGCTGCTGCATACAGGCATGGTCTCCGCGGAAGCAGGGTTTGTTCCCGAACACTGAGCAGGGGCGGCAATACAGTTCAATCTGCGCCGCATTTTCTTCTTTTTGCCCAAAACCCATAAACCCCGCATAAGGATGCGTAGCGCCCCATACAGACACCACCGGTACGCCGTAAAGGGAGGCAAGGTGCATGTTCGCGGAATCCATGCTCACCATCAGCGTAAGGCCGCTGATAATGCGCAGTTCCTCGTTCAGGCTGTATTTGCCGGCTATTACTTTTAACCGCGGATTTTCCCCGGCAAGGTTTTCCAGTTTCGCCACTTCTTCTTTCCCACCGCCAAACAGCAGGATCTCCACTGCTTCATTGCGTGTGATCATCTCTATCACCTGCCGCATCTTTTCGAGCGGGTAAGTTTTTTCAAGATAGGTGGCAAACGGAGCGATACCGATCTGCATTTTTCCCGGGACGGGCTGCTGTGGCAGCGTGCCGGGGGAAGATGGGTTGATGTGATATCCTAAGCCCGCGAATACATCGCGATAGCGGTCGATAGTGGTTTTCAGCGGAAGGAATTCTTTGTTTTCCTTTCGTGTGAGGGCTTTTTTGCCGGCCCTTCCTTTGTCAATGACGGACACGCGGATGCCGGACAATTTATAGAACGTACGCACGATGCGCGAGCGCAGTACATGGTGCAGATCCGCCACAGCGCGGATGCCGGGGTGTGCCTTGCGGATGGCCCGGAACAGTTTGTAAAGGCCTTTTACTCCTTTATGTTCTCCTTTCAGGTCCGCAGCGAAAAACACCAGCCGGGGAATGCCTTCGCAAAGCGCTCCCCAGTTTTTGTTCGTCACAAATACAATGACCAGTTCCGGATGGGCGTCCAGTACCTGTTTCATCACGGGGATGGTCATGGCCACATCGCCCATGGCGGAAAAACGGATGGCGAGGATCGTATTGTTATCGGGGCTTTTGGCCATACAGCACGGGGTTGAGCGAAGGATCGTTGTACATCTTCATTTGTTTGTACACTTTCATGTATTTGCGGCCCCTGCTGATATCTTCCAGCAGCGCTTCTATGGCGGTGGAAAGATCGCGCTGCTGCTCCAGGAGGATGTCCAGCTTTTTTTGGCAGGTTTCGCGGTGGGCTTCTGTAGCGTCGGGGCGGGTGGCCTCTTCGCGCATGTGCCATATTTTGAGACCCAGGATAGAAAGGCGGTCGATGGCCCAGGCCGGGCTTTCCGTGTTGATGGAAGCGTCCGGAACGGGGATCACCGCTTTGTATTTATCAAGGAAATAACTGTCGATATACTCCACAAGGTCTGTTCGCTCCTGGTTGCTGCGGTCTATCCAGCGCTTCATTTCCAGGGCGTTAACGGGGTCTATGTTCGGATCGCGGATCACGTCTTCCAGGTGCCACTGTACTGTATCGATCCAGTTCTTGGCGTACAAAAGGTGCTCCACGGTGTTTTTTTCATACGGATTTTCAATAAGACGGTGAATATCATTGTGCTGGTGATAGTCCCGGATGCTATGGTCGAATGTGCTGATACAAAGTGCGGTAAACATGCAGCAAATGTAAACTGGAATTTTGAAAATCCCGCATCGCCCGCAGCGGGTCCAGGGCAAAAAAAAGGCACACTGTAGAAACAGGTGCCGGGCATAAAATCATGTGAATGTTCGAGAATGCAATTGTGTAGGCTTTCAATGGTTCTCTAAAGAGGGCTTTGAAAATCATTAAAATTGCTAAAATCTTTGTTTCATGCACGTTATCAACCGGTTGGAGACGCCCGCAACACGGCCAACAACAATTCATGGGTCCATAAATGTCTTTGGAAAATCAATGGTGGAGATTTTCCGTGTCTTATCTGGTTATATCTTCTCTACAGGTATTGTTCGGGTTATTTAGTAATCACTGTTGTTCACTCTGTGTTAGGATTAATTGGCATTAACATCCCTCATGTCTCAGAGGCGTACTACTAAATTACGAGGAACGACTGTATTATTTCCGCAGTGGGAAAAAATTCAGTGTTGCTACATCTAAATTATTGTAAACCGGAAGGTTGTAAAACGAAAAGGGTGCGCCATCATGATGGCGCACCCTTCTTTTCCGCAGTGAGTGCGGTTATTTGAGTTCTTTTTTGGCTAAAAAGTATAACGGAATACCCAGCAAAATGATACCCAGGCCCGGTATGGCATACTTTGGTTCATAAATGAGCAGCAGTACGGCCAGGCTCAGCGCCACCACGATATAAATAGCGGGCAGCACCGGGTAACCAAAGGCTTTGTAGCTCCTGGGTACGTCCGGTCTTGTTTTGCGGAGGATGAAGATGCCAAGGATCGTGATCACGTAAAATACGAGCACCCCGAAGATCACCATCGCCAGCAGGTCCCCGTATTTGCCGCTGAGGCAGAGCAGGCTCGCCCACACCGCCTGTATCCAGAGGCCGTAACCCGGTACGTCAAAACGGTTCAGTTCGCCCGCTTTGCGGAAAAACAGGCCGTCTTTGGCCATGGTATAATAGATCCTTGCCCCGGAGAGGATAAGGCCGTTATTGCAGCCAAAAGTGGAAATAATGATCATTATAGCGATCGTATAGGCCCCTATGCCGGCGCCGAATATGTTCTCGGCCGCCGCAACGCCTACCCTGTCCTGTTCGGCAAACGCGATCTCGTTAAACGGAAGCACTGCCAGGTACATAAGGTTGGCGGATACGTAGATGATAGTCACGATAAAAGTGCCCAGGAACAGGGCTCTGCCGATGTTCTTCTGGGGATTTTTGATCTCCCCGGCTATAAAGGTCACGTTGTTCCAGGCGTCGCTGGAAAACAGGGTGCCTTTCATGGATACGGCAACGGCGCCCAGGAAAGCCATACTGGTGAGCGCGGTGGTTACCACCTGGCCATCCACCATGGTGAGGCTGGCGCTGTTCCAGGCATTTTCCCAGTTAGCGTTCCATATCTCCGCTTTGGCGCCCAGGATGAGGCCGAAAACGATCAGTCCGAACAGGGAGAAGAGTTTGGTAAAGGTGAACACGGTCTGGATGATCTTCCCGTTCTTCACCCCCCGGGTATTGATATAAGTCAGCAGGAATATCGATGCGATCGCCACCAGCTGGGCCATATTAATGTTCAGCCCGGCTATGGACCATAACACATTCTTTTCCCCCAAAGCCGGTTCCAGGTATCCTAAATATTTGGCAAAGGCCATGGCCACTGCCGCAATGGTACCGGTCTGGATCACACCAAACTGCGTCCAGCCGAAAAGGAAGGCGATAAAGGGATTGTAGGCCTCACGGAGATATACGTACTGGCCGCCCGCTTTCGGGAACATACCGGACAATTCCCCATAGCTCAGCGCGGCGATCAGCGTTACCACGCCGGCCAGCACCCACATGCCCATCATCCAGCCCGCGGAGCCCATGGAGCGGGCCACCTCGGCGGATACAATAAAAATACCGGATCCTATCATGGAACCGGCAACGATCATGGTGGCGTCCACCAGACTGAGACTTGGTTTAAAAGAGTTTTCCTGGTTGATTGACATAAAGGCTGATGAATGGTTGATAAAAAAATCCCGGCGTTTGCCGGGATTAAATGTAATATTTTCCGTTCATTATTTCTTCGGTGCTTCCGCGTTCAGCACCTTGATCACTTCGGTGGTAATGTCAAACGCTTCGTCCTTGTAAAGGATGTTGCTGGCTCCTTCCCTGTAGGAGAAGATAAAAGCATAACGTTTGTCGGCGTTGTACTTTTTGATCGTTTCGTTCAGCCGTTTTTGCAGGTCTTCGTTGAACTGTGCTTCCTGCGTTTGCAGCTGTGCAATCAGGTTCTGTTTGTATTGCTCGTGCTGCTGCGCTTTTTTCTGCAGACCTGCTTCCGCGGCCTGGCCTTCCTGCTGTGTCATCGTCGGGGCCCTTTGCTGAAGATTGTATAATTCATTCTGCAATTGCCTTTCGCGTCCTACTATATCGTTCTGTGCCCCTTCTTTTTTCTTGTCGAGTTCCGCTTTTTTGTCTTTGAAATAAGTGTAATGCGCTTCCAGGGAGTCAATATCTACGAATGCCAGCTTTTGGCCTGCCGCGCCTGTAGCCGATGCAGCCTGAACAGATGTGTCAGAACCAGCGGTTGCTGCGGTCTTGTTGTTACCCTGCTGGCACGCCGCGAATACTCCGGCTATCGCCGCCAGGAAAATTCCATTTTTCACAAAAAGTTGACGAGTGTACATGTTGATCGGTAGATTTTAACCCTTTAAATTGAAATAGAAAATCTTATGGCGGCTAAAATAACATTTTTGGGATATAAAAAAACGTTAAAATGAAATTCGTGGAAAGAAAGTGTGGGTAAGGGTTTGGAAGCCAACAACGGGGGAAAGCAAAAAGGGAGGGCGATTGCCCTCCCTGATGTTATTTTTTAACGATCTCCAGCGCTTTCTCTGGTTCGTCCGTCGTCAGGAAGTCTGCGCCGGCATTGAGATAGGCGCTCATCTGCTCGGGCGTGTTCACCGTCCAGATATTTACCGTCACATTATTTTTACGGGCCTCTTTAAAGATATTCGGGTCTTTGTCGATCACTTTAAAATTATAGTCAAATCCCCAGATACCGTCCGCTTTCAGCTGCTCAGGCGTTTTATCGCCGTTCAGGTAGGCCACTTTCGCGTGCGGGTCAATGGATACCAGCTTTTTGCAGATACCATAGTCAAAGCTGATATACAGCATCCAGGCTTCGCATTTGTATTTGCGGATCAGGTCCATACAGGTCTGGGCCAGTTGCTCGCCACGGCCGGTTTTGGAGGGTTTCAGCTCCAATACAAGGCGGGTCTTGTTCTGCTTCATCCCTTCTTTGATATAATCTTCGAATAGAGGCACATGATCCCCGTTCTTCAGCTCTATAGTGGTCAGTTCCGCAACGGGCGTTTCTTCAATCGATTTGCCGCCGATATGGGGGTCGTGACTCAGTACAGGCACACCGTCTTTGGAGAGCCATACGTCAAATTCGGAGCCTTCGCAGCCGATACGCACCGCATCCCTGAAGGAGGTGATGGAATTCTGGCTGCCGCCATTGTTTTTCCAGGCGCCGCGGTGAGCCACGATCTTGTTGCGGTGAAATTCATCTTTCACCAGGATAAAAGATTCGCTGGCATCCCCTGCCTTCAGCGTTACCGCGTACTGCATGGATGCATCCGCGCCGATGCCCACCTTTTTCTTCAGTTGTAAAACGCCTTTTTTGCTGATGGCGAACAGGCCGGAAGTGTCTTCCGCCAGCTGTACGCCTTTCGCCGCTCCCTGGGGAGTGTAGATATTGCCAACGGTGGCCCCGGATTTACCTACGGGAATAGTGTAGTTGTCCAGGTGAAGTGCGGGCGCCTGCCCGTTCACGGCTGCTGCTGCGAGTAATGCCGGGATCATGATTCGATAACGTAAACGCATGGTATTGTGTTTGCTGTTTTCTTTTGACATAGTTACACAAGCTTACGGATTATTTCTTTCAGCCTTCAAATTTGTTACATAAGGTTACAAAATACAATGGTGAACGGATAAATCAAAATAGCGGCGGGAGAATTTATGAAATGGTAACAGTGTTTACATAAAAAAGAGGCCGCACCTTTCAGGTGCGGCCTCCGGACTATCAGTAAAGGCTTTGGGCCTATTCTTCTTCGTCGAACTGGAACACTTCTTTGGAAGATGCGAGGATGTCGTATTCTTCTTTCGAACCTACGATCATGTTCTCGAACTCTCTCAGACCGGTACCGGCAGGGATCAGGTGACCCGTGATCACGTTTTCTTTCAGGCCCAGCATATCGTCCGTTTTGCCGTTGATGGCCGCGGAAGACAGTACTTTGGTGGTTTCCTGGAAGGATGCCGCGGAGATCCAGCTGTGGGTACCCAGAGACGCCTTGGTGATACCGAGCAGCAGCGGGCTGGACGTTGCGGACTCAGCATCGCGGTATTCCACGAGCTTTTTGTCCGCGCGGCGCAGGATACTGTTCTCTTCACGCACCTGGCGGAGGGTAACGATCTGACCGGCTTTCATAACACCGGAATCTCCGGCTTCTGTCACCACTTTCTTATCGAAGATCTGATCGTTCTCTTCAAAGAACTCGAATTTATCGGTAGTGTCGCCTTCCAGGAAGCGGGTATCTCCCGGATCCTCGATGGTTACTTTACGCATCATCTGGCGTACGATCACCTCGATGTGTTTATCGTTGATCTTCACACCCTGCAAGCGGTAAACCTCCTGGATCTCATTCACCAGGTACTCCTGCACTGCAAAAGGACCTTTGATGGAGAGGATGTCTGCCGGGGTGATGGAACCGTCGGAAAGTGCGGTACCTGCTTTCACGAAGTCGCCGTCCTGTACCAGGATGTGGCGGGTCAGCGGAACGAGGTACTTCTTGATCTGGCTTTCACGGCTTTCGATGATGATCTCGCGGTTACCGCGTTTGATATTACCGAATGCCACCACACCGTCGATCTCGGAAACGATAGCGGGGTTGCTCGGGTTACGGGCTTCAAACAGCTCCGTTACACGCGGCAGACCACCGGTGATGTCTCTCAGTTTACCGATCACACGCGGAATCTTAACGATTACCTGGCCTGCTCTAACCGGCGCACCTTCTTCGAGAATGATATGTGAACCCACGGGAAGGTTATAAGACTTCACTTCCTTGTTTCCATCCACGAGGAGGGACGGGATCTTGTTTTTATCCTTGGTTTCGATAACCACTTTCTCACGGTGACCTGTCTGCTCGTCAGCTTCCTCACGGAAGGTGATGCCTTCAATGATGCTGTCGAAGCGGATCTTACCGGCAATCTCGGAAACGATAACGGCGTTGAACGGATCCCATGTACAGATCACATCGCCTTTCACTACTTTCTGGCCGTCTTTTACTACCAGGGTAGAACCGTACGGTACGTTGTTGGTGATCAGCAGGCGGTCGTTTTTCACGTCCATGATCCTGAGCTCACCGGTACGGCCGATAACCACCTGTACTTTATCACCATCGTTGTTTTCGAAGGTAGTGGTACGGAGGCCGTCGAACTGAACGGTACCGTCGAATTTGGCGTTGAGGGTAGATTCTACAGAAGCAGAACCGGCCACACCACCCACGTGGAAGGTACGCAGTGTCAGCTGTGTACCAGGCTCACCGATGGACTGCGCCGCGATGATACCTACGGCATCGCCACGTTGTGCAGTATACCCGGTTGCCAGGTTCTTGCCATAACACCTTACGCATACCCCTCTCCTGCTTTCGCAGGTCAGTACGGAGCGGATTTCAACGAGGTCGATCGTGCTTTCTTCAATCTTGCGGGCTATCTCTTCCGTGATCTGTTCGCCTGCCGCAACGAAGATTTCGTCTTCATTCAGCGGGTTGAATATATCATGGAGGGAAGTACGGCCCAGGATACGGTCGTACAGCGGTTCTACTATTTCCTCATTGTCTTTCAACGCTGAAGTAGCAATACCACGGAGCGTTCCGCAATCTTCTTCGGTGATCACAACGTCCTGCGCAACGTCTACGAGACGACGGGTCAGGTAACCCGCATCCGCCGTTTTCAACGCCGTATCCGCAAGACCTTTACGCGCACCGTGCGTGGAGATGAAGTACTCCAATACGTTCAGACCGTCCTTGAAGTTGGAAAGGATCGGGTTCTCGATGATCTCGGAACCGGTAGAACCGCTCTTACGCGGTTTTGCCATCAATCCCCTCAAACCGGCCAGCTGTTTGATCTGTTGTTTGGAACCACGGGCACCGGAATCAAGCATCATGTAAACTGAGTTGAAACCTTGTTTGTCCGTAGCCAGTTCGCGGATCAGCGTTTCGGTCACTTTCGTATCCACACGGCTCCAGATGTCGATGATCTGGTTGTAACGTTCGTTGTTAGTGATCAGACCCATGTTGTAGTTATCCCACACTTCATCCACCTCACCGGCAGCACCATCGATCATGAGCTGTTTGGCATCGGGGATGATAAGGTCGTTGATATTGAAGGACAGACCACCACGGAATGCTGTACGGAAACCAAGTGTCTTGATATCGTCCAGGAATTTCGCGGTTTTCGGAATGTCGGTCGCTTTAATGATGTCGCCGATGATTTCACGCAGTGATTTCTTGGTGAGCAGGGCATTTACAAAGCCTGCTTCCCTTGGAACGAACTGGTTAAAGATCACGCGGCCCACGGTAGTTTCGATCAGTTTGCGCTCCAGGGTACCGTCTTCTTTACGCAGGTCAGCTTTTACCCTGATGTGTGCGTGCAGGTCCACACGGCCCTCGTTATGCGCGATGATCACTTCTTCCGCGGAGTAGAAGGCTTTGCCTTCACCTTTCACGATTTCGTCACCGATGGTTTTCTTACCCTTGGAAATGTAGTAGAGGCCGAGTACCATGTCCTGTGAAGGCAGGGTGATAGGCGTACCGTTCTGCGGGTTGAGAATGTTGTGTGAAGAAAGCATCAGCAGCTGTGCTTCCAGGATCGCGGCGTTGCTCAAAGGTACGTGTACCGCCATCTGGTCACCGTCAAAGTCGGCGTTGAACGCGGAACACACCAGCGGGTGAAGCTGTATCGCTTTACCTTCCACCAGTTTCGGCTGGAACGCCTGGATGGACAGACGGTGAAGCGTCGGAGCACGGTTGAGCATTACGGGGTGACCTTTCAGTACGTTCTCCAGGATGTCCCAAACCACTGCTTCTTTTCTATCTACGAGCTTTTTAGCTGATTTAACAGTTTTTACGATACCTCTTTCGATGAGCTTACGGATAATGAACGGTTTGAACAGCTCGGCAGCCATGTCTTTCGGCAGGCCGCACTCGTGCAGTTTCAGTTCAGGGCCTACCACGATAACGGAACGACCGGAGTAGTCCACACGTTTACCGAGAAGGTTCTGACGGAAACGGCCTTGTTTACCTTTCAGTACATCGGAGAGAGATTTCAGTGCGCGTCCGCCTTCTGCTTTCACCGCGTTGGATTTCCTGGAGTTGTCGAACAGGGAATCCACGGCTTCCTGCAGCATACGTTTTTCGTTACGCAGGATCACCTCGGGCGCCTTGATCTCGATCAGGCGTTTGAGACGATTGTTGCGGATGATCACGCGGCGGTACAGGTCGTTCAGATCGGAAGATGCGAAACGGCCACCATCCAGGGGAACCAGCGGACGTAATTCCGGCGGCACCACGGGGATGTATTGCATTACCATCCATTCAGGACGGTTATCTACACGGCCATTGGCGTCACGGAAAGCTTCCACCACGCTCAGGCGTTTCAGCGCTTCTGCTTTACGCTGCTGGGAAGTTTCGGTAGCTGCCTGGTTGCGGAGCTGGTAAGAAAGGCCGTCGAGATCAATACGCGCCAGCATCATTTCTACCGCTTCAGCGCCCATTTTGGCGATGAATTTATTCGGGTCTTCGTCGGGCAGCATCTGGTTGTCTTTCGGAAGGGTATCCAGGATGTCCAGGTACTCTTCTTCAGTGAGCAGATCGCCGTAATTCAGTCCTTTCTCTTGTTTCACTCCGCTCTGGATGATCACGTATCTTTCATAATACACGATCGTTTCCAGTTTTTTGGAGCTCATACCGAGCAGGTAACCGATTTTATTAGGTAATGATTTGAAATACCAGATATGTACAACGGGCACTACCAGCCGAATGTGGCCCATTCTTTCGCGGCGCACTTTCTTCTCGGTAACCTCAACACCACAGCGGTCGCACACAATGCCCTTATAACGGATACGCTTATACTTTCCGCAATAACATTCGTAGTCCTTCACAGGGCCGAATATCCTTTCGCAGAACAAACCATCACGTTCCGGTTTGTAAGTACGGTAGTTGATGGTTTCGGGTTTCAGCACCTCGCCATAAGAACGCTCCAGGATGGTATCCGGTGAAGCGAGACTAATAGTGATGCTGCTAAAATTTGATTTAGGACGATTTTCTTTTTTGATGGCCATTGTATGTTTTTTAAAGAAAACTCTATGTCGTAAGTGAAGCTGGTCCGCAGGTATTCCGCCTTAAGCTTTCCGTAACATTCACTTTAAAATTGCCGGAGCTGAAACTGATATAACCGTATCCCGGTTTTCACCGGGATACGGAAGGAATATTATTATCAATCAAATTTCAGGTCCAGGCCCAGACCACGCAGCTCATGGATCAATACGTTGAAGGATTCAGGCACACCGGCTTTCGGGATGTTGTCTCCTTTTACGATGGATTCATATGCTTTTGCACGGCCTACGATATCATCGGACTTGATCGTCAGCAGCTCTTGCAGGATGTTGGATGCACCGTATGCTTCCAGTGCCCAAACCTCCATCTCACCAAAACGCTGGCCACCGAACTGGGCTTTACCACCCAACGGCTGCTGTGTAATGAGAGAGTACGGTCCGATGGAACGGGCGTGCATTTTGTCATCCACCATGTGGCTGAGTTTAAGCATGTAGATGATACCCACGGTTGCTTTCTGGTGGAAGCGTTCGCCGGTTTCACCGTCGCTCAGGTAAGTATGGCCGAAGCTCGGGAGTTTTGCTTCAGTGATATATTCTGCGATCTCTTCAGTGCTTGCACCGTCAAAGATCGGGGTTGCAAAACGGACACCCAGTTTCTGACCGGCCCAGCCGAGTACGGTTTCATAGATCTGGCCGAGGTTCATACGGGAAGGTACGCCCAACGGGTTCAGAACGATGTCTACCGGTGTACCGTCTTCCAGGAACGGCATGTCTTCGTCACGCACGATCTTGGCTACGATACCCTTGTTACCATGGCGGCCCGCCATCTTATCACCCACTTTCAGCTTACGTTTGCTGGCCAGGTATACTTTCGCCAGTTTCAGAACGCCCGCGGGAAGCTCATCACCGATAGAGATGTTGAATTTCTCACGTTTGTAACGGCCCAGCTCCTCGTTATACTTGATGTTGTAGTTATGGAGCAGGGTGTTGATCTGGTCGTTAGTCTCCTGGTCCGTAGTCCAGCCCAGGGGATTTACGTTCTGGAAGTCTACGTTCGCCAGGTTTTTGTTAGAGAACTTGGAACCTTTGGAGATCAGTACTTCACCGTAAGTGTTGGTGATGCCTGAGGAGGTTTTCTCCTTCAGCAGCGTCAACAGTTTACTCATCAACACTTCCATCAGGTCTTCTTCGTTCTTCTGGTGGATCTTCTCCAGTTTCTCCAGGGCTGCTTTTTCGCGGGTCTTGGAGTTTTTATCTTTTTTAGCACGGGAGAACAGCTTCTTGTCGATCACCACACCTTCGGTAGACGGGGGCGCCTTCAGGGAAGCGTCTTTCGCATCGGAAGCCTTATCACCGAAGATCGCGCGGAGCAGTTTTTCTTCAGGTGAAGGATCGGATTCACCACGGGGGGTGATCTTGCCGATCAGGATATCGCCTTCCTTGATATGCGCACCTACGCGGATGATACCGTTCTGATCCAGGTCCTTGGTGGCTTCCTCGCTCACGTTCGGGATATCCGGGGTCAGTTCTTCTTCACCGAGTTTGGTGTCACGTACTTCGAGTTCGTATTCGTCGATGTGGATGGAAGTGAACCAGTCTTCTTTCGCTACACGCTCAGAGATCACGATCGCATCCTCAAAGTTGTAACCTTTCCAGGGCATGAACGCCACTTTCAGGTTACGGCCCAGTGCCAGTTCACCGGCGCGGGTGGCGTAACCTTCCGTCAGGAAGTCTCCGTCTACCACACGCTGACCTTTCTTCACCGCGGGGCGGAGGTTGATACAGGTGCTCTGGTTGGTTTTTACGAATTTGGTCAGCTGGTAGATGATCAGATCATCCTCAAAGCTCACCAGTTTCTGCATTTCATCGCGCTCGTAACGAACATGGATCTCGTTTGCATCTACAAACTCAACCACGCCTTTACCGTTAGAGGTGATCTGCAGGCGGCTGTCACGCGCTGCCTTACCTTCCAGGCCGGTACCTACGATAGGCACCTGCGGATTGATAAGGGGAACGGCCTGACGTTGCATGTTTGATCCCATGAGCGCACGGTTGGCGTCATCATGCTCAAGGAAGGGGATCAGGGAGGCGCTCAGACCCACGATCTGGTTCGGAGCGATGTCCATGTATTCCACTTCACCCGGGTCGAGGATCGGGAAATCGCCGGTTTCACGGGATTTCACTTTATCACCGGTGAACATTCCTTTTTCATCCAAAGGAGCGTTCGCCTGTGCAATTTTCACGGAGTCTTCTTCTTCAGCGCTCAGGTACTCGATCTTCAGCATATCCACTTTACCGTCTTTTACTTTGCGGTAAGGTGTTTCAATGAAGCCCATTTCATTCACCATGGCGTGTACGCACAGGGTGGAGATCAGACCGATGTTCGGTCCTTCAGGGGTTTCGATCGTACAGAGGCGGCCGTAGTGGGAGTAGTGTACGTCACGCACCTCAAAGCCGGCACGCTCACGGCTAAGGCCACCGGGCCCGAGCGCGGAGATACGACGTTTGTGGGTGATCTCGGACAGCGGGTTGGTCTGGTCCAGGAACTGGGACAGCTGTGAGGTACCGAAGAAGGAATTGATCACGGAAGAAAGTGTTCTTGCATTGATCAGGTCCACCGGTGTGAACACCTCGTTGTCCCTTACGTTCATCCTTTCGCGGATGGTACGCGCCATACGCGCCAGGCCTACGCCGAACTGGGCGTAAAGCTGTTCGCCTACTGTACGTACACGGCGGTTGGACAGGTGATCAATATCGTCGATCTCAGCTTTACCATTGGTCAGTTGTACCAGGTATTTGATGATCGAGATAATGTCAGCCTTGGTCAGCACCTTCATGTCCAGCGGAGTGGGTAGGCCGAGCTTACGGTTGATCTTGTAACGGCCTACGTCCCCGAGGTCATAACGTTTGTCGGAGAAGAATAATTTATCGATGATGCCCCTTGCTGTTTCGTCATCCGGCGCATCGGCACCGCGCAGCTGGCGGTAGATGTGCTGAACGGCTTCCAGCTCGGAGTTAGATGTATCTTTATTAAGGGTGTTGTAGATGATGGCAAAGTCGCCGCTCACCTCTTCTTTCTGTACAAATACAGATTTCACGCCCATGTCTGTGATCAGCTCGATGTTGTTTTCGTCCAGGATGCTGTCGCGTTCCAGAACGATCTCATTACGCTCGATGCTCACCACCTCGCCGGTGTCTTCATCCACGAAATCTTCCACCCAGCTGCGTAAAACGCGGGCGGCCAGCTTTTTGCCGGCGTATTTTTCCAGGTTCTTGCGGTCTGCTTTTACTTCGTCAGCCATGCCAAACAGTTCCAGGATATCCTTATCTGTTTCATAGCCGATGGCACGAAGCAGGGTGGTAACCGGGAACTTCTTCTTACGGTCGATGTACGCGTACATGACGTTGTTGATGTCTGTAGCAAACTCCATCCATGCGCCTTTGAAAGGGATCACCCTTGCGGAGTAGATCTTGGTGCCGTTAGGATGTATGGATTGACCAAAGAACACACCTGGTGAACGGTGAAGCTGGGATACAACTACACGTTCTGCGCCGTTGATAACGAAGGTACCTCTGGGGGTCATGTAAGGGATGTTTCCGAGGAATACATCCTGCACAATGGTCTGGAAATCTACGTGCTCCTCATCATTACAGCTCAACCGGAGCTTTGCCTTGAGCGGCACGGAGTACGTAAGCCCCCGCTCAATACATTCTTCGATGGTATAACGCGGAGGGTCCACGAAATAATCCAGGAATTCCAGATTGAAGATATTTCTGGTATCTGTAATCGGGAAGTTTTCCTTGAATACTTTAAAAAGGCCTTCGTTGTTACGCTTGTCTGGTGTGGTTTCTAATTGGAAGAAATCCTTGAAAGATTGGATTTGGATAGCCAACAGATCCGGTGTCTCAGCAACTTGTTTGATCTTTCCAAAATTTACTCTTTCGTTAGTTTGGGCTTTTTTTAGAGACATATTCGAAGTTAGCAGTTAATATGACTTGATGATTAAGGGAAATTAATGATTCTTTGTCAATACACCCAAAATATTGTGTTTCAATACAGATGGCCGGCTTATTTCCCGTTTTGCCGGACGTCCTGAAACACCACCTTCCCAAAGGGAGTAAGGCCAAAAAGTACCGAAGCACTTTTTGACCTTAAAAATGATGTATACTAAACAAAGAATTACTGAATTTCAACGTCAGCGCCAGCTTCAGTCAGCTTCGCTTTCAGATCTTCAGCTTCTGCCTTGCTAACGCCTTCTTTCACTGCTTTCGGCGCACCGTCAACCAGTTCTTTGGCTTCTTTCAGACCGAGACCTGTCAGATCTTTAACGATTTTCACTACGTTCAGCTTGCTGGCGCCAGCAGCTTTCAGTACTACGTTAAATGCAGTTTTTTCTTCAGCAGCAGCGGCTCCGCCACCACCATCAGCAGAAACTACTACTGCAGCAGCAGCAGGTTCAATACCGTATTCGTTTTTCAGAACATCTGCCAGTTCTTGTACTTCCTTAACAGTAAGACCTACTAATTGTTCAGCTAATGCTTTTACGTCTGCCATTGTATGATATTTTTTGAAATTTTTTAAAATGTTGTAATTGTTTATGTTGTGACTTGGAAGCCAGTGTTATACGCCCCGGAATTACTCCGCAGCGGGTGCATCAGTTGCCGGAGCATCCGGTGCAGGTGCGGCAGCTTCTGCAACGGCAGCGCCACCTTCTTCTTTTTTGCCTTTCTCAAGCAGCGCAGCGATAACGCGTTTTGCAGGAGATTGCAGCAGACCGATAACTTCGCCGATAAGCTCGTTCTTGGTCTTGATTTTCACCAGGTTAGCCAGCTGGTTGTCCCCCAGGTAGATCTCTTCAGCTACAAACGCAGCTTTCAGAACGGGTTTTTCCAGTTTAGCGTTTTCCTTGCGGAAAGTGCTGATGATCAGGGCCGGTTCTTTCGGACTGTCTGAGAACATCAGGGCCGTAACGCCGTTCAGCGCTTCGTAGATACCTGCATATTTCTCATTGTCCAGGCTTTCCAGCGCCTTCTTGATGAGGGTGTTCTTAGCCACCTTCATTTCCACATTCTTATCGAAACATACCCTTCTCAGGTGGTTCACCTGCGCTACCGACAGAGACTCTGTATTGGTGATGTAGAAGTTGTTGTATTGAGCAAACTTGCCTTTCAGCAGTTCGATTACCTCATTCTTTTGATCTTTGTTCATTGCTTTGTGTTTGTCATTGACCGTTTCGCCTTCTCAGCCACAAAAGGCTCCGGCTACAGGGCGGTCAATTAGTTTTGAACAGATTTAGTGTCAATAACGATACCGGGGCTCATGGTGCTGGCCATAGACAGACCCTTCAGGTATGTGCCTTTCGCGGTGGAAGGCTTCAGCTTGATGATCGCGTTGATCAGCTCCTGTGAATTCTCTTCGATCTTTTCGGGAGCGAAAGAGACACGGCCGATGGAAGCATGTATGATACCGGCTTTGTCCACTTTAAAGGTGATCTTACCGCCTTTTACCTCGTTTACAGCAGCTGCCACGTCGTTCGTAACAGTACCGGTCTTCGGGTTAGGCATCAGGTTGCGGGGGCCCAGGATCTTACCCAGTTTACCGATCTTCGGCATTACAGCGGGAGTAGCGATGATTACATCAATCTCGGTCCAGCCTGCTTCGATCTTCTGGATAAATTCGTCCAGACCTACGAAATCAGCACCAGCTTCTTTTGCAGCAGCCTCTTTATCGGGCGTGCAGAGAACCAGTACTTTTTTGGTCTTACCAGTACCGTGGGGAAGCGTAACGGATCCGCGGATAGCCTGGTCAGCTTTCTTGGGATCTACGCCCAGACGGATATGTAAATCGACGGAAGAGTCGAATTTAGTACAGTTAATGTCTTTAACGAGAGTGGAAGCCTCTTTCAGGCTATAGGATTTATTCTTGTCCACCTTAACGTCAGCCACTTTTCTTTTCTTAGTTGCCATTTCTACAATGATTTAAAAGTTAACCTGCTTTAACAGGGTGAACAATTTAGTTTTCCCAGGGAGCTTTACCATCTACGGTAATACCCATGCTGCGGGCGGTACCGGCAACCATTCTCATGGCGCTTTCCAGCGTGAAGCAGTTCAGGTCAGGCATTTTGTCTTTGGCAATTGCCTCTACCTGTGTCCAGGATACTTTACCCACCTTGCTACGGTTAGGTTCTTTAGAACCACCTTGAATCTTGGCAGCTTCCAGCAGCTGTACGGGAGCCGGAGGCGTCTTGATTACAAAATCAAAGGATTTGTCTGTGTAAACGGTCAGCAATACAGGCAGCACTTTACCCATTTTATCCTGGGTACGGGCGTTGAACTGTTTGCAGAACTCCATGATGTTCACACCTTTGGAACCCAGAGCGGGACCAATCGGAGGTGCAGGGTTGGCTTGGCCGCCTTTAACCTGCAATTTCACGTACGTTGCGATCTCTTTAGCCATTAGTCTGTTTTTTAATTTGGTTAAACGTTCCGCAGCCGTTACCAGCCGCAAAACTCCCAAAACTCAAAAGTCTCTGAAAGACATTTTAAGGGGGATGCAAAGGTATGTATATTTCAAATGAATAACAAAAAATGTTTGGAGTTCGGCATTTTTTTTGCTATTATACGGGGATTGGGATAAATTTTAATAGCTATCCTATTGAAAACGAACGATATATACCGGAACGTTCGAAGGTCAAAGATACGTCATTTCCCGCATTTCCCAACATAACTCCCTCCCCTTTCGCTCCCGCCCCTATTAAACTATCAACCCCCTGAAATTTTCCGTATTTTGATCCCAGAACATCTTCCCGTATGAAAATCATTACTACCATTTTACTCCTAACCCTTTTCGCAACTCCCAAACCAATGCAGAAAAAACAATTCCTGCTCGTCGGCACCTACACTTCCGCAGGCAGCAAAGGCATTTATGTCTTTCAGAAAGACCCCGCCACCGGCCGTTTTATCCCCACGGATACCGCCGAAGGCATTCCCAACCCCTCTTTCCTGGCCCTCTCGCCCGATCAGCAACGGGTGTACGCCGTCAGCGAATTCGGGAAAAACAGCCCGGGAAGCGCGTTTGCTTATAATTTTAACCGCAGCGCCGGCACCCTCACCGAAATTAACCAGCAGACCGGCACAGGCACAGGCCCCTGCCACATCAGCACCGACGCGGGCAATCGCTTCGTGTTCACCGGCAATTATAACGGCGGCAGCCTCACCGTAATGCCCGTTCAGGCGGACGGCGCCCTTGGCACACCCGTCCAGCAGATCGTTCACCAGGGCTCCGGCCCCGTGGAATCACGGCAGAAAGCTCCCCACGTGCATTCT
Source organism: Chitinophaga barathri (assembly GCF_003807585.1). GTDB lineage: Bacteria > Bacteroidota > Bacteroidia > Chitinophagales > Chitinophagaceae > Chitinophaga > Chitinophaga barathri. The sequence goes on along the minus strand of NZ_RMBX01000006.1, from coordinate 180,479 downwards.
GTGAACTTCTCCCCCGACGGCAAACAACTTTTTGTCCCCGACCTCGGAACGGATAAAGTAATGATATACGATTTTGAGCCTTCCCGCAAGATGCGCCCCCTTCAGCCCGCTGCCCAGCCATTTATCAGCGTGGAGCCCGGCGGAGGCCCCCGTCATTTCGTATTCCACCCCAACGGGCGTTATGCCTATCTCGTGCTGGAGCTCAGCGGCAAAACGGCCGCCTTCAGCTACGACAACGGCCGGCTTACTCATCTCCAGACAATCTCCGGCGCTCCGGCGGATTATAAAGGCTCGGATTTCGGCAGCGCGGACATCCATGTGTCGCCGGACGGGAAGTTCCTCTATATGTCCACCCGCGGCGATCTGAATAACCTCTCCATATATAAGATCAGTGAAAAAGACGGAACGCTCAGCCTCGCCGGCCACCAGCCTACTTTAGGTATCGGGCCGCGGAACTTCCTCATCACGCCGGACGGGGAATACCTGTTGGCCGCGAATCAGAAAAGCAATACCATCGTGTTTTTTAAACGGGATACTAAAACCGGGCTGCTGAGCCCTACCGGCGAAGAGCTGTCCGTCCCCACCCCCGTTTGCCTGAAATGGGTAGAATAAAAGGTTACACGGCGAGGCGCAAAACAGCTATCGCCGTGACTCTTCCCGCCCCTCCAAGGTGTTGACAACAAATTAAATGTGGCACCATCTAAAAAGTTGCTAAAACAAGTATTGCGTACCTTCATGATCCAAAAAACACCCCGAATTATGAAACGCATATTGTTAGCACTCACAGCAATGCTCACTGCGCTCGCAGCGCATTCCCAGGACGAAGCGTCCATGAAAGCCTGGATGGATTACGCCACCCCCGGTTCTATGCAAAAGATGATCGCCATGGCCGATGGCGAATGGAAAGCGGACATGACCTTCTGGATGGCGCCCGGCGCCCCGCCAATGACCACCACCGGCTCCTGCACCAATAAGATGATCATGGGCGGCCGTTACCAGGAAAGCCGTTATACCAGCACCATGGATGGCCAGCCTTTTGAAGGTACCGGCATACTGGGTTATGACAACGTCAGGAAAGTATTTATCACCACCTGGATCGATAACATGGGCACGGGCGTTATGTACCTGGAAGGAAAGCTGGACGATGCCACCCGGACCATTACCTTCACCGGCACCGCCACGGATGCCATAGCCGGAAAAGCAATGCCTGTAAGGCAGGTGGTGAAATGGGTGGATGACAACAACCAGGTTATGGAAATGTACTCGATGGCAAACGGGACGGAATTTAAAAGCATGGAGCTGAAGTTCACCCGCAAATGATGATCCCACGTATTACCGCATTAAAAAAGCCGTCCCAACCGGGACGGCTTTTTTTGAATATGTTTGAACAGCTTAGCTGATCTTTTCTACCTGCATGAAGTTCAGCTCTACCGGTGTGGCGCGGCCGAAGATCTTCACGGTTACTTTCAGTTTCTTTTTGTCTTCCAGTACTTCTTCGATCACACCGTTGAAGTCGTTGAACGGGCCATCGATGATCTTGATGGTTTCGCCGACGATATACGGTTCGCTCATGGTGAGGCCCTGGTCGGAGATCTCATCCACTTTACCGAGCATTTTGTTCACTTCTGATTTGCGGAGAGCGATGGGTTTTTCTTTTCCAAGGAAATGAATCACGCCGGATACGTTGCGGATCGCCTGGATCACTTCGTCATTCATTTTACCGTCAATGGCTTCGATCATCACATAACCCGGGTAGAAGTTCTTTTCGCGCATTACTTTTTTACCGGCCTGCACTTTGTAAACTTTTTCCACGGGCAGGAAGATCTGGGTGATCACGTTGCCCCAGTCACTGCGGCGAACTTCGATGTCCAGGTATTCCTTTACTTTCTTCTCTTTGCCACTCACCACGCGCAGCACGTACCATTTGGTTTCCTGAGCAGGCTGAGTGGGGATTTGGGCTTCATCCATTATGAAAACAGTTTATAGTATTGCGTTAAAACAAGGTGAGAAGCACTATCCATGCCCCATACCATCAGGGTAATGATGATAGTGGCGATCAGAACGATCATGGTAGAGGATTGCAGCTCCCGCCAGGTTGGCCAGGATACTTTATGGACCAGTTCGTAATATGATTCCCTGAAATAGCTGAAAATTTTGTTCATGGTAATAAGTTATCCTGATATGAACGATAAAAATTGCCGTGGAGAAAAATGGCAGGTGTTCCGTAAAAAACCAGCGATTTAACTTTCCGGCAATTCATTTTTTTTATTCCGCACGGGTACTAGGATTCGAACCCAGATCAAAGGTTTTGGAGACCCGTATGCTACCGTTGCACCATACCCGTATTTAAAAAGCCGTTAGCCGCAATGTTCGTCTCTGGCAAATATAATCTACTATTGATTACTTATTACTTGCTAACGGACTTTTTTTATGTGTCAGTATTGCTACTGATTATTTCAGGATTTCAGTTACCTGACCTGCACCTACGGTACGGCCACCTTCGCGGATCGCGAATTTCAGACCTTTTTCCATAGCGATCGGCTGGATCAGTTTAACTACCAGGCCGATGTTATCGCCGGGCATAACCATTTCAACACCTGCGGGCAGTTCAACCTCACCGGTTACGTCAGTTGTACGGAAGTAGAACTGGGGACGGTATTTCTGGAAGAACGGAGTGTGACGGCCACCTTCTTCTTTGCTCAGTACATACACTTCACATTTGAAGTCTGTGTGCGGAGTGATAGAACCAGGCTGGCAGATAACCATACCGCGGCGGATCTGGGTTTTTTCAATACCACGGAGCAGCAGACCGGCGTTGTCACCAGCTTCACCTTCGTCCAGCAGTTTTTTGAACATTTCAACACCAGTGCAGGTAGATTTCAGAGACTCGGGGATCAGACCTACGATCTCAACGTTTTCACCCACTTTGATGCGACCGCGCTCGATACGACCGGTAGCAACAGTACCACGACCGGTGATAGAGAACACGTCTTCTACGGACATCAGGAACGGTTGGTCAACGGGACGGGGAGGCAGGGGGATGTAAGTATCCACAGCTTCCATCAGTTCGTCGATTTTAGCCACCCACTGGGGATCGCCTGCGAGAGCGCCGGTAGCAGAACCCTGGATGATGGGAACGTTGTCGCCATCAAAGCCATAGGAATTCAGCAGTTCGCGGAGTTCGATCTCAACGAGTTCCAGCAGTTCCGGATCGTCTACCAGGTCTACTTTGTTCATGAATACCACCATACGGGGAACACCTACCTGGCGGGCCAGCAGTACGTGTTCTTTAGTCTGGGGCATGGGACCGTCTGTAGCGGCCACCACCAGGATAGCACCGTCCATCTGGGCAGCACCGGTGATCATGTTTTTCACATAGTCGGCGTGACCAGGACAGTCAACGTGCGCATAGTGACGGTTTGTAGTCTGATACTCTACGTGAGCTGTATTGATAGTGATACCTCTTTCTTTTTCTTCGGGAGCCGCATCGATCTCGTCATATCCTTTCTTCTCAGCCAAGCCCTTGTTTGCCAGAATTGTAGTAATGGCAGCAGTCAAGGTAGTTTTACCGTGGTCAACGTGACCGATGGTACCAATGTTAACGTGGGGTTTATCCCGCTTAAAGGTTTCTTTTGCCATTGTATGTTTTTTTTAAGATGGTTTGTAAAGTTTACTTTTTTGATATAATTTTTTAAATAAAGCAAATCACAACAAACTTGAGCCAATTACAGGGATTGAACCCGTTCCTCCCCGATTACGGTCGGGATGCTCACCCATTGAGCTTACCGGCTTAGTTAAACTTCAAATTTCGGACACCGGCCCCGGGACCTCCCGAAGGATAATCCGGCTACCCTGCATCCGAAACTCTTTGAGCTGTTGATGAGAATTGAACTCACGACCTCTTCCTTACCAAGGAAGTGCTCTACCCCTGAGCTACAACAGCAAGTTTTTTTTTCTGAGCGGGAGACGAGGTTCGAACCCGCGACCTACAGCTTGGAAGGCTGTCGCTCTACCAACTGAGCTACTCCCGCATACTCAAATACGAATTACGCACATCCATCAACTCCGAGCTCTCACTCTTCCATTGACCAATCTTTCGTAATTCGCTTGAAAGTAATAATTGGTGTGGGCAGGACAGGATTCGAACCTGTGAAGTCGAAAGACAGCGGATTTACAGTCCGCCCCATTTGGCCACTCTGGAACCTGCCCAACTTAAAAAATTCTCGCACCCGGTTTTAACCCCGGAAACACTTGCGAGCCAGCAGAGGGATTCGAACCCCCGACCCACTGATTACAAATCAGTAGCTCTGGCCAACTGAGCTATGCTGGCAATTTTCTATCAAGAAAAAGTTTCACATCCTCGTAAAAGGAGTCGCAAAATAAGTGTGAATCTTTTTAAGAAACAAATATTTTTTTCACCCCCAGGATGTTAGCCTTAAACCCGATATAAGTTGGCTAAAATGCCCTACAGTAAAGAACTTTACTACCTTCGCCGATCCCTTTTTGAATCGGGATGGCAAAGGTAGTAAAGAGAAAATTAATTCCAAAATATTTTTAGGATTTTAATGTAAATTCTTCTCCTTCTGTCGTTTGATCTGGGTAACAAGGCTATCAAACGCAAGGTCAAAGCTCTCTTCGAAGGATTTGCTCTCATGCTTAACGAAGAAATCGTGGCGGGGAATGTGCACTTTAATTTCTGCAATCTTGTCCTTAACCTGGTGGGCTAACTGATCTAATTTTAAAAACACTTCAACATTGACGATCCGGTCATAAAAGGTGGAAAGCTTCTGTACTCTCTTATTTACATGATCAATAAGTTTGGCGTCAGCATCGAAACGCACAGTTTGAATTTGAACATTCATAGCACTAAAATTTAACATTTAACAATCTAGTTTCTAGCATGTAGTCGTCCATCATAGGCGTATTTTTTATGTAAAGAACTGGATTACTAATTTACCAAACTTTCCATCCCTTTCCTATTTTGCCCCGAAAAATTTTGTTAAAATCAGAATAATGCAATGGTAACACAACTTTCCCCCTCCGCCACTGATCCCCGTCAGCCGCAGCCATCTCTTTTGTCAATAAAATTATTGATATTTATCAGCTATGCCTTGGGATGCGCCTGCTGATGCACTTTTTTGAGCTTCTCGATCGTATTGTGCGTATATACCTGCGTGCTCGCCAGGCTCGCATGACCCAGCAATTCCTTTACCGCATTGATGTCCGCCCCGTTATTCATCAGGTGAGTGGCAAACGTATGCCGAAGGATATGCGGGCTCCGCTTAGAAATCGTCGTTACCCTGTCCAGCGCAGCCCGTACCGTACGGTACACAAAAGCCTTGGTGATGCCTTTCCCGTCCGCCCGTACCAGCAATTGTCCGGACTCCGTATTTCCAGCCTCTTTACGCCGCCTTTCATCGTACTCCCTGATCATCGCTATCAAGGGCTGGCTGAGGGGTATAATGCGCTCCTTATTGCCTTTTCCCAGCACTTTCATCTGGCTGTTGCTCAGGTCCATGCTGCGGTGCGTAAGCCCCAGCAGCTCCGCCTGGCGCATACCGCTCTGGTACAGCAGCGCCACGATCAGCCGCTGCGTAGCCCCTTCAAAGTCGTCCGCGAACAGCTGCTCCCCCTCCGCATGGTTCTCTTCCACCTGCTGCATCGCCTTTTCATCTACAAACATCGGCAGGCGGCTCCGCATTTTCGGGCTCACCACCTTCGCCATCGGGCTTTGCGCCAGCTCGCCCTTGCGCACGGCATATTTGAAAAAGGATTTGAGCGTGGAGATCTTCCGCCGGATCGTAGCGGGCGTTACCGGCTCAGGTTGTTTCTTTTTGGAATGGGAAGGATATTTCGGCTCCAGCCCCAGGGCCAGCCAGGATTGTATATGGAAATGGGTGAGTTTGGTTAACGGAAGCTCCCCATAATGCGCGGAAAGATAATGGAAGAACTGGAAGAGGTCCAGCCCGTAGGATTCCACGGTGTGCCTGGAATACCGCTTCTCCAGCTCTATATAAGCCAGGAAGCCCTGTGCAACCGGTGGAAGTGTTTCTTTCATACCCAACACAAAAAAATTGATGACTGTAAAGTTATCGAAAACCTTACAATCATCAATTTTGTGTATTGAAATTTAAATACTGGCTCGTTTTAACTATACGTCATACTTGCCGGTAGCCACCTGCTGCTTGTAAACAGCTTTCAGCACCTGGGTGCGGCGACGGATAGACGGCTTCGTAAATGACTGACGCTCTCTCAGTTGCAGCAAAATTTTCGCTTTCTCAAATTTCTTCTTGTACTTTTTGAGCGCTTTGTCAATGTTTTCGCAATCTTTGGAATCGATAATTAACATAAATCTCCTTTAAGTTTTTTACGGACGGCAAAGATATGTATTCCTCTTTTATTTGCCAAATTTCCAATCTCCTATTCAACAAATTTTCTTCTCCTCTCCTTTATCTACACACCCTGCCTTTACCAGGACTGCAAAATTACCCAATTCGTCAGTAACTTTGATGATTATGTTTACAGGAATCATCGAAACAATGGGGACCATTGCCGCGGCTGTTCCGCAGGGCGGCAACCTGGAGCTGACCATTCACTCCCCCCTGGCACAGGAATTAAAGATAGATCAGAGCGTGTCTCACAACGGCGTTTGCCTCACCGTCACCGCGGTGGAGGACCAGCAATATAAAACCGTGGCGGTAACCGAAACCCTCCAGAAAACCAACCTGGGCGGCCTTCAGCCCGGCCACTCCGTGAACCTTGAAAGGGCCATGGTGTTCAATAGCCGAATAGACGGGCACATCGTCCAGGGGCATGTGGACGGCACCGGCACCTGCCAGTCCGTAACGGAGCAGGACGGCTCCTGGCTGTACCGCATCGGTTTCCAGCCTGAGTTTGCACCGCTGATCGTGGAAAAAGGCTCCATCTGCCTGAACGGCATCAGCCTGACCGTGTTTGATATCAGCAACGATGCTTTTACCGTGGCTATCATACCTTACACTTTCCAGCACACCAATATCCAATACCTGAAACCCGGCGATACCGTGAACCTTGAGTTTGACATCCTGGGCAAATATGTTGCCCGGCAGTTAATAACGCGCGCAAGCCATTAAATAACAGCATGAATCCATCTATCACGCAGAGCCTGGGCATCAGGTACCCGGTCATTATGGCCCCTATGTTCCTCGTGAGCAACGAGCCCATGATGAAAGCGGCCATCCGCAGCGGGATCGCAGGCACTTTCCCTTCGCTGAACTACCGGAAGGAAGGCGAGCTGCCCGCCCTGCTGGAAAGGCTCAATGAAACAAAAGCACAGCACCCGCATGGTACTTATGGGGTGAACCTGATCGTACAGAAAACAAACCCGCTCTATAAAAAACACCTGGACGCCTGTGTAGCCGCCAAAGTCCCCTTTTATATCACGTCCCTCGGCAACCCGCGCGATGTGATAGACGCGGCACACAGCTACGGCGCCAAAGTGATCTGCGACATCACCAACCTGGCACATGCCGAAAAAGCGGCCCAGAACGGGGCAGACGGCTTTATCGCCGTGTGCGCGGGAGCGGGCGGCCATGCCGGCCCCTACCCCATGCATATACTCGTACCGGCTCTGAGGAACGCTTTCCCTGAAATCCCGGTGATCGCCGCGGGCGGCATCGCCACCGGCCGGCAAATGGCCAGCGCCATGGTACTGGGATCGGACGCAGTGAGCATCGGCACCCGCTTTATCGCCAGCGCGGAAGCTACCGTGAGCGAAGAATACAAACAGGCCATCCTTGAGCACGGGATGGAAGATATCGTACTCACCGAACGCCTCTCCGGCACACCCTGCAACATCATCAACACCCCCGCCGCGCAGAAAATGGGCTACAAACAAACCGGCTGGGAAAAATGGCTGGGCCGCAACCCGCGCACCCGCAAGTATTTCAAGATGATGGTGCAGCTGAAAGGCATGAAGCTGCTGGAAAAAGCCGTGAAGCCAAACAATTATCACCAGCTGTGGAGCGCGGGCCAGAGCGTGGAAATGGTGAACGACATTTCGTCCGTGGAAGAGATCGTAGAACGCCTGATGGAAGAATACAACGAAACAATACAGGCTTTCAGATAATATGATTATCAACAAATGGCACGCCCGGCTGGCCGTAAGCGCATTTTTTTTCCTGAACGGCTTGTGTTTCTCCAGCTGGGGATCGCGTATTCCCGCCATCCAGGAGCGGCACGGGCTCAGTGAAGCCGGGCTCAGCGCTTTGCTGCTGTGTATCCCCATCGGGGCCTTGCTATCGCTGCCGTTCGCGGGCTGGCTCGTGTCCCGCACGGGCAGCAGGCCGGTGATGCTGGCAGCTGCGCTGCTGTACGCAGCTTTCCTTTCCCTGATAGGCCTGGCGGGCAACCCATTCATTCTCGGGGCCATTTTGTTTGTATTCGGTTTTATCGGGAACCTGGGTAATATCTCTATAAACACGCAGGCCGTGTCCGTGGAAGCGCTGTACGGGCAAACTATCATGTCCTCCTTCCATGCCGTCTGGAGCCTTGCAGGGCTTACAGGCGCAGGTATTGGTACGTTGATGGTGAATCTTTTTGTGCCTCCTTCCATGCACTTCTTTTTTATTTCCGCCATAGCGCTGGTGATCACTGCCTTTGCTTACCGCTATGCACTGCCGGAGCCTGCGCAGCTGGATACTTCGCGGCCGCCAATCTTTGTAAAGCCGGACAAAACCCTCATCGGCCTTGGCATTATTGCTTTCTGCTGCATGATCTGCGAAGGCACGATGTACGACTGGAGCGGGGTTTATTTCGTAAAAGCCGTTCATGCAGCCCCGGGGCAGGTGACCATGGGGTTCACCGCGTTCACCCTGGCTACCACTTTCGGCAGGCTCAACGGCGACTGGCTTACACGTCGTTATGGTATTACCGGCATGCTTCGCGGCAGCGGGCTGCTCACCGCCGCTGGGCTTCTGCTGGCGGTACTGCTTCCCCAACCCATTCCCGCCGCCATCGGCTTTTTTCTTGTGGGACTGGGGGTATCCACCGTGATCCCGCTGGTGTACAGCGAGGCGGGACGAAGCACCACGATGTCCCAGAGTATGGCGCTGGCCGCTGTTTCCACTGTGGGTTTCCTGGGGTTCCTGGCGGGGCCTCCCATTATCGGGTTCATTGCGCAGGCCGCGGGGCTCAGAGCTTCGTTTGCAGGTATTGCCCTGATGGGATTAATGATCTCCATCCTCGCCGCCAGAAAAAAAGCCTGAAAAGCAGTCCCAAAGCCACTCTCCATCAAACCGTGCCTGGTCGGACGGCAGGCACCTGATAGCATATTACCCAAATTATCTCCAGATCAAGTCCGCCTCATCTCCACCTCAACTCCGCCCTGCCTGTATCTATCCTATAGCCACCATACTATGTTACAAGTCATTCCCAGTAATTGCGCCGTTACTTCCAGGCAAAAGGCAAAATACTATCACATCATCGCTCTCTATGCGACCTGTGGCGGTTTTGGCTGTAAGACAACCTGAAAGAAAACCCTAATTTTCGCTTCCGTATAAATACACATTATCTTTGCAATATGCCCGAAACACAGAATTTCCAGGAAGGCGCCGTGCTGTTGATCAACAAACCGTTGACATGGACCTCCTTCGACGTTGTACGCAAGATCCGCAATACCACCAAAGCCAAAATAGGCCATGCCGGTACTTTAGACCCGCTGGCCACCGGCCTTCTCATTTGCTGCACCGGTAAAATGACCAAAAAGATCAATGAATACCAGGCGCAGGAAAAAGAATACACCGGCACCTTCACCCTCGGCGCCGTTACGCCCACCTACGATCTTGAATCGGAGCCGCAGGACCATAAACCTGTGCCCCCACTGGATAAAGAAGCGCTCCAGGCCATTGCGGACCAGTTCACCGGTCCGCTTCAGCAGCTGCCTCCCATCCATTCCGCGATCAAACAAAACGGCAAACCTATTTACCACCTGGCCCGCCAGGGCGTGGAGGTAAAGGTGGAGCTGCGTTCCATCGTTATCTATGCTTTTGAGATCACCGCCGTGGAATTGCCCGTAGTCCATTTCAGGGTGCAATGCAGCACCGGCACCTATATCCGTTCATTGGCGCATGATTTTGGCGCCGCAGTAGGATGCGGCGGGCACCTGAGCAGCCTTTGCCGTACCCGTATCGGGGCGTTCAGGCTGGAAGACGCAATAGAAGTGACAGATTTTATTGAAAAGTATAAAAAGGCGCAGGAGCAGGCGGGGTAAACGCTCCGGCTATTGTCAGGCACGTAAATTCTCCGGTAATAAATATCCGCGGGTATATCAGAACGGGTAGCCGATCGCTACGTTCCAGATGATGTTGTCCCTGCGCCAGCGGCTGTCTCCCAGCATCCATTCGCCGATGTACCATCCGCTTTTGTTTTGCGTGGGGTAAGGTTTTTTGAGGGGTATGCCCCAGTCCAGCCTGATCACAAAATAGCTGAAATCCAGGCGCAGGCCCGCGCCCGTGCCGATGGCCATTTGCCTGTACAGGTTCTTGAACTGGAATTCAGCACCGTCGCGCAGCGTATCTTTTTTCAGCATCCAGATATTACCGAAGTCCAGGAAGGTAGCGCCTTTCAGGTACATGCTGCCGCCAAAGAGGCGGAGCAGGTCAAAGCGGTACTCCACATTGCCTTCCAGTTTCATATCCCCCGTCTGGTCCGGGAACAGCTGGGCTGTCTCCGTGGTGTCCACAAAAGAACCGGGGCCGAGCGTGCGCAGCCGCCATGCACGGATGCTGTTTGGCCCGCCGGAGGTGAACTGGCGGATATAAGGCAGTACATCGCTTTTGCCGTAAGGAATGCCCAGGCCGGCATAAGCGCGGGTAGCCACCGATGATTTCGCATAATTCCAGTAATGGCGGTAATCCGCTTCCAGCCTCACAAATTGCGAGATCGTCACTTTCGACAACGTTTCAAGGTTTTCTCTCCCGTTCGTTGTCCAGTTCAGCAGGCTGTTCACCCCTTCCAGCCACAGGCCTGATTCTTCCGCGTTTATCCTGAAAAAGGTATTCTGTTTTTTGTGAAAAATATCGTTGTTCGCAAATGTATACGTCACCGCTTCACCGCCTATGAACGCGGGCTCGAAGCTGCGTTGCAGGTAAGGGTTCTGGTCCACCACGTCCGCTTTGAACGTCGGGTTCAGCGACACGCCCACATAGTTGAGCGTAAACGGTTTCAGGTTCCAGCTTTTGTAAAGGGATTCCCGCCACTCGTAACCAAACGCGCCGTTCACCGTTCGGATATTGAACCTATCGATACGGCGCAGGTTGTTGAAACCCGCCGATATCCTGGTTTTGGAAGTAGAGCGGTTATTCTGTCTTACCCGGAACGGAAGGATAAAACGCGGCAGCACAAGATCCGCATTGAGGCCGTATTCCTGCGCCTGCATTTCAAATTTATTGTCTTCGTTCCTGATCACTTCAAGCCCGCCTTTCAGCGTGATGTGCAATTCGTTTGCCGCGCGGTTCAGGTTGAAGTGCCGGTAACCGAGGGACACGCCGCTACCCAGGAAATACTGGCTGCCCGTGGTAAGGTCTATGTTCGCGCTCAGCTCCTGCTTTTTACGCGGGGTGAGCTGGATGTATGCGTCCAGCTTTTGCACCGTGTCTTTTGCGTCTTTGTACTGCACGTTCACAAACTGCCAGATGTTGAGGTCAAACAGGCGGTTCACCGTGTTATTATACTCCTCCGTGGAATACCGCGCGCCGGGCCGCAGCTGTATGGCGCGTGTGAGCACCCTGGGCCTGATGATGTTCTGGTGGTATTTGATGGTCAGGAAGCGGCTGTTCGTGGTGGTGAAAGTGGAATCGTTCACGCTTTCCTGCAACAGGATGTCCGGGAACACATAAATGTCATTGATGTAAAACAGCTTGGTAAGATCGTTCGCGGAGTCTTCGGGATTTTTGATCACGACCTCCACGTCCAGCGTGGGTCTTAGGTCGGAGCTCAGTACGGAAGGCATTACCTCGAAAGGGTTCAGCGGGTCTACGAACAGTGATTTATTGAGCGTGTCCACCGTAAAAGAGATCAGGTCGCGGTTGAACTTATAATACCCCGCATCGCGTATGAGGCGCATGAGCCGCTCACGCTCGCTGCTAATGTCCGAGGCTTTGTAAGACGCGTTTACATGCAGCAGCGAAAACCGTTCGCCTTCTTTTACCACGCGGGCGATGGCGGTGTCCGGAATATCGTAGGTGATCTTTTTGATCACGAAATTTTTGCCCGTGTTCACTTCGTAGGTGAGGCTGGTCTTCTGGCCTTTGGTTGGATCCCTGTATCCCACCGTGGCGTAAAAGTAACCCTGGTTGTTCAGGTAAGACACCATGCGCGCCGCGGATTCTTTTGTTTTAAGGGAATCGTAGATCACCGGGGCCTGGAGGTTTCGCTCGCTGAGCGCCAGGTTCCAGAACCAGTTGCTTTTTTTCTTGTAGGTCTTTTGATTATAGAGCCACACTTTCAGGCGCGTGCCGGCCACCTTCTGGTTGGGCTGCTGCAACATGAGGGAGCGGGAGTTGAGATCGTTTTTCAGGTCTGTTTTTTCGGTGGAGGGCAGTTTACCGGTAATCTCCACACCGGTTTTGATAAGCAGGTTCTGGTCCTTTTGCAGGTAGCGGGTGTTGGAACAGGCGCTCAGCAACAGGCATACCATCAGTAACAACACCGGTCCCGGCACATTTATGTATGATGGGTATGTCTTTTTCTTCACTGGTGCATTGAATTAACGGGTATTGATAAGGCCCGGTCTACGGGGTTGTTGGCTGAATGCCGGATTTCTTGTAGGTTTGACCCCATGTTATCAAAGGCGCAAATTAAATATATTGTCTCATTACAGCACAAAAAATACCGTCAAAAATTTGGCCAGTTTGTAGCTGAGGGAGACAAGATCGTGCAGGAGTTACTCCAGGACCACCGGGATGTAAAAGCCGTATTCGCCACGCGCGAATGGCTGCTGGATCACCGGGAGCTGGCTGAAAGTGCCGCCGCTGTTGATATACAGGAAGTGGAGCCCGCTGTGCTCAAACAGCTTTCCTCCCTTTCCACGCCCAACCAGGCGCTGGCACTCGTGAACATCCCCAAAGCACCACCCCTGCAAATGGAAGGAGCCGTCACCCTCGCCCTTGAAACGATCCAGGACCCGGGAAACATGGGCACCATTATTCGTATAGCCGACTGGTTTGGCATCCGCCAGATCGTATGCTCTCCGGACAGTGTGGACGCCTACAATGCCAAAACCATCCAGGCCACCATGGGCAGCATCATGCGTGTACCCGTGATCGTGCAGGACATTCCGGCGCTGCTCGATAAATTCCCCAAAGTCGCCTCCTATGCCGCCACCTTGCATGGCGACAATATCATTCATACAAAAACCATCCGCGAAGGCATCATCCTGGTAGGCAACGAATCCCGCGGCCTGAGCGAAGAAGTGCTGAAACGGAGCAGCCATCACATCACCATCCCCCGAACCGGCCACGCCGAATCTCTGAACGCGGCGGTGGCTACCGGTATTATCTGCGGGCGGCTGCTTATTTAAAGAGGTTTGCCCCGGCTTTCCTTTTGAAACCGGCAAAGCCGCTCTCCCCGCTTTTCCTTATTTAAACTGTATTGCCTTCACCGGCAGGATGTTCCGGATCAGCAGGCTTGGGATGATCAGTATCAGCACACATATCAGCAGGGTGCCGCCGTTTATCAGCGCCACTTTCCACCATTGAATGGCAATAGGCGCCACGGACATGTAATAGGATTCTTCCGGCAGCCTGAAAAAGCCCGTGTATTGTTGCAGCAGGGCGAGGCCGATACCCAGCACATTCCCGATGATCACACCGGCCAGCGTGATATAAGCCGCCTGGTAGATGAATATCCCCTGGATAGCGCCGTTGCGCATGCCCAGGGCTTTGAGTATCCCGACCATATTGGTACGCTCGAGTATCAGGATGAGGATGGCCGTGATCATGTTGATCACCGCCACAATGACCATGATGACAAGGATAATGATCTCGTTTTTGTTTTGAAGCCCCAACCAGTCGAAGATATTGGGGTATACCTCCTGCATGCTGCGGATGGCCAGTTCCGCAGGCAGTATCTCTCCTATCTGGCTGCGCGCGCTGTCTATTTTGCGGTAATCTTTCAGGAATATCTCGTACCCGCCGATATCGTCCGGCGCCCAGTCGTTCAGCCGCCGGATAAGATTGATGTCCCCGACGAGATAGGTTTTGTCGTACTCCTCGATGCCGGTCTTGTAAATGCCGCAGACGTTAAGTTTGCGGGCGCGGGGCGGCAGACCGTCCCCCCGCACGAAATACACGATCACCGCATCGTTCAGCTTCAGCTGCAAAAGGGCCGCGGTATTGGCGGACAGGATCACATCCGCGGCATATCCGCTGTCCGTGAACCTGATGGGGCGGCCCTCCTGGAGGAATTCCATTTTGGCGCCCGGGCTGATCCCTTTAAAGATCATCCCTTCCGTTTCCCGGCCTTTTTTGACGATCACGGATTTGGTGGCGAATTCGTTCACGGCCGTCACATCCGGCAGGGCCAGCATCTGGCTGCGGAAGGCGGGTTCCTGCGGAAATGGCACCTGCTCGGCCAGGGGGCCAGCGTTCATCTGGTATTGGGTCACATGCATATGCCCCCAGAAACTGAAGATCTTTTCGGAGATAACCTGCTGAAACCCATTGATCATTGCCGTAGCCAGGATCATTACCGCCACACTGAAAGCAGTAGCGATCATAGCGATATTGATGATGAATTTGGTAAAGGAAGAGAACCGGTTAAAGGCAATCCTTCCGGCAATAAACATGGATACGCGCATGATGCAATTTAACAATTTAGAAATTCATTGTAAATTACAGTTATGAGGACAGTTGCACTAGTATGCTTCACCGTTATGGCGATGTTCGTTTTTTCCGGTATCAAGGCCCAGGAAAACAAAATAACCCCGGATCACATTTATCACCAGAACATCAAAACGGTCAAGTTCACCCCGCCCGGAGACTACCTGGGGCTCCCCATTATTGCGCTCAACAGTAGCGAAACCCTCGAGCTGAATTTTGATGACCTGATGAATGAAGTGCGAACGTATTATTATACGCTGGTACTCTGTAATGCGGACTGGACACCTGCCCAGCTCAATACCATCGAATACCTGCGCGGTTTTTCGGAGAACCAGATCAGGGATTACCGTTTCTCCAGCATCGCGCTGCAGAAATATGTGCACTATAAGGTAAGCATCCCGAATAAAAGCTGCCAGCCCACAAGAGCAGGCAATTATATCCTGAAAGTATACCTGGACGGAGATACCAGCCGCCTCGCCTTTACACGCAGGCTGATGGTGATCAATAACAGGGCGGGCGTTACCGGCTGGATCTCCCAGCCCACCAATCCCAAACTTTTCAGGAACAGCCAGAAGCTGAACGTACAGGTGAACACCAAAGGACTAAATATTCAGAACCCCTTCGACCAGGTGAAAGTGGTGATCATGCAGAACTTCCGCTGGGACAATGCCATTACCGGCATCAAACCCATGTTCATCAAAGGGGATGTGATAGAATATAACGCGGAGCAGGATTGCATTTTCCCCGCTATGAAAGAATGGCGGTGGGTGGACCTCCGCAGCTTCCGCCTGCAAACGGAAAGGGTCGCGAAAACGGACTACCGCCGCAATGCCACGGATGTGCACGTCATGCCGGATTTCCCGCGGGATAATGTCATCTATCAATACCTGAAAGATATCAACGGGCTGTTTTATCCCGCCACCATTGATGATTATGATCCGAATTTTGAAGGCGATTATGCACGCGTGGATTTTACCTTCCCCGTAAAAGAACCTTACGCGGGATATGATATGTACATCTTCGGGCAGCTCACGGACTATGAATGCAACGAGCTGAGCAAAATGACCTGGAACGGTGCCAAGCAGGCGTATGAGGGAGCTTTATTTCTGAAACAGGGGTATTACAATTATGTGTACGGCCTGATTGATAAAACCAATAATCAATTCAGTACAGAATATACGGAAGGTAACTGGTGGGAAACGGAAAACGCGTACACCGTGCTCGTGTATTACAAAGGCCTCGGCGGCCGCCACGATGAGCTGGTGGGCCAGCTGCGGATGAACTCGCTGATCAACCGGATGCGGTAAAATGCAAAGCTGAAAGGGCGGCTTCACGCTTACTCAGCAGGGCGCAAGGCTTTAAAATATACCGCCGCCTGGCGGATACGCTACCAACTTATTTAAAGGACTGCATGTATTACACATGCAGTCCTTTTTTTAATACGGTCAGGGTGTTAACGGGTCCGCCTGGTAAACGCTTTGCCGCAGCTTCACAATGTTTGCCGCGCCCCGTTTTATGATGATGCGGGTACCACGGTCGTAAGTGAGGTAACGGTAGCTCCAGTTGATGAACACCACCAGTTTGTTACGGAAGCCCAGCAGGTTCAGCAGGTGCACGATCATCCAGGCGATCCAGGCGATGTAGCCGCTGAGGCGGATGCCTGCAAATTCAGCCACTGCCCTATTCCGCCCGATCGTAGCCATACTGCCGAGGTCCGTGTAGCTGAAGGGTTTCATGCTACGGCCCGCCAGGCTGGCTTTCAGGTTTTTACCTAATTGTTTGCCCTGCTGCATGGCCACCTGCGCCACCATGGGATATCCTTTGGGGAAACGTTTATCATTGAGCATCTGCGCAATGTCTCCCATCGCGTAGATATTCGTGGTGCCGTCCACGAGGTTCACATCATTCACGTTCACACGGCCGTTCGGCAATACAACGTCTTCGGGCAAACCTGCAATGGGCATACCTTTCACGCCCGCGGACCATAACAGGGACTGTGTTTCTATCACATCACCGTTGCTGAGCAGGAGTTTTTTACCGTCGTAATCTTTCACCGCGATGTTCAGGAGCACTTTCACGCCGATATGTTCCAGGCTGGCCATGGTTTTGCGGCTGGTTTCCTCGGACATGGAGGCCAGTACGCGCGGCCCCGCTTCTACGAGATAGATGTTCATCAGGTGCAGCGGCAGCTCGGGATAGTCTTTGGGAAGAATGTATTTGCGCAGTTCCGCGAAAGCACCCGCCAGCTCCACACCGGTGGGGCCACCGCCTACCATCACAAAATTGAGTTTCGGACGGACCTCCTTTTCATCGCTGATCAGCAGTGATTCCTCGAATTGTTTCAGCACATAATTCCTGATCTGCACGGCTTCTATCAGCGACTTCATGCCAATCGCATGTTCTTCGATCAATTTGTTGCCGAAGAAGTTGGTATTACTGCCGGAAGCGAGCACGAGATAGTTATACGGGATGTCCCCGATATTAGTCTCCAGCGTGTTCTGCTCACGGTTGATGTGTTTTACTTCCGCCATGCGGAAAACGAAATTCTTCTGTTTTTTGAAAATGCCCCGCAGGGGAAATGCGATGCTATCGGGTTCCAGGCCTGCCGTAGCTACCTGGTACAAAAGGGGCTGAAAAAGGTGATAGTTGTTCCTGTCCAGCAGCACTACCTGTACGGGGGCCTTTTTTAAGGCTTTCGCAAGGTTAATGCCCGCAAATCCGCCGCCAACGATTACGACCCGGGGAAGGTCTGTGTCCGGAATGTTCGGTTGTATCATGACTTGTGTGTTTTTGGATAGTACAACATTCCTGGCCACAAATGCCATACCATCAGAAATATTTCCCAAAAGTACAAAACTTTCAGTATAAAATGAAAGATTTGAAATCAAAGGATATGTTAAATAAAAAAAGGCGCACTATTGCACGCCTTTTTATGATAATTATCAGTTTTCCCTTCATTTTAAAAGCTCCTCAAAGCCTTTATCATGGCGGATAAAGTTCCTTCGTATTATTTCAGCGCCATGTGCAGCGCAGCCGCCAGCAAAGCGCCGATCGCGGGCCCTGCAACAGGTATCCACGCATAGCTCCAATCGCTGTCCCTTTTGCCTTTAATGGGCAAAATTGCATGCGCGATACGCGGCCCGAGATCGCGTGCGGGATTGATGGCATAACCCGTAGGCCCGCCAAGCGATAAACCGATAGCCAGTACCAGCAATGCCACGGGTAATGCATCCACGGCCCCTAATCCCACGTCTCCTTTCGCAATGTAAAACACCCCGAAAATGAGTACAAAAGTCCCCACAATCTCCGTTACCAGGTTCGGTATAGTGCTGCGGATGGCGGGACCTGTGCAGAAAATGGCCAGTTTGCCATCCGGATTGTCCGTCACGTCAAAATGCTGTTTGTAAGTAATGTACACGATACAGGCGCCGATGAACGCACCCAGCATCTGGGCGGCTACATACACGGGCACCTGATCCCAGGGAATAGCCCCGGTAACTGCCAGCGCAAGTGTTACGGCGGAATTCAGGTGAGCGCCGCTATAAGCACCCACTGCAAATACGCCTACAAAAACGGCCATGGCCCAACCCATGGTGATCACGATCCAGCCGCCGTTCTGCCCTTTGCTTTTGTTCAATATGCAATTGGCCACCACTCCGTCTCCCAGGATGATCAACAGGGCGGTACCGATAAGTTCTGCCAGGAAAATTGACATAGTTGGTCTGTATTTACTTTTAAAGATTATTGTTCGTCCGCCCAAACTTTAGCGGCTTTTACGGCACGCGCCCAGTTTTTGGTGAGTGAAGTTCTTTTTTCAGCAGGCATGGAAGGTTTGAACCTTGCATCTTCCTGCCATTGTTTGCGGATAGTGTCTATGCTGTCCCAGAAACCTGTGGCCAGGCCTGCGAGGTATGCCGCGCCCAGTGCGGTGGTTTCCGTCACTTTGGGGCGTACCACCTGCGTTTCCAGGATGTCTGCCTGGAACTGCATCAGCAGGTTATTCGCGGTAGCGCCGCCGTCCACCCTCAGTTCCTGGATCTTCAGGCCGGCGTCCGCCTCCATGGCTTTCAGTACGTCCATGGTCTGGTAAGCGATGCTGTCCAGCGCCGCGCGGGCAATGTGAGCGTCTTTGGTGCCGCGCGTCATGCCTACGATGGTGCCGCGTGCGTACTGGTTCCAGTGGGGGGCGCCAAGGCCGGCAAATGCGGGCACAAGATAAACGCCGTCCGTATCCGCTACCTGTGCGGCCAGCGGCTCCACATCCGCGGAATGACGGATGATGCCCAGCCCGTCCCGGAGCCACTGTACTACAGCGCCGCCGATAAAGATGCTGCCTTCCAGCGCATAATGGGTGGTATTGCCGATGCGCCACGCAATGGTGGTGAGCAGGTTATTTTTGGAGGTAATTGCTTTTTCGCCGGTGTTCAGCATCATAAAACAACCGGTGCCATAGGTATTTTTCACCATGCCCGGCTCAATGCACATCTGCCCGAAAAGCGCCGCCTGCTGGTCGCCCGCGATACCGGCAATGGGTATTTCAAAAGGCGTCAGCGTGGCTTCAGTATGCCCGTATATTTCACTGGAAGCGCGTACTTCCGGCAGCATGGAGGCGGGAATGCCCATCAGGTCCAGCAGGCTTTTGTCCCACTCCTGCGTATGAATATTATACAACATGGTGCGGGAGGCGTTGCTCACGTCTGTTACATGCAGTTTTCCTTTGGTAAAATTCCAGATCAGCCATGAATCTACTGTTCCGAATGCCAGTTCGCCGGCTTCGGCCCTTTTGCGGGCGCCTTCCACGTTGTCCAGTATCCATTTCACTTTGGTGCCGGAAAAATAGGCATCCAGGATAAGCCCGGTTTTGGAGCGGATGTCTTCCGCCAGGCCTTTGGCCTTCAGTTCGTCGCAATAGGCCGCGGTACGGCGGTCCTGCCACACGATGGCATTGTACAGCGGTTTACCGGTGGCGCGGTCCCAGACGATGGTGGTTTCCCGCTGGTTGGTGATGCCCATGGCGGCGATCTGGTCCCCGGAGGTGCCGGCTTTTACGATTACTTCCGCGGCTACGCCCGCCTGTGTGGACCAGATCTCGTTCGGATCATGCTCCACCCATCCCGGCTGGGGATAGATCTGGTTAAATTCTTTCTGAGCTACGGCTACGATGTTCCCGGCACGGTCGAAGATAATAGCGCGGGAGCTGGTGGTTCCCTGGTCGAGGGCCATAATGAATTTTGCTTCCATCGAGAGTGGTCTGGCTATTTTTAGTGATGATTTAAGTATAGTTTAACGTGGTACCTTGTTTTACGAGGTAGTAAGATACATGTAATAAATTAAAAGTAAAAAAAATTTCGTGTAAGGGGGAAAATGGTCAGCTGAAATACCCGGTTTCGGTGTTTCCTTTATCTGTCAACTGTTTTAAAGCTATAATAGTACTGTGGTACAGGCAGGATATCCTAATCTTAAACTATTATTAAGGAATAGTTACGGCATAGATAAGGCATATCTTATAGATATGCCTTATCTATGGGATATATATGCCTTATATATGGGACATGTATGCTTTATCCCTATCGTAAGGCAGTACTATGGCTACTTTAAGAGAACTCTACTATATAAGTCGGGAAGTAGTGGTCTAAAAAGCCCCGTACATGGGGCTGAATAGACAGCGGATGAGTTCCCGGCCCGGTGCACAGGGAACAGCAACAAGTACATGGAATTGAGGGGAATTGAGGGGACCGCAGCATACCTGGAATCGGGCAGCTGGTGCTTTTGGGGGTATACTTGGGAACCAGGCACAAAAAAGGGGCCGCCCTGCAGGACAGCCCCTCTATACATGAAAAATTAAACGCTAAGGAGATTACATCTTTTTGGCATCTTCCAGGAACTTAGCCAGGCCGATGTCCGTCAGCGGATGTTTCAGCAGGCCCAGGATAGAATCCACGGGGCAGGTGCATACATCAGCGCCCACTTCAGCACATTTTACGATATGCAGCGCGCTGCGGATAGAAGCGGCCAGTATCTCAGTTTTGAAACCCTGGATGCTGTATATCTGCGCGATCTGGGCGATCAGCTCAACGCCGTCCCAGTTGCTGTCGTCTATACGGCCGATAAAGGGAGAAACGTATGCCGCACCGGCTTTAGCAGCCAGGATGGCCTGACCCGCGGAAAACACCAGGGTACAGTTGGTACGGATACCGTTTTCGGTAAACCATTTGATGGCTTTTACGCCGTCTTTGATCATCGGCACCTTCACCACGATGTTCGGGTGGATGGCGGCCAGCTTTTTACCTTCTTCCACGATGGTTTTGAAGTCCGTGGAGAGCACTTCAGCACTTACGTCGCCTTCTACCATTTCGCAGATGGCTTCGTAATGTTTCATGATGGCAGCTTCTCCTTTGATCCCTTCCTTTGCCATAAGCGTGGGATTGGTGGTTACGCCGTCCAAAATGCCCAGGTCATGCGCCTCCTGGATCTGTGCAAGGTTTGCTGTATCAATAAAGAATTTCATATAGAGCGATTTTATGCTTGTAGTTTTAAAAAAAGATCACGTGGCGCCCTTCTCCGAAACATTCCGGGCAATTCAAACAAACCAACAAACTAATTTCGGAAATTATAAGGAGAGAAACCTGCCATAAAGGGAAAAAAAAATGGCAAGTTACTTATATCGCACCGCTACAACCGCCTACCCTTGCTACATTCCTGTCCTGGGGGAGTTCAGCAGGAGCTGGTCGTATAAGACTTGCCGTTGCAAAGGTAAATGAATGCTGATTAATTTGCAAATTATTCCAATGCTGTTTTTCTTTCTTTAGTTGCCTTTTTTCTTTTTCGGTGCCTTTTTATAAAGGTCACGCGCATCCTGGATGATGAGCGATTCATCGTCTGGCAGCTGTTTTACGGGGATATCGGAAGCGGCATTGATGTCCGCGTTGCCACGGTAAACGGCTTTCACTGCAATGCTCCGCGTAATGCTGTCTTCCTGCGGGATGAGCAGGTCCTGCCCTATTATTTTCCCTTTGTCCGCAAACAATTTCACGCGCGAAGTATCCAGCGGGTAAATGCGGCCGCTGTTATAGATACCCTCAACGTTCAGATAAAAATGAATGCCCCGTTTCAGGCTGTCCGCATAATGATGGAAGCGGATCGCGGTGAGGAACGGGAGCTGGAGGTATACTTCATGCTGTTTACCCGACTGCTCCGCCAGGGTCACCAGCAGGCGCATCCGGTAATTGTCCGGGCGAATGGCGTTGCGGTTGAAACGCAGCACACCGTTTCTGCATTCGCCATAAGGCGATTCCACCTTCACCTCGTTCCAGCGGATATCTCCTTTCAGGAGGCCTGCTGTTTTGCGTTTGCTGCTGTCTGCATAGGTCACTTCCAGCCCGATGGGCGTAGTGCTGTACAGTTCCGCTACGGCGCCGGAATCGTACACCGCCGTGATGCGCACCGCTTCTTTTTGCTGCGCGGCGGCGGGAAAGGCCAGTAATAAGAGGAAAATCGTTCTCAGCATATTCTTAAATGGGCTAAAACCATTCCAAAAATAAGGAAAGGAACCGAGGCCGGGGGATTTTGTAACAGCGGCCCGTACCGGCTATAATCGGTCCGGAACGGGAATTAACCCGCTACGGGCTTCGACACTTGAAAAAATATTCTATTTTCACGGAATTTTAGCAACAACGCATGTCATTACCGCAACATACAGATGCCACCCTGCGCTACCAGCAGCAGGTAGAGAATTCAAGGAATTACGTACTGCCTTTTATCGCCCGGGAGTTCCCGGACCTGCGCGGCCTCCGCGTAATGGAAATAGGCTGCGGCGAAGGCGGCGTGCTCACTCCTTTCCTGGAGCAGGGCTGCGACTGTGTGGGCGTGGACCTCTGGCCCGAGCGCATCGAGCTCGCGAAAGGGTTCCTGGGCAGTTATGCCGAAAGCGGCCAGCTGCGCCTGATTGCCAAAAATATTTATGATGTGGACTTCTTCGGCGAGTTCCGTCATGCTTTTGATATCATCATCCTCAAAGATGCCATCGAGCACATCCCCGATCAGCATAAACTGATCGCTTACCTGAAAGAACTGCTCAGCCCCGGCGGACAGGCATACTTCGGTTTCCCGCCCTGGTATATGCCCCACGGCGGCCACCAGCAGATCTGCCAGAGCAGGGTGCTCAGCTTCCTCCCCTACATCCACCTGCTGCCGCGCCCGCTGTACCGCGGCCTGCTGAAAGCGGCCGGCGAAAGCCAGGGCACCATACAGGAACTGATGGAACTGGTGGATACCGGCATTTCCATTGAAAGGTTCGAAAAGATCGCGAAAGAAACGGGGTATGATATTACGCAACGTAAATATTATCTGATCAACCCGATCTATAAATATAAGTTCAAACTCCAGCCCAGGGAGCAATTCGGCTGGATGAAAGGGATACCGTTCGTGCGGAATTTTTTTACGACGTGTATGTATTATATGATTAAGCCGAAGGCTGCTCAATAAGGTTTTTCAGCTCCGTCATTTGTTTTTTCGACCACACTGCCGATTCCTTCTGGATATAGTAGATACGTTGTTGGTAAATGATCTGTATTTCCAGCGCCATGGTAAAACCCGGGCTGCGTACTACCCTGATCTCGACATCGCTTTTTTCAAGTTTCACCGTTGAGATATTGTTACCCTTAAGGATTTCTATCTCATAATACTCACCAGTCTTATCAAGCGCAATACTGTAAAGGGTTTTGTACGACAGATACAAAGCATAGGCAGTTGATGGCAGTGCCACGATGGTGAATAAGGTCCAGTTCATGGGACGCGTAGTTAGCTTATCGAGCAGCAGCAATAATACTACCAGAACAGAAATGGCCACCAGCAGTTTTTTGCCAAGAGGAACAAGCCTGGCACCGAGCCGTTCATACTTTGCATCAAGGGAAGTCAATATCATAGGGGGAACATTTTTCCTATGCATTCCATATCTCCCAGCTCGCCTCTGCCTGCAGCACGAGCATTTCATGTCCATTCTTCACCGCAGCACCTTGTGCGGCGCCATTTTTCATGAATTGCGTTTCAGCGGGATTATAGATCAGGTCGTAAAAAAGATGTTGCGCGCCCGTGAATTCATAAGGGATCGGCGGCGCTTCATTTACATTGGGGTACATGCCCAGCGGTGTGGTGTTTACGATGAGCGTGTGTTCCCGCATCATGGTTTCGTTCAATGCCTCGTACTGTACGGGGCCGCTGCGGCTTACTTCCGTGTATGTAATGCCCAGTTGCTCCAGCGAATATTTCACGGCTTTCGCCGCGCCGCCGGTGCCGAGTATCAACGCTTTGGTGTGTTGCGGCTGAAGGAGCGGCTGTAATGAACGGCTGAAGCCGATTACGTCCGTATTGTTGCCTGTTAGTTTCCCGTCTTTGCGGCGGATGCAGTTCACCGCGCCGATGGCTTTTGCGGCATCGCTCAGTTCATCGAGATAAGGGATCACGGCCTGTTTGTAAGGGATGGTGACGTTGAGGCCTTCCAGCTCTGCATGATGAGCCCAGAGGCCGGGAAATTCTTCTATCGATGGGATGGGAAAATTCTCGTAATGGCATCCGGTGATGCTTTCGTTGCGGAATTTGTCCGCAAAAAAACCTTTGCTGAAGGAATGAGAGAGCGGGAAACCGATGAGGCCGAATAAACGCACGGTTAGGTCGATTACAAAATGAAAGGATTGCCGGAGGCCGGCAATCCTGTATAATTAGTTTATTCTTTATCGAGGAAAAGATGGAAGGTATCTCCGCGAAGCCCTACGCGCATGGCTTCCAGGGGGATGACTTCATGCGGGGCGAGGTTGCCGAGGTTCGCATTGCAGCCTACCAGCTCCAGGAAATACAATTGCTGGTCTTTCTGGGGCGCTTCCCAGATGATCTTTTCAGCGGGGATCTGTGTGAGTATCTCCTGTACCAGCCCTTCACGCACTTCGCCTGAGCCGCGGTAGATGCCTACGTTTCCGCCTTCGCGGGCTTCAGCGATCACATAGGTGGCTCCTGCCTCCAGTTCGGCGCGCATCAGTTCGATCCATTTGTAGGGAGGAATGATATGCTCCGCATCTTTTGAACCGACTTCGCTCAGTACGATACCGTGTTTGGTCAGTTTTTCGATGTAGCCGCATTTTTCCGCGTGCGGGATGGTGATGGAGCCGTCCGATACTTCCATCATGGAGATACCGTAGTCTTTGACCACTTTTACGTATTCTTCAAACTGGTTCCTGATGAGGAATGCTTCAAACAGGGTACCGCCGAAATAAACGGGAATGTTGGCAGCCTGGTACAGTTCGATCTTTGTGCGCAGGTTAGGCGTTACGAAGGATGTTCCGAATCCCAGCTTAACAATGTCTACATGTGGCGCTGCCGCAGATAAAAAGTTCTTCGCTTCTTCGACACTCAGGCCTTTGTCCATCACCATGGTCAGGCCATGGCCACGGGGCTTACTGGTTCTTTCAGGAATTTGCGTCAGATTAAAATTCATTTTTCACGATTTTATTCTTCTTAATGGTCATTTCCTACCAAACTACATTACAAAGCTATGCCTACCTGTACTGGGTTGGTTTTTTCCGGTTTTCTATTTGGAGCCCCAAATTAAAAAACCGCGGCAAAAATAAGAAGTAATACGATAGGAGGAGCAAAAAATGACTTAACGCTTACGCCTGTACCTTGCAATAAGTTCTACCACAGCGGTATGTTGCAGAATAGAAGGGTCCAGCTCGACCATTTTTTTGACCTGCCTGGGATGAAGTTGCAGGGCGGTTTCCAGTTGCAGCAGGCCTTCCTTGGTTTTGCCGATGGCAATGAGGAGCGCTGCTTTGTAGAACAGGAACACGGGTTTCCGGCCTATTTTGGCTTCCGCCGCTTCCAGTTGGGTAAGGGCTTCTTCCACATGGCCGGCGGCATAAAGGCCCCGGATGAACTCTTTCCAGGCCTGGGCACTGTTTGGCCTGAGGCGCACGGCGCTGAGGAACTGCACGAGGGCTTCCTTGTCCATGCCCAGCTGCAGGTAACATTGGCCGAGGGTGATATTGTACTCCGCACTGTTTTTGTTGATGCGCAGGGCGGACTGGAGGGACTTGATGGCGTTTTCCCAGCTTTCTTCCGTCATGTACGCTTTGGCGATCTTCAGGTACAGCTTATCGTCGTGCGGGCTGAGGTGGGATGCTTTGCGGTAATAATAACGGGCCTGGGTGAACTTGCGCATTTTTTCGTAGCAATGGCCGATGGCTTCGTAGATGACGTCTTCGGGTTTGGCGATCTCCAGGTGTTTCTGGAGCACTTCGATGGCTTCGTTGTATTTGCGCAGGTGGATATAGGCGTCTCCCATGTTGCGGTAGGCGTAATCGAATTTTTCATCGATCACGACGGCGTACTGATAGGCGTCTATGGCTTTTTCGTAGAGCTTCAGGCCCTGGTAGGCCGTGCCCAGGTTGAACCAGGCGAGCTGGTTGTACGGGTGCTCGTTGATAATATTGGTATGCAGGCGGATACTTTCCTCGTTGCGGCCGGTAAATTCCGTCCAGAAGCAGATCTTATGGAGAGCTTCTTCGTTATTGGGATCGTATTCCAGGAGGAGTTTCAGGCAGTCGAACACTTTTTCGAATTCCTCCCAGTCGTCGTACACGTCCGCCAGCTCCAGGAGCAGGTCTGTGCGGTCTTCTCCGTCGAAGATCCTGATTTGTTCCTCGAGGAGCGCGGCGGCTTTTTCGTGCTGGTTCATGGCCAGGTACACGTCTGTTTTGAGGATATAGAGGTTAATATCGTTACTGTCCAGCAATGCGGCTTTTTCCAGCAAAGCGAGGGCTTCACGGTATTTTTTGGTTTCTATAAGTAAGGCGGATTTTTTAAGGAGGAGAGCGGAGGAGAAGGGAAATTGCTCGATGGCTATTTCCACGGCCTGGAGGGCATTATTGAGTTCATCGTGTTCGTCGTAATAGTCGATGATCTGTTCGAAGGAATCCTCATCCAGGAAGGCGTGGGAGCGTCCCTCCTTTAGATTTTCAAATTGCTGAAGCAGGTCCCTCAAATCTTCAAAATCCTCGTTAAACTCATTAAATGATGGGAAGTCGTGATTCATTGATGTAAATATATGGGATTTTGGTGCTGTCACCAAACACCCGGAGGCTTACCGCTTATGTATTTTTTAACATTTTTTTAAGATAATTGGGTACTTTGCATTAGGATTCCGTTATGATAGATAATTTTTTCGTATATTTGCACTAAGATGAACAAGCTAAATTACATAATCCAAAGATTATCACTGAGTTGCCTCATGGTAGTCGCCCTGTCCGCAGTGGCGCTCCGTGTGCAGGCCAGTGACCTGGGCGGTAATTTGGACAACAACGAAGACAAACTGGGCAAGAAAACCGAGGTCAAATACCGGCTTACCGCCATGCCGAAGACCAATCTGAGCCTTGATGCAGGATTTAAGGCAAATGGTTTTCTGAACAACGCTTTTAAACTGAGCTCTGACAATGCCGTGAGTGTGAAGTCAGTAATGACTTACAAGAAGGGCAACGTTACCTATATCCTTCCTTATTCCGTGAAGGCGCAAACCCCTGCTCCGCAGGTGGACATGCAATATCATCACCTGCAGGTGAGATTACCGTTCCGGAAAGGTTAGGTTGAATTTGAAAGAGATTTTTATGAGAAGGCTGCCGGTTGGCAGCCTTTCTTGTTTGTTAGGTGCTGTTTATTTGCCATCTGGTTTGCTGAGAGCTTTGTTCAGCCTGTCACAGGCAACCAGGAAATAATACCATAGTGGATTGTCTTTACTTAGGATCATCGAATTATAAACCTTCTCTTCTCCAAAAATTGCCGCGTACTCTCCTTTCACAAATGCATTGTTATGGTATTTGTTGAACCATATATCGAACTTCCGTTTCCGGGCCAATTCACGGGAATCAGATGAATCGCAAATATAGATGAGTGCCTTAGTTTGTTCTTCAAAAAATCTCCGGAGAACTGCGAATACCGTATCGGCAACACGGAGATCAACACCATTTTCTCCGGGCTTTCCTTCTTCTACCACAATGTTAAAGAGATATACGCATCGTGCCATTACAGGGTCTCTAAACCTATGTCCGTATTCACTAAAGTACATCTTGTACTTTATGTTGTAGTCAGTAATAAACATATAAGAAAGAGCTCTGCTCTCTGTTATATTATATGGGTTAAACAAACGTATCTATTTTTTGGGTTAACAATTAATTTCACCAGCCAGATTCTCTATACCTTGCTATCGCCGTATTTAAATCTGCTGCGGTAAAAGGCATTACAAAATCATACTGATCTTTCAGGTCTTCAAGCTCTCCCCCATTTCTGAGATGCTCTTTTATTGCTCTATTGTCTTCGAGCACCTGTTTACAGAACAGAAACCATGCAGACGGTTCCTCTGACGGCTTAACATTTTTTTCTTCCATCATTTTCAATTTAAAGATTAAACAAACACCAGGAATTTCAATACCCGGCTTTTCTTTTTCTATCATTTCAAATTTATTGTAAATTCTTCATAACTAACTGATTTCCATAAAATAAAGAAGGCCGCAGTATCACACTGCGGCCTTATATTTCATGATGAAAATATCTTTTAACCCCTGATCTTTTTTAACTCATCGGAGGTGATCTCCCTATACCCTTTCGGCACATCAAAGATCGACATCGGCACCGGGCTCAGATCCACTTTTGTTGCAATCGCTTTCATCTTCGACCCGGATTTCATGATGATCTCATACTCCAGCGGAATACCTTTGAGGTTCAGAAAACGACGGTTATAATAACGATTCTCCGGTATGATATCCACCGTGTAATACACGTCAAACGTGCCGCCGTCAGCCAATTTACCGATGGCTTTGCGGCATTTGTAGCCGGCTATCTCACGGGTTTCCGCTTGATCGGTGAAAGTAGTGGTCTGAAAACGTTTCATATCTTCCTCGTAAGACTTTTTGTCCGTACGGATCAGGTATTTGTCCCCGTGATTGTCCATCAGCGTGATAAGACCTTCCGTTTGCGCATTGATAAGATAGATGTAGTTCACTACATTAAAATTCATGTCTATCCTGCTCAGGTTCCCCCGGATGTACTGGATCATGTTGCTGCCCGCAAACATAGCTTCCATCTGCAGCTGCTCGGGCGGCAGCTCCAGCTTGTACTCGATCCTTGCGTCAGAAATGGTCCTTTGTGCCAGCAGCGGTGTTGCCCAGCCCGTAATACAGGCGGTGAGCAATATCCAGAATTGTGACAGTTTCAGCATAAGAGTTCAGTTAATACATAGGTGTTTGAGAAAAATCTGTGCCAAAAGGTGAAAACCCTTTACCAGTCTGGCTTTAGCTTATCTAAAAATGCCCCGATGCCCTTGCGGCAATCAGGATGCTGCCTTGTTTCCGCATTGATGCGGGCGGCGGATTCAAGCGCTTCCGTGAGCGGATTCTCCAGCGCGGCGCTTATCAGTTTTTTTGTTACGTTCAATGAGTTGGCGGATGCGTCTGTGCAGAGGCTGAATGCCACCTGTTGGACATAATCCCTGATCTTGTCCGCGGGTATTGTTTCGTTGATAAGACCGAAAGATGCAGCTTTTTCCGCGGTTACCAGCCTGCCGGTGAGCAGCAGGTCACGCGCGCGGCCTTCGCCTATTTTTCTTACCAGGAATACGCTTACGAGGGCAGGAACAAACCCTATTTTTACTTCCGTGTAGCCAAAGCGGGCTTCCGGAACGGCATAACTCAGATCCGCAATAGTGGCCAGGCCACAACCGCCGGCGATCGCGTCTCCTTCTATCCTGGCGATCACTACTTTTTCCATGCTGTATATCTCCTGCATCAGCAGCATCAGCTCGCGGCTGTCCGCAAGGTTAGCCTCCAGGTTGTTCGCCTGCAACTGCTGCAGGTAATCGAGGTCCGCGCCGGCGCAGAACGCTTTTCCGTTCCCCGCCAGCACCACCACCTTTACAGTGTCATCCGCGGCGGCGGCGGCGAATGCCTCCCGCAATTCCCTTACTACGTCCCCGTTCAGCGCGTTCCGCTTTTCCGGGCGGTTAAGGGTAATGGTGGCTATCCTGTCTGCAATATGATACGTTATGCCGGGCATGTTCCAAATGTAAGCGAATTATTTTTAATGATTATAACACATGCGTAACACGCTGAAAACAAAAAACCTCTGCCGGATTTTTAGTCTGACAGAGGCTTTTTATTGATCAATTATTTATGCTCAGGCTTCATTTTCTCTGATACTACGGCAGTTCCGCACGGGAGGTTGCCGGGTACCCCGTTTCCTTATTTTGTCACTTCCTGGATCACGCTGCCCACGGTGCCATTCGGCATCTGGATACGGAGCATCGCGGCCACGGTAGGTGCAATATCCGTCATATGCGTAGTGCGGTTGGTTTTGCCGGGTTTTACGCCCCAGCCCATCCATACCAGCGGGATATGTGCGTCATAAGGATTCCAGAGACCGTGGGTGGTGCCGGTTTTGCCGCCATCCAGCCATCCGGGCTGCAGGATCACCATGATGTCCCCGCTGCGTTGCGCGTTGAAACCGTTGGTCATCATAAACTTCTGCGGTTCAGGCAATGTGGTGGAGGCCATATTGTGAAGGTCCACAACATTGGCGATGCCGGGCCATTTCATAGATTCCCGCAGAATGTATTTTTTCACGTCGGCCAGTTTACCTGCTTTATCCAGCCCGTTGATATCGAGGGTGAACTGGTAGTTGTAAGAAGCGGTGATCGCTTTGGCGAAGCCGAATTCCTTTTCTATACCGGCATTGAGGGCTTTCACCATCGCCGCATCGTCCCAGAGGCCGTTATTGATCCTGTTTTCTTCGAGGAAACCCGGTACATGCGCCACGCCATGGTCTGCGGTGATGAAAAACAGCCAGTTGCCCTTGCCTACTTTCTGGTCAAGGAATTTGAAGAAGTCGCCCAGGTCTTTGTCGAGACGCAGGTAGGTATCTTCTGTTTCAACGGAGTTGGGGCCGTGTTGGTGGCCTACATAGTCCGTGGAGGACAGGCTCACCGCCAGGAAGTCCGTTACGGGGCCTTTTCCCAGCTGATGGCCTTCCAGCGCCTGTTTGGCAAATTCGAGGGTGAAAGTATTGCCGAAGGGTGTGGAGGACAGCAGGCCGAAGCTGTTGCCCATGGTGCCGGCCAGCTCGTGCGGGAAAGCAGAATTCTGCTGGCCCCTGAAGCGGCCTTCGTAAGGTTTATCGTCCGCGGTGCTTTGTGTGTACGTTTCAACCGGGTACAGCGTATTCCATGGTTTGCTCAGGTATTTGGCGGGCAGCCCGAGGCGGTTGAAGGCCTGTGCCCAGGCCGGCAGGCTGGTCATGTAATAATTGCTGGTCATGAAGTTGCCGGTGGTACCGTCGAACCAATAGGCTGCATTTGCGCTGTGCCCGGCGGGCAGGATGGCGCCGCGGTCTTTGATGGCGATGCCTACCACTTTGCTGCGGAAGTTGGTAGCCAGGCGCAATTCGTCCGTAATGGTGGTGGTGAGCATATTGCGGGGGCTCATGCGGCCCGCGGCATCGCTGCCGCCTACGGCTGTGGCCAGGGTGTCTTCCGTGCAATACACGCTGCGTTTCAGGTCGCGGCTATACCAGTTGTTGCCGATAATGCCGTGAATGGCGGGTACAGAGCCGGTGTAGGCGCAGGTATGGCCGCATGCGGTAATGGTGGGCGTATACGGGATCATCGTGTTTTCGCAGGAAAAACCCTCATTGATCAGGCGTTTGAAGCCATCATTTGTATAACGGTCATAATATCGGTAGAGAAAATCCCACCTCATCTGGTCCACTACCATTCCTACCACTAATTTCGGGCGGGGTACGTCTTTTTGTGCTTTTTTTCCATAGTTGGGCGGAAACCCGATTGTCGGCGAAGTGGCTTTCTGGCCAAATACTGCCGGCGCCGTCATCATGAGGATAACGGCCAGAATTTTAATACGGCTCATATTAGTCTTTAAATTTGTTCCTTTGTTATAGCTCCGTCTGAACGTGGAAAAAAATGTTCGTAAAAGTAACCTAAGTTTACAAAAAATAATATTTTAATACCTTTGTGGTCGAATTTTAATTTCATTTTAATAATCATATGGATATATTCGAGAAACTGAAGCATATGGGCCCTATCGGGGAGCACTCTGACAGAGCCCACGGTTACTTCGCTTTCCCCAAGCTGGAAGGCGAGATTGGTCCCAGGATGAAGTTCCGGGGCAAAGAAAAAATCGTATGGAGCCTTAACAACTACCTGGGCCTGGCCAATCACCCCGAGGTGAGGGCTACAGATGCCAGGGCAGCGGCTGAATACGGTCTTGCGGCCCCCATGGGAGCGCGTATGATGAGTGGCAACACCAATTTCCATGAGCAGCTCGAAAGAGAACTGAGCGAATACATGGGCAAAGAAGACACCACGCTTCTAAACTATGGTTATCAAGGCATTATGAGCGCGATAGACGCCATCTGCAACCGCCGCGACGTGATCGTATACGACGCTGAATGCCATGCTTCCATCGTAGACGGCCTGCGCCTGCACCAGGGTCACCGTTATGTATTCAAACACAATGATATCGAAGACTGCGAGAAACAGCTGAAACGCGCGGTGGAATACACCAAAACCAGCGGCGGCGGCATTCTTGTGATCACCGAAGGCGTATTTGGCATGGCCGGCGACCAGGGTAAGCTCCGTGAGATCGTATCGCTGAAGAACCAGTACGAATTCCGCCTGATGGTGGACGATGCGCACGGCTTCGGCACCATGGGCAAAACCGGCGCCGGTACCGGCGAAGAGCAGGGCGTACAGGAAGAGATCGACCTCCTGTTCAACACCTTCGCGAAATCCGGGGCTTCCATCGGCGCGTTTATGAGCGGCGACAAAGCAATCATCAACTACCTGCGCTACAATATGCGCTCACAGATATTCGCGAAATCCATTCCTTTACCGCTGATCATCGGCCACCTGAAACGCGTGCAACTCATGCGCCAGCAGCCGCAGCTGAAAGAAAAACTCTGGAGCAACGTGAATAAACTGCAAAAAGGCCTGCGCGACAGAGGGTTCAATATCGGGCGTACCAACTCCCCCGTTACCCCCATCTACCTGCAGGGCGACATCCCGGAAGCCACCGCTATGTGCCTGGACCTCCGCGAGAATTATAACATCTTCTGCTCCATCGTGGTATATCCCGTGATCCCGAAAGGCCAGATCATCTATCGCCTGATCCCTACAGCGGCTCATTCCGACGAGGATATCGAGCTGACCCTGAAGGCGTTCACCGAAACCAAGCAGAAGCTGGACCAGAAAGCATATGCCGTTGCGGAAATACCGATGGTGTAGTTATTATTCAGAAAGTAAGTACCGTAGAAATAAAAGGAGCGTCTGACCGGGCGCTCTTTTTTTATTCCATTAACAAATGAAGAAAACGCCCTCCCCTCTCATTAACAAATGATCAACACCTGCTTACCTACAGGGCAAAAAAAGGGGGCTGATGGTTAGTCAGCCCCGGCAAACAAATCGTTCTTTCACTAGGTGTAATACATGATCTTAAGAATCGATCGTTCAGTAGGACATGGTAATAAAAAAGTTTGGGCCATCATAGAATATGGATAAACAAAAAGATGTTACCCATGGAATTATTTTATGATTAGTCAGTTATATCTGAATGTGTTGGAAATCTGAGTAATAAAAGGTAGTAGCTCTTTCCGCTTCCCGAACTTATTTAAGTGTTAACCAAAAATAACGTAGTTCTACGGTAATAACATCACACTAACGTGGTATTTTGTTAACGCACTGTTAAAGTACTTCTACGTTGTAACTTTCATCGCACAGCCTCCATGGCTGTTTTTCCCGATCCGATCATTACTTTTCCGCTTTGCGTAATTCTACGCATCGCCACTTACGGTACCTTTGCGGCCAACTTTTTAACAAAACCCGATGAGGAATATTTTAACAATCGTTGTACTGGCAGCTTCCCTTACCGCACAGGCACAACAGGCTCCGCAAGGTGTCATTAAAGGTATGGTGCGCAACGAACAGGGCCAGGCTGTACCTTTTGCCAATATCAGCATCCCCGGTATCAAAAAAGGCACGGTAGCCAATGCCAACGGCAGCTACATCCTTGCCGCCCCCGCCGGTTCATACACATTCCGTTTCTCCGGCGTAGGCTTCACTACCACGGAACAGACCATCGCCATCACGGCGGACACCACCATACAGGATATCGCCATGAAATCCTCCGCGGACCTGCAGGAGGTGATCGTATCCGCCAGCCGTAAAAAAGAGACGCTGGATGAAGTTCCTTCTTCCGTGACCATCGTAGGCCCGCGGGAAATGGAAGCGCAGAAAGGCATTAATAATAATATTACCGCCATCCTCGCAAACACCGTTCCCGGTCTCGCCATCAACGACAATACCACCGGCAACACCGGCCAGACCCTCCGTGGCCGCAACGTACTGGTAATGGTAGACGGTATACCGCAGTCCACCCCGCTCCGCAACGGCGGCCGCGACATGCGCACGATCGACCCTTCCGCCATTGAGCGCATTGAAGTGATCAAAGGCGCAACCGCCATTTATGGTAATGGCGCGGACGGCGGCCTGATCAACTACATCACCAAAAAAGGCGATAAATCCAAAAAAGGCCTCAGCGGCCAGACCACCATCGGCGCGAACACACAGCTGGTGGAAGCCCAGCATACCGGCGGTTTTGCCGTGGGCCAGCTGCTGAGCGGCTCTTATAAAAAATGGGACTTCGTAGTGTCCGGTCATTATGAACAGACCGGCGTATACAAAGATGCAAACGGCGTGGTGAACTCCCCCGAATACAGCCTTGGCGAATCGCAGATATGGAACGGCTTTGCCAAGATCGGTTACGATATCAACGGGCGCAACCGCCTGGAGCTGATGTACAACTTCTTTGGCAGCCAGCAGCGCACCGATTACATCCTGAAACCCGGTAAATACCTGGATTCAGCAGCTACCGGCATCATCGGCGACCGCCCCGGCGCCGCGGAAGGCACTCCTTACAACCACAATGCCAGCCTGCGCTGGAGCAGCGAAGGCATCATCGGCGGTACGGACCTGGACGTGAGCCTGTACATGCAGCGTTTCAAAACCGTATACAGCTGGGGGCCTACTTTTGAAGGCGGTGGCCAGTCCGAAATATCCTCGCAGAAACAAGGCGTGCGCATCAACTTCAGCAGCCCGCTGCATCTTTCCGGGAACTACGACCTGTCACTGGTGTACGGCCTGGATTATATGAACGACGTTACCTCCCAGAGCCTGCTGGACGGCCGTACCTGGGTGCCGGACATGGATATGAAGAACTATGCGCCCTACGCGCAGGTGAAGCTGAACCTGTTCAAAGATTTTGTGTTCAAAGCAGGCGCGCGTTTCGAAAATATCAACATCGGCATCCCAGACTACGTGACCGTTAAACAACTGAACCGCGTAACAGGCGAGTTCACCGAAGGCGGTGTAAGCGTAACCGGCGGCGATCTCAGCTACAATGCCCTGGTGTACAACGCAGGCCTCCGTTATAACAAATTCAGGTTCTTCAAACCCTTCATCAGCTATTCACAGAGCTTTTCCATCATGGAGCTGGGCCGCATCCTGCGCGCGGCAAAGGAAAACACCGTTTCCCTCCTGAAAACCGAAGCTGTGATAGCCAACAACTACGAGGCCGGCTTTAACAGCACCCTCGGCCCCGTAACACTGGAGGGCAGTTATTATATCAGTACCTCCAAACTGGGCTCTTCCTTCCTGGAAAAGAACGGTAAGTTCGAGATACAACGCGCTCCCGAAAAGGTGTACGGCTTCGAGATCGCGGCGGACGCCAGCATCCTGCGCAATCTCGGTGCGGGCGCTTCGTACTCCTATGTGGAAGGCAAACAGGATATTGACGACAATGGTAAATATGACGATGCTACGGATAAATACCTCGGCACCGACCGCATTGCGCCTCCCAAAGTGACCACCTACATCCGTTATGCCCCCATAGAAAGGCTGAACCTCCGCCTGCAGATGCTGCACGCCGGCAAACGCAACCGTTTTGAGAAAGTGAACGGCCTTTATTCTTACGGAACCGGCCCCGTGGAAGGGTTCACCACCTTCAGTTTCCTGGGCAACCTGCAGCTGGATGGGCACAGCAGCCTGGGCCTCGGTGTCGAAAACCTTTTCAACGCTGATTACTATACCGTAAGCTTCGCAGTGGAATGCGCGCAACGAAAACTATGTAAAAGGCACAGGTGCACGCATCAGCCTGAATTACAGTTATAATTTCTGATAGTGTTACAACAACAGATATTCCGGGTTCACCGAATCACGGGCTTGATAGCAGGAGTTTTTCTCCTGCTTTTGAGTTTTACAGGGAGCATACTCGTATTCAGCGACGAGATCGACCATTCGCTTAATAAAAACGCTTACCAGGTGCAGCCCGGCGGTACTCCACTGCCGCTGAACACCCTGTACGAAAAAGGGCTGGCCGCCAATCCGGGCAGGCCTTACATCACTTTCCTGCGCCTGCCCCAGGCACCGGACGAAAGCCTGATCATGCGGGCGGAATACTCCGCGGAGGATAAGGTGTACGTCTACCTGGACCCTTATACCGGCAAAGTACTGCACAGGAGGGGCAATAAAGGCTATTTTACAGATTTCCTGCTCTACCTCCACTTCACACCGCTAAGCGGCCGCAATGGGTCTGTAATCATCCTTTGCGTGGCTTTTATCATGGTCATCTCCCTGCTGAGCGGGCTGCATGTATACCGGAAACATTTGGGGAAGGTGCTCACCTTCCGCGACAAAATAGAATGGAAACACCGCCGCCGGCGCTGGCGTAACCTGCACCGCGTCGTAGGCGTCTGGGCGCTGGTATTTAACCTGCTGATGGTTATCACCGGCATTCTTATACAATTTAAGGTGGTGGGTGCAAAGGTGGGTAAAAAAGCCGCTTCCCTCGCCGTACAGGAGCAGATCGATTACGACCGGCTGCTCAGGGACGCCCGGGCCGAAATACCCGGCTTCACGGTACTGGGCATCCGCCCGCCAAGGGCTGAAGGCGGCACTGTGCTGTTCCTGGGCAATGCGGGCGAGCCCGCGATTTTCGGGGAATACGCCAGCACGGTCACCATCCGGCCGGAAGACGGGATAGTGATGAAAAAAGTGGATTTTAAAACCGCGGGAGTATCCCAAAAGCTGAATGCCAGCGTGTTACAACTGCATTTCGGGAACTTTGGCGGTATCCCGCTGAAGATACTGTGGACCCTGCTAGGCCTGGCGCCCGGTGTACTGGCGCTTTCGGGCATATTGATCTGGTGGAGAAGGAAGTTTTTGGTAAAGAAGTGATAGGATTTTAACCAACCTTCTCCTTCGACTCTCGTTCGACTATCCTTCGACAATCGTTCGACCATCGTTCGACTACGATATTGGTTAATATAATATCAATAAAAAAGACCACCCGGTAAGGTGGTCTTTTTCTTTATGCATTGTGCTGATGATTAAAGGTGATTCTCCAGCGCGGTATCATATTTCACTTTCCACCCGGAAACAGCGCCCCAGTCTTCGCCATCCACTACCATGTTCTCCCCTTTCACGGTACCGATCTTCTCATACCGAACGGAATGGTCGGAAGCATCCACCAGGCCGTGCAGCAGGGCTTCAAACTTCTCTTTGTCCACCGGGCTCACGCTCACTACCACGCGGCTTTGTGATTCGCCGAACAGGTAAGCATCTTTACGGAACTGTTTGTTCGTAGCCACGTCGAAACCAAGGCCACGTACCATGGAGCTTTCCAGCAGGGTGGTGAACAGGCCGCCTTCGCTTACGTCGTGCGCGGACTGGATAAGTCCCGCGCTGATCAGTTTGGCGACAGCCTGCTGCAGCTGCAGCTCTTCTTCCAGGTTAAAATGGGGGGCGGGGCTGAATTCCACGCCGATCAGCTTGTGGAGGTATTCTGAGCTGCTGATATCATTGTAGCTGCGGCCAACCAGGTAAATGAGGTCACCGGCCTGTTTGAAATCGAGGGTCATGCGCTGGTCCATGCTGTCCAGCACACCGAGCATACCGATGGTGGGGGTAGGATATACCGGGCCGTCGGGGCTCTGGTTGTAGAAGCTTACGTTACCGCCGGTCACCGGGGTGTTGAACTTACGGCAGGCTTCACCCATGCCTTGTACAGCGTGTACGAACTGGTAATATACTTCCGGGTCGTAGGGGTTACCGAAGTTCAGGCAGTTGGTGATCGCCACCGGTTCGCCGCCGCTGCACACGATGTTGCGTGCTGCTTCGGCTACCGCGATCTGCCCGCCGGTATGGGGATCCGCGTGAACGTAGCGGCTGTTGCAGTCCGTGGTTACGGCCAGCGCTTTGCGGGTTCCTTTTACGACTACGATAGACGCGTCGCTGGGGGCGTTGGTGCTCGCGTTTGCAGTGCCTACCATGCTGTCGTACTGGGTATATACCCAGCGTTTCGAAGCGATGTTCGGCAGCTGCGCGATCTTTTCCGCTACTGTTTTAGGTTTGGTGATATCCGGGATGTTGTGGATATCGTATTGTTTGATCTTTTCGAAATATTTCGGTTCTACGTAAGCGCGGTGATACTGGGGAGCGCCGCCACCCAGCACGAGGCTCTCCGCGGGCACTTCCGCTTCCAGCGCGCCGTTCATATAGAAACGCAGGACGGGCTCTTTGGTCACGTCACCGATCTGTACGCAGTGGAGGTCCCATTTGTCGAAGATGTCCAGCACTTCTTTTTCACGGCCTTTGTGGATCACGATGAGCATACGCTCCTGGCTTTCGGAAAGCAGCATTTCCCAGCCTTTCATGTTCTGCTGGCGGGTGGGCACTTTATCCAGGTGGATATTCATGCCGTGTTCGCCTTTTGCGCTCATTTCGGCGGTGGAGCAGGTGATACCGGCAGCGCCCATATCCTGCATGCCTACCAGGGCACCGGTTTTCACCACTTCCAGGCAGGCTTCGAGGAGTTTCTTTTCCTGGAAGGGATCGCCTACCTGAACAGCCGGGAGATCTTTCGCGCTTTCCTCGGTAATATCAGCGGAAGCGAAGGAAGCGCCGCCGATACCGTCTTTGCCGGTAGCGGAGCCTACGATAAATACGGGGTTGCCCGGACCGTAAGAGGTGGCGGACACCATGGTGCCTACTTTCAGCACGCCCACGCTCATGGCGTTCACAAGGGGGTTGGTGCCGTAGCAGTCTTCAAAATATACTTCACCGCCCACGGTGGGTACGCCAAAGCAGTTGCCATAATGGCCGATGCCGTCTACCACACCTTTCAGGAGATGCTGATTTTTTTTGTCGTTGACATTACCAAAACGCAGGGAGTTGAGGGCTGCGATGGGGCGTGCGCCCATGGTAAAGATGTCGCGGTGGATGCCGCCTACCCCTGTGGCCGCTCCCTGGAAGGGCTCCAGTGCGGAGGGGTGGTTGTGGGACTCGATCTTAAATACACAGGCCCATCCATCACCAATATCCACGAGGCCGGCGTTTTCCTCACCGGCTTTCACCAGCAGCCTGCCGCCTTCACGGGGGAGGCTTTTCAGCCACACGATAGAGTTTTTATAGCTGCAATGCTCGCTCCACATAACGGAGTACATGCTCAGTTCTGTGAAATTCGGAGTGCGGCCCAGGATGGATTTTATGCGTTCAAATTCGTCTGCTGTAAGTCCTAACTGTTCGGCGGTTTCTACTGTGGTTTGCATGAATTGATGAAGATTTAAAAAGAAGATGCAAAACTACATAGATTTCCGGCAATTGACAACAAAGAGAGTTTATACGGTTATATGCATTATATTATTTTTAATATATCAGTTTCAGGGGAGCGAGATGCCAAATATTTGGCCAAAAATTAAAAATATAGCGTTTTTAGACGAGAAATGCAATTTTTTGATCAAAAAGTGGAAAACAACTTGCATTTTAACCCAAAGAGGCGTTCTTTTGTACTAAAATTTTTCACATCATGCAATCGTTACGCTTTCAAGCGCTGGAGAATCTTACCGGCGTTGACTTCAAAGTAAAGCCCGAACTGAATGGCAAGATTACAGACTTGTTCGGCAGCAATGTTTTTACCGGCAAAGCAATGCGGGAAAACCTGAGTGATGAGGCTTACAAGAGCCTGATGAACTCTATTAAAGGTGGTAACAAGATCGAGCGTAAGATGGCCGATCAGATAGCTTCCGGTTTGAAACAATGGGCAATGAAGAAAGGTGTGACCCACTATACCCATTGGTTCCAGCCCCTTACCGGCACTACCGCTGAAAAACATGACTCCTTCTTCACTATTAAAGGTGACGGCACCAGCATCGAAACCTTCGACGGCGACGCACTGGTACAACAGGAGCCCGATGCTTCCAGCTTCCCTAACGGCGGTATCCGCGCTACTTTCGAAGCACGCGGCTACACAGCATGGGATCCCTCTTCTCCTGCTTTCATCATCGAGCAGGGCGTGGGTAAAACCCTTTGCATCCCTACCATCTTCGTGGCTTACACCGGCGAATCCCTTGACTACAAGGCTCCCCTGCTGAAAGCACTGTCCGCCCTGGACAAAGCTGCGGTAGACGTATGCAACTATTTCGACAAAAACGTAACCAAAGTAACTGCTACCCTTGGTTGGGAACAGGAGTACTTTATGATAGACGAAGGTCTGGCTAACGCCCGCCCTGACCTGGTGCTTGCAGGCCGTACCGTTGTAGGTCACGCTCCCGCAAAAGGCCAGCAGCTGGAAGACCACTACTTCGGCGCCATTCCTGAGCGTGTATACGCTTACATGCGCGATTTCGAAGAGGAATCTTACAAACTGGGTATTCCTTTAAGGACCCGTCACAACGAGGTGGCTCCCGCTCAGTTCGAGTGCGCTCCCATCTTCGAAGAAGTGAACATCGCTGTGGATCACAACTCCCTGCTGATGGACGTGATGAGCAAAGTGGCCAAACGCCATAAACTGAGAGTACTGCTCCACGAAAAACCTTTCGCAGGCATCAACGGTTCAGGTAAACACAACAACTGGTCCCTCGCTACCGATACCGGCGTGAACCTGCTGGCTCCCGGTAAAACACCGAAGACCAACCTGATGTTCCTCACTTTCTTTGTGAACACCATCAAGGCTGTGCATGATTATGCAGACCTGCTGCGTGCTTCCATCGCCACCCCGAGCAACGACTTCCGCCTTGGCGCAAACGAAGCTCCCCCCGCAATTATCTCCGTATTCACCGGCAAATACCTCTATGAAGTACTCCAGGAAGTAAAAAGCCGCGTAAATAACAAATTCGACGAACAGGACGAAGCTATCCTGAAACTGGACCTGCACCGCCACATTCCGGAACTGCTGCTGGACAATACCGACCGTAACCGTACTTCTCCGTTCGCCTTCACCGGCAACAAGTTCGAGTTCCGCGCCGTGGGTTCTTCCGCAAACTGCGCTTCCGCTATGACCGTGCTGAACACCATCATGGCCAAGACCCTGGCTGACTTCAAAAAAGAAGTGGACAGCCTGATCGAAAAAGGCGAGAAAAAAGAAATCGCGATCATGCAGACCCTGCGCAAATACATCGTTGAATCTGAGAAGGTACTCTTCGAAGGCGACGGTTACAGCGAAGACTGGGCTAAAGAAGCCGAAAAACGCGGCCTGCAGAACGTAAAAACCACTCCTAAAGCACTGGACGCGTTCGTTACTAAAAAATCCACCGACCTCTTCGTAGGCACCGGCGTTTACAACGAAAAAGAACTGCATGCACGTCACGAGATCCTCCTGGAAGATTACGTGAAAAAAGTGCAGATCGAAGCACGCGTAATAGGCGACCTGGCTACCAACCACGTATTGCCCGCAGCTATCAAGTATCAGAATGAGCTGCTGATCAATATCAAAGGTTTGAAAGATGCCGGTTTTGGTGATGACGCTTCCAAAGCGCAACGCCAGATTGCAACGAAAATATCTGAACACATAAATGTCATCAGTGAGAATGTACAGGCGATGATCGAGGCCCGTAAAGTGGTTAACAAGCTGGAAGACAGCCGTCAGAAAGCGATCGATTACTGTGAGAAAATCAAAGAACCTTACTTTGATGTGATCCGGTACCACTCCGACAAACTGGAGTTCCTGGTTGATGACAAAATCTGGGGTCTCCCCAAATACAGAGAGCTGCTTTTCTTGCGATAAAAACCGTAAGATTGTTTTGGTGTATGATGGCCCCCGGTATTCACCGGGGGTTCTTTTTAAATTACCCTACGAAATATTTCCTATTTACGAAATATTCGTATATTGTGCTCATTAAAACTCTTTATATGTTGAAATCCATCAGTACCCTAGCCGTTTGCCTTGGTTCCCTGTTATGTTCCGCCCAGCAGAAAGCCCCGGCCCCGCTGGAATTAAAGAATGATTCCCTTACCATCATCGGGCAGTACGATCATTACAACCATCAGCCTAAAGATGAGTTCGTATTGACTGTTTTTGACTGGACCAGCTCCTATCAGAAAAAATACGCCACTCCCATTGACCCTTCCGGGAAGTTCAGCCTCACGGTTCCCTTTCCCACTGCCGGTGAACTATACCTCGACTGGGGCCGCATTTCCGAAATGACCATCGGCCTGCCGGGTGAAACCATAAGGCTGTACGCAGATCTGGACGATTACAAAAGACCCGCGGACTTCACGGATAAAAGCCGTGAAGAATGGTTTTCCCGCAAAACCAAAACCCGTTTTGACGGCGCTAACGCCGGCTTCCATACCAGCGTAAGGCTGTTCAAACGTGAGCTCACAAGGCGCACGAGCCGTGAACAGTCGGAATGGCGCAATACCATTACATCAGACCTGGTTTACAGGGACAGTGTGATGCTCAAACTAAAAAACGACCTTCGTTTCCTGGATGAATATGCCCAAAACCATCCCATGGAGCCACGGGCCAAACAATACCTGGCGGCAGATCTCCGCTGCGAAGCGACCAGCGGCCTTTCGCAGTATTCCTATAATCTCCGGGAACAGAAAAAAGATGCTTTCAGCCCCGACTACATGGAAACGCTTGATTCTATAAGAACCCTTGTGCAATCCGCCGGCTATTACAGCGGCGATTACATGACTATGCTCCGGGATCTGAAATCTTACGCCTACACCGTGGCATCAGGCGTTAAAAGCCGTAATACGGATTCCGTCTTCCAGCTGTTGGTAACAAACCCCGCGGAAAAGGAAATAACGTACACCTGGGACGTGAACAGGACACTGGAAACCTCCATGCCACTGGAGCCCTCAGCTATCGAAACATTTGAGGGCAAAGTAAAGAACCCTTTCCTCCGTGCGGCAATAATGGCCAAAAACAATGCGCTGCTGAAACTTGCACAGGATGACAGTATGCTTAAAGATACCCGCCTGGTAACTTCCATGCCCGAATTCACAACGGCGGAAGAAATGCTGGCGCACATCGCCGGTCAGTACAAAGGAAAAGTGATCTATATGGATATCTGGGGCACCTGGTGCGCACCCTGCCGGGATCAGATGAATTACGTACCCGCCCTCAAACAACGCCTGAAAGGGAAAGATGTAGTATTTGTATATCTCGCCAACAACTCCGTGGAAAAAGCCTGGAAAGGCGCCATCAAACAGCATAAACTGGTGGGTGACAATGTTGTTCACTACAACCTCCCGCGCGAACAGCAGGGTATTCTTGAAAAAAAGTATCTGTATGGGGGCTGGCCTACGTATATAATCATAGACAAAGAAGGAAAATACGTGACTAACCAGGCTCCCCGGCCCAGCCAGCCGGATGAAGCCGTAAAAGCGATCACAGACCTCCTGTAAAGCCTGATTAAACTTTCGGCCTCCGGGACAGTCTATTATGCAAATCGTTTAAAATGAAGCAAACCTTATTGTTGATTTTCCTGGCATTGGCCGTACATACCGGTTACGCGCAGGATTCGGTGAAAACGAAGATGAAAGTGAGGCCCAATGCGGACCTTAAACTGAGCGACAAACAATCACTGGCGTTACAGGATATCAATAAATCCTACATGCAAAGCACGCAGGACATCAGGAAAAATAAAAGCCTGAGCAAAGAGGACCAGAAAACAAAGCTGGACGCCCTGCAAGCCGAGCGCAGCGGTAAGATCAAAGAGGTGCTGGATGCGGAACAATATGCCAAATGGCAGCAGAACCGCGAGCAGATGATGGCCAAAGCCGATCGTTACAAACACAGATCCGGCAAAAAAGGTAAAAGTCCCCGCGAAGTGCCCGCGAAAGAACTGGGCTTTACAGACAGCCAGGTCGAAGAACTGAAAGCCATCAACAAGGAATATATGGCCAAGGGGATGGCACTCAGGGGTCTTGATAAAGATGAAAAAAAGACCAAAATGAAGGCCCTGAAGGACGAAAGGCAGCAGAAGATCAAAACAGCCCTGGGAGACGAGAATTATGGCAAATATGAAACCTGGGAGAAAGAAAGGATGAAAGGAATGAAAGAAGGTATGAAAGACAGGAAGAAAAAAGCGCCTGCCGCCGAGAATCTTTGATGAACTGAACTGGTGCCGCCCAATGGTTCAGGCGGCATGCTTTTCATCAGCATACAATACGTGATATTTTTATTTTGAAAAGGTTTTAAGGTTTAAAATTACAGGCTGCCCCCGGGTGGCCTGTTTTTTGTTATGTACAGAACGTGCCGGCTGTTACCGGGCATTTTCATCCAGCAACCCGCGCTGTAACGGCGCATACCGGCCCGCAATGGGTGACATCCGACAAAAAAGGCTCCTGCAAACGCAGAAGCCTTTTTTAGTATCGGGAAAACTGCTGTTACTGCAGTTTAAAACCTTCGGTGAATTTGGTGGTGAAGTTTCCCTTCCTGAAGTTCTCGTCCTGCATCAGCTGCTGGTGGAACGGAATAGTTGTTTTCACGCCTTCGATCACGAACTCGCTCAGTGCTCTTTCCATGGTGTTGATGGCTTCTTCACG
Source organism: Chitinophaga barathri (assembly GCF_003807585.1). Lineage (GTDB taxonomy): Bacteria > Bacteroidota > Bacteroidia > Chitinophagales > Chitinophagaceae > Chitinophaga > Chitinophaga barathri. Next base: position 135,689 of record NZ_RMBX01000006.1, on the reverse strand, counting down.
CGTCTGCGCTACGGCGATCACTTTGGAAACCATGGAATCGTAATAAGGAGGGATCACGTAACCGGCATAGATGTGCGAATCCACCCTTACGCCGTGGCCGCCCGGTGTATGCAGCACCGTGATCTTACCCGGGGAAGGACGGAAGTCGTTATATGGGTCCTCCGCGTTGATGCGGCACTCGATGGCGTGCATCTGCGGGGTGTAATTTTTTCCGGAAATAGGAATGCCCGCAGCAATCTTGATCTGTTCCTTGATCAGGTCAAAGTTGATCACTTCTTCGGTCACGCCGTGCTCCACCTGGATACGGGTGTTCATTTCCATGAAGTAAAAATTGCGGTGTTTGTCCACCAGGAACTCGATGGTGCCCACGCTCTCGTAGTTGATGGCGCTGGCGGCCTTGATGGCAGCTTCGCCCATCTTCTCACGCAGTTCGGGCGTCATAAAGGGAGAAGGTGATTCTTCCACCAGTTTCTGGTGACGGCGCTGGATGGAGCAGTCACGCTCGCTGAGGTGGCACACTTTGCCATATTGGTCGCCGGCAATCTGTATCTCGATGTGACGGGGCTCTTCCACGAATTTTTCCATGTAGATGCCATCGTTGCTGAAAGCCGCTTTGGCTTCAGTTTTGGCCATGGTATATGCGTTCTCGATCTCGCTTTCGTCCCATACCACGCGCATGCCTTTACCGCCGCCGCCGGCGGTGGCTTTCATGATCACGGGGAGGCCCATCTCTTTTGCAATGATCTTAGCCTGTTCCACGCTTTCCAGCAGGCCTTCGGAGCCCGGGATAACGGGTACGCCCGCGGCGATCATGGTTTCTTTGGCCGTCATCTTATCTCCCATTTTCCGGATCATTTCCGGGGTGGGGCCGATGAACTTGATACCATGCTCGCCGCAGATCTCCGCGAAGCGGGCATTTTCAGCGAGAAAGCCGTATCCCGGGTGGATGGCGTCGGCATTGGTGATCTCGGCTGCGGCCATGAGGTGCGGTATATTCAGGTAAGAGTCGCTGCTCTGTGGTTTTCCAATACACACGGCTTCATCGGCAAACCTGACGTGCAGGCTGTCTTTATCAGCGGTTGAATACACTGCCACTGTTTTGATCCCCATCTCTTTACAGGTACGGATGATCCGCAGGGCAATCTCGCCACGGTTGGCGATGAGTATCTTTTTGAACATGTTTTTCTTATAGGTTAAAAATCGAAAAAAGGAAAAGGTTGCAAGCAACCTTACAACCTTCCACCGCTATTAAAGAGTTACGGTTCTACCAGGAACAGGGGCTGATCGTATTCCACGGGGGATGCGTCGTCCACCAGCACTTTCACGATCTTTCCGCCTACTTCGCTCTCGATTTCATTAAACAGTTTCATGGCTTCAATAATGCAAACCACTTTTCCAGGTGCTACATCGTCGCCCACGCTTACAAATGCCGCTTTATCGGGGCCGGCGCTGCGGTAGAAAGTACCGATCATGGGGGATTTGATAGTGACGAGGTTGGTATTTACAGGCGCGGCAGCGGCAGCAGGAGCAGCGGCGGCAGGCGCAGGAGCGGCAGCGGGCTGGGGAGCCATTGCCACGGGTTGAACCGCCGTTACCGCCGGTACTGTTACGATCTGCTGTACTTCGCTTTCCTTTTGCTTTATTGTAATCTTAAACTGGTCCTGTTCAATGCTCAGTTCGCTGATGTTTGATTTGTTGATCATTTTAATCAGCTCCTGAATCTGTTTAAAGTCCATGTAGACAGTTTTTGGTTTTTAGTAATTGCTGGTTCGCTAATGAAAGAAATGTAAGTAATATGGTTATTCTTTTACTCTCTCGATATATTCACCTGTCTTGGTGTTTACGCGGATCAGTTCGCCCTCGTTTACGAACAGGGGAACCATCACGGTAGCGCCGCCCTCTACAGTTGCAGGTTTCAGGGTGCGGGTAGCTGTATCGCCCTTCATACCGGGCTCGGAATAAGTTACTTTCAGCACAATTTTATCAGGCAGCTCAACGCCCATCGGCAGTTCAGTTTCTGTATTGATGGAAATAGCCACTTCATCGCCGTCTTTCAGGAATTGCGGTGCATCCACCAGCGTTTCCGCTACAATGATCTGCTCAAAGGTCTCTTTGTCCATGAAGTTATATCCGCTATCGTCCTTATAAAGGAACTGAAATGGTTTTTTCTCTACGCGCACCGGGTAAATGGTATCGCCTGAGTTCCAGGTATGCTCGATGGAACGGCTATTGTCAACGCCCTTCAATTTTGCCCATACTTTTGCAGCTGCACGGGCGGTTTTGTTCTGACCAAACTCTACAACAGAATACAAGCTGTTATCCAGCTTAATGATTAATCCTGTTCTGATATCTGCGGTGGTAGCCATAAAAGGTCACTGATTTAAAGTTAAAAATTTACATTAGGATTGCAAAAGTAAAAATTTTCGCATATGAACAAACAAAACTTACCGGAATTCCCACAAAAGCGGTATAGTTTTGGTGCAACATACACGATCTGTATATCACTTTATTAATTAAAAAATATGAATATGAGAAGATGGCTCTGCTTGTTTTTACTCCTTCCTGCATTGCTCAAAGCCCAATCCAATACGAACGATCCGGCAAATATCCCGCCTTTTAAGCAATATTCCATCATTTCACCCTTGCCAATGTTGCTTTACAGCGGCCAGAGCTTTACCAAGAACGATCTTCCCAAAAATAAACCTGTTCTCGTATTCGTGTTCAGCGTGGAATGTGATCATTGTGCTCACATGACGCAGGACATCCTGAAGAACATCGATAAGTTCGGCAAAACCACGCTCCTCATGGTAACGCCCTTCAGGCTGGACCGGATGAAGACCTGGTACGATGAATATCACATCGGGAAATACCCGAATATCATCATGGCAGCCGAACCCACACGCCAGATACTGGCTTATTACGACCTGAAAAATTTCCCCGGCTGCTATACCTACAACAAAAAACACAAATTCCAGGCAGGGTACGAAGGTACCGTTAAACTGGACACATTGTTAAAGCACTTGTAAATTTTCCCGGCAGCGGTAACGGATCGGGAAAATTTAGCAGATTCCGCCGAAATTAACGATCCGATACCCTATTTTTGTTTCCCAAATAATTCTTCACCTTTTTAAAATACTCAGATACGATGAAAGTTACTGTTGTAGGAGCTGGAAATGTGGGCGCAACCTGCGCTAACGTGCTGGCCCACAGAGATTTTCTGCAGGAGGTAGTTTTGCTTGACATCAAGGAAGGCACCGCAGAAGGAAAGGCCCTGGATACCTGGCAGCAAGCCCCCATTGATTATTACAGCACGAAAGTGACAGGCGTAACCAATGACTACACTAAAACCGCCAACAGCGATGTGGTGGTGATCACTTCCGGCCTGCCACGCAAACCTGGTATGAGCCGCGACGATCTGATCTCTACTAACGCCAATATCGTTAAATCTGTTACCGAGAACGTTACCAAATATTCTCCCGATGCCATTATCATCGTGGTTTCCAACCCCCTTGATGTAATGACATACTGCGCTTACCTCACTGCCAAAAAAGACAGCAGCAAGGTATTCGGCATGGCAGGTATCCTGGATACCGCCCGCTACCGCGCTTTCCTGGCAGATGAGATCGGATGCTCCCCCAAAGACATCCAGGCTATCCTGATGGGCGGCCACGGCGATACCATGGTACCCCTCCCCCGCTACACCACCGTAGCAGGCATCCCTGTTACCGAACTGGTAGCCGCGGACAAACTGGAAGCGATCATCCAGCGCACCAAAGTGGGCGGCGGTGAGATCGTGAACCTGCTGGGCACTTCCGCATGGTACGCTCCCGGCGCTGCTGCGGCACAGATGGTGGAAGCCATCGTGAAAGACGAAAAACGTATCTTCCCCGTTTGCGCATGGCTCACCGGCGAATACGGCCTGAAAGACATTTACCTCGGCGTACCCGTGGTGCTGGGCAAAACCGGCATCGAAAAGATCATCGAGCTGGACCTGAACGGCGAAGAAAAAGCACTGCTGGAAACTTCCGCCAAACACGTGAAGGAAGTGATGGACGTGCTGGACAACATGAAAACACCTGCTTAATTTACAGGCAGTTCCAATTTATAAGAGCATCCGCCTTCCGGCGGGTGCTTTTTGTTTTTCCGGGTTAACCAGCCGTTTGCTGTTATAACAGCCGATATTCGTAACTTTGACCCGACAGAGGGCCTATCAGATTGTGAACCATATTTTTAGAAAGGAATAGAACTGTTATACGTGTCATCCCAAAAGCCATATCATGAAAAAGCTACTGTTTGCCTTGCTGCTGTACAGCCCGCTTTTAGCCGGCGCGCAGGCGGCCACATGGAAGGTTGACCGGGATCATTCTTCAGTGGCTTTCTCCGTTACGCACCTCGTGATCTCAGAAGTAGAGGGCAACTTTAAAAATTTTGAAGGGGAACTGAAAGCCGCCAAACCGGACTTTTCAGATGCCACGATCACTTTCAGCGTAGATGTATTCAGTATCAGCACAGGCAACGATCCAAGAGATAACCATTTGAAATCCAATGACTTTCTGAATGCGGAAAAATACCCGAAAATGACCTTCAAAAGCACGTCCTTCACCCGGATCACCGAAGGAAAGTACCTGCTGGAGGGAGACCTGACTATAAGAGATGTAACCAAAAGCGTGAAATTCAACGTTACCTACGGGGGAACAGCCAAAGACCCGGCAAACAAGCTGCGGGCAGGCTTCAAAGCGAACACTTATATCAACCGGTTCGACTACAACCTCAAATGGGATAAAATGACCGAAGCCGGCGGCATGGTGGTGGACAAAATGGTCAATATTGAACTTAAACTTGAACTCATCAAACAATAACACATACAGGATGAAAGCGTTAGCAATTACGTTTTATATCCCCTTATCAATTAAATTGCGTAATATTTTTTGCCGCATATGTCCAATATCGAAAAATTGATAGCCAATAAAAGTTTTACCAGTGAACACCATAAAAGCCTAGTCAGTTTGATTTTTGTGGGGAACTGGATCATTTCGAAGCAACAGACGTTTTTCAAAAAGTATGATATCACCATGCAGCAGTTCAATATACTGCGCATCCTTCGCGGTCAGCATCCAAAATCCGCCAGCATCAATACGCTGAAGGAAAGGATGCTGGATAAAATGAGCGATGTGAGCCGCCTGGTGGAACGGTTAAGAAAAGCGGAGTTGGTAGAACGCAAAAGCTGCGAGGCGGACCGCCGGGCAGTGGACGTGAAAATCTCCCCCAAAGGCCTGCAGCTGCTGAAAGTGATCGATGAAGAGATCTACGCGCTGGAAGACATGTTAAAAAACTCCCTGACGGACAAGGAAGTGGTGCAGCTGAACAAGCTGCTGGACAAGATGCTGAGCGCTTACCCGTAAATGCGTGGAGGTTTATGCCTCCTCCACGTAGTCCAGGTCCTTCCCAAATGTTTCTTCCATGGTGAAAGCAAATGCAAAAGCCAGTACGATACAGAGGATACCGGTAGCAAGGCCGCTTTGCAGGTAAGTGAGGCCGGCGCTTTGCAGGCCGCCGAAGACCAGGGAAATCACCGGCAGCATCCCTCTCGCATAGTTCGGTACAGTAGTAGCCGCCGTAGCCCTGAGGTTCGTGCCGAACTGTTCCGCGGCCACCGTTACAAATATCGCCCAGAAGCCCACACTGAAGCCCATGATCCCGCAGATGGTATAGAACCCGCTTACCGTGTAGCCATATGCATTGAAGTACCAGATCACACTGATCAGTACGAGCGTATAAAAGATATACAATACTTTTTTACGGCTTTTCATCAGCTGGCTGATATAGCCGCTCGCCAGGTCGCCAAAGGTGAGCGCGGCATAACAGATCATGATCGCTTTTCCCGGATCAATTTTTCCCTGCACGCCCATCTTTTCAGCAAAAGCATTGGAGAAGGTCATGAGGATGCCTACCACATACCAGGTGGGGATACCGATCATGATGCATTTGAGATACCGGAAAAACCTTTCTTTATTGGTGAAAAAAGCGAAATAGTTGCCCCTGCTCACGCTGCTGGATGCTTTGAGGTTATTGTACATTCCGGATTCCACCACGCTGATGCGGAGGATGAGCAGGGCCAGGCCAAGCCCGCCGCCAATATAATAACAGATCCGCCAGTTGTCCCCGAAATATTCCGATACAAAATAAGCCGCCACTGCTCCGGAAATACCCACACTCGCCACGATCATCGTGCCCAGTCCACGTTTTTCCTTCGGCAGCACTTCGGATACCAGGGTGATGCCTGCGCCCAGCTCTCCCGCCAGGCCAAGGCCCGCCACAAAACGCCAGATCATATACCACATGATGGCATTGTCCCCGCCTATCATCCCGTTTGCCACATTGGCCACGGAATACAGCAGGATGGAGCCGAACAGTACGGACAAACGGCCTCTTTTATCGCCCAGGATGCCCCAGATGATCCCGCCTATCAGCATACCCACCATCTGGATATTGATCAGCCACATGCCCACACGGTCTATCTCTTCGCCGGTCAGGTTCAGGGATTGCAGGCTTTTGATACGGATAATTCCAAAAAGAAGGAGGTCGTAAATATCTACGAAGTAACCCAGGGAAGCTACGATCACTGCGGCGTTCAGCAGCCGGACCGGTTTGTTGGCGGAATTCATATAGGACGTGAATTTATTAAGGTTGATATACAGAACTTCCCTAAAAAGGAAAGAGACGCAAATTAGTTGCGTCTCTTTAAATATCAAAACAATTTATGATTTTATTTCTTCTTTAACTGGCGGTTGCTCAATCGGGTTCCCAAATTCGTCGAAATGACTGTGGATGGGCGACTTCCCGAAAATGAACTTAATGGCCACCGGCAGGGTCGTGATCACTATAATAATAATGATGATCCATTCCAGGTGTTCTTTCAGGTTGGGGAAGGCTTTATCCAGGTAATGGCCTGCGAGCATCATGGAAAACACCCAGCAGAAGGAGCCTATCACGTTCCAGAACATAAATTTCTTCCTTTCCATGTTCACAATACCGGCCACGATCGGCGCAAAGGTACGCACTACGGGCAGGAAGCGGGAAATGAAGATAGCGCCTCCGCCATATTTATCATAAAACTCCTTGGCCTGCCAGAGGTGTTTCTTTTTAAAAAGGAAGGTGTCTTTTCTTTTAAATAAAAGGGGGCCGGATTTTTTCCCGAACCAGTATCCCACCATATTCCCGATCACGCCGGTTACGGCGATCATGGTCATGATCACTACAAAAGGAACATTAAAGAAGTGATCGCTTAACTCCTGCCCATAAATACCCGCCACAAAAAGCAGGGAATCTCCGGGCAAAAAGAATCCTACAAAAAGGCCGGTTTCTGCAAACACGATCCCTAAGATCAGATACAATCCGCCATGCGCAATAATCCACTTCGGGTCTATCAGGTGCTTAAAAAATTCAATAATCTGATCCATGCTGATGATTAATATATAGTTAGAGCGGCTAAAAATAAGCTTTTTAATGTCAACAGTAAGTTAATATTTACCCGAGATAGGCCCTAGGCTTTCGTTTCAGCGGGCAGCTTCTGGAAGTCCACTTCCCCTTCCCATTTCCCGATCACCGCGGTGGCCAGGCAGTTGCCGATCACATTCACGGAGGTACGGGCCATGTCCATCAGTTCGTCTATACCAAGAATGAGGAATACCGGCCAGGCGGGCAGGTGGAAAGACGCGATGGTACCAAGGATAATTACCAGGGTGGCACGGGGAACGCCCGCAACGCCTTTACTGGTGAGCATCAGGGTAAATACCATAATGATCTGCTGGCCCACGCTAAGCGGTGTGCCGGCCGCCTGTGCTACAAACACGGAGGCAAGGGCGAGGTATAAGGTTGAGCCGTCCAGGTTAAAACTATACCCGGTGGGCATTACAAACGCGATCACTTTACGGGGCACGCCCATTCTTTCCATGGCTTCCATGGCTTTGGGAAGGGCGGATTCCGAACTGGTAGTGGCAAAGGCGATGGACACAGGCTCGGAAATTTCCCGGATGAACCGGCCGATGGGCAGCTTGATGATCAGCGCCACGGGCACGAATACGACCAGGATAAATACCGCCAGCGCAACATATAATGTAACGAGAAGCTGCAAAAGATTACCCAGGATGGATAGCCCTCCATGCCCCACCGTATAGGCGATAGCGGCACCAACCCCTATCGGGGCGAAATACATGACGATGTTCGTGAACTTGAACATCACTTCGGACAAACTCTCGCAGAAACCGAGCATCGGCCCGCGGAACTTCTCTTTCACCAGCAGCAGCGATATACCGAAGATCACGCTGAATACCACGATGGGCAGTATCTCGCCATGGTAAACGGATTTCGCGATATTCTCCGGGAATACGTGCAGCACTACATCCTGCCAGGTCTGCGGTTTGGTCTCAGGGAGTTTTTCGTGCACGGCTTCAGGTGGCATTTTGATGCCGGCGCCCGCCTGGCTGATATTGATCGCCGCAAGGCCTATAAATAATGCAATGGTGGTAACGATCTCAAAATATACCAGGGACTTCCAGCCCATGCGGCCTACCTGCTTTATATCGGAGTGGCCGGCGATGCCCACCACCAGCGTGGCGAACAGGAGTGGCGCGATCACTGTCTTGATCAGTTGAAGGAAAACCTTGCTCAGCACCTGGAAATTCACGGCAATGGCTGGGTAATCGTGCCCCAGCTCCGCGCCTATCACCATACTTACCAGTATCCAGGTGGTGAGGGATTTTTTGGTGACGGCAAACCAGATCACGGTGGCCACGGCTATCCAGCGGAACACCATCAGTACAACGGGGGAAATTGTCAGCCAATCCAGGTGGTCCAGCGTATGAAGGCCTGCAACGATAGTAAAAGTGATCAACGCAATAAGGGCTGCCAGTTTCTTGTTCATTGAGAGAGGTGATTTAGTTTTTGTTGGACATGAGGAACCAGCCCTGGCCCCCCACGGGTAAAAAATTGTCCAAAAATAAGGTTATAGTCGCAAAGTTCACACAAATGTTGACAGACGGCCGCAACCCCTTGAGCAGCCGGGCCTTAGCCCTTAAAGCGGGCACCAGTAAAATAAAATACTGCTTTATGATTTTAGATACTATATTTGACGATCTGTTAAAAAAAATCTAAACAAGCTAGTATCAACCACAACATCATCGTATGAGTAGACTCTTTGTCAAAAAGCCCATCGGCCAGTTGATGGCTGAAGCCAACGAAAATGAAAAGGGCTTAAAAAGATCTCTATCCGCTGCCAACCTAGTTGCTTTGGGAATTGGCGCCATCATAGGCGCCGGATTATTTTCTTTAACCGGTCTTGCTGCTGCTAACAATGCAGGCCCCGCCGTTACGCTTTCATTCGTGATCGGTGCGATAGGCTGTGCTTTCGCAGGACTTTGTTACGCGGAATTTGCTTCCATGATCCCTATTGCCGGAAGTGCCTACACTTATTCCTACGCTACCATGGGAGAGTTTCTCGCCTGGATCATCGGCTGGGACCTTGTGCTGGAGTACGCCCTTGGCGCGGCTACCGTATCTATCAGCTGGAGCCAGTACCTGGTGAAGTTCCTTCACTCCATGAACATTCACCTGCCAGCCCAGTTCACCTGTTCGCCGTTTGAAACGGTCACACTCACGGATGGTTCCGTAGTGAATGGTTTTATGAACTTCCCCGCCGTACTGATCATTGTATTCCTGTCCCTCGTGCTGATCCGCGGCACCAAAGAATCTGCCTTTATGAACGGATTGCTGGTAGCGCTGAAAGTAGCCGTGGTACTGGTTTTCATTGCAGTAGGCTGGAGCCACGTAAACCCTGCGAACTACGATCCTTATATTCCTGCTAACACCGGCGCTTTCGGCCACTTCGGTATTTCCGGCGTGTTCCGCGGTGCTGCTGTGGTATTCTTCGCTTTCATCGGTTTCGATGCTGTGTCCACCGCGGCGCAGGAAGCCAAGAACCCGAAGAAGGATATGCCTATCGGCATCCTTGGTTCGCTGGCCGTTTGTACCATTCTTTATGTGCTGTTCGCGCACGTAATGACCGGTCTGGCAAACTACACCGAATTTAAAGACAGCGCTGCTCCCGTGGCAATCGCTATCGCCAAAACGCCTTACCACTGGCTGCAGCAGGCTATCATCCTCGCCATCCTGGCAGGTTATACCTCTGTGATCCTGGTGATGCTCATGGGCCAGAGCCGCGTGTTCTATTCCATGTCCCTGGACGGTCTGCTGCCGAAAGTTTTCTCACAGGTACACGCTAAATACCGTACCCCCTACAAATCCAACCTGCTGTTCATGTTGTTCGTGAGCCTGTTTGCCGCATTTGTACCGGTAAGGATCGTGGGTGAAATGGTAAGCATCGGTACCCTCTTCGCTTTCGTGCTGGTATGTATCGGCGTGATCGTGATGAGAAAAACCAACCCGGAAATCCCGAGAGCTTTTAAAGTGCCTTTAGTTCCGGTGCTGCCTATCATCGGCATCGTGATATGTATCGCACTGATGGCTTCCCTGCCGCTGGACACCTGGATCCGCCTGGCAGTATGGATGGGCATCGGCATGTTGGTATATTTTACCTACAGCAAAAACAAAAGTAAACTGGGGAACAATTTATAAATTCCCCTCATATCATACTCAATCCCGCCGGTCATCCGGCGGGATTTTTGTTTCAGGGGCAGGGAAATGCCCGGAATTTAATATTTTTGCACCCGTCTTTGGGGTATAGCCTCAGAAGGTATAACTACAACATTTTATGGGACGTATTTTTGAAGTAAGAAAACATACCATGTTTGCCCGCTGGGACCGCATGGCCAAACAGTTTACCCGGATCGGTAAAGAAATTGCAATTGCGGTAAAGAACGGCGGACCTGACCCTGAGAATAACCCCGCGCTGCGCCGCTGCTACCAGAACGCCAAAGGTGTGAACATGCCGAAGGACCGTGTGGAAGCCGCGATCAAACGCGCAATGGGTAAGGATAAAACGGATTATGAGGAAGTAGTGTACGAAGGATATGCACCGCATGGCATTGCCGTAATGGTGGAAACCGCAACGGACAATACCACCCGTACCGTTGCAAACGTGCGTATGCACTTCAATAAACTGGGCGGCAGCTTTGGGAACAGCGGCTCCGTTGCGTTTATGTTCAACCGTATCGGTGAGTTCAAAATAAAAAATGAAGGCCAGAACCTGGAAGATCTTGAGCTGGAGCTGATCGACTTTGGCCTGGAAGAGATCGGGGAAGACAGCGAAGGCAATATCATCATCCGCGCTTCTTTCACCGAATTCGGCAATATGGCGAAAGCGCTGGAAGAAAAAGGGCTGAACGTGATCACCGCGGAGCTGAAACGCATTCCCGCAAATACGGTGGAACTGAACGAAGAACAGGCAAAAGAAGTATTGGAGCTGGTTGACCGCCTGGAGCAGGATGACGACGTACAGCAGGTGTTCCACAATCTGAGATAATCAATTTTTTATACCAGAAAAGGCCGGAGAGCATTGCTTTCCGGCCTTTTTTATGGAGATCTTTGGATTATCCACCCTCACGTCACTACATTCACCGGCTTCCCTTCCCGGAACGCTTTTATATTCGACACCACCTTGTCCATCAGCCGGCTGCGGGCTTCTTTACTGGCCCAGGCAATATGCGGGGTGATCACACAGTTTTTTGCGGAAAGCAAGGGGTTGTCATCTGCTGGTGGCTCCACTGTGAGCACGTCCAGCCCTGCGCCTGCGATAGTACCATTGTTCAGCGCCTCCACCAGGTGATCTTCCCGGATGAGCGGGCCGCGGCTGGTATTGATGAGGAACGCCGACGGTTTCATCGTCGCCAGCAGTTCCGTATTTACAAACCCTTTATTCTCAGCGTTCAGCGGGCAGTGCAGCGATACCACATCCGCTTCCTGAAAACAAGTGGACTGGTCCTTAAAAGTCACGCCCTCCATCCTGTCCCTTTCCGGGTGTTTATGGCTCGCGATCACACGCATACCAAAGGCCATGGCAATCCTGGCCACGGCCTTCCCTATCTGTCCAAAACCAATAATAGCAAGAGTTTTATCCTGTAGTTCTGTCAACGGCATTTTCCAGTAGCTGAAATCCTGCGAACCGGCCCATTCGCCTTTATGTACGCTGGTCGAATGCCGGCCCGCGCCCTGGCAAAGCTCCAGGAGCAACGCGAAAGTAAGCTGCGCCACAGATGCAGTGCTATATGCCGGAACATTGGCCACGGTAAGGTTCCTTGCCGATGCCGCCTGGATGTCCACCACATTATATCCCGTGGCCATCACGCCGATATATTGCAGATCGCTGAGTGCATTGATCGTATCCGCATTGATGATCGCTTTGTTGGTGAGTACAACGTTGGCCCCTTTGGCGCGTTCGGCCACTTGCTCCGGCGGCGTCCTGTCAAATATCTTTACGTTGCCCAGAGCCCGAAGTGCCTCCCAGCTGAGGTCTCCCGGGTTGAGCGTATAACCGTCCAATACTACAATGTTCATGGGAACAGGAAATGGTGAAGGGATAAAAATAAACAATTCCGGGAATGGAAGGTAACAATCGGCAGAACCAGCAGAGATGCATAGCAGTATTTACGGCTGTCTTAAGCTTTTCACATACCCGGCGAGAACAGTCAGTTCCTCTTCTGTGAATTTCCTGTTGAAAGATGGCATCACACCTTTCCCCTGGCGTATCTGCCGGATAATAGCCGGGATTTCCAGCCCGCTGAGTTTCAGGTTTTTGGCACCGAACATCCCCCTGGTGCCGTCGCTCCCATGGCATTGTTTACAATTCTTTTTATAGAGCACGTCTCCGGCCCCGGCTGGTTGGTCTGCACGGTTTTTAAAGCTGCTGCCTGTTATGATAGTCATGCCGGCGAGGAGCGCGAGGAAGATGATAACGAAGTGGCGATTGTATTTCATAGCGGTGTCTTTTTTTGATTTGATATAACAAAGAAAAGACAGCAGCGGCCCGGGAAATAGAACAAAACCGACAACCGGGAAAGGCGATTCGTTATTGCGCAATAAAAAATTCACCATAGTGAAACTGCCCGGGCGGATCATGGGTGCGCAATGTATGCTGTTCCATGTGCCGGGGGATGGTTCTACGATAATAATATTAAGTAATACCGGAACCACAAGCCTGGATGACTTCGGGGCACAAATAGCCAAAAAATTTGTACGATGAGGGGTTAATGGAAAGGCAATGCAGGGAACCCTGCGTCCTCCTGCGATGGCTGGTTGTTAGCCGGTGAATAATAGACCACCGGAAGTACACAGGGATTACCTGCATCAGAAAACTTACCGCAACAGGTTAACGCGTTGGAAAGTATTATTGACCCGGTCGATCACGAAGTTGCCAAACACCGAACGGTAAGTGCCGTAGCACAGTTTGCCGTTCAATTCCAGGTTATGTTCCCTGCCGAGCGGGTGCGTGCCTTCAATGAGCCTAATGAATTTCATTCTTTGGAGCTGCCCGCCGCATTTACATTTAAGTTCAGAAAGCTTCTTATGAGAATGCACAATAGTGCTGCACCTGATACATCTGGCTTCCATAATTCAGTTACATTTATTTTGGTTGCATTTTTACCCTCAGATGTCTGCATGTATGCATATAAACGGATTACCAAACACACGCTCATGCTTGAAAAATAGCTAAAGTGGAGAAAAAATGCTTCGGAGTAATGAGGTAAAAAAACCTGGACTTGTTTTTTCTGACTTTCCGCCAGCAATCAAAGGATGATGGTTAAACAATTTTTAAAAACCAAGTCCCCGGTTTCCGAACTAATAATAGTTATCAAAGGATGATGGTTAAGATGTCAATCTGCTTACTATGGTAAAATACACACTGTTTCAAAGGAAAAAGAAAAACTGAAGGAAGGCCGCCCCGTAGAGAACGGCCCCCGTTTTCAGCCTATTTGAACCGTCTAAGCAATTTCGTTTTTGTTAATGAATTGCAATTTATTCTTTTCCACTATCCCACGGAAGTATGACGGTACAATGAACGGGGAATGAATATAAGAAGGTAAATGAACAAACAATTTATTGATAACTAGTTTGATATGAATTAAAATGAATAACGTTTCCTTAAAAGATGCAGCTGTGCCCGGGCCACCGCCGGGTGGCGGGGATCGCAGTTCACCACCAGGAAATATCCCGCCAATCCGCTTAACAACCAATCCGCCTCCATACCCGCCGTATTACAACAATACGTCCTCCTGAAATTCAATTCCACCGGGATATGCAATGCCGCACAAGCCTGCATCGCCCGGTCCAAAGCCCCTGCCGCCTCACTCAGCCGGTAGCCCAAAGCCTCCAGCAACTCACTGGCATAAAAGACCGGCTCCATCTCACGGGCCGCCCGGTGCTGCTGTTCCAGTATTTCGTCCAGGTAATCAATTGACTGCAACATATTCGTAAGATTTTCAGGTTACTTTCATAAAAAGTGCTGTGCCCGCAAGCGTTCATCACAATTCCGTATCCGTACAATCTTCTCCAGGTCCGCTCCGTTTAGATGCCTGCGGGGTTTCCCTTATTTCTTCAGCTCCTGCAATTTTGCAAACAACTCTTTCTCCTGCTCGCTCAACCCTTTCGGCACAGTGATCATCACTTTCACGTACAAATCCCCGGCCACATCTTTACTGCCTTCAGGCGCCGGAAGCCCCTTTCCTTTCAGCCGGAACAGTCGGCCACTGTCTGTACCCGCCGGAATAGTGAGCTGTAGCGGGCTTCCCGGTACAGCTACCTGCAATTTACCGCCCAAAACAGCTGTATACATATCCAACGGCACATCCATATACACGTCTTTCCCTTTCAACTCATACCGCGCATCCGGAGCGATACCGATTTCAATCAGCAGATCGCCGGATTCTGCGCCGTTCTGCCCCGGCCGGCCTTTTCCTTTTAGCCGCAACACCTGGCCATTGTAAGTACCGGGTTTTATTTTCAGGTTCAGCTTTTGGCCGTTCACTTCTATTTGTTTCGTCGCACCGGTGTACACATCATCCAGGCCTACCTGCATAGTAGCCTGGAGATCAGCACCACGGCGGCTACGGGGCCTTCCCTGCTGACCGCGGCCCCTGAAACCGCCGCCAAAAAGATGTTCAAAAAAATCGGAGAACTGCCCGCTTTCGCCAAACATCCCTTCCATGTCCTCGTACTGCTGCTGTTGCTGCCTGCCGCCCTGCGACGCCCTCCACCGGCCCCAGTCAAAGTCCCCGCCATTCTGGCCCGCCTGCTCATAATACTTCCAGTTCTCGCCAAATTCATCATACTTTTTTCTTTTCTCCTCATCACCCAACACCTCGTATGCCTCATTCAGCTCTTTGAACTTTTCCTCCGCCAGCTTATCGTCCGGGTTCTTGTCCGGGTGGTATTTTACGGCCAGTTTGCGGTATGCCTTTTTGATGTCGGCGGCGGCGGCTTTTTTGTCCACGCCCAGTATTTTATAATAGTCTTTGTATTCCATATTCGTATATAATAACAGTCAATTGAAGCCGCTTGTTAAAAAATTACGCCCCCTGCAGGTTATACAGGGGGCGCTAGCATAAAAAATTTATGTGCAGGATTGCTACTCCCTGATCATTTCCATTACAACTTTTACCACATCTTCCACATTCGGTTTGGAGAAATAATCCCCGTCGGAACCGTAGGCAGGTCTGTGCGGCTGTGCTGCCAGCGTGCGGGGAGCCACATCCAGGTGGCGATAGCCGCCCTGGTTCTCCATTACCTGCTGGTACATAAATGCCGTTCCGCCACCGGGCACATCTTCATCTACAAAAAGTATGCGGTTTGTTTTTTTCAGCGATTCCACAATGGAATGCTCAATATCAAAAGGCAGAAGGGTCTGAACATCGATCAGCTCACAGGAGATACCCTGCGCCTCAAGGATATGCATCGCTTCTTCGATGATGCGAAGGGTGGAACCGTAAGATACGATCGTGATATCCGACCCAACATGCAGCACGTCCGGGATACCCAGCGGTACCGTAAAGTCATACAGGTTTTCGGGCAGCCTTTCTTTCAGGCGGTAGCCGTTCAGCGCTTCGATCACGATGGACGGCTCGTTTGCCTTTAATAAAGTATTGTACATACCGGCGGCCTGCACCATATTGCGAGGCACGCATACATGCATCCCGCGAAGGGAATTGATGATCATCCCCATAGGTGAACCGGAATGCCAGACGCCTTCCAGCCTGTGGCCGCGTGTGCGTACAATGATCGGGCAGAACTGTGTGCCTTTGGTACGGTATTGCAGTGAAGCCACATCGTCGCTCAGAGGTTGCAGGCCGTACAGCAGGTAATCCAGGTACTGGATCTCCGCGATCGGGCGCAGCCCTCTCAAAGCCATGCCTATCCCCTGCCCCATGATGGTGAGTTCGCGGATGCCGGTGTCCGCAATACGCAGCTTGCCGTGTTTCTGCTGAAGCCCGGCAAAACCCTGGTTTACATCTCCGATCTTACCCACATCTTCCCCGAAAGCAAATACCAGCGGGTGATGGGAGAATAGCTGGTCGAAGTACCTGTTCAGCACCTCATAGCCGTTGATGGAAGGAGCATCGTCCGCATAAATAGCGGGCACTTCCTCCACGTTCAACGCTGAGTTGGGACCGGCGGCGTATGTATAGGTATTGTAGTTTTCTTTTTCGATCAGCAGCTGGTTGTCATAAAACAGCTGTAATTCTTCCAGTGCGCCCGGGAAATTACGCGGGTGGCGGAACAGTATACCGGCGGCGGCTTTCAGGATATCCCTGCGTTGCGGCTCGCGGTTGGCGGCCAGCTCCTGCATGGTGTGGTTCACGAAGTCTACTTCTCCGCGGCCTTCATCCACGATCTGCTGGCAGTGGCCCAGGAATGCCTGCACCTGTTCTTTGATAGGCGCAATGTATTTGTCCCAGGCTTTTTTACGGCCGTCCTGCGCAATGGTTTTGGCTTCGGCTTCAATCTGCTGCAGGATCTTTTCATCCGCCAGCGCATTTTCCAGCAGCCACTGGCGCATCTTCAGGTTACAGTCAAATTCTTTTTCCCAGGCCAGGCGCTCCTTGCTTTTATAACGCTCGTGGGAGCCGGAAGTGGAATGGCCTTGCGGCTGGGTGATCTCTTCCACATGGAAAAGCACGGGTACATGCGTTTCGCGGGCTTTGCGGATGCCTTCTTCGAAAGCTTCGCACATACCTGCATAATCCCATCCTTTTACATTATATATTTCAAGACCATTGGAGTCCTCGCTTTTGCGGAAACCTTCCAGGGCCGCGCTGATGGAGCCTTTGGTGGTCTGGTATTTTCTAGGTACTGAAATGCCGTAACCATCGTCCCATACGAATATGACGAGCGGCACCTGCAAAACGCCCGCTGCATTGACGGTTTCCCAGAAATGGCCTTCGCTCGTAGAGGCGTCGCCGATAGTGGCAAAACAAACCTCGTTCCCTTCATGGGAAAGATGCTGGTATTCCTTAAGTTCCGGCACTTCACGGAAGAGTTTGGAAGCATAGGCCAGGCCCAGCGCACGGGGCATCTGGGCAGCGGTGGGCGCCATATCCGCGGCAGTGTTTTTCATGGATGCAAGATTCATCCATTCACCGTTTGCATTCACGTTGGGAGTGGCAAAATGAGAGTTCATCTGCCGGCCCGCTGAAAACGGGTCATTTTCGATATTCGGATCGGCGTACAGCTGTGAGAAAAACTGTTCCACGGTAGCAATACCGCTGGCAAACGCAAAGGTCTGGTCGCGGTAATACCCCGAACGGAAATCGCCCGGTTTAAAATATTTGGCCATTGCGATCTGCGCCACTTCCTTGCCATCGCCAAAGATGCCGAATTTTGCCTTACCGGTCAGTACTTCCCGGCGGCCCAACAGGCTGATTTCCCTGCTGATACAAGCCAGTCTGAAATCATTCAATACTTCCCTGCGGAACTCTTCAAATGATAACGGGCTTTGTAAATTCATAGCTAATTCGTTGTTTTCGATCATGCCGTCCCTGTTAAAGCACAAATGTAGGGGAAAATGATGAATGGGTAAATGCCTCTCCGGGACCTGTAATAATTAATTTTTAAGAAATTTTTAATATCTTGATACGTAAGGTTCAGTTTTTGGCCGTAAATTTGATCCTGGAAACTGGAAGGAACTAACGTTTTAACCAATCGTTTTAAAACCCAATTGAAACATGAAAAAGTTTATCGTATCCCTATTTGCGACTTTACTGGTAACCACCGCTGTGTGGGCACAGGCTCAAAATGGCTCCGGCGCGGCTAACGCTGTGGATGCCAAGCTGAAATTCAAAAAGGAAACAGTTGACTTCGGTAAAACCAAGTATAACAAACCCGTAACCGTAACTTTTGAATTCACCAATATTTCCAAAGAGCCCGTTCTGATCGAATCCGCGAAACCCAGCTGCGGCTGCACCGTTCCCAAATGGACCGTTGAGCCGATCCTGCCTGGCAAATCCGGCGTGATCAGCGCGACCTACAGTGCGAACCAGGTGGGCAAACCGATGAAAACGGTTTATGTAAAGCTCAAAGGGGTAGACCAGGAAAAAGAACTGTTCCTGACCGGTACAGTAGAGAATTAAAGCAAACAATAATTCTGCATAATGGCCTCCCGATCAATAATCGGGAGGCCTTTTTGTTATAGAACTATTTCATTCCCTTAAATTTGCAACGCAAAAAAAGTACAGCAAAATGCCTAACATCAGCGAGCGCGGACAACACATGCCGCCTTCTCCGATCCGCAAGCTGGTTCCCTACGCGGAAGCCGCTAAAAAGAAAGGAGTTACGGTTTACCACCTTAACATCGGCCAACCAGACATTGAAACCCCTAAACCCGTGCTGGATGCGGTTAGGAATTCTAATTTCAAGATCCTCGAATACAGCCACAGCGCGGGCAACGAAAGTTACCGCCGCAAACTGACCGGCTATTACAAGAAGTTTGACATCACCGTGGACCATACAGAGATCATTGTGACCACAGGCGGCTCAGAGGCTATCCTGTTCGGTTTTATGGCCTGCCTGGACCCGGGTGACGAAGTGATCGTTCCCGAGCCGTTTTACGCCAATTACAACGGTTTTGCCGTGGAAGCGGAGGTAAAGGTCGTGCCGGTCACTTCCGGCATCGAAACGGGCTTTGCATTACCCCCGATCGGTGATTTCGAGAAGCTGATCACGCCGAAGACCAAAGCCATCCTCATCTGCAATCCCAATAACCCTACCGGCTACCTGTACAGCCGCGCGGAAATGGAAGTGCTCAGGGAAATCTGCCTGAAACATAACCTGTTCCTGTTTTCCGACGAAGCATACCGTGAGTTCTCCTATGACGGCGAAAATATCTCCGCCCTGAATCTCAGCGGCCTGGAGAATAATGTAGTGGTATTTGACACGATCTCTAAAAGATACAGTGCCTGCGGCGCCAGGATCGGCGCGGTGGTGACCCATAACAGGGTTATCCTGGATGCTGTGATGAAGTTCGCACAGGCAAGATTGAGCCCTCCCAGTTTTGCGCAGATTGCCGCGGAAGCCGCTGTGGACCTGCCTGATGACTATTTTGACGAGATAAAGGAGGAATACCAGAGCCGCAGGGACCTGCTGGTAAGCCTGCTGAACAAGATCCCGGGCGTGTTCTGTCCCAATCCGGGCGGCGCTTTTTATGCGATGGCGCGTTTGCCCATCGACGATGCGGATAAATTCTGCCAGTGGCTGCTGGAGGCTTTTTCGTATGAACAGCAGACAGTTATGCTGGCTCCGGGCACTGGTTTTTACGCTACACCGGGGCTTGGGAAGCAGGAAGTAAGACTTGCATACGTTTTGAACAGGGAAAATATCGCAAAAGCGATGGAATGCCTGGGTAAAGCGCTGGAAGTTTACCCCGGCCGCCTACAATAAAAGGGAGAAAAAGTTTTAAAAGAGTGTTAAAAAAACATTACCCTTTAAAAACCTGACAAAAATCATGTTTTCAAAATCAAGGCCCGGAATGCTTGTCAATACAACGAATTCGCATTAAAATAAATTCTATATGACATTTTTCGGCGACACAATCGATAATTTCTGGAAATATAGTTTTGAAATTTGATTTTTATAGCTATTTTTACTGTGTAATCGGGACGCAAAGGTGAGGAAAAGATGAGATGATGAAAATAAGATATACAAGTTGAACAAAAATCTAAACCTGCTTAGCAAAAATTTAACTTGTAGAATTTTGACAAATGAGAAAATGACCCGACCTTTGCATTATCAACACAATGTAAAAAATGCGGCGACGAACTAAAACGTTTTAGCCAAACAACATATTTTTGTATCAGTTTTTCATAACGTGGAATTTATAAAGGCAAACGGCTCTGTTCACAGAGCCGTATTTTTTTGCCACTTTCTCAACTAATTTCATTTTCCAACCGATTGCAATTTAAATTCCTCTATTTCAAGAAAACTTACACCCTTTTTGCAAGAGCAACTCGCCATTTTTTTCATATTATTGTCATGTAATGAAAAGACAAGGTGGGTATTGTGCTTAACCGCATAGTACCTTTCGCTAGTTTTCATAACGTGGAATTTTAAAATGCGCGGTCCTGACTCCTCAGGACCGTTTGTTATTGATAACCCATACAAAGTCGCTTGTTTGCCACCATTACGCTTATGCCTGATCGTAATCGATTCGCGGAGAAGGACTTCCACGCTCCCTCGCATAAAAAAAGGCCTCCCGGAGGAAGCCTTTCTTAATTTTATCTGGATACATGCATGTTTCAACATGTCTCTGCTGTCATTTTCTGGAACCGAAGCCCTACTTCGACATGTTTGCGCGGATCAGTGCAAAAAAATCATCGAACAGGTAGCGGGAATCGTGAGGGCCCGGAGTAGACTCAGGGTGGTACTGCACGGAAAACGCCGGTTTATTTTTGATCCTGATCCCTTCTACTGACTGGTCGTTCAGGTTCACGTGCGTGATCTCCACATTTTCAGAAGCCGCAACCGCTTTGGCATCAATCGCAAACCCGTGATTCTGGGTAGTGATCTCGCATTTGCCGGTAAGCAGGTTCTTTACGGGATGGTTCAGCCCGCGGTGACCATGGTGCATTTTGTAAGTAGGAATACCATTCGCCATTGCCAGCAGCTGGTGGCCCAGGCAAATGCCGAACAGCGGACGCTCTGCTTCCAGCACCTTCTTAATGGTGTCTACCGCGTAAGTAAGCGGCGCCGGGTCGCCGGGACCGTTGGAAATAAAATATGCGTGCGGTTTGAAGGTTTCGCACTCTTCAAATGATGTTTGGGTGGGATGTACTTTCAGGTAAGCGCCTTTTTCGGACAGGCATTTCAGCATGTTGCGTTTTACGCCGTTGTCCATCACCGCGATACGGATCTCGGCATTCGGGTCGCCAATGTAATAAGGCTCTTTGGTGGACACTTCCGCGCAGAGGGCCAGGCCTTCCATGGAAGGAACTGTTTTCAGCCTAGCCTGCAATTCTTTTTCATCCAGTATTTCGGAGGAAATGATGCAGTTCATGGCACCTTTGGCACGAATATGAGAAACCAGCGCACGGGTATCCACTTCGTGGATCGCTACCAGGTTATTTTGTTCAAGGAACTGGGCCAGGGATTCGTCGGCCATTTTGCGGGAAAAGTTGTGGGCAATGTTCTTGCAGATCAACCCGCTGATCTTCACACTGCTGCTTTCCACATCCTCATTTTTAGTGCCATAGTTACCTACGTAACAGTTGTTCATGATCAGCACCTGTCCTTTGTAGGAAGGATCGGTGAACACCTCCTGGTAACCGGTCATTCCGGTATTAAAACAAAGTTCCCCGGCTGCGGTCCCAATTTTTCCGAACGCTTTGCCATGGAATACGGTGCCATCTTCTAACAACAGCATGGCCGGCTGTGTGGATCTGGTAGTCTGCGGCATTTCTTCTTACCCTTTCTTTTTTATGCCCCGTTAGGGACGGTTAAAACTGTGCAAAGTTAGGGCAAGATTATGAATTTTGAACAGGTTTTTACGATCTAATTCATCAGGGCGGATGTCATGATCTTTTCGGCCACCTTCCGGCCGGTTTCATCGTTGGCCGGATGGGTCACCAGCAACTGTACCCGCGACCCGCCTTTTACCACCACCAGGCTGTTAAATTCCATGGCGGAATTTTCCTGGAGGATATAACTTCCCTGCTGCAGCACCGCCTGCTGACCGTTCAGATGTAGTTCCCGGGTTTTATAGCTGAATTTCGATATGCCAACTGTTTTCTCCATTCCCCTAGTGAGCTCATTCGCCGTTTCCACCAGGTCAATGTGCGAATCCGAGAGATATACGGCCTCATCCATCCTGATCACCAGCCCGTCCGCATAACTGCCGCCTTTAAACGCTTTCCTGCGCATATTCGGGGCGTCATTTACTGTAACGGGAGATAATGACATCGGGCTCTGGATCCGGAGGATATTGCCCCTGAAAGTACGCCAGTTATCCATCTCCAGCATGGTCTGCGATACCTTTGGCTCGCGGAACATCTTCACCAGCACCGGCCCGTAAAATGCGCTCAGCGTGCCGCAGGCGATCAGTACCACGATGCCGGTGATCAGCGCGGCTTTGCCCCGCAGGTCGAAGCGGTTGCGGTAGCGTTTTTTCATGATGGCCTGGTATTTTTCTTCGGGTATCCCCTGCTCCCGCCCGTACAGTTCCACGGTGCCGTCCGGGTGCTGGGCTTTCCAATCCGCGTAGGTAAGCGGGAACTTTTTACCGCAATGGTCGCAGAAGGTGATGTATTCGGATTTCATGGCGCTCATTTCCGCGCAATGACCGCATTTCAGGTAATACATAGGTATAGGTGTTAGGTACTCAGTCCTAAATTACGATTTTTTAACATATCTTTTGCAGGCTGGGGACAAATTGTTGATGATTTAAGCAAAGGGTGCACATATTGCCCCGGCTCCGAAGCCAGGTTCTTTTTGAAGGGTATGTTATCAACCATGCATATACGTCCGGTTTTGTTTCCCTTACTCTCAAAAATAAATCCGGGACCAAACAGCACTGGCCTTCGGGCATAAAAAAAGGGATAAAGCTTTCGCCTTCTCCCTTTCCTATATCGTTCAGATAAACTATTCAGCGGCTTTTTCTTCAGCAGCAGGAGCGGCCGGAGCTGCTTCATCTGCTTTCTTTTTAGCACCACCTGCACGACGGGTTTTCTTAGCAGGAGCTTTATCTGCTTCTGCAGTTTTACCGTAGATTTCGTTGAAATCAACCAGTTCGATCAGGGCTACTTCCGCATTGTCACCAACCCTTTTGCCGAGTTTGATGATACGGGTGTAACCGCCGGGACGGTTGGCGATTTTCTCACTGATGGTACCAAACAGTTCCTGGATGGATTCTTTATCCTGCAGGTAGCTGAATACGGTACGACGGTTGTGCGTATTATCGGTTTTAGCACGGGTCAGCAGCGGCTCGATGTAAACGCGCAGTGCTTTTGCCTTGGCTAAAGTGGTTTGAATACGTTTGTGACTGATCAGCTCGATGGCGAGATTGCTCATCAGGCTTTTGCGGTGAGCGGAAGTCCGGCTCAGCCTGTTTAATTTTACTCCGTGACGCATGACATTTGTTTTGTGTTCCCTTGCACCGTGTCAGGAATTACAAGGTACTTGTTATAAAATACGAATCGCGACACCATATGGCATCGCGATTCGAGTAATATGTTTTCTATTCTTCGTCCAGTTTCAGTTTGGACAGGTCCATACCGAAGTGCAGACCTCGTTCGCCCAGTACCTGTTCGATTTCGCTGAGGGATTTCTGACCGAAGTTCCTGAACTTCATCAGTTCTTCCTGTTCGTACTGTACCAGTTCGCTCAGGGAGTTGATCTTCGCGGCTTTCAGACAGTTGAATGCGCGTACGCTGAGATCCAGGTCCTCCAGGGGAGTTTTCAGGATCTTACGCAGCTGCAGGGTCTGTTCGTCCACTACATCTTCTTTCTCAGTGTCTTTGGTATCGAAGCTGATGTTTTCATCGGTGATGATCATCAGGTGTTGGATCAGGATGCGGGAAGCTTGTTTTACCGCTTCTTCCGGGTGGATGGTACCGTCGGTGATCACTTCCATGATCAGCTTTTCGTAGTCGGTCTTTTGTTCCACACGGGTGTTTTCGATGCTGTATTTCACGTTTTTGATGGGCGTGAATACGGAATCGATAGCGATGTAGCCGAAGATTGCATCTTTGGGCCTGTTCTCTTCAGCCGGTACGTAACCGCGGCCTTTGCCGATGGTCAGTTCGATGTCCAGCTTAGCGGAAGGGTCCAGGGTGCAGATCAGCAGTTCGGGGTTCATGATCTGGAAAGAATTGGTTGCTTTCTCGATCATGTCCGCACGGAACTCAGTCTTGCCTTTGATGGAGATCTGGATCTTTTCGCTGCTTACTTCATTCTCCACGATTTTTTTGAATCGTACCTGTTTCAGGTTGAGGATGATCTCAGTCACGTCTTCCGTGATCCCTTTCAGGGTGGCAAACTCGTGATCGGCGCCTTCAATCTTTATTCCCACAATGGCATAGCCCTCTAATGAAGACAACAGTACACGGCGGAGCGCGTTACCGATTGTCACACCATAACCTGGTTCTAATGGACGGAATTCGAATTGAGCTTCAAAGTCGGTAGACTTCTGCAAAACGATCTTGTCAGGCTTTTGGAAATTAAGAATTGCCATTGATATGCTTGATTTTTGAGTTTTAACGTATGTTATATGGTTAAAGCCACCCGTTAAGGTGGCTATAACTTTATTACTTGCTGTACAATTCCACGATCAGTTGTTCCTTGATATTCTCAGGAACGCTCTCTCTCTCAGGATACGCGATGAAAACACCTTTCATATCTTTTTCGTTCCAGTCCAGCCAGCTGAATTTCGGGTTTTTACCGCGGATTGCGCTGGTCAGGGAAGAATTACCGGTGGTCTTTTCTTTCAGACCGATAACGTCTCCGGGTTTCAGTTGATAAGAAGGAACATTCACGATCGCGCCGTTTACGGTTACGTGTTTGTGCGCCACCAGCTGACGGGCAGCCGGGCGGGAAGGTGCGATGCCCATACGGAACACGGTGTTGTCCAGACGAGCTTCCAGCAGTTTGATCAGTACCTCACCGGTAACGCCTTTCCTGCGGTTAGCCTCTTCGAACAGGTTGCGGAATTGTTTCTCCAGCACACCGTAAGTGTATTTGGCTTTTTGTTTTTCTCTCAGCTGCAATGCATACTCACCCAGTTGTTTACGTTTGCGTTGCGCACCGTGCTGACCGGGAGGGTTGCTGTTCTTGCCTAAATATTTACCGTTGCCTAAAATAGGCTCTCCAAAAATCCTGGAGATCTTGGTCTTCGGACCTGTGTACCTTGCCATGTTCTGTGGTTCAGATTTTTAGTTCCGGTGTACGCTCATTTAAAAATCTTAAAATTCGATCGCACACCCACTGTGATTAATAAATATACTAATTATCCATTACGAATACGAATTACCCGATACAAATGTTCATTGCAACGGATAATTCGTACAAGAAAATGCGTTTGACTATACCCTTCTCTTCTTGGGAGGACGGCAACCGTTGTGCGGCAGCGGAGTCACGTCTTTGATCAGGGTTACCTCGATACCGGAGTTGGAGATAGCGCGGATTGCACTCTCACGGCCGGCGCCGGGTCCTTTCACAAATACATCTGCTCTTTTCAGACCTGCATCAAAAGCGGTTTTAGCAGCATCGGATGCAGCCAGCTGAGCAGCATAAGGAGTATTCTTCTTAGAACCCTTGAAGCCCATCTTACCAGCGGAAGACCAGGAAATAACCTGACCCTGCTTATTGGTGATGCTCACGATGATGTTGTTGAAACTTGCAGAGATATGAACGTCTCCGAAGTTGTCCACCTTTACTACCCTCTTTTTAGCGGCAGCTTTTGTATTAGTTGCTTTTGCCATAATTCGTTAAAATTCCAACTATGAAATTCCAGATCGTTGATATAAAAACCCTTTATGCCGCAACTCCCCTGATCTGGAAAGAGTACACGCAGCAAAGGGATCTTACTATTTCTTCGGTGCTTTCTTTTTACCCGCAACCGTCTTACGCTTACCTTTCCTGGTACGGCTGTTTGTACGGGTACGCTGGCCTCTAACCGGCAGACCTTTCCTGTGACGCAGACCACGGTAGCAGGCGATATCCAACAGACGTTTGATGTTCATCTGAACCTCAGAACGCAGCTGACCTTCTACTTTCAGTTCGTTGTTGATGATGTTACGGATGGCGCCCTGTTCGTCGTCATTCCAGTCCTTCACCTTTTTGTTCAAATCAATGCCTGCTTTCTCCAGGATATATACGGAGGTAGAGTGACCAATACCAAAGATATAAGTCAGACCAATTTCACCTCTTTTGTTTTTAGGAAGATCAATACCGGCTATACGTGCCATATTAATTGTTTAGTTTTTATTCGTTTAATTTATACAGATGCTGATTAACCCTGACGTTGTTTAAAACGGGGATTCTTTTTGTTGATCACCAGCAGTTTACCCTTGCGGCGAACGATCTTGCAATCTGCACTTCTTTTTTTGATGGAAGCTCTTACTTTCATGAGTCAATTGTTATAAATCTACCAGAGTTGTTTTTTACTTGTACCTGAAAATTATACGACCCCTGCTCAAATCGTAAGGGCTCATCTCTACACCAACCTTATCTCCCGGCAGGATGCGAATATAGTGCATCCTCATTTTTCCAGAAATGGTAGCCAATATCTCGTGTCCGTTTTCCAGTTTAACCCGGAACATCGCATTTGATAAGGCTTCTAGAATAATACCATCCTGTTTGATCAATGCCTGTTTCGCCATAAAAATTTTTAGGAATGCAAAGATACCATAAAAGTTTCTGAAACCGAAAAAAATACCCGAAATAATCTTTTAAAAAGCAGTAAGCTGTGGATAACTTTTTAAATCATCCGGCCGGCTTGATAAAAGTTATTCACCCCCAGTTAGTTATAGAGTTAAAAACAATATAATCAATGGCTGGATCTGTATTGGCATTTTCCCCGTTTTCCCCCAACAGCCGGCAAATATACGGATTTCCCCCGTCATAACCGCAGCTCCTTTAAGACACCGCGGCAGGAATATGTCCTGAAAATAATGCAGTATTTGTTCTCTCCGCCACCTCGATCTCCGCAAATGAAGATAACATATCCGGCTTCCCTTTTGCTACCGCCACCGTATGTTCATAGTGAACGCTCGCCTTCCTGTCGCGCGTTACCACCGTCCAGCCATCCTCCAGGTACTCCACATCGCGGGTCCCCAGGTTCACCATCGGCTCGATGGCGATCACCAAGCCTTCCTTCAGCACCGCTCCGCTGCCTCTGCGGCCATAATTAGGCACCTGCGGGTCCTCATGAAGGTCACGGCCCAGGCCATGCCCTACAAGCTCTCTAACCACGCCGTAACCCCTCTCCTTCTCAACATACTCCTGGATGGCATACGCAATGTCGCCTACGCGGTTGCCCACAATAGCCTTTTCGATGCCTTTGGCCAGTGCCACCTTCGTGGAAGCCATCAGTTTCTGTACGTGTGTGGGGATCTCGCCGATGGCAAAAGTATAGGCGCTGTCTCCATGGAAACCGTTCTTATACACGCCTACATCCACGGATACGATATCACCTTCGCGCAGCGTATACCCGTTGGGAATACCGTGTACCACGGCTTCGTTTACAGATATGCAGCAGGTATTGGGAAAACCTTTGTAGTTTTTGAACGAGGGCACCGCCCCATGATCGCGGATGAATGTTTCCGCGATCGCGTCCACATCCAGGGTGCTCATACCCGGTTTGAGCCTTGAGGCCACTTCAGCCAGGGTAGCACTGACGAGCTGGGCGCTTTCACGGATCAGCTCGATTTCTTCTTTCGTCTTATAATGGATCATAACACGCGAAATTAGGTAAAATTGGTGATTCGGTAAGGTTCCCGCGGCAGGGGAATCCTCTATAAGAAAACAGCCATCCTGGAACATGGTTCTGGATGGCTGCAAATATTGTGCAAGATTGTTTATCAGGCGTTGGCCGGTGTGGTTCTGCCTTTGATGCGGCCGGAGCTCATCAGGCCATCGTAGTGGCGCATGAGCAGCTGGCTTTCGATCTGCTGCAGGGTGTCAAGAATTACGCCTACCATGATCAGCAGGGATGTACCGCCGAAGAAGGTTGCGAAATTGCTGTTGATCTTCAATGCAGCGGCAATGCCGGGCATGATACCCACGAGTGCGAGGAAAAACGCGCCCGGAAGGGTGATGCGGTCCATTACGGCGCCGATGTAATCAGCGGTTGCTTTACCGGGTTTTACACCTGGCACAAAACCGTTGTTCTTTTTCATTTCATCCGCCATCTGGGTGGGGTTGAAGATGAGTGCTGTATAGAAGAAAGTGAACACTATCACCAGCACTGCATAGATCACGTTGTACCAGGGATTGGTATGATCGCTGAAAATGCGGATGAAGGTGGAAGCGTCTGCACTTTGCGTGGCGAATCCAATGGCGGTAGCCGGTATGAACATGATGGCCTGCGCAAAGATGATGGGCATTACACCGGAGGCATTCACCTTGAGGGGAATGAACTGGCGTACGCCACCATATTGTTTATTGCCAACAATACGTTTTGCATAGTTCACGGGTATCTTGCGTGTGCCCTGTACCAGCAGGATAAGACCGATGGTGATCAGGATGAAGAATGCCAGCTCCACGAGGAAGATGAGCAGACCGCCGCCCGCGCCGGTTGTTTTCAGGGAGAATTCCTGGAGCAACGCTTCGGGGAGACGGGCAAGGATACCGGTCATGATGATGATGGAAGTACCGTTACCAATCCCTTTATCCGTGATCTTTTCACCCAGCCACATTACGAACAGGGTACCTGCGGTGAGTACAACCGTAGTGG
This sequence comes from Chitinophaga barathri, assembly GCF_003807585.1. GTDB lineage: Bacteria > Bacteroidota > Bacteroidia > Chitinophagales > Chitinophagaceae > Chitinophaga > Chitinophaga barathri. Next base: position 106,804 of record NZ_RMBX01000006.1, on the reverse strand, counting down.
ACAGCCAGAACAGGAATGTACCGTATTCGGGTATCAGCGCCGCGCCGGACTGCGTTCTCAGGTAAGCAACGTATGCGCTGGCCTGGAATGCGGTAACTATTACGGTAAGCAGGCGGGTGTACTGGTTGATCTTTTTGCGGCCGCTGTCCCCTTCCTTCTGCAATTTCTGGAAGTAAGGAACCGCGATGGTCAGCAGCTGTATGGCGATAGACGCCGAGATATACGGCATGATGCCCAGTGCGAAAATGGAAGCACGCGAAAAGGATCCCCCGGCGAACATGTTGAACAGGCCCAGAATGCCTTTCTGGGACGTTTCAGAGAAGTTGGCCAGTTGGTTGGGATCGAGACCGGGAAGGGTGATATAGGAGCCCACACGGTACACAAGTACCAGGAGCAGCGTGGTGAGAATGCGTTTACGCAGGTCCTCGATGCTCCAGATGTTCTTTATGGTTTCGATAAATTTCTTCACAGGAAGATAAGAGTTTAATAACGCGTGTAAAATTCGAAAAGACGCACTACTCCGTAGGCGCCTTCTCTATCGTAATTTCTTAAACCAGTTCAACAGTTCCACCGGCTGCTTCGACGGCTGATTTGGCTTTCTCGCTGATCGCGTTCACTTTCAGCGTTACTTTGCTTTTCAGTTCACCCTGGCCGAGCACTTTCACTTTGTTCGTCTTGCTGATCAGGCCGTTCATATACAGATTTTCGAGGGAGAATTCCTGGATACCGTATTTTTCGATGATCGTTTCCAGTTGGCCGATGTTGAATACTTTATATTCAGTACGGTCGATAGGAATAAAACCGCGTTTGGGCAAACGGCGCTGGATAGGCATCTGACCGCCTTCGTGGCCTCTTTTGCTGGAGTAACCGGTGTTGGATTGAGCACCTTTGTTACCTTTCGTAGCAGTACCACCTTTACCGGATGCTTCACCACGGCCTAAACGTTTTTCTTTATGTACTGCGCCTTTTGCAGGCCTTAAATTCTGTAAGTTCATAGCTTGAATTGTTTTACTTACGCGGAAATCAACCGCTCGCTTTACAATGATAATTCAAAAAAGTAAGATGCCAATATAAAAATCAAAATTTTACATTATGCATTCACTTCTTCCACTTTTACCAGGTGGTTCACTTTACGAACCATGCCCAGTATCTGGGGAGTTGCTTCCACCTCTACGGTGTTGTTCATCTTTTTCAGTCCGAGAGCCAACAGGGTCAGCTTCTGACGTTCAGGACGATCGATACCGCTTTTTACCTGGGTGATCTTAATCTTTGCCATTTTCTTTATAATATTTCCAATTAAGAATACCGCGCTCCTGCTTCAGCAGCCGGAACCGGGATTTGGAATCAGGTGCTTATCCGTTGAATACTTTCTTCATGGATATGTTGCGCGCTCTGGCGATAACGATCGGTTCGCGCAGCATGCCCAGGGCTTTGAAAGTCGCTTTCACCACGTTGTGGGGATTAGCGGAACCCAGGGATTTAGCGAGAACGTCGGTGATACCGGCGCTTTCCAGTACGGCGCGCATAGAACCACCCGCGATCACGCCGGTACCATGGGCAGCCGGTTTGATCAGCACTTTCGCCGCACCTTCCTTCGCGAGCTGGTCGTGAGGAATGGTACCGTGATGTACCGGGATCTTGATCAGGTTCTTCTTAGCGTCGTCGATACCTTTGGTGATAGCTTCCTGCACTTCCTTGGCTTTGCCAAGACCGTGACCCACTACGCCATTTTCGTTACCTACAACTACCAGCGCGGAAAAACTGAAAGTACGGCCGCCTTTGGTGGTTTTAGTAACCCTGTTGATAGCCACAACCTTTTCTTTCAGCTCCAGATCGCCAGCTTTTACTTTATTGAATGAATTCTTTGCCATTTTTATTTAATAAGAATTACGATATCAGATTGTTTATTCTTCTAATCCTTTATTCAGCATTAGAACATCAGGCCGCCTTCGCGTGCTCCGTCTGCAGTAGCTTTTACACGACCATGGTACAGGTAACCGCTTCTGTCAAAAACACAGCCGGTGATACCCAGTGCCACAGCTTTTGCAGCCAGGGACGCGCCCGCCATTTTGGATTTCTCTGATTTGTTACCAGTTGCGCTAACGATCGCTTTCTCACGGGTGGAGGCTGCGGCCAGTGTAGTGCCGGTGGTATCGTCTATCAACTGCAGATAGATGTCTGAATTACTGCGGAATACAGACAGTCTCGGCTTTTGTGCAGTTCCGCTGATCTTTTTACGGATACGGTAGCGGATATTCTGTCTTCTGTTAAGTCTTGTAATCATTACTAAGTGTATTTAAGGCCCGATGCTGCCGGGACTATGTTCAGCAAATACCGCAATATTGCTATAACGGTATTCGCTGCTGGTTTAATAATTCTGTTTAGTGTCAACCGCGTGTTACGATTACTTACCAGCTGATTTACCGGCTTTCTTGCGTACCACTTCATCGCTGTAACGCACACCTTTACCTTTGTACGGCTCGGGTTTGCGGAGGCTGCGGATCTTAGCGGCAACCTGGCCCAGCAGTTGATTGTCGATACCCTCCAGCATGATCTGCGGGTTCTTACCTTTTTCGGTAAGTGTGCTTACTTTCAGTTCTTTCGGCACTTCGAAGATGATGTTGTGGGAATAACCTAAAGATAAGTCCAGCAACTGACCTGCGTTCGCAGCCTTGTAACCTACACCCACCAGTTCCAGTTGTTTCTTGAAACCGTCGGTAACACCGGTCACCATGTTGGCGATCAGTGCGCGGTACAGACCGTGCAGCGCGCGGTGACGGATCTGGTCGGTCGGGCGTACTACGTTCAGTTCGCCTTCTTTCACTTCCACTTTGATATCGCGGTCCAGAACCTGTTTCAGTTCGCCTTTCGGGCCTTTTACCGTGATCTCGTTTGCAGCGGAAACGCTTACAGTTATACCGCTGGCCAATTTAATAGGAGCTCTGCCTATACGTGACATGTTCGTCAGTTTTATTGTGTGATTCCGGCATCCCGTGTTCAGCCCGTATAGAAGGCTTAATTCTCAGATATGCCGTAATCCCGTCCCGCAGCTGTTATACTCCGGGACGGGATGAATATATTAATATACGTAGCAAACTACTTCGCCACCTACGTTCTGTAATTTTGCTTCCTTATCGGTCATTACACCTTTGGAAGTAGAGATGATAGCGATACCCAGACCGTTTTTGATGCGTTTGAAATCGCCCGGTTTGGAGTACTGGCGCAGACCGGGACGGGAGATCCTTTGCAGGTCCTGGATCGCAGGAACCTTGGTTTGCGGGTCATACTTCAACGCTATCTTGATGAGGCCCTGTTTGCTGTCCTCTTCGAACTTGTACTTCAGGATATAACCCTTGTCGTACAGGATTTCGGTAATACGTTTCTTCAGTTTGGAAGCCGGAATTTCCACGATCCTGTGATTTGCCATCTGGGCATTACGGACACGTGTGAGAAAATCTGCTATTGGATCAGTAACCATTGTTTGATTTAGTTTACAAAAGTTATTACAATGCGATATCCAATCGATATAGAAAGGAAAATCAAATACTACTCAAGCCTTTCGGCATTCGCTGCGCGAAATTACCAGGAAGCTTTTCTTACGCCGGGGATCTTACCAGCCAGTGCCATGTCGCGGAACATGTTACGGCAAACGCCGAACTGACGGATATAACCTTTCGGACGGCCGGACAGCTGGCAACGGTTGTGCAGGCGAACGGGAGATGCATTTTTGGGCAGTTTGTCCAGTTCTGCGTAGTTACCTTCTGCTTTCAGAGCAGCGCGTTTCTCAGCAAACTTGGCTACCATTGCCTCTCTCTTTCTTTGTCTGGCTTTTACGGATTCTTTTGCCATGTGATATTATTGATTATCTTTTTTGATGTTCTTGAACGGCATACCCAGTTCTTTCAGCAGCTCGAAAGCTTCTTCGTTCGTCTGGGCGGTAGTTACGAAAGTGATATCCATACCGGTGATGCGGGTTACCTTGTCGATATCGATCTCCGGGAAAATGATCTGCTCGGTTACGCCCAGGGTATAGTTACCACGGCCGTCGAAAGCTTTTTCGTTCACACCTTTGAAGTCACGTACGCGGGGCAGGGATACAGCGATCAGCCTGTCCAGGAATTCGTACATGTTCACGCCGCGCAGCGTTACACGCGCACCGATCGGCATGTTCTTACGCAGTTTGAAGTTGGAGATGTCTTTTTTGGACATGGTCGCGATAGCTTTCTGACCAGCGATACGGGTCATTTCGTCTACTGCGATATCCACCAGCTTCTTGTCGCTCACCGCGCCGTTGATCCCCTGGTTCAGGCAGATCTTTTCCAGGCGGGGAACCTGCATGATGCTTTTATAATTGAATTTCTTATGCAATGCACTAACTACCTCGGTACGGTATTTGGTTTGCAGCCTGGGTTGATATGATGTGTTTGCCATTATTTGATTACCTCCCCTGATTTTTTAGCGATACGAACTACTTTACCGTTTTCTCTTTGGCGGCCTACACGGGTAGGTTTGCCAGCCTTAGCGTCCCACAACATTACGTTGGAAATAGCGATCGGCGCTTCCTGCTTAACAATACCGCCTTTGGTATTCTGTGCAGTAGGTTTGGTGTGTTTGGTGATGATGTTAACGCCTTCAACCAATACACGGTTTTTGTCGGTAATTATTTCCAACACCTTGCGGGGCTTGGTCCGGTCTTTATCATCGCCGGTAACCACCACAACCAGGTCGCCTTTCTTAATGTTGAACTTAGGCTTAAATCTAGTTTTCATCTGTTTGTTTGTTTAAACGCCAAGCAGAACACTTGCTCCGCTTGATTAATATTATGTCGTTTTTAAAACGGGCTGCAAAGATATGCAAAGATTTCGGATCTTGAATTCCAGTTCTCAAATAAAGGTTTTCTGTATACATAATCCCTTTATTCACACAACCCGAATCCCAGATCCGAAACGTTATATCGACTCCTTAAAGCACCTCAGGCGCCAGGGAGATGATCTTCATGTATCCTTTATCGCGAAGCTCACGGGCAACCGGACCGAAAATACGGGTACCGCGGGGCTCGTCGGAGTTGTTCAGCAATACAACGGCGTTGTCGTCGAAGCGGATGTAAGAACCGTCACGGCGACGGAGTTTCTTCTTAGTCCTTACTATAACAGCTTTGGTTACGGTGCCTTTTTTTACACCACCACCGGGGATGGCGTCTTTTACCGTTACTACAATCTTATCGCCTACACCGGCATAATCCTGTCCGGAGTTGCCGAGCACACGGATGCAGAGTACTTCTTTGGCACCACTGTTATCAGCTACGTTCAGCCTTGATTCTTGTTGTATCATCGTAATACGTTGTTAATTGTTTAGCAGCGGCTGCAGGTTCTTCCAACCGGCAGCTTGAAACAAATGAATAATTACTTTACTTTTTCGATTATCTCCACCATACGCCAGCATTTGTTTTTGCTCAGCGGACGGGTTTCCATAATCCGTACGGTATCACCAATGCTGCACTCGTTCTTTTCGTCGTGTGCCATGAACTTGGTGGTCTTCTTTACGAACTTACCATAGATCGGGTGTTTCACCTTACGCTCAACGCTAACGGAAACAGTCTTATCCATTTTGTTGCTGGATACTACACCAATCCTGGTTTTTCTTAATTTTCTTTCGGTCATTTTGAAAGTTATTTTACCTCCAAACCGCTGTTACGCGGCTATAATATTGTTTATTGTTTGCTGGTTACAATAGCTATCACTATTTCACCCTCCCTCCGGGATCTTAGAATCCCAGCGCTCTTCTGCGGATCTCAGTCTGGATGCGTGCGATCTCCCTTCTCATGAAGCGGATGCTCATGGGATTTTCGATCGGTGTCACCGCGTGGCTGAACGTGACCTTTTTCAGGCGAAGTGCTTCCTCAGAAAGTTTTTCTTTCAGGTCTTGGTCACTCAGGCTTTTAAGATCCAGTTTTGCTGCTTTTGGCATTGTATTAAATTTTGTTTCTGGTTATCAGGTTTGTTTACTTGATCTGGTTTACACCATCATACGCTTAGGCAACATAGTCGCGGCGCACAACGAATTTCACCTTGATCGGAAGTTTCTGTGCCGCCAGTTCCATAGCTTCTTTCGCTACTTCCATGGAAACACCGTCTGCTTCAAACAGGATGCGACCGGGCTTCACTACGGCTGCCCAATGGTCTGGCGCACCTTTACCTTTACCCATCCTCACTTCCAGCGGTTTGGCAGTGATCGGCTTGTCGGGGAATATACGGATCCACACGTTACCTTCACGCTTCATACTCCTGGTCAGCGCCACCCGCGCAGCTTCTATCTGGCGGTCTGTGATCCACTTAGGTTCCAATGCTTTGAGGCCGAATGAACCGAAAGAAAGAGCTGCGCCCCTCTTTGCGTTACCTTTGATGCGGCCTTTGTGCATCTTCCTGTGTTTCGTTCTCTTGGGCTGTAACATCGTTTATGTTGTTAAAAAGTTGTTTAAATGATATTTCTAACGGCTGTGTGATTATTTGCGCGGACCACGGTCTCCACCACCTCTTCTGTCGCCACCGCCACGGTTGTCTCTTCTGTCGCCGCCACCACGGTGCTCACCACCACGGCCGCCACGATCTCCGCCACCTGTACGTCCGCCTTCTTCCTTACCGGATACAGCGTTCGGGTTCAGGTCACGTTTTCCGAGTACTTCACCTTTACAAATCCACACTTTGATACCGATCTTACCGTAAACGGTCAGCGCGAACAGGGAAGCGTAGTCGATGTCCATACGGTAAGTATGCAAAGGTACGCGGCCTTGTTTCATCTCTTCGGAACGGGCAATTTCAGCACCGCCAAGACGGCCGCCTACTTTTACCTTGATACCTTCCGCACCCATACGGAGCGCAGTAGCTATCGCCATTTTGATGGCACGTTTATAGTTGATACGGCTTTCGATCTGTTTTGCGATCGTTTCAGCAACGATGGTTGCATCCACCTCAGGGCGACGGATCTCGAGGATGTTGATCTGAACATCTTCTTTACCTGTCAGCTTCTTCAGCTCTTCTTTGATGCGATCCACTTCGTTACCGCCTTTACCTATGATGATACCAGGTTTGGAGGTATGAATGGTGATGATGAGCTTACCCAGTGTACGCTCGATCACTACGCGGGAGATACCGCCTTTGTTGATACGTGCGTTCAGGTAAGTCCTGATCTTGTTATCTTCGATCAGCTTGACAGCATAATCTTTTTTGCTGCCATACCAATTAGAGTCCCATCCTCTGATGATACCTAACCTGTTACCAATAGGATTTGTTTTCTGACCCATGTTCTGGTTTTATTTGTCTATGAGTTTAAATATAATTTTTCCTACAGCTTGCCTCCGTTATTGTTGTACAGGACGACCGTCAACAACAATTGTTACGTGGTTACTTCTCTTGCGGATACGGTAACCCCTGCCTTGCGGAGCGGGACGCATCCTTTTGAGAACGCGGCCACCGTCTACAAAAACGGTTTTAACGAACAGGTTAGCATCTTCTACCCTTGCACCTTCATTCTTCACTTTCCAGTTGGCCACTGCGCTCAGCAACAGCTTCTCCAGCGGAGTGCTCGGATGTTTGGGATGGAATTTCAAAATATTCAAAGCTTTCTCAACCTCCATGCCGCGGATCAGGTCTGCAAGCAAACGCATTTTGCGGGTAGATGTCGGATTATTGTTCAGCTTAGCTACTGCTTCCATTGTGTTTTGTTTCTGTGTTATATAAGTTTCTTATTTCAGCTTCCGGTCCTGCTGTTTCCTGCAACTTTCTTTGTTCTCTTTAACTGTTTGTCTCAGCGGAACCGAAAACGGGAAACTTTAAAAACGGATACTACATTTTCTTGTTAGCGTGTCCTTTAAAGTTGCGGGTAGGAGCAAACTCACCCAGCTTGTGACCCACCATGAACTCCGTTACGTAAACCGGGATGAACTTGTTGCCATTATGCACGGCAAAAGTGTGGCCCACAAAGTCGGGAGTGATCGTAGAGCGGCGGCTCCAGGTTTTGATAACCGTGCGCTTGGTGCCCTCGTTCTGTTTTTCTACCTTCTTCTCTAATTTAAAGTCTACGTAAGGACCTTTTTTAATGGAACGACCCATGTGTTTGTTTATTTAAGATTTCAACCCCGGTTGCCCAGGGCTGAACCTGTTATACGTAATTATAATTTCTTACCGTCTTTGCGGCTGATGATCAGTTTGTCAGAGCTCTTATGCGATTTCCTTGTTTTCAGGCCCTTCGCATATTTACCTGTCCTGGACCTCGGGTGACCACCGGAAGATTTACCTTCACCACCACCCATCGGGTGATCCACAGGGTTCATCGCCACACCACGGTTACGGGGCTTGATACCTCTCCAGCGATTGGCACCGGCTTTACCGATAGACTGCAGCGCGTGATCTGAGTTAGAAACGGTACCTACGGTAGCCATACAAGTGCTCAGCACTTTGCGCAGCTCGCCGGAAGGCATTTTCAGAACAGCATATTTTTCCTCCTTGTTGCTCAGCTGTGCATAAGCACCGGCGCTGCGTGCGATTGCACCGCCTTTGCCAGGCTGCAGCTCGATGTTGTGTACAACAGTACCCAGGGGCATATTTTTCAACGGTAACGCATTACCCAGCTCAGGAGCTACTTCAGGTCCGCTCACTACGGTAGAACCTACCTGCAGGCCCTGGGGGGCAATGATGTAACGCTTCTCACCATCCGCATAGTTCAGCAGGGCGATAAATGCGGTACGGTTCGGATCGTACTCAATAGTTTTTACAGTAGCGGGAATGTTTACTTTATCGCGTTTGAAATCTACGATACGGTATTGTTTTTTGTGTCCGCCACCGATGTAACGCATGGACCTTCTGCCCTGTGCGTTTCTACCGCCGGTTCTCTGTGCCGGAGCCAGCAGGCTCTTCTCAGGAGTGTCCGTGGTCAGCTCTGCATATGCATTACCTATCTTCCAACGGGTACCGGCTGTAATCGGTTTGTACTTTTTCAGTGCCATTTTCTACTTAATTCAAAATGATTTAATAGACTATTATAATTTGATCTGTATATACATCCAGGTTAACGGCTCACACCGCTAACGGCACTGGTATATTATATGTTAGCATACAGATCGATGGATTCTCCTTCTGCCAGGGTAACCACTGCTTTCTTGTAAGAAGGCTTGCGGCCGGAAATAAAACCTGCTTTGGTAAAACGGGTCTTGTTTTTGCCGGGCATTACCATGGTGTTCACTTCTGCAACAGTCACACCGTAGAAATCTTCCACTGCTTTTTTGATCTCCAGTTTGTTGGCTTTTTTGTCAACAATGAAGTAAAAGCGGTTGAACTTCTCGGTAGCTTTGTTTACCTTCTCCGAAATCACCGGTTTGATTAAAACATCAGACAGTTTCATCTGTTAATATTTATTATTGCCGCCCCCGGGTTTTACCCCGCATCACGGCGCTTTGTTTACTAATTAATTACGCTTCAACCACGTCAGCCTCTTCGGTAAAGATCTTGGCCGCGCTCTCGGTGAACACCAGGAAGTTGCTGTTCATGATATCGTAAGTGTTCACGTCGCTCAGCACAGTGCTGTCCACAGTAGGGATGTTGCGCAGTGACAGGTATACGTTATCGTTGTACTCGGGGAGAACCACCAGGGTCTTCTTACCGCCAACATTGATGTTCAGTTTCGCCAGGATAGACTGGAACGCTTTGGTTTTAGGAGCATCCAGGTTGATATCTTCAACGATGATGATGCTGTTTTCCTTAGCCTTGGTGGACAGCGCGGAAATCTTAGCCACGTCTTTCACCTTGCGGTTCAGTTTAATATCGTAACGGTGAGGTTTGGGACCGAAGATGGTACCACCGCCTTTATAGAGCGGGTTACGGATGTTACCTTTACGGGAACCGCCGGTACCTTTCTGTTTGTGCAGCTTGCGGGAAGCACCTTGCACTTCAGCACGGGTCTTAACCTTGTGAGTACCCTGGCGCTGTGCAGCCAGATAAGACTTTACAGCCAGGTAGATCACGTGATTGTTCGGCTCTACGCCAAAGATCTCTTCAGGGAGCTCGATGGTTCTGCCGGTTTTTTTACCTTCTATATTTAAAATATCAAGTTGCATGTTACTTCTGGATTAAAACGATTGAACCAATGTGGCCGGGAACGGAACCACTTACCAGGATATAATTCTTCTCAGCGAATATCTTAACGATCTTCAGACCTTTCACTTTCACTCTTTCGTTACCCATCTGGCCTGCCATACGCATACCTTTAAATACGCGGGAAGGATAAGAAGAACCACCTACGGAACCGGGAGCTCTCTGACGGTCGTGCTGGCCGTGAGACGCTTCACCCACACCGGAGAAACCATGGCGTTTTACAACACCCTGGAAACCTTTACCCTTGGAAGTACCCACAACGTCAATTTTCTCACCTTCTGCAAATATTTCGCAGGTGAGAGTTTCGCCGAGGGCCTTGGCCACGGATGCATCCGGGTTGCGGAATTCAGTAACGTAACGTTTAGGGGAAGTTTGTGCTTTCGCGAAGTGATTCTGTTCTGCTTTGGTGGTGTTCTTTTCTTTCTTTTCACCAAAAGCTACCTGAACAGCGTCGTACCCGTCAGTGCTCTGGGATTTCACCTGGGTAACCACGCAGGGACCGGCTTCGATAATGGTAACAGCAGTCTGTTTGCCGTTGGCCTCGAAGATGCTGGTCATACCAATCTTTTTACCAATAATACCTTTCATTGTGTTATATATTTAGCCCAGCGCCTGAGGGATCTCTAGCTATCCTCAGGATGAGCGGTTTAAATGCTTTATTGGGCGGCTACCCGGAAGGCGTAGCCTATTGTTGATGCTGTCGTCATAAAACACCTCCGGCGGGCCTTATACCCGCCTTGCTGAGGCCCTTTTTCCTACGCTTTGATCTCCACTTCAACCCCGGAAGGCAGGTCGAGCTTGCTCAGCGCGTCCACCGTTCTGGAAGAAGATGTGTAAATGTCCAACAAACGCTTATGCGTACACAGTTGGAATTGCTCACGCGCTTTTTTGTTCACGTGCGGAGAACGCAGTACCGTAAAGATTTTTTTCTCTGTAGGTAAAGGTATGGGACCTGTTACCACGGCACCCGTGTTACGCACGGTTTTAACGATCTTCTCGGCAGACTTATCCACCAGATTGTGATCGTAGGACTTCAGCTTGATTCTAATTCTCTGAGACATATGCAATGAACTTCTTCTTTATTACCCCTCAATTTGGGAGGGCAAAGGTAATGTTTATTTTAATTGCGACAAATAATTTTGAAGGATATTTCCGTGGATTATTGACTTTCTGCCGCTGTTTCCATAGTTTTATACATGTCCGGGCTAACTCCCCCAAGTTAGTCTATTTATTTAACCTTTTTATTACCAATCGTTTACCTCCGTCAACAGCACTCTTTTTCATGCAGATCCGCCCGATTGTTATATTTTTCTTTTTTTCCCTCCCTGCCTTCGCCCAGCAACAGGATTCCACCGTCAGAGAGCCAGATCCCGGTTTTTATGAAAATATCCAGGCGGACCAGCTACCCGCTTTCCCCGGAGGCCCCGAACGGCTGCGCAGCTACATCAGCTCCAACCTTACCGTCCCTTATATCCGCCTCGAAAACGATACTACCGTGGTCGTGACCGTCGATTTCGTGGTGGAGCACACCGGCGAGCTCAGCAATATCCGCGTCCGTAATCCCGGTTTCCGCCAGCTGGACAAGGAAGTACTCCTCATGTTCACCCGCATGCCGCCCTGGGAACCCGGTTACCTGCACCGTAAACCGGTGAGCCTCAACGTCTCCCTGCCCATTACCGTGAACCTCGGCAATACCAAACGCAAACCCTACGACGTGCCCGTGCCCGAGCTCAGCAACCTGCCGCAGTACCGCGGCGGCGGCCAGGCCCTCGCCTACTTCATCCGCAAAACCCTCCAATACCCGGCCGAAGCCCGCAAAGCCGGCATCGGCGGCGCCGTTACCGTTGAATTCCTCGTAATGTCCAACGGTACCGTGGGCAACGCCGGCACCCTCGGCGAGGTGATCGGCTACGGGTTGGAAGAAGAGGCTGTCCGTATCGTGGAAAAAATGCCCCGCTGGATTCCCGCAAAACTGGACGGGAAAGCCGTTACGGCCAAACATAAAGTGATCATCCGCTTCGAACCGCCCAGGTCCTCCGCCGCGCAAAAAGAGAAAACGGACTGATACCCGCTTTTTCAGCGCGTACCAGCCCGTTCACAGGGTGTATTTCCGACTTTTTGGGTGCTCCCTATTTTTTCATGTCAGATTCTATCTGCCGTTGCATTTTTCTGCCAGGCAGGTAAATCTGGAAACCCAGGTTCAGCCCGACGTTGTGCGCGGTAGTGGAACTGCCGAAACCTACCGTCAGGTCGTATTTCAGCAATGCTTCCAGGGCAATGTTCGGCGTAATAAAATAGGCCAGGCCGGGGCCAAAACCAATACCAAGGCCGTTCGTGTTGGTACTGCTACCGCCGTCCGTATCCCTGTTTACACCATTTACGCCCGCACTTGCTTCCAGGAACCAGCGGGTTTTGTCCAGCACCTCGATGCTTTTATCCCTGATGTAATACCGGCCGAAAGCTCCCACACCGTAAGTAAACGTAGTGGAACCATTACCAGTGCTGAGGCCCAGGTTCACCTTGGGGCCAATGGCGAGGTCGTCTTTGATAAACCATCCGGCCTGCGGAGACAGGTTCAGGTTGAAGGTACTTCCGCCGTCCTGGAATGTACCGCCGATGTTGGCGAGCTGTGCGCCTACGAGCACATTCCCCTTCTGCGTTTGTGCCTTAATGTTGCTGCTGAATAATACTCCTGCCAGGATGAGGGTTAAGTAACCGATTTTCTTCATAGTAAATTGTTTTTGATGATTTTGCTTGCGATGAACATTCAATGGCAGGGGATATAACAGGATATAGTTGATTATGAATACAATAGCCTAAGGTTTTAACATCTGCGCCCGGAAAAAGTTGACTGCCCCGGCTTTTTTTTAAGCTGGCAGGCAATTTGTTGCTGTTGTTACTGTTCTTTACATAAATCTGCAACTATGAAACCACTGGCCATATCAACCCTTTTCCTCTGCCTGCTTGGCGCTACTTTAGCCTGCAAAAAGAATCCCAGCAACCCCAAACCGCCGGAGGAAGACCCGGACTGGCCTACCGATAAAGTACGGGTAGTGCTGGACAACAACATTTCCCGCCCCTGGGAGATCCTCTGGGGCCCCGACAATCATATCTGGATGACCGAAAGAGGCGGTAAAATCAGCCGGGTGGACCCTAAGACCGGCGAGCTGAAGCCCCTCCTTACGCTGCCTGATATCGTCGCCAACGGCGAAGGCGGCCTGCTGGGCATGGTGCTGCATCCCGATTTTTCCCAAACGCCTCATGTATATGTCGTTTACAACTACGGAAACCCCTATAAGGAAAAAGTAGTTCGTTATAATTATCAGAACAACGCCCTCTCCCAGCCCACCGTCATCATTGACAATATCCCGGCCGCCGGCATTCACAACGGCTCCCGCCTGGTGATAGGCCCGGACCGGAAACTGTATTACACCACGGGAGATGCCAATGCCAACGCAAACGCCCAGTCGGACGCTTCGCTCAGCGGCAAGGTGCTGAGGCTGAACCTGGACGGCAGCATCCCCGCGGACAACCCCATTGCCGGCAGCCCCATCTGGAGCCGCGGGCACAGGAACCCACAAGGGCTGGTGTATGTGAACAATATCCTGTATGCTTCGGAACATGGCGCCGGGGTGGAAGATGAGGTGAACGTCATTGAGAAGAACCGCAATTACGGCTGGCCCAACGTGGAAGGGCCCTGCAACGGCGGGGAAGTGACCTTCTGCAATGCCAACAATATCAAACCGCCCATCTGGAGCACCGGCAACGGTACTTTCGCCCTCTGCGGCCTGGATTATTACAACCACGACCGCATCTCCCAATGGAAAAACTCACTGCTGCTGGTGAGCCTCAAAAATGCCACCCTCTACCAGCTGAAACTCTCCGCGGACGGGCAAACCGTGACCAGCTCCAAAAACTATTTCGTAAACCAGTTCGGCCGCCTCAGGGACGTATGCGTATCTCCTTACGGCCGTGTGTATATCTGTACGGACACTTCGCCCGGCAAGATCATCGAGATCAGCGATCCTGAATAGTTCCGTCAGGGTGTCAATAACCAGGGGCCGCTTCTCCATGAGAGCGGGCCCTGGTGTATCTGCCAGTTTCCCCACGGGTGGCCCTGAAAAGCATCCGTCCGGAAGAACGGCGGGTAAAAAAGTATTTCCCGCAGGCGGCGGGAAGCACTGCCCCCGGGTCCGGGCATGCTTCAGTTACGGGTAACGCCCGCGGTCACATCCCCGGCGGACGCTGCCCGCCAGGCGCATTCGTGCAGCACCATACAGTCCCGCGCCGTGTCTACAGACATGCTTACCCAGCCCAGGTAAGCCGTCTGCCCGCTCATGAACTGCATGCCCAGGTATTGCCTGTCCGCCGCCACCCATGAGCCACGCCAGGTAACAGCACCTGTTGGGTTGATCCTTGGGATGAAGATTTCGCAGAGGTAGGTATCATATCCGTTCCATTCGCGGGGATGGTCCGGTACCAGCGGGATGTTCTCGTTTTTCCTAAGCCGTGCCACGGAATCGGGGATGGACAGGAGTTTGGCGGAGAGCATACTCACCACGGCAAATTTGGCGTGGGTGCCTTCGGTATCGTTGATAAGCCCGACGGTGAAATAAAGGTCGCCGGCGCTGTCTTCGTCCACATCCAGCGAAAAAGGTTGCAGGTAACGCACTTCTGTATCGTTCAGCGTGCGGTGGCGGTAGTCAGGTTTGGGTTCTTTTACGGTTTTGCGGCAGGCGGCAGTCAATGAGATCACCGCGGCTAAAGCCGGGAGGAGCTTGAGGTTGAGCATGGCATTTCAGTTTGAGGTTACCCTGTTAAGCGCCGAACGCCGCGAAAAGTTACAAGATGAAACCGAAACGCCATTATGGGTTGCTGAAGTGACGGTAAGGGCTGCTGAAATAACCCCTCCGGCCGTTTGAGGCCTGGCTGCATAAAAAAAGCCCCGGCAAACGCCGGGGCCTTTTTCTTATTTCTATCTATCAACTTGTGCTAATTAGGCACTCACTTTACCTTTCACCTTAGCCACCACTTCTTCAGCGACGTTGGTAGGTGCGGGGTTGTAGTGAGAGAATTCCATGATGGAAGAAGCACGTCCGGAAGACAGTGAACGCAGCTGCGTTACGTAACCGAACATTTCGCTCAGGGGCACTTTGGCTTTGATCACCTGTGCGCCATTGCGGCTTTCCATACCTTCCAGCATACCACGGCGGCGGTTCAGGTCACCTGTTACGTCACCCATGTACTGGTCGGGAGTGGTTACTTCTACTTTCATGATAGGCTCCAGCAGAACCGGTTTGGCTTTACGGCCGGCTTCACGGAAGGCTGTTTTGGCGCAAAGCTCGAAAGACATTGCGTCGGAGTCAACTGCGTGGAAAGAACCGTCGAACAGTTTAACTTTCAGGCTCGTGAGCGGGAAGTTAGCCAGTACGCCGCTACCCATGGAGTTTTCAAAACCTTTTGCCACAGCGGGAATGAATTCTTTGGGGATTGCACCGCCAAATACCGCATTCTCGAACTGGAAGGTTTTGCCTTCGTTTTCTTTCAGCCATTCTTCATCAGCAGGGCCGATCTCTACCTGGATGTCCGCAAACTTACCGCGACCACCTGTTTGTTTTTTGTAGACCTCACGGTGCTCAACAACTTTGGTGAAAGCTTCTTTGTAAGCAACCTGCGGCGCACCTTGGTTTACTTCTACCTTGAATTCGCGACGCATACGGTCTACGATGATCTCCAGGTGAAGCTCACCCATACCACTCAGGATGGTCTGGCCGGTTTCTTCATCTGTTTTTGCTCTCAGGGTAGGATCTTCTTCTACCAGTTTAGAGATAGCCAGACCCATTTTATCTACGTCCACCTGAGTTTTAGGCTCAATAGCAACGTGGATTACGGGTTCAGGGAAAGACATTGATTCCAGGATGATCGGATGATCTTCCGCGCACAATGTATCGCCTGTTTTGATATCTTTAAAACCAACGGCAGCTCCGATATCACCGGCTTCGATGAAGTCGATCGGGTTCTGCTTGTTAGCGTGCATCTGCATGATACGGCTGATACGCTCGTTTTTGCCGGTACGGGTGTTCAGTACGTAAGAACCACCGTCCAGGCGGCCTGAGTAAACCCTGAAGAATGCCAGACGACCTACGAAAGGATCCGTTGCGATCTTAAACGCCAGCGCCGCAAAAGGTTCTTTTGCATCGGGGTGACGCAGGATCTCTTCACCATTATCAGGATTGATACCGGATACTGATTCAACGTCCATCGGAGAAGGCAGGTAGCGGCAAACGCCGTCCAGCATTTTCTGAACGCCTTTGTTTTTGAAGGAAGAACCGCACATCATCGGGATGATAGCCATGTCGATGGTGGCTTTGCGGATAGCTTCGTGGATTTCTTCTTCGGAGATGGAATTGGGATCTTCAAAGAATTTTTCCATCAGTTTGTCGTCGTATTCGGCAACTGCCTCAACGAGTTTCGCGCGCCATTCTTCAGCTTCGTCCTGCATGTCCGCGGGGATAGCGATCTCTTCAAAAGTTGCGCCTTTACCGGCTTCGTCCCAGATGATACCTTTCATGGTGATCAGGTCCACAACGCCTTTGAAGTTGTCTTCAGCGCCGATGGGGAGCATCAGGGGAACGGGGTTTGCACCGAGCATTTCCTTCACCTGTTTTACCACGTTCAGGAAGTCCGCACCGGAGCGGTCCATTTTGTTCACGAAACCAACGCGGGGAACACGGTATTTGTTCGCCTGGCGCCATACGGTTTCAGACTGGGGTTCAACACCGGATACGGCGCAGAACAGTGCTACCAGTCCGTCCAGTACACGCAGGGAGCGCTCTACCTCTACGGTAAAGTCCACGTGGCCCGGAGTATCGATGATATTGAATTTATACTGTTTGGTATCCGGCAGCGGTTGACCCTGCTGTGTAGGGAAGTTCCAGAAACAGGTGGTAGCAGCAGATGTGATGGTAATACCTCTCTCCTGCTCCTGGGCCATCCAGTCCATGGTAGCTGCCCCTTCGTGAACCTCACCGATTTTGTGGGTCTTCCCTGTATAATACAGGATACGCTCTGTGGTAGTGGTCTTACCGGCATCGATGTGCGCCGCAATACCAAAGTTTCTTTGAAATCTTAAGTCTGCCATAAAAGTAAAATGACTATAAGTAATGCAATTTGGGGGGCAAAGGTAATCATTATTTATCAATAAATAAAGACGATATTCTTTGCATAATTGTTAAATCTCCGCGCCCGGCCTTCCCGGCTCATCGCCCACCTCCCGCTAATGTTCATTCTGTGCCTGATCCGCATGCTTCCGGGGCAAAATTAGCCATTCCCGCCGTTAATTTGTCATCCAAATCCAACCGCCGGTCATTCCAAAACCGCCAAAAATGAAATGACGTATACCCAGTAGTGAGTAGTTCGTATATTTACATTGTCGAACTATTTGAACCCCGTATGTTAACACTCAATTACTTAACCGAAAATAACTAATCCTGCCGGGCGTAAACCGAATACCACGCCCGGTATCAGACCGTATGGAGGCAGCATAACAGTAACCATTCATCACCCGGCATTATTTTGACCGAGAGCCAGGCGGCTGACCAAAACGCCGGCCAAGTGCATAACAGCAGCATTTCCGGGAGCCCATGAACTGACAGCACAGTCTATCCCTCACATACAGGCCCATTTTTTCTTCAGTTTCCGGCAGAACCGTCTTGCAGCAAACACTGCATATGGAACGCTATTGTCATGACTTTCAGCCCTTTCGCACAAGACACTCCTTGTGCGCAGGCTGTTTATTGCCCTGTTTTTCCAAAACCATCACATAACCATTCATGTATGAAACATTGTTCTACCAGACTCCTCTTAATGGCCATTTTCCTGGCAATGGCGTGGATGCCCGCGCAGGCGCAGCTCGTCCTCGTCAGGGAAGTAGTGGCCAGCAGCGGCGGTACCGGCACTGCCGGAAACATCCAGCTGGACTACACCATCGGTGAACCGGCCGTGATCACACTCTCCGCCGGCAACATTACCCTCTCCCAGGGCTTCCACCAGCCGGAAGTGATCCCAAAGCCGCCACAGGGGGCAAATCCTATCCTGGATTTTATGCTTTTCCCCAATCCTGCGCTCACTACCGTCAGGATTTCCTTTAACCTCCTCACAGACGCTACCGTCGTGTTTATGCTCATGAACACTTCCGGACAGGTCATTTTCCAGGAGGTTAAACAATACGGCGCCGGGAAGATCACCATCCCGACACCGGTGGACAAGCTCGCTTCCGGCATATACACCGTCATCTTCAAGGTGAACGGGCATGTATTCACCGAAAAACTCATTGTTCAGTAGCCTAAAACAGATCACCATGAAGCAATGGATATTGACTGCACTGATGGCCGCCGTGGCCGTGCATCCGTTGATGGCACAAAAATCACAGCAGCAACCCCTCAATATCGGCGCATCCTTCCTGCTCGTAAACCCAGATGCCCGCACCAGCGGTATGGGCGACGCAGTCACCGGCGCCGAGCCGGACGCAAACAGTATGTTCGGCAATGCCGCCAAACTTCCCTTCGCCGGGCCCTGGGGCGTGAGCGCATCCTACGCCCCCTGGATGTTTGACCTCAACGATCAGAAAACACACATGGCCTATGTATCCGCCTTCAAAACTTTTGAAGAGCAGCAAAGCATAGGCATCTCCGTCAAATATTTCAATTACGGGGAAGTCACCTTCCGGGATGAAAACGGCATGGAACTCCAGCAGTACAGGCCCAAGGAATACGCCATAGACGCCACTTACGCCCGTAAGCTGGGGCAGAAGTTCAGCCTTGCCGTGGCTCTGCGGTATATACGCAGCGAGATGGGCTCAGGCACCTTCAACGGGCAGCAATTGCAGCCCGCCAATGCCGTGGCCGGGGACGTAGGCCTGTATTACCAGGCATACGCGAACCACATCGAAGGCGGCAACCGCTATTGCTGGGGCGTGAGCTTTACGAATCTCGGTTCCAGGCTCAGGTATTCGGACGATAATACCAAAAAGACCTTCCTGCCCATGAACCTGCGCATCGGCGGCGGGTACTCCTTTGTGCATACGGAAGATCACACCTTCACCCTGGCCGCGGACGTGAACAAACTCCTGGTGCCCACCCCGCCCATTTACAAGCTGGACATCAACGGCGTGCCTACCAACGAGATCGAAAAAGGAAAAGACCCCAACAGGGGCGTGGCGGATGCCGTCTTCTCCTCCTTTGGCGATGCGCCGGGCGGATTCCAGGAAGAGCTCAGGGAGTTCTCCGTGGCTGCCGGTATGGAATACAACTACCAGCGGAAGTTCTTTGTGCGCACGGGTTACTTCTACGAGCACCCTGACAAGGGCAACCGCCAGCATTTTACCGCCGGCATCGGCGTAAACATCCAGGGATTCCAGGTGGACGTGGCTTACCTCATGCCCACCGGCACCAGCCAGATCAGGAGAAGGAGCTTCAACTTCACGCTCATGTACTCACCCTTCGTCAACAGATAATCATAAAACCTCACAAACACTTCGATATGAAAGCAATATTCCTGTTCATCATTTTCCTGACAGTGGCCGGCATTTATGCTGCCAGTGCGCAGCAAAAAACGAGGGACGTGCTGTTCCCCAGTTATGCCAGCGATCAGGCTAAGCTCAAAGCAACCGCTTCCCCGCTGGCGGCAAAGCCCGTAGAGGCCACTCTTTCCAGCAGCGAAGCCATTAGAGCCCGGATCTTCACCAACTACCAGAAGCCAGCGGGCAGCGCTGCTCCGCGCCCGGTGCAAAAAGCTTCAACGGCAAACCTGTCTTCTTCCAAACCTGCTACTGAAGCAAATAAGGAAATAGAAGCACAGCGCGAGGCCCTGAAAAAAACCATCACCCCTAAACCTGACCAGGGTCCGGACAACAGCCCCAAACCCAAAAACTGAGCACCATGAAAAAAATATTATTCCTTGCTATATCCATGCTTCTGCTCATAACGCAGGAGAGTTTTTCCCAGAACGGCCTGTCTGGTTTTAACTACCAGGCAGTGGCCCGCAACAACAACGGCACCGTGCTGTCCGGCCAGCCTTTGACGGTACGGTTCACCATCCGTGGCGGGTCCGCCGCGGGTCCCGTACAATACCAGGAAACACATGCCACCAATACCAATAGCCTCGGGCTGTTCAACTTACAGGTAGGACGCGGTACACCCGTTACCGGCACTTTCGCGGCCGTTCCCTGGGGAGACGTGAACCAGTTCCTGCAGGTGGAAGTGAACCCCGGCAGCGGCTTCGTATCCATTGGCGCTAACCAGCTGATGAGCGTACCCTTTGCACAGTTTTCCGCCAATGGTACTCCCGGCCCCGTTGGTCCGGCTGGCCCCGCTGGTGCTCCCGGCGCGATGGGCTTACCCGGGGCACCCGGTGCGGTAGGACCGGCTGGTCCCGCCGGCCCGGTAGGTGCGGCCGGCCCTGTGGGGCCTGTAGGTCCCGCTGGTGCTGACGGCCCGGTTGGTCCGGCCGGAGACATAGGGGCCCCTGGTCCCGTTGGTCCTGCAGGTCCCGCTGGCCTGGCTGGTCCTGCTGGCCCTGCCGGTCCGATTGGCCCCGCTGGTGTAGCTGGCCCGCTTGGCCCGGTTGGTCCCGCTGGTGTTGCTGGTCCGGTTGGTCCGGCTGGCCCTCTTGGTCCGATCGGCCCTGCCGGCCCTGCCGGTCCTGCCGGCCCCGTTGGCCCTGCCGGTGCCCTTGCTGGCCCGGCAAGCGGTGATCTTGGCGGCACCTATCCCAGCCCCCTGGTAGTAGCGTTACAAGGCAAGCCGGTTACAAACGCCGCGCCCGTCCTGGACCAGGTATTAAAATTCAACGGCGTTAGCTGGACGCCCGCTACCATCCCCGGCGGCGGCGGTTTTGTACTGCCTTTTGTGACCACAGAAAATAATGCCGGTACCTTGTTTTCCATCACCAATGATGGTGACGGCACCTCCATTGAGGGCATCAACAACACGGCTACTTCCAACATTGCAGCCGTCAGGGGTATTGTGAGCAGCGCATCGCCCGGCGGTTTTTCTGCCGGCGTAAGAGGGATCAACAACGGCACTGGCGGCCTTGGTGTGGGCGTGTACGGCTCACAGGCAGGCTCAGGCTGGGGCGTGTACGGCACTACGCCTAATGGTCTCGGCGTTTACGGTAATGCATCTGCCGGTGGCACCGGCGTTTATGCCAACAGTAATACCGGTACCGGCCTCACAGCTACGAGCAACAACGGCACCCCTGCCAATATAGCCATCTTCAACAACGCAAATAACAATAGTGTATTGACTGCCAACACAGTAGGCAACGGAACAGTTGTGAACGTCACCAGCTCGGGTAACGGCGCGGGCGTACGCAGCTCAACCGCCGCTGGTTTTGCGGTGCATGGTATAACCAGCGCCGTAACTTCCGCTGGTGTTATAGGCGATAACACCGCGGGTGGAGAAGCGGTGGTAGGCCGCACTACCAGCGATATTGCAGGCGCGGTAGTAGGCCGTAATGATGGGGGTGGTTACGGCGTGCGCGGTTTCATCGCTACCAATGCCACCGGCACCGCCGTAGGCGTGCTCGGGCAGGTAGGGCTGAATGGCAGCACCGGCCGTGCGGGCAGGTTCGAGAACTTTAACCAGACCAATACCATGGGCAACGTACTGGAGGTGGAAACCAACGGCAACGGCAATATTCCCGACAACACGCAGGGCAATGCCGCTTCATTCCTGGTGGATAATACCAATAGTGTAGCTGCTGCCGTGCGCGCCGAAGTAAAAACCATCTTCGGCAACTTTGGGGCGGCCGGTGTATTCGGCATATCCTCTGGCACCGGCGGCTTTGCAGGGCTCTTCCATGCATCCAATCCCGCGGGGAACGGCGCCTCGCTGGTAGCGATTACCGACGGGAACGGCAATGCCATTACCGCCAATGCCAGCAAAGATGGCAACGGCGTAGAAACCAATATCGACGGCGCGGGGAACGCTTTATATGCCTGGGTGCCCTCTTTTGCCACGGGCAGGGCGGGGCGTTTCAATATTTTCAATGAAGACAATATCAGCGATGCAATCACCGTAACTACCGTAGGTAACGGTATTGCGGGTAACTTCAAGGTAGATAGGGTTACCGGTACCAAAGCGGCTGTTCGCGGGGAAGTGAACTCCCAGTTCTCCAACTTCGGAACGGCGGGGATATACGGTATTTCTTCCGGCACTGGCGGCTTTGCAGGCCTTTTCCATTCCAGCAACCCCGCAGGCAACGGCCCTGCAATTATCGCAATTGCGGACGGTAACGGCAACGGTATTACCGCCAATGCCAGCAACGGCGGAGACGGTGTGGAAACCACCGCGGACGGGACCGGTGCGGCTATCTACGCCTGGGTGCCCAACTTCGGCCAGGGCAGAGCCGCGCGCTTTGTGAATTTCAATACCGGCAACACCAACCCCGCGCTCACCGTAGAACAGCACAGCAACGGCTCCATCGCGGTGTTCAAATCCGGCAACCCCGGAACAGTGAACGTAGCCCGCATCAACGCAGCTGGCAGGGGCTTCTTCAACGGCGGTACTCAAAACAGCGGGGCAGATATTGCCGAAGCTTTTGACGTAACCGGCGCCATCGGCGAATATGAGCCGGGCGATGTAATGGTGATCTCCACCAGTACGGACCGTACGATGGAAAAATCCACCACTCCCTACTCCACCCTGGTAGCCGGCGTATACGCCACCAAACCGGGCGTGCTGCTCACGGAAGTGGAAGGTGTGGAAGATATCACGGATATGATCCCGATGGGCGTGGTGGGCGTAATACCCACCAAAGTGTGCGACGAAGGCGGGCCGATCAAACGTGGCGACCTGCTGGTCACTTCCAGCAAAAAAGGTTACGCCATGAAAGCCGATCCTGAAAAGATCAAAGCCGGCCAGGTAATCGGGAAGGCTTTGCAGGAGTTGCCTTCAGGCACCGGAAAAATCAAGGTACTCGTCAACGTTAAATAATGTTGAAAAACCGGGTACGCTGGCTACAGTGCCAGCAGACATACTTTTGACCTCAAAGGTATATGTCTGGTTTTGTGAGGGGGCTGTTCCTTTTGGAACGGCCCTTTCTTATTTGGCGCGGGGGAAAAAGTACGACCGATAGGTATGTAGGAACTCTGTGAGGGTGATGATGATCAGGATATGCATAAAATCGTTGTCCCTGAATTTGCTGAGAAAAGCCCACCAGAGCGGGTAATAATACAGGCAGATCAGGATGGTGTAGAGAATGAAGGAGCAGGTCAGGCGGATGCGTATCTTATTGAACCCCAGGGGCACGCTGCAACACTTGACGATCAGGTAGCTGAGGGTGAGCACATACCCGGGGAGGTAAGCGCCCAGGGAATAATCTTCACGGAAGGTAAAACTCAGGGTAAAATAAAGACCGGCAGCGGCGCTGACGATCAGCACAGGTATAAGGGTGGATTTCATGGGTGGAAATATACAAAAAAGCGAACATCCCCCGATATCCGGGGGATGTTCGCTGAGTTATATGCATACCGCCAGGGGCGGGAATGTACTAAACTTTGAAGTGGGAGAAAGCTTTGTTCGCTTCAGCCATACGGTGGGTATCTTCTTTCTTTTTGAAAGCGGCGCCTTCACCTTTGCTGGCGGCAACGATTTCGTTAGCCAGTTTCTCAGCCATGCTCTTACCGTTCCTTTCACCGGCGTAACGTACCAGCCATTTGATGCTCAGGGACACCTTACGGTCAGCGCGTACTTCAGCGGGGATCTGGAAGGTGGCGCCACCGATACGGCGGCTGCGCACTTCTACGGCAGGAGTAACGTTAGTTAATGCTTTTTTCCAGATCTCATATCCGTTTTCGTTAGTCATCTGGCTAACGCGGTCTACTGCATCATAGAAAATTCTGTAGGCAATGCTTTTTTTCCCTTGTTCCATGATGTTATTCACGAAGCGGGTTACCAGCTTGTCCTGGAATCTTGGGTCCGGAGCCAGGGGTAATTTTTTCGCAGCTTGCTTTCTCATTTATTAGAAAAATTGTAACTATTTATAATTGATTATTTCTTAGCCTTTTCCTTTTTGGTACCATACTTGGAACGGCTCTGCTTCCTGTCTTTCACACCGGCGGTATCCAAAGAACCACGAACGATATGGTAACGAACACCCGGAAGGTCTTTCACCCTGCCGCCGCGGATCAGTACGATAGAGTGCTCCTGCAGGTTATGGCCTTCACCCGGGATGTAAGCGATCACCTCGATCTTGTTGGTGAGGCGCACTTTCGCCACCTTACGCAAAGCGGAGTTCGGCTTCTTAGGGGTGGTTGTGTACACACGGGTGCATACGCCACGACGCTGAGGACAAGCATCCAACGCTCTGGATTTGGACTTGGCCCGGATAATTTCTCTTCCTTTTCTTACTAATTGTTGTATTGTAGGCATTCTTACCTAATTTATATTTTTCTGCTTGTTTACAATTACATCCAAATAGCCCATTGTGAGAATTTGGGAGGGCAAAGGTATCACTTTCTATTTAGAAACCAAAATTGTGAAAGAGAAAATTAGAAAAAAGCGGGATTAACCGGCATTTTCCAACAATAAATCCCCCGCAATCTGCTCCCACTCTGCTTCCAGGGCACCACGGAAAACCGCTTTGCCCGCCCTTGCGTACCAGTAAGCCGCATTGCCCTGGTCTCCTTCCTTGCGGTGAAGATAGGCATGCACCCAGGAACCTGCCCGGGAATGGTCTTCCTGCGCGATATCGTGGCTCCGGTCCCAATCCCCCTTACCATCCCACCAAAGCGCCAGCAAAGCCGGCGTAAGCCCGGCAGGCGGCAACTGTTGGTCCAGCGAAGTTTTAAAACCGGCAATCGTCATAAGTCCGCAAAGATACAAACCGGGAAGCATCCGGGCAACAGGCATCCCGGAAAAATGCCCGCCCAGCCTTTACTACTTGTTTACTACTTCTGTACTGCTTAGGAACAGCTTCGCTACTACTTCACTACTGCTATTACACTACTCTTAGACTACTCTACTACACTATCACTACTCTTAGACTACTATTAGAGACCAATTGTCATGCTCATGACAAAAGTACCCATCCATACACTCCCCATACACTATCCTAGGCGTATCCCAGGAGTATCCATGGAGTATCTATACTTCAACGGTGACGATCAGTGCCTTTTTTCCCAAAAAACATAAAGGTTACATAAAGGTTAGACAAAGGTTACACCGGCTTTTATAAAGGTTACAGTGAGTTAGACAAAGGTTAGCGGGCATTTTGCCCGGTCTTGTCCTGATATAGGCTTACAATGATTTGCGGTGCAAACCCGGTGTAGACCCGATATAGACCCGGTATAGACCCGGTGTAGACCCGATGTAGACCCGATGTAGACCCGATGTAGACCCGATGTAGACCCGATTTAAACCCGGTGTAGACCCGGCGCTGATCCTCCACATTAGTGCCCCAAGCTAGCCCAAAGCCTGTCATTGCGAGGAGCCGCAGCGCTAAAAGTGGGTGGGGCGACGAAGCAATCTCCTCCATCGGATGGATGTACGCCAGGATATGGAGATTGCTTCGTCGCGGCTCCCGCACAAATCCCCCGCGGCTCCTCGCAATGACGGCCTTTTTCACAACGACGCCACAAACAAGGCCGGTTCTGTGGTAGATTTTCCCGCATTACTAAAGCCCTTCCACTAAAGTGCATCGTTTTAACTAACGGCTAAGACCAATAAAAAAGGGCCCCTTACAGGGCCCTTTGCGACGTAATATCATGACATCATCAGATGTGGAAATTCCAACTGCGGCTGTCTTCCGCTTTCCCGGTACGGATCGCATCCAGGCGGCTGATCACCTCGGCGCCGATCTCGTATTGGGTGGTATCCATACTGATCCTGTGCTCTTTATAATCCAGCTGCTCCACGTAAGCCACGCTCGCGGCAGTACCCGTGCCGAATACCTCGCGCAGGGTGCCGTTTTCGTAAGCGGCCACCACCTCTTCGATGGACACCGGGCGCTCCTCCACTTCCAGGCCCATATCCGTGAGCACATCCATCACGCTGGCGCGGGTAACGCCGGCCAGGATAGTGCCGTTCGTAAGATCAGGGGTAATGGCCCGGTTCCCGATGATCACAAACACGTTCATCGTGCCGCATTCCTGCAGCCATTTGTATTCGTGGCCGTCCACCCACAGGATCTGGTCGTAACCGTCCTTGCGGGCCTGCATGGTGGGGTACATGGCGCCGCCGTAGTTGCCGGCCGCTTTCGCATAGCCCACACCGCCGGGGAATGCGCGGATGTATTTGTCCTGCACCAGCAGGTGGATGGGTTTATTAAAATATGGCCCTGAAGGGCTGTTGATGATCGCAAATTTGTACGTGTCCGAAGGGCGTACACCAATGAACTCGTCAGCCGCAATCATAAAAGGACGCAGGTACAGGGAGCAGCCTTCGTTTGAGGGCACCCATTGCCTGTCCAGGTCTATCAGCATGGCCATACCGCCTACGAACAGCCATTCAGGCACATCGGGCATACCCATTCTTTCCGCGCTTTTATTAAAACGCGCATAGTTGTCGTAAGGGCGGAAGATCATGGGATTGCCTTCCTGGTCGTTATACGCCTTGATGCCTTCAAAAATAGCCTGCCCGTAATGCCAGGCGGCGTTTGAAGGGCTTACGCTCAGGTTCTGAAAAGGCAGGATCTCTGCGTTTTTCCATTCTTTTCCGTCAAAATCCGCCACCAGCATATGGTCGGCATATTTTTTACCAAAAACCAGATTGTTAAAATCCACTTCAGCCAGGCGGCTATTTGTTGTTTTGGTGACTTTAATTCTTCTCTTCGCCTCTTCCATTACTGTAGATTTAGCGGTGGGATGCTCAACTGCCATCATGGTTTATCAGTTTAATCTCAATATTTTTACACTTTCTTAAGCAGGTACCGTTCCACCGAACGATCCGCAAATAAACGTTTTTTCCCCGAGAAGGGATCGTCACATTAAACCTTAACACAATATTTATGAGCCTTGAGCAATTGGAGCTGGACCCTTATCTTTTAGCGCAAATGTACGACCAGCCTATCATCCCAGAGGCGCGCAAGGCGGCTCCCGTCACGGAGAAAGCGTTGCCCAAAGTGAAATATTTAGGCGAAAATCAAAAAAACATCCTGCTGCTGATACAAAACGAAAGCGAAGCATATTTAAATGAGGAATTATTCAATCTCCTCACCAATATTTTGAATGCCTGCAAACTCGGAATGCAGGATGTTGCATTGGTGAACGCGGCAACTTACCCGGGCCTTACCCTCGCCGGTTATAAAAATGCAGTCCCCTTCCGCCAATGCATCATTTTCGCGGTACCGCCCGCCAACATTGGGCTTCCGCCGATGCAAGCCTACCAGCTGGAGACGCATGAACAGCTCCCCTGTCTTTATTCTGACGAATTGCAACTGATTGCAACAGACAAAGCCCTGAAAGGCCGTCTTTGGATGGGACTGAAACAATTATTCGGTATTTAATCTTCAAACCAACGCGCCGCAAGTATCTTCGCGGACAGCAAGTAAAGACATATGACTTTCGTATTCGCCACGAACAACAACAATAAGATCAAAGAGATCCGCTCGCTGCTCGGCAACGAGTTTTCCATCATTACCCTGGAGGAAGCGGGCATCGATATAGACATTCCCGAGCCGCACGATACGCTGGAAGAAAACGCGCGGGAGAAATCCACCGTCATTTTTAACATGACCGGCAAAAACTCCTTTTCGGAAGACACCGGCCTGGAGATAGACGCACTCAACGGCGAGCCCGGCGTGCTCTCCGCCCGTTATGCCGGCGAGCAGAAAAGCGCCCCGGACAATATCGACAAGGTATTGCGCCTGATGGAAGGCAAAACCGGCCGCAGTGCGCGTTTCCGCACCGTTATTTCCCTGATCATCGACGGCGCCGAGCACCAGTTTGAAGGCGTGGCGGAAGGTGAAATCCTCCATGAAAGAAAAGGCGGCGAAGGGTTCGGTTACGATCCCATCTTTCAGCCGCTGGGCGGGAGCAAAAGTTTCGCGGAGATGGAGCTTTCGGAGAAAAACCAATACAGCCACCGGGCAAAGGCTTTTAAAAAACTGATCACATTTTTACAACAACAGCATGGCAAGAGTTAAGATCGATATGCCGGCCGTTTTCCGCTTCAGCACCGTCATCCCGGTGAGGATCACGGATGTGAACTACGGCGGGCATTTGGGTAATGACGCGATCGTGTCCATCCTGCACGAATCCAGGATGCAATACCTCGGGTCCCTCGGCTGCACCGAGCTGGACTTTTTCGGCACTTCGCTGATCATGGCGGACCTGGCCGTGATGTACAAGGGCGAAGGATTTTACGGCGATGCGCTCACCGTGGAAGTGGCCGCGGACGAACTGAGCAGCCTGGGTTACGACCTGTATTACCGCCTGAGCACCACCCGCGACGGCAAACAGATCATTGTCGCGGAAGCCAAAACCGGCATGGTGTGTTTTGACTACAAGACCCGCAAAGTTGCGCGGCTGCCCGAACTATTTAAACAACAAATCGACAATACAACAGCATGAACGATATCACACAGATCATTACCCACCGCCGCACGGTAAAACCTACCAGCATGAACGGCAAAAAGGTGGACGACGCAACGGTACAGGAATTGATGCAGCTCGCGGACTGGGCGCCTACCCACGGCCTCACCGAGCCCTGGTATTTTGTGGTGTACGGGGGCGATAAAGTACAGGAATTCTGTACCGCGCACGCAGAACTGTACAAAACCTACACACCGGCCAACCTGTTCACAGAGGGCAGTTACGAGAAACTGAAAACGCAGGGAGACCTCGCCAGCCACGTGATAGCCATCTGCATGAAACGCGGCTCCAATACCAAGATCCCGGAGATTGAAGAGATCGCGGCAACAGCCTGCGCAGTGGAGAACCTCTGGCTGGGCGCCACCGCCAAACAACTGGCCGTATACTGGGGCTCCGGCGGCATGACCTATCACCCCGCCATGCAGGATTACCTGGGCCTCCGCGATGAAGATAAAGTACTTGGATTTTTATATCTCGGGTATACAGACGAAGCTCCACGCACCGGCAGGCGCGTGAAGCCGCTTGAAGAAAAAGTAAAGTGGATGTAATTATCTATTGTAACAGGTACGTTCTGGCCAGCTCCCGGAAAGAACGTACCTGTTCTTCTTCCCACTGTTTGTCTTTGCCGGTTTCTTCCGCCATGATGGATGCGACCCCGGGCGCTACGCGCAGGGCTTCTTCCGCATCCAGGAACAGGGCGCGGGTCCTTCGCGCCAGCACGTCTTCCACCGTATGCGCCATTTCGGTGCGCACCGCCCAGAGCACCTGTGCTTTTACAATGCCCAGGGAACTACTGATTACGTCCCCGGCGCCCGGCAGGTTTTTCACCCCGGCCGCATCGGAGCCGTAATAATATAAAGGATCTTTTTCGTCCAGCTTTTGTGCGGAACCATGGACGGCCAGGTGGCGGGTTACGGATTGGGTAACGGGCCATTGTTTCACTTTCTCCAGCCTGTCTATCACATCTTCGCCCATTTTGCGGTAGGTGGTCCATTTGCCGCCCAGTATGGTGACCAGGCCGGTGGCGGACACCATGATCTTATGATTACGGGAAATCTCTTTTGTTTTTTCGCTCTTCTCCGGTTTGGCGAGGGGGCGCAGGCCGGCCCAGACGCTTTTTACGTCCGCGCGGGTGGGCGTTTTTTCAAGGTACTGGCCGGCGGTCTCCAGGATAAAACCGATCTCTTTTTCCATGGCTACGGGGTCCAGGCTGATCTCGTTCACCGGGTTGTCCGTAGTGCCTACCACTATTTTATTATGCCAGGGCACGGCGAACAATACGCGGCCGTCGCTGGTCTTGGGGATCATGAGCGCGTTTTCGCCCGGCAGGAAGCTGCGGTCCAGCACGAGGTGTACGCCCTGGCTGGCCACGATCTTACGTTTGATGGTGGGGTCATCCATTTCCAGGATATCGTCCACAAACACGCCGGTGGCGTTGATAATGCCTTTGGTATGAACGACATAGCTGCGTCCCGTTTCGGTATCTTCCACGGTGATGAGGCCCAGCTGACCGCCGCCGTTTTTCTTCAGGCTGGTCACTTTCATATAATTGAGGGCGATGCCGCCTTTGTCGTAGATGGTCTGCATGAGGTTCACCGCCAGCCGGGCATCGTCAAACTGCCCGTCGTGGTAAAGGATGCCGGCGGCAAGGCCGTCTTCTTTGAGGCCGGGGAGTTTTTCCATCGTCTTTTTGCGGGAAAGGTGAATGGAATCGCCGAGGCTGAGGCGCCCGGCCATCCAGTCGTACACTTTCAGCCCGACGGTATAAAAAACCCCTTCCCACCAGCTGTAGGCGGGTATTACAAAAGAAAGGTTCCTGGCAAGATGTTTAGCGTTTTGCAGCAGCAGGCCGCGCTCTATGCTGGCTTCCCTGACAAGGGCCACATCGCCCTGCGCCAGGTAACGGACGCCGCCGTGAAGTAGTTTTGTTGCTTTACTGGACGTGGATTTTGCAAAATCAGATTGTTCGAGCAGCAGTGTTTTATATCCCCTGGTAGTAGCTTCCAACGCAGCACCCAGCCCCGTGGCCCCTCCTCCTATCACGACTACATCCCATTCCTCGTTATTGCCGATCTTTTTCAGTTGTTCTATGCGGTTCATTTTCTCTATGTATGTTCAAAAGGCATTATTATACAATATACATCGTAATCCGATACTGGCAAATTTAATCGATTTTACGGCAGGTTCGGGAGAAATTTCTGTTAAGGCTCATATTTTCTGAATATTAGTAGGTTATGATTGATAACGTTTGACGCGGATATTTGGTTGGAAGTTATAACATTACGATGGAATTTGAAAGCATTTTAAAGTTTTTTTGAAATTATTGAAAGAATGTGAAAGAAAACAAAAGGCGGAAGAGGTTTCCCCTTCCGCCTTATATTATAACTGTCGTAACTATCGTCTCAAATATATCGCGTCTGACTGCGGTCATTTACGCAACGTACCCATGATTACAAACTGGTTGGCAAACATGCCGGTGATCTGCCGGCCGCCTACAGATCCCAGTTCTTCACCCGGGCAATGGCTTTCTGCCATTTTTCCCGCAGCCGGGTATCTACCGGTACGGTGGGGCTGAATACCCTCGCGATCGTGTATTGGTCTTTTATTTCCTGCAGGGTCCAGAAGCCGGTGGCCAGCCCGGCCAGGTAAGCAGCGCCCGTGGCGCTGGCGGGCATTACCCGCGGCCGCATCACGGGGTATTGCAGGATGTCCGTCTGCATCTGCATAAAAAAGTCGTAGGTGGCCGAGGTACCATCTACCCGCAGTTCGGTAATAGCCCGGCCGCTGTCTTTCTCCATGGCATCCAGCGCATCCGCGATGCCCAGGGCTACGCCCTCCAGCGCGGCGCGGGCAATGTGGCCGCTGGAGGTGCCCCTCGTAATGCCGATGATCATGCCCCGGGCGTAAGGGTCCCAGTGCGGGGTGCCCAGGCCGGAAAGCGAAGGCACGAACAATACGCCGCCGTTGTCCGGCTCGGTTTGCGCGAGGGCTTCTATTTCAGCGGTGGATTCTATCAGCCCCAGCCCGTCCCTGATCCAGCGGAATACGGAGCTGCCGCCAAACACGCTGCCTTCCAGCGCATACGTGACATTGTTCCCTATCCGCCAGGCAATGGTGGTGAGCAGGTGATGGTCGGACACGATAGGTTTGGAACCGGTGTTCATCAAAGCGAAACAACCGCTTCCGTAAGTATTTTTTACCATCCCCGGTTCCAGGCACATCTGCCCGAAGAGGGCGGCCTGCTGGTCTCCCGCCACGCCGGCAATGGGAATGCTGGCTTCCAGGATACCGGGGGCGGTGTGGGCGATCACTTCGCTGTTGCTGCAAATAGCGGGCAGCAGCTGGTGCGGGATGTTGAACAGGCGCAGCAGCTCCTGGTCCCATTCCAGCGTATGGATATTGAACAGCATGGTGCGGGACGCGTTGGTCAGGTCGCTTACGTGGGTTTTGCCCGCGGTCAGTTTCCATATCAGCCATGCGTCTATAGTGCCGAAAGCCAGCTGACCCTGCTCCGCGCGGATGCGCGCGTCGTGCACATGATCGAGTATCCAGGATATTTTGCTGGCGGAAAAATAAGCGTCGAGGATGAGGCCGGTTTTGCGTTGTACGAGGCCGGAGAAACCCTGGTAGCGGAACTCGTCCACCAGTTTGCTCGTACGCCTGTCCTGCCAGGGTATGGCATTGTATACCGGTTCGCCGGTGGCGCGGTCCCAAATTACGGTGGTCTCACGCTGGTTCGCAATACCGATGCCGGCGATCTCGGAAGCCCGGATGCCGGCAGAGGCGATCAGCTCTTCCATGACGGACAGCATGGTGTACCAGATCTCGTTCGGGTCCACTTCTATCCACCCGGGCTGCGGGTAATATTTTTCATATTCCTTTTGCAGCTGCTTCACCACCTGGCCCTGCCGGCTGAACAGCACTGCGCCCGCCGCGCTGGAACCCAGATCAAGGGAAAGTATATATTTCTTGTCGCCGTTCATTTCCTGTTTTTTAAACATCCTTCAGGTCCGTAATAGCCTGCATCAGTTCACCGAGATATTGATACATCGTTTCCAGGTATTCGTTCCCCTGGTCCGTCAGCTTATAATATTTGCGGGGCACGCCCTCATCCATTTCCACCCAGCGGCTTTCCACCAGCTTTTCTTTTTTCAGGCGGCTCAGCAGCGGGTAAATAGTGCCTTCGGCAATGTCCATATCAGCCAGTTTCTTGATCTCGCTGATAAGCTCATAACCGTACCGTTCCTTCTTTTGCAGCAGGAGCATAATGATATATTCAAACAGTCCTTTTTTGATCTGGGATTGCCACCTGGTGATGAAATAGGCATTTTGCTTATTCTCCATAAGGGATCGGGTACGTTATAAGACAATTAAAAATAAGCAATAATCGCTTATGCCAGCAAGTGCGGCCTTTCGCGGTATACTTTCCAGATGAACTCGCCGAAGATCGTGTTTGCCCAGGCGAACCATGCGCGGGTGAACTGTGCGGGATCGTCCTTTTGGAAGGATTCATGCATAAACCCTTTGCCGGCATGGCATTTCTGCAAAGTGGCCAGGCATTGTTTTATTTCTGCTTCGTTGTTGCTGGTAAGCCCCTGCATCACCACACTGATGGGCCAGATGCGCTGCATACCGGTATGCGGGCTGCCAATGCCTTTGCCTGCCTTGCCTTCGAAGAAGAAAGGGTTTTCTTTGGAAAGGATCAGTTTGCGCGTGTTCGCATACACGGGATCGTTCGCCTTTACCGCGCCGAGGTACGGCAGGGCCAGCAGGCTGGGCACGTTCGCATCGTCCATGAGGTTGAAGCTGCCGAAGCCGTTCACTTCAAATGCATATACTTTGCCGAATTGCGGATGTGAAACGATCGCGTACTTCTGGATGGCCTGCTCCACTTCCGTGGCCAGCGCGCGGCATTCCGCCGCCAGCTTTGCGTCTTTGTGGAAAGCGAGCACCATTTCAGCGGCCTGCCGGAGGCTTACCACCGCGAAGAAATTGGAAGGTATGAGGAAAGGGAAGATGGTAGCATCGTCGCTGGGCCTGAAGATGGAGCAGATGAGGCCGACGGGCTTCACGGGGTAACCGTAGCCGCTCAAAGGTACACCGTCCGTTGCCCAGGAGGTATTGCGCTGGAAATGATAAGGGCCGGGGCCGTCTTTCCTTTGCTGCTCCTTAAATGTTTTGACGGTGCTGATGATGGAGTTTTTCCATGCCTCGTCAAACGGGGCGGTATCGCCGGTGTTTTTCCAGTACATATACCCGAGGCGGATAGGATAACAGAGTGAATCGATCTCCCATTTACGCTCGTGGATGCCGGGTTTCATATCCGTGATATCGGTCTTCCATTCGCCCTGTTTGTTTTCGTCTTTATAGAACGCGTTCGCGTAGGGGTCTTTGAGGATACACTTCACCTGGTGGTTGATCACACCGGCAATGAGGTGTTGAAGCTCTTTGTCTTCCTTCACCAATGGCAGGTAAGGACTCACCTGGGCGGTGCTGTCTCTCAGCCACATGGCGTCTATATCTCCCGTAATCACATAGGTGTCAGGGCGGCCGTTGTTGGTAAATTCAACGGTGGTATCCAGCGTATTGGGGAAGCAGTTTTCAAAAAGCCAGGACAGCTCCTGGTTTTTGCTTTTGCTTTTAACGGCGGCTATGGCCTTTTCCACCGCTTCGCTGCGGAACTTTCTTTGTGCAGCGGGGATGCGCACTACAGGAAAATCCTGGGTGCCTGCCCAGCTCAGCGCGGGGCGCAACAGGATAGCGGATGACAGTACAGCGGACTGCCGGAGAAACTTTCTTCTGCTCATATTGCTTGATTAATCCTGAAAAATAGCAAAATCAGGAGGTTATCAGGCAATAATTTTTGGAAAATCTTACTTCTTATACTTCCGGGTGGTGAAAATGATGCGGCTGTATTTGTCTTTTTCGTAGAGGATGCCGATCTCCCTTTTGCCGATGGCCAGGATGTCCGAATAGGCGGAATTGTTCTTTTCGCCGGTGCTGTCTATCGGGTAACGCTGCGTCCAGGTTTTGCCTTCGTCCTGGCTGATGCGCAGGGTGAGGTTATCCCGGTTCAGGGTATCGGCGGCGTTGGAGAATGCGAGGATAGCTTTGCCTTTTTTGAAACCCAGCGTGATGAGGCTGCCCTGGCAAACGGGATCCGGCAGGTTGTGGTCGTAATAAGCGGTGTCCCAGCTGCGGCCGTCGCTGCTGATGGCAATGATGCGGGCTTTGACGTTTTTCTGCTGGTTGCGTACGTTCAGCATCAGTTTGTTATTGCCCAGCTCAGTGGCCATGGCTTCGTTGCCGCCGGGGAAACTCACGTCTTCGCTGATCCGGAAGGTTTTACCATGATCATCCGAATAATATCCGCCCGCCCGGTATTCCATAAAGCGGGGCTGCTGATCGCCGGCGGAGTGATTGGTGGCTACATAGATGCGGCCTTTGAAGGTGCCGGTGGTGAACTGCATGGCGTGGCCGGGGGTATTGAAAAAACAACGCCAGTCTTCCGTGAAGTTGTAAGGCGCCTGTTTGGGACGGTGTACCATGGCGGTGATGTTCACCGGTGCATCCCAGGTATCGCCTCCATCTGAAGATGTTACGTACCATGCTTCGCGCAGGCCGTTGCCTTTTCTTACTTCGCTTTCATGATTGTTGCCGGTATTGTAAAAAAGGAAAACGCGGCCGCGGGGATAGGCAGGGTCGGTGAGGTCCACTACGGGAGCGGGGTTACCGGCCTGCATATCCTTGTTGTCGGCTACTAACCGGAGGGGGCTCCAGGTCTTCCCATTGTTTTTGCTTTTTTTCACCACGATGTCTATATTCCCAAAGTCGTTCGCATCGCCTACCCTTCCTTCCGCAAAGGCCAGCAGCGTGCCATCCGGCAGCTTCACCAGGCCCGGTATACGGAATGATTTGTATCCTTCTGTACCTGATTCGTAAACGGTCACCTGTGCCCAAACGGGTAAGCAGGCGATGATCATAACGGCTATGCTGAGAATTTTTTTCATGATGCTATTTGTGTTTTGTCTTTTGATTCCGGGAAAATAAGGCTAAAAATGTATCCCATCACCACGCAGCCGATCACGGCAAACAGCGGGTAGAGGAAAAAGCTGATCGATTCGCTGCGCTGCACAAAAAAGAGGCCGATGCTGCTGAGGATAAACCCGATAAATATGCCTTTGCTGTTGATCTTCGGGAAAAAGATACCGGCAGCGAACATACCCGCCAGGCATCCGCCGAACAGGCCGATGATCTTCAGGTACTGATCCCAGATGGAAACGTTTTGCAGGTATACGAGATAGACGGCAATGGCGCAGCCGGTAGCGCCCAGCAGCATGGTGATGCGTTTGGCGAATACGAGGCTTTGTTTGTCCGTTGCGTCTTTTTTAAATCCTTTATAAAAATCTGTAGTGATCACCGTGGCAATGGCGTTCATACTGGAACTGATGGTGGACATCGTGGCTGCGAAAAGCCCCGCGATCACCAGCCCTGACAGGCCTGCGGGCAATTGCTGCGAAATGAACCAGGGGAACACATCGTCCGTTCTGCCATGCGGGTTCAGGTCTGCCGGGTGATGCCGGTAGAAGAACCAAAGGGCCGTGCCCACGCCAAAAAATATAAACGTGGCCGGGATCACCATCAATGCGTTTGTCCAGATGGAGCGGCGGGCTTCCCCTTCGGTGGCCGTGGTGAGGTAACGCTGTACTACCACCTGGTCCGAGGTATACGTCACCAGGTTCGTCAGGAAGGCGCCTACCACTATCACCCACAGCACAGGCTGGGACATGCTCCAGCCAAGGTCCGCCACTTTGAATTTACCGGCCTGCGATGCTTCGGAGAAAAATGCCCCGAGGCCGCCGTCCGTATTGGCGGCCATAAAAAAGAAACTTACGAGCGCGCCGCCAAGCAATACAAATACCTGCATCACTTCCGTCCACACTACCGCCTCTATGCCGCCAAATACGCTGTAGGCCGTCGTGACCAGCGTAGTGAGCCCGATACATAAAAATATATTCGTGCCCGTTACCGTGCTCAATACCAGCGCGGGCAGGTAAATCACCACGCCCAGGCGGCTGAGCTGGAATATCACGAAAGTGAGGCTGCCGAGCAGTTTCACTTTCGCGTCGAACCGTACCTGGAGGTATTCATACACGCTGGTAATTCTCAGCTTGCGGAAATAAGGCAGGTAAAAACTCGTCACAATGGGCACCACGGCGATGATCATCAGGTTGTTCAGGATGTATACCCAGTCCGTGGCGTAAGCCTTGGCGGGGATCGCGATGAAAGTAAGCGCGCTCAGCTTGGAGCCGAAGATGCTCAGACCGGCGGCCCACCAGGGTATCTTTTGTCCTCCCAGGAAAAAGTCGCCCGTGGTATCTCCCATTTTCCTGGACACATACACGCTGATGCCGATTACCACCACAAAATACAGGGCGATCACCAGCCAGTCCAGTCCGCCGAACCTGCCGCCGGGCTGCTGTGGCGCGGCCATGAGTACATGACGGCTGCGCACCGCGGGCCTGGCTTCGCCGCCGGGCAGCACGATGGTGCCGTTCCAGATCACCAGTGGGGTAGTCACCGGGGCGTACACGCTGGCATGCGGGTTAGCAGAGGCATCCGCTTTTTTACTCACCGGCATGGCACCGGTTACAGACCAGGTGTCTGTGATGATATTATAAGCCAGCACATCCTGGCTGAAACCTGGGTGCTCGTCTTTCAGGTCGTTCACTTTGGCGGCATTGCTGCCATCGTCCCCGCCGAAAAGCAGCAGGTGGCTTTGCCCGGCCGTATAAGCCGGTGTGGGTGCGGCTGCCAGCGGGTGCGGCAGGTCCGCGATCTTTTTCCAGCCTGTGGCCGGCGTGTATTCCCAGCAGTCTTTCAGGTACTCGCGGGGAGCGCCGGCGGGCTGATGTACACCGCCGAACAGGTAAAAATTCCCGTTCATTGTGCCTGCCATCGCCAGCATACGCGAAGCGCCCGGCAGCGGGGGAAGTACTTTCCATTCCTGCTTTCCGGCGGTAGCGTCCAGGCTCAGGCTCCAGAACTGTTGCTCTGTGGAACCGTTGAGGGTGTTCACGCCGCCGGCGAGATAGATCGTGCCGTTCATGATGGCGCCACAGGCGTTGATCACGGGCGCCGGCAGATCGGGCAGGGCCTCGCGGGTGATCTTACCGTCCGCGTAACGCAGTATAAATGCATCCTTGTAGTTGGAACCGGCATCACCGCCTCCGAGGCAGATCAGTGCGTTCTGCGCGGAGAGGGACACGCCGTAACCCATGGGGCGCGGCAATGTACCGGCGGCTTTCCATTGCCCGCCAGGTGTTTCCAGCACCCATACGGAATCGTGCCAGGTTTTGACACCACCCGCCCAGGGACGGGTATTGCCCGGGAAGTTCGCACCACCCGCAATGATAAGCGCGCCGTTGCTCACGCCGGCATAACTGCCGGCCAGGCCGTCCTTATCCGGCAGCTGCGCCCCTTCCTTCCAGGAAAAGAAAGACTCGGGCGCCTGCTGGGCAAAGGCGTTCAAAGTGAGTAAACAGGCAACCGCCACTAACCATCTTTTCAATATTCGCATGCAGGTGTATTAAGATGTTTGAACTGTTTTCCGCGCGGGCGCCTTGTCAAAAAAAGACAAACGGGCCAGCTCTCCCTGGAACCTGTTATAGGCCTCCGGGCTGAAGGTGGTCAGCGGGAGCCTGCAGGGGCCGAGGTTCCAGCCGAGCATCTGCATGATGGCTTTCTGGCCGGGGATAGGCGGATATTTCACCAGGTAGCGGATCACTTCCACCATGTATGCGTGAGAAGCGCGGGCTTCGTCCATACGGCCGGCTTTGAAAAGCTCCATGGTTTTGAGATATAATGGCGCGGCGAAAGTATAGGTACTGCCGATAGCACCTTTTGCGCCCACAGCCATGGCGGGCAGCAGCATTTCGTCCAGCCCGAAAAGGATATCGAATTTACCGTTTTCATATTCCAGGCAGGACTGGTATTCCTGTAAAGAGGTAGCAGTGTATTTGATGCCCGCCAGGTTCGGGATAGCAGGCCCCGCAATGCGGAGGAACTCGATCATATCCATGCCCACGCCGGTAAGGTGCGGAATGTGATAATAATAGAAAGGCAGTTCCGGAGCGGCAGCTGCGATCTGTGCCATGCTGTCCGCCAGGTTCTGCACAGAGGTGGGTTTAAAATAAAATGCGGCTACGGCGGAGATGGC
Organism: Chitinophaga barathri; assembly: GCF_003807585.1. Lineage (GTDB taxonomy): Bacteria > Bacteroidota > Bacteroidia > Chitinophagales > Chitinophagaceae > Chitinophaga > Chitinophaga barathri. The sequence continues at coordinate 67,848 of NZ_RMBX01000006.1, read as the reverse complement.
GTCTGCGCCGATGGCTTGTGCATGAGCGGCCAGCAAACGCGCTTCGGCGATGCTGCTGTGGCCCACGTGTACAAACACCAGGAGCCTTTTGCCCGCAGCTTTTACAAATGCTTCCGCCACTTCCATTCTTTCGGCGGTGGTCATGTTCGGCCCTTCGCCGTTGGACCCGCAAACGAAGATACCCCGCAGGCCGTCTTCCACCAGCTTGTCCACCAGCGCGGGAATGAGTGAATGATTGATAGCGCCGTCCTCATGAAAGGGAGTGAAAGCTGCGGCAATAAGTCCTGTTACTTTTTCCATATTAGTTATATCCTTCGGTTTGTTTAATAAGACTGTTGTTAGCCAGTACGGTGGTGTTCAGCGGCCAGAACAAAGGCGTGGTTTTGCCTACGAGGTTCGGTACATACTGGTATACGTTGATGGTACCGCCTTTGTGAAATCTTACGAGGTCGTACCAACGTTTGTTCTCAAAGAACAGTTCACGGCCGCGCTCGTTGAGTATCTCTCTTTCCACGCTCAGTTTGTCCGTGGCGCCGGTGTATTCGCCGGTGCCTGCACGCAGTCTTACCTTTTCAAGATAATCAATTGCAGTTGCAGTTTGGTCGAGCGCCGCATATGCTTCGGCTTTCATCAGGAAGATGTCCGCCAGGCGGTACATGGGTATATCGTTGTCTGCCACGCGGCTGTCCGGGTAAATGGTGCCGGTGAACTTGGTGATCCAGGAGATCTTGAGGGTGTTGCCCTGCCTTTCCGTTACCCAGGTAAAGGGTATCCGTTTGTCCGCCGTGTTGGTGAACAGTGCCCTGGATGCGGGGCTTATCTGGTAAGCGCCCTGGCCGTTGGCGGAGGTTTTGGCGAAAGGAATGCTGTCCAGGTTATCCGCGCCTTGTACGCCGGTTTCAAAAGGAAATGCGTTTACGCAGAAATGCGATACCGCGGGTACTCCTCCTGCCGCCGCAGTGGATTCATCTCTCAGGAAGAAGGCGGCCAGCAGCATTTCACGATTGGAGGAAGCGCGGGAGTTGGCGGCGGTTTTGAAATCCGCACTCAATGTTGCGCCTGATTTTTCCACTTCTCCGATCGCTTCGATAGCTGCGTTCAGGTCCGCATTGCCACCGCCAAGTACTTTGGCGCTCCAGAGCTTTGCATCAGCCTTTAATGCCTGTGCGGAAGCATAGGAGAAACGGTATTTGGACGGGATCAGCGCAGGTGTGAAACCGCTGATGGATCTGAACTGCGCGATGGCCTCGTCCAGGTCCGCCACGATCTGGCGGAGCACGTCGGGAGCGGGAGAACGGGCCAGCAGCGGCACTTCGGTATCGGTCACGGCTTCCAGCATCAGCGGCGTATCCCCGATGATCCGGGTAAGGTGGAAATAAAAATATGCACGCAGGCAATAGGTTTCTGCCAGTATTCTTTTTTTCAGGTCAGGATTGGATGCGAACTCAAAACCCTGGATTTTTTCCAGCAGGAGATTACAATGGCCGATTGCCTTGTACCAGTCCGCATAGTTCAGCGCGCCGGAGCTGGGCGTAAGGTTCTGCGCCCAAGCCACGGTAAAACGGGAGTTCAACGCTGAAATAAGTTCCTCGCTCCTTTCAGTGCCGTATGTTACGTTGTTGGCAAACACTCGCATGAACGGGTAAATGCCGGTAAGATAAGGCTCAAAATCACTCTCATTCTGCCAGTAAACTGCTTCCGTAATGGAGGACTCTGGTTTTACTTCCAACAGTGCATCACAACTGGTGAAGATCAGTAAGCCAAGTATATATGGGAATATCTTTTTCATCCGTTAATATTTTGATTTTTTAAGATCGGATGGAACCTTGCAATAACATGCCCGGTTTCATAACTTAATTTTTTTGCGGTTAGAACCGGAGTGTACCACCCAGTGAGAACTGCCTCGGCCTTGGATAAGCAATCGCATCAAAGCCGGTGTAGGTTTCAGGATTGATACCGGTATACTTCGTGAGGTAGCCTATGTTGAACACGCTGAAGAATACATTCATGCTGGTAGAACGGATCTTTTGCATCCATGCCTTGGGAAGATCGTAGCTGAGCGTGATCTCGCGGAGAGCGAGGAAGTCTCCTTTTTCGATCATGGCGGATACGTCGGAGGAATAGCTGTTGTTCACGCCAAGGCTGGTGTTGCGCAGGTAGTTGCGCTGCCCGAAATCGTAGTCCGCAAAAGAGAAACGTGCGTATTTTTTACCTACGTCGCCGGGCTTCTGCCAGATGTCCGCACCAAGCGCCTGCTCCGGCGCGCCTTCGTTAAAGGCGCGGCCCTGGCCAAGCGAGCGGGCCAGCGCACCGTTGCTGATCATATGCCCCGTGGCGTAGTCCAGGGAAACCCGAAGGTTAATGCCTTTGTAGCTGAAACTGTTCTGCCAGCCACCGATCTTATCCGGCGTACGGTAGCCCATAAAAACCTGGTCCTTGGTGTCTATCACGCCATCGCTGTTCAGGTCCGCAAAAATGAAATCGCCCGCGCGTTTGCCCACCAACTGGCCCTGTGGAGAGGAAAGCAGGTCCCTGTGCGTCTGGTTCCATTTTTGGGCTTCTTCGTCCGTGGAGAATACGCCTTCCACTTTGTATGCCCAGAGGCCGAAGGGTCGTTCGCCTTCAGCGTAGCCACCCACTTCTATTTCTTTGCCCTGCGCAGGGTCCCATACACGGTCCCCGCCCTGGCGGTTTTTGTCGCGGCCATTGCCCGGCAGCTCTTTAATCCTTTGTTTATTATAGGAGAAACTAAAATTAGTGTTCCAGGTGAAATCGCCCTTTCTGAGCACGGTACCGCCGATCTCTACTTCCCAGCCTGTGTTCTGCAGTACCCCATTGTTGTATATGATGGAAGGGAAAGGAGCTTCCGAAGGCAGCGGCATGCTTGCCAGCTGGTCTTTGGTGAGTTTATTGTACCAGTCCACAGTCACATTGATGCGGTTTTCCAGGAAACCCGCTTCGATGGCGATATCCGTGGTGGTCGTCGTTTCCCATTTCAGGTTCGGGTTGCTCAGGTTGCTGCGCACGATACCGGAGCCCAGCCCGTAATTCACGGTGGAATATCCGCCGTAAGTATCCGTGATACCCAGGTTACTGTCTCCTGACCCGCCCCAGCTGGCGCGGAGTTTCAGGGAGCTTACCGGTTTGATGTGCCAGAACTTCTCGCGGTGAATGTTCCATGCCGCGGATACAGAAGGGAAATAAGCGTATTTATTGCCGGGAGCAAAGTTTGAAAAGCCATCGTAACGAAGGGTGGCGCCCACGATATATTTCGAATCATAATCGTAGTTCACCTGCCCGAAGAAACTCGCGGAACGCTCTTCCACCAGCTCTGTGCCGAAGTCCGTTACGTTTGAAGTAGGGACGTTGCCGATAGAAATAACCGGAAGTTCCTCGATCGTATAAATATAGTCGTTGGCCGCACGCTGGGAACCGATGTTTATCCTGCTGTTGTTCTTTTTGGTGAAGTTAAAACCGCCCAGGATAGTAAAATTATGACGGTTCTGCAATGAGAAGTCGTATTGCAGCACCTGGTCTATCATCACCTGGCGGAAGTTATCCGTCCTTTCATTTTTCTGGCGCTGCGTGGAAGGCTGTATCTCATCCTCCGGTGTTTTTTTGCGCATGAACATATACCGGTAATCCTGCAGCAGGTAAGAAACAGAGGGTCTGAAATGGAGACCTTTGATGATAGTCCAGTCACCCGCGAGGCGGGATATGAGGCGTTCCGTGTTTGAGCGTACGTCATCGTATTTAATGGTGTGCAGGCGGTTGCGGGCTGAATACAGCTCGCCCACAGCGGGATTTCCGTCGTCTTTCATGATGCGGATAAGCGGTGTGAGGCGTGTGCCACGGGTAAGTTCGTTGGTGAAATTTTCCACGTAGTTGGGCAGCACGTTCTGATAGTTCACAGATGCGTCTATCCGGAAGTTATCCGCGGCCTGGAAGCCGAAATTGCCCAGTACATCGTACCTTTTATAATTGGTTCCGACGAAAGTGCCGGCCTGATCAGTATAACCGAGGGACACATTGTAGTTCGCCTTTTCGGAACCGCCGTCCACGGAAACATTGGTATTGTTGGTAAGGCCGGTATTCCAGATAAGATCCTGGTATTGGTTATCCGCGTACAGCAGCCTGGTACCGGGATTGATGGGATCATCCATTACCATCCAGCCTTTGGAGAGCAGGTCATCTACATACGCCTGGCCTTCCACCGCCACGATGTTGTCGTAGAGGGCGGTGAGATTCACGTTTTTGCCGTACTGGCCTTTGGCGGTATATACACGGGTGCCTGCGGAGAAGCCGCCGTTGTTCAGCAGGTTATTTTTATCAATGCGGTCGGACGTACTTTGAACCGTAGTACGCGCGAGACGGAGATAATCTGTTGCATTGAGATATTTATAGTCACGCGCTTTGGTTTCCCAGGTAGTACGGTGGTTGATGGAAAGGTTCATTTTGGAGCCGAACTTTCCCGATTTTGTTTTGATCACCACTACGCCATTGGCGCCCTGGGCGCCATATATGGCGGTGGAAGCCGCATCTTTCATCACCTGGATGGATTCGATGTTGTCCGGGTTCACATCGTTCATGGAATTGCGGAAAATACCGTCGATCACGAACAATACGTTGCTGCCGCCGGATACGCTTGACAAGTTGCCACCGGAAGTACCGAGGCCGGTGCCATACACGTTCAGTTTGGTACCGCCGCGAATGATGATGTTGCTGGCACCCGCGCCCGGCTGGCCGGAGGAAATCGGAATGGACACCCCGGCAATTTTACCCTGCATGGCCTGCACGGGGTTTGGATTAGAGGTGTTCTTCAATTCCGCGGGATTCAGCTTCGATATCGAAGCGGATGTCTTGGTCCGGGACTGCTGCATATAACCTACCACCACTACGTCTTCGAGCGTGCGGTTATTGGTTTGCAGCTGTACGTTCAGGGACGACTGGCCATTTACGGGTACCTCCCGGGAAATAAATCCCATGTTGGATATCACGAGAATGGCGTTGCCCGGTGCGGCGATGCTGAAGCTGCCGTCCGCTGCTGTAAAGGTTCCTTTGGTGGTACCTTTCACCTGCACGCTGGCAAACTCGATGGCCCTGCCGGTGGAGTCCGTCACCTTACCGGTAACGGCAGATTGTGCGCCGGCTAAATGCGGAAGCAGGATGATGGAGACGATGAGTGACAGCCTCCATAATGTAGAGATAGATTGGATCAGGTTCATAACGAATCACTGTTTAGACAGTAATGGAATTTGATTGCAACTTTATTTGATTACTACAGTACTATTGTAGATATGTCCTACATATATCAAAAGTAGGGGAAAATATTTCAATCTTCAAAGAATTTTTTTGAGAAGCGGGGAGATTTTTACGGCCTGTGCGGAGCTGATAAAATAATAGCGGAGAAGGGCCCTGATGTGCCTTCCGGGTGCTAATAATGTAACAATCCCGGTGGGAATACCGGGGGTAAAAACCGGGAAAACCAGTTTGGGAAAGGATTTGAGAATCACATTACTCAGCGGAAACCATACACCGGCGGATGGCAATGAAGACAGGGAGGAATTTCCCGGGCCGGATCTGTAAGCAATAATGTAATGAGAGAGGTTGGGCGATAACCCGGAAAGCAGTATGGGAGCGTTGTTCCGGGAATTAAAGATCGTCCTAAGTGAAGGTTTCCGGTCTGGCGGGTATTGCCCGCCAGCCGCCTCCATGTATTATTTCAGCCGGTTAAAATGCGGCTTCAGGTGCTCGTGCATCCCCTGCCTGAACTCTTCCTTGCTGCCATCTTTGAGGATATTCACCAGGTCCACATGCGATACTTTGCCGATCTGCGGCACCTTTTCGAGGCTGATCACATACCCGAAAATAGGCAGCAGCATGTTCTGAAAACGCATGAGGGTTTCGTTGCCGGTCATCTGGTAGATCTTACCGTGGAAAGCGATCTCGTTGTTGATACGGAAAGCCTGTCCTTTTCCGCCAGGGTCCTGGCTTTTGGCAATGGCTTCCAGCTCCGCGATATCCTTTTTCTTTTTACGCAGGTACAGGATATCGGCGAGGCCCATTTCGAGGGTAAGGCGCAGCTCGAAGATGTCCTGGAGGGTGCTGTCATCTATGATCAGCGGGTCCAGCACGCGTTCGAACGATCCGAGGATGTCCGGCGTGGAAAGGATCATGCCACGGCGTTTTTTAGTTTCTATCATGCCCAGCATACGCAGGCGGCTGAGGGCTTCACGGACAACGTTGCGGCTCACGCCCAGTGCATCGGCCAGTTCCAGTTCTGAGGGTAAAGCGTCTCCGGGTTTAAACAATTTCTTTTTGAGGTAGTCGCGCAACTCCTTTTCCACTACATCCGCCATGGTACGTTGCGAAATAGGGCCCAGATCCTTCATGAGATCAGTTTTTGCCATTGGGTTCGGTTATTTTGTATAAATGTAGAACAAATTAATGAATCGTTCCTTACGATCTTGTCAGCAAAGCTATCAATCCTGCATGCTGCGGGAATAATTCCGAGAGTTCCTTTCTGCCCGCCAGCTCAAAGTCTATGAAGTCAAAACCCGGTGCTACAGTGCATCCTACCAGCGCAAAGCCGCCCGTTTCCTCCACGCAGGAGGCAAACCAGCTGCCCGCGGGTATCACCAGCTGCAATTGTTCCCCCTGGGCGTAATTCCTGCCCAGGCGGTGCACTTTCAGCAATCCTTCAGGGGTGATCTCATAAATGTGCAGGGTGGTACCATCATAAAAATGCCACATTTCATCGGAAGCGATACGGTGAAAAGCGGAAAAATCGCCGTCTTCCAGCAGGAAATAAATACCGGTGGATGCGCTCCTGGGGCCTGTGAAGCCAGCCGGCTCCACCGTGGAGGCGGCCCGATAGGTTTCACGGAAGGAACCTCCTTCCACATGTTTAGTCAGCTGTAGTGTGTCCCGCCAGTAAGCCGCTGTAGTTTTCATGCTTTAAACATACAGCGTTTTTGGGAATTCTGTTATAACACGCGGTTGTACGGGGAAATTATTCTGCCACCCTGTTTGCGGGGGAAACGCCGCTTGTAATCCCGGATTATTAGGCGGCGGCCACCTTCTGCTGTATCTTCTTCTGCGCTACGGGTTTCTTTTTCTTCCTTCCCCACCAGATGTAAATACCGGTAATGGGCAGGCTCGCGCAGATCAGGCTGGCGCAGAACATGAGGATCTTTCCCGCCAGGCCCCAGACGGCACCGGTGTGCACATCGTAGTTCATGCGGCGGAATTTATCACCCACGCCTTTTTCGCTGTACTTGCCGGCATAGGGGCCTTTGCCTTCCAGGGGCTTCAGGGTGTATTGGTCAAATTCGTAATTGTCTGTTTTGTAATAAGTACCCGGGCGGTGATTGATCGAAACGCTCAGTATGGCTTCCGGGCCTTCGCCGAAATAGATGGAGGTACCCGCGCGTTCGGGAGCCAGCTTGCTCACCCGCGTCCAGGCCGTATCCGTAGCCTGTTGCAGGGTATACGGCCGTTGTTTCACGGTCGTATCGGAAACAGGGTACACCGCGTCTTTCAGGGACTTACCGCCGGTAGTGACGTAATAGAGCGAATTGCTCCACCACTCAAAACCCCATACCAGCCCGGTGATCACCAGCACAAGCGCCACGATCATGGCATAAAAGCCCAGTACGTTGTGCAGGTCGTAGTTGAGCCGGCGCCATTTCGCATCCCATTTGATGGAAAAACGCTGTTTGCGCGCGGCTTTATTTTTCGGCCACCAGAGCACCAGCCCGGTCACCAGCATAATGAAAAAGATCAGGGTGGCATAAGCCACGATAGGCTGCCCAATTTCGTGCGGCAGCCAGAGATAAAAATGGCCTTCGAGTATAAAACGGAAAAAGTCGGTTTCGGCGTTCCATACTTTCAGGACTTCGCCGGTGTAGGGGTTGAGGAATACCTGGTAGTAATATTCGGGATCGCCGCCGTAGAACTGTACCACGGTGCTGTAATCATCCCCACCGTAACTGATACCGTTCGCCGTTTTGCCCGGCAGCTGTTTTTCGGCAATCTCCCGCAGCACGGAAGGAGGCAGGGGCTGTACGTTCGCCTGGTACTCCGTATGGTAATACGATCCTGTGAAAAGGCTCCGCAATTCCCATTCAAATGCCAGCAGGCACCCGGTGATACTAATGATAAATACCACCAGCCCGGACGTCAGGCCGAGCCAGAGGTGTACTTTCCCTACTAATTTCTTCATTTGCCTTTAAAACTTTCACCACAAAAGTCCGAAAGGCGGGCCGCTCCGGCAACTCGGATCGGGAAAATCTTCAGCGGATCGGGAAAAAAACGGGCGCACGCTTACAATATATTTACTATATTTACTATGCTTTGCGTCCTTTACTCGCCATATGTCTTTTTGCGGCCCTCGGCATGCAGTACGCCACCCGGCTTACCGGGTACGTGCAGTGTATGGTGACGGCGTACATCGTGAACCATACCGATCTTGCGGTGGATTGCGAATGTATCCGGCACCTCGCAGCTACTTTTGGCGGGGATTATTCAGGGGATCAGCAAATGCAGGCAAAACCGGTGGTATTGAAGGTACAGGACTATGTGCCTGTGGCCGCCGAAACCGCCGCACTGCCCCTGCTGCTTCCCTCCCGCCCCGTTCCGGGCATGCTTCCCAGCCTGTACCGTTATACCGGGGTGAGCGCAATCTTCCACCCTCCCTGTAAGGCTTCTTCTTCTCTTTTTATTTAATCACTTAATGTAATCTTTTCACCTGCGGATGGAAAAAACGTGGATCCGTTCCAGTTTCCAAGACCACAACGGCTGCTTTTAACCTCCCAGGGTGAGATCACATTCCTTCATGCGGCCGCCGCATGGGAATGAACTATCTGCGCGCGGGCTGTCCGGAAGCCTGCAAACAGTAAGTCGTTCCCGGTATGTGGCTGCCGCATGTTCAAAACCCTTTTATGAAACTAACATTGCTGAGTTATATGGTCTGCCTTGCAGGCCTCATGGCGCTGATGCGATGCAGTACCCCGCCGGAAAGCTACCGGAGGAATCATGATCATTAACAGGCCATTATGGCTTACCAGCGCACACCGGAGCTTTCGCCGGCGGAAGCTTCGGCCGGTGTATGCCGGGCAGCCTGAAGGCCCTTTAAGCGGGAGCCATACAGGGAAGGGAGTTATAAACTTCCGGGAATGCCCGCCAGGCGGTGATCTTAAGGAAAACCGGACGCGGATCCCATAAGAACATCTACAAACAGGCTTTCCCGAAACGGACGCAAAGCAACCGGGACCATTCTCAACAGGAGTGGTCCCGGTTTTTTTATCCAGCTGAAAATATAATTTATAAATAAGCGAACGCTCACTTATCTTTGTACTGCAATGCGTACAAGAGACGAAAACAAGGTATGCCTGCTTCACCACAAGGCCATTGAAATGATCGTGCGGGAAGGGCTGGATGGGTTTGGGGTGAACAAACTGGCCAAAGCGGCCGGTGTGTCTCCGGCTACCATTTACATCTATTTTAAGGACCGGGAAGACCTGATCGTGAAGGTGACCCTCCATGTATCCGACAGGATGCTCAGGGAAAGCCTGGAGGGGTTTGACCCGGATGCGAGCTTTGAAGAAGGTTTGCGGAACCAGTGGCAGAACAGGGCCCGTTACTTCCTGAAGAACCCGCTGGACGTGGAGTTTATCGAAAAGATGCGGTATTCTCACCTTTACGACAAGGTGGCCGAGCATATGTACACCACTTTCAAAGACGTGATGGGAAAGTTCTATCACAACGCGGTAGCGCGAAAAGAACTGATCCCGCTGCCGTTTGAGGTGTATTGGGCCGTGGCTTACGCACCGTTGTACCAGCTCATTAAGTTTCACACACAGGAAAAAACCTTTGGCCACAAAAAATACACCTTTACCGAAGAAAACATGGAGCAGGCGCTCCAGCTTGTACTAAAAGCACTCAAACCATAAAGACCATATTTATTAACCTGACTAAACGCAACCGCTTATGACCACAGCATATTCAACTGTAACCGCCCGTGAAGTGCTGGTATTCCGTACCAATATCCGGTTCAAAAAAGATCTCCGGCAGATCGGGCCGGTACTGGAAAAAGAACCCGGCGTACTGAAATGGAACGTGGACCGTGAAGACACGGACAAGGTGCTTCGCATCGAAGCCAGCCAGCTGGCTCCTGAAAAGATCATTCAACTCATCAGCCGTGAAGGTTTCCTTTGCGAAGAGCTTCCCGGCTGAGCAATCGTTCAACATACACTACGAAAACATTTATGGACACAACAAACGCTCCTAAAGCAAGGCTATTCTCCCGCTACCAGGTCTTCATTATAGCCATCCTCGCATTACTGCAATTCACCGTCATACTGGACTTCATGGTACTCAACCCCCTCAGCGAAATACTGATGCGGAAGTGGGACATTACCGCCGCCCAGTTTGGCCTCGTGGTTTCCGGTTATGCTTTCAGCGCCGGTATTTCCGGCGTGCTCGCGGCGGGTTTTGCAGACAAATTTGACCGTAAAAAAATGCTGCTGGTATTTTACACCGGCTTTATCATCGGCACCTACCTCTGCGCCCTGGCGCCCAATTACCAGATGCTGCTGGCCGCCCGTATCGTGACCGGCCTGTTTGGCGGCGTGATCAGCGCCATTGGCATGGCCATCATAGCGGACCTGTTCAGACCGGAAACCCGTGGCCGCGTAATGGGTTTCACCCAGATGGCGTTTGCCCTCAGCCAGATCGTGGGCATACCCGTAGGTTGGGAGCTGGCCATCCGGTTTGAATGGCATGCCCCCTTCTGGATGATCGGCGTACTGGGCACGATCATGGGCATCCTGATAGCGGTGTACATGAAGCCGATCACCGAACATCTTAGCAAAAGAACCGAGAAAAATGCCTTTAAACACCTCTGGGATACCCTGCGCAACCGCCGGTATACGCTGGCTTTCGGCACCATGGTGCTCATGGCCACGGGCGGTTATATGCTCATGCCTTTCGGGAACGCATTTTCCATTCACAACATGGGTATCGATCCCAAACAGATCACCATCCTGTTTATGGCTGTAGGCGCCGCAAACCTTATCTCCGCGCCGTTTATCGGCCGATTCAGCGACAAGATCGGGAAGGTGAAAGTGTTTTATGCCGCCAGTTTTATCACGCTGGTAATGGTGATCATTTTTACGCACCTGGGCCTCACGCCGCTCTGGCTGGCCATTTGCATCAATGCCGTGATGATGATCGGGGTATTTGGCAGGATGATCCCCGTGCAGGCGATCATGACCTCCATGCCTTCAATGCAGGACCGTGGCGCTTTTATGAGTATCAGCGCATCCATCCAGCAGCTGGCGGGCGGCCTCGCAGCCGTGCTGGCCGGCAAGATCATTCACAAAACCAGCACCGGTTATCTTGAACATTATGATACCCTCGGATTTGTGATCGTGGGCGCGCTCATTATCACCACTATCATGATCTACTTCCTTAACCGGCAGATATTTGCGGAGAACACGAACGCCACCCCGCCGGAAAATGTAGCGGCCGCGGTGCATTAAACGTTATAAAAAAGAAAAAGAGGCTGTCCCGAAAGGAAGCCTCTTTTTTTATGCGATCAAATTTATTGCGCCTTGAACAAAGGATTGTAGATCAGCCCCAGCATATTCCCCCAGGGGTCTTTCACCACCGCCACCTTGATAGGATCACCCACGGAGGCTGGCGGCCGGAAAGCCGTAGCGCCGATGGACAGCAGGTAATTGTAAACCTCGTCAATATCCTCCACGCCCCAGTAAGTCTCCACCGCGCCCTGCCCCGGGTGCTCCGTGCCTTCCGGCACAGCCTGCACGCCAAGCTCATACCCGCCGATCTCAAAACCTACGTAAAACGGTTCGTCGAAGTAAGGTTGAGTGCCAAATGCTTCCGCATACCATTCCTTCCCTTTTGTGATATCCGTCACGCGGTAAATAGTTGTCCGTAATCCTTTAAAAACTGTGGCATAAACATGATTTTTATCATGTCGAATATACGTAATAATTCTGTTGGGAAATATTTAACATATCTCCCGAAATCCTTTACCGGTCAATATTACCGTCAAAAGGCAAAAAGTATTTTTACCCTTTTAACGGCTGGTATCCGCTGCGTCCGTAAATTTGTAAATATATCCCCTGACCCACTCCGAATATTCATCGTTAAAACGATTTTTCATATGGAAAAACACACTATCCGCGAAGCTTACAAACGCTACTGGCTGGAGAACGGCAAAAAACCCGTATCCGTATATGCGCTCTGTAAAATACTCGACTCCCCGGAATCCGCTTTTTACGGTCATTACAGCTCTTTCGACGCCGTGGAGGAAGACATCTGGCTGGATGTATTCCAACGCACCGTTGGCCAGCTGAAGACGGACGAAACTTACCTGCAGTACAACGCGCAGGAAAAACTCCTTGCCTTTTATTTTCTGTGGGTGCAGAAACTGAAGGAAGACCGCAGCTATATCCTCCAGCAGTCCGAACGTTCCCGCCTGCCGCTCAGCCAGCTGGGGCAGCTGAACGCTTTCAAAAAAGCATTTTACGAATATGCTGCTGATCTTATCAGGGAGGGGTATACCACCGCCGAGATCAAGGAAAGGAAGTTCATTTCGGACAAATACACGCACGGCTTCTGGGTACAGGCGCTTTTTGTGCTCCGGTACTGGACAGAAGACAGCAGCGCGAATTTCGAGATGACGGATGCCGCCATCGAAAAGGCCGTGAACCTCAGCTTCCAGCTGATGCATTCCAACACGCTGGACAGCCTGCTGGATTTCGGGAAATTTATATTGACCAGGAAGTAATTATTGCGGATGAAACCGCGAAGCGGTTCCATGAGGCCAATAAAAAAGACAAAAGAGAACTCATGAAAGAACAGACGAACATACCTACCGGCAAAGTGGAAAGAGCAGGGCGTTTTGTGACAACAGGGCTGAAAGTGGGAACCAATTACATCAAACATTACACGCGTAAACTGATGGACCCTTCCATTACCAAGGAAGCCCTTCACCAGGAGAACGCGGATGATATTTACGAAACCCTGAGCAACCTGAAAGGCAGCGCACTGAAAGTAGCGCAGATGCTGAGTATGGACAGGGGCATGCTCCCCAAGGCATATACCGAACGGTTTGCCATGAGCCAGTACAGCGCACCGCCTTTATCAGGCCCGCTGGTGGTGAACACATTTGTGAAAACGCTCGGCAAATCTCCCGCCCAGCTGTACGACAAGTTCGATTTGAAAGCCAGCAACGCGGCTTCCATCGGGCAGGTACACCGGGCGGAGAAAGACGGCAAACAACTGGCCGTAAAGATCCAGTATCCCGGCGTGGCCAGCAGCGTGAAGTCCGACCTGCGCATCGTAAAACCCTTCGCGGTACGCATCGTGGGGATGAATGAAGTGGACATGGACAAATACTTCGACGAGATCGAATCGAAGCTGCTGGAAGAAACAGACTACAACCTGGAGCTGCGCAGGTCACAGGAATTGTCCGAGCAATGCGCCCATATTCCCAACCTCGTGTTCCCCAGGTACTACCCTGAAATGTCCTCGGACCGCATCATTACGATGGACTGGCTGAACGGCAAACACCTCAGGGAATTCCTGGAAACCAATCCCACACAGGAAATACGCAACAAGATCGGGCAGGCGCTCTGGGATTTTTACCAGTTCCAGGTACACAAGCTGCGCAAAGTGCATGCGGACCCGCACCCCGGCAACTTCCTGCTGCGGGAAGACGGCACGGTGGGTATATTCGATTTTGGTTGTGTGAAAGAAGTGCCGGAAGATTTTTATGTGAACTATTTCCTGCTCACGGACAAAGAAGTGCTGAAAGACGAGGCCCGCCGCCGGGAAATATACACCAACCTCGAAATGATCCATCCCAGCGATACGGAAAAAGAGGTTGTGTTTTTCTCCGGGCTGTTCCAGGAAATGATCCGCCTGCTCACGCATCCTTTCACCGTAGAACGTTTCGATTTCGGGAACGAGGATTATTTTAACGAGATATACGCCTATATGGATTATCTGGCCAACCTGAAAGAAGTACGCGAATCGAAAGTGGCGAGGGGCAGCAGGCACAGCCTGTACATCAACAGGACTTATTTCGGTCTTTACTCCATCCTGAGCGACCTGAAAGCGGACATCATCACCGGCCAGCACAGGATACAGGAACTGATGGGATAACGCGGTTACGTATTTTTCAAAATATGTGGTAAATTTTAGCAAATTCCACCACATGAAACGTTTCCTTTCCGTCCAGTTCATTACGCCGGTATTATTGTTATGGTGCGTATCCGCCCGCTATAACGATCCGGCCGCAAACACTACATCTCCGGGCACTGCTCCGGGGAACGAAAATTCCTTTTACCACAAAGGCCCCTTGCCCGCCAAACCCGCATTTAAATGGGCCGGGGCCTGGCAACCGACCCGCAAAAGCTCGGGAGACGGCATTACCCAACTCGATATCAAGATCGGCAGCTTTATAACCCTGCCGGACAAGGAATCGCTCGCACATGTGATCTTTAATGTACAGAACCGCTTCCCCGGCGCTAAACCCTGGGCCACCTGGGCCGTGGGTGACCTGAGCCGCGCTACACCCTCCTACGCCGGCATCAGCGACGAAGCCCATGAACAATACCTGGATTACATGGACCAGCTGGGCGTGACCGTTTTTCTTGAAATATTCCCTTTTAAGGCCAACCCGAAAAAAGGCACGGGAGCCACAGACGTAACCGGGGAAATAGACCGCTGGCTGGGGAAGTTCAAACATCATCCCTGCGTGGGGGGTATGGGCATCGAGCTGGAATATTTTGGCAAAGCGGGAGATTCCGCTGCCCGTGTATGGGATGAAAGGATCAAGTCGCATAAGGCCGCGTACCGCATGTTCCTCCGTCATTACAGCCCCGACCATATGCCGCCGGCCTACCGTGGCAAGGGAGATATCATTTTTATCAACGACGCCTCCGAAGGAACGCTGGAAGAGCTGAATAAAGGTTTTGCCGCCTGGGCGAACCGCTTCGCCCCCAGCGCCTGCGCCTTCCAGCTGGGTTATCCCGCAGACGAAGATTGTATGGACGGCAGCAACGCCACCGGCTGGTGGAAACTGAAAGATCCCGTAAAAGACTGGGGAAATGCCCTTTTGCCCTTGATTTCCAACCCCAACCAGGAATTGGGCTACATCTGGGTGACGGCCAAAAGCGGGAAAACCTACAATACCGCCTGGGACCTGACCAAAGGCTCTTCCCTCCCGGTTGCTAAATCCAATTAAATATATTTATCTTCGTAATGCATTATACACTTAAAACCCTTTCCCTATGATCATCTATGGTTGGAAAACAACACCCCTCGGTTACGAAGACCTCGGCGCCAAATGTTCCAGTTGCGGGACGATGATGTCCGTCCAGGTTTTTGTTTACCAGAAATATGCCCACATATTCTGGATACCGTCTTTTCCCATTGGCAAAACCGGCGCGTCCAACTGCTCCCATTGCAAGCAGACGCTCGCACCCAAGGAAATGCCAGCTGAACTGAAGCTGTCTTACGACGGTCTCAAGTCCCGGTCCAAAACGCCTGTCTGGACATTTTCGGGCCTGATCATATTCAGCCTGCTGGTGATCTGGGGCGTCTTTGCCGCCAAACAGTCCTCCGCGGCAAACGCTAAAATGATCCTGGCGCCACAGGCCGGCGATATTTACGAAGTAAAAGAAGGGCCTAGCAGTTATACGCTTTACAAAGTAGCCAGTGTGCAGGGAGACAGCGTGTACATCCTGCATAACATGTACGAAAGCAACAAAAGGAGCGGCCTTTCCGACCTGATGAAAAAAGAATTTGACACGGAACCGGAGGTGTTGCTGAAAAGCGAACTGATGGAATTGTTTGACAAAGGAACGATCGATGATATAAAAAGATAACCGCGGAAAGCATTAAATATCAAAGGCTATGCTGATTGGCATAGCCTTTGGTATTTATGGTTGTATACAACCCGATCAACATGAAAACGTTCATTCTGCCATTCATCATTCTCGGAACCATCTTCTTCAGTTCCTGTACCACTGAAAAGAACGAAGTTGTGATTCCCAACCAGACCATTATCGGAAACGTAGCTACGAATATGTGGGTACTGAATACCGGTAACAATTCTTACCAGGCTATACTGAACATCCCGGAGCTGGACGGCGAAACCGTGGAGCTGGACGCTGTACAGGTGTACATTTCCTTTGGCTCAAATATCTGGGAACCGCTGCCGCAGGTATTCGGAGGTGTTTCTTACCTGTATTCCTACAGCCCGGGCAAGCTGTACCTGGACGCACAGAACGCGACCGGTACCGCACCGGTAAAAATTACCGCGCCGATTGATATCAAGATCGTCATTATCAAATCGCAGTATTAAAAAAAGAAAGGGCTGTTCAAACGAACAGCCCTTTTTAACAGTTGCAGGAAACGAGTTCCTATTTATATTCAATCGTTACGTTCTTCAGATCGCCGGTGAACTTAAACGGCGTCCTGTAGCGGTCGGACACGGGTGAGTTCAGGTCCTGCCCTACGTCTATCGCGTCTTTGTAAAACCCGATATACCGCCCTTCAGACTCCCTGATCGTACGTTCTCCCACTTTCACACCATCGATAAAAATAGATTCCGTGCCGCCGTCCACATCCGGTTGTTGAGGCCCTTTTACGCCATGGGCCACGGGGCCGCCTTTGCCTGTGTAGTTCAGCTCAAAGCGCAGCTGGTGTTTGCCCGGGGTGATGTTTTTGGAAGACTCAAGGTGTTTTACAATAGAGCCGGTGTTGTGCGCCACCTGGAATTTACCGTCTTTTACAAACAGGCTCAGGCCTTCAAACTCGCTGCCCGTGGCGAATAATACACCATGGTCCTGCGGATTCCGGATGTTCACTTCCGCTGTAATGGTAAATGATTCTCCCTGGAACTGCGGGCCGCTCATGGTCAGCAGCTGATCCACTCCCGGGTATAAAACGATCTTGTCCGCTGTGCCGAAGGCGCTTCTTTCCCTGCCTGCCGCGCCCCTGCCCTGTGTGGCGTCTACCAGCGGGTATACGTTGTATTTCTGCGCTTCCGCGTCAAACAACTCCTGTAATTCCTTCAGTTTGGCCGGGTTCTGTTTGGCCAGGTCTATCCTTTCGTTAAAATCCACTTTCAGGTCGTACAGCTCCCATACATCGTTTTCAAATTTGGTGCCTGCTTCATGGAATACCGATGCTTTCCAGCCGTCTTTGTAAATGGCCCGTTTGCCTCTCAGCTCGTAATACTGTACAGTATGGCGGTCCGGCGCGGCAGCATCGTTGATGGAGTAATAAAGGCTGGTGCCTTCAAAAGGTTTTTGTTTTACCCCTTTGATAGTTTCCGGCACTGTAGCACCGGCCAGATCGATAATGGTAGGCGTGATGTCACTCACGTGGCTGTACTGGTTGCGGATGCCGCCCTGTTCTTTGATCTTTTCCGGGTAATACACAATCAGCGGGTTGCGGGTGCCGCCTTCGGCGTTCGCATCTGTTTTCCAGAGGCGGAAAGGCGTATTGGTGGCCTGCGTCCAGCCGGCGGGGGCATCCATGAAAGAATGTTCCGTGCCGAACTTGTCAATGTTTTTTGCTGCCTCCTGCACTTGTTTACCGTCATCCTGTTTGCTCACATAACCGTTGAGGGCGCCGTGTTTCGGGCCGTGACTGGAGCCGTTGTCGCCAATGATCGCGATGACGAGCGTATTTTCGAAATGGCCCGTTTCTTTGAGATAATGGATCACGCGGCTGAATTCGTAGTCCGTATGCGTCATGAACCCGGCATATATTTCCATGTAGCGGGCGTATACTTTCCTGGCTTCGGGGCTCAGGCTTTCCCAGGAGGCAACGGTTGGGTCACGGTCCGGCAGTACTGCATTTGCGGGCAGGATGCCGAGTTTTTTCTGGCGGGCGAATACTTCCTCGCGGTACCAGTCCCAGCCTTTGTCGAATTTCCCTTTATAGAGGTCGCTCCATTTTTTATCCACCTGGTGGGGGGAGTGAATGGCGCCGACAGAGAAATAAAGGAAGAAGGGATTTTCCGGCGCGATGGACTTCTGGTTCGCAATATATTTGATCGCTTTGTCTGCCAGTAGCGTAGTCACGTGTTTGCCGGAAAGGTCGGGCACGGCCACCTGGTTGTCTTCATACAGGTTCGGGTGATACTGGTCCGTGTGGCCGAGATGCCATCCGTAAAAATGATCAAATCCTCTTCCCAGCGGCCACCTGTCAAAGGGCCCCACGGAGGTGATCTCATTCAGCGGTGCTACGTGGTATTTTCCTACGATGTAGTTGCTGTAATTGTTTTCTTTTAAAATTTCAGCGATGGTGCCTTTGTCCGCGGGCATCACGCCATCATAGCCGGGGTATCCGAGGGCGCCGTAATTCAGATGCCCCATGTGCACGGAATGGTGATTGCGGCCGGTGATAAGGGAAGCGCGGGTGGGTGAACATACGCCGGTGGTATGAAAGTTGGTATAACGCAGCCCTTTGTTTGCCAGGCTGTCCAGCATGGGCGTCTGCATCAGGCCGCCAAAGGCGCTGGAGGTACCGTAACCCGCGTCGTCTATCAGCAGCACGATCACGTTGGGCGCATTGGCGGGCGCTTTCTTTTTAGCCGGCCACCACTCCACAGATTCTTCCACAGTCTTCCCGATCTTTCCTTTATATACCGTCCCCGCGCCATTCTGTGCGGAGGCGGTGATGCTGCCGAAAGTAGCCAGCAGCAGGAGGTTTGTTTTGATATTCCTGGTCATTGTTTGTTTTTTGTTCGTTGATGTTTATTGATCCCACCAGAGTTTAGGGGTTTGCAGGTTGGAATTTTTCACCGGCAGTTTCGGGTTGAGGTTCGCCTCGCTGTTTGGATACGCGAAGCGGCGCGGTATCGCCCCCGTGGGGTTGATGGCCGTTACGCCGCCGGTAGCGGGCGCCAGCGAAGGGTAACCGGTGCGCCGGTAATCCGTCCAGGCTTCGGGATTCAGGAACAGCGCGATGTATTTCTGTGTGATGATCGTCTCCAGCTTCTGCCCGAAACTCCCGGCCAGCTGCACTCTTTTATTGATGTAGTCATCTTTTTTCTCCGGCGAAGCGAAGGGGTCGGCGGTGGAGGTCACTTTGTCGAAAGAGCTGCGCACGGCGGTTTCCAGCGCGGTTTTTATCAGCGGGTCATTTTCGTCCAGGATGAGGCGGGCCTCCGCTTCGATGAATTTTGCTTCCGGATAACTTAAAACAGATACCGGCGAAATGCTCCGGCCGTAATAAGTCCTTTCCCCTGCAATGTTCGAGGCCGCGGAAGGCACGCCCGGCAAGGCGCCCACATAAGTATCAGCCGGCGCGGGCGCCGGGCGCGGGGCTGCAAACGCGGCTCTTCTCGGATCCACCGGGATGGTGGGCGGGTTGCCGTTCAGCAGGTTGACGAAATAAGCACCCATGCCATACCATCCTGGCCTTCCTGCGTTTTGGGTAAACCATGGCGATGCCTGGTTGTTCGAGTTGCCGAAGACCACGTCAAGATCACCATCGTTGTTCTGAATGCCGCGGTAAGTATTGCCGTCGTACAGGAACTGCAGGGCTTCACGGGCGGCTTTCTGCGCATCTACACCGGAGAGATGAAGGGCATACCGGGCTTTTAAGGTCCAGGCGGCGGCTATCCACTGCGCGGAATTTCCGCCATATACTACGTCTTCTTTCCCGGGCGCAATGCCGGCGGTTTGTTGCAGATCGGTGATGGCGGCGGAAAGCAACGTTTGTATCCGTCCATAGATCACTTCCTGGCTTTCATAACCTGGCGCGAGGATGTCCGGATTCAGCGCTTCTTCATACGGGATGTTCCCGAAGGCATCGGTCAGCGTACCGAGGGCTACGGCTGTCAGTATTTTGGCCACACCCGCATACCGTGGCGCATTGGTATTCTCCGCTTTTTTGATGATGCGGGACAGGTTATTGAGCACAGCCGTATAAGCCTTGCCCCATGAGCCGTCGAAGTTGCTGGTGGCAAAATCGTAACGGTCTTCGTTCACCGCAAAACCGCCAATGCCGCTGATGTATTGGATAAACACGGAAGAGCGAAGGGAAAAATCCGCGGCGTTGTTGTATACCAGCGCCACTTCCGCGCTGGGCAGCATGCCCGCCAGCGGTATGTCCGAAGGGTTGTTTTTATTGATATTGGCGTCTTCCAGTAAATTGCCGCAGGAACCGGCCAGCGGTATTACAGCGAGCATTACCAGTCTTCTCAATGTCTTTTTGTTCATTGCTGAAATTTTTACTGTGTTTGATCAGAAGGAGACTTTCAGGGCGGCACCGTAGCTTTTGGTGGTGGGATAGTTGAAAAAATCCGAGCCATAGCCGTTGGTGGAGCCGCCGCGCAGGTTCACGTCAGGGTCGCTGCCGGTGTAGTTTGTCCAGGTGAAAAGATTCCTGCCGGTGAGTGTGAGTTCCAGCTCGGACAGCCTGATCTTTTGCAGCAGGCTTTTCGGGAAACTGTAACTCAGGTTCACGTCCCGCAGCCTCAGCCACCAGAGATCCTTTTCAATATACACCGACCCATAGTTGATCGTGCTTTTGTACCACGCTTCACCCGGCACTACTTTGATCGTATTCTGTTTACCGCTTGAAAGGCCTACTCCTTCAAATACCACCTGGTCGTAGCGGTTTTCTGTTTCTTTCGCCACACCATTGTTCACCATCTGCGCCAGCGTGCTGTTGTAGATGTCGAAGTACTGCCGGTTGTCCAGCAGGAAAGAAAGGGCAATGTTTTTGTAACTCAACGTATTCCGAAGGCCGGCGTTCCACAAGGGATTGGGGTCGCCGATCACGCTGGGCGTGGCTTCCGCAACGGGCAGGCCATAGTTGCTGTTCGGCGCGCCGTTGATCTGCTCACGGTCGTCTATGAGTACCTGTCCGTCCGCATTGGTGCGTAATGCCCTGCCGTAGATCACGCTGAAAGCGTATCCCGGCGCGATGATCTGTGTACCACCGTTCGTGCTCATCAGCGAAATCATACTGTTATCCCCTGTCAGCTCATGTACAAAACTTTTATTGTGGGAGAAGTTCAGCACGGTGGTCCAGCGGAAGTTCCGTTTGTTGAGGATCACACCGGTGATGATCGCTTCCACGCCACTGTTCGTAATGAGACCGGCGTTTGTAATAAAGCTGCTGTAGCCGGTGGATGCGGGAATGCTGACGGACAGTATCTGGTCGCGGCTTTCGTTTTTGTAATAGGTGGCTTCCACGCCCAGCCTGTTTTTGAAGAACCAGGCTTCCAGGCCGCCTTCGTAGGAGGTGATCCTTTCCGGCTTCAGGTTTTTATTGCCGAGGGTAGCATCCAGGCTGTAACCAGCCAGGCCGTTGAAGGGGAAGTTCAGCGTCTGCCCCTGCGCCGATCCGTTCAACGTGGTGGAAGAATAGTAGGTGCCGAGCGAATACGGTTGCGCGTCGTTGCCCACCTGGGCGTAAGAGGCGCGCAGTTTCAGGTAATCCAGCCAGGGAACGTCCCAGTTCAGGGATTCATTCACGATCCAGCCGAGGCTTACAGATGGATAAAAGAAAGAGTTCTTTCCTTTTGCCAGTGTGGACGTCCATTCGTTCCTGCCCGTTACGTTCAGGATCAGCCAGTTTTTGTAATCCAGTTCAGCGCTGGCGTAACCCGCTACCAGCCTTCGTTGCGTGGTGGCCTGCTGTACGTTGAAAGTGGAGCCGTTGCTGATGTTTTCGAAACCCGGCAGGTTGAGGTTATTGCCCTGGTTCACCGTGGCATCCAGCTGGTGATCGAAATAGTTATGGCCGGCAATTACTTTCAGGCCAAAACGGTCCGAGAGTTTTTTGCTGGCGGTGAGGTAAAGATCGGTGTTGATATCCCGGTTAAGGAAAGTATAATTGATGAGCACGCCCGCGGGAAAAGCCACTGATCCTTTGTTGAAAAGGGCCATTCTTTTTTCATTGTAAATGTCCGTTCCCACCCTGAATGTAGCCGTGAGCCAGTTGAAGAGTTTGTAATTGGTTTCTTCCACCAGCACCACGCGGTTGTTGTTGTCCGTATGCGGGTTGTTGTTCAGCGACCAGTACGGACTGTCAAAGCCGAACGTACCGCCCGCATATGCGCGCTGGGAGCCATCTTCGAAGGTGTAGGAGCGCGGGTCATCCGCAGGGTTCTTCAGGCCGTTGGTGATATCGAAATTGGCGGGAGTATTGATCAGGCTGCGCAAAGCGCCACCGGGCGCGCCACCGGGCAGCATCCTGTTCCCCGATCCGGTGTTGAAATAATTCACGGACAGGGAAAAATCCAGCTTGTCGCTGGCCTGGAAGGTAGCGCCAAAACGGGCCGTGTTGCGGAAGAAGTCCGTGGTAGGCACAACTCCCTGCTGATACAGCCTTCCGAAGGAAAAATAATAACCGAACTTTTCCGTTTTGCCCGTTACGCTCAGGGCATTGTCATTGGTATAACCCCGTTCAAAAAAATTGCCGATGTTGTCGTACAGGTTCACGGGAATACCGTTGGACAAGGGATTGCTTTTCCCGACGATCGTCCCGTTCACATCCCATTTGCTGGGTGTGCTGCTATAGGTAAGCGTGTCCAGCAGCGGCCCCCAGCTGTCTTCCGAGCCATTCTGCCCGGGCACCACGTACCGTTTCCCTGATCCCTGGGCAAACTTTCGCTGGATGGGTTGCAGCCTACGGGCAATGGATTCGAAAGTAAGACTGCTGTACAACGATACTTTCAGCTTACGCGGCTCCTTCCCGTTGCCGCCCTTTTTGCTGGTGATCACTACCGCCCCGTTCGACGCGCGGATACCATATAATGCCGCAGCAGCCGGTCCTTTCAGCACAGCGATACTTTCAATGTCGTTCGGGTTCAGGTCCACCGCGCGGTTCGACTGGTTCACTATCTGGTTCGCATTCTGTATGGCAAGGCCCGTATTGGAATTGTCGATGGGCATACCATCGAGGATAAACAGCGGGGAGTTTTCCCCCAGCACCGATGCGCTGCCGCGGATGCGGATGGTGGCCGAACCGCCTGGCTGGCCGCTGCTGTTGTTGATCTGAACGCCTGCTACTTTCCCGCTGAGCGCGGAAACGATGTTGGGCTCTTTGGTGGCAGTTACTTCTCCTCCTTTTAAGTTCTGTACTGAATAATTGATCGACTTTTTTGTACTCTTTATTCCCAGCGCGGTTACGACCACTTCATCCAGCTGCCCTATGCTGTATTGCAGCACGATTGCGACATGTTGCTGACCGTTGACGGGTATTTCGCGGGAATTAAAACCGGTGAATGAGAACACCAGGTTGCCACCATCGGGGACTTTGATACTGAATTTACCGGTGCTGTCCGTTACCGTGCCGTTCGGTGTTCCTTTCACCGCTACGGTAACCCCTTCCAGTATTTCTCCTTTGTCTGACCTCACCTCGCCGGAGATTTGCTTAACAGCAACCGACTGAGCCGAGGTTACGGTGGTGATGGCCAAAAGTAATTTGAGCCATAATAACCACTTAATTTTCATACGAATTTATTTATATTCGGTCCAAGTAATAAGGCGGCGGAAGAACATACAATGTCCTTCTGCCATGATTTGCGTCAGCCTTTTTATCAGGCCGGTTATCGCTCCAACGATGCCGGCCATCTTTTTTAGGAATATCTACGGACCGGCCCTGTCCGAGGGCGGCGTAAGCGGATGTGCCATGGAATTATTTATGATGAAAAAAGAAAACAAAAAAGGAGAAACGGATCAGCACTCGCAACAACAGCCACGGTTGACATTGGCGGTTTTACAATAAGTTCCGGAAATCAGGAACCGGTCAGGGAAACGTGCCTGATTTGGTCTCATGTGCCCAATGTTTAAAGTTTAAACAAAGCTAGCCTGTGACCCGAACGCCAGCCAACAGCGCGCGGAGTCAATGCGAAACAAAGATAATCGTATTATCCTATAAAACAAGTAGACTAATATAATTTACATAAAATAGTCCGGTGCCGTGCGGGAGTTGCCCCTATTGCGGTAGGGCGGTCATTCAAAAATACCGGTACATTCCAGCCTGGCTGGCAGGATGGCCCGGGTTGCCGCTCTGTGAAATTTTGCGCTTATTGTGGAAAGCCTGATTTTATTTCCTATTTTAAGTGACCCTTTTAAAATTCCATTTATGAGAACATGCATTGTTTTCTGTTGTGTATTGTTATCGCTCACCAATATTACCCGGGCACAGGTTTCGTTCAAAAAACATACCCTCAGCCCCGTTTTTATTGCGGAAGGGGCCACCACCGGTGACGTGAACAAAGACGGCAAAACGGACATCCTGGCGGGGATATACTGGTTTGAAGCGCCTTCCTGGAAAAGGCACCTCATCCATACCGATACATTAAATCCAGTGCCCGGCTATAGCACAACTTTTCTGAATTTTTGCACGGACGTGAACAATGATAGCTGGCAGGACCTTATCCGTTTCGACCAGCCAGGGGCCGTATGCGCATGGTATGAAAATCCGCGCGGCAAAAACACTCTCTGGAAATCCCGTACCATACTTGAATCCGCCGGCAACGAAACGCCGATACTCGTAGATGTGGACGGAGACGGTAAAAAAGACCTGATCTGCAATGATTCCAAAGCCAGGAAAGTACTCTGGCTGAAAGCGCCTTCAGCCAAAGGAGATACCCTATGGATACAGAATATCATCAGCAATGACAGTCTCAGGGGCACCCACCGCTACACGCACGGCCTTGGCTGGGGCGATATGAACAAAGACGGCAGGAACGATGTGATCATCCACACCGGCTGGTGGGAAGCCCCGGCAGATCCGTCGCAGCCCGACTGGACATTTCACCCCGCGGACCTCGGGAAAGAATGTTCCAATATGTTCGTGCTGGATGCAGACGGGGACGGCGATATGGACGTGGTGAGCTCCTCCGCGCACGCATACGGCATCTGGTGGCATGAGCAACAGCCGCAGGGTTTTACCACGCATGAGATCAGCAAACAATTCTCGCAGACGCACGCGATGGCTTTTGAAGACATCAACAACGACGGCCATCCTGACCTGATCACGGGCAAACGGTATTTTGCGCACAACGGCAAAGACCCCGGTGCGTTTGAGCCCGCTGTACTCTACTGGTTCGAATACAAACCGGGAAAAACACCCGCCTGGGTCCCGCACCAGGTGGATGATAATTCAGGCGTGGGCAACAGTTTTGCAGTGACCGATCTGAACAAAGACGGCCTGAAGGACATTATCATTTCAAACAAAAAAGGAGTTTATTATTTTGAGCAGGAGAAAAAATAACGGTTAACAAATCTATTAAAATGACAACTCCCCCAGCACCCGAAGTATGGCAAAGAGGCCCGGTGGAAGGCATTCCCCCGCTCCTGCAGCCTGTGGCCCATGCATTGCTGCAGGCCCGTGAAGAACTGGAAGCGCTGATGCGGGGCTTCAGCGAAGAACTGCTATGGGAGCAGCCGGCCGGCGTAGCTTCCCCGGGCTTTCATCTCCAGCATCTTTCCGGTGTGTTGGACAGGCTGCTTACCTACGCACGCGGCGAAACCCTTTCCCCCGGTCAGCTGGAATTGCTGCGGCTCGAAAATGTAGCCCCGCAGCCCGGCGTTACCGTTAGCCAATTGCTTTCCCGGTTCCACCAGCAGACAGATCATGCGCTGCGGCAACTGTCACAGACGGACGAAGCTACACTCACAGACTTTCGCGGGATAGGCCGGAAACAAATACCCACCAATGTGATCGGGCTGCTGGTACATGCGGCGGAACATACCATGCGCCATATCGGGCAGTTAAATGTGACCGTACGAGTACTGAAATCCTGGGCCGTACAATAAATAATTTGTAGTTTCCACCCGGATCAAATAATCCATTTTTTGATGAGCACACCTAAAGTATTATTGCAGGAACCCAACAACCGCGACACTTTATACGCTGTGGTGGAACAGGATGAACGTACCACCTACTTATATATTTACCCTTCCGAACAGTTTTCCGAACGTTACAATATGCGGGCCTGCTGGCTGCGAAACCTCCGGCCCGCCCCGGATACCCGCGATTACCAGGCTATGGAAGAAGGCATAGCACCCTTGCTAGAAGCGCGTTATTGCAATCATCCGCTGGGCCGCGAACCGCTTGTAGCCGAACATCTAAGCATCATGTGGAGCGAAGAAGATGATGGCGCCGCTGTATTTTACCATGGTGAACCTTTCGGTTTCATACCCGGCTGGAGCCTTTCTTCCGAACAACCCGCCAGCTATGCGCTGGATTGCACCACTCCCGTTGACAACTGCGGCCTTTTCCCCCTTAGCGGCGAAGCGCTGTATGAACGTCTTCAGAAAACATCCGCTTTCTGGGAGAAATGGAGCGATGAGGACAACAATCCCTGGTCCGGCATCCAGCAGGAGTTTCTACAAGCCTATGAGGCGCATTTTGGCAATACACTGCAATATTACGCGATCGATCAGCAGCAGTGGCCGCCGATGGCGCTCGCAAAATTCGAGAAAGATGACATTGTATATTTCCTGAGCCTGGGAGTGAGCGTACGGCCCATGCCCTGGGTGGAATTGTTGTATAATGAACAGGCGCCCGGTTTCAGAAGGATGGAGCTGGGCCTTGCGGTCAGCAAAAAAGATTATACGGAAATGGAGATCATGAACATGGCGCAGGCCGTATCCGGCATGGCAGACAGTCCCTGGCGCAACCTCAGCTGGCTGGGAGAAGGGCATACCGTCGGTTCGGCGAATGTACCTGCGGGTTATGACAGTTTTGTGCTGTCTTCAGCCCTATATACAGGCCCCGCCATCGATCTGCCGCAGATGGAAGGAGATACCGTAAATCTATACTGGGCAAGCCCCATCACCCTTGCGGAAAGAGAGAGCGCCCATAGTAAGGCCAACGGCGGGTATGAACTGCTCGAACAAATGATCGGGAACGGTATCACCCATGTTGTCCGGAAAAGGAAAACCTGATGCATCATGGCAAATACAAAACAACTACGGTCGATGATTATATTTCCATTAGGCGGGATTTAAACGCCGCTCTCTCCTGCGCTCCAGTACCCGCTGTCTTAATTTCAAAAAAGGCTCCTCCACCGTTTTATTCAGCAACAAGGCTCCCAATACCGCTACCACGAGGCACAGCAGGAACATCAGGCTGCCCTTCGGCGCAAGGCCCGTTTTGATCAGCAATGGCTGCGCCAGGTGGATCACTCCTTTATGCGTCAGGTAAAGACCAAATGACAGTTTAGCCATCAGCGCAGTGAAGCGGCTGCCGTATTTATACAGAAAACATCCCGGGCTCACGGCCGCCACCACCAGCAATCCATAACCGGCAGATACCGCCGGGAAGCCAAATACGGAGGCGTAAAAATCTTTCTGATCTTCCACCAGGAACCAGGCACCGGTTAAAACCAGCAGGCCCAGCAACAAGATTGTGTTCCCGTGTTGCGTGATCTTTTCCTTCACCGAAGGCCTGAACACAAACAACGCCGCAATGGCCACCCCGGCCAGCAATCCGTCCAGCCGGTTGTATGTAGGATAATACATGTGTTTGTACCAGGTGATACCAAAGGTATCATTCCCCGCATCCGGCGCGATCAGCAGGTACCAGCTTAACAATCTCGCGATAAAACCGAAGATCAGTACCGCGAGCAACAGCTGCCCTCCCCTCCTTTCCGCATTGAAATGGATCATGGTCACCAGCACCAGCGGGAACAGCAGGTAAAAATGTTCTTCCACGCACAGCGACCAGACATGCGAAAATGTTCCGAAATTTTTGATATCAAAACCGAAGTTCTGCGTAAAGGTCAGGAACTTCCAGAGCGGCGGGAGCGCCTCTTTTTCGTGAAAAGCGGGGATGAGGAAATAAACAGCCAGCACAACGAGGTACGCCGGTATGATCCTGAAAACGCGTTTGATAAAAAACTCGGGCAGGGACACCTGTTTTCCGCGGGCCATGTTCTCAAACAGCTGGGAAGAGATCAGGTAACCGCTCAGCACGAAGAACAGGTCCACGCCGGTCCAGCCAAAGCCCATTATTTCATCCAGCCACCGCGGATGCTGAAACATCCGGTAGTGGTAAAACAACACCGTGATAATGGCCAATGCCCTCAAATGATCCAGCCCGGCCAGCTTCCCGCCGGGAGCCGTTACTGTTGATTGTGTCATAGATTTATAGCTCACCTGTTAACGGGTATGGCTAAAATATACATTTCGGGCAAGGATTACAATCGTTGGGGACAGGCGGGGAAAAACTTATCTTTAATAAAATACGCTTTATGAGTTTCAAAGAAACATTTACCCTGCATGGCGAAAACCTGGTCAAAAAGGTGAAGGAACTGATCGAGGAAGGAAATGTCCGGAAGATCACCATCACGGATAAGGATGGTAAGGAAATCATGAACTTCCCGCTGACGATCGGTGTGGTGGGCGTGGTGCTGGCGCCGATGCTGGCCGCTGTGGGAGCCCTGGCCGCGCTTATCGGCGAGTGTTCGATCACCGTGGAAAGGGACGGACCGGAAGAGGGGTGACCGCGCCAATTATGTATCTTGTGAATGAATTATGAAAACGATCACTTTGTACCGGCCTACCGGTTTACAGGAGCTTATACTGATTGCGGCCTCCGGCTTTAAAGCTTTCCCGCCCAGGCTTTCGTGGCAGCCTATATTTTATCCCGTACTGAACCAGCAATATGCGGAGCAGATCGCCTTTGAATGGAATACCAAAGACCAGGGCTCCGGTTATTGCGGCATTGTCACCTGCTTCGTTATTCCTGAGGCATTGTTTCAAAAGTATGAGGTGCAGAATGTAGGCGGAGAAATTCACAATGAACTGTGGGTGCCCGCAGAAGAGCTGGAAGCCTT
Source organism: Chitinophaga barathri (assembly GCF_003807585.1). Lineage (GTDB taxonomy): Bacteria > Bacteroidota > Bacteroidia > Chitinophagales > Chitinophagaceae > Chitinophaga > Chitinophaga barathri. The sequence goes on along the minus strand of NZ_RMBX01000006.1, from coordinate 38,987 downwards.
TAACCGGGCGATACAGGGGAGAATAGAGATAGTGAAAACTTTCCTGGGAGAGGAATACATGGCGCCGGAAGATGAAGTGCTGGCGAAAATGATAGCGGACCTTGCGCAGCAATAAACAGGGCCGCTCCTTTTAAAACAACAGAAAGCCTCACTCTCGTGAAGCTTTCTGATTATGTTCAATATTTTCCTTTTTATTTTGCAGCCGGTGGTGCAGCCTGCGGGGCTTTCAGTGGCTCTTTATTGCCTTTGTGGCAGGTATAACAGCTTACTTCCGCTACCTGGTGGCCTTTGAAATATTTTTTATTGATCTTCGCGGTCATCCTCATCATATCCCTCGCGATTTTTTTATGATCATTGTCGTCGCTGGCAAAGTCCATCTTTTTAGGGTCCTCTTTGCTGGCTACATGGCAAAAGCTGCATTTTACACCCAGCGCTTCCTTGTAACCTCTCATCACGTTTTCGAGCTCTTCATGGCTGATGTTTTTGGGGAGCACTTTCAGGTTCTTTGCTTTTTCATGCTCCTGCTGCGGCAGTGAAAGCGAACAAAGCGTGATGGAAAGTGCTACCGCTGCCATTAATAACATACTGTTCTTCCTCTTCATACAAATTTGAATTTTTTTTGAGTTAGCGATTTGACCTGGTTTGATACAAATATTATAAAAAAAGTGCAGAAATTGATGTTATCCCGCTTTTCTGTCCGCAGGCAATAGACCGCTCCCGCCCGCGTTATATACACAGCGTCATAACCATATCCGTTAACTGAACATATGCGTTTCCCCGTACAGATATTAGCCGTTTTTTCCGTTGCCCTGCTCCTGTATGGCTGTTCCGGCTCCATGGGCGTATTTCAGCGGAAAAACCAGGTATACCAGCCGCCCAGGCTGGGTGCGGAATACCGCTTTGAAGAAGGCCTGCGCAGGCAGAAAAATCCCCAGAACCTCTTCAGCAAAAAAGAAAGAAAAGACATGGAGAAAATGGGAAAGATCACTCCCCAGGAACGCTCCGCTCCCAACACACGCATTACAACCATGCAGGCAGACAGCATCCTGACCGGCAAAACAAGGGATACCACCCATACATCCTACGCAGATAGTACACAAACTATCCCGGCGGACACCTCACTCCCGCGCCCGGCCGATACAACCAGACACCTTAACAGGTAAACAAGCCCCCAATTTAAAAGGGCAACTTAAATTATCTTTGCCCAGTATGAAACCAGGCATCTTTTTAAAAAGCACTTCTCTTTTGGATAACACCTTTTTTGGAACGTCTGTGATGTACATCACGGAGTATAATGAAAAAGGAGCCATGGGTTTTGTGGTCAATAAAAAATTCAGCCGGAACCTAAACGAGCTGGAAGAATTTAAACATATCCTTCCTTTCCCGATATACGTTGGCGGCCCGGTGGACCAGGAGCATCTTTATTTTCTTCACCGGCGGCCAGACCTGGTAACGGGCGGCGAACCCGTGGCCGATAATGTTTTCCTGGGAGGAGACTTTCAGGCAGCTGTAAAACTGATCAACAACAATACCCTCACCGCAAACGATATCAAGGTATTTATCGGCTATTGCGGCTGGGACTACCGGGAACTGGACCAGGAGCTGGCGGAAGGCAGCTGGCAACTACTGGAAGCCGGCAATCCCTTTTCCTTATAATTGATTCCCCGCTCTATCCCGCCATTGTTACGAAAACCCGCTTTTTTTCCCATCCGGATACTCCCTCCGCTTGTTCCGATTGTCTTCTTATTAAAGCAGCCCTATGAGGCTGGCAGGTACAGGCCGTAACAAATCCGGCGCAGGCATCGTGTGTTCAGAGCACAATCAAAGTTATAGTCAACCAGGATCAGCACCCTTTCACACTTATTCATAAACTCAAAACACATCGTTATGAACCAAAAAATGTATGCAAGTATGCCTGTTATTTCACCGGGAACTATTATTCTCTGCCTGGCAGCCCTGTTTTTTTCTTTCACCGGCTGTTATAAAATGGAGCCGCCGGTCTCATCCGAAAACATATCCGCGGTCAGCAGTTACCAATCTTTGCTGACGGTGCCCGAAATATATGTAAATGACGTAGGAGCCGACGGTACCGATGCGCTGAACGATACCTGGGCCTTTCAAAAAGCTATTGACTCCATGGCGGGTTTAGGCGGCGGTGTGGTAAGGGTACGGACCGGCAATTATTACATTGATGCGGACACTTCCATCAAAATGAAAAACAATGTGGTGCTGTACATGTACGACACCACCCGCAAGCTGATAGTACGGCCTACTTCCTCCACGCGTTACCACGCGATCATGGTGGAATTTGTGGATGGCGTGAGCATTTTTGGCGGCAAAATAGTGGGTGACCGGGACATACATACAGGCAGCACCGGGGAATGGGGCATGGGTATCGCCATATACGGAAGCACGAATGTAAAAGTCAACCGGACCTATATCTCCAACTGCTGGGGAGACGGCATTGTAGTGGGAAGCCGCAAGCTCGCCGGCGTACCGACCGTCAGCCGCGATGTGATCATCAAAAGAGTGACCAGCACCAACAACCGGCGCCAGGCCCTGACTATCGGCGGTGTAAACGGCCTGGAAGTGGACAGCTGCCTGTTTACCTACACAAACGGCACGGCCCCACAGGATGGTATCGATATTGAGCCGGACAGTGATACCGCCCAGTATGTATATATCACCAACTGCGAGATCTCCAATAATGTCGGGAATGGAATAGAAATGAACGCCAAAACGACCACCACGGCTAAAGTCCGGAACATCTACGTGACCAATAACTATGTCCATCACAATGCCTATAGCACGTACATCCTCCATGTTCAGAATTCTACGATTAATAATAACCGTTTTATACTGAACACCGTTCGTAACCTCATATATGCGAAAGACACTTCCAATTGTATCTTTACGCCCAATACGTTTAACTGACCATTCAAAAGCCGGGCGGGTGGTGCACCTGTCCGGCTTTCATTCCCATGCTCCGCTTAAACGCAGTGCTTCTTCATCACCTCCCGAAAACGATTACCCGCAAATCACATTTGGAAACCAGGAAGATTATCTTAATTTTTAAATACATCATTACCGGTACAAAGATTCGCCTAAATTACATGCATGAAACTTCGTTTTAGCTGGTTGTATTTCACCCTTGCCGTTCTGATCTTCATTGTGGAAGTCCTGATCACCATGTATCTCAACGATGAGTTTATCCGCCCTTACGCCGGGGATTTTTTGGTGGTGATCCTGATATATTGTTTTGTGCGCAGTCTCCTGCAGGCGCCCGTAATACCGGTGGCATTGGCTGTGCTGGCGTTTTCCTACCTGGTGGAGACACTCCAGTATCTGAATGTGGTAAAACTTCTCGGGCTTGAACATTCCCGGCTCGCCAATATTGTCATCGGCAATTATTTTACCTGGTCCGATATACTTGCCTATACGCTGGGTGTAGCGTTTATTATACTGATGGAGCGCATAAAAAAGATACCGCGGTTTTCAAAGAACTGGCCGGCAGGATCGTAATACGGCGTTCTTATGCCCGGAACTTCCCTATATTTGGGCCCTGGCTTTGATCCGATGGAACGCTACGAATACTTTAAACAATTTCATGACATCAGCCTGGCGGACTACCGCCTGCTGACGGATAACCTGAAACCCCGCTCTTTTAAGAAAGGGGATTGTATTACCGTGCCCGGTCAGGTCCAACGGGAGCTATACTTTGTAAAAAGCGGCGTGCAGGTGGCTTATTTCGATTCAGGGGACAAAACCTATGTCATTGATTTCAGTTATTCCCCCAACTTATGCGCCATCGCCGAATCCTTTTCGTTCCAGGTGCCTTCCAGGTACTTTTTAACCTGTCTCACAGAAAGTGAATTCGAGTGCCTCAGCTATGAAGATCTTCAAACGCTGATGGACCAATCCCGGCAGATAGAAAGACTCTTCAGGCGGATGATCGAAGCCATGCTGGCAGGTATGATCGACCTCCATATCAACCTGCGCGCCCTGACCATCGAAGAGCGATACAAAGCTTTTTGCCGGAGAAACCCGCAATTGCTCCATCTTGTGCCGCACAAATACATCGCTTCGCATTTAGGCATAGACCCGACTAACTTCAGCAAACTGTACAATCATGTGAAGTTCTGATCTTGGTATACACCAAGAATTGTTTGCCCGCCGCTTTCGAACTTTGCGGTAAGCAAACCAAAAAAACATGAACATTGCAGGAACCAATGGAAACTATGCCAATGTCAACGGGCTCAGAATGTATTATGAAGTGCATGGAGCAGGCAGGCCACTCCTTCTTTTACCCGGAGCGGTTTCCGGAACCCGTACGGCATTCGGAAAATTAATCCCCCTGCTGGCGGCACACAGGCAGGTCATTGCCGTCGAATTCCAGGGTTATGGGCACACGGCCGATATTCCGGAGCGACCGCTTTCATACGAACAATTTGCCGATGATGTGATTGAATTACTGCATGTTTTGAAGATCGGGCAAACGGATATTTTTGGATATAGCACCGGAGCAGGAGTAGCGCTACTCGTGGCCATACGCACACCGGCCCTTGTCGGAAAGCTCATCCTGGCTTCCGTTAGCTACCAAAGCAGCGGGCGTCATCCGCAGCTCGCTGAACTGGAGAAACTGCTGACCGCCGAAACCATGAAAGGCACGCCTTACGAAGCAGAGTACCTCAGCACCGCCCCAAATCCCAGTAACTGGCCTGAGCACCTCGCCAAAGTAACGGCGTTCAACCAGCGGGAGGATGATATCCGGAATATTAAAGCTCCCGCCCTGATCATTGCAGGTGATGCAGATATCGTTCAGCCCGGGCATGTGGTGGAATTGTATAAACTATTGGGTGGCGGCAGCCTGGGGGAGTTGTCCATGCCAGCCTCACAACTGGCTATATTACCCGGAACCATGCATACAGCCTTGACTAATAAAACAACCCTGCTAATGGCCATGATACCTGATTTTCTTGGATTCAACATCAGTACACAATAAGCCGCAATGCCATCAGGAGTATTTACTCTTTGGTGAAGGTGGTGCAAGCGCTGTCCTTGCAATTATTTTGACCAGGGTATTTTATTTCCATGCCCCCATTAACCTCCTCAGCACAATGATCTCTCCGGTATGATAACTGTTATGGTCCGCTATCAGCATGGCTTCCCTAAGCAGGTTCTGCCCGGTGCCATGCGGAAAAGGCGTAAAAAGGTCGGCCTCCGGCGCCTCCAGCAGTTCTGTGAATGTCTTGCGGTCCCTGGCGATCTGCGCAATGCTTTCCTCCCATGCAGCGGCATTTTCCGGTGCACGTTCCGCCGGCCAATAACCTTCCGGCCATTTTGGCGATTCGTAATCGGGGTCGCGGGAAAATTCCAGAATATCCAGTTGCGTAATACGAATATGCTCTACCAGTTGCCATATGCTATAAGGCATGCCGTCAGGAACCTGGCCCTGTAATTTGGCGGGCAATCCTTTTACGGCCTGCTCAAAGGTAGCATGGGCATGGCCGCCGTCGAGGAGTTCTTTCAGGTTCCTGATAAGGATGGGAACTTCTTTCATAATGTGTGTTTTGTTTTGCCAGTACAAAAGTAACTAGCTTAAAGACGAAAAGGACAACTACGACGAAGGCAGGCTTTATTCTTCTTTTGTCAGAGGCCTGTAGCTTTTAATTCCGCCCATCTCATAAGTGTAAATAACGAGTTGCAGGCTAGTTAATTCCGCCGGGAACCGGTTGTGGCACCGTTGTCGGGCCCTGCACCACCAGCTTTCCACCTGGTAATATCTTCATCCGGTCTATAAACACCACGCGCTTGTCACCTGTTTCCGATGTGCGGCCATGATATACACAGAACATTTCTTTGCCGTCCGGTGAATACGTAATGCTGTTATGACCGGTGCCAGTTACCACGCCACCCTGCTCAACGTTTTTTTGCAGCACCGGGTTGTTGGCTGCTTTTGTAAAAGGCCCTAAAGGTTTTTTCGACGTCGCATAGCCTACCGCATAATTTTTGCCGCCAAAATAATTGGCGGAATACATCATATAATAGACATTTCCTTTTTTGAAGATCGAGGAACCTTCCGTCCAGCGGCGGTTCACTTCTTTGGAGGTAACCGAGCGGCTTTCCCATTCAGCCTGTTTATCTTTCATGCTCACAGGCGGGCGCAGCAACAGCGCCGGTTCACCAATCACACCACTGAAATCTGGTTTTAATTCTACTCCATATACCCAGCTTTCTTCGATCTCATTGAACCATCCTTTACTTTTTGCCCAGGCAGCTATTTCACTTTGTACCGGATGTTTGTAGCAGCAGCGGGAATAATAGAGGTATACTTTTCCGTTTGTATCGAATAATAAATTGGCATCGATAATAGGGTAGCCCGGGTCAAAAACAGGTTTATTCGCTACATCGATAAACGGACCTGTTGGTTTATCCGCCACTGCAACCCCAATGCGAAAGTTCTCGAGTTCTTTTGCCGGATTTTCTTTCCATTGGGCACTGTAAAACATATAGTATTTGCCATTTATAGCATACACTTCCGGCGCCCAATAAGCACCTCCCCAGGCGGCTTTTGGATCGCTCCAACCATTTGCGTTATCATGAAAATACACTTGGCCTTCGTTTTTCCAGTTAACTAGATCGGTGGAAGAATAGGCAGCGAAGCCGTTCTTTGCTCCACCGGTCCCATACATATAATATTTGTCGCCTTTGACATGTAATACGTAAGGATCACCCAGATCAACAGCTAAGGGATTGGTATAAGTGGGTTGTTGAGCGTTCAGGGTTACAGCTGTCAACATTATTAAAAAAGAAACCAGGATACTTTTTTTCATGTTACCTGCATAGTTTAAGTTCCAATATATAAATTTTCGGTATCCTGCAGGCATTAATATAAAAGAAAAAGGCTTTCGGCAAAACGGGAGATTGTTTGAACACCTGGTGGAGCTAGCTGAACTTTTAGAATCAATTACATATCCGCTTTAGATCGGGAACCGTGATGTAATTAATTAAAAATGAATTGGTTGCTTTGTTTCTACAAGAATAAGCAGCCGTGTTCTCCGTCTAAACTTCAAGATTTCATTACTGAAATCAAAAAGTCACTGGCCGATCGCTTAATTTTATACATACCAGAAAACTGAATTTACAATGGAAGAGGGTCAGATCATCATCTATCAAACTGAAAGCGGGAATACTTCGATAGAGGTAACTATAGATCAGGATACCGTTTGGCTTTCCCAGCAGCAAATGGCAGATTTATTCGAAAGCACCAGGCAAAACATCAGTTTACACATTAATAATATTTATAAAGAAAAAGAACTCGATAAAATGGCAACTGTCAAGGAATCCTTGACAGTTCAAAATGAAGGTAAAAGAGCCGTTAAACGAAAAATAGAGCAATATTCCCTGGACGTAATCATTTCCGTTGGTTATAGAGTGAAATCAAAACGCGGAACTCAGTTTCGAATTTGGGCCAATAAAATTTTAAAGGACTACCTGATGAGAGGTTACGCGCTGAACGAACAACGCTTAAAAAAACAAAACCAATACCTCTCTACTCTAAAACATACTATCCAATTGATAGGAAAAGTAGCGGAAACTCATAATTTGTCTTCCGACGAATCAACCGGCCTGTTAAAAGTAATTACGGATTACTCTTATGCACTGGATATTTTAGACAAATATGACCATCGCAATCTTACAATTGAGAAAACCCATGCTGAACAAACGTTTATTGCAACATATGAAGAGGCCTTGAATGCCATAACTATGTTGAAAAATAAATTTGGTGGGAGCATCTTGTTCGCCAATGAGAAGGATGAATCTTTCCGCAGTTCAATTGCCGCTATATATCAATCTTTTGACGGCCAGGAACTATACACCAGCGTAGAAGAAAAAGCTGCACACTTGCTATATTTCGTCGTTAAAAATCATTCTTTTTCAGATGGCAATAAGAGAATTGCAGCCTTTCTGTTTGTTTGGTTCATGGAAAAGAATCAAATCCTGTACCGGGAGGATGGTAGTAAAAGAATAGCAGACAATGCATTGGTAGCACTTACGCTAATGATAGCCGAAAGCGATCCATCTGAAAAGGATATCATTGTTCAGGTTGTGGTTAACTTGATTAACGACTATAACTAGCCGAATTAAAAATGGCTTCCAAGAAATACTTGAAAGCCATTTTACCTTCGTAGCGAGATCGGGAGATTGTTTGAACACCTGATGGAGCTGGCGGAGGTTTTCACACCGATCATTGAAGCCCTGCCACCTGATACCGTTAACCCCTTAAACATTTGCAAATGAGCCATTTACAGACAGAAATCGGCTTTCCGGTTCGATTTTTCTTTTCACCGGCAACTTTACATAAATTCCTACACACCAGCCCCTCCCCTCTTCTCGGTTTGGCCGATGAAAGAAAAAGAGTTTTGGTAAGAGCCAGCTATGTTTTGACTTCGTCAAAACTGGCTGGCTCCCCTCATGCCTACGGCATTTGGGGAGGGAAAATTGAAAGTTTGATTTAAAAAGCAGCTTATGTTAGTGAAGAGAAACAGAGGAGGAAGGCCCCCTAAGCAAGTTAAGAAAACGGAACAACTAGCGGTAATGTGTACCAAAACCGACCGCTTTGTAATTCGGGCAATGGCCAGAACCGCAGGGCTGACAGTATCGGAGTATTTATTAAAAGCTGGACTTGGCATGCAGGTGATCCGGGCAAAAATTCCTAAAGAGGTTTTAGTCTTTACGGGCAGAATAAACCATACTGCCGGGCTATTAAACCAGCTGGCCAGGAAACAAAACTTCGGGCTTTCCCTGAATGAAGTTGACAAATTGGTGCTGGCAGGCACCCTTCTGGAACTCCAAAATCTTTCTGCACAGATTAAAACCTACCTCCAATGATCGGTAAAATTATTATCGGGAAAGGTTTTAAAGGGTGTATTTCTTACTGCCTCAGCCCGAAGAAAGGGGAAGGCGAAAGGGCCGACGTACTTCATTATAATAACTGCTATGGCAGCAAGACGGAGCTGATCCGGCAGTTTGAAGAAGTTCGTGGCCTCAATCCGAAGTTGGGTAAACCGGTTATGCATGTAATCCTGAGCCTTTCTCCAGAGGATAAACCTTCACCCAGCAGCATGGAAAGCATTGCACAGCACTGCGCCGATGATTTGGGATTTTCCGATTGTCAATACCTGGTAGTATCCCATAATGACACCCGGCACCAGCACATCCATATTATTGTCAACCGGGTACGATATGATGGAAAAACCCTTTCCGATAGCAATAATTATAAAAAGATCGCACAGTTCTGCCGGAAGGCGGAGCAGCGGTTCGAGCTGAAAAAGGTGTTGATGCCCCGGCGTTTTCTTCCTCCGGTCATTCAGCTATTGCCGCGGAAGGATACCCGGAAAGAGAACCTGAAGGCAGATATCAAAGCCACTTTGGTGAGGGCCAATGACTTTACCGCTTTCCTTTCATTGATGGAAAATAAGGGGTACAAGGTAGAGAAGAGTCGGGGTATCGCGTTCATTGATACTAAGAATGTACGGATAAAAGGCAGCGAGGTTGGATATTCGCTTTCCACCATTCAGCAGACACTTGACTGGATGCACCGCAAGCAGCGGATTATACAGCCTGTACCACGTAGGAGGGGTATGCGAATGTAAACCGGGGAAGGGCCTAATGCCACCCCTTCCCCCTCCCCCTTCCCCGCAGGGGTTTCCAAACAATTTTCATTGGTGCGGAGTGGAAAAGAAAAACCCCGAGCCTTGACAGGCCCGGGGATTTCATGAATGGATCATTGAACTTGTAACCGTTTTCTATGAAGTGCTATTTATAAATTGTATCCATGAGCGCGCCTAGCAAGTCCACTACAAACATTTTATTTGCCCGCTCTTTCTTATCCCACATGTCCGCGTGGTCGCTTCCCATTGCCGCGATCAGCAATTCCCATAATTCGGCCTTTACTTGCTTGGCCTTCGGGTAAGCCTCCTTTAAATCCCGAAAGGCTTCATTACCTCTCAACTCCTTCGCTGTCCTATCTCTTGCGCTCATGGATACGATTTTTAGGGGTTCACATAGTTATCTGCAGGTTTCGAGAGCTTTCAATAAAACCGCCTTCTTGACCTCGGCAATTTCCTCGGCTTCCTGCCGCTTTAAATGGGAATTGCGCCGTATCCTGTACATGTAACCGTAATCGCTCCATTGCGTCTTTTGGCAGACGGTTTCCCGGAATTCCCTGGCTAGGTTAACCATTAATTGATGGGCTTCGCAAAGCGGGTTGGGCGTGATTCTACTTCTTCTCATATGCTCTATTTTAAAAAGTGAATAATAGAACGGTGCGCTTGCGGGGAGAAGAGGGCTAACTAAAAAAGAAACGCGGCACTCAACTCACCGCCGGGAAGCCCCTTGGAAGGCTATGGACAGGCAAGAAGAGCCCGCGCTTTAACGCGAGCTTTCTCCTTTTCCTCTCATCCATATTAAACTTTCCAAGGTTTTCCCGGTGAGACTCAAAGAAGCGAGCTTCTAATATTTTCTGAAGTCGCTAAAATACGATTTTCATGGCAGTAGCAATGTGTCAGGAATACTGTACATTGATTCCTACAGGATCAAATATACAACACAAAAATCAAAAAGCTATTATTTAGATCATATTTTTTAATTACTCTTAATTAATATGATTTATATAAACGTAATTTTATAGGTGGATTTTGTTTTACTTTAGAAATGGCACGTAGGAAAACACAAAAGGAAGTAGACCCTGAATTTGAGCTTTTCAAGAAGAAGGTCGGGGAACGTATGAAAGAGCTTCGTTTAGAACAAGGATACAACAGCTACGAGCAATTCGCCTTTGCTCACGATATCGGCCGGGCACAATATGGAAAGTATGAACGGGGTACAGAAGATTTACGGTTAAGTAGTCTCTATAAAATACTAAGAAAATTTGATGTTAGCTTCCCTGACTTCTTTGAAAGCCTAGATAAATAGCATACATTATAATACCTATACCAATGCTTGATCAATCATTCTCTGCGGAAAATTTCAGAACAATATTAGATATTGAGAATAGAAAAGGAATTGATCTAGGTAGTCAATTTTTCCCAGACGTTTTGGAAATTACCCAAAAAATCAAAAAAATCAATGCTGATCTGAAAACTGCACGCAGGATTCAAGATAAGCTAATGCGCGCGGTGGAAATTAAAAAAGTGCTTCAAGAAAAAGAAAAACTAATTGAAGAAAAAGAAAAGCTACTATCTGAAAAGCTAATACGAGTTAGCGAAGAGATTCTTAGTTCCCGTTTCAAATTTGAACTCCAAAAAAATGACGACTTTGGTGATAAACCAATATATACAATTGAAAAAGAACCTTCGGTCTATTTCTCACTTAAACAAACCCAATATAACTTTAGAAAGCTATATAAAGTTAAGCAAGCGGATAGATTTCAAATTGTCAGTCAAGTTAAAACATTAATTTGCGACGGGTTTCCCAAAGTTGTTCTTAGAACAGACATTGAAAACTTCTACGAATCTATCCCTCACAAGAATCTACTTGACAAACTAAATGAAGAAAATCTTCTTTCATTTTATTCTAAAAGGATTATTACCAAAATTCTAAACGATTACAAACTTAAATCGGGAAGCAATGTTGGCATTCCAAGAGGAATCGGTATTAGCGCTTATTTAGTCGAGCTATATTTGCGAGACTTTGATAAAGAAATAAAGGAGCTGCTAAATGTTAACTACTATGCTCGCTATGTCGACGATATAATAATATTTTTCATACCTCCAATTACAAACATTCAACGTGATTATATCAGTGAAATTGATACTATAATAAGTAAGTATGGCTTAAAGAGAAACCACTCAAAAACAAAATTAATAGCGTCAATTCCTTCAACAAATAATCAACAACATTCATTTGAATATCTTGGATATGAAATGGCATTTGGATACACACAAAAAGATCCGTCACCTCCCAAAATTATGATAAGCAAAAAGAAGGTCAATAGGTACAAAGAACGGATCATATTTGCATTAGAACACTATATAAACTATTCAAAGATCAATGAAAAAGACGCGCGTAAGATGCTAATAAAAAGGATTCGGTTTTTAACAAACAATACAAGGCTAATAAACAACAAAAGAAACATTACTACTGGCATTTTTTCCTCAAATAGTTTAATTAACACGACGGGCAATTTAAAGGATTTAGATAATTACTTGTCTGGGCAGGTTCAGAAGTATCGGCTGAATCAGCCCGTTCAACAGCGAATAGGAAAATATTCTTTCGAGAAAGGCTTTCTTGAAAAAAGGTATACAAAATTTACTTCAAACGATCTTTCTATGATTATGAAAATCTGGAAAAACAGATAAATGAAAAAAAAGTATATTAAATACAAGAAGGAAAGAGTGGTCTTTTCCGATGTTTTACCGTTTGAAATTCCAGTTACATTCTCAAACAGACACTTCTATAACTTTTTAACAAGGTATAAAATCGAAATAAAGGACGGGAAGCTAACATGGTTGAACCATAGCCCATCTCTGCCGCTAATAATTCCATTAATTTTTGGAATTGAAAAGGATAAATGTCAAAATATAGGTAATGGATATGTCGACGATACAAAGTCAATGACTATTCCCTTCAATTTCAAAATTTCTCACAAGGAAAATGATTTTAGGGCTTTAACTTTAATTCATCCAATCAATCAAATTTCTGTTGTCGAATTCTATGAAAAGTACAAAGAAGCCATATTATACTATTGCAACCAAAGTGAATTTTCTATTAGAAAGGCCCATAAAGTTGCAAAATATCGATATTATAAAGATCGCACTCACTATACAACTTTAGCCCAAGACCAAGAATTTGAATCCTTCGAGGAATATAACAAAGAATATGAGCATTTAAAAACCTTCTTTGTTTACAAGAATTATGGAAATATTCACAAATTCTACGAATCCTATAAGTACCATAGATGCGAAAAAAAATACAATAGGCTTTTTAAGTTTGACATATCAAGATGTTTTGATAGCATTTATACTCATTCTATATCCTGGGCGCTATTCAATAAAGAATACATCAAATTAAGAATCGGATACTCCCATAAAACTTTCCCTGGGGAATTCGATTCCTTAATGCAACGGATGAATCATAATGAAACAAATGGGATAGTTATTGGACCTGAATTCTCAAGAATTTTCGCGGAACTAATATTACAAAAAATTGACACAGAAGTAGCAAAGTCGTTAAAAAACAAAGAAAAGATCTACAATAAACGCGACTATGAAATATTCCGTTATGTCGACGACTACTTTGTTTTTTACAATGAAGAATCAACTAAAGAAAGAATCATTAAATCTTTTAGACTAAACCTAAAAGACTTTAAACTTTCACTCAATGATTCAAAAAATATCCATTATGAAAAGCCAATCATAACCGAAATCACAATTGCCAAGCAGAGATTAACAGAACTCATACAAAAGCAACTGATTTTTGAAATTTCTACTCAAAAAAAAGAAATTTCTACCTTGGAAATAAATGGTGTAGAGAAAATAGGCACTGAAAACGACGAGATAAAAGGTTCTATCTATGTAAGTTCTAATACGCTAATTACTAAAATAAAAACTGTTATTAAAGAAACAGGTGTCGAGTATAAAGATGTTCTAAATTATACTCTTGCCTTAATTGATCGTCGGTCTGCCAAAATATTAAAGGATTATAAACGTGTGGATAAGGCGCCGGGCAGTGAAAAAAATATCGTACGATCAATACTTGAGATTTTAGATGTCACCTTCTTTTTATACTCAGTTTCTCCCAGGGTCAATACGACTATTAAGCTAAGCCGGATATTGCGTAGATTTACAGAGTTCTTAAAAAGTAAGCATATTAAAAACTTAGACTTCAAACATCTGGTTTTCAAAAAAATTTACGACAACATTTACTTCATATTGCATAAGAATAAAACCGTCGAGCACACTCAGGTTGAAACACTTTATCTTCTAATTTCTCTGACAGAACTTGGTAAAGAGTATAATCTATCTGAGGAAGTATTATGTTCTTATTTTTGCATTGAAACAGATAATCAAAATAATTTGATCGCTAAAAATGAACTAAACTACTTTTCGATAACTGTCCTCTTATTTTATATTAAAAGTAAAAAGAGATATGATAAACTTAGGAAATGCCTAATGGATCATATAGAACAAAGGTTTAAGGAATTTGCAAATGATGGCATCACTAAGCGAGCAGAACTCGTATTTTTATTATTTGATATTATTGTATGTCCTTATCTTGATATTAAATTTCGAGAAAATATTCTAAATTTATTTAACATTACGTCGCACAATGACATACAAAGTATCATTAACGAACGTAAATTTTGGTTTACAAAGTGGACAGACTTCAATCTAGGCAAAGAATTGGATGCAAAACAAAGTCAAGAAGTATATTAAAATTCTCATATGCTCCGCTCAAATTAAAGCTCGCAAGGGTTCCCACACACAAGCATTAGTTTACTTCTTATATGCATTAAGAATGTAGACACCAAAGCAGCCTGGGCGGGCTGCTTTTTTTATTGCTCATTTACTTAACCCTTAATTAAACGTTAAAATCATCCTCACAATTAAAAATTGATGACATTTGTCAACAATTTTCCCTAACAAAAATTTGGAATCCCTATCTCCTATTTCGTATATTCGTCGTCCACCACATTCCCCGCATCCCTCACCACATAGTTTATTATTTTCCACAATATAAACACCGGGCATATGAATCAAGAAGAGATTGAATTTTGTGAGTTAATGGCCTGTATCATTGTCGAACTTATTTTAAACGAAACGTTATGAATGCAATCGGGTACGTACGAATCAGCACGAAAGACCAGTCCAAATACTCATTGGACTATCAGAAAAGCAGCATTAAAGAGTATTGCACGAGAAACAACCTTGAACTATTGAACCTGTTCGAGGATGATGGGGAAAGCAGCTTCACCTTCGACCGCCCGGACTGGATAGCCTTGGAAGCCTTCATAAAAAAGCACAAAGGCAAAGTTCAGTTCCTAATAGTGATGGATCATGACCGCTTCAGCCGCAACCTGCCGGAAGCCCTCATGAAAATAAACCACTTGGAAATGAAGTTCGGGATAAAGGTACTGGCCACCAGTGAACCGGTAGACCTCGACACCACCGACCCCAACGTTTTCATGACCCGCGCCTTCAAATACATGATGGCAAACAACGAGCTTTTCAACATCCGCCGCCGAACTTCCCAAGGCATCCGGCAGGCTTTGGAAAGCGGGCGTTTCGTCAACAAAGCTCCCTTTGGTTACAGGAATGTGAAAGTCGAAGGCGGGAAAGGATTCATAGAGATCGATGAAGAGCGGGCCTTTGTTATCAAAAAGATATTCCGCGATTATCTATTAGGCCATCCCTTTAAGCAAATACACAGAGAAGCAAAGGCGCTCGGCTTTACCTATTCCGGTAACTCCGCCGTTCCCCGCGTCCTGAATAATTGCCTGTATGCCGGGCTGATAAAAGTGCCGGCGAACAGGAAAACCCCGGAAAGGATCATCCCCGGTTTGCACAAACCCATTATTACAGAATCAGAGTTTTGGCGGGCGCAAGAACTGCTGGGCAACCTCAAACCTAACAAGTCCATGCCTATTGAAGAGGTTCCCCTACGCGGAATTCTGAAATGTACCTGCGGCCAGAATCTGACAGCAGGCAAGAGCAAAGGCAAGAAAAAATACTACAATTACTACCGCTGCCGGATACACAACGGCCGTAACTTCCCGGCCACAAAACTGCATGCGCAGCTGGATGAAATTCTCGAACTCAGCAGCTTCCGCCCGGATCAAACCATCTTCATTGCTCAAAAGGCCAAAGAAAGAATGGGAGAAGCCCTGAACGAAAGAACCCAACAGGTAGCCATAAAATCCCGGCAGCTGGAAGAAATAAACCAGAAGATTGAAAAAAACGAAACCCGTTTAATGGAGGACGTTATCGAGCCTGACACCTACAAAAAGTGGCACAAGAAATTTCAAATCCAGCGCGCGCTGTTAATGGAAGAGATCAACTCGCTGACGAAAAACAGAAATGAAAAATGGGATAAACTGTACCAGGTTCTCCCCTACCTGACCTCCATAAAAAGTATCTATCGAAAAGCAACTGTTACACAAAAACACAGCATCCTGAGAGGGGTGTTCAAACATGGCCTCACATATCACGAAGGCGCATTTAGAACACCTTCGATCAATCCGGCGCTTGCACATAACGCGGTGAAGCTCAAAGAAAAAGGACTGCTCTTTGTAGAACAGTCCTCTAATGATTTGGGTGAAAATCCCATTCGTAGCGAGATCGGGAGTTGAACCCGAGACCTTTGGGTTATGAATCCAACGCTCTAACCACCTGAGCTACCTCGCCAAATCCGCGTCTGAAATCCCTGGTAGTACCAGCCGTTTCAAATTCGGAGTGCAAAGATACAGGCTAATCGGTTAAAATCAAAAGTTCTCGGCAAAAAGTTTTTATTCCGCTATGGTAGCGCATCGGGAGCGGTATTATTCCGTCCATCCTTCACGGTTGATACGGTCCGCCGGTCTCCCCCCAGCCCCACTTGGGCATCGGCTCGCCTTCGCTGATGGGGTTGTCCGCTGTGCTGGAATTCATGATCGCAAGGCGGCTGCCCCATTCCAGGTACCCCACCAGGGCGGAGCGGAACTCCGGGTCCGACGCCAGGCCTATTTCATCCGCACTGTCCAGCAACAGCGCCATCCAACGCCTGCGCTGCGCTTCCGTCAGCATTTTGCCCAGGTGGTGGCGCACCATCCCGGCATGACTGCCATTATCATCCTCTGTGTATGTTTTGGGGCCGCCAAACACCTCCGCTATAAAATGCGCCACATGTTTGCTGTGCTCCGGGTTCATATGCCTGAAGACAGGCTCCAGCAACTCATCCTGCAATACCTTGCCATAAAAAAGTTCCGTCAGCCGCTCAAAGGCCTCCCGGCCACCAGCCCATTCGTATAAAGTTGGTACAGTTTTCATAAGACAGCTAATTTATGCTTTTTTCAGACCTGATAATTAACCGCCCTTCCCCATTGATTTTCAATATTTCCCATCCCCTCCCTCCCGGCCCGCCTCATCCTTTTTTGAAAATTCAATGGGTAAAATTTTGTTCGTACGAAATATTTCCTACCTTTAGTACATGAAGAAGCAAAAACTAGAAGCGAACCCTGAGCCTACCCGCTCCGAACTGGAGATCTTACAGGTGCTCTGGCAGCTGGGCCCTTCCACCGTCAGAACGGTGAACGATGTGCTGAATGAACAAAAACGGGAAGTGCAGTACACCTCTACCCTGAAACTCATGCAGATCATGGTGGACAAAAAACTGCTCAACCGCGACGAGAGCCAGATGAAACATGTGTACAGCCCCGCCGTGGAGGAAGATTCCACCAAAGGCCACCTGCTGGACAGGTTTGTGGACACTATGTTCAACGGTTCTGCCAGCAGCCTCATGATGCAGCTGCTGGGCAATAAAAAGACTTCCAAAAAAGAACTGGACGCGATACGCGAGCTCCTGAAGAAAATGGAAAAATAAAATTGCTGTTATGCCTGTTACCGCATGGATCTCCGAAGATATTCTGCAGGCCCTCTGCCGCACTTTCCTGCACTCCCTCTGGCAGGGCATTCCCGCCGCACTGCTGGCCGGGCTGGTACTGCTGCTCACCAAACGTTCCAGGGCCAGCCTCCGGTACAACCTCCTGGGCGCTGTGCTCCTGCTGTTCATGGCAGGTGCGGGTTTTACCTTTTATCTTGAAATGCAGGCTGCTCCCGCTGCCCCGGCCGCCATTGCCGCTGCCGTGGCTGTAACTTACGCCCCCGTTCCGCAGCCGGACCTGCTCGCGTGTATCCTGCAGTTTATCGATGCGCACACCATGCAGATCATGATGATCTGGGCGCTTATATTCCTCCTGAAATGTATCAGGCTGGGCGCCGGCTTCTACCACATCTTTCGCATCCGCCATTCTAATACCATTCAACCGCCTGTGGAATGGGCCGGAAAGCTCCGGCAGCTGGCCCTTTCCCTGGGCATCCACGCTCCTGTAAAACTGATGGAATCCGCCAGGGTACAAATGCCGTTTACTGTCGGCTGGCTGAAACCCTGCATCTACGTACCCGCAGGCCTGCTGGCACAGCTGCCCGCGGACCAGCTGGAAGCCATCCTGCTGCACGAGCTGGCACACATCCGCCGCCGCGATTATCTTGTGAACATCCTGCAGCGTTTTGCGGAAACGATCTTTTTCTTTAATCCTGCCCTGCTTTGGATCTCCGCCTGCATCCGGGAAGAACGGGAAGCCTGCTGCGATGACATTGCCATGGCTCACACTCCTCACCGGGCCAGTTACCTGCAGGCGCTCGTGGCCTTTGAAAACGCCGGGGAGCCGGAATTGCAGCTGGGCATGGGCCTGGGCCGCAAACGGTTTTACCTGCTGGACCGCGTGAAACGATTGCTCACCAACGAAAACAAAAAACTGACCATTATGGAAAAAGGTATTCTTCTCCTCGGGCTTGCCGGTATCACCGCATTCGGGTTCGTACCTGCCGGAGAGCAGTCAGTTGCCCAAGCTGCCACCACCCCGCAATTAGAGCTGGAAATAGTGAAAGACACCACGGTGAAGCCTTTTAAGGTGGTAAAAGTTAAAAGGGACACGGTAATAAGGCCGGTAAAACGGGTTCCCCTGAAATCGGATTCCGTGAAGGTATACAAGCTGAAATCCAAAGACAGCGTTCGTGTCATTACATTCAGCACAGACACCGTATACTATAAAATGTACAAGCAGCTCCAGTCAAAAGACAGCTTACTGGCCTACAAGCTGTATCAGATAGCTATGGATACCACCCGCCTCAAAAGCATGAAAGGCCAGTATCTGAAGGAAATGAAAGTGGATAGTGTATACCGGATGCAGTATCTGGAAAAAATGAAGGGTTTTGATTCCACATTTATGCATGTGCTAAAAAGCAACCTGACTACGCAATCTGACCAGTTACACTATAAGTTATATAAGATGGCGGCGGACACCATTCTCCTGAAAAGTCTTAAGATGAAGCTTTCTTCCCATTGGGACAGCACCTATAAGAACCAGAAATTTAAATCTTTGTCAGCCGATTCCACCCTGCAAAAAAAGATGAAGTCAAAGCCCGCCCGTAAAGAAGCCGGAGGCGATGATCTTTTCAAACCCACCTCTCTCCAGGTAACTAAAGTACCCCAACGGACGGTGAAAATAAACGCCTTTCTGAAACAGGTACAATTGAATACCGATGTGATCAGGATAGAACCGATCACGTATGCGCTGTTCGAAGCGTATGACGCGACGGGCTCCCTGCCCCAGGAAAAAAAGCCCGCTGCGCCTGAGCGTAAAAAGAGCCCTGTTAAAGAAGTGAAAAAAGAACCCGCGAAAATAAAATGGCATTCGCCGAAACATATCAAACCCTCATTCAGGGAAAAAGCAGAACAGTCATTGCCGCCGGCCCTGCAAAAACAGTTTGTGCCACCGGCAGACCAATGCTGATAACTTTCTATTACTAGTCTTACCTTACAACAAAGGCTGCCTTGTCCGGGCAGCTTTTTTTTGTCCTGAAATTCCTATACACCAGTCCCGTCTATACCCCCGCAATCCTCTCCTTATATGCAGCCAGCGCATCTTCCAGCCGCTGCCGCGCGGTGGTATCGCCCGGTACATTGTGGGAAGGGTGAATATGCAGCTGAACGCCCCGCTCCGAAAGTATTTCCGCCACCGTACATACCGTCATCCACACACAGGTGATAAATGCCATGGTGGACACCGGGCCGATTTTATCCTGGTGGTTCTTCAGCGGCACGGACGCATCGCCGATAGGCGCACAGGAATCCACTACAATATCCGCTACGTCAAAGATGGTCTTGCCGCTGGAATGACGCGTCTGTTTACCCTTTGCCTCTTCGGCGGAGCCGAAAGCGATCACTTTCATGCCGCGTTTTTTTGCTTCAATGGCAACGTCGATGTTCACATTGTTGATACCGGAATGGGAAAACAGCCACATGGTGTCCCTTGGGTCGAAGTTGTAGCCTTTCATGATCTCCACACCATAACCTTCCACCCTTTCCAGGAATACAAACTGGTGGACGCCCATTTCGCCGGTGATGCGGGTAAAAAAGGTGAGCGGCAATTCTATCATCGGGTGAAATCCCACGAAGCCGCCGATGCGCGGGTACATCTCTTCGATGGGAATAGTAGCGTGACCGCAGCCGAAAGTGTGTACCCAGCGGCCGCAGGCGATACTGTCCGCCATGGTTTCCGCGGCCATGCGGATGTTGTCCATTTGTGTGTCCTCGATCTGCGCCATTACCTGCCGGGCATTGGCCAGCCATTGTTTTGCGAGCATATGGATAAGGTTTATTTTAAACGTCTTACGATCCGGCTGCACAGCAGCAACATCAGGAGCCACTCCGCGAACGCCACCGTGATGAGGTGCTGCACACCGTACGCCTGCACAATAAGCCCCATCATATAATTCACCAGCATATTGCCGATGAGTGCTATCACCAGCACAAAACTGAAAGCCGTACCCGAATGGGCGGCATACCGCTCCCCGACAAACCCGAGCATGATAGGAAAACCACCCGCCAGCCCGGCGCCCAGCAATATCAATCCCGCCGCGGACCATACAAACGAGCTGCTCACCTGCAACAATACAATGCCCGCCGGCATCAGCAATAACGACACCACCAGCATACCCGCCGGCGGTACGGTGCGGAGTACGGTCCCTGAAAGCAGGCGCATAACGGTAAACCCTGCCACATATAACGACAAGGCATACAGCGCCGCCTGCTCTTCCATATGATCGCCCGCGGTGAGATAAGTGGTCGTCCAGTTGTTGATGATCGCTTCGAAGCTGCTCTGGAAAAACAGGAAGAATCCGATCATCACCAGGGTAAGGTCTGAGAACAAACGCCCTGCCTGCGCGAGCGGAAAACCCTGCTGGTGTTTGGCAGGCGGGAAACGGATAATGGCGAACATCAGCGCCATCGCCAGCGTAAGCCAGCCTACTGCGGACACGATCTCGAACCATTGATAGTGATGTTTCAGCGCGCCCAATACCTGCGGCATGCCCAGCGCGCCAATGCCGAACGATACACCCAGCAGGCTCAGCGATGCGCCTTTCCCGCGCATGGTGATATCTGCTACCACAGCGTTTGTGGCGCCATTCACCACCCCGCCGCTTAGTCCGAATAAAAATATCGAGGCCTTTAGCCATGTGAGGGAGCCGGCGTGCGCGATACCCTGGAACCCCAGGCCTAAGCCCAGGCAGGCCAGTACCAGTAATAACTTATACCCATACCGGTCGCAGATGGGACCGAAAAAAAGCGAGCCGGTAAGAATGCCGATGGGCATGATCGAAAACAAGGTGCCCGCGGCCACGCCGTCCAGGCCGAATTTCAGGCGCAGGTCCAGCACTACGGCGCCCAGCGTGATCAACGTAATGCCGAACAGCAACAGGCCCAGACAGGCCGCGATAAAAACCACTTGTTTATTGTACATACTTCACCAGGTTAATCATAAGGATGACATGTTTCATGCCTGCCATCCGCAATTGCGCGGGGCATTCCATACAGCATCCTGTTTACCATACCGCTTGCCTGTCCATTATTGACGGGCATTCCATATCGTTCTTAAACAGTTCCTTTATCCGCCGCCCCATGCATCGCAATACAGGCGGCGCCGTACAATCCTGCCAGGTTCCCAAGGCCGGCGGCTTCCAGTTTCACCTGGCCCATGCTCACGGGCTGCGCCCATTTGGCGGCTTCCGTGCGGATAGCGGGAAGGAAACGCACCGCGGGGCCAAACACACCGCCGCCGAATATGATCTTCTGCGGGTTGAAGAGGCTTACGAGGTTGGCCACCGTCATTCCCCACAGTTCTATACATTGGTTAAATACCTGTATGGCTATACGATCATTCCGCTCAAATGCCTCCATCACATCACCGGCCGTGATCCCTTCTTTCGCCAGCATACCCTGGTAGGCGGCATCTTCTTCGATCAGCCTCTCCGCTACTTTTGCGATACCTTCTCCTGAGGCCTGGCTTTCCAGGCAACCGCTGGCGTTGTAATCCGTTTTATACGGCCTGTCCAGCGCAAGCCAGCCAATAGCGCCCGCAATATCCGCCGCGCCGCGCAGCACCCTGCCATCTGACAAGATGCCCGCGCCGATGCCCGTACCCACTGCCAGGAACACCGCGTCGCTGCATCCTTTGGCATTCCCCTGCCAGGCTTCGCCCATGATATAACAAGCCCTGTCTCCTTCGATAAATACGGGGATATCGCCGCACACTTCCCGTATCTCCCGCAGCAGCGGATAATCGTCCCAACCGGGAATATTCGGCGCCCACACCGTACCGGTCTCGCGGCGGCTGATGCCCGGCACCGCCACCCCGATGGCGGTAATATCCGTTTCCCGCATCCGGGAAAGGATACAGCCGGAGATCATCTCTCCCACGGCTTTGCCGCTTCTTTTTTCCAAAGGGTGATACGTGACGCTGCCGGCGGGCCCGGCCTGCGAAAACAGTGCGGACGCGAGTTTGGTGCCGCCAAGATCAATAGAAAGTACTGCCATCGTTTGTTTTTTGTGAGTGGGAAAACAACCGCCGCATGTTTCATAACGTACCTGGTAATAAGACAGTCTATCGTCCGCTTGCCGTTACCCGGAACAAAAAAAGGCCACTCCTTTACAGGAGATGGCCTTTCATAGAATTCAGGAAAGTTTACTTTTCTTCGGTAACACCGGCTTTGGCAGCCTGCGTGTCACGCGTGTTTTTCTGTACGGCAATGGCCCCAAATATGCTCAGCAGGAACGCGAACGCATAGAAACCTTTTTCACTGGGGAGCAATGTCGCATTCCACAAACCTACTATCAGCAGAATGATGGTGAGCAGCATGGATACCCAGCTGATGCCGTAATAGATGTCCGTTACAGGAACGCCTTCCAGCCTGTCCCGTACGCACTTCTGAACGGAAACGGCGGCAAATAAACCGTACATAAGGATCGTGAAATAATACCCCTTTTCATTGAGCTGCATTTCAGCGTTCCAGAGACCGATGATGTACCCGAGCATACCCGTGAACAGGGCAACCCAGGAGGCAGCTACGAATGCTAACGATGGTTTTTGTTTCATGGCATAGGTTTAGTTCACCACCAAGTTAATCAAATATCTGAATATTCAACCGGGCGCAGGAAGTACTGAGTATTCTTACTCACATTGTTCTTATACTCCTGCATCGCGGAGAGTGTTTTCCATTCCGCGTCTGCGCTGAATGTTTTCCAGTGGGCATCCCTGTCCGCGCGGTCTTTGAAGGTGGTCATGTACATCAGGTTCGGCATATTACCGCCGGATATCACTTCACCGTAGAACACTGCGTTAAAACCTAATCTTTTGAACAGGCCTACTTCATTGCCGTCGTTGAACATCTTTACTTTATTTACATAATATTTTTCCGTGGGGCCTTCGTAGCTGCGTAATTCGTATACGCGTTCGCTTTTGGGGCCGGTAAAGCCGGGCAGCTGAAGCACCGGCTGATCCCTGAAGGCCTTCAGCAGGATAGACTCCAGGCGCGTATACGGAGCGTTGTTATAAACGGCGTCTATGTACGAAGCGCCTGCTTTGGCAAATGCCTGGTCTTTACCCAGCACGGCGTCCAGCTTTTCGAACTGCTCCAGCGAACGGAATGGAATGAGCACATAGATCTTCAGATCGGCCGTATCCTGCTGGATAGGTTTGAACACGCCTACTTTCCGGATCCCTGCGCGGTGCAATGCGGGAAGGTAAGCCATGGACAGAAAACTATCCACGCGCTGTACCTGGGTTTCTGTTTTGAGATGATAGACCTTGATCTGGTAAAATTCCCGGGCGGGCGGTGGCGTAGTGGCCGAAGCGTCCGAAAACAGGGCAGTCAGCAAACATAAGAAAAGACAAAGGGTGGAATATTTCATATAAAACCGGATTTAACCAGCGAATAAAATACTGCCATTCCGTTAAAGATGCAAATAGATGTGTTGCGCGGCGCTTTTTTCGTAGCTTAGAAACAACTTTAGCAACAATACATGAAGATAGCGGAAGACAAATGGCGGCATTTTTTTGTAGGGATACCGATGGGGAGCATTTTGCAGATCGTGGCGGAATATATAGCGCCGGGCCGCATGGTAGTGTCCGGCATCCTGGCGCTGGTAGCGGTAATCGGCATCAGCTATGGGTTTGAGCTGTTCTCCAGGATCACCGGCAAAGGCCACCACGAAATAAAAGACGCGGTGGCCAGCATATTGGGCGGCATCATCGGGATAGCCGTTACCATAACTATCCTGATGACTGTTTTTTATTGATGCGCGCCGATACTTACTTTATTATTCTGAATACGCGGCTGGCCTGAAAAGTCCAGCGTGCCGATCACATCCGCGGGCAAGACATATCCCGCCTGTTTTGCAGGGGAGTTTGCCGGGATGCGGAAATCTTCCGTCAGCAGCGGATCGCTTCCTGCAATAGACCCCGCGTCCACTCCGCTGGCTGCTTTCCAGGCGTTAAAATCCATGAAGGGCGTACCGTTCGTGGTATTCCATATCCAGCCGGAGGGAGAGGCGGAGAAATAAAGATTGTTATCTATCACGTTGCCGCTGCCGGTGTTAGTGTATTTGTGCAGAAAGAGGTCGTCCGGCCCGGCCACTACGAGGTTGTTGCGGATCACATTGTCAAAACACTGTTCCGTCAGCCGCAGCTCCCCTTCTATTTCCCCGAATGCGCCGCGTTCGCGGTTGTTTGTTACCAGTGTATTATTCACTACATAACAGTTGCGCGTGCCGCCGCTGGTATACCCGAGATATCCGCCGAGATAGATGCCCGTGCGGTAACTGCCCGTAACGATATTATTCCGTACGATGCAGTCGCTGGTCGGGTAGGCGTCATTTTCGCTGACGATACCGATGCCACGGTCGCAGTCGTAGATACGGTTCCGCTCCACGGTGATCTTCCGCGCGCCGTCCACGTATATGGCGATGGCGCCGTGGCCGTGAACGGGCCCCACCGGCCCGGTGGACATATCAATGTTATAAAGCGTGTTTTCAGAGATCAGGCCGTTGCGGGCGTAATTGTAGGCCGCCACGGGGTTTGCCGCGTATCCGCCCGCTGCGTCTATACCGATGTTCTCCGCGTTGTAGATGGTGTTTTTCCGGATGATGAACCCGTCCACATACCCGTTGATGGTCAGGTTTTCGCTGTAGCCGGTGTTGCAGTCGTGTATCTCGTTTTCTTCCACCAGTATGTTTTTCATCGGCACTTCCGTATTGCCGATTATTTCGATGCCATGGCCGCTGCGGCCGTCGCCCGGCGCTACATTGTGTTCTATGTTGTAGATCCTGTTCCTGCGGATGATGATATTGGAAGAGCCGGCATCCGCAACGATGCCGTTTACATTCGCCCAGGGTGTACTGCTTTTCAGGTTGCAGATGTCAAAACCTTCAATCTGTACATAACTCGCGTTGCGGATGGTTACCAGCGCTTCTTTCCCGGCCACCGTCAGCCCTGTGCCGTCTATCACCGGTCTTTCGCCCGCATAGGCTTTGAGGGTGATCATTTTCTCCAGTCTCCCGGCTTTCGGGAAAAAGACCTTTTCATAATAATTGCCCGCGCGCACGATTACCGTATCGCCCGGCAATGCTTTTGCCAGTGCAGTGTTGATGCCTTTCAACGGAGCCTGCAAAGTACCCGCGGCAGCGTCATTGCCGGATGGTGATACATAAAAGGTATTTTGCCTGGGCGCTTCAGCAGGGGCGGGCGGGTTGCTTTTGCTGCAACCCGCGGCCGCCAGCAGGCTCACGATCAATATTGTTTTTAACATGATTATTTTTGTTATGCGCGCAGCAGTTTCCTGCCGCGAATATGAGTCATCTGTTTCCGCTGCTTCTTTCCGGCATTATTCCCTCCGGATATGGCGTATTTATTCTGATATGATTTTCCTTACACGGTTATTATTCTTATCCAACACATACACGGTACCGTTCTTGTCCACCGCTACGCCCAGTGGCCCGGCAAATGCCGCGGCCTCGCCAATGGCGTTTGCATAACCGGATGTACCGCTGCCGGCATAGGTGCTCACCTGCCAGTCCCCGGGTTTGATAAAACGGATGCTCTGATCCGGGTTGTAAGCACCACCATCCCAGGTACCATTCCCCGCGATGTATATATTCCCATCCGCGTCTACTGCCAGGCCCCAGGGGGTGGCGAATTTAGCGGCGGTGCCGGCGCCGTTCTGATAACCCGGCACGTCGTTCTGACCGGCAATGACGGTCCGCGCCCAGGTACCTTTGGCCAAACGCAGGATGACGTGGGTACCGCTGGCAGCTACATACAGGTTGCCCTGTTTGTCGAAGTCCAGGCCGCCGGGATTGTAGATGCCATCCGCCACCAGCGTTTTCATGCCTTCTGAAGGAATGCGGTAGATGGCGCCGCCGCCGGTGTTGGCAAAAAATACTTCGTTGCTGGTTTTATCCACCGCTACCTGCCAGGTTTCCATCCCGGCATCAAGCCAGGTGGTCACCACGCCGTCCGGTGTGATCTTTTTGATCTTCCAGCTGCCGGGGTCCGCGGTGTATACATTTCCCTGTGCGTCCACGGCTACGCCATACGGTATCCTGAAGCGGGCGCCCGCGCCGGTGCCGTCATTGTCTCCTTCTTCGGGGCTGCCGGCCAGCGTGGTCACCCTGCCGGTGCTGTCTATTTTACGGATGCTGTGATTGCCGGGGTCTGCCACATACACATTCAGGTCATCGTCCACGGCGATGCCGCTGCCACGATACCAGCTTTCGCTGTTGAAGCGAAACATGGCGTCTTCTCCCTTCCCGTTCGCAAAACCGGCAACACCACTACCCGCCAATGTGGTCACGCTTCGGGTGAATACATAGTTGAACTCCGCATCGCTGGACACTTCTTTGCCGCCCACTTTCACTATTACTTTGCCGGAGCCGCATTTCCGGGGCACTACTGCCATGATCTGTTTGCTGTTGCTGCCTGTTACGGCCAGGCGTTTACCGTTGATGCTTACTTCCACCTCCGTGGTATCGCCGAAGTTCACACCGCTGATGAGGATGGAAGTGCCGCCGCCGCCCTGCATGGGCAGAAAACTTTCCACGGCGGTCGGCGCGCCGGCCACGTGCCTGTTATTGTCGCCGTCCTTTTTACAGGCGGCCAGCATGAGGCTGCCTGCTATGAGATATCTGAAAAATGATCTGATCATATCGTGAATGATTGATTGGTCAAAATAAAATGGATCACCAGCCCGGGTTCTGCACCAGTGCACGGTCCCGCTCTATATCACCCAGGCTGATGGGAAACAGGTACATCTTGTTGTCCCAGTAACGCTGCTGGTACACTTTGCGGGTGTAGAACTGTGTGAAGGAAAAACCAAGACCATTGTCGTTTGCGTTCACATCCAGGCCGTAGATGGCGGTGTATTTCGGAAGACCGGCCAGCAGGCGGCGGGTGAGCGTATAATAACGGTCTGCTTCAAAACACAGTTCCACCTGGCGCTCGCGCAGGATGTGCACGCGCATTTTTTCGCGGTCGCCCACCGCATCGGGGTACACGGCTTCGATGCCAGGCAGGCCCGCGCGGGTGCGGATCTCGTCCAGGTATTTGATGATATCGGGGTTGGACGGTTCGTATTCGTTGAGGGCTTCCACGTAGTCCAGCAGTATTTCGGCATACCGCACCAGGATATACGGGCCATGGAAACTCACGTTATCATTCCGGATATTACTGGCGGGGCTCACGCGTTTCAGCGGAAGGTAACCGGTGATGTTGCTGCTGCCGGCGGATTTCTGGCCGGATTTGCCGTTGTAATAGAACTCCACGCGGCCTTGCCCGTTCGCATTGTTGTCCGAAGAATAATAGTTGCGGTCGTCTGTATTCTGCGCGGGCACTACGGGGCGTGCGTTGTACATGATGTTCGCATAAAAACGCGCTTCGCGGTTGGCGTACATGTTCCATTCACCGGTGCGGTGCGCCCATGAGCGGTCCGGATCGCCGGCGTTTGCAAAACCTGTCTCCACGTAGCCGGACAACGGATCATCTATCGTGCGGCCGTTTTTCATAGAGAAGGCGTCCACCAGGTTCTGCGTGGCGCAGTACATATTGTACCCGCCCGGGCCGGGAGATACGCATTTGGTCCAGCCCCAGCGGCTCCAGCCCACCACTCCGAAAATGATCTCGTTGTTCCAGTTGGTAAGATGCACATCGCGTACGGAAGCATAAGGGTCAAAGGTGCTGCCGCCGTTGTCCAGGTTGGTGAAGAGTTTGTATTTACCGCCGTCGATCACTTTTTTGGCGGCGTCCGCGGCTGTCTTCCAGCGGTTAACGTCTGCGGTGAGCGGCGCCAGGGGTGTGTTGTCCTGGTTTTTGAAATTAGCAAAAGCCGGGTTCCCGTTCCAGAGAGGGCTGGCAGCCAGTATGGCGGCTTTGGCCTTGATGGCCAGGCAGCTTCCTTTGGTGGGGCGGCCCAGGTTGGTCGTGGATTCCCATTCATCGGGCAGCACGGCGGCGGCCGCATCCATTTGTTCGTTGATATAGGCCACGCACTCGTCAAACGGCGCGCGGGGATATTTGTTATAATCCTCGTTCTGGCTCAGCAGGCCGGTTACTTTTACAAACGGCCCGTATTGTTTCAGGATCATCCAGTAGAAATAACCGCGCAGGAAAGCCACTTCGGCTTTGTATTGCGCTTTCAGTTCCGCGCTCAGCTGGTTGCCGGGCACTTTGTCTATGTTCTGCTCCAGGATAAAGGTTTTCCGGATACCGGTATAATAACCGCCCCAGTTGTAAAAGTACCCGCTGGAAGGGCTCCAGTTCCCGGATACCATCTGCCGCACGTTCACCGTGCCGATGGATACGGAGGATTCGTCGCTGGCGCCCATGGTGGCAAAGTCGCCGCCGTCCGTGTTATAGATATGGCTGTAAATGTTGTAGAGATAACTCTCCGCGTTTGCACGGGTCGTCCAGATCATTTCCTCCGTGAGCAGGTTGTCCGGTTTTTTGTCCAGGTACTTCGTGCAGGAGGTGAAAGTCAGCAGCAGCAGTAATATGAGAGATGTATGTTTGTTCATATGATCATCCTTTTTACGTTAGAATTGTGCCCTCAGCCCCAGGGTGACGGTTTTTGAATACGGGTATTTGGCGCCGTTGGAGCCCAGTTCGGGGTCCCATACTTTAAACCTGCTGAAGGTGAGCAGGTTGGTACCGGCAGCATAGACCTGCAACTGGCTGATGCCTTTCACATGGTTCGCGGCGGTGATGATATTATAGCTCAGGGAAGCCTGCTTGAGTCGCATAAAGCCGCCGTCTTTCAGCCACCAGTCACTGTCCACGTAGTTATTATCGGAGGTGTTGGCTACCGTGAGGCGGGGGTACCAGGCGTCCTGGCGGGGATTGTCTTTCGTCCAGCGGTCGGTAACGTTGCTGAGGATATTCGCGGGATATTGCCCGATGCCGGTGAACGGCACCACGCCTACGCCATTGGCAGTACCGTCGCCCATGGCGGTCCGTGAGCCGTTTGCCATGATGGACACATCGGCCACGCCGGCAAACAGCGCGCTCAGCTCAAACCGGCGGATGCCCAGGTTAAACCCATAGCCGTAAGACCATACCGGGAATTCCGATTTGCCAAGGTAAGTGCGGTCATTGTCATTGATCACGCCGTCGCCGTTCAGGTCCGCATATTTGATATCGCCGGGATATACGGTGCGCATCTGCGTGGGGCTTTTCTCCACATCATCCTGGTCGGTGAACAGGCCGATGGCTTTGTAACCGAAGTATTCCCAATGCATGCGGCCTTCGGGCTGCTGGTAGTCGTAGATGAATTTTGGATTATCACGGAATACGATGTTGTTGCGGGCGTAGGTGAGGTTGCCGAATACACGGAGGGAAACGTTCCTGCCGAATTTGGCGAGATATTCCACGCTGCCGTCCACCCCTTTGTTCACCATTTCGCCCATGTTGGCAAAAATGGCACTCTCGCCAAAGCCGCCGATGGAGGAAATGGAGTTGCGCTGGATCAGGATATTCTTACGGTTGTCTCTAAATACATCCACCGTGATGTTTACCTGGTTCGCAATGCCTATATCCAGCCCCAAATTTGACTTCTCCGATGTTTCCCAGGTAAGATCCTCGGTGCCGATCACACGGGCGTAATTGCCGCCGTAGAACTGCGGGGAAGAACCAAAAGAAATACCGTTGCCACCTTCAAGGTAAGTGAGGTAACCAAAACGGTCCTGGAAGATAGCGTCGTTGCCGGTGGTGCCGTAGCTGGCTCTCAGTTTCAGGAGGGAGATCACTTCCTGGCCCTGCATAAACCCTTCTTTGGAGATAACCCATCCCGCCGCCACGGCGGGGAAGAAACCCCAGCGTTTGCCCGGCTCGAAGTTCTCGGAACCGGTAGCCCCCATATTTACTTCAAAAAGGTATTTATCCCTGAACGCATAGGTCACTCTCGCGGCCAGGCTCTGGTTGCGGAATGGAATAGAGTTTTTCACATTACCTGCCGTGCCCCGCTGGCGGTTCCGGATGGTGCCTACCATTAACCCACCGAAAGTATGGTCGCCAAAAGTGCGGTCGTAGGAAAGGTTCCCTTCAAGATACATCACACGTTCTCCTGAAGAATATTCGCTGTAACCGAGAAAGTTCTGCCCGTTGCGTACGCGCTCCAGGTTCAGCTTGCCGTCCGGGTTGCGGGAAGCGGCATACCAGAGGTCGTTCGTACCCAGGCGCTGGTTGCCGAATTCGGCGTAGCTGTCAAAGGAAAAGCGGCCGGTCGCGCTGAGGCCCTGCGTAAGGCCGTCCAGCTTTTGTGTGAGGCTGAGCACAGATTGTACAGACGGGCGGAATTCCGTGCTGTAACCGCTGTTCTGCACCAGGTTAAAAGGGTTGTTGCCGCCGTTGTTGCGCGGGCCGGCCCATATATTGTCAGGGTATTGAACAGGGAATGAAATAGGATTCGCGGAATAGGAGTTGTACCAGATGGCCGCCGCGGAGTTGCCGGGGTAACGGCTGTTCACCAGCATGGCGGCGAGGTTCAGCGATAAAGTAGTTGTTTTGGTCAGGTTCAGGTCCACATTGCTCCTGAAATCGTATCGTTTGAAATTAAGGTTGGGGTTGTAACCGTTTGCTTTGGAAACGTTGTATTGACCGTCCTGGTTATAAAAACTCATGGACACATAATATCTCATGGCTTCGCCGCCGCCGCTTACGTTCACGTTTGCATTAGCCATAGGCGCCCAGTCTTTGTAGATGCGGTCTATCCAGTTCACATTAGGGTAGAGATAAGGATCGAGGCCGCTGGCGGTTTTGGCGATGGTCTCTTCGGAATAGGGAGCGGCAGCGCCCGCGTTTTCCTGCGCCTCGTTGTACAGGCGCATAAAACTTACACCATCCAGCAGGCTGGGCAATATGGTAAAACCGTTATACCCGGATTCCACTTTGGCGGATACTTTGGGTTTGCCCGCCACACCGCGTTTGGTGGTGATGATGAGCACGCCGTTCGCGCCTCTTGCGCCGTATACCGCCGTGGCGGAGGCGTCTTTCAACAGGCTGATGCTCTGCACGTCTTCAGGGTCGATGTTGTTAAATGCGCCGCCGTAGGTGCTGTTCACGTCCTCACGCTGCACCCCGTCCACGATGATCAGCGGGCTTACGCTGCCGGCGAACGTACCGATGCCGCGCAGCGTGAAATTCGGGTTGTCGTACCCGGGCTCTCCCCCGCCGCTCTGCATGGAGATCACACCGGCTACTTTACCGGCCAGGTTGTTCGTGAGCGAACGGACCGGGGCCTGCATGTCCTGCATGTTCACGGTAGCCACGGAGCCGGTCACCGTCACTTTTTTCTGTTTGCCAAAACCCACCACCACCACTTCATTGAGCTTGTCAATTTTAGGGGTGAGCGTTACTTTCAGCACTTTTTGCCCGGCGAGTTTGATCTCCTCGGTGTTCATGCCTATCATCACCACTTTCAGCACTTCACCGGGCGCGGCGCCGATGGAAAAGATGCCAAGAGCGTCCGTGATCACGCCGCGGCTGGTGCCGTTCACGGACACGGTCACCCCGGGCAAGGCATTCCCTTCGGCATCCATGATCTGCCCTTTTACCGTCTCCTCCCGCTTATCCTCCTGTGCGGCGAGCGGCTTTGCAAGCGTTTCCTCCGGCTTGCGGTCCAGCACGATGCGGTTGCTCCGTACTTCGTACACAATGCCTTTGTTTTTCAGTACAAAGTCCAGTACGTCTTTCAGTTTTGTGTTGCGGAAGTTGAGGTTCATTTTTTCGCCGTCGTTCAGCAGCTGGTTGCTGTATACGAGGGTGAAGCCGGTTTGTTTTTTAATGCTCCGGAACACCTGGAGCAGGCTCATGTCGTTTCCCGCCACCGTTACCGGCATCTGTAAGGTGGGGTCCTTTACCTGTCCCGTTGCGGGCAGCAGCATGGAAAACAGGATGCAGCTAAGCGCGAGGAACCGCATAGCGTGCCGATTGCGCATACATTGTCTCATCATGGAATGTTGGTTGATATATAAATACAGCATAACTACACCCGGTTTATTGAAACGGGTGACAGCCGTTAGGAAATTTTTTTTGCGCTGTAGAATTATTCCTGGCGAATGCCTGCCCTGGCAGGCTGGCGGGAGCCCCTGACCCGGTTGCACAGCAGGCCGGCGCCCCCGCTCCGATGGCGTTACTTCCGGGGAGGTCTGTCCTTCTCCTGTTATTTCAGGTAAACTGTCTGATTCTCGATATGAATTTCCGCGCCGGCGGTGGTTTTCAGGTCGTTGAGGAATTCCTGGAGGCGCGCCCGGTCCATCAGGCCGGTGATGGCCACGGTGGCAAACCGCTCTCCTTCGGCCTGGAAGCGGATGCCGTAAAAGCGGGATGCGGCGGAGGTAAGCTCTGCAAGCGGCATTTGATGAAAATAATATACCCCGCTCATCCAGGCAGTCACTTCTTCCTCGTCAAAAGCGGTAGTATTAAACCCTTTGCCGGAATAGTCCGCCTGCAGGCCGGGCCTGAGCGTAAGCTGCCTGCCGTCGCGGCTTTGCAGCTGCACGCTGCCTTCCACGAGCGAGGTACGTTCGCTGCCCGGCTGATAGGTATTTACGTTGAAGGAAGTGCCCAGTACGCGTACGGCTGTTTGAGGGGTATGTACAATAAAAGGATGTTCCGCGTCTTTAGCTACTTTAAAAAAAGCTTCGCCTTCCACGTACACGTCCCGCGTGGGTCCATTAAAACTGAAAGGGAAACGCAGGCTGCTGGAGGCATTGAGCCATACGGTGGTGCCGTCCGCCAGCACCATTTTATAACTGCCGCCCGCCGGTACGCGCAGCGTGCTGCTGGAGGTATCCGTGCTCTGGTAGGCCAGGGTGCCGTTACTGCTTTGCAGGGTGGCTTGTTGTAAGGATATGGTCTGTGTGCTGTCCCCGTTCAGGGTAATGGTCTGGCCGTTTGCCAGCACCAGGTTCACCGTGGAAGAAGGTAGTTCCGGCAGCTGCGCCGTTTGCCCTGAGGGATTTTGCCCCTGCCACAGCAGGACGCCCCCGGTAATGGCCAGGCCAGCCACTACGGCTGCCGCGGCATACCACATACGGCGTACGCCGCCACGGGAAGTTCTCCGGCTTATTATTTCCGCCAATGCCCCGTCCACGGACAGGTCACGGGCAAAGGCTTCCGTACGCCGGGCGCGGTCCCCTTCTGAAAAAGACATCCACACCTTTCTGAATCCCTCGTCTTCCTTCAGTTTCGTTTCGATATAAATCTCCTCTTCAGGCGTCAATGCGCCCGAAAGGTGTTGTATGTATAATTGAAATATTTGCTCCTGTTCTTTCATATTACCGGGTTAACAAGTTAGTACTTTTTAGTTTGTACGGTGCTCCGCAATAGTTTCAGCCCGCGTTTCAGGTGGGTCTTGAAGGAATTCAGGCTGATGCCCATTTCCTCCGCCGCCTCCTGGTAACGTTTCCCCTGCAGGTAGATCATCTGGATAGCCATCCGTTTCTGACCGGTGATATTATTTAAAGAAGAATGCAATTGTTTGTAATAATCCTGCGGCGCGTCCGGCTCTTCGGGGCCTTCGGTTTCGTACTGGCTGAAAAACGCCTCGTGGTGGTCCAGGCGGATACGCTGTTTTTTGAGATGGTTCAGGCAGCGGTTGCGCACTGCGGTGTGCAGGTAACCTTTTACATCGCCCTGGAAGTTGTTGTACAGTTTTTTGTCCCATATGTCCATGAAGAAGGTCTGCACAAGGTCTTTGGCCTCCTGCTCCTGTTGCAGGAACCAGAATGCGTTTACGCAAAGCATCTTGTAATACTTCTCGAAGAGTGCTTCAAAAGCGGATTCATCCCCTTCTTTCAGGCGGTCCAATAAAAGAGTATCCGGAGAATGACTCATTGGCTTACATTCTTTACCGTGGTTTGGTGGCTGTGCAGGAGTAGCGGCTTGCACAACAATAATTCCTGATCTGGCTGACTGTTTACTGCTGGTAAGATACTCAATAATTTGAATTTCCTAATGGGCGGTATCCGGTTTCTTCCGCCCTATCGGGATGCCTACACCCACCAAAATCTGCCTGTTCTGCCCGTTCAGCCCGGATTCCCCGTTATATATATTAAAAAGGCCCATATTGTATTGCAGGTTCAGCCGCAGCCCTTCTCCTTTCATGAGGGTGTATTGCATATCGAAGGTGAGGCCGGCGTCTACCAGCTTGATATAATCTTTTACGTTGTGCATATACATCAGCGTGCCGTCGTTCACATCGCGGGTGAAATTGTCCTTTGCATGCATCCTCCCCGCCAGCTGGGGGCCGAAGCCAAGCGCAAAAGACGGTGTGATGTTGTACCGCAGTATGGGTGAAATGTTGATGTAAGTGAAATTCCTGTTGAGGTCCGCGCCCACCAGCCCGGAATCGGCGGGCTGTACCAGCCTTTCGGTATAGTTCAGCTGTTTGGCGCCTTTCGGGCTTTTCATGATGATATACATACAAAGGTCCAGTTTCGGTTTCAGCTTAAAAACGGTATACGCGCCAAAAGCAAGGCCTATCCGGGGCTGCTGGCCGTCCCCGTCCGTGATCCAGCTGCCCGAGCCGCCGAGGTAGATGCCGAGTTTGATATTGTCGTTCTTGATCTTGCCGCCAAATACCAGGGCTATCAAAGCCTGTGCGCTGGCGGCCTGCGCTGTGATGCACAGCATGCAACACAAAATAATGCGTTTGATGTTCTTCATGATGCATTGCGATTTATTTCATCCAGGCATTCCCGAACTGAATGTAAAAGCCATATTGTTCCGGGCCGCGGGCGATGTCCGCTCCCATGTATAACCCGAGTTTGCGCGCCAGTTTATACCGGAAACCAGTTCCGAAATTGTATACCCACTGGCTGCTGCCGAAGTCGCTGTACTGGTCAAATGCTTTGCCCGTACCGCCGAAGAACACCGCGCTCCAGCGTTTTGTGACGTTCCACCGCTGCTCCGTTTCCACCAGCACATTCGTTTTCCCCTGGTAACGTCCCTTCGGGATGCCCCGCAGGTCTATGGACGGCAGGAAATATATCGGCACATCACCAATCACCTGCTGCATATCCCCCCGGAAGCCGCATACCCAGGCGGGAGAAAATTCCAGGTAGGCATAACCGAAACCGTTCATCTTCACATAGTCATAATCGCTGCCGAATATATGGTCGGACCAGTTTGCGTTGATATGCGCCTTTACGCCTTTATTCGGGGTGAAGGTATTGTCGCGGCTGTCGTACTCCACCAGTATGCCGGGTATGCTGGAAGTATTTTCCAGCTCTTTGGGGCCAAGCAGCGAATCGAGATGCGGGGTATTGCGCAGCTTTGCTTTTGTTTTGGCGAAAAAGTATTGCACGCCGCCATGGAAGTTGGAATACCCGATCCGTTTTTTCAGCCGGAGGAAAGCGGGGATCATTTCGATGTTAAGGTCCAATTCCTGCTCTTTATTGAGAATGGTTTTATAGTATGACAGGTTCATATTCGTGTATGCGGCGGTAATGGCATAACGTAAGTTCCATTTTTCGATGGAGCCCGTTCTGCCTGCGCCTACCGCCCAGCTTTTGCTGGACGTGTACATGACGGCGGCGCCGGTGATAGTGGGCGGCGAAGGTGCCAGGTGCGCGTACTTACCGGTCCGCTGCTTTCGCGGGCTGATCAGCACCGGTACAATAGCAGCGCCATAGCCGAGAGCGGGCTCTGTGATGGGATACGGTACCGGCACAAAACCATGCGCATTAATGATCCAGTCACTAAGATCGACGGCGCCATCCAGTGAATCTCGCAGGCTGAATTTTCGTGTATGCTGTGCATTAACCTGGATATACAGGAATACTTGCAATGATAATAACAGGATCAGTCTTCTGATAACCATTTTAAAACAGTCTTGATGGTGAAGCTGATGAGGTTAGAAATGTTTTTGCCGGAGAATGATATTGACGAAGTGTGAGGTTGTATATGCAGGAAGTTAAGCCTCTCGGGCTTTACACAAGTTACCCGCAAATTAAAATCTTTCCAAAAATCATTTCATGAACAATTTCGGATAAAAGAATGTTGTAGAAAAACATCATTAAAATACACAGACGTGTATACAGACACAAAAAGCCACGATTATATCACAAACGGGTTTAAAAGGCCACAGAACGCAACTCTATTAAGATGAAAATGTTGAATATTGTATATTTGAAAATGGAAATCCGTCACAGATTTAAAACACCACTGAAACAACCGGCAACAGACAAAGACGAACTCTTTATTCTTTAAGCAACAAACAACCCATAGCATCTCATCCGTATCAAAGAAAAACAAAGTTATAACGGCTCCGGCCTGTTATGACAAGGGCAAACCGTGCAATATTCCGCTCGCTTAAAACGCTTAACCGCTACGCGGAACCTTGCATGCCTGCAACAGGGAATAGTTCTCCAGATATAAAATTAATGCTATGAAAAGACATGCACTTTTACCCTTATCGCTTGTGCTTCTCCTGCTATCCTGCCGGAAAGAACCCGACCTCAGCCAGTTGTCATCGAACTTCGTGGTGCAGACGGATGCCGCCAAAGGCGTTTCGTTCAGTAATTACAAAACGTATTACATCTCGGATACGGTAGCGCTGATATCCACCAGTAAAACGGATACGCTGCTGCCCTCAGCTGATGCGCTGCAGCTTGTGAACACGATCAAAAGCAATATGAACGCCCGAGGGTACACTTTCGTGCCTAAAGCGCTGAAACCCGATCTTGGCATCAACACCCTGGCGGTGAAAGACGTGAATGTAGGAGTGGTGTATCCCGGTTGGTGGTGGGGTTATCCCGGTTATTGGGATCCCTGGTACTGGGGCTGGTATTACCCCTATTATTATCCCTGGACCGTGGCTTATTCCGTTACTACAGGCAGCGTGATCGCGGAGCTTATCGATCTCAAGAATGTAAGCACGGACCAGAAACTACAGGTAGTATGGACCATGTCGCTGAACGGCGCGCTGGGCAGCTCGGGCTCGTCCAACCTGCAAAGGGCGATAGACGGCATCAACCAGGCTTATAACCAGTCACCGTACCTGACTACCAAATAACCATCCAAAACTAACCGACATGAAAAATATATTATTCACCGGCATACTGGCATTATTCCTGGCAGGCAACGCTTCGGCACAATCTTTCGGTACCATGGAAAGCTCCTCCCGCCCAACGGGCACCTGGAGTAATCTCTGGGGTCTGTCCTGGGAAATATCCATCCCGACGAACAATGATTTCCTTACCAAAACCAGCTTCGCCGGCGGTAAATTCGAATACCGCCACTTTTTCCCGGGCAAGCCGCTTTCCCTCGGCGTGTCCGTCAGCTGGAATTCGTATGAAGAATACATCCCGACCCAGACTATTACCTACGACGAAGGCTCCAGAGCCATCACCACCGATATGGACCGCGTGATCTATACGGTGCCCATTGCGGCGATAGGCCACTATTACTTCAATTATGGCAAAACCGCAATGCCTTATGTAGGTCTTGGTATCGGCACGCAATACAGCGAGCAGGATATTTATTACAATATCTTCCTGGATGAGGAGACGAACTGGGGCTTCCTGGTACGGCCTGAAGTAGGCGTACTGATCGCACCGGGACAAAAGAACTGGGGCATACTGGCGGGCGCGAGTTATTCTTTCGCCACGAACAAAAACGATGCTTTCCAGATCGACAATCTTAAAAATTTCTCTTTCAACATAGGATTATTCCTGGCTTATTAAAGAGATGTAAGTTTTTGATGAGTGCTAATTTGTTTATGCTTAGGAGCGGCCGCATCTTTTCCAGGATGCGGCCTTTTTTATGCCTGAAAATGCCCTATCCAGGGTGTTAAAATACTATCAAATGCCTGCTGCCAACTTACGGTCAACCTGCTGCCATCCTTCGGTGATCCTTCGGTGGTGTTCGGTCGTGGTACGGGTTTGAGGGTGTTTCACCGAAGGATGACCGAAGGATCACCGAAGGATTGCCGAACGATTGACGGCAAAAAGCGCGTTTCAGAGACGGCGTTTTTGCATTCGTCCCTGCTTTCACCGAAGCCCGTCCCTGATCAGGGGCAATTCCATCCCAAATTTTTACATCGTACCGCCTTATTCCGTAAGTTTGTTGTATCCCTCCCCCTGCCCCTTACCATCCCCTGTAATATCATTTTCACTACTGTACTCCACTCGTTTCCGGTAATACCGGGCACTAAAATACTCTGCACTGAAAGTGCAAAGGTTTGGAATCCGGATTGCTTCGGCGCTGATCCTCCGTCATCCTATGTTTGTAGTGGCTATAAAATAGGAAGAACTTAGTTTTATGTAAAAAAAACAGAAGAGGAAAAAGGAATCAGATTATTTGTCGTCATTGGTCAAAAGACCGTTCGCAATGCTAATCC
>NZ_RMBX01000005.1 GCF_003807585.1 Chitinophaga barathri | reverse complement strand
CCACGGATATCTTAAAGGCATCTTCGTAAATGGGGGGCTTCCCCTGTCGCTTCTTTTTCATATTGGGTAGTTTGAATCTATATATTTTCTACCGCAATCTGTAAAGCTTATTTAGGAGGAGACATAGGTAAAAGCGTTCTGCCCGGGGAGGAATGAGACCCTAAGCCTCAGAATGCAGGCCTATCCGGTTACCCTCGGTATCCGTAAACACTGCCTGGTAGCCCATTTCTTTTTCGGGGGAGATCGGCGCCTTTTCGTGGAGGATGCGCCCGCCCGCGCCAGGCACCCGGTCCAGCACCTCGGTAAGGTCCGGTCCGCAATAAAGATACACTACGCAACCCCGCTGGCTGGGCACAGCGTCCGGCCCCTCTACAATCGCGCCGCCCACGCCACCGTCCCCCTCGTCGCAGGGGAACAATCCCATACGGTTACCACGGACGTGCGCTTCCAGTAGTTCGAAATTGAATACAGTGTTGTAAAACTTTCGGGCCCGATCAAAATTGCTGACAGGTATTTCAAACCATTTGAGGGCATTTTTGGGAACCTGCATTGCGTATTGTTTGGGGGAATGAATATGAATTTAATAAAATATGGGGATATTATTAGATTTTTTTCAAAAACGGAAAGAGGATGACAGCGGATTACGCTATCAAATGAAAGGAATTGATACTATTTTGACACTGTTTTTTAACACGCGGGAGAATCGGATAGTTCTAAAATGTGTTATGGAGGACATAAATACATTCCCTGCTGTTGATAATTTAATATTGATTTGGGGAGATTTTTCACGGCAAAAAGAAAGCATACAACAGCCATAAAAAAAGCCGTTCCGGGAAGGAACAGCTTTTTCTGTTATCGGGAATGTCTTTATACGAACATTGTCACCGGGTTTTCCAGGAAGCCTTTCAGCGTTACCAGGAAACGTGAGCCTACAGCGCCATCCACCGTGCGGTGGTCGCAGCTCATGGTTACTTTCATCACGTTGGTGGCTTTGAACTGGCCGTTTTCCACGATCACGGTTTCCTTGATGGCGCCTACCGCGAGGATGGCGGAGTCAGGAGGATTGATGATGGCGGTGAACTGCTCGATGCCCATCATACCCAGGTTGGATACGGTGAAGGTATTGCCGGAGTAGTCCTGCGGCTGGAGCTTTTTGTTCTTGGCTTTGTCGTTCAGCACCTTGGTTTCGGCAGCGATCTGGGAGAAGCTCTTCTGGTCCGCAAAACGGATCACGGGAACGATCAGCCCTTCGTCTACCGCTACAGCGGAACCGATGTGGATGTGGTGATTGTGACGGATGGTGTCGCCCAGCCAGCTGCTGTTCACGTCCGGGTGGAGGCGCAGCGCCATAGCGCAGGCTTTGATCACCATGTCGTTGAATGAAACTTTGGCGGGGGATACTTTATTGATGGCTTCGCGGGCTTCCATTGCCTTGTCCATGTTGATTTCCATGGTGAGGTAGAAGTGCGGTGCCTGGAATTTGCTTTCTGCAAGGCGTCGTGCGATGGCTTTGCGCATCTGCGATACGGGGGTATCGGTATGGCCTTCCTGTCCCGCGGGCGCAAATGCGGCCACTTTGGGAGCGGGTGCGCCGGGTGCGGCAGCAGGTGCTGCTGCGGGAGCGGCTTTGGAAGGTACGAAGCCGTCCACGTCTTTTTTCACGATACGGCCACCGTCCCCGCTGCCGGGTACCTGGCTGATATCGATGCCTTTTTCTTCTGCCAGCTTTTTAGCCAGGGGAGAGGCTTTCACTCTTCCGTCGGCAGATCCGCCGGCTGCAGGGGCTGCTTCCGCCGCGGGAGCGGTAGCGGCCGGCGCTGCTGAATCCGCTGCGGGTGCCGCCTGGGGGACTGCGCCGCCGCCTGATGTTTCAGCCGCGAGTATGGGTTCTACGTTTGTTCCTTTTTTACCTACTATGGCAATGATGCCGTTCACTTTAGCCACCTGGCCTTCGGGAACGCCAACATACAGCAGGGTACCATCCGCGTAACCGATCACTTCCATGGTTGCCTTGTCGGTTTCCACTTCCGCCAGCACATCGTCGGATTTAACGGTATCGCCTACTTTTTTGTTCCATGCCACGATCTTGCCTTCCGTCATGGTATCGCTCAGCAGCGGCATGCGGATCACGGTAGCGTCTTTCATGGCTGCGTCCAGGGCGCCTTTGTCTACCTGGGGAGCTGCGGCAGGAGCTGCCGGAGCGGCTTCCGCTTTAGGGGCAGGTGCGGCCTCCGCTTTGGGGGCAGGTGCGGCTGCATCTGCTTTGGGAGCGGGGGCGGCTGCGCCTCCGTTGCCTTCCAGCAGGGGTTTGTAATCTTCGCCCGGTTTCCCGACAATGGCAATGATCGCATTTACCTTGGCGGCC
Organism: Chitinophaga barathri; assembly: GCF_003807585.1. GTDB lineage: Bacteria > Bacteroidota > Bacteroidia > Chitinophagales > Chitinophagaceae > Chitinophaga > Chitinophaga barathri. The sequence continues at coordinate 402,674 of NZ_RMBX01000005.1, read as the reverse complement.
TTTCCTTTCTCCACACCAATATATAACAACGTGCCGTCCACATATCCCATTACCTCCATGGTGGCCTTGTCGGTCTCCACTTCAGCAATAATATCGTCGGACTTTACGGTATCGCCTACCTTCTTATGCCATTCCGCAATCACCCCTTCTGTCATCGTATCGCTTAAAAGGGGCATTCTGATAACTTCTGCCATAGTGTTTCTTCGAAATTTTGCCCAAACCTACATGTTTTTGCGCAAAAACGCAACGCATGCGGGGGGCGGGTGTTTAAAAAATAACCTATTACCCGTACCGGGCAACGGTTTAGAAATCAAGTTCCATGTTCAGTCTGTCTTTCAATTCTTTCACCAGCGGGTATTTCTCTACCATGCGCGTGAATTGCTCCCGGCTTGAGAGTGGTACCGGGCCTGTATCTGCCGTCTGCTGCTGGCTCTCGTCCAGCTGGAGGGTAAGTATAAGGGCGTTGTTGCGGAATTTTACCTTGAAAAACTCGGATATTTCCAGCTTTTCTTCTTCCATGAAGCGGTACTGTACAATGTTCCGGCTCACGATGCAGATCTCCTCGGGCCCCACCATGGAGGTTTGAGCCAGCTGGAGGTTGCCCACCACCGTCATTTTGTTCGCCTGCATGAACCGGTCTATGAACTCGTCCCAATACACGGCGATGGCGCCTGCTGTAAGGGGGATGCTGCTGGTCGCGGTGGCCGGGGACTGCTGCTGTTTGGCTGCCATGGCTTCTTTCATGGCGGCAAGGCCGGTGAGCTTGGGCCTGGCGGCACCGTTCCCGGCGCCTGTGGCCGGTGAAGGCTGTGGGGCGGTGTAGGAAGGCGTGGCCGGCTGTGAGGCCGGCGGCGTATAAGCCGGTGCCGTTTTTTCGGGTGAAGGAGTATAGGCGGCGGGCGCTTTTTCCTGCGGGGCAGTGTAAGCGGGTTGCGCGGCGCCTTTTTCCACTTCAATCGTCAATTTAGGTTCCTGTGGCTGTATTGTTTTGCTGGTAGCGGGTTTGCCGTAGATCGGCGTGGGCAGCGGGGCCCGCAGGCGCTGGGGCGCTCCTTCAGGAATCAGGTTTTTTTTTACCACTTCGCCCGTCTGGTCGTTGCTCACGAGGGTTACCGCCTGCTGGAGGTAACACAGCCTGATCAGCGCCATTTCCACGTGCAGCCTTTTGTTGCGGGCCATCCGGTAACCGATCTCGGTTTCGTTCAGCAGGTGCAGGGCCGTCACCAGGTAGGCGGAGCTTACGCGGCCGCTCATCTGTTTATAACGGTCTTTCAGGTTCGCGCTCACTTCCATGAGGTGCAACACCTTATCGTCTTTGCACACCAGCAGGTTCCGGAGGAACTCCGCCCATCCGCCCAGGAAGTTGTCCCCCTCAAATCCTTTCTGCAGCACTTCGTCGAATATCAGGAGGGCGCCGGCTATATCCTGCGCCAGTACTGATTCCATGACCCTGAAGAAATAGTCGTAATCGAGGATATTGAGGTGTTCGAGGGTGTTCTGGTAGGTGAGTTTGCCGCCGGTGAAGCTCACGATCTTGTCCAGCGTGCTGAGGGAATCCCTCATACAGCCGTCCGTTTTCTGGGCTATCAGGTGAAGGGCGTCGCCTTCGGCGGTCATATGTTCTTTGGTGACGATCTCCTGGAGATGATCCACCGTGTCCTGTATGGTGATGCGCTTAAAATCGAAGATCTGGCAGCGGCTGAGGATGGTGGGCAGGATCTTGTGTTTTTCCGTGGTGGCGAGGATAAAGATCGCGTAGGAGGGCGGCTCTTCCAGCGTTTTCAGGAACGCGTTGAAGGCCGAGGAGCTGAGCATGTGCACCTCATCGATGATATAGATCTTGTATTTACCGGCCTGGGGGGCAAAGCGCACCTGGTCCACCAGCGTCCGGATATCATCCACGGAGTTGTTAGAGGCCGCATCCAGCTCATGGATATTGAAGGAGCTGCCTTCGTTGAAGGTGCGGCAGGAGTTGCACTCATTGCAGGCCTCGCCATCTGCCTGGAGGTTCTCGCAGTTGATGGTTTTGGCCAGGATGCGCGCGCAGGTGGTTTTACCCACGCCGCGCGGACCGCAAAACAGGAAGGCATGGGCCAGCTGGTTGTTGCGGATGGCATTTTTGAGTGTAGTGGTGATATGGGCTTGCCCAACTACCGTAGAGAAGTTCTGCGGACGGTATTTGCGGGCGGATACTATAAAATTTTCCATGATGGGAGTCGCTCCTTTCCAAAAGCCGAAAGTAACGCAAAAAATAAAAAGTAAAAAGGGAAAAAGCTCGCGCCAGCCACCATGGCCCATCGGGCTATTTCAGGCCGGCACGGATGTTTTCGCGGCCTTTACTTCAGGATGGGGTGGCGCTTAAATTCCTTCGTCCGGTCGAACAGGTAGCGGAAAGTGATCAGCCGCCGGCTGGGATAGGCCCCGAGGTTCTGGCCGATATTCATCATTTTCGGGTTAAAATCCCCGATCCACTGCATTTCATAGTCATCATACAGGTTCTGCTCCTGTATCACTTTTACGCCCCCTTCCACGATAATATAGGCATCCACGCCCTTTGCCTGGAACTCCGGCACCACGCCAAACACGATGCCGGTGAACTTGCGGCAGGCGCCCGTCATCTTCAGCCAGAGGAATTGCAGCTTTTGCAGGAGGCCGAATTTGCCGCCCATATGTTTGAAATACTGGTTCAGCTCCGGCAGGTTGATCCAGATGGCGATCGGGTCTTCCTTATAATAGGCGAACCATACGATCTTTTCATCCAGCACGGGTTTCATCTTTTTGAACAGGAGCATGGTCTGCTCCTTCGTGATCTCCTTGCCGCCGCCATGCTGGGCCCAGGCTTTGTTGTAGACGGTCGTGAAATCCTGCGCGTATTTTTCGAGGTTCTTTTTATCAATATGCCGGGCGGAATAGTCCGGGTCCTCCGCCAGGGCGGCATGACGCTCATAAAACTTGTCCTGTATGCGGTTTTTTACGTCCAGTGCAAAACAGACCTGGTTAAAGAAAGGCTCAAAACCATATCCCTCGAAAAGGTTGCGGTAATAAGGAGGGTTGTAGGCCATGCCGTACGGCGGGTTCACAAACCCTTCCACCTGGAGGCCCCACCAGCGGTCGCGGTCCCCGAAGTTGACCGGCCCGTCCATGGCGCCCATACCTCTTTCTTCCAGCCATTGTTTCGCCGTGTCGAACAGGAGGTTCGCCGCCCGCTGGTCGTTGATGCAGTCAAAAAAGCCCACCCCGCCGGTGAGTTGTTCGTCCCCGAGGGTTTTATATTTTTTATTCACAAAAGCGGCGATGCGGCCGGTGAACCTGCCGTTTTCGTCCTTCATCACCCATCTCACCAGCTCGCCAAAACGGAAAGCCTTGTTCCTTGCCGGGTCGAATACATCTGTTATATCCTTGTCCAGCGGCTGTATCCAGCCTTCGTGATCCTTGTTCAGCGTGACATGTACATCCAGGAATTCCCGGGCTGTGCGGGCATCGTTTACCACAAATAATTTCATCAGGGACATTTGGGCAAAAATAAAAGTAATTGTGAGACCGTTATCAGGGAAATGCAAATTGTTGTGTATGAGCACCGAGTGAAGTCTATCCCTTATAAAACGCTGTTTATAATGCAAATCCCTCTATCCGTCACAATTAACGTTTCGTTTAGTATTCCCCGTATATTTTTATGGAATCGTTGAACCCGTGCATCTAGATAAAATTCCATGTTTAGCCGAAGCCGTGCGTAATTAATAAGTAGCTATTCACCCTTGTATATACCACACACTAATTGACCTATGTTTAAGAAAAAATGGTGGCTTATTGCCGCGTTACTCCTCGTTTGTACGATTACCGCGTATTTTGTTTTCGGTAAAAAGGCCGCCGGCCCCAGTGCCGTAGCTAAAGTGAAAAAAGAAAACTTCCGGGACGTGGTGGTCAGCCCCGGCGAACTGATGGCCGAAAACACGGTGTACATCCAGTCACCACCCCTCCAGACCCACCAGATCTACGAAGAGATCAAAATCCAGGACATGGTTACGGAAGGTATCACCGTCAAGGAAGGGGACTACATCGCCACGCTGGACCCCGCTGTGGTGAACAAAAAGATCGGGGACGTACAGATGGAGCTGGACCGTTCCATCACCACCCTGTCCCAGACCGCGCTGGACACCACGCTCCAGATGCGCGAATCCCGCGACAATATCACCAACCTCAAGTTCCAGATGGAACAGAAAAAGATCGCGCTGGAGCTGAGCAAATTCGAGCCGCCCGCTACCATCCGCCAGGCAGAACTGGACCTGGAGAAGGCAGACCGTGATTTTAAACAGCTGGGCGAAAAATACAAGATCCAGCAGCGGCAGGCTTCCGCCAAAATGGAACAGGCCGCCAGGGAAGTGAAACGTAAGCAGGAGCAGCTGGCCGCGCTGGAAGACCTCCGCAACAATTTCCGCATCACCGCACCCAAAAAAGGATTGCTGGTATATATCCCCGATTATGCCACCGGCGGCAAAAAGAAAGCAGGCTCCGCCATCCGCTCCTGGGACCCGCGCATCTGTATGTTGCCCGACCTGAGCAGCATGTTGTCCAAAACCTATATCAACGAGGTGGACATCAGCAAGATCAAAAAAGAACAGAAAGTGTCCATGGGCCTGGATGCCTTCCCCGAGGTGAAACTCACCGGCATCGTGACCTCCGTGGCCAATATCGGTGAAAACCGCCCCGGTTCCAATGCAAAAGTATTCGAAGTGCTCATCAAGCTGGACAAAGTGGACTCCATCCTCAAACCCGGCATGACCACCTCCAACAATATCCTTATCAATCAAGTGCCTAACAAGCTCACCATCCCGCTGGAAGCCGTATTCAGCGAAAAATCCAAAAGCTTCGTATACCTGCGCAGGGGCAACTCCATCGAAAAGCGCGAAGTGAAGCTGGGTAAGAGCAACGATGAAGTAGTGATCGTTGACAAAGGGCTTGAAGCGGGGGACGAAGTATACATGTCCGAGCCGGAATCCGCCAAGAACCACACTCTCGTCGTTTTAAAATAACCTCATAAAACAGACATTATGCGAAAATTATGGGGTACCCGTAACATGAACAATCTGGGCATTGCGCTGGATTCGCTCGTGGCCAACAGGCTGCGGTCTTTCCTGACTGCCCTGGGCATTATATTCGGCGTAGGCGCGGTGATAGCCATGCTGGCCATCGGCAAGGGCGCGAAAGAAGAGATCATGAACCAGATGAAACTGGTGGGCGTGAATAACATTGTGATCAAACCCTTGCTGGAAGAGAAAAAAGAGGAAGACGAAAAAACAAACAAAGAAGCGGGCGGGCAGGAAAAGGACAAAAAGAAATTCTCCAAAGGCCTGAGCCTTGAAGATGCGCACAGCATCCAGCGGATGGTGCCCACCGTGGACGCCATCAGCCCGGAGATGATCCTGGACCAGGACATGATCTACAACGGCAAAAGCAAAAAGCTGAAAATGGTGGGCGTGGAGCCCGCGTTTTTTGAGCTCAACAATATCGGTCTTTCCGAAGGAAAGATGTTCAACCACGAGCAGCTGGTAGTGGGTGACGGCGTATGTATCATCGGCGCCGGCGTGAAAAGAAAGTTCTTTTTGTCCGAAGACCCTTTGGGTAAAACCATCAAATGCGGCCAGCAATGGCTGAAGGTGATCGGCGTAACCGATGAAAAGCTGATCAGCAGCGCCACCAAGGAAAACCTCGGTATCAGGGATTACAACATGGACGTATATGTGCCCATCCAGACCACGCTCACCCGTTACCGCAACCCGGCTATCCGGATCGAGCAGCGCAGCTGGTTTGAAGAAGGGGGAGGCCAGCAGCCGCCGGACATGCCGCTGCACCAGCTGGACCAGCTGGTCGTAAAAATAGCGCAACCAGAACAGCTTACGGAATCCGCCGGCATCATCAGCCGCATGTTGAAACGCCGCCACTCGGACGTGATGGATTTTGAAGTATCCATCCCCGAGCAATTGCTCCAGCAGCAGCAGAAAACCAAAGATGTGTTTAACATCGTACTGAGCGCCATCGCGGGCATTTCCCTGCTGGTGGGCGGCATCGGTATTATGAACATCATGCTGGCCAGCGTGCTGGAACGTACCAAAGAGATCGGTATCAGGATGGCATTGGGCGCGCAGAAGCGCGACATCGTGATGCAGTTCCTTTTTGAAGCCGTGCTGATCAGCCTCAGCGGCGGCATCATCGGTATTATCCTTGGCGTGGCCGGGGCCTATACGGTGGACAAAGTGGCGGACATCCGCACGATCATCTCCGCGATCTCCATCCTGTTATCCTTTGTGCTGGCCTCTTCCGTAGGTCTCATCTTTGGTATCTCTCCCGCGCGCAAGGCGGCAAACCAGAACCCAATTGAATGTTTACGACATGCTTAAATTCAGATTCACAATAGCCTGCCTGCTGGGCAGTGCACCCTTTACCGTGTCCCAGGCGCAGGAACAATTAGTATTACAGGAAGTAGTGGCCACCGCGCAGCGCAACTCCCCCAGTTATTACCGTGCGCAAAGCCGCGCGCTGAACTCGCTGTACGCTTACCGCTATTTCAGGGCGGGGCAGCTGCCGCAGCTTGTACTGGGCATCAATAACAGCAGCAGCCCCTTCGGCGAAACAGTGGAGGTGCTGCAGCCCGATGGTAAAGTGGAATATGTACGCCGCTCCACCTCCAATACAGCCGTGAACCTTGGCCTCCGCCAGAATGTGCCCTGGACCGGCGGTACCTTTTCCGTACAGTCGAACCTGAACCGCTTTGACGAATTCACCGGTACCACCAAGACCAATTACCTGGCCACGCCCTTTTCCATCAACTACAACCAGCCCAGTATCGTATACAACCCGTTTTACTGGGAGCGTAAGATATCGCCCATCGCCTACGATGAAAGCAAACGCCAGTACATCGAAGACCTGGAGACGGTAGCGCTGGACGGGGCTTCGCTGTTTTTCGAAGCACTGTCCGCCCAGACGCAGGAACGTATTTACCAGCAGAACGTGGCCAACCAGGATACCCTGTTCAAAATATCCCAGGGCCGCTTTGACCTCGGCAGGATCGCGGAAAACGAACTGCTGCAGATAGAGCTCAGCCTGCTGAACGCCCGTAATACCCTGGAGCAGGCCACCCTGCAAAAGGAAATGGCCTACCAGGAACTGAAAAGGTTCCTGAACATGCCCAAAGATGCGGCGATCCAGCTCACGGCTCCCGCCGTCGTCCCGCTGTTCAGCGTGCCGCTGGACAAAGCGGTGGCTGAAGCGGGGAACAACCGGCAGTCTGTGCTCGAATTCCGCCGCAGAAGGCTGGAAGCCGAGCAAGACGTGGCCGAAGCCCGCGCTTACAGTGGTTATGAGTTTAATCTCCGCGCGCAGCTGGGGCAGACCAATAACGGGACCACCTTTGGCGGGGTATATTCCGGCGGGGAGATCCAGCAGAACTTCGCCGTGGGCATCGGCATCCCGCTGCTGGACTGGGGCCGCGCCCGCTACAGGGTACGCCAGGCCAAGGCGAACCGTGATCTGATAGAAATTGACATACAACAGGCCGAACGCCAGTTTGAACAGGAGGTATACCTGCAAACCCAGCAGTTCAACATTCAGAAGAACCTGCTGGCCAGCGCCACCAAAGCGGATACTATCGCGCGCCTGCGGTACGAGATCACCAAGGCCCGGTATATGATCGGCAAGATCAGCATCACGGACCTGAACCTTGCGCAAAGCGAAAAAGACCAGGCTTCGCAGAGTTATGTATTTGCACTCCGCAACTTCTGGAGGGCCTATTACACGGTGCGCAGGCTCACGCTGTACGACTTTGAAAGGAATGAGAAGATACGCTACGAGTTTACCGAGAAATAAAGGTTAGCTGAGAACGGTGCCGGGTTTCGAATGAAATCCGGCATTATTTTTTCTATTACTGCCGTATGAGTCAAAGATGGATAGTACCTGTTATCATGCTTTTTATGATTGCCATACTGGTGGTGAAGTCCTGCCGGGACCAGCGGAAAGCCAAAGAGCTGCTGCGGGTGAACGAGCAGTTGCTGAATGAGAACCGGGACCTGAAGAACAGTTTAACCCTGAGCAACCGCACTGCGGAGCAGATCGCCGGCCGCAAGGACATGCAGGTGCAGGCCCAGGCCACGTTTGTGGACCGCAGGGAATATTTCCGCAAAAACTGGAAACAATACATATCGCTGAACACGGGGGATTATAAGACAGGTTTCCTGGGGGGTATCAAAAACCTGGAGATCACACTGCGCAACCAGACGGAATACCCGGTGGACAATGCCGTGGTGATGGTGGAGTACGTGAGGGGGAATGGCGATGTGTTCAAAAGCGAGCCTTATACGATCCACAACATACCGGCAAAAGGGGTGCAGACCGTACATGCGTCCAACAGCAGGAAGGGCACGAAGGTGAACATCCGGCTGATCAGCGTTACCAGCCAGGCGATGAACTTCTGCTGGAGCCACGATAAAAAGGTAATGCCCGGCGACCAGGACCCCTGGGCCTGCGTGGCCGCCGCCAAGCCGCTTCCACAGTAATTCATTTCTGAAAGTAACTAAGCCGTCATTGCGAGGAGCAGCGGGGAGGCGTGTGCAGGAGCCGCGACGAAGCAATCTCCCAATATTGGAGTACGTCACTTCCATGAAGGAGATTGCTTCGTCGCCCCTCCCGCTTTGGCTCTGCTGCTTCTCGCAATGACGTTGCCGGGCAATCACGTTGTGAAGCCGGGTAGCGTCATTGTAAGCGGTTTATTAACCCCTCTTGCTCTTCAGGTCCACACGGCCCATTTCAGACCCGTCATCTTTCAGCATCACCAGGCTCAGGTCCTTTTCGGTGGCCTTTACTTTGATGAGCGTGCGGTTGCCGTCTTTCGGGCCGCCGCCGATCACGATCGGGTAGGAGTGCTGGCCCGCTACCGGCTGGTGAATGCCGGGGCGGTGAGTATGCCCGGCTATGAACAGGTCGATCTTTGACTGTTCGAAGATAGGCCCGAAATGTTTGCGGCATTCCATCGGCCCGTGCCAGTCGCCGGAATAATAGTGCGGGATGTGCATCATTACCACGCGGAACTTCGCTTTTTTGAAAGCGGGGGACAGTACGACCTGTTTCAGGTTCTCCGCCTGCTGGCGGCGGTATTCGTCAAAATCCACGATGCCCGCGTATACGGGATGCGTGTCTTCCTTGTCTTCGCCGGTGTCCAGCACGGTGAAATGCACCGGGCCCCATTGTTTGGCGAAAATGTACGGCCCGTCGAAGTAATTGGCCAGCTCACGGCGGTATTTGCCACGGGTTTCGTGGTTGCCGCGGGTGAACAGGAAGGGCTTTTCAGCAGCGAAGGTTTTGCTGAGCGGCGTGAGCAGGTGATCGAGGATCTGCTGCTCATCTTCCTGGTAGTCGAACATATCGCCGTTCAGGAACACAAAGTCGTAAGGATCTTTGTTCAGGGCCATGAGATGGGGGAAACTATCCGCCCCGCGGTCATGTATATCGTTGAATACCAGCCAGCTCACCTCTTTCGGGTTTTTGGCCGGGGTGGTAAAGGAGAAGGTATCCGAGGTGATGGTTTCCCCGTAGGTGAGTTTATAAGGCCTGAATTCCGTGATCTCTTTGGACAGGACCTTGTAATGATAGGTGGTGCCGGGCTTCAGGTTGCTGAGGCGGATGCTGTGCAGCCTGTCGTAGGAGTCCACGATACCCGCCTGTATGTTGCGGGCGGTGCTGCCGAGCGCATTGGTTTCGCCGTATTCCACCCAGCTGTAGGTGGGTTTGTTGCTCATCCACATCACGGTCATGGCCGTGGGCCCGGGATTCTGGAGATAAGGCTGGCAGAGGAAGGCGTGTTCGCCTTCGGTGAAGGCCTTTTCAGCCTCCCGCATCTCTTCTTCGGTGGTGGCTGCTGCCACGCGGGCTACGGGTGAGAGGCCGATAGCGCCGAGAATGCCTGCTTTGGTGATGTTGCCGAGGAAATTCCTGCGGTTTAATGAGGGCTTATCTTGTATCATGATAAAGAGTAATTGAACGATAAAAATAACAGGCGTTGTTTAGAAATCATATCTTATTGCCGAAACTTAATATATTTGTAACCCCATGACCCAAAACCTGACGAAAATCACCCCAATCATATTTCCGGAATTTTGGGTTTTCTGGCTTCAATGATTACCTTTGCGCGAAATTTTGCATCAGCACATTTACTTGCATTCTATAAACTTCTAAGAAATATGCCTAACACAGGTAAGATCAAACAAATCATCGGTCCCGTTGTGGACGTGCATTTTGAAGGAAAATTGCCCGAAATTTATAACTCCCTCTACCTGATCCGTGAGAACGGTCAGAAAGTGGTGCTGGAAGTTCAGCAGCACCTCGGGGAAGACAGCGTTCGTACGGTAGCCATGGATTCCACTGACGGCCTGGTACGCGGTATGGAAGTTGTTGATAACGAGGCGCCTATCAAAATGCCTACCGGTGAGGCCATCAAAGGCCGTTTGTTCAACGTGGTAGGTGAGGCGATTGACGGTCTTGGCCAGCTGGACAACACCAATGGCGCTCCCATCCACCGTCAGCCCCCCCGTTTTGAGGACCTCGCTACCGATACCGAAGTGCTTTTCACTGGTATCAAAGTGATCGACCTGATCGAACCTTACGCAAAAGGTGGTAAGATCGGTCTGTTCGGCGGTGCGGGTGTAGGTAAAACCGTATTGATCCAGGAACTGATCAACAATATCGCAAAAGGCCACGCCGGTCTCTCCGTATTTGCGGGTGTAGGTGAGCGTACCCGTGAAGGGAATGACCTGATGCGCGAAATGATCGAAGCGAACATCGTTCGTTACGGCGATAAATTCAAAGAATCCATGGAACATGGCGGCTGGGATCTGGCCTCTGTGGACAAGGAAGAACTGAAAGGCTCACAGGCTACCTTCGTATTCGGCCAGATGAACGAACCTCCCGGCGCCCGTGCCCGTGTGGCCCTCTCCGGTCTTACCATGGCGGAATACTTCCGTGATGGCGACGGTACAGCAGGCAGCGGCCGCGACATCCTGTTCTTCGTAGACAACATCTTCCGTTTCACCCAGGCAGGTTCCGAAGTATCCGCCCTGTTAGGCCGTATGCCTTCAGCGGTAGGTTACCAGCCCACCCTGGCCACCGAAATGGGTCTGATGCAGGAACGTATCACTTCCACCAAAAACGGCTCCATTACCTCCGTACAGGCGGTGTACGTACCCGCGGATGACCTGACGGATCCGGCTCCCGCTACTACCTTCTCCCACCTGGATGCTACCACCGTACTGTCCCGTAAGATCGCGGATAAGGGTATTTACCCCGCTGTGGATCCCCTGGATTCCACCAGCCGTATCCTGAGCCCTTCCGTAGTAGGTGAATCTCATTACAACACCGCACAGCGCGTGAAAATGATCCTCCAGCGCTACAAAGAGCTGCAGGACATCATCGCCATCCTGGGTATGGACGAGCTGAGCGACGACGATAAACTGACCGTATCCCGCGCCCGCCGTGTGGAACGTTTCCTGAGCCAGCCCTTCCACGTAGCGGAGCAGTTCACCGGTCTGAAAGGTGTACTGGTTCCCATCGAGGAAACCATCCGTGGTTTTAATATGATCATGGACGGAGAAGTGGACGAGTATCCTGAAGCTGCCTTCAACCTCGTAGGTACCATCGACGATGCTATCGAGAAAGGTAAGAAGATGATGTCTGCCGCTAAATAAGGCTTCTAAACAAAACCGATTAACATGTTATTGGAAATATTAACACCGGAAAAAAAGCTGTACACAGGAGAAGTATACGGCATCCAGCTGCCGGGCACAGACGGGTCCTTTGAAGTACTGGACCGCCACGCCCCGCTGATCGCCGCCCTGGGTAAAGGCAAAATGAAGGTGCTGAAAGATAAAAGCCACACGCAGCTGTTCACCATCGAAGGCGGCTTCGTAGAGGTGCTGAATAACAAAGCGACGGTGCTGGTAGAAGGCGCTACAGCCTTGTAATTCACCCGAAGGCATATATTTGAAAGGCCGGGCTTAATGCCCGGCCTTTTTGTTTATGTCCATTGTGAGGAGCAGCGGGGGATATGCTGGTCATCAGTTCAGCGAAGGGTCTATCGGGAAGTTCGCCATCATGGCGAAATTGTTCCCCATATTCTGCAGGCTCTGTTTCCAGATCTCCTGCTCGTCTCCCGAGAAAAGCAAAGGAGGGTTGATGCGGCTCAGTATCCAGCTCTTTTCGGTCAGTTCTCCCTCCAGCTGACCACTGCTCCAGCCGGAGTACCCGATAAAGAATTTGATCTTCTGAAGGTCCAGCTCGCCCCTGTTCAACAATTCTACAACTGTGGCGAAATCTCCACCCCAATAAATACCGGGAAACACCTCGAAGCCCCCTTCTATCAGTTCAGGCATCTGGTGAATGAAATGAATGGTGTCCATCTGTACGGGGCCACCGAAATAAACGGGGATATTGGGGGTTAATACCGCGGGGATCAGTTCATCCAGCCGCTGATCGAATTGCCTGTTCACCACGAAGCCAAAACTGCCTTCATCCTGGTGTTCACACAGCAGGACTACGGTGCGGGCAAAATTCGGGTCTTTCAGAAAAGGGTCCGCGATCAGCAATATACCAGGCGCAAGTGTTTCCATGACTTACCGTTTTTCCTTAAGCTCTAACCAAATTTAACCAACAAAAGCCAAACCAGTCGTTATTTTTTCGATAATATGCGGGAAACCAGCAGGATGTATAAGAGGGTATAAATAAAAAAAAAGGGACCTAGACAGATCCCTTACCATTTTATCAACCAAAATCTAAATCGCTTATGGAACGAATCCACGTCGATGTATGTAGAAAGTTTATTCGCTTTTTTGTATTTGTTATATAGTATCAAATTTGGTACCAGATAACATTGCAAAGATAAGGGGACAACCAATAATTATAGCATAAATTCTGCGTTAAAATTACGTTAAAGTGATGTTTTTTAACATATATCACTACAGATAAGGCTTTTCAGGGTTTAATTTTGTATCATAGTTGCTATAGCAAACAGTTTCCCCCGTGGGGAAATTCGCTATATTTAGCGTTTTATAGATCCGTAACATGTTGCCACTAAAGAAGATATTTCCTGTCATAATTGCCCTGATCACCTTGTCCCTGCTGGGGATCATTTATATCCAGTATAGCTGGATCCTGAATGCCGCCCACATCAAAAAGGAAGAAAAGGAACAGAAAATGGTGGACGCCGTAGAGGCTGTCCGCAATGAACTGATGAGCCGCGCACTCGCGCCCATCGCACGTATCAAGATCGACCGCTTTAAACAGGACGGCGCATCTAACCGCCTTACGCTGGAGCCGGTCACGGACGGTATCATCAAACCGACCATACCCGTAAGCGCCCAGTTTGAAGGAACAGAAGTGTCCGGCCTGCTGAAAAGGGCCATGAAAGAACGTAAGCTGGATACCATGTTCGAATTCGGTATCGTAAGCAACGCGCTGATACAGATGTACTCCTCCAACTTTATTGAAAGGCTGAACAAACGGGATACGGATTCCGCGCTGTACCAGGAGATCATCGTGCCGCTGGCTGAAAATATCAATTCGCCCACCTTTGAAGTACTGCACGTATTTGTGCCGCAGAGCAGCCTGACCGTCTTTAAATCCCTTGGCTGGATGATCTTTGGCGGTATCCTGTTCACCGCCATCATCGTCACGGCATTCGCGCTTACGATACGGACGATGCTCGGGCAAAAGAAACTATCAGAGATCAAAAGCGACTTTATCAACAACATGACGCACGAGCTGAAAACGCCATTGGCTACCATTTCGCTGGCCATAGACGCTATCGGCAACGAACGCGTGATGGACAATAAAGACAAGATCCGTTACTTCTCGGGCATCATCAAGGAAGAGAACAAACGCATGAACAAACAGGTGGAATCCATCCTGAATTCCGCGCTCATGGAGAAAGAAGAACTGACGCTCAACCTTCAGCCGATAGACGTGCACCAGGTGATCACCAGCACGGTGGAGAACCTGCAATTGCAGCTGGAAGGGAAAAACGGGAAGGTGGACCTTCAGCTGAATGCCATCCAGCCCATCATCAAAGCGGATGAAGTACACTTCTCCAATCTCATTTTTAACCTGCTGGACAACGCGATCAAATATTCGAAAGACAACCTGGAAGTGCGCATCACTACCGCCACTACACGCAAATTCCTCGTAATCTCCATTGCAGACAACGGCATTGGCATGAGCAGGGATACCGTATCCAGGATATTCGAGAAGTTTTACCGCGCGCATACCGGCAACGTTCACAACGTAAAAGGGTTCGGGCTGGGGCTTACTTATGTGAAAGCCATTGTGGATGCGCATAAGGGCCGCATCAAAGTGGAAAGTATTTTAGGGAGGGGAAGCCGCTTCACGATGGAGTTTCCGCAGGAGTAGGCTATCTTTGCACGAGTAACAGAAAGAGCATGTTGTCAGAAAAAGAACTGGAAAGATATAAGCACCCGATTGCGGTGCCGGGCATGGGAGTAGGCTTGCAGGAAAAATTGAAGCAAAGCCGGGTATTGGTGATAGGCGCGGGCGGCCTCGGCAGCCCGGTGATACAATACCTCAGCGCGTCGGGCGTAGGCGTGATAGGCATTGCGGACTATGGCGTGATACTCGAGGAAGACATGCACCGCCAGCCCCTCTACAATATGCAGGACCTGCGTAAACACAAAGCCAAAATGGCCGCCAGCAGGCTCTTTTCCCTCAACCCCTGGAACAAACATTACCCGTTACTTATACAGGTACGGCCGGACAATGCCAAACAGGTGTTCAGCGGTTTCGACCTTATCGTGGACTGCTCGCAGCACCGCGCTACCCACCTGGTGGTGAACGATGCCTGCATCCTGCTGGACAAACCTTTTGTGACCGGCGAAGTACACAACTGGATGGCCTGGTGGGGCGGATTCAATATGAAGCCGGACAACAATCCCATACTCGCCTCTTACCGCTGCAACGAATACCTGCTGGACGAGTTCCGCAACTTCGACGCCGGGGCCATGGGCGCCACTCACGGCGCCACCGCGCTGCTGATGGTGAACGAGATCATCAAATACCTCGCGGATGTGCCGGGCCTTGCGGGCAAACTGCATACGTTCAATTACCTGCACCAGCAGTTCACCGTCACGGACCTCTCCAGCGACCCGGAAAAGATCGCCGCGGTGAAGGAAACCGGCCTGCTCACCCCGGATGAATACGGGCTGGAAGTAGTGCCGGACGTAGAAGATTAAGCCAAATAAAGTCACTTCATATGCCAATGCCTGACCTCCGGAAAAATTTAAAAAAGATCGCGCTCTGGGCCATCGGCATTTACCTGGCCGCGGGGCTGGCGCTGTACTTTGTACAGGACAAGCTGATCTTTCACCCGGAGGTGCTGCCGGCCAATTACCAATACAAGTTTGACATTCCTTTCCAGGAACTGCTGATACCCGTTAATAAAAAAGTGAAGCTGAGCGCCGTACTCTTTAAGGCGGAACGCCCGAGGGGGATGGTGCTGTACTTTCACGGGAACTCGGCCAACATCAACCGCTACGCGCAATACATGCCGGAATTCACCCGCAATGGATACGATGTACTGATCATGGATTACCGGGAATTCGGGAAAAGCACCGGCCGGCTTACGGAAGCGGCGCTGTATGAAGATGCTCTGCTGATGTACAAAGTGGCCCGCAGCCGTTTTGCGCCTTGGCAGATCGTGATCTACGGACGGTCCCTGGGTACGGGCATTGCAGCGCAACTGGCCTCTGTGAGGGATTGCAGGCGGCTTATACTGGAATCGCCCTATTACAGCCTGTCCGATGTGGCCGCGTCTTCCATTCCCATTTACCCGCACAGCCTCATGCTGGAATATAAACTGCCTACAAACGAATTCCTGCCCAAAGTAGCGGCGCCCGTAGCCGCATTCCATGGCACGAAAGATGAAACAATTCCTTATTCTTCGGGGAAAAAGCTGGCGGAAGAGTGTTTTAAGCCCGGGGACACCCAGTTTACCCTGAAAGGCGGCAAACATAACAACCTGCACGACTATCCGCTGTTCCAGGCCAAACTGGATTCATTACTGAAGCTGTAATCAGCATCAACCCCGCATCAAGTCCGCCTCATGTCCGTAACTCCTATAGTAATCATATAGTTATCATAGTACTTTCCCATAACGATACCTCATATCTGATTGAGTACCAGGTCGTTGTTAAAATAAGTACTTAATCTTTTATCTCCTTGATTATCACACCTTTATCACTCACCTTTAATTCGTGCGGGATGCCCAGCTTAAGTGCATAGTTCGCTTCCTGGTGGCCGACGGGGAAGTCGTAACACACCGGGTAATCGTATTCTTTCACCATATTCCGGATGATCTCGTATTCCGTTTGCCCGAAAGGCGCTTCCGTCTCCCGTTCTTCCGTAAATGAGCCTACCACCAGCCCGGCCAGTTTATTCAGCCAGCCCGCGCGTTTGAGGTTATACATCATGCGATCCACGTTGTAACGGTATTCCCCGACATCTTCCAGCACCAGTATTTTCCCTTTGGTATCGGGCTGGGATATGGAACCGGAGAGGTTTGCCAGCAGCGTGAGATTGCCGCCCACCAGTTTGCCGGTGGCCTTACCGTCGCGGTTCATCTTATGGGGTTGCGCCTCGTATTTGCTGCGTTTGCCTTCCAGGGCCTCCCGCAGGCTATTCACATACACATTTTCCTTTGTGGACGCGGTGATGCCGCTGCACATCAGGGAATGGATGCCAGGAATGTTATAACGTTCCTGGATATGGGTGTGAAGCGTGGTGATGTCGCTGTAGCCGCAGAGCCATTTCGGATCCTTGCGGAAGCGGGAGAATTTGAGCCTGTCCAGGATAGACACCATGCCGTACCCGCCACGGCCGAACACGATGGCTTTGATCTCCGGATCGTCCATCATATCCTGCAGCTCTTCCAGCCGCAGCTCGTCCGGGGCGGAGAAATTATGAAAACTGGTGCCCACGGTAATACCGAGGTGCACCCGGTAACCCCAGGATTCGATCACTTTGGCGGCGAATTCGGCGGCGTGAAGCTCCATTTTACTGCTGGGACAAGTGATCCCTATGAGGTCGCCTTTTTTAAGATAGGGCGGAATTTTGATCATTCTAATTGCTTTAGTTTACCTTTGCTGATTAAATGAGGAAGAAGGAATCTTATCCCATTTGATGACCAAAGTAGTCGTTATTGGGTTAACTGCAAATCCATTTCCCTATTTTTCTGAATATTTACAATTTTTTCAACGGAGGAAGCATCAATGAAACAATTTAACAGATACCTTGTTACGGCAGCGCTGCCCTATGCCAACGGTCCGGTTCACATCGGTCACCTGGCCGGCTGTTACCTGCCGTCTGACATCTACGTACGGTATCTCAGGGCCAGGAAGGCGGACGTAAAATTCGTCTGCGGAACCGACGAACACGGCGTTCCCATTACGATCAAGGCAATGCAGGAGAACGTAACTCCGCAGGATATTGTGGACAAATACCACGCGATCATCAAAGATTCTTTTGCCTCCATGGGCATCTCTTTCGATATATTTTCCCGTACTTCCAACCAGGTGCATCACCAGACGGCGGCGGACTTCTTCAAAAAGATGTACGACGACGGCCTTTTCGAAGAGAAGGAGTCCGAACAATATTTTGACGAGATCAAACAGGTGTTCCTCGCGGACCGGTACATCATAGGCACCTGCCCGAACTGCGGCAACGATAAAGCCTATGGGGACCAGTGCGAACGCTGCGGCACCTCCCTCAGCCCGGAGGAGCTGATCAACCCCCGCTCCGCCCTCAGCGACGCCGTACCGGTGAAAAAGAAAACCAAACACTGGTACATGCCGCTCCAAAACTATGAACCATGGCTGAAACAATACGTCATCGAAGATCACAAGGAATGGAAGGCTAACGTATACGGGCAATGCAAAAGCTGGCTGGACAACGGTCTGCAAAGCCGTGCCATGACCCGCGACAGTAACTGGGGCATCAAAGTGCCGCTGCCCGATGCCGAAGGGAAAGTACTCTACGTCTGGTTCGACGCGCCCATCGGGTACATCTCCGCCACCAAAGAGCTCACCGCAAACTGGGCCGATTACTGGTGCAAGGAAGATACCCGCCTGGTACACTTTATCGGGAAAGACAATATCGTATTCCATTGCATCATTTTCCCCGCCATGCTCAAGGCGCACGGCGGATATATCGTGCCGGACAATGTGCCAGCGAACGAATTCCTCAACATCGAAGGGGAAAAAGTGAGCACCTCGCGCAACTGGGCCGTATGGGTACATGATTACATCAAGGATTTCCCGGACCAGCAGGACGTATTGCGGTATGTGCTGTGCTCCACCGCGCCTGAAACAAAAGACAACGATTTCACTTGGAAAGATTTCCAGGACCGTAATAACAACGAACTGGTAGCGAACCTCGGCAACTTCGTGAACCGCACGATGGTGCTGATGCACAAACTCTGCGGCGGTAAAGTACCGGCCATGCACGCGGACGTGAAAAATGCCGCAGATGACGCCATTTTCACCATGCTGCAGGACCAGAAGATGAAGATCGCCGAATCCCTGGAAACCTTCCGCTTCCGCGATGCGCTGAATGAGGTTATGAACGTGGCCCGCGAAGGGAACCGTTACCTCCAGGAAAAACAACCCTGGATACTGGCCAAAACGCCCGAGCTCCAGGCGCAGAACCAGCAGCTGATAGACAACTGCCTGCACGTATGCCTGCAGCTCACGGCGAACCTTGCCGTGTTCATCAATCCCTTCCTGCCGTTCACCGCGCAGAAGATCTGCCATATGCTGAAAGTGGTGGACCGTATGCTGGACTGGGAGAACGCCGGCAGTATGAAACTCGTGAGCGTGGGTTATTCCCTGCGCGCGCCTGAACTGCTGTTCAAAAAGATCGAAGACGAGCAGGTGAAAGAACAGGTAGAAAAACTGCACGCCGGCCTCAAACAATCCGCCGCCGCGCAGCAGGCCGCTGCCACGCCCGCCGCCGAAGCCCCCGCCGCTCCCGCGAAACCCGAGATACAATACGACGATTTCGCGAAGCTGGAACTGAAAGCAGGCACCATCACCCATGCGGAGAAAGTAGCCAAAGCGGATAAACTGCTGAAGCTCACGATAGACCTCGGCACGGAACAGCGTACCGTTGTATCCGGCATTGCCCTGCATTACGCGCCTGAAGCCATCATCGGCAAACAGGTGACGCTGGTGGCCAACCTGGCGCCGCGTAAGATGAAAGGCATTGAAAGCCAGGGCATGATACTGATGGCCGAAGACAAAGACGGCAAACTGGTGTTCGTAAACCCCGACCAGGCTGTAGCGCCCGGCAGCGGGGTGAGCTGATCATGAAAACATAACATAAAAAGGCCCCGGCATATCACCGGGGCCTTTTTTCATTTCGTTGCGTCGTTCAACCGGGAAAAATGCTAAATTCATCATTCTAAAGCGGAAATATTATGCAAAGAAGGATCAATAAAGTTGCGGTGCTGGGTTCCGGCGTAATGGGCTCAAGGATTGCCTGTCTTTTTGCAGGCGTAGGCGTGAAGGTGCTGCTGCTGGACATTGTGCCCAAAGAGCCCAGCGACGCGGAAAAGGCCAAAGGATTAACGACAGAACATCCCGCTGTAAGGAACAGGATCGTGAACGAGGCATTACAGGCCGCCATCAAATCCAATCCTTCGCCCCTTTATTCCAAAGAAGACGCCCGGCATATCAAAACAGGCAATTTCACGGATGATATGAAGTCCATCGCGGACTGCGACTGGGTGATAGAAGTGGTGGTGGAAAACCTGGACATCAAGAAAAAAGTATTCGAGCAGGTGGAGCAGTTCCGCAAACCCGGCACGCTGATCACTTCCAATACATCCGGCATCCCCATCCACCTGATGGCGGAAGGCCGCAGTGAAGACTTTCAGAAACATTTCCTGGGCACCCACTTCTTCAACCCGCCGCGTTACCTGCGGCTGCTGGAGATCATTCCCACCCCGCATACAGACCCCGCCGTAACGGATTTCCTCATGCATTACGGCGATCTTTATCTTGGTAAGACCACCGTGCTTTGTAAAGACACCCCGGCATTTATTGCGAACCGCGTGGGGGTGTTTTCCATCATGGCCATTTTCCACATCATGCAGGAAATGGGCCTGGGCATAGATGAAGTGGATGCGCTCACCGGCCCCGTGATCGGCCGTCCTAAATCGGCCACTTTCCGCACCGCGGACGTGGTCGGCATCGACACGCTGGTGAAAGTGGCCAAAGGCGTTGCGGATAACTGTCCAAACGACGAAGCGCGCGCTATCATGGAAATACCACCCTTCCTGCAAAAAGTAGTAGAGAACAACTGGCTGGGCGACAAGACGGGCCAGGGTTTTTATAAAAAGACCAAAGGCGCCGGCGGCAAAGAGATCCTTACCCTGGACCTGAACACGATGGAATACGGCCCGAAAGTGAAAGCGAAATTCGCCAGCGTGGAAGCCGCCAAACCCATCGAAGACCTGAAGCAGCGCATCAAAATGCTGGCCGCCTCTTCCGATAAAGCCGGCCAGTTCTACCAGGCATTCCATGCCAGGCTGTTTTCGTATATCTCTCACCGTATCCCCGAAATAGCGGACGATCTCTACAAAGTGGACGATGCCATGAAAGCGGGCTTCGGATGGGAAATAGGCGCATTCGAAACCTGGGACCTGCTGGGTGTGGAAACCGGTATCAAAACCATTACGGACAAGGGCCTCACCGTGGCTTCCTGGGTGCAGGACATGCTGGCTGCCGGTGCGAAAAGTTTCTATAAAATAGAGAACGGTAAAAAGTACTACTACGACCTGGCCACCAAAGGGTACAAACCGGTGCCGGGCGAAGACGCGTTCATCATCCTCGAAAACAAGTCGAACAATATCATCTGGAAAAACAGCGCCTGCAATCTCTACGACCTGGGAGACGGCATCGTGTCGCTGGAATGGAAAACCAAGATGAACACCATCGGCGGCGAGGTGCTGGAAGGCGTGCATAAATCGATAGACCGCGCGGAAAAGGATTTCCGCGGACTCATACTGGCGAACGATGCGGCGAACTTCTCAGCGGGGGCGAACGTGGGCATGATATTCATGCTGGCGGCCGAACAGGAATTCGACGAACTGGATATGGCCGTGCGCCTGTTCCAGAAAAGCACCATGCGCCTGCGTTATTCCTCCATCCCCGTAGTGGTGGCCCCTCATGGGCTCACGCTCGGCGGCGGTTGCGAAATGAGCCTTCATGCGGACCATGTGCAGGCGGCGGCGGAAACCTATATCGGGCTGGTGGAACTGGGCGTGGGCCTGATCCCCGGCGGCGGCGGCACCAAGGAACTGACGCTGCGCGCATCCGACCAATACAGGGAAGGGCAGATCGAAAACCCGATATTACAGGAGCGGTATCTTACCATCGCGCAGGCCAAAGTGGCCACTTCCGCCCAGGAAGCGTTTGAGCTGGGGCTGCTCCGCGAAGGCATAGACGCCATCAGCCTGAACCAGAGCCGCGTGATCGCGGACGCAAAAGAAAAAGCCATTGAGCTGGCGAACGCGGGATATGTAAAACCCATTGAACGCACGGACATCCGTGTACTGGGCCGCTCCGCCCTGGGCGCTATCCTCACCGGCATCAACGCCACGCACTTCGGTAACTACATTTCAGAGCACGATGCCAAAATAGCCCGGAAACTGGCGTACGTAATGTGCGGCGGAGACCTTTCCGAGCCGGCCCTCGTGAGCGAGCAGTACCTGCTGGACCTGGAAAGGGAAGCTTTCCTGAGCCTCAGCGGCGAAAGAAAAACATTGGAAAGACTGCAAAGTGTGCTGAAAACAGGAAAGCCCGTGCGTAATTAATTATATATTGCATAGAATTTAATATAACCGACTTTGGAAAATAAGCAAATCCTGTCCCTTCACCAGGTGTCCAAGCACTATGGGCCTATACAAGCACTCAAATCCGTATCCTTCAGCGTACCCGAAGGCAGCGTATTCGGAGTACTGGGGCCAAATGGCAGCGGAAAGACCACCCTCCTCGGCATCATCATGGACGTTCTGAAAGCCAATGCCGGAACGTACAGCTGGTTTGGCCAGCCGCCGCACGCGGACCAGCGTAAACGCATAGGTACCCTGCTGGAGACGCCGAACTTCTATCATTATTATTCCGCCGTCCGCAACCTGGAGATCACATCGGCCATCAAAGGCCGGGGCGGGGATGATATAGAACGCGTATTGCGCCTCACGGAACTATGGGAGCGGAAAGATTCCAAATTCAGCACCTTTTCCCTCGGGATGAAACAGCGCCTGGCCATTGCCAACGCATTGCTGGGCCGCCCCGATGTACTGCTGCTGGATGAGCCTACCAACGGCCTGGACCCTGCCGGCATCGCGGAGATCAGGGAACTGATCCGCAACCTCGGCAAAGAAGGCACCACCGTGATCATGGCCAGCCACCTGCTGGACGAAGTGGAGAAAGTGTGCACGCACGTAGCCATCCTCAAAAGAGGCACGCTTATGGCGGCCGGGCATGTGGATGAAGTACTGGCCAATGAGGATATGATAGAGCTGGGTTCCGCCAACCTTGAACAGCTGGAAAACCTGCTGAACAGTATGCCCGGCCTGAAAAGCCTCCGCCGGCACAACGGCAGCATACAGGTGATATTCGAGAACGGGCAGACGGCCGAACAGCTGAACCGTTCCTGCTTCGAACAGGGCGTCACCCTCAGTTACCTCGCCGTAAAACGCAAGAGCCTCGAAGCAAGGTTCATCGAACTCACCAATTGATCTCCCTCTAACCTTACGCAGAAATGATAAAACTTCTCAAAATAGAATGGCTGAAAGTAAAAGCCTACCGCACGTTCTGGATACTTTCAGGACTGTTCCTCATCGCGGTACCGCTGCTGATGTGGGCCTTCGAAAGCATCATCCGTACAAGCCCGAAGCCCGTTGCCGCTTTCCTGAACTCCATGTCCTTCCCGAAAGTATGGGACAACACCGCCTGGCTGGCCAGCTGGGTGACGCCCGTGATGGGCATCCTGCTGGTGATCTTCCTCACGAATGAAAATAACTTCCGCACCATCCGCCAGAATATCATCGACGGCTGGAGCCGCGACCAGTACATCACCGCGAAATACGGCGTACTGGTGTCCGCCGCGCTGTTCATGACCCTCGTGATCTCCATTACCGCGCTCGTGTTCGGCTTAAGGAGCGGAGACAGCGAAGTGTCCGACGGTTCCATCTTTATCTGGTACACCTTTGTTCAAAGCCTTACTTACCTGTCCCTGGCGTTTTTCCTGGGCGTATATATGAAAAGGGCGGGCATTGCCATTGCTATTTACGTGATGTATGTGTACATCGGCGAGTTTGCCATTTCCATGCTGCTGGAATACAAAGTGGCTTTCCATTCCGGCACCTACCTGCCGCTGGAAAGTACGGACAGGCTGATAGGAGGGGAATCCAAAATACTGCGCGACATCATACAGCGCGGTGGATCGGGCCCATCCCGCACCACTTACATCATCATCGCGTTCGTCTGGATCTTCCTTTTCAACGGCGCCGCATGGTACAAAATGAAAAAAGCGGACTTATAATTAACAGTGATTTGTAAATCCCAGCATGTAAATTTGTTGACAAAAGTAAAATCGTGAAGAAGGAAACCCTGATACTGGTGACGAACGACGATGGCATTACCGCCCCTGGCATACGCAACCTGATAGAAGCCGTAAGGCCGCTCGGGAAAGTGGTGGTGGTAGCGCCGGACAGCCCGCAATCCGGTAAAGGGCACGCCATCACCCTCGGCTCTCCGCTACGGCTGAACCAGGTGGATATCTTTGAAGGAATAGAAGCATGGACCTGCTCGGGCACCCCGGTAGACTGTGTGAAACTCGCGCGGGACAAGATACTCGGCCGCCGGCCGGACATCTGCGTGAGCGGCATCAACCACGGGGCGAACCATTCCATCAACATCATCTATTCAGGCACTATGTCCGCCGCCATGGAAGCGGCCATTGAAGGCATTCCCTCCGTCGGTTTTTCTTTTCTCAACTACGCTTACGATGCGGACTTCACCGTGCCCCGGCAGGTGGCGCAGGAAGTCACCAAAAAGATGCTGGAAACAGCTTTGCCGCCGCATTCATTATTTAACGTGAACATCCCCGACGTGCCCCTGGAAAACTACAAAGGCATTAGGGTAGCGCGGCAGGCCAACGCAAAATGGAAAGAGGAGTTTGACGAACGGAGAGATCCGCATGGCAAAAAATATTACTGGCTCACCGGCGAATTCTCGAACCAGGATTTCGGGAACGATACGGACGTGTGGGCCCTCGAGAATGGCTATACATCCCTTGTGCCTGTACAGTTCGACCTTACGGATTACCGCCTGAAGGAAAAACTGGAAAAAGAATGGCAATTCCAATAATCCTATGACCATGTTGAAACAAGACAAATTATCACTCGGCATCCTCCTCGGGCTTCTCACCCCGATAGCCGCCTTTCTTCTGTACTGGCTGCTGGCGGTATATGTGCCTAAAGACGTGAACCTGCCGGACTTCCTGATCTATCTCAAAAATGCCCGTCAGCAGATACCCAAAGTGATCAGCATCTGCCTGCTGGCAAACGGTATCATCTTTTACCTCTACACCCGCACCCGCCTGGACCTGACCGCCAGGGGCATATTCCTGGTTACATTGTTGTACGCAATCGTTATCTTGCTGCTCAAAATTATCTGATCAGTACAGTGAAATTCGTTTAGGGATGAAGTATTATTTAATAGCCGGGGAAGCCTCCGGGGACCTGCATGGCAGCAACCTGATCAAACAGCTCAAACTACAGGATCCGCAGGCGGATATACGCTGCTGGGGCGGAGACCTGATGGAACAGGCCGGCGCCACCGTGGTGAAACACTACAAAGATCTCGCGTTCATGGGTTTTGTGGAAGTAGTGATGAACCTGCGCACCATCTTCAAAAACCTGGACCTCTGCAAAAAAGATATCGAAGCCTGGAAACCCGATGTGCTCGTACTGATCGATTATCCCGGGTTTAACCTCCGCATTGCCGAATGGGCCAAACAGCAGGGCCTGAAAGTAATCTACTACATCAGCCCGCAGGTATGGGCCTGGAAAGAAGGCCGCGTGAAAAAGATCCGCGAGACGGTGGACAAAATGCTCGTGATCCTTCCTTTCGAGAAGGACTTTTATAAAAAGTGGGACTTTGAAGTGGAATACGTAGGCCACCCCCTCATTGAAGCCGTAAAGGCCGCCAAGGAAGCGCCCGCCCTGCCCCCGTTCTCAGACAAACCCATTATCGCCCTCCTGCCCGGAAGCCGCAAACAGGAAGTGGAAAAGAAACTGCCGGTGATGCTTTCCATGGCGAAGTATTTCCCGGAATACCAGTTCATCATGGCACAGGCGCCCAGCCTGGAAGACAGTTTTATCAACGGGTTCACCGGCGCTTATCCCAATGTGTCCGTCGTGAAAGGCCAGACCTACCCGCTGCTGCTGCAGGCCACCGCCGCGCTCGTCACCTCGGGCACCGCCACGCTGGAAACCGCGTTGTTCGGCGTACCGGAAGTAGTGTGTTACAAAGGCAGCCCCGTGTCTTATTTCTTCGCCAAACATCTCATCAAAGTAAAATACATCTCCCTCGTGAACCTCATTATGGACAAGCCGGTTGTAAAAGAGCTGATCCAGCATGACCTCACGGAAGAAAATCTCCTCAAAGAGCTGACCCTCATTTTAAAAGACACCGCCCGCCACCAGCAGATGAAAGCGGACTACGCCATGCTGTGGACGTTGCTGGGCGATGGCACGGCTTCCCGCAAAGCCGCGGAAGCGATCGTGAGTATGGTGAAGTAACAGAAAACAGATAGTCTTATTTACAGGTAATGCCTGATCACTTTGATCAGCATCACGATGATCGCGATCAGGAACACGATGATGGAGATCCGGTTCATGCCGTGCATCAGTTTGGTGTTCGTATTGAGCGGCTCGGACTTATCGCGCTTTTTGATAAAGAGATATTGCAGTATTTGGCGCCAGATGCTTTTCATGACCCAAATATCCGCAATGTTTCCATTTTGCCAATAACCGTTATTTTTACTCCGCTTTAACCGCGCGTTTACAGATATGAGGAAAATACTATTGGGATTATGCCTGGCCTTGTCCCTGCCGGCGTTTGCACAGCTTCGTACCGAACTGAAAGACGGATGGGAATTCAGAAGAACAGATGAAAACATTTGGAGAATGGCCACTGTGCCCGGCACCGTGCATACGGACCTGCTGGCGCACAAACTCATTCCCGACCCATTCGCCGGGGCCAATGAAAAAGGCCTGCAATGGATCGATAAAAAGGACTGGGAATACCGCACTTCTTTTTCCGTTTCACCCGAAATGCTTAACCACGATGGTATTGCGCTCGACTTTACCGGGCTGGATACCTACGCGGACGTATACCTGAACGATCAGCTTGTTTTAAAAGCGGAGAATATGTTCGTGGGCAAACAGGTACCGGTGAAGCAGTTCCTCAAAGCAGGCGCCAACCAGCTCCGTATCTTCTTCCACAGCCCCATTGCGCATGACATGCCGAAGTTCATGAAAGACAGGCTGGTGTACCCCGCCGGCAACGACGCGGACGATATTCCCCTTAGCATTCACGCCCGCAAAGCGCCCTATCATTATGGCTGGGACTGGGGGCCGCGTTATGTGACCAGCGGCATCTGGCGCCCGGTATATATGGTGGCCTGGAATGAATTTCAGCTACAGGATGTATGGATTGAACAAAAAAAACTGGCCGGTGCCACCGCCGAACTGGTAGCGCATGTAAAACTGAACGCGATAAAAGAAGGAGCCTACCACGTGATCGTACAAAGCAACGATGGCGCTTTCAAAACAATATCCCTCACAAGACAATGGGCGGACGGCAACCAGGAAATGGACATTCCGTTTACGATCCCCAAACCGGAACGCTGGTGGCCCAACGGGCTGGGCGCGCAACGCCTGTACCCCGTCACCGTGGCCATCTTAAAAGGGAAGGATACCTTACAGCGGATGCAACGGAAGATAGGCCTGAGAACGGTGGAAGTAGTGAACGAAGCAGACAATATGGGCACCAGTTTTTACCTGAAGGTGAACGGCCACCCCGTGTTTATGAAAGGGGCGAACTACATCCCTTCAGACAACTTCCTGCCCCGCGTAAGCCCGCAACAGTACGAAAAGATGTTCGCGGATATGCAGTCCTCCCACTTCAACATGATCCGCGTATGGGGTGGCGGTATTTATGAAAACGACCAGTTCTACGACCTCGCGGACGAAAAAGGCATCCTCGTATGGCAGGACTTTATGTTCGCCTGCACGCTGTACCCTTCCGATAAAAACTTCCTGGACCAGGTAAAAGAAGAAACCGCCTACAACATTACCCGCCTGCGCAATCACCCCTCCCTGGCGCTCTGGTGCGGCAACAATGAAATAGCGGTGGCTATCAAAAACTGGGGCTGGAAAGACGGTTATGCTTATTCGGACGCGCAGTGGCAGCAGATGCTCAAAGGTTACGACACCCTGTTCCAGGACATGCTCAGACAGGAAGTGCAGCAGCATGATCCCGGGAGATTTTATTTTCCTTCTTCCCCGATCAGCAACTGGGGCAAAGCGGAAGATTTCCGCCATGGTGATAATCACTACTGGGGTGTATGGCACGGCATGGAATGGTTCGAAGCCCTTACCACGCACGTACCGCGTTTCATGAGCGAATACGGTTTCCAGTCCTTCCCCGAGCTGAATACCGTGCGTACCTATGCGGACAGCAGCCAGTGGGATATCAACTCCTTCGTGATGCAGGCGCACCAGAAAAGCGCCACCCGTGGGAACGCGGCCATCAAGACCTATATGGATCACTATTATAAGCAGCCCCGCAACTTCAACGCCTTCCTGTATCTCAGCCAGGTATTGCAGGCGGAAGGCATGAAAGTAGGTATGGAAGCGCACCGCCGTGCCATGCCTTTCTGTATGGGCACGCTCTACTGGCAGTTCAACGATACCTGGCCCGGCGCATCCTGGAGCGGTATCGACTATTTCGGGAGATGGAAGGCCATGCAGTATTTTGTGAAAAAAGCTTACGAGCCGGTACTGGTCAGCAATACATTGGAAGAAGGCAAAATAAAGACCTATGTGGTGAACGATCTTCTTGCGGATGAAAAACTTCAGGTGGTCATGCAGCTTATGGATATGGAGGGGAAAATACTGAACGAAAAGACATTGCCCGTCACCGCAAAGGCCAATGCCAGCGAAGCGGTGCATAGCATTTCAAAAGAAGAGCTGCTGAACGGCGCGGATGCGAACAGGGTAATTTTGTACACCAAACTGGTAAAGAACAACCAGTCCGTGTCTGAGAATGTGTTTTACTTTGCCGCACCCCGGTACCTGCAATTGCCGGAGCCGGTGGTGACCACGCATGTTACAGTAAACGAAGGAAAGATAAGCGTACAGGTAAGCACGGACAAACTCGCGAAAAACATCTGCCTGATGCTGGAAGAAGACAAAGGCGTTTCGTTGTTCTCCGACAATTATTTCGACCTGCTGCCCGGCACGAGCCGCACATTGCAACTGGTGACACAATTATCCGCCGCCGAAGTAAGCAACAAATTACGCATCCTGCATATCGCGAATGCGTGTGAGAAATAAACAGTGAACAAACAAGCATAACGAACGATCATGAAAAAAATCATTTTAGCAGCCTGCATGTTGGCCGCTCTTGGCGCCCAGGCGCAGAACGAGCCGTACGTGAAAGAAACAGACCCTCTCGTGCTGCGGAAGCTGGACGAGTGGCAGGACTGGAAGTTCGGCCTCATGATGCACTGGGGTACCTATTCCCAGTGGGGTGTAGTGGAATCGTGGAGCATTTGCCCGGAAGACGAAGGATGGACGCAACGCAAGCCCGCAGGCATTCCCTATTACGAATACGTGCAGAAATACGAAGCCCTGGCGAAGACCTTCAATCCTGTGAAGTTCGACCCCGCCAAATGGGCCGCCGCCGCAAAAAGGGCCGGTATGAAATACATGGTGTTCACCACCAAACATCATGACGGTTTTAATATGTTTGACACCAAACAGTCCGATTATAAGATCACTTCGCCAAACGTGCCTTTCAGCAAAGATCCGCGCGCGGACGTGACCAAAGAGACATTCAACGCTTTCCGCAAGGAAGGCATTCACATCGGCGCATATTTTTCAAAACCGGACTGGCATGTGGATTCTTACTGGTGGAGTTATTTCCCGCCGAAGGACCGCAACCCCAGCTACGAGATCGCTAAATATCCCGAACGCTGGAAGTCGTTCCAGGACTTCACTTACAAACAGATCGAGGAACTGATGACGGGTTACGGCAAAGTGGACATCCTCTGGCTGGATGGCGGCTGGGTGCGCCCGCTGAGTATGCAGACGAAAGAATCCCTGAGCTGGAGCAAAACGCCCCCGCAGGACCAGGACATCAATATGGCCGGCATTACCGCGATGGCGCGTAAGAACCAGCCCGGCCTGATCGTGGTGGACAGGAGCGTGCATGGCCCCTTTGAGAACTACCGCACGCCTGAGCAATCCATCCCCGACAAACCGCTGGATTATCCCTGGGAAACCTGCATGACCATGGCGGGTTCCTGGAGCTACGTACCCAATGACCAGTACAAACCCGTGAATAAAATACTGCACAACCTGGTGGACATTGTGGCCAAAGGAGGCAACTACCTGCTGAACGTAGGCCCCGGCCCTGACGGCGCCTGGCACGACGAAGCCTACCGTAAACTGGACAGCATCGGCGCCTGGATGAACACAAACGGCGAAGCCATTTACGGCACCCGTTACATTGCCCCCTACAAAAACGGCAAAGTGTGTTTCACCCAGAAAAAGGACGGAAGCGCCATTTATGCCATCTATCTGCTGGATGCCGGGGAGCAACTCCCGTCTGTGATCAGTTTTGCCGGTATTTCGCCTAAAAAGGGCGCTAAAATGGAATTGCTGGGTTACAAAGGGAAGCTGAGCTGGAAACAGGAAGGGGAGAACGTGGATATCCGCCTGCCCGGCGCCGCGCTGAAACGCCAGTGGGCGGACGCGGTGGCTATCCGGATACAATAAACCTATAAACTATTGATAATGAAGGCCGTTCTGCAAAGGATGGCCTTTTTTGTGCCCGGCCAGGCTACTGACATCCTGCTGACATCCTTCGGTGATCCTTCGGTGGTGTTCGGTCGTGGTACGGGTTTGAGGGTGTTTAACCGAAGGATGACCGAAGGATCACCGAACGGTCACCGAAGGTTTGGCGCTTATAAAGCCTTTGTTGTGAGCCATACAGCAAAGCTGACGACTACTATTCCTATGCTCCCGTTGAGATAACCGTCGTCTTTGAGCAGTTGCCTGAAAGGTTTTCTGCCAAGCAGGAATACCCAGCGGATAGCTGCCCCTGGATAATGAAACAGGATCAGCAGAACGGTTTCAATGATAATATTCCAGATCGTCTCCATTGAAATAAAAAAGGCGCCGGTTAAAGCGCCTTTAAAGATATTGGAATGCCTGGTTATTTCCCCGCATCTTTCACCCACTGCCCGAAATTGAGCGATACGCCCATGGTGACGGACACCGGCTGGAAATATTCGTTCACTTCATACCCGCTGTAGGTTTCGTCGTTCATGGGCACGGAGAACATCAGTTGGCCGAACCATTTCACGTAGCGGTAACCCACTTTTACGGTAAAGGCCGGTTCAAAGAAGGGAGTCAGTTTGTCGCTGAGGCGCTGGAAGTTCATCCGGCGGTTTTCGTCATTTTCAAATACGTTTGCGCCCATGGACTGCCCGTAGAACTTTACCAGGGAAAAACGGGTGGCGAAGGAAGCCTCCACTACTTTATGGCTCAGGCCGAAGGCGGGCTGGACAAAAAACTTGTTGAACTGTGTGCGCAGGGTATAACCGTCCCTGGGGGTACCGTCGGGGGCGGAGGTATAGTTGCCGTCCAGCGTTTTGAAAGAGCCGTTGCCGTAACCGGCGTATACGTCAAATACCGCGCGTTTTTTAGTGTCTACCGGTTTAAAGAACCCGATACCGCCTTCGATGATGCCGCCGCGGGTGTTCCTGTCCACGAACAGATCGTCATCGTTGTTGTCGCCGTCGCTGTCAAAAAAGATGGCGCGGTTCACATACTGGCCATTCACCATTATGCCGATGTTGTCGGTAATGGCGTAGGCGGCCTGCCAGTTGGAAAGGGAAAGATTGGCTTTGAATTCGTTTTTTTCCTTCAGCAGCGGGGCGTTCACCTGGTTGGGAACGTAGATGTCCCGGCTGCAGGAAACCAGGCACAGGATGACCAGTACCGGGATGATGGTGCGGATAAGTTTTTTCATAAAGTTGTTGTAGGTTTTAAATAAGAACTACAGCAGAGATGATTCCCTTGGAATAAGCTCTACTTCAAATACGTAATTCCGGGTGATCTTGATCTTATCTTCTTTGTTAATCAGCTGCACCATTGTTTCTACCGCTTTTTCGCCCATCCGGTAACCGCTCTGTTCGATGGTGGTGAGCGAGGGGCTGATAATACGGCTGGACAGGTCGTTGGAATAACCTACCACCTTTACCTGTTCGGGTACTTTGATACCTTTGCGGCGTGCTTCCTGGATAAAAGCGACGGCGGAACTGTCGTTTGCGGCAAAGAGCCCGTCAGGCAGCTTGTCCAATGCAAAGATCTGGCGCGCGGCTTCGGCGCCGGCGTCCAGGGTGAGGTTGTGAACGTAGATCAGGGAATCGTCGTAGGGGATCTTGTATTTGGCTAATGCCGCTTTGTAACCTGCCAGGCGTTGCTGGTAAAGATTGCAGGTAAGCTGGCCGGAGAAATGCGCGATACGTTTGCAGCCTTGTTTGATGAGGTGCTCGGTGGCCAGGAATCCGCCTTTAAAATCGTCTCCTGTGATGGAATACCCCGGGAAGTCGATAGGCACGCGGTCGTAAAATACCAGCGGGATGTTGTTGCGGATAAATGGCGAAAAATGATCGAAGTTGGTCGTGAACATGGAGGCTACGGCCAGCAGGCCGTCCACCCTGAGGGAAAAGAAGGTGTGCACCAGTTCTTTTTCCATGGCCACCGTTTCGTCCGACTGGCCGATCACGATGCTGAAGCCGTATTTATGGGCTTCGTGCTGGATACCGCTGATGGCGGTGCTTTGAAAGTACATGCTCGTTCTGGGCACGATGAGACCCAGGATGTTGGAACGTTTTTTACGGAGGCTGGAAGCGATCCAGTTGGGTACATAGCCCATTTCGGCGGCAGTGTCCTGCACCTTTAAACGGGTTTCCTCGTTGATCAGCGGGTTATTCTGCAATGCGCGGCTGACGGTGGATGCGCTGAGCCCCAATGCCTGTGCTATGTCGTAGATCGTTATCTTATTGGTGTTTTGACGTTCTTTCACGTTGAGGCATGTAGATTTAGGGCGATATTAAGAAAATTTATTGATAGGTGTATTTTTGCATCCCATGAAGCATCGCATTAAACGGACTTACAGGATAGCGCGTTATGTAATATACCGCGAAACATTGGTAGACAAGAAAGATATGGCCTGGTCTTTTCTCGGGGCCTTACTGGGCGTAGGCCTGATAGGATCGCTGAACCATTTTTACCTGCCCGCGAGGGACAACCTCTTTGTGCTGGGCTCTTTCGGGGCGTCCGCCGTGCTCATTTACGGCCATACCCAAAGCCCGCTGGCGCAGCCCCGCAATGTGATCGGCGGGCATGTGCTGAGCGCGATTACAGGGGTTACCATGTGTATGCTCATCCCGAACCCGGACTGGGAGTGGCTGGCCGGGGCGCTGGCCGTAGCCTGTTCTATAGTTGTCATGCAGATGACAAAGACCGTACACCCGCCCGGCGGGGCCACCGCTTTGCTGGCCGTAGCCGGCAGCCAGAAGATCAGGGCGCTGGGGTACCTGTATGTGCTGAGCCCGGTGGCTACCGGTGTGTTCCTGCTGATACTGGTGGCTTTTATCGTGAACAACATCCCCGGGAACCGCAATTATCCCGCAAACGGGAAATGGTGGTGACAGTGCGCAGATACAATGCATAACAAGCCGGTATTTTTACACTGTACTTTTATTAGTATAGGGTAAATAACAGGCCCGCCCGATCCCGGGCGGGCCTTTCTTATTAAAAAACCGCCCCGGCATTGCTGCGGGGGCGGTTTTGTTTTATACAGTGTAAATGCGTTCCTTATTTAGGATCCAGCGCCGTGGTGATACGGTCTGCCAGGTCCTGCAGGTGGTAGCGGCTCATAGCGTCCGGTGCGCCCGCGGCTGCGCTGCGTGCTTCGGTGCGGATGGCTGCGAGCTGTGCGCGGGCAAGGCTCGTTACGTCCGTCCGGGTAGGATTGGGGACCGTAACGGCAAAAGCAAGGGACATGCCGCTCAGGTCCGGCATACTGAGCAGCCCGGTCAGGCTTTTCACGTAAGCTTTCTGCAGGTTCCTTCTGTAAATGTCGATCGGTTTGCGGGTAGCCAGCTCGGAGAATACGCCTTTCCTCAGATCGTTCATATAATCCGCTGCTTTGTAGGAGTCGGACTCCATGGCTTCGGCGTTCAGCAGTTTGTTCAGCGTGGCTGCGCTCAGCAGGCGGCCGAGTACGGCTTCCTGGCGGCCCAGGATGAGGGTGGGCGCGTCCGCCTTGATCCTGGTCAGGATGTCTTTGTTGATCAGCCAGGTAGGGGTGGTGAACAGTTGTGCCTGGAGGAAACTTACCGCTTCTTTCTGTTTGGCTTTCGGCACGATTTCATAAATGGCGCCGTTTTGCTCAACCGTTTTCGGTGTTTCGTAGATACCGCCCACGTTTTTGGCCACGTGGCCCATGTAGCGGGTATACTGGCCCAGTACTTCGCCGTACAGCTCGCCCAGGGTGGCATAACCTTCATTTTCGGTACGGGTCCAGGCCATGAGGTTAGGCATGATGCGCTGGAGGTTTTTGATACCGTAACCGCTGGCTTTCATGGCGTCGTCGCCAAGGTCTTCGTTCTGGCTGCGGGGATCGTCAGGGTTTGATTCGGTGCCGAACCAGTACTTTTTATCCTGCATTTTGGCGATCACCCATTTGTTGAGGGTGCTCTTTTCGGAATTTTCATCGGTGCCGGGGATGGCTTTATAACCCCATTCGATCGCCCATTTGTCGTAATGATTGATGCGGGGGTAAAGGTCTGCGCCGGTGATGCCGTCTCCGGGCTGCGCGATATAGTTAAAACGGGCGTAGTCCATGATGGAAGCCGCGTGGCCGTTTTCTTTGATCCAGTTCTTGTCGCGCAGTTTTTCAACCGGGTACGCGGAGCTGGAGCCGAAGTTGTGGCGCAGGCCGAGGGTGTGGCCCACTTCATGGGAAGATACGAAGCGGATCAGTTCGCCCATCAGCTCATCGTCGAAGGTCATTTTACGGGCGCGCTCATCGTTTGGCGCGGCCTGGATGAAGTACCAGTTGCGCAGGAGGCGCATTACGTTGTGATACCAGTTGATGTGGCTTTCCAGGATCTCGCCGGAGCGGGGATCGTGTACGTGCGGGCCGGAGGCGTTGGGCACATCGGAAGGTTTGTATACGATAGCGGAGTAACGGGCGTCCTCAAGGCTCCAGGTGGAGTCTTCCTGTTTGGTAGGCGCCATTTTAGCGTAGATGGCGTTTTTGAAACCGGCCTGCTCGAAAGCGCCCTGCCAGTCGTTCACACCCTGGATGAGGTATTTACGCCATTTGGCGGGGGTAGCGGGATCAATATAAAATACGATGGGTTTTTTAGGTTCCACGAGTTCTCCTTTTTTCCATTTCTCCACGTCTTCGGCCTTGGGCTCAAGGCGCCAGCGGGTCACCATGGTGAGGCGTTTTACGCCCTGGGGGTCCGCATCGAAGTCTGTAAGGCTGGTTGCGAAGAAACCAACGCGGGGGTCGAAGTAGCGCGGCTGCATGGGCACTTCAGGCAGCAGTACCAGGGAGCTGTTCAGCTCGAGGGTAGCAAATCCGCCGCCGGTGGGGGGCATGCCGGGCATGGGAGAGGAGCCGGATTTTGAGTAAGTTTTAACGGTCTGTATCTCCACGTTGCCCGGGTAGGAGCGTACGTCCTGGATATAGGATTTGTCCGCCTGGGGAGGGCCCAGTTTGAGCATACCTTTCAGGCCGCTGTCGAAGAACAGGATATCGTTATCGCCGCTGATATAGTCGGTGAAGTCCAGAACGGAGCCGTTGTTGTCTTTGGAGAAGGCTTTCACGTCGAAAGAAGCAACGATGGGCTGGATGTTGGAGTTCAGTACGGAAATGTACATGGGCTGGGTGGAGTCTTTAGAACGCTCGGCAAAGGAGATGTTCTTCAGGAAGACGCGGTTGTTGGGTCCTTTTTCGAAGCGGATCACGTTTTCGTTGATCTGGTCGCCACCGAAGCCGAACATTCCCACGCGCATGCCTGCGGCAGCTTTGGACATACGGTTTACCACGAGGATGTCCCTTCCGATCAGTTTGTCCGGGATCTCTACGAAGAACTTATCGTCCTGTTTGTAGATGTTGAACATACCGGAGTCCGCTTTCGCTTTGGGAGTGATGAACTCCGTGAACTTTTTGGGAGCGGGTTTGGGTGGTCCGCCCGCGGGAGGTCCGGCGGGTTTGGTAGAGTCTTTGGCAGGAGCTGTGGCGGCGGGTTTAGATTTGTCGTCTTTTTTCTTTCTCTGTGCCCCGGCGGTATAGGGGGTGAACGTGCATGCGGCGCAGATAAGGCCTGCGACCGCAGCCGTTAATTTGCTCGGTAAATACATTGGTTGTTGGTGGTTTTATTGATTTGTAAAGGAATTATTGTAAACAAAGAAAGGGATAAGTGTTAAATTAACAGATAAAAATCCATAAATGTGCAAAAGAGGGGTAGGAACGGAAAGAAAAAGCTGTAAATTGCCGGGAACGGATGTGAGAACACTAATTGCCATGCCAACGACCGAAACTCCACGCTAGTGAAGGTAGCCCGCGTTTAAGCAATGAATTAAATTTTTGTTGGAACATTTGAAAATTTTCTTAAATTGTGCGTCCAACTTTGAAAAAATATCAATCGATTCCCTTAACAGTGAGGGCCTGGTTGGAAGAGGACAGAACTAGTTATATTATTTGTTTTACTTATTTAAGTGTTTGCTCAATAAATGTGAAAGGTGGAAACGCTCTGTTGACGGGGCTTTGAGGTGCATGGTTAAATTTCTTGGGTGACACTTGTTTTTTTGAGGAAGGCTTATAACTTTGCGAATCACTGATTATAAGCTGGTTATTTTTGTGAGTTTGAGAAAAAATGCGATCTAAATCTTAATTACTAACAAACAAACAGTTTAATTTTTAACACTAAAATTCAATCAACATGGCTGAGACTAAAACAACTGTGACTGCAGCTGCTGCCAAAACATCCTCTCATCAGGCCAAGAAGTCTTCCAACTTATTTGCGATCCTGGCTGTGCCCATTTGTATTGTCATCGGGTACGTTTTTTATGCTTTCGTATTAGGAAATGCTGCGAATTTCCAAGGCGGCAATCCTGAGAATCACCCGGTTGAAGCAGGTATCGGCAAATGGTTTGGTACTGTACACAAAGGCGGTGCAATCGTGCCTATTCTGATCTCTACCCTGTTGATCTGCCTCACTTTCGTAATTGAGCGTTTCCTGTACCTGGCAAAAGCCAAAGGTAAATTCAGTGGTTCTGAGCTGGTACGTAAAGTACAGTATCACCTGGCTAACAAAAATGTTGACGCTGCTCTCGCTGAGTGCGACAAACAGAAAGGTTCTGTAGGTAACGTACTGAAAGCAGGTCTGAAAAAGTACAAAGAAATGATCTCCAACGTTGAGCTGGACACGGATCAGAAGATCCTGACCATCAAAAACGAGATCGAAGAAACCACTGCGCTGGAACTGCCGATGATGGAAAAGAACCTGGTGTTCCTGTCCACTATCGCTTCCGTAGCTACCCTGCTCGGCCTGTTCGGTACAGTACTCGGGATGATCAAGGCGTTCTCCGCGATGTCTTCCAGCGGTGCACCTGACTCTGCTGCGCTGGCACTTGGTATCTCTGAGGCGTTGATTAACACCGCTTTAGGTATCGGTACTTCCGCTGTAGCGATCGTTATGTACAACTACTTCACTACCAATATCGATAGCATCACTTACGCTATTGACGAATCTGGCTTTACTTTGACACAGTCTTTCGCTGCCAACCACAAATAATTTCGTAAATTATAGTGTGGAATCTGCGGAGAATTGAATCTAATTAAGTGAACCAAATAAAAGGAGAGTAAGATGCCAAAGGTAAAAATGCCCAGGAAAAGCACCCTCATCGACATGACTGCGATGTGTGATGTGGCCTTCCTGCTGCTGACCTTCTTCATGCTGGCGACCAAGTTTAAGCCGGACGAGCCGGTGGCTGTGGTTACTCCGTCCTCTATCAACACGCAATTACTGCCGGATTCCGACGTGATTTTGCTGACGGTAGACAAGGATGGCAGGGTTTTCTTCAGCATGGACGGTCAGCCCAAAAGAAAACAACTGATCGAGGACCTGAATACCAACTTTAAACTTGGTCTCGGCCCTGCTGAAATCAGGAATTTTACGATCGGTTCCAGCGTTGGCTCGGATTTTAAGAACCTGAAACAGGTACTGAACCTGTCAGCGGACCAGCGTAAGAATTCCAAAGTTGAAACGGGTATCCCGATGGACTCTACCAACAATGAGCTCGCCATCTGGATCGAATATGCCCGTTCCGCCCAGGGAAACAACAACAAGCTGAAATATTGCATCAAAGCTGACAACGAAACGCCTTACCCGGTGATCAAAAGGATCCTGGATACCTTCAAAGAGAAGAAGATCCAGAAGCTGAACCTGGTGACCAACCTGGAATCCAAACCGGCGGGTTCCGCAGCTGCAATATTTGAAGCCGAGCACCAGTAATGGCTGCAGGCGAACAGTAAACAACATTAACAGACCAAAAAAAATTTGCTACCATGGCTGAAATGGATACCAGTAGTAAGGGCGGTGGTAAACACGATAGTGGAACGAAATCGAAAAAGCTTTCCACCCGTGTAGACATGACTCCGATGGTGGATCTGGGATTCCTCCTGATCACCTTCTTCATGTTGACTACCACCATGTCTAAGCCCAAGACCATGGATCTGATCATGCCCAAGGATACTGAGAAGCAGGAAGAGCAGAACAAAGTGAAGGAAAGTACCGCTCTCACGATCCTCCTTGGCAAAAAGAACCAGGTATACTACTACGAGGGATTGGCTCAAGACCCCAATGCCTCCAGTAACCCGGACTTCTTTAAAGCAACATCGTTTGCCAATACCGGCGGCATCCGCGACGTGATCATCAAGAAGCGCGATGAAGTAGCCAGGCTGCGTAACTTTAAGGGAGAGCCCGAAGATGTGGTTGTGATCATCAAGGCAGATGATGGCGCCACTTATCAGAACTTTGTAGATTTATTGGATGAAATGGCTATCAACCGTATCCAGCGTTATGCAACGGTGGATATCAGCGACCAGGACAAGCAATGGATCAAATCCACTGAAGCCTCCAACGGCATTCAGTAGGATTTATGGAAAAACTAATTTTTTGCATCCATCAATAAACATGTAACAATGGATTCAGCTAAAATCCTTAAGTCCGACTTTCTTGACATCCTGTTTGAAGACAGGAACAAGAACTACGGCGCTTATGAACTTCGCAAGAAGTACGACCAGCGCGTGCGGAACTCCATTCTGGGTACAGCTGCATTGGCCTTGTTGATCGTCGGTAGCTATCTGATTTATCTGAATCTGAAGGGCAGCGACGCAGACAAGAACACTAAGCCTGTAATCGAGGATATTAAACTGGAGGACGTGAAGTTGCCGGATGATCCGAAAACTCCGCCGCCGCCTCCGCCGCCGCCCGCACCACCGCCGCCCGTGAAACCTTCAGTGCAGTTCACGCCGCCGGTGATCAAAAAAGATGAAGAAGTAAAAGCCGAAGAAGAACTGGTGAAACTCGACGAGATCAAGGATAAAGCCGTATCTACCAAAACGGTGGAAGGCGATCCTAACGGTATCGACCCGGGTCTGATCAACGATTCCAAAGGTTCCGGCGTAGTAGATGCTCCGCCCCCGCCCCCGAAAGAGGAAATCTTCACCTTCGTGGAGCAGCCTCCTACCTTCCCGGGTGGTGACGATGCACTCAACAAGTTCCTGAGCAATAACATCCGTTATCCGCATCTGGCAACTGAAAACGGCATCTCCGGTACAGTATTCGTATCCTTTGTGGTTGACTCAGAAGGTCAGATCAAGGATGTGAAAACCGTAGGCGCACCCAAAGGTGGCGGTCTTGAAGAAGAAGCCATCCGCGTGGTGAAAAAAATGCCGAAGTGGAAACCCGGTAAACAGAACGGACGCCAGGTATCTGTGCAGTTCAACCTGCCGATCCGCTTTACCCTCCAAGAGTAGTATTTAGTCTCAAGCTAGTATGAAATATTAAGTTCCCCCGGCAGTCCGCCGGGGGAATTTTTTTATTTAATTTTGGCCCATGATAGGAAAGTTAGGCGGTCATGACGATACCATTGTTGCCATCGCTACAGCCCCGGGGGTAGGTGCCATAGCCGTAATAAGGCTCAGCGGCGCGGCGGCCATCAGCATTACGGACAAGTTATTCCCCTCCAAAGACCTTATTGCACAGCCCAGCCATACCCTCCACTTCGGAGGGCTGCATTTCCAGGGCCGGGTGATAGACGAGGTGGTGGTGAGCCTTTTCCGCGCCCCGCGCTCCTATACCGGTGAAGAGGTTGTGGAGATATCCTGCCACGGCTCTCCCTACATCCAGCAGCAGATCGTGGAAGCCTGCATCGCTTCCGGCGCCCGGCTGGCCAGGCCCGGTGAATTCACCCAGCGCGCATTCCTCAACGGCAAACTGGACCTCACCCAGGCCGAATCCGTAGCAGACCTCATCGCCAGCAACACGGCAGCCAGCCATCAAACCGCGCTCCAGCAAATGCGCGGCGGCTTCTCCCGCGAACTGCAGGCCCTGCGCGAGCAGCTGATCCGGTTCTCCGCCCTCATCGAACTGGAGCTGGACTTCAGCCAGGAAGACGTAGAGTTTGCCGACCGCACCGCGCTTTACACACTCGTGAACGAATCGCTGACAGAGGTAGAAAAACTGGTTACTTCCTTCAAAGTAGGCAATGTGATCAAAAACGGCGTAAACACCGCGATTATCGGCCGCCCCAATGCCGGTAAATCGACGCTCCTCAATACACTTTTGAACGAAAACAGGGCCATCGTAAGCGAGATAGCCGGCACTACCCGCGATACCATCGAAGAAATACTCAACATCGGCGGCATCCTGTTCCGCCTGATAGACACCGCGGGCATCCGCGAAAGCACGGACACGATCGAAAGCATCGGCGTGCGGAAGTCTCTCGAAAAAATGCGCGAAGCCGGGATCGTCATCTATCTTTTTGACGTATCGGAATTATCAGTGGATGATGTGCTGCACCAGGTACATGAATTTGATAAAGAAGGAATTTCGTACCTGCTGGTCGGGAACAAAACGGACGTCCTGGGCGCCGAAGAAACCCGCGCCAAATTCGCGATGATACCCGGTATCATTTTTATCTCCGCCCGCGACCATGCACAGATCGGCGCGCTCAAAGATCAACTGGTATACCAGGTAATGGGCGGCGCGGTAAACACCGAAAACACGATCATTACCAATGTACGCCATTACTCCGCTTTACAGGAAGTGTACACTTCTCTCCGCGATGTGAAAGGCGGGATGGATGCGGGACTGCCGGGAGATCTGCTGGCGCTGGATATACGCAGGTGTTTGCATTATCTCGCGGATATTGCGGGGGAGGTGACGAATGAGGATAGGTTAGATTTTATATTTTCGAAGTTTTGTATCGGGAAGTAAGCCCTTTCTTTTAATTGCATATAGTTTTCTATAATTACCTAACGTAATGCTTATCAGTACTGCATTCTGAATGATTCTCTATTTTTTCCATTGATTTATTTTTTTGTTGGACAGTATTCCCGTAGTTTAGTATCAAGATACTGAGGTACAAACTACGTAGGGGAAATAGGGAAATAATGGCAGTATTTGACAGTTTAAGGCAGTATTAGGCGGTAAAAGGCATTTTCGGACAGTTTGAACCAGCATCTTTCGCTTAAAATTTTATCCATGAGCAGCAATTTGAGGATTAAGAAAGTTTGTGAGCATTGCAACGAAATTTTTGTCGCGCAAAAAACGACGACGAAATATTGTTCGCTGAATTGTGCACGGCGGAATTACAAACTGCGTGAGAAGAAAGAACGGATCAAGAAAGCAACGGACGGCGTGAAGGAACGGCTGGTGCAGACTTCCATGAGAGAAAAGCCTGCGGAGGCTGCTGTCAGTCAAGAGGCGGGCGATCTGATCGATATAAAGAAACTGGCTGAAGTGACCAGCATCAGCGAACGCACGCTGTTCAGGCTGATAAAAGAACCTGGCTTCCCGAAGATGAAAGTGGGGCGCAGTCTTCTTTTTCACCGGGAAACCGTTGTCAAATATCTCGTCACCAAATTCAGTAACGTATGAGAGGGACATTGAGGAAGAAGCCGCTGAAGAACGGGCGGTTGAGCCTTTACATCGATTATTACCCTTCCGTATGGAACCCGCATACGAAGCAGTACACGCGGCGCGAATTCCTGAACCTGTATATTCATGCCAATCCTGTTTCATCGCTGGAAGTGCAGGAGAACAAGCTGTTCATGGAGATAGCGGAGAAGATATACCTGAAGCGCATGAAGGCGCTCATGCTGGACGCAAATGGCATCTTCAACAAAGACGCACTGGAAGCTGATTTTTACTTGTATGCACTCAACTTTATACGCGGCAAGCAGAAAGAGAAAGTAGATACCAATCATTACGAAACCGCTGTGAAATACC
This sequence comes from Chitinophaga barathri, assembly GCF_003807585.1. Lineage (GTDB taxonomy): Bacteria > Bacteroidota > Bacteroidia > Chitinophagales > Chitinophagaceae > Chitinophaga > Chitinophaga barathri. The sequence continues at coordinate 360,665 of NZ_RMBX01000005.1, read as the reverse complement.
TGAAAAAGTGGGTAGGTGATTTTCTTCCGTTCCGGCATATCGATGAAGAATTCATGAAGAAGTTTAAATTCTTCCTGCTGTCCACGGAATCGCTGAAATCCGCATCCATCAAGCTCAATCAAAACTCCGCCGCATCATACTATGACAAGTTCGCGCTGATCGTACAGACTGCTTTCCTTGATAAGTATCTGCCGGAAGATTATACGCTGCGTGTGCCGCGCATCAGTAACGTAGATTCACCGCGTGACATCATCGACGATGAAGAACTGCGCCTGCTGATGGAAACGCTGATTGATGATGATACTGTTTTCCGCTCTTCGCTCTTTGCATTGTTGACCGGCTTCAGGTTCAGCGCCATCAAGATCATTAAGTGGGGTGACCTGCATCATTCTGCCTCGCTGGATTCGTGGTACTTCCACATTATCGATCCAAAGCCGGAACGTTCGTTTAAACATTACATCAGCCAGCAGGCGGTGAACATCTTGGGGAAGCCAGGTGAGAAAGATGCGTTGATCTTCCCGGACCTGAATTATCACCGTACCCGCAGTAAGCTGAAGGATTGGTTTGCCCGCGCGGGCGTTCACGATAAAGCGAAGTTCCATAACTGGCGGCATCGCTACGCCACCGACCTCATCGAGAAAGGAGAAGACATCTACATCGTCAGCAAAATGCTGAATCACAAACACGTTAAGACTACGCAGATTTACGCCCAGGTGCCGGACACGAACAAGGTGAAAGCCGCTGCCAAGGCTCGTTATAACATGAAAAACTGAGGATATGAGTGTTACAGCTTTTGAACAACGTTTGGAAAACATGGAATCAGACATCCGCCGTGTGAAGGAAATGCTGGCGGAGCTGCTGGAATGGGCACGCAACGCATCGAAGCCGCATCTGGAGGAAAGCATCATGTCCGCCCGCGAAGTCGCGGACTTTCTCCGGCTCGACATCAACATCATTTACAGCAAATGTTCGCGGGGAGAAATACCATTCTTTAAGGTAGGCAAGCTGTACAAATTCAGGAAGTCGGAAATTCTGCGGTGGATGGCGCAGCAGGATAAGGACAGTGGTTTTTCGGTAGACGATTATGTGACCAGATATTTGCAGGAAAATAACCTGAGGGGATAAACGAGGGAATTTTGTCCGAAGGGCCATATTTCGTATATTCATATATATTGAACCGGCAAAATCTTGTGAGTATGACAACGTTGAAAGATGTAAAAGATGTGCCTATGATGGTGAGGATTTCGGAGACAAATTTTTATCTCCGGGAAGTGCCTTACAATGACCAGGGGAAACGCCCCATCATATCCCTGGATTATGAAAAGTTAGTTACCCACGCGCGGTATAATCATTATTGCATTTCCTTTCTCACCTGCCCCTACCGTCTGAATAATAAAAACCTCCTAACGCATTTCGACTGGTACAGTCGTTACCTGTATTTCAATTTTGAGGAATCCATATTGTTGTTTGATATCTTCCCTCGACTGGAGAAGCTGAGCCGGCAACAATTACTTCACCTGGACGATTTGCTACAGCAGTTTCCACAGGCTTATCAGTACGATCTTCAGAATGCAGATCACCGGCAGAAGTGGGCGCTGTTGAAAAATTCCAAGTTTCAGTATTACGGGGATTTTCTTCATATCATGGACATAGATAAAAAGCAGCGGCTGCAATTCCGTGAACAGCTGCAAACTTTGTTGCGGAATATGGATGTGGAGACGACGGAAGATGTTGCTGAGGAATTGCCAGCCGCACCGGCGAAACGGCGGGAAAGGGAGGCCAGTCTTTACACGTATTTGAAATTGAATGATGATATTCCGGCGGACGAGATACATAAGGTAATAAAGTTCCTTTTTGACTATCTCGAAGAAGGTTTCCGGCAACCATATATATTAGAAGATTTTTCTACTTTCTTCACGAAAGAAGACAGTTCTACGCTTGAACTTGTAAAGGGACCGAATCTTGATAATCAGAAATACAAAGTACTGTTCCAGGAATTGAAGAATAGTGGAATTCTTATTGTTTCATGGCCTGTGATTGATCGCAAAGTCAGAGTTTTTAGCGCAGACGGAAAGCCCTTCGCAAACTTTACAGAACTCAGCGCTGGTAAGATTGATACAGAGAAAGCAAGACGTGTTCAGAAATCCTTATCCCCTTTGATCGAGATAACTAATAAATTTTTACAAACTCGGAAGAAAAAGTAATGGCCCCAGCGTGTTTTTTAATTTATAAGAAATCTGTAAATTAGATACACTCAAAAATCCAACTGGAAAATCCTCAAACATGTTTGAAATTGATTCTGTTTCGTTAAATATAGAGTGCCCCACCTGCGACTTCGGGATCGAAATTGAGCTGATTGATGTACGGCTTGAGCGGACCATCATATGCCATAACTGCAAAGAAAATATTAAGTTGATAGACGATAGTGGTTCTGCTCATAATGCTGCAAGAGATATTCAAAAGGGCTTAGACAATTTGTTTAAAATGTTTAAATAACAAAGAATGCTTTATACCGGTCATAATTTAAGAAGTAATCTGCAGGAATGGCGTTCGCGCTTTTATAAAGCGGACTTGCACAGTGCCGCAGGCCAGTATTTCCAATTGATTGAAAAGTTAGAGGGGAATGCTCATATAATGGCAATTCTTCAAGAAGCAGTGGACGATAGTGGCTTAACCCAAGAAAAGATAGCAGAATTTAAAGAAGAGCTTGATAATGATCCTAATGTTCGCCCTAAAGTGCATACAAGCGCAAAATTTGCTGCAGCAGTAGCTTTTGCTTTAAATATGCAAGTTTTTAGGAATGGACAGCCGGTAGCTATAATTCAGACTTACGGATGGGGCAAAGGTTTTACCGATAAGCTGCGGTTTTTTGCAGAGCATTATGTTGACCCTATGATAACATATGTCCACGATCAACTGGACGAGGAAAATTCCACACTCTATTTACTTGAAAAGTACAAACGCCGGACAGAATGGTTCTTGGCAGGGAGCTTATTGGGAAAGTATCGTTCTGTTGCGACCAATTTTGAGAAAGTTTTTGAGGACGATCTTAGGATGTATTTATTTGACCAAGGGATTGAATATCCGTTCTCGACCCCTCAAACTTCATCAGGACGAACAGATATTGTAGGTTTAATTGATACTAAAAATCCTTTAGTGCTGGAGATAAAGATCTATGATAAAGACAAGCAATATAGAAAGAACCGGGTTATCAGTGGTTTCAGTCAGATTGTAAAGTATACGAATGACTACAACAAACACGTCGGTTACCTGGTTGTATTTAATGTTGATCCTGTGGAAATCGAGATTGTGCAAAATGGTGTAAAGCCGCAGTTCCCCTGCCGGATCGAATTTAATAGTAAGGTCTACTATGTCATTTTTGTCAACCTTAATTTTGAAACATCCGCTTCAAAAACTGGAAAACTTACAGTAGAATCAATAACCCGAGAAGAATTGTTTGCAGGAGCTTCTGCTTTGGAAAGTGAAGAAGCGGAGGCTTAGAATACCAATGCACCCCTCATTTTCCTGTTTTTAGGAAATCTACTGCAAAAAAATACTGTATTATATCGTTGAATATATTTTCCTCTATTTGAGTTCTATGTGCTAATATTCAGGTAGTTAGATGAAAAAAAGAGTTGATTATTAAAAAATAAAGTCCGGTTTTACACCCATTTTCCGCTCTTTGCCTTAAACCGGATTTTGCCTGATGCATATTTGTTCTGCAACAAACTTTTAGAAGATGTCAGAACAGATGCAGTTTATAGGCTTTAGTTTGGAGCAGGCCCGACTCTTTATAGAAGGCATCGTTACCTCCTGCCTTCAGAAAAATCTCCCCCTGCCAAGAGATCCCGCTGAAACTCCGCTGACCATCAGGGAAGCCTGCAAAGTGTTGGGCATTTCCGCTCCCACCCTCCGCAAGCTGGTCGAAATGTCCATAATACGCCGCCACGACCTCGGGCCTCGCAAGAAGGTATTCTACCGTTCAGAGCTGGAAGAAGATATTAAACGCCTGCGGTCACGCGGGGATTTACCCATCCAAAACGAACCGTCATGAGGCTCACATTTGAAGAGGCAAAACGGATCGACCTGGTGGATTACCTGGCCTCCCTCGGCCACACGCCGCAAAAGGTGCGGGGAACGGATCACTGGTATCTTTCGCCACTTCGGGATGAAAAAACGGCATCGTTCAAGGTTGACCGGAAGCTGAACCTGTGGTTCGACCATGGGAACGGGAAGGGTGGCAGCATCATTGATTTTGGGGTGGCGTACTTCGGCTGCGGCATTGCGGAATTTATGGACAGGCTCGGCAATGGTTTTTCTTTTCACCGGCAACAACCCGCGGCGGGCCGCGGGACCATGATCAGCATTTCCGCGGAAGCCGATGAAAAGAAAAAGATTCATCTGCTTTCAGAGCATGAGATCGTTTCCCCGGCGCTCATTCAATACCTGGCTGCACGGAATATTCCGCTGGAGCTGGCGCGTCAGTATTGCCGGGAAGTGCGTTTTGAATTGAACGAGCGGTCATATTACGCCATCGGCTTCAGGAATGATCAGGGCGGTTTTGAACTGCGGAACGCTCAGTTCAAAGGCAGCAGTTCGCCAAAGTTCTTCACCTTTATCCGCACCGCCGGAACGGAGCTTTCTATTTTTGAAGGATGTTTTGATTTCCTTTCTTACCTGGTTATCCGTGCGCAACAATCGTTGCCGGAAACTAATTACCTCATTTTAAATTCTCTTTCCGCATTCGAGGCGAGCCTGCCGTTTATGCAGCAGTTTCCCCGGATCAATCTTTACCTGGATCATGACAACGCGGGGCGCACGCTTACCAGCCACGCGATAAAACAAAGTCCTGCCTTTCATGACGGCAGCGGGTTGTATGCAGGCGCGAAGGATTTGAACGAATGGCATGTGCAGAACGCAGCGCGGATCGCCCGGGAAGTCAGGGCGAGAAGCCCGGGCCATTCGTCGGCGGAAGATCACCCGCCAACCGGGAAAAAGATTCGCAGGTAACGTAATTCTTCATTTTAAAAAAAAACAACAATGGCAGACATCAAAAGGAAAACGCTGGCGCTGTCCAGCGGGAAGCAATTGAAATTGTACGGCAGCAGTATCGCCATTTCAAAAAGTCTGGAGATCGGCGAAGGATATGCGCCGAATATTTTTTCTTTCACCGAAGATTCCACTGGAGGTGATGCGCCCGGCAAAGTGACAAATCCGCACGGATTGAACCGGGATGATCTGATGGACCTGGCGGATTTTAATATCCAGCTCTGGATGAACCTGAAGGCCAGCATCCGCAAACATGGCATTGACAGCCCAAAGGTTTTTAACCATGAAGCGATCAGGTAACAGATTGTATGCGGTAACGCTCTCAGCGCCGTATTTCGTTTGCTACGTTTTAAGGCAAGCGGTGTTTTCGTAGGACGAAAACTGCTTGCCCATTGCTCCCGTTGGTCGCAATGGGGGACTAAATGAGAACTGGAAATTCTAAATACAGCGAAATGCAAGAGGGACAAGAGAAGAGGAATACAGGAGGCAGGCCGCCCAAGGCAATAAAAAAGGATATGGTTATACGCATCCGTGTAGACAGGCAAGACCTGTTTATCCTGCGGGAAAAGGCAAAATCTGCCGGCGCATCCCTGTCAAAGTATATACGGGAGGCGGCTATAAAAGGCGTGATAGTGGCGCGGTTAACCAGGGAACAAATGGCTTATATCCGGCAATTCGCCGGAGTGGGGAACAACCTGAACCAGGTGGTGAGGGAATTTAACAAGGCAGGGATGACGAAAACCGCCGCGCACTTTCAGGAAACAGTTGCAAAAATTGATGAACTTTTAAAATTTCTGAAGAATGATAAGCAAAGTACTTGACGGCCATCACTTTTATCATGCCTGCCGGTATATATGCAACAAGGACGGGGCTGAAGTGATCGCCGCGGAGGGGGTAAGGGAATACAATTACAAATACATGGCGGACGATTTCATCCAGCAGGCCGGGCTGCTTCCTTCAAGAACACAGGCATGTTTTCACGCCGTCCTGAGCTTTTATCCAGGGGAAAAGCCTACCGATGAGACGCTTGAAGAGATTGGCCGGAAATACCTGGAGAGCCTCGGGGTAACCGATACACAGTTCGCCATTGCCAAGCACACAGACCGGGCGCATCTTCACCTGCATATCATCGCCAATATGGTAGATAATAGTGGCGTGTGGATAGACGACGGTTGGATCGCGTTCAGGGGGAAGAAGGTTGCGCAGCAACTCACCAAGGACTACCGGCTTACCCCGGCGAATAGGAAAGACCTTTCGCTAACAAACCTGGAAGCCCTCAGCCAAATGGAGGAAAACCGCTACCGGGTGTATGCAGCCATATTGCACTGCTTGCCATCCTGCCGGTACATGGGTGACCTGGAAATGTTGCTGAAAGAAATGGGCATAGAAACCATATACAAATACAAAGGACAAACAACCGAACGGCAAGGCGTGAGCTTCAAATACGGCGATGATGTATTTAAAGGCAGCAAGGTTGACCGAAAGTTTTCGCTGGCTAACCTGGAAAAGATCATGGCTGCACAATTCCGGAACAGTCAGCAGGCCACGCCGAAAGCTCAGGTTTTATCCGCTCCTCAACAGCCTGTAGGAAAAATGATTACCAGCCTCGATCAGTCCTTATCCGAACTTGTGAACGGTTTGGCAAAAGGCGCGGGCGATCTGCTGGAAGATCTGCTGAAGCCTGAATATAGCGGCGACACTTTGCCGTATGAATTATTAAAGGAGGCAAGGAAGCGGAAGAAGAAAGGCCGGAAGCAGTAACCTAAAGAGCATGTTATGAGCGAGATTTTTTCACAGATTTTAAGAGAAGCATCCGAGCGACATGAGTTTGTTCTTAATAAGCTGGTACAGGACGTACAGGAACTAAATAAGCAGAACGTAAACCTGGAAAAGCTGAGCGGGAAGATGGAATCGCTGGAGTCGGCTTTGCATGTTTCCAGCATAAAAGCTGGAAGTATTGAAGCGGAGCAACGGCAGCTGCGGATTGCGATCGATGGGCTGAAGCAGGAACTTTCCAAGCCCCTGCCTCATGAACACCATCATTATATTCCTAAAGTCCTATGGATAGCAGCCGGTTTACTCCTGGCGCTTTCCGTGGTTCTGGCCTGTTGGTACAACACCGGTCAGAAATTGAATGACCTCCGGGCTTCCGATATAAAGTACCGCTTCCTTCACCTGCAGCATGACAAGGCGCTGCTTTTATGGATATATAAGGCGGACAGTCTTTTACAGGCCCGCCCGGATTCTATGCGTGATGCGGTGAGTGCCAAAGAGCAGGAACAGCAACGGCGCCGGGGATTGCTGGAGGAAGCCGTCCGCAAAGAGGCCGACGCTGAAGAGTTGCGCAGGCGGGCTAACGAATGAGATCGTTATTTCCTGTGGATGCTTCGGATGTCCGTTATCCTCACCTGCCTGAACAGCTCATGTTTCGGGTTGACGATATAATTCTGCTGCCATACCCAATGTTTCGAAGGGTATGCAGCGAGAAGGGCGGCATTCTTTTTAAGGAAGCCGCTTACCCACTCTCCCAAATAATAATTCCCGCGGGAGTAATCACCATGTACAGGACTGCCCGGCTGGTTCATCACGTAAAGGCTACCTTCGGGAACTGTATATTCCACCGTTAATATTTTCGGAGGAATTTCGCCCAATGCAGTATAGACCGGGCTTTCAATAATTGCAGACGGAACGGAATCAAAGGCGTAGAAAAAAGGGCTGCCGCTATGTAAGGAGCAGCCCAACAGAGCGTCTTTAACGAGCAGATGTGCTACATTCTCATGCGCAAACCGGAACAATTTCATGAGCATAAATTTAAGGGTGACCGAATTGGATGTCAGTTAATGCGTTCCTTACCGCAAGCAGGCCCGGATGCGTTGTGATCAGGTCAAGCGGGCATTGGGCCAGCAGCTTTTCGCTGGGTTGTTTCATCCATTCATGGAAATCCGCATATCCTCCCATGACTTCATAGCCGAAACTATACAGTTCCAGGACGGCCATGATCCGGTCGCTGACGCTGGTGCTGAACAGATCATGCTCTTTTTTCAAATGCAGGGACCGGTTGGTGATCAGCAGCAGGCGGCTTAATAGATCATAGTCAAAATGCAGGATTTTCTTTACAGCCGTCAGCTGGACCTTGGAAATGCCCGTCTGAACGAACTGTATTCGTTGCTGTAGCGGTAAATGTTGCAGCCTGGCTAAGGCTTTTGGTGAAGTAAGGAACTCCTGCAACATGGTTTTATCTTCAGTGGTGTTCTTTTTCATAGCTTATTATTTAGAAACTGTTTTAGTAAGATTTCCGATTAACTGCCGGGCAATAGTCAGCATGGTGGCGCTTTCAGCTGGCGACAAACGACCGGCTTCCTTCCGCTTGCGGTAATAGGTGGCCTCGCTCCACGCGCATTTCTCACATACTTTTTTACGAAACTGATCGTCCAACTGTCTGAATGCCGTGGAAATAGAATCCAGGCGGTTCGCTGTGTTATTCATGATGTTCATAGTTTATTTAGTGTGAAGGATGAAGCCCTTCCCGTGGATGGTTTCCAGCCTGACCGCCAGGCTGGCGGAAAGGACTTTTCGAATGCTGGTAATGATTACATCCATGCTCCGGCCCAGGAAATAATCGTCTTTCCCCCATACATGGTAAAGAATCTCTCCCCGATCCAGTATCACATCAGGATGTTCGCTGAAGAAGCGCAGCAGATCGGCCTGCCGCTGGGTTAACCTGCTAACCGAGCCGCAATCGAATTTTGCGACCAGGTTGTTATAGTCAAAGAGCAGGTCAGCCATTTTAAAAATTACCGACCCGTCTGCTTCCAGGCGCTTTGTCCATTTCAGGAAAACCCTGATACGGCGGATCAGTTCCCCGGCATCATAAGGCGTCCCTAAGTAGTCATCCACACCTGCATCAAACATTGATAGCTTGAAAGGAAGACTGGATTCCGTACGGACGGCTATGATCGGCACTGCCTCGTTTTTGTTCCTGATGCTTTTTGTGACAGGTATTGCTTTTTCATGGCGAAGGTCAGGCCCGATGATGTGCAAATTGTTTTTGATGTCCGGCGATTTAGCCACCTTCCAGCATTTGGTTGTTACCTGGCTAAATTCCTGCGATAGCTGTGCGGAAAGTTTCTCCGTGTCCGCAGCCAGTACATCATCCCTGATGACGACAATTTTTACTGTTTCCATGGTATCTGTTTTATTTACTTTCCTATAGGTGATTGTCTTAAAGACAGGAACACCTGACCTTTATACCTACCTATAGGTGATTATGAAAAGCAAGATCGATACTTATGTAATCAATAAAGTAAAGGAGAAACGCCTGGAGAAGAATCTCTCGCAAGCTGAGCTGGCGTTTGAGCTGAATATGTCCGTGGGTTTTATCGGTAAGGTGGAAAGTTCGAAGTATCCTTCTCATTATAACATCAAGCACCTGAACCAGTTAGCTAAGATACTTGAATGCAGTCCCCAGGACTTCCTGCCAAAGAAGCCGTTATCCTAGTAGCATCCTCATCAAAGATAGGGGATTTTTTGAAATACTTACCTATAGGTGATTGACAAAGTTTTCGTATCCCGGCACCTTTGTACTTACCAATAGGTGATTACTATGAGATCCGCTATCGATATATACGTTATTGACAAGGTCCGCGAAAAACGCGAGGCGGCGGATATGTCGCAGGAGCAGCTTTCAGAGAAGGCCGGGTTCAATTCCAACGGGTTTGTGGGCCAGGCGGAAAGCCCTAAGTATAGTAAGCGGTATAATGTTCAGCATCTTAATAAGTTCGCGGTTATATTCAATTGTTCGCCAAAGGATTTTTTGCCGGAAGTGGCGTTTGTAGAATCTGCTCCACATAGTACTGAACAAAACCCTGCTTAATCCAACCGCTTTACGCCATTGCATAAGAATCCAATCATTCGTATATTTGACCATATGAAATGGCTGATGATCTTATTTTCACTGTATGTGCTGACCTTATCGGCAGTACCCTGCTGTGGGGATGATTTCTGCTGCGAAGATGAAATAGCCATGCAACATGGCGGTGCAGGTGAAGAGGATCACGACCACAACCGGCCAGAGCCACCGTGCAGCCCTTTTTTCTCCTGTAGTACCTGCCACGGTGCTGTGATCCCGCAGTTCACGCTGGCTCTAACTCCACAACCCGCGATCAGTAAGAACATCCAGTTTGAATATATCGAGCATTTCCTTTCAGAATATGCCACCGCCATCTGGCAACCTCCCCAGGCAGCCTGACCATCATTCTTATGACCCGCTTGCACGCGGGCTTTGCAATTATTTTTAAGGCACTCACAAAAATTAAAATGGGTAAGATAATCAGCACCCTGCTCATGCTATGCATGGCGCAGATGGGCATGGCTCAGCATACACTGAACGCAACAATCAAAGACGCAGATAGTAAAGAACCTTTAGCTGGCGCTACGGCCATCCTGGCGGGCACGAACAAAGGAGCAACGGCGGACGAAAACGGCCTTATTACCATTACGGGTATCCCTTCCGGTAAGCAGGTCGTGATTTTCCGGTTCGTCGGTTACGCCGAAAGAACAGACACCCTTACCTTCCCGTTGTCAGAGGCCTTGACCATTCTGCTGGAGCATGAAGGCGAAGAAATTGAAGAGGTGGTCATTTCCTCCACCCGCAGCAACCGCAGTATCAGCGACATCCCTACCCGCGTAGAGTTTATCGCTGGTGAGGAACTGGAAGAAAAGGGAAACATGAAACCGGGTGATATTCGTATGATGCTGAACGAAAGCACCGGCATCCAGACGCAGCAGGTTTCAGCCACTTCCGCGAACTCCAGCATCAGGATACAGGGCCTTGATGGCCGCTATACGCAGATTCTCAAAGACGGCTTCCCGTTATACGCCGGGTTCTCCGGTGGGCTGGGCTTGCTGCAAACCCCGCCGCTGGACCTGAAGCAGGTGGAAGTGATAAAGGGATCGGCCTCCACGCTGTACGGTGGCGGGGCTATCGCCGGCCTGGTGAACCTTATTTCCCGAACGCCCACCGAGGAACGCGATCTTCGTTTCCTGGTAAATGGCACATCCGCCGGCGGGCTTGACCTGAGCGGGTTCTATGGGCAGCGGTTTGAGAAAGTTGGGCTAACGGTGTTTGCTTCCCGTAACAGTAACCGCGCCTATGACCCCTCCAATACCGGCTTTACCGCCATCCCGAAGTTTGAGCGGTATGTCATTAATCCAAAGCTGTTCCTGTACTTCAGCCCACGGACGAAAATGAATTTCGGTGTGAATTATATCACGGAAGATCGTACCGGTGGGGATATTGAATATATCAAAGGCCGCGGTGACAATACGCGCCGCTATTTTGAAAAGAACAAAACCGACCGTTTCTCCACCCAGCTGGCTTTCGATCACCAGCTCAGTGAAGGCAGCAGCCTGACGGTCAAAAACTCCGTTAACTTTTTCAACCGCAAAATATCCATCCCCGATTATGTTTTTGACGGCAAACAGCTGTCGTCCTATACAGAGGCGACTTATAGCCGTCAGCGGGAGAATATGGATTGGGTGATGGGCCTGAACGTTTACACTGATAACTTCAAAGAAAAGCAGACTGATACCATTCCCAAAAGGGATTACGACCAGAACACCGTGGGCGCTTTCGTGCAGAACACCTGGAAAGCTACCGAATGGCTCCAGCTAGAGACTGGCCTGCGCGGCGATTACATTGTAGATTATGGATTCGTTGTACTGCCGCGGCTTTCCGCGTTATTCAAGTTTTCGCCGAAAGTATCGTCCCGCCTGGGTGGTGGGCTGGGCTACAAAACGCCCACCATCTTCACAGAGGAAACAGAACGGATACAGTATAAGTCTGTGCTGCCCATCAACGCGGACGAAAACGAACTGGAACGCTCCTACGGCGTGAACCTGGATGTAAACTACCGAACCGGGCTTTTTGATGATAAGATCAGCTTCAGCATCAATCAGCTGTTCTTTTACACCCGTATCAACGATCCGCTGCTGCTGAACAATGCCCCGGGCAACCTTTTCAGGCTGGAAAATGTTGATGGATATATCAACACGAAGGGCTGGGAGACGAATGTAAAGCTCGGCTACGGCGATTTTAAGCTGTTTGTAGGATACACCTTTACCGATGCGCAGCTGAATGAAAACGGCATGAAGCGGGAAAACCCGCTGACCGCCCGCCACCGCCTGAATAATGTGTTGATGTATGAGGTGGAGGAAAAATGGAAGATCGGCCTGGAAGCCTATTACTACAGCAAACAGGAATTAAGCGACGGCACCACCGGCAAACCGTATTGGATATGCGGTTTCATGGTGGAGAAGATATGGGAGCGGTTTTCCCTGTTTGTGAACTTTGAGAACTTCCTTGATGCAAGGCAAACCCGCTTTGATACGATTTACACCGGCACGGTATCGCAACCGGTTTTCAGGGATATTTACGCCCCGCTGGACGGCTTCGTGGTGAACGGCGGCCTGAAGCTGCGATTGTAAGAAACTCTTCTCACGGCGCTTTTGGGTGCCGTGAGTTTTTATTGCATAGCATTATGGAAATTTCCTTCGGCGGTGAAATGATCCTAACGGTGGCGGGCATCTTCCTGATACTGCCCAATGCAGTAACTTTCTGATTATCCGTGTTGACCTATGTTATTATACAGATGCAGATCAGGCTGGAAGAAACCCATCTGGAGCAGCATCATGGCCAGGAATATGTAGACTACAAGAAGGCAACAAGAAGACTGATATAGCCAGCGGTAGTGAGATTACTAGTTCCTCCTTCTCTGGAAGCTACAGAAAAGGAAATTTTGTGAAGTTCCGAAAGGGGTAATGTGATCCTCTTTTCTGCATTCGAGTTTGTCAAAGTATTTATTTAAAGCACTTGAAAGTTCATCCTCCGAATATTTTTTTATAAATAAACCGCTGCATTTTTCAGGGCCGTTTTCTGAAAATGTCCCAATCGATAAAAATCCCTTAACATTTTCACCTGCAATATGAAGATATTTCTCAATTTGAGAAGGAGTGGTAAGGAAATGAAAAGTAGCCCGGTCGTGCCAAATATCGTAACTGGTGGGGGGATCAAACTCGGTAATATCGCTAACAATCCACTTTACTTTTGCTGCCTTTTCCCCTAACCTGGCCTTAGCCTTGTCCAGGGCCTTTGACGAGATATCTAATACCGTTATATTTTCATAACCCGCATCCAGTAAGTAATCAACGAGCTTGCTATCCCCTCCTCCAATATCAATTATGCTGGCTGATTTATCGACACCAAAGCCATTTATGAAGTCGAGGGAAGTCTGTGGGCTTTCCTGTGTCCAACTTACCTCGCTGGGACCTTTTTGCTCATATACATTTTCCCAATGATTTTTATTTTCTGCGGCCATATATTGCAATAATATTTCTGTAAAAATACTTAACTCCTGACGTTCCATCTACTTTTTCGGATGAATGCGTCAGCCCAGGGAGAGGATTGGCTGATTTGGGCGGTTTATGAACTTTCCTGTACCATTTTGCTGATAAAGTACTGATATTTAATAACTTGCACTTTTTGTATCGGGAAGTAAGCCCTTTTCTTTATTTACTTCTATTTACTTTTAATGGCACGTACTTTCTCTTATTTGCTTAATAAAATGCTTATCAGTATTTTATTTTAGGAGGGTTCACAACTTTTTCCACATTTTATTCTCTTTGTTGATCTTTTACACCCTAAATTAGTAATAGGAATGGAGGTGCAAAATAAGAAAGCTGGTAGCCATGTAGCTATTCCAGACATACAGTAAATAAACATAATAATGAACCGATATCTTACACCACTGTTTTTTTCTTTATTGTTGTTGGCTACCCATATAGCATATGCGCAGAAGAAAGATCGTCCCAATATATTATTTGTACTAGCTGACGACTGGGGTTATCCTCATGCCGGCGCCTATGGTGATCCCGTCGTGAAAACGCCTGGCTTTGACCGTATAGCAAAGAACGGTGTGCTGTTCACCAATGCTTATTGCGCTGCACCTTCGTGTACGCCCTCCCGCGCCGCTATGCTTACCGGTCTTTATCCGCATCGCCTGCAACAGGGAGTGAACCTGTGGGGGTTCCTGCCTTCCGAATTCCCTACCTTTCCGCAATTATTGAAGGAGGCCGGCTATGTTGTTGGTTCAGAGGGCAAAGGCTGGGGGCCGGGCAATTATCAGGCTGGAGGCTATCATCATAACCCGGCAGGCCCGCAGGTACAATACCGTGAGTTTTTCAGGAATCTCCCGGCAGATCAACCCTTCTGCTTTTGGTATGGTAGCAACGATCCGCACCGCTCTTATGTGGAAGGCTCCGGCGCATCGGCAGGTCTGGCAGCAAACAAGGTAAAAGTACCATCGTTCCTGCCCGATGTACCTGTAACAAGGAATGATATGCTGGATTATTATTACGAAGTACAGCGCTTTGACAATGTCCTGGATAAAATATTGACGCTCCTGGATAGCCTGGGCCGCCTGGAGAATACCCTAATAGTGGTGACCAGCGATAACGGCATCCCATTTCCACGTGCAAAGGCAAATGTATATGACGGCGGTGCCCGTTTGCCCCTGGCTGTTTGCTGGGCGGGTAGGATCAAGGGAGACCACGTATTCGACGGCTTTGTAAACCTGGTAGATATCGCTGCCACTTTCCTGGATGCGGCCGGCATTGAGCCTCCTGCCGTAATGGATGGCAAAAGCCTGCTGCCGGTGCTTACACGTGTAGCTACCTCGCACCGGAGCGAGGTCTTTATTGAGCGGGAGCGCCATGCGCGTGCGCGGGCAGGTAACATCGGCTATCCTGTAAGAGCAGTGCGCACAAAAGAGTTTCTTTATGTCCGTAACCTTAAACCGGATCGCTGGCCCGCTGGCAATCCCGATGCTGAATCCATCCAAGGGATTTATGGTGATATTGACAAGGGGCCATCCAAAGCATTTCTGGTTAAACAGCAGCCGGAGCCGTTTACAACGTTGGCGCTTCATAAACGTCCGGCAGAAGAATTGTATGATCTGCGCTACGACCCGCACCAGTTGAAAAATGTAGCAGCAGATAAAAATTATGCGGCTGCCCTGGCGGCGCTAAGGGAAAAAGTGGATTCGTGGATGCTGGACACAAAGGATCCGCGCCGGAATGGAGGAGGAGCGGAAATAGAACTATATCCCTATTTCGGGCCAAAAAAATAAACTGAATTGATAGAAATCATACCTTTCTGCTTCTCTGGCAGGATTTGAACCGGAGTTTAATACAAAGGTGTTCGAGCTTTCCAACGGTACCAACCTCATGCCTGGAAGAATCTCCATAACTGGTATCGGCCTTTCTACCTTATATCGATAATTGACTTTATCTTTGGCTGGTTGGATAAACTAAATTTTTTTTGTATGAGCAATCTGGAAGAGCGGCTTCAAAGAGATGTACAAAAAGTACAGTCATTGGAAATTGTCCCGTCGATATTGGAGCTTATCTGCCGGACTACGGGAATGGGTTTTTCCGCAGTTGCCCGTGTGACGGAAAATAAATGGATTGCCTGCGCGGTGAAAGACGAAATTAATTTCGGATTAAAACCAGGTGGAGAATTAGAACTCGAAACAACTATTTGTAACGAGATCAGGGAGCATGGACAGCCGGTTGTAATCGATGAAGTAAGTTGCGATAATCATTTTAAAGATCACCATACTCCCAAAATGTATGGATTCCAAAGTTATATCTCAATACCCATCTTTTTAAAAGACGGAACTTTCTTTGGAACGTTATGTGCAATCGACCCGCGGCCGTTTAATTTAAAAGCATCGAATATGGTTACGATGTTTAATTTATTTGCAGATCTGATATCCTTCCACCTTTATAATATTGACAAACTTGAAGAAAAGGAGTCGTTGCTTGAGATGACCGAAATGAAATTGACAGAGTCGCTCGATAACATCCGACAGTATTCACACATCAGCCGTCATACGCTGCAGGAACCGCTTAGAAAGCTCAGACTTTACTCGGATCTTCTCATTGAGGATAAGTCCATAAGCAGTAACAATAATGGGAAAGCAATCGCAAAGAAGATAAATTTACTCGCGGGAGAATTTTTGCTGATGATAAAAGAATTGACAGATTTCTCCGATAAAAATAGTTTGTTCGCAGCGTACGAGTTTGTTGACCTAAACTTAGCTTTAAAACAGGCTATCACCAGATTGCAGTTGAAAATAGCAGATAAAAAGGCCATCATTGAAAGTAGTTTTCTACCTGGGATCCAGGCTTTGCCTGGTGAGATTGTTCGGCTGTTTTATTACCTGTTGGACAATGCGCTGAGTTATCACAGGGATGATATTGCTCCAATAATCCAGGTATATTCTAAAGAAGTTGAAGAGAATGAATTTAGAAACCTGATGGATTTACCTGGAGAAGCAGGCTTCTATTGTAAAATCTGTGTTGAAGATAACGGCATAGGCATTCAAAAAGCCCATTTTGAGCAGATTTTTGATTTGTTTTCAAAACTTAATTCGAAGGGGATGTCTGATGGCATTGGGATGGGTTTGTCACAGTCAAAAAGGATTATGAAGAAACATAAAGGGTTTATAATTGTTGAATCTGACCCTAGCAAGGGTTCAGTTTTTTCTCTGATTTTCCCCAAAAAGCAATTGGAGGATTAATCCTGAAGTAATGTTTGAAAACCATTCGCCGGTCGGCTATTACAGCTATCCTACAATTGTGGGTGTGAAAGGAATGATATTAATGGTGAATATTGAGTTGTTTTACTGAAGCGACTTCAGCCCTATTTGGGCTAAGAATGTTCCTGGTTGTATCTTTTTGAGAGAAAGTCGTTGAAGAACAACTATTTGCACATTTTGTGCTGGGAAGTAGGGCTTTCTTACAATTGCGTGTACTTTTCTATAATTCCATACTTTAAGTTTAATTATAAATTAAGAAATGCATTATTTTTAAAATTAATTTAGTTTTTTTATTTAAGTTTAATCTGCTTTGATTAACTGTAGAAAATAGATCCGGGTGGAGTAAAATGTTTATCGATAACTTTTAGCTCCGAACAGGTAAAATCGGGATGTATAATATTTAGTAATCAAAATGTCGATGATCGTTTATACGGCATTCCGTTAATGCTTTCAAGAGCAAGATCAAAACAGAAACTTAAAAGAGTAAATTATTATTAGCCATGAAGTATTGGGTGTACTTAATTTTGACGTGCACAGTAGCAATTTCCTGTTATTCTAATAACAAAGCGGAAGCGAAACGTAAACCGGATAGCATTGATACAAGCATTATTATTACCCAGTCAAAATCACTTTTGTTATCGAAGGTAGATTCTTTGAAATTGGTAAAAAAATTTCCAGTAGTAATTTATTATAAAGTGGTAAGCTCGAAAAAGGACTCCATGAAGATCATGGACTTCGTACTTGATACGTCACATGTATTTAAATGGGAATTAGATGAGGTTCAAAAAGAAAAGCTAAAAGCGGCAGACGATCTTACAATAGACGATGTAATTGCAGTTTCAAAGGCTGGCGCCCATTTTATGTCTGCTATAACAAAGGATAGTTCGTGGTTTACAGACGAAAATATTAGGAAATTGATGCGCGATACCGCAATTATAAATAATGTGACCCGTAAAATTGGGGGGCAACCAATAAATATAGAATTGCGTCCCTTGAAATAAACATTAATAAAACCCAACCCGCATGAAGAAAACCCATTATTTTATTCCAGTTATTTGCGTTTTCCTAACATTCTGTAGTGAAAAGGAACAAGTTCCCTATAATGTAAGGTTACAAAATGACGCCGATTCAATGTCATTGGTGTTATCCAAATCGTCTCAGTTTACATCAGTTAATAATTCCGATGTGAGTAAGTTTCGATTTCGACACTTCGCTGATGTCGAAAAACTGATTGCTAAGTTGCCTGAGAATTTTTCTAAGAAGATTTACATAGAGAAAATTAGTATACCTGATTTAGAAAAAATGAATACATCGAGAACATCCTCAACTGAATGTACTGAAGATGGAAATGGTGGCTATGAAGCGCTCAGTCCATACTATGAATCGGGGGGAGACAATTATAGCGTAGAAGCTTTACGTGCAGGGCCTCCCAGGGAGTATAAAGTTGAAGCAATAGTTAAAACACTAAATCCTTTTTTTGATTATTTAATTAGGTACAACCTGGCAGATAGCGAAAATAGTGGAAGTTTGAAATCAAATGGACATACTGTAGGTGCTTCGGGGCTTAATCCATTAAATTGTATTAGCATAACCGACGTAGGCGGAATAGATGAATTAGTAGAACCTTCTGAAGTTTTTACGTGGGTCTCATGGACCTCAAATCTAAAATTGGGTATTGGGACTTTGTCAGTTCCTCTTGGGATCAGAATAAGAGCCGCTATAGCCCCCTAAGTAGCACATTTTGTGGAACTTGATTAACCTATAAGGATTCGGCAGATAATCTCCAGTACTATCTGTATCTCCGGGAGCTGATAAAAGCAGGGGCATCGATTCTACAAAGTAAAAGAAATTTAGCAAATGTAAAAGGGCGCCTCTCTTGTGGAGGCGCCCTTATCTTTTATGCAGGGCAATTATTGAAAAGTAGTATTTAGTATTCACCATCCCCCCGCTTTAGCGTAAGCACAGTGATCTCAGGCCATATGCCCACTCTTCCCTTCAGACCGTGATAACCGAAGCCCCTGTTCACATAAAGATACTTCCCGCCCTGTTGATATAGGCCTGCCCACTGTTTATATACGTACTTTACAGGGCTCCATTTAAACCCGAAAAGTTCAATACCAAACTGCATCCCATGTGTATGCCCGGCCAGTGTAAGATGAACATGCTGATCATGGTCTACTGTCACTTCATCCCAATGGGAAGGATCATGCGACATCAATATTTTGAAAGCGTTATCCGGTACGCCCGCGGTTGCTCTTTTCAGATCACCGTATTTGTGAAAGCCACCTTTACCCCAGTTCTCCACACCAATAAGCGCAATGCTCTGCCCATGTTTGCTGATCGTAACCGATTCGTTCAGTAATAGTTTGAAGCCAATCTCCGAATGGATTTCTTTCAGGTGGTTGAGATTGGCATCTTTAGCTGTTTTACTTTCCCACCTGATATAGTCGCCATAATCATGGTTCCCTAAAACCGAGTATTTGCCATAAGGCGCTTTGAGCTTCGCAAACAAAGGTATCCAGGGTGTCATTTCAGAGGCCATGTTGTTCACAAGATCACCTGTGAATAAGAGCAGGTCACTATTTTGCGCATCTGCCATGTCAAGGCCTTTCTGCACGCCTTTGACATCACTGAGACTACCGGAATGCACATCGGATAACTGTGTGATGGTGAAGCCGTCAAATGCTTCGGGTAGGTCCGGGAAATACAAGGTTTCCTTTTTTACTTTATAGAAGTGCCGGCCGCGAGTTAAACCAAAGAGGATGATCAGGAAAAATATTCCGGCGAGTACCGCCGCTGCTTCACTTACATAAATACTTCTCGGAGGGAAGCCCTCAAACACGCGCACTATATCTTCCGCCAGCAAGACCAGTGAAGAAAATACTTTTGGAATGAACATCAGCAACATGGCTGACATCAAAATTGCAATAAAGCGTTGTGCATTACTACCTGTCCTGCGAACAAATACGATGAACAGGATACCTGCAAACAACGAAATGTCAATCAACCAATAAACTAAGTGGATCAGCGGGCTCCCTGTAAGGGTAACAATCGCCTGATAGAAATAAATATCGCTCACCACAAAGATCAATAACATCAGCAAAAGCCGTCTTGCCATATAACGAGTAAGTTTATATAGAGGACGAACGACAGGCTGAAATATTTTACGACCGCAAAATTTGGGGATATATGCCTGATTTACAGTGGTTGGATCGCAAGAGACTGTAGTGGGTAGTCTGGTGCTAAACTTATTGATTATTAACTGTTTAATTGATCATCAGCTGTTAGGGAAGGGCATGTTCAGAAACGTAAAATTTAGCAGTTATAAGAAAGAGGCGCAATTTTGCGCCTCTTTCTTATAACTATTTTTTTAGCATGAAATTAACGTATGTTAATCGGGATCATTCGTTGATCCAGGCCAGGTTGAATTTATGAAAATAAATGCTGCGGTGGCTATTGTCGCTATCAGATGTATTTTCATTAAATTCTATCAATGCGCCAATCAGGTTATCCGGTGTCTTTACCAGGCTGCTGTAGCCTCCCAGCTTTGCATTTCCCGTACCATTCTGTGGAATGGCCTTGCTGACAGGCCAGGTAACACCTTCATCATTGGATATCCTTATCCTCATGGCAGTTCTCGTGGTCTGGCTTGCCGAATTCAGGAAAAGTATCCTGCTGGGGGAATCAGTATACCTTAAGATAGAGCCCTCGCAATGCGGGTCTGGCAAAGCAGTAACTTTTTCAAAATTATCCCAGCTGGTGCCGATCCCACCGACAGATTTGTAGCGGTAGAGTTCAGTGGAGCCAACGCCGCGATCGTTCCTCATCAGTACACCACTCAACCGTTCTACTATAGTGCCTTCGGAAGTGCCGCCCGGCATGGAGTTGTATTGCCATGTACTGCCATTATCGTCACTATATATATTCCGGTTGATGGCGGGGATGATCAGGCGGCCGGCAGTGCTGCCAAACCTCTTTTGGATCCCGATTCCCGGGCCAACCGCATCCCATACCATATTTGGGGGTTTAACGATACTGGTAATGTCAACAGGATTGGACCAGTCATTTCCATCCTGGTCATAGGTGCTGAAACAAACAAAAGTTTTTCGCTGACCTGGCTGGGTGATCTTTGTCGTTCCATTTTCACCGGTCTGACTTAAACCGGCGTCATTATAGGACATGAACAGCCAGATCTTCCCATCGCTTTGATTGACAACCGCGGTAGGATTGCCCCAGGTACCATCGCTGCTTTTTACCAGGATCTCAGGCCCCCAGCCACTGCCGTTGGTTGTTGATCTCCTGCAGATCAGGTTGATGTTCCCATAGTCGCGGTTGTTGTTTACCCGGCCTTCGCAAAATGCGATCAAAGTCCCTTTTTTTGTCCTGATAATCGATGGGATACGATAAGAGTGATAAACGCCGCTGCCTCCGTCAAATAGTTTTATAGGTTCATTGAAGGCAAATGTGGTGAAATCGCCGGTAGCTGATGATCGGGATTCCAGCTGTTCTTCCGGCGCAGATGCTGCGTCCTGAGGTAAGCTTGTTTTTTTGCAAGCTGCCGCAGTTAACAAGATAAAGGAAAACAGCAGCGCAAACTTGTTGCATAAATGTGTTTTCGTTCTGGAGAAATTGGTTTTTTTCATATCGGGGTGGATTTATAATTGGTTATCGTGGATTTGTCTTTACTGTTGTCAACGCGGTTTCTTTCATAAACTTCGCAAATTCATCAGATACCGATTGGGGTTTGAACTTTAGTTGAGTGGGGTCTCCGTTAAACAAATGGCTGTACCACACCAATCCTGCCAGGTAACATCCCGCTTCATTTGCATGATTGGGATCAAACTTTAACTTTTTGTCTGTCCCCCAGCTATATCCTACATTGATGGAATTTCTTTCCGCCGGCAATGCCGGATAAATTGCGTTGGTATAATCAAATGCAGTATCTTTTTTAAAGCCCCATTTTTTGTCTGTCGCAACCTGGTAGAAAGCATCGCCCGACGGGATGACCGGCAAATTACCAAGGCTCTTCGCCAGGTGGTGATAGGCCGCTCTTGATCTTTCCCACATTTCTTTATTATTCTTTGCTCTCTTTTCCCCGTCTATCTTTCCCCAATTCACTGCATCCGCGCGGTATGCCCATGTTTGATGAATAAATATCCTGGCTTCGGGCTGGTAACTTTTAACCAGGTCATAAATATTTTTAGCAAAAGGCTGGTACGTTGATTCATCACCAGACAATAGAGAATATTGCTGCATGGTAACTATATCCCATTTTTGCGATGATAATAGTTGTCTTAATGATTTGCCTTTGTAAGCTTTGCCCCTGCTGGTATCTATATTATTTATCAACACCGAGTCCCAATGCCTTTTTAGAGAACAACCTCCCATTTCCGCCCTGCCTAAAACAAGATCTACATTCACTTCTTCCGCCATTTGAGGCAGGTAACGCGAGGCATTCTGTGAAAAACTATTGCCGATCATCAATATCCTTAAGGTCTTTCCAGCCTGTCGGGCATTCAGTTGCAAACACATCGTCAATGCCAGTATTGTAAAAAGCTTTGTTTTAATTAGAATTCTCATTTCCCAGGTTATTATAGTTGTAAACTGTTATCCAGACTAAAGTCAGGTTATAAGTTCAAAAAAGCCGATTTCGGTTAATTCCGCCTTAAAAGCCAGCGTGTCACCAGCCGAAAGAGGTTCAAGCGGTAACCTGCAATCCCCCAGTTCCAGTCCTTTGATCTGCATGATTGCCCGTTGCGCCGGTATTGGCGGATACTTCACTAAACAACGTACCATATTTACCGAATGAAGTTGCCATTTTGCGGCCAGCTCCCGCTTCCCTTCATTATGTAGTTTGATAACCTGGTGATATATGGGTGCGGCAAAAGTATAAGTGCTGCCAATCGCGCCTTTGGCGCCAACTGCAAGCGCCGAAAGCAGCATTTCATCATAACCGAACAAAATATCAAACTTACCGTCCTTATAGTTCAGGCAGGCCTGGTATTCGTGCAGGGTAGATGCTGTATATTTAATACCTGCCAGTGTTGGGATTGCCTCTTCAGCCAGCGTTAAAAAACTGACCATATCTAATGCAACTCCCGTGAGGGTTGGTATGTTATAATAATAAAACGGGGTATTGGGTGCCGCGGATGCAATCTTCGCCATGCATTTAACCAAACCGCTAACCGTAGTTGGCTTAAAATAAAATGCAGCAACGGATGAAATCGCATCTGCGCCTATTTGTTCGGCATGTGCCGCGAGCTTACGGCACTCTGCAATTGAACTGTGCCCTACGTGTACCAATATCAGTATCCGTTTTTGTGCGGCCTTGACATAAGCCTCTGCAATTGCCATTCGTTCTTCTGTCTTTAAGTTCGGTCCCTCTCCATTGGTACCGCAAATAAATATGCCAGTAAGTCCATCCGCTATCATTTTATCGACAATTGCAGGGATGATATCAAGGTTTATTTTACCATCTTCATGGTATGCTGCAAATGTTGCTGCAACTAGCCCGGTAATTTTATTCATTTCTATATAGTTGTTATGGATTTAATTATTTTTTCACGGTCATAGGTCCCGATTTGCGGGCCGCGGGTGGTATGGGCAGCTCTTTCCCGGAAAACAGGAATAGTTTGCCCCTTGGTACGGCAGATCTGCCAAGATGACCGCCATCGCCGCCGGTGAATATATCCAGGTATCCGTCGCCATCCCAGTCAGATAAAGCAATACCGCCATTATGGAAAGAGAGCAGGTTTGAGAATTTTACGGGCTTTTCAAATTGCATCGGTTTGCCTGATGCCCTGTAATAGAAGATTCCGCCGCGTTTCCGGTCAAAGGCATAATATATAAGAAGATCAGGCTTGCCGTCCAGGCCCCAATCGGTCATGGTGAATGAACTGCGGCCATGACCGATATCGAGGATGCGGGTTTTGATCTGAAGCGGTTTTCCATCATGCCCAAGAAATACCTGTGGCTGCCCCAGCTCATCTGTTCCTTTTCCCGGCCAGCATGTAAGTATATTTTGGTCATCCAGGGCGATCAGATCGGGATGTCCGTCTGTATTAAGATCCAGAACCGCGGGTTGCACCCGCTGACCGGCGGCCAATGGCTTCTCTTCCACTTTAAACACTACCGGCTTTTCGAAACGAAGTTCTCCTTTAATCATCCGCCCTTTCAGGAACAGTTGCCTTAACCCCATGGAGCCCGTCAACATATCCCGGATACCGTCCCCGTCCCAGTCTGCGAGCCGGGGAAGCACACGCTCCATATACCATTCCATGGGCCCCCATACTGAACCAAGCCCGTAGTCGATGCTATAATATTCCAGTTTACTGCCGTCTGTAAATTTCAAAGGTGCGGGCACCTCCCAAACCGGGTGAGCATTGTTTCCCTTATTGATGATCACTTTGGGCGCGGCTGGTTCTGAACCAACCACCAGGTCTGTGTCGCCATCTCCATCCCAGTCTATAGGTTCTATCGTGCCAATGCCTTGCGGCATCAAGGGCGTGTTTTTATCACTGGCCATCATTAATGGTCCCTGCTCTTCCCAGCCACCGTTCTTTGGTTTAAACCGGAGTATATTGTCCACGCAGCCAAAATAGGTGCTTGCAAGCAGTTCCTGACGGCCGTCTCCGTCCAAATCCGCAAAGCGCGGATGGATGGCCAGGATACTTGATATGGGTTTTTTGTGTGCGTCAGCAATCAGTCCCGCATTAGTGAATTTCGGCTGTGTTTTAGTTCCCGCATTCCGGAAATACATCAGGCCGGGTTTATGCTGACCTACCACCAGGTCGGTCAATCCGTCTTTATCCATATCAAATGCAATGGGGTAGGGAAAACCAAATGGTGAAACCGGCGAGCCATCGGCTTCAATAAGGAGCGGGTTGTCAAAGATCAGGCTGTCGGCAGTTGACCTGTTGTACATAATGTAAAGACGGCTGGCATAAGGATTCCACGATTCCTGCGGGTTGTTATAACCGGCGGCAAATTTCAGTGAAGGCTGGGCTGCCCGCGGATGTGAGCTACCAACAATGAGATCGTCTTTACCGTCTCCGTTCAGATCAGCGATATCTATTGTCGGACTTACCCAGCAGTCCAGGAAGTTTTGAACAGGTTTCCCGTCCGGGCCAAATGCCTGCATCACCTTCCATTCTGTTTTGCCTTGCAGCCGCAGGGGGATAAACATATGAAGCGCCAGCTGTTTTTTACCAGGGTCACTGATCTGATTATGGCGTTCAAAAGCAATGAAAGACGGGAAGCCTTGCTGAGCCTTTACGCCCGAATGCAGGATCATGGAAAAAAACCTGCCTACACGCGAGTCTTTAAGCACAACCTGGTTATGTATAAATACATTGTTGAACCGCGGTTTCTTTTTGCTGCCGATATTTTCTATAAGTTTAACAGAACCGCCGCTTGTGGTCATCATATCGTTGTCACCGTCACCATCCCAGTCCATAAAGAGAAAATCGGAGGCTCCTATTACCGATGCTGCCAGAGGGATATCGCCGTTGTGACCAAACACAAATGGTTTAGGAATTATTTCCTGTGCCTGCAGATCCATAACAACAGCAACTAACGCTATTGCAAAAATCGGTTTTATGTTAGCGATCATTGTTCTATAGTAACCCATACTTCTTTAATTACTTCTTTTTGTATGTCTCTATCGGCATTTAGTGCTATAAAGGTTGCTTTATAGGTGCCGGGAACTGAATATAACCAGGCGAAAGTTTCAGGCGTGCCGCCCGAAATGGATTTCACATTCACCGCATTCTTTTTATGCCCGAAGGTTTGAAACACCTGGAATCCCCGGCTGATAACCCAATCGTCATCCGGTTGTGTATTGATGGCATTTGCGGTGTGGATCAACCTGTGAGAGGTAGCCGTTCCTGTGTTAATTGTCCACTTATTGTCCGTACCCTGAAATTCAACCACCTGGAACAATCCATTTTCGATAGTGGGGGTAATTTCAAAATCAATATTTCCGGGAACTTTGTTGATCAAAAACATGCGGCCCATATTCCAATACCGTTGTGCAGTGCCGGCGGGGTTTTCTGAAACGTACCTGAAAGCCACATACATCGGGCTGCCTTTCACCTTTAAATCATCCAGGTTAATTTCTCCTGAGACTACATCGGCATTGGACGCGGTATTCGCAGGCAGTACGGCCCTGCTGGTGATATCAGTCCATTTGGCGGCCTTTACACCTTCTTTATTATATTCTCCATTAAAATCGGTGGAGATCAATACGGAAATATTTCTGGGTAAGGTTGCACCCGCGCGGGTCTGACTGTTAAATTGCAGGGTCAGTGAGCCTTCGTCAGACGAGAAGAGATCGCGTTTATCGTATTCCCGCCCCGGTTCACCGGAATAGAAGGTAATGTTGTCGGGGTTTCCCGATATATTAAACTGAACGCTATCGCTCAGTTTGTATTTGGCTGTTGTTACAGAAACCTCAAAATCATTTGGCGCCTGTATCTCCTTCTCCGAACAGGCTGCAAGAGATAAACCTAAAACAGATAATATAAATGTTGTTTTGTTCATAACGTCATCTTTAAATTTCATAGATGGATATCGCATCAGTAACCTTGATTTTGTTTAGCCTGATCGTTATACAACAGCTCCTTTTGCGGAATGGCTAACCTGTAATCTTTGTCCGAAATATTGTTTGCGGGATTTGTATAGTGGGTTACGGTTACATTTGAAGGTGCAAACGGTGTTTTGGCCGCGGGCACAACCGGGGTGCCGTCCGGCTTCAGGTCGCTGCTGCCGGCAATAACCTCGATGCCCATTTGTCTTATGGTAGATTGGAGGATTCCCCAGCGCTTTAGATCCTGCCTCCGTAGAAACTCACCATTCAGTTCCATCAGCCGCTCATCCTGGATGGTCTTTAAAAAAACTTCTTTGCCCGCGGTTTGAGCAACGGTCAGCTCCCCGTCGCCATTTAAAATTACGCTTGCAGATGCCCCGCCGGCGCCTGCTATTGTTACTGTTGTATTGGCAGGATATCCCACGCCGGGATTCGTTATCCTGATGCTTGTCACGCTCCCTCCTGAAATTACAGCAAGAGCGGTGGCTCCTGAGCCGCCTGTGCCTGTAATGGTCACCGCTGGCGGTGTGGCGTACCCCGTTCCCTGGTTTGTTACCGTTATCCCGGTTATTATCCTGCTTCCGTTAAGCTTTCCGTAGGCTCTTGCCC
Source organism: Chitinophaga barathri (assembly GCF_003807585.1). Taxonomy (GTDB): domain Bacteria; phylum Bacteroidota; class Bacteroidia; order Chitinophagales; family Chitinophagaceae; genus Chitinophaga; species Chitinophaga barathri. The sequence goes on along the minus strand of NZ_RMBX01000005.1, from coordinate 333,764 downwards.
TCACCTGGTTCACCAGGTCGATGGCTTCCGGCGTTGGACCGCCGTTCAATTCATTTTCTGCTTCGGCCAGCATCAGCAACACATCTGCATAACGGACCACAGGATAGTTAGTCGGACTTTGTGTGGCAATGCGTGGCGCGTTTTCTTCACTGCGTCTCCATTTCCCGGGATAACGCGTGTAATACAGATTATATGCGACCGCATTTTGTGCGGGTGCCGTCGTTGCATCTCCCCCGGAATATTTGAAAGGCGCTACACACCAGTCCCGCCGCTGATCGGGCGAAGCATCTGATGCCGCATTGGTGGCTGTGGTAAAGGCAAAAGATTCGTAGGTGCGGTACAAACGCGGGTAAACAAAAAGCCGTCCGTCATTTTTGCCGGCAACGTCGCTGGCCGTCGGTATGCCAACGCGTACCTGGCCGGGGGAGCTCTGTTCGGGTGTAGCCGAATTCACCTGGAATCCCACTTCCCATATACTTTCTTTATAAGCGGCATCGTATTGGTCTTTACATTGCAGCCTGAACACCTGTGTGTAGTCAGGATTCAATCTATGTAGATCGGAATTGATGACTTCTCTGGCCCATTTAGCGGCATCAGTATATCGCCTGCTATCGTTTACCGGCGCGCCGGCGGCATACAGGCATACCCTTGCCAGTACCGCCTGAACGGCCGTTTGCGTTACTCTTTCTGTATAATCGAATGCAGTTGCTTTTTGATCATTGAGTAAACCCTCAGCGGTGATCATTTCATCAATCACCCAGTCATAGACTGCTTTTGAAGAGGTAAAAGGCATATTGGTTTCTCCCGGATCCTGGGTAGGATTGAGCCTCAAAGGCACATCTCCGTACCACTGCGTAAGCATGAAGTAATAATAGGCCCGTAAGAATTTTGCTTCTCCTTCAATATGTCTTTTTTCGTCTGCTGTAATCTTTGTTGGTGTATTCAGATTGGCCAGTACCACATTCGCCCGGTCAATCCCGGTATAGAGCGTGGCCCAGACACTCGCCACCTGCGCATCGGCCGAGGTGGCATTATACCAGGGTATCTTTGGTACGTTACCGGAAGTAGCATAAACCAGTTCATCGGTCGTAGCCGTTATCAGGTGTTGGTAATTGTCGCCATACAGCGTGTTGTTCTTAAGTATGCTGTATGCGCCTGTCAATGCGGCGTTTAAATTTTCCTTGCTGGAAAAGAATTCATCAGGGCTTATAAAATCTGATGGGCTCGTTTCCAAAAGCTTTTTGCAGGATGGAAGGGATACAATTAAGGCCGCGGAAACTATTGTCAGAAATAGGAATCTTTTTATCATATCAGTATGCTTTTGTTCACCTTTAAAGGGCGATATTTAAACCAAAAACAATTGTTTGAGCGATGGGATAGGCAGAGAAATCAAGACCGGGAGACAGGCCGAAGCCTTTGGTAGAAACTTCAGGATCCGGCCCGGAATAATTAGTCCAGGTATATAAATTTTGCGCGGAGACATAGACCCTGGCAGATTCCAGTCCTTTGATAAAGTTTTTTCTGAAGTTGTATCCCAGGGAGATGGTTTTTAATCGGAGGAAGGAAGCGTTCTCAATATAGCGGGTCGATAAAACCCCGGAAATACCGTTGGACCCGCTCCTGGGAATAGTTGTGCTCTGGTTTTCAGGAGTCCATCGGTTCACGTAGGTTGCTTTGACGTTCCTGCCCAGTATAGCCCCGTTTAATCCTTCCATGAAAATATTATTGGCATTCAATACTTCATTGCCATAGGACCATTGAAAGAACACGTTCAGGTCAAAATTCTTATACGTAAAATTATTGTTAAACCCGCCTGTATGTTTGGGATAGGGAGTTCCGATGAGGGTTTGATCATTGTCATCCACAATGCCGTCATTGTTGAGGTCTTTATATTTGGCATCTCCGGGCTGCCTTGCGTTTGTGCCCAAAAGACCGGCCGTTGCAGGCAGTTCATTTTTTAATTCATACCCGCCGGGTATCTTATTAAAATCATCATACTGATATACTCCTTCGTACACAAAACCGTAATAATGTACCAGCTGGTTGCCTACCCGGCTAATCCAGGCCGGGCTTGGGAAGTTGGTTGAAAAATCGGGGATTGAGGTCATTCTCAGGTCTTCGCCTGCACTCAATGCTACTAGCCTGTTTTGATTAAAGGAGATATTGATATTGGAATTCCAGTTAAAGTTCCCGGTCGTGATGTTCTTTGAATTTAAGGTCAGTTCAAATCCCCTGTTCCGTGTTTCACCAATATTTACGGTTGCGGAACCATAACCCGTGCTGGAGGCGATTTGGGAACTCAGTAGCAGATCATAGGTATGCTTATGGTAATAGTCCATCTCCAGTTCCAGCCTGTTCCTTAAAAAGCCCAGCTCTATCCCCGCATCAAACTGCCTTGTACTCTCCCATTTCAGTTTTTCATTCCCTAAACGGCCCTGATAATAGGCAGGCAATGAAGAAGCGCCGATAGGATAATAAGTACCCAGGATAATATTCGGCAGATAACCGAAGTCAGACACCCTGTTGTTGCCGGTTACGCCAAAACTGGTCCTTAACTTGGCATTGGATATAAATGAGAGGTCTTTCATAAACGGCTCATCGCTCAGCCTCCATGCAAAGGCACCGGAGGGAAAGTAGCCCCATTTGCTATCTGCGGGGAATTTTGAGGATCCGTCTGCCCTGAACGTTGCGGTAAATAGATATTTTTGAAACAGGTTGTAATTGACCCTGCTGGTAAAAGAAACCAGTCCCCAGTAAGTGCTGGACGACTCTTTGTCAAATATAACACCCTCATCCAGGCCGTCTATGCCCAATGCCTCGTTCGGTATCAGGTTGGCCCTGTAGCCAAATCTGCTGGCTTTCCTGCTTTGAACGGAAACCACGCCCACAGCAGTTAACTGGTGATTTTTGTTGAATTTCCTGGTATAGGTCAGGCTGTTTTCATTGGACAGGTTAACCACATCGTCCTGCCACAGACCTCCGTTGACGCCGTTTGTTCTGCCAACGCCAGTCAGGGGACTGCCACTCCGTGTATTGGAATTATTAAACAACTCCGATCTTGTAGCAGCCAGGTCTGCGCTTCCTGTAAACCTCAGCTTAAGGCTTTTCGACAGGTCATATTCCAGGTAGCCATTTATCGTGATGTTCCTGATCTTATCAACATCATATTCATTTTGTGCTGATTTCAACGGGTTGAATAAGAATGTTTCGGCGGCGGGGTCTACACCTTCATCCTCCAGGTCTGTTTCACGGCCGGAAATCGGCCGGTAGGTCCACAGGTTATAAAACAAATTCTGCACATTGGAATTGCCCGAACCCACAGCTTTTGAGGTTTGTTCCCTCGGCTTTATGCCGCGAACCTTTGAATCCGCAAAATTTACATTGAGGCCGACCTTGATTTTACTGCCAACCGCCTGATCTATGTTAAACCGCCCTTGTAGACGGTCAAAGCCACTTCGCATAACCACTCCATCCTGGTTCAGATAGGATAGGGACAAAGCGTATTTCGTTTTGTCGGTGCCACCGTTTACGCCTACGCTGTGGTTTTGAAAAGAGCCAGTGCTTACAATCCTGTCAAACCAATCGATGCCTTTTGCATCTCTGAAATCTTCTATTGTCAGATCCGGGGTCGCAGGGTCACTGTCCCTGAAATATAATGCTGCGGCCCTCTGCGGGTCTATCTCCTGTTGCAGCTTAATAAAATCATAAGGGCGTAATACATCGAGGTTGGCCTTGCCCACATCAGAATAACCGGCGCTGCCTGTGTAAGTTACACGTGCCGCTCCTGCTTTACCTTTTTTAGTGGTGATCATCACTACGCCATTGGCGCCCCTGGCTCCGTAGATGGCTGTTGCCGATGCGTCTTTTAGAATATCAATAGACTCGATTTCTGCTATATTCAGTGAGTTGCTATTAAAATCTTCCATCGGAAAACCATCTATAACATAAAGAGGAGCGTTACTACCTGTTAAAGAGTTACTGCCCCGGATGACGATATTTAAACCTTCTCCCGGCTGTCCGTCAATAGATGACACCTGCACTCCCGCGACGCGGCCTGCAAGGGCTTGCTGAAAAGAGGCAACAGGCGCTTTGCTCAGGTCAGACAGGTTTACCGATGCAACTGAACCTGTCAGATCTTTTTTCGCGACAGATCCATAGCCCACGATGATTACCTCATTCATTGATGCGGATTCCTGCTCCAGGACCACCTCTATTTTAGTACGTCCATTGACGTTGATCTCCCTGGTTTTATATCCTATATAAGAAATAACCAGTATTGCATCAGGGGAGGAAACAGCGATCTGAAAATTGCCGCTGGTATCGGATTTAACGGCATTACCCTTTCCTTTTTCAAGTATGCTTGCGTAGGGCAGCTTTTCTGTTGAAGTACTTATACTGCCGGAAACGATCGTTTTTTTCTGCTGCGCATCCAGGTATAGGCCAGGGGATAGCATAAGAAGTCCTGTAAGCAAAATAGCAATGCTTATTATTTTCATACTGTGGAGTTTAAATTTATCGTGGTTGAGTTTGCTACTTGGTTTACTTGTCCATTATGTACTACATATGGAACAAATAGAATTATTATTTCCCTATTTTCCTAATTTTTCAGGAAAAATAATTCCGGTGTATTATAGATATCGCAGAAGCTAAAAGGACTATGAATATATGATAGAAGATTATTCAATTAATCAGGAATGGAGGTTTCAAATGTCCTCTAATCTATTGATTGTTATTATGTACTACAAAATGCAGAAGTAGCCATTCATAATATAGTTGGTACGAAAGAAATCACTCATTCCGAGATCATCCCGTGGAATGGGAACGATCCCAATATCTCCATGCCCCGCGCAGCAGAAATTTGATTTTTCAAAGCTGTTGAAATATATTTACATTGTAGGATAGAATAGTACAGTATTAAATGGCTGTCCATCAATTATTTGCAATGCAGGATATATACGAACAGATCAGGGAGCTGGAGAACATCCAGGGATTGTCCAAACACGAACAGTTGGTACAGGGTATTATCAATGCCATCAACGATAAGCTTATTCAGAGAGGGGATATGCTTCCTTCGGTGAACAACCTGAACAAAGAACTGGGCTTTGCGCGGGAGACCATTGCAAAGGGTTACAAGGAACTGGTCAACCTCGGGATCGTGGAATCGAAGAACCGGATAGGATTTTATGTGAAGGGGGAAAACACCGAAAAAAACCTGCGGATCGCGCTGGTCTTTTTTGCATTCGACAGTTTCCAGGAAGTGTTCTTCAAAACCTTCCGCGACAGCCTGGGTACTCCTGCAACCATTGATATTTATTTTCATCATAACAATATCGACGTACTGGAAAGTATCATTGCCAACGTCAGGGGCCGCTACGGCATGTACGTGGTGGCGCCCATCCCGCATAAACGTACGGCGGACATTCTGGCCACGCTGCCATTGAACAAATTCCTGATGATCGACCGCTACCAGGCGCTGGACGGCGATTTTTCCTATGTCGTGCAGGAGTTCGGGAAGTCATCTTACGCCGCTTTTTCAAAACTGGCGCCCGCGATCCGTAAATTCCGGGGGATGATCCATTATCACAGGCCCGCGTCGGACACCCCGATAGAGATCATTCAGGCGTATAAGAAGTTCGTGAAGGACTTTAAGATCAAAAGCCTGATACGCACCGAATATATTCCCGGTTCCATCGAAAAAGGATATGTCTATTTTACCATCAACAACGCCGAGCTTTGGCAGATGCTGAAGGATGCGAAGGCAAAAAGTTTCCGGCTCGGCAAAGATGTGGGCATCCTTTCACATAATGACGAAGTGGTGAAAGAGATCATTTTCGACGGCATCACCACCTATTCCACGGATTTTTCCATAATGGCCGAGAAGGCAGCTGAATTTGTACTGAAACGAGAAAAAATACAGGAAGTAATACCGACTATTCTACTGCGCAGGGGGTCACTTTGATTACTTTTTTATGAGTCCGACTATACTTCTGAGCTTCCTTTTTGTAACGGTGGTGGCTGCCGGCGTGTCGTTTTACGCCACGCGTAAAAAAAAGCAGCAAACGCCTGTCAGCTTTTACCTGGGCAACCGCAGCCTGGGCTTCTGGATGATCGGCAGTTCCATGTTCCTTACAAACATGAGCGCCAACCAGTTCATCGGCGAGAACGAATTTGTATACACCACCAATATGTCCGTGATGGCATGGGGTATGAGCTCTGTGCTGGCCATGCTGGTGGTAGCGGAGTTCCTGATGCCGATGTACCTGAGGATCGGAGCGGTTACCACGCCCGACTTTTTAGCCAAACGGTTCGATGCGCAAACGCAGCGGATCGTGTCTGTCGTTTTTCTCCTGGGTTATTTTGTCAACCTTATTCCAACTGTATTATATGGCTGCGCGGTAGCGGTTAACGGCATCTTCCATATCGATCAATGGCTGGGCATCAGCTATTTTTCCGCCATCCGCCTGATCGTACTCCTGGTAGGCACGATAGGCTGCCTGTACAACGTGCTCGGCGGCCTGCGGGCCATTACCATCACCGACGTGGTGCAGGGCGTAGGCATGCTGATAGGAGGGGCAATGATCGTGTATTACGGGTTCCGTTACCTGGGCGACGGCGACATCTGGCACGGCGTTGAAACCCTTACCCTCTCTCATCGCGAACACCTTAATGCGATTGGAGGGCCGGGTGATGTGCTGCCATTCGGAACGATCTTCACCGGCATGCTGCTGATAAATATCTATTACTGGGGGATGGAGCAGTACATCGTACAGGAAGCGCTGGCTTCCAAAAACCTGAAAGAAAGCCAGAAAGGTATTGCCCTTGCCTGTGTGGGAAAATTGTTCGCCCCGCTTTTGCTGAATGTGCCGGGGCTGATAGCCGTACACCTGTATCCCAACCTGGAAAACACGGCCACGGCTTTCCCGCGACTGGTAAGCGACATCCTGCCGCCGGTTTTCATCGGTCTGGTAGCGGCGGTGGTTTTTGGCGGGGCGCTCAGCACTTTCAATGCAGGGCTCAACAGCACCGGCACTTTGTTTACCATGAACCTGTATAAGCCCTGGCTGGAGCGAAACGGCGAACCCGCTGATGAGCGCCGGCTGCTGCGCGACGGGAAGATCATGCAAACCGGCGTTACCATCGTGGCGATCATTTTTTCTCCTTACATCATGTATTTTGATGGTGGTTTTTATAATTACCTGCAAAAGGTGAGCAGCTTCTTCAGCGTACCCGTTTTCACGATCATGGTAGTGGGATTGCTGACCAAAAGAGTGCCGCCCCTTGCCGCCAAGATCGGGATCATATTTTTTGTAACCGTGTATACCGCTACGCAATTCCTGTTCGATACGGGGCTGCATTACCTGCACGTGCTGGCCATACTATTCGTGGCCGTATCGGCTATGATGCTGCTGATCGGCCGGCTGAGGCCTTTGAACAAAGTATATACGCTTCCCCGCCAGGCCACGGTGAACATTGTGCCGTGGAGGAACCGCTATCTGTATTATGGATTCCTGCTGATCATCATGGTGGGAATGTTCATCCTTTTTTCTCCGGCAGGGATCGCGGGAAAACAATAAAGCATATTTGATCATTTTTTTAATTCAACGTTATGTCTTACAAGAATCTGATTGCAACGGTATTTTCATGCGGCTTATTGTACGCTCCACCTGTCATGGCGCAGCAGGCCGAACTGATCATCCCGCTGGGGGATAAAAGCAGGATCGTGTATGATTTGAACAAGGGACAGTACAATATTACCTGGAACGGGAAAATGATGATCAAAGAAGCGTATGCAGCTTACCAGGCGGAAAAGCCGGGTGACAGCCGGAAAGCGGGCAAGGCCAGTTGCAAGGTGAGTGATGTGCAGACCAGCCTCGGAAAGGCCAGGTTGTATACCATCTCTTTTGCCGGCGATGCGTCGCTGCAGCAACTGTTCTATACATTCCGCAACAATAACAGTTTTATTACGCAGTTACGATTGCAGCGCGCAGGCGCTGCGGTTTCCATGACGCCGCTGGTTACAGACAGCCTGTTGTGGAACAAGCCGGGTGACAACCGTGCGCTGTTTGTACCTTTTGACAATGACATGTGGGTAAGATACAATGCTATGCCCTTTGCCGGGGCTGCTTTCAAGGGGAGCGAAGTGGGTGCGGTATACAATGTGGAAGATAACTCAGGCCTGGTGATGGGCTCGCTGGAGCAGGATGACTGGAAAACAGGATTTCTGCTGAAGGGGAACGGGAGCGGCAGAACGGCGGGCATATCACTGCTGGCGGGCTTTACAGACAGTACCGTTACACATGACGTAGTATCACATGGCAAAGTACTGCCTGTTGACGGCTGGGTATCTTCCCCGAAAATAATGATCGGATTTTTTGCAGACTGGCGGGAAGGAATGGAAACATTCGCGAAACAGAACAATCAGCTGCACCCCCGGTCCATCGCTGATTGGAAAGGCCCTACACCAATGGGCTGGAACAGCTGGGGCGTACTCAGGGAAAAGATCCGGTTCGACCAGGCGATGAAAGTAGTGGACTTTTTCGCCGACAGCCTCAAAGATTTCAGAACGGCGGACCATACGCTGTTCATAGACCTTGATGCATTCTGGGACAACATGACGCCCGGCGGCATCGACGGCGACGTGAGCAAGCTCAGTGAATTTGTTGCTCATTGCAAACAAAAAGGATTAAAACCCGGCATATACTGGACGCCTTTTGCCGATTGGGGGAAATCCGACCGCAACGTAGAAGGTTCCAACGGTTATTCCTACAAAGAAACATGGACCACGCAAAACGGGCGCATGCTGGATATAGACGGCGGAAGGGCGATGGACCCAACTCATCCGGCCACACTGCAGCGGATCGTTCATACCATAAACCGTATGAAATCACTGGGTTTTGAAATGATCAAAATAGATTTCCTCGGCCATGGCGCGCTGGAATCAGACCGTTTCTTTGACCCCGCTGTTACCACCGGCATGCAGGCATTCAAAAAAGGCATGCATTTCCTGGACAGTGTGCTGGACAACAGGATGCTGGTGTATGCGGCTATCTCTCCAAATCTCGCCACCGCCCGCTATGTGCACGTGCGCCGCATTGCCTGCGATGCTTTCAGCGCCCTGGATAATACCGAGTATACCATGAACAGCAGCGGTTACGGATGGTGGCAGTCGTACCTGTACGATTATGTGGATGCCGACCATATCGTATTTGCCAGCGAAAACGACGGCGTGAACAGGGCCAGGCTGGCTGCCGCATTGGTCACGGGGTCCGTTTTTACAGGCGATGATTTTTCCGCTACAGGCAAATGGACGCAGGTTGCCCGGAAACTATTGCAGAACCGCGACCTGCTGATGCTGGCTGCCAATGGGAAAAGTTTCCGTCCCTTGCTGGGCAACACAGGCAACAAGGGAGTGGAGCAGCTCTTCCGGCAGGATGACGGCAGGCTTTATATCGCTTTATTCAATTACGGCAACGCTGCGCAAACCATGAATATCCCCGCGGAATTGCTGGGTGGCGGGAAAAATACCCGTTGGAAAATAAAAGAACTTTTCTCCGGCGATACCCATTGGCTGGACGGGCAAAAGCAGCTCCCGGTACCGCCTGCGGATGCATGTATTTTCGAAATTATCCGTGAAAAATAACCGTTTGATGATTCCGCATGAAGCTCACTTGAAAACTTATTTGCGTTTAACCCGCGTTTTTTTTGGAAGATCGGAATATTGTAATAACTTAGTGCTGTAGTATAGTATAGTATAGCACAATGCGCTACGTTACAGTACAAATGCCAGGCAGCGGAAAACTGCCTTTACCACGTTATACGTCAGCACGTTATGCACGTTATGTATCAGCCAATGGATTCAACCGCTATGTATTAGAGGCTTTAGCATAGCAGGTGCCAATCAATTTACAATCGCCAGAATATGAACATCAGATCTTCTTGCTTTAACAGCCGGGAGTATTTGCGTTGCCGCATGCCGGCATTGCTGCTCCTGCTCATCTCCCTGCTTACCTTTTCATCGAATTCTTCCGCGCAACAAAATGCAGGCAACATCAACGGTCATGTGGTGGACAGCCTGACGCGGCTCCCGATCGACCGCGCGTCGGTGGTCATTAAAGGAACCAGGCAGGGGACCAGTACAGACCGGTCGGGCGCCTTTGCGCTGGATATTTCCGGCAACCAGGCCCTTCTTGAATTTTCCTGTGTCGGCTACCAATCCAGGGAACTGGTAGTGCAAAAAGGGAGGCCCGTTACGGTTTACCTGTCCCTGGCGGTAGACACCGTGGGCGCAGTGGTGGTAACCGCATTCGGCCGCCGCGAAAGGCGTGAGGCCGTGGTGGGCTCTGTTACCTCCATTCAGCCGGGGGAGCTGAAGATCCCTGCCAGCAACCTCACCAATGCCCTGGCGGGAAAAGTGGCCGGCGTGATTGCCTTCCAGCGGGGAGGGCAGCCCGGGCTGGACAACTCTTCCTTTTTCATCCGCGGTGTTACCACGCTCGGTTACAGCAACAGCCCGCTCATTCTCGTGGATAACATCGAGCTGACGGCCAGCGACCTCGCCAGGCTGCAGGTAGACGATATCGCGAGCTTTTCCATCCTGAAAGATGCCAGCGCCGCCGCGCTGTACGGCGCCAGGGGGGCTAACGGCGTGATACTCGTTACTACCAAAGAAGGGAAGGCGGGCAAAGCCAAGGTGGAGCTTCGTGTTGAATCCGCGATCTCTGCCCCTACCCAAAGCATTAAGCTCGCAGATCCCATTACCTATATGCGCACGTACAATGAAGCGCTGACAACAAGAGATCCGCTGGCCACGCCATTCTACAGCCCGAATAAGATCATCGGCACACAGAAAACACTAAACGGCGAAGGGGGGCTCTATCCTTATATCTACCCCGCTGTGGACTGGATAGACGAAATTTTTAAAGAGCGTACCAACACGTCTCGCGCGAATTTCAGCGTGAGCGGCGGTAACGATCTTGCAAAATATTATGTCGCGGGTTCTTATTCGAGGGATAACGGCATCCTGCGCGTGAACCCCGTGAACAACTTCAACTCAGGCATGCGTTTTGAAAACTACCAGCTGAGGGCTAACACCAGTATTAAAGCAACCGCCACCACGGAAGTGGGTGTGCGCCTCTGGGGTAATTTTAATGAATATACCGGCCCCATTAGCAACCAGGGCGGCGGTTTTGCCACGGACCTGTATTCGCAGGCGCTGCATTCCAACCCCGTTGCCTTCCCGGCTTTTTATGAACCGGACAGTACCAACCGGAATACCCAGCACATCCTTTTCGGCAATGCGATCAACCAGACGGGGAATCTTCAGGCGAATCCCTATGCTTCGCTGATGTACGGGTATAAGAGTTTTTCTGAATCGCGTATGTCCGCACAGTTCGAAGTGAACCAAAACCTGAAATTCATTACGCCGGGTTTAACTTTCTTCGGCCTGTTCAGTACCAACCGCTATTCTTATTTCGATGTGAGCCGTAACTATCTTCCTTTTTATTACGACGTACAGAGCTACGATGAACAGAGCGGCGATTATAAGCTCCGCTGGCTCAACCCGCAGCCCGGCGCTGCCAGGGAATATCTTGGATACAACGAAGGGCCTAAGTACCTGAACACTTATTTGTACATGCTCGGCAGGATCGATTACAGCCGCGCTATCGGCCGGCATACTGTTGGTGCGTCTATCATAGGTACACGCCAGCAAACGCTGAACGGCAATGCCGGGAACCTCCAGGCATCGTTGCCCAACCGCAACCTCGGCCTTTCAGGCAGGGCGAGTTATTCTTATGCCAGCAGGTATTTTGCGGAATTCAATTTTGGCTACAACGGTTCAGAGAAATTTGCGCCCACGCACCGCTTTGGTTTCTTTCCCACGATCGGTGCGGGATGGGTAGTGTCGAATGAAGATTTCTGGAGCGGCTGGGTAAAAAATGTGGTCACGCGGTTTAAGCTGCGCGGAAGCATTGGCCTGGTGGGCAACGACGCCATCGGCGACCCCAGGACGCAGCGTTTCTTCTACCTGTCAAACGTAGCGCCGAATGAAGGCGGCAGCGCTTCTTTCGGTACCAATAATTCGGTAACCATGAAAGGAACGGTGATCTATGCTTATCCCAACCCCGACGTAACCTGGGAAACTTCCCGCAAAACAAATCTGGCAGCGGAGATCACGTTCTTTGATAACCTGAACATCGTTGCAGAAGTGTACCGTGAGAACAGGTATAATATCCTGATACAGCGTGGGTATATTCCCATTACTGTAGGAATAGAAAGCTCGGCTACGGGCAATCTCCGCTCCAATCTGGGTAAGGCCCTTTCTGAAGGGATCGATTTGAACCTCAATTACCGTAAGGATTTCAATTCGGGTTTGTGGGCTTCCGCACTGGGCAACCTCACTCTTACCCGCAACAAAGTGATCCATTTGGAAGAGCCTGAATATCCCAATGCCTGGAGCTTCCGCACCGGAAGGATGATCAACCAGCCCTTCGGGTTCATCGCGGAACGGCTTTTCGTGGACGATAAGGAAGCACTCAATTCACCCAGGCAGGTATTCGGTAACTACCTGCCGCTGGGCGGCGATATCAAATACCGCGACATCAACCAGGATGGCGTGATTGACCAGGACGACCAGGTGCCCATCGGCCTGCCGTCTACCCCGCAGATCATTTATGGTTTCGGGTTCTCTGTCGGGTACAGGAATTTTGATCTCAGCGCTTTCTTCCAGGGCTCGGCCAGGTCATCTTTCTTTATCAATCCCACCGCCACTACCAATTTTGACGATGGTGTATTCGGTACGGCGCCTTTCGCCAACAACGCACAGATATTGGAAGCTTATGCCAACGACCACTGGTCTGAAGAAAATCAAAACCTGTATGCGCTCTGGCCCCGGCTGTCCACCTACGAAATTCCCAATAACCAGCAAACCAGTACCTGGTGGCTGCGCGACGGCAGCTTCCTGCGCCTCAAGTCTGTGGAAGGCGGCTACACGCTCCCCAAAAAGTGGGGCCGGCCGATACACATGAACAGCATGCGTATCTATTTCAGCGGGCTGAACCTGCTCACTTTCAGCAAATTCAAACTCTGGGATCCGGAGCTTGCGGGCAATGGCTTTGCCTACCCGATACAGAAAGTATATAACCTCGGCTTAAAATTCGAATTCTAAAAAAGAGGATATGAAAATATTGATTAGAATATTATTCCTGGCTGGTTGTGCCCTGGCGGCTTTGCCCGGGTGCAAACAATACCTCGATGTGACGCCCGATAATGTGGCCACCCTGTCCAGCTCGTTCAGCAATGCGAACGAAGCGCAGGCCTACCTCTTCGGTTGTTATTCCAACCTGCAGAGCTTGTCGGATGTGAGAAGGAACGCTGGCTTTACTGCTTCCGGCGAAGTGCTGTTCCCTATTAATATGCAGGACCAGACCACGCTTGGCGGCCAGGGCGGTGACGGTGGTTTCAGCCTGATGCGCGGGCTGCAGAACAGTCTCAATCCCCTGCATAATTACTGGGATGGATACAATATGGGCCTCAAACTCTGGGAGTCTATCCGCATGTGTAATATTTTCCTGGACAACATCCACCTGCCGCTGGACGTGCAGCCGTTCGACAGGAAGAGGTGGTCTGCCGAAGCCAAATTCCTGAAAGCATATTACCATTACTGGCTGCTTCGTATGTACGGGCCCATTCCCATTGCAGACAGGGCTATTCCCATCAACGCCAGCTCGGAGGAAGTGCGGCAGAAACAGCAAAAGCTCGACTCCTGCTTCAACTATGTGGTGAAAACGCTGGATGAAGCGATAGTGGACCTGCCGCCGGCCATCCAGAACGCGGCTGCCGAAGCAGGGCGTATCACGGCGACCATTGCACTGGCGGTAAAAGCGGAAGTGTTAACCACACAGGCCAGCCCGCTTTTCAACGGCAATCCCGATTATGCGTCGTTCAAGGGCAAGGAAGGGCAAAGTTTGTTTCCCGCTGCCGCGGATCCCGCGAAATGGCAACGGGCGGCCGATGCCTGCAAAGCGGCCATCGATGCGGCTGTAGCGGCAGGTGCGAAGCCTTATGAACTGAGGGTACAGGGCAATATCGTGAGCATGTCCGATCAAACCCGGCAGTTGCTCACATTGCAGGGTGCGTTTGTAGATGGCTGGAATCCCGAACAGGTGTGGACGCTTAACCCGCATTACGGATGGCAGTATATGTCTATGCCCAGGGTGACGGCTGAAGCTGCGGCCAACGTATTCGCCGTTTATTCGAATTTCTCCGTGCCCGTTTCGCAGTCTGAAATATTCTACACGAAGAACGGTGTGCCGATCAATGAAGACAAAACCTGGGATTACATTGGCCGTTACCAGTTGCAGACCGGCGATGAGGCGCACCGGTATTATGTCAAGCAGGATTACACGACCGTGAAGGGTAACTTCAGCCGCGAACCGCGCTACTATTCCAGCGTTGCCTTCGACGGTGCTACCTGGTTCGGATCAGGCAATACGAACGACAACAACCCCAACTTCGTGAATGCCGTGAACGGTTATGCTTCCCCGCCCGACCGTACGCGGTACAACGCCACCGGCTACTGGCCTAAAAAGCTGGTACATTACCAGTCCGTGCCCGGTCAGAATACCGTATGGCATACCTATCCCTGGCCTTTCATCCGGCTCTCCGGCCTGTGGCTGCTGTATGCCGAATGCCTGAATGAAGTGAACGGCCCGAATGCGGAAGCGTATTCCTGGATCGATAAGGTAAGGCAAAGAGCCGGGCTGCCAGGTGTGCTGGCTTCCTGGTCGCAATACTCGCGCAATCCCGCCAAACCATCCACCAAAGAAGGCCTGCGGCAGATCATACACCAGGAAAGAAGGATCGAGCTGGCATTCGAAGGCCAGGCCGGCTGGGACCTTCGCCGCTGGAAAGAGCTGCAGGTTGTACTGTCTACTCCCTTCCAGGGGTGGAGCGTATTCAACAGGACGGTTGCGGGTTATTACCAGCTAAGTACCGTGTACCAGCCTTCGTTCGGGTTGAGGGATTATTTATTCCCCATCCAGGAATACGACCTGATCACCAATCCTAACCTGGTTCAAACCCCATACTGGTAAACCTCTTCGCGAATTGTTCAAAATATGATTATGACAAACCGATATAAAAAATTGTTGTGGCGCCTGCTGCCGGTACTGATGGCGGTGGTGATGTTTTCCTGCAGCAAGGTGGCCGATTATAAAGGCGTAGTGTCTGACGACAAAACGAAGCCCGGAACCGTTACCAATGTACAGGTGAAGAATGAAGCCGGCTCCGCGATCATTACCTACGACCTTCCGGCTTCTGAGAATGTGCTGTACGTGCAGGCCAGCTACATGATCAATGATAATGCCAGCCGGCAAACCAAATCGTCCTTTTATACCGATACGATCCACGTAGGCGGCTTTGAAAAAAGCCAGGATTACAAAGTGACGTTGCACGCTGTGAGCCGGGCCAACGTGATGTCTGACCCAGTGGAAGTAACCGTGCATCCGGGCGTGCCGGCTTACCTGGAAGCTTTTCCCACCATCGGGACGAAGGCGGATTTCGGCGGTATCAATATCAATGTGCTGAACCGTTTCAAGGCCAACCTGGGTATCATTACCATCAGCCGCGACCCGCGTACCAATCAGCTGGAGATTATCAACCAGAACTATACCAACCGCGATACTATTTCGTATAGCCTGAGAGGTTATGACACTATCCCCAAGGAGTTCGGTATTTATATTACAGACCAGTGGGGGAATATTTCCGATACCTTCTTCACGACGGTAAAACCGATCTACGAAGTGCAGATAGATAAGTCTAAGTTCAACGGCTATGTGTTGCCTTCCGACGTCCGTACGGGCTTTGGCTGGGAAATACAGAACCTGTGGAACGGCAATACCGGATCGCCGGGTTACCATACGGAGCAGCCTATCCAGCCGCTGGTATGGCCGGCCGTTATCACGTTCGACATGGGGCAGGGGGCCAAGCTGAGCCGGTATACGATCTGGAACCGCGGGATAGACGGAAGCGGCAACTGGCTCTGGCAGGCCGGCGCCCCGCTTACCTGGACCATGTGGGGGCGCATATCCGATCCTGTGGATGAAACATTGCCCAGCGGTTCCGGCGCGCCGGGCGTCGGTGAAACATCACCCAACGGGTGGATCAACCTCGGCACCTTCCGCCTTCCGGAAAAACCGTCCGGCCTGCCCAACCCTCAATACACGAATGCAGACCTCGATACCTGGAACGCGGGCTTCAGCTTCAACTTTTCGCTCGACCTGCCGAAAGTGAGATACATCCGCTTTCAGTGCCTGGAAAATGCATCGCTGACCAACAACTTTTTTAACGTAGCCGAACTGACATTCTGGGGCGATCCCAGGTAATCCATAAAAGAAGCTTATATGTTTATAAAAAATTCGCCCCTTCTTTGGATCACCGGCCTGGTTTGCCTGCTGGCATCGTGCACGCAGAAGCCGGATGATTTCAAAGACTTTCTCAACGGGCAGGAGCTTAAATACCCGGGCGCCATCACGCAAACCTTCACCAGGCCGGGCAATCTCCGCCTCGGCATCGGCTGGTCGCCCAGTCCTGATCCTTCCGTTACAAAGTACCGGATATACTGGAACAACTATGCGGATTCCACGGAAGTAGCCGCTTCAACGCACAGCCCCTCGGATACCATTTTTACGGTCATCAAAGGCCTGCAGGAATACACCTATTCATTTTTTGTCCATTCATTTGACAAGAACGGCAACCGGTCCATCCCGATCGAAATACAGAATGCGAGAGTGTATGGCGCTACTTACCGGAATAGCCTGATGAACCGGCCGTTTAATCTGACGGATCCTTACAAACTGCTGAATGATAATGGCAATGAGATCACGCTTAATTTCCTGGCGGCGGATTCGACAAATACAATTACGTATATTCGTTACATTAGTACGGCTGATGAACAGAAAGAGATATCTCTCCCGCCTGATCAGAATTCCATCACGCTGAACGATTACAAATATGGCACCAGCGTGGCGTACCAGTCGTATTACACGCCGAACCGCGTTGCGCTGGACACGTTTTCTGTAGGCCTCGTTGATACCTTCCCGAATATAGAATTCGGGATCGTGAAATGCGATAAATCCCTCTTCCGGGAAGTGAACCTGCCGTATGACGTGGGGGCATATGAAGGTCAGACCAGCGTTTCCAAACTCTGGGACGGCTCAAACGGGCCACAGGGTTACCCGAATATATTCCATTCCGACGGCAACAGTTCTTTGCCCCATCATTTTACTTTTGATATGGGGAAAGCATACGACAGTCTCCGCACATTGGAAGTAACCGGCCGGGACTGCTGCCACAACCCGGTGGAGTACGAAATCTGGGGAATTGCCGATATTACCAATGCAGCCACTTCTGTACCGGGAAACGATGCCGGCTGGAAAGATGACGCCTTGGCCAAAGGCTGGATCCTGCTGAAAGAAGTGACCCGCTCGGATGACGGGAAAGGTCCGTACACGGTGAATTTCTCTACCGAAACGCCCCGCATCCGCTACATCCGTATGAGGATAAAAAGAGTGGCCAGCGGCGATAATTCGTCCAGCAACCTGAGCGAGTTGACGCCGGCGTACAAAAAGTAATGATTATCCAGCCCGTCATTGCGAATAATCATTCAAAAAGAAACAGAAATTGAATAAACGAAGAATATACAAATGAAAGTAACGATCGGTTTTTGTCTGCTCCTATGTTCTTTATCACTGTCCGCACAGCGGCGTCCCCTGCAGCTTTGGTTCGATAAGCCCGCTGCACAGTGGGAAGAAACCCTGCCCCTGGGGAACGGACGGCTGGGCATGACGCCGGATGGCGGCGTGGAGAAGGAAAAAGTGGTGTTGAACGATATTACCCTCTGGTCCGGCAGCCCGCAGGATGCCAATAACTACGAAGCCTACCGGCAGCTCCCGGAAATAAGGCGGCTGCTGTCTGAAGGAAAAAACGACGAAGCGCAAAAGCTGATCGATAAAAACTTTGTATGCCTGGGTCCCGGCTCCGGAGGCCCCCAATGGGGATGTTTCCAGATGCTGGCCGACCTGTCGGTTACCCACCGTTACGAACGAGGGGCCGCTGCTTATCGCGATTACCGCCGCTGGCTTTCGCTGGACAGTGCCCTTGCAAGCACCACATTCAACATCAACGGCGTTCAATACCTGCGCGAGTATTTCACCAGCTTCGGCGACGATGTGGATGTGATACGGCTCAGCGCCAGTGAAAAAGGAAAGATCAGTTTTTCTGTAGGTATCAGCCGCCCGGAAAAAGGAGTGTCTTCTATTAGCGGTCAGGCGTTAACGTTAGCTGGCCGGCTCGATAATGGAACGGACGGGAAAGGCATGCAATACCTCACCCGTGTGAAGGTTGTGAATACGGGTGGAAAACAAATTACGAAGGGAAATGAACTGGTGGTGGAAGGCGCGGACGAAGCACTGATCTTTGTTTCCACGGCAACGGATTTTCGTCGCGCGGATTATAAGTCGCTGGTAGAAAAAAATATGAATGCCGCCCTTCAAAAAAAATATGCCCTGCAAAAGCAGCTGCACATCAGCAATTTCAGCAAGTTGTTCGGCCGCGTTGCCGTTGATATTGGGAGCGGGCCGGCAGAAAGCCTGACCACGGATAAAAGACTGGCGGCCTATTACAAACATCCTGAAGAAGACAGGTCGTTGCCGGTGCTCTTCCTGCAATTCGGAAGGTATCTAAGCATCAGCAGCACGAGGGTAGGCCTGCTGCCACCCAACCTGCAGGGGCTCTGGGCCAACCAGGTGCGCACGCCCTGGAATGGCGACTACCATCTGGATGTAAACGTGCAGATGAATCATTGGCCGGTGGAAATGGCCAATCTTTCCGAACTGAATCTCCCGCTCACCGAACTGGTACGTGGCCTGGTGAAGCCCGGTGAAAGGACTGCCAAAGCCTACTATAACGCGGAAGGGTGGGTGGCCCATGTGATCACCAACGTATGGGGTTTTACAGAGCCCGGCGAAAGCGCATCCTGGGGCGTCACGAAATCCGGCTCGGGCTGGTTGTGCAATAATTTATGGGAACATTATGTGTATTCAGACGATGTTGCTTACCTGAAAAGCATCTACCCGATCCTGAAAGGTTCGGCGCTATTTTATAAAAGCATCCTGGTGAAAGATGAAAAAACAGGATGGCTCGTTACTTCACCTTCTTCTTCCCCTGAAAATTCCTTTCTGCTTCCGAACGGCAACCATGCCAGCATCTGTGTGGGCGCAACGATCGACAACCAGATCATCCGCGAACTATTCACAAACGTGATCGAAGCCGCGCAGAAACTGAAGCAGGATAAAGCATTTGCAGACGATTTGCGTGCGCAGCTGGAGCAACTTCCTCCCGCCGGCATCATCTCCCGTGACGGTCGTATCCAGGAATGGCTGGAAGATTACAAGGAAACGGATCCGCAACACCGGCATATTTCCCATTTGTACGGCTTGTATCCCGCCAACCTGATCACGGTCAACGGCACGCCTGACCTGGCGGCCGCCGCTAAAAAATCTTTGGAGGTAAGGGGCGACGACGGTCCCAGCTGGGCCATAGCCTATAAACAACTCTTCTGGGCCAGGCTGCTGGATGGCAACCGCGCCTTTAAGCTCCTGCGGGAACTGCTGAAACCCACGCTCCGCACAGATATCAATTACGGCGCGGGTGGCGGCGTATATCCCAATTTATTCTCTGCCGGCCCGCCTTTCCAGATAGATGGCAACTTTGGCGCAGCTGCGGCGATCATGGAAATGTTCCTGCAAAGCCATGCCGGCTATATAGAACTGTTGCCTGCTATTCCCGATCTTTGGAAACCCGCGGGCAAAGTGAAAGGACTGAAGGCAAGGGGTAACTGCACCGTTGATTTTGAATGGAAAGACGGCGTGGTGACCCATTACAACATTTCATCGCCCACGGGCAAACAGGTGAAACTGAAAGTAAACGGGGAATTAAAAACGGTGAATACCGGGAAGTAACAGTTGAAGGAGATCGTAACGTGGGTAAAAGAAAGGCAATCCGTCATTGCGAGGAGCAGCAAGGCTAATGTGGGCGGGGTGACGAAGCAATCTCCTGATAGAATAGGGGAAACCCAATATTGGGAGATTGTTTCGTCGCGGCTCTTGCACAAAGCTTTGCCATAACCCGGCAGATAATCATTAAAAATAAAACCAGGTATTCAACAGTGAGACCAGCGATGAAACTCATTCCGCAGATAATAATTGTTTGGCTGTATTGTTTGCTCTCCGCAGCAGATGCGCATGCACAACCCAGGCTGCCAAATATCTTTGGAGACAGCATGGTGTTGCAACGCGACGTTCCGATCAGGATCTGGGGCACGGCAAGTCCCGGGGAGCAGGTCACGGTGAGTTTGCATCATCAGAAGAAGAGTGCCCGTGCAGGTGAAAACGGGAACTGGCAGGTGACATTGGCCCCGGAAAAAGCCGGCGGGCCTTATAACCTGGCTGTTACCGGAAAAAAAACGATCATCCTCGCCGGTGTGCTGCTGGGCGATATCTGGTTCTGCTCCGGCCAGTCGAACATGGAGTTTCCCGTGAAAGGCTGGAGCGGTGTATTGGATGCGGATGAAGTGGTCAGCCAGGCTTTGCACCCGCAGATAAGATTGTATACAGTGCCTGGAAACGTAGCTGCATTACCTTCCCTGGAATCGAATGAAGCGAATTGGCGAACCTGTTCGCCCGCCAGCATACCGTCTTTTTCCGCCGTCGCTTATTTCTTTGGACGCCGCCTGCAACAGGAACTGAATGTGCCCATAGGCCTCATCAATTCCAGCTGGGGCGGCACACAGATCGAATCGTGGATCAGCTATGCCGCGCTGAAGCAGGACAGTCACTATAAAACACTGATGCAAACAATTCCCGAACGGAGCATGGAGCAGCTCACCGCCGCAAGGAAACAAAAAGAAGATGAATACCGTCGGCAGCTGCAAAAGAATCAGCCTGATGTTGCCGACAGCGCAATGTGGAGATCAGCTGAATATGACCACAGCAAATGGCCGGCAATGCGCCTGCCTGCCTTGTGGGAAAAACTGCCTTCCTTGTCAAGGCTGGATGGCGTGGTATGGTTCAGGAAAACCATTTTCATCCGCGAGGAAGACGCCGGTTTGCCCGCTGTACTGCAACTGGGAAAGATAGATGACAACGACCAGACTTTCCTGAATGGCCTGCCGATTGGAACGGGGGTGGGATGGAATGTGGACCGCCGCTATACAGCGGGCGCGGGGCAATTAAAAGCAGGGAAGAACGTAATTGCCGTGAGAGTGGAAGATACGGGCGGCGGCGGCGGCATATGGGGGGACAGCAGTGAATTGTTCATGACGGTAAACGGCCATCAGTACTCACTGGCGGGCGATTGGGCATATTCTGTACAGGAAGTGATGCACAATAAGAACGGGATAGGACCTAACGATTATCCTTCGGTATTGTACAATGGGATGGTGCATCCTTTCGGCCGCCTGAACATCAAAGGCGTGATATGGTACCAGGGGGAGGCCAATGCGAACACAGGGTATGAATACCGGTACGCCTTGCCTTTGCTGATCAATGATTGGAGAAACCTCTTCAAAAACGGGGAAATGCCCCTTTATTTCGTGCAGCTCACCAGCTTCAACGCGAATAACGGTAACAGCAACAATGGCAGCGCCTGGGCCGAGATACGGGAATCGCAGGCAGCCGCGCTGCGCGTTTCCCACACCGGCATGGCCGTTACTATCGATGTGGGCGATGCGAAAGACATTCATCCACGCAATAAAAAAGACGTGGGAGAGCGGCTTGCCGCGCTGGCCTTGCGGGATACCTACGGTAAAATGGTGATGGCTTCCGGCCCGGTGTACCAATCATCCGTAACGGAAGGCGATCGCGTTCGTATCTTTTTTTCTTCAATGGGAGCGGGACTGGCTATACAAAGCGGGTCAACTGTGCTGAGCGGTTTTGAAATAGCAGGAGATGACAGGACGTTTTATCCCGCGGAAGCGTTCATTGACGGCGCACAGGTTACCGTGCGGTGCAGCCAGGTGGCAAAGCCGGTGGCGGTGCGGTATGCCTGGGCAGACGATGCCGGCAATGCGAACCTTTGCAATAAAGAAGGCTGGCCAGCCAGGCCTTTCAGAACAGACAGCTGGCCGGGTATCACCGTCAATAATAGGTATAATGGCCCGCAGCAACAATGATGAAGAATTGAACACACTCAATATTTATAACAGAATAGAATACATATGAATTGCAGGAGGAAAGGAAAGTATAAGGTCGGGCAATCGGTTTGTTGGGCCATATGGACGTTTTTCGGAGCAGGCGCCAATTGCCTGCATGCCCAGGATATCATCATTCCCATTGAAACGCGGAACAATGCGCTGGTGTTGGAGGCAGATAAGGATAAAGACCTGTCGGTCATTTATTTCGGCAGGAAGCTGGCGAATGAACAGGAATATAAATTGGTGCCTACCGTATATAAACAGACCACTGATTATACCAACGTGCTGAACGCAGCATACACGCCATCCGGCTCCCGCAACCTGCTGGAACCGGCGATCGCTGTGGTGCATGCCGATGGCAACCGCTCCCTGGACCTACGGTATGTAAAACATGAGCGGCAACAGCTGGGTGACAGCAGCGCTCTCTTTTCAATAACCCTCAAAGATCCGGTGTATGATTTTGAAGTGGTGCTGCATTACAAAGTCTACCCCAGCCAGGATGTGATCGAACAATGGTCATCGATCAGCCACAGGGAAAAAGGGAATGTGGTGCTGGAGAAATTCGCTTCCGCCAACCTGTACCTGAAAGCGCAGGGCTTCTGGCTGAACCAGTATCATGGTGACTGGGCAAGGGAAATGCAGCCTGAGGAATCAAAGATCACGCACGGCATTAAAACGCTTGATTCAAAACTGGGCACCAGGGCCAATCTGTTCCAGCCTTCGGTGTTCATGATATCGCTGGATAAACCTGCTACTGAAGATGAAGGAACCGTGCTCTATGGCGCTTTGGAATACAGCGGCAATTTCAGGACGGATATTGAGCTCGATTACCAGGATAACCTCCGGCTGGTTTCCGGGATCAATAATTATGCGTCGCCATATACACTCAGGCCCGTGGAAGAATTTGTGACGCCGGCATTTTTATATATTCTTTCTGACAAAGGCAAAGGATACGCCAGCCGTCAGTTGCACGACTGGGCGAGGAACTACCGCATCCTGAACGGTAAGGGCAACCGGCTCAGCCTGCTCAACAACTGGGAAGCTACTTATTTCGATTTTTCTGAAAATAAACTGAAAGGCCTCCTGCACGACGCCAAAAAACTGGGTGTGGACCTTTTCCTGCTGGACGATGGATGGTTTGCCAACAAATATCCCCGCAACAGTGACACTGCCGGCCTCGGCGACTGGCAGGAAAACAAGAGCAAACTGCCGAATGGAATCGCCAGCCTGGTGAAGGAAGCCACGAAGAATGAGGTGAAGTTCGGGATATGGTTGGAACCGGAAATGGTGAGCCCTAAAAGTGAATTGTATGAAAAGCACCCGGACTGGGTGATCAAAGAACCTGCGCGCAAAGAACATTATTTCCGCCACCAGCTGGTGCTCGATCTCAGTAATCCAGCCGTGCAGGATTTCGTGTACGGCACGGTGGATGATCTTTTTACCCGCAATCCGGGCCTGGCTTACATTAAGTGGGATTGCAACGCGGTGATATTTAATGCGCATTCCGCATATCTCGGCAACAATCAGTCCCATTTCTACATTGAATACATGCGCGGGCTGTACAATGTGCTGAAACGTATCCGTACCAAATACCCTGATGTGCCGATGATGCTTTGTTCGGGCGGCGGCGGCCGGGTAGACTACGAGGCCCTGAAATATTTTACCGAATACTGGCCCAGCGATAATACCGATCCGTTGGAAAGGATCTTCATTCAATGGGAATATTCCTATTTCTACCCCGCTATTGCAACGGCCAATCATGTAACGGACTGGGGTAAGCAACCCATTAAGTTCAGGACAGATGTGGCGATGATGGGCAAGCTGGGATTCGATATCGTAGTGAGCCAGCTGGATGAAAAAGACCTGGCTTATTGCCGGCAGGCGATCGGGGAATACAATTCCTTTAAGCAGCTTGTTTGGCAGGGCGACCAGTACCGGCTGGCCGATCCTCGAAAAGGCGCGGTGGCCTCCGTGGCTTACATCGGTAAAGACCGCTCCGAAGGCGTTGTCTTTAATTATCTCGTCAGCAACCGTTATCACGAAGGCAGTACCGCTCCCATTCGCTTAAAGGGCCTGGACCCGGCGGCGACGTACCGCTTGAAGGAGATCAGTCTTTACCCGGGTACAAAATCAAAGATCGATGAAAGCAGGCAGTATTCCGGCGAATTCCTGATGAACGTTGGTTTTAACCCGGTAGTATCCGGCAACAGAACGAGCGTGGTACTGAAACTGGAGAAAAGGTAAAGATGCAGGGCATCCACTTTTTCTATTATTCCAGATGCATCAGCTCCTCCATCCCGCTCCAGGTCTGCCCGGCGGCCGCGGCGTCAGGCAGGGGGATCTGTGCGGGCGCGGTTTCTTTCCACCAGCGTTGCGTGACGGTGTCCGCCGCCATTTTTTTCATGTCCGCTTCAAAATCACTTCCGGTGTATTCAAAATAACTGAACAGATAATGTTTGCCTTCTATTTCTTTCAAATAAATAGAATAATTACGGATGTTACATTCCCTGATGGTTTTCCTCACTCCCGGCCACACAGCGGCATGCAACTCTTTATAATACGCGATCTTCTCCGGCCTGATGCCTGTTGCCATGCCATATCTTACAGCGGGACCGCGCTGTTGTCCGCAAGCCGCCAGCAAAAGCGCCGGCATGAACAGAATAAGGAGTTTTTTTGTCATGGAAGTCAGATTACAGGATTTATGGAAAGATGATCTTTCAAATTATCAGAACAACAGGTTCAGCAACGCCTGTTATCGGAAGAACCAGTACAATGCTGCCATTACGAGGATCAGTACTGCAGACAATGTCTTATAATTCCCGATCCCATTCCAGCCTTTAGTTTGCAGCGGCTCCCGGGCAGATTTCCAGAACAGCGCGCTGCTTTGTTGCGTATGCACAACCGGGAACAGGTATGATAATGCGACCTGCATCAGCACACATGTCATGAACAGGTAGAACGCCATCATCATGAACGGTACGCCACCCAGCGGATTGCCGGGAAACAGCTTGTTGGCGGCATATACTGCCGCGCCCAGCAGCGAGCCGATCCAAAGCGTGAATTGTGCTGATTTTGCCGAGGCCTTTCCCCAGAATATACCTAACAGGAACACACAGGTGATAGGCGGGGCAATATGCGCGATCACGTCGTTGATGCCTTCAAAAAGGCTCTGGTAGCGATTTAGCAGGGGCAGCATCGCTATAGATGCCAGGAGGGCGATCACTGAAGACCAGCGGCCGACCTGCACCAATTTTTTTTCAGAAGCTTCCGGGCGGAAGCGTTTATACAGATCGAAGCTGGCCAGCGTGGCAATGGAATTCAGCGCCCCGGCGATCTGGCTCATCAGGCCGGATATCAGGGCCGCGGCCAGAACTCCCCTCAGCCCGCCGGGCAATAGTTGGGTGATCATCAACGTATAAACGCCTTTGGTGTCTGTAACGATCTTACCGTCTGTTCCCGCATGCTGCAAAGAGCTAACGTCAAGGCGGCCGGAGAGGTAAAGCGCATAGGCGAAAAGGCCGGGCAATACAAAAATAAAAACGGGTAGGATTTTGATGAACCCGCAAAACAAAGCCCCAACGCGGGCGTTATTCTCATCTTTTGCTCCCAGCACCCGTTGCACGATAGTTTGGTCCGCGCACCAGTACCAGATTCCCAGGACAGGGTATCCAAAAAACACAGCCATCCACGACATGCCGGAAGAATCACCCGCGGGGCGCAGCATACTGAGTTTTTCAAGGGCGCCATGTTTATGCAGAACGGCCGTCATCGGCTGCCAGCCGCCCATTTTCGTCCATGCGGCGATAGTAATGATCACAGCACCCGAAATGAGTACGATGCTCTGGACAGATTCCGTGACCACCACGGCGCGCAGGCCGCCAATGATCGTATACAGCCCTGTAAGGGCCGCAATAACGACAATGCTGGTATACATGTCGATGCCAAACAATGTTTCCAGTACGATCCCGCCGGCCAGAAAAGAAAACGCGATATGTATGATCACCGCGGATATGATGGACACAAAAGCCAGCCAGTCACGGCAGGCGCGGTTATATCTTCTTTCCAGGAAATCGGGCAACGTGGGCACGCCGGAGCGGATGTAGAAAGGCACGAAGAAAAGCGCGAGCAAAATGAGGGTGAACGCCGCCATCCATTCAAAATTCCCATTCAGCAAGCCTGAATCAAACCCGCTTTGGGCAAGGCTTACCAGGTGGAGGCAGGATATGTTCGTAGCGAACAGCGCCAGGCCTATCATGGGCCAGCGCAACGTTTTTCCGGCCAGAAAATACTCGCCGGAAGCATCGCCCTTCGCATTTTTTTTCCGGGTACCCGCCCACAAGCCGATAGTTACTATAAAAAGCACATAAACGATGGTAATGATGATATCCGCGGTGCCGGTCATAGTGGTTATTTTAAATCGCAGCTGCTGCCAGGCTCCTGCGGTGTTATATACACGCCATTATCGATCCTGACAGGATGTACAAAATGTTCTTTCAGATGCGGGATATGTTCGAGGAACAGCGCCTCATGCCCGACAGTGATGTGATTAAAAAGCACCAGGTGCTGGTGGAGCTGGCCCATATCGCCCACGTGCGGCACTACCGGTACGCCGAACTTTTTGCTCAGCAGGCTGATGGTGATAAACTCGCTTACACCGCCCACTCTCACTGCGTCCACCTGGATGAAGCCGGTACAGCCGGATTGCAGGTAGTTCTTGAACAGGATGCGGTTAGGCACATGTTCGCCGATGGCAAGCTTCACAGGGGCCACGGCTTTGGCGAGCGTAACATGGGCCAGTACATCGTCCGGATGGGTTGGCTCCTCCACCCAGAAAGGATTCATTTTTTTTAGCTCCCCGCAAATGGAGATCGCCTGCGGCAAGGTCCATTGCTGGTTGGCGTCCAGCATTACCTTTACATGGTCCCCAACCGTTTCCCGGACGATGTTCGCCCGGCGTATATCGCGCAGCGGATCGGCTGAACCGACTTTCAGTTTCATAGCGGTAAAACCGCCGGCAACCGCCCTGATGCAGTTTTCCCTTACCTGCTCATCGTCGTAGTTGAACCAGCCCACGGAAGTATCATAACCCGGGTAACCCTTCGCCAGGATATCCCGCCGCGCGGCCGCGCCCGCTTCTTCCTGCTTCAGCAATGCAATGGCTTCTTCCCGCGTAAGCACGTCTTCGAGATACGACAGGTCGAGCGTATTGACAATTTGTTCGGGGCTGAGATCGATCAATAATTTCCAGAGCGGCACGCCTCTTTTTTTCGCCCAGAGGTCGAAACATGCGTTGGTAACGGCAGCCAGCCCAAGGTGGACCACGCCTTTATGCGGGCCCAGCCAGCGAAACTGCTGCTCGTCTGACATTGCCTTGAACGTTTTCCCAAAATCATGCATCAATGCCTCTATTTCGTTCCCTACCAGCATATTTGCGTAAAACTCCGCCGCACGGCATACCAGGTCGTTTCCCTGCCCCAGCGTAAAGGCCAGTCCGGAGCCGGTGAGGCCCGATTCATCTGTAAGCCGGGCTGCCGCATAGGCGTATAGCGGATCTTTATGTACAGCATCGCTGCCTGCGCCATTTTTTAATTGATACCTTTTATCGTCGACCCTGAAAGTCTTTATCATGCGGAAATAGTTGTGATTTTTTTATATCAGCGCCCTGTAGCCCAATTCGGCGCCGCCGGTAACGGGAAGTATGCAACCTGTGATAAACCGCGCGGCATCACTGAACAGGAATACACATGCGTCCGCGATCACATCTCCCGAAGGCATTGGTCCCAGCGGCTGCAGGCTGTCCAGGTATTGTTGCATGGCTTCATAGTTCGGCTGTTCTCGGCTCCAGGCCTGCAACATGGGAGTGCTCACAGCAGCGGGGGCAACCGCGTTCACGCGTACGCCGGACGGTGCGTAATCCAATGCCATTGCTTTCGTCAGGGCATTTACAGCGCCTTTTGTGGCCACGTAGGCGGCGTGGTTTTCCTGCCCGATGCGGCCTACCAGGGAGCTGGTGCTCACGATGCAGCCTTTTACGGCTTTCAGGTGCTCTATGCTGTATTTTACCATCAGGTAAATGCTTTTCAGGTTCACGTTCATCAATGCATCCCATTCGGCGGAACTGGTTTCGTGCAGCGGGCGGGAAGGCTGTGCAAGCCCAGCATTGTTGTGGATACCGTTCAGCCTTCCATATTTTTCCATTAGCTTCCCGACAGTTTCTCTCACATCCGTTTCGTCGGTTACGTTGCAGCGGAAAAAAGAATGGTCACCGCTAAGCGAGGCTACCCTGTCTTCACCCGCGGGATCGATATCCGCAACACATACCGAAGCGCCCGCGCGGGCGTAAGCCATGGCACATTCCCAGCCGATGCCATCGGCGCCGCCGGTAAGGAGGATCACTTTATCTTTCAGCATTTTCACGTTTTTTGTTTTTACAGGATACACACTACAGTAACGTTAAGTTCACTAAAGTTAAAGTATTCCTCTCCTTTTCCGGCAGGCGGTCTGGTGGTCTGACTACAGCAAATCTATCGGGTGGAAAGCCGGAAAACAAAATGGGTAATGACCAAAACCGAGCGTATTTTAGCATTATTTGCCTCAAAACAGGTCAATTCTATTGATTTTAGCGCCAGTTGCACTATTTTCGCCATGCCAGGTCTGGCAACAATCCCACTTGTTATGAAGCCGGTATTCACCAAAATAAAGGAAGATGTGCAAATGGAAGTATTCGCCGTGCGGGTGATAGACCTTCCTTATTTTTCAACCGAATTTCATTTTCATAAAGAGTGCCAGCTGGTGTACGTGGTGGAAAGCGAAGGCAAACGCATTATCGGCGACAGCGTGGAGAACTTCAGCAGCGACGAACTGATCCTGCTGGGTCAGGATATTCCGCACGTATGGCACAACGACAAACGGTATTTTGAGAAAGATACGGACACGCGGGAAACATATGCCCGTTCGGTAGCCCTGTTTTTTGACCCCGAAAAACTGCAGGAAGCGATGGGACTGTTCGGTAGCGCCAAGCCGGTGGAAGCTTTGCTGAAAAAGGCAGCCAGGGGCATGAAATTTACCGGTAGAACCAAAGCCTCGCTCCGGCAGATGTTACTGGAAATGACCCGCCAGAAAGGATTTGAACAGCTCGTCACGTTCATTCGCATGCTGGACCTGCTCACCCGTACCAGGGAGTTTGAATTACTCGCGAGCACCGGCTATGTGAATACCTATCAGGCAAAAGACAACGACCGGATAGACCGTGTTTTCAAATACGTTTTCACCCATTTTAAATCGGACATACAATTGAACGATATGGCATCGCTGGTCAATATGAGCAAGCAGGCCTTTTGCCGGTATTTCAAAAGCCGCACGCAAAAAACGTTTATCAATTTTGTGAACGAAGTACGTATTGGGCACGCCTGCCGCCTGATGGCCGGCGGCGAAACGCAGATATCCTGTCTGGCATACGAATCCGGCTACAACAGCCTGTCTAATTTCAATCATTTCTTCAAAGAGATCAAAGGAATGACTCCCAGGGAGTACCTGAAGCTGCTGGCTGTTTGAGCGATCAAAGGGCCTACAGAACCTTCCAAAGACAATGCCCGTCGTCCTCTACTTCTTTTTACGCAATATGTTCTTTCGCACTTTACTCAGGAACTCATGCGATATACCCAGGTACGATGCGATATGGTGTTGGGCTATCCGTTGCGATAGAGTCGGATATTTCTCGGTGAAATCCTCCAGCCGCTGGCCCGCCTTTTTGGATAACATACTGATCATGCGCATCTGTAATGCAGCCAGTGCTTTCTGATTCATGATACGAAAAAGCTGCTCCAGCTGCGGCATTTCCCGGTACAATCGTTCTTTTTGCGGCCGGTCTATCCGCAGCACTTCCGAATCTTCGAGCGCCTGGATATTCAGCCGGGAAGGCGTACCGGATATAAAGCTGCCAATGTCCAGCACCCACCAGTCTTCCACGGCAAAATAAAGAATATGCTCGCGGAGGTTCTCGTCTTCATAATAGATCCTGAAACAACCCACCAGCACGTACGCCTCGAAATCGCATACCTGTCCTTCCCGCAACAAATATTCATTCTTTTTGAACCGTTGCAGGGTGTAGTAGGATGTAAGCCGCGTCAATTCCTCGTCCGACAGCTCCACGCATCTTATTACATTTTTATCGAATCCCGGGTACCTGTTCATCCTGTAAATGTCGTAAAAATTGAGCGCCCGATGTCACCGTGGCATATAAACCTCCCAGCGCAGCCAATCCTGCCAGGAAAGCGCGGTTGATCTCCTCAGCGGTTACCACCGCACCGTTCAGCTCACGGTCACGGGTGGCGACGGCGTCACCGATCAGGGTATTTTTAAAGCCCAGGTCCATCGATGCCCTGACCGTTGCGGCAACGCAAACGTCCGTCATCATACCGCAGATCACCAGATTCGTTACCTGGTTTTCCCGGAGCACCTCCAGTAGCCTGGTTTCGCGGAAGCTGTTGGGGAAATTTTTCACCATCACCTTTTCTCCCGGCAACGGTGTGAGTGGCGGATGAATAGCGGCTCCCGGGGTATCCGGCCGGAAAAAATCCGCTTCCTCCTGAAGCGCGATGTGCTGCACATGCACAACGGGGAGCCCTTTGGCCCTGAAAGCCTGTAACAACGCCTGTGCATTTTCCAGTGCCTCGCCTGCGCCTGCCAGTTCCATAGCGCCTCGTTCGAAATAATCGTTCTGCATATCGATGATCAATAATGCTGTTTGTTTCGTCATGATGGATGGTTGGGTGTTTTTGAGCCCTTTACAAAGGTAGAGGCGGCACGGGGATCAGGAGGTTGAACTAGTTCAAGAAAATAAGAACGGGCAGTTTAAATTATCAAAGTAGAAGTGGTGCTCAAATACATCCGCGGATGGTTATTCGTTTTTGGTTTTGCTGTTTGGTATACCGCGTTTGGCCTCACTGGAAAAGTAAGTTAATCATCCATAAACTTACTCCTGGGAACATTCCCGTAAAATGGGAGTGTTCCCAATGTATTTATTGATACAAGGGAAAACCATCTGCGGACCGGTATCTTAAATTTGAGTATGGGCTATAAATTCCACCTTGTGACGCACCTCCTCGTGCTGCAACTTATCTTTTTAAAAGTCTATCCTCAGAACACACTTCATTTCCAGGATCCCTCCCGGAAAATATCCATGCAGTTGTCGGTAAACAACGGCGAGTTGACCTGGTCCGCCGCGGCTGGCGGGAAAATGTTTGTCGGGCCTTCCGCGGCGGGGCTGGCACTGTCGGACATGGAACCGGGTGCTATCAGCAGTATCAGCCTTTCGCGGCAAACTATCATCAACAATAGCTGCTTGTACGAAGTGACGGTGGAAGGCGCGAAGTATACATACGGAATGGAATTTCGTTTGTTTAAAGACGGTTGCGCTTTCCGGTACAGGCTCCCGGGTGAAGGGAAAAAAAAGCTCAGAAAAGAGCTCACTTCGTTTAGGATACCCGCATCTTCCCGTGTATGGTTCTTTGAGCGGAACAGCGCCTGGAAATTGAAGTCATACGCGGGATGGTGGACGCATACTTCCGTAGACAGCCTGCCGGCCATTTCTTCATCCGGCCCGGTACAGGGAAAGCCGCTGGTGACGCAGCTGCCGGATAAAAGTTACATGGTCATTACCGAGGCTGCATTGTACGACTACAGCGGTATGCGGCTGGAAGCTACGGGGAACCGGACCGTGCGGGTGAATTTCACGGAAGGGGAGCAGGGCTTTGACGTACAGGGAGGACAATTCACGCCCTGGCGTGTGGTGATGTATGCCGGTGATCTGAACAGCCTGGTGAACAACCGGATGATAGAGGAATTGAATCCCCGTCCCGATAAATCCCTTTACAATGACGTTTCTTATATTCAGCCCGGAAAAGCCGTCTGGAGCTGGATCACGAGGAAAAAAAACTACATGCAGCCGGATGAGGAAAAACGATTCATTGATGCGGCAGCAACGCTGAAATTTAATTATACCCTGCTGGATGAGGGCTGGGAAACAATCTGGCCCGACAAATGGAAACAGCTGAAAGAAATTTGTGACTACGCCGCGGAAAAGCGCGTAAAGGTCTGGGTATGGCGGGATTCCAAATGGCTTAATGAACCAAAACAAAGGGACGCCTTCCTGGACAGCCTGGTGCTTTCCGGCGTAGCCGGTATTAAAACTGACTTCATGAACAGCGAGGCGAAAGGGCTTGTGGATTTCGAGATCGGGTTTCTCAAAGCCACTGCGGCACGCAGGCTGATGGTCAATTTTCACGGATGCCACGCTCCAACAGGCGAAAGTGTAACCTATCCCAATGAAATGACAAGGGAAGGCATCAGGGGGCTGGAACTGAATAACATGAACGAACCGATACCTGCGTGGCATAATGCCGCGCTTCCTTTCACGCGTTTTTTATGCGGGCATGGAGATTATACGCCGGGTTTTTTCTCAAACAAAGGCCCGACCACCTATACCCACCAACTGGCATTGATGTACCTGTTCAATTCCCCGTTTCAATGTATGGCGGAAAATCCTGTTACGATCGTGAATGATCCGCTGTATGCACCGATCATTCCATTATTGCAGACCCTGCCGGTCACCTGGGATGAAACACGCGTGCTGGAAGGAAGCGAGATCGGAAAGCTGGCGGCGCTGGCGAAACGTAAAGGAAACGAATGGTATGTGGCCGTCATAAACGGAACGGAACAACCGAAGGAGTTCATATTGCGGCCTGATTTCCTGAAACGTAAAAACCAAAAAGCGCTTGTGGTGAGCGACGGAGGAGAAGGGTTTGTATTACAGGAGAAAAATATCAGGAATTCGGATACTGTAAAGTTTGTCATACCGGCAACGGGCGGGCTGGTGATCCGGCTTACAAAGTAAACCGGATTCCGGGGAACAATCCGTGGCGCCGGTGAATATGTTTGCACCCGCACAGAATGCGGGCAGGTCGATCCGGTTGTGCGGTGATGAATACTAATCCCACAGTGTTCCGTCCAGCCCCAGGATAGTCCCCATCCACAGCCCGATTACATAGACTACAATGCTCAGTATCGCAATTAGGATCTTTCTCCGGCCGCCGTCACCCAGCAGGTGTTTCAGCAAATAAGAACACGCGCCACCCGCTGCGCCGGCCAGCGGAACTATTATCATCGGCCTTACCTTCCAGAAATTCCCCCATTCCGGTCTGCCCTCCACAGGCAACAGAAAAATGGTGATCAGCACTAATGCAATGGCCGCGGCGATCAGTATACGTTTAACTAATGAGGCGGTATGGATGACTTTTGTTGACGAACTGTTTTGCTGGGACATAGTGATCTGCTTTATGAATTGAATGAATGATTTCGCCTGCCGGGTCCATGGCAGTGAATTCAGGCTTAAAATGCTTTGTATGCCAAAGTTAATGAAAAGTACTTTGTATTTCAAAGTATTTATCAGGAATTCTTTTGGGGAAGGTTTTATTTACTTCTGTTTGGACCGGCAGCTATTTATCCTGAGCAGCCCGCTCGCCGTAAATTCATTATCTTGTTATAGCTTTCAACAAGACAGGTTTTATGCAAAGAAGGGATTTTCTGAAGAATACGCTGATCACGGCCACGGGTATCTTAATATGGCCCGGGATAAGCCGTGGAAGCAATCCGGAAGAGGAACTGAACGGGCTGAATTTTTTGCGCCCACCGGCCGGGTACCGCCCACAGGTGCTTTGGATGTGGCTCAACGGTCACATAACGGAAGAAGGCATCAGCAAAGACCTGGAAGCGATGCGGCAGATGGGGCTTGGCGGCGCTTTGTTGTTTAATGTTGAAGGCGCTGTGCCGCGCGGGCCCGTAGATATGGGAGGCTTGCAATGGCGCAGCATGGTGTTGTTTACCCTGAAGGAGGCGCAACGGCTACAGTTGCAGATCGCATTACACAATTCCGCCGGTTTTTCAGGCACAGGTGGTTCATTTGTACAACCCGCGCAAAGTATGCAACAGCTGGTCTGGCGTACGGTACAGGCCATGCCGGGGCAGCATCAATACCACATTCCGCAGCCTTTCACCAAACTCGGTTACTATCGTGATATTGCCGTACTGGCCTTTCCGGAACCCCGTGTTCCAGAGCTGCTGAAAGTGCGGCTGAACGGAAAAGAAGAAGACAAGCGCATCTGCGGAGACCAGGATCCCGAAACGGCCCTGCGGCTGGAAAAAACAGGGGATATCATATTTGAATTCGCGGAAGAAGGCACCTTTCAATCCGTTACCATCTGGCGCAAGCCTGAAATTCCCGCGGACATATACGCGGGTACACCGGACAGCCCGCCGATATTTCAACTGGAAAGTTCCCTTGATGGTATGAACTATTCCCGGGTGTGCACCATTGTGATGCCGCAATTGCGGAAGATGAACGCGCCGGGCGCGGCGGTTTTTCCAGCGGTGAAAGCAAAATACTTTCGTTTACATACTAACATCAGCACCTGGTTGTCCGGGGTGCAGTGGCATGCCCATGCAGGCGTGCGTAACTGGCCGGGCAAAGCCAATTTTTACCAGCATGTGGCCGAAAACGCCCCCGCTGCAAATGCGGATGGAGGAATCGACAAAAGCCAGGTACTGGATCTTACCCGGCTGCTGCAACTCAACGGTGCGCTGCAATGGAACCCGCCGGCCGGCCAATGGACAATTTTGCGCATTGGGCATACACCTACCGGCCAGCCTGGCGCATCGCAGCCCGACGCGGCCGTAGGGCTGGAGCTGGACAAATTCAGCCGGCAGGCGGTGGATGACTGGTTCCGGCATATGGACGAATACCTGTTCAACGCCCTGTTGCCCTATACATCCTTCCGAGGCCTGGAGATCGACAGCTGGGAGGTGGGCGTGCAAAACTGGACGCAGCGAATGCCCGAAGCTTTTCATGAACAGCATCATTACCCTATTACCCAATGGCTGCCCGCATTAACGGGTCGCATCGTGGGCGACGTCTCGGCTACCATTGCTTTCCTGTCCGACTTCAGGCGTACGCAGGCCACGCTGGTGGCTAAAGAATATTATGCCGGTTTTAAGGCGCATTGCGTTGCCAAAGGCTGGCATCTGTGGGGCGAGCCCTATGGCGACGGTATGTTCGACAGCCTGCAGATCTCCCAGGCGCTGGATCTGCCCATGGGCGAGTTCTGGACGCGGTATGCCCCTGGGAGTATGAACACCATCGGGGTGGCGCTCTCGGCCGGCCATACTTCCGGCAAACGCGTGATCGGTGCGGAGGCATTCACCGGAATGCCTGAAACCTCACGCTGGACCGATTATCCTTATTCGCTTAAAGCACAGGGAGATCATTTTTATTCACTTGGCATAAACCAGCTGATGCTCCATGTAATGGTGCACCAGCCTTATAAATATGGCGTGCCGGGTTTCTCCATGGGCCCCTACGGTACGCACTTCGACAGGAATAATACCTGGGCGGCCTTTGCTCACGGATGGACCGGTTATCTTGCCCGCACACAATACATGTTGCAGCAGGGGCATTATGCAGCCGATTTTGTGTTTTTTATAGGGGAAGAGCCGGCCGCTTTTATCCCGGATATCGATCACGTAACGCCGCCTAACCCGACCGGTTACAGTGCGGATGTAATAGGGCCGGATGGACTGCTGCAGGATATACGCATCCAAAACAACCAGATCGTTTTACCTGATGGCATGACGTACAAGGTAATGGTGATGATAGCGCTGCGGCATATATCGGCGCCAATATTACAAAGGCTGAAGACACTGGTGGAAGCCGGCATGCAGCTGGTGGTGAATGAAAAACCGGAAGCCGCTCCGGGCCTGGGAGGCGATGCTGACGCCCTGCTGGCACTGGCTGATGAACTGTGGGGAGGCCTGGACGGTATAAACGTAAAGGAACGCAGGCTGGGCAAAGGAACCGTTTTCAGGGGGAAGCTGCTGCCAGAGATCGTACAGCTGCCGCCTGATTTCAGCTATACTGCGTCACGGCGCGATGCGGCCATCCGCTTTACCCACCGCCGCACGGCGGGCGCGGATATTTACTTTGTGAGCAACCGCCTGCGCCGTAATGAACGCATTACGGCGGAATTCCGTGTGAAAGGAATGTTGCCCGAGCTATGGAATGCGGAGGACGGCAGCATAACGGAAGCGGTGATGTACCAGTCTACCGGAAGCGGTATCAGCGTGCCCATGGAGTTTTCGCCTGCGGGCTCGTGGCTGGTGGTGTTCCGTAAACCTTTGTCGGGTAAGGGTATTGAAAAGCTCACAAAGGATGGTCAGCTGCTTTGCGACACACTTCCCGCCATCGTACCGGATGCGGCCTATTGGGCACAGGTGCGGCAGACTTTTTCGATAGAAGTATGGATCAAACCAGATACCTATGCCATGCCGGGAAAAGGATACGTCGTGTTTCCGGCGGAAGGTGAGGTGATTTATGGTAAAGGATATACCTCCGCCGGTATTGCCGCGGGGCAAAATGTGATCCGCCTCTGCGAGCGGACAAGAGGAGCAGCTTATTCTTCGAAGGATGTAGTTGCCGTCTATCAGCCCGTTTCCGGCTGGACGCACGTGGTGGCGGTCTATAACGAAGGAGCGCCCGCATTGTACATCAACGGAAAGCTGGCGGGCAGCGCCGCGGCAGGTGACAATAAAGTGATTCCCGGCCTGGGCACCAAACCTACCGGTGAACTGCATTCCAGCGTTTTTGAAGGAAATGCTACCGATCCGAAGTTGTACCGCAAAGCGCTTAGTCCCCAGGAAATAACGGCATTGTACGCCGCAAAACTACCGGCGCCTGCGTTGCCGGAAGGCCTTTCGTTGAGCGGGCAGGGAAACAGTATTAAAGCGCTGGTATGGCAAAACGGCACCTATCGTTTAGATGAACATGAAATTAAGGTGACAGATAAATGCACCGTGCAAACGGTGAAAGGCCCATGGCAACTATATTTCGAGCCGGAGCGGGGAGCGCCGGCGAACATCAGCCTGCCGGAACTGATATCGCTGCATCGGCACAGGGACTTTAACGTACGCCATTTTTCAGGCATGGTGACGTATAAAAAACGGATCATTATTTCACCTGCGGCATTGCAGAAAGGCAAACGGATCTTCCTTGATCTGGGCAGAGTGGAGGTCGTTGCCGATGTCAGCGTCAACGGAAAAGAAGCAGGGCTGTGCTGGAAAGAACCTTACCGGCTGGATATTACCCGGTTCATCAAGCCCGGGGAGAACAGCTTAAGCATACAGGTGGCAACGCTCTGGCCAAATCGCCAGATCGGCGATGAACAACTGCCGGTGGAAAACGTTTTTACGCCTTCTCGTTATATATCAAAAATGCCGGAGTGGTTCGTGCAGAATAAACCTAATCCGGGCCGGCGCATCACCTTCGCCACCTGGAATAATTATAAGCCGGAAGATCCCTTGCTGGAAGCAGGTTTGTTAGGACCGGTACGGCTGATCATTGCGTGGGAGGTAGTTATCTAACTCAGGTTGCCGCTTCAAAAGCGCCGATAGCTCTTTTGGGAAGAAACTTATTACCGGCATTGTCCTTCTCCGGATGTACCATAGGGTACCCTGCGCGAGCGGCAGGACTGTGAAGCGGGATAACAAAATCTTCCTTTCCCGCATTCCTGAACAGCGGGTCTTTGCCCGTAAGCCCGTCCTTTTCACGCACGGGCAATTGCGGCCCCTGCCAGGCGTTATCCTCGGAATGGAACCAGAGGTTGTTGGAAAACGTAAAACTTTCCGGCGCCGTACCGGCACCGATGCTACATGTGGTGCGTAGCTGACCATCCACATAAATAAGATTATTGCGAAAAGTATTGTTGCCGCATTTTACAAAACGGGCGGTATCCTTGTTTTCCTGCAGGATGCGGATGACCCATCTGCCTGGTTTGTAGATAGTATTGTTGACAACTTCCGACCGGGTACAGCCCACGAAGGCCACAGGTACTTCCGATCCGATAAATACATTGCTATAGACCTTTAAGTCGGCCGCCTCCCAGGTGGCATTGCCCGGTCGGAAAAAAGCCTGGCCTGTACTACCACCGAGATTGATGGCTCTGCTGCCGGCATTTATGAATATGCAGGCTTCTACGCGGATATTGCAGCTTCCGCCCTTCATTTGCACGGCATTGGCCCCCATGTTTTCAAAGCGGCACTGGCGGATAAGACTGTTGTGGCAACCCACCATATCGATGCCGCTGCCGCCCGGCGAGCCGTTCAGGAAAGTACATTGCTGAATGGTAAGATCATCCACCCCTGAAAGCTTCAGTAGGTCATTATTGCCGGTGGCGGCCATATCGCGAAATATACAATGTTGTAATACAATATGATGCGCCGGGGATGCATAGCTGCTGCCATCGTCGATATTGAGACCATTGCCGGTTTGCCCGGAAAATACGATCCCTTCGATGTGCAGGTATGCGAGATCGCTGCCGGTCCAGGCTGCGGCTCCTCCTTTAAACAGCACGGCACCGCTTTTTTCTGCGATGATGTATATCCATTTACCGGGTGCGCCCTGCAGGCCCTGTAATGATTGATTGCCGGAATAAGTGCCGCTATGCAGCAGGATGGTGTCGCCTGGGCGCGCCGCTTTTGCGGCACCGGAAACGTCCGCATATCGTTGCCCGTGGCCGGTGTGTAATACCGCAGCCGGTAAAGAACCATGGAGGAAGGCAATGGGCAATAGAATGATGAGCAGACGAATGAAACGATGCATTACTAAAAATAGGGCAAAAAAAACTATTGATCCAATGCCCGGTAAACTGTGTTTAAAACAACCGGAATTGTGAGCTGGAGCATATCCAATAAAAAACCTGCCCATAAGAGCAGGTTTCAATAATATAAGCTACATTTTTTACGAATCACGACCTCGAAAGGAAATTCCCCGGCAAACGCAGGCCCCTTTCATCCCCCAGCACTTTCTCCAGGGCATTCTGCAATCCTTTCGGAATAGTATTTTTCTCTTCCGTTGTAAGCGGTTGCAGCAGCTCATGAAAATCATCGTCTTCGTCGTAATACCCGAAATACAGGGAGTATTTGTCGCTGCCGTATACCCGCAGGGAAATCTCATTGTCGTCCTCGGTATGTATGCTGATCACAGACCACTGTTCGGTATCGTTGTAATCATGCCGGATATCAAAAGCGTCTTTGCCGAGCACTTCCGTCAGCAATTTCTGAAGCATTTCACCGGCGTGGTTCTTTACAAAGTCTTCGTAATTCATATGTTGTTTTCTTCTGGGCCGAAGTTAATGCAAATCCGGCTGAATTCGAACAAAATGGTAAGCCGGATCATTCGTTACGCAGACTTTTAACCGGGTTCATCAGCGAAGCCTTCAGGCTATGGATGCCGACAGACTTAAAGTGGAGTTGAAGTGGAGATGAGGTGCGCTTGATCAGGAGTTGATCCGGTTAATATCCTACCAGGGACCGGGCCGCCGCAGGACGGGGTGTAAAAGGGTTTATGCGGGGCCGCGCTGCTTTTTTATTTAAAAAAACACTGCCGCCTATAGCGGCATGCCTTCTCCCAGGTGTCTAATCTAAAAGACATCAAAAGAAACAATGCCAATACCACGTACAATGAAAGCCTGGAACTTTATTGCAGCGATTGTTTGCAGCACCGCCTTCCACGCAACAGCACAACAAAAAGATATCGTAGCATATGCCAATACCCTGCAGGGCACCAATTCGGAGTTCTCGCTCAGTGCCGGCAACACCCATCCTTCCACCGCGCTGCCTTTCGGTATGCATGCCTGGTCCGCGCAGACGGGCAAAAACGGCGATGGCTGGAAATATCAATACAAAGCCAAAACCATCCGCGGTTTCCAGCAGGTGCACCAATGCAGCCCCTGGGTGGGTGACTACGCGGTTTTCAGCCTGATGCCCGTATCCGGGGAGCTGAAAGTAAATGAAGAGGAGCGGGCAACAGCCTTCAGTCATGCGGATGAAATAGCCCGGCCGGACTATTACAAAGTGACTTTTGCCAATAAGGTGACCACAGAACTCTCTCCCACCGAAAGAGGCGCACACCTGCGTTTTTCCTTCCCCGCCAAAAGCCCTGCCTACATTGTGCTGGATGGATACAATGCGCTGAGTGGCGTGAAGATCATTCCCGAAGAACGGAAGATCACCGGCTACGTGACCAACGGGCGTTTTATACCGAAAGACTTTAAAAACTATTTTGTGATCGTATTTGATCAGCCCTTTGAGGCCAGCGGCACCTGGGAAAATGTGAACAACCAGGTGTCTCACGGCAACCTGTCCGCCGAAGGCAAAGGCACCGGGGCATTTATCCGTTTCCGCAGCGGGGCGAAAGTACAGGCCAGGGTCGCATCTTCATACATTAGCCTCGAGCAGGCGGAGCAGACCTGGAAGCAGGAGCTGGGCGGCTTCACTAAACTGGAATAGACGAAGGACGCGGCGAACAAAATATGGAGTACGCTTTTTAACAGGGTGCTCGTAGAAGGCGGATCGGAGAAGGACAAAGCCACTTTTTATTCCTGTCTTTTCAGGGCTAATCTTTTTTCGCACCAGTTTTTTGAATACAACAGCAAAGGAGAGCCGTATTATTTCAGCCCTTACGACGGCAAGGTGCATAATGGTTATATGTATACGGACAACGGTTTCTGGGATACTTTCCGTGCGCAGTTCCCGCTCAATACCATCCTGCATCCCACCATGGAAGGCCGTTATATGCAGGCGCTGCTGGATGCGCAGCAGCAATGCGGCTGGTTCCCGGCCTGGTCTTTCCCGGGAGAAACGGGCGGTATGCTCGGCAATCATGCTATCTCCCTGCTGGCGGATGCATGGGTGAAAGGCATCCGCACCTTTGATCCGAAAAAAGCATTAGACGCGTATTTTCATGAAGCGATGAACAAAGGCCCATGGGGCGGTGCTAATGGCCGCGCGGGCTGGAAAGAATATTACCAGCTCGGTTACGTGAGTTTCCCAGAATCCCACGGCAGTACCTCGCAAACACTCGAATATGCATACGACGACTTCTGCGGCTACCAGCTGGCGAAGCTGACCGGCAATGACTTCTATCAAAATATCTTCAGTCGCACGATGTTCAACTACAAAAACCAGTACGACAGCATCACCGGCTTTATGCGCGGCCGCAAACTGAACGGGGAATGGCTGGAAAACTTCGATTCCTACGAATGGGGCGGCCCCTATACCGAAGGCAACGCCTGGCATTGGCAATGGTCTGTTTTCCACGATACACAGGGCCTCATCGATATCATGGGCGGGGACGACCGTTTTATCACGAAGCTGGATTCCGTATTCAGCGCGCCGAATAAGGTGAACGTGGGTTATTACAAACAAATGATCCATGAAATGACTGAAATGGTGAATGCGGATATGGGCCAGTACGCGCATGGCAATCAGCCCGTACAGCATATGATCTACCTCTACAACTACGCCGGCCAGCCCTGGAAAACACAGGCGCATGCCCGGAATGTGATGAATAAATTGTATAACGCCAGCGAAAACGGTTACCCGGGTGATGAAGACCAGGGGCAAATGTCGTCCTGGTACGTGATGAGCGCGCTGGGTTTTTACAGCGTCTGCCCCGGTACGGACCAGTACGTGATCGGCAGCCCACTGTTCCCTAAAGTGACCGTTACCCTCGAAGACGGGAAAAAATTCGTGGTGGAAGCGCGAAACAACAGCCCGGAAAACGTGTATATCCAGTCGGCAACCCTCAATGGCAGGCCCTGGCCGCACAACTGGCTGCGGCACGCGGATATTGCGGGCGGCGGCACCCTGCTGCTGGAAATGGGGAATAAACCCGCTACCAGCCGGGGTATAGCGGATGCGGACAAGCCTTTTTCGGTAAGCAGGCCGTAATAAAGACGGGTAAAAAGCGCGCCGTGCATAAAATCGGGCCAACGCTAAGAAAATCGTTTTGAAACGATTAAATTAGCTGTCAGTTCGAATTCCACCAATGCGACATGATTTTTCCACGTATACCGATGAGGAGGTGTTCCTGCTGGTAAAGCAGGGGCATAAAGACGCGTTTGAGGAAATCTACAAACGTTTCTGGCAGGAATTGCTTGATGCGGCCTTCCGGCGCGTAAAAGTGCAGGAAACGGCGATGGAGCTTGTACAAAGCCTGCTGGTAAATCTTTATATCAAACGGGAAACCATTTCCCTCAACACCTCGCTTCGCAATTACCTGCACATATCGCTGAAAAATAAAATTCTGAATGCAG
This sequence comes from Chitinophaga barathri, assembly GCF_003807585.1. GTDB lineage: Bacteria > Bacteroidota > Bacteroidia > Chitinophagales > Chitinophagaceae > Chitinophaga > Chitinophaga barathri. Next base: position 291,314 of record NZ_RMBX01000005.1, on the reverse strand, counting down.
TGCGTTCCGAACTGGTGCGTAATACTTACCAGCAACATATCCTGAAAGGCGGTGAAACATATCAGCCGGACGCGGTCAGCAGCCTGCAACTCAAAGAACTGCAGCAGCAGATCGACGAATCCTGCGCCAGTATGCCCGAAAAATGCCGTGAAGTGTTTTATCTCAGCCGGAAAAAACATTTATCGTACCAGCATATTGCGGAGCAACTGGGTATTTCGGTGAGCACCGTGGAAAAACACATGGTAAAAGCGCTTAAAATACTGCGTTCGCGCCTTAAAGAATACAACTTTACCGTGTTCTGGTTCCTAGTCACTTTAATGATTATATGCTGAACGGGTTTCAAACTATTTTGACGCGCAGTAGCGGTCGGCCTTTTTTCAGGTGTCTAATGTTAGAGAGACTATGGACATGAACAACACCCGATTAAAAGAATTATTGGATAAATACCTGGAAGGCACCGCCACGGCAGCTGAGATCCGGGAGGTAGATGACTGGTACGGGTCTTTCGAAAGCGATCCCGGCCTGACGGAGCAATTGAGCGCCGAACAGCGCAGCGCCCTGGAGCAACTGCTTTTCCTGCGCATCAGCCGGGAAGTGGAGCAGGCTGCGCCTTCGGTGAAGATCATCAAAGCGCCGCTCCGTTATTGGTGGGCGGCCGCTTCGGTAGTCCTGCTGCTGGCCGCCGGTGGGTTTTATTTCGCCCGCAACCGTTCGGCACAGACGGAAACGGCTACTGTTGCAACATTAACAGAACAAACGGGCAGGGGTGGCATCAAAAAGATCGTATTGCCGGACGGCACCGCCGTATGGCTGAACTTTGAAAGTAAAATACGTTATGCTGAAGGGCAAGGCCGCGAGGTCTGGCTGGAAGGCGAAGGATATTTTGAAGTAACGCCGCAACAAGGGCGGCCCTTCCTGGTGCATGCGGGCACGCTGGATGTAAATGTACTGGGCACCAGTTTTAATATTGACGCCTATACACCCGGCGAAACGGTGACCGTCACGGTTGCCAGCGGTAAAGTAGCGGTGGGCAACGACCAGGCCGCCCGTACTACGCTCGCGGCCAACCAGCAGGCGGTATACCTGGCGGCAGCCGGGAAAATAGAGAAAAACGATATCGCCGCTGCGGATTTCAGCGCCTGGAGACAAGGGCAGCTGGTATTTAAAAAAGCCATGTTCCGCAATATCGCGCAAAAGCTGGAACGCCGGTATGACGTGCGCATCCGGTTTGCCGGGGAGCATATTGCCAACTCGCTGCTCACGGCCCGGTTCGATGAAAATGTACCGATTGGAGATATACTGAAGATGTTATGTGATATTTACGGGTTCAGCTACCGGCAGGAGCCCGGGAAAAATGAATACCTGGTGTACGATGGTCAGCCAAAATAGATAAGCCGGATAGAGTCATCCGTGTGGAGTGATAATTTCAAGTTATGGGAGAGAAAACAGTGGTGCGCCTGCATATAAGGCCCGGGTGGCTCGTCTGCCTGGTGCTGGCATTGTGCTGCCTGTACATGCCGCAGGCGGCCGCGCAAACGGCGGGAGAGGAATTACGGCGCACGGTGGTGAACATACAGGTTTCGAACCAGACGCTGGACAAAGTATTTGACCAGATCGAAGCGGCTACCAGGTTCAGGTTTGTGTATAGCCCTTCGGAAATAGCCGGCAGTGGCAAAGTGACGATCGCAAGAAAAAATATTTCCGTGGAACAGGTGCTGAAACTCCTGCCGCCCGGCCTGCAATATGAGCAACGGGGCAGGAACATCCTCATCACGCGGAAAGAACCGCCTTCATCGGGCGATGCGGGTGTGCGGATGCTGGCCGGCCGGGTAACGGATACAAAAGCCAACCCGCTTCCGGGCGTGAATGTGATCGTGAAAAGCTCGCAGACGCGGATAGCAACAGACCAAGCGGGTGCATTCAGCATCCGCGCGGGCCCCGGGGATACACTCCGTTTTAGCCTGATCGGTTTTTGCGAACAGGATGTGCCGGTGGAAAGTGTAGATCTTTTATACATCACTTTGCTGCCGAAACATTCTTCCCTCAAAGAAGTGGTGGTGATCGGTTACGGTACTTCCAGCAAGGAAAAACTCACTACTTCAGTGGGCACCGTAAACGGGGAAACGCTGAAAGAGCGCGCCACTACCATGAACGTCATGCAGGGCCTGGCAGGAAAAATAGCCGGGGTGAGCGTGATGATGAATTCAGGGAAACCAGGGGGAAACCCTATCGTAAAGATCAGGGGGACCGGCTCCATCAACGCTTATAACGGCCCTTTATACGTAATCGACGGAATTGTAGGGGCGGACCCGATGATCATCGATCCTAACATAGTTGCCGCGGTAGATGTGCTGAAAGATGCCGCTGCCTCGGCAATTTACGGTTCAAGGGGTTCCAACGGCGTGATCGTGATCACCACCAAAAAAGGAACGAAGAGCAGCCCGGGCATTTCATTCCGGAACACGCTCAGCTTCGGCTCCCTGGCCCGGAAAGTGGACCTGATGGATGCGGATGAAGCATTGGAAATGTTCAAACGCGAATATGAATACCTGCCCGGCCGCACGGCCCCGCACCTCGATCCGGCAAGGCAGTTCCTGCGCAAAGACGAGCTTTTTAATGCGGACGGTACGCCGAAATACAACACCGACTGGCAGGAAGAAGCAAGCCGCGTCGCGGTATCGCATGAACATTCGCTGTCACTGTCCGCCGGGAAGGACGGGATCACCGCTTTGGTGAACCTCTCGTATAACGACCAGCAGGGCATCCTCATCAACAGTTATTCACGCCAGGTGAATGGTTTTGTGAATGTCGGCTGGGATGTGAAAAAATGGCTGCATGTGCAGGCGGTGATCAACAGCGGGGCATTTAAACAAAACAACGTGGACATCAATACATTCGGGCTGAATGCAGTGCGGCAGATATACGAGTTCCTGCCTTTTTTCCCGGTACAGTATGCGGATGGTTCATATACACGTAAAGGCGATTACCCCGGCGCGGAAGATTCCGAAAACCCGGTGAGGCTGATGCGGGAAGTAAAATCTGTCGCGGGCCGCACGTATACGATGGGGAACCTGCTGGCTACTTTTTACCTGGGTAATAAAGTGCAGTTTACGGCGGGCCTCAGCGGCCAGACCGGCGCCAGTTATAACCTGTATTACTCAGGCCGCGACATCCGGGGGTATTCCGATACACAGCAGGGGGTTGCTACGCGCAGGCATGGTAATTCCGGCTCCTGGACTTCGGAAGATTACCTGACCTGGAACGACCAGTTCGGTAAACATAAACTCACCGCCGTGGCGGGCGCCAGCTGGTACTATTTCACGAATATGAGCACACAGGCGGGCAGTGAAGGTTTTTTTGATGATTTTTTTTCATACAACAGCCTGCAGACGGGCCTTGTACCGCAGCGGCCGCAATCGGGGATGAGCAACACGGCGATGAATTCGTATTACATGCGGTTCAACTATGACTTCGACAGCCGGTACCTGTTCGGTTTTTCATTCCGGGCGGATGGTTCGTCACGTTTCGGCGCCAATAATATGTACGGTTATTTCCCGAGTTTCTCCGGCGCCTGGCGCATTTCATCGGAACCTTTTCTCCGGGGCGTACCTGGTATCACCGATCTGAAACTGAGAGGCAGCTATGGCATCGTGGGAAACGCGGATATCGGGGATTATGTAACGCAGGACAGAATCAGGAGCGGACAGGCTGTATTTAACGGGCAGGTGGAACCATCGGCCACACTGGAAGCATTGGGCAACAGGAACCTGAAATGGGAAAAAGCGCACCAGTTGAACCTGGGCATAGACGCATCGCTGCTGGACGGCAGGCTGCAATTTACCGGCGATATTTATAACCGCGTAACCAAAGACCTGTTGTATTACAAACTTCTTCCGGCTACCACCGGTTATGAAGGCGCTTTTGACAATATCGGGTCCATCCGCAACAGGGGCATTGAACTATCGCTGGTGACGAGCAATATCCGGCGTGGGCACTTTTCATGGAATACTTCGATGATCTATTCCATGAACCGCTCCCGCGTACTGGAGCTGAACGGCGATATCATGTATCCCTGGGGAGGCCGGATCATGGAAGGCCGCCCGCTAAACGAGTTTTACGGCTACCAGCGGCTGGGCACCTGGAGCACCGATGAAGCGGCGCAGGCCGCCGTCTATGGCAGAAAACCGGGTGACCTGAAATATGCGGACCTGAATAATAACAAAGTAAAAGATGCGAATGACCGCATGGTGCTCGGCAACGGTATGCCTGATTTTGAAGCGAGCCTTGGGAACACCGTCGTGTATAGGAATTTTTCGCTGGGGGTGGATCTGCAGGCTATATATGGCCACAGCCTGGCAAATTTCACGCGGCTGATCATGGAAAGCCCCGCGCCTTCCACGAATAGTTACCGCAGCCTGCTGGATGCATGGACGCCACAGCGGCAGGGCGGTATGCACGCGGAGTTGCGCCTCCCCGGCGATGGATTTGACAGCGAACTGGACAGTTACAATATAGAAAAAGGCACCTTCCTGCGCGTGCGCAACATCACGTTTGGTTACCGCCTGCGGGAAGACTGGCTGAAACGGTATCATATAAAGTCCGCGATGCTCAGCATCAACGCGGAGAACTATTTCCTGTTCACAAAATATAAAGGCTACGACCCGGAAGCATCCTCCTTCGACGGTGACTTTAACCAGGGCGTGGACCTCTACCAGTACCCGAAGGCGAAAACACTGGCGTTCACACTAAACGTTACATTCTGATTAAAGGGATTGACATATGAAACGAGTGGTTATGCTGCTGATCATAGCAGCCATTACATCCTGCAATAAATTCCTGGAAGAGGAGCCCTCCGGTTCGCTTAACCTGACGCATTATTATAAAACGCCCGAACAGGTAAGCGCAGCGGTGAATGGTACGTACGAAGGCCTTGCTACGCCTTTTGTGGTGAACATCGGTGTGTCTGTAAGCCCCGTGTATTCACTGGAGTACATCACCGGTTACAGCAGGCGGCCCCGCCCGTCCGGTTTTGAAGACGATCAGTTCCTGCGGCTGGACAGGCTGGATGATGCGAATTCGAGATTACAGGGATGGTGGAACGCTACTTATTATTCAGTGGAAAACTGCAACAGCGTGATTGAACGCGTAAGCGTGACCACATTGGTGGATGAAGTGACAAAACAACGATATCTCGGCCAGGCTTATTTCCTGCGGGCATGGTATTATTTTCAGGCGGTGCGGCTGTTTGGCGACATACCGCTGAAGCTGGTTACCACAAAAGATCTGAATGATGTGAGGATCCGCCGTTCGTCCAAAGAAGCGGTGTATGAGCAGATTGTAAAAGACCTTGTGGCCGCCGAGAACAGCGGCCTCCCCTGGACGGATCAAAGCGGGCATATCAGCCTTGGGGCGGTGAAGTCGTTGCTCGCAAAGGTATACATCACGATGGCGGGATATCCTTTGCGGAAGGGGAATCCATATTACCAGAAGGCGTACGACAAAGCCATGGAGGTGATCGATAGTCACCAGTTTTCCCTGTTCGAACAGTACAGCGACCTGCGGAACCCAGCGGTGCAGAATACCCGTGAACATATTTTTATGTTGCAGCGCCACCCCACCGTGGCGGTGAGCAATATACACGGCGCATACCTGCCTTATCCGGATCAGCCCGTGTCCATACAGCCCGCTTATGGCGGGGCGATGGCGCCGGTAAAAGCGTTTTACGATTCATATAACGACAGCGACGGCCGCAAACAGGAACAGGCATTTTTTTATACGAAATACGCGCGGTACGGCAACCCGGCTGAAACCATCTTTTTTCCCGCTCCTTACATCTTTAAGTTCTGGGATGCGGATGCGGAAAAGACGGGCCGGTCCGGCGCCAACTTCCCGCTGATCCGTTATGCCGATGTACTGCTTTTGTGCGCGGAGGCAAAGAGTAACATCGATGGCGGCGTTACATCGGACGCAACGGCTATTGACGCTTATTACGCCGTGCGCCACCGGGCATTCCCGGCGGAGGCAAAACCTGTAACATTAACAACAGACGATATCCTGAAGGAAAGGTATTGGGAGCTTTGTTTTGAATTCCAGGCCTGGTACGATATGATGCGCACACGAAAAGCCTTTGATGTGGAGCGCGGAAATATGACCAGCCTGATAGGCTACAAGGCACCTAATCATCTGCGGGCATTTGCCGAGAGCGACCTTCAATTTCCATTACCACTAGCTGAAGTTCAGAAAAACCCGGACTTGGCCCTTTAACAACAGCATGAAACTGAAATGTATTTGCCTGGCGGTGTTGCTCACCGTTGCGGCACAGGGATCTTTTGCTCAGGAGCATTACTTTATCGACGGCTACCACGGCGGCGTATACGGGCATTATCCCGTATGGTACACCCAATTTATGACCAGCCAGTTGCAGTCAAACCCTTACTGGAAAATTAACCTTGAGATAGAACCGGAAACCTGGGACGCCGTGAGGGTACGGGAGCCGGAAGCCTATGCCGTTTTCAAAAAACTATTTGCCGACCAGTCGGATGCCGGCCGCATCGAGTATGTGAACCCGGCTTATGGCCAAAGTTACCTGTATACCGGCTCCGGCGAAAGCATGATACGGCAGCTCAGCTACGGCATACAGAAAGTAAAGGAACATTTTCCGGGCGCGGTGTTTACAACCTATTCGAGTGAAGAGCCTTGTTTTACGAGTGCATTACCGCAGGTGTTGTTGTCATTCGGCTTCAAATACGCGTCCCTGAAAAATCCCAATACCTGCTGGGGTGGCTATACAAGAGCCTTTGGCGGAGAACTGGTGCAATGGCAGGGACCGGATGGCAGCCAGGTGCTGACCGTGCCGCGATACAGTTCCGAAGCACTGCTGCCGAATTCCACCTGGCAAACCACCGCCTGGAACAACGGCAGGGAATACATCCGGTCCGCACTGGCGGCCGGTATCAAGCACCCTGTGGGGATGTGCCTCCAGGATGCGGGCTGGCGTAACGGCCCTTGGTTAAAACAAAAAGCGCGGTATGAAACATGGCGCAATTACATCGGCAACGTCGCGGATAAACAAAATGCAGAGCCGTGGAAGCTGAGCCAGGAAGATATTAATGTAAGCCTTGTATGGGGCGCGCAGGTGTTGCAGCAGATTGCGCAACAGGTAAGAAGCGCGGAGAACAAACTCGCGGCGGCGGAAAAGTATGCGGCTATCAGTGCCCTGTACGACCAACGGCCCTGGCCGCGGCAGGCGCTGGACACGGCATGGAAATCGTTGCTGCTGGCGCAGCATCACGACTGCTGGATCGTTCCCTACAACGGGCGTAAAGGCGATACCTGGATAGACAAAGTAAAACGCTGGACAGATATGACACTGGCAGTGAGCGACAGCATCCTGCATCAGAGCGGCAACGGAAGCGAATATGTACGGGTAGTGAACACCACTGCGCTTGACCGCGAAGAGTGGGTGACGTTGCCATACAAAAAAGAGGGATGGCTGAAAGTAACAGATAACAAGGGGAAACAGGTGATAGTATCCCGGCGGGCGGATGGCACGATCCACTTCAAAGCCCGCGTACCCGCGATGGGATTCAGTATTTACCGTTTGCGGGAAGCGGCGGGCGGACCGGCTGCGAAATCTGCCGCGCATTTGCGTAATGGCCGCTACCGCATAGAAACAGACTTGTACCAGCTGGAAATAGATCCAGCCAGGGGCGGTGTGATCACCAGTCTCATTGCCAAAAAACTCGGGCGGAAAGAAATGGTGGACACAAAAAATGCCCGTGGCTTCAATGAATTGAGGGGATATTTTTATAATGAATCGGCCTGGCGCTCAAGCATGGATACCGCGGCTGCCGTGCGTGTAACGGAAGATGGTAAGGCTGGCTTTACGGTGGAGATCAAAGGGTTTATCGCGGGGCATCCTTTTACGCAGATGATCTCGCTTACCGGCGAGCAGCGCAGGATCGGTATGCGGGTAAAGATCGATTGGCAGGGCAATCCCGGTATCGGGGCTTATTCACAGGCGGACCACTACAGGGCGGAAACCTATCGCAAAGCATTTTACAACGACAGTTTTAAGTTGCAGGTACTGTTCCCGCTCAATCTGCCACAGCAGCAACTGAGCAAAGACGCCCCGTATGACGTAACTGAAAGCCGCCTGGAGAATACATTTTTCAGCAGCTGGGACAGCATTAAAAATAACGTGATCCTTCACTGGGCGGATGTGAGAGGCGGGGATAAAGGCATGGCCCTGTTTACCGATCACACCACCAGTTATGTACATGGAAAAAATTATCCCCTGGGTTTCACGCTGCAATATATAGGCCGTGGGCTCTGGGGACGTAATTATGACGTCACCGGGCCTACTGAAGTGAATTATGCCATTGTACCGCATAATAACAGCTGGGACGAGGGTGGCATCAGCGAAGAAGAAACACGCTGGTGTGAACCGCTGCTGGTAATGCCCGCAAACGGCGGAAAGGAATTTTCCCTGCTTACGTTGCAGGATAAACGCTTGCAGGTACCCGCGATGCTGATGGATGGGAACGATCTCCTCATCAGGATATACAATGCCGCGGGTGACAGCCGGGAGCAGGAGTTCTCATTCAACGGAAAGGCCACACAGGCCATCCTGGAACAGTTGAACGGGCAGGCTTTACGAACCCTGCAAACCAGGGAAGCTGCGGGGGAAACGGTCATCCGGTTATCCATGCCCCGTTTCGGCATCCGGACCATCCGCCTGAAAAATGTAATTGTCAATCATTAAACCACAATATGAAAAAACTATTGTTTTCCGCCGCACTGGCCTGTTTATGGCTGTCAGGGCAGGCCCAGGTAAAACCTTTTCAACAAAATGACCGCGTGATCTTCGTTGGCAACAGTATCACTGAAGCCGGTGCTTACGTGTCCTACATTTATCTTTATTACATGACCCATTTCCCCGGCAGGAAGCTGGTGATCATGAATGGCGGCATCGGCGGCGACAAAGCCTCCGACATCTACAGGCGCCTGGACTACGACATCCTCGCCAAGAAACCGAACGTAATGATCCTGACCTTTGGGATGAACGATACGGGTTATTTTGAGTTTAACTGGGATAATGCGGACAAGACCGCAGCGGAGCGTATCGAAGCCTCCCGCCGTAGTTACCAGCAGATAGAACAACGGCTGCTGCAATTGCCCAATATCCGGAAGATATTGATGTCCTCTCCTCCATACGACGAAACCGCAAAGATCGGCGGCAACGTATTTCATGGCAAACACAAGGCCATGCTGGAAGTGGTGAAATTCCAGGAAGAAGCCGCGCGTAGGAATAACTGGGCTTTCGCGGACCTGTTCCGCCCCATGACGGAACTGAACACCCGCTTCCAGCAAAATGATTCGGCCTTTACGGCGATCGGTCCGGACAGGGTTCACCCCGGTAATGCGGGGCATCTCGTCATGGCTTCGCTGTTCCTGAAGAGCCAGGGGCTAAACGGCAAGCCGGTGGCCGATATCCGTATCAACGCAGGCTCAGGCAAATTGCAGCAGGCGGTGAATTGTAACATCAGTAATCTTTCTACCTCGGCGAACAAAGTCAGCTTTAGTTACCTCGCCGGATCATTGCCTTTCCCGGTAGATACAGTGGCGCGTATGTGGGGCAATAACCAGAAACAAGCCGATGCTTTGAAATGGATACCCTTTACAGATGACTTTAACCGTGAAATGTTGCAGGTAGCCGGTTTACAAGCCGGGGATTATACCTTGCGCATAGACGGGCAAGCCATGGGCAAATGGCCCGCATCGGCATTGGCCGAAGGCATCAATCTCGCCACGCTGGAAACGCCGCAGTACAAACAGGCAACGTCCATCATGCAACTCAATCTGCGCCGTGCCGAAGTGGAAGCACGCCTGCGCCGGTATTACTGGGTTCAGGGCAATTTCTTCGACAAAAAGAACTTACGGATGCACGACAATGCCGCGGCACTGGACACTATCCGCAAATACGCCAAAACAGACGGTATGCTGCGTTACCACGAAGAGAATTACGAAACGGCCATGTATAAAGAGTTACGCAACATCTGGCTGCGGGAGATCGATACGATCGTGAACCTGATCTATTCCATGAACAAACCCGTTCCGCATAAAATTGAGATCGTTAAAATCTAATGATGTGAAAACCAATATCACGATATTCCTCGCCGCCGCCCTTTTCTTACCCGCTACAGTAATGGCACAGGGCCCGGCCTCCTACGTCAACCCTTTTATCGGCGCAAGTACCAGTGAAGGCGCCGCCGGTATTTATCACGGTCTTGGCAAAACCTTTCCCGGCGCGGCCACGCCTTTCGGAATGGTACAGCTCAGCCCGAATACCATCACCGGTGGCGACAATGGCTCCGGGTATAGTTATGAGCACAAAACCATAGAAGGTTTTGCTTTTACACAAATGAGCGGCATCGGCTGGTACGGCGATCTCGGTAATTTTCTCGTCATGCCCGCCACCGGTCCTTTGCAGACCGCCGCCGGCAGCCAGCAACATCCGGAAGAAGGTTACCGTTCATCTTACTCAAAACAGGATGAAAAAACGGCCGCGGGTTATTATACCGTACAGCTTACCGAACATAACATCAGGGCGGAGATGGCGGCGGCTCCCCATAGCGGGATGATGCGGTTTACCTTTCCCGCGCACCAGCAGTCCCGCATACAGATCGATCTTGCGCGGAGGGTAGGCGGTACGTCCACCTGGCAGGAAGTAAAAGTAATAGATGACTATACTATTGCCGGGTACATGCAATGCACGCCGGACGGCGGCGGCTGGGGCAATGGAGACGGGAAAGGCAATTACACGGTGTATTTCTACGCGCAGTTCAGCAAGCCGCTTTCGAAATATGGCGTCTGGAGCGCGGACATCCCGGACGGATGGACACGTAAACGCGAAGACATTGAAAGCGCCCGTTACCGGCAACAGGTAAGCAAAGCGGCCGTGTTGCCCGGTGTAAAAGAAAAGGCCGGCAAACACCTCGGTTTTTATACAGAGTTCACCACCACGGACCAGGAGCAGGTACTGATGAAAGCAGGCATTTCCTTTGTAAGCATCGATGGAGCGAAAGCCAACCTGGAACAGGAAATAAAAGACTGGGATTTTGAAGCGGTGAGGCGGCAGGCCACGGACCTGTGGAATAAGGCACTGGGGAAAATAGCCGTCACCGGCGGGACCGAAGAAGAAAAGACGGTATTCTACACTGCACTGTACCATACCATGATAGACCCGCGCAATTTTTCCGATGTGGACGGAAAGTATCCGGGAGGCGATGGCAAACCGCACACTGCGAAAAACTTCAGCAAACGTACCATCTTCAGCGGCTGGGATGTATTCCGCAGCCAGATGCCTTTGCAGACCATTATCAACCCTGCTGTGGTAAATGACATGGTGAATTCGCTGGTGACGCTGGCGGATGAAACCGGCAACCATTACCTCGAACGCTGGGAATTTCTGAATGCCTACAGCGGCTGCATGATCGGCAACCCCGCCGTATCGGTTATTGCAGATGCCTGGGCCAAAGGGATACGTGGCTTTGAGGTAGAAAAGGCCTATACCTATGCTAAAAATTCTGTAGAGAAGTTTGGCAACGGCGGCAAAGGATATTCTGCCGGCGGGCTGAGCGTATCGCTCACGCTGGAATATGCTTATTTCGACTGGTGCCTGGGCAGGCTGGCCGGCGCACTGGGCAAGGGGGAAGATGAAAAAACGTATACCGCGCGGGGCGGCAATTACCGTAATGTGTTTGATCCGGGCAAAGCCTGGTTTCGCCCGCGCAATGAAGACGGCAGCTGGCAACCCTGGCCCGAAGACGGCCGTATGCGGCAAGGTTACGGCACTATCGAAAGCAGCCCCTACCAGCAAGGCTGGTTTGTACCCCAGGACGTACCCGGCATGACGGCCCTCATGGGTGGAAAAGAAAAGGTACTCGCCGACCTGACCGCTTTTTTCGATAAGGTGCCGGAAAACATGATGTGGAACGATTATTACAATCATGCAAACGAGCCTGTTCACCACGTTCCTTTCCTGTTCAACCGCCTGGGCGCACCCTGGCTGACGCAGAAATGGACGCGGGAGATCTGCGCGCGCGCGTATCATAATTCCGTGGAAGGACTGGTGGGCAATGAGGATGTAGGGCAGATGTCCGCCTGGTATGTGCTCGCCGCCAGCGGCCTGCACCCGGTATGCCCCGGCAGTACCCGCTACGAGATCACCAGCCCGGTATTCGATACCGTTGCCCTCGCCCTGGACCCGGCCTATGCCAAAGGCAAAAAGTTCACCATCAGCACCCGCAACAATTCCCCCGCCAACCGTTACATCCAGCGCGCCTGGCTGAACGGGAAGCCCTATACCTACTGTCACCTCGATCACGCGGATATCGCTGCCGGAGGTACGCTGGTATTGGAAATGGGCAGGGAGCCGAACCGGCGTTGGGGGATTCAGTAATGTCTATACCCGCTTAGCCTCCCTGGAAGGTGCCCGTATGATAGTGTTTTGCCTATTACCCCTTTACCATACAATAACCTTTACGTAGCCGCAGGGCTAAAGTATCGTTATGATATCCCATTATCGAAGCATTATTAAAGCATACTTGAAGCATAGATAAGGCATATCTTATAGATATGCCTTATCTATGGGATATATATGCCTTATATATGGGACATCTATGCTTTATCCCTACCGTAAGGCAGTACTATGGCCACTTTGGGCCTACTTCAACATAAAGGTTACATAAAGTGGGTCGAAGAATGGCCTTTTTACAGCCTAATGGCAAAATGAGACAAGATTTGATCCGGAGTTGATCCGGTTAATATTCTATCAGGAACCCGACCGCCGAATGGCAGGTTGCGAGAAGATCTCAACCGGGACATTGCTGGAATTCAATAAAAAATTAAAGAAGGGATGGCGGTATCGTTTTCTTAAAGTGTCATTACTAATAGGGACAATGAGTAACTGATCAGAAAAATCGCGTTACGGCTACAATACTGTAAAAGGCAGCTTTTACGAACGGGCGCCGTCATGCCTTCTTAGCAAATTTTATCACCAAAAGCTGGACGCTTCCACGTATTAACGTTATGACAAAGAAATTCACGTTCGCTGCTCCTGCATGCCTGTGCCTGGGAATGTTTATCCTGTTTTCCTGTGGTAAAAAGAACTTCCTGGACCAGACGGAAACCACCAACCTGAACGAAGAAACCGTATTTTCAGACAGTGCCCGCACGGTGGCATTCCTCACCAACATTTACATAGACATCGGTTTTGCCGAAAACGCCACCCGCTTTGGCAACGGCGGCCTGGACGCGGCAAGCGACGAGGCGGAGCCGCAGAAGTCGGCCACGGTGACCACTTCCATTCAATTCGCCACGGGCACCGTCAATCCTTCCATCATCACCGCCGATGCCTGGAACCTGCCTTACACGAACATCCGCCGGGTGAACCAGCTGCTGAAACACCTGCCCGGATCGCCGATCCCTTCTCACATCCGCAATGCGATGAGCGCGGAAGCACGTTTTCTGAGGGCATGGTATTATGCCGTTTTGCTGAAACATTACGGTGGTATCCCGCTCCTGGGTGATTCCGTATTTAAGGTAGAAGACAAAATTCCTTCGGTACGGAATACTTACAAAGAATGTGTGGACTACATCGTTTCCGAATGCGATGCCGTAGCCGCTTCATTGCCCCTGGAAAGGATACGGGAAGATTATGGCCGGGCCAGCGGCGGCGCTGCCATGGCGCTCAAGGCAAGGGTATTGCTGTATGCCGCCAGCCAGTTGTTCAACGGTGGTAATATCGATCCGCAGAACCCGGTGACCGGTTATACAGATAATGTGCCGGAGCGCTGGAAACTGGCCGCCGATGCCGCCACCGCTGTGATGACCACTGCCGCTTATTCGCTCTACGAAGACAATACGACCGCACGGGGGTATGGTTTTTATAAATTATTTACCCTGCGGGTAAATCCTGAATACATCATGGCCAAAATGCAGGATGGCAACCGGGAATTGGAAAGCGCATGGCAGCCGCCGTCGCGGAATGGCGCCAAGGGCGGGTTTCCTTACCAGGAATTTGTGGATGCATTCACGATGGCCAACGGTAAGCCCATCACCGATCCCACATCCGGCTACAATGCGGCTGACCCGTACAAGGACCGCGACCCACGGCTGGCTTATTCCGTGATCCGCGACCAGATGCCGTTGATACAAAATAACGGGCTGAAAGAACCGGTCAACATCTATCTCGGCCCCGATGGCAAAGGCGTGAGCCAGGATGCGGTGCACGCGGGCACGCCTACCGGTTATTACACGAATAAAATGCTCGACGAAAACATCGCGGCCAACTTTATACACGGCTCTCAACGCTGCTTTCCACTAATGCGTTACGCGGAAGTGCTCCTCAATTTTGCCGAAGCCACCAACGAATACTCCGGCCCGTCACAGGAAGTATACGACGCCGTGGAACTGGTGCGCAGACGCGCGGGCCTGCTGCCTTACGAGCTCCCCGACGGGCTTACAAAAGAACAGATGCGGGAAAACATCCGTGCGGAACGAAGGGTGGAGCTGGCTTTTGAAGGCCACCGCTTCTGGGATGTAAGGAGATGGAAGATCGCCGCGCAAACGGAAAACAAACAAATGACCGGCATGGAGATCAGGCGAAACGGCAGCGCCGTAACCTATACTGTCTTTCCCGTACGCAAACACAATTTCCGGGAGGCCATGTACCTGTGGGCCATTCCGCAGAGCGAAACGGCGAAATCGCCCGAGTTAAAACAAAATCCATCCTGGTAAAAAAACAACATCATGAAATCCAGATTCCCGATATGTTTACTGATGACAACACTATTGCTGGTCATCAACTCCTGCAAACAAAAGGAAATACTCGTGCCCGAACAGGCGAAAGATATCGCCGGCGAGTGGCGCGTGATCAAAGCGTTGCGGAATGGGGTGGATATTACCACGCTGACTGACTTTACACAGTTCAGGATAAAGTTCACCACCGATCTTCAATATACCATAGAAAACCCTTTGCCTTTCGTTGTCAGCAAAAACGGCAGCTATGCGCTGGATGACCCGAAATACCCGTTCCGGATCACTTTCAGGCAGGCGGGCACCGGCGCACCGGTGAGTACCAGTTTTACTTACCCGGTAGTAGCCGGAAAACGGAATATGAGTTTTTCCTTCAGTCCCGGCTGCGCCGCCAATACTTACCTGTACACACTTGAAAGAGTGAATCCCTAATCCAACACAACTCACAGCACGATATGAAAAAATATACATACGGCATATGCCTGATCCTGCTTCTGCTGGCGGGCTGCGTATTCCTTGAAGGGGTGGATCAGCCCACGTCTGCCACGGCAGGGGAGGATATAACCATCACCATGCGCACCCGCATTGATGTGGCGGATGGGGGGCGTTCCAACGTGAGGCTGATCATCGGTTTCCTGGCGCCTAAAAGCTGGTCGGCTTCCACGAATTCCACTATCACTTTTACGACTACTTCATATGGTAACGGCAGGATGGTACCGGTGCCGGCTTCCGTGATCGCAAACGGGGGGCAGAACTGGCCGGCGGCGTTGAGAACCCGCTTTGGCATGGGCGGTAATTTTATGACGGACGACCTGGAGTGGGTCGTGTTCTGGACGGAGCAGACCTACAATGCGCCGCAGGGCGTGAAAGACAACATCAATGTAAAGATCGTGACCAAAGCAGGGCCGGAAAACGTGATGTTCAAAACAGGTTATTTCCTGGGCACCAGTTCAGAAGGCCTGAGCGATGTATTTGGCTCCAATAATGTATACAAATGCCAGTTCAAAGACTGCTTCAGCGTAACCGGCGGGCCCGGCGATGTGATCGATTTCTGTAATCCGCAGATAGCCGCCGTTACGCCGGGCATGGCTACGGATAATGATTTCCTCACCCTGAGTTTTGACCCGGACGTAGTGCCTACGGCGCTGAATGGTGTGGGCAGCATTTATCTATGCGCCAAAGGATATACAACCGACGGGCAGGTGCTGGACGCCTGCGCGCAAACAGACGTCACGAAGCTGAAAAAATATACCGGCAATAAATCCGCTATCACCTTCTGGCCGCGTGGTTACTTTAACATGCAGGAAGGGCAGACGCTGGAGCGGATCGAGTATTTCTTTACCGATGTTTCCGGGACCGTAAAAGTAGGGTATAGCAATACCGCCAACCCTTTCGTCTACACATTTAAATGCCAATAACCTCTACCGTTCCAAAAACTGATACAATGGCTAACAGCTACTTTTCACGATATATTTCAGTGCTTGCCTGCCTGGTGCTCGCGTTGTGCGGGAGCGTGCGGGCGCAGCAACCGGGCACAGTGGCCGGTCTGCTGGCGGATAACTACGGCCAGCCCGTTGCCGGGGCCGCCATTTTTGTAAAAGGCACAAATGACAGTACCAGCACCGATGCCGCGGGCAGATTTACCGTGCGTGCGGCCGTGAACAATACACTGATCATTCAATACCCCGGGTATTATACGATCGAGCACAAAGTACGCGATACCAAACCACTGACGCTACGCATGGAAGAAGTGTATATCCCAGCGCCGCAGCGTATCCCTGTGCTGTATGGCGAGGCCTCCCCGAAAAGCATGGTGGGCGCCGTGGGCACGGTGTATACTAACCAGCTTTCCACCACACCGGCTACTTTATACGCCTACGCATTACCCGGCCGTCTGGCGGGGCTGTATACCCAGCAAAGCAGCGGGTTCCGCAATCCCGCTACCGGCGACAATTTTGATGTGGACATATTTGTAGGCAACATTCCCAGGCCGGGCGCACTGGAGCCGAATGACAATACAGAAATGGGTTTGATCCTGCGCGGGCAGGTGCCGGTAACAATTGTAGACGGCGTACAACGGGACGTGTTTTCCATCGATCCTGAAAATATAGAATCCATCTCTGTGCTGAAAGACGGGCTTTCAACGATCCTGCTCGGTCAGCGCAGCTCACGGGGCGTTTTGCTGGTGACCACCAAACGCGCCCGCGCCGGGAAACCACGGGTATCGTTCACCGCGCAGACAGGCGTACAACAATCACTGAACCTGCCAAAACCTTTGCCCGCCTGGCAATACGCGTACCTGCTGAATGAAGCCTTGCAGAACGATGGGAAAGAACCACTGTACAAGGAAGCCGACTTTATCGCATTCCGCGATTATAGCAGTCCGTACACTCACCCGGACGTGAACTGGTACGATGCCATCCTGCGTGACAATGCGCCGCTATCACGCTATAACCTGAACATTAATGGTGGCGGCAACGTGGCCCGATATTCCGTGTCGCTGAACTATACGGACCAGCAAGGCATCTTCAGAACTTCCCCTGCCAACAACTACAACACCAACGCCGGCCTGAAACGTTACCTGATCAACACAGACGTGAGTATTGATGTAACGGAAAGCCTGAATATAAGCATGCAGCTCTTTGGCCGCCTCCAGGAAGGAACGCAGCCCGGCGCCGGCACCAGCGATATATTGGGCGCATTACTGGCAACGCCCAATGCCGCCTATCCCATCCGCAACCTCAACGGTAGCTGGGGCGGTACAAACAACCTTAACACGAACCTGCTGTCCCAGACGCTCAACAGCGGCTACATCCAGGATAACAGCAAAGACGTGATGGCCAATGTGGACATCCGCTACGACCTGGGCGACTGGCTGCCGGGGCTATCCGTAAAAGGAAAAGGCAACCTGTCCATACAGTCAGCCAACGCCATCGACCGCAGCAAACGCGAGCTGGTATACAGGATGGGCGTGACGCAGGGAGATACGCTGTACAGCAAATACGGGGACGCGGTTGCGCAACGGAATAATTTTATGTCTGTTTTTAACGCCCAGTATTTTTTCGGGCAGGTATCGCTGAACTACGACAGGCAATTCGGCCGTCATGGCCTGAACGCGGTAGTGCTGGCGGATAGCCGGCAGACGATCTTTAACTATGACCTGCCTGGCAAAGCCACGAACATATCCGGTAAGGTCGCTTATAACTATGCAAATAAATATTTTGTTGAAGGCGCGCTCAACAGGAGCGGCTACAACCGTTATATGCCGGGCAAACAGTACGGCACCTTCTTCGCGGGAGGCATCGGCTGGGACCTGGCGCAGGAAGATTTTCTTAAAGGTAATGCAGGTTGGATGGACCAGTTGAAGCTGAGAGGCACCTACGCCCATACCGGCAATGGTATCGATAATTCAGGTTATTACATCTGGCGCCAGGACTTCAGTGAGAATAACGGTATTGGCGGCGGGGTGTACGCCCAGGGCATCGCCCGCTCGCCCGCATCGGCTTTCCAGGAAAACGGCCTGGCCAATGTGAATATCTCCTGGGAAACCGCGCGCAAGCTGGATGTGGGGATCGATGTGTCGTTGTTTAATAATCAATTACAGATCACCGGCGACTATTACCACGACCGCTATGAAAACCTGTTGCAGATAAGAGGTAAAAGCATCGCATTGTCCGGTGCCAATTATCCCCCGGAGAATATTGGCATCAACCAGTACGAAGGCGGCGAACTTACACTGACGTACCAGGGCCGGGTGAATGATTTTAATTATTTCATTACCGCGAACGGCAGCATCGAACAAAGCAAATCGATTTTCAGAGACGAGCAGCGCCGGGAGTATGAATGGAATAAACGGACCGGTCAGCCGGTAGGTATGCCCTTTGGCTACATCGCGGACGGCTTTTTCCAGTCGGCCGAAGAAGCCGAAGGCAGCGCAACGATTGCGGGATATAAACCTTTGCCCGGCGATATCCGCTATAAAGACCTGAATGGCGACGGCACTATCAACCAGTTTGACGAAGCGCCTATCGGTACCTACAAGCCACGGATTTATTACGGCGTCAATATCGGTTTTGCATGGAAAGGCATTGAAGCGAGCGCATTGTTGCAGGGTGTGGCAAACAGGGTGAACTACGTGGCGAATTTCGCTACTGAAGCCGGTTTCCAGTTCCTCAACTTTACCTACGGCCAGGCCTACGAACAGATCACCGGCCGCTGGACGCCTGAGACCGCCGCTACGGCCACTTATCCCCGGTTGACCGCCGATGCGAACAATAGTTACAACAAAGCAAGCTCTTCCTTTTGGGTACGCAACGGTAATTATTTCCGGCTGAAAAATGTAAGCCTCGCCTACAATCTCCCTTACAGCTGGACGCGCCGGGTGAAGCTGGGCAGCGTAAAAATATTCGCCAATGCGCAAAACCTGTTTACACACGCCGCTTACGACTTCGTGGATCCGGAAGTGGGAGTGGGTGCATATCCCATTCAACGGGTGCTGAATACCGGTATCAATGTTAAATTCTAGTCAGCCATCTAAATAAAGCACAATGAAGCAATTCCGCATAATGATCCTCGTGGCCGGCTGCCTTGCTGCCATGGTTGCCTGCAAAAAGGATTACGAAGTCATACCGCTTGAAAAAGTAACGATAGAATATGTATTTGACCAGGATGATTCACTGGGCACGTACGCCAATAAATTCCTCAATGGCATTTATTCCAGGCTGCCGGGCGGCTACAACCGCGTGGGCGGCGACCTGCTGGATGCCGCGTCCGACGATGCAGTCTCCGGCCTCGTTGGTACTTCCGTTGCATTGCAGCTGGCTACCGGCGCATATACCTCCTATGCCACACTGGGGGACGAAACGCCATGGAACAACAGCTACGCAGCTATCCGCGCCGCCAGCATTTTTGTTTCCAACATCGATATATCACCCGTTAAAGAAAAACTGCCCAACGGCCGCTCCATCCGTTACGCCTGGAAATCCGAAGCGAGATTTATCAGGGCGCTGTTTTATTTCGAGCTGCTGAAACGATATGGCGGCATTCCGCTGATGGGCGATAAAGTAAGGGTATTGGGGGATGACGTGCAGGTGCCCCGTAGTTCTTTCGCGGATTGTGTGAATTATATCGTTGCGGAATGCGATGCGATCAAAGACAGCCTGCGCCCCAATCCTGTGGCAGCGCCGGAGCTGAACAGCCACCGCGCCACGAGGGGGTCTGCCCTGGCGTTAAAAGCCCGTGTATTGTTGTATGCCGCCAGTCCATTGTACAACGGGCAGAATATCGACGCAAATAATCCGCTTACCGGTTATGCCAGTTATGACAAAGAACGCTGGAAACTGGCCGCTGACGCCGCGCGCGAACTGATCGACGAGCATACTTTCTCTTTGATGCCCAATTTCAAGGACGTATTTATTACCCAGAACAATAGTGAAATCCTCTTCTTCCGCCAGGGAGGTAATAATACGGATATTGAAAACACCAACGGGCCGGTAGGTTTTGCCCAGGTAGCGCGCGGCCGCACCAATCCCACGCAGGAACTGGTAGACGCCTTCCCGACCAACACAGGCCTGCCGATCACCGATCCCGCTTCAGGCTACAATTCCAATGAGCCCTACGCCCGCCGCGATCCGCGCCTGACCATGAGTATCCTTTACAATGGCGCGCGCTGGCTGAATGTAGAATTGCAAACCTTTGAAGGTGGCCAGCACAGGCCCGGTGGCGCGGAGCCCGGCACTAAAACTTCGTATTACATGCGCAAGTTCATGGGGAACTTTGAAAACGCCACCCAGTACAGCAATACCAGCCATGACTGGATCTTCCTGCGTTACACGGAAGTGCTGCTCAATTTTGCCGAAGCCGAAAACGAATACAACGGCGCCACCGGCGAAGTATTCCAGGTGCTGAAAGACCTGCGCGCCCGCGCGGGCATTGCAGCCGGAGCCGACGGGATGTATGGTCTGAAGGAAAACATGACCCCGGAAGAAATGCGCGCCATTATCCGGAATGAACGGAGGATAGAGCTGGCTTTTGAAGAACACCGTTTCTGGGATATCCGCCGCTGGAAGATTGCGCAACAGGTGTATGGCAGAGCACTGCACGGCATGAGTATCATCAAGGAAGGACCTGCTTTTAACTATAATGTAGTAGAGGTGTTCAAACCCGTGTTTTCAGCGCCAAAAATGTACTTCTATCCTATCCCGTACGACGAAGTGGTGAAGAACGATAACATGCGCCAGAACCCGGGCTGGTGATCCTCATTCCTTTCATGAATTATAACTGAAGAAGATGAAAAATATTATACTGTTCTTCCTGCTGATAGCCGCCCTGCCTTTATCGTTGGCGGCCCAGCAAAAAATTATCAGCGGCACTGTAAAAGACCTGAACGGTGTGCTGCCCGGCGCTGCCATTTCGGAAAAAGGATTGCCCACCAACGGGGTGATCGCCGATCCGGACGGCAAGTTTAAACTGACGCTGAAAGGCACTTCCAATACCGTGATCGTAAAACTGATCGGCTTCACCAGCCAGGAGATCGATGTAGCCGGCCAATCTACTATAGACGTGGTGTTGCAGGCCTCCACACAGGGCCTCGATGAAGTGGTGATCGTAGGGTTTAATGCGGCCAAACGTATTACCAGTACAGGTGCGGTAAGCGCCATTACCGGCGCGGAGATCAGGAACGTACCAACGGCTAACGTGCAGAACGCGCTGATGGGCAAACTCCCCGGCTTTGTATCGCAGCAGCGGTCCGGCCAGCCGGGAAGGGATGCTTCGGATTTCTTTATCCGCGGTGTGAGCTCGCTGAATGTGGATGGTAACAGACCGCTTATCATCGTGGACGATATCGAATATTCCTACGATCAGTTGCAGCAGATCAACGTGAATGAGATTGAAAGCATTTCCATCCTGAAAGATGCCTCCACCACGGCGATTTATGGTATCAAAGGCGCGAACGGCGTATTGGTAGTGGCTACCCGCCGTGGTAAAAGCGGACGCCCGCAGGTGAACCTCCGCGTGGAATCCGGCCAGCAGTCGCCGGTGAAAACGCCGCAGTTCCTCGACTCTTACAACACAGCGGTGCTGGTCAACGAAGCCTACAAAAACGATGGATTGCCGCTGAGGTTTACAGACCGCGATCTTGAGCTGTTCCAGAACGGGGAAGACCCTTTCGGCCATCCGAACATCAACTGGTACGATGCCGTATTTAAAAAACACGCCTACCAGGTCAATAGCAATGTAGATATATCAGGGGGTACCGAAGCAGTGAAATATTTTGTTTCCGGCGGTTTTCTTACGCAAAACGGCCTGGTGAAAGACTTTTCCGATCCGAGGAATGAGGTGAACACCAACTATTTTTTCCGCAGGTACAACTTCCGCTCCAACCTCGATATGCGCGCCACCAAAACGCTGACGCTCCGGCTGGACCTTACCACCCGCTTTGGCGATATCAACCAGCCGCGCTCGGCCAACGTGGTGTCTGAAGTATATAATTTTGAAAAGATACATCCTTACTCAGCGCCGCTGATGAACCCGAATGGCAGCTACGCCTACGCCGCGGATACAAAAGACGCGCTGCCCACGCTCAACGCCAGGCTGGCCAACGGCGGTTACAGCCGCAGCAAAAGAACAGACTTCAACGTACTGTTCGGCGCCACGCAGCAACTCGATTTTCTGACCAAAGGTCTTTCCCTGACCGGGCGCGTGGCCTATGCGGGTATTGAGCAATATTCAAGAAATCTGTTCCGCGAAGCGGAACCGCCTTCATTTTATTATAATCCCGTGGATCAGTCGTATACGCTGGACCCGCGTGGAAATTACCGCCTGCAATCCTATCGTGTAACGGGGAATACGGATCTTTACAGCCGCAATATCAACACACAGGCGTTCCTGAGCTACGACCGCACTTTCGGTGATCATGCCCTGAACGCGCTGGCGCTGTACAACCGGCAGAGTTATTCCTTCAAGTCGGACATCCCGGCGAACTTCAGGGGTTTTTCTTTCAAAGCCGGTTATAATTTCAAACAGAAATACCTGATCGACTTCAACGGCGCCTACAATGGTTCAGACCGATTCCAGGCGAAGAAAAGAAATGGATTTTTCCCCGCGGTGGGCATCGGCTGGAGTATATCGCAGGAGCCGTTTTTTAAGGATAATGTCAGTTTCGTGAGCCTGTTGAAACTGCGTGGCTCGTATGGTGTGGTAGGTTCGGATGTGACCTCGGGCAACCGGTACCTTTTCCGTCAGCAGTATGAGAACGGCGGCGGTTATTCTTTCGGGGAAAGCCACACCTCGAATGGTTCCATCTACGAAGGCGATTTAGGAAACCTGGACGTGACATGGGAAAAAGCAAAAAAGGCGGACGTAGGGATCGACGTGAACCTGTTTAAGGATAAACTCTCTTTTACCGTGGATTATTTTCATGATATCCGGTATGATCAGCTGGTGCGCAAAGGTTCCGTGCCCAATATGCTGGGTGTAGGTTTCAGTCCCACCAACGTGGCAAAAACCAGCAATACCGGTTTTGACGGGCAGGTGAACTACCGAGGAAGCATTCGCAGTGTGAACTTCAATACAAGCCTCGTATTCCAGTACTTCAAGAACAAAGTGCTGTTCAGGGACGAAGCTCAGCCGGCCTATCCATGGCTGCGGCAAACGGGCCTGCCGATCGATCAGCCGTTCGGCTACACTTTCCTTGGTTATTACACGCCGGACGATGTGGCGAAGATACAGGCCAATGCGCATGACAAACCTGCCACGCCGCTTACCGAATATCCTATACAGCCGGGCGATCTCAAATACAAAGACATCAACGGCGACGGTGTAATTGACAACAACGACCAGGGGCCGATCGGCAAACCGAACCTTGCAAGCACTGTACTGGGGCTTACGCTCGGAGTCAATTACAAAGGTTTCAGCATCAACCTGCTGTTCCAGGGTTCCTTTGGTTACAGCTTCAGCGTAGTGGGCACGGGTATCGAAACCTTCCAGAGCCAGTTCCAGCCCATTCACCAGGAGAGATGGACGCCGGAGAATGCAGCCAACGCACAATTTCCGCGACTCACCAGCAACCCGACCACTGTAAACAGCGCGCGCACCTACATGTCCGACTTCTGGCTGATAGATGCAAGGTATGTACGCCTGAAAACGGTGGACATGGGTTACCAGATGCCGAGCCGCTGGCTGCCCAAACGTATCAACAATGCGAGGCTTTACCTGAGCGCGTATAATCTTTTCACCTGGACCAACTACGATAAATACCAGCAGGACCCTGAAGTGGGTAGCAACACGGCGGGCGATGCCTACATCAACCAGCGTGTAGTGAACCTGGGTATCCAGATCGGTTTTAAATAGACATCATGCACAAAATGATATTGTTATTGATAGCCGGCGGCATTCTCACATCCTGTATGAAGAACCCGCTGGACGGCTACATGAGCCAGGAGCGCGCTATTATTTCCTTCAGGCTTGCCGAAGGCCAGTCCGGGGAAACAGAGATCGTAAACGGTACAGACTCCGCTGCCATTACGGTATATGCGGAAGACGACCTGGACCTGGGCGCCGTCAGCCCGTTGGTAACCGTTTCCAAAGGGGCTACCGTATTACCTGCGCGGGGTGTGAAAGTTGATTTTGCCTCCAAAGGCAACCGTTATACCTACCGGGTCACGTCCGAAGCCGGGATCGTTAAGAACTGGTACGTGCGTATACTGAAAAGGAATGAACTGGCTACGGGCCCGCGCCTGGAACTGTTGCAGGGCAATGGCAGGTGGGACCCGCGCGTGACGGTATACAGCGACCTGGATTATAATGACTACCTCACCCGTTACCAGCACTGGAACGGCGGAGACGGCTGTTATTCCGTACTGCTGCCTGACGGCCGCATCATATGGTCATTCCAGGATAGTTTTTTCGGGCAGGTAAGCACGGACCGCAACAGGACGAACAACGTGATGCGCCGCAACGCCGCACATCTGCAACTGGATACTTCCCTTCAAAGTTTTTTCCAGCTGAACCCCGGTTCAGGAAACCAAAGCGAAACCTGGATCAAATATGGCAATGCACCTGAAGACCAGGACTGGTACTGGCCCGGAGCCGGGCAGGTGCATAATGGGAAGTTCCAGATGCTGCTCAGCCATGTCAGGAAAACCGGCAACGGTACCTGGGATTTTGCGCATGTGAGCACAGACCTGGCCATTTTTGACCTGCCGTCCATGCAGCTCAGCCAGCTTGTCAAAGACAAGGACCTGTCCAGCAACTATAGCGCGGGCAGCATGAAAGCGCCGGATGGGTATACTTATATGTACAGCACCGAAAACGGTTATCTCACTTCATTTATGTACGTGGCCCGCGCGGCGGGCAACGATCTGAACGGGGCATGGGAATATTACGGGGAGAACGGATGGAGCGCCACGCCGGTGAAATATAACGTCTGCAATGACATTACACAGCCGAACGTGTTTTATAAGGACGGGAAATATTATCTCGTATCACAACAAAACATCTTTGGGCTGGATATTTATATCCAGGAGGCGAACAGTCCGGTAGGGCCGTGGACAAACAAACGCACGCTCTACCATATTCCCGACAAGTACAGCGGCGATTTTATCAGCTACAATGCATTCGTGCATCATGCGCTGAGCAGGGAAGGGGAACTGGTGATTTCCTATAACATCAACCCCGTGGATTTTGCCAGCAACTTCAACAAACCCGGCAGTGCAGACCGTTACCGGCCGTATTTTGTACGCGTATTCAACTGGAAATAATTAATAAACATGTTCAAAAAGAAAGGAAAAGGTTTGCTGGGTTTGTTGATCATAACAGGCCTGGCAGCAAAGGCGCAGGACAGGACGATCAGTTTAAACAGCAGCAATGAGGATGTGCATTGGAAAATAAAGGCGGCAGCGGAAGTACATTCACAACCTGCGTTGCATGATGTGGGGTTTGACGATAGCAACTGGGTAAAAGGCATTGTGCCGGGCACGGTGTTCGGGTCGTTTGTAGAAGCGGGACAGGAGAAAGATCCCAATTTTGGCGATAACATTTACAAGGTTGATAAAACAAAATACGACCGTGATTTCTGGTACAGGGTAGTGTTTACGCTACCCGCCGGTAAAACGCGGGAAAAACAATGGCTTAATTTTGAAGGCGTGAACCGCAAAGCCGAAGTGTTCCTGAACGGCCAGCGTCTTGGGTTGCTGGATGGTTTTATGGACCGGGGCAAGTTTGATGTAAGCGGTATTTTACGGGAAGGTAAACCGAATGTACTGGCCCTGCTTGTGAGCTGGCCTGGTACGCCGATCGTGAATTATTCAAGCCCCACTTACATTTCAAGCGCCAGCTGGGATTGGATGCCCTATGTGCCCGGCCTCAATATGGGGATTACGGATGACGTGTACCTGGGCAGCTCCGGACCGGTGACCATCACCGATCCCTGGATACGTACGGCGCTGCCGGATACCTCGCGGGCAAAACTGAGCATCAGCATGGAACTGGATAATCATTCCGGTGAAACAAAGGAGGGTACTGTATCCGGTACGATCCAGCCGGGGAATATCCAATTCACGAAGAAAATAAAAATAGCCGCGGGGCAGTCTGAACACGTTTCGTTCCATCCTGAAATCGAGCATCCGCAGCTGTGGTGGCCCAATGGTTATGGCGGTCAGCCGTTGTATACCTGCGATCTGCAATTCGTTTCCGGGGAAAATGTATCAGACAGCAAAACGATCACTTTTGGTGTAAAACAATACAGCTACGATACACTGGGCGGTGTACTGCACATTCATATCAATGGTAAACGCATCTTCGTCAAAGGCGGTAACTGGGGAATGTCCGAATACATGCTGCGCTGCCGCGGAAGCGAATATGATACAAAGCTGAAGCTGCATAAGGAAATGAACTTTAACATGATCCGCAACTGGATCGGCAGCACCACAGACGAAGAGTTTTACAATGCCTGCGATAAATACGGCATCCTCGTATGGGATGACTTCTGGCTGAACTCCCATCCCAACCTGCCGAAGGATGTATTTGCGTTTAACCGGAACGCGGTGGAAAAGATCAAACGACTGCGTAATCATCCCAGCATCGCCGTATGGTGCGGCGACAACGAAGGGTATCCTCTGCCGCCGCTGAATGGCTGGCTGAAGGAAAACGTAAGTACCTACGATGGCAACGACCGTCTTTACCAGGCGAACTCGCATTCCGATGGATTAACGGGCAGCGGCCCTTGGACGAACTTTGTTCCCGCATGGTATTTTACAAAATACCCCGGAGGTTTTGGCGGTACGCCAGGCTGGGGGCTGCGTACAGAAATAGGCACAGCCGTGTTCACGTCCTTTGAGAGTTTCAAAAAATTCATACCAGACAGCAGCTGGTGGCCGCGCAACAAGATGTGGGACCTTCATTTCTTCGGCCCTTCCGCAGCTAACGCCGGCCCGGACCGCTATGACGATGCGGTCAATAAAAGTTACGGTACGGCAACGGGCATTGAAGACTACTGCCGGAAAGCCCAGCTGGTGAACATCCAGACCAACCAGGCCATGTACGAAGGCTGGCTGCATCACATGTGGAACGATGCATCCGGCATCATGACCTGGATGAGCCAATCCGCTTATCCGAGCCTGGTATGGCAGACCTACGATTATTATTACGATCTCACCGGCGCTTACTGGGGTGTGAAAAAAGCCTGCGAGCCGCTGCATATACAATGGAGTGCCGCGGATAACTCGGTAAAGGTGATCAATACCACGTTGCGGGATCTTAGCGGGCTGCAGGCCGAAGCGGTCGTGTACAAACTGGATGGAACGCCTGCCAGGGCTTTTGGCAAAAAAGTAACGGTGAGTGCCGCTTCCAATACGGCTACCGGTTGTTTTGACCTGAATTTTAATATTGACAACCTTGCGTTTAAAAAACAGGCGGTTGCCTCTTCGTTTTCACCCGAAGGCGGTGAGGCAGGGGCAGTAGCGGATGGCAGCACGGGATCACGCTGGAGCAGCCGTTATTCAGACAATGAATGGGTGTATGTGGACCTTGGCGCCAGCCAGGAGATCAGCAGTGTACTGCTGCATTGGGAGACAGCCTATGCGCGCGCTTACAACCTTCAGGTATCGGATGATGCGCTGTCGTGGAAGGATGTACATATAAGTGATGCCGGCAAGGGCGGGCTTGAAACCATCACTTTCAAACCGATAACAGCCCGCTACGTGCGTATGCTGGGGCGCAAACGCGCCACCGAATGGGGATATTCGCTATATGATTTTGAAGTGTATGGTAAACGGAGCAATGCATTGTCCGATGTGCAGTTTATCCGCCTGCTACTGAAAGATGCCAATGGCACGCTGCAATCGGAGAATTTTTATTGGAGAAGCAGCCGCATGGCGGATTATACCGCGCTTGAAAAACTGCCCGCCGCCCGCTTGAAAGTAACATCGACGATCGCGCAGCGCGGAGACAGTTCTTATATAACGGCTTCTATTACCAACCCTGCTTCCTCCCCGGCATTTGCCATACATGTGCAACTGGTGAGGACTGATAATAATGAGCGTGTATTGCCGGCGATCATGAACGATAACTACTTCACCTTATTTAAAGGAGAAAAAAAGCAATTGGAAATTTCCTTCCAAAAGAAGTTGCTGACGGATGGGAAATATAAACTGTTGGTTACTCCCTATAATAAATAGATGCATTTAATCCGTATATAAAGGCTTCCGAAAGGAGGCCTTTATAGTTTAAGAAAGGGTCAAAAATGGAGAAAAAGCGTGATTGCGGCTACTTTTCTTAACTTACCTGGCGTAACATATCGGCGGGAGAAGGTATAATATGTATGTATATTATTGATTTATAATTATTTATACTTGTTGATCATTTTAGCAAAAGAACCTTACTATATTTGTAGTACATAATAGCAAAGTTAATCGGGCAAGATGAATGAAGAGTTTATAAATGATCTGAGCAAAAACCTGGGGCGCGTAAAGGCCAATACGATGGCAGACGATGTGGAAGTGAAGCTCAGGCAATATCTGAAAAAAATGTCTCTCAAACCTGGAGACCCGCTGCCCAAAGAAACAGATCTGGCGGAAGCGCTGGGGGTTAGCCGCAATGTGGTAAGAGAAGCCCTTAGCCGGCTCCGGATGCTGGGAATGATCGAAACCCGTAAACGGAAAGGAGCAGTCCTTGCCAGTCCGGATATCCTCCTGGCTTTCGAACGCGTGCTTGATCCGCTGCTGATCGACGATATCACCCTCCGGGATATTTTTGAACTGCGCCTTGTCCTGGAAATGGGGCTTGCGGACCTTCTGTACGCCCGCATGACCGAAGGGGATATAGATGAACTGGAAAAGATCGCCAACAGCGAGATCAATAAAGACAAATCCTTCCTCGTAAAGAACGAAATTGCCTTTCACGGCAAACTCTACGAAATGACCGGCAATAGTACGCTCAAACGGTTCCAGATCATGCTGCTCCCGATATTCGCCTACGTTATCACCCTTGTGAATAAACCCTATAGCGGCAAAGTGGACCACCGCGGGCTGGTGGATATCCTGAAGAACGGCACCAAAGAGGATTTCAAAAAAGGCATGTACGAACATCTCAAACCTCACTTCGACCGGTTGAAATAATCACACAGGTTTTATTCCGTTATATAATTGTTGCTTAATAAGCGCTGCCTGTTATAATAACCAGCGGTTTTCAGCATTTGTTTTCATGCCTGTCCGCCCCGTGAATATGGGCATGGCCTGCCTTCCCGCGTGTTTGAATACCTTCGGGTCCCGCCATTCTATCTTTTCCCTGCCAGAATTTTCCTCAAAAATTAGGAAAACTTAAAAATTCTCTTTTATTTTGTCTATATGTAGTACATATAGTACAAATAACAATTCCACTTCATTCAACTCAATCCTCCACAGTTATGAGTATAAGCATGTATTTACTGCTTACAAGACTCCTATTGCCTTCACTTATTGATAAGGAGTTTTTGCCTGTCCTGGATTTATCCGCTGATACCGCCCGCCATGTTATCGTTGCGCAGGGTACAAAAGATATTTATAACGGGCAGCCTACCACCGCACTGATGCCGGACGGGAAAACCATCTACTGCGTATGGACCTATGGCCACGGCGGCAAATGCGGCCCGCTCAAAAGAAGCGACGATGGCGGCCGCACCTGGAACAATCAGCCTGTTCCCTCCAACTGGATCACCGCCGCGAATTGCCCCGCCATTTACCTGCTGCCCGATCCCACGGGGAAACAGCACCTCATCGTATTTGCCGGCAGCGGCCCGGATAAAAATATGCAGCAGGCCATCTTTGACGGCAGGAACTGGAGCACCATGAAAGGCAATGGGCTGGGGCCTGTCGGGATGCCATTCTGCACCATCATTCCCATTGAAGGCGGCAAAAAGTTACTGGGCATGACCAATAGGAGAAGGCCCGGGGAAATGGTGGAGCAAAAATCGTGCATCCTCGCACAAAGCGTCTCCAGCGACGGCGGCCTCACCTGGGAGCCGATGCGCACTATTCTGGATACCGCCGGCCTGAAGCCCTGCGAGCCGGAGATTGTCCGATCACCCTCCGGGAAACAGCTGCTGTGTATGATTAGAGAGAATGAAAAAAAAGTATCCCTCTACATGGTGAGCAACGATGAAGGTGCCACCTGGTCTGTGCCGGCGCCATTACCGGAAGCATTATGGGGAGACCGTCATAAAGCGAAGTATAGCGCGGATGGGAGACTGGTAGTGGTTTTCAGGGATACGGGAAAAAACAGTCCCACCAAAAACGCCTATGTGGCCTGGGTTGGAACATACGAGGATATCATCAACAAACAACCCGGCCAGTACCGCATCAAATTATTACACAGCTATAAAACCTGGGATTGCGGATACAGCGGCATCGAGTTGCTGCCGGACCAGACGTTTGTAGCCACCACCTATATCAAATATCGCCCCGGAGAAAATAAAAATTCGGTGGTCAGCACACGCTTCAGCCTCCAGGAAACAGACAAAATGATGGCCGCCAGATCACAACAGTAAAAACATCAAGACATGAAAAAGAGAATCTTCTCCACGTTACTTACGCTTTGCGTACTGCTCGCGTTTTCCACAGGCGCGCAGGAAAAAAAACGGGTTATCACGGGCACCATCGCCGCACAAAACGGTGAAAAGCTCGCGGGGGCAAGCCTCCTCGAAAAAGGAACAGGCAATGCCGCCAAATCGGATTCCGCGGGAAATTATAAGATCAGCGTTTCAGATGCCAACGGTACGCTGATCGTTTCTTACGTCGGGTACAAAACAACGGAAATCAGCATCGGGGGACGATCGGAAATAGAGATCCTGATGGATATCATATCATCTTCCGTACAGGAAGTAGTGGTAGTGGGATACGGCACACAGCAGCGGAAAGACATTACCGGCTCTATCGCTTCCATTTCGGCGGCCACGATCAAAAACCAGCCGGCCGTGAGCGTAGACCAGCTGATACAGGGGAGGGCCGCGGGCGTGGATGTGTCGCAGGCTTCAGGCGCGCCGGGGGGCAGGCTGAACATCCGGATCAGGGGCGCCAGCTCGCTGAACGCGGGCAACGAGCCGCTTTTTGTGATCGACGATGTGCCCGTGTACAACAACAGCAAAGACCCGTCGGGCACTTCCTACGGGACATTTACCCCAACCAACGCGCTCGCCTCGCTCAACCCGAATGACATTGAATCCATACAGGTGCTGAAAGACGCTTCTGCAACGGCTATTTATGGCTCAAGAGGCTCGAACGGCGTGATTATCATTACCACCAAACGGGGATCAGGTAATAAAATGACGGTCGATTACAACGGATATTATGGCGTACAGACCGTTGCCAATAAACTGGACCTGATGGACGGCCAGCAGCATGCGGAATACCTGAACGACTGGGCAAGGACGCGGAACCTGCCTGCTCCTTTTGCGGACCCCGCAGCCATTGGTAAAGGCACGGACTGGCAGGATGAACTGTTCCGGTCCGCCGCCATTCAGAATCACCAGGTTTCGCTGTCAAGCGCAAAAGGCAACCTGAAATATTTTGTCTCCGGCAACTATTTTAACCAGGACGGTATCGTGATCAATTCAAACCTGAAACGTTATTCTTTCCGGGTAAACGCGGATGCCAGGCTCAGCGAAAAAGTCAAATTTTCCCAATCACTTTCTTTTTCCCGCACCATCAATAAATCGGTGCCGACCAGCGGTGCCGGCAGCGGGAATGTGCGGTCCGTCGGTGAAAAAATATATGCTACTTCACCCACTGTTCCCGTGTTTGACGAAAACGGGGAATACGTAGATTACTGGTACAATGCCGCAAAGGCGGAAAGTCCCGTAGCTTCATTAATGACCATCAAAAACAAACTGCAGGGCGATAATTTTCTCGGGAATGTATCGCTGGAATATAAGCCGCTGGAAAATCTCACTTTCAAATCATTGCTGGGCGTCAATCTCATCAACAGGAACAACCAGGAGTACTATCCCAAAGCCACTACCTACATCGGCGGTTTGCTGAACGGGTTGGGCATGATCGGTGAAAGAAAAGTGACCAATGTGCTGAATGAAAATACGGTGAGATACACAAAGGTCTTCCGGGAAAAACATAACCTGGAAGTACTGGGCGGTTTTTCCTGGCAAAAAGAACAGGATTTCAGCACTACCACGGAACCTTCAGGCTTTGCGGACGACAGGCTCGGCGTGAATTCCATCGGCAGCGCCACCGGCTCCACGATCATCAACTCTTCGGCGAACGAATGGGCTATGGCATCGTTCCTCGGAAGGGTGAATTACCAGTACAATGACAAATACCTGCTTACCGCATCCTTCCGGGCGGACGGTTCCTCAAAATTCGGCGCGGCAAACAAATGGGGATATTTTCCCTCCGTGGCTGCGGGGTACCGCTTGTCTGAAGAGCCGTTTATGAAAGACCTGAAATTCCTTTCCGATCTGAAGATCAGGGGCAGCTACGGACTTACGGGTAACCAGGAGATCGGCAGCTACCAATCGCTTGCTACGCTTACCACTTCCAATACCTATATCTTCGACAATAAACTGGTGCCCGCAGCCCGCCATACGAGGCTGGCCAATGGTGAACTGAAGTGGGAAAAAACAGCGCAATGGGATATCGGGCTGGATCTTGCGTTCTTTGATAACCGTTTGCGGCTGACCGCGGATTATTATAAAAAAGATACCCGCGACCTGTTGTTCACAGTGGATCTGCCGGCTTACTCCGGTTACAGCAGTGCGTTGTACAATACGGGAGGGTTGCAGAATAAAGGTTTTGAGGCAAACATTGGCGGAGATATTTTCACCGGTGATTTCACCTGGACGGCCGATCTGAATTTCGCGCGAAACAAAGCGGAGGTGACCTCCCTGGGCCGCGCTACCTCTACTACTTTGTTCGTAGGTTACCCTCCGGGCAATTACCTGGGTTATGTGTATGAAGGCGTGTTCCACAACCAGGCCGAAATCGACGCGCAGACCGCACAGACGAATGTAAAACCAGGAGATGCAAGATACAGGGATGTAAACCAGGATGGTTTTCTGAATGCGGATGACAGGATCGTGATGGGTAATTCCCTCCCTGAATTCATTTACGGGTTCAACAGTTCCTTCGGATATAAAAATTTCTCCCTGACAGTATTCCTCCAGGGCGCGGCAGGTGCGGACAGGGTGGAAAATACCGGTCTGACCGATCCTTCAGATTCCGGTAATAAATCCGTGAAGCTCCAGGACAGATGGTCTGATAAAAACACGCAAAGTAATATCCCGAGGGCGGGATACAGTAATGTGCTCACGTCTACTTACCAGCTGATGAGCGCGTCTTACCTGAAAGTGCGCAATGTGCAGCTCAGTTATACTTTCCCTTCCTCGCTGTTGCCGAAGCTGGCGGGGTCGAGCGTGTATGTGTCCGGGCAGAATCTTTTGACAAGTACGGATTACATCGGGTATGACCCCGACGGCGGCGGGGATTATCCTACAGCTACTACGCTGATGTTCGGTGTCAACCTGAAGTTTTAAACAAAAAACGGATCCAATCATGAAACATATTTTTCTTTGTATACTGGCGGGTGTGTTGTTCACATCCTGTAGTAAATTCCTGGAAGAGGAACCACAGAGCTTCCTGGCGCCTGAGAACTATTACAAAACAGCGGAGGACGCATTCATTGCCCTTACAGGCGCTTACGATGCGCTAGGCAGCAATAGTGAAACTTTTATTGCAAGAAGGCTTCAGTACCTCACCTGGTATGCCTCGGACGAAGCGCTGGCCCCCACGCTCACCGCGCAGAAGCCGTTGGATGAATTCAGTTACGTGTCGGACAACGACGATGTGTCCAGGGTCTGGAATAATATGTATGCGGCGATCAACGCCACCAATATTGTTATAAACCGTGTAGCCGGGATAACAATGAATGATTCCCTGAAGTCGCAATACCTGGCCGAAGCCCGGTTCCTGCGTGCAATGAATTATTTTTATGGTGTAAGGTTGTGGGGCGATCTGCCGCTGGTTACGATTGAGGTGACTTCTCTCAGCGAAGTGGACATTGCAAGATCGCCTGCTGCTGATGTGTATGGCCAGATCATTGAAGACCTTAACTACGCTGCCGAGCGCCTTGCGCCAACTAACCAGAACGGCCGCGCCAGGAAAGGCGCCGCCAAAGCGTTGCTCGCTAAAGTGTATCTTACAAGGGCTTCGTCCGTTGCGGCACAGGCGGGTGATTACCAGAAATGTGCGGACCTGTGCAGCGAGGTGATTGTTATGCCGCAGCATACATTGTTGCCGGACTATGAAAAAGCGACCGGTGCGGAAGATGAATTTAACAGGGAATCTTTGTTCGAATGGCAGGGTGACCGCGTACTGATCTCTTCCGGAGAGCACAGCATTTTGGGTGCGTTCTCATTACCGAGAGGAATGTTTGTGGTTCCCGGACAGGCCGCATCCGATGGCGGCTCCATCGCTGCTGAAGTGGATTATTTTAATAAATACCCGGACGGCGATTACCGCAAACAATGTACGTTTTATACATCCGGACCGGATAAAAACGGGAACACCATTACCTGGCAGCAGCTTGCCGTGCCTTATCCCAGCCCCGCGAGGAAGTACATCAATAAAAACGCTAGCACCCGCGATGCGGCTGCTTTCTCCGGCAATTTTGTAGTATTGAGAATGGCGGATGTGTACCTGATGAGGGCGGAGGCATTGAATGAAATTTCCGGCCCCACAGCCGATGCATATACCATGATCAATGCTATCAGGGCAAGGGCGAGGAACAGGGATGGTGTAAATCCATCGGCCATACCCGCGGACCTGGAAGGCCTCTCAAAAGAATCGTTCCGCGATGCGGTGCTGAATGAAAGAGTGCTGGAGCTGGGATTTGAAGGACATCGCTGGTTTGACCTGGTGAGAACAAAACGTTTGGTACAGACTATCAAAGCGATCCATCCGACGTACCCCGTGAGCGATAAACACCTGCTTTTCCCTATACCTGCCAATGAAGTCAAACTCAATCCAAAGATTAAACAAAACCCGGAATGGTAAATATCAAAAAGATACTCACAACAATCCTGCTGCTGTGCGCACTGTTCGCAAAAGGACAGGATTCCGTGCGCAGGACGGTGCTGTGGAAAGCAAATGAGGATAATATACTGGCTCATTTCGTTTACGGCCTGGCAGTCACCACGAAGGGTACGATACTGGCATTTGCGGAAGCGCGGATCACCGAAAGCGCGGACGACGGCGCCCATCATATTGCTCTAAAACGCAGTACGGATGGCGGTAATACCTTCTCCTCAAAGACCCTCATGAAAAGTGAAAACGGCCAGTCCTGGACCAACCCGACGATTGTGCAGGACAATAAAACAAACGAGCTGTTTCTTTTTTACGCCCTGAACCACCGGAACGACAGCACACAGGTCTTTTACATGACCAGTAAAGACGATGGCGAATCCTGGTCTGGTGCTACGGAGATCACCCGCCTTTTCGACGGGAATCAGCACGGATGGACATTTCATTTGCCAGGCCCGGGTCATGGCATTCAGCTGAAAAACAAACGGCTGGTTGTTCCGGTGTGGCACCGGAAATCCATTTCCTTTGCCGCGGCGGAGCGGAAGTACGGTGTGAACTGCATTTACAGCGATGATCACGGGAAAACGTGGAAGCTGGGCGGAGATGCTCCTGTCGGGGAATTTAATGAATCGCAGATCGTAGAGAAAAAGAATGGTGATATCATGCTGATCGGGCGTACGCATACTTCGCAGAACGGCTCGTTCCAGGCGAGGGTGATCAGTAAAGACAAAGGCCTCAGCTGGTCGTCTCCCATCGTGTACGACAAAGGTCTTGCCGGCACCGTCTGCGATATCGGCCTGACGCGTTATTCATTAAAACCAAACATCATTCTTGTTTCCCAACCTGCCAATCCAGGCAAGAGGCGGGACCTGACTATCCGTTTAAGTAAAGATGAAGGTGAGACCTGGCCCGTGAGCAAATTGCTCCAGGAAGGAAGTGCCACGTATTCGGACCTGGCTGTGCTGCCGGATAAAAGCATCATCTGTTTATACGGTCATGGTGGTGCAAAACACATGCCGGACACAGTTTCACTCGTACGGTTCAGCTTAAAGTGGCTGCTTGAAAATTCAAAGTAATATGCAGAGATATCTGAAGAAATATTTATTAGTCCTGTGTGTGGTCCCATGTATGATAATCCCCGCAAAGGCAACTGCGCAGGGGTTATCCTGGGACAAATCCGGCGATCTGCCGGTAAAAGAAGGGCTTAGCCACGCCATCGCGGGCGTCAGCAACGGGGCGTTGATCATTGCCGGCGGCAATAATTTTGACAGGCCTATCCTGGAAGGCGGGCAAAAGGTTGTCTACGACCGTATTTATGTAGCGAAAGACGAAAACACAAAAGAATGGATAGAAGCAGGCCGATTGCCCGCACCTGTAGCTAATGCCGCGGTAGTGAGCCTGGACGGCGGTTTGCTGGTACTGGGCGGAACAGATGGCAAAACTACATCGGACAGGGTGTTTTTCCTGAAATGGACTCCATCATCGGGCAGCGTCGGTATTGACACAATATTTCCCCGGCTTCCCATGGCACTTGCTTCTCTGTCTGCGGCGAGGATTGGCCATCACATTTATATCGCGGGCGGCCAGGATGGAAATAATAATCCACAGCAGCTTTTCTGGCGGCTGGATCTTTCGCCGGAAAGCAACAGGCAATGGCAATCACTGCCAGCATGGCCCGGTGCTGCAAGATTCGGCGCGGCCATGACCGCCCAGAGCAACGGGGAGTACGACTGCTTGTATTTCTTCGGTGGCAAAGGAGCGGCCGGATATCTGAAAGACGCTTTCTCCTACGATACGCGGCGGAATAAATGGAAACCTGTCGAAGCATTGCCGAGAGCGGCATTTTATAGCTCTTTGATTCCGATCGGGCAAACGCATATCCTTCTTTTCAGTGGATCGGACGGGCACGATGCGGAGAGAGCTGTTGAGCTGCAGGGAAATTACCACATGACAAAAGAGGTGCTGGCGTACCACACCATCACCAATACCTGGACGACATTCAGCCACATGCCCGCGGGAGTGGCGGGCGCTGCCGTAGTCCGCTGGAACAGCCGGCTGCTGCTCGCCGGTGGGGAACTTCGCCCGGGCGTACGCACCAGCCAGATACAGGCTGCTACGCTGCAAGCCTCCCAGCAGAAAAGCAAATTCGGCTGGATCGATTACAGCACGCTGGTGCTTTACCTCGTGGGGCTGGGCCTGATGAGTTTTTATTTTTCAAAGAAAAAACAAAGCTCAGGCGATTATCTGCTTGGCAGTAAAAACATTCCATATTGGGCGGCGGGCATCAGCATTATGGCTACACAGGTAAGCGCCATTGGATTTATGAGTATTCCGGCAAAGGCGTATGCCGTGAACTGGGCATATTTCGCCGGGGTATTCACCTGGTTTATCGCGGTACCCGTCGTGACGCGCGCATACATCCCGTTTATCAGGAAGATCAATGTTGCGAGTGCTTATCATTATCTCGAAGAACGTTTTAATTCCGGCGCGCGGCTATTTGCGGCATCGGTGTTTGTACTGTTTCAGCTGGCGCGTATGGGGCTGGTGCTTTATCTGCCGTCGCTGGCGCTTTCAGCGGTTACCCCGCTGGATACTATCACCTGTATCCTGATCATGGGAGTGCTGAGCACCGCGTATACCGTCGTTGGCGGCATTGAAGCGGTGATCTGGATAGAAGTGGCGCAGGCTATATTGTTGTTTGGCGGCGCTATTGTGTGTATTGTGTTGGCTATTGCCGGTTTAAAAGGCGGGCTGGGCGATTTTTTCACACAAGGCATCGCTGATCACAAATTCAGCCTGGGAGAGGCGAACTGGGATTTTGCATCTTCTTCGCTGCTGGTGATCCTTGTCGGGAATATATTTATCCGTTTGGGCAATCTCACCAGCGACCAGGCGGTGGTGCAACGGTATATGACCACCAGCAGCCTCAAACAGGCGCAACGCAGCGTATGGGCGGATGTAGCGGTTTCGATCCCCTGGGCCCTGGTCGTGTACGGCCTGGGTACGGCGCTGTACATTTATTACAAACAGCATCCTGATCAGCTCAACCCCGGTATAGCTTCTGATGGGATTTTGCCGATGTTCATCGCGCAACGTGCTCCCGTAGGGCTTAGCGGGCTGATCATCGCGGCGATCTTTGCCGCGTCTATGTCCACGCTGGAAGGTTCCATACATAGTGTGGCTACCATTTTTACAACGGATTTTTACGGCAGGTTCAAAAAGAATATCACCCAGAAACAAACGGCCAGGGTTGCCAAAATCGCAACGGTGATTCTTGGTGCTTTTGCCACGGGGCTTTCATTGGTATTGGTGTTTATGGATGTCAATTCCATACTGGACGTATTCCAGGAGATCACCGGCCTCTTTATCGGTGCTTCCACCGCTTTGTTTATGCTGGGCATTTTCACCCGGAAAGCGAATGCCACCGGCGCGCTGATAGGCGCGGTCAGCAGCGGGCTGATACTGTACCTGGTGAAAACGATGACCCCGCTTAGTTTCTGGCTGTACAGCGCTATCGGGTTCCTGAGCTGTTATATCATCGGTTATATCGCCAGCTGCATATTCCCCGGCAGAAGAGGGCTTCAGGGGCTGACGTATTATTCCATCAACGATCATCTAAAAGAAAAAGAAAAATAAATATATGGAACAAGTGATTGCGCTGGACGCAGGTTTAGGCAAATATCAGCCGTTAAAGAAGATCATATGTTATGATGATTTTGACAGTGGGCTGAACGGATGGATGGATCTGCATCCTAATTATGTGGGGAAGGATTTTAATACACTCCGGTACAGCCACGTGGACAAAACGCAATGGGGCCCGCTGATGCTCAGCAGCGCGAGTTTCAGGCTGGCGGGCACGCACGGCTCCATGGATGGGATCTATTCCCTGAAATTGTCCACGCGCCCCGTGGCCAACCCCTACACGGAAGCGCCGGCCCCCGGCAGCCTCTCTCATGGCATCAAACGGCTCACCACACATCTCCCCAGGGGGCTGCGGCAATACGAAATGTGGTACGCTTACACGCCCGAGCAGGACCGTCAGGGCCTGAGCGAACAGGCGATGCGCGCATTCGGGATCTTCTTCGATATCCAGGATGACGAGTACCGGTATTTTATCGGTGCGCGTTATGTGAATGCGGTGAACGGTGAAATGGTCCGCCGCTGGCAGATATTCCAGGCAAAAGATGTAACTGACGTACAATGGGCGTATGGTGTGGAAGACGACTGGTGCAAAATGGGCATCGATGCGATGTGGTACGGCAACCGTCACCCGGACGGCTCCACTGACGGTTTTGAATGGATTCCCAACGGTTACCAGGACCTGTGTTACAACGAAAGCGATGATAAGATCAACTGGAGCTACCTGCGGTTATTGATAGATACGGAAAAAAGAGAGTATGTGGAATTGCAGTCCGGCGACAGGATATTTGACCTCAGGGGTACGAAACCCACGCTCACGGCTCCGTATGCAAGGATCAAAGGTTTGTTTAACCCCAGCATGTGGGTGGAAAACGATATGGACAGGCGCGTGTTTTTTTATGCGGACTCGGTGGTTATTTCCGCTGAATAATTTTTAACAAGAGATCGATAGTTGATATGAGACATTTTCAGGCATCTGCGGTAGAACGCAGGAAACATTTTAAAGGCACAGTCAGTTCACATCCGATGGAAGCGGGATGGGCAGGAGAAGCGATCTTTTTCCTGATCGTGGAAGAGCTGAACGGTAAAGACGCTAAAGTAAACGCGTACGTGGAAATATCGCCGGATGGCATTAACTGGATCAGGGAGGGTGCTGCTTTTCCCGTGATAGACAAACCCGGGTATTATTTCTGCAAAGTAGCCCATTTTGGCAACTGGCTGCGGATAAACGGGGAGATAACAGACGAAGCTGAAATAAAGGCCTCTGTTCATTTACATCTGAAATCATAACAAATGCGGATGCTCAAAATATTATGTTTTATAGCCACGCTGGTGCCGCTGTGGAGTTTTTCATCCGGGCACAAATGGATCAGGTTGTTCGATGGAACATCCACGGCGCACTGGCGCGGCTATAAAAAAGATTATTTCCCCGAAGAATGGAAGATCGAAGACGGGGCGCTGGCGCTCACGAAAAAAGGCGGCGGCTACATCGTGACCAAAGAGGAATACGAAAACTTTGATCTGCGATTGGATTGGAAAATAACAGAAGGAGGGAACAGCGGTGTACTTTTCCATGTCTCGGAAGATTCATTGTACAAAAACGTATTCGAAACCGGCCCGGAAGTACAGATACTGGACGATGACCGTCACCCGGATGCAAAAAAAGGAGCGGAAGGGACGCACAAGGCCGGGGCAAACTATGACCTGATGGCGCCGCTGGTCAATGCGGTAAAACCCGCTGGGGAATGGAACAGCTTCAGGCTGAAAGTAAAGAACGGCCACATACAGCACTGGCTGAACGGGAAAAAGGTACAGGATTACCAGATCGGCAGCGACGAATGGCAAAAACTGGTCGGTAAAAGCAAGTTTGCCGTTATGCCGCAATATGGGAAGCGCCGGTCCGGACATATATCACTCCAGGACCATGGCGATAAGGTATGGTTCAGGGATATCAGGATCCGGCGGCTACCATAGCTGAAAATGAATAAGATCCGTTTCAACCGTATCACTCAAAAAAATATTTAATCCCTGCATCAACGATTTAGCACTAAGTTTGTGGTAAGGTAGCTTTAACCTGGCTCAATTCCATTAAACCGAAATCTAATACTTACGTTGATGGCAAACATCAATTTACAATTCTACGGTGATGAAGAGCTGTTGCAACTTTTGCGGAACGGGGAGGATCATGCCTTCCGGGAGATTTATAAAAGGTACTGGGATAAATTACTTTACATAGCGGGGAAAAAGCTGGAGGACCTTTCCGAAGCCGAAAGCATTGTGCAGGACGTATTTGTGGACCTGTGGCAGCGCCGTGAAACGCTGGAGGTACGGCAGGAACTGGCTGGTTACCTGGTGGTGGCCGTCAGGTACCGTATCCTGAATTTCCTTGCCAGGCAAAGAAAAGCTCAGATCTATCTTCGCGATACCGCCCGTAGTCTCTCCGCCGCGGACCGCTCCACGGAAGAATGGCTTGGATTTGAAGAGCTGCGGGAATGGCTGGAGAAAATAGTAGCCGGGCTCCCGGAAAAATGCCGGATCGCTTACCGGCTCCGTGGAGAAGGCTACAGCCAGCGGGAGATCGCCCGGTATATGAACGTTTCGGAAAAAACAGTGGAAACCCATATCAGCCGCGCGCTTAGAGTTTTACGGACCGGCCTCGGGCAACTTATTTCCCGGATGCTGATGACCTTCTTTTGAAATTCCGGAAAAATATTTTCATTCCCGTTCAGGGAAACCTTCCTTTCAATTGACCTTGTATCAGAAACTCTTTGCTGATGCAAGATCATTCCACGAACGAACGTTACCGCTACCTGGCTCAAAAACAGCTGCAAGGCACGATCTCTCCTGAAGAGTCCGCCGAACTGGCTGCATGGCTGGCGTATGATGACGGGCTGCCGCTGGAAGTGCCGCCGGCACTGGCTGAAAGCGCCGATCTTCACGAGAAAAAAATACTGGACGCCATTGAGCGGAAGATCGGCTGGAGGAAATCCGGGCGGATACGTATGCTCAGGGTGGCCGCCGCTGCCGCCGCCGTACTGCTCATAGCCGCATTGGCATGGTGGCTGGCAAGATCATCTTCAACTGTTCCTTCCCCTTCTTTTATAACGCAACATGAAAACGACCGGCCTCCCGGCGGCAACCGTGCTGTGCTGACGCTTGGCAACGGCCAGCGTATTGTGCTGGACAGCAGCGCGAACGGCATACTTTTCAGCCAGGGAGGCATACAGGCCGTGAAGCTGGATAGCAGCGCCCTGGCCTACAGCACCGGCTCCAGCCCGGAAGAGGTGCAGATGCATACGCTGTCCACCCCTGTGGGAGGCCAATTCAGGATCACCCTTTCCGACGGCACGGGTGTATGGCTCAATGCCGCCAGCTCCCTGAAATTCCCTTCGTTATTCACCGGGCAGGACCGGCAGGTGGAAATTACCGGTGAGGCTTATTTTGAAGTGGCGCCGGACAAAGCCCGGCCATTTAAGGTTGCTTTTAACGGCAATTCGGTAGAAGTACTGGGTACGCATTTTAATGTGATGGCGTATCCTGATGAAACAAAAAGTAAAGTGACCCTCCTGGAAGGCAGCGTAGCGGTCAGCAACCCGTCTGGCCGGCACCTTCTCAAGCCCGGTATGCAGGCGCTCATCGGCAATACCATCACCACCCGCACGGCCAACGTGGAAGAAGCAGTAGCCTGGAAAAACGGCCTTTTTATTTTTGACAATGAAGACATCCAGGGCATCATGCGAAAGCTCTCCCGCTGGTATGATGTAAAACCCGTGTACGCGGCCGGCATGCCCGGCACCACTTTTTCCGGCACCATATCCCGGTACAGCAATGTATCCGGCGTACTCCAGATGCTTGAGCTGACAGAAAGTATTCGTTTCGAACTGAAAGATGGCACCATCCAGGTGTCCCGCTAACATTGACAGATATACCATTTATTGTAAACCACACAGCCAAAACGTATGCTATGCAACGGTTCCACACATTCAAACTCCTCATTTATGGGAAACTGACTTTCGCGTTATGTATTATCGCATTTCTGCAGGTGCAGGCATCGGCATTTGCACAGTTGATCACGCTGAGGGTCAAAGACGCTTCGGTTGAAGAAGTGTTGCAGGAATTAAAAAAACAGGGCGGCTATAAGCTGCTGTACAACGATGCACAGCTGGCGGCGGCCCGGCCGGTCAGCATTTCGGTGAAAGACGCCACGGTGGAAGAAGTACTGAAGCTCTGCTTCGCGGGCCAGCCGCTGGATTATACCATCCGGGAAAATACCATTGTGATAAAGCCCCGTAGCAGTACGGTCCAAAGCGCTTTTACGGTGAAAGGAAAGGTGGTGGGGGAAAACAACGAACCGCTGCCCGGTGTGAACGTCGCGGTGAAAGGCACTTCCAAGGGCACTGCCACGCGCGACGACGGTAGTTATGTATTGTCCGTACCCGTTGGCGATGAAACGTTGGTGTTCTCTTTCATCGGCTATATCAGCCAGGAAGTGCCTATCCAGAAAAGAAGCACCGTGGATGCGAAGCTGGCGGTGGAAAACAAAGCGTTGACCACCCTCGTGGTGGTGGGGTATGGTGTACAGAAAAAAGCGACCCTTACGGGTTCCGTGGCATCGGTGAACAGTGCGGAGATCAACACCACAAAAAATGAAAGCGTGCTGAATATGCTGACGGGTAAAGTGCCCGGCCTCCGCATCGTGCAGAACAGCAGCGAGCCCGGGTCTTTTGACAACAACTTCGATATCCGCGGGCTGGGTGCGCCGCTCATGATCATAGACGGTATTCCGCGTGACAATATCGCCCGCCTCGATCCGAACGATATTGAAAATATTTCCGTGCTGAAAGACGCCTCCGCGGCTGTGTACGGCGTGCGTGCGGCGAACGGCGTGGTGCTGGTGACCACCAAGCGCGGAAAAACAGGCCGTCAGCTTACCTACAACGGAACCTATACCTGGCAGACGCCCTCCGGCCTGCCGCGCTCCCTGGACGCCATCGGCTACATGACCCTCGTGAACGAAAAACTGATGCATAACGTGAACGGCGGTCGCCTGGCATACACCGACGCAGATTTTGAGGCTTACCGTAATGGCTCCAAACAAAGCACCGACTGGTATTCGCCCGTGATCAAAAACGTGGTGCCGCAAATGCAGCACAACCTCAACGCTTCCGGCGGCAGTGAAG
Organism: Chitinophaga barathri; assembly: GCF_003807585.1. Lineage (GTDB taxonomy): Bacteria > Bacteroidota > Bacteroidia > Chitinophagales > Chitinophagaceae > Chitinophaga > Chitinophaga barathri. The sequence goes on along the minus strand of NZ_RMBX01000005.1, from coordinate 247,114 downwards.
ACATCAGTTATTACGTGAGCCTCGGATACATGGAGCAGCAGGGTTTCCTCAGGACGGGAGATCTGAATTACAAACGTTACAATGTACGCTCCAACATCACCGGCAAAGTGACCAAAGATCTTTCCGTGGAGCTGAATGTCACCGGTATTCTTGATCAGAAAAACCAACCCTACCAGGACTCCTGGTGGATCATCCGCTCATTCTGGCGGCAGAATCCGCTGGAACCGGTGTATGCGAACAATAACCCCGAATATCTCGCGCATACGCCCGTGGATGGAACGAATCCGGTAGCGATGTCCGACAAGAATATTTCAGGATATAAAGTATTTATGAACCGCTGGTTCCAGTCTTCAGTATCGGCCACCTACCAGGCGCCGTTCCTCAACGGGCTGAAGTTTAAAGGAATGTATAGTTATGATTACAACAGCTATACGAATAAACTTTACCAACAACAATACAATCAATATACCTACGACGGGGCCTCAGACGTATACACCGCCAGGGCGCAGCAATCGCCGTCCAACCTGCGGCGGGAATATTTCGAAAGGCCGAACACGCTCTTCCAGCTGTCCGCTACTTACGACCATAAGTTTAATTCCGTGCATGATGTAAGCGCGCTGCTATTGTATGAAAACTACGTGCGCTCCGGCGATAACTTCTACGCCCAGCGAGAGCTTTCCCTCGCGGTAGACCAGCTGATGGCCGGTAACAGCACAAACCAGCAAGGCAATATGTCTTCCTCCCTGAATGACCTGTACCGCAATGCAAACCGCGCACTGGTGGGCAGGCTGAATTATGCATACAAGTCGAAATACCTGCTGGAAGCCAGCTTCCGCCGTGATGGATCCTCTAAGTTCCCGGAAGATAAACGTTTCGGTTTTTTCCCTGGTGCGTCTGTGGGCTGGAGGATTTCGGAGGAGGGCTTCTGGAAAAATTCCCCGGCGCTGCGCATGATCAACAACCTGAAGATCCGCGCTTCCTACGGAGAGCTGGGGGACGATGGCGCTATCGCCTACCAGTTCATCACCGGTTATCTGTATCCTGCCGCCGGCAACAACAACGAGTTGCCACCCGGGCATATCTTCGACCGGGAGTTTATCAACTCACTGGAAAGCAAAGGCATTCCCAATCCGTATATCACCTGGTTCGTGGCCAAAACGGCGAACATCGGTATAGACATCGATGCATGGCGGGGATTGCTCGGTGTAACGGTGGATGTATTCCGCCGCAATGGCACCGGCCTGCTCACCACGCGCGCGCAAAGCCTGCCGGGTGTGGTGGGGGCCGCCCTGCCGCAGGAAAACCTCAACAGCAACCGCTCACAGGGGATAGAAGTGGAAGTGAACCACGGGAACAAGATCGGGGAATTCGTATACTACGCCAAAGCGATTTACTCTTATACCCGCACTCGCAACCGTTATGTGGAACGTTCAGCCGCAGGCAACTCTTATGAAAACTGGCGGCAGAATTCCAACAACCGTTTTAACAATGCCCGCTGGGGTCTTGGTGCGGGCGGCCGTTTCGGTTCCTGGGATGACATTCTCAGCAGCAAAACCTTCGTGGGAAGAGGCACCCTTCCCGGCGATTATTCCTACGAAGACTGGAATGGCGACGGCATGATCAGCGACCTGGATGTGCATCCCATTGCGTACAACGGCATCCCGATGGTCAACTACGGTCTTACGCTGGGCGGCTCCTGGAGGGGGATAGACCTGAACCTGCTTATACAGGGCGCCAGCCTGGTGAACATAGGATACAACGAGCAGCTGCGCGAATCCCTCTGGGGCGGCGGCAGCGGCCTGGCCCTGTTCCTGGACAGGTGGCACCCGGAAGATCCGAAGGCTGATCCTTACGATCCGAATATCCGCTGGATACCCGGGAAGTACGGCTATACCGGCACCGTACCGGATGAGAACTCCGGCTTCAACGTGCAAGATGCCTCGTATGTGCGCCTGAAAAGCGCCGAGATAGGGTATTCGCTTCCTGAAAAACTGGCGCAAAGGATCGGGCTGCATGGCGTGAGAGCTTTTATAAACGGCTACAACCTGATCACGATCACGGATATCAAATACGTGGACCCGGAACATCCGGCCACCCTGTACAGCTATTTGTATCCGCTCAACCGGACTTTTTCCGTAGGCCTGAACGTTAAATTTTAATGTTATGAAACGCAAGATATTCCTGTTAGTCATTGTCTGCATTATCGGCCAGGTTTCCTGCACCGACCTGGACATTCCGCCGATGAACGTGATCCAGGACAAAGACGTATTTACCACGGAAGGCGGCATAAGGATCTATATGGCCCGCTGCTACAGCGAGTTGCCGATGGAAGATTTCCGTTATTCACCCACCAGGGGCACCAATCACTTCTGGATCATCAATCCTACCCCCGCGAACACCGGCGAGGCGCTGAGCCGCGATCTGAACGGCGCTACCGCGGAGCAGTTCAACTTCTGGGAGCGTGCCTACCCGCTGATCCGCGAGGCGAATTATTTCCTGCAAACGATGCCTTCCTATGCCGGAAGTTTCCCGGAGGCGGATGTGAATCATTGGCTGGGAGAAGCCCGCTTCATCCGCGCAATGACCTACATGGCGCTCGCGAAAAGATACGGCGGTGTGCCGATCGTGGATAAAGTGCTGAATTACCCGGACCAGAGTATCGACGAACTGAAGATCCCGAGAGCCTCCGAAGAAGCAGTGTACGACTTTATCGCCGATGATCTTGATTTCGCATACGAAAACATGAAACCTTCCAGCGAGATAGGGCGGGCAAACAAATACACTGCCGCCGCATTTAAATCACGCGCCATGTTGTATGCGGGCTCTATCGCGAAATACAACCAGGTACAACTGTTCGACGGTAGTCAGAACCGGCTTTGCGGCATCCCGGCTACCAGGGCAAATGATTATTTTAAAGCAGCCTACGATGCGGCCGGTCTGCTGGACGGTCATTACAGCCTCTACCTGAAAAGCTGGGCGGCAAGCGATAAACAGGCGCAGATGCAGAATTACATCGACCTGTTTTTTGATGAAACCAGCCCGGAGAATATATTGGTGAAAGATTATCAATACCCCGAAACCGTTCATGGTTATGATGCCTACAACGTTCCGCGCCAGCTGATGGGAGGGAATGGGTATTCCGCGGAAGTGAATCCCACGCTGAATTTCGTGGAGCTGTTCGACGGTATCCCGAAGAAACCCGATGGCACGCTTCAGACACTGGATGCCGGCGGTAAATACATCCTTTACGACAACACGCTGGACCTTTTCGCAAACGCGGAGCCACGGTTGCGCGCTACGGTGATCGTTCCGGGAGATATGTTCAAAAACCAGAGCATTGAAATATACCGTGGTATTTATACCGGCAGTGTAACGGGCGGTATCAGCCGTTTATTGCCTGAAGGTTCCACCTCGCCTTATCCTTCCGCCAATATCGTGTCTTCAGCCAATGCACAACAAACGCCTTACACGCTCCCTGACGGGTCGAAGAAAAACCCCGCCGGACTGAGCGGCGTCTTTACCGCGGATGGCACCTGTTCCGTATCCGGCTTTTCGGTACGGAAATACCTCGATCCCGAAAGGCCTACTTCCGAAGTGCTGGAGAACCGTTCGGATCAGACCTGGATTGAAATGCGGTATGCCGAAGTGTTGCTGAACCGCGCAGAAGCCGCTTATGAACTGTATGCGGCAGGGCAAACCGGGGCGGGTTACCAGCAGGAAGCTTTCACCCTTATCAACCGGATACGCGAAAGAGCAGGCGCCGATCTGCTGGCATCCGTGGCCGCGCTTAATAATATTAATATCGTCCGCAATGAAAGAAGGAAAGAGCTGGGGTTTGAAAACAAAATATGGTGGGACCTCAAAAGATGGCGCATCCTTGACAGGGAACAGAACGGCACTATTTACCGAACACTGATGCCATTCTATGCGGCCCAGGCCGGTAAATATTTCTTTGACGCCAGGCCGGACGAAAGGAACTCCCGTTATACGTTCGATACGCGCTGGTATTACCAGGAAATTCCCGGTTCTGAAATATCCAAAAGCCAGAACCTGATCCAGAACCCAGGCTATTAATGTTGTAAAAACCAATGTCATGAAAAAGTTGATCTGCTATTTAGGCTTATTTATACTGATACTGCTGGCCAGCGCCTGCAACAAAGAATTCGACGATTATCCAGAACCGTCTGAAACGCTCGCCGGTAACGTGAAAGACGCAGGCACAAAAAGCAACCTGCAATCAGAAGCGGGGGACAGGGGCATCCGCCTCGTGCTGGAAGAGCTGAGCTGGAGCAGCACGCCTACGCCGTATTATTTCTTCACCATGCAGGACGGGACTTTCCGTAATACGAAGATCTTCAAAGGGAATTACCGCGTTTCCGTGGAAGGCCCCTTTGTGCCGCTCGTGCAATATGATGGTTCCGGCCAGGTAACGGTGGACAACCGCAAGACCATGGATATTTCGGGGAACACCAATGTGGATTTTGAAGTAGAGCCTTTCCTGAAAGTGGAATGGGTGGGAGAACCGGTGTATAACAGCACCGATGCTACTATTACGGTACAGGCGCGGTTTATCCGCGGCACCGCCAATACCGCGTTCCATGCGAATGTGACGGACGTATTTCTTTTTGTGAATCCTGTTTCCTACGTTGGCAATAACAATTATGACAACAAATACTCCACGCAGGTGAACTACGATGGCACCACGGGGAACGATCAGCTGGGACAGACCGTTACCCTCACCACAAAAGACAGGATACCCGGTTCCCGTGCCTTTTACCTGCGGGTGGGTGCACGGGTGGACTATGGCCTGAAATATTATAACTACACCACCATCAAAACCATCAATATACCCTGATGAAAAGGATTATAGCTATTGTTTGCATCCTGAGCCTTACCTGCGCCGCAACGGCGCAGCAAAAGACGGCCTTTCAGACCAGCAGTGCGTGGACCCCTGAAATTGATGTCCGTTCGGATATCGCTATTGTTTACGGAGCGGGTGACCGCCGCGGCATGACGTTCGGACAGCGCGTGCAATCGTGGAGGGACCGCGGCTACCAGACCCACTTTATGACCGGCATCGCGTGGGGATCGTACGAGGACTACTTTACCGGAAAATGGGATGGAAAGAACCATTTCGGCATCGGCCAGGTAGAGCGGGACGGCGATACCATCTGGCATGGCCGGAACGTGCCATACGTGGTGCCGGAAAGTACCTTTATCGCCTACATGAAGGAAGGCGTTGTGAAAAAAGTGATCGATGCGGGCATCAGCTACATCCACCTGGAAGAGCCGGAGTTTTGGATGCGGGCGGGATACGGGGAGGTTTTTAAACAGGAATGGCAGCGTTATTACGGCTTTCCCTGGAGGCCGCAGCACACCTCGCCTGAAAACACTTACCTGTCCAGCAAACTGAAGTATCATCTTTATTACAACGCCATCAAGGAAGTATCGGAGTACGCGAAGGCGTATGGGAAGCAGAAAGGAATGGATGTGAAGGTGTATATCCCCACGCATTCGCTGGTGAATTATTCCTCCTGGCAGATCGTGAGCCCGGAGGCCAGCCTGGCTTCGCTTCCCAGCATCGACGGCTATATTGCGCAGGTATGGACGGGCACTTCCCGTGAGCCTACGTTTTACAACGGCCTCCGGAAAGAACGGGTATTTGAGAACGCATTCCTGGAATACGGCTCCATGATTTCCATGACGGCACCCACCGGCCGGAAGATATTCCTGCTTACAGACCCGATAGAAGACTGGCCCCGCGACTGGGGTGACTATAAACGGAATTACGAAGCTACTTTCACCGCCAAGCTGCTATACCCGACAGTGGCGGATTATGAGGTGATGCCCTGGCCGGAGCGGATCTACACGCGACCCTACAAATTGCCCAACAGCGATTCCAGCATCCTGATCCCGAAATATTATTCTACCCAGATGCAGATCATGGTCAATGCGCTGAACAGTATGCCGGTGTCTGAAAACAAGGTGTCCGGCGTGAACGGGATTGGTGTGCTGATGGGAAATTCCATGATGTTTCAGCGTTTCCCGACGCACCAGGGTTTTGAAGATCCGCAGTTTTCCAATTTCTATGGCCAGACGCTGCCGCTTGTAAAACTGGGCGTGCCTGTGCAGACCGTACACATGGAAAACCTGTCCTATAAAGCAACGCTGAAAGACATCAAAGTACTGGTGATGAGCTACTCGAACATGAAGCCGATGTCGCCGGATGTGCACCAGCACCTGGCCGCCTGGGTGAAGAACGGTGGTGTGCTCATTTATTGCGGCCGGGACGATGATCCGTACCAGACCGTACAGGAGTGGTGGAATACGAAAGGCAATCATTTTAAAGCGCCGTCTGAGCACCTGTTCCGCCTGTTAGGCATCAATCCTGCGCAACCGGAGTCGCGTGTGGGGAAAGGGTTTGTATATGTCATACGGCAGCATCCCAAAGAGTTTGTAATGAACGAAGGCGGAGCAAAGGCTTATGTGGAGCTGGTCCGGAAAGCGTATGAAGAAAATGCGAAAGCAGGTAAACTCCTGGTCAGCAACAGTCTTCATGTCTCAAGGGGCATGTACGATGTGGTGGCGGTGATGGATGAAAGCGCGGAGAAGGAACCTTTTGTTGTTAAGGGTCCTGTGATCGATCTTTTTGATCCCACGCTGCCCGTGTTGGCCAGTAAATCTGTAGAGCCGGGAAGGCAGGCGCTTTTGCTGAACGTGGCAAGGGTGAAACAGCCGGCCGTGCCGCAGGTGCTGGCCGCTGCCTCAAGGGTTTATGAAGAAGAAAGGAAACCCGGCTCTTACCGGTTTGTTGTTAAAAGTCCTGCAAGAACGGTAAATGCGATGCGCATCCTGCTGCCGTCGGAGCCACGCGAGACGATACTCACCGGGCCGGGCGGCGAAAAAATAACACCCGCATCCGTTTCCTGGGATGTTTCTTCCAAAACCTGTTTCCTGCAATTCGATAACAGCCCGGATGGTATCCGGGTGGAGATCAGTTGGGGGAGATGATAGCGCAAGGCAATCACATACCAGCTGTCCGTGATTTTCTTTTTTTGTGCATACAAATTTGTTTGTTAATATAAATTCAGCACAGAAAATACTCTTCGCCTCCACTACATCAATGTTTTCATTTTGTCTGTTGTATATGTACAGCAGACAAAATACTATGCCTGGCTGTGAGCTTTCTCCCCCGGAAATGATAAAAATATTATAAATTTAATAGCTGGTCAGGCATTTTAATAATTCATACATCCATCTTATGTCCGATATTGATATAATAATAAATGAGCTGGTAAAGTTCAGGAATGATCGTGATTGGGATCAATTTCACAATCCCAAAGATTTGGCACTGGCAATTAATGTTGAAGCTGGGGAACTGCTGGAATTATTTCTCTGGAAAGAAGCCGGAGAAGCAAAATTGGAGAAAGTAAAAGAAGAGTTGGCGGATGTCCTGGCTTACTCTTTTCTGATGGCCAATAAGTATGGTTTTGATATTAAGGAAATAATGCTGGAAAAGATATCAAAGAATGGAGAGAAATACCCGGTTGATAAGGCGAAGGGAACGGCCCGAAAATATAACGACCTATGAGCCCGGGTCTGAAATTTTCGATACACCGATATGCTTTTGATGACCAATTGCTGGACACAATTGATAGCATCTATTACCTGAAAGACAATTGGCCAATCATTTACATTCTAAGCAATAGTGCAAAAAAAAGTTTATATGTGGGCGAGACATCCGATTTTTATACCAGAATGGTGACCCATCTCAGGACGGCCGATAAAAAGGAGATGTCAACCATTCATATCATATTCAGTGACAGTTTTAATAAATCAGCGACGCTGGATATTGAATCCAACCTTATTAAATATATCTCTGCTGACGAATACCCAGCTGGCGAAGAAGAATTAACAAAAAGCTGGAAATTACTTAATTCAAATATCGGCTTGTCCAAGCACAACTATTACCAGAAATCAGATATATACTGGCAACTATTCAATGACATTTGGGAAAAACTAAGATCTGAGCCGGAGCCCGGACGGATTGCATTTCAAGCGATATCTTATATTGACAATTCTGATTTATTTAAATACTCCCCGTTTAGGTCCCTCAACAGTGAGCAGTACAGAGGCTTGTTCCATATAATGGAGGCTCTGTTAAATTCAAATACAAAAACAATCATTGCGGAAGGAGGTGCAGGGACTGGTAAATCCTTACTGGCTATTCACCTTTTTAAGTTATTGATGACGGATATGGGTGAATTTAATTACCGTTATTTTGGTAATGAGGAGCCTTTGTTTATTGAATTAGTCCGCGCACTTAAAAACAAATATGAAAATCCGAAACTGGCATTGGTTATACCGATGACTTCTTTTCGCGAAACGGTCATGAAAGTTTTCCGCAAAGTGAAGGGTTTAAGACCTTCGATGGTAATAAGCCCCGCGGAAGTAAAAAAAGTGCACTACGATATAATACTTGTGGATGAAGCCCACAGGTTGCGCCGTGGGCGAAACCTGGGTTCTTATATTGGAGCTTTTAATAATACCAGTAGAGTATTGAACTTCGATAGAGACAAACATACGGAGTTGGATTGGGTCAAATTGAAGAGTGATAAACTGATCATGTTTTATGATGAGAAACAGACCATAAAACCTTCCGATGTGAGATCCAACGATTTTAAAGAACTTAAATCCATTGAAAGTACCGAGGTGCAAAGCCTGAAAAAACAAATGCGGGTTTTGGGCGGAGAGCGATACATCAAATTTTCAACAATGCTGCTTGATTGCGCGTTGCCTCCCGGAACTGAAAAATATAGGTCCAGGAAATATGAATGTCTGTTGTTCGATTCTGTAACCCAAATGCGGAGAGAAATACAGCAACGTGATAGTGAAACAGGGTTGTCGAGAATGGTTGCGGGATATTCATGGGAATGGCGTTCCAAGAAGAATCCGGAGTTATTTGATATTTTCCTGGAGAATGAATGGTACAGATGGAATTCGATAACAGCTGACTGGATAAATTCTGAAAATGCCCCCGATGAAATAGGTTGTATTCATACCACACAGGGTTATGATCTGAACTATGCAGGGATTATTTTTGGAAGAGAAATAACTTACGATAAGGAAAAGAATGAGATGGTTATCATCAGGGACAATTACTGTGATACTGAAGGTAAAAGAGGAGTTACTGACCCGGAAGAATTAAAGGAATACATAATTAACATATATCGAATTGTTATGCACCGGGCGATTAAAGGTGTGTATATATATGCGTACCATCCGGAGCTGAGGGAATACTTCAGCCAATTTATACCAAAACCAGGCGCCGAATCCAATGTTGTCCCACTATAAGATATTAAAGCAGCAGCCTGTGATTTTGGCGCATTACAGAAAGATGTATCAAGGAGTATGTGATATTACCCGCTATTAAATTCTTACGAACGGGAGAATATTTTTTGCGGCAATTTGCCGGTTACTTGGTAAATTAGTTATCATATGTGCGAACACGAACGGAAATATTGCCCCCGGTGTAATGCCGGGTTTGAATGTAAGGTTGGCTCTATCCTGATATGCCAGTGCACAGCTGTGAACCTGAGCCAGGAAGACCGCGATTATATTTCCGCTCGCTATGCAGACTGCCTTTGCAGCAACTGCCTGAAGGAAATGAAAGCCGAACATCACCAACAACTTTTCAAAGACCAGCTTCACCGCATATCCACCCTCCATTTTGCGAAACGCGACCGGGAAGGATAATCCTAATTGTTTTATTGGCAGGGAACAATCATTAAGGCTGGGAGGTCTTACAATATGAAATTCAAGCGGGTAAAGGGATTGGCCTGCTCCTGGTAGAATATTAACCGGATCAATTCCGGATCAAGTCCGCCTCATCTCCACCTCAACTCCGCCTACCCTGTATCTCTCCTATAGCCACCATATAGAGTTCCCGGTATGATGCAGCAACTGCGGGGCTATTTTTATCTATGATGGCAAAATACTATCAGTGTCGCTTCTTTAATGAGCCTGGTAGCGGCTTTGCCGGATCGTTAGCATGGCAAAAAGGTGCATTTCCAGGCAAATATTGGCATTTATTCCAGCTCAAACTTCTTTAACTCCCCGTCCTCGCTGAATTGCAGGGAATACCGGTCGCGGCTCCCGTTGATCGTGGAGGGGAACCAGCGCATACCATTATCCCAGATGGAGATATAGACGCTCGTCACCGGTTTGGCGCCTTCCACTTCCCGTGTTTTTTCCTGCAGGGCCCGGGCTACTTTGGCGGCATTGCTAAAGCGGATCCTGTCGAGGGAGATCAGCCGGGTACGGATGCGGTCTTTGTTGGTTACCTGCTCGGGCTTCGGGGCGGACCAGGCGCCGTTCCGGTAGATGTATTTGTCGATATAGTCAGGGTTTTCGGGGTGCCGGAGCAGGGCGTGGATACTTCCGTCCTTGTAAAAGTGGATGGAAGAATAAATGAATATCTCTTTGCCGGCGTATTGCGGCAGTTTTTTCAGGGCTTCCTCTGCTTTGTTTAACCTGTTTCCATCAGTGAGAAAACGGACATTTTTGCCCTCTGTATGCCGGTGGGTATGCGTGGTAGTGCTCGTGTGTGTTTCGATGGTGATAGTGGCGCTGGTGACCGTCTGCGCCTGGTTGGTGGGGAACTGTATAGGCGTAGGGATAGTAGTGACGGCCGGTTTGGCCAGGACGGGCGTGTCCGTAGGGTGAAAGGTTTCCTGCACAGATCTCGATACCTGGTTGCAGGCAAGGAACAGGCAACTGCAAAAAATTAGAACGGTCAGTTGTTTCATCATATCAGCTTATATCCTCCAGGTCGCGGGCGAAGGCAACCTGCTGAGGATTGTTTTTCAGGTAAAAAATATCAATGGTTTCCTGCCGCGTGATATCCAGGTGAAGCAGGTCGACGATCTTTTTCAGGCTGGTTTTGTGTTTTTGCTGGCGCTCATCTGTAAACTCCAGTTCAAAGCGGACCATGGGCTGTTCGTTGATGTATGTCCCGGTTTGGTTGGCGCTGAGGAGTTTTGCGTTGGTCCTTACACCTTTGAATTTGATAAGGGCCACATCTTCCGGCTCCCCGGTGAAATTGGAAAGGAGTTTCCCCAGCAGCCGGTACCCCAGCAGGATGAGGGGGCAAAGCGTCAGCGGATGCAGGAAACCGATAAACCGCCATCCCATCCCGTAACTTTCCAGGGTATAAGAAAAAACATAATACCCGGCAACGACCGCGGCCACCGCCAGCCAGCCGAGTATGATCAGGCTGATGATAGGTATGTGGATGCCGGCTTCCGAGCCGGAAAAGATCAGGTAAGGAATAGATTTCATGTCCCCGTCGATCAGGATGTTCACCCTTTTGCCTGCTTCGAAGCGGTGCTCATGCGGCCTTGCGTCGTTCACCGCGGTTTTTTGTACGATCTCGGTGTTGACAAGGTTTTTAAAAGAAAGACTGAGATGGTAGGTGCTGTACGTGGCGCCTTCTTTGGAGACCTTTTCCGCGGATAAGATCTTTGCCTCCCTTTCTATGCCATGTTTCAGCAGTCTATCTACATTCCTTTTCGCTATAAAGCTGGATAATACCCATGTGCGGAAGAAGCCCGTCAGCACAATCCCCCACAAAACGAGGGACAACGCAAGGATGCCCAGTGCCAACCAGGGATTTTGGTCAGCAAGCCCGGCGATGTCCGATTCGCTTTTGATGTTGTAATACAGGATCATCGGGAAGGGGACGGCGAAAAAGAACATGTAGATCCCCCAGAATAAACCAAGTGCTCGAAACATATGATGTGGTTTATGGGTTAAATTTGGGCCCTTCCGCCAGCCGGATGCCGTGTTCTTTGGCGTACTGTGTCCCGATGTTGTAGAGTTTGTCGTATTTGACCAGGAACGTTTCGTACGACTTTTTATCCAGCGCTTCCATGGCTTTGGCTACTTCTTCCTCAGGCGCCTTGCGGTCTATCAGCCGGGCGATGGGCAGATGGTCCTTGTTATAACTTTCCAGCGTAAAACTGAACAGATCTTTGGACGCGTCCAGCAAGGCTTTGGAGTCGTTGGTTGCCATCAGGCCTTCTACATTTTCCATGTATTTTTGAACCCGTTGGATAGCGAAGCCTACCTGCTGCTCGTAACTGAATTCCCCCGGCCCTGTGCCTGCTGGTCTTTTCCCGTATCCCAGGGCGGTAATAAAATAATCGCTGCCGAAATGCGCGACGGCATTGGCATTCAGGGCTGCCGCATCAAAATACTTTTCCGGCGAAGCGGGCATTTTGCAGGCAAGAATGGTCATGAAGCCAAGCAGCAGCATAACCGGGATGTAACGTAGTGTTTTCATGGTTTCCGTTTAACTTTTAATGAATTCAAGGATAGGGTTCAATATTTTTTCAACGTATTCCTCTTCCCTGGCCCGGTCTTTTTTACTGTTGCCGAAAGGGCCGCTGATGGAATAGTTTTTTACGAATTGTTTTTTCTTCCGCCCGATGGCGTAAGTATTCAGGCCATATTCCGAACCGGTGAGCACCGTCATTTCATCAAAAGCCATCAATCGTTTTTTAAAAGCAATCCCATTGACCTTATAAATGGACCTCGTTCTTTTATCGAACAGGAACCGCACGCTTGCGTGGAACAGGTAGTCGTACACGGCGTACAAGAGCAGGATACTGCCCAGGACGTACACGATTTTCAAAACATCTGAGGTTAAGATTAACAGGTTTCGGAGGAAAGGCGCGGCGCTGAAGGTCAGGATAAAGAGGATGGCGAACAGCCTTATTTTCGGCAGGTACCCGAAATAGGGCCGAATGCTCAGTTCGGAGGGTGTTATGGTCAGTTGATATTTTTCCATGGCCGGGGTTTCAGGCAGCTTCTATTCCCATGATCCCGCTTACTTCATTCACGGCGTTTTGCGCGGGGCGGGTGCTGAACAGGCCGACTACCACCGGCACCTGTTTTTCCCGGCCATCCTGGTCGAATACAAGGAAGGCGGTACTGTCCAGGGTGATGAATTTGAAAACATAACTGCCGGTAAGCACATAAAACCGTACAAAATCATCAAAATGATAGGTCACTTCCGGGCTCAGCGCATTGTTTTTGTGGATGACGGTCCTGGCAGCCGGGTCGATCGTGAGTTTTTTGGTGGCTTTCAGCAGGTTCACTAGGGCAAACACCACAAAAAAGCCGGCTCCCCAGGCCCCGATCTCCTTTTCAGGCGGTACAATGGCATATATGCCGGCGGCTATCGCCAGGCAGAACACTGCCCGTATGGCCGCGGTGGACCATTTTGTTTTGAGGTGGAATTTGCCGCCTTCGGGGATGAAATAAGTGTACTCGGTCATGGGTTCTGAATTTGTACAAATTTCCATCCGCCCGGCGGTTGTTTCCAAATACAGGTATCCTACAGAGCATCTACTTTTTTTCAAAACGGCGTCTACAATCTGTCTACAGGTTCTGTGAAGCACTTGTTTTAAATATAATTATACATGTTGTATATCAATCAAGTATGAAACGATATCCTGCTGATTTATTGTAATTTGGCGGCATGAAGCCCAGTCTCCGTATCCTGGTTATATGCATTTGGATGGCAATGCCTTTGCGCGGTATCGGTCAAACGACCCTTTCGGACAGCTTGCAGGCGGTGATCGATCATGGTGGGCGGACGGAGGAAGAAAAGCTCCCTTTATTGAACCAGCTGGGGGAAATTTACAGGATCAATAAAAACTACAAGGCGGCGGAGGCCCTGGCGTCACAAAGCGCGGCCATTGCCCTGGGGCGGCGGGATTATACCTATGCTGCCAAAGCATACACCCTGCTGGTGAACATCCGGATCTCCGCAAAGGAGTTCGGCTCCCTGAAGCCGGTAAGCGATTCCGCCCTGGCGCTGGCCAAACAGGCGAATGACCCGCTTGCCATGGCCTATGGTTATTATTCCCAGGTGCTGCTTTTCAAAATGCTGGACAACGGGGAGGATGTGGTAAGGTATTGCAACCAGGCGCTCAAAGAACTGGAAAAAGCGGAGGACCCGTATCTCGCTGCCAAGGTCTATTACCAGCTCTACGTGGTGTATTCTGACTGGAACAACGAAGCCCGGGTGAACAACTACGCCCGGAAAGCCACTGAAAACGCCCTCCGCACGAAAGATTATAACCTGTTGAGCAATTGTTACATGGCGCTGTCCGTAGCGCATGATTATAATTATAATAGCGCCAGGGGCTCACGGTCACCAGACAGTATCCTGTTTTACCTCAAAAAGGCCGAAATGCTCTATCATCAATACCCGGGGCAGGTGGCAGGCTTCACTTACGCCATTACCTGCATCAACCTGGCGAGCAGCTACCTGAAATATTACCCCGAAACGGACCGGGCGGCCGAGGCAAAAGGTATTCAGTATGCAACAAAAGCAAGTGAAGTATTAAAAGGAGTGCCGAACTGCCAGGAGGTGGTAGGCAGCAGCCTGGGCATCCTGAGCGAATATGCCAGCCGGGCGGGAAACCGCGATCAGGCCGGGAATTATCTGCTGGAGGCTTACGAAGTGATGAAAACGCAGGACCCGCCCTATTATTACACGATGATCAACGTGGTGCAGGCGCTGTCCTATTTTTATGCGCAAAAAGGAGATTACCGAAAAGCGCTGGAATACCAGGAAGAAGTAACGGAATATAATAACAAGAACTTCAACCATAAGCAGGCCCTCAACGCACAGAAGCTGGAGATCCAGTATGAAACGGAGAAACATACGAACGAAATGCGGATACTCAGGGAGCGGGAAAAGAGCCGCCGGCTGCAAAATTACCTGTACGGATCTATCGCCCTGGCTGCGGTGCTGGGCTTATTGTTTATGATCCGCGCCTATCGTTATAAGATCCGCTATGCCGCCCAGCGGGAGAAACAGCTGCAACTGGAAAGACAGGAATCAGAATTGCAGATCAAACTGGAAAAAGAAGAACAAGCCAGGCTGAAGGTAGAACAACAACTGCTGGAAACACAACAGCAACAACTGAAAAAAGAGGTGATGGCCAATGTGTTGCAACTGGAGCATAAAAACCAGACCCTGCTGAACATCAAAGATAAATTGGCCGGTGGCGACCCCGTGAACATGCAGAAGATACTAAAAGAAGAAATGGTGCTGGACAGCGACTTCGAACACGCCAAATTACAGATACAACAGGTACACCCCGATTTTTTCTACCTGGTCAGCGAAAGGGCGCAACGAAAGCTCACCCTCCTGGACCTCAAACTCTGCGCGTACCTCTACCTGAAGATGGATACCCGCCAAATTGCACAACTGATGCACATCGAAGCCAAAAGCGTACGGATGAGCCGCTACAGGATCAAACAGAAGCTGGGGCTGGAGAAAGACGATGATCTGAATGCTTTTCTTCAGCGGATTACTTAAGCCGGTAATTATTTTTTAAAAATAGGAAGCGGGTTGAGGGGATGTCTGACGAAGTTCTTCAGCGATTGTTTTAAAAGAAATAAATGAAAACCCCGGTTGGGGAATTTATTCCTGTTTGCCGCCATCTGGGCCTGGTCGGCGCCAAAAGACAATACACCCAACGAAACGTCCATCCAGTCCGCTTTCCGGAATACTTCCACACATTGTTCATGATCGCCTTTGTACGGGCTTATTTTATGATGCCAGTAGATCATTGCCGAGATTTCGTCTGCCAGTGCATGATTGGGTGTTTCAGCGAGGTAGATACGGACCTGCGCGATGGACGGGGAACGGTAGTCGAAAGTGTGATCAGTCCAGATGCCGATGTCGTGGAAAACAGCCGCTACCGAATATTTGAACGCATTTGTTTTTTCTTCGTCCAGTAACAGGCAGTTGGAGAAAACGCGGTACACGTGATTCCGGTATTTCTCATAGTCCGGGCCCATCACCGGCCTGAACTTTTGCAGCAACATTTCGATGGTATCTTGTGGATATTCCATAGCGGGCAGCGTTGGAAACAAAACTAACCCGGGGACCGGTAATTCCAGTATCCGGATAAAGGAAAGGTATGTACAATTTCAGGAAATTCTTATCTTTGCACCTCACTTAAACAATACTCCAGTGAAACTTACTAAGTAATTTATTCATCATCTTCTTGAATAACGGGCACAAAAAGCCCACCAGGAGCGCTTGCGCCTGGATAAACTTAGTCAACATGCGTTTTATCTTTTAATGATCCATCACGGATACTGATCTCTTCGGGCCGCTTCGCCCCCGGTTACATTTTTTATTACTTAAATCTCCTGTTATCATGAGTATTATCCTCCACGATATTACCTACTATCATAATGACGGAACCCTGCTTTTTGAGCATCTTAACTGTTCCGTTGAAACCGGCCAGCACGTGAACCTCATCGGCAACAATGGCGCCGGGAAATCCACGCTGCTGCAAATTATGGCCGGGCGGCTGGCTCCTTCCGAAGGCCATGTTATCACCGCTTCATGGCCGTATTATGTGCCGCAGCAATTGGGCTGGTTGCAGGAGCAGACCGTGGCGGAAGCCCTGAACGTGGACAAAAAGATCAAAGCGTTACAGGCCATTCTCAGGGGAGAAACAGATGAATCCCATTTTGAAACATTGGCTGATGAATGGGATATTGAAGAACAGGTGAACAAAGCGCTGGCAGACTGGCAACTGGACCATATCGACCTTGCCCTGCCCATGCACCGGCTCAGCGGCGGGGAACAAACACGTGTAATGCTGGCCGGCATGGAACTACACGTACCCCCCATCATCCTGCTGGACGAGCCGACCAATCACCTGGACCTGCGGGGGAGGGAACAACTGTACCGTTTTATTGAAAGATATAAAGGCACGCTGGTGGCCGTGAGTCACGACAGATCACTTTTGCACCTGAACAATACCACGCTGGCGCTGGCTTACGGAAAACTTGAAGTGTACGGTGGCAATTATGAGTTTTATAAAGCACGCCGGGAGGAGCAATTGAACGCTTTGCAGCAGGATATCCATCACCGTGAAAAGGAACTGAAGCTCGCGAAAAAACAGGCGCAGTTGTCCAAAGAACGCAAACAGCGCCAGGAAGGCCGGGATAAGGACCGTTCGGGCATCCCGAAGATCATGGTGAATGTGATGAAAAATGCTTCTGAACAGAGCGCCGCAAAATCGCAGGCGGTGCACGCGGAAAAGGTAGGTGGTATAACAAAAGAACTACAGCAGCAAAGGGATCTGCTGGGCAAAGAACAGTTGCTGCAACTGCGTTTCCCGGATTCCTTGCTGCATCGCGGTAAAAAACTGGTATTGGCCACCGGCGTCAATTTTGTGTATGATAAAACACCATTATGGGCGGAGCCGTTGAGTTTCCAGGTCAACAGCGGGGACCGGTTCGTGATACGCGGCATGAACGGCGCCGGCAAAACGACGCTGCTCAAACTCATCATCGGCGCCCTGGAACCCACTACCGGTACACTGGAAAAGGCCCCCTGCGAGATCATCTACCTGGATCAGCAATACAGTTTTATCGATGCGGAGAAAACGGTCGTGGAACAGCTGGAACAATACAACCGCCAACGGCTGGAACCCGCCGCTCTTAAAACCTTGCTGATCCAGTATCAGCTTGGCGTGGATCTCTGGGATAAAAAATGTGTGCAGTTAAGCGGCGGTGAAAAAATGAAGCTGACCATCTGCTGCCTTTACGTATCCAATACGCATCCGGATATGATCGTGCTGGACGAGCCCGCTAACAACCTGGACATCAGCAGCCTGGAGATATTCACGAACGCGTTGAAGTCATATAAAGGCACGCTGCTGCTGGTTTCGCACGACCCGCTGCTGGCAGAGGAATTGGAGATGACACAATATATTGATCTGTGAAGGGGTGAAAGTTTGCCGGGTTGAAGATTTTGCAACAAAAGGTGATCCGGGTTTTCGCAGGTATACGCGGGCTAATGCACACTTTTACGGGTATACCCGGTTAGCGAAACCAGGTTGCCCGGTATCGGATGCCGGTTCCAGGCTTCGTGAATAACCATGGCCGCGCCAATGGCTGAAGCCTGTGCCACATCCGCGGCGAACACAGTCATTTCAGGGAACGCGGCGGCGAGCAGGTTCATGTAAAGCGCGTTTTTGCTGAAGCCGCCATCCACGAAAATATTTTTCACTTTATCGCCATGCAGTACAAGCCCGGTAGCATGGCGCTGCTGGGCAATAATATCGATCATCAGCTGGTGGTAGGCTTCTTCCGCGGTTTCAAAAGCGGGGAGCTCCCGTTGTGAAAAGAACGCGTCATCCGGGTACCGGGATTGCAGCTTTTGTACCAGTGCGTCGTCGAAGGGCATGGTGTGGAAATCCGTTTCTTTTTTGTTGAAATGTTCAGCGATGCGTGCCACCTGTAGTTCATGGTCGCGGCCGGCAAACAGGCGGGAAGCCTTTACGGGCCTGCCCTGGAAAGAAAGGTAACAGAGACAGTCCTGCCGTAGTTCTTCGTCCGTCAGTGGTGAGTCGTTAAAAGGATTGAGGCTGATGCACCAGGTGCCGGTGGAGATCAGCAGAAAGGGTTCGCCGAACTGTACCAGGTAGGGGATCAGTGCGGCGGAGCTGTCATGAAGGCCGGTGCCGGCGAGGTATGTGCCGGGTTGTACTTTATCGCACCGCTGCAGGGGCGCCAGTTTAACACGGACGCCTTCGGTCTCCGTCCAGGAGTGGTATTGCTGGCGGCGGAAGTCCCAGAGATTGGTGTGGCAGCCGATGCTGGTAATGTCGGAACAGGCTGTGCCCGTCAGCAGGAAACTGATGTATTGCGGCAGGTGTAGCGCGTATTTCGTTTTGCGGAATAGTGCCGGCTGCTGGTATTTCAGCCGGTACAGCTGCATGCCTGAATTCAGGCTGCCAAGTATGGGGGAGGCGGATTGAAGTGAAAACGCGGCTTCCCCGCCGTTTTGATCATAAAAA
The DNA here is from genome assembly GCF_003807585.1 of Chitinophaga barathri. Lineage (GTDB taxonomy): Bacteria > Bacteroidota > Bacteroidia > Chitinophagales > Chitinophagaceae > Chitinophaga > Chitinophaga barathri. The sequence continues at coordinate 228,209 of NZ_RMBX01000005.1, read as the reverse complement.
GAACTGTGCAGGGACGCGGGGTAAGGTTTCAGGTAACTGTATAACGGTGTCAGCGGCCGGCCGGTTTCGTCTATAAAGACCATGCTGGCGCCGTAGGCGGAGAAGTTCACCGCTTTTACCAGGAATTCCTCCCGTTCCAATATCGAAGCCATGGTGTCCTGCACAAAGCGGCGCAGGAGGGGTAGGTCTTCGCAGGCATCGCCGTCTTCGTCCGTTGTTTCCTCCAGGCGCACGCTCTCTTCGAATACAATACGGTATTGCTCATCGAAGAGGAACAGTTTTTTATTCGTTTTACCGATATCAAAAATTGCTATGACCGGAATTCTCTCCATGGAATTTATCTTAATGCCTATCGTACAAATGCCATCGCCACGCCGCCGTCAACGTTCAGAACATTGCCTGTAGCCTTGTTCAGCAAACCTCCCACAAATACAAAACATGCGTTGGCGATATCTTCCGGCACAATGATCTCGTTGAGTAAAGTGCGGCTCGCATAATATGCGGGCAGCTCTTCCACTTTTACGCCATATGCTTTTGCACGGCCTTCCGCCCATGCGCCCGCCCATATTTTACTATCGGAGATCACTGCATCGGGGTTTACGGTATTTACCCGGATATGGTCTTTCCCTAATTCGGCTGCGTTCAGGCGGCTGAGATGCAGCTGCGCCGCCTTGGCCGAGCCATATGCGGCGTTGTTCGGCCCGGATACGAGGGCGTTTTTGCTGACGATGTTCAGCACGTCCCCTCCAAAACCCTGCTTGCGCATAATGCCCGCCCCTTCGCGTGTGACGAGGAACTGGCCTTTTACCAGCACGTCGTAGACCAGGTTCCAGTCGGCTTCCGTATGTTCTTCCAGCGGTTTGGAGATGGACAGGCCGGCGCAGTTCACCACGATGTCCACCCCGCCGAATGCCAGTATGGTGGCATTAAACACGGATCGTACGGATGATTCGGTGGTTACGTCCAGTACTTCCGCGGCGAACACATCTTTCCCGAAATCTTTTGCAAATGTTTCCCTGGCGGTGGCCAGTCTTGTTTCATCGTTGTCGTTGATCACGACTACAGCCCCTTCCGCCGCGAACTTCATGGCAATGGCTTTGCCGATCCCGCCCGCGCTGCCCGTTACCAGGGCCACACGGCCGCTAAGGGCCTTGGGTTTGGGCATACGCTGGAGTTTTGCTTCTTCCAGCAGCCAGTATTCGATATTAAATGCCTCCTGTCTTGGCAGGGAAGTGTAAGCAGAAACTGCTTCCGCCCCCTTCATCACGTTGATGGCATTGATATAAAATTCAGATGCCACGCGCGCCGTTTGTTTGTCCTTTGCGAAAGTGAACATGCCGATGCCGGGATACAATACCACTACAGGGTTCGCATCACGCATCGCAGGGCTGTCTGGATGGCGGCAGCTTTTGTAATATTCGGTATACATTTCGCGGTACGCTTCAAACTGCGGCGCCAGTAACGCTTTTATTTTAGTTGTATCGCTGAGGTCCGCGTCGGGCTTCAGCTCCAGCACCAGCGGGCTGATCTTTGTACGCAGGAAATGATCCGGGCAGCTGGTGCCCATCGGTGCCAGCCGGTCTATATCTTTTGAATTGATAAATTCGAGCACACGCGCATCGTCTGTAAAATGGCCCACCATACGGACCTGGGAAGAACAATACCCGCGCAGCAGCGGTGCCAGTGCAATGGCCTGTGCATGTCTTTTTTCCTGTGGAGGGGATGTGATCTTCGCGCCGCCGAACACCGGGGCTTTTTTCCCTGTATTTTCCGCGAGGTATTGCGCGCAGCGCTCCACCACTTCCAGGGTATTGATATAACTTTCGTAAGCGGTATCGCCCCAGGTGAAAAGGCCGTGAGAGCCGAGCATGATGCCACGGATGCCGGGATTTTCGTCCAGGCACTGTTTTAGTTTAAGGCCAAGGTCGAAGCCCGGGCGCTGCCAGTCCACCCAGCCTATGGTGCCGCTGAATAACTCCTGCGTGATCTTTTCCCCGTCTTTCGCGGCGGCAATAGCGATGGCCGCATCGGGATGCAGGTGATCGATGTGTGCAAAGGGAAGAAAACCATGCAGCGGCGTATCAATGGAGGGTGCTTTGGAACTCAGGTCGAATATGCAGTGATTAAACAGTTCCACCATTTCATCCTCGTGCTCCACACCGCGGTAGACCCTTTGCAGGCTGCGGAGACGGTCCACATACAAAGCCGCCAGCCCGCTTTTCTTCAACGTGCCGAGATCGCCGCCGGAGCCCTTTACCCACATCACTTCCGTGGAAGCGCCGGTCAGCGGGTCTTTCGCCTGCACCTTGCAGGAAGTATTCCCGCCACCGTAATTGGTGAGCCGGAGGTCCGCCCCCAGCAGGTTGGAACGGTAGATCAGCAGGGCCACTTCATCGCCGGCCATTGCGGCGACTTGTTTTTCATCCCATAAATAACTAACATGCCTGAATTGGATAGTTCTATCTAAAGACATAAAATTCCTTTTAAGATTTCTGATGGCATATCCGTGGATTGCCGGGGAACATGATGGTGACGTGGAATGTCATGTTGCTAAAGTAAAGCTTGTGTATTTTTGAACTGTCATGCACTGTCATGCCCTTCAGCAACTTTACAATTATTTTCTTACTTTACCGCCAGGCGAAAATGTAAGCTTATGAAGCAACACCCGGTTTTTAAGTATCTTTTTATCGATGATTTTTCTGCCACTCCCAAATATTATCAGCTGGCGAATGCGATTATCCAGACGATAGCGGACGGAAAATTGCAACAGGACGATATCCTGCCCTCTATCAACGAGGTGAGCTACGTTTTCGAGATCTCGCGGGACACGGCTGAAAAGGCCTACAAACATCTCAAAAGCATCGGGGTGCTCGGCTCCGTGCCCGGCAAAGGCTATTATGTGCAAAACGCTCACCCGCGCCAGCCATATAAGATACTGCTATTATTTAATAAACTCAGCGAACATAAAAAGATCATTTACGATTCCTTTGCCGCCCGGCTGGGAGAGCACGCCAATATTGACTTCTATATTTACAACAGTGACTTCAGCCTGTTTAAGAAACTGCTGTCGCAGAAAGTAAACGACTATACCCATGTGGTCATCCTCCCGCACTTCCGGGAGCGCTGGGAGCATGTCGACGAGGTGATCAATACCATTCCGAAGGAAAAACTCATCCTGCTGGACAAAAAGCTGAAAGGCGTGTCCGGAGAATATGGCGGGGTGTATGAAAATTTCCGGGAAGACATATACAGCGCGCTGGAGCAGGCCAAAGACCGCCTGCAACAATACCAGGCGCTGAAACTTATTTACCCGGACAATACCTATTACCCTGAAGAGATACAGGAGGGTTTTGTACGCTTCTGCCAGAATTATGCCTTCCCCTTCCAGCTGGTGCCGGACATTCTTACGGATGAGATCCGCCGCGGCGATGTATATATCAATATACGGGAAAACGACCTGGTGGCGCTGATAGAAAAGATCATGTCCGAAGGATTGCAGGTAGGCAGCGACATTGGCGTTATATCCTACAACGAGACCCCGCTTAAAAAACTCATCCTCAACGGGATCACCACCATCTCCACAGATTTCAAAGCCATGGGCGAGGTAGCCGCGCAGCTCATCCTCGATCATTCGCGCGCGCAGATAGAAGTTCCCTTCAATATCAACCTGCGGCCTTCCCTGTAGCGGAACGCCGCACCCGCTCCGTTTACCCCGATACGTTAGACACAGGCAATGCCCGGGCAGGACAGTACAGGACGGTACAGGACGCAACAGGACAGGAATGTATAACCATTCGTCTAAATTGTGTCTGATACCAGATTCGCTTTTTGCCACACTAATTCCACATTGTTATGTCTAAGTCCACGATCCATCACCGGTGTAAAAACCAGCGTTTTGCACTTGCGGGAATTTTCCTGTCAATGCTGCTATGCGCTTCATTTCACGTTTACTCACAAAACAAGGCCGCGATCAGCGGTCACCTGACTGATGCAGCCACGGGCTCGCCCTTGCCCAGCGTAACCGTAGGCATTAAAGGAACAAACACGGGCGCTTTTACAGATGGCAGCGGTCGCTACACGATACAGGCCGCTCCGACAGATTCCCTCGTTTTCAGCATGATCGGATTTGTATCCAAAACCGTGCTGGTGGGAGACAGAAAAGTAGTGAACATACAGCTGGAAAGCAGCAACAAAACATTGACGCAGGTAGTGGTAGTGGGGTATGGTACCCAGCAGAAAAAAGACGTAACGGGTTCGGTGGGAATAGTTTCCATGAAAAATATCAAGGACATGCCGGTAGCCGGTGTGGACCAGGCGCTTGCCGGACAGGTGGCCGGCATACAGGTAAATACCTCGAACGGTATTCCCGGCGGCGGGCCGCAGGTGCAGGTAAGAGGCATTGGTGCCGTGGGTGCGGGCAGCCAGCCGCTGTATGTGGTGGATGGTTTTCCGCTGGCCACTTCTTCCAGTGAAGTAACCAACCCGATGAACGCCATCAATCCACAGGATATTGAATCCATGGCCATCCTGAAAGACGCATCCGCCACCGCCATTTACGGTTCGCGTGGCGCGAACGGCGTTGTGCTCATCACCACCAAACGGGGCGCTACCGGGCAGCCCGTGGTATCTGTGTCAGCCAATACCGGCTGGCAGTCGATCCCACAGAAAGGACGGCCGGACCTGATGAACGGGCAGGAATTCGCACAGTTCTGGAAAGAACTGACGGAGGACAAGATCCGCTTTGAGCAAGGGCGTGAACCGGTAGAGTCGGACATTCCCGAGAAATACCGCAATCCCTCGCTGATCGGCGAAGGCACCAACTGGTTCAACGAAGTGACCCGTGTGGCGCCCATGCAGGAGATCAACGCCAGCGTGAGCGGCGGCAGTGAAAAAACACGCGCATATGTTTCCATCGGGTACTTCAACCAGGATGGCGTGATGATCAACACCGGTTACAAACGTTATTCCGTACGCGCCAATATAGAAACCAATATCAGCGATAAATTCAAGATCGGTGTGAATGTGGCGCCCACCTTTTCAACCAAAAAGGGCGCTATCCGCGGCGAAGGCAGGGATGAGGTGTTTGGCATCGCCAGCCCGATAGAGCCTGCGTATAATCCGGACGGTTCTTATAACGCCTACATCCAAAGCCCCGGCACCTTCGGCCTGCCGAACCCGATCATGCTGATGAACGAGACCGTCAACAATCTGAAAGAAACCCGCCTGCTGATGAATGGTTACGCGGAATATGAGATCATTCCCAACCTCAAATTCAAAAGCACGATCAATATAGATTATCAGAATGCCAGTGCTGAATATTTCCGCCCGTCCACGCTGGGCGGCGTGAATACCGCGCCTCCCAGTATTCCCAGCGCCAATTCTTACAAGGGAGACAATCTCAACTGGCTGAACGAAAACACGCTGACCTACAACTGGAGCCGCAACGATCACAACCTGACCGGCCTGCTGGGTTATACCATTCAGCAACAAAAGGACAACTCCTCCCTGTTCAATGGTACGAACTTCCCGGACGACGATATCAAAACCCTCAACGCGGCGGCCACCCTCACCGGCGGCACGGACAAATCTGAGTGGGTATTGCTGTCTTACCTCGCCCGTGTGAACTATGCGTATAAAGACAAATATCTCGTTACCGCTACCATCCGTACAGATGGTTCTTCCCGCTTCGGCGCGAATAACCGCTGGGGTACTTTCCCGTCCCTGGCGCTGGGCTGGCGGATTTCCCAGGAAAATTTTATGCAGGCCATCCCCGCCGTCAGCGATCTTAAGATCAGGGCGTCGTACGGCTTCACCGGCAATTTCAACATCGGGAACTATTCTTATATGAGCAACATCGGCACGGCCGACTACGTACTGGGCGGCGCCCTTGCGGGCGGCCGTGTGATGAATTCCTTCGGTAATCCCAATCTTGGCTGGGAAAAAATGAGGGAACTGAACATCGGTATTGACATCGGTCTGTGGAAAGACCGCCTGTACATTACCGCCGATTTCTACAAACGCAACACCGAGGATCTGCTGCTGCAGGTAGAGATACCGCAGTCTTCGGGTTTTGGTACGGTGACAGAAAACAGCGGCGACCTTGAAAATAAAGGTCTTGAGCTGGGTATCAATTCTCTGAACATCAAAACTGTGAAGTTCGCCTGGAACACCAATTTTAACATCGCCTTTAACCGCAACAAAGTGCTGAAGCTCGGCCGCAACAACGACCCGATCTACTCCGGGAACAGCAGCGAGGGCAACCCAACGAACTTCACGATGGTGGGCAAACCGCTGGCCATGCTGTTTGGTTATGTGTTTGACGGTATTTACCAGAACCAGGGCGAGGTAGATAAAGGCCCGGCATTCCCCGGCGCCATACCCGGCAACATCCGTTTCAAGGACATCAATGGTGACGGGCAGATCACCCCGCGCCAGGACTTTGACATCATCGGCAATCCATACCCTGACTTCACCTGGGGCCTCACCAATATGTTCACCTACGGCAAATTTGACCTGCGGGTGCTGGTGGTAGGTTCCATGGGGGCGGACAGGCTGCACGCCACGAACGACTACAACGGTAATATAGACGGGGTTTTTAACGTAAGACGCGAGGTAAAAGACCGCTGGCGCTCCGAATCGCAGCCGGGCAACGGACGTATCCCCACCACGAACGGTTCCGGCCGCGGAAGGGTGATGTACCGCGACGTAAGTTCACTGACGGTGGAAAAAAATGACTACGCCTGGATCAAAAACATCACGCTCGGGTATTCCATTCCGAAAAAAGGCTTCATTTCCAGTGCCCGCATCTATGCGAGCGTGCAGAACGCCTTCCTGTTCACCAAATACAGCGGAAACCCCGAAGTGAGCAATTACATTGGCAAAGGAGGCAGCGGCGCGCTGGTGCCGGGGATCGATTATTCCAACTACCCGGTGCCGAGAGTATTCATCATCGGAACGAATTTGTCATTTTAACCATGTTAAATCCTGCAAAAAATGAAAACTAAAATATATCTTATATGCCTGCTGGCCTTATCATCCAATGGTTGTAACTACATGCTTGATGTAAAACCCAATTCCTTTTCCAGCGGCGAAAACTATTACCAGACGGAGACACAGGTGCTCAGGGCGGTAAACGGGGCATATGGTGTGCTACAGAACCTCTACACGAGCGACTTCTGGGCGGTGACCGAAATGGTGGCGGACAATACCAATTACCAGTACGACGCCAGCGACCGGGGCGCGCAGCAAAGAGAGGAGATAGACGAGTTCCTGATCACATCCAGTAACAACTATGTGAATACGATCTGGGCGCAGATCTACAGGAATATTCACCAGTGCAACGTGATCACCAGCAGGATAGACGGTGTCCAGTTTTCCAGCGAGGTCACCAAAAAACGTTATGCGGGAGAAGCTAAATTCCTGCGCGCTTTGTATTATTTTCACCTTGTGCGCCTTTTTGGCGGTGTGCCGTTGATCGTAAAAGAACCTGCCAGCCCGGCCGAGGCATTTACGCCCAAACGGTCTACGGTGGACGAAGTGTACGCTCAGATCATTGCGGACGCGAAAGACGCCGCGGACGGTCTTCCGGCGTCCTACACCGGGGCGGATATAGGCCGGGCCACGAAAGGCGCCGCGCTCACGCTGCTGGGGGAAGTGTACCTGACGAAAAAAGATTATCCCGCGGCCGTAGCTGCCTTGCAGCAGGTGACGACCCTGAATTATGCGCTGCTGGACAGTTATGGGGACAACTTTAACCCTGCGCGGAAAAACAATGCTGAATCGGTTTTTTCGGTGCAGTATAATTCAGGGCTTGAAACTGAGAGCAGTAATTATATTTTTGTATTCGGTCCACGTAATGGAAAAAAGGACCTCACCGGTTTCAACGGGCTGCTGGGCGGAAACAACATTCCCACACCGGGGATTTACAACGCTTACGAAGCGGACGATGAGCGGAGAGATGAATCGATATATTTGTATGACAGCCCGGGCAATACACCCTTTGAGGAAGCAAAGGCGTTCGGGGGCAAACTTCCGCTGATTAAAAAATTCTATCATCCACCATATGCGCTGGACGGGCGCGCGAACGAAAACTGGCCGGTGTACCGCTATGCGCATGTATTGCTGATGCTGGCAGAAGCGGTGAACGAAACGGGAACAGGCGATCCGTACCAATATATTAACCCGGTACGGGAGCGCGCGGGCTTACAACCGCTGGGCGGGCTTAGTCAGGCCACTTTCAGGGATGCGGTGCAGCATGAGCAAAGGGTGGAGCTGGCTTTTGAGAACCATCGCTGGTACCAGCTGCTGCGTACCGGCAAAGCCATAGACGTTATGACGCAACACGGAACAGCAGAAAAACAAAGACTGACGCGCCTCAGCAGCGCATCATACAACATAGCCGCTTACAAACTGCTCTTTCCCATCCCTGACAGGGAAAAACGCCTGAACGGGCTGGAGCAGAACCAGGGCTGGGATTGATCGTCTACTATACTAAAAGAAACATTTTTTTATGCATGTAAAGACCAAACTCTTTATTCTTTTCGCAGCCGTGATGGCGGCAACCGCCTGTAACAACCAGCCCACGGAAAAAAAGCTGACGGGTAATCCGAAGATCGACAAGCTGAAGCTGCCGGACAATTTTAATGCGGATCACCTCTACAGTCCCGGCGACAACAAGCAGGGCTCATGGGTATCTATGACCTTCGATCCGAAGGGCCGCATGATCGTGTCCGACCAGTACGGGTACCTCTACCGCCTGCAATTGCCCGCCATCGGGGATACTACAACAAAGATCCAGATCGAGCAGATGAAGATCGGCGCGGATACTTCGTCCAAAGTGACGATGGGGTACGCGCAGGGCCTGCTGTATGCATTCAACAGTCTTTACGTAATGGTCAACCATAACAAGGATGAGAAGTTCGACAAAGGCAGCGGCCTTTACCGTCTCCAGGACAAAGACGGAGACGACAACTTCGAAACCATCACCCTGCTGCGCGAGCTGGAAGGTGAAGGCGAACACGGCCCGCACAGCATCGTGATGGCGCCGGACAAAAAATCGCTGTACGTGATCGCGGGCAACTTCACCCGTCAGCCGGAAATGAACCGCTACAGCATCCGTACTTCAGACAGTACGGACAACCTACTGCCCATGATCAAAGACCCCAACGGTCACGATCAGCACTCGCATGCACGTGGCGGCTGGATCGCGCATATCGATTCCACCGGTACCAACTGGGACCTGGTTGCTTCCGGCTTCCGCAATCCTTTCGACATGGCGTTCAACAACGCAGGAGAGTTGTTTACCTACGATTCGGACATGGAATGGGACTTTGGGATGCCCTGGTACCGCCCCACCCGCATCTGTCATGTTACCAGCGGTGCGGAATTCGGCTGGAGGCACGGTACCGGTAAATGGAACCCGTCTTTCCCCGATAACCTGCCTGCTATCGTTAACATCGGCCAGGGTTCGCCCACCAACGTGGTGTACGGCGGCAATGCGCATTTCCCCGAGAAATATAAAAAGGCAGTATTTGCATTCGACTGGAGCTTCGGTATTATTTACGCCGTGCACCTGGAGCCGAATGGCGCATCGTACAATGCCAAGGCTGAAGAATTCCTGTCCGGCGCGCCGCTTCCGCTTACGGACGGTGTGATCGGCCCCGACGGCGCGCTTTATTTCCTCACCGGCGGCCGCAGGCTGGAATCCGATCTTTACAGGATCTATTACAAAGACAACAAAGAAAATACGGAAGTGCTCGCCGCTGAGGAACCGACAGAACTGCAACAGCAGCGCCGCAAGCTGGAAGCCTTCCACGGAGGCCCCCAGGCAGGCGCTGTGGAAGCGGCCTGGCCTTTCCTGAAACATGAAGACCGCTTTATCCGCTTCGCCGCGCGCATTGCCATCGAAAACCAGCCCGTAGCTGAATGGCAGGCCAAAGCATTGCAGGAAAAAGATCCCGCCACCATGATCCAGCTCGGCATCGCATTGGCGCGCCAGGGCAAGCCGGATGTCAAAAGCGCACTTTTCACACAACTGACAACGATAGATTACAGCAAACTCAGCGAAAGCCAACAGTCCGATCTGCTGCGCGCCTTTGAACTGGCCATCACCCGCCTGGGCGAGCCGGATGCTGCACAGAAGACTTTACTGATCGCGTATCTCGATCCGCATTATCCCGCAAAAGACAACATTCTTAACCGTGGCCTGAGCAAGCTGCTCGTACACCTGGATGCGCCAAAAGCTGTTGAAAAAACAATGAGCCTGCTGGCAGATGCGAAAGATGATCCTGAAGAGCAGAAAACAGCCACGGCTTCAGCGGATCTCATCATGCGCAACCCGCAATACGGGCTCGACATTGCGAACATGCTGGCAAAAATGCCGCCCATGCAGCAAACCTTCTATGCCACGGTGCTCAGCCAGGCCAAGCAGGGCTGGACGCCACCGTTGCAGGAACAATATTTTAAATGGTACTACACCGCGTTCGGCTTCAAAGGCGGCCACAGCTTCCTCGGTTTTATCGACAACGCGCGCCGCAATGCGCTGGCCCTTTTGCCGAAAGATCAGTTTGAACACTTCAACATCATATCCGGCGATTCCCTTGCCCGCAGCGGCGGCGCTGATGTAGCGAAAGTGCAGCCCAAAGGTCCCGGCAGAAGATGGAAAGTGGAAGAAGCCACACTGATGATAGACAGCGGCTTGCACAACCGTAATTTCGAACAGGGCAAAGCAATGTTTGCAGCCACACTTTGCAGCTCCTGCCATACCGTAAAAGGCGCGGGCGGCGTAGCCGGTCCTGATCTGACGCAGCTGGGCACCCGCTTCTCCAACAAAGACATTCTCGAAGCGATCATCGAGCCGAGCAAAACGATCTCCGACCAGTATGAAGCTACCGTATTCACGATGAAAGACGGCAGTTCCATTACCGGCAGGCTGGTGAATGAGGATGACGCGAAATATTTTGTTTCACAGAATCCCTTTTCGCCGAAAGATCTGAAAGAGATCGATAAAAAATCCGTGAACGGGAAAAAAGAATCCACCGTGTCCGTAATGCTGCCTGGCCTTATCAACCGCCTGAGCCCTGAAGAGCTGCGCGACCTGATGGCTTACATCAAATCCGGTGGTAATGAAAAAGATTCGATGTTTATCAGCAGTGATAAACTGACCAAAAAATAAACGAAAGCCTGGAAAAAACCGATCAACCGGATGCAACACAACTGGCAACATAAAATATCACATCACGCGCAGCTGGGCGGCATTGAAACGGCCGTGCTGGACAATGGTCCCGGAAGGGGCAACCGTGTGGCCTGGGTCAATACGGGCGCCGGGCTGCGCTTTAAGGTAGTGATAGACCGGGCGATGGATATTGCGGAAGCGTTTTATGACCGGCACAGCCTGGCCTGGCTAAGCTGTACCGGTCATCCCGCGCCCGCGCCCGCCCCAACCGGCGGGCTTTCGTGGCTTCATACCTTTGGCGGCGGCCTGCTCACTACCTGCGGCCTTACGCACATCGGCGGGCCTGAAAGCGATGAATATGGTGAACGCGGACTGCATGGCCCTATCAGCAATACAGCGGCGGAAATTATTTCCATCATACAGCCCGATCCCGCCGCCGGCCGGATGGACATGCGGCTCACAGGCATCATCCGCGAAACGCGGGCGCTGGGCGTGAACCTTGAAATGAAACGCACGATCAGCGCGCGTATAGGCGAACCAGTGATAAAGATTTTTGATGAGATCACCAATCGTGGCAACATGCCCGCGCCGCATATGCTCATGTATCACATGAACTTCGGGTGGCCCCTGGCCGACGAAGGCTCGCAGCTGATGTGGGAAGGAAAATGGACAGCGAGGGACGAAGCCAGCAAAACAATTTTCCATGAAGGCGGTTCTTTTAAAACCTGCCCGCCTCCGATGCCGGAACATGCAGGCACCGGCGAAGCGGTAGCGGTAATTGACATCAAAGCGGCAGAGGATGGCTGGTGTACAGCCGGTCTGCACAATCCACAGTTGCAACTGGCAGCCGTTTTGCGGTTCAAAAAATCACAACTTCCCTGGTTAACCAACTGGCAGCACTGGGGGCCGGGAGAATATGTGACGGGGCTGGAACCCTGCACTCACCCGCCCAGAGGGCAAGCGGCGGCCAGGAAAGACGGTTCGCTGATCTTCCTGCAGCCGGGCGAAAGCCGCCGGTATGAGCTGGAACTGGAGTTAATACAAGGCCGGGATTTAATCAAAAAAACATTCCACGATGCATAAACAAACTAATACAATCGCAATGGAAAAATCAAGTTTAGCCGCCAAAGCCCTTGAGCAGGGTAAAGGGATCCTTCGCCTGGCGCCCACCTGGGTGCCGCGGTCTTTCTGCGTGCCCGGCCGCAGGATCAAACTGCACCCTGACGATTATTACGTACTGGGCGGGCAGCGCGGAGGTATTGACGAACGCTGGCTGTCTTCCACCACGCCCGCCAAAAACGGCCCGCTGACCGGAGAACACGAAGGCCTGAGCAAAATCGTTTTTAACGATGGCGGCAAAGAAGTGCAGTTCCTGCTGACAGACGCGGTGAACGAGCTGAAAGGCGAGCTTATCGGTAACCGCCTGTGGGACCAGTACCAATCCTGGCCGATGTATTCCAAATTCTTCGACAATCTCGGTCCGCTGCCGCATCATATTCACCACAACGACGAAAAAGCGGCGCTCATCGGGCAGCTGGGCAAACCGGAAGCATATTATTTCCCGCCGCAGCTGAACAATCATGGCGGCGATTTTCCATATACATTTATGGGTATTGCGCCCGGCACCACCCGTGAGCAGATCGGCGAATGCCTGCGCAACTTCACCAAAGGCGATAACAAGATCACCGACTATTCACAGGCTTTCCTGCTGCGCCCCGGCACCGGATGGGACGTTCCGCCCGGCGTGCTGCATGCGCCCGGAAGCCTTTGCACCTACGAACCGCAAAAAGCCTCGGACGTTTTCGCCATGTACCAATCCCTGGTGAACAATGCGGTGATCCCCGAAGAACTCTTGTGGAACGGCACACCCAAAGAAAACATCGGCGATTACGAAGCCCTGCTGGAAGTTATAGACTGGGACCTCAACCTTGACCCGAACCTTCACGAAAACCGCTTCATGGCGCCGATACCCGCCGCTAACGGAGCGGGATATACGGAAACATGGATCTGTTATAAATCTGCAGCTTTCAGCGCGAAAGAACTCACCATTGAGCCCGGCGCTACGGTGGTGATCAAAGACAGTGCGGCTTATGGCCTGATCATGATGCAGGGGCATGGTAAAATGGGCGTGTGGGACATTGAAACGCCGGCGCTGATCCGTTACGGGCAACTTACCCACGATGAATATTTTGTGAGCGAAAAAACAGCAAAAGAAGGCGTGACCATCACCAATACGTCCTCCACGGACCCGATCGTGATGCTGAAACACTTCGGGCCGGAAAATCCGGACCTGGTGCTGTAATCAGGGTAAAAAACAAACTGCGAAAATTCTCACGTTATAAATACAAACCGCTATGCAACAAAATAACTTTCCGAAACTGCACAATGCCACCTGGCCGGGTATTGTAGGCAAAGGAGAAGGTTCCGAACCGGTAATTGCTTTTGACGAAATGCTGAAAATGACCGCCGCCGCTGAAGTGGACGGCGTAAAATTCGACGGGGTGGACATTGGCTTATTTAATCCCCACTTCGACGTGAACAGTTCAGACGACGGTATCAAAAAACTGGCCGACAAAGTAGCGGGACATGGCCTGGAAATTGGGAGCCTCGTAGCGCCGATATGGCCTCCGGATGGCGGTTCCGCCATGGGCAGCGCGGATGACAGGAAAAGGTTTGTGGAGCAGGTGCGCAAGTCGTGCCACATTGCAAAAAGGCTTCGTGAAATAGGCATCCGTTCGCATGGCATCGTACGCATCGATTCCGCCAGCTCACCCGAAAGCTGGGCGAAAGACCCGGTGGGCAATACAAAACTCATCGCGGAAACCTTCCGGGAAGCCTGCGACATCGCTGCTGATTACGGCGAGAAGCTGGCGGCGGAAGGAGAAATATGCTGGGGCGGCATGCACAGCTGGAAAACAATGATAGACACGCTGAACGCCACAGACCGCCCGAATATGGGCTTCCAGGCAGATATGGCGCATACGCTGCTGTACCTCATGGGCTACAATGCACCCGGGGACCGCATCCTGCCCGCAAACTTCGACTGGAGCGACCGCGCCGCCCTGGAGGATGGTCTCCGGAAACTTACCGCCGCCCTCCGCCCCTGGACGATCGATTTCCATGTGGCGCAAAATGACGGTACCGTTCACGGCACGGGCTCACACGACAAAACAGGCCGCCATTGCCTGGCAAACGACCCGAACGGTAAGCTGGACATCGCTGCGGACGCCGGTTTCTGGCTGCGTGATGAAAAGGGAGAACTCACCAAAGCCTTCCGGCATATCTGCTGGGACGGCTGTATGTTCCCCAACGAAAAAATGACGCAGCCCGGCACCTGGAACAACATCCTGGCCGCGATGATCAAAGTGCGTAACCAGCACGGATGGTACGAAGCCTGAAAACCATAAATCATTACACAAATGACGCAACAGAAAACTTTGAATATAGGACTCATCGGGTGCGGCTTTATGGGCCGGACGCATTCCAACGGCTACCAGCGTATCCGGAACTTTTTCCCCGAACTGGAATACAAACCGGTACTGCATACCGTATGCGCCCGCAACGGAGAGAAGGCCAAAGCATTCGCGGAGCAATGGGGATATGCGAATTACGTAACAGACTGGAAAAAGATCATTGAAGACGATAGCATCGATGCGGTAGACATCTGCACGCCGAACGATACACATGCGGAGATTGCCATCGCCGCTGCCGCAAAAGGTAAGATGGTGCTTTGTGAAAAGCCACTGGCCCGCACACTGGAAGAATCCCGCAAGATGGTGGAAGCCATTGAAAAAGCCGGCGTGGCCAATACCGTGTGGTACAATTACCGCCGCATCCCGGCGGTGACGCTGGCCAAACAGATCATCGATTCCGGTAAGCTCGGGCGCATCTTCCATTTCAGGGCGAACTTCCTCCAGGACTGGACGATCAATGCCAAACTGCCCCAGGGCGGCGAAGGCCTCTGGCGTATGGATGCGGACGTGGCCGGGTCCGGCGTGACCGGTGACCTGCTGTCCCATTGCATAGATACCGCGCTCTGGCTGAATGGCAGCATCAGCAACGTTACCGCGATGACAGAAACATTTGTAAAAGAAAGGATGCACCAGCTCACCGGGAAAGTGCAGGAAGTGAAAATAGATGATGCCTGCGCTTTTCTCTGCCGCTTCAACAACGGCTCGCTGGGCCTCTTCGAATCCACCCGCTACGCCCGCGGTCACAAAGCATTGTATACGTTCGAGATCAACGGCGAAAATGCTTCCATCCGATGGGACCTGCACGACCTCAACCGCCTCGAATATTTCGACAATGCGGATGATTCCACCCTCCGTGGCTGGCGCTCCATCCATGTTACGGACGGAGAGCAGCCCTACATGGACAAATGGTGGGTGCCCGGTTTGGGTATCGGCTACGAACATTCTTTTGTACACCAGGTGGCGGACTTTCTGCGAAGCCTGGAGACGGGAGCGCCCTGTTCACCCACTTTCCGTGAAGCGTATGAAACACAGGCAGTATGCGAAGCCGTACTGGATTCCGCAGCGTCCGGCGCCTGGAAAGACGTACCTAAAGCATAAACTACTTAAATCTCAGATATGCTGAAAAAATCAGTGCTCGGCCTTTTTATCGCCTCTATGGCCCTGCTGCACGCAGGATGCGCCAACGGGCAGGGAAAAAAAGGCTTCAAAAGTATTTTTGACGGTAAAACCCTGAACGGCTGGGAAGGCGATGCCAACTACTGGCGCGTGGAAAACGGGAACCTGGTAGGGGAGATCACGCCGGACAAAACCCTGAAGACAAACAGTTTCATCGTATGGCAGGGCGGCCAGCCCGGCGACTTTGAACTGACGCTCGAATTTAAAATCACCAAAGGCGGGAACAGCGGCATCAACTACCGCAGCGCGAAATTTGATGGCGTGCCGAACGCCCTTACCGGCTACCAGGCGGACATCGACGGAGCCAACCGCTACACCGGGCAGAATTATGAAGAACGCGGCCGTACCACCCTGGCCTACCGCGGGCAGCAGGTAACCATTCCCGCTACCAACAAAACGTTGCAGGAAGCCGGCAAAAACAATGCGTGGACGCTGGCTGAAGTGACCGGCTCATTGGGCAGCAGCGATTCCCTGCAAACCGTGATCAAACAGGAGGATTGGAACACCTGCCGCATCGTGGCCAAGGGCAACCGGCTTCAGCATTACATTAATGGTGTGCTGATGAGCGACGTAACGGACAACGATAAGGTATATGGCAGGGCAAAAGGCCTGCTGGGCATGCAGGTGCATGTAGGCCCTCCCATGAAAGTGGAATACAGGAAAATACTGATCAAAGAACAGTAAAAAGAATAACAGCAGACAATGAGGGCAGGCGGAAGTCTGCCCTTTTTTATATAATTAAACCCAACGGATACGGCGGATGCCGGTAAATGACGGAAATCACATTCCATGGGATATTTTTGCATCAGTTCGGGTAATGATTACATCGTTTTTTTTGAAGGGAAGCCTATACCTTTACTGCATATGGCCTTGGCAGGCCGTAAAACAACCTTCAAGTATGAAAGCACTCGTTCTACAGCAGCCCGGGGAATTTACCTGGACGGAAAAGCCGCATCCCGGGCAGCCTCCCGAAGGCTACGCTTTGCTTCGCATCAAACATGTATCTGTCTGCGGCACCGATCTGCACGCCTACAAAGGCAGACAACCGTTTTTTACCTACCCGCGCATCCTCGGCCATGAAGTAGCCGCGGAAGTGACCGCCATTGGAGATAACGTATCGAATGTAACACCGGGAGATCTTGTGTCCGTTGAACCTTACCGCAATCCGGTGACAGATCAGGCGGTGAGAAGAGGCAAAACCAACTGCGGCAGCCAGGTGACGGTATTGGGTGTGCATGAAGACGGCGCTATGCAGGAATACATTCTTTACCCGGCGGCCAACCTTCACGTGGTAAACGGTATGAACCCTGACGAAGTGGCTTTGATAGAGCCTTTCGCTATTGGCTGCCATGCGGTGGAGCGGGCGGAGATAACAGATGACGATACCGTGCTGGTGATCGGCGCGGGGCCCATCGGACTGGCGGTGATGGCGCTGGCAAGACTGAAAGGGATCAGGATCGCCGCGCTGGATATCAACGAAAACAGGCTGCAATATGCAAAAAAACTCTTCCCGGAAATAGAAACGGTTTTGTTAAAAGATACTGTTGTGGATGACCTCCGAAGCGCTTTTGACGGGGAACTACCTACCGTGGTATTTGACGCCACCGGTAATAAGACTTCCATGGAACGGACTTTTGAATTTACCGCAGCCGGCGGCACGATCGTGTTTGTCGGGCTGTTTGTGGGAGATGTGGTATTTGCCGACCCCGTTTTTCACCGGAAAGAAATCACGTTAAAGGCCAGCCGTTCCGCAAGGGCGGTGGATTTCAGGAAAGTGATACAATTATTCAAAGCAGGGCTTATCAATACCGAAGGGTATATCTCACACCGCATAAAATTTGAAAACCTCGCTACCGGATTCACCGGCCTCTATGCGCCGGAAGCAAACGTTATCAAAGCCATCATCGATTTTTGAAGAAAAAAAGGAAAGTATACATGAAACAATTATCCGGAATAGTAGTTCTGCTTTTCCTGCTCACAAACAGTTACGCCCAGCAGCAGCCCGGCGCGAAACCCAACCAGGCACAACAGGCAATGATCAAACGCGGTTACGGCATGTTCATTCACTTTGGGGTGAATACATTCGCCGATTTGGAATGGTCTGACGGCACAATACCCGTGGAAAAATATAATCCAACTCAGCTTGATCCCGAACAATGGGTGCGCACAGCCAGGGACGCCGGTTTTCGGTATGTGTTGCTCATTACCAAACATCACGACGGCTTCTGCCTGTGGGATAGCAAATACACTACTTACGACGTGGCATCGTCCCCTGTTAAGACCAATGTGGTGAAAGCCGTTTCCGATGCCTGTAAAAAATACGGGCTTCAGTTCGCCATTTATTATTCTCTCTGGGACCGCCACGAGCCATCCTACAAAGTCAAAGACCCGCAGAAATATATTGACTACATGCTGAAACAACTCACGGAATTGTTCACTATCAACGGTTCCATTTGTGAGTTGTGGCTGGATGGCGGCTGGGACAGGAAACCGCAGGATTGGGGGATTGACCAGGTATATAACCTCGTGAAAAAATTCAATCCCGCCTGCGCCGTAAGTGTGAATCATACGATCGTAAACGAAGAGGGCAAACGCAAGTTCACACCGCCTTCCGAAATGACAGCGGACAACAAATATTATTTCCAATACTTCCCATCGGACTTCCGGCTGTGGGACCCGAAGATTATTACCCGATTTGACAAAAAACAATACCTGCACGAAGGAAAATCCTATTACCTGCCTTTTGAACATACGCTTTGCATCAGCCACCGCTGGAACTGGTTCCAGAAATCGGCACAGCTGCCTACCCGTGAACTGGATGAGCTGGAAGAACTGTTTTACTGGTGCACCGATAACGACAATGCGCTGGTGATGAACATCCCGCCGGACCAGACAGGCCGCATCCGCGAATACGAAGCCCTGACGGCCATTACCCTTGGCAAAAGGCTGGGACTGGCGCAGAACCAACCATTGCCGAAAAACGGGAGATTCATTTCAGAACGTAAGCCGGTGAAAACATCCAGTGTGTATGCGGACAAAGAGAACCGGTATGAAGGGAATAAGGTAACAGACGGAAACCTCGATAGCCGCTGGGCTTCCGCGGATACATTGGCCAGCCTTGAGATAGCGCTTGATCCCACGGAATCTTTTAATAAGATCAGCATCTTTGAATATAAAGACACCAAAGACCTGGCTGACGGATTTTCGCAGGTACGCCTGCCCCGGATACAGGAATACGCGGTGGACATTATGCAGAACGGGCAATGGGAAACGATCTGCCTCGGATATGAGCCCATGGGCGATTGCAAAGTGATCCGGTTGCCGCGTAGTTACAAAACGGACAAGCTGCGTTTCAGGGTGACGAAGGCGAGTAACCTGCCGTCTATCTATGAAATATCCGTCATCAATATGCAGGATAGGAAATAAAAACGCCGTTATAAAAACAAAACAGCCGCAATGTTGATCACATTGCGGCTGTTTTAGTTTCAGGCAATAATTATAAAGAATACCGGAGCGTTATGCCATAAGTACGCGGATCGCCCAGTACTCCCGCGTAATGGCCGGCATTGCCGGCGCCGGGCAGCAGCTGTTCGAAATACTCAGTGTCCAGCAGGTTGCGGGCCCATACGAATGCGGACAGGCCATTCACTACCCTGAAACCGGCTCTTGCGTTCAGCAGCACATAAGAATCTACTACCAGGTACTTCGAGGGAGATGGGTTGGACGAAAATGAAGAACGATAATAAGTATCAAACGCGAAGAAGTAAGAACCGCCCTGCCCGACAAATTTGCCGAGCGTGCTCACTTCACCGCCCAGGGAAGCCGCCCATTTGGAGATGCCTGGCAACTGGCCGCCGGAAATATCTTTGAAAGTAGGACCGCCGGTTTCTTCAAGCGGGGGCGGGGCATTGGTGAATGTTACATATTCTCCGTCAGTATAAGCAAGGGCGCCGTAGAAGGAAAGAAAATCCTTGATCCTGATGCTGGCATCCAGCTCGGCGCCGCGTACGCGTACCTTTTCAGCATTGGCAAGATAACCGCGGTTTACTGAAAGGTCCGCGGCCTGTACCTGCGTTTGGTAGTTGGTGATATCTGTGTTGTACACTGTTAGGTTCACGATGGAATTGTCGGTGGGGGTGGTTTTGATGCCGATTTCATAATGCCGTACCTCTTCCGGTTTGATCACTGCCAGATCCAGCATCGTTTTGCCGCCGGTGACAGGCAAGCCGCCGAGGTTGAGGCCAACGGGTTTGAAACCGGTAGAATAGGTGGCAAATACATTGATCTGTTTGGTGGCTTTATAAGCGACGGTGAGCTGGCCGGACCAGTTCGTGTCATCGATCTGCGCTTCGAATGCCTGTGGGGTGTACACCTGGTTTTTTAATGCCACCAGCGCGGGATCTTCCGTTTGCAGGCCGCCGTAAGTGTCGCGGCGGAAGTTCACTTCCTTATCGTCGTAGTTAAAACGAAGGCCGGGCAGCACGCTCAGTTTATCCGTGATAGCCCAGTCCACCTGGCCGAATATGGCGCCGCTAAAGGTTTTGAGCCTGGGATATGATTTGATGCCGTATCCTTCGAACAGGCCGGGTGTTTTCCAAAGCGCGCTGGTAGAGGCTTGTGAAAAACGCCATTGATCGCGGCCGGATTCTTCAGTATGAGCGCCGTCGGGGTCAAGTTTCTGGCCGAATGCGAATACTCCCAATACGCCGGTCACGCGTGGGAGGATGTTACCCGCCCAGCGTATTTCCTGCGACCATTGCCTGTGTTTGGACGGAGCCTGCGACAGTGCAAGGGCCTGCAGGCCGGTGAAGTCGCGGTCATTGGACGGATCCCAGTTCCAGAAGCGGTATGCGGTGGTGGAGGTCAGTTTCCCCGAACCCACTTTAATGTCCACATTCAAAGAAGCGCCGCCGAGATCCTGGCTGGAACGCCAGGGGGTATCGTGATCGATGATACGGTCAAACGGGTTCTGACGGGGCAATGTATAATTGAGATCCGAAATGATCTTGTTGAACTGGCGGTAGTCCGGGCGCAAGGTAGGCGCAACGCCCGCGTATACCTGGGCATAACCGTCAGGGCGCTGCCTGGTGGCGTCTGCCGCGAGTATGATCTCAAGTTTCTCCGAAGGGCGGAACAGCAGCTGGCCGCGTGCGCCAAGGTTATTAAGCGTGTTGGTATGTTTGTCGGTAGCCTGGTTGTATATCAGGCCGTCGCGGTGTGTGCCGGAGAACGAGAGGCGCCCTGCGAATTTATCACCCAGCGGGCCTGTGAGCGAGCTTTTGGCCTGGATATATCCATAATTGCCGTAGCTGAGCTCGAAGTTCGCACCAGGTGTAAAGCTGGGCTTACGGGTGGTTACGTTGAAAGTACCAGCGGTGGTGTTTTTACCAAACAATGTACCCTGGGGGCCGCGCAGTACTTCTATTTGTTCCACATCCAGGAAATCTATGGTGGTAGCGGCTGGCCTGGCGTAATACACGCCATCTACATAAAAACCAACGCCGGGGTCTATGCCGTCGTTCGTGAGGCCGAATGTAGTGCCAAGGCCGCGGATACTGAGGCCTGTGTTGCGGGGGTTGGAAGAATAGAGCTGAACGGAAGGCACGAGTTCTTTCAGTCGGTTCACATTAAAAGCACCGGCCTCTTCCGCGAGTGTTCCGCCGATCACTGAAATGGGAATGGGAACGGCTTGCAGCGTTTCTTTACGGCGTCTTGCAGTGATCACCACTTCGCCCAGCAGGTCGTTTTTTGCGAGCGTAACGTCCAGGAAATCGCCCGTCTGCCGGGTGATATGTACTTCATTTATTTTATAACCGATATAGCTGAATGCAAGGAAAAAAGGTGGTTCTTTGCGCGTATCAATGCTGAACTGGCCAACAGAATCAGCAAGTGCATAGGTGGTAGTCCCTTTGATGCCAACGGTGGCGCCTGCGAGGGGCTGGCCTTCGTTGTTTTTGATCACTCCTTTAATGGTACGCTGAGCGACGGCTACATGGCTGAGTAAAATAACGGGCAGGAATAACTGTAATATTCTTTTCATGGTTGATAGTGAATTTGTTTTTGAATTTCCTGGTGACGAACGGAACCTTTGTCGGACGGAAACCGGGATTTGGGAATATTTGCTGGAATATTTTTATCTGGCTGACGGGCTATGGGAGCCGCAACAATAAGGTCTGATGAATAGTTTATATCGTTTCATTTCGGAAAGGGGCTTTTGATTTCAGGGTAAAGGTACTAATATAAACCATATATCCTATAGAATCAGTAGACTAATAGAATATAGGAAATGTAAGCAGATTGGTTATCAGGGAATTGGGAAGTCAATTTGTAGAAAAAATACATGAAATAACGGGCATCTGGCTTTTGACGGGTAATAAAATACAATAGCCGGATTGGCATAACCTGTACGGTGTTTGACGGCAAACATCATCACAAAGCGCGGCACTTTTTACCAGTAAGGTTATTTTTTATCTGAAAACATTTACTGAAAAAGGACGGCGTGCAAATCATCATTCACACGCCATCCTTTAGATCATACGGCAGCACAGGCTGCATCTTCATTCACATGTATCTCCGGGTAATCGATATACCCTTCGTCACCGCCGAGGTAATAAGTTGCTTTGTCCCCATCCGCCAGCGGTGCATTACGACGGAACCTTTCCACCAGGTCAGGATTGGAAATAAAGGGCCTGCCGAAAGCGATAAGATCAGCCATCCCGCTTTGTATGGCGGTTTCCGCGGATGCGGGGGTATATCCGCCTGCCAGTATCAGCAGGTTGCTGAACCGTTTGCGTACATCCCGGATATGTTCGGGCGGAATGGGTGGGTTGCCGTTCGTGGATTGGTCGGACAGGTGAATGTATAGGATGCCCAACTGCTGCAATGCATCTGTGATATATTGATGCATGGCTGTTTCATCCGCATACCCCTGGAGGTCGCTCTGCGTGGCGAAAGGAGAGAGCCGGATACCGGTGCGTTCTTTCCCGATAGCGGCCACCACGCCTCCCATTATTTCCAGCAGGAAGCGGCTGCGGTTGGCAATGCTGCCACCATATTGATCGGTTCTATGGTTGGTTTGGGGGTTCATGAACTGTTCGGGAAGGAAGCCGTGCGCCCCATGTATTTCCACGCCGTCAAACCCGGCTTCCATAGCGTTTATGGCGCCCTGTATATGTTGTTCTATGGCCGCCTGTACACCGGCAGCGCTTAACGCTTCAGGCTCAGGCATGGGCAGGTAGATTTCTCCCGGTGTGCGGATGGTACCGTTGGCCCTTACCGCCGAAGGCGCTACCAGTGGAATACCGCCTTCATGATTCAGCGGATGCCCGATACGGCCGGCGTGCAACAGCTGGACGAATATCTTCCCGTTCCTGGCGTGTACGCCGTCCGTTACTTTTTTCCAGGCGGCTATCTGTTCGGAGTTGTAAATCCCCGGGGTATGGAGGTAACCGATCCCGTTGGCGGTCACCGCGGTGTTTTCCGCGATGATCAGACCTGCCCCGGCCCTTTGTTTATAATATGCAGCCACGGAAGGGCCGGGAATATTGTTCACAGACCGGCGCCTGCTCATTGGCGCCATTACCACCCTGTTTTGAAGGGAGATCGCCGGTGTATTAAACGGTGACAACAGCTTTTCTGTCAGACTCATAAATAACTATTTTGATGTCAAAATTACCCGGAACGGCTATGGCGGAACAGTGACAAAGCGGGGTTTGTTTTGTAAATTTGGAGGTTATGGAGCAGAAAGAGTTACACAGGCCGTTTGAATTGTATGTTTCGGATATGGAATGCTGGCACCAGCGCCCGCTGACCTATCATTTTTTCGAGATCGTGCAGATACTGGATGGGGAAGGCATGCGTATCGTGAATCAAAACCGCTTTCCGTACAAAAAGGGCTGCATCTTCCTGTTTACGCCGCTGGACTGCAGGGGATTTGATATCACCCAACCCACCCGGTTTTGTTCGATCCGGTTCTCGGAGGTTTTTCTCGGCCAGTGCAAAACCAACCTGGACCGTGAACGGATCGGGCTCTGGCTCAAACAGCTGGAACATATCTTTTATCATCACAACCGTTTCCAGGAGCTGCTTGTAAAAAATGACAGCGACTGCCACATGATCTCCACGCTGATGAACAATATGGTGGAGGAATACAGTCAGAAACAAACTTACCACGAAGAGAACCTGCAGCATTTTGTAACGCTTGTGCTCAACATTCTTGCCCGGAATGTGTCCGATAGTGCGGATAAGGCGGCCACCGGCCAGGCATCCGAACCGCTGATCAACCGGATGCTGCTCCATATCCGCCAGCACATCAGTGACCCGGAAAAACTCAGGATCGAATTCCTCGCTTCACAGTTTAACCTTTCCGCGAATTATGTGGGGGAATATTTCCGCAAGTTTACCGGCGAAAGCCTGCAACACTACATTACCCAATACAAAATAAAACTGGTACAGCAGCGCCTTGCATTCAGCTCGCTTACGGTCAGCCAGATAGCAGGCGAGCTGGGCTTTACGGACGAAAGCCACCTGAGCAGGCAGTTCAGGAAATACAGCGGTGTAAGCCCGGTGGAATACCGGAAAAATGCCCGGCCGGAATAATCCATTAAATTTTAGGTACTATGAAAATTCACACGTTATCTCTCTCTGCTTTGTTACTTTTTGCAGCCTGCTCCCAACCAGGAGGTAAGCCAGCTTCCCTGAAACCAGATGAGCCGCTGGTTTCACCCGACAGTATCTTAAGCAGCTACGCAAATTTTTATTATTACAAAACAGATCACCTGAAACTTTCCGTTCCTTATAAGGCGTACGACACCGCGCTACAAGAGATCAGCCGGGAACTGTTCCTGCAACAATATGCATCCGGATACCTTCCCCTGCGGCTTGTTTCGGCCGATTCATCTATCCGGTATAAGTTATATAAACTGCCGGCCTCTGTAAAACCCGGTGTGGCCAATGCCATTGCTCAATATGGGGAGGAACAGTATAAATATTTTAAAAGAGAAGGAGAACAATACCCGGTGATGGCTTTTACGGACATCAATGGCACACCATACAACAAAGAAACAACAACGGGGAAAACGCTGGTGCTCAAATTCTGGTTCATTCACTGCGGGGTTTGCGTGAAAGAAATGCCAGAATTAAACGAGCTGCAAACAAAATACAGCAACCGCGGGGATGTTCAGTTCATCAGTTTTGCTTTTGATACAGCGGATGAATTACGGGCTTTCAAAAAGAAGACGGTATTTAATTATGCTGTGATATCCGTACCCGAGAGTTACATGGAGGGATTGGGGATCATGTCTTATCCCACGCATATGATCATCAATAAAAAAGGGAATATCTCAAAAGTGATGGGAACAGTGGGTGAACTGGCGGACGCATTGGAGGTAGAAACCCGTTAAATGCAAAAAGCCACCGCCCGTGGGAGATGGCCTTTTTTGCAGGGTTTCCGTATCAGTTAATTGTCCTTACACGCGCCAGTACATTTGCATATACCTGCACGAATATGGGATCGGGGGAAGCAGGGTCTTTGTATGGTACATATTTTTGCGTCACTATTCCTTTTACCACCACAGCGTACGAACGGCCCTTACGGTATGGAATAGTTGCCGTAGCTCTTGCAGTGGCCGTATCTGTGCCTGTGAAAAATTGCAGGTATGCGTTCCCGTCTGTTCCGACAGCCGACGTGTCTACCTGGATAAAGTCAGAATAGCTGCCGTGTTTCATTTTTTGCGGCAGGCTTGAAGGGAAGACCTTCGTTCCGTCTTCTTTAATATAATAACAGTGCAGCTCCCCGAAATCGCTGCTGAGGTGCAGGAGCCGGAAGCGGCATTCATCTTCACCCGCGCTTGTATTCTCCACGATGTGTAAAACATGGGAACGGTGGAGCAGGCTGTCAGCGTCATCATAGGCATAAAAGGTATGTTTTTCACCAGGCGTCAGGTTAAAGGTAGTATCTGCCAACACCTGTTTTTTTCCGTTGGTGTAAATAAAACGATGCATGCCGGGAGATTGCCTCAATGGCAGTATGCCTGCCGTTCCTGACGGGCCGGGGCTTTGCAGCGCCGGATAAGTTTCCCCGATGGAAGTTACGCCTGTGAACTGGATGGGATTCACTTTAGTGGTGTCCATCACGTCCACATATACAGCTTTTATTCCCGGGAAAATAGAGATCCCTTCGGAAGCATTAAAGTAGTTGACTGATGCATCAGGCGTAGTGATGCTGTCTGCCTCTTTTGATGGATTGCAAGCCACCAGTAAGAATGCGAGGATATAATGATGTGATTTCATTTGTCTTTAATTGAATTGAATGAATATTTTTACTGTACAGGAGCCATCAGCAATACTTCGTTAATGGTTACGTCTGTTTCATTGGTGCGGACCATTAAGGGCTGCTTTGACGCGGTGTAACCCACAACGTCGCCCCCTATGCCCAGCCGGTATTTGCTGCCTGGAGAATATCCCTGGATAAAGGGTGCATAGGTGCTGACGGTCCGGTTATTGAAATTGACCATTTTGATTGACCTGAGCCCGTCCTGCATATCCTGCTGCTGTGTGGCGAACAGCACACCGGGCAGGCCCGGAGCCGGCCATTGGAAAATGCGTGCGCCGGTACCGGATGTTTCAGTATAATTTCCTTCCACTACATCAAAGGGGCCGTCTGTTATGGTAGGGACCTGATTGTTCAGTTTATAGGTGAATTCACCGAATTGTCTTTGCTGTGCGAGATTATAACAATAGAAGGTGGAAATGGTATACGAAGTGGCACCGAGACTGGTGACAGTGTATCCATACAGCAGGTCGTTTTCCGCATCAATGCCCAGCAGCCTGTTATAGTTGAGCACTGTTGTGATATTGGGAATGAAATCGTAAGCGCCGTTTATCCTGCCGCCTTTACGGGTACGCACCACGAAGAACTGGCGGCTGTTATTACTCGCTTTTGCCAGGTACCGGAAGGTGCCGGAAGCATCCATGCCGGCCAGGGTTAAATTGCTTTGTATAGAAGGGGACGCTTTTCCCGTTGTTGCAATCCAATTGAGTGCCGGGCCACTGAAGTACAGCTCTCCTTTGCTGTTTGCATATATGTTTTTCATGACAGGGAGGAACACCTGGCTGATGTTGCCCTCTTTTTTCACGGTATCCAGATCATAATAGGCTTCGTCAATAAAGCTGGCATCGGTAGGTATGACAGTGCGGTTAAGCGTGGTGACGCTGTAATCCCGCAGGGATACTTTCATCAGCCTGATGGCGGATTGATTGGTGCCTGGCAGCCGGGCGTCCCTGGTGAGGCAGGAGATGTAGAGGTTGTTACCTGCGGGGTCCGAGCCAAAGCCGAAGTGTTCGCTGGAAGGATCTATCAATGTAAAAGGACCGTAGTTGTCTTCCCAGGTTACTTTGCCCCGGCGGATATTTCCTTCCTGCCAGGTCACCAGGCTATCCCCGCTCATGAATACAATAGCCGCGCCTGGTGTGTAATTGGGTACTATCCGGGTGCCGGCCGGCATTCGGAGAGCTTCTTTGGCCACTGCCGGATCCAGGTAAGTAAGCGTGTCCGTACGGGCCGGAACAAGCTTGTCTTTACTCACCAGGATGGCGGCCACGGTACTGCCGATGCCGTTTACTGATACGATCACCGGTTGCTGCTGCCCGATCATGGGTGTAGTGATCAGAACTTTCGCAACATCGAGGGTGTAGTTGTACAGCACATCGTTCTGTGTGTAGCTGCTGTCCCGCGAAACGAGGGAGATCACGGAGGCGTCCACGCCGCCGATTGAAATTTTCAGGTCTGCTTTGCCCGCACCGAACTTGCCGGTGAGGACTAAAGTATCGCCAACGGCATATGAATTGCCGGCGAGTTGGTTAGCCCTTGGCAGGTTATCCAGCTGGTCATAGAATTGCCCCGTCTTTTGGCAGGCCGTAGCCAGTATGGTAAATGAAAGAACAAGCAGGCAGGCATGTTTCATAAATAGGTTCATTTTCCGGTTTAAAAAGAATAGGTCAGATTGGCTTGTACATTCCGCCCCGGGCTCCACCGCCTGGAGATGTTATCTCCTTCGTAAACGGGAACATTCCTGCCGATAAGCGATTGTGTTTGACCGGTGAAGGCTTCCGGCTGATATTTACTGTCCCTGTTATGATCTTCCACAAACCTTATGTCTTCGTTGAGCAGGTTATTGATGCTCAGCTTCATCTGCCAGCGCCTGGCGAACTGCTGGGTATAGGAAAGATCCAGCAGATGCCGCGGCAGCTCCAGTATGGACCCACGGTATTCTACGTTGCTGTTGGCCGGGTTGGTAAATTTACCTACCGCGTAGATGCTGGTGCCAGAAGTATTGTAGTTCAACGCTATTTTACTGCCCCGCTCAACGTCTTCGTAGAAAAGGCCGGCATTTACCACATAAGGCGCCTGCCCCTGCAGCGGACGGTTGTTGGCCGTATCAATAAATACGGAACCGGAACCGGGTATGGTCGCGATAAAGGCCCCGTTCACACGGCTTTGGATGATGGAACTGTTGAACAGCACGGATAACCTGCGGAAGAATTTACCGGGAATAAAATTCAGGTTCTTCCTGATGTCCACTTCAATTCCCTGTACTACTGCTTCATCAATATTGGTATAGGTGATATTATCGTAGGCGGTTAGCTCTGCGGCGGCGGTGCTGATGGAAAAGAGGATCCGTTCGATGGGATTTTTCAACCTTTTATAAAAAGCACCGATGCTCATCATCTCCCCCTTGTTTTTTTGCGGGTACAATTCCAGCCGGAGGTCGTAATTGGAAATATCTGATTGCACCAATGCGGGGTTGCCATTGATCATTTGATTATTGGCATAATCATAATCACGGAAAGGAGATACTTCCCTGAATTCAGGCCTGTTCACCGTTTTGCCGTATGCGGCGCGCAGCACCCAGGATTCGGACGGGAGCCAGGACCCGTTAAAGGAAGGCAGCCAGGAAAGACGGGAGCGGTTCACCAGGATAGTAGGGCCAACCCGTTTATCAGGCAATACCAGCGAGGGGACTACGGCAGCCAGTTGTAAAAGATCGTATTCCATACGCAATCCGCCGTTCAGCTCCAGCTTGCCATCAAAGGGTTTCGCGGTAGCCATGATGAATCCTGCATTGTTCTGCTCTGAGGCGCGGTAGGAATCCATAGAACTGGTACGGTCTTCTACCCGCAAACCGGATCCGTCTTCCCTGAAATAATCATGGCTCCATACTTTACCCAGGTCCTGCAGGCTGAAACGAAAGAGCGTAGGGTCCACATACTGGGTAGAACCGGGCAGCTTATATTCCTCTCCTTCAGTGATCGATTTGATGAGGTTGGGCCTGTTGCCTGCCGTGAGTTCCCCGTCATATACCAGGTAAGAGCGCCGGGCAATTTCCCTTTGTTTGAATAACTGGTATGTGCCGGCTTTCGCTTCCAGCCAGGGCCGGATGGGGATAGTATAATCCAGTGAAGCATTGTACACCTGCTCTTTGAGCCGCGTATATACGCGGGCGGCGGTACCCTGCATATCGTAATTGACGGGCACCTTACCAAAACGGTCGTCCGCGCGCCAGCCAAGATCAAAATCCTGCGGCCCGCCCAGGTTGAAGTTGAGAAAGGGATATTCGCTGTTGATGAAGCGGGTGATCCGCTGATCCGGTGTTTCGTTTCTTGTAAGGGTGATCCCCAGGTTCCAGTTCAATTGATGTTTTCCTCCAAACAAACCATGCATGCCACCGAGGTTTCCCGCATAGAGAAAACGTTCCCGGTAATCCAACACAATGTTCCTGTTCCAGTAACTGGCCTCAAAGCCATATCGCCCCAGGGTGTCCGGGTAGGTATTAGGTCTTTGTATCCTGTCGATTGTATTTTTCCGGCCTTGCTGTAATACAAAATTCCGGAAGTAAATGTTATGCCTGTCGTTAAGACGCAGCATAAAATTCTGCATCAGGTTGACCGTGGCTTCTTCCGTGCTTTGCGTTTCGGTGCTGATGGAAGCCTGTTGGTAATTCAGTAAAGATGAATAGAGATTATTGACCTGCCGGTATACATCAAAGGAACGCGTTTCAGCTGTATAGCTCAGTCCCGTGATGTTATACAGGCGGGCGCTACCTATTTTAAAGCTGTTGTAATAATTAGCGGTGATCTGCAGGTCGGGCAGGGCGATTCTCGTGCCATAGTTCAGTGTCGGGGAAAAAGACCTTACATATTCCCCCTGCGTTAAATTGGCTTTCCGGAAATCCCCGTAACCCGGTACGGAAGAGGGTAACTTCCTTGTTCCGTCATCCACGCCCAGCCAGTCCAGTTTGCCGCCTTTGTAGGTATTGTAGTTTTCCAGCGTGCTGCCGGGCACATAACCGATGCGCAGGCCCACGTCAAAGTGTTTCACGGCCAGCGCGTCTTTGGTGTACACTTTCACGGCTGCACCGGCAAAATCACCAAAAAGATCTGCCCGTGGGGATTTATAGACCAGGATCTTGTCCACGATCCTGGAGGGCAGCAGGTTCATGGCGAAAGCGCGGCTGTATTGTTCCGTGCTGGGCGCGATGTTGTCTCCCAGATAGGTGACGTTGTAACGCTGGTTCATGCCGCGTACCACCAGGAACTGTTCATCCGTCAGCGTTACGCCGGCAATGCGCCGTGCTACCTGTGCTGCGTTCACGTCCGCCATTTTGGCGATCAGCTCCGACGAAATCCCGGATACCACGCTGCCCGCCTGCCTGATCTCCTGGATCAGCTCGCGTTCGCCGGTGTGTTGCACTGGTTGCAGGGAACGGCGGGTGGCCTGTACATCAAAAACGGAAAGCGCGGTGGCGGAAGATTCCAGTTTGATGGTGAATGCCGTACGGGAGCTGTCGAAATTGTATTCCTGTAGTTTGTAACCGATGTAATAAAATACCAGCGTGCCGTTGGATTGGCCGGGCACCAGCCGGAACGTTCCGGCCGCGTCCGTAACCATGCCCGTTTTGGTGCCTTTCACCAGCAACGACACACCGGGCAATGCCTCATTCGTTTTTGCGTCGAGCACTTTCCCCTGCAGGGCATTTTCTTCCTGCAGCGTTTTAGTTTTGGATGCGGAGGGCAAAGGGAGGAGCTTTACGGAAATATATTTGTCATTCACCGTAAAATCCAGCGCGTACTTACGTTTTAGCTCATCCAGTATTTTCCCCAACGCCTCATTCTTATATTGCACGTTTTCCATTTTGCGGCTTTCCAGCAGGTTCGCATCAAAAAGGAATGAGCGTGTACCGGCCTGGCGGGCTATTTCCCGGATAACGGCGGAAGCGGTGGTGCGCTGAAAACCTAATGTGATCTTTTCCTGCAACTGCGGATAACCTGACTGCGCCAAAGCGGCCGCTGATAAAAGGCAGAGGGACAGGCACAGGCATAACATCCCGTATCGCCTTTGGCGGGTAAATCTTTTTCCCATAATTTTTTTCTTTGTTTAACTAATTTCCATGAGGGTCGTATGCGCTTGTCATACTATAAAATGCCGCACTGCGGTAAAAAAACGACTATTGATATACTTCATAAATCCCGTCCGAGTGCCGCCACTTCAGCCCGTAAACGGCCAGCAGGGCGTTGAGTATCTTCTCCGGGCTTTCTTTCTGGAAATGCCCTGTAATGCTGTAAGAGCGGCCGGCGCCAGGGCGCAGGGCAACCTGAATGTTATAAGCCTCGCCGATGCGTTGTAAGGCTTCCGCCAGCGAAACGCCGTTGAATACCAGTTCTCCTTTTATCCAGCCGGCCACATTTCCTTCAATATCCTGTACAGACTGCCGGCCCGTGCTGTTTTCATGCAGCGCCATCGTTCCGGGGGAGAGGATGACCTTATGAAGGCTGTCACCGGTTTCCACCTTTCCTTCCACAAGCGCCACCCTGGTGATGCCTTCCCTTTCATGCGCTTCAATGTTGAAACGGGTACCCAATACCCTTGTAGTGGTATAAGCGGTGCGTACGATAAACGGCTGCTCGGCATTTTGCCCGATCTCGAAAAACGCTTCGCCTTCCAGGTGTACCTGGCGCAGGGTATCATATTTTTCAGGATAGGAAAGCGAACTTCCCGCGTTCAGGTATACCACGCTGCTGTCCGGCAATATTATTTTTTTCCGTTCGCCGGGCAGGGCCTGTACTTTGGCCCATTTCAGGGGTTGGGCGGAAGGCGGGGCCCACCACCAGGCGGCAAAAGATACGACCAGCGCCACGGAAGCCGCCGCTGCCAGTTGCAGGTATATTTTTTTTCCTGACCGTTTTTTGTCCGCCACTGCAATGCGCCGGGAGATGCCTTCGTAGATATCGGCCGGAAGCGTCTGCGGCTCCCGCCGTAAAATGGGGAAGTCGGTATTTTCCAGCAATTCCTGTGCGCCGGGCTGGCCCACGAACATTTTTAACCTGGCCAGTTCAAGGTCGGTAATGGACTTCTGATGAAATTTTTCGATTAAGGCAATGAGCTCTTCGCGATCCATTCAGCGTGTTGGTTTGGGATATATCCCGGGAGCGGGCAAAAACCCCTATCCGGCAAAGTTACCATAATGTTAAGAGTGGAAGTGTAAGGCTTAAAGGCCGATGGGTGGCGTTTTCAGGGGCATCAATACGATGCAGAGGAGAAAAACGGCTTCGCTGACAGGCACCTGGCAGCGGATATGTTTTAATGCGGAGGATATCTGGTTTTCGACTGTTTTTACGGAGATGCCCAGCTCTTCCGCTATTTCACGGTAACTTTTCTGGTGGATGCGGCTCAGCAGGAAAATCTTTTTTCTTTCGGGAGGCAGTGCATTGACGATCTTCAGGGCTTCTTCGAGATAGGGAGTATTGTCTTCCGGGATTTCATCCGCCATTTCGAGGCTGCCGTCCGTGAGATACCCGGCTGTCAGTACATTCCGGCGGAAGGCTTTGACGGACATGTTTTTGGTTACTTTTATCAGCCACCGGTCCAGCTGATCCGCCGTGATCTGTTTTCTTTTTTCCCAGCACACCACGAATACATCCTGGATGATGTCTTTTGCCTGTTCCTGCGAGCCGCAGATGGTAGTGGCATAGGAAAGCAGCCCCGGTGCAAACGAGTGATATATTGTAGTAAATGCCTCTTTGTCCCCCTTTAAAAACAGTTCCGCAACGGATCCGTCCAGTTCAGGCCAATTTGAATACATCGGCTGCGTGGTATTTCTGCAAAACTAGCGATATGCCCGTAACGGAATATTAATTCTTTGTTACCGCGGCTGAAATGATTTATATTGAAATGTATGAAATGGATCACCAGGGAACATCCTAAAATAGACCGTCTCGCCTGCCCATGGCTCATTCGCAAATTCATTGACCCGGAGGCTGAGTTTATCTATGTCCCGTTTGAGGAAGTTGTTCCGCAGGCAATGGCGCTACAGGCCATTCCTTTTGATGTGCCGGATGTGGAGCTGACGCATTACGGGGACGAATGTACATTTGATTACCTGGTTAAAAAATACAAGATAAAGGACCCCGCTGTAAAGTCAATGGCGCCTATTGTAAGAGGGGCTGATACGGATCGTCACGATATTTCAGCACAGGCGTCGGGTCTTTGGGCAATATCCGCCGGGTTGGCCTATAACCACAAAGATGATCATGATCTGCTGGAAAAAGGTATGCTGATCTACGATGCGCTTTACAGCTGGGCGGCCCACCTTCAACAGGAAAAACATACGCAGCAACCCTTTGAACATTTGCTGCTGGAAGTATTTAACAGGTTCATCAGATCCAGGCAGGAGGGTGGGAAACGAATGCCGGCATGGGCGAAGGAACTAAAGGAAATGATCCAGGAT
This sequence comes from Chitinophaga barathri, assembly GCF_003807585.1. Taxonomy (GTDB): domain Bacteria; phylum Bacteroidota; class Bacteroidia; order Chitinophagales; family Chitinophagaceae; genus Chitinophaga; species Chitinophaga barathri. The sequence continues at coordinate 194,604 of NZ_RMBX01000005.1, read as the reverse complement.
CATATCGATACCAACCTCAGCCTGAAAGAACTGTCTAAAGACCTGGATATTAATCCTTCTTACCTTTCCCGGGAATTCTCCAAACACTTCGACAACCTGTCATTCGGTGACTATATCCGGAAACAGCGCATAGAAAAGGCGATACAACTGATGGCTGATCCTTCTTATTCCCTGACGGACATCGGTTACCTGACCGGTTTTTCGGATCAGAGCCATTTCACCCGGATCTTTAAAAAGATCACCGGCGACAACCCTTCACAATACAGGAAAAAACTCCACAAAAAGTAATTTCCGTACAAGACGGTCATTTCTGTTCTATTTCCGGCCTTCTTTTATTGATAGCATTGTGTTCATCTGAACACTAAATGCTGAAACGTACATGCAAATTATCAGGAACGGTTTTATCCGGCAACAATTACAGAAGGGAATGTTGACGATCATCCTTGCGGCCGGCTTTTCATGGCCTGCATTTTCACAGCAGGCTTCTGCCGCCTATCCCAGGGTAATGGGATATGTGGGGATACTTCATCCGCTGGTTACATTCGGCCATCACGAGCCACACTACAATTTCGACGGTGCTTATACGGTGGGGCTGCCTACAGGTATCAATATCTGGAAGAACCCGGGGATCGGCTTTTCCATAGAATTAGTACCGGTGATCAGGGCATCGGGCGGTACCGGCAAAATGAATAACCTGTTGTTTCATCCGGGTATGCTGATTGGCCTGGGGAAAGGGTTTACGCTGGCGGCCCGCGCGGCATTTGAAACGTCGGGGAGGTATGGGTTTACACCGGTGCTGAACAAAATAATCATAAAGGGCAGAGGTTACAACTGGTTTGCCGCTCTTCCTGTGCCCGCCCGGTTCGGCAATGATCAGCCTGCTACCATAGGGGTGGGCTTGCAGTTTGGAATTGTGTTCTGATTTTTTTCATCCTTCAATCATATGACGGTGGCTACTGAATATAGTCTGAAAAACCTGGTGTTTTACTTCCTGAAACTCGGTACCATCGGCTTTGGCGGGCCGGTGGCACTGGTAGGTTACATGCACCGGGACCTGGTGGAAAAACGGGCATGGATCACGGAAGATGATTACCGGGAAGGAATGGCGCTCTCGCAACTCGCACCGGGGCCGCTGGCCGCACAGCTGGCGATCTATATCGGGTTTGTGCATTACAGGCTGTGGGGCGCTACGCTCGCCGGATTGGCTTTTGTATTGCCATCTTTCCTGATGGTGCTTGCGCTCGGCTTCGTATATGTACGCTACCAGGGCATCAGTTGGATACAGTCGGTTTTTTACGGCGTGGGAGCGGCGGTGATCGGCATTATCGCGGTCAGTGCGTACAGGCTTACCCGTAAATCTATCGGTAAGGATTATTATCTCTGGTTTACTTATCTCGTGGCAGCCGCAACGACTGTAATTACAGAAACCGAGCATATCGGCTTGTTTATCGGCAGCGGCATATTTTACTGGCTGGTGAAGTCCTCCATCTGGCTTAAGCCGGGTGCCGGTACCGCAACGAAGTTTATTTTCCCTGCATTTTTGCAGGTAAATGTGAGTATGGGAGATCATGAGAAACTCGGTGAGATCTTTTTGTTCTTTACCAAAGCGGGCGCTTTTGTATTTGGCAGCGGGCTGGCGATAGTACCGTTTTTATATGGTGGTGTTGTGAAAGAGTATGGCTGGCTAAGCGAACAGGAATTTATGGACGCGGTGGCCGTGGCAATGATCACACCTGGCCCGGTGGTGATCACGGTCGGTTTTATTGGCTACCTGGCTGCCGGTTTTCCCGGGGCGGCTGTTTCTTCATTTGCCACTTTTTTCCCCTGCTATCTGCTGACGGTTATACCGGCTCCATACTTCCGGAAATACGGCCGACGGCCAGGTATCAAAGCGTTTGTGGACGGTATCACAGCCGCCGCCATCGGAGCCATTGCCGGGGCGGTAGTCGTGTTGGGCCAGCGGAGCGTGAAGGATATTCCGGCTGTGCTGATCTGCCTTGCGGTGATTACCCTGCTGATGTTTAAAAAGAAAGTGCAGGAGCCGTTTATTATTCTTGCGGCGGCAGTATTGGGGCTGCTGATCAAGGCCTGGGTTTAAGTAAAAAGGGCATAGAGTACAAAATAATGTTAAATAAGCGCGGGAGAAGCCTTTCTTTTTGGAATCCCCTTTATATTTAATTTCAAATTTATCCCTATGCGCAAAATAGTCCCCCTCCTTTTATTGCTCCTTTTCAGCAGAGCCGCCGCAGCCCAGGATGCTGTGGCCGATACCCTCAAAGCTATGATAGACCGGGAAGAGTACGATAAAGTGATATCAGGGTATGCTCCGGTGGCCACGGGTCTTTCGGCAAAAGCCGTGTATGCTGTTTCAGTGGCTTTTTATGGAAAAGAACAGGTGGATAGTTGCCTGAAGTATGCCGATCTTTCTATTAAAAAAGATCAGCACTACGCAAAGCCCCATAATCTCAAAGGCTGGCTGTACAACTACCTGGGAAAACATACGGAAGCGGTGGATGAGTTCAAAGAAGCCATCCGTATTGCACCGGACAGCGCCGACTATCACAACGGCCTGGGTGAGTCGCAGTATTACCTGAAGAACTACGACCTGTCGCTGGAGAGTTTTAAAAAATCCACCACGCTGAAAAATGCGCCCGCCCGTTCGTATATGATGATCGCAAACATATATTCCGAAAGGGGCCAGCAAAAGGAAACCATCGCGGCGCTGTATGATGCCAAAACCAACATCGGTAAAGAAGAGGAGGAATACCCCAGGGCTTTGTTTAATATCGGTCAGCTGGAGTACCTGGAAGGCAACTATGGCCCGGCGGAATCTGCGCTTACGGAGCTTATCCAACTTACTCCGGATGATTATCACGCCTATTCCAACCTCATCCAGGTATATTACGCCCGGGGGGAATATGAAAAAGCAAAACCCTACAAGGACCGGTTATATGATGCGCATAAAAAGGAATTGCTGAAGGACAACATGAAAGACATGTTCTGTTTTGACCAGTTCAAATGGAAAGACCACACCGTGCAGGTATTTGAAAGATACGAAGAGGGCCCGAGCAAAAAGATATTTAACAAACACCTGTTTTACGTGGTGGATAAGGCGGACAACATCGTGATGCGGATACAAACGGAGTATTCTCCTTTTTCGGTGGAGCTGGACGGTATAAAATATATCCTCTGCGGCACGAAAGGAACCACGCACCTGAATTATGGCATAGGGTTCAACGATGACCTGAAGTATACCGATCTGAAAGCGGCGGTAGTGAAAATACTGGACAAAGGCATCGATCCGGCGGCATCTACCACGCCCGCAAACAAGTGATACCAGGATAAACAAGACATAAAAAAAACAGGGCGGTCCAAAAGGGCCGCCCTGTTTTGTATACGCTGTTATTTCAGCTCTTTGGGTGTGTTTAATTCGATATTCTTCGCATTTTTCCCTCTCAGCCTGATGTTCAGCATTTCGACGATCAGCGAGAAGCCGAGGCAGGAGTAGATGATGCTTTTGCTGATCTCCTGGTGGAAACCGCTGGCGATCAGTACCACGCCTATCACGATCAGGAACGTCAATGCCAGCATCTGGAGCGTGGGCTGTTTGTTGATGATCTTCGTAACCGGGCCGGCGAACAGCATCATGATGATGATGGATACGACTACGGCAATGATCATCACGAGCACATTATCCACGAGGCCTACGGCCGTAAGGATGGAGTCGAAGGAAAAGACGGCGTCCACCAGTACGATCTGGAAAAGCACCGAGCCGAGGCTGAGCGGGGCGCGGGTGTTCTTGTGCCCGTCCTGCGCGTCCGTCTGGAGCTTGTGATGTATTTCCAGGGTACTTTTGACGATCAGGAAAAGCCCGCCCGCCAACAGGATAATGTCCTTCCAGCTGAGTGGGATCACCACCCCGTTCAGCCATTTGAAATTAAAGACGGGGTCCTTCAGCCCGATGATCCAGTTGATACACAATAAAAGCCCGACCCTGAACACCATAGCGAGCCCCAGCCCGATATTCCGGGCTTTGCGCTGCTGGTGCTCCGGCAGCTTGCCCGCCACGATGGAGATAAAAATGATATTGTCAATGCCCAATACCACTTCCAGGAAACAAAGGGTGATCAGGCTGATCCAGACGGAAGCATCGGTAAAGTCGGGAATAATGAATTCCATTATCTGAGATTTAAGGTTTAATCGAAGTCAAAAAAGTCACCCAGGAATCCTTTCTTTTTCTTTGGGTATTTGTGGCGGTCATCAAAACGGCCGTGGTCATGGTCATGATGATCGTTGCGGTCATCGTGCCGGCGGTGCTCTTCGTTGCTGCGTTTGTCATCATACTCCAGCAGTTTGTCCAGCTCTCCTTTATCCAGCCAGATGCCGCGGCATTGGGGACAATAATCGATCTCAACGTTGTTCCGTTGCGTCATCAGCAGCGTTTCATTGCAATTTGGGCATTTCATCAGTCATTCTGTTTTTAATTTACGAAAAATAAAAATGCATCAGCGTGTTCCCGGTGGGGAAACATGCGGCGGTCGGTGATGTGGATACGAAAAGGGGAGATTAAAACAGGCTGAACCGGTAGAGGAAAATATAATAAGCCGGCCTGATCCAGGAGGCCAGGCGGGCATATTCATGGCCGTTAGTGCTGTATACGGCTGTAATGGCGGTGTAAAGGGGCTGTTTTTTGCTGAAGGCGCGTTTGTTTTTTACCGCTGCCTCTATGCCCAGGCTTACTTTGCAGGCTTCCGGGCTTTCGTTTTCATTCAGCAGGGATTCGTGGATATAACCCTGGTGGATATTGTCCGGGAGGATGTAGGATACGCAGGAAACCAGGCTGAGTACTAACAATAAGATAATACGGAGCCTGCCTTTAAAAGATATATCTGACGCGTAATTGAACAATTCCCTGCAATTTTCCCGGCTAATGTATAAAATTATTCTGATCAGGGTTTGTCAATAAACAATTTATTCATCTCCGCATAAGGTTTGGCATCTCCCGCAAAACTGAAAGTCCCTTCCCGCGCGATCTCTTCCGCCGCTTTAAAAAATGAGCCGTAAGCTGCGCGTACCAGTGAAGAACCTACACTGATACGTTTTACGCCCATATCCTCCAGCATATCCAGCGAAAACGCCCCGTTTACACCGGAAAGCCCCATGATCACGTTCACCGGCCTCGGGGCCACTGCTTTCACCACGGCTTCAATTTCCTCGCGGGTTTTCAGGCCCGGGGCGAACAATACATCGGCCCCCGCATCGGCAAAGGCTACCAGCCGTTTGATGGTATCCGCCAGGTCCGGACGGCCATAGATCAGGTTCTCCGCGCGGGCGGTGAGTGTAAAAGGATAAGGAAGACTGCGTGCAGCCGCTACGGCAGCTTTTACGCGTTCCACGGCATGAGCGAATGCATAGATCGGGTCTTCCGGTCTGCCGGTGGCGTCTTCTATGGAGCCGCCCGCCAGCCCGGCTTTTGCCGCAAGCAGGATCGTTTCCGCGCACACAGCGGGATCATCGCCGTACCCGTTCTCAAGATCGGCGGATACGGGCAGATGCGTGGCAGCGATAATGTTTTGTACATTCTGCAGGGTCTCTTCCCGTGTAATGGACGCGTGCCCGTCCGGCTTGCCCAGCGACCAGGCAAGGCCTGCGCTGGTAGTCGCCAGCGCTTTGAACCCAAGCGATTCCAGCATCTTCGCGGAGCCGGCGTCCCAGGGATTGGGCACTACAAAAATGCCGGGCCGCTCATGGAGCGCTTTGAATGCTTCGGCCTTTAACTGTTGCGAGTTTCCGGGTTGACTATGCATAATGGACCAATCTTTAACAGGTTCAAATTTACCCCGTTTTTCCATGCAAGATTTCCCGACGGCGGTAATTTATATTTATTAATTTAAGAGCTTATGCCACGTTACACGATCTTCCTCGCCCTGCTGCTGTGCTCCTGCAAGCAGGCCGCCAAAAATGCCTACGACCAATGGCCCGTTTACAACGGTTCCAAAGAGGGTTTAAAATATTCATCCCTCCGGCAGATAGATACCTCGAACGTTCACCAGTTGAAGCCTGTATGGGAATACCGCACCGGCGATGCCGATTCCGCGGGCCGCTCGCAGATACAATGTAACCCGGTGATGGTGAACGGTATCCTTTACGCCGTGTCTCCGCAGCTGAAGCTGCTTGCGCTGGATGCTGCCACAGGTAAAGAGAAGTGGGTGTTTGATCCTTTTGCCGGCGCGGGAAAACAAAAGAACATCAATACCCTGCGCGGTGTCACGTATTGGGAAGATGAAAAAGACAAACGTATTTTTTATACGGCCGGCTCCAACCTGTACGCCATAGACGCCATCAGCGGCAAACCCGCGCTGTCTTTTGCGGACAGCGGCCGACTGGATCTTCATAACGATCTCGGTGACGGTTCCAAAGACCTATATGTGATCACCACTTCGCCGGGTATCATTTACAAAGACCAGCTGATCATCGGCTCGCGTGTGTCCGAAGGGAGCGATGCGGCACCCGGACATATCCGCAGTTACGACGTGCATAGCGGCAAACTGCGCTGGATATTCCACACCATCCCGCAGCCCGGCGAACATGGTTATGATGTATGGGACAATCCCGATGCGTATAAACATCTCGGCGGCGCAAACGCCTGGTCGGGTTTTAGCCTGGATGAAGATAAGGGGATATTGTTTGCGCCCGTCGGGTCCGTATCGTTCGACTTCTACGGCGGCATGCGCAAAGGCGCGAACCTGTTCGGCAACAGCCTGCTGGCGCTGGACGCGAACACCGGAAAACGTATCTGGCACTTCCAGAGCGTTCATCACGATGTGTGGGACCGCGACCTGCCCGCCCCGCCGGTGCTGGTAACCGTAAACCACGAAGGGAAAAAGAAAGAAGCGGTGGCGCAGGTGACCAAAACGGGTTTTGTATTCCTGCTGGACCGAACTACCGGTACACCGCTTTTCCCGGTAGAGGAACGTCCCGTACCAGGCCCCAGCCTCCTGACAGGAGAGCAGCTGTGGCCTACGCAGCCCTATCCAACGCTTCCCGCGCCTTTTGTACGGCAGCTATTCACGGAAGCCGATCTGAACTACCTGTTACCGGATTCTTCGCTGGCGGAAGTAAAACGGCGCTGGGCGTCGTATAAACGTTCGCATATGTTCGAGCCGCCTTCCAAAGAAGGTACGGTTATATTCCCGGGGTTCGACGGCGGTGCGGAATGGGGAGGCCCGGCATTTGACCCGGAAACGGGAATACTCTACGTGAATGCCAGCGAAATGCCATGGGTATTGCAGGTAGTGGACGCCCCGAAAGAAGAGCTGAAAAAAGAAACCAATCTCCAGGCAGGCAAACGCCTTTACCGAGCGCATTGTATGAGCTGCCACGGCCGCGAACTGGAAGGCGGCGGCGCTTATCCCGCACTGGTGAATATTCAGCAGCGGTTCAATACGGAGCAGTTCCTGCAACTCCTCAGCACCGGCAGGCGTATGATGCCCGCCTTCAACAGCCTGAAACCGGAAGAAAAGAACGCCCTCGCCGCATTTGTACTGGATTTGAAAAAATCCCAGCCCCTGGCCTATAACGGCCCGCGGCAGCAGCCGGACAGCTTCCGCAATCTTCCTTATACCATGACCGGCTACAATAAATTCCTCAGCAAAGAAGGCCTTCCGGCAAACAGTCCTCCCTGGGGCACGCTCACCGCCATCGACCTGAACACCGGGAAGTTCGTATGGCGCGACACGTTAGGGGAGGACCCCGCATTTAAAGGCCGCGGCATCAAAACCGGTACGGAAAACTATGGCGCTCCCGTGGTTACGGCCGGCGGACTGGTGCTGATCGCCGCTACGAAAGACGCCAAAATGCGCGCCTTTAACAAACGCACCGGGCAGTTGCTCTGGGAAACCTCCCTGCCCGCTTCGGGTTTTGCCACACCCGCCGTGTATAATGTTAATGGAAAACAATTTGTTGTCATCGCCTGTGGCGGCGGCAAGCTGAACGTGCCGTCCGGGGACAGCTATGTGGCCTTTGCGTTGCCATAGCGGATTCAATCTCCCGGAGCCACCGGGAAAGGAGCCGTTTAATAGGATGGACAGATAACCGACGTTCAAAAAATACCACGCAGACCTTTACAGAATTGATATTATATTATCCAAAACCGAAGGAGCAACGATAGATATAGGATCGTCGAAGGATCGTCGAACGAGAGTCGAAGGAGAGAAAACTGTAAATAATATCATGTTGTGGAAGAAATTCCACATATCCGGCCCGGGATATCGGGGAAAATTATCCTGCAATGTTCAAATAGTACCAGCTCCTTCCGCAAAAGGATAACGAAATGGCAACAGTGCCGCAGATGAGATTTGTGGCAATTAAATAATACATTTATTCAGAGGGTATGCATCATGTTAAATGGCGTATACCCTTTGCCTTTATTCAAATGCGCATGAAATTATTTTATTTTGCCCTTTCCCTTTTTGACGGACCTGCCCGGCTCCAGGCAAGTACGATGACCAAACAGAAACACAGGCGATGAAATATATCTTTTTTTTCCTGCTGTCGGCCCTTTTTGTGAATAGGGCATACAGCCAGGACACGCTGCAACACATCGTTGCGGGCCGCAGCAACAGCGCCGCGCAGCAAAAGGCGCCTTATGTAATCCTGATCTCCGCGGATGGTTTCAGGCATGATTACATGGAAAAATACCAGGCTGAGAATTTGATCCGCTTTGGTAAAACGGGCGTGCGTGCTGCTTCCATGATCCCATCCTTTCCCAGTGTAACGTTCCCAAACCATTATACCATCGCCACCGGGTTGTATCCTTCGCACCATGGCATTGTAGCCAATACCTTTTACGATGCGGCCAGGCAGGGCACGTATTCCATGAGCGATAAACCCAAAGTGCGTGACGGATCCTGGTATGGCGGCACGCCCATCTGGGTATTGGCCGAGCAGCAGCAGATGGTGAGTGCGAGCATGTACTGGGTTGGCTCGGAAGCGGCTGTGCAAGGCATATCGCCCACTTACTCCTACTATTACAACGAACGTATATCAAACGAACGGCGCATTGCTATCGTAAAAGAATGGCTGGTGCTACCGGAAGACAAACGGCCGCACCTGATCACCTTTTATACACCCGAGCCGGACCACGCGGGTCACCGCTACGGGCCTGAAGCGCCGGAAACGGAACGGGCCGTGAGAATGGTGGATTCCCTGGTCTGGCAGCTGGCAGAAGCCGTACGCGAAACAGGACTGCCGGTGAATTTTATTTTTGTATCCGATCATGGCATGACGGCAGTAGACAGGGAACATCCTCTTCCGATGCCGGCGAGCGTGGATATTTCCAGGTTCCGGGCGATCTCTGTTAGTACTATGGTATCGCTGTACGCGAAGGATAAAGCGGACATACAGCCCTTGTACGAATCGCTGAAGAAAGAAGAAAATCATTATAAGGTTTACCTGAAAACAAATATGCCTGCTTATCTGCATTACGGCGCGGAAGACGACCGGATGAACCGGATCGGGGACATCGTACTGATCCCGGACTGGCCTTATGTTTTCGGAGAAAGAACGCCCAACGCGGGTCATCATGGATTTGATCCCACAGTTGTAAAGGATATGCACGCGGTTTTTATGGCATGGGGCCCCGCCTTTGAAAGTAACCTCGATATCCCTTCTTTTGAAAACGTTCACGTATACCCGCTTATCGCGGAGATACTCGGGCTGCGGATCACAGAAGACATTGACGGCTGTGGGGAAGTATTGCAAAACACTTTAAAATAATTGTAATGAAATAGCTATTTGCACTCATCCCGGCAGTTATCCCCGGATAACCATAAGACTTGCCGTCCCCGTCATGCCTGCCGAGTGCGGGGATTTTTTACACGGGATTCATTGTAACTTTATAGCCCTGGAGTCCCTTCTTCAATTTTGTAACAAAATGCACATTATGGAACAAAGACTGAGCCTGATCACCATCGGCGTGAAAAACCTGGCGGCCATGAGGGATTTTTATGAGCAGAAATTTGGCTGGTCACCTGCGGCCGTTAATAAAGACATTGTGTTCTACAAAGTGAACGGCATGCTGCTGTCCTTTTTCCCGGCAAAAGACCTGGCGGATGATGCGGGACTGGCAGAGCATACTTCAGCGGGAAGTTTTGCGCTGGGGTACCTCGTTCCTTCCGAAAAAGAAGTGGATAACCTGTTTGATCTCCTGGAAAACAATGGCGTGGAGATCGTGAAAAGACCGGTAAAGACTTTCTTTGGTGCGTACACCGGTTATGTAAAAGACGTGGAAGGTAATCTCTGGGATGTAGGGTACAACCCGCTGATACCGCTGGACGCTGAGCATAACGTGATCACGCATGAGGATATCAGGCATTTGGAGCAATAAGGAAATCACCCCGAAGTCTCCCACTTATACCCCATGCCGTGCACCGTCTTCAGGTAATTACCCGCCCCCGCTTCATGGAGTTTTTTCTTGACGTTTTTGATATGGGTATACACAAACCCATGGCTTTCCAGCAACCCGGCGATATCTCCTGAAAGATATTCCGCCAGCGCGCTTTTGGACACTACCCTGTTGCTGTTCCCGACCAGGTAAGACAGCAGTTCGAATTCCTTTTTGGTGAAATCCAGCGGAAAGGAGTGGACCGCGACGGTTTTGGTCATCAGGTCTATTTCAATTTCATTCTGCCGGATCACATTATGATTCCGGAACTGCCGGCGGCGGATCACGGAGAATATCCTGGCTTCCAGCTCGGGCAGTTGAAAAGGTTTGGAGAGGTAATCGTCCGCCCCGGCGCGCAGGGCATTGATCTTTTCTTCCGGTTCGGTGCCGGAGGCGATAATGATCAGTCCATCCTGGCGGTTCCCGTCTTTCAGGGCTTCCAGCAGCTGCATGCCTTCGCCTCCCTGGATATCCGGGTCCAGCAGGATGCAGTCGTATTCATGCACCAGCACTTTGTTAAGGGCCTGCTGGTAATTGATAGCGTGTTCGCAGCTGTAGTGCTCTTTTACGAGATAAGTGGATATGCTCTCCACGAGCGGCAGTTCGTCCTCCACGATCAGAATCTTCATCTTCGGGTTTGTTTGTTAACATTCATTACGTACATACCGGCGCCAGGGATGCTTCATCTTCAAAAAAAAAACAAAATTGACGGGTTTGGTGTTGGTTGAGTGTTTAAGTTATTGATAATGAGTTGTTTGTATTAAAGTTAGGATGGCTGACATCTTTGTGGGTTGTGTGTAAGTTATTGTTTTTCAAATTGTTAAGGTATTGATGGTTTTATATTCCGGTTGTCGTAAACATGCCGGGGCCTTACAGCGCTAAGTTTGCAGTATAAAATCAGAACAATGAAGCACAATTTACTTACTTATGTGATGATTGCAGCAGGAGTAACCTCCTTTGTAGCCTGCAGCAACGACGATGATAATTCAAATCCTTCGGTAAAACCTTATACAGTTCCCACAACTTACAGCTTTAACAACGCTTCTTATACAACCTCCACTCAAAGGGTTAAAATGGCCATTGAGCTGGACGCCTACCTCAAGCTGGCGAACGCGGGCGCTACTGTAGTACCCCTGGACCAGGCGAAAGTGACCAATATGTGGGCGAACAGCGGCAATCCTTTTGCCGATGCAAGCCTGAACACATCCGGCAAAAGTCTCCGTGAAGTGACGTCTGATGCTGACCTGTATAAAGCTTATGCGGACAGCGTGGTACGTTACAATATCGCTACACCGGCAGCTCCGGGCGTGGGCGGCCTCGTTCCCCGCGGTGCGAATAAGATCATTGTAGGCCCCCGTGGTCTTGAATACGGTCAGTCTTTCGTGAAAGGCATTATGGGCGGTCTTTATTTCAAAGAAGCCGTTCGTATCCTGGGTAGTGTAAAAACTGTTGCCGCAAGAGATACTACCGCCGCTCAGAAACTCTGGGATGAAGCATTTGGTTATCTCGCGGTGCCTGCCAATTACGACAGCTCCCTGGCATATCCCAACACCGACCCGAACAGGCCGCTGCTGTGGGGTGGTTACCTCGCTGAACGCGGTAAAAGCATCCAGGCGGGAGGAATCATTTTCGGCGCATTCCTGAAAGGCCGCGCAGCCATCGGCGGATACGATACCAAAGTACGTGACGAACAGGTGGACATCATCCTGGCTAAATGGGAACAACTGGCCGCGGCTGCCGCACTGAACTATGTGACGGCTCCCACTGCTTCTTCCGCCATCGGTAACTTTGGTACACAGCTGCACGCACTGTCCGAAGGACAAGGGTTTATCGCCGCGCTGAAATACAGGGCAAACAATAACAAACTGTCCCCTGCGAACTTTGCAACGCTTTCTGCCATCATCAACAAAGATTTTTATGTGTTGCTGAACCAGCCCGGCTTTACCGACCTGGTAACAGCGCAGACAATACTCAAAACAGCTTACGGGCTCTGATATATAGGTCCATAACATTTTAACGTGTAAAACCTGGCTGTTACGGCACCGGGTTTTACGCATTCTGGTCAAATCTGATTAAACCGATAATATGAAGAAGATATCCCTGGTTGCCTTCCTGGTTGTTGCGCTGGCAACGGTGTTTTATGCCTGCAGCAAATCCGACGGTGGTGACGATGGCCCGGGAACAGGGCAGGGCTTTGATAAATCCGCCATGCTGGCAAGTTATGCGGACAACCTGATCATCCCCGGTTATACCGCATTGCAGCAGCAGCTGGCTAACCTGAAAACCGCGTCTGACGCATTCCTGGCCGCCCCTTCGGAAGGTACACGGGCAACGCTGAAACAGGCTTACACCGCCGCGCATCTTCAATACGAACGGGTGGCGGCATTCCAGTTCGGCCCCGCGGAAAGTGCCCTGCTGGATTTATTTGTGAACTTCTCCGGCGGGCTGGACTATAATTTTAATACCTCAGGTGAACTGACCGGTTTTTCCGTGGACAGTAATAAGATCGAACAGAACATCACAGCGGGCGGCTACACTTTTACCAACATGGTGCGGTCTTCGTTTTATTCACAGGGTTTTCCCGCGCTGAATTACCTTTATTTCGGCCCGAACGCTATTGACAAACTCAATGCAGACCCCGTAAAACGCAAACAATACATCAACGATGTGCTGGCCCGGTTCAAAGCGCTGGTGGATAAAGTAGCGGGCGACTGGCCCGCTTACCGCGCCGGTTTTATCGCGAACACCAAAACCGATGTGGGCAGCCCTATCGGCAGTATGATCAACCAGTTTGCCTACCAGATGGACCTGCTGAAAGGCCCACGCATTGGCTGGCCCTTCGGGAAACAATCGAACGGGATCGTGTTTGCCAGCAAAACAGAAGCATATTTCGCCGGTATTTCCGGGGCGCTGGCCGTGGAAAATATCACCAGCCTGAAAAAGATCTATACCAATAACGGCAACGGCAAAGGAATGTCCGACTACCTGGTGGCCCTGGGCAAACAATCCCTCAATACGGATGTGCTCGCCCAGTTCGACCTGGTGATCGCCAGACTGCAGGCGATTCCCGATCCGCTGTCCGCCTCGCTGACCGGCAATGCGGCGGCTGTGGAAGCGGCGTACAAAGAGATACAGAAGTTGCTGACACTGCTGAAAACAGATGTGCCTTCCGCCACCGGGGTACAAATAACTTTTATGGATAATGACGGCGACTAATACAGGACGTTTTACCAAACCCGTTTCCATAGCGCCGCTTGTTACGTTCAGGATCACCTTCGGGCTGCTGATGTTCGTAAGCCTGCTGCGGTTCTGGTGGCGCGGCTGGGTAACGGATGTATATGTATTGCCTAAGTTCCATTTTGCCTACCAGGGGTTTGAATGGGTGCAACCACTGGGCCATACGGGCATGCACGCGCTGTTCTTCACGGTGCTGGCGGCAGCGTTGTTTATCGCGGCAGGTTTCCTGTACAGGTGGGCGGCCGTGGTGTTTTTCCTCGGGTTCACTTACATAGAACTGATAGACGTTACGACTTATCTCAATCATTATTATTTTATCAGCCTGGTTGCTTTTATCATGATCTGGCTGCCGGCCAACCGCCGCTACTCCGTAGATGTATGGCTGAAGCCCGAAAAAGAAAGAACGCAGCTGCCGGCATGGTGTATCCAGGTGCTGATCTTCCAGATCTCCGTAGTGTATGTATTTGCCGGGCTGGCAAAAATAAACAGCGACTGGCTGCTGGAAGCGCAGCCAATGCGCACCTGGTTGCCCGCAAAGACGCATCTGCCGCTGGTGGGGCGTTTTATGTACGAGCCCTGGACAGCTTATCTTTTTTCATGGTTTGGCGCGGTGTACGACCTGTTCATCGTGTTTTTTCTGTTGAACAAACGCACCAGGCCTTATGCATATGCGGTAGTGCTGGTGTTCCACATCGCTACCGCCATCTTTTTCCCGGGCATCGGTATGTTCCCCTACGTGATGATGACCGCCAGCCTCCTATTTTTTTCCGCGGATTTCCATGAACGTTTACTGGGTTACCTACCCGGTTATTCTCCTAAAAAAAGGACAGGAGACAAGGTGTATAATTATTCCGGCCAACAAATATTCCTGGCGGCTTTTGGCATTTACGTGATCCTGCAGGTCATTATCCCGCTGCGTTTCCTGCTGTATCCCGGGCATTTGTTCTGGCACGAAGAAGGTTACCGTTTTTCCTGGCGGGTGATGTTGATGGAAAAGGCGGGAACCGCTTATTTCACAGTAAAGGACCAGGCTCACCGGGAAGTGTACACGGTGAACAACGCGGAATTCCTCACGCCTTTGCAGGAAAAAATGATGAGCACACAGCCGGACCTGATCCTGAAATATGCGCATTACCTGGCATCGGAATACGGTAAACGCGGTGTGAACCATCCCGAAGTGTATGGAGAAATATATGTGGCGCTGAACGGGCAGCGTTCCAGGCTGTTCGTGGATACACTGGTGAACCTGGCGGCGCAGCCGCTGGGCTGGGGACATTATCAATGGGTACTTCCTTATAAAAATAGCACAAATCAACAATGAAACAATTAAGCGGGTGGATGATCTTAATGCTTTTGAATGTTACAGCCTATGCGCAGTACAGCATCAGCGGCACCGTGAGGAATGGGAACGAAGCAGTACACAATGCATCGGTTACGTTACAGCCCTCCGCACAACGGAAACTCAGCAATGACAACGGCTTTTTCCGCTTCGGCAATCTCGCGGCGGGCACGTATTCCATCACGGTGACCACCGAAGGTTTTAAAGCCTATCAGCAGGAAGTGACCGTTTTCAATAAAAATATTGTACTGGACATCAGCCTGCTGAAGCAGGACATTCAGCTGGATACGCTGCGTGTGACCGGCGCCGCGAATTACGCGGTGGCTGGGAAACTGAGGGATGTGGAAGGCACTTCCATCTACGCCGGCAAAAAGACCGAAGTGATCCTGCTGCGCAATGTGAATGCGAACCTTGCCACGAACAACACCCGCCAGATCTACGCCCGCGTGCCCGGCCTCAACATCTGGGAATACGACAGGGGCGGCCTTCAGCTGGGTATCGGCGGCCGCGGCCTCAGCCCGGACCGTTCTTCTAACTTCAATATCCGGCAGGATGGGTATGATATCAGCGCGGATGCATTGGGGTATCCGGAAAGTTATTATACGCCCTCCGCTGAGGCGCTGGACCGGATCGAGATCATCCGGGGCGCGGCCAGCCTGCAATACGGTCCGCAGTTTGGCGGGCTCGTTAATTTTGTGATGAAAGAAGGGCCGAAAGACAAACCGTTTGAATTCACCACGAGGCAAACCCTGGGCAGCTTCGGCCTGTTTAATTCCTTCAACAGCATCGGCGGCACCACGGCTAAAAACAAACTGAACTACTACGCTTTTTATCAATACAAAAAAGGCGACAACTGGCGGCCGAACAGCCACTACGACCAGCACAACGCCTATGTGCACCTGGCCGGCAATATCACGCCCAAACTGAAGATCACCGGGGAGTATACTTTTATGTCCTACCTGGCGCAGCAACCCGGCGGCCTCACGGATGCACAGTTTGAAGAAGATCCATCCGTATCCGTACGTGCGCGCAACTGGTTCAGGGTGAACTGGAACCTTGCCAGCCTCATCCTGGATTATTCTTTCAGCGAACAAACCAAACTGAACTGGAGAACGTACACGCTCCAGGGCGGCCGTGATGCGCTGGGTATCCTTTCATATATCAACCGGCCGGACCCTGGCACCGAGCGCGACTTTATGTCCGATGATTATTCGAACTATGCTTCGGAGCTTCGCCTGATACACCGGTACAAGCTGGTAAAAGAAAATAGAAGCACCTTCCTGGTGGGCGTGAGGGCGTACAAAGGCCTTACGGACAGGAAACAGGGGAATGCAAATGATAAAAGCGATGCGGACTTTACTTTCCTCGGTCCCGAACCGGATAAGTCCTCTTATGAATTTCCGGGTTACAACTTTGCGGCCTTCGCGGAAAATATCTTCCAGGTAAACCCTTACTGGACGGTAACGCCCGGTATCCGTTTTGAACACATCAACACCAAAGCCGAAGGGTATTATTACAAACAGAACATCTTCATCCCGAACGAAAAGATCAACGAAACAAAAGAAAACCCGCGCTCTTTTACGCTGCTGGGTATCGGTACTGCCTGGAAATTCCCGAATGGTATTGAATTGTACGCGAACATTTCGCAGAACTACCGTTCCATCAACTTCAACGACATCCGGGTGCTGAATGTGAACGCGCGGGTGGACCCCAATCTGAAAGACGAAACCGGTTACAATATAGACGCGGGTTTCCGCGGGAACTACCGGGGCTGGTTGTATGTGGATGCCAGCGTGTTTTACCTGAAATACAACGACCGTATCGGTTCCATCTTCACCCGCGACACCAGTTTTATGACCTTCCGCTACCGCACCAATGTGTCCGACAGCAGGAACCTGGGGATGGAACTGCTGCTGGAAGGGGATGTAATCAAAGCATTGTCCAGTCACAATTCAAAATACCGCCTGAACCTGTACACCAATCTTTCCCTGATTGACGCGCGTTATGTGAACACGCAGAACACCGCCATTGCGGATAAACTCGTGGAAAACGTACCGCCTGTATTGTTCAGGACCGGCCTTTCATTCGGCACCCCGAAATTTAATCTCACGTACCAGTTCGCCTGTCAGTCCAAACAATACTCGGATGCTACGAACGCGGAATCCACGCCCACCGCGGTGGATGGCGCTATTCCCGCATTCAGCGTGATGGACCTGAGCCTCAGTTACAACTGGCGCCAGTTCACCCTTTACACGGGCCTGAACAACCTGACGGATGAAAGATATTTCACCCGCAGGGCGGATGGTTACCCCGGCCCCGGCATATTGCCTTCTGATGCGCGCAACTGGTACGTTACGTTGCAGTTCAAGCTGTAAACTTCCTACAATGTTGCCCGGTTTTCTTCATCGCTGCGGCTGCTCTGCCTGGTTTTATGGGTGGAGCTGCCGAAGCTGTAGCTGAGCGTGGCCACCAGCCGGCGGTTGCCGAACCAGTGCTGCAGCTGGTTGTTGAGGATCTGTTTCTCCCGGAAGATATACCTGATCCTGTAAGTATCAAATATATCATACACATTCAGCTTCGAACTTAATTTCCCCTTCATCCAGGTTTTCTGCAAACCAATATCCAGGTTGCCGAAGGGCCGGTGGATATACAGCCCGGAGCCGCTTCTGGAGCGGTAATAGTAAGACACATCCAGGGTGATGGTTTGCGGCAGCGTAAATACCTGGCTGCCCGATAATGAATAGTCGGTGATCGGAATGGCGTAAGTAACGCCGTGATAGGGCGTTTGTTCCTTTTTGTATCCTCCCCTGATATTGTGATTCATTCTCCACCACTTATTGACCGTCACGGGGAAACTCAGCTCAATGCCCGCGAAATCGTTGTACGGGAAGTTGGTGCCGAGGTATTGCAGGATATTGGTCGCGCTGTCGTACTCCGGGTAACGTACCATGGGATCGTGCTCGCGGCCGGCCTGTACCGTGATGTTCACTGAGCGGACGCTGTAGGAAAGACTGAGCATGGTGATGATGGAAGGGCGGAGAAAAGGATTGCCGATGAAATAATTCAGCGGGCTGATGTAAAGCCTGAACGGATTAAGCTGGGCAAAGTTGGGACGGGTGATCCTGCGGCTGAAGGAAAGATTGAGCTGCTCTGCTTTGCTGAGCGGGTAAGTGAGGCTCAGGGCTGGTAGCCAGGTGAGGTAATTGCGTTTGGTGAGCTGTTGCTCCGTGTACGAATCCGCCACGCTATGCGTGTTTTCAGCCCGGAGGCTGGCGGTGTAACGCAGTTTGGAAATACTGCCTTCATAAGCGGCATAACCGGCCGTAATGTATTCATCGTACCGGAAACCGTTTGTCCGGCTGGCGTCCAATACAAATTCACCGGTAGTGTCCAGCGTGTCGTAGCGCATATCGTTTTTAGTGGTGGTAAAGGCGAATTTCGCACCCGCACTCAGTTTTCCTTTCCCGATGTTCCTCGTAAGATCGGCTTGTACCGCGCGGATGAGGATGTCATTTTTCAGAACGGTTTTCCAGTAATACTCCAAATTGCCCGTGATGATATCCGAATTCTGAATATCCTCGCTCTGCCGGTTGATGATCTTTACGACAGAGCCGAGGACGTCCAGCTGCGTTTCCCCGAAGCGGCCCGCATAATTCAGATTGGCGGCGTAATTATGCTGCTTCGGCGCGGAAAGGTTCATGCTTTCGGTATTAAAAACCAGGTTTTTACGGGAAGCATCGGTGGTATAAAGGGTATTGTACAGCGAAAGGTCGCGGTTCACCTGGTAAGTGCGGAGCAATACTTCCAGCCGGTGGTTTTTATGCGGACTATAATCCGCCCCCAGCTGTACGTTGATATTGTTATTCCCCGTCAGCCACCGGGTGTTCGTGGTCATGATATTAGTATTGGCCTGGTGCTGCAGCGCATTGTACCGGCGGATGGTGGTGCCGGTGGTATATCCCAGCCTTGCCGTGTAAGCCAGTTTTTTTGTTTTATAGGTCACGGAAAGATTATTGTCATTCAGCGTATGGGCGTTCTGCTGAAGGCTGACGGTGGCCGTTCCCTGCCAGCCCAGCGCCTGGTCGCGTTTCAGCCGGATGTCGATAATGCCTTTGTATTCACCGTCGTACCGGCCGGAGGGATTGCTGATCACTTCGATGGAAGAGATCATGGCGGGGGTGAGGCTTGCCAGGTAATTTTGCAGTTCTTCGGGGCTCATAGGGGAGGGTTTGCCGTCTATGAACACACCGGGCGCCACCCGGCCGCCCATAAGGAGGGTGCCGTCCGCGCTTACTTCCAGGCCGGGGAGTTTTTTCAGGATATCAAAAGCGTTGACGCTGGCGGCGAAGAGCCTGTTCCCCGAGATATTGACGACCAGTTTATCCCCCTGCCGTTGCAAAGCTGCCCTTTCGCCGGTCACGGTCACCCCTTCCAGGAGGTTTGGATCTTCGGTTAAAATGATCTCCCCTGCGTCCGTATTCCCATCCAGGTCTTTGTATTGTTTTTTATAACCCATCGCCATCAGCAGCAGGGAATACTTCCCCGGCCTGATATCCGTGAATACAAATACACCCGCCGAGTCGCTGATCTGCCCTTTTACAAGACCAGAATCAGGCAGGGACAGCAAACTGACGGAGACATGCCCGATGGCCTGCTTCGTTTTCCCATCGGTTATTTTCCCTTTTATGGTCTGGGACAGGACGGGGAAACGGAACAGGAGCCCCATCGATAGCAGCAAAAAAAACAGGACGCGTATCATCATGCCGCAAACCTACAGAAGGCGCTGCCGCGGGAGGTTTTACTTCCCGAATTCAGGCGTACGGATTTATAAATCCGGACTTAACTTAGCTGGTTATCAATGGTTTCTTTGTAAAGTGCGGGGGTGGTGTCTTTGATCTTCCGGAAGGCCGCATAGAAGGTGGATTTGGAGTTGTAGCCCACTTCGTAACCGATGGCTTCAAAGGTAAGCAGGCCGTTGGTACTGATCAGTTTGCAGGCTTCGTTGATCCGGTATTCATTGATATAGGTGGAGAAACTTTTGCCGAGGTTATCGTTCAGCAGCTGGGAAAGCTGGTGCCCGGAAATGTTGATCTTCTGCGCCAGGTCGTTCAGCTTGAGGTTAGGGTCTTTGTAAAGTTCTTTATCGAGCAGCGCTTTGTCCAGTTTTTCCTGCCAGAGCCTGGCATCGGTATCCGTGATCTTTTTCCTTTCCTGTTTGGCGCCGGTGTCAAATTTTACGCCGCTGAGCACAAAGATAAGACCAGCGAACAGTACCAGGGTAAAAGAAAGGGGGCCGCTGATATAAATACCGCACCTGATCTCCAGGAAAGACAACAGGTAGGTGGTGAAGATGATCCCGTACCCGGTCAGCAGCATATTAAGGAACCGGTTGGCAAATGAATTTTTCCATAAAAAGATACCGGTAGCCACGATGTAGGCCAGCCACTGACCATAAATAATGCCTATTGTCCAATTTTTCCACATTTGCGGGTAAAAATGATAGGGGAACACTGCCCCGAAAACCACAATCAGGCCTAACTGAAGGCTCCAGCTCCATTTCCAGGCCGGGGGAATCTTTGTCACTTTCTCTGTTACGGACCGGGTGTAATAATATAAAGCCGGGCCGATGAGAAAACAGGCGCTCAGCCCCAGTTGGAGATATACCCTTGGCAGGGCGGGGTTAAAATACAGGAACACGGATTTGCCCACCCGGATGCTGGTCACCAGCAGCAATACACTCAGGAACATGAGGGCTACGGACCGCTTTTTGGGATTCAGCAGCAGGTAAAACCCCAGCACAAGGCCATTCAATGCCCCGAGCGCGCCGAGAAGAAACAATATTTGTTGCCCGATATTCATGCAGTGATTCCCAATAATATTTGCACCTGAAATTAACTATTTTGGCATTACTTTCATCTTTCACCTGTTTTATTCCACCGCAAAATCCAGGTAAGGCAGCGCGCCTGTTTGAACGGCAGAAAGGCTGCTTCGCCGACATGTAAGAATGACCAGTAAAATATTTATCGCCGCACTGCTGTGCATCAGCGGGCTGGCCACCGCACAGGACAAGATCAGCATCAGCTCCTTCGGCGCTGCCCCGAACACATTCAAAGACGCAACTACGGGCGTACAGCGTGCCATCGCCGCCTGTAAAGGGAAACCCGGCGCCGTGCTGTCCTTCGAAAAAGGCCGCTACGATTTTTACCCGGACAGCGCTGTCAGGAAAGAATATTTCATCTCGAACACTTCCAGCGAAAAAGAAGTGCCCGTCAAAACCAAAACGATCGGCCTGTTCTTCGAGAACTTCAACGGGCTCACCATTGAGGGAAACGGGGCGGAATTTGTCTTCCATGGGAAAATGACCACCTGGGTGTTCGATCACTGCGAAAATATTACAATGCACGGCATCAGTGTGGACTTCGAGCGGCCCAGCATGTCCGAAATGACCATACAGGACATAAAGCCGGATATGGTCACGGCCGTGGTGCACCCCGATTCAAGATTTGCCATCATCAACGGAAGGCTGGAATGGCACGGGGAAAAGTGGGGGATGAGTATCTTTCATGCCGTACTTGCCGATACCGCCAAAGGGCTTAATACCTATTCCTCCTGGACGCCTTTTTATAAAAGCAAAGCTACGCTGGTATCTCCGGGCATCGTACAGTTCAGCGGCGATTTTTCAGGCTTCAAAGCCTCTCCCGGCAACATCTTCACCGTAAGGGACGGCATCCGCGACCAGGTGGGGGCATTTATAAATCATTGCAAAAACGTGCGGCTGGAAAATATCAATATGCGGTATATGCACGGGCTGGGGATCGTTTCACAGTTTTCAGAGAACCTGGATTACCGCCGCATACAGGTAAAACCGGCGCCGGGCAGCGGCCGGGCGATAGCCGCGTTTGCGGACGGGATGCATTTCTCCGGCTGTAAGGGGCATATTGAAGTGACGGATTCGGAATTTAAAGGCCTGCACGACGATCCTATCAATGTACATGGCACGCATCTCGTGGTGACGGAGAAAGTGTCCCCAAGAGTGCTGAGGCTGCGGTTTATGCATCATCAAACTTATGGATTCCCGGCCTTTTTTGCGCAGGACAGCGTGATGTTCCTCCGGTCCGCCACGCTGCAAGGGTATGGTATGGGCAGGGTCAGCACCGCAAAAATGATCTCCGAAAGGGAAATGGAAATAACCCTGGACAAAAACATCCCGGAGCAATTACAGAAAGGCGACTGCCTGGAGAACATTACCTGGACGCCTTCCCTCACGGTCCGCAACTGCCGTTTTGAAGCCGTGAACACCAGGGGCCTGCTGGTCACCACCCGCAAACCCGTGCTCATCGAAAACAATACCTTCTACCGTACAGGCATGCACGCCATCCTGATCGCGGACGATGCAACCAGTTGGTTCGAATCCGGGCCGGTAACGGACGTGACCATCCGCGGCAATACCTTCGAAGGCTGCGGGTATAACCTGGGCGGAGGGAACTATGTGATCGCCATCAGCCCTGAGAATCATGAACTGGTGAGCAAATTCACCGTCCACCGGAACATCAGGATAGAAAACAACCGGTTCATTATATATGACTACCCGGTACTGACCGCCAAAAGCACAAAGAACCTGGTATTCACCGGCAACCGCATCACCTGGACGAATGACTTCCGCCAGCCGGAAGCCGCGCCCAGAGCCGCATTTTCCCTGGAAGCCTGTGAGGCCGTGAGGATAAGCGGCAATAACTTCGACGTTCCTTTTAAACCCTCCGTTACCCTGAAGAATATGACGGGAAAGGAGCTAAAGTCTGATCTGGCAACGGTTTCAGCCAAACCATAGCTGTTTTTGTACCCTATATATAATGACACCCGGGGGGCGAAAAGGCCTTCCGGGTGTCCGCTTTTGAGAAAACATGTCCGCTTTTAAAAACCGCTCAAATCCCAAAACCAGTCAGCCCTAGTGCGGTTTTTCCCTGTTTCAGGTGGTATTCCTGTTGCCGGATGGATAAAATAACCCGGAAACCCTTTGCCCCACTGCGTTATAGCCTGAAATGCCCCATTGTCCGATCTGTACAAAACCGGACACTTTCCCGTTTTCTATTTACCGTTCATCCGCCTATAACTATTCATTTTACCTTCTTTCAAACCGTTTATACCTTTGATTTATCAAACACAGAAACACAAAACAAACACACAAAACACAAAAACACTTAAAACTTACTAATATGAAAACGATCACCTTTATCCTCGCAATCGCAATGATCTCCGTAAGCGCAATGGCAAACAACAAAAAGTACAATACCGCCACCGCCCTCCTGTCTGAAAAGAAAGTAACCGCTGTAGCGGCTGAAAGGAAAGTTACCACCTACTTTGATACAGAGGGTAATGTATTGGCCACCTGCCGCTCCATTTCCGAAATAGAACTGCCGCAGTATGCTGTGAACAAACTGATTAAAAAATGCCCTGACGAGCAGATCAAACTGATCAGGGAGTTTGACGCACTGGGCGAAAAAACATACATCGTTACCCTGGAAAACGCCACCGGCTTCAAAGTGGTGAAAGTAACCAGTTCAGAACTGGAGATCCTGGAGCAACTGAAGAAAAACTAGACCAATTATAAGCATAACAGGAAAGGGTGTATCAGTCTTGATACATCCCTTTTTATGTCTTGATGTGCGGTGATTATTTTCCTGCGCCGATCAGCGGGAATATGGGAGATTCCACATGTGATTCTTTCATCCGCTGGTCCATCAGTTTTACGATCGAAGGATTTTCGGCGGCGATATTATGTTTTTCTTCCGGGTCTTTGGCAAGATCGTACAGTTCGATGGGGCCGTTGGGATCGGTTTTTACCTTCTGGCGTACGGCTTTCCACTTACCGGCGCGTACCGCCTGGCGGCCGCCGTCCTCATGGAATTCCCAGTAAAGATAATCATGCTGTTTTTGTGCGCCTTTGCCCAGCAGGGTGGGCAGGAAAGAAATACCATCCGTATAACGCGCCCTGGGGGCCTGGGTGATCTGTGTGAGGGTGGGCAGCACGTCCCAGAAAGCGCCGATGAACTTTGAAGTAGAGCCGGCTTTGACTATTCCTTTCCACTGCACGATAAAGGAAGTGCGTACACCGCCCTCGTACAGGTCGCGTTTTACGCCGCGCAGACCGGCGGAGCTGTTAAAAAAAGCAGGATCGGCGCCACCTTCGCGGTGAGGGCCGTTGTCGCTGGTGAAAATAATGATCGTGTTTTCCAGCAGGCCGTACTTCTCAAGCCGTGCAACCACTTCTCCCACCTGCGCATCCATACGGCTCACCATGGCGGCGAATGTAGCGCGGGGCTTTTCAACGGACTGGTAACCGCCTATGCTGGCATTCGGGCCATAGTCCGCGCCTTTGTGCGGTTTTTCTTCGAAAGCGTTTTCATACATTTTATAGAACTGATCATCCGGCCCGGCGAGTTCGGCATGTGGCAATACGGTGGGGATGTAGAGGAAAAAAGGTTTGTCTTTGTTTTCATCGATAAAAGCCAGGGCCTGCTGCTGGATGAGCTCGGGGGCGTACGTCACTTTGTGGGCCAGGTCGTTGCCGTCCAGCATCACTTTCTGGTCATTGTTCCAGAGATGCGTGGGGTAGTAGCGGTGGCTCTGGCGCTGGCAGTTGTATCCGAAGAATTTATCAAAACCTTTACGGTCGGGCGCACCGCTGGTGCCTACCATACCAAGGCCCCATTTGCCGAAAGCGCCTGTGGTATACCCCGCCTGTTGCAGCAACTGCGCGAAGGTCTGCACGGAATCGCCCAATGGCTCCTGCCCTTCGGGCTGTATCTCTTTGTTGCCGCGCACATAGGTGTGGCCGGTATGCTGGCCCGTGAGCAAAGAAGACCTGGAAGGCGCGCATACGGAAGTGCCGCAGTAAAAGGAGTTAAACTTCATGCCCTGCGCTGCCAGTTTATCGATATGGGGTGTTTTGATCTTTTGCTGGCCGTAACAGCCAAGGTCTCCCAAACCGAGATCGTCCGCCATGATAAATACGATGTTGGGCTTTTTCTGTGCCATGCAGACGGATGTGAGTAGCATCATCCCTGCCAGTAACCATTGCTTTTTCATAGTTTAAAAATATAAAAAAGGCCGGCTTATCCTTACGGAAACCTTGTATCTCAACGCCATCAAGAGGTAAGGCTTCAGGGCACTCACGTTCAGTGCCTCGCGGCGCTCCCATACCCGGACAAATTTTACCATTCCGGGAGGTTCGGTGGGCTGGAACTGGCAAAGCTCCGCCGAAAAATCCTTAACTTTTAAGCCATGAAAAAGCCGACTTTAGTATTGCTCCTTTGCCTCCACCTGGCGCCCCTTTGCCTGAAGGCGCAGGAACCTGACCTGCAATGGCTGGGGAGCTGGTTTAATGCCTGGGACCTGGCCTGCACCCAACTTTTCAGGCTGCCGCCTGCAACCCCGCCGGAAATGGTCTTTTATGACGATACCTACGTATATACCAGCTCCGCTAAAACCGCCCCTTCCGGTACACCCATTGTCGGGCCTTCGCTGTATGGCCGGAAAATATCCTGGCTGAAAATGCCGCATAAAGACACGCTTATCCTGCCGGACGGCCAGCGGGTGCCTGTGGGGCTCATGAGTTTTGCCGCCGCTACCGGCGACGGCAGGAGTTTTTTTGTGATGGCCGCACCTTCTTTCTGGAAAGCGGCCGGGGTGGAAAGCCGGGAACTGACGCTGGAAAAAATGCTGACCGGGGTATTCCTGCATGAATTTGCACATACGCGGCAGTACCCTGGTTTTGGCCGGATGGTGGATTCCGTGGAGAGAAAAAACAGCTTCGGGGATATGCAGTTGTCCGATGATATTGTGCAGGATTATTTCAGGAAAGACAGTGCTTATACCAGGCTGTTCCTTTCTGAAACGGGTACGTTTTATGAAGCGTCGGATTCGGACGAAACCAGGGTGCTGGTGAAAAAAGGCCTTGCAATGCTGAAAGCCCGGCAGGAAAAATACTTTACCGGGAACAAAACCGTTCTCACTGAACTGGATGATGTTTTCCTGTCCATGGAAGGCCTCGGGCAATACGTGGCCGTATACTGGCTGACGCACCCGCAGGGTGGAAATATGCCTCCGGCAGAAGCGGTGAACGGCTTCCGGCGGAAACGTAACCAATGGTCGCAGGAAGAAGGGCTGGCGATGTTCCTGGCGCTCACAAAACTGGCCAAACCGGACTGGCTGAATGACCAGTTTGGCGAACATCCCAAAACTATCGTGCAATTACTGGAACAAGCGGTGGCGGAAAAATGAAGACCGGATAACGGTGACAATGATGGGCGAACTGTTATTATGGCCATTTGACTTCTTTACGCGGTATAAAGTAGCCCTTAATGAGATTCGGATTTCTAATGCAGATCTGTATATGTGTTTTATCTAAAAAGCCAGCGCCCTTATATAATTCATTGCCTTCAAAGAATACCCCTCTCACAGAATCAAACGGAGGTTCACCTAGTATTCCCATCTGTTTGTGGATGTTTTTTATAACCGCGCAATCCAGGCGTCTTATTATTTTGTCATTGGATTTTTCATTTTCTTTAGGATTGGTATTTGCTGGCAGTTCAGTTCCTTCAAGCTTTGTAGTCTTTTCGAGCGTTTCGTATGAAAATTTGAGGAGGTCTATATATTTCTTGTCTGTAAAATCGAGACAGTTTCCCAAACTGAATACTGCACCGATTACAGAAGGGGTGCTAATTTTAACTTTAGGTGGAGGATTATTAGCATAATGGAATGCCCGATCATAATTATTTTGCCAGAAATAAATGCCATCGCCTAACCAGTCCCAGGTGTTATTACTTTGCCGTAAAGACGTTTTCCCAATGACAACATTATCCCGCAATTCCTGAGAGCAGCCATGAAAGCCAATAATTAAGCCAGGGTCCGAAGAATAGATAAAATTAGTTGAGGCCATACGCTAAACAACGATGGCACAATGGTAGGAAAATTTGCTATAAATCTTTGAAAGCTATGACTATTTAGGGGTGTTTTTTTTATGCACAGGTTTCTTCGCGGGAGGATTAGAAATGACAACAATATCTCTCAGTCCCAGGTCATCAATAAAACGGCTAGCTGCCCGGGGAGAAGCAGTGACCTTGCGCCTTTGCTGAATAAGCGCAGCTTTAAGCCTTTTATATGATGTAATTGTCATTAAAGCAAAAATAACGAATATTTCTGTAGCCCGATTACAAAAAAAAGGGCCGGTTGAAAAATCAACCCGCCCCTCGTTCAACTAAAAAAGCACAGCTCACAATCACTGAGGATACCCCGTATTCTGGGGCTTCAGATTCTGATTCAGGTCTATCTCAAATTGTGGTACAGGGAACAAGACGTGGAAAGATTTTATGTTTACGGTTCCTTTTGCCAGCAAAGTGCTCACCAGTGTGCCGGTCCTTACCAGGTCGAACCAGCGCTGGCCCTCAAAGGCCATTTCAAAACGACGCTCTTTCAGGATAGCCTGGCGCAGCTGGTCCTGGGTGAGGCCGCTCAGCGCGGGGAGATTGGCGCGGCCGCGGATGCTGTTCACCGCCTGGTAAGCCAGGTTGCCATCCACGGGAACGTTCACTTCATTATATGCTTCCGCAAAGGTGAGCACCACTTCGGCATAACGTATCAGCGGCCAGTTGTTGTCCGACTGGTTCTCCGTTTTTGCATCCGCATCGATCCATTTGTTGCAATAAAATTTGTTGTCTGTGCCTTTGGTGAACCATACCGTGCGGCGGAGGTCCGTGGGGTCAAAGGCGTCGTACAGTTCCTGGGTGGGCTGGAAGGAGCCGAAGCCACGGCCGCCCACGGCGTTGTTTTCCTGCGCGAAAAACGCGATCAGGTTACCGCCCTGACCACCGGGGCCGCTCATGAACTGCGCGTCAAAAATGGCTTCTTTACCGAATTCGTTTTTGATATCGAAAACGTCCGCCAGGTTTGCCCAGAGGCCGTAACCGTATTCGGGGCGCATTACTTCGGCCGCTTTATCCGCCGCCAGCTGGTATTGTTTCTGGGTGAGATAAACGCTGGCCAGGAAAGCTTTTGCTGCGCCGCGTGTAGCCCTGCCCTGGTCCGCACCGGTATATGAAACCGGCAAACCAACTTCCGCGTCTTTCAGGTCCGCAATGATCTGTGCGTACACGTCAGCCGCGGGAGAGCGTTTCGGGTACGTCAGTTTATCCAGGGATGCCAGCGCGGTGGTGATCAGCGGCAGATCGCCGAAGAGGCGCACCAGGTGATAGTAATAAAATGCGCGCAGGAACTTACCTTCCGCCACCAGCCTGTCTCTCAGGGTACCGTCCATGTCGATGTTCGGCACTTTGTCTATCACGAAGTTAGAGTAGGAAATGCCCTGGTAAAAGGTCGTCCAGGTTTCGCGCAGGATGCCGTTCTGCGGGGTATGCACGTAGTTGTCCAGCTGCACGCGGTCGTTGTTGTTCGGCAGCGGGAACATATTGTCTGTAGTGACTTCACCGAGGATGGCATAATTGCGTGTTACGAAACCGTTGTTGCGCACGGGGGCATAAGCGGCGGTAACCGCAGCAATGGCGTCGCTGCGGGTTTTATAGAAGTTCTCAGGGGAAATAAAAGCCTGCGGGCTTTCTTCCAGTTTACCACAGGAAGATATTCCGATCGCTGCCATTCCGATTATATAAAGTATTCGTTTCATTGCTTCTTTTTTAAAGGATTCATTCAATTATAAACTGATGTTAAGACCAACCAGGAAAATTTTGGTAGCGGGATAGCTGCCGTAATCTGTGCCCTGGCTGAGGTTGTCCTGCCCGAAACGGCTCACTTCCGGATCGTAACCGGAATAGTCCGTGAAGGTGAGCAGGTTCTGCCCGCTTACATACAGTTTGGCGTTTGTGATGCCGGCGCGTTTCAGCCAGCTGGAAGGGAAATTGTACGCCAGCTGGATATTGCGAAGGCGGATATAAGAACCGTCTTCCACCTGGCGGCTGGTTACCTGGTAAGGCTGGCCGTTTGCACTCGCGCGGGGAATGGTCTGGCTGGGATTGCTAGCGCTCCAGCGGTCCAGTACGGCTGCACCCTGGTTGCTTACGCCCGTCATGGATTCCAGCTCAAAACGGTTCAGGTTGAAGATGCTGTTGCCCTGTACGCCCTGGAAAAACACGCTCAGGTCAAATCCTTTATAAGAGAAGTTGTTGGTAAAGCCAAAGGTATAATCAGGCTGTGCATGACCCAGGATCACACGGTCCGTGGAGTTGATGGCGCCGTCCTTATTCTGGTCCACATACCTGCGTTCGCCCACTTTGGCGGATTTCTGGGATGATTTTGCGATCTCGTCCGCATTCTGGAAAATACCGTCCGTTACCAGGCCGAAGAATACGCCGATGGGCTGGCCTACGCGCAGGATACCGGAATTGCCAAGCTGTAAGTGGCCGCTGGCCTGGCCGGAAGGCACGTCACCGGTCACGTCACCGAGGTCCAGGATCTCATTGCGGTTATAGGCGATGTTGAAATTGCTGGTCCACTGGAATTCGCCGTCGAAGTTCACGGTGTTCAGGGAGAACTCCAGGCCTTCGTTCATCACTTTACCGATGTTCTGCAGGGAAGTGGCGTAACCGGAAGTGATGGGCAGCGCTACGTTGTACAGCAGGTCCTTGGTCCTTTTCTGGTACCAGTCCGCCGTTACCTGTATGCGGTTGTTGAACAGGCCGAGGTCCACGCCAAAGTCCAGCTGCGCGGTGGTTTCCCATTTCAGTTTGGGGTTGCCGATGCGGTTGGGCGCATAACCTACGGACAATACGTTGCCGAAGCTGTAGCTCTGGGTGCTGAGGGCGCCGAGCGACTGGTACTGGCCAATTTCCTGGTTGCCGGTGAGGCCGTAGCTGGCGCGTACTTTCAGGTCGCTGAGGTTTTTAACCGAGCGCAGGAAGTTTTCGTTGGAAAGGCGCCAGGCCACGGAACCGCTGGGGAAAAACGCGCTTTTATTACCGGTACCGAAGCGGGAAGATCCGTCTATACGGCCGGTAAGGGTGAGCAGGTATTTTTCACGGAGGTCATAATTGATCCTGCCGATGTAGGAACGTAAGGTCCAGTCCGTTTTGTTGGAAGTGCCGGTATTGGTTTGCTGTGCGGTGCCGAGGTTGTTGTAACCAAGAATGTCGTTGGCAAAGTTCTGGGCGTTCGCGCGCACGTCTTCAAAGTTGGCTGCCTGGTAGGTATAACCGGCCAGTACGTTCAGCTTGTGGATCTTGTTGATGGTCGTGCGGTAGCTGAGGGTATTTTCGTTCAGCCATTCGCCGTACTGGGAGGTATAGATGGAAGCCCTGCCGTTTGCGGCCAGGCCTGCGTATACTGTCCTGGGGATGTAAAAGTTGTTTTTGTTATAGTTCAGGTTGGCGCCGAAAAGGGTTTTGAAATACAGCCCTTCTATGATCTTATACTCGCCGGAGATGTTGCCGAGCATACGGGTGAGGGTGGTATTGTCCTGCGATTCCATGGCCATGGCCACCGGGTTGCTGATGATGATGCCGCCGGGGCGGTTGGTCAGCGTATAGGTGCCGTCCGGTGCGTAAATGGGTACGGTGGGAGAGAAGTTCAGCGCGCCGTATACCACGCCCGCGCCGCCGCCGCCATCACCGTCTGTATTCACGGAGCGGCTTTTGCTGCGGCTCACGGTGAAGCTGGTGCTGAGTTTCAGCCTGCTGTTCACTTCCTGGTCCAGGTTCATGCGTACGGAACCGCGGCCATAACCGGAGTTGATCACGATACCTTCCTGGCCGAAGTAGTTGCCGGAAATGGCGTACTGGGTTTTTTCAGAGCCGCCGGTGAAGGTGAGCTGGTAGTTCTGGATGGGGGCATCGCGGAAAATGGCGTCCTGCCAGTCTGTGCCTTTCCCGAGCGCGGCGATCTGCGCGTCTGTGAAAGCGGGGGCTTTGGGTACATAACCCGGGGTGTTCAGGTTGTCCCTGTTTACTGTAGCAATACCTTCGTTTACAAGTGTGGCGAGCTGGGTAGCGTCGAGCATATCCAGTTTTTTACGAACCCTTTGCACGCCGTAGTAACTTTCGAACTGTATGTTGTTGCGGCCTGCGCGGCCTCTTTTCGTGGTAATAATGATAACGCCGTTTGCGCCGCGGGAACCGTAAATGGCGGTTGCGGACGCGTCTTTGAGGATCTCCATGCTTTCGATGTCATTCGGGTTGATGGATGGGCCGTTTTCGTTGTAAAGCGGGTAGCCGTCCACCACATACAATGGTTCGTTGCCTCCCTGGATGGAGTTGCCGCCACGGATGCGGATGGTCATGCCGCCGCCGGGTGCGTTGGAGCTCTGGGTTACTTTTACGCCGGCTGCACGGCCTTCAAGCGCCTGGGAGAGCGAAGCGGCCGGTACGGCCCTGATGTCTTTCGAAGAAACGGAGGAAATGGAGCCGGTGATGTCACTTTTACGGATGGCGCCATACCCCACTACTACCACCTGTTCCAGTGACCGTTCGGTGGCGGTAAGGGTTACATTGATGGTGTTTCTTCCCCCCACGGCCACTTCCTGCGTGGTATAACCGATAAAGGAGAAGATCAGGGTAGCGGTGCCGCTCCCCGCGTTGACAGTGTATTTTCCACCCTCTATCGTGGTGGTACCCGTAGCGGATTCTTTTACACGAACCACTACCCCGGGCAGGGCTTCCCCTTTTTCATCTTTTACGATACCGGAAACGGGGAAATTCTGGGCATAAGCATTTCGAGGGATCAAGTGAGCTGCTAATAAGAGAAATGAAATCATCAACAGCCTGACCCGCTGCTTTGTCATGTTTTTACTCATGGAATTAGTGTTAGCTTTTTTAGCGTTTAGGAATTTTACGTGGACCAATTTTTTGATTGAAGTCTGTGGAATATGTAATGAATAGACAAGGCAGGTTAACTGGCTATAACCGGCGGAATAAAAATAGGGTCTGGTTTTGGCAAACGTTTGCATCAATGCCACTACACAAACCCTACAATTAAAAAAAAATTGGGGCGCCTCCGTTTTCAGGCACTACAATACCCCTACAGCGTGAGTTTAACTAATTGATAATAAGTTGGTTAATTATTTATCGGGATTTTGGTCAGGCCGGTCAGGAAGTCCGTCAGATTGGTGTCCGGGGACAGCTGGAGTTTTTTCCGGAGGCGGTAACGGGCTATCTCCACCGCCTTCAAAGTGATGTTCAGCAGCTGCGCAATTTCCTTTGAGGAGAGGTTCATCCGCAGGTAAGCGCAAAGTTTCAGGTCATTTGGTGTGAGGTCCGGGTATGCCTGTTTGAGGTTATTAAAGAAATCGAAATTGACGTTGTTGAAATGAATGGCGAATTGGTCCCAGTCCTCATTGCTTTTTTCCACCTCGCGGATCAGTTTCAACAGGTTCCGGAAAGCAGGGGTGCTTTCCCCGTCCGTATCTTTTTTGATCAGGGAGGAAATGATCTCCCGGATCCGGGTGAGCACTTCGCCCCTTTGCACCAGGTTGATGGTCATGGTGAGCAGTTCACTGTTCTTGAAGCTGATGTCCGTCTCCAGTTTTTCATTCTTCAGCTTGACGATCTCCTTCTCGTTCCTGTCCAGCTCCAGCTGGTGGAGATAGTTCAGGTGGGCCTGTTCCTTCCGGTGTTTCTGCTGCTGCCACCGCAGCACGAGGTAAATGAGGCCGGCCAGGAGGCATACATACAGGCTGTAGAGCCAGTAACTGCTGTACCAGGGCCGCGTCACCTCAAAGCTGTAACGCGCGGCGGGCGATTCATTGCCCAGGTTGTTGCGCGCCTTTACGGCAAAGGTGTAGGTGCCGGGAGGGAGATTGGTATAATCTTTTTCGCTTTTGGTGCTCCAGGCGCTCCATGCCCGGTCGAACCCTTCCAGCTGGTAACTGAATTCGATGTTCTGCAACTGTTCGAACATGGTGGAGGAATATTCGAAGTGGAGGGAACTGTATTTACTGCCAAGCCGGAGATCGGTTTGTTTCACAGGGTATCCGCCATACAGCAGGCTGTCTTTTTCCCCGGTTACTTTCACCTGGCTGAGGTGCACGTCCGGCCGGGTGTTCTGCGTGCCGTATTTTTTATAGTTCACATGAATGATCCCTTTGTTGCCCGCTATAAAAATATTCTCGCTGTTCCAGGAATAGATGGATTCATAACCGCCCAGCGCCATCCCGCTCAGCTCGGGAAAGTGGACGATGCTGTGGTTTTTCCCGCCGGAAGGTTTGTGATAGTCCACTACGCCCACCTTTTTGTTCGTGATGAACCAGATATTGCCTTCGCGGTCTTCATGCAGGTACTGGATGCTGAGGTCGTTGAATACCGGGTAGAGTGTTTTGGAGGGCTCAAAGCGGGCGGTGGCGGGATTAAATTCGTATACGCCGCTGAGGGTGGTCACTACCAGCCTGTTTTTGATGCGGTACAGGTAGTTGCCGTTATTCGCGGGCAGCCCGTCCTTTTTATCAAAGAGGCGGCTGCCGGTAATGCGGGTGTAGTCCGGGGACAGTTCGATGCGGTAGATCCCCCGATTCGGGTGTGCGGCCCATACCACGTTGGACCGGTCGTCCAGCGAAAAGAATCGCAGCGATTCATTCACGCCGTCCAGCTGGCCGAGGTCCGTAAAACCGCCGCCCTCCGCTTTGAAGTGGCGGAGCCCGGTGTAGGTGCCTGCCAGCACATGCGCGGCGGGAAATACCTGCGTGGTGGGCCTGAAAAGCCAGGAACCCGCGCCGCCGTAGATCCTGGAGGCGGTGTTCCCGTTCACGATCAGGCATCCGTCCTCGTGGCCGATCAGCAGGCGGTCGTTCACCTCTTCCAGGTTCCATACCTGCCCCGAGGTGTTGCCTACTTCGGTGAAGGAGCTGCCGGAATGGCTGAGGTCGCTTTGCGACAGGTCCACCGGCGATACGTACACCCCGTTGGATGTGCCCACATACAGTTTGTTGTCAAAGATGCGGGTGGCATATCCTGTCACCTGTTTGGTTTTGTCCGGGTAAATATATTTGATGGCGCTGTTGATGGCAATCAGGTCGATGCCATCGTCCAGCCCGGTCCAGAGATTTTTATTGCGGTCCAGCAGCAGGCTGCGGATATTGTTTTTCTGAAGGCCTTCGCGGTAAGAATATGTTTGTATCTGCCGGCCTTCTTTATCGACAATAAAAATACCGGCTGAATTGGTGCCCAGCGCATACCAGTTGTCGTTCACCTTCGCGGAGCAATACAGGCGGTCCCTGGTGAGGATGTGGTCGATATTGGTTTGTTTGGGTATGAGGGTGTTCTGATGCAGGAGGAAGAGGCCTTTTTTGAGCGTCATGACCAGCAGGGTGTCTTTGCTGTAATCAAGAATGCCGGTCACCGCGCTTTCCGCCAGCACGGGGTTATCGCAGGCAGGTTTCCAGGTGCCGTTGTCGTACATCACGAGGCCTTTGCCATGTTCCTGCGCATACAGCCGGCTGCCGCCGCGGCCCATGAAGGCCCATTTTTTCTCAGGCAGGTATACTTTGATGGTGCCGTCTTTGAGCTGGAATATTTTGTTTTTGGACTGGAAAAATATCT
This sequence comes from Chitinophaga barathri, assembly GCF_003807585.1. Classification (GTDB taxonomy): domain Bacteria; phylum Bacteroidota; class Bacteroidia; order Chitinophagales; family Chitinophagaceae; genus Chitinophaga; species Chitinophaga barathri. The sequence goes on along the minus strand of NZ_RMBX01000005.1, from coordinate 160,052 downwards.
CGTCGTTGTACAGCGAAATGTTCCAGATGTCGGAGAAGTTCCTGTCCTGCGCGGGCACCAGCTGGTTGAGGGAATGATATTGCAGCCTGCCCTGGCGGTCCGGCGAAAAATAACCGATCTGGTCCTGCCCGCCCACGTATATCCTGCCGTCTTTACTGGCTTTCAGGGAGCGCACGATGGTTTGATGCGGGAGCTGGTAACGCCGCCAGAATTTTCCATCGAAGCTGAGCAGGCCTTCGCTGTTGCCGAAGTACAGGAGGCCGTTTTCGTCCTGGTCTATGGACCAGTTCTGCACGCCGGCTTTGTATTCGTAGCTGTGATAATTGATGATCTGGGGCAGCGCGGTCTGGTTCTGCCCTTTGGTGCAAAAGTATTGGAGGAGTATATATATTATGATAGCTGTCCTTTTCACGTGGATCGTATTAGCGGCAATGGGTTATGCGCAGCTCAACGAATATAATACCCCGTGCTTCATTTTCCAGCAATTATTTTGATATCGGTGTGGGTAAAATTTACGCTTATGGCCTGTCTTGCAGGTTCAGGGATTTACGTTTTCCACGTATAAAGCCCTGAACACACGCTGTAATAAGGGGAAAGACAGCGCAAAAAACACGCTTTCAGAAATGCCGGGACTTCTTCAGGGTGATCAGCCAGAAAAGCAAACCCGCTGCACTGAATGAAGCGCCGAGTATCGATACGCCTTGCCAGCCTCCCGCGGCATAAGCCTGCGTGGAAAGGAAAGCGCCCGCGCCGCTGCCGATGGAATAAAAGATCATATAACAGCCCACCAGCCTGCTGGCTGCATCGGGCCGGGCTTTGAAGATCATGACCTGGTTCGTAACGTGAATGGCCTGCGCCGCCATGTCAAAAAGAATAATGCCCGCTACTAATGCCCACAGGGAATATTGTGTAAAACCCAGCGGCAACCAGGACAGCAATAATAATGAAAGCGCTACACCGCTCGCCCACTGGCCCCGGCCACGGTCCGCCAGCTTACCCGCCTTCGCGGCGCCCAATGCTCCCACCGCGCCCAGCAGGCCAAAGGCGCCGATGGCGGTATGCGAAAGAAAATGTGGTGCGGAGCTGAGCGGCAGTACCAGCGAGGTCCAGAAAGTATTAAAGGCCGCGAACATAAACATCGTGATGATGCCGCGGTTGCGCAGCACGGGTTCTTCAGCAAACAATTTAAACATGGAGCGCAGCAGCTGAGGATAAGTGATGTTGCCCGAAGAAGTGGAGTGACGTGGTAAAACGCGGTACAAAAAGAAAAACATACCGACCAGCAAGGTAGCGGAAAGAAGGTACACGGAGCGCCAGCCGGCAAGGTCCGCCATGGCGCCAGCCATCGTGCGCGCCAGCAGCAAGCCGATCACTACACCACTCTGCGTAATGCCCACTGCCCGCCCGCGTTGTTCCGCAGACGCGAGAGTGGCCGCAAAGGCGATCAGCCCCTGCGTCATGGCAGTGGCCATCAGGCCCAATGCCACCATGCCCGGCAACAATGCGCCTTTTGTGGGCGCAAATCCCACCACGATCAATGCCATCACGAGTACGGTGAGCTGCGTGAGCAGCAGCGTCCGCCTGTTCAGCATATCGCCCAGCGGCACTACGAACAGCAAAGCCAGCGCACTGCCTATCTGCGAAACGGTGATCACAATGCCCACGGAAGCATGACTGATTCCGAAATCCAGCGCCATGGCATCCAGCAGGGGCTGGGCGTAATAAACGTTGGCAACGCTGAGTCCGCAGGCGATGGCGAACATGAACATCACGGCGGGTTGCAGCTTGTAGGCCGGCGCCTGCGAAGCCTCGTCCAGCCTGGTGTATGTCTGTGTCCCTTCCATGGCTGGCGCTGTGGCGGCGGTGTCGTGTATCTCTTCTTTTTGCATAAGTGTAATATTGTACTGATTGGTAAAGTATTGTATAAAAAAATATTACCGGAGGAATTGTAACTGCATTTCTACGATGCCGCGCAGTACGTTATTGTCCGGGTACATCCTGCGGGTGATGCCCAGCCCGTTCCAGATGGTGATGAGATTCTGTGCGATCAGCTCCGGGTTTTCCCTGTTTTTCAGGCGGCCGCTGGCCTGGGCTTTGCGGATCACATCCAGGAAAAGCGTTTCCAGGCGGTGGAGCAGGTTCACGGCTTTGTCTCTCAGGATCACGTCGGAGTTGGAAAGCTCCGCGAGCGTATTCCCGAAGATGCAGCCTTTCTGGTGGGCATGCCGGGTACCGGTGGCGATGTCGCGGAAAAGGTCTTTTAAAGTCTCCACCTGGTCATCGCTGTCATCCAGCTTTTTCCGGAATTTGATCAGTTGTTCTTTGCTGAACTGTTCCAGCACTCTTTCAAACAGTTCTTTTTTCCCGCCTTTAAAAGCAAGATAAAAGCTGCCTTTGCCAATGCCCATCGCTTCCAGTAGCTCTTCGGTGGAGGCAGGCTCATACCCCTTGGTCCAGAAAACGGTGGTTGCTTTCCGGATCACATCATCTTCGTCAAATATTTTTGGCCTGCCTGACATAAGGGCAAAGGTAGATACTTTACCGGATAGTACAAAATTGACCCATTAAGGCCTATTGCGTTTGATATTGTTATCCGGAGGAATTACTGACTGCCTTAAAAAAATCCCCGGGTCGCAATGGAGTGCCCGGGGATTTTCTTATGCCTGTGTATAAATGGAATAATCATTCTCCTGCTTCAAACCGCATCCGCAGTTTCTCTTCCTCCAGGTCCAGCAGGGTCAGGTACTTGCGCACCAATTCTTCATTTACGCTCTGCTGTTTATTGATATGATGCAGTGATTCCCGCTGATGAGTGAGCAGGTTCATATATACTTCCCTGTAATGTTCCAGGTCCTCCAGGGTGTGTTCGTCCTGCTCTATACGGTCTGTTTCAAACCGGTTCTTCAGGTTCTGAAGCGGTTTGCTGTTGCCAAGCATGTCCGCATGATGTTCGTCCAGGTAACGGACGCTGAGATCGGAAAGCTGCAAGCGGAGGTCTTTATCCTGTTCTTCTATGCTTTTTTCATAATCGGGGTCATCCATCTTCACCCATTTGATGAGCAATGGAAGTGTTAGGCCCTGTACAACGAGGGTGAGCAATATCACGGTGAAAGTGATGAAAAGTATCAGGTTGCGCTGTGGCCACGGCGCCCCGGACTGGAGCGTAAGCGGGATGGAAAGTGCGGCCGCAAGGGATACCACCCCACGCATGCCTGCCCAGCCTAACAGCAGCGGGCCTTTCCAGCCAGGGCGGCTGTCCGCCGTGGTAATGAACCGGCTGATAAAAACCGTGAATGCTGAGGCGCCAAAGGTGCTGAGCAGTCTTGTGATGATCAGCACGATGGTGATCAGCACGCCGTAACCAATGGCTTTGCCCAGGCTTACATCACCCAGGCCGTTGACGATCACGGGCAGCTCAAGACCTATGAGCATAAATACGATCCCGTTCAGCACAAATCCTATGGTGGCCCACACATTGCTCCCCCTAAGCCGGCTGGCGGTACTGAGTATCAGATGGCTGCGCGCGGAGAGGTACAATCCCCCGCTCACCACCGCCAGCACACCCGAGAAATGAAACGCTTCCGCCACAATGTACATGACGTACGGCGCGGTAAACGTCAGTACGGTATCCATGTCCGGCGTGGTAGGCAGCCAGCGGTGAATGGCGTAATACACCATGCCGATCAGTACGCCCGTCAGGATGCCCATGGCGATCACGATCACAAAACTGAAGGCCGCTTCCTGGAATACAAAACGCCCGGTGTCCACGGCCACCAGTGCAAAGCGGAACACGATCAAACTGGAGGCGTCATTTAGCAGGCTTTCACCTTCCACGATGGCGGAAAGGCGTTTGGGCACTTTTACATATTTCAGTACCGATGTGGCGGACACTGCGTCCGGCGGGCTTACGATGCCGCCCAGCAGGAAACCCAGCGCCAGCGTAAAGCCCGGTATCAGCGAACTGGATACCAGCGCTACTACAAATGAGGTGACGATCACGATCAGGAAAGCGAAGCTGGTGACCACCCTGCGCCATTTCCAGAGATCTTTCCAGGAGGTATACCAGGCTGCTTCATACAGCAGCGGCGGCAGAAAGATCACAAATATCAGCTCAGGATTGACGCTCACCACCGGTATGCCGGGAATGGCACAAAGCGCCAGCCCGCCCAGCACGAGCACAATGGGATAGGCGATCTTCAGTTTCCGGGCCAGCATCACCAGGAACAGGATGATAAGGATCAGCGCAAGGTATTGTATAAAATTCTCGAGCATATAGAAGTATCTGCTTATGGGTCACTAAATTTAAGTTTTTTTGAACTTGGGTGCAGCATTCCGGCAATTTTATGGGGATAATGCTGGTTGTTTACAAAGGTAATTCGGGTATGCAAGCTTTAGTCGGGATTATGCTGTCTATAAAATGCAAAGGCTTCCAATTATTCTGGAAGCCTTTGTTTATGAGTTTCTCTGCTGAAAGGAAGTTACTTCACAATGACCAGTTTCTCGATTTGCACTTTATTACCCTGTTGTAACTTTATAAAATAAACGCCAGCCCGGAGATTGTCCAACTGTATATTGAAAATACCTGCGGAGAATACAGAATTATATACTACTTTTTGATTCATATCAGTAACGCTGACTAGTACCTTGCCGGCAGCCAGTCCCTTTTCCATTTTTATATTCACAAGACCTTTGGTGGGATTCGGACTGATGGTAAACTTCAAATCCGATCCTTTTTGCTGTTGTGAATCACTTTTTTTAGCCATTATCGTAGTTGCTCTCTCGGGATCTTCTCCTCCTGCACAATCTCTTGTAGTAATAGAGAATTCCTGCCAGTTGCTCCATCCGCAAGCTGTTCTGACCCGATATTTGGCATAACCATAGCTACTCGTCGTTGAACCAGATATTACGCTCAGCGCAGGGCCGTTAGTTGTGCTCATCAGATTTATATCTCCCCAGTGTTCCCATTGATGTTCCAGCGCAATATCACCAGGTACATTTAGAATGGGATGGAGGGTGATGTAAGTTCCCGGGCAAGTGGATTGTGCCCAGCCGGGTATATTTGTTTGTTGACTGGTAGACCAACCTGTTATTTGCGGAATGCCAGTACCGATGCCCTTCCACTGATATGGCCCGCTGCCACATCCTTCAAATGCGATTCTAGCAAACAGGTCAACATGTCCATTACCTATCCCCTTGGTAAGCGTAACAGAATTTGTTGATGTAAACAGGGGGGCATTAGGGCTGCTATAACTTGCTCCGTTAATATAAACTTGATTTGCGGGGATACTATACCACTCGTATCCTCTTATGCCATTTGCGGATGCAGCAACAGTAGCTGTCGTAGGTACTCCCTCGCAAACAGCAATATTTCCAACGAAAGATGGGTAGATTACCGGCGTGGGCCTTGTTACAGGCAATGCATAATCTTTTGCAGATGCTGCGCAGGCTGAATTGGAAGCAATCACTTTTACAGTTCCCGGTTGCCCGTTGGTAAAGTTAATATCTGCTGAGTTACCATATGATGTTATAGTCCATCCAGCGGTATTACTCCAGGTATAGGTATCTGCATTCTGCACTGGTTCAACTATATATGATTTATTACCTCTGAAATCACAGGCAACGCTGGTGGGAAAAGTGCGATTTGTTATCCTTCCGAGGCCCTTAGGCGTCACGTTAAGCCTTGCTGTAGTGCAATTGGAACCGCTTGAACTTACGCTAAATGTGATGGTTATGCCATTTTCATAATAATCATTCGGAAAAGTAAGAGCTATGCTGTATCGAACCAACTGACCTCCGGGTAAATATTCAGCCTGAAGTACATCGCGTTGAACGTACTGAGTTGTTTGCACTGTTGGAGCAAGACAAGATGTACCTATAACCGTTGAGTATACGTAAGGAACACCCGGGCAGGGGTTTGTTTCGCCGCTGAGGCTTTGGGCCTGAGCACTTGCGGAACAGAGGGATGCGGTTAAAAAGAATAGAGTTTTTCTCATGTAATTGGGTTTAGGGATTGGGAATATGATTTGAGTGCACGGTTAACTTTTAAACTTAAAACATGCCATTAGAGGCCGGGTTTCACAAAATGAAAATAAAAAAAAGCTTGTTACTATATATAGCCCTTTCGTTGTAGATTCTTTTCTTTAGTACAGCGATGTGTAGCCATTTAATCCGTCATCTAAGAGAAGTCGTAGTTAAGCACGAAAAAGGCCGCCTCAATTGTGAGACGGCCCTTTCATATGGTTTTATAGGCAAGCAATATTAATACCCCTTGTTCTGCTGGTTCTTCAGCGTGGGGTTTGCCGCTACTTCTGTGGACGGGAAGGGCCACAGGTAACGGAAGTTGTCGTAATCATATTTAGGCACGCCAGTACCAGAGAAAACAGGTGGAGTTGCGGGGTTGTAGTCCGTTCCATCTAGTTTCATCTGTGATCTCAGCATTTTTGCCGGAATACCATTGATACCGTAAACAGGGTCTTTGGCAAGACGGTGGATGTCCGGCCAGCGGCGGCCTTCACCGGTGAACTCGATGCGGCGCTCGTTCAGGATGGCCAGCGTGAGGTCCGCGGGTGGTACGGCAAAGCGGTCCACGAGGTTCGTTACAGAGCGGTTACGCACGGCATTCAACAGTGCGAAGGCCTGGGCCACATTGCCTTTTCGGCTGTAAGCCTCGGCCACGTTCAGCAGTACTTCCGCGTAGCGGATGATGGGCGCCCAATCCGCGCGGTTGGTATAATCCCTGAATTTGTAATTGAAGTAATACCGTGCACCGGCGGTGGTCTGCAATACCTGCAGCTTGCTGCGGCGGAGGTCGTTCACCACCCAGAAGGAAGCATTGTACAGGATGGGGCTGGTGGCTACGAGGCCACGGCCGTTTTTGTCGGCAGGGCCAAACATGGCTGCCAGTGCGCCGTTGGACCCGCCGTTTGAGTTAGGCCCGTTCGCGATGGAGAATACGGATTCGGAATTGCTTTTGTAATTGGTGAAAGGCACTTCAGGATCAGCCGTCAGTTCATAATTGCCGACCGGGCTTTTGAAAGGCGGTGCCGCGAGGCTGGTGCCCAGCTTGGCGCCTTCGGCAATCACACCGTCCCAGTCGCCCATATGTTGTTTGATACGGATCTTCAGCGCTATGGCCGCTCCTTTGGTAGCACGGCTGTAACCGCCGTCCGCAGCGGGATAAGTGGCATTGGTAATATTGGTTTCTGCAAAGTCGAGGTCTGCCAGCAATTTGGTATACGCTTCAGCTACAGTGCCGCGGCCCATACTGAGGTTTTCCTGTACAGCCTGCATGGTGGTCACGGCTTTTACGCGGTAGGGAATACCGGCTTTGCTGCCCGCGCCATCCCCATAAGGGAAACAGAAATGGATCAGCAGCTCATGATGCGCCAGTGCGCGCAGGAAGCGGGCTTCACCTTCGTAGGCTTTAGCTTCGGCATCGGAGATGACATTGTTTTTTACCGCGCCCGTTACGCCTTCAATCATGACATTGGTCTGGTTGATGAGCGCATAAAGGTTGTTCCAGTGGTTCACGTTGTTCGCGGAAGTGGTGTTCACATCGCCGCTGTAGGTGATGGCGTAGAACTGGTCTATGTTCAGCATGTCTTCGCCGCGCATTTCGGCCTGCTCTATGGAAGCCGCGCCGAAAGGATAACCGCGGGCGGATGCTTTGTCCCCGTTGTAGGCGCCTATTGCGGCGGATTCGTATACGCCCAGCATAGCCAGTTTGATATTAGCGGGTGTTTCAAATGCCACTTTCTCCGAAGCGGCATCCACCGGCTCCAGCTCTGTGTATTTGGAGCAGGAGGCAAAGGCCAGTGCGGCCAGCATGATATATTGAAATTTCAGTCTTTTCATGATCGTCATTTTTATAAGCCCAGGTTAATACCGATTGTGTAAGTACGCGGAACGGGGTTCGCGTTGTAATCCAGCCCTGCCTGCCAGTTGCGGCTGGCGTTGGCGGAGTTTTCCACCACGGTGATAGTGGTGAGCTCGGGATCAAGACCGGTATATTTGGTGATGATGAATGCATTCTGCACCTGCGCGTAAATACGGAGGTTGTTGATCTTCGCTTTGCTCAGCAGTGCTGAAGGAACATTGTAGCTCAGGCCGATGTTCTGCGCGCGGAGGAAAGAACCGTCTTCCAGGAAGCGGCTGTTCGTATGACCGTTCTGGTTGATGAAGTTGCCGGGAGCGGCACCGTAGCGCAGTTTGGGCACGTCGGTTTGCTGGCCGGGAGTGGTCCATCTGTCCAGCAGGATGCGGCCCGCGTTCTGGAACTTCATGTTGGCAAGGGTTTCCTGCGCAGTGGCGTTGTATACTTTGTTGCCGCCGGAGAATACGAAGTTCACGTTCAGTTCAAAGTTTTTGTAAGACACGGTGTTGATAAAACCGCCGTACCAGGTAGGATTCGCCTGGCCCAGCACACGTTTGTCCGCACCGGTGAGGGAGGATACAGACCCTGCTGTAAAGTCATCGGGTTTGGAAGGATCGTATTTGTAATAAGTGGAATTGGCGATATTGCCCTGTACGATGGAACCATCCGCCTTTTCCCAGAGCGTATTACCATTGGCCGGGTTCACGCCGCGGGACTGGAAGCCGTAGAACACGCCCACGGGCTGGTTCACCCGCACGATGTGGTAAGTGCCTTCGATGTCCGCGTTGTTATTGGCCAGCTGTGTTACTTTATTGTTCACCAGTGTGAGGTTCAGGTTGGATGTCCAGCGGAGTTTCCCGTTGTTGTACGCTTCCCCGCTCACAGCCAGTTCCACGCCCTGGTTGTACATCTTGCCGATGTTCTGCAGTATCTGGTTTTTGGGTACGCCCAAAGACGGAGGAAGCGGCACGGCAAGGATCATATTGTCCACATTGTTGCGGAAATAGTCAGCGGTGAACTGGATGCGGTCTTCGAACAGTCCTACGTCAAGACCGGCGTTCACTTTCACGCTGGTTTCAAATTGCAGGTCCGGATTACCGATCTGTTTGAACTGGATGCCGCTCAGGTCGCCGTAAACAAACGCGCCGAAGAGGCCGGCGTAGCCGTAGGCGGGAATATCCACGTTGCCCACTTTAGCCACACCGCCACGCAGTTTCAGGCTGCTGATAAAAGAAAGCGATTGGGATTCTTTCCAGAAGTTTTCTTCTGAAATGCGCCAGCCGATGGATGCGCCTGGCAGCGTAACGCCCTGCTTGCCCCAGGGAAGATCGGAGATCTTGTCGTGGCGCAGGGTGGCGGTGAGCAGGTAACGATCGTCGAAGCTATAGTTGGCGCGGCCGAAAACGGATTGGAATGCATTTTCCGTGTAAGTGCCTGCAATGGTACGGGTGCCCCATACGTCGGAGATCACGCCGTCCCCGCCAAAGATGCCCGCGGCCAGGTTGGATCCCTGTGCGTTGAACATGCGGTTCCTTGTTTTCTGGTATTCAAGACCGCCTACCACGTTCACTTTATGTTTACCGAATGTTTTGGAGTAGGTAAGGGTGTTCTGCCAGTTGTAGCGGAACTTAGGCATGGAAGACTGCGTGGTGGAGCCGTTCACACCGCGGCCGTCCCCGTGTATGGGGCTCCAGTAGCGGTAATACTCCCCGTTCAGGTAGTTCACGCCTATCTGTGTGCGGAGGCTCAGCCCTTTGATCACTTCCAGGTCTGCAAACGCATTGCCGGTGAGGTTCAGCGTGGTGTTTTTGTGGATGTTGTTTTCCAGTACGAACTTGATATTGGTATAGTTGTCATCAATATCCTGTCCGTTGCCGGCGCGGCCCAGCTTAGCGCCGTCCGCGCTGAAGTTGTAGGTGCCGTCTTCGTTCATGGCGGGCACGTTCGGCAGCATACGGATAGCACCGCCGATGTTGCCGGAGAGCGCGTTGGTACCGATGTTCAGGCCGTTGTCCGTAGTATGGGTGGCGCCCATGTTAATGCCGATCTTCAGCCTGTCAAACGCTGTGTGCTCCAGTCTTGCACGGGCGCTGTATTTTTTCTGGTCGTTGGCAAGCGCAATACCATCCAGGTTCGTATAACCGAGAGAGAAATAGTAGTTGGTGGTTTCGGTAGCGCCGCTGAAAGAAAGGTTGTGGTTCTGCTGGAAAGCGTTGCGCAGCACAATGTCCTGCCAGTCTGTGTCATAGTATTTGCCGGCAGGCTGCAGTGCTGTGGCCGGATCGGTGGCTCGATTATTCTTGATCTTTTCATTGGTGATGAGCATGAACTCTTCGGCGTTCATGAGATCGAATTTTTTCGAAGGCGTTGCAATGGCCAGCCAGGTATCGTAGTTCAGGCGGCCTTTGCCCATCCTGCCTTTTTTGGTGCTGATGAGTATCACACCGTTGGATGCGCGGGAGCCATAGATGGCGGTGGCGGAGCCGTCCTTCAGTACTTCAAAACTTTCGATGTCGCTGGGATTGATGTCGCCCAGCGGGTTGTAGGGAACGGAGGCGCTGCCGCTCTGGTCGCCGCTGATGTAGGGCACGCCATCTATCACGTACAGGGGCTCTGTGCCGCTGGAGATAGAGTTTGTACCGCGGATGCGGATGCGCGCGGGCTGGCCGAGGATGCCGCTGGGAGTGTTCACCTGTACGCCGGTAACCTGCCCGGCGAGTTGTTTTTCAAAGCTGGGTGTGGCCAGTGATTTGATGGCGTCGCCTTTTACGGTGCTCACGGAGCCGGTGATGTCCCGGCGTTCCTGTGTACCGTAACCTACTACCACTACCTCATCCAGGGATTTTTCGTCCTGGTTGAGATTCACGTTGAGTGCGGTGCGATCGCCCACAGCCTGTTCTTTGGCGAAATAACCGGTGAAGGATACGATGAGTACATCATTGGGAAATGCATTGAGTTTGTAGATACCATTCTGATCCGTGATGGTGCCGGTGGTGGTACCTTTTATTCTGACGGTAACGCCAGGGAGTGGAGTGCCGTCTCGGGCATCCGTTACTTTACCGGATACCTGTTGCGTTTGCGCATAGGCATGCACAACGCTGATGGTCATCAATGACCATAGGAATACGCATTTTTTCATGCTTGATTTAGATTTGTGGTGATATAGTAATAGCTGTTTGTCTATTGCATAGGCAAATAATCAAAGCTTCAGGGCATAACAGATAGCCCTGCGTCAGGTTGATAAACTTGACGTTTTGATTTTAATAGTTACGGGTATTGGTAAAGCTGGCGGATGCTTGTCCTGTCTGCATTTTACTGGTTTACTGATTTAGATTCCGGCACTTTTTATTGTCAGGTTATTGATCTGTTAGATTCTGGATTACTCGATTCGATTCTGGATATTCTCTGCGTCGTATTTCGACTAAAGTAGTTAAAAAATGTATACAAAAGCATCACACGAAAAAAAAATCTGCGGACTGATATCCCTGATCGATGAGATACTGCGGTAACACTGCGCTTTGGCATATGTTTGTCGTATATCGATTTTATTTATATGATAATTGTGTGTTATTTTTTAATTGTGTTTTTGTATATTGTGCCAGAATCGGGGAGAAATCCTTTACCTAGAAATAATGCTAACCCGACGAAGAGAGACACAGATATAAAAGATGCAGTTAGGACTAGTAAAAATTTTAAGCCCGATCATTTTACAAAATCTAAGTTTTAATCGGAATCTAAGTCACCATGAGCGCAGCGCATAACCTGCCCAATTAATTTAAACAAGATCGAAATCAGAAATGTAAAATCTATGCCGAGCCGGATGCTGAGGTCCTATACCGAAGTATTTCCCACGCGTTTTATTTGCTTGTGAGGTCTGAAGCCAGTCATTGCTGGTTGAGAGTTGGCATCCCGGAAGCTGGCTTATCCCATAGTATTACATTCCTTAAAGAGTTTATATCAGTAATCTTAAATCTAAATCGCATGCTATGAAGAAAGTACTACTCATGCTTTTCTCCGTCCTATCATGCTTGCAAATGACAGCCCAGACGCGCCCGGTAAAAGGTAAAGTTACCGATTCCCGCGATGGCTCCGTATTGCTTGGTGTTAGTGTAATGGTAAAGGGAACCACCACCGGTACGACTACCAACGTTGATGGTGTTTACTCCCTGAATGTTGCGGACAATGCAACATTGATCTTCAATTTTGTGGGGTATGAAGTCCTGGAAGTACCTGTTTCAGGTAAGTCTACCGTGGACATTCAAATGAACCTCGACGTAAAAACGCTGGCTGAATTTGAGATCAGCACAGGTTATGTTTCCAAAAGAAAAGGTACGATCACCGGCGCTATCGACGTAATAGACGGTAAAAGGATCGAATCCCGTCCCTCCGGGAACTTCAACCACCTCCTGCAAGGTCAGGCGGCTGGTGTGTACGTGATGGCGAACGGTGGCCGCCCCGGCGCCGCTCCGCAGATCTTTATCCGTGGTACAGGTTCTATCAACTCCGGTCTTGCCCCGCTGTATATAGTGGACGGCCAGCCGGTGTCTCCCAGCGACTTCGCTACTATTTCCCAGAACGACATCGAAAGTTTTAATATCCTGAAAGATGCATCCGCGACCGCGGTGTATGGTTCACGCGGTGCAAACGGTGTAATCCTGATTACCACCAAAAGGGGTAAAAGCGGGAAAGCAACGCTGGACTACCGTGGATTTTATGGTGTTACTGAAATTGCAGAGCCTAAGGTGCGCATGATGAACACCAAGGAGCGCCTGGATTATGAAGTAGCAATAGGCCTTCGCCAGGCAAACGATCCTGCTATCCCTGAATTGCTGAAAAGCGATTACAACCAGGTGAAGGAAATCCTGAAACCTGCATTGGCGCAATCTCATACTATTTCTGTAAGGACCGGCACCGATAAGACTTCTATCTACATGTCCGGTGAATATTACGACCAGAAAGGTGTGTATTATGACAACGATTTCTCCCGTGTGGGCGCCCGTTTGAATGTGGACAACACTACTACAGACTGGCTGAAGACCGGTCTGAATATGTATGTGGGTTACATGGAAGAAGCATTGCCGAATGAAACGCGTAACTCTACCGGTAACCCTGGTATGATGGCGTACCTGGTGATGCCATATGAAAATCTCAGATCAGAGAGCGGCAACTGGAGAGAGATCCTGAGGCATGGCGGGTATACTAACGTCCGCAGCAATCTGTGGTCAAGGGAAAACGACTTCACCGGAAGCGGTAATGACCATCTGAAATTCCTTGGGAATGTTTTCGCGGAAGCCACGATCATCCCTGATCTGAAGTTCACTACCCGTTACAGCATGAACCTGTCCGATTATGTTACCAAAACGTTCAACCAGCCGCTCCTGGCCGCTGCGGACAATGGTAACGCAACAAGGCGTTTCTCCCGCTGGAATAACGGTACCTGGACCAATACGCTGAACTACCGCAAGACATTTGCCCGTAATCATTCCGTGAACGCGGTAGTGGGTAGTGAATATAACTATCTGACCGACTATGATTTTACCGCTACCGCCAGGAACACCAGTTCCCCGCTGCTGCAGGAGTTCGGGACCATGCTGAACCCGGTTTCCACAGGAGGTTCTCTCAGTAAATACCGGATGTTTGGTGTGTTCGGCAACGTGAACTATGGCTTTAAAGAAAAATATTACCTTGATCTGTCTATCCGCCGCGACGGTTCTTCCAAATTCGGCAGGAACCAGCAATGGGGTACATTCTGGTCAGTAGGCGCACTCTGGAACGCCAAGAGCGAACCGTTTATCGCGCAGTATGAATGGATTTCTGATCTGCGTGTGCGCTCCAGTATCGGTCTTACAGGTAACGACGACATTGGTTTCTATCCTTCTTATGACCTCTATGGCGGTACTACCTACGAAGGCAGGCCCGGCCTGATACCTTCACAGGCCGGTAACCCGGACCTGACCTGGGAAAAGAGAAGGAAGTTCAACGTAGGTGTCGATCTCGGTATTCATAACAGAGTGTCTGTTACGATTGATCACTATAGAGAACTGACCTATGATATGGTGCTCGATGCGCCCGTATCATATCTCACCGGCTTCACCCAGGTGAAAGGCAACATGGGCAAGATGTCTAACAATGGAGTGGAATTCACTGTTAAAGGCGATGTGCTCAAGAACAGGGACTTTGCACTCCGTGTTGAAGGCAATTTAACCTATAACAAAAATAAGATCAGGGACCTCTACGGTTACCGTGACGAACTGCTGGGCTCAGGTACCGGTATTCTGACCAAAGTAGGTTATCCCCGCGGCCAGTTCAAATACAACAGGTTCTCCCGCATCAACCCGGACAACGGCCTGGAGCTCTGGTTGGACAAGAACGGCAAAGAGACCGACAAATTTGATGACGCAGATGCAGTGATCCAGGAAGGGAAAACCATGTATGCTCCCTGGTATGGTGGGGCAACTGCGGATTTCAGCTGGAAAGGCTTGGGTATATTCATGCAGTGGAACTTTATGGAAGGTAAATATTCCGTGAATAACACTACTGCGTGGCTGGTATGGAATAATGCTTCGTGGTCAAACTACAACCGCGTGCACGATCTCGGCGAGAAAATGTGGAAGAAACCAGGTGATGTTGCGAAGTATCCCAAATACGGTTCAGGTACCCAGTTCGATGACCGTTATCTTGAAGATGCTTCCTTTGTCCGTCTCCGTGAGCTCACCGTTTATTACAACGTGCCCAAAAATGTACTGTCTAAGGTGAAAGTGCTGCGCAGCGTGCGTGCTTACGCCCGTGCGAATAACCTCCTCACTTTTACAGAGTGGACCGGTTACGATCCTGAGTACTTTAACAACCTGGAATTGGGTATATATCCTGTTTCCCGTTCTTATACCTTCGGTATAGACATCGGATTCTAGAAAAAAAGGTAAGAATTATCTAAATCCATTTCAAATGAGAATATTCAATAAGAAACATATAATTGCGGCGGTAATTGCCATTAGTGCGGTAGGCAGTGCATGTAATAAACAGCTGGACCAGCAGCCCAATGGTAGCCTCAGCTCCGACCTGGTTTACACTTCCATCACAGCAGCGGAATCCGCTTTCAACGGCATGTATTCGCCGTTGTATGGTGCCAGCTACTATGGCAGGGGATTAACTTTAATCCCTGATCTGCTGACGGAAAATCTGATCGCAGGTTCCTGGTTCAGCAATTCCTACTCTGACATTGTCCGCTGGGGATTCCATTCCGGCGGTGGAGATGGAAGAGGTGTCTGGAGCGTTGCCTATAGTGCGCTGCACAGGGTTAACAGTTTCCTGGCAAACATCGATAAGGTTGAGCCGCTTCCAAATGAAAATGCCGAGACTGTAAACAAGAAAAAAGCAGAGTTAAAAGCTCAGGCTTACGCTTTGCGCGCCTTGTACATGTTCGACCTTACCAGGATGTTTTGCAAACTGGATCTGAATGATCCGCTTGGCCTTCCATTTGTACTGCAACCTACAGTTGAAACATTTCATGCCAGGAAGACTGTAAAGGAAACCTACGACCAGATCGAAAGTGACCTGAATACAGCTTTGGGCAGCATTGGTGAAACCAACGTAACCAGGCAGACCCTGTTCAATAAATATTCTATCGCCGCGCTGCAATCGCGTTTTTACCTGTATTTCGGTAAGAACGACCTGGCCGCCACCGCCGCTGATAAAGTGCTCGCCGGTCCCTTTGGCTTTGAGGCAGACAGTGCCGCACAGAGCAAAGTCTGGATCAATGACCAGGGAGCAAAAGAGATCATTCTCAAAGTGGGATTGGGGACAACCCAGGGCTCCGATTGGTCCGCGGTAAACCTTGGATCGCTGTTTATCAACCAGCCCGACCCGAAGTTCAGGCCTAACCCGGATTTTATTCCTTCCAAAGACCTGGTGAACCTGTACAGCGACAGCGATCTGCGCAAAGGTTTTTACTTCTATAAGGATAGCGCGCGCCAGTATAAGGATTCTATCTGGATCGTGAAAAAATACCCCGGAAACCCAGCTTATACCGGTGTATACGGTGCCAACGCCCCCAAACTCTTCCGTTATGCGGAAGTGGTGCTGAACAAAATGGAGGCAATCTATCCGACCAATAAAGCCACTGCTAAAACGCTGCTGAAATCCATCCGCGCTTCCCGTATCAAAGGCTACGATGTGACCATCGTGGACGCATACGATGATGCAACGCTGCTGGCCCAGATCCGAATTGAAAGAAGGAAAGAGCTGGCTGTTGAAGGCCACTACTGGTTCGACCTGAAACGCTGGGGTGTGGGCGTGAACAAAGTTCGCGAAGGTGCCTACCAGGCGTTGGAAAGCGCTGTAGGTGTCATAGCACCCACAGACTATCACTGGCAGTTCCCGGTTCCGGACACAGAAATGCAGTCCAACCCGCTGATGAAACAAAACACCGGTTACGCTACCCTGTAAAGACTGACGCAACCTGATCCGCAGTTATTAAACCAACTGTTTATATCTATCACCTGAAAGCCCCTGCAACCGTAATTGCAGGGGCTTTTCAATTTATACATCCTTCCGAAAGCAAATAAGCCTCCCGGGAACAACGAGTGAATAAATGACATTAAGACGCGGATGGCCAAATGATCAGAAATGATCAGGAATGTTTTCGTCCGTGAGTATTTTTCTTTCCACCAGCGACTTGTGATACACCGAGTGTTTTTCGTACTTGCGGGTAATAAAATAAGAAATAGCGGACACGATCATGAGCGGGATAAACAGTTTGTATCCTCCCGAGATCTCCGCCAGCAAAAAGATCGCCGTCAGCGGCGCATGCATCACGCCAGCCACTACACCCGCCATGGCGGCAATGATAAAATTAGGCGTGTTCAGCTGGTAAATACCGGACAGGTTCACGAGATAAGCAAACAGGAAACCGGTGAGCCCTCCCGTGATCATAGACGGGGCAAAGATACCCCCGTTGCCACCCGCGCTGATGGTAAGGCAGGAGCAGACCACTTTAAATACCAGCAGCAGCACCGTCATCAGTACAATGGCCCAGGCATGGGAGCTGTACCCTTCCAGGAGGGAATGCGAAGTAATGGAGGCATAACGTCCTTCCAACAGATTCGTGATCACGGAATAACCTTCGCCATATAACCCAGGCAGCATAAAGATCAGCAGGCACAATGGAATGCCCGCCACCAGCCAGCTTTTCCAGTTCATACGCCTTTTCTCGAAATATCCTTCGATAAAATCCACGGAGCGCGTGATATAGACGGACATCATACCGCAACAGATACCGAGCAGGATATAAAAAGGGATCGCCTTTACACTCCAGCTTTCGCTGGCTATGAAGATAAACTTGCCCGGGTACAGCAGTTGCGATACCACGGTAGCAGTGGCGGTGGAGATCAGGAGCGGTATAAAAAAGGGAATACTGAAGTCCAGCAGGAATATTTCCAGCACAAAAATGATCCCGGCAAAAGGACTGTTGAACACCGCGGCCAGGCCGCTGGCGGTGCCGCAGGCAAGCAGCAGTACCGTGTCTTTGGCCGAAAGCCTGAGATCGTGCGCGGTATTGGAGCCGATGGCGGCGCCGGTGGCTACAATAGGCGCCTCCAGGCCCACGCTGCCGCCAAAGGCGACGGTAATGGCGCTGGTGATAATGTGGCCGTAAGTATGCCGCTTTTCGATACGGCCTTTGTTGGAAATGATGTTGTGAATGATAAAACCCACGCCACGGCTGAGTTTGTTGTGGAATAAACGGGTGAGCAGCAGCAGGGAAAGGCCCGTGCCGATCATGGGCAGGATGGCGGAAAGCCAGTTACTATTCATCCAGTTGTTCATCACCTCCACGCGGTGCTCGAAAAACTGGACCGTAACCTTTAGCAGCACCGCCGCCAGTGCGGCAATGACGCCTACCACAAAACTGAGGATGATAAGAAAATTCCGGTGGGATGTAAATTTTGTCCTGTAATTCCCAAACCTCACCAGCAGCCTGTAATACTTGTTCCCGGTTCCTTCCATGTGCCGAAAATAAGGAATCTGGAATAAACGGGTTGGCTGAGGGATATTACTGGTAAGTTCTGAATACTACTTTTTCCACGATCACGCCCAGTTTTTTGAGGGATGCGTCGTTTGAACTGAATTTCTTTTCGCCGGTGTACTTGTCGTACAGCTTTGGATCGCCGCTGTTCACGGCGCGGAAGAGGATCATCACGCCTTTTTTGTCCATGGCGCCGCCTTCCCAGCTGTCCACCGTGCCGCCGTTGGTCCATTCAAAACCATTTATACGGAAGCCTTTGCCGTTCACTTTATTGACTTTTTCGATAGGGTCGCCGGGTTTGATGCCGAAGGGGGAGCGCCATTTGCCTTCTTCCCTGCTGAAAGCAACGGATTTGGTGGAATCTTTATAAAAGATCACCTCCATTTCATTTTCCGTATCCGGGTACACTACCCAGGCTTTGCCGGCATCGTTGCCTTCGAAGTCTACGGCATCGCGGAGCTCCACATTTTCCTTACCGTAAAACTCCAGCAACTGGTCCGGTTTCACCATGTTAAACACGTTGCGCACGTCCCAGTTGCGGGTATCCACCGGCATATTGGCGGCGGTATTGATGGTTTCCTTGGCAGGAGAGGAACCCGGAGCGGCGGCAGGCGCCTGGCCGGTGGCGTTCGCGGGCGGGGTGCCCTGGAGCACGGTGCCTGCGGCGGCGGCCTGGTTCTGGTTGTCAGGCGGGGCTACCATCACGGAAATCTGTTTCGGGATGGCGCCGATGCGGTAGAGCTCGTTTTTTTCGTCCACGAGGGCTTTATTGTCGTTTTTATTTTTGTTCACGATGTAGGTGGCCAGGGGGAACACATTGCCGGAGCTCACGTTCATGGCGCGAAGGTTGGCAATGAGCGTCTGGCGGTTGCAGTCGCTGTACTGGTAAAGGAACTTCATGGCTGCGTCCAGCGCGGCGGGATCCTTTTTGAGGTCCTGCATGGTTTTATCCACTTCCAGGCCGCCGGCGCCGCTCCTGCTCATCTGTTCGGTCACAAATACCAGGGCCGGATCGTTGAGTTTCAGGAACTGGGTGGCCATTTTGGTAGAAATGTCTTCCACGGCTGATTCTGAAAGTTTCTGGGCACTGGCGGCTACCGGGAGAAGAAATACGAGCAAATAAAGGATCCGTTTCATGGAGGGCGAATTTAACACTTGATGTATAACGAACATCATTATCACTAAATTATGCAATATTCCCTATTTGCCGCGCAAATAGCCTGCCAATGAATTTTTCCGTTTTGCGTAAATAATATTACCGATCGGAGTAGGTTGTCCGGACGGGAGGGGATAATTTCACGCCCACAAAACTATTGCTATGCTTTACAGATCATTATGGATGATAACCTTTTTTACCCTGGTATGCGCCCAGGTGTTTGCCCACGCCCTTTGGATCGAAACAAATCCGACCGGTAAAAAAGGCCAGCCGCAGGAAGTGCGCGTTTTCTGGGGAGAGTTTGCCGATAAGGACATTTCCCCGCTGGATAAGTGGTTTTCAGATACCAAATCATACACCCTCACCCTCATTACCCCCGACCGTAAAGAGATTCCGCTGACCTCCGCCCCGGGCAAAGACCATTACAAGGCCTTTTTTACCCCTGAAACGGAAGGAGTCTACACGGTGGTGATGAAACATACCGTAAAAGAACTGTACCATGGCAGCCGCCTGGATTACAATTCCAGCGCCAGCGTACTGGTGGGCAAAGGCGAAGCCAGCCCCGAAACCAACAAAAACGAAGTGAGCGTATTCGTAGCTCCCAAAAGCGCGCATAAAGTGAACGAAAGCATCAATCTGCATGCCCTGATGGACTTGAAACCCGCCGCTGAACAGGAAGTGAAGGTATTTGCACCGAACGGCTGGGGCAAGGAACTGTACACGGACAGCACCGGCAAGGCCAGCTTTACCCCCATCTGGCCCGGCAGGTACATGGTGGAAGTAGCCGGCACACAGAAAAAGACCGGCCAGCACAACGGCCAGACTTTTGAGGAAGTGTGGAGATGCGCTACTTACTGCATTGAAGTAAAATAAGATACAACTGTTAATAAAGAAACGGATGTATGCGGCCGGAAAGGCTGTATACATCCGTTTCTTTTTATGACAATCCCCGTCCCGCTGCTTTATGCGCATTTGGCCTGGGGTGTAAAAAGGGGGTTAAGAGGCCGAATGATGCGGTACGAAGCCGGTATGACGCTGGTATGATAGCTGTATGATAACGATATCATACCGGCGCACCAGCAGCACAATACCGGTATACCTGGACTTTACCTGGACTTTACTTGGACTATACTTGGACTATACCTGGACTTAGAAGAGGTATTTTCAGGGTAAAAAGCCAGTTTCGGGCATTATTTCAGTGTCATTGGGGCTGATCAGATGGCTGATCCAGTTAAAAGGGGGTGGAAGTGGACTGATTTAAATAGAAAAACCGGAATGGCAGGTTCCCCGGGGAACTGATGTCCAGGGCGAATATACCTGCAAAAATCATTCTAAAAAAGGCGTCCGGGGAAGATATTTTTTATCTTTTCCCGCACGCCTTTTATTTATGGATATCTCTTTCAGTTATTTCCGCAGCAGGGCGGTAGCGCACCACAGCAGGGGAGCCTGGCCATGCAGGTCGCCGGTGAGGCGCTTACGGTCCAGGTAATACTGGTGGTCGTTTTTCATATTGGTGCCTTCGCAAACGTCCCGGATGTCTGAATTTTCATCCAGGTAGGTGATGAGGGTGAGCCACGCTTTGCGGGCGGCGGGGCCATAGGTTTTGGCGTCCAGCCAGCCGTTTTTCACGCCGGTGATCATCGCGAAAGTGAACATACCCGTGCAGGAAGTCTCTTTCCAGGACTTCGGGTCATCAATCAGCTGGTGCCACATGCCGTCTTCCGCCTGGTATTTCAGCAGGGAAGCCATCATGGCTTGGTAGGCTTTCATGATGCGCGGGCGGTTCGGGTTGTCTTTGGGCACGGAGCGCAGCAGTTCGCTCATCCCAGCCGCCATCCAGCCATTGCCGCGGCCCCAGAAGAAGGGCGCGTCCGGGGCGTGGTAAAAGAGGCCGTTGGGTTTTTGCAGGCTGTCCAGGTACAGGATCATTTCATTGGCCGCCTTGTCGATATAAGCACGGTTCCCGGTGGCGCGGTAAGCCTGGCTTTGCACGGCGGTGATCATGAACATATCGTCTATCCAGAGGCGGGTCTGCCAGGTATATCCCTTATTATAAAACGTGTGGGATTCCGGTTTTACGCGTTTGCCTTCGGGTGGGCCCCACTGTTTGTCCGCGATGCCTTTGCCGAGCGTGAGGTAACGCACGTCTTTGGTTTGAAGGTAAAGTTCCAGCGGCACGGAGCCGAACACGGTGTAATCCACGTGATCGGGCACGGGGATAAGCGTGTCCCTGGAGCCGAAAAGCGGCTCAAAACGTTTCACCAGTTCCTGGCGGAGGGCGTCATTTTTTGTTTCCTTTGCAAAGGTGAGCGCGCCGTACCATGTGCAGGTTTCGGGGTAGGTGATCACTTTAGGGGGAACGGGCCGGCCAAAGTTGGTATGCGGTGTTGCAACAAAGTGGTCCGCCACCCTTTTACCGATCTCTTCCGGTGTGGCGCCTTTCGGGAAGTTTTTCAGGTCCGCGGATTGCGCGAGAGCGCCGGCGGAGAGCATCAGGAGAGATGCTGCCAGCAATTGTGTCAGGTGCTTTATTTTCATAACGTTAGTTGAACTGAATACAAGTTATGCAAACGTTTGCATATTTGCAAGTTGCCTTGCGTAAAACTACGTGTTTTGAGAAATCAGCGGTTTTACTCGTGTTTTTCCGGCAGGGCTGCTATAATTTTACGCCTGCTAGTCTGATTACTACTGTTTGTTTTTCCCCAACCCCTCTCAGAAAGTACATCCCCCCGGATGTACTTTCGTCTTTATACAACGCCTGCCTGTACGCTATAAAACATCAACATCATATCTCCGCTTTTTTGCAGGCCATGTCCCTTTGCATCCTGCCGATTCAAATGATATCAGCCGGGTTCAAATTTAATTTTGACCGAATGGTATAGAATAGTATCTTTGAACTGTCAACAGTTAAAACCATGGCAGGAAGAAACAGAGAGTTCGATGAAGATAAAGCCCTGGCGGCCGCCACGGAAGTATTCTGGACCAAAGGATACGAATCGGCCTCTATGGAAGACCTCCTGCAAGCCATGGACCTGAACAAGGGTAGTATGTACAATGCCTTCGGCAGCAAAAGGGAATTGTTCATACAGGTGATAGACCATTTTTTTCGCAAAGAAGGCGTGCTGATCAGAGCCCTGTTCGAGCAGCATAAAAATCCTATCAAAGCATTTAAAGAGATCTTCCGGCAGGTAACGCAGCCGGCGGATATGAAAGCCCATACAAAAGGCTGTTTCCTGGTGAACACCCTCGGGGAAATGAGCGGCATGGACGAAGAGCTGGCCGCCCTTGCCCGTCACAAACTCCTGGATGTGGAAACAATCTATCTTCATTATATCAAAAAAGGCGTGAAAGAGGGGTATATCACAAACGAAGCTTCCCCAGAAACCCTGGCGAAGTACCTGGTGAATATGTGGAACGGCATGAGCATCTCACGCAGGATGTACGGCAGGAAAGAACTGGAGAAACTCGTGGAGCTGCAGCTGGGCGTACTTCAACCAGCCTGACTTTTTTTTTACTTCAATAATTGACCGATTGGTATAGAATGAAATATAGGCAGAATATCTTTTTTACTTTAATAATTGACCGTTTAGTCTAAAATTAAATCATCATGACAACGTACAACACCATCGCCGTAAACGGCCTCAACATCTTCTACCGCGAAGCCGGCAGCCGCAGCAATCCTACCATTCTCCTCCTGCACGGTTACCCTACTTCTTCTTTTATGTTCCGCAACCTGATCAGCAAACTGGAAGATCGTTATCACCTGGTCGCGCCTGACTATCCCGGTTTTGGGCAAAGCAGTATGCCATCTGTAACAGAATTTGAATACAGTTTTGATAACCTTGCCAATGTGATGGAACAGTTCATAGACGCCATTGGCCTGGGTAAGTTCAGCCTGTATGTAATGGACTACGGCGCACCCGTTGGTTACCGCATCGCCGCCCGCCAGCCCGAAAGGATAGAAGGCCTGCTGGTACAGAACGGCAACGCCTACCGCGAAGGGATGACCGACTTCTGGGCACCGATCTTCCGTTACTGGGAGCACCCCGAAGACCCGGCCAATATCGACGGCGTGGCCGTGATGCTGAAACCGGAAAGCACCCGCTGGCAGTATGTAAATGGGGTGAAAGATATCTCGAAGATCAGCCCGGATACCTGGCTGCACGACCAGGCTTTGCTGGACCGCCCGGGAAACCGCGAGATACAGTTGCAGCTTTTCCTTTCATACGGTACAAACCCGCCGTTGTACCCGGAATGGCAGGCATATTTCCGTAAGTACCAGCCACCCACCCTCATCATCTGGGGCGAGCACGACGACATCTTCCCCGCATCCGGCGCCCATCCTTATAAACGCGACCTCCGGAATATTGAATTCCACCTGCTGGACACCGGCCACTTTGCGCTGGAAGACCACCTGGACGAAATTGTTTCACTGATAGACGGCTTTCTTGAAAAGAATGTAAAAAGAACGACGGTACCGGCTCTCTGATATGGAATAGTGCTTATGCGGCAGGCTCTCCCGAAAGGAGGGCCTTTGCCATATAGGATTTTTCGAAGTATTGTCTATTTTTATCGGATATATTCAGAACCATGCGCTCCTTTATTATCATTTGTTGCCTTTTCGTTTGTAGTATTACCGCTTCCGCCCAGGTGTTCAAAAAGGGGGACAGGGTATGTTTTGTGGGAAACAGCATCACGCACAACGGTGATTTCTGGCACAACGTATCCCTTTATTACGCCACGCGTTACCCGCAATTGGGCGTTACCTTTTTTAACTGCGGCATTTCCGGGGACGTGACGAAGGGCATCCTGTCCAGGATGGATGAAGATATACTGGTGCATCAGCCCACCTGGGCCGTGATCATGATAGGCATGAACGATGTGAACCGCCCGCTGTACGACGCCAAACGCGTGAACGAGCCCGGCATCAAAGAACAGCAGCAGCAGGCGCTGGCCACCTATAAAAAGAACCTGGACAGCATCATCCGCATATTCCAGTCCAACGGGATCAAAGTGGTGCTGCAAACACCCTCTATCTACGACCAGACTTCCAAAATGGCCGGCAATAATCTTTACGGGGTCAACGATGCGCTGAAGACCTGCGCGGGTTACATCCGCGAGTTTGCCGCTAAATATAACGTGCCTGTGGTAGATTACTGGACCTCGCTCAGCACCTTCAACACAGAGGTGCAACGCACGGATTCCACCGCCACGGTGATCGGCAAAGACCGCGTGCATCCCGGTCCGGTGGGCCACCTGCTCATGGCCTGGGAATTCCTGAAAACATTCAAATCGTCTCCCATCGTGGCCACCATCGTGGCGGACAGGGATACAAAATCCAGCCAGGCCAAAGCTCAGCAGGCTAAGATCACCAACCTCGTGCGGGACAACAAGACCATTACCTTTACCGCGGAGGAGCAGGCATTACCTTTCCCACTGCGCGATGAGCAGGCTTTTGCGCTGGAATTGGCGCCGTTTACGGAGAACTTCAACCGCGAACTGTTACAGTTCAATTTCCTGAAACCCGGTGAATACATCCTTTCCATCGATGATATAGAAATCGGGAAATATTTTTCCGGCGAGCTGGAAAGAGGCGTGAACCTGGCCCTGATCACCAAAACACCGCAATACCAGCAGGCACAGAAAGTACAGGCATTGCTGCAGAACAGCTGGAAGCTGGAAGCCCAGCTCCGCCAGATGCGCCTGCTGGAATACCGCTTCATTAATACATTGCCTGGGAAGGAAAACCTGGAAGTGATAAAACATCATTACGATACCGGTTTTGCTAAAAAGCCCGATACCGACAACATAAAAAAGATGCTCGGCAGCTACCTGGAGCAGAAGCCGAAAGAAGCGGAGATCCGCCGGCAGTGGAAAGCTTCACTGGACTCTATGCCAGTGCTGACGAAGCCGGTAGCGCATAAGTATATGCTGAAGCGGGCATAGTTCAGAAAACAGCTTCAATAATTATTTCCGGGCGTCGTTCACCTCAATCCAGTATCCATCGCGGTCCTGGAGGTAGATCTGTTTGACCCCATCCACCCTTACCGTCACTTTTTCCTTTTCACCGGCCCAGTTGATATAGGTCATGCCTGCTTTTTTGAGCCGGACGATAAACTCCTCTACAGAATCCACGCTGAAACAGATATGAGAATTCCGGTCGCCGGTGTACGGGCCTTTGGCGCCTTCTATCAGGTGAAGGTGGCTTAAGGGACCAACGGAGAACCAGGTGTGTTTGCCGTCATGGAAAGGTTCGGGAATGGTGTCCAGGCCGAGGAAGTCGCGGTAGAATATGGTCGCTTTTTCAAGGTCCTGCACATACAGCGCGAGGTGGTTCAGATACGGTCGCGTTTTCTGCTGCGCTGAAGCGGCTGAAGCGGCGGTAACGAAAAGACAGAGGAGCAGTAATTTTTTCATAACCCGTACAAGATAATAATTTCCTGTTTCGGGAGGTAATAATAAGCAGGGGTGGCTATTTGCGCTGATATACGGCCGCCTTCCGGGGCATATTGAGCGGCAGGATCAGCAGGACGGACATCACGGCTGTAAGGCTGATCAACGTGACACCCCAGCCCAGGAGCATGGAAGTATCCCCGCCTTCGCGGCTCACATCGCCGGCTTCGTCTATCAGGGCCAGCAGGAAATAAAAACTCGCCGCCAGCATTACTCCGCCGGTGATCATCCGGGCCGCCGGATGCCTGAAAAAGAAAAGACCGGAGGACAAAACGAGCAGGGTGAGGCCCAGGAAATTGATCATATCAGCATTCCATAATATACAAACGGAACAGATAATGAAGTATGAACAGGGGACATAGTGCTTGAGGAGAACACCTAATTTCATGGTTTGGGGGATTAATACTGTAATTTATGCAGTTGTTTCAACTTTTCCTATCACATTTTTGTGCCTATTTTTGCGGGGTTGAAAGGCTCAATCGATTAAACATGAGTACACCCGTTCATATTGTTGGCATTTCCGGCAGTCTTAGAAAAGGTTCTTATAACACAGCCCTGCTGCACGCGGCGCTGGACAATCTCCCTCCCGGCCTTACGGCTGAAACAGCAGGTTTTGAAGATATCCCCCTGTATAATGCGGACCTGGACACGGGTGATCGCCCGCCTTCCGTGCACCGCTTCCGGGAACAGCTGGCAGGGGCGCAGGCCATCCTGATCGTATCTCCGGAATACAATTATTCCATCCCGGGCGGTCTGAAAAACGCCATAGACTGGGCCAGCCGCGGCCCGGATGCGCCTTTGCTGCACAAGCCCGTGGCCCTGATGGGCGCCACCCCGGGCATGTGGGGCACCGTCAGGATGCAACTGGCATTTAAATCCATATTCCAGTTCCTGGACATGAAACAAGTGGCAAAACCCGAAGTGCTGGTGGCCCAGGCCGCCGGGAAGTTCGACGCGCACGGGAATCTTACGGACGAAAAAACAAAAGAGCTGGTGTATCGCGCGCTGGAAGCGCTACGTGATCTTACCCTGCAATTGCACAAATAAATGGCTAATTTCGCCGCTCTAATACTCAATACAGACAATAATCAATATGGCAAACAGCTTATACGAATTCGGAATGATCGGCCTGGGCGTGATGGGGCGCAACCTCCTGCTCAACATGGCGGATCATGGATTTGCCGTGATCGGCTTCGATAAGGATACTGAAAAGGCAAAAGCACTGGAATCATCCGCTACCGCCGGCACCCGCGTAAAAGGGGTAGTGTCGCTGGAAGAAATGATCAGCCAGCTTCAGCGCCCCCGCAGGGTGATGATGCTGGTGCCGGCCGGCAAACCGGTGGACGATGTATTGGAATCTCTCAAGCCCCTGCTGGAACCGGGAGATATCGTGATAGACGGGGGCAACTCCCATTTCACGGACACCCTGCGCAGGGTGGAATACACCAAAACCTCCGGCTTCCATTTTATGGGCGTAGGCGTTTCCGGTGGGGAACAGGGTGCACGCACCGGCCCGAGCATTATGCCCGGCGGGGACCAGGAGGCATATGCGCATGTGAAACCTATGTTGGAAGCCATTTCAGCTAAGGTGGAAGGGGAGCCCTGTGTGGCTTACCTCGGCAAAGGCGCGGCCGGTCATTACGTGAAAATGGTGCACAATGGCATTGAATACGCCATCATGCAGCTCATCAGCGAAAGCTACCGCCTGCTGCAAAGCGCGGGGCTGAACAATGACCAGCTGCACGAAGTATACAAAAACTGGAACAGCGGGGATATGCAGTCTTTCCTACTGGAGATCACCGCGGACATTTTCCTGCAAAACGATGATAAATCCGGGCAGCGGCTGATAGACGTGATCCTGGACAAAGCCGGCTCCAAAGGCACCGGTAAATGGACTTCCCAGGAAGCCATGGACCTGGCCGTGCCCGCCACGATCATAGACACAGCAGTGTCTATGCGTACCGTTTCCGCTTACAAAGACGAGCGTGTACTGGCGGCTAAGGTATACGCGGAACCAAAAATTCCCGTATCCGCGGACACGCAGCTTTTTATCTCGCAGGTAAAAGATGCGCTGCAGTTCGCCACCATCATGTGTTACGCACAGGGAATGGCAATGCTGCACACCGCATCCGAAGCGCATGACATGCAGATACCCCTGCCCGATGCCGTAAAAGTATGGCGCGGCGGCTGCATCATCCGTTCCGCCCTGCTCGGCACTTTCTACAAAGCGCTGAAAGAAACACCCGAACTGCCGAACCTGCTGCTGAACAAAGCAGTGGCCGACATTGTAAAAGAAAAAGAACATAACATGCGCGCTGTGATCGTACAGGCCGCACAGGCAGGATTGCCCGCGGCAGGTTTTATGGCGGCGCTTTCATACTTCGACGCATACCGCACCGAAAAGCTCCCCACCAACCTGGTGCAGGCGCAACGCGATTATTTCGGTGCACATACATACCAGCGGATAGACATGCCGGGCAGTTTTCATACCACCTGGCTACACCATTAATCAATTTTTATCTTTTTTATGCAACATCATAAACGCCCGCCAGCTTCCATCCTCTTCATTTTCGGAGGCAGCGGCGACCTGAACTACCGGAAGCTGACGCCTGCTCTGTACAATCTTTTCCTGGACGAGTGGATGCCCGACCGTTTTGCCATCGTAGGCATCGGCCGTACGGAATATTCTTCTGAAAATTACCGTGCTCACCTGCAGGAAGGCATCGAGAAATTCTCGCGCCGTAAAGCAGAGGAGAACGGTCACTACAAGGAATTTTTCGAGCATGTGAACTACCTTCAGCTGGATGCCGGCGACATCGCTTCCTATCAGCGCATCACGGAATACGTGCAGCAGAAGGAAACCGAATGGGGCGTACACCCGAACGTGATCTTTTACCTGGCCGTAGCGCCGCAGCTGGTGCCTTCCATCGCACAGGAGCTGGGCACGCTTAATCTCTGCAAAGACAAAAGCGCCACCCGCATCGTTATCGAAAAACCTTTCGGTCACGACCTGGAAAGCGCGCATGAACTGAATGCCCTGCTCACCGGCCTGTTTGCCGAAGAACAGATCTTCCGCATAGATCACTACCTGGGTAAGGAAACTGTGCAGAACATCCTGGCGCTGCGTTTCGCCAACGCTTTGTTTGAACCGGTATGGAACCGTCATTATATCGATCATATACAGATCACCGCAGCCGAAAGCGTAGGCCTGGAAGGTCGTGGCGGTTATTACGAACACTCCGGCGCCCTGCGCGACATGGTGCAGAACCATATCCTGCAATTGCTTTGCATGGTGGCCATGGAAGCGCCCGTATCCTTCGATGCGAACGAGATCCGCAATAAAAAAGTGGATGTGCTGAACGCCATCCGCCCCATCAGGCGCGAAGACGTACACGAATCCGCTGTACGTGGCCAGTATGGCGCCGGCTGGATGAAAGGCAAACAGGTGACCGGTTACCGTGAAGAAAAAGGCGTAACGCCCCAGTCCAACACGGACACTTACGCAGCCGTTAAGTTTTTCATTGACAACTGGCGCTGGCAGGGCGTGCCGTTCTATGTACGCACCGGTAAACTGATGCACCAGAAGAGCACGCACGTGACCATCCAGTTCAAGGAAGCGCCCACTTTCGCTTTCCCGTCTGAAGCCGCGGAATCCTGGCGCAGCAACCGTCTTACCATCAGCATTCAACCGGAAATGGACATCCGCATCCGCTTCCAGGCGAAACGCCCGGGGCAGACCATGACGCTGGACCCTGTGAACATGACCTTCAATTACGAAGGTTCGGACGATCATACGCCTGAAGCATACGAAACCCTGCTGCTGGATGTGATGGAAGGAGACGCCACGCTGTTCATGCGCGCGGACCAGGTGGAATCCGCCTGGAAAGTGATCATGCCCATCCTCGAAACATGGGAAACCCGCATCCCGCAGGACTTCCCGAACTATGTTCCGGATTCCTGGGGCCCTGAAGACGCAGATGCGCTCATCGCCCGCGACGGGCACAGCTGGATCAACCTGCCACCGGAAAAAAAATAGCGCCTTATGGAATTACATGTTGCAAAAGATACACAGCAGCTGAGCGAGAACCTGGCCGCATTTATCAGCCAGTACATCCAGGAAGTGCTGCAGAAACAGGAACGTTTCACCTTCGCCCTTTCCGGCGGCAACACGCCCAAAGCGCTGTATGCCCTGCTGGCCAAAGAGCCGTATGTGAACATGATCGAATGGAACAAAGTGCATTTTTTCTGGGGAGATGAAAGGGCGGTACCCTTTGAGGATTCCCGCAACAATGCCCGCATGGCCTACGACGTACTGCTGGACCAGGTAGGCGCCCTGCCCGAAAACGTCCACGTGATGCGTACGGACATTGAGCCTGAAGCATCCGCTGCTGAATACGAAAAAACACTCCACCGTTATTTCGACGGGAAAGAGAATACTTTCGACCTGGTGCTGCTGGGTATGGGGGATGACGGCCACACGCTGAGCCTCTTCCCCGGCCTGCCGATCGTACAGGAGAAAAAGGCCTGGGTGAAAACCTTCTGGCTGGAAGCGCAGGATATGTACCGCATCACGCTCACCGCACCTGTTACCAACCTGGCAGCCTGCGTAGTGTTCATGGCCACCGGTGCTGGAAAAGCCCTCACGCTGAAAGCGGTGATAGACGGCGCCACCGATCCCGACCGTTACCCTTCACAACTGATCCGCCCCGAAAACGGGGACCTGCATTGGTTTGTGGACGAAGCGGCCGCGGAAGCGCTACAGATATAAAATACAGCTTCCGGCTTTGAAAGCACAGGAGCGTTGATATGATAAGACCGGCCAATACCGGTGACAATTACAAATGATGACCGGGGAGAGACATTAGGCTGGTTCGCCTAATCTCTTTAACTTCAGTCATCATTTGTAATTTCCAGGAGATTGAAAGTATTAGTCCTCTTCGCCCACCCGGCATTTGAACGTTCCCGCGTTCATGCAAAATTAATCAGGGCAGTAAAACAGCTGCCCGGCGTCACCCTGCGCGACCTCTACGAAATATACCCTGACTTTGACGTACATCCGGACACAGAACAGAAGGTATTAAAGGAGCATGATGTGATCATTTTTCAGCACCCGTTTTACTGGTACAGCGGCCCCGCATTGATTAAACAATGGATGGACCTCGTGCTGGAGCATGGCTGGGCATACGGCAAAGACGGCAATGAGCTGAAGGGGAAATACATGCTGCAGGTGATCTCCACCGGGGGCAATGAAGGGGCATACAGTCCTGAAGGGCATCACGGTCATGTGGTGAAACAGTTCATGCTGCCTTTCGAACAATCCGCCAGGCTCTGTCATATGCATTACCTGCCGCCCTTCGTAGTGCATGGCACCAACCAGCTTTCCGAACAGCAGCTGGACCAGTACGCGCAAGGGTATACCCAACTTCTGCAAGCCATACAGGCCGGCCAGCTGGACCTGCAAAGGGCGCAGCAATTACAGGAACTGAACAGCCTTACCGGCATTCCGCAAATAACATCCGCATCCAAATAAACCCGGGCTCTCATGACGAACGAATCCTTTTTCTACCAGGCACTGGTCTACCTTGCCACCATGGTGGTATTTGTACCGCTGGCCAAAAAACTGAACCTTGGCTCCGTGCTGGGCTACCTGATCGGCGGCATCATCATCGGGCCGGCCATATTGGGTTTGATAGGCCATGGCGGGGAAGACCTGATGCATTTCGCGGAATTCGGGGTGGTGATGATGTTGTTCCTCATTGGTCTTGAGCTGGAGCCGTCGCTGTTATGGAAACTCCGCGCGCCGATCCTCGGCCTGGGCGGTTTGCAGGTGACCGTTACGGCACTGGTCATCACGGGGCTGGCTATACTCTTCGGTTTGCCCTGGAACCAGGCGCTGGTGATCGGGATGATCTTGTCTTTATCTTCTACGGCTATCGTTTTGCAGATGCTGGGCGAAAAAGGGCAAATGGGCTCGGCGGCGGGGCAGAGCGCGTTTTCGGTGCTGCTTTTCCAGGATATCGCGGTGATCCCGATGCTGGCTATTTTCCCGCTGCTGGC
This sequence comes from Chitinophaga barathri, assembly GCF_003807585.1. Taxonomy (GTDB): domain Bacteria; phylum Bacteroidota; class Bacteroidia; order Chitinophagales; family Chitinophagaceae; genus Chitinophaga; species Chitinophaga barathri. The sequence continues at coordinate 128,492 of NZ_RMBX01000005.1, read as the reverse complement.
GCCGCAGGGCGCGGCAGTGTCGGAGGAAACTACTTCGCTGATAGCCGGCCAGCCGGCCTGGGCAAGAACGCTGATCGTATTGGGCGCGGTAACGGGCCTGGTGATCGGCGGGCGGTACGTGGTAAAACCGATACTGCATATCGTGGCGCGCACAAGGCTGAGAGAATTGTTCACCGCCTCGGCCCTGCTGCTGGTGGTGGCCATTGCCGTGCTGATGACACTTGTGGGTTTAAGCCCTGCTTTGGGCGCATTTCTCGGCGGTGTGGTGCTGGCCAATAGCGAATACCGTCATGAGCTGGAAAGCGATATAGAGCCTTTTAAAGGGCTGTTGCTGGGGCTTTTTTTTATAGGAGTGGGGGCCACGATCGATTTTAATCTTATTGTGGAACACCCTATGCTCATTACCGGGCTGGTAGCGGGCATTATGACCTTGAAATTTGCGGTGTTGCTGGGGCTTGGCAAAATATTCCGCTTGAGCCGGGAGCAGAACCTGCTGTTCTCCTTCGCGTTGCCGCAGGTGGGTGAATTTGCTTTTGTGCTGTTTTCTTTTGCCGGAGGCGCGGCGCTTCTTGAAAAGGATATCGTAAGCACTATGATGGCGGTCGTGGCCATTACCATGGCGCTTACGCCCCTGCTGATGCTGGTGTTTGAAAAATGGATACAGCCCCGCCTGGGCAGCGCCGCGGACCAGGCAGATAGAGAACCGGACCAGATGGACGAACGCAACCCGGTGATCATTGCCGGCTTCGATCATTTCGGCACCGTTGTAGGCCGTTTCCTGCGCGCCAGCGGTGTAAAGACCACCGTGCTTGATCTCGATTCGGACAGGGTGGACCTGCTGCGCAAAATGGGCCTGAAAGTATATTACGGAGACGCCTCCCGCACAGATATGCTCAAATCCGCCGGGGCGGAACAGGCCCGTGTGATCGTCATAGCGATGGCCACGCCGGAAAAAAACAGGGAAGTGGTAGCCACCGTCAAAAAGAATTACCCTCACCTGCAAATGCTGGTAAGAGCGACCGATAACAACGATGCCTTTGACCTGATGAACGACGGTGTGCTCCGCATATACCGCGAAACGGTGGATACCTCGCTGCGCATGGCTTCCGATGTGCTGGAGATGCTGGGCAGAAGGGCTTACCAGAGCCAGCGTGCCGCGCGTATGTTCCGCCGCTTCGACGAGCGTTCTTTAAAAGGCCTGTCCGCCTACCGCGACGATAAACAGTATGTAAACGTCATGAGAGAAAGGATCGAGGAACTGCAAAAGCTGATACAGGCGGATGCCTATACGAACATGATGATACGCGATGCCGGCTGGGACAGGGAAAATGCAGAGGAACGGAATTGACCGGCTATAGAAATGTGTAATGTAAAAGTTCAGGCCGGTTGCACAGGAAGTCCGGATATGATGGTATTTTGCCTTTTGCCTCAGAAATACCCCGTAAATATCGGAAACCTATATGGTGCCTATAGGAGAGGTATAGGCAAGGCGGACCTGAGGTGGAGATGAGGTGGACTTGATCAGGAGTTAATCCGGTTAATATTCCATCAGTGGCCTGACAGCTGCCGGATGGGATATGTCCAAAAAAAGTTGCCGGGAATGATCCCGGCAACATCAAAACAGTATTTAAAGTGACAAGCTTAATGGAGTGAGCTTTCTTCAGGCGGGCGGTTTTTCCCTTCTTCTTCCAGCTGCGCCAGTTTCTTTTTACCATACGCCAGTCTTGTGATCAGTACGTACAGTACCGGTACGGAGAAGATGGCGAGCACAGTGGCCGCCAGCATTCCCCCCACCACGGTAAACCCGATATTCACACGCGAAGCCGCACCGGCCCCATGTGCAAATACTAATGGTAACACGCCGAGAATAAACGCGAAAGACGTCATCAGGATAGGCCTGAAACGTAACGCTACCGCTTCCAGCGTGGCTTGAATCAAAGGCATGCCCTTGTCCACCCGCTCTTTACAGAACTCCACGATCAGGATCGCGTTTTTGGCGGAGAGGCCGATCAGCGTAATAAGACCGATCTGGGAATACACACTGTTAGCCTGCCCGGTAAGCCACAACGCCAGGATGGACCCGAACAAGGCTACCGGAACTGCCAGCAGTACGGAAAATGGGACAGACCAACTTTCGTATAGGGCGGTAAGGAGAAGGAATACGAATAAAATAGACAGCATGAAGATCAGCATGCTTTTGTTGCCGGCTTCAATTTCCTGGCGGGAGATATTGCTCCAGTCATAACTGAAATTGGCGGGCAAAACCTTTGCGGAGACTTCTTCCATGGCTTTGATAGCATCGCCGCTGCTGTAGCCGGGTTTGCTGGTGCCGCTGATCTCCACGGAGCGGTAAAGATTGAAGTGGTTGATCACTGGCGCACCCGCTCCCAGTTTATGTTTGATCAGGCTGCTGAGCGGCACCATGTCGCCGTTCAGGTTTCGCACGTAATAGAATTGCAACTGGTTAATAGTTTTCCGGTAACTGGTATCGGCCTGTAACACCACACGGAAGCTGCGCCCGAAGCGGGTAAAGTCGTTTACATACAAGCCGCCGAGGAAAGTCTGCAACGCGCTGAATACATCATTCACGGCCACGCCAAGCTGCTTGCAGCGGTCACGGTCCACTTCCACGTTGTATTCCGGGGTGGTAGAGCTGAAGAAGGCGTAGGCCTGCGCTATTTCCGGTCGCTGGTTAGCGGCTATCAGCACATCGCGGAGCACTTTGTTGAATTCCGCGATATCGTTGCCGGTCCGCTGTTCCAGTACATACGAGAAACCGGAGGAGGTACCCATCCCGCGCAATGTGGGAGAGGGCAGCGCCAGCACAGTGGCTTCTGTGATCTGGGAGAGTTTGCCTTGCAGGCGGCCGATCACCACGTTCATGTTTTGCCCGTTCTCGTATCTTTCGTCCCATGGCTTGAGGTTGACGAACCAGGTGGCGGAGTTCGGTTTGTTTGCACCCGCCACGAAGTTGATACCGGCTACGCCCATGTAATGCGCCACAGCGGGATCTTCGGATAATATCTTATTTACCCTTTCTGCCACTTCCCTTGTGCGGACGGAAGCGGATGCGTCAGGCAGTTCGAGCGCGAGGAACAGCGCGCCCATGTCTTCCTGCGGCACGAAGGTGGTGGGTACTTTTTTGAAAAGGAAAAAGGCCGCGCCGAAAAGAATGCCCAGCAAGATCAGTATAAAAGCAGTTTGTTTGATAGCCCTGCGTACGCCATGCGTATATCTTTCGGTGAACCGGCCAAACCATTTGTTGAAACGGTAATGCAGTGCATTCAGTCCCCTTGATTTTTCATTCAGCTGCGATGGTTTCAGCATAATGGCGCAAAGCGCGGGGGTAAGCGTAAGCGCCAGGAAGGCGGATAATATTACGGAAAATGCGATGGTCAGGGCGAACTGCTGGTACAGCTTCCCGCTCACGCCGGGTATAAATGCCACCGGTACAAATACCGCGGCCAATATCAGGCCGATGGCGATCACCGGCGCCTGCACTTCGTGCATGGCGCGATAGGTGGCATCCAGCGGGGTCATGCCGTTTACGTCTATATGATGCTGGACGGCCTCCACCACCACAATGGCGTCATCCACCACGATACCGATGGCCAGTACAAAACCGAAAAGCGTAAGGGTATTGATGGAAAAGCCCAGCAGTGTAAAGAAGATGAATGTGCCGATCAGAGAAACGGGAATTACCAGCACGGGCACCAGCGTGGCCCGCCAGCTTTGCAGGAAGATGTATACTACCAGCACCACGAGGGCCAGCGCTTCCAGGAATGTATGTATTACTTCGTTGATGGAGATCTTTACGAAAGACACCGTTTCGAAAGGAATGAGCCAGTTGATATCCGGCGGGAATGTTTTTTCCAGCTGTTTCATCCTCGTCTCCACGCGTTCCGCCACGTCCAGCGCGTTGGCGCCGGGAGAGAGGTAAATGGCCATCCCGGTGCCGGGTTTACCGTCCGCGCGTACGTCTATGGCGTAGCTGAAGGAGCCAAGCTCCTGGCGGGAAATGTCTTTCAGGCGTACCAGCGAGCCCGTTTGCGGGTTGGTGGTTACGATAATGTCCCCGAATTCTTCCGAGGTGAGCAGTCGGCCTTTTACTTTTACGGTATATTCAAAAGCCTGGTTTTTATTGGCGGGCGGCGCACCGATGATACCGGCGGGCGCCTGTGTATTTTGTTCCTGGATGGCCCTGGCCACGTCCGCGGTGGAGATGCTCAGGTTGGCCATTTTATCCGGGTCCAGCCAGATGCGCATGCTGTAGTCGTTTGCAAAGGCGGTGACGTCGCCGATGCCGTGGATACGCGCTATTTCCGGTTTGAGGTAAATGTTGAGATAGTTTTCCAGGAAAGCCTTGTCGTGCGTGCCGCCGGGGCTGTTCAGCGCCAGCACCATCAGCATATCGTTCGAGCGTTTTTTGGTGGTAACGCCCACCCTGCGCACATCGTCCGGCACGGCGGGAAGCGCGAGGCTCACACGGTTTTGTACGTCCAGTGTGGAGATATCAGGATTGGTGCCTATTTCGAAAGTAACGGTGATGCTCATGGAGCCGTCGTTTGCACTGACGGACTGTAAGTACATGGCGCCGGGCGTACCGTTCACCTGGTTTTCGATGGGAGTGGTTACCGTTTCTTCTACCGTGGTGGAGTTTGCACCGATGTAGCTGGCCGTAACGGACACAGTAGGCGGCGCAATGTCCGGCAGCTGGGCCACCGGGAGGTTCACCATGCATATGAGCCCTACGATCACCAGGATAATGGCGATCACGATCGTGGTATTTTTCCTTTCTATGAACGTTTTAGAGATCATGTGCCTTTATTTTACATTCACGGTATCGCCTGGTTTTACTTTCTGAATGCCATCCACCACTATTCGCTGCCCGGACTTGAGGCCGGTATGGATAATCATGAGACTGTCTACGATAGGCCCTTTCTGGATAGGAACGGCCTGCACCACGTTGTGTTGGTCCACCGTATACGCTTTCACTTCGCCCAGCAGCTCTACAATGGCTTTTGCCGGTATGGCGATCTGGTTAGGCGTGTGGTAACGTATCTGTACCAAAGCCGTCATGCCCGATTTGAGCGTTTCCCCTTTATTGGGAAAAGTAAGGCGAACGCGCAGGGTACCCGTTTTCGGATCAACCAGGTTATTGATGAGCAGCACTTTTCCCTCCTGTGGATAAACGCTGCCATCGGGGAAAGCAATAAAATATTTGATCCCCGCCGAATCTTTTTTTGTGTTCCCAGCAAACTCGCCGTAGCGGGCCTGCGGGATATCGATGTCCGCGAAGATCGGATCTTCGTTCACAAGGGTATTGATGGTGGTGGAGCCGGCAGTCACCAGGTCGCCGATGCGCAGCGCCGCGATGCCGATCTTTCCGTCCTGCGGGGCGCGGAGCACGGAATGGCTGATGTCCGTTCCCGTTCTTGCGCGGGAGGCTTTGGCGGCGGCGAGGATGGCTTCGGAGGTTTTAACGGCGGTGAGCGCCTGGTCTACGGTCTGGCGGCTGATGGCGTCTGCCTTTAGCAGGTTGGCGTAACGCTGGTAGTCCTGTTTCTTTTGTGCAAGATCCGCTTCGGCCTGCAGCACGGAAGCCTCTGCCTGGTCGTAGGTGGCCTGGCTACGGCTTTTGTCCACTTCATACAGTATCTGCCCTTTTTTAACGGTACTACCGTCTTTGGTATGGATGGCCTCGAGGTAGCCGGTCACGTCCGACCGTATATCTACAATTACATTGCCGATAAGCGAGGCGGGGAAACTTTCGGTGACCACATATTCGGTGGGTTTCACTTCGTATACGGTTACACCGGGGCGTGGCATAGGGCCTCCTGCCTGTTGCTGTTTTCCCTTGCAGGCCATAGCCAGCAGGGGGATCAGCATTAAATAAGTTGTGCGGGTGCGTTGCATAACCATTGATTTATTCCACTTTGATCTTGCCCATCGCCTGATCCAGCTTCACTTTGCTGATGAGGGCATTGATCAGGGCGGTGATATATTCGTTCTGCGCTAGTTTGAGATTGTTGTCTGCCGATATTACGTCGAGGCTGGTGGAAACGCCCTGTTCGTATTTTAGTACCACGCGGTCGTACACACCCTGCGTCAGCTCTATGTTCTTTTGCTGGGTGAGGTAAGACGCGTAGTTGTTTTTGAACTGCGTCCAGGCATCCCGTACCTGTAGTTTTATCTGCTGGTCCAGGTAGCTCAGGTCGTTTTGGGATTGTTGCAGGGTGATAGCGTATTGCCGTGCCTGGTAGATCCTTTCCGTGCCGGCGAATATGGGCCAGGAAAGCCGGAGCCCTAAAGCAGATGCGCCGAAGCCGGTTTTATACAGCTCGGAAAATTCCCCGCCGAACCAGTTGAAGCCGTAGTTCACAAAAGCGTTGAGGGTAGGGAGGAATTCCAGTTTTTTACTTTTCAGGCTCAGCCGGTTGAGCTCTACCTGCACGCGCTGCATAGCATATTCAGGCCGGTCCAGCACGCTGTAGTTCATACTGTCAGGCAGCGCCACGCTGGTAAAGTCATTGACAGTTTCCTTTATATCGAGTTTTGCGTTGAGGGGCAGTCCCATGCTGAATTTCAGCAGATCATAGGCATAACCTTTGGTCCGCTCGAGGTTGGCGCGTTCGGTTTCCACGCTGTTAAAACTTGCCTGGATGCGGTCCACATCGATCCTTTCCGTTACGCCTTCTTCGTATCGGGCTTTGGTATCTTTGAGGGTTTTGCCGAACTGCGCGAGGTTGGCATCCACGATGCGGATGCTTTCCAGGGCTACGAGCACATCGAAATAAGCCACGCTTACCTGCACACGGGTATCGATGGCGGTGCGCTGAAGGTCGCGCACGGAGAGTTCGTCATATACTTTGGCGGCGCGCAGGCCGAGGAAATAGTCGCTGTTGAAGAGTGTCTGGGTGGCTTCGCCGGTGAGGGCGGAAGAAAATTTGGTGCCGAACTGGACAGGTATTTTGTTGTCCGGGTTGCCGGCGATATCCGGGATGAGGGAAGTTTGCAGTTTCAGGTTGTCCGTAAAGTTGCCGGTGACGGTCACATGCGGGAGCAGGCGGCCCCTGTATTCCCTGATCCTTTCCAGGCTGGACTGCCTGCTGAGGCGGGCGTTCACCACGTTATTCTGGTTGCTGAGCGCATATTTTATGCATTCTTCAAGGGAAAAAACATAATTACCGGAAGTTGTGTCCTGTTGGGCGGAAAGGGCCTTGACGGTCAGCAGGAGTGCCACAGTCAGCAAGGTTTTACGCATGGTTATGTAGGGGAGCCAGCATCTCATACGGATAGAAAATTCAGTTTTAAAGCCGGTGATACTAGTAAAGAACAATCCTGAGATAAAAAGGTTCAACGGTTTATTCTACCCTTTATGGAAAATAAATGCCCCGGCATCTTCCTGTTAAACAAACTGCCATGGAAACAACCAAACTCACCAAACAGGATTTTCTTGACATTCTTTTTAATGACAGGAACAAATCCTATGGCGCTTATGACTTGCGCCGCAAGTATGATAAACGTGTACGCAACGCCGTTATGGGCATGGGAGGGATTGTGTTATTGATCATCGGGGGGTATAGCGTTAGTACAAGATTAAAAGCTGGTAAGCCGGTGGACAAACCGCTGGTGGAGGTAACACCGATAACGCCGATCGATGTAGATATCGAAAAGCCGCTGGTAACACCGCCGCCTCCCGCGCGCGTGGAACCGCCCGCCGCAAGTTTGCCGACGATCGAACATCCGACTTTCACGGTAGCGCCTGATGAGCAGGTAAAACCGGAAGATGAACTAAAAAAGAACAGTGAATTGCAGGCGGTGTCTATCGGGCTGAAGACTGCGGACGGGGATGTGAATGGTGTGGATGGCGGTTTGCTGGACGGCGGTGCTCCCGGCACAGGCGTGATAGATGTACCGAAGACAGAACCTAAACCCGAAGGTCCGTTGTCTTTCGTGGAAATTATGCCCGAATTTCCGGGCGGAGAAGCAGCGCTTACGAAGTTCCTGAACAAGAATATCCATTATCCTACGGTAGCCTCTGAAACAGGCGTGGAAGGCACGGTATTTATCAAATTCGTGGTGGGCTCTACCGGGGAGATACGGGATGTGGAAGTAGTGGGGGCAAAAAAGGGTGCGGGACTGGAGGAAGAGGCGTTGAGGGTGGTGAGGAAGATGCCGGCCTGGAAGCCGGGGAAGCAAAATGGGAGATCGGTGGCGGTGTATTTTAATCTGCCGATAAGGTTTAGGTTGGATCAGTAAGCTATTGTTGTTTACGGATTTGTGAAGTGGAATGCCCTCCGTCAGCATATGCTTATACAGGAAATATCTGTGTAGGTATGTGCTGCCGGATTCTATTAAAAATCAATCAACAGTTACTTTGAAATTTATTATATTTTATATATATAATTATATCGTTACCAATTGTATTATTTTATTTTTTTGTTATTTTTCCCCCTTTTTTAGTTTATCTGCGTCCTAGATAGAAGATTGACTTATGCATTTACTGATTTTATCAACCAGGTAGGGATATGCTATCTAGTTGATAAGATTTTTTTGCTACGTCAATTTTATAACGTCTTGTCCTTTTCCTTTCAGACGGTATATCTATGAAACAAAATATTTGATAGGCCTTAAATCATGTGTATGTTAAAAAAATCCCACAGAGTATTTCTGTCTGTTTTTGTATTGGCCTTTGGTGCCAACAAACAATCGACTTCCGCGCAGGCAGATGGGGGATATCACTCCGATCCACATAACAACACCAGCAATACTATTTTAAGTACCCCCCTTGTTACAGCAGCTGCCACAGGATTGAAAGCCAATAAAGTACTGTCTGCCGATAGTGCGTGGCAATGTTTGTCGGATATAGATTCAGCAATATGGAATATTGAGATGAATGATATAGAGCCGCGTAAGAAGATAAGGAATAAAGAGATTTATTTCAGGCAATACTTAAATGAGGGGCTTTCCTTTTGGACGAATTTCCCCGATGACCAGAGAAAATATAAATGGGCCAAAATGCTCAATTCGTATGAATTGAATTTTTGGAAAGATATAGAGAGTGGAGCTGAGATATCGCTGAGAGGTGAATACAATTCAACTCCGGTCGATTTTGATTTAATTTATTTTTGGAAGGTAAATATGACAAAGGTGCGAGAAAGTGTTTTGAGTTCATCGTCAATACCTCGCGATGAGAAAGCGAACTATCTCACCAGGGAGCTTCAGATGGAACTTTCGCTTTCGAAAAACAAGGTTTATAGGGAAAATACAGAACAATTCTTAAATACAATAGGGCGGAAATTTGAGGCAATATTGTCCATTCTTGAAAATGATGATAAATGTTCGATCGCACTTTTAAATGTAGATGTATTATTTCTTGGGGTAAACAATTTTGATTTAAGTTTTGAAGATTTAAGACGATTTGTGAGACCATATCTTAATGATCCGCATGCAAGTGTTAGGAAGTGGGCCCAGCAAAAACTGGCATTGTTGGATTTAGAAAAAAATCCGTTAAAATTTGAAGGAGAGTCGATTAATGGGCAACATATAAATCTTGAAAATTACAGAGGAAAAGTAGTACTGCTTGATTTCTGGAATATATATTGTTCTTCCTGCATAGCTAGAATGCCGGTAATAAAAAGTGCATATGATAAATACAAAAATTCGGGCTTCGAAGTTGTTTCTGTAAATGTTGATCCTTTAGAGGATTTAAATACTGTAAGGAAAATAGAAAAACGTATAAAAACAGAATGGCCGATAGTAATGATAGGTGGGAAAAATCGGAACGAGTGGAAGTCTGAATCGGCGGAATGGCGTAGAATATTTGATACATATGGATTTACATTCGTTCCGCAAATGATTTTGCTTGACAAGGAAGGCAAAATGCGCGTATTTAATGGTACTCTACAGGAAGGGGATGTGGACGCTGAAATCGCAAGTTTATTAAAGCAATAATTTTTATTGATATTATTTTGGTCAGGAATGAATATTGGCATGCTTTATAAAATTATTGTAATAGTAGGTTCGCTCATCTTTTCGGTTTGCAGCGCTTTTTCGCAGAGTAGTAATGAATATCACATAACAATTCAGCTATCTGGGTTAAAGAATGGGATTTCGGTCTATTTCTTTAATGTTAAAGGGGAACGAGCAGCGGGAGTTTTCAAGAATGGGGAATATATATTTAGTGGTATTGATTCTCTTCCAGGAACTCCGGTGGATATTCAGATAGATACTTTTCCTGCTAAACTTAGGGTAATAGTTGATAGGGAATCAGCTATCAAGATAACGGGAGAGCTAGTAAAATGGCCTAACGTTTTAGTTTCGGGCTCCAAGGTGCACGAAGAATATAATGATTTTCAGAATAATATTCAGGCGCCTTTTTCATGTGAATATAAGAGATATGAAATGTTGATGAAAAGAATCACAGGGAAATCGGATGTATTTGAATGGGAACGGCATTCAAAGATATTGGTAGGAAGAGATTCCTTAGATGTATTTCTAGCTACACAGATTTATCAGAAGGCAGTTGTTACATACCAGAAAGAAACACTGGAATGGATTATTCTACATCCAACCTCACTTTATACTCCTGAATTAATTATGCAATGGTGGCCTCGTCCTGCGTGGAAATCATCTTATCAGAATTTGTCATCTCCCGCCAGGAATAGTTACTATGGGGTACTTCTTAAAGAACAAATAGGTAGAGAGATTTAGTAGTTACAAACGTTTTCATAAGAAAGAATATTATTTATACACATATGTCTTGTAAATTTTCTAACATGGGAGGCAGGTTTTGGTTTTTGGTTATTGGTTTTGTAATGTTGCATGGAGATGTTTTTTCGCAGCAAATTTCTGGCGGTAAAATAGTTGGGAAATTCAATAATTTGCCCGATGGTAAGAATTTTTACCTAACGCGGGTGACAAAAGAGAATGTAGAAGACACAGTTCAGGTAGTCAGTTCAAAATCTGGCAGAATAGAGTTTAATAGTGATTTGGACCCCAATGGAGAATATGTATTCATTCGGGCAGAATTAGACTCTGTCAATAGCAAAGACTGGATGATGCTTATTCTTGATACCTCCATAATAGATATCTCAGGTGATTTTGCAAGCTGGCCGGAAAAAGTAAAAACCACTTCGCCTTCGACCAACGTTTATGAAAACTACCACAGAGAACGGAGGAAACATGAGAGTGCAATAGAGGAACTGGTTTCCAAGCCGAATTACGATCCTGAGAAACTTCAGGAGTTAACAAATATTGCATTGACCAATTCAATAGATTATATTTCGAAGGTTAACTACTCCAAAGCTGCTCCTTTACTGATTTATAATAATTTGAGGCTAAATGCGAGTCAAAAACGTGAATTATTTAATGAATTGACATCTTCTGTACAAATAAGCTATAGTGGCATCAGGTTGAAACAACAGATAAGAATGCTGGAACTTCAATCTGAATATAAAGTGGGGAAGCAGATACCTGATTTTATGGTTGAGCTGCCAAACGGGGAAAAAAAATCAGTCAGGAAGATCATCGCAGGGTCGCGATATACTTTGATTGATTTTTGGGCTTACTGGTGTGTGCCATGCCGCGAAGATGTGCCTGAACTCAAAAAGGCATATTCTACCTTTAATCAGAAGGGTTTTAATATTTTAAGCATATCTATTGACCCGAATCGTAAAGCATGGAAAAAGGCATTATCTGAAATAGATTCAAAATGGAACAATGCAATTGATATTGATAATATTTCTAAACAATTGTTCTTGTTATCTGCGATACCTGGATATATTTTGGTAAACAGTAACTCTGAAATAGTGGCTTCTGATATCATAGGGCTAAAATTGGTGGATGAATCGTTAATTACAGGGATTGATTTAAATGGGTTTGGATTAAGAGGCGGCAAGTTATACGAGGTGATTGAAAAACTACTTAGGAATTAATGGTTATATTTAGAATAAAAGCGATGCAAACGCATTTTTGAGATGTTTATTTGGTCACGATAAAGGCGGCTTCTTTCACGTCCCGGCTGTTTGGCCCCACCTGCACCCTGAACTCGCCCGGCTCCCAGGTGTATTGCATATTGCGGTCGTAGAATTTCAGGTCTTCGGTGCTGATGGTGAACGTTACATCCTGTTTTGCGCCTTTTTTGAGGAATATCTTCTGGAACCCTTTCAGTTCCTTCATCGGGCGGTTTACACTGGCGGTTACGTCGCGCAGGTAGAGCTGTACTACTTCTTCGCCGTCGAAATTACCTTCGTTGGTAACCGTTATGGTCACCTGCAGCTTCTCTGCGGGGCGGATGGTCTTTTTGCTGACGCGGATATCGCCATATGTGAATGTTGTGTAACTCAGTCCGTACCCGAAGGGATAAAGCGGTTCGTTGCTTACGTCCAGGTATTTGGAAGTGTATTTGTTATTCGGGTCCAGGGGGCGGCCGGTATGTTTATGATTGTAATAGATGGGTATCTGGCCGGTATTGCGGGGGAAACTCATGGTGAGCTTGCCGGAAGGGTTGTATTCGCCCAGGAGTACGTCTGCGATGGCGTTGCCGGCTTCGGTGCCGAGGAACCATGTTTCGAGGATGGCGGGCACGTGTTTATCCTCCCATTCCAGCGTGAGCGGGCGGCCGTTCATCAGCACGAGCACAACCGGTTTGCCGGTGCGCAAAACTGCTTCCATCAGCCGTTTCTGGCTGGCGGGGATGCCGATATCGGAACGGCTGGCGGCTTCGCCGCTCATGCCCTGGCTTTCTCCCAGCGCGAGTATCACCAGGTCCGAACGTTGCGCCAGGTCCAGCGCTTCTTTTTCCATGGCTGCCGCATTTCCCCCGGGGATATTTAGTTTGGCGAGCAACACACTGTCGTCCGTCACATTCGCGCCCTGCGCATAGGTGACGTTGATGTTTTTTGCTTTCAAGCCTTGCAGCAGGGTAACGGCCTTTTTAAAATCCCCCGCGGCGGACCAGTTGCCGATCATATCTCTCTGCGAATCTCCCAAAGGACCTATCAGCGCTACGTTTCCCTGTGCTTTGATGGGTAAAAGACCGCCTTCGTTTTTTAACAACACGATCGAACGCTGCGATATTTCCCTCGCGGCTTTCAGTTTTTCCGGGCTCATGATCACCTCTTTTGCTTTCACGGAATCGCTGTAGCGGTAAGGGTCTTTGAACAGGCCCAGTTTATATTTCGCTTCCAGTACGCGGTACACTGCCTGGTCGATCGTCTGTATGCTGATCTTTTTATCCGCTACCAGTTTCTTCAGCTGCGTGGCATAAACGCTGCCCTGCATATCCATATCCACACCGGCTTTCAGCGCCAGCTCGCCGGCTTCGTATTCATCTTTCACAATGCCGTGATTGATCATTTCATTGATGGAGGTATAATCCGTTACCACAAAACCTTTAAAGCCCCATTCTTTGCGCAGCAGGTCCGTCAGCAGCCATTTATTACCGGTGGCCGGGATGCCGTCTATTTCATTAAAAGAAGTCATTACCGTGGCCACACCCGCGTCTACGGCGGCTTTATACGGGGGGAGGTAAAACTGGTACATCTGCCGGCGGCTCATATCCACCGTATTATAATCCCTGCCCGCTTCAATGGCGCCATACAGCGCGAAGTGTTTCACGCAGGCCAGCACGGTATTGGGTGCTGAAAGATCGGTGCCCTGGTAGCCGCGTACTTTCGCTTTGGCGATCTGCACGCCCAGCCAGGTATCTTCCCCTACGCCTTCCGCAACGCGGCCCCAGCGTGGATCACGGGCAATGTCCACCATCGGGGAATAGGTCCAGTGAAGCCCGTCGGCGCTGGCTTCTTCCGCCGCGATCCTCGCGCTTCTTTCCATCTGCCCAAGATCCCAGGTACAGGCTTCACCAAGGGGAATGGGAAAAATGGTCTTGTGGCCGTGTATCACATCATAGCCGAATAACAGCGGGATCTTCAGCCTTGTTTTCAGCGCCATGTCCTGGAGCATGCGGGTGTACTGCGGGGTATATGCGTTGAAGATGGCGCCGCATGCGCCGCTGAGAATGTCCTGTTTATAATTTTCTTTCATGAACGGGCCCGTAACGTCCATGTCGCTGGTGAGCAGGTTCAGCTGCCCGATCTTTTCTTCCAGCGTCATCTTTTGCAGCAGGCTGCGGAGGAAAGTTTGTCGCGTTTGCTGCGGCTGCTGTGCGTATGCAGTAACGGACAAAAGCAGGCATATGGTGAGGATAGATTTCATAAAAAACCGGCGTTGACTTCTTAATCAACGCCGGTTAAATTGCTTTGTTCAGTCCGTTTGGGCTGTATGTTTATTTTTCCTGCCAGTTGTCCGTACGGAAGGGGCCTACCGGCAGGCCTTCTTTACTGAAAACGTTGCCGATACCCGTGTTTGTGAACGAAAAACGTACCGCTTCCGGCTGTTTTACCGCTTTGGCGGACACAATGGCCGTATTGCCTTCGATCTTTACATCCGCGGGCCAGAATTGTTTGTCCGCCCCGGCGATGTAAAACTGGGTGGGTTTGCCGCCGTTTACTTTCAGGCCGTTCTCCGCGTTTTTAAAATATACAACGATCTTGCCGTTGCGTTGCTCCATTTTGTCGTACATGGGGCTTTTATACGCGATGCCGGTTTTGCTGTAATGATCGCCCATAGCCCAGTTGGCCAGGCGGATACCTACATCCTGTTTATTCTGCGGGTGGATGTTCGCCGTATCGTTCACCAGGTCCGTGATCACGATCATGCCGGTATGCCCATAGGCGCTGGTAACAGTTTGCGCTTCGCGGAGCAGGGCGCCTTTGATGGTTTCTTTGCCATAGTTGTACGGCGCGATCTGTACAAAATAAAAGGGGAACTCCCGTCCCCAGGCTTTGCGCCAGGAACCGATCATGGTCCTCATCAGCTGATCATAGGTTGACGCGGTACCGGCGTTGCTTTCGCCCTGGTACCAGATGGCCCCGGCAATGCTGTATTGGATAAAAGGCGCGATCATGGCGTTGTAGGTGTACCCCGGCTGGTTAGGCCAGCCATTGCTGGGCGTCAGTTTGCCGGCCGCTTCCACGAGGGCGGGCTGTGAAGTCACTTCCTGTGCGGGCGTCCACACTTCGGCGGGCGTACCACCCCAGCTGGTATTGATCAGCCCGATGGGCACGTTCAGGTCTTTCCTCAGTTTTTTGCCAAAAAAGTATGCTACCGCGCTGAAACGCTTCAGATTATTGGAATCGCAGGCGGTCCAGCTGGCTTTTGCATCGTCCTGCGGATAAGTGGCGGTGGTTTTAGGCACGTGGAAAAAACGGATGTTGGCATCCGCGCAGATGGGCATCTCCGCGGCCATTTGTTTCAGCCCGTGATTGGCGGACCATTCCATGTTGCTTTGCCCGCTGCACACCCATACTTCACCGATCAGTACGTTCTGCAGTTTCACGGTGGTATTGCCCCGCAATGTGATATCGTAAGGACCGCCGGCGGCCGGTGTTTTTACTTTCAGCTGCCATTTGGCATCGCGTGTGGTCACTACTGAATCCACCCGGCCATTCCAGGAGGTGGTGACCCTGATCTTTTCACCGGGGCCGGCCCAGCCCCAGAGCATTACGGAATCGTTCTGCTGGAGCACCATATTGTCCGCAATTACAGCTGGAAGGCGGATCTGCGCTCCGGCAAACAGGCAGCAGCACAATAAAAGGGATGTTAAAAGGTAACGTAGCATGGAATTTATTCGGTTTTAAGCGCATCAAAATACAAAAGGGGCCGCAGATATCATACCCCGCGGCGTAATGATGAAAATGCCCCGGAATATGAGGTTTGTACCTGGTGGCGGGGCAATTTTACCAGAAATTGAGGAAAGATGGCGCCTTAAGGCCGTAAATGTCGAAGCGGAGGTCTGTAACCGTGGTCAGCTCAAAAAACAGCCCCGGCACACGGTCCGGCGTTCTCGGGTAATAGTACACCCCTGCTTTGAGCGTATTGAGGGAAAGGTTTTCGTTCCTGATCCGTACACCCAGCCCAAACCCTGTGTAAACCGGATTCTCAAGCATATAGCTCTTTTCGTGTGAAAGCTGAGCGGCTTCGATGGAGCCGAAGAAATTGAACTTAAAACCGTATAATTTCCATGGGCTGTAATAGACCGTTTCAGAACGGCCCACCAGGCGGTGAAAACCATTGATGAGCGACCGTTTGAAACCCCATATGCCCTGTTCCATATTGATGTTCAGCGGGCGATAAAAGTAATTGTTCGGGTTGCCGAGATAGTCGAGCGTGAGGAACTGGCGGAGGTGGCCTTTCCCTCCCACAGCCATCAGTTTGCTGTAGTAGCTGGCATTGGCATGGATCACCATGTCTTCGGACACGCCAGCCTGCCAGAAACTGCCAATGCCCGCCGAGAGGCTCAGCAGGCCGTTCAGCCGTGTATGCCAGAACTTCTGTCCTTCCAGCGCCGTGTAAAAACGTTTTCTGCCCACCCAGTTCTCCCAGCCCATGGAAAGACTGGCGTTGTAGCCATAGGGAATATCCTCCGTACGCCCGAAGCCGAAGAAATGATGCGCTTTAAAGAAGTCCTGTTTGAACAGCTTGAACTGCCCGAGGTAATAGTGCCTGTTGTTGTAAATCGGATCGTCCACGTAGATCTCCTGGTCCGGCCGTTTATCAAAAGCGATGTTCGAATACCGGAAAAGCAGCGCCATATTGGGTAAGTTGTCCATATGTCCATCGGAGCCGAAGCGGTTACGGAAGTTGTAACCGATCCAGCCGTCGAACAGTTTATACATGTAATCGCGGTATGTGCTGTCCGGGTAGTCCCATATGTTCACGGAATAGTTCTTGGCCAGGGTGAGCCCTCCGGCTACTTTGGCGGATGTACGGTAGAGCGGGCGTTCCAGCCTGAGGTATACGGAGCTTTCGTATACGCCGGTATCCAGCGGCATGCCGGGGTTCAGCTCGGAGTATCCCACGGCTACGTCCATAAAACTGCCCAACAGGTTGTATTTGGTATACTGGGCTTCCGTACCCCAGGGGCGGGTATAGTCTTTGTCCCAGCGGAAACCGAACTGGGCGCCCTGCCCGGCGCCAAACAGGTTATTGTTGCTCACTTTGGCGGCCGCGGAGGTAGCGGTGAGTTTCCGGAGGTCCACCCCATACTCAAATACGTCCTTGGTCACCACGAGAATGTCCACGGAATCGGGCCAGGCGGTTTGTATGGCGTGGATACGGGCATCCTGTATAAAGGGGCGGTTACGCAGGTAACGTTCGTTATCAGCGAGTTCGTAGGCGTTGATGGTATCTTTTTCCCGGAAAAAGAGGTTCTGGCGGATCACCCATTCCTGGGAGTCGAAATGCAGGCGGTTGGCGATATGGATCAGCCGCATACTGGTGGAAAAGGTGGTGTCGTTGATGTTGCGGGGGCCGAAGGTGGCCACTTTACGGTAATGGATACGACGGATCGCTTTGCCGCTGTACGGCAAAAAGCCCTGTTCGCTCCTGGTCATGCTACTATCGTCCGTTGAAGGCGGAGGGTCGTTGTGACGGGAGATCTTGAATAAAACGGAGTCCCGGTAACGACGGCTCTTCAGGGAGTCTACATAGGTATTCAGCTTTGAAAACCACTTTTTACCCTGCGCGGGTATGGTATCTTTTTTTTGCGCAGAGGCTCTCTGTGGCAGGCAACACAGTGTCAGGTAACAGCTTAGGGTGATGAATATTATTTTTCCTAACCCCTTCAACATTTCTTTTGATCTCAGCAACAATACAAATTTTTAACCAATTAACTGCGGGGACAAAAAGAAAGGGAAGGCCAAACGCTGCCGTTTAGTACCCTTCCCTTTCTGTATGACGATTCAAAATAGGTATCAGTGTTGTACTGTCACGGTTCTCCCTCCCCGTCCCTGCTGATCAAAAACCCTGAAACGGATGGTCCCTTTTTGCGCTATCGGCGCCGAATACACGGCACTTTTGGCGTCCGGTTCCTTTCCGTCAACTGTATAACGGATCACCAGCCCCGGAAGTTGTACGTTGGCCAAAACTTTCCCGTCTGCCAGGCCCACGCCCGCCGTGGGGATCCGGTAATTATACCCGCCGTTCAGCTTTGCGAGGCGCGGCAGCTCCTTTTTCCCGGTCACATTGGCGAAAATGCTCCACGCTTCGTTGTATCCGGCCTCGTCTTTGGTCCATTCGGGGTCTTTTGCCCAGGCGCGCTCCGCCATGCCCAGTAGTTTGGGCAGCAACAGGTATTCCAGGGCCTGGGGGCTTTTCAGCGTTTCAGCCCATAGCGCGGACTGGATACCGGTGATATTCCCGGCGCCATATTCGGTCAGGCGGTCTTTCCCGACGAATGTGGAGGCCGGCAGCGGATTGCCCGCACCGTCTTCTTTGGAGTTCTTATAAAGGTCCAAAGGAATGAAATAGAAGGGTTTATCCAGATCCACATATCCTCCCCAATAAAAACCGGGCTCATAATAATCGCGCAGATAAGCCATGTCGAAGTAATAATTGGACACGCCGGAGAGTACTACTTTGTAGCCCCCGTTTGCCAGGCGGTAGGAAAGATCTTCCATGCCGCCGCCCATTACGTTGTTCCAAACGTCCACCATAAAGTTGCGGGGGCCAAAATCCGGGTTTACGATCATTACGTCGCGGCCGTCCCTTTTTGTCCTGCGCATGCCTGCTTCTTCCCAGCCGTACAGCTGTAAGCCGCGTTTATTCACGATCTGTGCTACTTTATCGTAAAAATAAGGCCATAGGTCGTCCACGGTATGCAGCGTTTCGCTGGAATCCAGCAGGCGCTGACATACGGGAGAGCGCTCCCATACGCCGGCCGGCGTTTCGTCGCCGCCCATATGGATGATGTCCAGCGGGGCGCCGGCCTCTTTGTGCATGGCCACCAGCTCATCCGTTACTTTTTCAATGAATTTGTAGGTGGAAGGCAGGCCCACGTTGATCACATTGTCTTTCCATTCCTGTACGGAGCGGTACTGGCTTTTGTCGTCCGGGTCGCTGAGGCGGTATTCATTGGCAGCCTGGGCGTTCCCGGCTTTCATGAATTTTGCATAACGCGCGTCCATGGCTTTGATGGCGGCGCGGGCGTGGCCCGGCATTTCCACTTCAGGGATCACTTTAATGTGCCTTGTTTTGGCATACCGTAAGATCTCGATGTAGTCTGCTTTGGTGTACCAGCCGGTGCCGGTGGTATTGTTTACATCCGGGCCGGAACCGTAGGAAGGCTGGATCATCTCCAGCTCATCCACTGAATGGCCGCGGCGGCCGCCTACTTCCGTCAGCTCGGGGAGGCCGGGTATTTCGATGCGCCAGCCTTCGTCGTCGCTCATGTGCAGGTGCAGCACATTGAGTTTGTAAAGGGCCAGTACATCCAGTATGCGGAGTATTTCAGCCTTGGTCTGGAAGTTGCGCGAAACGTCTATCATAAATGCGCGGTAACCGAAGCGGGGTTTGTCTTTCACGTCAATGCCCGCGATTGTGATAACGCCGTTTTCCGGTGTTTTCAGCAGCTGGCGGAAACTTTGGATGGCGTAAAACACTTCTCCGGCACTCGTTCCGTACAAAGCCACCTTATCGTTGTTCACATTCAGCGTGTATGAATCAGGCGCGGTCTTTTCTTTTTTCAGCAGTTTTCCCAACACCACAGAACCCTCAGAGCCTTCGGCCGTCTTCACCGGTTTACCCAATGCCTCCGTGAGTATGGCGGCGAGGTAGGCTGCTTCCTGTTTAAATTCAGGATGATAGGCGATCACATCCCGCGCATCCAGCGTAAAAGCGCCGCTGGTATTATTGGCGCTTTCCGGTGTCGGGAATATACGCGGCAGCTGATCCTCCGGGATATCCCTGATCACGCTGTTGCGTTTGTAGATGTCTTCCAGCGATGTGCGCACTTGCGTGTCGTTCGCCTGGCGGCGGAGCTGTTTGTCCTGCGTGGAAGGCACCACGGTATAATCCGCAATGGCGTACCCTTTGGCGGGCGCATCATCCCAAACGATGTACGGCCCGTCCGGTGCGTCCGTGATATTGGTCACCCAGGCACCGGATTCGATGCTGATCTGGATGGAATCTCCCGGCGCCAGCCCTTTGAAAGCCGATGTGGGCTTCAGGGTGTAAAGATGCCCGTTTATATGGCCGGGCACCACTGCGGGACTGGTTTCCGTTCTGAGCGGCGTCGTGAAGCGGATAAAATTGTAATAAATCGTCCACCCCGTGGCTGGAAACGCCTTTTTGGTGGTGTTGGTAAGGGTAAAAACAGATAATGTTTTGGCTTCCCCCATAAAACCGTTCTCCTTCACCTCCCATTTCAGCTTCAGCCCGTTCCGGGGGAATGGGGGCGTCTGCGCAAATGCGGAGAAGGATAACAACAAAAGAATAAACGTGAATCGTTGGTGCATATAATCAGGATTTAATTACGACAAATCTTAAGGAAAGCCGGGCTTGAGCGGGCCGGCCTTCCATACCGGACAGGCGTAATTACTTGGTAAAAGTTTGGTGGATGCTGCTGAGCAGGTAACCTTTCGGGTCGCTGGAATATTCCCAGAACATGACCCCGGCAAGGTGATGTTTTTTCACATAACGGCATTTTTCGCGGACGGAGCGTTCGTCGTCATAGGTGATAAAGATATTCTGCCCGGGATGCCAGAGATAGGGGGCTTTGGCACGTTTGTCCCAGTGGCGTTTATATCCCTGTACCATGAGGCTGTCTTTCAGGCGGGTGTATCCCCCGCTCCTGGCGCCTTTCACGGCCTGCTGGTTCAGCCCGCGTTTGTCGCCGTTGGGCAGCTGCCAGCCGCGGCCATAGAATGCGCAGCCCATTACGATCTTGTTTGCAGGCACGCCCGCACGCAGGAAATACTGTACGGAGCGGTCGGCGGATGCTTCGGTGCTGTCTTTGGTGGAACCATAGAGGTTTGTATGATGACCGGCGATGCCGGTGCCGTTTGTTTTGTAGTCGTAACTCATGATGTTCACAAAGTCCAGGTATTGCTGCGCTTTGTCCATCTCCGTGTGTTCAATGAAATATTTGCCGCCGCCTACTGCTGTAGTGAGCAGGTATTTGCCCGCGGTTTCTTTTTCCAGGGAATCCAGCGAAGCGCGGATGGCCTGGAACATAAGCGTATAGTTCTGTTTATCTTCCGGACGGTAAATATTCCCTTCCTCACCGGGTACGCCGGGGTATTCCCAGTCGATGTCCACCCCGTCCAGTTTATATTTCCGGATGATGTCCACGGAAGTGTGGGCGAAGAGAGCGCGGCCTTCGGGGGTGAGCACGGCGTCGGAGAAATTTTCACTCCAGGCCCATCCGCCGATGGAGATCAGGATTTTCAGTTCGGGGTTACGTGTTTTGAGGGCGTTCAGCCTGCGAAAGTTGACGGTATCGGTCTTTTCGTTGGTGAGCCAGGCCTGGCCGTTTTTCACGTCCACAAAAGCGTAGTTGATGTGGGTGAGTTTTTCCACGGCGATGGAATCAGGATTGGCGATGAGGCCGCGGAACCCGCCGACGTATGCGATCACGACGGGTTTAGGGGCCGGAGGGCCTGATTTTTTGAATGCCAGGGCTATGGTGAGCAGAAAGGCTGCCGACAGGGCGGCGATGGTCTTGGCTGGATAACGCATGGGCTAAATATAGGATATTTACGGCCGAAATTCAAGCTCACGGGCACGGGGTTTCGCGGAATTCCGGACTGCTGCGCGGTTGCAGTAGCGGGAATTATTTTGGTATTGAATCTGTAACCACGTACAGTCCCTATTCACCTTTGTCTTTAATGATTCCACGAAATACATGGGTAATAATACTAACCGCACGTTCATTTCCCACAAATACATCAATGACGAACTTCTATTCGCCCTGTTCCTCACCGGGAGAGGGATGATATTTTCCTTCACCTTAAAAACAATAACATGAAAATTTTAAAGTTCAACGTTTCCTTTCTCTTTGCAATTTTGGCTATTGCCGTTACACTTACCGCGCAGGCGGGTATTTTTGGTAAAAGGACGATTACAAGATGTTTCACAGAGGTGGGTTTATTTAACTGCCAGGGCAGTTATGTCATAGTGGATGGAAACTCCAATCCGTCTACTTCCTGCAGTACCGTTCAGGAACTGGCTGCCAGCCATCCGATCGTTGCATCAGCGTCGATTACGAACTCTATTCCCAGTGGAGAGGCTTGTGGCGGTGGTGAGGTTTTTTGCTGCCTGACAGTGAGTGAAATGTCACCGTCCGATCCGGATATTAACTGCACTCCTTTTCTTGATCTGGGAGAGGGTTTTAAAAGATATAGGGTTGAAGCAGTGTATTGCAAAAGGGTTATACATTAAGGTCGCAATCGTTAGCGGCAGTGCAGTTCATTATTCTGCCAGTAGAAGGTAACAAGCCGGGTATCGTTGATCTGTGTGATGAAATTATCCAGGGGCTGATTGCGGAATAGTTTACCGCGTATTTCAATACCGGCGGCGTGCGGATTATCGATGACGAGGTCAACATCAAACCAGCGTTTCAACATAACGCCGACTTCGGTGATGGTGGTATTATTAAAGTAGTGAATGCCTTCTCTCCAACTGAG
The DNA here is from genome assembly GCF_003807585.1 of Chitinophaga barathri. Taxonomy (GTDB): domain Bacteria; phylum Bacteroidota; class Bacteroidia; order Chitinophagales; family Chitinophagaceae; genus Chitinophaga; species Chitinophaga barathri. The sequence continues at coordinate 105,963 of NZ_RMBX01000005.1, read as the reverse complement.
GGTGTTGGTCATGTCAAAATCGCGGTTCCTGGTGAGTTCGCCGGATTGAGCCACAGCCTCGGTGCCGGGTGCCAGTTCTATGGTGCGGGCGCCGTTTGAAACGGCTACTTTACCGGAAACCAGCGAGGTGATCACTTTTTCTTCAGCATAGGCATTTACGTTAAACTCGGTGCCGAGAACTTTTACCGGGCCTGACGGCGTATGAACAGTAAACGGTTTGTTCGCATTCTGCGCCACCTGGAAGTAGGCTTCTCCTTTGTCTATGTATACTTCGCGGGTTTCGCCGTTGAAGTGGAAAGGGAAACGGAATCGGGTAGTGCTGTTCAGCCATACTTTGGTGCCGTCGGCAAGTTCTATCTGGAAATCGAGTTTGGCGGGTACGGTAAGCGTATTCAGGCCGTTTCCGGCTTCCGGTTGGCCGTCGCCGAAGGTGAGTGAGCGGTTGGTATTGTTGAGGGCTGTTGAGCCTGCAAGGACGGTTTGATGGCCGGTATCTTTCATGGCGATCAGCTCGCCGTTAGCCAGAGTGAGGGTGGCACCGGAATAGGGGGGGGGGGTAGATGCCTGGTATACAGACACTTCTCTCTCGGGACGAAGAAAAATAACAAGCATGGCAGCCGCGGCAACTGCGGCAGTACCAGCCAGAATCTTTCTTACCCTGCCTCTCTGTTTCATCTTTGCGACCCGCCGGAAAATCTTCTGAAGCTCCGCATCAGAGTCGATGCTGCTGGAAAAAGCTACGGCTTCTTCTTTAGGCACCCGCTGCACCTCGGCCTGATATTCGTGGAAACGGGGATTAAGGGCTTCGAAGGCCTTAAGTTCCTCTTCTTCATCGGGTATCAGTTCTCCATAATGCTGCTTTAACAGGAGCTCGTATAAACGCAAATTATCTTTCATCATTATATAAGATGCAAAACTATCCCTTTCAGGGTGAAAAATTCCTAAACTCAGGAATTATGTAATTTTTCTCTGAGGGTGACGAGGGCCAGCTGGAGGTGTGTTTTGACGCTGGACAGCGCGATACCCATTTTCCGGGCTACATCAACTTGTTTGTGTCCCTCCAGGTAAAATAGTTCGATAGCGGTGCGCCGTTGTTTGGGCAACCCGGCAATTAATTCCTTTAAGGCAGTGTGGTGGCTCATTTGTTCATCCTCCATGTCAAAATCCGGGGATTCGGCAAGGGGGATGGTTTGTTCAAACCGGGTGAGGTGGAATTTATGACGTTTACGATTGTCCAGTTCCCGGAGGCAGCGGTTGTGTACGGATGTGTATAGGTAGCTCTTTACACCGGTATCGAGGTGGAGGTATAACCGCCCCGCGAGAATACCTGTAAACACTTGCTGTACAAGGTCTTTCGCTGCTTCTTTGTCACGGATAAAGCTGTACGCGTAATGGCACAGCGGCTCGTAGTATTTTTGAAATAATGCATTAAACGCATCCTGGCTTCCGTTCTTCCAAGCCACTACAAGCCTGTGATCATCTTTGCTTAACATGTTCATAAAAGTAACAGGTTATGTGAAATGATGCAAGTTGTGTGGATGTGTAAATGATGGCATTACAAAGATACAAACATGTGAGTCATTAATTTACCATTAACAAACCAGTAATTTATTGTCAATCCGGGGGTAATTTCCCAGAAAACCACTGGACACAAAACTGTTAAAAAAGGGTGAACGGGAGGGGTAAAATTCCTGATAATTATCCTATAAAACAGCAGTTAAAGCCAATCCTGTTATAATAACATAAGCCACAAGCCTACTTAGATGCTTTCTTGTTGGCTTAACATTCGGTTAACCTTTGTTATTTATTTTTTTTGCAGTTTTGAAGTGCGGACTGGAACAAATTCAAGCGCAACTTTTGTATGTTTTGAGAATACTTTCTTCAAGTTATACTTAAGCCAAAAATTCCCCCTCTTCCCTTATTTGTTCACCTTTACCTCAACATTGCTACGGAATGGACAATGCGCATGTACTGTCCTGCTTACAGGCGGGAGATATGGAAGTATTCACATCGGTGTTCAAGGCTTATCATAAACCTTTGTGCAACTATGCACATAGTTTTCTGCATAACGAAGAAGACGCCAAGGATGCTGTCCAGGATGTATTTACCAAATTGTGTTCGTCGCCTAACCTATGGGGAAACATTGACGACATCCGCGGGTATCTTTACCAATCTGTGCGGAACAGGTGCCTGGTGTATATCCGGTCGGACAAAAGTGATATTATCAGAAATGAATATAACAGCGGAACAGACCTACTGAATATCGGCTCATCTCAGGATGCAGCGTCGATAGATGAACAGAAGGACCTTGATTTCAAGATCCAGTACCTGCTATCGAAGTTACCTTTTAAACGGCGCAGGGTGGTACTGATGTACTACTATGAGAATTTATCGTACAAGGAGGCAGCCACGAAGCTGGGCCTTACGAAAGACACGATAAAAACACAGTTAGCGCTGGCCCGGAGTGCTTTCCGGGAAATGCGCCACCTGCTGCGTCTTTTAATTGGCCTCTCTTCTTTTTTCCTCTTCTGATGCTGCTTTACAAATTGATCTCCATCAATTTCACGCAGATGTATGAAAGCTATTTTATCAGACATGAAAAAAACGTAAAAAAATTAGTCAACCAATTCATTCGTTTATAACAGTCATGTGTATACGTTCCAGGCATACTAATTAGACATTGCAGATAAACGACTAGCATTACCTGTTAAATTATACGATTTATTATGAAACAACACTACCCTTGCCAGACATGGGCTAGGCGGGCATTTCTATTCCTGCTCCTGCTCACGTTGAAATCACAGGCAGCCTCTTCATCAACATTAGACGATACATCCAGTATCACGCTGCATGTAGTGAACCAACCAATTGAAAATATTTTTAAACTTATTGAGAAACAGACTGGGCTTACTTTTTATTACGGCCGTTCCATTATTGACGGCTCTGTTCCCGCCAGTGTGAACGTCACGAAAGCTTCGCTTGCGGAGGTGATGAATGTGTTGCTGAAAGGAAAAAATGTGAGCTGGAGGGTGAAGGATAAGGGCGTGGTGTTGAGTAAGGCGGAGGTGGTGCCTGAGAAGACGGTGACGGGTGTTGTGGGGGATACGGTGCCGAAGATCACAGTTAGTGGTAATGTGATGGATGTAAAGGGAAATCCGATACCAGGTGCTACTGTATCCCTAAAAGGACAGCCAAGAGGACAAGGTGCCGATGCGCTAGGAAGGTTTATCTTTACCCAGGTGCCTGCCAATGGAATATTGGTTATTTCATCTATTGGGTTTGATCCAAAGCAGGTGAAAATCAGCGGAAAAACCGAGATTAAAATAGTTCTTGATTCTGCAATAAGAGAAATAGAATCATTTGAGGTGGTTTCAACTGGATATCAGGATATCCCCAAGGAGCGGTCTACAGGTTCATTCGTACAGCTTGATAATAAACTATTGAATCGGACGGTTTCAACAGGTATAATAGACAGAATACTTAATGTAACGAGCAGTTTAAAAACAGAAAAAGGTGCCAGAACTAGTTTTACTATAAGAGGCTTTAGTACCATCAATGCGAATATGAAGCCTCTGGTGGTGGTAGATGGATTTCCATATGATGAAAATCCTAATGATGGTGAGGTATTGCTCAATAATTTAAATCCAAATGATATCGAATCAATTACCATACTTCGGGATGCTGCTTCAGCTTCAATTTGGGGAGCGAGATCAGGTAATGGTGTTATTGTTGTCAAAACGAAGAAAGGAAGCTATAATAAAAAAACAAGCATTCAATTAAACGCCAGTACAAATTTTATCAAGAAGCCTGATCTTGGATATTTAAATATCATTGATCCAAAAGATGCGATTGAGGTCGAAAGAACTCGATTTAAGCAAGGGCTGTACAATGAATATGATGACCTGTACCCATTATTCGATTTCTATCTCCCGCTTTCGCCTGCAATGGAAATTATGTTGGCTCAGCGACGAGGAGAAATTACAGAACAGGATGCTAACTCAAAACTAAATGAGCTTTCCCAGCATGACGCCAGGGATGATATCAACAAATACTTGCTACAGACGGGTATAAATCAGCAATATAATTTGAACGTTAGTGGGGGGACACCTAGAAACAGCTACTATGTATCTTTGGGTTATGATGCAAACAGATCCAGCATAAAAGGGGACAAAGACCAGAGATATTCTCTACGTTTTGAAAATACATTAAAGCCCATTGACAAAATCGAATTAAGTACCTATATCTCCTATGTTCAAAGTGATAGCAAGTCGAATGGGATTGGCTACGAGCAATTCTTAGCAACAGGCTTAACAATGGCATCCCCGTATACTCAACTTGCTGATAACAATGGAAATTCCCTGCATGTTCCAATGCCTTTCACTTACCGCACTCCCTATCTTGATACGGCGAGATATCCAGGATTGCTGGATTGGCATTATAGGCCATTGGATGAACTAAAAAATAATAATAACAGCAGCAAACGGTACAACACTCGTCTGGGTGGGGTTATCAGATACACATTTTTTGAGGGGATAAGTGCCGAAGTACGAGGGCAGTACGAAAAAAGGATTGGTCGAATTACGAACGAGTTTAATATGAATACCTACAACACGAGAAACCTTATCAATACATATGCATATCAGGATCCAACGGGAAAAACTATTTACCCGATACCATTAGGCTCAATTCTTCGCTTGGACAATTCTGACAACACTTTGTGGAATATAAGAACACAAATAAATGTCAACAAATCATGGCATAAACATCAGATTAATGCTATCCTCGCTTATGAATCAAGTGAATCAAAATATACGTTCAATGGAGAGGGGAAATATGGTTATAATCCTTCCACGCTAAGTTCTGCCACTTACATTGATTACAATACCCAGTTTATGCTCCGTCCAAATGGAATGCTGGGAAGCGGCAGGATCCCCAATGATCAATACGCGGGCGGTTCACTTAACAGATTCGAAAGTTATCTGGGAAACGCCGCATATACCTTTAATAACAACTACTCCCTAACCTTGAGCGGCAGAATTGATAAAAGTAATTTCCTGGGCGCAAAAAGCAATCAAAGAATAGTTCCGCTCTGGTCGACTGGATTGGGCTGGAATATTTCTGATGAAAGCTTCTATAAACTTCTTTGGCTACCCTATTTAAGACTTAGAGCAACTTATGGGTATAATGGAAATCTGAATAATAAGGCCACTGCGCTGCCAACGGCGATAATTACGACTACAGGTGCTGGCGGATACCACAATGAACCTTACGTTTCGATTCTGACAGCGCCTAACCCCGGCTTGACTTGGGAAAGAATTGGCACATATAATTTAGGAATAGATTTCAAACTTTTTAACAATCGAATGGATGGTTCTCTTGAATATTATAAAAAAACGGGAGAGAACCTAATTGGCACTATTAACATAGAACCTACTGTAGGAACCACTATATATACAGGGAACTATGCAAGTATGAAGGGGAGTGGTGTGGATTTAATATTAAATAGCATTAACATACGGAGGGCTGTCAATTGGCGTTCTAATTTAGTTTTGAGTTACAATACAGACAAGATCACAGACTACGACCAGAAATCCCTTACTGCGTTCAGTTATTTAACAAATTTTTACATTCCGGTAATCGGAAAACCCGTTGTCAAACTGTTTACATTTCCGTATGCGGGACTTAATGCTGAAAACGGAGATCCCATGGGGTTCCTGAAAGGCGAAAAGAAAGACTATTTAAGTATGTCTCAAAATGCAAAACCAGAAGACCTGCTATACATAGGCTCAATAACTCCCCGTGTATTTGGCTCGCTTATCAACACGTTGAGCTACAAAAATATTTCCTTTTCCTTCAATATCACTTACAAATTCAAGTATTACTTTGTGAGAAACTCAATTTCATATAGTAATCTGTTTAACAATTTTGGAGGACATTCAGATTATTCGCTTCGTTGGCAAAAAGCTGGAGATGAAACGAAAACATCTGTTCCATCAATGCCAGCTGCAATAAATCCAACAAGAGACAATTTTTACAAATATTCAGACGCTCTTGTAGAAAAAGGTGATCATATTAGATTGCAAGACATCAGACTCTCTTACGAATTAGGAAAACAGCAGTTTAAGTCATTACCTTTTAATAATATCTCCATATTTACTTATGCAAATAACGTCGGCATTCTATGGAGAGCTAACAAATATAAACTGGATCCTGACGTTAACGGATTCAGCTTGCCTACTCCCAGGAGTATAGCGATCGGGGCAAGTGTCAATTTCTAACGCAGGTTTTTGACCTATTCTATTTACTGATTTTGAATTAACATTTTATGATAAAGATAAAGGTTTATCAATTTGTAATATACGGGGTTTTATTTCCACTGTCTGTTTTCCTTACGAGCTGTTCAAAAGGATGGCTGGAGGAAAAGCCAGACAAAAGAATGGTTATCCCCGAAACCTTAGATGACTTTCAGGGGATGCTGGACAATCCAAGTATGTTTCAACAATATCCTGTATTGGGGGAAGTATCATCCGATTTGCACTATATATCGGACGTAATGTACCAGTCTACGGAAAAAGGCAGTACGTCCGATGCCTATATCTGGTCTTATACAACCCGACATGAGTCAGTGTCTGACTGGAATCAGTCATATGAAAAAGTCCTCTGGGATAATATCATTTTGGATGGCCTGGGTAAAATTGAACCAGGTAACCCTTCCGATACTGAAAGGTGGAAAAGTGTAAAGGGGCAGGCTCTTTTTAACAGGGCAAGAGTGTTCTTTGAACTTTTGCATGTCTATGCACCACAATATGATAAAAACACTTCAAAGAGCGATTTGGGGATTGTAATCAGACTCAATACTGATCTGTCCGTACCTTCTAAAAGGAGCACGGTTGAAGAAACGTATAAGAAAATAATACAGGATTTGGAAGAGGCGCTTACCCTCCTTCCTCCCCAGCAGAGTATTCTTACACGACCATCCCAGTTATCCACAATTTTTCTTTTGTCCAGAGTGTATTTGTGTATGGGAGAATACGAAAAGTCACTTGCATATATTAAAGATTGTTTGTCAATAAAATCAACCCTAATCAATTATAACAGCCTGCCGGCAAATGGAAACTATATTGGGAGATATAACCCGGAAGTAATACTTCATAGTAATTTTACAAATGCATTCTTAATCAGCGGCCTCATAGATAGATCATTGTTTGACCTGTATCCCGAGAATGATTTGAGAAAAGGTCTTTTTTTCAGAGAAAATCCAACAGATGGAGCTATTGTATTTATTGGGAACTATGACTCTTATTCATTTAATAATTTCAACGGTTTTGCAACGGATGAAGCATATCTGATTCGAGCTGAGTGTAATGCCAGACTAAATCACGTTCAGGAGGCCATGGTTGATCTTAATTTGCTGCTCAAATCAAGATGGTCGGACACTGTCGACTATACTGACCGCACCGCGTCAACACAAAAAGAAGCCCTCCAGCAGATACTCCTGGAACGGAAAAAAGAACTCATTCTCAGGGGAGTGCGCTGGATGGATCTCCGACGATTAAATAAAGATCCGCAGTTTGCTGAAGTAGTTACTAGGACCGTAGAAGGTAACGTATATACACTTGATCCCAATAGTTACAAATATACTTTTCCTATACCCGATGATGTCATTGAACAAACTTCCCTTGAGCAAAATAAAGGATGGAAAAAATAGTGCCTGATACGTATCATCTGTTTATAGTTTATGAAGGGGGTGTAGTAATACGCTCCCTTTTTTCATGATTTAATAGCCGCATTATAAATATTCCAGAATATTTCTCAGCCTGACGTCTTTCTGCAGTAACTAGAGCTACTTTTGGATAACGCTCAAAAGACACAACGCATGAATAGCTAACTAAAGAATACAAAACAAAGCCATAGAGGCACTTTGATTTTATGATCCTTCTACTACTTCAAAGCGAATATTCCAGTTTATATTCATTAACCATATTTTTTTCATATGAGAGAAAAGGCAGTCCCTTTAAGTCCGATTCCGCAACGGGCCCAAAAATTCAATAAAGTAATTGTTGAGGTTATCGTTGGCATACTTTTAATCGTCTGGTTGCACACCTCTATTAGTAAATTAATGGATTTTTCGTCGCTCAAAATTCAAATGTCGCAATCGCCGGTATTTTACAAATTTACGACGTTAGCTGCAATAGCCGGGCCTGGGCTAGAAATCCTCTTGTCTATTTTGCTAATCTTTAAAAGAACCCGGTTATTGGGCTTCATAGGTTCATTCCTGTTAATGGTATTTTTTACCTGGTACGTCAGTTATTTAATGGTAACAATGCCGAACCTGCCCTGTAACTGTGGCGGAATTGTAGGATGGTTAAATTGGCCTCAACATCTGGCTCTCAATATATTTCTCACAGTAATTTCCGCTATAGGGATAGTGCTGTATAGGCAGCAAGTAAAGGCAGCAAAAAAATAACTTCAACCCAGTATCCTCCAACACATCTATAGTATTACCCTGACAACTATCATCTAATATAAATAATTGCGCAATAACCAAGTTTACCCGTCTTGATCAAAACAGGTACAAACCATTATTAGTTAACATTAAAAAAAGACAAAATGAAAAATTTAAAATTGAGCTTTGCTTTTCTTATTGCTGTACTCGCAGTTGGCGTTACTGTAATTACAAAAGCAGGTAGCAGGGACGTTACCCACTGTTTTATCAACATTACTGTAACTGACGGTACTAACCCTGCTGTTAGCCTGGCTCAGGTTGACAATTGCAGCATTGCTACTACTGCTTTTAGTCAAGGCAAAATATTCTTGACTGCCGCAACTACCGCATCTTCTCAGCCGGACCAACTTACATGTCCTCCGTCAACTGTTAAGTATTGCTGCGTTAAGATTGCTGAACTTGCAGTTGGTGATCCTGGTTATTCATCTGCTTCTTTCCTGAATCTGGGAAGTGGTCTCAGAAAATATAAAGTTACCCAGGTTTTCTGCAAACCTTAATTCAAGTCGGTATATCTAACTGAAATGAGTTAGTCAGCACAGCTGACTAACTCATTTCAGTTAGTATATCATGCCAATACAAAAATCATAAAGAAAAATTCAACTTTCCCTGTAAATTTTAGCTTTGCCGGTACGGGAAAATTGCTAATCTTTAGCAGATGAAGCAGCTACTCTTTGCCGGCATACTATGTATTCCGTATGCGGCCTATTCCCAGAACTTAAAGGACACCCTGCAGCTCAGGCAGGACATCAAAGTGGCCGTACAACCCGGCCAGCGCCAATTATCCCTTCCGCAGCCTTATCCTGATTACCGGTTATTGCTGAAAGGTACAGACCGCCTGCCCGTAGTGGATACCACCGGTGCCATCACCGTTCCCCTGCAGGAAACTACCGTACAGCTCTACCTGATTGCGGAAAAAAAATCGGACGGCGCTCTTACGGAACTCCCCAACATCGCCGTAACGATACCCGGCAGCCGCCCTGCAAAGGGCAATGCCCAGCCGTTCGTGATCCCTTCCCTCCGGGAATGGGCGGGTGATTCCGGGTACTATCAGGTGCGGAAAACTTCTTCCATCGTCATAGACCCTGCTTATAAAAATGAACTGGAAAAAGCCGCGCAGCTTACCAGCGAAGACTTTAAGCGTACGAACCAGCATGGTTTCCAGGTAAGGACCGGCAAGCCGGACCGTGGCGATATTTATCTCACGCTTCAGAGCGCGGATAAATCATTGGGGAAAGAAGGTTACCGGCTGAACATCGGGGAGTACATCCGGGTGGAAGCAAATCAGTACCAGGGCCTGTTTGCAGGCACACGTACCGTATTGCAGCTTTTTGCGCAAGACTCCACCGGCGGCCTACGCATCCCGAAAGGAGAAGCAAGGGACTATCCTAAATACGAAGTTCGCGGCTTTATGCTGGACGCGGGGCGGAAATATTTCTCCATGGAATTTGTGCGGCAATACGTTCGTTTTATGTCGTACTTCAAGATGAACGATTTCCACATTCACCTGAACGATAACGGTTTTAAGAAATTCTTTAACGACAACTGGGACAGCACCTACAGCGCCTTCAGGCTGGAAAACGATACCTATCCCGGCCTGTCCGCCAAAGACGGCTTCTGGACCAAAAAGGAATTTATCGAATTGCAGCAGATGGCCAGGGACTACGGCATCCGCATCATCCCTGAAATAGACGTGCCCGCGCATTCATTATCCATCGCCAAAGCGGTACCCGCCGTGGGCAGCAAACAATACGGCATGGATCACCTCGATCTGAATAATCCCGAAACCTATACGGTGGTGGAGAATATCTTCAAGGAATATCTTTCCGGCCCTAACCCTGTATTTACCGGTGATGAAGTGCATATCGGCACGGACGAATACGCGAAAAAAGAAGCGGAGGCATTCCGTAGGTTCACGGATCATTTTATCCGTTACGCGGAAGGTTTTGGGAAAAAGGTGCGCTTCTGGGGCTCGCTCACGCATGCAAAAGGCGAAACGCCGGTGCGTAACAAGGGCGTGACCATCAACGCCTGGTACAACGGTTATGCTGACCCTAAAGAAATGATCGCGGAAGGATATGACCTGATCAGTACACCGGACGGCTGGCTGTACATCGTGCCCGCGGCTGGTTATTATTACGACTTCCTCAACAACAACCGGTTGTACCGCCAGTGGGAGCCCATCCGCATCGGCAACCAGACCTTTGCTTACGGACACCCGAAGATCAGGGGCGGCTCCTTTGCTGTGTGGAACGATCATAGCGGCAACGGCATCACCGAATACGACGTGCATTACCGCGTATTTGGAAGCATGCAGACGCTGGCCGAGAAAATGTGGTCCGGTGCAAACTCATCTGTTCCTTTCGAAACGTTCATCAAAAAAGGCTCCACCCTGCTTCCCGCCCCAGGCCTGCTGTTTGGGAAGATACCTTCAAAAGATTCACTGGCGCTGTATTACAAATTCAATGACCTGAAGAACAGCGCGCAGGATAATTTTCATCTTGAAAAAGGAGAAAATGCCACTGCCTCAAAAAATATCCTCCACCTGAATGGCGGTAAAAGTTATGTGACTTCCCCGCTGAAAGGCATGGGTTATGATTATACTGTGGAGTTCGAGATCATGCCCCAGGGCCCGCAACAACCGGGAGCGGTATTGTTTTCGTCGGATTATGCGGTCGTAAAACTTACGCAGGAAGGAACGGATAAACTGGGTTTCTCGCGCGAAGGGATCAATTATAATTTTAACTATACCGTACCGGAAGGCCGCTGGACAAAGATCCGCATTACCGGCGATGCATACGGCACCACGCTGTACGTGGACGGGCAGAAGCAGGACGATCTGCGTGGCCAGTTCTATACGTTCACCAATACAAAAGACAAGATGGCGAAAGTGCAGACGTTGTACTTCCCGCTGCAACGCATCGGGGATACGAAGAATGCCTTTAAGGGACAGATAAAGGAATTGAAGGTTTACAATGTGAAATGGAAAGATTGATAAAAAAGGAAGGCCGCCTGCATTGGGCGGCCTTCCTTTTTTATGTAAAGTGATAATATATTCACTATATGCCATGTCGAACGATAGAGCAAGGATCGTCGAAGGAGAGAGCAACGATAGAGCAAGGAGAAGAATGGTTAAAATAGTATCAGACTAGCCTCAATACAATAACTTCCTCAACAATTCCGGTTGCACAATCCTGATCCGCGTCCCCTGCATCTCGATCAGTTTTTCGGACTTAAAATCACTCAGCGTACGGATCAGTGATTCCGTGGCTGTGCCCACAAACCGCGCGATATCATCACGGGAAAGCTCTATCAGGGCGTCGGGCTGCTGCTCCAGGTGCAGTTTGTCGTGGATAGCCAGCAGGCCGTTGGCCACGCGTTTGCGCAGGGAATCGTACGCGAGCTGCAGCAGGCGGTCTTCTTTTTCTTTTACCTCCATCGCAATCCGTTTAATGAAAGTGCGCGCCACGCTGATGTCGTTCAGCAGCTGCTCCAGGAATACCTCTTTGGGTATCTGCACCAGCTCGGTGTTATCGAGGGCTTCGGCGTTTTCATCGTAGGGATGGTCTTCCAGGAGGGGGACATACCCGAAGTAATCGCCCGCGCCGAAAAGATTTGTGATGTATTCCTTGCCGTCGTCGTTCATGCGGTAGGCTTTTACTTTGCCGCTTTTGACGTAATAGAGGAACTGCGGGTGTTTGCCCTCGCGGTATACGGGTTGTTTTTTGGAGAACTGTAGCACGTCGTAGGCATCCAGGTTGAGCTGCAACAGGCCTGAGGCCTGCCAGTCCTGCAGCATGGTGCCGATAGACTGTGTACGGGCCGCCGCGAATTTTTCTTCCAGGAACTGCTGTTTTTTCAGCCGGGTTTCCACGGCGGTGAGCAGTTCCACGTCTTCAAAAGGTTTGGTGATATAATCATCCGCGCCCATTTCCATGCCTTTCCTGAAGTCACTGCGGTCCGTTTTGGCGGTGACGAAAATGAAAGGGATATGTTCTGTTTCGGGATACTTGCGAAGCATGTGTAATACGCCGTAGCCGTCCAGCTCTGGCATCATGATGTCACACACGATAAGGTCCGGCTGCTTATCCCGCGCGATCTCTATCGCCTGTTTGCCGTTCTCTGCTTCCAGTGCGTTATAACCTGCGAGCGTGAGTATTTCCGCAACGTTCTCGCGGATGCCGGGATGATCGTCTACTACCAGGATGGTGGCTGTGGCTGTCATATGGTCTGATGATTTGGAAAGTTGATAATGATCTTGGTGCCTTTGTTGAGCTCGCTCTCCACGCTGATGCGGCCGTGCAGCATGTCCACATACCGTTTTACGATATGCAGCCCGAGGCCCGTGCCCTGTATATTGGTCACATTGCGGCCGCGGAAAAAGCTGCTGAACAGGTATGCTTTGTCTTCCTCGGGAATGCCCATGCCATGGTCCTGCACGATCGCGTGGATGTGACCGTTTTCCTCCCAAACCTTCCAGTGGATGGACGTTCCCTCGGGTGAAAATTTGGAAGCGTTGGTGAGCAGGTTCACAAAAATATGTTTCAGCAACCGTTTGTCCGAGGTTACCTGGAGGTCGTTCTGTACATCGGCATCCAGTACCTGCCCGGGTTTCAGCAGGCCCTGCACTTCTTCGGCGGTTTCGTGGGAGAAGTTGTACATGGAAATATTTTCGGGATGCACGTGTATCTTCCCTTCCTCGATGCGCCCCAGCGATAGGAAGTCTTCCAGCAATTCATTGAGGTGTATCACGGAATCCCTGATCTTCTGCACGTGTTTTTCGCGCCTGGGCTGGTCTTCGGAAGAAGGATATTTGCCGATCAGGGCCGCGGAGGAAAGGATGGCGCTCAACGGCGTCCTGAACTCGTGGGAGGCCATGGATACAAAACGGGATTTGATCTCGCTTAGTTCTTTTTCTTTTTCCAGCGCATCTTTCAGCTCGGCCTGCGAAGAGGCGAGGTGGGAAAGGGCCAGCTCAAGATTGGCGGTTCTTTTCTCCACTTCCTTTTCCAGCGCCTGGTTCAGCTCCTGCATGGTGCGGTACAACCGTTTGAGGAACAATACCAGCAGGGTGGAACTGATCACAAGGATAAGCGAGAAAAAGTGTTCTATGAATACTTCCGCGAGGTTCGGGTTCCTGTGGGGCAGGCAGGCTATCACCACTACCAGTATGGTGCACGCAATGCCCATAAAACGTGTGGGCGCGTCTTTTTTGATAAAAATGGTCAGCAGGATGGCTGTGATGAGCCCGCCGTCGAAGAAGTTGTAATCGGGGCGCCACACCAGCAGGCATGCCGTTACCAGCATGATAAAGATGGAAATAACAAGGGTTTGCCGCTGGCCGAAGTGGAACATGGTATTCGTTTGCGTTAAAGGCAAAGATAACGCATGCGGGCCTATCTGTAGGCAGACATGACGAAAGTCACTATTACGGCCGGGTCTTTCAGGCTATGAGGATGGTGCTTTACGCCTGGCTTGCGGATCACCTGTATCCTGCCGCCCGCTGCCAGCACTTTTTTCTCGAACGGGTCGGTGTTTTCGTCGATCGGTACGAACTCGTCCGCATCGCCGCAGATATGCAGCATGGGGTAACCGCCTTTTACGATCTCCGGCACCAGGTCCAGCGGGTTGCCTTTGAACCGGCGGGCTTCTTCTTCGGTCTTATACCCGAAATCCTTTTTAAATGTTTCCCATACTTCGGCGCTTCCCGGGCCTTTCCCTTCTCCCAGCGGCCAGCTCCGGATGTCCAGCACGGGCGCATCCGCATACACGCAGGCTACACGGTCAGGGTATCGCACGGCCCAGCGGTAAGCGTAGAAGCCGCCGCGGCTCATGCCAAACATGGCTGCTTTCTGATGAAGGCCGGCCTTTTGCAGCTGCTGGTAAAAACGGTCCCAGATGCCGAGGGCTTCTTCGTTGGCGAACAGTTCCGCCACGTCGCAATACACTACGTAATAGCCACGTGCCAGCAACGCGCTGTCCGACTGCGGCTCATGGCCCCAGAAACGGGTTCGCCATACCCAGGGTTTGCCTTTGGCCGGTTCGCCATTGGGTACTACCACACAGGCTTTGCGGCCTTCAAAGCGGCCTTCGTAACAGGTGAAGCCGTGGAAGTCCGTCACGGAATCGAGGAAGGGCAGGGGGCTTTTTTTGTCCTGCGCATACAGGGCGCTTCCCGCCAGGAGGAGTAAGAACAGCAATGTCCGTTTCATAAAGAGCAAAGTACAATAATTCCTTTCTATTTGAAAGCGGGCGGCTCCGGTTTGCCGCCAGGCACCGCCGGCTCCGTATTCTGCCTGATGGCATGAAAGGAGGGCGACATGATCTCGTAGCCCTGGTCATGAAAACTGTCCAGGATGTTCTCATAAAGATGTGAATACAACACAGCCATCTGCGCAGCGTTGTGCGTATACACGTTCAGCTCGTAATTCACATAAAAGTCGCCGAGGGCCGTCTGTAATACAAAGGGTTTAGGGTCCTGGAGGAGGCCTTCCGTTTTGGCCGCGGCATTGAGCAGCAGCTCATGCACTTTGCGCCAGGGCGTATCGTAACCGATGGTGATGGCCGCGTGCAGGATCAGCCCGCGATCTTCGGAGCAGGTGGAATAGTTGATGGTACGGCCGCTCAGGATCACGGCGTTCGGGATGGTGATGTCTTCGTTTTTGATCGTGCGCAGCCGGGTGACCAGCAGCGTTTTTTCGACCACATCGCCGGTTACATCGCCTACCTGTATCCGTTCCCCGATACGGAAGGGGCGCATATAGGTGATCACTACGCCCGCCACCATATTGGCGATGGCAGACGAAGAGCCCAGCGAGACGAGGAGGCCGAGAAACACCGTTACGCCCTGGAATACGCCAGAGCCGGAGCCCGGCAGGTAAGGGTATATGGCCACGAACATAAAGATATACAGCAAAGCTTTTGCGATCTTATAAGTAGGCTGCGCCCAGTCCGGGTAAAAACCTTTGATCTTCAGTACACCGCGTTCTATTTCCCCGGCCATGAACTTCACGCCTTTGATGATGTAACGGGTGAAAAGATAGATCACCAGTATGGTCAGCAGGTTGGGGACATAATCCAGTATGCCTTTCAGGATGCTTTTTAACGGGTTCAGCACATAAGCGAGCAGTTTGTCCGCCAGCCTTTCCGTCCAGGGGAAGATGCTGAAGAGGATAGGCAGGGTAAAATATATGATAATCAGGATCAGCAGGATGCGGATGATGCCAAGCACTTTAAGCATGACGCTGCGCACACGGTCCGCTGTGAGCAGGGTGTAGCCGCCTGCCACAAAGGGTTTATAATTTTTACGCGCATACCGGGAGCGGATGCGTTTGAACAGCCGGTTCAGCAGCCAGATGATCAGTATCAGCCCGGCGATCACCGCCAGAGCTTCGGCTGTAAAGGTCAGGATGTGTTTGATGCCGGTGAAAGAACTAAGCGTGTCCAGTTTTTCCTGTATCACCAGCAGGTAATTCTGCGCCAGTGCTTTGCGGTCCAGGTCGGAGAAGGAGGCGTCCGCGTCCGTGATCGTGGCGATCACCTGGCCGCGGTACGTGATGCGGGAAGCAAGGCTGTCGTGCTGCAACAGGATGGAATCCGCGCTGAAGTCCGGCTCTTCGTATATCGTGCGGATGCGGTCGGTCACGAGTACGGCGCGTTCCCTGAGGCTGAGGTTGTGCGGGGCGGATAAAAAGCTGAACAGGGTGTCTTCCCGGAAGGTAACGGGAGCGGCTATACTGTCCTGCGCCCTGGCGGGCATTACCGCCAGCAGGCACAGGACAGGCAGGAGCCTTAATATTTTGCAGGTGTACATACAAGGGATTTGGTTGTATGTAATTTAACGAAAAGAGCTTGTATTCAGAGCCCTTGCGCAAAGCTGGTCTTGTCCGCATACACCAGCCAGTCGAACAAACTGGTGATAGCTACCGGGTCTTGTGTGAATTGATTCGTGTCAGCTATTGAACCGATCATGCGCAACTTCCCATCCAAAGGCAGTGCATGCGTAGAGAAATACAACAGGGAGATGCCTGTTTGATGCAGCTGCAATTCAATGCTGCCGGGCACCGGGGCGGCAAGCTGATTATCTTCTGTCATTTTTTGTATTTGTCCCGACCTCGCGCGGTACTTACCGGAACCGGTGCTGAAGCCCAGGCTTTGGTAGGTATTGCCATAACGTTGTTTAAGGTTCCCGCCGAGTGTGCTGAAGTCTTTCAGGGAGCCGTGCCAGCTGCCTACATGCCCGTTGTGCGCCCAAAGCATGATCTTTTCACCCGGGTGTTGTGTCACGATCCTTTGTACATTGAGCGCCATCATAGAGTCGCGTGTATTGAGCATGGGCAGCCAGTCTTTGGCCGTGAACTGGTGCAGCCCCGCCTGGATGTTCTGAAGATAACACACCGCCAGTTCCCATTCTTTTTCTGGAATATTGACGGGCCGCGCGGGCATGTGCTGCGCAATACTGTCCGCGATGATCCTCGTTTCAATATAAGCCTGCCATGCCGAATCGTTTTCAGGCGCGATGTAACCGGTGAGGGGAAGGAAGCCGGTAAACTGGTATTTCTCCGTCACCTCCCTGATGCCGCGTACATAGGCATCCAGCTGCTGGCAGTCGAAGCCGGTGAAGGTGAGTTTGATATCGTGGGTGGCATTGTAGCCGCGCATCCATTCCACCAGGTCCAGCAGTTCCCGCACCTGGAATACGTCATGGAATTCGTTTTGCAGGATGGCTTTCGGGTCGCCTTCTCCGGTGGTGATGTAACGCTGGATAAGCGCAGAGCCGTAGATGCCGTCTTCAATAGCGAATACGGTATATCCCATTTCTTTCACGAGGAATTCAAAAAGGCGGTGTTTGAAGGTGAAGAATTCATGTGTACCGTGTGTGCCTTCGCCCGCGCCGAGGATGCGGACATCAGCGAGTCCTTTTTTCAGAGGCACCAGGTCTTCGTATCCCTGGCCCGGAGCCATGCACCGCAACGGCAATATTTTACGGATATCCGCCGGCTGCAGACGGGCAGGGGCGGGCTTACGGGGCGATGTGCGGGTGGATGGCGCTTCGGATGTTTTTTTCAGCGGAGCGGTCACGGATTTTTGTGTAGGCGTGCCCGTGGTTTGGGCGTTTGCAACGGAGAATAACAGGCATGACAGTGCCATTAACGGCAGGAGGTGTCGTTTCATCAGTAGCGTTTTAATATGAATGATCAGATGCCGCGCAGCTCGCGGAAAAGCATGGACTGCCGCCGGCTCAGCGGGATGCGGGTGCCGTCTGTCAGTTCCAGTTCCAACAGGGAATTATCGAGTGCGGTGATTTGCTGTACATGTTCAAGGTTCACGATATGCTTGCGGCTGGTACGGAAAAAGTGTTTCGGGTCCAGCCGCGGCTCCAGCGAGTTCAGGCTGCGGCCCAGCAGGGGCGCATGTTTCCCGAAACACAGGCGGATGTAGTTGCCGGCCGATTCCAGGAGGCGGATCTCGGAAAGCGGTACAAACCAGCAGCGGTCGCCGTCTTTTACGAATATTTTTTCGTGGATGTCCAGGTAGGATGAAGCGGAGGAAGTAGTGGTGGCCGTAGCGGTTTCCAGCCTGTCAAGGCTTTCGCCCAGCCGTTTTTCCGTTACGGGTTTCAGCAGGTAATCCAGCGCGTTCACCTCAAAAGCCCTGATGGCGTACGCATCGTAGGCGGTGGTGAAAATCACTTCGGGCACGGTTTCCAGCTGTTCCAGCAAGGCAAACCCATTGGCTTCCGGCATTTCGATGTCCAGGAAGATCACCCGGGGGCGGAGGTCTTTTAACAGTACCAGGGCTTCGGCCACGTTCGCCGCTTCACCGGTCACTTTTACCTGCGGGAATTTTTCAAGCACTGCGCGAAGGTCTTTTCGCGCCAGCCTTTCATCGTCTATGATCACTGCTTCAATCATGCGGCGGGGAGTTTTACGGTGGCGCAAACGGTGTGCTGCGCGGTATTATGAATAGTGAAAAATGCCTTGTCGCCATACAGCAGCGCCAGCCTTTTGACCGTGCCCTCGATGCCAAACCCGGTGCCGGATACGGTATCCGCCAGTTGCCCGGTGTTTTCCACGCGGAGTACGAACATCGTGCCTTCCCGGGCGGCAGTGATGTTGATCTCCCCACCTGCCGCCAGCCTTGAGATGCCGTGTTTGATGGCGTTTTCCACCAGCGTTTGCAGCAGCATGGGCGGCATGGTTTGGGTATGAATGGACGGGTCGGTAGTGTAATGAACTTTCAGCCGCTCTTCAAACCGGATCTTTTCAATGGCCAGGTAATGCTGTACCACTTCCAGTTCTTTCCCGAATGGAATGAGCTGCTGCTGCCCGGAAAGCATGGCGCTGCGTAGTACTTCCGCCAGTTCGCCCACTGCCTGCTGCGCCCTGGCGGGGTTTTCGCCTATCAGGCTGCGGATGCTGCTGAGCGCGTTGAAAAGGAAATGCGGGTTCAGTTTTGTTTTGAGATTGTCCAGCTCCGCCTGTTTCAGCCTGGTTTCATTTTCCAGCTCTATGCGCCTGAACCGGCCCTGCAAAAGGCTGAAATAAATGATCACCCAGCCCCAGACCACCAGCTGCCAGATGAACCATAAGGCTACGTAGATCATGCCCAGCACGAATGAATTTCCCAGCCCCTTCATGTCCTGGGTGTTCATAGACTTGTCCAGCGATGAAAAAAAAGCGGTCCATCCGCCTTCTTCCAGGATGGTGATACCGGTCATCAGCGATACGATCAGCAGGGCGGTAAGGCATACCGCAGCCCATACTTTCATAAAGACCGCTCCCAGCCGGTAACGCTGGATCTGTTGTTTGCGGAGGTACAGGTACAGCAGGTGTGTGGCGAAAACGCCGATGGCAAAAGCGGAATAAAAGTCCTTATCGCCAAACACGTCCGTTCTGAAAGCAAAACCATCACCCGCCCGGATATTGTTCCAGAGGTAGGTGAAAAGGCCCCAGCCTCCCAATTGACATGCCCAGTATCTGTACCTGATCTTCATGGAGGCAAAACTATGCGTTCGGCCGGAATGAATCAGGGGAAATTGAATGAACGGAAGATCGGGGCGGCGGGTGGAAGATTTTGAGGGAGGGAAAACAAAAGAGGCTGCTTTCAGGGAAAATGAAGCAGCCTCCGGGTATGATGGTCAGTTTTAAATCTACTGTAGTGTGTATTTCACGTCTTTTAAGGTCGGGAATTCCACCACGCGGGCAGTGGATGCCGGCTGGGCCATAATGCTTCCCTTAAAGCCGTTTATCCGCCTTCCTGCCGGCAGCAGCAGCCGGCAGGTGCTGCTTTTTTCAGAAAGGATGGTCATTTTGGTGATAACCCCTTTATTCCATTCCATATCCACCACAAACCCTCCGCGTGCGCGCAGGCCTTTTACGCTGCCTTTCTGCCATCCGGCTTCGGTGGGCAGGGCGGGCAGCATCCTGATCACGGAGGTGTCCCCATGGCTTTGCAGCAACATCTCCGCGATGCCTGCCGCACCGCCAAAGTTCCCGTCTATCTGGAAAGGCGGGTGGGCGCAGAACAGGTTAGGGTAAGAACCGCCGCCGCGTGGTTTCTCCGGAGGCACCGGGCGCAGCAGCTTGTGGATCAGTTCCAGCGCATGATCGCCATCGCCCAGGCGCGCCCAGAAGTTTATTTTCCATGCCAGGGACCATCCTGTGCCGTCATCGCCCCGTTGGCGGAGCGTTTCGCGGATGGCAGCTGCCAGTTCCGGCGTGCCCCAGGGGGTGATCTCGTCGTAAGGATGGAGGCCGTATGCATGGGATACGTGGCGGTGTTTCGGTTCGCCGTCTTTCCAGTCGTGCAGCCATTCGTTCAGGTCGCCGTCTTTCCCTACCTGGTTAGGCGCCAGCCTGCTGCGCACTGCCGCCAGTTCCCTGCTCCAGGCGGTATCGGTGCCGAGGATGCGGGCTGCTTCTATGCAGGCGCCGAACAGCTCGCGGCATATCTGCATGTCGATAGTGGGGCCCATCACGGTGCTGCCCCTGGTGCCGTCAGGCATTACAAAACTGTGCTCCGGCGAGTTGGAAGGCGCCGTCACCAGCCAGCCATGCTGCGGCTCTTCGATGAGGATGGCTTTCAGGAACTCGGCCGAGCCTTTCATGACGGGGTAGTACTGGCGGAGGAAAGCGGTGTCTTTGGTGAACCGGTAATGTTCCCAGAGATGTTCGCAGAGCCAGGCGCCGCCGGTGAGCGTGGAGCCCCAGTCCGCGCCTTCGCCGGGGGAGGTGAAGCCCCAGGGATTGGTGATCACATGCGCTACCCAGCCGGGTGCGTTGTAATATGCTTTGGCGGTTTTGGCGCCGGGTGTTACAAGGTTGCGTATGTAGTGATGCAGCGGTTCAGAGAGGTCCTGCAGGCCGGTGATGGGTGCCAGCCAGTAGTTCATTTGCAGGTTGATATTGATGTGATAGTCACCGTTCCAGGGTGTCTGGTATTCCGGCGCCCAGAGGCCCTGCAGGTTGGCCGGGAGGTTGCCCGGGCGGGACGAGCCGATGAGCAGGTACCGGCCGAAGTTGTAATACAGCACGGGCAGCTGCGGGTCAGGCTGGCGGTCGTAATAACGCGCCAGGCGCGCCGGGGTGGACATCGTATCTGTACCCGGGGCCACCGCATCCAGCCTGAAGCGGGCGCGGTTGAACAGGGGGAGATAACCGTTCTGCTGTGATTTGTAAAGCTGTGCGTAAGGGCGCGCGGCGGATTGCCGGATGGTTTGCAGCACGCGGGGCAGGGGCTCCGCCAGTTTTTGCGTATAGTCCTCCATGTTGTAATCCGTGGCGGCGCTGAAGATCAGCAGGCATTCATCCGCATTGTCCACACGGAGCGCGCCGTCCTGCGCCAGTTGTTTGCCGCCGGTGATCTTTGCCTGCAGGGCGCCGGCAAACTTCAGCCCCGGCCGGTTGCCGTCAGGCAGTTGCCCCTGGATTTCAAGCAGGCCGTTTTTCGCCTGCACGTTGGCGTGTTCTTTCCGGCTGAGCGCGGCGGTGAACGAGATGCTGCCTTTGCGGCTGGCAGTGATCTTTACCGCCAGGATATTGTCCGGGATGCTCACCCAGGCTTCCTGTGTGAAAGTGACGCCGTTCCTTTGCCAGGTGGTGCGGGCCACGGCGGTTTCGAGGTTGAGGCTGCGGCGGTAGCCGGTCCAGGGGCTGAGCGTGTCTTTCCATTGAAGGGTGAGATCGCCGAAGGTCTGGTAAGCGCCGAACGGTACGTTGGCGCCGTTGCCATGGCCGGAGCCTTGTCCTTTGCAGACAAAATACTGTTGCAGGAGTTGCTGCGCTTCTTTGTTCCTGCCGGCCAGCAGGCTTTCGCGGATACGGGGAAGGATGCGGTAAGCGGTATCGTTGTCCGCGTCCTGTACGCCGCCGGACCACATACTGATCTCGTTCAGCATGATCCTGTCCTTTACGGGGTGGCCGGTGATCATGGCGCCTATTTTCCCGTTGCCGAGCGGCAGGGATTCCTGGTAATGGGCGGCCGGTTCATTAAAACGCAGAATGGCGTCCGGCTTCTGGGCGGACGCGGTAAGGCCGGCGGTCAGTAACGCCGCCGTTAGTAGCACGTGGTTCATGTTACTAAATGTAAAGGCTATTCCCTGAATTCAGAAGCAGTTGCGAATGCAGGCCCGAAAAAAGCGAAAATCCCATTAGCAGGCACACCATTTCCTTTGTCAATAAATTGTTATTCCATTTTATCGTTAAATTACAAGATGCACCGGCTCATCCCTGTTATTTGCGGCAGTTTGTTTTTATTCGCCTGCACCCCTAAAATGGAAGCGCCCGCCCTGGTCAGCTATGAAATGGTAATGGGCTACCGCTTTTATACGCCCTGCGGCCAGCCCGTACTGAATGGCGCCCTGCCCGCCGCGGGCGCCGCTTCCAGGCCGGGAGACTTTTACGTGTATGTATTGCGGGACAGCCTGCAGGTGGCGGATTGTATAGACCCCACGGGCGCTTCGGTAACAGATACCTTTCCCATGCGTTTCGGCAATGATTTTATACTGACGGTGGTGGTAAAAGACCCGCGCCGGGAGTGGTATTTTTCGCTGGAGGACTTTTCTGTGGAAGACAGCCTGCTGCATCTCCGTATCGTTCCGCGTCACTTGTCAGACACGGCTGGAGGCAAGCCCTGGTACCCGCTGGCGGATAACTATATCTGGCGGGTGAACGGGAGGGAGGTGAAACTGATGAAGATCTACCTGGACCGGCATGACTATGCCCTGGTGCGCGGCCCCAGGTGGAGCGCCGCGCCGGTGAAGTGGCGGAGGCGGGGGAATGGATCGGAAGGTAAGACGGCAGGTGACTGAAAAGAAACCTGCATTGTCTTGCATCATAGATAGATCATCTGATCTGAACCGTGTGTGAAAAAGCCTTTTTGTTCCCTGGAAGGCTGATCCGCAAAAAGGTGTACAGGTAACTGGAAAGGAACCTGTCGTTTTATACTGGTACAGTATAAAAAGGATTGCTCGGAAAAGCAGTGATGCTTTTGGGGCCAGCACTTGATGGATGTCTGTAAGTATGAGAAATATCTTCCGGTGTGATAAAAAACAAAAGCTATTCTGTTGCTTGTTACGTGAATAACGGGCAACAAAATAGCTTACTGCTAAAAATAGCGGAGTTAATTGTTTGTTAACCAGCGGGATGTGTGCCCGGCGTCTCTCAGATAAGATCCTCTAGGCCGGGCAAAACACTTCAGGTGGCCGCGGCGGTTAAACCGGCGAGCAACTTGGTGAACTTGATATTAAAGCCGCCTTTTTCTCCGTAATAATAACTTTCCTTATACCTGTCGTATTCGATAGGCGCTCCAAGATCTTTCATGAGTTTCAGGAACTCATAAAGTGTGCGTTCGGAGATCCGCAGGCGTTTCGCTAATTGCGCGGGTTTACCCGTGCCTTTGATGCGGATAAGGTAGTCGATGGTCTGTAGTCTTTCAAAATAACGCTTTGGCATTGGATCAACTGGGGGTTTAGCTAAATTGGAAAAATAGTTATGTCAGGCTGTGTCCGGAAATTATTCACTGTGTCTTGTTCATAATGTAACGGTAATTGACATACGCATGTATTTAAATTTGGTTAACTCTAATGTTGTTCTCTTAATGGCTCATATTCTAAGTTAACATACCACACTGCATTATTTTTTCAGTACGGAACTTTGATAAAAAGGCAACCACTCAGAAGTATGGTTGCCTTTTTGATGGTTAACTTGGAGCGAAAATCTGAGGTCAATATTACAGTTTGAGTTTCCTTATTGATGTTAATGCAGTGTTAAAGAAATGTCATTTTTTTCGTTATCATTAACAAAATAAGAGGCTACCCAGAGGGTAACCCCAAATAGGTATTAACAAGTTTTCACGATCCCGCTGAATCCGTTCTTCCGGCATGAACCCGCCGCATTTCCACCCGCTCAGTTTTCACATAAAGCATTGCAGTACAGCATTACAAGGAAAAGAAAAGCCGCCTTCCCTTGTGGGACAGGCGGCCGGATTACTCAAGTTAAATTGGACTATAAGATGCGCAGGCGCTCTGCTATTTGGATAAATTGGGGTTAGAATATCGTTGCAAGTATAATTGCAAAGAAACATCATTTATGTTAATCAGTTGTTAACGGTGATGCCTTTAACAATTTGCAGGGCAGTGGCCCAACGGCTACTTTTTACGCGTTAACAAATGCGTTTTTTACACTTTACCGGCCAATACCGCCTCTAACCCGCTTTAACTGAATGCGTTAAAATCAGATCACTATTCGCGCAAATACTATACGCCCCGCCAGACCGGTTTTACTATTTTGCCCTACACACACATCCACGTAGCAAGAGCCTTTATGTACAGCGGTGAAGAATTAGACATGTGCCTGCGGCAGATCGCGGCAGCTGGTTGCCAGCAGTCGTACAGGCGGCTGTTCCATTGGTTCTACAAACCATTGAAACAGTTTGCCCTGGCCATCGTGAAATCTCCCGAACAGGCCGAAGAGATCGCCGCGGACGTGCTGGTGAACATCTGGCGAAACCGTGGGCAGCTGCCGGGCATAGACAATATCCGTGTGTACCTCTACGTATCCGCCCGGAACATTTCCCTCAATTATCTCAAACAACAGCACCGCCAGGCCACCCTCAGCCTGGACGACGTAAGCGTGAGCATGGGCCCGCTTGCCATGGATCCGGAACAGTTATTTATTTCCGCGGAACTGGTGAACCGCGTGCGCTCCGCCATAGACCAGCTGCCGCCCCGCTGCAAGCTCATCTTCAAACTCATCCGCGAAGACGGCCTGAAATACAAAGAAGTGGCCAGCATCCTAGATATCTCCGTGAACACGATAGACAACCAGATGGCCATTGCCTTTAAAAAGATCAGCCAGGCCATTCACCTGGACATGACCCGCCGCCCCGTGCCCCGTACCGAGGGCTGAAAATATTTTTTCCTTCCTTTTGGTAGATTCTTCTTTTCCCGTTGTCCTTATAGATATAAACGGGCTGTAAAACCACATGTACAAAGACAGGATATGGCAACTGATGAGCCGTAAAATAGCAGGGGAAGCCACCCCGGAGGAGCTTGAGGAACTGGAGCAACTGACGCGCCGGCACCCTGAGGAACGTTTCACCATGGAAGTAATGGGCAGCCTGTGGCCGGCACCGCCGCGGGACGATGCGGATGCTGAAGCGGAAGAGGCCTTCCGGCATCAGTGGGGCATGCTGGACGAAACAGAAGCACAACCGGCCAGGCAGCGCAAACTTTGGCCCTGGATGACGGCCGCCGCTACAGTGCTGCTGATGCTGGGGAGTTTTTCCTGGCTGCACTGGGGCAAAAAAGAAGAAGCTCCGCTGGCGGAACGTGAGCACATAAGCGAGGTACATGCCCGTTACGGCGCCCGCACCCGCATCACCCTGCCGGACGGCTCTGTGGTGATGCTGAACAGCGGCAGCAAACTGGTGTATGATAATGATATGAACAAACGTAGCGTCCGCGAGGTACAGGTGAGCGGCGAAGCCTATTTTGATGTGGCGAAAGATGCGGAACGGCCGTTTGTGATCGAGACGCCGAAGCTGCGCATTCATGTGCTGGGCACCGCTTTTAACGTGCGCGCTTATCCCGATGAACGGTTCGCCGAAGCTACGCTCATCCGCGGCAGCATTGAAGTGCTGCTGCCAGGGCAGGCAAACCGGAAGATCTTACTGGAACCAAAACAAAAACTTACCATATTCAACCGCCCTGCGGGCAACCAGCCACAAGGCCCTGAAGTATTCTCCGTTTCCGCGCTGGAGCCGCTGCCGGTGGAAGACACCGCCGTGTACGTGGAAACAGGCTGGGTGCAGAACCGTCTCACTTTCCGCGACGAATCCTTTGAGGAGCTTACCAAACGTCTGCAACGCTGGTATAATGTGAAGTTCCGGTTTGAGCGCGAAGAGCTGAAAGACTTCCGCCTCACGGGCGCCTTCGCCGGCGAATCGCTGGAAGAAGCGCTGAAAGCCATGCAGCTGATTCATCCTTTCCGTTATCGTATAACCCGGGAACCGGCCTCCGGTATTGTAACCATTTATTAACCAGGATCAGCCGGCTAACGGCTTTAAACTGACTATTATGACTAACACCACGTAGAAACTGTACGATGCGCTGAAATTAAAAGCGGAGAGAGCTGCAACCCCCTCCGCCGAATTGTTTCAATCAGCAGGCCGGCGGATAGGCCGGCCCTATACCAATTGTTTAACTTAATTCAACGGTGAATTTATGAAAAAACCACGATTTCATGCGGGGAAAGCCCGTGCCATGCCTGTATTGGCCTGGCCCGGCGTCTCCCGGAAACAACTACTCCTTTGTATGAAGCTTTCTTTCCTGATCGTTTTCCTGGCTTGTATGAAAGTGAGCGCCGGCGTGTATTCGCAGGACGTTAAGGTGACCCTCGCCCTGGACGGGGTCACCGTCGGGAAGGCTATTGCTGAGCTGGAAAAGAAAACCAGCCTGCGTTTCCTCTACAGCGAAAAGACGCTGCCGGCGGACAAAAGGGTGAGCCTGCAATATACGGACGCACCTTTCCGCGACGTGCTCAACAGCATCCTGGCAAACACCTCTCTTACCTTCAAACTGGTGGGGAAAGAACTGGTGGTGATCACGCCGGAAGGCCAGGCGGTGATGGACAAGACCGTGCGCGGTAAAGTGACCAACGCCAAAGGCGAGCCCCTGCCCGGCGTGACGGTAAAAGTACAGCTCGGGGGAAACGCCGGCAAGGCCAGTGCCACAGGTACTGTTACCAATGGGGAAGGGATATACGAGCTTACGATCCCGGACAATGCCAGCCTGCTTTTTTCTTTTATCGGTTACCTGCCCAAAACCATTACACCGGACGGAAAGTCCGAGACAGGCGTGGTGCTGGAAGAAGATCAGAAAGGGTTGAATGAAGTGGTAGTGGTAGGTTACGGCACGCAGAAACGCGCGCATGTGACGGGCTCGGTGAGCGCCATTTCAGGAAAAGATATTTCCAACGTACCGGTGTCCAACATCTCCAACGCGCTCGCCGGACGCCTCACGGGCCTGTTCGCCTACAGCCCCAGCGGCATCCCCGGCGTAAGTTCCCCCGTACAGGTAAGGGGCCGCAGCACACTGGAAGCCGGTGCAAACAACCCGATCTACGTAATAGACGGGATCGTACGCATCAAAGCAGACTTCGACGCCATCGACCCGAATGATATAGAGACCATCTCCGTGCTCAAAGACGCTGCTTCCGCGGCCGTTTACGGCTCCCGGGGCGGCAACGGGGTGATCATGGTCACCACGAAACGCGGGCAGAACGGCGCGCCTAAATTCAGCTATTCAGCGTATGCCGGCACTCTTTCGCCCACACGCATCCCGGAAAGACTGAACAGCTACCAGCACGCCATTTATCAGAATGATGGCCTGCGCACGCAGAACGTCCCCGAAACAGACCCCCGCTGGTTCACACCCGATGAACTGGAAGTATACAAGTCCGGCAGGATCAATACGGACTGGTTCAAACTCGTGCAGAAAGACCCCAAGCTCACCCAGCACAACCTGAGCGTGAACGGTGGCACGGACCGTGTGAACTATTTTGTATCCCTCGGCTACTACTACGAAAGCGGCGTGTTTGACCACATCGACTACAAACGTTTTAACCTCCGCTCCAATCTCGATATCAAACTGACGGACAACCTGAAGATGAGCATGAACCTGGAAGGAAACATACGCAACGAACAGCGCCCGTACTGGCCCTGGGACGGGGAGAACGCCGAGATGAAAGATTTCTACCGCGGCATCCTCAACCAGCCGCCCATGAGCCCCGCTTATGTGAACGGCCTGCCGGACGGCTCCATGTACCACTGGCATGCGAAGGAAGTGATAGACAAGGGCGGTTATCTCAAAAAAGGCCAGAACCTGCTGAATGGCCAGCTGAAACTCACTTATGAAGCGCCTTTCCTGAAAGGGCTCACCGCTGAAGTGGGCTACAACTACAACCGCAGCGGCGCCCTCACCAAAACAAAATATACCAGCTACACCCTTTACCGGCACAACCGCGAAGGGCAGCACAGTCACGTCATCGGGGACCACGTGACCGAATCGTTCACCGCCGCGCAGCTGCCTTACAATTTCCTGCAGCGCACTTATGGCCAGTATGATGCATACACGCTGAACGCAAGCCTCCGCTACAATAAAAAGTTCGGCAAACATGGCCTCTCCGTACTCGCGATGTACGAGCAGTTTGAATCCAACTCGGATAATTTCTGGGCAAAAGGAGAACGGCCGATGTCTGCCGTGATCGACGAGCTCTTCATTACAGACAGCGATCCCGCCCGCCGCTCGCTGGACGGCACCGCGGCTGAAGACGGCCGCGCCGCTTACATTGCCCGCGCCAGTTATGAATATGCAGACAAATACCTGCTGGAAGCCAGCTTCCGTTACGACGCGTCCAGCGTGTTCCCGCCCGATAACCGCTGGGGCTTTTTCCCCTCCGTGTCCGCGGGCTGGAGGATATCCGAAGAGCCTTTCCTGAAAAATGCCATCCCTGCGCTGAGCAACCTCAAACTAAGAGGATCTTACGGCCAGCTGGGCAACGATGGCGGGGACAACCGCCGCCTCAGCCAGTGGTATTCCTCCTTCAACAAAGGCACGAACGCCATTTTCGGTGAAGTAAGCAATACCATCGCGCCGGTGCGTTACGCGAACCCGGACATCACCTGGGAAACGGTGACGATCACGGACATCGGGCTGGAAGCAGGATTGTGGAACGGTTTGCTGAGCGCCGAAGTGGATTATTTCTTCAAACAGACAAAAGACATCCTCGTCAATAACCCGACCGTGATACCCGGCACCTTCGGCATACCGCTGGCGCAGGTGAATGCCGCGCAGGTGAACAGCAAAGGGCTGGAAGTATCGCTCCGCCACGATCATACGATCGGGCAGGTGAACTATTACGCGGGTATCAACTTCAGTTACACCAAAAACAAGGTGGAGAAATACTTCGAAGCCGCAAACGCCAAATATCCTGATATCCGTACAGGCAAGCCCGTTAGTTATATCACCGGTTATTACGCGGATGGCATCGCCCGCACGGCGGAAGACCTGCAGGGCCTTCCCAAATACGGTGCGCGCAACTTTGAAGTGGGAGACATCATCTTCCGGGACGTGAACGGCCCGGCGGGCAAGCCCGACGGCATCGTGGACGATTACGACCGTGTGGTGCTTTCAGAAAAAGGCATCGATCCGAACGTGATCTTTGGTGTTACCGGCGGTTTCAGCTGGAAAGGGTTTGATATGAACCTCCTCTTCCAGGGTGTTACCAGCCGCAAGATCATGTTCCCCAACCGCGACCAGTGGGGAGAACAGGCGGTGCTCAGCTTCTGGGCGGACCACTGGACGCCGGAGAACGTGAATGCCGCATACCCCAAGATCAGCGGGCAGAACGGTACACAGGGCCCCGGTTCGGACTTCTGGCTGCGCGACGGCAGTTATCTCCGCCTCAAGTTCATAGAGCTGGGATATACCCTGCCTAAGCACATCCTGAACAGGCTGAAGATAGAACGCTGCCGCTTCTATGTGTCCGGCAACAACCTGTTCACCTGGGATAAGGTGGACCTCTACGACCCTGAATTCCAGACGGACTTCGGGGCGTTCCAGTACCCGATTATGAAGAGCATGAACATTGGTGTGAACCTTGGCTTTTAAAAACTGAACACATGAAAGGAAAGATCATAATATACACGCTTGCGCTGGGCGCCGCCATCACGGCCGGTTACAGCTGCAGCAGCGTGCTCGATAAAAAAGACCTTGGCGCCATTACGGACCAGACGGTGTGGACGGACCCGCAGCTGATGACGGCGTATGTGAACAATATCTACACAGATGTGCCTAACTGGAACGCGGACCTCTCCGGCTGGGCGGATGAATCGCATGAGCGTACCGCCGTGAACAACGGCACCATGAGTGCGGACAACAACCCGCTTTGGTACTGGCCATATGCCAATATCCGGAAGATCAATTCCTTCCTGGAAAACACGGCCGACAATCCCGCGCTGGGCGCTGCCCTGAAAGCAAGACTTACCGGTGAAGTGAAATTTATCCGCGCCTTCCAGTACTTCGAAATGGTGAAACGGTTTGGCGGCGTGCCTATCGTCACCACCGCGCAGACCCTGGAGGACGACCTGAATGTGCCGCGCAACAAAACCAGCGAGTGCATCGCGTTTATCATCAAAGACCTGGACGAAGCAGCGGCGGTACTTCCGAAAGATTATTCCGGCTCTGCCGCAAATCCGGGCACGTACGGCCAGGCAGACAAAGGCCGTGCCACCAAAGGTGCCGCCATGGCCCTCAAAGGCAGGGTGCTGCTTTATTACGCCAGCCCGCAGTTTAACCCCGGCAATCTCGCGGACCGCTGGGAGCAGGCTTACCAGGCGAACAAAGCCGCGGCGGATACACTCGCGAAATACGGCATCGGCCTTTACGAAGATTACCGCAACCTCTTCCTGGATGAAATGAATAAAGAAGTAGTGTTCGCCATCCGCTTCAATGCACCGGGCAGAACGCAGAACCGCGACGCCTGTGTGCGCCCCATTTCAGTCTCGCTGAACTGCACGGGCAAAAACAAACCCACGCAGGAACTGGTGGACGCCTACCCGCTCGCCAATGGTAAGGACCCGGACGCAGCCACACCTAAACAGCAGCTCTGGGCCAACCGTGACGCGCGTTTCCGCGGCACCATCGTATACAACGGCGATCAGTTTTTCAGCCGCCCCCAGTGGACTTATAAAAACTCGGGCATCGACGCATTCGGCGCCTCGAACGGTACAGCTACCGGTTATTATTCCCGCAAGGGCATCAATGAAAATCTTACTGCCTCCGAAGCCACCGCTTCCGGCACGGACTTCATCGAGATGCGGTATGCGGAAGTGCTGATGAACCTTGCTGAGGCTGCCAACGAAACCGGCCGCACCGCGGAGGCCTACGATGTGCTGAAGCTGCTCCGCCAGCGCGCAAAGATAGAAGCCGGCGCGGATGGGCTCTATGGCCTGGATGCCGCAATGGGCGTGCCCGCTATGCGTACGCGCCTGCAAAAAGAACGTTTCGTTGAATTCGCATTTGAACAAAAACGTTTCTGGGACCTGCGCCGCTGGCGTATGCTGCACACGCAGCTGAACGGCAAACGCAGGCACGGCCTGGCAGGCACCAAAACAAACGACGCCCCGCTCACTTTCACCTACGAGATCGTGGATGTGGACCTTGCGGGTGACATCGTGTTTAACCAAAACATTTATTTCGCGCCCATGAACCGCACGGAGATCCGGAACAACCCGAAGCTCCTGCAAACACTGGGCTGGGAAGACGGCACCTTCGATCCGTTACAATAATTGTCCATTTTTCCGGGGTGCCGCTTGTCCGGCGCCCCTTTCCTTTTTTCCGATCTACACCTTCGCCGGCCTTTCTCCCATTACCTGTTATACCTGTACGTCTACTTAAAAACTGTAATTTACACGCATGATGATCCAAAAGAAACTGGCGCTCCTGGCCGGATGTATGCTGGCAACCGCCACCGGATTTGCCCAGCAGGACTGGCTGGTGAACAACACCGGTTACAAAGTCGCCGTGAACGAAACCGGCAAAACAGTGACAATCTCCAACGGCCTGCTGAGCCGCAGCTTTGTGCTGGCGCCGAACGCCGCCTGCACGGATTTTCGTAACCTCAGCAGCGGGGAACAAATGTTGCGCGCTGTGAAACCGGAAGCGCGCATCACCCTCAACGGTAAAACCTACAACGTGGGCGGGCTCTACGGCCAGCCGCAACAGGCTTATCTGCTGCCCGCCTGGCTACCGGAGATGAAAAACAATGAAGCGGACTTCCGGTATTCATCCCATACCGTTACACCCATCGCGCCATATGTGCATTGGAAACCCAAACGCTGGGCGCTGAACAAACAACAACCTTCCGGTAAAACGCTCAGCTTTATCTATACGTCCAGCCAGCCCGCGCTGAAAGATGTGACCGTGCAGGTGAACTATGAATTATACGACGGTATTCCGCTCGTATGCAAATGGGTGAGCATCCGGAACGGCTCCGGCGCCGCATTGCGGGTGGACCAGGTGGTGAACGAAGTGCTGGCCACACCCGAAGAAGAATCCGCCGTAGTGGGCGAAGTGGAACAGATGGCTACGCCGCACAGCATTTATATCGAAAGTAATTATGCTTTCAACAATGCCATGAAAGCCAATCTCAGCGATCAGACCACACACTGGAAAGCAGACAGTACCTACCGCTCGCAGGTAAACTATAACTACACCACGCCCTGCCTGCTGGAAGTATATCCCGTGCAAGGCGTGAACATCAGCGTGGCGGCAGGAGAGGATTATTCCTCCATCCGGACTTACGAACTGCTGCTGGACAGCTACGACAGGGAAAGGAACGGCCTCGCACAACGGGCCATGTACCGCACCATCGCGCCATGGACCACGGAGAATCCCATCTTTATGCACCTCATCAGTACCGAGCCTGAACGTGTACGGGCCGTCATAGATCAGTGCGCCGCCACCGGTTACGAAGGCGTGATACTTAGTTTTGGGAGCAGGCTGAATATGGAAGACACCAGCGCGGCGAACATTCAGAAGTTCAAAGAACTGGCGGATTATGCGCATTCAAAAAATGTACTGCTGGGCGGTTATTCCCTGTTCAGCAGCCGGCGCATCAGCGACGAAGACGATGTGATAGACCCGAAGACCGGTAAACCCGGCGGCGCCATGTTCGGCGGGCACGCGCCCTGCCTGGGCAGCAAATGGGGCATTGCTTACCTCCAAAAAATAAAATCTTTTATCAGCCGTACCGGCTTTGATATATTCGAAAACGACGGCCCATATCCCGGTGATCTTTGCGCATCCACCACCCACCCCGGCCACAAAGGCCTGGACGATTCGCAATGGACGCAGATGGAGCAGCAAAAGAAGTTTTACCGCGAGCTGAACGAGATGGACGTATATATCAATGCGCCGGACTGGTACTTCCTGGACGGCACGCACAAGATCGGGCTGGGTTACCGCGAAGTGAACTTCTCCCTGCCGCGTGAGCAGCAGGTGATCCTGAACCGCCAGAACATCTTTGACGGCACCTGGGAAAAAACACCCGCCATGGGCTGGGGTTTTGTACCGCTCACGCAATACCAGGGCGGCGGGGCCGCCGCCACGCTGGAGCCGCTGAAAGACCACCTGCATGCTTACGAGAACCTGATGATGCAATACTACGGCGCAGGCGTACAGGCATGTTACCGCGGTCCGCGTTTGTACGATACAGATACCACCAAAGCCCTTGTGCAACGGGTGATCAGCTGGTACAAAAAATACCGTGACATCCTCAATGCGGACATCATACACCTCCGCCGCGCGGACGGCCGCGACTGGGACGGCATCTTACACACCGATCCCAAAGGGAAATACAAAGGACTGGCGATGCTTTACAACCCGCTCACCACACCGGTGACAAGGGAAGTGGCCCTGCCGTTGTATTACACCGGCCTGGACAAACAGGCTTCCATCCGCGAAAAAGAAGGAACGCCGAAAAAGTACACGCTCAACCGGGAATATGAAGCGAAAGTGAAAGTGACGATACCGGCACAGGGGTATACCTGGCTGGTGGTGGAATAAGATCCCTGAAATAATGCTTTGAACAAGGGGCTGGCTAAAAAGCAAAAAGGTGCTTTTAGGCCAGCCCTTCGTTCTTTTGAAAAAATGATTTTCCGCTAGTTCCTACCCGATACAGGAAAAGCCGTCATTGCGAGGAGCCGCAGGGCCAAAGAGGGAGGGGGCGACGAAGCAATCTCCTTGATTGAAGTAAAGTACTCCATTATTGGGAGATTGCTTCGTCGCGGCTCCTGCACACTCCCCGCGCTGCATCTCGCAATGACGCGAAGGGTTGGTATAACCAGGCGGATAATCGTATTGGAGAATAAAGCCGGGCCGTAAATTGGCATTTATGTAACTGATTCAAAATCAATGTTATTTATCCCTGATTGCCCGGCAAGGCTACTGACATCCTACTGACATCCTCCAACCATCCTCCGACCGTGTTCGGTCGTAGCAAGGGTTTGAGGTACTTTGGTCGGAGGATCGCCGGAGGATGGTCGGAGGATCACCGAAGGATGGGTATGTTTTTTCGCAGGCCCGCTGAAGGGAGATTGAATGGCCATCCTTCGGTGATCCTTCGGTTGTGTTCGCTCGTGGTACGGGTTTGAGGGTGTTTAACCGAAGGATGGCCGAAGGATCACCGAAGGATGGGCGAAGGAACGGCGGATAAAGATGCGGGTGTCTGGCTGTTCGTCCCGGCTTTTACCGAAGCTCATCCCGGATTTCAGGGGAGCCCGTCCCATATTTCGGGAGCGTGTGGGCGTAAAGGGTATTTTTGCTGCATAGGTTATTTCAAATAGCAACAACCACGGGCAAAATCCTACCAATGCCATCAGGGGTTTCCTATTACCTTGTACTTGGTTAAAACTTATATGATGAAAAGAAACAGCCTTCTGTTGCTACTCTGCACTTTGTTTGCCCTCAATGTATCCGCCCAGGGCAAAAAATTGTTCCCGGAAACACCGGAGCAAAAAGAAAAACGCCTGGCGTGGTGGACGAACGACCGCTTCGGGATGTTCATTCACTGGGGTCTTTACGCACTGCCCGCCCGCCACGAATGGGTGAAAAACAGGGAACAGCTTACCGATTCCGCGTACCAGAAATATTTTGAATACTTCAACCCGGACCTGTACAACCCGAAGGAATGGGCCAGGCAGGCCAAAGCCGCGGGGATGAAATACGCGGTGATCACCACAAAACACCACGAAGGTTTTTGTCTCTTCGATTCTAAATTCACCGACTATAAATCCACCAATACCCCGATCAAAAAAGACCTGATCAAAGAATGGGTGGAAGCGTTCCGCGCGGAAGGCATTAAGATCGGTTTCTATTATTCGCTGATAGACTGGCATCACCCGGACTTCACCGTAGACCGCAGTCATCCCCAGCGCGCAAAAAGCGACGCCGAATACGACGCATTGAACAAAGGCAAGGACATGGCCAAATACCGTACTTACCTCAGCAACCAGGTGCGCGAGCTGCTGACCAATTACGGGAAGATCGACATCCTGTGGCTGGACTTTTCTTATCCCGGCAAAAACGGTAAGGGCCACGAAGACTGGGGCTCCGAGTCGCTCATTAAAATGGTACGCCAGCTGCAGCCCGGCATTATCGTGAACGACCGCCTGGACCTGAAAGATTATGAAGACGGCGGCGATTTCGTAACGCCCGAACAATACAAAGTAGCCGCATGGCCTACTGAAAACGGCAAACGTGTGCCCTGGGAAACCTGCCAGACCTTCTCCGGCTCATGGGGTTATTACCGCGACGAAACCACTTGGAAAGACGTCAAACAACTGCTGGTGCTGCTGATAGAATCCGTGAGCAAAGGCGGCAATGTGCTGCTGAACGTAGGCCCCACCGCCCGCGGCAAGATCGACTACCGCGCGGAGAGCGCATTGAAAGGGATGGGAGAATGGATGGAAGTGAACAGCCGCTCGATCTACGGCTGCACACAGGCGCCTGAAAAGTATGCCCGTCCTGATAATTCACTGATCACCTACAATCCCGTTACCAAAAGGTTATACGTGCACCTGCTGGATTATCCGTTGCAAAACTTCACCCTGCCTGGTTATAAAGGCAAGATCAAATACGCACAGTTCCTGCACGACGGTTCCGAGATCCGCTTCAGCGCGCCCTCCGGCTACGGCTACCGGACTAACGGGCTGGGCGAAAATGACCTGAACCTGAGCCTGCCCGTGATCAAACCCAATGTGGAGATACCGGTGATAGAACTTATACTGGCGGATTAATAAATTTGTATTTTGTGAGACGGGCTGTCTCAAAAGTAAACGGGTAGCTAACAGGCGCCGTTACTTTTGAGGCAGCTTTTCCTTTTTAAATAACCCGTATGATCAGACAAATCCTGGCATTCTGCCTGCTGGCCGCAACAGGTGTGGCCGTCTACAGTTTTATACCGTCCAAAGCTCCCAAACCCAATGTGGTGATCATTTTTATGGATGACATGGGATATGGCGACCCTGCCTGTTTTGGCGGCGGCCCTTACCAGACGCCCAACCTGGACCGTTTGGCGGCGAACGGTATGCGTTTTACGAACTTCTACGCGGCGCAGGCCGTATGCTCCGCATCGCGTGCGGGATTGCTCACCGGCTGTTATCCGAACCGCATCGGCATCCGGGGCGCGTTGTCTCCCACCGAAAAATTTGCGTTGGGGAACGGGGAAGAAACGATCGCGGAACTGCTCAGGGACCAGGGATATGCGACGGGTATGGCCGGGAAGTGGCACCTGGGCAGCAAACCGCCTTTCCTGCCGTTGCAGAACGGCTTCGACAGCTATCTCGGCCTGCCTTACAGTAACGACATGTGGCCTGTTAACTATGATGGCGTGCCTTATGCGGATACCGCTAAGAACGGCCGGAAAAACTATCCGCCGCTGCCGCTGATAGACGGGAACGAAACGCGGAAGATCATCCGCACGCTGGAGGATCAGTCCGGGCTCACCGCTTTGTACACAGAACGCGCGTGCAGCTTTATCCGGGAGAATAAAAAGAAACCGTTTTTCCTGTACCTGGCGCACAGTATGCCGCATGTACCCATCGCGGTATCTAAAAAATTCCAGGGATCGAGCGGGGCGGGACTGTTTGGCGACCTGATGCAGGAACTGGACGCGAGCATCGGCGAGGTGTTGAAAACGCTGGAAGAAAACGGTCTGAGCAAAAACACGCTGGTGATCTTCACCAGTGATAACGGGCCCTGGCTGAACTACGGCAACCATGCCGGCAGCACCGGCGGGCTGCGCGAAGGCAAAGGCACCAGTTTTGAAGGCGGCCAGCGGGTGCCCTGCATCATGCAGTGGCCGGGGCATATCCCCGCCGGCACGGTGACGAACAAGGTAGCATCCACCATAGACGTATTGCCTACCGTAGCGACCGTTTGCGGCGCAAATCTGCCCAAAAACAAAATAGACGGCATCAGTATCCTTTCGCTGTTAAACGGCGAAAAAGGGGCTAATCCGCGCGACCATTTCGTGTATTATTATGGCAATAACCAGCTGGAGGCGATCCGGAAGGGGAATTTTAAACTGGTGTTCCCCCACAAAGGCCGCACCTATAAACTGAACCTGCCCGGTTACGACGGCTTCCCCGGCGCGCAGCCGAATGTGGATGTGCCACTGGGCCTTTACGACCTGAGCATGGACCCGGGAGAAACGCTGGATGTACAGGCTCAATTCCCGGAAGT
Source organism: Chitinophaga barathri (assembly GCF_003807585.1). GTDB lineage: Bacteria > Bacteroidota > Bacteroidia > Chitinophagales > Chitinophagaceae > Chitinophaga > Chitinophaga barathri. The sequence continues at coordinate 68,653 of NZ_RMBX01000005.1, read as the reverse complement.
GGTGAAAGACCTTTCGGCGCTGGCGGATACTTACCGTAAAACACTTGGTGATGCTTTGACCAATGTGAAGGGGACGGAGAACCGGGAACCGGGGAAAGTATTGAATTAAATGAGCCGGTGATATCGCTTGCGGCAGGGCTGTCCATTCGCCGTAAAGTGGTACCGGCGGAAGGCTGATAATATAACTTAGTTCATCAAAAAGGGGCTGTCAGCATTGGCGGCCCCTTTTTATGGCCCCGGGGTTGCTTAACAATTCCATAATATTAGAAGGTTTCCTTTGCAGGATGAAGCCTATCGCCCTCATCTTCCTCCTGCTGCCCGTGTTGCGCGTCTTTGCACAGTCGGACGAGCCTATGATGATCTCCCGCGCCGGCGCCCCTGCCACTATTGCCGATGCGGAATTCCCTGCGCTGAAAGACTCCCTGGACCGCGCGCTCGAACGCAATGACAATCTCACCGCCGCCCGCCTGCTGAGCCGGATGGGCAACCAGTGTTATCATCTCGGGTATTACCCGCAGGCGCTGGATTATCACCTGCAGGCCGGTAAACTTTACCGGAAAGAAAAACAATGGCAGCTGCTGGCGGACAATCTCAACGATATCGGCACCCTCTATTATTACAACCGCCAGCCCCAGCTGGCCCGCCGCCAGTACGACGAGGCGCTGGGCCTCTACCGCCAGGCCGGCAACAGCAACGGGATGGCTCAGACCAACGGGCGCATCGGGCATCTCTACGAAAAGCAGCAGCATTACGACAGCGCCTACTTCTACCAGCACAAAGCCCTGGAAATATTCAGTCATACGGACAACCGCACCGGCATGGCCAAGATCTACGAGAACCTGGGCAGCATCCACGAAGACCTGGCGCAATACGATACCGCCTACCGTTACTTCCGGCAGGCGCTGGAGCTGAACCTTCAGAACGGGGACCGCCCCGCCACGATAGAGATCTACAACAACCTGGGAGACATCCTGCGCAAAACCGGCAAATACCAGGAAAGCCTGGCTTACAGCCGCAATGCGCTGGACCTGGCGCTGGAAACCCGCGAAGAATACCAGTTGAGCAGCGCCTACCGGGACATTGCGAAAGCCTACAACCTCCTCGGCCGGAACGACAGCGCGTTTTATTACCTGGAACTGAGCCGGGAGAACCTGCTTACTATTTATTCACGGGAAAGCAGCAAACAGCTCTCCATCCTGCAGACCATGTACGACACCGGCAAAAAGGACCTGGAGATCGTAAATCTCAAAAATACCCGCAAAACAGCGATCGCCCTGGTGATCGGGGCTTTGCTGCTGGCCGCGCTGGGCGTCCTCATCATCAGCCGCCAGCGCCTCAAGATCAGGAACGCCGCCCTGCTGCGCATGCAGGAGCAGCAGCAGTTCCGCACCCGCACCGAGCTGCTGCAGATGCAGGAGCAGAACCTGAAGCAGGAGCTGGAAGTGCGCTCAAAGGTACTGGGTACCCATACCCTCCACATTATCCAGAAAAACCAGCTGCTGGAAGAAATACACCTTAAGCTGGAAGAAATGGTAAAAGACGACCGCCGTGACCAGAAAAAACAGCTCAAACAATTACAACAGCTTATTCACCAGAACTTTAACCACGACCAACATTGGGATGAGTTCAGGAGTATATTCGAGCAGATACACCAGTCCTTTTTCGATAAGCTGAAACAATACTGCGCCACGCTCACGGCAAACGACCTGCGCCTGGTAGCGCTCCTGAAAATGAACTTAAGCTCGAACGATATTGCTATCCTCCTCGGGATATCGCAGGACAGCCTGCGGGTGGTACGCTACCGGCTGCGTAAAAAGCTGAATTTAAGGCAGGGAGAAAGCCTGAGCATCTTTATTCAGTCGCTGTGAGTAATGTTCGCTTAATGTTACGGTAATATTTTCTTAACAGACATTTTGTTACGCAACTTGATATTGGTTATCAGTCACTTAATCACCTTCTGTTCACGCTGTTGCCGCTTTGTTCACGCAGCTGTTAACGCTGTTTCCTTTTTGTATACGCTCAAAATTTGCCTGCCGGGCCACTTCATGCGCATCTTTGGGCATCGGGAAAAATGACGGCCGTTTTTTCCCGGTGTTATCCAAACCAATAAAAAAGATACCAATGAAACCGAGCGTAATAAATTTTAACGCACAGGGGGATAAACCGCGAGGTTCTATCCGGCAATTAAAAAGACAGGTTGCACGGATAAAAAAAATTCTATCTGTAATGATCTTGTGCTGCATCAGCGTCCTCGGCTTTGCCCAGGGCACCGGGCTGGTGACCGGTCATATTATGGATAAAAAACAGCGTCTTTCCCTCCCGGGAGCTACGCTGAAGCTCAGTCCCGGTAATCACTACACGGTGAGCGACCAGCAGGGGAAATTTGAGTTCCTGAATGTACCCGCCGGGCAGTATACCCTGGAGGTGACCTATATAGGTTATGAAAAGATCTCCCAGGAAGTGACCGTTACTTCCGGCAAAAACCAGGCGGTAGAGCTGGGCCTCGACGCCGGCGGCATTGCAGGGAAAGAAGTACTGATCGTGGGGGACCGCCTGCGCGGCCAGGCCAAAGCGCTGAACCAGCAGAAAAACAATCCCAATGTGACCAACGTAGTGAGCGCGGACCAGATCGGCCGCTTCCCGGACGGTAACATCGGCGACGCCATCAAACGGATACCCGGCGTAACCATGCAGAACGACCAGGGCGAAGCCCGGAACATCATCATCCGCGGCCTCGCGCCGCAGCTGAACTCCGTGACGCTCAACGGTGACCGTATACCCTCCGCCGAAGGCGACAACCGCAACGTGCAGATGGACCTGATCCCCTCGGACATGATCCAGACCATTGAACTGAGCAAAACCCTCACCCCGGACATGGACGCGGACGCCATCGGCGGCTCCGTGAACCTGGTGACCCGCGCCGCGCCAAACGGCCCGCGCGTATCCGCCACCCTGTCCACCGGTTACAACCCCATCCGCGAGAAACCGATCTACAACGGTGCGCTCGTATTGGGCAACCGCTTCTTCAACAAAAAACTGGGCGCCGTATTAAGCGCTTCCTATAACAACAACGATTACGGTTCGGACAACATAGAGCCTGTATGGGCGAAAGACGATTTTGGGAACGTTTACACGGAAGAGCTAGGCATCCGCCAGTACTACGTACAACGTATCCGCAGAAGCATTTCCGGCGCGCTGGATTACCGTTTTAACCCGAACAACGTCATTTACCTGAATGCTATCTACAACTGGAGAGACGATCGTGAAAACCGCTACGCGCAAGGTTATAACGACATCGAGCCCGAGTATGACGCGGACGATAACATTACCGGTTACACAGGCAGCCTGAGCAAGGAAAACAAAGGCGGCATCGGCGGCAACCGCGGGAAAAACCGCAGGCTGGAAACACAACGCCTGCAAAACTACTCCCTCCGCGGCGATCACCTGCTGAACAGCAAGCTGGACCTGAACTGGAGCGCCACTTATTCCGCCGGCAGCGAAAAAGCCGCGCACGAAAGATACATTGAATACGAAGCCGAAGACGTTCCGCTCACGCTGAACCTCGCCAATCCCCGCCGCCCGATGGTAAGCGCCCCCGGCATCACGGACGCCGATTACGAATTTAACTCCGTGACCGAAAACAACGACTTCACCCGCGAAAGCGAGCTGGGCCTGAAATTGAACCTGCGTTTCCCGCTCAGCGTGATCCCGCAGCAGAAAGGCCGTATGCGCGTAGGCGCCCGCCTGAGGCTGAAAGACAAAAAAAGAGATAACAATTTCTTTGAGTACGAGCCCATCACCGAATTTGAAACACTGGACAAAATGCCCAGGGTGTTCTGGGACGGTCACAACTTCCAGCCCGGTAAACAATATGTGCCCGGCTCTTTCATCGCCCCGGATTTCCTCGGTGGCCTGGACCTGAACAATCCCGCATTGTTCAACAAAGAAGCCGACCCCTCCGAATACCTGGCCGAGAACTACAAAGCCAAAGAAACCATTACGGCAGGATATATCCGCTGGGACCAGGACATCACCTCCAAATTGTCTTTCATAGCCGGTGTACGGTTTGAAAACACCAGCACCGAATACGAAGGAAATGTGGTGGAAGATGAAGAAAATCTCACCGGGCAGCGTACCATCAAAAACGATTACCTGAACGTGTTGCCCGGCATCACCTTTAAGTTCAACGCCACTGAAAACCTGGTACTGCGCCTTGCAGCCACCACATCCATTGCACGCCCCAACTATTACGACCTTGCGCCGTATGTGAGCAGCGTGGCGGATGATGAAGAACTGAGCGCGGGCAATCCTAACCTGAAAGCAGCATACGCCACCAACTTCGATTTTATGGCGGAGCAGTATTTCAAATCGGTGGGCATCCTCTCCGGAGGCGTGTTCTATAAAAACATCAAAGACTTCATTTACACCTACAGCGATCAGCAATACAGCACCGCGAAATTTGCGGCGGACTATCCCACGCTGAACAATCCCATCCCCGATGGCGATACCTGGGCGTACAAACAGGCCCGCAACGGCAACAAAGTAAAAGTCTACGGCTTTGAAGTAGCCCTGCAGCGCCAGCTGGACTTCCTGCCGGGCTTCGCCAAAGGTTTTGGTATTTATGTGAACTACACCTATACCAAATCCGAAGCGGACGGCGTGTACAACGGCGACGGTGAAAAACGCATCGGCGTAACCCTGCCCGGCACCGCCCCGCATATGTTCAACGCTTCATTGTCTTACGAAAACAAATTCTTCACCGCCCGTATCTCCGGCAACTACGCCGCTTCTTATCTCGATGAATTAGGCGGATCTGATTTTGAGGACCGTTTTTATGACCGCCAGTTTTTCCTGGATGCGAACGCTTCCGTGAAACTGACGCAAAACCTGCGTGTATTCGGCGAGGCGAACAATCTCACCAACCAGCCGTTGCGTTATTTCCAGGGCATCCGGGAAAGGACCATGCAGGAAGAGTTTTACCGCCCCCGGTACAACTTCGGTTTTAAATTCGATCTGTAAATTGCATAAATCAGTATGATGACGAGATTAACATTGACATATATTGCCCTGGCGCTGGTATCCGCGGCGTGCAACGAACATGCGCCCGTAGCGGAAAATGCGCTGAAACCGGCCCTGGTGACTGAACCGGTGGGTCATGATACGGACGATCCCGCTATCTGGATCAACCGGAAGGATACCCTGAAAAGCCTGATCATCGGCACGGACAAGGACAGTGACGGCGCGCTGTACGCCTTTGACCTGGACGGCAAGATCGTTCGTAAATCAGTAAAACTGCAACGGCCGAACAATGTGGACATTGCATATGATGTGCCCGTAAACGGCCAGCTGGTGGACATTGCGGTGCTCACCGAAAGGGAAACGCGCAGGATGAGGATATTCCGCCTGCCCGATTTTCAGCCCCTGGACAATGGCGGCATCCCCGTATTCGCCGGCGAGCAGCAGGGGGACCCGATGGGTATCGCTACCTATACCCGCCTTACCGATTCAGCCGTATTTGTGATTGTGGGCAGAAAAGAAGGCCCGGCCGATGGATACCTCTGGCAATACCGCCTGCAGGAAGACGGTCGCGGAAACTTCAAAGCTGACGTGGTGAGAAAATTCGGCCAATACAGCGGCAAAAAAGAAGTGGAAGCGATCGCGGTGGACAACAAGCTGGGGTTTGTTTATTATTCAGATGAAACCGTTGGCGTGCGCAAATATTACGCGGACCCCGACAAAAAAGACAACCACGAGCTGAACTTCATCGGTCAGCAGGGATTCACATCCGACCACGAAGGAATTTCCATTTACCCCGTTACGGACAGCACCGGTTACCTCCTGGTGTCCAACCAGCAGGCGAATACATTCATGATCTTCAAAAGAGAAGGGGCCAACGAATTTGTTGCCGAAGTACCAGTGTCCACCGTGGAAAGCGATGGCTCTGACATTACGCCGGTGACATTCGGCGGTAAATTCCCCGGGGGATTATTTGTAGCGATGAGCAACGGGAGAGTGTTCCATTATTACAACTGGAAAGATATCGAAGGACGGATGAAATAAGCCGGGGGGAGATAATTTTGTATAAAGAAAGCCGCTTCAGCTATGGAGCGGCTTTTTCTTTTTAATATAAAAAACCAAACAGCCATAAGGGAACCTGTGTGCCGATGCCGGTTTCAATATCATCGGCGGCTATCATGTACTGAAGTGTATCCTTTACCTGGGTCGCTTTTTTATTTTTACCACCTGCTTCAATGACCATATCACCTACCTGGAAATCGCCTGCGGGAGGGGCGTATACCACTTTGCCGCTGTTTAATAACTGCCCGAGCAGGAAGGTTTCCCTGATATTACCTGTTTCGGGCCGCTCGGTCATCGTATGGATGAGGTTGGTGTTTTCGAGGTATATTTTATCTGGTTTCTGCAAAGTGGATACACCTGAACCCTCGGCAGACAATACATTCAACAGTCTTGCATCTTTGAGAAGATAGATATACTGGTAAACACTATCCCTGCTCATGTCCAGCTTTCGCGCAAGGGCAGCGATATTAGGCTTAAAAGGAACCGATTCCGCTATTACGGCCAGGAGTTTTTTGATCTTAATGGCGGTGCCTGCATTAAAAGAAGCGATATAGGACAGGTCAACATCCACTATCGCATTTACGACCTGCTCCAATTTTAAGAGGTACTCGGCTTCTCCTTCCGCTATGATCGGCAGGTATCCGTTCTGCAAATATTTCTTAAAAAAAGGCAGTGGTTGCAGCTCATGTAATATCTGCCGGCTAAAATCGCGGTGCCGGGTGGGAAGATCGGCTAAAGCAATATGATCAAACTGTTTGCCGGTGATAAAAGAAAGATATTCCCTGAAGGACAGGCCGGGCAGGGTATAGGTGATCACTCTCCTGCTAAGGTCCGCCTCGCCCCGGTAGATGTCAAGCGCGGAGGACGCGGAAAAAACCACCTGCATATCAGGCAGTCCGTCATATATATTTTTAAGCTCTCTCGACCACTGCGGGTATTTATGTACTTCGTCTATAAACAACGTTCTGCCGCCCATTTTATACCAGTCAGTTGCGGTTTCCAGCAGGCTGTGATTGTAAAACCAGGTATGATCCGCGGTGATGTACAAAGCCGTTGACGGAAGCCCCAGGTCAAATTTGAGGTATTGGAGGAACAAGGTGGTTTTCCCTGCGCCCCTGGGCCCTTTTATGGCAATCATCCGTTGTTTCCAGTTGATCTGCCCATGCAGGTATCTGCGAAAATCGTTGGTAGTACTTTTGAGCAGGCGGTCCTGGAACTCGATTAAAATCTCCATGATCTGTCGATTGTAAAAGGCAAAAATAAGCTTATTGTGTCGATTTAAAAAGACATTATTATTGATTTTCTGTCTTTTATGCCCGACATTTTGTGTTGTTACCGACCTTATGCCGCAGTGCGGGTACGTAAATTGCTGTGTATTATTAACCAGATTTAATTCCGCTTTACTGTCTTTCTATCATTCAGATTGAACATTCGATTCACCATGGGTGTAATTCTTTTATAACCCAGGGCCTGTCTTGTTTCTCCCTACACCCAATCAACCCATATTGATGAGCTTAAACACGTTATTATGAAACCAGGCTTACTACTGTATTCCGTTTTCTTATGGCTATTCCTGCAACCCCTTGCCACACTTGCCCGTGGTTCGGGCGCGTTTATGCAGGCCATTACCATAAAAGGCACCGTCAAAGGCAGTGACGGCGCACCTATTCCCGGCGTTACCATCCAGGTAAAAGGCACCTCCACGGGCACGGTCACCCAGCCGGACGGCACTTATTCCATCAATGTGCCCGATGCCAACGCCACACTGCAATTCTCGTACATCGGGTATACGCAGCAGGAAATTGCCCTCGCGGGGCGCACTACAGTGGATGTGGTGATGACTTCCTCCGCTTCCGAACTGGAACAGGTGGTGGTGGTAGGGTACGGCACCCGCCGCAAAAGGGACGTTACCGGCGCTGTGGGCAGCGTGCGGGGCGAAGAAATTGCCAAACAACCGGTGAACACCGCTACCCAGGGTGTGCAGGGCAAACTGGCCGGTGTGCAGATCATCAGTTCTGGCCAGCCCGGATCGCAACCGCAGGTGCGTGTACGCGGTACGGGTAGTATGCTCGCGGGAGCGGAACCGCTGTATGTGGTGGACGGCATTCTTACCAACGACATCCGCAACATCAATACGGCGGACATCGTGAGCATGGATGTACTGAAAGATGCATCCTCGGCCGCTATTTATGGTGTGCGCGGGGCAAACGGCGTGATCATCATCACTACCAAACGCGGCCAGGCCGGCAAAATGGAAGTGAGCTACAACATGACCGCGGGCTGGCGCCAGGCCGCCAATCTCGTGGAAATGGCCAATACCCAGCAATACACCGCCTTCCTGGCGGATGCAGGCCCGCAGGTGACTATCCCGGACTTCGGCGCCGATACAGACTGGTACGGGGATGTGCTGCGGAAAGGTTTCCAGCAGACGCATAATATATCCCTCTCCGGCGGCAGTGAAAAGTTCCTGTATTACTTCAACGTCGGGTACCTTACAGACCAGGGCATTGTGCGGAACAACCAGTACGACCGCTTCACGATCCGTTCGAACAATGAGTGGAACATCGTGGAGGACAAACTGAAATTCGTCACGCAGCTGTCGTACATGCACAATGAAACAGACTTTGTGCAACTGGATGACATTTACACCAATACTTACCGCGCCGCGCCGGTGATCCCCATCAAGCGGGACGGGCGCTACGGCAATACCTCCGCTTTCCAGAACGTAGGCAACCCCATCCTGACGCTGGATAAAACAAATGACGAGATCTATGAGAACCGCCTCCAGGGAACCACTTATCTCGAATATTCCCCCTGGAAATGGCTCCGCCTGCGCTCCAGCATCGGCGTGAACCAGGGCTTCCAGAACAGGCGTAAATACAATGATAAATACCTCAACGACGAAGTCACCTTCCTGGTGGCGGGCGGCAACCAGCAGCGGCCTGAAAGCCAGCTGACCATCGTAAAAGAACAAGGCACCGAATGGCTGTGGGAAAATACCGCTACTTACCAGCAGCGGTTTGACAAACATGACCTCACCGTGCTGGCGGGTTATACCGCACAGAAATACGCAGGGGACTACATCGAAGGCTCCCGCCGGAATGTGCCGAACAGCACGGACCTCTGGTATCTCATCGCCGGTGACCCAAACACTTCCACCAATACTTCGGACGGCGACAAATACGCCCGTACCTCCATACTGGCGAGGGTGAACTACAGTTACGACGACAAATACCTGCTCTCCGCATCTTTCCGTAACGATGCTTCCTCGCGTTTCCCCTCGGATAACCGGAACGGTTATTTCCCCGCGGTAGGCCTGGGCTGGGTGATCTCGCAGGAAGACTTTATGCAGAACCAGAAGCTGTTCAACTTCCTGAAGCTCCGCGGCAGCTGGGGGCGCATCGGCAACGACAATATCGCTTCCAACCTGTATATACTCACGGCCAACTCCGGGCTGCTTTATTTCTTCAACGGCACAGCCACGCTGGGCACAAACCTGTCCGACATTAAAGACCGGAACCTGAAATGGGAAACCACGCAGGAATACGACTTCGGACTGGAGTTCAGCATGATGGACAGCAGGCTGACCGGTGAAGTAAACTACTATAACAAAGAAACCATCGACGCACTGGTGACCGTGCGGATACCCGGCCTGCTGGGTGACCCGGACAATGAATACACCACGAACGCCGGTTCTTTTGTGAACAAGGGCTGGGAATTTACCCTGGGCTGGAAAGACAAGATCTCCGATGACTTCAACTATACCATCGGCGGCAACCTTACGCTCAACGACAATAAAGTGACGGGCCTCAACCAGGGCCAGCCGCTGTTCCGTGGTGGCGTAGGCCAGCAGGGCAATATCACCAAAACCGACAACGGCCAGCCTATCGGCAGTTTTTTTGTGCTGGATGCGGAAGGCGTGTTCCAGAACCAGGCAGAGATCGACAATTACCTGAATAAAGACGGCGGGAAGATACAGCCGAACGCCGCACCCGGTGACCTGCGCTACCGCGATGCAAACGGGGACGGGCTGATCAACTCCGATGACCGTGTGTACGCCGGAAGTTATCAGCCGAAACTCTACTACGGCATCAACCTGGGCGCCAACTACAAAAGTTTTGATTTTAGCGTGGACTTTTATGGCAACGCGGGGAATAAAATCTACAATGGTAAAAAGGCGTTCCGTTACGAGATCACAGATAACATAGAAGCCAGTTATGCGGACAAACGCTGGACCTCTGCCCGGCCCTCCACCACGGACCCAAGGGTACTGCTGGGCAGCACGCCCGCTTCAGATTATTTTATCGAATCCGGCAACTTCTTCAGGATGAACAATATCACACTGGGGTATTCGCTTCCGAAAGCAGTGCTCGAGCGTATAAAATTCGAACGGCTGAGGATATACCTGACCTCGCAGAACCTCTTTACCATTAAGAAGTTCACCGGCTTCTCACCAGAACTGGTATCCGGCGCTACCAAGCGGGACGGGTTCCTGTCTTTACAGAACAGCACCAGCCCGCTGGATGCAGGTATAGAGCTTTATCCGTACCCCACTACAAAAACCTTTGCGATAGGCTTGAACGTAACATTTTAAATGCGACATCATGAAAAAACTGATCTATATACCACTGCTATTAACGGCCATACTTTTGTATACGGGCTGCGGAGATGGTTTCCTGGATATTCCGCCACAAGGCAGGGTTACCGAAGAAGAAATACGCACGAACCCGAATGCGGCCGTGGACCTTACGAACGGCGTGTACAATGTGATGTGGCTGGGCGGCTTCGGGCCTGATGTGCACGGTCTCCAGTTCATCACGCTCACCAGCATCGTCAGCGACGATGCGGACAAAGGCAGCACACCGCAGGATTACAGCCCTGCGCTGGAAATAGATAATTTCACCTACGGCCCCACGAATGCCATTGTAGGTAATTTATGGACGGGATATTACCAGGCCATTGCGCGCGCGAACCAGGCGCTGGACAAACTGCCGCTGAGCCCCATCGATGAAGCCGATAAGAACAGGCTGATCGGCGAAGTGCGTTTCCTGCGCGGGTATTTCTATTTTAACCTCGTACGTACTTATGGCGGCGTACCCAAAATAGACAGGGTGCCTACGCCTGAAGAAGCAAACTCGGACGCTTTCCAGACACGGGCTACCGCTGCGGATATTTATGCCCTGATCATAGAAGACCTTCAGTTTGCGGTAGACAACCTGCCGCTGAAAGGCGCAACACCGGTGGGCCGTATTACCAAAGGCGCGGCGCAGATGCTGCTCGGGAAAGTATATATGTACCAGAAGAACTGGCAGAAAACATTCGAGCTGAGCCAGGCGGTCATTACTTCCGGGCTGTATGATACCCTTTCCAATTATGCCGATATCTGGCGTACCAGGGGGGCCAATTCCATTGAATCCATCTTTGAAGTACAGACCGGTACCAACGCGGCCTGCAACGCCGCTATCGAGCTGTATGCGAATAGCCAGGGCATCCGTGCCAGAAGGGGCTGGTCGGACTTCGGGTTTGGGTTTAATAATCCCACCGCGGACCTGGTAGCCGCTTACGAGCCCGGCGATAAAAGGAGAGAAGCCACTATCATTACCATTCAGCCGAACGGCACCGTGCTCTGGGATGGCTTCCGCGTACCCAGCCGCGATTCCGTGGAAAACGACCGTTATAATTACAAAGCTTATCACAGCCGCACGCAGGAACCCTATTGCAACAGCCCGGACCGTACGCCCAAAAACCTCCGCGTGCTGCGTTACGGTGAATTATTGCTGCAATATGCCGAAGCGGCCAATGAGCTGGGCAATACCGGCGAAGCGCTGGCAAAGCTGAATATTGTACGTAAACGAGCCGGACTGCCGAATGCAGTTTCAGGCGGGCAGGCGGACCTGCGTTTGAAGATATGGAGGGAAAGAAGGGTGGAGCTGGCCATGGAGCATGACCGCTTCTGGGACCTGGTGCGCACCGGCCGCGCGGGCGTGGTGATGCGTGCGCATGGGAAAAACTTCGTGGATAATAAAAACGAACTGTTCCCCATTCCGCAGGACCAGAGACTGCTGAGTAATAACCGTCTCACGCAGAACCCGGGATATAATTAATGCCGGGGCAATATATTTCAACCCGGCGCGGGACTGCAAAGAGCAGCTTTTGCGTCGGGTTGATCCATCCACTGCATGAACAAAAAACTGTAATTTGAAACAACAACGCCGATAATATGACACGTCGCCTGATCTGCATTATTTGCTGTACCATATTTGTATTGCCGGCAACGGCGCAAAAGAAAAAAAATTTCCCCCGGCCACGGCTGGGGGACTCTGCTTTGCTGACGCTCGTGCAGCAACGGACCTTTGATTATTTCTGGAAGTTTGCCCACCCCGTGTCCGGCCTGGCGCCGGAGCGCACCGTTACGCCCGAAGTGGTGACCGTGGGCGGCTCCGGTTTTGGCGTGATGGCGATCCTGGTGGGCATCGAGCGGAAGTTCATAACCAGGGAGCAGGGGCTGGAGCGTTTGCTGAAGATCGTGAACTTCCTGTACAAAGCCGATCATTACCACGGTATGTGGCCGCACTGGCTGAACGGCGCCACCGGTAAAACGGTCCCTTTCAGCCGGAGGGACGATGGGGGAGATGTGGTGGAATCCGCCTTTATGTGGCAGGGGCTGCTGAGCGTACGCCAGTATTTCACCGGCAATACGCCCAAAGAACAGGAACTGCGCAACAAGATCACCTGGATGTGGGCGGAAACGGAGTGGAACTGGTACACCCAGGGCGGGCAGGAAGTATTGTACTGGCACTGGAGCCCGAATAGCGGCTGGGCTATGAACCACCAGATACGCGGCTGGAACGAATGCCTGATCGCGTATGTGCTGGCGGCTTCTTCGCCGAACTATCTCATTTCCGCCAAAGCCTATCACAACGGCTGGGCGGTAAGCACCTTCTTTTCCACGGCACGGGAATATTATGGTATCAAACTGCCGTTGGGCTTTCCTTATGGCGGCCCGCTGTTTTTTGCGCATTATTCATTCCTCGGGCTGGACCCGCGCGGCCTGAAAGATCAATATGCCGATTATTGGGAGCAGAATAAAAACCATACGCTTATCAACCGCCAGTACTGCATAGAAAACCCGAAGAAGTTCAAAGGTTACGGCGAGGATTGCTGGGGCCTCACCGCCAGCGACAACCATGAGTTCTATAACGCGCACTCACCAACGAACGATCTTGGCGTGATCACCCCCACCGCGGCCTTGTCTTCATTTCCTTACACGCCCGAATATTCCATGCAGGCGCTGAAGTACTTCTATAATAAGGTGGGGGACCGGCTTTGGGGAGAATATGGATTTTACGATGCGTTCAATGAAACCGTCAATTGGTTTGACTATCAGTACCTCGCTATAGACCAGGGACCTATTGTGGTGATGATAGAAAACTACAGGAGTGGGCTACTGTGGCGGCTTTTCATGAGCTGCCCGGAAGTGAAAACCGGTCTTCAACGGTTGGGATTCACCAGTCCGGCGATATAAACCATTTTGTAAAATGCGAATCCAATACTAACAATAGTTAAAATAATGTTTCCTAATTTGCAACCGATTGCATAATTTCGATATTATATTCAGGGCGTGTTTTAAAACGTAACCAGCCGGATTAATGCAAACGTTTGCTAAATGTCACTTCAGATTCTAATTCTTTAATTATATATGCCGCACGAAGCGGCACCGCGTTATGAAGATCAGTCACCACACTTTCATTACACAAATCATGCTTCGCTGCAATTCACGGGCGGTACGGTGCGTAACCGTACTCCCTGTGGATAGCGGCAAGCATGAGATTTGATCAGATCGCGCTACAGTCGTAACCAATGCCAATTGCTTAAACTACAGGAAGGATGAAAGGATTGATCGCAGGGATCATATTATTTACGGTACCGTTCCACGCACAGGCTCAACAGGGCGACCCCCTGCTGAAGCTCTGGTATCGCCAGCCGGCCGCGAACTGGAACGAAGCGCTCCCGGTGGGGAACGGACGTATCGGAGCCATGATATTCGGTTCCGTTCAGCAGGAAAAGCTCCAGTTAAATGAAGCATTCCTGTGGAGCGGCAGCCCGTCTGACGGGAACAACCCGGGCGCCCGCACCACGCTGCCATTCGTAAGAGAAGCTTTGTGGAAAGGCGAATATATGAAAGCGGATTCGCTGAGCAGGCTCATGCTGGGCCCCTACAGCGCCCGTTACCTGACGCTGGGCAACCTGTTATTAAAGAACGATGGGCCGGTGAATGACGTAAAAGGTTATGAACGTTCGCTGGATCTGAATAAAGCACTTGCCACCGTGAAATATACTTCCGGCGGCGTGGAATATACAAGAGAAACATTCGTGAGCTATCCCGCGCAACTGCTGGTGATACGCTGGCGGAGCAGCAAGGCCGGCGCGCTGAACTTTCAGGCCTTGTTTGATAATCCCATGCCCGTTACACTCTCTAAAAAGAATGACGGGTATATCGTACTCAGTGGTCAATGCCCAAGTTATGTGCCGCACAGGCCATATGAAAAAAGGACGTTTGAATACGATCCGCAGAACGGCATCAAATATGAAGTGCACCTGCAGGCCCGCCTGAAAGGCGGCTCCAGCAAAGTGGACGACAAAGGCCTTACCGTAAAAGGCGCCACGGAAGCGGTACTGCTGCTTTCCATCGGCACCAGCTACAACGGCCCGTTCAACAATCCCGTGAGCGCGGGGAAAAACCCGGCGGAAGAAGCGGTGAAACATTTGTCGAAAGCCGGCTCAGCAAATTTTGACAACCTGCTGAAAACGCATCTCGGCGACTACACGGCTTTATTTAACCGTGTGAAACTGGACCTTGGAAAAGATACCTCCGCACCTAAACCGACGGACGTTAGGCTCCGGGAATACACGCTGGCTGGAGGCAACCGCGACCCGCAGCTCACCACGCTGCTGTACCAGTACGGGCGTTATCTCATGATTGCAGGCTCCCGTAAAGGCGGGCCGGCCATGAACCTGCAAGGCCTCTGGAACGACAAAATGCAGCCGCCATGGGGCTCGAACTATACGGTGAATATCAACACCCAGATGAATTACTGGCCTGTTGAAACCGCGAACCTGGACGAATGCGCCACCCCGCTGTTCGATTTTATCGCGCAGCTGGCGAAGAACGGGGAAAAGACCGCACAGGTGAATTACGGCATGAAAGGCTGGACCGTGCATCACAACACGGACATCTGGGCCATCACCTCACCCAGCGGCGGCTTTGACTGGAAAGACCCGAAAGGCGACCCGCGCTGGGGCATCTGGCCCATGGCCGGAGCCTGGTTCTGCCGTCATCTCTGGGATCACTATACATACACCGGGAATGAAAAATTCCTTGCAGATACAGCATACCCGCTCATGAAAGGTGCGGCGGAATTTATGGTGGGCTGGATGGTGAAAAATCCGGACGGCCAATGGGTGACGAACCCCTCCACTTCACCGGAAAACAACTTCCTGGTGAATGGAGAGCGAAAAGGTTCTGTAAGCATCGCTTCCACCATGGACCTGTCTATCATCCATGATCTGCTGAACCGCACCATTCTGGCCGCGGAGACGTTGGGAAAAGATCCCGCTTTCGTGAAGCAGATGAAATTTGTGCTGAAGAACATGTATCCTTTCCACACGGGCAGATTAGGCCAATTGCAGGAATGGTACCTGGACTGGGATGACGCAAAGGACAAACACCGCCACCTGAGCCATTTGTACGGCGTATATCCCGGCAACGTGATCACACCGCGCCGTCAGCCTGAACTGGCAGCGGCCGCCAAACAAAGCCTGCTGCTGAGAGGCGACGGAGGCACAGGATGGTCCAAAGCATGGAAGATCAACTGGTGGGCGAGGCTGGAAGACGGCGATCATGCCTACACCATGCTGAACAAACAACTCTTCCTCGCAACGATCGATTCTATCAGTGTGGGGGACAGCAGCGGCGGTTCTTATGCGAACCTCTTTGATGCCCACCCGCCCTTCCAGATAGACGGCAACTTCGGCGTAGTGTCCGGCATCACCGAAATGTTCGTGCAGAGCCACGACGGCGTGATCCACCTGCTGCCCGCATTGCCCTCCGCATGGCCCACCGGCAGCGTGAAAGGGCTGAGAATAAAAGGCGGCATGGAGGTAGATATCGCTTGGAAAAACGGGGTGCTGCAACAAGCGGTGATCCGTTCGAAAGTGAACCAGGGTGCACAAACGATCCGCACCGGGCAGAAAGTGAACATCAGCCAGGCAAACGGTATTAAAGCAGATAAAAAAGAAATAAAAGACTACGGTTTTGCTGTGAATAAAGTGATCGGAGATGCGGGCAAACTGCCTTCGCTGGACCTGAAACCCGTAGTTGACCAGGCTATAACAATATCCGCAGGCACCACAACCATCACCGCACTATGAAAATAACAATCATCATAACGGCGGCATTACTGGGCGCATCGATACAGGGGCTGGCGCAGTTCAAGGGAGATGATGACGGCATCCTGATGCAGAAAGCAGCGAAGAGGGATAGCATTGCCATTGCGGATGCAGTGGATGGCTGGTGGACGGCTTCCATGAAAAACCACGATGCGCGCATCGCATGGTGGCGCGAAGCGAAGTTTGGATGTTTTATTCACTGGGGAGTGTATTCCGTACCGGGCGGTGAGTGGAAAGGGAAAAAAGTAGGCGGGTATGCGGAGCACCTGATGCGGAAGGAAAAAATACCAAGAGGAGAATACGCGCAGCAACTGATCAAAACATTCAACCCCGTTGATTTTAACGCGGATGAATGGGTGAGGCTGATAAAAGACGCGGGTATGAAGTACCTCATCATCACCGCCAAACATCACGACGGTGTGGCGATGTATCCTTCAGCCATTGGCGATTACACAATAAGGAACTCGGCGTTCAAAAGGGACCCGATGCAGGAGCTGTCCGCGGCCTGCAAAAAATACGGTATCCGGTTCGGCTTTTATTATTCCCATGCATTCGACTGGGAGCATCCTGACGCACCGGGCAACGACTGGGATTACCAGAACCCCGGCGGAGATAAAAACCTCTACGGCGGCACCAACTGGTACGATCATCACCCGGAGCTGCTGCCCAAAGCGGTAAAATACGTGGATGAAAAATCGATCCCGCAGATCAAAGAGCTGCTGGTGAAGTATCACCCGGACATCATCTGGTTCGATACACCCCACAAGCTGCCGCTGTCCGAAAACATCCGCATCCTGAAAGCCATCCGTGAAACAGATCCCAATGTGGTGGTGAACGGAAGGCTGGCAAGAAGTTCGGCCGTTTCCTTCGGGGACTACAAAAACACCGCGGACAGGCCCGCTGAGTTTTATCCCGTGGAAGGCGACTGGGAAGCGATACCGACAACGAATGAATCATACGGGTATTCCCGTTACGATAACAGTCACAAACCGGCTGCATTTTTCATCCAGCTGATCGCCAAAGCCACCGCAAGGGGCGGTAACCTGCTGATGAATATCGGCCCGATGGGCAACGGCATCATCGATCCGAGGGACACGGTGATACTGCATACAATAGGCGACTGGCTGAAAGTGAACGGTGAGAGCGTGTACGGGGCAGGGGCATCACCGCTTCCGCTGCAGTACTGGGGCGAGGTGACAAGGAAAGGCAACAAACTGTACCTGCATGTATTTAACTGGCCGGCAAACGGAGAACTGATGCTGGGCGGATTGCAGGGAAAAATAAAAAGCGCGTCGCTGCTGGCCTCCGGCAAAACGCTGAGCTTTAAAAAGAAAAATACCAGCGACTGGATATTCAGCTTACCCGCTAAAGCGCCCGATGCGGTGAACACCGTGATCGCGGTGGAAGTGGAAGGAGAGATCAAAGGAGACGAAGCGCGGCTGCTGGCATCAAAAGAACAAAACATCCTCCGCGCATTTGATGCGGAACTGCATGGCAAAGGCCTGGGTTACGGAGATGGGAAAGCGGAAAAGGACTTTGTGCAGAACTGGAAAAAACAGGACCAGTGGCTGAGCTGGAAGATCAGGCTGAATGAGCCCGCCGTGCTGCAGCTGAACCTGAAATATGTGAAGGAGAACAGTGTGAACGGCAACACTTTTGTGCTCACCGCCGGCAACCAGAAGATAGAAGGAAAGATAGGAGAGAACGAAACATACGCCACCCTGCAACTGCCCGCCGGCACATACGACCTGGAACTGAAGCCGGGCACGATAAACGGAGAGCTGATGAAATTGCAGGAAGTGATACTGACAGGCAAGTAAAATTGCCTTCAACAACAACGAATCAAACCGATGAGAAAATATTTAATCATAACGATCTGCATCCTCTTCGCGAACATCGCGCAGGCGGCTAATGGCGACGAATGGCTGAAACAGGCCGTGATAGCCAGAAGGGCGGATATTGTCACCAAGGCGCAATGGGCCATGCAACAGCAGCCGGTAACCGTTACCGTAGCCAGCAGCCCACGCAGCGCAGGAGGTATACATGATTTTTATTCAGAGGGCGATTATTGGTGGCCCAACCCCGCCAGTGCTGACAGTCCGTATATCCAGAAAGACGGCCAGACCAACCCGGATAACTTCGTGGCGCACCGCCAGGCGATGGTGAGGTTCAGCAGGGTAGTGGGCGCTCTGGCAGCAGCCTATGTGGCCGAAGGAAAAAAAGAATACCTGGAGCATGCGCGTAAACACATCCTGGCATGGTTCGTCAACGCGGACACACGCATGAACCCGAACCTGCAATACGCACAGGCCATCAAAGGCAGGGCTACCGGCCGCGGCATCGGCATCATCGATACCGTTCACTTTATTGAAATAGCGCAGGCTTTGCGCATCATGGAAAAAGCGGGCGTGTTAAAAGACGCGGACCTGGCGGCCGTAAAAAGCTGGTTTGCCGAATATCTCCGCTTTATGACGGAGCATCCTTACGGAAAAGATGAAATGAATGCGAAGAACAACCATGGCACATGCTGGGTGATGCAGGTAGCGGCTTTCTCCTCTTTCCTTCAGGACAAAAAATGGACGGACTTCTGCATCAACCGTTATAAAGAAGTGTTGCTGCCCAACCAGATGGCCGGAGACGGCAGCTTCCCGCAGGAGCTGAGAAGGACAAAACCCTACGGTTACGCCTTATTTAACCTGGATGCGATGGCCACCGTTTGCCAGATACTCAGCACTCCGGGGAACGATCTCTGGAAGTACACTGCGGATGCGGGGAAAACGATCGGGAAAGGCATTGCTTACATGTATCCCTACGTGGAAGACAAAGGCAAATGGCCTTTTGCAAAGGATGTGATGTATTGGGACGAATGGCCTGTGGCGCACCCGTTCCTGTTGTTCGGCGCGGCGGCTTATAACAATGAAAATTATTTCAGGTTGTGGCAAAAGTTAAAGCATGATCCCGAAGTAGAGGAAGTGCTGCGCAACCTCCCGGTGAGAAACCCGGAAATATGGATGGTTAAACTCTGAGTTCAACTAAAAAAGATATCATAAACGTACTAAAGAGTACTGTAGACGTGGAATATGATAACGCCGGTCTCGTCTGAGCCGGCATCTTTTTTTCTATAAAGTGAAGGAAGGCAAAATGCCTTCCCCCTTACTGATATTTTCTAAAGAAATCAGATCCCTTTACGTAAACTCTCCGCATATGCATTGGGCAAAATACTGTCTTCTACAGCCCTGGCGGCTTTCTCCACATCATATTCAAAACGTACGAACTCGGTTGTAATGCTGTCTTCAAGGATAGTCAGCAGCACATAACATCCGCGGGCGTCCCCGTCTTTTGGTTTGCCCACGGAACCTGTGTTGATGGCATGACGCGTACGTTCTCCGTCTGTAACCCTGCGGTGGTAAGGTTTATGCGTATGACCGAAACAAAGAATATCCGCGCCTGCATCCTGCATGATACGCAGCAGGCTTTTTTCATCCCTGTCCTCAAAAAGATATTCGTTGATCTTCCGGGGACTGCCGTGTACCAGCAGGAGGCTCATTCTGTCATCATTGAGCTGGAACTCCACCCTGATGTGTGCGGGCAGCGTGCGGAGATAATCCCTTTCTTCCGCCCCGGTGATCTCGTTGGTGAAGGAAATGGAGATGGAACCATTGACCTTTTCATCATCTGTTTTATAAGCACAGCCGCAATCGTTACTGTTTTTGCCGATACCCGCATCGTAGTTGCCGGCAATGGTGGGGATGCCGCGTTTGCGTATTTCCTGTATCACTTCATTGGGCCAGATGTTGTAACCTACGAGGTCACCGAGGCAATAGACGGCATCTGGCCTGCGGCTGTCCAGGTCCTTGAAGAACGCTTCCAGCGCGGGGAGGTTTGCGTGGATGTCTGAGAATAGTGCGATGGTCATTAGGAGTAAGTTTGAATAGAAGGATAATATTTTCTTCGGAGCCAAAGGGCCACGTTAACAAGCGCAATAAGGGCGGGCACTTCCACCAGCGGGCCTATCACCCCGGCAAATGCCTGACCGCTGTTGATGCCGAATACACCGATAGCCACAGCAATGGCCAGCTCAAAATTATTGCCAGCGGCAGTGAATGAGATAGCGGCATTCCGGGAGTAGTCGGCGCCCAGTGCCTTGCCTATAAAAAAACTGGCAAGAAACATAAGAGCGAAATAAATAACCAGCGGAACAGCAATACGTAACACATCCAGCGGAATACGTACAATTAGTTCTCCTTTTAAACTGAACATTATTACAATAGTGGACAGCAATGCAATCAGTGTGACGGGAGAAATAAATGGAATAAACCGCTGCAAGTACCATTCCTCCCCTTTTATCCGTATCAGTACCAGACGGGAAATAACGCCGGCCGCAAAAGGAATGCCGAGATAGATCATTACACTTTCCGCGATTTGCCAGATGGTAATATTGACGGGCAGAGCAGATAAACCGAAGAGTGGCGGTAATACGGTCAGGAAAAACCACGCATACACGCTGAAGAATACCACCTGGAATACACTGTTGATCGCGACCAGCCCGGCAGTGTATTCCCTGTTGCCTTCAGCCAGCTCGCTCCAGACGATCACCATGGCTATACAACGCGCGAGCCCGATCAGGATAAGGCCGTACATATATTCAGGTGAATTATGAAGGAAAAGTACCGCCAGCAGGAACATCAGCATCGGGCCTATCACCCAGTTCAACAGGAGAGAGATACCAAGTATTTTTACATTCATGAATACCTCTCCCATTTTCTCGTAATGTACCTTGGCGAGGGGAGGGTACATCATCAGTATCAGCCCGATGGCCAGTGGAATGTTCGTCGTGCCGCTGGAATAAGAACTGATCAGCATGGGCAGGCCCGGGAAAAAATATCCCGAAGCAACGCCTGCCGCCATGGCTGCGAAAATCCAGAAGGTAAGATATCTGTCCATAAAGCCGAGATGTTTTCTTCCAGCGGCCTGATTGCAATTATTGGTAGTCATGCGGTCGGGATTTATTTGCAACAATCAGTACCGCAGCAGGCAGCGTTCTCTACTGGCTTTTCCGCATACACGGTAAGGCTGTATACGCCGGTTTCGCTTTGTTTGAAGGCTTCCAGTTCTGCGGCGTCAAGGTATCTGCTTAAAATATCATCCGGGATAATGATCTTTTTTTCTTTTTGAATGGTAATGTTCCCAAAACCGGTTTGCAGGATAAAATCAAGATAGGTGTCTTTTTGAATGGCTCCGGATACGCATCCGGCATACATTTCCGCCGCTTCGCGGATGTTGGCGGGCAATTCGCCTTCCAGCACAATGTCTGAAATGCTGAAATGTGCGCCGGGCTTCAGTACCCGGTATATTTCTTTGATCACGGCTTCTTTGTCCGGCACGAGGTTAAGCACACAATTGCTTACTACCACATCCGCGGTGTTGGCGGATAACGGCATTTTTTCGATATCCCCCTGCCTGAACTCCACGTTGTTGTACCCTAGCTTTTCCGCATTGATGCGGGCTTTATCGATCATGGCGGGCGTGAAGTCTATGCCGATCACTTTACCGGTTTCCCCGGTCATGGCACGGGCTATAAAACAATCGTTCCCGGCGCCCGAGCCCAGGTCTATCACTACATCGCCCTTGCTGATTTTCGCAAATTGAGTGGGGAGGCCGCAGCCAAGGCCGAGATCCGCGTCAGGATCATAACCTTCCAGGCCGGTGTAATCATCTGTCATGATGTTGTACACTTCGGTGGAGCAGCCGCCCGCGCCGCAGCAGGAGGCGGCATTTTCTTCCCTGCTTTGCAGGGCTATCTCGCTGTATTTCAGTCTTACGATCTCTTTGAGTTGTGTCGGTGTAGCCATGGTGTTTAAAGTGCATTGTTATATTGCAATATTGCGATGAATAGGAGCAAAAAAATCAACAGCAGGGATTCTTGTTGTCGTACGCGACAAAAAACGTATCGAAGGCAGCTTTATATTGTTTCCAGACCTTTGGGTCTATGCAGTAACAAACGCTGGTGCCTTCAATAGTGCCCTGGATAAGACCGGCGTTTTTAAGCTCTTTCAGGTGCTGGCTGATAGTGGCCTGTGCAAGCCCCAACTCTTCCACCAGGTCGCCGCAGATGCAGGCATCCGCCTTTATCAGGTGCTGGATGATGGCAATGCGCGCCGGATGGGCCAGCGCCTTCATCATAGCGGCCATCTTATTCTGTTTGTCTGTGAATATTTCCGATTTTGTCAATCCCATATCTATCGCAATATTACGATGTTTGTTTTATCCGGCAAATTTTATTTTTTGACTACAGCTTTTCCAGCAATTCTCTCGCCTTGGCATAAATGTCTGCATCCTCCGGTATCTTCTCCAGCCATTCCCGGCATTTATCCTCGTTTTTTTCCTTCAGGTAACTGAGCGCCATAAAAAACGCGCCTTCATATTTAAAAACCGATTCGCCGTTGTAGATCGCTTCCAGGTCTGGTCGGGCTTGGGCAGGTTGTTTGTTTTCCAGGTAAGAAAGGCCGCGGTAATAACGGGCATAGGCGTTATCGGGCTGGTCTGCCAATACTTTGTCCAGCGTGGTGATAGCCTGGGCGTAATGGTGATGATTAAACTGGTGGGCGGCATTGGCCAGCAGTGTATCCGTGCCGGTGCCGCGTTCCGCCGGGGAGATCATTTCTTTGGCGCCATATTGCTGGTAAAGGTCCTGCTCCCATGGGCTAAGGTACAATATGAGCGCCACGGCGGCGGCCAGCGAGGCAATAGCCAGCAGTGACCGGTTGAAACGTACCACTTTGGCGGGCTGTTTCGTAATGACGGGACGTAACTCGTGCAGTGTTTTTTTTAGTTCCTCGCGTTGAGCGTCCGGCTGAAGGGTCTGACGGAGGGTGGCCTCCACATTGCGCCAGGTCTGAAGCGTGTGAAGCAGGTCCGGCTCCGTTTCCAGGCGGCTTTCGAAGGCGGCTTTGGTATCCGGGTCCATATCGCCGGAGAGATACCGCTCTATTAATTCGTGATCTAGTTCGTTCATGTCAGTCCCCATTTTGAAAGATTTTCTTTAATCTCGCTGATCAAAGCGGCCATACATTCCGATTTCTTTTTCCGGAGATAACCGTAGGTAACGCCCAGTTTGGAAGCGATCTCTTCCTGCGGTTTGTCCGTCAAAGACCAGCGGATAATTTCCTGGCAGCGTTCGCCCATCTTTTCGAGCATGGCTTTAAAGAGGCGTGCTTTTTCGTTATCCGCCCATGTTTTTTCGGCGTCCCGGAAGCTGTCTTCTCCCAGGTTAAATTGATCGTCCAGGTCTTTTGTTACCCCCTGCCGGCCTCTTTTTTTCAACTCATTGAGCCATTTGCGCTTACATACCATCAGCAGGAAAGGCTCAAAGGGGCAGGTGAGCACAAGATTTTTGTAACGGGCCTGGTTGTAAATATCCACGAGGGATTCCTGGAAGATGTCCGCCGCATCGTCTGCCGTGCCGCTGTTCTGCATTATATAATGCTTCACCCGCGGGGCGAAACGCCGGTAGATCTCTCCCACCACCTGCGCTTCGTTGTTCAGCAGGGCGTGGATAAAATACTGGTCTGCATGAGGGGTTTGGGTGGACATATAGTTTTAAAGATATTAAAAATCCCGGGGTAACAAATCACCGGCTTTGTTGATCTTCTTCTGAAAGCTCCTGACCTGTTAACGCCAGATACACTATGAAGGCCTCCCGTGCCATACGGGAGCGCCTTTTGTTGTTGACGGAAAAACGCTATATTAACACATTCGGATCTGTCAGGCCTGGAGCAGCACTTACCCTAAATACCTCTATATGAACAAACATATCAGCGCCGCCGCTATATTCCTCGTTATGGCCTTCCCGTTGGCCGCACAGCAGAAAGCCGCACCTGACACCATTCCTGCCGTGATAGAAGTAGGGCTGGAGGAAAACAAAGCCGCACTCAGCGCCACACTCCGGCCGTTGCGCCAGATAGCCGGGGCGCCGGAAGCGTTCTATACTTATTTCTGGGAGTTCGGGGATGGCACTTTTTCTTTTGCCCCGCAACCGGTTCATCATTTCAAAGACACTGGCGATTACGAGATCCGTTTATACGCCACGAATAACTATGACGATGGCAAAGCGCCCAAAAGCAAACCACGCAAGATCAAAGTGAAAAAGACCATGTATGCCTCGCTGGGCAATCCCACCGGCTTTTTCCAGGAGTCGGACATGCTGGCCATGAAGGCGAACCGTATGCCGAAGCCCGGCGAAGAAATGGTAACCGTGGTGGGTTACCGCCATCCCGGCGGCGGCGGGAACGTAAGCGGTTCGTTGTTGCTGTTTTATAATGAAAAACAGTTTGCGCGGAAAAACTTTGTAATGGCGGATGCGCGCGCCTATCATGGCGAACGTAAGTCCGTACTGGATTCAGTGATGGCTTTTGCCCCTTCGGATGAACTGTATATGCCGCTGGCCGGCCCGGCAGTGAATGGCGAAGTATCCCTGCTGGTAGAAAAAAACGCGGCCTGGAATGCCCTGGTGGCTGAAAGGACCGCCACCGTCAGTGCAATGCTGGCCGAAAAGAAAAGCCTCTTCCGTGAGCAGGATGTATGGCGGGTGGAAAACCTGAAAGCGGGTGAAGAAAAATACCTGTTCCTTTCCCTGGAAACCACGCCGGAGATGATCAAAGACACCAATGCCGTGGTGACCATCAGCAGCCTGTTTGTGCCGGATGATCCGCTGATGCCGGTGAGCCAGTATAACCTGGAAATGCAGATCGTAGCCTCGCACGACCCCAATCGTATGCAGCTCAGGAACCGGCGGATGAACTACCGATTTGTACGTAAATCAAAAGAGCTGAGTTATAAAGTACAGTTTCAGAACACCGGTAAAGGTCCGGCGGGTAAAGTAGCCGTCGGCGTGGCCGTGCCCGGTATGCTGAACGGGCAGACGCTGGAGATCACGGACTATTCACCCAAATGTGTGATGTGCGATTCCGCGTATGAAAGACAAAGTTGCCTGGATACGATCGTCCGCCAGGACAGTATCTTTTTTGTATTCAATAATATTTATCTCAAAGGTGTAAAACAGGAGGGTGTGGAAGACCAGGACTCCACCAAAGGATTTATAAAATACCGCATCCGGTTCAGCAAGGAACTAAAGAAACTGCCTTTCAGCAGCCAGGCTTCCATTGTATTTGACAGGAATGAGCCCGTGATCACCAACCGCTCCAAAGGCCGCTGGATGCCGGGTATTTCACCGGGTGTGATCATGGGGTACGGCATCGGTTCGGGGAAAGATAAAATGCCGTTCGGCTTGCCTGCGGGTTCCCTCGGATTCAGCGTTTCCACCTATTCACCTTACCGCGTGTACCTGCAGGCGGAAATATATCTGGGCCTTCAGCAGAAAAATGAAACACTTACTTCCTTCTCCCGCGATCAGCGCGATACTTCCATTGGTACCGGCAAATACATCATACAGGGCCGCGAGAATTTTGAGATCGTGAGCAGAACTACTATGGATGTAGTGCCGCTGCATGTGCGGTACAACATCACATCCTGGCTGGGCGTGGGTGCGGGTGCGATGGTGAGTGTGGTGGTGGGAGAGAAAAAACAGGAAAAGAAAGTGGTGACGGTGATGGCGCAGCCGCCCTCGGGCGCACTGGAAAAATTTGACAGATTGGCCGGATCGGTGAAAGAGCGTTTCACTGCTGCGGACGGCGCGTTGTTTGCCGATCTGAACCTGGGCATGGTCAGAGCCGGGCCATCGTTGGGCGTCCGCGTGTTGCAGTATCTGAAAGATTCGCAGCAGCGGGTGTTTTTCTATGGTATCTGGCGGTTCTGAGCCACAGGGTTTGTGACGCCGGATCTGGTTATAATCTCTATGGCGGCAGTTCTGAAAAGGGCTGCCGTTTTTTCATATACATACATTAAATAAAATAACTATTTTAGCTCAAATATTTAACCCGAACCCTTATTCTATGAAAACGAAGATCATGCTTGCGGCGACGTTTCTGGCCGCTGTTATTTCATGTAAAAAAAACGGGCAACCTGCTGACCAAAAGGAACCCGTACACTTCAAAGAAGTGACCCTTAAGCTTACGGGAGACTTTGACGTATCACAATCGCCACTGGGCAGAAAGGCCGGGGGAGATATGGCCGGCCGCCGTGTGTTCCGCGATAGCACTATCTATGTCTTCCGTATAAATTCGTATTTGGGCATCTATGGCGGCGCATTTACAGATCCGGATAATCTGCGCATTATGGTTCCCGAAATGGCGGATATTGGGATTTTCGCGATGGCTATACGTAAAGGCTCCGGTAATGGGCTTTATTATACCTGGAGAGGCGGACTGCCATACTACGAAGCGCCGATTTATGACACGCTTCATAACAGGATGGAAAAAGTGAAGACCGGCGGAGAAACGCATTATCCGATGTTTCCGCTCACTAACCTTGCCGTTACACATCCGGATGATACCTCTCTCTCCCAGACATTCCGCAATCCTGAACTGGATATTTTCTGGTCCGATACCACGATCCATGTAGACAATGTTTCTTCCCAGATAAACATAAGGCTGAAAAGAAGAGCTTTCGGGCTGGAACTGGCACCCCAGAATTTTATTGCCGGCCGCCTGTTCGTAAGTTTCAACGGGCAAATGACCCAGAAAGAACTTACGCCAACGGACATCCCTCATGATCCGTTCATTTTCACCGTACAGGAATTCCTGAGCCGCGACACGGCCGTTATTCCTGTCCGGGTGGAGTGGCAACGGCCTAACGGCAATGTAGTGCTTGTAGGCGAAAAGAATGTGACGTTCCGGAGAAACATGCTCACGAAAATATCCTTCAGCCTGGAGAACGGGACTTCCGCCAATGTAAATCCCATACTGGTAGACACAACCGTGACCGGTGTGAAACATGTCATATTCTAACAGACCGTGCCTTAAAAATCAATACTTAACCGAATACCTTTATTATGAAAAAAAAGATCATGCTGGCGGCCATTGCGCTGGCAACACTAGCTGCCTGTAAAAAAAATACGGAGCAGGTGCAGGATGAAAAACAGCCTGTTAAAATGAAAGAAGTAACCCTCAACCTGACAGGGCTTGAGGTTACCGAATCCCCGCTAGGCAGGAAAGCACCGGGCGATGAAGCATACCGGCGTTTGCTGCTGGACAGCACAATTTACGTAGTGCGTGCGCATTTTTGGGGCGAGCAGGCTGCTACAGCTTACGGTGGCGCATTTACGAACCCGAACAATATCAAACTCCTGGTCCCTGAAACTGGCCAGGCGTGGATCGTTGTTCATGCATATAAAAAAGGTTCAGGTGGTGGTTTGTATCATACCTGGGTGGATGGTAAGCCATATTTTGGGCTTCCCATTTTCGATACACTGTCAAACAGGGTGGAGCCGGTAACCGAATACCTGCATTACTGCGACACATTGAGCAATTTCAGGATCACAAAACCGCTGGATACGCTGAATTATACACAATACGAGTATTCCGAGGTGGATGCTTTTCGCGTAGATACTACCTTCAGCATTGCAGCTGCCGGTTCCCAGTTAGTTTTACGGCTGAAAAGGATGTCTTTCGGTTTCGAATTTTCTTCACCGAAATTTACCAGCGGGCAATTGAAAGTTTCTTTTAACGGATTGATGGATCCCAAAGTGCTGACGCCCGCCAATATTACGGGAAGCCGTTTCTTTTTCACCCACCAGTTATATAAGCATGGTGGGTATGTTCCGCCGGTACCGGTAAAAGTCATCTGGGAGCCCGGTGACGGACGGGAGATATTGATCGGTGAAAAGAACGTGGAGTTTAACAGAAATACACTTACAAAATTCAGGGTCAACCTGCCAGATCCTCTTACCGGCGTTACACCGGTATTGACGGATACGACATGGAGCGGCTCTGAGGAGATTGATTTCTGATCATGTAGTCCGGCCGGAAACCTTTTCCCGGCCGGACTAAATATAACGCAGGTACGTTATCTTTAATACCGAATGGCTTGCCTGCGTTATATCATCCTTTTCCTATGCTGCTTCCGGTTTACGGCAGGTTTCAGCCAGCCCGCTGATTCACTCCGCCTTCCGCCTGAGCTGGCCCGCAAAGCGGCCGCCCTGCAAAAAGAAAATAACCTGGGCGAATGGCTCTACCTGCAAATGGACTATGCCGCGGAAGAACCCGCCGAAAGGCTCTCCCTGCTGATGAACCTGGGGAAACGCGCGTGGCGTGCACCGCAAAACGAGACTGAACATTCCGCCTGGTTGGACATGTTGACCTATCAGGGCTATTACCAGATGTTCACCGGCAATATCCTTCCTTCCATCACTGCCTACGAAGCCGCGTATAACTACTACAACGAACAAAAACTAACGGACCCGGATATACTGGAATATATCCTGAAGCCGCTGGGCAATAACTACACCCGTCTCGGCGATTACGAACGCGCCGGTTTTATCCAG
The DNA here is from genome assembly GCF_003807585.1 of Chitinophaga barathri. Taxonomy (GTDB): domain Bacteria; phylum Bacteroidota; class Bacteroidia; order Chitinophagales; family Chitinophagaceae; genus Chitinophaga; species Chitinophaga barathri. The sequence goes on along the minus strand of NZ_RMBX01000005.1, from coordinate 39,687 downwards.
GAACGCAGCCTGGACATCGCTCAGAAACAAAAGGATCCGCTGCAAACAGCCGCCGTATATAGCAACCTGGCCGTTACCTGCCTGATGCAGGAACGTTTTGATCTTGCAGGCGCCCATGCGCAGAGCGGGCTGCGGGTAGCGCCGGCGAACAGCAGCGTTACCGGCTTGTTGCATTCCTCTCTCGCTGAAATCTATATCAGGAAAAAAATGCCGGACAGCGCCGCCATACACGCTGCGCTGGGCATACGCATATTACAGCAGCCGCAGATACTGAAAACGGAAAACGCAGGTTACTGGCTGGCTTCCGTGTTGCAGGCGAATGGAGATGTGGCGATGTTAAAAAAACAATACGGGGAAGCGGAGAAGTGGGATGAAAGATCGCTTGCCGTGCTCAATAAATTTTATCCCGACGCGCGCAACCGCGAAAAGGCGAGAGTACTGGTAAAACAAGGGAGAGCTGCATTGCAGAAGGAATACGCACAACCCCGATACAATTCGCTGCTTCAGCCTTTCGACCGGGCGCTGCGATACATGCTTCCCGCTCATACATCCGGGTGGCCGGCGAAAGAAAAACTGTACGGCGACTTTACCATTGCCGATGCCATAGAAGGCCGCGCGGACGCACTGGTACGGGCAGGCCGCCTGAAAGAAGCGCTGGAAGGTTACCAGCTTATTTTTGATATTGAAGCCACGTTGCGAAGGGAGTTTTTCAGCCGGGCCACGCGGCTGCTGCACCAGCGGCAAAGCCACGCGCTGGCTGAGAAAGCGATGAACGCCGCATATCTTTTGTGGGAGCAGGGCAAGCAGGAAAAATACGCATGGGCCATGCTGCATATCATGGAAAAAAGCAAAGCGCAGGTGCTTTTGCAGGAACAGGTGTTTAATAGGCAGCAGAGCCGCCTGGGCATGAAAGATCCGCTCCTGGATGAACAGCAGCGCATGCAACAGGCACTCGCCTACTACGACCGGGAAACCGCCGTTTCAGGTAAAAAAAACGCGGCCCGCGATGAGCTGGCCTATAACCTTTCACAACTCCAGGTCCGGATCAGGAAAAAATACCCGGATTATTTTGAACCTGTGCGCGAAAATTCCCTTCATTCAGAAAAAGATATCCCCGCGGGTCTTACTGTAAAAAGCCTTTTCTCCGGTGAAGACCACCTGTATGTAGTGGATATCACGAGCGCGGGTATTCAGTCCGTCCGCCGGCTGGACGATGGGGAAGGAAAACAATCTTTCCTGCAACACTTCGTCACCACGTATTTCCACAATGGCCCCGCCGCCATGCAGAACTCGCCGGCAGCTTATTACCGCGATGCCTACCAGGTATACCAATGGCTCTGGAACGGTCCCGTGGCCCCGCGTTATCTCCTGATCCCTGACGGCTGGTTCGGTTATCTCCCCTTCGATGCTTTGATCACGGACAGCACGTATAAACGAAATACAGCACAATGGCCTTTCCTGCTGAACCAAACCGTCACCAGCCTCGCTTATTCCCTTCAAACCTACCGGCAGCAATCACCCGCGGCAGGTGAAAACGATGCAAAACTTACCGGCTTTTTTATTTCCGCTGTAGGTCTGCCCGCCGTGGAGGAAGAATACAAAGCGATAAAAGAAGCCGCTGCCGGTCTTTATTTTAAAGACAACAAAGCCACGCTCGCCGCCTTCCGGGAGCAGCTGGGGCATGGCGGGATTCTGCACCTCAGCACACATGCATCCCTGGAAGGGGATCAGCAACTGCCCGCTATACAGCTGGCGGACGGGCCATTTTACCTGTTTGAATTATATACAAGGAAGTTCCGCCCGGGGCTGATCGTATTGAGCGCATGCAGAACGGGCCAGGGCATGATGGCGGAAGGGGAGGGTATCATCAGTCTTGCCCGTGAATTCACAACTTCGGGCGCCACGGGTATTGTAGCCGGCCTCTGGAACCTGCACGACGCTACTGCCGCGAACCTCACCGGCGATTTTTACAAAGAGCTGCGCAACGCCGCAGACCCTGCCATGGCGCTTCATTCCGCCAAACAGCAATGGTTACGGAACGGGAAGGCAAGCCAGCAGCTGAAACTGCCTTATTATTGGGCGGCTATGACATACATCGGCCACCCGCAAACCGTAGTGCCGGAAAAACCTGTAGGGAATAAAATGTGGTATTGGATCCTGGGCGCAGGAGTTTTACTGGTTGTCGTTGTTGGTTTCCGGCGAAGCAGGCGCTGATTTTTTCTCAGCCCCAACCCCGGCGGGGAAAATACCTTCCACTAGGCGGAATAGGATATCCCGCAGCTGTTCGGCGTCTTTCTCCCCGATAATGCCGGTATAAAACGCCTGGATCTCCTGCACCGCGCCGGATGTATCGATCACCAGCTGTTTCCCCTTATCACTGAGGAAAATGACCGTGGCGCGGTTGTCTGTTTCGTGCTTGCGGGTATAAATGAACCCCATGGCCTCCAGGTTTTTTACCACCTTGCTCATGGCCTGCTTCGTGATACGGGCCTTTTTTGCCAGTTCATTATTGATAGTGCCTTCAGGTGAAATATTCACCAGCAGGACCATGTCTCCTATCTTAAAATCTTTATAACCAGTTTGTTGTAAGTATTCGGTCAGGCGGGCGTCAAAATCCTTTTTGACGATGCTGAGCAGCTTCACCAGCAGCCGTGGCCTGCGGGCTACGATCTCCTCCAGTTGCTTGTCTAAATCAGTTGTAGTCATATTGTGTACGCTGTTTTGGGTACAGTGTTTCCTAAAATACCCCTTTTGTCACATAAAGTTAATAATATTTATTTAATAGTCAACCTGTTTGTCTATTTAGTAAACTTGGTTTACCTTTGCGTGCGTAATACAATACTACAAAACACACATTACAATGGAAACAGCAAATGCGAACCCTCGGAAGGGTAAATTAGTCGTGCGCCTCATCTTCATCGGCATCCTCATAGCCGGGGGCATTTTCGGGGCTAAACAATGGCTTTACGCCCGCCACCACGAAACGACAGACAACGCACAGGTAGAAGGCCATTCCGCTCCCGTTATAGCCAGGGTAGCCGGTTATGTAAAAAGCCTCAATGTTCAGGATTATGGTAACGTAAAAAGGGGTGATTCCCTGCTGATGATAGATGATGTGGAATACCGCATCGCCTTGCAGCAGGCTGAAGCGGATTACCAACAGGCTGTGGCCGACCTGGAAACCGCGAAAGCCAACCAGATCAACGCTTCCGCATCCATCAGGGTAGCCGACGCGAACGCGCAGGTGGCACTGGTACGGAAAGACAAAGCGGCGGCCGATCTCCATCGCGACCAGAGCCTTTTTGATGATCAGGCTATTACCAACCGCCAGCTGGACGATACCAAAGCAGCCAGTCTTACTAACGACAGGCAGTACCAGGCGGCGCAGGACAATATCACCCTGGCCCGTTCCTCCGTACAGGTAGCCGCTGCAAAAATATCGCAGGCGGAAGCGCTGGTAGCCAGCCGCAAGGCAGCCGTGGACCAGATGAAGCTCAAACTTGGCTATACCAATATCACCGCGAACATCAACGGCCGTATCGGTAAAAAGAACATAGAGCCGGGCCAGTTTATACAGGCCGGTCAAAGCCTCTTCACTATCGTGGACGAAAACGGTTTTTACATCGTCGCGAATTTCAAAGAAACACAGCTGGCTCACATCCAGGTTGGCCAGGAAGCGGAAATTGAAGTGGATGGCTACGGAGACCTGAAACTGACAGGTCATGTATCTGCCATCTCCCGCGCAACAGGCGCCAAATTTTCCCTGCTGCCTCCGGACAACGCTACGGGCAACTTCGTTAAGATCGTGCAGCGTGTGCCGGTTAAGATCATCATTGATAATGCAGACCAATATCTCGACAAGCTGCGTGCTGGCCTGAGCGTAGAAGTGGCCTTAAAATACTAGTGTATGTCACTCAAACCGAAAGGATTTGCCAAGTGGATCATTGTGGCCACGGTGATTTCGGCTACCATGCTGGAACTGATAGACACCACGATCGTAAACGTGGCGCTCTCCCAGATCAGCGGTAACCTCGGGGCCACTATCGAGGATGCTTCCTGGGTCATTACGGCATATGCGATCGCAAACGTGATCGTGATCCCCATGACAGGGTTCCTTGCCTCTTATTTTGGCAGGAAAAATTACTACCTGGCATCCATCATCATATTTACATTTTCATCTTACATGTGCGGAAACTCCGGCGGGCTCTGGGAGCTGGTAGCCTGGAGGTTCCTGCAGGGCGTGGGCGGCGGTGCGTTATTGTCCACCTCGCAGTCCATTCTCTTCGATACGTTCGAGATCTCCGAAAGGCCTATCGCAGCCGCCATTTTTGGTATGGGTGTGATCATCGGCCCCACCATCGGGCCTACGCTGGGCGGTATGATAGTGGACAATTTCCACTGGAGCCTGATATTCGACATCAACGTACCGGTAGGTATCATCGCGGCTTTCCTCGTATTTAATTACATAGATAAGCAGCCGAATGAATACAACATCAACCGGAAAGCCATCAAGATCGACTACTTCGGCATCCTGATGCTGATAGTCTGGGTGGGGAGCCTGCAATATATCCTGGAAAAAGGCCAGTCTGAAGACTGGTTTGCAGCCCAACATATTGTGATACTCACCATTGCGGCGGTGGTTGCGTTTGTATTATTCATCTGGTGGGAACTGCGGACGGATTCGCCGGCGGTGAACCTGCATGTGCTGAAGAACCGGACGCTGGCCATCACCACATTGCTCACGTTTATCATGGGTGTCGGGATGTATTGTTCCATGTTCGTGTATCCCGTGTGGATGCAGCGTGTGATGGGTTTTACGCCCACGCTCACGGGAGAATCGCTTTTCCCGGGGGCTATCGTTGCGGCAATAATGATGCCCATGGTCGGTAAAATGATCCAGCGCGGTGTACCGCCGAAATTCCTGATCACCTTCGGATTCTTCAGTTTCGCGGTGTTCTGTTTCTGGATGTCTACCGCCAGTGCCGAAGCCGGTGTGATGTTTTTCTTTTTACCCTTATTGCTTCGCGGTTTTGGCGCGGCCATGCTGAGCGTACCGCTTACAAACCAGGCGGTATCTGGCCTTACGCCGATGGAGATGCCGCAGGGTATTGCGATCAACAACATGCTTCGCCAGCTGGGCGGCTCCTTCGGTATCGCGTTTATGAACACGTATGTGGCCAGGCAATATTCGGTGCACCGCACCCAGTTGCTCAACTATGTAACGCAAGACAGCCCGCAGGCCATAGAACGGGTGAATCAAACCGCAAACGCCATGGCCGCCAAAGGTGTGAATGCCTTTGACGCACACCAGGTGGGGCTTAATATTTTAGATGGAATCGTGACCAAACAGGCATATGTACTCACCTACCTGGATGCTTTCCGCATTGTGGGCATCTTTTTCATATGCGTGCTGCCACTGATGTTCTTTGTAAAAACACGAAACGTAAGCGCGGCAGCCATGAAAGAAGCGGCGGAACATGCGCACTAATATTAAAATGATAACAACGATGAAAAAGATATTTCTCATTATACTGACCATCTCCACTGTAAAGGCTTCCGCGCAACAGGCGCCGGAAGACCTCAGAAGCATGGTCAAACATTCGTTCGATCACTTTTCGGAGATAAAAGCGATGGAAACGCAGCAAAGGATCGCCGCGGACAGGACCGTGATGGCCAAAGCCAATCGCCTGCCTGAAGTGAATGGCGTAGCCAGTTACACGCACTTGTATCCCGTTCCGAAAATAGCATTGCCAGGCAGCGATTTCGCTTTCCAGCCGGTGCCGGCCGAAAACGTGAACGCAGGCGTGGAAGCGCGCCAGCTGCTGCTGGACTTTGGTAAGTCAGGCAGCCAGATCAAACAAAGCCGGGCACAGGCCAGCCTGCTGGGCACACAAACCGCGGAAGCGCGCGAAAAACTCGCGTACCAGGTAGCGGACGTTTACCTCGCCATTGCTTTCCTCCAGGACAATATCAACGTGCAGGACGCGAACATTAAACTGCTGGAAGAAACGGAAAAGATGGTGGAGAACAAACTCAAACACGGTGACGCGATAGATCTGGACTTGCTGAACACCCGCGTAAAACTCGAAACCTACCGCAACCGCAAAGTGGATTTCCAGAACTCGCTGCAAAAACAGCTGGCCAACCTGGAATACCTCACCGGCGAGCCTTTGAAGGATACTATCCGCAGCAATTTCAGCTGGCCCGTACCTTCCCTCCAGGATGTTTCATTTGAAGGAAACTCCGCTGTTAAAACCGCTGTGGAAAAAGAAAGAGTAGCTGAAGTTGGCGTGGAACTGGCGAAAAGCCAATACAAACCTTCTTTGTTCGCCGAAGCGGGAACGGGTTACAAAAACGGTTTCCTGCCTGATGTGACTACGCCGAAGTTCAACTACAACGCGGGCGTAAGCCTCTCCGTTCCTATATTTCACGGGAAAAAACTGCGTACGCAGGAACACATTGCCGCAACCGAAGTGGAAGTGGCCAAATGGAACACACAGGGCATAAAAGACAATATCAAAAAAGAAGCCGCCCAGCAACAGTCGGATATAGCCGCCAGCCGCGAAAGGCTGCAAACGGCGGAAACGCTGCTGCAACAGGCCAACAGGGCTTTGATGCTGGCGCAGAGCCGTTACAAAAACGGGGTGATCACTTACCTTGATCTGCAAAATGCACAGACCTCTTTACTGGAAGCGGAGATATCCAAAATACAATATCAATACCAGCTCTCCGTGAGCAGCCTGGCATTGTTACAACTGAATGGAAATGAATTCTGGAAATAGTTATAAAGAGAATTACGGATGGAATGTCCGTAGTTTTGTTTTCGTAGTGTGTGTTTAAAAAAAGCCCGGTCCTTCGTGGATCGGGCTTACTTTTTTTATGTGAAAGCACATTATGATTTTCCTGCAATCCCCATTTCAAGGCCTCTCAGTTCCGCAAGGCCTCTCAGCCTGCCGATGGCGCTGTAACCGGGATTGGTCTTTTTATTCAGGTCGTCCAGCATCTGGTGGCCGTGATCGGGGCGCATCGGGATGGATCCGTTCCTTCTTTTCATTACCGCCAGTATGTTTTTTACCACACTGTACATGTCCACATCGCCTTCAAGGTGATTGGCTTCGTAGAAGTTGCCAAGCGCATCGCGTTTGGTGGCGCGCAGGTGGATGAAGTGGATGTGTTCGCCAAGACGGTCCACCATGCCGGGCAGATCGTTGTCTTCCCGCACACCGTAAGAGCCGGTGCAGAAACAAAGGCCGTTTGCGGGTGAAGGCGCGGTGGCCAGCAGTTCTTTTGCATCCTGTTCGGTGCTTACCACGCGGGGCAGGCCCAGGATCGGGAAGGGAGGATCGTCCGGGTGGATAGCGAGCTTAATGCCCACTTCTTCCGCCACCGGCACGATCTGCTGGAGGAAATAAAAGAGGTGCAGCTTCAGTTTGATGGCATCCACGTCCTTGTATTTGTCAAGGGCACCCTGGAATTGTTCCAGCGTAAAACTTTCCTCGGAGCCGGGAAGACCCGCGATGATGTTGCGTTGCAGCAGATTTTTTTCATCGTCCGTCATGCTGTCGAACTGTTCTTTCGCGCGGGAGATCTCCTCCTGCGGATAATCGTTCTCAGCCCCCGGGCGTTGCAGCATGAACAGGTCGAAGGCCATGAACTGCGCTTTATCGAAACGAAGGGCTTTGGAGCCGTCTTCAACGGTGTAGGCGAGGTCTGTACGCGTCCAGTCCAGCACGGGCATGAAGTTATACGTTACGGTATAAACGCCGCAGGCCGCGAGGTTGCGGAGGCTTTGCTGGTAGTTCTTAATATATTCTTTGAACCGGCCGGTTTGTGTTTTGATATCCTCATGCACGGGCACGCTTTCCACCACTGACCATTTGAGGCCTGCGGCTTCTATTTCCTGTTTGCGCTGGAGTATTTCTTCTTTGCTCCATACAACGCCGTTCGGAACGTGATGCAATGCAGTAACTATCCCTGTGGCGCCGGCCTGCCGGATGTCTGATAGGCTTACCGGGTCTTTGGGCCCGAACCACCGCCAGGTCTGTTCCATTCTCAACATACGCTGATTGTTTTTTTAATTTCCCAAAAATAGAATCAAAAAGGAGATATGCAAATTATCGGTAAGAAAATCAGGGTTTTTGCAGCAATAGCACCATCACATCCATCACATTCGTGCCGGTATGCCCGGTTCTGACGTGGGTGCCGGTCTTCTCAAAAAAATGCCAGCTGTCGTTCTGCTCCAGGAAAGGCCGGGGATCGGGGGCTGTGGCCAGCACGGATGCGTTGATCACCGCGCCTGCTGCGTCCGTAGGCCCATCTATCCCGTCTGTACCGGCGGAAAGGAAGCTAATATGCGGGGCATGCTGTAATAACAAACCCGTGGCCAGCGCCAGCTCCTGGTTCCGGCCGCCCAGGCCCGCGCCTGTCACTTTTACGGTCGTCTCTCCTCCCGCCAGAATACAAGCGGGATAAGGCCCTTCGTAATTCAGCGCCAGTTCCGCGAGGGTCTGGGCCAGTTCCCTGGCCTCCCCTGCGGCCGCGCTGGTGAGGATACGGGTATGGTAGCCCATCGTTTCCGCTTTTTCCGCCGCCGCTTCGATCGCAATGCGGTTGCTGGCGGCAATGAGGTAGCCGGAATGAGAAAGTTCGCCGGGTTTGGCCGTTTCAGGTATGATGCCGGCCATTCCGTCCTTAATATGTTGCAGGATGCCTTCAGGAAGGCCTTCTGTGAGATGATATTTTTCCAGTACGGCCCATGCTTCGGCGAAAGTGGACGGGTCGGGGACGGTAGGGCCGGAGCCGATCACGGCCGGATCGTCTCCCGGAACATCCGAAAGGATGATCGTGAACACATTGGCCGGCAGCAGCGCACGCGCCAGCTGGCCGCCTTTGATGGCGGAAAGATGTTTCCGCACGGTGTTCGTTTCGCGGATGTCCGCGCCGCTCTTTAACAAAGCATTAAAAAGTTCCTGTAATTCCTCCATGGTAGCGCCTTCCGGGACATCGGCCAGCAGCGAGGACGCACCGCCCGAAAGCAGGAATATCACCAGGTCACCGGGCTGAAAGGCGGATGCCATATTCAGCATGGCGGTGCCCGCGATCACGCTGTTGAGGTCCGGTACGGGGTGTGCGGCGGTGATGACGGTGGTTTTTTGCAGCGTGTAGGCGGGGAGGTGATTGGTGACTACCAGTCCCTGCGTGATCCTCCCGCCCAGTATCTTTTCCGCTTCAAAAGCCATGGAAGCTGCGGCTTTGCCAGCTCCCAGCAGGAAGATACGGAGAGGATGCTCTGATTCGGAGGCGCCTGTAACCTGCTGTAAAAACTGCGGCCCGCGATGTTTTCCGGGCGCGGTGATCCCCTGCAAGGCTTTCTGCATAAACTGCTGCGGCTGCACGGCAGCTACAGCATGTTCAAAGATGGCAACGGCCTGTTGCAGAACGCCTTCCATCAATGATCTCCTTTACGGGCCTGCCTTTTGTCCTGCTTGCGGTCCATTTTAGCCTCCACCTGCGCCTTTTTCTTCATTTCCCAATCGTTCCACTTTTTGTACTGAGAGGAGGAAAGCACTGATTTAAAACGGTTATTGCGTTCCGCGTCCAGCTGCTGGTATACCTGCATCCGCTGGCGGGAGGTTAGGGAAGTGTTCTGGCGGGCGGCGTCACGACGTTTGGTAATGTCTTCATTGATGCCGTAGATCTGCTGGTGCTGCTCTTTGGTCAGGTCCAGCTCTTTATACAGCTTGTCGCTCAGTTTGTCCGCCTTGTCGGCCGCGTCCCAGCGGTCTTTTTTGATTTTCGTGGTGTCCTGTGCGTATGCTGCGCCCATGGCGAGGAGGAATAGCATAAGGAGGCTCCATGTCTTATTTTTCATAGCTGTGAATTCACGCATTTTCCTGCAAGTATTATACCGCTCGTAAAATTTATACTAAAATAGTACGATATGCGGTCAATCATTTGTTAAATTTAGCACTTGTAGCTGTATTGTGACCGTATGCCGGAAATACCAAGATCTAAACCTGTGCCCCGGCGGAATAATTATCAGCCTTCATCTAATTCTAAAAGCAAACCGAAATGAAATCAAATCCGCTAACTGCCGGTATCACACCGGCACAAGGGAAGAAGCACCGCCGCTTCCTGATAACGCGTTTACGGTACCGTTCCGTATTCGGCGTTGTAGGATGCCTCCTGGCAGGCTTTGCAGCTAACGCTCAGCAAACCTGGCCGGTGAACGGCGTTGCCGAACCGCGTGAATCCTGCTATGCATTCACCCATGCCACCATTGTAAGAGACGCACAAAACACATTAAAAGACGCCACCCTCGTGATCCGCGACGGAAAGATCACCGCAGTGGGCGCCGGCGCCGCCATCCCCAAAGATGCAGTGGTGATCGATTGTAAAGGGAAATTTATTTATCCCTCTTTCGTAGATATTTACAGCGACTACGGCATGCCGGCCGCACAGCCCCGCACATTCGGCGGTCGTGGCGGCGGAGCGGCGCCCCAGATGCTTTCCAACACCAAAGGCCCCTACGGCTGGAACCAGGCTATCAAAAGCGAAGTAAATGCCGTACAGGTATTCTCCGCGGATGAATCCAAAGCAAAATCCCTCCGTGAGCAAGGTTTTGGCGTGGTGCTGAGCCACCAGCAGGACGGCATCGCCCGTGGTACGGGGGTACTGGTGAGCCTTGCTTCGGAACGTGAGAATATGACCATTCTCCGTGAAAAGGTTTCCGCTCATTATTCTTTTGAAAAAGGCTCTTCCACACAAGATTATCCTTCTTCTCTCATGGGCTCCATCGCCCTGCTGCGCCAGCAATACCTGGATGCCCAGTGGTACAAAGGCAATCCCGCCAAAGAGGGCGTGAACCTCAGCCTGCAATCCTGGAACGACAACCAGGGCCTCCTGCAGGTGTTTGACGCGGGCGACAAATGGAACGTGCTGCGCGCGGACAAGATCGGTGACGAGTTCGGTGTGCAATACGTGATCAAGGCAGGCGGCAACGAATACCAGCGTATTCCTGAAATGGCCGCTACCAAAGCGACTTTTATCCTGCCGCTGAACTATCCGCAGGCAATGGATGTGGAAGATCCCAACGACGCCCGTTTTGTAGCCCTGGCGGATATGAAACACTGGGAACTGACGCCCACGGAGGCCGGTTCTTTTGAAAAAGCGAATATTCCTTTCTGCCTTACCACCGCGGAACTGAAAGACACCAAGTCTTTCCTCGCAAACCTGCGTAAAGCCATAGAATACGGTCTTTCCGAGGAAAAAGCACTGGATGCGCTCACTAAAACGCCTGCCACGCTGCTGAAGGCCTACGACCGCATCGGCAGCCTGGATGCCGGCAAGCTCGCCAACTTTATCATCACATCCGGTCCTGTGTTCCAGGAAAATACCGTGTTTTTCCAGAACTGGGTGCAGGGTAACCGATATGTGCTGAAAAACGAAGGATGGCAGGACCTCCGGGGTTCCTACACCATCACGCTTTCCAATGCAGGCAGCGTGCCGGTGGAGATCAAAGGCACACCCGCTTCGCTGAGCCTTGTGAACAAAGACACCATTCCCGGAAAGATCGATGTGGAAGGCCAGCTGGTGAAGATCGTGATCAATACCAAAAAAGATAATTCACAACAGATCCGCCTCAGCGGCGTCATCAGCCAGCAGGCTGGTGTCAGCAAATGGAGCGGCTCCGGTACAGATGAAAAAGGCCAACCGCTGACCTGGGAAGCTGTGCTGTCCAAACCTTTTGTGGCTAAGGCAGATTCAGCGAAGAAAAAGGAAACCCCGCAATACGGGAAGATCTATTTCCCCTTCTCCGGTTATGGTTATGAAACCCTGCCAACGCAGCAGGACGTATTGATCCGCAATGCCACCGTTTGGACCAACGAAAAGGAAGGCAAACTGGAAGGCGCGGACGTACTGGTACGAAACGGTAAGATCGCGCAGGTAGGTAAAAACCTCGCCGCGGGTAACGCCAAAGTAATAGACGGTACCGGCAAACACCTTACGCCCGGCATCCTGGACGAACACTCGCATATCGCCATCAGCCGCGGTGTGAACGAAGGCACACAGTCCGTTACTTCCGAAGTCCGTATCGCGGATGTAGTGAACCCCGATGATGTAAACATCTACCGCCAGCTGAGCGGCGGCGTTACTTCCTCGCACCTGCTGCACGGCTCCGCCAACACTATCGGCGGGCAAAGCCAGCTGATCAAACTGCGCTGGGGCGCCAATGCGGAAGACCTAAAATTCAAAAACTGGGACGGCTTCATCAAGTTCGCACTGGGTGAAAACGTAAAACAGTCCAACTGGGGCGACCGCCAGCGTGTTCGTTTCCCGCAGACGCGTATGGGCGTTGAGCAGGTGCTGGCAGACGCCTTTACCCGTGCCAAAGATTACGAAAAAGCAGGCCCCAACAAACGCCGCGATCTTGAGCTGGACGCATTGGTGGAGATACTCAACAAAAAACGTTTCATCACCTGTCACTCCTACGTACAGAGCGAAATCAACATGCTGCTGAAAGCCGGTGACAAATACGGTTTCCAGGTAAGTACTTTCACTCATATCCTGGAAGGGTATAAAGTGGCCGACAAAATGAAAGCCCACGGCGCTGGTGCATCCACCTTCGCAGATTGGTGGGCGTACAAAATGGAAGTTGTGGACGCGATCCCGCAGAACGCTACGATCATGCAACGTGTGGGTCTTACCGTTGCTATCAACTCCGATGACGCCGAAATGGCCCGCCGCCTGAACCAGGAAGCTGCCAAAAGCGTGAAGTACGGCGGTATGCAGGAAGAGGACGCCCTGAAAATGGTAACCCTCAATCCCGCCACGCTGCTGCACGTAAGCGACCGCATCGGCAGTATCAAAACAGGCAAAGACGCGGACCTCGTACTGTGGAGCGATCACCCGCTGAGCATCTACGCCAAAGCGGAAAAAACGATGGTGGACGGTACCATTTACTTCGACCGTGACCAGGACCTGCAATTGCGCAAACGCATTTCCGAAGAGCGTAACCGCCTGATCGGTAAAATGCTCGGGGAGAAAAAGAAAGGCGCGCCCATGGGCAGGCCCGTACCCAGCCGCGAAGAGATCTACCATTGCGAAGACCTGCAGGCAGGCCATCAGCATCATATCATGGACGATGTTTATCAACAGTAATCATCCGAAAATCGAAACAACATGCAAAAGACATTCATTTATATACTGGGCCTTTCCCTTTGCAGCACCGCCCTCCGTGCGCAGGAAACGGTGTACCCCGCCAAGCCGCAGCAGGGGCTGGTGTTCCTGAAGAACGCCACCATTCACGTGGGTAACGGGCAGGTGATCCAAAACGGCACCATCGGCTTCAACAACGGCAAGATCATGGCGGTAGGGGCGAACGTAGCCATCCCCGCGGATGATGTAAAAGTATTCGACGTGAACGGCCAGCACGTCTATCCCGGCCTGATAGCCCCGGAAAGCAACCTGGGCCTCACGGAAGTAGAAAGCGTACGCGCTACGAACGATTACGAGGAAGTAGGGGAGATCAATCCTTCCGTGCGTTCCATCGTGTCTTACAATACTGATTCCAAAGTGATAGCCACCCTCCGTACCAACGGGATATTGCTGGCGCACGTAGTGCCGCAGGGCGGCCTGGTGACCGGCAGCTCTTCCGTAGTACAGCTGGACGCATGGAACTGGGAAGATGCCGCCTATAAAACAGACAACGGCATTCATTTCTTTATGCCCCGCCTGATGCCCCGCGCCAATCCTTTTGGCGGAGCGGCCGCTGGCCCCGCCACCGATGCGGTGAAAGAAGCCATGGAGAAAGTGGCCAGCGTTAAATCCTTCCTCCGCGCCGCACAGGCATATAACACTGCTGCACAACATGCGGAAGTGAACCTGAAATATGCAGCCGTAAAAGGTCTGTTCGACAAGTCCCAGAAACTTTTCATTCATGCGGACCTCGTGAAGGAACTGATCGTAGCCGCCGATTTCGCAAAAGAGCTGGACATTGATGTGGTGATAGTGGGTGGAACGGATGCATGGATGATCACCGATGTGCTGAAGAAGTATAACATCCCCGTGATCCTCAGTCAGCCGCACAGCCTGCCCGTTATGGCGGACGATGATGTGGACCAGCCTTATAAAACGCCTGCCCAGCTTCAGAAAGCCGGTGTGCTGTTTTGTATCAGCAACGAAGGTTTCTGGCAGCAGCGAAACCTTCCCTTCAACGCAGGCACCGCCGGCGCTTACGGCATGACGAAGGAAGAAGCACTCAGCTCCGTGACCCTGAACGCAGCGAAGATCCTCGGCATCGATGACAAAACCGGCTCCCTCGAAGTAGGCAAAGATGCGAACATCGTAGTGAGCACCGGCGACATCCTCGATATGAAATCAAGCGTGATCACCCGTGCTTATATCCAGGGCCGCGAAGTGAGCCTGGAGGATAAACACAAGCAGTTGTACGAGCGTTACAAATACAAGTATGATCTGAAATAGAAGAGTTTTTTTATCCGGAAAGTAAAAAGGCGTATTGCAAATAATGCAATACGCCTTTTTACTTTCCGGATCCGTTTGGCTTTGACAAATTTATTAAATTGCAAAGATCAAAAACCACCAGATTGAATACGCCGCCTTATAAAGTAGAGGTTAAAAACTCTACTATGTATACGTTTGCAAGTAATGGCCCTAAAGGAATTTTTGTCAAGGAGGTTGTAATAACACCGCTTATAAAATCCGGATACTATAATTTTGGATTCGGCGATGCGTGCCCAGATGGTAGCATTGATGATGAGGTAGAAACTAATAATGGGGACTTAATTAAAGTCTTTGCAACCATAATTAGTATAATTGAAGACTTTCTGGAAGGAAATCCAGGCAGCACACTTTATTTTACCGGAAGTACTCCACAAAGAACGGTTGTGTACAATATAATTTTGAAGCGATATTACCTGCAATTTTCCAGGAAATATTTGATAACGGGTATTCAAAGAGTTAATAATATATTATCAGAGACTGAATATAACCCGATTGAAGTTGAGGAATACGAAGGGTTTTTCGTACGTAAAAAGTAGTATTTTTGTAATAAATTGGGACTATATGCCAGTGATAAAGAAAAATCGAACTTCCAAAAAGAAAGTAGATAGGCCTTTTACAAAAAAACAGGGCGTATCAGCGGCATTTAAGAAGAAGATTGATAAAGCAAACAAGATGCTTGAGGAAATTGTATTCCTCAAAAAACCTTCTGGTTGTTAATGTGTTATAAAGCTACTTTTATATAATTTCCAATGATGCCAGGAACATACATTCCTGGCATTGCTTTTTAGAGCGATTTAACTAAATCGAGATACTTATCCCCCCTCCTGACATACCCTTGTCATTCGCCCGGTTCAACTTTGTATTAAATCAACGGATATGCAAATGAGGATCACCACCACCAGGCTCTTCGGGCTCGCCGAAATCACTCCTGAAGAGGTACGTAAAAGACTGGGGCAACCGGGCTTTATCGCGATAGACAATAACAGCTGCGCCTCCTTCCGCCGCCATCATATACCCGGCGCCCGCCACCTGGACCCCGGGGATTATTCCGCGCATGAGCTCAGTGACAACAAACAGGATACCCTGGTTTTCTATTGCTTTGATGCACTCTGCGGCGCCGGGCCTTATGCCGCCAAAAGGGCGAAAAACATGGGTTTTGAGAATGTGTTTGTAATGACCGCCGGCCTCACCGTCTGGCTGAGGAAGGGTTATCCCGTGGAAGCTGAAATAAAAAACGGCGCAGCCGCGGACTGATTGCCTGCGCTGCGCCGTTGCCGGTGAAGGTTTTTATATGAACCTTACGAGGTAATAATTTTTCTTCCCTTTCTGGAAGAGGATATTTTTGCCGTTAAGCAACGATTCTTCAGTGATCTTCTGATCCACAGCGGTGATCTTCTGGCCGTTCATGCTCATACCGCCTCCCTGGATCAGTTTACGGGCTTCACCTTTACTGGGGAAGATGCCTGCTTCTGCAAGGAACGTCACTACATCCTTTTGTTCAGTGAGCGCCGCGGCAGGGACTTCTTTCACGTCTACACCTGTCAGCGTTTGCAGCAGCTGTTCTTCGGACATGGTTTTTAACACGTCCACACCGGCGTTTTTGCTGAACAGGCTTTCGGTGGTTTTGAGCGCCGCTTCATATTCAGCTTCGCCGTGGATGAAAGTGGTCACTTCCTGCGCGAGACGTTTCTGCAATACACGTTTGCTCTGATCCTGACGGTGCTCGGCGATCAGGCTGTTCACCGCCGGCTCGTCAATGAAGGTGAAAATGCGGATATAACTTTCCGCGTCTTCATCATCGGCGTTCAGCCAGAACTGGTAGAACTGGTAGGGCGTGGTTTTTGCCGGGTCCAGCCAGATGTTCCCGCTTTCGGATTTCCCGAATTTGGTACCGTCTTTTTTCTTGATCAGCGGGCAGGTGAAAGCATATGCTTCGCCACCGCCAATACGGCGCACCAGCTCGGTGCCGGTTACGATATTGCCCCACTGGTCCGAGCCGCCCATCTGCATCTTGCAGTTCATTGTATTATAAAGATGATAGAAGTCGTAGCCTTGTATCATCTGGTAGGAAAACTCTGTGAAAGACATCCCGCTGTCACCTTCCAGCCTCTTTTTTACGGAATCCTTGGCCATCATGTAGTTCACGGTGATGTGTTTGCCCACGTCACGGATAAAACTGAGGAAGGAGATACCTTTGAACCAGTCGTAATTGTTCACCATTTCGGCATAGTTGGGTTTTGCCTGGTCGAAGTCCAGGAAACGTTCCAGCTGTGCTTTGATGCTTTGCTGGTTGTGAAGCAGGGTGGCTTCGTCCAGCATTTTCCTTTCTTCCGCTTTAAAGGAAGGGTCGCCCACCATACCGGTAGCGCCGCCTACGAGGGCCAGCGGCTTATGCCCGGCTCTCTGCAGGTGTACCAGCAGCATGATCGGCACCAGGTTGCCTACGTGCAGGGAGTCTGCCGTGGGGTCAAAACCTATATAAGCGGTGGTCATTTCCTTTTGCAACTGTTCTTCCGTACCCGGCTTGATGTCCTGTATCATACCCCGCCAGCGCAATTCAGATATAAGATTCATGGAATGATGAAAAATTTTTGCAAACCTACGGATTCAATCACGAAATATGGCATGACGGGCTATGAATGTTGTTTTGGTGTAATGTGTGGAGTATTGCCCGAATTCAGTAATTTGCCTGATCAATAACCCCTCAAATCGTTTACCATGTTACGTTTCTGGATTACTGCCACGTTCCTCTGCGTTACCCTGGCTGCCGCGGCCCAGGATTGCAAAAATTATTACTACATGTTGTCCCATTCCGAAGTGGAAATGTCCATTATTGACGGGAAAGGCGGGCCGGTAGGCAAACAGCTGATAAAGATCGGGGATGTGAAGAATGAAGGAGGCGAGATGGTGTCTGACTTTACCTCCACGCTTACCATGAAGGACGGGAAGGTAATGGGCCAGGGCAAGGGCAAGTTCAAATGCGGCGGCGCCGGCATTTCGGTAGACATCAAGATGATGATGCCTTCCAGCCCCATGGCCGGCCAGCAGGCCACCATGAAAGGATCAGACGCTTTTCTCGTATATCCTTCCTCGTTAAGCACCGGCCAAACTCTGCCGGACGCTTCTTTTACGATGGACACCGAAACCAACGGCATGAAAATGAGCATGAAATATAAAGTGACGGGCCGAACCGTGGCGGGAAAAGAAAAGATCACCACGAGCGCGGGCAGCTGGGACTGCTACCGTATCACTTTTAAGGCGGATTTTATCATGAGTATGATGGGAAAGGACATACCGGTGGAATTTACCGGCACGGAGTGGTTTTCCCCGGGTTTTGGCGTGGTGAAAACGGAGAGTGTCGGTAAAAAGGGAGAGAAAATGGGCGGGACGCTCATTACCAAACTGGTAAAATAACCTATACCCGTGGTTTCCAGGGTATTTCAGGCACCTGCAGCAGGTGGCCGGCATAACGTGCCAGTACGAAAAGGTAATCGCTGAGGCGGTTCAGGTATTGCAGCACCAGTGGTTCCACCTGCATGTCCTGCTCCTGCATGTCCACACACAGCCTTTCCGCCCTGCGGCACACGCAGCGGGCGATATGGCAGTTCGATACCGCCGGGTGGCCGCCGGGAATGATAAAATGTTTCATTTCGGGCAGCACCTCGTTCATGGCGTCTATTTTGTCTTCCAGCAGCTTCACATCTTCCGCGTGCAGATCAGGGATGCTCATTTTAACGTTCTTTTCCGGGTCTGTGGCCAGCGAAGCGCCTACGGTGAACAGGCGGTCCTGTATCTCGCCGATCAGGGCTTTTACGCCCTCATCCGTCATATAATCGTTCACCAGGCCCAGCCAGGAATTCAGCTCGTCTACGGTGCCGTATGTTTCGATCCTGAGGTGGCTTTTGGATACTTTGGTGCCGCCTATGAGGGAGGTTTTGCCTTTGTCCCCGGTTTTGGTGTATATCTTGAAGGCCATGATGGTCGTTTTGGACGAAGTTAATCAAAAGAAAAGAGGCAGCCTTTTGCAAAGCTGCCCCTTTGGAATTATATGATACCGGGCTTAGTGGGCCAGGGATTTTACGGGATTCAGCTTGTCCGATTCCATCACGCCGTCGCGGAGGCGGATCACGCGGTGGGCATGGTCGGCAATGTCTTCTTCGTGCGTTACCAGTACAACGGTGTTGCCCGATGCATGGATGCGGCCAAAGATCTCCATGATCTCCACGGACGTTTTGGTGTCCAGGTTACCGGTAGGCTCATCCGCGAGGATGAGGGAGGGATCGTTCACCAGGGCGCGGGCAATGGCCACACGTTGGCACTGGCCGCCGGAAAGTTCATTGGGTTTGTGTTTGTAACGGTCGCCAAGGCCTACTCTTTCGAGCATGTGCCGGGCTTTTTCTTCCCGTTCCTTTTTCCCGATACCGGCGTAGATCAACGGTACAGCCACATTTTCCAGGGCGGAAAGCCTGGGCATGAGGTTGAACTGCTGGAACACGAAGCCGATCTCCTGGTTACGGATGCGGGCCAGTTCATTGTCTTCCATCCTGCTCACATCGTGGCCGCTCAGGATATATTTGCCGCTGGTAGGCGTATCGAGCGCCCCGAGGATATTCATGAGGGTACTTTTCCCGGAACCGGACGGGCCCATCAGGGCTACGTACTCGTTCTTCAGGATGTCGAGCGTAACGCCTTTCAGCACCGGCAGTTCGTTTTTGCCGATGAAATAGCTCTTGCGGATGTCTTCGAGATGGATAACAGACTGGGACATATTATTTCTTGATTACTTTAGGGACGCTGAAGTATTCTGCTGTATGGGCGGGGGCGTTCTGTAGCCCTTCTTCCCGGCTGATAGGGTGTTTCACCTCGTCTTTGCGGAACACATTGGTATCGCGGGTCATATGCAGCATAGGTTTCACATTCGTGGTATCCAGTTCTCCGAGCTTTTCCACAAAGGTGATCATCCTTTGCAGGTCATGCCGGATCTCTTCCTGCTCTGTGGCATTGATTTCCAGCCTTGACAGGGTGGCCAGCTGGCGGATCAGTGCGTCATTCACTTCCATGGTTTTAAATTAACGGTTTAAAGCTAATAAATTGTATTCATATAATCGATAAATGTGATCGATAGGCAAAAATAGGGATAAAAGGCGGGCATTCTGCTACCGAATAACATAGCACGATGTTAAAATTTATTAAATTGCGCCCCGATATGGTAAAGGAAAAAGAAATCGTTGTCAGCGGCATCCGCTCCACAGGCATTTTGCATTTAGGAAACTATTTTGGCGCTATCCGTAATTATATCCGGATGCAGGAAGAGTTCAACTGTTACTTTTTTGTGGCGGACTGGCATTCCCTTACCACTCACCCGGACCCGAAGGACCTGCGCGGCAACGTGTACCGTGTGCTGGCTGAAAACATCGCCTCCGGCCTCGATCCAGAGAAAGTGACCCTGTATGTGCAGAGCGATATCCCTGAGATCGCGGAGCTGTACCTGCTGCTGAATATGATGGCTTATAAAGGCGAACTGGAGAAAGTGCCCACTTTCAAGGACAAGGTGCGGCAGAACCCGGATAACGTGAATGCGGGGTTGCTGACCTATCCCGTGCTGATGACCGCGGATATCCTTGTTCAGCGTGCCGTGAAAGTGCCGGTAGGCAAAGACCAGGAACAACATCTTGAAATGAGCCGCAACTTCGCGCAACGTTTCAACAACCGTTACGGCTTTCTTTTCCCCGAACCTTTCCCTTTTAACTACGGCGATGACCTCGTGCGTATCATGAGCCTGGACGGGAACGGGAAAATGAGCAAAAGCGAAAATGAAAATTCAACCCTTTATCTGAACGATACAGACGACGCGATCCGCAACAAGATCAAAAAAGCCAAAACAGACAGCGGCCCGCAGGAAGAAAATTCAGAGAAACCCGACTATATCAATAACCTGTTCACCCTCATGAAACTGGTGTCAACTCCGGACACCGTGCAGTTCTTCGAAGAAGCTTTTAACAAATGCAATATCCGTTACGGGGATATGAAGAAACAACTGGGAGAAGATATGGTGGCATTTATCGCCCCCATCCGTGAAAAAGCGGCAGCTATCCAGCAGGACCATGCCTACCTTCACCGCATCATGCGCGAAGGTGCGGACAAAGCCCGTGCTACTGCCTCTCAGACGCTCTCGGAAGCCCGCAAATTAATGGGCATTAATTTCTATTGATTCTTTAACTTGTTGTATCATCATACCCCCCATGCATGGCAAAAAATAAGATCAAGCACATAGCAATAGCCGGCAATATCGGCGCCGGAAAGACTACTCTTACTGAAATGCTGGCCAAACATTACCGTTGGGTGCCGCAGTTCGAGGATGTGGAACATAACCCGTATCTCAGCGATTTTTACGACGATATGCCCCGCTGGTCGTTTAATCTCCAGATCTATTTCCTTCACAGCCGCCTGAAGCAGCTGGTGGATATTCAGCATGGGAAAGATACCGTGATCCAGGACCGTACCATTTACGAGGACGCGCATATTTTCGCGCCCAACCTTTATGAAATGGGACTGATGACAAAAAGGGATTTCGATAATTATTTTAATTTCTTCGAAACGCTGAAGAGCATGGTAAAACCGCCGGACCTGCTGATCTACTTGCAGGCGTCTGTACCCACGCTGGTGGCGCAGATACAGAAACGCGGAAGGGAATACGAAGAAAATATCCGCTTGGACTACCTGAAGCGGCTGAACGAATTTTACAACTCCTGGATCGAGAAATATAAAGACGGCCCCTTGCTGATCATCGACGTGGACAAAAATAAATTCCCCGATAAAGAAGAAGATCTCGGAGAAATTATCTCCCGTGTAGATTCAGAACTGTACGGCTTATTCTAGTGTTCTACAACGAATTGTATCTCCGGAATCTCTGATTTCCGGAGATATTTTTTTTGTGGGTGTTCGTCCCGCATTTTACATTTGCTGCATTGTTTGTTTTAACCAGGAATTACATGATAGTCATTGTTTGTCAGCTCTGCCTGCAACTGTTAGTTGTGCAGGCTCCGCGCATCCCGGTGAACGGGAGTTTTTCAGAAGTATTCAGTGTTTTTCAGAACCCGGCCCGGCTGGTATCGCTGCAGCATGTTACGGCAGGTTTGTATACCGAGCGGCGTTTTATGCTGCGTGAATTAAGTATGCATGCGCTGGCTTTGGGCATGCCGCTGGCGGGCGGCGTAATGGGTGTCAAATTATGGCAGCTGGGGTACCGTTACTACCGTGAGCAGTTATTTGGACTGGGATATGCGTTGCCTTTGGGTAAACGGCTCAGGGCGGCCGCAGGGTTCAATTACAGGCGCGGCGGCGTGGGCGGTGAGCTGGGTGTGGATTGGCTGCTCACCCCGCAGCTGAACATGGGTGTGCACCTGTATCATCCCGGCAGTGACGATGCCGCCAGTATGGTGATGCTGGGATACAAAGCCTCGGAACAGGTGATGATGGAAGCCGCTTTTCGGAAGGATGTTTCCATGCCGTTGTCTGTGCGGGTGCAATGCACTTATTGGCCGGTGAAGCGGTTCCTTGTCCTGGGCGGCTGGGCTACGCAGCCGGTGTATCAGTATGCGGGCATCGGGTATGGAGTGGAAAAATGGAGGATCGGTGTGACGGGCAGTTTTCATCACACTCTCGGTATAACGCCTGGCATTTCACTGGTATGGGGAAAGGAATAACGCATGTTTTTTATACGGCGCTTGCGTGGATATCAAATGCCGGATGGAGATGCCTGGTGTGTTTTAGTTTGCTGCACGGTGGCTGGTTATCCGCCTCTGGCCAGGAAGAAGAACATCCCGTTGAAATGCGGCAGGAGCAGAGTGTAAGCCGTGAAATGGAAAGAACAGGAGAAGAACAGGTACAGGAAAATGATGAGCAATACCAGGAGCTGGCAAGTTACGCCCGCAGGAAACTAAACCTGAATACAGCAGATGCAGCCGCTATGCATGGGCTTGGATTACTGGATGGGTTGCAGGTGGATGCATTGCTGGGATACCGGAAAATGCTCGGGCCGCTCGTATCCATTTATGAATTGCAGGCGGTGCCCGGATTTGACCTCGTGCTGATACGGTCCATACTGCCATATGTGGAGGCGGGTAGCGGGCTGGAACCCTATTATACGATAAAGGATTATTTCCGACGTGGGAAACATCAGCTGGAACTGCGTTACAGCCGTGTGCTGGAATTGGCGGAGGGATACAGGAGGGGAGGCGATGAGGAGGTTCGTTACCTGGGCAGCCCTGATAAGATGTTATTGCGTTACAGGTACAGGTTTGGGCGATATGCAAGCTGGGGATTGGTGATGGAAAAAGATGCCGGGGAAAAGTGGATGAAGAAGGGAATGCCATGGCTGGGAGATCATGTGGGATTTCATTTGTTTTTGCAGCGGCTGGGGAAAGTGAAAACGCTGGCGCTGGGAGACTACACGGTGAATATGGGGCAGGGTCTGATACAGTGGCAGGGATTTGCTTTCGGAAAGACTGGCGCCGTGATGCAGGTAAAAAGGGAGAGCGAGGTCTTGCGGCCGTATGCCTCGCCAGGGGAGTTTTTCTTTTACCGTGGAGCGGGCATGACCTGGGAGAAAGGAAATACCAGCATCACCGGGTTTGTATCTGCGCGTAGCCTGGACGGGAGGTTAAGCAGGTTGGAAGATTCACTGTCCGAAGGATTGTATGAAGAGGGAACACTTGCCAGTGCCGGGTATCACAGGACTCCATCGGAGATCGCCTTGCGGAATGCCATCCGGCAATATACAGCGGGCACAGTCCTGAAGTGGCGTGCCAGGCAGGGGCATCTTGCGTTGAATGCCATTGCGCACCAGTACTCGCATCCGTTAAAAAAAGGAGAGGAACTCTATCGCTTGTATGCCATTGCGGGGCAAAAGGTTTACAATGTCAGCGCGGACCATTCATTTGGCTGGCGGAATATCCATTTGTTTGGAGAAACGGCGGTGGATGGAAGGGGCCATCCCGCGGTATTGCAGGGTTTGCTGGCAGCCTTAAGCCCGAAGGCGGACCTTTCATTGTTGTACCGTTATGAACACAAAGCCTACCGCAGTATGTATGGAAATTCTTTCGGGGAGAGCAGTGCCGTGGGAAATGAAAACGGTATGTATATGGGCATACAATTAAAATGGGGATCGAAGTGGCTGGTGGCGGCATATGCGGACGTGTTCCGGTTGCCATGGCTGAAATACAGGGTGAGCGCGCCAGCGGAAGGAACGGATGCTTTGTTGTCCCTGCAATGGCTGCCGGATAAAAAATCCGTATTGAATGTTACTTACCGTTATTCGCAGGCTCCGGCGGATGTAAAAGAGCCGCCGCTGAAGCAGCGGTTTGTGATGAATGAGCGCAGGCACCACGTCAGCGCCCGGGCCGTTCTGCCGGTGGATGAAAGGTTTACATGGAACGGAAGAGTACAGGTGGCATTCGGGCAGGGGGCGGAAAGCTGGTTGCTTTATCAGCAGGTGCAGGCGCGGTTGCGTAAATGGAAATGCAGTGCCGGTTATACCTGGTTTGACACGGCGGAAACCGAAGGGTTGTATCTCGCGGCTTTAGGATTCCCCGGTGATCAGTCCTTGTCGAGGTTTTCGGGGAGAGGGCATAACGGGTATGCACAGTTGCTGTACCAAGTATCCCCGGTGCTTACGCTCTGGTGCCGCTGGCAGCAGTCGGTATACCCGGGTGGGAAGAGTAATGGCACTGGCCTGGAAGAGATCGGAGGAGAGCGGAAAACAAGCCTTCTACTGCAGGTACAATTCAGTTGGTAGGGCATCGGATTGCGGGGGTGAAATTTTTTTTACTCTTTTTTTGAGCACATATCTACCTGTTTTCCAGTAGTTTATAAAGTTATCAAGCAGGGTTTTTAACAAAAGTTTAACCGGTGGTGATGCTGAAGTAAAATAAATTACTAACTTACGTCTATCATCCAAAATGATTATAAATACATCCAAGATCAAGAGTGGTTGCTTACCATTATCCTAACAATGCTTAACTGAGTAGCAACAGGGAAAAGAAAAAAGGTCAATGTCTAAATCGAATCTCTAAATCTAAATCAGAGCGAACATGATCTGGTAAGCCATTTCATAGCCAACGACAGTATCAATTCAACAAAGACACAACGCGAACGGTAAAAAACTGCCATTCTTTACCTGCTCATTATTCCAATCCGGGAACCTGAATTTGTATTTAAAAAATCAAGATTTTTTAGATCGGGAAAGCTTTTGCCTGAACCGGCCTTCATCTATAAAACCTGTGCTTGATAACCGTTAAAACAATATTCAACAACCAGCTAAATCAAACTGCTACTATGACCTGAAAATGAATTGATCATCTTTTTATTCCGCCTATTATTTAGACAAGTTTAGTTTCTCATCCAAAATCTGAATCTTTTTTATGAAACAAGCTTTACTGTTCATCACCATGATGATGGTGAGCGTCAGTCTGGCATTTGCCCAGCAGCGCCAAGTGACGGGGAAGGTAGTGGGGGACGATGGTGCTCCCATCGCCTTCGCCACCGTCCAGATTAAAGGCACTACATCCGGAACCACTGCCGACCAGGAAGGTAACTTCTCTCTCTCCGTATCCGGCACCAACGTCACGCTCATCGTCCGCAGCGTTGGTTATCTTGCCAAAGAAATCCCATTAGGAAGCCTCACTTCCGTTTCCGTGTCCCTCGCACCGGATGCAAAAAGCCTCGAAGAAGTGGTAGTAACCGCTCTCGGCATGAACCGTCAGAAAAAGTCCCTCGGTTATGCTGTACAGGAAATCAAAGCCGACAAGATCACACAAACCAAACAGGCGGACCTTAATACCGCCATCGCCGGTAAAGTAGCAGGCGTGCAGCTTCGCGGCGGTTCCGGCGCCAAGTTCGGTACCATGCAGATCCGTCTGCGCGGTGTGAATAACCTCACCGGCGGCAACCCCATTTACGTGGTAGATGGTGTGATCACTCCGAACACCGCCATCAACCCGGATGACGTGGCTTCCCTCACCGTACTGAAAGGCCCCGCTGCCACGGCACTTTACGGCCAGCGTGCCTCCGAAGGCGCCGTGGTGATCACCACCAAAAAGACGTCCGGCGGCGGTATCGGCCTCACCGTAAACCATACTACCACCTTCGAAAATGTATATGTACTGCCTGATTACCAGAACGAATATGGCGGCGGTAGCTCGCAGGACTGGAGGACATTCGTCTATCAGCCCGGTACGCACAACCCCGCGCTCGCCAAACTGGACGGCGCAAAATATTATAACTACGAAGTGGACGAAAGCTGGGGCCCCCGCATGGATGGCACCATCCACGCTCCATGGTATGCCTGGGACCCTACCGTAAGCCCCTCTGACTTCGGCATCCAGAAACCATTCGTGCCACAGCCAGACAACGTTCGCGACTTCTTCAAAACCGGTATTGCCAACAACACCACCGTTTCTTTCGCGAAAAGCAGCGATGTGATGACAAACCGCTTCTCATTTACCAACCTCACCCGTTCCGGTGTAATCCCCAACTCCAAACAGCAAAAGAACTGGCTCACCTACTACGGCAGCCTGAACCTCACTAATAAGCTGACGCTGAGCACCAATATCAATTATGTGAATGAATACCTCTTCAACGTGCCCCGCGAAGGTTATGGTACCCAAACCACCGGTTCTTTCAACCAATGGTTCCACCGCAACCTGGAAACCAACAAGCTGAAAGAATACTACAAACGCGAGGACGGCAGCTTCCGCAGCTGGAACATGACCGGCCCCACGAACGTGACTCCCAAATACTGGGACAATCCTTATACCGAAGCGTATGAAAACATCCGCAACAACTACATCCAGACAGTATACGGCCAGGTAACCCTGAATTACAACTTCATGAACGGCTTCAAAGCCGGCGTGATCGCCCGCGGTACTTTCGAAAACTTTAACAGCGACAACCGCGTGGCTTCCTATACGCTCAACCCGCCTTCTTTCTCTACGGAAGAAGACAAACGTACGGAAGTGTCATACCTCGGCAACCTGGAATATGAAAAGACCATCAAGGACTTCTCTCTGCGCGCAGGTGTTTGGGGCGAATTGAACACCCGTACCCGCTATCGCGTAACATCCGCTACCGCAGGTGGTTTCATCCTGCCGGACGTATACAATGTGAGCAATTCCCTGAACGAAAAAGTAACCACGAACCTGATCCAGGAACGTAAGGTGAACTCCCTGTTCGGTTATGCCGGCGTGGGTTTCAGGGACATGTTGTTCCTGGACGCAACGGTGCGTAATGATATCTCTTCCACACTGCCTTCATTTAACAACTCATACGTTTACGGAAGTTTGAGCACCTCCTTTGTATTTACCGAATTGCTCAATACCCGCGACTGGCTGAGCTTTGGTAAACTGCGCGCTTCCATCGCCCGCCTGGGTACGGATACAGACCCGTATGCCATCCAGGAAACATTCGCGCTGGGCACCAACTTCCCGAAATCAGGCAGCGCCACTTACTCCCGCATGAGCGTGCCGGATACAAGGCCCAATGACAGCCTTCGCCCCGCACTTTCTACCAGCTACGAGATCGGTACCGAACTGCAGTTTGCAAACAACCGCGTAAGACTGGATGTGAACTACTTCTACCGTAAAAACATCGACCAGATCGTGGACGTAACAGTGCCCAGCTCTTCCGGTTATTCCGCCCGTAAGATCAACTCCGGCGAAATGATCAACAAAGGCTGGGAATTCACTATCGGCGCTACTCCGCTGAAAATGCAGGATTTCAGCTGGGATATAGATGTGAACTTTGCCTTCATGAAAAACACCGTGGTATCCATCGCGCCGGATGTGGAAAATCTCCAGGTGGCGCTTGACGGTTCCGCGCTGTCATTCGGTTTCGTAGGCTCCCCCCGCGCTTCACTCAATGCTAAAAAAGGTTCTTCTTACGGCCTCATCATGGGCGGCGGCTTCCAGAGAGACGAAGCTACCGGCAAAATGCTGGTGGACGATGAAGGGTATCCTTTGCTGAACAATAGCGTTGAACTGGGTTATGTAACCCCGGATTGGACAGGTGGTGTGTCTTCAGGTGTTTATTACAAAAACTTCTCCCTCAACTTCTCCCTGGACTTCCAGAAAGGCGGCAAGTTTGTGTCTATTTCCAAAATGTTTATGTCCGGCTCCGGCCTTTCTGCTGAAACAGCCGGCCTGAACGATAAAGGCAATCCCAAACGCGACCCGGTAGCCAGTGGCGGCGGTGTGAAGCTGGATGCGATCAGCGCCAGCTCCGGCAAACAGAACGAAGTATATGCCGAAACCAAAGACCTTTACCAGTCTTACCTGTTCTCCCTCTGGGAAAACTGGACATACGACGCGTCTTACGTGAAACTGCGTGAACTGGCCATCGGTTATTCTTTCCCGACCCGTATGCTGGGGAATTCACCTTTCAAAGGCATCAACGTAGCCGTTATCGGTCAGAACCTCTGGCTGATCCACAGCGCTACCAAAGGTCTTGATCCTTCCGAACTGGAATCTTCCTGGATCGAAGGCGGCCAGCTGCCCGGCACACGTTCCATCGGCTTTAACGTAAAAGTTACTTTCTAACAACAAAACCGTAGAAGATATGAAACTCATCAGGTTAAAACATATGACGGCTGCGGTGATGCTGGGGATTACGCTGGCAGGCACCGTATCCTGTAATAAGGATTTCGGGGACCTCAATGTGAACCCCAACCAGGCCAGCCAGCCTTCCACCAAATTCCTCTTCGGCAGCGCCGTGATAGGCATCGGCGGTATCAACAACGCCGCGGGCGGCGTACTGTACGTACAGCACCTGGCCGAATATGTATACAACAACGAATCCCGTTATTTTAACCGGGAATACAGCTATAATGCGATCTATTCCGGCCCGCTGATGGACCTCACCAGGATCATTGAGATGAATACCGATCCTGTTACCAAGGTGACTAAAGCCGTGCTGGACAATAGCCCGAACGACAACCAGATAGGGCATGCACGCGTATTGCGCGCTTTCCTCATGCTCACCATGACGGACCGCTGGGGCGACATCCCTTATTTTGACGCACTCAAAGGTTCCGCCAATACCAAACCTAAATTCACGCCGCAAAAGGACATCTACCTGGATCTGCTGAAGGAATTCAAAGAAGCCTCCGCGCAGATCACCGTGACGATGCCGAACGATCCCCTGTTCGACGGCAACTTTGCCAAATGGAAACGCTGGGCGAACACCCTCCGGGCCATCGCCGCACTGCGTCTTTCCGGCACATCCGAAGCAGCCGCAGGTCGTGCTGCTTTCACTGAAGCAGTGGCCGCGGGCCTCATGGGCGCCAATACCGATGACGCCGCTTTCCCTTACCAGGCCGTTCAGGCATTTGAAAGCCCCTGGTATACGAACTACCGCAGCCGGTACGACTATGGATTGAGCAACACCATGATCGATAAACTGAAGCTGCTGGCAGATCCGCGCCTTTCCATCTTTGCCCGCTCTCCCGCAAATGCCGCGGGTACTTTTGTTGGCATCCCCTATGGCGTAAACGATCAGTTCACTACCGGCGATTTCAGCCTGATAGGTACCACGCCTGCCGCGCAGAACTTCCCCGCCCTGCTCACCACCTATGCGCAAACCTGTTTCACCATGGCTGAAGCGGCTCTCATAGGCTGGATACCCGGCGGAGACGTTGAAACGCTCCTCTGGTACAACAGGGGGATTACCGCTTCCATGCAGAAATGGCATGGCCTCGCAGCCAAAACCATTGCCGAAGTGGATATCACCGGTTACGCCGCAGGCGCCAATGTGGTGATCACACCTGCCCAGACAGCCGCTGTGAAACTGGAGCGCATCCAGACGCAGAAATGGCTGAACTTCTTCCTGGGCAACGGATACGAAGCCTGGGCTGAATGGCGCAGGACAGGTTATCCCGCACTGACGGCGGCTCCCGATGCTGTAAACGCCGGCGGACAGATCCCCCGCAGGCAGTGTTACATCGGTACGGAGCGCGACCTGAATAAGGCGAACTACGAAGCCGCGCTGGCCATTCAGGGTCCCGATGAGCTTTCCACCCCGGTTTGGTGGGATAAGTAATTAATACTCCCGTGTTATAATTCCGGATTCAAGGCTTCCCCAAAGGAGGCTGGAAAATCCGGAATTATTCCAAAACTGGCCATAATAAAAAAAGAGGTGCTGGAAATGGCACCTCTTTTTTTATTTTTGTATCTCGTTAAACCACATATAATGGAAAATCAAAATGAGCAGCAGCAGCTGAATATAGAGCTGAGTGAGGAAATTGCAGACGGAACATATGCTAATCTGGCCATTATCACGCACTCCCCATCCGAGTTTGTGGTTGATTTCATCAATGTGATGCCCGGTTTACCAAAAGCAAAGGTTAAATCCCGCATCATACTCACCCCCCAGCATGCCAAACGCCTGATGAAGGCCCTGGTGGACAATGTAAAGAAATATGAATCCGCACACGGCACCATACAGGACCAGGAGCCGGTTTCCATTCCCATGAACTTCGGAGGGCCTACTGCACAGGCATAATTATAAATGGAGCAAGTTTTTCCTTACGAGCATCTGCACGCTTTTACCCGGGATGTTTTTTTAAAGATCGGCTGTACGCCTGAGCACGCACAATTGGCCGCTACTGTATTGTTGTCCGCGGACCTTCGTGGCATCGATTCCCATGGCGTAGCCCGTTTGTCCGGCTACATCCGTTTGTGGGAAGCCGGCCGCATCAACCCGCTGCCCGATATCAGGATCGTACATGAAACACCCAGTACGGCCGTGGTGGACGGAGATGGAGGCCTGGGCCTCGTGGTGGCTCCTTTTGCCATGCAGGTGGCCATAGAAAAAGCGAAGATCGCCGGTACAGGCTGGGTGAGCGTCCGCCACTCCAATCACTTCGGGATAGCGGGTTATCATGCTATGATGGCCTTGCGGCACGATATGATCGGTATGGCCATGACCAATGCCAGCCCGCTGGTAGCGCCTACCTTTGCCACTGAACGTATGCTGGGCACGAACCCGATTGCGGTAGCCATCCCGGCTGCCACACAGCCGGCCTTTGTAGCGGATTTTGCCACTACCACGGCCGCCAACGGCAAGCTGGAGATATTGCAGCGAAAAGAGCAGGAAGCCCCGCTGGGCTGGATACAGGATAAAAACGGGGTGCCGAGCACCAACCCGAACGAACTGAAAAGCGGGGGCGCTTTGCTGCCGCTGGGAGGGGACCGGGAGCATGGCAGCCACAAAGGGTATTGCCTGGGATCGGTGGTCGATATATTTTCGGCCGTCCTTTCAGGTGCCAATTACGGCCCATGGGCGCCGCCTTTTGTAAGTTTTCTGCCGCTGCCGCCAGACCCTGTAGGGAAAGGACTCGGCCATTTCTTCGGCGCCATGCGGGTAGATGCTTTCCGCCCCGCGGATGAATTCAAGGATCATATGGACACCTGGATCAACCGCTTCCGGAACGCCGCCACCGCGGAAGGCCACGAAAAAGTACTGATACCCGGGGATCCCGAAAGGGAAATGCAGGCCGAACGCCTGGAAGCCGGTGTCCCGCTGCTGGGGCCCGTGGTGAAAGACCTCGGCGAAATAGCCATGAAGTTTAAAATCGATTTTTAAGTAATATATATACCATCATAACAAATGAAAGTCTTAAAATTTGGCGGAACCTCCGTTGGTAAACCGGAACGTATGCATGCCGTAGCGAAGTTGATTACCGCAGATCCGGATGCCAAAATAGTGGTATTGTCGGCCCTTTCCGGCACCACCAATGCACTGGTTGAGATCGGTCAATCCTGCTCTGAAGGCAAAAAGGCACAGGCCAAACAGCAGATTGACAAGCTGGAAAGCCACTACCGCGCTTTTGTGCAGGAACTGGTGAAAACGGACGCAGGCCGTGAAAACGCCAAGGCTATTGTAGACGAACATTTTGAATTCCTCAACATTATCCTGAAGATATCTTTCAATGAAGCGTTGAACAAAGACATCCTGGCGCAGGGCGAACTGCTCTCCACCAAACTGTTCTGCGCTTACCTGGAAGAAGCCGGCGTGAATGCCGTGCTGGCGCCCGCGCTGGAC
This sequence comes from Chitinophaga barathri, assembly GCF_003807585.1. Taxonomy (GTDB): domain Bacteria; phylum Bacteroidota; class Bacteroidia; order Chitinophagales; family Chitinophagaceae; genus Chitinophaga; species Chitinophaga barathri. The sequence goes on along the minus strand of NZ_RMBX01000005.1, from coordinate 8,070 downwards.
TTCATGAGCATCGATGAGTTTGAAGAGCCGGAGATCCCGCGTATGAAAGTGAGGCTGAGCGCGCTCATCGACCAGAACAAAGGCCAGACGCTCTTTATCACCCAGGGTTATATCTGCCGCAATGCACGCGGGGAAATTGACAACCTGAAACGCGGCGGCAGCGATTATTCCGCTTCCCTCATCGGCGCAGCCATCCAGGCTTCCGAAGTGCAGATATGGACGGACATAGACGGTATGCACAACAACGATCCGCGTGTGGTGAAAAAAACCTTCCCGATCGATCAGCTGAGCTTCGACGAAGCGGCGGAGCTGGCTTACTTCGGCGCAAAGATCCTGCATCCGGCGTCTATCTGGCCCGCACAGCACTTCAACATCCCGGTGAAACTGCTGAACACCCTGCAGCCTGAAGCCAAAGGCACCATCATCACCGAAATGCCCAACGGCAACGGTGTGAAGGCCATCGCGGCGAAAGACGGCATCATTGCTATCAAGATCAAATCCAGCCGTATGCTGCTGGCTTATGGTTTCCTCCGCAAAATATTCGAAGTGTTCGAGAAATACCGCACGCCGATAGATATGATCACTACTTCAGAAGTAGCGGTATCCATCACCATCGACGATCAGCGCAACCTCGACCAGATACTGAAAGAGCTGCAACCCTTTGGCACCGTGGAGCTGGATCATCACCAGGCGATCGTGTCCATCGTGGGGAACGAAGTAGCAGCCACGCCTTCCATTCTCAAGAAACTGTTCGAAGCGCTGAACGAAGTGCCTTTAAGGATGATTTCCTACGGTGGCAGCAGGCATAACATTTCCATTCTCGTAGGTGGCCAGCACAAGGAAAAAACGCTGCAACTGCTGAACAAAGGACTGTTCAACCTGGAATAACAAAACTTAGTTTATTCTGCATACAAAAGGCTGGAGCAAATGCTTCAGCCTTTTTTTCTTAAAAAAACATTAAGCCGGCACAGGCTGGATCAGCGGCCCGCACCAGCTTAATGTGAGCGCTCACCGCGCGGCCGCCAGGCTCAGGGAACCCATCATGGTACCGGTTTCTTTTACTTTATCCTCAAAGAACCCGATCTTCCGCATACGGAACACATCCAGGGAATACACCCCAAACTCTTCGGTCACCTTACCTTCCAGGATATAAAAACCGCCCTTCATAAAAGGGTATTGACGGAGACTGTCCGGGAAGTGAACAGTATCCATCCAGTTGCCATCCCTGTCCAGGAAAGTGCCGAAGCACATAGGTTCTCTTTTGGCCGTGTACACATGTTTGAGGGTAACGAGATAACCCAGCGCTGTCACCGTTTTCCCGAGGTGTTGTGGGAATTTGTCCCCGGTGATATAATGCTGCTGGTCGTGTTGCAGCACTTCAAAAGGGGAGCACAACGGGAAACCGAGCAGTTCGATCTCGTCGAACGCGTCTTCGTGCCGGTGATAGGCGAGGTGAGGCAATTCCCAGTCCGTTGAAGGCTCGCGGAAGAGGCGCGGCTTCAGTTCTTCCGGGGGATCGTTTTTCAGGAGCGCGGAGCTTTTCCAGAGCAGTTCTTTTTTAGTATGCCCCGTGAAGTTAAACGCCCCGATACGGATCAATATTTCCAGTTGCTCAGGTTTGGGGTCTGTCCGTTCTGTAAAGTTTTCCAGGCCCGTATACGGCCCGTTGGCAGCCCTTTCAGCCAGTACCTTTTCCATCCACGCCTGCTCAAGTTTTTCAACATGGATAAAACCCGTGAACACATCATTGCCACTGATGGTGGTATAATAGAGGCTGTTATTCATGCAGGGCGGGAATATCCGCGCGCCGGTTTTCGCCAGCTCACGGAAGTACAGCTCGCGGTTGTAGAACCCGCCGAAGTTGTTGATCACCGCCACCATAAATTCCCGTGGAAAATAGGTTTTCAGGTAAAGGCTTTGGTAACTTTCCACGGCAAAACTCGCGGAGTGCGCTTTGGAGAAAGAGAAGTTGGCAAAACTGGCGATCTGCCGCCATACTTCTTCGCTGACGGCGCGCGGCCTGCCGAGTCTTTCACAGTTCTCAAAGAACAGGTTCTGTATTTTTTCAAAATGCTGTTGCCCCCGGTATTTCCCCGCCATGGCCCTTCTCAGGGTGTCTGCATCCGCCAGGTCGAGGTCTGCGTAATGATGCGCCACTTTGATCACATCTTCCTGGTAGACCATCACTCCGTAAGTTTCTCCCAGCAATTCTTTCATCACCGGGTGCAGGTAATTGACCTGGTCCGGCGCATGAAAATTGAGCACATATTGCCGCATCATGCCCGCCTGCGCTACCCCGGGCCGGATGATGGAACTGGCCGCCACCAGCGTGATATAGTCATCGCAGCTCAGTTTTTTAAGCAGCTGCCGCATAGCGGGTGATTCAATATAAAAACAACCGATGGTATTCACTGTGCGCAGCGCATTGCGTACGTTCTCATCTTTCATAAACGCTTTGGCATCATGGATATCGATGTCGATACCCTGGTTCGCCTTTATCAGGTCGATGGAGTCACGGATGTGGCCAAGGCCGCGCTGGCTGAGGATATCGAACTTATGCAGGCCGATGGCTTCGGCCAGGTGCATGTCCAGCTGCGCGGTGCAGAAGCCTTTGGGCGGCAGGTGAGTGGCGCAGTATTGATGAATGGGCGCTTCGCTGATGAGAATGCCACCGGCGTGAATGCTGAGGTGATTGGGAAAACGGTCCAGCATACGCCCGTAATGGATAATACGCTGATGCACGCCGTCTTCTCCAAGTTTCACCTGATAGGGGTTTTCTAATATCTTGTCCAGCTCCTGCTTGGGCAGGCCATATACCTTACCCAGTTCGCGCACGATGGCATTCGTCTGGAAGGTGGCCACGGTGCCCAAAAGCGCGGTGTGTTCCGTGGTGTATTGTTCAAAAATATATTTCGTGATCTCATCCCTGTCCCGCCACGAAAAATCGATATCGAAATCGGGCGGGGAGGAGCGGTAAGGGTTCAGGAAACGTTCAAAATAAAGATCGAGGGCAATGGGGTCCACATTTGTGATCTGCAGGCAGTACGCAATGATCGAGTTTGCGCCGCTCCCCCTGCCTACATGGAAAAAGCCCCGGTGTTTCGCATACCGGACAATATCCCAGGTTATGAGGAAATACGCGTTAAAATCATGCATGTCAATGATCGCCAGTTCTTTTTCGATCCTCTTTTTCGCTTCTTCGTTGTGCAGGCCGTAACGGAGTTCCATGCCTTCAAAAGCAATGTCGCGCAGGAACTGGCGGTCACCTTCACGGCTGTGGGTAAAACGTTTTTTGTTCAGGTGCTGCCCGAATGCAAATTGGATATTGCATTGTTCCATTACATGCAGCGTGTTGTGCACGATATGCGGCAGTTCTTTAAAAAGTTCCAGCAACTGGTATGGGCTCATAAAACATTCGTCCGTGCCGGCTACCTGTTCCTGCGGCAGCTGGCTGATAAGCAGGTTGTTGTCCACCGCTCTCAGCACGCGGTGCAGCCGCTGCGATTCTTCGTTCTGGAAAGTGAGCGGTTGCAGGATCACCAGTTTGTCCGCATACTTTTTCGTATCTGTCCTGAACAATTTGTTCATCTCCCGCGGCCTGACGCCCATCAGCTCGTGCGGGGCGAGGGATGGGAGAGGACGGGCGCCCCAGGCATAGATTACGAAGGTATCAGGGAGCCAGGGCGCCGCGTCCGGGAAGGGGGTTTCTGTCTGTAAATGTTTTGACAGGAACCGGTTGATGGACAACCAGCCTTCCATGCTCCTGGCCAGCAAAACATAATTAAAAGCAGCACCGTTGCGGCATTCCAGCCCAAGGATGGGTTTGACGCCCTGCTGCTGGCATTCCTGCACGAACATCCACGCGTCTGTGGTCGCGTTGATGTTGGTGAGCGCCAGTGAAGTGATGCCGAAATCCTTCGCCAGCTCCACCAGCTCGTCTGTACGGATGGTGCCGTACCGCAGGCTGAACCATGTTTTGCAATTCAGGTACATGGGTTAATATTTTGGGTAACGTTTGTGCATGATCATTGTTTCTTTCTGGTAAGGCTGCAACTGCTGCTCATGTTTCCCCGCGCTGCTGCTGCCGCGCATCAGGTATTGCCAGCCGAACTGGCTCTTGATGCTGTCTATCGCCTGGTACAGCGATATCATATCTTCCGTATCGTCAAACAGGCTGATCTGGTAATTGCCGGACACCAGGTGGCTGAAACGCACGCCGATCAGGCGGATCAGCAGGCGGCGGTCGTACAGGCGGTGAAACAGTTCCTTTACTTTCTCCAGCAGGACATGATCGCTGGAGGTATAAGGAATGCTGAGCTGTTTGGTGACCGTTTCAAAATCCGAATAACGGATCTTGACCGTCACGCAACCGGTGAGCCTGTTCTGCGAACGCAGCTCGAAGCCGATCTTTTCCGTCATCCTAACCAGTTCGCTGTGAATAAACCCCAGGTCGATCGTATCGGTGGGGAAAGTATTTTCCGTGGAAATGGATTTCTGTTCATGATAAGGCACCACCGGCGATTCATCGATGCCATTGGCTTTGTTCCACAGTGAGATACCGTTTTTCCCCAGCCAGGCTTCCAAAAGCCCCACGGGTATCTCGCTGAGCGTACGCACCGTTTCCACGCCCCGGCGGCGAAGTTGTGCGGCGGTTTCTTTGCCTACCATAGGGATCTTTTCGACGGACATGGGTGCGAGGAAACCTTTTTCCTGCCCAAATGGGATGGACAGCTGGCCGTTGGGTTTGGCTTCGTTCGTCGCTACTTTAGACACCATTTTATTAGAAGCCAGGCCAAGGGAAATGGGCAGCTGTGTCTTTTTCATGATCTGCTGGCGCAATTCGCTCGTCCATTTGAGGGAACCGAAGTATTTGTCCATTCCCGTCAGGTCCAGGTAAAATTCGTCTATCGACGATTTTTCATATAACGGGGCCGAACCGGCGATAATATCGGTCACTTCCCGCGAAAAATGGGTGTATTCGTCAAAATCCCCGCCGCGGATGATGGCATGAGGGCAGAGCCGGAGCGCCATTTTCATGGGCATGGCGGAATGAATGCCGAAAGTACGGGCTTCATAGCTGCAGGCGGCTACAACGGCACGGTCGCTTTTCCCGCCTACGAGGAGGGGTTTGCCTTTCAGGCTATTATCCTTGAGGCATTCCACGGAAACAAAGAAACAATCCAGGTCAAAATGCGCTATGGTGCGCTGTCCGTCTAACAGCATGATCGGTGACTTTCATCAAAAATACTAAAAATATTAGCAAAACTAACGCAGTTAGTAAAAAGATTTTAAACTTATTTGGCACGATGGCTGTAGATATATATAGAACTAATCACCCAAACTGCCATGAAACATCCGGATTATCTTAAAGAGGTGCTGTTGCTGGCGTTATTGTTCGGGCCGATGATCTACCTGGGCATTATCTGGCCGAACCTGCCAGCCACCATCCCTACTAATTTCAACCTCAACGGCATGCCGGACGGGGTTGTGGAAAAGCGGGAATTCCTCCTGCTCATGATCTTTCTTTTCTTCACCAATGGTCTTTTATACGCGCTGTTCCGGTACATCCCCAAACCAGATGACGGGCAGGAAGCTCCACAGGATGTGGCGGATCATATCCGGGATTATTACCGTATCCGCTTCAGGATACATATTTATCTCGCTGTGTTCACCACTATCGTGATATACCTGGTAAGCGCCGGCCGCGAGATATTCCTCGAAAAATGGGTATTTGTGGGCGTGGGCCTGCTCATAGCCGCCATCGGGCTGTATCTGAAGAACCTGAAACCGAATAATTATGTGGGAGTACGTACCCCCTGGACGCTCAAAAGCGAGGATATATGGGTAGAAGTGCACCATATGGCCAGCCGTTTATGGTTGTTTGGCGGGCTCGGCATCATTGTGGCGGGTATTTTCCTGCCGATCATCAGCGGGGTGTTCCTGTTCATTTTCGCGGCGGGGGCCCTGGCCGCGCTGCCTTACATCTATTCTTACCGGTTATTTTATAAAACCCATGGCTAAAGCCTGACAAACAAGAAGCGGGACTTGGCAAGCATTCCCGCAAAACAAAAAAGTAAGAACGGGGGATTCCTGTTCTTACTTTTTTTATGGGTATGTGTGTATTACTTAGAAAGAGGGGAATAAAGCCCTGCCGATGGCTTCGCGGCCCGGCCAGGGAATAGCCGCCAGGATGAGTACGAGGGCCAGCAGGAAAAAGATCAGTGCGGTTTTGTGTTTTTTGCCGTCATTGCTGAGCTTTTTGATCTTGCTGCGGCCGATATGCACGAGGGCTATAGCTATCAGGGCCATGAGGGTATGCTCTACCGTAAAGAAACGGAGGCCTGCATTTTTCATGGCGGCGCCCATATCGGCAAGAGAGGCTTTGATCAGCGGGCTGATGAAGAACAGGATAAGGCCCAGCAGGAACTGGATATCCAGGAAGATCATAAAGAAAAGGCCGGCTTTGGTATCGGCGGAGGTATAAGGTTTTTTGCCGCTAACGCCCATGAGAGCACGAATAACTGCCCATATCCCGAACAGGAGTATCAGCCATCTTACGATGGAATGGATACCTAACAAAGTTTCTTGCATAGTTAATTGAGTTTGTCCGCACAAAAATAAGCGGATAAGAGAAGAATAATTTGGTAATTACAAAAAATAATTGCTAATTTTGTTAGCATTGTTGTACTAAATTATTTAGGGATGTCTACTGTTTGCCGTAACCTGAAATATCTGCGCAAGCAAAAGGGCTGGACGCAGCAGGAATTTGCCGACCGTCTTAACATTAAGCGGTCCTTGCTGGGCGCATATGAAGAAGAACGCGCAGAGCCGCGCACTGAAGTACTGGAGCAGGTCAGCGACATGTTCCGTGTTTCAATAGATGATCTTCTCCGCCGTGATCTCAGTTCCCAGAAAGAAACTTTCCTGGAACGCCGCCGCCAGCAGAAGCTGGGCAGCAACGCCCGTCAGAACGTGGTGTTTGTGCCGGTGAAAGCCGCCGCCGGTTACCTGGCCGGTTTCAACGATGATGAATTCATCGAAGAGCTGAACACCTTCACCCTCCCCATGTTGGGCGCAGGCAGCTACCGCGCTTTTGAAATAGCCGGGGATTCCATGCTTCCCACTCCTTCAGGCTCCGTGGTCGTTTGCCACAAAGTGGACGGATGGGAAGATATCCGTAACAACGAAGCTTATGTCGTCGTAACGAACCGCGAAGGCATCGTTTACAAACGCGTCGTAAAAAGCAACCGCTCCAAAACCAAAGTAACGCTCGTATCCGACAACCCGCAGTACGATCCCTATGCCGTAAATATGGATGAAGTACTGGAGATCTGGCAGGCGGACGCTGTGATCCAGAAAATGGGCCAACAGCACAAAATGAGCGTGAACCACCTCGCCGGTATGGTAAACCAGCTGCAGGAACAGGTGAGTATGCTCAAAAAACAGATGAAGAACTAGGCTGCATCTTATGCAGTGACAGGGAATATCTGAGTATACTGTAAGCCTGAGATTGTAACAACAGGAATTCTGAATGAGTATACTACCAACTGATATGCAGTACCTGGATGTGTTTGCGTGAGAGATCATTGCGGAAGCAGCCAGGTATTCGGAAAATGAATCCTCCGTTTCGGTAATTAACCGAATGGACAGCGGATATTTCCCAACATACAATGAAGATGAACCTGGCCTCACGGCCGCTTAATATCCCGCTAAGTTTTTGACATGGAAGAATGCATCTCATGTCATATGCAAGGGAACTTCATCCTTGTTTCGTACCCCATGTTAACCATTACAGGGACCGTCTTCGGCTATGCCGGAGGCGGTTTCTTTTTTTATTGGTCCCAGCTGTTAGTTAAAACTATGCACTTTAGTGGAAGGGCTTTAGTCATGCGGGAAAATCTAACACGGAACTGGTCTTGTTTGGGGCGTCGTTGTGAAAAGGTCGTCATTGCGTATTCTAAGATAAAGAGACTACCAAAAAAAAATTCAGGCCGCTGCTAAATAGTTCTTATCAAAAGGCGTTTGGCGTTTTATGACAGCAAACATTCTGTAAATGAGTTTATTACGGAC
>NZ_RMBX01000004.1 GCF_003807585.1 Chitinophaga barathri | reverse complement strand
CGCCACGGATATCTTAAAGGCATCTTCGTAAATGGGGGGCTTCCCCTGTCGCTTCTTTTTCATATTGGGTAGTTTGAATCTATATATTTTCTACCGCAATCTGTAAAGCTTATTTAGGAGGAGACATGTTCCTAAGCAAGTACAGAAGTAGCAGACAAGTAGTAAAAGAGCAGTAGGTGGATTCGGAACAGGATTGCCACGGCACTACCTGTTTCCGAAAAAAATATCCCCCGTATTGCCCTGTGAATATAATTATTAATATATTTGCGTAACCAGGAACGTAATTAAGTACACTATGAACTTTTACACTCAAACCGGCAAAATGGCGATCGGGAGCAGGCTCCGGTTGCTCACGGACAAGATCACCGAGGACGCGGCGGAGATTTACAAGCTCTATCATGTTGATTTGCACCCGAAATGGTTCCCCGTTTTCCATGCCTTATCCCAAAAGGAGAACACCATCACGGAAATCGCCCAGATCATCGGCCACTCCCACCCTTCTGTGAGTAAGATCGTGACCGAGATGTCCAGAAAAGGCATCGTTACCGAGAAAAAAGACAAAAGCGACGGCCGGAGAAACCTCGTAGCCCTTTCCAAAAAAGGGAAAGAAATAGCGGACCAGATCAAAGACCAGCTGGCGGATGTGAACAGTGCCATCGAAGACATACTGGGCAGCACGCGGAACGATCTCTGGAAAGCGATCGAAGAATGGGAGTTTGTACTGGAACAAAAAAGCCTGCTGCGCCGTGTACAGGAGCAGAAAAAACTCCGCGAAGGCAGCCAGGTGCGGATAGTGGACTATTCCCCCGAATACGCCGGGGCATTCAAGACGTTGAACGAAGAATGGATCTCTGCTTATTTTAAAATGGAAGAAGCGGACCACAAAGCCCTGGACAACCCGGACTCCTACATCCTTCAGAAAGGCGGGGCCATAATTGTCGCATTATACAACGATGAACCGGTAGGCGTATGCGCCCTCATCAAAATGAATGACCCTCACTACGATTTCGAGCTGGCAAAAATGGCCGTGTCTCCCAAAGCGCAGGGCAAAAACATCGGCTGGCTGCTGGGCCGGGCCATCATCGAAAAAGCAGCCGCCATGGGCGCATTCAGGCTTTATCTTGAAAGCAACACCATATTGAAACCGGCGATCAGCCTTTATCACAAACTGGGGTTCAAAAAAGTAGCAGGGCATCCAACGCCGTATGAGCGGTGTAATATCCAGATGGAGCTGGAGATCGGCCGGGGGTAATGTATCCATCCGGATTTCAAAGCAGTTTCCTTCTTTAACCGGAAATCTCTATCTTCCGGCTGAATTCCTATACCTGATACAATGAACGAACAACAAGACCTCCTCACTGATTCCGATCTTGGAACGGAAGTATTGATAAGAAGAAGATCCCTCCTGCCCTGGTGGATCAAAGTTTTCACATGGATATTCCTGGTATTCGGCGGGTTATTGCCGCTGGGTTTTATTGCCGGCATTGCGGGGATCAATTATGAAATTGCCCTGTACGGCCTGGAATCGAACCATCCGCTGTCCTTAACGGGCCTCAGCCTGTTTGCCCTCTTTGCCCTGAAAGCATTGGTGGCGTATGGCCTGTGGATGGAAAAAGAATGGGCCGTCCAGGCAGGCATTATCGACGCCCTCATCGGGATCGGCATTTGCGTGTACCAGATGTTCATTTCACCGTTCCTCGGGCCGGGATTTGTCATCAGCATGCGGCTGGAACTGATCGCGCTGATACCTTACCTCCTGAAACTACGCAGGCTCTACGACGACTGGAAAACAGCGATTGAAAAAACTAAACATATTGACTGATGGGCTTATTATGGATCTGGGGGATCTTCCTCGTGGTTTTTATTTTCTGGCTTTATAAAAAACAGCCCTGGAAAAAAAGACGGTGATCAGCTAAAATACAAAATCGTCTTTCCTGCAATAAAGACTCTGGCGTACTTCGGAAATAACACAGCCGGCCAGGTAAACCTTTCCCTTACCGGCTTTTTTAAATAGTTCCGGGCTGGGAAAACCATATACGACCGGTATGATGTTTTTTCCCGACAAACAAAGCGGGCATATTTTCCGCTTCACAAAAGAAGCGTAATAGGTTGTGTCCGGAGCCGCCAGCTCCACCAGCGTATCCGTCACTCCGCCTTCGGGATAGCGGTACACACGGCTTTTCCAGTCTCCCCAGCTGTAATAGAACAGCTCCCTTCCCTTTTGTGTGATATCGATCTCTACCCCGGGGTAGTTAGTTGTATCAATCACCACCGTGTCCTTCAGCAAGGGAAATATGACGCTGCCGGCCGCTATCGGCACATGATCCTGCATGACAGCCCTGACACGCATCTTACCTGTCTGCGCAAAACTTCCTGTAAAACCAAACAGTCCGGATAATGTAAAGGCAAAGATTTTATTCCGCATGTTCCGCATTTGTTTTGATATGTTCTAATACACGGCCGTGGATCTTGTGGATGATATAGTCGCTCCACAACCGCCAGTAAAACGCCGGCCTGATGTCGTGATAATACCAGGTGGTGCCTTCCAGCAGCGTATGACCGTTGGGCAACGCGGTGAGCTTAAACTGGCCTTCTTTGGATATAAAATAATCATGGAGGTGCGGCGCGTTGATGTTCCAGAAACTCAGCTCCCTCAAAGGCGCCGGCTGCTCCAGCACGTCAAACTTCAGCAGCCCGGGCTCATCCCATACGGTGATAGGCTCCACAAAACTGCCGGTGGTAAAGTTGCAGTGCCGCACGGCCCCCACGCCCTTCCTGTCTATCTTTGCGTGGATGGGATACGCGATGCCGATCCTGAAAATAAATTCATCCGGCTCTTTCAGTTCGGAAAACTCCACGACCTGTTTCCACACTTCTTCCCGCGACGCATTGATCTCAACGGAAGTGACCACCGTATGCAACGGCGGCGGGCTGTTCTCCATAAAAGCCGTTGCCGGTATACTGCCGATCAGCAGCAGGATCACCCAGGCGGCCCTGTCATTTTTTGCGTTTAGTATCCCATGCCCGATGATGCTGCCGATGCAGGTGATGGGCACAACGATCGGCGCGGCCATGGTAACACAGATAATCCCCTCGATGGCAAAAACCAGCAGCGCGGCGGCATACACCCCGAGCGATATCAAACCCGCCCCGACGGCCTGGCGACGGCTGATCGGCTGTTTTCGCCCATAAATAACGGCCGAGCTGACGCCCAGGAAAAGCGGTATCAGCACGAACAGCGCCATGCCATATTCGCCTGCCTTATAAATCACGATCAGGGTAAGAAGGCCCGCAACGGGCACGGTTACGCCGGTAGATAACCAAAGGCGTTTTTTATTGATTTCAGGTAAGGGATTCCCGGTGGTCATAGTACACCCAATATACGCAATTCCGGGTAGGTTTTAAAGCCTTCCCCGGCCTTCCCGGGAGCTTGTGCCCAAACCCTTAAGGATAACAAAAAGGCGCTGTAAAAGCGCCGGAATTACTTTGAAGAAGGTTTGATCTTTTTTAGATCCCCTGTAAAAAAATCCTCCGGCGGCACCTTGAGCGCAAAGGCCAGCTCAAGGATATTGGCCAGCCCTGCATTTGTTTCCGCCTTTTCTATCCTTGCAATATCGGCATGGTCAACTTCAGATAACGCGGCCAGCTCACGGAGACTGAACCCCGCCGCTTCCCTGATCTTCCGTATCGTCTGACCAATGGCTACCCGTTCCATATGTCGCTTGCCGTTTCCCATTCCGCGAACCGGCGCTCAAATTCAATCAAATCCCCTCCACGGATGTCGGGCTATTCCCCTACAGGCAAAAATTCTTTCCAGGATCCTTTACTACAAAGGTTTACAGGACTTCATCCGGCGGAAAATTTCCGCGTGGCAACATATTCCCTGTAACTTTTCTTCAGGCAGAAACCGGCACCGGCGAAGGGGGTAAACAGGCAATAAAAGTGAAGCATCCGTTCAGCCGGCGTTTCTTATTCCCTCCCCGGCGCGGCAATTATGCCGGCCGGGGAGGGAAAAATCCGCATATTGCGAAGGCGGCTTTCAGGGTGCGGGGATTCTATCCACAACTTGTTGGGCTATTGCCCAACAGAACATTTTTTTTCTTATCTTTCCGTAAACAGTACTGACCCTTACACCCAAAAAACGGTATGGAAACGAGCCCCGCCATTCAGCTTCAACAAAAGATCATCGCTTTCATCAACAGCCTGAAAGATGATGGTATCAGTTATATCGGGCTCAGCATAGCAGGAGACGAATCACATTTCCTCCCCGATGTAAAGATCGATACCATGCTGCTGGATGGAAAACCATTCACCTCGCAGCATTATTTTCCGGCAACAGACATCGAATCCACCGTTATTCTGCGAACAAAAGAAACTCAATGATATTCACTCCGGTGAAATTTAAAAAATGGACATACAAACTTACCGGGCATTCCTGCCCGGTTTCTTTTTTTAAAGAAGGCTTAATTTATCATGGTTCTTTTGTAGGATCAATCGATTATATTTGATCACGACACTATTCTCTAATCCCTTTATCTATTAAATCAACATGAAAAAACTGTTACTCCTGGCGGCCGTCTTCCTTACATCCGCCAGCGCTTTCTCCCAAAGCTTCACACACGGTGTAGGCGTCGTAATTACGGTGGACAAGATCAGGGACCTGGAGGCCCGCCCCGGTTATGGTTTTACCTACTCCCCCCGTTTTAATTTCGCCGAAACGGAAAACACATCTGTTTCCGTAGGTATTCCCATAAGCCTGGTGGTTGCCGCCAGCGCCAGTTACTCGGCCTACAGTTTTAATGACGAAATTTACCTGGATGATGACATGAGTGTGGGCATCAACTTCAACGCGCCCGTAATGGCGAACTTCAACTTCGGCGCTGGCTCCTCCCGCGAAAATGACAGCCGCCTCGGCGGGTTTGTGGGCGCGGGCTTCGGGCTGAACTGGAGCGCGAACAGTGATATATCATCCCTGGATGGGGAAGGCAACCGCGTGGAACGCACTACCGGCGGCACTACCTTCGGCCCGGCAGCCAACGCGGGCATGCGCATCGGTGTAGGCAGACGGGGCAAGAACATCGAAATAAAACTATCCTATTTCAAGGGGCTGGATGACAACGAGCTTAACCTTTTCGGTTTGTCCTGCTTGTTTAACTTCTAACAGGTTTTCTGTACATACAAAATAAAGGGGGCATCTCTGCAGAGACGCCCCCTTTCTTAATTTATGTTATGAAGGGCCGGGGTGTAAGCTGCCGGCCCGCTACAAGTCGAAGAACTGCCGCGTTCGGTTCACCCTCAGGTCGCGCAGGATGCCTGCCTTGGGGTTGATCGTGATGCTGAACTGCCGGTAGGTACCGAACGGCACCAGGTTGATGCTCATCTGCCAGCAGTGCATATCCCTCGATACGGTGAGGGTGGTGTAGGAAATCTGTTTGAGGCGGAAATCGAAGCCGCTGCTCATAATGATCTTCCATTTGGGCGTAAGGCTGAAATCGCCGCTGAAGTTCAGGCCCTGGGTAAATATCGTGGTATCCCGCAGGCGGTCCTGTGAGCGGCCGCGGGTATAGTTCAGGCTGTAAGAAAGATCGAGGCGCCAGGGTATGTCAAAATCCACATAATCCCCCGGGTTCGTACGCATCAGCTCCATCTGCCGCCGCTGCTCTTCCAGCTGGGCTTCGGGCAGCACGCCCTCTTCATCTTCCATTTCCTGCTTCTGTTTCTGTTTTTCCTTGCTTTTGGCGTCCTGGCTCTGGAAGGAGGTGCTGATCGCAATGTTCGCCTGGGTAAGACGGCCGATGCTGAACTTCTCGCCTTTCCAGGTGTATTTGTCTATGCGGTACCCCATGCTGTCCACCTGGTAAGGATCTATCACGCCGCTGAAGGAAATATTCACCTTGTCGAACAGGTTGGTGCGCGCGTTCAGGGTAAACGGCGCCAGGTTAAACGAATCCGCCACGAAATTGTAGCTGCTGTTCACCCCAAAACCGTCCAGTATCTTCACTTTGCGGTAGCCGGACGTGTCCTTGTCGGACTTCACCTTCATTTCCAGGTTATTGTCTATCCCGAAGTTAAGACCCGCAAAGGTTTCAGCGGGGGAAGGGCCGAAGGGGGCGCCGTCGTAGTAGGAAAACCGGCTCTGGCGGCCGGTGGTATCCGACTGCACCATATAATAATCCTTGCTGGCCAGGTCCGGCGAATAACTCACCCCGATGTTCGGGCGCATTACGTGGCGCACGGCCTGGATCTTAGAGTTTTTGTTTTTGAAAGTATACATCCCGTACAGGGCGGTGGCCAGGGATGCGCCGGTGGACATGGCGCTGCTCCTGTAAAACCCGCTGTTGTACGTAGTGTCGTAATTCCTTTTCTGTTCGTTCCAGGACATCACCTGCTGGCGGATATACCATTTCTCCGTATAACTCACGCTGGGCGAAAGGGTCAGGTTGTTGAACAGGGGGATGGACAGGGTAAGCGGGATCTGGTGCTGCATACCGGCCTGCAGACGGTCGAACATCGCGGGTTTGCCAAAGCTGGAATCCGCAAAATTCATATTGTTCCTGAACAGCAGGTTGTAGCTGGCCCCGATCTTTTCGTACCACTTGGGCGTGCCCACCATCTCTTCACGCTGAAAGGGGTACAGGGTATTGACGTTGAAAGATCCGTCAGGGAAGTTGATGGTCACCTGGCGGGACAATGTGTTCTGGTTATGGTTCGCGGCTACGGAGAAGTTATATGGCTTGCCTATCCAGCTTTTGGAATAAGTGATGGAGGAGCTCATATTATTATTAAGCCTCGTGGCCGCATCCGTAACATTGTACTGGTTATAAGTGGAGGTACCAAACAGCACGCTGGCGCTGAAGTTGGTCCCGGGGCGGGCTTTCCCGTCCATGCTGTGGCTCCAGGAGATCTTATAATCCTGCGAGCGCGTGTAGTCTTCCTTCACCTCGGGGTCGCCGATGCGGGTGAGGGCGTAGGACAGGTTCATACCGCCGTTGTATTTATACCGTTTCCGGTAGGTCGGGCTCAGGGACGCGCCCCAGCTGCCGTATGAATATACGTCCGCCCGCACCGTGAGGTCCAGGTACTCCCCCAGCCCGAAATAATACCCGCCGTTCTGCAGGCCGAGGCCTTTCTGCTGGTCCACTACATATTGCGGCGGCAGCAGGCCGGTACGCTGGCCCTGGCTGATGGGAAATATGGCGAAGGGGATAAACAGCGGTGTGGGAATGCCTTCAATCTCCAGGTTGGCCGGGCCTGATACAATTAAAGTGTTAGGGATCACTTTGATCTTGCGGGCGCGGAAAGCGAAGTGCGGCGTATCCAGGTTACAGGTCGTATAGCCGTTTTTGAAGCCGAATACGGTATTGTCCGGCTGTTTTTTTACTTTCTGGCTGCTTACAAACCCTTCCCCGTACTGGGCGCGGGTCTGGTAGATCATCGCCTTGCCGCTGTTGAAATTGTATTGCACGGAATCCATGTCCGAACTGGTGGAACCGTCATTCAGCACGGCTTTGTCTATCGGTTTGCCCGCCGTATCCACCCCCATGCGGGAGGTAAGGATGCCGGTAGCCTGGTTGAAGTCCATGGTGTTGCCCGTCAGCTGTGTCTGTTCGTACTTTACGTCCGCTTTGTTATACAGGCGGAATTCTTTCTTTTTTACAAACATCACGATAGAATCCTGCGCTTTATAAAATACGGGGGCGGTAAGGCTGTCTTTGGAGATGCGGATACCTGAAGTATCCCTCCCGGTACTGTCCCTGCCGATGCGTGAAGTATCCGAGAGGTGAAGAGAATCGGGCATCACAGACGGAATTGTATCAATTACGCGTTTAATTACCGGGCGTGCCGTATCTTTCGCCAGGGAGTCCCTGTTGGGGAAAGTGACGGGATGCGGCATTGGCACGGTATCTGTGAAAGTTTTGTTAAAGTAAAAAGCGGGAAGTGCGGATGCACGGGCGATATCGTCTTTTAGCAGGGACCAGGCCGTGAACAAAAGAAGAATCAAAGGCAGGAAGAACCGCCTTAAAAAGTTTTTATAATTATTTTTGCAGAAAGGGTCCATGTGTTAAGCGGGCACAAACCTACATGATTTTATACAAATTATTACATAGTTCGCTAATGTCCCCGCAAGGGTAAAAGGTATGGAATGTGTAGCGGACGTGCATCATACGAGTATAAAATTATAGTGAACAATTAACGAAGGACCGGTTCCCGATTGAATACAACCCATTAAAATAAATTGTTGACATGCGCTGGAAAAGAGTTTTATTTTCAGGTTTAGGCATAGGACTGATCTATACCTTGTTCATTCATGCAAAAACTACACCGGATTTACCTGTACCCTTGCAGGACAAACCGATCCGTACGATAGTGATAGACGCGGGCCACGGCGGAAGCGATCATGGAGCCGGCGGGCGGTACTCCCATGAAAAGGATATAGCCCTGGACGTAGCCCTGAAGCTGGGGAAGATACTGGAGGATGCCATGCCTGATGTAAAAGTGGTGTATACCCGCAAAACGGACCGGTTCGACGATGTGCACCGCAAAGCCGCCATTGCCAACGAGGCGAAAGGCGACCTCTTTATATCCATACACTGCAATGCCGCCCCTCCCATTAAAAAGATCGTGGGGTACAAAACACGCACCTACTACGTAAAGAAAAAGAAACGCACCCGCAGGGTAAATGTATACGAAAGTCATCCCAACCCTGCCAAAGGCACGGAGACCTATATATGGGCCACCGCCAAAAACGCCGCCAAGACCGAATCGCTGCGGAACAACTCCGTGATCGTATTCGACGCCAATTCCGAAGAGACGCAGGCCATCATGGATGCGCAGGACCCTGAGACCATTATTATGCTCAATACCCTCCGCAACGTGTATTTCGACCAGAGCGTGCGCCTGTCCACCCTCGTGCA
Organism: Chitinophaga barathri; assembly: GCF_003807585.1. GTDB lineage: Bacteria > Bacteroidota > Bacteroidia > Chitinophagales > Chitinophagaceae > Chitinophaga > Chitinophaga barathri. Next base: position 409,056 of record NZ_RMBX01000004.1, on the reverse strand, counting down.
GGACGAATTCTCCCGTGTGGGCCGTATAGACCGCGGCGCCCGCCAGCGGAACGAAAAAGGCATCCTGGTGCTGCACGCCACCGCCATGCCCAGCGTACTGGTGGAACTGGGCTTCATCAGCAACCCCGAAGAGGAGGAATACCTCAATTCCGCGGACGGGCAGAACGAACTGGCCACCTGCATCTACCGCGCGGTAAAAAGATATAAGGACGAACTGGAAAGGGTATATAAGAGCGGAGAAGCAGCCCGCCCCGCGCTGGACCCCGCCCCGGCACCGGCAAGCGCCCCAACCGTGCCGGCCCGCCAGGTAGTAAACCATATACCCGCCACCGTTAGCACCACGAACGAAACGCCGGATGCCCCCGCCGCTGACGCTGAAAACCTCAATTACAAGGTGCAGCTGATGACCACCGAAAAAGTCTACGCCCGCACCAATACCCTTTTCAAAAACCTGAAAGGAACCATTGAGCGTGAGGAATTTAAGCAGGGAAAGAAAAAAGTTAACAAATATATATGGGGCAGCTTCCGCACAGAGGCCGAAGCCCAGGCTGCCGTCTATAAAGCCCGCAAACAGGGCTTTTCAGATGCCTTTATGCTCACTTACAAAGATGGCAGCCGCATAGACTGACCCCTGCCCCCTGGCCCGCCTTTTGCAGATATTATGTTTACCTACCACTGCCGCACCGTTGTTTTAACTATTTTTGCGACACGAACACTCTATAATGATGATGCTGAAAATAAATAATGAAACAAAAGTAGGTATTCTGACCACTGTTGCCATTGTGCTGCTGATCCTGGGTTTTAATATCCTCAAAGGCCGGAGCCTCTTCTCCAGTAAAAAAACCATATACGCAGTATATCAGCAGGTTAACGGCCTCCAGCCGTCTAATGCTGTGACGGTGAACGGTCTTGCCATTGGCAGCGTGCTGAGCCTGGAAGTCATGGACAAACGCGCGGGCCGCATCCTGGTGACCCTCCAGATCAATAAAGATATCGAGATCCCGAAGAACTCCGTGGCCCGCATCAGCTCAGACCTGCTCGGCACCCGCAAGGTGGAGATCGACTTTGGCAATACGGAAGACATACTGAAAAATAAAGACACCATTTACGCAGCGGTGGACAACTCCATTACAGACGCGCTGAAAGAACAGCTCAGCCCGCTTGTGAAAAAACTGGAGACCACCCTCGGCGCGGTAGATACCCTGCTCATCACCGTAAACTCCGTGTTCGACACCACTACCAAACATAACCTCCGCACCGCCATCGCCGGCCTGAACGGAACCATGCACAACCTGTCCCTTGCTACTCACTCCATCAACGGTATGCTGGCGGACAATGGCAAGATCACCGGCACTTTCGACAACTTCCAGGCAGTGTCCGAAAACCTGAAGAACAACAACGACAAGATCTCCAATATCCTCGGCAACTTCGACAAAGCATCGGGCGCATTCGCGAACGGCCAGCTGGATACCACGCTCAATCAGCTCCGCAACACCATGACGCGGCTGAACGATGTAGTGGCCAAAGTGAGCAGTACAGACGGCTCCCTCGGCATGCTGGTGAACGACCGGAAAGCGTACAACAACCTGCAAACCTCCCTCGGCAGCCTTAACAAACTGCTGGAAGACCTGCGGTACAATCCCTGGAGATACGTACACCTGAGCGTGTTTGGCAGGAAAAACAAAGTAGTGCCCATCCCCTCAGACACGGTTCAATTACAATAAGGAACATGTTCAAGAACGCATTATACGGCCTGGTCCTTTTAGGAGGAATAGGTGCATCCGGGTTGCTGACGGCCGCTTACCGCGCCCCGGCCAGGTTGCCTTTACATAGAACGGAAACCGTGCCCGTTCAGGAAGACACTTCCAAAAAGATCCAACTGATACAGGCAAAAAGCGTAGTCAATCTCCAGACAGATACCCTCAGCGAAAGGCGTTTCGTGGGAGACGTGATCTTCAAACAGGGCACCAGCCTGCTCTCCTGTGACAGTGCATCCTTCAACGCCAATACCAATATCATCGAAGCCTGGGGCCATGTGCACATCAACCAGGATGACAGCGTACACACCTATTCCGACCAGCTGCTCTACCGCGGCAACCAGCGCCTGGCCACCCTCACCGGCAACGCCAAACTGACGGACACCAAGATCGTACTCACCAGCCCTACCCTCAATTACGACCTGAACACCAAGATCGGAACGTACGACCAGGGCGGCAAACTGGTGAACGGCGAATCCGTGCTCACCAGCCGCGAAGGGATCTATTATGGTGAAACCAAAGATGTTTATTTCAAAAAAGAAGTAGTAGTGGTGGACCCCGGCTTTACCCTCGGTACGGACACCCTCATGTACAACTCCGTGACCAAAATAGCCACCATCATGGCCCCTACCACCATCAACGATGGTAAGATGACCATGTACGTTACTTCCGGGTATTATAATACGGACCTGGGTTATGGCAACTTCGCCCAGCGCCCCACCATCGAAGACAGCACCAATACTTTCACCGCAAACGAGATACAGACGGATAAAGCTACCGGCATCTCCATTGCCACCGGCAACATGATCTGGCGCGATACTGCCCAGAAAGTAGCCGTGCTGGCCAATTACGGCATAGTGAACCAGAACGTGAAAACCGTGCTGGCCACACAGAAACCCGTGATGCTGCTGGAAGGAAAGGACGACACGTTGTTCGTAGCGGGAGACACGCTGTTCTCCGGCGTCATCCCTTTCCTGAAAGACAGCGCCACCCTCGCTGAAGACAGCGCCCGCATCGCACGCGGAGATACCTCCAACACAAACAAGTCCGATACCGCCGATAAACGTTTCCTCATCGCCTACCATCATGTAAAGATCTATTCGGATTCCTTGCAGGGCGTGGCGGACAGCGTATATTATTCCAGCGTGGATTCCATCTTCCGCCTGTACCGCAACCCCGTGCTGTGGGCCAGCAACAACCAGCTCACGGGAGACACCATCTTCCTGTTCACCAAAAACCAGAAGGCGGACAAACTCCTGCTGGACCAGAACGCGCTCATCGTGAACAGTCCCGGCCCGGATATGTACAACCAGATAAAAGGCAATACCATCCTCGGTTACTTCGGGGATGAAAAGCTGGACTCCATGTATGTGAATGGAAATGCGGAGAATATTTATTATGTTCAGGACGACGACAGCGCGTTCATCAGCATCAACCGCCTGCTGTCCGCCAATACCCGCGTGTATTTCGAGAATGGCGAACTGGAAAGGATCGTGTTTGTAAAAGAACCGGAAGCCACCATGTACCCGTTCACCCAGATGCCGGAAGAGCAAAAGCTGCTGCCCGGCTTCAAATGGGAGATACACCGCAAGCCTAAATCGAAGTATGAGCTGATAGGGCAATAACAACATTATTTTTTCACCTGAACCTATAAGATGACCTTACAAAAGACCATCAGAGCACGTGTTATTTCACCGATCTTCCAGTTTTTAAAGGACAGCCGGGCGGTTGGCATCGTACTGATTGTTTGCACGGTCATCTCGCTGATCATTGCCAATTCACCCTGGCAGCAGCAATACATTTCCTTCTTCACTACCCTCTTTGACCCCGCCGGCGGGCATCACTACGAATACCGCGGCCTGCATCTGCCCAATTCCCTGCTGTTGTGGATCAACGACGGTTTTATGGCATTGTTTTTTTTCCTGGTAGGCATGGAGATAAAACGCGAACTGACGGTAGGCGAGCTTGCCAGCATCCGCAAAGCGATGCTGCCCGCATTGGCGGCTGTAGGCGGGATGGTGGCGCCCGCGCTGATCTACGTCATATTTAACCACAACACCGAATATCATCACGGCTGGGGAATACCCATGGCCACAGATATCGCTTTTTCCCTCGGCATCATTTCATTGCTGGGCAAACGGGTACCGCTGAGCCTCAAGGTGTTCCTCACGGCCCTGGCCATCATAGATGACCTTGGCGCCATCCTTACCATTGCCCTGTTTTATACGGATGAGCTGCATACCGTTTACCTGTATGCCGGGGCAGGCATTTTCGCCCTCCTGCTGATTCTCAATTTTCTAAAAGTACGGCGGCTGATCTTTTATTTCATTCCCGGGCTGGTGCTCTGGTACTGTGTCTTTAATTCCGGTATCCACGCCACCATTGCCGGTGTACTGCTGGCTTTCACCATCCCGCTGGACAAGATCCACCACCTCGAAGATAATCTTCACGACCCCGTGAACTTCCTGATCATGCCGGTATTTGCCCTGGCCAACACCGCTATTCCTTTCCCGGCGGACCTCCTGAATGCCTTCAGCCACGCCGTGAGCTTTGGCATCATGAGCGGCCTCATACTGGGGAAACCGCTGGGCATTTTCACCTTCTGTTACCTCGCCGTAAAACTGAAACTGGCCAGCCTTCCCTCGCAAACCAACTGGAAACAGTTATGGGGCGTGGGCATGATTGCGGGCATCGGTTTTACCATGAGCATCTTTATTGCCACCCTGGCATTTGATGACGCTGAAATACAGGTAGTATCCATCATGTCCGTCATCGCCGCATCGGTCATTGCGGCCACTGGCGGGTTTATATTCCTGAAAACGCTGACGGGAGAGCCCAAAACAAAACAACCTAAGCCCGCTCAAAATAAAATACCGGAATAGCCGTTTTTGAATCAACCTATGCAACCGGATTCCCCTCCTGTCACCGCCTTTGGCATTGTTATTGCAAATATCTAATCGCATGAAATATCGCATCATTGCTGCCATGCTGGCTTTGGGCTTTGCCGTGAACGCAAAGGCACAGCAGGCGGCCGGACAAACAGGACAGATTGAAGCAGGCGTCAGATTGGGCCTGCCGCTTGGGATCACAGGGAGGTATTTTTTCACAGACCGCTCCGCCGCGGAAGGAATAGTAGCCTTATATAACAAAACATTTTCCGTTACCGGGCTCTACCAGTACCACTGGGACCTGTCGGCACTCACCGTGGAAGGTTTTGGCTGGTACGCGGGCGCGGGCGCCCACCTCGGCACCAGGGAGATAGACGGCAGCCAGAAATTCCTGGCAGGCGTGGACGGCATTGCGGGCATCAATTACAACTTCCCCGCAATACCGCTCAATCTCAGCCTGGACTGGAAGCCCGCCATACATTTCACCACCTCTCCCAACCTTGCGGACTTTGCCATATCGGCCCGGTACCGCTTCGGATGGAAGAAATAAATACACTTGCTAATTTAAAGACGAACATATGAAAAGGATCATGTTGCTCTTCGGAGTACTTTCCCTGATGGCCTTCCAGGCAAACGCACAACGCAGGTCATCCGGCGGCGGAAGCTCCCCGGCCGATTACAATACTGCGCTCGGTGTAAGGGTTAATCCCTGGCTGGTGGGTTTCACCGTAAAGCACTTCATCAAAGGGCCGCACGCAATTGAAGGCATTGTGCATCATTACTTCGAAAACGGCGACGATGCCTCCAACGTAACGTTCACCGGTCTGTACGAATACCACTGGAACGTATTCGGCAAATCCGAATGGAACATGTACGCCGGCGGCGGCGCCCACCTTGGTTTCTGGAGGGATTATTACTGGGACAACGGCCGCCGCAGAGGCGAAGGCACAGACGTAGCCGTGGGCCTGGACGGTATCTTCGGGGTGGAATACACCTTCAAGAAAATCCCCCTGAACCTCAGCGCCGACCTGAAACCGTATGTAAACTTCAACGGGTACAACGATTTCATCGGTGAGCAGATCGGCGGTTTCTCCGTGCGGTATACGTTCAAATAAGTTTGAAGAATACAAGTCAGGCGGCTGCTTCGTGAAGAGGCAGCCGCTTTTTTTTGTGCCAACGTCAGGCGGCAACAGCCATCATGGCTGCTCCTCGTTTGGTTATCCCGTCCCGGCGTGAGGCAGCCGCTTTTTTATTATCTTGGGAAGGTAATGAAGATACTTTCCGCACAGCAGATCCGGGCAGCAGATGCCTATACGATAGAACACGAGCCCATCAGCAGCGTATTGCTGATGGAAAGGGCTGCCATGGAGTGCGCGGGATGGATGGTGCATACCTTTGGCGAAACGCCGCCGCCTTATTACATCTTCTGCGGAATGGGCAATAACGGCGGGGATGGCCTGGTGATTGCGCGCAGGCTACAGGAACAGGGCTTTGCCGTGCAGGCATGGCTGGTGCATACGGCCGATACGCCTTCGGCGGATAACGCTGCGAACCAGCCTTATTACCCGGAGCTGCAACACATCCGTGAACCAGGGGAATTCCCCCTGCTGGAAGAGCCCGGCATCATCGTGGATGCATTGTTTGGCACCGGGCTGAACCGTCCCGTGGAAGGATGGGCTGCCGGCGTCATTCACAAGATCAACGATCAGCGGCACCGCCACACGATCGTGTCCATAGACATGCCTTCCGGTATGATGGCCGATGAACCTTCCCTTCACTTTCCGTGTGTACATGCCCGTTATACCCTCACATTTGAATATTACAAACTGGCTTTCCTGCTGCCGGAGAACGGTGAGCGCACGGGGAAGACGGAGCTGCTGAAGATCGGCATACATCCGGACTATACCGCGCAGGTGCAGACGGAATACCATCTCACCGATCCCGAAACCATCCGCACCATTTACCGCCCCCGCGATGCATTTTCGCACAAAGGCACCTATGGCCATGCGCTGATGATAGCGGGGAGTTACGGGAAAATGGGCGCGGCCGTGCTGGCCACACGCGCCTGCCTGCGCGCGGGAGCCGGGCTGGTCACCGCACATATCCCGCGCTGCGGTTACGAGATCATGCAGACGGCCGTGCCGGAAGCAATGTGCGATACCGAGGAGTCCGCCCTTTACTCCGCCCACTTCGACGAGCCTTTCAGGCTTCGCCAGGCGCCGGATTATGCGGTAGTGGGCATCGGCCCCGGCATTGGTGCGGACACTGCCACCGCCAAAGCGCTGGAACGCCTGCTGCAGGCCTTTCACAAGCCCATGGTACTGGATGCGGATGCGTTGAACATCATCGGGAAATACCCGGCGTTGCTGCCGCAAATACCGAAAGATTCCATCCTTACCCCCCACCCCAAAGAATTTGAACGCCTCTTTGGATCAACAGACAATCACTTTGAACGGCTGGAACTCCTTACCCGCAAGGCCTGCGAGCTGCAACTCTATATCCTGCTGAAAGGAAAGTACAGCGCCATGGCCTGCCCGGATGGCGCCGTTTATTTTAACCCCACCGGCAATCCCGGCATGGCCACCGCCGGCGCCGGGGACGTACTTACCGGCATCCTGACCGGTCTGCTAAGCCAGGGATATACCCCTAAAGCCGCACTGCTGCTGGGCGCATGGCTGCACGGGCTGGCCGGAGACCTGGCTGCCGACGATCTCTCCGAAGAAGCCCTCGTTGCCGAAGATATCATTCATTATCTCGGACAGGCCTACCTGAACATAAAGAAATAACGTCCATATTACACTTCAATCGAATATATGTGAGCACTAGTAAAATAAATTCTAATACATTATCTTCGTCAACCTTGTAAATTTTAAAAGGCTTATATGAGTATGAGTATAGTTTACGTTATTCCACTGTTCGGACTGATTGCACTGTTATTTACAGCCATCCAGAGTGCCTGGGTTACCCGCCAGGATGCCGGCAATGAAAGGATGCAGGACATTGCCAAACACATTGCCGAAGGCGCTATGGCCTTCCTGAAGGCTGAGTACAAAATCCTCACCTACTTCGTGATCATCGCGGCCCTGTTGCTGGGCTATATGGGCTATTCCCACGCAAGCTCTGACTGGACGATCGCACTGGCCTTTGTAATCGGCGCGGTGTTTTCCGCTACCGCCGGTTTTATAGGCATGAAAATAGCCACCAAAGCCAACGTACGCACAGCACACGCTGCACGCACCAGCCTGGCGCGCGCCCTGAAAGTTTCTTTCACCGGCGGCTCCGTAATGGGCATGGGCGTGGCAGGACTTGCCGTTCTTGGCCTGGGCAGTCTTTTTATCATCCTGAAAGCATATTTCGGCGCTGAAGCCAATACCGCTGAGATGATCAAAACCATTGAAGTACTCACCGGTTTCTCACTTGGCGCTGAAAGTATCGCACTGTTCGCCCGCGTAGGCGGAGGTATCTATACCAAAGCTGCGGATGTAGGCGCGGACCTCGTTGGTAAAGTGGAAGCGGGCATCCCCGAGGATGATCCCCGCAACCCCGCTACCATTGCGGACAACGTGGGGGACAACGTAGGTGACGTAGCCGGTATGGGCGCGGACCTTTTCGGTTCATACGTAGCCACCGTACTGGCCACCATGGTACTGGGCGTAGAAACCACTTCCACGGACAACTTCGGCGGCCTCGCTCCCGTGCTGCTGCCGATGTTCATCGCCGGCCTCGGCATCATCCTTTCCATCATCGGTACTTTTTTTGTACGCATCAGCGAAAGCAGCGGGCTGAACACTTCCGCCGTGCAGCGCGCGCTGAATATGGGCAACTGGGGCTCTATCGTGCTCACCGCCATTGTGTGTTACTTTACCGTGAACTGGATACTGCCTGAAAGCATGACCCTCCGCGGCCATGAATTCACCCGCAACGGTGTGTTCGGCGCTATCATTGTAGGGCTTGTGGTAGGTACCCTCATGAGCATTATCACGGAATATTATACCGCCATGGGCAAACGCCCGGTGAAATCCATCATCCGCCAGTCTTCCACCGGCCATGCCACGAACATCATCGGCGGCCTGGCTGTAGGTATGGAATCCACCATGCTGCCCATCCTGGTGCTGGCAGGCGGTATCTATGGCTCTTACGCGCTGGCCGGCCTGTACGGCGTAGCGATCGCAGCAGCGGGTATGATGGCCACCACCGCCATGCAGCTCGCCATCGACGCCTTTGGCCCGATCGCGGACAATGCCGGCGGTATTGCCGAAATGAGCGAACTGCCGAAAGACGTTCGTGAAAAAACCGATATCCTGGATGCTGTGGGTAATACCACTGCTGCCACCGGTAAAGGTTTTGCCATCGCTTCCGCCGCGCTTACCGCACTGGCCCTGTTTGCGGCTTATGTGGGCGTGGTAAAGGCCAATGGTTACGACCTGGAAGACGCTATCAACATCTATAAAGCGGATGTACTGGCAGGCCTCTTTGTAGGCGCCATGATCCCCTTCATATTCTCCTCCCTCGCCATCCGCGCGGTGGGTGAAGCCGCTATGAGCATGGTGGAGGAAGTACGCCGCCAGTTCCGCACCATCCCCGGTATCATGGATGGCACGGGCAAACCGGAGTACGACAAATGCGTGGCCATTTCCACCGAGGCATCCATCAAAAAAATGATGCTGCCCGGCGCCATCGCCCTGCTGTCCCCCATCCTGATGGGCTTCATTTTCGGCCCTGAAGTACTGGGCGGTTTCCTCGCGGGCGCTACCGTGAGCGGCGTACTGATGGGTATGTTCCAGAACAACGCCGGCGGCGCATGGGACAATGCCAAGAAGTCCTTTGAAAAAGGCGTGGAGATCAACGGCGAGATCTATTACAAAAAATCAGAACCGCATAAAGCATCCGTAACCGGCGATACCGTAGGCGATCCTTTTAAAGATACCTCCGGCCCGTCCATGAACATCCTGATCAAACTGATGTCCATCGTTTCCCTGGTGATCGCCCCCACACTGGCCGAATTACACCGTAATACGCCCGCTGTAACGGACGCACAGCAGGAAAAGGTGAAGGAAATGGTTCAAAAGGCCGAAACAGCCTCCAAACCGACCGTAAAATTGTAAGAGATAAGCAGTTCCACGATATGAACAGGCCGGCTGAAGGATAAAATCCCAGCCGGCTTTTTCTTTTTCCACCCCTGTTCCTTCAGTGATCCTTCGGTGATCGTTCGGTGATCCTTCGGTGAAACACCCTCAAACCCGTACCACGACCGAACACAACCGAAGGATCACCGAAGGATGGCAGGAGGATGTCAGTAGGATTACCGGGTAAACGGCCATGATAGCGGGTTATTAGTCCAGTAATTTAGTCGGGAATGTCAGCAGGATGTCAGTAGCCCCCTGCTTTTTCCGGAAAATATTTGGCGGGGATTATTCTTCCCCTTACCTTTGTACTGTAATCAAAAACATTACAGAATTGGTCAAAAGCAAATTCGCCATCAGTATTCACATCCTTTCCCTGCTCGCCGGCTTTCCCGACGAGTGGCTTACTTCGGAGTTCATTGCCGGTTCGCTGAACAGCAATCCAGCCCTGGTACGGAAAGAGCTGAGTATGTTGCGCGACGCCGGCCTGGTGGAAAGCAAAGAAGGCAAAAACGGCGGCAACCGCCTGGCCAGGTCTATGAAAGACATCAGGATGTCCGAAGTGTTCAACCTCGTAAAAGAGGAACATATTTTCGGATACGCCCCCAACACCCCGAACCCGGACTGCAAAGTAGGCAAAGGGATCAACGAAGCGCTGAACGCCCTGTTCTCCGGTATCGATGAAGCCGTATACAAACAACTGCACGCCGTCACACTTGAAGAATTCACCCGTAAGTATTTCTAATTTTTTTACCCATAACTGTAATAATTTTTATAACATTAAATACATAAACATGTCACAGACTATTCTGGTATTAGGAGCCACCGGTTTGGCCGGTAAAGAGCTGGTAAAGATCCTCGCGGATAAAAATGTGCAGGTAAAAGCCGCCACCCGCCAGCCTGAAAAGTTCCGGTCCCCCGCCCCGAACGTAACACCCGTGCACCTCGTGCAGGAAGACCCCGCTACTTTCGCCCCTGCCCTGGCCGGTGTGGATAAGGTATTCCTTTCCGCCCTTCCCCTGGATGCGGATGCATTCAAAAAACTCGTTCCTTTTGTGGACGAGGCCAAAAAAGCAGGCGTCAAAAAGATCGTGTTCCTGTCTGCCCTGGGCGTGGAGCATCACGACAGCGCGCCGCTGCGCCAGATCGAGGTCTATGTGCAGCAATCCGGCATTCCCTATGGCATCGTACGCCCGAACTTTTTTATGGAGAACTTCTCCGAAGGCCCGTTCAGCGGACCGGTGAAAGAAACCAACCAGATCATCCTTGCCGCGGACGACGCCGTGTACAGCATGATCTCCACCGTAGACATCGCCGCGGTGGCCGCGGAGCTGCTGCTGAATGATACGCTGAACAACCGGGAGCTGACACTTACCGGCCCCGTTGCGATCAGCAACCACGAAGCGGCGGACATCATCACCCGTCATGCCGGCAAGACCGTAAGTTACCTGCCGATTTCAGAAGCAGACCTGCTGAGCGGCATAAAAGCCCAGGGCGCGCCTGACAGCGTAGGCCAGTACCTCGCCATGCTGATGGCAAGCGTAAGAAGCGGCGCCAACGCCGTGGTGACCAGTGCAGTGAAAGATATTACGGGCAGGGAGCCGCGTAGTTTTGATACGTTTGCGCAGGTGAATGCGGGAAACTTTTAATATGCTGACAGGCATTGCATTAAGCAATTTCCTATTGCTTAATGCAATGCCTAATTAGATTAATTCGTACTTTCGGTACGTTAATCAATCAACATGGAACTTATTGAAATCAATCCAAGGATAATGATGGGAAAACCCACTATCAAAGGCACACGGATAACCGTTGAGCAAATCCTGGAAGAGCTTGCCGTCAGTGATTCTATTGAGGAAATCCTTGAAGCACATCCCCAATTAAACAAAGATCAGGTACATGCAGCGCTTTCTTTCGCCGCGCAGGCTATCAGAGGCGATGAAATCTATCCTGTTGCCATATGAGATTACTCGCTGATGAAGGGGTAGACAAACCTATAATTGATAAACTGCGGCTATCAGGTCTTGATGTGCATTATATTCTTGAAACAAACCAGGGAGCTGACGATGAAACAGTGCTTTCCATTGCTAATGCGGAGGAAAGAATATTGTTAACCCAGGATAAAGATTTTGGAGAATTGGTCTATCGTCTTCAAAAAGTCCATTTTGGAATAATTTTAATAAGGCTCGGCACTCAACCTCCATCTCAAAAAGCCGATTTTCTGACAAGAGTCTTGCTTGAATACGGGGCAAAGCTGCCCAATGCCTTCACTGTCATCCAACCTAATGCTATAAGAATCAGAAAGGAGTGATCACATCCACTTCCTCACTTCCCTCGGGCTCATGCCATACTTTTTCCTGAATGCATTGCTGAAATGCTGTAAGGACGAATACCCCAGCGTATCCGCTATTTCGGTGAAAGATACCTCCCCTGCCCGCATCATTTCCCGGCTCTGCTCCAGCCTGTAATCGTTCAGGTAACCGAACACGGTATTGTCGAATACTTTTTTGAACCCATTCTTCAGTTTAAACTCATTCAAACCCGCCTTGCGCGCAAGTTCCATGAGCGACAGCGGCTCCTGCGCATTCGCCAGCAGCAGGTCGCGGGCATGGTAGATCTTTTCCTCATCCGTACGGGACACCCTGACGGTTTCCGGCTTGCGCAACGTTTCCGCTTCTATCTGCTCGCATTGCAGCGCCAGCAGCTCAATCGCCTTGGACTGGAGGAAAAGTTTTTTCAGGCCACCCGTGAAATGGCAATGCCGTACTTCTTCTATCACCTGCATCATACGCGCGGTGATGGTATAGCCGTGGGTAAGGAAAACGGGTTTGTTCGCCGCCACATTCTCCGCGTAACGGTCCAGTATCGGGCCATTGTTGGCGGCCAGTTGCACGAATTTTTCCTTTACAAACCCGAGGGCGAACATCTGGATATCGGGCTGGCTATCCACCTGCACGAATTCCTCCGATTCGGGGCTGTATACGATGTTATGCTGGTAGCTGGAAGTAACAAGATTTTTGACTGCGCCTTTGATGTGAGAGGTCACTTCACCCCGGATCATAAAATGCATGCCGATCCGCTGCATTTCCTCGGTGCTTTCGATGTGCAGGCGCTGGTTTGTACTGGCGCTGCCAAACCCCAGCATAAACCCGTCGAAGTGGAACTCCTTCATTTCGGCTTTCCCGAATTTGTAGTCCATACGATGGGTTTGCTCTACCAGCTCGGGTTTCATGAACATTTCCGCCGAAAAGACGGTATCGTCGTGCAGGAGGATCTCGCGGTTGTCGTTCGTAATAGTGACAGGCATAATAATCCGTTAAGTATAAATAATAATCCGTTTGGTATAAGCAGGTTTGCCGTGCGGGTCCGAATTTTGTGTGAAATTATCAAATTAGACACATGATCGGGATCTTCAAAACAAATATCTCTACCCTGCAGGATAAAATCAAGGTAATAGACGCGGTTTCCGTACGGTTCCCTGTTACCGCCTGCACGCTGGACCTGGAAGATTGCGACAAGGTGCTGCGCGTGGTAGTAAGCCAGCAACTGGAAGAACAACATGTGATCACCCTCGTATGCAGCCTCGGCTACCAGTGTTCCGTTCTGGAATAATTAAAATTGCACTCTATTTACCGGAAAAAACATGACGTTTGTCAGTTGACCCCTCCCCCACGTACAATACGAATATGTGATTTATTTATTTCCCATAGGGGTATGTTCTATTTTGCACGTCATACTTTCGGAAAACGACGGAAACCACCTTCCCTTTTCCCCATTTAACATATAAAAACCTGAAAACCAAATGAAAAGGATCGCAAACTGGCTTATGCCCTTTTGCTTGTTAATGCTGACAGCATTCAGTTCATCGGCACAACAGCAACGTTTTACCATCAGCGGCTACGTAAAAGACGCGCAATCCGGCGAATCCCTCATCGGGATCTCCATCGGCAAGCCCGGCACTTCGGTAGGCACCGTGACCAACGAATACGGGTTTTATTCGCTGACGCTGCCCGCGGGAACACATGAAATTCAGTTTTCCTACATGGGGTACACCGCCCAGAAATTCACCGTGAACCTCACTTCCAACAAAAGACATGACATTAAACTTGCCCAGTCGGACCGCCAGCTGAACGAGGTGGTGATCACCAGCAAACAGCAGGAAAAAAATATCAATACCCTCAATACCAGCGTGAACAAGCTGGATATTTCCGAGATCAGGAAGCTGCCTACCCTCATGGGTGAAGTGGACGTGATCCGCACCATCCAGACCCTGCCCGGTGTAAATACCGTGGGCGAAGGCGCGGCCAGCTTCAACGTACGCGGCGGTAACGGCGACGAAAACCTCATCCTGCTCGATGAAGCGCCCGTGTACAACTCCACCCACATGCTCGGTTTTTTCTCTGTATTTAACCCGGACGCCGTAAAAAACATCAACCTGATCAAAGGCGGCTTCCCTGCTGAATACGGCGGCAGAACCTCCTCCGTGCTCGATATCAGGATGAAGGACGGGAACAACCAGAAATTCGGCCTCACCGGCGGTATCGGCAACATCTTCAGCCGCCTGGCGATAGAAGGGCCTCTCCAGAAAGACAAATCCTCTTTCATCGTGGCAGCCCGCCGCTCCTACATGGACGTACTCATGAAACCTTTCCTGAAAGGCGATATGGAAGATACCAAGCTGTACTTCTACGACGTTACGGCCAAGGTGAACTTCAACCTGAACAAAAACAACAACCTGTTCGTCAGCACCTACTTCGGCCGCGACGTGTTCGGGTTTGGCGGCACGGCAAACATGAACTGGGGTAACAACACAGCTTCCATCCGCTGGAACCACATCTTCAACAACCGACTCTTCCTCAACCTGACCACTTATTATACAAAATACAGTTATAGCCTGGACTTTAAAACAGACGAGGACGAACCGGTGAAACAGCAGTTCAAATGGACGTCCAACATCATCAACTACGGCGTGAAACCGGCTTTCACCTACTACATCAATTCCAACAACACCCTGCATTTCGGCGTACAGGGCACCTATTATACCTTTAAACCCGGCACCGGTACTTCCCGCGAAGACGACCGCGAGGTAGTCAAGACGCTGAGAGATAAAAACTCCATCGAAGGAGCCGTTTATCTCGACCATGAGCTGAAGATCGGCACTAAGTTCGGCATCCAGTATGGCGTACGTTACTCCGGCTTCCAGTTCCGCGGCAAAGGCACCGCTTATTATTATGCGGACACAACGGCCGGTATCCGTAAACGTTTCACCGGCACACAGGATTTCGAAAGCGGCAAAACCATCGCCGACTATTACAACTTCGAGCCGAGGCTTTCCGCCCGTTACGCCCTCAACAGCACTTCCGCCGTGAAAGTGGCATACAGCCGCAGCGCGCAATACATGCACCAGCTGAGCAACACCGCATCCCCCACTCCGGTGGACATCTGGACGCCCGTATCCAACAACGTGAAGCCGCAGGTGACAGACCAGGTAACCGCGGGTTATTTCTACAACGCCCCCGGTGACCAGTTTGAAGTATCCGCTGAAGTGTTCTACAAAAAAATGGAAAACCAGCTGGATTATATAGACGATGCGGACCTTGACCTGAACGAGTTCATCGAAGGTGACCTGCTGGCTTCCAAAGGCCGCGCCTATGGCCTGGAGCTGTATGTGAAAAAAGATATCGGCAATACGACAGGCTGGGTAAGTTATACCCTCAGCCGCTCAGAGCGCCAGACGCCCGGGCTGAGCCTGAACGAGTGGTTCACCAACCGTTACGACCGCACCCACAATGTGAACGTAGTGGTAAGCCATGAGTTCACCAAACGCCTCAGCCTCAGCGGCAACTGGGTATTCGCATCCGGCACGCCCGCTACCTTTGCGGACGCGCGCCTGGAGTTCCAGGATTGGGACATTCCTTACAACACCACCGAAAAAAGGAATAACTACCGCCTGAAACCCTTCCACCGTCTTGATCTTTCCGTTACCTACAAAGGCAAGCAGCTGAAACGCTGGAAAGGCGAATGGGTATTTTCCCTGTACAACGTGTATGCCCGCAGAAACGCCTACACCGTGTACTTCCGCCAGAATCCCGACGATCCAGGCAAAAAAGAAGCCGTGCGTTTGTCCATCATCGGCTCCATCATTCCGGGGATCACTTACAACTTCAAATTCTAATTATCCGCAAAAGCATTCGATTATATGAAACCGAGCAATATAACATACAATACACAGAGAGAACAGCGAGGTTCTATCCGGCCTTTAAAAGGCATATTTGCACGGATCAAACCGGGCAAAATATTCGCTATCCTTTTTACCGCCGCGGCTTTTACCGCCTGTGAGGATGTAATAGACGTGGAAGTGCCGGAAGGCAAAACGTATACGGTAGTAGACGCATGGCTTACGAACACGCCCGGCAGGCAGGACTTCCGGATCACCCAGAGCGTGCCTTATACGAACCAGGCGCCCGCTCCGATTGTAAGCGACGCCGTGGTAACACTTACCGACATGACCAGCGGGCAGGTGTATCCCTTTGCTTTTGCCAATGGCAAATACAGCAACGATCCGGGTGCCGCGGTGAGCATCGGCGTGGTGGGGCATATATACAAGCTGCGCGTGGAGCTGAAAGAATCCACTTTTGAGGCCATAGACACGCTCAAAAGAGTGCCGGTGATAGATTCTATCAGCTACGAGTTTAAGACCGCGGAAAACGCCGCAAGCGGCGAAGAAGGGTTCTACGCCCGCTGGTATGGCAAAGACATCGCCGGCGCTACGGACTATTACTGGATCCGCAGCTACCGCAACAATACAGACAACCGCGTGGCGGATGCTTTTGCGATAGACGGTTCATTTGAGGCGGAAGTAGCGGACGGCTCCGTGTTCATTTACCCGCTCAGCGAAGCGATCACCCGCGAGGACAAACCTTTCCTGCTGAACGAAAAAGTGATCGTGCGCCTTGCTTCCGTGACGGAGCCCAGCCACGACTTCCTGGAAATGGTACAGTCGCAGCTGAATAACGGCGGCCTGTTTGCCGAAATCCTCGCCAATGTGCCGAGCAATCTCAAAAACGTCAATACCGGCAGCAAAGCGAAGGTACTGGGCTGGTTCGGCACCTCCGCCGTACAGTTCAAGGAACGCGTAATGCTTCACTAAATAATACAACACGGGCCCGCTAAGCACTTATAGGCGGGCCTGTGATATCACAACTAAAAAACAATCCCCCCAAAAAGACAGAACAATCTTAAACACGTTAATTATGAAAATGAGGAAGTTACTTTTCATGACAGCGGCGGTATTGCTCTCCCACTTTGGGTTTGCACAAGACGCCCCCATCGAGAGCCTCGCGGGAAGAGGCAATACAAAGATCCGGGTAGGCGGTTTCGGTGCGCCCGGCATCAAGTTCACCACTTTCGACGATCAGCTGGGCATCCTGCTGGGCGGCTACGCCGGCGTGATGCTGAACAGCAGGCTGATGCTGGGAGCTGGCGCATATGCCCTCGTGAACAATATCGAAGCGCCCCGCACCAATGCGCTGGACCCTACTCTTTACTGGAACATGTGGTATACCGGCTTTGTGCCCGAATACACCATCAGATCCAATAAACTTTTCCATATGGCCGTAGGCGCCCTGATCGGCGGCGGCGGTGTGATGAAAAACGAACGGTACAAAGGGTATGATGAGACTGAAAGTATCGACTATAGCGGCTTTTTTGTAGGCGAGCCGCATGTGAACTTTGAAATGAATATCACCTCCTACCTACGCCTGGCTGTGGGCGGATCGTACCGGTTCGTAAGCGGCTCAAATACCACGGGCATTACAGACGAAAAGCTGAGCGGCCCGGCTGCGCACTTTACCATCAAAGCAGGCAGGTTTTAATACCGGCTGACTGAAACCATGCATATGAATCCTGCCTCACTTCAGGTAAGTGGGGCAGGTTCTTTCAGAACTTCTTACGGATAGCGGATGGGGGGCGGGAGTTTTTAGGAAATGTCGCCTGAATTCCACAGATATTCAGTAACTTTTGGCAAAAGGAATATCACCTCCATTCGTAATCCGTAACCAATGGACCCGATACATTTAGCTATACCTGGTTTTGTACTGCTGCTGCTCGCGGAAGTGATCTTCTCGGCCTGGAGCCACCGCAACCTTTGCGAAACCAAAGACGCGGCAAGCAGCATCGCCATGGGCCTTGGGAACGTGTTTATCGGCCTTTTTATCAAAGGCGTCATCTACCTTATTTACGACTTCGTTTACCAGTTCCGCCTCTTCACCCTCGACGCCAGCCTCTGGTGGGTATGGGCGCTGTGTTTTTTTGCGGACGACATCACTTATTACTGGTTCCACCGGTTCAGTCACAACATCCGTTTTTACTGGGCCAGCCACGTCATTCATCATTCCAGCCGCCGTTACAACCTTTCCACCGCCCTCCGCCAGACCTGGACGGGCAACCTTACCGGCACTTTCCTTTTCTGGTGCTGGATGCCGCTGGTGGGTTTTCATCCCGCCATGGTCATGACCATGCAGGCCATCAGCCTCATTTACCAGTTCTGGATCCATACGGAAGCTATCCACAAACTCCCCAGGCCGCTGGAGTTTGTGCTGAACACGCCTTCCCATCACCGCGTCCATCATTCCTCCGACCTGAAGTACCTGGATAAGAACCATGCCGGCGTGCTCATCATCTGGGACCGGATGTTCGGCACCTTTCAGCCGGAAGAGGAAAAACCGGTGTACGGGCTTACGTCGAACATTCATACCTACAATCCATTAAAGATAGCCACCCACGAATGGGCTTCCATCGGGAAAGACCTCCGCAAAGCCCGCTCCTGGCGCGATGCCTGGCATTATCTGTTTGGCGCCCCGGGCTGGAGCCCGGACGGCAGCAGGCAAACCACCCGGCAATTGAGGGAAGCGGCCCGCAAGGCTTCCGCTCCTCCTCCCGGAATACCATTTATCCAAAAATAACAGGGTAAGTTTTGTTATTACGAAAAGTGTCGTACATTCGTTTACGAAGATATTCGTACAAAGAGATCATTACAATACAAATCACATGAACAAGCCCATCAAGCCTACGGAAAGTGAACTGGAGATACTGGCTATCCTCTGGGAAAGAGGCGCCAGTACGGTAAGGGAAATACATGAGATACTGGAGCAGCAGAAGGAAGCGGGTTATACCACTACCCTGAAGCTGATGCAGATCATGCATGAAAAAGGATTGGTGACGCGGGACGCCAGCGCCAAAACGCATATTTACGAGGCGGCGGTGGACCGGGAGCTTACCCAACGGCAGTTGCTGAACAAAATGATAGATACCGTTTTTAAAGGCTCTGCCTCACAACTGGTGATGCAGGCTTTGGGTCATCACCGTTCCTCCCCAGAGGAGCTGGACATGATCCGGCAATACCTGAACGAAATGGAAAAAAAGCAGAAATAAACATTTTGCCATGACTTCGTTGCTTCCTTTTACCCAAGATCTGATTCGTGCATTCGGCTGGACGCTGCTGCACTCCTTCTGGCAGGCCTTTTTTGTATTCGCATGCCTGCGTATTGTGCTCTGGCTCTGGCCGCAGGCAAGCGCATCCATCAAATACCACCTGTCTTACCTGAGCCTGGCCGGCATTACCGGCTGGTTTATGGCTACGCTGTACACCCAGCTGTCTGTCCTGCGGGAAGCACAGGAGCTGCAGGCGGTGACGCTGAACCTGGACCCGGCTTTTATCGCCCGTGCGGTACAACAGGCACCTGCCAGACAAAGCGGGCTGCAGACGATGTTCCCGGGCATGGAAAGTTATTTTCCCATCCTGGTGGCGGTGTATATCATCGGTGTATCGGTGATGACGATCAAACTCTGCCTGGACCTTTCACAGCTGCGCCAGGTGCGCCAGCAGGGCGTAACGCCCATGGGCAAAGCCTGGGATCAGCACCTGCGGGGGCTGGGCATGCGGTTGGGGATCACGAAAAAAGTGCAGTTATTTATTTCAGATCACCTGCAGGTGCCGGTAATGATCGGTTTTCTTAAACCGGTGATATTGCTGCCGGCCGCCATGGTGAACAACCTGAGCCCTGAACAGCTGGAAGCCATCCTGCTGCACGAGCTCGCCCACATCAAGCGTAATGATTATCTGTTGAATATCTTCCAATCCATTGTTGAAACCATCCTGTTCTTTAACCCGTTTGTATGGTGGATATCCCGGAACATCCGCCAGGAAAGGGAACATTGCTGTGACGACCTGGTGATCGCAGGCACCGTTCAGCCCATGCATTATGCCAAAGCCCTTGTGGCGCTTGAGGAGTACCGGATCACCGCTAACCCGATGGCCATGGCGGCTGCGCATGATAAACATTTCTTACTTCATCGCATTAAACGCATCATGGAAATGAAAACGAAAAATCTCAATTATAGCCAGCGGTTCCTGGCATTGCTCATCATTCTGACAGGCCTTGTGTCCATCGCCTGGCTGAATCCGGGCAGGAAAAACGATAAAAAAGAAAAAGAACTGCCCGCCAAAGAACTGTCTGTCTTCAGCGATACCATTCCGGCTCCGGCAAAAGCGCCTGTTACGCCGGGTGTAGTGCCCGCGCCGCCTCTGCCGCCACCGCCGCCGATAGCCGAAGACCTTGAATCGCCCCCGGCACCTCCGGTTCCGCCGGCGGCACCCACTCCCCATCCATTCCCGGCCGCAGCGCCACTGCCGCCCGCTCCGCCGAGCCCGTCAGCAATGCCCAGGCCCGCAGCACCGCCCCTTCCGCCCACACCTCCCACTCCCCCGGAATGGGTTGCCTATAATGGTAACTGGAACGGGAATGGGAACCGCAGCTACTACAGCGGCAGTTACAACGGCAGTTACAGTTACAGTTTCGATACCCTTGCCCCCGGTCAGAAGATCATTATCATAGATGACAAGGGCGTCAAAAAAGAATACAGCAGCATCGACGAAATGCCCGCCGCGGACCGCAAACGGATGGAAGAGTCTTTCTACAAAATGCAGCAGGCGCAATCCAACATGCGTTTCCAATACAAAGTGAACCAGGACGAGATGGCCAAAGCGATGAAAAAAGCGCAGGACGCCATTGCAAAGATCGACTGGAGCAAGATGAACGCCCAGATACAGGCCAATATGAAAAACGTGGACTGGGAAAAGGTGAACAAACAGATGGCCGAAGGCATGAAAAACATCGACTGGAAAAAGATGAACGCCGATATCGCCAAACAGATGAAAGACATCCAGTGGGACAAGATCAGCGAGCAGATGAAGAACCAGATGAAAAGCCAGGACTGGGATAAAATGAGCAAAGAGATCAAAGAATCCATGGACAAGATCGACTGGAAAAAGATCGAAAGTGATGTAAAAAAAGCCATGGAAAATCATAAATGGGACAGCAGCTTCCAGTACAACTTCGACTACGACGGGTCTAACAACGAAGACGCCCATCGCAGGACGGAAGAAGCCAGGGCCCGCACCCGTGATGCGCATGAAAGGGCCATTGCCCGCACCCGTGACCAACAGTATGTAAATGCGGAGCGTGTACGCGCCCAGCAAGCCGAAAATGTAGCCCGCACACGCGCCATCCACGACGAAAACGTAGCCAGGACCAGGGAGATCCATGCGCAGAACATGGCCAGGACCAGGGCTATCAATGAAGAAGCCCGTGAAAGACAGGCACTCCAGGCGGAAAGACAACGTGAGCGGGCCCAACATGACCGCGAAAGGGCCGAAGCCACAAACAAAAACTACCGCCTGCTGCTGGAAGGCCTGGAATCAGACAAGCTGATAGACCGTAATTCCAGCTATAACGTGGAAAAAAAAGACGGCGCCCTCTTCATCAACGGCCAAAAACAGCCGGATGACATATTAAAGAAATACGGACAATATCTCAAGAACGATAACGTTAGTATACGTGGAAGCAAAAACGAGTTGAGTATCCAGACTACTGACAACAAGTAGTTGCCTCCGGCTCTTTTCCGTCCATGTTACCATTTACTCCGCCATTCTATTTAAAAGCCGCTGCCCTTCTGGTAGCGGTTTTTTATTATATTTGCCCCTCGTTTATTCACCATTAAAAAAGCCCGTTTATGCCGTCTTTCGACATCGTGAGCAAAGTAGACCTTCAAACTCTGGACAACGCTATCAATACTGTCAAAAAAGAGATCACTACCCGTTATGACTTCAAAGGCTCGCATGTGAGCATTGAGCTGGATAAAAAAGAACTGGTACTGAAACTGGAAGTGGAGTCTGATATGAAGCTGGACCAGGTGATAGATGTGCTGATCAGCCGTACCATGCGCCAGGGGCTGGACGCTTCTATTTACGATCTCAGCAAGGAACATTACCAGAGCGGCAAGGTGGTTAAAAAAGATGTCGCGATCCGCAACGGCATTAAGCAGGAAGATGCCAAAAAAATAGTGAAAATGATCAAAGACGCCGGTTTAAAGGTTCAGGTCGCGATCATGGACGATATTGTACGGGTAACTGGCAAGAAAATAGATGATTTACAGGAAGTTATACAAAAATGCAAGGAGGCGAACCTGGGTATTCCCCTTCAGTATGTAAATATGAAAAGCTAAAAACTTCTTGGCTTATTTAAAATAATCTGTTACCTTTGCGCTCTGTATTTAACTTTTTTGATATGAAACAGGGAATCCATCCGGAAAATTATAGATTCGTAGTGTTTAAAGATATGTCTAACGGGCATAGCTTTCTGAGCCGTTCTACCACTCCTACCCGCGAGACCGTGAAATGGGAAGATGGTAACGAGTATCCGTTGATCAAGCTTGAAATCTCCAATACTTCTCACCCCTTCTATACAGGTAAGAACGTACTGGTAGATACCGCAGGCCGTATCGACAAGTTCAACAAACGTTACAAGAAAGACGCTAAATAAGCGTTTGGAAATATTTTAACAAATCCTGCCGGTAACATATCGGCGGGATTTTTTATTTTACCAATATGAACCCGCACTACATCCTGTTTGACTCGCCTGAACGCGACCAGCTCTACCCCTTTACCCATACCCGCCCGGTTGCGGCCTGCCGCATCGGCCTTCTTACCATTACCGAAAAGTGGGAAAAGTGGATGGGGATCAGCCCTATCAGCCATTTTACAATGGATTACCTGCAGGATAAATTCCCGCTCATAAAGGCGCCCAAAAATGCCGTTACCATCCTGCTGAACGGGCACCTGCTCCCCTCCGCAGCCATCGTGGAAGAGATAGTGAAACTGCAGCCCGGCCAGGAAATTTATAAAAACGGCCGCCTGCTGGCCAAAGCCGTAAGTGGTGATGACTTTTTTGTGCCCACAGCCAGCCGTATTGATTTTGAAGGTGAAATCATCCGTATAGACCAGCCCTGGCATATCGCACAGTACAACGATGCGGCGCTCCGTGCCGATTTTGAGCTGCTCACCAAAGGCCGTAAAAGCGCCTCCATTTCCCAAACGAACCGTATTGAGAACCCTTCTCAGATCTTCCTGGAGCCCGGCGCCAAAGTGGAGCACAGCGTGCTGAATGCCTCCACCGGCCCTATTTACATCGGCAGGAACGCCGAAGTGATGGAAGGCTGCCTTATCCGGGGGCCTTTCGGGATGGGCGAACATTCCGTGCTGAAGATGGGCGCGCGCGTTTATGGCGCCACCTCGCTTGGCCACCGCTGCGTGGCCGGCGGCGAGATCAAAAACTCCGTATTTTTTGACCATTCCAATAAAGGCCACGACGGTTACCTGGGCGATGCCGTGATCGGCGAATGGTGCAATCTCGGCGCCAATACAAGCTGTTCCAACCTGAAGAACAATGCCGGCGAAGTGAGGGTGTGGATGGAAGCCAAACAGGAAGCCTGGCCCGCCGGCACCAAATGCGGCGTGATGATGGGTGACTACAGCCGGAGCGGTATCAATACCATGTTTAATACCGGTACCGTGGTGGGAGTGAGCTGCAATGTGTTTGGCGGCAATTTTCCGCCCAAATTCCTGCCTTCATTCAGTTGGGGAGGCGCGGGTATCACAGACCGGTACCGGCTCACGGAAGCCCTCCGGGACGCCGATTCGTGGATGCAGCTGAAAGGCGTTTCGCTCAGCGAGCAGGACAGGCAAATACTTACGCGGATATTTCAGGGATAAATGTGTATTTTTCGCGCCTCTTATCAAAAGTAACGTAACGTCTATGAGAAAAAAGATTGTAGCAGGCAACTGGAAAATGAACCTCACACTGGCGCAGGGCGAACAGCTGGTGAATGACATCGTTTCCGCCGGCATCAAATTGGCGGAAGGCCAGGAAGTGGTAATAGCTCCCCCCTTCCCTTACCTGGCGCGGGTAAAACAGCTCATCCGCAATTATCCTGGTATTTACCTGGCGGCACAGAACTGCGCCGGCGAAAAATCCGGCGCTTTCACCGGCGAGGTATCCGCGGAAATGCTTGCGTCCGTGGGCGTGGATTATGTGATACTCGGGCATTCCGAACGCAGGGAGTATTTCTCCGAAACCAATGCGCAGCTTGCCAAAAAGATAGACCTGGCGCTGGCAAACGGCATCAAACCCATCTTCTGCTGCGGAGAGCCGCTGGAGATCAGGAAAGCAGAAACACAGAATGAATTTGTGGCCCGCCAGCTGGAGGAAAGCCTCTATCACCTGGATGCGGCCGCGCTCAAAAATATTGTCATCGCATACGAGCCGATCTGGGCCATTGGTACCGGATTGACGGCCAGTGCGCAGCAGGCGCAGGACATGCATGCATTCATCCGCTCCCGCATTGCCGAAAAATTCGGCCGTGAAGCGGCGCTGGGCATTACGATCCTGTACGGCGGCAGCGCGAAACCTTCCAACGCGGGCGAGCTGTTTGCCAGTGCTGACGTGGACGGCGGGCTGATCGGCGGTGCTTCGCTGGTGGCCGCGGACTTCGCTGCGATCATCAAAAGCTTGTAATAACTGCGGAAACATAGCAGGGACGGCTGATGGGCAAAAACCATCAGCCATTTTTTTAGTATTTTTTGCTAATAATTTTAGTATTTCAGGAAATAGTTTTATATTTGTATTGTGAAAAGAGGGGATCATTATCGCGATGCTGTAAACGATAGTGATTGTTTCAAATTGATGATTGCTTAATCATAAAGACATGGAACAGGAAGTATTATATGACTACATGCTGGTGTTACAACCTGACGCACAAACGGTGCAGGATGTGAGCATGTACAAGCACCTGATCGCGGAAGAACTAGGCCCTTTCCCGGGTGCGTTTTCACAGGCTCATATCGCTCTTTTCCGTTCGGAATTTCCGGAGCGGTATGAAACCGAGTTCGTAAAGATGCTCGAAGCCCTGGTAACGGATCAGTCGGCTTTCACGGTGTATACCTCCCGGATAGATCATTGCAGGCAGGGAGACACGAAACATATGTTTTATGTGAACGTGGCCAATCCCCGCCCGGTGGAAGAATTGCACCGCAGGATCCTGGATGCGTTCGAGCTGAGGACCGGCGCTTACAAGCCGCATATCACGCTGGCGCGTTCCGTCAACCAGCAGCAGTTCAACCAGCTGGTGCCTTATCTTGCCAACAAGATGTTTGTGCGCAGTTTTCATTGTCATAGTTTCAGCCTGTTGAGAAAACCGGCGGGCGGCGGCAAATATGAAATGGTGCGGGAATTTTTGTTTGGAAAGGATACGCCGGCCAGGCATCCCCTGTTTAACCACGCAGCTTAAGAGACACAACCTATTTTTTTAAGAGTCAGTATCATATCTCATCGGGTCGGGCGTTAATCTCCCGGCCCCTCTTTTCCCTACTTACGACCCATCCGATTCACCCTTGTATTTTGCATTTGCATTCTACGGGCTGGAAGCCCCGGCGCATAACGGTTATTCGTCCGCGCCCGGGGAAACTGCGCCCGGTCAATTCATCGCGGAGAACGGCGTTCCTGGAACTGCCGTTTCAGCCATGAGTTACACAATAATGATTTAACTGCCGCGTCCTGTAAGGAACCGCACAGACCATGGCGGAGGGGCAACCTTTGCCAGGGCCTGATGCACGCGGATATTTATACAAATCAAAAAAAATGCAGCTGTTGGTCAAATGCCCAACAGCTTTTGAATCAGTCCCCGCTAAATTTAGAAAACATGGAATGGGTCAATATCAAACCTTTATATACAAACGGGCGCATGAAACCCTCCGGAGCACAAACCGTGTTCTCCTGGCTTTCCAGGGCCGGTTTCCAGCTGGAGCAGCAAAAAAGGAACATCTCCCCCGCTGCCGTTGAATATTTTTACTTTCATCCGTCATTATACATCCAGGTGCACGAAGTGCAGGAACCGGACAACGGCCCGTCCCGGTTCTTTATCTTTTACCCCGGCGGCGCAACGGCTTTTGCCTCTGATATCGGGCAATTGCAACGTTGCATCACCGCCGGGTAAAACCCGCGGCCACTCATCATTGTTATATTTATTACCCGATTAATTGTTAAGAGAACATGATCCACAAAGAAATTGTAGTGAAAGGTAAAGTACAGGGCGTTTATTTCAGGGCCACCGCAAGGTCTGTAGCCGTCAGGCTGGGACTCACCGGCGCTGTAAAAAACCTGCCAGACGGCCATGTATGGATCGTTGCGGAAGGCCCGCGGCACGCCATGGACGAATTTATCGACTGGTGCCGCATTGGCCCCTCCGGCGCAAAAGTATCCGCGCTGGATATCACAGAAGGACCATTGGAGAATATTTCAGGTTTTGAAATACTACACAGCTAAAATATTTCACACTGCCTTTGATTGACACATCTCCCGAAACCCTCTGTCACAGATCGTTTCAGCGGCACAAACACCCATGAAGGGCAAAGACCCAATGCTTAAATGAATTAATTACACCAACTTAACAGCGTATTCATTTTTGCATGTAGGGTTTTTACCCAGCACTTACATCAACAAAAAAATCCAATTTGCCCGCAGAGCAAACAAACAATCAATGGCATCGCAAGAATCTGAAATACTATCAATTTTCGGCGACAACCTCCGGCGTATCAGGCAGGAGAAAGGATACAGCCAACGGGAACTGTCCTCCCGCTGCAATGTGGACAATGCGGACATCTCCCGCATGGAAAAAGGAGATATCAATGTAACCCTTCGCACGGCCGCACAGCTGGCGGACGCGCTGGACACACGGGTGATAGACCTGCTGATCAAAAGACTCGTATAAACAGCACTCATCATTATATTCCCCCTATGCCAACTTTAAAAAGAAACGGCGGCAGAAAAACTCCTGCCGCCGTTTTAAATCTATTTCTCTTAAACCTTAATTGATCTGCAGCTTCTTGAGCAAGCTCTTGTCCAGCGCTGCTTTCGGGACAATAATATTAATCGTGTTCACCGCAAAATACGGTTCCGACACATATACATAACCACCGAATGGTGACGATTGTTTACCCCATGAATTTTTCACGATAAAAAAGGATTTACCCTCCGGGCTTTTCCCGATACCGGTGATGTGCATCAGGTGATCGTCCTGCGTAACGAGCTTTTCGAACAGCTCCTGGCGGTAAGCCGGTGTGGCGTTCACTTCCTGCAAATCCGGGTTGGGCTTTTTGCGGTTAAAAAGACTGTCCGCCTGCGGCGAAAATGCATACCCGCTGGAGGATACGAAGCCACGGTTGCTTACGTCCGCGTCCCACATCACGGTATACCCTTTCTGCACCGCCGTTTTGGTGGCGCCTATCAGCTCCTCCAGCGTAACATTATAAAAGCTGCCGTTGGCGTGGTTATCCGGCAGTTCAAGAATAAAATTGCTGTAATAAGGATGATGGGTGAACGAGGTAAGGTTCACGTAATCGTCCGGATTGAACTTTACCACTTCCTTTGCATATTGCTGCGGGGTGTAGGAACGGCCGTGATATTCGAATGTGGCGGGGGGCGCGCCTCCCATGTATTCGTCCATCAGCGCGGCGTACTGCTGCTCCCAGTTAACGGGGATGGGCCTTTTGCGCAACATCGTGTCGAGGAATTTTTTAAGCGTGTCCGCCATCTTGCTGTGATCCGGCGATGACTGGCCCGCTGCGAGGCCGTTGTAAGCGGATTCAGGCATGAGGCCATATTTTGCGGCTACGATCAATACGTCGTGGCCGAGGCCACCCTCGCCGAACTTCGCGTCGCCCTGGCGCATAACGTAATTACGGGCTTTGTACAGGTACACATTGCGGACGGTGAACATTTCAGAAAGATCAGGTTTTTCTCCCCCCTTCTTCACACATTCACTTTCGATAAGGGATGTAGTGGCAAAACACCAGCATGTGCCGGTGTTTCCCTGGTCTTTGACCTCAGTGGCCGTGTTATTCCTGATAACGGTCACCGCTTCCGCGGGCGCGTTAATAGCTACGGGATGTTCCTGCGCTATGGCCTGTAAGCTGCAAGCAAGGCCCAGGATTAACAAAATGTCTCTTCTCATAAGCGGCATATTTTTATACGCTAAGATACGGAAAGCAGCTTAGTTTTGGTGGGTCACCTTGCCCTTGCCGGACACTGCCTGCTCTACGCTCGCAGCACCTTTATAATTTACGCTGCCACTCCCGGAAATCGCGATCTCCAGTTTTTGGGATACGTTCACATTGGCGTTGCCGCTGCCGGAAATATGTATCTCCATGTTCTGGGACTGCATTTCAGGCGCATCAATTTCCCCTGAGCCGGATACGCTGATCTCGGTATCGTCCGCACGGCCGTCGAGTTTCATTTTGCCGGAACCGGACATCGCCACTTCCAGCTTGTCATACTGCAGGTTCAGTTTGGCGTCCACCCTGCCGCTGAAGTTCGCTTCAAGTTTGGAGCCTTTAAAAGCACCATCGGAAACCAGTTCAACCTGGCCACTGGCGTTTATTTCCTCAAATTTGGCCAGCGTGAGCCATACTGTAATGGGTTTGCTGGGATTGATGTTATACCCTTTCTTAAATTTCAGTTCCAGCTCATCGCCCTTTACTTCCGTTTCGATGTAGGGAAGGATGTTTTCGTCAGCTTCCAGTTCAATGGAGTGGGAATTGCCCTGTTTTAGGAAAATTTTGAATTTCCCGGCGGTGGAGATCTCACTGAAAGCACCGCTGGCAGTGCGTTGTTCTTTCTTCAGGGTGCCATTGCCGCTCACTCTTTCCTGCGCAAGCAGGCTTCCGGAGATGGCAATGAGCGCAGCAAATAACAAGGTTGCAGTTTTCTTCATGGTTTTGGATTTAAGAGGAGTTTGTGTTATTCTCCTTCCAACTTCACATCGCTGTACCTTCCATCTATAATGATGGAGGGCGAAGCATCCGATCCGTTGGTAGTTATGGCGGAAAAGGAGAGGTTCGAATTGTTGCGTATCTGGTTTACATTTTTCAAGTCAAAATCACCCGTTTTCAGATCACCGTTCTTCATCACGGCCTTTAACCGGAAGGACGCGCGGGAGCTGAGGCCCACCCTCACATCGGTGTAATTTATACTGAATCTGAGGGTCTTGAATTCACTGCTGATATTGCGCAGGGCTACATCGCCGTAATTCGCTTTTACCGATACCGGGCCGCCGTTCAGCTTTTCGGACCTGATATCTGTATAGTTCGCATCCAGGTCAAGGGATTTCATGCCCTGGATCTTAAAGTCATCGTAATTGGAATGGATATTCATCGCGCCGACAGTACCGAATGTATAGGAACCATTGTTCGAATGAAGCTCGATGTCGCCCGCGTTGCCCACCCGCATACTGGAATAATTGGCGTGTATTTCCATATCCCTGGCCGCGCCGATGCGGCATTTGTCCGTATAGTTGATATGCAATTGCAATTTTTGAGTGGCTTCGGTGATGTCTATAAAACCGTAGTTGACCTTTATCATGCTGTACATGGGCAGTTTACGGGCCAGTACATCGCCGAAATTGTTTTCCAGCATCAGCATCGCGATATTTTCGGGTACGTAGAGGTTGTAATTCACGTTCACATAATCGCGGGAATCCTTTTTGCCGAAGTTGAACCATTTGCCCGTACCGCTTGCATTGTACACGGTTTCCAGCTTTACTACGTTCCCGCTTTCATTCGCCTTTATTTCAACCATTTCAGCCATTCTGCGGGCCTGTTCCGCATTGTTGCCAAAACCGACGATCTCAACATCAGCCTTACATTCCTGGCGGTCCCAGATGTTCACCACGATCTTTCCATATTTGTTCTGGACGAATATCTTCGATCCGTCGCCGGCTTTGAATGTCCTGGTGACACGTAGTTTATGTTCTTCGTCACCCTTGGTGGCAAACACCAGGAGCGGGCAAAACAACAAGAGTAATAATGTAGATTTAGAGAACATCTTTCTTATTTAACGGTGTGGAGTTAGTGTTAGCGTCGTTGTTATATTTATTATGCTCATCGAGTATCTTGTCAAGCAGCTCCAGTTTCATCTGGTAGTAGCGGATCATGGCGGAGCGGATGCGTTCGTTTCCCGGGTTGCCGGCCAGTTCTTTTTCCAGCATCCGGTAGGTTTCGTTGCGCAGCTCCAGTTCGTTGCGGGTAGTGCTGTCCAGCCCCAGTTCGGCGGCCGGTATCTGTTTCAGTTCATCCAGCTTCTGCTCTATGCGGGTGGTATAAAACTGCTCCATCTCCTGCATTTCGGGGATCACCACAGCCACTTCCTTTTTAGTTTGCAGGAAAGTGAGGAGGATGCCCGCATTTGCCACAAGTGCAACCAGGATGGCAGCTTTCCACCAGTGGCGGGCCATCATCGTGATCACCCTGGTCTTCTGCTTTACCGGCAGCTCCTTTTCCAGCGCAGCCCACACTTTCGGGCCGGGCCCTTCTTCTTCAAACGCACTTCTGTTTTGCTGAATAAAATCTTCCAGTTTCATACTTCTCTCGTTTTTATTTTCACCAATTGCCGTACTCTTTCTTTGGCGCGCATATACTGGGTTTTGACGGTAGATTCCGATATGCCCAGCAGAGATGCTATTTCGCGGTGGGAGTACTCTTCGAAGAGATAAAGATTGATCACTGTCCTGTAGCCGTCCGGCAGCTGGCCGATGGCTTCTTTTACGGCGGACACCGTCATGGCGTGTTCCGATTCGTCCACCTTATTTTCTTCTTCATACTCCGTCTCCCCCACTTCTTCGAAATACACTTTCTTTTTGCGGAGATAACTCAGGCAGTGATTCACCACGATCCTTTTGATCCAGGCGGTGAGGCTGCTGTCCGTCGCCAGTTTGTCCAGGTTTTTGAACACCTGTACAAATGCCTCCTGCAACACATCTTCCGCATCGGCCGAATACCCCGTCATCCTCAGGCAGATGTTGTACATCGCTTTGGAGTACGCCTCATACAGTTCGCGGTATGCCCTTACGTCTCCCTTGCGGCAGCGTACCACGATTTGATTAGTTACAGGCGTATTTTCCAAATTGTCAGGGTATAAAGTCATATTAAAGACGCGGGATTAAAACGATGGTTGCATTTGGGATACAACTATTTTGAAAATACTGAAAATCATTGGGATATAAAAACAGAACGCGACCTGCAAGAGGCCGCGTTCTTTCCATCCTTATATACCTAAAACATGATTAGGTACGTGTTTGTGTTATTTCACCCTGTTCTGCTCATCCTCCAGCCCGGTTTTACGGTTGCGGGCTTCTTTTACATTGGAGTTGCCGAAGCGGTAGGTGAAAGTGGCCCTTACCTGGCGGCTGTCCCAACGGTTCGCGAGTTTGACTTCGCGGTTGGTAACGTTGTATGTGCCGCCGAAGCGCTGGGTGTTAAATACATCGTTCACATTCAGCCGTATGGTGCCTTTCTTTTTCAGCACGGTTTTCTGGAAACCCAGGTTGAAGGCGTACATCGGGTTCATTTTAAAGAGCCCTTCCTGTGAGATCTGCGCGGAGTTGTACCAGAAGGAGGCTTCGGCGGTATAACCCTTACCCAGTGTGAACGTATGTTGTGTGTTGCCGAAGAAGCCACCGGAAGCGCGTTTGATCAACTCTTTCTGTACAGTTGTTTCGAAAGCGTTATAAAAAACAGACAGCGTGGTGAATGAATTCCACCATTTGGTAATGGGGAACGGCGCTGAGATGTTCAGGTTGATATTGTCTTTTTTGGCCACGTTCATGTATTTGTACACCATGATGGTGGTATCCCCTGTTTCCGGGTCCACACCGGGCTCCAGGATGCGGGACAGCATGTCTGTTGTATGGCTGTAACCGATGGCTGTGCTCAGGATAGACTTAAAAGTATGTGTGATGTCGAAGTTGCTGGAGTACTGCGGGCGGAGGTTCGGGTTACCGCCTGCTTTGGTGTACCGGTCCAGGTAAAACTCAAAGGGGTTCAGGTCGTCGTAGCTCGGGCGCTGGAGCCTGCGGCTGTAAGACACGCCCCACTGGTGGTCTTTGCCGGCGGCATAACTCAGGAAGATGCTGGGGAAAAAGTTCAGGTAACTGGTGTCATTCACCTGTTTGAGCGTTACCGAATTGCCTTCCACATTGGTCTGTTCCGCGCGCAGGCCGGCCTGTACACCGAATTTTTTGAATTGTTTGCTGAAGTTGATGTACGCCGCGTTCACATTCTCTTTGTAAATGAAATAGTTGGAGCGGTTGTAGTCATACTCCCAGTTGCCATACCGCAGGGAATCGAAACGGGAATTGTTGTCCGAGTTCACGAAGCTGAGTTTGATACCGGCTTCGAACTTGGCGTTGTTTTTCAGCGGATGGGTATAATCGATCTTCGCGGTTTTGATATTGATCACAGAAGGCTGCTGGCTGCGGGTAGTGTCGCCGCGGAAATAAATTTTCCCGTGTGCGTCCATGTAGCCGGAGTACAGGTCTGAGTACTGATTTTCAGCATTGCGGGAGTAATCCAGGTCGATGTTCAGTTCTTTCCCCGTACTGTCCAGCTTCCCTTTGTAGTTGAGATTGTAGCTCTGGCGGTTCATATTCTGGGTGTTCACGGTAATGGTTTTCAGGCTGGAATCGACCCTCTCGCCGTTACCGATCCAGGTCTGGCTGGCGCCATCCCCTTTCCAGCGGTTGCCCGCCACGTTCACCATCACGCCCAGGGTGTGGTTCTTGTTCAGGAACCAGTCTATGCCCGCTTTGGCGCCGTGATACTGGCTCGTTTTGTTCAGATTCGAATGCTGGTCGAATACAATACGCCCGTTGTTCTCGATGTTGTCCCGGTAAATGTCCAGGGCTTCAAACTGGCGGTTGTAATTGTAGTTGTAAGAACCGTACACGTTGATGTTCTTGTTGCGGTGGTTCAGGTTGATGCCGGCGTTGCCGCGGGGCAGGGCGCCCTGTCCGTAGGTGGCGTTCACGCTGCCGTTTGTACCGAAGTTGGAATTCTTTTTCAGTTTGATATTGATGATCCCGGCGTTGCCTGCTGCATCGTACTTGGCGGAAGGATTGGCGATCAGCTCTATCTGGTCAATGTTAGAGCTGGGCATATTTTTCAGCAGCAGGGCAACGTCCTGGGGAGTCATATTTGTGGGTTTGCCGTCGATCATGATGATCACACCGTTCTTGCCACGCATGGATATATTGTCGTCTTTATCTACCTGGATGCCGGGTGATTGCTGGAGCACTTCCAGCGCGGTGCCGCCCGCGGCCACAATACTGTTCTCCACGTTCACCACCATTTTATCGGCTTTCTGTTCTATAAAAGGGCGTTTACCCGTTACGTTTACTTCTTTCAGGCTGCGGGTCTCCTCTCCCAGCAGGATGGCAGGCACTTTCACGGGAGAGCCGTTCACTTTAATGGCCTGGCTGAAATTCTTTTTCATACCCATGTTCGCGGCGGCTACCAGGTACTGGCCTTCGGCGATGCCTTCAAAAACATATTTCCCTTCGATGTCCGCAATAGCCCCTTTTACAAGGGAGGAGTCTTTTACTTTGAGGAGCGTTACAGTGGCAAATTCAACGGGTTTGTTACCTGATTTTAAAACTACGCCGGTCACTTTACCTTTTTCGTTAATCTGTGTGGGGGTGGTCTGGGCCTGTCCGTTAAAACTGTTACCTATTAGTAACAAACTGAGGATCAGGAGCATAAAGTTAGATTTCATATAAGGAGGATTGTAGATTTTGTAGTTTTTGTGTTTTCGTATAGTTCCTTTCTTTATCAACTACAGTGTAAAGGTAGGTAGTATGCTTTACATAGTACATAATTATACACAAGTGGTCGTATTCTGGTGACGATTGGTAAAAACCGGGAATTGAATCTGGAAAACTTAGTTAGGTTAAATCCATGCTGTTCCGTTCGCAAATCGCATTCAGATAAAAGACGACCGGGTTTTAAATATGTTGCAAAGTTTTCCTGGTAAGTTGATGAGCGGGGCTTATCGGGGGTGGAATGGGGGCAAAAGAAAAAAGGGAACCACCCTTTCCGGTGGTTCCCTTTATATAATAATATATATGCTGCGGATCAGGATGATGTGCTTCCGCCGTCTTTCCGGTCCTCCCCGGCTTCAGGCAAAGCAGCTGTTTCCGGCTCCGACGGTCCTTCCTTTTTCGGTGCGGGCATCACCCAGCCGTCTTCCAGTTCATTTTTCCTCCTGCGGCCGGTGATCCATCTCCAGAGAGCGGCGCCGCCAGCGATGAGGCCCAGCACGATGAACTTCCCGAACTTCAGCACCAGGGCAAAAAGGCCGGCCTTAGCCAATACCTTTCCAGCCACCAGCCCGCCGATGGTCCAGGCGGCCACTTCATCCACACCGGGGTCAAAGTCCGCATAAGCATCGCCTTTCTCGAAAGTGGTAGCGGCCAGGATCGCCGGGATGTTCTGCCGGATCGCCTCCAGGTTCTCCATATTGCCAATGGCATTCATAAACAACACGCCTTTGCGCCCCAGTATCCTCACGTTGTAATTCAGCGTATGATCTTCATTGTCACCGAATTTCAGCTCCCTCGCCCAATGAAGGGTTTTCTTGTCTTTATCATAATAAGGCGTGGAAGCCCAGCCGATGAACTCGATCGGGTCATATCCCTGCTTTTCCCTTTCCGCATTGCCTTCCAGCGTTTCTTTTTTTAGTTCTTTCAGCAGGTCGTTGTAATCTATCTTGTCCGCATCTTCATCTTTCACATAACCGATCTCTTCAAAAGAGATATCGAACACCCAGCAGCCGGGGCTCATGGGACCCAGCGAATCCGGCACCAGCAGGCCGAGGGTGGCGGCTTTGGGGTTGCCCCACAAGTCTTCCAGCACGCGGTGGCTCTGTTTCTCATCCAGGTAACGGAAACCTTTGGGCACGTTCAGCACGGCGCCGCTGCCCAGTTTGATAATACCTGTTTTGTAGGAAAATGTGGCGTTGACGGAATCGGTGTAAACTTTGGCCATGGCCAGGTATTCTGCTTCGGAAAGCTCCTGTTCTGGCTCTTCTTCCGTTGCCCTGGGGCCACTTGTATCAAGCTGCGCGTGTGCGGTGAGGCATACGGCCAGCGCGCAAACCATTAGCCGGATTGTTTTTTTCATGATATAGGGAGATTGATAATAAAACGTTTAGTCGAACTTCAGCTTATCCAATACATCGGGCAACAGTTCCTGCATTTTCTCAAAAACGACCCGTTCTTCTTTCCGGATATGTTCCTCGAGATTCCGCGCCAGTGTATCCATATCCGTTATAAGGTCTTTGCTGTCCACCAGCGCGCTGTACATCCCGGAAATCACCCGGTGCTCGTCCAGCAGCTCGTCCAGCATCGTATCCATTTCAGGAAAAAAGCCCCTGCATTGCTCAAACAAATGATCTTCTTTCTGGATGTGCGGCACCATTACTTCCTGGAAAACCTTTACCATGTAATCCATTTTGGCATTGGTGTCCAGCGGGTAACCCTCGTAAGGGGCCGCATCTGTTTTCAGGTACCTGCACACAAAAAGCAGGCTTTTATGTTCGTGCGAAAGTGGAATTAAATTCGGATGACGCTGCATCTAGGCTGTTTTAGGCGTATTCGTTTTGCGGGCGTACCAGATCAGTACAGCCCCTCCTATCACCAGCAGGCTGGCGATCAGTTCTGCCTGGGTGGGATGGAAGCCGAAGATATCATATTTTGTATTGACGCGTATCTTTTCCACGAAGAAACGCTCCACGCCGTTGAGGATCAGGTAAATACCGAAGATCACGCCGGGCGTGGTCACTTTTTTGCGGATGGCCATCAGCACGATAAAGAACAGGCCGCACACGATGATCTCATACAATGGCGTCGGGAAAACGCCCACGGGCAGGGCGCTGCAATACTCTCCGGTGCAGCCTTCCAGCTGGATGCCATCGTTCACCACGTTGTGCGGGTAGCTGTAAGCCACAAAATAATCGGGGAGCCAGCTGAGCGAAGCGGGCTTCTCAAAGCTGCGGTGGGGCACATTTTCCAGGCTGCCGAACTGCCGCGTGAAATACGCGGAATCCCTGTGCAATATCTCCTGGTACTGCGCGGGCGCGATCTTCACGACTTTGCCGGAAGGGTCTGTAGCATACGCGCTGTTGTTGATCCCCCAGTCGCCATCGCCGGAAAACTGGCAGCCCATGCGGCCGATGGCATAAGCCAGCATCAGGGCGGGGCCTGCGCTGTCTATCAGGTGTTTCCAGTTGATGCTTTTTTTGTGGGCATAACGGATAATTACATATGCCGCCACGATCAGGCCGCCATAAAAGGTGAGGCCGCTGGCGGAAAAGATGGATCCCCAGGGGTCTTTCATGAATTCTCCCCAGTTCTCCAGGTTATGGAACACCTTCGCCCCTATCAAACCGGCCACCGCGGCCATGATGGTAAAGTCCGGCACCCGCTGGTGCGGGTATACCATTACTTTTTCCTGTTTGGGAGTGGGAAGGGCCTTCTTTTTCTTTGTATAATATTTATAGTATCCCATGGCTGCCGCCACGAGTATGCCGCCGATGAAGCTGCCCTGTGCGGAGAGGAGATAATCGCGGAGGTCGCCCCCTGCGTTGCCGCCAAAGCCGGGTATAAGACCCAATACTTTAAAACCTATAATAAAACCGATCACCGCACTGGTGATGATCTCCCCCATGGATGCGGGTTTACCGATGGTGGTGGTTTCAGGTACGGGATGAAGCAGACCGAGCTTTTCGCGCCTCCGTAATTCGGAGGTGAGCACATAAGCCGCTGCCAGGAAGGCCAGCGCAACAAAAAAACCGAACGTCTGCAATACTTTAAGAAAGGGGATTTCCACCCCGAGCAAATCCTTAAAAGCGTAATACAAGTTAGGATACATAGGCAAAAAAAATGGTGATCTGTTTTCCTATGAACAAAGCCGAATTGAGTCAGTTGGAAAATCAAACCACCAAGTTACATTTCAAATATGAATTAACCATTACGAATTTAAAAACAGCATCCGTAACCGTTATTCCTATTTATTAACAGTATTCGTCGAAAGCAGCCAACAGGTTGGTTGCGATCATTTGAGCCGAACGGCCTTCGATCATGTGGCGCTCGATAAAGTGCACCAGCTGGCCGTCTTTGAAAAGGGCGATGGACGGGGAAGAAGGGGGATAAGGCATCAGGTGCGTACGGATCTGCTGTACCGCAGCTGCGTCAAAGCCCGCAAAGCTGGTCGTCAGCCTGTCGGGTTTCTTTTCGCTGGTAGCCACCGCCATCAGCACACCGGGGCGGGCTGTACCGGCGGAGCAGCCGCATACGGAGTTGATCACCACGAGGGTAGTACCGCTTTCCTTTAATACGTCATCCACTTTTCCGGGCGTCAGTAATTCTTCAAAACCATTATCTGTTAATTCTGCCTTCATCGGCATCACGAGTTCCGCAGGGTACATAATTGTATATTTTTTACAAAGTTAATAATATATCGACATACTTCAATAAATATCCTGTTCCAGCGGCCTTCTCTTGAAAACTCCGCAGGCTCACCTCCTCCCCTGATGGCATATTAACCGGATCAACGCCGGATCAAGTCCACATCAAGTCCACCTCAACTCCGCCTTCCCTGTATCTCTCCTATATGCACCATGGCTGGTTCCCGTAGCTTCACCGGTAGTGAACGGCAACTTTCCAGGTAAAAAGCAAAATACTACCATAACAGGCTTCTCTACGGCCCGGCAAGCATGGCCCGCATCCTACCCCGGACGACAGCCTCAGAATCCTGATTCCGTCAATTTGTCCGATATTTTGAAGATTATTTGACAACTTGTCATTAAAAGTAGCGCCTTTCCTGCTGAATTTACCGTTTTCCGGCATTGGTATCCCGTTTGATCTACACCCAACGTAACCGAAAAAAATGGTTTAACTCAAAAAATTATAAACACTATGACACTCGTAAAATTTAATCATCAGCCGGTTAAGACCTTTAGCAGCCTTGTAGACGATATTTTCAACGGCAAATTCATTAACCGCGACTTCGCCACTTCCGATTTCTTCGGCAGCCACACCCCGGTGAACATCAGCGAAACCAAAGAAGCTTATGTACTGGACGTAGTAGCCCCCGGCCTGGCAAAAGAAGACTTCAAGATCAAACTGGACGCTCAGACCCTGACTATCAGCGCCGAAAAGAAAGTGGAGCAGAAAGAAGAGACCGACAAACACATCCGCCGCGAATACAGCTTCCGTTCATTCTCCCGCTCCTTTAACCTGGACGAGAACGTGGACGCGGAGAAGATCAACGCGAAATACGATAACGGTGTCCTGAAACTGACCCTGCCTAAAAAAGAGGCAAAACAGGAAGCCGTAAAAGAAATTACAGTTGCATAAGGGTTAGGAATAGTTGCGATTTGACATTCGAATTTCAACATTACGGAGCTGCTCTTTCAAGAGCGGCTCCTTTTTTATGCCCCAAATTTACCACTAACGTTGAATGGCAGGCTTGCCGGATGAGAGTACCTTGTTGAAGAACCATATAAAGCCTGTCCCCTATCATGTCAGCCACAGCGAGCAGCATACGACGCCTTTCCAACACCCTTTACGGCATCGCCGAAAAATGGGTAACAGGCAGGCTTATACGCAGTACCTCCTGCCCTTATGAGCAGGCGCGTATCAAAATGCTGTTCGACTACCTTTTCTTCTACAGCCTTGTATTACTGCCTTTCCTGGGCGCCGTGGCTTACCATCACGACTGGGCAAACACCTTTATCACCGTTTCCTTTGTTTCCATTTTCGTGTTATGCGCCCTGCTCATGGCCGCCGGGGTAAATATTGCCATAGCCGGCACCGTAGCCTCGCTCAATACACTGGTGATACCCATGCTCAGCTCCTTTACAAACGACCTGGACGTATCCCCCATTTATGCCATACCCTGGATGATGGCCTGCCTGCTTGGTTATTTTGTGATCAACCTCCGGGCGGCGACGGGACTAAGCGCCGTTTTGTTCCTGTACCTGGGCCTGGTGGCGTTTATCAAAATAAACAACGTACCCGTACTGCTGCCGGCAACCTATTCCGCTATTGACAAATACCTGGCTACCCCCTTCCTGATGGCGGGTTACATGATCGTATGCCTGCGGGTATGGGGAGTGTATTACCTGAATATCACGCGTTTGGAACAGAAGGCAAGGCTGGAGCAGCAGCAGCAGTTCACCGCCATGATCACCCAGAAGCTGTCCAGGCAGTTCCTGCTGGTAAAAGGGCTTTCGCGCTCGGGCAAGACCGAAAATATAGAGGGCAACACCGAAATGCTGGACGCCTGTTTCTCCGAGATTGAAAAACAATGCGATACCGCCATCCAGTACCTGGACGGCGGGCAGCCTGAATAGATCCTTTACAGGCAGTTATCTTTTCTTCGCGTATCCACCAGGTAAATGATCTTCCATCCTTCCGGGCTTTTGAATAATTGAAAGGAATTGACCCCGCAATGGGAGAACTTGTCGTTGAGGTAAAACGAGTATGGCGTCCAGACACTTGCGAGCGGGCCGTCCACTAAAACCTTGCTAAACGTAATCCGCTCATCCCACACGTCCGTGTGAGGCGTACCTACTGCTGTTAGAAATTTTTCAAGGGAAGCGGTGACCAGTTTCAGGGTACCGTCTTTGGTGGTAAGCGCGGTCTGCATTACAGGGTTTTCATAGAACACAGCCTTTACCATCGCGCTGTCCCCACGTTTCATTCCTTCAAATAGCTGACGGATGGCACTTTTTACAGATTCTTCCTCTGAATGCTGTGCTGCCGCCGGGCGGGAACATATAATTAATAAAACGAACGGGATGAGATGCAAGTATTTCATAATAGATAAATCAGCCTAATTTAATATTATCGGGTATGGAATAAAAAGTAGCGCAACGCATTTTGTGTAAAAAAGTTGTTAAAAGATACAACTAAGTGGTATTTGCAATCGGATTCCGGCGAACTAATTTTGAATGAAGCAATTAATCGTAACCTATTGCCCGATACCTTGAGATTTCCTTTTTCCTTATGCCATGATTTGTTCCATTTACCTTGTACCGTGAATTGTCCCTTTTGCCTTATACCTCGTATTCCGTTTATTCCCTTGCTATGAATGTTGGATCGATCTATCCTATGAAATTGTAGGCTCTCCGGGTGGAGAGCCTATTCAATTATGTGATAGTCAGGTTCCGTAAAACGAAAGGGGCGGAAAGAGAACGTAGTCGTCGGGTTATCCTTACTTAAATTACTGAACCCCTTTGGGAATACCGGCCGTTTTGGTACGAACGGTTGCACCGGGTTATAACCGCTATAAAAAAAGAAACCCTCCGGAGAACCGGAGGGTTTTTAAGTGGATTACTAACCCATTTTTTTAATAACCCAAAATTTTCAACATGCTTTGAGCGGTTTGCTCTTTGGCATATAACCAATCTTTTAATTGTCCGTTTTTGTCGTACCCCACGATCACGTGTTTGGGGGAAGGGATCAGGCAGTGCTTGATGCCCCCGTACCCGCTCAGCTGATCCTGGTAGGCGCCGGTGTGGAAGAAACCGATATACAGCGGCTCTCCGTTGGTCAGCTTCGGAAGGAACACGGCGTTGATGTGCTCTTCCGAGGTGTAGAAGTCGTACCCGTCGCAGGTAAGCCCTCCAAGATGCACCTCCTGGTATTCCTGGTCCCATTTGTTGATAGGCAGCATCAGGAATTTCTCCCCTATGCCCCAGGTATCCGGCAGCGTGGTAATGAAAGAACTGTCTATCATATACCAGGCCTCACGGTCATTCTGCTGTTTTTCACCCAGTACGCTGTAGATCACCGCGCCGCTCTCTCCCACTGTGAACGACCCGAATTCCGTGTAAATGTCCGGAACGGGCACTTTGTTCTTTTTACAAACGCTCTTGATGTTGGCCACGATCTCGTTTACGATATAAGCGTAATCGTAGTCGAACCCGAGGGAGTGTTTGATCGGGAAGCCGCCGCCGAGGTTGATGCTCTCCAGTTCGGGAGCAATCTTCTTCAGCTGGCAATAGAGGTTCAACACTTTGTTGAACTGGCTCCAGTAAAATATATCATCCTTAATCCCCTTGTTCATAAAGAAGTGGAGCATTTTCAGCTCAAACTTCGGATTGCCCTTCAGCTTGTCCACGTAAAACTCGAGGATGTCGCGGGGGGCTACGCCCAAACGGGAGGTATAAAAGTCGAATGTCGGCTCCTCTTCCGCCGCGATCCGGATCCCGAGTTTCAGGGGTTCCTTGCCGCGAACGAACTTGGAATAGTCCTCCAGCTCTTCTTTATTGTCCAGCACGGGTATTA
This sequence comes from Chitinophaga barathri, assembly GCF_003807585.1. Lineage (GTDB taxonomy): Bacteria > Bacteroidota > Bacteroidia > Chitinophagales > Chitinophagaceae > Chitinophaga > Chitinophaga barathri. Next base: position 367,713 of record NZ_RMBX01000004.1, on the reverse strand, counting down.
CGTTGGTAAAACCGCTATTCACCAGTTTGGCTATGCTCCGGGTATAAGTTTTGGTCTTATAACCGTTGCAGATGATGAACGTGTCTTTCGAAATCTTTTTCCTCTCGTACAGTTTATTGATAATGTCAATATCGTAGGCAAAGGAGGTTTCGATATGCACATCGTGCTTCAGGGTCTCCTCCATTATAAAGGAGAAGTGAGAACTTTTGGTGCAATAACAATAATAATAATTGCCATCGTACCGGTTCTTTTTGATCGCATCATGGAACATCTTTTTCGCCCTGTTCACCTGCATCCCGATCTTGGGAAGATAGGTCAGTTTGAAAGGCGTCCCGTACTTATCGATCAGGGCCCGGATATCCAACCCGTTAAATATCAGGTTGTTTTCCTTCACTTCGAAACCCTCCTGGGGGAACTCGAAGGTTTGGTTAACGAGGTCCGTGTAGGTGTTGTTCATTTAACGCTGTGAATGAATTTTAGAGTTAGTAATAAAACTTAAACTACAGTATAAATGAGCTGGAAACTTCTGGTTTATACACCTACGTAAGTCGTTTGACCAGCAAAATCGGATGCAAATCTACTATTTTGTTCCAATGGAAATCCAAAAATTTTCCCTCTTTTTTATGAAAGGTGGAAAACTAGATTAATTCACTGATTTTTAATTCATTGAATGCATTTATGTTCAATTAAAATATCAATCATCCAGAAGCTTTATCCCTCATATATAAGAGCATGACAGGAATATTACAATTGCTTCAGAATCATTTTAATAGTTCCAGTCCCCTTTTTCCTTCACAGAATAACAGATCGAGAATGCTAAGGTTCGGGAAAAAGCCGGTTCTTTCCCCGAACACCTGGGTGTATTCCGGGGCTCCCGCAGCCGGCAGCTGACCAGGCACCATATGATCCCTTTTATCGATGATACCCGCCGCCGGGTCGTAGGTTTTCTGGAAGGAATCGGTCAGCCTGATCTCCGGGCTGATCCCCAAAGCTTTGTTCGCCCATTCCAGGCAGGCCATATTCCAGTCCAGCAAAAAATCGAACCGGCGTTCGTACAAACCTTCCAGCTCCGGTTCGAAGTATTCAAAAAAGGGTGACCGGCGGTAAGCCGAAGTGAGGGTCTTCCAATGGAGACCCTGCCAGTTTTCTTCATTACTGATCCGGACGTCCTTCATCACCGTCCGCTGATTTTTTCCTTTCGAAAGGGGAACGCTCAAAAGTATGACGCCGTTTGGCCCGGCGATGTAACAACGGTTCCTGAAACTCACCTTCTGGTAGTGCTCATATCTCTCTATTTGTAATATTTGCCCTTCAATTAAAGTTTTATAAAAATAAATTGATGGAAAATATTGACTTTCAATTAGTAATGTTTTTGAATTGGCTACTTCTGTCATATAGTCACTTTTGAACTTTTGCGAGTGTAAAAACGATCAAAACCTGTTGTTTGAAATTTAATGTTAAGCTCTTGGTGTAACGGCATAATTTATTGAAATGCAGTTCATAGAATTATATTAAATATGCTATTTACTTTAGTAAACCGCTACTTTAAGCTGAATTCTAAAAGTCAACAAAAATACTAAAGTTCTTAGTGAGAAAAATGATTGATTTTGACTCGTTTTTATTTGAAGTAAAATGTGAAGTAGGAGGCCCGCTCCCAGCCTTCCAAAAAGGAATCTTTAACGTATTGTTTAGAGGGAGTTTCGTAGGTTTGATAAAATTCTTAATCAGCAGTTCATGAAACGGTTTCAATGGTGTCTCGTTATTGTGCTCATTTGGGGAGGTCTTAGCTCCTGCGATAAAATGAAGGACCTGGAATTTCTCCGGGTAGCCAGCTTCGATTTTGAGAGCCTGAGCTTTTCAAAAAGCACCGTTAAAATGGAGCTTGCTTATTTTAACCCGAACAACTTTTCCCTCCGCCTGAAGGATGCGGAATTCGACGTTTTCCTGGACGATACAAAAGTGGGCCACTCCCTCCAGGATACCCTGATCGATATCCCGGCGCGGGACACTTTTTATTTCCCGGTGAAACTGGAGGTGGAAATGGGCAACGTTTTTAAAAATGTGCTCGGCGCCCTGGGGAATAAAGAAGTGACGATTAAGGCATCCGGAAACTGCAAAGTGGGTAAAAAAGGCGTTTTTCTTCCCTTCCCGATCCGTTGCGAAACGAAACAGAAATTGGATTTTTTCTGATCGGATCGTTCAGGCAAGCGTAAAATCCCCCCTTCTTTGTCCTTATGACGACAAGTTTACAACCGCGTAATTCATCTCAAACTATTAAGATGTCAGACCTTCAAGACCCCTCCGGCCAGGACGCCAGGCAAACTATCCTCGATAACATCTCAAAATTTGGCTGCCATCTGGTACAGATCAATACAGATGCGCTGCCTGGTTTTGTTTATTCCATCGGTCTTTACAAGGAGTTTGGGCACCCGGAACTGATCTGCTTCGGCTTAAAACCTGCGGTAATGGGATCCATTCTTAACCATGCCTGCGACCTTATCAAAAAAGGAGAAACCCTGACGGCGAACAGAACTTATACCGGTTTCCTGGAGGGTTTTGAGATACGGTTCCTTGAGGTGGACAAAGAATATTACCAGGATTATGTAGGATATGCAGGCTGGTTTTATGATATGACATTCGATTTCCCCCTGTTACAGCTCGTTTGGCCGGATAAACAACACCATTTCCCATGGGATCCGGAGTTTAATCCTGCCTGGAAATTCAAACAACCCTTGCTCGACAGGAGTACGGATTTTAAATTTTATGAAGAAAGAAATACGGCGGTTTTTGTCACAAAACAGGCATTAAAGGGTGATCCCGTACTGTCTGTTTACCACGATGAGGACGGTGCCTGGCATTTCCACACCACCCCGGAACCCGACGGAAAGGATATAATTCTGGTAAGCTTTGAGGAAGTAACCCGGCTTGACCCGTCAATAAATGAACTGTTTAGCTTACCGTTTGGTGGCCAGGCATGGCGGGCTTCTACAGCAGACGATTGGGAATATGCTGAGGAAGAGGAAGAAGATGACGGGGAAGTATAGGCACAAAAAAACCGCCCCGGAATACCGGGACGGCCAACATCAATATCTTTCTTTTTATCCTTTTTTCTTCACAGGCCCGCCGCCATCTTCCGGTTTCTTGCAACACTTGGGCAGATCGTTGTAGGAATCTTCATTCGCCGTCACATCGTCCGCATCATAACCCGCATTGGCAATACCGGTCTTGATGTTCTCGATATTCGTACGGTCGGTATAATATTTTACAGTAGCTTCTTTCTTTTTAACGTCCACCACCATACTCTTTACACCTTCTTCTTTCAGGAAATAGCGCTGGATCTTATCCTTGCACATATTGCACTGCACCGTCGGCACCTTGATCTTTGCCGTAACGAGCGTCTGCTTGTTAGCCTGGGCCATGGCAGCTCCTGCACCGCACAACATGAACACCAGCATTAATTGAATGATACGCATAGCATGATTATTTAGAGACTCACAATATACAAATAAACGTAAATATATCCCGTTTATTTCCCCCATACATCGGGAGCTGATCTCCAGGCGTTCAGGGTATCCTGCTCATCCGCGGATACCTGGCCTTTTTCCACCGCCAGTTCTATCAGGGCGCTGTAATTGCTCAGGGATTTAAACGGTACGCCTGCTGCTTCGAATGCTTTTACGGCTATATCAAACCCATAATTGAAGATAGACACCATACCGATCACCTCGCCGCCTGCCTCACGGATAGCCTGCACGGCTTCCAGGCTGCTTTTGCCGGTGGAGATCAGGTCTTCCACTACCACCACGGGCTGCCCGGGCTGCAATACGCCTTCGATCCGGTTGCCCATGCCATGTTCCTTCGGCTTGGAGCGTACATAAATAAAGGGCAGCTTCAGCTGATCCGCCACCATTGCACCATGCGGGATGCCCGCCGTAGCCACGCCGGCAATAACGGCCGCGTCCGGGAATGTTTCAAATACCAGGTTGCACAGCTCGGATTTGATAAAATCACGAACGTACGGATAAGATAACACCGTGCGGTTATCACAATAGATCGGAGATTTCCAACCTGAAGCCCAGGTAAAGGGCTGAGCCGGGCTAAGTTTCACGGCCTGGATCTGGAGCAGCTTTTCAGCTACCTGTTTTTCGCTGACATTATTCATAACGGGGGCAAAAGTACGATGAATAATGCAAAGGATTATTTTTGCAGCATGGAAACACCCGTTAATATATATATAAATGAAAAGCCGCTGGTAATAGCCGGTCTGCAACAACATCTCTCCCCCGAATTCGTAAATGCCGCCACCCTTTTTTCCCCTTCTGACGAAGAGACCGCCCAGACCATCCGCCTGCTGGACAAAGGCGAACTGCCCATGGCCGTGCTCCGGAGCCCAAACCCCGAAACCGTGCTGGCGCAGGTGAAAAGTCACTTTACGGAGTTTGTCGCGGCGGGAGGCCTTATCACCAATGCCACCGGCGAGGTGCTGCTGATGTTCCGCCGGGGTAAGTGGGATATGCCCAAAGGCAAGCTGGATGACGGGGAAACCCTCGAACAATGCGCCCTCCGCGAAGTGCAGGAAGAAACCGGCCTCCGGAACGTACGGCTGGGCCACCTCATCACCGAAACTTACCATTATTACCCCCTCAAAGAGAAAAAAGTGCTGAAACACAGCTACTGGTACCGTATGTACTTTACCGGCACGGAACTCACCATCCCCCAGATCGAAGAAGATATTATGGACATCCAGTGGATACGCCCGGATAACCTGGGCAAGTACATGCAATACTCTTACCAGAACATCGTTGATGTGGTAGTAAAAGCAGGATATAAACTCTAACCTATGAATGCCAAAGACCATTATGACAATCACCTGGCTGCCTTCTATGCCTGGATGACCGGGAATTTCGAGACGAAGCAGCAGGAACAGGAAGCCTACTTCACCCGCAAACACATTACCCCCTCCGGCAACCGCGTGGCTGTTGATCTTGGAGCGGGCCATGGCCTGCAGACCATCTCCCTGGCCAATCTCGGGTTCACTGTATTTGCCGTGGACTTCAACCAGCACCTTCTTTCCGAGCTGAACGCCCGCGCCAAGGGCATGCCTGTACGCACCATCCTGGCAAACCTCACAAACAGCGCGCAGTACGCCATGGATGCGGAGCTGATCACCTGTATGGGCGATACCCTCACCCATCTTGAAAGCGTGCAGCAGGTAAGTACCCTGCTGGAGCAATGGCAACGGATGCTGCCGGCTTCAGGCAAGCTGGTATTGTCTTTCCGCGATCTCACCCAGGAGCTGCACGGGGAGGAAAGGTTCATTCCCGTAAAAGCGGAGGATGAGCGCATACACACCTGTTTCCTGGAATATTTCCCGGGATTTGTAAGGGTGTTTGATGTGCTGATGGAAAAAATAAACGGGCAGTGGATACAGAAAGTAAGCAGCTATCAAAAACTGCGGCTGGGGATTGAACAGGTAAAAATGATGCTTACCGCGGCCGGCTTCAACGTATTGGATCACGAAGTGATTGCCCGGATGCATTACCTGGTGGCGGAAAAGAACAGGGGGTAAACGATTTTCGGCCCCGCCGTACTCCTCCGTGGAATGACACGGAGCCCCATGATTCACCGGTACTCCCCGCCGGAATGCCTGGAGGGTGCGAACTATTTACTGAAGCGGTTTAACCGGTATTAAACCTGCTCTCTTTTCGGCAATACGGCTACCGTGAGCCGGCTCACGCACACCAGCTTGTGATGGTCGTCCGTAATACGGATGTCCCATACATGCGTGGTGCCGCCGAGATGCAAAGGTTTGGCAATGGCATGCACATACCCTTCACGTACGCCTCTCACGTGGTTTGCATTGATTTCCAGCCCCACGCATATCTGCTTCTGCTGGTCTATCACCAGCGCGGAAGCCACACTCCCTACCGTTTCGGCCAATGCCGCGGAAGCTCCGCCATGCAGCAACCCGTAAGGCTGGATAGTACGGTGGTCCACCGGCATCATCGCCCGCAGGTAATCCGGGCCTATCTCCGTGAACTCCATACCCAGGTAAGGGCCCATCGTATTCGCAGCATTTTCATTGAGCTGGTCCAGTGAGATATCCAGCGAAAACCAGATTGGTTTCATGTTATATAGCTTTTTACGATTTTTTCTTTGCCGCCCCGATGATCGATTCCGCAACCTGCTCCGGGAGGAACTGCGCCGCGGGCCCGCCATGCCGGATCACATCCCTTACCAGCGTACTGGCAATGGTGGAATATTCGGGGGAACAGGTCAGGAATATGGTTTCCACATCGTGATCCATTTTCCGGTTGATGTCCGCGATCGCTTTTTCATATTCAAAATCACTCACATAACGGATACCTCTCAGGATGAACTTAGCGCCTATCTCTTTACAGAAATTCACCGTCAGCCCTTCATATGAAGTTACCCTGATGGTAGGCTGGCCGCGGTAGATCTCCCTGATCCATTCCACCCGCTGCTCCACGCTGAACATTGGTTCTTTTCCTGAATTCACCCCGATGCCGATCACCAGTTCATCAAAAAGCGGCAGCGCCCGGTCGATAATATCGGTATGGCCCAGCGTTACTGGATCGAAAGTACCGGGGAATAAGCAGATTCTTTGCATACTTGATGTGTTATTCTCCGGGAGAGGGTTTCCGTAATTCTTCCCGGTTGATGAATATAGAGAAAATAGTGGTTCCGTAATTCCGTTGAGAGCGGTAATAGCTGAATTGTTTGTAGTCGTTGCGCGGCGTATGTTCCAGCACAAACCAGCCTTCCGGCTTCAGTAGCTCCTTTTTGAAAACGATCTTCGGCAGCTCGTCTATCGTTCCCAGCGCATAAGGCGGCCCGGCAAAGATAAAATCGAACTGCTCGTTGCACTGCTCCAGGAACCTGAACACGTCCATCCGCACCAGCTTGAGATTTACGCCCAGCGTGGCGGCGGTTTTGGCAATGAAGTCCGCCATGGCGTTATCTTTCTCCACGATCGTCTGATCGGTAGCTCCGCGGGAAGCCAGTTCATAACTGATGGCCCCGGTGCCGCCGAAGATATCCAGCGTTTTGAGGGTGGAGATATCCAGGTTGTTTTCGATGATATTAAAAAGTCCGCCTTTCGCTATGTCCGTAGTGGGCCGTGTATGCGGCATATTCGCAGGGGGGCTGATCCGGTGACCGCCCAATGTGCCTCCTATTATACGCATAATGCCAGAGCATAAAGATTGTGGAAATGATGCGGCGGCAATTCGTTCATTCTCGGGATATACAGGTACCCGTCAGGTTTGTGTACCCATTCCAGTCTTGGCAGGAAGCGGTTCAGCTCCTGGTATACCTGGGAATCCTGTGTCACCGCGCCGCCCAGTTTGATCCTGGCCTGCTGCTCCGCAAAGCCCAGCTGGCGCAGGGAATTGACGATGTAATAAACGATATCAAGCCCGCTCCGGTAAATATACTGCTGTTGCATCTGCAGCTTGCCGGCGGCGTAAATGGTTAATGTAAATTGCTGGGGGGCCACTTCAATAAAGGCCAGTCCTTCGGATTGGTGGATGTCCCGGTCTCCCTGGTAAGCTTTCAGCAAAGCGGAATGCGCGTGGATCACGCTGTCTGTGGAAAATTCTTTCCGCAGGAATCCCAGCGTATCCTTATCCACCGCAAATACATTCACCAGCCCCAGGTCCGGCAGCATATCGGTCAGCACGGCTTCATGAAGTTTTTCAGGCAGCACGGCCCTCAGGTAATCCTTTTTCAGGTGCGGCTGGAAATGTTTTTCCGGCACCAGTGTGTTGTCCGGCGAATCGAAAGCCAGCAGCACCTGTTTAAAAGCCGTAAAAAGAAGTTTGTCCGCATCAAATATCTGCTCGATCATCTCCAGGTCCGCCATCGCCACCGTCTTAGGCTGGTAGCTGTAACTCTTCAGCGCCAGGAACTTCCGGTGCAGGGGAGACATCACCGCGTAACTGAACGTGCCCGCGCCGATAAGCACAAGCAGGGTGCAGGTAGTGAGGTCCGTCTCCAGCAGGGAGGCGTCGTCTATCGCGTATGTCGGTTGTATGGTGTATGCCACGGGCATTTTTGAAAAAGAAGTTTAACAGACTAAAGGCACAATAATAAACAAAAAGCTCCAACGGATACTAAAATTTCCATAAAAAGCTGTGCCCACAGCCCTGAAACACATAGCCCGGTTCTTTTTATGAAAACTTTGATATCCGTTGGAGCAGGCAGGAGAAACCTGATTTAAAACGGACGAATGGAATTGCTCCTTTTAGGCGCCAAACTCATCGCCGGGAGCTTCTTTTTCAATAACTTGCTGGCCTAAATTTTCGCGCGGAAACCTGACATATGCAAGTTAACTTATCGTACAAACAGATTATAAAGATCGCCGGGCCCATTTGTCTCGCCCTTATTCTTCCGCAGATCAATCACATGACCAATGCCGCCTTCCTCGGCCACCTGGGAGAATTCCCCTTTGCGGTGAACGGCATCGCGGGCATCTATTACCTTGTCATGCATATGATCTCCTACGGGCTGAACAACGGCTTGCAGGTGCTTTTCGCGCGGAGGGCCGGTGAAATGAACTACGGTGGCATGGGCCGGATATTCTCCAACGGTTTTTTCCTTGCACTGGTCTTCTCCGCTTTCGCCATCTTTATCACTTACGCTTTCGCTCCTGCGTTTTTCTCCGCATCCCTCCACGATGGCGCCATCCGGGATGCCGCCTCTGGTTTTGTGCGCATCCGGATATGGGGACTTCCTTTCCTGATGCTCATGAGCCTTTGCAACGCCTTTTATATCGGTACCGGCAACACTAAATTACTGGCTATCACTTCCATTTTCCAGGAAATAGCGAATATCACGCTGGACTATGGACTGATCTTCGGGAACCTCGGTATGCCGGCGCTGGGGCTGAACGGGGCGGCCTACGCCTCCGTGATTGCGGAGATGACGGGCTTTGTTGCGGCTTATTGCCTGCTTTTCCTGTTGAAGTTCCCGGCTAAGTTCAGGCTGTTTGAACGGTTTAAACCGGACTGGCAGGTGATAAAAAACATACTGACCATTTCCGCGCCGCTGATTGTGCAGTTCCTCTTCAGCATCGGCAGCTGGCTGGTGTTCTTTATATTTATTGAGCACCTGGGGCAGCGCCCGCTGGCAGTGTCCAACATGATGAGGAGTGTGTTCGGGCTGTTCGGGATATTCACCTGGGCGCTGGCTTCCACCTGCAATACGATGGTGAGCAACCTTATCGGGCAAGGGCGTGAAGGGGATGTTCTGAAACTGGTAAAAAGGATCATCGGTATTGCATTCCTCTGCGCGTCGTTTGTCTGCCTGCTGATCAATCTTTTCCCTTACCAGTTGTTACAGATCTATACTTCAGACACTACGCTGATCACGGACGCCATCCCTTCCATCAGGGTGTGTACGCTGGTGATGCTGCTTTCCGCCATGACGGCCATTACATTCAACGGGGTGACCGGCACGGGCAATACGCGCATCAACCTGCTGATCGAGTTCGCTTCCGTGATCGTATATCTTACTTATTGTATCGTGATCATCGAGAAATGGCGGAGCCCGCTGCATTGGGCCTGGGGCGCCGAGTTCGTATACTGGATCACCATGGGCGGGCTGGCGTGGCTGTACCTGCGCAGCGGGCGATGGAAAGGGAAGGTACTGGCTTAGTGGTTGTGTGATTGTAGGGCGCCGGGGTCTGCCATCCCCGGCTGATCGTGGCTTATAACCATAGCCGGTTTACCATGTTTCGTGTTTTACCGTCGCCTTTTCCGGGCTATTGCATGGCGTCCAACATTTTTTTGCATTCGGCTTTGTACGCAATATCATCTTGGAACATGGGTCGGAGCTTCATGGCTTTGTTCAGCACTTCCATGCTTTGTGTTTCCTGGTTGTTCTGTTTGAATGCTATGGCAAGGTCGAGGTAGTTGACGATATAATTCGGTTTCAGCTGCATACATTTTTCATAATTAGCGATCGCTTCTTCCATCGTGCCGGGCGGCACGCCGCCGAATAGTACTTTAGCCGCCGTTTTTTCAATGGAGCTGAGGTTATACAGATCGAAATTCCATTTGCCGATCAGGTGAAAGGCTTCCGCATAATCCGGTTTAAACTTCAGGGCAAGGTCCGCATACTTTTTCACTTCTTTAGCGGCAGCCACTTTTTCCTTTGCACCGGATATCTGCGCCAGCCTGGCGTAATACACGGCCTGGGCGTAATTGGCTTCGGGGTTCTCGGGCTCCGCCTTCAACGCTTCGTACGCGGCTATCCTGGCCTGCTCCAGCCATTCCTGTTTAACGGCCTTGTCTTTCTGGCGCGTGCTTTCGCGGCTACAGATGAGGCTCGACTGTACAAAAGCGGTTACATGACCAGGGGATACCTGCAACAGTTCCCTGTATTTGGCAAGGGCTTCGGTTTCTTTGTATTGTTTGGTAAGCAGCTGCGCCTGCGCGAGCAGTTCTTCCGCGCTCTGGGCCTTTACAGCCAGCGCGATGCCGCAGAGCATAAGCATGAAGATGGTTTTCTTAAGCATAGGACTTGAATTTAAGGGTCACCAAAAATAAGTTTTCTTGCCTGTAAATAACAGCCTCCGCTCAATATTGTTTTTCGAGGCTCACCACGGAAAATGCCAGGTCGCCCCCGAACGGCGGAGCTTGTTTCCGGAGCGTTACTTTGGAATGGGTGACGTACGGGTATTTTGCGCGGATAGCGGCGGTAATGTCGTGCACTACCTGCTCCAGCAGGGGTTGCGGCACTTCCATCACGCGGCGGGCGATACTGTACAGCTCTTCGTAGTTCACAGATTCCGAAAGCATCGATGGATGCTCCGGCTCAGGGATGCTCACCTGCACGTCGAGGATAAAATGATTGCCAAGCACCTGTTCTTCCTTATACAAACCGTGATAAGCAAAGAATTTGATACTTTCCAGCGCAATGGTCAGCATGATGATAAAGATAAAGGGCCGATCTGAAAGGCATCCTGTGTGGCAGGGAGGAACCGTGGGTGGCCGCTCTCCTGCTGAATTCCTTTTAAATCAGCCCCGTGATAAATATTAATGTCCTTTGGCGGAAAGATATCTTTCCGCGTCCAGTGCGGCCATACACCCGCTGCCCGCGGCTGTTACGGCCTGGCGGTAGGTTTTGTCCTGCACGTCGCCGCAGGCGAATACGCCTTCCACGCTCGTCCTGGTGCTGCCCGGGATGGTTTTGATATACCCCTGGTCGTCCATCTCCAGCTTGCCCGCAAAGATGCCGGAGTTAGGCTGGTGACCGATGGCTACGAAAAATGCGTTGATGGGGATCGTTTTTTCCTCTTTAGTCTGGGTGTTGAGGATGCGTACGCCTTCCACCTTGTTTTCACCGGTCACTTCGAGTGTTTCCGTGTTCCAGTATACCATGATGTTGGACGTTTTCAGCACCCTGTCCTGCATTACCTTGCTGGCCCTCATTTCGTGACGGCGCACCAGCATATGTACGTTGGAGCAGATCTTGGAAAGATACAGGGCTTCTTCGGCCGCGGTATCTCCCGCGCCTACGATCGCCGCTTCTTTACCACGGAAAAAGAACCCGTCGCACACCGCGCAGGCGGATACGCCGCTGCCGTTCAGGCGCTGCTCGCTGGGCAGGCCCAGCCATTTGGCGGAAGCGCCCGTGGCGATAATGATGGAATCGGCGGTGATGGTCTTTTCTTCGTCTATTTCCACTTTATAAGGCTGTGAGCTGAAATCCACCGCGGTGGCTAAACCGTAACGGATGTCCGCCCCCATGCGGGTGGCTTGTTTTTCAAAGTCCACCATCATTTCCGGGCCCTGAATGCCCTCGGGGTAACCGGGATAATTTTCTACTTCGGTAGTGATAGTAAGCTGGCCTCCGGGCTGTATGCCCTGGTATAGGACGGGCTTCAGGTTCGCGCGGGCGGCATAAATGGCTGCCGTGTACCCCGCCGGGCCTGACCCGATGATCAGTACATGTACATGTTCCTGTGAAGTCTTGTTTTCCATGCTGTTGTTTAATGTGTTGGTGTTGGTTTTGATTTTATTTTGGAATAGTAATGGTTCTGTAAGTAATGCTGTAACCTCCCCAATAACCCAGCGCGCCGGTCACATTGCCCAGTATGCGTGTGGGCGATGCAAAAGGATTGCCCGTGGAGGTATAGGCGAAATCCGCCGTGCGCCAGAAATCATAGGTATTATGATCTATGTTGCAGAATTTCAGTGTGACCGTATCCCCCTTGCTGAAAAAGCCGTAATCATCAAAATCGATACTCCTGTTTTTGTCCACTCCCGGGTCCAGCGGCACGTCAAAGCTGGTGCCGTTCACCACCTGGTCGTCAAACACCGAGTTCAGCCCCGGCAGGAAACGTTCTTTGTTCCTGGATGTAAAGTAACGGACATAATTGCCTCTTTCAGGCGGGTCTGTCACTTTCACCAATATACGGGCACGCCCCGTATCATCTCCCCCCGCGTTTTTCCACCACATAGTGTCCAGCGTAAGCCTCGGCTCGGGGATGGTAGTGATGGAATGCAGCACTTTCCCTTCGGCTTCTATCCGGAGGGTATAACTTTTACCGGCTTCACCGAGAAAAGCTGTCTGCAGGTCCGCCGTGTCAATTGTGTAAAAGTACAGCGCCACGCCTCCCGTGGTGTCCGTACTGTATTCGCGCAGCCGATGGGTACGTGCGCCATTGCTGACGGTCACGTTCGCATCGTGCACAAATGATTCCAGCAATTGCTGCGGGGTGATCTTACTGAAGTAGTTCAGGCTCCTGCTGATCCGCACCATGGGGAAGGCCCCCTGCTCAATGATCCCCTCCACTACCAGCATGTCTTCGGTGCGCTGAAGGTCAACATTGATCTCTTTTTCACAAGCCGCTCCGGTTACTGTCAGAAAAACGAGTGTGAAATATGCCTTTCGCATAGGATTGCAAAAATAAAGGGTAAAGAGGAGATTTTCGAATCGGGAGGGTACGAATGGTTGCTATTTGACTCTATATAGCTATAGACGGACCCTATAGGTATAAAAAAAAGCATCCCGCCACATTTACATAGGGCGGGATGCTTTTATCCCAGATTCGAAAGATTATATTAAACTAAAACCAATTATCCCAGATAGGATTTCAGTGCACCGCTATAGCGGGCCTTCTGCAGCCTTTTGATGGCTCTCTCTTTGATTTGGCGGATACGTTCCTTAGTCAAATCATACTTTTGTCCTATTTGTTCAATTGTTGCGCCGTTTTCACCATCCAGACCAAAGTACGCGTTCACAATTTCCGCTTCGCGGGGGCTCAGGGACTTGAGCACGCGGCGGATCTCTTCTCTCAGCGAATCCTGCATCACATCGTCGTCCGTCACATCGCCACCTTCCAGGAGATCACCCATGGCTACATCTTCAGCTTCGTGCACAGGTGCGTCGAGGCTCATATGGCGGGTATTGCTCTGGAAGATATTGTTGATTTCTGACTCGGACATTTCCAGGATCTCGGCCAGCTCTTCCGTGGAAGGCTCGCGCTCGTTCTCCTGCTCAAATGCCATGTAGGCTTTATTCGCTTTATTGTAAGTGCCAATTTTGTTCTGTGGCAGGCGGACCAGACGGCCCTGCTCAGCCAATGCCTGTAATATGGACTGGCGGATCCACCATACGGCATATGAAATGAATTTGAAACCCTTGGTCTCGTCGAAACGTTGTGCTGCCTTGATCAACCCTAAATTACCTTCATTGATGAGGTCGGAGAGGCTTAAGCCCTGGTGCTGATACTGTTTGGCCACAGAAACAACGAAACGAAGGTTTCCTGTAGTTAATCTTTCAAGAGCCCGCTGGTCGCCCATTTTTATGCGCTGTGCCAGAATCGTCTCTTCCTCTGGAGTTAACAAAGGGATCTTCGAGATTTCCTGCAGGTACTTTTCTACCGCCTGCGAATCACGATTGGTGATCTGGGTGGCAATTTTAAGTTGCCTCATATTTTACAAGTATTAGTTTAAGAATATTATATTAACAGCCGAAAGATAATTTTGTTGTAACATTTAAATGGTATATCTTACACGGTTGCCAAAATAAGTCTGCAAAGATCGTGCTAATCCCCCACTCTTCCAAATTGCTGTGATATGGTTAGGCTGGGTTACTTATACCGGGGCAAGAATGCTCGTTACCTGTTCACTTTCAATAGCTGAGCACTTAATCAGAACAGTCTCAATGCCTGTTCAGTATAACAAAGTACTTTATATAAACGGAATTTAATAGCGAAATCGTCAGTATTTCCGGGGGTTTATCTAAATTTTAACAATTGAAAAATATACTTATTCAAATTAATAACTTCTCTAATTTATCTAACCACCTATTGCAAATTATTTAATGGATTTCAGGAGCGACACTTTCACAAAACCCACTCCGGCCATGCTGGAGACCATGCTTAAAGCCCCCATCGGGGACGATGTTTTCAGCGAAGACCCATCCGTAAACGAACTGGAAGCCAGGATGTCAGCACTTTTTGGCATGGAGGCGGCACTTTACTGCCCTTCCGGCACAATGAGCAACCAGATCGCCATTAAAGTACACACGCAGCCCGGAGACGAAGTGATCTGCAGCTCCCTCGCTCATGTGTATATATATGAAGGCGGCGGCATCGCCTTCAACGCAGGCGCACAGGTACGCCCCCTCGAAGGCGACCGCGGCATGATCACAGCGGCGGACGTGGAAGCCGCCATCAATCCCGATGACGTTCACAAGGCCCGCACCTCCCTCGTCTGCCTCGAAAACACGTCCAACCGCGGCGGCGGATGCTGCTACAACTGGGAAGAGATCGAAAAGATAAAAGCTGTTTGTACCGAACACGGCCTCAAACTGCACCTGGACGGCGCCCGCCTGTTCAACGCGCTGCTTGCCACAGGGCAAACCGCCGCGCAGTACGGCCAGGTGTTCGACAGTATCTCCGTTTGCCTCAATAAAGGCCTCGGCTGCCCTATGGGCTCCGTACTGCTGGGTAGCAAAACGTTCATCAAAGAAGCGCGGCGCGTGCGTAAAAAACTCGGTGGCGGTATGCGCCAGGCAGGTTTTATGGCCGCTACCGGCATTTATGCGCTGGAGCATCACGTGGAAAGACTGGCGGATGACCACACTCACGCCAAAATGATAGCCGCGGCACTGCTGGAACAGACTTTCGTAGGCCATATGCTGCCCGTGGAGACCAATATCCTCATTTTCGAAGTGCACGGCGGCTGGACGCCCGTTAAGTTCCGCGATTACCTGGAGCGCGAAGGCATCCGTGTGATGGCCATCTCCACAACACAGGTGAGAATAGTGCTGCACCTGGATATCACGCCCGAAATGGTGGAAAAGACCATTGCAGCCATCCGTACCATGGCATAACAGCATTCACTATACGAAAAAGCCGTCCCGAAAGCATTCGGGACGGCTTTTTTATGGCGGGTATCCGGTCATATCAGTCTTCTATTCCATAATATTCCTTCACTTCATAGTAGTTATTGAGGTCAGGCAGCGCTTTTTTACCCCCGGGGATCACCGTGGCCGCCGGTATGATGAATACTTTCGTTTTGTAGAAAGTTACCGCACTGGGATATTGCGTCGCAAGATCGTTCGGCTTTGAGACACGCACCGAAAAAACAAGGTATTGATTAGGCACGGCACCGCCGAAATACGTTGCATATCTTGTTTCATAGGCTGCAACCGGGCCCGGGCCGGGGATCGGGTACCAGCTGGGCGCCGCATCAGAACCGGTATTAAAATATCCCAGTATCAGGCTGGAGTCCACCCTTCCCTTGGAAATATTGTGGATCTCGAAATCGCTCCACGCCACGAAGGTCCTCGAGGGAAAAGTATACACGGTCACGTTTGCGCTGCCCGTTTTACCCTGCGTGCCGCCGGGGCCCTGCGGACCGGGAACGCCTTGCTGGCCGGCAGCGCCCGCCGGACCTGCCGGGCCTTCTTTTTTGCAGGCAAACAGTGTAACAGTGAATAACAGCAGGAATAATGCGTTTTGGGGGATCATCTTCATAATATTGAATTGTTTTCAGGTAAGGATTTGATTTCTTCCGTAAAACTATTTCACCCGCGCCCAACTCTTCCGGCTGGTTAACCGTTGCATGAATTCACTTAACAGATGACCGGTTTTTCTTAAAAACAAAATGCCGCAAGGTTTAAAACCCTGCGGCACTGTTACAGTGAAGCATAAACGTTTAATCCGGTATGTTGTAAAACTCCTTCACCGCATAATAATCTTTCAGATCAGGCCCTGCCATCCTGCCGTTCACATTCACCACGTTGTTTGCCGGTACAATAAATATCCTCATTTTCCGGAACGTTACGGGTGTAGTGTAAGCAGCACCGGCAGGGGTTACCAGTCTTACAGAAAAAGTATAATCATTTGAGGTCTGGGAAATAAAGTAACGCGTTTCGTAAGCGCCCAATGAACCAAGGCCGGGCACCGGGTACCATGCGCTTTCATCCTCCGGAACGGGATTGTAATATGCCAGCACCATGCTGCTGTCTATCCGCCCGCGCGATATACCCGAAAGCACATAATTGGAAGCTGTGGTAACCACCCGGCTGCCGAAATTAAAAACAGTCACATTCGCATTACCGTCCTTACCCGCCGGGCCTGCAGGGCCGTCCTTCTTACAGGAAATTGCCATTAAGCTGATAATCAGCAAAAGAAAGGGGACTTTCATTAAAACTTGCATATATGTAGGTTTTGAGTTGACAGGGGTCATTCTGGATACTCGGGGTCAATCGCTGCTATAATTCGAAAGTAAAGTTAAATTTCAACCGCAACACCCGTAAAAATACCTGTTTTACCAGGCAGAGCACCTCATCTCCGGCCCCCATCAGCCCCGGTAAGCGGTATTTCCTATCACAAAAATTCAATATATTGATCGCTGATTTCCTTCTCTCCTGAATCTCCGCTATTTTTGCAGACCTTATTATGAACAGCATGGAACTTTCGAAGAACTACATCCCTGCCTCGGCAGAAGACAAATGGTACCAGTATTGGATGGACAAGCAGTATTTCCGCTCCGTTCCCGACGAACGGCCTCCCTTTACCATCGTGATCCCCCCGCCAAACGTAACGGGCGTGCTCCACATGGGCCATACGCTGAACGAAACCGTGCAGGACATCCTGGTGCGCCATGCCCGCATGAGCGGCTTCAACGCCTGCTGGGTGCCCGGCAGCGACCATGCTTCCATTGCCACCGAATCCAAGGTGGTAAACATGCTGAAAGAGGAAAAAGGCATCGAGAAAAGCCAGCTCACCCGCCCGGAATTCCTCAAATATGCCTACGAATGGAAGGAAAAATACGGCGGCATCATCTACCACCAGATCAAAAAACTGGGCTGCTCCGTGGACTGGGACCGTGTGTCCTTTACCATGGACGATCATTATTACCAGGCTGTTATCCGCGTGTTCGTAGACCTTTACAATAAAGGCCTCATCTACCGCGGCGCCCGTATGATCAACTGGGACCCCAAAGCCAAAACCGCCCTCAGCGACGAGGAAGTGGAATATAAAGAGATCAATGGCAAACTCTATCATGTAAAATACGCCGTGGTAAATGCCGCCGGGGAAGCCACCGGTGAATTCATCACCATCGCCACGCAGCGCCCCGAAACCATCATGGGCGATACCGCCATCTGCGTAAACCCGGACGATGAACGTTACGCCCATCTGAAAGGCCACTACGCCGTGGTACCGCTGGTGAACCGCAAGGTGCCCGTGATCTTCGACGAATATGTAGACAAAGAGTTCGGCACCGGCGCCCTCAAAGTAACGCCCGCGCACGACATCAATGACTATAACCTCGGCCTGAAACACAACCTGGAAGTAGTAGACACGCTGAACGACGACGGCACGCTGAGCGCTGCCGCCATCGTGTTCGTAGGCGAAGACCGCTTCCGCGCCCGTAAAAAAGTAATAGCCGCCCTCGCGGAAGAAGGCCTGCTCGTAAAAGAACAGGAATACACCACCCGCCTCGGTTACAGCCAGCGCAACCCGGATACGGTTGTAGAACCCCGCATCTCCACGCAATGGTTCGTAAAAATGGCGGACATGGCGCAACCCGCGCTGGACGCCGTAGTGAATGGAGAGGTGAAGATCCACCCCGGCGACCGCTTCCTGGCTACTTACAAATACTGGATGGAAAACGTGAAGGACTGGTGTATCTCCCGCCAGCTCTGGTGGGGCCAGCAGATCCCCGCCTGGTACGACGATGCGGGCCAGTTTGTAGTAGCTGAAACGCATGACGACGCACTGAAACTGTATGCGGAGAAATTCGGCAAAACGGCCACCACTCTCCGCCAGGACGAAGACTGCCTGGATACCTGGTTCTCCTCCTGGCTCTGGCCCATGGAAGTGTTCAACGGTATCAGCCAGCCCGATAATGCGGACATCAACTACTATTACCCCACCTCAGTGCTCGTAACCGGCCAGGATATCATCTTTTTCTGGGTGGCGCGTATGATCATGGCGGGCCTGGAATACAAACACGAAAAACCTTTCAGCGACGTATACTTCACTGGTATGGTGCGCGACAAGCTGGGGCGCAAAATGAGCAAACAGCTCGGCAACTCGCCCGATCTGCTGGAACTGATCGAACGCTTCGGCGCGGATGCCGTGCGTTTTGGCATCATGATCTCTTCCCCCGCCGGCAACGACCTGCTGTTTGACGATACCAGCTGCGAGCAGGGCCGCAACTTCAACAACAAGATGTGGAACGCGCTCAAACTGGTGAAGATGTGGAAACCCGGGCAGAACACCGGCGCGCCCGTTCCGGAATTTGCCGTGGAATGGATGGAAAACCGCCTGAATGAAGTACATGCCGAAGTAGAAAAACTTTTTAAGGACTTCCGCCTCAGCGAAGCCCTCAAAGCCATATACAGCCTCATCTGGGACGATTTCTGCTCCTGGTACCTGGAGTGGATCAAACCCGGTTTTGAACAGCCGATAGACGCAGGCGTGTACGAAAAGACCATCGGTTTCTTCGAACGCCTTTTGCAATTGCTCCATCCGTTCATGCCATTTGTTTCGGAAGAGCTGTATCACCTGCTGCGCGAGCGACAGCCCGGCGATGACCTCGTGATCCGCCAGTTTGTTGCTCCCGCCGCCACTCACCAGCCTATCCTGGTGGAAGGCGCGCTGGCAAAAGAAGTGATCACCAGCATCCGCGACGCGCGCAACAAAAACCAGGTGAAACCCAAAGACACCATCGCGCTGCATATCGAGACGCGCCATCAGAATGCTTTCCAACGCATCGAAAGTATACTGGCCAAACAGCTGAACGCACGCGAACTGACCTACACAAAAGAAGCCATTCCCGGCGCTGTATCGCTGGTAGTGGGCAAGGATAAGTTCTACATGGTGACGGATACCGAGGTGGACCCCGCGGCCCAGAAAGAATCGCTGCTGAAAGACCTCGTCTACCAGCAAGGTTTCCTGAAGTCCGTAGACGCCAAGCTTGCCAACGAAAAGTTTGTGCAGAACGCCAAGCCGGAAGCCGTAGAAGCGGAACGCCGCAAAAAAGCGGATTGCGAGGCGCGCATCCAGGCTATCGAAGAAAGTCTTAAACTGTTATAATTTAAAAGCCCGTCCGGCGTTTTAGTAACCGGACGGGCTTTTCTTTTAATTCCCTATGATGCAGAAACTATTTTACACAGTATTGTTTTTTATTTGCTGCTCCGCTGCGGCCACGGCTCAGGTGAGGAAACCCTCCACCCCGAAGCCCGCTGCAAAACCGGCAGCTGCAAAGGAAAAACCGCTTGGTTTCCGCACTACCTGGGGCATCTTCCTCAGCGATACCCTCCCCCGCCCCGAAGTGGTAAAACTCCTCGATTCTTCGCTTATCGTGCGTGATCAGAAAAACAACAAATTCCCGGTCGTGTCTTTTGATTTTACCTATGAATCAAAAGAAGCGCATCTGAACGATACCACGCAGCAGGTGGGCTTTTACACGGAAACCACCGGCGATTCCTTCAAAAGCGACAAGCTCAGTACTTTATGGAGCACCCGGCTGAAAGAAACCGTGCAGAAAGGCGAAGTATTATTGTTCTCCAACATCGTGATCCGTTATACCGGCGATAAATTCTACCGGGTACCGGAGCTGCGCATCGTGGTGAACTGATCATTCCCCCTGCCCCATCAGCAATCCCCAGGCACGCATATTCGGGATACGGTCGAAGATGATCTTAAGCAATGCCATCGCGGGTATGGAAACGAACATTCCCGCAATTCCCCAGACCATACTGCCGATAAACACGCCCAGCAAAGTGATCATTGCATTGATGGATACTTTGGAACCAACAATGCGCGGCAACAGCACGTTCGCATCCAGCAGGTGAATGCCGAACATCGCCAGCGCCGCCCACAAAGCCAGCGCGGGAGTGCCTGTAGTAAGCGTTACCAACACCGTTATAAAGATCGTCACCACCATCCCGATGTAGGGGATCACGTTAAAAATAGCACCCAGCGTGCCTAAGAGCACCGCATACTTTACACCCAGCGACAGCAGTGCAATAATGTATAACCCCGCCACCACGATCATTTCAATGAACAATCCCACCACGTAACTTTTGATCACCAGCCGCGAATGCGCCATTATTTCATGTACTTCATCCGCATGTTCGCGTTTGAAAAGTTTCAGCAGGAAGTTCATCAGCAGGCGGCGGTAAAAGAGCAGGAAAAAAGTATACAACGGGATAAACACCAGGAAGATCAGCATGGAAGAAACGGAAGACACCGCGTTCACCGCAAACGCGGATACCGTGCTCACGCTTTTGGCCGCCGTCTCATTGATCCAGGCCACCTGCTGGTCGGAATCGATCTTGAATTTTTCATCTATCCAAATGGTCAGATCGTTGGCCAGCGTCATCATTCTTTTTTCCAGCACCGGCAGGTCCGTGAGAAAAGAAGTGGTTTGCCAGGAAATAAAATATACGAGGCCCAGCATCGAGATCACAAACAGGAGTACCGCCACGGTGGAAGCCCAGGCGCGGGAGAACTTCAGTTTTTCCAAACCCTGCGCCAGCGGCAGCAGCAGCACGGCAAACAGGAAACCGAAAGCCACCGGCGCCAGTATTTCCTTCATCGTGCGCAGTATCACCACGATCAGCACGAGGCTCAGCAGCACATGGCTCAGCTTGATATAAAAAGGCTGCTTATTATTCAACGATGGTCTCATGTTCATTTTTTAAAAGGCAAATAATTGCTGCAAAGGTACTGTCACTTCAAAACGGTCTTTCCGCGAGGGATCTCCGGGGTTCGTATTCAGCAGGTAACTGTATCGCACCCCGATAGTGAAAGGCAGCGTGTTCCCGATTTTTGTGTCAAAGAAAAGCTCTGCTCCCGTGGATGCATAAGTAACATCCTGTTTGCTTCTAAAGTTGTAAGCGGAACTGTAATCATAAAAAACATTCCCCCTGATGCGTGTGAAATACAGCAGGTTCGCAAATCCCCAGTCCGGGTATACGATCGGGAAATGATAGTTGGCGCCCACTTTCCAGATGCTTTCGTAAAACGGTTTGTTGTAACCCCTTGCATACACAAAGTTATCTGTAAAAGAATACCTCAGCATGGTATCCCGCTGCTGGAAAGCGCCCTGCAACACAATGCTGTGATTGGCGGAAAACCCGGGTAGGTAAAGGTCCAGGCGGCCATAGATCTGCTCCGCCGGCACATTGTTCACGGATTTGTTGTACCGCACGCTCAGCGACTGCCCGAAGTGCGAATAAATATTCTGCAATGCCTTGATCCGCTGGTTGGAGAAGCCGAGGCTCAGGTCCAGGTACTGGATGTGGCTGTCGCGGAAGCGGTATTTCGAATTGTTCGCCCTCTTACGGTTCACTTCGTGGTAATTACCGCCGATGGTGAGACCGGTCAGATATTTCCCGGCGGAGAACGTGAGCGGGATGCTCATGCCGCCGAACCAGTCCAGCTCGTTCCATTCCACCGATACGGTATCGTTTACGTAGAGGTAACGGTCCATGCGGTAATCCGCGCCGGTGCGCAGGTAAGGGAAAAGGCCCGCGTAGGTGAGCGATCCGCTGATGGCGGGGCTGTTTTCGTTCGTATTGTAGTAGGCGCCTATGGCTGTTTGCAGGGTGCCCAGCACATTGTCCCCATAGAGGTACAGGCCGTACTCCGGATCGTTGATGCTCGGTATCCAGCTGTGAAAATTAAAAAGACGGTGTGTTTTAGCGTATTTACGGGCCTTCAGATCGCTGACCGGCACCTTGTCAAGGATGTTGCCTTCTTCGCCTAAATCGGGCTTTAACCATGCGCTTTGGTTATCCTTTTGCGGATCGAAAGGCGTGCTGCCTTCCAGCGGTTTCCGGAGGAGTTTGTACCCTTCGGCCGTAAACTCGCTGAAAATGATTTTGTTATCCTGAACTGCCATATGGCTCACGCCGTTTGGCCGGTGAGTGACCTGCTGTACCGGCCCGCCATTCAGCGGTATGGCGTATACATTGTCCGCATCGCCGAAGGAAGCCTGGAAATACACCATATCCCCTTTTATGCTGGAAATGCCGATGGTGGGGTTGCCAAAGGGAATGAGGACCTGAATTTCTCCTGCTTCTTCAAGGATGGACAGCACTTGGTCGGTAGCCGTATCCCCTGTGCTGCGGGCCGGATCAGCACCCCACTTGCCGCCGATGGAAAAGTCGCCTTTATCGCGCATGGGAGGGTACGACCTCCACTTGCCTTTCATGACGCCGTTTTTATCTGTTTCAAGGATATCCGCTTTTTGCCTGATCAAAGCCATTTTTCCCTGCTGGTTACGCACCGCGCTGATGATGTACTGGTCATCCCCGGTAAATTTCGGGTAAGTATAATACCAGTTGGCCGGGTTAACCAGCGCTCCACGCACTTCTCCGGTATTGGCATCCAGTATCTCCAGCTGGTACCGCTGTTCCGGCGTCACCGCGTTCACCACGATCATTTTCCCGTCATGGCTCAGGTCCGGCGAAAAAACACGGCGGGCATGGTTCAGCGTCATAGTTTTCCCGGTATTCCGGTCGAATACTTTTACGATGGAATAGTCTTTCCTGTTCCAGCGGGGATCATAGCGGCTTTCCGTCCACAGGATGCGCCCGTTGCGGTAGCTGAAATAATCGTCAAACCCTATACCTGGCCGCGTGATCAGCTCTTCCCGCCCGTCCGCGTGCCGCAGTTTGAAGCTGGCGATCTGTTTGTAGGAATTATAGAGGTAGATCAGCGTGCTGTCGTCCACCGCGTACACATAGCGGTAATTGGATACCGTGCGGCCGGCGGGCGTAAGCGTATCGGCCGTTTCGTGTTCTTTCGGCTCCCAGGCTTTTTTGTAATAATCCAGCGAGGCGGCGAAAAACGCAGCGGCATTTTTGCCGGTCCGGCGTTTCAGGCTCTGGCTGAAGGGGTAAAATACCCCGCGGTAACACACCGCATCGTCCGTAACGCCTTTCCAGAAGTCCGTTCCGTATTGCAGCCGTCCGTAGCTGCTCATGAGATAACCGGTGTTGTAATGATTGGGCATGTATTTGCGCAGGGAGCCGTTGCGCACCTGCATATACGTATAATCTTTGTCCGCCAGCGTGAGCGCGCGGAAGCCGTCAAAAAAGGCCGGCAGGCGGCCCCTGCCCTGCAGGCTGAGGGCGGTTTCCATGGTTACGGCATCCCCTTCCCAGAACCAGTCCGGCACGGCAACGCCGTTTGCCGCGCCCTGCCCCAGCTCGCCGCCAAGGATGGAAAACACCTTGCTGACGCCTTTATTGAAGTTGTTGTTCTGCACTACATGCCGGTATTCGTGCAGGGCCAGCTGGTCCACCCAGTTGATGGACCCCAGGTCCGTACTGTTCGGCGGCGGGGTAATGTAAAATTCGGAGCGGAAAGGCCCCTGCTGCACATAACCGTTGGACTGCAGCGTCTGGTGCTGCAGGATAATGTTGATCTTTTTCACTTTTGTCCCCAGGGTACCGGTGTTGTACCGGCTCATATGCTGCACCAGGTCCGCCACCCGGCGGCCCTGCGCATCCATGCCTTTGGGGAAGATCACCCGCACCGTATCCGTATTCACCTGTTGCCACTTCTGGGAAGGCGGGTTTCCGCCGAATAATTGTGCAGCCGCCTGGTTGGCTAATAAAACGGCCACGGCTAGGCATAGTAATCTTTGCATATAAGAAGGGTTAGACACCGGGAAACAAATTACATACAATTTTTTACTTTCATGTCTGCTTCACTGACTATCATGTGACAACACACATTCTTCATTTTTCCGTATTTTTGTATAATAAATCGGATCAAAACAATGGAAACAATCACCAACGCACCTATAAATCTCACCAGCGGCGCCATCCAGGAGCTGCAACGCCTCCGTGCGGAAGAAGGCTTTGACCAGAGCCAATACCTCCGCATCGGCGTAAAAGGCGGGGGATGCTCCGGCCTTTCCTATATACTGGGCTTTGACGCTAAGATGGAAGATGACGAGGTTTACGAAATTGAAGGCATCCCGGTAGTGATGAAGAAATCCCACGGCCTGTACCTCCTTGGCATGGAAGTTGACTTCCAGCACGGGCTGAACGCGCGCGGATTCACCTTTACCAACCCGAACGCCACCTCCAGCTGCGGCTGCGGCACCTCATTTGCCGTGTAGCTGAGGTAAAAATACTATTACAACAGAGGCCGTCTCCCAGCAAAGGAGACGGCCTCTTATATTATATTAACCCTCCCACCGGAACGCTCTCCTATATCTCTCCTATAACGATCCTATATCTATCGTATAAGCTCCCCTTTTTGCTAAAATACCATCAAAAGAGATCGCCCGGAATGCTGCAACTTCCTCTTTTTTCACCTCAAACCTCCTCCGGATATTCCAAAACGGCCCGGCATTCCCGAAAAAAACAAAAGCCGCCCCAACCGGGACGGCCTTTTATCTAAAGATTTCTTTCAGCTTATTTGCCTTTCACTAATGGCGGAGCTTTTTCAATCTTCACTGCTTCAGCCTCATTGCCCAGGGTGTTCTTCTTATCGAAGTCCACGAGAACGGGAGCCGCTACAAAGATGGAAGAGTAAGCGCCGGTGAGTACGCCGATCAGCATCGCGAATGCAAAACCACGGGTTACTTCGCCACCGAAGATGAAAAGGATCAGGATGGTGAGGAATACCGTCACAGAGGTCATGATCGTACGGCTCAGCGTTTCGTTGATCGCACGGTTGATGATCGTTTTGGTATCGCCGCCTTTGGTCAGGCGGAAGTTCTCACGGATCCTGTCAAACACGATCACGGTATCGTTCATCGAGAAGCCTATCACGGTCAGTATCGCCGCGATAAAGTGCTGATCGATCTCCAGTGCGAACGGTACGATGTTGCGGCAGAATGAGAACACCGCCAGCGTTACGAGTACGTCGTGCAGCAGGGAGAAGATGGTACCGATAGAGTATTGCCATTTGTTGAATCGCAGCAGGATGTAGAGGAACACCACGAGGAGGGACAGGATGGTGGCTTTGATAGCGCCGTTCCTTAAGTCATCCGAAATGGTGGGGGCTACAGTCTGTGACCCAACGAGGTATTTGCTTTCAAAGGTGGCTTTGTCCAGGCCGCCGTCGTAGTACGGTTTGATGGCGTTCACCAGTTTGGCCTGTACTTCCTGGTTTGCAGCGTCTGAGTTATCATCGATCTTGTATGCAGTGGTGATGTTCAGCTGGTTGTTGGTACCGATGGTCTTTACAAAGGTTTCAGATTCGAATTCTTTGTTCAGTGCCTCGTGTACAGCTTCGCGGTTCACCGGTTTGTCGAAGCGCACGGTGTAGCTGCGGCCGCCGCTGAAGTCCACCCCACGGTCAAATCCGTTGAAGAAGGAACCGATACCCAGTACCAGTACTACAGCGGAGATGATATAGGTGTATTTGCGCATGCCTACGAAGTCGTATTTGGCATGTCTGAAGATCCTGCGGGAAAGCGGTGTGAAATACTCCAGGTGCCTTTTTTTGTTCGTCCACCAGTCGGTGATCATACGGGATACGAGGATACCGCAGAACAGGGACAGGAGCAGACCGATGATCTGCGTGGTGGCGAAGCCCAGTACGGGGCCGAGGCCGAAGTAGAACAGGATGCAGGCCGTGAGCAGGGAGGTGATGTGACCGTCCAGTACAGGGGCGTAAGAACGTTTGTAACCGTCTTCCACCGCCTGCTGGTAGGTTTTACCACGGCTCAGTTCGTCCTTGATCCTTTCAAAGATAATTACGTTCGTATCCACTGCCATACCGATGGTGAGCACCAGGCCGGCGATGCCGGGCATGGTGAGCGTGGCGCCCAGCGAGGCCAGGATGCCTACGGTGAACAGCAGGTTGAGTATCAGCGCGATGTTTGCCACCCAGCCGCCGGTATTGAAGTATACCAGCATCAGGATGAAGATCACCACGAAGGAAATGATAAATGATTTTGCGCCGGCTTCGATGGATTCCTGTCCCAGGGTGGGGCCTACCACCTGCTCCTGCACGATCTTGGCGGGGGCGGGCATACGGCCGGACATCAGGATGTTCGCAAGGTCATCCGCTTCTTCGAGGGTAAAGCTGCCGCTGATGGAAGAGTTACCGTTCGGGATCTCGTTGATGATGGAAGGTGCGGTATACACTACATTGTCCAGTACGATCGCTACATAACTATAAGTGCTGCGGTCGTCAGGATTGGTAGGTTTCAGCTGGCGGGTAAGGTTGCGCCAGTCACGGGTACCGATGTTATCCATGCTCATGGTCACTTCCACCTGGTGGTTTTCACCAAAGTCCGCGCGGGCGGCGATCACCCTTTCACCGGTGATCTTCGCTTTCGGGTTGGCCGGGTTCACTCTCACCCCGAATATCTGCAGGGGCTGGGTACGGTCTTCTTTATTGGAAGGGCCGTAAAGGAACACGAGGTCCTTGGGCATAGCCGCTTTTACAGCGGGCAGCTCCAGGTAACGGCGGAAAGTAGCGGTATCTTTCGGTAAGATCTGGCCCAATACGGAGCTGGGTTCAGGGTTGATCTTGAAAACCATGAACAGGGGCATCTCTTTCTGGTCCCTTGCAAGCGCAAGCGCGGCGGAATCACCGCCGGCTACATTTTTGCCGGAAGAATCCTTCGCGAGGAGCGAGGAGAGAGAGCCGGTAGTATCACCGGGAGCAGCGGCAGGAGCGGCGGCGGTAACGGAGTCTGTTTTCACGGCACCGGTGTCCACTTTCCTGGCATTGCCCTGGGATGCTTTAATGGCTTCGTTCATCGGCAGCAGCACTTCGTCGTAGAACTGCTGGCTGGTTTTGTATGTTTCACGGAACTCAAGGTTGGCGCTGGCCTGCAGGTACTTACGTACGCGCTCCGCGTCATCCACACCGGCCAGTTCCACGGAAATGATACCGCGGTTCTCGTCCAGGTTGATGGAAGGTGAAGCCACACCGAACTTGTCGATCCTGTTCTGTAATACTTTATAGGTGTTTTTGATCGCCGCCCTGGATTCGTTGCGGATGATGTTCAGCACCTCGTCATTGCTGCTGTTGAAGGTGATCTGCTTCTGTTGCGCGCTGGCGAAGAGGGAAGACAGTTTACCATTGGGAGCTTCTTCTTTGTAAGCCTGGCCAAACAGGGTCACAAAGTCGGACTGGCTGCTCTTTTTACGTTCTTTTGCCTTGGCGATCGCGTTGTTGAATGCGGGATCCTTGGATTGATTGGCAAGCTGGCGTACAACATCTTCTACGCTCACTTCCAGTACTACGTTCATACCGCCCTGGAGGTCGAGGCCCAGGTTCAGCTGCTTTTCTTTTGCTTTGGTATAGGTGGTAAACCAGGGGAATCCTGCAATCTCTTTGCCACTGGCGCTATCCAGTAACTGTTCCGAACGCGCTTTTGTGTAATCGTTCAATGTATCTCTGTACAGGGATTGTGCTTCCTTGTTACCGGGATACTTCTGTTCCGCAGTGGGGTACTGCCCGGCCACATAGGCTTCGGCCGAGGTCTTTATCTTTTTCTCATAGTTCCGCACCACGAACGTGAAGGACAATTGATACAAAGAGATAAGGATCAGTGCGACAGCAAAAAATCTAACCAGTCCTTTTAGTTGCATTTTGTTTGATTATTAATATAAATTTTTTAAGAGTTGCAAAGATAGAATTTAAATTGATATATTAAAGCCCGGTTACAAACAGTTCAAAAACCACTATGTGATTGGTTTTGAGCTGCATTCCGGCATAAAAATTTCCTTCTATGGCGCAACGGTTTTTTCTGGCAGGTGCAATATTGGTTTTTTTTACGAACTGCCAAACTCCCAGGGCGATAATTTCTACTTCGATGCAAAAAAATACGGATGTATTCCTGGATTCGCTGCTGAAAGCCAACAGTCAGCGCCTTGGCCCTGTCATGGCCGATCCGGCCGAATACCGCCTGCAGGTTATTTACACCCGGATAGACCGGGATGCCCGTAACCGCCCGGTTTTCACGGATTTTACCTATCGCCTTTCCCCTGAAACCTACTTCTACCCTGCTTCTACGGTAAAAATGCCGGCCGCCTTCCTGGCCCTGGAGAAAATGAACCGGCTGGGGATCGACAAATACACGCCCATGCATACGGACAGTCTGTCAGCCATTACCCCGGCCGTGTCCACAGACAGCAGTGCGGAGGACCTGCAGCCGTCCATTGCTCATTATATTAAAAAAATATTCCTCGTCAGCGACAACGACGCCTTTAATCGTCTCTACGAATTCCTCGGGCAGGAAGGGATCAACCGCGGGCTGTGGGACAAGGGGTACACCTCCGCCCAGATCCGCCACCGCCTCGATATCGCCCTGCCGCAGGAGGCGAACCGCCTGACGAACGGCATCCGCTTCGTGAGGCCCGGGGAAGACGGAGAGGAGGACGAAACCCTCTATTTCCAGCCCGAGCAGCGCAGCACCCTCGCCTTCGCCCCCCGGAAAGACTCCGTGGGCAAAGCCCATTATGACGGGAAAAAATTAGTGGAAACGCCGTTTAACTTCTCCGAAAAGAACCGGATCGTGCTGGAAGACCTCCATAATATCCTCCGGAGCGTAATTTTTCCCGGAAGTGTAACTTCTTCGCGCAGATTTCGTTTAACGGAGGAGGATTACCGGTTTTTGTACCGGTATATGTCCCAATTGCCAACTGAGACGGACTGGCCCGTATACGACACCACGGAATTTCACCGTAACTACGTCAAATACCTGCTGGGCGGGGCGGATGCCAAAACGGAGCTGCCCGCAGGCCTCAGGATATTCAACAAACCGGGCTGGGCGTATGGCTTTTTAACAGATGTGGCTTATTTTGCAGACTTTGCCAACGGCGTGGAGTTCATGCTTTCCGCAACAGTGTATGTCAATAAAGACGGCATCATCGGGGATGATACCTACGACTTTGAATCAACCGGCCAGCCATTTCTGAAAGAACTCGGGAATGTGATCTACGAAACAGAGCTGAACCGCATTAGAAAATACAAACCGGACCTTGAGCGTTATAAAGTGACTTACAGCCGGAAACCACAACAACCGTAAACCTATAAGTATTAAAACATAAAATGAAAGAGCGCATGGTAACTAAAAAGAGCCGTTTATGGACACTGGCCGCGATGGCAGTTGCAATTACCGGTTTTTCCTCCTGTCTGAAAAACAGTGATCCCACCCCTCCCGAACCGCAGACACTGATCGCGTTCGTGAATGGTGTGGCCAGCCCCGTTTACGGACTGGACATCATCCAGGATGGTACAAAGATCACTCCCACCCCCATCGCATTCGGCGAAGCGGTAGGAGCACGTTTTAAACCGAACACCTACAAATTCGATTTCAAAAAAGGCGGTGCGGACAGTACGCTGAACACCCTTACCGCGCTTTATGACACCTCCGCATACAACACCATCATTGTGTATGGCGACCAGGGCAGCGGCGTTGAAGTGTTCCGCCTGAATGAAGACTTCGACGGCATTTCCAGGACCAAGACCAACGTACGTTTCTACAACCTGATGCCAGGCCCCGACGGCGTGGACGTGTTCATCGGTGCAAATAAAATATTCCCTTCCCGTTATTTCGCGGACTTCGAAGGCGGCGGATATTCACAGTTTGAAGCAGTGGACGTAGGTACCACCACTATTTCGGTAAAAGACGCAGCAGGTGCTGAGATTGCCGTGAAAGGCGATGCCGCGCTGACTGCCACCGGCGGTGCTTACAACATCTACCTGATGGGCCAGAAAGGCGCTACCGGCACCACTAAACCGGTGATCAAAGTAGTCGCTTACCAATAACGATACGCTCCAGTTTATTTAAGAAGGTCCCGGGCATAAGTCCGGGACCTTTTTTCATTTTTTTGCAGTAGGTTTGCCGCGGTCAACCCAAAAAAATAACGTCTATGCAACTAGCCGAAAGATTAACACGGATATCCGTGCCGCAAACCATCAGGATGGCAAAGCTCAGCCGCGAACTGAAAGCACAGGGAATTGATATTGTGGACCTCAGTATCGGCGAGCCGGACTTTGACACGCCCGAGCACATCCGCGAAGCCGCCAAAAAAGCCATCGATGAAGGTTTCACACATTACACGCCCGTAGCGGGATATGCAGACCTCAAACAGGCCGTGGCATATAAGCTGCAGCGGGACAATGCGCTGGAATACTCTCCCGAGCAGATCGTAGTGAGCACCGGCGCCAAACAAAGCATTGCCAACGCCGTGCTCAGCATCGTCAATCCCGGCGATGAAGTGATCATCCCCACGCCTTACTGGGTCACTTATTCAGAACTAGTAAAACTCTGCCAGGGCGTGGTAAAGTTCGTGCCCTGCGGCATCGAAGATGAATACAAGATCACGCCGGAAAGGCTGGAAGCGGCCATCACACCGAAAACGAAGCTGTTTATGTTTTCTTCCCCCTGCAACCCCACCGGCTCCGTGTATTCGCACGAAGAACTGAAAGGCCTGGCGGAAGTGTTCGAAAAACATCCGCAGATCTTCATCATCTCCGATGAAATTTATGAGTACATCAACTACGTGGCGCCGCATAGCAGCATCGCCAGCTTCGGCACGCTGAAAGACCGTACGGTAATCATCAACGGGCTGAGCAAAGGTTTTGCCATGACCGGCTGGCGCCTGGGTTACCTGGCCGCGCCGCTGGAAATAGCAAAGGCCTGCGATATGGTACAAAGCCAGTTCACCTCCGCGACCTGCTCCATCACACAACGCTGCGCCATCACCGCCCTTCGCGGCCCGCTGGATACGTCCAATGAAATGGTGGCCGCTTTCCGTGAAAGACGCGCTTTTATTTACAACGCTTTGAAAGAGATCGAAGGATTAAAAGTGAACGAACCGGACGGCGCATTTTATATGTTCCCGAACATGAGCCACTTTTATGGCAGGTCTTTTGACGATACTACGGTGAACAATGCGGATGATCTCTGCATGTACCTGCTGCACAAGGCAAACGTAACAGTGGTATCCGGGGCGGCTTTCGAGCAGCCGGAGTGTATCCGCATCTCTTACGCCACCGGTATGGACCGCATACAGGAAGGGATGAAAAGAATGAAAGAATGGCTGGCTAAGCTGAAATAAGCAAAAACCGGCTGAAAGATAGATGGATGGCGCCTTACCGGGCGCCATTCCGCTTTTATTAAAAAATAACGCTTATTCCGTTTTCGCCCCGCCGGGTATCGTATCCAGGTATTCCTTATACCGCCGCTTCACGTACACGCCGAGGTCATAAGCGGTGATACCGGCCAGGAAAGCGGCATTGGGCCGGGTTTTATCAATAAATTCATAGAGACTGTCCCCCTGCAGAGGGATGAACCGTCCCACCAGGTAGGCATTGTACATTTTATCCACTTCCCGCTCCTGCATAGTGCTCACCAGTCTGCGCCGGAAAGCCTCGTCCCGCGCTTTTTTCTTAAAGTCAAATACCGATGCGATAGCCGCCACATTCACCGCCACGCCGGGCAGATGGTGCGTTCTGCCGTCTTTTTCGTAAGCGATCCCTTTTTCACCATCCAGTTTGGGCATGATGAACTTAAAGCCCTTCTTTTGCAGCTTCGCCAGCTGCAACGAATCTTCACTGAAATTGCGGTGCCGGACGTTAAATTCCTTTAGCTGGTAGACGCGCATGGGCACAGTGTCTTTTTTCAGGGAATCCTTCAGGGGAAAGGTATAGCGGGGAAAAGGAAGGGTATCCCTTTTCAGGAATTGCTGCGCGGATGCGGTGGTACACCATACGGACGCGCTCATGAGGGCCAGGAACCGGGAAGTCATGCCCTGAAACTATAGCAAAGCGTTCTAAGGAAAAGTTAAAAGCCGGGCTGGCGGTGCTAAGAAAAAGTTAAACCAGTGGCGGGAAATCATGCCTGCCCGTCCGAGGAAAAGTTTTTACCGGCCTGCCGGGCATCTTCCAGCAGTTTCCGGTGCAGGCTGAGCACCTGGGGTATCACCATCTGCTGTTCGTCGTTGTAAATGATGTAATCCGCCAGTTTAAGTTTGATGGCCTCATCCAGCTGTTTGTGCATACGTGCCAGCACGGCGTTGCGGTCCACGCTATCGCGCTTCATCACCCGCTGGATGCGCATGGCCTGCGGGGCGGATACCACGATCACTTTGTCCACATGATGAAACGACTCCGTTTCATACATCAACGCGGCTTCCTTGAGCACATAGGGGCTGCTCTGCCGGCGGGCCCAGGCTTCGGAATCGCGGATGGTGGCGGGGTGCACGAGGGAGTTGAGCACGGCCAGCTGTTCCTTGTCGGCAAACACGATATTGGAGATATATTTACGGTTGAGCGTGCCGTCTTCGAAGTAGGCCGCATCGCCAAAATGATCCCTGATCTGGGACACGAGCAAGGGGTCGTTTACCATGATTTCCTTAGCCGCATCGTCCGCCGAATAGACGGGAATGCCCAGTAGGGAAAAAATCTTCGCGACGGTCGTTTTACCTGACCCGATGCCTCCGGTAATGCCTATGATCTGCATATTAGGGCAAAATAAACAAAAAAAGAGAGAAGGAATATTACCTTCTCTCTTTTCATTATTTCGGCCGGTGACCGGATTATTTGGTCTCGGTAGCTTTATTGATAGCGGCGGTGTATTCCATGCTCACGGCAGAACGTTCTACAGTGAAGAAAGTACCGGGGCTCACCTCGATCTGGAGGGTGTTGTTGTCGTTGATCTTTTTCACCTTACCGTGAATGCCGGCAATGGTTACGATCTTGTCACCTTCTCTCAGGTTATCGATGAATGTTTTCTGTGCTTTTGCTTTTTTGGTCTGCGGGCGGATCATAAAGAGCCACATCACGAGGATCATACCACCGAAGAACAGCAGGGTGCCCATGCTGCCCATTCCACCACCGGAACCGCCACCTGCGGGAGGCGTCATCAGAAATACGTTTAATAAGTTGTACATCGTATGTTGTTTATTGATTTGAAGCTGGTAAAATTACTATTTCTTTGCCACGATCACGCACTGAATCTTGGGACCGTTGATCATGGGAGGATCGGTATTGGCCTGAATATACAGTTCTTTTTCGGTATAGCCTTCCGGGCGGCCTTTGCTGTCGAACTTCACTTTCATATACCCGCTTTCTCCCGGTTTCAGCGGTTCTTTCGGCCATTCCGGCACGGTGCATCCGCAGCTGGCTTCCGCCTTGGTGATCAGCAGGTCACGTTTGCCGGTATTGGTGAATTTGAACGAATATTCCACCTGTTCCCCTTCTTCCACATTGCCAAAGTTATGGCTTTCCTTTTCAAAAGTCATCACCGGGTAGATCCCTTTTGTGGTGTCCATAGCGTCTGTAGCCCTGGAAGACTCTTTGCCGGACTGGCTGCCGCAGGCTGTAACGGCCATTACCGCAACGCAAAACAGGTATAAGATCGGTCGCATATAAAATGAACTTTATTTCTTGTTTCGGTCCGTTTTCTCCACCAGGTTCGACTGTTGCAGGTCTTTGAGGATATTGTCCAGGATGCCGTTCACAAACTGCCCGCTTTGCGGCGTGCTGTAGGCTTTAGCCAGGTCTATATACTCATTGATGGTCACTTTGGTGGGGATGGTGGGGAAATACAGGAATTCGCAGACCCCCATTTCCATCAGGAGCATATCCACGGCCGCGATGCGCTCAGGGTCCCAGTTCTGGAGCTTCGGTTTGATCAGCTCCATGCAGTAATCCTTTTTGTTGATCACGGTGGTGAGCAGGTCCTTGGCGTACTCCAGCTTTTCACGGCTGATAAGCTGCAGGAAGTTGAACAGCTGGGGTTTTGACAGGTAATTGCCCATCAGGATGCCCATCATATCCTCATCATCGCCCCAGTGCAGGAAGGTATCTTCCATATGCTGGCGGAAAAGCTCGTTCTTTTCCAGGATGTTTTTATAGATATATTCGATGATATGTTTCTCGGAAGCCTTTTCCCTGGAGGGTTCGGCGATATAGGTCTTATATACTTCCGTTTCCGCCAGCTGGTTGTACAGCTTTCGGGTGAGGTCCATATCTTCGTACTTGCGAAGCTTCCATGTCTCGAGATTCACCTGGAACCCTTTGTCTCCCAGTACCTGGAACACAAAGTCGTTGCCCGCCACTTTGGTATTCACCGCAAGATCCTGTGCGCTGGGCAGGTGCTTGTTGGCCCTGGCCTGCGCGTCGGTCTCCGCATACTGGGCCACGCGGGCCAGTGTGTAGAGTATATAGGTGAATATCTGGCAGGTCTGGTCCAGCTTCTCATTGAGCAAACTTGTAGCAGTGCCTGGTTTCACCGTCTCCTGCTCCATGGTATCCATGGCATACAGCGTTTGCATTACTTTTACCCGGATGTTTCTTCTACTGATCATTGTACGCTTAGGAAAATGGCCGCAAATCTACTGTTTTACAAGGACTTTATAAAAAATACTTCCCGGGGCGGGCGATCCGGCCGGCTTTAAACTGCCACGGAAGGGCGCCTGACAGGTAAAAAATGAAAAAATGTCATTTCTTGACAGTCCCGTTTCTAATTGTGTATCTTTGCTTCCTGAAAATTTGGCTCGTTCCCGCACGTTAAACGGCCAAACAGGCCGGTTGGCATAATCTTCGTTAAAGGAAAAACCGTCAAATACAGTTATTCAAACACTCATCTTTTTAAAAATAGAATCACAATGGCTAAAAATTTAAGTATTAAACCTCTGGCAGACAGGGTGATCGTAAAACCCGCAGCAGCTGAAGAAAAAACCGCAGGCGGCATCATCATCCCCGATACCGCTAAAGAAAAACCGCAGCGTGGTACGGTAGTAGCAGCCGGCCCCGGTAAAAAAGATGAACCCGTAAGTGTGAAAGTGGGCGATACCGTGCTGTATGGCAAATACTCCGGTACCGAAATCAGCCTGGAAGGCGACGATTACCTGATCATGCGCGAATCAGACATTCTCGCGGTTATCTAATCCACTACCATCCTGAATCATTTTTAAAACACGACCAAAGAAAATAGTACAACTATGGCAAAACAGATATTTTTTAATACAGACGCCCGCAACAAAATGAAAAAAGGCGTTGACACCCTGGCTAACGCTGTAAAAGTGACCCTGGGCCCCAAAGGCCGTAACGTGGTGATCGAGAAGAAATTCGGCGCTCCCAGCGTGACCAAAGACGGTGTAACCGTAGCGAAAGAAATAGAACTGGAAGACCCCATCGAGAACATGGGCGCCCAGATGGTAAAAGAAGTGGCTTCCAAAACTGCTGACATTGCAGGCGACGGTACCACCACCGCTACCGTTCTGGCCCAGTCCATCATCGGCGAAGGCCTGAAAAACGTAGCCGCAGGCGCCAACCCCATGGACCTGAAGCGCGGTATCGACAAAGCTGTAAAAGTGGTTGTTGAAAACCTGAAAAGCCAGTCCGAAAAAGTAGGCAACGACAATAAAAAGATCGAACAGGTAGCCGCTATCTCCGCAAACAACGACGCAGAGATCGGTAAACTGATCGCCGAAGCGATGCAGAAAGTGACCAAAGACGGCGTTATCACCGTTGAAGAAGCAAAAGGCACTGAAACTACCGTAGAAGTAGTGGAAGGTATGCAGTTTGACCGTGGTTACCTCTCCCCTTACTTCATTACCAACAGCGAAAAAATGCAGGCTGAACTGCAGAATCCTTACATCCTGATCTACGACAAGAAGGTTAGCACCATGAAGGACATCCTGCACATCCTGGAAAAAGTAGCCCAGCAGGGCGCTCCCCTGGTGATCATCTCCGAAGACCTCGAAGGTGAAGCACTGGCTACCCTGGTGGTAAATAAACTGCGCGGCACCCTGAAAGTAGCTGCTGTTAAAGCTCCCGGCTTTGGCGACAGAAGGAAGGAAATGCTGCAGGACATTGCTACCCTCACCGCAGGTGTGGTAATCTCCGAAGAGCAGGGTTACAAACTGGAAAACGCCGACCTGACTTACCTCGGCCGCGCTGAATCCGTAACCATCGACAAAGACAACACGACCGTTGTAGGCGGTAAAGGTGATAAAGCTGCCATCCAGGGCCGTATCAACCAGATCAAGTCACAGATCGAAGTAACCACTTCCGATTATGACCGCGAGAAACTGCAGGAACGCCTCGCCAAACTGAGCGGCGGTGTAGCTGTACTGTACGTTGGCGCTGCCACTGAAGTGGAAATGAAAGAAAAGAAAGACCGTGTGGACGACGCCCTGCACGCTACCCGCGCTGCCGTTGAAGAAGGTATCATCGCCGGTGGTGGTGTTGCGTTCATCCGCGCCATCGAATCCCTGGACAAACTGAAAGGTGACAACGAAGACGAGCAGACCGGTATCGCGATCGTAAAACGCGCTATCGAAGAGCCCCTGCGCCAGATCACCGAAAACTCCGGTATCGAAGGTTCCATCGTAGTACAGAAAGTGAAAGAAGGCAAAGGTGACTTCGGTTTCAATGCCCGCACTGAAGTATACGAAAACCTGCTCTCCGCCGGTGTAATCGATCCTACCAAAGTAGCCCGCATTGCCCTGGAAAACGCCGCATCCATCGCTGGTATGCTGCTGACCACTGAATGCGTGATCGCTGATAAACCCGAGCCTAAATCCGCTGCCCCCTCTATGCCAGGTGGTCACGGTATGGGTATGGATTATTAATCCTTCCGGGAATAAAAATTCCAAGTCCCGCCCCTGGTATTCCACGGGCGGGATTTTTTCTTTGTAACTTTCCTCCCTTCCCGGCCGTTTAACGGGTGTATTTTTGAAAAAACACTAAATTCAGGCATGTTATACCGGCGAATTCTGACATTATTCATACTTGCGGTACAAATTGCGCTCCTGGCCTCCTGTTCGAAAGGTGACGATGTAAGCCTGGACGCCGCACTCGAGGAAGTGTATAAAGACACCGAGCAGATCAGGGATTACCTGAAAGACAGCCGCCAGGACTCCGGCGTCCTGTACCATCCCAGCGGCGTGGTCTATAAAATACTGGACAAGGGTAATGAAAAAGACACGATCAAGTTCAACCAGGTGCCGGTAGTGACCTTTACCCGCCGCATCCTGGGCAACCCCAGGATCGTGGAACAAAGCCTGCTGCCCACCTCTTTTGACAACCGGCAGCTTAAAAACCATATCGCCGGCTGGCAGATAGGCCTGCCGCTGATCACCAAAGGCGGGCGCATTTTACTGTATATTCCTTCACGGCTTGCTTTCGGCCAGGTAGGCGTGCCCGGCACCATCCCGCCCAATGCCATTCTTGAATGCGACGTAAGCCTTATCGATATTAAATAACCGGAACAATATATGAAGAGAAACATTTTAGGCCTTGTGAGCCTCCTGGCGGTCGTTCTGATCTTTGCCTGCAACAAAAAAGATGACGACCAGCCCCCGTATGACTATGACAAACAGGCTGCGATAGACGAGCAGTCCATCAAGGACTACATTGCCGCGAACAACCTCACCGGTTACGTGCGCGATACCACCGGCGTATATTTTAAAGTACTTACGAACGGCCAGGGCGGGGATACCATCAAACTGACAGACCGTTTTAACATCGATTATAAAGGTTTCCTGCTAAACGGCACGCGCTTCGACTCCGCTGTAGGCCAGACCTTTGGCGACATGCGCCTGGGCCAGCCCGGTCTTATCGCGGGTTTTAAGGTAGGCCCGATGAAAACCACCAAAGGCGGCACCGTGCGTTACTTCATTCCTTCCGTGCTGGGCTACCAGTACCAGGATAAAGGAACCATCCCCCCGAACTCCGTGCTGATCTTCGAAGTAAAGCTGAATAACTATTATTACTAGTTCAGACTGAATTTTTTATAAAAATGCCTGTTGTTCACCGCAACAGGCATTTTATATTTCCGGGAAAATGTACTACATTTAAAAAGACCGAGATCAACCAAATCGCTGTAATTATTCCCGCTTTCTGCATGCACAATGAAACGAGATACCGCACCCCATGCAAGGACCCGGTGGAACTGCAATTTATGCAGATATTCCGCCAGCATGAAGGCAGGCTGTATGCCCTGGCCCTCAGGCTCACCAAGTCCGAAACTTACGCCCAGGATGTGATCCAGGACGTATTTATCAAGCTATGGGAGCACAGGGCCGAATTTGGCCAGATCCGTAATATGGATGCCTGGCTGTACCGCCTCACCGAAAACAGGGTGATAGATTTCCTGCGCAAAGCCGCCGCGGATGAGCGCCTGCGCCAGACCATCTGGGAATCCATGCCGCCAAACGCGCAGGCCACCGCCAGTATGGTGGAAGCCCGGGAATATCATCACATCCTGCAAAAGGCGATAGACCGCCTGCCGCCTCAAAGGAAGCTCATTTATTGCCTCAACCGGGAGGAGGGGCTCAACTATCAGGAAATAGCCGAAGAGCTGAAAATCTCCCGTCATACCGTCAAAAACCAGCTATCCACCGC
Organism: Chitinophaga barathri; assembly: GCF_003807585.1. GTDB lineage: Bacteria > Bacteroidota > Bacteroidia > Chitinophagales > Chitinophagaceae > Chitinophaga > Chitinophaga barathri. The sequence continues at coordinate 328,865 of NZ_RMBX01000004.1, read as the reverse complement.
CCTCCAGGCCATCCGGAGTTTTGTGGCCAAAACGGCCGGGCCGCTTTCTTTTATTTTCCCTTTCCTTTTCTGATCCACCAGGCTGAACCCTCCCGCTTTTATAAATTCCACTTTATCACCAGGTTACAGGTTTCCCCCTTCCTTTCGAAAAAATCTTCACTTTTTTTTTAAACCCGATAGGAACATTTTCCCGCTGCTCCGTCTTCCGGATATATACACCAATACAACCAACCGCGATGGAAGAACGGATACAATATTTATTCAAAAGATACCGGGACAACACCTGTACCCGGCAGGAGTACGAAGAGTTCTTCGAACTCCTGCGCCAGAGCGCCCACGACGGGGCGGTGCGCGAGCTGATCCGCCAGGCTTACCAGGCGGAGGCCGCCAACGTTCCCGCGGATGCCTACGTGGACGAAAACGGCCAGCTGGTGGTACCCTACCGGCGCAACCGGGCCATTCTCCGGAAAGCGCTGGCCATGGCCGCCTTTTTTGTGGCAGCCGCAGGCGCCGCCCTTTGGCTCATGCCGGCGCAAAAACCGGTGCAGCCCTCGCATATGGCCCGCCAGCATACCGCCCGCAGCGAATACAAACACATCCTGCTGCCGGACAGTTCCGAAGTATGGCTGAACGCAGCCAGCACACTGGAATTCCCGGAAAAGTTCGGAGAAGATAAAAGAGAGGTATACCTCACCGGCGAAGCCTACTTCGACGTGGAGCACGCCGAGCAGAAACCCTTCATCATCCACACCGGGAAAGTATCCACCACGGTGCTGGGCACGGCTTTTAACATCAAGGCCTATCCCGGGCGGAAAAATGTGGTGGTGAGCGTAAGCCAGGGCAAAGTGCGCGTGAATTACGGGGAAAACGCCCCTGCCACCCTCACCAAAGGCCAGCAGCTGAAAGTGGACATCACCAACTTCGCGCATACCGGCAAAAAAACACTGGTGGCCGAAGCGGCGCCCTGGAAGCAGGGAGACCTTCAATATGACGGGGAAACGCTGGCGGACATCATCGCGGACCTCGAAAGAGTGTACGACGTAAAAGTGATGATATTGCAGGAAGGACTGAAGTCCGTGCCGGTAAGTACTTCGTTTAAGCGGAACATTGGCGTAGAACAGGCGCTGCAGGTACTGTGCAAACTTACAGACACCCGGCTGTCACTGACAGAAGGGGTATATACGATACATTAACCAAAATCTAGAGATCATGAACCATCCGTGCACTCCTGCATCCGGCTGATTGTTACAAAAAAGCAGAGAGCCGCTCCAATTGCGACCTGGCAGCGGCTCCTGTTTGCAGTAGAATAATCCCTTTTCGTGAATTATTAAACTTACCAAAGCTATGAATTTGTATGTAGAAAAAAGCAATTTCATTGCGCCGCTATGCAATGAAAAACAGCGGCCGGTGCCCATCTTCCGGCGGCTCCAATTCAAAAGGTGTATTATGAGGATTTCTATTCTGGCCATATTGCTCACAATCAACGGCTTATTGATGGCCGCTTCCGGCAGCGGGCAGGACCTGAACAAGATCACAGTGTCTATTGAGCTGAAAAATGCTTCGCTCAAACAGGCATTCAAAAAGATCGAAGCGCTGGCCGACTGCTCTTTTACTTACAGAACCCAGGACGTTGCAGGTTACAACAATATCACTTATCACGCGACAGACATCCCCGTCAGCCGCCTGCTTGAGGAGCTGTTGCGCACTACAGACCTCCGCTACGAGCAGGTGAACGCCAATATCGTCATCAAAAAAGGAGCGGCCCCCTTACTGGCCAACGCGGCCAGCAGGAGCGTGCCGGCACCTTTTGATGGCGGTATCAGGGGCGTGGTACGCGATGCGTCCGGTGCGCCGCTGGCCTATGCCACCGTGCAGATCGTAGGCACCACCAAAGGTGCCGTGGCAGACGATCAGGGCCGTTTTTCCATCACCGGCGTAGAGCCCGGCACCTACAAGCTCCAGGCCACCGCCATGGGGTACAAAGCCATTATCTCCGAAGTGACCGTGGTGAATAACCAGACCGCCACCGCCGAGTTCAGCCTCGAGGACGGTGACACCAACCTTTCCGAAGTAGTCGTGACCGCACTCGGCATCACCCGCAACCAGCGCGCCCTCGGCTATGCCACACAAGGCGTGAAAGGAGAAAACCTCACCTATGCCAAAGACCAGAACGTACTGGGCGCACTGGCCGGCAAAGTGGCCGGCGTGCAGGTGGTAGGCTCTTCCGGCGCCAGCATGGGCGGTACCCAGAAGATCAAGATACGCGGCGTAAACTCCATTTCAGGAGGAGACCAGCCGCTGATCGTGGTGGACGGCACACCCATCTCCAACTCAAATTTCGCCGGCAGCGACCGCGCGGATTATGGCAACCTTGCACAGGACATCAACCCCGAAGATATAGAGGACATCAGCGTACTGAAAGGCCCCACCGCCTCCGCCCTTTATGGCCTCCGCGGCCAGTACGGCGTGATCATGATCACCACCAAAAAAGGAAAACGCGGCGCCAAAAAAGTGAACGTACAGCTGAACAGCGCCTTCTCCATAGAAAAAGCGGCCAACTTCCTGGAACTGCAAAACCTTTACGGCGCAGGCTCCAAACAGACCTGGAACACCCTCGCCAACGGCCAGAAAGTAGTACAGACAGACTGGGACGAAAGCTGGGGGCCTAAAATGGACGGCACGCCCGTACGCCAGGTGTACAGCTTCTATCCCCTCGACGCCGAATACGGCAAGGAAACGCCTTTCCTGCCCCACCCCAGCAACATCGAGGACTTTTATGAAACAGGCACCACGTTCAACAACGGCATCAATGTAACCGGCGGCAGCGAAAACGCGACCTTCCGCCTCAGTTACAACAACACCAATATCAACGGCGTGGAGCCGAACAGCTGGCTGAAAAGGAACAACCTGGGCGTTAGCGCCTCACTGGACCTTACCAGCAAACTCCAGGTGTCCACCAATATCAACTACGCGAACAACAATGCCCAGCGCCCCTCACAGGGCTCCGAGTGGGGCTCCCGTTATATCGTGCAATGGTTCCAGCGAAACATGGATATGAAACGTATGCGGAACTACAAATACGCGGACGGTACAAACCTTCACTGGAACATCACCCCTCCCACCACCGGCGGCAGCGGCATCGTGACGGACTTTGAACCGCTTTACTGGGACAATCCCTATTTCGACGCATACGAAAACACCAGCAACGACAGCCGTGATCGTTTCTTCGGCGATGTGGGCCTCACCTACAACGTACTGCCCGGCCTCAAACTGAGCGGATTTGTACGCGCGGATATGTATACACAGAACATCGAGACCAGGATCGCCTTCGGCAGCAGAAGAGTACCCGCCTACTCCAACGATAAATACCAGAACAAAGAGATGAACTACGAGTTCCTCGCGCAGTACAACAAAACGGTGAACGACTTTTCCTTCAACGTAAACCTGGGTGGGAACATCTACAGCCGCAAATACACTTATATCACGGGAGCCACCGCCGGCGGCCTTTCCAGCCCCGGTTATTACAGCCTCGCCGCTTCGATAGACCGGCCCGTTGTGAACTCCTACCTGCTGGAGAAAAAGATCCGCAGCGCATACGGCATGGCTTCCGTAGGATATAAGAACCTGCTGTTCCTCGAAGCATCTTTGCGTAACGACAATACCTCCACGCTCAACGAAAACAACAACTCTTATTATTACCCTTCCGTGTCCACCAGCTTTATTTTCAGCGATGTGCTGAAATGGAAACCGCTCACCTACGGCAAACTGCGCCTCAGCTACGCACAGGCCGGCTCGGACGTAAGCGTGTTCGCCACTTCGCTGAACTACGGCGTGGGCGGCATTTACAGACCGGCTACCGGCGCGGCGGTGAACTCGCTCTATGTGCTGGACAACCTCGTGAACCAGAACCTTAAACCGTCCTTCGCACATTCCTACGAAGCCGGTGTGGACCTCAAGTTCCTGGACAACAGGCTCGGACTGGACTTCACTTATTACCTCCAGAAAAATAAAAACCAGATCATCCCCCTCGCGCTTTCCGGCACCAGTGGCTACAGCGGCACCATCATCAACGCGGGGCTGATCGAGAACAAAGGATTTGAAATAGCGCTATCGGCCACTCCCGTACGCGGAAAGATATTCACCTGGAACACCATTTTCAACATCAGCATGAACAAAAGCATGGTGAAGGAACTGGCGCCCAACCAGAGCGTTTACCCGCTGTACTCCTCCACCTATTCCGGCGTGACGGCTTATCTCAACGCATATGTGGGCAAACCTTTCGGCAGCCTCATCGGCAAGGCATACCAGCGCGATTCCGCTACCGGGAACATCCTGCTGGGCACGAACAATATGCCGCTGTACACAGAAGCCACCCACAACTTCGGCTCCGTACTGCCCGATGCCACCGGCGGATGGCAAAACAGCTTTACCATCGGCAACTTCGACCTGAGTGCGATGATCGACTACCAGGTGGGCGGTATGTTCTTCAGCCGATCCAGGATGCTGGCCGTTAAAACCGGTATGGCGGAAGAAACCGCGGCCATCAACGAAAACGGTAAAAACGTACGTGACCCGCTGGCGGAAGGCGGCGGCGTGAAAGTAACCGGCATGAGCGCCTCCACCAAACAGATGGTGACCGCCTACGTGGACGCCCGTGCCTATTACCGCACCGTACTGGGCACACATGTATACGAAGAATGGCTGTACGAAAGCGATTATATCAAACTGAGGGAACTGAGGCTGGGATATACTTTCAATAAGGCGAAACTGGCTAAGCTTCCTTTCAGCAGCATCAATGTGGCGCTGATAGCGCGTAACCCGTGGATGATATGGCAGAAAGCACCGAAGGGCCTTGACCCGACAGAACTTTCAAGCGGCAGCCAGAGCATCAGCTGGCTTGAATCAGGCCAGGCCAACACGGTACGTTCTTACGGAGTAAACCTTATCGTCAATTTCTAAAGCCACACACCATGAAAAGAATAATTGTTCTAGCAGGAATCACTTTCATCCTGGGGGCTTGCAACAAATTTGGCGACATCAATGTCGATACAAACCTGCCCAGCCAGGCTTCCAACACGCAGCTGATCGCCAATTCGGAGCTGTACCTGCCCGTATTGCAGGAATCTCCGCAGGGCGAATACAACGCGCAGTATCTGTCGGAAACACAGTATCCTAACCTTTCATTATACAACCAGGTATCAGCCAGTTTCTACGGTATTTACCAGGGGCCGCTTATGAACCTCGAAACAGTGATCACCTCCAAACAGCTGGACGCCAAAGAAGGCCCCATACCCAACCAGCTGGCGGTAGCGAAGATCCTGAAGGCTTATTATTTCTGGCATATTACAGACCGCTGGGGCGATGTCCCTTATTCAGAATCGCTCAAAGGCGCGGAGAAATTCACGCCCGTATACGATTCCCAGGAATCCATCTACAATGCCCTCTTCTCCATGCTGGACGAAGCGGACAAATCCATCGTGGCCGGCAGTATCAGCAACGATGTGCTGTACAACGGCAACATGGACCACTGGAAAAAACTGGGCAATACCATCCGCCTGCTGATGGCGCTGCGCATCTCCAAAGCCAATGCCACCAAAGGCCGCGACGAATTCAACAAAGCGATCGCAGCCGGCATTATGACCAGCAATACCAGCAACCTCGTGTTCAAACACCTGGCGGAAGCGGCGAACGAAAGTTACTGGTACGACCAGATCACGGATCAGAACCGCAAATGGTGGGCGCTCAGCGAACTGCTGGTGAACAAAATGAAACCGGTAAACGATCCCCGCCTTCCCATATACGGAGATAAAAACACCGGCGGCCAATACGTGGGCCTTCCGTTCGGCGCGCTGGACGGCCTCAGCACCACGGCATTCAGCCTGCTGGGCGCGGAACAGCGCAAACAGGATGCTTCGGTATACCTCGTAACCTATGCACAAGCCCTTTTCGCACAGGCCGAAGCCGCCAAGCTCGGCTGGATAGGCGGTGGAGACGCCGCCGCGGAAGGGTTCTACAAACAGGCTATTGAACAATCCCTGCGCCAGTGGAATAAAAACGATACCACCGGTTATGGTGTAATGATGGCTTCCCCCGGTATGGCCTACAGCGCCGCCACCGGGTACGAGCAGATCGGCAATCAACGCTGGATCCACCTCTTCATGCACGGCTTCGAAGCCTGGGCCGAATGGAGAAGAACGGGTTTCCCCACCTTCGTGAAACCACAAGGCAGGGACGTGCCTAACCGCCAGGGCTATCCGCCGGACGAGGTGTTCAACAACGCCACCAATTACACGGACGCCGTTAGCCGCCAGTTCGGCGGTGCGGGAGACGGCCTCTACGGAAAAGTGTGGTGGAATAAGTAAGTCTTTCTCTATCTGTCAACATAATGCGCGTTACTGCTTGCGGTAGCGCGTATTTTTTTTGCGCGGAACAGAAGTGGACCCAAATCCCTTAACTTTGGAGATTAAACCTGTTTATTGTGCCACACGAGTGTATCTCAGTATTTGATATTTTCAAGATAAGCGTAGGACCCAGCAGCTCACATACATTAGGCCCCTGGCGCGCCGCCATGCGTTTTATCAGTGAGTTGGAAGAAGCGGGCACGCTCCCTTCTGTACAGCGCCTCGGTATATTGCTGTACGGCTCCCTTGCCAAAACAGGTCATGGCCACGGTACGGATATAGCCATTCAGCTGGGCCTCGGCGGCGAAGACCCCGTTACCTGCGATGTGAACGATATAGACGCGAAGATCGAAAAGATACGCCGCGAACAGAAGCTCCTGCTGCAAGGCAAATACGGGATCCATTTCGATCCGCTCACAGACATCGAATTCCTCTACGATGAATCCCTCCCCTTCCACCCGAACGCCCTCACTTTCCTGGTAACGCTGCAAAACGGCGAACAGCTGGCATCCACCTGGTATTCCATCGGTGGCGGTTTTGTGATAAAGGAAGGAGAAACCGCAGGCGGCGGGAAAAACAGCGTGGACCTGCCTTTTCCCATCGATACGGCAAGACAGCTGCTGCAATGGTGCATCAAAACCGGTTATTCCATCTCCGAAGTGGTGATGGAAAACGAACAGGCCTGGCGCAGCGAGGCGGACACCAAAGCCGGCATTATGCAGATCTGGCAGGTGATGCGCGACTGCATTTACCGCGGCTGCCATACCACGGGTGAGCTGCCCGGCGGGTTGAAAGTAGGCCGGAGGGCCGCGGCGCTCAACACCAAACTTTTAAAAGGAAGAACCTACACCGACTATAACAGCTGGGTGGAAGCCATCCGCGCGGGCGGGGAACATTTCTCCTACACGCTGGACTGGGTAAGCTGTTTCGCCCTTGCCGTAAACGAAGAGAACGCTTCTTTCGGCAGGGTGGTGACCGCCCCCACAAACGGCGCCGCGGGCGTGATACCCGCCGTATTGCAGTATTTCATCACCTTCTGCGATGGCCTGCATACCGAAAAGATCATCCAGTTTATGCTTACCGCCTCTGAAGTGGGCAGCATCTTCAAAAAACGCGCGACCATTTCGGCCGCCATGGGCGGATGCCAGGCGGAAATAGGCGTGTCTTCGGCCATGGCAGCCGCGGCCCTTACGGAATGTATGGGCGGCAGCCAGCGCCAGGTGCTGATGGCGGCGGAAATAGCCATGGAGCACCACCTCGGCCTCACCTGCGACCCTATCGGCGGCCTCGTGCAGGTGCCCTGCATCGAAAGGAACACCATGGGCGCGATCAAAGCCATCACCGCTTCGCAGCTCGCCCTCCAGAGCAACCCGGAACTGGCCAAAGTATCGCTGGACGCCGTGGTGAAAACCATGTGGGAAACCGCGCAGGACATGAATTCCAAGTACAAGGAAACCTCTGACGGGGGCCTGGCGGTGAATATCCCGATCAGTTTGCCCGAATGTTAACATTTTTCCCGCCATCAACAGCCATTTAAACTGCCCGCCGGGGAGGAGAAATCCGCGCCCGGGAGGATAAAAATGGCCCATACTGGTACTGGATTAACCTATAGCCTGGTCGAACGATAGAGCAACGATCGTCGAAGGAAGGAGCAAGGAGAGAGCAAGGAGAAGAATGGTGAAAATAGTATCACAAGGCCTGGCATATTTTAAATCCGCAGGTTTTAACTTACAAATAATAAAAACCTGTTATATTTGTGATTCTAAAACACACCCGATTATGCCATCCAGTCAGGAACTTTTATTTATTGTAATTATTGCAGGTGCGGTAGTGCTCGTTATCTGGACGCTGAAAGACACCTTGAAAAAAGGCGAAAAGAAAGAAAAAGAAGAAAGGGAAAAAGGGTTGAAATCCGCTTCAGGTAAAACCGAAGGCGGCCAGGGTGATGTGGTGCTGCCTTTGCAGCTGCAGGCATACGAAAGGATCGTGCTGTTCGTAGAGCGTATTGCCCCGCAGAACCTGATCAGCCGGGTGAACCAGCCGGGGTTTTCCGTACTGGATATGCAGATCGGCATGGTGTCCAGCATCAAATCCGAATACGATCATAATGTTTCGCAGCAGATATATGTAACGGCGCAGGCCTGGGAAGCGGTGAAAACGGTGAAGGAACAAACGATCTCCATCATCAACCAGATTGCCCTGAAACTGCCGCCGGATGCGCCTTCCATTGAGCTGAACAAACAGATACTGGAACTATTCATGCTGCAGCCGGAATCCCCTTCGGATATTGCGATAGAGATCATCAACGCCGAAGCAAGAAAACTGATGCAACGGTAAAACGATATCAACTATAAAAGAAAAAGAGACCAGGCGGTCTCTTTTTCTTTTATAGATTTTTTTCCCTGATCATTTCGTTCAGCAGGTAAGTTTTCCCATTGAACCGTATGTACAACGGCGGGCTGGCATACCAGGGCTTGTCTTTTTCTATGGAATGCACCTGTATATGCAGGTGCGGTTCGGTGCTGAAGCCGGAATTGCCCACGCAGCCCAGCGGCTGGCCCATCTTCACGATATCCCCTTCTTTTACCATTATGCTGCCCCGTTTCAGGTGGCCCATGAACACGATGTAGTCCTCGCCTTCTATCACCACCATGTTTGTATTCTTCGGTCCGCGGTTCATATTAGGCGGAATATTGTCGGGATTGTCGCCGTATGCCCGCACTACTTTGCCCGCGCAGGGGCTGTAGATCGTATCGCCGAAAATGGCGTAATCTTCCAGGTTGCGGGAAAAAACGGTATTGGCGCGGTTGCCGTATTTGTTCAGCTTCACGATGTCCATGGCGTAGATCGCGCCGCGCAGGCTGAAGTGAAAGATATTGGTGGGCAGTCCCTTCCCGCCCTGTAAAACGAAATAACGGCCCTTTTTAAGCGGAAAATCGAGCTCAACCGTCCTGGGCACCCCGGTGGTGCCGGTGAAGTATAAAACGCTCGCAATGCCCAGCAAAATGGTAAAAATAAACTTCATCCAGATAGGACGGGCGCGAAGGGTCACCTTTCGCCGGATAAAGAACCAGGCGGTGCTGAGGAGGAACAGGATACCGAACACGTACTTCAGGTATACACTAAGGAATACCCACATACCGTAGAGGTAAATGAACAAAGCCAGGAAAGCGGCGAACACTGCGGTGAACACCAGGTCTGCAAGGGGTTTCCGGGAAGCCCGGTACATCAACCATATACTTAGCGCCGCCAATCCGATCGTAAGCGCCAACAACAAATACGTAAACATAGCCGAGCAACAAAATTTACCGCAATTTATCGTTTTTAAAGTAACATTGTAAATATGGAAAAGAAGATCAGGACGGATTCAGGGATCGAGATACGGCCCTTGTATGCCACTCCCCTGCCGATGAATGAAATGCCGGGCGAATTTCCCTTTACCAGGGGCATCCACGCCTCCATGTACCGGGACAAACTGTGGACCATGCGGCAATACGCGGGTTTCAGCACCGCGGAAGAATCCAACAAACGTTACCATTACCTGCTCGGCCAGGGCGTAAGCGGCCTCAGCGTGGCCTTTGACCTGCCCACGCAGATCGGTTACGATTCCGATCATGCCATGGCGGAAGGCGAAGTGGGCAAAGTAGGCGTAGCCATTGATTCGCTGGAAGATATGGAGATCCTGTTTGCCGGCATCGAGCTGGAAAAAGTATCCACTTCCATGACCATCAACGCCACCGCGTTTATCCTGCTGGCGCTCTACATCGCCCTTGCCAAAAAACAGGGCGCGGACCTGCAGAAGATCTCCGGCACTATCCAGAACGACATTCTCAAAGAATACGCCGCGCGCGGTACTTTTATTTATCCCCCGCAGCCTTCCATGCGGCTCATCACCGACATTTTTGACTATTGCAGCCGTGAAGTGCCCAAATGGAACACGATCTCCATCAGCGGCTACCATATCCGCGAAGCAGGCGCAAACGCGGTACAGGAGCTGGCTTTCACCCTATCCAACGGCAAGGCCTATCTGAAGGCGGCGCAGGCAGTGGGACTGGATATCAATGTGTTCGCCAAAAGGCTGAGCTTTTTCTTCAACGCGCACAACCACCTTTTTGAAGAAGTGGCGAAGTTCCGCGCGGCGCGCAACATGTGGGCGCACATTACCAAAGAACTGGGTGCCACGGACCCGAAAGCGCAGATGCTGCGGTTTCACACCCAGACCGGCGGCAGCACGCTCACCGCGCAGCAGCCGCACAACAACATCGTGCGGGTAGCCGTGCAGACGCTTGCCGCCACACTCGGCGGTACGCAAAGCCTGCATACAAACGGGTATGACGAGGCCATCTCCCTGCCAACGGAAGCGGCTGCACGCATTGCGCTACGCACCCAGCAGATCATCGGCTACGAAAGCGGCATTGCCGATACCGTGGACCCACTGGCCGGCTCTTATTACGTGGAATCGCTCACCAAAGAAGTGGAAACCCGTGCCTGGGAACTGATTAGCAAGATAGACGCCATGGGCGGCTCCGTGAGCGCGATAGAACAGGGTTTCATCCAGGACGAGATCGCCCAGAGCGCATACCAGTACCAGCAGGAGATCGAAAACGGGGAAAAGATCATCGTGGGCGTCAATAAATTCACCGTCAAAGAAGAGCCGGACACGGATGTGTTCAGGATAGACGACAGTATCCGGAAAGTGCAGTCGGAAAAACTGGAAAACCTCCGCGGCCGCCGGGATAACAAAAAGGTAACATCCCTGCTGGAGGCCATCGCGGCCCGCGCGCAGACTCCGGAGAACCTGATGCCCCTGGTGGTGGAAGCGGTGGAAAACTACTGTACCCTCGGCGAGATCGCGGACAGCCTGCGGAATGTGTGGGGGGAGTACAGGGGGATTTAATTTACTTATCTTGCAGCCAGCTTTATCATAACCATGAGTAGTATCCATTACCAGCAATGCCCTGTTTGCGGATCAGGAAAGATCGGAAAATCACTTACCGCCAGGGACTATACCGTATCGAAAGAAACCTTCGACATCTGGGAATGCGCAGCCTGTACCGGCCGCTTCACACAGGACGTTCCCCCGCAGCATGAAATAGGGCGGTATTACAAATCCGAAGAATACATTTCACATACCGAAACCCACGAGGGGCTGATCAACCGCATGTATCACAGCGTGCGCAAGATCACCATGCGTTCCAAACAGAACTGGGTAAAAACCGCCGCGGGCGTAAAACAGGGCCGCCTGCTGGACATCGGCAGCGGCACCGGCGCGTTTCTCCACCACATGAAACTGCTCGGCTGGGACGTTACCGGCCTTGAGCCCGATGCGGACGCACGCGAAAACGCACGCAACCTTTACAAACTGGACACACAAAGCGTGGAAGAGCTTTTCTCCCTCGCCCCCGCCCAGTTCGACTGCATCACCATGTGGCATGTGCTGGAGCATGTACACGACCTGCACAAATACCTCGCGCAGATCCGCACCCTGCTGAAACCCGGCGGCGCGCTGCTGATCGCCGTGCCCAACTACACCTCCACCGATGCCCGCATCTATGGAGCGGAATGGGCCGCATACGATGTGCCGCGCCATCTCTACCATTTCTCTCCCCGCTCCATGGACATCCTGCTGCAACGCCATGAATTGAAGATCGTGCAGAAACATCCCATGGTGTTCGACGCCTTCTACGTGAGCCTGCTCAGCGAAAAAAACAGCAAAGGCGGCAGCGGTATGGCAGCCGGCGGCTGGAACGGCCTGCGCTCCTACTGGAAAGCATGGCGGCATGTAGATAAATGCAGCTCCATCGTGTACGAGATAAAAGCATATTAACCGGTATGGACAAAAGCACCCTTCATCACTACGCGCAATACGCGCTCGGCCTTGCCCGGATCAGCGACGATGACGCTGACATCCCGGAAGCGCTGACCCATTACGGCCTGAAGCCGTATGAGATTGAAGAAGTGCTGAAATATATCGCCGTGGAATATGCGGAAGTGAAATATGAACAGGCGAAGACCTATTTCCGTTACGCCGCCCTCGTATTTGGCGTACTGCTGCCGGTAAACCTCATCCTTTTCTGGCTGATCGTTCACCGCCCGCTGGAGAAAGGCGGTTTCTGGCGGAATGTATCCAGCCACCTTACCATCCCTGTTGAATTTACGCTGACCATCGGCATCCTTTTAGCGGCTATCATCAATTTTGTGATCTGCCGCAAAAAACTCGCAACCATCAAACAATCGTATCTGCCATGACGGAAGAACGGCTTCATGAATATGCACTGTACGCGGTGCCTGATGAAATAAGATGATTTCCTACGCGAACTGGTAAAGTATCTGTTCGGTAATAAAAAAGCCGGTCAATGCTGACCGGCTTTTTTATTACGCTGCTTTTTTTAGCGGCGTTACTTTTGGTTTAGCCTTTTTCGGATGTACCAGTTTCAGTTCTTCAATAAGGTTTTTTGCACCGGCGAACTTATCCACGATAAACAATACATACCGTATATCCACCATGATGTTCCGGCAGATGGCGGGATCATAATTGATATCACTCATGGTGCCTTCCCAGGTACGGTCAAAGTTGAGACCGATGAGGTTGCCGTAAGCATCCAGCGCGGGGCTGCCGGAGTTGCCGCCGGTAGTGTGGTTGCTGGCAATAAAACATACCGGCATTTTGCCGTTGGCGCCGTATTGGCCGTAATCCTTTTGAGCGTAGAGTTCACGTAATTTTTCAGGCACGTCAAACTCGTAATCGCCTGGTTTATATTTTTCCATCACACCGTCCAGCGTTGTCGCGAAGTCATATTTTACCGCATCGCGTGGCGCGTAGCCGTTCACTTTCCCGTAGGTGATACGCAGGGTGCTGTTCGCGTCAGGGTAAAAACGTTTGTCTTTCATCACTTCCATCTGCGCGGCCATATAGCGGCGTTGCAGGCGGTTGATCTCCGGCTGAAGCTCGTCGTAAGGTTTGTTGACAAAGTCGATATAACCGTTGCGCAGGCCTATCATCAGGCGGGTAGCGGGGTCTTTCCATACATCGGCGGACACGGTTTTGAAAGACCTGTTGAGGAATGCGGCCAGCTTGTCGTATGACGTAAAGGCTGACTGGCTGTACATTTTATTGGCAGTGGTCTTACCGTCCTTGTTCGTTTCCATCCATATCTGGTATGCTTCTCCTCCGATCTTATTCGACGGCACTTCTTTGAAATAGATATCCAGCAGGGCGGTGGCCACTTCGCGGTCCACATCGTTGTTATAGTTCCCGTATTGCGGTTTTACTTTGGCGAGAAAGGCCTGTTTGAGCGTTTCATATTGCTCCTCTCCTTTCAGCCGTGTTTCCTGCAGCAAGGTGATGGCGCTGTTCGCAAAACCCAGCATCTCCGCGTTGCGGATCAGTTCGGTGTAGTAGTCGCGGGCGATGGCATAAGGCGCCTGTGTTTTGTAAAGATTGTTCAGCGAATCCAGCAGCCCGCTGTAGGTGCCCTGGTATTCCGCGTTGTTTTTTACGAGTTGCTGAAAACGCGCTTCGTAATCCAGTTTGCGCCGGATACCACCTGTCTGGCGTACACCCTGCATCTCCCCGATCCATTTTTTCCAGGAATTGGCCGTGGAAGCTTGTTTGGCCGCATATTGTATTTTGATTTGCTCGTCTTTGCGCATAAACCCGTCTATCACTTTCAGCGCGGCGTCGCGCATGCTTACGCGGGCGGGGTCCTGGCCATCCACGGTGAGTTTTACCGCTTCGGAAGGCAGGTACTCGTTGGTACGGCCGGGAAAACCGAACACCATCGTAAAATCGTTTGCGTCGATGCCGTCCAGCGAGATGGGCAGGAAATGTTTGGGCTGAAGGGGCACATTGTCCGCGGAGTATTCCGCGGGGCGGTTGTCTTTGCCGGCATATACCCGGAAAATGGAGAAGTCGCCGGTGTGGCGGGGCCATACCCAGTTGTCCGTATCCGCGCCGAACTTCCCGATGGAAGAAGGTGGGGCGCCTACGAGGCGTACGTCTTTATATGTTTCGGTAACGAACAGGAAATACTGGTTGCCTTCAAAAAAAGGTTTGATAAGGGTTTCCTGCCAGGCTTCCTTTTTCGCGGTTTCTTTGATCCTGTTCAGGTTTTTGTCTATCGCGCTCTGGCGCTGGCTTTCGGTAAGATTGCCGGCCACGCCTTCCAGTGCCTGCTTCGTCACATCTTCGATGCGCACGATAAAGGTGGCGGTAAGGCCGGCGTTAGGTAGTTCTTCCTGCATGCTGCGGGCCCAGAAGCCTTTGTCCAGGTAATTATTCTGAACGGAGGAGTGTTTCTGAATGGCGTCGTAGCCGCAATGGTGGTTGGTGAGCAGCAGTCCTTTGGAGGAAATGATCTCCCCGGTGCAGAAGCCGCCAAAACTTACAATGGCGTCTTTCAGGCTGCCTTTGTTCACATTGTAGATATCGGCCGCGGTGATCTTCAGGCCCATGCCCTTCATTTCCTTTTCATTCAGCCTGCCGAGCAGCTGCGGCAGCCACATGCCTTCCGTGGCAAAAGCGGAAAGACGGGCCAGGGATAATACTGCAATCAGCGAGTACATAGCGATTTTTTGCCTCATAAGATGGGTTTGGTGAATCAAAGCGGCAATTTACAGATAACCGGAGGATTAACAAGCCGGTTTTGCGGGGAAAACAAAGGTGGAATGGAGTTCTCCAATATGATTGTATTACAGGCCCGTATGTTACAAAAACAAAGGCCGCACCAAACGGTACGGCCTTCGCGGTATTTTGTCAATCGTTTGATTTACAGGTGAATTGCTTCGCCGTAAGCCACTTCGATCGCATCTTTCACTGACTCGCTCATGGTCGGGTGCGGGTGGATGGAGTTGAGCACTTCCATATAGGTGGTTTCGAGGGTACGGGCGGTAACGGTCTGCTCAATGGCTTCTGTTACGTTCATTCCGATCATGTGGGTACCCAGCCATTCGCCGTATTTGGCATCGAAGATCACTTTTACGAAACCTTCGGTTGCGCCCGCGCCCACAGCCTTGCCGGATGCGGTGAACGGGAATTTGCCCACTTTCACTTCGTAACCGGCTTCTTTGGCCTGTTTCTCGGTGTAGCCTACCGAAGCGATCTCGGGAGAGCAGAAAGTACAGCCCGGAACATTGTTATAGTCGATCGGGTGGGGTTTGTGGTCGTATTTCTTTTCGTTGTAAGCGATCTGCTCCACGCAAACGATACCTTCTTTCGAAGCTGCGTGCGCCAGGGCCGGGCCCGGAACCATGTCGCCGATGGCATATACGCCGGGGACGTTGGTGGAATAGTACGGGTCAACAAGAACCTTGCCTTTATCGGTCTTCACGCCCAGTGTTTCGAGGCCCAGGCCTTCGATGTTGGCGGAAATGCCCACAGCGCTCAGTACTACGTCAGCTTCCAGTGTTACTTCGCCGGTGGCGGTCTTCACTTTGGCTTTTACGCCGTTCTTGGTGCCTTCCACCGCTTCCACGCTGGCGTTGGTCATTATCTCGATACCTTTTTTCTTATAGATCTTTTCCAGCTCTTTGGAGATATCCTCGTCTTCCACCGGCACGATGCGCGGCATGAATTCAACGATGGTCACTTTGGTGCCCAGGGCTGCGTAGAAGTAAGCAAATTCAACGCCGATAGCGCCGGAACCTACTACGATCATGCTTTTAGGCTGGGTAGGCAGGTTCATCGCCTGGCGGTAACCAATCACGTTCTTACCGTCGATCTTCAGGTTCGGCAGTTCACGTGCACGAGCGCCTGTGGCGAGAATGATGTGTTTGGCGTCCTGAACGGATACTTTACCGTCTTTATCGGTGATCTCCACCTGGCCTTTGGCTTTCAGTTTGGCTGTGCCCATGATCACGTCGATCTTGTTCTTCTTCATGAGGAACTGAACGCCTTTGCTCATTTTATCGGCCGCGCCACGGCTGCGTTTGATAACGGCGGGAAAATCCACCGCGGAACCTTCCACGGTTACGCCGTAATCCTTGGAATGGTTGATGTATTCAACTACCTGTGCGGATTTTAATAATGCCTTGGTCGGGATACAACCCCAGTTCAAACAGATACCGCCCAAACTCTCCTTTTCTACTATTGCTGTTTTAAATCCCAGTTGAGAAGCCCGGATAGCCGCCACGTATCCACCGGGGCCGCTACCAATTACGATTACGTCGTATGCCATATTGCTTGATTTTTAGAATAAAACTTGGCAAATGTAGCAAAAAAAAGTAAAGTTCTGCTAGTTACGGCAGACAGATGACATTGGGCGGAGACTCGCGTCCGTAAATGAAAACGGCCCCCAGTACGGGAGCCGTTGACTATTATGCTGAAAAGGTTTAACTACCGGAGGTCTACCACTTCCACACCAGGGTATTTTTTGGCGTCGAAGGTGAACAGATCGTCTTTTACAGCACCGTTGGGCGTAAAATTGGTGATCTCGTAGGTATACCTGTTGCCGTTTTTCTCAAATACCTTCATACGGGCCAGGGTCTGGTTCTTTTTGTCCACGTCCACCAGCACTTTGAAGAAGTTTTTGGATTTATCGGTCGGCGTCAGTTCTATATTCTGCAATACCTTGCCTTTTTCGGTGGTTTCACCGTTCAGGCGGTACAGGAAGTCGTTGTCGTAGAAGTTGGTGAAGATCTTGGCGGGCGTCATGCTGCTGTTGCTCTGGTCCACGTTGCTGATCGTCACTTCGTTCACGTCTTTGGCGTAGGTCCAGGACGTTTTGTTGTCGCTGATGATCTCCTGCCCGTCCATGATCACCTTGTATTTAGGTCCTTTTACATAAACGGAGCCTTTTTTGGTGTCGTTCACGCTGTTATTGGCGCCTTCCACCTTGAGTATGAAATTGGCAATAACAGTTTTGAGGGATTTGAACCTTTTGCTCACGCCGTCCAGCACCACTTTGGCCTTCGGGTCGTTTTTACCGAGCGACTGGGCTGGGGCCTGGGCGCTGGCGCCTATTACCATCCCGCACATGATCAAACCCGTTAATACCGTTTTCTTCATCATCATAAATTTAAATGTTGTAGTTGTAGGGAATTAGACCAAATCTTATGCCGGTAAGTTTATACCGCCATGTTAAAAAAATGCAAAATTCGTTTATTTCCGCCAAATGCGGAAGTATGCAATACAGTTGGCTTAAATTATAACATACTATTAAGGATTTCCTCGAGGTCCGCTTCGGTTTTAACGTTCACTTCCCGCGCTTTACTGCCCATATTGGGGCCAACGATCCCGGCTGCCTCCAGCTGGTCCATGAGGCGGCCCGCCCGGTTGTAACCCAGCTTCATCCTCCGCTGGAGCAACGAAGTGGAGCCTTGCTGGTTCTGCACGATCACGCGGGCGGCTTCTTCGAAGAGGGGGTCACGGTCCGCCAGGGAGAAGTCCTTGCCTTCCATGTCCTTTTCATCGATGTACTCCGGCAGCAGGAACGCATCCGGGTAACCACGCTGCTCACCGATGAATTCGGCCACTCTTTCCACCTCGGGTGTATCCACAAATGCGCACTGGAGGCGCACCAGCTCCCCGTTAAAGGAGATCAGCATGTCCCCCTGGCCAATGAGCTGCTCCGCCCCCCCGATGTCCAGGATGGTGCGGGAATCTATTTTGGATGATACTTTAAATGCGATACGCGCCGGGAAGTTCGCCTTGATCGTACCCGTAATGATGTTCACAGACGGGCGCTGCGTGGCGATGATCAGGTGGATACCCACGGCACGGGCCAGCTGCGCCAGCCTGGCGATCGGCATTTCCACTTCTTTGCCCGCCGTCATGATCAGGTCCGCAAACTCATCTATCACCAGCACGATAAACGGCAGGTAACGATGGCCTTTCTGCGGGTTGAGCCTGCGCTGGGTGAATTTGCCGTTGTATTCCCGGATGTTGCGGGTGCCCGCTTCTTTCAGCAGGTCATAACGCAGGTCCATTTCAATACAAAGCGCATTGAGCGTATGCACCACCTTTTTGGTGTCTGTGATGATCGCGTCTTCTTCACCGGGTAGTTTGGCGAGGAAGTGTTTTTCGATCAGTTTGTACAGCGAAAGCTCCACTTTTTTCGGGTCCACGAGCACAAACTTCAGCTGCGAAGGATGTTTTTTATACAACAGCGATACCAGCAGGGTGTTGATGCCCACCGATTTACCCTGCCCTGTGGCGCCCGCCATCAGCAGGTGGGGCATCTTGGCAAGGTCCGCGATAAAGTTTTCGTTGTCGATCTTTTTGCCGATGGCGATAGGCAGGTCCATCTGGCTGTGCTGGAACTTGTCGGAGGCCAGCATGTTGCGCAGGGACACGATCGTCTTTTTCACGTTCGGCACCTCGATACCGATGGTACCACGGCCCGGGATGGGCGCAATAATGCGGATGCCCAACGCGGAAAGGCTCAGCGCGATATCGTCCTCCAGGTTCTTGATCCTTGAAATACGTACACCTGCGGCGGGCACGATCTCGTACAGGGTTACGGTGGGCCCTACGGTGGCGCTGATCTTCTGGATAGCGATATCGTAGTTCTTCAGCGTATCGATGATCTGGTTTTTGTTTTTTTCCAGCTCAGTCGTGTCCTGCACGATCTTATCCGATCCATGGTTTTCCAGCATTTCCAGCGAAGGATATTTGTAATCCCGCAGGTCCAGGGTGGGCTCGTAGGGGTCTACGGGCACGGCTTCGCGCACGGGTACAATTTCTTCCACTTCTTCATCCGAAGGATCTTCGTACACCGGTTTGATCTCGAAAGCTACTTCTGCTGCTTCGGTGTTCTTTTTGGAAACAGGCGGAGGCGTGTATATCTCAGGTTCGGGTTCAAGCTCCGGTTCATGCATGGTCATGACCAGCTCTTCTTCAGGTTCGGGCTCTGGTTCCGGTACAGGTGTGGGCGGAATATAAGTAATGACCTTCGCGGCCGGTTCTTCTTTTTCGATAAGCTGAAGCTCCTGCTCAAAGTCCTCCTCTTCCGCGGGCGGGATGACCGTTATCTGGCTTCCATCGCCTTTCATGGCGTTGCTCTTTGCGGGCGCCGTAAATACCGGCGCCGGCTCTCCTTCCTCTTCTTCATCCGGCTCGCCAAATCCTGCAAAGGGTTCTTTTTCCTTCACCGGTTTGGGTTTCTTTTCGGGCCATTTGAAATCCACGTTGAACTTCCAGATGATCCAGCTAAGCCCGGCCACCAGCAGCAGCAAACCCGCGCCAGTCTTACCGAGGAAGCCGCTGGTCCAGCGGTTCAGGGCATCGCCCATCGCGCCGCCCCAGGGGAAGGTGGATTTGCCGGTAAGAAATGCAAACGTCATGCTGATAAACAGCAATCCGAAAATGATATATTTCACATTGCGCCAGAAGCGGAACACGCGGCGGCCTACAATGAAATTGATACCAATAATGAAAAAGAAATAACAGAACAGGTAAGAAGCGATGCCAAACCCTTTGAAGAAAAACCAGTGGGAAGTGAAAGCGCCAAGGCGGCCCAGCAGGTTGTCCACCTCCACTTCGTGCCTGAACAGCACCGAAGAAGAATACCGGTGTACCTTATCGAAATCTTCCTCCCAGGTGAAGAGGTAGGAAGTAAAAGCGATAAAGCAGTACAATGCCAGCAACAGGAAAAAAGCGCCCAGTACTTTATGGGTGCGCTCGTCCTTCACCAGTTCCTTCACCTTCACTTCAGGCTCCTTATCGGGCTTCAGGGTGGTTGGATCGGGTAGTTGCTCTTTTTTCTTTTTAGGTTCTTTCTTCTCTGATTTCAGTTTGTTACCTGCCATAATCGAAATCAAAATTAACTATTGCCCGGGCAATCGCGGAAATTATTTCTGCAGCCCGGTAATTTGCCGTGCCCAACTGGTCAGTTCGTCCAGAGCGGCCGGGGATATGGTTTGTGTAATGGTTTTGTATTCCTGTACGCTGCAGGTCCTGCACTCCTGGAACAGGTGGTTGAGGCCCGGCAGCTCTTTGATGGTCACACCGCGGATGCCCTTCTGCCATCCCGCCAGGTTCACACTGCTGATCACCTGTATGTCTTTCGCTCCGTTCATGGCCAGCACCGGGCATTTCACGGAAGGATAATATTTTGCGGGGTCAAAGCGGATGATGGACAGGTACTCGGGTACCATGTAGGCATTCACCAGCATTTTTGTATAGTTATCCTCTGTCACTGACGGCTTCAGCGAAGGGTTTGCGGCGTATTGTATTTGGGCGTTCTCCGCGATCCGGGCTTTCAGTTTCGCGGTATCCGGCTCTTCTGCAATGGCCGTGACCATAGCCCGCTGCTCTGCCACTTTGATCCGCACCATGCTGTCTTTCATGCCCATATTCCGGTAGATGGCTTCCGTCTGGGCCAGTATCATCTGTACGCCGTCCACGCCCGGTCCCGCCATGGAAACCAGGAAACCCAATGAAGGGTCTTCCGCCGCCACCGCCAGCCCGATGGCGCCGCCTTCGCTATGACCAATGATACCGGTCTTTTTTGTATCCACCTCTTTGCGGCTGCGGAGGTAAACCAGCGCGGCTTTGGCATCGCGGGTAAAATCCGCGATATCTGCCCCTTTCATTACGCCGGTGGAGGCTCCTATCCCACGGTCGTCGTAACGCAGCACGGCAAAGCCGTTTTTGGTAAGATGGTCCGCGATCACCTGGTAGGGTTTATGCCCCAGCATCAGCCCGTCCCGGTTCTGGCCGCCCGAGCCGCTGATGATGATCACCGCCGGGAATTTTCCATTGGTTTGCGGAAATGAAAAAGTGCCCGCCAGTGTGATGGAATCAACTTTGTTGGGAAACGTTACATCCTCGCTGATGTATTCCACAGCGGGCTTTGCCTCCTGCGCAAAAGCGCCGTGGCAAAGAAAAAGGAACAATAAACAGAGCGTGCTCAGTTTCATTTTTAACTTTTTTTCAGGCCGGTTTGTACGGCTATCCATTCCTGAATATACGCCAGAACTTCGGGAGATATTGTTTCAGGCAGCTCTCCGTATTCAAATATTGTGCAGGATTTACAACGCTGGAAAAGATGGTTGAGGCCGGGGAAGGCTTTTATGGTTACCCTGGAGTTGCCAGTGGCTGTCAGGCCGGTTTTCCATGCACGCAGGTTAGCCTCGCAGTCCACATGTACGTCCTTATCCCCGTTGACGGCCAGCACCGGGCATTTGATGCGGGAGTAAAATTTCGTGGGGTCATGCAGCAGCAAAGCCTTAAAACCAGGCCGTCTGTAATTCGCGATGTACATCTCCACAAATTGTTCTTTGGTGATCAACCCGCCCAGCCCTAGTTCGCCACTGTCGTATTGTTTCCCGACAAAATTGAAGATCCTGCTGTTCATAACAACGGTATCTGTTTCCTCCAGCACCACCTGGCGCAGGGTGTCCATGATATCTCTCAGCACTTTGCCTTCGGCCGCGGGCAGGTCTTTATACAGCAAGTTTGATTGTTCTTTCGCCATGAGGATACCGTCCTGCGCGGGGCCGGCCATGGACACAAAAAATCCCAGATATTTCTCCCCTGCTGCCATAATCTGCCCTATCATAGCGCCTTCACTATGGCCCAATATGCCGATCTTTCCGGGGTCGATGCCCGGTTCCTTCCTGAGGAAATTAAAAGCGGCCTGCGCATCAGCGGCAAAGTCGGGGAGTATGGCGCTTTCATAATCGCCGGTGGAACGGCTGGTACCGCGGTCATCGTACCGGAGCACGGCGATGCCGCGCCGGGTAAGATATTCCGCGATCACGAGGAACGGCTTTTTGCCTGCTATGGTTTCGTTCCGGTCGTGCGGGCCACTACCGGAAATGAGGATCACTGCGGGAACGGGTTTGTCCCCGGGCGGAATGATCAGCGTGCCGGAAAGCGTAATGTCTTTGTTGGGAATGCTGACGTCTTTATATGCACCCTTCTGTTGGGCATACGACGTGGCGGACAGTAATAAAAACAGGCATAGGGTGGCCTTTCTGATCATACAAACTTTATTTTTTGAGAATGCCCAGCAAAAGGCATACCCATCCGGCAATAAACGCCAGCCCGCCAATGGGCGTAATGGCGCCGATGCCGCGGAGCCCCACTGTTTCGGTGGCTTTCAGGAGGGTAAGCACGTACAGGGAACCGGAGAACAGAAGTATCCCTGCCAGGAAAAGCCTGCCAGCCCATACCAGCTGAGGCCCGGGCGTATGCGCATACAGGATACCCACGGCCAGCAAAGCAAAGACATGGTAAAACTGGTATGTAACGCCGGTCTGGAAGGTGCTCACGGTTTCAGGGGGCACCAGTTCCTTCAGCTTATGCGCGCCAAATGCGCCAAGGATCACTGCCAGTGCGCCCAAAAGCGCCGCCCATATGAGAAATGTTTTATGCATGCGGGATCAATTTATCAAAAGTTTCCAAAGATATCTCATCGTCGCTGATGATCACCTGACTTTGCTCATAAAAAGACTGGCGTTCCATTAATTTTTTCTCCGTGAAGGCGGCGAGGTCTTCCGCAGACATATCCTGGATAAGGGGTCTTTTGGCCTGTTTCCGTTGGAGCCGCTCCACCATTACGGGCACGGAAGGGTTCAGCCACACCGTGGTTCCCACGCTGTTCATGAAGTCCATCGTGTCTGAAAAACAGGGCGTGCCGCCGCCGCAGGAGATGAGAAATTCATCGTTGTCCAGCGCCAGCTCGCGCAGCACTTTGCCTTCCAGCTCCCGGAAATAGGTTTCGCCTTTTTCCGCGAAGATCTCGGCTACGGACATTTCCTCCCTTTCCACGATCACATCGTCCAGGTCAAAATAAGGAAGGTTCCAGTGTATGGCGAGTTGTTTGCCCCAATAGGATTTTCCGGCACCCATAAAACCGAGCAGAAATACTTTCATGTTTGTCTTATTGTTTTCTTTCCCCCGCCGTCCAGGCCAGGCATAGGTTATCTTCCAGGATGTATTGCAGGTCCAGGCAGGCGATCCGGTCGTCTTTCAGGAAGTCGCAGGTGATGAAACCAGCGGGTTGAAAGAGGAAGGATTGCAGCTGCATATTGGCTTTGAAGTCCAGCCCGCCGAGCCCGTACCATTTGTAGACCGCTTCTTTGGCGGACCAGCAGACGGTCTGGTGCTGCAGTTTATTGGCTGCGGACATAAACTCCACTTCCCTGGGGGCGAGGAACTTATGCGCCACACGGCCTATCTTTGGCTGAACGTTTTCAATATCAATGCCTACATGTTCCCTTTTGCTCACAATGGCGGCGGCATAATCGCCGCAATGCGAGATGGAAAAATAATAAGGATTTCCGGGAATATACGGTTTTCTGCTTTCGAGGATGCGGATTTCGTTCACGGGGAGGTCCGGGAACAGCAGTTGGAGGAGATAACGGCCGGCAAAATGCTGGAGACGCTTGTGGGGGTGGTGTACACCGGGCTCGATGTTGACCGCGGCCCTGAAAAAAGCTTCTTCTTCACCAATTTTCCACACTCCCAGCTTCGTGGCGGGGTCAATTTGTATCGTTCGTATTAAAGCCATAAATTCGCCGCTATTAAACGCGAATTTAAACGGAAATACCCAACTGGCCTAAACCTAAACAAACCACACATCATGATCTTGTCTGACAAAAGGATTTTAGAGGAAATTGAAAAGGGCACTATCGTGATCAGCCCTTATGATCGCAAATACCTGGGCACCAATTCCTACGACGTGCACCTGGGAAAATACCTCGCTACTTATGCGGACAGGGTGCTGGATGCCCGCAGGCATAACGAGATCCTGCATTTTGAGATTCCTGACGAAGGTTTTGTGCTCCAGCCAAACACGCTGTACCTGGGTGTAACGCTGGAATACACGGAAACCCATGCGCATGTGCCGTTCCTGGAAGGCAAAAGCAGTACGGGCCGCCTGGGTATAGACATCCATGCCACCGCCGGCAAGGGAGACGTTGGGTTCTGCAACACCTGGACGCTGGAAATTTCCTGCGCCCAACCCGTGCGTATATACGCGGGCATGCCTATCGGCCAGCTGATCTATTTCGCGGTAGAAGGCGAGATCGAAATCCTTTACAACAAAAAAGGCAATGCGAAATACAATGGCAGAACGGTGCGGCCGGTGGAAAGTATGATGTGGAAGAACGAATTTTAAGACACACTCAAATTCAAGATATCCTTAAAAAAGCGGGCGCTTCTAGTGAAGGGGCCGCTTTTTTTGATTGTAAATCCCGTGGCCAAGGTTAAGCACTTCCCCAAAACACACTTTCACTGGCGGTGTTTATGCAACTAATGTTTACCGGTAAGAATTTGCTCCGGCACGCCCCATTTTTTTATCGCTTCCCTGGCAGCTTCCAGCCTTTTTACGAAATATGGTTCCTTGCTGTAGTCCTGCATGTTTTTGCAAACTGTCACCTTAAAAGTGAATGGTTCTTTTTTATCTTTTTTCATATTCCCTGAAAGCATAAAAAACCTCGTTTTTATTGATTATAAATCTCGTTCCTGTGGCCAAGATCAAGCACTTCCACGGAAAGTATAAAATCGGTTATTGTATAAATGACCCTGTAATCCCCTACCCGGATACGGTAACCCTCCCTGCCTTTCAATTTTCTGTATCCATGCGGGCGCGGATTAAACGCCAAGGCGGCGATCGCTGTTTTGATCCTGGTATAGCCAGGGTCATCCATCCGTTCGAGCAACTTTAGCACCCGCGGTTGGATTGATACCCGGTACATTTATCAGGCTTTTTTACCCCGCCTGGCTTCCACCTGGCTGAATGCGTCCTTCATAGGCACGCCCTTGGCGGCAGATCGTTTGGCACGGTCGAAAAGACGGATGTCATCCAACTCTTCCAGGTCTTCCATCACTTTTTCAAATGCTTTGACAGGCAACACTACTGCTACTTTTTTTCCGGAGCTGTCAGTGATAAACTGAGCTTTCATTAATAACGCTTTACGGGTTAACGAATCTTTTTTACCAGTGGTTTTCGATGCTTTTTTTGCATCTTTTTTGGGCGCTGACTGTTTGTTTTTCTTTGCGTCTTTCAACGCTTTTTTATTTGCTGAGGTTGTAGTCATAACAACAAAGTTACTTTAATTAAGAACAGTATGCCTTAAGTAAAATTCTTCCTCTGCAAATCGCCGCCCCACTGGTATTTCGAAAGCAATTTAAACCAGTTTTCCATCCGGTCCAAACATCCGAGAAACTCTCCGAAACTCGGAGATATTCAAAGCAAAAAATTGCAAATTTCACTCCAATGCCCCATACGTCAATACCCTGAACTTCCTTACAAAATCGCCATACCATGCGTAAGGGCTCACATTCGTAAACACCAGCATGATCAGGCCCTCCTTCTTGTCTATCGTATGCTCTGAACAATAAGCGCCGCCCCAGGTAAGCGACCCCGGGCTGGCCTGATCCCCATACCGCGTATCGTCCGTAATGATCTGGAAACCCAGGCCAAACTTATCGTTGCGGTCCCACACAAAGTTATCGCCGATCTGGTTGCGGCCCATCAGGTCCACCGTTTTACGGGAAAGCAGGCGCACATTATTGTAACTGCCGCCGTTGAGTATCAGCTGGCAGATGATCGCATAATCCGACGCAGTGCACACCAGGCCCGCGCCACCGAGGAACAGCGTCTGTTTACCCCCAATCGGGAAAGTACGATTGCCCACGCTGCCGCTGAGTGTGATCGGGTCGTTCATCCTTCCTTTTGAATACAATTCCACGAGGCGGCCGGCTTTGGAAGCGGGCAGGTAAAAATAACTGTCTTTCATCCCCAGCGGCTTAAAGATGCGGCTGGCAAAGAAGTCGCTCAGATTCTGACCGGAGATCACTTCTACCACTCTCCCGGCAATATCGGTATTGTAACCATAGGTGAATTTTTCTCCAGGCTCATGCACCAGCGGGCGCGCCGCCACCTGCCTGATAAGCGAGTCCAGCGTAAGCCCGTCCAGGTCGCTGAGGGCGCCACCGGGCACCTTGTGCGTGGGGTGTTGGTAGGGAATGCCCGCGGTGTGGGACAACAAATGGCGGATGGTCACCATTTTTTTTGCTTTATGCAATACAGGCTGGCCCGTCGTTTTGTCCACACTGTCCAGCACCTGCATATCCCTGAACTCGGGCAGGAATTTGGCCACGGGATCGTCCAGGAACAGTTTTCCTTCCTCGTACAACATCAGCACGGCAATGGTGGTCACCAGTTTGGTCTGCGAAGCAATGCGGAAAAAGTCGTCCGTGCGCGCCGGTGTTTTCTTTTCAATATTGCTGTAACCGTACGCCTTGTTATGCACAATGCGGCCATTGTGGGCGATAAAAGTCACCGCGTTGGGCGCGTAACCTTTGGCAATAGCGTCGTTAAAAAAACTGTCTATACGGGCGAGCCTTTCGGCGGAAAACCCTGCCTCCGCGGCGTTCGTTGCCGGCTTTAGCGGTTGCTGCGCCATACAGGGCATGATAATCAAAACGCTGGCAAGGAAAAGGAATACTGTTTTCATAAACGTGATTGATATCCGAAATATAACGCGGAATTACGCATAAAAAAAGGGCGCCTTGATAACAGGACGCCCTTTCGTGATGAAATGCCGTGTATACGTTACTGAAGAAGCCCATCCATCAGGTGGTTGAATTCCTTTTTGTAGGTTTCGTAATGTTCACCCGTACCAGGACCGTTAAAGCCGGTATGCACCTCTTTCACTTTGCCTGTTTTGTCCAGGTAAATGGTCGTGGGGAAACCTTTCAGCGCCGTCAGCTGAGGCAGTGTTTTCTCCGTTTTCTGCGGATCTGAAGGTGTTACGCCGGTGATGAGCACAGGATAGGTTACATCAAACCGTTTGATAAAACTCTGCACCGCGCTTTTTGATTTATCAAAATCAGTCGTGCGTTCGTAACACAACATGATGATCTCCACGCCACGGTCTTTGTTCTGCTTGTACCAGTCGCTGAGATAAGCGGTTTCGTCCATACAGTTCGGGCACCAGGAGCCGGAGATCTGGATGATCACGGCTTTGTTCTTAAACCGTTCGTCTTTGATGGATACCTTCTGCCCGTTCACATCCGGGAAACTGAAATCCAGCGTGGCGCCGGTTTCTTTCACTGTGGCGATGGTGGTGGCGTCCTGGAGTTTGGCGGAGCTGTCTTTTTTTGCGGTGAACTGTTCTTTGTTCGTGATACCCGCGAAAAACACGCCGCTGCTGAGGGTGGAATCGTTTTCCACTTTGGCGGTGAACAGGTAGGCATGCGACCCGTCGAAGGTGGAAAGTTTCAGCGTATCGCCGTCCACAACGCCCTGCAGGTAACGGTAATCGCCGGTGGTGGTGAGATAGGTACCGGTCACCTCACTGCCGTTCTGTGCGAACTCACCGATGGCAAAGCTCGTATCCTTCCCATCTGCCGAGGTAAAATAAGTAGGCCAGCGGCCGGACACATTATGCTTGGAAGGGCTGGCGGTCAGAAAGCGGTCCGCGATGCCCGGTATGGCCTTGAACGCGATACTCACGTCCTTGTCTGCCAGGTGGCGAATCCACAGCCCCTGGAGGCTGCCGTCCGGCTGTAATGCGGTCTTAAATTCGGAATCAAAAAAGGGCATACGGATAAACACGGAATCTCCTTCCTGCCTTACATCATCCACCAGCATACGTTCGCCGGCGTTGATGATGTGAATGGATTTTTTACCGGAGCTGTCCGCCAGGTCGAAGTTAAACACGATATCCCCGCCGTCTTCCCGCAGCAGGTGAGCCTGCCAGGGGCCGGTGGCTAATGTTGCCTTTTTTTCCGCGCTGCATGCGGCCAGGCCTATCATGGCAGCGATCATTAATTTTTTCATAGTGTCTGATTAAGCATAGTTTCTTGCACCGAAAAGCAGGCTGCCGATGCGTACGAGCGTGCTGCCTTCTTCGAGCGCGAGTTTATAATCACCGCTCATGCCGGTGGATAATTCTTTGAAAAACGCCGTGCCGGGGAAATATTTTTCCCAGATGGTATCGCGCAGGATTTTGAGGCCCGCAAATTCTTTACGGATCTGCGTTTCATCGTCCGTATTGCTGGCCATGCCCATCAGGCCGGTGATGCGTATGCCGGAAAGGCTCCCCGCCTGGTCCAGCAGCTGGAACAGCTCCGTTTCATCCAGGCCGAACTTGGTTTCTTCCGTGGCGATGTGTACCTGCAACAGGCAGTCTATCACCCGTTTGTGTTTCAGGGCCTGTTTGCTGATCTCGGAAAGCAGCTTCAGGCTGTCCACCCCGTGGATCATACTCACAAACGGCGCGATGTATTTCACCTTGTTGGATTGGAGATGGCCGATGAAATGCCATTGCACGTCTTCCGGGAGAAGGCCGGCCTTTTCCACCATTTCCTGCACATAATTCTCACCGAATATGCGCTGGCCCGCTGTGTAAAGTTCCCGGATATCTTCAACGGGTTTGGTTTTTGATACCGCTACCAGCCTGGCATGGTAGGGTTCGAGCTGCTGCTGCACCTGCCGGTAGTTGTTAAAATTCACTGCCATATTCCTACAAAAATAATAGACTTTAAGCATTTAAAGCGCGGCCGGAAATGTAAAAGCCCCATAAATCCGGCCTGAATGCTGCAAAATATTCAACAATACCGGGGAAATGCTTGTTACCGTTAAATTCTGACAGGGTGATTTTTTTACATCCTCATTTTAAAATAGGTTTGTAGACACCAACAATCTTATCCTAAAACAAATTTTACATGGAATTTCAGTTAACGGAAGAACACCTGATGATCCAAAAAGCGGCAAGAGACTTTGCGGTGAACGAATTGTTGCCGGGCGTAATTGAACGCGACGAGCACCAGAAGTTTCCTACGGAACAAGTCAAAAAACTGGGCGAGCTGGGCTTCCTGGGCATGATGGTTGACCCTAAATACGGCGGCGCCGGGCTGGACACAGTTTCGTATGTGCTGGCCATGGAAGAGATCTCCAAAATAGACGCCTCCGCATCTGTCGTGATGAGCGTGAACAATTCCCTGGTATGCTGGGGCCTTGAAACCTACGGTACGGAAGAACAAAAACAGAAATACCTGGTACCACTGGCAAAAGGCGAAGTGATCGGCGCATTCCTGCTCAGCGAGCCGGAAGCCGGGTCCGACGCTACTTCGCAGCGTACTATCGGTGAAGATAAAGGCGATCATTACCTCCTGAACGGCACCAAAAACTGGATCACGAACGGTAATTCCGCCAGCACATACCTTGTTATGGTACAAACGCACACCGAAAAGGGCAGCAAAGGCATCAATGCGCTGATCGTGGAGAAAAACACACCAGGCATTACCATTGGCGTGAAAGAGAACAAACTGGGCATCCGTGGCAGCGATACGCACAGCGTAATGTTCCAGGACGTGAAGGTGCCGAAGGAAAACCGTATCGGCGAAGATGGTTTCGGGTTTAAGTTCGCCATGAAAACACTGGGCGGAGGCCGCATCGGTATTGCTTCCCAGGCCCTGGGCATCGCCAGCGGCGCATACGAGCTTGCTTTAAAATATTCCAAAACAAGAAAAGCATTCGGGAAAGAGATCTCCCAGCACCAGGCCATCCAGTTCAAACTGGCGGATATGGCCACCCGCATAGAAGCCGCCCGGCTGCTGTGCCTGCGCGCAGCATGGGAAAAGGACAATCAAATGGACTATACCCTCAGCGGCTCCATGGCAAAAGTGTTTGCCTCCGAAACCGCTATGTGGGTGACCACGGAAGCGGTGCAGGTGCACGGCGGCTATGGTTATGTAAAAGAATATCACGTGGAGCGCCTCATGCGCGACGCGAAGATCACACAGATATACGAAGGCACGTCCGAAGTTCAGCGGATCGTGATCAGCCGCAGCATACTGGGATAAACCCGGTTAGACGTTGGAATTTATCGTAATACGATTACCTTTGTTCCAGCATAAGCGGTTACACACCAAAACATTGTATGAAAAACATCAAGATCATTGAGGTTAAATCCGAGATTGGCGCGGGCACACGCGGCGCCAGCCTGGGAGTGGATGCCATCAGGATTGCCGCGCTCGATTTTATGAGCAATTTCTTTGTACACTTCCCCACAGAAGAGATCGAAACAGAGAACAAACTTCTTTTTGAACCGATAGAATCCCCCTACGCCAAACGTATCAAAGGCACACATGCCTTATATGAGCGCATCAGCAAAAGCGTTTGCGATACTATCAAACAAAACTGGTTTCCCGTGGTGCTGTCCGGCGATCACAGCACGGCCGGGGCCACCATTGCGGGGCTCAAGATAGCAAGGCCCAAAGCCAAGCTGGGCGTGATATGGATAGACGCGCACGCGGACCTTCACACGCCTTTCACCACGCCTTCCGGTAATATGCACGGTATGCCGCTGGCCATTTCCATCGCGGAAGACAATGAAGACCACAAGGTGCATGAGCTGGACGATAATACCCTGCGGATGTGGAACAACCTGAAAAACCTCGGGAAAATATCACCCAAGGTACTGCCGGAAGACATTGTATTCATCTCCCTCCGGGATTATGAAAAAGAAGAAGAGCACCTGATCAAAAAGTACGGCATGAAGGTGTTCACCACTAACGAGGTGCGCCGTAAAGGCCCTGAAGCCATTGCCCGTTCCGTATTCCGTTATCTCAGCGACTGCGAGTATATCTATGTTTCCTTTGACGTGGACAGCCTGGACGCGTCTATCTCCCGCGGCACGGGCACGCCTGTGAGCAACGGCCTGAGGGAAAGGGAAGCGGAAGACCTTATCTCGAAATTTATGCAGCACCGTAAGATCTGCTGTTTTGAGATCACGGAAGTGAACCCCACGCTGGACAGGGAAAACCTGATGGCGGAGATCGCGTTTAACATCCTTCAGCGGAGCGTGAATGTGCTGATGATGAACTAATATATATCAGGGGGTGGTTAGAGGAAGGTTAGGGAGCGGTATTATAACGGTATTGTACCGATACAGTGCCAGCATCATAGTAGCATACCTGGACTTTACCTGGACTTTACCTGGACTTTACCCGGACTTTACCCGGACTTAGAAGGGCGTTTTGGGTTATTTATATCCTGTAATATGCCATCAGCCATCCTATTACTTCGCTGTAGCTGCGGATACCATGTTTCTGGCGGTTCGCTTTGAGGTACTGATCATACAGGACCGCCGAATAATCATCTACCGGTCCTTCATATTGTTCATAAAACTTTATCAGTTTCCGTACATCTTCCCGCACGCCCGGCGCCGTTTTATCCCACAAAACCCTTGCCAGATAACTATTCCGGCGCCCCAGCCTTCGGATGCTGTAGAGCAGCATATCAAAATTGGCGGCATAACGGAAACGGCCGTCTTCCATCCTGCTGGCAGCCAGGTATCCCACAAAATTCGCATCTTCTTCCGGTGCAAAACCTAGCTGATGAGCTATTTCATGACAGGTCACAAAAGGCTGCTGGAAAGCGGGCACCGTGGTGTTCACCTGCGCTTCATTTGTAAAAGGATTGAGGTAACCGGTTACACCCAGGTAATTGAGGTATTTGTTGAACATAGAGGATTTTACGGAAGTATGCCGATAAACCAGTGTGGGAGCAGATTTCGCGAGATTATTATATCCTTTGGCGGCCATTTTAAACATTTCTTCTTTGCCGAGCGGCTTTGTATCCATCACAGCCCTGTCGCGATTCACGAGTTTTACCAGCGTATCCGTGAGCAGGTAAAGGTCCGCGGTGGTATAGTCCTTCGTTTTAAAACCCAGGTGCGCCACCATGGTAGTGCGGTGGTAATGCCCGCCCCAGAACAGCAGGAAAATAAAATACAGCCAGAGCAGGGAAGAAACGCCTTTTAATGCCATCGCCAGCAATTCCTTCCATCGGCCACGAATGAGCACCCATAAGGTTCTTAACAAAAAAATTATACCAATTACGACCCAGACGCTGTATATTACATCGCCAATACTGAAAGGCACCCTTCCAAAAATATTTCTTAATAAAGTACTGATAAACTCGTACCACCTATGAAAGTAGAGCTCTGCCAGCCACCCATCAGCGGCAATGATCCAGGTCAGCAAAAGTATACCCGTTATACTGATCGCAATTGAAATGACATGTTTTCTGAGCTGAACCCTTGTTTCCATTTTAAGTTGAAGGACTATGATTGATGAAATGATCAAACGGGAGCTGAACACAACCCTGTCCCGCCAATTATCGGTGAAAATACAGATAAATCACGCAGAGCGGATACACGGCGGTGATATCAATGAAACTTTCCTGCTGGATACTTCCGAGGGCCGGTATTTCCTCAAGATGAACGATGCGCGCAAATATCCCGATATGTTCGAAAAGGAACTGAGCGGGCTGGAAGAGCTGGGGGCGGCCAACGTCATCACCGTGCCCAGGCCGCTTTGTTTCGGTACCGCGGGCAACCGTGCGTTCCTGCTGCTGGAATACCTGGATAAAGGCAATGCGGCGCCCGATTTCTGGGAGAACTTCGCGGCCTCCGTTGCACGCCTGCACGACCAGACGAGGCCTTATTTCGGGCTGAATGCCGCCAATTATATCGGATCACTCAAACAATACAATACACCTTATTCCAGCTGGGCGGTTTTTTATGCGTTTAACCGCCTGATGCCGCTGGCTAAAATGGCTTTTGACAATTACAGGATAGACAAACCCGTGTTGCAGCAGCTGGAGAATCTCTGCAGGCGCCTGCCCCAGCTGTTCCCGGACGAGCCGCCCTCCCTCCTGCACGGTGACCTGTGGAGCGGTAATTTCCTCGTTGGCAGCAATGGCAAAGCGGTGATCTTCGACCCCGCGGTATATTACGGTCACCGTGAAATGGACCTGGCTATGACGCGCCTGTTCGGCGGGTTCGACACAAGGTTCTATTACACATACCAGGCCATCCGCCCCCTGGAATCAGGATGGCAGCAGCGGCTGGGCCTGTGCCAGCTGTACCCTTTACTGGTACACCTCAATCTTTTCGGCGGGAATTACTTCAATGATGTGAAGGATGTGTTACAACAATACAATTAGGAATTTTCATGATTCTTCACGAACGCATACATCTTTTGTAATTCGGATTCGATAGTGGGATAAAGATTGTTCACTTCCGTGGTGATCTCTTCCAGCATGCCAGGGATCACGTCCAGGTCTTCCGCTTTGCGCAGTATCCCTTCAAGGGCTTCCATTTTACCTGTCACCCAGGTAAGCCCCACCATTGAAAAGTTAGGCTTGATCTTGTGGACCTGGAATTTAAGTTTTTCCCAGTCCCTCTCCTGCGCCACTTTCTCCAGTTTCCCCATTTCCTCTTTGATGGTCATTACAAATATCTCGAAGAGATCGATGGCGTAACCGATATTGCTTTCATAGAGGGTGTTCAGGTATCTGACGTCGAGCGCCGGATGGAATTCGTAACCACTTATATTTTGCACTTCCATAATGATTTCTGTTTCGTCTTCGTTGAGATACTTGTTCAGCACCTGCAACAATTGATCTGGCGTATAGGGTTTGGTCAGTATGTCCGTAATACCGATGCTGCGCGCCATTGATATCGTGCTGGGCACGGCCGCCGCGGTAGTGGCGATGACGGGCGTGGCCACATTCGGCCGGCTTTCATCTTCCCTGATCTTCCTTGCCAGCTCAAAACCGTCCATGCCGGGAATGCGGATGTCCATCAGCACCAGGTCATACTGCCTGGATTCGAGGAAATACAGCGCATCGGGGCCGTTTGTGGCCAGCTGGTAATGTATCTTATATTTTTCCAGCAGGCTGATGATGTATTTCAGGTTCATCGGGTTATCCTCCACCACCAGCACTTTCGCCTGCCCGAAATCGATCCTTGAATATTTGTTTTCCAGTTCCTCCCCGGCGGCCGGGTTCACGGACTTCCGGGTGTCTATGAAAGGCAGCGTAAAACTGAAACAGGTGCTGAATTCCGGCCCTTCTTCCACGGATATTTTCCCGCCCTGCAGTTCCACCAGCTGTTTGGCGATGGCCAGTCCCAGGCCTGTGCCGCCATACCGCTCGCGGATGTCTTTTTCCGCCTGTTTGTAGTTCTGGAAGATCAGTTCCAGCTTGTCTTTCTGGATACCGATGCCGGTATCGCATACCTTAAACCTGATCCAGAGCGCATTGCCCTGTATGTTTTCAAGATAAACCTTTATTGCAATTTCACCTTCTTTGGTGAATTTCTCCGCATTACCTAACAAATTCATCAGTATCTGGTTCAAAATCATATCGTCCCCGATGAGCAGGGAATCGATGCGTTTGTCCAGTTCCACCGTCACCTGCACCGGCCTTTGGGCCAGTTTCAGCTGGAAGGTGTGTTTCATGCTCTGGATGAGGTCCCGCAGGTCAAATTCCCGGGGATGCACTTCCTGTTTGCCGGCTTCGATCTTGGAAATATCCAGGATGTCCGTGATCAGGCCGTGGAGGATGCCGGAGGAGTGTTTAAGGATCTTGATGTATTCCTTTTGCTCCTCGTTGAGGGTGGTTTCGTCCAGCAGGTGGGCCATACCGATGATGGCATTGAGGGGTGTACGTATTTCGTGGCTCATATTGGCCAGGAACTCCTTTTGAGCGCGCTGGGCTTCCTCGGCGGCCTGTTTAGCCACTTCCAGCTCCTTTTGCAGTATTTTCTGGGGGGTAATGTCCATATGGATGCCCACGCCGCCGATGGGGTTGCCTTCCCGGTCGTAGATATTGCCGGAGCTGGCCAGCACCCATTTGCGGGTGCCGTCTTTCAGCACGATCTCCATATCGTACAGCAGGGCGAGTTTCTTTTCCACGCGGTAACGGCGGAGGTTGCGGGCATATTCCCGGTTCTCTTCGGGCACAAATACGTCCGTAATGTTGCGGCCGATCAGCTCCTCCTCGGTGTAGCCGGACATGCGGCAGAAACTCTCATATACTTTGAGGATAATGCCTTCCAGGTCCGTTTCGCAAAGGGCGGCGTTGAGATTATCGAGGATCACCCGGTATTTTTCGTCCGTACGTTTCAATTCTTCCTGCCACTGGCGGTGACGGGTAACGTCCACGATCTGCCAGATGCTGCCGGCAAAACGGCGGCCGTCGAACACGGGGATATAACTTATTTCGCGGATATGACCTGTTTTGAAGGTCAGTTCCCAGCCGAAGAATGGTTTTTTCTTTTTCCGTAACTCTTTCATTTTCAGCTCAAATCCGGCTGATTCCGCTAAAAGGGGGGCAATATGGTCAATAAACGGCTGAAAGGCCAGGTTGATGACATTGCCGGAGTACGGGAAGGTGTTGTAACCCATGAACACGTCGTTGCCCCAGATGAAACGGTGTTTTTCATCGGAAACAAGTACGCCTGCATTGGTATTCTGGAGGTAAACTGAAATGGGGAGGGCAAAAATATCCGGTAACCCTTCTGTTGGGGAGGGAGTGGTCTTCAGAGAGCGTTTTTTTGTCCGGCCTATTCTACCTTTAGGTGCCATATCGTCTGGGGAATAGGGGGCTTTATAGGATTTCATAAGGCATACACAAGAAATTGTCCGAGTACGGTATGAAGTTATTAATTTTGACGAAAGTATCTATTCCTAAATATCTGACATTTTTATATATTTTCATATATAATATCTGGTTGACAATCAACAAAAGTAGGAAATTTTTGCTTTTGCGAATATTTGTTTACCTTTGCATCCCTCTAAAAGTGAGGTTTTAGATATGAAGCAACTCCGCGAATTCGACATAGCTTTTGTAGGTCTGACGCCCGGGGTGCATACATTCCAATACCAGATCACTGACAGTTTCTTTGAGAACTACGGTCAGCAGGATTTCTCGAACTGTAACGCCACTGTAAAGTTGCAGTTTGACAAGAAAACGGGGTTTTTCCTGTTGAAATTCGAGGTTGGGGGTACTGTGACAGTTACCTGCGACCGCTGCGGCCAGCCTTTCGAGATGCAGTTATGGGATGATTTTAACCAGGTGGTAAAGCTGGTGGAGAATCCCGAGGAGATGAATGCTGATGAAGATCCGGATGTTACATATATCAACCGGACGGAAAGCCACCTGAACGTGGCGGACTTCGTGTACGAATTCATCAATCTCAGCATCCCGATGCAGCGCATCCACCCGGACAATCCGGACGGAACCAGCGGCTGCGATCCGAAAGTGCTGGAGATGCTGGCAAAAATGAACAAACCGGGCGACGACGATACGAACCCGATCTGGAAAGGATTGGAAAAGTTTCGTGACAATTAAAAACAAATACGTAGACAATTAAAAATTAAATAAGATGCCGAATCCTAAACGCAGACACTCGCAACAAAGATCAGCTAAGAGAAGAACGCATTACAAGGCAGTTGCTGACACTTTAAGCACAGACAGCGCTACCGGCGAAGTGCACCTGAGACACCGTGCTCATTGGGTAGAGAACAAACTGTTCTACAAAGGAAAAGTTGTTTTGGAAAAACAAGCTGCCGCTAAATAATAATTTTTACTAATTTTACACCCGAGCTAACAGACAAATTACAGTTCATGAGAATCGGGCTTGATATGATGGGTGGCGACTATGCCCCCGCAGAAGCAGTAAAAGGAGTACAGTTATTTTTAGACAGTGTTGCAACAGATGCGCACCTTGTGCTGATTGGTGATGAGCAGGCCTTAACACCGCTGCTCTCGGGCGCAAAGTTGGACCAATCAAGATATACAGTTGTTCATTCATCCCAGGTTATCGGGATGAATGAACACCCTACCAAAGCACTTAAGGAAAAGCCGCAGTCTTCCATCTCCATCGGCTTTTATCTTCTACAGAACAAAAAGATTGACGCGTTCATCAGCGCCGGCAACACCGGGGCAATGATGGTAGGCGCGATCTATTCCATCAAACTTATCGAAGGCGTTCAGCGCCCCACCATTTCGACCATCCTCCCCCGCGAGAACGGTACTTTGGGGCTGTTGCTGGATGTGGGCATCAATGCGGACTGCAAGCCGGAAAACCTGGTTCAGTTCGCCATTCTTGGTTCCCTCTACTCCCAATACATCATGGGCACCTCTGCTCCGAAAGTAGGCCTCCTGAATATCGGGGAAGAAGAAGGCAAGGGCAACCTGCTCGCTCAGGCCACCTATCCCCTGCTGAAAGAGAACCCCCTCCTCAACTTCATCGGTAATGTGGAAGGCCGCGACATCTTCAAAGACACCGTGGACGTGATCGTCTGCGAAGGTTTTACGGGCAACGTGGTACTGAAAATGGCCGAGTCCTTCCATGACGTGGCCGTACGCCGCAACATCAAGGATGAATACTTCAACCGGTTCGATTTTGAACAATACGGCGGCACACCCGTTCTGGGCGTGGCGGAACCGGTGATCATCGGGCACGGTATTTCCGGCGCCAGGGCTTTCTCCAACATGATCAACCTCGCCAAACAAATGATCGAAAGTAAGCTGCTGGATAAGATCAAGGAAAGTTTTGTTGTTACCAACGAAAGCTAAAGTCTTACAGCATTAAAAATAGTAAAGACCGTCCCGGTATATCACCGGGACGGTTTTTTTTTATGCCCGGAATACCGGGAAACCAGTAGCCATAAAAACAGAAAACCATGAAATTAAACCCGCTCTGGCAAAGGGTTTGGGGGCATTCAGCAATAACACTACCTTAGCCCCGGAAACCAGATTATAAACATCAACCCACATTTAACCGAAATGAAAAAAATCATCTTCTTCTCCCTGCTCCTGTTATCCGCCAGCACCTACGCCCAGGAAAAAGTAGAAAAGTACTGCGAGCTGATCGCTACTGCCAAAATGTTCAGCACGAAAGTGACGATCGAGATCGACTTCGGGCAGGAAAAAAAGTTCTTTGAATTTAAAGACGCGCGGATCAAAGACGACCTGGGCAAAGCGAAAAATTTCAACTCCGTGGTAGACGCGTTGAACTACATGGGTTCGCTGGGTTGGAAATTCGTGGATGCATATCCGTTAACAGAAGGTGGCGGATCAAAAGTCCTGCACTTTTTCTTCAAAAAAGAATTCCTGAAATCAGAGCTTACGGAAGGTACCGCAAAAGCCGACGCGAAGTAAATTCATACCCTATGCCACCAGCGGCAGCCTGACAAAAAACGTAGTACCCATGCCCGGCGTGGTTTTGAACCAGATCTCACCGCCCGCCTGCTCTACAATGTTCTTACACATCGCAAGGCCCAGGCCGGTACCGGAGGATTTCGTCGTGAAGTTCGGCACGAATATTTTCGGCTGTACTTCCGGCGGAATGCCGGTACCGTTGTCTATCACTTCCACGATCACATGGTCGCCGCCTTCTTCCTGTACACTGAGGGTCACATGCCCCTCCTGCCCTTCCGGAATGGCCTGTATCGCGTTTTGCAGCAGGTTGGTGAACACGCGGTTGATCTGCGTTTTATCCGCATCCACCCGGTAAGGTTTTTCCTGCCGCTCATAATAAATATGACATTCGGGGCTGCTCATATACAGCGCTGTAACGGATTGCAGTACTTCGCCCAGTGAAAACACCTCGTTATTTACTTTCGTGATATGCGCAAAGGCCGCAAAGTCCGACGCGATATTGGACAGGTGCTCTATCTGCTCCACCAGCGTGTTCGCCACGCTGCGCGAGAGCGCTTTTACATCCGGTGAATCGTTGGCGATCGCGCGTTGCAGGTATTGAATGCTCAGCTTCATGGGCGTGAGCGGGTTTTTGATCTCGTGCGCCACCTGCCGCGCCATTTCACGCCAGGCCCCTTCCCTTTCGCTTTTGGCCAGCATTTCGGCGCTCACTTCCAGCTTCTGCACCATCTTGTTGTACTCCGCCACCAGCAGGCCGATCTCATCGTCGTTGTCCCACTGTATCTGTTCGTTGTGCTGCCCGAGGTTTACGCTGCGCAGTTTATTCGTGATCAGGGAGAAGGATTTGGTGATGGTATTGGAGATCAGCAGCACCAGCAGGCCCGCGATCAGGAAGATAAACGCATTGATATTGATCAGCGCCACCAGGAAGGTGGATATCTGTTGGTTCAGCTCCGTCTGCGTGGCGAAGTAAGGCACATTGAGATACGCAAATACCCGCCCCTGGCTGCGTAGCGGCACATAACTGCTGATGTATTTCATATCGCCGATCCGCTCTTCCTGTATGTACTGGATCTTGCTGAGCCTGCTCAGCTGGAAATACGCCACGGGGTTCATCGCCTCCGAAAGCAGGCCCTTTTCTATCATGAGCGGCTGCGCGGAAAGCTGCAACTGGCCGTCTGTATCGTAAATATTGATGTCCACGTTGTGCTCCGTGGCAATGTCTCCAATAGCAATGGAAAGCCGCGAAGCAAAAATGGAATCATAGATCATATCCATTTCATCGAACTGGCGGAGCGTGTAAAATTCTTCTTCGATATCCTGCCCGATGCTGTGCACGGTCTTGCTGAGTTTTTCCGCATTCTCCGCGCGGTAGCGGCCATAGAAGAACAATATCGTGGCCAGGCCCAGCGCCAGGAAAGCGAACACCACAGCGCCGATGATGGTGGTCTGCACTTTGGTGCGGATGCTCAGCTTCACCAGCGTACGCAGGTTGGACATGCGGAGCCTTGCTTTGATCAGCAGGTCCAGCAGGCTGTAAATACCGATAATGAGCAGGAACAGGCAGAACATGTAGGCGAACAGGGTGATGAACTCCAGGAAATTCGCCGTCTTCCGCACCATCACCACCAGCTTGTCTTTGGACGCTTTGTAATACAGCAGC
This sequence comes from Chitinophaga barathri, assembly GCF_003807585.1. Classification (GTDB taxonomy): domain Bacteria; phylum Bacteroidota; class Bacteroidia; order Chitinophagales; family Chitinophagaceae; genus Chitinophaga; species Chitinophaga barathri. Next base: position 288,882 of record NZ_RMBX01000004.1, on the reverse strand, counting down.
GAGTTTTTCCCTTCTTCTTCAAACACCGCATCGGCGCCAGGGATCTCCCCGGGGCTGAGGCGCGTCCTAAAGGGATAATTGCCGTGATTGTTCACCAGCACGCCTTTGTCGTACACGGCGTACGAATACTGGTCCGTGATCTCCTGCCCGAGATCGTCCGCGCCCGCTTCTATGAGCAGCTCCGGGTACAGCCTGTCCGGCTGCGCGATCTCCGCTTCGGAGCGTACTTCGTAAAACAAATATCCCACGGGCAGGCCGTCGTACCCCGTGAATTCTTTTTTGCCGATATAACTGTAATCGCGGAAACTGCGCTCGTCGTAATACAGGTCGTTGCCCAGCACATGCGCCAGGGTATTGCCCATGATGCGGCCCTGCAAAGCGATGAAGGGCACGGGATCGCTGTTGTACAACGGTTGGCCTTCCGCATCGTAGGTGTAGAAGGATAAAAGGAACCGGCTGAGGTAACGCGGGAAATATTTTTCGCGCAGCATGGCTTCCAGCTTCTGTTTGTAATCTCTTGTAGGACTTTGGAAATACTGGCGTACGAATGCGTCTTTGGTCAGCCGCTCCCCTACGTCGTTCAGCAGGGTCTCTGTGTAGGGATCGCGCTGCTTGGAAAGGTTCTGCGCCACGCGGAGGCGGGTGGTCAGCTCTTTCTGGTTGTTGTAATAAATGAGTACCGCGGAGGTGGTGACGGTCATCATCAGCATCCACATGATAAAGGGCAGCGTGGCGGAGCTATTGGAAAAACGCAGCTCCAGCAGATCCAGTATCCCCACATAGCCCAGCAGCCAAAACATCAGCACCACCGACGCGCTGAAATCCGGCAGGTTAAACCTGAAGGCCAGCCATATGAGGCCCACCACCGCCAGGGAGATGTATTTCGTGCGGTACTGGAAATCCGTCAGTTGGTTCAGCAGGTAATTGACGATCTGCGAAAAGAACAGAAAGCTGATGGCGATGAAACCCAGGCTCATGCTGCCGATCACGCTGTATTCGTTCAGGCTGAAAAAGTTAGTGACGTCGTAGGATATCTTGGAATCTATTACAAGACTGCGTATCAGGTCCAGCAGGAACTGCCCGGCGATGAACATCACGAGCCCCGCGGTGCCGATGATGAGCCAGCCCTGCCACTTTTTGCGGAGCACTGGCGGGTGGATAGTGCGCACATGCTGCCGGAAAAAGAGGATCAGCCAGAACGTGAGCAGCACGTTCAGCGAGAGGTCGCCCAGGCTGCGGAATACATCATCCTTCGCGTAGATCGTGGGTTTGAAGAGGTTCAGGCTACCCAGGTCTATCGGGAAAGGATACAGGTACGTGAGCAGCCGAAAGCCCGCCACCACTACCAGCAGGAAGAGGAACCCCCAGCCCGGCGTGAGCTTTTTGGCCATCAGCGTGGCAAAAAGATTGATGAATATAAACACGCAGATGCAGCCCAGCGTGAGCAGCAATACGCTGGTGAGACTGGGGGAGGCTTCTGATTTGGAAGGATCGTAGTGGAGGTAAAACAGGATGGTCTGGTTCGCATCCAGCACGGGCAGGCCGGGCGGGCGGTTCTGAATGGTATATTCATGCCCTATGGCGGGGCGGCCGTAGAACGAGCTGCCCAGGTAATCGTTGCTGATGGCGAACTCTTCTTTTACCGGGATAAGCCCTACCAGGTATTTCCGGGGGCCGGCGCGGTGGCACATGATCACATAATGCCCGTTTGCCAGTCTCCTGAACGTAACGCCGGGAAAAAAACCTTCGCTCACCGGCGGCTGTACGGTGTTTGTACTCCAGAATTTCAGGCGGGGGCCGTATTCCAGAGAATCGTACGCGAACACGAAGAAGTTCTCTCCGTAGATTTCTTTTACCGTGCGTTCGTTATAATTCCCTTTGAAAAAACTATTCACCACCGCCGTATCCGCAGCCAGTTCGGCAAATGCCTGCTGCCGGCTGCTGATGTCGCTTTCCAGGCTGCGCTGCACACCATGGGGGGAAGAATAATAACTCCAGTAGTTGTTGAACAGGAACGCGAAGGTGAACAGCCATGCCGCAATGATGAGCAGATAACCGTTCCGGAGGATAAAGAACCTTATTTCCTTGATATCGAGCATATGTTATTCGCCTTCCTTTACTTTGTTCCAGAGGCCATCCATTTCCGTCAGGCTCATTTCGTCCAACCTTTTGCCGTTTTGGGCGGCCATTTCTTCCATGAGCATAAACCGGCGGAGGAATTTTTTATTGGTACGTTCCAGGGCGTTTTCAGCGTCTGTTTTCAAAAACCGGCTGTAGTTCACCAGGGAGAACATCAGATCGCCGAATTCGGCCTCTATTTCGTCCTGATCGCCTTTTTCGACGGCTTCCCGGAGCTCGCCCATTTCTTCTTCCACTTTATCCCATACCTGCTCCCGGTTATCCCACTCAAAACCCACCTGTTTGGCCTTTTCCTGGAGCCGCATGGCCTTCACCAGGGCGGGCAGCGCCACGGGCACCCCGCTGAGCACGGATTTTTTCCCTTCTTTGAGTTTCAGCTTTTCCCAGTTCTGCTTCACTTCCTCCGCGTCGGCCACCTGCACGTCCCCGTAGATATGCGGGTGACGGGCCACGAGTTTGTCGCACACGCCGTTGATCACGTCCGTGATGGTGAACTGCTGTTGTTCCGCGCCGATCTTCGCGTAGAACACGATATGCAGCATCAGGTCGCCCAGTTCTTCCTTTATGCCTTTAAAATCCTCGTCCGTAATGGCATCGGCCAGTTCGTACAATTCTTCGATGGTGAGCTGCCGGAGGGACTGGATGGTTTGTTTCCTGTCCCAGGGGCATTTCTCCCGCAGGTCGTCCATAATCTGTAATAATCGGCTAAAGGCTTGTTCCGGCTGCATAACATTTAATATTAATGATCTGGCGCTAAGAAGCGGTAAAATAATGCAATTTCAGGATATCCGCGCGGGTGGAAAAGCTGGCCGGTTTATTGTTAATTTCTTTTTCTTGGCGGAATAGCCAATTTAATTAGCTTTGCGGCCTTAGCAAAATCACAAAAGAAACGAATATGAATCCGAAACACGTGGCCCTCATTTCTGCTGAGCTGAACATCTCGATGAAGCAGGCTGAGAATACCATGAGCTTACTGGCAGAAGGCTCCACCGTACCCTTTATCAGCCGTTACCGGAAGGAGCATACCGGCAGCCTGGACGAGGTGCAGATAGGCAAAGTGGAAGACCTGGGCAAACGCTACCAGGAAGTGGACGACCGCCGGGCATTCATCATCAAGACCATTACGGAACAGGGCAAAATGACCGATGAGCTGCTCGGCAAGCTGGAAACCAGCTGGGTGCTCACCGAACTGGAGGATATGTACCTTCCCTATAAGCCGAAACGCAAGACCCGCGCCATGGCCGCCATCGAAAAAGGCCTTGAGCCATTGGCGGACCTCCTCATGGCACAGGCATCCGGTGAAATAGACGAAGCCGCCAAAACCTTTATCAATGAACAGGTAGCCTCTTCGGACGAAGCCCTGAAAGGCGCGCGGGACATCATCGCCGAAAGGATCAACGAAAACGCCGAGCTGCGCGATAAACTCCGCAAACTCTTCATTCATACCGCACAGTTCAGTTCCAAAGTGATAGAAGGAAAAGAAACCGAAGGCGTGAAATACAAAGACTACTTCGATTTTAAGGAAGAACTGCATACCATCCCCTCCCACCGCGTGCTGGCCATCCTCCGCGCCGAGGCGGAAGGCATCCTCTTCGGAAATATTTCTCCCGATGAAGAAGAAGCGCAGGGTATCATCACCAAACAGTTTGTAACCGGCAGCGGCCCCGCCAGCCAGCAGGTTGAAAAAGCGTCCGCGGATGCGTACAAACGCCTGCTGCGCCCTTCACTAGAAAACGAAAGCCGCGCCGCCGCCAAAGAAAAAGCAGATACCGAAGCCATCGACGTATTTGCTGAAAACCTCCGCCAGCTGCTGCTTGCGGCCCCGCTCGGCCCCAAAGCCGTGATCGCGGTGGACCCGGGGTACCGTACCGGCTGCAAAACCGTTGCGCTGGACAACCAGGGTAATATGCTCGCGCACGACGTGATGTTCCCCCTCGAAAAAAACTACAAAGCACAGGACGCCGAGCACCTGCTCCGCAACTGGGTGAATAAATACGAGATCCAGGCCATCGCCGTGGGTAATGGCACCGCGGGCCGCGAGACGGAAGACTTCATCAAAAAGATCGACTTCGGTAAAAAAGTGAACGTGTTCATGGTGAACGAAAGCGGCGCCTCCGTGTACTCCGCTTCCGAAGTGGCGCGCGAAGAATTCCCGAACGAAGACGTGACCGTACGCGGTTCCGTATCCATCGGCCGCCGACTGATAGACCCGCTGGCAGAGCTCGTGAAGATCGACCCCAAAGCCATCGGCGTGGGACAGTACCAGCACGACGTGAACCAGAGCCACCTGAAACAAAGCCTGGACCGCGTAGTGGTAAGCTGCGTGAACAATGTGGGCGTGAACCTCAACACCGCTTCCAAACACCTGCTGGCGTACGTTTCCGGCCTCGGCCCTTCCCTCGCGGACAACATCGTGAAGTACCGCAAGGAAAACGGCGCGTTCAAAAACCGCCAGGAACTGAAAAAAGTAAGCCGCCTGGGCGATAAAGCATTTGAACAGTGCGCGGGCTTCCTCCGCATCGAGAACGGCGACAACCCGCTGGACAACTCAGCGGTGCACCCCGAACGTTACCCCGTGGTAGAAGCCATTGCGGCGGGGCAGAAATGCACCGTATCAGAACTGATCGGCCGCAACGAACTGCGCAAACAGGTGAACGTAAAAGAATACATCAGCGAAGAAGTGGGCCAGCTCACACTGGAAGACATCCTCAAGGAACTTTCCAAACCCAGCCGCGACCCCCGCGACGAGATCGCCATCTTTGAATACGCCGAAGGCATCAAATCCATGGAAGACGTACACCCCGGCATGACGCTGCCCGGCGTGGTAACAAACATCACCGCATTCGGCGCCTTCGTGGACATCGGCGTGAAACAGGACGGCCTGGTGCATATCTCACACCTCTCGAACAAGTTCATCAGCAACCCGAACGAAGCCGTGAAACTGAACCAGAAAGTAACGGTGACCGTATTGGAAGTGGACATCGAGCGCAAACGTATTTCATTGTCCATGAAAGATAATGAACCCGTTACCGGCGGCGGTGGCGGCGGACAGCGTAAAGAACGCAAGGAGAACAAACCCGCCAAAGAAGCGCCGCTGAATGACTTCCAGGCAAAACTGCTGGCGTTGAAATCGAAATTCAAGTAGACACTACCAATACAACATAAAAAGGCCCCGGTATATCACCGGGGCCTTTTTTTTAACAGCCCGTAAGGCTGTTGTTACAATGCTCCCACAGTATATGACTAATTCTTAAGATTGCTGTTCCTGTCTTCCTGCTCCTGCGGTATGGGCAGGAATTCGCTTTGCCCGGTGATAAAGCCCGGTAATACAGTGGCCGCCTGGCCGGTGCGCAGCAGGTCATTAAACCTTTCGCCCCACCACTCGCATATCAGTTCCGCGCGGCGTTCGTCCAGCACCTGCTGTATGGTGACGCCATTGATCGGTAACAGTTTCGCGCGGACGCGCACTTCGTTAAAAGGAATATCGCCGCTCTGCCCTTTGCGGACTTTGGCTTCCGCGTTCATCAGCAGCGCTTCCGCATAACGGAATACACGGATGTTATTATTGGCGCCGTAATAATCCACACGGTCCACAGTCATCTGGTTTTTTGGATAATACGACTTGCCGTTAAAATATTTTTTCAGCCCCGCGTTCCCTGACACCTGGTCACCATCCGGCGTAACGGCGGTAGTGCCGGGTACACCGTTCACCCCGCAACGGAGGATGGTCGTTCTCATCCTCAATGTATCCTGGCGTGCAGTCAGGAAGTCCACCGCTTTTTGGGAGGGCACCATCCAGCCGGCGCCGGATATGGGCATACCGTAGGTATTTTCAGGTCCCTGGAAAAGGAAGAAATTACCCCACAGTTCGTTTGCACCGCCGGAGGTAACGATATCGCCGGTGGCATTGCCGAAGTCTGAATATTGAAACTCCAGGATCGCTTCATTGGAGAGTTTTCCCGGTTTTTTCCAGAGCTGGTAATAATCGGGGAACAGGTTGAACTTGCCGCTGGTGGTGATCTGGTTCGTGCAATCCAGCACCACGTCCCACATCGGGCTTCCGTTGTTGTTGCCGGCCAGGTCCATCGCGGCTTTTGCTTTCAGCATCAGCGCGGTGTATTTGGTTACGCCGCCCACATGAGCCGCCTGGTTCGGGCGGGCGTCTTCGAGGTTTGCGATGCAATAATCCATTTCTTCCATCACATGCGCCAATACATCCGCGCGGGACGTCTTGGTGGCGTTGCTCAATGCGTTCGGGTCATTGCTTTCTATACCGAGCACCGGCACATCGCCCCAGTACCTGCTGGCCCAGTAATGCCCGAGCGCCCTGAAAAACCGCACTTCCGCCTCGTATTGCGCGTGCAGCTTCTGGTTGGCTGCATCGCCGGAACCGATACGCTGGCCAAACTGGTCCAGCTCTTCGAGCGCGCTGTTTGCCGCCAGCACTACGCCGTAAATGCTGATCCACATATCATTGATCCCCCAGTAACTTTTTACGGTCACGTTATTCTGGTAATTGTGGATGGCGATCTGCCCCGCGTCATCATTCCCCGTTTCTATTTCATCGCCGCGCACGCTGCGGATGGTAACGCTGATCCATTTTGCAAACGTGCCGCTGGCGGCAGTCCTGTACACGCCCGATACAGGCTGGTACATCAGGGAGGTGTTTGCGTAATCAATTTCGGTTGCCTGCGCCCTGTTTTCCAAGGGGCGGTCCAGGAATTTGGAGCAACCGGTCAGCATGGCAATCACCATTACCAATGCCGCTATTTGCTTATTTATTTTCATAACGAATTTTTTGTGTTAGTGATAACCCTTTCATTAAAAACTGGCTCTTACGCCAAAGCTGTACGTGGCCGATACGGGATATACGTTCATGTCGTAACCCGGGCCTGTGATCTCAGGCGTAAAACCGTTGTATTTGGTGAAAATAAAAGGCCGGTCCGCTGTGAGATATAAACGTATGTTCGATGGCGCGCTGGATCTGCCCACGTTGAAAGTATATCCCAGTTGTATGTTCTGTACGCGCAGGTAAGAACCGTTTTCCACAAAGAAGGAACTGCCCACCTTAAACCAACCGTCCGCAATGGCGCGGGCCGACGGATAAGAATTGGTAGAGCCCGCCCCGTTCCACATATTGCTGGCAAACTCTTCATCTATGTTCAGCGAGTTGGATGCTTTGTATAATTTACCCCGGTTCAGGTTCAGTATTTTGTTGCCCGCCGATCCCTGGAAAGCGATGCTGAAATCGAAGTTTTTATAATCCAGGCCCAGGTTGAACCCGTAGGTGACCTTCGGCAGGTAACTACCTATGTTCACACGGTCGGCATTGTCCAGGATGCCGTTGCCGTCCTGGTCTTTATACTTCAGCCAGCCCGGTTGTATCTTGGACAGTGCCGTTGCATTGTAATTGGAGGCCACGGGGTCTTTGGCGATCTCGTCCGCCGACTGGTACACGCCTTCCATTTCATAGCCGTAGAAATACCGGAGCGACTGCCCTACTTCTATCTTGTTCGGGAACTCGGCCACAAAGGGGAACACCCCGCTCATCAGGCTGGGCAGCGAGCCCAGGTCCGTCACTTCGTTTTTCAGGGTGGAAAAGTTGCCGCCGATCTGGTAATGCAGGTCCCCTATTTTATCGTCCCAGCTCAGTGCCACGTCAAAACCGCTATTCACCATCTCGGCCCAGTTGCCGTAAATGCTGACGTAGGTAAACCCGAAGGGCCTGTCAAATGCAGCATCCGTTGTTTTACGGGTGTAATAGTCCACGGAACCTTTCAGTCTTCTGCCGATCATTTCAAAGTCCACACCGGCGTCCCATTCCGTCACTACTTCCCAGGTAACATCCGTAAAGAACCTGTTCACCGTATAGCCGGGTATATATTCACCGTTTGCAATGGCGCCGCTGCCGAAAATGGCCGAGTTCGCACTTCCTGTGTTCACGATGGCATACCCGGCATTGGCGTTCACGCCGTCGTTACCCAGTTTGCCCCAGCTGCCGCGCAGCTTCAGGAAGTCGAACACCCGCTGGCCTTTCATAAAATTCTCACCGGTGACTACCCAGCCCAGGCCCACGGAGGGGAAATAACCCCATTTGGTCTGGTATTTGGAGCTGCCGTCCGCGCGGAAAGTGGCGGTGAGCAGGTATTTGTTGTCATAGTCGTAAGTGCCGCGTGTAAAGTAGGACATGCCCGCATTACGAAATCCGTCTTCATTGTACCCGTTCTGATCCCTCGTTCCCTGGCCAACGTACCAGGATTCTTCCACCAGCGGTACATTGTTCGCAGACACCCAGGTCTGCCTCCAGCGTTCCTCACGTGTGGACTGGCCCAGCAGCAGGGACCAGTGGTGTTTCCCCGCTCCGTCGCGGTAGGTGAGCAGGTTATCCAGGATGTAATTGGTATTACGTTCCTGTGTGGACCTTAAATTGGAAACAGTAACGCTGGTGCCCGGGCCCAGGTTGCGCTCGGGGCTGTATTGGGTGCGCAGGCTGGAGGAATACAGCTGGCTGATCTGGGAACGGAAGGTGAGTTTGTCTTTCCAGAAACTGGCTTCCGCATATAGCGTAGGCAGTACCTGGAATTGTTTCAGTTTGTTGTAATTGTAATAGGCGGAAGCCACCGGGTTTGCATCTTCGCGGCCAATGGTGGCGGCAGAGGCGAATTTTACCGGGAATGCGTTCACGTTCTGCTCGTCATACACCGGGAATAACGGCGTGGCGGAAAACGCATCCGAGAACGCCTCGGCGTTCGGTACAAATGTCGTAGAGTTGGTGATATAGGTGGTAAAGCCCACTTTCAGCCAGGGGAATGCTTTCGCTTCCAGCTGGAACCTGGCGTTATATCTTTCAAAACTGTTCTTGGCATCCTGGATACCGTTCTGGTAGGTGTAATTGAGCCCTACCGAATAAGTAACCCGCTCGCTGCCGCCCTGGAGGTCTATACCGTGATTGGTGATCAGGGCCTGCTTTCGCAGCAGCTCGTCGTACCAGTCCGTGCTGGTGGTGGGGTTCAGACCGCTGCCGCCGAATCTTTCGGAGGAGAGCCTTACCGTCGTGCTGTCCTGCGTGGTGCCCCGCTGCAGCGAAAAATTAGTGTATTGTTTCCCGTCGGCCATTTTCAGCACGTTCACGGGCACCTGTATGCCCACATACCCGTTGTAGGTCACGCGGGTCTTCATGTTCAGCTTCCCTTTTTTGGTGGTGATGAGCACCACGCCGTTTGCCGCACGCACACCATAGATGGCGGCGCCGGAAGCATCTTTCAGGATGGACATGTCCGCAATATCGGCGGCGTTCAGGAAACTGATATCGTTGACGAACATCCCGTCCACTACATACAGGGGAGATTCGTTGTTAAACGAGCCTACGCCCCTTACGCGCACGCTCGGCGGACTGCCGGGCGCACCGTTCCCGATGATCTGCACCCCGGGCACGCTGCCCTGGAGGGCGTCCATGGGGGTGGACGTGGTGCGTTTCATCATGTTTTCCGTGTTCACGGTGGTAATGGGCGCCGTGAGGTCTCCCTTTCGCTGGGTACCGTACCCGATCACCACCACCTGTTCCAGGGTAGCCCCGTCAGCTATATCCAGCGTAATCTCCACATTGTCCGACACGGCAACGGCCTGCCGGTTGTACCCGATCACTGATATCACCAACGAATCCGCGGAGGCGGGCACTGAAATGGTAAATGTGCCCGCTTCGGAAGAGATGGCGCCGATGCCGGGCGTGTTTTTTACAGTGATGGTGGCGCCGGGGACCGGGAGGCCCTGGGCGTCCTGCACCTTGCCTTTCACAGACCTTTGGGCCTGGGCGGATGCAAAAGTCCCTGTTAAGAGAATAGCGATAATAAAGCAGAATGATAAATAATACTTCATACGTGGCAATTTAAATTCAGGTTATAGTAGCGGTTAGTCAAACTGTAGTTCAAAATTAACGACCTTCTTACCCGGAGCGCTTAATTTCACTACATCATTTCCACATCAAAAATTTCTAAGTGCCTATTTTTCAGTAAATTCAAATTACTTCATCACCTCATCTAAGTAGGAAATTCCTGTATATGAGAACTTTAGTCCTCCTGCTGACACTCTTCAGTCTCCCCGCCCGGTCACAGAATACTTTGGGGACGCCTTTTGTCGTGAATTACCACAAGGCCTTATTTAATGGCGGCAGCCGTACCTGGGATATCAAACAGGATAACAAAGGGATCATGTATTTCGCAAACGATGAGGGACTGGTGACTTTCAACGGCAGTTTCTGGAAACTGTTCCCGCTGCCCAATAAAACGGTGCTGCGGTCTGTCTATATCGGCCCAAACGACCGGATCTACGCTGGCGGACAGGATGAGATCGGGTATTTTGAAGCGGGCGGTCATAACACGCTACATTATACCTCTCTCAAAAAACTCATTCCCAGGCAGTACCAGGATTTTGCAGACGTGTGGAATACCATTGTTCATGAAAAATCTGTCTTTTTCCGGGTGTCCGACCGGATCTTTAAGCTGGACAACAACCGCATCGCGGTATTTAAGCCCGCCAGGGAATGGTCCTTTCTCGGGAAGGCCGGGAACCGCCTCTTTGCGCAGGACGCCGGCAGCGGCCTGCTGGAGTATAAAAACGACCGCTGGATGCCGCTGGTAAATGGCAGTTTGCTGCAGGACCTGACCGTAACTGCTGTGTTTCCATCAGGGAAGGAAAACTATCGCATTGAGACGCTTAATAATGTTTCATTTTGGTTGCACCAGGATTCCGTTGTCAGTATCCAGGGTATCCCGCAGGAATATATATACACCCCATCGTTTGCCAGGCTGAGCGACAGCGCCTTTGTAACCGCTACCGCCCTGGAAGGCTGCCTCGTGCGCGATGCCTGCCACCGCCTGATCCAGCGGATATCTGTCGCGGAGGGCCTACAAAATAACAATGCTACAGCCGTCTTTGTTGACAGGGACCAAAATATCTGGGCCGGCGTGGACAATGCCATCGCCTTTATCAATTACAGCTCGCCGATCCGGTTCCTCCGGCCGGACAGGGTGAACGACGTGATCGGTTACTCCACCCTCATTTACAACGATCACCTGTACCTCTCCACCTCCAACGGCGTATATGCCGCACCACTGGCCGGCAGCGGGGGCGACCTGAGCAGCCAGAAAAGCCTGTTCTCCCTCATAAAAGGCAGCGACCGCGGCGAAGCCTGGCAGCTGGAAGAGATCAACGGGCAATTATTGTCCACCCACAACACCGGCACGTTTGTGATCCGGGGCCGGGAAGCGTTCCCCATCTCGCAGGGCATGGGCTCCTGGAAATTCCTGCCACTCACATCCGTATATCCCATACAAAATATTCTTGTGGGCGGTTACTGGGGCATAGACCTGTTGCATTTCAGGGAAGGCCGGTTCGAAAACGCGGGCCGGCTGAAAGGCACTTCGGACTCTTACCGCTTCCTGACCATCGACGAAAACGGGGATATATGGTCCTCACACCCGTACCGGGGCATATACCGGCTGCAGGTATCACCGGACAGCCTGCGGTATACCGCCCGTTTTTTTTCCGCGGCCAGCGGCCTGCCCTCCGCGTTCAACAATTATGTATTCAAAATAAAAAACCGCGTGGTGTTCCCCACGGAATCCGGCGTGTATGAGTTTGACGCGGCGGCAGGAAGGTTTATCCCTTCGGATTTTTTATCCGTCTTTGCGGGCATGGCATTGCGGTATATGAAAGAAGACCCGGAAGGCAACATATGGTTTTGCAGCGGCAGGAAGGTGGGCCTCGCGCGTTTTTCCGCTATGGATACTTCAAAGAGCCCCTACTCCCTCACGTTTTTCCCGGAGCTGGAAGCGCATATGCTCTCGAAGTTCGACAACATCTACCCTTATAACCCGGAGAACATCTTTATCGGCTCGGAAAAAGGGGCCATCCACATCAATTATAAAAAATACGTGTCGCAGGAACGGGCGCTGACCATTTTCCTGAATGAAGCCAAAGCCATCGGGAAAAAAGACAGCCTGCTGTCCGGCGGTTTCTTTTACCGGAACGCACAGGGCGGTTATTCCCAACAGCAGGATGAGATCCATTCGCTGCCCCCCGGCTTCAACGCTTTTCATTTTGAATACAGCGTGCCCGCCTATGGATTTACCAACGACATTGAATACAGCTACCGGCTGGAAGGATATGAAAAAGAATGGTCTTCCTGGAGCAGCAAAACGGCCAAGGACTATACCAACCTGCCGGACGGCCGGTACACCTTCAGGGTGAAGGCGCGGGACAACCTGCACAATGCCTCCGAAGAGCTGGCTTATGCCTTTACCATTCACCCTCCCTGGTACAAAACCACCTGGGCCATGCTGGCTTATCTTGCCCTTACCATCCTGGCCGTATACCTGCTGGGTGCCTGGCACAAACAGATCCTGCAGCGGCAGCAGAAAAAATTCGATGAAAAGAAAAAACAGCTGGAATACATTCACCAGCTGGAGCGGGAGAAAAATGAAAAGGAGATCATCCAGCTGCAGAATGAAAAACTGGCGGGTGAAGTAGCCCTTAAAAACAAGGAACTGGCCAGCGCGACCATGCAGCTGGCGGGCAATACGGATACTTTAAGCAAACTGAAAGACCAGGTATTTAAACTGAATCATTCCGCCGGCGGGGAAACCGAAATGAAAAAACTCATCTCCCTGGTGAAAGGCGCGGAAGAAAGCAATGCCAACTGGGATAAGTTCGCCGAGCACTTTGATGAAGTGAACAACGACCTGCTGGGCAAACTGAAAAAAGAATTCCCGGACCTGTCCCGGAGCGATCTGAAAATGTGCGCGTACCTGCGGCTGAACTTCTCGTCCAAACAAATATCCCAACTGCATAATATTTCCGTGAGGGGCGTGGAAATACACCGTTACCGGATCCGTAAAAAACTGGGCTTAAAAACGGGGCAGTCCCTCAGTACTTTCCTGGGGAACCTTTGACTTGCCGGCGGCTTACTCTTCGAACTTCATCATCCAGGTGAGCAGCTTTTCGGGATAAGCCGCGTCTCCTTTTTCGCCGTAGAGCTTCACCGCTTTGTTCCGCGCGATGCCGATATAGATCACATCCTTTTTCATGTCGATGGCGATGGCCGCTTCTTCCACCGAACAGTTGTGCGGTTTGCAGCCTTCGTTGAACAACACGCCGGACTCCACCTCTACCGGCGGCGTCACTTTATACCGCGCGATAAAATCCGCTTCTTCCGCGCCGAGCATTTCCTTCAGGCGTGCGCGGAGAGGCTTCTGCTCCAGCAGTTTGATATCCGCGGCGTATTTGCCGTTGTATTTTTCAAAAGCCTTCCAGGATTCGATGAGCGAAGGCATCACCGTCGTGTCCGTGATATGGATCATGGTGTCCGTCGGGATCATGGACACGGAATCGGGCCGGTGATGTTTCTTCGCGGAGCCGGTGGGGCGCTGGCAGGCCAGCGCCAGCAGGCAGCATACGGCGGCGAGCCTGATCATAAGGAGGACTTAAGGTTAAACTCATACACGGGATCCTGCGGGGTGCAGGGCGGTACATGATACACGGGGTTGATGAGCCCGTCTTTCAGGCCGTATACCCAGCCGTGCAGGTGCGGGCGTTTTTCATCGGCCCAGGCCTGCTGTACGGTGATGGTTTTGGCAAGGTTGTTCACCTGTTCTATCACGTTCAGCTCGGTGAGGCGGTCCACCTGGGCATCGTGGCTGCCCAGCGCGTCTATCTCGTCCTTATGCAGGCGGTATACGTCTTTGATATGTTTGAGCCAGGGATTGATGATGCCATAGTTCGTCTGCGTCATGGAAGCCCTTACGCCGCCGCAGCCGTAGTGGCCCACTACCAGGATGTGCTCCACGCCGAGCACTTTCACGGCGTATTCCAGCACGGTGAGCAGGTTCATATCCGTATGGATCACCATATTCGCCACATTGCGATGTACAAAGATCTCTCCCGGCTGGGTATTGGTGATCTCATTGGCGGGCACCCGGCTGTCCGAACAGCCGATCCAGAGGAACTTGGGGGCCTGCTGGTCCTGCAGGCGTTTAAAAAAGTCCTTGTCGCGCGCTACCTGTTCGGCGGCCCATTCTTTGTTGTTCGCCAGCAGTTGTTCGAATAGATTATTCATTGACTCAAAATTTTTATCGGTTATTTACCTGTAAATACCGGCTCTCTTTTTTCGATGAAGGCGTTCATGCCTTCTTTCTGATCATCGGAGGCAAAGAGCAGGTAAAAGTTTTTTCTTTCAAAATGCAGCCCTTCGTCCAGCGTACTATCAAAGGCGCGCAACACGGATTCCTTTGCCATCTTCACGGCCAGCGGGCTTTGTTTCGCCACTTCAGCCGCGAGACGGAACGCTTCTTCCAGGTACAGGTCCACCGGTACGATCCGGTTGATCAGCCCTGATTTCAGTGCTTCTTCCGCGGATATAAATTTCCCTGTGAGCACCATTTCCATAGCGAGGGCTTTGCCTACCGCGCGGGTGAGCCGCTGTGTGCCGCCGGCGCCGGGCATCACCCCTATTTTGATCTCCGGTTGCCCGAACTTCGCCGTTTCCGCGGCCACGATCATATCGCAGAGCATGGCCAGCTCGCAGCCGCCGCCCAGGGCAAAACCGCTGACAGCGGCGATGAGGGGCTTTTTGATCTTTTTGATCGCGTCCCAGGTCGCAAACTGATCGATATTATACATATCCATGGCCGTGAGACCCGCCATCTGCCGGATGTCCGCACCCGCCGCAAAAGCTTTTTCATTCCCGCTGATCACGATCACCCGCACCTGCTCATCGGCGTCCAGCTCACGGAGCGCATCCCTCAATTCCTGCATCAGCTGGAGGTTCAGGGCGTTCAGCTCTTTGGGCCTGTTCAGCTGAATATGCGCCACAAAAGGCCGTACCTGCGGCTGCACGATAATGAATCCGGTCATGGTGTATGATTTTGGTGGTTACGAGAAAGCGAAAATAAGAAAAATGGAGATAAACCCGACCATGATCGTACCCAGCGCATACGCCGCCAGGATGCCCAGCGACCGGAGCAGGGCTGTGCCGGTACTCACCTGGTAAGCGTTCCGTACGGCGAACACAAAATACAGGAACACCGGGATCATCATCCAGCCGAAGAGCGTTTCCGAATGCAGCAGCGTATTGAGGAGCATCCCCAGGATGCCGAACATAAAAATGAAGGTGTGAAAGTGAATGGAGAAGATAGCATGATCCGCATACACCCATGACTTCCGGCGGAAGAACCATTTCAGGAGCAGGGCGAAGAACGGCAGCAGGAGGAACATCAGTTTGGGAAAACTGTACAGTACCTTATCCGCAAAGGCCTTCCCCATGTTTGTGCCGTATTTGTCGCGCATTTCCAGGGTGCGGGTCTGTATTTTGCGTTCCCACCAGTCTTCACGCATTTGCGGCGGCATGGACTGCTGGATGGAATCGTACAGGTGCGCGGCATTGCGGATGGTATCCGTGCCCATCACCCTGAGCACCTGGATCCTGTTGCGCGTGGAAGCGGTATCCGCGGGGGCTACCCTGCCCTGCCGGAGTGCATCCTGCAAACTGTCCGCCTGCATGAGCATCGCTTCGAACTCCTTCTGCTGTTTGGCCTGTACCTCCCGTTCGTAGGGATTATCACGATTGCCCGTCATGCCCAGGATGAGGAAAAATACAAACGACGTGAAGACGTACAACCGGATGGGATTGATGTAGGCCATCCGTTTGCCGTTGATGTATTCTTTTGTAAGCAGCCCGGGATAAAAGAACAGGAACTTGAGGGAAGTGAGGAATTTAGAATCGTAATGTGTGATATCCTGGAAAAAATGGCTCACCAGGTGCCTGAAGGATTCTTTGGTCTGCACGTTTTCCTGCCCGCAATAGCTGCAAAAACGGACCTGTACTTCCTGGCCGCAGTTGAGACATGTTTTGTCCTTTCTCAGGTGCTGTGTACTCAAAGCTATAATCCGGGTTTAGGATAATGAACGATTCAGATCTTGACATCCATCAACTATGCTATCGCGAAAATAAGCAACAGGAACAACAAAGCGACAATCAGGGTACCCAGCGCATAACAGATCAATATGAGCACAGAATCCAGCAGGGCGATGCCGAACGATACGGCATAGGTATTGCGCAATGCGAACACAAAATAAATATACACCGGTATCATGAACCAGGCATAGACACTATCGCTGTGCAGCAGGAGGTTCAGCAGCACGGCGATGATACCGGTCATAAAAATGAAGGTATGCATGTGTATGGCGAAGATGGCATGATCCGCGTAATAATGGGCTTTCCTGAAATAGAACCATTTGAGCAGCAGCGCGAAGAACGGCAGCAGCAGGAACATGAGCTTGGGATAGTTGTGCGCCATCTTGTCGCGGATCACGTCCTGTACATTTTCCCCGTATTTGTCCTGCATTTCATAATAGCGGTGGAGGAAATTGCGGAGGATAAAACCATGTTTTTCATTTTCGGGCACGGCGGCCTGCAGGGAATCGTATCGGGCAGTGGCGCGGCCGGTGGTATCATGAGAGAGCTCCCGCATCGTCCGCATCACCGCGATGGCCGCTTTGGTTTTTTCGATCTCGTCCGCCTCTACCTTTCCACTGTCCAGCGCCTGCTGCAGCCTGGTGCCGGTGGTGTCGAACACCATTCGGGTGGTAGGCTCCTTGCGGTGACGGTCGTAGGGGTTATGCCCCTCCTGTACAAAACTGAGCATGAGGAAAAACACGAACGAGGTGAACACATACAGCCGTATGGGGTTCACATAATCCATCCGGTGGCCCTGCATATACATTTTGGTGAGGTGGCCGGGGTAAAAAAAGAGGTATTTGAGCGTGAGCAGGAGTTTGGAATCGTAGTGGGTGATGTCCTGGAAAAAGTGGCTCACGAGGTGGCCGAAAGATTCCTTAGTTTCCACATTTTCCTGCCCGCAATGGCCGCAAAAACGGTCCGGCACGTCGTGGCCGCAGTTAAGGCAGTTTTTGTCTTTTCTGATATGCTGTGTTTTCAAACTGGTTCGCAGGTTTAGGACGGTTAAAGATATAGATTTATGAATTATTCTCATGCATATACGTTTTAAATTGCCCGGAACGTTAGTACTTTTGCGATCATCGAAGCCAAACATGCGTAAACTGACCACCATACTTCTCCTTTTGGCCCTGGGCACTGCCGCCCGGGCCCAGTATTATTACCAGGACGTGTACAACACCGCCCAGACGGCGGCTACCATGGCCCTGTTCAAAACCAACAAAGTGAGCTTCCAGCACGTTAAAACGCTGGATGCCAACCAGGAAACGGACAATGACTTCATCTGCATCCGCGGTACCAACGCCACTTTCCGGCAGCTGCGGGCGGTGACGCAGAGCAGCGTGAGCGGCAAATCCGTACTCACCTCCACCTTTTCCGCCTCCGGCCGCCTTACCCGCACGGTGGATAGCACGCTGAACAACATCAGCACGATGCAGTACCAGTATACCCCCGAAGGCGCCCTGGCGGAGATCCAGGCGGGCTCCAGGGGAACGGAAGACAAGTTCCGCACCTCGGAAAAACGCCGCTTTGTATATGACAGTACGGGCCGGCTGGCTCAGCTGGTGATCAAAAAAGAAGGGCTGGACAGCAGCATCGTGGTATTCAAAACAGATACCAGCGGCCGCGTAACCGAAGAAGCCGCCCCGGGCCGCCAGCGCGTGTATTACAACTACGATGCGCAGGGCCGGCTTACCGACGTGCTGCGCTACCACCCGAGCCGCAAAAGGATGCTGCCGGACTATAATTTTGAGTACGACGGCAGCGGCAGGCTGGCGCAAATGACGGTGGTGAACATTGAAACGGGGGACTACCTGGTATGGAAATACAGCTATGACGAAAAGGGATTGCCGGCGCGGGAAGACTGCTATGGTAAAGGGAAAGAGCTGCTGGGCATGGTACGATACACGTATGAATTTTTTCAATAGATAAAAAAATACTTTGCAGATTGTAAACAATTCCTATCTTTGCAATCCCAACAGAAAAAAGTTCTTATACAGTAATGCGGAAGTAGCTCATTTGGTAGAGCACGACCTTGCCAAGGTCGGGGTGGCCGGTTCGAGCCCGGTCTTCCGCTCCATTATGAAGGTTCCAAACTGTCACAAGCGGTTTGGAATTTTTGTTTAAAGTTCTTTGTGAATGTTTACAAATGTCTACATTTACAAGGCAGGATACCCGGGTGGTGGAATTGGTAGACACGCCGGACTTAAAATCCTGTGAGCTGCAAGGCTCGTACGGGTTCGACTCCCGTCCCGGGTACTGAATACCAAATAGTTATAGAGGCTTCCGTGAGGAGGCCTTTATTGTTTTCAGGAGAATTTCAAACAATTTGCAAGCAAACTTTTTGACTGAGTTTTTGCGAGAAGTAAAGAACTAGGTTTTATTAAAGTTAATCTATTCTTGCCGGTTATACTTCAAATTAATTCTACCGAACAGCGTTCCATAAAATTGCTTATCTCGATTTCCCAATTTCTTCATTCTTTATAAACCATTCTGGAGCGGGTATCTTACTAAAAGATGCGGGATATCCCCTTTGAGGCCCCCTTGCATTTAACTCTGCTAACTTCTCCAATAATTCGTCAGTATTTTCTACATCAAAGACATCTTTTACTTTCTCAAAATGCTTCCGTGAAACCAGTCTATTAAAAAACTCAAAATTGCGGCTATATTCGTCCCTATACACATACGTCCTTGGAAAATAATAGCCGCCTCTTATGCTCGCGATATAATAACATAGTAAATCCGCCTCTACTATTTGCTGCCGGGTGATTCCGGTACTCAAATGATTCATAATTATTTCGGCCTGTACGCTGAAATAATTATTGCCCTTTAATTTCTTATAATAATCATCGATGAGACGATAACTTTCATTGAAGGCTGAAAAACTTTCCGGATCATTTGATCTGCCATCTCTCGAAAGAAGATATCTTGAATGAAAGATATCAGCTAACAGATCATATTTGTTGTATTTTACAGAAATAGTAACGGTATAAAGAAAAATCTCTTCCGTAATCAAAACGAAATGTTCATATCGGTATCGCTGTGATGTATGTCCATTTGTTTCCGGTGGATCTTTGGCATGGAATAGTTTTTCAAAAAAACGAAGTACTATATCTGAATCAAACGAAATCCCACTTTTAAATAACTTCTCCAAATAGGTAACATAGTCTTGTTTCAGCAGTGAATACTACGAAAAGATATCCAATACTCTGGCACCCACAGCTTCAATTGTTTTTTCTGTTTCTTCAGGAACAACGAAATCCATCAGATTCCCAATGTACTCTTCCAGAAATTCGCCGAATGACCTTTCAACGCGACTTGGATGTTTATCAACTTGAACATCCAAAGCCCGAACCATAGTTGTCGTTCTGAAATGCATTGGGGTTTCCTCTGTCAAATAGCCTGGCGGTTGCCCTTTCTTCGGTTTGCTATGTTCAGGTCGATTATAAATATTACGAAGCAGTCTTTCATAGCTCGTCTCGAACTGTTCCTGGTTACAAAAATCTATATATATCCTGCCGTCAAGATATGCCGGCAGATAAGCTTTCCCTTCATCATTTATTTCTCTTACAAGTGGTATAAACTTTTCCTGTTTAACATTTTCATATACTTTTGGCGTAATAATAAGGGTTTCTGTTCCAACACCTCCCTTTCTTTCATCCGCACGCTTAGCATATTCCTTATCGACAACAATAAGAACTTTATCTATTTCTTCAGATGTAACCATAGTTTCCATAAAGATGTACTTATTATGGCCCTCTTTCAATTCCCACTTATCAAACTTAACTTCTACGCCATCTTGCATTAGCCTTGTTGCAAGACTGGTCACCCAATCCTGATGTTCAGGGGTCGTCCAGCTATATGAAATAAATACTGTTGCAGGAACTAAATTTTTGTACGTCATTCTAGAATTTTTTTCTATCCTTTCACACCAGATGCATTGTTCAAATTTGGTGACACGCTACGAAAATGATGAAAAAATGCAGCATTTTGACGTAAATAATTACGTCAAAATTAAATATTTCCGTATTCTCGCGTTGTCATCCGGTTTATTAGGCAAACCGGGGAACTTTATTATTTACATAAAGCGCCCCTTTTTGCTGCCGGGCTCGACGATTATCTATGCATGCCTTTTGATGGTAGAGAACTGACCTATCGGGTAGGTGCGCTAATCCGGCGCAACATGCCATTGAATTCCGACATGCCGGAAACATTTCAAATAGCGGACTTCTTACTTGACTATAGCAGGAGAAATAGTTCCATTGAATAGTATGAAATTTCATTACGGAGCAATATCTCAGTCATTGGGAAGTAATGGGGTTCATCCAGAAGTGGATCATTCCCCTACCCGCCTTTCTATTCCGCCTGCGATTACTTAAATTTGCGAGTTAAACGGAGGCCAGACCGACGATTTCCTATACCTCAGAATAATACATATGAGTTTTTTCTACAATTTCCGTATTTCAGTATGGTTGCTCGGAATGTTTTGTTTTTTAATCCCCACTCAGGCACAGGTCAGACAGCTGTACCTTGATCAGGATGCAGACCTCCGTATTCAAAAGATTGACTTCTTCTCTCCATCTACCGGTTATCTTGCCACCAATAAATGGGTCGGCTATACGGTAGACAGTGGCAAGACCTATATCAAAAAATATATTACTGCCGGCAACGTCAACTACGGATTTCATACAGTGAACCTTACTTTCGGGTTTAATATCCGCGGGGTGAAGGCTTTCAGTAAAGATACCCTGCTGGTATATGGTGATTACGGGCTGGAACCTGCTATCCTTTATTCCACGGACGGCGGAGATCAATACAAACTCGTTCAACATGGTAATCGGGTGTACACACCGCTGCCGGAAAGCAAGGGGGTGCAGGACATATGTTTTCTGCCGGACAGGGTTACCGGCTACGCCGTTTCACCGGACGGGCTGTTGAAAACAAACAATGGCGGCCTTAGCTGGTGGCTCACTTACGAGATATCCGGGCTTGATCACATCCAGCTGATAGATGCCACACACATCGTGGCCTATACGGAATCTTCCGCCGGCTTGTATTTTATTACAGATAAAGCTTCGGAATACGTCTGGAAGCTGGGGCCGGTATATGGCGGGCCAAACACCGGTGTGCATTTCTTCACACCGCAAAAAGGATTTGTGCACGCCACCAATGGCCCATCTGGCCCCCAATCGTTTTTTACCGAAGATGGCGGCGATACCTGGCGCGCGTTATCCGCTCCCCGTTACCCCTCCATATTTATAAAGGATGTCAGGTTTATGGATGCCAGTACGGCCATCGCCCTGTCTTCCGACCCCTATACCCTCTATAAGACCACAGATTCCGGCAAAGTATGGGAGCCTCTTCCAAGGAGTGGAGGATTTACGTACGCCAACTATACACACAACGACCTCCAGGTGTTTCCTTCAGGCTATATACTGGCAGGCGGCGACCACGGGCTGTTGGAGCAGGCATATAACGGCGGCGGCATGCCGGAGCCCCGCGCATTTTTTACCGTGGATACCAGCGGTTATGATATTGACAACACGGTGGACCTGGTGAACGCGTCGTCTCCGAAATATCAGTTCAGCTGGATGCTGAACGGCCGGGAAATAGCCACTTCCTACAATGCCAGCTACCAGCGGAGCAGCACCAAACAACTAACAGATACGATTACGCTGATCGTAACCAATGGGATAAAATCAGATACCGTTACACAATACGTCCATTTCACACCCCTGCTTGAAATTTATTCCGCCTGGCCGATGGAAGGCACCAAAGGCACCGAGGTGATCCTCAAAGGGCTTAACATCGGTATTGGTGTGAAGGCGGTATATTTTGGCGGCGTGCGCTCCAACGCCTGGGGAAACAATAACGCCTCTGAAGTACACGCCAGGGTAGAAGACGGAGCTTCGGGCAACATCACCCTGATCACCGAGAACGGCAAAGGCCAGGTTCCCGGATTTGTGTACCTGGAGAAACCGGAAGAAGTGCCGGTCACCCTTCTGACGCCCCTGCGCTGCAAAACAGGGCCGGTAAGCCTCACTATCCAGCGGTCCGTAACAGGTATCGTATACGAACTGGTGGACAGCCTGGAAAATGTATTTGGCAGGGCCTTGGGGCAGGGCGGCGATCTTACTTTCACGAGCTGGCCCATATCACGGAGCGGTACGTACCGTATCAGGGCGTCCATACCCAATGCCCCACACGTATCAAAAACCTTCGGTGAGATAATGATCGCTGTAGAACAGACCACTGCGGCTTTCCAGGCAAACATGCTGAATATCGCACCGGGCGAACCGGTAAAGTTCAACAGCCTTTCCCGCGATGCCGCGCATTTGCAATGGCAGTTCAACGAAGATGCCAGCATTACCGGCAGCGGCGAACGTTATCCGCCAGCCGTATCATATGCCAGCCCAGGCATGAAAACCGTAACGCTCACCGCTATTAGCCGCAACGGTTGCCGGGACACCGCTACGATGCCCGCCGTCAATATTTATGATAAAAACACCATCCCCGATGTATGTTATATCGCGCAGCCTTCTGCTGACGGCAACGTAACTACAAAGGATATGGCGACCGCGCCCGATGGCGGCTTCCTGGTAGCGGCGGAGCTCACCGGCCACACCACGCTGGGCAGCCGCTACGGTGTAACTGTTAACCTGCCGGAAGGAACCACTTCCTATGCCGGCAATTACAGCGGTGAAAGCGTGCTGAAATGGTATGTATACATGAAAGGCGGCGGCATCACCGCCACACAAACGGACCAAGACGGGAATATCTACCTCGCGGGCGCTTTCAGCGAACTGAAATATATGTACTTCATGAACGGCGATTCCGTTATGCTGAGGACAGCTATATACGGGGACATCTGGGGTTCCTATAGTTTTATCATGAAGCTCGACCCCTACGGAAAATATCTATGGCACACCGTGCTGCACGACCAGGTCAATTCGCGGTATGCACCGCACCCAAAGAAACTGGTAATCAACGGCGAAAACGTTTTCCTGACCGGCACATTCAACGGGGGATTGTTGTATTTCAATTACAAAGAATACCGCTGGCATGAGATATTTAATTACCCGTCGTACGACTATAATAACCCGGAAACCGGGACATACATCCTGAAGCTCAACAGGGACGGAGATCTTCAATGGGGCACGCATATTAAGTTCGATGACGGCAATAATATCTGCAAGCTGGAAGATATCATCTCGGATCCATCCGGCAATACTTTCCTCGGAGGCCAGTATGAATACGGGATGGAGATCTACAATGCCGGACGCGAAACATACAAATCTTTCAAACAGTCCTACCCAGGCAACTCCACGGGCTTTTTCATGAAGTATAACAGCTCCGGTAAAGCGGAATGGATAAATACCTTCAACGATAGCTCCTTCAGCAGCGGTTCCAGGATAAAAAGCGTCGTAGCCGATGCTGATTGGAAACATTTCTATCTCGCGGGAAGTACCGAAGCGAACAATTACCAAGCGGTCATCCCCCACTTCATCACCCACAGCGACGGCAGCACCATTGAAGTCAGGGACAGCACCCAGGGCTTTGCCGTATATAAGTTTGACGACAAAGGTAAATACCGCTGGCACAACGCCAGTTACGCTACTTATTACGCACGCGGCGGAACGGTAGTGCTCAAAAACCAGGAACTGCTCGTAACCGGCTTCCTCGCGCTGAACGGAATTGCTGATACGACATTCAGGCTCACCTCCAGGGACGGGAACCACAAAGAGGTACGCCTGATGGATTCCGAGTTTTTTGTAGCGCGTTACGACACCGCCGGTGTATTAAAAAAGATCAGCAAAAGCGGCAGGAGTATGGACCTTTGGCACGTACCGGATCACTTCCTGAATGCGGGAGAAAATAACTTCCTTTTCGGCGGCTCCGTGCGCATGTATTACGAAGGGCCCACCAGTATGTTTAATATGCCGGTGAATAATCCAGGTAATGTGTTCATGAAAACGAACCTTGATTTCTGTATGGATGAGCAGCCTCCAGTGGCTGACGCAGGTATGGATACAGCCGCCTGCCCTGGTACAACCGTACGTATCGGCACAGCGCAGGCCACGCCCGGCTACCGCTATTACTGGACCTCCATCCCCACTGGATTCGTTTCCCGCGAACCCAACCCACTGGTAAGTCCATCCAGGCCCACCATGTACTATCTCACCGTTACCGCGGGCAATGGCGTTACCGCCGGCGATTCTGTGCTCGTGCGGCTGAAAGGCATGCCATTCCTCGGGCCGGATACCACCATATGCCCTGGAGAGCCGCTTACCATCGGCGTTGCGGACGAAGGCGGGACTTACGAATGGAGCACCAATGGCAGCGCCTTTATAACAGGCCCTTCAAAACTATCCATCAGTATCCCGGATACAACACAGTACATCATAAAGGCCATCAACGCCGGAAGTTGCACTGGTACCCGGTACGATACCCTGCAGGTAAATATCAAATCACCGCTGCCTCCATCTGTGACACTTGCCATACCGGATACGCTCATTTGCCAGGGGCGCAACGGCGTTTTCAGGGCTACACCGGCGAATACAGGTATTGCCCCGAAATATAAATGGATACGGAATGGCATGCCAACTCCACCGAGAGACGAAACCGACGAATTCTATCATATCTATAATATGACGGATTCCGTAGAGCGGGTAAAGGTAAGAATGACCACCACCAATGGATGCGGAGACACGGTAACCGTAGAAAGCAACGAGATCACCCTTCGTTTGATAAAAGAAATAACGCCCTCAGTAACGATAGCTGTATCAGACACCGGCGTTTGTCAGGGTGCTTACATCTCATTCAGCGCAAACATCAGAAATGAAGGCACTAATACGAGATACGATTGGAAAGTGAATGGTGTTTCGAAAACCTGGCTGAGCAACTTTGAAATGCAGGCCCACAATAACGATGTAGTAACCCTTACCGTCACAACACAGGGATACTGCAATACACTTACACTCTTTAGCGACACCATTGTGGTAAAGGCGAACGACTTCCAGGCGCCTGTAAAAATAACCGTCACAAAAGACCAGATATGTTACGGTACGCCTGTTACATTTACTGCGGTGTCCGAAAGCCCTAGAAAACCGCTGCATTACAAATGGATGCTGAGAGGGAATCAGGTGGGCGAGAACCTGCCGTACTTCACTACCAGTACGCTCAGCCCGGAAAGCGATGTATATGTGATCGTTTCCGACCAGACGCCCTGCGGCCTTAAAGTGTCTCAAAGCAACACGATCCGTGTAGCGGTAGAAGCGTTTTTCCCCGAGGTGAGCCTCTCCGTACAAGACAAGATGCTTTGTAAAGGCCAGCCTGCCATATACAACGCCACCGCCACGGAAGGCGCGCGTTCGCCAGTATTTGAGTGGAAAAAGAACGGCATCGCTGTGGGAAACAACGAAATGCAATACACCAACTCTACTCCGGCTAACGGTGATGTGGTGACCGTGGAATTCTACGATGCCGCCAGTTGCCATATGGAACGGGCCGCCAGTCAACCGGTTACCATACAGGTATTGCCGCATACTTCACCCAAGGTGACCATTTCCGGCAAAACCACGCTGTTCAGCGGAGACGCTACCGTCCTCACGGCCAGCGTAGAGCCCGGAATGGACATATATGGATATGTATGGGAGATCAGCAACGGCGGCGGATGGAATTATTTCCCCAACGAAAACCGCTCCACGTTCTCCTACCGCCCCACGGACCAGGCTTCGGTGATCAGGTGCATGGTGGCCGGCGTAGCCGCATGTCCTGCGGATTATTACAGCAACATACTGGAGTTCACACTGCTGAACGGCGACAATAGCCGCGAAGTGCAACTGTATCCCACCCCAGCCAATTCGGAAATCACTCTGAGGATCATCGGCGATGGTTCCTGGGTGAACTTTTATATTACAGATATGATCGGCAACAGAATGCTCGAAAAAAATATACAAGGCCTGAGAGGTACTATGACCATCAATATCAGCAGCCTGACCAACGGCCTATATTCGGGGAATTTTGTGGATGCAGACGGCAAAGTGACAAAGATCAAATTCACCAAATTGAAATTATAAAGGATCGGAATGCCCGGTTATGATTTTAACCGGGCATCCTCTATAATACTTCGGAATCACTTCCCGAAAGAGTTCAATCTCCCAAAGCTAGGAACAGCAGTTTTGTGCTACCTACCGGCAGGTTGATCATCATATTGAGCGGACCGTTGGTGTTCGGCCCCGGAAACACACGGTAATTGAGGCTTTATTTTTTGCCCAGCGGGATCACTGGGAAATATTAAACCTGCGTCTAGCGCAGGTTTAATATTTTATGTTAAAATAACAGTTACAACTATCTAACCGGGCTAAAAGGGCCCAATCCGCCTTTTTCATGATTGTAGTAAACAACAAAATATCCCAATACATCAACACCGATATAACAGTCCTTAATATCTTTTGGATGTACATAAAAAATAGTATCTCGATTATTTAAAGCGAGGCCTATTTTTAAAGAATCTTTGCCTGAACAATACCGAAAAATTGGCCTTGGGGGTTGAGATAGGTTATTACTAAAATCAGTTTCAATTTTTCTCTCTTTCTGGAGAATCCCATTTATGTAAATTTTAAATTCATCATCTTTACGCCCTCCGACAAAATAAAACCCTAAATCTTTCCCATCGCAATGGTTGCATGACGCTGGAAATTGAAGTAAAGTAATCAATAGAAAATATAAGAGGATATGTATTTTCATTGCATAAAGTTATAACGATATAAAATAATCTAATTTTTAGACAAAGTAAATAAGATAGAATGGTAAATAGAAATTTCAAACCTTTCCCAATTTTGACAACTGAAAGGCTCACTCTTAGACAATTAACAACTGATGACCGGCAAAATATTTTTGCATTGCGTTCCGACACAGAAATAAACAAATATCTTGACAGAGAACCAAGCAAGACAATTGAAGATGCAATAAACTTTATCAACAAGGTTAATGATAACATTCAAAAAAATAATTCCATTTATTGGGTAATTACGCTGACGAAAACAAAAACATTTGTTGGGACAATTTGTCTTTTTGACTTTTCAGGCGAAAAAAATAGCTGCGAAATCGGGTATGAGCTTATGACAAAATTCCAGAGCCAGGGAATAATGAAAGAAGCGGCAGAGGAAGTTATTGCTTATTCCTTTCAGACATTGCAGTTTCAAAAAATAGTTGCGGTTACTCACAAGGAAAATCAACATTCAATTAAACTATTGGCGAAATTTAACTTTCTTCAATCACCAGAAACAAACAAAGAAAATCCTGATTTTAATATTTTTACATTGACTCATATAAATTGATAACTCAAAGAAAAATGCATTAAGAGCAAAAGCCCGAACCGCTAACACGGGTTTGGCAAAAGTGGCGGGAATATGAAAGTTATGTTATACCCTAAACTGTTCTCAAAAAGTTCATTGAAAGCTAATCTCAAGCTTATACCCTTTCCCCCGTATAACTACAATTTTGATCTTCGGATCAACTTCCAGTTTTTTCCTAAGTTTTGATATGAACATATCCAGGCTGCGCCCCACAATAACACCTTCATCTTCCCATATCTCTTTTTGCAGCCGGCTTCTCTCTATGGTCTCGTTGGGAGACAATGCGAAAATGTGCAATACACGGGCTTCCTTGCCGGTCAGGTCTATTGTCTCTCCATGTATGATGAGATGCCGGTTCTTCGCATCGAACAACACCGAACCCAAAGTGAACAGGCTGGTATCACCAGTATCATTTGTATCCTGATCGCCAGCTAAAACTCTCCGCGGCTTAGCAGATCTCAAAAAAATAAAACCAACAAATGCTAAAAGTGGCAGGCTGCCCAGGAGATACCCGGTCTTTGCTGTATTTATTCCCGACGGTTTGAATTTAATGTTGATCATGTAACGCGCCCTGGGTTGCTCCCTTCCTATACATGCTACAATATCCTCCTTTTTATTTTTGGATATAGCGTATCCATAAGCTACACTGGAGCCGTCATAGTTCAGAACGTTAACAATATAATCACTTCCGAGGGGGTCATCGGCCAACAAACGCCGGGTAGTATTCACCAGTGAGCCCGGTTGAAAAGTAAGGTCCTTCTCAAACCTGATCTGGTATTCATTTTCGGCGATCTTTTTTACCGGGAGCACCCTTGAGGTGCTGTCCCCCGACTGCAGGAGTATTTCATGCCCGATCCGGCGGAGCAAAACTTCCCTCCTGGCGAAGGCAAAGTCGTCACCGCCGGTCATACTGAAAGCCGCGCAGACCAGCGCGATAAACGAGAGTAATATCAATCCGAACAGGTACTTGCGCTTACCCGGGAGGAAATTTCGGCGTTGAGACATACTATTTACCATTTATTTACAAAGTTTACATTTCTATTTACAATCCAAATGCCCGCCCCTGAAAGATATCAAAGTAATTTCGCCGTATCAACTTTTATGTGATAAACCGCTATTGAAACCGCCCAAATATTACCAATATTAAATAAATAAACCATGAAATACACACACTTATATGTTTTGTTCTTAATGTCTTTTTTTCTCACTTCCTGTGGGCAAAACCAAACAAACGTACCAAAAGATACTATCCAGTCCGAAATTAAAGACATAGGTCCTAACATGATGGTTCGTAATATAAAAAAAGGCAGAAATGGCACCATTTTGATTGCTGGCCCAAACAACTCATCATTTGGTGATGTCTTTCGATACGATGGGAAATCCTTTACAAATCTTACAAGTAAAATAGGTCAGTATAGATTCTGGGACGCCCTGGAAGACCGTAAAGGAAATCTTTGGTTCGCTACGACTGATTCAGGTGCTTTTTTATTCAACGACCATGTGTCTAACGGACAGGCAGCGCTAAGACATTTTACTACAAAGGATGGACTTGCAGATAACCGGGTGATGTCTGTTTATGAAGATAAAGCAGGTATTATCTGGTTCGCTACCGGAAATGGCCTGAGCCGTTACGACGGGAAGTCTTTTCGAAATTTTAAAAACCCGAACCCCTCGCTTTTTTATAAAGAAGGGTATTGGAATAATGATATTAATACAATCATTGAAGATAAAACAGGAAAATTGTGGGTTGGTACAAGGGGCGACGCCTTTGTTTATGACGGGGAAAAATTTACCACTTTAACCCATAAAGGTGAACCCTTTCTCGACGTTTGGGGTATAATGGAAGATAAAAAAGGCAATATCTGGCTCAGCGGTTTCAATGGCTGGAAAGTAAGCCAGACCGGCGGCCTTTGGCGCTATGACGGCAGTACCTTTACTAAGGTATCGCAGAGAGGCGCTTATACTATAATCGAAGATAAAAAAGGAGACATCTGGACTACTGGCTCAGTAAATCCCGCTAATTGGAATATCCAGGCACTTTCCCGTTATGATGCAAAGTCCTTGTATAATAATAAGCCCGCTGTAACCGAAATTATGTCAGGAAATGCCTTTCTGGGGCTTTTGGAAGCTAACGACGGAGGTATTTGGTTTGGATCTGCAACCGGGGTGTATCGTTATGATGGAACCACCATCACGGACTTTTATCGTAAAGACGGTCAGAAAAAATATATCATAGATACGAAACAAAGTGCTGTAATATGGAAAGGCTCTTCGCTACTTGGTGCATGGGAAGGTTCTATGTTACTTGGTGA
Organism: Chitinophaga barathri; assembly: GCF_003807585.1. GTDB lineage: Bacteria > Bacteroidota > Bacteroidia > Chitinophagales > Chitinophagaceae > Chitinophaga > Chitinophaga barathri. The sequence continues at coordinate 259,063 of NZ_RMBX01000004.1, read as the reverse complement.
TGGTTCCAGTACCGGGGACGTCGATATATTAAAAGGAGAATTGTTGCTCGAAAACAGTCATCTGGTGGGCGGTGCAGTTGAAGTCGACATGAATACAATTGAACAAAAATTTGATGATCAATGTCCACACAATAAATCACCTGCATTTTTTGATGTCAAAAAATTCCCTGTTTCTACATTCGCCATTACGAAGGTTGAAACATGGAATAATGAAAATATAAAAGTGGCAGAGAAGAATATAAAAGTTACAGGGAACCTGACCATTGAAGGTATCACGAAGGCTGTTACTTTTCCAGCCATCATGCATTTTAAGGACAGAATGGACGGAACTGTCATCGTGAATGGCACGCTGATCATTGATCGAACAGATTGGGGTATCAATTATAGATCAGAAAAGTTCTTTGATAAGTCAGGTGATGTAACGATTTCGGATGACGTTAAACTCTTTATGAAAATCGTAGCAAAAAAATAAATATCAGAATATACAAAAACTTTAAAATTCATATGAAATATTTAGCCGTTTTAAGCATTCTCATACTGTTCGCTTGCGGATGCAATCGTCATGATGTGAGGGCAAAACTTTTGAACGAACAAAAAATCCTAAAAGATAGCGCTAATAATATAACCGAAAGGATAGGTGGCTACATACAAAAAGGCGTTTACGACAGCGCAGAGGCTAAAAAGAAACAACTTGGAACCGTTTATACCCGGTTAATAGATATTCAATCTTCGATTGATAGTCTTGAGAAAATGAAATAGTAGTTGCAAAAATTTTAAACTGAACAACAAACTATCCATCACTTACTGAACCTGCTTTTAGGCTTTTTAAACACTTAATAAATTAAAGAAAATGATCAAATATATAGGCAAATATGTTTTGTTCCTGCTGCTTATTTTTTGCACTTCCTATGGACAAAGCCAAACAGGAGGAAAAAAAACTATCAACTCCGAAACCAAAGATATCATTACCTCCCACGGGCCTAAAAGTATAACCCGAAATATCATACAAGATAAAAAGGGCAACATTTGGATTGCCGCATTTGATGGCATTTTTCGGTACGATGGAAAATCTTTTACCAATATTACAAGTAAAGTGAGTTCGGCCCGCTTTTTCTCTGTTTTGCAAGACAAAAAAGGAAATTTTTGGTTCGCTTCTGTTGGCTCAGGTGTTTACTATTACGATGGAAAATCCTTTCAAAATTTCACAACCAGGGATGGACTTCTTAATAATGATGTGGGTTGTATTTATGAAGATAAAAAAGGCTACATCTGGTTCGGTGTTTTTGGAGGAGCAAGCCGTTACGATGGGAAATCCTTTCGGAATTATATCATAAATGGAGAGGCGATGAATGAAGACCGGACAGGGAAAACTTTTCCGAATAGGCCTCCTTATGAAGTTAATTCCATTATTGAAGACAAAACAGGCAAGTTTTGGTTTGCTACAAGAGGCAATACCTTCGTGTATGATGGGGAAAAATTTACCGTTTTCACCCATGAGAACAAACCTTTTAAGAATGTTCGTTCGCTAATCGAAGATAAAAAAGGCAATATCTGGCTGGGCGGAACGGATGGCCTTTGGCGCTATAACGGCAGTACATTTACCAATTTCACGCAGAAATTTGTCGGCTATATAATCGAAGATAAAAAAGGTAATATCTGGACCAGTTCAGAAAGGGATGCCGGCAAGGCCTGGGCACTTTCCCGGTATGACGGAAAGTCCCTGTCTGATAAAAAGCCAACGGTAACCGAAATAGCAAATAAATCAATGACTTTCGGGATCTTAGAAGCTACTGATGGAAAATTCTGGTTTGGATCTTTTAATGGAGTGCATCGTTATGATGGAAATGCCATCACGGACTTTAAAGATGAAGAGCGTCAGAAATAAATGCGCATCGCAACTTATATTATAGCGCTTCCCGCTTTGTAACATGAAAGGACTTCCAAAAGGCCAGTATAAATGCAGCGGCGGCAATGATAGATAAATATAACGGAGGCCCTCCTGTAAAAAAGTTCCTGACCAATACCGGCGTTATTAATCCAGCCACCATAAGGATCAGCAATGAACTTCTCCCGGGATTGCGCATTGTAAGGCACAGTGCGCCTATTAAAAGATCCTGCGTAGCCATCATTATGCTATAGCCAGTATGAAATTGATACAGGCTTAATGAATTGTCAAATATACTGAAGTCATAACTGTCTAAAAATGACCTCAGTTTTAAATCGGCCGCTGAATCCGTCAAAAACAATTCATACGACATATGCCCAATTCCGAGAAGTAAATACGCGAAGCCGCCGATGTTTAAAAATGTTTTGGATGTAAATTTCATACCCTTACTATTTTATTGCGTGAAAGATGACAATAAGGCTGCGGCAAAAACATCTTATTGTTTCAGCAAAGGTATCCGATCGGTCACCAGGACGTTTGTATAAAAACGACAAGTTATTTACCGGAAGGAGTTCGCCGGGTAATTTTTTTGTATTCCTTCGTAAGGTGAGCGTGGTCATAATAACCTGCTGCCAGGGCAATGGCTAATAAGGTTTCCGAAGGAGCCCTGGCGGCCAATAACTCCTGTGTGCAGGAGTACTTTACTATTTTACAAAACTGTTTCGGGGTAAGCCCGACATACTGTTTAAATACACGTTCGGTCTGACGGGGTGACTTGCTGCAAATTATTGCAATTTCGCTTAATGAAGCATTACCGCCAGATTGTATGATCTTCGCGGCAGCATCCCTAACCGGGTTGTGAAATGCCCGCAGTTTTTCGCAAAAGAAAAGGTTTAATGCAGATACCGGGTCTTGCAGTAAGTTTTGCCATGGAGGGACAAAATCTTCACTAACCTGGACACAATCATCCCTGATGTCACCTAAAAATTGGGGAGCGTAAAAATGTCCGAAGCAACCGGGTGAAAAACGAATACCCAAAAGATAAACTTCCTCCGGGATTTTTTCACATATCGATTCCGTTAATGCGCCACCCAGGTAGACGCACCGCTCTTCCAGTACAATGTCTTTCTGGGTTACGACAACCCTCTTTCCTAAATTTACAATAATATCAACGCAACCATCCGGGTATAGGGTATCATAAGTTTCACCGGCACCTTTAAGCGTCCAGAAAGATTGAATATAGGGCCTCAAATCCAAACAGGAGTGAAAATACTCGAATGGCATACTGAATGTATTTGCAATAATTACTGATGATCAAACCTATGTCAAAGTTATAGATAAAAGATGAGCTGAAGCGGGGTATTCTCCATAATGGCACTCGCTTCGTTAAATGAAGTATCTTTATAAAAACGTACCGATATGATCATAAAAACAGCAATGGCACCGGATCAGGCCGGCGCCATTGGCGTATTAACGCTGGCATTCAGCACTGATCCGATGGCCCGATGGTCCCTGCCGGACCCGGCAAAATACCTGGCAGCATTTCCTTCGATAGCGAAAGCTTTTGGCGGAAGCGCGTTCGGGAAGGGGACGGCTTACATTGCCGATGGTTTCACCGGTGTTGCCTTATGGTTACCGCCCGGTGCCAAATCGGATGAAGAAGCCCTAAAGCAGCTGTTCGACAAAAACACTGACGATCGTATAAAAGAGGATATGGAGGTAATTTTTGAGAAAATGGAAAAGTTCCATCCAACCGAACCGCACTGGTACCTGCCGATGATAGGCGTAGACCCGGCGCACCAGGGTTCGGGGACAGGATCCGCACTGATGACTGAAGCGCTCATGGCAGTTGACCGTGACGGATCCATCGCCTATCTCGAATCTTCCAATCCCAGGAATATTTCACTGTATGAGCGTCACGGTTTCGAGGTGATCGGCGAAATTCAATCCGGCAGCTCCCCTGTTTTACGGCCCATGTTGAGAAAAGCGCGATGAAGTATCTTTATAAACCAGAAGATACTACCCATGGACAATGATCTGCATTACAATATCATTAAACCCGGCAAAAACCTCTCAGATTTTGTAGACAGTTTCTGGTTTTTGCACAACCGGTCCGGAAGTAATAAAGAAACTATCGGACTACCCGACGGACGCATTGATCTATCCCTTTACAAATCAGCAACAGACCCGTTTCGTATTGTACTGCTTGGTGTGGGTACCCATTACATTCCAACCGTCATACCCGCCGGGGCTTGTATGTTTGTTGTCAGTTTTAAACTACTTGCCGTGGAATACCTGTTCCGCGAAACCATCTCGGACATCGTAAACTATGGAAAAAACCTCCCTCCCGGCTTTTGGGGCTTTTCGGAAACTGACCTGGAGCGTTTCGACAAATTTGTAGAAAAAACTACAAAAACAATTGAGTCACTTTTGCCGGAAGAAATTGATAAACGAAAACAAAACTTGTTTGAACTGATCTACGCCTCAAAAGGTTCCATCACGGTAAAAGAACTTTCCGAAAAAGTCTTTTGGAGCAGCCGCCAGATCAACCGTTATTTTAACCAGCAATTCGGTATTTCATTAAAAACCTATTGCAGCATACTCCGTTTTCGTGCTTCCCTGGAACATATAGCGGAAGGGAAACTTTTCCCCAGGGAGAATTATTTCGACCAGACGCACTTCATCAAAGAGATAAAAAAGTTCACCGGCGTAGTACCTAAAGAATTGTTAAAAAATAAAAACGACCGATTTATACTATTATCCTCCCTCACATCAAAATAATTTTGTCGCATAAATTCAGAACCCGAAATTATGTTAGTACAAAATAAAAAAATAGCCATTGTAGGCGGTGGAATGGGCGGATTAACCCTCGCCCGTCTTCTTCAAATGCAGAACGTGGATGTAAATGTGTATGAACGGGATGCCAGCCGCGATGTACGCGTCCAGGGATCTACGCTCGACCTGCATGAAGGAACCGGCCTGGAAGCCATGAAACGTGCGGGGCTGCTGGATGCCTTTTATGCACACCACCGCCCCATTGCCGGCAGGACGCGCATTGTGGATCCATCGCTCCATATCCTGCTGGATGATCACAACACCGAAAAACCGGTTACGGAACACCGCCCCGAGATCGACCGCGCTCCTTTGCGGGACATTTTGCTGAACTCGCTGAAACCCGGCACCATCATATGGGACAGCCATTTCGTTTCTATGGAAAACAAGAACAATGGCTGGGTCCTGCATTTTAATAACGGCTCCAGTGCCTATGCCGACATCGTTATCGGTGCCGACGGCGCCAATTCCAGGATCCGTCCATATATCAGCGTTATTCAGCCCGTCTATTCCGGCATTACCCTGATCGAAGGAAATATCTATCACGCAGACATCAATGCACCGAAACTATTTGAATTTACAAAAGGCGGAAAAGTGATGGCTTTTGGCAATGAGCAATTTATCGGGTACGGCACTAAAGGCGATGGTTCCATTATGTTTGTAGCGAGTTCCAAAGTACCCGAAAATTGGGTGACACAAAGCGGCATTGATTTCAAAAACAAAGCGCAGGCTTTGGCCTGGTTCAAAAAAGAATTTGCAGGCTGGAGCGATGCATGGTACGAATTTTTCATGGGCGAAGAATCCTTTTTTATTCCCCGCCCGCAGTATTATTTCCCCCTGGATCAAACCTGGGAAACGCAGGAAAACCTTACGATGATCGGCGATGCGGCGCACCGTATGCCTCCGTTTGCCGGCGAAGGAGCAAATGTAGCCATGCAGGATGCATTTGAACTGGCAGCATGTTTAACCGGTGATCAATTTCCGGATATAAAGACCGCCATCTCACATTTTGAAACACAAATGATCGCAAGAGGCGCGGCAGCCACGCAGGATACGTTGGAAAACGGCGAAAAAATGCACTCGGAAACGGCGCTGGAACAAATGCTGGCGTTTTTTAGCCAGGGGGTGGATGAATAGGAAAAATAAAAATAGGTAGTCCCCTTAATTTTTTCGCATTCTCATAACTGGGTCGCATAGCCTTCTGTAGCATCGGTAGAAGCCTGATCCAATGGAGGATAGTTTCCCATACCTGCCGGCACAGTTGGGTCATCAGACAGCCGCGTATCTATGTTGATCTCTCCCTGGAGCAGCTTTGCAACCGGGCAATTCATTGCAATCCAGAGTAGCCGTTCTTTTTGCCCATCAGTTACGGGCTGACCGAACGAAAGTGTCCTGAAAACGGAAGTTTTAAATGGCTCTGTTTGTTGGAGCATATTCACTGAGCAATGTATGTCTGTGATATCCCATTCTTTCTTTTTAATATACATACGCAAGGTCGTCAATGTACAGCCTACCAGGCCGGACAAGACAGTCGTAAACGGATCGGGGCCGATATCTTTACCCCCGTTGAATGTAGGTTCATCGAGCACCAGCTCGCCTGCACGCCAGTTGACGGTAACTTCCTGGCGGTCTTTGATGATATCACCTGTTATATCTTTTGGAAACAAACGTAGGGTTTGTTTTTTACGAATCATTATTTTAGATTTTAACTTCGACAAATAAGCATTAAAGATCCTGGGATTTCAGACCGTTTTACGGACGAACGCGGATGATTGTCTTCCCATTAGCACGCTTGGCCGGATTAAAGGCGGCAACAGCATCGTCGAGGGTATCGATGGTGCCGATATTCGTACGCAGCTGTCCCTCCCGCACCCGCTGAACGAGCGCAATCAACTGGGCGCGATCGGGTACAACGACAAAGTCTACCGTATGGCCGTTGACTGGACGTGCCTCGGTCGGGCCGGCGATGGTCACCAGCGTTCCTCCGGGGCGGATCACGGCCGCAGAACGCGTTACGATATCTCCGCCGAGGACATCAAAAACAAGATCAACTCCGCCAATATCTTCCAGGGCATCGTTCTCCAGGTCCACGAACTCCTGCGCGCCGAAGTCGAGCGCCGTCTGACGGCTGGAAGCCCGTCCGGTGCCGATCACGTACGCGCCGGCCTCCCTTGCGAGCTGGGTGGCCATAGAACCGACTACGCCCGCCGCACCGTGCACGAGAACGGTTTGTCCCGCACGAAGGCGGCCGTGCTCGAACAATCCTTGCCACGCGGTCAGGCCCGGCATTACGAGGGCTGCGCCCACCGTGAAGTCAACATCGCCCGGCAGCGGCGCAAGGTTGCGTGCCTCGACAGCTACATACTCCGCCAGTGTGCCGTCGCGGGTCCAGTCCGTGAGGCCGAATACCCGCTGCCCTACCGACAGCCCCGTCGTTCCATAGCTGAGAGCGGTAACCACTCCGGCCACCTCGTGGCCGGGGATCGTAGGCGTCCTGTCGCGGCCTAGGCGGTCAACCCAGGTCGAGGGCCAGGACAGCTCATCCCCGGTGAATCCTGATGCATACACCTGCACAACGACATCGCCGTAGTTCGCGCCCGTGAGGTCACCAAGCCCCTGGGGTTCGGGCCGTTCTACCAGTTTCATCCCGGCTGTTCCCGCAGCCCGGTCCGTTACAACAATAGCTTTCATAATACACCTCCTTTTTTGTTTATCGGCAACCATCCGTTTACTGAAAAAACGTTGCCATACACAACTGTTTTCATCTTTTTAGTTTTTAGCGTTAACACTGATCATTACTGCATTTCAGCAAGATTTTATACCAAAAGTTGTACCTATGATCTTATGCATTCCCCACATAAAATTATGTGCAATTTTGGTTACCTTGAGGGTCCAATTTCAAAATATTCAGGGGTCCAGTTATGATTAAAAAATTCCTTGCAATTTCATTTAAAAAAGACGGGCAGCATAGTCCATTGTACCTGCAATTGGAATCGGAAATCATCCAGCTGATCTGCCGCGGCATTCTGAAACCCGGGGAGGCCCTCCCCTCTTCCCGTGAACTGGCGCAGGCCCTGCAGCTCAATCGCAAAACAGTGGTGGCGACCTATGAGGAACTGGGCGCGCAAGGCTGGGTGGAAACAAAGGACAGAAGTGGCGTATATGTTTCCAGGCAGCTGCCGGATACGGCTGCCCGTGCAGTGCCTCCCAATACGACACGAAGCCGGCAGCCGGGCTTTCCCCTGATCATAAAACGACCTTCTAACGGAGCAACTAGGATAGACCCCAATGTGGAAATCGATATCCCAGGAGCTAAGGCGCCTTTGTATAAGATCGATGACGGTTTTCCTGATCCCAGAATTGCCCCTATCGAGCAGCTGGTACGGGAATACAGAAGATTTGGGAAGAGCCGCTTTACAAATCGGTTGCTCATGTATGGCCCGGAACAAGGTTCCTATCGTCTCAGGGTAGAACTTGCTACATTTTTAAACAAGACCAGGGGCATGCAGGTCACAGAAAAAGAAATACTGGTCACCAAAGGGACGGCGATGGGCATCTATTTGACTACGCAGCTGCTCGTCCGCCCCGGGGACACGGTATTTGTACCGGAGCCTGGTTATATGGACGCGAATCAAACCTTTAAGCTGGCGGGAGCGAACCTGGTATTTATTCCGGTAGATAAAGAGGGTATGGATGTAGACAGGATTGAGCAGTTGTGTAAAAAGAAAGCGCCCAAGATGATCTATATTATCCCGCATCACCACCGGCCTACTACGGTCACCCTGAGTGCGGAGCGGCGGATGCGGCTGATGAACCTCGCCCGCAAGTACCGTTTTGCATTGCTTGAAGATGATTATGATTTTGATTATCACTTTACCAGTAACCCTCTTTTACCGCTGGCAAGCCTGGATACGGGCGGACATATCATTTATGTAGGTTCCTTTTGCAAAAGCATTGCGCCCGGTATCCGGATCGGGTTTATGGTGGCCCCTGAAGTGATGATAAACGAAGCCGCCGCCCTTCGTAAATTAATTGACCGGCAAGGTGAACAGTTGCTGGAAGAAGCGATCGCCGAACTTTTGAGCACCGGTGAAATTTCCCGGCACATCAAAAAATCATATAAGATCTATCAGGGGCGGTTGGACAATACTTGCCGGTTGCTGCGAGAGCAGTTGGGAGATTATCTTACGTTTGACCGGCCGAACGGTGGATTGGCCATCTGGGCGGCCTACGGAAAAAATATAAGTGCCCGGGAGGTTGCCCTGCATGCAGAAAAGTTGGGGTTAGAGATCAGTGATGGCAGCCGTTATTTTTTTAAGCCTAATGTTTCTTTACCGAATGACTTCATACGCATAGGTTATTGTTCCCTGGATGAAACAGAAATGGCCGGGGCGATTGATATATGGAAACAGGCCCTTATATCCGGAAGGAGATTTTGATGAACACTACGTTTTATGCGGCTTTAAATATTGTCTGCTTTCGTGATCCCGCCGGGATTAATTCCCTCCGACCTTCTGCCTGACCAGCCTTTCCTTCCGTTTATCGTTTAAATACTTCCTCACGGGGATATCATAAAACACCATCACCAGGTACGCCGCTCCCACCAGCAGGATGACCCCGGAAATGACGATGAAAGCCAGCTGCATATTGCCGGGCTTATGGCTGGTGTAATAATTGCCGAACATCCATAAAACGGCATAATGCGTCATGTACAACGGGTAAGAGATCTTCCCGGAAAAAACGCAGAGCTTTTTAAAGGCGGGTTTTAACGTAGCTCCGGCGCCCAAAGCTATGAGCAAAGGAAAATAAAACAGTACCACCAGGGATTCGGATAACCAGTTCCATTCCGAGAAGGGCATGATAAAGGCCAGGGATAATAATATGGCCAGGCCGACGAAGCCCAGCTTGTTTTTAATGATCCAGTTGGAACGGTAAATCAACAATCCCGCCATAAAAGAATACGATATCCGGGCGCTCCCGTCCCAAAAGGTGGGGCCGCTCCAGCCGCCCAGTAAGTTGCCGGAACGGTAACACACCCAGCAGATCGCCATGGCCGCAATGATGGTTAACACCACCAGGTAGCCGCGTTTGAGCCTGCACAGTACAAATGCGTAAACGATGTTGGCGACATATTCCCAAAACAACGACCAGGCCGGTGCGTTGAAGCTGAACAGGTTATATCCGCGGTCGGCTATGGCGGGCATGGGGATCAGCAATAGCGAGCTGACAAATGCCAGGATGATCTTACCGGTGCTGTATGATTCGGGATGCCCGCCAAACGGGTCGAATAAAAATGCCAGCAGACCCAGCACCGATCCAGCTATCACCAGCGGGTGCAGCCTGATGACCCTCGATTTAAAAAACTCAAGGACGCCCATTTTTGCAAGGCGGTCGTCATAGGCATATCCGATCACAAATCCTGAAAGGCAGAAGAAAAAATCGACCGCTAAAAAACCATGCCCGATGAAGTTCTGGCTTAAATCGGTGAACACCCATTCCATAAAATGGAATATTACGACCGCCAGGGAGGCAACGCCCCTTAATCCGTCGAGAATTTCGAAATGCTGTTTTGTTTGCAGTATAGTTGTGGCGGTTTTGTTCGTATCCATCTAAATGTCCTTCCAGGTTTAATGCGCCAAGATATCTAAAAATGACAGCCCATCCAAATGCAAAGATGGACAGGCAGTTAGTCTTTTCGCTTATCCCTTCTTTATGATAATGTGCGTCGCATTTTCACCAGCCATGGTTTCTACCTGGTTGTAACCCAGCGCTATCATATCGATCCCTGAAAACAAATGCTCTCCCGAACCCAAAAAGAGGGGTGAAATTGCCAGGTGCAGTTCGTCGATCAGGCCTGCCTGTAAGTATTGTCTTATAGTGGACACCCCGCCGCCGATACGGATGCCTTTCCCGTTCGCCACCTTTTGGGCTTCCTGTAACGCAGCTTCGATGCCACCGGTAACAAAATGGAATGTTGTGCCTCCTTTCATGGTTACGGGTTTTCTGGGGTGATGGGTCAAAACAAACACCGGGACATGATAAGGCGGATCTTCGCCCCACCAGCCTTTCCATGCATCATCCGGCCAGCGGCCGCGGACCGGCCCGAACATATTCCGTCCCATGATCCAGGCGCCAACGTTTTCAAATGACTTCTCCACGAATGTATTATCCAGGCCTCCCGTTCCGTCATCTTTACGTCCCAGCTTCCGGAACATTTTTGTCGGGAATATCCAGTTGTGCAGTTCTTCCCCTCCTACTCCCAGGGGTTCGGCCTTATCCTGTTTAACACCTGCGCCAAATCCGTCCAGGGAAATGGAAAAACAGGCTACTTTGACTTGACTCATATGCAGATCTTTTAAGTGATGGTTTGCTGTACGCCGCCCTGCTCATTTTCACGATACAATTTCGGCAGAAAAACCGGGTTACGGCAGGGTAAATGCGACTTTCCGGGTAGGGGATTACGACAAATTTTACCTGCCCCCGGCCGACCCGCTTAAAATTTCCCTACATTAGCCCTGGTTAAACCTCCTGGCATGAACTATCAGACATTTCAGCCGCATACAGACCTGGCATCCCTTGTAAAATGTTACTGGTCTTTGGAAGTACCCGCCGAAACCGATGCGCAAAAACAACGCATCCTGCCGGACGGCTGTATTGAAATGATATTCATACTGGGTGACGATATAAAACGGTATACCTCCGAAACCAAATTTATCATACAACCCCGCGCGGTAGTAGTCGGACAAATTACGGAGCCGTTCATCATTGAACCGACAGGTTATGTTCAGTGTTTCGCCGCCCGCTTTTATCCTTATGGGTTCGCCAACTTCATCACAACACCCGTGAAGGACCTGGCCAATAAAGAAACACCCATCTGCCAGCTCTTTGAAGAAAGATCCGCTAAAGAACTGGAACAAAATATTATCCGGGCAGAGAACAATGCAAAACGGATTGAGATCGTGGAAGCTTTTCTTTCCAATAAACTCCATGAACAGGCAACCATCGACCATATCGTAAAAACAACCGTTGACACCCTTCTATCAACCAAAGGAAATACATCGATCCATTCCATCCTGAAAGAAGACCTATCCAAAAGAAGACAGCTTGAGCGGAATTTCTTTAAACAGGTAGGTTTAAGCCCCAAACAACTGGGGAAAGTCATCCGGCTACAGACGGCCTTAAAAATGCTGCTGAACCAAAAGACTGAAAACCTTACCCGGATCGCTTATGAAAGCGCGTATTACGACCAGGCGCATTTTATTAAGGACTTTAAGGAGTTTACGGGCATCAATCCCAAAAAGTTTTTAGATGATGAGAACATGGCACTATCCGCTATTTTCTACACAGGTGACTGAGATGTCGCGTTTTTACAATTTTAATTTTCCCCGTTTTTTTACTTTGCATTATTCACCTAAATGAGTGTAAAAATGCGAAAAGCAGTATTCGTTACGGCAGTTATTCCTGTAATGGTTTTTTGGGCTTGTAATAGTCAAAACAACCCGGTTTCAGAAACACAGAAAGCTGATTCAACAGTAACCAAAACGGAAAATATGAAAAACTTAGTGTCAATTGTAGAAATCCCCGCCGCTGACCTTTCAAGATCGGTCACATTTTACCAGGCCATTTTAGGCATCCTTATCGAACAAACGGAAATGGACGGGGTGCAGATGGGTGTATTTCCCAGCGACGGAGAAGGCGTCAGTATTGTATTGGCAAAAGGAAAGGATTACAAACCCACCCGGGACGGCGCAGTTGTTTACCTGAATGCGGGCGATGATCTGCAGACCGTATTGGACAAGATCGGGCCAAACGGGGGAAAGGTGCTTGTACCTAAAACGCAGATCAGCCCTGAAATGGGTTTCTTCGCAATGTTTACCGACACCGAGGGTAACAAGCTGGGGCTGCATTCCATGCATTAAATCCCTTTTTCTACAAAGCTGATTGGTTTCAAAGCGGGATCACCGCCGGCAAAGGGGAGAATATTAATGCCTCCCCTTTTCTGTTATCATAACAAAATACCTTCTTTAGGCTGCACAGGCCTGGGTATATCCTTCTCCCCCATCATCTGCAGCATATCGATCTCAATAGTCCGGCAGATAGCCAGCATCGGAATATCATTGTGCAGTCCTTCAAAAGGGTTTTCGGAATAGTCGCCTATTAATTCCATCACCACGTATACAAACCCAATTATGACGCTGACAGGCACGCTTAGCCAGATCATCCCATCGCCCAGTTTCGCAAACTCGCCCACCATGCCAAAAGGCAGCAGGAAAACAAAAATGCAGACGAATACAAAACTGAAGCTGGCATATTTACGTGGGAAAGGAAAGTTTTTGATCCGTTCCGCCTTTCCCTGTTCATTGTAAAAACTGTTCAATACCGACTGGAGGTCCGATTGCTGCATCCAGTTGATCTCTTTTATGTCATACAACGCCTGTACGGATTGTGTTTGTTTGTCTAAAAGCTGCGCCGCCCTGTTATTGAACCCATTGAGGCTTTGCAGTTCTTCTTCGGACAGGTAAGGTCTTTCAGCCACCTCATCCAGTTCCTGTTTGAAATTATTAAAGAAACGGTCCCGACGGCGCTGGTTGTAACTCCCGAATATCCCGCTCAGGCTTACATGTTCCCACTGGGTGGGCCGCAGTAATTGTTCCCGTAACTGGTACAGGTAAGCAATGTGGCGGTGAACCACTTCTTTCCTGGTTCTGGCGCCCTCAGCCGAAACAGAGATCTTTTCGGCACGGTAATTTTTTATCAGGGTGGCCAGCTTCCGGCTGTCGTTCACAATGGCGCCCCATATTTTCCGGGCTTCCCATACCCTGTCATATGACTGGTTATTTTTGAAGCCCACATAAAACGCCACTGCCGTACCGACCAGTGAAAGCGGCAACAACGGGATGGTGAGGAATTTCCAGTGGGTAAAATAATAAAGTGCTGGTACCACCAGCATCCAGGGCAAAAGCCAGATCAGGTGCTGGCCCGCAAAGCGGAAGATCGCTTTCAGTGACAGGTTTTTTTTGACGATCATGGGTCAGGATATTTGTTACTGATTTATTCGGGGTGGCGTTGTCAGCATAACCTCCCGTTTTTCCGGCCGGGGAACCAGGCCCGAGTACATATACCGCTGACATGGGGGTTGATGACATCGTTCCTTTCCGGCTGTATGGAACAATATAAAAAAAATTATCTGCCGGCAGGCATCCATCCATAAATTCATCGGCAAAGGGGAAACAATACCTGCTACATTAAAACCCGCCCGGGCGCGCCGCCTGCCAGCCATCCCGGAGCTGCTGCTGTAGTTCATGGATCAAAGTACTATTCTCCGGGATATTGGCTATATTATTTACTTCACCAGGATCCAACTGGTGGTCATAAAGCTCCATCGCTTTCACTTCACCTGTTTTAAAGTTACGCCACTCCACATAACGGTAACGCTCTGTTCTCATAGCATATCCCATAGTTGCAGGTTCACCCTTGTACTGCCAGGGCCGGGGGAATTGGCTGAACACGGCGCTTTTCCAGGGTTGATCCGGCTTCGTCAACAACGGTGCCAGGGAAGTGCCCTCCAGTCCTTCGGGAACAGGGAGGCCGCCCAGCTGGGCTAAGGTCGGATATAAGTCTACCAATTCCACCAGTCTGTCAGACGTGATACCCCTTCCTTTCCCCGGAGCGGCAATAATTAAGGGCACCCTGGTATCCAGTTCATAGTTGGTTGCTTTTGCCCACAACCCTTTTTCGCCCAGATGGAATCCATGGTCGCTCCACAAAACAATGATGGTATTCCTGGTTAAATTCAAACGGTCCAGTTCCGCCAGTACTTTGCCAATCTGTGCATCAGTATAACTGATCGCAGCATAATAACCGTGCAGTAATTCCCGCGTTATTGAATCAGCGATTGAATTTCCGGAGCCGATGCCGCTGTATCCTCTAAGCTCTTCGCTATTATGTGCCGCATAGGCCGGTATATTGGAAGGAAGTGTGTGCTGAACGGGAAGAGGGATTTTTTCCCGGTCATACATATCCCAATACTTTTTTGGCGCGCTAAAAGGCAAATGCGGACGGCGAAATCCTACCGCCAGGAAGAAGGGTTTGTCTTTGATCTTTCCTAAAACCTCCAGTGCCTGATCCGCTACCTGTCCGTCGATATATGCGTTGTCCGGCACATCTGCAAGTTCCGTCGCCGCTGCTTTTGAAGATTTACTCTTAAGGTTTGAAGGCAGAACATATTTGCCGTCTTTTTTTGTCAGTGCAAGAATTTCCGGCGCCGACCAGGAAAGGGCATCCTGTGCTTCCGCGGGATCGTGATAGATCTTACCGATACTTTGTGTATGATAACCGTTGTTTTTAAAATATTGCGGCAATGTAACTACATCCGGGATGGTAGTACGGAAATGTGTCTTCAGATCCCAAACCTTTGTCGTATTCGGTCTTCTTCCCGTCATTAAGGAAGTCCGTGAAGGAGAACAAACAGCTTGCTGGCAGTAAGCACGTTTGAATAAAACACCCGATCCCGCCAGTTTATCAATATGAGGGCTTTGTACAATTGTATCCGCATAACATCCCAACTGAGGGCGCAGGTCGTCAATTGCGATAAAGAGGATATTGGGCTGCTGTTTATTATCGCTCAATCCTTTATTTGTCCGGCAGCCGCTCATTGCCAGCATCAATAGTGACACTGCTACAAAAGTGCGCCTGGCAGTATAAAAAAATATCGCATTATTCTTTTGATCTTTCATAACTGTTGGTAACAACATTTTAAGTTTCATCATTGTATTATCCCTGATGGAATGTTCTTTCAAATGCCACTTCTATATCTTATGTACTACAATTATACAAAACAAAATATAACCTTCATCTATTTTAGATTTTTTTAATAAAAAAGATAAACAAACCCAGCCCGGCAGAATTACACCTATCGGATGTGTTAGATGTACACTAAGGGTTACAGCGGTAATAAAAGATTAGTATCCCTTGTAAACCGCTCGCCCGCCAATGGTCGGTACGAATGGAGAACACAGGTAAAAAATGTTACCTTTTTTAAAAAAACATTTTGATATGTACTACATATCTACTAGATTTGTTTTCGATACCATTTAGCAATTTTTGTTAAAACACAGGTGTATCAAAAGAAGAATTCCACGATTAAGAAAATTAGAATCCAAAACTATGAGATCACGGACCTCTCCCTCAGAAAAAGTCATGTGACGGCCTTAAATGGTTGACTGGTTAACATCTCCCTGTTTGTATTTTATTTTCCGCTACGCAACGTTACATAGCTGATGACCGGAGTCATTTATTATAAAAATAACCGCTGCTGACGGGCCCGGATTGCCGGAGGCCTGTACGGCGAAAACTATCAATCAAATCAATTATCACATGTACCACGAACCAACAACTTTAACGGGTTTCGTTCGCATCAGTGTGCCTTTACTTCGCTGCCTGGGAACAATGATGACGGTGGCGCTCATGGTCCTGTCGTTGCCCTGGACGGCTTCGGCGCAGCGCCCGCCTGTCGTTGTAGCAGGACGCGTTACAGACAGCAAAGGCGAGACACTGATAGGCGTAAACATCAGGCTTAAAAACGGAACCGCCGCTGCAAGAACGGATACGGCCGGCAATTACAGGATCAGCATTCCTGACGCTGAAGGTATCCTTGTTTTTACCTACCTGGGGTTCAGAACCGCCGAAGTGCCCGTCAGGGGGCGAACATCTGTTTCCGCCACACTCATACCCAACGCCACCGGCCTGAATGAAGTGGTCGTACTCGGCTATGGTAGCACCGCTAAAAAAGATCTGACCGGCTCTGTTGCCCAGGTACGTGTGGAGGATCTGCAGAAGGCCCCTGTCCTATCCTTCGATCAGGCGCTCGCGGGAAGGGTTGCGGGTGTGCAGGTATCGTCTAACGACGGGCAGCCCGGAGCCGAAGGTATCAACATTGTTGTACGCGGCGCAAACTCGCTGTCGCAAAGCAATTCACCGCTCTACGTCATAGACGGCTTCCCGATAGAAGACCCGGAGAATATGTCCCTTAACCCCGAAGATATCAAGACGATCAACATCCTGAAAGACGCATCCGCTACTGCGATCTACGGCGCAAGGGGCGCGAACGGCGTAGTAGTGATCGAAACAAAACACGGGCAAACCGGTGCTCCGGCCGTCACAGCAACTGCATCTTTCGGATTCCAGGAAGTGACCAGACGGATGGCGATGATGAGCCCCTATGATTTTGTGCGTTACCAGTTCGAACGGGATGATCAAACCACCACCGACACCTACCTGACAAACGGGTTAACGCTGGAGGATTACAAACGGACTTCCGGCATCAACTGGCAGGACCGGCTGTTCCGCCGGGCGCCTATGCAGGTTTACAACCTTGCCGTCCGCGGCGGCAACGACAAAACGAAATATGCTGTTTCAGGCTCCGTCTCAGACCAGGAAGGAGTGCTGATAAATACCGGCCAGAGCCGTTACCAGGGTCGGTTCGTTTTAGATCAGGCCATTGGCAAAAAGGTGAACATGGGTATCAACGTAAACTACAGCCGCTTTGGCAACGACGGGCAGATCGCCTCGGCGGCAAATGCGGGAAACGGCGCCAGCAGCTACCTGTTGTACTCCGTCTGGGGATCCCGCCCGGTATCCGGTAGAAGCCTGGATCCGGCCACCGATGATCTTGGTGACGATCTGATTGACGAGGATATCGATCAGACGATGGATTACAGGGTCAATCCGATCCTCTCGGCCGAAAACGAACACCGTAAATCGGTTTCAAACAATCTCATCGCCAATGCCTTTATTACATATGATATCATCCCGGACCTGAAACTAAGGATAAGCGGAGGCGTTGAAAGCCTTATCCGGAGAAATACAAGTTTTTACAATTCACTCACATCACGCGGCACGCCGTTATTTCCCAATAACACGCGCGGCCAGTTCGGCAGCGTCAATTATGCCGAAAGAAACAGCTGGCTGAATGAAAACACGCTGACCTGGACCAAAAGGATCAACCGGTATAACAAGGTGGAAGTGTTGGGAGGTTTTACCCTGCAGGGCACAAAAGCCGCCGGCTATGGATTTTTATCGCAGAACGTGCCGAATGAGTCGCTGGGCGTCGCCGGCCTGGAGCAGGGCATCCCGGGGTCAACGTCTTCATCAGCTTCAGAAAACAGGCTCAGTTCGTTCCTCGGTCGGGTGAACTATAACTACCTTTCCCGGTACCTGTTTACGGTGAGCTTTCGTGCGGACGGTTCCTCCAAGTTTTCTCCCGAAAACCGCTGGGCCTACTTTCCGTCCGCCGCTTTTGCCTGGAGATTGAAGGAAGAGCGTTTCATGAAGTCACTGGAAATTATCTCCGAGGCGAAGTTCAGGACAAGTTATGGCGTAACGGGCAACAACCGCGTAAACGATTTCGCCACCCTGCCGGCACTCACCAGCCCGGTAGGCGCTTCATACTCTTTCCATAACGGAAGCCCCTCTACCGGCGTCATCCAGACATCGTTGGGCAACTCCAAACTCAAATGGGAAAATACCACCCAGATAGATGTGGGCCTTGACCTCGGTTTCCTGGATAACCGCATCCAGTTCAATGCCGACGTATACCGCAAAACCACTTCCGACCTGTTGCTGAATGCCAGTCTTCCAACGACCACAGGTTTTTCCAACGTCTTCAAAAATATCGGCGAAGTGCGCAACGAAGGCCTTGAATTAACGCTAACCACGGTCAACGTCAGGACAAATTCATTTTCCTGGAACAGTGATATTAATATCAGTTTTAACCGGAACAAGGTGACAGGCCTCGCTGAGAACCAGGATAATTTACTTAGCACGGTAGGATGGGAAAACAGTTTTAATACAGTACCGCTTTACATGGCTTCCCTCAACGGGCCCGCAGCCATGTTCTTCGGTTATCTTACCGACGGGTTGTACCAAGTAGATGATTTTGAAAAATCGGCCGCCGGCACATATACCCTCAAACTGTCCGAGCCTACGAACGGTATGGCGAGATACCGCGTTCAGCCCGGTGATATCCGGTATAAGGATATCAATCTCGACGGCGTTGTGGATGAAAAGGACAGGGTAGTCATCGGGCGGGTACTGCCCAAACATTCGGGAGGTTTTAACAATAACTTCAGCTACAAAGGTTTCGACCTGAATGTATTCTTTCAGTGGTCGTACGGCAACCAGATCTACAATGCCAACCGGATGATGTTTGAGGGCAATGTGAATAACCGCGCCAACCTGAATCAATTTGCTTCTTACAACGACCGGTGGGCAGCAGATAACCAGGATAGCAAAATGTTCCGAACCGGGGGATACGGCCCGGCAGGGTATTATTCGGACTACTACCTGGAAGACGGGTCCTATCTCCGGCTCAAAACCGTTTCACTTGCGTATTCGCTCCCTGCCAAACTCCTGCGGCCCACCTTCGTGAAAAGTTTATCGGCTACGGTTTCAGCTCAGAACCTATACACCTGGACGAAATATTCCGGTATGGACCCAGAGGTTTCGGTACGGAACTCCGCCCTGACGCCTGGTTTTGATTATTCCGCCTATCCAAGGGCCCGGACGCTGGTTTTCGGCATCAGGGCTGGTTTTTAGTTCTTAAATAAATAGCAACATGAAGTCATTTTACCTATCACTTCTGGCAATCGCTCTGATAACCCAGGGCTCCTGTAATAAATTCCTTGAAACCGTACCGAGCGATTTCCTGGCTCCTGAAACATACTATAACACGGAAAAGGAACTTACCTATGCGCTTACAGGGGTGTACGACGTACTGGGCAGTCCTGATCTCTATGGAGACAATGCCTTCTACCACTTCGATATCACGGATGAAGGGGTGTACGGTCATGCCGGCGTTACCGCAGGCGTGCAGGTGTACAATTTTTCCAGCTCAGACCCGATAGTAGCCGCTACGTGGAAAACGCTCTATAACGGAATCGGGCGCGCCAATCTGCTCCTGGAAAATATAGACCGGCCGGTGATGGATGAGGCAAAAAGAAAGGTGATCAAAGGAGAAACCCTTTTCCTTCGCGGTTATTACTACTTTTTGCTGGCGCAGATGTGGGGCGATGTGCCGCTGATCCTAAACACCACCAGGTCGCCCGACGATACACAACGGCCGCGCGCTCCGCTATCGCAGGTCTACAACCAGGTACTGGCGGACCTCAAAGAAGCGGAAATACTGGTCCCCTCTATTAAAACGGTGGGCTTCGGCGGCCGTGCAAACAAGTCCGCCGTACGCGGGATACTCGCGCGGGTATGTCTTTATATGGCTGGTTATCCGCTGAATGACAGGTCAAAATATACGGACGCCCGTGATTGGGCCAAAAAGGTGATTGACGATGCAGAGGCCGCGCATGCCCTGAATAATTCCTATAGCCAGGTATTCATCCATCTTTCGGCCGATAAATATGACATCAAGGAAAACCTCTTCGAAGTTGAATTCTGGGGGAACCGTTCAGATGCATACACGGAAAGCGGCCGTCTCGGCTCCCGCAATGGCATCCGCTGTATGAATGTAGACACCGGCTACAGTCTTGGGCGCATCAATGCAACTCCCCGCTTCTATAACCGTTACCAGGCGCTCGATGAGCGCCGCGACTGGAATATTGCACCCTATATCTACGGAGGAGCCAACGATGCTGAAAAGCAATACTGGCCGGAAAACAATACCTGGCAACGAAGCTGCGGCAAGTACCGCAGGATGTATGAAGTACTACTGCCTAAAAGTACCAGCTTCACCCCGATCAATTACCCGATCCTGCGCTATGCAGACGTTCTGCTGATGTTTGCGGAAGCGGATAACGAGCTGAGCGCAATGCCATCCTCCGAGGCTGTAGATGCAGTAAACCTGGTGAGACGGAGAGCCTTTGGCAAAAATATTCATGGAGAAAATCTAAGCGGGATAACCGTTACAAGCGGGGGCAGCGGTTACTCCGCTACAAACCTTCCGGTAATTACGATCACGGGGAGTGGCGGCAGCGGAGCAACAGCACACGCGACGGTTTCCGGCGGCAGGATCACTGCGATCACCATAACAGACCGGGGTGCATTTTATACCTCGGCGCCAACCGTTACGATCACAGGCGGCAGCGGAACCGGAGCCGTTGCAATCGCGGAGATCACCACGCCCGGCGATGCAGATGTTCAACCCGGCGATTACAGTTCGCAGAATAACTTCCGCGCCTTCCTCCACGATGAACGCAGCCGGGAGTTATGCTTTGAAGGCCTGAGAAAAGGCGACCTCATCCGCTGGCAGGAGTTCATCGCCGAGATGCGCGCAGCAGGTACGGAGATCAGCCAGATTGCCGCCTCGGCTTACAAATTTGAATCAAGAGCGGGCCTCAACGTTTCAGAGAAAAATTATCTGTTCCCCATTCCCACTAATGAGATGTCGCTGAACCGCGCGCTCGTTCAGAACCCGGGATGGTAAAATCATTCACTAACACTGATCAATATGAGACTCAAGTATATCATATCCGCTTTTTGCCTTGGTATCTTTGCTTCCTGTGTTAAAGAAGGTATCAGCGAGCCCGGTTTTGGCATAACCGGCTACGAGGTCAATTCCATTGTCGATTCTGCCGGCAACGCGGTCAGGCAGGTCACCTTCAGCTTCTCCGGCGATGCAGCCGTTATTTCCTTTTATCCCGGCGTTCTCGGCAACGATTACGCCTACCGGGAAGGGCGCATCCTGGATGTTAAGGCACTGCTCTCCTCGTTTTCCACCACGCTTAACAACGGAACGCAGGACGATCAGTTGTCAGTCATGGTTTCCTCCGACTTTAACGGCACCTATGACATAACAAACATTCATGCAGCGACATGGACGGACATCACCGGTGACTATGTGTTGAATACGAGAGGGGCATCTGCATCCCTGCCGTCCGGAACGAAAGATCTCAGGAATCTTGTGGTGGATGGGAAGCCTCTTTATTATGCATACCGCTACATCTGCAAACCGCAAACAGAGAACGGGGCCAATTCCACCTGGCGCATCCGTGCCTTTTCGCTGCAATCAGAGACAGACCTGGGCGCTACTTCGCTTGCAACGCTTACTACAGCGGACTGGAACCTCATCAACGACGGAGCGATCGTTGATCCCGGCCGTGGCGCGGTTATTGAAAGCTCCGGAGCCATCCGCTTCAATGGGAACCACATCAACAAAGATGTGCATACGGAATCGTGGGCGATAAGCAAAGCATTTCAGATCACCAAGACCGATATGGGACCTGACAGGCCCATCGCCATAAAGAGCACCATTAATCCAACCCTCGGCAGCTATTCGTTCAACTATACTACACCGGGAACTTACAAGGCGGTCTTTATCGCTTCCAATGCCAGTTATGAAGGCCAGTTAAGTGTTGTGCGGGAGATCGAAGTTAAAGTTCCCTGACCGTTGTTTTGTATCTCCTCTAAACAAACAATATCATGAAAAAGAACCTGAATCCATTCCCCGTTCGATCCCCATTTCCACGCCTTTCGCGTAAACCATTATACGACGGTTTCCGGCGAAAGTTTCTGCCGCATGTGAAAATGACGGCCATCGCCGCCATCGCTTGCCTCACTTCTATCTCCGCCTGCCGGAAAGGAACCGCCATACCGGAACGCATCGACGCCAGCGAGCTCGGTCTTCAATCCAATGTAGCGGCGGCGGCGCCAGTGCACACAAGCATTAAGCTGTTTGACGGCGGCACCGGCGGCTTTCATGCATATCGTATCCCTTCAATCGTACGCACCACCAACGGTACGCTCATAGCTATCTGCGAAGGAAGAGTGGATAGTGACAACGATTACGGCAATATTAACGTCGTATATAAAACATCCCTGAACGACGGTGCAACCTGGTCATCACTCAAAACTGTAGCAGGGGCCACCCTTGGCACATGGGGTAACCCCACGGCAGTTGTTGACTGGGACACCGGCCGGGTATGGCTCTTTATGTCATGGAACGATGCCGATCACAGTGAAAACGGCAGCGGCGATACGGAACCGGTTGACACCTGGGGAGAAAGGCGCGTCTTTTTAACATGGAGTGATGATAATGGCGCGACCTGGGCAACACCTGTCGATAAAACGAGTACGTTATTACCTTCCACGATGACGTGGGATGCTATGGGGCCGGGCGTTGGTATACAAACAACCGGAGGCCCCCAACCCGGCCGCCTGATCATCCCTGCCAGGAGGCGTAATATTTACAGCGACGACCATGGGCAAACCTGGCATTACCAGATCATTCCCGCGGGAACGGATGAAGGCACCCTGGTTGAACGGACAGACGGCACGCTTATGCGAAACGACCGGCCCGGCGGAACACCCTGGCAGGATGCCAAAAGGCGCCATATCTCCACCGGTACGATCGAAGGGGGCTTTTCAGCATTTACCCCAGCTGCCGCGTTGCCTGATCCGCGTTGCCAGGGCTCGATCATACGATATGCAGGCGACCGATCCCGTATTATTTTCCTGAATTCAGCCAGTGAAAGCACGCGTTACAATATGACCGCCCGTGTAAGTTACAACGAAGGACAGACCTGGTATGCCAGCCGGCGGCTGCATAATACTATAACGCCGGAAGAAGCGGCTGCACTGGGAAAAGGCGGATACTCCAGCATGACCAAAACAGCTGACTTTGCTATCGGCGCTTTAGTGGAGCAAAAAGAAACACCTTCCTCCACCAACAGCCACTGGTCCATCGAATTTCAAAAATTTAACCTGCCATGGCTGCTAAACGGGCAACCTGAGCCTTAATAAACAGTACATCATTAAACATACATCAATGAATAGGATAAAAGCCGGAAGTTTGTTTTTCGCAACAATGCTGCTGCTAACTTCATTTTCAAAGCCGGACCAGCCGGATCCTGCCTTTCACCTTTACCTGCTGGTGGGGCAATCCAACATGGCCGGCCGGGGGATCATCACCGCCGAATACCGCGACCTTTCGCAACCCGGTGTGCTGATGCTGGATAAAGAGAATAAATGGGTAACAGCGTCGCATCCCCTGCATTTTGATAAACCAGCCCGGGCAGGAGTCGGGCCAGGTCTTGCATTTGGTTTGGAAATGGCGAAAGCCAACCCTTCCGTACGGATCGGGCTGATCCCCTGTGCCGTCGGCGGCACACCGATCGAATCATGGCAGCCCGCAACCATGGATCCCGCGACCAAAAAGTATGCATATGATGATGCAGTAGTCAGGCTGCATATAGCCATGAAAAGCGGCGTGATCAAAGGCATTATCTGGCACCAGGGAGAAGCGAACAGCAAAATTGAAAAATTTTCCGGCTACCTTGGTGACCTGGAATCACTTATCGGCCGCCTGCGGCAGGAGGCCGGAAATAACAACCTGCCCTTTGTTGCCGGCGAGCTGGGGCGCTACCGTGACAACTATAAACTGGTGAATGATCAGCTAAGGCAATTGCCCGGGAAAGTAAAAAACACCGCTGTCGCCAGTTCGGAAGGGCTTGTTCACAAGGGAGACAAAACCCATTTCGATGCTGCTTCGGCTACGGAAATGGGCAAGCGCCTCGCGGCACAAATGATCCTTCTTCAGCGATAAAACCGGCTTTTCAAAATGTTATACCGCAACAAAAAATATACTAATCAATACGGCATATGAAACAAATAATAACATGCATTGGCCTGTTTATGCTGGTGAATACGGCTGCCAGCGCCAAGGTTATACTCCCGGCTGTCATCGATCACAACATGGTGCTTCAGCAAAAAACAAACGCCGCTCTTTGGGGGAAAGCACGTCCCGCCGCGAAGGTGAAGATCACCACCGGCTGGAATGGAAAATTGTATACTGTCCAGGCAGGAAACGACAGCCTCTGGCATGTTTCGGTAAGTACTCCGGCAGCAGGCGGCCCTTTCAGTATCACTTTCGACGATGGTGAAAAACTGGTGCTGAATAACATACTCATCGGGGAAGTATGGGTTTGCTCAGGCCAGTCGAATATGTCCATGCCCGTTAAAGGATTTCGCAACCAGCCCATTGAAGGGTCAAACGACCTGTTGATGAACGCGAAGAATTCCAGGATCCGGTTGTTCCAGGTTACACGCCAGTCCTCCGACCGGGCCCAGTTCGATGCAAAGGTGCTCCCCTGGGAAGAAGCGGATGTGGAAAGCGTGAGCGAGATGAGCGCAGTTGCCTACCTGTTTGCCAGGATCATCCAGGAGAAGCTGGATGTCCCTGTCGGTATTATTCACACATCCTGGGGCGGAACCCGCATTGAAGCATGGATGAGCGCCGCCGGTTTACAGCCCTTTGCTTCGGTAAAGGTCCCGGCTCCGGGCGATGGCGTAAAATTGAATCAGAATAGCCCTGCCGTGCTTTATAATGCAATGATCAATCCCATCGTTGGTTTTAGTATCAAAGGGGTATTATGGTACCAGGGAGAAGCCAACCGGAAAAACTACCAGGAGTATCCGCAACTGATGCAGGCAATGGTAGCCGACTGGCGTAAACGCTGGAATTGTGGTGAATGGCCGTTTTATTATGTACAGATCGCTCCATTCAAATACGACAACGATAAAAGATCAGCTTATCTCAGGGAAGCACAGCTGCAAGCCCTGCAATTGATCCCCAATTCATCTATGGCGGTAACCGCTGATGCCGGGAAAGAATTATCCATCCACCCCCCGGACAAAATGACGGTCGGTAAACGCCTGGCTTATTGTGCGCTGGCACGGGATTATGGATTCAATCTGCTTCCATTCCAGGGCCCGGTTTACAAGTCCATGAAAATAAACAAGGATACGGTTGATCTCACTTTCGACCATGCACAAAACGGCCTGTATGCAGGAGCAAAGGATCTTACCCTGTTTGAGATAGCAGGTGAGGATAAGGTCTTTCATGCTGCGGAGGCCAAAATAACGGCTACCGGTATCCGCGTGCGGTCTGACCAGGTAAAAAATCCGGTAGCTGTCCGGTATGCCTTTAAAGACTGGTTCACGGGCGAGTTATATAATACGGAAGGTTTGCCGGCCTCTTCCTTCCGTACTGACAATTGGTAGATACTATCAAAGAATACCGCGTCCATTGCCTGTCCACCTCACATATTTGCCTGTATGGATACCACCGTGTTGATATCCTCCCGCCTTCTGTACAGGTAATAAAAAAGCCGCTAAATGTTAGCGGCTTTTTTATTAATACCAGCGTTTGCCGCAGCGCCTTTGTACCTGGTCATGGGGCTGCAGCGGCTTTTTTTAGAAAAATAAACCCGAAATGAACAAACCGGCTTCAAAAGTGTTTTTATTGGTTGACGGCACCTACTGCCTACTTCTACACTCTCACTAAGCATAACAACATTACCACGCGGAAATTTTTCATTCAATGCCCGAATGAGGTCATTGTTATGCGCCTGCTTTTCAAAGCATTTGCAAAACGCACGGTACCAGGTCCATCCATACGTCGCATATTAAACACAACGCATGAAAGCTCTCGGTCTTTTACTGATTTTGTTGCTCATGGTGTCTCATTTACCGGCCCAGGATACGCATTACTGGACGCAGGCCTTCGGAACCCGGTCCGCACTGCTGGGCGGAGCGGTAGTAGGTGGCACAAACGATAATACAACCCTCTATTACAACCCCGCGGCACTTGCCTTTATCGATACAGCGTCCGTATCCATCAATGCCAACCTTTACCAGGTTGAGAACATTAAGATTAAAAATGCGCTCGGGCAGCGGGCGGATTTCAAGAGCAGTAACATCGCCACCATACCTTTACTCGTTACCGGGATGTTCGAAACCAAAAATCCACGCCTCAAAATAGGGTATGGGTTTGTATCGCCGGTGAATTTTGACTTCAAGGCTACCGCACGGTTCGACGGCTTCCAGCAGATCGTGGATGACAGTGAAAGCCCGGGAGATGAAGAATTCATCGGGCAGCAAAGTATCAGTACTTCGGTACATGAAGTAGCGGCCGCCATAGCCATCGGCTACAAACTCAATCCGAAATTCGCTATCGGCATCACCAACCTTTTTACGGTCCGCACGGCCAATTATACCAAGGCCACCCTTTCCCGTTTTTTTCTGAACAATGCCGACAGGCAATTGGTCACAGCCACTTTCCTACAGAATTTTAACTACTATCATGTAAGGTATGCAGCCAAAATAGCCGCTGCTTACAAAACGAAACGTTTCGATGCGGGCCTCACGGTTACCACGCCGGGGCTGGGTTTTATGGGTAAAGGAACGGTGGCGGCAGACCTCACCGGTACAGCCATCAAATATAACGGAAGGCGGCAGGACCTTACCGCAAACGACCGCCAGGAAAAGCTCAAAACCAAATATTTGTCGCCTTATGCGGTAAGCGGCGGATTAAATGTCCATTTCCGCCGGTCGCTGCTGGCGTTTGCCATTCAATATAACGGCCAGGAGGGCATATATGATATCATGCAGGCAAAACCCGCGGCTTTTGTACGGCCGGCAGACCTGTACCCCTCCCTGGGCAGCGATAATTTCCTGCGGGTGAAAACTGCGGCTGAATCCGTTTTAAATATCGCCGTGGGATACGAACATTCCCTGAATGAACGGATATCATTGCTGTTCAGCCTGCGCAACAATCAATCCTATTACGATGAAGCGCTGGCCAAAGAAAAAGGCATCAAACCTGATCTTACTTCCTGGAATATCTACCATCTTGTGGGTGGGTGCATTATCCGGAAAAACAGGAGCAGTATCAGCCTCGGCCTGCAATTGAGTGTGGGAAATGATCCGTACAAAGAACAGGACGGCAATTACAGCAAGATAGCAGAAGAAAATTTCCTCCAGGGAGCTACCACCATTACCCAGGCCCGTTACAGCGCCATTGGTTTCCTGCTGGGATACAATTACAATTTCAGAAAGTTCTGATGACAGGTTGTATTTCTTTATTAAACTACCCGATCTAAATGCAAACAAATATCAAACAGTGCAGCTGGGAACATACGATCAAATACAGGCTGATCTTTCCTGTTATGCTGTTATTCGCATGCAGCGGCGCTTTTGCACAGACTCCGTCTCCGCCTCCGTATACCTTCGGCTTTATTCCCGCTTCCATCAGCGAAACGGATTTTTCTTTCCCGCTGGTAAAAAAATGGAAACTGGACGGTGAAGTGGACCTGCAATTCGTTACCCAGGGTTCATATGATAACGGCAATCCGTTCGCCTACGGGCAACGGTTCGTTATCAGGCCGTGGATATCCTACTCCGGGCTTAAAAACATGAAGTTCTGGCTGGGTTATGCGCACAACAAAAAATATGAAATAAAGGAAGCCGGCAACTATGAAACCCTGGAAAGACGGCTGATCGTGATGGGCTCCTTTGCCCAGAAGATGCCCAAAGGGAGCCTATTCCAGCAGATCAGGTTTGAAACTAAGTTTTTTGACGACCGGGAGGGCATAGACAGGGTGATACCGAGGGTGAGGGCAAGAGTGGGGTTCAATCATTTTCTTCGCCAGGACAATCCGAAAGCCTGGCTGAAAACGCCCAACGTTTCCTATTATATGGAACTGATGCTGAAATTCGCGGATAAAGACTATGCTCCCAACCGGTTTGATATTTTCCGGCAATCTGTTTATTACAGCGCCGGCCTTACAAAGAACCTGCATGCGCTCGCCGGGGTTATTGCGCAAATGCAGCTAAGAACGAACGGAACACAATTTGATATTTATTATGGGCCGATCTTTTCACTCCGCTACAGCATCACGCCAAAAGAGCGGGAAACATTTGACAATGTGGACGGCGGCGCTGACTGAGCACCCCAGCCAACACTTGTTTTGATCATCGTAATTTCTTATTTTAAAGGGCTCTCACAGCAAACCAAATTAGCGTAATCAATAAAATCCAATGACCAACAAATTGAAAAACCCGCTATATGCCTTTCTTGCGGCAATGATCACAACAATGGTCCTGCTGGCGGATACAATGCCAGCCTATTGCTTTTATGCATCAAAGGAACCTCCTCCCAACATCATTTTTATTCTGACGGACGATATGGGCTTTAGTGATATCGGCTGTTTCGGCGGGCAATTTGTACCTACGCCCAATATAGACCGGCTCGCTAAAAACGGCCGGAAATTTACGCAGTATTACAGTGCCGCTCCTATTTGTTCGCCCTCCAGGGCGGGGCTCCTCACCGGTATGTATCCCGGCAGATGGAACTTCTCCACCTACCTGGATAACAAAAAACACAACCGGAATGCCCAGCAGGCGGACTTCCTCGATCCCGCCGCGCCGTCCATCGCCCGCTTTTTTAAAAAGGCGGGATATGCAACCGGGCATTTCGGTAAGTGGCATATGGGTGGAGGAAGGGATGTGAAGAACGCACCGGGTTTTGAACAATATGGATTTGACGAACATGCCAGCACCTACGAAAGCCCGCAGCCCGATCCGTTCCTTACCGCCACAGACTGGATATGGTCGGATAAGGACAGCATCAAAAGGTGGGACCGGACAAAGTATTTTGTAGATAAAACACTTGATTTCCTGGGCAGGCATAAAGGACAGCCCTGTTTTATCAATCTCTGGCCGGATGATGTACATACGCCATGGGTACCCCGGAAAGACCCGGAAAACACCGGTACATACCCGGCGAACAGGGATGGCCAGGCCGCCTTTACACTGGTCCTGAAAGAATATGATGCCCAGATCGGCAGGCTGCTGGATGGACTAAAAAAATTAGGCATCGAAGAAAATACTATTATTATTTTCACCAGCGACAACGGGCCACTGCCCACCTTCAACGGCAGCAGGGCCACCGGGTTGAGAGGATCAAAGCTGTCCTTATATGAAGGAGGTGTATGCATGCCTTTTATTATATCCTGGCCGGGGCATATCCCGGCAGGAAGCATCGACAGCTCCTCCGCCGTCAGCGCGCTGGATATGATCCCCTCCCTGGCCAGGCTGGGCAGCATCTCCCTTCCCAAAGATTACCCTGGCGATGGCATTGACAGAAGTAAAGTATTATTGGGAAAACCTGCTAAAAGAAACAAAGTAATATACTGGGAATATGGGCGTAATAATATTGCCTTCGCTTACCCAAAGGGCAACAATAAAAGCCCCAATCTTGCCGTGCGTTCCGGTGACTGGAAACTGCTCATGAATAGTGACAGTACAGACATCCAGCTATATAACATCAAAAAGGATCCATCCGAAACAAACGACATTAAAGACAGGGAACCCGCTATTGCCAGGAACCTGAAAGATCAATTATTACAATGGTGGGGCTCACTGCCGAAACTGGCACCGCCAGGCAGTTAAGGTTATAAAAAAGGGCTGTCTCCTTACCAGTGAAGACAGCCCTTTTTGTTGTTATCCGGATGGCCTACGGCGTCACTTTAATGGTGAAGCTGCGAACCGTGTGATGGTCTTTCAGGTCCGCCGCATCGATCCTGATCACGGTTTCGGCGGCAATGTTTTCCAGCAGGTATTTCACATTAAACACGTTGGGCGTCAGCTGGAAGTCCGTATACGTTTCCAGGAGCTCTTCACTTTTGCCTTTTTCTGTTTTATACAGCCTGATCTCCTTCAGCTTCGACGGGGCGCTTACCCTGCATTTCACGTTCCATTCGGTGATCCCCGCGGCCAGCGTGGTGGTGGTAAAATCAGCATTTTCCACCTTGTCTTTTTCATAGTACAACACTTCAGGCACAAACCTGTCCATGAAGTCGTCCTTTTTGCAGCTGGCGAATGCAGCCAGCGTTATGATCAGTAAAACCAGTATTTTTTTCATCTCAGTTCTTTTTTAATGTTACCAGCCCGGATTCTGCCGCATGTTAGGGTTATTGTTCACTTCGGACTGCGGGAGCGGCAGCAGGTTGTGTTTTGCCTGAAATACCCTTCTCTCCCACACTTTGATGGAATACACAAATGAACCGTCCGTTTTTTTCAGTACATCATGTTCGTATACCACTTTCTGCGTTTGTTCTCCTATCAGCCAGCGGCGGATATCGAAGAAGCGGTGCTCCTCGAATGCCAGTTCAATCCTGCGTTCGTTGTGTATAAATTTGCGCAGCTGTTTCTGATCCGAAATATTCCAGCCGTTCCTGGTGAAAGTGGTGGCTACATCCGGCATGTCCGCACGCGCCCTGATGAGGTCCAGCGCCTGTATCGCTTCCGTGCGGGCCGCCCCGTCCGGCAGGAATTCGTTCATCGCTTCGGCATACCCCAGCAGGAATTCCACGTAGCGGTAAAGCGGGAAGTTGTGATTGGTCTGCCCCGTTACGCCATTGTTCAGCGAAACGTTTTTCGGGTCCATGAACTTACGGAGGAAAAGGCCGGTATGACCGTAGCCGTTCAGGAATTCCTGCCCCGTGGAGCCATCTTCAGCCCTCCACGTATTAAAGGTGGTGCCGCCGAACATCGAGCCGTTGTACCAAAGGGAATGATAAAAACGGGAATCACGGTTGATGTAAGGCTTCTGCGGATCAAAGCCCGAAGCGGGGTTTACGATGAACTCGCCGTTGTTCATCAGCGGCACGCCGTATTCATCTGTCTGGTAGACGGGATAACCGTCTTTCGTTTCGAAACAGGCGGCGTAGTTATAAGTGGGCAAAGTAAAAGAAGCATCTCCCGCTTTCTGCATCGCGCCCGGGAGCTGCCATTTATCCAGTTCATTGGTCAGGCCTTTTTTCCCGTAGCCCAGGATCATTTCTGTGTTCACACGGGTGATGAACACATCGTACCAGCCGATCGCATTCAGGGAACCGGGATAGGTATTTTTATTACCAAAGAAGTTGGCCGCGCCTGTTTTTACCACCAGTTTATATACCGGGGCGCCATTCTCGTCCTGGTGGTCGATGACTGCTTTAGTCGCATCGGCCGCATCTTTCCAGCGGTTCGCGTCGTAACCGCCCCATGACCATGGGCTGGCCGGGCCGGAGGTGGTACCATTTAATAAAGGGCTTGCCAGGTGCAGCAGCAGGCGGGCTTTGATGGATTTGGCCACACCACTGGTCACACGCATATAATCCACCCCGGTCTGCCGGGCGGGGAGATGCGCCGCGGCGGTATCGCAATCCGCCAGGATAAACGTTCTCATCTCTTCCAGGCTGGCGCGGGCAGCCAGCAGTTCAGGGTCGCCACGTTCCGGCACTTTGGTGATGATGGGCACGCCGCCATACCAGCGGACCAGTTCCGTATAATACAATGCTCTCAGGCAGAAAGCTTCGTATTTCAGGCGGTCCCTGATCTCTTCGGTGGACATATATTGCTCCGGGTCTACCGGCACATTGTCGATCTTGCTCAGGAAAAGATTACAGGCGCGGATCGCCGCGTAATAGTTCGCCCAGCGTTTGAACTTATCGGGCAGGCTGGTGGGATTGTAGGCGCCTACGTGAACGGTATTTACCCAGCCCCACCAGGGACGGGCTTCGCCGTCGTCCGTGGCGGCGTCGAGATATACGTTGTCGTCCCAGCCGTAAGGGATCCGGCGGTAAATGTCCGTGAGGAATTCTTTGGTGTATTTAGCGCTGGTAAATACCCTTTCCTCATTCAGTTCACCTGATTCCGCCTTATCCAGCAAACCGGCCCCGTCTTTCACGCAGGACACAAGTGATGTGGAGATGGCGAGTATGAACAGTATGTATTTAAGTTGTTTCATGTTGTGGTCTTTTAAACTTAGAGGGTTACTCTGATACCAAAATTCCAGGTTCTTAACTGCGGATAAGAATTGCCGGTCTCGCTGGCCGATTCCGGGTCCCAGTTCAGCATTTTGTCCCAGGTGACCAGGTTCGTGCCGTTGATGAATATCCTGGCGCTCTCGATCTTTACCCTGGACAATAATTCCCTGGACATGTTGTAGCCTACTTCCATGTTCTTCAGGCGGATGTAATTGCGGGAGTACAGCCAGTAGGTGGATTTGCGGTGGTTGTTCGTATTCTCCGCGGGGTGCAGCCTCGGGTAGGTCGCATTTTCCCAGGAAGAAGGATCGTCCGGGTTATACCGGCCGAGGTGGTGCTGCATCACTTTGCCCAGCTGGTTAAATTCCCAAACGGCATCCTGCTGAAAATACATGTCCGCGCCGCCGGCACCCTGGAACAATATGTTGATATCGAAACTCCGGTAGCTGGCGCCCACCGTGATACCATAAATGTATTCGGGCACGCGGCCTTTGCCGATAGCGCCCACGTCGTAGCTGTCAATGATCCCGTCGCCGTTGAGGTCTTTATACCGGATATCTCCCGGGTACACCACGCCAAAGGATGGGATGGCCACTTCTTTGCGGAGGACAGGGAAACCGCCTTCCAGCAGTAAACCGCCGCTGGCGTCTTTCTCAAAATCGTTATTGGAATAAAGGCCTTCGGCGGTAAGGCCAAAATGCTGCCCGATGCGTTTCCCTTCTATTTTCTGCCAGTCATACCGTTTCCCTTCTTCATCTATCTTTTTGATCACGTTGCGGGAAAAGGTGAAATTGCCTTTGATAAAATACCGCACATCGCCGATCTTATCATTATACCCCAGCTCAAAATCGATCCCTTTATTGATCACCTGCCCGATGTTTTCGGGCGGCAGGCCCTGACCGTCCGCCCTTGCCGTGCCCTGCGGGTTATTCATCCCAAAAAGCAGCGGCACCGAATAAGGTATGGCCAGAATGTCACGCCGTTTTTCATGGAACACGTCCACGGTGGCGCTGATCTTGTTATTCCACATCCTCGCATCAAACCCGACATTGGATTTCTGCGCCCTTTCCCAGGTCACCATCAGGTTGCCCGGCTGGCCCTCAACGATGCCCCGCTCGCCGGAGGGATTTTCGCCCCACACGTACCGCCAGCCGTCTTCATCTCTCACGTACAGGTAACGCTGCTCGTAGAGGTATTGAAAGTCGCCGATCTGGTCGTTGCCGATCTCGCCGTAGGAGCCTCTTATCTTCAGGTAATTCACAAACCCGATGTGGTCTTTCCAGAAACGTTCTTCGGAGGGTACCCATCCCGCGGACATGGCCGGGAAAAATCCGTATCGCCTGCTGGCTTCAAATTGTTTGGAACCGTTGTAACCGGCGTTCACTTCAAACAGGTATTTGTTCCTGTAGGCATAGGTGGCGCGGCCTACCCAGCCCAGGTAACCGGTCGGGATCTTTGCTTCGTCAAAATACTGGCTTTGCTGGTAGAGTACCATGCCGGTTACAACATGATCGCCATCACCAAAGGAGCGGTTGTAATTCAGCGCGGCTTCGAAAGACTGCCTGCGCCTGCCGGGGCCTTTGCCGGTGGAGATGGATATTTCAGTGGGGGATTTATTCAGGCTGTAATTGCCAAAACGGTTGTATTCATATAATTCAGGTTTCTCCACGATATCGCGCCGGGATTCGTAGTTGCTGTTAAAACCGACCAGGGTCCTGAAAGACAGGCCCGGCAGTATCTTGCCAAGGTCCTGGTTGAGCTTGAAGGCGCCTTCCAGTACATTGGTATTGCGCTCCCTGTTGCCGAACTGGGATAACAAAGCATAAGGAGAAAGCCTGGATTCATCGGAGCGGCCACCGATCGTCCCGTCCGGGTTGATATAAGACTGCCAGTTGGGGGGAAGCCTTCTCAGCTTGTCGTACAGGTCGTCCCCGAAGTTCGGCTGTTTCCTTACTTCAAATCTTCCTGTAAGGTCCACTCCTACTTTCAGCGAGGGATTCACCGTGAAGTCCAGGTTCGAGCGGAAACTGTAACGTTCAAAGTTGGAGTTGGTTTCGTATTCCGCATTCGGAAATTCCCTGTACAATCCTTCCTGGTGAAGATGATTGGCGGAGATAAAATAACCCAGCACATCGTTGCCGCCCCGTACATTTATATTGCTCATCTGCTGCCAGGATGCGTCGCGTACAAAGTCGCTGTAATAGTCATTGTCCGGGTGGGTGTACGGGGAGTTTTTCAGTCGGTAGTGCTCCAGGTCGCTGGCGGAATATTCCGCCGGTTTCCCTTCGTTTTTCAGCGCCTCGTTCGTAAGTACGGCAAAGTCATATGAACCGAGGTATTGAGGCTTACGGATAGACTGCTGCACGGCGCCCTGTGTGGAAATATTTAACACCGGCCGTCCTTTTACACCGCGTTTGGTGGTGATGAGGATCACCCCGTTTGCGCCGCGTACGCCATAAGCCGCGGTAGCGGAGGCATCTTTTAACACGGAGAAGGTTTCAATATCCACCGGGTCTATCTGCCGCCATTCCCTTTCAATGCCATCTACCAGCACCAGCGGGGCGGTGGAGTTTGTCGTGGCCATACCGCGTACGTATATCTCGGCATTGTCCGAGCCGGGTTTGCCCGCGCCCATGATGGTCACTACACCGGACACGCGGCCGGCGATAGCATTGGTGAGGTTGGGAGTCGAAGACTGTTGCAGCTCCTCCGCCTTTACCTGCGAGATAGCACCCACCACGCTGGCTTTCTTTTGGGTACCATAACCGACGATCACGGTTTCACCGAGCCTGGTAGCGTCGGACGTGAGCGTGATCCGCAGGATGGACTGGGTTTTCACCGCTACTTCCTGCGCGTTGTACCCGATAAAAGATACCAGGAGCACGGCATTGGGACCGGATACATTCATTTTAAATTCCCCCTTGGGGTCCGTGATAGCACGGTTGGTGCCGCCTTTTTCGATAAGCGTGGCGCCGATAAGCACTTCTCCCGCACTATCCGTCACCTTACCGGTGATAGCCCTGACCTGCGCATACAACTGCGGCAGGGATAGGAGGAGTGTGATAAGAACTGATAATATTTTTTTCATCCTGTTGGATTTAGATAGTGAGCATTGAACAGTTTACCATTGCGGGTTCTGTTTCATGTTGGGGTTCCGGTTCACTTCCGTCTGCGGGATGGGGAAGAAGTAGTGTTTGGTCTCAAACACTTTCGTTTCCACCTGCACATCCGGGTTGTAAGTGAAGCTGCCGTCCGCCTGTTTGGTGATCACACAGCCGCGGATAAACTTCGGCAGTTGTTCTATGATCATCCAGCGGCGTACGTCGAAGTAGCGCTGGTCTTCAAAGGCCAGTTCCACGCGGCGTTCGTTCCGGATAAATTCCCGGAGGTTTTCCTGGTTCAAAACAAGGCCTCTCCTCGCAAAGGATGTGGCTACATCCGGCATACCTACCCGTGCCCGTACCAGGTCCAGGGCGGCTACCGCGGTAAGGGGACTGTTTGCTCCTGGGGTGGTATAGGCCGGGCCACCGGCTTCATTGGCTGCTTCCGCCAGGTTGAGCAATACTTCCGCATAACGGAAATAATGCCAGTTGTGGTAAGCGCTGCCGGTACCCTGTGCGGGATTTGCGTTGGTATAATCCATGAACTTGTTCAGGTAATAGGAAGTTTCGGTTTTCGCGTTGCCGGTGGCATTCTCCCCGCCTGTGAACGTCTGGAAGGTATAGTTAGTCTTGTTGGCGAACTTCGCATACTTCGCGCCGTTGTAGATGATGCTGGCATAAAAGCGCGGATCTCTTTTCAGGTAAGGATCTTTTGCCTGCGTCGGATTTGTCCAGCTGAAAACCGTACCGTCTTCCATTTCATAGGCGTCTACCATGTCCTGGGAAGGGCAGGTGCCGCCTTTGGCGTTTGTGAACCCGGCGGGGAAGTTGTCATTCTCCGTATCGCGGTTGGGGCCTCTTAAACGGCCGAAGATAAACTCGCGGTTGGTGGTTCCCGCACCCCAGGCGGTGAAAAATTCCTGGTAGTTGCGCTGGCCGTTGGCTGTGGGTTTATACAGCGTGTACCAGTTGAGGTCCACTACATCCTGCGCAGCTTTGGCTGCCAGCGCCCAGCGGTTCGGGTCCGCGTTCATCATCGAGGTGAGCGAATCCGTGCCTGCCCTGTTGAACAGCGGGCTGGCAGCATATAACAATACTTTGGCTTTCAGCGCCATACAACTGCCGCGGTCCGCGCGGCCCACCTCTGTAGGTTCTGTATAAGGCTCTGAGGGTAATAATGGAATGGCTTCGTCACATTGCTGCACGATGAAGTTCACGACCGACTGCACGGAATTCCGGGGCAGCAGCACATCGTCGCTGGCTTCGAAGGACCTGTCCACGATCGGGATGCCGCCCCATCTCTGGAAAAGGAACCAGTGGTGAAGGGCACGGATAAAAAGAGCTTCCCCGCGCATCCTGTTCCTGAACCTTTCGCTGCTGGTGGTGGGCAATTTATGGAGGTGGGTAAGCGCGGTATTGGCTTTCCTGTTTCCGTGATATCCCCCGAATTTCAACCAGGAGCCTATTTCACCCGCTCCGTCGCTGGCGCGCCAGTAACGCATGTTCGAGGGGTTCCAGTTGCCAGCGCTCATACGCTGGGCCGCGGAAGGGGAAGTTTTATTGGTGGATACGTGAATGGCTTCGTCGGTGGCGGAGGCGAGCATCGCATTCCCGTCCAGCCAGTTGTAGCTGTTGGCAACGTCCGCGGGCAGGTCTGTATACGCATTGTTGATGAACAGTTCCGCGCGCGCGGAGTCTGTGAACACATCGTCCGCGGACTTGAATTCGACCGGCACCACCCTCAGCGGTTTCATACAACCGGCTGCGGCGCCTGCCGCAAAGGCTGCCGCGATATAGATTAAAGTAGATCTTTTCATGATTCCAGGTTTCATTTGACAGGATTAAAAAGTAACACTAAGGCCGGCGTTGAGAATACGCTGGATGGGATACAACACATAATGCGTAGATCTCGCTTCCAGGTCCATCAGGTCTGTATCTGACCAGGTGAACAGGTTATAGCCGTTCACATACACCCTTACTTTTTCCATCCTGATCTTTTTACTGATATTTTCGGGCAGTGTATATCCCAGTTCCATGGTTTTGAGCCTTATCATCGCAGCATCTGTAAGCCAGTAGGTAGAGGTGCGCTGATTGTTAGCCTTGTTGGAGAGCGATAAACGGGGGTAGGAAGCATTGGCCCAGCTGCTTTCGTCGTTTGGATTGAAGCGGCCCAGGTGATGTTCGCGCACGGTGCCGTTGTCGTGGAACTCATACATCGCTTCGCCGTTCATGTTCTGTTTGGTGCCGGACCAGCCGGTGAACAATACATTCAGGTCAAACCCGCCATAACGCAGGCCCAGCCCGGCGCCGTACTGGAGAGAAGGGAAGTTGCCCTGGCCGAGGTATACTTCATCATAGGCATCTATCACATCGTCCCCGTTCTGATCTTTGTACCTGATATCGCCGGGTTTCACCACGCCGAAGGTTTGCCTCGGGTTTGCGTCTATTTCCGCCTGATCCTGGAAAAGGCCCAGCGCTTCCAGGCCAAAGATGGCATCCAGCGGTCTGCCGGTACGGGCCTGGTATTCGAAACGTTGTTTTTCCTCTCCCCTGTCCAGCACTTTATTCTCCGCTTTGGTGATCGTGCCGTTCAGCGTCAGCTCCACTTTCCCGATCTTCTGGGTGTAAGCGACGGCCGCATCAAAACCTTTGTTCTCTATCACGCCAATGGGAAAATCCGGGAAGCGGATGCCCATTATATTGGGCAGCGCGGGCTGTATCATGATGTCTGTATTCTTTTCGTAGAACCAGTCAAAACTGATGCGCAGTTTATTGTTCAGCACCGTTGCGTCTATGCCCACATTGGTCTTTTTTACTTTTTCCCAGGTTACATTATTGAGTGCGAATGCAGATTCATTCCAGCCGGTGTAGCCTAGGGAGGTATATCCAAAGTTTACACCACCGGCGGTGGCGTATTTCTGGTACCAGACAAAATACCCGCCGATGTCATCATTGCCGGTCAGGCCATGGGATGCACGGATCTTGAGGAAGTTCACCCATTTGTTGTTCTTCAGGAAGTTTTCTTCGGAAGCCACCCATGCCACCGATGCTGCGGGGAAAAACCCGAACTTATTCCCGGGGAGGAACTGTTCGGAGCCCTGGTAGCCGAAGTTAAATTCCGCGATATACCGCTTATTGTACACGTAGGTAGCTTTGCCGTTTGAGCCCAGGTACGCGCGGGGAATATTGCCATTGTTTTCGTTGGAAATAATCCGCTGCGCCATGGCAACATAGGCCGATACCGCGTGGCGCCCGAATTCACGGTCATAGTTCAGGGATGCGTCCACGTTAAAGATCCGCTGTGTGGTCGGGTATTCCACGCCGGAGGACATTTGTGTGTTCGAGCCCGTCTCCACGTACCTGATGCTGCCGTCCGGCTTATACTCCACGTTCCCGTTCGCCTGCCGCAGATCGAATACCTTAAAACTTTTGCTGCGGTTGGTGACCATATCGTACCAGCTGTCGAAAGCCACATTGGCTTTGATGGCGAGGCCTTTGGTAATAAAATCAAGGTCGTGTTTCGCGCGGAAAGTGGCGAACATGCTGCGGACGTAATACAGGGAATACCCCTGGTTGTTCAGCAGGCCGTAGGGATTGCCCGTAAAGTCCTTGGTGCCGCCCAGTGTACCGTCCGGTGTAAATACGGGGAAGGCATTCGGCGGCGTTTTATACAGGGAACGGAACACGCGCAGCGATGCGTCCGCCCGGGCGCCGGGAGTGGTGCGCTGTTCCTGCCGGCCGGCAATGTCCAGCGTCATGGAAAAACGCTTGTTCACCTGGATATCCACATTGGAACGCAGGGTGATCATGTTGAAGTCCGCATTCGTGTTATAAGTGTTCGCGTTTTCATCCGTTTTATACAGGCCGCTGTTGCGGGTGTAACCGGCGGACACAAAGTATCTCGCCACTTTGTTGCCCCCGTCTATATTCACGCTGTAACGCTGCTGCCAGGTGGATTCGTTGACATACTGGTCATACCAGTTGATGTCCGGGTAGAGGTAACGGTCCAGGTCATTTTCATATATGCCCCGGGACGCTTTTTCGTATTTGTCCAGGTCCGTATCGCTGTATTTCGGTGCGGCGCCGTCGTTGGTCAGCGCTTCGTTATACAGCGTGGCGTACTGGTAGGAGTTGAGGAGCTTTGGCGTGGTGGTGGGAGACCTCATGCCGGTGCGGGCGTTGAAGGTGATGCGGATGCGGCCTTCCTCCCCTCTTTTGGTAGTGACGAGAATAATGCCGTTTCCGCCACGGAGGCCATACTGCGCCGTAGCCGCCGCATCTTTCAAAACGGTGATGGATTCAATCTCGTTGGGGTCCAGGAAGTCCATGCTTCTTTCATAACCGTCCACCAGGATCACAGGGGCATTGCTGCGGAAGGTCCTTTTGCCGCGCATCAGCGCACCGGCGGATTCATCTCCGGGCTCGCCGTTGTTCTGCATGATAAAGACGCCCGGCAGCAGGCCCTGCATTTTGTTCGTGTTGTTGATCACCGGGTTGTTTTCCACGGAGGCTCCATACATGTTGGAGAATGCGCCGCTGGCATCGTGCCGTGGCTGCCGGTTGTTGAAGACCTGGATATAATCCTTTCTGGCTTCAGGGACACTGTCTGCCCGCTGCGCCTGGTAAGGCGGCGGGGCTGCGGAGGCGCTTGTGCCGGACAGGGAAAGGCACAGGCAGCAGAACATTCCGGCGGTGCTCTTCAGGGCCAGGTGGTACCTGCGGAGCCGCGCGGAATGGCACGCGGAATTTGTTCGTGTTTGTTTCATAGCGTAGATTTCTGTAAAAAGTAGTAACGGATCGGTCAGGCATAAACGCACCTGCTCTGTGCGGGATGCACAAAGTTTTGGTGGAACTGAACAGGCATAACAATGCCTTTCCTTTTACAGCAAAGGATTTACAGGCGGTTCCTGACCCTGTCGGTGTTTAACTCAGCATAGCGGTTATGAGACTGGCTGTACTATAGGTTTCATGTTTGGTTTGTTTTTAGACCTGGGTTGAGACTGTGCGTGGAAACTGTGGACCGTTAACTTATAAAAAAGAATGCGGGTTTCTGCATAAAAGCGCTAATATTTACGGAAACGTTTCCGTGAATTCGGGCGTCAATAGTTGTTTATACGAAGTAATAATCCTATTATTAGAAGGTGAGCGGGAGAGTTTACATGAACAAGATAAACATCAAATACCTGGCTAAAGAGCTGAATCTTGCCATTTCTACAGTATCACGCGCATTAAGGGATAGTCATGAAATAAGTGCTGCAACCAAAGCCAAAGTATTCGCCCTGGCGAAAGAGTTAAATTATGAACCTAACCCCAATGCCAGTGGTCTTCGCGGACAAAAAACCAAGATGATCGCCGTCGTGATACCCGACATGGTGAATGATTTTTTTTCCCTTGTCATCAGCGGTATTGAAAAAATCACACAAAGCAAGGGTTATCATATCCTGCTTTACTTCACGCATGGCGATCACGAGCTGGAAGTTTCCTTTATCAAAACATTGGCGAACGGCAGAGTGGACGGGGTATTACTCTCCATGTCCAGCGAAAACAACAACCGCCATCATTTGGGCGAACTGGAAAAAAAAGGCATTCCCCTTGTGATGTTTGACAGGGTATGCGATACGCTGCAACATGTAGTGAAGGTCACTACCGATAATTATGAAAGCGCAGTGATCGCCACCCGGCACCTGATCGATGCGGGATGTAAAAAAATAGCCTACCTGCAGGTGCACAAAAATATATCCGTCGGGAAGATCCGGATGAAAGGTTACCTGGATGCGCTTCAGCAACATTCTTCCCAGGCCAGTCCCCTGGTATTGGAATCCGCCAACGATAACGAGGAGACTTTTCAGTTTCTCCAGCAAATGCTCATCAAAGAAAAACCGGACGGGATCTTTGCGTCTATAGAAAAACTGGCGGTGATCTGTTACCGGGTATGTGAAAAGATCCGGTTAAAGATCCCCGAAGACATCAAAGTGATCAGTTTCTCCAACCTCCAGACTGCTTCCCTGCTGAACCCTTCTCTTACCACCATCACACAACCTGCCTTTGATATCGGCGAAACGGCCGCTAACGAGCTGTTTCAACTTATTAACAGGAAAGATAAATCCGTGGCTGTAGAAAGAAATGTGGTATTGAAATCAAGATTGATCAAAGGCCGTTCCACTGCGCGGAACTGATATTACAATGTGTATTATTTCATGCAAAAAAGATGATCCCGGCCTGAGGCCGGGATCAAAACTGATGTTTATTGTCCCATTAATGCCCTCCTGGCCTCAGCTTCCAGGTTCTCATAAGGTTTCCCTTCCACCGTCACGCCTACCAGCTGGATGGTCCCTCCTTTGAATGTGCCGGGAGTTTTGTAGTTCCTGCTCACCGCATCACCGCTATCGAATCCGACACATAACCCGTCACCCGATAAGGTAAACTTCGCGGGCTGCGTTTTCATGGGGCCTTCGGCCACCATCTT
Organism: Chitinophaga barathri; assembly: GCF_003807585.1. GTDB lineage: Bacteria > Bacteroidota > Bacteroidia > Chitinophagales > Chitinophagaceae > Chitinophaga > Chitinophaga barathri. Next base: position 217,183 of record NZ_RMBX01000004.1, on the reverse strand, counting down.
GTCATCGATATAAAGTTTTGCTTTACCATTCGATTCTCCGTACTGGCCGGCTCCTTCACGCGTGAATTCCATACCGAGGGTATATTTTCCGGGTTTTAATGTTGTATTTGAAACAAGCGTCTGTTCCTCTATCCCCAGGAAATTATACACGTAATAGAGCTTCCTGTCTTTGATGAACAACGCATGCCCGCCAAACCTGGACCCATGCGCGAAAATAACGCCGGAAGCATCCGGGCTGGTAATGTCTACGTTTGCCAGGATCTTATAATTGCGCCCTCTTACATTCACGGCCACACCTTCCGGAACCGGGGAAGTATTGGGATAATACAGGTACCTGTCGCGGGCCGGCTCCGCCGCGGGCCGTTCGATGGTCAGCAACTGGGCTGCGGCGCGGTCATCCAGCGGCAGCACTTTGTTCTTCTCAGCTTCTTCGAACCATGCGTCGATCAGTTCCTTCAATTTCCCGGGATTTTCTTTTGCCAGGTTTTTTGACTCGGACCTGTCTTCAGCCACATTATAAAGTTCCCATTCATCCTTATCGAAATGCCCTTTGTTGGTGAGCGGGGCATGAACGGCGGCGGCTTTCCAGCCGTCTTTCCAGATGCCTCTTGTGCCCAGCATGGCATAATACTGCACATGTTTTTGCGTGGGGGCGTCAGGAGCGGCATCAAAGGAATATTTCATGGATACCCCGGAAAGCGGGTATTGTTTTACGCCCCTGTATACTTCCGGCATCTGTATGCCGCAAGCATCCAGGATGGTGGGTACAATATCAACGGCGTGGTGATACTGATGGCGGATCTGGCCTTTGGCCTTAATGCCTTTCGGCCATGAGATCACCAGCGGGTCATTGGTGCCTCCCGCATATTCAGCATATCTTTTGAACATCTTGAACGGCGCGGAAAATGCCGCGGCCCAGCCGGTGGGATAGTGATTATAAGTATCCGGGCCTCCCAGTACGGACATATATTTCAGGTTTTCCTTTAGTTCGTCCGGGTAACCATTAAAGAATTTATTCTCATTAACAGACCCGTTGGGGCTGCCTTCCCCGGACGCGCCATTATCCGCCGCGTAAATAATGATCGTATTCTCCAGCTGACCGGTCTCCTCCAGGTAATCCACGATCCGGCCTACCTGTGCGTCGGTATATTCTGAAAAACCGGCGTATACTTCAGCCATTCTTGAAAACAATTTCTTTTCATCGTCAGACAGCTCGCTCCAGGGGCGCACGTAGTCCGCAGGGTTTGCCACATCTTTGGGTAAAAAATTGATCTCGGTCAGTGCGGTGTTTTTGGGGAGAATACCCTTTTTGATCATCTGATCCACTACCCAGACCCTGTAGGCATCGTATCCGTCATCAAATTTCCCTTTATATTTATCGATGTACTCTTTAGGCGAGTGATGCGGAGCATGATTGGCGCCGGGGCACCACCACATGTACCAGGGTTTGGAAGGATTGGTGGAATTTTTGTTGCGCAACATTTCAATCGCTCTGTCCGCAAGGTCTTTCGAGAGATGATACCCTTCTTCCGGGCTATATGGCTGTTCTACAAAACGGTTGTCTTCCACCAGGTCCGGGTACCACTGGTTCGTTTCTCCTCCAAGAAAACCGTAATACCGGTCGAAACCCATCTGTACAGGCCATTGGGCGCGGCTTCCGCCGGGTGACACATCCTGCTCGGGAACGTTGTGGTCCTTTCCGACCCAGAAAGTACTGTACCCGTTATCCTGGAGTACCTGGGCCATGGTAGCGCAGGCTTTCGGGATCACGGCGCTCGTCCCGGGAAAACCATTCGCGGTTTCCGTGATAGAGGCCATTCCGTTCAAATGGTGATTTCTTCCCGTGAGCAGGCAGGACCGTGTAGGGGAACACAAAGCGGTGGTATGCCATTGCGTATAGGTGAGCCCGTTTGCGGCCAGCCTTTGCATAGTGGGCATATTGATCCGCCCACCATAGGGGGACCATGCGGCCAGCCCGGTATCGTCATATAATATAAACAGGACGTTGGGAGCGCCTTTCGGGGCGGCTTTGGGCGTGTAAGGCCCCCAGTCCGCTTTTGAGTCCCGCACGTCCAGTTTTATCACGCCTTTAAATTCCGTGGAATCTTCCGATCCACCCTTTTTCCCGGACTGCATGGTGCAGCTTTGGGACAGGCAGGATATCACCAGGCCTAAAATCAGGTAGTAACTACGGATGAATTTTTTCATGATGTTACAGGTTTATGATTTATAAAACATCGGGGATTTATTATACTCACATCGAAATATCCCATTGCAGCCTGAACCGCAACTGGTCCGCGGGAATCCCCCCGGTTTTGTCGTAATTAAAATGGCTGCATTCGAAAGTCAGTTTGTTTTTGTGCCCTTTAAAGAACCAGTTCGCCGCGCCCGACAATTCCCTCTTTTTTGTATCATCTGCCGCCGGGTCCGGGCGGTAACCGGCATTGCGGACGGCGATCTCCAACGGCGCCGGCCACCAGGAGATGGCCTGGTGGAAAAAGTATCCCGCCTGCACGTAATAGCCATGTAATACATCCGTGCGGTCATTGTCCAGCTTGTCGACGATCTCCTTCCAGTGAAATTCCGACTGAAAACTGAAGCCTTTGTATTGGAAAGCGGTTTCCAGGTTCGCCTGGGTGACGCGGTACTGCCCCGGCTGCCCGTCTTCATATCCTTCAAGAGAACCGCCCCCGGCCTGGGAGAACCTTGTATATGGGCTTCTGTTCGTCACCACCGAAAGCGCCAGTACCCCGGCGGGTTTCTCATGGATTTCAAGATCGCTGCCTTCAAAATCCAGGTATATGCCTGTAAAATTCCACTGCAGGCGCCCGAAGTACATCAGCCTGTTATCGTCATTCTGCGTGCTGCCGCGGCCTGTACCGGTAAGCGCCGCCGCCCAGTAACTGAAATCGGCCAGCCCTCTGCCTTTCAGCCTCCCATATACTTCCACGCCCTGTTGCCGGTCCACGGTAAACTCCCGGTTGATGACGGATCGGTCCATCATTTGCTGCTCTCCGCTGCTGATCCTCCGCTCCCGGGTATATTCCACCTTCCACTGTCCTACCTGGAAGCTCAGCCAGTCCCACTTTTGAATATTGATCGTATAGTTCAGCAGGTTGGATTGCCCCAGTTCATATTCCCAGTAATATTTTATCCAGGGCTGGAAAGCGTAACCGCCTACTTTTAAGCGGGCCCTGTTGATCTTAAAGACTGCCTCTTTTTCCCCGCTGAAGTCATCGAAGGTCACCGGGTCCTGGTCTTCGGGCGTGGCAAACCGGAATTGCAGCCTGCCCTGGACCTGCAACAGGAATTTTTCGCCGCGTGGCGCAAATTCAAAGCCTTTTTCGCCATGCGTGACAAGGGGTTTGCGCGCCGAATCTTCTTCCGGCGTTTGCGAATAAGACCGGAGTGATATGGTCAGCATCAGCAGTAAGCCGCCATACAAAGCAGCCATTTTAAGATCCTTACTCATCACTATTACGCTTGTTTTTCCCGAATGTCTTCCCGATCCCGAGGCCGATCGTCCAGGTGTCGTATGCCTTCCAGCGGATATCATACTGAAACACGCCGTATACTTCCCATCCTTTGCGGATCTCCACCCCATATTCCACCGCGGCCCGGTTCAGGACAAAACTTTCTTCCTTCGCCAGCTCCGCTCCCATGCCCAGTCCGAAGCTCCAGTGTTCCGTTGGTTTGTAAAAACCCATGAGCGCGGGCGCCACCGGCCGGGTGCGCGTCACTACTGTTTCAGCCTTTTCGAGATTCTTTTCCACCTCAAATGTTTCCAGCACCAGGTCTATATGTAAGCCGAAAGAAAATTTACGGGCGAACCGGAAATTGTAGTCGATCCCCCAATAGGGCAGTATAGACGTTTTACTGTCCCCATCCTCGTCGATGCCGTGAAAAGAATGTTCGTGTCCGATATTGATGCCCACATTGTGTTCAGGGTGAAATCTGCCTGTTTCCTGCGCCAGACATGCGCCCGCAAGCAGGATAAAAATCATCAGCATACAGCCGAAAGAGCTTCCCGGTGCGCAGAAGCCTGAGAATGGCCCAATTCCCTTGACAGGCGTACCTTTTACTTTGCTGAACATCATACCGCTGTTAAATTTTTTGAGCCTGGCAGGCAAAAAAAGCCCCTTATATTTCCATGGGAAATACAGCTTACTTATAACAACACATTTGATGAGAGGGAATTTGTATGCGTAAGGAGACGCCCTTCCAGGGAAGGGCAGGGATTTGCTTAGCTTAAAATAATAAACAACAGAATCCGCATTTGGTTCATACGGCAGTAGAATTTAAGGCAAGATGGCTGCAAAGCGGCCTGCCTTTGAAAGGATATTCAAAGGGAACTTGACCTTCTCGCTGTGCCTTTGCAACTCAGTTTGAAAACACAGGGGTATCATGCCGCCGTTCACATCCAGGCTTCAAAACAGGGATCTTACCAATAAAAAAGCCGTATAAGAACGGCTTTTTTATTGGTATCCCATTTATTAACCTTGTTCCCAAGGCTTATTAACATTAATCATGCATCCGGTATTTCAGGCTCTACCAGTTTCGCCAGTTTTTCCAGCGATTCCTGCCAGCCTAAATAACAAAACTCAGCGGGTATAGCCTCGGGTATGTTTTCCTGCGTGATCTTAATCTCTGTACCTGCGATAGTTTTCCGGAGCCAGACAGAAGTGGTGATTTCACCCGGCAAATTAGGATCGTCGAACTGATCCGTGTACTTCAGAAATTCATTCGGTTTGAGCTCTACGTATTTCCCGCCAAACGAATGACCGTTGCCGGTGGAGAAATTCAGGAACGTCATTTTGAAGGTACCGCCCTGCTTTACATTCATTTCCTGGACGGTGCAAACAAAGCCGTAAGGGGGAAGCCATGCAGCCATCGCCGGCGCTTCGGTAAATGCGCGGTATACTTTTTCGGGAGACGCTTTTAAGATCCTGTGTAATGAAACATTATTACCTGACATAAAATTATTTTTTGTTTTCCTACTCTTCTGGCTTTTCGGTCCCGCCCGTTTTTTGCAGTGGTTGCTGCTCCACTTGTGATGATTGTTTTACATTACAAATGTGGCAAGATTATCTGATTCCGGTAGGGGCCGCATACGACAATTCCCGGGTGAATTACGACCGGGGCCATGCACATGCCCCTGTTACAACAGCCGTAAATCAGCCGGCACAAAAGCTCACCAACGCCCTGCGAGCGGCTCCGGCGCGGATATATGACGTCATTTGCCGATGACGGGTGCTTTACCCGTGGTAGCAAAAACACCGCCCTAACATGTGATTTGTACACCAAAAGGTGCGATATGTGGGACATTCACATGTCCCGGTGGCGTAATTTTGTACCGTAGATTAAAAAGAACCGGATGAAAGTCAAAATACCAGTCTGGCAGTTAAAAGAAAATATATCGGGCGTGCATATCGACAGGATCAACCATGCCTTTATTTCTTCGCTGTTTGACGACATCAGTAAGCTGCACCGGAACGATCACTTTATATGCGTAATGCTGATCTCCGGCAACGCGGAGCTACAGGTGGACTTTAAGAACGCGCGCATTGCCCCCGAAAAACTTGCGTTCCTTTTCCCCGGGCAGATCCAGCAGGCCGTGAAGTTCGACAACGCCGATGGCTGGATATTGTTCCTGGACAATAAACTGGTGGATGAACATGCCCGGATGATGATCGAGGATTCGCTGGTCAAAGGCCCGCTCCTATCGTTATCGGCACCTGATTTCCTGTGGTTCAACCGGTATTTTGAACTGCTGTTTCAAACCTATAACGACCATACGCTGGGAAGCCTGCATAAGCCGGCGGTGAACGCATTCGTTGCACCCGGTGTCTATAAAATAGCCTCGGCATTCCAGGCAAATACGGATGCCGGATCTGGGCACCATTCTCAAAGAAGTATCGAGCTTACGAAAAAATTCAAAAGACTGGTCAGGAAACATTACCGGGACCTGAAAAAGCCGGGTGACTATGCAGGTTTGATGAGTTTTTCCTTAAGTTATCTGAACGATACGATAAAATCGGTGACGGGTTTTACCACCTCTTATTTTATCCAGCAGGAAATGCTCCGGGAAGGTCAAAGGCTGCTCTGTTATACGGACCTCAGCATAAAGGAGATCGCCACCTACCTGGGATACGAAGACCCCAAATATTTCAACAGGATGTTCACCAAACTGGCTGCCATCTCCCCCGGCCGGTTCAGGAATAATTTTAAGACTCAAAAAAAACTACCGTGAAAAAGCTGCACACCAAACGGCATAGGAAAAAGTAATCCTAAAACGGGTATTCGCCGGGCGTACTGAAACCACATGCCGGCTTGAAAGATCACCACACAACAGAAAGGTTATTATAACTGACCGGGCCTCATAAGGCCGGGATAGCCGGGGCTATTGGGTAAAAAAGATAAAAGAGAACAGGAAAATGAAATCATTCAGTATTAAAAATATCGCAAGGCACGGCATATGTGCCCTGCTGTTCGGGGCACCGGCATTGGGCCTGAAAGCGCAAACCGCGGATAACAGAACCGCTGCGCTGAGTTTACAGGAAACAATCCGGCACGCAAAAACCTCCAATAAATCGGTAGGCGTTTTCAAAACGGAAGAAGGCGCTGCCCGGCTGGACCTGGAGGATGCCCGGATGGGCGTTTTGCCCCGTATTCTCGGCAATGCTTCCTATCAACGGTACAGCAAGGTCACTTTATTTGATGATGTATTGGGCGGCTCGCACCAGATCCCCAAACCGCCGGACGCAAATGCCGGATCGCTGGGCCTGGAAGCCTCCTTCAATCTATATTCGGGCGGCAGGCAAAAGGCAGTGATCACGGATTTCCGGCACAAAAACGAACTGGCTTCGATCAATACAAAAGAGCAGGAGGCGAATATCGGGTTGCAGGCCGCCCTTCATTACCTGGATATGGTCAGGCTTTACTTCCAGGGCCGTCTTATCCGGGACCAGGTGGAAAGGGCGCGCACCCGTTCCAAAAACATCGATGCACTGTATGCGAACGGCAAAGTGACCAAAAGCGATGTACTGAGAGCCGATGTGCTGCTGTCGAATGTTTTGCTGAACGAAACCACCAACAAAAACGATTATCTCATCAGCAATCAAAAATTAAATACGCTCCTGAACCTGGATGCCGTTACCACCATCATCCCCGTGGATACCGCATCGCTGGGGCTGCCGGAAAGCCGGGAGCTGGAAAGTTTGCTGGGTGATTATTCCGGAACCTATGCCTTATTAAAAGCACGGAAAAGCATCCAGCTCCAGGAAAACCGGACAAAGCTGGCCCGGTCCTTCGACCGTCCGTCCGCCGCTTTATTTGGCGGTTATGGTTTTAATTATCCGAACACACTCATTTTCCCGCCTGTGGCGCAAACTTTTGCGGTAGGCCAGGTGGGCGTGAGGCTTACGTATGATATTTCATCGCTGTACCAGAATAAAAACAAAGTAAAATCCTCCCGCCTGCGCGAAACCGCGCTCCAGGAGCAGAAAGCATGGATAGAGGACAACGTGCGGCAGGAAGCGCAGGCTTTGGCCACCAAATACAATGAGGCTGTGCACCGGCTGCTGGTTGTCAAAAAATCCATCGAGCAGGCCGAAGTCAATTACAACATCCAGAACACCAAATATTTCAACCAGCTCAGCCTGCTTACCGACCTGCTGGAAGCCGATAATCTTTACCAGGAAACCAGGCTGAACTATGTACAGGCCAATATCGCCGCCTTATCAATTTATTACCGTTTACTTTTTATTACCGGAAAACTTTAACGCCAGACATCATGAAAACTACACAAAATAAAAAACAAGGCTTTATAAACGGGGTGATCAAAGGGACCGCAATACTGGCCGTGGTGATCGCGCTTGTTTATTTTATCCGGTATCTTATATACGTCCGCAATTATGAGGATACAAACGATGCGCAGGTGGAGTCCTTTATCAACCCCGTTTCCGCGCGGGCAGGCGGATTTATCAGGGATGTGCTGTTTGAGGAGCATCAGCGGGTAAAACAGGGAGATACCCTGGTGATCCTGGACGACCGGGAGTACGTGCAGAAAGTAAAAGAAGCGGAATCCATGCTGGAGGACACCAAAGCGCAACTGGAAATACTGGACGCCGGCATCAGGTCTGCGCAGACCTCCACGCTGGTGAACAGGGACCAGATCAATTCAGCAAAGGCAAAGCTCTGGCAACAGGAACAGGATGTAAAAAGGTTCAGGAACCTATTAAGCGAGGAAGCCGTGACGGTATCAGATTTTGAGCAGGTGCAGACGAGGTACGATGTATCCCAAAGCGATTACAGCGCCGCCATCAACAGTTTAAAGACCAGCGACAGCAGGATACGTGAATTGCAGGCACGGTACAACTCGCTTTTTGCGGCCCGCAAACGCGCGGAAGCCCTGCTTGGCCTGGCACAGCTGAACCTGAGCTATACGGTCATCACTTCCCCCTACAGCGGGTATACCGGCAGGAAAAACATTCTCGAAGGCCAGCAGGTGCAGGCTGGGCAGCCATTGGTATCCGTTGTGAATACAGCGGATAAATGGGTGATCGCAAATTTTAAAGAAACCCAGGTGCATGGCATGTATGTAGGGCAGCCCGTTGAGATCAGGGCGGATGCGATACCCGGCAAAACGTACCATGGTAAAATCGTAGCTATATCCGCCTCCACCGGCTCCAAATTCTCCCTGCTGCCTGCCGATAATTCGACCGGGAATTTTGTAAAGATCATCCAGCGCGTGCCTGTTAAAATCATCTTTGACGACCGCGATGTGGAAGATCTCAAAGCGGGAATGAACGTAAAGATCACCGTAAAAATGCGGCAAACTAATTAACATGGCGCAATCGATCTATTTTAATGCCTGGATAAGCCGGCACCCGGGTCTGGCCAGGGGTTTCCTGATACTGATCTTATTTGCCGGGATCGCGCAGTTCGCTTCGTTTGCCGTTATCCAGGCGCATGTGATATCTTTCTACGGCGCCCAGCCGGAAGACATTTCCTTCGCCCTGCAGATCAGCTATGCGGGCATTATCGCCACCCTGCCGCTACAGTTCAGGATGGTCAGGTATTTCAATACCCGCAGTTATCTTTTGACTGCTTTTCTTGCAGGCATCCTGCTGAATATAGGATTGTTTTCCGTACACGATATTGTCTTGTTTTCGGTGCTCCGTTTTTTTACCGGCGTGGTAACCTGTATAATAGCCGGTTGTATGCTGATCGTTATTTTCACTACGATTCCCGAGCCGAAAAGAATGCTGGTCGGCATTTCACTATTCTTTTCGCTGATACTTACCAGCGGGCTTATAGTAGGCCTGGGGACGGCCTGGGTGGTCATGAGAATGGACTGGACAGAAGTGTATTACGGGCTAATAGCCCTGCAGGTAATGGCGATCCTGCTCTGCCTGCTGATCTTTAAGCCGAAGCCGGCATTCAAACCTTATCCCTTATACCAGACGGACTGGTACGGTTCGTTCTTATTTATGTTCGCGGCGGTGGCCACGGCATTTGTGATGATATACGGGCCCAGGCAATACTGGTTCGCCGATTCGCTGATCAGGTATACAGCAGTTTTTGCCGCGGCCCTTTTTGCGCTTTTCCTTTTCAGGCAGGCCACGCTTAAAAGACCGCTGATCGATCTGAGGGTTTTCAGGTCCGGCAAATTTATTTTTGCATTGCTGCTCATGGTGCTGTTCTTTGGAATGAAGGACAGTATCAACCTGGTGTATGGTTATTCCGTACTGGCGCTTGGCTGGAGTGCGTCGGACGTGGTAAATTCAGGGCTGTACAATATTGCGGGAGCGTTCATCGGCACTTTTATCGCTGCAAAAGTTATCCTCGCAAAAAAACAAAACCTGCCGCTGCTGTTGCTGGCCGGATTTGCCGTCCTTTTCTATTATCATGTATGGGTGTATGCCCATCTTACGCCCAGCCTGTCACTCGCTGAGCTCCGAATCCCCATATTCCTACAGGGTTTTGGCAGCGGGTTGTTATTTGTCCCCATCACCGTTTTTTGCGTGGTATCCGTTCCCCAAAGCACGGGCATGACCGCGATCGTCATCTGCGCTTACGCCCGGTTTATAGCAGTGCTCAACTCCATTGCCGGTTTTTATACGATGCAGTTAAGTTACAACCGGCAGTTCAAAGACAATTTACAGGGCAAGCTTATCCCGGAGAACGATATCTTCCTCCAAAGGCTTGAATTATACAAAGGATTGTTTGTATCCAGGGGATATACCCCGGGTGAAGCCACGGGTATTTCAAATATGCTGATCACCAAATCTTCAGCTTTACAAAGCCAGCTATTGACGATCAGGGCTATTTTCCTGGTGGGGGCCATTTTAATGGCTGCGGCATTTTTAGTGCTGATAGCTTTTGCAGTGGTGAATAAAATAAAAGCGGCGGGGAATAAAAAAAAGATGGCAATGGCTTAGTGGCGGGAAGATCACCAGCAACTATCCCTCAGCAGCTTCATATAGGCCTCTCCTTTCCGCCTGGCAAAATCAATATTGCGGGCCGGGATGCCTTCGGGGTTTGGAAAATCTTTTATCGCTTTATGAACCGCGTCTTCCCGCAGCAAATGCAGCATGGGGTAGATGGACCGGTTGGTGTAATTGGCCGCATCGTCTGGCGTGGTATCGGCAAACTGGTACAGCGGATGAAAACCGGCCACCTGGTAAATGCCCGTATATTTCTTCCGGCGGATCACTTCCTCCGCCATTTTTACGAGGTCCAGGTAATCGGCAAACAAAGGAAAGGCATCCGGGAAAATGAGCAGGGTGGTGCCGATGCTGCTATCTTTGTCCAGCCTGATACACTCGTTGAGAAAAGCCTGCCTGGCAGTCATCGCGCTGCCCGCATACGCCACCTCGTAATGCACACTGTCCTGCCTGACCTCCCTGGCGGCAAACGGGCAGAAATTACACCCTATCACGGTCACTTTGATCCAATTCCTTGTACGGGTAATGATTTCCGCTGTATGATCCATTAATTGATTTTATGCCGGCTGTGAAAAGAACTACCGGAGATGCCCCCGGGGAAAACACGAATGTAGGCAATCCCGCCCAGCTGCCGCCGGTTTAGTTCGGATGTGTCAGGCGATGAATATTTATAGCCCCGAAAACATCCTGTCAATGGCGATCAGCGGCCTTTTTTTACCTAACCGCCCCCGTTCCCCCGATATAAAGACATAAAAGCACGAATTCACGAAATACCGTTAGAAAATCCGCGCGCTTTTAAATCATACCGTTGATTCTTAATCTCTTAAATCCTTGGCAAAGCACTTGCATAGACTGGCAGAACCTGGTCATATTCCGGAGTATGGGCAGGCCGAAAAAAACATCAGACAGGAGATTAATCTGTGAGCAAACGCGGGAGCAAACAGTATAAACCCTAATAAAAAAAATTACATGAGAAGCAATTTTATGCGCTTGATGTGCTTAACAATCCTATTCACTTATTCAAACACAGTCACAATGGCACAATCGAAAAAACCGGCAAAAGCGGAAGACGATAAACACATTTTTGTGCAGGTCCGGGATTTTTTAAAACAATTGAATGCGGGTAGCGGCAAACCTATCGAACAGCTGAGCCCGGCGGATGCGCGGAACGTACTCACCGGTGCCCAGAACGCCGTAACGGTGGATTACAGCGGCATCGAAGAATCCGAGCGCACGATCAACCAGGATGGCGAAACCGTGAAGATACACATCGTAAAACCCCTGAACGCCCGGAACGGCGCACCGGTATTCGTGTTTATCCACGGTGGAGGCTGGGTGCTGGGCGATTATCCCACACATAGAAGGCTGGTAAGGGACCTGGTGGTGGAAAGCGGTGCCGTGGCGGTATTCCCGGATTATACACCCTCTCCCGAAGCGCAATACCCGACCGCGATCCACCAGATATATGCGGTCACCAGGTGGGTGTCGCAGTACGGCAGCGACATTGGCGTGAACGGCAGGAACCTGGCAGTGGTAGGCAACAGCGTAGGCGGCAATATGACCGCCGCCGTGGCCCTCATGGCAAAAGATAAAGGCGGCCCCGCCATCAAACTCCAGGTGATGCTCTGGCCCGTTACCGATGCTGATTTTAAGACCGGTTCCTACGAAGAAATGGGCAAAGGCAGATTCCTGACCAAAAAAATGATGGTGTGGTTCTGGGACAATTACCTGCCCGACAAAAAACGACGCGGGGAAATTTATGCCTCTCCTTTAAAAGCCTCCCTCAGCCAGCTGAAAGGCCTGCCCCCGGCCCTGATCCAGACAGCGGAAAATGATGTGCTCAGGGACGAAGGCGAAGCGTATGCACGGAGGCTGGATGAAGCGGGCGTGCCCGTCACCCTCACCCGCTATCCCGGCCTCATCCATGACTACGGTTTATTAAACGCGCTGGCCGGAGTGCCCGCCGTGAAAACGGCACTGCTGCAGGCTGCGGCCGTCATCAAAAAATCATTGAATGATTAACCACCGTCAACCCGGCCTTTCATCCTCATTTCTACATTTTTAAAATCAAACACAATATGTCTACCATCAAAAACATCGTTGCTGCAACAGTAATTACCGCAGCTGCCGCATCCAACCCCGCAGACGCGCAATCACAATCCATTCCCAAAGGAGTGAAAAACATCGTATTGGTTCACGGCGCATTTGCGGACGGTTCCAGCTGGAACAGGATCATTCCCGCGCTGCAGGCCAAAGGGCTGAACGTGATCGCGGTACAGAACCCGCTTATTTCCCTGGAAGAGGACGTAGCGGCCACCAAAAGGGCCATTGCATTGATGGATGGCCCCGTATTGCTCGTAGGGCACTCCTATGGCGGAATGGTGATCACCGAAGCGGGCAATGATCCCAAAGTGGCGGGCCTGGTGTATGTATGCGCCCTGGTACCGAACGATGGGCAGACCGTACAGGACGTAACCTCCGCTTTTCCTCCGGGCCCCGGCAGCGCGGAGTTCAGGCAGGATGCGGAAGGTTTTCTGAGCCTGTCTCCCAAAGGGATCAATGAACATTTTGCGCAGGACCTGTCTGCCGAAGAAAGAGGCATACTGGTAGCCACGCAGACTCCCTGGGCGGCAAAAGCCACAGTAACGAAGATCTCAACGGCCGCCTGGAAAAACAAACCCTCCTGGTTCATCATCGGTACGGAAGACCATATGGTGCCCCCCGCACTGGCCAGGGCGGAAGCAAAAATGATCAAGGCAAAAACAACCGAACTCAAATCCAGCCATGTGCCTATGGTGTCACAGCCGGGTACAGTGTCGAAAATCATCCTTGAAGCTGCCGCTGAATTGTAGACCGTCAGATGGAACAGGTAACAAACAGATTGATCAGTGAAACGGAAATCATCAGGAAGGTAAAGCTGAACGTCCGCTGAATCAATGAATCAACAGCATGAAAACCCAAAACACCGGGCCAGCCGGCCCGGTGTTTTACCAGATCGGAATGAATGTTTTGTCGTTATGTATACTGTATGTCGCTCTATTATTAAAAATCCCGTTATGATAAAACATGACAAATAAACAGGACTTTTTTTGTCCAATCCCCGCATTTCGATTGTTATCTATTTAAGCAACGCAATCAAACATTCATTATCTGTCTTTTTTAATCATGAGTACAATGAAAAGCACAACTGCCGCCCGGCCCCCGCGTATGGCCCACATCTCCGCCGATGCCCCCGGCGGGCCGGAAGACCGTATCATTTTGTTGGAGACAGAACGCCGCATCCTCCTGGAGCTTGGCAACGAGATCACCAAGGCGCGTGAAAAAACCGACCTGATCTCTGTTTTTTCTTCGAAGATCAGGGAACTGTTCCCTTTTTCGCATGCCATCGTCACGCTCATCAACGACGACGGGCAAACCTACACCCCCTTCCTCCTGGACCCCGATTCCTCCCCTATTCAGCACCATGCGTTGTACCCCACACTGGTGGCATCCCGCTTCCCGCTGAAAGGACCGTTTATTGAGCGGATACTGGAAAACGGCCGCCCCACCGTTTTTATACTGGAAGAGATCATGCACCACCCGGAAAACCCACCCTTCCTGAAAGTGAACTACGAAGGAGGCGTGAGGGCACTGATGATGACGCCGCTGAAAGACAAAGACCAGGTGATCGGGTTCCTGCATACCTATGCCCTTGATGCCGCCGGTTTTACGGAAGAATTTAAAAACATCATCGCCGCCATCGCCCCGCAGATATCCAGCGCAGTGGCCAATATCAAAAAAAATGAAGCGATCGCCCATACGGAAAGCATCAACGAAGTGCTGCTCTCCCTCAGTAACGATATGGTAAAGGTCAGGGACCGGCAGGACCTTATGAAGGTGATCAGTTCCGGCCTCAAAGAGATCGTGCCCTTCTCCCGCAGCATGATCACCGTGATGCATGAAAAAGAAGAATATTATAAAGCCTACCTGATCGATTCGGAAGCGAGGCAAAAAGAGCTGACGGACTCCGGGGATGTGCTCCGGATGTCCAGCCCGGCGGAGGACGGCATTTATGACATCGCGTCCTTATATTACAAACCGCTGGTGTTCGACATGCGGTCTTTCGACCTGGAAGCCGCCCCGCTCTGGTTTAAGCTGCATTACGAAGCGGGTGCCCGGGAAATGATCATAAAAATACTCGGCACAAACGGCAGCGCCCAATACAGCCTGATGCTCTTCGCCTGCCAGGCGGGCACTTTCGGTACGGAGGCGGTCAATATCGTGAATCGTATTTCCAGCCAGCTGCTGTCCATCGTCAGCAATATTTCCGCGAACGAAGAAATACTGTTGCGGGAAAATGAAAAATCTTTCCTGCTGGAATTCAGCAACGATATCGCGGCGGTAAGAAGCAAGGCGGATCTTGCGGAAGCAGTACGCAAAAGCCTGAAAAAACTAAGCACCCTGGATGGTTACGTGATCCGCAAACTGAACGACGACCAGGTGACCTCTACCACCTACCTCTATGATACCAGCATTGCAAACGATGAAGACGAAATGGTGCGGGAAATGCTCACCGCAAAACTGCCTGTTGAAGATGGGTTGCAGAACAGGGTGCTGAACAGCGAGATACCCCTGCTTTTCAGCGTGAACGCGGAGATCGCCCGGGGCAACACCGCGCGTTACCTGCACCTTTGGAAAAAGATAGGGTTCAAAACCGTGGTGGGCTACCGGCTGCGTACCGGGGAGCAAAACCTCGGCATCCTCTGGCTGGGGCTTGAAGAAATAAACATGCCGTTGCTCCGGGGCATCTGCGCCCAGATCTCCATCGCGATGTACAACATCATGGCGAACGAGGAAATACTGCGCCGCGAAAAAGAACAGTCCTTCCTCCTCGAATTCAGCAACGACATTGCCGCCATACGCACAAAAGAGGAGCTGCATGTGGCCATCTCGAACGTATTGCAAAAAGTACTGAATATCAAAATGGCCATCATCCGCATCATAGAAGATGACGGCGTTACCCTCAGTCCTTACCTGGTGGATGAAAACATGTTACAGGATCCGGAAAGCACGTTCAAGTCGCTGGTCG
Organism: Chitinophaga barathri; assembly: GCF_003807585.1. Lineage (GTDB taxonomy): Bacteria > Bacteroidota > Bacteroidia > Chitinophagales > Chitinophagaceae > Chitinophaga > Chitinophaga barathri. The sequence continues at coordinate 201,667 of NZ_RMBX01000004.1, read as the reverse complement.
CCAGGGTCCTTGACATACATGATCCGTTAAATGCCGGGGTGCTTAACAGCGAAGGGCCGATCATTTTTAACGTGGCGGCGGAAGCAGAAAAAGGTACCGACAGGCCGGTGGTGCAGTTCTGGAAAAGCACAGGGCTGAAACATGCATTCGGGGCGCCGCTGCGTGCCGGAAACACTAACCTCGGCGTGCTCTGGCTGTTGATGGATGATTTTAACCTGACCATCCTCAAAGGCATCTGCGCCCAGATCTCCATCGCCATCGCCAATATCCTGGCGAATGAAAAGGTGCTGGCTTACAAACAGAACCTGGAAATAGAAAACGATTACCTGAAAGAACAGATCAAAACGATCTACAACTTTTCCGAGATCGTGGGCAGCGGCGCGCAAATGCAGAAGGTATACCACCTCATCACGCAGGTGGCCGAAACGGCCTCTACCGTGCTGCTCACCGGCGAAACGGGCACCGGCAAGGAACTGATCGCGCGCGCTATTCACAATGCTTCTCCCCGCAAAAATAAACTGATGGTAAAGGTAAACTGCGCCGCATTGCCTACCCACCTGATCGAAAGCGAACTGTTCGGGCACGAAAAAGGCGCATTTACCGGGGCTATAGACAGGCGTATCGGGAAGTTTGAACTGGCGCACCAGAGCACGCTTTTCCTCGATGAGATCGGCGAGATGCCGCCGGAGCTGCAGGTGAAGCTGCTGCGCGTGTTGCAGGAAAGGGAATTTGAAAGGATCGGGGGCAGAAGCACCATTAAGGTGGACGTGCGGATCATTGCGGCTACAAACCGCAACCTGGAAGCGGAAGTGCAGGCAGGCCGCTTCCGGTCCGACCTCTACTACCGGCTGAACGTATTCCCCATTCACCTGCCGCCCCTGAGAGAACGCCTGGAAGATATCGAGCCGCTGGCCAATTCTTTTATTTCTAAATTCAGTAAAAACATCGGCAAAAAAGTGAGCGGCATTTCAACTAAAGTCTTAAAACAATTAAAGAGCTACGAGTGGCCCGGCAACGTGCGGGAGCTGGAGCACCAGATAGAAAGAGGCATCCTGCTCAGCGACGGCGATATCCTCAAAGAAATACAGCTGCCCCGGCATCACCAGGAAGAAAGCGGGAACGCACCGGTATCTTCCCCGAAAACGCTGGAACATATCGAGCGGGCCTATATCATCGAAGTGCTGAAACGCTGCGGCGGAAAAGTATCCGGCGCCGGCGGGGCCGCGGAGATACTGGAACTGCCCGGCACCACGCTGCATTCCAAAATGAAAAAGCTGGGCATCTCCAAAACAGACTACACCGTAAGATGATTGGACGACACGCAGGAAAAGCCGGAACGTCCATCGTTCCGGCTTTTTTATAAAGGGCATCCCGCCTGACTGTATTTCGTGAAAACCCCGGCCGGTTCTCTTTATACCGTGAAGAAAAATACCGGTCTTTTACCTAAAAAGCTGACCTGCAAACACTTACCCGCTGGCACCGCTCTTGCAAATTATAACGGAACAAAGACCGGTATCATACAAGGCCTGGCAAAGGCCGCAAAGAACTACCGGGAAAACTGATCAAGATTTTTACACTTAAAAATTCAAAACATGAAAATCGTAGTAATTGGCGGCACCGGGCTGATAGGCTCCAAAACGGTGAATAAGCTCCGCGAACAGGGGCATGAGGTAATAGCCGCTTCCCCCGCGTCCGGCGTGAACACGATCACCGGCGAAGGCCTGGCCGATGTGCTGACGGCCACCGATGTGGTAATAGACGTGGCTAATTCTCCTTCTTTTGAAGACAAGGCCGTGATCGAATTTTTCCGGACCTCCGGCAACAACCTGCTGGCAGCGGAAAAAAACGCGGGTGTTAAACATCACATCGCACTCTCGGTGGTGGGCACAGAGCGCCTGCAGGAAAGCGGTTATTTCCGCGCAAAGGCGGTGCAGGAAGACCTGATCAAACAGTCCGGCATTCCTTATTCCATCGTTCACTCCACGCAGTTTTTCGAGTTCCTGGGCGGCATTGCGGCGAATGCGGCAAAAGATGAGTCTATCCGCCTCTCACCGGCGCCCGTACAGCCCATTGCATCGGACGATGTAGCCACCGCCGTGGCGGACGTTGCGCTTGGCAACCCTTTGAACAGCACCATTGAGATCGCTGGCCCGGAACAGGTCGGCCTCTCTTCTCTTGTATCTCGTTACCTGGGTGAAATGAACGATCCCCGCACGGTGATATCCGATGCAACCGCCAAATATTTCGGCGCCACGCTCAACGAACATTCCCTGGTGCCCGGCCCCAACCCGCGTATCGGTAAAACAGATTTCCAGACATGGTTCGCCAGCCAGCCCGTTAAGGCCTGACACGGCACCTGCTTATGAGGCTTTCAGGGTATGCCCGGTGTCGTTTGTAACGAAGATGACGGGTTGCCAGCCCGCTGCGGCTGTTGTAACAGGTATGCGCTTTCCACCCGTTCGCGCATGGTCCCCACCTTACGCCGGCGCGGCCTCCCCCGCGACATCCGGTCAACAACGCAGCGACACACCGGCGCCTGGCATACCTGGAAGTACGTCTGCTACTATCAGACATTCACTTCAATCCAGTATTCATATTAAAAACAGAAAAAATGCAAGAGTTCCTTTTAGTGATCCACAGGGATCTGACCAGCGCCAACCCAACCCCCTCACCCGAACAGATGAAAGAAGCCCTCAAACCCTACCAGGAATGGGTAGCCGGCATTGCCGCGCAGGACAGGCTGGTAGCGCCTCCCAAACGTTGGGACGTGGACGGCAGGGTGATTAAATCCGAAAAAAAGAAAGAACAGGTGCATAATGGCCCCTATGCGGAAGATAAAGAATCCATCGGCGGGCTGTTCCTCATCCGCGCAAAGGATTATGATGACGCGGTGGAGATAGCCAAAGGCTGCCCGATCATCCAGTACGGCGCCATCGTGGAAGTACGCATGGCCGTACCGGTGGCATGAGCGCGATATTGAACAGAAATGACAAAGCCTTTGCGATATTGCAAAGGCTTTTGTCTTTTCACCACAACTACAAAAAGATCCTTTATCATTTCCTCATCACAGCTACATCAGGCTTTTAATGTAAAACACAATGGGCATGGATGCGAACGCGAGGGGAATAATGATGGCAAAAATCCATATGCCGGTGAATTGTATAACCGGTGTATACTTTCTGCTGGCCAGCCCCGCCGTCTGGAAAGCGCTTTGAAAACCGTGGTACATGTGATAGGACACCGCCACCATCGCTACCAGGTACAGCAGCACATACCAAAGCATGCTGAAGCTCTCCGTGACGATCCCATACAGGTCTTTTGCCCGCACCACCTCCGTGTTCCCCTCCATCGTCACCGCGTATTCAAAGTCCGGGAACTCCGGCACATACACAGTATTGGTTATTTTCCCTGTCAGCAGGTCTTTGCGGTATTCGCGGTAGGTGCCTTCGGTAAACATATACCTGCCCCAAAAGTTGCTCATATGGATCACCAGGAACAGGAAAATGATGCTGCCGAGAAATCCCATATTCAGGGATGCCCAGCGGGCGTTCGCTTTGGACGCCACTGCGTATTTCACCGGGCGGGCCCGCCGGTTCCTCACCGTGAGCGCGAGCGCGTAAAAAGCATGCACCAGGATGGAGAAATAAAGCAGGTAGGCGATAGCTGTCACCGGCGGAAAGTGCGTCATAAAATGCGCATAGATATTAAAAGTATAACCTTCGTCGCCCGCGAATAAAGTAAGGTTGCCGCCGAGATGCACGACCAGGAAAAGGCAGAGGAACAGCCCGGTCATGGACATGATCAGTTTTCTGCCCAGCGATGAACGGAAGAATTGTTTAAAACTTAGCATGATAATAATTTTGTGTGCCGCTCCAGATCTCCCGGCGCCGGTTTTCACGGTTGCCGGACCCGGAAGATCCTCCTCAGTACCTGGTCTTTGGTCGTATAGGCAACGGCCCGGTTATAAAGTGTTTTGATTTTTTTGTTGTAGTTCACCAGGGGAAAGACATGTATAAACAACCAGCTGAGTGGCGATATGAATAAGAGGTGAAATGTCAGCTGTTCAGCCTTTCTTTGATCTGCTCAATGTTTTTTTCCATCAAGGCTTTGTCCGCCGGGGTATTTGCCCTCTTCCAGGCCGTTTCATAATGTTGTATCGCCTTCCCGTTGTCGATATCCGTATAGAGGTTGCCCAACAATGAATAATAAAAATGGTTTTCCGTCAGTCCCAGCTTCTCCGCTTCTTTGATCGCTTCTTTTTTGCCGCGGGCTTTGGCCAGCGCAAAGGTGCGATTCAAGGCGGCCACCGGTGAATATTCCAGTATGAGCAGCTGATTGTAGAGGTCCAGGATATTTTCCCATTTCTCGGCGGAGTCTTCCTTATGCGTATGCCAGTACGCAATGGCAGCCTCCAGGTGATACCTGGTCAATACAGGGCTGGCCCCGGCCTGGTGCAGGTAATATTCGCCGCGTTCTATCAGTTCCCTGTTCCAGAGCGATTCATCCTGCTCCTGGTACAGCACCAGGTCCCCGGTGTTGTCCATCCTGGCATCAAAACGCGATGCATGAAAACACATCAGCGCCATCAGCGCGTTCACTGCCGGCGTGTTTGTCAGCTCCTGTTCTATCAGCAGGTAACAAAGCCGCATGGCTTCCACGCACAGCTCTTTCCGGAGCACGGTATTATGGGAGGTGGAGTAATACCCTTCGGAAAAAAGGAGATAAACCGTTTTCAACACCACTTCCAGCCGTTCGTTGATCTCCGTCACGGTGGGCTGCTGGATCTTTATTTCCGCTTCCTTCAGTTTTTCTTTTGCCCGGCTCAGCCGTTTATAAATGACCGTTTTGGTGGTCAGGTACGCATCGGCGATCTCCTGTATACCAAAACCGCAGAGCAGGTTCAGAGCCAGGCCCACCTGCGCTTCCGCCTGGATGGACGGATGGCAGACGGTAAAGATCATAGCCAGCTGGCTGTCTGTAATATTGCGGGCAGAAAGGTCTATCTCTATTTCTTCTCCTTCGGGTATGCTGTGCCGGAGGTCGGTAAGCAGTTTCTGTTGGAAGAAGTTGTCCCTTTTCAGCCAGTTCTTTGTTTTATTTTTTGCAACGGTGTAGAGCCAGGCGGTGGGGTTGTCCGGTACGCCTTTGGTGCTCCAGGATTCCGTAGCCGCCAGGAATGTATCGCTCACGATGTCTTCCGCCAGCTCAATATGTTCGATGCCGAACCGGTAACTGAGCACTGAAACAATTTTCCGGTACTCCGTTCTGAACAAATGCGGTAATAATTTATTTCCCTCCATGATACCTGTAAATGCCTGCCGCAAAAATAAGAAACGCTTCTTATCCGCCGCCGGATTACATCGCGGCCATCCGTATCTCCACCGTGCCGCCCAGCTCAAATATCGGGCAGGTCTCCGCGATCTTCACCGCCTCTTCGTAGCTCTCCGCCCTGATCACGGTTACCCCTCCGATGGACTCCTTGATCTCCGCGTAGGGGCCGTCCGTTACGCTTTTGTCGTGGCCAAGCACCTTCCCTTTGGATTCCCAGGGCTGCGGCGGCCTTGCCAGCCGGTCTTCCTTTTTAAGCTCAGCAAACCATTCCCGCCACCGGTTCAAATGCGCCTGCAGTTGTTCCGGTGACGGTTGAATCTCCTTCGTCTTGTAATCTCTTCTGAATACTAATAAGAATTCATTCATATATCATGGTTTTTTAAGCATATGTTATGCGGCTCAGCCAAATTGCCCTGCCCTGTAGGTGCCCACAGCCGCGGGATTTGAGAAAGCAATGTTAAAGCGGTTCCAGGTATTGATGGATGAAACCACCAGCGTAAGGTCCACCAGCTCTTCTTCAGTGAAGTGCTCTTTTACCCGCGTATAGATGGCATCCGGCACCTGGCAGGCGGTCACCGCTTCGGCCCATGCCAGCGCAGCCCTTTCCCTGTCGGTGAAAAAAGGCGTCTCGCGCCAGGCGGCCACGCAGAATAAACGCTTCGCGTCTTCGCCATGCTCCATGGCATCTTTTGAGTGCATGTCCAGGCAATACGCGCAGCCGTTGATCTGGGATACGCGATATTCCACCAGCACCTGTAATTTCTGGTCCAGCGGTGACTTTTTAAGATACGCACCAATGCTGAAGAGCGTTTTCATGGCACCCGCTCCTTTCTCCTGAAAGTTAATTCTTTGTTCCATTTTTTTTGTTTTTGTATAGTTATAACAACTGAGTTTCGCGGATTGGACAAATTACCTGATTTTTTTTTGCCTTTTTTTAAACAACAATATCATACTGCGGTTTCAGCGGCGGCGGCAGCTCTGTTTCGCCCAGCATTTCCCGGAGATCTATCTCGATGCCGCGGCATATCTGTGAAATAGGCACATCATTGGCGCTTCCTTCAAAAGGGTTCTCCGTACTTTCCCCTACCTGCTCCAGGCAGGTGTACATCCAGGAGATGATCACGCTGAACGGGACCACCAGCCAGATCATATGCCCTTTCATGAAGCCGGCCGCCAGGGCATTCAGCTTGTCGAACTGCTGCAGCATGCCAAAGGGCAGCAGCAGGCAGAATATGCGGACAAAAATAGTGTCGATCACGGTATACTGTCGCGGGTAAGGTGTATCCTTGAGCGATTCGCACTGCCCCTGCTGGCTGAAAAGATTGTTGATCGTCCTTTGCATTTCGATGAACTGGGCAAGCCCGATCTCCTGGGTTTCACAGGCCGTTTTCAGGGTCCGGCTTTGCAGGGCCAGCAGCTGCGTGGTTCTGCTCCGGGTACCGGCGATGGCGGCCAGCTCTTCTTTTGACAAATATTTCACCAGTTCGTCCTCGAGTGCCGTCTCCCGTTCGGGGATGCGGTAATACCGCTGGTATTCCGCGTTCTGCCGGTCGTTCGCCACTTCCCATACCCGGTCTTCCCGCAACTGGTACCGCAGCAGCGTCAGCCAGGCAAAGTGCCGGTAAAACAATGTTTTGATCAGCGCCTCGTCGTGGAAATAATCGCGGCACATGATCCCCCAGGCCTTGCTGCTAGTGCTGATATTGCCCCATACGGTGTGCGCGTCCGAGGTCCGGCGGTAGGTCTGCGTGTTTTTAAACCCGACAATAAAGGCGGTGGCCGTGCCCAGGAGCGACACCACCGTCCAGGGGACTGCCAGCCACTTTATCCCCAAAAGGTGATACAGTATGACGGGCACCGTGCCCAGGATAATGAGCTTGTATAATTTCCTCCTTGTCCAGAAGATAAAATCGGAAAGTTTATATGATTTGCCTATATGCATATGTTACCGGATTCATTGAGGCCCTTGCTGATCTGTTTCATTGTCCTTCGGCTCGTCCAGCCTGCTGAAATCATCCAGGAATTCAGATCCTTCGGTAACGTCTTTTTCGGGCACGGGGTGCAGGGCGGTTTCCACGGTGGTGACGGGCTGTATGAACACTCCGTCGGTAAACAGGTTGTTCAGTATCCGGGATAGTCTGATCATGTCTTTGGGTTTTGCGGTGAAAGCAACGATATTATTGCGCAGTAGCGTTTGCAACCCTTGTGCCACAGGATTATCAGATTAGTTATCAACCATTTAAGTGTAAATTTCGCGTTACGGTTTCCCGATATACCGTTAGAAAACGATATTTCACACGGTATTTAGTGAGGTTTGGAAGACTTGCGGCCCCGGCCGCTGATATACCCGGAATTTGTCTTATTTTCAGACACCGGAGAACGGAACCGGGCGAAGGCTTTGCGATCCGTCTATTGATCAATCATAACTAACGGGACCGCTATGTTATCTCCGAAAACTAAAAGAAATATATCCGGGATCATCCCTTTTGGCATTATCTGGCTGTTATTCAGCATCGTCTATTCCCTGCTCGAACGCGGCCTGCTGGGCCCGCAGCTATATTATCCGTCAACCGGCAATCCATACAATTTTACCAGGAACCTCCTTGTTACGCCCGTTTTTGCTCTTTTTACAGGATTACTGGTCGGGGCAATTGAAATCCTGTACCTGAAAAAGTTTTTTATACAAAGGAGCTTCAGCGAAAAGATCGTTTACAAATCCGTCATTTACCTGGCAGCCATCGTCCTGTTTCTTATTATACTGACCGTCAATGCCAATTCATTCGAATCGCGGGCCGGAATTTTCGGGAAGGACGTTTGGAATAATACCCGGGCATTTTTTTTCGATTATGCATTTTTGAGTGTGAGCCTGTATATGGCTTCGGTAATTCTTGTTTCACAATTTTATGCTGAAGTCAGCGAAAACATCGGGCAGGTGGTACTGATCAACCTGCTCAAAGGGAAGTATCACACGCCGAAAGAAGAAGAGCGGATTTACATGTTCCTGGACATCAGGTCGTCCACCAGCATAGCAGAGCGCCTGGGCCATATCCGGTATTTTGAAATGCTGAAGGAGTTTTACGCCGACCTGTCTGATGCTATTATTGAACATTCCGGGGAAATATACCAGTACGTAGGTGACGAGATTGTAGTGTCGTGGACACCCGGAAACGGGCTGAAAAATAATAATTGTATCCGGTGTTTTTTTGCCATAAAAGCCGCAATCGGCAAGCAGGCTGAAAAATACCGCGGGCGATTCGGTATGCTGCCGGAATTCAAAGCGGGGTTTCACCAGGGGAAAGTGACTACCGGGGAAATAGGTATTGTAAAAAAAGAAATCATCTTTACGGGCGATGTGCTCAATACAGCTTCCCGGATCCAGGGGCTTTGCAATACACATAATGTTGATCTGCTTGTTTCGGGTGCCCTGGTAGCAAAACTTGAAACCGGCAACGGGTTCCACATCAGATCACTGGGTGAAACCGGGCTGAAGGGCCGGGGCGAAAAGATAACGCTCTTTACAGTGCTCATGAACGAACAATAACGTGTTATAAAATGAATATACCTAAAGCCCTTGTAAGGCCCACGCTCTTTTTTGGCGCCGCACTGGCGTTGATCGCCTGCCATACAAACCCAGGAACGCAGACGCCGCAGAAGGTCCGCCTGGCGAAAGTTGTCATAGACTCCACGCAGCTGGAAAGCTATAAAAAAATTTTAAAGGAAGAAATAGAAGCCTCCGTACAGAAGGAACCGGGCGTGCTTACCTTGTACGCCGTCTTTGAAAAAGAAAGACCGTCGCACCTCACGATCCTTGAAATATATGCCAGCGAAGAGGCTTATCAATCGCATATCAAAACGCCGCATTTCCTGAAATATAAAAATGGTACGGCCGCCATGGTAAAAGCATTGGAGCTGATTGACGCCGACCCGCTGATACCGGGACTGAAGATAAAATGAGGCGGATAAAATTGTGGCCTTATTACACCTTCTCTATGCTCATTATCGTGATCCCCCTGAAACAATCATCCGCGCAATTGTTCTCCACATACCCGCAGGAGGATATCATGCCGTTGTTTTCAGTTTCAAAATAAGTATCTGCTCCCGTTGATCAGCCCAAAAACCAGAGAGCCGCTGAAAGATCAGCGGCTGTCCGTTAAAGTCTGTATACTATTTACCAGGGTGTGCTCCCGATCGTTTCAAAATACATAACGGGCGGGCCGGGCCAGTCCCAGCCGTAACTCATCAGCTGGGTGATCACCAGCTGGTCGAACGCCTGTATGCTTCCGCGTTCGGACAGGCCTGAAATGTAGGCGTTTTTGTCATACCGCACCAGCATTTCATTGGTTTCCGCATCGCGGATGGAGTAATAAAAAGTGCAGGGCATTTTCTTCGGGTTTTTAAACAGATCCACATCCAGCGTAATCACCTCGCTCAGTTCGTTCGGCCGTATAGTGAAGGCCGCTACCGTGTCCAGGTCCAGGTCTTCGAACTTCCCGCTGTAATTGGTGGCGATATCGTCGAAGTCCGCGCCGGCGATGTATACTTTCAGCAAGGGATAACCGGGCACGTCGCCATGGGGTGTTTCGCGCAGCAGGCCTTCGTAGGTGCAGATGAAGTTTGTTTTGGACCGCGCGTCCGGCGCTTCTACATTCCCGAAAATACCGACAGGGCTGGCATCCGTAGGCTGTGCCATGCTGATGGTCTGCCCGGGCTCCAGCGTCATTTCTTTTTCGAGCAGCAATGTGGCGGGCACGCCGTCTTCCAGTTTCCATACGCGCACGTAGTCCTTGAGACCGCTCAGCGCCACCCATCCGGAATCGATCCTTGCATCACGGTCGGAGGTGGTCAGCGCGGAACCAATTACCGCATTGCCGAATTTCACGAGGTACTTATAATCCGGGTTGGGCGCCAGCCAGAGGTTGGTTTTGATCGTTGTATAATTGTCCGTCAGCTGCAATTGCGCTCCCGGTCCGGGTTGCAGGAAGTTAAGCAGCTGCCCCGGCTTCAGGTCCATCAGCGTATCCATTTCCGGGATTGTTTTGCCGTTTTCCAGCCGCCATATTTTTAAACGGTCTTTCAGCCCCGTCTCATTGATAAAAGTAACTGCTCCCATCCCGTCCCTTACCTTTTTGGTAATGGAATCGGCCAGGATGGTCTCGCCATATTGAATGCGGTATACATTGCCGGTGTCGTGCATATGCCGGATGTATACCTGCAGGCTGGTAATGGTGCCGCCGTTCAGGTATTCCCCATCTTTTTTACAGGCAGCCAGGGCCATAAGCAGGATTACAACAGGCAGGATCGTTTTTATTTTGCTGGTTTTCATTTGTAGAGCTTTTAACATGTTGACTGATTAAAAGGAATAATTCAGGGTAAAGGAAAAGGAACTTCCTTTGCGGCCTTTCCTCAGCACCGCGTCGTGTTCAATATTGTAACTGTTGTCGCCACCGTCTTTGTAGGTATAGGTCTTATTTCCGGCGGCGTCTTCCACGACGGTATAATCATTCTGGTAAAAAATAAAAGGCGCTGCCAGCAGATCTGATGCATTCACACGCAATTCCATCCTGTTCTTCAGGAAACGGCAGCTCAGCTGCACGTCCAGCGTGCCGCGCGCGGCTTCAAACTGGTCGTTGTATTCGGTGGAGCCAGCGTACCGGATGCGGTAGCCGGTGTAGTTGTAATTCACGGAAGCGCCGATGATGCCGGCGTTGTACGCCAGGCCTGCATTGTAGGCCCATGGCGACAAACCGATGGGAAGACGTTTGCGTTTATCGGAGATGCTGATGAATTCATTCCCTTCCTTGATCGATTCCAGCTGGGTAGCGCCGGTCATATGCGTAACGTTCGCGGTAAGGAAAAGATTGCTGAGTTTTTCAGCGGCAAATCCGAATGACTTCCGCAGGTTCAGCTCCAGCCCTTTTGCGTGTGCTTCCAGCAGCCTTACATACGTAATGCGGTCACCGGAATTGGTAGGGTGCGCCAGCATTTCGATCGGGTCTTTCAGGTCTTTTTTGAAAGCGGAGAAAGAGATGATCTCTCCAGCCCCGGGGTACCATTCCAGCCGCAGGTCGTAGTTATCGGAAAAAGAAGTTCTGAGGTGATCGCTCCCGATCACGGTAGCCCTTTCCCAGAGATCGTAATATACGGACAGCGTGCGCTCGCGGAAGTCCGGCCGGGCCAGCGTACGGCTGTATGCGGCGCGTGCTTTCAGCATGGGCAGAATGTCGTAGGCGGCCGTAACGGAAGGCAGGAAAGCATCCGTTTTGTATTCCATCACCGTATCGATCCATTTGGTGTCTACGGGGCGGGCGATGGTATTGACGCTCACCTTTTCGCTTTCAAAACGCACACCGCCAATGATGTGTAGTTTTTTAAAGAAAGAAAAGTCACCCATGATATAGCCCGCATGAATATCCTGCGTGCCGCCATAACTATCCCCATTCACCAGGTCTCCCCCGGAAGGGCCGTGTGTGAAAGCCTGTAATATGTATTTGCCGCTGGCAAAGTTCTCAGGAGCAAACACTTCCGCGATGGGCCGCATCGATTTATCGCCTGGTACGGGCTCGAAAATATTAAAGCTGGACTGTTTGTAATCCGCCGTGCGGAAGGTGCCCCAGTAGCCTGTTTTAAAGCTTTGTTTGTTGCCCGCCACTACAAACGGCAACAGGAAATTCGCGCCCGCGTTCCATTTTTTCTCCGTCAGCAGGCTCGCGAATATACCGCCCGCATCGAAGGGCACGGACTGGTTCGGGTAAGCGGCCCACCATTCGATGGCGCGCTCGCCGTGTACGGTTTCTCCTTTTATGGTGCCGCGGTTGTAGCGGTCATCCGGCTGGTTCCTTTCCAGTTTATTGAAATCCCCGAACCAGTCCGCTTTCAGTTTGCCGGCAAACAGCGTGTGTTCGCCGCTCAGGCGTGTTTGCCATAAGGTATTCTGGCGCACGCTGCTGAGGGTCTTTAAGATCACCGGCGGAGTATCCGCCGGGTCTTCGTCCGTCTGGTAACCGTTCTCATGCGTAAAGCGGTAGTTGTAAAGATTGTTCCAGCTGATGCGGTGATGTTTGTTTTTCCAGCCTGCGTTCACGATGCCTGCAACGGACGTCACAAAAGTGCTCCTGATACCGTCACTGGCGGTGGCGGTGGAGTTAGGGGCTTTCCAGTAATAGTCTTCGCGGGTTTCTTCGTGGCGGTAAGTGGCGGCCGCCACTACGCCGAAAGTATTATCGCCTTTCAGTTTCACCGGCAGCCCGGTACTGAGGGAATAGTTCTGCACAGGCTGACCGGTATACCGTTTCAGGCCCCAGTGATTGGGCAGCTGTGCCGCCATCCTGTTTCTTTCTTCGAGATTGCCGTAGGCGCCGGCAAACTTTTCCGTCCAGCCGTTGGTGAGGAAGTTCCTGGCGTCCGTACCGAAAAAATAATCGCCGGAGTAGCGGCTGTTGCTGTAAAGGTCCTTGCCGGTGCTTTGTGTGTTAAAGCCCGAACCGATGCCGATGTTCAGCATCCTCTCGGCGGGAATGGACAGGGTGCTTACCTGTACGGTGCCGCCTGCAAATTCTCCCTGCATATCGGGTGTAAAAGTTTTGGATACCACGATGTTGTCCACCAGGTTGCTGGGAATGATATCGAAGTTGAAGTTCCGCCGGTTGGGCTCCGTGCTGGGTAACGACGAGCCGTTCAGCTGGATATTGTTATACCGTTCGCCCATGCCGCGGATCACCACGAATTTATTGTCCTGCACGGTGACGCCCGCGATGCGTTTCAGCACCTGCGCCACGTTGTTGTCCGGCGTCTGCTGCACGAGGTCCGCGCTGATACCGTCTGTAAACGACTGGCTGTTGCGCTGCCGGGCATACAGGGCCGTTGCGCCTTCCTGCCGCACGGTGGCTCTTACGGTAATGCCCGCAAGAGTGCCTTTGGCTTTTTTCAGGGTGATGTTTGCGGTAAAGGTTTCCCCTCCTTTTATGTCGATGCCGGTTATTTCTTTGTTGCCGTAACCGATATAGGATACGATGGCGGAATATTTCCCATCGGGCAGACCGATACTGAAACGGCCATCGGCGCCGGTCACCGTGCCTTTGTCCGCAATACGCACGGTAGCGCCCGGTATGGGCTCGCCCGTCTGCTGATCGATGATCGTGCCGGCAACTTTACCTGCCGCCTTCCCGGGCGGGGAAGCGGGTAAAGGCTGAACGGAAATGATCCTGCCCGCCTGTTTGAATTGAAGGCCGGTACGTTTGGATATCTGCTGAAGGATCACGGATAGCGGTGTGGCTGTTTCTTTGAAACTGAATTTTTCTTCCAGCCTGTTTTTTATCTCCCGGTTGTTGTACGCGAAAGAGAGGCCGGTTTGTTTTTCCAGCAGGCGGAAAATATTTTCAAGCGGCTGGTTGTCGGCATCGAGGTCCACCTTCGGCTGGCCTGCGTCCTGCGCCGGCGCCTGCAGGCAGAAAAATAAAATAACGCTTAACAGCCGGTAAAACAGCCGGAGCCCGGGCGCTTTTTTCCGGCAACAGGCACAGGAGATCATTTTTTGCATACTTTTGATTTGAACTTTTAAGAATGAATAATGCCCGGTATAGTCATTTGGCGATGCGTACCGGGTGTTTTATTTTGATTGAATGATAATCTCCTCCGAATTGCGGGTAATCTTCAGGCCGTAGATATGCCGGAAGCTCTCCAGGATATTTTCAAGCGACTCCCCCCTGGCGAATGTGGCCGTACAATACAGGCCCGTGCCTGCATTTCCTTTTGTTTTCACTTTTACATTAAACCGGCGTTCGAGCGTACGGAACACTTCAGGCAGCGGCTCGTCGTGAAACCGGAGCACGCCCTCCCGCCATATGCTGTATACGGATGCATCCGCCGGGCCGCTGCGGAGTTCGCCGCTGCGGGTCATTTCCGCGAGCTGGTTTTGCACGAGGGTTACCGAGCGGCCATTAGCAGCGGAAAACCGCACTTTACCCGTCGCCACGGTGACCGCAACAGGCGCCTGGTCATAAGCGTCCACGTTGAAGGAAGTGCCCAGCACCTCGATGGTGGTTTGGTTGGTGTGTACGGTGAAAGGGCGGGCGGCATCGGGTTGCACGTCAAAAAAACTTTCTCCTTCCAGCCATATTTCGCGGGGAGCGTCATCGTTCCATTGCGCGGGGATCTTCAGCACGGAACCCGCATTGATCCAGATGCGTGAGCCATCCGGGAGGGTGACGAGCTTTTGTTCCCCACCGGGTACGGTATAAGTGACAAACCGGGCAGCATTGTGATGTTCGGGGATTTGTTCCCGCCTGAGCAGGAAGAGGGCCGCCCCGGCGAGAATGGCTATTGCGGCCGCAACAGCGGCTATTTTCCGGAGCGGGAATATTTTGCGGTGCCGCGGCAGCTCCGCTACAGTGGCCGTCCGTGGAAGGCGCGTCCTGAACTGCTCCCATGCATCTGTGGCGTAAAACGGCGATGTGATATCCCGCTGTTTAGCCTCTACATTTTTAAGCAAATGCAACAGGTCCGCATATTCCGCCTGCCGGGCCGTCAGCATTTCCCATTGCTGCAATTCTTCCGCGGTGGCGGAGCCTGCCATTATTTTGTGTACCAGGTCCCATTCAAGGGATTGTTTTTCTGACATAGGTATCTGCCGGGATTTGCGGCCCCTTGTATACATAGATACCTGGAAGGGGGCTTGCGGCCCACCCGGCTGTGTTAACTAAATATTAAGCCTGTGTGAAAAAAACTATGAGCGGTAGTAGATCAGGAACAGCACGAGGGAGAGTTCCTTGAGCTGGAGCATAGCGCGGTATACCTGGTTTTTGACTGTTTTTTCGGAGAGGCCCAGGCGCAGGGCTACTTCCGCATAGGACAGCCCTTCTATTTTATTGAGCAGGAACACCTCCCTTCGTTGCGGGGGCAGTTTGCTGATGCAGGTGGCGAGATAGGCGGAGGTTTCAGAGACGGTCTCTTCCGGCGCGGGACGATACACGCTTTGTTCGTATTCCAGCAGCGCGTCGTCCGTAAGGGCTACCGCCACGGGCTGCCGGGCGGCATTTTGCAGCCTGCGCAGGGAGCGGTGCCGCGTCATCGCCATTAGGTATTGCCGCAGGTTTACTTTGATATCGATCGTTTCTCTTTTTTCCCAGAGCGCAAGGAATACATCGGCGGCGGCTTCCTGCCCTTCCGCTTCATTTTTGAGGATACCCGCCGCATAACGGCACAGCAGCCTGTAATATCGCAGAAATACTATCTCCAGGGCTTTTTCATCGCCCTGCCTGATAGCATTGAACAATAATGACTCTGCGCCTGCGTGTTGCATTTTTTACGGATGGTAGCCGTAAATGTAGAGAGAATTCTATTTGATCGATAATAAATTATTGTGATGCGGACGTCACCATGGTTTTTTCCCGAAGGAATAAGACACCGTCAGCGACGGGCCGTTGTACCCCCATTTAAAATACCCCACCAGCCGTTCCTTATCCGCATCCACCCTCGCATTCAGACCGGTATACCCTATCGCTGCGTCCAGGCGGTCTATGATACGGTAATGCACATTCAAATTGTACCCGAGGATGCGGCCTTTGTAATCCCCTACGGTAAGCGCAAGGTAATCGAACTCGGCATTGACATACCAGCGGCTGCTGAATGCATAACCGCCCCATATGCCCACGTCCGGCAACGGCGCGGTGATCCCAAAATCATCCCTAAATTCAATACTCGCCGTATTCCCGTACAGGGCAATGCCCGCGTCAAGCCCTACCACGTGCGCGCCTACCAGCAGGCCGGCTTCAAATTTCGGGTTGGTGAAAAAGGCATACCCATAGGACAAACGAAAGATATCCGTGTTAAAAATGGCCCTGATACCGCCATCTACAGGATAGGTATGTTCGCCGAAAGTAATATCCCTTTGCAGGGTGTACTCGGAGGTCCTCGCCACACGGAAATAATTGAAGTTCAAACGGGAGCGGCGGGAAATCCTCCACTGGAAATCCCCCATGAAGGTGAAGGTGTTTTTATTGAACCCAAGATCGTTCTCGAAATCGATATTGGTGCCTATCGTGCCGTCCTGTGTGCCTACGGAAACATCCGTATTGTTGATAGGAAAAAAAACGCCGGCCGAGACGCGGAAGCGGTCCACATACCAGGGCGGTGTCGGTTTCGGTTTTTTGTCTTTGGATAGCGGAGGGTACAAACCTTCCTCCCGGCCAGGGCTTTCGCTGAGCAGCGATTGCGCGGTTACCTGGGCGCTGCCCGCCGTGGTGAACAAACACAGACACCACAGCAGCAGTATCCGCACTGGATAATGGTTATGTTCCATAAATTGATGATTAATCCCGGAATAAGTCAATTGTGTGGCCGCTTTTACGGCACAGTCAGTGTGAGGGCTAAAAGTGTTGTTTGCTCCGGAGGGGTTGGTATGCTGTTCTTTATAGGTGGTCAAAACCATTCCTGGTTACAGGAAACAGCAATATATTCAGACCCGGCGCGTCTGGCGGGTCGGGCTGTACAATTGTAAAACAATGAAAGCACCCGTTTGGTTTATTTTTTTTGCCCGCCTGAAAAACAAAATGCCGCCCGTGCAGAGCAGCCTTTTTTAGCCACCGGTTTCCCCGGATCTTTCCCAGCCCCGGCATGGGGTATCACCGATACGTATACCCGTGTCAAACTGCCCGCCAGCCATCCTTTTTTAACACTTTGTTCTAATCTGAAATAATATCTTTAATGCACAGCCATTCACGCTGACCCAAAACAAGATCCCTTTATATGAAGCGCAAACTATTCCTGACCGCATTTGCCCTGGGAGCCTTGGCTCCGGCTATGGCGCAAACCACGCAGCAAGCAGAAAACCTCTACACATTTACCCGCCTCTATGGTTATGTACGTTATTTCCACCCCAGCGATGCGAACGTGGTCACCGACTGGGAAACCTTTGCCGTCTACGGCGCCAGGGAAGCGGAGAAAGCACGCAACCCGCAGGAGCTGCGGCAAACCCTCGCCGGGTTGTTCAACACTGTTGCACCTGGCCTGCAGATCCATCCCTCGGACAGTACCGCGCCGCCTGTAGTAAAACCAGCCGGCGCCGACAACATGAAAGCAGTGGTATGGCAGCACAATGGCTACGGCGCGGGCAGCAATAGCCAGACTTACAAATCCATCCGTACCAACAGTTATTCCAAAGTGCCTCCCTCGCAGGAGCAGAGCGCGCATTTCAGCACGATCTCCGGCAGCATAGATGCAACGCCGTACCGGGGGCGCACCATCCGCTATACCGCCGCCGCCAAAGCGGAATCGCTGGGCGGAGGCACCGGCCAGCTATGGCTGCGCGTGGACCGTGAAAGCGGCAAGCCCGGTTTTTTTGACAACATGGACGACCGTGCCATTACGGGTGTCAATAAAGACTGGCGGCGTGATACCATCATTGGCAAAATAAATGAAGACGCCAAAGCGGTGGTATTCGGCTGTTTTGTCGTGAACAAAGGCAGCCTGCTGCTGGACGATATGAAGCTGGAAATCGAAACGCCTGAAGGCTGGAAAACAATCCCCGGGCTCAATGGTGATTTTGAAAATGATTCACTGGGCGCAAAGCCTGGCTACTGGCAGTTCAACAGCGGCGACCCGCTGTTCACCGTCAAAACCGGCAATAAGGCATTCACCGGCAAACAGGCGCTGATACTGGAAAGGACAATGCAGGAAGGTAATATGCGGAAAGCCCCCGCCCTGTTCACCAATGATATCCCCGCCGGCACAACGGTCACCAAAAATATCGGCAACGGCTTGTCCGTCACCATGCCTGTAGCCCTCTGGAGCGATGGCAAACAGGTATATCCTTTCAGCGACACCGCAGCTGCCATTGCGCAGAACAAAATGATGGAGCGGCAGCTCACCATTCCTTTTACCGGCGATGACCTGTACGTAAGACTGGCCGGCGTCGTTATCACCTGGAATGTGATCCGGCATTTCCATCCTTATTACCAGGAATGGGTGACGGACTGGGACAAAGACCTCCGCCTGGCCCTGCAGGACTGTTACCGGCAAACCACGGCCGCCGGCTTTGACAATACCCTCAGAACACTCACCGCCAAATTGCATGACGGGCACGTTTTTGTAGTAAGCCCCTACGGCATGCGCAACCGTTCCATGCTGCCGCTGAAATGGGAATGGGTCAAAAACAAACTGGTGATCACCCGTGTACTTTCACCCGACATAACTTTGCAGCCCGGCGATGTGATCACGGCCATCAACGGCACACCCGCAAAAGAATACGTGGACAAAGCCGTTCTGCTCACCTCCGCGGGCTCTGCGAACGCCCTGATGCGCGCCTCCCTCAGCAATATGATCAGCGGACCGAAGGACAGTGTATTGCAGCTTACCGTAGCATCTGCGGACAAAGGCATACGACAGGTGAATGTGAGCTATAAAATGGGCGCGGCGGAATATTACAAACCTTCCGATGAAAAGCCCGCTTATCGGCAGATAGACAACCATACCATTTACCTGAACCTTACGCAGATGCCCTGGGATAGCATAAAACCGAAACTCGCAGAACTGGCCGCCGCCAAAACAGTCATTTTTGACCTGCGCGGTTATCCCAAAGACATGAACGGCAGCATGATCATCCGGCACCTTTTAAAGAAACCCGAAAATGACAAATGGATGCATATGCAGCAAATGTCCCTCCCGGATCATGAGAAGACCGGCTGGATGGACATTGGCTGGGGCCTCAGGCCCGAAACGCCGCATATCGGCGGGAAAGTGTTTTTCCTGATCAACGGCAGCGCCATCAGTTATGCGGAATCCGTGATGGGTTATATCAAAGATTTTAAGATGGCTACTATCATTGGGGAGCCTACCGCGGGCGCGAACGGCGACATCAACCGTGTGACGCTTCCCGGCGGGTATGTATTCACCTTCACCGGCCTGAAAGTAACGAACCACGACGGCTCACAGCATTTTATGAAAGGCGTGCTGCCGGATGTGACGGTGCTGAAGACAATTAACGGTATCCGCAATAATGAAGATGAAGTGCTGGCGAAGGCAGTGGAGTTGAGTAAACAATAGATGCATCATTTCACCGCCGCCGCCCATACCCTGCAGCCTATCACAGCAGTAAAAGAACCCAGTGCAATACCCGCCAGTACATCGCTGGGGTAATGCACCCCAAGGCTTAACCTTGAATAGGCTACCAGCAATGCCCAGGTAAAGGCGGGCAATATCACGTACCACTTCCGGTATACGAGGCTAAGGGCCAGCGCCGTCACAAATACATCGGTCGTATGCCCTGAAGGGAAAGAAGGCATGTTGCCGGAAGTGGCTTTTTCAATGAAATCATACGTAACAAAAGGACGTGGTTTATTCAGAAGATATTTGAAGGCCGTGCTCAGGCTCATGGCCGTCAGGAAGATCGCCGCGAAACCAAGGCCCTGCTGCCATATACTTTTCTTTTTAAGCAGCAGGCCGGCCAGCAAAAATACAAGCGGGATACCGATGGTCACGAGCGCGGCGCTGTCTGTCAATATCCTGAAAAAGCCATCCTGTGAGACGTTCCGGCTGAGGTGAATATACCGCAACAGATCTGTGTCCCAGGCAAGGGTATTTCCAACATGCATCAGCGGCAGCAGGCTGAGGATAAACAGCAAGACGAGCATGGCAGGCACAAATGCCCTGGCCGCCCCTTCCCTGGAAAAATACATAATGACAGGTTTAACGGTATAACGGTGAAGGTAACGGAACTTCATCACTTAAAATTCCTCCCCTTATAAAACACATCTTTCGCCTCCGTCTCCTTGTCCACAGGCTGGGGCGTAGTTGGTTTATCCGCCCCTGGCATGGTTATCACCGGCTCGCTGTCGTTGTCCGGTATCGTCATTCCGCGCAGCAGTTTGTTGAGGTTAAAACATTTCTGTACGATCACATGTACCACTTCCCCTTCGCGCTGCAACTTTCCTTCCACCATCAGCAGCCGGGATTGTACGATCTCTTTACGGTATTTGTCAAACAGGCTTTCGAACACCACGAGGTTGGAAAAACTTGTTTCATCTTCTATCGTAATAAAACACACCCCACTGGCCGTGCCGGGCCTTTGCCGCACCAGTACCAGCCCCGCTACCTTTACCAGCGAGCCGTCTTTGGCTTCGCTGATCTCCTTCGTGGTAAGCACATGCAGGAGTTTGAGTTTTTCCCTTACAAAACTCACCGGGTGTGCTTTTAATGACAAAGTAGTAGCCGCGTAATCTTCTATCACATGTTCCGCCTCTGTCATAAAAGGCAACGATACCTGCGTTTCATGCGCGCTTTCCGACGGCTGCCCTGCGAACATTGCCACGGGCCGGTCGTGCAGGGCGGCTACTTCCCACAATGCCTGCCTGCGGTCCAGCCCGAGCGAACGGAAAGCATCCGCATCCGCGAGTTTTTCCAGCGCGGACTGGGATACGCCGGCTTCCCGCATTGCCGTGATGCTCTTGAATCCTGTGCCCCGGGCGGATACCAGGATTTGTGCCTCTTCTTCTTTAAGCCCGTTCACCTGCCGGAATCCCAGGCGCATCGCGCGGTATTTTACGGCGCCGTCTTCCAGCGTATTGTCCCACCGGGAGCTGTTCACATCTACGGGCCGCACTTCCACGCCGTGTTTCCGCGCATCTATCACGATCTGCGCGGGCTGGTAAAAACCCATTGGCATACTGTTCAGCAAGGCGGTGGCAAATACATCCGGGTAAAAACATTTAAGCCAGGAGCTGATATATACCAGCAGGGCAAAACTAGCGGCATGACTTTCCGGAAAACCGTAACTGCCAAACCCTTCCAGCTGGCGGAATACACGGCGGGCAAACTCTTCCTGGTAACCTTTTGCCATCATTCCATCCACCAGTTTCTTTTCAAAACGGCTCACTTTTCCGTGCGATTTAAAAGTAGCCATGCTCCGCCGCAGTTCATCCGCTTCCGCGGGCGTAAACCCCGCAGCTACGATCGCGATCTTCATGGCCTGCTCCTGGAATAACGGCACCCCCATAGTACGCCCGAGAATTTCTTTTAGTTCCTCCGACGGATATTCAACAGCTTCTTCCCCATTACGCCGCCGCAGGTAAGGATGCACCATGTCGCCCTGAATAGGCCCCGGCCGCACGATGGCCACTTCTATCACCAGGTCATAAAAACACCGGGGCCTCAGCCTCGGCAGCATGGACATCTGCGCCCTGCTTTCGATCTGGAACACCCCGATCGTATCCGCGTGGCTGATCATTTCATATACTGCCGGAATATCCTGCGGGATATTGGCCAGGGTGAGGTGCAGCCCGTAATGTTCTTTCGCCAGGTCAAACGCCTTACGCAGACAGGTGAGCATGCCCAATGCCAGCACGTCTATTTTCAGGAAACCGAGCGTATCGATATCGTCTTTGTTCCATTCAATACTGGTCCTGTTTTCCATCCGTGCATTCATCACGGGGCAGAGATCGGACAGTTTGCCGCGTGTGATCACAAAGCCGCCCGTATGCTGCCCCAGCTGCCGGGGAAACCCCATCATCTGTTCCGTCAATTCCAGCACCTTGCGCAGGTGCGGATCCGATGGATCAAGGCCTTCTTCCCTGATGCGCGCTTCATCCACCCCGTCATCAAAATAAGACAGGGAGCCGCTCAGCCGGTCGATCATATCCACGGAAAGCCCCATGGCCTTGCCTACGTCCCGTACGGAGCCTTTCTGGCGCAGCTGGGTAACGGTGGCTACGATGGCGGCACGGTCGCGGCCATACTTTTCGTAGATGTACTGGATCACTTCTTCGCGGCGTTCATGTTCGAAGTCCACATCAATGTCCGGCGGCTCGTTCCTGGCGGAGGAGATAAAACGTTCGAACAGGGTGTCGAACTTGGCGGGGTTCACCGCGGTGATGCCCAGGCAATAACACACCGTGGAGTTGGCCGCTGAGCCGCGGCCCTGGCAAAGTATCCCCTGGCTCCGTGCAAACCGTACGATGTCGTATACCGTCAGGAAATAAGACGCGTAGTTCATTTCCTCCATAAAGGCCAGTTCGTAACGGATCGCGGATGATATTTTTTCAGGGATATCGTCCCCGAAATATTCTTTTGCGCCTTCCCAGGCCAGGTGTGTAAGTTCCTGCTGCGGCGTGCGGCCTTCGGAGGTGATCTCTTCGGGGTAAATATATTCCAGGCTGTCCAGCGAAAAATGACATGCCTCCCCGATCTCGCGGCTCCGGCGGATGGCGTCCGGGTATTTCAGGAACAGGCGGCGCATTTCATCGACGGGTTTCAGGTAACGCTCCGCATTGCTGTGCAGGAGGTATCCGGCGTTGTGGATCGTGCATTTTTCACGAACGCAGGTGAGCACGTCCTGCAGTTCGCGGCGCTGCGGGATATGATAATGCACATCGTTGACGGCGGCCAGGTGTATGCCCAGCTTTTCAGCAAGTTGTGAAAGCCGGTAGAGTTTTTTCTGATCATCGCCATCGTAAGAGCGGCTGGCGCCGAGGTACAGGTCTTTGCCGAATACCTCGCGGTATTCTTGTATTGCGCGTTTATACTCCTCTTCAAAATCAAACTGCGCATTGAGGGTGGCGGGGGGTACGGCAATAAATTTCATACCCTGGCAATGGGCATATACATCCTGCCGGTACAGGTGGCACTGGCCTTTTTCGGCGCGCAGGTTGCCGGTGGTGAGCAATGCGGACAGCCGGCCGTAAGCCTCCCTGTTTGTAGGATACGCCAGCAGGCCGGGACCGTCCAGCAGGTCCAGGCGGCAGGCGGGTATGATGCGGATGCCGTGTTCTTTGGCGGCTGCATGCCCGCGCACGATACCGGCAAAACTATTCCGGTCCGTGATGGCAATGGCTTCATAACCAAATTCCGCGGCTTGCTGCACGAGCTCTTCCGGGTGGGAAGCGCCCCGCAGGAAACTGAAATTGCTGGTGACCTGTAATTCTGTGTAACTCATGCCCGGCTTTTTCTTTATGTAAAAACGGTGTTATGCTCTTTGCATCACACAGCCGTGATTGCCTGTATCATGCAACCGTGATCTTTTTCCGCTCGTACTTCCAACCGTGTAATTATTGCCTGCATGATGCAGTACGGATCTTACCCGGCTATATCCCCTACGCAAAAAATCCATGTATAAACCATTGGTGGCGCTGATCTTCGTTATAGTGACCGGAGCGGAACAGCCAGTAACGCTGCCCCTGCTCATCTTCCACCGTATAATAATCCCGGTGCTCGCCACCGTCCAGCCACCATTCCCGCTCTATGCGCTCAGGTCCATCCGCCTTCCTGATCTCATGCAGCCTGCCCCTGTAGCGGAACAGCATAGGCGGATAATCGGGTATGGGCGCGGATACTTCGATGGCTTCAGGGTGCGGCAGCAGTAATACCGGCCTGGGCCTGTCCAGCCGCCAGCCATCCGCCGGCTTGTCTTTCAGGGATGCTGCGGGTGTAACCGATCTTTCGGGCCAGTAATGTTCATCCGGCAGAAAACGGCGGATGGCGCCGACGCCGGCCTTACCCGCCAGCCTGTCCAGCAGCTCGGCTACGGCCGCATCCTCCAGGCCCGGGCCTGTGGCCCAGAGTTTTTCCTGCTGCTGTTCTGTTTCTTCTACCTTCGGCGCTTCCAGCACAAACAGCTCGATGCCCAGTGCGGGCTCGATAGTGGGTATTTTAAGCTCGAATAATTTGTAAAGGTGTGCCGCGTTGTGCGATGCGCGATTGGTGCCGATGGCCGCTTCCACCGTTTTGCCATCTACTCTGAAACATTTCAGCACTGCGGACCGCAGCCCCTTCCCTTCCGATTCCAGGCGTTTGCAAAGTGTGTCCAGCAAGCGCCTGATTGCGATCTCTATACCGGCGGCCGTGCGGATCGGCTCCAGGCAGTTCAGCCGTTCCTGGTAAGGCGGATTGATAAAAATGGGTTGTATAAATTCTTCCGCCTGCCCCAGTGCCTGGCTCAGCCTGGTAAGCAGGTCTTCCCCGAAACGCCTGCGCAGTGCGGCACGGGGCATATTCGCAAATGCGGCGATGCGGCGGAAGCCCAGTTTCTGCAACCGGACCAGCACAGCCGGATCGGGGCGCAGCGCGGCGGGATGTAAAGGAAGTAATGCGGTGGCCTGATCCCCGCTTTGGACAATGGAAATGGCGCCTTCCCCGTACCTTGCCACCGCCCATGCTGTACCAATGGTATCAGCCATGGCGGCGCGCACATCAAAGCCGGCAGCGCCCAGCTTGCTGACGATCTCTTTCACATAAGCCTCTTCTCCTCCCCAGAGATGCGCGCAGCCGCTTGCGTCCAGCGTGAGGCCGTCCGGCAGGTCCACCGCAGCGGTGGGCGTATACCGGATGCTCCATTCCGCCAGCGTCCTGAGCAGTTTTTCTTCCAGCCCGTGGCGATTGTCCAGCACATGCAACGAAGGATCGATCGCTTTTGCATCGGCAACAGGTATACCGGCGGTGATGCCGTTGGCTTCCGCGTTTTTACAGGCGGCGGCGATCATCATACGCCCATGCACAGGCGCCGCAAATACAAAAGATTCTTTTCGCAGCCCTGGCCGGTGGCGGATCATCCAGTCCGTTACCAGGTAACGGAACCATATCGTCACATACCGCTTCGCCATCTTACCCCGCTTTTCTTTTTTGCCCGGCCGCGGTGGCTGCTACAGCACGTTCCGGCAACATCACAAAACCACCCGCCGACCATTCCACTTTCCACATTCCCGGATAGCCGTTGCGTACTTTCAGCAGCTCCACCTGCCAGCGTGGAAAACCCACGCCTGGCATACCTTCCTCCAGCTGGCTGGGCAGCGGCGTGATCTTCCAGCGGGCAATGCTTGCAATAGTGTTCAGCTTGCGGGGATTGGTACGGAGGAGAAAACAGGTAACCCCGCTGTGCTCCACCGCCAGCTGCACCCTGCGGGACTGGGTAAAGGTGATTTCGCCAAGGTCCGCGATCACAGCCGCCAGCCCTCCGCATTTCAGGCTTTCTTCCATGGCCCAGAGCACATCCTTTTCCCGTTGCAGGTCTACAAAAATGAACCTATCCGGCTCTACACCGAATGTTTTTAAAGAGGGAGGGAAAAGCCTGCGCGAAGTACTGACCCAGATACAGGCGCCGCCCCGCTGCATCAGCGAAGCCAGCAGCCCGGCCATAAATCCGCCCGTTGCGGCAGTGTGCTCGGGCGCTTCCGTAAGGAATTCATGAATGGCCCCGGTGGGGAATATGGCATTGGGGAAAGAGCGGGTGATGGCTTCCAGTCCTACATTTACGGCAGTACTGTCGCCTTCCGCCCTGTATCCCTGCAGGGAAAGTATCTCTTTCTGCAGGGCAGCAATGATATCTGCTTTACCCCTCATCATGCCTGCTAATGGTTATAAGTACGCTACTCAATTATTTAGCAATAATACTAAATATTTTAGTATTTTGACGTAAATTTCTTATCGCGCGGGCAGTCCGGCGGGATGATATGGTAACAGGGATCTATTTTGAAGCTAAAACTTTACTGAAAATACATGCTGCCCGTCTTCATAGGCATATGTGATCTTCCAGTCATACCGGTTGCATATCTGCTTCACCAGCGCCAGCCCGAGGCCTGTGCCCGGGGATTGTGAAGATGCTGTACTGAACCGTTTGAACAGCTGCTCTTCTTTCAGCGCCACTTCGCCCGGGTTTTCCACTACCAGCCGGCTCCCGGAAAGCCGGATATGGATCGTGCCGCCGGGGGAGGTATACCTGATCGCATTGGTCACGAGGTTGTTCAGCAATATTTCGATCAGTACCTTATTGCCTTCCACCTCCACATTCTCCTGTATTTCAGCATTCAGCTCCAGCTCCACGCCTTCGGCAAAACTGGTAAAGAGGGAAATATTTTTTGTTATCAGCCCGGAAAGGCTGAGCCTTTCTTTTTCCATGAACTGGCTGTTTTCGATCTTCGTGAGCAGCAATAGATTTTTGTTGATGCGGGTCACTCTTGCCAGTGCCTTATTCGCGTCTTCGATGATATTGTATTGTTCGTCTGTCAGCGATTTGCTTTGCAGCAGCAGGTCCAGTTTCGACTGTATAATGGCCAGGGGCGTCTGCAACTCGTGGGAGGCATTGTCCGCAAACTCTTTCTGCTGCGCATAAGCCGCAATATTCCCGGCTATCAGTTTGTGCAGGCTCTGGTTCAGCTCCGCAAACTCTTCAATACCGGTTTCTTCGAAATCCACTTTTTCCTGCCGGTTCAGGTCGAACTTTTTGATCTTTCCCAGGCTGTGGTAAAAGGGCTGCCACAAACGGTTAGATATCCGGCGGTTCAGCAGGATAAAGCCGACCAGCATCAGTACGAAAAACAGGACGGTGAGCAGCGTTACAGCGCCGATGATCAGGAAGCGGTCTTCCCGGCCCGCTTCAGGCGTTAGGATGATGTTATGTTCATCAAACTCATATTCCAGCAGCAGGCTGATCATCACATAATACACCGGGATACTGCATACCAGCACGATACCGGCATATATCATCAGTTTCTTCAGCGAGCGGTTCAGGAGTTTATCCATATTTCAAATATAGCCTGTTCTGAATCTTGTTTTTAGATTAATGCAGGTTTCTCCCTAAGAGTTTCGTTATGGCATCACCTGTTGCCGGCAATTGCTATCGAAGGAAAACAGGAGAAAATACGGCGGTTGAAGACGGAGATTCGCTGAGTTCCTTACTCACAAGCACTCGTAAGTAAGGATATTTCCAATTTTTCATGCATTGCGCGTTCCACTATCTGACAAAAGTCACTGAAAAGAATATTATCCTGATCAAAACCCAACTTATCCACAACAGAAGGAAGACGGGTAACAAAGTCCCTATAATCTCTCCTTAAAGTAGCCCCTCCCGGAATTGTAGTCTTATTCGAGGATGTCCTTAACCAGTCACGTATTTTTTCAAGCACTTGTATCGGATCATTCCCATGAGCCTTGGTATCTATGCCATTTAAGTCAGAGATGTATTGCTGGTATAAATATTTTGTCCGCTCAAATACAAGGCCCGACTTCGTTTTCTGCAATCCTCCGCCAAAATGTTTAGCTGCAAAAAATAAACCGGTTTCAAAAGGCATATTAAACCTGGGCAGGTTATTCATATTTACCTCAATACAGGAAATATCATGAATACCATACCGGCAATCCCTGATACATCGCAGGATTTTATTAAGACGGCTATCAGTTCCGTCATCTTCCGCCAAAGCTGTCACCGGATAAAATCCACAACGATAAACCGCATACACCATGGCATGCAATATGGGACGATATCCGTCATCAAAAGGGCAATTAATGAACACCTTTTCGTTATAATCCGGGGTTAACATAAAATCAAATCTATCTTTTGGCCGATTTTTTCTTCTTCGGAAGAACTCTCATCCATGCCAGAGCGGCTTCGGCTTCCTTTTTTGGTATTTTCATTGCAAAAACTTCCCTTATTACTTCCTGGACGTAGGAATCGGGCCAGGTGGTTTTGCGTTTTCCTGTTTTTAATGTAATACTACGCATGGTTTTAATGTATTGATGTTTTGGCAAATCGGGTTAACATAAAAAGAAACTATTTTTGGGCTATTCTTTTTTCTTAGGAAAAACTCCCATCAATGCCCTGTTAGCTTCTTTTTCTTCTTCGGTCAATTTCATAGCAAAGACCTCTCTGAGTATTTTCCGGACGCGGGTACGCGATATCGTAGTCTTCCGTTTCATTGTTTTTAATTTAATTCCTCGCATACAATAAATTTACAGCGATATTTCCAAATTCATCAAATCATCCACCGAGAATCTTTCAATCATTTTCCTTTTTACAAGAAACTTTCTTTTCTTTGATACCGGTCTTATTATCCAGGTAAGATCTTTCTCAAAACGCAAATCCCGTAAACAAATACCATGGTTCCTTTACAAAGCCACGAGATCCGTGGCAACTGGGCAACATTACTGCTCCCTATCAACACAGATGACAGCATCGGTTACGGCCGCCTCGCCACTGAAATAGATCAGCTGATCGGCATGAAAGTGGACGGCATTTATTCCAACGGCACCGCCGGTGAGTTCTATAACCAGACCGAACATGAATTCGACGAAGTAAACGGCCTGCTCGCCGAAAAATGCAACAGGGCCGGCATGCCCTTCCAGGTTGGCTGCAGCCACATGAGCCCGCTCATATCACTGGAGCGGCTCAAACGGACGATAGCCCTCAAACCCTCCGCCATACAGGTGATCCTGCCAGACTGGTTTCCACCGAAAATGGAAGAGATCATCGCGTTCCTGCGCAAAATGCAGGATACCGCCGGAGACATCCGGCTTATCCTCTACAATCCCCCCCATTCTAAAGTAAAGCTGAGCCCCGCCGATTTTAAAACCATCCGGGAGGCCGGTATTGAGCTGGCGGGCTGCAAACTGCCGGGCGGAGACGCAGCATGGTACAAAGAAATGCTGGGCCTCAATCCTGAACTTTCTGTATTCATACCCGGCCACCACCTTGCCACGGGCGTACGCGCGGGCGCACACGGCGCCTATTCCAACGTAGCCTGCCTGAGCCCGCTGGTGGCGCAACGCTGGTACGACAGTATGCAGACGGACATGGAAGCCGCACTGGAACTGGAATCGCGCATCCAGCGGTTTATGAACGAACAGATCGTGCCCTATATCACGCAGCAGGGGTATTCCAACCAGGCGGTGGATAAGTTCCTCGCGGCTATCGGCGGCTGGGCGGATGTAGGCACACGCCTGCGCTGGCCTTACAAATGGATACCCGAAAACGAAGTAGACGCGGCGAAAAAAGTGTGTAAAGAGTTGCTGCCGGAATTTTTTGTGTAAGCAATCCCCTGTTCATATTCGCAAAGGCTTCCCCGGGGAAGCCTTTGCCGTTTAAAATACTACTCCTCCTCCGGCATCTCTTCCTTATCTTTTTTGTCGCTGCCAGTCATCGCTTCTATAACCCTAAGCTGTTTCAGCATTTCCGGGTAATACTTACGGGACACAGGGATGGACTCTCCCGCTATGATCACTTCCTCCCTCCCGATAACGTCTACATGGCTTAAAGACACTGCGTGCATCCGGCTGATCCTTAAAAACCGCCCCTCAGGCATCTGTTTAAGCGTTGCATCCAGCGACGCACGGGCAATGAGAGAATATCCTTTTGCCAGAAATTTCGTGTAGTTACGCGCCGCTTCCAGGATAGCGATCTCTTCGAAGTTTATTTTCCTCAATACTCCATCTGTCCTGATAAAAATTGGTTGTTCCATTGCGATAAAATGGTTTGGGTGTTAAAACAATGCTTAAGCGGTTCAAAATCAAATATAACGGTTTCCCCTAAATGATAAAAAGCCCCTTTAAGGCTACTGACATCCTCCTGCCATCCTTCGGTGATCCTTCGGTGGTGTTCGGTCGTAGTCCGGGTTTGAGGGTGTTTAACCGAAGGATGACCGAAGGATCACCGAACGATCACCGAAGGTTCTCTGAAGATTAAAGGCAAAAAGCACCGTTTTTTCCAGGGCCCGTTTCCATTCGTCCCAACTGCCAGGCTACTCCGTCCCAACTTCGATAAAGGACCGTCCCAAAGTCCAAAATCACGTGTGTTTTTGCACTTACATTTGTATTGTTGATCGCCGCAAAAGGAGCACCGCTTAAGCCAACGGGGAGTAGCGGCTCCGGTAACTTCCTCCTGCTGCGCGATGAACAGATCGGTACATTATTTTTTAATTTTTAAAACTATTACAATGGCTAATATCAATAAGAACCTGCTCGTAAAAGGAGCAAGGGGAAATGTGGGTAAACAGTTTGTTTACCGCCGTCACGGGAACAATACGATCATCGGCAGCATGCCTACGGTCAATCCCGATGCGGCACCTTCGGAAGAACAGGCGGAAGCGCGTGAGCTGTTTTCAGCAGCCAACGCATACGCACAGGGAGCCATCAGCTCCGCTGATCTGAAAAAAGAATATCAGCGGAAAGCTCCCCCGGGAAAGTCGGCTTTTAACATGGCTATGCGCGATTTCATGAAACCACCCGTCGTGAAAAAGATCAACACCTCGGAGTACAACGGTACTCCCGGCTCAAAGATCAGCATTCACGCGAAGGACGACTTCAGGGTGGCGGAAGTGAAAGTGGGCATTTACACCGCCGACGGCACCCTTCTGGAAGAAGGCAACGCCATCCTCAACCCCATCAACCGGCTCCTGTGGACGTACACCGCCACAGTGGCGAACGCCTCTCCCGCCGGTTCGGTGATCAGGGCGATGGCTACGGACCTTCCCGGGAATACGGCTTTGCTGGAGATCCTGGTGTAATACATCCGGCTTGTTTTGACATAAAAGAGAAGGGCTGCCCCATCTGGGGCGGCCCTCTCTTTCGTTATACCACTTTTTCTATAGCATAAACCGCTATGTTTATCCCATTTATCCCCGGTTCCGTCACTTCCGGAAACATCGCTTCCGCCGGTACGCTATTTTTGATTCCATGAAAAAGAACCTTTGTTTATTACTCCTCCTGCTGCTATCCATACAACTACCCGCCCAGTTCACGCTCAGCGGCGCCATCCGCGGGTACAGCGGCAAAACACCCGTGTCCGTCAATACACCGGTGGTGTATGGCTTCCACCAAGAAAATACGGTGGACATCCCGGTGAATGCATCGGGGCAATTCAATATCATTCTCCCCGTAACGGGCCAGCAATTTGTCTCGCTGATCTATCAACGGAAGTTCTATACCCTGCTGCTCACCGCGGGGAAGGAACTGGTCATTGCACTGGATGAGAAAAATAAAACACTCCGGCTGCTATCCGGCGATGCCTTGCAGGAAAACCTCCTGTTGCAGCAGATAGACATGGACAGCCCGCCTTTTTTTTGGGAGAATGGTACGTTTGACAGGCTTTCACTGGAAGAACTGCAAAAAAAATTGATTGATCCTTTCTTCAGCATACAGAACGAACACTTCAAAACCATCAGCGCGGCTGATATTTCAGAACGGGATAAAAAACTGATCGCATCCGAAGTGAAATACCTCGGGTATAATTACCTCAGCGATTTCGGCAGAACCCGTATAGATGACCGGGATATTCTGAATAATTTTGTTTTCGCCATATTCGACCCCTGTGTAATAGACCCGGAGTTTGTCCCCGCCGGGCCACAGTATTACGCCTTCGCAGACAATTACCTCCGCTATCTCGAAACAAAAGCATTCGTAAAGATCAAAAAAGAAAACATCACGCCGGACAAACCCATTCCTTATTACGGCATCAGCCTCGACAGTGCGAACGTCCTCGTAAAAAAGTACGGCAAACCTTACTGGCGTTTTGTAGGCAGCCTGAACAATTTCCCGCCGGATGTAGCCGAAAAGTACAACTTCCAGCAGGTGCAGGACCAATATTACGCACGCGACCTGGCACAGGTGAAAGGCCTTGCCGAAGCGTTTAAAAAACAGTTCCCCCAAAGCCCTTACAACAAAGACATCAGCCGGATGATGAACGAGCTTGGCGAAAAACTCGCCGCCAACCAGCACAACCGGAACATTGTAGTGGTCAAAGATTACGACAAGGTGCAGTCCATTTACGAGGTGGTGAAAACGCTGAAAGGCAAAGTGGTATACCTGGACATCTGGGGCACCTGGTGCGGCCCCTGCAAAGAAGAGATCAAACAGCTGCCGGGGCTGAAAGCAGCATTCGCCGACAAAGACGTGGCATACATCTACCTGGCCATGGACGACGATGACCGCGATGCCCTCTGGAAAGATTACATCAAAGTGAACAACATGGAAGGCGTCCATCTCCGTAAAACCAGGCAGACCATTGCGCCTTTCTGGAAAGAGCTGCTGGCCGATCATCCTGACAAAGCGGAGTATTATCCCCAATATTTTCTTTTTGACAAAACCGGGAAGCTGGTGGTGAGCAAGGCCAAGCGCCCGAGTGAAAAAGAAGCGTTGTATGAGCAGATCAACGCGTTGCTGAAAGGCAACTAAACAAAAGGGCCCGCCGGTGACAGCGGGCCTTTCTTATACCAGGAACATTCTTGTTAAAGCTTATCCGCGGCTTCTTTGAATTTTGGTTCATATCCCCCTCCGGTTCCCTGACCTATTCGCCGTTTATAAAAACCAAATATTGTTTGTTTTGCCCTTAAGACACCGCATCCTTCGAGATCACTGTCCAGTCGCTGGCGCCGAAGCCTTCCCCGATCATCTTGTCCATCTGCGCGGCAATGGCGGGCAATACGGTCAGCGTACCATTTTTCCCTTTTACGGTATCAATGAATATCTGCGTGTCTTTCCTCGCCATATTCAACTCCCAGGACGCTTTGCTGTAATCGCCGCTGCTCATGCGCTGCAAGCGGGTGGCCAGCATCTGCGCCGGATTCCAGATATCGAACAGGGAGCCGATGTCCTGCGCGGAGATGTCCAGGGCTTTGCCAAGGGACAATGTGTCCGACAAACCGGCCACAAATGCCACCAGGAAGCTGTTGCCGATCAGTTTCATGCCTGCCGCTTTTCCTTCTTCAGGCCCTAAGTTGATCACCTTGCCGGTCATTTTATCCAGCAGGGGTTTTACTTTTTCGACCACCGCCTGGTCGCCGGACACGAGCATGTACCCGCTGCCTTCACGGGCATTGGCCGGGCCCATGAATACGGGGGCGTGCAGGTAGGTAAAGCCATTATCTTTCCATTCCTTTGTGCGTTGTCTCGCGCCATCAGCAGTGGTGGTGGTATGATCAATGATCACCGCGCCGGGCTGGAGGCCGGGCGCCGCGGCAGCCAGTACCTCGTTCACAGCGGCATCGTCTTTTACGGTCAGATGGATATATTCCGCGCCTTTCACGGCATCGGCGGCGCTGGTAAACACAGTGGCGCCAAAAGACGCCAGCGCCTGCGCCCTTTCCGGGCTACGGTTCCATATCTGCACTTTTTCCCCTTTATCCAGCATTGCCTTTACAAAGTTCGCCCCCAGCAGGCCCATACCTAAAAATGCTCTTGCCATATCTTTTTTTATTAAAGTTAAGGATTAGGGCGTTGATGGAATATGCCCGCCCGTTCATCTCCATGCACCGGTTACTGGATCATCTCCAGCGCGCGTTTCACGATCTCCAGGTCGCTGGCGCTGGTGAAGCCGCCAAAGCCTGCTGCGATCATGGTGCCGTCTTTCAGGTAAAGGGGCTGGCCACCCTCCCAGCCTATCAGGTCCGGGCGGCGGATGCCGTATTTGCCTTCATCGATCTCTTTGTTGAACACCTGCCTTTCATATTCGCCGGTAGGCAGGCCGGTGATCCATGCCTGGCTGGCTTTTATCCAGGCCACGCGGTAACGTTCGCGGGCCATGATGGTGTCTGTACCGAACATCTTACCGTATACGCGGCCTTCGGGGTCCAGTATGCAAATGGCCGTGCCACCTCTTTCTTTTTCCCTGTCTTCTTTTTTCGCCATGTATTCGGGTATCAGTTCTTCCACTTTATCGATCAATGTGTTGATGAAAGCGGCCATTTCCGGGTATTGCATGTCAATCTATTTTCCTGTTAAAAAATCTTCGCGGAGCGGGGTGAAAACGTCTATCAATACGCCGGCCTCCAGGCAGACGCAGCCATGGAGCACATTGGAAGGCACAAAATAGCCATCCCCCGTTTGCAGCACTTTCTTTTCCCCACCAATGGTGAGCTCAAAAGAGCCGCTTTCCACATAACTCACCTGGATGTGCGGATGCTGGTGCATAGTGCCCACGGCGCCCTGTTCAAATTTTACTTTTACCAGCATCATCTTTTCGTCGTACCCGAACAGCTGGCGCTGTATGCCCGGCGCGGCGTCTTCCCAGGGAATGGAAGCCCCGTCCTGGTAGATCCCGCTTTGTATGGTGTTACTCATTGTTTTGCCTGCTTGTTTGTGAAAAATCACCCCGGATGCCCGGGACTACGCTGCTAAATTAATAAACAAGCGTTATTTCCTTAAATTACCATTCAAATAAAACTGCATGCACACGCCGCTGTACCAGCATTTTGAACAATACATCCGCCTCTCCCCCGCACTCAGGGAGGAACTGGAGAACCGCGTCACCGTTCAGTCCTTCAAAAAAGGCGAACTGCTGCACGATGCGGATAAGGTTTGCACCAGGAGTTATTTTATCCGGAAAGGGTTGGTACGGGTCTTCTTTCTCAAAGACGGCAGAGAGATCAGCGAATACTTCAGCAGCGAAGGCGAATGGGTGAACTCCCCCAAAAGTTTTATTCAACGGCAAAAAGACATCTACTCCATCGATACGCTGGAAGATACAGACACCTGGCGCCTGGAGATCAGCGATCTCGGTTACCTCTTCGACCATTTCCCCGAAATGGAAAGATATGCCCGGCTGTCTATGGGCACGGTATTCGGGCACCTGATGGAACGCATCACTTCCATGCGGTTTACCTCCGCAAAGGAAAAATATGACCATTTCCGGGCCGTTTACCACGATATCTATCACCGCATCCCGCTGGGCATGGTCGCTTCCTACCTGGGCATTACGCAGGAAACGCTGAGCCGTGTAAGGGCTGAAAAGTAGTTTTTGATATAGGTCAAAAGAAAAAGGAAACAAATGGCTGAGTTTTGTGCAACAAACCAAACAGCTATGAAATTTTTATTGCTCTCCTTATTCCTCTATTCCTTCCATTTCTCCCTCCGGGCGCAGACCGTGCTGGAAACCCCGCAGGCAAACAGCATTCTCTACACCGGCCCCGGCGATGATCAACCTCTTATAGTAGGCCTGGGCGGCTCCGAAGGAAGGAACGCATGGGCCAGCGATCATTGGAAAACCACCCGCGACCGTTTCCTGGAAAGCGGTTATGCTTTCCTGGCCATCGGTTATTTCGGCGCACCCGGCACACCGGACACGCTCAACAGGATCTCCCTCAACGCCATACACGACGCTATCCTGAAAGCAGCCGGCAACCAGAAGATCAATAAAAAGAAAATCGCCATCATCGGCGGCTCCCGGGGCGGCGACCTTGCTTTGCTGCTGGGCAGTTATTTCAGCGATATTACCTGCGTGGTGGCCATCGTGCCCAGCCATGTGACCTTCCCGGGGCATACCGGTCACTTTTCCACCGCCGCGTGGACGTACAACGGGAAAGAACTGCCCTATGTACCGGTGAATGAAGCAGCGGTGCCCGCTTTGATGAAAAGGGACCTGAGAGGCGCTTTTGAAGCGATGCTGAAAGATTCAGCGGCGGAACAGCTTGCCATGATACCCGTGGAGAGAATAAAAGGCCCCGTACTGCTGTTGTCCGCCACGGAGGATGAGATATGCCCTTCTACACTAATGTGCGAAAAAATGGAAGACCGTTTCAGGCAACACCAGTTCCCGTACCGTACGGAACACATAGCCGTGCAGGGCGGTCACGCCGCGCCATTGACGCGGTTTGACACGGTCTTCGCCTTCCTGGACAAATACTTTAAGGCGTCTCCGTCTCGCCCCAGGCGGTGATGACCAGCTCCCGCTGCCCGCCATGGTTGCGGTGCTCGCAGAGGTAAATGCCCTGCCAGGTGCCAAAGGCCAGCTTGCCGTTGCGCACGGGTATCATTACAGAGCTTCCCAGCAGTGCGGCTTTGAGGTGGGCGGGCATATCATCCGGGCCTTCGTCGTCGTGGAGATATTGCGGATCGTTTTCGGGCACTGCTTTGCTGAAGTACATTTCGAAATCCTTTCGTACCGTCGGGTCCGCATTTTCGTTGATGGTCAGTGAAGCGGAAGTGTGCCGGATAAATACCTGGCACATGCCCGTTTTCAGCTCCCTGAGCTGCGGCAGGGCCTGCAATACTTCAGCTGTAATGAGGTGGAAACCGCGTTTCCTTTCCATGAGCCGTATAAATGCCTGGTGGATCTTCATACCGCAAAGATAAAAAAAGAGGGCCGCCTTAAGAGACAGCCCCTTTTCCTATGATAACCATTATTCGAAGCCATATTTAGTATGCTGACCTCCCGTTCTGCCCTTCCTGCAGGAAATGCTGTTCTTACAGGGGGGTACAGGATCTGGTTCGCCCGTATGGTAGTAATACAGGCGTAATGTCTTTACTGCGGGGCTATCTATCGCATAACAGCGTGGTACAGCGTGCTCTCGTTATAGTCATAGGGGAAATTCCATTTTTGATGAATGAGAAATGTAGCCGCATCCGCAAATGCGATATCAACAAACAAATCAACACTAAAACATTCCTGGTATAAGCATTGGCGCATGCCCGTGCGGGAAGGGAAAAATTCTTCATAGGCGTTGATGGTTACAGAAATATGGCTTGTCCGGTCCCCGGTTTTGTTCTGAATATAGGGCCAGGTTTTCCGGTGTAAGGTAACGACAGGTTGAAGGCTGGCCTGTAGTTAAAGTACGGGCCGGATGTAGTATTTGTACTACGGCGCATTTCTCTTTTACAATATCCCGTCCATCATTAGCTGTTCCGGGGGATATGGCGTTACACCGGCCCGCAGACGCAGGTCGGTTCTTTTATATTACATAGTCAAACCCAGCGGGCCGGAACGGCCTGTTCGATGTACACATCGGCTGAGAGTTTCTTTATCTGCCTGTTGGATTGTTTGCGGCAATATGTTCTTCCTGGGTAAAGACGCCCGGCATGGTCAAAAGTTTCCATTTCGGCAGGATTATTTCCGTAATGCCGGGTATGCCCTGGTGGCCCAGAAATGATTTCCGCTTCAAAAAAAAGGGCGGGCCAAATGGCCAGCCCTGAAAAGTTGTTAAACAATGGATGAATCCGCCGTGTACTATCCTTTTTTGACACCGGTGGCGTCCAGCATCAGGTTGTGCAGATCCGAATTTTTCATAAAGGCTTTCATCAGCTGGCTGCCCGGGCCCATCATGGTCAGCTCCACATGATCCGAGGAATGGTCCATGGAAGCCCAGTGTACGGTGGTATAACTGCCCAGCAGTTCGCCCAGTTCCCTGAACGGCAGCTTTGCCTTGTTGTAAAGCCCTTCGCCGTCAGGCCTGATGTAGTGGCCCAGCAGTCCGTGCGCTTCTTCCGGCCTGATGCCGAAGCCCAGCGCGGCTTCCACTCTTTCCCTCACCTGGTTTACGGAAGAGTCTTTAGTGATGCCTTTCAGTATCCAGTCATTGGTTTGTTTGAACTGGAAGATGCTGTCGAATTTCTTATTTTCTTTACTGCCGCCAAAGATGCCGGGGTTGGCATTTCCATGGTCGGTAGTGATGATGATGAGCGTGTTTTTGTCTTTCTCCGCAAAGTCCACCGCTACCTGGATCGCTTCATCAAAAGCAACCTGGTCGTAGATGAGGCCGCCGAGATCGTTTGAGTGTGCGCCCCAGTCCACCTTTCCTCCTTCTACCTGCAACACGAACCCTTTTTTGTTCCTGCTCAGCCGCTCGATGGCCGTTTTGGTCATTTCCGCCAGCGTGGGGATAGTAGCCTGCAATTGTGTATCCTGCGCATGATCCAGGGCGTAAGGGATCGCATCTCCGTGGAATACAGCCATCAGCGGCTGGCTGGCGGCGGCGTTCAGCATTTCCTGTTTGGTGCGGGCCACGGCAAAGCCGGCCTGTGCGTATTTGGCGAAAAGATCCTGTTTGTCTTTACGGGTATCGGCGCTGAAAAACTCCGTACCGCCACCCATCATCACATCAAAACGGAGCTGGAGGTATTGTTCGGCGATCTCCGGCTGGGAGTTCCTGCTGGCGTTATTCACACAAAACCCCGCCGGTGTGGCATGGGTGATGGGCACGCTGGTAACGCAGCCCGTGGCTTTGCCCGCGGCTTTGAACTTGTGCAGGATGGGAACGTTAAAAGAACCGTCCTTATTGACGTTCAGCATACCGTTCGGCACACGTACGCCGCCGCCCCAGGCTGAGCTGCCCGCGGCTGAATCGGTCACCAGGTTGTCCGCGGAGGCGGTATCCATCAAACCTCTTTTTGCTTTGCCTTGTTCGTACAGCTTCATCCAGCTGCTGCTGCGGCCTTCTTTGCGTTGCAGGAGCATGTTGGCCATAGTCAGCGTGCCGATGCTCATGCCGTCGCTTACGAGGAAAATAATATTGCGGGCGGTAGTACCATCCCATTTTACATCGCCGCCTTCTTTG
This sequence comes from Chitinophaga barathri, assembly GCF_003807585.1. GTDB lineage: Bacteria > Bacteroidota > Bacteroidia > Chitinophagales > Chitinophagaceae > Chitinophaga > Chitinophaga barathri. The sequence continues at coordinate 163,325 of NZ_RMBX01000004.1, read as the reverse complement.
CCGGAGGCCAGCAGGTCAACGGGGGCAAGTATGGAAGAGGCGATAGCCGCCAGGGAAGATTGTTGTAGAAATTGTCTTCTTTTCATCAGAGATAACGATTGAAGCAGTAAAGATGCTCATGTTACCCCGGAAGTGCATGTTTTCATGTATTAAGGATTTATTATTTATCGGTTACGGGCCGGCAGCTATGTAAAAACAAAAAAACCGAAGTAAGACTTCGGTTTTTCGATTGATAAAATGACTACTATAAACATATGCCTGTCTGTGAGTGTAATAAAAAACCGCCCCCAACGACCAAACCTGCGGGGGCGGTTATATCATCAATTAACCCAAAGTGTCCAGTCAGTATCGAACTTGTACCATTTGCCATCACTTCCTTCCCACTTCCACTCGGGTACTTCGGCCCATTCTTTCCCGTCTGTGCTCCACACGAGCTTTTTGTCATGGATCTTGAGCCATCGGCCGCTCTTATCGGACCAGAGGCCCTCTTTGGAAGCTGTCCATTTTTTACCGTCGGTGCTTTGCCAAAGGCCGCCTTTTTTGTCCAGTTTGTACCAGTGCGCCTTGCCGTCCACTTTACCTTCCCAGGTGCCGGAGGGCGATTTCATCCAATCGTAGGATGAGGTGACAGTGGCGGATGCGGGCTGTTCATAGGCGCCGGCGGCAAATGAGGACGTGCTGATGAATAACATTGCGCAGAATGTTGCGATTTTACTTTGCATTGTTCGTGAATTTAGAAATGTATGAAACGATTTAAACGATGAAGGGGTCTACAATCGCGAGTACCTGCGCGGCGGTCAGCGGCTCGTCGAAACTTTCGCTGGCGGCGTTCGCGTTTACGATAGCGGCAATGTCAATACCTGCCTGCGTGGTAAGTTCCTCACCGTTATAACTGGCCTGCACGGCCGCACCGATGCCGCCTGTGTCTTTGCCCGTGATCCAGGGTTTCACATTGGCGCCGCGCGCTTTGCGCATCTGCCGGATGTGGGAAGCATGGCGTGCTTCCACGGAATGGATCTGCAAAGCGGCGGTGAGCACATCGTTGTTGCCCATCAGCTCGCCCGCCCTGCCTTTGTAAGCTCTTACTCCGGTATCTTCAAAGGTCTGCGCCACTGCCAGGAATGTATCGTAATTGGTGAACACGTTGCCGAATGCGCCGCCCGCCGTGAAATCAAAAGTCGGTTTTGCCACTGCCTGGCCTCCCAGTGAAGCGATGGCCGTTTTCAGGAAAGACACATGCGCGTTTTCATGGTCCCTGATGGTATTGATGGCCCCTACCCCGGGCGTGCCTGCTGGCACTACGCCTGATGCGGCGCCCATGGTATAGAATTCCGCTTCCAGGTATTCCAATGTGAGTGCATAGTTCAGCACTGCCACGATGTTCGGCGCGGACTGGCCGTAGGCTTTTTTAAACATCCCGCCAAGCGCAATAGGAATGGCTGCCAGCGCCAGTTTGCCGCCGATCCGGAGAAAACTCTGCATCGCGCCTCTGCGGCTGTCCATGCGTTCGTACACTTCGGGATCGGTCTTTTCAATTTCTGTGAGGATATTCTGTATGTTCATAAAGAAATGTTGAGAGATGAAAAAATGGATCAGGAAGTGGGGAGGTTACCGCCCCAGAGTACGGATTTGAGGAAGGGTTTAGCAGCGGTGAGCACATCCGCGGGGCTGCTGGCTACGTCAAGACCGTTTGCATTGATCACGGTGTTGTCCGCAAAAGAGCCGTTGCTGATGAGATCGCGGATGAGCGCGGCATGCCTTGCTTCTACGGATACGATCTTGCCGGCGAGTAAGAGATAGTCCACATTGGTGATCAGTTTGCCCGCACCGTTGTATGCGCTCACGCCAAGGTCTTCAAAGGCTTTGGCAACGCCCAGTACGCTGGCCCTGTTGGTGAAGTCGATCGTGGTGAAGTTTACTTCCAGCCCGGGGATCGCTTTGTTGCCCAGTGCCTTTTTGAAGAACTCGCGGTGAGACACTTCGTGATCCCTGATATCGGCCAGCAGTTGTGATTCCGCCGCTGTGATGCCGGTATAGGGCGTTAGCGCCACCTGGCCATAGAAGGCTGCTTCCAGTTGTTCCAGGGCGTAGGCATAATTCAGGATGCCGGTATCGTCTCTACCAAGATCGATACTGCCGGGTGGCGGGCCGCCACCGGGATTGTCATCTTTAGAACAGGCGGTGATGGCAGCGGCGGCTGATACGGACAGACCCAGTGCAGCGAGAAATTTCCTGCGGGGCATACCATTCCCTTGCTGGCCTTCGGCCTGCCGGGTTACAATTTCTTTTTCCATAAATTAATGGCTTTAGTTAGATCAGTTTACATGAATCGGTTTTCAACTCTTTTCTGGGTGACCCTCTTGTGTAGATACGTTGTGTGATGAGTTACAGATTTTTATCCAGGAGAATATTTTTAACAGCAGTGTATTTGCTGAAAACGGCCAAGCAGATACGTAATACAGCGTGAAATGGATTTTTGCAGGTGATATTTCTTTTAACAACAATAAAAAAGGGCCGCCCAAACAGGCAGCCCTTACTTATTAACCCAGTGTTAATCTAACAGCAATTTCGTCACCGTTGCTGTGTTCATCGCCCATTGAAGGGTATATATTTCATCGGCTTCCTCTGCTGTTTTTACAGCTTCCAGTTGCTGTGCCATTGCTTTGATCCGCAGCAGCTGACCGATACTTATCTTCGCATTCAGCTTCACCAGCAGGTTCCCTACGGATGTATAGTTCATATCACCCACCAGCTGACCGTCGAACGGCATTTCCAGCCAGACGATATACCTGTTCCTCACATCCAGCACACCAAACGCAAGGCCTTTCGCCAGAGGCTGCGTAATACGCACCTGGTGCTGTACGCAGGAAGGATCATAAGCGACACCTGTTTTTTCGGATATCTTCATAGGGTAAGCACTATTCATCCATCCGAGCACAAGGTTCGGCGTGATGCTACCGTTGCTGTACGCGTTGCAGGTGAATACCACATATCGTGCATCCGCGTTATCCAGTTCATCCAGGTCGATATCAATGTATTCAGCCGTACCAGTCTTATGCGGTATGCTCCGGATGTCCCCGCTATGTTTTGTACCGGTGGCCACCAGCCGGTTGAACGCGCAGATATCCGTCCAGTCGTTGCCGATCACGCGGCAGCTAAGGTCCATATCCAGGTGCTGCGCGGGGAGGTCTTTACCCCATTGCATGAACAGCCGCACGCTGTTCCCTTCCACCGGGAAACGCGTTCCCATCAAAGCCGCGCCAAGGTCCTGTACATGATCGGAACGGTCGCCGATGGACAGCGGGATGTTATACAAACCTTCATCGATGAAGATCGTTTTGTTGGTATTCTCCTGTTCACGGAAGCGGGCTTCCATTACTTCAAGGCATACTTTTCCCGTCATCACCGCGGCTTCTCGCAGTTCGTCCTTTGTATAGATACTCAGCAGCGGGTGCGGTTTCACTGTTTTGCTCACGCCACCCAGCGGTTTTACCGTTCTGTATTGCGCGGGGTCAAAATAGTTGGCCGCGTAGGATTGTAATGTCAGCAGCAAACGTGCAGGCAGTTTTCCCGCCACTTCACGGAATTCCTTCATGGTCGCTTCGGGGCCGAACCACAGCATGTTTGAGAACAAAGACCTTGCAAACAGGCCGGGGCGCTGCTTCAGCAGGTAAAACGTACTGGCTGCGTCCGTCTTCAGGCGGTATTCATTCACCCTTCCGCTCCATACTTCGTATGTCTGGTTATAAAACACATCCATGATTTCGCGCAGTTTCTCAAAACCTTTCACCCTGCTGTATTCTGCAAGCCGCAAAGCCCTGATGAAACGTACCCACATGTTACGCCTGGGGTGCATGATCTCACAGACCATGTTCACCGGCAGGGGAAGTTCACTCAGCCATTTTGCCACCATCTTTCCTTCCGCGCGGCTGTATTTCAGCCGCAGCTTTGTTTTCGATTCCACGGCCGCCTGCCTGGATTTACCGGCTCCCGCGAGCAGGTGGCGGTTGTTCCGCGAAGTTCTGGCCACGATCGTACGCGGCTCTATCAGTTGCAGGAAACCTGTTTTCCTGAACCACAGGTACCGGAGGATATCCGCGGGCGAAGTCATCAGCTTACCGGCTTCACCGGCTTTTCCGGCGTCCGCCAGTCCGCTGATCACCAGCATGAGCGTTTCTTTCATGCTGATCTCCGCCTGCGGCAGATCCAGCTCTTTCAACAGCACCCGCAGGGTATCTGCCTGGGTGGCGTCCAGAGCGGTTTTGGAGGTTAACAGGTCTCGCAACAGACCATTCATTTCTTCAAGTGTCCATAAGGTGAGCACTTTCAGCTTGCTGCCCTGGCCAAAGTGCTCCACTGATGCTTTTTCGAACGGTGTACCGCAAAAGGGGCAGCCATTGTAGCGGTCCAGCGGGAAAGTACCTGCAGGGATCACGTGGCCGCAGGCCAGCGCGTTCTTTTGGTCTTTGCCGTAGAGGTTCGCAAAAAAAGTGTACCAGTGATCCTGCCTGGATTCATAGGTAGGGATATTCCAGCCTTTCACCAGGGGCGCCCAGTTGTGCTTCAGTTGCAGCACACGGCAGAATTCATCGTAGATGGCCATCAGTCGGGTAGGGTTCAGCCCGTTCAGGGCATGCAGCAGCGGCTCGTCCACAGTGTACCCCAGCCTGGTGAGGTTGGAAATAAAAGTTCCCGCAACGTGCGTGATCTCCTTCTGCGGCTGCACGAATGCGGCATCCATATATACCGCATTGTAGCGGATGGCGGCGGAGAGTAAATTTGTTTTCATGTCATTGTGTTTTAAAAAAGAGGTAATTGCGCGCCTGCTAACATTCACAGTGTTTTTTGAAGTAAGGCGCACCGGACCTCCCCGTTTTAAGATAATCGCCGGACTGTTTGGTTTGGAGCGGGAATTTCACCCGCTGCGGTTTGGAAGTAAGTCCGGCATGTCCTCAAAATTTGCAAAGCAGGCGGGACTCGAACCCGCGACCCAGGCGTTATGAATGCTGAAGTAAGTGCGGCTTGGCCCTTGCGGGTAATGGCCGGACTGTCTTGCTCTACCAACTGAGCTACTGCTTTGCTTTTTGTCATCACTTTCTTTCTGACAGCACAAATATAGCAGCACATATGCGCAGGCCATTTGCGCACTTCATCGGATACACGAAAAAAATACCTGTAACGTTTACCTGTATTGAATAATAAAAGGAAAATAGTTTTAAAAGGATGTAAAGTGCGCAAATGTATTGCGCAGTATTTCCGGGAAAATGATAGTTTTGTATTCCAAACCGCCAAAACCGGTACCTATGGCAACGAATAAACTGGCCTTACTCCGTATTAAAACGATAGACAGCTGCCTGCGCAACCGCAAACGCAAATGGACACTGGAAGACCTGATCGAGAAAGTGAGTGACGCCTTATATGAATATGAAGGCATTACCAACGGCATCAGCCGCCGCAGCATCCAGGGGGATATTGCGCTCATGCGCAGCGACAAGCTGGGTTACAACGCCCCTATTATTATAACAGACCGTAAATACTATACCTACGACGACCCGGACTACAGCATTTCCAATTCCCCGATCAACGCATCGGACATGGAAAAGATGAAAGAGATCGTGGGCGTACTGAAGCAGCTGAGCGGCTTCGGTTACTTCGAGGAAATGAGCGACATGGTGGCCCGGCTGGAAAACACCCTGCTCAAATCCGCCCCCGAAGGGAGGAACTGCATCCAGTTTGAAGCGAATCACCAGTTAAAAGGGATCAACTTCATCGGGCCGCTATACCAGGCCATCACCCGCAAAATACCTTTGCTGATCACCTACCGCTCCTTCAAAGCGTCTGAAAGCAGGCAGGCAATTTATTTCCCTTACCTGCTGAAGGAGTACCGCAACCGCTGGTTCCTGATCGCACGGCCTAAAAAACAACCACTGCTTATCACGCTGGCCCTGGACAGGATACAGGAGTTCCACGAAATGTCCGCGAAAGACTATGAGGAATACGAAGGAACGGATTTCGAAAAGTACTACGGGGAGATCCTTGGCGTGACGCGCTCCGAAAAGGACCGGCCGCAGCAGGTGACCCTTTGGGTGAACAAACAGAACGCTCCTTATGTGCTCACCAAACCGCTGCACGCCACGCAGAAGCTGCTGAAGGAAGATGAGAGCGGTATCCTCATCAGCATCCATGTGGTGTTGAATTTTGAACTGGAAAGAGAGATCCTCGGATTTGGGGAATTTATGAAAGTGGTAGGCCCCAGGCATCTGAAAGGCCGGATCAGGAAACGCCTGGAAGACGCGAGGGGGTTATATGAACAGTGATGCCTGTTATTGAATGCCCATGATCCCCCTCGCCGCCGTTCTCCCTGAAAAGATACAACCGCCCAGGAAGGTGCCTTCCAGCGCGCGGTAGCCATGCATGCCGCCGCCGCCAAAACCGGCGGCTTCGCCCGCGGCGTACAATCCTTCTATTGGTTTCCCGGATGCGCCCAGCACCTGCCCGTGCAGGTTAGTTTCCAGTCCGCCCAGGGTTTTGCGGGTGATGATGTGCAGTTTTACAGCGATCAGCGGACCGGCGGCAGGGTCCAACAGTTTGTGCAGCGGGGCGGTCCTGATGAGTTTGTCGCCGAGGTAATTACGGGCGTTGCGGATGGCGGCTATCTGGAGGTCTTTGCAGAATTTATTATCCAGTTCGTTGTCACGGGCTTTTACCTGCTGCAGGATGTCTTCATATTGAAGGAGCGGCTCCGGCGTGAGTTTGTTCATGCCCGCCACGAGCGTTTGCAGATCGTCCGCCACTACAAAGTCTTCCCCTTTTTCTTTAAAAGCCTCTACAGGTGCGGTGGCCTTTGGGCCGAACGCTCGTTTTATCACCTGTTTCCATTCCTTATTCGTCAGGTCGGGGTTTTGTTCGGAACCGGATAAGGCAAATTCTTTTTTGATGATCTTCTGGGTGAGGATGAACCATGAATAATCGTATCCCGTATGCCCGATGTGCTGAAGGGTGCCCAGCGTATCGAATCCGGGGAAAAGCGGTACGGGGAAGCGTTTGCCCCGCGCGTCCAGCCAGAGGGAGGAAGGGCCCGGCAATATCCTGATGCCATGATTTCCCCAGATGGGCGCCCAGTTCCTGATACCTTCGGTATAATGCCACATCCTGTCCGGGTTGATGATGCGCGCGCCCGATCCCTCCGCGATGGATAACATACGCCCATCCACGTAGTGGGGTACGCCGCTGAGCATATGCGCGGGTGGCGGGCCCAGTCGCTCCGGCCAGTTCTTCCGCACCAGGTCGTGATTTGCGCCGATGCCGCCGGACGTGATCACCACCGTCTCCGAGCCGATATAAAAATCGCCGGTTATTGTATCCGAACTACGCTCTCCCCTGCCCACGGCGGTAGGCTCCAGTATCACGCCTCGCACACCTTTCACCGCCCCGTTCTCTACGATCAGTTCCGTTACCCGGTGCCTGAACTTCAGCTGTACCGTTCCATTTTTCGCGGCATCTTTCACCCGTTCCGCAAACGGCTCCATCACGCCCGGGCCGGTACCCCAGGTGACGTGAAACCTCGGCACGGAATTTCCATGCCCCACCGCACCATATCCGCCACGCTCCGCCCAGCCCACTACGGGAAAAAATTTAAGCCCATGCTGTTTCAGCCAGCTGTATTTTTCAGCCGCCGCAAAATGTACATATGCTTCCGCCCAGCGGCGGGGCCAGTAATCCTCTTCCCTGTCAAAGGCGGCAGTGCCCATCCAGTCCTGCAAGGCCAGCTCCAGGCTGTCTTTGATGCCCATACGTCTCTGCAAAGGCGAATCCACGAGGAACAAACCGCCCAGCGACCAGAAAGCCTGCCCGCCAAGACTTTGCTCTCCCTCCTGCTCCAGCAATATCACTTTAACGCCATTTTCAGCCAGTTCTTTGGCAGCAACGAGGCCGGACAGCCCTCCGCCAATAATGATGACATCTGTGCTTAATTTCATCGTTTAAAGTATTGTAACTGAATATCGCATTTTTTTGCCGATCGGGATCTCCAAAAGCGCAAGTATCCACTTACTGACACAAACTCATCTGAGAAAAATACCGTGTTTCTCCCCTTTTTTTAAAGACAGGGGTGTCGTATTATTGCTACCAGTAATACCCCCCACCCATGAAACATTTCTACCTATTACCTATTTTTTTGCTCATGATCTGTATGGGCACAAATTTGAGAGCACAACAACCCCTGAGTTACCCTGACCAGGTTTTTACATGTCCCGGTGTAGCGGCAGGCATTCCTGTTAAGATCGGTTTCGTGAAAGAGACCGGTAAACTGTCGCTGAAAGTAGCGGCGGATACCGCCAACGGCACGTTCAGCAAAAAAGAAGACGCTGAAAAGTTCCTGCTGGAAAAGATCAGGCTGCTGCTGCTGAAAAACTGCCCGGCCATAGCCCCCGGCGAATATGATGTAAAAGCCGAAGTGCTGGCGCGCGAAGCGGCTAATTATTTCCTGAACAACGGCATCACAAAAGTGGATGCGCTGAAGCTGGCCGACAACAAAGAATTGCGGCTGTACTCCGCGAGAGGGAGCTATTATTTATCCCTGGTGAACCCGCTGAATGGCAATACCAGCGACCTCCTGAAAAAAGAGAACGGCGAGTACACCTTCGACATCCCCGGTATGAACCGGGAAAAGCTGATCCTGGACAAAATAACGGAGCTGCTCAATAAACATACGGAGGCACTGAAAACCCCGAAGATATACCTGCTGCAAAATAATAAACTTTATATCCGGAACCCGGTGAGAGAAGATTCCACCAGCATCACCTATGCCGCCGCGGATTCTAATTATATCAAAAAGATCAAAGGCGGTAAAGCGGATGCGGCGGCGCTGGCCGGCTCCAACCAACCCGTGATGTTCCTTATCAAAACAGGCGGAACAACGGAAGAGGCCAAACCCGAAGCGGAGAAACCGGCGGAAGAAAAACCAGCCGCCACCAAACCCGCGGCAAAAGAATCGCTGCTCGCGGAAGACAGCATCAGTTGCAAACCGGACAGCAGTTTTACCCTGCAAGCCTTCACCTATCCCAAAGCAGCGGCGGATTCCTTTAAGCTGAAGGCGTTCACCAAAATGAAAGAATCAAAAGAAAAAGTGTATTCCCTCCAGGTGATGGAAGCGGCCTTCATTTCCGATGTGGAGAAAAACTACGCGCCGGGTTGCACAAACGCAGAGGTGAAAAAAGATATTGCGAAGTTTTTGAAGGATGTAAAAAAAGAAATAGCCAGAAAAGCGGAGACTGAAAAAGAAAAAGAAGAGCTGGCCAAAAAGAACAAAGAACTGGAAGAACACAGCAAAGCACTTGAAAGCACGATAGAAAATCTTGGTGCTGAAAAGGGATATGCGGTGAGGTTAGTAGCCAGAAGTTCCATCCCGGTGCACCCTTCAACCAGGTGTGGCGGCTCCAAACAGAACACTGAATCCCTTACCGAAAAAACCCTGGTGGTAGATTCTGTCCGCCTCATCGTACAGTACAATTGTATTTACGAGGTAGACATTTCAGGTACTATCGACGGAGAAAGGGTTCAGACACTTTACAATGATAATTATGGATTAAGCCTGGAAGCGATCAGGGAAAAAAGAGGCAGGCAGAAACTGATATTCAGGTATAAAGATGCATGTTATGAGATCGGCTACCAGGACATCTTTTTAATGTATCCCGGCTCCGCAGGTATCTCCAAAGAACTTCGGGACCTGGACTATACATTCAGGCCTGGATTGAAGAAAGACACGAGCGTCCTCGTGGAACAAAGAAGGCTGCTGGATTACGTTTCAGCCTCCGCTTTCCTGGACCTGCAGGCCTTTAATGCGGACAATCCCAATAAAAACATCGCGACAGAACTCTATTTCAACTATCACATCAACCCTTACAATATCTACCGCGGATTCGGCATTTTAAAGAACGCATACCTGCCGCTCACGCTGGGCTTTAATCTTTTCAAACAGGGAGAAGGCATGCCCACGTTCCGCAACCCGGTGGTGGATACCATGCGCACCGATCCCAATGTCCCCAGGTCCGATACCATCGCCTATCAATATTATTTCAAAAATCTGGACCTGCTGAAGTACTCCTTTATGCAGGTGAGACCGATGCTGAACCTCCTGGCGCTGGACCATAAAAAAACACGCCTGATGCTGGAAATAAACGGCGGCTTCCTGCTGATGGGCAGTAATGCACAGCTTACAGACCCCGCCAAGGGAGAGGACTCCATATACTCCAAACCGGTCTACTCCTACAGCTGGCTGCTGGAATCACGTATCAGGCTTGCGCCCCGCCCGCGTTACGGCCTCGACCTTCATGTGATCTATAATTTCGGATTGCGCCCTTTCAGCACAGATATGAAATCTACTACCGGGGAGCACTCCATCAGTGAACTGGGCAGGGCGAATATGCTGAAAACAAATAAGGATGATTTTATTCTCGGCGAGCTGAACTTCTATTTTAACCCGTTGCAGCCAAGATCCAATACAGACAAGGGCGGGCTTTATTTTAAACTCAGCTGGTACAAATCCGTTCATTATTCGGACGGGCATTTTATGTTCCTGGTGGGTTATTCTACAGACATCAAGAACTTCTTCCGGTAAACGCTTTTTACCCTCAGCACATACAAAAGGACAGCCGGTTTGGCTGTCCTTTTTTTATACCGACGAGTGCAAAAGATCATTCCACCTGCGAAAGCAATTTCGCAATGTTCGTATAAAACGGCCGCAGGCTCTGCCAGTAACCGATACCGATCACATCAAAATGATCATACCCGTTATACAGACCAATATGGTTCCATACGCCTTTTTCCAAAGGCATCAGGGGATTGTATTCCCTGAGCACGGAGCCTTCCGGGCCGCTCATGCCATACACGTTCGCCGCGCCGTCGTTCGGCCACCATTTGGCATCTATCACTACTTTGCCTGAATTGCGGGTGTAATTGCCGATACCCATCAGCAGGGGTATCGGGAAAGACACGGGCATCAGTGCGGGGAACACGTCCGGGCGGGGATATTCCCATCCTGTGAGCAGCCCTCGCAGCGAAGCTTTTGTCGAAATGGAAAAATAATAGACATGCCGCGAATCAGGCTCAGCCGTCCTGCGTTCCAGCGCGGCTTCCGGAGTTACGTCATGACCGGAATAATCTTCCGTCCGCCAGATGGCGCTTTGTTCCACTCTTTTGGCGTATGACAGCCAGTTTTCACCGGGCTCCTGCTCCAGTCCCCATTGTTCAAGACTAAAATCATAGATCTTGTCCACACCCGGTAGAAGGCCCGCCAGTGCTGCCACCGATGTGATCAGCCGGCGCACAAAAGGCGTGTAATCCCCATCGAGGATATAAGAAAGCGTAGCGCCATTATGCGGTGTGCTGATGGTGGTCACGGACTTTACCCAGCCGGTCTTATCCCCGTTAAAAAGGCCGGAGTGGCCCGGCTCCCCGCGCTCGGCGGCATCCCCGTTTTCCAGCAGCGTCACCAGCTTGCGTACTGTGAGGCCACCCATGCTGTGGCCCAGCAAATGCACAGGATGTTCCGCATCCCACTCAGGATAAATGCCGGGATAATAACGGCCCTTTTCCCGGTTGTGACCAAACTTCCCGCTGTGCGCTTTTCCGTAGTCCACATACCCGCCTTTGATGTAATAATACAGCTCCACCGCCCGATCCCAGTTGCTGCTGAGCGGCCCTACCTTGGCGGCAAACGCGGGGTAGCCGCTTTCTGTCAGAAACTTCGGGATGTTGTCGAAGCCGCCCCAGTAACGGTACTGGTCCAGCATATCGCCGGGACTGATACCGCCGAAGCCGTGCACCATGATCACGGGGATGTTTGTGGCGCGGGCGTTCATGCCTTTACCGCCGGGCGGCAGCAAAATAGGTTTGTCGATGGGTGTTACGGGCTCCTCCGCCAGGGCTTCTTTTGCACCGGTATGCGGCGGCCCTTCAGCGGTTTCTTTTTTACAGGCTGCCAGCAGGAGGAAGAAGCTGAGCAGGGGCAGATAACAATACTTCATAAGCGAAATTGAATGAGAGAAAAGGCTTTCTAAGGCCAGGGTTATTGGTCAATCGGTAAATTTTAGAATTCGCGGTCGGATTTAATGCTAATCAATTGTTAATGTGACAAATCACAAACATGACTGGGAGGTTATTATAATGGCCCTACCATTTTTACATTATTTGGATTATTGCACCATCCATTATGCCATTATCTTTGAATACATTTAACCTGACTATTTCAAACGGCTGAAGACGCTGGCCCGCCACCAGTGGTCTTCATCCGCGTTTGCCAGGCCCGGAGGCCCGGTACTTAATCTATTCCGCTTTATGCCAAAAGTCTCCCACCAGATCAGCATACCCGGTCTTGAACTAAACAGGGCCAGCAAAATACCCGCCTATAAACAGGTATACGGCCTGCTGCGTACCGCTATCCTGGACCACAGGCTACAGCCCGGGCAACGGCTTCCTTCCAGCAGGCTGCTGGCGGAAAGCATGGGCGTGAGCCGCAATATTATCCTGCTGGCATACGAACAGCTTTCACTGGAAGGTTTTATCGCCGGCGCCACGGGCAACGGCAGTTTTGTATCAGGCACCCTCCCGGACACCAAACCCAAACTTCCCAAAGACACTGTAAGCCCTGAGGAAAAAAATATAGCCAGCAACGTTACTTTTCAATATCCTGTCAGCGACAGCCTCATGCAAAGGGAAAGCGAAGCCGCCACCATCAAACCCTTCCAGAACCCCGAGCCCGCGATGGATCATTTCCCCTACCGCACCTGGGCCAAATGCGCATATCGTATATTCAGGAACCTGGAATTTGAATCGCTGAACTATCACGACGCCAAAGGGTACCTCCCGCTGCGGACCGTCATAGCCGATTATCTGCGTGTGAACCGCGCCATCCGTTGCGGGCCGGAGCAGATCGTGATCACCACCGGCACACAACAGGCGCTCAACCTCGCCGCCGCCATGCTGTTGAAAAACAATGATCGTTTCTGGATCGAAGATCCGGGATACATCAACGCACGCGCCGTGTTTGAACATGCGGGCGGTAAAACGTGCCCCATCCCTGTCCATGCGGACGGGATGGATGTGGACCATGCCATGCAGAAACATCCCAATGCCACGCTTTGTTACATCACACCTTCACACCAGTTTCCCGCGGGCGGCACGCTGAGCATCACCAAACGGCTGAAGCTGCTGGAATGGGCAGCGAAGAAAAAGATGTGGATCATCGAAGACGACTACGACAGTGAGTTCCAGTATGGCTCAAACCCTGTACCCGCGCTGCAGGGGCTCGATCCTCACAAAAGAGTGATCTATATGGGCACCTTCAGCAAAGTGCTGTTCCCCGGGTTGCGTATCGGGTATATCATTTTGCCTGACAAAGAAATGGCGGATGCTTTCGGGTATGCGAAGGCTTTTGCGGACCGGCAGAATGGGATTACGGATCAACTGATCCTGCACGAGTTCATCCACGGCGATCATCTCACCATTCATATCCGCAGGATGCGGCAGTTGTATAAAAAGAGACAGGAAATATTGCTGGAGCTGATACAGCGTTTAGGCGAGGAATTGCTGCAGGCGGACAAACAATCGGGCGGCATGCATGTGCTGGCCTGGCTTCCGAAGGGAATGAACGACCAGGAAGTAACAGATATGCTGAGGTTGGGCGGTGTGTATGTAGCTCCCCTCTCCCGCTATACGCTGAAATACAAACAGCCGCCGGCATTGATACTGGGTTATACCGCTTTTAATGAAAAACTACTGGCGCAGGGTGTACGCACGATGGTGCGGATGATCAGTGAGCAGGCCAGTCTGCTTTCCTGATCTGGTACACAAAGTTCAGGCAGGCAGGCTCCCCGTAATAGGCTTCTTCCACTTCACCGGTCTTTACCGCGCCCAGCTTTTCAATCGCTTTCTGTGAACGGATGTTGTCCGCACCGATGTGGAATATCACCGTGTCCATTTCTTCAAATGCATGCGCGAGCATCAGATCTTTCACAGCGTGATTGAGACCACCGCCCCAGAACTTGCGGCCCAGGAACGTATAGCCGATCTCGATGCTCTTATTGGTTGCATCAAGATTGTAATACCGAGAACTGCCCGCGATCTCTCCCGTTTTTTTGTCGGTGATCAGGTATGCGCCGCCCGATGCCATCGCGCCTTCAAAAAACACTTTAAACACATCCCGTTTGTAACGGTCCTTGTTTGGATGCTGCTCCCACACCAGTGGGTCCGAGGCAACGGCATACAGCCCTTCAAAATGGCTCTCTTCCAGCGGAACGAGTTTCACCATGTCGTTTTCCAGTACGGTTTGAATATTCATGATCATATTACACCCAAACTAAAAATTTGTTCACTGATCCCGTCAGCCATTCAGCGGAACTTAGATGGTGCCAATAAAAAAGAGACAGCCATGCGGCCGTCTCTTTTCTTATCTGTTTGTAACAAACTACACTTTGTAGTACTGCTCCCAGCCTTTGCGCGGGGGCGGCCCTATCAGCAGTTCGTTTGCATGTTTGCTGCTGGTGATCACTTTTTTGTTGCGGTCGAAAACGATCTTTTCGCCGGTCCATTGCGCCAGTACGCCGAGGCAGAATACCTGGCTGAGCGGGCCTGCGATGGAGAACGGAGAGCGGGTCTGTTCTTCGCCTTTACATGCTTTCAGGAAGTTGGCAAAGTGATTGGAAGGGCTCTTGGGCACCTCGGGCAGTTTGGATGCCATCTCTTTCGCTTTTTCTTCCGGGATGATGCTGAGCGTGCTGGCATGAGAACCGCCTTTGAAGGTCAGCTCTTTGCTGTAGATGATCTTGCCGGGGTTGAGCTTGGCGGGTTTGATGGCGCCGGTGCTCGGGGGTGGAATGTTCGGATCGAGGCCGGAAACACCGTAGCCTGCCGGGATCGGCGGCAGGTTGTCCAGGCCGTCGTACCATTTCACTTCTACCGCGGGCATGTTCTTACGCTCGGGGAATTTGAAGCTGAGCGTGGTGCTCATCGGGTAGAAGAAATTGTTGTGCCCTTCCAGCTTGATCGGGTCTACTTCGTAAGGCAGGCCGAGGTCCAGGAACTGGTGGGCGGTATCGAGGATGTGCGCGCCCCAGTCGCCGAGAGCGCCCATACCGAAGTCGAACCAGCAGCGCCATTGGCCGTTCACAAAATCTTTGTTGTATGTATGCCCCTGTGTAGCCATCTGCCAAACGTTCCAGTCCAGTGTGGAAGGCGCCTGCTCAGTAACGGGGAAAGATTTGATATTCGGATCCCATCCGTGCCAGCGGCGCGGGGAGTTCATATGAGCGTCTATGCGGGTCACATCTTTGATGATCCCTTTGTCCACCCATGTTTTAAACTGGAAATAATTGGCTTCCGAGTGGCCCTGGTTGCCCATCTGGGTCACTACTTTCGGGTACTTCTTAGCGGCTTTCATCATTAGTTCCACTTCGTTGAAAGTACGCGCCATCGGTTTTTCGCAATACACGTGTTTACCGAGGCCCATAGCCATCATGGTGATGGGGAAATGCGAGAAGTCCGGCACACCAACGGTTACCGCGTCGATCTGGCTGCCCATTTTGTCGAACATCTGCCTGAAGTCCTGGAAACGGGGCACATCGGGAAATTGTTTGAGGATAGCTTGTGTGTGGGGAGCGCCCATGTCCACGTCGCAAAACGCTACAAAGTTGGCGAGGCCTGTTTTGGCGAAAGCCTCGGTGATTTCTCCGCCACGGTTGCCAATGCCGATGCAGGCAAGATTTACTTTATCGTTTGGCCCGATCCTGCGCGGCCCGCGCTGACCGGCCATCAGGATACCGGGGGTGGCGGCCGCGGCGGACGCCAGCATGGCATGTTTAAGGAACGACCTTCTTGAGTACTCGTTGTTCATTAAGAGGAATTTTAAAATGAGGTTTCCAAAGTATAAAAAATAAAATTCCAGCGGTAATTATTTTACACCAGTGGCTTCACGGCTGTTATGCCCCTGTATTTCAGCACACAAACGATCATCGTCACAAAACTCGCCGCCCCTGCCAGCGTACGGATCACATTGAACACATTCCATCGGTGCAGCAGCTCCAGCCAGTCCGCCGGCGGCGCCGCGGGATTCCATGAGCGTATCAGCACATTCACGGGCACATTGCCAAACCTGGTGACCAGCAGCGCCGTTACCGCCAGCAATCCGGCCGCGAGCGCCAGGTTCCGCGCATTATGCTGCCGGCGGGCCAGCCAGGCAAACCAGCAAGGCGTTACAAAACCCAGTACCATAATGGCCTGCATGGAAGCGGAATTGTATTTCATCAGCTGCACCCGGTAAACCAGGTGCACCGCGGGCGGCACGTCATAAAAAGCAGGTACCATATTCAACGCACCATAATAAAAAAGCCCCGGCCAGCAGGCCCGTGCAAAGTAAAGCCAACAGCATGGCTAAAGTATGTAAACGCATAAGTATTTCGTTTTCGATATTTAACAAAACAATATACAACGAAAACGTAATAATGCATCCTTAAATAAAAAGGGTTACTCCAGTGACGGAGTAACCCTTGCTCTATTAGCCGGCAAAAATTATTCTAACAATTTGGTAGCGGCCTCGCCTTCCAGCTCCTCGATAGTGGTTTGTTTCGTCATCTGGAAAAGGTTCTGCTGCCTTGCTTTCATCCACCTGCCCAGCGTTACGTTGTATTCACCCCCGAGCATGTACCAGTAACCTACATCCGCCGTGGCATATGCGAGGCAGAGGGTATTGGAACCCGTAACGAAGTACGGCTGGCTCTGGAGGGTGAGGGGATTGATAATATCGTAATAATCGGTGTTGGTGATCTTGTAACCTCTCTGGGGCGGGCCTTCTCCCCAAAGGCTGCCGCCGTTGTGCACGAACATTACATCCACCGGGCGGGAATCCACGGTGATGTTTGTGCCTTCAAAGATCGCCACGCCGGAAGCGTTGCCGCTGTTCGCCATCAGGCCGGTGGTTTTGTTGCCAAAGCCATCCCCGTCCTGGTTCACGTAGTTAAAATACCTGATCCAGTTGGAAGAGGAAATGTTCGTTGAACCGGAACCGTTGATGCACCTGCCCGCGCCACCTACATAAAAGTAGGTGCCTTTGGCGGCCCTGCCGGTGGTCAGGTTAAATTTGAAGGTACGCATGCTACCGGTAGCCCATCCTGCGATCGGGGGACCTGTGGGAGTGGAAGCGTTTGCGTTGTTGGTCGCTACCACGGCAAACGGCGTCACGGAGAAGTCGATATCGCGCGTGGCCATGAACTGGAAATACTCATAGTTGCCGTCGCCGCCTTTTACGTCCGTTACCATACCGGTGATGATCACCGGGGCAACGGTAAGTTCGGAGCTGAGCACCACTACATCCGCCGCTGTGCGGAGGTGGAATTGCGGTGCTACTGAATCTTCCCTTACCTGTTTGTTAAAAGGAATACCATAGTAATTGGCCAGTACGGGCGCATCAACGTCCGCCACCGGGCTGGTGGTTTCCGTATGCAGGTTGATATTACCAAACCCGTCATTGAGCGTTTTATCCCCACCCAGTTTATCGCCGGCCTGGGGCAAAGGGTCGAAGCCGCCTTTTACGATCGCTACCAGGGTGCTTTCATAGTTATCGGGATTTTGCATCAGTTTGTTCACCGGCACACGGTTTACACCGATGGGCACGTTGGATGCTACTTTCACGATATTATCGGCGGAAACGCCGGTTACCTGTAAAATACCATTCTCTTTTTTCAGCACGGCGCCTTCCACTTTCACGATCACCGAATCACCGGGCACATAATTCGCAGCTGCGTTGCCGATAGCGATAGAAATACCACGGAGGCCGATGCGGCGGAAGTCCTGGATGCAAAGCATACCAGCCGGCATATTGCCGCCGGAATGATCCGATACCACTACACCGGTGAGTTTGTCCGAGCCGAACATTTTTTCCTTCGTAAGGGTCACATCCTGGCCTTTGTAAAGGTTCCGGAGGTCGTACATGGAAAAATACGGGCTTATCTGCGCGCCGGGATAATTATCATCCGCGCAGCCCCACAGGCAGGCCAGTGACAGTATGAGAAAAGAATATATGAGAGAATTTTTCATTATACTTTTTTTAGTGCGTAACAACTTTTCTTTGATGATGGTCAGATACAATGTTTATGGTTGCTGCCACCATACCTGTGTGGAGATCACATCAGGCCCCTGGGCTGCTACCGCCAGTTTGTAATTGGTGGGATTGGTGGATTGCACGTATATAGGATAGGTCATCCTGGCGGGCATCACACCATTATTTCTCAGCCCTCCGCCTTTGGGTAATACCGGGTGGCCGGTACGGCGGTATTCAAACCATTGTTGCATGTCCACTAAAAAGAGCGCATAATATTTCTGCAGATGGATCATCTCCATTTTCTGGTCCAGCGTATAGGTATCATCCCATTGGATATCCGCCGCTGTGAGATAGTCGATCACCGGCACGGTGGTCCAGCTGGGAAGCCAGTATTGAATACCTGCCTGCACGCCGGCATTGTAGTCAGATTCCGCGCCGGTTGTGGAGCTGATATAACCTTTTACGATACATTCCGCTTTGATGAACCTGATCTCCGCATAGGGAAAGATAAGACCTGTCATCGGGTCGTTCATTAATGTAAGCGAAGGTGTGGCATAGAAGTAAGACCTTTTCGGCGGGTTCTCTCCTACTGCATAGCCGCTGGGAATACCCAGGTAAGCGCCCTGGTAAGGAGCGATGCGGAACCTGTTCGCGGTACCGCCACCCCAGGTCGGGATGTCGATGCGGGGATCGTTCCATGAAACCAGGTGATCGATAAAGAATTTTCCAACGCCGGGAGCGGTGAAGTCCTGCGCGCGCACGGTCATCAGCGGGGATACGTATGGGCCCGCGCCGGTCCATTTCAGCACAGCGGATTCAGTTACGCTTGCGATAAGCGGGTAGGTGCTGACCTTTGTTTCCAGTATCTCTTTGATCTTGGCCTGCGCCTGGGCACCCACATCCGTCTTATGCGCTACTCTCAGCAGCAGGCGGAGATAAAGGGAGTTGCCGAATTTGCGCCACAGCAGGGCGGAACCGTTATAAACCGGGTCCCCATAGGTCTTAACCAAATTGACCGCACCGGTTCCGGTAAGGGCTGCGTTGGCTTCTTCCAGTTTTTGGAAGATGCTCAGGTAGATATCTTTCTGCCTGTCAAACGCCGGTTCAAAAATACCTTCTTCCTTGGCGAGGTTGGATTGGGAATAAGGGACATCGCCATAAGTGTCGGTCAGCACGGAATAGATCCAGGACTGGCAGATGAGGGAGATGCCTTTGTAGGTCATGCTGTCCTTGTCATTGCCGGCGTATCTGTAAACGTCCTTGAAGTTGGTCAGTTCGGTGTAAAGCCCGTTGTAGAGATAATCCGCCCAGTTGGAACGGAAATCGTACCGGAATACACTCCCCTCGGCATCGGTCTGCGATACGGTCACCTGCATCAGTTCATTATTGAAGTTGCGGTTGCGGATCTGCATGTATCCCATCACACCTACCAGCGCGGGAGGCAGCAATTGCTCCGGCAAAGCGGTGGGGCTCCCGTTCGGGTCGGTATTTGTTTTTTCAAAGTCTTTGGTGCAGGAGGTCGCCATTAAGCTGATCAGTACTGCCACCATTGATAATTTATATATGATGCGCTTCATGTTTATTCGAATTAAAATCCAACAACTAAGTTAAAGCCAAGTGTACGGGTAGACGGGAACTGGCCTGTCTCAAAACCCTGCACGATATCCGTACCGGCAAGCGTGCCGAATTCGGGATCGAACATCGGCCAGTCGGACCAGATGAAGAGATTACGGCCGTATATTCCCACGGTTGCTTTCTGCAGGCCGAGCCTTTTCAACATACGTGAATTGAGGCTGTAATCAAGACGCGCTTCCCTGAATTTGATGAAGTCTGTCCTGAACGTGCTACCCTCGGCATTGTCCGTACCGTAGTGCGTGCGGTAATATTCATCGATGTCTGTGGCGATCACGTCGTTCGGCCTGTATTTACCATCGGAGCCCATTACCACGCCATTGCCGATGATGCCGTTGTAACGGCCGGGAAGCGTTTTAGTCAGCTTACCCTGTTCCGCCATTTTGTAGTGCATCAGGGAGTGTGCCACGGCGCCGTATTGCGCGTCGAACTGAACAGCGAGGCGGAATTGTTTGTATGCGAATTCGTTCGTGAAACCCAGTTTCCATTTCGGCATGGTGTTGCCGAGATAGACTACTTCCTGGGTGAGCAATGCAACTCCGGTTTTAGGATCGTACACGATCTGGCCGTCCGGGGCGCGTAAATATCCCCTGCCGTAGAGGTCGCCCATACTGCCGCCAACACTGGCAACGATCTGGCCTCCACCAACAGGGCCCTTTCTCAATACCACGGAGCTGTCCCGCAGTGATTCGATCCTGTTTTTGTTGGAAGAGAATACAACGGTGGTGTTCCATTTAAAACCGCTGCGGGTAGAAACCGGTGTGCCGTTCAGCGCCACTTCAATACCCCTGTTGCTCACCTCTCCCGCGTTGATAAGGATCTGGTTGAAACCGGAAGCCCTGTCTACCTCGCGGAGAAGGTGCTGATCCTTTGTATTGCCTACATATAAGGACACATCAAACCCAAAGCGGTTCTTGAACATTTTAGCGGTCGCGCCTACTTCATAGGAATTCGTTCTAAGCGGTTTCAGGTTAGGATTCGCGAGCAGGGTTGGGTTTTCCAGGCCGCCGTTATAAAAGGGGCCTGCCGGTGAAAAGTTAAACGCGGTGCGGTACGGAGTGATACCGCCGCTGCCCACGCTGGCCGCGGAGAACCGCACCTTTGCATAGTCAATGGATTTGGGAAGTTTGGTTAATTCAGACAGTACCAGGCTCGCGTTGGCGGAGCCGTAAAAGAACCCGGCGGCGTCTGAACGGAGCGGCGTGGCCAGCGTACTGGTATAATCCTGGCGGCCGGTGAAGTCTACAAACAGATAATCTTTATATCCGAATGTCAGCATCCCGTACCAGCTGTTCACGCTGTATTTGCTTTTCCAGGGCATCGTCGCCAGCGGGCCGGCGGCGTTTGCAAATGTATAGATGCCGGGCTGTGTGAGCGAATCCGCGCGCACCTCATCCCTGTTGTAATTGTTCCTGAGAATGCTGCCGCCTGCTGTACCGGAGATTTCGAAATCGCTGCCGATCTTTTTTGCATACCGCAGCAGGAAGTCTGTACTGGATTCCATACCGAATATGTTCTGCGTGCGGTAGCTGCCCTTGGCGAGTTTGGAGCCCGCATCGTAGGGGCGCTTCTGTGCACGTTGTTCATAAGCGAAATCCAGGGAAGTCCTCACCATCAGGCTCAGCTCTTTCGTGAAATTATAAGTGGCCGAAACGTTGCCGGTCATATTATGACGGTTGGATTCGTTGATGAATTCGTAGGCCACGGCATAGGGGTTCTCGGGGAAGGAACTGTAAGGGAATTTGATCTTCCTGCCTTCCTCACCGGTTACCCAGTAATCGCGGAGCCAGTCCAGGTCAGCACTCGGCTGCCAGAAAATGTACCAGTACATCACTGACTGGTTACCATAACCGGCACCGGGCAGGTTGTCGCTGGACTTGTTCGTATAATTTACCTTGGCGTTGATCTGCAGTTTGTCGTTCACCCTGGAGTTGACGGACAGCGCCACTGTATTGCGGCCATAACCGGTGTTCGGCATGATCCAGCTGTTGCTCACATTCGTGAGGGAGAAACGGGCGGTAGTTTTATCCGTGCCGCCGTCCACGCTGATGGAGTTGGTATAGGTTTCGCCGGGGCGGAAGTATTCGTTGATCTTGTTTTTATAAGGCACCCAGGGTGTCCTTTCCTTGCCGGTGTTCTGCAACTTGGGATCGTACTGGAAAAAGTTCTGGCCTTCGAAGCGGGGGCCGTAGGCGGAGCT
The DNA here is from genome assembly GCF_003807585.1 of Chitinophaga barathri. GTDB lineage: Bacteria > Bacteroidota > Bacteroidia > Chitinophagales > Chitinophagaceae > Chitinophaga > Chitinophaga barathri. The sequence continues at coordinate 141,402 of NZ_RMBX01000004.1, read as the reverse complement.
GGTGCCGCTGGTGCTGGCGCCGTCTGCCGTGCCACCATAGGAATAATAAGCCATCCCGTCCAGGCCCTGGCCATATTCAAATTGCAGGTCCGGCCAGCGGTTCACGTATTCGCGGCTGAGGTTGGAATTGACAGTTACGCCGATGCCTTTTTTCTTGGTGCTGCCGGATTTAGTCGTGATGATCAATGCGCCGCCCGCGCCACGTGCGCCGTATAATGCGGCCGCACCGGGGCCTTTCAGCACGGTGATGCTTTCAATGTCGTCGGGGTTGATATCGTTCAGGCCGCTGCCGTAGTCCGCCGGCATGTTGTCGCTGCCGGTGCCGTATACGGATTCGCCGGCTACCGCGGTGCGTTGTCCGCTGGAGTTGTTGGTCACCACACCATCCACAACAATGAGGGCTTCGGTACTGCCGGTGAGGTCACTTTCGCCACGGAGTACGATCCTGTTGGAACCGGTGGGGCCGCTACCGGAGCGGATCAGGTTCAGACCGGCTACTTTACCGGAAAGAGCGTCCGTCCAGTTGTTGGAGATCGCGTCTGTAAGCTGTTCGTTTTTTACCACGGTGGCTGCGTAGCCCAGCGCTTTTTCATCACGTTTGATGCCCAGGGAGGTTACGATCACCTCGTCGAGGCTTTTAGGATCGGGCATCAGCTGTACGTCCAGGCGGGCCGTTTTGGTGATGGCAAGCTCGCGGGGAAGGTACCCGATAAATGAAAATATAAGTGTGTTGGAAGAACCGGGAATAATAAGGGTATAAGTACCATCAGGGCTGGTTACCGTGCCTCTCATGGTGCCGGTTTTGGTTTTGATGTTCACACCCACCAGTGCTTCGCCGTTCTCATCTGTCACCTTACCTCTCACCACCATGTTGGAATCCGCCTGGTAAGCGGTAAATGTCGCGTATTCCGTTGTTTTGGCTTCCGGAACAGAAGCGCCAGGATGTTTGATGTCAGCCTTACCAAACGCAATGCTACTGGCAAACAATTGCAGGCCGGAGATAAGTAGGAAAAAATGTTTCATTCAACAAAATTTTGTAAGTAATTATAACCCCGTTATAACAGATATAGAAAGATGGAAACGACGATGCAGCTTTAAAAAACGTTTTAAGATTTCAGTTCTCTTTATAAGGCGCAAAGGTATATGCCCTGTTTTAAAGTCAATGTTAAGTGATTATTAAGTCCGGTTAACTCCCCAGGGATGCGGGGAAATGGAAGAAATGGAGACAAAAGAAGCCACAGTGGCTTACTTAAAGAAAAGCGACGTATTACATTCATAACGTTACTGACTTTGGTCTGTTTACTTTAAAAGGAACCCAATAGTGACACGGAAATTAAAGTGGCTTGGGCCGGCGGTGAGGCCGGGTACCATACGTGAAATTCTAAAAAACTGCCGGCGCCGCTGCCGGAAAACTCCCTGAAACCCTGGCTAATAATATATTACACCCGGTTTTGGGCCGGATATATCGTGGAACTCATCTTCATCGGTATCCATCTCAAAAAGGGACAATGCTAAAGTATAGAAAAAACGAAATTAAACAAAATTAAAATAAAGATAATTATTTAAAACACGATTTGAAATATAGTGAAATGAAATGGCTTCGTAAATGAAATAGTCATGATGCAAATGAAAAGCCCCGATTGCACAATAATGGAAGAAAGGGGCATAATGCGCCATATGCGTCAACTGATCCATCATTACCCCCGGCCTTCTGATAGTATTTTAACTAACCTTCTCCTTGCTCTATCCTTGCTCTATCCTTGCTCTATCGTTCGACGATCGTTGCTCTTCCTTTTTGGTTAAAATAATATGCATTTCTTCCCTCCTCAGTCCAAAAGTGCGCCCATACTTTCAAATACAAGGAAACCTGCCCGCCGGGTGGGTTTCCTCTTTTACGGGCAACGCTGGCCCGTATTTCTTACCTTTGGCGAAATTTTAAGCAAAGATGTCCACACTAACGATGAATATCCCCCATCAACTGTCTAAAGAAGAAGCACAGGAGCGGATCAAAAAACTGCTGACCAACCTGAAGGAACAGCAGGCGGATAAAATTTCCGATATCAACGAAAACTGGGAAGGGGATAATGCCACATTCAGCTTCAATATCAAAGGATTCGACATATCCGGCGGCATACAGGTAAATCCCGAAAGCGTGGATATCCAGGGTGAGCTGCCCTTCGCCCTTTCTTTTTTTAAGGGTATGATCTCCGATCTGATCTCCGCGAAAGCAAAAGAACTGCTGGCCTAAGGCCTGGCGGGAATGTATTCGAACCGGATCGTGGTTTCCGTATAGTCCTTTGTGTACGTTTTGATGATCAGCCCGTTTTCATCGTAGGTGATATCACCGCGGTATCCGGCCGATTGCTGGTCCTGACCTTTATAGATCCAGTTATTGCGGTCCGGCAGCGGAAAAGGCTCTCCTGTTACAGGAAGAAGGAAGACGAGGTGGCCCTGCGGCAGATTCCAGGTAAGCTCAATATTTTTCTTGTCGTCATATACGGCATACCCTACCGGGTCGTTCACCTCTCCCGGGCTGAACCAGTAAGCGGCATTCCCGTTTCGGTACACGTAATGAACGGTGTCCGTCTTCCCGGTGAACCAGCCTTTGTGAATTCGCAGGCACAACGTATCGCCGTACACATATTCGTTTTCCGTCAGCTGGAAGGTATCCACATGCATAGGATTCGGGGTGTAATAGGAATTGTGCCAGTATATGCGCGTTTCGTTGCCGCGGTAAAAGAACTCTTCCCTGCTGATGATCTTATTGTAATGCACGTCGAAGGTCTCGGAACGGGTCACGCGGTGCTGGTTGTCGTAATAAAGCGTATCCCGCCGGTCCAGCTGAATGTCGTTCGTGTCGTTCGACGTGAAGTTGTTCGAATACCTTCTCCGGCTCACCGGTTTGCGCTGGCTGTTGTAGGCCCACTCATCGATGTACTTCGTATAAGTAGTGATGTGGCCTTCGTCTTCCACGTCGAAAATATCCAGCTGGACGGCCCGTTTCATCAGGAAGTCCGGTTCTTTGGGCGGGAAAGGCGGTTGCGGGTCTTTGATGCATCCGCCAAGCAGCAGGACGCTGGTGAGGTAAAGCAGTGTTTTCATAAAGATGGGCAGGGGATGAATGTCCTTATCCTAATGTAAGGGATATTCCATCACCGGGTACTACTGGAAATAGTAGTTTTTTATACTATCTGAAGGCCCGTCAGGGCTGTATTCTGTCAAAATAATATTGCTGTTGGCGGTATTTTCATTATCTTTTAGTCCGATATGAAAAGTAGTGTTGTCACTATCAAGGATATAGCTGAAAAACTCAAAGTGTCGCCCTCTACCGTATCCCGTGCATTAGGCAATCATCCCCGCATTGGCCTCAAAATGCGGATGCAGGTACAGGCACTTGCCCGTGAAATGGGTTACGAGCCCAATTCACAGGCCATTTCATTTAAACAGAAACGCACCTCCATCATCGGCGTCATTCTCCCATTTATAAGAGAAGATTTTTTTTCCTCCGCCATCAGTGCCATCGAAATGGCCGCCATCGCACAGGATTACACCATTCTTTTCGGGCAGAGCCTGGATGATCCCGAACAGGAAAAAAAGATCGTGGCCGCCATGAAAAAACAGCGCGTGGACGGGCTTATCATCTCCCTCAGCAAATACACCCTCAATTACGATCATTTATTGTCATTGCATAAATATGGCATACCGGTCGTGTATTTCGACAGGGTGCCGCCGTTCAAGGATGCGCATAAAGTATTCTGTAACATGCACCGCGGCACGGTGCAGATGGTGAACTGGCTGCTGAGCACCAAACACAGGCGTATAGCGCTTATCAACGGGCCGGACAGTATGCCTGCCTGCAAAGAAAGACTGGGCGGGTACATAGAAGCGCTTTCAAAAAAACAGATCAAGGTGGATATGCAGCTGGTGGAAACCACGGACCTTTCCAGCGAACAAACGACCGAAGCGGTAGCGAGGCTGCTGAGGCTAAAAAAGCCACCCACGGCCATTATCAGCTTCAACGATTATGTGCATATGGATGCCGCGCGGTACGCGCTGCAGCAGGGCGTGAGAGTAAATGAAGATATCATTTTCGCGAGTTACGCAAATCTTCCCGTGACGAGTTATATCGCCTTCCCTCCCGCCGCTTCTTTGGAACAGTTCCCGTTCAGGCAGGGCGAAAAGGCCATGGAACTGATTATCCGCGCCATGCACGAACAATCAGACGATTTTTACACGGAAGAGATACTTCCCGAACTCGTGTTCAGCATTAATAAATAAAGCTGGCTGGTGTATGAACCAGGATAGTAGTAGTTGTGTTAAAAAAAGAACAAATAAAGAGTAGCAAATAACGGCTGTGGCAAGTGACGCTTATCACAAAATCGCTTATAATTTTAAAGAGTAGCAAATAACAGGTTCCGCAGTGGTATTGACCTCCACCGGGTTAATAACGCTTATGATGAATAGTTTTTTTCGACAGTTTATATTCTGCTTTCAGTCGTGCTAATCAGTTGTACTAGTCAAGGATATTGCTGGTTGACAAATCAAATATAAGCCAGGAATCAATCCAAAAAATGCGCAATCGTTTGTGCAAATTATACATAACAGTATTAGCTTTTTACGTAATACCCACTGCCTTACAACTCACGCTCCGGAGAAGGTGTGTGGCGGATCATGCCGTACGCCGGCCCGAACCCGAACTGTTTATAAAACCGTTCCAGCCCTTCGCCCGTGTACAATCCCACCATGGCATTTTTCGCCGCGTTGTGATCCAGCCAGTCCGTCAGCGCCCGCATGATGGCGGTGCCTACCTGTTTGTTTTGCCAGTCTTTGCGCACTATCACATCTTTTACGTAATAAAAAGTCTGGCCATCGCCTAACAGCAGTGCGCATCCAATGGCCTCGCCGCTTTCCGTATCTTCCGCCACTACCGCATACAAAGCGGCAGCCAGCGCCTGCTGCACTTTAAGATCATCCAGCGAAGAATTCCATCCCACGGAATGCTGGAGGCTCCTGTATTCGGCTATTTCCGGCTTCCTGGCCACGATGCGCATGGACGCGGGAAGCGTAACGCCGCTCTTTTCCCTTTCCATGATGGCCGATGCAAAATGAATATAATACCCGTTGATGTCCTTCACCGTATACTGCGCCATGCCCCAGGGCTGGTTCTCCATCGGGTACACGATCTCCGCTTTATTTTTCCGATGCATCGCATATAATACGTCCAGGTGTTTTACCCGCATCCAGACGGAGTTCCCTTTGGAAGCCGCCGCCAGCTGAGGTTCCAGTGCAAACTGCACACCCACGCCCTGCCACGACACACCGCCGTGCACCGGCGGGTTGCCCCATTTCCATTGCGCGGGAAATCCCAGTACCTCGTGCCAGTAAGCAACACTGGCCGTCACATCGGTAACGGCCAGTACTGGTTCAGCTTGCATAAAAACGGGTTGCAGATTTTTTGATTCGTTTTCCATGTGTCTGAATTTAGCAGGGTAAATATCCTCAAAACACCAGCATTGGGGCAAATATTGTATCCTTCGGATTGCCCCCGCCTTTTAAATACGCTACCAGGTCTTTCAGTTCTTCAGGGCTCAGGCTGTTGATCAGCCCCGGCAGCATTACGGACACCTTGGAAGCCTTTGTGCTGAGTACCTTATCTTTTTCCAGTTCACGCAGGGTCTGCGGCGCAAAAGGGTTCTGTGAGATGTAATAATTGTCATCGTCTTCATTCACGAGGCGGCCCAGTACGGAAGTGCCGTCCTTTAACGTGAACACCATGGCGCCGTATTGATCACTCACGGTTTTGTTCGGGTCTATAATGGATTCCAGCATGTCTTTGGTGGAGAAACGCGTGCCCAGCTGCGTGAGGTCCGGGCCTGAAGTACCACCTTCGCCGGCCATGCTGTGGCAGGAACTGCACAACACAACATTGAATATCGCTTTGCCGCGTTCAAAATCGCGATGGCTCAGGCCACTGTCTATCACCCTCACCGCTTCTTCCAGTTTCCATCTGCGTCCGGGGCCTTTCGGCTGCTGGTATTGCGTGAGGTTCACCCTGCCCTTGCTCACCAGCGAATCGCCGGAGAGGCTATTGAATTTCGAGAATTCATCCTTCGGCACCAATGCCAGTGCGCTTTTGCGCGCATAGTCGATGAAGCCCACAAAACTGCGACCGCCTTTATAACTGAAAGCGTTGTAAAACCATTTGAAATATTTTTCGCGGTCTTGTTCCGTCCAGCCGCTGGCCGCTGTACTGAGCACGGTGGCGTACCAGGTTTGCTGCATGGGCGGTATTTTAGCGAGCATGGCCGCAATGTCAAGCCCGTATCGCGGGTTGCGCATGATCAGGTCTTCCGAAGCGGTGGCGGTTTTTCTTTCCTCCGGGTCGTCTTTGGCGGAAGCCAGCAGCGTCATGGTTTTGGAGACTGCTTCCGGTGCATCAAGGTATACGAGCAGTTTGCTCAATTCGCGGTTCAGCGCATTGGTTTTTGCGGGGTACAGCGGGCTGAGATAGGCGTTCAGCATAACCTTCTGCGCACTGTCCGGCATGCCCAGCCGGGTGATGGCCAGCTCTATGGCGCGTAATGCATCTATTTGCTGCGCATCGTTCAGCTTGCTGAAATTGAGCCCGGTGAGGCGGTGCAGCAGCCTGTCCTTTGCATCGGCGGTTCCTTTGCGGGCGAGCGCAATGCCCAGCGTGATCACCGTAACGGGATCGGTTTCCGCGAGGGCGCGCTGCTGCCAGGTTTCAATAGGCTGGCCTTCCACGCAGATCCTTGCGGCAAAACGTACATACCGGTCTTCGCCGCGCAGGTGCGGCCAGGCGGCGTCCAGCGCGGTCGTATTTATTTTCCCATGATAAGCTTCCAACGCTCTTCTTGTTTTCTGCGCATCGGTGAGCACGGGCGCGTCAAGGTCTGTTTTGTTCGGCGTATTGTTTTTGTAATAAATGCGGTAAAGATCTGATTCCAGCCTGCGGCCGCCGGTAAGGAAATACATTGCGCCGTCCGGGCCTATCACGCCGTCCGTCAGCGGAAGCGCGGAGCCGGAAAGGAATTCTTCCGCCTTTGCTTTGTAAGTGCCCCCATCCGGCTCTAGGTGCACGGCGTAGATGATGCCAAAGCTCCAGTCGAACGCGAAAATGGCTTTACGGTATTTTTCAGGGAAACGCGCGTTTTTGCCGGACACTACATTGGTGGGCGAGCCCTGCCCGATGTTGAGTATACCGGGAAGGTTATCGGGATAAGCGGGGTCCCATTTTGCGGTGCCGGGCCGCCAGCCGAACTCGCTGCCGCTGGTCACGTGGCAGATGCGTGTAGGCCGGTACCAGGGCATGCCAAAATCCCATTCCATGTCCGAATCGTAAGTGAACAGTTCGCCCGCTTCGTTGAACGCCATATCGAAAGCGTTGCGGTAACCTGAACTGATCAGTTCCCAGTCCGTGCCGGTGGAATCTACCTTTGCGATCCAGCCGCCGTGGGCGTTTACGATCTTGTCGTGCCCGCCGGGGTCTTTGATAATGGGCAGCAGGTTGTCTATGCTGTCCGTGGGCGCGCTGCGATAGCGGTTCATCTCAGGGATGCGGGTGAAGTTCCCCGCGATCACGTACAGCGAATGGCCGTCAGGGGACAGCACAATGCTGTGAGGGCCGTGTTCCCCCTCTCCTTTCAGTTCTTTCAGCAGCGTAACCTTGTCAAACTGGTCATCGCCGTCCGTATCCTGCAGGCGGTACAGGCCGCTGCTTTTTTCAAAGTGCTCGTCGCTGTTGTGGTTCACCATTACATACAGGCTGTTGAAGGCCCATAAGAGGCCCTGTGCGTAGCCCATGGTCACACGGGAGGAAGTATCCCCGCCGATGTACAGCGGCTCGGTGCGGAGTTTCGAGGAATCACCGATAGCAGGCAGCTGCACGCGGTAGAGGTAACCGAACTGGTCTGACACGATGAGCCGGCCTTTGGGATCGAAGGTCATGGCCACCCATGAGCCCTGACCGTTGTCTCCGGGGCTGTAAAGATGTTCGGCCGTAAAATCATCCGGCAGTTTCAGTTTATCAATTTTCGGATCGGCGGAATGTGTTTTTTCCTGTTTGGGTGCACAGGAAAAAAAAACGGTTGCCAGCAGCAGCACTGTAGTGAGTGGTTTGTACATTGGCCTTTGTTCTGGATTATCTGTTATATGGATATTCACTTACCCATCTGAAACCGCGGCTCACCAGCCCGAATGTGCGGTGATCAAATTTCCTGAGCCGGTACAGCACGGTATCGTTGTTCATAACGACGGTGAGGGTCAGGTACGCGGAATCTGCGGTATACTGTAATCTGGATCGATGTGTAGTGTCTCCCGCGCGGGGCAACGTGGTGGTTTGCAAAGCAGTATCCACCTTGAAAGTAAGATTTTCCAGTGAATCGTTCATCAGTTTTACCAGCACATTTCCTTCAGACTGGATGATGAGCTGCCGCCAGCGCGTCGTATCCCTGAGCAGGGGTGGTATCGTGCTCCATAAGCGGGATGAATTCAATGACATAGGGTGTTTGTTAGATTTAAGTTGTAGCGTAGGTTGAATATAATTCAAAACGTCCTGATCACATAGCAGATGGCTGATTTGTTTCGCCTGTAAAACATGGATCCGCCACCATGGCCCCTCCCTAAATTGAGCTTTTCAACAAAAAAGATTGAGCTTTCTAACAAAATGACCTGCCTGAATACGACCGTACTTTGCAGTAAATAATCACACAATGAAACAAGTTTGGTTTATCACAGGCAGTTCACGCGGATTAGGCCGCAGCATTACCATAGCAGCGTTGGAAGCGGGTCACCACGTGGCCGCAACCGCCCGGAACCCTCAGCAACTGGCGAACCTGGAGGCACAATACCCAGGCCAGCTCCTCCCCGTCCGGCTGGACGTGACCGATTACAAACAGGTACACCAGGCCGTGGCCGATACCGTGGCACATTTCGGGCGCCTGGATGTAGTGGTGAATAACGCCGGCTTCGGCATCACCGGGGCTACGGAAGGGTTTACAGACGAGCAGGTGCGCAGCCAGCTGGAAACGAACCTTTACGGTCCTATAGAAGTGACCCGCGCTGTATTGCCTTACCTGCGCAAACAGGGATCAGGCCGCATTCTCCAGATCAGTTCCATCGGCGGGCGCACGGGCAATGCGGGGCTGAGCATCTACCAGGCCGCGAAATTCGGGCTGGGCGGGTTTTCTGAGGCCCTCGCCAAAGAAGTCGCACACCTTGGCATTCATGTTACCAGCGTGGAGCCGGGCGGCTTCCGTACGGACTGGGCGGGCAACTCCATGAGTTATGCACCGAAGGTGGAAGGGTATGACAACGTCAGCATGATCGAAGACATTCTCTCGTCCGGTAAATTCAAACCCATGGGCGACCCGGACAAAGCCGCCAAAGTGATCACGGACCTGGCCGTACATCCCAACCCGCCGGTACACCTGGTGCTGGGTAGCGAGGCCGTAGCCCTCCTGGAACAGGCCAACGCTTCCCGCGACGCGGAACTGGCACACTGGAAACCCATCAGCGTTACTACAGACGCGGATGACGCCGAGAATTTCTTCGAGTCAGCAGCCAGCCAGTTAGTCAGCAAAGCCAAAGGACTTTAATCAATTTCACCAGGACAGCATTGTTGCATAGATTTGTACAACAATGCTGTTTTGATGTTTTAACCGAGCATGTATGGAAGATCAACTGAGGTCGCATATTTTGTATTCCTGTTACTCCCACATGAGCCGTGAAGGGGAAAACTTTGTACCGGAGCATATTTTCAGCTACACGCTGTCCGGCAGCATGGATATGTTCACCGGCGGGAAAAGTTATCATTTCGGGGAAGGCCAGTACCGCTTTTTCAGGAAAAACCAGCTGGCAAGGTTCATCAAACACCCGCCCGCCGGGGGAGAATACCGCTCCGTATCCGTATTGATGGATAAAAACACGCTTCAGAGCATCAGCGACGAACTGAATATCCATGCCAGCCAGCCTTATACCGGGGACAATATCGTCACCCTTCAGCCCAGCAACCTGTTCAGCAACTACATCAACTCCCTGAAACCTTACATGGAAGCGGGTCAGGATATCAATCCCGCGCTCACCAACCTCAAGGTACGGGAAGCAATAATGATACTGCTGGAAACCAATCCTTCCCTGCGCAACCTGCTGTTCGACTTCAGCGAGCCCGGGAAAATTGACCTGGAGGCGTACATGAATGAACATTACCGTTTTAATGTGGACATGACCCGTTTCGCCTATCTCACCGGCAGAAGCCTGGCCACTTTCAAACGTGATTTCGAAAAGATCTACCATACCTCGCCCAACCGCTGGTTACAGCAAAAACGTTTGAACGACGCATTTTACCTGCTGAAGGAAAAAGGCCGCAAAAGCTCCGATGTATACCTGGAAGTGGGGTTCAAAGACCTTTCACATTTTTCTTACGCCTTCAAAAAAACCTTCGGGATGGCGCCTTCCACTGTGGCGGCGCAATAATTTTTTGAAAAGCTGTCACGCGCGGGAATTGTTTTGTGTCTTATTGGGGAACAACTCAAAAAAAACACAATGATCACCGTAAAAGTAACTTACACCGTAAGCGCCGAATTCGCGCAAAGGAACATCGCCAATGTAAACACCTTTATGCAGGCCCTCCGCCAGCTGAACAACCCGGCGATACGTTATGTATCCTATCTTGGGGAAGACGGCAAAACCTTCACGCATATTGCCCAATACGACAATGCCGCCGCGCAGCGGGAGTTCCTGGCAATGCCGGCCTTCCTGGAATTTCAGCGCCAGCGTGATGCCAGCGGGCTGGAGAAACCGCAGCACGTGGAAACCATGCAGGTAGTGGCCGCTTCTTATGATCTGTTCACCTCCTTAAATTCCTGATCATGCAGAAAGCTCCTAAAAAGTGGAAAATGGCAGTCCTGGTATGGATCGCCATTTATCCCACCATTACGCTGTTATTCGCGCTGCTGGGTGAACATTTTGCCCGGATCGAACCGCTGCCGTTGCGCACGCTGCTGATCACGGGCATGGTGGTGCCGATGATGGTATTTTTGATCATTCCGGTTTTGCAGAAGGTGTTGCGGGAGTGGATGGGGCGGTAACCTTGGGGCTTTCTTTATGCAAGAAAGCGGCATATATGCTGAATCCAAGCAGGAGAACCATTATGCCGAAATAGATCTCAGGATGGCTGCTTTCCATCACTACATCGTTTCTCAAGGGGTGTATCAGCACCTTCACGATCTTTCCCCGGTCATATTTTCCGCTGTTGCATTCACTGCCAGAAATATACAATTCATACGCTTCGCCGTTCACATCCACGATGATTTTGGGACCGCCGTAACGGCCGCTGTCATCGCAGTTAAAGGCTGGCATTGTCACCAGCGCATCTGTTTTGCTGCCGAAATAACGGACAAACGTTTCCATCCCGAAATAGCCAAAGAGTCCCAAAAAGATAAGACTCATGCCGGTTGCCATGACAATAAAGGCTGCTTTGTTGCTAAACATAGGTATAACCAGATATTAATACAGTTTACAATATCTGACATTCTCCGGGCAGTTTGCATATTTTTTCGGAAATTCAGGGAGTTAATTAACCCCTGAAAATATCAATCCATCCCCATGGGCAAACCCGTTCATACACCTGACCCGGTGGGCAGTACCCCCAAATCAAGGCCATTTTTCGGCCCCACCAGCATACCTGATCCTTTTTTCAAGCCAGGCAAAGCAGCGCCTGATACTGTGCAAAAACAGGATGAAGACAAAAAAGCCGCCGCGCCCGATCCCGCTAAACCCACACCCGGTACCGAGCCCGCCAAACAGGAACCGAAAAAAGAACCCGCGCCTGAAAAGCCGCATGTGTTCTACAGCATCTTCGATGATATTGTTTTAAAGTTCCCGAAACGCTGGCAGGATTCCTATTACCGTTCCAAACAGTTCGGCACCAGCATCGTGTTTGACCCGACATTCGGGCAGGAACTGCTCTCTTCCGAGATCATGGCATTATGGAATGTGTTTTATGCTTTGCAGATGAAAGAAATGTCTAAATACGGCAGCAAGATCGATTTTTCCAAAGGCCTGGAAATGGCGGAGCAATTATCCGGCACATCCGGCACTTACATCAGCCTCGCCTCCCTCGTGCTGCACAAGGACATGAAAAAATATTTGTCGGACGACCTGCCCGCTTATGCGAAGGACAACCTCCCCACTTTCCTCATCACCGGTGCATTGCTACAAGGCGGTATGGTAGGGCTGAACGCGCTGATGGGCAGCGAGCTTGATTTCAGCTCACTCATCGGCCCGGCCACCAGCAAATTCACCGAACCGCCTTCCGGGTTCAAACGGCCCTTTATGCTGAACAACATCCCGGACAAACGCTGGAAATCGCCATTCCTGGATGCGCCGGAGAAGTTTGAACTAAAATATTCGGGCACAGACGAAGAAGCCGAAGAAAAGAAGTGGAGCCTGGGTCTTGGGTTTAACCTCGCATCCGCTCTTGGCAAATACCCTGAGAAAGAAAAGGACAAACCCGGATACAAGGGCATGGAGTTCTTCCCTTATTTCAGTTATACCAACAAAGAACCCGTGGAAGGCAAACCCGCCCCGGATGAAAAACATAAATTCATGGGCGGCGTATACACCGGTGCGGCAGGACTCTATGGCCTGCTGGAAGGCGGCGCCCGCCTCGACGATAACAAGTCCCTGCTGGAAGGATATGGCAGGGCAGGTTTTATGATGAAAAACTTCGGCCCGCTCAGCCTTATGCAGCTCACGGGCGAACTGGATTACCGGCCGGACGTACCAGAGCCTTACCGCGGCCGCATCAACGCCGCCGCCGCATTTAATATCCTGGACAAAGACAGCTGGAAATTCCAGCTGGGCGCCGGGGCCGGGGGACTTCTTCCCGCGGGCGACCAACCCGGTGCGGTCGACTTCAGGGCGAACCTTACGCTTGCCCACCGCTTCAAAGCACCGGACTTCCCATTGCCGCTCAGCACCGGTGTGGACGCCACGTTCAATTACGGCAAACAGGACCCTTTCAATGCCAATTCCCCGGACATGTACGGCGTGCTCACCCGCCTCACGTTTTTTGATATCGTAAAATTCGGTCTTGAATACTACAAAATAGACCAGAAAGTAGAAGGCCTTCCTGACCGCGACCTGCGCGGAATGCTCACCTTCGACTTCGCGCCCGTGTTCATGAAAAAGAAGAATGATAAATAATTTTCTTAAATTATTGGCATGAATGCAGGCAGCAATTACAGCTTTAAAGAGTTCGTTCTCTGGACGAGAACCAATATCTATTACCTGGTGATCATATCCACCATTCCCGTGATACTGTATGAAATTGTAGGCTGGAAGTGGCTGGGCGTACCTTGGGTGCCGGTGGCGCTGATAGGCACGGGTGCGGCGTTTATCGTAGGGTTCAAAAACACGCAGACGTACAACCGAATGTGGGAAGCCCGCATCATCTGGGGCGGCATTGTGAACACCAGCCGCACCTGGGGCATAATGGTCAAAGATTTTATCCGCTCCGCGAACCGTGAAGAAGCGGCTCAATATCATCACACGCTCATTTACCGCCACATTGCATGGCTCACGGCCTTACGTTTCCAGCTGCGGGAAACGCGGCGCTGGGAGAATGTAAAAGTAAAATCCTACAATATCGAATACAGGAAATACTACAAGATCCCTGAATGGGAAAACAAACTCTCCGACGACATCGCGCCGTATATCAGCGCTGAAGAATGGGAGCGTGTTTCCAAAACTAAAAATCCCGCCGCGCAGATCATTGCCCTGCAATCCGCCCAGCTGCGCGAGCTGCATGAGCAGGGGCATATAGACACGCTTTGTTACATAGAACTGGAAAACACGCTGAAAGACCTGTACACCGAACAAGGCCGCAGCGAGCGGATCAAAAACTATCCTTATCCCCGGCAGTTTGCCAGCATCAACCTGTTTTTTATCCGCCTGCTGGTAGTGATCCTGCCGCTGGGCATGCTGAATGAATTTTCGCACCTGGGCCCGCATTGCGTATGGCTGAGCATTCCCTTCAGCGTGATCGTGAGCTGGGTATTCACCTCGCTGGAGCAGGTGGGCGAGAGCACGGAGAATCCTTTTGAAGGCGGGCCGAATGATATACCGATTACGCAGATGAGCCGGAATATTGAGTTTGATCTGAGGGAGATGCTGGGAGAAACGGAACTTCCACCGGCGGTGGTGCCGGTGCATGATATTGTGTTGTAGTGCAGATATACAAACTATAAATAATGTAATACAAAAAACCAAAATATGCACATATGTCCTACAAATTATTATTAGAAATGGCGTATATTTAATTTGTACATATCAGCATTCCCGAAACCGAATATGAAAATCGCAATTTCAATAGCTACCAGCGAAAAATCGCTCCTTGCATTAACGGACTCTGAACTATTAGAAGGTTGTTGCAGAGAAGGCGAGCGGTATTTCAACGTGCTGTTCGATCGTTACTTCAATCGCCTGTACGGGTTCAGTTATTCACTACTTAAAAATCAGGAAGTTTCTACACAGCTGGCGATGGATGTAATGTTGAGGCTCTGGCAGAAGAAGCAGGATATTGTCCTCCGGGCAGATCAGCATTTACAGCCTTATCTTTTTCAATCTGTCAAAAATGCCGTGCTCAATCATCTCAGAAAATCGAATATTGTTACAGAACCTGTAGATAATACAATAGAACAGTTACACCATACCCATGTAACTCCTGAAATGCTGATTAACAGCAATGAACTGGAAACCGCCTACCAGTCTATGTTAAGAGAGATGCCGGAGCAACGTCGTAAAATATTCCAGTTAAAGCGGGAAGAAGATCTATCGTACGAAGAAATTGCCGAGCGTTTAAATATTTCTATCCATACTGTCAGGAACCAGATGAGTTCCTCCCTGGACTACCTGCGTAAGAGAATAAACATCTACAACGAAGGCCTGATCCTGATTTTGATATCCCGCCTGTTATGAGCTTTTGCTCATTCATCTCCTACCTCCTGATGTTCCACTTCCAGATTCGATTGCTCCGCGTAATTGACAGGAACAGGATTGCCATATTCTTTCAATTCCATCATCTCTCACATTCATTTCATCAGTATTAAAAATGCCGGCACACCGGGGAACGCAATACGTTCACATCGGCGGCCGGCAGTTTTTTGGCGGAAAGGAGATCTATCGATACCCTGCAGATCAGGGAATATAATATTGAACCATGTGCCCGGTAAAATATATGTCCGGGCGTTCAACGCTGGTCATCTGCGCAAGAAAACTGGCGCCTCCGTAATCATGCAGGTTTATCGTGAAAGAATTATCCCGCACCATGTCCAGTAATGGTTTAAGATGCGGCTGGATAATGGAGGCATTAAGATGAAGCTGATTATTCTGTACATCAAGCGGTAATGCTTCAAATTTGAAAACACCATTACTTGTCTTGGTGTACTTATATGGGAAAACAGCCCGGTAAGTGGCATTGTCTATTGCAAAAAACACCTCTATGTCCATGGTCTTCCTTTGGATATCCATGCCAAAGGAAAAAACCAGCAGGGAAGCCTGAAACTCACTGTTACGCAAACCATCAGCGGATTGCTGCCAGGTATTTTTAAATGCATCCGACCAGCCCGGCAACAGCTCAACATACTCAGGAGAAGGCAAAGAGACATAGGGCGGATACTCGTTCCCCAACAGGAGATGGAGCGGGATTACCGGCATATTTGCCCCGTTCAGATCAAAACGCCTGTTTCCATCCGCAAGATAAAAAGCTCCGGTAACCGTATCAACAGACAATTCATAGAACACGTAGGGACCGATCCGGACGGGCGTTTTCAACAAAATCTTATTCACTCCGTAGGAATAATCTGTTGACGCATATACCAACTCTCCATCTTTCCCGTAGAAGAAGATGATTCCCCGGTTGTCAACATCGATTACAATCTGTACCGGTCCTGTATCAGGCGTGGAAAGAGAAAAATAAGGTTTCTGTACAAAAAAATTATACAAATAGATAAAAGCATTCCCCAAAATCCCCCGTTCAAAATGCAATTCTTCCTCTGTCGTGATACTGATTAACCGGAGTTCATCACCATATTGATTACCGGATAACATAACGGTGTCACCATGCATATATTTGAAGGTATAACTGGTGTCGGCACCTACCGTACGGTATCCGTCCTTATGCGTTACATCGTCCAGGTAAGTGCCGGAAGAAAAATGGATGGAAGCATTACTGGCATCGCTGCTCAGCCGGTAGCTACCGGACTTTGGCGAGCGGGCAGTGGTGAGATTAAGATCCAGCAATGTCCATACATTCCCGCCTTTATCCATTTTAAAAAACATCGTATAAGACTTACCCGCCTTAGGGTTCAATACCGCCTGCCAGGCCAGGGAACCGGAATGAAGGGTGCGGGTAAATTCAGCCAGCATTTCTTCGGCATTGGGGTGTGTTTTTTCTACCTGGTAATTTTCTAACCCATCCTTTTTACAGGAAGTCAATACGGCAACCACCAGCAACGTATAAAAAGACAAAATCTTCATGATGTTAATTTTAAAAACCTTTAAAGCCTGCCCACAAACTTAAAGCCAGGCAATCCACCACTTTGGCCTGAAGCTCTTAGTTCACTTAGTTCCAAATCATAGTCAAACTGCATTTTTCCATAAAGAAATCCTTCTAAAACAGGTATAAATGCATTTTCTAAAAATTTGGCATTATCGTCAGTTGCTCCTTCGTATTTAAAAGTGTACTCGTCTCCCTGCTGTATAAAGGAAAAAACAAACCTGGCATTAAAATTATTTGCCCCTTGCCGGATAAGCTGATTCACAAACAACAACTGCTGTTTCCGGTCAATCGTTACCGTCATTTCCGGAAAGGTTGTCCCCGCTGCGAGCAGCGTCCTGGCATTTTGGAGAAAGGTTGTTCTCCTCAGGTTGAACTCGGCGCCATTCCCCTGCGCTTCCGTCTCTATGGGCACTACAATGCTCTCGTATCCAACGCCCCACATCGCACTAAAAGCGAATGGAGGCACTTCAGTATCCCACAGGACAAAATGCTGACCGCCCTGCGCAGCCTGCAATTCACCGGTTTGGGAATCAATGATCAGCCGGTCGAACTGAAATTTATCATGCCGGAATGGCATTGACATGATCAGCTGATCTGTACCAAAAAAAGAGAGTCCGAACTTTTGAGTGGCAATAGTGCCTGCACTGTCATAATTAACTATCAAAGTATTTTCCTCTGTATCAATGGCCGTTGTATAAATATTCCCGGCGGCATCTTCTATGTAGGTAAACTTCCTGTCTTCCAGGAACTGTGAAACCCTGCGTTTCATGGCGGCCAGGTTACCGGCTTCATAAGCTGCGGCTTCCTCCCGCGTTGCTCTTATGAGCTCAAGCCGGCTCCCAAATAAATTACCCTTTAGCAGCAAGGTATCCTTCGACGCATATTGAATTGAAAATTCAAAATCTGAATACAATCCGAATCCCGGGGTGCCATTATTGACTGCGGGATCAGGGTCCGCTAACTGGTGCAGATAGGTATAGGTGTCAAAATAAAGCGAAGGGGTAAGTGTAGCACGGATGCGGTAAGAACTTTCCTTAGCTGTCCGTCGTGTCTGATCGGAAATATCTGCCAGCATGCTTACCCGGTTTTGACGGTCGAACCTGAAAAAAAAACCAAATCCCCTGCCTCCGGCGGGAAAGAGATTTCCTTTCCACCCATATTCGGATCCAGCCAGTGTGCCATAATATGCGTCCAGGGCAGCAGCTATCCGTTCATCGGGTCTTTGCCCTTCGAATTCTTCTTTTTTGCAGGAAAAAAACAGGATCAGTGGCAGCACCATAAGCAGCCCTGTCTTTCCAGATCGGTTTATTTGAATCATACGATTGCTTTTGTGTGTTATTGCAGATAATCGGTAATGGCCGCCTGGGTTTCCTGTTGCAGGCTTATGAAATCAATGTTGAAATTGTTGTTGAAATAATCGACCACCATCTCTTTTTTGCGCTGCAATATCTGTTTTGACCTTTCCGGTACATCCGTTCTATTGATGACCGAATCGTAGTATTGCTGCCCGAATACCAGGAGAAAGGAAACGGTTTCAACAAAGTCCTCATCCGGGCTGGCCTTTGCATAAGCAGAGATAAGTCCCTGCCGGTAGGCCTCTTCGTCGGTATTGTTATACCAGGTAGCCGTATACCATTCCGGGTTTAGCGCCTTCCATTCCAAAGGGTATAATTTTGTCTGGTGCAGAATATGAGCAAACTCGTGGTGGATGGTGTGCAGCATTCGCTGCACTTCAATCCGGCTGGCCGTATCAAACCGGTTTAACCCGAGGAGTACGATCTTTCTGCCGCCTTCCGCCTGTCCGAGAATAATAGTCCCGTTGGTATTGTACTCGGCACTCCCCGCCAGTACAAATTGTTTGGGTACGTACGTCTTCATAAATGCGTCTCCGGCTACCCGTTCATAAGGCTTTATCCAGATCTGCCTGACGGCTTCCATCACCGGTTTTACTTTGTCTTCATTTACGGGAACCAGGTTCCGCATGTAATTGAGTTCATACGGATCCCATTTGTATTTTACCTGTATGTTGAAGGGATCCAGGAATTCTGTTTCCAGCCATTCATCGAGAGGGCCATTTACCCAGGTCTCACCTCCCAGGTCTATTATCGGGGTGTCAGGGAGTGATTCCCCCTTCCGGCAGCCAGCCTGCATCAGCAGCAGCATTGCCATTATGTAGGTTATAAACTTCTTCATATTATTTCCGGTTATGATCGCATTTTTTGGTTTCGGTCAATGTATCGTTATCTTGGATTCAACTCAATTCCGGAGCCCTGTGCCTCCTGCGGTATCTGGAATAACCGCATGGGATCATTCGGGCCCAATACCAGGATGCGGCCTTCGGAGGTCTTGTGTTTCACACCGATATTATGCCTGATGATATCAAACCAACGTTGGCCTTCAAACAAAAAGTTAACCCGTTTGAAGTCTAAAATGCAGTTGATCAATGCCTGCTGAACATTGTAGGTGTTATAAAAGGACAGCAGTTTATTGCGGGTAATTTCATGGATTTCCGGTATATAGACAGGTGTTCCGGAGCTATAGATGATCCTTGTGGAAGCATAATCATTGAGATCGGTCAGAGCCTGTTCATAGTTACCCAGCATGGCGTTGGCTTCCGCCCTGTTGAACAACACTTCCTCCGTGCTGAACAGGGGGATGATGTTGTATGGGATGCCTGTTTCGGCATTCAGCGACTGCCTTACGAAGTGTTCCCTGAATTTTGGAATATTGTAGTACAATTCGCTTCCATAGATGTTATACCCCCAGTATCCTCCCGTTACATTTGTTTTATCAAACATTTCGTTCAGTATATCCGTTGTGAATCCATAACGATACGATGCATAATTCCGTCCCCATATCGTGGGTACTTCCACCAGGAGCAAATTTGCGGGGTTATCAGCACGGGTATACTGCGCTTCGAGCTCCCTGTATTGCTGCGACCTGTATGCGGGGCTGTTTACCTGCCTGAGCCTGTCGGTAAGACGTTTATTTCCGAATACCGCATTGGCATGATGCAATGCCTTATCATATTCGCGTTTGAAAAGATAGAACCTGGAGGCAAAAGCATGGGCGGCAGCTTTTGTAAAATGATATTTCGGTGATGTATATATTCTGTCCTCAATCAGCGGCAATCCTTCCGACAGGTCTTTTTCAATTTGTTCATATACATAAGCCACGGTATGCCGTTCGTATTTCCCGATCACCACTTTTTCCACAGTGGTTACATAAGGAATTCCGGGAAGAGAAGCTGCCGAAAAAGCCTGGTATGGCTGGGCAAACAGGTTCACCAGCATAAAATGTGCATAAGCCCTGGCAACCATGGCTTCACCTTTATAAGGAAGATAGGCTTTGTTATCCCCGGCGGCTGCAATTGCTTCCAGGGCATGATTGGCAGCCGCTATAGCAGCATAGGATGCATTCCAGTAATAAGCGGGGGAATCCTGGTAGATGTCGCCTATGTCCAGGAAATGGTAGGGATCGCTGTTAGTCAGCGGGGCCAGCCCTGAGCCCTTATCCCCGGCATTATCAGAAAATGTTTCTGTAAAGGGAATGTAATTCGCCTGGGGATAGGCGGTGGCAAGTAATTCGCCTACCTTTTCAGGCGAATCTACATCAGTGCGCATATCCGGACTCACATCAAGATAGCGGTCACAACTACTCATCACCATCAGCAACATTGCGCCAAAGGCCATCGTACGGTTACCTGATTTTATTTTCATGTTCTTTTTTTCTGATGTTAATGGTCAATTTTATCACATACCTAATTTCAACGAAAAGGTAAACTGGCGCGGAACGGGCATGGCAACTCCACCGGAACTGACAAATTCAGGATCCTGTCCGTTTAAAGCTTTGTCTGCGTAAATCAGGTACAGGTTATTACCGACCAGGCTGACTGATGCCGTCTTGATGTTTGCTTTCCGGAGAAACTTTGCGGGTAAATTATAAGAAAACATCGCCTGCTTCAGCCGGATAAAATCGCCTTTGGCCACCCGTTCCGTACTATAATTGTAGTTATTATACGGATAAGCGCCTACCAGGTTGGCTTCCTCCCGTACGTCCAGAACGGATGGGGCAGCATTATCTCCGTATAACAACCATCGGTTCAGAAATTCTTCCGGCAGCGCATCCATTTCGCTATAGCTGCTGCTAAATGTGGGCTTTAATCGTACCACATTGCCCGCACTGAATGTTATCAAAGCCGACAACCTGAAATCCCGGTAGGTAATGCCATTGGAAAAACCGCCTGTCACCAGCGGATCAATGGAACCGCTGTATACGAGATGGCTGGTATTCAGGTCCTGGAAAAACACGGAACCTGAAACCACTCCTTTTTCATTCACAAAACGGGGCACTCCCAGTTCAGGATCCAATCCCTGGTAATCCAGGGAAAACAATCCCCGCTGGGCATAACCTTCTTTTGCGCCTCCGTCAGGATTGATCAGAGACCAGATACTGGGCTCGTTTTTCAGCCGGGTAATCCTGGATTTGTTGTACCCGAAATTTAGCATGACGTCCCATTTCAAGTCCTTTTGATCAAGTATCTTCCCGTTAACGGCAACGTCCACTCCATGGGACATCATGTTCGCGTAATTCGCCACTTTAACGGATTCTCCGCCAATCCCGCCTGTACGTACAAGCCCGATCAGATCATAGCTTTGGTGGTTATAATAATCCACGGTCAATGAAAGACGGTTATTCAGAAAACCAAGATCGGCGCCCACATTTGCCTTGTACATTTTTTCCCAGGTCAGCTCCGAATTTTCCAGGTTGGCCAAAAGAATGGTGGACTCTACTTCAGTGAGGTAGGGCCTCCGGGACGATTGATTGAGGAAGACTACGCTGGAATTGGCAGCCGGGCCGCTGCTTGCTGTGAGCCCATAGCTGGCGCGAAGGGTTGCCCGGCTAAGCACCTGCTGACTGCGGAAAAAATCTTCACCATCTATATTCCATGAACCGCTCAGGTTCCAGGTAGGAAGCCATCTTGCGGTGCGGTTTTTCCCCATTTGGTTGGAACCATCGTAGCGCACAGTGCCACCCAGATTGTACTTATCATTGTAAGTATAACCCACATTGAGCCCATACGCCAGGAAACGGTCGTGACGATATTCCATGGAGTAATAATTCTGGTTGGCTTCGATGACCATTTTCAGGAAATCAGGATCCACATAAGGCGTCCCCCCTTTATCGAACTGGTATCCGTATCCGTTAAAGCTTTTGAACTGGCGTTTGGCGTTACGCAACTCCATAAAACCATAGGCCCGGATTTTATGGGCGTCTCCAATGCGGTCATTATATTCCAGGGAATTACGCAGATTACTGCTGGACAGGTTAATATCATAGGTATTGTAAAATCCGCCATAAGGCAACACCACCCTCGGTTCCGCCTCCGGGTTATCGGGGTCGCGGTAGAGGAATTTATTAGCGGCCCGGATGGTGGCATCGCCGTCTGCACGGTAAGCTTCGGCCATGTTGGAATGTTCCGTTACTTTATGTTCCTGGTTGGTTTTGGCATATCGGTAAGCTCCTTCAACAGCGAACTTCAGCTTGTCTGTAATTCTGTACTGAAATTCCCCCTGCAGCTTAAAATCCATGAAACTCAGGTCTATGATGTTATTCTCCAGCTCATGAACAATATTAAAAGGAGCGAAATTGCGGCGGAAATATTCAAGGTCCCCGTTTTCGTCATAGGCTGTAAGAGACCTGCTGGTGTTGAGTGCGTAGTTAAAAGGGTTTATGTCGAAATTGCGGGTCAATGCCCCGGTCACCGCATCATTCAGGCGTCCCAATGTTCCGGGAACCCGCTGGTCGCGGATAGATCCCTGGGTAATTAATCCGAAGCTGACCTTTTCACTCGGCGTGAAATTCGCCCGCACGTTGCCGGTAAATCGTTGTACAGCATCCCCGATCGTCCATCCATTATCCTTTAAATAGCCGGTGGAAATATAGAATTGCGATTTTTCGGTGCCGCTGGAAACGCTGAGGGCATGCTCCTGCATCAGGGAATTGCGGAAGAGTACGTCGAACCAATCAGTATTGGCATAGGCATACCGTTCAAGGAAGGCCCGGTGGCTTTCCGGATCGTTGCGAAGCCCGAAGGCGCCATTGGTCTGATCATAGAGGTTGATCAGATCGGCCATTTTTGTGTACACGCCACCATTAGGAGATCGCGCGGTTTGTCCATAGTTAAGCCAGCCTTTGCGCTCCAATTCTCCATACATCGACATCTGGTCATAAGAGTTCATGATGTTGAACTGGTCGTAGGAGGGTTTGAGATAAGTGGATAAATTACCGGTATAGGAGATCACCGGGGCGCCGATTTTCCCTTTTTTGGTCGTAATAACAATCACTCCGTTCATGGCCCGTGCGCCATACATGGAAGTTGCGGCGGCGTCCTTCAGCACTTCAAAGCTCTCAATATCATCAGGGTTCAGGCCTGCTACAGATGAGCCGACAAGCGTGGAAGGATCGCCGGTAGATAGTTGTTCATTGGACACATTGACCACATCTTCCAGGATAATGCCGTCTACCACCCATAATGGTTTATTGTCTCCATTGATGGACGATGCGCCACGGATCCTGATCTTAGGCGCGGCGCCAAAGGTACCCGAAACGTTCTGTACGGATACGCCGGCTACCTGTCCTTCCAGCATACGGCTTACATCCGTAATGCCGTCGCGCCGCACATCTGCCGCCTTTACCTTTGACGAGGCGCCGGTATATTGCCGTTTACGCAGCGTCTGATAACCGGTGATCACCACATCCTCCAGCACCCGCACATGTTCCCGGAGGACAATGGAGAAATTCGTTTGTCCGTTAACAGTAATCTCCTTCGGGATGTAACCGGTCATGCTCACAATGAGCACAGTGCCCTGGGGAACATCAATAGTGAATACGCCGTTCGCATCCGTAGTTACGCCTTTACCAACTCCCTTAATAGTTATATTAGCGCCGGGTAAGGGATTGCTGATCGTATCGGTTACCTTTCCCGTGATCTGTTGCTGCTGCATGGCGCGGGCAGGTATAGAACCGAAGCAGGTGATCGCGATCACCGCAGCCAGCATGAACATGACGCATGGCAGTGGCCGCATCAGTTTCCTGTATATCATCTTCATAAATCTTTTCATTGTGTTTAAAACAATTCCGCTTGCATTTTTTCCAGGTTACAAACATTGCCCTTACCTGAGGAAAATCTTTCGGATAGCACCGGCGGGACTTCCAAACTGGTCATAGAAATAAAGGTCTCCATTAGGCGCCACGGTGAGGCTATTGATGTTATCTACTTTCGCTTCATACAAAGGACCGTCCTGGCTGCCCCGCGGAAAATTAAACCAGGTGGTTACTTTCCGGTCGGCAATGCGGACACCGCGGATCAGTCTTGTATTGTTATAAGTAGCGTCTGCAACCAGCAGATTCCCGTTTCCATCCGCCACCATGCCAATTATACTGGTGAAAGAAGCCTGCGCTCCAATACCGTCGACAGAGCCATAAGGGCCGCCACCAGCCCAGAAGTTCAGGGTTACCGCTCCGGAAACAGGATTTGCATATCCAATGTTTTGATTGTCGTATTGATAATACTGGTCTGAAAAATAGATCCCGCCATTTTCATCAACAGCGTGAGTTACCCAGAAAACGCTCAGCAAGCCGTTACGTGAAGGCACCAGCCGGGTAACCGCACCCTGTGGTGAGATCCGGCTGGCATTAGTTCCTGCCTCAGCAACGATTGCATTACCGGGGGTCATCACCATTTTCCCGGGCAGTGCGAGTGCTACAAATTCGGTAACTGTACCGGAAGGAGATATTTTACGAATGACATTGTTGGCTCTTTCAGAAACGTAGAGATTGTGCTGGTTATCCATTACGATAGAAGAAGTATTGCTGAAATTGAAACGCGCTTCGGTCCCGGTCCCGTCCACACGCCCGCTTTGAGTTTCATCACCGGCGATGACGGTTACCGCTCCCTGCGGGCTGACTTTCACAACCGAGTGACCGCTTATCGCATATATCGTACCCGTGGCATCCACCGTCATGCTGTGCACATTTGTGATACCGCTTGCGATAGTTTCCATCCCTGTTCTCCGGAATTCCCGAGGCGCGACCGCCACTTGCCCGGCAACAGTAACCTGAACCACACCCGTTGTAACTCCTGCCGGCGCCAGTACCTTCAATGTCGTAGCCGTAGCTTCCAGTACCTGCGCCTGGCTTCCGTTGAAAGTGACCTGGTTGGCGGCAGGACTAAGATTAAATCCGCTGCCTGTAATGGTTACCTGCAGGCCATCCTGCCCATTGTCCGGGCTGAAGGTTATGATACCGAGGTTCTGATCTTTGAAATTCGGGCCCTCCACCTGCTGGTCGTTCACCATTACTTTTACTTTTCCGTCACCGGTACCCCCGGGCAGGATGAGCTTCAGTTCCTCGCGTGAT
The DNA here is from genome assembly GCF_003807585.1 of Chitinophaga barathri. Classification (GTDB taxonomy): domain Bacteria; phylum Bacteroidota; class Bacteroidia; order Chitinophagales; family Chitinophagaceae; genus Chitinophaga; species Chitinophaga barathri. Next base: position 116,399 of record NZ_RMBX01000004.1, on the reverse strand, counting down.
GCGGAGGTTACGGCTACTTCTTTATTATTGATGAATACATGATTTTCGTCGCGCTCGGTACTGAAATATTGACCCTTAATGATCATCTCTACACCTGCCGGTCCGCTCAGCGGGCTTACTTCGGTGATTTGCGGCAATGGTACCATCGCAAATTCCGGCCCGGTGATGTGCTGGCCGTTGATCGTAACCGACAGCGGGCCGGTTTCCACGCCCTCCGGCGCCTGCACCAGGAGGCTGGTATCCATGGCTTCCAGCACCACAGCCCGTTTGCCATTAAAATCGACGAGGTTTCCGGAAACCGCGGATTCAAAACCCTCTCCTCTTATCCGTACTTTTGTGCCCGTTCCTCCTGATAATGGTTTGATCTGCCGGATGGCCTGGAAAAGAAAATTCTGTCCTTTCGTGCTCATACCATCCACGTTCACTTCTACCGCGCCGCTACCGGCTTCCTCAGGCACTTCCGCCACCAACAGCGTATCATTGGCGTTGGCAATCGTTGCCGCTTTGCCATTGATCATCACCTTTGCCGGTTCTGTTATGCTGCTAAACCCCGCTCCGTAAATGCGGATATGCGATCCGCGTGGTCCGTTAGCCGGATCGATGCGGCTTATGCTCAGCGTTTGATACGTATATGTTCCCACTTCCCGGGTCTGTGAGCCATTGTTGACAGTGACCATACCTGTTTGTCCATCTTTTGGAGCACGTACGATCAGTGCTGCCGTATCCACTGCCACTACTTCGCCCGGTACGGAACCAAAAAGCACAGTGTTCTGATCTATCTTGCCTGAAAAGCCTTCTCCCTCAATGGTTAGGAGCGTGCCCGCTTTTCCGCTGTTGGGATAAAACTCCGTTATGGTCAACGCTACAGCGTTTTCAAGCCGGTCTTCATTTTTCTTACAGGCAAACGAAGCAAGCAGGAGCACTGCCAGCCATAACCGGTTCAACCTGCGGGAGCCGTCTTTATAACTATTCATCTGAATATTTTTATTGTTTTAACAGGATTACCATCGGTTTCATCTCGTCAGCCGCAGCACGTCATTTACCATATGCAATACACCGTTGCCAGCCAGGATATCCTGCCTGATGACCGATACATCGGCCGTATTTCCGGGCGCGCGCAGCGTAATGCCTTTATATTCGCCGGGCGCCTGCGCATTTGGTACCAGGGTGACGGTGGCGGTGAACGAATTGATCATTCGCTGGCTGCCGGTATTGGTTGCCCCTATGGAAAGCAGGTAGTCGTTTACAAAACGCAGGTCGTTGCAGATATGAAATTCGCAGAGCGCGCGCAAAACCGCGGGATCGGTGTCTTTCACCTGCTGTATGGTTGCATAACCGGCTTTCTGCATGGCGGTATTTGTGGGAGCGAACACGGTATACGGCCCTTCCTTCCTGAGAGTTTCCATTAAGCCGCTGCGGCGCAGCGCCTCGGCAAACAGGGTAAGCGTATCCGCCGTAACAGCGTCTGCCAATACAGCGTGCGCATAAGGTTCCAGTACACGGTCTATGATCTGCAGATGGCCGTTGGAAGCGGGTATATCCTGCAATATCACCCGGGCGCCGTTAATGGTCAGTATCGTGTTGTTATCTTTTATCCAGCGGCTTATATAGAGCTTGCCCCCATTCCGGGTACGTACTTCCTGGTTAATGAGGTAAGGGAATTTGTGCAGCTCGTACTTCCCCGGTACAATGTGGTAATCTACCATCCTGGTCACCCAGGCAAGGGAACGGGCCTTTAGCGCCGCTAGGTCAGCCAGGCCGGCACGGGCGAAGGCATCGTCCGAAGGCACCAGCGTCGTGAACGGGCCTACTTCTTCCTGGAGCGTTTCGTCCATCCCGGTACGGTCCAGCGCTGTAGCAAATACGGAGAGATTATAATTGTCTTTCACGATGGCGCTGATGCGGTTATAATCTATCTCCCGGTACACATCCTGCTTTTTGCAGCCAGCCACCAGCCAGCAGATGGCCATCAAACCTATACCAAGTTGTTTTATCGGGTATTGCATGTTGTTTCAGTTTAATTTCATTCCCGGGGGGATCAGTAAACGGTCCAATACCTGGATCACCCCTGTATAGGTTTCGATATCTTTTTCAATGATCGTGGCCGGTTCATATTCCGAGCCTTTTACTTTTACCTGCACTACGTCCCCGCCCTGCCGGGAAAAATCAAGAGGGTCCGCAACATGTGCCATGGAAGTCGATTGAGCAGTAGCGTCGTTAAGGTACCTGTTCATGGGATTGCCCACCCATTCGTTCCGAAGCTCGTTTGAATAAAGCAACATGGGTGGATTGGGACCAAACATTCCGGTAGTATACGAGTTCAGGTTTTTGTTATACAACACGTTTTCCGAGGCCCGTACATTTGCCCCGAAGAAATGATGATTGAGGATGCTGTCCGTAGGCAGGCAGTAACCGGCGCCTCTTGGATTTGGCATAGGGAACCGGTGATTAAAAGCTATCAGATCGTTCAGCGTATTGAAGCCGGCCCGGCGAAAAGCCTCATCTGTCGGCGCTAGAAGCGTTGTCTGGTATATTTCTTTTGTAATGATAAACTGACTGCTGCGATGATTGTATAGATAGTTGGAATCCGACAGGTAATCCAGCATGGGAAGTGCCTGGTTATTAGCTTTTACATTTTGGACGGTGTTTACGCCCAATACATACTGGTTTTGTTCATAGGATACGGACCTGGTCCGGGGAAGCCGGCCTGCCGCCAATACGCTGTACAGGCTGTCGTTATACCGGCGGATACCCAGGAAAAGGGTAAACCGGCCATCTTCCACCAATACCTGCCGGGTACTTTTACGAGGCTTTTGCAATATCCGGTTAACCGGGAAGATGCTGCCTTTCCTGAGCACGGCACTTTGCGCAGCCATTCCTGCCTCCTTGTTGTTGATGCGCACTTGTCCATCCACGATACCAAGGTCGTAGCGATAAGGGTCGACAAAACGGCCGTAAGTCACACCAGCGGTGCGCCGCGCGACGAGATGGTCCGGTTCCAGCAGCATGGTTTCCAGCTCAATATTTCCGGCTTGCAGCGCAAGGGCGTCCGGGATTATTTGAACGGGCGTAACATGGTAAGACACCAGTTGGTCCAGTTCCTGTCTGGATGCTCTGCTGATCCGGGCGGCGTTCCACCCGGCCGCTTCCATGGCCGCATTACCGGGCAAAAAAAGCGTAAAACGGTAATCAGGATTGTTTGCAGCGAGCTTTGTTTCGATGCCGCTATTCCGCCAGGCCCTCCAGAAAAGAGTATGCCCTGTATCTCTTTCCGCATACGCTGTCACGCTCATGGTCGTATCCACAAAGGATATCGCTTCACCCACGGGGGCCGGCATCAATTCCTTCTTATTGCAGGAAAGCAAAAAAAAGCATAACAGCACTGTAAGGCTTCGCGTAATGCGTCGGCTTTGACAACTATTATTATTTATATATTTTTCCATAGCTGAAAACAAATATTTTAATCATGTGCCTGATAAGGTAACAACACAACACCGTCAAGATGATGGATACAACCGTTGCGGGTGAGGTGATTGGAGCGGCTCCAATTACTTCTGTAATCGGGATATGACACCGCGTACGTGTAGACCATATCCCAGCTTTCCTGCGGAAATGTTTTATTCACAAAAAAACCGGGTCCGTTAAATCTGCCAATAATTGGGGTGATGCCGTTACTAAAACTTTCATCCCCCATTATCGGGGTATAGACACCCAATTCAACAGTTGCGCCTGAGCCCACAAATAGTTTGAGTTTAAACAAACCCAGATCGCTTACAAAAAACCGGACCGGGAAAATATAGGCCCCGAAAAGACGCTTGCCATACACCGCTGTATCCAGTTCTGTCACGCTTTCCACCGTCATGCCCTGCCTTTCAAAGATGCTGTCCGCGGGCGCCATGATCGTCCATTGTTTGTCGTCGGTAAGCATGTCCCAATACCCGAAATGTTTCAAACCCGCAATCAGCACTTTATAATGACCTTTTTTCTCCAGCCACTCCCGGACAGATGCATCTTCATATTTCAACACCTCCGATATCTCGTGAAAAATTCCGTTGCTGAGCGGGATATTGTACCGGTTATCGATCCCCACCTGCGCGCCGTTCACATAGGCCCTGATGGTCCTGTTGGGATTAGTAGGCACTGCAGTTATGTCTATCCGCGCTAACCATGAATTATTTCCGGCTGCATTATCATAACGGTTATTCACCGAACCGAGCGGAATACTCTCCACCATCAGCTTCCCCGGCTGCACATGGTTCAGCACCAGTTGCCTGAGGCTCTCTGTATCGTAGTTATCGAAATCCGCCGGGCTGCGAATACCTATCCGGTTAAAGGCGGCATCCGTTGGCGCCCACATGGTAAGGGCTCCGGGTTTATTAAGCTCTTCTTCCAAACCTGCCTTTACAATGGCCGCGCTCAATAAACTGAAAGCATAGTTGTTGCGCGCAAATTCCGCAGCCGGCCGCAGGGCGTCGTTGGGATTGTCCAGGCGGATATCGGGCTTATTGCACGACAGCATCGTCACCACCAGGAAACAACCATATATCGTCATTTTTTTCATGCTCATAATTTTTGCCTGTTAATATACCGGCGGGGCATATACCCTTTGCACCGTGATGAGATGCACGGAACCGTTTACAATCTCAATACTGTTGACTGTACCAAAAGATCGCGGATTGTATATACCGGAATGGGTCGTCACGATCAGGTTGGGTAACATCGGGCCCCAATTCAGGTTCCCGCCCGGACTTGTTTCACCGTTCCCGTTTGAGAAGCAGGTAAAAAAAGCATATTGGTTATTGGATTCCACGCCTCCGGCCTGCTCATCATCCCGGAAATCGAATCCGGGAGCGAGCAAAAAGAATTTCTGATAAAAAGGGGACCGTGCGGTGTTCGCCATCGCGCCGGTCAATAATGGCAGGGAGTAGTATGGCGCCGCGGCCGGGCTTTCATTATTACGGAGCAGGTGCGTCAGAAAGAGCTTGGTAAAAGAGGGAAGGGATGTAGGACGTTGCACCCTGTCATCATACACGGAACAATACACATTCATTTCATCCCGCACGCCCTGGCCAAGTGCATCCTCCCAATACGTGTTTTTCACCAGCGTGTTCATATCTTCCGGTTTCCTGCTCCTGTCTGCCTGCCAGAAGCCTCTGGCGCTCATGTTATAGAAATTGACGTAGACCAGCGAATCCGCCAGCGCCAGTTTGTGAAAGATCTCCTGCCGCAGGAGAACGCCTTTTTCTTTCGTGTCAAAATCTTTCTCCAGCGCATGCAGCGTATACACTTCACCAGCCAGCAGGTCCAGCGTTGTATCGATGAGCGGAGCCGTCCGGTATCGTGCCTCGAGATCAAAAAAAGGCACTTCACTCTTTGGCCGTACATAGAAGGCAATGCGCATTTTTCCGGAAGGCACCTGGGCCCATGAGCTGAGATCGAAGCCATTGAGGATGGGGCCTGCGATCACTCTTTCCTTGCCGGGAAACTCCGGATTATATTTATCCAATGAATTGCCGATGTGAGAGGGATAAGGAGGTGCGTAGGCCGGCCGGGTGACCAGGAAATCGCCCACGGTAGCGGCCGATACCGGCAGCCCATCCCCGTCATACACCGGGTTGATGAGCATGGTGAGTGTAGAGAGGGCCTGGTCCTGGGTTTCAATGGTTACCTTAAAACGCAGGTTATTGAACACCCTGAGATAAGCGGGCTCTTTCACGGTTTTGAAATCGATCTTGGCGCAACCGCTTAACAGCACAATACCGATAACCATGCAGCGCAGGTAACGTTGCGGTTGAATGCCCGCCGTCCTGCATCGCGGAAACAACAGGCGCTTTAAAGATGATATTTTGTGTGTCATGTTTACTTATTATGTTTGATGATCACCATTCTCGCTTTATAAGCCTGCGGCACGTTTGCACCGGTGCGGCCAATGAGGGCCACGGTATAATAACCCGGTTCCTGCGCGGGCAGATTGCCGTTAAAGCGGGCATAGAGTTCTTCTCTGGCAATAAAATCACGGCTGTGCAACACGGGGATATCATCGGCCCATACGCCGGGCGCCATGCCTGGCTCGGAACGGTAGGCCAATATCTGGTAAGGCGCCTGGCCCGCATTCCCATTGATGTATGGGTCTTCCGTGACGGCGATACCCGGCTGCAGGTTGGTCACCTGTTCCCCGGCCAAAGGCGCGCCGTTGTCGGTGGTGAAAGTGGCATAAGGAATATCCGGGCAAAGATTGATAAATCGTTTCCGGTATGGCATCGGGGTGTTGTTCCCGCTCAGATCGCCTGGCATTACCGTCATTTGCGGCCTGCCTTCAGCATCCGGGAAAGCAAATATTGTATAATACTGGTTGGGCCTGATCAGATGGGTGGCGGAAACCAATACCTTTCCCGCATCATCCAGCAGTTGTATCTCTGTTTCTCCCACGGACAACTGTTCGAACCCGGAGGCTTCTCCATACGGCATGCGTCCAACTGTTCTACCACCCACACGCAGACTCACCCCCGTGCCGGGTAAAGCATTGAATCCCTGGACCCTGGCGTAACTAAGATTTGCTGCCGGTGTATTGTCCTGTATAATGCGGAATGCGTTCTGGCTGAATTTGGAGCTGTTAAAAATGCCCGCCTGGAGGTATGCAAACGAGCTGGGATACGCCAGTATCGTGTATACGCCTCCCGGCTGAAAGGAATGAATGGGCGCATGTACCAGGTAACGGGCGATAGGCGCATCGGTATAGTTAGTTTGATAGCTGATTGAAAGCGTTATCGGATCTATCAGCATATGGTCCGTTAGCCCGTCGGTACCCGGTATCATCCAGCCGTCTTTGGAAATTACGCGGAACTGGTAGGTACCCGCGGGTAGTTCTATATAATCCGTGACCCCGTCAGCCGTGCTTACCTGGGTGGTAATAGGGCTCACAGGTGTTCCATCGGCATAGGTCAGTGTAACAGGGCCGTGCAAATCGGGTTGAGCACCGGGATAATAGCTTGCGCCTACCTCCACGTCCGTTGTCAGGTTAATTACCCGGAGCCGGATGTTTTCCGGTTTTGAAGGTGGCGTTTCATCCCGCTCCGTAACAAAATAATCTCCATGATCCGGATGGTAACCCAGGTAATAATCCATCTTCCTGTTGTCCTTTTGCTGAATGGTCAACCCGATCTTGTAATTGACGGCGGGCGCCACATTCGTGTTGGGATACCCCACCATCGATTGAAAGAACAGGTCAAGCCGGCCGTTTTCCCGGACCAGGGCTTTTGGAACACGCCATTCCCGGCCAAGGAATCCGTTCACCGGAAAATAAGTGGTGCCGGGTTGCCCGTTGCTCCAAACGCCGCCGAAAGGCGGGTAATAAGAATCGACGCCGCCATTAATCAATATAAAATTGGTGAGGCTGTCTCCATTGGCCATAACATGCTGAAATTCCACCGAGTTGATAATCCGTACGGCGGAAAGCTCTCCGAGTTCGCGGGGATCCGGATGCTCCACCATATGATCCAGTTTCGTCTTGGAACAGGAGCTGATCAGCAACATGCAATATATGCTTACCAAAAAACGGAAAATACCCCTCTCATGTCTCATACCTGACGTCTTTTACTGTATTAAAAAAACTTGTAAGTGAATCCCAACATTATCTCGGACCCGCGTTTATAGCTGCGGTTCACATATTTGTTCCCATACCATGTACCACCTGTACCATAGCTGGAATACACCGTTTCAATGGAAGGGTCCAGTATATTTTTCATAAATCCTTTGAACAGGAGCCTTTTGCCGATACGCTGACTAAACACAAAGTCGAGCATGGGAACCGGCCGGCTATACAGATCAGGTTCGCCGGTAAGATTGATCTGCACCAAACGTTCACCTACGATGTTAAAGGTCGCTGTCAGGTCTGTTCCCCATTTTTTATGGGTATAATTCAGCCATCCGTTGAAGGAATAAGGCGCCTGCTCAAACAGCGGGCTGTTTTCAGGAGTGTTCCTGTCCAGTGAGAGATTGGCCTGGTAACGTTCCGCCGATTTTTTGATCTGGCTCTGCGCCAGCATAAGATTGGCGCCCACGAAAAGGTTGTTCAGCGATGGCCAGATCGTTCCCAGGTTTTTCACTGCTTCCATTTCAATACCCCATACATACCCGGTATTCAGATCATTTTGGTATTGGATAGTGGGATATTCCGGAAATTTGGCATTCAGCCCTTCGGTGCGCAGGTCAAATACCCGGACCAGCTGATGATTGATTTGTTTGCCAAAGGTGGAAAATGCCAGCACTTCACCGGGATGCGGAAACCATTCCCACCGGAAATCCAGGTTCCGGGTATGCTGGTTAACGAGTTGCGGATTACCAATAACCAGCCCCATCTGGAAGGCATCAAACTCAAACACATTCGTCCTTTCACGCAATTCAGGGCGGGCCAGGGTCGTATTATACGCAAACCTGAAATTCATCCTGTTGCGAAAAATATATGTGGCATTCACCGCGTAATACGGTTTGTATTTTACCGTATACACAGAATTGGGTTCGATGAAAATAAGCGGAACCCGCCCACCATCTTCGGAAGGAACGGTAAGCGCCGGATCCAGGTAGATATTTGACGTATCAACGGTGGAGCGGATATCGGTGCGTTCAAAACGCACTCCGCCCGTAACCCGGAATTTATCGGCCAGCCGGATATCCAGCATGCCATAATAGGCATTTGTTTCAAAGAACCCCGAATAGTTATTAGGCGATTTCTGGCTGTTATATAAAAATCCCCCGATGGGCGCCGAGCCTTCGCGTTGGGCAGCCGTTGGTGGTAGTATTCCCACCACGTCGGAGCCTACCAGGCGGTCCAGGTCGCCCAGAACCCTGTAAATAGGCGCATTCCGCTCTTCCGTATAATTCGAGCCCGGTAACATCAGCAGGTTTTCGGTAAAACTGCGGTCGCGGAAAAGGTAGTTAAAGCCCGCTTTGAATTCCTGCCGCGTGCCCAGCAGCTGAAACGGAATACTCAGGTCAGCTTTGTAGTTGTAGTTCGTCTCCTCTAGGAATCGCCATCGCCTGCCATTGGGTTCGGCCTGGATGCGTCCATACACCCCATATCCATTTACATAACCGGAAGTAAGCACGTACAGACGGTCGGCTGAATAGGTATTTTCATATGGCGGGTATAATGGCGAGGTATAGAACGGATTGGGAATCGATACATTCCTATCGGGCAGGTAGGTGGCCATTGAAACAAAGCGGTAATCAGGATCGTTCTGGGAAGAAAGCGAAGTGGCCGCGTTGTAGCTTAACCGTGGTGCATATGGCCCCTTGCCAAACTTGTGCTCGCCCTGCAAGTTGAATGTGCTCAGCTTGCGATAGCTTTGTTTGATCGAATAAATATCGCTGTTCACCTCGCCGGGCAACCCGGTGTATTGATAACCGCCATAGAGATTTGTAGCCTTGTTTTCACCGCCCCAGCTGCCCATATACTGGAAGCTTATTTCATGTTGCGGATTAAAGCGATAGGCCAGGCCTCCGAGTACCCCGTAATTGAGTATTTCCGTGCCGGTATTTTCCCTGTAGGTTTGGTATTTCCCCATATACAGCCGGTTGGGCGTAATGTAGTTGGGGATATTCCGGAAACTGAAGATCTGGTCATTGCCGGTTACCACGCCCTGGTAAATGCTGTATTGGGTCAACTCCCCGTTGTAGGTATCGGTAATTCGTTTGTAATAGTTAGCCCCTAAAATAAGACCGACCGTATGTTTTTTGAAAACGCGATACTGATCGCCAAAAACCAGGGAATACGTCTGGTTCATGGGCGCCCTCTTGTAGCGGGTAGTTAGTACCGGATCAAAACGTTGCATAATGCGGTTGATCCTTTCCGATTCTTTCCAGGCCTCCGGGCTAAACTGGGCGTTGGACATCATATCCCGGACAGACTCCATGCCCAGGGGATATTCTTTAGCGAGGTTCAGGAAATCGGATTCAAGATTTTTATGGTTGATCTTTGATCCTAAAAAGCCCATATCGCTGTTGACGAAACTATTGTACCTGCCTCCGATGCCTACCGTTGTATTGTAGCCGGTCGAGGCGGAGATCTCCAGCTTCAGCGAATCGGGAATAGACCTTGTTTTCAGCTCTACAATGCCGGATGCGGCATCAGCAGGCTTGTCGGGGGTGACTGTTTTATAAATGGTAATATTGTCAAGCAGGGAAGCAGGCACCAGGTCCAGCGGAATAGCCGTACGGTCGGGATCGGAGGAAGCGAGGCGTACACCGTTTAGTTGCGCAATCACGCTCCGCTCGCCTAACCCCCGGATGGCTACATACTTATCGTCCGTAACGGTTACGCCGGTCACCCGCTGCAGGGCTTGTGTGGTCGTCAGGGATGCGGTCCTTTCCATCATTTCAGCGGAGATGGCATCTTGTATGACTGCCGAGCGCCTTCTTTCCTCCAGCACGGCGATATCATTATCGAGCCTTCTGCGGACGGTAACGGTGACCTCGTTTAAGAAACGTTCCGCCTTTTTTATATCCAGGTCTACAACCCTTTGTTCTTTGGCAAGTTTAACGGATCTTGACACATAGGCCACATGCGTAAATTTCAGCGTGCTGTTTTCTGGCACAGTGATAGAAAACCTACCCTGTTTATTGGTTACCGCTACGATATTGTGTCCCGTACTGGTCACCACCACACCTTCCACCGGCTCCTTTGTTGCGGGATCCCGGATAACGCCTGTTACCGTAATTTCATTGGCGCCTGCCAGATCCGTGAGTGCTGTTTTTTTTACAATGATGATATTTCCATCTACTAACTGGTAAGACAGCCCGGTCCCTTTCAGGATAGATTCCAATGCGGTTGAAACGCTTACCTGTTTTGCCTCGTAGCTGATCTTCCCGGAAAATCCGGCAATAAGATGTTCATTGAAAGAAAGCTGAAGACCCGATTCTTTCCTGAAGACTGCCAGCGCTTCTTTTAATGAAACGTTTTTTAAGTGCAGATCTATTTTTTTGGTCGGGGCCTGTGCATTTGCCTGTGTAATCATCGCGCACAGTCCCAGGAAAATAAAACATAACCTTATCAATAATTTTCTACATACCTGAAGGCATACATCTTTCTCATATCTGTTCTCAGATAGTTCTTTTGAAACTACTATCATAAACTCTCACGTTAGTTTGGTTGAATATTGCGTATCCCGGCCGTTAATACGGCAGCTAGTATTAATGCGTATTTATCAATGCGTATCTATCCAGGATATTCCACGGAAAATAGTTGGCAATAGCATGTGCCGGACATCACACTCCTTTTTCCCAAAATGGAAAGCGAAACGTTGGTTGTACCCGTTTCATTAAATCCGTTCCTTTAATTCTTCTCCCTGGCTGTAGGAGTTCCTGTTTCCGTTAATTCTTCCGGTTTAATAAAAAACAATCCTGCCATCCGATTTCTCGTAATTAAATCCCCCCGCGAGTGACAATATCCTCGCTACTTTATCCGCCGACATTGTGTCTCTGACACTTAAAGTCAGCGGTATAGATTTTAATGCCGGATCCTTAAATTCAAACTCAATGTCATAGGACCGCTGCAAAACTTTTACCACATTGCCCGTGGTCGTACCTTCAAACGATAAAAGGCCCGTTTTCCAGTCTTCCAGCTCTGTTGTATTTACTGTTGAAACGATGGCATTGTTGCTGCTGTAATTCACTTTCATTCCCTGTGTCAGTACAGCCAGTACATTGCTGCCTGAACCCGGCGTACTTTTAGCCACCTCTACTTTACCGGTAGCCACACCTACTTCAATATCGCTTGAATCAAATGACCTTATCCTGAAGGAAGTGCCCAGCACCTTTGTGTCTATCAGGCCGGCATGGATAATGAACGGTTTCGCCGCATTTTTTGCCACATCAAAATATGCCTCACCTTCCAGCTCTACCTCACGGGTGCTGCCTGGAAACATTTTGGGGAATTTCAATTTGCTCCCTCTTCCCAGATGTACAGTGGTCCCGTCACTTAACGTAAATGTTGACCGGCTTAATCTGGAATTTTCTTTTGTGACGGTATCCAGGGATGCTGTTTTTACATTGTGGTTTGCATCACGGAAAACTACAGTACCTATCCATGTCATAATAAACAACGGCACGAGTACCGCTGCATACCGGAGGAGATCTCTCCTTTTCATTCCAATCAGCTTGCCGCGCTTTTCTTTTCTTTCTATTTCAGTCACTCTGCTCCAGAATTCCCGCTTCAACTCATCTATGTTTTCCTGGGGTAATTTATAGCGGCCTGATTCTTCCCAGCGATCCTGCATAAGGGCTTGAAGCTGATCGCGTCCTTCGGCAGTTTGCAGCAATTGCTCCACAATGTCTTTCTCCTTAGCGGTGCAGTTGCCTTCAAAGTACCTTTTCAATAAAAGTGGATCGATCTTATTTCTCATGTTTTGTCTGGCAATATTTAATAAAAATCCGGCTGCTTTATATAATCGTTAGATTCTACTTATGTATGAATCAACATGATTTTATTGTTATCAAAGTCTTCCATAAGCTATAACACCAATTTTTGCCTGTACTACTATTGCTATAATAAAGAAAAATCACAATAACATGTAAGTAATTGATAAACAATGTAAATTCCAGATAATCTATATTAAAAGAAGACGGGGCATTATAGCTGTGTATTCTTTTCAGCGTGATCGTAAGATGGGGTGTTCATTCCCTGGTGCAGGTCGGCGGGTATCACATCTCCTTCAATAACCGCGCAGCCGGTTTATTGTTGCTGTTCAGTTCCAGCGCTTTAGTTAAATGAGGTTTGGCTTTTGCACGTTGGTTTAATAAAATATAGTTTTGGGCTATGTAGTAGTGCGCCATATCAATAGAAGAGCGGGTATCATCGGATATATAGGTCAACAAATATTGTAATCCCTCTTTCACTTTATAGTTATGGATGGCTGAAAGCTTGCCCAGGTCAAAATAAATCCTACCGTCACCGGGTAAATATTTATTGTCCGAATTAGATAACAATAATCCTTTTTGCAGGTATGCCCATCCTTTCTCAGGCTTTTGTTCGTAAATATCAAAAGCAAGAAGGTTATAACAGAACAATAAGTTCTCAGGTCCCCCGGCGATATTCATTTCTTCCTTCTCTATCTTTTTCATAGCCCGTTCAAAATATTGCCTTGCATTGTCTTTTAGTTTTAACTGGAGGCAATACTGTCCAAAATGCATAATATTCCAGCCTTTCAGGTGGTCGCTGTCGAAATATTTTAATATCGTGACAAGACCCGCACTGTCTTTATTTGTAATGGCTTCCTGGGCAAAGGGAGCATAAAATGTATAGTTCTTCTCCAGCTCAATACCATACATGTCATGAACACGGGCGCTTATGGCCTCAAGGTCTTTTACCGCATCTGTCTCTTCTTTGCCGGAATAAGGAGTGTAAAACTGGTAAGTATGTTCCAGCGCGAATTCAATTGCCAGCGTCAGGATATTGTTATGATTGGCCAATGACAAACTATCGTACCTGAAAAAGAACCTGGTTGTATCCAGTTGCCTGGTTTCCCTTTGAATTTCCCGGGCATAGGCATGCCTTCGTTGCAGATCGAACTGGCCCACCGCTGTGTAATAAAAGGTATGGTGATGGTTGTAGTAATCTTTGGCCTCATCCGAAAGATGAAAAGGCGGCTGTTCCTCCCCTGTTTTTTCAGGGGCCAGCATCATATAACCATTAAAAAGCCCCGGGCGATTCAAAAAAAGATAATTGCCAAAACTTGCCGCAAATGAATGCCCGATGTAAGCGCGAAATGTGGAGGTGTTGTACTTTTTTTCAATCGAAGGGATCAGTTCTTTTTTTATAAAATCGACAAAATGTAATCCTTCAGCAGACAAATTGCCTGTTTCATAACTATAACCCATCCGTTTCATACTGGCCTCAACCACTACAATCAGGCTATTGGGGATACCTATCCTGGATTTCCTGAAATAACTGACCTGGGCCTGAAGATAATTGCCTTCCACCATCCCGTAATTGATCGCATACAGTACGGGGTGTTTGGCGCCATGATGCCAGCCTTCCCAGTCTTCGGGGAAATACACCGTATACCTGACAGAATCCTTTAACGAAGCAGCATACAGGCTCTCTTTAATTTTATCCTGGGCTGAAGACCTTTGAATGCCCGTGACTACCAAGATTAAAAAAACCAGGTATCTCATTGTATTGATTTTGCAGGTACAAAACAAATCAATAAAAATGAGCCCGGATTGTACTTTTCGGACAGCATCTACTTTTTGATAAACTTCAGTATCAATTGGTCATCCGCCAGTTTGGCAATGGAATTAAAAAATTGCGAGGGGTTGTCACCGGTGATCTTCCGATATACTTTATTGAAATAAGACTGGTCGTAAAAATTGCTCTGGTAGCCGATCTGCGTAAGATTCTGGAATTGTTGTCTGAAGAGTTTGTTTTTCAGGGAATGCCTGAAACGGGCAATTTTCCGGTAGGTAACCGGGGATACCGCTAAAAACTGGTGAAAAAGACGGTTAAAAGTACGGGCATTCAGCGATAACGAATCTGAAATCTCCCCGATCGTGTATTCCTGGTCAAAATCCGACAACATTTCCAAGGCTGGTTCCAGCATAGCTGCCTTTTCCGGCGGATTGTATTGTGTCAGTAAAAAGTTCTCCAATAGCAGCAAACGGCTCCTGAAATCATCTGTCTGATAAAAGGCTTTTAAAAACCGGTGATAATATGCATCCCCGTCCCAGGCGGTAAATATTTGTGATGATTGTTTGGCAATATCCCCCAGTGCAGGTTTAATAAAATGATTAATCCCCAAGGGCTTAAATATTATCGTCACCTTATCAAGCTTACCTTGCAATGCTACCTGGAGAGGATTGCTGTATTTCCCCTGGAGGATGCAGCAATAATCATTTGCCGGATCGTGTTGTATTCTGACGGAAAGCTGATCTATCTCGCACGAAATGTTCCGGTGTATGTTAAATGACTGATTGATATGAGGGAAAGCGTAATAATTGCTGCAAAACCCATCGTCCTCCGTTTTTAAAAAGTAATAATATTCGATATGTCTTTTCAGCGCAGGAGCTTCCGGATAAAAAACCTGTATTTGCTCGGCTTCCATATTATTCCCTTTTTCACTAAAATATGGATAAATAACAAAACGGCACAGCCCGGGCAAATTGCCCGGGCTGTGCAACAGAGGTATATATGAGGAATTTTCCTAGACCTCCACTCCCCTTAACGTCTTAATGATCTTCTTCAGCTGGTGGCTATGCCGCAACGTATGATAAGTTGCGAAATGCAACACCTCCAGCCTCGTCATCTGCCCTAAGAACGGGAAGTCAAAATCCGTCAATGTCTCCGTGAGGTCTTTGCCACCTAAAGCCCCGTTTAATCCGCGGCGTATATTTTCCATTTCTTTCACCAATGCGTCTTTATCATATTCCTTGTCTTCAGGAAGGATAAAATCCGGGGATTGCATCTTAATATCGAAATTGAGGAACACTTTCACATCTTCCACTTTTGCATCCGGTGCACGGTCCGTAGTGGGTTTGGCACCGCCCTGCAGCAGCTCCACGCAGCCGCCTACGGACATCCTGATGTGCTCCGCCACCTGTGCCGCCGTCCAGCTGCCGGCAAAGGGTACCTGGTTTGCCTGCTGCTGGCTGCAGGAGGCTAAAAGCCCTGCCATCTCCGAAATGGCTGAATCTGCCGCTATCCTGATATCCGCTTCCATATGATGTGTTTTTTACAAATATCCGTTCATTCGCCGGTTTGTAAGGTGGGGAGGAATGACAAGTTAGATGGCATTTCAGGACAAACTGTTATTTTGCACTGTTATAAATACTTCCGGATGAATCGTTCCAGGACCAGGATCGCACCTACGCCCAGCGGGTTTCTTCACCTGGGCAATGTTTTTTCTTTTGCCGTTACAGCCGCGCTGGCGGAGCATACCGGCGCAAAAACGCTGCTGCGGATAGACGACCTGGACCAGCACCGCGTAACGCCGGAATATGTACAGGATATATTCGACACGCTGCATTTTATGGGTATCCCCTGGCAGGAAGGGCCGGCTGATGCGGAAGAATACAAAACAACGTACTCCCAGCTGCACCGCATGCCGCTGTATGAAAAGGCACTGGAACAACTGCAAAACAACGGACAGGTATTTGCCTGCGCCTGTTCCCGCTCCCAGCTGGCAGCCGCCAAACCCTGCGTCTGCAAAGACATTCCGCTGGAGCAACCGGGCGTAAGCTGGCGGCTGCGTACGGATCACAGCACTCCATTAACGGTAAGGACCATTTCCGGTGCAACGGTGGAAACCACCCTGCCGCTGTCCATGAAAGATTTTGTGGTGAAGAAAAAAGACGGCTTCCCGGCATACCAGCTCAGCTCCGTGGCGGATGACGGTCATTATGCGGTGGACCTCGTCGTGCGCGGGCAGGATCTCTGGGACTCCACCCTGGCGCAGTTGTACCTTGCCCGTCTTTTACCCGGCTCTCCCTTCCCGCAAACCATCTTCTTCCATCACCCCCTGCTCACGGACGATCCCGGCCGTAAACTCTCCAAATCCGCGGGCGATGCCTCCATCCGTTTCCTGCGAAATGAAGGCCGGCAACCGGGAGATATATACGCCTCTATTGCCGGAAAAATGGGCCTGCATATCACCGCAGGGAACTACCAGGAGCTGGCCGCGCCTGTTATTGAACACGCCTTGTCCGGAAACGGACAAACCTGACTGGGATTATAATTATTCACATGTGTAATAACAACATTGTTATTTACATGAAAAGACATTCCAGTATGGCAGTTTTCTTGCTGCGCTCAAATTATGCTGATGAACTACTTAAAGATCGCGCTGAGAACTTTACAACGCAATAAAGCCTATACACTGGTAAATATCCTCGGCCTCACACTGGGCCTTGCCTGCGCCATTCTTATTTTCAGCCTCGTAAAATACCATCTCAGCTTCGATGATTTTCATCCGGGCAAAGACCGCATCTACCGCGTGCTTTCCGCCGTACAGGGTGCCAGCACTACCTGGCAGCCGGGCATCCCTCCCCCGATGACGGAAGCCATGCTCAGCGATTACACCTTCGTGGAAAAAGCGGGCAGGGTAGCGACTTTTAAGGACCAGCTGGTAAGCGTGCCACAGCCCGGGGCCGTCAAGAAATTCCAGGAGGAAGCCGGCTTTTCATTCGCTGATCCCGCTTTTTTCAGCATGATGCATTACCCGCTCGCCAAAGGCGACCTGGCAACGGAGCCCAATACCGCCGTGATCACAGAGCGCGTGGCGGAAAAATACTTCGGCAATACAGTAGCCATTGGCCGCACTCTCCGCGTGATCAACCGGTTCAATAATAACAAACTGGATTTCAGGATCACCGGTATCCTGCAAAACCTCCCCGCCAATACGGACCGCCGCCAGGAAGTGTATCTTTCTTATCAGAACCTCCACGACTTTCATAGCGGCTTCGCAAAAGATAACTGGTACCAGACTTCCGCCATCCACCAGTCTTACCTGCTGCTGAAACCGGGCCTCACCGCCGCGATGGTGAACAGCTCCTTCCCGGCCTTCTCCAACAAATATTATAACCAGCAGCAGGACACCCGTTTTCAGTTCAGCCTGCAGCCTTTATCCGATATCCATTTTAACACCGAAATAGACGGTAAAGTGGCCAGGCAACACCTCTGGGCGCTTTCCCTCACGGGGCTTTTCCTCGTCATCACCGCCTGCGTGAACTTCATCAACCTGGCTACCGCTCAGGCCCTGAGCCGTTCCAAAGAGATCGGGATACGGAAGGTGCTGGGAAGCCTGCGGCTGCAGCTGTTCCGGCAGTTCATTACAGAAACCGCCATCATCGCCACATCCGCCATGATACTGGCATTTGTGCTGGCTGTGGCGATGTTGCCCTATGTAAATCATTTGTTCGGCGCTACGCTCAGCATCCGGCTTTTCAGCGATGTACAGCTGATGATCTTTTTGCCGGTATTGCTGATCGCGGTGATCCTTTTTGCCGGTTCCTATCCCGGCCTTATCCTCGCCGGGTTTCAGCCGGTAGCGGCTTTGAAAGGTAAACTCTCCCACCGCCACGCGGGCGGGCTGAATGTAAGGAAAGGGCTGGTGGTAACGCAGTTCGCCATCTCGCAGCTGCTCATTATCGGCACGCTGGTGATTGCGAACCAGATGCGGTATGCCAAACATGCCGATCTCGGTTTTCAGAAAGACGCCATGGTGATGCTGCCTGTGCCCGTGCGCGACCATTCCGCCACCGGTACATTAAAAGCCTTGCTCACCGCCACACCAGGTGTGGAAGGCGTTACTTTCTGCGGGGAAGAGCCCGCGGGACATGAAACGTACATTACAGACATCCGTTATGCCGGCCGTCAGAAGCCCGAAGACTTCACCATCTATCTCAAAGGTGCGGACAACCGTTATGTGCCCGTATTCGGCCTGCAAATGGCCGCGGGCCGCAACCTGTCCCCGGTGGATACCAGCAGGGAATACCTCATCAACGAAACCACCGTCAAAAAACTGGGCCTCTCCTCCCCTGAGCAGGCCATCAACCAGGAAGTAAGAATAGACGGAAGGAAAGGCCTGATCGTGGGCGTGGTAAAGGATTTTCACAACCGTTCCTTTCATGAGCCCATCGTACCCATCTGCCTCACCAGCGGTCTCGGCTGGTATGGCCGCTGCGCCGTGAAAGTGGATGCGGACAGGCTCAGCGCCGTAATGCCGGCCATCGAAAGCGCATGGGCGAAAACTTTCCCGGATCACCTGTACAAATATGATTTCCTGGACGAAAAGATCGCGCGCTTTTACCAGCTGGACGATATGCTGCTGCGCCTGATCCAGTTCTTCGCCATCGTGGCGATCGTGATCGGCTGTATGGGCCTTTACGGTCTCGTGTCTTTTATGGCCGCGCAAAAGACCAAGGAAGTAGGCGTGCGGAAAGTAATGGGCGCCAGCGTTCAAAGTATCCTCTGGCTGTTTGGTAAAGAATTCGGCAAACTGTTGCTGATCGCTTTTGCGATAGCGGCGCCCATTGCCTGGTACGTAATGAGCGGCTGGCTGCAAAATTTTGCCTACCGCATCGAGATCGGCGTGGGGATCTATGCGCTGGCCGTACTCGTCACCATAATAGTAGCCGTGCTCTCCGTAGGCTACCGTTCCGTGCAGGCCGCATTGATGAACCCGATGCGCTCCCTGCGCTCAGAATAAACGGCCATATTAAAAACTCAGGGCAAGAAAATCATTTACATCATCTGTGGATTTTACCGGATGAAAAGCAAAAAGCAACCTCCCTCCGACCCTGATGGAATATTAACCATTTTTACTACGGATCAAGTCCACCTCATCTCCACCTTAACTCCGCCTTCCCTATACCTCTTCTATAGGTACCATACAGGTTTCCTGTAATTGCCAGGTAATTTTCAAGCAAAAAGCAAAATACTATCATATCCGGGCTTCTATTGCATAAAAAAGGCGCCCATGTAAAGGCGCCTTCTATTTCATCAGAAATGTTTTTATACAAATGCGCTGAAGCCCGTAATCGCCCTTCCCACGATCAGCGAGTTGATCTCTTTGGTGCCTTCGTAGGAATAGATCGCTTCCGCATCGGCTACAAACCGCGCCACGTTATATTCCAGCAAAATGCCGTTGCCGCCCATCACTTCGCGCGCTTTGCTCACAATATCCCTCGTGCGAAGCGAGCAGAACACTTTGGCGAGCGAAGCGTGTTCGTCGCGGAGCATGCCCTGGTCCTGGAGCTCAGACAGCCTGAACACCAGCGACTGCATGGCGGTAAGGTTGGAGAGCATTTCCACCAGGTGGTTCTGTATCAGCTGGAACGATGCAATAGGTTTGCCGAACTGTTTGCGTTTACGCGTATAGTCCAGCGCGTTTTCGTAGGCGCCGCGCGCGCAGCCTACAGCCATCCAGGCTACGCCCGCACGGGTCATCTGCAATACACGGGCGGTATCTTTAAAGGAATTGGCGTTCTGCAAGCGGTCTTTTTCTTCCACTACGCAGTCCGTCATCGTAATAAGCCCGTTCTGCACAATGCGCAGCGCCATTTTTCCTTTGATCTTTTCCACGGCAAAACCGGGTGTACCCTTTCTCACCAGGAAACCTTTTACCTGCCCGTCATCCAGGTCGCGCGCCCACACGATCGTCACATCCGCGAAAGGCGCATTGCCGATCCATTTTTTCTGACCGTTCAGTACCCAGCCGTCCGCAGTACGTTTGGCAGTGACCGTGAGGCCGCCCGCCGCGCCGGAGCCTACTTCAGGCTCGGTAAGCCCGAATGCGCCGATGGCCTGCAACTGCTGCATCTTAGGCAACCATTCCTCCTTCTGCGCCTCGGAGCCGCACATGTAAATGGAGCCCATGGCCAGACCGCTCTGCACGCCGAAGAAAGTGGCGATGGACGAATCCACGCGGGCCATTTCCATGGCAATGATCCCTTCCATGAGGAATGACTTGCCCGGGCAGCCATATCCTTTATACGTAACGCCGCAAAGGTTCAGCTCCGCGAATTTTGGAATGATCTCGTAAGGGAATTCGTCGTGCAGCCAGTAGTTGTTCACCAGCGGTTTGATCTCTTTTTCCATGAACTCGCGCACTTTGAGTTGCAGGGCGCGGTCTTCTTCATTCAGCCGCAGGTGCAGCTCGTAGAAGTCGCCGTTGATCTCGGGCAGTTCTTTTTTCTTTTGCCCGCCGCCGTCCATCATTTTCATCAGGCCTTTCAGCTGGGCATCGTCCAGCTTTGAAAAACCGTCCATTACCTTTTGCAGGTCCACTTTGCGGCTTAGCTTGTCCAGTTTCTCAAAATCGATGGTTTTGAACAGCTTGTAAGCCTGTTTGATCTTCTCAAAAGTTCCGGCCATATCGTTTCAGTTTAAATCAGGAATCAATGGTTGTTCGTGGCAGCATTTCTGCGGAGACTTCCGGTGTTTCACCCACCAGGGTGGTGAGTATGATGTCGCCTTCCAGCATCCTGGATACGGGGCATGCTTTAGCAATGCTGATCAGTTTTTCCCGCTGCTCGTTGCTGACGGGGCTCAGAAAATACAGGTCCTTGTCCACATGCGTCACCAGCTGCCCGTTGCGGGTAGCCTGCCGGAGATTGGCGTTTATGGCGATGTTGGGAATGTTCCAGCCTTTGCGGTCGATATACATGCGGAGCGTGGCCAGCGTGCAGGACACCACGGAGGAAAGGAACAGCGTGAAGGGATCCGGCCCCGTATCTTCCCCGCCCGAGGATGGCGGCTCGTCCGCAATAAAAGTGCCATTGCGCCATTCTATGCGGCAGCGGTATTTTATTTCGCCGATCGTGCCCCTGACGGGATTTGCCATTTTATACTGCATACCTGCAATTTACGGTTATTGCAGTTTGAAAAGCATCAGGGGAACAGGGATTTATCGATCCGGGGGATGATGCGGAGGGCGTTTTTGTAATAAACCTTGCGCAGGATGTCATCCGGCAGGTTCATACCGTACATGGCCCAGAAGGCATGATATTTTTTGTGGTAGGGGAAATATTCGTCCGCCGTTTCCAGTACGCGGAAATAAGTGGCGTATTCTTCCGGCTGCCAGGAGTCTTTGCCGAAAAGTATCCGGTCCTGGTATTTTTCAAAAAACTGCCGGGCCATTTTGGGCTGCCGACCCAGTTCCGCGATCACAGCGCCGAATTCCACAACGATGTTCGGCATGTCGTCCATCAGTTTGGAGAGGTGGCCCAGATCGTTTGCATACCAGCCGAAGTGTGCATCGATAAAGGTGGTGCGGGGATGTTTTTTGAACATACGGTGCTGCTCCGCAATGAGGGTTTCCCAGGGTGCGGGATTGTCCGCCCCTCTTTTGCGGCCGGGATGGGTGGCCAGTTCCAGCCAGCGTTCGTTATGATCGTCCATATCGTCCCAGAAAGGTTTGGGATCTGCGGTATGTATCAGCACGGGGATCTTCAGTTCAGCGCATTTGTCCCAGATGGCGTCCAGCCGGGGATCGTCCACGGTTACGCGTTTGCCGCTTTTGTCCTTTACGCTGAGGCCCAGGTTTTTGAATACCTTCAGGCCGTTTGCCCCGGCGTCATAGTCGGCCTGGAGCTGTTTCACGGCTTTAGCTGTCCAGCCTTCCTCACCGATGCCGCCAAAATCGATATTGTGGAATATGATAAAACGTTTAGGCGCATTGGCCTTTACGTTGTCAGCCATTTTTTTCAGCCCGCTGCCATTGCCTCCGCTGAGATTCACCATTACTTTCATGTTCAGGGCATCCATGTCCTTTACCAGGTTGTCCAGGTTGCCGGAGCCCAGGCTCCACTGGTGGTTATGCACGTCAATGAAAGGGAATTTGGCTTTTTTGAGGGGATGTTTGGGTACTACGAGGGTGGATACCGGGTCGTACTTTTCGAAGTCCATTTTCTGCTGGCCATGCAGCAAACCTGCGGCCAGTACTAAAGGGCAAAGGAGGGCATTGATTTTAAACATACGGTCGATTATAAGATAGTACGCTAAAACTAGGCAATTATCCGGCTTATGCAAGGGGCAAATGATAAGCGGCGCAGGACAGGCGTTCCGCAAATACCCGGATCACTTCGCGGGTACAGGGTCCCCGGGAAGGGGATGTTTGGGGTCGAATATGGCCACGGCCACCCTCGAATCCGCGCAGCCGTAATACAGGAACCACTTTTTGCGGTGGTATACCAGCCCTTCGATGAACACCGTCCCGTCTTTGTACTGCCCGCTTTTTTCAAAGGCTTCCATCGGGCGGAGAAAAGGCACATCCAGCCGGGCGATGGGTTTGGTAGGATCGTTTTTGTCGAATAGGACCTGGCCGGCGCAATAGGCGTTCCCGTTAAAGCGGCTGTCGCCGTTTTTGCCGGCGCTGTTTTTCCCGTTATATAGCAAAAGGATGCCTTTATCCGTGATCACGGCGGGCGGGCCGCATTCGGTCAGATCACTGTCGAAATATCCCTTTCTCGGGCTTATAAATGGCTTTATCCCGCCGGTATCGTCCAGGATGGGCGACCAGTCCAGCAGGTTTTCCGAAGTGGCGCCATATACGCCGTGCTCGCCCCAGTACATAAAATATTTCCCGTTTACTTTGGTGATCACCTGCCTGCCCTGCCGCACCTGCGTTACGATGGAAGCCGATTTGCTCCAGTGCTCCAGGAATTTCCCGTCATACGCGTTCTCAAAAGCGGGCCCGTGTTTTTCCCAGTGAATCAGATCGCGGGAAGTAGCTACACCCAGCCGGGCCACGCTGCGGTTCCATTGCGTGTACAGCATTACATACAGGCCGTCTCCGGTCACGGCCACACGCGGATCTTCGCAGCCGCCGGGGAATTCGTATTGCCGCTGGTTGTCTTCCGATGGATACAATACCGGCGTGGGGTTCCGCGTGAAACCGGTGCCATTTCGGCTGATGGCATACCCGATGCGGGAAGTCCTCCGGCCAATGCCCTGGCCGCTTTTGTCCTCCGCCCTGTACAGTACCACGATGTCTTTTTTAAGAACGGTGGCGGCGGGATTGAAGGTATCGTTGGATTCCCAGGCAATGGAATCCTTTTGCATGGGGCACCAGAAATAGGTGTTGTTATAGGGGGAAATGACGGGATTTTTCCCGCGTACACGTACAAAACCGCCCAGCGCCCAATCGGGCAGGGTGTTTTGCGCCGCGCTGCCTAACGCCAGCAGCATCAGCAGGGTTATCAATGAGATGCGTGGAATGTTCATACGTTTAATATACGAAAACTACCGCTTGAGTGCGATCATTTTGTACTGCCCGCTTACCTTCCCGAAAATGAGGGTGGTATCGTCCATCTTCACGCTGTACATGGCGGTGCCGCTGTCCGTCATCCGGCGCAGGCGCTCGTTATATTCACCGGGCAGATTCTCCTCAACCCTGGTAATATTTTCATCAGTGACCGCATGGAGTTTCTGCTGCATTTTGGCGCTGAATAACTTACGGTAGTCTTTTTTGGCCAGGGTCTTTTTGACCGTATCCAGCGGTAGCGGGAAATACACCATGCTGCGCAAAAGCGTATCGTGCGTACCGTCTGAAAGCTCACGCAGGGAAGTGAAAAAAGTGCGGAATTCCTGTTCTTCCGTGCTGACGGCCGGCGGGTTTGCACCGGTGGTCTGTAAGGCGGAATCTTCCGTGGGCATTACGGCCACGGAATCCGTTTGCTGCGGCTGCTGCCGGCCGGCGCAGGCCATTAACAGGCAGGCGCCTACGATGTATAAAATGGGCTGTTTCATGCCTTGATGATCACAATTACCGTACCACCAGGGCCTTGATGCCATCGGTCATATAAACAGCCGTATGGCCGTTGTGATCTTTGTAAAGGAGAATGGCCTGAAGGTTCTTTTCGCGCCGCAACAGCTGTTTGCTGCCTTCAAAACCCAATACCAGGCAAGGCGTATCAAAACCATCGGCCGTAACGGCATCCGGCGCAATGATGGTGGCGCTCAGCAATGAATCGGGATGGACAAAGCCTATTTTGGGGTGAATGATATGACCGTAGGTCCGGCCATTGGCCGTGTAAAAATTCTGGTAGTTACCGGCAGTACTAATGGCCGCGTCGGTCAGCTTTATCCCGAGCAGAGCTTTCCCCGGCTGCTGCGGGTCTTCAATGCCGATCTCCCACGTTCCCTTACATCTCACTTCGCCGCCCACTTCAGTCATATACCGCTGTACGCCTTGCGCTTCAAGATAACGGGCGAGCACGTCCACCGTGTACCCCTGTGCAATGCCGTCAAAGTCCAGGCGTACATCAGGTTTGGTCTTGCGCACGGTTTCCCTGTCGAAAAAAATGTACTGAAAACCTACATATTGCAGCAACGAATCCGCCTTCCACGTCCAGTCGCGGCCGCTGCGTTTGCCTTCGCGATAGGCTTCCACCAGGGGCATCACGGTGGGGTCAAATGCGCCGCCGGTGGCTTTGTAGATGTCCGCCGAGTGCTGTAATACTTCATAAAAATGACCGGACTGAAACCGCCAATCCTCAAACTGGTTGAATGAAGATATTTCGGAATCAGCCCGGTATGTAGACAAAGCTCCATCTATGACCTCGAAAATAGAATCCGCCTGTGTTTTAAAGTTTCGCCGGCCGCCGTCTTCGTATTGCATATGCCATACTGTGCCCTGCGCAAAGCCTTCCAGCTTCACCAGAGGGCCGTTTTGCAGCAGCATCCATATAGCGGCCAGGTACATCATTTTCCGGCGGGAGGATTTTGCAGGGTTTGCTGTGGCGGCGTTTCATCTTTGATGATGGCCATCAGCTCCGCCAGGTGATCCGTATACACGCCTTTGGGTGTGGTGTTGTATTTTTTGGCCACCGCCGCGGCAAAACCTACCACTTCTCCCATCATGCCACAGGTGCGCATCACCCTTGTGCTGCCGAAAGC
Organism: Chitinophaga barathri; assembly: GCF_003807585.1. Lineage (GTDB taxonomy): Bacteria > Bacteroidota > Bacteroidia > Chitinophagales > Chitinophagaceae > Chitinophaga > Chitinophaga barathri. The sequence goes on along the minus strand of NZ_RMBX01000004.1, from coordinate 91,012 downwards.
AACATGCGTGGTGCTGATGTTTCTGCCCGCCATAAACAGGTTGGAGATGTTGCGGCTGTACAGGCAGCGGTACGGGATCGTGTAAGGGGCTACCCTGATGTGTTTGGTGCCCGCGAAAAATTCCTGGCCTTCAAAATATTTGCTGTTCTTTTCATCGGGGAAATGCAGGTCGATGGTCCAGGTGGCGGTAACGGTGCCGTCAGGGTAAAACTTCCCTTCCTGGATATCCATCTGCGTGAGTATGTGATCGCCCATGATCCTGCGGGACTCGCGTTTTCCGCCGATGTAGGCCACCCATGCCAGTTCACGTTTTGCGTATTTGTCGGCTTTATTTTTTTTGAGGTAAGACCAGTTGCCGTAAATGGCGCGCAGGTTATGGTCGCGGATCTTTTCCGCGTCGGTGATGGTGTTGAAATTACCAAAGCCTGTTTCCCATTCCCAGTCCGCCTTTGTATCGTCTATATGATATTCGTCGGAGAACTGTATAGCCCAGGGCGTTTCAGGGAAGCTGGAAATAGTATCTTTTTCCAGGGAAGCCCAGAGGTTGGAAGTACCGAGCGTAAAGCTGTCTGACTTTTCAGAGGCCAGCGATTCGCCGGTTTCAGCTTTGCTTTCGCGGCCATGACGAAAATCTGCCCCTGCCAGGTACCCTACTGTACCATCGCCGGTGCAATCGGAAAAATAGGTACCGGTGAAACGTGTGTCCTGGTTCGTGGTAATATTCCTGCCGATCACTGCCGCGATCTTGTTGTCTTTCATTTCCACTTTGTACACGTGGGTGTTGAGGAACAAATGCAGGTTCTTCTCTGCTTTGACGATGGAGATCTTCCGCGCATCGCCGTATTCCGCTGCGTCCGGGTTGCCGTTACCGGGGTCGCCATTGTCCATTTCACGCACGATGCGGCCCAGCTTGGGATAGTGGTTCTTGTCCACATCACCTTTGAGATGCACGCGTATCTCCGAGCTATTGTTCCCTCCCAACACCGGGCGGTCCTGTATCAGTGCGGTTTTCAGGCCCATTCTCGCTGCGGAGATAGCTGCGCAGGTGCCTGCCATTCCACCGCCTACTATAACGATATCGAACTGTCCCCCATCCAGAGAAGCTGCGGAAGTGTGCAGCACCTGGTTACGGAATTCGTTGAGGGCTTTGAGCGTATTGGGCGGCGTGAATTTCAGCGCATCGGTGAAAAGAATAGCATCGCAGCGGCCGTTAAAGCCGGTCAGATCTTTCATCACCAGGTTCACTTCTTCTTTCGTAATATCCACCACACCGGCATCGTACCATTTCCAGGCATCGTTGCCGCTGGCGCCCATCACCTGCCCGGCCTGCTGACCGTCGATGCTGATGGTGAACTTACCCGGGCCGGTGGGGAACGGCGCCCAGTCTTTGGTACGCACCCACATGCGGTACTTTCCTTTGGCGGGGAATCTTACGGTGGTGGAGGCATCTTTTACAGGCCGCCCCATGCCGTGCGCCATCAGGTAAGAGGAGCCCATCACTACAAACGACTGCTGGTCTGTCACCCAGCCGCCTTTCTCCGTAAAAGATTCCGTTTCCACATATACGTGTTGCTGGGCAAAGGCTGCTGCGTGGAAGATCAGCAGAAGGAACAGGATTTTTATTCTTGCCATATCATTCGTTTTTCGTTTCGTATTGTGATAATAGGTGCTGAACGGCTTTATCCGCCGGGTTCAGCTGTTTTAATGTGTTGTAAATATCTTCTCCCATACCAGGGCCGGATAGTTGCTCCCCCAGCTTTTTTAAGGTCTTGCCGGAAAGTTGCGGGCGGGCAGCCAGTATTTTCAGTTTGGCTTTTAATTGTTCATAGTTCCCATCGGTAACAGAGGCGGCTATTTTTTCACAAAGCCTGTCATTCACGGGTATGTCCGCGAGTTTTTTGAGAATGGCCATTTGCAGGGGATACACAGCATTGCTGTAGGTATTCCAGATCCAGGCCTGTCTTTTGGAGGACTGGAAATAATCCGGGTGTACCTTTTGCAGGGCGTACCGCGCGGTGAAAATATTATTGCCACGGATGATGCCGGAAATATCTTCTTCGTAACCGGTCTTTACTTTCCCGGCGGTATCCATCACTTTTTCCATGGCCCAATACTGGTAATGATGGTTGCCGCTCCGCAGGAAGCCGTGCAGCATGGCGGGCGTTTCCAGCGTAGTGGTGATCTTTTTGATCTGCTCCGAGGTGGGGCCGTGCGCGAAATGCCAGAGTGTGTAGCAGGTGAATACCGCCCCTTCTATCACATCATTTTTGATGGTCTTTAAAGTGGCACCGGTACGTAGGTTCGCCGAATCGGAAATGTTCTCCGTGCCTTTCACCACCAGGTCTTCCATTTTCAGTTCGGAGAAGATGGAAGATTCTTTCGCGAGGATGGTTTGCAGTTTGCGGTAATCTTCTTCCCTGAAATCGCGGTGATCGGTTTTGGTGAGCACTTCATCTCCCGGGAGATCGTACCGGATGTAATTGCCCAGCAGGTCCCAGTAAAGATTGATGTACACCGGCCTGCATTCGCCGGTATTACACACAGGCGTGAAGATGTTCCGGAAAAAATATTTCGGTTTCCCTTCTTTATCCAGCGCCAGGTTCAGGGTATAAGCCGTTGTATCCCCCTCCCTGATCTCGAACCGGCGAAGGGTATCGGTCAGGGAAGGAGATGTGGCGGCCGCTTTGACGGTAGCCAGGCATAATATCATCAGGATGCACAGGCGCATGGTGTTCTATTTGTATTCCAGTATGGCAGAGGCTTCGCAGTCTTTGTCCGCGGTGAAGCGGATCCAACGTGCCTGTATGCCTTCCGGGAAACTGTGGCGGAATGTTTCGCCCGGTTTCACGGTGATCGTTTTGTATTTCATCCACACACCGTTGCCAACCGGGTCCATTTCTATCGTAAAAACAATGGATGCATTGGCCTCGTGTGAAAGCTGCAAACTTCGTTGGTCGTAAAACGCGACCAGGTAAGGATCGGAGGGCTCCCCTGCTTTCACGGCGGAGGAAGACCATGGGCCGCCTTTTCCGGTGGGTTTGCCCAGTTTCCAGAGGTCGTCTATCACACCGGCCCATACTGCTGCCTTGCCATCCGCCGAACGAATGATGCGCGGGCTTTTGGCGGCCGGGTTGATCCCGGTCAGGATCAGCAGGCCGCGGTAAGACGCATAATCATTGATGCGGAAATTGTGCGACGCTACCGGGCGTATCTTGGCGTAACCGTCCGCGTTCTCCGCGGGCAGCTCGTAAAACGTACCGTGGCAGTTCAGCAGGTCCCTTTCCGTAGCCACTTCGCGGCAGATGCGCAGGGCGCCCTGTTCCGTCAGGCCGGTGAAGGCTTTATTCCCCAGTGGAAGGCGCCAGCGGCGGCCGTTGTCATCCACAATCAGCACGGAAGCGGCTTCCACCGTCACCGCCTGTTTCGGAATGGCAAATTTTTCTTTGATGAACGAAAGCGCGGAAGCATCTTCTTTGCGTTGCAGCTCCATTTTTTCATTCAGTTCGTAATAACCGTCACCGGCGGCCATACCCAATGCCCTGCGGTTATCGCCCAGGCCGTAGATCAACCCACCATCTGTTGTGGTCTCCGTTACTTTCGAAAGTCCATTAAAGATAGTCGCTGGAATGTTTCCGCGGGTATCTTTTTGGGCGTAATTAAACTGAACAGTCACTTTCGAAGCCACATCTGTTTTTACACGTATCCATTCACCGGTTGCTGTGGCGGGAAATACCACTTGTGCGGCTTCGCCCGCGGGTACACTGATCGTTTTTATTACCGACCATTTTTGTTCGCCGCTTTCAAAGGTAAATGTCGTATTGGCATTGCTGTTATTTTTTACCCAGGCTGCGCGCTGCGGCCATCCGGCAAACAGGAAAGGTTCCGAAGGTTCCCCCGCTTTTACATCTTCATTCAGCCATACCGCTCCTTCCGCTGTGTTCGGGCCCAGCTGGTCCGGCAGGTTCAGCGCGGTGAACCAGAGGTTGGAATTGGATTGGCCCGGGCCTTCTATATTGCCTTTTGTTTTCCGTTTGTTGAGGAATTCTTTTTGTGCGGAATCATCACAACCGAATACCAGCTGGTTGTTCCAGCGGGTATAGTCTCCGATCACTTTCAGGTACGCGGAGCGCGGGCGGATGCCTGCGGTATGCGTACTGCTGAAATCCCCCGGGAAACGCCAGAAAAGCCCGTGCATTGTCATCAGGTAATCCGGCTTACCGGGCGCGCCGATATCCCTGATGCGCGGCCATTCTGTGTTCCAGCCATGTGCGCCGTCATAACTGTGGCTGGCTTTGGGCAGGCGGAAAAAATGCCAGCCGCCGTTGTCACGTACGCCCAGCAGGACGGATTTATGATCCCAGCCCGTAGCCCAGATGGGATCCGTGGCGGGGTTTTTATTGCCATCAACACCGCCGGGACCAGTGATCTCCACGAACTGATTGCGGCGCACCACTTTCCAGTTTTTGCCGTCCCATTCGGAAAGGGAACCGGATTCGATATCAAACTGTTTCAGTGCCTGCGGGCCGGGCTCGCCGTTGTTAGAATACACCATCACGCCCTGGCCGCTGTACACGCCTTTGCCGTGGGCGCCGGGCAAAAGTTCGTTACGGTAATTTTTGCCTTCATCTTTTTCCTTCGGTTTCTCGTTCCCGTCCTTATACAGCATAGTGGTTTGCAGCGTCTTTACCTCCACTTCATAAAACCCTTCTTCCATGGTGGCGTAATAGATCTTACCAGCAGGATCGGTAAGGTGGCGCGCGTTGCCGGTATGCCTCCCCGGCATTACCGTGTAGGGGATCACCCTCACCTTGCCGCTGCCGTCTATCGCATAGGGGCCGATAAAAAGCTGGTTGCTTTCTTTGTGGATCATCCTGTTGGCCGGTGTACCGCCAATGCTTTCCGGGCGTACGGTCTGTTCCAGCGAGGGGGAGATCTCATAGAGTTTGTCCGACGAGCCGAACGGTAAATGCGGGCCGTAAGTGATCACCCACAATTTACCGGCCCAGGGTACTACCGCGCCTGTTCCACATTCGCCTTCGTTGTTGTACATCGCCAGGTGAGGATATACGCCGCTGTAGGAAGGATATTTGTTTGCCTGTGCAAAGGCTGACAGACCTGCAAATTGCAGGCCCGCCAGCAGTATCATTTTCATCCGCTTCATCAATAATTCGGGTTTTGTGTCAGATGGCTGCTCAGCACCTCTGAAGTTGGAATAGGCCAGAGATACTGGCGTGTCTGGTCAAATTTTCTAAGTGCCACCTGTTTGATCAGGCCGGCGGTATACATGGGTGTGAGATTGGCGCTGCCGTTCTCATCAATGGCCGGCGTTTGCGGGAAAAACCACAGGCCGGGCTGCACTACTTTAGTGCGGAGGTCCGCGGGGTCCAGCAGGCCGTAGTTAGGCGTGTTCAGCACTTTCTCCGCGATCTTCCAGCGGATGATGTCCATATAACGCACGCCTTCCAATGCAAATTCCATTCTTCTTTCCATTCTCAATATGCTGCGCAGCGCCGCCTGATCGGTAACCGTCACCACGGGATAGTCCGTTGTGCTGGTCACCGGTACGCCATAAGCGCGGGCGCGCACGGCATTGATCGCATCCAGTACGGTCTGATCAATTTGGTTCTGTTCAATTTTTGCCTCGGCATATATCAGCAGCACATCGGCATAACGGATGATGATTTTGTCCGGCTCCGCAGTCCAGGAGTTCAGCAACCAGTCTCCGTCCACGCCTTTTTTCCACACCAGCCCGTTATAGGAAGCGAAGATAGCAACGGAACGCGTGTCTTTATTCTCCACGTATTTCCGATCGGACTCTTTCCATACGGTCAGCGAATCGGGATGAGGCTGGTACGTGTAACCCAGGTGTGGCTTCTGGAATTCCTGGATAGTAGCGGCGCAGCGTGGGTCACGGTTCAGGAAGGGTTTGCGCGGATCATACAAAGGAGATTCGTCTATCGGAAGGCCGTCTTTGCAGAGGAAGGAGCAGAGCAGGTCCCAGGAAGGGTTTTTAGCGCCCCATCCGCCCGCGTTGCGCGGCACATAGTTCTGCAGGTCTCCCTGCGTCACTTTCAGGGCTACAGACCTGGGAAGGCCGAAAATGGTCTCTACTGAATTTTTGGTTTTGGAGAGGAACAGGCTGCCGAAATCCGCGTGCAGTTTGTACACGTTCTGATCCATACAGGCTTTGGCTGCGGTAACGGCGGTGGCATAATCGCCCATTTGCAGGGCAAACCTTGCTTTCATTGCCAGTGCTGAGCCGGACGCAGCGCGCTTCAGTTCACTGGCGCCGTATGTTTTGGGAAGGTTCAGCACGGCTTCGTCAAAATCAGCATATATCTTCGGCATCGCCACACTTTTATCCTCCTGCTTCAGCGTCATTGCTTCTTCTATATCCAGTGCGGTTTCTGTGTAAATAATATTGCCGTAATGCGATACCAGCCTGGCATACATACTGGCGCGAACAAACTTTGCCTCTGCGGTATAACGGCTGATCTGCGCGGCGCTCAGCACTCCGGAAGCACGGCCGATACTGGATAGAATGTTATTAGCCCGGGCAATTGCCTTGTAGGTGTTCCTCCACCAGTCCTGCACGAATTGCGTCTCACCATTGATGGTAGCGCCGGTAACGGGTGTAGCTACATCCCGGTAAAGGAAATCATCCGTCCAGTCGTCCTCGTCCCTGGGCCAGAAAACATCTTTATACAGCCCGTTGAGGGACATTTCTATTTCTTCCGCGTTGGAGTTCCAGGTTTCGCTGGAGCCGTCGGACAGCGGGTTCAGGTCCAGTTTTCCGCAGGCGCCCAGCAGGAACGCGCTGATGCAGGCAATGAATATTTTTTGTTTCATAATTGGCGGTTTAAAACTTAACAGATACGCCCACCACGTACGATACCGTGATAGGATAACCGAGATACGGATTCTCCGGGTCCCAGCCGCGCGGGAAATTGTGCACGGAGAAAAGGTCCGTTGCCGTGCCGTAGATGCGTACATCCTGTATGTGCAGCTGCGTCAGCAGGTGTTTGGGCAGGCTGTAGCTCAGGTTCACATTTTTCAGGCGGAAGTACGCCCCGTTGATCATCCAGAAGTCGGACATGGCGTAGTTGTTGCCGGCCGCTGTGTTGGTGTAACGGGGATATTTCGCATGCTGGTTCTGTTCCGGCGTATTGTATTTGCTCCAGCTGTTGCCGTCAAGGATAGCGGGGAAAGCACCGTAGTTTTCCAACAGCGGCCGCACGATGTCCGTTGTAAGGCGTACGTTCTGTTTGCCTACGCCCTGCAGCACGATACCGAGGCTCCAGTTCTTATAACCCGCCTGTAGGTTCGCGCCGTACATGTAACGGGGCAAAGAACCGCCCAGCAACACCCTGTCATATTCGGGAGAGATCTTGCCATCCGGCACACCGGCGGGGCCACTGATGTCGCGGTACCGGATATCGCCGGGGCGTACGTTGGCGTTCAGTTTGGCCGATTTATCCACTTCTTCCTGCGTCTGGTAGATACCATCCGCGCGGTAACCGTACCATTCGTTGAATTCGCTGCCATAAGTTTTGATCGTATCATTTACAAACTCCGTTCCGCCCAGGTCCCCCATTTTGGTGATGAAGTCCGACATGTTCACAGACACGCTGTAAGTAAAATCGCCTTTTTTATCATACCAGCCGGCCTGCAGTTCCCAGCCTTTGGTGAACATCTTACCGGTGTTCTGGTAGGGATTGTCGTACCCGATGTAATCCGGTATCTCCAGTTCCAGCAGCATGTCGCGCGTGGTTTTGCGGAAATAATCGCCGGTGATGCGCAGGCGGTTGTCCATAAAATTCACGTCTGCGCCGATGTCGAATGACTGGGTGGTTTCCCAGGAAATATCGCGGATGGCGTATTGCCATTGAGCGGCGGATTGTGCGCTCACCACACCGTTACCTTTATAGAACAGGGAATTGTTCTCGAAGCGGAGCAGCGCCTGGTAGGGATAGTCCCCGATCCTTTCATTGCCCAGCGTGCCCCATGAAGCGCGCAGCTTCAGGAAAGACAGCCAGCTGGCCGTGCCCTGCATAAAGTTCTCCTGCGATGCGATCCACCCGGCGGACACCGAAGGGAAGGAGCCCCAGCGGTAACCCGGCGCAAAGCGGGATGATGCATCGTAACGGATATTGGCCTGTAATAAATATTTGTCGTGGTAGCTGTACATCACGCGTCCGAACCATGAACGGTAGGCCGTTTCCCATGCACGGCCGTTGTTGTCCCGGAATTCCAGCGGGCCAAGGTCCAGGTAGGGATAACTGCTCAGCCCGTACTGACCGCGGTAAGCGCCCAGTTCCTCATTGAAGGCATGAAAATATTCGTAACCCGCCAGCAGGTTAAAATTATGCCTGCCGATCTTTTTCTCGTAATTGGCCATGAACTGGATAGTGTAACGGTAGTTGTCGTTACGGTCCTCATCCAGTTTGGTTTCCGTGGCGCCTTCGATGTAGCCGGAAACGGAGCCGGGATTATTCCAGGATGTGTAAGGCAGCTTGCGGGTGAAATGTTTGAACTTGTTGAAGTTGATGAAAGGAGATACCACGCCGGAGAACTTCAGCCCTTCGATCGGCGTAAAATCCACGCCTATCTTGCCGCCGATCTGGTTGTACCAGTCGTTGTAAAACCCGCCTTCTTTCATCAGCGCGTAAATGTTCGCGCCATCTTTCCCCGCGCCGATGCGCCCGTCCGACCACATGGCCGCGTAAATAGGCGGTACGATGCCCATTTTGTACATGGGATTGGTCACGGGTTCCTTGATGGTAGTACGGCGGAAGTTGATGTCCGCGCTGGCGGAGAGGTATTTTGAAATCGTAATGTCGTTATTGATTCGGGCGGTGAGGCGCTCGTAAGTACGCCCGGGATAGAGAGCTTCGGATTTATCATACCCCAGGGACACGCGCGAGCGGATGTTTTTGCCGCCGCCGGAAAGGCTCATGATATGGCTTTGCCTCGGCGCGCTGTTGCGGAGGATGAGGCCGCGCCAGTCCGTATTCGGGTATTCGTCAGGGTTTTGCGCGTGCAGGTCGTGATAGTTATCAATAATATTTTTGGTGTAGGTGGGATATTCATTGGCATTGTTGCCGTTATCATTCCAGCGAAGCTCGTTGGTGAGCTGCATATAACGCACGGCATCCACATAACCGGGAAGTTTGGTGGCTTTTTCGATCCCGTATTCATAGGTGTAATCCAGGTTCAGCTGCCCGTTCCTGGCCCTTTTACTGGTGATGACGATAACACCCGCGGCCGCTCTTGAACCGTAGATGGAAGCTGAAGCTGCGTCTTTCAGTACGGAGATATTATCCACATCATTCGGGTTGATGGAGTTGATATCGTCGATGGGCACACCGTCCAGGATGTAGAGCGGGTTAGCGCCCGCAGGGCTGATGGTGGTAATGCCGCGCACCCTGATGGAGGGCGTGGCGCCCGGGGCGTTGCCTGTGCGGGTGACCATCACACCAGGCATGGCGCCCTGCAAAGCGGAAGAAATATTAGTGGTTTTACGGGCGGTGATGGCATCTCCCTGCACAGCGGACACCGAGCCGGTGAGGTCGCTTTTTTTCACAGAGCCATAACCCACTACTACCACACCTTCCAGCGCGGTGTTGTCCGCCAGCAGCATTTTGATCTCCAGCCTGCGCCTGCCGTTCAGTTCCTGTTCCTGTTTTTCAAACCCGATGTAGGAGAATACGATAGTCGCATTGTCTTTTACATCCGGCAGTTTAAACTCTCCTTTTTCATCCGTCATGGTAGCGGTTTGCGTGCCTTTGATGAGCACCGTTACACCGGGCAGCGGCTGCCCGGTATCGTCCGTGACCTTACCGGTAAGGGGCACCGCCTGCTGTGCTGCGGGCATGAGCAGCTTCGGTATGGCAGGCAATTTACGGATGGAAATGGTTTTGTCCGTAATGGAGAAGCTCAGCCCCTGGCCTTGCAGGCTGGCGGAGAGCAGCGTTTCGATGGAAACGTCTTTGAGCGCCACGGAAACGGGTTGCGTGGTGTTGATGACGTTGTTGTCGTAAAATACCACGTACCCGGTTTGCTTACGGATCGCGGAAAAGATCGTAGTCAGTTTCACATTCTTACCGGAAAAACTGACGGTTTGTGAAAGGCCGGTAGCGCTTACATTCAGAAAAAGCACCGTCAGGAAAAAGCATGTTAACTTCATAGCTAACAGTATTTTGGTTGAGGATCGCAGGCGGCCCGTGGTGGCCGCATCGCCCGTCCGGAGCAATGGCTGCCAGGGTATGGCAGCAGCCGTCCGCTTACGCAAAGCGATAAGTTTAAATTGCATACATTTGCATTGTTTGGTTGAATAATTAGGCTGTCTTACCGATTGTTCTGATTCATCCTGACCAGACGTCCGCCAGAGATGTTCGCAGCATTTCTGGCTTTTTTCTGACCGGGCGGTTTTATTTCATAACGTATATATTTCTTCCTTCGAGTCTGAATTTCACATCGTTCTCCTCCAGTATCTTCAACACCCGCACCAGCGGCAACGAACGCTGAATAGCGCCGCCAAAGCTCCTTTCCGGCACCTGGCCTTCATAGATCACTTTCACGTCATACCAGTTTTCCAGCTGCCGCATCACGGCGGGCATGTCCGCATCGGTGAACTGGAACAGGCCTTTTTTCCAGGCGATCACTTCGTCTACATCTACATCGTTTTTTACACGCAGTATGCCATTTTCCTGCAAACCGGCCTGCTGTCCGGGTTTCAGCAATGTTTCTTTCCCCACGGTATTCACTTTCACCGCGCCTTCCAGCAGGGTGGTCCTGATCGTTTTTTCTTCCGCGTAGGCATTGATATTAAAATGTGTGCCCAGCACTTCCACCGTCATGTCTCCCGCTTTTACCCGGAAAGGCATGCCGGCCTGTTTGGCCACTTCAAAATAAACTTCCCCGGTAATAGATACTTTTCTTTCGTCTTCCACAAATGCGGTGGGATAAGTGATGGACGATGCGGCATTCAGCCACACCCGGCTCCCGTCCGGCAGCGTAAGGCGGTACTCCCCGCCTCTCGGCGTGCGCATGGTATTAAACAATACCTCGTTTTTCCCCTGCCCCCCATCTTCATATGCCAGCTGGCCGTTCGCCAGTTTCACCACTTTTACATTGCCCTGCTGCGCCAGCACGCCATTCCCTGAGCTGTCCAGCGTGATCACGGAGCCGTCTCCCAGGGTGAGCACGGCTTTGTTGCCGCCCGGCGCTATGCCCGGTGCCTGGAGTGTTTGCACCGGTTGTTCAGACACAACCGCCTTTTTAGGCATACTCAGCCAGAGCCCACCGGCCGTCACCAATACGAGCACAACCGCCGCGGCCGCCATCCAGGGCCTGCGCCGGCGCATTTGTATCACGGGTTTTTCAGCGTTCAGCAGCGCCGCCTGGATCCGGCCGGATACTGCGTCCGGCATCGGCGCCTCCGGCTGGAAGCTGTCCCAGGTATCGCCCAGCACTTCTTTCAACAGGTCCTCGTCCTGCTCCGTGCTGATGTATTGCGCCAGTTCCTTGCGTTCTTCTTCTGTGCAAGCGCCTTTAAAGTACCTTTCCATAAGGTACAATAGTCGTTCTCTCAACATATTGAGTGGTTTACCCTTTTACATAGACAATCGGGAAGGAAAGTATACCTGGTTTTTTATAAAAAAATTTCCAGGAGGCAGAAGATGAAGATGGTAAAGGCTTCCGGCCGGGCGCTGAGCTGCTGCCGGATGAGCCGGAGGGCTTCAATCAGGTGGTTGTTCACCGTGGAAGGGGAAATATCCAGGAAACGGGCTATTTCTTCGTGTTTCAGGCCTTTATCGCGGCTGAGGGTATATACCAGTTTCTGGCGGGGGGTGAGTTTTTCGAGGGCGCTAAGCAGGTGTTTGTTCACCTCCTGTACATTTAGCCGGTCTTCCGCGTCTATCCGCACCGCTACCCCGGTTTTGACCAGCTCGTCCAGGATGAGGGTTTCCTTGGCCATCCGTTTCAGGGAATTGATCACCTGGTTGCGGGCCATCTGGAATATATACGCATCAAATCGGGTAATTTCCGGCAGCTTCTCCCGGTGTTTCCAGAGGCGCAGGAATATATCCTGCACAACATCTTCCGCCATTTCCGGGGAGCCGGTGGCGCGCAGAAGGAAGCCGTAAAGTTTGTCTTTGTATAACCTGAAAAGCGCGGCAAATGCCATAGCATCGCCCGCCGCAGCGTGTTGTATCAGTTCAGTTTCATTGTTCAGTGGTTCCATGGGAACAGCAATGTGGAATACTTATAGCATAACGTAGTCATCCTAAAAATAGGAAAATTTCAATTCGGCAGGCGGAAATTATTTTCAGAATCGGTTTTGGGAACGATCCCAAAAAAAAGCCCCCTGCCTGACAGGCAGAGGGCTATTGTTTTTAACGGGTCAGTTGACAATCAGTTGCCTGCGCGGCGGCCCTCATCGGCAGAGCCGCTTTGTCTTTCTTTCGTTTCGATCTTCGTATTGCCGAAGCGATAGCTAAACGCCACGTTCAGCGTCCTGTTCTGCCAGCGGTTGTTCACGCTCAGGTAAATATTGTTGAACTCCGCCACGCCACGGAAACGTTGGGAGGCGAAGATGTCGTTCACATTCACTTTTATGGTGCCTTTCTTTTTCAGTATTGATTTCTGCACGCCGCAGTTCACGCTCCACATGGATTTGGAACGCCAGATACCGTATACGTTCGGCGCTTCAAACCAGCCGCTCAGCTCGAACTTATAATCTTTCGGCAGTGTGAAAGTATTAGTGGAGTTGAAGTTCCATGCCAGCTGCGAAGTATTGAAATTGCCCAGCGAATCCAGGATCTGGTATTTGTTGTAATACACGGAAGCGTTGTTGCTGGAATTCCACCACTTCACCGGGTCGAAAGGCAGGGTGAGGTTGAGGGAATAGGTGTTTTGCGTGCCCAGGTTCTTGTTGGTGCTGGTGGTCACTTTCGTTTCCGGGTTCAGGATCAGGAACTCGTCGTACGTATCATTCACACGGCTGTAACCCAGCGTGGCGAGGTATTTATTTTTGAAGGTATACGTCAGTTCGGTGTTATGAATATATTCCGGCGTGAGGTAGGAGTTGCCGCGGAAGAAGGTGTACCTGTCCAGGAAAAACACGAAGGGGTTCAGCATACCGTAGCCGGGGCGGTTGATACGTTTATTGTACGTAATGCCCAGTTTGTTATTGTCGTTAAACTTATGATCCGCCGTGAAGTTCGGGAAGTAGTCCAGGTAAGTCCTTTTTACATTACTCTTCAGGGAATTGCTGGTAGCGTCGGAAATCGTCTGTTCCAGGCGCAGCCCTATCACGAAGTCTGTTTTTTTGAATTGTTTTTTGTAGATCAGGTAAGCCGCCAGTACATTTTCATCGTACAGGAATTCGTCGTACTGTTCGTAAACGGGTTGATAGACGCCGTTCTTCAGGGAGTCGTAGCGCATGTTGTTTTGCGTGGTTACAAAACTTCCTTTTACACCGGCTTCGATCTTGCTGGTTTTGTTCAGCGTTTTTACCAGGTCGCCCTTGATGCTGCGTATTTTGATCTCCGTATACGGCAGCGTCCGGACTGCATTGCTTTCATGCACGGAATTGTCCTGCATCACCCTGATGCTGTCCGCCAGCCAGGTTTTCATGTCGTTGTCAAACTTCATATAATCCGCATCCATGGTAAATTCGGAGCCGGTGGTATCCAGCTTGATCTTATAGTTGAGGTTGTAGGACATGCTGTTGAATCGGTTGTTGCCCTCTACGGAAGAGTACAGGATGGAATCCACCCCTTTGACGTTCTGCTGCCGTGATATCTGCGTGGCACTGGGCGCGTCGCGCCAGAAGGCATTGCGATAGCCGTTCGCCATGAACCCGAGGGTTTGTTTGTCGTTGATGTACCAGTCGATGCCGGCTTTGCCGGAGCGGTTCAGGAAATGGCCTTTCTGGAACACGTTCTGCTGGAAATACAGCGGCACATCGCCGGGCGTTTTGCGGATCAGCTCGCGGGTGTTGAAAAACTCGCGGTCCGCCCAGTTCAGGTTGGTGAACAGGTTGAACTTTTTGGTGCGCCAGTTCAGGCTGAGGCCCGAGGAAAAAAACATATACCTGCCACCGCCCCCGCTCAGGTTGAGCGTGCCGTTGGTGCCGGTCATCTGTCCTTTTTTGGTTTTGATATTGATGATACCGGCGGTACCGGCGGCGTCATATTTCGCGCTGGGGCTGGTAATGATTTCGATCTGTGAAACGGATTCGGCGGTCATGCTTTTGAGCAGCTCGGCGAGTGCTTCGGCGGAGAGATAGGTGAGTTTTCCGTCCAGCATCACGGTAACGCCCTGTTTGCCTTTCATAACGAGGTTTTCATCCTTGTCCACGGTAATGCCCGGTGCACGGCGCAGCAGGTCCAGCACGGTGTTGCCCGCGGCCGCCACGCTGCTTTCCACGTTCATGATGGTTTTGCCTTCGCTTCTTTCAATGAAGGGTTTCTGCGCGGTCACTTCCACGCCTTTCAGGCTTTTGGGAGCGGCCTCCAGCGCAAACGTTTTAAGGTCCACGGCGGCGTCTTTTACCTGGAACGCACTGCCTTTTTTTGAAGTGAAGCCCATTTGTGAAACTTCCAGGAAATAAGAACCGGCGGCGATCTTTTCAAATAAACATTTGCCCTCCGCATCGCTCATCTGTCCTTTCACAAGACTGCTGTCCGAGGTTTTGCGCACCGCTACACTGGCGTAAGGGAGAGGGTTGCCGGAAGCGTCGGCAATTTTTACACTGACCGTGCTTTGCGCGAAGACAGAGTTCAGGGCTGCAAGCAATAAAATGATCAGTATGGAGCGTGTCTTCATAAGCGATGCTGGTTCTATAGTTAGTTGAAATTGGACGAGGTCTGGAAGCAAAGTTCGGAGAAGCCGCGCAAAATCTGTCCCCGTTCATCCCTATTCTGCTGCACTGGAATACTTTCTCACAAACTTAACTTTCAGTACGACGATCAATTAAAGTTTTATACAACAAAGACGGCTGGCTTGACCATAAGTTGCATCCACTTGACAAATGGTAATGACCGGGGAGGAATGGCCGTTAAAGGGTAGCACCGGCAAGAGGGGGTAATTTCACGTTAAAAATGTCCGATAACGCACACTTTGCGGCATAAAAACCGCACATTCCGTGCACGCCGCCGCCGGGTGGAGTGGAAGAAGAACAGATGTAAATGCCTTTGGCGGAAGTACGGTAGGGAGAGCGGCGCAGGGCCGGGCGGGCGAACAGCTGGCGGACGTCTATAATGCCACCGTTGATATCCCCGCCGATATAATTCGGGTTGTAATTTTCCAGTTCTTCCGTGTTAAAAGTATGCCTTGCCAGGATCGTATTCCTGAAGCCCGGGGCAAATCTCTCCACCTGGCCTTCGATGGCGGCCGTCATGTCTTTTTTTGAGCCGTTGGGCACATGGCAATAGGCCCAGGCAGTATGTTTGCCTTCCGGCGCGCGCGAAGGGTCCATGAGGCTTTGTTGTGCAAGCAGCACAAAAGGCCGGTCCGGGTGATGGCCGGCGGCTGTTTGCCGCTCCGCCTGTGTGATCTCCCCGATCGTATTGCCGATGTGTACCGTGCCCGCTTCCCGGCAGGCCGCGGCGGTGAAGGGAATGGGCGCGGACAAAGCCCAGTCAATTTTAAACACGCCCATGCCATAGCGGTATTTCTCCAGCTGCCATTTGTAGAAGGAAGAAAAGCGGTGCCCGGCGATCTCCAACAGCTGTTTGGGCGTTACGTCCAACAGCAGGGCCCGGTGCGAAGGCAATTGTTCCAGGCGGCTGATGTGCGTATCCGTTACGATCCGGCCACCGAGAGATGTGAAGTACCCGGCCAGCGCATTTGCGATCTGCTGCGAGCCGCCTTGCGGCACAGGCCAGCCCTGGAGGTGCCCGGTAATGGAAAGCACGAGGGCAATTGCAGCGGTGGCGGTATTCTCCAACGGCTGTATGGCGTGAGCGCCCATGCCTGCGAGCAGGCCCCTGGCAAAGGGATCTTTGAAACGCCGTACCAGGGTGGTGAGGGGTTGTAATGCCTTCAGCCCGAACTGCGCCATTTTCAAAGGATGCGAAGGAAAGTGCAAGGGGCCTAAAACGTCATTTACGATTAAAGGCCAATATTCCAAAAGCGGTTCTATCAGAGAGCGGTAAGCTGCTGCATCTTTGCCCAGGGAATCGAGCGTAACGGCCAGATTTTTGCTGAGTACGGCTGCATGGCCGCCTTCGAAAGGATGCGCGGCGGCAAGGGAAGGATACAGGAATTGCAGGCCATGATCCGCCAGCGGCAGGGTTTTAAAGAACGGCGAGCCGGCGGCCAACGGATGGACAGCGGAACAGATGTCGTGCAGGAAACCGGGAAGCGTAAGCTCAGCGCTGCGCAGTCCGCCGCCGATGGTGGATTTGCCTTCGACCAGCAATACTTTCAGGCCCTGCTGCTGAATGGTAATAGCCGCTGCAAGGCCGTTCGGCCCTGAGCCTACCACTACCGCATCATATTCCGGGTTTTGCATATTATAAATATACGTTAATCTGTTTTGCTGTACCAGGAAGCAACGTATAACCCCTAAACGTTAGAAAAAAGCCATTTTCCCCTGTTCTAAGTCCAAGGTAAGTCCGGGGTAAGTCCAAGTAAAGTCCAGGGTAAGTCCGGGTATGCCCCGGGAATTACCCGGGTTCCCTCTATTTCCCACCTGCTCACGCTTTCTTTCCCCTCCCTCTTCTCCCCATCGCTTCCCCCTATATTCCACCTTTCCCCTAGCGCCTCCCAATTGCCATCTTCTCTTTCCGCCAACCCTTCGCTATTGGCCTGTGATTTTCTTTTCTCCCCTTCCTGTCTTTGTTTTTTCCCACGCGCCCTGCCAACTAAACCATGCGCACAAAAAACACCTCCCCACATACAACTTCACAGAAATATCACTATTTTTCGGTAACGTACCCGAAAACCGGGTAACCACATCAAATATACCGCTTCTTTTACCTGAAAATAATTTCACTGTATGAAAACATCATGGCCCATTTTGCTCCTGCTCCTATGCCTCACCGCGGGAAGCGCCTGCCGCCAGGGTACACACACCTCCTTTAGCCAGCCGCCCGAAAGTGCGCTGGTACTGGACTCTACCACACTGGGCGTGAGCACCGTCATACAGGACCTCAACGTCCCCTGGGAAATATACTGGGGCCCCGATGACCGCATCTGGTTCACCGAACAAAGCGGCACTATCAGCGCAGTAATGCCCGAAACAGGCGAGCGTAAAGTGATGCTTGTCATCCCCGAAGTATACCGCCAGCGTTCCCTCGGCCTGCTGGGCATGGCGCTTCACCCCACCGAACCTTACGTATTCGTCGATTATACCCATCTCAAAAAAAATTCCACCATCGTATCAAAACTGGTACGGTATACCCGCACCAAAGACACTTTAAAAGACCCGCTGCTGCTGCTGGAATTCCCCGGCAATACAGGGCACAACGGCTCCCGCGTCACCATCGCGCCGGATGGGAAAGTAATGCTCGCTACCGGCGATGCCGCCCGTTATCCTAATGCACCCGATACCGCTTCGCTGAACGGGAAAATATTACGCATGAATACGGACGGCTCCGTGCCCGCGGACAATCCTTATCCCGGGAAACTCCTGTGGAGCCGCGGCCACCGCAATATCCAGGGTCTTGCATTTACATCAAACGGGCATTTTTTTGCATCGGAACATGGCGACGCTACAGACGATGAACTGAACCTGATCCGTCAAACAGGCTACTACGCCTGGCCGCATATAGAAGGATATGCGGACCGGCCGAAAGAAAAAGCCTATGCGGACACCTTCGCGTTTATACCCCCGGTTTTTTCCTGGACGCCCACCATCGCGCCAGCAGGCATCGATCACTACCTGTCCGGTAAGATACCTGAATGGAGGAACTCCCTCCTGATGGTCACCCTCAAAAACGCCAGCCTGCGCGTGATCCGGCTGAACGAAACACAGGATTCCGTATTAGGCGAAACCGTTTATCTCAGCGGCATTTTCGGCCGCCTCCGCGATCTGTGCGTATCGCCCTCCGGCGATATTTACCTCGCCACCAGCAACCGCGACTGGAACCCCGGCAAGGGTTTCCCGAAAGAACATGACGATAAGATCATCCGGCTCTCCCCTATCCCGTCGGCAGGTAACTTGCCCGTATTGCCCCAATCGGCCAACCTGAACACTGCCTCGCTCGCCAAAGGCGCAATGCTGTACGCCAGCTATTGTGAAGCCTGCCACAAGCCGGACGGCAGGGGCATTAAGGGCTCCTTCCCCAAACTGGATAAAAGCCCGGTGGTAACCGGCGATGCGGCTGCATTGTTACAGCTCATATTAAAAGGAAGTAAAAAGAACACCGGCGAGCAGATGCCGGGGTTTGCATTTATGCCTGATGAAGACATTGCTTCGGTGGTGAGTTATATCCGTGGCGCATGGTACAACCAGGCGGACAGCGTCTCCGCAACAGACGTACAAAAGGAAAGGAAAAAAGCAGGGCAGTAAAAAGTTTATGTTTCATCATCCTCCGGCTCCACATCGGTGAGCTGGTATTTGATGGCGTAGTGCAGCGGCTGGATGGGTTTATCATTCGCATTGGCCCATACATTGGCGAAGGACGCGCCGTAATAAAATATCAATGCCACATAAAACACAAACAATAACAGCAGCACAATGGACGCGGAAGTGCCGTAGATGCTGTTGATATTACTATAGGTAAGCAGCCAGCGCAGGATCAGTTTGCCGATATTAAACAATATGCTGGTCACCAGCGCCCCGGTGAACAATATCTTCCAGCGCGGGCGCCCGTCCGGCAGCAGGAAAAATACCAGGGCAAACCACAGCGTGACCGTCACAACGGAGATGCCATAACGCAGCACACCATTGTAATACATCTCGATGCCGGGCGCATACAACGTTACATATTTCCCGATAAAACCCTGCGCGGAATCCGCCACGATGCCCAATACAAACAATACGCCCGTGCACAGGATGAGCGCCACGCCGCGCAGGCGGCTCAGCATAATGTGCCTGAAATTGCCCGCGGCAATAGGCCTTATCCGCCACAGCTGGTTCACGGAGCTGGTCATCACCTTCAGCAACGTTGTGGCTACAAATAAAAGGAATACAAAACCCGAAATGGCGATCAGCCAGTTTTGCGCGATGCCCCTGAACGCTTTCAGGGTTTCGATCACTTCGTGGGTCACTTCCGGGCCGATGATCTCTATCAGCTGATCAAATAACTGGCGGGAAATAACGCGCGGTTCAAAAAGCAGGCGAAGGGCCTGGAGAAGGATAACAAGGATAGCCGGCAAAGCGAACGTCGTAAAAAATGCCGTGGCGCCCGCCATACGCAGCGGGTCGTTTGCCTGCAATTCCGTAAAGGCGTCTTTAAAAGACCATAAAAAGACCTGCCAACGCTTGAGATGCTTCCCTTTCCTGGTTACCATATGCTCCTTGCCCGGCAAATACCAGGCCCGGCCAAAATTAGCTGAAAAAAACCGGAAGATGAATACCCGTGCGGATGATGTTATTAATCACAACTGACGCACTGTCAATGAGATAACCTATACATGCCTGCCCAGCCACTGCGCAATAAAATTCGCATCTTCGATCCACGAGGGCTGGCCCAGCACAAAATGATTCCTGTTTTCAAACAGCTTATAATCCGTTACGGATGGATACCCTGCGTATTTTTTAAAGTTGGAATAGTTGAGTGAAGCGGGCAAGATATGGTCGGTACTACCGGCCAGGAACAGCAGCGGGGCATGCGGCCTTTTGTAATCCACTTTCGCCACGCTGGTGAGCCCGTCCCGCAGCGCACGTTTGGACTCGGGGATCGCAAATTTTTCATACCCGGCCTTTTGCTCCGCCAGCGGCATACCATTGGCGAAAGCATATTGCCATTGCGGGAAACTCATCATAAAAGATTCGGAAGCGGAAGTAAAAAAACCCAGCGGCCCCCAGGTAGAGCGGAGAAAGGACCATTTAAAAGATATCACGCCGGCGGGTGGCACCGAATGAATGGCCACGCCCGCCACCGCCAGGTCTTTCTGCAAAAGCAGTTGCACCAGCAGCCCACCCAGCGAATGCCCGATCAATATTGGTTTTTCGGGCAGTTGGGTGATAAAGTCGGTAAAATAATTCACCAGGTCTGCCAGCCTTATGGACGCAACGGCCGCATCCGGCTGCCTGCTGCGCAGCACCAGTGCGGGTGCATCTTTGTGCGGCCAGGGCGGGGCGATACAATGATATCCCTTTTGTTCAAAAAAGGCCCGCCAGGGATCCCAGCAATGGCTGCTGACGAATGCCCCCGTCAGGAATACGATCGTTTTCATGTTGCTGCTTTCGCTGTTCAATTCCAAACAGGTGCCATTCCTGTAATTACCTAGATGCCAGTCATTTAAAGGGGGTTCTTTCCCTGGTAGCAACGATATGCCGTTGCGGCAACTATCCGCGCAACGAAATAAAGTAGTAGATTTACAACCGGCAGATCATTTTGATCCCCGGCCCCATCATCACCAGCAATCCGGTTCTGTTGACATTGAAGCACTTCACGCGGGTGTGTGTACGCGGCAAGCGGTTTGCCCGGTAAATGGCCCGCTTTATGCCCGTTTAAAAACCAAAATCACCCTATATGTGGCGCGCCTGGCTGATCACAGTACTCTTTATCCTGTCTTTCCTCACCGCCTCCTCCCAGGGGCCTGCGGAAATGCGAAAAAAACTGGCGCTGACCGCTGAAGACAGTACGCGTATCCAGTTGCTGGAAGAACTGGCCCGCCATTATCTCTATCTGCCTGATGAAAACCCGCGGGACCTGGACAGCGCAGCGTATTTTATCACTGCTGCCGAGGCACTCAGTATCAGGCTGGGCCGCACAGAAGATGCGCTCCGATGCCGCGCGATAACCGGCAATCTTTACCTGGAGAGAGGAGACGTACGCCGCGCCATTCAATTGATACCGGGCCTTCCTCCTTCCAGCCAGGTGGTACTGCTGATCAATACTGCTTTTCATTATGTATACAAGCCGGGAGAATTCGGCTACGACCTGGACAGTGCAATACTGTATGGCAGGCAGGCTATGGCCATCGCCAAAAAGAACGGGTTCCGGGAGGATTATGAAGACGCCAGCAACATTGTTACCAGAGCCTATTTTGAAGGCGGCACCCTGACCGGCGCCAACGCCCATCTCCAGGTACTGGAAGGCGCTGCCAAAGCACATGCCCTGCACACGCTCGGTTATGTTTATTATACAAGGCCCGGAGCGGAACAAACGGATCTGGATTCCGCCTTTCATTATACACGGCAGGCTATCATTGTGGCCAGGCAGCTGAACCTAAAGGAACCGCTCGAAAAAAATCTTTACATGCTGGCCTGCATTCATTGCAAAGCCAAACAATTTACAGAAGCCAGCCTGCTGCTGCCGGAGATCAGCGGCGACTGGAAAGCGGAGATACTCAACAAACTGAGCGGTTATTATCTTCAGCAGGGCTGGCCGGACAGCGCATACCGTTCCACTATGGAAGCTTTGGTTATTTACCAGGCCCAACAGCATAAAGAAGGCATAGAGGCCTGCACCCGCATCCTGAAAGCGCTGGACATGAAAAAGGAATATACCGACAAACAGGTACGCGGATTGCCGGGTATGGAGAGATATCAGAAACTAATGGCGCTGGGCCGCGAATACCTGAGCGATTTCCCCGCATACGACCTGGGACGGTTGCAGGTCGCAAGTGTATATTTCGCCGAAGCGGCAGCTATAGCGGAGTACCTCCCGCAGGATTCGTGCCGGCACGCCGCCCGGCTGGAAATGGGACGTGCTGCTTTGATGATGGGCAATCTGGCCGAAGGGCTCGCCATCTTCGGGAAGGTGATCACCGATCTTCGGAACAGGAATGACAACCATGGCCAGGCGCTCGCCTGGTACTCCATTGGCAACACCGTACGCCGCCAGCGCGTGAACCTGGGCACTATTGCCAACGCCTACCTGCAAAGCGCCAAGCTGGCCATTCTTTCAAAAGATAAAATACTCGAGATAAATGCCACACTGTACCACGCGTATTACCTGATGGATGACGGCCGGCCTGAGCCGGCGGAAAAAATACTGCTGGACTTACAACAAAAATACCCCGACCCGGAAAACCCTATTGCTTTCAGATTGCACAATTACCTGAGCATCATTTACCGGAGCCGTGGCAGCCTGAACATGGCGCTGGAACATTCGCTCAAAAGCATCCGCTTGCAGGAAGGCGGCAAAAACCCCGAAAACATCCACTCGCTCTATGAAAAAGTCGGTGACATTTATGCCAACCTGGGCCAGCCTGCCAAAAGTATTGTATGGTACCAGCATGCGTTGGATGCCGTGGATCATCATCCGCCAGCGGACTTTGACTATATCATCCAGAGCAAACTGGCGCAGGAAATGGTTAAAAACGGGAAGGCAAAAGAAGCACTGGCGCTCCTATTGCAGATGTTCAGGCAATTCCCGCCGCAAACCTTTTATTCAAAGGCCAGCATGCACAATGCCCTTGCTATATGCTACAACACCTTGGGCCGGTATGATCTTGCCGAAAAATATTTTCTCGAAAATGCTTCTAATGCCGAAAGGATAAGGATGTCCGATAAAGTATATACTGAAATGCATTACAACATCGGGAAATTTTATCTCGAAAGAGGCGAATTCATGCGGGCGGATTATCATCTGAAAAAATCGCTGCGGTATACGGCGGACATTGCTTCCGTAGCTTCCGCCAAAGACGTGCACTTGCTGCTCTTCCGCTCAGATTCCGCCCGCGGGGACCTGCTTTCTGCCATTCAGCATTACCAGCAATACAAATCCTTCAACGATTCTATCTTCAACAGCCTTACCAGCCGCCAGATACATGAACTGCAGATCCAGTACGAAACGGAAAAAAAGGACCAGGACCTGGTGCTGAAAGAAAAAGACATCCTGCTGAAGGAACAGGACATCCTGCTGCTCACCCGCCAGGGCATCCTGGACAAATCACAACTGGAGCAGGCATTGCTGAAACGCAAACAGATAGAGACAGAAGCCGACCGGAAGGACCAGGAGCTGAAACTGAACATTCAACTGCTGGCCAAACAAAAAGAACTCCAGGAAAGCCAGGAACGGATGCTGGCCCAGGAAAAAATACACCGCAAAGCGACATACGGCGGCGTCGGCCTGCTGCTCGTGATCCTGGGGCTGCTGTATTACAGCTACCAGATGAAAAGACGCAGCAATAAAAGACTGGAAGCAAAGCAAAAAGAGATCAACCAGCAGAACGTATCGCTGCAACATCTTGTAAGCGAAAAGGAATGGCTGCTGAAAGAGATCCACCACCGCGTGAAAAACAACCTGCAAATCGTGATGAGCCTGCTGAACAGCCAGAGCGCCTACCTGCAGGACGCCGCCCTCGGTGCGATACGGGACAGCCAGCACCGCGTGCAGGCCATCTCCCTCATTCATAAAAAACTGTACCAGACAGATGACGTGGCGATGATAGACATGCCGCAATACATCCACGAACTGGCGGAATATCTCATGGATTGTTTCGACACTTCGCAGAACATCCGCTTCGACCTCCAGGTGGCCAATATCAAAATGGACGTATCGCGTGCCGTGCCCCTGGGCCTCATCCTGAACGAGGCTATTACCAACAGCATCAAATACGCCTTCCCGCAAAAAAGGGACGGCGCCATCAGCGTAAAACTCGAAAGACAAGCGGGTGGATGCGCAGTGCTCACTATTGCGGACGATGGCGTGGGGCTACCTCCCGATTTCGATCACCTGAAAAGCAGCTCGCTTGGCATGAGCCTCATGCAGGGCCTCAGCGAAGACCTCGGCGGGCATTTCAGCCTTCACGGCAGGCAGGGCACGCATATTTCAGTCGCCTTTGATTATGAAGACGATCCTAATCCTCTTTTAACTTTTTCAACACCAGAAAATCTCCAGTATGAATGACAAAGTACTGATCGTGGAAGATCAGTTCGTAGAAGCTCACGACCTCCGGCTGATGCTTGAAAAAGCCGGTTATACAGTATGCGGAATTGCCCGCTCCGTACCACAGGCGGTGGAACTGATCGAAAAGGAAAAACCCGGCCTCGTACTGCTGGACATATTCCTCAAGGGAAAACATACCGGTATAGACCTCGCCCGGCAGCTGCGTGAAGAACATATCGCGTTCGTATACCTGAGCGCAAACTCCAGCCAGGACGTACTGGCAGCCGCAAAAGCCACCCAGCCCTATGGCTTCCTGGTAAAACCCTTCCGTGAAAAAGACCTGCTCGTCACGCTGGAGATAGCCCGTTACCGGCACGAAAACAGCCTGGAATCGAGCCTGCGGAAAGAATCCATGCTGTACAAACGGCTGGACATGATCAGGGAAAGCCTCGTAAGCCGCGACCAGAAGCTACTGCAAACCGCCATTGCATTGCAGGCCTTTATTCCTTTCGAATATTTTTCCGCGGTCATGCGCCTCAAAGACGGCACCACCATACATGGCAAAGATTTCCTGCGGATCGGTTTTGATGAATACCAGCAGATCGGCCTGCGCGAACTGGCAACGATCACGGGCTTACAGGAACCTGTGCTCAACCTGCTCCACGCCGGCATGGAAAAAACTGTCAATGCGGTATTTTACAATGAAGAGCATTTCGGCCGGCTGGCGAAAACACCGGGCCTGCACAGGCTCGTGGCTGAAAGTTTTAAGATGGCGAGCCATATGGTATATCCCGTGCCGCTCAGCAACGGCGATCATTTTTATTTTCATTTTTATTCCCGCCGCCCCGACGCGTACAATGCGGGCCATATCGCTTTATTCGACCGGCTTGCTCCCGCGCTCACGCAGGTAGTGGAGCATCTTACCCACTTCCCATCCGCCGATCCCGCCGTGATCACTCCTTTACGGCCCGCCGCCCATTCCCCCGGCTTTGGAGACATCATCGGCAGCAGCCATCTTTTATTAAATGTATTCGACAATATCACACAGGTAGCGCCGCTGGACACCTCCATCCTCATCCTTGGCGAAAGCGGCACCGGCAAGGAAAGGATCGCGGATTGCATCCACCAGCTGTCTCCCAGGAAACACAAACCGCTCATCAAAGTGAACTGCGCCGCACTTCCCGCCACACTGATCGAATCGGAATTGTTCGGTCATGAAAAAGGCGCATTCACCGGCGCTTCAGACAGGCGTATCGGGAAGTTCGAACAGGCTCATGAGGGCACTGTATTCCTGGACGAGATCGGCGAAATGCCGGTAGAGCTACAGGCGAAATTGTTACGCGTGCTGCAGGAAAAAGAAGTGGAGCGCATCGGCAGCCGTGCGCCCATCCGCATCAATATCCGCATCATTGCGGCCACCAACCGGAACCTGGAAAAAGAAGTAGCCGAAGGCCGCTTCCGGCTTGATCTGTATTACCGGCTTAATGTATTTCCCATCACCATTCCGCCGTTGCGGGAAAGAAAAGAAGACATCCCGGCGCTCGTCTCCCACTTCCTGCAATACTTCAACCGCAAAACCGGCAAACGCATCACAGGCCTTTCAGACAAAGCGCTCCGTATCATGATGGAATACAACTGGCCGGGCAATATCAGGGAACTGGAACACCTGGTAGAACGGAGCATCCTGCTGGCGCGCGGCAATGTTATTGAAGAAGTCGCCATTCCTTCGTTGCAACGCAAAGGTGCAGGCGCGGAACCCACGGGCGAAGAACGTATTAAAACCATTCATGAAAACGAGCGGGACCATATAGTATCCGTACTCAAAAAATGCAACGGGCGCATCTGGGGCATGGGCGGAGCGGCGGAACTGCTGAATGTGCCGCCTACCACGCTTAATTCGAAGATGAAAAAACTGGGGATCAGGAAAGAACACATATCCTGATCTTAGGCAATCCGGGAAAAGTGCAACTCTTCCCTTTATCTGCACAAGATATCAGAAGTCTCATCGGCCTACCTTTACCCGATGAATACAGCATATGAAGTAGCCATCATCGGCGGCTCATCCGCAGGACTGGCGGCAGCCCTTACGCTGGGCCGTTTTGCCAGGCGTACGATCGTATTTGATAATGGCGCGCCGCGCAACAAACCCGCCGCGCACGCGCACAACTTCTTCACCCGCGATGGCGAACCACCCGCGGAACTCCTGCGCATCGCCAGGGAACAGCTGAAACCATACCCTTCCGTGGAACTGCATTCAATTACCGTTGCTTCCGCCGAAAAAAACAACGGCGGTTTCCTGCTTACTACCGCTACCGGCGAGCATATACAGGTTAAAAAGATCATCATCACCACCGGTGTAAAAGACGTATTGCCTCCTGTAACAGGCATGCAGCAGCTTTGGGGCGAAGCTGTGTTCCACTGCCCGTACTGCCACGGCTGGGAAGTGAAAGGCGAACCTGTGGCGATCATTGCAAACGGCGATGCCGCATGGCATTTCGCGCAGATCGTATCGCGGCTCAACAAGAACATTACCTTCCTGACCAACGGCCCTTCTATCCTCAGCATAGAACAAACAGAAAAGTTACAACGCAAAGGATTCTCCATCATAGAAACCCCGCTGGCATCTATACAGAAAGAAAACAACGGCATCCGCATTTCTTTTGCAGACGGCACTTCCATTCAGAAAACGGCGGCGTATTACCGTGGGGAAGCACTGGAATTCAGGAATGAAATCGCAAAACAATTAGGCTGCCAGTTGGGCGAGACGGGCGCTGTCATCATCAACCCGATGCATGAAACCACCGTGCCCGGCGTATTTGCAGCGGGAGATGTGAGCCATGAAAGACTGCACCAGGTATCCGTAGCCGCGGCGGGTGGACATACCGCGGCTGGTTCGTGCAACGGCCAGCTGTGCGCGGAGGAGTTTGAAGCGGAGGATTAGGTGTTTTTCCCGATGGCGCTTGCCGTACGTTCCGGTCGCCACTGCGCCCAGCCCATTAACACACACCAGTTGAGGATAGATGTCAGGACGCCGTAATCTTCCTGTGAAACGGGCTCAGGCCGCTTCAGCAGGTTTCACGCGGCCGATAGCCCTCCGGCATACCAGCAATACGCCCAATGCAATAACAGCCGCCGCCGTCATCACCAAAGCTAGCGGCAAAGCGCTGTTCGTTTCATCGAGGCTTACGAACACCGAAGCCAGTGCCCCGACGCCCATCTGCAAAGCACCCAGCAGAGAAGAAGCGCTGCCCGCGTTCCTTTCAAACGGCGCCAGCGCCAGCGCGGCAGTGTTAGGGTTTACAAAACCAAGGCAGCACAGCAGTACAAACAATAACACCAGCGTAGCCCAAAGGCCCAGCCAGCCGTTCATAGCACCCAACACAAAAAACAAACCCACCACAGACTGGACTGCCAGCGCCACCGGCAATATCTGTACGCTGGTGAACTTCCTCAGCAACAAGGTATTCACCTGGCTGGAACCGATAAAACCTACAGACAGAGCAGCAAATATCCACCCGTACGTTTTATCGTTCACATGATACACATCCATAAATACCTTGGGAGAAGCGGATACATAAGCGAACAAAGCCGAGAAAGCAATAGCCCCGGTGAGTGTATACGTGTAAAACTGCGGCTCCATGGCCACCTTCCAGAAATTACGGATGATAGGGCCGGGCTTTAGCGAAAGTGAAGTATCCGGTTTAAAACTGTTGGGCAGCCAGAAGATGGTTGCCAGCAACATCAGTATACCCATTACCGTGAGAATGATAAACACCGCGTGCCAGCCAACGGAGCTGGTCACATAACCGCCCACCGTAGGAGCGATCATCGGCGATGCGCCCACTACCAGCATCAGCAGGGAAAACACTTTCGCGTTCTCACTCACCGGGAACAGGTCGCGCACCATAGCCATGGAAGCTACTGTAGCAGCGCAACTGCCGATGGCCTGGAAAAAACGCAGCACGATAAAATGATCGATATTCTGTGTCACCACACAGCCGATGGAAGCCAGGATGTACAGCAGCAGGCCAAGGTAAAGCGGCTTTTTACGGCCGTATTTGTCCAGCAGCGGGCCGTATAGCAGCTGGCCCGCTGAGATGCCGATAAAATAACTGGATAAAGTGAGGCCTACGCTGGATACATCCGTATGGAGATCTTCAGCAATGGCGCGGAAGCCGGGCAGATACATGTCTATCGTAAAAGGGCCGAGGGCAGTAAGGCTTCCGAGTATGAGGATCAGGAAAAAGTAGGTCGAACGTTTCAAAGCCGGTCAGATTTCCGCAAAGATCAGCAGAAATTCCGGCTTTGAAACATAGAATTAATTGATTCATGTATAGTTAACGCGGTTGCCGCAGTATGCCGTACTCCAGCCCGCGTATCTCCGCCAACCCCTTCAAACGCCCGATGGCGCTGTATCCGGGGTACGTTTGTTTCTGCAGGTCATCCAGCATCTGGTGACCGTGATCGGGGCGCATGGGCAGGGAAATGTTTCTTCGCCGCATCAACTCGGTCAGCTCGGACACTACGGCGTACATGTCCACATTACCATCGAGGTGGTCCGCTTCGTAGAAATTACCGTTTTCATCGCGGCGGATATTGCGGAGGTGAATGAAATGGATTCGGTCACCATGGCGGCGGATGATGCCGGGCAGATCGTTGTCCGCGCGCACGCCCAGCGAGCCGGTGCAATAACACAACCCATTCGCCGGCGAAGGAGCGGCTTGCAGTATCTGCTCCAGATCCGCTTCCGTGCTCACGATGCGGGGCAGTCCCAGCAAAGGATACGGCGGATCGTCCGGGTGGATGGCGAGGCTCAGGCCCAGGGATTCCGCAACTGGCACTACTTCGCGGAGGAAGTGGAACAAATGTTCCCGGAGTTTATCAGCATCGATATGGGCATATTTGTTGAGCGCCGCCAGTACCGCTTCGGGTGTAAACCGGTCGTCGCTGCCGGGCAGGCCCAGCAATGCGTTGTGAAAAAGTGTTTCTTTTTTAGTATCGCTCATTTCATTCAGCCGATCCTCTGCCGCTTCAATTTCTTCAGCGGTATAATCTTTTTCAGCACCGGGCCTTTTGAGCAGGTACAGGTCAAATGCGATGAACGCATTCCGTTCGTAATACAAAGCGCGGCTGCCATCGGGCATTACATAAGCAATGTCCGTCCGCATCCAGTCCATCACCGGCATGAAGTTGTACGTGATAACGGTAATGCCGCACCTGGCAAGGTTCTGAAGGCTGGTTTTGTAATTTTCGATGAAGCGGGCAAAGTCCCCGGTTTGCCGTTTGATGTCTTCATGCACCGGCAGGCTTTCCACGACGGACCAGCGCATACCGGCGGATTCTATCATAGCTTTGCGGCGGTTGATCTCCGTGACGGTCCAGATTTCACCGGGGGGAATGTGATGAAGAGCCGTAACAACGCCTGAGCAGCCTGCCTGCCGGATGTCCCATAAGCTGACAGGATCGTTGGGTCCGAACCAACGCATTGTTTGTTCCATTGACATGTGCAAAGAGTTTAGCATCGGGCCTTCCGGCCCCGTGGAATTTTTATTAACGGCGGCAATATCTGAAAAAAAATGAAATGGTTGTTATAATTCGCGGCTACATCGATGTAATTCATCACTTGTTTGCCGGCAGCTCACACAAACGTAGGAGCTTCGTTTCGTCCGCCACGGCAATCTCCTTGCCGGACATCACGATGAGATGTTCCTGGATCATCTCCTGGAGCATCCTGAACGTGGTTTCATAAGTAGCGCCGATATAAGACGCAAGGTCCTGGCGGGATAAGGCGAAATCAATAAACCCGTTTTCGTTCCGCCCGAATTTTTTCTCCAGCGAAAGAAGCGCCTGCGCGATCCTTCCTTTCACTGGCATGTGGGCCAGGTTACGCATTTTCCTTTCCGACTCCTGTAATTCCCTGGCGTAGAAAAGCATCAGTTCGTATAACAACTGGTGGTTCACTTTCAGCGAAGCCTCCCAGAAGGTTATATCAAAATAACAAACCGTCACCTGCTCCAAAGCAGTGGCAGTAACAGGATACACGGCCTCCGTACCGATGCCGCGATGACCCACGATATCCCCTTTTTTTGCGAAGCGGATGATCAGTTCTTTTTCCCCATCCCAGTGTTTATGCACTTTCACACTGCCTTTGTAAATAAAAAAAATGCCTTCCACGGCGTCGCCTTCTTTGAACAGCTCCTGCCCTTTCCGGTAGGTAAAATGCTGGCTGCCGGCTTCCACGGCGGGCAGCCATTCTTTCATGCACAAGCGGCATACCATGCAGGTTTGCGTATCGCAGCCTTGTTTATCTTTCTTCATATATATACTGACTTTCCGCGTTGGCAATAATGCCTGCCAACTGTTCCCGCCATTTCACCACTTCCCCGATCACAATAATAGCAGGATTTTCAATGCCATGCGCAGCCGTCACCGCCGCAATATCCGAAACGGTGCCGGTCACGATGCGCTCTTTGTCCGTAGTACCATCCTGGATCACAGCCACCGGCATGTCCGCTTTGCCTGCTTCTTTGAAAATATCCATGATACCGCCAATGCGGCTCATGGCCATCAGGATCACCACGGTGGCGGTGGATTGGGCAGCCAGGTGTACGTCCCCGGAGATATCCCCGCTGCGGGTGGTGCCGGTGGTCACCCAAAAACTTTCCGCCACGCCGCGGCTGGTAAGCGGGATCATCTGCATGGCCGGTACGGATAGTGCGCTTGAAATACCGGGCACCACGCTCACCGGTATGCCTGCCCGGGAAGCCGCTTCGATTTCTTCCACTGCCCGGCCGAATACGAACGGATCGCCGCCTTTCAGCCTCACCACATGGCCATATTGACGCGCGGAGCTGATAATCAGTTCATTGATCTCGTCCTGCGAGAGGGAATGGCAGCCAAAACGTTTACCCACGAATTGCAGAACAGCATTTTTTGGAGCGTATTCCAGCAATTGAGGGTTCACGAGCGCATCATACAATACTACATCGGCGGTACCGAGGATGCGAATGGCTTTCAGGGTGATCATTTCCGGGTCTCCCGGCCCTGCCCCGATTAAAGATAAAGCGGCTTTAGGCATACTTTAAATATATTATAATAAAATTTATATAATCAATATTAGGCTTAACATGCATAAAATTAAAACATTTTGCCTTAAATTTATGATATAGATCATACACCTGATTCAATTTCTACGTTTTTAAAGCTGATAACAATTATATTAATTATTTATTAATATATCAACTTATGAAGATCGTAGTAATTGGTAATGGCATGGTCGGCCATAAATTCTGTGAGAAAATCACACAAAAGCTTGGCACAAACACTGCCCGGATCGTCATTTTTGGCGAAGAAACCCTCCCTGCATACGACCGCGTTCACCTTAGCGAATACTTTGCCGGCAAAACCGCCGAAGACCTCTCCCTTGCTCCCGTGGACTGGTACGCTTCGCAAGGCATCACCCTTTACCTTGGCGATCCTGTCCATATAATAGACCGGCAACAAAAAACCGTCACTTCCCTGAAAGGTATTACCGAAACCTACGATTTCCTGGTAATGGCCACCGGCTCCGCCGCTTTTGTACCCAATATAGCAGGAACCGACAAAAAGGGGGTATTTATTTACCGCACGATCGAAGACCTGGAGCTGATGAAAAGTTACGCTCCCCGCGCCAGCCGCGGCACCGTAATTGGCGGCGGCCTGCTGGGCCTTGAAGCGGCCAAAGCCCTGCTGGATCTTGGCATTTCCCGAACCAGCGTGATCGAGTTCGCGCCCAGGCTGATGCCCAGGCAGATAGACGACAAAGGATCTTTTGTATTGCAGCATAAATTGCAGAGTCTCGGCTTACAGGTATTAACCGGCAAAAATACCTCCGCCATCCTCGGTGAAGAAACCATTACCGGTCTTGCTTTCTCAGACGGCACCTCCCTGGATACGGACATGCTGGTAATCTCCGCCGGCATCAAACCCCGGGACGAACTGGCGGCAGCCTGCGGCCTGGAAACCGGCCCGCGCGGCGGCATTGTGGTAAACGACCTGTTGCAGTCCAGCGACCCATCCATATACGCCGTGGGCGAGTGCGCCTTATATAATGGTATGATCTACGGCCTGGTGGCGCCCGGCTATGAAATGGCGGAAGTAGCCGCCACACATATCATTGCATCCTATACAGAGAAAGAACCGGTAAAATCATTCACCGGCTTCGACATGAGCACCAAACTGAAACTGATCGGTGTGGACGTGGCCAGCTTCGGCAACCCATTCACCCCGCCGGACCAGAGCCATAGCATTGTCATGGAAGACAGCGTCAGCGGCGTCTATCAGCGCATAAATGTATCGCAGGACGGGAAATACCTGCTCGGCGGCATTCTCATCGGCAATGCGGACGCTTATAATATGCTGCTGCAAACCTGTAAAAACAACATCCCTCTGCCCGCCAATCCAGCGGATGTACTGCTGGGCCCGCGTAACGGCGGTGCACCCTCCGGCGCAGGCGTGGATGCACTTCCTGACGAAGCGGTGATCTGCAGCTGCGAAAGCATCAGCAAAGCCGCCATCTGCCAGGCAGTGGAAGCAGGCCACGAAACCCTGGACGCGGTAAAAAAATGCACCAAAGCCGGCACCTGCTGCGGGGGCTGCACTCCGATGGTAAAAGACCTCATCACCGCCACCATGAAAGCGCAGGGCAAATATATCCGCAACGTCGTGTGCGAGCACTTTGATTATTCCCGCCAGGAACTGCTGGACCTCATCAAAGTAAAATCCCTCCGCTCTTTCGACGAAGCGCTGGACCATTACGGTCACGGCGAAGGCTGCGAAGTGTGCAAACCCGTGATCAGCTCCATACTGGCCAGCCTCTGGAACGACATGATCCTCGCCAAAGGCAACGATACCGCGCAGGACAGCAACGACCGTTACCTTGCGAACATCCAGAAAGGCGGCACTTATTCCATCGTGCCCCGCATCCCCGGCGGAGAGATCACACCGGAGAAACTGATCGTTATCGGCACTATCGCCAAAGAATATAATTTATACACGAAGATCACCGGCGGCCAGCGTATAGATATGTTCGGCGCGCATCTCGGGGATCTGCCCGCCATCTGGGAAGCACTGATAGCAGCCGGTTTTGAAAGCGGCCATGCATACGGCAAAGCGCTGAGGACCGTCAAAAGCTGCGTAGGCTCCACCTGGTGCCGCTTTGGCCTGCACGACAGCGTGAGCTACGCCATCCGCATCGAAGAAAGGTATCGTGGCCTGAGAGCGCCGCACAAGATCAAAAGCGCGGTATCCGGCTGTATCAGGGAATGCGCGGAAGCGCAGTCCAAAGACTTTGGCATCATCGCCACGGAAAAAGGATGGAACCTCTACGTATGCGGCAACGGCGGCTCCAAACCGCAACACGCGCTGCTGCTGGCACAGGACCTGGACAGCGAAACCTGCATCCGGTACATCGACCGTTTCCTGATGTTTTACATCAAAACCGCGGACCCGCTCACCCGCACCGCCACCTGGCTGAACAAGCTGGAAGGCGGCATTGACTATCTGCGCAACGTAGTGGTGAACGACAGCCTGGGCATTGCCGAATCACTGGAAACAGAAATGCAGTCCCTCGTGGATAGTTACAAATGTGAATGGAAAGAAGTAGTGGAAAGCCCCGAGCTGCGGAAAAAATTCTCTCACTTCATCAATGCGCCGGAAGAAAAAGACCCGACCGTAAAATTCGAAACGCTCCGCGAGCAGAAAAAAGCCGCGGACTGGAAATAACCAAACTCATACATTATGTCAACCATCAGCTCCACCGCCATCACCTGGTTCTTTGCCTGTAAAACGACCGATGTACCGCACAACGGCGGCGTTTGTATCAAATACAGGGACGAACAGATCGCGCTGTTTTACTTTTCGCGCAGCAACAGCTGGTATGCCACCCAAAACCTCTGCCCTCACCGCCGGCAGATGGCGCTTAGCCGTGGCATGACGGGCACTCACCAGGGCGAACCGAAAGTAGCCTGCCCCTTTCACAAAAAGACATTTTCCCTGGCGGACGGGCGCTGCATCAGCGACGAGTCCGAATGTTCCCTTACGGTTTACCCTGTAAGACTGGAGGACGACCGCGTGTACATTGGCGTACAAACGGGCGTGGAAGCGGATATGCAGGTAACTGTAGAAACTTTGTAAAAAGCGAAACCCGGCAGTTTGCAGACTGTCCGGGCTTCTGAATTTTAATATGATTGGCTCACATAAAATTTCTCAAATTTACATGAAAAATCCATTCCCTGAACCCCTGCGGAAACTCTCCCTTTTCAGCCTCAGCAGTGTGCAGATGCGCACCTTTCATATCACCTGGCTGATGTTTTTCGTCTGTTTCTTCGGCTGGTTTGGCCTGGCGCCGCTGATGCCCACCATCCGGCAGGACCTTGGCCTCACCAAATCACAGGTAGGCAATATCATGATCGCGTCCGTATCCGGCACTATCATTGCCCGGCTGATCATCGGCCGGCTCTGCGATACCTGGGGGCCGCGCAAAACAGCCGTGCGGCTGCTATTGGTTGGTTCCATCCCGGTGTTTTTTGTCGGCCTGGCGCAAGACTACACCACCTTCCTATTATTCCGCCTCGCCATCGGCACCATCGGCGCTTCCTTCGTCATTACCCAGTTCCATACCTCCATGATGTTCGCACCGGCCATCAAAGGCACGGCAAACGCCATTACCGGCGGATGGGGCAACCTGGGCGGCGGCGTGACCAATATCGTAATGCCGCTGATATTCACGGCTATCCTCGGTTTCGGATATACAGCCGGGGCATCCTGGCGGCTGGCCATGATCGTGCCCGGAGTCATGATGCTCGGCGTTGCTTTTCTTTATCATAAATACACCAAAGACACGCCGGCAGGCAATTATGACGAGATACCCCGTGAAGGGGAACGGAGCAGCACCGACTGGTCTGTGTTAAAAGACTGGCGCATATGGGCATTGATGCTTGCTTATGCGATGTGTTTCGGCATGGAGATCACTTTTGACAATGTAGCTTCTCTCCACTTCGTGGATACTTACGGTCTTTCCCAAAGCAGTGCGGGATTCTGGGCGGGCATATTCGGGTTGATGAACCTGTTTGCCCGCGCGCTCGGCGGCTTTGTTTCGGACCGGATAGGATTAAAACAAGGGCTGAAAGGGAAAGGCATTTTGCTGGCGCTCGTACTGCTCGCCGAAGGCGGCGGGCTGCTCCTCTTTGCGGGTGCGGCAAATCTGCAATTAGCCATTATCGCCATGATCGGCTTTGCTTTGTTCCTGAAAATGGCGAACGGCGCCACTTACGGCATTGTACCTTTTATCAATCCCCGGAATGTAGGACTGGTGAGCGGCATTGTAGGCGCTGGCGGCAACGTGGGCGGTATGTTGTTCGGTTTTTTATTCAAAGCAGAAAATATCTCGTACGAACAGGCTTTCACCTACATCGCTTACGCGGTGATTGCTACCGGCTGCATCGTACTGTTCACGGGATTTTCCAAAGAACCGGCCGAAAGGAGGGTTCCAAACCTTATTACGCAATAATATGTCCAGCTTCAAAACCACCTGCTGCTATTGCGGCGTAGGATGCGGAATAGTCGTTCACCGGGACAGGCAGGGAAAACTCAGCCTGGAAGGCGATAAAGACCATCCCGTGAACAGGGGCATGCTTTGTTCCAAAGGCATGAACCTGCACTACACCGTCATGGACACCAGCGACAGGTTATTGCACCCGGAAATGCGTTATCATCGCAACGCACCCCGGATGCGGGTTTCGTGGGAGCAGGCGCTGGACAGGACGGCGGCGGTGTTCAGAAGCATCATCAACAGGTACGGCCCTGACGCGGTGGCGTTTTATGCTTCCGGCCAGTGCCTTACCGAAGAATATTATGTGGTCAATAAACTCATCAAAGGTTTTATCGGCAGCAACAACATCGATACCAATTCACGCCTTTGCATGAGCAGCGCGGTAGCCGCTTACAAAATGTCGCTGGGAGAAGATGCGGTGCCGGGCACTTACGATGACATTGAACTGGCGGATTGCATTTTTGTGGCCGGCGCCAATCCAGCCTGGTGCCATCCCATCCTCTGGCGCAGGATAGAAGCGGCCAAAGCGGCCAATCCCGCGCTGCGTATTATTGTGAGCGACCCGAGGGTTACGCAGAGCTGCGCATCAGCAGATCTGCATCTCCAGCTCAATCCCGGAACGGATATCGTATTACATCATGCCATCGGCCGTTTGCTCATAGAGCAGGGTTTTACGGATAAAGATTTTATACACCAGCACACCGAAGGTTTTACGCGTTACCGGGACGCCGTGATGCAACGCAGCATTGCCGAAGCGGCTATTATCTGCGGCATCCCGGAGCAGCAGCTTTATGAAGCGGCCGCATTGATCGGCCCATCCAAAGGATTTATGACGATGTGGACGATGGGGCTGAACCAAAGTGCAGTAGGGGTTTCCAAGAATCTCAGCCTCATCAATCTCCACCTTATTACCGGTAAGATCGGCCAACCTGGCAACGGGCCTTTTTCGCTCACCGGTCAGCCCAATGCCATGGGCGGAAGGGAAACCGGCGGATTGGCCAACCTGCTCCCCGCGCACCGCCTGCTGGATGACCCAACACACCGCGCGGAAGTGCAGGCTTTCTGGGGCGGCACTACTATTTCGGACAAACCCGGCCTTACCGCCACGGATATGTTCTCCGCTTTGCAGAGCGGCAGCCTGAAAGCCATCTGGATCATGGGTTCTAACCCGCTCGTGTCCCTCCCTGACGCACGGGCCATGGAAGCGGCTTTGCAGAAAGCCAGTTTTGTAGTAGTGCAGGAAATATCCTCCAAACCCGAAACATTAAAATACGCGGACGTGGTACTCCCCGCCGCCGCATGGGCGGAAAAGGAAGGCACCATGACCAATGCAGAACGCCGCATCAGTTATCTTTCAAAGATCACAGAAGCGCCCGGCGAAGCGCTGCCCGATGCGGAGATCATCTGTCGCTTCGCACAGAAGATGGGCTATAAAGGATTTGATTATGCGCACGCGGGCGAGATCTATGATGAACATTGCCGCCTCACCGCGGGCACCCGCATAGACATCAGCAGTCTCTCCTATAAAATATTACAGGAGTGCCGGAGCATCCAATGGCCTTACAAAAACGGCCAGGGCACAGCGCGCCTTTTCACAGACCACCTGTTTTACACCAAACATCAAAAAGCCGTCATCCACACCGTCGGCGACGAAAATACCTCCGAAGCGCACAATGAAGATTTCCCGCTCATCCTCACCACCGGCCGCATCCGCGACCAGTGGCATACCATGAGCAAAACAGGAAAGGTCAGCAAACTGAAACAGCACATTGCATCCTCTTTCCTGGAGATCCATCCGCGGGATGCGGAAGCGCGGCATCTCCGGCAGGACGACCTGGTGGTGGTGAGCAGCCCGCGCGGGCAGGTACGCGTAAAAACAAAGATCAGTACAGACATCAAACCGGGTGTGGTATTTCTCCCCATGCACTGGGGCAAAATATTGCAGAACGACCTGAACAGGGCGAACAATCTTACGAACAATCTCACCGATCCCATATCGCGGCAGCCGGACCTGAAGTTTGCCACCGTGGAAGTAACGAAGTACCGGAAACCATCACAGAAGATCATTGTGATAGGCGCGGGCGCCGGGGCCTGCGGCTTTGTACGTTCCTACCGCGCATTAAACAGGACCGATGCCATTACCGTATTCAGCAAGGAAGATTTGCCTTTTTACAACCGCGTTATGCTTCCGGACTACATCAGCGGCGCTCAGCAATGGGCGCAGCTGGTGAAGATGTCCGACGCGGAGGAAGCCACCTTAAACATCACGCTGCACCGAGGTGTGAGCATTGAAAAGATTGACCGTGAAACCAAACAGGTGACGGACAGCAATGGACTCATACACGATTACGATGTGCTCATTCTCGCCACTGGCAGCAGGGCTGCCACCCTCAAAGACGTACCGGCCATGGAAGGCATCTTCACCATGCGCACCCGCAAAAACGCGGATGATTTCATGCAACATATTTCACCCGGCAAAGGCCGGGTGGTGATCGCCGGCGGCGGGCTGCTGGGCATAGAGCTGGCCGCTTCGCTCCGTGAAATGAACATCAGCGTGGCGGTGATACAACGCACCTCACGGCTGATGGACCGCCAGCTGGATGCGCTGGGGGCGCAGCTGCTCAGTGAAGAACTGCGGGAAAGGGATATTGAAATATTTTTCAACGATGAAATAGAACAATTCTCCGGCACGAAACAGGTAGAAGGCATCCGCCTGAAAAGCGGCCGCCACATAGACTGCCAGGCCGTGGTATTTTCCATCGGCACCATCCCGAACATAGAACTGGCGCAGGCCGCCAAACTGGATTGCAACCGTGGCGTGGTGGTTGATCCATACCTGCAAACCAGCGACCCGTCCATCTTTGCCATCGGCGAGATCGCGGCGTTTGAAAACATCCTGTACGGTATTACCGCTGCCGCGGAGCAGCAGGCCGCGGTGGTGGCCCGTTATCTTAATGGAGATATTGCGGGGTATTACGAAGGCTCGCTGTTTATCAACATCCTCAAGGTACAGGGCATGGACCTCTGCTCCCTCGGTATGGTGGAAACGCCCGGCGATCCCGCTTACGAAGAAGTAGTGTTCATAGACAAAGCGAAACGTTATTATAAAAAATGCATCATCCACCAGGATAAACTGGTAGGCGCCATCCTCATCGGCGATAAAAGCGAGTTGGCGGAATTCCGCGACCTGATCCGCCAGAAAACCGAATTGTCCGGCAAGCGGCTGGAGCTGTTGCGTTCCGGCAAAAAAGGCGCGCCGGTGATCGGGAAACTCGTCTGCTCCTGCGGCAACGTGGGCGATGGTAATATCAAAGAAACCATCCGGGACGGGCATACGGACCTGGACGGTATCTGTCGCGCCAGCGGCGCGGGCATGGGCTGCGGCAGCTGCCGCCCCGAAGTATTAAGACTGCTGGAGCAGGCGCTTCCTTCTATCAAAACCACCCATCATGGCCAAACAATCACATCTGGTACGGTTTAATTTCACCGGGGGCATCATCTCTCCCGGCTACCTGCTCCAGGTACTGGAAGCAGCCGAAGCTGCGCGGGTGAAGGACGTAAGGTTTGGCCTCCGGCAACAGCTTTTCCTGGAGGTACCCTATAAAGAATTCGATACATTCGAGCAAGCCTGCCGTGAGCGGGAAGTGGCATTCCAACTGGATCAG
Source organism: Chitinophaga barathri (assembly GCF_003807585.1). GTDB lineage: Bacteria > Bacteroidota > Bacteroidia > Chitinophagales > Chitinophagaceae > Chitinophaga > Chitinophaga barathri. The sequence continues at coordinate 51,794 of NZ_RMBX01000004.1, read as the reverse complement.
GCAACGCCAAACATCACCAGCTCCTACCCCGCGTCGGGTATTTTTATCACCGATTCCTGGCTCACGGAAGGCATTTACAAAGATATTTTCGACACCCTGGCGCCTTCGCCCAAACTGAAGATCAATATCTGCGACAGCCGCCAGACCTTTGTGCCGCTTTTCAGCGGGCACATCAACTGGGTTGCCTCGCAGCATCCGCATTACTGGCACCTGTACATTCGTTATCCCGGCCAGACCGAAAGCTGGCGCTGGCCCCGGCTGATCTACACCAACAGCATACCGGCGGTAAGCGCCGCGCTGGAAACGCCCGTTATTGATCACCGGGAACCCGCCTCCCTGCTCAGCACACCGCTGGACTGCATCAGCCGCGACATCGACAGGGAACTGGAACTGCCCGCCTTCCATCTTCCTTACTACGAAGGTTTTAACCGGCACAACAACCAGTACTGGCTGGGCATATACCGCCGCGACGAAATATTTGATGTGAGTTTTCTGAAAGACATGTGTTCCGTATGTCTTGAAACCGGCATCGGGCAGTTTTATGCCACACCCTGGAAATCCGTCATCATCAAAAACATCGAGCCCGCGCATCGTAAACTCTGGGATTATGTACTCGGCAAACACGGTATTAATGTAAGGCACGCAGCCAATGAGCTGAACTGGCAGGTGGCGGACCATTGCGAAGACAGTCTTATCCTCAAGCGGCACATCATCCGGCATTTCGACACCGCGGATGTGCGTACTTACGGTCTTTGTTTCAACATCAGCCTGGATGCGGGGAAACATCATTTCGGTTCCATCGTGATCAGGCGGCAGGAAAACAAACACCGCAGCAAACTCAAATACCTCCAACGCTACGATATCCTGTACACCCCGGATTTTAATCCGAACACGCACCAGCTGATCCCTTACCGCAGCGAAGTGCTGAAGGAACACCTGGGGCCGTACATCGCATCGTTGTGCAGGCAGTACTATGAAAAAGGAACGGAATGGAATGTGTTGCAGGAGTACGTTTCAGGACAGAAAGCAGTAACGGTGGATATCAGCCGGGAGAAAACCGTGCACCAATGCCCGTCGTGCCTGACGGTGTATGATGACACAACAGGAGATCCCGAACGTGGTGTGGCGGCCGGCACTCCCGCCTCCGCGCTGCCGGCTGATTATACCTGTTACATCTGTGAAACGCCGGGGAAAGAATTTATCCCGGTCACGTTATCCGCATTGGCGGCGCCGCTTACCTGAACTTCCAAACCGGAAACACCGCTCCTTCGGGGAATACATCCGGCTCAGGCGGCAGTTCCATAAAAGCGTCCGCGTGCAGCAGCGAAGCCATATCGCCGGAGCCGCCGTAGGTGACGGGCCGGGCCGTGAGGCGGGCGCCGGGCGCGCATTGCAGCTGTACCGGCAGGAAATACGTGAGGGGTTTATCAAACTTCACTTCCGTTTCCAGCGCCGCGAACAACTGTTCTTCCGGCATATGATGCATGGAAGCCAGCAACCAGGGCTGGATATAACGGAAATAACAAAGCTGCACGGATACGGGGTTGCCCGGCAGTGCAAATATCACAGGGCCACCGGGAACTGTACCAAACAGGAAAGGTTTACCCGGTTTCTGGCTGATTTTATGAAACACACGCTGCATACCGCAGCGTTCCAATACTTGTGGCAAATGATCGAACTTACCGGCAGAAACGGCACCCGTACATATCAGCACATCCGCTTTGGAAAGCAGCGGCCGGAGCTGTTGTTCCATGCTGTGCGGCTCGTCGCGGAGGTGTACAATCTCCGCGGGAATGCCCAGTGTATGCAAAGCCGCCGCGATACTGTATACGTTGGACATCCTTACCTGGTGCTGTTCAGGCGCGGAGCGGATCTCCACCAGTTCGTCACCGGTAGCTACCAGGCAGATACGCGGATGGGCGCTTACTTTCACTTCAGCTTTTCCCACACTGGCCAGCACACCCACTTCGGGGGCGGCAATACGTACGCCGGGGCCCAGCAGGATCTTACCTGCCGGCACGTCGCTGCCTTGCCGGTGAATGTGCTGCCCGGCCACCACATCCTTTACAACCGTAAAACGTTTGAACCCTTCGTGTTCTTCCGCTTCAGTATGTTCGTACGGGATCACCGCGTCCGTCAGCTCGGGGAGGATAGCGCCCGTCATCACTTCCATACAATCCGCCAGGTTTGCCAGCTGCATACGCGGCATGCCGGCGGCCTGCACATCTTCCAGCCCGAATACCCGCTGCCCACGCGCATAACTGTCAAACGCAATGGCAATTCCATCCATCGCCACACGGTCGTACGGCGGGAACGGCCGGTCCGCAATCACCTGCTCGCGCAGGATGCGCCCTGCCGCGGCTTCCAGCAATACGGTGGTAATCCCCGCGTCTTTCACGGTGGCCATTACTGCCTTAAAAGCATCCGGAACAGGCATCATAAGCAAACACTTTTTTGTTACGATAAATTTATTCAATTATGAGCAATGCGTCAAATACGGCCTTTACCCACCTGGATGAACAGGACCGGCCGCAGATGGTGGACGTGGGCGGCAAGGCCGATACGGAAAGAACAGCCGTGGCGCAAAGCCGTGTGTACCTGCCCCCGGCCGTGCGCAGCTGCATCAGCGGGCAGGAGCTTGTCACCAAAAAAGGCGCGGTATTCCAGACCGCGATCATCGCGGGTATTATGGCCGCTAAAAAAACGCCGGAACTGATCCCACTCTGTCATACTTTACTGTTAAACCATTGCAGCGTGGACATCAAACTGGAAGGAGAAGAAGCCGTGATCCGCTGCACCGTGAAAACCTTTGGCAAAACGGGCGTGGAAATGGAAGCCCTCACCGGCGCAAGCGTGGCCGCGCTGACAGTATACGATATGTGCAAAGCCCTTTCCATGGAAATGGTGATCAATGGTACAAAACTCATTACAAAAACGGGAGGTAAACATGGCGCTTAAAGGACTGGTATTGTGCGGCGGCAAAAGCCTGCGAATGCAGCAGGACAAAAGCACCATCTCCTATCACGGGTTGCCCCAGTGGCAATACCTGTACAACTTGCTGAAAGAATTTGTACCGGAGGTATGGCTCTCCGCCCGCGAAGGCCAGGAGTTCCCCGGCTGCGGGAATATCATCCACGACAGTGTGGAAGGCGCAGGCCCGTCTGCCGGGCTGCTGAGCGCATATGCCCATGACCCGGCCGCGTCATGGCTGGTACTCGCCTGCGACCTGCCGCTGATCAGCGCGCAAAGCATTTCGCTGCTGCTGGAAAAACGCCAGCCCCGGCTGGCGGCTACTTCTTTCATCAGCCCGTTCAACGAGCAGCCCGAACCGCTCATCGCGATATGGGAGCCTGCCGCGCTGGAACAGCTGGCAAACGATTTCAGGGAAGGGAAGACCTGTCCGCGTAAAACACTATCCGGCATGGAAGTGGCGCTGATAGAGAACCCGTACAGGCGTGAGCAATACAATGCCAATACACCGGAGGAGATGGAAAATGCGAAGGAGAAACTGAAATGATGGAAGGATATGATATGGAATTGTCAGGGATGCGCCGCCACCCATACGGCGCCGTCTTCAAAGAATTCCTGTTTCCAGATGGGGACGGTCTCTTTGAGGGTATCTATCGCATACTGGCAGGCGGAAAAAGCGGCTCCGCGATGCGGGGCGGCTACAGCTATTACCACTACTTCTTCGCCGGGCAGTTTTTCACCGATGGCGTGAATGATGGCGATACGCTGCACATCCCATTGTTCAAACGCCTGCTGCGCGATCTTTTCCATTTCAAGAATTGCCATGGGCTCGTAGCTTTCAAAGAACAATTTCAGCACGGGTTTGCCCTTCGTCTGGTTGCGCACGGTACCGATGAAAGTCACCACCCCGCCGCTTCCGGGAGATTCAACGAAACGGATGGCTTCCTCAGTTTGTATGTCTGAAACAATTTTGATCAGTGATTCCATCTTGTAATTTTTTACCCGCCGCTCAGGGGAGGAATAACGGCTATTTCGTCGTCATCAGCAATAGTTTGCTCATCGGTGGCGTATGTTTTGTTCACGGCGATCATCACTTTCCGCAATTCCCGCATGGCGGGATATTGCCGGATCAGCCATTCACGGAACTGGCCTACCGTTCCCGGTTTTTCCGTTATTTCCAGCGTAGCGCCGCCGGCCAGCTCTTTGGCGATCCCGAAAAACATAATCTTCATGACGGTATAAAGCTACAATAACACCGTCATAATTCGTTAACTTTAAAAAGACCTAACATAAAATATCTCATTATGAAAATCAGGATCAGGGGAAACAGCATCCGCTACCGGCTCGATCAGGCAGACGTTGCCAGGATCAGGGAAACGGGCAAAGTGGAAGAACACACCTGGATTGGCGCGCATGCACTGCACTTTTGCATACGCTCGCGTGAGAATCTTTTTGCGCCGGCCGTCAAGCTGGAAGGCTGGGGCGTGCACCTGGGCATACCCGCGCCTTATTTCAGCCAGATGCTGGACACTGATGAAACCAGCCTGGATTTCAGCCTCAAAAATCCCGATGGTTCAGAACTGAAAATATTGGTGGAAAAAGATTTTAAATGCCTGACCGTTCGTGATGAGGATGACAGCCAGGCTTTCGAGAATCCGAATGCCGGGAAAACCTGCTGATATGCTGATGGACCAACACGGCCGGCAGGTAAGTTACCTCCGCCTGGCTGTAACCGACCGCTGCAATCTCCGCTGTACTTATTGTATGCCGGAAAAGATGCAGTTCATGGACCGCGCGTCGCTCCTTTCTTACGAGGAGATCACCCGGCTGGTACAGCTGCTGGCTGCTGAAGGCGTTCAAAGAGTGCGCATCACCGGCGGAGAACCTTTCCTGCGTAAAGACCTGCTTTCGCTGCTGGAGATACTTTCCGCTCATTGCGAAGTGTCCGTCACTACTAACGGCGTGCTCACCGCTCCGTTTATTCCCGCACTGCACAGGCTCGGCATCCGTAAAATAAACCTCAGCCTGGATACACTGCACCCGGACCGTTTCCAACAGATCACCCGCCGCGACCAACTCAACGCCGTGACGCATACACTGCAAACCCTGCTGGAATATGACATGGAAGTGAAGATCAATATGGTGGTAATGAATGAGGTAAATACGGATGAACTTACGGCGTTCACCGCTTTAACCCGGCACCAGGCCATCTCCGTACGGTTCATTGAAGAAATGCCTTTCAACGGCCAGGGCAACGGTTTTTCAGGCATACAATGGCATTACCGGCGTATACTGGATCACATCGGCCGCGAATTTGACCTGCATAAACTTCCCGACCCGCCGGGCAGCACTTCCCTCAGTTATCACATCCCCGGGCATACCGGGAATATTGGCGTGATCCCCGCTTTCAGCAGAACATTTTGCGGCAGCTGCAACCGCCTGCGCATTACGCCCACCGGCGGAATGAAAACCTGTTTGTATGGGCACGATACGCTGAATGTGCGCGACCTGATGAGAGAAGGAATGCCGGATGACCTGCTGATGCATGAGATCAGATCAGCCGTTGCCGGCAAGTATGTGAACGGCTTTGAAGCAGAACGCGCGAATGCGGGGAAAGTCCTGGAAAGTATGTCCGTGATTGGTGGATAAGAGCGTTTATTTCAGCAGCATCCTTACGCCCGCATACAGGATCAGCACGGCCGTAGCCACTTCCACCCAGCGTGGCTTCAATATGGCGGCGCTCAGCCTCGAACCGATCTGCCCGCCCACTATCACCGCCGCCAGCAATGGCAGCGTCACCTCCGCACGGAACACCACCGCATTTTTGGCCCACTGCCCCAGCAGCCCCGCCAATGAATTCACCAAAATAAAAAAGCTGCACAATCCTGCAATATGTTTGGGGGTATCATAACGGCCCAACCTTAAAACCGGCGCCAGGTAAATACCCCCGCCAATGCCCGTGATACCGGACAAAAAACCGATCCCTCCTCCCACCGCCGTAAACTGCCACCCCCGCTGTCCCTTTACCGTGTATTGTTTTTCCTTCACCAGCTTCACACCCATCAATACAGCCGCCAGCACCAGCGCAATACCCAGCAGCAGGAAAAATGCTTCCTGTTTCAATGGCATATAACTGCCAATAAAAGCCATCGGGACACTAAAAACACTCAGCTGCATGGCCTTTTTCCACGGCAGCTGCCCGCTGGCGTGAAATTGCCACACCCCGCCCGCTACCACGGCCACATTACAGATCAACGCGGTGGATTTCACGAGCTGGAAACCGATGCCGTACAATGCCAGCAAGGCAAGATAACTGGAGCCCCCACCAAAACCGGCGGAGGAATACACCAGCGCTATGAGAAAAAATATCAGGCAGAGTTCGAGGATCATCTGTACAAAATATGGCATTCTCTTCAGTTCATTGGTACTTTTTTACCAAATCTTATCCTATAGCGACCCTATAGCGATCTTATAGCGATCCTATACCGATCGTATATGATGGGATTGGGGTTTACATGCTATGCTCCGGTCTTTCCCAAACGGAATATTGCTCCGGTCATCCGGTATATTCCAGCCCTCACCTTTCCCACCACGCAAACCATGGTATGAACATTGCACTGCCTGCACCTGTTATACTAGCTTTACAAGCCCTGTAAAACTGAGACATGAACAAATTTGACGCAATTGTTATCGGTGCCGGCCAGGCGGGGATCCCGCTTGCCAAAAAACTCGCCGCGGCTGGCCGCCGTACCGCACTCATCGAAAAACGTTTTCTCGGCGGCACCTGCGTGAACGACGGCTGTACTCCCACCAAAACCATGATAGCCGTGGCCCGGCTAAGCTATCTCTCCCGAAAGGCGCAGGCCTTCGGTATTCCTTCCGATCCTTCGCAGCTGAACCTTTCCGCTGTCCTGGACAGGAAAAATGAGGTGGTGAACCGCTTCCGTTCCGGCCTTGAAAAAGGTGTAAAAGACATCAAAAACCTTGAGATGTTTTCAGGCACGGCCTCCTTCACCGGGCCTGATACTTTGAGTGTGAACGGAGAAACCCTGAGCGCGGAACATATCTTCATCAATACCGGCGCAAGGCCCATGATTCCGGCAATCCCCGGTCTTGCGGACATTCCTTATCTCACCTCCACCACCATCCTCGATCTCGACAAAATACCGGAACACCTGGCCATCATTGGCAGCGGTTACATCGCGATGGAACTGGGGCAGATGTACGCCCGCTTTGGCAGCCGCGTGACCATCCTGGAGCGTAATGCCGCCCCGCTGGAGAAGGAAGACGATGACGTTGCGGCCTGCATCCGGCAGATACTTGAAGAAGATAATGTTACCTTTCTGACAAATGCCGCGGTTAACAAAGTATCCCGTAATTTAGACGGACAAACGGAGCTGACGTTGATGCAGCACAGTGAGGAAAAACGCATCACCTGCAGCCACCTGCTGGTAGCCGCGGGAAGGGCGCCGAATACGGAAGAGCTGAACCTTTCGCTGGCCGGCGTCAAAACAGGCCCGCACGGTTACATTGAAGTGAATGACAGGCTGGAAACCTCCGCTCCCGGTATTTACGCGATGGGAGACGTGAAAGGAGGCCCCGCTTTTACGCACATTTCCTATAACGATCACCTTATTGTGGCCCATAATATTATTGACAAACAGAACCTGAGCATTAAAGACCGTATGATACCCTATTGTATGTTCACCGACCCGGAACTTGGTCGTGTAGGTTTGACTGAAAAAGAAGCCCTTAAACAGGGCTTTAAGATCAAAGTAGCGACGCTACCCCTCAGCCGGGTGGCCAGGGGTATTGAAACGGGCGATACCCGCGGGCTGATGAAAGCGGTGATCAATACGGAGAACAAACAGATACTGGGCGCGGCCATTTTGTCCGTCAGCGGCGGCGAGATCATGAGTGTACTGCAAATGGCCATGACGGGCAACATCACATATGAACAACTGCGGGATACCGCATTTGCGCATCCCACATTTTCTGAATCCTTAAATAATCTTTTCCTTTCGCTCGATAATGATTGAAGTACGGCATCTCCGGAAAAATTTCGGCGGAAAGCCCGCCGTGCAGGACGTCTCCTTTACCGTTGCGGAAGGCGAGAACCTCATCCTGCTAGGTACCAGCGGCTGCGGCAAAACCACCACCCTGCGCATGATCAACCGCCTGCTGGAGCCTGACGGCGGCGAAGTGTTTTTCCGCGGTACGAACACCCGCGACCTCCAGCCTGAAATGCTCCGCCGGCAGATGGGTTATGTATTGCAGCAAACCGGCCTGTTCCCCCACTACACCGTGGAAGAAAATATCGCCGTGGTGCCAAAGCTGGAACAATGGGACAAACAGCGCATTCATGAAAGAACGGATACGCTGCTCACCAAACTCGGCCTCAGCCGGGATACCCACGCACATATGTTCCCGCACGAGCTGAGTGGCGGCCAGCAGCAAAGAGTAGGCCTTGCGCGCGCCCTCGCAGCGAACCCGCCGGTGCTTCTCATGGACGAACCTTTCGGCGCCCTGGACCCCGTCACCCGCCACCGCATCCGCAAGGAATTCGCGGAGCTGGATGAGTTCCGGGAAAAAACCATCATCATGGTGACCCATGATATACAGGACGCTTTTGCCCTCGGCGACCGCATCTGCCTGATGGACAAAGGAAAGATCGTGCAGCTGGGTACTCCGGAAGAACTCCGCGACCAGCCTGTGAATGAATTTGTAAGCAACTTCCTGAAAGGACAATATGAACCGCAATGAACGGATTTTTTGAATTCCTGGCCTCGCAGTCCGACAAGCTGCTGCAGCAAACGCTTACGCACATCAGCCTCACCCTGGTGAGCGTGGGCATTGCCATTGCAGTGGGCGTACCGCTGGGCATCCTCATCGCCAAAAGATTAAAACTGGCGGGCACCGTGCTGGGATTTGCGGGCGTGCTGCAAACCATCCCCAGCATCGCCTTGCTCGGATTTCTCATACCGCTCCTGGGCATCGGACCCAAACCCGCCATCTTCGCATTGTTCCTCTACGCATTACTACCCATCATCCGCAATACCTACACCGGCATCACCGGTGTGGACGCCTACGTAAAAGAAGCCGCCAAAGGCATGGGCATGACGCCCTGGCAGGTGCTTTTTAAAGTGGAGCTGCCGCTCGCCATGCCGGTGCTGATAGCAGGCATCCGCACCGCCGCGGTGATCAACGTAGGCGTGGCTACCCTGGCGGCTTACATTGCGGCCGGGGGACTGGGGGAATTTATTTTCGGCGGCATCGCGCTGAATAATACCAATATGATCCTCGCGGGCGCTATTCCCGCCGCGCTGCTCGCCCTGCTGTTCGACTTCCTGCTGTCACGCATCCAGAAGATCAACTGGCGGAAATATAAACTCCTGCTCAGCGGCGCCGGCATTGCCATACTTTGTTTTGCCATGCTGCCCGCCGCCACAAAAGGGAAATTGCTGGCCGGTTTTACCCCGGAGTTCATGGGCCGGCAGGACGGTTATCTCGGCCTGAAAAGTATCTACAAACTGCGCATCCCCACCGTGGTGATCAACGACGCGGTGATGTACCAGGCGCTGCATGAGAACAAACTGGATGTGGTAAGCGGATATAGCACGGACGGGCGCATCCGCGCATACGACCTTGTTATCCTCGAAGATGACAAATTCATCTTCCCGCCATATTACGCGGCACCAGTGGTACGCCAGTCCGTACTGGAACAATACCCCGAACTGGGCGATGCCCTCAACCTGCTGGCCGGGCGGATCAATGACTCCGTGATGACTTACCTGAACTACCAGGTGGATTATCTCAAACAAAGTCCCGAACAGGCAGCCAGGACATTTTTGAAGGAACAGCGGCTGCTGCTGCCGCCACGCGCCGGGAACAAAGGCGTGATCCGCATCGGGAGCAAGATATTTACGGAACAATACATCCTCTGCGAAATGTACAAAATGCTCATCCGCGGCCACACGGATCTGGGTGTGGATTCCAAAACCGGATTAGGTGGCACGAAAATTTGTTTTGATGCATTGACGAACAACCAGATAGACCTTTATCCCGAATATACGGGCACGGGCCTGCTGGTCATATTACAATCGCCGCTCACGGAGCAGCTGAGGAATAAAGACAGTGTTTACGCCTTTGTGCAACAGCAGTTCAGCGAACGCTACAAGCTCAGCTGGCTGAAGCCCATCGGCTTTAACAACGCCTACGCACTGATGATGAGGAGGGGAAAGGCGGAGGAACTGAAGCTCCGCACGATCACTGACCTTACGCAATTGTTGAATACGCAAAAAGACTGAAATGATCACTACCACCACCGTGACGCCACTGCTACAGCAGTACAGGAGCGTACGCAAATGGACGGAAGACATTTGCCGCCCGCTACAGAAAGAGGATTATGTGGTACAACCTGTGGACTTTGTAAGCCCTCCGAAATGGCATCTCGGCCATTCCACCTGGTTTTTTGAAACATTGGTCCTCAAACCTTTTTTACCCGGTTACACCGAATACGACCCGAATTTTAATTTCGTGTTTAACAGCTATTACGAAAGTCTCGGCGCCCGCGTGATCCGCACACAACGCGGCAACCTGAGCAGGCCCACAGTGGATGAGATCTACCGTTACCGCGCTTACGTGGATTCCGCGATGGAACAACTGCTGGAAACGCCCCTGCCCCCCGATGCGGAAACCATCCTGGTACTGGGCTGCCACCATGAGCAGCAGCACCAGGAACTGCTATGGTACGACATTAAATACATACTGGGCCACAACCCGCTGTTCCCCGCGTATTCGGACGAGAATGGCAATGAGAAAGAAGGGCAGCAGGAAAAAGGTTTTACGAAAATGCCCGAAGGCGTGTATGAAACAGGTTTCTCCCGTCCCGGGTTCTGCTACGATAATGAACTGGGCCGTCATAAAGTTTACCTCCAACCATATGCTATCGCAAACGGGTTTGTCACCAACGGCGAATACCTGGAATTTATGCGCGGGGGCGGTTACAGGGAATTTTCATACTGGCATGCCGAAGGTTGGGATTGGGTAAAAAACAATGATATACAGGCGCCGCTTTACTGGCACAACATAGACGGCCAGTGGCACCATTACACCCTGAACGGCCTGCAACCGGTCCGCCCGGAAGATCCCGTGCAGCATACCAGTTTTTACGAAGCCTCCGCCTACGCTGCCTGGAAAGGTTTGCGCCTGCCCACGGAATTTGAATGGGAAGCAGCGGCTGACAAATTCAACTGGGGCCGCGGCTGGGAATGGACGGAGAGCGCCTATCTCCCCTATCCCGGGTTTGAACGCGTAGCCGGGCCCGTGGGCGAATACAACGGCAAATTCATGGTGAACCAGAAAGTGCTGCGCGGCGCTTCGGACTACACGCCCAAAGGCCACAGCCGGCCCACTTACCGGAACTTTTTCCATGCACCGATGCGCTGGCAGCTCACAGGCATCAGGCTGGCAAAAACTATTTAAAGTACATCATTAAAAACCACCAGGATGAGAACAGCATTGGCATATCACAACACCACCATTGTTGAAAAACAACTGCTCGTATTTGAAAAAGACGTACTGGAAGGCTTGCGGGAAGTGCCCAAGCGCCTTCATTCCAAATATTTCTACGACGCCACCGGCGATGCTTTATTCCAGCAGATCATGCACTGCCAGGAATATTACCTCACCCGCTGCGAGATGGACATACTGCGCGGACAAACCGAGCAGATAGTACGGGCCATACGCCGCCAGGCCCCTGTGTTCGATCTCGTGGAGCTGGGCGCAGGAGACGCTTCCAAGTCTTTTTACCTGCTGAAAGAACTGCTCCGCACCGGCGCCATAGACACTTATTTCCCCATCGATATTTCGCGTAACATTATCGCGCAGCTGCAACAGTCGCTGCCGGTAAAACTCCCCGGCCTCCAGGTAACGGGGCTGAACGGGGAATACATGGACATGCTCCAGGCTGCCGGGCAAATTACGGGAAGGCAAAAAGTAGTAATGTTCATGGGCTCCAGCATTGGGAACTTCACGCCCGCGGAAGCCGTACAGTTCTGCGCCAAACTGCGCCAGCAATTGCAGCCGGGGGATATGCTCATGATCGGCTTCGATCTGCGCAAAAACCCGAAGACCATCCTGGACGCCTACAACGATAAGGCCGGCATTACCCGCGCCTTTAACCTGAACCTGCTGGAAAGGATCAACCGCGAGCTGGACGGGAATTTTGACGTATCACAATTTGAACATTACCCTACTTACGATCCGCTCACCGGCGCCTGCAAAAGTTTTCTCATCAGCCAGAAAGAGCAGGCGGTGGAGATTGCCGGGCAAACGGTGCGCTTTGGCGCCAATGAGCCCATATTCATGGAGATATCCCAGAAATACACCGTGGAAGAGATCAACGAACTGGCTTCCCGCAGCGGGTTCAGGCCGGTGGAGTTTTTCTATGACAGCAAACGCTGGTTCACGGACGTATTATGGCAATGCCGCTGACCGGCCCCTTCGGGCTTATCAACGGCATTGCGATGGTTGCTTGCTATAAAGAAAAAAGGTTAATCTATTTTCAGGCTCTGCATAGGGTTGCTGCGCGCGGCGCGTAAGGCCTGGAAGCTGACGGTGAACAGCGCAATAAAGATCGCGATAATGCCAGCCGCGGCGAATATCCACCAGCTGATGTCCACCCGGTAAGCAAAGTCCTGCAGCCAGAGGCGCACCGCGAAAAAGGCAATGGGCCAGGCGATCAGGTTTGCAATGATCACCAGTTTCACGAAGTCTTTACTAAGCATGGTAACAATGTTCTCCACCGTTGCGCCCAGCACTTTCCTGATCCCGATCTCTTTCACTCTTCTTTCCGCCGAATAAGACGCCAGGCCGAATAAACCCAGGCAGCTTACAATGATCGCCAGCACGGCCAGTATCGTTACAATACTGCTCACCTGTGAGTCCGAACGATATATCTGTGCAAAATGTTCGTCCAGGAAACTGTAGGTGAACGGGTGTTTGGTAACATGTTTTTTCCAGACAGACTCCACCAATGCAACGGCCTCCTTGGTCCTGCCCCCGCTGATGCGGACGGACATTTCCGAAAAACCCCACTCCGACTGGTTCAGCATCAGCAGCGTTTCTATTTTGTGATGCAAAGAATTAAAGTTGAAGTCCCGCGCCACGCCTACGATACGGCCCGTGCTGTCCATACCCATAAATCCGAACATCTTGCCCACCAGCGATTCCAGCGAACCACCCATTCTTTCATTCTTCAGCAGCTCACGCGCCAGCGTTTCGTTGATGATGTACTCCCTGCCGTTGGACGCGGTGATCTCTTTCGAAAAATTGCTGCCCGCGGCCATGGGTATTTTGTACAGGGACATAAAATCCTTATCCACTACCACCTGTGAAGTGACCAGTTCTCTCGCCGGGCCTTCGCCGTGATAAACGACGGAGGTTTGGTGCAGGTTGTTCCCCAGCCGCTGCTGCGAGCCGCTCACGCCGCTGATGAGCGAGCTGCCCAGCAGCTCCTGCTTCATGGCCGCGTAATTGGTATTCGCTTCGTTGTCCAGCGGCACCAGCAATACCTGGTCGCCATTAAAACCACGGTCTTTCGTCTGCATGTACTTTAGCTGTTTTAATGCAAACACGGTGGCGATGATGAGGAACACCGCGCCGGTGAACTGGCCTATTACCAGCGCATTCCGCAGCAGGCTTTTGTTTTTCCCGGTCATCACAGAACCCTTCAACACTTTCACCGGCTGGAAAGAAGAAAGGTATCCGGCGGGATAAAGCCCCGCCAGGATCCCTACCAGCACGGTCCCTGTTATAATTCCAATGAGTAAAATAAAGTTGCTGAAAATAGGCAGCGACAGCGGCCGTCCCGCGAAATCGTTCACCCATGGCAGGCTGATCTTTACAATGGCTACGGCAAACACCAGCGCGATCAGCGACAACATAACGGATTCGCCCATAAACTGCCAGGCAAGCTGCGAGCGGTGCGCACCCATCGACTTGCGGATACCTACTTCCCTGGCTCTTTCGGCAGATCGGGCGGTGGAAAGGTTCACGAAGTTGATACAGGCGATCACCAGTATCAGTATTGCTATAAAAGAAAAAATGTAAGTATAGCGGCGGTCGAATTTCTGAAAGTTGTTATAGTCATGTGTGATAGTGTTGGACGCGGCGTGAACGTCTGCGAGCGGTTGAAGGAAAAGCTCATAATTTTTCCACCTGTCTTCCTCCGCGAGGTATTTTCTGCAAAATGCCGGGAACTTGCTTTCCAGCCCCGCTATATTGGCTTTTTCATCCAGCTCCAGGTAGGTCACCAGCCAGTTGCCGCCCCAGTTCTGCTCCCATCTCGGATTGTACACGGTACTCATGGATATCAGCGCTTCAAATTGGAGGTGCGAATTGGCGGGCATCTCCATTACACCCGTAATGGTTAAAGCAACTGTATCCCCCGGGTAACGCGTGACCGTTTTACCCATCGGGTTTTCATTGCCGAACAGCTTCTTCGCCGTTTCCGTAGTGATCACCATGCTCCCGGGCTTCATCAGCGCGGAATTGCGGTCACCTTCCAACAGCGGGAAATCGAATATCTGGAAGAAGGTGGAATCCACCCAGTTCATTTTTTTGAGATAAAGGTGTTTGTCTTTGTATGTAAGCCCCAGGTCCTGCCCGTCGTTGATACGCACGAAGTTCTTCACCTCGGGGTATTCCAGCTTCAGTGCCGTGGCCATCGGGTACATGCTGAGCGCCACATTCTGCGGTGCTACCAGTCCCTCCGGCTTCTGCACTTCGCAAAGACGGTAGATATTTTTTTTATGCATCCCGTCGAAGTTCTTTTCGTACGAAACGAACAGCAGGATCATTATGCACGTAGCCATCCCGATGGCCAGTCCAATAATATTGATTATTGAGAAGGTTTTGTTTTTCAACAGGTTCCTCCAGGCGATTTTCAGATAGTTGGTTAGCATGTCCGGAAACAGTCAAATTAAATACCAGCGGAATGTGTATTGATTTTCAATAATATACAAACCTATCCAGCTGGGAACTGTCCGGAAATGCGACAGTCACTGTCCGATAATGAACACCTGCATGGCAACTTTTTACGCCCGGCCCTTGTTTAGTTTTTATCTAAACCATCAATGTTATGAGAAAAACATACTGGCTGATGCTGATTGCATGCATCCTGTCATGCAGCACCCCCACGCGCGTTACGAACTTCTGGAAAAGCGCGGAAGCCCCGCAGAAAACTTACCAATCCATTTTTATTGCCGCCCTGGTGCATAATGTAAATGCCAAGAACTCCATCGAGACGAACGTAGCCAATGCCGCGCAGGCTAAGGGTTACAAGGCCATCAAAAGCGGGGATGTATTCCCGCCGAACTTTACCCGCGACAACGTTCCCGGCAAAGAGGCCATCCTCAATAAAGTAAAAGAACTGGGATGTGATGCGATCTTTACCATCGCCCTTGTAGACAAAACCTCCGAAACCCGCTATGTACCGGGCTCAGGGCCTTACCGCCCTTATCCTGCCTATGGCTGGTACGGCAATTTCTGGGGATATTACAACTACTGGAGCCCCATGATGTACGATCCCGGGTATTATACCACGGACAAAACCTATTACATGGAAAGCAACCTGTACGACGCACAGACGGAAGCGCTGCTTTTCTCCGTGCAATCCTCCACCGTCAATCCAAACGGCATAGACGACTTTTCAAAGAGTTATACCGTGGCGCTGGTGAATGAGCTGCAAAACCAGGGGATACTGAAAAAATAGATACCTGCCGCAATAAAAAGGCTGACCGGGAAATGGTCAGCCTTTTTTTATAAATGGGCAGGTAAGTCTGTTTCTGTAATCATGTGCGCCGTGAGGCTGTCACACATGTTGTGTGTAATCTTTCACCGGCACGGCGGCGGTAAGTTGTTCATACTCCATTTCGTTCAGCCGCGGTGCTTCTTCTGCCAGTTCCAGCAGCTGCTCCATCGTCCTGATACCCACCACCGCGCTGGATACCACGGGATGCATAAGCGCATATTTCAGCGCCGTCTGCGCCAGGCTGCGCTCGTCCCCTGAAATGGCTTCTATGGCTTCTTTCGCGTGTTGTACTTCAGCTTCGTTGTAATCGAGGTAAGGCACAGCCGGTTTGTTCACCAGCAGGCCCTTTGCCAGGCTGCCACGCGCCAGCACTCCTATGCCGTGATGCTGCAATACGCCGAAGCAGGATACTTCAGGCCGCCGGTCCAGCAGGCTGTACTGCATCATGACAGTGGCGATGTTCGAACGTTTTGCATATTCGCGGATCACATTCGGCCGGATGGAAGAGATGCCGTAATAAAGGATCTTCCCCTGCTGCTGCAGCAACTCAAACGCCTCGATGGTTTCATCGATGGGGTCTTCTATCGTACCGCCGTGCAGCTGGTAAAGATCGATACGGTCGGTCTGAAGCCTTTGCAGGCTCTTTTCAACGGAGGCGATGATGTAATCCTTCCTGGGGTTCCAGTCCCAACCAGAGCCGTCTTCCCGCCACTGGTTGCCTACTTTCGTGGCTATCACCGCTTCTTCCCTTTTACCTTTGAGCGCTTTGCCCAGCGAGGATTCGTTGAACCCTTTATCGTAAAGGTCCGCCGTGTCAAAAAAGTTGATGCCTTCGTTCAATGCGCGGTGAATGAGTTTTGCATTGGCCGCGTCATCCATGCCGAGGGACATACAACCAAAGGCCACTTCGCTTACCCTTAATGCAGATCGTCCCAGTGTATGATACTTCATACTTCTAATATACGATAATCTCGTCCGTGAAAATAAAACCCTTCTGTGTAGGCGCTTTCACACGGATGTACCGCGCTTCTTTACCTTTGAGGTCAAATACAAAATCTTTAAAGATGAGTTTGTTGTGGTTGGGGGAAATATCGTTCTGCAACTGCGGCAATGCGGTGAATTGTTTGCCATCAACGGAAAGCGACACTTCCACATAAGGCGGCATGTACACGCCGGGGCCTGTGAGCTGCATAAAACCGACGGACAGGCTGCTGAGCGCCGTAACGTTCTCCAGGTCGATGGTAACGTCCAGGCCTTTGTTCAGGAAGCCCTGCCACTGGCCGTCTCCGTAGGTAAGAGAGCCACGGTAACCATTCGTGAGCGTACTGTCTTTCTGTGCCTGGTATCCTTTGTTGTAGGGTTCGTTGTAGGTCACTTTTTTACCGATCGCTTTATGATAATCCACGGGCAGGCTGGCGGGGCGGCCCATCAGCAAAGTATCACGGAAGATGGCGGCCTGTACTTTTGCGGAGCCTTTGATTTCGAAAGGGCCGCTGTAAAGCGTGGAAGTCATGGAGGGCGTGGTTCCGTCCAGCGTATAGCGGATCACCGGCTGGTATTGTTCGCTGTCGAAGCTCACGGTGGTGATCTGTTTTTGCTGGTCTATTTTTGTTTTGATCTGCAACTGGTAAGAAGGTCGGTAATAGTTCACCTGTTTTTTTGCAGCAGGCGGTAATGTTGTTGCAGGCGTACTTTAAAATCATCCCAGTTCCTGCTTTCCTTTGGTGACCATACTACTTCGGCCAGCGCCAGCATCCTCGGGAAGGTCATGTATTCCACCTGGTAGGTAGTGGGCATGTATTCCGTCCAGAGATTGGCTTGCGCGCCCAGTACATGTTTGGCTTTGGTTGCATCCAGCTCCGCCGGTACGGGCTCGTAGGAATATACTTTGGACAGGGGCAGGAAACCGCCGATAGCTTGCGGTTCGGTGGCGGGGTCCGCCTGGTAGCTGTCGAAATAAACATACCCGCCGGGCGTCATGATCACGTCGTGGCCTTCGGTAGCGGCGGTGATGCCTCCTTTTTCGCCTCTCCAGCTCATCACCGTGGCTTCAGGCGCGAGGCCGCCTTCCAGTATCTCGTCCCAGCCCAGCAGCTTGCGGCCGTGGCCCACCAGGTAACGCTCCATACGTCGCACGGCATAACTTTGCAGTTCTTCTTCGTCCTTCAGTTTTTCCGTCCGGATGCGCTGCTGGCATTTAGGACAGGTCTTCCAGGCTTTTTTATCCGCTTCATCGCCGCCGATGTGGATGTATGTTGAAGGGAATATTTCGCGTACTTCGTCCAGCACGTCTTCGAGGAAAGTGAAGGTGCTGTCGTTCCCCAGGCAGAATTCCGAGTTTTTATAGGGCAGGCCCGAGCAGGACAAATGCGGGTATACAGCCAGTACTTCTTCCGAGTGGCCGGGCATTTCGATCTCGGGGATCACGGTGATGCCGCGGCGTGCGGCGTAGGCTACAATATCTTTGGCTTCCTGCTGCGTGTAATATCCTCCATAGGCGTTGGGGCTGCCTTCCTGGAGATAACGGCGGCCGTTGGCCTGCCAGTCCGTCCAGGCGCCATGCGTGCGCCATGCGGCCTGCTGCGTGAGGGCGGGATACTTTTTGATCTCCAGCCGCCAGCCCGCGCCATCCGTCAGGTGCCAGTGAAAGGTATTCATTTTGTACAAAGCCATCAGGTCGATGAACTTTTTGACGAAACTCAGGGGAAAAAAGTTCCGGGATACGTCCAGGTGCATGCCCCGGTACGCAAAACGCGGACGGTCCACGATCGTGACCGCGGGGATCTTATTCCCGTCAGGCTGCGTGGCCATCAGCTGCCGCAGCGTCTGCATGCCGTACAAAGCTCCCGCCCTGCCGGATGCCTGTATTTCGATATAATTTTCATGGATGCTCAGCGCGTAGGTATTTGAATCAAGAATGCCGCCTTTCATGGCTTTCACAATCGCAATAGCATTATGCTGCCTGGACTTGGCGGAAACAGGGATGCCGGTCTCTTCGGAAAACAAACCCGCCACTTCACGGAACGCTGCATCCGCATACACTACCGTGGATGGTTTTATTACAAACTCCCCGGTCTTTTCTATTATCTCCATCGGTTTCGGGATAATATTCATCCTTTGTGCCTGCGCGGAAAGGCCTATAGCGGCGCACATCATCACGCCGAAAATTCGCTTCATCATACCTGTATTCAATTTTAACCGCGTGAAATTAACTTTTCCCGCCTGTTATCCCTACCCTTTTACCAAAAACACCCGGATAGTTACAAAAAGTACCATTCCCGGGCGGGTGCATCGCTTACCTTCACGCGATGAAAAAAGTGCTACTCTTATTGTTTGCCCTGGCCCCGGGCATCATTTCCTCCGCACAGCAGACCAGGGCCGATCTTATCATTCATTCCGCATCTATCCTTGATGTGGCAACCGGCAAACTTATTACCGGCAAAGCCATTGCGGTAAAGGATGATAAAGTGATCGCCGTTTTTGACCAGCGCCAGTTATCAAAGTACGACGCTCCGCAAACCGTGGACGCAAAAGGGAAGATCGCCATGCCCGGCCTCTGGGACGCGCATATGCACTTTGGCGGCGGTGACACGCTGGCGCATGAGAACAAGAACTTCCTCCCCCTCTTCCTCGCATACGGCATCACTTCCGTGCGCGACTGCGCGGCGGACATCAGCCACTACGTGCTTCAGTGGCGCGACTCCATCCGCAACGGCCAACTGGAAGGCCCCAATATCTTTACCTCCGGCCCCAAACTGGAAGGCTACAAATCCGTTTGGAAAGGGGATATTGAAATAGGCACCAAAGAAGAACTGCATCACGCGCTCGATTCCCTGAAAGGCCTGAACGTGGATTTCATCAAGATCACCGACAATACCCTTCAGCCGGACCTTTACCTGGAAAGCATCCGCGAAGCGCGCAAAAGAGGCTGGGTGATCTCCGGCCATGTGCCCTACGCCATTCCCATGAAAGAGATCGTGGATGCGGGCATCTCGTCCATCGAACATATTACTTACCTGCTGAAAGCAGGCTCCAGGGAAGAAACTGAAATATCCGCGCAGGTGAAGGCCGGGACGCTGAAAGGACGCGACCTCACCGTCAAAGTGATGGAAACGTACGACCCCGCTTCCGCCCACAAGATGTTCAGCTACATGGCAAAAAAAGGCACGGCCGTAACGCCCACGCTCAGCCTCGGTCATATCCTCGCTTATTTTGACCAGGACGATCATCAGAACGATCCTTACCTGCAATACATCGGCAAAGGCATACAAGGCACCTATACCGGCAGAGTGAATAATGTGAAGAAACATGATGCGGAAGCGATCGCATTCAGAAAAGCCTCGTATGAAAAGTCCGCGGCTGTACTGCCCGATCTGCAAAAAGCGGGCGTGATGATACTGGCGGGCACAGACGCGGGGTATCTTAATTCCTTTACCTATCCCGGCATCGGCCTCCATGAAGAACTGGCGCTGATGGTGAAACATGGCCTCACGCCGTTGCAGGCGCTGCGGGCATCTGTGATCAACGCCCCGAAATTCCTTCACCAGGAAGGATACGGCGCGTTAAAAGCCGGCAACAAAGCGGATATACTCCTGCTGGATGCCAACCCCCTGACCGACATTTCCAATACACAAAAGATCTATGGCGTAGTGAGCAAAGGGAAATGGATGGACCGTAATTATTTAGACCGCCTGCTGGAAACGGTGAAAGACCGTACCGCCAAAGGCATCTAAACGAATATGTTATCAGTATCACTACCAAAAAACTAAACTATCATCAATAATATCGCCCTTTTCATTCTCAACATACATGTACTCCCCGAGGAGGCTATCATCTTTATCTGATAGTGCCAGGCATATCTCAACCAGATACTTCCCGGTAAATTCCGGAGAAAAAACAATTTTTATACTTTTCTCTTTTGACATAACAGACTTCAGGGAGGCACCAACCTCTTTCTGCAAAAACTCATTCTCCTTATTATTAATACATTCTTTGTATTTTTCTTTCGCCTTATCGTAAAGCGCACTTAGGTCTTGTTTATTAACATCTATTATCATCGTTCAATGCTTTAATACCTATAATTACCTCACCAGTACGACCGTTCCTTTTTTCTGTACTTTTTCACCCAGCTGGTCCGTGTATTCCAGCATCCAGGCATAGGTGCCTACATCGGCGGGAGAGCCGTTGATCTTGCCGTCCCAGCGTTTCTGCCAGTTGTACGTTTCGAATATGAGCTGGCCGGAGCGGGTGTACACCGCCAGGCGGAGGTTTGTTACTTTATAGGCGTTGATGGGGTAGAAATAATCGTTGACGCCGTCGTTGTTCGGCGAAAAAGCAGAAGGTATCTCCACGTAACAGCTGCGTGCCGCTTTGATCTTATGTTCCGCGGTATCGCGGCAATTCTTGTCATTCTCCACGATCAGGCGGATGGTATAATCCTGGTCGCGGAACTGCGGGAAATAACGCATGGGCACGGCCTCCTTGCCGGACGCGACGGCGTTGTTCCCATAATCCCAGGTCCAGCGGACGATATTGCCCGTGCTGTGATCCACGGGATGTACCGCCTCCAGCGGGCAATACGGGCCATAGTCCACGCTGAAGTCCGCCGACAGCTCGCTGGTGATGGTGATAGTGGTGTCTTTCCGGGCGGAACATACACCATTGCTCACTACGAGGGTGACGGCTTTGGCGCCAAAACTGTCGTATATTTTTACGGGATGCTGTATGTTAAAAGGATCTGCCCCATCCATCAGCCAGCTCCAGGTATTGACGTTGTTGCGGCCATGATGGTGGAAACTGGCGGTGGTCAGTTTACAGTTAAAAGCGAGATCAAAAGTAAAATCCGCATTGACGGTATCCGCCGCATTAAAAGCGGTGATCTGCCCTATAGCGGCGGGCTGCCAGCATTCGCTCAGTAAAGTATTGCCGTCTGTTCCCAAAGCGGTGAGTACTTCGTACCTCCCTCCCGTCTGTACCGGCGCATTAAACCGCAGCTCCACCGAATCCGCCAGGCCGGCCGCATTACAGATGCCGGTAGCGCCTGAGATGGTCACCGGCCTCGCTCCCCTGATCGTGAAATCGCTGCCGTCCGCCGCAATGGAGCTGCAACGCACCGGTATGCTCAGCCCGATCTTTACCGCCACTGGCTCGCATCCCTGCAAGGGAATACCGCGCAGCAATACAGGCGGTTGCGGGGGAATACTAAATACGGCCTGGCCGCCCGGCAGGCTGGGAATGTGGCATTCGCTCAGCACGCTGCCCGTCAGGCTCAGGGTATAATTTCCCGCGGTGATGATGTGACCGCTTAGTTTCAGTGTGACGGTATTGGTAAGATCATTTGCGGCACAGACAGTAGTGGCGGATACGATCGTGACGCCGGCGGGGCCGGTGATCGTAAAATCGCTGCCGTCCGCGGCTACGGAGCTGCAACGGATGGGGTCCGGGAATTCAAGCACCACTTCGTCCGGACCACAGGGCAATGCCTTCAGAGTGGCCATGCGCGGGGCGGGATATACCGGCACGGAGAAACCCATGTTCCCTCCGGCCAGCATTTGTTTATTACATACGTTGAGCAAAGTATTGGCATCGCTGCCGTTGCGCACGGTCACCACATGTGTGCCGGGCGCGGGGGGGCCGGCCAGGAATAACGTGACGGAATCCAGGTCGAAACCATTGCTGCAGGTGACGCCCCTTGCTGAAAGAATAGCGGGCGCGCCGGCGGAAAGGACAAAATCGCTGCCGTCCACGGCAAGGCTGCTGCACAATACTTTTTTACTCAGTTTGATACCGATGGAATAAGACGCGCAATCGTATTTCAGGGAAGTGATCTCCGGTAATACCGGATCGATGATCTCGGCGGTACCGCCACCGAAAGACAGCTCATACCCGCTCTGCGAATTACTGAAGTGGCTGATCAGCAGCAGGTATTCATGCCCCACGATCAGTTCCGGCATTTTGCTGAACAAAGGCTGGCGCGGGCCGCCGCATACATCCAGGCTGGTGCCCGCGGAAGAAGCACCGGTAACGCCGAATTCAGCGGTCCAGTTCATGGCTACGTACATGCTCCTGTCCGTATACACGTTATCCGGGTTTTTGCCCGTGATGTCAAACAATTGCCAGTCATAATCTTCCGCGAGTGTAAGCGGTGTGATCTGGAAGCCCAGTGTGCCGGCTTTGTAACAGGTGAATTTATACCAGTAAGGATTTTTATCGTTGTGAGGCCCGTCTCCGAAAGTATTACAGGTAGGCCCTGGAATAACGCGGTTGCCGCAGATGGGAACGGAATGCTGAATAAATTTCTGGTCACCGCAAACGGGGAATGCGGTGGACGGGTTTTGTCCGAGAGCGGTGCAGTTTTGGGCTTCAGCGCGGGTCGCAAAAACCAGCAGCAGGTATAGCAATGTCTTTTTCAGCATGAAATCCATTTCAGCCTCTTGGCATGGGTTATAAATGTACGGATTAAAATCTTTTTTTACGGGTCCGATAGATGAATTACCGCTCATCCATGAATGTTTTCATTTTAAGTGTTTTTATTATATTTATATCTGTTAATTCAAGCGGCAGTTCCCATAAGCAGATTATATAAGCACAGCAGAATTTAAGAAACAATAGAAAATGTACGGTATGACAGAAGAAAACAGCAAACCGCTGGATATCATTGATAAGCTAAAGCTGGAACCGCCTTCCGGCCAATCACCACCGCCTCCGAACCGGAATTGCCCGGCCTGCGGGGCGAAAAGCGGGAAACAGGCGGGGTTGACGCATTGCGCATATTGCGGGCATGAATTTACCAAACCACCGGAAACATAAATGAAAAGGCCGATCTGAAAAGACCGGCCTTTTTTGATTAAAAATGTGCGGTATGACAATTTCGGCGAAATTGAAAACCCGCTCCCATGGCGGACCAGCGAAACCGTATTACACTATATTAACAGCAGGGTGCTTACAGGGTGGTTATAGGAAAGATATAGGACAGCCGGAGGATAGGCGGAGATGACGCGGAGATGAGACGGACTTGATCAGGAGTTAAAAAAGTACCACACACCAGCAACTGCCCGACAGTGGCGGGTTCCGGTCATAGAAAAACAACACATCGCTGGAAGCCCTATCTTTGAAAACAGAAAATCCAGCACCATGTTATTACGCTTCCCCGAAGCCATGGCTTATGATCCGGGCGTTAAAATGGCATACACCGGTAAATCGGTGCTCGCCTGGTTCAGGCTCGCCGAAGAGCCCGGCCGCAATGAAGGTTTCCTTACAGACACCTGCCTCGTATTTGTCATCAAAGGCATCAAACGTTTCCATTTCGGTGAAGAGGTCATCGACGCCAAAACAGGTGACCTCGTGCTGCTGAAACGCGGCGTGTATTTTATGAGCGCCTATATGACGGACCAGGAAGATTTCCAGGCGCTCATGCTGGCCATGGACGATAGTTTTATGCGCGCCTTCCTCAACCGCCACGGCGCCGTGGAAGAAGTACGCAAAGCCCGGAAGAACGAACCGCTGGTAGTGCAGTGCAGCCTGAACATCCTCAGCGTACGCGATACCATCCTGGATTACATGCATCACCCGAACGAACATACGTCGCCGCTGCTGGAGCTGAAACTGGAGGAACTGTTCCTGCTCATGCTCGCCAGCCCATACCGGCCACAGCTGCTGTCATTCCTCCACCAATTGTTCGACACCAGCGCCGCCGCCATTACGCTCACGATCCAATCGAACCTGCTGAAACCCCTCAGCCTGGAAGATTACGCAAAGATCTGCGGCCTTAGCCTCTCCGGGTTCAAACGCGAATTTGCCCGCCTCTTTAATGCCGCTCCCAAAAAATGGATCAACGACGAAAGACTTAAACATGCGGACCAACTGTTGCGGACGACAGACATGAACATCAATGAAATCGCCGATGCATGCGGGTTTGAAAACGTGTCTTATTTCATCAAATGTTATAAAGGGAAATATGGCGCCACACCCAAAAATGCGCAGCGGGCTAAAATTGCTACTTTTTGAGCGGAATCTGTTATAGCCCTTTGCCCATGCGGCCATAGCTTTGTTGAAAATTAAAAACAATGAGAACGCTATTGGCATTATTACTACTGGCCACGCCTGCCCTCGCGCAGCATAAGATGAACAGCAGCACATTCCTTTCCAACCCCGAAAGCATCGCCACAGACGGCAAATACCTTTACATCGCGGACGTAGGCAAAGGAGGCAACCCTACCGCCAAAGACACCAATGGCATCATCTGGCGTACGGACCTCAGCGGCAATAAAGCGGAACGTTTCGCCGAAGGCCTGCACGCTCCCAAAGGCGCCGTGATCGCCGGCAAGATCCTTTTTGTAACGGACATCGACCGGGTGAAAGGTTACGACCTGGCTACCGGGAAGGAACTGTATAACATCGATTTTACAGCGGAGAACACTTCCTTCCTGAACGATCTTGCCGTACAGGATAACAACACGCTGTATGTTTCCGCGATGGACATCAACAAACTTTTCCGGATCCGGCTTTCGCAGCAGTCCGCCATAGAAGCCGTGCCGGTAACCGGCAAGCTGCAGGGGCTGAACGGTTTGTTTGTAGACAACTCCTCCGGCCGCCTGTATATCTGCACTTTCGGCTCCATGGAAAAGTCCGACGGGGAGATCGGCTACATCAGCCTGAAAGAACCCAATCCCGCCTTTACGCGTGTGAGCGGCCGCCCGGGCCGGTATGACGGCATCGCGCTGCTGGATGGATACCTGCTGGTGTCCGACTGGGTGGCGTTTGAAAAAAGCGGGGAGATCATTAAAGTGAAGCTGAGCGACGGCAGCAGCGCCGTACTGAATAAAGAGAAGATCGCGGGGCCGGCGGACTTTACGCTGGATGCCAAAGGCGATATAATTGTACCGGCTATGATGACGGGAGATATCCTTCATTGCGCATCGCGCTGATACACCCGCTAAATAGAACAGGGCCGCGGAATCCACGGCCCTGTTTACAGATTATAGTACGGCGGTTCTATCCCCATAACATAAAAAAAGCCCCTGCAGGGTCCTGCACCAGCACATAACTTCCCATCTCTCCGGCTTTCTTTTTTTCGCTCATGATCTTGCCGCCCAGCTTTTCAACCTGGGCCAGGCTTGCGTCCAGGTCCGCTACCTGGATATACGCGAGCCAAACGGGCGGAAGGTCTTTATTGCCACCGCGTGCATGGCATATTCCGGCTATGATATCGCCGGTATCTGGGTTTTTCATGAAATAATCTTCATAATCGCCCATTTTTTGTGCGCCTATTTCCCAGCCTATCACTTTGTGATAAAACTGGCTTACAGTTTCCGCATCGTTCACCGTCAGGTCCAAGCCAATGAGGGTGCCGGGTTTTTTATCCATATCTGGTGGTATTTACTGCTAATTTACAAAGGGATACAAGATAACCATGAGGGCGGAAGGGTCAATTTACCGGGTCATTTATGCCAAAATTTTTAGTATCTTGAAGAGCCATTTCGCCTAATTATGAAAAAGCTTTCTGTAATCCTCAGCCAGCATTACCGTCCTATCAGCATTGCAGCCATCCTGGACGTTTTTCAGACCGTGAATATTTATTACCAGGAACAGACCGGCCTCCCCTTCTTTGAGATCAGGCTGGTAGCCCTGGAAAGCCGCGACCAGGCCCCTTCTTTCCACGAAACGTATGTACCCGTGCCCATGGGGGAAGTAGCGCAGTCGGACCTGGTGGTGATACCCGCTTTTATGAGCGGGGACATTTCCGCGTATGTGCGCGAAAACGCCGGTTTTATCTCCTGGATCCGCCAGCAGGCGGACAAAGGGGCCGAAGTGGCCAGCTGCTGCACAGGCGCTTTTTTACTGGCGGCCACAGGGCTGCTGCGGAATAAAAGGGCCACTTCCCATGTTACGGCTGTTAAAGAGCTGGCCCGCGCCTACCCGGACGTCATCGTGGACCCCGATGTGGTCGTGACGGACGACAATGGCATTTATACCAGCGGGGGCGCTACGTCCACCTTTCACCTGTTATTACACATCCTGGAAAAATACTGCAACCGGAAAACGGCGATCCATACCGCTAAAACCTTCGCGATAGACATGGACCGCGCACAGCAGTCCTATTTTGCCAACTGGTCCCCCTCCCGCGAGCACCAGGACGAGCTGGTATGCGAAGCGCAGCAAAGGATGGAAGACCGCTTCCGCGACCGCCTGACGGTGGAAGAAGTGATACGCGGCCTGCCCGTCAGCCGCCGTAATTTTATCCGCAGGTTCAAGATCGCCACCGGCGTTACCCCTATCGAATATCTACAGCGGATACGCATAGAAGCCGCCAAAAGAATGCTCGAACAAAAACAGGAAAACATCACCGGCGTTATGATGCAGACCGGTTATGAAGACGCAAAAGCTTTCCGCCAGCTCTTCCGGAAAATAGTAGGCCTCTCCCCTAAAGAGTACCGGGAAAAATATGCAGGTTGAACAAAAACCACAGAAACCTGTTAATCAATCATAATAACCCTTTCTAAGCAACAATCAGCATTCCTTTAACTGATTTCATGTGAATGAAACCTGCATTGTCGTGCCTGAACGGTATGCGGAATGGCCATGCATACCAGGGGCACAGCAGGGCATTTACAACGACTCCAGACATCTGCGGTTAAGCCTTTTCCCGGATCATGAAAAGGCGCCGCAAATGCATAACATAAAAGATCGCAGCACCGCCATGCTTAAAGAAACTGTGTATTTAACCATCCTAAATATTTGTTTATGCCCTTACATGACAAAAACACGGTGCGGGGATTTTTTAAAGAAGCGGTATATGCTTCCTCAGACCTGACTGTATCTGCTCCAAAGTACCAATTTCCAAAAGCGGAAACCGACCCACGGCATGCGTATGCCATCGTATCAGACGAAATGCTGCTGGATGGTAACGCCCGCCAGAACCTGGCTACTTTCTGCCAGACATGGGTGGAGCCGGAAGTGCACCAGATCATGGACCTTACGATCGACAAAAACATGATCGACAAGGATGAATACCCCCAGACGGCTGAAGTAGAAAGACGCTGCGTGCATATGCTTGCCGATCTCTGGAACTCACCCGATGCCGCCAATACCATCGGCTGCTCCACCACAGGATCCTCCGAAGCCGCTATGCTGGGCGGTCTTGCATTGAAATGGCAATGGCGCAAACGCCGCCAGAAAGCCGGGCAGGACACCAGCAAACCCAATCTCATCTGCGGCGCCGTACAGATATGCTGGCATAAATTTGCCCGTTATTTTGATGTGGAACTGCGCCAGATACCGGTTACAGCAGACAAACTCACCCTCTCGGCCGACGATGTGATTGCGGCCTGTGATGAAAATACGATCGGTGTGGTGCCTACACTGGGCATTACCTTCACCTGTCTTTTTGAAAATGTAAAAGCCATCAGCGAAGCGCTGGATAAACTCAACAAAGAAAAAGGCTGGGACATTGGTATACATGTGGATGCCGCCAGCGGCGCGTTTATCGCGCCCTTTATACAGCCGGACCTGGTATGGGATTTCCGTTTGCCGCGTGTTAAGTCCATCAACGCGTCCGGTCACAAATACGGCCTGTCTCCTTTAGGCGTGGGCTGGGTGATCTGGCGCGACGCGGAAGACCTTCCGGAAGAACTTGTGTTCCAGGTGGATTATCTCGGCGGCAACATGCCCACGTTTGCCCTCAACTTCTCCCGCCCCGGCGGCCAGATCATCACCCAGTATTACAACTTCCTGCGCCTCGGCCGCGAAGGCTACAAAAAGGTGATGGAAGCCTGCCTGGGCCATGCCCAATACATTGCGGACGAGATCAGGAAAATGGAAATATTCGAGTTGTTCTATGACGGAAAAGGCGGCCTGCCCGGCGCCAGCTGGCGCATCAGGGAAGGTGTAAACCCCGGCTTTACGCTGTACGACCTGGCGGACCGCCTGCGTATGCGCGGATGGCAGGTACCCGCATATCCGCTGCCTGCAAACCTGAACAAGATCGTGATACAACGCGTGCTGGTACGCCATGGCTTCAGCAGGGATATGGCTTCGCTGCTGATCGCGGACCTGAAGCGCAGCGTGGATTATTTCAAAAACCACCCGGTGTCTTCACCGTCCACACAAAAAGAATCCGGCGGTTATCACCACTAGGCGGCAAATCCATTACTTTATCTAACTGATTGATATGGCATCTGAAAAATCAAGGATCACCACGGCGCAGCTGGCTTTAATGACGGCTGCCGCGGTGATCTCCCTGCGGGGCCTGCCCATGATGGCAAAAGAAGAGCTTACCATGTTCTTCTATATCGGCTTCGCTACTTTTCTCTTCCTCATCCCCGCGGCGCTGGTAGGCGCGGAGCTTGGCGGAGCCTTCGCCAGCAAAGGCGGCGGCGTGTACACCTGGATCAAGGAAGCGTTTAATCAAAAGCTCGGCTTCCTCGCGATATTCCTGCAATGGATACAGAACGTGGTATGGTACCCTACTGTGCTGGCGTTTGCCGCGGCAGGCATCGCGTATATGATCGGCAAGCCGGAACTGGCGCTGAATGGCAAGTTCGTAGGCGCATTCTCCATTGCCATCTATTGGTTCGCCACCTGGATCACTTTTAAAGGAACGGAAGTGATCTCGAAAATTTCCAGCCAGGGTTTCCTGATCGGCACCGTGCTCCCCGGCGTCACCGTGATCGTGCTGGCGGCCATCTGGGTGGCGCAGGGCAACCCGGTGGAATTCCTCAACGTACCGTCTGAACAAACCACATTAGTGCACGAAGTGAGCGGGCGCATCCATCCCCGGCTGATACCGGGCATCCAGGGTATGGGCGATATCGCCTTCCTGGCGGGTATCCTGCTATTGTTCGCGGGCGTGGAAGTGCACGCGGTACACGCGCAGGAGCTGGATAAACCGCAATCACAATTCCCGGCGGCCATCTTTCTTGCCGCGCTGATCTCCTTTGCATTGTTCACACTCGGTTCACTCAGCATGGCGGCCATGCTGCCGTACGATAAGATCGACCTGCAGGGCGGTCTGCTGGTGGCTTTCGACCAGGCATTCGCAAGACTGGGCGTGCCCTGGATCACCAATGTCATGGGGGCGCTCACCGCATTCGGCGTAATGGCGGGTGTAATGTCGTGGATATCTGGGCCCAGCCGCGGTTTGCTGTGGACGGCCAAAGACGGGCAGCTGCCCACTTTCCTGGCCTATACGAACAAAAACGGCGTGCAAAGTCATATCCTGATCGTACAGGGTTGTATCGTAACAGTGTTGTCCTCGTTGTATTTCGTGATGGACGATGTGAACGTGGCGTTTTTCCTGCTCAGCGCACTCACGATCGGTCTGTATCTCATCATGTACATGATGATGTATGCCGCCGGTATCAAGCTGCGATATTCACAGCCCGACCTGGCCCGGTCCTATAAAGTGCCCGGCGGCAATACGGGTATGTGGATCATCGCGGGCGTGGGTTTCCTGGCCGTGGCCTTCGCGTTTGTAGTCGCGTTTTTCCCGCCTACGCAGCTTCCCGTGGGAAGCCCGGCGTTTTATGTGGGCGTGGTAATGGCTGGTACTGCCATATTCGTGGCGGCGCCGTTTGTGATCAGCGCTTCCATAAAAAAGAAACCGGCCGCGAAAACGGGCAGTACACCATAACTGAGCACGGCTTCCAACCCCTAAAGTTTGATCTTATGAAACCGTATAAAATATCCTTCTTAAAACGATACACGGGCCTGATACGGGGTGTTTTGCTACTGCCCTGCATCCTGCTCTGCCAGGCCCTGCACGCGCAGGATCCCGCCACACAAAGCAGGCTGGACAGCCTTGACGCGCGCCTTCGCCGTCTTGAACTGCGCATCAGCCGCTACAGTCCCGAAGCGCGCTCGCAAACGCGCAGTGCCATAGAATCCGGCAGGTACGGCGGTTTTGTGGTGTCGGACAATAAAGGCGTGTCGCTTGAAATTGGCGGCTACGTCCAGTTCGACGCTATTCATGATTTTCACCAGACCACCAATCACGACGCATTTCAGCCCAGTACCATCGTGATCCCAAACGATCATAAAACCAATACATCCTACACCATCCGGCAAACGCGTTTTAATTTTATCGGTTCGGTGCCATTGGGAAAACATACGCTCAAAACCACCCTTGAGTTCGACCTGTTTAACCCCAACGGCAGCTCAGTACCGCGCTTGCGGCATGCCTGGGGCGAGTATGGAAGATTGGGCGCAGGGCAATACTGGAGCAACTTCATGGACATCGACGTTTTCCCCAACACCCTGGATTACTGGGGGCCGAATGCCATGGTGTTCACCCGGCAGGTGCAGATCCGTTTTACACAGCCCGTCGGCAAAGACACCAAAATTGCCATCTCGCTGGAAAACCCGAGCGGGAATATTACCGTCCCCACCGATTCCGGTTATAACAGCCTTACGCAGATACCCGACGCCGTGCTGAGCATCCGTCACGACTGGGGCGGAAATCATGTAAAGATCGCAGGCGTGTTTCACCCGCTCACCTACGAAATGCCGGACAAAGACCGTAAAAGCACCCCGGGCTGGGGGGTGAATATTTCCGGTACTTTCCAGCTGGAAAAAAGCAAAGACAATTTCGTGTACCAGGCCGCCTACGGCGAAGGCATTGCGAATTATTTTGACGACATCGGCGGAGACGGGTACGACGGCATCTGGCAAAGCCCCGCGCAAAAATTGCGTACCGTGCCGGCCCTTGGCCTGATGGGATTTTACGATCACTGGTGGAGCGACAAACTGAGCACAACGGTGGGCTGGGGATACCTCACCCTTAAAACCAAATCATACCAGCCGGGCACGGATTTTAACATGAGCCAGTACGGCGTGGGGAACCTCATTTGGTACCCCAATACATTCATGAAAGTAGGATTGGAATACTTATACGGATACCGCAAAAATATCAATGGGATGAGTGCGGACAATCACCGCATACAATTCTCCACGATGTTCAAATTCTAAACCCTCAAAAAAATATTTGCTATGAAACGCTTAGCAATACTCCTGTTCTCTACCCTGCTGATCACGGTCACTTCCTTTGCACAGAACTACAACGAACTGCTCAAAGAAACCCATGAAAAGTTCAAAGGCCTGAACGGCGGAGCGAACGCGGATTACATCCCCTTCCTCGCCAATGTGCCTTCCAATCTCTTTGGCATATCCATTGTAACAGCCGATGGCAAAGTGTTTGAGGCCGGCGATACAAAATATGAGTTCGGCATAGAATCTATTTCAAAAGCATTTGTGCTTTGCAAAGCCATGATGGAAGTAGGCCCGGACAGCATCGCGCATGCCATCGGCGTAAATGCCACCGGCATGCCTTTTAATTCGGTGATCGCGATAGAGCTGGAAGGTTATTCGCCCGTGAGCCCGCTTGTGAACGCAGGCGCCATGGCTACGAACAGTATGATCAAAGGCCCGAATAAAGACGCACAATGGCAGATCGTGCTGAACCACCTCAGCGATATGGCGGGCAGGCCGTTGAAAGTCTTAGATGAACTGTATAAATCAGAAGCCGCCACCAACCAGCACAACCGCGCCATCGCCATGCTGCTGGACGCATACGGTCATATGTGGGCGGACCCGATAGACGCCTGTGACAGTTATACCAAACAATGTTCCGTAGGTGTAACCGCCAAAGACCTTGCTGTGATGGCCGGCGTACTCGCCAATGGGGGCGTGAACCCTATTACGAAAAAACGTATTCTTGATGAAAAGTATGTGCCTAAAATACTGGCCGTGATGAGTATGGAAGGATTGTACCAGACCTCGGGCACCTGGCTGTTCCACGTAGGACTGCCGGGCAAAAGCGGCGTAGGCGGCGGTGTGATAGCCGTAGTGCCGGGCAGGATGGCCATTGCGGCATTCTCTCCCCCGCTGGACCCCGTGGGCAACAGCGTGAGGTCTATGGCTGCGATCAATTATATCTCAGAAAAATTAAACTTGAACCTGTATAGTTCTTCTTCAAAGAAATAAACTTTTACGATATCCTTCATGAAACTAAAGCCGGGTGGAGTTTCCCGGCGTTTGCAAAGCGGATAAAAAATAGTGATTTGATATGGGATTTGATAGCGTAACCCGCCAGGCAGTATGCCGGCGGGTTACAACATTTTAGAGGAAACGGTCACTCACTACCAGGTCTTTGCTGCCGGCAGTGTATTTGTAGAATCCTTCACCGCTTTTGGCGCCGAGATAACCGGCAGTCACCATATTCACCAGCAGCGGGCAGGGCGCGTATTTCTGGTTGCCGAAGCCGTCGTACAACACACGGAGGATGGACAGGCAAACGTCCAGGCCGATAAAGTCCGCCAGCTGTAAAGGCCCCATGGGATGGGCCATGCCTAGTTTCATCACCGTATCTATTTCTTCCACGCCCCCTACACCTTCGTACAAAGTATAGACTGCTTCGTTGATCATCGGCATGAGGATGCGGTTCGCAATAAAACCGGGGTAATCGTTCGCCACGCAGGGCACTTTTCCCAGTTGTTTTGAAAGGTCCGTAATATATTCCGTCACGCTTTTTTCCGTGGCATAACCGTTGATGATCTCCACCAGTTTCATGACCGGCACAGGGTTCATAAAGTGCATACCGATCACTTTGCCGGGCTTCTTTGTGACCGCCGCGATCTTTGTGATGGAAATAGAGGAGGTATTGCTGGCCAGTATTACTTCCGGGCCGGTATGTTCGTCCAGCTCGCGGAATATTTTCAATTTCAGGTCCACGTTTTCCGTAGCGGCTTCCACCACGAGGTCCACGCCCTGCACGCCCGCCGCGAGACTGGTAAAAGTATGAAGATTCGTAATGGTCTGCTGTTTGTCCGCCTCTGTGATGGTTTCTTTGGAAAGCTGGCGGTTGAGGTTGCGGACAATGGTATCCAGTGCTTTGTCCAGCGCCTGCTGGGATACATCGATTAGGTGAACGGAAAACCCGTGCTGGGCAAATACGTGGGCAATCCCGTTGCCCATGGTGCCGGCGCCGATCACAGCTACTTTCTGCATAGAAGATTTATTTTGGTGATTGTTCAATGAACGGCAATTTAAGGAAAAACGGGTTCCAAGCCGCATGAAGCCACCGGGTGCACGGGATGATGTTATGGGAAAGCCGGTTGTTAAACAGTTGCCGGCCTTTCAGGTGCGTAAATCTTTATGAAGTCTTTGAAAAACGTTTAGTCCTTCCGTTTGAAGTCCCCCCGTTTCCAGGATTCGATGAATTGTGCCCAGGCGAGCGGGTTGAAGATATTCTGCGGCGGGACCTGCCCGGCGTAGTAGAGGGATTGCTGCTGTTTCTGCATAAACACGTTGTAGGCGCCGCCGCCGTCCACAGGTATATACCTGGCCATGGCGCGTAGTTTGGCCTGCTCATTGTTTTTACGGGCCACTTCGTACATATCGTTCGGGATGTTCATATCCACGAACATCTTTTCAAATTCACGTTTGTTTGGATAAGGATGGATAACCGTTTCGGCGAGGTACATCG
The DNA here is from genome assembly GCF_003807585.1 of Chitinophaga barathri. Lineage (GTDB taxonomy): Bacteria > Bacteroidota > Bacteroidia > Chitinophagales > Chitinophagaceae > Chitinophaga > Chitinophaga barathri. The sequence goes on along the minus strand of NZ_RMBX01000004.1, from coordinate 17,532 downwards.
TGTCCTCGGTCATCAGCTGGATCAGGGAATAGCTGTTACCGACCAGTTCGACGGGGATCTTATAGTCTTTTCTGCGGAAACCTATGGCGCTGAAAAGCAGGGTATCCCCTTTGAACGCCACGATGGAAAAAACGCCCTGGCTATTGGAAATAGTACCGCGGTTCTGGCCCTTTACAAGGATGCTCACGGCCGGGATGGCGCGCAGGCTGTCCGCGGTCATGGTGATACCGGAAATCTGTATAATGCTGTCTTTGAATGCTTTCAGTTGTGCTTTGAGCAAAAAAGGCAGGAACAGCAGGGAAAATAGTATGATCAGTTTCTTATGCATGCAAGGACTAAGATATATGTTACCACCCGGAAACACGAATATAAAACCAACAAATTAAACATCATTTTAGGTTAACTTTGCAGATCGGAAACAATTTTAACATCAATTTATGATCACAAAAGAAAAGGTCCTCGAGGCACTGTCAAATGTGGAAGAACCCGATCTGGGTAAGGATTTGGTGACCCTTAACATGGTGAAGGACATTGAGATCGACGGCAATAAAGTAAAATTTACGGTAGTACTGACCACCCCGGCCTGCCCGCTGAAAGAAATGATAAAAAACGCCTGTGTGAACGCGATCATTCACCTGGTGAGCAAAGAGGCGGAAGTAGAGGTAAAAATGACCGCAAACGTAAGCTCCAACCGTAAGGACGGCAGATCCCTGCTGCCGAACGTTAAAAATATCATCATGGTGGCCTCCGGCAAAGGCGGCGTAGGCAAATCCACCGTAGCGGCCAACCTGGCACTCGCTCTCGCGCAGGATGGCGCCAAGGTAGGCCTGATGGACGCTGATATTTACGGTCCTTCCGTTCCTATCATGTTCGGCGTACGCGGCGAAAGACCCATGATGGTGAACGTGGAAGGCAAAGGCATGATCGTGCCGATGGAGAAATACGGTATCAAATTCATGTCCATCGGCCTGCTGGTGGATGAAAAACAGGCCATCGTGTGGCGTGGCCCCATGGCCAGCAGCGCCCTCAAACAATTTGTGAGCGATGTGTACTGGGAAGAACTGGATTACCTGATCATCGACATGCCTCCCGGCACCGGTGATATCCACCTGACATTGGTGCAGACCGTGCCCGTTACCGGCGCGGTGATCGTAACCACCCCGCAGGACGTGGCCCTGGCTGACGCCAAAAAAGGCATCAGCATGTTCAGCAGCCCGCAGATCCGCGTGCCGATCATCGGCCTCGTGGAAAACATGGCTTATTTCACGCCCGCTGAGCTGCCGCAGAACAAATATTACATCTTTGGCAAGGAAGGCGGTAAAAGACTGGCGGAAGAGCTGGAAATCCCCTTCCTGGGACAGATACCCCTGGTACAAAGCATCCGCGAAGGCGGTGACGAAGGCGTGCCCGCTGTAGCAGGAAACGATGCCGTTACCAAAGAAGCGTTTGCGGAGTTCGCAGGCAATACCGCCCGCAGCATCGCTATGCGCAATGCCAACAAATAGAGCCGACAAAGATCGTAGAGATAGTTGTCTAAAAGCGGAGATTCAAAAAGGTAAATTTAAATTCATAAAAAGAACTGGGCAGCTGTTTTTTGAGGCAATGGGCACAGCTTTTTACGAATTTAAATTTACCTTTTTGAACTCCTACGGCCTTTAAGCCCAAAGGGGGGATGAGGTTTGTTTTGAAATGCCGGATTATCCAAGCCCTGGCTGTGATTGTGTTTCCTGACTGCGTTCTGTGATTGTTTTCCTTGGCCTTGATTTATTTCCCCAGTACTCAAATTTTAGCCTATGTATGCTCCCCGCCTTCACCAGGAAACAGATTGGAATAACATCGCGGAATTTATCCGGAAACATAGCTTCGCGCTACTCATCAGCATACAGGACGGGCTGCCTGTCGGTACGCACCTGCCTGTGGAGCTGGAGGAAAAAATGCCCGGAGAATACGTGCTGCGGGGGCATATTGCCAATGCAAATACCCAGTCCGCCACCTTCACCAGCGGCCAGACCTTCCTGACGGTATTCTCAGACCCGCACGCTTATATTTCATCTTCCTGGTACGAAAAAGACAAAATCCCCACCTGGAATTATATTGCGGTGCATATATACGGCACCCTGCGCATCCAGAGCGAACAGGAACTGACCGAATCGCTCACCGCCCTGATGAACAAATACGAAGCCGCAAGCGCCCACCCCGTAAGCATTTCAGACATCGGCGAAAAAGAACTGCACAACAATCTCAAAGCCATCACCGGTTTTGAGATCACGATCACCCGCGTGGATACCCGCTTCAAACTAAGCCAGAACAAAAACGAAAAAGACTACGCCAGCGTGGTACAACACCTGCAAAACGATCCCAACTCCCAGTCACAGGAAATCGCCGCCGAAATGCTCAAACGAAGCGGAGATTTAAAGAAATAATTTAAAATTTCCTAAAAAGAACTGGGCATTGTGGCTTCAGGGCTGTGGGCACAGCTTTTTACGAAATTTTAAATTATTTCTTTAAATTCCTACGGCCTCTAATCCAGGGAAATGAGAGGGTTTGTTGCTGGAAGAAGTCTCCCCCGCCCATGCAAAAGCGGAAAACGCTACCTTAATTAACCAATTTCTCCTGCTCCCCACCCAAACACTATAACTTTCAACGAAGTCAAAAAAAGAAGGGCTGGTTCAAATTGTATGTTTTAAGAAAATACTGTGCCCATTGCCCAAAAGAAACAACGCCCAGTTTATTTTCTTAAAACATACAATTTGAACCAGCCCACCATGGAGAGGAAAGGCGGAAATTATAGTGTAAACACCTTCCCTCCTACGATTACGTCTTGTTTGGTTTCGTCGAATGTTGCTTTTAAACCGGTCCTGTAAGCGGCTGTGCCCATGATCAGCGCGATGGAATGGGAATAAGCGGCTTCTATCGGTGCGTTTGTTTTAACGTCCTGTTTCCTTACGCATTCCATCCAGTTGCGCACGTGTGCGTTCGTGGTGTCGTCTCCGCCTGTATTTGCGCCGGCTTCTACGGCAGCAGCAGATATGCTTATGTCCATGTCGGGGAGGAGGTTGGCTTTCATGCCCATTTCTTTGGCTTCTCTTTCCCTCAGGCCGCCGGTGGGGCTGATCTTATTCGTGCTCATATCGATCATGCCGCCGTTTGAGTAATAAAGTTCTTTTGTGCCGCCGGCTGAGTTGTGGAAGCGGGAACTATACACTACCTGGAAGCCGGTGGCGGGGTCGTTTTCAGGACCGTAGTCGAATACGGCGGTGAGCGTGTCCGCATTGGAGCGTCCGTCTTTCCATTGGTAGATGCCACCGTTTGCCACTGCGCTGCGGGGGTGTTTGAGGCCGCTGAACCAGTGTACAGTATCTATCTGGTGCGTCATCCACTGGCCGAAGATACCGGAGGAATAAGGCCAGAAAAGGCGGAATTCAAGATATTTGCGCGGGTCCCAGCTGTCTTTGGGGCGGGTGCAGAGGAAACGTTGCCAGTCCACATCGGATTCTTTGATGGTGCCGGTAAGGTCCGGCCTGCGCCAGCGGCCGGGCTGGTTTACATTCCAGGTCATTTCCACCATGGTGATGGGGCCAAATTTGCCGTCCTGGATGAACTTTGCGGCGGAATGATAGCTGGGGCCGCTCCTGCGCTGCGTGCCCACCTGGAACACCCTGCCGGATGCTTTTACAGCTTTGAGGGCCATACGGGCGTCCGCCATGGTTTCCGCGAAAGGTTTTTCGCAGTACACATCCTTTTTGTTGTTGACTGCTTCGGTGGTATGAAAGGCATGCTGGAAGTCCGCCGTGGCGATCATAACAGCGTCAAGGTCTTTTATTTTATACAGTTCGTCATTGTTCACACAGGTCTGAACGCTGTGCCCCAGTTGTTTTTCGAGGATGGCTTTGCCTTCGTCCCTTCTCCTGTTCCAGATGTCGGATACGGCCACGATATCGAAATTCAGTTCTTTATGATTGTTCATAAAGCAAGGCATGAGCGCCTGGCGGAAACGGTCGGAAAACCCTACCACGCCTACGTTTACCCTGTCGTTCGCGCCCATGATGCGTGCATAGCTGCTGGCCGGCATCCCCATTGCGCTCAGGGCAACGCCTGCGCCCCCCATCAGGGAAAGCCTGAGGAATTCGCGGCGGTCCTTTTTTACTTCAGTCATATGGATCTTTTTTTGTTGTGAGTGCTGTGTATGTGTGCTTATTGTTATGTTTATTTATATGCTTCCGCCAGTTGTTTTTGCAGGTAAACGAGGGCGGGCTTGCATTCTTCCGCTATGTTTTTCCAGCTGCATTCCATGGTAATACGGCCTTTGAAGTTGGCTCTTTTTAAGGCGGCGAGGTATGGCGTAAAATCTTCCGGCAAAGTGCCCGGGGCGCGGCGGCCTTCTTTTTCGGCAATGTGGCAATGCACAAGCCAGGGCGCCGCTTTTACAATCCGTTCCGGGTCTTCTCCTTCTTTTTTCATATGATAAATGTCCGCGGTGATCCTGAAATTGGGATGGTTCACGGCTTTTACGATCTCGGTGACGATCTCCAGGGAGTTGATAAAATTGTCTTCGGATTTGTTCAGGTTTTCGATGGCGATGATCCTGTCGTATTTCGCAGCCACTTCCGCCATTTTACGGGAGATAGCGATCAGTTCTTTCAGGGAAACCTGCGGGTCCATGCCGTCCAGCAGCTTGCGGGATCCGGCGCTGCCGAATACGATGAGTTTGATACCGGCTTCCCTGGCGCGGAACATCAGGGTGTCCACATACCCGAGTATTTGTTTTTCATCCGCTCCGGGGCCGAAGAGACGTATAGTGCCGGGTAAAAACAGGTTGCAGGAGCGTACTTCGAGCTTCATGGCTTTCAGGCTGGCCAGCTGGCGGCGGTAGGTGGAATCTTCCACGCCGGGGGCCAGCAGTTTGCGGGCGGATTCTTCGATATAAACAAAACCGGCGCTGCTGAGCAGGCTGTCATTGTCAAAAGAAGTGGCAACGCCTATCTGTGGTAGTTTTACCTCCTGCGCATTCGATTGCAGAAAAGACACAGCCGAAACGAATAACAGGCTAAACAACGCGCTTAATTTCATGGGAATCTAGTTTTTACATACCGTGGTGAAGCAAAAAATAAGCACTTAAATCGGAAAATCAAAATGGGGATTTGGTAAAAATGCCGGAAATTCGCTCCTAATTGCAAATTATACTATGAATAGACAGGAATTGGTGCAGCTTATCAGGGACAGGCGGTCTTATTTATGTATCGGCCTCGATACGGACATTCACAAGATTCCCAAACACCTGTTATCCCACCCCGACCCGATGTTCGCCTTCAACAAGGCTATCATCGACGCTACAAAAGACCTTTGCGTTGCATATAAGATCAACACAGCTTTTTATGAATGCCAGGGCATCCGCGGCTGGGAAAGCCTGCAACGCACCGTGGAATACATACCGAAGGAAATTTTCACCATTGCGGACGCCAAACGCGGCGACATCGGCAATACCTCCTCTTATTACGCCAAAACCTTTTACGAAACATACGGCTTCGATTCCGTGACGGTGGCGCCTTACATGGGGCATGACAGCGTGCAGCCCTTCCTCGGGTTCCCCGAAAAATGGGCGATCGTGCTCGGGCTCACCTCCAACGTAGGCAGCGCTGATTTCCAGATGCAGCCGCTGAAAGATGAAAAACTTTACGAAAAGGTAATACGCACCTGCGCTTCCTGGGGCTCACCGGACAATATGATGTTCGTGGTAGGCGCCACACAGGCGGACGTGGTGGCGGATATCCGCAAGATCGTACCGGACCACTTCTTCCTCGTACCCGGCGTGGGCGCGCAGGGCGGCAGCCTGAAAGACATTTCTGAAAAAGGGATGAACAAGGAAGCAGGCCTGCTGGTAAACGCCAGCCGCGCCGTGATCTATGCCGGCAACGACGAAAGATTTGCGGACGATGCACACGCCGCCGCCCTGCAATTGCAGAAAGAAATGGCGGGATACCTGTAAAGGACAAAAAAGATTGAATGAATACCAGGAGCGCTCTGTAACACAGGGCGCTTTTTTTATGCCGGGAAGGTGAGTAAATGCTTTACCACAAACGGTTTATGAAAATAATATAGACACCTGGCGGTAAAAAAACTACCGGAACAGGCAGTTCTTCACAGTCCACCAGGGTTTGATCGTGTATTTCAGCCTGCCGGTCATCACGGCGGTGTCCGCATTGATGAGCGCAACCGCCTCCAGGCTGTCTTTACAATCCATAATGAAGATCCCCCGGAGATTGTCATCTCCCCTGAAAGGCCCCGCCGCCAGCAGCTTTCCGTCAGCCGCCAGTTTCCGGATGCCCGCAATATGTTTTTCCTGGATAAGCGCCGTGCTGGCCGGATCCTGCTGCTGATTCGGGCCGGTTTCGAGGAATACCATCCAATACTGTTTTACTTCCGCCTGCACCTCCGTGTCTATACCGGCAACAGAATGACCAGTTTCAGATGATTTGATCCGTGAAAAACGGGAAGAAAAACTGGCGATCACAAAAGTCAGGAACACCGCCAGCAGGAAGACGGGCATCAGTTTGGCCATACAGATCAGATTTGCTGTGCCGAAGTTAGCAACTTTGGTGTAATTCCGTAAATTAGGAGCAGACACAAAATCTTTACCCATGCACCAGGACCTGTTTCAATCGCCGGATTATTACCAACTGGACGAGCTGCTTACCGAAGAACATAAACTCGTGCGCACGTCTGTACGGGAATGGGTAAAAAAAGCCGTCACCCCCGTGATAGATGATTATTGCCAGCGGGCCGCGTTCCCCAACCATATTTTGCAGGGCCTTGGAGAGCAGGGCTGTTTTGGCCCGACTATCCCTGTGGAATACGGCGGAGGCGGCCTGGATTATATTTCCTACGGCCTGATGATGCAGGAATTGGAACGGGGAGACAGCGGCGTGAGGTCCACCGCCTCGGTGCAGGGCTCCCTGGTGATGCACCCCATTTTTACCTATGGCAGCGAGGAACAGAAAAGCCGTTTCCTGCCCAAAATGGCCACCGGGGAGATCATGGGATGTTTTGGGCTCACGGAGCCGGACTTTGGCTCCAATCCCGCCGGAATGCTCACTTACTTTGATGACGACGGCGATCATATCCTGCTGAACGGTTCCAAAATGTGGATCTCCAACGCGCCATTTGCGGATATTGCCCTCGTTTGGGCTAAAGACCCGGAAGGAAGAGTGCGCGGGGTGATCGTGGAACGGGGGATGGAAGGATTTACCACGCCAGAGACGCACAATAAATGGAGCCTGCGCGCCAGCGCCACCGGCGAACTGGTGATGGATAATGTACGGATACCCAAAACGAATATATTGCCGGAGGCATTCGGGCTGAAGGCGCCTCTCTCCTGCCTTTCCAGCGCGCGCTACGGCATCGCCTGGGGAGCCATCGGCGCGGCCATGGATTGTTACGACACCGCCCTGCGTTATTCGCGGGAAAGGGTACAGTTCGGCCGGCCCATCGGCGGATTCCAGCTGATACAGAAAAAACTGGCCGAAATGATCACCGAGATCACCAAGGCGCAGCTGCTCAACTGGCGGCTGGGCGTGCTCAGAAACAACAATACAGCCACTCCCGAGCAAATATCCATGGCCAAACGCAATGCCTGCGAAACAGCCACCCACATTGCCCGCGAAGCCCGGCAGATACTGGGAGCCATGGGCATTTCCGGCGAATATCCCATCATGCGCCACATGATGAACCTCGAAAGCGTACTCACCTATGAAGGTACCCATGAAATACACCTCCTCATCACCGGTATGGATATTACCGGGCAGAATGCATTTTCCTGATGTTTTTACTAAATTGTACGCATGAAGGGTTTATTATTGCTGCTAAGTATATGCTTCACCGTTAGCACTTCCGCTCAAAAGGCCATTACCCTTTCGGGCAAAGCACAGGGCACTTATTATGTAATTAAATATCTCAGCCGGGATACCACTTCCCTGCAACCTGAAATAGATGGCCTCTTCAGACAGATAGACCGTTCCCTTTCCCTGTACGTGCCCAGCTCGCTGATCAACCGGTTCAATAAAGGGGATAAAGTGATGATGGACGATCATATGCGCGCCGTGGTAAAAAAAGCGCAGGAAGTATCCCGCATCACGGACGGCCTGTTCGACATCACGGTAAAACCATTGGTGGACCTCTGGGGTTTTGGCGTGGAGCGGCATACCAACGGGAAACCTTCCGAAGACGCGATCAAACGTACACTCCGGCATGTGGATTATCAAAACCTCACGCTGCGCTCCCGTTACCTGATCAAAAAAGAACCGGGCGTGGAGATAGACTGCAACGGCATTGCCCAGGGATACACCTCGGACGTGATTGCGAGGTTCCTGCTTTCGCGCGGTATTTCCAACTACCTCGTGGATGTGGGCGGAGAACTGGTGGCATTGGGGAATAATGAAAAAGGACTGCCCTGGAGCGTTGGCATCGAAAGGCTGCAACAGGGCGAGGGAAAACAATCCCTGCTGATGATGACCAGCGGTGCGGTGGCCACCAGCGGCAATTACCAGCGTTTCTTCGACGAAGGCGGCACCCGCTTTGCGCATACCATCAATCCCCGTACCGGCGAAGCCATTCACAACAACATCATTACCGTAACCGTTACCGCACCGGACGCCATGACGGCGGATGCGTATGACAACGCACTGATATTGCTCGGGGTGGACAAAGGGCTAGAATTTATCCGCCACCACCCGAAACTGAAACTGGGCGCTCTGTACATCTACAAGGATACGGACGGGCAGGTACGTGAAAAATATTCCGAAGGATTCTTTGAACAACGGTAAAAAAATGGGGCCGCCCCCCGGCGGCCCCTCACTCTCACATGTTCCGTTGAATTGTGGTTACTGGATATGGAACTTCACTCCAATGTTTGCTTGTATCGAGCTGAAATTTGAAATCTCGTTCACTTTAAATGGCGCGTAGTTATACTGCACGTTCGCGTTCAGCATAAAAGGCGAATATTTCCCGAAAGGCACGTTGACGCCCAGCTCCGGGCTCACCTGGAACGCCCATTTGTTTTCCTGTTCCACGAACTCACCCCAGTACTTCTCGTAGTTCATGTTGGCGGTACCCACACCCAGGCCTGCGTAAGGGATCACCCTTGCATCAGCGGGGGCCAGCGAATACTGCACGGTGGCCAGGATAGGAATGGTTTGCAGCGTACGCGTCTGCACGGCGCTTACATCTTCACCTTTACCGGGATAAACGGCGCGGGGCACTCTTTCATAAAAATCGTTGAAACCTGTTTTGAGACCCAGGCTCAGGCGGTCGTTCAGCGCATACTGGAACCCGACAGTCCAGCCGCGGAAGCTCGTATTTTTGGCATAGTCGCTGAGGGAGCCGAGCGGCTGCGCGATGGAATAATTCACGTTAAAGGATACCGGCGGCCTGCTCTGGGCAAAAGCGCTGCTCACGCCCAGCGAGCCGATCAGTACGAGTATAATGGTTTTGATACTTTTCATTTTTCTTCGTTTTAAGCTTTCACCAATCAGTTAGATGCTTTCAGATACTGGCTCTGCTCAAATACTGTCTTGAGCATGGACTCGATATTGCTGCCTGTCCAAACACCGGTACCACGCAGCTGCGCGTTCCATATGGCGGTAAGCTGGTTGCCGTGACTGGCTGCATTTTTCAGGTCTACAAGGTCTACCGCAACAGATTTTTCGTTGTAACGGAATACCGTGTAGTAGGATGGGAACCAGTAATTCCAGCCGGGGTAACCCCAGTAGCCGGTATCCCAGTAGCCGGGCCAGCCGGACCAGTAGCCGGGATCATAACCTACGGAAGTGGTGGTATTATCGATCCGGCTCACGTTCATGGCCAGGTCCGGCTTTGCGCCTTTATCCACCAGCGTGTAACCGCGCGCCTGCATGGAAGCTTTTAGCGTGGCCAGCAGGTTCTGATCGTAGGTGGTCAGTTCCTTTGCCGCGCCTTCACGGTTACTGATGACCGCAACGGAATCTACTATGCTGAAAGTTTTGTAAGAAGAGAAATTTGCTTGCTCATCGTAATTCGTAACATAAATACGGGATTCTTCAGCCGTCATGTCGTTGAGCGGATCCTTCCTGCAACTGCTTACAAGCATTACCCCGGCAGCCACCACACTTAAAATCAATCCTGTTCTTTTCATATGTGTTTCAATTTAATCGCTGTTATATGGCCGGTGATGCAGTCCGTTCTCAACTCTCCCTTGTCCTGCTCCTACTCTGCATTACTATCAATTTGATAAACGGACTAACATCATCATTTCAATTCACCATATCAAACATCACATCCGGCTTGTCTTTTATTGAACGCTATAGACAGGCGAATGTTACTGTTGGTTTACAGTAGAAAAGTTAAAATAGCTATAAAGAAATGTTAAAGCAAAACCGCCCGGAAGGCGGTTTGCATAGGGGAATAACGATATATATTCTCGAAAATAAATGTTATGTTTTCACGTTATGTAGAAGAGAAATCCGGTCAATTCAGGATACCGCGCGTGGATAGCTCCTGTTGCAATTGTTCCGCATTCAGAAAATGAATGGACTCGATACCGAACTCTTCCGCGGCTTTTACATTCCTGAAATTATCATCAATAAAGATGGAAGTGGATTTATCTACGTTGTACCGGTCGAGTAATAACTGATAAAAATCAGGTTGCGGCTTGCGGATCTTTTCCTTGCCTGATACTACTATGCCATCGAACCATTGCAGGAACTGGTATTCCATCAGCGCGATGGGAAATGTTTCGTTACTCCAGTTTGTCAGTGCGTATAATTTAAACCGGCCGCTGTCTTTGAGTTGTTTCAGTATCCGGACAGTTTCGGGAATGGGGCCGCCCAGCATTTCTTTCCACCTTCCATAAAAAGCGCGTATCTGTGCTTCATATTGCGGATGCTCCGCGATCAGCAGCTCCGTACCTTCCTCCAGGCTGCGGCCTTCGTCCTGGGTTTCGTTCCAGTCTGAAGTACAGATGTTCTGCAGGAAATGGTCTACTTCTTCCGGGGTCGTAAATATCTTGCTGTACAGGTAACGCGGGTTCCAGTCAACGAGCACTGCGCCCAGGTCGAATATAATGGAATGGTAAGCGTGGTTTTTCATCTCGTAGTTCTTTACCTTTTAATTTTTGTCTCCGATGGACCTCCTTCGCCGGTCTGTTTTTTATGTTACCGGATGGAACCAGTTTTCACAACAGTAAATGTATTGCACGGTTTGCTGCCATGCAAGGCTTTATATCAATTTTTTTTCTAAAATATCGGGTCTATTCATCCGGTGACTGCCCGGCGCCGGACAGCAGGGCTTCCGCCGCTTCGTCCAGCAACTGGAGGTCCACCGAGTCGCTGCCGGCGATCCCTTCTATGGAACCTTTGATGTGGGCGGCGTTGAGCAATACTTTTTCCAGTTGTTTTTCCCGGGCTTTCCAGAGTTTCTCCATGGCTTCGCGTTCTTTCTGGATAGAGGCTTTCATCGCACGGAAACCTTCGCGGATGGCACTCCATTGTTCGGCAAATTCGCCGCTGGTGAGGTAATGGTACAGCAGGTGCATTTTATCGCCTTTGTTCTCCTGGTTTTTGGCAGAATTGTAAATCTTCATGATGGCATCGCGGAGCACGTAGGTGAGGCTTTTTACTTCATGAAAAGTACAAACCCATATGCCTTCCCGTTCACCGAACTTGTCCATGTCGCGGGGCATGGTCTGGGTAACGAGGATGGCCACATCCGCGCCCTGGCTGCGCATATCCGCTTTCAGTTTTTCGATCCAGTCGCGGGAGAAGTCTTTGGTGCGTTTGCTTTCATAGATGATCTTGCCGCATTCCTGGCCGTACTGGTTGCGCACGGTCTGGATACAATCCGCGCCGCGCACGCCTTTGCCTACTTCGCTGATGGCGTCGAAGGGAAAGGTAGCCCGCAGCATTTCTTCCAGCGCCAGTTCCTGCACTTCGCCCTGGAGCTGCATGGAACCTTGTTCCGCTTTGCGGCGCATTTCTTCCGCGAGGCGGCGCTGGTCTTCCAGTTGTTTTTCCATTTCCCTGAGGCGCATCTGGTATTCGGTGTCTTTCAGGTTGCTGCGGTCGGCTTCGTCTTTACGGATCTGTTCCACGAGCTGGGCACGTTCTTCCATGAGCCTTTTCTGGAGAGAAAGTTCCAGTTCCTGTTCGCGGTTCTGCAGATCCTGGGCTTTTTTGAGGAAATCCAGTTCGCGCATGCGGGCATCTTTAAGTTTGTCTTCGTTTTCCCGCTGGGATTGCTGGAGCATCTGGAGCTGGTTTTCAAAATCGGCGGCTACATCTTTACGGATGGTAGCGGCCATGCTTTCCTGCAATTTTATTTTTTCGGCCTGCAGGCGTTTGATCAATTCGTCTTCCTGCTGCTGGCGTTGCTGGCTGATCTGTTGGCGGTCCTGGGCAATTTGCTGGCGTTCTTTCTCCATCTGGCTTTTAACGGTCAGCGTCTGCTGTTCTATTTCCTGCTTTTGAGTTTTCAGCTCATCAAGCCTTTTATTCCATTCAGTAGCCATTTTATTACGCATTTCACGTTCAATGTCGGCTGAAAGCGCATCTTCCATAACGAAGTGATGCTTACAGTTCGGGCAGGTGATTGAAGTTCCCATAGTTCACATGATTATAGCCGGTTTAAAGCTCCGGCGACGAAACGCAGTGTATCTGCGTGCGTTATGTAAAGTTAGACGATTTTTCAGTATTCCGTGGTGAGGCGGGCGGCACCTGTGTTGCAAAATTCATTCTTCATTCCAAATTCCGGGATATTCTCTTAAAATCCCGAGAATTTCTCGCCCTCCATTTTCGTGATTTCATCAGCGTCATATTTACATTTGGAATATCGGAATTGGAAACAAAGAAACGGGACAATGGAGTGTTTTTACACACCGCCTGTCGCGATAATTAAATTACTGATTCATTTTGGGGAAACTCAGATATACGGGTACTGTTTCTACGGCTACACCCGGATTAACTAAACATTGTGCATTTCTTCAACTAGTGCATTGGAAAACTTAAAAACAACCCGCTTTTCCTGGCGGGTTTTTTCTTGCCCTAAAGAGTAGATCAGGAGTTAAAAAAAGTAATAAAATAATTACCGTTCAGCAACAATTTAGTAATAAATATATTACCTTTAAATCATGGGGAAATGAGTAAATGCTCCGAAATACTGCGAAGGCTGGAAAGAGCCGGATGGAGAGTATTAAGGCAGGGGAAAGGAAGTCACATCATTCTTGTCCATCCGGACAAGCCTGGTACCGAAATCATCTTTTCCGATCATGGAAGCAGGGAAATAGGAAAAGGCCTGGAAAGGAAGTACCTGAAACAGGCAGGTTTAATTTAGTAATACAAATTTTGTCCTCAAAAACAGTACATGAAAAAAATCGTATTCATCGTAGAGAAAACCGGCACCGGCTATTCCGCATACGCAGTAGATGATAAATTCCCTGTAGGCACAGCCGCGGCCAACATGACGGAACTGAGACAGAATATCCTCGATGCAATGAATACCTGGAGGGAGTTAAAAGGATTACCGGATGTTTCTGAAAAAGATGTGATGATCCGCCTGGACCTGGCGCAGTTCTTTGAATACTACAAAGTGATCAACTCTTCCGCGCTGGCAGAACGTATCGGGATCAGCCAGTCGTTGCTTTCCCAATATGCCAACAGGATTAAAATACCTTCCGAAAAACAGGTCAACCGGATTTTGTCCAGTATAAAGGACCTGGGCAAAGAACTCACACACCTGGAATTAATATAATCAGCAGACGAAGCCGCCCGATACAATGCCCGTACTAAACAAAAAAAGAGCTGTTCCAGAGAAACCGCTCTTAGGCAGGCAGGATGAATTGTTTATACATTTGTGCTAAATCCTCTTTCGTATGAAACCACTGGTTGCCTATTGTCCCACACTTTACTGCTGTCTACTGTTTTTTTGCAGCACTACAGCAAAGGCACAGAATACAAGTAACAAGCAGTATTATATTGATTATTACACAGGTTGCTGGCAAACAAACAATAAGGCAGACGGCAACTTTGTAACAAAATCCGACCTTACATTTCAATGGATAAAGCCTGCAAACAATACTGCCACTGTACCAGATACTTTACGAGGAAGGTGGTGCATAAAATCGGTTTACAGCATTCCATTTAAAACAGACGTCATTGTCCTGAAATTCTCCAGTGGCAAAAAGAAGAAATACCAAATTGGGACTTCTTCTTCTCCCGCGGTTATCTTTTTGCCTGGTGATGACTTCTTTAAAGTTCCCTGTAAATAAGCTGCACTTCCTGTTACTTCACGCCAATTAAAGTCAACAGAAAAGGCGTCGGAATTTATGGTACTCATTTTTATTTTGGTAACGGGAATAGCGAGGCTTCAGGAGGAGTTGCAATATCTGAATACCGATGTCAAAAGAAAAGTCAGGGAAGATATTAAAGTCATAAAAATGGGCTGCCCGTTGTCGAGCAGCCCATAACCGAATCTGTTAGATTCTCATTAGGTGCGGAGGAGGAGATTCGAACTCCCAAGCCCTTTCAGGCACTACCACCTCAAAGTAGCGCGTCTACCAATTTCGCCACCTCCGCGCTTGTTTGTGGGTTGCAAAAATAAAGCCTTTTTGATAATAAGCAAATAAATTTATTTCCGCAGCAGGATCCTGAACGTAGTCCCCTTATTTACTTCGCTCCATTTCACCGTCAGGCGGCCCTTGTGGTAGTCCTGGATAATGCGCTTCGCCAGTGAAAGACCCAGCCCCCAGCCTCTTTTTTTGGTACTGAAACCAGGATTAAACACTTTATCCTGCAGGCTTTTGGGAATGCCCTTGCCCGTATCCGTGATGTCTATGGTAATGTGCGTCAGGTGATTTTCTATCAGCACCGTAATGTCTCCCTTCCCTTCCATCGCGTCCAGGGCGTTTTTCAGCAGGTTTTCCACTACCCAGTCGAACAGGGCGGGGGAAATCATCGCCACCACCTCCTGCTCCGCCGTCTGCAGCGTGAACCGTACTTTCTGGGGGGCTCTTTTCCGGATATAAGCCACCATATTGGCCACCTGCGCCACTACGTTGTGCTCCTCCAGCCTGGGCACACTGCCGATCTTGGAAAAACGTTCGCTGATCAGTTTCAGCCGGTCCACGTCCTTGCCCAGTTCCGTGGCAATAGCCAGGCTCTCTTCCTTGTCTTTCAATATTTCCAGCCAGGCTTCCATGGAAGACAGCGGGGTACCCAGCTGATGGGCCGTTTCCTTCGCCATGCCCACCCACACCAGGTTCTGCGTGGCCCTGTTTGTAGACGACAGCGCAAACAATACGATACCGATGAACAAGGCCACCACCAGCAGCTGGATGTATGGGTAATAACGCACCTGCTTCAGGATCAGTGAGTCACCGTAATAGATATAATAATTCGTTTTGGCATCTATGGCCATAATAAAGGGGGGATGCTGCTTTTTAAACGCAGCGAGCTGGCGGCTGAGATATCCCGGATCGTTCGCCACCTTTACGGAATCCATATTCCGGTCGTCTATGATCTTGCCGTGATCGTCTGTAAGGATCAGCGGGATGGTGGTATTGGTGGTAACAATCACTGATGCCAGGTTGAAGGTCGCGTCCGGGGGAGACTGCAACACCTCGCGGTTGGCTTCCACCCAGGTGGCCACATTCTTTGTTTCCTCGTGCTGGATCTTCTCAGACAGGTTGTTGACAAACCAGATGGTGGTTACAATAATCACTACTGCTACCGCCACCAATGTAAACTTCCAGCCTATATACTGTTTAAACATCAGTTAGTTTATAAAATCACAATCGTTACCGACTGTTAACAATCAACTAATTTAGTAATATTTGGAGGCTTTGTTGCATATTTGCAACGCTAAAATTATTACGTCACGGATTAAACGGAACACTTTTGACAGTATTGCCCTCGGTAGCGGTAGTTATTCTCAACTGGAACGGAAAAGCCTTTCTCGAACGCTTTCTCCCCTCCGTGTGCGCTTCCCGGTATGGCAATCTCGAAATTTACCTGGCGGATAATGCCTCTTCGGACGACAGTGTGGCTTTTGTTCAATCCGCTTTCCCACAGGTAAAGATCATCCGGAATGCTACCAACAGCGGGTTTGCGGGCGGTTACAACGAAGCCCTACGGCATGTGAAAGCCGATATCTACGTGCTGCTCAACCAGGACGTGGAGGTGGATCCCAACTGGATCTCCCCGGTAATAACCCAGATGCAGAGCGATGAACGCATTGCTGCCTGCCAGCCTAAAATGCGGGCTTTCCATGAACCTGAAAGTTTTGAATACGCGGGTGCCGCGGGCGGATGGATGGACATTCTCGGCTACACTTTCTGCCGGGGCCGCATTCTTTACAACACCGAAGTAGATAAAGGACAATACGACAACCCGCAGGACATCTTCTGGGCCACAGGAGCAGCCCTGTTCATCCGTTCTTCCTGTTTCTGGGAAGTAGGCGGCTTCGACCCTTACTTTTTTGCCCATATGGAAGAAGTGGACCTTTGCTGGCGGCTGCAACGGGCCGGTTACCGCATCAGTTTCTGCCCTTCCGCCGTGGTGTACCACGTAGGCGGCGGCAGTTTGCCACAGGGCAATCCCCGCAAACTGTACCTCAACTTCCGGAATAACCTCATCATGCTCTGCAAAAACCTGCATTTCGGCGAACAATGGATCATCCTTACGCAGCGGCATGTACTGGACCTGATGGCGGCTGTAAAAAGCCTTGTTTCCGGGAAACCGAAAGACATGATGGCGATCTTCCGCGCTTACCGCGACTATTACCGCTGGCGCAGGACGGAAGAAAAAAAGATCATCGACACCATCCCCCGCAAGCGGCTCTACGACCTGAACGGCGTATTCCACGGGATCATGATCTGGCGGTATTATTTCCTCAACAAACGCACCTTTTCCACCCTCTGGCACCCCAAGAAGAAATAACGTTCTTATTTGGACTTTGAAAATTTACTTTGTAAGTTTGCAGAGCGAAAAAAATCTAATATGGACCAGCATACAGTTGAAAATACGAATGATTTTACCCGCGATTGGGTAGCCTCCTCCCGTTTCCTGTTTTATCTGAAACTTGCCTGTATTCTGGCGCTTGTGGTGGGTGGCAGCTACGCGCTCTTTACACACCGCTATAAAGGGAAGCCTAAAGTGGCCGTTCCGGAAAGCTCCCTGTATGATCCGAAATACAAATAATTACAGATCAGGATATTATGAAAGCTGCGCCATGCGCGGCTTTTTTTATGCACCAGCCCCTCACATTAAAGATAGTTTTAATTACAGGTGGATTTCCGGTACTTATCCGCTGCCTGTCTGCTACTTAGAGACTGCTTCTCTACTACTATATGAACGCTTTTACCCTGCTTCATGAACGCTTTTACTATGTCTCCTCCTAAATAAGCTTTACAGATTGCGGTAGAAAATATATAGATTCAAACTACCCAATATGAAAAAGAAGCGACAGGGGAAGCCCCCCATTTACGAAGATGCCTTTAAGATATCCGTGGCG
>NZ_RMBX01000003.1 GCF_003807585.1 Chitinophaga barathri | reverse complement strand
GGATTAGCATTGCGAACGGTCTTTTGACCAATGACGACAAATAATCTGATTCCTTTTTCCTCTTCTGTTTTTTTTACATAAAACTAAGTTCTTCCTATTTTATAGCCACTACAAACATAGGATGACGCGCTTTGCGCTTGAGGCACTCATGTTGAGTATCAGCACCGAAGCAGGATTTTAGTCCGGATTCCAAACCTCTGCACTGAAAGTGCAGAGTATTTTAGTATTGTAAAAGAAGCATTTTACCTGCTTCAGAAAATGCTGATAATAGATGTCTATGATAACAGGTGAAAAAAGAGAAAGAAGGCCTAAAAAGAATTAGGCAGCGAATGCCCCCGGTAATATTCGTTCACCTTGCCTTTGAGGCGTTTGAGGGCGTTGGAGATCTGGTTGCGTACGGTTTGTTCGGAGATGGAGAGCTGTGAGGCGATCACCGGGGCGGAGAGGCCTTCTTCGCGGCTTTTGAGATAAACGGTGCGCATCTTTTCGGGCATCTGGTCCAGCTCGGCTTTTACCTGGGCGGCCAGTTCTTTGAGGGCCATGGGCGCCTGGCCGTTGTCCGTGGCGAAAGGCATGGTGCCGGTCAGTTCGCGGATATGAGTAGTTTGAGTAAGAT
The DNA here is from genome assembly GCF_003807585.1 of Chitinophaga barathri. GTDB lineage: Bacteria > Bacteroidota > Bacteroidia > Chitinophagales > Chitinophagaceae > Chitinophaga > Chitinophaga barathri. Next base: position 639,408 of record NZ_RMBX01000003.1, on the reverse strand, counting down.
GAGCGCGGAAATAATTGATGATCCTGTTGCGCAGCGCAATAAAAAGATACGCGCCGACGGTGCCGGTAATGTATAGACCGGAGCGTTTTTCCCAGAGATGCACAAAAAGCTCCTGTAAAATGTCTTCCGCATCCTGCGCGGAGCCGGTCTTGCCGGCCGCCTGCAACAGCAGCGGCTCCCAGTAACGCCTGTAGAGCTCCCGGAAAGCGTCGTGGTCATTCCCCCTGATCATCCCGATCAGATCCATATCTGAATAACTTTCCACTCGATCTTGATTGAAGATTGGTTCCTGTGAATTTATGCTATTCACGGGTTGAATTTACAAAGAATCCGGGATTTTTTTGGAAGAACCGGTACAATGCGTTCCCCCGCCGGCCGCATCTTTCATTTTTAGCCAACATCTAAAGCCGGTATAAGCCGGTTTGAATATTCTCTACTGCCGGTCGAACGGCCTTTAGATAAATTCCAACAGCGACCGAACTGCCTTTAGACAGGCATTAATTGCCCTCCCGGAGCGTTTCTCCGCTTTACCGTACATTCAGGCAAAAACGTATTACCATGGGAAAACAAACCAGTTTATTAAAGTTTACCGGCCGCCTGGGCGACGTGATCGGCTACCGGCGGAACGGCGAGTATTTTGTGCGCAGCGCGCCGGAAGAGGTACGGCAGACGCCTGCCACCCGCAGGGCTTCCAGGGCCTTCGGCATTGCCAGCAGGAGAGCAAGGTTTATCCGGGAAGCCATTGTGCCGCAGCTGCTGCTGCATTGTAACGGTTCGCTGGTGAACCGGCTGAATAAAACGATCATGCGGGCAGGCAGGGATTTCATTCCGGCTGTCCAGGGTTTTCGGTTCAATGCGCACGCGGGCGTGGAAAATGTCTTCACCATCCCGCCCGTATTCACTAAAGACGGCGTACTCCGCATTCCGCCGCAACCGGTCAGCCTGCGCGGGAAGTACACTCACCTGGAGATCAGCGTCATCACCACGCGTATCAGTTTTGAAGAACGGAAGGTGGAAGAAACAGACGTTTCCGGCGAGATCATCGATCTCACAAAACCGTTCGAAGGGATGGAGCTGGGATTTGCAGCGCCGGCCAAAGGCGTGCTGCTGGTGGTATTGCAGGTAAGAGCCTGTACGATGTGCAATGGTGTGATATATCCTTCGGGCGCCCGCAAACACACGGCTGCGGACATAGTAGCAGCGATTTCCGCTGTTTCGACGGTGAAAAAACAACGTGGTGCGCGGAAACAAAAACGCCGGGTGGGCAATGCACCCATGCTGTATGTTGCACCACTCACCCGCCGCGCGTTTACATCCCTGCGGGAATAATTCTTACCTCAACACATTGAACGCTTCTTTTACTGCTTTTAAATGACCTGGGGCATACAGCTCCGGGGAAACCTGTGCCCGGTCGTTAAGAAACCCCCTTATTTTGCCGCTTCTTTCCTCTCACTCACCTCCATCCATCTCCTTTACCTCATCATTTTCTCCCTTAAATTGTATTTGCACCACCGTTTTTTCACATCAAAGCATACTTCTCCTCACCTCCGGATCAACTACTGATCAACTCCACCTCACCTGCGCTGATCCTTCAGTGATCCTTCGCCGATCCTACTATGATCCTTCACGCATACTCCTGTCATCATGCGGTTATCCTGCCTGTGATTGGAGAATGTAGAGGATTTCACCGGAGGATCAGCGAAGGATCAGCGTAAGATCGTAAGCCGGTGGGTTACTATTTAGGTTGATAATGCAGCATCACAATGCCGCAGGGATACACGATCGTTTCTTTCAGCGTCATCTGTTGCCAGTCCTCCAGCCTGCTGAATATCGGCTCGCCTTTACCCAGCGCCACCGGGTTCACGAACAGGTGAAATTCATCCACCAGTCCTTCCCTGATCAGCGAAGAAACAAACGAGGAACCGCCGTAGGCCAGGATATCTTTGCCTTCCTGTTGTTTTAATGCCTTTACTTCATCCGCCAGGTTCCCTTTCGCCAGCGTGGTATTGCCCCATTCAGACCTTTCCAGCGTTTTGGTAAAGACCACCTTCTTCGCCGCCACGATGAACTCCGCTACTTCATGCATCGGATCATCGGGGCGGGTATTTACTTCCTCCCAGTAAGGGATGTAGTCGATGGCCAGTTTCCTGCCGATCAAAATGGTATCCGAAGAGGGGAGGAGGCCCAGTACATGCGGGCGGACCTCTTCCCAGGCCCAGGTAACCCAGTGCTGTTCGTCGTTTGGGCCGGTGGATACAAATCCGTCGATGGAGATCTGTACCTGTAATTTCAGTTTTCTCATATGTATTGTTTGTTAAATGGCGTGAATGGTGAGGGCAATGCAGTAGCAAGGCGCTGGTTCCGCGCATTATGCCTGTATCTTATATGCAAGTATGTGCTTGCAAATATAAAGGCAAGCATTCGCTTGCGCAAATATTTTTTTAGCAGGGTAACGCTATCGGCGATGTCATCAAAAACCTGGAAATGCTGAACGGGATAGTAGCCGAATTTTTACGGCAATAAGCGTTCTTTTTTATACTTTAGCCCGGATATCACCAGAATCGGTCACCAAGCCAGCCACCACGGGAATGTACGCGGAAATTCAGAATGAGACATACTTATTGCATGAGATGGCTGCGGGCAACCAGCAGGCCCTGAAAGCTATTGTAGAGGCTTTCTGGCCCAATATCTACGCCCATGCCCTGGCTTACCTCCGCTCGCCCGAAAAGGCCGAAGAGCTCACGCAGGACGTCTTTATCGCCATCTGGGAAAAACGCAGCACACTCCCCGGCATCGAAAACTTCCGGGGGTATCTTTTTATCACCGCCCGCAACAAGATCATTTCCCGCCTCCGTGAAAAACTCGGGGACGAACTTACCGGCGACGAAGCAGACGCTGCCGAGACCCTTTATATACCGGACAGCCAGCTGGAACTAAAGGAACTGAACAGCCTCCTGCGCCAGGGCATTGCACAGCTGCCGCCCAAAAGGCAAAGGGTATTTGAAATGAGCCGCCTCGAAGGAAAAAGCCATGCCGAAATCGCCGCCGAACTGAACATCTCCAAAGACACCGTCAGCGAGTACATCACCCTCGCCCTCAATTTTCTCCGGACTTATCTTAAGAACAACGGCAATCACCTGCATATTGTCATATTCTGCCTGTATTATATATAGCGGATAATAATATTCAAGAATTTTTGCCTTCCCATCCCCGGTACCTTTTTTCTTTTGCGTCTTTATAGTTAACTGCATATTCAACATGATGAACAAGGCACTGCTGGAGGAACTGACTGACAGATATATTACGGGCGCGGCCACCGCGGCCGAGAAGCAGCAGCTGCAAAGCCTGCTGGACGATCCTTTATACCTGGAAGCGTTTGAACAGATGGTGCTCAGCAGCCTCGAAGCGGAAAAATACCAGCAGGAGCCGGACGAACAGGTGTTCCGGCGTATTTATGCCGGCATCGAAAAACAGTTACGGCCCGCGCCGCGCGTACGCAGTTTAAAAACATACCTCGCCGCCGCGGCAGCCGTATTGCTGCTGATACTGGCGGGCGGCGCCTATGTCTTACTGAACAAAAACACTACGCACCAGCCGCCGCTTAGCACACCGCTTGCGGATGTACAGCCCGGCGGCAACAAAGCCGTACTCACCCTTGCCGATGGCACCACCGTAACGGTGGACAGCGCGGCCCGGCAGATCGCGCAGGGCGGCGGTACCATTCAGCAGCAGAACGGCCAGCTGCAATACACCACCTCCGCATCCATTCCAGATACATATAACACGCTCACCACGCCTCCCGGCGGCCAGTACCGCCTCCGCCTGCCAGACGGCACGGAAGTATGGCTCAACGCCGCTTCATCCATCCGTTTCCCCGTCACCTTCGCCAAAACAGAAAGAAAGGTGGAGGTGACCGGCGAGGCCTATTTTGAAGTAGCGCAAAATGCCGCTTCGCCTTTTAAAGTGATCGTGAACAAACAAACGGAAGTGCAGGTGCTGGGCACATCTTTTAACATCAACGCCTATACGGACGAACAGGATATAAAAACCACCCTGCTCAGCGGGAAAGTGAAAGTAATAGCCGGCAACACCGGCGTACAGCTTTCCCCGGGCCAGCAGGCAGTGAACAGGGCCGGCCGCGTGGAAGTGAATAAAAACGTGGATACGGATAAAGTGACCGCGTGGAAGAACGGGCTGTTCAATTTCCAGGATGCATCGCTGGAAGAAGTGATGCGGCAGCTTTCACGCTGGTACAACATAGAGATCATATACGAGAATGGCATACCGGACATGGAATTTTACGGTAAAATGCAGCGCGACATACCGCTCTCCGCCATGCTGAAAATGCTGGAGCGCGCGGAAGTGAAGTTCAGGCTGGAAGGAAACAACAGGCTGGTGGTTCTCACCGTCCAATAAACAAAACAGGCAAAAGAATAAGGCAAGCAATAAAAGCCAGGCATAAAATGAATACGCCCCGGATTAGGGCCCGGAGCGCATCGGTGACCTGGCGGACATGAATACGCACAGTCGTGGCAGACTGATTATTAGTCAACCAAATCAATGTAAATGTATGCAATTTAAAGGTATTTGCAGGGGCCGGACCGTGCCCTGGCCCTGCGCTCAAATGTTCCGCGCTATGAGGTACACCGCTTATCTGCTGCTCGTTTTTTTTCTGCATGTCTCGGGGAAAAATATCGCCCAGGTGGTCACTGTTTCCGGCAATAACATGCCGCTCACCAAAGTATTCAGCACCATCGAACAACAAACCGGTTACGTTGTGTTCAGCAACAAAAAAGTACTGAGCAACAGCCGCCCGGTAACGCTGCACGCGGTGAAGATGCCGCTTGCGCAACTGTTGGACATTGCCTTGCAGGGCCAGCAGCTGGGTTACGAGATCAGCAACAAAACGATCCTTATTTACAAAAAAGGGGAGACCGCCAGCGGCGCTGCGGCGCAGGCCGCACTGTTGACGCGGAACGTGACCGGTACGCTGGAAGACAGCGCGGCCGCTCCCGTGGAGCGGGCTTCCGTGAGACTGACACCGGGGAACAAAGGCACATCCTCAGACGGGCGCGGCAATTTTTTACTGGCGGGCGTGGCCCCCGGCAATTACACGCTGGAGATCTCCTGCCTGGGTTACCAGCCCTTGCGTATGCAGGTGACCGTAAATGAATCCGCGGACCTGCAGCTGGGAAAGATCCGCATGAAACAGCAGGCAAACACGCTCGGGCAGGTGGAAGTGGTAGTGGCGTACGGTACGGTGAAAAGAGCGGACCTCACCGGCGCCGTGGGCCAGGTGGACATGGCTGACCTCGCCAAAGCCCCCGTCGCTTCTTTCACAGAAGCGCTGGCCGGGCGCATCGCCGGCGTGCAGGTATCCTCGCAGGACGGGCAGCCGGGCAAAGGCATGGGCATCGTGATACGCGGCGCCAACTCACTCACACAAAATAATTCCCCCCTGTACGTGATAGACGGTTTCCCCATCGAAGACCCCGAGGACGGCATGCTGAACCCGGATGATATCGAAACCATCAACATTCTCAAAGACGCTTCCGCTACGGCCATCTATGGCTCACGGGCGGCGAACGGCGTGATACTGGTGGAAACAAAAAAAGGCAGGATCGGCAAGCCGGTAGTTACTTTTAATACCTCTTACGGCATACAGCAGGTGCAGAAGACCATTCCCGTGATGGATGCCTATGAATTTGTAAAATACCAGGAAGAGCTGAACAAAACATCGGCTACCAACGCTTATTTCCAGAACGGGCGCACGCTGGAATCTTACCGTGATATGGAAGGGATCAACTGGCAGGACCAGGTGTTCCGCACATCGCCGGTGCTGATCAGCAACATTGCCATCAGGGGCGGATCGGGGCAGACGAGATACTCTCTCTCCGGCTCCGTATACGACCAGGAAGGCATCGTGATCAATTCAGGATACAGCCGCTACCAGGGCAGGGCCGCCATAGACCAGGCTATCGGGCGGAAGCTGAAAGCGGGCGTCACCATCAATTACAGCCGCATCAATACACATGGCCAGCCCGTGGCGGAAGGCAACGGCCCCTCGTTCACCACCTACCTGCTGTCCCGCGCCTGGGGCTACCGGCCCGTAGCCGGCGATCCCAATACGGACCTGATAGATGATGACGGCGATATGGCTTTTATCAACCAGTACGACATCCGGCTGAATCCCATCACCACCAGCAACAACGAGTATAACAAAACCAGCACATCTGATTTCCTGGCGAACGGTTACCTTACTTATTCCCCCCTCAGCAACCTCGTATTCAGGTTTGCCGGCTCCATGTCCAACAGGCAGCGCCGGGGCGATCTTTTTTTTAACTCCAAAACCGTACAGGGCAGCCCGCTGAACCCCCGCAACATCAGGGGCCAGCACGGCTCCGTCACCTATACCGAAACAAGTATCCTTTCAAACGATAACACCGTCACCTACAATACCACGATCAGCAACGATCACAAAATAACCGCGCTCGGCGGCATCTCTTTCCAGGAATACAAAGCGGAAACCTACGGCTACGCCGCCCAGAACCTGCCGAACGAACAATTGCAAATGCCCGGCATGGACGAAGGCATTCCCTATACCGCATACGCCACTTCCGGCGAAAACTTTATCGCATCGTTCTTCGGCCGCCTGTCTTACAACTACCGCTCGAAATACATGCTGGAATTCACGTTCCGCGGCGACGGCTCTTCCAAGTTCGCCAAAGGCCACAAATGGGGTTATTTCCCCTCCGGTTCTTTTGCATGGAATATGCAGGAAGAGAACTTTATGAAAGGGCTCGCCTTTGTGTCCAATTCAAAACTAAGAGCGAGTTACGGCAGCACCGGCAATAACCGTGTAGGGAACTACGACGCGTATTCCGGCCTGAGCTTTCCTGTCGGGAATTCTTATTCATTCAACAACGGCACTCCCGGCAAAGGCGCGATCATCTCCGGCCTCGGCAACAGCAACCTGAAATGGGAAACCACCCGCCAGCTGAATATCGGTTACGATCTCGGCCTGTTCAACGACCGCGTGGAATTCACCGTGGACTGGTACCGCAAGGTCACCAGCGACCTGTTGCTTAATGCGGACCTGCCCGCTACCATGGGCATGCTGCAGGCGCAGCAGAACATCGGCAAGATCCAGAACCAGGGCGTTGAGTTCGGGTTAAAGACCGTCAACTTCAGATCGAAGGATTTTGAATGGAGCAGCAACTTCAACATCAGTTTCAACAAAAACAAAATACTGGAACTGGTAAGAGGACAGGAGGCGTTGTATTCCACGGTCAACTTCGAGACGCAATACAACAACAACCCGCCGTATATCTCACAGGTAGGCCAGCCCGCGGGCATGTTCTACGGTTACATTTTCGACGGCGTGTACCAGCTGTCCGACTTCAATAAATCCACATCCGGAACGTATACCTTAAAACCCGGCGTGTCCAACAACGGCGCCGCCGCCCAGCCGGGGCATATCAAATACAGGGACATGAACGGCGACGGTGATATCACGCCCGCGGACCTGGTGGTGATAGGCCGCGGCCAGCCCATCCATACCGGCGGGTTTTCCAACAACTTCTCCTACAAAGGATTTGACCTGAACGTATTCCTGCAATGGTCTTACGGCAACGACATCCTGAATGCCAACCGGTATATGTTCGAAGGCAACGGCAACATCCGGCTCAGCCTGAACCAGTTTGCCAGCTACCAGGACCGCTGGAGCGAAAGCAACCCGACCAACAAAAATTTCAAATCGGGTGGCCAGGGAACGATCGGCAGTTATTCATCGAGGGCTATCGAAGATGGCTCGTATCTCAGGCTCAAAACCGTTTCGCTGGGGTACAACCTCCCGGAGCATGTGCTGAAAACCCTGCACCTGAGCAAACTCAGGCTCACGGTGGCCGCGCAGAACCTGCTCACTTTCACCAATTACTCCGGCATGGACCCCGAAGTATCGGTGCGTAGCTCCGTGCTCACGCCGGGCTTTGATTTTTCAGCCTACCCGATCGCCAGAACGGTGGTGTTTGGCCTGAATGTTACTTTTTAATTCCTGACGCTCATACTATAAAAATGAAGTACAGAAATTTAATATTGTCCGCGTTGCTCCTGGCTGGCCTTGTTTCCTGCGTAAAGAAGCTGGACCGCAAGCCGAAGGATTTCCTGGAGCCGTCCACCTACTACAAAACGGCCGAGCAGCTGAACATCGCGCTGAACGGGGTGTACGATAATCTCGGTGTGCTGTATTCCAATCCCATCCATTTCCGCTTCGGGTTTGAGGGAGATGAGCACTGGTATGTAAAAAACTCCCCGCTGAGCGGATTGCATATTTATGATTACACGGCGGCCCACCCGGACTTCCAGAGCTTCTGGAGCAATCTGTACATAGGCATCGGCCGCGCCAATTACCTGCTGGCCAACCTTGACAACAACCCCGCCATCGATGCGGCGGTGCGCTCAAGGGTGAAAGGCGAGGCGCTGTTCCTGAGAGCGTATTATTACTTTATGCTCGTGCAGGGTTATGGTGGCGTGCCGCTGATCCTTACACCGCCGAAATCCGTGAGTGATGTGGATGCCCCAAGAGCTACGGCTAAGCAGGTGTACGAGCGGATCATCGCGGACATGACCGAAGCGGAAGGCCTTGTGGCGCCCATCCAGGAGCTGGGTTTTGGCGGCAGGGTGAACAAATCCGCCGTACGCGGCATCCTGGCGAGGGTATGCCTGCATATGGCCGGCCATCCTGTAAAGGAGATCAGTAGATACACAGACGCACGTAACTGGGCCAAAAAGGTAATAGATGATGCGGAGGCTGGTCATGCGCTGAACCCTTCGTATTCGGGCGTATTCATCAACCTGATCACTGATAAGTATGATATCAAAGAATCCTTATGGGAAGTGGAGTTTTGGGGGAACAGGTCTGACGCCTATACGGAGACCGGCTCTCTCGGTGATGTGAACGGCCCCGCTACTACCAATAGCCAGACAGGATTTGCCTACGCGGGCATCAAAGCCACGGCGGACCTGTATTACCGCTACGATGAAGGTGATGTAAGAAGGGACTGGTGTATCACGAACTTCAACTACGGCACCGCTGCGCAGCCTGCTAATTTTAAGAATTATGTGGCTTCCGTGAACCGCAATACCGCGTACAACCGCTGGCCGGGGAAATACCGCCGGGAATACGAGATCGTATTGCCGAAGAACAATACCGCCACGCCCACAAACTGCCCGCTGCTGCGTTTCTCGGACGTGCTGCTGATGTATGCCGAAGCGGAAAACGAAATATCCGGCCCCACAACAGAAGCTATTGAAGCGGTGAACAAAGTGAGAAGAAGAGGGTGGAGGACCAGCATTAAAGCAGTCACTATTACCCATGGCGGCGCCGGCTACACCGCCGCTCCCACAGTCACCATCTCCGGTGGCGGAGGCACAGGCGCTGCCGCTACCGCTACCATCTCCGGCGGCCGCGTGACCGGCCTCACGTTTGCGCCGGACCCTGTGTACGGAAGGACCAGGGGCGTAGGCTTCACGTCGGCGCCCACGATCACGTTCAACGGCGGCGAAGGTATCGGCGCTACGGCCACCGCAACGATTTACTCCGCTGTGGAAGCGGAAGTACCTTCTTCCGCCACGGCCGGCCCGGAGACATTCCGCAAATTCATACAGGATGAAAGATCGAGGGAGCTGAACGGGGAAACATACCGCAAAGCGGACCTGATCCGCTGGGGCATCTTCGTAGACAGGATGCACGAGCTGTCAGAGACGATAAAAACAGACCTTGGCAGCCTCACGACGCCCGCGTACCTGAATCTTTTTATCAAAGGGTATGGCCCGAATATCTCCGATAGGAACACGCTTTGGCCGATCCCTACAAGAGAACTGACCTTAAACAGAGCACTCACCCAAAACCCGGGATGGTAATGCATTAAAACGATATCCAAATGAAATATGTACAAATCATCTGTTTCATGCTGCTGGTAACGGTAGCCTGTAAAAAAGAAGTGTTGCCCGAAACACCCGATTTCAGGGTGAAATCAAGCGCCGTCACCTTCGAAGCGGGCAAAGAAAATGCATTTGAATTTGAAGGCACGGCGGGCATTATTTCCTTTTATTCCGGGGAGACCGGCCGTGAATACCTCCCGGAAACCGCACCGGATGGGATCAACAAAGCCATCCCGGTGAAAGGCAATTCCGATTCCCGGCTGCAGAAGTATACTTATACCTATGCCGTGAAAGGTTCATACAAAGCCTTTTTTGTGGCTAAAAACGCCAGTATCTACGGCACAAGGGAAGTGGTAAGAGAGATCAGCGTAACTGTTACAGATTAACCATGCACAGGAGACAATTTATACGGAACACCAGTATGGCGGCAGTGCTGTCCGCAAGCGGCATCGCCCGTGCGGCAGGCTATCCGGAGGAACTGAAGAAGATAACGATCACCCATGCCGATTCGGATTTTGAACGGGAGGCGCTGATGCGGCCGTTTGGTTTTAAGGGTGGTTACCTCACCGAGCTGTGGCAGGTAGCCTCCCGTTTGGAATCCGCATCCGGCCATAAGAAAACAGGCATCGCCACGCAAAGCGTACTGTACGGTGACGCGGAAATGTTTGCCGCGCATACGGAAACCGAAGGCAACGCCCTGATGTACCTCACCGCCATAAGGGCTTTGAAGCTGATCCGGAATACACCTTTCACAGACCCGGTGATGCTGCAGGAGTCCATCTTCCCGCAACTGCTGGTGGAGGCCAGGCAGATCACCGGTAAAAAAGACCTGCATACCAACTTCGTGTACAACGCGCTGGTGAGCGCGGATAACGCCGCCTGGCTGCTGTACGCGGCGGAAAACGGGCTGCATGATTTTGACGCCATGGTGCCTGCCGCATACAAAAAGGGGTTGTCGCACAGGAACAACAAAGTGGCGGTCACCTACCAGGTGCCTTACGGTATGCCGGTACAGGAGCTGAAACAGGCCACGGCGGATGGATATTTTGTCTTTAAGATCAAAACCGGCTATCCCGGTACACAGGCAGACATGCTGGAAAAAGATATGGAAAGGCTGAGCCAGGTACACCAGGTACTGAAAGACCTGCGCACGCCGCATACGGCCAGTGGCAAACTGATCTACACCCTCGATGCAAACGGCCGTTATGAAAAAAAGGAAGGGCTCATGCGTTACCTGGATCATGCAAAAAAAACAGGGGCGCTGGAACATATCCTTTTTTACGAAGAACCGCTGGCGGAGCACAACGACGAAGATGTGTCCGACACGGGTATCAGGATGGCGGCGGATGAAAGCGTGCACGACGAAGCAGGCGCCCTGCGCAGGATTGAACAGGGATATACCGCCATGGTGCTGAAAGGCATTGCAAAAACGCTTACGCTGTCCATGAAGATCGCCGCGCTGGCGGCCGAGAAAAACATCCCCTGCCTGTGCGCGGACCTGACGGTGAGCCCCGTGCTGGTGGAATGGAATAAAAACCTCGCCGCCCGCCTGATGCCTTTCCCTGGCATCGGTATGGGTATTATGGAAACGAACGGCGAAATGAATTACCGCAACTGGAAAAATATGTCCGCCTGGCACCCGCTGTCCGCCGCATCATGGACGCGCCCGCGCAATGGCGTGTTTGAGCTCAATGAAGATTATTACCGGCAAAGCGGGGGCATCTTTCTCCCGTCCGCCCATTACGAAGGCTTGTTTCACGACAGCCATTCATAACATCATCCTTTAATTCAATAAACACATCAGCTATGAAAACAATTTTATTGATTGCAGTAGTGGCATTGACAGTGTGTGGACAGGTTAAATCCCAACAACGCAGCGTTTCTTTTGATAGTGAGATACCGGTGAACTGGCAGACCAGCTCCGCTACGCCGTTATCCTTAAGCGCGGAGCACGTAAAAGGCGGTGGTAATGCTTTGAAATGGCAGGCGCAGAACGGCGATTACATCAGCGCCACCGGCCTGGCGATCCCTTCCTCGGAAGTGCGCAATGCCACCACGGGCCAGGCGCAGATATTCTTTTACCTGCCGGAAGCTACGGAAGACACGCTGCTGTTCCAGTTCATGGACGGCTCCGGCGTAGTGCAGCGGCAAGGCAAAATGTTACTGAACTTTAAAGGCTGGCGTGATTTTCACCGCTCTTATTATTACGATTACAACTTCGGTGATACACTGACCACCTTCGGGCTGGAAGAAATGCGTATCACCTACATCCCCAAAAATCCCGCGAATACCTGCACCCTGCACATAGACGAGGCCGTTATCATCGGCGACAACAACGTGCGCCTCCCCGGCCCGCAGGTGCTGCCGGATTATGCGCATTTCCGCAAACATGTGACCAATGCCCCTTACCTGAACGTATTGCCCAACTGGGTAGCAGGGCCTGACCTGCCCGTGGTAAGCGCCACCGGGCCGGAGCTTGCGGACCTCGCAGTGTTAAGAACCCGCTTTGCCCGCGGCATCGGCACTGTGGCGCCCACGCTCACCACTGTGAAAAACTATGTGACAGCCTGCCAGATCAGCACCAACCCGGATGGTACGCTGAACGGGCGCGGCCTTAAAAATATCTACAGGATCGACTCTATGGTGATATGGTCCACTTACATCAGCGTGCTGGCAAAAGCGTCAAAGGCCAGCGATGCGGATGCCATCGCCAAACTGGAACTGTTCACAAAATACCTGCTGGACGAAGGCATGGCGGAAGGAGGGAGGATCATATTCCAGACCAATTCCTATCCCAATGCCCGCACTTTCCCCGTTGGTTTCCTGGAAGCCCTGCCATACTATACGCCCGCTGTCAGGGCGCAGGTGCTGGACATGCTGAAATGGAACAACGAATACAGCGTGATCTATGGCGCCACTTTCACGGAAGGATACAGTGTGGACTTCCTCAATCTCCGGATCATTTTCCTGTTCGAACTGGCGCTGGCAAACCCGGATGACGATGTGGCGGTAAGGGATGTGAAGATGGTGAAACGTTACCTGGAGCGCAATACCGTTCCCGGCATCGGCGGCCGCGACGGCATGAAACCCGACGGTGTGGGGTATCACCATGGCTCGCAGCATACCAGTTACATGGCCGCATGGGGCAGGTGGATAGATATGGCGGAGAAACTGAAAGGCACGGTGTACAGGGTGGACCTTGCTTCTTATGAGAATCTCAGTAAAGGGATTACCTACCTGCTTGCCGGTTCCTCCAAAGGCGTGCTGTATGCACACGCCGAATCCGGCAGGAATCCTTTCCCGGCTGCTTTACCGATAGATCTGGGGCGTTTCCAGAAGTTCGTGCTCATTGGTGGGGATATCAAGGGCGAGCCCGCGGACCAGGAGATGGGCGCTTTTTATAATTCGGTGACGGGTACCAGCACTTTTGACGTGTCTCCCAAGTCCGCCGATGGTTTTTATCAATACAATTACGGCGCTCTGGGCATCCAGCGGAAAAACAACTGGACGGCGGTAATGAGAGGGTTCACCAGCAAGATCTTCGGGGCGGAAATATACAGCTTGGAAAACCGCTATGGCCGTTACCAGAGTTATGGCACACTGGAAGTGCTGTACGGCGGCACGTCCGCAGCCACCGGGTATATACTCGCGGGCAAAGGCTGGGACTGGAATGTGATGCCCGGCACCACCACCGTTCATTTCCCGAACTACGACAGCCTGCAGCCGAAAAAGACCACCGCGATGGAGTTTCAGAACAACAACTTCGCCGGCTCCCTGTCCCTCGGGCAGGAAGGTATATTCGGCCTGAACCTCGATGAAAAGGCGAATGGCAATTACGGCCCTTCCCGCCTGAAAGCCAAAAAATCCGTGTTCGCCTTCGACAGCATTATGATCTGCCTCGGCAGCAGCATCAACGCTATCAATAATATGGGCAATGTAGCCACGAACCTCTTCCAGGCGATAGACTCCACCACCAACCCTGCCATTTATGTGAACTCCACCACGCCGCTTTCCACCCAGCCCTATACCCAGGACTTCGATACGCAGCCCGCCGGTATCTGGCTGCTGAATGCGCAGACCACCGGTTATTACATCCCGCAGGGCAACGGCATAGTGACCGTGGTAAGAGGACAGCAGTCCACACCGAAGGAAAACGTTGCCAATCATAACCTACCCAACTCCTTTGCAACCGCGTATGCCAGCAAGGCCTGGATAAACCACGACCTTAATCCCGTGAACAAAAAATATCATTTTGTCGTGGCCCCGGGCATTACGCCGGCCGATATGCAGGCACTGGCCACACAACTGGCGGGCGGCACGTTATACAGCATACTGAAACAAACGGATACCATGCACATTGTGAGATACAACCCGCTGGCGCTGACAGGGTATGTATTTTTTAAAGCGACCACCGCCGTCAATACCGGGCATGTGAAAAGCGTGTCCGCCGTATGTGTGGCCGGTATAAGAGAAAATGGGGATACGATCACCGTAACGGTGAATTCGCCCGACATGAATATTACAACGGAAACCGCTTTTAACTACTACTGGAAATCGAATCCGCGCACGGTGACCCTGGTGCTGAACGGCAACTGGGATGTGGTGGAGAACCTTTCAGGAGCTTCCATCACGCACTCGGCTACTACCGCCACTGCTTCATTCACGCTTCAGCATGGTTTTTCACAAACCATCAAGCTGAAAGTGCCGGATGGCGCGCGCCGCGCACAGGCAGTCGCGGATTCCACCGGGATTATTGCCAAACAGCAGGAAGACGGTAAAGAAAAAAGATTTACCGTCTTCCCGAACCCGGCCAGCAAAAACATGGACGTGGAATTCACCGCGGTAAAAGCAGGCATGGCGCATATCCGGATATTTAACATGCAGGGTGCGCTGATGCAGTCAAAACAAATATCATTCAAACAAGGTCTGAACCGCAGCCCCGTGGATGTTTCAGGCCTTAAAGCCGGCAGTTACGTAATTGTGCTGACGGGTACGGATATACAGGAGCGGGGAATATTTATTAAACAGTAATGTGGTCATCCCGGTAGGGATCGTGTTTTTAAAAGTATAAAAAATGAATGTGAGCTTAAAAGTATGGATGGTGTGCGTAAGCCTGGTTGCCTTTGGCACAGCCTGCAACCAAAAGAACAAAAAGCAGAAGGATGGATCGGAGGCCGCGTCCCAATTGCCGGAAAGCGATAATGAAGATGTGGCCCGGTACATGCAGTCGTTCAGCGGGGTGGGTGCGCTCAGCGATTCCTCCGAGCCTACGCTGCCTGAAAAAACGCTCGCGCATTTCAAATACCCCGATGACCTTGCGCTGGACCTCGTACTGTCCGAACCGCAGGTGGTACAGCCGGTAGAGCTGAGCTTCGATCATCGCGGCAGGCTGTGGGTGGTGCAATATCATCAGTATCCCTATCCCCGTGGGTTGAAAGTAACCAGCGTGGACAATTACCTGCGCGTAAAATTTGATAAAGTGCCCGCGGCCCCGCCGGAAGGCGCTAAAGGCGCGGACAAGATCAGCATCTTTGAAGATACGGACGGCGATGGCAAATATGATAAAACCACAGATGCCATCACGGGACTGAATATTGCAACGAGTGTATTAACGGGCCTCGGCAAAGTCTGGGTGTTGAACCCTCCGTATCTTCTTGCTTATCCGGATGCGGACCACGACGGCATACCCGAAGGCGCGCCGCAGGTATGCCTGGAAGGGTTTGGTCTGGAAGATACCCACGCGGTGGCGAACAGCCTGCGCTGGGGGCCGGACGGCTGGCTCTATGGCGCACAGGGCAGTACCACTACGGCGAATGTGAGCTCTTCCGTTTCAAAGAACGTGGCATTCCAGGGGCAGGCAGTATGGCGTTATCACCCGGTCACGCAGGTGTTTGAAGTGTTCGCCGAAGGCGGCGGCAATACGTTTAATGTCGAATTCGACAGCAAGGGAAGAGTGTTTTCCGGCGACAACGGTTACGACAGGGGCCCGAACTTCAAACAGGGCGGTTATTACCAGAAAAGCCTGGGGAAACATGGCCCTTACACGAACGCATATACTTTCGGGCATTTGCCCAGCATGCCGCTTACGGGCGAAAAGAAACGTTTTACGCACTCGCTGATCCGGTATGAGGAAACTGCCCTGCCGGAACGGTATAAGGGCAAAATGATCGCCGTAAACCCCTTGCTGAACTTTGTACAGCTCACCCGCTTCGAACAGTCCGGCTCTTCTTACAAAAACATCGACGAAGACCAGGTGCTGAAAACGGACGATCACTGGTTTCGCCCGGTGAACATCAAAGCCGGCCCGGATGGCGCGGTGTACCTGGCGGACTGGTACGACAGCCGTCTTTCCCACGTGGACCCGCGCGATACCTGGCACAAATCTTCCGGAAGGGTATACCGCCTGCGGAACAAAACAGGCGAAAGGACTGTACCCCCGTTTGACCTGGGTAAGTATACACCGGCGCAGCTGATAGCTTTATTAAAAGATGAAAACAAATGGTACCGCCAGCAGGCGCAGGTACAGTTTGCCAACCGTGGGGACAGGTCGCTCGTGCCCGCGTTGCTGCCGCTGCTCCGTACCGGCGATGCACAGACCGCGTTGGAAGCGCTTTGGGCGATCAATGGCTGCAAGGGTTACAACGATGATGTGGCATTGATCGCGCTGGCGCATAAAGACCCGTATGTGCGGTACTGGGCGGTGAGGCTGGCAGGAGATAACAAATCGGCTTCCCCCTTAGTAACGGAGCGGCTTACCAAACTGGCGCAGGCGGAGCAGCACCCTGAAGTGAGGAGCCAGCTGGCCTCCACGGCCAAACGTATGCCCGGCCCGCTCGCGGTGGCGATGATAGCAGGTTTGCTGAAAAGCGGGAACGACGCGGCCGATCCGGACATCCCGCTGCTCACCTGGTGGGCGGTGGAAGCCAAAGCGGAAACGGACCGTGACCTTGTGCTCGCCATGTTCAAAAACCGCCAGGTGTGGCAGAATAAAACCGTACAGGGAACGATCCTCAAAAGACTGGTACAACGATACGTAATGCCAGGCGGCGAAACAAATTACGCCGCCGCCGCACAACTCATCGAAATGGCACCTTCTCCCGCCATGGCTAAGATACTGATCGGCGGGCTGAGCGAAGGCTTGCGCGGCAAGGATATAACCGGTCTTTCACCCGCCCTCACCAAAGCCATCCAGCCTTACCAGGCGGAGCTGTTCGGCGCGCCGCTGGCACTGGCGGTCAAACAGGGGGATGCCAAAGCGATAGACCAGGCCATTAAGATCATCAGCGACGGGAAAGCGGAACCCCGTCACCGCCTGGCTTACATCCGCATCATGGGCGAAACCGGCCGCGAACAGGCGGTACCGGCATTACTGAAAGTAGTGGCAGCGGGAAATTCGTCGGGAGCATTAAAAGAAACCGGCCTCCAGGCATTACAGTATTTCAGCGCCCCTGAAATAGGTACAAAGATAGTGGCGGCCTACCCGCAGCTGCGTGGCGATGTAAGCGTGCGGAATGCCGCCGTAGACCTTGTTTCCAGCAGGGCGTCATGGGCTGCCTCTTTCCTGGATGCAATAGAAAAAACAAAAGTGATCAACAGGGATGATGTGAGCGAGCAGGCCGCCCGCAAGCTGAAACTTCTGAAAGACGAGAAGATCAATGAACAGGTGAACCGGCTGTGGCCAAATGTAAAACTGTCTTCCACAGCGGAGAAAAACGAAAGCATCACCCGGTATTTAAAACTCATCAAAGCCGGCGGCGGCAATGTGGCGAAAGGGAAAGTACTGTACCAGAGCACCTGCGGCGCCTGCCACCGCCTGTTCGACGCCGGGGGCAACATTGGCCCGGACCTCACCGGTTACGACCGCGACAATATGAACAGTATGCTGCTGAATATCATTGATCCCAATGCGGATATCCGGGAAGGATACGTGATCCACCGCATCGTGACCACAGACGGGCGTACGCTGGAAGGCAAGATCGTATCGCGGAACGGCAATGCCATCACCCTTCAGCCCATGGGCGGCAAAGACATGATCCTTTCCGCAACGCAGGTGAAAGAAATGAAAGCGCAGCAGACCTCCGTGATGCCGGAACGCCTCCTGGACCGCTTATCGGACCAGGAAATAAAAGATATCTTTTCCTATATCATGAAAAAGTAGCAGAGAGAGAAGCCGGGGAGGTTCATCGGAACCATTCCCCGGCTTTAGTTATATGCGGTAACATACGGCGTTGATATTCATACCGGCACCCACTGAAGCAAACACCACGATATCCCCGGCCGCCAGGTTGTGCTGCGGCAGCTCGCCTTTGCGCACCATGTCGAAGAGGGTGGGGATGGTGGCCACGGAACTGTTTCCCAGCTCATGAATGTTCATGGGCATTACGTTTTCCGGTACTACGGGCTGCTGGTACAAGGCGTATAATGCTTTGATAATAGCCTCGTCCATCTTTTCGTTTGCCTGGTGGATAAAGATCTTGCGCACGGAGGCGATGGGCACGCCCGCATTGTCAAGACAGCTTTTAATGGCAACGGGTACATACTTCAGGGCGAACTCATACACTTTCCGCCCCTGCATCTTGATGAACCGGACGCGTTCGTCGGAGCCGGGGTAGTTGGATTTACCCATATTGATATACGCCAGTTCATTGACGGTATACGATTGCGCGCTGCTGCCCAGCAGGCCCGGGCCGCCGTCGGTTTCCCGCGCTTCCGCGATGCAGGCGCCCGCGCCGTCGCTGAATATCATACTATCCCGGTCGTAGATGTCGATCACGCGGCTGAGCATTTCCGTGCCGATGATCAGGCACCGTTTGGCCGCATTGGCGCGGAAATAAACGTCCGCCTGCATGAGGCCCTGCACCCAGCCCGGGCAGCCAAACAGCAGGTCGTACGGTATACAGGAAGGATTACGGATGCCCAGTTTGTGTTTTACATGTGAGGCCAGGGAAGGCACGGCGTCCATCTGGATGGTGTGTTTCACCACGTTGCCGAAGTTGTGCGCTACAATAATGTAATCGATGGTTTCGGGGTCGATGGCGGCATCTTCGATCGCTTTTTGCGCGGCCAGGCAGGCCATGTCCGAAGCACTCATTCCTTCCTGGGCGTAGCGCCGTTTCGAGATGCCGGTGATCTTCCGGAATTTCTCGATGATCTCCTCTGCCGCGTTGGGAATGGGTTCCTGGCTATTGGTATAAAAATCGTTCACCGCAAATTCCCGGTTTTCTTTAATAACAGGCGGGATGTAACTCCCGGTCCCTGTAATGACAGTTGAAATACTCATTGGAAGTAATTTTACTCGTTACGCCAGCTGCCACAATTCCTGCAAATAGTTCAAGCTGTTTGATATACATAACGGGAAATTAGGAATAAACCCCCATATGAGCGTCAAATTTGGATTTTATTAGAAGAATTCTAATAAGAAAGGATGGCCTACACGGAATTATCCATTTTACATTAAGCTGTTTTGTTAAAATTTATAACCATATCCAAGGCGGATCACCTGTGTTTCATAATAATCCGTGCTGATATAACGGAAGCCTTCCCCGTTCACCGTTCTTTTTATCCGCAGCGTATTGGCAATGTCCGTCGCGTTCAGGATCAGCTCGCCTTTTCCTTTCTGGATAATCTTTTTTACGCCCATATCGATCGAAAAGCGGGCGCCGATCTCTCCCTGGGGAATGATGTCCGGGGAGAGGTAAATAGCGGAAAACTGGAGGTCTGTCTGTGCGCCGAGGTGGAACAGGCCGTTGAGCTTCACGTTGCCGGCGAACATATCCTGTTTTTCGGCGGTGAAGGTGTTTTCGACCGGGTATTTGTTCACTACGGTAAACGCATCGATGATATGCCGGTAGCCGTTCAGGTTTAGGTTCAGCGACGCCAGTTTGCCGAAGTTGTGTGAAATGATGATCTCCGAACCGGTGTTGTAGCTATGCCCGGCATTCTGGAAAATATTGTAGATCAGGTTGCTGCCCGGCACGGTGCTGCCGATCCTCGTAATGGTCGCATCCATCCGTTTGTGGTAGAGTGATACGTAGAAATATCCCTCCGGCCAGCTGGTTTTGTAACCCGCTTCGAAGGAATTGGTGAATTGCGGGCGCAGCGCGGGATTGCCTACTTTGATGATTTCCACATCGTCGTATTTCGGGAAGATGCGGATGTCCACTTCATTTGGCCGGTCCACGCGGCGGCTGTAGAAGAGGGATATTTTGTTGTCCGGGTCTATTTTGTACGCCAGCCGCAGGTTCGGGAAGGGCTGGGTGTAGTGGTAACCATCGCTTTTGTAGGTGCTGTGCTCCGGGTTCACGTCGTATTGGATCCTGACGTATTCCAGGCGAAGGCCGGCTTCTACTTCAAATTTGTTGCTTTCCAGCACATAGTTGCCATACACGGCCGGGATGGTTTCCCCGTAGTTGGCCCATCCGCCCGCGTTGGTATCCAGCGGGGAGTTCACGCCGGGGATGAACTGCATATTGGTGGGAATGTAACGCCTGCGGAATTTCAGGCCGCCCTCCAGGCGCCCGTGTTTCAGCGGCTGGATATAATCAAGCGTGAAGTCCGCCACATGTTCGTCGGAGAGCAGCTTAAAAGAATCCACACCGGTAAAGGAAGGATTGATGTTTTTAAAATAATACTGTTCGTCCTCGCGGTGAAAGGTGTAGTTAAAAGCGGCATTCAGTAAACGGCCGGGCTGCCTGAACTTATGCTGCCAGATGGCGGAAGCGGTGGCGGTGGTTTTTATTTCGTCTTCGAGGAACTGCCAGAGCCTGTCGCGTTCGGATAAGCGGCCGTTAAAAAAAGGCTCGTCCCCGTGATCGATGATCTTTTCGCTGCTGAACAGGCCGGAAACGGTGAGGGTGTTCTGATCGTTGACGAACCAGTCCAGACCTGTTTTGACGGTAGCGAAATTGGTGTTCCGGTTACGTTTGGTCTGCTGGCGCACGGTATCGCCGTTATCGTAATAACGGTCTACAAATTCGTTTTTGTTTAGGGTTTCCGTGTACAGGTCGTCCGCCTGCAAAAAGAAGTTCACTTTGTTTTTCCGGTAGTTCAGCGAAAGGGAAGGGTTGATCTTCGGCGTGCGCTGGTATTGCGGGCGGATGTCCGGCAGGTTTTCCTTTTTTACCCACAGTGCGCCCAGGCCGGCCGTGAGGCCAACTTTGCCGTTAAACCCATCCTTTTTTTCTTTTTTGAAAATGATATTGATGATGCCCGCATTGCCATTGGCGTCGTAGCGGGCGGAAGGGTTGTTGATGATCTCTATTTTTTCGATGGAAGAGGCGCTGATGTTCTCCAGGCCGGATTGTCCGCCGAAGCCGGTGAGGGCGGTCTGTTGCCCGTTTATCAGCACCATCACCTTATCGCTGCCGCGCAGCTGTATTTTGCCGTCCTGGCCCACGGTGATGCCCGGCAGGTTTTTCATGGCTTCCATCGCGGAGCCGCCGGACTGGCTGATGTTGTTCGCAAGGGTAAAGGTCTTTTTGTCCATTTTGGCGGCGATAGCTTCCTGTTTGGCGGTCACCTCCACCTGGCTCAGCTGTTTTACATCTTCCTGCATATCTATTTGCCCGAGGTCCAGGAAAGCGCTCAGCTCGCCTACCAGCAGGGGCTTGAACTGCGGTACATACCCGAGGTAATTGAGCTTCAGCAGGTAATTGCCTTTTTTAACGGAGGGGATGGAAAAACGCCCTTCTTCATTGGTAATGCTACCGGTAATGAGGACGCTGTCCGCCGGGCGCAGCAGGGTCACGTTCACGATGGGCAGCGGCGTGTTTTTAGCAGCGTCTTTTACCTGCCCGGAGATAGTAGCGGTCTGGGCTCCGGCCGTGGCGGCCGACAGGAGGAATAACCAAACGATCGAATAAAGCCTGGACATTGGGTGGATGTTTTAATGGCAAAGTTGCAAACCGAATTAGAAGAAATTTAGCATGCTGCCATTTCACATAAATGGAAGAAGTTCTTTTTCAGGGGCTGCTCTTTTTACTGGTTATTCTTCCCATTTATACCCTGTGCCGTATACATTTTTCAGGTAGTTTCCGTAACCGGCATCGGTGAGTTTTTTACGCAGGTTTTTGATGTGTGCGTATACAAATGAATGGCTGTCCAGCATATCGGCGATGTCGCCGGAAAGATGCTCAGCCAGGGCGCTTTTGGAGATCACCCTGTTTTTATTGCCCATCAGGTACAGGAGCAGTTCCAGTTCTTTTTTAGTGAGCGGGATTTCTTTGCCGTGAACGGTCACTTTTTTGGAGAGCAGGTCTATGCTCAGTTCCTGTTGTATGATCAGGTCCGCGTTGGAGAAATTTTTCCTGCGTATCACGGAGTGGATGCGTGCGGCGAGCTCCGAGAGATGGAAGGGTTTGGCGATGTAATCGTCGGCTCCTTTTTTTAATCCTTTTACTTTATCGTCCAGCGCGTTGCGGGCAGAAATGATGATCACCCCGTCCTGCCGGTTCAGCCGCTTGAATTCTTCGAGTATCCTGATGCCGTCTCCGCCGGGCAGCATAATGTCCAGCAGGATGCAGTCGTACTCATACAGCCCGATCTTCTCCAGCGCCTGCGAATAGGTGCCGGCGGTTTCACAGGTATAATCGGCCAGGTACCCTGTTATGCTGGACGCCAGATCGGTCTCATCTTCAATCACCAGGAGTTTCATGAGGTAAAATTATACCCCAATTTAGAATAAATTTAGAAGGGTGGCCGCCTGGGGTCATTCCGGCTGCCTGGAGAGCTTTTCCTTGCGCAGCTGGGTTACTCCCAGCAGCAGCCAGGCCAGTACCCAGAAGCCTCCCAGCATGGCCGCCCCGTTCAGCAGGGCCTTGGGATAACCCAGCAATTCCGCATCCGCGAAGGGGTAGGGGTAATGACCCGTAAAAAGGCCCAGCGTGATCACATAAAGAATATAGATCAGCGGGTAGATCATCCAGGGGTTAAATGCTTTTATCTTCAGGCCTCTTTTGGGGATGAACAGTATCCAGAACAATACAAAGACCAACGGCTGAATGGTATGCAGCAGTTCGTCCACCACCAGCTGCAACCCTTTGGGCTCCCATAAAAAACGGAGTATAAGGTTGTAGATCACACCCACAACGATAATAAACACCGTGATGGCAAAAACGGATTCCGCCTTCCTGAACAGGCGGCCCAGCCGGGTATCGCGCGGCAGCCAGAAGGCAGTGAACGTGAGCGCCGCCAGCGTATTGGTGGTGATGGTGAAATAACCGATGAACCGCAACAGCAGCTCTCCCAGTGGTATCGTCCTGGTAGTAACAGAGAGATACAACTGGCCGGCGATGGCAAACCAGCCCAGTAATGCGCCTATGGCCGCGTATGTCTTCAGGAATTTCGGGGATGTGTTCATGAGGTATCTGCAATGTAATATATCTGTATAAGTTACATACTCTTGCTGTAGTTTCCTATTGTTTCTTCAATAGCGGCGTACAGGGAATAAATTTTCCCTGACTGAATAATTCTTCCGTTATTGATTTCGCCGCCGCCTGTATTGATTTTTGTGTTCAATCAAACAGACCGACGATGAAAAATACCTTTGCCGCAAAGCCATGGAATATATGGGAAGTACTGCAATTATTGTTCTGGTCGCTTATTGTGTTCCTCACCTGGCAATTTATGCACAACGCGGATCACTTCCTTGAAATGACACCCGAGGCCCTCGGGAAATATTTTGACCTCCGTTATGTATTGATCCTGCACATCACCGCGGGTGGCGGGGCCTTGATCATGGGGCCTTTCCAGTTCTGGGACAGGCTCCGGAACAACAACTGGCGCCTCCATCGTATCATTGGCATATTGTACCTGCTCGCTATTGCCGCAAGCGGTCTCTGCGCGCTGATACTGGCGTTTACCACCGCTCATGCGATCAATTGGCCTTATGCTTTTTCTTTGCAGGTATGGGTAAGCGTATGGCTCACCGCCACGACTATTGCCTATCGCGCCGCCATTCAGCGGAAATTTAAGCTGCACAAGGAATGGATGACCAGGAGTTATATCGTTACCCTCGCCTTCGTGGTATCCGGCTCTTTGCTGAAGCTGCCCGTTGTACAACGGCTGGGTGATTTTGCGGATATATCGCCTACCTTTTTCTGGCTGGGCTGGGCTGTACCCTTGTACATTTATGAAATGATACTGGCTTCCCGGCGCAAAGCCTGATGTGGTAATGGCCGGAGCCTTAATGATTACCCAGGCCCTGGAACCTGAACGGCTGGGCGTTCACGAACTTTTTAGCAGCGTCGCCGGCATATATTTCCCCTTTGGTCAGGCCCAGCTTTTTGACCCTGGCGCCTTTGGAGAAATTTACGTTCTTAAAGTCCACCCAGAAGGTATTAGGGGTGAGCGCCGTTTCAAAATAATAGATCAGGTTTTTGTGATCTGATACGGAGCGCCAGCGGGTGGAAGAAATATTCGGCTGTTCGGGTGAAGAGATGCCCAGTGGCACGGAACAGTTGCGGATAACGCTGAATACCGCCGCTGTGGCCACATGTGTATTGTCTGTCTGGGGAATGGCTTTGATGTAAAAAGAAGCCCGTATAAAACGGTCCGACGCGCGGTTGGTGCCCGGCAGCATCACGGTGCCGCCGATCTCTTTCCAGTATTCACCCAGCGCAAGCTGTTTGTCGAAAATGGGGGAGTTGGTCATCACGGTGTAGGCGGTATCGTGATGAATGACCAGTTTGCCGTTGATGTATTCGAAGATGGCATTGTCGCCGGAGGCATCCGATACGGAGAGGTGCAGGGTGGCGAGGCGTTCCATACCAGGCACCTTATCGGTTACGACAGTGAATTTTTCCTGGCGGAGGGCTTCAACGGTCTCATTCACCGTGGCAAAATTGTCCAGCACATACTGTACCCAGGCAGCGATGCTCAATCCCGGGCCGCTGCCGTTATAGGGAGGATATTCTGATTCCACGAGCCATAGCACGTTCGCTACCAGCCCTTTTTCATTCATCCCGTCCGTGGTGGAGATGTCATATCCTGATGCCGTTACGCTGCCATATTTGGAGGTCCATTTAATGGAGTTAGGGCCGGCTTCCCCGCTGCGCTGCATACCCCGTGGGAATATCCAGAGATTGGTCAGGATGTCTTCTTTCCAGTCCATGGATCGGGCGGTAAGTACAAGGCCGCCGGGGCTTTTGTACACCACGCGCGTACAGGCGTTCACAGGTGTAGGCGGGCAGATGATCATGGAGATAGCCGCCAGTATTGCAAGTCTGATCAGGTGTCTCATAATATCAGGATTTACTTTTTACTAACAAGCCCGGACACAGAATGTTTAACGACCCTTCCGGCCGCGGCCGCCGCTAACCCGGAGGTTACCGCTAACCTCCGGGAAAGTGCTGTAGGTTGGGAGGGGGCCGGTCTCTTACTTTTATAGCTTGATTATATTTTATAGGGAAATATTTAGCTTTTGCTCAACGGTCATAAAGTGTATATTCCACCCGTATATGGTATCCATTATTTTCATTTACCGCCAGCAGGTTGGTGGAGATTCCCGCGGCTACAAGGTCTGTGATCACTTTGGGACTGGGATGCCGCCAGGTGCCGCCCCAGGCTTTATGTACGCCGTAATTGATAAATAACCAGCGGTCGACCGGCAGCCTTGTAAAAAGATGCAGGCTGGAATTATGGGAAGAGCCATGATGCGGCACCTGGAATAACCAGAAGTTATGCCAATAGTTTTTATATCTCCTCATAAAAGCGTTGGTATCTTCTTCCGCCAGCAGAAATGAATCCGAGGTAAGCAGGGTGTTGGCTATGAGAGACCTTTCATAGTGATATCCGTAATAATATTGAAAGTCAACCTGATTGGACCTAAGGCGTGTCTCAGTGCCGGCCGTTCCATCCAATTTTTGGATATGGTATATCTGCTGGGTATAACGGTCAGAGTTTTTCGCGTAATGCCAGGGTGCGATTTTACTGAATTTTTTCACCAGGTTATAGTGTAACAATGAAAGTGCCGTGGTATTCATGTTCATCAACTCATTTTCTTTGATGGAGATGTTATTTACCGTTTTCAGCGCTTCCTGGAATAACTCTTTTACGATTGTGGCCGAACGAAGATTGTTTTTGATCACATTTGTCAGTTCATCAATGCCAGGATTTGCCGGATACTTAAACTCCGTGCTGAAACGTTGCAGGAACAGTTCATATACTTTATCAAAAAAAGCTTTGTTATCCGACCCAATATCTTTCCTGTAGAAGAGGAACTCCATCAACGGGGTATCATTCGCCCGTGTAAACCCTTTCTGTGAATCCTTTACTTTCCTTGCCTGCGTGGATTTGGTGTTCAGTTCACCGGGGGGCATCGGCATAGTACCCCCTTCAAATGCAAAGCTCCATTCGATATTTTCTCCCCGGCCTTCTTCATCCGGCGGCGCATCATCGCCCGGCGGTGGAAATGGCGGGTTCTCCGGGTCGCTGTCCACAAAAGTAATGTCACCACCCTCGTCCAGGTACGGTGCCAAAGCGGATGCCGGATCGATGATGATATCCACGGTGCCGCTGCTATCCGGGTTATTCAGTTCTCCCTGTTCTATCAGCCGGAATACGAGGAATAGCCGCTCAGCGATTCCTACAAAAGGCGCGACGATCTTTTTGACCTTTATTCCTTTCAGCAGGTAGTCCAGGTGATTGACATGATCCGCATCAAAGTGGGAAATTATAAGCAGGTCAATTTGGGACGTTAGTTGTGTGCGCTTGTATTTATCGATCTCATCCCTAATGTTGTCCCTGTTCAGGCTACCGCAATCAAAGACAAATCTGAATTCTGTCGGGTAGTGGTATAAACTCATATTGCCGCTGTAAAAAAATCCCTGTCCGGCAGGGTGCAGACAAAGATTCTGGGTGATGAGAAGGTCGTGCATGCGGTGTGAAATTGGGGGGTAAAGATGATAAGAGATTATACTCAATTTATCTTATCAGGCGTAAATAAACAATACTCACTTTTGGGTATTGGTGGACAATAAAATATGTTTTATCTTTCATTTACCCCTAATGTTTATCCTTTATGCCCGTTATTCCCCGTCATGAGTTGGGCTTGTCCCTTTCCGGAGGCGGCTATCGCGCCGCAGCTTTTCATCTTGGTACTTTAAACAAGCTGAATGACCTGCATATACTGGACAAGGTCAGTGTGTTGTCCACTATTTCGGGGGGTACTATTACAGGTGCGGCCTGGTGCCTGTATAAAGGCGAATACAAAGCCTTTCATGAAGAAATGAAAAACAATTTGCAGAAACATGATGTGATCAGGAGCATCCTTCGCACCTGGACCGTGATCAGATCTGCCTTTGTATTTATCGGGCTTCCGCTTGTTTCCATCGTATTGTCCTTTACTTCCTGGGCCTGGCTGACGTTCCTGTTGCTGATGATGTGGGGCATATTGCTCATGAAATACCAGTTCCGGATATTTGACGTAAGCAAGGTGATAGAACGCGCTTACGACAGGTTCCTTTATCACGGCCAAAAGCTGAGGGACCTTAAAGGGTCCCCGATTTTGGTCATCGGATCATCCAATCTGCATACCGGCAGGCCTTTTTACTTCGGGAGGAACTTTATGTCGGATTCTATGTATTCGGATAAGGACGTGTATATCCCGCCTGTCGAATTTAACCCGGGGGAGTTTCCCATCGCCCGTGCGGTAATGGCCTCTTCCTGCATACCGTTTGTTTTTTCCCCGGTAAAGATTGATGCATGTTATTATAAGGCCGGCGGGGATTTTAAGAGGGTGAAGCCGGTACTGGTAGACGGCGGAGTATACGACAACCAGGGTATTTCGAAGATTACGCAACCCAAAGGTGGGCTGGCCTGCAGACGGATCATTACTTCCGATGCCGGCGGGCCTTTTATGGGCGATAAACAATACAAAAATACTTTCTCATTATTGCTCCGCACAATGAACCTGTTCATGTACAGGATCAAAACCGCCCAGATGGTCCAGCATATTTATACAAATGTGACAGGCAGGCCCATCGCTTATTATTCCCTTGGCTGGGATATTAAAGAGTGCCTGGACGGGTTTGTGGACAATATGCTGGAAGGGAACGTACCGTTATCTGTCATACAGCATCACAATTTCCCCCCGCAATACCTCCAGGATATAAAGAACCACAAGCAGGAGATCAAAGATTTTATCGCTTCAAAAGTAGGGTTCAGCGGTATTGCGGCACGGGGGCTGAACGGTGCGGAGCTAATGGTTGCCCGGAATACAGGCACCAATCTCACCCGCCTGTCCGAAGAGCGGGTGAACTTCCTGATCCGACATGCGGAAGACCTTACAGAGCTACAGGTAAAATTATATTGTCCCGATCTGATAAACTGATTATTATGCCTATCCCAGACAAAATTCCCGCTTTCAGAAGGCTCCGTGGTTACGCCTTCGACCCCTCGTTGTCGCTCAGAAGCGATACCGCATTTATCAACAATATTGTATACAATGTGCCATGGGAAACCAAACTTGACCCCGGCCCGGTGGGTGAATACCTGGAGGTGGTGGATTACGACCCCACCACCAAAAAACATTACGAACCGGTGGTACTCAATAATAAAAACCTGCTGGCGCAGGACGGATTACAGCCGTCTGAAGTTAACCCGCAGTTTCATCAGCAGATGGTCTATGCGGTAGCCATGACCACCATCACTAATTTTGAAACGGCACTTGGCAGGAAAGTGATATGGGCTCCCCGGCGGCTGGCGGACCGCGACAAGTACGCGGAATATGTAGCCAGGCTCCGCGTATACCCGCATGCTCTCCGTGATACCAATGCCTATTACAGCCCGCAGAAAAAAGCGCTGCTGTTTGGGTATTTCGAAGCAAGGCCTGCCAACAATACCCTGCACATGCCAGGCTCGTTTGTATTTACCTGTCTCAGTCATGATATTATTGCCCATGAGGTAACGCACGCTATCCTGGACGGTATGTATCCGGCCTATTCAGAGGCTTCCAATCCGGATGTTCTTGCATTTCATGAAGCATTTGCAGATATCGTCGCGCTTTTCCAGCACTTTACTTTTCCCGAAGTGTTAAAACACCAGGTGGCTAAAACCCGTGGCGACCTGGCGTCGCAGAATCTGCTGGGCGAGCTGGCGCAGGAGTTTGGCTCCGCTATCGGCAGCTATGGCTCCTTGAGGGACGCCATTGGGGAGATAGACCCTGTTACTAAAACATGGAAAGCAAAAGAGCCGCGCGGCGATGAGTATAACACCGTGATGGAGCCGCATCAGCGGGGCAGTACCCTCGTTTCGGCCGTATTTGAGGCATTTCTCAGCATTTATAAAGGAAGAATAAAAGACCTTTTGCGAATGGCCACCGGTGGGACTGGAGTGCTGCCTCAGGGAGAACTGCACCCGGACCTGGTGAACCGCCTGGCTTCAGAGGCGTCCAAAGCAGCCAAACACGTGCTGAATATGTGTATCAGGGCGCTGGACTATTGCCCGCCGGTAGACATCACTTTCGGTGATTACCTGCGCGCAATCATCACGGCGGATAGGGCCCTGGTAAATAATGACAGCCTCGATTACCGCCTCGCCTTTATAGAAGCTTTCAGAAGAAGGGGGATTTATCCCCAAGGGCTCAAAACATTCAGTGTAGACAGCCTGGAGTTGATGAACGGAAATGGTCTCGCCGGGAATGGGAAAGATGATCCTATCCAGATACTGACGCAATTTTTCAGGAAGTATGCCTCGGATATCTCCTATGAACAGGACAGGGAAAAGATCTTCAGGATCAGCAGGAAATATATCACAGGCGAAAATGGGCTCCATAGCAGGCTGTCCGAAAAGTTCCTGGGCAACGGGAAATTTCAGATGCTGACGGGGTTGGTGTTTAATACCAACTGGAAAGATTTTGGTGTGCGCACATCCACAAAAAAGTATCTGGGGGGTGAAGGGCCTTCCTATCAGATTCAGAACCTTCGTTTGGTGTCCAGGGTAGGGCCTGAAAACAATCTGCTGAACCAGGTGGTGTTTTCGCTGGTGCAACGCAGCGGTATCGTAATGGAAGCGGGGGAATTCAAAGAGCATTACCACCTGGGAGAACCACTGCCGGAAGGGAATGCCGGCGCTACTGAAGATGGCCTGCCCATACAGGACAGGTTTGTATTATACGGCGGCTGTACCATGATATTTGACTTGAATACACAGGAGCTGAAATATGTAGTGTGCAAACCGCTTTTGAATATTGATAAACTTAAAAAGACCGGTGAAGTGGAAATAGACAGGGAGCGGATCAGGCAGCAATACAATTACCAGCGTGAGGAGGGACTGATGCACCTCAGCGAATACAACCGCTATTTCGGCAGCGGCCTGCATCATCCTCTGAATGAGCCCTTTTGTTTCTTACATCATTAATTATCAGCTTATGCCAAATACAAATAGCGCCAATAAAGTAACACATGCCGTGGTACGCATGTACTGTATGGGTACCGGCGATTGTTTTATCATCAAGTTCTTCGCCGGTGACAATGTAAGATTTAAGATGATGATCGACTGTGGCGTATGGACCGGCGGCAAAGACCGGCTGACGCCCTTCATGGAGGACCTGAAAGAATATGTAGAAGGGGAAGTGGACCTGCTGGTGATCACACACGAGCACCTGGACCATGTATCTGTATTCGAAACCTGCAGTGACGTTTTTACAAACAACTTTACCGTAAAAAAGATATGGATGAGTTGGTCGGAAAATGACAGTCTCTCCAAAATAAAAAGGTGGAAAACAGAATACGGTGAAAAGAAAAGGGCGCTGGCCCTGGCTTCGGAAAGGCTGGAAGAAGCGCTTATGCGGCCAGAGGAACGCGAGGCATTTATAAACGGCGCCGATGGCCTTGCGATAATGGGGGCCAGGAAGCACTTTGCAGCCGCCCTGTCAAACTTCTCAATGCTGCATATGCAAGGCGTGGCGGGACAATACAAAGGAATGCTGGAAGGAATGCGTATCGTAAAAAAGGAAATAGCAAACGACAATATTGAGTACATGTACCCCGGCAATATCATAGAGGACCTCCCTGGGCTTGAAGGTGTAAGGTTTTATGTACTGGGCCCCCCGGAAAAGTGGGATGATGTGGAAACGGAAGGCGGTGGAGAAGGTGAAAGTTATACGCACAACAAAATATTAAAAGGAGAGGAAGCTTTTGCCGTGGCGATAACAGGCACAAATGCCGCCGGGGGAACGGATGGTATTTTACCCTTTGAGGCCTTTTACGAATCGGCATCAGATAATAATAATGTTCGTAAGTCATATGACGATCCTGATTGCGCATGGCGCACGATTGAGAACGAATGGCTCTTCAGCGCGGGAAACCTTGCATTGAGGATCGGTACGCTGACCAACAATTTAAGCCTGGTGATTGCTATTGAATTTGAAGAAAACCGGCGGGTAATGCTTTTTCCAGGAGATGCTGAATATGGCAGCTGGCGTACCTGGCACAACATCAGCTGGGAAGGTATTGAAAAACCTGAAGATGGTGTACATTTTACCCAGGACCTGCTTCGCCGTACAGTATTCTACAAGATTGCGCATCATATGAGCCACAATGGGACGGCGGAGCGCCTTGGCCTGAACATGATGGAGCATAAAGACCTGGCGGCTATGGGCTCTCTCGATTACAAGGTTATTCCTCCGGCCTGGAAAGGCACCATGCCCAACCGCGAAATGCTCCAGGAACTGCTGCGAAAGACAAAAGGACGGCTGATGATCATGAATGAAAAGGGCATTTTTTATGACTTCCATGACCAGGAACCTATCGCAGGGAAAATAAAACAAGCCCGGAGCAAGATGAACGTAGGAGAAAAAGCGGCTTTTGAGGACGACTTTAAAAAAGATGAAACAAATGGTTATTACATCGATTATAAAGTAAAGGCCTGATCATTTAAAACAGCAAAGGCCCCCGTTCCGCGAACAGGAGCCCTTCTTTATATATTGAATATAAACCGCTTATTTCGCCAGCACCCCGTTCAGCAGCAAGCCATCTCCCGCCGGCATATCCAGCTGGAGGAGGTTGCTCACCAGCGGCGCAATGTCCACTAGGCCCATCTGCGGGATCACGCCGCCTTTACGGATACCGTTGCCAAAGGCCACAAAACCCGTCTGTATCTCTTTAAAATCAGGATAAAACCCGTGTGTGCCGCCCTTCGCCGCGCGGATGAACTCGCCGGTGGCCGTGGGAGAAAACGCATATCCCTGTTGCCCCGCCAGTCCCAATGCCGCGGTAGGATCGGCGCCGATCGCGTCCAGGTCTTCGCGGGACTTGATGATAAAAGTCTGCTGTTGCTGCACGGGCAGGCTTTTTAAAAGCTGGAGTACTTTTTCTTTGGTCTGTTTGTCGTTTTTGTCTTTCAGTTGGAGGAAACATCCGCCGCCCGCCGTATGGAAATAAGCTTTCCAGTCCTCCGGTTTCTGCGGATCATAAAGGCCAGCTTTAACCAGCAGCACATTGGGCGCCAGCGTGGCGTGAATGTCTACAAACCCGTGATCGCCGGTGACGATGATCGTGGTGTTTTTGGTAATGCCCGCCATGTCCACCGCTTCGCGGATGCTTTTTACGGCGCGGTCCGCGCTGGCTACTGCCGCTCTTACTTTGTCGCCGTCGCGGCCTTCTTCGTGTTCAAAGTGGTCCACCATTACCAGGTGTATGGCTGTAAACGCAGGTTTGTATTTGCGGATGAGGTAACAGCCGGTGCGGGCAAGATTGTCGTCCAGGCCCAGGTAGTCGCCGCTGAAGTCGATGTCTTCCAGTTTGCCAAGCGCATTGTTTTCCAGTTCCTCGTAAAGGCCTGCGGGGGTGGTATTTTCTTTCAGGGCTTTGAGGGTGATACGGGCCTTTTTGTCGGACAGGTACCAGTATTCGGGAAAGTTGTACGTGGCGGGGGAATTAAAGGAAACGGGCCAGTATACGGAGGCTGTTTTTAAACCTTTGTCTTTGGCCGCGCTGAAGATCGTGGGTGTTTTGATGGTATTATAATCCCAGATCCATTTGGCGGTAATGCCCAGCGGCTCTGAGGGTGTATTGTAATATACGCCGTGTTTAAGGGGTTTTACGCCCGTGATCATCGTGGTGTGGGAAGGGTAGGTGACGGTCGGGAATACGCCGTCCACGCCGTCCGCATACACGCCTTCTTTCATCGCCTGGCGGAGGTTCACCATGTTCCAGGAGGGATCTTTATAAAACTCGGGCCGGAGGCCGTCGATACTGATCAGGATGACGTGCTGGTCCTGTCCATTGGCCATAGTATGGAGGAAAAACATTGCGGCAACCGCAAGTATGGTTCTTTTCATTTGGAATTGTTATAGGGTATAAACGTCTAAAATAATGTTTACACTTCGTAATAAATAATGTTACGAAATCTTTAATTCAGGTTTAAAAATATTTAATTGGACGTTTCCGGAGTATTATTGTGGTGCCCGGGTTTAACTTCGAAACGGGATTACATTGACAGGATTTTTCTATTTTGGTGCTATGGAATGGACATTCGAAAAGATATTGGACCAATGGAAACGGGAAGGGATCAAACTAAGTCCGGGTGCATCGCCGGATCAGATCAGGCAGGCGGAGGAAGCGCTGTCATTTGAGTTCCCGGAGGACTTTAAAGCCTTTTATATGCTGGCTGATGGTTTTGCCGAAATGGATCTTTTGGCGAACCTTGTGGCCATCTGGCCGCTGGAAAGGATCATAAAAGAGTATGAGGCAGCTGCCAATAAGGATTTTATCGGCTTTTCCGATTTTATGATCAACAGTTATGATGTCGGCTTCCTTAAAACCCGGCCCGGCTTATACAAAGATTTCAGGCATCTGGGAGTAGAATATCTGGCGGAATCATTTACGCGTACGATCCGGTTGGTCTTCGCGGATGATGATGTGATCTATTGATTATTTCGAATAATATTCCCTCAGATACTTCCCCGTCACACTATCCTTCGCCTTCACCATATCTTTCAAAGTCCCCTCAAATACCACTTTTCCGCCTTTGTTCCCTGCGCCGGGGCCGATGTCTATCACCCAGTCCGCCTGGCTGATCACTTCCACATTGTGTTCGATGATGATGACGGTATTGCCTTTGTCCACCATCTCCTGGAAGATCGTCATCAGCTGTGCCGTATCAGAGGGATGCAGACCGGTGGTAGGTTCGTCGAAGATAAAAAGGCGGCCTTCTTCTTCCAGCTCGGCCGCCAGTTTGAGGCGTTGTCTTTCCCCGCCTGAAAAAGTGTTCAGCGACTGCCCCAGTGAAATATATCCCAGCCCCAGCCTCGCTACTTTCTGCAGGATGTCTTTCAATGCGTACCCTTCAAAAAAAGTAATGGCTTCTTCCACCGTCATGGCCAGTACTTCGGCGATGTTTTTTTTATGCCATTTGTAACGTAAGGCTTCGCCATTGTAACCTGAACCGTTGCAGGCGTCGCAGGTTTCTTCCACACTGTCCATAAATGCGAGGTCCAGGGTGATGATACCGAGGCCTTTGCATTCGGGGCAGGCGCCTTCGCTGTTTGCGCTGAATATGCCCGCACTGGTTTTATTGGTTTTGGCAAACAGGCTCCTGATCTCGTCGAAGACGCCGGTGTAACTGGCGATGTGCGCCCGCCTGGAGCCGCGTAGCGGGCTCTGGTCTATCAGCGTGGCGGATGGATGTTGTTCCGGCAACACCTGGTTGATCAGCGTGCTTTTGCCTGAGCCGGCCACGCCGGTGATCACGTTCAGAACGCCTTCCGGGATGCGCAGCGTCACGTTTTTTACATTATGCAGCGTGGCGTTGGAAATGGTGAGATGCCCGGAGGCTGTGCGCGGCTGTTCATTGAGCGTATGCTGCTGGCGGAAATATGCGCCGGTTAAACCTTTGGAACGTTTCAGGCCGTTGAATGTCCCTTCGTACACGATCTCTCCGCCATGTACGCCCGCTTTGGGCCCCATATCCACTACGTGGTCCGCAATGGCGATGATGTCCGGGTCGTGCTCCACGATGAGGATGGTGTTACCTTTGTCGCGCAGCTGCTCCATCTGCCGGTTCAGGCGCTGTACGTCCGCCGGGTGAAGGCCGGTACTGGGCTCGTCGAAGATGTAAATGAGGCCGGTCAGGCTGCTGCCAAGGTGTTTGACCATCTTGATGCGCTGGCTTTCCCCGCCGGAAAGCGTGCTGGTGGTACGGTCCAGGCTGAGATAGGAAAGGCCGATATCGATGAGGTGCCGGAGTCTTTTGATCAGCTCGGCCACGATGGTCTGTACCTGTTTGGTTTTGATCTGTTCCAGGAATTTTTCCAGCTCGTTGATCTGCATGGCGGCGCAGTCCGCAATGTTTTTCCCTTTAATCCCGCTGGCCAGCACCTGTTGATTGAGCCGCGCGCCGTGGCATACCGGGCAGTCATCCAGGCGGATCACTTCGTATACTTCTTCACTGTTACGGTTGAACGTTTTGGATTCTCTTTTCAGGAAAGTACGCGTGATGCGGGTGATCACGCCTTCATATTGCTGCGTTTTACCCCAGCCGGGCAAAGGATGCGGTGGCTTGTGCTCGGGCGCGTTCAGCAGCAGCTCCCATTCTTCAGGAGAGTAATCGCGCAGTTTTTTGTCGTTGTCAAAATATCCTGAAAGCGTATACCGCGCCCAGCGGTAGCTGCCGGGCTGAAAGGTGGGGAAGTTGATGGCGCCTTCGTTTAAGGACTTACGCCGGTCGATCAGTTTATTCAGGTTGATCGTGTTTACTTTTCCCAGCCCTTCGCAATTCGGGCACATACCGGCCGGATTGTTGAAGGAAAAAGCATTGGCGTATCCCGCGAATGGCTCCCCGGCGCGGGAAAACAACAACCGTAACAGGCTGAAGGTATCCGTGGCCGTGCCCACGGTGGAGCGGGCATTGCCGCCTATCCGTTTCTGGTTGATCACGATGGCTACGTTCAGGTGCTCGATCTTATCCACATCGGGCTGACCGTAGTGTTGCAGGCGGTGCCGTACAAAACTGTCGTATGTCTCGTTCAGCTGCCGCTGCGCTTCCGCGCCAATGGTCTCAAACACCAGCGACGACTTGCCTGAGCCGGATACGCCGGTGAATACGGTGATCCTGTTTTTCGGCAGCGACAGTGATATATTCTTCAGGTTGTTCTGCCTGGCGTTTACAATGGATATATGCTGCATGGTTCCGGTTAAATGATCTTCAATGCGATCGCAAAAAACACGCCTGAAAGTAACAGCCGTGGCAAAGCCTCATTCCATACCGGCGTGGAGGAACGGCTTCCATGAAAAAAAGCCGCCCTCGCGGGCAGCTCTTTATCGGGAGACGGCATCGTCATGCGTTATTCCCTGATCAGTTTCAACACAAATTTTTCCCCGCCGCCTTCTACCTGTACGATATAAAGGCCTTTGTCGAGGTTGGAGATATCCAGTACGTGTGTGCTTCCGCGTATGCCTGTTTCTGTTTTGCGGATCCTGCCGCTGATGTCGGATACGCTGATGCGGTAGGCCGTTCCGGGTTTGCCGTTCCAGCTCAGGCGGGAGATGCCGCGGGAGGGGTTCGGATACAGCCGGAGACTTTCCGGTTTCTGCGATTTCAGCACAGGCGGTATGGGGGCAGCGGTACGCAGGAAAGGCGAAGCGGGAGGCGTGGCCATCCACAGCCAACGGTTGTTGCTGCTGTCTGTACCGGCAATGCTGAAACAACTGTCCCAGGTACTGGCGCCGAAGGTTCCGCCGGTCTGCATGGTCAGCCGCTTATCGCCGCTGAGTGCATTATAATAATCGGTGGAAGCCCACGGCGGCGTAGTAGGATTGGTGTCGCTGGCGCCATGCCATACCCAGTGCCGCCTGCCGGCGCTGTATGCGGTTACGGGCGCATAGTTGCTGCTCCAGGTGGTAGATACGGTGAGCGTGGTGGAGAATATATGCCGGTAAGGGCTGTTGTGGTTCTGCGTATTGATGAGATAAGCCCACATCCTGCTGGCACCATGGCCTATGCCGGCAATGTGATAGCGGTCGTGATTGGCCGTATCCAGCGGTTCTATATGCTGCAGGATATAAGTGATATCATTGGCATAGCCGGGAAGATAGAACCCGGAATTGTACGGTATCGTGACCACTTCCCAAACGATCGTATCGCCAGGCGCCCGTACGGAACGCCCGTCCCAGTTAATGCCGGCATCCTGCAATATTTTGGCGGGCGAGTTGAGCTGGTAATTGGTGCTGTCCACGGAGGTATCATGCGTGAACGCGATCAGCACATGCCTTTCCCCGCATCCCGCCGCCCGGAAGTAACCATGTGAGCGGTTGTTGAACTGCCAGTTCACCTGCGTGCCCGCCACGTAATTGGCCGGGCCGCCGGAAATAGGACAGGGTAGCTCAATGGGCGGTTCTGTTAACGTATCGGGCTTCCTTACCATCCACAACCATCGGTTGGTCATGGTATCCGTGTTTTTCAGGGAAAGGCAGCTGTCCCAGGTACTCCCGTCATGACGGCCGCCCACCTGGTAGGTAAAATGTTTCGGGCCGGTAATGGCGTAGTAGATGTTGTGGGAATAACTCGGGCGTGTGATCCCCGTATCCTGGCTGCCCACCCATACCCAGTTGCGCGTATTGCCGGATGCGGAGGCGATAAGCGCGGGGTCTTGTTGTGTGCCTGCTATGCTGATGGTGGTGGAGAATATGCCCCGGTATGGGTTGTAATCTCCCTGCGAGTTGCCCAGGAACGCCCAGAGCCGCCCTACGCCAAAGCTCAGCCCTTCCACATGAAAACGCCAGTGTTCGCTGGTGTCAATCGGTGCGATGTGGTTGAAAAGATAATTGATGTCGGATATATAGGCGCCCATCCACATGTTCGATGTATTGGGAACGGTATATATCTCCCATATAATGGTGTCGCCGGGGGTGCGCACAGTGCGCCCGTCCCAGTTCAGGCCATTGTCTTTCAGGAAT
Organism: Chitinophaga barathri; assembly: GCF_003807585.1. Taxonomy (GTDB): domain Bacteria; phylum Bacteroidota; class Bacteroidia; order Chitinophagales; family Chitinophagaceae; genus Chitinophaga; species Chitinophaga barathri. Next base: position 601,573 of record NZ_RMBX01000003.1, on the reverse strand, counting down.
TTCTGCGGCGATTGTGAATCGTAGTTGGCGCAGCCGGTTTCACCAACGCCGGTGAACGAAATGAGAATGTGGCGCTCACCGTTGCCCGCGGCTTTGAAGTAACCGTGCGCGCGGCCGTTGAAGGTCCAGCAGACCTGCGTGCCGGGCACGTAACCGGCAGGTTGTGCCGCTGCAAGGGCATAGCAAAGCAACAAGGGAATAAACAGGGTAAATGTTTTCATGATAGCATGAGGTTTTATGTAGAAGTGAAAGAACGCATTTCCGTATAGGGGTCAACTCCGGGCATCAAGGTAAGGCGGGTGGCTGCAACTTTATCTCAGTACCCGCGTCCTTAAATAAAAACATGACCAGGAGCAACTGGATAGACAACCCGGGGGCTTTACCTGTAAAAAAAACTGGCTGCTAAAAAGCAGCCAGCAATCAAACAATATGAATTATGCGAGGTGGTTAAAAGGAATACCTCAGCCCCGTCTGCATCTGCCAGCGCGAGCCCACAGGGTCCACGGAATATGGCTTGCCGGGCTCCACGAACTGGTACAGCGGGTAGCCGCCTGAAGTCCTGGAAGGTATATACGGCTGCAGTCCGACGCTTGCGGTAGAGTTGTAGGTATTGGGCGCGAAGTATACGATCCCCCAGCTTTTTGACAACAGGTTGGTGACATTGATAATGTCCAGCGAGAAGGTTAAAGTATGTTCTCTCGCGCCTTCGCGTTTGTGGCCAAAATGGAAGTCCTGCGCAAAATGAAAGTCTGCGTTATTGTTCCAGGGAGTTCTGCCTGTGTTCCTTTCTGTGAAATTCCCTCTCCTGGTGCGGAGGTATTTATCGCCCTCAATAAACCGGTCGAATGCCGCGGCCTGTTCCTGCGGGGTGACCAGTACGGTCTGGTTGTCTTCAGCCAGTATAGGCGCAAAGAACCGGATAGATTCCCCCTGTGCCGGTATATAGGCCAGGCCTACCTGCTGCGGCGTATTCTGCGGCGTGAAGTTGACAAAACCATACGTATACGGGCTGCCGCTCTGCGCGGTGATCAACAGTGAAAAATGACTGGTAAAGCGGCCATTCCATTTTTTGTTGTAAGACAGCGTGGCTACAATGCGGTGCCTGATGTCAAAGTTGGAATAGGCCAGCTGCGGGTCATTCGGGTTCAGCGCCTGGTTCAGCTGCCAGTTGGATTCCATGGAGTTGCGGATGCCGTTGGAGATGTCTTTGGACATGCCGTAGGTGTATGCGGCGGAAAAGCTGACCCCGTTTTCAAACTGGTTGCTGACCTGGCCGGTGATGCTGTAACGGTAACCTTTGCCGGTATTGCTCAGCTCGTAAGCGTTCGCCAGCCGCGGATCCACGCTGCCGGAGAAGATGGGCTGCCTGCGCAGGCCGGATGCGGTGTCGTAGGCATAATATACGGGAATGTCTTTCAGGTTCACCTGGCGGAACATCACGTCTTTGATCGTTTTGGTATACATGCCTTCCAGCGTGTATTTGAATCCGTGTTTGTCCGTATAGTCCACCGCCAGGCTGCCGCGCAGCACGCTGGGCATTACGAACTCGTTATCGATCACATCTATCTGTGTGGTGCCCGCGTTGCGGTCGTTCACCACTTTCCCCTGTTCATATGCAAAACCCGCAATACCCTGGTAAGGGTTGCCGGGCGAAGGCAATAAAGGATCGGTGCCGGGCCTGAAGGGGCTGGGAGGGCTGCCGTCCGTGCGCATGTCTATGGTGCCGTAAGAATTGCCGTCGTTGTAGAAGGCGTAACCCAGCCACGCCAGGGGTATCCTGCCGGTAAAGATGCCTGCCCCGCCGCGGAGCACAAGGGAACGGTCTTCCGTGAGTTCCGCGCGGAAGCCGATGCGGGGGCTCATCAGCGGCTTTTCAAGATAATTGTTCAGGATCTTGCTGAGTGGGGTATAGGTATAGGTATTCCCGAAATCGGGGTCGCCGATGGCGTTTTTGGTACGTTCGCTCAACGTCTGCTTATCGGGCAGCAGTGTATAGTCCGCGCGAAGGCCGGGGGTTACGCGGAAACGGTCTGATATGCGGATCTCATCCTGGATATAGAGGCTGAGAAAACTGATGTTGAACTTCGCGGAAGGGTTTGCCAGCAGGTAATCGCGGTTGTTGTTGTAGTAATGGAAATTGCCCTGCACGCGCTGGGGTTTGTTGGCCAGGTAGTCTTCGATGCTCTGGTAGGTCACCCTGCCGTTCCAGCCGTTCACAAAGCCGTAATCGATGCCGTAAAACTCGTTGTGGGTGCCGATGGTGAGCGTGTGTTTGCCTGTGCTCAGGGTCACGTTATCCGTGAACTCGAAGGTGCGTTGTTTCAGATTGAATACGGAGGCTTCACGGTCCGTACCGAAAAAGATAGTGGAGCCGGGCGTTCTGCCTACGATCTGCACCTGTGGGAAAGCGGGATCGGTTTCGGGGGTGCGGTAATCGTGAATGTTCGTATACCCCAGCACCAGGCTGTTGGAGAAGCGGTTGCTGAAGCGCGTCTTCAGTTCCGCTACGGTAGACGACTGGTTGTTCGTCTGTTTATACGCAATGCTGCCAAAGCGGAAGCTCAGCTGGTCGCGGTCCATGTGTACGGCATCGGACAGGATGGTGTTGTTGCGCAGTACCAGTTGATTGTTGGCGTTGATGTTCCAGTCTATTCGGTTGAAGAATTTGCGCGAGCCGGAAGAGGCGTTGAACAGGCCGTCTGTGCCCGGGTCAAAATTATATTTGCTGATGCTATGCTCACGGATGGCGGTGGCGTCCGTTCTGGACAATACGCCTTTTGAAGCATTGCTGCCCGCCACCAGCTGTATCGCATCTTCCCTGGATGTGATTTCGAGGTTCGTGAAGAAGAACAGTTTGTTTTTGATGAGCGGCAGGCCCAGCCTGAAACCCGTTTGCAGGTCGTGAAAGGAGGACGGCATTTTTTTATCCAGTTCGTTCCCCGTTCTGTCCGGGCCAACCAGTGCGGCGTTGCGGCCATAGGCGTAAATGGAACCGTGTACTTCGTTTGTGCCGGAGCGGGTTACGGCGTTGATGCTGCCGCCGGTGAAGTTACCGATCTTCACATCGTAGGGCGCCAGGTATACCTGCATGTCCTCGATCGCATCAAGGGAAATGGGGTTGGTACGCGTGCTGCTGCCGGGCATGTTAGAGGTGCCCGTCTGCCCGCCGGTGCTGGGGCTGAATCCGATGGCGTCGTTGTTGATGGCGCCGTCTATCGTTACGTTGTTGTAACGGAAGTTGGCCCCGCCAAAACTGTTATCCTTCGAGCCTTGTGGTACCAGGCGCGTGATGTCGGTCAAGCTGCGGTTGACGGTAGGCACGTTCTGTATCTGCTGCTGGCGGATGCTCATGCCTGCGCCGTAAGTGTTGGCGGTAGGTTTGCGGCTGCCTTTTACCACCAGTTCTTTCAGCGCGGAGGCATCGTCCTGTAAATGCACTTCCAGTACCAGCGGTTCTCCCAATGCGATCTTCGGGATGTTCCTGGTTTCTTTTTTCATGCCTATAAATGCGATCTCTACCACATAAGGCCCGCCGATGCGCATGCCGGTGAAGAGGAAACGCCCGTCATTAAAAGTGACCATGGCGTAACGCGTGCCGGACGGTATGTGCGTGGCCGTTATAGAGGCGCCGGGCAGGGCTTCGCCGTTGGTGTTGAACACCCTTCCCTGCAGGCCGCCGCTGGTTTCCTGGGCAGCGCCCTGTAGCCAGGCGGTAAGGCAGAGGATGATGATCAGTAAATATTTTTTCATCGGTATTGTGTTTGTCGTTCCAGTAATCATATTGCTCAGATACCTGCTTTAATCACTTTATCTACGATATGCAGTACGCCGTTGTCCGCCATGATGTCGCTGTGGATGATGCGCGGCACATTCAGGTTGTAATGCGTCTTGAAGGTGAGACCGCCTGCCTGTATAAAATACCCCATGGGATTGGTGCTTAGCGCATAGAGCGCCGGGCGCCGGTAACCTGATAATTCCACGCCGTCCAGCCAGTCCGATATGAACCAGCGGCCGCCTATCAGGTAGAAGCCCAGCAGATTGCGCACATATACAGGATCTTCCTGCATCAGTTCTTCCGGGGTATTGTAACCTTCTTCCCTGAATGCCTCGTCTGTCGGCGCCAGGAAAGTGAAGCCGCGCTCAAGACCGTTGCCTTTCCACCGGAGGGTATCAGGCTCCCGCAGCCGTTCTTCCCAGCCGTCCGTGTGGCGCACGAAATATGCCATGAAGGTGAGGTCGGGATGTTGTTGTAACAGGTCGTACGCATCCAGGCCGGGTAAAAGGGATATGCCGTTCATCTTATGCAGTACACCGTCTCCCAGTTCCACGTTTGGTGTGGTCACGGTGATGCCGTTCAGGAATATGCCGTGGAAGTTGCGGCTCACTTTGGGCAGGCGGCCGGGTTCCAGTGAAAAGGCATCCTGTGTGTAATTGCCTACCAGCGTGGTAGAACTCAGCCTTCCGTTGAGGATGTGGTACCGGAGGATTTTCGCCAGTTTGTCCGCGTCGTAATTATTGATAACCTGTTCGGTAAAGCCGGCACGGATCATGGCGCTGTCTACCGGTACAAAAAAGGTGAAAGGTCCGCCGGATTGCAGCCGGATGTCTTTGTCAAGACCGGCCTTTTTCAGCGCCTTGCCAAACAGCGAAAGTTCGGGCTGTGTGGCAAGGTAATCCTGCATAACGGGTTGCGGCCTGTTGGAGAGCAATTCCGTTTTACGGGTGCAGGCGGCTGCGCAGAAAAGCAGCAGGCACAGCATCAGTGTATGTTTGTATATAGTCATGTCTGATCTTTTTAAATGGGTCAGGGGATCAATACCCGGTCTATTTTATGCATCACGCCGTTGCCGGCGGGTATGTTGGAGTTGAGATCGAAACGCTGATACGGGAAAGGCGGTATACCCGCGGCCATACCATCGTTGCCCGTGCCGGTGAACCGGATGCTGTTGAACCCGGTGGGGCTGCCGCCGATCCCGACCTTGCCGCCGTCCTGCATCGTGATGCCGGAAGGGTCGGCCGCTACCGCGCGGAAAAGATCGCTGGTGAAATACCGCCCTTTGATGATATGATACCGCAGCAGCGTTTTCAGTTCTTCGGGCGTTGACTGCGATATGCGTTCCATGGAAGCCAGTACAGTGCCTGAAGACATACATGCCCTGTTGATTGGCGGCAGCAGGGTGTACGCGTCTTTTGCACCGTCCAGCGAATCCGTCAGCCCGCTGTGTTTCATAGCGGCTGAAAAAAGGGAGAGTGAGGTGTCGCTCCGCACGGCCGTGACCAGCGAAGGGAAATTCTCCACGTTCGGCAGTTCGGACAATACCTGTATCAGTCCGTTAGAGGCAGGATTGTCCAGGCTCTTCAGGCGGATTCCGTTCATGGTTACAATCGTATCGCCGTTTTGCAGGTATTTGCTGATGTACACATTTGTGCCGAGGTGGGTGAGATAGGCTTTGTTTTCCTGCAGGGGCATCGCCTTTGTGGACAATATGCCGGAAAGGATGCTGTATTGCATCAGCTGCCTGGCCTTGTTATAGGTTATGAAATAAGTGAAGCGGGCGGGATCGTTGGATGTTTGATTAAACAGCGCGAAAGCATCGTTATGCGCCGCCAGCAGGGTATAAGGGCCTTCCTGCAAAAGGGAGTCCTGCATGTCCGCATAGTTCAAAGCAGCCCATAATACATCGAAAGTGAAATTGTCCTGCAGCACAAAGGGTATGCGGCTGGTATAGGAAGGGTCCGGCGCGGTTTTGCCGTTTTTATCTTTATTGCAGCCGCAGGCCAGCAGGCAGATGCCTGCGAAGTACAGCAGTGTTGATCTGATCTTCATCCTGTTGAGTTTATTGCGGTTTAAAAAGTTGATCCGTTTTGTACACCGCCCCGTTTATCCCGATGCCTTTGTTGCCGGGCTGGCGGATGATGTTGGCCACTCCACCGGGGCCTGGGTTGTACCGCACCTTCAGGTCGCCGTTTGAAACGGAAAATTGCAATTTGTAGGTTTCCTTTTTGTAGGACAGCGGGCCAAAGAAGCTGATGCCCCGCTTATAGACGTTTAAAGCGCTGCTGCTGAAAGCGGGTTTCGCCAGGTCGTAGTACAGCAGCGGGAGCCTCGCCTGGTTGATCAGTTCTTCGTTGTATATAATGTGCCGCTTCAGGATGGAATCCAGGGGTGAATAATTGATGTACATCATGTAGGTGTTGTAGTCAATATATACTTCCATGGGCACGCTGAGCGCGAAGTTGCGGATGTCTTCTTCCGTATGCAGCCCCGCGGCACGGAATGCGTCATTGGTAGGCGCAAGGACGGTGGGCTTATGTGTCATCGCCTGGCCATATTGATTGAAGGCGGTGGCGAAGAAAAAGGTGTCGGAGCAGGTGAGATCATCAAAATAGCCCCATGCCTCTACCGGATCGCGGAAGAGGCTGTCCCGCAGGTTGAGCGCGAAGCGGTACAGGCTCAGTTCAGGGTCTTCGTCCACGATCTCCAGTACCGTACGCGCCGCCGGCGGCTGCACGAGGCTGTCTACTGCGTAGATGTATCCGTTCGCCGCTTTGATGGCGGAAGGCAGCGCGGATACAGGATAATCGTTCAGGTAAAGTTTGTCATTGCCCGAAATGTACAGCCGCGGCAGCACGAGCTGCTCGTAGTGGTCTCGGTAGGGAACGGTGTCCTGCCGGAGTGTGGACGTAATGAGGGTGAACGCGGCACTGAGGATCGCATTGTCATCCAGCGCGCCGGACAGATTGTGATACCGGATCAGTTTGGCCAGCGAATCCAGTGGCAGGCTGCTGATCTTTTCGGCGGTAAGCCCCGCGGCTATCATGCCCGCGTCTTTCACGGCAAAGATCGTATAACCCTTATTGTGGTCCATTTCCTTGTCTATGCCCAGCCGTGTATAAGCCTGGTTGTACAACGCCAGCCCCGGCTGCTGTGCCAGCACTTCGTGTATGTCCGTGCCGGAGTGGGGTATGGGAAGGGATACCTGCATGTCCGAATCGGAAGGCTTCAGGCAGGATGCTGCGCCCAGCAGGCCCGTCATCAGTATGATAAAAGATATTGTTCTCATAAGTTTTAATTTATTCTTGCACTGTCAGGATAAACGAGTACGCCGCTAACGCCGTGCACCACGCCGTTCAGCGCGGGATAGTCCGTGTCGCTGTCTTTTACCGGCTCCCCATATTCCCACCAGCCAAGCTGTTGCAGTTCCTTGAAATTGTAGGGGAATACCCTGAACCCTTCGAATGTGTATTCCAGCACAGCGTCGGGTTGCAGGAACACCGGGGGCATCACGCCCGCACCATATTGGGAAATGGGTGCGTCACCGAGGTCGGACCAGAAGAACCTTCTCGGGCTGAGCGTGTAGTTGTTGAACAGCAGTTTTTTATAAGTGGTGGTGTCGATTGTTTCGAGCATGGCATCGTCAATGCCATAGCGGTCAAACACTTCGTTGGGCAGCGCCAGCACCACGAAGGGACCGGTACCGGCAAGGGTGTCCAGCAGGCCGAACTTTCTCAGCGAGGCGGCGAAGCGGCTGTACCGGGGCGCATTTTCCAGCCATTGTTTTACGGTGGGAGCGGGGTAGCGCAACACTCTCTCCATGGCGTGTATCACGCCATTGGCCGCCATGATGTCCAGTTTTTTTACATTGAGGCCGTTGAAATGGATCCTTGACGGTTCCCAGGAATTGGGTGCCATGGGTACGGAGGCATATAGTACGGTACCCTCAAGTGAAGTGAAAGGAAAGTCGATGGTCTGCGGCAGGCTTGAAAAAGGGTAGTTCCCTTTGATGATGTGATAACCGATGAGCTGTTTCAGCGCCGCATCGCTCATACGCCGCAGGCTGTCCTCATCTATGCCGGAAAGGATAAAGGCGTCATTGTCCGGGGCCAGTAGCGTGTATTGTTCCTGCGAAGTGGTCACTGTGTCCAGCCCGGTGCGTTGCAGGGCGCTGTAGAACATGCTGAAGGCGTAGTTGTTTTGCAGGATCACTCCCAGCTGGCGTTCCACCTTAACGGGCGCGTCGTCTTCCATTTTAATGCAGCCTGCGCTGAGCAGGAGGCAAATGGTGATTAAAGTCTGGTATGCTTTCATGATTATCAGTTTAAAGGCACCGTGTTAAAGCCGCGTTGTACCTGCATCAGGTACACACGGTCATACACGATCTCCATGATGTTCAGGGTGGAGTACAGCCGGTTCACATTGTTGCTGTTCACGATAAGGTTCAGGTTGGGCGTAAAGCTCGTTGCCGCGCTGTTGACCGGGTCGAAGTTGTTGAACGTACGGGGGTTAGCCGCGGAGAACAGGGTTGTCAAGCGGGTGGGGTTGGCTGCGTCCGCGAAATGAAACGCGAACGAAGGTAATGTGCCAATGCCCCTGCCGGAGGGGTTGAGCGGGCCGCCCTGGACGATAGCGCCATCCGGCGCGTATTCTTTGATCACGTTTTGCAGGAAAAAAGAATCCCTTGGCAACATAGGCAGTTCCAGGTAATGGATGACCGTATCCATATTTTGCCGCAGGGTGGTGAAATAGGTTTTATCGTATCCTTTCAGGATGTTTAGCTGGGGGCCGTTGGAGTTGCTGACCACAGAAGGCATATAATAGGTGCAGTAAATGGCGGGCCTGTCCGGATATACGTTGCCGTAACCCGCGCCGATCGCTTTCGGCATATTGCCGGAAAGGTTTACAAAGCCCGTGTAGATCTTGTTCTCATCGAACGTTTCATGCACAAAACTTTCCCGGCGTATATACAATCCGTATTTCTTTTCATCCAGGTCGCGCGCCACCGCGTGCAGGGTGTATACTTCGCCCCGCGCCAGTTCTACCGTGGTGTCTATAAGTATATTGCCGCGTATTAAAGCGCTCAGGTTTTTGAACGGCGTATTATTCTGCGGCCGCACGATGAACATGATGCGGTGTTTGCCGGAAGGTATCTGCGCCCACGCGGAAAGATCGAAGCCGTTGATGGCGGGCGCGGTGAGCACATGCGCATTGCCGGGATACTCGTAGTTGGAAGGGAGCAGCGAAGCAGTGGAGCCGCCCCTGCCGTTCAACACCGAGCCGGAAATATCATTGTTCGCGGCGTTGATGGGGTAAGACAGGCTGAAGAGCTGCCGGGTGGCAAGGAAGTCCCCCACGATGCCCGCGTCCGAAGGCACCCCCTGCCCATCCGTTTCCGGGTCTACGAGCAGGGTCAGGAAAGGGGTGGCCTGCCCGGCGTACAGGGCGTTGCCGATCTGGGGCAGGTTGTTGTACACCCTGATGTAGGAAGGGCTTTCCACCAGCGGCGCTTCTTCGTATTTCATACACCCCGCCGTCATCACTGCGCACAGGACCAGTAAAGAATATATCGCTTTCATCCGATAATGATTTATTTTTTTATTTGCCGGATGGAGCCTCGCATTAATGCTCGGGTTCATCCGTTAATATTTTAAATGAAATTTTTAAGATGAGCCAACGTTGCCCAGCTAAGCCGTCATTGCGAGAAGCAGCAGGGCCAAAGTGGGAGGGGCGACGAAGCAATCTTTCATTGAAGTGAGGTACTCCAGTATCTGGAGATTGCTTCGTCGCGGCTCCTGCATAAAATCCCCGCGGCTCCTCGCAATGACGGGCTTTTCGCAACCATGGCCTTTTTCCTGTATCTGTATAAACAATCGGATAGTCATGATATTTTATTTATTATGCTTGATGACCACCAGTTTTGCTTTGTCATCTCCACCGGAGGAATTGTAGGTACGGCCTACGAGCGCGATGGAATAAATGCCGGTTTCCACTCTCGGAGTCATTCCGCCGCTGACATACAGTTGCGGGTTTGCGATGAATGCTTTTTTCGCATCCAGCGGGGCTACCTGCTTCAGCCATTCACCGGGTATTTCACCGGGGTTGCCGGGGCGGCTCCTGAAAACCCTGATGAACGAAGGCGTGATATCCATTTCATAGATCGGTTCCGCGCCGAAGTAGGTAAATTCATTTTTAGCCGGAATGGTGTAAAGAATGGAAGCATTCCGCTCCGGCAGCACGCCGGATGCGATGTTCACGTAAGCGGAGGAGTACCGTAAGCTGTCGGCATACACCGGCGCCGTCTGGAACAACGACTGGTCATTGGTGAAGGTGGCATAAGGCAGGTCCGGGCTCAGGTTCAGGAACCGGCTTTGCCAGGCGTACGGGAAATTGACGCGCCGGGGAGTGCCGCTGGTGCCGTCGTCAGGAAACTGGCCGTTGTTATAGTTGGATGCATACAGGGTGGAGGTCATGTCGTTGGCGGAAAATAACAATCCCGGTTTGCCGTCAGGCCGTTCGTTCACCCAGATGGTGTAATTGTCGTACGGATAGAGCCGCAGCGATTGTTCCGCCAGCACGGTGCCTTTTTCATCCACGGCCTGCACGGTATGCTCGCCTTGTACGAATATTTTATAATCGGCGTTTACGGTTTCATTGTAAGGCAGCGATCCGAGGTAGGGCATAGGGCTTTCGCTCAAGAAAGCGCCATCCACCCTTACCCGTACCTGTTTGCCGGGCATAGCGTTCAGGGCGTGCATGCGTGCATAGGAATGGTTCACGCCAGGGTCCAGCTCGGTCACAATGCGGTAAGAGTTGACCATCTTCCCGAGTCTCGAGAACCTGTAACAATCCCAGAAGGTGATCGCGCCGCTGCTCACCACGATGCTGTACACGCCGCCGGGCTTGAAAGTGCGCACCCTGGGCAGGAGGCCCGTTTGGGGTATCACGGCGTCGGGGTTGCAACCGTCAAACAGCGCATTCAGCGGCAGTTCCGCCAGTTGTTTGATCACATTGACGCCCGCGCCGGTGCCGGTAAACAGCTTGAACTGGTATGACCCATATGGGATCTCCACATATTCAGAACTGGTATTGGAGGCAATGTTTTGCAGCTCAGGGCTTACCGCGCTGCCGTCCGCCCAGGTGAGGGAGAGCGGGGCGCCCAGGCCAAGCGCATCGTTTTCGTCGCCCATGTTGATGATCCTGATCCTGAAATTCTCGGGCCTGGAAGGCGGTATGTTCTGCCGGGCCAGTATCTTCATGCTCCCGTCCGGCAGCAGGTAATAATCGCGCGGTTGCGTGATGTCGTTCTGCAGCACCGTGTCTTCATTTAATATTGTTCCGGCGGTGAGCACCAGGTGCGCTTTTCCGTTCTTGTCCAGCAGGCCGTTCATGATGGTGAACGGGCTGCCGTTCTCGGCTGAGTTCCATTTGCCGGATGGGAAGATGCTCAGCCCCAGCGGGGTGGCGCCACCGGAGTTGTTGAAAGAGGTGAGCGGGATGTTGTTGATCATCACATCCACGGGGCCGCCTGTCAGGTTAAACATGCGGATGGATGAATTGGATTTCTGCAAAACGTCCAGCGGCTCAATGAGATTGTCCTTTTTTTCTTTCAGGCAGGCGCTCATGGAAACCAGTGCCAAAAGCAGGATGGTGGCTATTTTCCGTTTGATGGTCTGTATATGCATGTGGATCAGAATAATTTGTAAGTAATACCCAGTGATACTTCCGAGCCTTTTTTATACTGCCGGTAGATGTAGGTGGTGCCATGGTATTTCCCGTTGTTGCCGGGGTTGGTATATACCTGTTTGAAGTCCGGGTTCAGGATATTTTTCCCGAAACCTCTTACCAGCCATCGTTTGCCGAGATGTTTGCTGAATACGAGGTCTAGCACGGGTACGGGCCTGTCGTACAGGTCCGGTGTGCCGTCCATCTGCACCTGTATCAGTCTTGCGCCCACGATGTTGAAGCTGGCGGTAATGTTGGTGCCGGACCGCTCGTGTTCGAAATCGATATAGGCATTCACGGAATAGGGCGCCTGTTCAAACACGGGGCTTTTCGCGGGAGAGCGGCGGTCGTTGATGCGGGCGGCTTCCAGCCTTGCCGGGTTTTTGTCGATCTCGCTGTAGGCCAGCATTGCGTTGGCTCCAAAAAATACCGGTTTCAGCGGGCTCCAGTAGCGGCCCAGGTTGTGCCTTATCTCCAGCTCTATGCCATACACGCGGCCATCGTTCGGGTCGTTCTCGAACACGATCAGCGGGAATTCAGGCGCGGTGCTCTGGTTGCCGGGCGAGCGGTAGAAGAACACACGCTGCAGCTGGTTCTCGATGATCTTACCGAAGGCGGAAGCGGAGATCACTTCACCACGCGTCGGGAACCATTCCCAGCGGAAGTCGAAGCTGCGGGTGAACTGGTTCTTCAGGTCCGGGTTGCCGCCTACCACGGCGAACTGGAAGGGGTCGTATTCATAGATATTGATCAGCTCCCTGATCTCCGGCCGCGCCAGCGAAGTGCTGTAGCCAAACCTGAAATTCATGCTTTCCTTCGGGGAGTAGGTAAGGTTCAGGGAATAGAAAGGTTTGTAGTCCTCCACGTAACGGTTGCGCGGGTTCAGCGTGCTGTAACGCAGCGCGTCCCCGGTGTAGCCGCTGGTGGCGCTGATGTTCAGCGGAATGAAAATGTTATTGGTGTCTACCAGCGTTTTGATGTCGGTAGATTCGAACCTTACGCCGCCCACGAAACGGAAGTGCTGTAAAAAGCGGGTGTCTATCATGCCGTAGAATGCGCGTGTTTCGTAGGTGCCGGTGTAGTTATTGGGCGATTTGCGGATCTGGTAGAGGAAACCGCCTACGCGGGGCTTGCCTTCTTCGTCGTAAGTGCCGGGATCCTGCAGGCCCACATATTTTGGAGAGATGAGTTCGTTGATGTTCCCGCCCACCTGGTTCAGCAGGTCTGCACTGCCGCCGCCAAGGCTGGTGGAGGGCAGGCCCAGGATATTGGTGGTGAAGTCGCGTTCGCGTTTCAGGTAGTTGAAGCCGAACTTGAGTACCTGCTCGGCGCCGCCTATTTTAAAAGGCTGCGTAAGGTCGGCCTTGCCGTTGTAGTTGCGCTCGGTGAGCTTGCGGAACTGGCGGCCGTTGGGGTCCGCCACCATAATGCTGGAATAGTCATCGCCCACGCCATGCACCATACCGGTTACAAATGCATAGGTGTCTTCACCGATGCCTACGCCCCCGGGGTCCGCATAACGGAGGGTGCGCAGGTTGGCGAGATTGGTGGAGCGGAAGTCCGGATCGTTCTGCGTGCTGCGCGAAGTGCTCAGGTTGTAGGTGAGGCGGGGGCTCCAGCTCTGTTCCAGGATCTTGTGCTCGCCCTGCAGGTTGTAGGTGTCGAACGTGCGCTGGGACATACGCAGCTGGTTGATCACGTTGTATACCGGGAATTCCATTCCCGTATTCCGCCACGAACCGGTGAGGTTGCTGGCTTGTGTTTCAGCCCCCCGGCTGCCCACTACCTGCGCCTGCACGATGTGCCTTGCGTTGAAACGGTAGGTGAGGCCGGCCAGTAAACCGTAGTTTAAGGTCTTTTTACCGATGTTCTCCTTATATGAGAGGTAGTTGCCCAGGCGCGGGTAAGCGGGCGTAATGAAATTGGGAATGGCCAGCTGGTTGAAGATGTTCTTATTGCCGGTTACGATGCCCTGGAAGAGGCTGTACTGGTTGCGCGTGGCCTGGTAAATGTCCTCCGTGCGCTGGTAATAACTGCCGTTCAGCACCACGCCCAGTTTATGGCCGTTGCGCAGTTTATACATATTGCCGAAACCGATATTGTACACCTGGTTCGGACTGGCGTTTTTGTAGGAAGTGGTGAGCACCGGCTCGAACCGTTGCATAATGGTGCTGATGCGGTAGGATTCGGCGGCCAGCGCGGGGTTGTTGCGGCTCTGGATAAACATTTCCTGTATCTGCACCAGACCGCCGGGATACTGGTCTTTCAGCGCCAGGAAGTCCGCCGGCAGATCGTGGTCTTTTACATGCTGCCCCCAGAAACCGAGCCTGTCGTTGTAGAAGCCGTTGTATTTGCCGTTCAGCCCGATGTTTGTATTAAAACCTGTCTGCGCGGTAAACTCCAGCGTGAGGCTGTCAGGTATGGATCTTGTCTTCAGCTCTATGATACCGGCCGAGGCATCCGCGGGGCGGTCCGGCGAGAGGGTTTTGTACACGGTGATGTTGTCCAGCAGGCCGGCCGGTACGATGTCCAGCGGCACCACGCTGCGGTCCGGGTCCGCGGACGACAGCCTTGCGCCGTTCAGCGTGGCGATCACGCTGCGGTCCCCGAGGCCACGGATGGCTACGTATTTATCGTCCGTCACGGTCACGGCTGTGACCCTTTGCAACGCCTGCACGGTGGTAATGCTGGCGCTTTTGGTCATTTGCGCGGCGGAGATGGCATCCTGCACCACACCTGAATTTTTACGTTCGTTTAATACGGCGGCTTCGGTATTGGTCCTGTTCGTGGCGGTAACCTGTACTTCGCCCAGCTGCGTATAACTTTCCTGCAATACGATGCTAAGGGCCGCGCCGGTGCCGGCTCTCACTTCCCTGGGTTTATATCCCATAAAGGATAAGGACAATACTGCCTGCGCGGAAGGCGCCTTGATGCTGAACTGCCCGTTGGCATCGCTCATAGCGCCGGTGTTCGTGCCTTTGATCTTGATGGTGACCCCGGGGAGCGGTGTGCCTTTTGCATCGGTTACCTTCCCTTTTACGGTCACGGGGTCGCCGGCCACGCCGAGTATCACGTAATCCCCGTTCTGCTCCGTGCTGATGCCGGCGGAGATGCGCAGGTAGTTCAGCGCATCTTCCAGCCGGATGCTGCTGGCGGGTAGTTGCAGGTTTTGCTCCAGCCGCGCCGCAACGGCATCCTTATAGGTAAAGCGGATATTCCCTTGTTTTTCCAGCAGGGCGATCAGCTCGCGGGCGCTGAGATTGTTTTTCCCCAGGCTGAATGTTTTTCCCCTGTTTTGCGCAAAGGAGGGGACTGCGGTGAGGGCCAGCAAAATCAATAATAATAACCTTGTGTGTAACCCATGATGCATAGTCTATAATTTACAGTGATGGGCATGGCATGGCCATGAGCAGGTATGCCGCTGCCCGTATAGGAATGTTTATTTTTCCGGTTTAATAAATGACGATCTGGTTCCCGTTATGTTCGTATCTGAATTTTACCGTCTGCGAAAGGACTGTCATAGCTGCTTCCAGCGTTTGCCCCTCCAGGTTGGCTGTTACTTTCTCTTTTTCCAGGTCTGTATTTCTGATGATCATTTTTACTTTATACCAGTCGGCCATCAGGTCCAGGGCTTCATGCAGCGGTGTTTGCCGGAACGATAATCCGCCGCTGATCCAGTTGAAGGCATTTTTCCCCTGCCAGTGCTCCAGCACATAACCTTTGCCGGCGGTGTCCATCACCAGGCGGTCCCCCGCCGTAATGTCGGACAGCAGGCGCGCGCCGTAATGCACGCGTACCTTGCCCGTGCGTACGGATACGATCAGTTTGTCCGCGCCTTCTTTTACTTCAAAGGAGGTGCCCAGTACCGTAGTGGTCAGCTTGCCGGACTGTACCTCAAACACTTTGCCCACGTTTTGCCTCACGTCAAAGAAGGCTCTGCCGGCTACTTTCACACTGCGGGACGTTTCACCGTAACGGTCGGGCACATCCAGGCGGGTGCCGGGGAATAAATAGATCATGGAACTGTCGGACAGGGTGATCTTTCTCATTTCGCCGGCCGGGGCTTCGAAATGAAGGAAAGCATATGTATCTGTTGTATGCCGGTATTGCACGATTAAATACACACTGAGGCCCAGCACCGGCACCGCGAAGATGGCCGCGTAACGCAGCAGGCGGCGCATTCTTATTACTCTGGCGGGGCGGGTGATGCCAATGCGCCCGTCCACCGCCAGTTTGATCTCCCCGGCGAGGGCTTTGCGCTCTTCATCGCCCAGCGTAACGGGTTCTTTATCCGTGGCGGCAAACCACTGGCGGATAAGCTGTTCCTCTTCCTGCCCGGCATCGCCCTGCAGAAAGCGGTCTATGATCCTTTTGAAGTGCTGTATGTTCATTGAGCCTTGTTTCTGCTTATATGAGCAGCGGCAGGCGGGTTTAACCAGTGCGGGTGTGTTAACTTAATGTTACTTCATCTGCCCGGCTTCTATGAGCATAACGATGAGGAGAACGGCTTCTTTCATTTTAACGCGCAGCTTTTTCAGCGCCGCGTTCAGCGTGTTCCTGACGGTTTGTTCCGAAAGACTGAGCCGTTGGGCAATTTCAGTGGTGTTCAGGTTCTCTTCCATGTTCATACGGAATACCTGCTGCATGCGGTCCGGCAGCAGGCGTACTTCTTCGCTGAGCAGTTTCAGGAGTATTTCTTTCTGATAAGGGTCCAGCAGCTCGTCCAGCACGGGTTGCAGCAGTTGTTCCATTTCTTCTTCACGGCGGCGGTCTTTGATGGCCCGGGAGATGCAACGCAGGGTTTCATTGCGCACCATGGTAAAAAGGTATGCTTCCGCATTGACGTTCACGGTCAGTTTATCCTTTTTGTGCCAGAGGGTAACAAATACGTTCTGCACCACATCTTTAGCGTCATCGCGGTTCTTCAGCCGCCTGAACGCAAAAATGTAACATTGTTCCCAGAACCGGTTATACAACTCGTCGAACGCCTGCCCGTCCCCACCACGCACCACCTCCATCAGCTCTTCAGTAGTCAGGATTGCATAATTCATGGATAAGAAATGTGAGCCAAAATAGGAAAACGGACTATAAAGCAGGGTGAATTTTACGTTAATTCATTTTCTTTGTACCCTAACACCTGGTACATGAAACACTATGCCCTGTTTTTATTGCTGATAACCAGCATCTCCGCGTTTTCACAGGATACCGCCACGTATATCCAGAAAGACAATATCCCTTACCGCGTGGGGGAACAAACGGACTATATGAAAGAGCGCTGCCGCCTGGATGTATATTACCCCGCCAAAGCGGAGAACGCGCCGGTAGTGGTATGGTTCCACGGCGGGGGCATCACCGGCGGCAATAAATCCATCCCGGCTGAGCTGAAAAAACAACATGTGATCGTGATCGCGGCCAACTACCGGCTGAGCCCCAAAGTAACCAGCCCCGCGTATATTGAAGACGCCGCCGCCGCCGTGGCATGGGCATTTAAACATGCGGCCGCCCTCGGCGGGGATACGGGCAGGATCTACGTATCCGGCCATTCCGCGGGCGCTTATCTCTCCTGTATGATCGGGCTGGATAAACAGTGGCTGGGGAAATATAACATCGATGCCAACCGTATCGCCGCCTTGTATTCTTTCAGCACACAGGCCATCACTCACTTTACGGTCCGCCACGAAAAAGGCATCCCGGACACACAACCCGTCATCGACGAATACGCGCCGCTCTATCACGTACGGGCAGACGCACCGCCGCTCTACCTCTATACCGGCGACCGCGAAATGGAAATGCTCGGGCGTTATGAAGAGAATGCCTACTTCGCCCGCATGATGAAACTCAAAGGCCATAAACGCACGTATCTCTACGAGCTGGACGGCTACGGCCACGGCGATATGCCAAGGGGTGCGTTTCCCCTGATGCTGAAGGAGATCAGGAAGAAATAGTTATTGCGTCTGTAAGCAACGCTAGAGGAAAATAACAGCCTCGTCATTGCGAGGAGCAGTTGAGCCAGGTGGGAGGGGCGACGAAGCAATCTCCTGCATCGGATGGATGTACGCCAATATCAGGAGATTGCTTCGTCGCGGCTCCTGCACAAATCCCCGCTGCTCCTCGCAATGACGATCTTTTCACAACGACGCCCCAAACAAGGCCAGTTCTGTATTAGATTTTTCCCGTCCTCCCGTTGCGGGAGGACGGCAGTAATAGTAATACGTCATTTCAACTGTATCGCCACTTTCTCAATCTTTCCCGTGAATGCAAACGGCAGCTTATAAGTGAAGTCCACAGCGGAACCATTATCCATGCCGATGTCCAGGCCTTCGCCCAGGGAAATTTGCATCGGAATGGTCTTTGGCAGTTTTTCTTCCGCTACCTTTTTCCCGTTCACCAGCATCGTCACTTCCGCGCCTTTTCCGAACTCGCCTTTTTTGCCGTCATATTTAAAATTGATGGTGATGACGGATTTCCCCTGTGGCAACGGCTCATTACCGCTCATGCTCAGCCGTTCCAGCGCCAGGAAGTTGTATACAAAGGTGGGTTTGCCCTCTTTCAGGTAAAGCCCGTACCCGCCTACCAGTCCGCCATGGGTAACGATCATGCCTTCCGTGCCGGCACCACTGGTCTCTATGTCTGCTGTCAACGTCCAGGACTTGTTCAGGATGCGCGGCGCGGCGCCATTGGGCAGGGCCAGCTGGCCGGGGTAATACACAAAGGAAGTGCGGTCGCCCGTTATGCTGGGCCTGCCCATCGCTTCATCATTCAGGCGCTCCACCGCCCTCCAGTCCAGCGGCAGCACATTGTATTTGGCGGCTTCCACCCACCAGAGGTCCTGCATTTCGCGCAGCTTTTGCGGGTTGCTGGCAGACAGGTCGGTGGCTTGTGAATAGTCATCCGTTACATTGTACAGTTCCCATTTCGCTTTATCGGGATCATACCCTGTGCGTACGGTTTGCCAGGGCATAAACGACGGGGAGGATGCCATCCACCCGTTGCTGTAAATGCCACGGCTGGCGCCCAGCTCAAAGTATTGTGTATTGTGTTGTTCTTTCGCTTTTGCGTCGTTGAATGTATAAGCGATGCTGATCCCTTCAATGGGTTTTTGGGTAACGCCGTTCAGCGCATCCGGTGGCGTGATGCCGCAGATCTCGTAAATAGTGGGCACGATGTCTATCGTGTGCACGAACTGTGTACGCAGCCCGCCCTTGTCTTTGATCTTCGCGGGCCAGGAAATGATCATGGGGTTGCGTGTGCCGCCGAAATGGCTCGCTACCTGTTTGGTCCATTGAAAGGGTGTGTTCATCGCGTGCGCCCAGGCGGACGGGAAGTGGTTATAATGTTTGGGCCCGCCCAGCTCGTCTATCACTTTGATATTGTCTTCCCATTTCTCCGGGAAGCCGTTGAAAAAGAGGTTTTCATTAACGGAGCCTTCAATGCCGCCTTCCGCGCTGGCGCCATTGTCTCCCACGATGTAAATAAACACGGTGTTGTCCGCGCCGGGCATTTCTTTGATGGCGTCTATCACCCGGCCCATCTCGTAATCCGCGTGGGCCGCATACCCGGCAAACACTTCCATCATATGCGCATACAGCCTCTTCTGGTCCGCGTTCAGCGTATTCCATGCGGGCAGGCCGGCGGAGCGTGCGGTGAGTTTGGTATTGGCGGGCACCACGCCCAGCCTTTTCTGCCGTTGCAGGGTTTCTTCGCGGTACTGGTCCCAGCCCATGTCAAATTTCCCTTTGAATTTGTCGATCCATTCTTTCGGCGCCTGATGCGGAGAATGGTTCGCGCCGGGCGCTACGTAGAGGAAAAAGGGCCTGTCCGCGGAAATGCTTTTCATTCTTCTCGTCCAGGCAATGGCTTTGTCCGCAATGTCCACGGTAAGATGATAATCGGGGTCTTTGGAAGGAGGTACCAGGTCGCGGTTTTCGTATAGGATGGGGTTCCAGTGGTTCATATCGCCGGCATTAAAACCGTAGAAATAATCAAAGCCGAGGCCGTTTGCCCAGCGGTCAAATGGCCCGGCGGAGCTGGTTTCCCAGGGCGGGGTGTTGTGGTTTTTGCCGACCCATGCGGTCATATACCCGTTTTGCCGCAGCACTTCCGCCACGGTGCCGCAACTTTTGGGCAACACACAGGTATAACCGTCGTAACCCGTGGCGGTTTCCGTGATACTGCCAAAAGTAACGGAATGATGGTTGCGCCCGGTAATCAGCGCCGCCCGGGTAGGGCTGCAAAGGGCGGTGGTATGAAAGCGGTTGTACCGGAGCCCGTTGGCCGCGAGTTTGTCCAGGGTGGGCGAAGGTACGCCGCCGCCAAAGGTGGCATACTGCCCGAAACCGGTATCGTCCAGCAGGATCAGCACGATATTGGGCGCGCCTTTGGGCGCCTGTACGGGCTGCGGGAATTGCGGGGGGTCGGAATCCAGGTAGGTACGGCCTTCAAAACCCCGGAAATGCCAGTCCGGCCGCGGCAGCACTGCCGGCGTACCGGGTTGTTGCTGCGCGGAAGCGTGCAGGGTTGTACATACCAGCAGGAAGGAAAAGAAGGATCCGGATAATTGTCTCATGGCAGGCGTTTTAAGTGTTGCAATAATCCCCTGTGCCGGTACTGTAGCCGGGTAAGGGGTAAAAAACGTCGAGTGCCATATGATGTATGCCGGGAGTATGGGGTGACGGATATTATAACAAACGGGGGTGCCGGATAGTTTTATGTTAAAATAGTACCAGTGCTGCGGGAATGCCGCTGTCATATCCTACTTGTCCAATAGGGTATTGTTCCGTCGTAGAAAGGCCGTGGTATTGCATTTGACTGGCAAGCCTACTGACATCCTCCTGCCATCCTTCGGTGATCCTTCGGTTGTGTTCGGTCGTGGTGCGGGTTTGAGGGTGTTTCACCGAAGGATGACCGAACGATCACCGAAGGATCACCGAAGAAACATAGTATGTTTTTAGCTCCCGGGCTCGTCTACCTCGATATTATATTTACCCAGCAACCCCGGCAGGCCGTACAGTGAAAATCTGGCCTGCTGTATCCGGTTGCGCTCAGGGTCCAGGGAATAGTTGAAAGAGGTGCGCAGGTCGGCTTTTTCCAATGTCGTATGGTCGAAAGTGGCGTTGCTGAAGTCGCAGTGATCGAACAGGGTGCTGCTGAGGTCGCACTCGGAAAAGTCCGCTTCCTGGAACTGGGTATTTTTGAAAGAGGTTTTGGTGAGTTTGGTCTGGAAGAAAGAAGCACTGTTGCAATTGCAGTTGTCCGTGCTCAGCTGGAAGAGAAATTTACTGCACTGGTCAAACCGCAGGCCCAGCATTTTGCAGTCTTTAAAAGTCACTTCCCTGAAAGCGGTATTGCTGAGTTTGGCCAGGCTCAGGTTACATCCTTTGAACTCACATTCCAGGAATACGCAGCCGGTAAGGTCCGCCTCTGAAAAATTGCAGCCGTCGAAAGTGCACTGCTCGTATTCGCCCTTTGGCAGCGGGTTCTGCGTGTAGTCCTTTTTGGTGAAAGTTTCGTTGTATAGCTCTTCCATCCGGTTAAGGTAAATAAAATACTCTGCACTGAAAGTGCAGAGGTTTGGAATCCGGACTAAAGCCCTGCTTCGGTGCCGATCCTCCACATTAGTGCCCCGGGCTGGCCCAAAGCCCGTCATTGCGAGGAGCAGCAGCGCTAAAGTGGGTGGGGCGACGAAGCAATCTCCTGCATCGGATGGAAGTACTCCAAGATATGGAGATTGCTTCGTCGCGGCTCCTGCACAAATCCCCCGCTGCTCCTCGCAATGACGACCTTTTCACAACAAGGCCTCAAACAAGGCCAGTTCTGAGGTAGATTTTCTTGCATTACTAAAGCCCTTGTACAAAAGTGCATAGTTTTAACTAACGGTTGGGACCAATAAAAAAGGGATAAACGTATTTATCCCCTTTTTTGAGAAAAAAGAGTAAACAATATCACCGCATCTGCCCGCGTATCACACCGTTCGGCCAGGTGGTGGAATGTACGTTCACGTATAATGATTCCGTTCTCACGGCGCTGGCGGTAGGCTCGTCCAGCTGGGTCATTTTGGAGATGCCGAAGTCCGCCGCGGTGGCGCATAAAGGCACCAGTACCGCACCGTTCACGCCAGCCGCCCCGCGGTGGATGTGCGCCATGGTAAGCGCGTCGCCGCCGGGAAGATTAGCCACGGTTACTTTGGAATACAATTTCCTGTCCACGGTCAGGCGGATGAGCGCTACGCCGGTGGCGGTGGTCACCACGGGCGGCACTTCATTGACGCCGGAGAGGTTCACCGTTTCCGCCAGCAGCAGGTCGCTGTTCACGGTGCCGCGTACGAGGCCGCCTGGGAGCTGGGTGGAGTGCACATTGAAATAAATATCATTGCTGCGGTTCTTCAGGCTGTCCGCCAGCGATTGCCGCAGGGTGAGGGTGCCGCTGCTGGTGTTGCCCGTCCAGGCGGGAAAAGGCAGGACGATGGGCCCGTTGGTCACAGGGTCGCCTGTATGGAAATGCGCCATCGTCAGCGCATCTCCGCCGGCGAGGTTATCTACTTTAAAATTGTAACGGAGCGTATTGTCCGCGTATAGCTGCATGGTGAGCAAACCGGTTTCCGATCTGCCGGCCGGGGCGGGGTTCTCCAGTTTCGTGCTGAGGGGGATCTCGAACAACAGTATGGGGTTGTTGCCATCATCATCGTCGTTATTGCAGGAGGAGAAGGAAGTAAAACCGGCCACCAGGAGGGCAGTGATGCCAATTACGTGTTTGTTTCTCATAACGAATGGTTTTGTTCTTACTAATCATACAATGATCAGTCCAATTTGGTTGCCCCGGGGCCGGAAAATCCGGCGGAGAAACAACAGTAGTAGGGGAATTGGCGGCAACCGGGTCAGCGGGATTTGTCCCAGAGTTTGTTCATCACCACCTGTTGGAGCACCTGCTCGCGGTAATGACGGCTGATGGGAACCCGGTGGGACTGTATGAAGATCTCATTACCGTGTATGCTTTCTATTTTGCTCACGGACACGATGTACGACTTGTGCACGCGGATGAAAGAATGCCCTTCCAGGTTCTGCTCAAGGTTCTTCAGATACAGCAGGGTCACGTATTTGCCTTTGGTGGTGTAGATGTTGATGTAATTCTGCATGCCTTCCACGTACAGGATATCTTCAAAATGTATCTTCTCGTATTTGCTGCCGCATTTGATAAAACAGTAGTCGGTTGTTTTTTCGGCGGGCAGCTGCGGGCCAGCCGTGTTTTTGTTCAGCAGCTGGTAATAATCTTTGGCTTTGGCGGCGGAGCGGAAAAAACGGTCGAAGGTAACGGGCTTCAGGAGATAATCCAGCACATTCAGCTGAAAACCTTCCAGTGCATAGGCGGGGTAAGCCGTGGTGATGATCACCATGGGTGGGTTCCTCGCCATTTTGAGGAAATCTATGCCATTGATCTTGGGCATTTGAATATCGAGGAACAGCAGGTCTACCGGCTGGTTTTCATGCAGCTTCACATACTCCACCGGGTTCTCGCAGGTGCCGGCGAGATGGAGAAAGTCAACTTCCTTTACGTAATCCGCAATGCCTTCGCGGGCCAGCGGTTCGTCGTCTATGATTACACAATTGATCATGTTCCGGGTGTTTTAAAAATGATCAGCCGATCTTTTGCAGCAGGGCGGGTTGCGCCGCCGCGGCCAGTTCCAGCTGGAGGTTTGCCTCGTAGGCGGATGCGCCGGAGCGGACGTTCAGCGAATACCTGCCGGGATAGATCAGGTCCAGCCGCCGTTGTACATTTTTCAGGCCGATGCCCCCATGCGCGCCCATCTGCGGCATTGCGGCGTGGTCGGTGCTGTTGCCCACGGTAAAGTCCAGGTGCTGCCCGCGCAGGTGCAGGCGGATGTTTATCCAGTTCGCCTCGCCCGTATGCCGCGATACGTGTTTGAAGGCGTTTTCCACGAAGGTCATCAGGATAAAAGGCGCGATGCTGAGATGTTCCGCAAAAGGCGGTTCTATGCTGAGGCTCACCGCCACGTTTTCATTCAGCCGCAGCTTTTCCAGTTCTATACAATTCTCCAGGTGGTCGATCTCTTTGCTGAGCGGGATCTGCTTGTCGTTGCACTCGTACAGCTGGTAACGCAGCAGTTCGGAAAACTTTGCCAGTGAATCGGATGCCCTGTCCGGGTTTTTATGGATCAGGAAAAAAATGGAGTTGATGGTATTGAACAGGAAATGCGGGTTGATCTGGTTCTTGAGGAAGTTCAGTTCCGTCTCCAGGTTCTCTTTTTCCAGCAGCTGACGGCGGCGGTTCGCCTGTATCCAGTTTTTGGTGAGTTTGATGCTCATGGCGAGCGTCATACTGGCCAGGGTGGAGGGGAGGGCGTTGCTGAAAAAGAAAAACAGGCAGTTGTTGTGCCCGAAGATCTCGTTCATGGTTTTGCCGGTCACGAAAGGCGCGAGGTAATAACCGGTCACGATCATGGCGGAAGCGCCGGTGACGGTGAGCAGCAGCAGGGAAATATAAGCGGCGAAACGGCTTTTTTCGAGATACTTCGGGATCAGGTAATACAGGTTCACATACACGGCGATGGCCTGGAAAATGACATAAAACGTGAACTTGATGGTACTGTGCGGCTCCATGATGGAGGTGGCGGCTTTGAGCGGGTTGCCCATGGCCACGGACCACCATGTGAAATGGTACACACACCAGAAGGGGATGTGATAGAGTTTGTATTTCAGCAGCCAGTGTGGCCCGGGTTGGGTTTGCACGATGAGGAAGTATATGTTATTAAAGATACTGCGTATTTGGCCATTTGCGCCGCATCGCTATACGATCCGCGCCAAATAAATGACAACCTGCCGGGGCTGGTATACAAGCGGTATTTGGGGCTGTTTTGGGGCATTCCCGGCATTTGGTCAATTAACCCCGGCGGGTGGTCATTCCCGTTTTGGGGAGCGGCGGAGGCGGGTTTGTTTTGTAACGGAAACAAACCGCCCTGTCATGAAAACCTTCATCCTTTACCTGTTACTGGTATTATCCGCTTCCGCCCACGGCGGGGTTGCCGATACCCTGCTCTCCGGCCGGCTCCATTCCCCCGGGGGCGCCCCCGTTCCGTTCGCCAACGCCCACCTGCTCCGCGCGGCGGATACTGTATTCGTAAAAGCGGCATTGACGGATGAAACGGGCCTTTACCGCTTCACAGGCATACCGCCCGGAAAATATATCCTCCGTTTTTCCCGCCTCGGTTTTGTCACCACGGATACCCCGCCTTTTGAGCTTTCGCGGCAGGGCAGGGACGGCGGCATTTTTGTATTGGAGGAAACCGCCCGCCAGCTGGACGAAGTGACCGTCCGAGCAGAAAAGCCGCTATTCCTGCAGCAGCCCTACGGCACTATTGTGAACGTGGAAAGCAGCGTGCTTACCAAAGGCAGTTCCGTACTGGAAGTACTGGAGCGCAGCCCCGGCGTGTACATAGACCGGCGCAATAACAGCATCGGCCTGAACGGCAAAAGCGGGGTGATGGTGATGCTGAACGGCCGGCTTATCCGCATGAGCCAGGAGCAGCTGGTGAATATGCTGCGCGGCATGAGCGCGAACGATATCGAAAAAATAGAACTGCTGAACACCCCGCCCGCCCGGTACGACGCGGAAGGCAGCGCGGGCGTGATCAATATACAACTGAAACGGAACCGCGACCAGGCGGAGATCTCCCTCACCGGCGGTTATGGCTGGGGCGGCAAAGCGGCCGCCAGCGCCGGTTTTGCACGGAACGTCCGCCGGACGGGCCTGTACGGGAACTATTCCTACAACTACGACAACATGAACATGAACTGGTTTTCCGCTTCGGATCACATTGTGCCCATCTTCGGCGGAAGATCCCGGTCGGGTTTCCTGAGCACCATCAAACCTACACAGCAGAGCCATAACCTGAATATCGGTTTTGATACAAAGCTGGATCCCCGGTTCAGTTTTGGTGGCGGCATCACGTTTAACCGCAGCCATGTGAAACAACGTGTGCGGAACGACGCCACCTATCATATCGAAAACGGGAAGGTGATCTCGCTGGATGCCGATGTAAAAGGCCATAACCGCTGGAATAACATCATCGTCTCCCTGTATGCGGACCGGCAGATCAGCGAAAAATCGCAGCTGCGCATCGATGCGGATTACCTGCATTACAGGAACCGTTTTCCTACCACCGCCTACAGTACCATGATGGACCAGTACGGGAACCCGCCCGGGCCGAACGATACTATACTTTCTCCCTGGCAGCGGGGGGAGTCCGGCTCCGTCATTCAGGCGGGTGTGGTGAAGATGGACCATAGCCGGCAGATCAGCGGGAAACTGAAGCTGGAAGCCGGGTTAAAAGGCACGTATACCCATACGCGCAGCGCATCCGGCATAGAAAGCCTCGTGGATGGCGAATGGGTAGGCAGGGCCGCGGCTACGAACAATATCGTGATGAACGAAGGCATCGGCGCGGTGTATCTGTCGCTGAACGCACAGCTGCTTAAAAAGCTCAGCCTGAACGCGGGCGCGCGGTACGAGTACGCCTCCACCCGGATGCGGGACCCTGAAAAGGACGCTGTGGTGGCGGACCGTAAGCTGGGGAAACTTTTTCCGGCTATATTCCTCAGCTGGAAACTGAAGGAAACATCGGACCTGCAATTATCTTATACCAAACGCATCAGCCGCCCGGCCTATAATGATCTCGCATCGTTTGTAGTGTATATAGACCCTACCGGCATGGAGACCGGCAACCCGCTCCTGCGGCCCACGATCACCGACAATATCAAGCTCGGCTACAATTACAAAGGGTATGTTTTCAGCCTGGTGTACAGCCACGACCGGGATCCCATCATCCGATACCAGCTTTCCGAAAGCCTCACCGGCGATTACCTCGTGCTGTCCCCGCACAACATGCATTATTTCAAAAGTTTTTCCTTACAGGCGAACCTCCCGGTGAACGTCACAAAATGGTGGAGCATGAGTTATAGTGTAAATGGCGGCTGGCGCAAGTTTCAGCTGAGCCATACAAAATACCCCGCCACCGGATCGTTCTGGGGCTACACCGCGAACTTCTCCGAAACATTCAGGATGCCCGCCGGTTTCTCCGTGGAGCTGTCCGGCTGGTACAACGGGCCTGCTTACGACGGCTCAAAAAAAGCGGATGGTTTCGGTATGGTGAACGGGGGTATAAAAAAAGAGTTTACAAAAAACCGCGGTAGCCTCCGGTTGTCCGTTACGGACATCTTCAAAACACTTCGTATCACCAGTTATTTCGGAACGGTGACGGAAGAAGCCCTGGACCTTTCCAGCAAGGTGACATTCAGTACGGAATCAGGCATCGCCCGGATCGTGAAGCTGACCTATTCGCGCAGCTTTGGCAGCACCGGGCTGAAGGGGCGGAGGGCGGATGGCGCCGGCTCAAAGGAAGAACGGGAGCGGGTGAGGAATTAGTGTACCTATTTACCGGGGGGAAGATGGACATTGTAAGGGGCCGATCTGGCCATTTTTTAGTTTTACTTTTGGGCAAACAGATCGATCATGAAAACACTCACCATCGTTATCCCGGAGGGGCAGAACAACCTGAGCAGCGTGGTTGGCCCGTATAAGTTCTTTCTTAAGGCCAACGCGCATTACAAAAGCCTGGGAAAAGAGCCGGTGTTCCGTGTGCAGGTGGCGGGTGTTTCTGCATCTACAGACCTTTACGGCGGCCTGTTCTCCATCAATCCGCATACCTATATCAGCGACGTTAAGCAGACGGACTTATTGATCATCCCCGCGCAGGCGCACGAAGGCCTGGAGGCGATAGTGGAGCGGAACAGGGAAGTAGTGAACTGGGTGCGGGAACAATACAAAAACGGGGCGGAAGTGGCCAGCATATGCACCGGCGCATTCCTGCTGGCGGCCACGGGACTGCTGGAGGGGAGATGCTGCTCCACTCATTGGAACGCCGCGAAGAAGTTCACCGAAATGTTCCCCGGCGTGAACCTGCAAACGGACCGGCTGATCACGGACGAGCAGGGTATTTATACAAACGGCGGCGCATATTCTTTCCTCAACCTCATGCTGTACCTGGTGGAAAAATACTACGACAGGCCCACGGCGATCGTTTGCGCCAAAGTGTTCCAGGTGGACATCGACCGCAGCAGCCAGAGCCCTTTCACGATCTTCAACGGCCAGAAAGACCATTCGGACGATGTGATCCTGCGGGCACAGGCCTACCTCGAAAACCACCTGGACGAAAAAGTGAACATGGACGAGCTGGCCGTCAGCCTCTCCGTAAGCCGCCGCAACTTCGACAGGCGCTTTATCAAAGCCACCGGCAATACCCCCGTTGAATACCAGCAAAGGGTAAGGGTGGAAATGGCTAAAAAATCGCTTGAAACCGGCCGTAAAACCGTGAATGAAGTGATGTACGAAACAGGGTATGCGGACGTCAAAGCGTTCAGGGACCTTTTCCGCAGGATCACCGGGCTCACGCCGCAGGAATACCGCAATAAATACAACAAAGACGCAGCCGTGAACAGCCTCTATTGACAGTGCCCGTTCTTCTCCGTATCTTGAACCATATCAATACTGAAAACCACGTCTATGCAACTATCCTTTGCTTGTTTGCGTATGTGCGCCCTGCTGTGCATCCTGTTCATTACCTTTTCCCCGGCCATTGGCCAATCCCCCGCCGCACCGGCCCCACCGCCGCCTGCCGTGTCCCAGAAAAAAACTGCCATCGGGTACTTTGATGAAAAAGGCATTTCCCGGGAAACGCTGGAGTATTACCTCAGCCGCTCTGTGACCATGGCGGAATTTCTCGCGGAGGACCCTTATGTGAACGATGGAACATATCCCTACAAAGCAGATGACCTGCGGATGATCCGCAACATCGGCGCGAAGTTCATCGGCAGGGCTATTTACCGCTGGGGAAAGGAAAGCACGCTGAACAATCCGGACTTTTGGCGCCAGGCACGCAAACTCATTGACGAGGTACATAAAAAAGACCCGGAAGTGATCTTCCAGGCGGCCGTATTCGAGGCCGTAGGGCGGATGGCGGACAGTGTGCCGATTCCGGAATGGACCTTCAAAGCATTGGGCCTGCCGGTGGAGCAACGTTACTTCCGTTACGACAGCATGCTGAACCTCAAAGGCAAACTCGTGGACCATTGGGGCAAAGGCCGCAGCGTGCCGGATATCACCCGCACGGAAGCGCAGCTCTGGCTGATGTTCCTGTCCGGCTCGTATATGAACCTTGGCTGCGAAGCCCTGCACATGGGGCAGATCGCGCTCATCGGTATGGAAGACAAAGACTATCGCCACTGGTCGCAATTCCTGGCCAAAGTAAGAGCTTACGCAAAAGATCATACCCGCCGCCACTGGGTACTGCTGGATGCGCATACGCCTTCCGGCGGCATGGTGGCAAATGGCAAAAGCCTGCTGGACTTTAATTCATTCCCGCTGCGCATCAAAGAAGTCGTGGATAAACCACAGCAGGGCGTGTTGCAGGTCGGTTACCTGGATGCGCTTTTCAAAAGGAGCGAGGGCGGCATTACGCCCAGCGGCTGGGCCTGCGAATCGCTGCCTTACCTCGTGGAGTTCGACAACTTCGGTGTGAGCCGCAACCCCGGCGTGGCGGACACTACTTCGCATTTTATCTGGGGATACGACGAGATCAGCTGGTTTTATCTTCAGCCTGAGGAGTATCGTAACAAATGGTTGTGGTACGCCCGCGACTGGCTCGCCAAAACAGACAAAAACGGTTTCCTGCAAATGCCCATCTGCCGCATCGTATCCCTGGGAAGAGGCAAGCCCATGATCCGTAACCGCGGCAATACAAAATCCCCCGCCTGCCCGATGGGCATTAATGTGGAAGAAACGGTAAAAGCCATCTGGAATACGCCCCCGCGTCTTTAAATACGCTTCATTGCAGGTTTGTAACCATACCGGCAACGGCGGATAAATGTCGGTTTTTTCCAAGTTTATGTTTGATGACGCCCGTAGCTTGCATCAAAAAAACAGATCATGGAAGAACAACAAACACTCATTGATTTTGAGCATGACTGGGATGAAGCCATCCTCACGAACATCACCGCGGAGTTTGAAAAGTTTGTATCCGAAGACTGGGTGATCGTAGGCACGGAAGGCGGCATCATGCCCAAATCCGCCTACCTGCAATGGGTAGGCTCCGGCGACCTGGTGCATACCCGTATGGATTCAGGCTCTTTCAGGGTAAAGATATACGGAGACTCCGCCGTGATCACCAGCAAAGGCACCAGCGCGGGCACCTGGCAGGGCATGCCGTTCAGTTTCCTGGAATGGTCCACCAATGTATGCCGGAAGGAAAACGGCAGATGGGTATGCGTGCTGACGATGCTTACGCCCGCAAAACCGGATTGAAATTATCCTGTGGTATCGCTGGTGGAGGAAGGGTTATGCGTTTGTGTGCGGGAATGTTTTATTTTTATGCCGCTAAAACCTGTATTTTAAAACCTAACCTACCAAACATGGCATTACCGGACATTTTCACACGCGGCGTTTCAGACCAGGTGATTGAACGCATCAACCGTCTTACGCCCGCCACCGCGGCGCAATGGGGTAAAATGAATGTGGGGCAGATGCTGGCCCATGTAAATGTTGCCTACGAAATGGTGTATGATGACAAATACCCTAAACCGGGCTTCTTTATGGGCTTTATGCTGAAAACATTTGTGAAAAAAGTAGTGTGCGACGAAGTACCTTATAAAAAGCACAACCGCACGGCCCCGGCTTTCCTTATCACGGGCGAGCGGGATTTTGAAAGAGAAAAAACGCGCCTCATCGATTATATCAACAAAACGCAGCTGCTGGGCAGCCAGGCTTTTGATAACAAGGAAAGCCTTTCATTTGGCAGGCTCAGCATTCCCGAATGGAACAATATGTTTTACAAACACCTCGATCATCATCTTACACAGTTTGGCGTATAGGCGGCGCAGTTATATCGCATGTATACAACCGTTTCCCATAAAGGAGCGGTTGTTGTGTTTAATAAAAAGGGGAGCGTGGCAGTTTATGGCAGCGCGGGAGTATAGTTGTCTTTCAGCATGATGCCCGTAAGTTGCAGCCGCAGCGCCTCCTGTACGAGATAAAATATCTTGGCGGCCGCCATATCGTAAGGCAAACCTTCCGGCCGGATATTGGAAATGCAGTTACGGGCTTCGTCTGTAATGCCGGGGCGCGGGCTGAAGGTAAGATACACGCCCAGGCTATCCGGCGAGCTGAGGCCCGGCCTTTCGCCGATGAGGAGGATGGAAAGTTTTGCCTGCAGCAGCCCGCCGATCTCATCGCCGATGGCCACGCGACCCTGCTGTACCAGCTGTATGGGCGCGCAGCTGATCTTCCGGGACAGCAGCATGGGCATCAGTCTTTCAATCAGAGGAATAGCATGCTGGTTCGCCGCCGTGGCAGAAAGGCCGTCCACCACAATGATCGCCACATCCTTGTTCGCGGGCGCGAAAGACGCGGCTGATGCCGGGTGCAGTTTCCTGCCTTTGTCTGGCCTTTGCAGGTAATCCGTACGGTCCGCGGCTTCGCTGTGCAATATATTTATTTCCCAGGGCTGCTGTGTGAACAGCCGGAGGTCCAGCGCGGAGAATACGGCATCCCTGGCATGCGCGTGCGCCAGCCTGAACTGTAGTACTTCGCGGAGCGGAATGGCGGCGCCGGTTCTGCCCAAGGCGATACGCGCGGCGGTAAACCTGCGCAACCCGCTCCAGGGGTCCGGTGTGATGTACAGTTCTTCGCTCATAGATAATTTTGCAGCAGCAGGTGAGAAGAGGGTACGGGTAATGCCTTACCGTTTTGATCCATTAAGCCGTATTGTATCAGCCACTGTTCAAATTCAGGCGCGGGCCGCAAACCCAGCGCCTGCCTGATATACAGCGCATCGTGAAAAGAAGTGGATTGATAGTTCAGCATGATATCGTCCGCGCCGGGCACGCCCATCACAAAGTTGCAGCCCGCCACGCCCAGCAGCGTAAGCAGGGTGTCCATATCATCCTGGTCCGCATTCGCGTGATTGGTGTAACATACATCCACGCCCATTGGCAGGCCGAGCAGCTTGCCGCAGAAATGATCTTCCAGTGCGGCGCGGATGATCTGTTTGCCGTCAAACAAATATTCGGGGCCAATAAAACCTACCACGGTGTTCACCAGCAGTGGGTTAAAACGGCGTGCCACCGCATACGCCCTGCTTTCGCAGGTCTGCTGGTCCACGTCTTCATGTGCGTTTGCGGATAAACTGCTGCCCTGGCCTGTTTCGAAATACATTACGTTGTTGCCGATGGTGCCGCGTTTCAGTTCCAGCGCGGCGGTATAGGCCTCTTCCAGCAATGAAAGGCTTACGCCGAAACTCCTGTTGGTCTTCTCCGTGCCGCCGATGGACTGGAACACAAGGTCTACCGGCGCTTTCCGCATCACCTGCATAGCAGTGGTGATGTGGCAGAGTACGCAGGACTGTGTGGGCACATGGTATTGCTGCCTGAAATTGTCGATAAGCGTAAGCAGGCTGATCACGGCTTCGGGGCTGTCCGTGGCGGGGTTGATCCCGATCACCGCGTCTCCGCTGCCATACAGCAGGCCGTCTATCATGGAGGCCGCAATGCCTTTCGGATCATCTGTATTGTGGTTGGGTTGTAATCGTACGCTGAGCCTGCCTTTTAGCCCTATGGTGTTCCTGAACTTCGTGACCACTTCCATCTTGCGGGCGGCGCTGATAAGGTCCTGGTTGCGCATGAGTTTGCTCACTGCCGCCGCCATTTCGGGGGTGATGCCCGCGGCGGTTTGCCGCAGCGTGGCGGTGTCCGCAAGATCGCTGAGCAGCCAGTCGCGCAGCCCGCCCACGGTGAGGGAAGCGATGGGAGCGAAGGCCGTGGCATCGTGTGTGTCCATGATCAGGCGGGTGATCTCATCCTGTTCGTAAGGGATCACGGCCTGTTGCAGGAATGTTTTGAGCGGAAGGTCGGCCAGCGTCATCTGAGCGGCCACGCGTTCTTCGTAAGTATCGGCGGAAAGCCCCGCCAATGCGTCTCCCGACCGGTGCGGCGATGCTTTGGCCAGTAACGTTTTCAGGTCACTGAAATGATAGCTGCGGTGATGTATGGTATGGCGCCAGGACATATATTGCGTTTCAGGAAAGCTGCCGGATCTTTTGTTTTTGTACGATAAGATACGTTATCCGGGTTACAATCAGCCCCGCAAAAAAGATAAGGATAAGTGTCTGGTTTTTAATGTTTTCTATTCATGCACCCGCAGCACTTCGCCGGTAATGACGCCTTCCACGCTTCTCAGGTAGGCATTTACCAGCCTGGACATGGGTACCGGGTTAAATCCCGGGAAGAGGTGGCCGATGGTACAAAAATAGGAAGGAGGGAAATGGCGGTGTTATAATAAATCAAAGGGATGATTGTAAAATTCAAGCGGATCACTTTTTTTCAAGTACATATTTGATGGCGAGCGGATGCGGAATGACTTCCTTCAGGCTATCCCGGTGTTTGATCAGGGAGAATGCCGGAATATTGTCCCAGCGGCCCCTGGTGACAATCTGGTCTTCGGAAAGGTGCAGTTTTATCACGAAGTGATTGGCGGTATCGGCGGGGTAATCGAAGCTCCTGGCGAACATGCGGTTCAGCGTAATCAGCGTAATGAAACTGCCTTCTTTCCTGATATCGCTTTTAACCGGGGCGGTATCATATTCATTTAACCGATAAATGACGCCGATGCGGGGCAGCCACTGGGCGGCGGAGATCCATTGGGTCACATTCGCGTCGTTTTTGTTCAGGACGGTGAGATAAATACTGTCTCCGGGTACACGGGTGGCGGTAACCTGTTGTACGACCGGGATCGTTTTGTTGTCCGCCGGTTGAAAATGTATGGTGTCTCTTTTTGTGGTCCAGGTTCCGCAGTTGTAATATTGGTTTGCTTCACATCCGGACATATAAACGTATGTCCCGTTTTTGTGAAGGGTGATAGTATGCCCGCAAAGACCCGATATGGACGAATAGCTGTAGGTCTGGTAAGGGCGTTCCTGTGCGCCCCCATGTAAAAAAGCCGCCAGCAGGCAGCTGAGGAAGATCATTTTTTTGATCATTGATGTGTGTGTTGGTCATACACAGCGGAGATTATACCGGGCATTTCGAGCCTGCCTTCTTTTCTGAGAAGACAAAACCGGCTCATCCGGCACCACTCACGGGCGGATGCCCATTCGGCGGGAATGTTCAGCCTGATCACGAAGTTATTGGCCACATCGCTGGGCAGCCGGATGTCCTGGCCCATCACGCTGAGCAATAAACGCCCTTCCGAAGGCGGGTTCGTGATCAGTATTTTCCCTTCCGGTGAAATAAGCATCGGGTCGCGGCCGCCGTCCGGCAGTTCCCAGGAAAGCGCAGTGCTCTGGGAGATATTTTTGCCGCAGCTGGCGAGTATCACCACGCTGAGCGAGTCGCCGGGTGTGGTGAACGCCGTTAGCGACTGTATCACTTTTACATTTTCCGGGTTCCCGGACCGGAAAAATACCGTGTCCTGTACCTGCCGCCATTGCCCTACCGAACTTTCCCCGGCGCCTTTGCAGCCGCCGGTGGTATAAAAAGTCCCGTCCCGGTAAAGCATCACCGACTGCCCGCAGGAATCCGCGGATCGTTTATAAAGCTCATATTCAGCAGTTTGGGCAGATGCCGTAATGGCATACAGAAAAGCGGGAAAAAGGCATAGGGCGTATTTCATAACTGTACGGTTTACAGAAAGACGCCTCAAATATAGTGCAAATAATACTAATATTTTATTAGTCCAGCTGGTAAACGAGAATGGTCAGGCCAATGAGGCCGCCAATGGTCAAGAGACCGGAGAATGTACGCATTGGGTGACGGTACTTCCGGTAATCCAGCGAATGGGCGGAGCAGAACCCGCGGGTGAGTGGGGTTGTTTTTTTAAACCCGCATTGACTGCAAACAGTAAAGGCGTCTTTGCCCACCGGGAAAAAGGGTATATAATAAACATGAACGTATTCGGAATACACCATCACTTCTGCGTGCTGGCTTGAATTACAAACAGGACAGTCTGTATGCAGATATTCTGTATGGACAGGTGTCTGCGAGGTTCCGAAAATTACAAGGCTCATAGGGTAAATAGGTTTGGATGCCAAAGTATGGAAATAAACCGAAAACCTCTCAATTCCTTACTAAGCAGCACTCAATTCCGGAATTGAATAGGCTGCCGGAGCGCCTTTTTACATATTTGCCTAAACAAAGAAACGACAGCATGTTGCACAAACCTTACGCCATTCTAATGCTTTTTATTTGTTTCACCGCCGGCCTCCGGGCGCAGGATCAAAGATGGGGCAGCGCCAATCTTAGCTCTTTTGAAAAGAAAATAACATCCCTCCGGGAAAAATATCACATCCCCGGTCTTTCAGTAGGCGTCATGCACGGGAAAACGCTGACCTGGAAAAAAGGATTCGGGTATGCGGACGTAGCCAACAAGATCGTGCCCGATGAAAACACCGTGTACCAGGTGGCCTCCGTTACCAAAACCTTTGGTTCCATCCTCCTCATGCAACAGGTAGAAGCCGGGAAGCTCAGCCTGGACGATCCGATCAGTAAATATGGCATCAACCTCGGCGCCCGCTGGGGCAGCGACCCGCGCATCAAACTGAAACATCTCATGACCCATACGGCCATGGGCAACATGTGGAACAGTTATAAACCCGGCTACAAATTCAGGTACAATGGGGGCTGGTACCACCAGCTGGACAAAGCGATCGAAAAATCGTCCGGCCGCGGTTTCGGGGAGCTGCTGATGGATACCATCGTGCGCCCGCTGGGAATGACGCGCACCGCACCCAGTACGGACGATAGCCTGGATTTTAGTCTCAGCGGCCTGGACAAAGAAAAATATCTTTCATGGACGGCCCGGCCTTATGACTGGAACAAAAAGAAAAAACGGCTGGATACCGTCACCTTCAAATACGGCTTCGGCCCGGCGGCAGGGTTGATGAGCACCGTGGCGGACCTTGCCCTTTATTCAGCCGCCATAGATGAAAAACGTTTCCTGCAACCGGGAACCTGGGAGCAGGTATGGACGCCTTTTGTCAACAAAAGAGGGAAAAAGATCCAATATGGCCTGGGCTGGTTCGTGACCAGTTACAAAGGCCTGAAAATGATCTGGCACACCGGCTGGTGGATGGGATACTCCGCCCTGTTCCTGAAAGTGCCGGAAAAAGACATCACTTTTATCATTCTTGCCAATTCGCAGGACGTCAGCCGGCCGTTTTATCACATCGTTCAGCCGCTGGGTGGTCCTTTTGGGTTCTTCAGCCCCTTTCATAAAAACCTGAATAGAAAGGTGCAGGCTTCGGCATTTGCGAAAGCCTTCCTGGATCATTTCCTGGAATAAGCGGTATGCCGGAAAGGGCTGTCCTTATTTTCCCTGTCCCTGCAATTTCTTTAATTGCACCACGGCATTATCGTTCTTCGGGTCCAGCGTGAGGGACTTTTGGTAATATTCTATCGCGAGGGAGTTATTGCCTTTTTCCATCCAGGCTTCGGCGAGGCTGTCCCATACATTGCCGGATTGCGGAAAGTCCGCGGCGTTCTGCTCCAGCACGGCAATGGCATCGTCCACCCGTTTCTGCCGCAGCAACTGGTAGCCGATGGTGTTCAGTTTGGCTTCTGTGAATTTTTTGCCTTTCTCATGATGGGCCTGTAAGGCCGCGGCCGCCCCGCGTTGCAGGATATCCGCGTACAGGGCGGGGGCGTCCGGATCGTAGCGGTCATAACCCAGCCATGCCACAGCAGGGTGTTCGCCGCCGAGGCCGTCGTTCAGCATTTCGGTGGCGATGGTAAGGCCGTTGCGGCTATTGGTAAAATAGAGGATGGCGTTTTTCTTCACCAGGTCCGCCGTGAAATAACATTTGCTGTCTCCCTGGTCGCCCCAATGCCAGGCATATTTCCCACCAGGAGTACTTTCCAATCCCACGCCGAGGCCCCAGGCCACCTGTGGCGACTTCTCGTCCACGCCTATCTGCGGGCTGAGCATAACCTTGAGGGTGGCTGGTTTCAGGCCTTTGCCCTCCAGCAGGGCGATCAGGAATTTTGAATAATCCCCGATAGTGGTGCGCAGGCTGGCGGCGGCGTTTACGCCATGGCCTTCCCAGCGGCGGGACGGCGCGCCCAGCCAGTCGTGCCGGTATACCAGCAATGAATCAAAAGGAGTTTCCCAGTTGTAGCTGCTGCTGGTCATGCCCAGCGGCTCAAACACAGTTTTGTTGATATAGGCGTTAAACTCCGTGCCGGTGATCAGTTCCGCCACTTTGGAAAGCATCACAAACCCTTCGCCTGAATACTGAAACCTTTCGCCCGGTTTGAACAGGATGGTGAGCTTGCCGCCTTCCGGCCGCCAGTTCGGGAAGCCGCCGGAATGGCTCAGCACCATGCGGGCCGTGATGAGTTGTATCCTTTCGTCTTCTACCTCATAATTATTGCCGAGATATTTCGTGAGCGGCAGGTCCAGGTCCAGCCGGCCATCGTCTACCAGCTTTAACACGCCGTAGGCGGCCACAACCTTGCTGAGGGAAGCCGCTTCAAAAACGGTGGCGGGCGTGACGGGTTTGCCAGTGGCGGAATTACTTACACCGTAGCTGTGCGTCCATACCAGCTGGCCGTTCTCAATGAGCGCGGCGGTCAGGCCGGGGATCATGGCGTCTTTCATTAGCACGGGAATGTCTTTTTCCAGCTTTGCAACGGCGGGGTTTTGCGCGCGGAGGCAAAAGGCCGAAAGCAGCAGGCAGATGACGGATAAGGGTGTTTTCATCATAAAAGGTTGTTTGAACAGAGAAGCCGCCCCGCACGGACGGGTTACTTTATAAGGACGCGGCCCTTGTTCTAAAGTTTCATTTCAACCGGGGAAACATTCTTCTATTTGTCTTGTGCTATTCTCCGTCTTTATAAACGGTTGATCTGCCGCGTAATTGTCACATCCTTTATTTTGTCGTCTTCCGCCAGCAGTATCGCTTTGCTGAGGATAAGAGAAAGCCCCGCATCGCCTTCGAACGGGAGGAAAAAGCTGCCGCCGGGCTCTTTGGCGGACCGGACCGCCACGATGCACAGGTACTGGTCGTTCGGCTCCATGAGGATGTTCGTGCTGCCCAGGTGAATCTTGTAGGTGCGTAATTTTCCTTTTACGACAAGGAACTTATCCTGTAAGGTGGTCACCGGCGCGATCTTCAGCCGGGGCACCAGGTTTTCGAGTATATAACGGCGGGTTTTGGCCACTTCTGTAAGCTCTCCGAAGGAATAGGTATACCAGTAATCGCGGTATCGCGGGATGCCGCCGCTGTCCGTCCAGTTGGGGTCATTGCCCACGCTGGCCACGCCCACAAAAAGATCGGCGTCGCGCATGACTTCCGAGAGTGCAACAGCGGGCACCTCCGGCAGGCTGACGGTCTCCCTGGTGAAGGTATTGATGAACCGCAGCTGGTCCGTGGCAATGTATTCGTACATGCCGGAGGGCAGGATGTGTTCCTGGTCCTGCACTGCGTGTATCCAGTATTCCGCGCGCAGGTTAAAATCGGGCAGAAGGAGGGTGGCCACTTCTTCAGACCCGCCGTCAAAAGAGCCGCGCAGGGCATATTTCCAGCCACGGAGTTTGGCTAGCGAGTTGAACTGATGCTGGCGCAGGATGTGCGCGGCCATCCGGTTGCTATAGCTGAGTGTGTTCACTTCGGCGTCCGTGAGCAGGTATATTTCCCGGAAAGCCTGTTTTACCGGCTGTACGATCTGCTCCTGCATGAGGAAGTCCCGCCATTGCCGGATGACCGCCGCGCTGTGATGTACGGGATGCCAGAGCGTAAAATGCGTCTGTTCTCCCGGTGTAAGCGCCACTGCATGGCCTTCCTGATCCAGCCAGGTGTCGTTATGATAAATGACATGATGTTGTATGCCTTCATGCTCCACTGTCCAGATGAGTTTGCGGGCAATGTATCCGAGCAGGGGATGATTAAAATAATACGTTTTGAAATGCGGCCAGGGAATACTGCGGTCAATCCGGAAAAACCTGTCCATTCTGTCCCGCTGGGCGCTGAGCGTGGCCTCCGACTGTTTGATGATTTCTTTGATGGTCTTTAGTGTTTCGGCATGTTGTTCTTTCACCTGCGCGGGTACGGACTTCTGTGGCGTACCATCCGCTTTGAACCAGTTCAGTGCTGTTTTGCCTGTGCCGGTCAATTGTAATACGGCGCTGGCGCTGTCGAAGCTGAAGGTTATTTTCCCGTCTTCAAAACCATGATCCTCCACCGCCATATCTTCTATGTCGTGCGTGGAAACACCTTGCGCGATGGCCGCTTCCACCAGGTACTTTTCGATGATGCCCTGTGTGTTATTTTGCCGGATGCGCAGCTTCAGCCTGGAAAGATGCCCGATGCCGCCCATGCCTTCGGAATTGGCGAGCGCAAACAGGCAGGCGTTGCCGAGGGCGGGCGCGGC
The DNA here is from genome assembly GCF_003807585.1 of Chitinophaga barathri. Classification (GTDB taxonomy): domain Bacteria; phylum Bacteroidota; class Bacteroidia; order Chitinophagales; family Chitinophagaceae; genus Chitinophaga; species Chitinophaga barathri. The sequence goes on along the minus strand of NZ_RMBX01000003.1, from coordinate 562,591 downwards.
GGGGCCGGTCTGCGGTATTTTCCGGAAAGCACGTTCCGCCAGGGCGGCGATATTAAATAAAGTGGTTTTGTCTGAATAATAAGAGCAGATCCACACAAATCCCCTGACGTGATCGAAGATGCCGGAATGGAGATAAGTAGTGCACGTATATCCATACCCGTTATCTTCTTCCGAATCTTTCATAGCGGCCAGGAATACCAGCCAATCATTGATCTTTTCATGAAAGGCATCTTCGCCCAGGGCCCTGATCAGCGCACCGCCTTCGGTCAGGAATTTATTGGAAGGTTTGCTGCCGCTGGCTTTCTGTGTATGGATCATCAGCCTGGCCCAGTGGCCGGCTTCTGCGCCGCTCAGTCCACGGAGATATTGATTGGCATAGTCGCTGAATATATCGTTGCCCCGGAAATAAACAGGCACCGGTCCACCATCAGTCTGCATGAGCCGGGCGTATACCGGGCCGAGCTTGGCCAGTTGTTTGGTCTGATCTTTTCGCAGGTGATACGCCGCCGGGGCTTCCAGTTTTTCTTTCAGCGTACTGAGCGCGCTCCTCAATGTATCCGATACCGGTCCTTCGGGTTTGATCTTATCGAGTTGTGATATCAGCTGCATGATGGGCCAGTGGCTGATATGATTGTTGTCATGGTGCGTGCATTGGTAACTGCTGAATACGGTCACGAGGGTATGGATATCCTCATCGTCCAGGTTCATCTTCTCTTTGATCGTTGCCTCGATAATAAAGGTCCAGAGGTGATACATCTGGTTGCCCTTCGAGGTGTTAAATTTCGTGTGATCGGTCATCAGGGCGTGCAGTTCCTGCGTGGCGGTTACGATTAATGCCACCTTTTCTTTATCCGTCAGCGGTTGTATACGTTCTTTAAATACCTTTTTATCGGTAAAAGGGGAGATGGAATTGATGGCTCTTTCGTGCAGCATTTCCTGGTGGGCCGCCTCGCCGATGGCAAGATAAAAAGAGCGCGTATCGCCCGGTGGCTGGCTTTTTTCAGGCGGCGCGTCATTGCCGGCCGCTGGTTTGTTGCCGGAGTTTTTATTCTTCAGAAAATCGAAGATCCCCATAAGGCATAGGTTTTATCCGCCTACCAGCGGCGTGAGTTTGATAAAGCTGATGCGGGTGTTTTCATTGATCAGGACCATCTGATCCAGCGAGGTGGACTGGATATTGTCCACCAGCACGAAGAAGCCATTTTTCGTATAGGCGTCGAGTGCGGTCGCGCATTGCTGGCTGGCATCCACCTTTTTGTGGGCTTTTATCTTAAATCCGTTGATGGTGCGTTCTGCATCGCCGGGTTGTATGAGGCCGTTGAAATACTCCGGCATCTTATTGTTATAGGCTTCCACTTCAGCACGAACGCGGGTGGTGATGATATCTGAGATTGTCGTAAGCTCGCTGGCAAAGGATATTTCCAGCTCACGGAGCACCTTCCCGCCGGCGCTCTCGTCTGTCATTGTTAGGGTTACGGGCATAGGTATAATTTACCTTAAATATAAGACAAATCCGGCATTTTTCATTCTCACCTTCCCTTGTATGGGCCTCATTTTGAAAGATTTACCATACATCACGTTCCCGTTGCCGCCCGTGTTATATTTCAAAAAAAACAAACTTTCGCTTAGGATTCCGAATAATTCATTTTTATATTTGCCTGTCAGATTTCTTTCGCCGGATGGAGCGGATAAATCCATTCCTATATAGCTATGTTTTTTTGTATATGAAACGTCGGAACCCCGCTGCTTAAAGCGTCCATATCTTTAATAACGCACTTATATAGTACGCCAACCGGATTCTTTAAAACGGCCATGAGATCGTTTGTTTTACTATTGGGTTTAATTAGTCGTGCATTCAGCGTCCAGGCTGCTGATATAGACACACTGCCTTACACCGTAGAAAATTTTACGGATGAGAATGGTTTGCCTCAAAACAGCGTAAAAAGTATAGCGCCTGATAACGACGGTTTCCTGTGGCTTGCCACGGAAAACGGCCTCGTACGCTTTGACGGGCAGAAGTTCAGGAACTTCAATGGCAACGACCTCCCGCTGCGCACCAGCCGCATGACCTACATCTATCCCGATGCCGGAAGAAAAATGTTGTTCGCCCGCACCTCTGAAAAGGAGGTCATCCGCATCAGCAACGGCAGGGCCACATTCTGGCACAATCACCTCCCTGTTACCCGTGATTACGAATATTTCGTGTACAATGATACCACCGGAATTTACCCCGTAGTGGGCCTGCCCAACGGTTTTAAATCCGTAATGCGGGTGGATCATTATCTTATTCCCACGGGCGCGCGTTCTTATTACCTGATCTCCCGCAATTCCTATTCATACATGGATAAGGACCGCAAATTGTTCAGCCATCCTTTTGCGCACAACAATCCCTGGAACTTCTTCACTATCCGCCGTCACCTGTATTTCCTCGACGCTGAAGGGAAATTCCTCATGCTGGATAATCTTGGCGGCCATCCCGTAAACCTTTGCGGGGATATTACTGAAAACCCCGCTTACAACACGGATAAAAACAAGATGGAGCTTTACTGGAACTATGTGGCGGATCAGCTGTTCATCTACCTGAACGGCAGCCTCTACCGCCTTACGGAAGGGGAAGGCGGCATGCTGTATACCCAGCTGGTATTGCAGGATTTTGAGTTTCACCGGCAGGATATTATTTCCGTATACCAGGACGAGCAGCATCACCGGCTTTTCCTTGGCAGCTTCACCAAAGGACTGTTCGTGATCACAAAAAAACAGTTCAGGCCGCGGCGGGCAGGCCTGGGCAGCAACGAAGTGTATTATTCGCAAAATGTGTATGGCACCAATGGCGTGATCACGCCGCAGGGCTTTTTGTTTGACGAAACTGGTAAAACCTATGAAATTCCCCTGCTGCGGCAGCAGCACGTTGGAGATGCCTACAGCATGCAAACGGACCAGCAGGGCAATCACTGGCATAAATCCAACAGCCACCTGCTAAAATACAATAAGGATTTCACTGAACTGTTATGGGTGCGGGAGTTGCACGATGAGATCAACCGGATCTACGCCGGGCAAGACGGCCGCCTCTGGATCGGGTTCAAACACGCCGGGCTGTATTATGTGGACACGGACCGGCCTGATCCCGTACCGCTGTTGTTCACTTCAGCTGTGCAGGATATCACCTATTTTTCATACGAACATCCCGGCGTGTTGTGGGTGGGCTCGGGCAGGGGACTGTTCAAGGTAAAGCTCAGCAACGCTAAAGTAGATACCATTGCCGGCCTCAGCGGTTATAATGTACGCAGCGTCTATTCCCTGTCCCGGAAAGAACTATGGGTGACCACTTACGACAAAGGCTTTTTTCTGCTGGAGAACGGAATGACCTACCAGATGCCGCTGGACAGGCTGCAATACCTCAATACGGCCCATTGTATAACACAGGATGACAATGGTTATTTCTGGATCACGACAAACAAAGGGCTTTTCCAGGTAGCGCGGAAAGACCTGCTGGCATATGCCCATGGGGAATCTTCCTACGTCTTTTACCTGTACTACGGCAAAAACAAGGGTTTTAATACCAATGAATTCAACGGGGGCTGCCAGCCATGCGCGCTGAAGCTGCCGAACGGCAACCTGTCCCTGCCTTCGCTGGACGGGCTGGTGATGTTCCCGCCTTCCGGTATCAAAGCGGAACTGCCGGACAAAGGGCTGTTCATAGATAATATGGAAATGGACACCCGGAGGCTGGCGCTCACAGACACCGTTGTGCTGCCGAACAACTACCAGCAGTTCCGCCTGGAGGTGAGCACGCCCTACTTTGGGGACCGGTACAATGTGCAGCTGTTCTACACGCTGGAAGGCGATGGGGAGGATATCTGGCTGCCGGTGGAAAACGACCGCTCTATCTCGTTCTCACGCCTGCATTCGGGCAATTACCGGCTCCGCGTCAGGAAAGTAAATGGTTTTGGCAGGCAGAATTATATTGACAAAGTGGTGTTTATCACCGTGCAGATAGCCTGGTACGAAAAACTTTGGTTCCGGGTACTGGCGGCCTGTTTCCTCGGGTTGCTGGTGTTTGTTTTTATGCGCATCAGGCTGGCGCGTAGCCAGTACAAAAACCGGATGCTGGAAATGCATGTATCCGAGAGAACGCGCAGGCTGGAAGAAACGCTGGAGTTCCTGCAATCTTCCGAAAGACAGCTGCATCAGCAGGCGCTCATGCAGCAGCGCCTCATTGCGGCCATTACGCACGACATCAAGACCCCCATGAAATTCCTGCTGCTCATGACCGGCGCCATGCGCGGGAAAGACAAACAGCACGACGCACTCTACGAAACGCATTACCGCATGTACCACCTCATCGAAAACCTGATCCAGTACATGAAGATGCAGTTTTCGGTAAACGGTTCCTCGTCTGAGATGCTGAACCTGGACCAGCTGCTGGAAGAGAAAGCGGGTATATTCAGGCCGATCGCACAGATGCGGAACGTCGGGATCATTCATCATACGAACGGGACCGGGCCGGCCCTGGTGAACAGGCAGCTATTGGGCGTGGTGGTGCACAACCTCCTGGACAATGCGGTGAAATATACACCTGCGGGCACCATTACGCTTGAAACAGAACGGATAGGGGATATGGTGATCATCCGTGTGACCGATACGGGCATCGGTATTCATCCGCAGCTCCTGGAGCGGGTCAATATGCATTCGCCGGGGAGATACCTGGCAGGGGACAGCCACTGGCCGGAGGAACACAGGGGGCTGGGCCTGCTGATCGTGATAGAGCTGCTGCAGCTGATCAACGGGCGGCTGAAAATGCAGCCGAACGAAGGCGGCGGCACCCGGGTGAGCGTTGTGCTGCACCTGCTCAGTTAGCCGTACTGTACATTTTTACTTTTTCCAGCAACTCAACAATATTGCTGATCTGCAGCTTTTCAAAGATGCGGGTTTTGTAGGTGCTCACGGTAGTGACCTGCAGGTTCAGCATGTCCGCAATGCGCGCAACGGGAATACCTTTCGTGAGAAGGTACATCACCTCCACTTCGCGGCTGGACAGGATGGAGAGCGGGTTCTGTACCGGTTCGCGCTGGGAGTTGAGCATGTTCAGCAGCTGCTCCTTCGTGCCGGCACTCATGTATTTCTGTTGATTGAGCACCGTGCTGATCGCCGATCTGATCTCTTCTTCAGGGGAATATTTTACCAGGTAACCATCCGCCCCGGCCTGCATGTAATTGATGGCAAACAACTGCTCATCGTAGCCGCTGAACATCAGTATCCTGATCTGCGGCTGGCGCAGCTTTACGGCATCGATCATCTGGAGGTTGTTACCCCCCGGAATGTTGATGTCCAGTATCAGCAGGTCGAAAGGTTTCGTTTCAAGGTAAACAATCACCTCGTCGAAAGTGGACGCTTCTTCGACGACAGTGGGTGTGGAGAGAGTGGATATAATATGCGAAACGCCTAATCTCACGATAGAGTGGTCGTCCGCAATGAGTACAGTTTTCATAGGAGCGGTTCAAATAGACTTAGACAGCGTAAAAGTAATCATTTTTACATGCCCCGCACCACTCCCCGGGACGGTTTTTGCCAATGTAGTATTAATACTACAAACCTTGCGAATTCGCTCTATACGGGGAATAGTGTGTTTCCGCTAATTTAGGGCCACGAGAATTGTACTACCAGGTACACCCGTTTTTTTGATGAGCATACCCATATTCTATCAATAACCTAAACAAACGTAAAACAAACCGTAACCACCTATGAAGAATTGTATCCATTCCCCGGGAATGCCCGATTACATTCACTTTTAAGGCATTTAAGCTGTTTTCAGTGCACAGGCAACTGATTTCCTGTAAAATATTTGAACCAACGAGTGCATCTGACGATATTGCGCCGGTAGGAATGCGCATACCCGGAACCGTACTGGAATAGCCACTGGCGTTAAATTCCGGCTCCTCCGCAACCGAATACACCTGCTACCAAGATTACAACCGGTAGAAATATTAGCGGAAAGGACCTGTTTATCCCTTTATAACGTGCGCTATTCCGGTACCGGAACTGGCGGGTGGTCTTTACTTCTTCTGCATTGCATACTGGCTCGGACTTACGCCAAACTGTTTGGTGAAATTTTTCCCGAAATGGGTCTGCGATTTGTATCCCACCATCATCGCCACTTCGTAGATCTTATAGTTTTTTTCTTCCAGCAGCTCCGCCGCTTTTTTTAACCGGGTGATATTGATCAGCTCATGGGGCGTAAGATCGGATATCGCCTTGATCTTCCTGTACAGGCTGATCCTGCTCATGTTCGCAAAACGTGAAAGGTGATCCACGTCCAGTTCCGTATTTTCTATCTCCTGGAGAATGAAGTCGTAGATGCTGTTGAGGAATGCCTTGTCTTCGCCCGTATGCGCCATGGTATTGATGGCGGCCTGCGGTGTGCTGGCAAAGTATTGCCTTACCTTGATGCGGTTGCTCAGCAGGTTGGCGATCTGCACTTTGAGATGGGCGGGGGAAAAAGGTTTTTCGATATAGGCGTCCGCGCCTGTTTCCAGTCCTTCTATCTTGGAGCGCAGCGTGTTTTTGGCCGTGAGCAGTATCACGGGGATGTGGCTGATCTCAAAGGTGGTCTTAATGCGTTTGCAGAGCTCCAGCCCGTCTATTTCCGGCATCATCACATCGCTGATCACGAGGTCCACGCTTTCCGCGTGCAGCAGGCGGATGGCTTCCTCGCCGTTTTCCGAACGGAGGATGGTATACTCGCTTTCAAGGATCGAGCTGACAAAATCGAGGATCTCTTCGTTGTCGTCAACAAGCAGAATAACAGGTTGCATAACGGTGGTTTATATTTCGGTTGATATTGCCTGGCCAACAGGCAGGGTGAGCACAAAGGTATTCAGGCCGTCTTCGGACTGTGCCGCATACAGCTCGCCTTTGTGCAGCACGGTCAGGCTGCGGCATATACTCAGCCCTATTCCTGTGCCTTTTTGTTTTTCGTTCTCTTTCAGGCGCACAAATGGCGCAAATATTTTCTCCCGCATTTCTTCCGGTATCAACGGGCCGTCGTTGGTTACTTCAAGGATGATGTCCTTCCCGTTTTCCCGCAACGTTATTTTTACATTTTTGTCGGCATACTTGATGGCATTGCTGAACAGGTTGCTGAATATTTTGTTGATACCTTCTTCGTCCGCATACGCATAGATGTCTTCTGTGGTCATTTTCAGCCTGAAATCGAGCTTCTTTTGCGCGGCGGGCAGCCTGAAGTTGTCAAAGGTGTCCTGGAGAATGGAGGAGATATTCAACCGTTTAAAATCGAGCCTGAAACCGGTGGCCTCCGTCTGCCGGAAATCCAGCAGTTGGTTCGTGAGCTGTACCAGCCGGTTCGTATTCCGTTCCATGATCTGCAGGTGATTGCGGTTCGCCTGCAGCCGCTCAGGGTTTTCTATCACCTGCTCCAGCGGCCCTTTGATGAGCGTAAGCGGCGTATTGATCTCGTGGGCCACGTTCGTGAGGAAGTCTACTTTTGCCTGGTACAGTTCTTTTTCTTTTTTCAGTTGCAGCTCTTCCAGTTTGCGTTTGTGTTTGAGCGTCTGCCGGATATGATACCGCCGGATAAAATAATAAGCGGCGCTCGCCACGATGACAGCGTATAAAACATACGCCCAGGAAGTGGCCCAGTAAGGCGGCCTGATCTCAATTTCCAGCCACGCGGGATGGTCGCCCAGCTTTCCGTTGTTGTCCGTAGTGCTCACCCTGAAGGTGTAACGCCCGGGTTTCAGATCCGTGAAATATACGATGCGGTTGGTTTTGAGATAGGTCCACTCTTTGTCCAGTCCTTCCATCATATAGGCGTAGGAGATCATATCGGGCGCGGTAAAGCTCAGCGCTGCGAAGTCTATGCTGAAGGACGACTGGTCATACGGCAGCACGATCTTTTTGGTGAAAAAAAGCGCGCGTTTGTCTTCCCTTGCCGTGGCTTTGTTCTTGACATTAAAACCGGTAATGTATACCGGTGCCACGAAAGTGTCCGGCAGGAACTGGTCCGGGTTAAAACTGATCATGCCTTTTACGCTGCCGAGGTACATCCTGCCGTTTTTGTCCTTGTAACCGGAGTTGTAGTTGAACTGGTCGTTCAGCAGCCCGTTGATGCTGGTAAACACCTGTATGGCGCCCGTATTCGGGTTCAGGCAGGCAAGGCCCCGGGAGGTGGTCACCCACATGTTGCCCCGGTCATCTTCCAGCACCTTGAAGATATAATCGCTGGGCAGGCCCTGTTGGGTGGTATATCTTTTAAAACAGCCGGTGGCGGGTGTCAGCCTGTTCAGCCCGAAACCTTCGGAGCCGGTCCATATCTGCTGGCGGCTGTCTATAAACACGGTGTTCAGCGAATTGGCGCTGAGACTGCAGGTATCGCCGGGATTATGACGGTAGTTCCCTTTCTGCCCGGTGGCTTCATTGAACCAGTACAGCCCGTTGTCCGCCGTGGCCGCCCAGATGGTGCCGTCCTCCGATTCCGCAATGCTGCGCTGGTTGCTGTTCGGCATCAGGTCTGTTTTGAGGAACGCGTCTTTTGTATGATCATATTTTGCCAGCTCCGAGCCGGTGCCGAGGAACAGCGAGCCGTTCCGGGCTTTGTATATCCAGAGGATAAAGTTGCTGGAAAACGAGCCCGGGCCGGCGGCGTAATGTTTCACCACCTGGCCGCTACGGATGTCCATTTTATCCAGGCCATTGTCCAGCGTGCCAATCCAGAGGTTATTTCCCTCCGCATAAAGCCCGTGGATATTGGTATGGGAGATGCCGTTGGCATTCCTGCAGGGCTGATACTGGGTGATCTTGCCCGTGGCGGGATCTATTTTATTGATACCGTTATCCTCCGTGCCGGCCCAGATATTCCCGAAACGGTCTTCACAGATCTCGCGCACGGCGTTTCCGCTGAGGGTGTTACTGCTGTTGTCCGGGAACCACTTCTGGAAATAGGTGTATTGCCGTGGGTAATAATTGCTCCCGCCGAAAAAAGTGCCGGCCCACATGCCGCCTTCTTTGTCTTTATGGAGGTAGTACACGGCGTTGTCCGTAAGCGAGTAGGGATTGTTGTATTCTTTTTTCAGGTTGATGTACCGGCGCGTGGCGAGGTTGTACACGTAAATGCCGGACTCTGTGGCTATCCAGTATTCATCGCCCTGGTGATGCAGGATGTGGCGTACATAGATAGCGACGTCATTATTCGTCCTGGTCATGAGGTCTTCATAAGTACCCTTGTGCGGGTCCAGCAGTTTAAGCCCCTGGTTGGAAGTGCCCACCAGTAGCCTGCCGCCGGATGCGGGCATAATGACGGTCACCTGTTTGTAGGTCACTTTGGGCGAATGGCTGAAAATATCGAATGCTTTACTGCTGTTGAATGTCCGCACCGTGCCTTTCCAGGAGCCCAGCCATATATTGCCGGCATCGTCTATGTTAATATCCGTTACCGCATCTTCTCTTCCTGCGGGGTCCAGGTGATGAATGAGCGTATCTTTGATCGGGTCGTAGCTGTAAAGGGAATACCCCTCCATGAACCATATCAATCCTTTTTTATCGCATTTCACAGAACCGACGCCTTTAGCGCCGGTGCCTTTTATCATTTCAAAACTTTCCGTCACCGGGTGGTAACGGTACAATCCAATGCTGGCGCCTACCCACAGCTGCCCGTTTGGATCCACGTCCAGCGAATACACAAAGTTCGAAGCAAGGCTGGTACTGTCCCCCGGAATGTTGCGGAATACTTTGAATGCATGCCCGTCAAAGCGGTTTAGCCCGTCTTTGGTGCCCATCCATATAAATCCCTGCTGGTCCTGCTGCACACAGAACACTGTGTTGTGAGACAAGCCGTTCTCTACCTGGTAATGCCTGAAATAATACTTCTGGGCGTTGGCGGAATGCCCGGCGGAGAGCGCAATCAGCAGCAGTATGAATATTCTTTTTTTCAACGTGGTTAGTTTGTGCGCTGATCCAAATATAATATTAATAACCTGATCTTTCCCGGACAGCGATAAATAAGCGCGCTGAAATTTGGTACGTTTTTGCGAAAAAATGAAATAAATCGGCGAATGGTTATAAAATCATTTCTCTTTCTTTGGATAACGTTAATGAAACTGATGTTAGATGCAGGTAAACCAGCTTCCGCCCAGCCGGAGGATCAGCTGGAACGTGCTTCTATTGTGTAATTCCGGCTGATGACCAAAATGATTCGCTAACAAGAGATCCACGTTCCGCGGAGAACCCTTTTCCAATATATTCCGCACTCTACAATTGCAAGGCGTTTAAAAACTATGCACGCGCCCTGATGGGAGAACTATGTTTCCTAACTGCCAAAATCAATTTCACTTATGAACGAATTTACACACACTAAAATCTTTGCGCTCAAAGGAACACGGCTGCGCTTATTGCTGCTGATGTTGCTGGGCGCGTTGTGTCTGCCGGCGCTCGCGCAAACAGGCACGCAAAAAATAACAGGCTCCGTGAAAGACAGCACGGGCAACATTTTGCCGCAGGTGACCGTATACGAAAAAGGCACCCGCAACGGCACGCTTTCTACCATGGAAGGCAATTACACCATTACTGTAAAAGAAAATGCAGTGCTCGTGTTCACCATGGTGGGTTTTAAAACGCAGGAAGTGCCGGTGGGGGGGAGGAGCAGCATCAATGTAACGCTCTCCAGCTCTGCTACGGACTTAACTGACGTAGTGGTGGTAGGTTACGGCTCCACCCGCAAAAAGTCCCTTACCAATGCCATTTCCAGCGTCACCGCGGATGAAATCGGCAACGTGCGCGGCGGCTCCACCGTGAGCACCACGCTGGCCGGTAAGGTACCGGGCGTGTCTTTCAGGATGGCGGACGGGCGCCCCGGCGCATCCGCCAGCATCCAGATACGCAACATGGGCGCGCCGTTGTTTGTAATAGACGGTGTGCAGCAGGACCAGGGCCAGTTCAATAATATTTCGCCGAACGACATTGAAAGCATCTCTTTCCTGAAAGACGCTTCCGCGGCCATTTACGGCGTGCGCGCGGCTAATGGCGTGGTAGTGGTGCAAACCAAAAGAGGTAAACTAGGCCAGCGCAGCTCTATCAATCTCTCCGCCAACTGGGGCGTTCAAAGCTGGACGCGTTTCATCGACGTGCTGGATAATTCATACGACTACATGAGCCTGAAAGCCGAAGCGGAAATGAACCGCGTAGTGCCCGTAGGCGGCAACCCCATCACCACGAACATCACACAGGCCGAGCTGGACAAATACAAAGCAGGCACGGAATACGGCTATAAGAGTTTTAACTGGCGCGATTATATTGTAAAGAGCAACACGCCTATAAATACGTATAACCTGAACTTCACCGGCGGCACCGAGAAAGTGACTTATTACCTCTCCGCCACGCGACTGTTCCAGAACTCGGTACTGGGCAGGGAATACAAGTTTGAACGTACCAATATCCAGAGCAATGTGTCCGCCCGCGTGGCCAATGGCCTCAAAGTAGGCATGTCTATCAACGGAAGGGTGGAAACAAGGGAGAACCCCGGCGTGCCTCATTCGGACGACTACTGGCAGGCACGTTTCGCCATCCTCCGCAATACGCCCATGGAAAGGCCTTTCGCCAACGATAATCCCAATTATCTGAACGATATCAAACACAACGAAACCAACTGGGGATATCTCAACACCACACACGCCGGTAAATACAAAAGCGACTGGCGCCAGCTGCAGATGAACCTGGACGGTGAATGGGAGATCCCTGGTGTGAAAGGCCTGAAGCTTGCCGGCCTGTACTCGTATTATTTTGCGGACAACCTGCTGAATAACCATGAGTATACCTACGACACTTACACCTACGATCCCTCAAACGATACCTATACCCGCACCGGCGGCAGTATCAACCCATGGCGTGAAAGAAACCAGGAAAAAGTGATCAATCAAAGCTCGCAGATCAGGCTGACCTACGACAAATCATTTGGCAAACACACGGTGTCCGCCATGGTCGTGTCCGAACGTATCAACAACCAGCGCCTGGTGAACTGGATACATTCCGTGCCTACCACGAACGTACTGCCGCTGATCTACTTCAGCACGGCGGATACTTACAGGGATGAGGATTACAGGCAGGCCAGGACAGGTATCGCAGGCCGTCTGAACTACAGCTATGCAAACAAATACTTCATCGAAGGCCTCATGCGCCGTGATGCTTCCTATCTCTTTGCGCCCGACCGCCGCGTGGGTTATTTCCCGAGCGTGTCCGCCGCATGGCGCATCACCGAAGAAGGTTTTATGAAAAACCTGCTGGGCAACAACCGCATTTTGTCTGACCTGAAGCTGAGAGGCTCCTACGGCATCCTGGGTGACGACGGCAGCGCCCTCGGCCTGGCTGAATTCTCCTACATTGAAGGGTATAATTACAACGACGGCGTAGCCATCCTGGATGGCAAGCCCGTCATCGGGTCCCGCGACAGGGGAGCGCCCATCCGTAATATCACCTGGCTGAAAAGCTCGCACCTGGACTTTGGTATCGACTTCGGTTTCTTCGACAATAGACTCTCCGGCGCCATCGATTATTATTACCGCAAACGCGACGGGCTGCGCGGCAGGAAGACCGACGTGCTGATCCCCTCCGAGCTGGGTTACGCTATCCCCGATGAAAATATCAACCAGGACGCCCGTACCGGCGTGGACTTCAACTTGCAGTACAACGGCGAACTGGGCCAGAAGCTGAAATACCGCGTAGGCGGGAACATCAGCTACTCCCGCGGCAAATTTATCTCCAGTTACAACCCCGTGTTCTTTAACTCGGTAGACCAGTATTTCGCCTCCGGCGAAGGCCGCTGGCAGGGTTTTGAATGGGTGCTGGAATACATCGGCCAGTTCCAGAGCCAGGAAGAAATAGACAATTATCCCGTGAACATCGACGGCCAGGGTAACCGTACCCTGCTGCCCGGCGACCTGAAATATGCGGACCTGGACGGTGACGGCAAGATCACCGGCAACGACCGCCGCCCGCTGGGCTGGGCTTCCGGCTCGCAGCCGAACATGAACTTCGGCCTGCAGCTGGGCCTGCAATACGGCAACTGGGATTTTGTAATGGACTTCTCCGGCGCCAGCAACTACACCTGGATCCAGGAGCATGAAATGAAAGTGCCTTTCACCAACGACGGCAACCTGAACAAAATATTCACGGACCGCTGGCACAGGGAAAATATCTGGGACCGCAACAGCAAATGGATCCCCGGCAAATATCCGGCCCTCCGCTACAACGATCACGGACATAGCAATAACCAGTGGTCCACTTTCTGGATGCACAACGTGACCTATTTCCGCGCGAGAACGATCGAGCTGGGGTATACGTTGCCCGGGGACTGGATGAACAGGGTGAAAGCGCAACGCGCGAGAATATATGTGAACGCTTACAACCTGTTTATGTTCGATAACCTGAAAGAATACAACCTGGACCCGGAGATCAACGACAGGAACGGTCTGCAATACCCGCAGAGCAAGGTGTTCAACGTAGGGGCCAGCCTTTCATTCTAAACCATTCAAGCATCAGAACCATGAAACTTAAAATAGTATCATTCGGCATATTGACCTTACTGGCGGGGGCGAGCAGCTGCAAAAAGGAAAGTGATTTCCTGAACGTGCTGCCCACGTCCATCCTTACGAACGAACAGGCGTTTTCAGACCCTAACCAGGTGCTGTCTATCCTCGCCAATCTATACAACCGCCAGCTGGATTTTTCCACTGTAAGGAGCTGGGAATCCATGGCGGACTTTTCAGAAACCTTCCCTTCGCAGAGCAATGCCCCGCAGGAGATCGTAAGACGCAACGAATGGGGGTATAATTTCTGGAGCACCTGGGATTATACCTATATCAGGGAGCTGAACATATTCCTGCAACGCTGCGAAGCAGCCACCAAACTGTCTGATGGCGACAAAAAACGTTTCCTCGCGGAAGGCCGTTTCCTCCGCGCCAACTATTTCTTTGAAATGGTAAAAAGGATGGGCGGCGTGCCTTTGATCCTGGAGCCTATGCTGTACGACTTCAAAGGCGACCCCACCTACCTGCAGCATCCCCGGGCGAAGGAATCAGACATCTATGATTTTGTGATCGCGGAAGCCGAAGCCATCAAAATGGACCTGCCGGCGGACGTGAACAATAAATCCCGCGCCAGCCGCGGTGCGGCGCTGGCTATGGAGTGCCGTGCAGCTTTGTATGCGGGCTCTATCGCAAAATATGGCTCCAATACCCCGCAGGTGGCGCTGGCAGGCGGCGAAGTGGGTATTCCCGCCGCCATGGCAAATGGTTATTTCACCAAATCCCTCGCGGCAGCGCAGCAGATCATAGACGGCAGCGCGGGCGCTTACGGTCTTTATAATAAAAAGCCCGATCTGAGCGAAAATTTCGCCTCTATCTTTTACGACAAGGGTACAAATCCCGAAACGATCTTCATCGAAGATTTTAAGCTGAAAAGCGGCAAAGTGCATGGATTCACACAGGTGAACCAGCCCCGCTACGGAGCGGAAGAAGAAGAAGGCGGCAGGCTGAACCCTTCGCTGAACCTCGTGCAGTCATTCGAAAAGCTGGATAACACCTTCGCCCCGCTGCCGGTTAAGGATGGCGGCGGCGCCCCGGTCTTTTACAACACGCAGGTGGACATATTCGCCGGCCGCGACGCCCGCCTCGGCGGCACCGTGATGCTGCCCGGCACTTCCTTCAAAGGCCGTACGGTAGACATCTGGGCTGGTTACCAGCTGGCGGACGGCGGCATTGTATCCGGTGATGAGCGCGGCCAGCAGAAGACCCTGCCCGGCGGCGCCGGTCCCGTACAGGTGGTAGGTTTCGACGGCCCGATCAACGGGAAGGAACATACCGCGCAAACCGGTTTTTATCTCCGGAAATACCTTGATCCCGCGGCAGGCTCCGGTTCCCGCGGTACCGGCAGCGAAGTGCCCTTTGTCCGTTACCGCTATGCGGAAGTGTTGCTGAACGCGGCCGAAGCGGCTTTTGAACTGGGCCAGTCCGGTGTAGCGGCGGGTTATATGAACCAGGTAAGAGCCCGCGCGGGGCTGGTGACACCGCTCACCGGCGCGCAGATCACCCTGGCGCGTATCATGCACGAACGCAGGGCGGAGCTTTCCTTTGAAGGACATATCCTGTTTGACCAGAAACGCTGGCGCAACGCGCATGTGGTCTGGGATGGCGTGGCCATGACCGAAGCGGACCTCCTGGCCAATATCGGGGCGGCAAACAAAAGGAACACGCAGCCCTTTGGCCTGTGGAGCTACAAGCTGCATAATCCCGGCAACCCGAATCATGGCAAATGGCTGTTCAAGATCGTGAAGAGCCCCCTCGTAACCGGTACGAACAGGTTCCGGATGGGGAACTATTATTCCTTCATCGATGACAACATCCGTTCAAATAATCCTAAGATCCTGAAACAACCGAACCAGGATTAACCAAAAAACTCCGGCATCATGAAATTATTGAACTATCTTATAGTAACGCTCCTCACCGTTCTGGCAGCCTCCGGCTGTAAAAAGGACAACTACGATCCGCCTTCCGCCATGCTGAGCGGACGGCTGCAATACCAGGGAGCAGAGATCCATCTGGAATATAACCAGGTGCCTTACCAGGTGTACCAGTTTGGCTTTGGTAAAACAGGCTCGGTAAGCAACACCTCCTTCGAACAGGACGGCAGTTATTCCCTGCTGCTGTTCAACGGGGAATATAAACTGATCGTCCCCAACGGCCAGGGGCCTTTCCTCTGGAAAAAAACAGCCGCCGGCAACCCCGATACCATCACCGTGAGAATGAACGGCAGCCAGGCGCTCAACCTGGAAGTAACGCCTTATTACATGATACGCAACGCACAGCTGAGTGTTGCCGCGGGCAAAGTGAACGGCGTGTTTAACATCGAAAAGATCATCACAGACGCCAATGCAAGAGATATCGAAAGGGTGAACCTTTATATCAACAAATCCGCTTTTGTGTCCGGCGCGGGCAACTATAACATAGCATCCGCCGGCAAGACAGGTGCGGAGATCACAGATCCGGCCAATGTGGCCCTCAGCGCAACCATCCCTGTGCTTGTGCCAGCCCAGAGCTACGTGTACGCACGCATCGGGCTGAAAGTGAGCGGGGTGGAGGATATGATATTTTCACCCGTGGTAAAACTGAGTTTGTAACAGATCGAAAATCAACGTAGATCAAAATATGCGCGGCTGCTCTTCCGGGAGAGCAGCCGCCTTCCATCAGCAAAACAAAACTGGCAATACGAATGAAAAATCTCCCAATGAAATGTGTGCTGCTGCTCTTTTTATTATCTGCCGCATTGCAAACGAATGCACAGGCGGAAAGGGCGGTATGGTCAAAAGAAAAGGCAAATGAATGGTACCAGAAGGTGCCCTGGATGGCGGGCGCCAACTTTTATCCCGCAAACGCCATCAACCAGTTGGAAATGTGGCAGAAGGAAACCTTCGACCCCGTGACCATCAACCGTGATCTGGGTTATGCCGCCGGCATCGGCATGACCGTGATGCGCGTATACCTGCATCACCTGGCCTGGGAAACGGACAAGGAAGGGTTCTTGGACCGGATGAAACAATACCTTGCCATTGCGGACAAACATCGTATTAAAACCGTTTTTGTCATCTTCGATGACTGCTGGAACGATACCTACAAACCAGGCCTGCAACCCGCTCCCAAACCGGGCATCCACAATTCCGGATGGCTCCAGGACCCGGGTAAGTTATTACATACCGAGCCCGCGCTCATCTCCACACTCGAAGCGTATGTAAAAGCAGTGCTCACCGCATTTAAACACGACAAACGCATTCTCCTCTGGGACGTATACAACGAGCCCGGCAATTCCAACTATGGCAACAAAAGCATGCCGCTGCTGCAAAAAGTATTTGCCTGGGGCCGCGCCGTAAACCCGGACCAGCCGCTGAGCGCCGGGGTGTGGAACTTTCGCCTGAAAGAACTCACCCAGTATCAACTGGATAATTCCGACGTTATCACATACCACGACTACACGAACGACGACAGCCACTTCCGCGTGGCCGATTCGCTGGCCCGCGTTACCGGCAAACCCCTGATCTGCACCGAATACATGGCGCGCACGAGGGGAAGTTTCTTTAAAAACATCCTGCCCGGCCTGAAGGAAAGAAAGATCATCGCGATCAACTGGGGGCTGGTAGCCGGAAAGAGCAATACGATCTATGCCTGGGACACGCCCATGAAAGACGGCGGCGAGCCTAAAGTATGGTTCCACGACATTTTCCGGCAGAACGGCGTGCCGTACGACCCGGCGGAGACTGCTCTTATCAAATCCCTGACCGGCAAGCGTTAACCGACATTAAATTATTCGTATGGATATGATATCATCTGCCTCCGTGCAGCAGGTACAGACCGGTTCATCCCGGCCTAAGAACGGGGACAGGCTGCTGTTCTGGGGTTGTTTTACCGTACTGGTGGCATCCGCCTTCGGGTTTGTGTTCCGCTCTTTCCTGATGGATGGCTGGGGCATACAGTTCGGCCTCAGTAAGACCCAGCAGGGAGAGATCTTTGGTGTGAGTTTCTGGCCCTTCGGCATCAGCATCGTGCTGTTCAGCCTGATCATAGACAAGGTGGGGTACAAAAGCGCTATGGTGTTCGCATTCCTCTGCCATTGCGGCTCCGTGCTGCTTACGGTACTGGCGGACGGTTACTGGATGCTGTATTACGGCACCCTGCTGTTCGCGCTGGGCAATGGCGCGGCCGAAGCGGTGGTAAACCCCGTGGTGGCAAGTCTTTACCCGAAAGAAAAAACAAAATGGCTGAACATACTGCACGCCGGATGGCCGGCGGGCATGGTACTGGCGGGTTTGCTCGGTATCTTCCTCATGCACACCGGTGTGAAATGGACCTATATGATGGGCTTCATTCTTGTGCCGGTGCTGGCATACGGCGTGATGATCTTCAACCGCGTGTTCCCTGTCAGCGAGCGCGTGCAGGCTGGTATATCCTACCTGGATATGGTGAAGGAAGTAGGTATCGGCGGCATTTTTATCATCGTGTCTCTTTGTACGTTCCAGATCGGCAGCCTGCTGGACTGGTCGCTCACCGGCAAGATCGTGGTGACGCTGGCCATTACCGGCGCGGTGGGCCTGGTGGTGCGCAGCTGGGGCCGGCCGATGTTCATTTTATTGCTGCTCATCATGATCCTGCTGGCTACCACTGAGCTGGGCACAGACAGCTGGATCACTGACCTGATGACGCCGGAAATGGCGAAGGTAGGGTTCAAAGGCGGATGGGTATTGATCTATACGTCCATCATTATGGCTATCCTCCGTTTTTATTCCGGGCCTTTCGTTCATAAACTTTCACCCCTCGGGCTGCTGGCCGTGAGCGCATTGATCGCGTTTGCAGGCTTGCAGTTCCTCTCATTTTCAACTGGTTTTTATATCATCCTGGCGGCTACCGTATACGCACTGGGCAAAACCTTCCTATGGGGCACGATGCTGGGCGTTGTGGCTGAGCAGTTTCCCAAAGGCGGCGTATTGGCGCTCAACTTTACCGGCGCCGTGGGCCAGGTGGGCGTAGGCGTGATAGGCGCGGTGATATTGGGTTTTGTACAGGATAAAAAACTGGACGCCAACCTCGCCACGTATGATGTCGCTAACCAGACCGCTCTTCACAGCACATATGTGACCGAAGAAAGACAAAGCCTCTTTGGCGCATACAAAGTACTGGATGCTTCCAGACTATCCGCCGCGTCGCCTGAAACACTGGCTACGATCCAGACCGTGCGCGAGAACGCCAAAAAAGACGCACTCCGCACCGTATCCATCTTCCCGGTGATTATGCTGGTAGGATATGCAGGCATGATACTCTGGTTCCGTTCCCGCGGCGGCTACAAACCCGTGCTGCTGCCACCTGTGCGTACGGAGGCTTAAAATGTGTGTTTAGGAAATGATAAATACATCATCCATTGTTCCCCCAGAACACCTCATCTATTGTCACCCCGGGTTAACACAATATTTATTTCAAAGAATGACAGCATGAACCGATTAATTGTATTGATGATCACAGGAGCTTTATGCGCTTTCACTTTCGCGGCCAATTACGACGGCGGGAGGAGAGCGGAAGTACTGTTCCTGGGGCAGAAGGGCACGATACACGCCACCTGGCTGGCCACCAAATTGTTTAAAAGCGGCATCAATCTCACCTATACCGAAAACGCCGCGGATCTGAACGCGGAAAACCTTTCAGCGTACGACGGGGTGATCATCAACGCTTCCGCGCCTTTGCTCACACCCGCGAGGGACGCAGCCCTGAAGCAGTTCGTAGCCTCGGGGAAAGGGCTGGTGATCCTGAACAAAGGCGCCGCCATGTTCAAAAACGCGCCATGGGCGGCCAGATCCGGCACCGAAGGCAAAGGCCGCATCTTTTACACCAAGGAAGGTACGAAAGATGAAGAATGGAAACAGCTGCTTTTCCTGGATAAAATGAAAGACAGCATTTCCTGGGCGCTCGGCGAAAACGTAAG
The DNA here is from genome assembly GCF_003807585.1 of Chitinophaga barathri. Taxonomy (GTDB): domain Bacteria; phylum Bacteroidota; class Bacteroidia; order Chitinophagales; family Chitinophagaceae; genus Chitinophaga; species Chitinophaga barathri. The sequence continues at coordinate 543,067 of NZ_RMBX01000003.1, read as the reverse complement.
ACAGCAGATCATCGCGGCTAACATACCGGACGTGGATATTTATAACTCGGACACTATTGCGGATTATACCAAACGGTACCTCGTGCCGAAAATGCAGGAAGCGCTGAGTCCCGAACAATCCAACAAACTCACGCAGGTGCCGGTGGATTTCGAGATCAAACTTTTTGCAGCCGAGCCGGATATCACCAAACCCATCGCCATGACCTGGGATGAGCGCGGCCGCCTCTGGATCGTGGAATCCGTGGATTATCCGAACGCATTCACCGAAATAGACAGCGCCGCAAACGACCGCATCAAAATATGCGAGGATACAGACGGTGACGGGAAAGCGGATAAGTTCACCATCTTCGCGGACAGCCTGAACATCCCCACCAGCATCGTGCTCACAAACGGCGGGGCCATCGTATCCATGGCGCCCAATTTCCTTTTCCTGAAAGACACGAACGGGGACGATAAAGCAGATGTGCGCGAAGTACTGTTCACCGGCTGGGGCAAACAGGACACGCACGCCGGCCCTTCCAACCTTATTTACGGCTTCAACAACCGGATATGGGGCGTGGTGGGTTTCTCCGGCTTTGACGGTACGATGAACGGCAAACCGCTTCGTTTCCCCATGGGCGTATACAACTTTAAGCCGAACGGCGAAGATTTCAACTTCCTGGCCAAAACCTCGAACAACACCTGGGGCCTTGGTTTCACAGAAGACAACCATGTATTCATTTCCACTGCCAACAATACCCACAGCGCCTATTATTCCATGCCCGCCGGCTTCCTGCAGCGCACGCTCAGCGGCGCGCAACCGCTGGACGCGGTGCAGAAGATAGACGGTCACTATGATGTACACGCCATGACGCCGAACCTGCGCCAGGTGGACGTAATGGGCGGCTTCACCTCCGCCACCGGGCATCATTTTTATACCGCGCGAAACTTCCCGAAATCCTACTGGAACCGTATCGCGTTTATTAACGAACCTACCGTGCGCCTCGTGCACGAAGCCGTGATAGAGCCGGATGGCGCGGGCTTTAAAGAAAAAGACGGCTGGAACCTCATGGCCAGTTCAGATGAATGGTTTGGCCCGGTACAGGCGCAAACAGGCCCTGACGGGGCGGTGTGGGTGGCGGACTGGTACAACTTCATCATCCAGCACAACGTATTCGTAAAAGAACAGGCCCCCCGCGAAATGGTACTGCCCTTCACTGAGCAGCCCCATGGCAAAGGCAACGCTTTTGAAAGTAAACTCCGTGACGTGGCGCATGGCCGCATATACAGGGTGGTGTACAAAAAAGGCAAAACCAGCGCGCCCATGCAACTGAAAGCCGGCGATGTGCCGGGATTGACGGCTGCGTTGAAAAACGACAACATGTTCTGGCGCATGACGGCCCAGCGCCTGCTGGTGGAAGGGCAGCACAAAGAGGCTATTCCCGCGCTGTATAAGATCATACAGGATGTGAAAGTGGATGAAATAGGGCTGAACGGCCCGGCCGTACATGCTCTGTGGACGCTGCAGGGGCTCGGTGCATACGATGCCGCTTCCATGGCGGTGATCACCCGGGCGCTGAAACATCCTGCCGCGGGCGTGCGCAAGGCCGCGGTGGAAGTATTAAAAGAAGAGAAGAAAGGGCTGGCCGCCATCCTTCAAAGTAATATTATCAACGACCGCAACCTGCAGGTGCGGCTGGCGGTGTTAAAAAGTCTGGCAGATTACCCTGCATCTAAAGAAACAGGTGCGTTGCTTTTCAAAGCCGCGCTGAATGCACAGAACGCAAAAGACCCCTGGCTCAGCCGCGCGCTGTTTGCCGCGGCGGTGACCCATGAAGATGGATTCCTGGCTGCGGCTGCTACCGGCGCACCCAACGCCTTCGCTAAAAATGTGATCAAAAGCCTGGAACAAACCGTGTACAGCCTCGATCCCCGTGCTATCATGCAAAACCCGCCGGACATCACCGGCAAGGAGATCATCATCAAAGGCACCGTGGGCAAACGCAGGGAACGCCCGGTGGAAGGGCTCATCATGGCGCATGGCAACCAGCAGAACGGTTACGGCTTGTATATCCGGGAAGGTAAACTGGTCATGGTGGTGAACCAGCAGGGTAAAAGTTACCAGGCTGTCACCACAGACACGCTGCCCGAAAAAATGGAGGTGGAAGCAAAACTGCTCAAAACAGGCGATATACGTATCCTGGTGGATGGTAAAGAAGCCGCGAAAGGTAAAGCTCCCGGTCTTTTTACCGCTCCCGCCACTGTAGTGCTGAGAGCAGGAGAAGAACAGCTGCCGGACCAGAAAGTAGCGGATTACAAAGGCCGTTTCAATTTCACGGGGCAACTGCAAAACGCCACTCTCCAGCTGGACAGGCCGGTGAAAAAATCCACGCTGGCCCCCGGTGCTGAAACGCCCGGCATCGTAATAGACCTGAAAGTAGTGAAAGACATCATGCAGTACGATAAAAAACGCATCACCGTAAAAGCCGGCCAGAAAGTGACCATCAGGCTGGAAAACCCGGACGGCATGCAGCACAACCTGCTCATCCTCAAACCCGGCACCCTGCCCAAAGTAGGCGCAGCGGCCGATGCGATGGTGCGCGACCCGCAGGCTTCCAAAATGCAATACGTGCCCAAAGTGCCGGAAGTATTATGGGCCACGAAACTGGTAAGCCCCGGCGAAACAGTGAGCCTTCGCTTCACCGCGCCTTCCAGGGCGGGGGAATATCCTTTTGTATGCACTTTCCCGGGCCACTGGCGGGGAATGAACGGTATTATGCAAGTAATCAATTAAACGATATGACACACCACATTTCCAAACCAATTATGCGCCTTGGCCTCGGCCTGGCATTGCTGATAGCAGCTAATCCGCTGGCGGCGCAGATCCGCGTGCTGATGGTCGGCGGCGGCGGCTCGCACGATTTTAACCGCTGGTACAAAGAAGAAGATGCCGCCACGCTCCGGAAAGGCGGCCTGGCCACGGTTACCTATACAGACGATCCCACCACCATCCTGGAACATCTGCCTGAAACAGACGTGCTGATGCTCTCCAACAACCAACCCATCAAGGATTCCGTGACCCGCAAAGCCATTTTCGCATTTACGGATGCGGGTAAAGGCCTGGTGCTGGCGCATGCATCCATCTGGTACAACTGGCGAGACTGGCCTACCTACAATTTTAAACTGGTCAGCGGCGGCAGCCGTTCCCATGAAAAATACGGCCCTTTCACCGTTACGGTGAATGATTCCAAACATCCCATCACCAAAAATGTTCCCAAAACTTTTAAACTGGATGATGAACTGTATCACTACAACGAAGACCCCGCCGGCCCCGGCATCCGTGTGCTGGCCACCAGCAAAAACGAAGCTGGCGTAACGCATCCCGCGTTGTTTGTGGTGAAAAATCCGAAGGCGCGTATCGTAGGCTTTGCATTGGGCCATGATGCAGCTTCCCATGAGCTGGAAGCATACCAGACCATCCTGCGGAATGCCGTGAAATGGGCGGCGCGTAAATAAATTTTCAATAACAAATCAGAATATACAATGAAACAGATCACGGTAGTAATCGTTGGAATGGGCTTTGGCAAAGAGTTTATACCCATTTATCAGAACCATCCCGCCATCAAACGCGTAGGTATCTGTACGCGCAATCCGGAAACGCTGAAAGAGCTGAAAGCAAAGTTTAACCTGGATGATGACCTCATCTTTACCAATTACGAAGATGTGCCTAAACGCGCGGACGTAGATGCTATCCACATTGTAACACCCGTGCCCGAACACGCGAAAATGACACTGGCCTCCCTGAATGCGGGCAAACACACCGCCTGCACCATTCCCATGGCGATGACGGTGGAAGATTGTAAAGCCATCGTGGAAGCAAGAAAAAAATCAGGCAAAGTGTATATGATGATGGAAACCGCATTGTACACCCGTGAGTTCCTGTACGGCCTGCATCTCGCGGAATCAGGCCAGCTGGGCCGCATCCAGTTTGTACGCGGTTCGCACATCCAGGATATGAGCATGCCCGGCTGGGACGAATACTGGAAAGGGTATCCGCCCATGCTGAACGGCACGCACGCGATTTCCCCGCTGCTGCGCATCAACAATACGAAAGCTGAATCCGTGGTATGCCACGGCTCCGGCCGCCTCAGCGACGATCTCGCCAAACGGTACAATTCTCCTTTTGCCGTGGAAACGGCCACCTTCACCCTCAAAAATTCCGACGTGGTAGCCGAGGCCACCCGTTCTCTTTTTGACGTGGTGCGCCAGTACCGTGAAAGTTATGATGTATACGGCACTAAAATGTCTTTCGAATGGGAGCAGTTGCAGGATGAAGAACACGTCATCTTCGACGGCGGCGAAAACGCAAAACGCATCAATGTACCCGATACGGACGCTTTGCTGATCCCGGAGATCGCGCATTTTACCAAAAGGGAAAAGATAGACGATCCTAATCACGTGTCTTTCCTGCAAGGCGCGGGCCATGGCGGCTCGCATCCTCACCTGGTGCAGGAATTCCTCGCGGCGATCACAGAAAACCGTTATTCCGCGGTGGATGCGCACATTGCGGCAAACTACACCTGCGCGGGCATCTGCGCGCACGAGTCCGCGATGAACAACGGCAAACGTATACAGATACCTGATTTTGAAAGTTAAGCATATGCAGAGAGGCGTTAGCACATTCGTTTGGGTTTCTCCTTTTTCCACCGCATCGTTTCACCTGCTGCAAAAGATCAAAGCAGCCGGATACGACATCATAGAGGTAGCGGTGGAGGACGCGGGACTGATAGACTGGCAGCAATTACAATCCATGGCGCGGGACACCGGCCTGAAGATTACCATCAGCGGCGCTTTCGGGCCGGACCGTGATCTTTCTTCGGAAGATGCAGGCATCCGCAAACAGGCGTTGGATTACATCATAGACTGTACCCGCATTGCGGAGCAGATGGGCAGTCCCGTATTCACCGGCCCGCTCTACGCAGCCGTCGGCAAAACGCGTATCGTAAGCCCTGAACAAAAGGCGCAGGAAAGAACCTGGTGCCTGCAGGGCCTCCGCGAAGCCGCCAAAGCCGCATCGGATCATGGCGTATTGCTGGGAGTGGAACCGCTGAACCGCTTTGAAACGGATATGATCAACACAGTGGACCAGGCCCTGGACCTGGTAAAAGAAGCCGGTCATCCCAGCCTCCGCATTTCGCTGGACACCTTTCACGCGAATATCGAGGAGAAAAATATCCCTGCCTCGATCCGCAAAATAGGCGGTGAGCTGCTCTGCCATGTGCAGGGCAATGAAAGCGACCGCGGTACACCCGGCACCGGCCACCTGGACTGGCCCGGCATCCGCGACGCGCTGAAAGAGATCGGTTACAACGGGGCTATCGTGCTGGAAACCTTTGGCGCGCCGTCAAAAGAACTGGCCCGCGCGGCCTGTATCTGGCGGCCGCTGGCAAACAGCGCGGACGAACTGGCTGCCGAAGGGGCAACATTTTACAGGAGTATTTTTTAATAACGGCTTTTTTTGATTCAGTAACTGGAAACGTGGAACAATCGGCGGTTCTCTCGAAAGAGAAGCCGCCTTTTGCTTTTGTGTAGATAATCAATTATTTGGCGCCCTCTATTCATTAGCTGATAAATGAACTGACTATAAATACAGATCCCGCTCCCGGAAGAACCAGGAACGGGATCACTTTCTCAGGGTTGAATTATTTCATGCTCACGTCCTTCCTGCCTGCAAACTGCTGCAAGGTGGATGCGATGGCTTTTTCGAGTGCGGCGCCGGTCAGTTCTTTGTCGTGCGCTTTTTTCTCCAGTTCACCCATGGCTTTGTACAGCGGGGTATCGTTCACTTTTTTCTGCAGTGTAACGGTGGAGTTGTCCTGGTAAAGCTGGTCCCAGCCTTTGCGTACCAGCGCCCAGAAGGCTTTGTGTTCATTCCACCAGGCGATGGCTTTTTCACATTGTGCATCGTCCACGCGGTTGTAGGTGTTGAGGCCTTTTTCGCCAACGATCACTTTGTCGGTTCCGTCTGTGCGGACTACCTTCTGGTTGTCCTGCTCGTGGATGGAGCCTTTGGAAGTGATCTCGTGGTGATTGGTGCGCACGAGCACGTTGTAATCGCTGCGGGTGGTGTATTCGCGGCGGGGCAGGGGAGCGCTGCTGGTGGATTCCCAGTAATGCCTTCCATCCGCATGTACCCAGCTGGCGGAGCCTTCGTAACGGGGCTCATCGTCCACGCCAAATACTTTCTGCGTCCACTGGCCTTTTACGTTTGCGGCGGGGAGCTCTGTTTTTTTCCACTGGTCGTCTTTGTCGAAGCTCAGCAGGGTGCGGTTTTCGTACTGCCAATCTTCCGTCCAGTGTTTGATCACATCGCCACCGGCGATGAGCAGGTGCTGGAGCACGATGCGGCGCGGGCCTTCTTCGGCTACAGTGATGTATTCAATGGCGCCGCTGGTCTTTTTGTAACCTTTCGGCTTGTAATTGGTGTCTGCCGGGAATGTTTCAGAATATTCGAATGTAACGTCGTGGCAGCCGCAGAGATTTTTGATGGCGGCTTTGTCCTGTGCGAGCTTGTCCTGCGCGTTGCCGTTCATTGCTACGAAAGCAAGGGCAATAGCGGAGATGATCGTTTTTTTCATTGATGAAAAGCTTTATGGTTTATTTAAAATTGCGCGTACCGTCTGCCTGGTATACATACCTGAAATGATAATAACGGGATTCGGAAGTCTGGGTCGGTGAAGCGGGTGCATCTTTGTAATAGCTGGTCACTTCCACTTTGGCGTATTTGCCGGTGGCGGTTTTCAGTACAAAAAACTTACCTGTTACCGGTGAAATGATGTGCGTGGTCATGTTGTAATTGTACCAGCCGGTGATCGCTTTGGTAGCTCCGTCCGCGGCATATCCTGCTTCGGGCGCGGCGGTGAGCTCGTTGTATACGCCGGTGAGTACCTGCGCCTGTGCGCTGCCGGGGCCGCTGGTGCCGCCGTTGATGATGATGGTGGTAGCCCTGAAACCGATGTCCCATTTGGTGGTGGCGGAATCCGCATTGGCGATCACTTTATTGTCCGCGAAGCTGAACAGGGTGAATTTCCCGGTATTTGCCGCGTCCGCGTTCACGTTGACGGCGGTGGTAGATACGATGGTCGGTTTGGGCTCAGGCTTCACATCATCGTCGTTGCTGCAGGCGGTGATGGAAAATGCCGCTACAGCCAATGCGCCGAGGTAAAATTTCTGTCTTTTCATATACTGCGTTTTATACGTTTTATAAGTGAATGATGATTAAATGTTTGTTTAGTGATTGAACGTGTAACCGACCGCTACTGAAAACAGCCGCCCTGGAAGGGTTGGGATATAGGAAGCGTTCGTATACCCGAAAAGATTTTCCACCGTTCCCTGTATCCGCAGGCGGTTTTGCAGCAGCAGTTTGGCCGCCGCAACGTTTACCGTGGCGTAACCTTTTACAAATTCACTGTCTGTATCCGGCACCTGGTTCCCGTTTTCGTCGGCAAAACCGTATTTGCCGCGGTACAGCAGCCGGGCGTTGAAGTCCAGGCCCAGGCGGGTATGGATGTAGCTGAGCTTGAAGTTGCCGGTGTGGCGGCTGCGGTTGAACAGCCCGAAGTATTCGCTCTTTTTGAGCGCACGTGTTTCGCGTGTTTCTTTATCCTGCGTGTATACCTGTTTGTCTTTTACCAGTTTGTACAGTTCATTGTCGCGGCTCATGAGGTATTGATAACCGGCGGATGCGCGGAAATGTTCCCCGATCTGCTGTTCCCATTCGGCTTCTGCGCCCCAGGTGGCAATGCTTTTGAGGTTGATATAGCTGAATACCCGCTGTCCGTTTGTTTTCTCGGCAATAGGGCGTGTATCGATGAGGTTGCTCACTTTGTTGTAGAAGAAATTCATCTTGGCATGGCTGCTTTTGAAAGGTTTGCCCTGCACGCCCAGGTTGTACGACCAAGAGCTTTCCGCATCCAGTTCGTTCAGGTTCTCCGGATCCACATACAGTTGGCGGATCAGGCCCTGTTGCTGCATCTGGAGGAGTATATCCTTTGCCAGCCGGGTGCCGGCCACGGTGTAACCCACGGCGGCGTTATTAAAATGCAGGTACAGCTGCCTGAAATCCGGGGCGCGGTATCCTCTTCCCACCGAAGCCATCACACGCCACTGCGGCAGGAATCTATAGGAGGCAGACAGTTTGGGGCTGAACTGCGAGGGGTATTGATCGTGCATATCGAAACGGCCGCCCAGCAATATATTCCAGCGTTCTGCCGGCTGCCAGTTTTCCTGGAGGAAAAGATACCCGGTATTAAACGCCATCTTTTCATCGTACCGGGTGGCTTCAACGGATTCGCGCACATATCCCAATCCTGCCGTGAGCAGGTGTTTGGGATGTACCTGCCAGTCCAGCTGGTATTCCGGTTTGATGTATTGCTGGGTGAAGTAGGAAGTATCGTAAATCGCTTTGTTCTGCCGGTAGATCATGTCTTCCTGCGTGTGATAACGGGAGTAATACAACCGGAACGTCTGCCTGAAATCCTGGTTGGGCGTATGTTTTACCTGGAGGGAAATATTGGCGTCCTGTTCTTTCCCGATATCGTCCACGGTGCCTTTGGTATCCTGGAAGTAGCTGTCGTACCGCTGGCGGTAATACCGGCCGGAGAGGGATGTCTGTAATTGTTTGCTCCAGTCCTGCTGCCAGCGGGATTGCAGGGTGAGTGATCTGAAAGGCGCGGAGGTTGGGCTTCCGGCGCCGTCTCCCAGGGTATAACCGTCGCTGCTGAGATATCCGGCGCTGGCGCTGAAGGCGCTGCGTTTGCCGAACAGGCGGGTTTCCGCATTGGCATTAAAAGTATTGTTGGTGGCGTAACGGCTGTCTATACTGGTAAAACCCTGGCGGCTTTTGCTGTCAGTAATGATATTGATCACGCCTGCCAGTGCGTCGCTGCCATAGAGCGAAGACACGGGGCCTTTGATGATCTCTATCCTTTCGATATTGCCGACCATGATGCGGCTGAGGTCCAAAGTACCGGCGGTGCGGCCGATAAGCGGTTCGCCGTTGAGGAGGATAAGGGCATATTGCGCGTCCAGCCCCTGCATCTGTACACCGGTACCATGGTCCGGGGTGATGAACAGGCCGGTTTGCTCTGCCAGTACCTGCTGCAGCAATACCGCACCCATGGAGCGGAGTTGCTGTTTGTTGATGATGGTGACGGGGATGGGCACTTTGCCTGCCTGCTGCTCGTTTCGCGTGGCAGTGACCACTACCTCCTGCAGGTCTTTGCCGGCGGCGGTGGTGTCGGTTTGGGCAAAAGAAATGCCTGCCCGCAAAATGCAGGCGCATAAGAGTATATATCTGTACATGTTGGCTAGTCTGAAGCTGAGCCGCAAATGTAGGAAGGGGAAAATCGTAACTGTTACGCAAAAGGGAAATATAGTTACGCGATCGGGAAAAACAGCTTTGGGGCGGGTGCAATCATTTAAATATTTTTGCTAAAGTGCTTGAAAAAGCAAAAAAGGCCTGTCATAATGCCGGGGCTAAGATTTCTGATCATTTTGCTGATATCGGGAAAATGATCGGATTGGCTAAAGGAGCTCAACGCCAAATTGATGATATGGCACTTTCTAGGTATGCATGTTACCTGGTTGCCCAGAATGGTGATGCGGGGAAGTCGGAGATTGCTTTCGCACAGACTTATTTTGCGGTTCAAACGAGGAAGCAGGAAATAATAGAACAGCGGTTAATAGATATTGCCCGGGTTAATGCAAGAGAGAAATTATCAAAATCGGAAAACAAACTTTCCGGTGTGATTTTCGAACGGGGAGTTGATGAAAGGGGGTTTGCTATAATCAGGAGTAAGGTTGATCAGGCATTGTTTGGAGGTTTTAATACCGCAGATATGAAAAAGAAATTGAGGGTTCCTGAGAGTAGGCCCTTGGCCGATTTTTTACCGACACTTACTATTAAGGCGAAGGATTTTGCAAGCGAGCTAACAAGCCACAACGTTATTGAGAAAGATCTTGCAGGTGAAAATGCGATATCTAAAGAACACATAGATAATAATCTGGCGGTGAGGAAAATGCTCCATGAAAGGGGAGTAAAACCAGAACAACTGCCCCCGGCTGAGGATGTTAAAAAAATTCAACGAAAGCTTGATGGCGAAAATAAACAGGTTTTAAAAGATATTCAAAAGCCCCGCAAGGGGAAGCAGAAATGAGTATTTTATTAAAACCCTAAAACGTCGTTTTTTTCTCCAGCTCAGGGATCACTTCATCGATCCTCTTTGCCAGCTCAGGCAGTTTATCATACGGTAAATATCTTGAATAACTCCTTTTAGTAGCGGTTCTGCGCAAGTGGGCTGCCGAATACTGTTTTCAGCAAGTCGGTCACGCGGGCGGCGGGATCTTTTCTTATTTTTTGTTCTTCCAGTCCTACTTCATAAAATATACCGTTGATGGCCCGTTCGGTCACGTAGGCCGTCAGGTCTGTATTCACCGGGGTTTTTGAGAAGCGGTTATATACTGTGAATACATCCGCCCAATATTTGGTGGCGTCCACTTTTTTCAGCGCATTGTTGATCACCGGGCTGAATGCGGTGGTGAGTGCGGCTGTGGTTTTCTGTTTGAAATAATTGGTGGCGGCAAAATCGCCTCCCCGCAGGATGCCGATGGCATCGGTAATACTCATCTGGCGGATGGCGTTGATGAAGATGGGAGCGGCGGACTTGGCGGCTTCTTCAGCGCCGCGGTTCATGGCAAGAACGGCCTTGTCCACTACGCCGCCCAGCCCTACATTGCGCAGCGTGGATTCTACCTTCTGCGCCTCGGGGGGCATCAGTATTTTGAGCATGGCATTAGCGAAAAAGCCGTCTGGCGCTGAGAGGCGGTTGGCGGTATTTTGAGTGCCTATGGTAAGCGCTTCCCTTAGCCCCGAGGCTATCTGGAGGCTGTTTGGCTGGCCCGTTGTGGTGGTGGGCAGGTTATTAATGATCTGCTGGGTGGTTTCGCAGCCGGAAAAGAGCAATACAAAAAAGGCGCAGGCAAGGTAGGTGTGTTTCATTACAGGTGGCATTTGAATACAAATATATCAACTCGAAGCAAAGAAGATGCCAGCTCCCGCCGGGCTTCCTTTTCAAAATAATATCATAATTTGCTAAACGAGTTTAGCATTTATTCTGCAAATCTGCTGATATTTGCCCCGTGAATCAGAAATTTAACCAGTGATGATCAGTATTAAAAGGTTGGATCACGTGGCGGTAATGATCCCGAGAGGCAAAACCGCCGAAGCCAGGGCATTTTACGGGGGTATTTTACAGCTGAAGGAAATCCCGGGGCAGCATCCGCGGAACGCTACCTGGTTTGAGGCGGGCGATGTACAGTTGCACCTGGTGGAAGAAGATAACCTACCCGACCATATTTCCGGGCGGCACCCCGCTTTTGAGGTCACAGACCTGGAGGCGGCCAAAACGTACCTGCAAAACAAAGGGATCGAGATCGCCTATTCTTCGGTGATCACCGGGCGCGAGCGGTTCTTTTTCCGCGATGTGTTCGGGAACAGGATAGAGCTGCTGGAATACCTGCAATGATCAGGGGGCCTTTTCCGCATCTTTGAGCTGTTTGGAAAGCCTTTGATACACTGTTTCTTTTTCTTTCCCGAAAGAATGGTTCACCAGCCCTAATTCTACAGCGGCGTATAGCCCGCCGCGTTCCTTGCGGGGAAAACCGGCTATGACCTGCAAAACGGTCTCCGGCTGGCAAATGTAACATTCCCCAACAGTATCATCAGGTGTTTCGCTGGCAGAGCCGGTATCAGTAAGCATGTATCTAAACACCAGGATAAGCGTGGCTGTATCCCTCGTGCGGCAGAAATAGGGACTGAACGCCAGCATCAATGGGTCCAGCTTTGTTTCGAATTGTCTTCCATGTTCTTTCCGCGCCTTTTTATAAGCCAGGCTGTCTTTCGGATCTCTCCACCTTTTTTCCTTTTCGTTATACTTCAACCAGATATCGTGTTTTTTTTTAACCTGCTGGGTATATTGGGAAAAGTTGCGTTGAAAAATATCCGCATTCACGCTGTCTGGCAGGTCATTTAACATCCGAACACGGCTGCGGTGTATATATCCTTCCATACCATTCATTGTTATCTTCCACCACTCGTTTGCATTGGGTTCGCAATAAAAGAATTCTTCATTGATTATTTTCCCGGTTATTTCAGATTGCAGGCCGGGCGTTTTGCGAACATTGGTAAAACCATCCGGGTCATTGATGCAGGCAATATTGTGCTGGGCAAATGAAACATAAGGCATTAAACCCAGGATCAGCGATAGGAACAGGCGAGGCATAGGTATTTCCTTTTCCTCAATATAAGGATTTTTTATGCGGTCTTCGTCAGTACCATATCCATCCATGGTTTCCAGGTTTTGCCGCCGTCTTCGCTTTGTTCCCAGGTGCCGGTGATCTGCCTGCCGTCCGCGCTGAAGGTGAACGTACCGCGTTCGGTTTCACTGAAGAATGTCCAGCTGTTACCTTCCACAGTCCCGTGCATGGCGCTCATACTGCCGGTATTGTTCCAGTATTGCAGGAAAAACTGTTTCTTTTCAGGGTCATAACTGATCATTTCAAGCGCCTGCATATGTTCTTTTCCCATTTTCACATCCACCCAATGCTCCATAAAATGCCCGCCGGGGAACCATTTGTAGGTATCGGTTCCTTCCACTGTTATCACGGGTTCCTGCCTGCCGGTGCCTTTTGTCTGCCATATGCCTTCAAATACTTTGAGGCGCTGTATGTTATTTTCCATACCTGAAATTACATTAATTATCGTGCCGGTAGCGGGTGCGGGCGGGACAGGTTATAGGGGCATAAGGGACAAAAAAAGCCCCGGAATGGCTCCGGGGTTTGTGTTTTATGTATGCTTATTCCGCCGGCGCATAGGTGACGATATCGATCCCCACGCCGTTCGGGTCCTGAATGGCAAAGTGTTTGTCGCCCCAAGGCTCTTCCCGCATCGTTATTTTGATATCCACGCCCATTTGCCGCAGCTTTTCATACCATTCGTCCACATTTTCCACTTCAACGGTGAGGTACATGCCTCTCCCTTCAAAAGCAGGCTGGAACAGCGGCTGCTGGCTCGGGTGATCGGGCAGCAGGAAGCTGAGCTCAGCGGTGCGGCCAGGGGTATGCATCAGCAGGTAAAATTCATTTTCAAAGGTTACGCCAAAGCCGAGTACTTCCGTGTAGAACTTTTTGGATTCGGCCAGTTTGTTGGTAAGGACGCCAGCATTCAGTTTCATAAGGTTACATGTTTTATGAAACAAAATTCGGTATTCAGGCGATTATGGCATTGTAAAAATCGGACATAATCATTTAAGGGCGGTATTGGGGGGAAGGCCGTACATGGCGCGGAATTCGCGGATAAAATGCGCCTGGTCGTAATACCCGGCGTCATAAAATATCTTGTTCCTGCGAAGGCTTTCCACGGATGGTTTGGCCTGCAGGATCTGCTGAAACCGCACCACTTTGCTGAATGTTTTCGGGCTTTCACCTACGTATTGGTCAAACAGGCGGCGGAGCTGGCGCACGCTGATGCCTTCCGCGAGCTGTTCCGCCTGTAAGGTGCCCTTGGATTGCAGGATGCGGTCCATGGCGTCAAAAAAACGGGTGTCCACCCTGAATTGTGAGCCTGCAAGCACAGGCAGGAAACAATCATCGAATTTTTCCGGGCTTACCAGCCGGGATAATTCCTTTGCGATATCGGGCAATAACATATCCAGCGGCTCCACGCGGTCCGTCATATCCGAAGCGGGTATGCCAAACAGCAATGGGAAAGCGGATGGCAGGAAACGAACGCCGGTATAATGAAACTCCTTTTCCAGCGCAAATTCCGAATAGGAGGCGGAAAATCCCGCCAGCCAGGATTCCTCCGGGTTAAAAGCATTAACAAAAATATCCATGCAGCCATCCGCCACCACGCGGTAGGAGAAAGGCCCGCTGAGCGGGCGGGTGGTATATAATTCCCAATAACAATATATAAAGGTGGAAAGCGCGGGATGGGGCAGGAGCTCCGTGTACATCACGCCATTGTCCGCGTGCCGCAGTGATGGCTGCCGCGGGTGGAACAATCGCCGTATGTCCGGGAGGGTCTGCATATGGTGCGAATATAAGATAAAGCCGTAATATGGTTTTTTCCGCATCGCGTAAATCGTTTTCCGCATCCGAGCGACGGCAGCCATGGGGCGAGGGTAACTTTGCAGCCGAAAATCAGACTAACATATGCATTACAGAAAACTACTCCTGATCATATCTGCCCTGCTGGTTTCCTGCGGGGTGTTTGCCGCCGACGACGAAGCCGACTACGGCCATATTGCCGGAAAAGTGACCACCACAGACGGTAAACCCGTGGCTGCGGTGAGCGTGACGCTGAAAGGAACGCGCAAAATGAGCGTAACACAGGAAAACGGGGAGTTTTCCCTCAGGCAAATCAAACCGGGCAACTATGAGCTGGAAGTGTCCTTTGTGGGCTACGACCGCCAGGTGCAGGCTGTGACCGTTTCCGGCAACGAAACCGCTGAAGTGAACGTAACGCTGAATGTTTCCAGCGTGAACCTGAAAGAATATACAGTAAAAGACATCCGTAATCCTTATAAGGAAACGGCACCTTCGAACAGCCTCCGCCTGAACGGCCTGCTGATAGAGCAGCCGCAGAATATCCAGGTGGTGACCGGTAGGGTACTGGCGGACCAGCAGATCATCAACATGGGCGACGGCGTTACCCGCAACGTGAGCGGCGCTACGCGCATCGAGCACTGGGGCGATCTGTACGCGCGCATCAATATGCGCGGCTCAAGGGCATCGTCCTTCCGCAACGGGATGAATATTACTTCTACCTGGGGCCCGCTTACGGAAGACATGAGCGTGGTGGACCATATAGAGTTCGTAAAAGGCCCCGCGGGTTTCCTGATGTCCAACGGTGAGCCCAGTGGCATCTATAACATTGTCACCAAAAAACCGACCGGTATTACAAAAGGAGAAGTTTCCTTCATGACGGGCAGCTACGACCTTTACCGTGGTACCCTGGACCTGGATGGCAAACTGACAAAAAATGGCAAGCTGCTGTACCGTCTGAATGTAATGGGCCAGCTGAAAAACTCTTTCCGGGATTATGAATTCAACAAACGTTACAGCATTGCGCCTGTACTGACCTATAAATTCAGCGACCGCACTTCCCTTACCCTGGAATACATGTACCAGCATGTGAACATGTTTGACGCCGGTTCATTTTATGTATTTCACCCGGACGGATATGCCAAACTGCCGCGCAATTTTACCACGGCGGAGCCAGGCATAGATCCCACTATCATCGACGATCACAGCGTGCAGCTGAACTTCCAGCATAGCTTCAGCCGCAACTGGAAACTGACCGTACAGGGCGCTTATACCGATTACATGCAGGAAGGCTCTACCATGTGGCCGATCGCTGTGAACAAGGATGCGACCATGATTCGCGGCGTGGGTATCTGGGATGCGCTCAATAAATCTGAATTCGGCCAGGCGTTCCTGAATGGTGAATTCCATACAGGCCCTGTTCAGCATAAGATACTCACCGGTATAGACGTAGGTAATAAACATTACCTGGCAGACTGGGGGCAGACCCTTCCGCTGGATTCCAACAATGCTTTTTTTGATCCCAATAACCCCAAATACGGTTCGCCCGTAATGGGCTTGCCAAAATTCGACCGCAGCAAAAGCCTGAAAGAACGCGCTGGTCAGAATATTGTTGACCAGTTTTACACCGGGGTGTACGTGCAGGACGAACTGGGCTTTTTTGATAACACGCTCCGTTTAACGCTGGCCGGCCGTTTTACCTACGTGCAGGAAAATTCATATGGCACCAAAACATATGACAACCGTTTTACGCCGCGTATCGGCCTGAGTTATTCCATCGATAAATCATTCTCCGTATATGCGCTGTACGATCAGTCGTTCATGCCGCAGACAGGTGTGCTGGAAGACCAGACAGCAAAGGTGAAACCCATTACCGGCAATAACCTGGAAGCCGGCTTGAAGAAGGACTGGCTGGAAGGCAAATGGAACACGACTTTGTCTGTTTACCGCATTATCAAAGACAATGAACTGACGCCTGGCCCCGCCAATTCAAATTATTCCATTCAGCTGGGGCAGACCAAATCCCAGGGTGTGGAGTTTGATATCCGTGGCGAGATCGTGAAAGGCCTGAGCCTGGTGGCGAACTATGCTTACACTGACTCAAAAATATCCCGTGCTTCAGAAACCGCCACTGTAGGCGGCAAAGTAGGCGATGTGGTGCCCGGGTATGCGAAACACAATGCGAACGCATGGTTGCATTACAAGCTGGATAAAGGTGTGTTGAAAGGCTTTGGTGTATCAGGCGGGTTCAGTTACCAGGCGGACAGAACTACCTGGAGCTGGGGCGGTGCCGGCCAGGACCCGATGCCTTCTTACTTCCGTCTTGACGGCGGCCTGTTCTGGGCAAAAGACCGCATCAGCGTAAATGCGAACTTGTTTAACATCCTGGATGATTACCTGTACAGTGGTGCTGCTTATGCTGATTATTATTACTGGCAGGCAGAGCCGGGGAGGAATTTCCGTCTGAGCGTTGGATATAAGTTTTAAGGAATATTCTCATTTTGATAGCAGAGAAGCCGGTCCGTTTGGGCCGGCTTTTTTTGTGGAAAAAAATGTGATGAACAGGTGGGATTTTGGAGGTGGGGAAAACGTAGGTGAATTGAAAAATGCAATATAATTGCAGGCGTAGTAATTGTTTGTTTCATCTAATTGTTTGTTTATGACCCAAAGATCGAAGATTGATTTTATGGATGTGTATGCTGTGGAATATGAGGCTGAGGATAAGGGAGAGGGTACATTCCAGGCTGAGTTGACCGATGGTTCTTTTGTAAGTTTAAAACTGGAAGTGAGCATTATGCCGTGGGGGAAACTGCCATGTGTTTATAACCTGGCTTTTGGACCAATGGATTATAAAGGAAGGATCGATGTGCATGCCAGATTGAATTACAGAAAATTAATGAAGGTATTTTCGACCATCCTGTTATTCGTTGATGAGTATTTACGTGCTTATCCAGGACATAACATTGGCGTGGATGGTTCCAGTAATTCGAGGGCTGAGTTCTATTACAGGGGATGGCAGCGGAATTTTGTTTATCTGTCCGCATATATGAAGCTGACCGGAATAAAATTTTATGTGAGGATCGCCAGAGTAGGACATATGCAGTACGACAATCCTTTTGATTTTAAGGATATACGATGCAAGGCTTTTCCTGTAAGTCAAAGTGGGCCACCCGCCGGTAAAATTATGTACAACTACTTTGTAATATCCAGGGATGGATATGGTTTGGATAACTTTAAAAATCATAATTATGAAGACAAAGAATGAACTTGAATCTAGTTACAGATATCATGAACGCGAGTGTGAAAAACTATCGAAGGAAATAAGAAAAATTGAAAGAGAGGGAATGAAGCAGGCAATGACCCTTTGTGCTGAATTTATTCCCACCGAAGAAATCCGGTTATTAGATGAAATTACCTGCTCAAAAGAAACGGCGGAAATATTTTTGGGCCATATCCGTACTATTTATGCCACAGAATTGCAGAAAAGACGGGATGAACGTGAGGCTTTCCGGGCTGCCAATCCATTGCCTCCCATCCCTGTAATAATACGAACAACAGAGGAGAAAGACGCCTATATGGCAGAACATCATCCGCTTCTGTATAAAAGGATATTGAGGCGTAGGGCGCTGGGGATCACAACGCCAATCAAAAGCCGGGGTTACTACTGAAAAAGAGGGGAAATCCGCCTCTTTTTTTTATTCCATGGATTTTTACTACTTTTTCGCCACAAGAAAAGTTGCGAATAGTGATATGAGTTCACCTTTATCCGAGCATATTCACCAATGGTATGCTTCGTTCCACGTCCACCTGGTAAAGATCGCGCTCCGATGGGGGTATGGGGAAGAAGAAAGCCGTGACCTTGTACAACAGTTTTTTCTCGACCTTATGCAGAAGAACCTGGAGTACAAAGGGGTATTGCATCCCCAAGCCTACCTCTCCCGCGCTTTCAGCCGGAAGCTGGTAGACAATTACCGCCGGGAAAAACAGCAGCAGAAAGCTGCCGGGCTCATTGATATCAAAGCCTACGAGCCCTCCATCCTCGAAAGTATCGTGGAGATCCAGTCCAATGAAGAACTGATCGCCAAAATAAAAACCGCCTACAACGCCCTGCCGGCCCGTTGCCGGAAAGTCATCCACCTGAAATTTTACGAAGGCCTCACCACCGAACAGATCGCCGAACGCACCGGCTGGAACAGCCGCACCGTTTACAATAACCTCTACGAAGGCATCAAAGCACTGCGGGCCGAGCTCACCAAAACAGACCCCAGGCTGAAATTTGCCGCCATTTTCTCCATTCTTCCTGTATTGTAACGCTCCGTTTGAGGGGTTGTAAGCATGGGGATATCCCGGGCTTCCCGCTCATGTATATCCTTTTGCCGGGAGGCGGGCTGCATTCCCCGGCCGGGTTATCATGTCCCATTGCCCATTTTCCCGTCAAAATCTGCCACCATAAAGGCATTCCCGTCTTTTTTCAGGAATATTCAAGAAAAGTTGGTAAAACGGTCCCTGTTTTTCGTCAATAAGGGAAACAGGCAGCTCATGTCCGAACGTTATGAATTGGAAGAACTGGTCATAGACGACTCGTTTGTTAACTACTGTTTCCGCCGGCAGGAAACGGACATTGTCCGTTGGGAAACCTACCTGCGGCAATACCCGGAAGAAGCCGCCACCATGGCCGAAGCCCGGGAAATGGTACTGGGTATCTCCGTCATGTTCTGGGAAACCCAGCAGCCCGCCCCCGTCAGCAAAGTATTCCCCCTGCGCCGTGTATTGACCGCAGCGGCTTCCATCGCCGTCGTAGCATTCGCGGCATACTGGATATGGAAACCCTCCACGCCGCCGGCAGTCTTTGCCGAAGCGGCGCCCAGCGTATTTATCACCTTACTTGCGGAAAAAAAGACCGTACGCCTGCCGGACAGCTCTACCGTGATCCTGAACGCAGGCTCGGAACTGCGGCTGGACAGTGGTTTTGGCGTCAGCCACCGCCGTGTGCGCCTGAAAGGAGAAGCCTTGTTTGAGGTGGAGCCGGACGCGGGGAGACCTTTTATCGTAAAAGTCGAAGGATATGATGTGAAGGTATTAGGAACTGTATTCAACGTAAAATCATATCCAGGCGATAAAAAGAGTGAAACCTCGCTGTTGAGCGGTAAAGTGGAGATCCAGCTGGAAAACGAGGTGTCCTGCTTCAGGGTGCTGCGGCCGAAAGAAAAATTTGTGATCGTAAAACCCGAACCAGGGCTGAAGCCGGTGTCCTCGTCTGCCGTCGTGTCAGACAGTCTGAAAGCAGTCCTGCCCAAAACAGCCATCCGCCCGATGAGTTACAACCGCAGGCAGCTGAACGTGGAGACGGCATGGTCGGAGAACAGGCTGGTCATAGAAAATGAAACCTTTGGAGACATCCGCGAAAAACTGGAACGCTGGTTTGACGTGTCTATCCAGTTTGATGATAAGGCCCTTGAAGCCTATAGATTTACCGCCACTTTTGAAGAAGAAAACATCATCCAGGTGTTAAAAGCGTTACAAGCCTCTTACGGCTTCACCTTCACGAAAGAAGGCCGGAGCATCAGGATCAGCCGGTAACCTGGCCAAAACTAAATGCCCTTCCCGATAAAAAAAGGGGATATAACAGCTGGTACCTGTTCTATCCCCGGCTAAAAACGGGTACGGATCTTCCGTGCCCAATTTCTAACATAAAGCATCACTAAGGTATGAAAAACACCTGTATTAAACTGCCCGTCAGCCGGGCGTTTAAAAAGATTCTACTTATGAAACTGACAATTGTATTGCTGCTCACTACTACATTGCAGGTAATGGCCTACGAAGGCAGCTCGCAGGACAGGGTGAGCGTGGACTTCAGGGGAACCCGCCTCACCCGCGCGCTGAAAGAAGTGGAAAAACGTTCCGCGTACCGCTTCGTGTTCAGCAACCTGGTACTGGATGAGCAACTGAAAGTGACACTGGAAGCGAAAAACATGCCTGTAACAGACCTGTTGCGGCAGCTGCTTACCGGCACGGGCCTTGCTTACAGCCTGATGGACAATAACCTGGTGGTCATCAAAAAAGCGGAGCTCCCCGCCGGCGTGATCACCGTAAAAGGTAAAGTGACCGACAAAACCGGAGTGCCGCTGCCGGGCGTAACCGTGATGTCCGGGCCGGGAAAAGGCACCGTGTCCAACGAAAAGGGTGAATATACCGTGCAGGTGGATGAAGAAGGCAGCCTCTCCTTCAGCTTTATCGGCTACACCACGCAGACGGTGAGGGTGGCCAGGCAAACCGTCATCAACATCACGCTCGTGGAAAGCACGGACAAAGAGCTGGGGGAAGTAGTGGTAGTGGGTTACGGCACGCTGAACAAGCGGGACCTGACCAGTGCGGTGAGCAATCTCCGGCAGAAAGACCTGATTGCCGGGGCGGTATCGCCGCTGCTGGCCATCCAGGGTAAAGTGCCCGGGCTCACGATCTCCACCGGCAACAACGGCACCGATCCCAACGCAGGCGTTTCAGTACAGTTGCGTGGGGTGAACTCCATCAACGCCGCACAGGGGCCGCTGATCGTGATAGACGGCATACCAGGCGGCAGCATCAACTCTGTAGTGCGGGAAGACATTGAATCCATCAACGTGCTCCGCGATGCATCCGCCGCCGCCATCTACGGTACCAGGGCTTCCGGCGGTGTGATCCTTATCACCACTAAAAAAGCAAAAGCGGGGCAAACCAACGTCACCCTCACCAGCGAACTGTTCATGGAAACGGTGCGCAGAAGGCCTGAAAGCCTTTCCGCTGAAGAATTCCTGCAGCACGACCTCGGAACGGACTTCGGGCACCGCACCGACTGGTATGATGAAGTGACCAATAAAAATCCCCTCAGCCAGCGTTATGTGCTGAATGTAAACGGTGGTACGGAAAGTGCGCAGGTATACGCTACTTTCATGGCCCGCGACGCAAAAGGCATGGCGCTCGAATCGAGAAGAAAAGAAGTGAGCGGAAGGCTGAACACCAATTTCAAATTCCTCGGCGGTTTCGCGGAACTCTCCACCAATATCAGCTACCTCCAGGCTAATGCAGACTTTAGTGACAACGAGATATTTAACATGGCGTTATTGCTCAATCCCACCGAAACGCCCTACAATGCAGATGATGTGACCGGCCTGAACGTGCTCACCGCAAGCTATGATTATTTTAACCCTGTGGCCGAAGTAAGGCTCCGCAGTAACAAGACCCAGTACAAGTACCTGCTGGCCAGCTCCACGCTGAAGCTCAACCTGACTAAAGATCTCTTTGCTTCGGGAATGATAGCTATCAAAAACAACTCCGAGCATAACAATTTCTACCGTTCTTCGCAACACCGCATTTCCCGCGCGGAAAACATTGATGGGAACGCATCGCAGAGCTACAGCCGCTGGGACGACCGCACGCTCGAATTTACGCTCAACTATAATAAGGTGATCGGAAACCACAGCATCAACGCCGTAGGCGGTTATACCTACCAGGATTTCAACGGCCAGGGTTTTAATGCGAACAATTCCAACTTCCCCGTAGATGGTATCCAGGACAATAACATGGGTACCGGTACCTTCCTGGCAGACGGCCGCGCGGGGATCGGTTCCTGGAAGAGCCCTTCCGTGAAACTGATCGCTTTCTTCGGCCGCGTGAACTACGCTTACCGCGATAAATACATCTTTACCGGCTCGCTTCGCCACGAAGGTTCTTCCAAATTCGCGCCGGGCAACCAGTGGGGGACCTTCCCCGGTCTGTCCGCCGCGTGGAGGATCTCCGAAGAACCTTTCCTCAAAGGCAGCAACGTGATCAATAACCTGAAACTGCGCGGCGGTTACGGCGCCACCGGCAATGAAGGTTTTGATGCGAACGTAGCCACCCGTATGTACGGGGCGGACACCTGGTGGCTGGTAGACGGGGAATGGATCCGCACTTACGGTGTGCTGCACAACCAGAACAAGGATATCCGCTGGGAAGTGAAAAAAGAATACAACATCGGGCTGGACTTCGCCTTCTTCGACAACCGCCTTTCCGGCCGTTTCGACCTCTACAAACGCAAGGTGGACGATATGATCTATAACGTGGAAGTATCTCAACCTCCCGCCATTCACAACACCACTACGGTGAACGTGGGCAATATGCAGAATAAAGGTTATGAGATCGAGCTGAATGTGGATGTGGTACGCAAGGAAAATTTCACCTATACTACGGGCCTCATCGCCGCTTCAAACCGAAGCACGCTTATTACGCTCAACGGCGGGAGCACCTACATAGACCGGAAAAGTTTTCCCGCTCCGGGAAGTCCCGGCACCGCTGTGAGGCTCTATCCGGGCGAAGATATCGGCCAGTTTTATCTCTGGAAGTCTGCCGGTTTCTCTTCTGAAGGCAGCTGGCTGCTTTACGACAAGGACGGTAAGCCGTTCGACGTAGCGACCCAGCAAAAAAAGAACGAAGACAAATATTTCGTAGGCAACGCCATACCCCGCCTGATCCTCAGCTGGAACCATTCCATCAGCTGGAAGCAGTTTGATGCGGGTGTGTATTTCCGCAGCTGGCTGAACTACGATGTGTTCAACATGATCGACATGTATTACGGCGTCGGGCAGAAAACCGGCCGGAATGTGCTCCGCAGCGCCTTCGGCAAAAACAGCCAGATCAAAAAAGAAAAAGAACTGAGTGACTACTGGCTGGAGAAAGGCGACTTCGTGAAACTGGATGCACTGTCCGTTGGTTACACCTTCAAACCCGGCGCGGTAAAGCCCTTCGGCGGCCTGCGCCTGTATGCCACGGTGCGCGACCTGTTTGTGATCACCAGTTACAGCGGCCTGGATCCTGAAGTGAACATCAACGGGCTGGAGCCGGGTTTCGAAGAAAGGAACGTGTACCCCAAAACCCGCACTTTTATGTTCGGAGCACAGGTTAGTTTCTAAGAAGGATATTTTTCATTCACAAGTTCATTCCATATGAAAATAAAGATCATTACAGCTTTGACAATTGTGTTCCTCGCAGGATGCACCAGGCTGGACCAGACATTCTACGACCGGGTAACGCCGGAAACTTTCTTCAAAAGCGAAAAAGATATCAAAGCAGCGCTGTACCGGCCTTTCACCCATGCCCGCTGGTATCTTGGGGCGGACCGTTGGAAGCTCCAGGAATATACCGCGGATCATTTTGCTATAACCACCAAAGGCCGCCACTGGTATAATGGCGGCGAGAACGAACGGTATCATTACCACAGCTGGACGCCGGACGACAACTGGATATGGGAAACCTGGCGTGGCACCCTCATGGGCGTTGCCCTCGCGCTGGACGCCAAGTCCGACCTCAGCAAGCTGGACTATTCCAAATTCGCGCTCACCCAGGCTGATAAAGACGATCACGTGAACCAGCTTAACACGCTCATCGCGTTATTTTATCTCTACGGCCTGGACTATTTCGGCGGGCTGCCCATTTTCGAATCGCTGGAAGGTTCTTCACTGCCCAGGAACACGGACCAGGAAACTTTCAATCATATCGAGACGCTGCTGAAAGAAGCGATCCTGAAGCTGCCGAAGAAACAGGCCGCAGATAAAGAAGAAGGCGCTCTCCGCGCCGCCGCCGCGGCTGCCTTGCTGGCAAGGCTCTATTTTAACGCGGAGGCTTACGTCGGCACGCCAAAATTCACTGAAGCACAAAAGCTGTGTGAGGATATCATTGCCGGCGTGTATGGAACTTATCTCCTGGACCCGGTATGGAACGGTGTGCATGGCTTCAAAAACCACGAATCGAAGGAGATCATCTGGTCCATTCCGTCCGAGTTCAACAAACTGCAGTACGACTGGTTCTATGCGGATTTTTATCATTACAATACACGCCAGTACTTTGACGTAGACGGCGGGGCGAACAACGGCGGGCATCTTCAGCCTTCCCGCAAGCCTACCGGGGAATTGTACAAAGCTTCCTTCAGGCTCGGCTCCCCGTATGAAAAATTTAACGACGCAGACCTGCGTAAACACCCCTACAAATACAACGGCGGCGGCCGTTATGAAGGCATGTTCATCATCGGCCCGCATCTTACGCCCGGCGGCGCGGTCATCAACGGTGGCGAGGAGTACAAGGACAAGCCGCTTGTATTTGTGGACCAGGTAGGCCGCTTTACCGAGGTTGGCCCGGGGAAAAAATACGCAACGGTCGCTGTGCTGCCTTCCCGTATGGCAGATGGCGAAGAAAATACTGGGGTACGCCTGGTGAAAGTGCCTATCCCGAATAAGTCGGACAACAGCTTACGTTGGGGTGCAGACAATCCGGCCATCAGGCTGTCTGAGATTTATTTTATGCTGGCCGAATGCAAAATGCGCGCGGCCGATCCCGGCGGCGCGGCAACGCTGATCAATGAAGTGCGGAAGCGCAACTTCACCGGTACTGACCCCGATCCTGCAACTGTCGCCAATCTCGATGAATACCGCATGCTGGACGAGTGGGGCATCGAATTCCTGGGTGAAGGCCGCCGCAGGACGGATCTCATCCGCTTTAAGAAATTCACAACGGAAACCTGGTGGGACCATCAGCCCACTGAAGCTTACCGTAGCCGTTTCCCTGTCCCGACGCGGGCTATTTCAGGAAACAATAACCTTAAGCAAAATACCGGGTATGGAAAGTAAGATCCGGAATTGGAGTTAGCAGAAATGGAAGCGGCCGCCAGTTTTGGCGGCCGCTTTTTTTATGCGGAGCCCGGGGATAAATGCCACATCGCATATAGTCGGTTGACAGCCGCCCCGCTACAAGGTATTGCCCGGCGCCTGGTTGGATGTTTACACCACCCCGCGGATCACTTTGATGACGGCGCCCACTTCTTCTTTTCCATAACCCGCCTGCTGCCCGTCATCGCCGCTATGGACAAATGGGGCAACAGCAACCGGGAATATATGGCCCCTTTTTCGGCAGATTGAAATATTAAATAATGAACATACGAGTTGACTTTATTTTACATCCGTCCCTCCGCAACCGATAGCATTTCTGCTTCAGTCCATTAATTCTCAATTATTTTCCGTTCCGGATTATGGAACAATCCCGGCAATGCGTAGTTTCGCAACTGAATCCTTATTCCGGCAGAGAAAATTTCAACCAAACTACCATATCAGGCAGACCAATACCATATAATACTATAGTCGACTAAAATATACTTTATGCATGAGAGCTTTACGAAGCTTTGCGCATCATTACCGGTAGTAGCGCTCTTTTGTCTGCTGCTGGCAGACGCGTCGGCCCGGGAAGCAGGTAAAAGGCACACCGAAGCAGTACAGGTTACAGGGATCGTTACGGACGCACGCCAGGAAGCCCTCCCGGGTGTGAGCGTGAGCGAAAAAGGTACATCAAACGGCACCGCCACCGATATCAACGGCCGGTTCACCATCACCGTGACCGGAGCCGCCGCCGTATTGGTATTCCGCTCCATCGGTTTCCAGGCAAAAGAACTGGCGGCAGGCAGCGGTATTTTAAATGTACAGCTGGAGCAGGATGTACGCAACCTGAACAGCGTGGTGGTAACCGCCCTGGGCATCCGGCGGGAGGAAAAGGCGCTGGGTTATTCCATTGCCACCCTTGACGGCAGCCAGGTGAATACCGTGAAAGAAGTGAACATCACCAATGCCCTGGCCGGCAAGGTAGCCGGTGTGAACGTACGCGGCGGCAGCGCGGACCCTGGCGCTACTACGCTGGTCGTAATCCGCGGGCAGGGCAGCTTCCAGGGATATAACCAGCCTTTGTATGTGGTGGACGGCGTGCCCCTTGCGTCCGCTATCCGTATGCCCGTACAGCCCGTCGGGGAGTCTGCCGTGGACTTTGGCAGTACTATCTCAGACATCAACCCGGACGATGTGGCCAGCATTACCGTATTAAAAGGTGCCAGCGCCTCCGCCCTCTATGGCAACCGTGCCATCAACGGCGTGATCCTTATCACCACCAAAGCCGGATCCGGCCTGAAAAAAGGACTGGGCATCACCGTCAATTCCAGCGTGATGTTCGATCAGCCCTGGCTTTTCCCTCATTTCCAGGACCAGTTCGGCGCGGGAGACAGGCCGGGTACGGAAGAAACCGTTTCTGAAGCTTCCTGGGGGCCGAGGATCAATGTAGGGACGAAACATGTGCAGTGGAACAGCCCGACGGACGCCGCCGGCGATCCCATTCCCACAGACTGGGTCTCTTTCCCGGACCGTCACAAAGACTTTTTTGAAACAGGACATACGCTTACCAACAATATCGCGATGACGGCGGGCAACGAAGACGGCAACTTCCGCCTGTCCTACACCAATCTCGCCAACAAAGGCATGGTGCCCAATACGGACCTGGACAGGAATACACTGAACCTCGCTGCGACATACAAACTTCATCCGAAAGTAAAACTCGCTACCAATATCGGCTATGCGAAAAGCAGCAGCGATAACCGCCCCGCATACAATCGCGGCAGCGTCGGGAACATCGTATATACCACTACGCCGAACGTTGATATAAAGCAGCTGCGTGACTACTGGATGCCAGGCCGGGAAGGCGTACAGCAATTCTCGCATGTGCCTGGCTCTATGGACAATCCATATTTTGTGGCCTACGAGTTCATCAACAGTTACGACCGCAACCGGCTCACCGGCAACGTGGAGCTGAGCCTTCAGCTCACCAAAGACCTGAGCCTCACAGGCCGTACCGCGATGGATATGTTCACCGAAACAAGGGAAAACAAACGCCCTTTCAGTTCTATCCGCAACCCCTTAGGCGCGTACGCCATCGAAACGGAGTATTTCAGGGAACAGAATACAGACTTCCTGCTGACCTATAAAAAGGCCCTTTCCTCAGATTTTTTTATTTCCGTATCCGGCGGAGGCAACCGCATGGATCAGCATGGCCGCACCACGCTGCAAAGCACGGAAAGCCTTATCTCGCCCGGCGTGTACAGTATCAATAATGCGCGGGCCGGAACGGTGTACGACAATACCTACCGCTTCCGCAAACGCATCAACAGCCTGTATGGCATGGGACAGCTGGCGTTCCGCAATTATGCTTTCCTGGACCTCACGGCACGCAACGACTGGAGCAGCACACTTCCCGCGGCGCACAATTCCTATTTTTATCCTTCCGTATCCACCAGCCTCGTACTGTCCGATATGCTGAACATACAACAGGGCGCTTTGTCCTACGCCAAAGTGAGAGCCAGCTGGGCGCAGGTAGGCGGTGACACCGGGCCGTACGAGCTGTACAATACCTATACTTTCGGGCAGGATTGGGGAAATGTAAAACGAGCCTACCTGGATGACGTGATGAAAAACAGCAGCCTCAAACCGCTCATTGCCACTTCGTATGAGCTGGGTACAGACCTGCGTTTTTTTAACGGCAGGCTCGGGCTGGACTTTACTTATTATAACACGATCAACCGCAACCAGATACTCAACGTGCCCACTACGATGGCTTCGGGCTACGGCCATAAACTCATCAACGCGGGCAGTATACGGAACCGTGGGGTAGAGATCAGTTTACATGCGGTGCCGCTTGCCGGAACGTTTCGCTGGGACTTCCAGGCGAACTTTACGCGGAACAGGAACAAGGTGCTGAAACTCACGGAGGGGCTGAACAGTTTCCTGCTGGGCGGTGCGGAAGGCGTGCGGTATGAAGTACGGGAAGGAACGGAAATGGGTGACTTCTACGCACTCGGCTGGGCCACGGTTCCGGATGGAAAATACAAAGGGCAGCCGCTGCTGAATGCTGACGGCAGCTACCAGCAGATCAACAATTACGTAAAGATCGGCAATTACAACCCGGACTTCATGCTTGGGTTCACCAATACTTTCAGCTATAAAAAATTCACACTCAGCCTGCTGCTGGACTGGCGCCAGGGCGGCGAGTTCTTTTCCTACGTTGCCAAAAATCTCCTCAGCGACGGACGTACCGTCACCACGCTGCCCGGCCGCGACCCCGCCACCGGCGGCCTTCCCTGGACGGATGCAGCGGGTAATCAACGTACGGACGGGATGATATTGCAGGGTTATATCGGGCAGGCGTCCGGTAATTATGTGCTGAACGATAAGATCACCGACCCGGAAAATTATTACGGGGAATATTACTGGTCTTTCAACGGCCGCTCCACCTTCGACGCTACCTATGTAAAGCTGCGGGAAGCATCGCTGAAGTACAGCTTTACACAAAAGGCATTGAGCAAATTACCTGTTCACAACCTGAGTATTTCCCTCATTGCCCGCAACCTGTTCACCTGGACGGCCGCGGATCAGGGTTACGACCCTGAAACGGCCATGACCATTGCCAATGGAAGTTTCTCGCCGGGCGTGGCCAGCTGGTCGCTGCCGTATACCCGTTCATTCGGAGCGAGCGTAGGGTTTAATTTTTAATAACAACAAACACGGTAATGCCGCGCATACCTTTAAAATATATGTTGCTCCCGCTGGGGATGGCCCTTTCAGCTTGTGATAAAGGACTGGAAGAGATCAACCGCAACCCGAACGCTTCGGAATCCGTAAGCCCGGAGTTCCTGCTCAGCAGCGTGCTGATCAATACCGCTTACGATTACCAGCGGGAGGCCTATTGGGAAGAACCGGCATCCGCGGGCCGATACATCACGCTGGTGCGTAATGAGGACAACGACAAATTTGACTGGGGGCCGCGCGGCTGGGATAGTTATTACGCCCGGCTGTCCGCTAACCGTGAAATGATGGAGATAGCCGGCACAATGAACCAGCCGGAGTATATCGCCGTGGGCAAAGTACTGGAGGCATTTAATTTTGCCTATATCACAGACCTGTACGGGGATATTCCCTACAGCGAAGCGTTGCTTTCCAAAAACGAAGGTATTGTGCATCCCCGGTACGACCGGCAGCAGGACATCTATCCCGCCTTGCTGAATACGCTGAAAGAAGCCAATAACGAGCTTTCCCTGCTCAGTAGAACGGTAGATGCCACAGCGGACCCGATGTACAAAGGAGATGCTTTAAAATGGCGGAAACTGGCCAATTCACTTCGCCTTCGTATGCTGCTGCGTATTTCCAAAAACTATGCGCCCGCGTTCTCAGTCATGCAGGAAATACTGAACGAGCCCCTGAAGTATCCCGTCTTTGAAAACAACGAAGACAATGCGGAGATCGGGTATCCTGGTGATATCGGCGTGAACAGCTGGCCGGGCGGGCCTTTGGCGAATGCGTTCGCTGAGTTTGACAAACGAAAGCCCAGTAAGGAGATCGTGGATGCCCTGGCAGAGCGCGATGATCCTAGGATGGAAGTATGGATCGCACCTGTGGACGATCCCAACGGGGGAAGGATGTATATGGACGATTATGTGGGCGTGCCCAACGCCATACCGGCGCCTTATGACTACAACGGAGGCTCACCGCATATCTCAAGGCTTTCGCCGATGTTCAACAGCAACAGCCACCCGATGCTGAAGGCTTCATTGATGACCTACACGGAATTATGTTTTATACTGGCGGAAGCCGTGCAGGCCGGCAGGGTAACGGTGGCGGGCAAAACGGCTGAAAGCCTTTATTACGAGGCCATCCGCTCCAGCATGCGGTATTACAATGTGGAAGGGGTAGCCGATATCAGGGATTATTATAATCTCCCCGGCGTGCAATATGATGGCACCCGCGAACAACTGATCACACAAAAATGGATCGCCCTGTTCCTGAAAGGGCCGGAAGGCTGGTTCGATCACCGGCGTACGGGATTCCCGCAGTTTACTTTGGGGCCGCTGGCTGCGTCTGCTGTAATCCCGAAACGGTTTATTTTCCCTGATACAGAACGGGCTTACAATGAAAAACAATACCAGCAGGCGCTGGTACAGTTCGGGGAAGACCGGGCGGGGACGCTGATGTGGTATCTGAAATAGATTTCCCCCGGTAATGAGATAACGAGTTTTCACTTCTTTCAACACAAAAACAGCAAGTTCCGGGTTTTCAGGACGGGTGGCAGGAGATAGCTTTGGGGAATAAACTACGAACATGCACCAGGTATCAGAACCTGCCATCCTGTACTTCGGTACGCCGGTGGTATTGATCAGCACCATGAATACAGACGGTACGGCCAATCTAGCTCCAATGTCCTCCATTTTCTGGTTGGGCTGGCGTTGTATGATCGGTCTGTCCGCCCTGTCGAAGACCACGGAGAACATTATCCGCACCGGCGAATGTGTGCTGAACCTGCCTTCTGAAAATGAAGCGGCGGCTGTGAACCGGCTGGCGAAGCTCACAGGCAGTAATCCCGTTCCGGAAGGCAAACAGAAAAAAGGATACCGTTATGAACCGGATAAATTCGGAGCGGCGGGGCTGAGCCCGCTTGGCTCCCTGACGGTAAAGCCGCCGCGTGTGCTGGAGTGCCCCGTACAACAGGAAGCGGTGCTGGAGGAAGTGCACGGCCTGGCGGACCATGACCCGCACATGCGCGGGAAGATCACCACCCTGGAGCTTCGTATCACAAAAGTGCATTTGCATCAGCACATCCTGATGGACGGCCATCCGAACCGCGTGGACCCCGGCAAATGGCGCCCGTTGATCATGAGTTTCCAGGAGTTTTACGGGCTGGGGCCGCAGCTGCATTATTCCACGCTGGCCGAAATACCGGAGGCACTGTATGCTTCGCCGGATATGGAAAAGACGAGACAGGTGCAAATAACAGACAGCTGCCCTGAGCGTGGCAGCTGCCTGTTATTTGCAGGGCTCCTGATATCATATTAACCCGCTCAACTCCGGATCAGGTCCGCCTCATCTCCGCATCACCTGCGCTTATCCTTCGCCATGGGTATAGCTTTCCTATATCTTTCCCATACTTACCCCTGTCTTGATAATATAGTATGAGTCGGCGCTTTTGTTAGTTCCAAACAAGCTATTTCCAGGTGGATACGTATGTTCGATTTCTTTTTATTGATCCTTTTGGCGGCCCAAACACAAACAATTATTTCAGAAGTTTTTTCAATTGTTGCTCCGTCAATGTCACCGAAGGTTTAAACGTTGCCCCCTGCATATATTTTTCCAGGCTGTACCGCAGCTGTTTAGCTGCCGGGCGTTTGTCCAGGTCGCGGTAAAGATCGAGGGAAGTGAAGATGAGTTTTCCTTTTCCCACCCTGGCTTCCAGGACATTAGCCATTTTACGGTTTTTGAAGAAGTTGTCCATGACGCGCACGATGGGCGTGAGGGTGGGGAGACTGTCTGTCACCATGGTTTTGGAGGAGGTGATCAGGTCCCACCATTGCCAGTCGCTATATGCGGCGGTAGGGAAGTCTGCCAGCGCGGGATGTTTCGGATTGCATAGGATGCCCATGGTGCCGGGTTGCGCGGGGAAATGTACCGGGCTCCAGAACACTGGTGCAAAGCGGCCTTCCACGCCGTTCAGCGAAGCGGTGTCCGGGTTGAGCAGTACTGTTTTTCCTTCATTCAGCCATTGCATGGCCTCGGGGAATGAGCGGGTGTAATGAACGGAAGGGAATGTTTCGCTGCGTGTATCAGGGTATACCCAGATCCTCCATTCATTGTGATGTTGCCCGATGCGCAGTGTAATGGTCAGTTCCGATGCGGCGCTGATCTTATTTAGCGGGACGCGGATATCGCCCAGCGTATGCCCGTTGCCCAACGGGATCTGTCCCGCTGCGAGCCTGCCCGATGCAATCACCTTACCGGCGCTGGTTTTGATGGTCCATTCCGGCGTAATGCCGGAGAGGGCGTTTTCGCTGAAGTTGGCGGCTTCCGCGGTGGCGGTGAACGTTTCGTTGCTGGTATAAGCGGCTTTTTCAAAACGGAGCAGGGGGACTACAGCGGAGCAGTACATCCGGTGCTGCGCGGGCGTTACCAGCCCTTTGCTGTCCCAGAAAGCATCCAGTATGCCGATGAGCGCGGTGCCCTGGCCGGGGAAGTCGTGCAGGTCCAGCAGCTGGAAACCGCTGAAGTTGCGGGTCTTCAGCGCGCGTTCTATTTCTTCTTTATACAGGTTAGCCGCGAATTTACCGCTGGCCTGGAGGTATTGCGGAGCTAATGACAACAGGCCTTTCCGTTCCATATCTTTCCGGATGGCCTTAAAGTTCAGCGGGTCCAGTACGCCGGTGTATTTTTTTATCTCTTCCATATTCGGAAATACGGAATACTGGCCTATTTCATGGGTGATCAGCGGTACGGTCAGGCTGTCTGTTTCTTTCGTATAGTCGGTGGCGAAGGAGGGAGGGATGGTGTTAAAAATTCCCTGCCCGCGTACCCATCCTTTACGGGTGTACTGGGTGATAAAAAATTCATCCCCCGGTTCCGGCCATTTGCCGTGATCGCGCTGGAAAGTGAATGTGGTGGTGGTATACAAATGCCGCGGGTCGGACTTTTTCAGGCTTGCCACCATATCTTCCAGCCACTGGAAATTCCCTTCCAGTTCATTGCCCATAGACCAGAAACAGAAGGATGGATGATTGCCATATTCCTGGCTGATGCGCGCCGCTTCTGATTCCAGCCATGTATTCATCGCGGTGTCTTTTCCGGCGTTTTTATTCCAGAAAGGAAGCTCCACCTGCAAATAAAATCCCACGGAGTCCGCGACTTCAAAAGCAGCGGATGGCGGGCACCAGGAGTGGAACCGCAGGTGGTTCAGGCCGTATGCTTTGGCGGAACTGAATACTTTCAGCCATCCTTTCCGGTCCATCGGCGGGTGGCCGGTGAGGGGGAAGATATTGCATTCCAGTGTTCCCCGCAGGAAGATACGTTTGCCGTTCACCTGGAGGAGCGCGTTTTTATTCGTTACCTCTCGC
This sequence comes from Chitinophaga barathri, assembly GCF_003807585.1. Taxonomy (GTDB): domain Bacteria; phylum Bacteroidota; class Bacteroidia; order Chitinophagales; family Chitinophagaceae; genus Chitinophaga; species Chitinophaga barathri. The sequence goes on along the minus strand of NZ_RMBX01000003.1, from coordinate 510,180 downwards.
ATCCCAAAGGTGGTGCTGGCGGCGTCTTTCGCGGCTCCGGCGGCCAGGGTGGTTTTGAGTGTATAGAGGTAGGGATGGAATTCGTCCCATGTTTTCATTTCAGCGCCCAGTTGTAAGGTCAGTTCATGCGAGGAAACACCTGCGGGCAACTCCGCGTTCAGCATCTGCGTTTTTCCGCCGGCTTGTATAGTGATCTGTCCTTTTGCAGTGGCGCCGTTTTCATTTTGAACCTTCACACGCACAAGAGCGGAGCGGTGGCTGATGTCAGGATACACCTGCGTTTGCAGGATATGAATTTTGTCTTTTGCCTGCAGCTGCATTTTCCCGATCATGCCGTTCCAGATGATCTGCGTGCCGTCCGTATAGGCATGCGCCATGTCGCGCACGCTCATATCGTACCGTTTCCGGTTGTCCACACGGATCACCAATTTATGTTTGCCGGGTGTAAAAACGGTGGTGGCGGAGAAACGATGCGGAGCTATCAAGCTCTCATCCGCACCGCACTCCACGCCATCCACCCACACACGGGTATTCCACAATACGCGTTCCAGCGTAAGTTGAATGCTTTTATTACGCCATGATGCCGGTATCGTCACTTCCTTCGCATACCAGGCGGGGCCGGTATAGGAATGTTTACGGGTGAGCATCAGCAGTATTTCTTTATTGAGCGAGTCGGGCGTCAGCGTGCTGGCTTTCCCGATGCCCGCATCGTCCAGCGTGCCGGGTAGTTGAAGCGACTGGCTGAACTGCCGGTTGAACCATTCTTCTTTTATTCCTTTATCCTCCGGGTCCAGCCGGTACTGCCATTTGCCCGCGAGCGGTAATGTTTGCGCGGTGGCGCCGGTGCTGCTGAGGAGGAATATGATAACGAGTCTGCGAAACATGGAACTATTTTTTTTCATTACCTGCCGCGGCAGGGGCCTGCATTTCGCGGGCCAATATTAAATGTGCTTTTGCTCCCGCATGAAAACCCTGCACCAGTACTTTCCGGAAACAGGCCACTGCGGAAGCGGTTTCCTTCAGGCCAAGATACCCCAGCCCTTTCATAAATTCACAGTGCATGGCGTTGCGCACGTCCAGGTTGTCTTCGAAGATCAGCAGGTCCGGCAGCGACACGGCGAAATAATCGATCTTCACTTCATCATTGCCATGTGCTTCGCCATAGGCGATCAGCCTGCGGAAAATGGCTTCTGCTTTGTTTTTCTGGTCCAGTGCTTCCCAGGCCAGGCCCTGGTAGAATATTTTTTCAGGCGGCTGATCGTTGTAATACATTGCGGCGGCCGGTTCGCTGAGGCCTTCGGTGGCTTTACGGAAATAAACGGCGGCGTTTTCCGCATCGTGCAAACCTTCGTACGCTTTACCCAGCCAGTAAAATATATCGTTTTCCTGTGCGCCGTACAGCTTGCCTTCCCCGAGCGAATCCGGGAATACCTGCGCCATTTGCAGTTTGGTGATAGCGGCTTCGAATTGCCCCTGCTGTATGTCCTGCCGCGCCAGTGCCGCAAGACTATAACAGTACTGGCCGGATACCTTGCCTTCGCCGCCTTCCCAGGGATGGAACCGGCGCTGCATGATCAGCCCGAAAGCATGTTCATGACGGCCGAGAAAGTTGTGCAGCGCGGCTCTTTCGAGGTACAGGTCATCGCGCCAGTTCACCGGCGTTATATGTGTTTCCAGGAAAGCAAGGCGTTGTTCAGGATCCGCGTTCAGGCGTTTGCGCAGCTGATCCAGCTCCATGAGCACGCGCGCGTCCGATGTATCCAGCTCAAACGCTTTTTCGAAATGCCGGAGGGCGGCGGATGCATTGTGTCGCTTGTTGAACAGCGCGATGCCGAGGTTGCGGTGAACGGTGGGGAAGGTATCGTCGCGGCGGAGAGATTCCTCCCACATGGCGATGGCTTCGTTGTATTGTCTTTTGTCGTACCAGAGGCAGCCCAGGTAATAAGGCGCCTTTGCATCCTGCGGGTTCATTTCCATGGCCAGCTGCAGCACGGGCACATCTTCCATCCTGTTGGGGAAACACAATGCAGGATCGGCTGCCGCGGCTTGTTTGAAGAACCTAAGCGCGGTATCTGTATGACCGCCCTGCTGGTAAAACCAGCCAAGATAATAATAATGCATCGGCGATCTTTCCCGCGATTGCAGGCTCATCAGGCCGATCGCCTCTTCGTACAGGCCCGCCGCCGCATAGTCCCCGGCATATTCCAGGAAGTTATGGTCATCGTCCCTGCCCAGCCGGACGAGCGTGCTGCTGGCCACCGCGGCGGCTTTTATATCACCGGAGGCTTCAAGGCTCAGCTGCTGCTCGAAATAAAGCGTGAGGTTGAACAGGTCGCGGCGCAGCCCGTCTTTACAGACGTCCAGGGCTTCTTCATAACGGCCGGTTTTGCGCAGGATGGCGGCTTTTAAAGCCCATGCCTTGTTGTTGCGTGCATTCCTGTCCAGGGACCAGTTCACCTGCTCCAGCGCTTCCGTATATTGACCGCGGTGAGCGCTGATGCGGGCGAGGGAGAAATACCCGCTGTCCTGCCAGGCGCTGTTCCATACGGCTTTGTAATATTGATCATAGGCTTCATCTCTGCGGCCCTGCATGTCCAGGCAAAGGCCCAGGTTGTACAAGGGCTCACCGTCATAGGGATTGGGATTACGGCTGGTGAGCGTTTCCACCGCTGTTCTGAAATAAGGTTCTGCCCTGGCAAATTGTCCCCTGCGAAGATACCATGCGCCCAGCGCGTTGTTATTGCGTACATCCTTCGGGTCGCGGCGGAGCGCTTCCGTGTAATAGTCCACGGGATTGTAAGTAGCGTGACGGTATTGTTCCAGATGCAGGCCGGTGAGGTACAGCTGTTCGTTGTTCTCCACGGCTTCCGGCGCCAAAGCGGCGGATGCGGGGGAGGGCGGTGTTGTTTCGCCGTTCGGCCTGTGCTGGTAACGGATCTTTTCTTTACCGTCTTCGCCGTTTACGATCACCAGCAGCGATTCTTCCCGGGTGCCCGCAGGTAACGGGATGCCGCGGGTGAAGACCTGTGCGGGAGAAACGTTAAAAACGTCCCTGAACACGGGCTGCCCGTCCGCAAACAGTTCCAGCGTATGCATCACCTGTTCCCCGGTGGCGAATATCTTTATCTCCAGCGTGTTCCCTTGCATAGAAGTGTACAGCAGGAAGTCTTTCGTCGCGTTTTTGACCACTCCCAGCTCCCTGTAGGGCATGAAATATTGTGTGAAGGACTTTTCCTCGTAAGGCATCAGCCAGCTGAAATCGGGCTGGTTGTCGGTATAAACGCCGGTCATCAGTTCTATGTACGGCCCGTCTTCGTCCGTGAGGTTTTTGTCCCATGCCCTTCCGAAGTCGCTGTGGCCCCAGGTCCATTGTTTTTTACCGGGGGAAATATGGTGATTGGCCACATGCAGTACGCCGGCCTGGGTATCGTTTTCATATCCTCCCACAAAATCATAATCCGAACGGATCGCCATATACGAAGTGGGGACAGGAATATTTTTGTAACGGGAAATATCCGTTCCCGGGGCGTAATCCACTTTGTAATACACGCCGGTGGCGATGGGGAAATCGCTCACATCCCGTTTGCCGTGATCAAATACCGCATGTACGTCCGGCGGGAATACGGATTGGTAATGATCGTTCACTTTCACGGCGGGGTTTGCCCACCAGAGGAAGGTCTGGGGCAGGGGAGTGCGGTTGTAGAGTTTGCCTTTTATTTCGAGGTACGCTTTGTCCGGGTGCAGGGTGAAGCCGGCCATACCCTTGGTTCTGAACATACGTTCCACTTCATTCACCCATACGGTTTTGCTGCCGTCCGCATTTTCTTCTATGGTAAAATCAATGGGTTCGTAGGTGCTGGGGCGGTGATGCTGCGGCCAGTTGAACTCTATGCCGCCGGATATCCACGGCCCGCAGAGGCCTACCAGCGCTGGTTTTATCACCTGGTTATAATAGATGAAATGTCTTTTGCCCACTTTGTCGTACGCCATCTGCACACGGCCGCCCAGCTGCGGCAGGATCATGATCTTCAGGTATTGGTTTTCGAGGAAAACCGCGTTCCATATCTCGTCCTTTTTTTCGTCCAGTATTTTTTCTATGACGGGATGCGGGTATACAACACCGCTGCTGCCCTGGTACACACGTTTTTCGAAGAACATCGGGTTTTTATCCGGCTTGCCAATGCCGTACGTCGGGATACTGATCTTTTCCTCCCAGACCTGCACAGAAAAATCGCTCATTGCCTGTTTATTTAGTGTCTTATTAAATGTTGCTCCAGTTGTTCCAGCGTCTGGCCTTTTGTTTCACGCACTTTGGCGCGGATAAAAAGGAAACCGAGGAAACAGATACCCGCGTACAAATAGAAGGGGCCATATGTTCCCAGGTTTTCGGCCAGTATGGGGAAAGTAAATACAAGGATAAAATAGGCGCCCCAGAGAGAAACGATGGCGATGGAAGACGCCAGGCCCCTGATCTTGTTGGGGAATATTTCCGAAATGAGCACCCAGGTGACCGGCGCCAGCGAAGTGGCGTACATCGCAATGGCCAGCAGCACGAAGAACGAAACGAACTTCACATCCGCCTGGTTGCGCAGCAGTAAGGCTAAAACGATATAGACCACGGAAAGCCCGAGTGAACCGATCAGCATCAGCGGCCGTCTGCCCAGTTTATCCACCTGCCACATGGCCACCAGTGTGAATACCAGGTTCACAATGCCGATAGAGATCGTTTCGAACAGCTGGCTGTCCAGGTCGGCGCCCACGGATGCGAAGATGGTGGAGGTATAATTGAATACGATGTTGATACCGCACAACTGCTGGAATACCGCGAGTGTAATGCCCACTACTACAGCCGGCCTTACTGCTTTTTCAAATACGGCTTTCAGACTGGTGCGCGTGTGGCCCTGGAGGGATGTACGGATGTCCCGCGCGGTTTCTTCCACAAAGGCGGCATCGCCGATGCGGGCGAGCGTTTTCCGTGCCTGTTCCGTTTTGCCTTTGCCCATGAGCCATCTGGGACTTTCGGGCAGCAGCAGTACGCCAAACAGGAAGACGAGGCTGGGCAAGGCGCCCAGGCCAAACATCCAGCGCCAGGCTTCATCGCCTTTAGAGGCAAGTGTATAGTTCACGAGATTGGTGACCAGGATGCCGATCACGATCGTAAGTTGATTGATGGAAACATTCCGACCGCGCAGGTGTGCCGGGGAGATCTCGGCGATGTACAAGGGGCTGAGGATGGAAGCCATGCCCACACCGATGCCCGCGGCAAAACGCATGGTCACGAACATAGTGAGCCCTTCGGAAAAGGCCATGCCCAGCGAAGAAAGCGTGAAGATGAACGCTGCGAGGATCAGCCCGGGTTTGCGCCCGTAGCGGTCCGCCAGTGCACCGGCGGCCAGGCAGCCTACCATACAGCCCAGGGCCAGAGAGCCTGTGAGGAACCCTTCCCACCATGCGTTCAGCGCAAAGGTGGTACGGAGGAAGGGCAGTGCGCCGGAGATCACTGCAAAGTCGAAACCGAACAGGTAGCCGCCGAGCGCGGATATGAATGAAATGCCGATGATATACGCGTGGTTGAATCTTTGCTGCATGCTGTAGTGTATTTTATCAGAACCAATGTAATATTCCTTCCGCAATCAGCCTATGCCCCTTTTCATTTGGATGGTTGTTTTGCGCCATCAGCGGCTTTACGTCGGCTTGCCGGAGGAAGATGTCATAGGTGTCCAACAGCCCGGTTTTATATTGTTTTGCCAATGTTACGATCTGGTCCCGGAGCAGGCGTAGCGGATTGCCGGCCGATTTCCAGTCCGTGGAGATATCCGGTGAAGGGGTGAGCAGTATCACGGGAATGTGTTGCGCCTGCGCTTCGCGGATCATCTGTTCCGTGGCGGCGCGGGCTTTTTCAAGGCCTATTGCCCGGTCGTTCAGCGCATAGTCTATAAACAACACGTCCGGTTGGTGAATGAGCACGGTACTGCTGAAACGTTCCGCGCCTTTCACCGAATTTTCCCCGCCGATGGCCGTTACGATCACGTTGATCACCGCGTTCGGGTATTTTTCCTTCAGGCCTTTTAATACCTGCTGGGGGTAGGCTTCCAGCGTGTTCACCACCGGTGTGGCAAAATATCCCGCGGGCACGGAATGGCCGTGAAATACAAGATTGACCGCCCGGTTGTGCGGCCAGGTCTTTTGTAATTCAGACCGCACCTGCCGCAGGAACGTAGTGTCCTGCGCTCGCAGGGCGGTTATGTTGAACATAATAAAGAGTACTACGATGAACTGTCTTTTCATGCGTTTCAATTATGGGTATTGGCCGCTTACTGTTACCACTGATTTTGCCGGGATCACTATCCTGTTTGCATCCGCTACGGAGCGTTTACAATTGCTGGAAGCGTCCGTTGTATACTGATCGAGTTTGTTGCCGGCGATGGTTATGCCGTTCAGTTGTATGTATTTTTCTTTGTTCTCCGGGTTTACCAAAACGGCTACCAGTTGTTTGGTTGTTTCGTTTTTATAAGCGGAGATCATGAGCGTGCCTGCCGCGATGGCGGGGTCGTTGTTGCCTTCTATGCTTGTTTCCACGCGTTTCATGCCTGGCCTGATGAACCTTGCGAAGTTACCGAAAGCCCAGAGCTGTTTGGAATCCAGTACAATGCCGTCTGTTTTACAATTGGGGACGTTCATCTGCCCCGAGGCATCGTTGATGTATACCAGCGCATCGCTGTAATTGTAGGGACTCACGGCCAGCCACCACTGCCAGGAGGTAACGCCCGCGATCACGAGGTCGTGATGCAAAACCTTTGCCACATACAGCCCGTATTCAATGCCGGTGTTGCGGGGTGAACCGTTGTACTGGCCGCAGATGTCACCGAGGATTCCAAATTCGGTCTGCCACAGTTCAAGATTCGCGTCCACTTGCCGGGCTTTGTTCAGCAGCTGTGTGCGGGTGTTTATAAGCGTGTTGTCCGGGCATGTGGTGAAATAGCTGTGCCCTGAGATTATTTTCGCTACGTTCGGCAGATCACCGAGGTAGTATGGTGCGGAAGGAGAGAAGAACTGCGTGATCTGATCGCCGCGGTTGTCCGTATTTTTGCCGTACAGGAATTCCAGCGTACCGGCTTCGCCTACCACGATGCGGGAATTAGTGCCGGCCAGCTTTTGCGCGGTGAGGCGGCTTAGCTCCGCCACCTGGTCGTTTGTGGCCTGTGTACCTTCCTGGTTTGCCGTGTTACCATTACCCCAGGCCCATTGTGGCTCGTTGACGGGGCTCAGGTAATCGAACCCGAAGTGTTTGGTGACGTTGGCGAGGAAGTCCGCATAGGTGTCCATTTTGCCGGCCTGTATATTCATCATGGTGCCGCCGGAGCCGTTGAAGGCTTTGCCGTTCAGTGAAAAATGCACAGGGGCGGAGAGGGAAAAACCAAGGGTGTATTTCACGCCTCTTTGTTTGGCCGCCTGCAGGAACCATTGCTGGCCTTGTGATTTGCTCCAGTCGTAGCTGCCGTCAGCATTCAGGAAACATTCTTCCCTTCTCCATTCGTCGGTGATATTACTGTTCACGCCCTGCTCGCGGCTGCCCGCACCGATGTTAAAACGCCAGAGTGAAAGGCCGATTCCTTTGGGTGAGCCATCCGTGGCAGTGTCCATGCTGAAGAGGTAATCCGCTACCTGGTTCTTTTTGCCGGTATTGCCCCAGGTGCCGATGTACTTGGTGGTCCAGCAGTCGGAGGCGCCGAAGCTGTGAATGGTCTGCCGTGTATTCTGCAGAAGTATGGTCACTTTCTGTACGGCTTTCTGTGCGCAGGTATCCCTGCCGAGATAGATGCAGGAGGAACCGCCCGGGCCGGGGCCCGGGTTGGAACCTTTGCCACAGAAGGCCGCGAAAAACGCGAAACCTATGATCGAGAGTGTCTTCATCCGTGTTTGTTTAGAAATAACCTGGGTTTTGCTGCATGGCTCCTTCGGAAAGCAATATCTGGCTGGCGGGTATGGGCCAGAGCATATGCGTGTTTTCCCTGAAGCTGGTGCCTTTATTCTGTAATTCAGTGGTGTTTTTTGTTTCAAAAGGATCGGTGCTGATAGTGGTATTGTACAACACAAAACTGCCCTGCGGGCCCATGATGCCGCTGATCACCGGTTTGCCGTTCTGGTCTTTCCAGCGGCGGATATCATACAGGCGGTCACCTTCGTAGGCCATTTCAAGACGGCGTTCTTTACGCACGGCATTGATCAGGTTCCAGCCGGTGAGGTTCATGTCTGTAAGGAGATTCACCCTGTCGCGTACTTTTTTCAATGAGCCCAGTGCTTCGCCCGATTTCTGCTGCATGGCGCAGGCTTCCGCGTGGATCAGCAGTACGTCCGCAAAACGAAGGATCTTGTCGTTCAGGCTGGAAAGGCCGTTGGCCGGGCGTTCCGCCTTTGGCGTATAATGTTTGCGGCTGAAACGCGCGGACTTGGAAGAACTGGAAGCGGGCCAGGGCCTGCCGTCAAACGAAGGCGCGTTGGGATCGCCGGCCACGGGGAGGCCGTGACGGTTGATGGTCCATTGCAGGCGGATGCTGTCGCCTTCTGATTTGTATGCATTTTCCAGGTCGCTGGATACGGAGTAATACCCCCAGCCGGCGTCCCCCGGTGAGTTCAGCACCACCTGGAACTGGTTGAAAGGCAGCGCGGGCACCTGTGAAGAGCCGTTCTGTATTTCAAAGATGGATTCAATACCGTTTTTGTAAGTGTATTGCCAGAGCGTGGAAAATTGCTGCTCCAGGTTGTAATCGCCTTCGTCTATCACCAGTTTCGACAATGATTCGGCTTTGGGCCAGTTTTCCATGTACAGGCTTGCTTTTGCCAGCAGCGTAAGCGCGGCCCCGCGGGATGCGCGGAAGCGGTCCGCGGCGGGATATGCGCCTTTCTTCGGCAATACGGCAATGCATTCGTTCAGGTCTTTATCGATCTGGTTATATACATCCTGCACGGAAGAGCGCGGCAGGTGTGTATTAGGCGGATAGATCTCCAGCACCAGGGGCACAGGGCCCCAGTTGCGGATCAGGTCGAAATAACACCAGGCGCGCAGGAACTTCAGTTCGGCGATGAACTGTTTTTTATTGGCTTCCGGGATAGGCGCGTCGGTAATGCCCGCGATCGTACTGTTAAAACGGCCGATGCTTTTGTAAAGATCGATCCATTGTGCTTCGTTCCGGTCATTGCCGGCATCCAGCGTGAAGTGGGCCGCCGCGTCGTAGGTGGGGTGGGGCTGATAAGTGTTGCCTACCCATCCGTTGTCCGAAGCCGCTTCGCCGGCGAGGTAACGCCAGTTGAGTATTTCCCACCAGGTGCTGTAATTGATGTAGCGGTAAGCGACCATCGTGGAGGTATTGCATTGGTCCAGCGTGGTATAATACTGGTCTTCCACGATGGCGGAGCCGTATGGCGCCTGGTCGAGTTTGTTGCAGCCCGCCGCCGAAACCAGCATCGCGCCGCCGAGGATATATGGAAAAAGATGTTTCATGTACATGAATTGAAATAAGTTTATAAAGCAAGGTTTAACCCGAACGTATATAAGCGTGGCGGCACCATCTGGTAGTTGTCATTCCCTGCGTAGGAAATAGTGGAATACCAGGGAATATCCGGGTTCAGCCCTGAATAATTGCTGATGGTGAACAGGTTTTGCGCGGATACATACACACGTAGGTTTTTGATGCCTTTGATCAGCCCCTCCGGCACTTTATACCCGATCTGCATCAGGTTCGCCCGCAGGAAGTTCCCTTTTTCGAGGAAGAAGGTGGACATCTTCGTGAAGTTGCCGTTTAAATCGGTTTTGCGCAGTACGGGGAAGCTGTTGCTGGTGCCTTCACCATGCCAGTACTGGTCCTGGAAGCCGGAAATAAAGTTGTAGTTACCGCCTGCTATCATATTCCTGCGGTACTGGTTGAAGTTCTGCTGGCCAAATACACCGTACAGTTCCGTCCTGAAATCGAAGTTGCCATAAGCCAGCGTCAGCGCGAGGCCCGCGGAAAACTTGGGGTAGGGGGAGCCCAGGTCGGACATATCGTTGTTGTCGATCTTGCCGTCATTATTGAAGTCGCGGAACTTAAGGTCGCCCGCGGTGGCTTGCGGTTGCAGTCTTTCGCCGTTTTTGTTCACGTAGCTGCTGGCTTCCTGGTCCGTCTGGAACACGCCGTCCACGGTAAAACCCCACCATGCCCCGGGTGCATGGCCTACGGTGGTGCGGGAGCGGAAGGTGCTGATCACTTCATTGTTCTCGCCGCCGATGATGGGGTCAGAACTGGAGAGGTAATCCACTTCCGATTTGAATTGTGTAAGCGTGAGGTTTACGCCGTAGCTCAGTTTTCGGGTGATATTGTCTTTATAACCAACGGCCACGTCCCAGCCTTTGGTGGTCATTTCTCCTACGTTCGCGTACTGGGTGGGGATGTAACCTTGCGGGTAACCTAGCGAAGGGTCTACACGCACAGGCAGCAGCAGGTTTTTCGGGTTGCGGGTGTAGCGGTCGATGGAGATGTTCAGCTTGTCGTTGAACAGCGCTGCATCAAGGCCCACGGTGAAGTCCTGCTGTATTTCCCATTTCAGCTCGGGATTGTTGATGGAGCCGGGCGTGTAACCGTTGATCACTTTGCCGGTGGCGTCCACGTAGGTGATCATGTTAACATAAGACATATAATCGCCCACGGAGCCTGGCAGGTTGCCCCCGCTTTTACCCCAGCTGGCCCTGAGTTTCAGGAAACTTACATGATCTTTTAAGGGATCAAAGAAACTTTCCTGCGAGATCACCCATGCACCGGATACGGAAGGGAAATAACCCCAGCGGTAAAGCGGGTTTACCAGGCTGGAAGCGTCCGCGCGCATGGTGCCGGTCAGGTAATATTTTTCTTTGTAGTTGTAACGGAGCGATCCGAAAAAAGAAAGCATTTTGCCAAAGGGCGCTGCTCCTGGCTGGTAGCCGCCGCTGGCGCCGGTTACGAGGTTGCCCGCGTTGATGTAACGGAATGGTTCGCTATCGAAAGGAATATTTTCGCGGGAAGCGTTTGTGCCTTTGGTGGAATAGCTGTCGTAGCTATGACCCAGCAGTACGTTCACGGAATGTTCCTCGGGCAGCGGCAGCGTGTAATCTGCCGTGCTGGTGATCTTCACGCGGCTGTTCTGCGCGGTGGCTGAAGTTACGGCCGTTTTGGCGTTGTAGCTGTTGGGCGCGAAATAATATTTGGGAGCATAATTGTTCTGCTGGGAGAAGTTGGCGGTAGCGTCCAGCACGGATTTGAGCACGAGGCCTTTAAAAGGTTTGATCTCGAGATAGGTGCTGAACTGGCCGCCGAAATATTCTCTTTTATCGAAGTTCGTGCGTTTGTTGAATTCCGGGTTGATCAGCCCGTTAAATAACGACCTGCCGGGCACGCTGTAGGCCGGGTTAAACGCGGTCATAAAGTCGGCGAACACACCGGTGAGCGGCGGCAGCGACGCGATCACATCCGCTTCGCTGCGAAACGGCGCCACGGTAGGGTCCATGGCAAAAGCGCCCCAGGTAAGGTTCAGCGGCGCAAAGGGATAATTCTCATAACGCGGCGAAATATTGATACCGGTCTTCACCACTTTGTTGATATCCCAGTCCACATTCAGCCTTCCGGTGATCTTTTTCCACTGGCCCGCCTGTTTGCCCGCATACGATTCTTCCGAATAATAACCGAGGCTGCCGAATACGGAAAGCCCGTTGCCGCCGCCTGAAATGCTCAGGTTATAATTCTGGCGGTTGCCCTGCCCGAAGGTTTCATCCCAGTAATTGGTGTTGCTCAGGCTTTTTACGTCGGGGAAAGGTAGCGTGGCGCCGCTGTTCGTGGCGATCTGGTTCATCAGGCCCGCATATTCCTGTGCGCCGGCCAGTTTTACATTGGGAGACTGCGTGATGCCATAGACGGCGGAGAAATTGATGGTGGGCGCGCCTTTTCCTTTTTTTGTGGTGATAAGGATGACACCCTGGCCGGAGCGCGCACCGTAGATGGATGCGGCGGATGCATCTTTGAGCACATCGATGCTGAGGATGTCCAGCGGGTTGATGGTGTTCATAAAATTGTACCCGATCTCCATCCCGTCCACGATCACGAGGGGATTGGTGTTTGCCGTGATGCTGCTGAGGCCACGTACGAGAATGCGGGGCTGCGAGCCCACGCTGCCGTCTGCCGCCATGATCTGCACGCCGGCCAGCTTGCCCTGGATGGCGGTGGCTACGGTGCCGCTGGTGTACGGCTCAATATCTTTTGCGGAAACGGAAGAGATGGAAGTGGTCACGTTTTTGCGCGCGGTGCTTTGGTAGCCGATCACCACCACGTCATTGAGGGTTTTGTTGTCCGTTTCCAGGGTTAAAGCAATGAATGAGCGGCCTTTTAAAGCCACTTGCTGCGGCAGGTAGCCGATGGAGGAAATGATAAGAATGGCATCTGTACCGGCCTGCAGGGAGAATGTGCCCTGGGCGTTGGTAATGGCGCCTGTGGAAGTGCCTTTTACCTGTACGGATACGTTGGGAAGCGGTGCGCCGTCCATCCCGGATATTTTACCGGTAATGGGCGTGCTCTGCGAAAATGAGAGCTGGTACAGGCATAGGAGGAAAGCCCATAAGAGCAGTAGTCGTTTTTTCATAACATTACGTTTTTAACGCCGTGGAAAGAATTGATACAAATATTATACATCCCGGCCGCCGGTTCAATAGTCATTATTACGGATATGATGGATTATCTTACGGTCCGATATGTTTGACATGCAGGAAATTTTGATCCATAGCGGGGATTCATGGATTTTTTTATTATTCCTTACATTTGGGTATGATCCGCAAAAAAGAAGGTTTTGAAGGCCAGCGGGCCGTCATTTTACCGCGAAAGATCGTGGCGGAAGGCTGTGCCGGCGATCCTGTGATCGGCGGGGCGTACGTAACGGACATCGGCTATTACCCGAAAGCGAGGTATCATTTCCGGCAGCGGCTGCATGGCATCGACCAGCATATTCTTATCTACTGCCGCGAAGGAAAGGGGCAGGCGCAGATAGGTAAAAAAAAGTATGCGCTGGGGCCGGATTCTTTTGTGATCATCCCGGCGGGCAGCGCGCATAGTTATGCCGCGGACGAATCGGACTCCTGGACCATTTACTGGACGCACTTCAAAGGCCCGATGGCAAAGGAGATCACGGATGCTATGATACGCAGGCATGGCGGGCACATGGGAGGTATCACGTTCCAGCAGAAAAGGATTGCGCTGTTCGAGGATATGTATGCCAGTCTTGAAAGGGGCTATGGCAGCGATAATCTCTGTTATGCCAATATGTGTTTATGGCATTTCCTGTCTTCTTTCCTGTACGACGACCAGTTCAGCCTTTCGGAAAAGAACCGGCGCAAGGATGCGGTGGAGCTTTCCATCAGTTATATGCAGGAGCAGCTGGCGCAGGCGCTTACCCTCAGCGGGCTGGCGCAGGCGGTGAATCTTTCCGCTTCTCATTATTCCCATATTTTCCGCAAGCGAACAGGTTTTTCGCCGATGGAGTATTTTAATCACCTCAAGATCCAGAAGGCCTGCCAGTACCTCATTTTTACGGATATGCGGGTGAAGGAGATCGCGTATAAACTGGGCATGGCGGACCCGTATTATTTTTCCCGGATGTTCAATAAACTCATGGGCGTAAGCCCGAACCATTACCGGGCAAGGCGCGGGGCGTAAATAGAAACGGGGCCTGAAGAGGCCCCGCGGTTCATGATGTCAATATAAATCGAGTATGTTTACTGATAAGCATTGAGCGCATTGGTCAGCTCGCGTATATCTTCTTTGCCCAGCCCGTTTTCTTCGGTGATCTTCCATACCATTTTCTGTATCATGGAGTAGATCTGCATCCATTCAGGCTCTATGTAGTGTTCGTCAAATATTTCCCGCGGGTTGTAATGCCGTTTCAGCCGCAGGTCTTTCCCATCCAGCAAGGAAATGAGCCGCAGGAGGTTCGGGTCGCTGGTGACCACGGATGGCAGGTACATGCCTTTTGCAATGGGGTAATCACGGGTGTCGTCCTCCTGGTTGTCTCCCCAGGGCACGCCCCGGTCTTCATTCAGGCACACCACGCCGAGGTATACGGTCACCGTATCGTTGACCCCGCCCGGCCCGGAGCCTGTAGGCGGCATATTGATCAGTACCCGGTCCATCAGCATTCCATTCTGTATGCGGCCGGGCGCCACATCCATCATGACCAGTCCCGGCTGGAATTCGATCATCCGGTCTCCTTTCACGGTATCGTCGTTCACCAGGTGAACATCTACATAAAACGTATTGGCATTACCGAACAATTTGTCCAGATCGGGATCAAACCGGTGGTTAGGGCGCTGTACGAAACGGGTGCCGGCAGGAAGCGTGAATGCGGTGCCCAGTGGCTCGCCGTCGTTAGGCCCTATACCGGGCTGATTTTTGGAGCTGCCAATGGACTCGAAAGGCAGGGGGGAAGATTTGTCTTTGTCTGAGCAGGCCGCAGCCAGCACCAGCATGGTTATCAGGAAATATCGCGTCATGCCGCAAATTAGCGGTCAGAACCATTTTACCGGGAGGTTTCCTGCTAACCGCTGCTAATGCCGATAAACTGCATTATGGCACGACGAACGGATTTTCCGGTGGAGATATCAAAAACTCCGTATATTAATCCCCGATTAATTTTTTGTTATGATCATTGATACACTGGCTAACGCCGCGCTCTACTACGGACTTGGACCTAAATTCATCAAGACCTTCGAATACTTAACCCAAACGGACTTCTCCACGCTGGAAAAAGGGAAATACGAAGTGGATGGCACAGACATCATCGCCATCGTGAATGAATACGAAACCATCGACCCCAGCGGGGAACAAATGGAATCCCACAAAAAGTATATTGACGTGCAATATATTCATAAAGGAAAGGAGCTTATCGGGCACGATTTTATGCTGGAAAAGAAACCCAGCAAGGCTTATGACGAGGCATCCGATTACATGCTGTTTGCTGAAAAACCGTCTTTTTTCTCAAAGCTGGAAGCGGGGTATTTCGCCATCTTTTTCCCGACGGACCTGCATATGCCAAACCTGAGGGCTGACGGGCCTGAACAGGTGAAAAAAGTAGTGATGAAGGTGAGTGTAAATTAATTACTGGCTTTTATTGTCAAAGTGTTTATTTGTGCAAATTTTTCACAAAGGGGCATCCTCATGTGATCTTTGACCGCGTAAAATACAAAAGCGGGCTGTACCTGGTGGTGCGGCCCGCTTTGTTAATGCCTCAACTTAACAAGCGTTTAACGCGTTAATATTTGTTAATTGAGTTATATTCGGAGTGTTATTCATTTCTCCATAGCTCAGGATATAACCGTATTTACAATACTTAAGCTATTTCCGCCCTTTTCCGGGGCTCTTTCCGCCAAACCAGCATGTTTAATGCATCATAATTAATCAGCAGTCCCGCATGATCTGAGACCTGTGCTTATTCATAGGCTGCCCTCCGGATGTATGCATACATTGACATTTCTTAACTGATAAAATCTGGAGAAAATACCTTCCTGTATTCACGGGAAGGTTTTTTATTGCCCCGCAAAACGGCCCGGGTCCGCGGCGTCTATACGTTTCAGCCAGGTCCTCACCAGTACTACCATCTGCGCGATAAATATAAATGCCGCGCCGATCAGCACCCATACTTTGAAAGTATTCAGCTCTATGGCATAGGTAAAAAACAACATCAGGCAGATATACATGGCCAGCCGGCTGGCCACGGAGATGGCGGCGAACACTTTCAGGTGAGCCGAATAGGCCGTAAGCACATCGCGCAGGTGTTTCCCTTTCAGTACATTCATTGCCTGCACGATGCCCGTCAGGTTGTGGAGTACTACGAAACCTACCGCTCCTGCCAGCAGGAGGTTCAGGTACAGCGGTTTTTTATGCCCGTCGAAGGCGTCGTAGTAGAATACCAGGAAAAGCGCGAACAAAGTCGTTTCCAGGATCATCTGGAACAGTACGCCCCGGCGTACGGGCATTTTACGGAGGTATGTTTTCAGGTCTTCAGGGCTTTTGTGACCGGCGCCCATATTCTGCCATGCGGCTTTTAATTCTTCCATGAGGATGCGTTTATGTGTTTTTTAATCCTGGCGCGGATCCTGTTGAGCCGTACGCCAACGTTGTTTTCTGTGATACCGGTGATCTCGGCTATTTCGGCATAACTCAGGTCTTCCAGGTACAGGGCCATCAGTGCCTTATCCGCCGCGTCCAGCGGGGCCAGCAGTTCCAGTAGCCTGTTTTCGTCCGCCTGGGCGGGCACTTCGGGCAGGGCGGGCATATATACAATGGCCGGCCGCCTGCGCCTGAAATGTACCAGGGCGGTGCTTAATGCGATCTTGTAAAGCCAGGTGGAAAACTTTGAGCGGGCTTCGTAGCCGGGCAGGCTCTTCCACAGCTGGTACATGATCTCCTGGAACAGGTCTTCCCGGTCCTCGGGCGTATCCCGGTACAGGCGGCATATCTTGAAGAGTATGCCCTCGTGCTCGGCCAGCTGTTGCAGAAATTGCCTTTCGTCCATGATCATCTGTATTCGTTTCCCTGTTAGTTGCGGGAAAGGGAGAAAACTTACACGGCGCGCAAAAAAAATCCCGGCGGAGCGCCGGGATGGTGATTATTTCTTAGCGGTAAGCTTTTTTATAGGGGTGAGCATCACTTTTCTGAACTCGACTTCCGCGCCTTCCGCCTGTATGGCAATGCTGCCTTTGGAAGTGGTGATGTCGTAGCCGCTGTTCACCAGGTCCCCGTTCACCCATACCATGATCTTGTTCCCCACACATTCTATCACCATGGTATTCCATTCGCCGAGCGGCTTTTCGGAGTCGTCGGTACGGTTCTTCACCCTGCGGGTGGTGCCGTCCACCACGCCCCATTTGTCTTTGGGGCCACGGTATACTTCCATGCTGTCCACCGTCACGTCCTCGCCGATACACCAGAAGTCGCCGGCGTTCTTATGCATCATCTGCACTTCCAGCGATTTGGGGAACATATCGTACAGTACGCGGGGAGTGGTGGCATGCACCAGTACGCCGCAGTTGCCGGGTTTGCCCGCGAAGCGGTATTCTGTTTCGAGGCGGTAGTCGTGGTAGGACGCATCGGTGATAAGGTGGCCGTTCGGCCTGCCGAGGCTTACCAGCATGCCGTTGCGGACGATAAAAGGATTGATGGCGCCGGTATCCTTATCCAGCGCGGGCACATCCACATGCCAGCCGGTGAGGTCCTTGCCATTGAAGAGGCTGCGGCTTTGCGCAGTACATAACGTGGCGCTGCATAGCAGCATAGCGGAAAAGACAAATGTTTTCATGTATGAAAGATATAAAATTTTATGTCTATTTTGTTTCGCTCAGCACACCACGTCATATTTAAATGGTCTATGAAGAAACTACTTATTTTATTATTCGCGGCATCGGTTGCGAATGCACAGGAATGGAAACCGGTACCGGGTAAGATCAGCACGCCATGGGCGGACACACTGAGCCCGGCGAACACGCTGGCGGAATACCCCCGCCCGCAGTTTGTACGGGACAGCTGGAAGAACCTGAACGGCTTATGGAATTACGCGCTTACTCCACGGAACTCGTCGTGGCCCGCTGCCTGGCAGGGGAAAATACTGGTGCCTTTTGCCATAGAATCCTCGCTCTCGGGCGTGGGCAAAACCGTCGGCAAAGACCAGCTGCTCTGGTACCAGCAAACTTTTGAACTGCCCAAAGATGCCAAAGGCCGTAAAACGCTGCTGCACTTTGGGGCGGTGGACTGGAAAACGGACGTATATGTGAACGGTCAGTTGGCCGGCAGCCACAGCGGCGGCTTCGACCCATTCTCTTTCGACATTACGCGGTTCCTCAAAAAAGGCAAAAAACAGGAGCTCACCGTAAAGGTCTGGGACCCGACGGACGAAGGCACGCAGCCGCGCGGCAAACAGGTGCGCAAGCCGGAAGGTATCTGGTACACGCCGGTGACCGGAATCTGGCAGACCGTTTGGCTGGAAACAGTTCCCGGTACTTACCTCGCTTCCGTGCGCCAGACGCCTGATATAGACGCACAGACGCTCACCGTGTCCACCACGGTGGTAAACCCCGGGCAGGGCGATAAGGTGCTGCTCTCCGCCTGGAAAGGCGGGGAAAAGGTGGCTGAAGCGGAAGCAGAACCGGGCGCTACGGCTGTTCTGACGATCAGCAATCCTGAATTATGGGACCCTTCCCATCCTTTCCTCTACGATCTCAAAATGAGCATCATGCGGAAAGGCAAAGCGGTGGACGAAGTACAGAGTTATTTCGCGATGCGCAAGATCTCCCTCGGCAAAGACGCCACGGGCATCCAGCGGATGCTGCTCAATAATAAATTCCTTTTCCAGTACGGCCCGCTGGACCAGGGCTGGTGGCCTGATGGCTTATACACCGCCCCCTCGGACGAGGCGCTGAAGTTTGACGTGGAGAAAACAAAAGCCATGGGCTTTAACATGATCCGCAAACATATCAAGGTGGAGCCCGCGCGCTGGTATCATCATTGCGACAAACTGGGCGTGCTCGTATGGCAGGATATGCCGAGCGGCGACCTGGGCAACCGTTGGGAACCGCGCCCCGGCATCATCGGACGCGGCACAGATCAGAAGCGCAATGCGGAATCGGAAAGAAGTTACCGCGAGGAATGGAATGTGATCATGGATGCGCTGCACAACACGCCTTCCATTGTGGTATGGGTGCCGTTCAACGAAGCATGGGGCCAGTTCAAAACAAAAGAGATCACGGAATGGACGATAAAAAAAGACCCTTCGCGCCTGGTGAACAGTGCCAGCGGCGGGAACTTTGTGCATACCGGCCATATCATCGACCTGCATAATTATCCCGATCCTGTAATGCCCGATCCTGAGATCTATGGTAAAACAGACCAGGCCATCGTGCTGGGAGAGTTCGGCGGGCTGGGCCTGCCGGTGGACGGGCATGTGTGGCAGCAGAAGGACAACTGGGGCTACCAGACCTTCAAAACCGCACAGGAGCTGTTCACCCGTTATTCCGAATATATGATCAAGATGGAAACGCTGATCAGGGCCGGCCTGTCAGCTGCTGTATACACCCAGACTACGGATGTGGAAGTGGAGACGAACGGGCTGATGACCTACGACCGCCGCGTGTTCAAAAACCCGGTGGAGTCGTTTAACCAGGTGCATGAAAAACTATACCACGCAGGGCTGGTGAAAATGCCATAAGTTTATCGGAAGGGGAAGCAAAGGCTTCCCCTTCCTGTTGAAGGATGATGAAGAACGATCCGCTATTGCCTGTTTATAAAAACTTAATACTGTAGTAACATTTAAACAGGCAATTTTGCAGTGGTATAAGGCATACCTATGGATTATAAGCATGCATCTGATATTGAATTGTGGCAATGTTGTCGTCAGGATGACATCCGCGCTTATAATGCGTTGTTTGACCGTTATGCGAAGCTGTTATACAGACAGGCCACCGGTTATGTGAAGGATACAATGGATGCGGAGGAACTGGTCATGGACCTGCTCTTCAACCTGTGGCAAAAACGCGGGCATCTGCAACCGGATGCGGGCAACAACGTCAGGGCTTACCTGATGCACGCTATGCGCAACCGCATCATCAATTACCTGCAAAAAAACATTCCCGCCGCCGCCAACTCCATAGAAATACTCGCGGAAAATACGCTGGTAGAAAGCCGCCAGGCCGATTACAGCATCATCTCAAAGGACATGGAGACCGTTTACCGGTCGAACGTGGATAAGCTAAGCCCCCGGCGCCGGGAAGTGTTTAAGTTGAGCCGTGAACAAAACCTGAGCTATGCGGAGATCGCACAGCAAATGAACCTTTCCGTCAATACAGTGGAAAATTACATGGTATCGGCATTAAGCACGCTGCGTGAGCAGACTAAAGAATATCATCCCCTGATCTCTCTTTTCCTGTTCGTTTTTATACGGTAATCATCCGCTCTTCCCCACCGGTTTATTCTCAATACCCGGGATTCAAAAAAATAAAATAAAATATTATTCACTCCATAGGTGGTCGCCCATCCTTTTCCCTGTTTATTTAAATAGAACGGCAATTTTTCGCATATGGATATCGAACAAGGGAAACTATTAAGAAAATTCCTGGAGGGACAATGTACCGACTCCGAACAGCAACAGGTAAAGGCGTTGCTGGATACGCCGGAAGGAAAGTCCATCATGCAGGAGCTGATGGAAGAGCAGGATCTGCGGGCCGGGCTATACGCATTGCCAGGCGCCGACGAGCGCGACCTGGACCGTAAAGTGGAGGATTGGAAAAACCAGGTGCATGAACGGATCGTAGCCGATGAGAAAAAAGGAGCCCACCCGGTTGTCCGGAAACTACGTTTCCTGCGGAATGCGGCGGTATGGGCCGGTATTCTCTTTGCGGGCGGCGTTGCAGCGTGGAAGGTCAGGGAAACAATTTTCACGGAACAGGCCACGGTCTATATCAAAAAAGAAAACCAGCGGGGCATTCCCGTGCGGTATATACTGCCAGACAGCACCAGCGTGTACCTGGCTGCGGGAAGTACGTTAAGGTATCCTGAAGATTATCCGCAATCAGGGCGCGACGTAGAGTTGCAGGGAGCCGCATTCTTTGACGTGAAACAGGATGAAGCGCATCCGTTCATCATCCATACCGGTGACGTGCAAACGAGGGTATTGGGAACATCATTCAGGGTATCCAATTTCGAGGGCGAACCGCTGGAAGTAGCAGTGGCCACCGGAAAGGTGGGCGTCAGCGCGCAGGCGGGAAAAGCACAGCATGAACTGGCTGTACTCACACCCGGCCTGAAAATGAGCTATGACCGGGCAACGGCAAAAGCCATCACCGGGAAAGTGGACATTGGCGGACTGGATCAATGGAAATCGGGTGAAATGGTGTTTGATGAACAACCGCTGGGTTTAGTAGCACATGAATTGCAACGGCGATTCGGTATTACGGTGGTCTGCAAAGATCCCGAAGCGGCGGCCTACCGCGTGAGCGGCACGTTCGCGGCAACCGAGCCCGTGGAGAAAGTCCTGAAGATGCTGAGTATCCTTGGGAAATTCCGCTATGAAGCGCGCGGGGATTCTACTTATCATTTGTATAAAACAAAATAGATCAGGCCTCATTATACATGAAATAGCGGCCTGCTGGTAACAGGCCGCTAAAAACAAAAAGCCGTACGATTTGACGATCAGGGCGGCTAATGCCAACATCCCTATGTCCCTGTAACTACGGGGATCGGGAGCGAATTACCCAAAAAACAGATAACTCGTAATTCTTACAAACATATGCAAAAAGTAGTACAACTACTTCGCTTCCGGCGATCTGTAACACGAAAAACGTCATCTCCGGCGTATATTCTTTTCATACTCACTTTCTTTTTTTCATTCCGGGCCAGCAGCCAGGATTTCCAGAACGGCAAGGTGAGCCTTGATCTCAAAGGCTCGTCCCTGAAGGAAGCATTAGCTGAAATACAGAAACAAAGCGGTGTCCGTTTTATCTACGATCAGGACATTAATAAATACACTGCACTGAAGATTACCCATTCGGAAAAAGGCATGACTGTTAAGAAAGCTACCGAATTGGTGTTAAAAGGCACGAACCTGCAATACGTGTGGGAAGACGGGCATGTGATGATCAGCGAAAAACCGGCCGTCCGCCAGCCCGTCCCAAACGCCGCGGCCGGGCAGGAAACCGGCAGTGTTAAAGGGCGTATAGTGGATTTTGAAACCACTGTTCCCTTACCCGGCGCAACGGTTAAACTGGAGGGGACCGGCAGGGGAACTATCAGCAATGAAAAAGGCTATTACACACTTAACGGCGTCAGGCCCGGTGAGTATGTGTTATCTGTTACTTACACCGGTTATTCCCCTTTTACGGAATTAGTCAGAATAAAAGGTAATGAGACCTTCGATGTACGGATGCAGGTGGGAAGCGGCAGTACGCTGGGTGAGTTTGTAGTGAGCAACGCCGGCAGAAAAGTAACCAATGTCACCCATACTACAGAAAAAGCGCTCATAGCGGAAATAAAAAACGCGCGGTCGGTTGTAAGCGGTATTTCCTCGCAGCAGATCAGTATGAGCGCTGACCGAAACGCGGCGGAGGTGGTACAGCGTATTTCAGGCATCACGGTCATGGATGACAAGTTTGTAGTGGTGCGCGGTATGAACCAGCGTTATAACCTCACCTATCTTAACGATAACGTTGCTCCCAGCACAGAAGTATACAGCCGTGCCTTTGCATTGGACCTGATACCCAGCCGGATCATCGACAAGATACTGGTATATAAATCACCTTCCCCCGAGAACCAGGCAGACGCCACCGGCGGGGTCGTTAAAATATATACGAAGGACGCCAAAAATGTAAAACATTTTGATATCGAATTTCAGACAACCTATCGTCCCAATACCACCTTTTCTCCATTCCTGACCTACCAGGGCGGCAAAACCGACTGGCTGGGCTTCGATGACGGCACCCGCAGGCTGCCCTCCGTCGTGCCCGGGTATGGAGATCTTAAACAGGCAAAGTTGACACCCGGCCAATATGCCAACACTTTTAACAACGTATTGACTTTTCAATCGCGGCTGGCATCTCCTAATATCCAGCTTACCGCCAACTATTACAATTCCTTTAAGATAGCCGGTAAAAATTTATCCATTCTCAGTTCATTAAGTTATAAAAATGATCTGCTGCGGTCTGATGTATACCAGCAGAACGGCATTAAAGAATACGCCTGGGGAACCACCGATAAGATCAGCAACGACAACATCAATACGCAAACAGCCCAATTGAACCTGTTGCAGAACTTTACCTATCGCCTGGGTGACAGCAGTTCCATTACGTTCAAAAACTTCCTGCTGCAACAAGGACAGAAATCCGCCATTGTCAGGATAAGCCAGCCCAGCTGGGGATTTGACGCATCCAATGGTTCCTACAAAAAAGACAACATCCTGTCCTTCAGCCAGCGTTTTTTGTATGCGGGCAATGTGGGCGGCACCCATGTATTGAAGAACAAACGGCATAACCTGCAATGGAATGCGGGGTATATTTTCAGCAAGCAGGAAACGCCCGATCAGAAAGTGATACGGCTCACTGTGCCTTCATCCGAATTGGCCGTTGGCGATACCAGTCTCCAGTGGAGGGCAAGGGGACATATTTTTCATCCTGATAACCCGGATGAGGTGCCCGTTAAAATGGGCATTATTTCCCGGATGTGGATACGCAACCAGGAAGGCGTATATAACGGTTCCCTGGATTACACCTTCAAGGCGAGCCCCTGGCTTCATTTCAGGGCAGGAACATTTCATCAGTGGAAAGAGCGGAAACTGGCGAGAAGAGTATACACAGTGATGGAAGGCGATGTTACCAATCCGGATAATTATTACGTATATCCGGGTGAAAACTGGTATGTGGACCCCAGGCTGGTGCGTTTCCGGGAGCAGGACCTGGATAAGGTATGGAGCGAAGAATATTTCCGTGATGACTACCAGGGTTTAAGAGTATATGACCGTACATCAGGCAGCGACGTTTATACCGGTACCGAGCAGAACAACAGCGGTTATGTGTCATTCCAGTTTATGCCGGCAAACAGGCTGTTTGAAGTATATGGAGGTCTTCGTTTTGAATACAACCGGCAGAAGATCGCCGCCGCCGTACCGCCGGAAAGAGCGGGGGAGCTCAATGTCCCGATATTGATCGATAATCCCACCAGCAACTGGCTGCCGTCCATCAATGCGTCCTGGCGCCCCGGGGAAAGTTTTGTAATGAGGGCTGGCTATGGAAAAACGCTGAACCGTTACGAGTTCAGGGAAGCGGCGCCTTACCGCGAAGTGGACTTTGAGAATAATGTGACGATAGGAGGTAACCCCTCTTTGAAATCCGCTACGGTTGACAACTACGATCTGCGCCTTGAATATTATCCCGCAAAAGGTTCAAAGGGAGAAGCCATCAGTGTGGGAGTGTTTTATAAAAAGCTGCTCAATCCTATCGAACGGGTGAATACTTCCAACAGGGTGATCAGCACGATACCGTCCATGGGCTTCCAAAATGCTACTTCCGCTACCATTCAGGGGCTGGAACTGGAAGTAAGAAAAAAGCTTGATTTTATTCCGGGCAGGTTTTTCCGGTCTTTCAGCACGATCGGCAGTGTGTCCATTATGAGGAGCAATACCAGGAACGATACCACCCTCGGAGCTGTAGTGGTACCTACTACGTCCGACAGGCCGCTGCAGGGGCAGGCGCCTTATATCGTCAATGCCGGTTTGTATTACGATAATGCCTCAACAGGAACAAAAGTAAGCGCCATTTATAATATTTCGGGAACCAGCATTTATGCGATCGGCCGGGCATATTCCTACAATTCATTTGTTGCGGGCGGCAGCGAGTTCAGGAGCAGCATCCTGCAACTGCAACGGCATCTGCTGGATCTGTCCTTTACACAAAGGATAATCAGGAGCCTGCAATTAAAGTTCAGCATCCAGAATTTACTGGACGAGCCTGTCAGGTTTGCTGAGGACTACAATTACAGTAATAAATACGAGCCGCAGAATCCTCATCCGGACCCAAACCCCGAGTTTGGCCCTGGTAAACATATCGAGCAGGGGGACAATATTTCCAGGGAATACAAACCAGGCAGGTTATTCATTGTAACCCTTTCCTATTCTTTATGACAAAAAGTATAAGCGCAATGATAAAAAGTACAAGACTGTATCATACCCGGTTTATCGGTGCTATAGTTATCCTTGCGGGGATGATGATGGCGGGGTGTAAAAAGGCCGACCAGCAATACGATACCCTGCACAAACAACCTGAAATACTGGCGTATAATGATGCCTACATGGTAGGTGACACGCTGGTCATGCAGGGACGGCTGAACCCCGAATACGGCCTGCGTATCAGGATCGGGGATGTGGACAGCGTAAGTATACTGGCAAAGGAAAAAATAGTGTATTCAACGAATATCCCCGTATATGATACCGTATGGATGGACAGGATAAAAATTGTCATCACCCAGCAAATGGGCATCGGGCCAAACAGGACGGTGGCAGTCACTTCCGCGGGCAACACTATCCCGGCCCAGCCCATTGAGATATTAGAAAATGAAACGGCCGGCCTGGTGCAGCCGATGAAAATAACCAGGATGTATACCCTTACGGGCGGCAGTAAAATACTGTATTGCCGTAGCGGAAACGGGAATATATACCTGTGGACGCAGTTGTCGCCTGCCCGTTCCATCAGCAGGTTATCGCCCGATGGTACGCTTGTGGCGATCCTTTCAGCCGCAAATTATGTGGATGGCCACGGCGCTTTCACCATTACGGCTTTTAACGGGGGAGGAGTGGACCCGCAGGAACGCTACCTGTATTTCTCGGCCGTCACTACCGATAACAGCGCAGACAATGCAGCGAACGAAATTTACAGGTTTTGCAAGGTTGACCTGACCACGCTGCAACTCACTACCCTCAACCGTACTTTATATCCCAAAACAGCCAGTCAGCGTACGTTATCCGCTCTTACACCTTTTGAAGGCAATATAAATAACGTGAAGATCTTTAACGCTACGGGCGTATACCCTGACAGTTCAGGTAATGTATATATCAATAAGAGCAATTTCCTGTTGGCCAGGCTCGATGCTGCCGGTAATTACAGTTACCTGTTCAGGTTTAGAAACTATCCCTCCTGGGAAACGCCGGCAGCCTTTGTGCCGCAAATATGGGATACCAGCGCCAATCGATATTATACAGCGGATGATGTGCAGTTTAAGTTTAAAAACAACTCAGTAGCAGGCTATTTACGGGCTGTTGCTCCTGATGACGGGTTGTTGTATTGTATTGTCTACCCCAGCGTGCATGACCTGGCTCAATACGACCTTGCCAACCAGGTGCGGCTATTTACTTTCGAACCTAAGCTGGTAACGGGTACTCCCTACATATCCGGTTCATTCAGCCTTCTTACGGGGTATCCGCAAAATGTGAATGGCCCGGCCGCTCCCTTGTTTGGATATATGGCCATGCCCGGTCAAAAGCTGCTTTTGTTTTACCAGGTCACATCGGCCGGAAATTTCCCTGCCTTTGGCGTGTTGAATTTTGCACAGCACAGGGGCGAACGATATGCACCCGGTAAAGTGGAAAGGGATATCACCACTACGACCGTTACTTTGACAGCAGGCGATGAAATATTGAATTATGATGCGAATGGCATGCTGTACATGACCGGCAATTCCAGGCAATACATTTTAAAAACAATCAGTCAATAAGCGTATGAATAATATTTGCAAGACAAGCTGTGTCATGGCCTTCCTTATAGCGGCGATACTGTTACAGGTTTCCTGCCGGAAGGAAGCCGTAATAGCCGGTAATGGTACAGAGGCCTACGTCAATTTTTATAATGCATCTGAAGTGTTGAGGCAGGGCAATTTTGACTTACCAGTTCCTGTAGGCGGTATTACAAAATTTGGCCTGTCGGAACAGAATATGATATATGTGAACGACAGCATACCCCGCCCCCCGCTTTTCGGCTTCCATACTAATAACTCCTGGCCCGCATTTGCCATAGGTAATGACGATATGAGACAGTACCCCAGCTACAGTTCGGGATCCATTTCAATAGTGGATGATATTGGCAGAGCGGAAAATAATGTTTACTGGATGCCTTTGGCGTCGGGGTTTTACAGGTTTATTTATACAGCGGTGTATAAAAATTACCTGGTAAGAGAAGGTGTTCAACTGGAGCCTAAGACCTATACAACCCAATACCTGACGGAAGACCCGGCAAGCGACAGTGCCTATCGTGTGGTCAGCATGCCGGCTTACCCGTACGCGGCGGCTGGAAAAGTGAGACTGCAGGTAGTGCACCTGTCGCCCGATGCGGGCACTGTAGACGTGTACCGTATGGACAAAGACGGTAACAGGCAGGGAAATGCGATTGTCCGGGATCTTGCTTTCGGTAATCATAACGAGTATGCGGATATAGACACCACCGGGGCATCCGCTACCTATGGCAACCTGGTGTTCGGATTTTACAAAGCCGGCACCGCCAACAAGTTATACAGTGTAGGGGTACCCGCCACATCCAAAGCTTCTTTTATTACGGTTATCCAGGGTTTTGCAAATGCTACCGCAAGGCGCATTATCGTAAATGCCAACGGCTATACGACAGTTACCTGGCAGGTAACCCCCGATTTGCGCGTAAACGTAAGAAGAGTGTCGTGAAGATCGGGAATTAAGAACGTACTGTTTTATCAAATAATCAATCCCGCTTTCCTTCAGGGGAGGAGTAAAACAAAGAAAGTAAATGAAAACGAAACGGCTAAAATTTTTATTTCACCTGTTGCTTGCCGTCTGTATACATACGGCGGGTATTACCACTGCAACAGCGCAGGCCTTAGAGGTGCTGCCGGTAAATCCTTTTTACAGCGGCGCGCAGGCAACGAACTTCTTTAAACGGTCAGACGGCAGTTATTTTTTCTTTGCCACAGACGGCACCAATGGCCTGCATCTTTGGAAAACTGATGGGACTACAGCAGGTACTGTGCAATTGCAGGCGCCGGCCCCATATTCGGCCGGGTTCTCAAGTATAGGTTTGCCCAGTCCCACTTTTACAACCGGTAAAAATTGGTTGATCCTGAATGATGAATTGTACTTTGTAATCGACGGCACACACCTTTTTTGCAGCAGTGGCAACACGCTGCGGCTTTTAACCGCCTCGGCAAGCCAGGTATCCGAATTAACGGCATCTGGGAATATTGTTTATTTCAAGAATATAGAAGATGCAGGCTCTTTACCCGCCACGGTAAGCCTTTGGAAAACAGACGGCACCACTGCGGGCACCCAGCGGCTAAAAGCATTTGACGGCGGCAACGGCAACAGCCGTGCTTCTTTCCAGGTTAAAAACATAACGAACGTAAACGGCACTGCATTTTTCATAGCAGGCGCCGCAGCCGATGGCATTGGTTATGCATTGTACAAAAGCGATGGCACTACGGCAGGTACGGTATTGGTAAAAGATATTAATACCGTGGATACTAACCTGACTGCGTCCGACCTATACGCCGCAGGCAGGTATCTTTATTTCAAAGCCAACAGCAGCGGCACCCAGGCGCAGGGAAAAGAATGGTGGATAAGCAATGGCACACCGGCGGGAACATACCAGATCACTCATTTTGGCGGTTTCAACAACGGCTCTATCAGCGCCACTACTATCGCGCATAATGATACGCTGTACATCGCAACGCCTTATGGTTCTCCCACACACTCCAGGCAGATATGGAAATTAACACCTGACCCCTCCAATCCTGATTCTATATATTATGAAGCACAGGTCAATACGGTGTCTTTAATTCAAATGATGGATGGGAAACTATACTTCTCGGATGCGGATATAGCGTACGCTACAAGAAGATTTTATGCAGGCGGCCGTTCGCGTAGGGATACTGTGCTGTTGCAGTTGGGCGCTTATCCCCAGAGTATCGATCCCGCCAACACATTTTACCCCCTCAATGGGTACTATTATTATGTTGCGCGCGTTGGCCCTTCTGTGTATAACCTCTGGCGTACCAATGGCACAGCCGAAGGCACTACTTTAGTCTCAAACGCAACAAAGATCCCGAGCCTGATGACCAAAGTGGGCAACGCAATTTATTTCAGGGCAGTGGATATAAATGTCGCCGGCACTACCGCTTTTAATATCTGGAAAAGCGACGGCACTACGGAAGGCACAAAAAAAGTGGCCGACCGTATCTTTCCTAACCAGGTAGCGGCTGCGGGCACAGACGGCACTTATTATTATTTTACCAGTACAGACAGCGTATGGACCACCAACGGCGATACGGTGATAAACATGCCGCTCGGCTCGGCGGCAACTGTTGCCGGGGTGCGTCCTACAGGCATTTATCCTACCACCAATAAACTGGTGGTAACGGCTAAATTGTCAACAGGGACCAGTAACGCCAATGTTGACCTGTTTGCCGGCGGCCCTGCTTTCCAGCCGCAACCGCAGACCATTACCTTTTCGGACACGACCGTAACCTACGGTGATGCAGACTTTCTTGTAGGCGCCACGGTCAATTCGGGCCTGGATATCACGTACCAGGTAGCCGATCCCACTGTTGCCACGATCACGAATGGCACATTACATATTCTGAAATCGGGAACCACCACCATTACCGCCAGCCAGCCGGGCAACGGCTCTTCATGGCTGCCTGCCGCGGATGTAACGGCAACTTTAACTATCAATAAAGCGGCATTAACGATCACTGCCGATGATAAGACCAAAGCACAGGGTGACCCTAACCCGGTATTCACTGCCAGCTTCAGCGGATTTGTAAATGGGGACACCACGACCGTGCTTATTATGCAGCCTGCCTTTACCACTACGGCTACGCAGGCATCGGTTGCCGGTACTTATCCTGTTACAGCAAGCGGCGCTGCAGCGGAGAACTATACTATTACCTATGTGAATGGCACGCTTACTGTAACCCCTCCGGTACAGCAACCGCAAACCATCACCTTTGCCGCTATTACCAAAACATACGGCGAGGCGGACTTCGCACCCGGCGCCACGGTTACTTCCGGCCTCCCGGTTACCTACACCAGCGATAACCCGTCAGTCGCTACGGTCGTGAACGGCAATATCCATATTGCAGGCGCCGGCATGGCTAACATCACGGCGTCTCAGCCCGGCAATGACTTTTGGTTCCCGGCCACGGATGTAACGGTAATCCTGACCGTCAATAAAGCGGCATTGACCATTACCGCTGAAGATAAGAGCAAAGCCGAAGGGAGCGCCAATCCCCCGTTAACCGTTACATACAGCGGGTTTGTAAACGGTGAAACTGCCGCCGTATTAACAGCGTCAGCTTCAGTGTCCACAACGGCCACGCAAAGCTCGCTTGCCGGCACATACCCGATAACGGCATCAGGGGCGGCCGCGGCCAATTATACCATTGCTTATGTAAACGGGATACTCACCGTTAATGCCAGGATTGCGCAGAGCATTACGTTCGGCGACATCATAAAGACGTATGGCAACGCGGATTTTGACCCGGGCGCCACGGCCAGTTCAGGATTGTCAGTGACCTATACCAGCGATAATCCGGCTGTTGCTACGGTCGTTAACGGGCAGATCCATATCGCGGGCACCGGTACGGCCAATATCACGGCCAGCCAAAGTGGAAATGATACCTATAGCCCGGCGGACGGGATAACGAGGGTGCTCACCGTCAACAAAGCCGTTCTGAACATACGCGCTGAAGATAAAAGCAGGTTCCAGGATGAGCCCAATCCATCGCTGGCGGTAACCTATACAGGTTTTGTAAACGGAGAAGCATTTACTTCCCTGTCAACACAACCCGCCATTATAACCACAGCGGCCATGGGTTCGGCGCCAGGTACTTATCCAATTACTGTAAGCGGCGCAACGGCTGATAACTACGTCATCACCTATACGGAAGGGACCTTTACGGTAAAAGCGCTGCCTGTTTCAGAAGATAAGGTGGATGCGGTATTCATCGGCAGCAGCTTACGGGTAAACGTGTACTCCGCCAAAGTACAAAAAGCCGTACTGCAACTGGCGGATATAACGGGACGGGTATTACTGACGCAAGACCTTTCGCTGGTCAATGGCCTCAATACTTACCAGTTACCGGTATTCAATATCGCCGGCGGCGCATACATCGTGCTGGTGAGAGGGGAAGGCTTAAAACTAAGCGATAAGATCATTAAATAACTGGTCACAAAACTATTCATACTGTTCCCCGGAATGTTGCAAAAACATTCCGGGGAACATAAAAAAAGATACAATGCAACGAAACTATTATAGATCCTGGGCTTTGGCCGTGCTGATTACAGCCGGTGTACAACAGGCGCAGGCACAGATTCAGCCGACGGAAGCCATTACTACGGCCGCTCCTTCTTTGCGCATCCCCGCCGATGCCCGCGCGGGCGGCATGGGTAATATCGGGCTGGCTACCTCGCCCGATGCAAACAGCGGTTTCTGGAACCTGGCAAAAGCGCCGTTTGCGGAAAAACGCACAGCTATCGGCGTTAATTACGCTCCCTGGATGCGGGAAGTGGCCGATGATATGTACCTGCTCGGTCTGTCCGGCTATCACCGCTTTGATTCCCTGCAAGCCATTACGGGCTCCATCCGGTATTTTAACTTAGGCGATTTTAAGCTGAAGGATATTAACGGCAGCGTGCTGCAAACAACCCGCCCTTATGAACTTAGTATCGATCTTGGGTATGCCCGTAAGCTGTCGGAAAAGTTTGCTGTAGGCATCGCCCTGCGTTATATTAATTCCAGCCTGGCCAGCGGCACTTATGGCGGTACTCAATACAAACCGGGCGAGGCTGTTGCAGGTGATGTGTCCTTATTTTACACAGGTAAGAATGAAGAAGGACAGGGCTTTTCGGCAGGGCTGACGCTGAGTAATATAGGCTCCAGGATCGGCTATACGGAGGATGCCGCGGAGAAAGAATTTCTGCCGGCTAATCTGGGTGTGGGCGGGGCTTACACCGCAGTGCTGAATGAAGATAACAGGATCACTTTTGGCCTGGACGTCAACAAGCTGCTGGTGCCTGAAATGCCCGCTACGGAAGAAGGAAGGAAAGATTATTATGAACAAAGTTCTTTGTCCGGCCTGGGCAAGGGGTTTGGCAATAAGGCCTGGCAGTATGGCGCGGGGGTGGAATTCAGCTACAGGAACATCTTCCAGCTGCGGGCCGGTTATTTCGGCGAATCGGAAAAGCAGGGCAATCGTAAAGGGCTGACAGCCGGCCTTGGATTTCATTACGACATTTTTTCGGTTAACCTGTCCTATCTGGCCCCCAGCGGCACAAAGGCGCAGGCGAACCCGCTGGGCAATTCCCTGCAGTTTGGTTTACGGTTAGGTTTTTAGGAGGGACGGGTGAAGACCCGGTACTTTGGGCCTAAATACCCTTCCGCCAGCCGATTCGTACCGGTCGTGTAACAACAGGCGGGCAAAATGGGCGAATCTGTTTATATTTAGGCCTAAACCAACCGAATAAAAAATCAAAACTGTTTATGAAACGTAAAATTTTGTTACTGGCGCTTGCGGTTACAGGCGTCTTTTCCCTGTATGAGAACCCTGCCGTCGCGCAGCCGAAACAGGCAGCCGCCAAAGCCGCGCCGGGGGAGAAGTTTCCCGCGGACCCCGATGTGAAGATCGGGAAGCTGGCAAACGGCCTTACTTATTACATCCGCCGCAATACCGAGCCCCGCAACCGCGCGGTGCTGTATATGGCCCTCAAAGCCGGCTCGCTGATGGAAACCGACGCTCAGCAGGGGCTTGCGCATTTCACGGAGCACATGGCCTTTAACGGTACCAAGGATTTCCCTAAAAACGAACTGATCAATTACCTGCAAAAAGCAGGGGTGAAGTTCGGGGCGGACCTGAACGCCTATACCGGCTTCGACCAGACCGTTTACCAGTTGCCGATCCCTACGGACAGCGCCGCGCTGTTCAAAAACGGCTTTAAGATCCTGGCTAACTGGGCCGGGCATATCAGCATGGAGAACACGGATATAGACGAAGAAAGAGGCATCATCGTGGAAGAAGAGCGCCAGCGCGGGAAAAACGCCCAGTCGCGCATGCAGAAGGAAGCGCTGCCCGTGATCCTTTACGGTTCCCGTTATGCGGAGCGTATCCCTATCGGTAAACTGGATATTATCCAGAACTTCAAACATGAAGAGATCAAAAACTTCTATAAAGACTGGTACCGCCCGAACCTGCAGGCGGTGATCGCAGTAGGCGATTTTGATGTGGCACAGGTGGAAACACTCATCAAAGAGAACTTCAGCACACTGAAGAACCCCGCCAATGCCAAACCGCACCAGAATTACGATCTGCCTGACAATAAAGAGCCGATCGTAAAAAACATCACCGACAAGGAATTTCCTTACAATGTAGCGCTCCTCACCATCCGCCACCGCTCCAAGCCGACCAATACCACGGCGGACCTCAAAAGCGGCATGATCATCACCATGGTAAACTCCATGCTCGGCGCCCGTATCCAGGAACTGAAACAGAAAGGCACCGCGCCTTTCGTGGAAGGACAAGCCTCTTACGGCCCCTGGCAGGGTGGCATGATCGAAGGGCTGAATGCCATGACGGTCGTTGCGGTGACCAAAGATGCGTCTGAGATCAGCAAAGGCCTGGCCGGCGTAATGGCGGAAGCCGAGCGTATGGCACAGTTCGGCTTTAACCAGTCAGAGCTGGAAGTGGTGAAAAAGAACATGGAGGCAGGCAACGAAAAGGCATACAAGGAAAAAGACAAGATCGCTTCCGCCACTTTTGTACAGGCTTACCTGAAAAACTTCATGTCCGGCTCACCGATCATCAGCCCTGATGTGCGTTACAATCTCGCCAAAAAATACCTGGCGGAGATCACGCTGGATGATGTGAATAAAGCGGCGAAAAAGATGATGGCGGAAGAGAATGTGACCGTACTGGTACAGGCTCCTGAGAAAGATAAAGACAAACTACCCACCAGCGCGCAACTGCTGGAAAACATACGCAACGCCGGTAAAGGGCTTACCGCTTACGTGGACAATACCGTTAAAAAACCTTTGCTGGAAAAGAAACCCACCGCCGGCAAAGTGGTGAAAACCGAAAAGATCGAAGGGATCGGCGTGACCAAACTTACGCTGAGCAACGGTGTACAGGTGTACCTGAAACCCACCGATTTCAAGAACGACCAGATCATGTTCTCCTCCTTCCGTGAAGGCGGTACTTCACTGATAGACGACAAAGACTACATGGCAACGAACTACGCGGGCAACATCCCCGGCGATGGTATCGGCGAGTTCGAAAACACGCAGCTGCGTAAGATACTGGCCGGTACCACCGCCAGCGCCTCGTCTTACATCGCGGACCTGTACGAAGGTTTCAGCGGCGGCGCATCGCCCAAGGATATCGAAATGGCCTTGCAGCTGGTATATTCCTACGCTACCAATCCCCGCAAAGATCCCGTGGCCTTCAAAAAGAACATGGAAGACTTTAAGGTATACCTCCAGAATGCGGACGACGCACCGGACAATGTGTATGGTGATACCATCACTTCCGTACTGACCTCCAACAGCCTCCGCGACCGTAAACCTACACTCGCCGAGCTGGACCAGATCAACCTGGACCGTTCCCTGGACTTCTACAAAAGCCGCTTTGCGGACGCCAGCGGCCAGACCTTCGTGTTCGTCGGCAACTTCGACGTAGCGCAGATCACCCCGCTGCTGGAAACCTATCTCGGCGGCCTGCCTTCCACGAACAGCGGCAGCAAATACGTTGACCGCGGCATCAGGCCGCTCACCGGCAATGTGACCCGCATCGTGAAAAAAGGCATTGAAGACAAAGCACAGGTGAAACTGTTCTTCTACGGCAATTACGATTTTGCACCGGCCACCAATCTGCAGCTCAGCGCCCTCAGCGACATCCTTGAATTTAAGGTACTGGAGCGCCTGCGTGAGAAAGAAAGCGGCGTATACAGCCCGAACGTTGGCATCGGTTACGAAAAACTGCCTTATGCCAACTACAGCCTGACTATTTCCTTCAGCTGCGCTTCCGCGAACGTGGACAAGCTGGTAAACGCCACGCTGGATGAGATCGAAAAGATCAAAAAAGAAGGCGCTACCGCGGTGGACGTGGAGAAATTCAAAGCAGAAAGCAAAAGGGCCATGGAAGTGAGCCTTCGTGAGAATAACTTCTGGCTGAACTATCTCACCGGCAAGCTCAAGACCAACGAAGACCCGCTGAGCATCCTCAAGCAGAACGAGCGCCTGGAAAAGGTTACGCCCGACAGCGTGAAAGAAGCCGCGAACAAATACCTGAGCAACGCGAACTACTTCAAAGCGGTGCTGGTACCTGAAAAATAATGACTGAACTGGTTATATTCCGGTGAAAAGGGCTGTCTCGTTAAAAGGGACAGCCCTTTTTGATTAATGCGGCAGTCGTCATTGCGAGGAGCAGCGGAGCTAAAGTGGGAGGGGCGACGAAGCAATCTCCTGCATTGAATGGTATACCGGCATCCGTCATTGCGAGGAGCAGCGGAGCTAAGTGGGAGGGGCGACGAAGCAATCTCCTACATTGAATGGATATGACCCGATATTCCGTAAATTCATTTAATGGAAAGAGGAGGAACAGTATATATAATGACTAATAAGCATCATACAGTGCTTTACACTGGTGTAACTTCAGATATTGTCAGCCGTGTGATTGAGCATCATGAGAAATATTACCCTCAAAGTTTTACAGCAAAATTCAATGTCAATAAACTTGTGTACTATCGCACTTTCACCTCTATTGAAGAAGCAATTATGGAAGAAAAAAGAATTAAAGGCGGTAGCAGGGCAAAAAAAATTGCACTGATAAATAGTGTAAACCCTTCATGGAAGGAACTTTCGGAAGAATTGTAGTCTGGAGGTACTTCAGGCAGAGGAGATTGCTTCGTCGCACCTCCTGCACAAAATCCTCGCCGCTCCTCGCAATGACGGGTTCCTTCGCAATGACCTTTTGCTGACCAGCATAGGCTTATTATTTTACCTTCTCCATCTGGTTGATCCACTGCACGATCTTTATCTTTCCGGAGAATTGCAGCCAGGAGGTACTTCAGGCAGAGGAGATTGCTTCGTCGCGCCTCCTGCACAAAATCCCTGCTGCTTCTCGCAATGACGGGCAACTTGGCAATGACCTTTTGCTGACCAACATAGGCTTATTATTTTACCTTCTCCATCTGGTTGATCCACTGCACGATCAACTGAACGCCTTCTTTATGCACCAGCGTCCTGGCCAGTTCGGGCATGGCTGTGCCCGGCTCCGTGCTGTTCATACGGTAGGCGAGGATAGAAGCGGATGCATTGCCGGGTACGATATCGAAGTTCAGGCCCCCGGCGCCGTTGCCGGCGGATACAGGGCCTTTGAGAATGCCGAGGTGGGCGGATGCCTGCTGGTCGTATTCGAGGAAAAGCCCGGTATTGTCGGCATCGCCGCCTTTGGTGTGGCAATGGGCGCAGTTCACATCCAGGTAGGCGCGGGCGCGCTGCGGGATGGTGTAGTGCACGCTGTCTGTCCATACGGGGAGGGCGGGCACCTGGCTGATGACCGGCATGCCTTGTAAGATGCCTGCGCTGGCCCAGCCCAGCAGTTGTTCGCCTTTACCGTAATGCAGGTTCCTGGCTTTCGGGCCAATGGGCAGCAGTGTGCCGTTGCTGGAATGGCAGCGTTTGCAGTCGTTCGTATTCGGCATCTGGTATACGGTGCTTACACGTTGGTTGTGATCGTCCATGAGGGTGATGGGGAGCTGTTTGCCCGCGATCCATTTGTCCGCTTCGGTCTGCTTTTCGTTCCAGAGATAATTCATCACTTTCCACTTGCCGTCCTGCGGGTCTTTGTGCAGCAGGCGCGTTTCGATCAGGACTTTCCTGCCCGCGGTATCGCGGTAAGCGAAGTTTTTGATGATGTAGGTACCGGTGGGGAAGTCCAGGGAGCCGCTGTCGCGGTATTGCATGGCCGTGCCTTCGGGCAGCGCAATAAAACGGTCTTTCAGCGCGTAGTCCGTGAACAGCGGCGTGGCCAGATCGTAGTGGTGTACATGGGCCTCCGGGTTTAGTTCGTTGAGTGTTCCTTTAAAGAAACCATAGTCCGACAACTTTTCTTTGAAGCCGGAAGAGGTTGCGGGCTTTTTGGGCCCGCAACTGTAAAGGGTCATCATAGTCAGGATCAATACAATCACAAATCTCATCTCGATAGAATTATTTACAGGTAAAAGCTGTCATGTCCGTGCCTGGGGCCCATTGCGGTTTGCCCATGTTCAGCGCGTCCACGTTCACGAATAAGTTGTTGCCGGTTTGTTTGATACAAATGGAATCCGGGTTGAGCTTTTTTCCCTGCGTGAGCACATTGGTGGAAATGCCGTCGTACACAATCAGGGGAATGCGCTGTTTCATGGCCTGCTCAATGGCTACCAGTATTTTGCCGGTATGGTGAGAGTACACCGGTTCCGGGAAAACGGCGCCCATTTCCAGCGTGTTGTCATGTATCAGCACGTTCTTTGACACGGGGAAATAGTTCGCGTTGATCTTTTCGCCCGCCTTTGCGTCCACAAAAAAACCGGATACGAGGATGATCGCGCTGGAGTTGTTGTTGATGATCCGGTTGTTGTACAGCTCAATGTCCGACGTAGCCTGGATGATCACGCCGCTGCCGGGCGCTGCGTTGCCCACGCCCCAGGTGGTACCGAAGCTGCCGGATTTGGCGAAATTCCGTTCGTTGTTGTCGTGGATGAAGTTGTTGTACGCCTTCACACGCCCGCCGCGCTGGCTCAGGTCCGGCAGGTCGAAGATGAGGAAGCCGGCGGTGTTGCCGTAAAATTCGTTGTCGTATACTTCTGCATTGGTCGTGTTCTCGATCTCACAGCCCGCCACGTTCTTAAATGCCTTGCTTTTCCTTACCACGGCGTTATTGGATTGCCCTACGTAGATGCCCGCATCAGATGCGCCTTGTGCGTAACAGTTTTCCACCAGTACGTTCGTGCACAGCACGGGATAAATGCCATATCCACCGCTGGTGGAGTCGGACACGGACCAGATGGCGTGCAGGTTAGTGATGGTGATGTTTTTGCTTTTATTTACTTTCAGCAGGTCGCCTTTGGAATCTTTGATGGTCATGCCGCTGATCTCAAAGCCGTCTACCTCCGCTACGCGGATGCCTTCGCCACCCTGTGCCTGGCCGGAGAAGTCCAGCAGGGTTTTGTCCGGCCCGGCGCCGGTGATGCGGATATGTTTCAGCTGTACGAGGCTGAGATTGTTAAACTTGTACTTGCCTTCTTTCAGCTCCAGGCTGCTGCTGTCCGTCATGGTCAGGAAAGCTTCGGTGATCTTTGTTTCTTCGCCGGGGCCGAAGGACAATTGGGTTTTGTAACCGCCTTCGGACTGTTTCTCCGGGGCGGCACATCCGGCCAGCAGGGCCAGCAATAGGATGGAATATCTCATGGTCATATATTTTTAAAAAACATTGTAAGCGAATGTTGCATAATACACCCCGCCGATGCCGGGGCTGCCAAAGCCGGTGTAATAATATTTGTTCGTCAGGTTCGTGGCGCCGATCTTGATCCGGGAATGGGCTTTTATCAATTTAACACTTACCTGTGCGTCCAGCACTACATTGGCGTCTATCGTGCCGCTCGCAAAACCGATCGAGTAGAAGTACGCCGGGCGGTAGCGGAGGCTGGTATTGAAGGAGAATATCTGGTTTTTCCCGAATCCGGTATTGCCGAATTCCACGTTGAATTTCCAGTTCGGTGTGTTGAAATTATTGATCTGGCTGTTGTTCCTGTTTTTGAGAAAGTCTGAAGAGTAATTGGCTTTGGCCATGAAGTTGCGGCTCAGGTCCACGCTCACGCTGGCGGCATATCCGTATGTATTTACCTTTTCCGCGCCGTTATATGCAATATTATAGGAAATATACTTACTGCGCTCTTTAAAGGCCGTAATGTCGTCTATACCCGGCGTATTGGCCACGTTCACATACCCGATGAAGTTTTTCCAGGTGGAATAATAACCCAGCACGTCCACCAGCACACAATTGCCGAAGAGGCCGGAATATCCCAGCTCAAAGGCATCCACAGACTGCGGTTCGATATCCCTGGGCTGGAAACGTTCCAGTTTGGACGGGTCGTTTGTCTGCTGGTATTCCGTCACGCTGTTCAGCAGGTAAGGCGGGTATTGGTTGAACTGGTATTCGCCGTACAACAACCTTGCGGAGCCTCCTGAGGCGTAAGAGTTATAATCCACCAGCGTGCTTTGCAGGCTTTGTATGTTCGAGGGGAAACTATAGGCGTTCTGGTAAGAGAAACGCATAAAATGTTCTTTCGCTACTTCCAGTACGGCGGACACGCGGGTGGTGATGCGCGGTTTGTCGAACAGGGTGTTTTTATCATACCTGAAAGCCGCGCCCAGCCGTAGTTTGTTCTCTATCAGTTTTTTGGATAGGTGTGCATAGGCGCTGTATTCGGCTACATCTATCGGCCCGTTTTTGTCGGGGAACAGGGTGCCTTTGGAATCGAGGCGGTAGAGGCGGTAGTTCAGCCCCGCGATCAGTTCCACCCAGGGGATGAGTTGGGTGAAGTTGTACTGGAATTCCGCATTGTAAAGCCTGCTGCGGTCAAGGAACAGCGTGCCGCCCTGTGATGTCGGGAGGCCGGCGATGCTGTCTTTTAAACGGTTAAATTGTTCGCTGCCTGCTTCGGGTCTTCCCTGGTCCGCGAAGTTGCGGGCGGCCCAATGGGCATCGTCCAGGCTGCTGCCAGTGGCCAGTGCCTGCAGCAGCGCGCCGGTGTATTGCGGATACCA
The DNA here is from genome assembly GCF_003807585.1 of Chitinophaga barathri. Taxonomy (GTDB): domain Bacteria; phylum Bacteroidota; class Bacteroidia; order Chitinophagales; family Chitinophagaceae; genus Chitinophaga; species Chitinophaga barathri. Next base: position 470,786 of record NZ_RMBX01000003.1, on the reverse strand, counting down.
GCCGTCCATCGTGGCGGGGTTGAAGCTGGGTTTCCAGGCTTCGTTCAGCAACTGCATGGTGGGGCTGGCGATGATCGTGTTGCCGGAGTTTTCCTGGGAGGTATAAGCGCGGAGGAACCATTGTTCGCTTCGCAGCTCTGCCCTGTACTGGCTGATCTTGTAACCGGTGAGGGCGTAACGGGTATCGTTGCTGTACACCGCGTTGCCGCTGCCGTAAGTGCCGGATACGATGGCTTCCAGTTTGGGCCTGATCTTGTAACGTATTTCCGCGTTGAGTTTGAGCAGTTTGGCCTCGTTGCTGAGGTAACCGTATTCAGGGTAGCCAGTGCGGGCTACGTAGTTGGAGGGCTTGGCCAGCAGCGGGTCTATGATGGGTGCCAGCGAAGGGTCCTGCGCGAGGGCGGCCTGCAGGAAAGGGTTGATGTCCACGGAGGTTTTGCTGCCGTAGGAGTTCACGCCATTGTAATTCGGGTCTGTATATTTTGTGCCGGTACTGTTGGTATTGCTGGTGTCGCAGGCCAGCCAGTCTTTGGCGAGGGTGTATTGCGCATTGATCTTAAAGGCCAGTTTGTCGTTGATCTTTTTCGCCCAGCGGATGGTCCAGTCGTAATACGGCGAAGGCCCCATCGGGTCGTTGCCCGCGCCTTTTTTAACGTGGTTCACGCCTTGGGTGATCTGGAAACTGAGCCCCTGGTATTTAAAAGGGTCTTTGCCCGTCATCACCAGCGTGCCGTTCAGCCCGCGTGAACCGTACAAGGCGGAGGAAGCGCCGGAGAGCACTTCCAGGTTGTCCACATCCAGCTCTGTAAGCCCGATGGAGGCGCCCAGCGGAAAGTTCAGCCCCGGCGCCTGGTTGTCCATCCCGTCCACGATCTGCGTGAAATTGGTATTGCCGCTGGTATTAAAACCCCGGGTGGTCACCGTGGTGAAGGTGAGGCTGGAAGTGGTGATGTCCACGCCTTTCAGGCCCTGCAGCATATTGTAATAATTGGTCTGCGCGGAGTTGATGATGTCTTTGTTGTCGATCCTTTCGATCGTGACGGGGGATTCGATCTTCCGCTGCACATGCCTGCTGGCGGACACGACCACTTCATTGCCGAGGATGGAAGCGGGGGCCAGCACGATTTTCAGCGGTTGCGTGCCGGTCACTTCTATTTCCTGGCCGGCATAACCGATGGAGCTGATCACGAGGGTGACAGGCAGGGGCGTGCGGACGGTGAAGCGGAAATTGCCCTGGTCGTTCGTATAATCCCCGTAAGGAGTATTTTTCGCTTTGACGGATACCGCCGGAATCACTTCGCCGGTGGTGCTGCTCCGTATGTTCCCGGAAATAACGTGCTGTGCTTCCAGGGTGGTAAGCGCGGTAAAAAAGCTTAAGGCTGACAGTAGCATCAGTTTGATCATGGTCAGGGTATTTTGGTTGGAATGGTAGTAGCGATATTAGGTAAAAGGGGGCTGCCAAGGGAGGTTAACGGCCGCTTTGGGGTGAACGGGGGAGTTTACGGGGTGAATTCAGCGGTCCGGGGTGAGCCGGGCGGGTGTAACAGGTTGTGCCCCTGCGGGATGAGTGCAGCGGGCGGTCTTGTCCCAAGGGAAATACAAGAAAGGAAATCAGCAGGCGGGCGTGAACCGTTGCAGGAATTCCGGGAGATAGGAGGTAGATACGGGCACGGTCACTTCGTCCAGCCCGTCCATGAGCAGGAAGTGGCCTTTTGTGTTCTTTTTGAACAAAAGCACTTTGGACAGGTTCACCATATAAGAACGGTGCGCGCGGGTAAAACCATGACCGGACAGCTGCGGTTCCAGCTTTTTGAGCGAGCTGCGGATCAGTTCCTTTTTCACGGCGTTGCCATTGCGGTAATATACATGCACATAGTTATCCTCGGCCTTGAGCAGGAGCAGGTTGGAAGGATGAAGGGTCATGGCCAGCTTATCGTATTCGTCGCGGATGAACAGTTCTTCGGGGGCGGCTATGGGAGCAGCTGCGGGCGCCTGGGCAAGGTTTTTCAGCCTTCCGGCGGCAGCCCTGCTCTGGAACCAGAGGAGCGCCATGGAATAAGGCAATGCCATCACGCCAAAACCATACTTTAAGGTATCCGTATACTCCAGCCAGGAATACTCCAGGTAATCGTGCATGGATACGTTCACGACGTTCACGATCAGCGCCACCAGCATCACTTCACCGATAAACCAGCCCAGGAATTGCAAATGTGTGAGGGGTTTTTTGCCCTTCAGCCGTATCAGGCCGAACTGGGAAACAGACATCCCGATGATGCCGCTGAGCGAAAACGCGCAGAACACACCGGCCACAGATTGCGGACCGCCTTCATACCACTGGTTCATATTAAAGGGGGAGAAGATGTACATGAAAAGAAAACTGAACACCCCGCAGAACAGGATCAGGAAAACCCTGTTCCCCACCGGGTCCAGCAGCAGGAAAGGGGCTTTGAACCAACCGGGCAATGCTGCGCTTCCGTTCAATGGAATAGTGAGCGTATTTTTCATGTTGCGTGGATTGTACAATTAAGATAGAATTCTTTTTTGAATTGAGGAATTCGGAGCGCATATGGCGGGGGAATACCAACGTATTTGTTTTTATGCATTTTCCTTTTTTCTGCATCTCTTTTCAAAACCCTCATCCATGTTCCTGACCGCACTGTACATTATTTCGCTCAGCACCGGCGCTATCGCTACCCCACAGGGATACCAGCGCATCCCCCAGCCGGTAGGCTCTTTCGGGGAATGGCTGCGCAAAACCACTCTCAAACAGGACAATACGGTGTATCTCTACAACGGCCGGCCCAAATCCAACCAGTCCGCACAATATGCCGTGCTGGACATTCCCGTGGGCAAGCGCGACCTCCAGCAATGCGCGGACGCGGTAATGCGGCTGTATGCGGAATACCGCTTCGCCAATGGGCAATATAACCGGATCGTTTTTCATGCCACGGACGGTACTAAGATGGACTATGAAGGCTGGCGCAAAGGCGACCGTTTTGTATTGTCCGGCAGCCGCCTGGTGCGCAAACGCAGCGCCCGGCCCTGCGATACACGGGCCTGTTTCGAACAGTATTTACAGACGGTGTTCTCATACGCCGGCACTTTGTCCCTCCAGCGCGAACTGGCGCCCGGGGGCAATGCCGTTAATCCCGGTGATGTGTTTATCCAGGGCGGCTCACCCGGGCATGTGGTGATCGTGATGGATGTGGCGCAAAACAATAAAGGGGAACGGGTCTTCCTGTTGGCCCAGAGTTATATGCCCGCGCAGGACATTCATATCCTCAAAAATCCCGCATCTTCCTCTCCCTGGTATCACAACACGCCGCAGCAGGCTTTGCAGACGCCGGAGTGGGATTTCCCGGCGGGGTCATTGCGGTCATTTAAATAGATCTCCCATTTAGGTTAATACGATTATCCGCTTAGTTATACCAACCCTTTTCGCGTCATTGCGAGAAGCAGCGCGGGGAGTGTGCGGGAGCCGCGACGAAGCAATCTCCCAATAATGGAGTACTACCCCTCAATGAAGGAGATTGCTTCGTCGCCCCCTCCCTCTTTAGCCCCGCGGCTCCTCGCAATGACGGCTTTGCCTGTATCGGGTATGGACAAGTGGGCACTCATTTAGGTTAATATAGCATCAGCACCAGATCGCTGATCCTTCGGTGATCGTTCGGTGATCCTTCGGTCATCCTTCGGTTAAACACCCTCAAACCCGGACTGCGAGCGAACACGACCGAAGGATCACCGAAGGATGTCAGTAGGATGTCAGGAGGGTGGGTGCTCAGATGCCCCACCATGGCCGATCCAGGTGAGGCTTATTTCCTAGTGGTTTAGTAGGGAATGTGGCAGGTTACGGTAGTTTGCAGGGGAGGGCTTATAGAAAATTACCATCAGGGGCACAAAAAAGGCCGGTCATTGATGACCGGCCAGGTAAACGATATATTAAGCAAGCTTAATCGATGCGTCTAACATTAACAGCATTCATACCTTTCCTACCTTCCTGCAGTTCAAACTCTACGCGGTCATCTTGCTGGATCTCGTGAATGAGACCGTTAACGTGAACGAAGGTCTCTTTAGAAGACTCGTCGTGTTTAATAAAACCAAAACCTTTGGTTTCATTGAAGAACTTTACAGTTCCGGTGAATTTTTGTTCCATGTGTAAATATTAAAAATAAATGGCCACGAAGGTATGATTAATAATCTGTTACACCTAAATATTGCAAATAAAACCTGCCTTTCATTGTCGAATAGTCATTTACGGATGGGTAAATAGAATAATGTGTGCTTTTCGGCCCCGATTCCGCCATTTATTTTATTGTACCTTTGCGCCAGTTATACTATACATATCATGATCAGAACAGGTGCTTACAATACATTAAAGGTTAAAAAAGAAACGGACTTCGGCGTATTTCTCGACGGAGGGGACGATCTGGAAATACTGCTCCCCAAACGTTATGTGCCCCGCGGCACCAAACCCGGCGATGAGCTGGAAGTATTTCTTTATCATGATTCGGAGAACCGGCTTATTGCTACTACAGACAAGCCTTTTGGAGTAGTGGGCGATATCGTGAACCTCAAAGCCGTGGATAGCACCGCACAGGGCGCTTTCCTGGACTGGGGCCTGATGAAAGACCTCTTTGTGCCTAAATCCCAGCAGTTCTCCACCATGGTGAAAGGCCAGGAATACCTCGTGCGCATTTACCTGGACGAACTTACCGGCCGCGTAGCCGCTACCGAAAAGATCGATCAGTACCTGAGCAACGAAAACCTTACCGTCAAAGAAAAGGATGTGGTGGACCTCGTGATATACCGCCGCACGGATATCGGTTTTGTGACCATCATCAATAATATACACACCGGCATCCTGCATTACAGCGACCAGTTCAAACCCATGGACATCGGCGACCGCTTCAAAGGTTTTGTTAAAGCCGTCAAAGAAGGCAATCTCGTAGATGTGGTGCCGGGGCAGGCCGGGTACAAAAAAGTGGAAGACGAAGGGGAGAAGATCATGCGCCTGCTGCAGGAAAACGACGGTTACCTGCCTTACCACGACAAGTCCGACCCGGAGGAGATCTATGCTTTTTTCGGCATGAGTAAAAAGACCTTCAAGATGACCACCGGCAGCCTGTACAAACAACAAAAGATCGCTTTCACCAAAACGGGCATCCAGCTGTTGGAAGGCGCATAATAATACCGAAATATGAAAGATTTTAAACAGCATTTTGTGATACCGGCCCCGCCGGAAGAAGTGTACCGGGCGCTCACCTATGCGCCCACCATCCAGCTGTGGACGGGAGAAAAGGCTGAAATGAGCACCGAGCCGGATTCCGAGTTCTCTCTCTGGGACGGCAGCATTGCCGGCCGCAACCTGGAGTTTGAAGATGGCCGCAAGATCGTGCAGGAATGGTATTTCGGCGAGCAGGAAACGCCTTCCATCGTGACCATCATCCTGCATCCGCACAAAAAAGGCACTTCCGCCGAGCTGAAACACAGCAATATCCCCGATGAGGATTTTGATGATATTACGGATGGCTGGAAAGATGCGTATTTTGGCGCGTTGATTGACTTTTACGAAGAATAGGAAGGAATGAAGACTGCCACCATCACGGAGTTAAAAAAAGAGCTCAGCGCCGTGCCGCTTACGCAGCTGGTGGAGCTTTGCCTCAGGCTGGCCAAATACAAAAAAGAAAGTAAGGAGCTGCTCACTTATCTTTTATTCGAATCGCACAGCCTGGACGGGTACATCGCCTCCGTGAAAGAGTTTATCGCCCTGGAGTTCGATTCCCTGTCCACCAGCCACCTGTACCACTCGAAGAAAACTTTGCGGAAAATTCTCCGCATCACGAACAAACATATTAGATTTACCGGATCAAAACAGGCTGAAACGGAACTCCTGCTGTTCTTCTGTGAAAAAATGCGCCGCAGCGGCATAAAGATCAATGCCAGCGTACAGCTGACCAATCTTTACCAGCAGCAGCTGCGCAAGATCGAAAAAGCGATAGACAGTCAGCACGAAGACCTGCAGTTCGACTACCGCAAACAGCTGGATGCGTTAACATTTATTTAATCTACAACAACGTATGATCTCCCGCAGAAATTTCCTTGAGATGACCCTGAAGGGCATCGTGCTCATTGGTGCAGGCAACACGCTGCAATCCTTTGCTCCCGCAGGTTTCACCCTGCCCGCCCGCAAAAAGGTGAAACTCCGTTTTGCACTGGCGTCAGACGGGCATTACGGCCAGCCGCAAACCAAATATTATGAAAACCACCAGCAGATGGTAAAGTGGCTGAACAAGGAAAAAAAGGGCCGTGGCCTGGATATGGCGGTGATCAACGGGGACCTCTTTCATGATGATGCTAAGTTCCTGCCGGATGTAAAAAGCGCCTGGGACAAACTCGCCATGCCTTACATCGTATCTCACGGCAACCACGACAAGATCGCCGAGCCGGAATGGCTCAAGACCTTCGGCACCGCCTGGCACCACGATTTCGAAAAAGGGGATTCCGGTTTCATTGTGCTGAACACCGCGGACGTGGAAGGAAAATATATCTGTCCCGATCTCGCCTGGACCAAAGCCCGGCTGGAGATGTACAAAGACAAAAAACACCTGTTCGTGATCATGCACATCACGCCCGTGAAATGGACGGAGCATGGCATCGACTGCCCGGAGCTGGTGGAGATGTTCTCCAAACAGGCGAACCTGAAAGCGGTATTCCATGGCCACGACCATGCGGAAGACGGCATGAAGGAAAAAAACGGCAAACATTATTTCTTTGACAGTCATATCGCCGGCAACTGGGGCACGCCTTATTACGGATACCGCGTGGTGGAAGTGCTGGAAGACGGCGAAGTATTGTGTTACCAGGTGAACCCCGAGCTGAAGGAGCCTGTTAACAGTAATATTTTAGCGGAAACTGGCTCAATTTTGACAAAATAAAGTGTGTAAAGGATTTCCTTTATACCTTATGCGCAGAAGTTTCCACGACATATGAATAACATGCGCACACTACGCCTCGTGCTCATATGCCTGCTGCTCAGCGCAGGCGCACAGGCGCAATTACAATGGAAGGAGGTAGAGCCCGGTATCTGGAAAGCCACTGCCGGCCAGCCTGAAAAGGTGGCCCTCCTGAGCGTGGCTGATAACAAAGCCAGCAAAACCTCTTTACAGGCCCTTCCGGCCGCAACATTCCCATTGGCTGAAGCAGATATCTCCGTCACTTACCGCGACGGGAAAGTGTATCTCCGTTTTCCCCTGGAAAAAGAAGAACAGATCTTTGGCCTGGGGCTGAACTTCAAGACCGTCAACCAGCGCGGCCGGGTAAGCCAGCTGCATATGGACCACTACGGCGGGAAAGATGACGGGCGTACGCACGCGCCGGTTCCTTTTTATGTATCCAGCCGTGGCTACGGCATCCTCATCGACGCAGCGCGTTACCTCACGGTATATGCAGGCACAGCGGTGCGTGTGGATGCAAAACATCCGCCGGAGCTGCAGGACCGTAACACAAACAAAGACTGGGATTCACAACCTTATTCCGATGCGGTGGAAATACTGGTGCCCGCGGCCGGTACGGACATTTACATCTTTGGCGGCCCTACTGCCATGAACGCCGTGCAGCGTTACAACCTGTTCAACGGCGGCGGTTACCTGCCGCCCAAATGGGGCCTTGGTTTTACACAGCGGGTGCCTACCCTTTATTCCCAGGCGGACATCCTGCGCGAAGCTACCGAGTTTGAACAGCACAACTTCCCGCTGGACTTTATCGGCGTGGAGCCGGGCTGGCACTCTATGTCTTATCCCTGTACGTTCGAATGGGACAGCAAACGGTTCCCCGATCCGAAAGGGTTCATAGACGGGCTGATGGCAAAAGGCGTGCGTGCAAACCTCTGGCTGAACCCGTATGTATCGCCCAAAAGCTCGCTGTACCCGAAGGTAAAACCGCTGTCTGGCAGCCATACCGTATGGAACGGGCTGGTCACGGATTTTACGATGCCGGAAGCGCGGCAGTTGTTTAAAGAACATTTCATCAAAAATCATATATCCCTCGGCGTTAGCGGTTACAAGATGGATGAAAACGATGGGTACGACAAATGGCTCTGGCCTGATGTAGCTACTTTCCCATCCGGCACCAGCGCGGAGCAGATGCGCCAGATATACGGCCTTGCAATGCAGAAGATGACGGATGAATGGTACCGTGAGCAGAACCTCCGTACCTACGGGCTGGTAAGGGCTTCCAACGCCGGCGCCAGCAATTTCCCCTACGTGATCTACAACGATTATTATTCCCACCCGGATTTCATCACGGCACTGGTGAACAGCAGCTTTATCGGTGTGCTGTGGACGCCTGAAGTGCGCGCTTCCAAAAGCGCGGAAGAGTGGGTGAGAAGGATGCAGAGCGTATGTTTTTCTCCTATGGCCATGCTGAACGCCTGGGCGGACGGGACCAAACCCTGGTCTTTCCCCGAAGTGGAAAAAGCCGTGCAGGACGTGGCCATGCTGCGTATGCGCCTGCTGCCTTACCTGTATTCCACTTTTGCGCAATATCATTTCGAAGGCAAACCTCCTTTCCGCTCCATGAACCTCGTGGACGGGTTCGCTTACACCGCGCAGGTGAGCGGCGGCAAGCTGGATGCCACGCTGAACCCTTACGAAGCCAAAACCCGCTCCGAACTGAAGGATCAGTATATGATGGGGGACAACCTGATCGTAGCGCCCTTTTTCGCGGAGCAGAAAAGCCGGAAGGTATACCTGCCCAAAGGCAAATGGTACGACTTCTACACGGGTAAACTGGCGGGAGAAGACCAGGTGATCACCGTGAATGCGGAGCTGGACAAGATCCCCCTGTACGTCCGCGATGGCGGCATCATACCCATGATACCGGCGCGCAGGCAGGCTCCCAAAGCGGGAGAAGTGCTGCCGCTGGAAGTGCGTGTGTACGGCACTGCGCCCGGCTCATTTGACCTGTACGACGATGATGGTGTGTCCTTCGACTTCGAAAAAGGCGCCTTCAGCCGTGTGACGCTCAAAACAGCGGCAGGTAAAGGTACTATGAGCAAGCCGCAGGCGGGCAAACCTTTTGGTTACCAGAAGAATGTGAGCTGGACGTTTATGACGAAATAAGTCGGATCATCCGGGACAATACGATGCTGTTTGCCCGGCGGCCTGTTGTAACACGGGCCATCCGGGACAAAACAATCTTCTTACGGGTGTGGCAAACAATTGCCGCACCCGTTTTTTGTATACTCCTCCATAACGTTTTCCGGGAATTTATAATGAGGTTACAGGAACTTGTACCCCAGGCCGAAGGTCCAGGCCCACTTTTCGGTTTTGGCCATGTAGAAGCCGGGGGCCTGCAGCAGCCATTTACCATAGTCGATCCGGGGCGCCAGCCCCAGTTTGGGTTCGGCTTTACCTTTAAAGATAAACAATGAGGGCACCGCGGCTACACCCACCGCCCATTTCGGGGTGAGTTTGAAGCGGAGATTAGGGCCGCCCACGTTTACGGATACAATGTTGTTACCGACGGTTACCGATGCCGCACCTTCCAGGCCGGCGGTAAAAGGGCGCTGTTTTTTGACAGTTGAATCTGAGGTGTGTAGTGCTAAAAATAGGAGTATTGTTTTCATTCATACAAGATAATGACTTGAATTAATGAAATATGATGATTATTTAGCCAGTTTTGATCTAATTATAGATGTATGTCATAAAAATAATGTGGATGTAGTTATTTATAATATGTTTATGAATGAGCGAACTTTATTAACCGCATCATAAATTTTATGCGGATTTAAATTTTATTGATATGTTTAAAATATGAGACACATCTTTACCGCAGCGCTCCTGCTTAGCTGCACCAGCCTATTTGCCCAGAAATCAGATACTTCAGACGGAAAGTTTTACAGCCAGTCCAGCGCCACACGCGCCCTGAAGATCGATGCCGCCGTAACCACCAGCCACGAAGTGACCATCAAAGGGCAGCGCGTTCCCTACAAAGTGACCGCGGGCTCGCTGCCGGTATGGGATGAGGAAGGCAAAACCATCGCCGGTGTTTTTTATACTTATTTTGAAAGAACAGGTGTGGACCAGGCCGCCCGCCCCCTTGTATTTTCCTTCAACGGCGGCCCCGGAACAGCTTCCGTGTGGATGCAGATCGGGTATACCGGGCCCCGTGTGCTGAAGATCGACGATGAAGGATATCCCGTGCAGCCCTACGGCCTCAAAGACAACCCGAACTCCATCCTGGACGTGGCGGACATCGTGTACGTAGACCCCGTGAATACAGGCTTCTCCCGCACTACCGGTAAAGATGTGCCCGGCACGAAATTCTTCGGTGTAAACCAGGACATCCGGTACCTCGCCGAATGGATCAATACATTCCTGACCCGTTATAAACGCTGGTCCTGCCCGAAATACCTCGTGGGCGAAAGTTATGGTACCACCCGCGTATCCGGCCTCGCACTGGAACTGATGAATTCACAGTGGATCTATGTGAACGGCGTGGTGCTGGTATCGCCCACGGACCTGGGCATAGAACGCAGCGGCCCTGCCGAAGCGGCTTTAAGACTGCCGTATTACGCGGCTACCGCCTGGTATCACAAAGCCCTTGCTTCCGATCTCCAGCAGAAAGACCTCACCGCCATGCTGCCTGAAGTGGAAAACTTCACGATTAAGGAATACCTGCCCGCACTGGCGGAAGGCGGCTTCATCAGCGACGCGAAGAAAAAGGAAATAGCCGCCAAAGTGGCCCGTTACGCCGGTCTTCCTGAAAAAGTAGTGTTGCAGAACAACCTGGATATTTCCACGAACCTGTTCTGGAAAGAGCTGCTCCGCGACCGCGGCTTCACCGTAGGCCGCCTCGATTCCCGTTACCTCGGCGTAGACCGCAAGGACGGCGGCGAAAGGGTGGACTTTAATGCTGAGCTTACTTCCTGGCTTCATTCATTTACGCCAGCTATCAACATGTACCTGCGCGACGAACTGAAATACAAAACAGACCTGAAATATTTCATGTTCGGCCCTGTATTCCCCTGGGACAATACCGGCAACCGGACCGGCGAAAACCTGCGGCAGGCAATGGCGCAGAACCCTTACCTGCATGTGCTGGTGCAGAGCGGTTATTACGATGGCGCCTGCGATTATTTCAATGCGAAATATAACATGTGGCAGATGGATCCCAGCGGTAAGCTGAAAGGCCGTATGTCGTGGGAAGGATACCGCAGCGGGCACATGATGTACCTCCGCAAAGATGACCTGGCCACCAGCAACGAACACCTGCGTGAATTCATCCTGAAAGCCATTCCCAAAGCAGGACAGGCTGCCAAATATTAGTATCAGACATCTTCACATAACAAACGGGGCCGGATGATCATCCGGCCCCGTTTTTATTGGTCCTTGTTTATGGGGTCGTTGTGAAAAGATCGTCATTGCGAGGAGCAGCGGGGGATTTGTGCAAGAGCCGCGACGAAGCAATCTCCTTATCCCGGCGTACCTCCATCCGATGGAGGAGATTGCTTCGTCGCCCCACCCACTTTAGCGCTGCTGCTCCTCGCAATGACGGGCTTTGCGCCAGCTTGGGTCATTAATGTTGAGGGTCAACGCCGAAGCAGGACTTTAGCCCGGATTCCAAACCTGTTTGATATCCGGATATAGATAAAAGGGTGCTCTCAGAACAGCGACAACTGCCCGGTTTCGGGCTTTTCTTCCCCGAAATTGGAAAGGGTGATACCCAGCAGCCTGATCCTGACATCCGCCGGGTCTGTTTTGACAAGCAGCTGCCTGGCCGTGACAACGATGGTTTCAAGATCGTTGATGCCATGGGGAAGCGACTGGTTGCGCGTGATCTGCCGGAAGTCGCTGTATTTGATCTTGAGGGTGACCGTCTTGCCTTTGAGTTGGTGTTTTTGCAGGCGGTTGGCTACGGTAAGGGCTATTTTGTCCAGCTCCGGGTACATTTCTTCGAGGGTGGTAAGGTCGTGGGGAAAGGTGTCTTCCGCGCCTACAGACTTTGTTTCCCGGTGAGGCTGCACGGGCCGGTCGTCCTGGCCGCGCACGATCTTGAAATAGAAACGGCCGGTTTTCCCGAAGTGCTGCACCAGGTCGTTTTCCGTGAGTTTCTTCAGGTCCGCGCCGGTATGCAGGTTCATCCGTTTCATTTTATCCGCCGTTACTTTCCCCACCCCGAAGAATTTCTCCACCGGCAGGTTTTCCATAAACGATTCCACCTGCGAGGGCGCTATAAATGTAAGGCCGTCCGGCTTCTGCATGTCCGATGCGATCTTGGCCACGAACTTGTTCACGGATACCCCGGCCGAGGCCGTCAGCCGCAACTCATCGCGGATGGCCTGTTTGATCTGCTGCGCGATGGCGATAGCGGAGCCGATGTTCAGCTTGTCTTCGGTAACGTCCAGGTATGCTTCGTCCAGGGAGAGGGGTTCGATGAGATCGGTGTAGCGGCGGAATATTTCGCGTACATGCTGGCTCACTTCCCGGTAAGCGGCAAAGCGGGGGGATACGAAGATGATCTGCGGGCAAAGCTGTAACGCTCTTTTGGAGGGCATGGCGGAGCGTACGCCGTATTTGCGGGCTTCGTAGCTGGCGGTGGCCACCACTCCTCCGCGTCCTTCGGGGGAGCCGCCTACCGCTATGGGTTTGCCGCGGTAATCAGGATTGTCCCGCTGCTCCACCGACGCATAAAAAGCATCCATGTCTATATGAATAATCTTGCGGACGGACATGTGTGCAATATACGTAACAATCGGAGCAGCGGGAGCAAAGGAGTTTTACCGGCCCTGGTATTTCGGCATCACCAGCAGTTTCACGATCGTATGCGCGGCCGCGGATAAGACCAGCACCACTACCAGTATCAGCCATTGTTTCACCGGTGTGTCAAACACATCGATGATGGGGGATACGCCTTTCCCGGCATACAACAGGGCAGCGGAAAAAAGCAGGATACCGCAGATCCAGAGGGTGAGGTGAGACCAGAGATACTTTTTCCGGTTGTAGTCAGCTTTTCCAAAAGAGGTGAATAACAAAAGAACATGGGCTACGAAAAAGATGGCAGCTCCAATGGCGAGCAACGTAAGTGGAGTCATAGTGTATGGTGTTTTAAGGATATGTTTAACAATATAATCAAAATATCATAAGATGCGGTGGTTTCGCGTTATTTATTGTAAGTGCCTGATTGTGAGATGCTGCAGTAGCTCTCAACTTTTATGGCCTGCGTTTTGTTCTTTAATGACAGTAAACTTCCGCATATGAAATGGTTGAAGACTATACCAGTACTCGTTTTAGTGTTTGCCGGCTTTCAATGCACTACCTCGCAGCAGGCGGCGCAGTCCGGCTCCGGGAAAACAAAGCAGCTGATCGAAGATCAGAATTATGTGTTCCAGGTGCAGACGGTGCTGCCTATGAGCGGCCGCACGCGGCAGGTGTCGGGGGACGGATGGGACGTAACGGTGTCGAAGGATACGGTGAACTCTTTCCTGCCTTATTTCGGGCGTGCTTATTCCGCGCCGATGGACCCTTCTAAAGGCGGTATCCAGTTTATCTCCCAGCAGTTCGATTACGATGTGCAGCCGGGTAATAAAGGCGGGTGGAACATTACCATCAAGCCGAAAGACGTGCAGGATGTGCAGCAGCTTATGCTGAGCGTGTCCGAAGACGGGTACGCCAACCTCCAGGTGACCAGTACCAACCGCCAGCCGATCTCATTTAACGGCATTGTTACGGAAAGGCGGCCGCGTAAAAGCAAAAAGAAGTAACCGTACCTCACCCGCATTCCGTTTCCGTCCTGTATATCCCCAACCAAACTCAAAGGACATTGTTATACAGGCATGGAACAGGCATTTGATGTAATTATTGTTGGTTCAGGCGCTGCGGGCATGACGGCCGCGCTGAAGGCGCATCATGATGGCCTGAAGGTGCTCGTGGTGGAAAAGGACGCGTATTACGGAGGCTCCACCGCCCGCTCCGGCGGCGGCATCTGGGTGCCGAATAATTACGTGTTGCAACGGGAAGGGATACACGACGATCCCGAAAAAGCCCGTACTTACCTCGATGCCGTTGCCGGGAAAGAAGTGCCCGACGCCAAAAAAGCATCCTTCCTCTTTCATGGCCCGGCCATGCTTGCTTTTCTCCGTGCGCATACGCAACATATGCGTTTTTCCTACGCCCGCGGTTACGCTGATTATTATCCTGAAAAGCCCGGCGGACTTGCCGTGGGCCGTACCATAGAGCCCCTGTTGTTCAACGGAGCGGAACTGGAAGAAGACCTTTCTTTGCTGAACCCGCCCGTGGTGCCCATTCCCATGGGCCTTTCCTTCAACTCAGCCGAATTTAACAGGATGAATATGGCCTTCCGTACCTGGAAGGGTTTTGGCACATCCGCCATCGTAACATTACGCGCGATCGGCGCCAGACTCACCGGCAAAAAAATGCTCAGCCTCGGCCAGGCGCTCGCCGGGCGCCTGCGGATGAGCATGAAAGAAGCGGGCATCCCGCTGTGGCTCAATACGCCCATGAAACGCCTGCTGGTGGAAGAAGGAAAAGTAACCGGCCTGCTCGTGGAAAAGGATGGCGAAGAAATAACGCTTCATGCGAAACGTGGTGTGCTGCTGGCCGCGGGTGGTTTTGAACATAACCTGCACATGCGCCGCGAATTTATGCCCGCCCCCGAAACCACGGACTGGACGCAGGGCTCGCCCGCCAATACGGGAGACGGTCACCGTGCCGGCGCTGAAGCTGGCGCCGCATTTTCCCTGATGGACGATGCCTGGTGGGGCCCTTCGGTAAGGACGCCCGGCGCCGCGCCTTTTTTCTGCGTGGCAGAACGGTCGCAGCCCGGCTCCATTATGATCAATCATGCCGGAGAAAGGTTCACCAACGAAGCTGCCGCATACGTGGATGTAGTGCATGAAATGTATCGCCGCAATGCAGAGGGCATACAGCATATTCCGTGTTTTTTTATCATGGACCAGCGGTTCCGCAACAGGTATCTTTTCCTCGGTATGTTTCCCCGGCAGCCCATCCCCAAGGCTTACTACCGGGAAAAGATCATCTTCAAAGCCGATACGGTGGACGAACTGGCCCGCCGCATCAATATTCCCGAAGAAAACCTGGTGAATACGCTGCGGCGTTTCAACGAGATGGCGCGTAGTGGGAAAGATGAAGATTTTCATCGCGGGGAATCAGCGTACGACCGCTATTACGGCGATCCGCGCATTACGCCGAACCCTTGCCTGGCGCCGATAGACAAACCGCCTTTTTATGCCGTTGAAATGGTGCCGGGCGACCTTGGTACCAAAGGCGGTCTTGTTACGGATGAACATGCGCGGGTATTACGGGCGGACGGGTCGGTGATAGAAGGGTTGTATGCTGCGGGGAACAACTCGGCGTCCGTGATGGGCCACAGTTATGCAGGGGCCGGCGCTACGATCGGGCCTGCGATGACGTTTGGATACATTGCGGCGTTGAAGATGGCGAATGGGGGATGATTATTTCCGTTGCTGTGTTTTCCCGAACCACAGGAGGCGGCTTCCCGGCCGCTGGCTTTCATAATCCAGTTTGATCCAGTGTTCATCTTTGGCCTGGCCGATCACGCGGGCCTCGTCCAGTACACCATCCCAGTTGCGGCCGCCTTTTTCAGGGAACTGGCTCTGGTTGCCGATGCCAACGGGATGATCGTCTGTTTTCCATTCAGTGTCGAACTTTTCGGTTTTGTCCAGCACGCCGTTCACGTAAAGTTTTACGTAGGGATAGTCATGCACGCCGGTGATATGATACCATTGCTGCGTTTTCATATCTGTGCGGCCTACCACGCAGAGGTCGCCGCGGGGGCTGAGGCGCTCCACGCATATTTCTATCAGTTCCGCTTCGGGCTGGTGCCAGTTGCGGATGCCGAATTTTTGCAGGCGCCAGCTGTTGTCTCCTTTGGCGAACATGGTTTCATAACCCGGCAATACACGTTTGTTTTCATCGCCTTTATTGGAATAAGAATCAGCGATGGCCCAGATGGAAAAAGTAAGCTGGTTGGTGAGGTCGAAGAGTTTGCGTTTTTCATTGTCTATTTTGATCCATTGCGCGTCTTCGTAATGGAATTGCTGGGCTTTGCCCAACGGGCCATCTACGGTGCAGACGGGGCGCATATTCACGCCGGTGGCATGGGCCGCATTGGCGGTGGCGTCTTTGTAGCCGTCCGGGAGTGTATTGCCTGGTTCATTGAGATGCCATACGCCGGTGAATCCTTCTTGGACCGGGAATACTTCGGTGGAATGGTCTTCCGCCTGTGCATTCTCATTGCCCCAGTGCATATAGATCACCTGTTGAACTGTATTGCCTTTGATGAGTGGCACTTTCACCCATACGAGCGCTTTTTTATTCACAGGGTCCCACCATTCAATGCTGTGCGGGAGGAAAGGGCCGCCTGGCGTAGTGGAAAAACGTATATCCGCACCGTTGGCCCGTGCTTTGGAAAAGTCGAAAATGTTGGCGCTTAGCTGTACGGCTAAAGGGTAGTTGGATACATCGCCGGAAACATTAGCGCCGGAAGGGGTGGTGTCGAGCCTGATCTCGCAGAACCAGGGCCATTGCGCAGTTTGCTGGACGCGGGCATCCGTCGGAAGGCAAAAGAAAAAGAAGGGTAACAGCAGATGTTTCATAACAGCGGGCATACCGGAAGATACAAAAAAACTGTAACGGCGCGGGTTATCACTTTCACCGTCACCCGGCGTTTGAGTAACAGCCGTGTAAAAACAAACAAGACAAGAAAAAGCGTGGTCGGAAATGAGAAGGGGCGTAGCAGGCAATAAGGCGTGTAATCGTTTGGTTTATTTTGGTTTGTGTGCGAAATAAATGATACTTTCGTAGCACAAGAATAACTCCCAAATATCCTGAATATGAAAAACAAAAGTTCTCTGCTCATCGCTTTTCTGCTGCTTGTTTGCAGCGTTGCCACACAGGCGCAGTTAAAACGTTTCAGCATCGGCCCATACGTGGAAGCGGGTTTCCCCGTTGGGGATTTCCAGGACACACATAATACCGGCTGGGGCGCCGGGCTGAACGCGGACATTAAACTCGTTGCCGGCTTTGGTGTAACAGGATCTGTAGGCTATATGCATTTCGGCGGCGCTACGGTGAACAACTTTACGTTCAATAAAAGAGCGGCCATACCGGTAAGGATCGGGTTAAAGTATAAACTGGTATCCATCCTGTACGTGAAACTGGAAAGCGGCTCCGCCAATTTCGTGGACAGCGATATCACGGGCGCCGCGTTCATCGTTGCGCCGGGCGTGGGCATCAGGGTACTGGGCCTGGATGTGGCCGCCAAATACGAAGCCTGGTTCCGCGAAGGCACCATGGGTTTCTTCGGGCTGAAGGCCGGATATAATTTCTAATAGTATTTTCGGTTCAATAAAAAAACCTTCTGCGGCGGACAGCATTGTCTGCCACAGAAGGTTTTCGCTTTTATGGCATGCCTTAAACGGTGCAGGAACCATCTTCGCATACGCCGCCCTCGTTGCCCAGCGGGGTAATATTTTTCGGGTGGTTTTCTTCCCATACCTTTTCCAGCGTCTGGGTGAATACCTCCACCGGCTGTGCGCCGGATACGGCATATTTCATGTCGAATACAAAAAACGGAACGCCACGGATGTTCAGGCTGCGCGCTTCCGCTTCGTCTTTACGCACTTCGTCTGTGAATACGCTGCTGTTCAGCAGGGGAGAGGCGTCCAGCCCGGCTTCGGCGGCAAGGGCCTGTAAAGTAGCCGCGTCGCCGATGTGTTTGCCTTCGGTGAAGTAAGCCTTGAACAGGCGTTCTTCCATTTCATCCTGTTTGCCTTCTTTGTGGGCCAGCTGTATGAGCCGGTGCGCATTGAAGGTATTGGTGTGTTTTACGTTGTCAAAGTCAAACTCAAGCCCGGCGGCTTTGCCGGAAGCGGCTACACGTTCGGTGTTGGCCACCGCCTGTTCGCGGCTCATGCCGTATTTATTGGCCAGCAACTGGTAATGGTCCTCGTCGCTGTCTGTTTTTGCGGAAGGGTCCAGCTCAAAACTGTGCCAGGTAACCTGTACGTCCTTATTGTGGGGGAACTGCTCCAGTGCTGCCTCCAGGTGGCGCTTGCCGATGTAACAAAACGGGCAGGCCACATCCGACCAGATATCGATCTTCATACGCTCAAAATTTAAGGCACAAATTTACGGAATATCCGGGGCATGGTTGTCAGGGACCTGTCATGTGGGGGGCTGCGGCGGTTACCTAAGGAAAGCGCCTTGTCATAAAAAGAAGACCTTATACCGGCCTGTTTTAACCTTTAAACCTGTCGAATGAGAACAAGTCCGCATCCGGGTGTTTTTTGCCCTGTATGAGGCTGCAAACGATCTCCGCTGCGATCTGGCTGAAGGTAATGCCGTTGCCCCCGAAGCCCAGGGCAAAAAAGGTGTGCGGCATTTTACGGTATTCCCCGATGTAGGGAAGCCCGTCCTGCGTGCTACCAAACGTACCCGTCCAGGCAAACTCCGGCTGGAAATCCATATCGGGGAAACGCGCCTGCATGTCCTTTTGCAGCTGGCGGGTTTTGAGTTTGAGGAGTTTATCCCGCCGTTGCGGGTTGTAGTATTCTTCATCCCGCCCGCCTACGATCACGCGGCAGTCGGGCGTGGTGCGCATGTACAGGTAAGGGTCTTTTGTTTCCCAGATAAGGCAGTTGCGGTACCAGGCGGTGTCGTTTTCCGTATGTTCGCCGGCCACGGCATAAGTAGAGTGCAGTTTTACCACTTTCGCGGGCACGTATTGGAGCGCTTCATATCCAGTGGCGATCACTATGTGCCGGGTGCGGATCACCGGGCCGCCTTCGGTAAGCAGTTCTGCACCGTTTTTATGAAACCGGATATCTTTCACGAGCGTGCGGTCATAAACCTTCGCGCCTTTGCGGATATTGTGCTGATGCAGGGCGTGCGAGAGCATGTAAGCATCCGTCTGCGCGGCGGTGGCGGACCAGATGGCGGCCGGATTGGTAAAACCCATGTTGTTTTTCACCGTAGCCGCGTCCCACCATTCCACCTCCAGCCCTGTGGCTCGGCGGGCTTTGAATTCAGCTTCCAGCATGGGCTGGTCTTTTTTGTAAGAAGCGAGCAGCAGGCTTTCTTTGGACTGGAACAACGAATCATCCAGTTTGTCGCATATCTTTTCCAATGCACCGATGGATGCGGCGCAAAGCTCGTAAGCACGCTGTGCGCCCGCCTTCCCGATCTTACCTGTCAGTTCGGTCAATGGTACATCTATCTCGTATTGCAGCAGGGAAGTGCTGGCGCAGGTGCTGCCCAGGCCTACCGTACGGGCATCCACCACGGTACATTCCAGCCCGGCATTCACCAGCGCATACGCGGTGAGCGCACCGGAAATACCGGCGCCTATCACGGTCACCGGCGTACGGATATCCTGTTGCAGTTTAGGATACACATGCGGCAGGCCGTTTTTGACTAACGAAAAAGGATAACCGGAACTGAGGTCCACAAGCAGTCTGTTTAAAAACTTCGGAATTACCGGTACATTTGAGTTGTCCGGAAGCGGACGTCCCCTGTGCTGAAACGGACAATCCTGATTTCCTAAAACATTGATACCCAGAGTATGTAACGATGGTACGGTTTTATAGTACTACAGTACAGTCACACAAAATCTATACCGCATGTTCCGCAACCACTTCAAAATAGCACTCCGTAATTGCTGGAAATACCGCACATATACGGGTATCAACCTGGCAGGCCTCGCCATCGGCCTGGCCGCCTGCTGGATATTACTCCTGTATGTAGGGCATGAGCTCAGTTATGAGCGGTTTCACGAAAAAGGGGGCAGGATCTACCGCGTAGCCAGTCATGCCAGCTGGCCCGGCAACACGCTGAACATGGCCAAAACCTCCGTGCCGTTCGGCCCTGCTTTGCAGCAGGACAACCAGGAGATCGAAATGTATACAAGGATAGACGTTGAAGGCGGCGGCCTGCTGACCAACGGCACCCGGAAGGTGGAAGTGGGTGCGGCGATGTATGTGGACAGTACCTTCCTGCAAATGTTCTCCTTCCCGCTGCTGGCGGGAGACGCGGCTACCGCGCTCAAAGCGCCGAACTCCGTGGTGATCACCGAAACCCTTGCCCGCAAGTTCTTTAATGACCCGCTCAGTGCTATGGGCAAACAGCTGACCTGGAATAAGGATTATCCCGAAACGGTGACCGGCGTACTGAAAGACATTCCGAAGCAGTCGCATCTTAAATTTGAAGCCCTGCGCTCCATGCCCGCCGGCTTCACCGGCGGCTGGCAGGACTTCAGCGTGTATACCTACCTGGCACTCCGCCCCGGCGCGGATGTAAAGCAGCTGGAGGCAAAGCTCCCGGCGTTTTACCCTAAATATCTCAAAACACATATGGGCGAAGGCGTGAGTTTTTCACTGGAGCTGCAGCCCTTAAACGATATCCATCTTCACTCGCAATTGGATTATGAAATGGGGCCGAACAGCAACGCCCGCACTGTGTATATTTTTTCCCTCATTGCGGCCCTTATCCTGTTCATCGCCTGCATCAACTACATGAATATTTCCACCGCACGAGCTTCGGTGCGGGTACGGGAAGTGGGTGTGCGCAAATCCCTTGGCTCAGGCCGGGGGCAGATCGCCAGGCTTTTCCTCACGGAATCTGTCCTGATCACCCTGATTGCCGCCATACTGGCCGCTATCCTCACTTCCGTGGCGCTGCCGGTGTTCAACAATGTTTCCGGCATGTCCCTCGGCCTGTGGAATTACGGGATAGGTTATACGCTGCTGGCGCTTTTTGTTTTTGCCATATTGGTGGGGCTGCTGGCCGGTGCGTATCCCGCGCTGTTTATGGCTGGCTTCCATACGATCACCGCTTTAAAAGGAAGGCTGAACCTGCGGTTTGGCAATGCGGCGTTCCGCAAGGGGCTGGTGACTTTTCAGTTTGCCGTGGCCATAGTGCTGATAGCGGCGTCCATCGTTACCTGGCGGCAGATGCAGTTTGTAAACGGGAAAAACCTAGGTTTCGCCAAAGACCAGGTAATTACCTTTCACCTACACGACCGCGCGCTGCGTGAACGCATTCCCGCCATCCGGGAAGAACTGAAAAAAAGCCCCTGGGTGCAGGATGTAGCAGCGGTGAGCAATGTGATCGGTACGAATTACTTCGGCTCCAACGGGTTTAAAATAGTAAAGAACGGCGTGCCGCAGCCATCCCTGATGACGCAGGAATTCCAGGTGGACGAACATTTTCTTTCCACCATGGACATACCCCTGGTGAGAGGCCGCAACTTCAGTAAGGACCGGCCCGGGGAAAGATACACCACCATCCTGATCAACGAAACGATGGCGAAAGAATTAGGCCCCGAAGACCCCCTGGGCCAGGTGTTGCAGTATACCGCCGTGGACACGATCCGCGAAAGACGCATCATCGGTATCGTGAAAGACTTTCACATCTATTCCCTGCAACACAAAATAGCCCCCGCGGCCATGATGATGGCGCCTGTGCCGTCTATGGAAGATAATCTCTACCTGCGCCTGGACAAAACACATCTCCCCGAAGCCCTGCGGCATATCGAAAAAGTATACGCATCCTTCGAGAAGAACTACCCGCTGGAGTATCATTTCCTGGACGAAAACTTCTCGCAGCAATATAAAATGGAACATACCCAGCGCAGGATATTCCTGGCATTCACCGGCCTGGCCATCTTTATCGCCTGCATGGGTTTGTTTGGCCTGGCGGCTTTTACCGCCGAGCAGCGCACGAAAGAAATAGGCGTGCGCAAGGTATTGGGCGCTTCAGTGGCACATATCACCGCTTTGCTCACCACCGATTTCCTGCGGCTGGTGCTCATTTCAGTAGTGATCGCCATCCCGCTGGCCTGGTGGGCCATGCAATATTGGCTGAATGATTTTGCTTACCGGGTAAACCTCAGCTGGTGGATGTTTGCCGCCGCGGGCGCTTCCGCTTTACTGATCGCTTTCCTGACCGTGGGGTATCAGGCTGTGCGGGCCGCCATGGCGAATCCTGCCGATACGCTCAAAACCGAGTAAGGGCTTTTTCTTATATTTAGGGAATGTTGTTCAGAATGAATCACCTGAAAGCGATCAGGGAAGGAAAGATCACGCTGGCTTACCGCACCTGGCGCAAAGTGAGCCTGAAAGCAGGCAGCACGCAGCTGACGGCCTACGGCCAGCTGATGATAGATGAGGTCACGGAAGTACCCGAATCGGATATCACGGAAGCCAGTGCCAGGGAATCCGGCTACCCGACGAAAGCGGCGCTGCTGGCAGAGCTGGCCAAACGGCCCGGGCAGCTTTACCGCATCCGGTTCCATTACCTCGGCGAAGACCCGCGCATCGCCCTGCGGGAGAACAGCGAGATTACATCGGAAGAAATGGCCGGCATCCTCAAAAAACTCAGCTCCCTGGACAAACACAGTTCTATCGGCCCCTGGACCAAAAAAGTACTCACCGCCATAGACCGCCACCCCGCGGAAAAGGCCGGTGACCTGGCGGTACCGCTCCGGATGGACAAAGAATGGCTAAAGCTCAATGTCCGGAAACTGAAGAACCTCGGGCTGACGGAAAGCCTTACACTGGGTTACCGCCTCAGTCCCAGGGGTGAAGAAGTACTGGCTGCGATGAAGCGGCAGTAATGTGTATCCGCTCATCCCGCATTTGCTTTTTTTAACAAAATATTATCCCTAGATTACCCCCCGTAATATTATCAACAAAATTATGCCTGCATTTCAGCAAAAGACCAGCCGGCTCGCAGCCTTCTTAGGAATGTTATGCGTTCCCGCCATGGTATCCGCCCAACAAAGCGCACAGAGCACATCCAAATTCAGCCAGTATGAGGCTTTTAAACCGGTTTTTTATCTATCCGACGGAACCGAAGAACGCACCGCCAGCGGCCGCCCCGGCAATAAATACTGGCAGAACGCGGCGGATTATAAGATCGACGTGACCTTCGACGACCAGAAAGAAACCATCTCCGGCAGCGTGCTCATCACGTACAAAAACAACAGCCCGGAATCTTTACCTTTTTTGTGGCTGCAGCTTGATCAGAACATTTACGACAAGCAGTCACGCGGCTCCATTTCCACCGGCGGCGCGGGCCGCTGGGGCAACCGCAATTTCGACGGCGGTAATACCATCGGTAATGTATCCATCGTCAGCGCAGGCAAAGAACAGAAAGTAACGCCCCAGATCAGCGATACCCGTATGCGTGTGGACCTGCCGCAGGCCCTGAAAGCAAACGGGGGCACCGTACAGGTAAAAGTGCAGTTCTCTTTCCCCATCCCGGAATATGGAACGGACCGTATGGGCATACTTAAAACCAAAAACGGCAAGATCTACGAAATAGCACAATGGTACCCCCGTATGTGCGTGTTTGACAACGTGCTGGGCTGGAACACTCTTCCATACCTTGGCCAGGGTGAGTTCTACCTGGAATACGGCAACATCGAATACAACATCAATGCACCGGCCAGCCACATCGTGGTGGGCTCGGGCCAGCTGCTGAACCCGGCTGAAGTGCTCACCCCCGTTCAGCTGCAACGTTACCAGAAAGCGCAGCAGAGTGATAAGACCGTCATGCTGCGCGAAAGGAACGAAGTGACGGACCCGGCTTCACGCCCCGCCAAACAGCGCCTTACCTGGAAATTCAAATGCAACAATACAAGGGACGTAGCCTGGGCTTCTTCCCCCGCGTTCATCTGGGATGCCGCACGTATGAACCTGCCCGGTGGCAAAAAGGCGCTGGCCATGAGCGTGTACCCTGACGAAAGCGCCGGCGATACCGCCTGGAGCCGCTCCACCGAATACGTAAAAGGCTGCATCGAACATTATTCCGAAAAATGGTATCCCTACACGTATCCCGTTGCGGTGAACGTAGCCGGTATCGTAGGCGGTATGGAGTACCCCGGCATCGTGTTCTGCTCTTCCCGCTCTCAGCGCGCGGGCCTCTGGGGCGTTACGAACCACGAGTTCGGCCACAACTGGTTCCCCATGATCGTGGGCAGCAACGAAAGGCGTTTTGCCTGGATGGACGAAGGTTTTAACACCTTCATCAACGGTATTGCGGACAAGGCATTTAACAACGGCGAATACGGCAACAAAGGCCGCGACCGTCATAATCTCAGCCGTGCCATGTTCATGGACAGCGCCGGCATCCTCCACCGCGCGGACGTAGTGCGCCAGGGCAGCCTTGGCATCCTCGCTTATTACAAACCCGCCGTGGGATTGGAACTGCTGAGGGAAGAGGTACTGGGTGAAGAACGTTTTGATAAAGCATTCCGTTATTATATAGACAACTGGGCGTTTAAACACCCCACGCAATGGGACTTTTTCCGCGCGATCGAAAACAGCAGCGGCGAAAGCCTGGACTGGTTCTGGCGCGGCTGGATACTGAACAACTGGAAGGTGGACATGGCTGTAGGCCCCGTTACCTACCAGAACGATACCACCGCCATCGTAACCCTGGAATGCCTGGAACAGGCGCCCATGCCGGTAACTGTCGATCTTAAAATGGCGGACGGGAATGTAAAAAGACTGAAGTTCCCCGTGGAGATCTGGCAAAGCGGCCCCACTTTCCGCTTCCGCCAACCGGTTTCCGGCAAGATCGAAAGTGTGACCATTGATCCTGACAAACGTTTGCCTGACGTGAACAGCGCGAACAACAGCTGGACCAAATAAAATTTATTTGAATTGTCATAAAAAAGGGCGTCCTTACAGGGCGCCCTTTTCGTTTCCAGGGAAGCCTGAGGCAGGGAAAATCCGATCTAAATCGTTATATTACAAACACAGTTCCACGAGTTCCATGTTACAGAAATATTACCTGTTACTGCTTTCCTGCATGCTGCTGAGCCGCAGTCATGCGCAACAGCTATCGCAAGAATTTAGTACGCTGAATATCCATCATGGCCTGTCCAATAACCAGGTGAACTGCATTTACAAAGATGCAAAGGGGTTTCTCTGGTTTGGCACCATGGGTGGGCTGAACCGTTATGACGGCAGCAGCTTCCGCAACTTCCGCCACAGCATAGCCGATTCCCTTTCCCTCAGCGATGACTATATCATGGGCATTTTTGCCGCGCCGGGCAACCGCATGTACGTGAAAACCCGCAATGGCGATAACCTGTACGACCCCGTGCTGGAACAATTTACGCCCGCCGCCGGCTGGCTCAAAAGCCTGGGCCTGCCGCAAACCGGTGTGAACAGCGTGCTGCAATCCGGCGATACCTGCTGGATCGCGTATGCGGATTCAGGATTGTACCGCATCACCGGCGGGAAAAAGGGCGTCCGTATACCATTGAACAACCCGCGCCGCGCAAGGATCGCTGATATCAAAAAAGAAAATAACCGGCACATTATGCTGCTGTACATGGACGGCGGTCTCGTACGCCTGGATGCGGGCACCGGGCGTAGTCTTATGCAGACGGATACCCTGCTCGGATACGTGCCCAAACCGCCCATTTCCCTCCAGCTTTTTATCGATGCGCAGCAGGAACTGTGGATCTATATGCCCGGCAGTGATTTCGGCGCATTGTATTACAACCCGCGGGACCGCGCTGTACGCCGCCTTTCGAAAAGGAATATGGCGCTGAACAACGACATCGTGAACAGCATCATACAGGACGCGCACGGCCGCATGTGGATCGGTACGGATCATGGCGGTGTGAACGTGGTGGATAAAAAAGATTTCAGCACCACTTATATCACGAACCGGATAGAAGACACCAAAAGCATCGCGGAGAATGCCATTTACGCGCTGTACAAAGACGACCAGGGCATCATCTGGTGCGGCACCTACAAACGCGGGGTGAGTTATTACGCGGAAAACAAAATGAAGTTCCGCCTCTATGAACACAAACACGGCGTCCCGAACAGCCTGCCCTACAATGATGTGAACTGCTTCGCCGAAGACAGCAAAGGCAATGTATGGATCGGTACAAACGGCGGCGGCCTCATTTATTTCGACCGCAAAACCAATTCCTTCAAACAATACAAACACGACCCCGCGGACGATAACAGCATCAGCAACGATGTGATCGTAAGCCTTTACACGGACCGGTACGATAATCTCTGGATCGGTTATTATTTCGGGGGGATGGATTATTACAATCATCACCGCTTTTCACACTACCGGCACAACCCGCAGGACCCGAACAGTCTCGCCAATAAAACCGTCTGGAAGATCTACCGCGACCGCCGGAACACTTTCTGGATAGGCACGCTGGGCGGCGGCCTGGACCGCTTCGACCCCGGCAACGGCATCTTTTATCACAACAACGCCGAACAATCCAACTCCGTCCATTCCAACTATATCACCGCTTTTGCGGAAACACCTTCGGGCGATCTATGGATATCCACCGCTTATGGTATAGACGTGCTGGACAAATCAAAAGGCATCTTCATTCACCTGCGGCACGGCACGCACGGGCTCAGTAATGACAACGTAAGTTCTTTACTCTGCGACAGCCGTGGCCTCATGTGGGCGGGCACACGCGAAGGGCTGAACCTTTTTGACCCTGCCACGCGCACTTTCCGCACCTTCCGTGCTGAACAGGGACTGCCGGATGATAATATCATCAGCATCCTGGAAGACCGGCAGGGATTTATCTGGGTAAGCACCACCCGCGGCCTCAGCAAGATTGCGGTGGAGCAGGGGGAGGGAGGCGTGCGGATCAAATGCCGCAATTATGACGATGACGATGGATTACAAGGCAAGGTGTTCAACGTAAATGCATCGCTCAGCCTGCGGAGCGGGGAGCTGGTCTTTGGCGGGGCGGACGGGTTTAATATTTTTAAACCGGAAGAGATACATCAGTACCGCACAGCACCGTCACTGGTATTCACCAGCCTGCAGCTTTTCAATAAACCCGTGGGTGTAAATGAAAAGTTCCGCAATCACGTGGTGCTGCCGGCGGCACTGCCGGAAACGCAGGCACTCCGGCTGCGTTACAACGAAAATGACTTTTCCATAGACTTTGCTTCGCTCAATTTTATCCATTCGGATAAGAACCGGTATACCTATTTCCTGGAAGGGTTTAACAAGGAATGGATGGTGACGGACGGGCGTTCCCGCCGTATCACTTATACAAATATCAATCCCGGGGAGTACACCCTGCATCTGAAATCCGCGGACGAAGACGGGCAGTGGAACAGCCAGGGCATATCGCTCCAGATCCGCATCCTGCCGCCATTCTGGAAAACGCCCTGGGCCTATGCGCTGTATATCCTGGCGGCCATTGCGCTGCTGTATTTCTCCAGGAAGATGGTGATCACGCGCGCGCACCGGCGTTTTGCTTTACAGCAGGAACGCAAGGAAGCCCAGCGCCTGCACGACCTCGATATGATGAAGATCAAGCTGCTGACGAACGTGAGCCACGAGTTCAGAACGCCGGTAGCGCTGATACTTTCGCCGATAGAAGACATGATCCGCAAAAGCGGCAACCCGGAAGAAAAGCAGCAGTTCCAGCTGATCCGCCGCAATGCCAAACGCCTGCTGAACCTCGTGAACCAGCTGATGGACTTCCGTAAAATGGAAATGCAGGAACTGAAGCCCGTGCCCGTAAAAGGCGAGCTGATGGGGTTCCTGGAAGAAGTGGCCCAGTCCTTCTCGGACCTGGCGGAAAGAAAAGGCGTGGAGTTTTCCTACACCGCGAACTGCCCCCAGCTGAACGTGTTTTTTGACCATGACAAAGTAGAGCGCATCCTGTTCAACCTCCTGTCCAATGCATTTAAATTCACCCCGCAGGGCGGAAAAGTATCCGTCACGGCGGAGGTAACGCCGGAGCCGGACCAGGCCATCCTGGAACTGAAAGTAAAAGACACCGGCATCGGTATGCCGGCGGAACAGCTGGAGAAAATATTCGAGCGGTTTTTCCAAAGCGACCAGCCGGGGCAGTATGTGAACCAGGGCAGTGGCATCGGGCTTGCCATCACCAGGGAGTTTGTAAAACTGCACAACGGCACTATCGCCGTGGAAAGCGAGGCGGACAAAGGCACCAGTTTTACCGTCAGGCTGCCCTTCACACCCGCCGGCCAGGCTGAGGCGGAAGTGCCGGCCTTACCGCAGAAACAGGTGTTCCTGTCCAACGGTAAAAAGAAAAACAAAAAGCGGCAGACCATATTAATTGTGGAAGACAATGAGGATTTCCGGTTTTACCTGAAAGACAACCTCCGGGAATATTACGATATCATAGAAGCTCCGGACGGTGCCGCGGGCTGGCAGCAAGCCCTGGCCCAGCTGCCGGACCTGGTGGTAAGCGACATTACCATGCCGGTGATGGACGGGGTGGAGCTTTGCCGCAAAATGGCCGGGGACGCCCGTACCCGGAACATCCCCGTGATCCTGCTCACCGCGCAGACGGCGGAAGAGGAGCAGCTGAAAGGGCTGGAGACCGGAGCGGCGGATTACCTGATCAAACCGTTCAACTTTGAGATCATGCTGTCCCGCGTGCGTAACCTGCTGGCACGGCAGGCGCCTGTACAGCTGGTGATCCCCCAGAAAGAACCGGAAGGGGCCAACGGCCTGTCCGGCGACGAGAAGTTCATGCAGCGGGCGCTGGAGATCGTGGAGAAACATCTTTCCGACCCCGCGTTTTCGGTGGAAGCGCTGAGCCGGGAGCTGTGTATGAACCGGGTATCCGTATACAAACGCATTTTCGCCCTTACGGGGCATCCTCCCATAGAGTTCATCCGCACGGTACGCCTGCAAAAGGCGGCTATGCTGCTCACCAAAACCGAAATGAACATCACCGAAGTGGCGTACGAAGTGGGCTTCAACAATCCCAAGTACTTTGCGCGGTATTTTAAGATGGCGTATCACATGCTGCCGTCCGCCTATGCCACCGCTATGAGGAAATAACAGCGTTTATCATTACAGGCTGGCCGGCCGGGAATCATTTCCCGGCAGCGGGAACCTTTTCCCTGACCTGTGAAATAACCGCATGATATCCAATTGTTTCAGAACCGGCAGGCTACAAATCATACCCCTCAAATTAACATCCCGCCGGGGGCTGGCAACATTCCCACCCTCTATTTTAAACAAGGCAGGCACCCCTCTCTGGAAGGCCCTGTTTATTTTTAACCTGACGATTCCAGTGAACAGGTCCACTTATGAAATTGACATAACAACCACGTAAAACGAACAACCAAACTAAAACGCTCAATTCCCAATCCACAAAACTAATTGCACGTATGAAAAAAAACAGCATTACAGTACGGTCATGCCTGGCACTATGGGCTATGATCTGCATCTGGCTGCTTGCCTTACCGGCACATGCACAAAACACCCCGCCGGCCGGGCAATCCGCTCCCCGCAAGATCACGGGCACGGTTACAGACGCTGAAACCGGCAGACCGGTACCCGGCGCTACCGTGGCGGTAAGAGGCACCACCAATGCCGTAGTGACCGACGGCGAAGGCCGCTTCAGCATCAACGCCTCCACCGGCCAGGTGATTGGCATCTCCTTTATCGGGCTGGCCACGAGGGAGCTGCGTGTAGGCGCCTCTTCCAACGTGATGAATACCACGCTCGAAACAGACCAGCGCCTACTGAAAGACGTAGTGGTGGTAGGGTACGGTACCATGAAAAAAACGGACCAGAGCAGCGCGCAGGTATCCGTTTCTTCCGCGGATATCAACAGGACCATCAATACTACTATGGACCAGGCCCTCCAGGGCAGGGCAGCCGGCGTGTACGTTACACAGAACACCGGGCAGCCCGGCGGCGGCGTATCCGTTGTGATCCGCGGGGTGAACACCCTGAGCGGTACGAACGAGCCGCTGTACGTCATCGACGGTGTGCAGATGCAGCCCGCAACCGTAAGTTATGGCAACACCAGCTCGGTAAATCCTTTAGCCGGCATCAACCCCTCGGACATCGAATCCTTCGAGATATTGCAGGGGCCGTCCGCCACCGCGGTATACGGGTCCCGCGCCACGAACGGCGTAGTGCTGGTCACCACCAAACGCGGCAAAGCCGGTGCTTTCAAAGTAAGTTATAATTACCTCTATTCCCTGCAGGACAAACCGGACGCTTTGCCCGTGATGAACCTCCAGCAGTTCGCCATCATGAACAATGAAATAGCACGCCTCCTGGGCCGCACACCTACGCCTGAATTCGTCAATCCTTCCGTGTTGGGAGACGGCACGCAATGGCAGAAAGAACTGTTCCAGACCGCGCCCCTGCAAAAACACCAGGTGACCGTCAGCGGCGGCGTGAACAATACCAGCTATTATATGTCCGGCGAATATTTCGACCAGGAAGGGGTAGCCATCGGCTCCAATTTTAACCGTTATTCCTTCCGGCTGAACCTGGACAACCAGGCGTTCAAATGGCTGAAGCTGAGCACTTCGCTCAACTTCTTCCAGACGAAGGAAAAACTGGCCTCCACCAGCGAAGATGTGATCCGCAACGCCATCAACCTTGCTCCGAACATCGCGGTGAAGAACCCGGACGGCAGCT
The DNA here is from genome assembly GCF_003807585.1 of Chitinophaga barathri. Classification (GTDB taxonomy): domain Bacteria; phylum Bacteroidota; class Bacteroidia; order Chitinophagales; family Chitinophagaceae; genus Chitinophaga; species Chitinophaga barathri. The sequence continues at coordinate 440,292 of NZ_RMBX01000003.1, read as the reverse complement.
GGGGCGGCGCTACTGAAAACGAATACGGCAGCAACGCCAAATTTGCCCCGCTGAACCCCGTGGCTATCGCCAACCTTATAGACAACAACCTGAAAAAAACAGGCGGTCTGGGCGGCATTACGGCGGAAGTGGGGATCATTAAAGGACTGGTGTTCCGCACGAGCTTCAACGGCAGTTTTGATTATGCGGACGGCAGCAAGTTCACACCCACTTACCGCCTGGGGTACAATGCCAATGAAAAGGCCAGCCTGAGCGTATCCACGAACCGCAACTTCTACTGGAACCTGAACGAACTGCTGCAATACAATACCACGATCAAAAAACACAGCATCGGCGTAATGGCGAGCCACGAAGCGCAGGCCTGGAGTTACCAGGGTTTCAGCGCCACCCGTACCGGTTTTGCCAGCAACGAGATCCCCAGTATCAACCTCGGCGATGCACTGGGCCAGACCACCGGCAGCTTCAAAGGCTCCGGCGCGCTGGAATCCTGGCTGGGCCGTGTGAACTATACATACGACAACAAATACATTGTGCAGCTTGCCGGCCGCGCGGACGGTTCGTCCAACTTCGGGGCGGAGAACAAATGGGGTTATTTCCCTTCCGTATCCGCCGCATGGCGCGTGAGCGAAGAACCCTTTATGCGCGGGCTGGAGTTTATCAGTGACTTAAAAATACGCGCCGAATACGGCATGACCGGCAACAACGGCAGCGGAGGCGCACAATACTCTGCGCTCAACTCCGTGACCACACCCTGGGGCGCCGGTTTCCGCACCGGGCAGTACGGCAACGCGGGCCTCAAATGGGAATCCACCGAAACCCAAAACATCGGCCTCAACCTGAGCCTGTTTAAACAAAGGATACAGATCGAAGGCGATTATTATATCCGCAAAACGGACAACCTGCTGATGCCCAACCCGCTGCCAGCGTATATGGGCACCGCCGGCGAAGGCGCCATCAACCCGCCTATCGTGAACATCGGGGCGATGGAGAACAAAGGTTTCGGCATCACCATCAACACGGTGAACATCGACAATAAGAACGGGTTCACCTGGCGTACGAATTTCAACATCTCCTCTTTTAAAACAAAGATCACCAAGTTCTATTCAGACGCGGCTTTCCTGTCCCGCTCCGCCTGGTATATGAACAACTTTACGAGCCGCTCCGCCATCGGGCAGGCGCCGTGGATGTTCTGGGGCTATATCATGGACGGTATTTTCCAGTCTGAAGAAGAGATCGCCAAAAGCGCCATCCCCGCGCAGGCGGACGGTACGCGCCTGCCCGTGTCCAGGGACGGCGGCGTGTGGGTGGGAGACATCAAATACCGCGACCTGAACGGCGATAATATCATCGACTCCAGGGACCAGACCTACATCGGTAATCCATGGCCTGAGCTCACTTTCGGGCTTACGAACACCTTTTCGTACAAGGGCTTCGATCTGAGCATCCTGCTCACCGGCGCACAGGGCAACGAAATCTATAACTACCTCAGCTTTGACAATACCAATCCGAACAACATCAACCTGGGCCGCAACCTGCTCGTGGAAGCATTCGATTATGCCCGCATCAAATCAGAAGGCGGGAAGGACGTGCTGGTAAACCCCGGCACTACCGTACCGCGCATCACCGGCAGCGACCTGAACGGCAACGGCAACCGCTTTACCGACCGCTTCGTGGAAGACGGCTCTTACATCCGCATCAAAAACATACAGCTGGGATACAATCTCCCCAGCTCGGTGCTTCGTGGTCAGAACGTGCTCAAGGCCGTACGCCTCACCGTCGGCGCGCAGAACCTGCACACCTTCACCAAATACAAAGGATTTGATCCCGAAGTGGGCGCTTATCTCGGTAAGGAAGTGCAGCTGAACAGCCAGCTGATAGCGGTGGACGCAGGCCGTTACCCGCTCACCCGGATGTATTCCGCCAGCATCGGTGTTGATTTTTAAAGCATAAACCATTACAACATGAACAAGTTCCATCATACAAAAATATTTCTCCTGTTGCTCTGGTGTAGCCTGCTCGCCGGTTGCAGCAAAGACTTCCTCAACCGCCCGCCCGAAGACGCGATCGTGGACGCCAACTTCTACAAAACCCCCGAACAGGTACTGGCCGGCACCGCGCCTTTGTACAACATCGTATGGTTTGCCTACAACGACAAATCATCCCATGGCATCGGCGACGGCAGGGGCGGGGCGCTCATGTCCGGATCCTACCAGGTGGAGAACATCCGGATGCAGACCACGGATGTTACCGGTGAGGTGTACACTTCCTGGACTTCCTTTTTCAACGTGATCGCACAGTCGAACATGGCGATCAACAACATCACCAAATACACCGCGCCGTCCGTTCCCGACAACGTGAAACAGGCCGGTATCGCGGAAGGCCGTTTTATGCGCGCGGTGGCGTACAGCTATCTCGTGCAGAACTGGGGCCCCGTGCCCATCATCGTGGACAACAATGTATTGCTGACGGATACTTCCATCACCCGGAACACCGTGGAGTCCATCTGGGAGTTCATCATCCGCGATCTGCAATTTGCCGTGGACAATCTCCCGGCATCTCCCGCATTACGCGGCCGCATCACCAGCTGGAGCGCCAAAGGCATGCTGGCCAAAGCGTATCTCACCCGCGCGGGCATCACCGGCACGCTGAACCAGGCGGACCTGGCCGAAGCCAAAAAACATGCGCTCGATGTGATCCTGAACAGCGGCTCGAGGCTGATGACGAACTACGAGGACCTCTTCCTCATGAAGAACAACAACAACTCCGAAAGCCTTTTTTCATTGCAATGGAAATATGATGGCGACTGGGGCACACAAAACAGCGTGCAGGCTTTCCTGGCGTACGGATCCGAGATCACCGGTTTTGGCGACGGATGGGGCGGAGACCTCGGCGGTTCGCTGGACCAGCTGCGTCTTTATTCCACGCTGGACAAACGCCGCAAAGCCACCTTTATGTTCCCCGGCGATCATTATCCCTACATCCACCAGTCGGTGGACGATCCCGCCAATCCCGGCAAAAAGATCATACAGGAATTGCAGGTGCCCTGGAACTGGGTAGGTACGGAACGTTACAATACCCGCGCATGGGTGAAAAAATATGTAGTGGGCAGGCCGGAAGACAATGAAGGCAAAGTAACACAGCAGCATACGGAGATCAATACCTATATGCTCCGTTTGGCGGATATATACCTCGTGTATGCGGAAGCTGCGCTGGGTGCGGCTCCGTCTACCACAGACGCCACGGCGCTGAAATACTACAACGAAGTACGCAAACGCGCGGGCGTGCCGGAAAGGGCTGTCATCACGGCGAACGATATCTTCAACGAAAGAAGGCTGGAGCTGGCGATGGAAGGGCAGATATGGTACGACATCGTGCGGATGCATTACCACTCCCCGGCGAAAGCACTTCAGCTGATCGGGGCGCAGGACAGGGGTACTTACCGCATTGTGCCGAATGCTCCCATCAATGCCACCAGCTGGACCATCACGTCGGATACGCCGGCATTTTATCCAGTAACGGAGAGCAATTTTTTCCTGCCTTACCCGGCAGTGGAAATGTCCGCCGCGCCGAACCTGCGCAAGCCGCCGGTGCCTTATAAATTCTAACGCCAAAAAACACCGACATGAACAAACTGCAATCCATCATATGTATCCTTATGCTGAGCCTGCTGTGGGCATGCTCAAAAGATAACAGCCTCGGCGGCCCGCCGTCAGTGCGTTCCGTAACGCTGCTGGATTCCGCCAGCCAGGACAGCGCCTTTACCCGCGCCCTTCCCGGCACGCAGGTGCTTATTACCGGCGAAAACCTCGGCGGTATTACAGACGTCACCTTCAACGGGTTGAGCGCATATTTTAACCCGGCATACAACACCAATACCCACCTTATCATTACCATTCCTGAGGAGGCGCCCACCGAGGCTACCAACCCCGATGTGCCCAACCAGATCCACATTGTGACCACGCACGGTGAAACGCATTATTCATTCGTGGTGGATATTCCGCCACCATCCATCTTCGCTATTTCCAACGAAAATGCACTGGCGGGTGATTCGCTGATCATCGTCGGCTCCGCGCTCTGGCTCATCGAAAAGATACAGTTCCCGGGCGGCCGCGAAGTGACGGACTTCAACGCGGATATTGCAGGCACCCGCATTGGCCTTATTATGCCGGACCTCGGTAATGACACCGGCCGCATCACCATCGTGGCCAAATACGGCAGCACTACGTCCATGGGGCCGCTGAACGATCACCAGAGCGGGAATGTGATCAGCAACTTTACGAACGACGGCGAAACGGGCGAACTGCCGCGATTCAACTGGGCATGGTGGGGCGCTGAGCGTAAGAGCGACGCCACGTTGTTCCCCGGCACACGCGGCCAGTACCTGCAATGCGTATTCGGCGGCGTGGGTGCAAACGATCCCGCCTGGTGGAACGGCGGGCGCTCCGGCAACTTCAATGAAGTACCCATGTTCACCGACGCGGTCATGACGCAGCAGGCATCGAATTATGCCCTCAAGTTTGAAATGAATACCCGCGAGCCCTGGACGAGCGCCATCTGCGTGATCCGTTTCGGCGAACAATACGCTTTCCGTTTTACGCCACACACCCTTACCACGAACTCATCGTTCGATACGGGCAATAAATGGACCACGGTAACGATCTTTCTCAGCGAATTCAAAACCGCGGCGGACGGCGTGGAAGGCACCGGCACCGGCGCTTCTTCCATGGGCCAGCTGCTGAAAGCGGGCGGTATAGTACCGTTTGGTTTCCGCATTATTTCAGAATCGAAACCCATAGACGTGTTTAATACCGCGTTTGATAATTTCAGGATCATAAAGGTTAATTAAAGATGAAAATTGCAAGAGGAATCTGGTTGCTTAGCCTGGTATGTACAACCGCGGGAGCATGTAATAAAAAGAACGGGGGAGGAAATTACAATGGCGGAGAGCAGGGGGCGGATACAAGTGGAACTGTCATCGTCACCCCTGCGGACCCTGCCACTGCCGGCACTATCGGCTTCTTCATGGATGGATGGATGCAACGGAGGTTTGCGGCGCCCGCCTTTACGGAAAAGGCGCCGCCTTCCGCCGCCGGTTATACGGTAACGGTGGATGCATCCACCGTGCTCACTAAAATCTCCCCCGTATTGTTTGGCAACAATACGAACATCTGGATGAGCCAGGTGGTCAACCAGCCCAAACTGATCAATCACCTGTCCAAACTACAACCTGGCATCCTCCGCTTCCCCGGGGGGAACAACAGCAGCGTGTATTTCTGGAACAAAGCCCCGGGCCAGGCTCCGGCGGACGCACCCGCCAAACTGACGGACGCGAACGGCGCGCTGATAGATGCGGGTTACTGGTTCGGCGGCAATACGGACGACTGGACGCTGAGCGTGGATAACTACTACCGTATGCTCCAGCTCACGGGCAACGAAGGCATCATCACCGTCAATTACGGGTATGCACGGTACGGCACCGGCGCCGATCCTGTGGCCGCGGCCGCGCATCTGGCGGCGGACTGGGTACGGGCGGACAAAGGGCGTACGCGTTACTGGGAAGTGGGCAATGAAAGCAACGGCGTATGGCAGGCGGGTTACCGCATAGATCCCGCGCAGAATAAAGACGGGCAGCCCGGGATCATTACCGGCGAACTGTATGGTAAACACTTCAAAGTGTTTGCGGACTCCATGCGCAAAGCCGCCGCCGAAAACGGCAAACCCATTTTTATCGGAGCGCAGCTGCTGGAACATGAGCCGGCTAACTGGGCCACACCCACAGACAGGGAATGGAATACCGGCGTGCTGAAACAGGCGGGCCTACCGGCGGATTATTACATCATCCACAGCTATTATACGCCGTTCAACACAAACTCCAATCCGCCCGAAGTGCTGGCTTCCGCCGAAGCGGTCACCAAAGCCATGGCGGATCATATCACCGCCGCTACCAGCGCCGCCGGCGCACCCGTAAAACCGCTGGCGCTCACCGAGTGGAATATTTTCGCGGTGGGCTCCCAGCAGATGGTGTCGCAGGTGGCAGGCATGCATGCCGTGATGGTGATAGGCGAACTGATGCGCAACCGCTACGGCCTCGCCTGCCGCTGGGACCTTGCCAATGGCTGGGAAAACGGGAACGACCACGGGCTTTTCAGCCAGGGCGAAGCCGCTTCCGGCGAGCAGAAATGGGACCCCAGGCCGGCGTTTTATTATCTCTACTATTTCAGGCATTGCCTGGGCGACCGGTTCATCAACGCGGAGGTATCCGGCTCCAACAGCGGCATCAACGCCTATGCCTCCACTTTCAGCTCCGGCGAAGCGGGCGTAACGCTGGTGAACAGATCATCTTCCGCGCGGGATGTGCAGCTGGCTTTCAAAAACTTCAGGCCGGGCAGCCGCTACTACTGGTACGTGCTCACAGGCGGGGAAGGCGTAAGCAGCTTTTCGCGCAAGGTGTTTGTGAACGGCTCCGGCCCCACAGGGCAGGCAGGCGGCCCCGCGGACTACGCGACGCTGAAGGCTTTCAGCGCCACAGCCGCCCAGGGTGTGAAAGTGAGCCTGCCGCCGATGTCCGTAGTGTGTATGGTCATCGAGGCTGATTAAACTGTTTTTTGTTCAGAAGATAAACGGCCAGTCCCTCCCCGGGGGCTGGCTTTTTTACGCTTCCTTAGAAATGCGTTGACTATCAATTTATTACGATAAAACGGAACTTCCCTTTCTACCTGCTCCTTTGAAACCTGTATCTAGCAGTCATCGTAAAGCCTTACTGGTACTGCCTTACGGTAGGGATAAAGCATATATGTCCCATATATAAGGTATATATATCCCATAGATAAGGCATATCTATAAGATATGCCTTATCTATGCCTCATCTATACTTTATGAATGCTTTGAGAATATAATATCCTGCTGTTTATATAGCAGGATAGCTACTGTTGGAATATTGTCAGATAATGGGTAGAAGGCGGGTTTTTCGCATTTTCGTACTGGTATGAACCTTCGGTCATCCTTCGGTGATGCTTCGGTGATCCTTCGGTGATCCTTCGGTGATCCTTCGGTGAAACACCCTCAAACCCGTACCACGACCGAAGCCAACCGAAGGATCACCGAAGGATGGCAGGAGGATGTCAGTAGGGTGGCCGGCCAAATGCAGGACCATGGCCGTTTGAAAGGGAAGGAGTAGTATAGTGGATTAGTAGGGAATGTCAGCAGGATGTCAGTAGGCCGGCTTAGTTCGTGCAGCAAATCCGTCAACCGGGTGGATTGGGCCAACATTCTCGTCCCGCTCCCCAAATCAGCGGGAAATCAATAAATTGGAAAGCATCAACTACCTGTGCTATGCTTAACCGAAGAACCCACATCAAACTGCGGCAGTTGGGCATGATAGTGGTCACCTGGCTGGTTATCGGGTTCCTGATAGCGGTGTACGACTATCTTGTGTTGCATACCGGCAATTCCGCCGGCCCGGCAGCGGACTATTCCTTTATGAAAGCCGTTATTGTCAGCATGATGGCGGGCCTGATCGGCGCGCTGCTCGGCGGCAGCATCCTCGTGTTTTATGTGCATGAAAAGTTCCAGGACAAGTCCTACGGGTATACCATTCTCGTGGTGACCATCGGGTTTTTGCTGGTGATCGGCGTTATTACCATTATCCTGAGCGCCGTGGCCAGCCCGGACAAAGCCCGGATGTTCAAAAGCGCGGTGGTATGGGGCGTGGTGGTGGCCGTTACGCAACTGCTGCTGCAGATCAACAGTAAATTCGGGCCCGGCGTGTTCTGGAACATCGTCCGCGGCCGTTACAATACCCCGCGGGAAGAACGCCGCATCTTTATGTTCCTCGACCTGAACTCTTCCACCACCATTGCGGAGAAGCTGGGGGATAAAAAATATCACGCTTTCCTGAAAGACCTGTTCACCGATATCACCAATCCCATCCTGGACAACCGGGGGGAGATCTACCAGTACGTGGGCGACGAAGTGATCGTCGCCTGGAAGTATGAAGAAGGGGTGGAGAACAGCCAATGCATCCAGTGTTTTTTTGACATCAAACTGCGGCTGGAGGGCATGCGGGAAAAGTACCTGGCCCGTTATGGCGTGATGCCGGTATTTAAGGCGGGCATTCACTCCGGCAAAGTAGTGGCGGGTGAGGTAGGTATTATCAAAAGAGATATTACCTATTCCGGCGATGTGCTGAATACCACTTCGCGTATACAGGGCCTGTGTAAGGAATATAATGCGGAGGTGATCGCTTCCGGCGACCTGATGGCGGAGCTGCGGATCAACGGGCATTTTGAGGCGCGGACGCTGGGCAGCATCAAACTGCGGGGTAAAGAAAAAGAAATGCTGCTGGTGGCGCTGCGGCCGTCCGCCCTGGCGTGATTGCCGGAAATCCTTTATTTTCGGGCCTATGGATACCGCGCGGATGTTCGACAAAATACTGGCACATGTGGCAAAACATATCAGCCTTACGCAGGAGGAGCAACAGCTGTTCACCAGCCTGCTGAAGCCCAGGAAACTATTACGCCGCCAGTTCCTGGTACAGGCCGGGGATATATGCCGCTACGAAAGTTTTATCGTGTCCGGCTGCCTGCGCTCCTACATTACGGACGCCGACGGCCAGGAACATGTGCTGCATTTTGCCATCGAAGACTGGTGGATCTCTGACTTCGGCAGCTTCCTTCATCATACCCCCTCACAAACGAACATAGAAGCCCTTGAACCGGTGGAAACGCTCCAGCTGGACCTTGCGTCCCTCGAACGGCTTTACCGCGAAATACCCGCCTTTGAGCGCTTTTTCAGGATACTGCACCAGAACGCGTACCTCGCGCAGAACGAACGTATCCTCAGCGGCATCAGCCGTACGGCCATGGAGCGGTACGAAGCCTTCCTGAAACGTTATCCTGCTATCGCGGCGAGGGTGCCGCAGAAACATCTCGCTTCCTACCTCGGCATGACGCCCGTGTTCATGAGCCAGCTCCGCAAAAAACGGATGGAAAGGTAAAACGGGCGGGAAATTAAACCAGTTTAACGCCGTTTCTTCAACTGCCTGAACTTCCGGCAGCGCAGCCCGCGATAATTTTGTGGTATAAAATTCAGCATCATGAAAATCACAAACATCGCCATTACACCCGATCCGTATAAACCTTACCGTCTCGCACAGGGCTACCGCGCCGGCGACCTGCTGTTTATTTCAGGGCAGACTGCCATAGATGGCAGCGGGCAGCTGGCCGGGATCGGCAACTTCGATATCCAGGCGGAAAAAACATTCGAGAACCTTCAAAAGGTACTGGAAGCCGGCGGCTCCAGCCTGAAGAACGTCATCAAGGTGACGATCTTTTTGCGCAGCATGGAGAATTTCAACAAAATAGTGGAGCTGCGCGGCAGATATTTCACCGCGCCGTACCCGGCGGACACGATCGTGGAAGTGTCTTCCCTGTATTCCCCCGATGCCCTGATCGAAATAGAAGCAATTGCGGTAGCTGACGAAGCAGCAGAGCGATAGGCTGTATCCGGGCTGGGGAGCGGTAATAAGAAACGTAAAGCCCTGCCCGGTTTGAGGGCAGGGCTTTGTCATAGCGGGCCTTATTATTTATTGCAGCACTTCAATACCTTCCATCATGTCCAGCCGGGCTACCAGTCCCCAGCCATAGAAGCTATTGGCGATGCCTACCAGGATTTCGTTTTCGCCCTGTATCAGCGGAAGGTCAAAACGTGCGTTTTCCAGGGAAAGGCGGCCAAGGGGCTGTTTACCGGCCGGTGTGCTAAAGATGTTTTTATCTGTGTACAAAGGGCGGCCGTTGAGATAGATCCATATTTCGTCGCTGAAGCCCAGGTCTACGTGGCGGATCTGCGCCTGCGGGGATTTCAGTTTCACCTTCAGCCATACCAGCCGGCGGCTGGCGCTTTTGCCATACAGCCGCGTGATGTTCACCAGTCCCAGGCGTTCCGCCGCTATGGGCGTCCATGTTTCCTTCAGTTCCGGCGCTTTGGCATCAAATGGTTCCTGGCCCACGGGAAGGTCTTTTGGTTGGGTGATCTGCCATTTGCGGAGATAACGCGGATCGTTGTACACAGGGTCTGGTTCCGGCTCGGGGTTGAGGCCGTCCACCTGGTCCGGCCTGATCACGAGATTGGCGATCTTGCCTGCGCCGTCAAATGCCAGGCCCCCTGAGCGGGTATTGCCCTGCAGCTGCGGCACATGGATGGCGGGATGTTCCATATCGTTCACATAAGCGATCATCCGCGCGCCGGATATTACCAGTTTGATGTGGTTCCATTCGTTCTTTTTGCAGGCGGCGGGGCCCTGGTAGCCCGGCAGCAGGTCCCAAAGGTTTACCCCGTCTATAAAAGGAGCGTATTGTACGGCCTGCATGGCATTGGCCACGCCTTCAACGTGCATGCGGAGGTAAAAACATTCCAGTTCGAGCGTGTCTTTGCGGCGGAAATAAAGACCGGCGAAAAAGGGGCCGTCCGGGGCCCAGTCAAACTCAATGGTACCACTGGTGAAAGTAAGATCTTTTACCACGACCGGATCGGATTGCGTGAGCAGCTGGATGGCCGGTTTGGCTTTAAATTCCGTAAAAGTAGCCGTGCCGGGTTTCACTTCCCAGCGCTCGGGCGTCATGGGAATTCGCACTTCGGCGGGTGTTTTTTTCTGGGCTTGTAAAGAAAGGGCGGAAGGAAAGAGGGCCAGTGCGAGCATAACTTTTTTCATATCGATATTTTTTTAAACTTTGAATGCGGACGGAAACGACCAGGCCAAAGGTTGAAAGATTGAAGAAGGGTGGCATTCCAAACCCGTTTCAACTTCGTGCAACTTCATACACGGAGATAATAAATTGAATATCAATGAAAAACAATAGTGATGCGCTTTACCTGGCAGCCTGTTGCGCGGCGATAGAAGATAAGTTGGGCTGGGGCGCCGGTGCCATATGGTCGAACCAGGACTTTGAAAACCTCTCCGAAACCATCCTCGAAGCCACCGGTGTGACGCTCAGCAGCACCACGCTCAAACGCATCTGGGGGAGGGTGAAATATGACAGCGCGCCTACCGTCACCACGCTCAATACGTTGGTGCAATACCTGGGGTTTGAACATTGGAGGGCATTCAGGCAACATGAAGAGAAGAAGGGCGGTTTGAAAGACCGGGAGAATGATACGGTCGGAGTTTCCCTGGAGGAAAATGAACCCGCTGCCGGAAGTGCTATGAATATTCCCGCAATGAACGCACGGGTGCCGAAGGGCAGGTATGTATGGGCTGTGCTCGGCCTCGGCGCGGTGGGTATCATCGCTATTCTCGGGTTTAACTCCATCCGCAATAAAAAGGCGGTAGCGGTGGCCGATGAGCCGTCCGCGGAAGTATATCAATTCTCCAGCCGTAAGACCGTGACAGAAGGCGTTCCGAATTCAGTGATCTTTGATTACGACGCATCCGCCGCCCCGGACGATTCCATCTTTATCCAGCAGAACTGGGACCCCACCAAACGGTTCAGGGTATCCAGGTCTCAGCACAAGGCGACGTCCGTGTATTATTATCCGGGCAACTACAATGCCCGGCTGGTGGTGAACGGCACAGTAGTAAAAAAACACCGCCTCCTGATCACCACCAAAGGCTGGCTGCCGATGATCGAGCAACCGGAAGTGCCGGTGTATTTCGATGAAAAAGAAACCCGGAACGGGAATGAGATGGGCATCAGCGAAGCGCAGATCAAAGAAAAAAATATTCCCATGCAGCCGGAGGCGCCCTGGGTAAGGTATAGCAAGGTAGGCGGCTGGGATTCCCTGGGTGTTAAGAACTTTTCGTTTGAAGCCGAAGTGGTGAACGATTACGGCGAAGGCTCAGCCGTATGCCGCCATACAGAGATAAATATCCTCTGCGAGGGCAGCGCCATCACCATCCCGCTGGCGGGGGTAGGCTGCGTGTCCGATCTGAACATGCTGATGGTGGACCGCTTTGTTTCCGGCAAAGAACACGACCTGTCCGGCCTGGGCACCGATCTTTCCCGCTGGACAAAAGTAAGCTGCGATGCGAAAGACGGGCTGGTGACCATACGGGTGGACAACCGGCCGGCATACCAGGCTACGGTGGCGGAAGATATGGAGATCGTGGGCGTCACGTTCCGGTTCAAGGGAACGGGGCGGGTGCGGAATGTGAAGTTGGGAAAATAGGAAAAGAGAATTATTTTAGGCCCATCGTTAACCGGAGTAATGGCAAAAATGTAACCCATATTCCCTAAACCTATTGTATGAAGTTTATTGTATTGTTTTCGGCCATGACGTGCATGGCGGCTTTGAGTTTTGCGCAAACCAACACTTTCCCACCAAACGGAGCCATGGGCCTCGGCACACTAACGCCTACCACTAAACTGACGATTGACGCCGGTGGTATTCGTGATGGTATCCTGATAATGGGTGATGCTGTCGGTGCTTATTCAGATGTCCAATTTAAAGTTAAGTCAACCAACGGCTTCGCTACCTATACGCCTGTGCAATGGAATATTTCCCACAGGAACGATGGTTTCTTTTCCGGTACTGCAGGTTCTTCCACACTGGAGTTTTACAGCATATTGCAGGGAACAGGGTATTTAGCTCCGCTGGTGTTTAAGAACACCGGGGATGTACTGCTGGCTTCCCCGCGCAATACCATCAAAAGCGGCAATGTAGGCATCGGCACTGTTAATACCTCGCTGTACAAACTGGCCGTGGAAGGCACCATCGGCGCCCGTAAAGTAGTGGTGACGCAGGCTTCCTGGGCGGATTATGTATTTGAAAAAGATTACCGCCTGCCCACCATGCAGGAACTGGAACAGTTTATCAGCAAGCACAAACACCTGCCAGGCGTGCCTTCCGCTGAAGAAATAGAACAGAACGGCATCGACCTTGGGGATATGCAGAAGATACACATGGAGAAGATCGAGGAGCTTACTTTGTATATGATAGCACTGAAAAAAGAAAACGAACTGCTGAAAAAGAAGCTGGAGAAGATCGAACAAATGCTGGAAGGGAAGCAATAATAGATTTGTATATTTAAGGATAATTCCAACGTCTATGAACAAGCGCCAGGCCTTTGTTTGCGGCTTTATCATTTCCTGCGTGATAGTCCTCTCCCGGTGCATCGGCACCGGCCCCGAAAAAAAAGAAACGGACTTACGCGGGGAACAATATGCCAGCCAGGCCTCCTGCGCGACCTGTCATAAGACGGTGTATGACGCTTATCTCAACACAGCCCACCACAACACATCCGCAGAAGCAAACGCGCAAACCGTCATGGGCAGCTTTACAGCGCCCGGCAACATCTATCATTATACGGACGATAAGACCGTAGTAATGGAGAAACGGGACAGCGGGCTCTACCAGTCCGGCTACGATAAAGATACATTGCGGGAAACACATCGTTTTGATATTGCCATCGGCTCCGGTAAAAAGGCGCAGACGTTTTTGTACTGGAACGATGGTAAGTTTTTCCAGCTGCCGGTATCCTATCTTGTCGGGGCACATCAATGGGCAAACAGCCCGGGTTTCCCGCCCACCCATCCCAAGTTTGACAGGGTGATACCCAGCGCCTGTTTCGGCTGTCATACCTCGTCGGTAGGCATCAAAGAAGCGGAGATCAAAGGCTTGCAGGTAACGGAAACCTTTCATAAAAACCAGACGGTGTACGGTATAGACTGCCAGCGCTGCCATGGCCCCGCCGCCGCGCATGTGGATTATCATACGGAGCATCCCCGGGAAAAACAGGCGAGGCATATCACGCGCATCAGGGCCCTGGCAAACCAGCAGCGGCTGGACCAGTGCGCATTGTGCCATTCCGGGTTGAGTACGGCGCAGCAATCTGTATTTGATTTTAAACCGGGAGACGACCTCACGGATTATTTTTTACCTGAAATAGGCACACCTGCCAAAGCCACTTCGCTGGACGTTCACGGGAATCAATACCAGCTGTTCACCGCCAGCAAATGTTTTATACAAAGCAGGGAGATGAACTGCTCCAATTGTCATAATCCGCATACCCGTGAAACAGGTAATATGCAGATGTTCTCACAGCGTTGTATGAACTGTCACCAGGCGGGCGGCGCAAACTTCTGCACGCTGAAAACCCTTCCCGTGGCCACGCTTTCGCAGAACTGCGTCGATTGCCACATGCCGGCGCTCCCCAGCAATGCCATCACCTTACTGACGAACGGCGCCGCCAATCCCACGCCCGATTCCATCCGTACTCACCTGATCACGATCTACCCGGAAGAAACGGAGCGGATCATCAGTATGCTGAAAAAACAATAAGACAAAAACTACCGGGAAAACAGCAAGGAGCTTCGGTTGGTTAATAACAAGACCGGCTGTAAATAAGAAGTTCTATGCCCGTGAAGAAACACAGGCATAGAACAGGGTTTACAATGGATTCACACTATGAAGATCATTTGGCGAGGGCCGCCGCAGCGGTTTCAATTACCTCGGTGGTGGCTTTGGGCTGGCTCATAAACACCAGGTGACTGGCTTTTATCTCGGTAACCGTAGCGCCGATACGTTTGGCCATAAAACGCTGCCCGTCCGGGTGGATCGTTTCATCCTGCGTGGCTACCACATACCAGCTCTTTTTTGATTTCCAGGCGGGGTTGGCGATCACGGCGCCAAATACGGTAGCTGATACAGGCACCTGGGAGTCCGCCAGGAAGGCGGCTTTGTCCTTCGGGAGATCTCCGCAGAAACCAGCGTGGTACTTGGCTTTGTCGTACCAGATGTAACCATCCTTGTCCGGGGGCAGGAAGCCTGATTTGGGAGTGGGAGGCGCGGCTTCCAGGAGCTTGAGCAGCGGTTCGTTCGCATCGGGCGCAAAAGCGGAGATGTACACGAGGCCGGCCACGCGCGGGTGATTGCCGGCTTCGGTGATGATGGCGCCGCCATAGGAGTGGCCTACCAGCACTACGGGTTCCGTGATTTTGTCCAGCACACGGTTTACAGCTGCCACATCATCCGGCAGGCCGGTGTTGGGATTGCCCACCACGTGTACTTTGTAACCTTTTTTGGAGAGGATCTGGTATACAGCCTCCCAGCCGGAGCCGTCGGCAAATGCGCCGTGTACCAGCACGATGTCTTTGAGGTGGCTTTGGCCCATGGCAAGGCCGGTTTGCAGGACGAGAAGAAGCAGCACGGCGAGGCATCTGGAGATCAGCGCGCTGTTCCGGAAAAGGGTTCTTTTTTTCATTGTGATGAATTTTTTCAGGCCGTAGCCGGGTGAATGACAAAGCTAGGTTGCTTGCCATGGGGCATCAATATCCGGATCGTGTGTAATGATGGTGAAATGGGGTTATCAATAAAAAAGTTGGGAAATACACTTGCCAATAAAGTTAGTGGTATGTATTTGTGCCAATAAAACTATTGGCAATTCAACAATGAGAGACTGATGGAGGATATAATTTCAACCAGGGCATTCTACGCGAAAGAAAATAACGATATTTCGGCATAGAATACCTGGCCTCACAACAACCCCTGCTGCGCCGCCATTTTGATCAGCGCCGCCACATTTTTTACTTCAAACTTCTGTAACAGGTTCCGCCGGTGCGTTTCCACCGTGAGCGGGCTCAGGGACAGCTCTTCCGCAATGCCGGCCGTGGTTTTGCCATCGGAGATCAGGTGCAGTATTTCCTTTTCCCGGCGGGTGAGCTGCGGCAGCTGTTTCAGTTCGCTTACGCCCGGCCGCGCGATGATCTCTTTTACTTCCCGGCTGAACGTTACCTGACCGCTAAGCGCCTCGTTGATGCAGTTCATCAGTTCCTCGCCGGAAGCGTTTTTCAGCAGGTAACCGCTGGCGCCGTTTTGCAGCATCTGCATAATGATGCTGCGCTCGCTGTGGTTGCTGAGCGCCAGCACACAGGTGGAAGGGGAGAGCTGTTTGATCTCCTTGCAGAGGTCCAGGCCGTTCGCGTCAGGCAGGGTGATATCGAGCAATACAATGTCCACCCGGTTCGATCTTAAAAAACCAAGAAAACCGTTGCCCGAAGTAAAGCTCCCCGCAATGCGGATCACTTCTTTATTTTCGAGCAGCTTCTGCAGGCCCTCAATAACCACCGGGTGATCGTCCACGATGGCGAGCGTAATTTTATCATTCTCCAACATTCAGTTCAATATTTATAGTGGTGCCTTCGTTTTCAGCGGATACAATTTCCATGTTCCCATGAAGATAATCCACGCGTCTTTTTACATTCCCCAGCCCGATGCCTTTGGCCTGTGATACCAGTGACGTGTCAAAACCTTTGCCGTTGTCTTCGATGGTCACCAGGAAAGTGCCGCTGTTCTGACTGCATTGCACGAGTATATGAGTGGCCTGTGCGTGGCGGATGGCATTAGAGAGCAGCTCCTGCACGATGCGGTAAATGGTCACCTGCGTGTCCTGCGGAATATCGTCTTCGATGCCGAACGACTGGAAATCTATTTTGACCGCTTCGCTCATCATGGAGCCGCAAAGGTCTTTCAGCGCAATGTCCAGCCCGAACTTCAGGAGCGCTTCGGGCATCATGTTCCGCGCTATGCGGCGCAGTTCGCTAATGGAGGAGTCCAGCTGGCCGATCACTTTATGCAGCTCGGAACCGTTGCCGGCGGTGGAAGTGCTCAGGCCCGTGAGGTTCATCTTTACCCCTGCCAGCATGCCGCCAAGGCCGTCGTGCAGGTCCCCGGCCACTCTCCGGCGCTCGCGTTCCTCGCCCTGCAGCATGGCCTGGCTGAAATGGATCTGCTGCTGCTGTTCTATTTCCTTGAGCTGCTGGCGGTGATTGAGCCGCTGCTGCTCGGAGAGTTTTTTATTGTTGCGGTAAAACAGGTAGGAGAATGCGGCTACCACCAGCAGGAGCATACTGGCCGTGCCCAGCAGCCAATTGATCAGGCGGTTGTTTTTGGCGGAGAGCGCGGCCCTTTCCCGTTCTATTTTCAGCGCGGCGATCTCCTTTTGTTTTTCCTGTGAATTGAATTTGATCTCCAGCGCATGGATGTCGTTGGTGAGTTTGCTTTCATTCACGCTGTCGCTGAGCTGGCTGTAACGTTTCAGCCAGCTGTAGGCCAGTGGCATATTGCCCAGGCCCGCGTTGGTTTCGGCGAGGCCGTTGAACACCTGCAGCCGGTTGGTGATCGTGCCCATCATTTCAGGCTGCTCTGCCAGGTAGATGAGCACCTGCCGGGCATTTGTATAATCGTTCTGGTTGTAATGCGTGTAAAATTTCTGTAACAGCAGGCGCTGTTCCTCGTAACGTTTGTTGTACTCTTTGGCGAGTGCGACACCTTTGTCTATACTCGCCAGCGACTTTTTGAAGTCCTTTGTTTCATCGTAATACATGCTTTCGGCGGTGTAATAATCGATGTACATTTCTTTGGCCGGGTAGTCTTTCAGGAGTTTCCAGGCGCTGTCCAGCATCGTTCTGGCTTCGGGGTATTTTTTGTCCAGCACATAGTTTTCCGCGCCGGTGTTGTACGCCACGATCAGGTCGCCTATAGCCTGGTTTGGCCGGAACACGTTGATGGACTGCAATATGTAACCTGTGGCTTTGCTGTATTGCATGGTGTTTTTGAACACGAGGGAAAGGTCCAGGTAGTTTTTACCCACGGCCATACTGTCCCCGGCCTGTTGGGCCAGGGGGATGGCTTTGTGGATAAGGATATCGGCAAAGCCTTCTTCATCGCCGGAGGCCTGCCTGAGTATACCGATGTTCCGCCATGATTTGGAACGGAAGCTGATGGATTCTTTGGTGTTGATCCTGCTGAGCAGGCTGTCTGCCTTCAGAAAAGAGGCTTCGCTTTTTACGGGGTCCGATGCGCCATAGAACAGTACGCCGCCGTAATAATAGGAAAGGGCATGGAGTAAAGGATAAGCCGCGCCGGTTTTGCGCCCCTGGTCCAGGTGCTGGCGGGCCTGTGCGGGATCGCGGAAAACATAAAAGTATGAAAGAAGCAGGTGGGCGGCCGCCTTGCTGCTGTCCGATGAGGATTGCCGCGTGATGAGCAGGAGACTGTCTGCATACCTGCTGCTCTTCTGGGCCTGCGCACTGCCCCACAGGGAAGCACATACGACGAAGCAGGCCAGGCATATAGTTCGTTTCATAAGGGCAAATAAACAATAAATGTTCAATAATAGTTTCCGGTACGGCGAATATACCGGAAAACCGGTAGATGAAATTCCACGTTTGGCGGTATTGATGGAAGCTGTGGTCGCGGATACCTTTGCAATAGTAAATAGTCCTAACTATCCCCACCTGGTTGCAGAGAAATTAATCCTAAACATACATCGATGAAGCACCTTTTACTTAAAAGGAAACGCCTTGCCGGCCTTTTCACCATTTTTGCGACTGTTACATTGTTAACCTCATCCTGTAAAGACAATCCGGCCGATCCCAGGGCCGGATGGCCCAAAGAAGTGAACATCGAATTCAGGGTAAAAACGCCGACGGCGGCGATGATAAAAGCCGACATTATATACAACAACGCAACAGGCGGGAGAACCACGCTGGAGGACGCCACCCTGCCTTTCAGCGTGAAGTTCAAACGAACAGTCAATCTCCGGGATGATATCGCAATTTCAGGATATGCAGACGTGGGAGGAACGATGGAGCTGGAAATACGCGTAGATGATAAGGTTGTAAGCAGCCAGACCTTCCAGGGAACTACTTTGGTTACAGGCGCTACCGCATATGTTTTTCAGTAAACGGAAACCCCAATCCACAGTAAAAACAGAATGCCTTGATCTCTTCAAGGCATTTTTTTTATGACATTTCTGCATGGTTAACGGGTATTTTTCCGGTAAAATGCCCGGGATTGTATGAAAAAAAGGGGACGTAGGTTCAAGGCCGGTTAGAGGTAGGTTAGAGGCCGGTTAGACCGGGTTTTTACCTAGGTTAGACGTAGGTTAGAGGCCGGTTAGACTTTTTTCTCTCATTACAGGCGATTTAAGGGGTTGAAATTTTGCGGATGCACCTCGCGCTTATTTTGGGCAAAAGAGGCGGATTAATAGCCTTATTTTTTGGTTTAAATGGCATTGTCATTCCGCTCATCCATCCATATTGCCGATCATCAGTCAGGTGTATGTTTTATAGTACTATGTAATAAATAGTACTATGTTTCGGATTATATTGTGGCGAATTAATCCGTCATTCTCATGAAGAAGTATTTATTTCCCGTTTTTCTGTCGGTCATCTCCGCCGGAAGTTTATCAGCGCAGGACAATAATCAGCAGCTCACCGCGCTTATCCTCGAAAAGGACAGCCTCTTCTGGCAATCCTACAATACCTGCGATATCAAAACTTTCACCGGCTTTTTCTCAGACAGCGTGGAGTTCTACCACGACAAAGGCGGCATCACCCTCGGCCTGGACGCCCTGGCAAAATCCATGACAGACGGCCTCTGCAAACAACCGGATGAATACAGGCTGAGGCGGGAAGCCGTACCCGGTACGGTAACAGTATTCCCGATGTCCGGGTCCAATGTCATATACGGCGCCATCATCAGCGGGGAGCATTATTTTTATGTCAAACAAAAAGACAAACCCGAGTTCCGCGACGGCTGGGCAAAGTTCACACACCTCTGGCTGAAACAGGATGGCGTATGGAAAATGACCCGCGTACTCAGTTATGATCACAAACCGGCACCCTACCTGAGCGCCCGCAAAATCATCACCCTGCCGCAGGAAACGCTCAAAACATATGCGGGCAAATATAAAGGCGCACAAACCGGCACATCAGTGATAGAGGCAGGGCAGGGCGTGCTACTGATGACTTCCAATGGCAAGCAGTTCACCTTGTACCCGGAAAAAGAAGGCTCGTTTTTTATGAAAGAGCGGGACCTGGTTTTTGAGTTCACCAAAGACGGCAAACTGCTCGTAATGGAAAAAGGGAAGCTGGCGGAAGAGCTGGTGAAGGAATAACCCCGTCCGCTAGCGAACGGGAATATGTCCGGTTATGAACAATCACGAACCTCATAAATATTTGAACCCGCCACCACGGCGGGTTCCTTTTTATGGCAATTAATTTGCTGCATACGGGCATGCTTAAAAATTACTTCAAAACCGCATGGAGGAGCTTAACCCGTAACAAGGTGTATACGCTCATCAATGTGACCGGCCTTACGGCGGGAGTAGCCTGTTGTATCCTGATCGCCCTGTATGTGAAAGGAGAATTGTCGTATGACGGGTATCATGAGCATAAAAATGAGATCTACCGCGTGCTGCAGGCTTACCGCCAGCCTGCCCCGGAAGGTAAACCCCTGCCGCCGCCCAAACCGGCCGAATACCAGGTATGGGGCAACGCACCTGTCGGGCCCGCGCTGATGCAGGAATTTCCGCAGATCAAAAAACTGGCGCAGTTCACCAGTCCCCTCACTTTGTTGTTACAGCACCAGGGTTACCGTTTCCAGGAAAACAATATCCCTTTCGCGGATTCCATCTTACTGCAGATCTTTTCCTGGAAGATGTTGTACGGCAACCGGGAAACGGCGCTGGAAGCACCTTTCAGCATCGTACTCACGCAGAGTACCGCCAGGAAATATTTTGGGGACACAAACCCTGTAGGGCAGGAGCTGAAGGTGGAAAACAAATTCACCTTTAACGTTACCGGCGTGATCGAAGACGTGCCGGAAAACTCCCACTTCAATTTCAACGGCCTGATGTCCATGAGTACATTCAGGGGCTTCGGGGGGCCGGAAGTGTTTTCCAACTGGGGTTATGTCGATTTTTATACTTATTTCCTCGTGGATAAAGGAACGGACATTGCTGCCATGCAGGCCAGGACCGCATCTTTTGTAAAACGTAAGGCGCCCAATGAACCAGGCTACAGCATTATGTTCGAACCGATGGCCGACGCATACCTGCATTCCGGAGCCATGCGCCAGCCGGGTGTAACCGGCAGCCTTTCCAACGTGTATATTTTCTCCGTGATCGGGATATTTATATTGCTTATTGCCTGTATCAACTTCATGAACCTTTCCACTGCCCGTTCGATGGAGCGCGCAAAGGAAGTGGGGGTACGGAAAGCGATCGGTGCAAACCAGAAAGGGCTGGTGTTCCAGTTCCTGACGGAATCTGTGCTGATCTCCGTGGTGGCGGTGCTGGCGGGCATAACCCTGGCTGTACTGTTCCTGCCGGTGGTGCGGAATGTGTCCGGCAAAGCAATGGGGCTGTCCATGCTGTTTACGCCCGGTATGACAGCGGCGCTTTTCCTGCTGCCTTTGCTGCTGGGTATGCTGGCGGGAAGTTATCCCGCATGGGCGCTGGCGCGGTTCAAACCTGTGGAAGTGCTCAGGGGCCGTTTTAAGCCTTCGGGCAGGGGCATCGTTTTGCGGAAAGGATTGGTGATAGCACAGTTCAGCTTGTCTGTGGCGCTTATCGCCGGTACGGCCATCGTGTATTCGCAACTGAAACACATGCGTTCGCGCGATCTTGGATTTAACCAGGACCAGGTGCTCGTAATAGATTTCGGTGGGGATGAAGTGATGCAGACAAAGATAAAATCCACCAAAGCCGCGCTGAAAGAAAACCCCGCGGTGATCTCCGTTACAGCGTCACGCGCGGTGCCGGGTGACTTTTTCCCGAACGCCGGCACACAAATAGAATCAAAAGAGGGTGCGATGAAATCTTTCAGCCCTTCACTATATGAAGTGGATGTGGACTTCATCCCTGCATACAATATCAAAATGGCCGCCGGCAGGGCTTATTCCCGCGATTATGCTTCGGACCCGGAGGAAGCGATGGTGATCAACGAAGCCGCCGCCCGTGAATTGGGGTATGCGAACCCTGAAGAAGTGATCGGCAAAAAGTTCGACCAGTGGGGACGGAAAGGGAAAGTAGTGGGCGTGGTCACTGATTTTAACTACGAATCCTTACATAAAAAGGTAGTGCCGCTGGCTATGCGGCTGGCGCCGCGTGAAAGCCTGAATAAATTGTCCGTGCACATCAAAAGCAATAATGTGCGCCGGACCGTGAGCGAAATCGAAAAAATATGGGGCACCCTGGCGCCGCACAGGCCTTTTATCTACAACTTCCTGGACCAGTCGTTTAACATGCAGTACTAGGAAGACAACCGTTTTGGTAAAATATTCGGCGCCTTTGCCGGGCTCACGATCCTCATTGCCTGCCTGGGCCTGTTTGGCCTGGCAACATACGCGGCGGGACAGCGCCAGAAAGAGATCGGTATCCGCAAAGTGCTGGGCGGCTCTGTTACGAGCATTGTACGCCTGCTGTCTTCGGACTTCGTGAAACTGGTACTCATTTCCGTGCTGATCGCCACGCCGCTGGCATGGTGGGGTATGAACCGCTGGCTGAACGGCTTCCCGTATCACATCAGCATCCAGTGGTGGATGTTTGCACTGGCGGGACTGCTGGCGGTGTTCATCGCATTGCTGACCGTGAGCGCCCAGGCTATAAAGGCCGCGCTGGCGGACCCGGTGAAAGTCCTGAAAGCAGATTAGCAGAAAAGAGAAAATATTGAAATCCCCGGGTGAATGAACGCCCGGGGATTTTTTTATGCAGGACAGCCCGGGGAATTTATTTGTCCCAGTCGTTAGTAAAAACATGGACTTTGGTGTAAGGGCTTTGCGTCAGCGTTTATTTTTTAGCCGCCGCCGTCACCAGGAAGGCGATGATCAGCACAAAACTGTATTCGATGCCGCCGCTGCCATGTTCGCCGGTAAACCAGCCCTTTTCAGCATGGATCAGGATGATGCCGCCGATGAGCATCAGGATAAAACCCGCTGAAATGATCCTGGTGAAATACCCCAGCAGCAGCAACACGCCGCCGGTCACCTCAAATACCGTAATACCCCATACCAGGGCCATGCCCTGCGGCAGTCCTTTGTTCTCAAGGTAGCCGGCAAACCGGGGGATGGTGCCATTGCTTACTCTCACGATGGAGTGGGCGAGAAAGATGCCCGCCAGGCATACGCGCAAGAGCACCAGCGATTGTGCCTGCGACAGGAAAGGGAATGGTCTGGTCATGTTTGGTGCTTCTCACACGAATGTAGACCATCCCCGCAGGCCCGTCAATACCGGTAAACTGGTATTTAGCGTAAACCCACCCACCATTGTGTGAACTGCTGGCCGGGGTCATCCAGGTTCACCTGTTCGCCGATAAAGGGCGTTACCAGGGGGATGCCGATGGTTTTGTTCAGCTCGGATATTTTGGCCAGCGGCTCATCCCAGGGGTGATTGGCCAGCATGAACTTGGAGGAGTGTACGGGGAAGAGGCGTTTGGCTTTCAGGTCGTGGGCGGCCTGGAGGGCTTCTGCGGGCTGGGTGTGGATGTATTTCCATTTGATGTCGTACTGCCCGTTGTCTATCATCACCAGGTCGAAAGGGCCGAACTTGTTCCCGATGTCCGCAAAGTGGGTATCATAACCACTGTCACCGCCGATGTATATTTTCATGGTGGGCGTTTGCAGCACGTAAGACATCCATAGCGTGTTGTTCCGGGTGAAACCCCTGCCGGAGAAGTGCCGCGCGGGGGTGGTGTGGATGATAAATCCGCTGTCCGGCTCCAGGGTCTGGTGCCAGTCCCTTTCCGCCAGCTGGTCTTTGGTATACCCCCAATGTTCAAAATGAGCGCCCACGCCCAGGCCGCAGATCACTTTCCTGACCCGGGGCCTTAGTTTGGTGAGGGTTTCATAATCCAGGTGATCGTAATGATCATGGGAAATGAAGAGATAGTCGATATCGGGCAGGTCCGCCACGGTATAGATATCCGATCCGTTAAAAGATGTAGTGGTTCCCGGAATGGGGGAAGCATTTCCACTCAGAACGGGATCCACGAGAATACGTTTGCCATCGATCTGCATGAAGTAGGAGGAATGCCCGAACCAGACCAGCACGTCTTTGTCCGCCGGGATGTTCCGCAGGTTGGTTTTGATGGAAGGCAGGCTGTCCACCGGTCTGCGCCGGGGAGACTTTTTAAAGAGCACTTCCCAGGTCACTTCAAAAATATTGTAACCTTCCGTCAGCGAAGGGGTGAGATGGAGGTTCTGGAACTTGCCGTCTTTATAGTTAGGCGATCTTTTTATCATTTCCAGCCTTTCGCCGGACGGAGCTTTACCGAATTTGCTTTGTTTCATGTATATAAAAGTTATGACAGCGAGGAGTACGAGAAGGCCCAGTATTCCTATCAGCAGGCGTTTTAAGACTTTTAAGATTGTTTTTATCATTTGGAACAGGTTAGGGCTGTTATCTCAGTAGACGAACGGGGCGGGGGAATATTTTACGGAAGGGAAAGAAGGCATAAAAAAAGACCCGCGCGTGTGCGCAGGTCCTTTTTAAGAATTTAACTAAATCTGGACATAAGCCCCGGGCCGGAGGGCATACCCCTTCCACCTGAAATCTGTACCGTCATCATAATCCAGCTCCTGGTTATAGGCCACCGTCACGTAGGTGCCATAGGCAAAAAACGACCTTGGATCGTTGTAACTGGCCCAGCCGTCAAACCCCATGATCTCGTAGTTCACCTGGAGGTTATTGGCAAAATAGGGGATGGTGGCTTCGAAGTCTTCATAGAACCTCACCTCCACATCGGCATAATAGCCCGGCCAGCTGGTGTACTCATTCACGTAACCGAACCATATATACACGTCGGTCACTTTTTCGCTTCCTCTTGTCACCGTGGCTTTCAGCATGCCGTTAGCCATTTGGGCCACCGGTACAAGTTTGGGATGGTACAGCCTGTTGACGCTGGATTCGATGAGATTTTTTGGATTGACGGTGCAGGGGCCTGCGGAGGTGGCAAAGACCTGGCTGAATGCCAGTGTTAGCAGCAAACCTGCTAAGAAAAGGGCTTTTTTCATGTGGGTGGAATTTTAAATGATCAACAATGAGACGGGTTTGAACAAAAAAGACCCGTGCGGGCACAGGTCTTTTGAACAAAGTCAGGAAAGCGGGATA
The DNA here is from genome assembly GCF_003807585.1 of Chitinophaga barathri. GTDB lineage: Bacteria > Bacteroidota > Bacteroidia > Chitinophagales > Chitinophagaceae > Chitinophaga > Chitinophaga barathri. The sequence goes on along the minus strand of NZ_RMBX01000003.1, from coordinate 415,406 downwards.
TAACCACCGGGGCGAAGGGAATAGCCCCTCCATCTGAAAACCGTACCGTCGTCATAATCAAGCTCCTGGTTGTAGGCCACCATCAGGTCTGTGCCGTAAGCATACAGCGTCATTGGTTCGCTGTAGCTGTTCCAGCCGTTGAAGCCTGTGATCTGGTAATTTACTTCCAGGCCGCTGGTGGAATAGGGGATGGTGGCATTGAGGTCTTCATAGAACCTCATCTGCACATCCGCATAATAGCCTGGCCAGCTGGAGTACTCGTTGATGTAACCGAGCCATACATACACATCAATCAATTTTTCAGTACCTCTGGTTACCGTGGCTTTTAACATACCATTGGCCATTTTGGCCACGGGCACCAGCCTGGGATGATAGAGCCTGTTGACGCTGGATTCGATAAGATTTTTCGGATTGACAGGGGAGGCTACGGGCGCGGGTGTGGCAAAGGCCTGGCTGAACACCAGTGTTAGCAGTAAACCTGCTAAGAAAAGGGCTTTTTTCATGTGAGTGGAATTTTTAAATGATTAACAGTTAGACAATTGCCGGGGGCTCCGGCTTAGGGTTCTTTGGGTTGCCGTTTTTTAAGGCATTAAAAAGATAACAAGAACTTTCTGTTTATGCAAACGTTTGAATAAAAATGACCCGCGCTTAACGCGCAGGTCATTCCACCGGTTAAAAATCAATCTTTTCCAGGTTAAGCCACCTACTATGGGTTACCGTCATCTATCGGGCCTCCCACATCGCAGCTATGCGGGCAGCGGTGGCCTCTTTCAATCGCTTCATCATCATCACCCGGCTCTTTTTCATCTCCGGGGTCATCACCACCTTCTTCACCGTCCCGGGCCAGCAACCGCGTGTGTATATCGTTTCCGGCGGCATTCACCGGCACGAGGATCATACAGGCTGCGCCGTTTTCACTGCCCCAATAGATCCGTACGGATGCCGCCTGTTTTTTGTTCAGCAATACTGCGATGGCATCCCGGTTGAACAGTTCCGAGCGCGGGAGGTTCAGCGGGTTGACGGATTCGATGCTCGTGCGGAAGCTGTGTACCAGCGCGCTGGCTTCGGTAATGTCCAGTGTTTTTTCCGGGCTTACGATCAGGCTGGGAATGTCTTGCCCCCTGTTATTTGTAGCAACAGCCAGCAAAGTAGTTTTCCCATTGTTTAGCCTTCCCGCATAAATACGGACACCTGTAACACCGGGCTGCCGCAGGAGGCCAGCCAGCGTTTCGCGGCTGAACAGGACGGAGGGCGTGAGGTACAGGGTTTTGTTCGCAAGACGGGCATTGTTTGCTTCGAGTCTCGCCAGGCTGGTGCGCAGCTCCGTGGTGAAAGCATTTGCCTGTCTTCCGCTGATAATGTGTTCTTTCGCTTTCTCCGCATCAAAGGCAGGAACGTCCGCTGGCTGTTCTGATTTTTTACATTGAATTAACAGGCATAAGGCGAGGAAAATGGCTGCCGGCAGGAAATACCGCGATTTCCGCAAAAGGGATGAATGGATTTTCATAACTATGTTTTTATGGTTTAAAAAAGAATGGTTGAGATAACAATCTTCATATCATAGGCATCCATCATTGCATACAGGTCAGGGTCAACGGCTTGCTGTTATGAGGTTATTGTCTGATTCAAGTTACGTAAAATCCATCGGCCAACTGCCGCCGGTTGCCGTTTATGTAATTGCCGGTGTTACCGGAGCCGGGAAGGAGAAATTTCAGGAAACTTGGATTATATTTAAACGGTCAAATCTCATTTCAAAATTCTTACGAATATGTATCCGAAACCCAAGTTTCTGACAGTAATCTGCCTTGGAGGCGTATTTGCACTGGCCTCCTGCGGTCAAAGCGCACCTAAAAATACCACAGATGCGTCCGCCGACAGCACAGGCGCCGGCGCTCCCGTGGAAACCAAAGCGGCCAACAGCGATTATAAACCCGCATTTCCCGGTCAAACCAGGATCGGCAGCGTAAAAAGCACCACCGCTTACGAAGGCAAAGTGCTCACCAGCGATTTGAAAAATCCCTGGGGCATCACCAGCCTGCCGGACGGCCGCTTCCTGATCACCGAGAAAAAAGGCACCATGCGCATCGCCACGGTGGACGGTAAACTGAGCGATTCCATCACCGGTATTCCTAAAGTGAACTCCGCCGGCCAGGGCGGTCTGCTGGGCCTCAGGGTAGACCCTGATTTCGCGAGCAACAGGACCGTATACTGGGTATTCTCCGAAGCACTGCCTGAAGGCAACCTGACATCGGTAGCCAAAGGGAAACTTTCCGCCGACGAAAAAACGATAGAAGGCGCCACGGTAATATATCGCGCTACGCCCGCTTATAAAGGCACGCTCCACTACGGCGGCCGCATCCTGATAGACAATAACGGCAACCTGGTGGTAAGCACCGGCGAGCGCTCCGACCTGGAAACCAGGCCGCAGGCGCAGGACCTGAAGTCTGCTTTGGGCAAGATCGTACGTATTACCAAAGATGGCGCGCCCGCTGCCGGCAATCCCTTTGAAGGCAAAGCGGATGCAAGACCCGAACTTTTTTCCTACGGCCACCGCAACGTACAGGGACTGGCATTTAACCCCGCCACCGGCGATCTCTGGGAAACCGAATTCGGCCCGAGAGGCGGCGATGAGCTGAACAGGGTCGAAGCAGGGAAAAACTACGGCTGGCCCACTATTACTTATGGTATTGAGTACAGCGGCAAAAAAGTAGGAGACAGCATCCAGCAGAAAGCCGGGCTGGAACAGCCTGTGTACTACTGGGATCCGGTGTTATCTCCCAGCGGTATCACTTTCTACAGCGGCGACGCTATTCCTGAGTGGAAGAACAACCTGTTCATCTCCGGTCTCAGCAGTACGCACATCGCGCGCCTCGTGATCGAGAATAACAAAGTAGTAGGAGAGGAAAGGCTGCTGGAAGGCGAAAAAGAACGTTTCCGCGATATTACCGAAGGGAAAGACGGTGCTTTATACGCCGTAACGGATGGCGGTAAGCTGTACCGGATATTTAAGAAGTAGTTTACATTCATTTAAATAAAAAAGCCTCCAGGTCATAGGCCCGGGGGCTTTTTGTTTTCAGGTCAAATGTCCGAAATCCGTGATATTGGGATTATCGGAGAACATGGCGATGTATTTTCTTATATCTGCATTTTCAAGGTACGGGGGTAAATCAATGGTTATGTATTCTCTGCCATCTGAAAAGGAGACTAACATATAATAGATGCCGTTATCTCCGATACGATCATCATATTCGGTATGGAAGCTGCTGATATCCCGCCATCTGATCCACTTTTTTTTATAGAAAATACCTTCGGCACTGAAGATCATTCATATAGGCTTTGTGTATATTCTGTAGCCGGTAATGATGGTAGCATATAGAAGAAATGCGGAAAAGCCGAAAAGCAACCACCTGCCAAAGGTCTCTTTGATCTGTGTTGCACCAATGCCGGAAACACTACAAAAGAGAAAACTAACAACGGCGGCAAGGGTATTCTTCTCCCTGATGATAATTGGTTTTGGTGGTATAGGCAACGTATTCGCAGGGGTATTTGTAAATTACCCCGGGCGAATATACTATGAAGCCTGCCATTTGTCAAGATTTTGCGTCAACAGGTGTAAATTTATATACCGGCCCACCCACAGATTGTAGCTTACTTAAAAAAACGGCTCATGAAACCACTCGGCACCATTCTTACGGTTTTGCTGTTGTTATTCACCGTCACAAACGCGTGCTCGCAAAAGAGCAGCCCGGAATCTACTTCCATCGTGGGCGTATTTGTGGGTAATACGCCCTGCAGCCAGGGTACAAGGCCTTTGCCCGGTATGGATACCAGCACAGATTGCGAACTGATGCAATGGAAACTGACGCTTTATGAAGACAAAAGGCGTGCCCCTGCCACATTCCAATTGCATTGTGACTACGGCCTGCCTCAGCAGGGCACTCCCGGGCTTGACAGCAAAAAGAAGTCTGTAGACCTTTCTGGCAACTGGGTCATCATAAAAGGCAGCCCCGGCCCACGTGATGTTGTCTACCAGCTGCACGACCATCAAACCGGCAAAATCATTTCCTTTTTAAAACTTAACAACACCCTGCTGCATCTGCTGGACGATGAACAGCGCCTGATGGTGGGCAACGGGGCATGGAGTTATACCCTTAGCAAGATCACCCATAAATAATTTACCATGAAATCTAGCCTGATCATAACGATAACGGCTTTCGGCCTTTTGCAGGGGCATCTTTCCATCGCACAGACAGCTGCAGCCGACAATAAACCCTGGCAGGCCATTACTTTCCAGCCCATTCCGAAAGGGCCTTCATTTTTAGGGGCTTTTGAAGGAAGGATTCCCTGCGTGGGAATAGTGCCGCAGCTGAAACTCAAAACAGCAGCTGATTGTGAAAAACTGAAGTGCCGCCTTGTATTATTTCACGACCCGTCTACCATGCAGCCGGCTAACTTCGAATTCCGCATTGTAGGCGGCGGCGAGGTACAGTGGCAGGATGGACATTCTTACCGGCTCACAAACCTGGAAGGCAAATGGAGTAAGGAAAAAGGTATGCCGTCGGACCAGGAAGCGGAAATATACGTACTGGAACCCGCTGCGATACAGGCGAAGTTGTACCTGCTTAAAGGAGACAATAATGTGCTTTTTGTACTCGATGAAAATAAAGGATTCAGGACGGGGAATGAAAATTTCAGTTATACCCTCAATCGGGTGGAATTGGTGCCGGGGAAATGAACGGCTAAACTACAGGCGGCCGCTTCCAGGCATGCCTGTCAAATACAAGGTATTTTATGATGACGGGAGCAGGGTGGTTTGGGCTTAATAGAAGGGGAATGATATCGTTTGTTCGGAACGGTAGGCAAAAAATATTTTCACATAATAGAAAAGTTATGTATCATTGCACCATGAAAATGACATCCATACAAAGCTGCATACCGCAACCGATTTGTCGGAGAGGATAGCTATGTATTGAATAATAATATTTAAACAGAGATCCTCTTAGATAAGTCTAAGGGGATTTTTTGTTTTAGCGATAATTCATTGATTAATAATTCATTTGATCACATTTCCTGCTACAGAAGCAGGTGGAAATATATCATTGTAACATGAAAACAGTATTCATACAAAACTTTATACCGCAACCGATTTGTCGGGAGGGATAACTATGTATTGAATAAAAACATTTCAAACAAAGAACCCTCTTGGATTGCCTGAGAGGGTTCTTTGTTTTTAGAGTAATATATCAATTGGTCAGATTACCTGCTTTGGGAGCAGGAGGTTCCCGGTTCGAGCCCGGGTTACTCTACGAATACGGAAATTATTGCTCAATAATGGGCCTGCTGACTCTTAATCAGCAGGTCCGGGTTCGGGCTCTTATATTTCCGCTTATTTTCCTGTGGTGTAATGGCAGCACGTCTGATTTTGGTTCAGAAGATCGTGGTTCAAGTCCATGCAGGAAAACATCGGTTTCTATCAAATGGAAATATAGCTCAATGGTTAGAGCAGTACCCTTATACGGTAATGGTTAAAGGTTCGAGCCCTTTTATTTCCACTTATTTTCCCGTGGTGTAATGGCAGCACGTCTGATTTTGGTTCAGAAGATCGTGGTTCGAGTCCATGCGGGAAAACAGCGGGTAGAAGTTCATGTGTATTTCAGTTTTTTATGGAGATCGTACACATCTGCATCTACCTGTGAAAGTATCATAATATTTAAAAATGCCAGATCAGCCAAAGATTATGTTAATAATAAGAAGTGTGACTATTTGTGTTCTCCTGCTCGTCAGTATCGTAACAGGTTATTCCCAGGATGCAGGTACAAAATGGATCAATGAAAATGCATATGTAATAGAAGCTGATACGGCCGTATCAACCGCGGACCTCCACTTTCTTACAGCTGAGTTAAAAAACAACATCGTATTTGGATTAGGCGAAGCATCCCATGGAACAAAAGAGTTTTTTAACCAAAAGCGCAGGATTATTGAATACCTGGTCTTTAACCTCGGTTATAAACGCCTAGGCTTCGAGTTTAGTGAATCGTACATAAGGCCGCTCAATCAATACGTAATGAATGGAACCGGTGATCTGAAAACCCTGATGAAGGATATGGTGCTTTATAATACAGAAGAGATCTACCACCTTTTCCAGTTTATAAAACTGTACAATAGTAAACAGCCTCCATCTGAAAAGGTCAGCGTGTTTGGGTTTGACCGGGAAGAATATGCATCTGACCCGTTTCAGCGGGATAAATTTATGGCTGAAAACATCATTGCTGAACAGTCGTCTCTCAAACGCAGGACAATCATATGGGCGCATAATGTCCATATTGCCAAAGATACAACTATGGCTCAATTCAAGGGAATGGGGTATCATCTTAAACAAAAATTCGGCGAAGGTTTTTATGTATTGGGTTTTGATACTTTTAAAGGGTCGGTAACTGTAATAACGGAGGATGGATTGGTCAAACAAGACTTTGAAACAGAAAAGGGATCGTTTTCGGAGGTGTTTGCAAAAGCAGATCATTATACGGTGTTCATCCCGTTTAATATAAAGCCGAACCCTTTTTCAGGGGTAACAAACAAGATCACAAATATATACGCAAACTGGACGGCAGACAGGGCCTTGCCTATCATACCGGGTGTGGATTTTGATGCGATCTTATTTATAAAAACAACCACTGCGTCAGAGATAATGGGAGGAGACAAGTAAGGACCAGCCAATAGACCTAAAACAAAAGACCTGCACAATGCGCAGGTCTTTTGTTTTTCCGGTGACCCCCCTGGGGCTCGAACCCAGGACCTACTGATTAAGAGTCAGTAGCTCTAACCAACTGAGCTAGGGAGTCATCTATCCTTCGTTTTACGGAAGGGCACAAAAGTAAATAAAAATTCAAAATTTCAAAAAGTAAATCTATACCGGGAGTATCCTGTAAGCGCAATGCCTTGCACCTTCCAGCACATGGTCCATCCGCTCTATCGTGCCCCATTCCCTGAATATCTGCTGGAACGTTTGCAGTTCCACTTTACAGATATCATGGCAGGCATTGGCTGCGGCGCAGATAGGGCAGTGGTTCTCTATCATCACAAATCCCTCGCCTTCACGGCGGTATTCGGCCAGGTAGCCGTCGCGGCTGCGAAGCTCGGTGAACTTCTTCACTTTCGCTTCCAGGCTTTCTTCTTCTTTAATAATGTCGTAATAACGCAAAAGCGCTTTATGTTCCCGGGCGGAGATCACATTGCCCAGCGCCTCATCCCCGAGTACGTCGCGGATGGTGTTGATCAGCTGTACCGTCAATTCGGCATGCGTGTCCGGGAAACGGCGGTTGCCCCGTTCTGACAAACTCCAGACAAGGGAAGGGCGGCCCACACCTTTGGAAATACTTTCAAAAAGCACCCAGCCCTCTTCCGCCAGGCGCTGCAGCTGCTGCCGCGCACCCTCGCCCGTAATGCCCAGCTCCTGTGCTATCCCATTGGTACTCAACGGTCCTTTGGTTTTTAACAGCAGCAGCATACGGTCTGATGAAGAGGTATGATATGCCTTGTAGTTTTCCAAGTTTTTACTTGCTTTATTCGCAAATATCGTAACTTTGTCGGGATTTCAAGCAATGAATTTATCATCCATTCCTGAAATTCCCGCTGACAATGAAGGTTTCCCGCTCCTGACACGTTATCTTTGTACCCTGATTTCGTAAACAGGAAGCAAATTACCGGTCATTTTCAGCTTTTAAGACCCAATTCACTGATAGAGAAGTATATAAATATATGAGCGCAGAACAAGACATATTGCAGGAACTGGCAGGCCGCGAGTATGAGTTCGGATTTGAGACGCAGATCGAAATGGATATTGCACCTCCCGGGCTGAATGAAGATATTATCCGCTTCATTTCCGCTAAAAAACAGGAGCCCGAGTGGCTGCTGGAATGGCGGTTGAAAGGATATCAGCTTTTCCAGAAACTGTCTATGCCCACCTGGCAGAACTTTAAACTCCCGGAAGTAGATTTCCAGGGCGTTTCCTACTATGCCGCACCTAAGAACAAAGTAAAGTATAACAGTCTCGATGAAGTAGATCCCGAACTGCTGGCCACCTTCGCCAAACTCGGCATCCCCCTCGAAGAGCAGAAAATGCTTTCCGGCGTAGCGGTAGACGCTGTATTTGACAGTATCTCCGTAGCCACCACCTTCAAAACGCAACTGCACGAGCTGGGTATCATCTTCTGCTCTTTCGGTGAAGCCGTGCAGGAACACCCCGAGCTGGTAAAAAAATACCTCGGCACCGTGGTGCCCCAGGCAGATAATATCTACGCCGCACTGAACTCCGCTGTGTTTTCAGACGGCTCCTTTGTATATATTCCAAAAGGCGTACGCTGCCCCATGGAATTATCCACTTATTTCCGCATCAACGCCAAAAACACCGGCCAGTTTGAGCGCACGCTCATTATTGCCGATGAAGGCAGTTACGTAAGTTATCTCGAAGGCTGTACCGCCCCCATGCGCGACGAAAACCAGCTGCACGCAGCAGTGGTGGAACTGATCGCACTGGACGATTCCGAGATCAAATACTCCACCGTTCAGAACTGGTACCCCGGCGACAAGGACGGTAAAGGCGGTATCTACAACTTCGTGACCAAACGCGGCATCTGTAAAGGCAAGAACTCCAAGATCAGCTGGACGCAGGTGGAAACCGGCTCCGCCATCACCTGGAAATACCCCGGCGTGATCCTCCAGGGCGACAATTCCATCGGTGAGTTCTATTCCGTAGCCGTTACCGCGAACAAACAGGTGGCGGATACCGGTACCAAAATGATCCACATCGGGAAAAATACGAAGAGCCGTATTATTTCCAAAGGCATATCCGCCGGTCACGGTCACAATACATACCGCGGCCAGGTAAAAGTAGGCCCGAACGCAACCAACGCCCGTAACTTCACGCAGTGCGACTCCCTGCTGATCGGCGATCGTTGCGGCGCGCACACTTTCCCTTACATCGAATCCAAAAACAACACGGCGATGGTGGAGCACGAAGCCACCACCTCCAAGATCGGGGAAGACCAGGTGTTTTATCTCAACCAGCGCGGTATAGATAATGAACAGGCGGTGAACATGATCGTGAACGGATACGCAAAAGAAGTACTTAACCAGCTGCCCATGGAATTTGCCGTGGAAGCGCAAAAATTATTATCCATTACGCTGGAAGGCAGTGTTGGATAACATAAACAAACAAAGAAATGCTCAATATCAAGAACCTGCATGCTGCAGTAGAAGGAAATGCTATTCTGAAAGGCATTAATCTGAATGTGAAAGCGGGCGAAGTACACGCCATCATGGGGCCAAACGGTTCCGGTAAAAGTTCCCTGGCCTCCGTACTGGCCGGAAGGGAAGCGTATGAAGTGACAGAAGGCTCCGTGGATTTCGATGGAAAAGACCTCCTGGACATGAGCCCTGAAGTTCGTGCCCGCGAAGGCCTCTTCCTTGCCTTCCAGTACCCGGTAGAAATACCCGGTGTTTCCAACATCAACTTCCTGAAAACCGCGGTGAACGAGATCCGCGCTTATCATGGCCAGCCCCCGATGCAGGCCAAAGCGTTCCTGGACATGCTCAAATCCAAACAGAAACTCATGGAATTTGACGCAAACCTCATGAACCGATCCCTGAACGAAGGTTTTTCCGGTGGTGAAAAGAAACGTAACGACGTCTTCCAGATGGCCATGCTGGAACCCAAACTGGCTATCATGGACGAAACGGATTCAGGCCTGGACATCGACGCCCTCCGCATCGTATCCGCCGGCGTGAACAAACTGCGTGGCAAAGACAATGCATTCATCATTATCACGCACTACCAGCGCCTGCTGGAGTATATCGTTCCGGATTTTGTACACGTACTCTACAACGGCCGTATCGTGAAATCAGGCACCAAAGAACTGGCGCTGGAACTGGAAGAAAAAGGATACGACTGGCTGAAAGAAGACATCCGTTTAGAAGAACCCGTACAATAAACCATGACCACTACTACTAGTAATAATATATCATTCGCCGAAACATTGCCCGCCCTGTTCACCGCACAGTTCGGCAATGCTGGCTGGCCCGGCAGGAAAGCAGCCCTGGACCGTTTCCAGGCGCTGGGTGGCATACCGACCGTTAAAACCGAAGACTGGAAATACACCAACGTGGTTCCTTACTTCAAAAACGGCCTGAGCATCGCCCTCCCCGCAACGCCTTCCATCACCGCCGCCCAGCTGGAAGCCACCGGCCTGCTGCTGCCCGATACCTACCGCCTCGTGCTGGTGAACGGTGTATTGCAGCAACCGCTGTCCATACTGCCCCCCGCCGCACAGGTGACTGTTTCCAAAATGAGCGAAGCAGCTGCTTTACCGGCCTATACGCAGTACTTCAACAACAGCAAAAAACTGGAAGAACATCATTTTGCACAGCTGAACACAGCCCTGTTCAATGACGGTCTTTTTATTGAAGTAAAAACAAAAGCACAGGTGGAACAACCGATCCACATCATCCACCTGTATCACAACAACGGCAACCTGCTCGTGAACCCCCGTCATCTCTGGGTGGCAAACGAAGGTTCTTACGCCCAGCTGATCGAATCGGCGGCGGCGTTTGACCTGGAAGGCACCGTACTGGTGAACAGCGTGACCGAAGCCGTAGTGGCCGAACGCGCACAGCTGAGCCATTACCAGCTCCAGACCGGCGGCAGCAAGCTCAGGTTCATCAACCAGACGATGGTGGAGCAACTGGGCAAAAGCCTTTACAACAACTATACATTCACCCTGTCGGAATCCGACCTGGTGCGTAATAACCTGAACATCTCCCTGGACGCCGAACGTACCGAAACCCATCTGTATGGTTTCTACATCGCCTCAGGCAGCCAGCTGGTGGATAATCACTCTTCCGTGGATCACCGTATGCCCCATTGCGAAAGCAATGAGCTGTACCGCGGCGTGATGATGGACAAGGCCACCGGCGTGTTTAACGGGAAGATCTATGTGCATGAAGACGCACAGAAAACCAACGCTTTCCAGCAGAACAACAACCTGGTCATCTCCCCACAAGCCAACATTTACACCAAACCGCAACTGGAAATATTTGCGGACGACGTGAAATGTTCTCACGGCACTACCATCGGGCAGGTGAGCGAGGACGCGCTGTTCTACCTCAAAGCCCGCGGCATTGGCGATGCGGAAGCCCGCAACATGCTGGTGAAAGCATTCGCATTCGACGTGACCGCCCAGGTTAAAATTCCGGCCGTGCGCAAACAGGTGGAGCAGATCGCTTCAAGATACCTGTCTGTTGCGACCAACAACTAAAAACGGAATAACATGGAAACCACTACAGCCGAACATATCATCTGGCAGGAGCAAGACCTGATCAGGAACGAATTTCCGATCCTGAAACAAACGGTGAACGGCCGCCCGCTCGTGTACCTGGACAACGGGGCCACCACGCAGAAGCCCGTATCCGTGATCCGTTCCATGCAGGAGTATTATACCATGTACAACAGCAATGTGCACCGTGGCGTCCATACCCTCAGCCAGCAGGCCACCGCGGCCTATGAAGCAGCCCGCCACCAGGTGGCCGCTTTTATTGGCGCGCATCATCACGAAGTGGTGTTCACCAAAGGCACCACCGATGCCATCAATCTAGTAGCCAACGGTTTCCGGAAAGATATCCTGAAAGAAGGGGACGAGGTGATCATCTCCGCCATGGAGCATCACTCGAACATCGTGCCCTGGCAGCTGGCCTGTGAAGAGAAAAATGCAAAGCTGAAAGTAATTCCCATCACCGATAAGGGTGAGCTGGAAATGGACGTGTTCCGCTCCATGCTGAACCCGCGAGTGAAACTGGTATCTGTTGCCTGGGTGAGCAACACCATGGGCACAGTGAACCCGGTAAAAGAGATCATCGAACTGGCGCATGAACAGGGCATTCCCGTAATGCTGGACGCCGCGCAGGCAGCCGCGCACATCCCTATCCGCGTACATGAGCTGGATGTGGACTTCCTGGCGCTTTCAGGCCACAAACTGTTCGGCCCCACCGGCATCGGCATCCTCTACGGCAAGGAAAGCTGGCTGGACAAACTGCCCCCGTACCAGGGCGGCGGCGATATGATCAAACATGTGACTTTCGAAAAGACCACTTATAGCGAACCTCCGCTGAAGTTCGAAGCCGGCACTCCCGCCATCTGTGAAGCCATCGGCCTCGGCGCGGCCGTTGCCTGGGCGTCAAAGCTCGGCATTCACCGCATCGGCGCCTACGAACACCAGCTTACGGAGTATGCTATCGCCCAGCTGAAAGCTATACCCGGCCTGCGTTTTATTGGCGAAGCCGAACATCGCAGCGGCGCTATTTCTTTCCTTGTGGGAGACACGCATCCCTCCGATGTGGGCGTACTGCTGGACCAGCAGGGCATTGCCGTACGCACCGGCCACCACTGCACCCAGCCGCTCTGCGACCGGTTCGGCATACCCGGCACCGTACGCGCCTCCCTGGCGGTATACAACAATACGGAGGATATAGACCGCCTCGTGGAAGGTGTGCATAAAGCCGTAACTTTGCTGGGATAAACAAAACCTAAGGATGATGACTATCAAAGAGCAACAGGACAGGATCATAGAAGACTTTGAGGTGTTTGGGGACTGGATGGAGAAGTACGAATACATCATCCAGCTTGGGAAGGACCTGCCGCTGATAGACCCGAAATACAAAACAGACGATAACCTCATCCGAGGCTGCCAGAGTAAAGTATGGCTGCATGCGGAACTGACGGACGGCAAACTGGTATTTACCGCGGACAGCGACGCCGTGATCACCAAAGGCCTTGTGGGCCTCGTGATACAGGTGCTCAGCGGTCAGACCCCGAAGGATATTGCGGAGGCGGAAATTTACTTCATAGATGCCATCGGCCTCACCAGCCATCTTTCGCCCACACGCTCCAACGGTCTTCTCAGCATGCTGAAACAGATCAAACTGTACGCTATCGGTTACCAGGCGAAATCATTGCAAAACTGACGAACAATGGAAACAACACTCAGAGATCAGGTGGAGGAAACGCTCCGTACCGTACATGACCCGGAGATCCCGGTGAATATCTACGACCTCGGTCTTGTATATAAAATAGAAATAGGAGACGACAACAAAGTACTGGTGATCATGACCCTCACCGCCCCCGGCTGCCCCGTAGCCGGCAGTATCATGGAGGAAGTGAACACCAAGATATCCGCCATCCCCGGCGTAAGCAGCGCGGACGTAAGGCTCACCTTTGACCCTCCCTGGACCAAAGACATGATGAGCGAAGAAGCAAAACTTGAATTAGGATTTTTATAATAACCACTGAAGACGCTCCCAGGCGTCTTTTTATTTATACGGATATGGCGGAAGATCTCAGCATTATCAAAGGAAACAAAGAAGAACAATACGCCTCGCTGCTCCCGCAGATCAAGGCGCTCATCACCGGTGAGCCGGACCAGGTGGCGAACCTCGCCAATATCGCCGCCGCGCTGAAAGAGCAGTTCGGATGGCTGTGGACGGGGTTTTACCTCGTGAAGGAAAACGAGCTCGTTTTAGGCCCCTTCCAGGGCCCTGTGGCCTGTACGCGCATCCGCAAAGGACGCGGCGTGTGCGGCGCCAGCTGGGAGCAGGCCGCGACACTCATCGTGCCGGATGTAGAGAAATTCCCCGGGCACATCGCCTGCAGCAGCCTGTCACGCTCGGAGATCGTAATACCGCTGATCAGGAACGGCGAAGTATTTGGCGTGCTGGATGTGGACAGTGTGGAGTTGAATGGGTTTGACGAAACGGATAAAAAGTTCCTCGAAGAAATAGTGAGCTGGATCGAATAATGCATATCCCGATTTTATATACCTTCATATTATCAACCTCAAATCCCGCATCATGAAACTACTCCTGTTATCACTGCTGATGATCGCCTGTGGTATTTCCACGCAGGCACAGACGGCCACCTTCAACAAAGCGCTGGCGGACAGCCTGGGCGCGGACCAGTACGGCATGAAGATGTACCAGTTGGTGATCCTCAAAACCGGCAGCAACCAGTTGACGGACAAAGAGAAAGTGACTGAACTATTTAAGGGCCATATGGCCAATATCGATAAACTGGTGAAAGACGGAAAGCTGGTCATAGCGGGCCCTCTTGGCAAAAACGACAAACAATACCGTGGCATTTTTGTGCTCTCCGTTAAAACAAAAGAAGAAGCAGAAGCTCTGCTGGAAACCGATCCGGCGATCAGCTCAAAGATGCTGGAAGCTGAAATATATCCCTGGTATGGCTCCGCGGCATTGCCGAAATACCTTGAATACCACGCGCAGATCGAGCAGACGAAACCTTAATAAAATATTATTCTTTCAGCGTTAAGCAATGCAAAGGCTGGCATAACTCCTCCGCTTAAGCAGCATAAGCGGCGTGTGCAGAATACTGGTTTGCAGTTATTTTGTTATCCCATTGCAAGCATCTATATTTACGGCCAATATTGTTAATCTGCCGCCTTCCCGGCGGCTACATATCCCTTTACAGATGAAAAAGATCATTGCTATTCTTTTATGCTGCTGCCCGCTGGTGCTGTTTGCACAGGATACATCTTTTATGGTTGGCGGTGATGCCGACAAGTTCTATCCTGTTACTTTCCGTGACTGGGGATGGGCCGCAAATACAGCGACAGAATTGGAGATTGGCCGTTCAGTTATGCATACGAATTTTACCAATGCAGGCTCCATTATTGCGAAATTCCGCTTCCACATGTCCAACTGGGGGCACGGCTCCAATTTCATTGATGCGGATATCAGGTCTGCTGCTCCTGGTGCTACCTACGCGGATTTCATTGCGGGTTACGCGGACGCGACCACCGGTAATGGCGCATTGGTGATGGTAGTCTGGTTGAGAGGAGGAGGACTTTCCTATTACATAAAAAGCAATTACCAGATTTCGGCAACCGTATATGTCCCAGGCCCATATGTGACAACGATCGGTGCCAGTTATGGGCATAAAACAGGGGTAGACGGATACGTAAATAACCAGGGCCCTTCTATCGGCGGAAGGCTGGTGGTGCGGGACGCAGGAAGAAGCGTAATTGCGGGGCAGCTGGGCCTCGGTACTTATACTACCTCTAACAACCTCAGTCTTCCGGATGTATCGCTCAATGATCTTCCGGTTGGTATTTCCTGGTACAATGCTACCGCGAATCCCACAGAATATGGCATTCACAGAACCGCCGGGGCATGGGCCGCGCCAGCCTATCAGCAGTTGCGCCTTGGTTGGAAAACCGGTATTTTACTGGAGCCTGGTACAGGCTACACAAAAAGTTTTGTAAACATTACAGGTGATGGCCTGCGCGTCACTTCCGGCAGCGTGGGCATCGGCACGACCGTTACAGGGGATTACAAACTCGCAGTGGAAGGTACTGTCGGCGCACGTAAAATAAAAGTGACGAGCGTACCCAATTGGGCGGACCACGTATTTTCTGCGGCCCATCAGCGCCCGGGCCTGCTGGAGTTGGAGCAATACATCCACCAGCACAAACATCTCCCCGGCATTCCTACGGAAGCAGAAGTAAAAAGAGACGGGATCGATGTGGTGGAAATGAATGCGAAGCTGCTTGAAAAAGTAGAAGAGCTGACGCTCTATATCATCGAGTTGAAAAAAGAAGTAGAAGCACTCAAGAAAAAATAACCAGGTAACCAATAAACACAATGATCCTTATGGCAGGCCCTGCCGTAAGGATCATTCCACCGATTCCATCGCCCTGCAAACTCCCACCACATAATCCTTATTCGCCGTGCCCCATTTGTCTATCGCGGTGACAACGGGCATGACGCTTTCGCCCATGGGCGTGAGATAATACTCCACTTTCAGCGGCACGCTGTCCGGGTATACTTTTTTGGTAACGATGCCGAATTCTTCCAGCTCCCGCAGCTGCATATTGATCACACGGGGAGCGGCCGCGGGAATAGCCGCGTGCAACTCCACGGGCCTGCGGATGCCGCGGTGAATGCTGTCTATGATACACGGTTTCCATTTCCCGCTCAGCACTTTCATGGTCACATTGATGCCGCAGTCAAGGTCTTCCGGTATTTTACGCTCGTACATTTTGCATGGTTTTTATCACACAATGTTACCGAAATAATATATGACGGGGAAGAAATTTTCCCTGTGGGAATAATTCTTCCCTTATTTTTTTCCTGCTCCTTTCGTTGGAAGTTTGTGTCAACAAAAACAACAAAGATCATGACAACGAAAGGAAAAATCACCGTTATCGGTTTAGGCGCAATGGGTGTGACCCTGGCCAAATTATTGCTCCAGGCGGGTTATACCGTAACCGTATGGAACCGCAGCGCGGACAAAGCGAAAGAACTCGTGGAAGCGGGCGTGGTACTGGCCGAAAGCGCCGCCGCCGCCATTGCCGCCAGCCCCGTGACCGTCATTTGCGTATATGACTACAAAGCCACTGTGGCCATTCTCCATACACCCGAAGTAGAAGCCGTGCTGGAAGGCCGCACGCTGCTGCAACTTACCACCATCAGCCCCGCAGAAGCCCGCAGCTCACTCGAATGGGCTACCGTAAATGGCGCAGGCTATGTCAACGGGGCCATACAGGCCGCTCCCAGCCAGATGGGCAGGCCCGATACCCCGATCCTTGTGTCGGGGAACAAACAGGTGCTGCAATCCGTATACAGCCTCCTGGAAGTGTTTGGCGGAGGCATCAGCAATCTCGGTGAAAATATAGCGGCCGCGCCTACGGTGGACCTTGCTACTTTATCCTACATCTACGGTTCGTCCATCGGGTTTTTCCACGGAGCGAGAGTGATGGAGGCGGAAGGCCTGCCGGTGAATGAATTCGGGGATATCGTGGCGGGCATCACACCTACCTTCGGCGAGTTCCTGAAATATGAAGGCAACAAGATCCATACGAACGACTATACGATCGGGGAGAGCCCGCTGCGCATTTCCGTGGAAGCCACCGCGAGAATAGAGCAGGCAGCCATCGAGGCGGGTATCAATACGGAATTTCCCGCATTGGCGGCTTCCCTGCTGAGAAGGGCGGACGCTGCGGGGTATGGCTCGGAAGAAATCGCCGCCGTGATGAAAGTTTTGCGTGCCAGCTAAACGATTAGAAACAGTTGTGTACAGGCGGTATTTCCCATACCGCCTTTTTTTATGCTACCATCTTTGATGTAAAAGATGTATTTTCCTTACCACCAAAATCAAATTCCTATGAGCTTAACCCGACGCTCCTTTATGAAAAACAGCCTGGGCGGCGCAGCCCTGCTGGGCCTGCCTTCTGCCGCGGTACAGGCCACCGCGGCCGCTCCCGCCAAAACAAACCCGTTTAAACTGGCTATTTCCAGCTATTCGTACTGGCATTTCAGAACGCCCAAAGTGCCCATCGAAAAAGTGATAGACGAAGCCGCGAGGCTGGGCGTGGAAGGAGTGGACGTACTGCACCGGCAGATGGACAACGAAGACAACGCCTACCTGCAAAAGCTGAAACGGCATGCCTTCCTCAACGGTGTGGACCTTATCAGCCTTTCCATCCACCAGGACTTCGTGTCCCCGGACGCTGCCGAACGCCAAAAGGATATCGATCATACCATCCGCTGCATAGAACTGGCCTACAAAATGGGCATCCCCGCCATCAGGCTCAACTCCGGCCGCTGGGGCACTATCAAGTCGTTCGATGACCTGATGAAAGCCCGTGGCGTGGAAAGCCCTATCCCCGGGTATACGGAGGACGATGCTTTTAAATGGTGTATAGACAGTATCGAAAAGTGCCTGCCCAAAGCGGCGGAATGCGGCGTATTGCTGGCGCTGGAGAATCACTGGGGCCTCACCAGCACACCGGAAGGCCTGCTGCGCATCCGCAAGGCGATAGACAGTCCCTGGCTGGGTGTGCTGATGGACACGGGCAACTTCCTTGAGAACCCTTATGACAAGCTGGAGCAGGTAGCGCCCTACGCTAATTTTGTGCAGGCCAAGACGTATTACGGCGGCGGTGAGTGGTATACCCTCGACCTCGATTATCCCCGCATCATCCAGATACTTCGCAAAGCAGATTACCGCGGTTATATCGCCATTGAGTTTGAAGGCAAAGAAGCCGCGGAAAGCGGTGTGCAGAAAAGCGTGGAGATGCTCCGCAAAGCAATGGGCTAAACGATGGCGCAGGCCGCTGTTTCCAAATGTGCCGTTCCTTGAAGCGAGGGCGTTTCCGCATATGCGCCGGCTACTTCTTTTGCCCAGCCTGCGATGATCTCCGCATTGGTTTTGTCCGCGCGGTCGAAGAACAGGTGCTGTTTTACCTCAAACCCGCAATAGGTGTAAATACCCGTGTCTGAAGTAAGCTTCAGCGCCTTATCCATACCGATGGACTGGTATTCTTCATGACTTTTGCCATGGGTGTTGAAGATATACGCCGTTTTACCTTTCAGCAGCCCTTTCTGTACGCCTTTGTCGTAGCGGTAGGCAAAGCCGTACGTCATCACCCGGTCTATATAACCTTTCATGATAGCCGGCATACCGGTCCACCAGATAGGATAAATAAACGTAACGGCGTCCGCCCAATTGAGATACGCCTGTTCTTCGGCGATACTTTTTTTGTGCTGCCCTGTCATCTGCCCCTGCATATCCTCCAGCGACAATACAGGATCGAAGCCGAGGGCATACAGGTCTCTTACCTCCACTTCATGCCCCGCATTGCGGATGGCTGCGGCGGCGGTTTCTTTCAGGTGATGGTTCACGCTTTGTGCGTTAGGATGTGCGTAAATGATGAGATGTTTCATGATCAGTAGTTTTTACTGTCACAAAACTAGGCCGGCACGGTGGAGCGGTATTGTAAGAAAACGAAACGGCTCAGCCGCCTGCGAGGCATACGTCTTCCCGCAGCCGGAGGTATTCCGTCGGGGAGATGCCCAGGTAGTGGTTAAAATCGCGGATAAGGTGGCTTTGGTCATAGAACCCGCATTCGTCTATGATCTCGAACCAGTCCGGCGTGCCCATATTGTTCAGCAGCTCCACGGCCCGCAGGAAGCGGCGGTGGCGGTGGGCTTCCTTCGCGCTGAAGCCAAGATATTTCTGGTAATTGAGCTGTACGTTCCTTTCGCTTTGCCCGGATTCGCCCGCGATCACTTTTATGGGGTTCAGCGGCGTATCCTGGTTGCGGATGATGTCTTCCGAGGCGTTTTCTCTTTCGCGGAGGTAACTGGCGGTCATATCGAGGATCAGCTCCACTCTTTTTTCGTTGTCCGGCGTACTGTTCAGCGTAGTCCAGAGGGAAGAAAAGCAGTGCCCTTTGACGAGCGCGTCGGGGTCTTTGAGGTATTGACCACGGCCCTGGAGGCTTTGCCCGAAGAGGCGGTAAAAAGAATCCAGTTTGAAATTGGCCACCAGTATTTCATTGCCGGGCGGCAGGGTGTATTCCAGCGCTGTTTTTAACGGGCCGATGGCGATGCTGGTGGATACGCTCACATCCCTGTCCGGCAGGTGCACAATGGCGGGGCTGCCGAAGCTGAACACGAGGATGGTCTGAAACGAGGGCACGAGCGTTTTGCGGATGGGCGTGCTGCCTGTGTTCGCGGCGAAATAAAAAGGGGAGAATACCTCTTCCCAGTTGGCGGGCACGGGTATTCTCCCATTCAAATATTTTTCCTGTTGTTCCATACAGGATATAAAAGTACATCTTCTTCCTCAGAAGGAAACGCGGAGTTTCAGAACAAGATTCCGCCCGGGGCTACCGATGCCGGAGGCAAAAACCCGGTAATGTTCATCCAGCACATTTTCCAGCCCGGCCTGCGCTTTCAGCCGGGTGTTCAGCGTAAAGGTGGCGGCCAGGTTCAGGGTGCACCACGATGGCATGCCCTGGGGCGTGGCGTATTGCAGGTTGTCTTCTCCGCCGGGGTTATAGTCCTTTTCTTTTTTCCAGCCGTTATAAAGGGCGTATGCCTCGCTTTCCAGCCATTTCCAGCGGTAGATCACGCCTGTTTTGCCAAATACGGGAGGAATATGGTCCATGGGCACTTCCTTACCGTCCGCGCCGGTATAGCGGCCGTAGGTATACGTGATATGACTGTATACGCGCAGGGCCTGTACCGGCTGCAGGGACACCGCCGCCTGGAAACCCATGATGCGGGCCTTCGCTTTGTTCTGGCTGGCTACTATGGGCGTCAGTTCCTCATTGTACAGCATTTCGGTTTTCCCGTTAAACGTGAATTTGTCCATCACGATCGCATCGCGGAAGATGCTGTAAAAGCCGTTCACTTCAGCGTACAGCATGTTGCCGAAAAGGCGGCTCAGCCCGAGATCGAAGTTGAAGGTCTGCTCGGGTTTAAGACCGGGGTTAGGTACTACCAGCTGTGTGCCGCCGGCTGATTCGAATACTTTCGCGATGTCGTCTATGTTCGGTGCGCGGAAGCCGGTGGAGAAGTCCAGCGACAGTTTGCTTTTGACGTCGGGCAGGTAAATGATGCCTGCGTTTGCGCTGTAGGTAACGTTCCGCTGCGAAGCGCCGGTGAAGGGCAGGTGCAGGAGGGAAGTGTCCACGAACCGGCTGTTCAGCGTCACGTAGTTGATGCGCGCACCGTCGTTCAGGATCAGCTTACCGGGGATGATCTTGTAAAGGTGCTGCACGTAAGCGCCGGTATAATGCATGGTGTTGTCGCCGTCCGGGTAACGGGTGTCCAGGCCGCCTGTTTCCGCCCGGGTGCCGGTGTGGGTGAAAAAGGCGGTGGAGGTGAGGAAATTGAACTGCCCGTCTATACCTATGTTCAGTTCGTTCCTGCCCTTGCTTTTCCGGAGGTCCGCGTTAAATGCCGCTACGCTGATATTCTCCACCCGCGATTCCAGCTCCGGGTTGCGGTAGGCGCGTTGCATACGGCTTTCCTCAATGGCCTGGTAGCTGGCGCCGATCAGCAGCTGGTCAAAAAAGCCGTTCAGCCGTGTGCTCCTGAACTGGTAGCTGGCCATCAGTCTTTCCTGCGGCCCGTAATACCATTCCGCCCACCGGAGCGCGCCATTGCGGGTGTCCGTCAGGCGGTCGTAACGGGGAATGTCCGAGCTGGTGGAATATTGCAGGTTCAGCGTATGGCTGCTGCCTTCACGCGGTTGCCAGAGGAACTTCTGCAACAGGTCGTACTGTTTGTAACTGCTGTAACGCTGAACATTCGGGTTGTTATTTTTTACAATGGAATCCCGGCCGCCGATCGTGGTGATATATTCGTTCCGCAGGCCCCAGTCGCCGTCGTCCTTATTCCGCCGGGCGCCCTGGCGCTGGTCGCCAAAACTGCTGTAGCTGAACGACGTGAGCGATGCGAACCGTTTGCCGCCGATATTTATGTCGGCATGGCCGGTGATCTCATTGTTGCCGCTGCTGAAACGGGTGGAAAGGGTGGTTTTAAGGGCATTTAAGGCCGGCTTTTTAGTCTGGAAGTGAATGACCCCGCCGAGGGCATCGGAGCCGTAAATGGTGCTCGCGGGGCCGTAAATGATCTCTACCTTTTCCGTGATGTCATCGTCTATCGTGATCACGTTTTGCAGGTGGCCTGTCCGGTAAATGGCGTTATTCATCCTTACGCCATCCACAACCAGCAGTATACGGCTGGCTTCAAATCCTCTCAATACGGGGCTTCCGCCGCCCATCTGGCTGCGCTGTACAAACACTTTGCCGGTCTGTTCCAGCAGTCCGCCGGTGTTATTGGACAGGGAATTGCCGATCGTATGCGTGGATATTACGTCCACTTTCTGCGCCACATACCGGCTCTTTTCCTCGAATTTATTGGCGGTGACGATCACCTCCGCCAGCGGGTGTATGCTGTCTGTTTTCTGCTGCTGGCCGAGCGCCGGAGCGGAGGCGAACAACAATACAGGAAGTATATATCGGGTCATCATAACAAGGTTTAAAAACAAGAGGCCGCCGCCTTCTTCCTGGAAGCGGCCCCTTGTTGGGTAATTGTCATCGTGCCTTACCGGCACCGTTTATCTCCGTGGCGCAAT
This sequence comes from Chitinophaga barathri, assembly GCF_003807585.1. GTDB lineage: Bacteria > Bacteroidota > Bacteroidia > Chitinophagales > Chitinophagaceae > Chitinophaga > Chitinophaga barathri. The sequence continues at coordinate 393,412 of NZ_RMBX01000003.1, read as the reverse complement.
ACATTCAGCGCTTTATCGCTGCACTACAAACCTTATGGTCTGCCTTCCCTCCATCCCTTCGATGGTCAGGATGTAGATGCCATTGGCGAGCGGGGCGATATTCAGCTGGTGGATGCTGTTCGGTATCATACCAAACTGGCGCAGCCTGCCGTCCATGTTGTGGATCCAGTAGCGGAGCGGCAGCTTGGCCGTGCCGGGCAGCTGGATGTTCAGGAACTGCTGTGCGGGGTTCGGATATACTACGGTGCTGCTCACGACGGTTTCTTCCGGCGCTGCTTTTACGGTCATGGGCAGCGGTTCGTATACATTGATCTCAGCCGCGCTGGCCCACGCGCCGCTTCCGATGCTGCTCAGGCTGCGGAGGCGTACATAACGGGCATTGCGGGCCGTGAAGGTCACGATGCGCTCCGTTTTGCCGCTGGTGCTCCAGGTACCGGTGGCGGCCGCTGTGCCCCAGTTCACGCCGTCGCTGCTGGTGTAGATCTCATACTGGGCGATGGTGCCGTTCGTGCCCGCGTCCTGCCGTGGCAGGTAACCGATGCGGCCAATGGAGGTACAGGCCCCGAGATCGATCTGTATCTCGTGCGGGTGTGCGGGCGAGCCGGTGCTCCAGGCGGTATGCCAGTAAGTGGCGGTGTTGCCGTCTATGGCATGGATGGCGCGGCCGTTGTTCGTGCCTTCGCCGGTGGGCTCTTCGGAATCAAAATATTTCACCGTCCAGCTGCTCTTCGCGGGTACCGCGCCGCCGCTGGAGCAGGAAGGGGCGGAGATAAGGTCGAAGCGCCATTTCTGGGCGTTGCTCGCGTTGTCTGTGTAGATCTGCACATTCGTGTTGTTGCTGTCCGCGGCGTTCTGTACGTCCAGTACTTTGCTGAGGTCGTTGTATACCTGTAGTTTAAAATATCCGCCGCCAACGTCCACGATCTTCCACTTCTGCGCATTGCCGCTGTTGTCCGTCCACATATGCACATTGGTGCCGTTGGCCGTAAAACCGCCGTTCACATCCAGGGCTTTGCCGGTGGTATGCTGCGGCTGGAGTTTGTAATACCCGCCGCCCAGGTTCACCAGTTTCCAGCGGTGGTGAGAACTGTTGTTGTCCGTATAGATGTTCACGTTAGTGCCGTCTGTAGTGCCGCCCTGGTACACCTGCAGGTTGCGGGTGAGCGCATGCGCGGGTTTCAGTTCGTAAATGGCGTCGTTGATGAGGTTCAGGCCGCCGGTGACGGTGATGAAGTTGGTATTCGTCACGCTGTTGTTCCCCTGGTCGTCCGTGACGGTCATGGATACGGAGTAGACGCCGGGCGCGCCGTACACTACTTTGGGGTTTCGTTGCGTACTGGTGGACGGCGTGCCGCCGGGGAAGCTCCAGGAATAGGACACGCTCGTGACCTGATGAGCGGAGTTGTTGTAAAAACGCGCGGTGTCGCCCACTGTTTTGGTGGTGCCATCCACGGCTATCATGGCTTCGGGCGGTGTGGCTTCATACAGGTCGCTCATGTACACGCTGCGGCTGGTGGCATTGAGTATTTTGGCGTCTTTGTAGTCGATGTGCAGGCGTGTGGAGAAACTCAGCGCGGGCAGACCGGTGTTGTACAGCACCCAATCCGCCATGCTGTTGTTCCTGTAATACACGGCGCGTTTGGTGCCGATGTACACGCCGCCGTTGGTACCGCGCTGGTACACGATATTGGTCACCTGTTCGCCATTCAGGATGGTGGTGCTCAGGTTCGTCCAGGTAGTGCCGCCGTCCGTGCTTTTGTAGACTTTCTGCCCGTCTACCGTGGAGTTCACTCGGGCGAGCCATACGTGGTCCGGATTGGCGGAGCTTACCGCTACGTCAAAAGCCACGCCGGTGCTGGAAAGGCCGGTGGGCGTCACCAGCGTCCAGCTGGCGCCGCCGTCCGCTGAGCGGTATACTTTTTTGACGGTGCCGAGCGTGGTGGCGTACATGATGGCGGGGTTCTTATAACCCACGGCGATGTTCCCCACTTTTTCGGTGAAGTCGTAAAGGGAGGTGTAATTTGCGCCGCCGTCTATGGACTTCCACAACTGGTTGCCTTCGCCGAGATATACAATGTTGTAGTTCTGCGCATCCCAGATAATATCGCTGCTCTGGCCGATGGTGTAGGAGCGGTTGGGAAGTTTTCCGTTCGTAAGGTTGATGGGCGCCAGCGTGCGGTTGCCGGTCAGTTGTTTGCGGCCGTAGTCAAATACCACGATGCGGTCGTTGGCATAAGATACCGCGCCCAGGTAGTTGTCTCCGCCGCCGGTGCTGATCCATCCGTCTGTATAGGTGTTGTTGTCCTTCAGCAGGGTGCCGTTGTGATAGGTGCCGCCGAGCATTACGCGGTTGCCTTCCCAGTTGCCTGCGCCAAAGCCCCAGAAGTCTGTTCCCATGATCCCTTTCATCCGTATCTGGAAAGTGGCGCCGCCATCAGCGGAATAAAAGATGCCGCCGTCGCAGGCGATCCAGAGATCGCTGCCGTAAAAGCGGATGTCGTGTATGTCTGCATGTACGTAATCTACTTTGTTGGAATGGCTCCATTTGGCCGGGCAGGTCCAGGTGACGCCGCCATCGGTGCTTTGCCAGCGGTTCACGGCCCCCAGCTGTATTTTGTTTGCATCGCTGTGGTTCACATCCAGCGCGAGGTCGTAGTAATACTGGCCGCCGTCGTCTGTACCATCATCCGCCCAGGCCATGAGGTTTTTGTTCGTAGCGGAAGGCGGGCCTCCGGGGCCGGTGCCGCAGCAGGCGAACGACCAGGATTCCCCTGAGTCAGTGCTTTTGTAAATACCGTAAAGGCCGCTACCGCCGTTGGCGGCGCCTGTAGCCAGTGCATAAACAATGTTCGCATTGGCGGGTGTTACGGATATTTCAGTTCGTTTCTGTTCTTCTCCGGCTGCCGTGGGATTGGGCCAGCCGGTGGTCTTGAGGGTGAAGCTGGTCCCGGCATCCGTGCTTTTGTAGAATTCCGTTTTTACGCCTGTCTGCCGGATGGCGTAAATGGTGGTGTTGCTGCCGGGTTTAAATTCTATTTCCTGGAAGGCGCCGGTCATCACCTGTGTGAAGGTGGCGCCTGCATCGGAGGAGCGGTACAGTCCCTGGCTGGATGCTACAAAAAGGGTGCTGGCAAACCCCGGGCGCGAAACGATGTCGTTGATCGAATGGTTCACGCTGTTGAACGTGGCGTCCCCGGCCTGGTTGAAGGTGGTGCCGCCGTCGGTGGTTTTGTAAAGTTTGTTGTTCCCGCCGAAATACATGGTGTTGTGATTGCCCTGGTCTATTTCAACGGAAAGGATGCTTTGCACGAGCATATTGTCCGTGAGCGGCGTCCAGTTCATGCCTTTGTCTGTAGACTTGTAAAGCCCCGCCGTGGCGGTGCCCGCATACAGTACATTGGTATTGCTGAGCGATTGTTCCACGGTGTACACATGCGCCGCGCCTGAAGCGTAGCTGGTGCCGGCGGCGCCATTGTCGAAGTTGACCGGGCCGATGCCTGTCCATGCCGCTACGCCGCTCAATGCGCGGAGGCTGCGCGCCTGGTCGGACCGGGCTAAATAATTCCGGGCCTGCTGTACGTCATAAGTGCTGAGTTTTTTGCCGGGAGGCGTACTGTAAGGGTTTCGCCTGATCTCGCGGATCCAGCGTTTGTAATACTGGGTGTACTCGTTTTTTTCAAAAGGATGGGTTTCATAGTACTTCTCAAATTCTTCGGTTACTTTTTCCGGATCGGGATTATCTCCGTACATCAGTTTAACCCAGTTGGGCATGTTCGGGTTACCGGTGTTGCTTTTCATTTCAAGCTGCTGGGCTGATGCGGTTTCAAATCCATCAGCAAGGCTAAGGGCAATAGCCAGGATAAAAGTTCGCAAGGAAATAAAGATCGGGTGGCGCGTTCGCAGGGAACGGCAGGCAGCAAAGTTGCGCATGTGGGTTCGATTTAATTGGTTGAAAAATGCTTATCAGATTTAATTACAAACGGTCAGGGCTATTTCATGTAATAGATAGAATGCGCGGGCTGTAAATACTGCTCAGGACTGCTCGACGGGCGTACGTTAGGTTATCAACGTAGAATCTGCATATGGATCAATAACATGAGGGCTTATCACACTTAACTGAAGGAAATTACTTTATTATATTGTTCATTGCTCATTGAACATATTCAGTTTTACAATTATGTTACAATTCAGCTCCGGGCACACGCCGCGATTGTCAGCGTTCACCTGCATTAACGTTCCGGCGGACGGAACTGCCACCTGCATTAACATTCACCCGGCTGCGGTATGGCCGCGGTTATGGAGCGGTTATAACTTATCGGCTCCGCTATTTTAAGGATGATACCCCGCATCCGCATACTTCTTCCGGTAAGCCAGCGGGCTGTATGCGGTCACGCTTTTGAACTGCCGGTTGAAGTTGGACAACGTCTGGAACCCGCTTTCGTAACAGATCTCCGCAATGTCCATTTTCTTTTCCAGCAACAGTTTACAGCTGTGGCCTATTCTTATCTCCGAAAGGAAATCTGAAAACGTTTTGTTCGCATGCGTCTTAAAATACCGGCTGAACGAAGAAGGCGTCATGTTCGCGATCTCCGCTACTTCATCCAGCGTGATCTTTTCGCGGAAGTTTTTCATTACGTAAGCATGCACTTTATTCATCCGCTCTGTATCCGAAGCTTTTAGCAGGTTCGTATAATCCGCGCTGCTCAGCAGCTTGTACTCCTGCGAGCCGGCCAGGAAATTTAATAAGCGGAGGAGCGCCAGGATGCCATCAAAGTCTTTTGTTTGCAGCAGCTCTTCCATCAGCTTCGCCGCCTTTTCCTGTGTGCCGCCAATGAAGCGGACGCCTTGCTGCGAGCGGCCGAACAGCTGCCGCAGCTGGTACGCTTCTTTTTTCTGCAGGAACTCGTGGCCCAGGAAGTCTTCGTGAAAATATACCACGATCCCTTCCGTCCATACGTCTTTGTTCCCTTCAAAATATTCGTGCCCGCTTTGCCAGAGATGCGGCAGGTTAGGCCCGGTGAATACCATGTCGCCCTGTGTGAACGGCGTGACGTGATCCCCGATAAAACGGGTGCCCGTGCCGCGCAACACGATGAACAACTGGTACTCCGAATGGAAATGCCAGTTGGGATCGAAGTGCGGGGCTTTGAGGAATTTTACTTCAAAAGCCCTGTCCGGCGAGATGCGTGATTTCTGTAAGGCGGCTCTCATATTACCCTTTATTTGTCATAAACATCCCTGTTTCCTGTAATTGCATGACAAAATACAGTCGAAAATCGATAATATTCAGGAAAGGTTTGCTTTTATTTATTTGGAAATTGGGAATAGAATCTAAAGACCCATGACTATCCGTTTCCACGTTTTTGTTCTTTTGCTGATCGTACTGGCATCCTGCGGCAAGCCCCGCAGCGGCTCCATCGAAGTGCTGTTCCTCGGGCACGCCAGCGAACACCATCATTCCGAAAAGTATATGCCCATGCTGGCCTCCGCGCTGGCCACGGAAGGGATTCATTTCACTTATACGGACGATCCCGCATCGCTTAATAAAGAAAACCTGGAACAGTTTGATGCGCTGATGATCTATGCAAATCATGATAGCATAACACCCGGACAGGAAAAGGCGCTGGTGGACTATGTGAAGTCCGGCAAAGGCCTGGTGCCTTTGCATTGCGCCAGCTATTGTTTCCGCAACTCCCCGGCTTATATAGATATGGTGGGAGGGCAATTTCAAAACCACGATACCGGCACCTTCACCGCCACGATCATTAATAAGGAACACCCCGTCACCAAAGGCCTTGAAGAATTCCCTACCTGGGATGAAACCTATGTGCATACCCGCCTCAGCGAGGACCGCACCGTGCTCATGGAAAGAGTAGAGGGTGTTCACCGCGAGCCCTGGACCTGGGTAAAGGAATACGGCAGTGGACGGGTGTTTTACACCGCTTACGGCCACGACGAACGCACCTGGAGCAATCCCGGGTTTCACAAACTGGTGGAAAACGGCATCCTCTGGGCGGTGGGTGATAAAGTAAGGAGCAACTGGGAAAAACAACGCAAAGACCTTCCCAAGCTGGCCTACCGCGATGAAGCGAACATACCCAACTACGAAAAACGCGACCCCGCGCCAAAATACCAGCTGCCGTTATCACCGGAAGCCTCCGCAAAACTTATACAGGTACCGCCGGGTTTCGACCTCGAACTGTTCGCTTCCGAACCGGACATCATCAATCCCATCTCCATGGCCTGGGACGAAAAAGGAAGGCTGTGGGTGATCGAAACAGTGGACTATCCGAACTCTGTGCGCGACGATAAAGGTGTGGGCGATGACCGTATCAAGATCTGCGAGGATACAGACAGGGACGGCAAAGCGGACAAGTTCACCATCTTTGCGGACAACCTCAATATCCCGACCAGCCTGGTGTTCTACAACGGAGGAGTCATCGTTTCACAAGCGCCGCATTTCCTCTACCTGAAAGATACGAATGGCGATGGCAAAGCGGACGAGCGTAAAGTACTGATAGACGGGTGGGGGACGTTTGACACCCACGCCGGCCCGAGCAACCTGCAATACGGCATGGACAATCACATCTGGGGCGCGGTAGGTTATTCCGGTTTCAAAGGCACGGTGGGCGGTTCTTTCCGGGAATTCGGCCAGGGGCTCTACCGATTTTCGCCCGATGCAAAATATTTCGAGTTTATGACCGGCACGAGCAACAACACCTGGGGCATGGCATTCACGGAGCAGAACGATGTGTTTGGCTCCACGGCAAACAATACACACAGCGTGTTCATGGGCATCCCGCAAAATGCATTGCAGGGCGTGGAAGGCGCGGCCATCACCGGCAGTGTGAAGATAGACGGGCATTACGCCATGCATCCCATCACGCAGCACGTACGCCAGGTGGACGTGTTCGGCGGTTTTACCGCCGCGGCGGGGCATTACTTTTATACGGCGGATAGTTATCCTGAACAATACCGCCAGGCCGCTTTTGTATGCGAGCCCACTGGTCACCTGGTGCATATCGCGAAGATCGAAAAACAAGGGGCAGGCTTTAAAGAAAAAGACGGTTGGAATTTATTTGCCAGTGCGGACGAATGGGTATCCCCCGTGGAAGCCAAAGCCGGGCCTGACGGCGCGGTGTGGATACTGGACTGGTACAATTTCATTGTGCAGCACAATCCAACCCCCACACCCGAGCGCGGCGGTTATGCGGCTGTGAACGGTAAAGGCAACGCTTACGAAAACCCGCTGCGTGATAAGACCCACGGCCGCATCTGGCGCGTGGTATACAGGAAAGGGAAAAAACCGGCGAAGGTTGAATTATCAAAGGACAAACCGGAAGGGCTGCTGAAAGCGCTGGAGAGCGACAATCTCTTCTGGCGCCTCACTGCGCAACGCCTGCTGGTAGAGCGTAAGGACACCGCAGTGGTGCCGGACCTGGAAAAACTTGCCTCTGGCGACGAGCCGGCAGCGGCTTTACATGCCCTCTGGACCATAGACGGGCTGGGCGCTTCCGCCGGTTCACGCAATACGATCCAGGGCGCATTAAAACACAAAGACCCGGCTGTAAGAAAAGCAGCCATCCAGATATTGGGTAAATACCCGCGCAGTGAACAGGAAATACTCGCTTCAGGCATCCTCAAAGATGCGGATGCAAACACCCGGCTGGCCGCCATCGTGTCCCTCACCGAGGCCGCGCCATCTGAAGCCATCGGCCGTGAACTATACAACATGAGCCTGGAAGACGCCGTAAAGCAGGACGAATGGCTTTCCAAAGCCGTTTACGCAGCGGCCAGCCGTCACCGCAAAGGATTTATCAGCGCATTCCTCGCCGCGAGCCCCGATTTCAGCATCAAGCCGCCCGTGGCGGCAAACCGCTCGGCCGCCGTACTGGATGACGCAGGATGGAAGGAAATGGCCCTTCCCACGCTCATCGAAGACGCCGGGCTGGACATTGACGGGGTGATCTGGTTCCGCCGCGTGATAGACGTGCCCGCTGCCGCCGCCGGCAAAAAAGCAGTACTGTCGCTCGGCCCCGTGGATGACTCCGATGAAACATTTGTGAACGGCGTCTCCATCGGCAAAACGGAAAAAGCATGGTCGAAGCCGAGGAGCTACACTATTCCCGCCGGTGTACTGAAGGCGGGCAGGAACGTAATTGCCGTGAAGGTGGAAGACACCGGCAACGGCGGGGGCATCTACGGCAAGGCGGAAGACCTTTTCCTGGAGACGGGCGGTACGAAGATCGCACTTAAAGGCCCCTGGAAATATGACGTTGAAAAAGTCGCCAGGGGAGGAAGCCGCCAGTTATTTAAAGATATGCCGCTGGGCGAGGTGTTTGTACGCACTTACCTGAACAAACAGGAGCCCGTGGCTGGAAATAATTCGTCTACAGGCGTCCCGGCTACTGTAATTCATATCAAAGTGATCAAAAACGAAATGAAGTATGACCTGAAAAGTTTTACAGTAGTAGCGGGCACGCCGGTAGAGATCGTATTCGAAAACCCGGACTTTATGCAGCACAACCTGGTGATCGCGCAGCAGGGCGCACTGGAAACGGTGGGCCGCTCGGCGGACAAACTGGCCGCGGACCCGAACGGAGCCGAAATGCAATATGTGCCGTCCATGACGGAGGTGCTGCATTCCACGCGGCTGGTGAACCCGCAGGAGAGCGTAACGCTGCAATTCACCGCTCCCGCCAAAGCCGGCGATTATCCTTACGTATGCACCTTCCCCGGCCATTGGCGTATTATGAACGGGGTGATGAAAGTAGTGGAACCATAAAGGAGCAGGAGACACATACACATTTTAATATGAAAGACTGACCATATGATGAACAATATCCGCCTGGGCGTGAGCACCTGGCTCTGGACCTCGCCTTTTACCACCGCTACCGTGTCGCTCTTCCCGAAGATCAGGGCGATGGGATACGAAGCCGTGGAAATACCCGTGGAATACCCGGAGCAGATCGACGCGCGGACGGTGCGGCAGGCGCTGGAAGACAACGGGTTGGAGCCTGTAGTATGCGGCGCATTTGGCCCCACGCGCGATCTTACACATGAGGACCCCGCTGTGCATGAACATTGTTTTAATTACATCCGCCAGTGTTTTGACCTCTGCCATGCATGGGGCGCGGGATTTGTAGCGGGGCCGATGTATTCCGCCGTAGGCAAAGCACGCATGGTGCCGCCCGAACAAAGGAAAACAGAATGGGACCGCGCGGTGCGCAACCTGCGCAAGATATGCCTGGAAGCGGAAGCGGCCGGGCTGGCGCTGGCGCTGGAGCCATTGAACCGGTTTGAATCGGACCTGGTGAACACGGCCGAAGATGTAAAACGGCTCGTGACAGATATCGGTCACCCCGCGGCGGGCATCCTGCTGGACGGGTTTCATATGTCGATAGAGGAAAAAAATATGGAAGAGGCCATCGTGACCGCGGGAGACAGGCTGCTGCATGTACAGGTTTCCGAAAACTACCGTGGTGTACCGGGCACGGGGCAGACGCCCTGGGATAGCCTCCGGCGGGGACTGGAGCGGGTAGGGTATAAGGGGGTGGTGTCTATAGAAAGTTTTACGCCGGAAATAAAAGAACTGGCCGGGGCCGTCTGCATCTGGAAAAACCTTGCGGACAGCCAGGATGGCTTCGCGGAGAACGGTTATCAATTCCTGAAAACATTACTAAAATAACGAGACATGGAACAACGGAGGATCAATGTAGCTATTGCCGGGCTGGGGTTTGGCGCGGAGTTTATTCCTATCTACCAGCAGCATCCCGGGGCAAACCTCGTGGCCATCTGCCAGCGTACCCGCTCCCGCCTGGATGAGATCGGGGATGCTGCCGGCATTCAGAAACGTTACACGGATTATGACGAAATGCTGCTGGACCCGGAGATCGACGCGGTGCATATCAATACGCCCATCCCTGATCATGGCATCCAGAGCATCAAAGCGCTGAAGGCCGGCAAACACGTGGCCTGCACGGTGCCCATGGCTACCACGGTGGAAGAATGCGAAGAGATCGTGCGCCTTTGCAAAGAAAAAGGGCTCACCTATATGATGATGGAAACGGTTGTGTACAGCCGGGAATTCCTGTTCATGAAAGAACTATATGACAATGGAGAGCTGGGCAAAGTACAGTTCCTGAAAGCCAGTCACCAGCAGGATATGGACGGCTGGCCGGGTTACTGGCCGGGCCTTCCGCCAATGTATTATGCCACGCATTGCGTGGGGCCGGTATTGGGGCTGCTGCGCAGCGAGGCGGAGTACGTGTCCTGTTTTGGCTCCGGCACGATCCGGGAGGACATGCACGGTTTTTACGGCTCGCCGTATGCGGTGGAAACCACGCAGATCAAACTGCGCAACTCGGACCTGAGCGCGCATGTGTACCGTTCTTTGTTTGACGTGGCGCGGCAGTACCGGGAAAGTTTTGAAGTATACGGTTCGCTGAAGTCCGTGGAATGGCCGCTGATAGAAGGGAAACCGCTGGTGGTGCATACCGCCAAAAAGCCGGAGCCTGAGATACCCGGTGAAGTGGAATGCCCTGATTTCGCGAAACTGCTGCCGGAAGAAATAAGACGTTTTACCACCAAAGGCGTATATGATGCGGATGAGCACCAGCACTTATCGTTTGCACAGGGCGGTGGCCATGGCGGCTCGCATCCGCACCTGGTGCATGCGTTCGTGAAAGCGTTGCAGGAGGGCACGGCTCCGTACCCGGATGCGGTGCAGTCCGCCAATATCACCTGTGTGGGCATCCTGGCGCATGAGTCCGCTAAACAGGGCGGGAAGATCATTTACCTGCCTGCATTTACGCTGGCGGAATAAACACATCGTCCGGGCGGGCCGTGAAAGTAGTGACAGCTTGTTTTGGCGGTGCTGATCCGCCTTGCCGGCCCGCCTGAAAAAACAACAAATCCTTAACCGGGCCTCCGCGCGGCCGAACGCACCGCCCGGCTGGCCTTTCACCCATGCTTTGTGCCCGTAGGGTCATTTGCGCACTACATGACCGAATAATTGCTATTTTGCGCCGCATAAGCAATTATTATCATGTTGAAAGAACAGAAGAATCTACTATCCTGGCTTGGCGAAAAAGAATGGCTGGCCCCCTTATTGTGGTTCGGGTTGTCCATGATTGCCGCCTGCAAGGAGTTTTTCAGCGGCAACTACAACAACTACACGATCTTCAAACACGTATTCCTGCACGCTACCCAGGGCAAAACCTTGTATGGCCCCTATCCCGAGTACTTCGACGTGAATAATTACGGTCCGCTGTTCAGCGTGCTCATTACGCCGTTCGCCCTCATGCCGGATATGATCGGCTCCATCCTCTGGGTGCTGTTCAACGCTACTGTTCTTTTCCTGGCCATCCGCCAGCTGCCGCTTACGCGCATCCAGCAGAACCTCGTGCTGATATTCGCCAGCCACGAACTGATGGCCGCCAGCGGTTATTTCCAGTTCAATCCTATCATTGCCGCCTGCCTGGTGTTCAGCTTTGTAATGATCCGGAAAGGAAAGGAGTTCTGGGCCGCGTTTTTTATTATGTTTGGCGCGTACACCAAGCTGTACGGCATCGTAGGCCTGTCGTTTTTCTTTTTCACCAACAACAAATGGCGGCTGATCTACAGTATGGTCATCTGGGGCGTGGTGCTCTTTGCCCTGCCCATGATCCTCTCTTCGCCTTCGTACATAGTACAGAGCTACAGGGAATGGTATGAAGCGCTGGTGGTGAAGAATGACCAGAACGCCCGGTTCGACAAAGGCATCCTCCTACAGGACATCTCCGCCATGGGCTTTATCAGGCGTGTGTTCAGACTGCCTTACATGAGCGTGCTCTGGGTGATAGTGCCCGCACTGGTGCTGTTCGCCGCACAATATTTAAGACTGAAATACCGCGAGTATACCAGCTACCAGCTGTATATCCTGGCTTCCGCACTGCTGTTCACCGTATTGTTCAGCAGCAGTTCGGAATCGCCTACCTATATTATTGCGTTTATCGGGCCTTGCGTATGGTATGTATTGCAGCCCAAGACCTGGCAGAACAATGCGTTCTTTATATTTGTACTCATCGGTTGCAGCTTCTCGCATTCGGACCTGGTGACGCCCTGGGTGAAGAAAAACATCGTGGTGCCCTATGCGTTCAAGGCATTCCCCTGTTTGGTGATGTGGCTGGTGATCGTGTACCAGATACTGACGCGAAGATTTTTAAGAACTGTTTAAATAGAAAAGGCTGCTCAAATAAAGGGCAGCCTTTTTTGATTTCTTCACAATACATTATTCCAGCTGCGCCCGGAACCGCAGGTTCATCAGCGCAATGGCCATCAGTATCATCGCGATGCCGGTCCATTGCCAGGTATTCACCGTTTCATGCAGCAGGAAATGCGCCATCAGGACGGACACGGGTATTTCCACCGAAGCGATAATGCTGCCCAATCCAACACCTGTAATAGGCATACCTTTGGTGAACATCAGCGGCGGCAATACGGTACCGAATACGGACAGGATGATGCCCCATCTCCACAGCACCACGGGATTAAATTGTTGCAGCAGCGAAGGCCCCCATATCAGCGTCACTATGATCACGGCGCCGCATAGCAGGAACAGGCTGCGCTGCAGCGGGGAACGTTCCGTGGCTATATGTTGCGAGGCGTAGATAGATACGGAATACGCCACAGCGGCCAGCAGCCCGAAGCCGATGCCCCGCCAGTCCAGCACCACCTGCGAACGCAGCAGGTCTGTGGCCAGCAGCGTGCCGGCGAGCACGATCACCACGGCGATGACCTTTTGTGCGGAGGGCCGCTTTTTTTCCAGTATGCTTTCCAGCAGCACGCCCATCCATACGGCCTGCATCAGCAACACAATACAGATGGATACGGACACGTACCGCACGGAGAGGTAATAAAAGACGCTGGTGAGCCCCATAGAGGTGCCCGCCAGCATCAGTTTCAGTTTATCTTTGGTATTCGCCCGCGCCTGCGGCAGGCGGCGGCTTTTGGTAGCCAGGTTCATCACCGCAAGTATCGCAAATCCCAGGAATGCCTGTGCAAAGGTGACCTCCGCAGTGGTGAAACCCTCGTTGTTCGCCATCTTCACGAAGGTGGCCAGTATTCCGTAACTGGCTGCGCCAATGCCTACCAGCAGTATCCCTTTTAATGTGTTTCCTTTCATCGCGGTGTAAATGTACGGTTATCGTTTTACCTGGTAATGACCCGCCCCGGTACCGGATGAACGAACAATATGGTTCCGGGTATTGATCTGCGTGATGGCCGGCGTCAGTAGTGCGATTTCCTGTTTGGTGCTCAGCAATCGCCTGAGCGATTCCATGCCTGAAAATCAGATAAACTTGCCGTAATCGCCTGAAAATCGTTAACTTTCATATAACCATATTGATACGGAACCATATTCAGTAACCAAAACAGTTGAAGTATGAATCGCAAAACCCTGCTTTGCCTTGCATTGTTGGCAATGGCATTTACACACGGAGCACATGCACAGTCCACCCCAGGAAAATTTTACATGAAAGTAGCCGGCGGATATTTTTTCAGCGTATCACCCGGCCAGTTCCCTGACGTGGGCCCATACCCGCCGAGAGACGAACATGTGGCCGTAAATCCCACCACCGGGGCCACGACCACCCTTTCAGAGCGGGTGCTCACCGGGTCTTACGGCGAGGGCGTGCGCGGCGGCTTATCCTTCGGGTATACGCTCAATAAACATTTTGCCATCGAGGGCACGTTCAACTATTTCCACAGCAAAAAGAACCTGATGACGAAGAACCTGACCACCGTACAGGGTACCAATACCGTGGTGGGCAGTATCGAATCGCACGGGCATGTGAATGCTATTGATTTCGCCCCGAGCCTGGTAGTGAGCCCGGGGTATGAAAAGTTTAATCCGTATGTCCGTTTCGGATTCGTCGTGCCGCTGTGGGGAAGGCTGATCATCGAAACGGATGCTACCCGCACGAGCAGTGTGCCGGGCCAGCCCGCGGTGGTAGTGGCGCAAACCACCATTCATCGTAAGGAAGAGATCAAACCCAATCCCACTTTTGGTTTCCAGGGTGCATTGGGTTTCAACTATGCAGTGGCCCGCAAGCTGGATATATTTGCCGAAGCTGAATACCGCAACGTACCGGTAAGAAGCAAAAGCAAGGAAGTGACAGAGTACGATGAAGTAACACGCATCGTAAATACCACCACCGGCGCGGAGATTGCGCGGCAAACGCGCGGCGTGAACGACCTGAGCACCGCCGAACGCGAAACAGAATATGTAACAGTGCTGGACCAGAACTCGAACACACCCACCGGCACCACCGGTACCAAAACAAACTATAAAAACGACAACGCCCCCGCCAATGATCTGAAGTCTTATATCAACATCGGCGGGCTGGGGTTGAATGCAGGCGTGAGGTTCCGCTTTTAAAGCATAAAACGGAAGCACGGAATGGTACAGCCGCCAGATAGTTCCGCACTGAACGGATAAAGATATCCGCTTCTGAAAGCAGGATAAAATGCCGTGGAGAACCCTGATACGTCAGCGCAGCAAAAAATATAAGCGGGCATTGAGCGCCATAAAAATAACAGCGCCGGAAGTATTCCTTCCGGCGCTGTCTTTATGATGAAATGATCTTTTACAAAGGGTTACCAGCCGCCACCGCCGCCGCCGCCGCCGCCACCGCCGGAAGAACCGCCGCCGCTGCTGCCGGAGCTCCAGCTGGAGCTGCCGCTTGAACTGCTGCCGGAGCTGCGCGGAGGTGTGGGGTCCATACGGGCGGTCATCACGGAAGAAGTAAGGCGGTTGGAGAACGAGGATGAGAAACGTGTGTAGTTCATGTAGTCCCCCGCATACCAGGTGGGATCGTAGTTCGCCTGCTCCAGCACGCTGCTGAACTTGTCCGCCCATTGATTCTCCAGGTCCAGGGCAATGGCGTAGGGCAGGAGCCTTTCAAAAAGCGCGGGGGTATGTTCGGGCGGCGTGAGCATGTCCAGCCTGTGTTCTTCGGCAGTCTCAAGGTACATCCTGAACCCTTCGATCTTGGCGTCCATGGCGGCACCCAGCGGTGTGGGCGCTTTGATCAGCTTGATGTAAAGGACATATCCAAGGCTGGCCGCGAGCATGAACAGCAGCGCCACAAAAGGCACTTCATCCATAAAGGAGAACATGACCACGACCGGCGCGATGGTGAACGGGAGGCCAAAGGCCAGGTAAAGAATGCCGGCGCAACCTTCGCGCAGTTTTTTAAAACCATTAACCAGCATGGCCACGCCCACGCCCAGGAATGGCGTGACGAACAGGAGCAGGACAAACACACCCGCATTGATCAACAGCATATAAATAAACACGATCAGCCCCGTAAGCAGGCCGCCGATCAATATCTGTTTGGTATTGGGCAGGAAATAATCCTTGATCCTGTATTGTTCGGACAAAGAAGCGTTGAACGCATTGTTCGCCGCCTCAAATATCTTAAACTGTTTATTGTCCAGCGCAATCTGTTTGCGGGAACTAAGCAGGCCGGAGAACAGCTTCTGTTCTTCCTTCGGAAGGTCTTTGGGTGCGTCAATCAGCTTCTCGACCGTATATTCTTCCCGGTCTGTTTCTTTAATACGGAGCACCTTTTTTACGGCCAGGCTCACCAGCGCGGCGGCGTTCCCTTTATTGTCCGTGGTGCGTTTGAAGATATAACGCAGGGCGGCGGGAGAAAGGCCGTCCGGCGGTTCAAAGGCGGGCACGGCCACCGGCTGTACAGGGTCCACGCCATGTTTTTTCCAGCTGGTAAAGAAATAAAAGAACAGGCCCGCGCTGCCGATGAGGGCGAGAAGCACAGCCCGGTAGTTCTCATACCATTCTTTTAGCTTATCCCGGAAGCCGGGTGGCGGGGGACGGGTGATGACGCCGGGGGTAAAGGCCGGCGAGATCGTAAAACCGCTGCCCGGTTCCAGCAGCTGGCTGGCGGTGAAGGTGGGATACCCTTCCGCGTTGTAGGATACCGTGCAGTTGCTGGCGGTGGAGCCGTCCGGGCCGGTGTAGCAGGCTGCCTGCACCGTTTTGGCACCCCTCGGAAGCTCCACGGTGGCGCTTGCTTTTACGATCGGGAAGTCCCAGCCGGAGCCGGTCACGTTCCAGTAAAACTCGTCGAAGTTGTCAAAGAACCCGACGTGGCCGGTAGTGGAATAACTGATGGCGTATTCGTACACGCCCGGCTCCAGCTCCACATCCGCGCTGCCGATGCGGATCATGAGGTCACCGTCATTCTCGGTATCGGTGTAAGGTTCGGGCACGCCGTCTTTCAGTACCTCTGTAACGTGGATGTCTACACGTTTGCGCTTGCCGTTTTTGTCCCTGCGGTAAAGCGGGATGTTGCGGAAGATGCCTTTTTTGATGTAGAACCTGGCGGTAAATACTTTGATGTGCTCGGTGATGCGCGCTTCCCCGGTGGGGTAGAGGCGTATGTCCGAATGGAAGTCCAGGATGCCGTCGGAATACAGGGTGTGTTCCTCGCCGTCCTGGATGTAAGTGGTGGCAGCCGTTTCCTGCGCCTGCGTATGCCCGTGGAGCAGCAGGAGGACAAGGGCAAAAAAGAAATGTTTCATCAGAACTTCACATTGGGTCTTTCGCGGTGCGCGGGGTTATCGATTTCGAAGAACTCCCCGGTGCGGAAGCCGAACATGCCGGCGATGATATTGGTGGGAAAACTTTCAACGAGCGTATTGTTTTCGCGTACGGTGCCATTATAGTACCGGCGGGCGGATTCCAGGTTGTTTTCTATGCCGGACAGTTCGGTTTGCAGCTCAATAAAGTTGGCGCTGGCCTTCAGGTCGGGATAGTTTTCGGCAACGGCGAACAGCGAGCCGAGGGCGCGCGTAAGGCCGGCTTCCGCCTGCATCTTGTCGTGCGGTGTAGCGGCGTTCATGGACGCCGTGCGGTAACTGGTGACCTGTTCCAGCGTTTGTTTCTCGTGCGCGGCATAGCCTTTCACGGTTTCAACGAGGTTCGGGATGAGGTCATAACGTTTGTTGAGGCTCACGTCTATCCCGCTCCAGCCTTCTTTCATGAGGTTCCGTTTGCTCACCAGCCTGTTGTAGCCGGACACGGCCCAGATCAACAGGATGGCGGCAACAACAATGATTCCAATGGTAATTCCCATAGTTCCGTAGGTTTTAGGAAGAGGGAAATTAATTATAAATATCGGATCAGCATAATGCGGAGGAGCGGAGCATCTTGAGCGTGTAGTAAAAAAGCCCGAACATCATGGCGAACAAAGCCGTGAAAGCCCATACTTCCGCATGATGAAAGGGATGAATAAAATGCCCCGCCATGTTTTGCAGCAAAGCATAGGGCGCGGTGAACACATCCCAGCTGTTGAACCGCAGGAACCGGCCGATATAAATGCCGTAACCACAAAGGAGTGAAGCCGCCCCCAGGCAGAGATACACGGGGCGTGACGTCAGGCATCCCGCGAGGAACTGTTCCACGCGCATCAGCGAGATCATCCCCAGCCAGAGCCCGTTCCACGCCGCGGTGGACAACAGGAAAAGGTCGTACCATACCGGCACGGGCGGTGCCGAATGGAAGTGGAACAGGTCGGTGAGCAGGTAAGGGGCGTTGGGGAAAAACAGGAGCCAGCCCGCCAGTTTGAGAATGTTCCGCCAGTGAAGTTTTTCGCCGGGCTTTAATCTCCTGCTCATCATCAGCGGGATCAGGGCCAGGAAAGTGTTCCATGCCAGGAAAACATAGGTAAGGCTTTGCGTATAAAGCATGCGCCCGGCCAGTAGCAGGCACATGAACGATATGCTCAGCAGGAGCATTTTTTCGATTTGTTTCATGAGTAGGATAGTTGAGATACGTTTTCCTTCATCAGCGTTTTACGAATAAGACAGTTGGGGCGCCGGTTCGGCGGAAGTGATCCGGTGCAGCGTTTTATGATACTTGTACCGCATCTTGCGCAGGAAGCTGCCGTAGGTGTTCCCGCCTGCTTTGAACAGTTCGCGGTGGGCAAACCACATTACGTGAATGGTGGAGAAATAAAACACCCGGTACACTATTTTGCACACCAGCCTGGATAAAGAGGATTTTGCCCGGAAGATCTGTTCCATCCGTTCCCGCTGGAATTCGATATGATACGCTTCGTCGATGAGTATTTCGCGGCAGATCTGTTTCAGGAGCACGCATGAAGTGGCATCTTTCAGCGACTGGTAAAACACCTGTGCGCCACTTTCCACGGTGAGTACGGCGAGCGTCCAGGCTTCCATGCTGGTGTTGAAGTGGCGGGCTTTGCGGAAGAGCGTATCGCCCCAGTTGTGGCCCACCCTGGGCTGCCCGATCATATCGAGATAACGGCCGAGGTTCTCGCCATGTTTTTGTTCTTCTTTAATAAAAAGCTGCATCGCTTCCACAAAATGTTCGTCACCGGTCTTGCGTGCGTGCAGGAATGCGGCGCGCAGGAGATGGCGGCCATCGGAGGTTTCGCCGAGCTGCCAGGCCTGGAGGTGGCGGAGAATAGTTTTGGTCTGCGAAGGAGTGATGCCGGGCATAAGGTCCCAGTTCACGCGGTGGTGTGTGGCGTTGTGGCGGAAGAACCGGACCCAGTCGTGCGTAGTATGCATGGGAATCTTGTTATTACTTTGTACTACAAAGTAAAAGGGTGAAAAATAAGGCTGGATGAGCAGCCCGTTGATGTCGGAAAATATTAGATTGAAAGCACTTTGAAATACAAAGTAAGTGAACGGCAGTAGAAATTCCAAATTAATTACCGGCTGTAAATGCTAAAGAAGCGTTAAAACGGGTATTTCGACATAAATTTCTTATATTCGCATAATGTCAGGTACAATATTATATCAGCATCCGCGCATCACCGCAAACCGTCCCGCACAGGACGTGATGCCGCTGTATACCTGCATCAGCAAACAATTCCGCACATTCTGCAAGAAGTTATATTACTTCTCAAATTTTAAGGACTTCAATACGCTTGCCCTGAACCGATTATCGTAATGCCAGGGTTCAGGGGCTTCCTGCTTATTCATTAAAACATTTTAAGGCGAATTGCTATGACTGAGAACAAAGAAATTGTTCCGGTCAGCGGCATGGTGCTGGTTTTACTTGTAACGCTGAACGCGGTCGTATTGCGCGCCGGCTTAACGAGGCATTCCGGCTGGTATTGGGCATTGTGCCTGACCATTCCATTACTACTGATCGTGACAAAAAACGCAAGAAAAAAACAACCCGGAACCGCCAAAGCCAATCTTTCAGGTCAGCTCCGCTGGCTGCTGAGGGTCTGGTAGGCCGCGGAAGGCATGATGTTTGTACACCAGGACAATATAATACTTCTCCATCTGCCTGACCGGGAATAAGGAAGCCCGGGAATTCCATCCAGACATATTTATATTTCGGAGCCGCCATTGCACGCGGGCCGGAATTTTCATTCATATAAAAAATTATAACCGATGCAAAAGACAAAACATCAGCTCGTATTCAGAAAAGACGACTTTGAAATATTACAGGCCTGCCTCCAGGAAGATGAACGCGTCAGCGCGTTTACGCCCGAAGTGGTGGAATCGCTGCTGGCGGACTTCAGGAAGGCGAAACTGGTGAGCAAGGACGAATTCCCGGCGGACGTGGTGCGCCTGAATTCCCGTGTGATCGTACAGGAAACCAACAAAAGCAAAGAAATGGAACTGACCGTCGTAATGCCGGAAGAAGCTGATATCAAACAAAGGAAGATCTCCGTGATGGCCCCGGTGGGCGTGGCCCTGATAGGTTTCAGGGAGGGACAGGAAGTGATGTGGCCCGTGCCCGGCGGGCAGAAAAAGTTCCGGATCAAAACAGTGATCAATGACAATGAATAATATATAAGATCGTAATAGCTCAAGATAGGATAAGTAACAACCGGCGCTTTTATTGGCGCCGGTCTTTTTTGATGCAAACCGGTAAGGCACAGGCATTCTTTTTTACACAGGACCGGTAATTATGAAAACCCTCTTTTTACAGCTAATCAGTAAAAAGTCCCACAAAACCCCTGAATCTTCGTTTGCCACCCGCAGCTTCCGTCGTACCTTTACACTGTCATGAAACAGACCATCCCGGTATATGATATTTGCACCATCAGCGCGGGTCACCAGCACCAGGACCTGCTGGCCGAGCGGCTGGAGGGTTACCTTAAAAAGAACTACCAGCGCGTCCACCAGCAGCACGGGCACAATTTCTACCACCTGGTACTTTTTACCAAAGGCAATGGTGAACATACGCTGGACTTCACCCGGTACACCGTGCAACCCTGGCAGATCTATTTCATGACGCCGGGCCAGGTGCACAGCTGGCATTTTAAGGAAGGCACGGACGGTTATGTGATCCACTTCTCCGCTTCTTTTTTTCATGCTTTCCTCATGCAGCACCAGTACCTGGAACATTTTCCTTTTTTCAGCGGCAACAGTAAGGAGCAGGTGCTCAACATCCCGGCAAACGGCAGGGAAGAAGTGAAAGCTGTGTTTGAACAGGTGCTGAAAGAAGCGGCAGGTGCGAATGAGGCGGACATGATACGCGTGTTGCTGCTGCAATTATTCCTGCTGGTGAATCGTGTGACCGTGAAAGAGCCCAAAAAAGCAGTGCCCCAGCAAAAACAACTGGTGCTGCGGAACTTCAGGCAGCTGATCAACAAACATTACCGCAGGCTGCGCCTCCCGAAGGAATATGCGGAGCTTATGTATATCACGCCGAATCACCTGAACGCGCTCTGCCAGGACCTGCTGGGCAAAACGGCCGGTGAACTGATCAGGGAACGCGTGCTGCTGGAGGCCAAACGGATGCTTACAAACGAAGACCTGACCGTTACGCAGATCGCCACGGACCTCAACTTCGAAGATAATTCCTACTTCTCCCGCTTCTTTAAAAAATACGAAGGAATTACCCCCGAAGAATTTAGAAACAGCTTAATCTGAAATACCATGTGTGCCGAAAGAACAGACCGTAAGCCCAACCTTTTACTGAGCGTATTGGGCAACAAATGCCCGCGTTGCAGAAAGGGCAGGCTTTTCGAAGATACCAATCCTTACAACCTTTTCCGGTTCATGAAAATGAACGAACGCTGCCCCGAATGCGGCCAGCTTACAGAGCCTGAGACCGGCTTTTATTTCGGGACGGGTTATGTGAGTTATGCACTGGCCATTGCTACCAGCGTGGCCACGTTTGTGGCCTGGTGGGTATTACTTGGCTTTTCCCTGGAAGACAACAGCGTGTACTGGTGGCTGGGCGTGAACGGCTTTTTACTGATACTGATACAACCGCTGCTGATGCGGCTCTCCCGGAGCATCTGGCTGGCCTTTTTTGTGTACTACGATAAAAACTGGCGGGCAAGGAGAATGCTGGAAGTGTAGCAGCCTAAAACGGCGGAGGGGAAAAAATGCGCTATTATTCCGAGCCGTACTGGCGGCTCCCGGCCGGCCTGGAACTATTGCTCCACTTCCATGAAAATATGATTGCACTTTTCAGCCACGTCGTGAATGATCGTATCCATTTCCAGCGCGATCTTTTCCACGTAAACCAGCAGCGGGAGATTGTCCCGGTGGCCCAGGTCTTCTTTGTTCAGCGCCGCTACCACACCCAGCATGGAGGCTACGGGCCTGCGCAGGCTGTGGGAGCTCATGTGCGCCAGTTTTTTCAGCTCTTCTATATAGGTTTTTTTAACGTCGATATCTTCCATGGCGCCGATCACCCTGTAGGGTTTGCCGTCGTCGTTGTACAGCACATAGCCACGGTCTGACACATAACGGTAGTGACCATTGGCGCAGCGGAAGCGGTATTCCACGGCCCATTTTTCCCCGTGTTGCGCAATGGCCCCGTTGAGGGCCTTTACCGCTTCATCCACATCGTCCGGGTGGACATGATCTTTCCACCATTCGCCCGCGGTGCTTTCGTTCTTATGGCCGAAGAGGGTGAACAGGTTGTTGTTCCAGAGCACCTTGTCCGCTTTGAGGTCCCAGTCCCATATCACGTTGTGGGTGGCGAGGGTTACGATGTCGTACCGTTCCAATGCCCGCCGTATGCGCAGCTCCTGTTTTTTACGTTCGGAAATGTCGCGGGCGAAGCAGGCCACGCCTACGATCTTGTCGTCGTTGATGATCGGGTTGAAGGTGATCTCAGCGGTGGATAGACCGTAGTTTGCCATTTCAACGGATTCTTCGATCGTCTGTTTTTCTCCCCGCAGGCTTTTTTCGTAATATCCCTGCCATTTCAGGTATTCCGCTTCATCCCGAGCCAGCTGCGGCCTGGTGCCGGCCTCGATGTTTACGCCGGTGAATTGTTGGATAGTATGATGGTATGCCTTGTTGAACGCGGTGAAACGCTGCGCGTCATCCACCGCCCAGATAAGGTCTTCCGTACTGTTGATCATGGAGTCCAGCAGTACTTCGTGGCGGGAGAGGGCTTCGAAGGCCTCGTGTTTGTCCGTCACATTCCAGGCACTGACGATCTCCACTTCACGGCCCTTGTATACCGTACCAAAGGTGTGTACTTCCACATACAGAAGTGTGCCGTCTTTTTTGAGATGTTTCCAGGTACCAAAATCACGGAAGCCGGTGCCGGTGTTTTTCACTGCTTCCAGCACCTTGTACACCTCTTCGGGCGGGCGTATCTGGAGGATGGACAATTGAAGGAACTCCTCCAGCCTGTAACCGTAGAGGTCCAGTGCGGCATCGTTCACATCCACGAAGTACAAAGTTTTGCGGTCGTAGATCCACATGGGCTGCGGGCTTTCGCGGAAGATGCGGATGTATGCCGTTTCGGACGATTGCAGGGAACGTTTGTATTTTTTCAGCAGCCAGTATAACAATGCGGAGGAAATAAGAACAAAAAGGATGCCTTTGCTATGCTGTCCTTCCCATATGAGACCGGGTGTGTTATCCGCCAACCACCGCAGCAGGGAGTCTGTGGACAACACCCAGGTAATGCCGAATAGAAGAAATATCAGTACCGTTCTTGCCGGGGACAGGAGGTTGATCATAAGCTCAGTTAATTTCAGTGACAGGTGCAGGTACATCCAAGATAACGAAATTTCGGAAAGGGGATTGCATTTACGGAGGGAGAATTGTATCTTTTATGCTCTTCCTAAAACCTTTCTTTATGACACATACCCGCCGTAGTTTCCTGCAATATTCCGCTTTATTCGGCGCCTCAGCGCTTGCTTCTCCGCTCGCCGGGCTGGCCATCCCCCCGGGTGACAAAAAGCTGGGCATCGCCCTCGTCGGTCTCGGCGGCTACGCCACAAACCAACTGGCGCCAGCCCTGCTGCAAACCCGCAATATTGAGCTGAGAGGGATTGTGACCGGCACGCCATCCAAGATCCCGGTATGGGTGGAGAAATACAAGATCCCCGAAAAGAACATCTATAATTACGAGACGTTCGACCGCATTGCCGATAACAAAGACATTGATGTGGTGTACATCGTGCTGCCGAACTCCATGCACGCGGAATTTACCATCCGCGGGGCAAAGGCCGGCAAACATGTGATCTGCGAAAAACCGATGGCGGTGAGCGTAAAAGAAGGCCAGGCGATGATAGACGCCTGCAAGCAGGCGGGCAAACAGCTCGCTATCGGCTATAGATTACACTACGACCCCTTCCATCTTGAAATGATGCGCCTCACCCGCGAAAAGGTATTTGGCGCCGTGAAGATAGTGGAGGCCAGCGACGGCTTCAGGGCGGGCGATCCGGCGCAGTGGAGGCTGAAACATGCGCTGTCCGGCGGCGGGCCGCTGATGGACGTTGGTATATACGCCATCCAGGGCGCAAGGTATACCGTGGGGGAAGAGCCCCTGGCGGTTACCGCGCAGGAGTTCCCCAAAACGATGCCTGAGAAGTTCGTGGATGTGGAAGAATCGCTTTCATGGCAGTTATATTTCCCCAGCGGCGCCATCGCCAGCTCTTTCTCCACTTATGCCGCGGGGGTGAACCGCCTGTATGCGGCTGCGGAAAAAGGCTGGTATGAGGTGAACAACGCATTCGGGTACGGCGGCCAGGTGGGCCGAACCAGCAAAGGCCCGATGGAGATCAAGCATATCAACCAGCAGGCCGCGCATATGGACGGTGTGGCGATGTCCATTATCAACAATACGCCCAATATCGTACCGGGAGAGGAAGGGCTCCGTGATATGAAGGTGATAGAAGCGATCTACGCTTCCATCAAAGCAGGCGGTAAAAAGATCCAGATCGGCTAACCGCAGATAACATCAGTTCAATGTATGATCCAGCTCCAGGGTGCCGGTGAACAGGAATTCTTTCCGGCCCGCCGTGAAAGCTTTTACCTGCACGGTAGTCTGGTCGCTGAGAGAAGTGAAAACTTCATCTTCCTGCATCGAGTGGAGGTCCAGCAGCATATGCGGTGCATTATCCTGTAGTTTTATTTTGATCGGCCAGATGTTCAGTTCTGATAATACGATGCCGCGAAGCATCAGGTTGTTTTCCGGTACGCGTAACAGGATGTGACGGCCTTTGAGATAGTCGGAGACAGTGAGCGGGGTGCGGGAGGGTAATCTGAATATGAGCAGGGCAATGATAAACATTCCGCTGAATGGAAAGGTGATATCCGGCGTGGGCCGGATGTTACCGGTGATAAAAAATGTAGAGACGAAGAATGTTGTAAGGCTGGCGCAGGCGAGAATGATTTTTTTCTTTTGTAGCGGTATATCCCTTTTGTACAAAGCTCCGGCGATAAACCAGCATACCAGGGCAAAGGGTATACTAAACACCAGGCTGAAGAGGAATACTGACCCAAACCCCGTCCAGCTCCATGTTTCATCCCCGATGAAAAACATCTGGTAGATCAATGCAAGAAATACAGAGGGGAGCCAAACCTTCAGCGTGTACAGGAATAGTTGCATAATTATTCAAATAAATAAAGAATAACTCATCTTTACAATACCTAGCTCCGGGTATTTCACTACGGTTGTTTCCGCGACGGCTTTTTTGTAGATTTAGGGATGTTGAAAAAACTGACGATCCTGGCTACGGTTGTTTTCTTCAGCGCCTGCGCGCCCAAACCGTACAAAGCCACCAATAAGGTATACCGCCACCAGAGCAAACACTGGGCGGACGTTTTGAAACAGCAGCCGGGGAATGTGCCCGTAGCGGCCGTAGCCGCCCCCGAATGGGTTGGCACTACGAACTTCAATCTCCGCAAACCCAATTACGTAATTATTCACCACACGGCGCAGAACTCCTGTGAGCAGACCCTCAAAACGTTCACGCTGGAGCGTACACAGGTGAGCGCGCACTACGTGATCTGCCGCAACGGCACCGTGCATCATATGCTGAACGACTACCTGCGGGCCTGGCACGGCGGTTTGTCCAAATGGGGCAGCGTCACGGATATCAATTCCTCTTCCATCGGCATAGAGCTGGACAACAACGGTAGCGAACCATTCGATTCCCTGCAGATCAACAGCCTGATGGTAGTGCTGGATACGCTGAAACGCCGGTACAATATCCCCGCCGCCAATTTTATCGGTCACGGCGATATAGCACCGAAGCGGAAAGTGGACCCCAGCGTACTGTTCCCCTGGGACAGGCTGGCGGCAAAGGGTTTCGGGCTATGGTACGGAGATACGGCGGCCATCCAGGTGCCGGAGAACTTTAATACGCTCCAGGGTTTGAGATTGGTGGGATATGACCTGAAAGATACCGCTGCCGCCATCCAGGCGTTTAAACGCCACTTCATTCCCGGTGATTCACTCAGCGCGCCGGGGGCGATGGACGATGCGGCCAAAAAGATTCTGCTGGGCGTGATGCAGCAGGCGCAATAAATAGAACATACAGGCATAAAAAAAATAAGCGGAAAGAGAACTTTCCGCTTTCATTTTTCCACGTTACTCAATTCTATATTAATAGAACGGATTTTGTTCAAGATTAGGATTGAGGTCCCTCTCTCCCGTGGGAATCGGCCACCAGTAATCGCGGTTCTTGTCAAAAGAACGGGTAGCCTGTCTTTCCCTCTTGTAGTTATATATGTCGGTGTTCATCACCGTTTCCGCTGTTTTCCAGCGGCGGATGTCGTTGTAGTATAAACCTTCGCCGGCCAGCTCTATCCTTCTTTCCAGGCGGATCACGTTCCGCATGTCTGCCTGGCCGAGACCCGGCTTGATAAAAGGCATGCCTGCGCGGCTGCGGATGGAATCCAGGGCTGCGTACACGGTATTGTCCGGGCCGCCGTTCGCTTCATTTTGCGCTTCGGCGTACATCAGCAATATATCGGCGTAGCGCAGCACGATGAAGTTGGTTTCGGACTGGCCGCCCACGAGGGATTCCTTGTCCGAAGGCGCTTTTTCTTTATCGTAGATGCTGAACTTTTTCATGCCGTAACCGGTGAAGGCAAAACGGTTGTTGGCCACCACGGCGCCCATGTAAGTATCGCCGGGATAGGTGAAAGTGGCGTACATGCGCGGGTCACGGTTGTTCCACTGTTTTGCGGGATCGTAGCCGGACGCGGGATCAGTGCGGGGCAGGCCGTTTTTCATCAGGTAAGCGTCCACGAGGTCCTGGAGGGGCGCATTGGTATTGTACTGGCGGCAGATTAGGTCGAAGGAGCTGCCCTGCAGGGGAAAGATGTACTGCACGTCAAAGATCACCTCGGTGTTGTTTTCGTTTTGCGGCAGGAACATGGTGCGGTAGTTCGGATACAGTTTGTAACCGAATGTATTGGCGTCCGTGATCACGGCTTTGGCCGCATCGGCGGCGGCTCTCCATTTGGCGGGGTCGCTCACGCCGCCGGTCATCAGCGGGCTGGCTTCGTACAGCAGCACTCTTGCTTTCAGGGCCATTGCGGCGCCTTTGGTGGCGCGGCCTTTGTCGGCGGCGCTGGTGTACTTGGCGGGCAGGCTGCTGATCGCATCATCCAGGTCTTTGATCACCTGTGCAATTACTTCCGCCCGGGGTGTGCGCGGCAGGTCGGAATCTGTTTCCTCGTTCGGCTGCGTCAGGATGAGCGGCGCGGCGCCGTAATAGGTGGCCAGCGTGAAATAATAGAGGCCGCGCAGGAAATATGCTTCGCCCTTCATTTTTGTTTTGTCCGCCTCGCTCATATCGGGCACGCCTTCTATTTTGGCCAGGAAAGTGTTGCAACGGCCGATGCCGCCGTAACAGTCACCCCAGCGGGCGGTCACGATACCGCCGGTAGATGCGTTGTGCTCGCCCATGGCCACGGAATTGAAGCTGGCGGAATTGCTGTAGTTCCATGCGTTGGGTGACAGCGTTTCGTCCCAGAGCGCGGTCGCGTTGTTGGAGCCTTTTCCGCCGTAGATGCCGTCGTTTCTCAGGATGGAATAACAACCTACCAGCCCCGCGCTTGCAGCGGCGGGAGAGGTCCAGTAAGTGGACTCCTGGAATCGGTCGTTGGGTTTGGTATCGAGTAAACTGGTGTTACAGCCGGTTGCTATCAGCAACAATGCACTTCCGGCCGCTATGAGTATCTTTTGCATATGCATGAGTTATGAGAATTAGAAAGTAACGTTGATGCCGCCGGTGAATGTTTTCAGCATCGGGTAGGTATACAGGTCGTTCCTGTTAAGCAATGATTCCGGGTCGAGATCTTTGTATCTGGAAATAGTCAGCAGGTTCTCCGCATTTACATACACGGATACGCGGCTGATCTTCACCTTTTGCAGCAGCGAAGCAGGCAGCGCATACGCCAGCTGTACGTTTTTCATACGCAGGTAACTCCCGTCCCTCAGCCAGAAATCGGAGAGGTTGGTGAAGTTGCCCGTACCGCCCGTGGTCAGCACCGGCAGGCGGGCACCGGGGTTTTCAGGCGTCCAGGTATCACGGGTCCATTCCCATGTGGCATTTGCGCCGTTCACGAACGGGTAGGCGAGGTTTGCCCTGGGATATACTTTCACGCCGGCCACGCCCTGCCAGGCGGTGGTGAGGGAGATGCCTTTCCAGTCTACATTAAAACCAAAACCAAAGGTGTATTTAGGCATGATGGAAGATGCATTCATGATCACACGGTCATCGCCGTTGATAATGCCGTCGCCTTTCACGTCTTTGTAACGGATATAACCGGGGCGGGTGTCGGTACCCTGTTTGGGGCCTCTTGTCACCTCATCCGCATTCTGGTAAAATCCGTTTGATTGCAGGATGTAATAGGAGTTGAGCGGGTAACCTTCTTTGGTGATGGTGGCGCCGCTGTAGATGATTTCGCCGTCCAGGTCCACCACTTCGTTTTTGTTATAGGCCACGTTGCCCCATACGCCATAGTTTACGGCGCTGATATTATCGCGGTACTGGAGGGTGATCTCGTAACCGGTGTTGTCCACGGTGCCTACGTTCCTTTGCGGGCCGGTGAGGTTACCTACCTGTGCGGCAAGGTTTACGGGGCGGAGGATGCCGTCTGTCCGTTTTTTATACACGTCCACGGTGAGGCCGATGCGGTTCTTCCACATGTTCAGGTCTACGCCGCCGTTATAAGTGGTGGTGGTTTCCCAGTGAATACCCGGGTCTGTATACGCCGTTACCGCGGTGCCCTGCTGGAGCGTACCGCCGAAGCTGTAATCCTGCCCGGTGCTCACGGTGGGGTCGTAGCTGTAAAGGTCTACAGCCTGGTTGCCCAGCTGGCCAATGGAAGCGCGGACCTTGAGCTGGTCTATGAACTTCACGTTCCAGAATTTCTCACGGTCTATGCGCCAGCCCGCCGATGCAGCGGGGAAATAACCCCAGCGGTTGTTTTTGGCGAAGCGGCTGGAACCATCCGCCCGCATGGTGAATTCAAAAAGGTATTTATCGTCGTAATCATAGTTCGCGCGGCCGAAGTATGACATGATCACATCGCGGGTGGTGTTGCCGCCGATGTCGTTGAAGGTGATGCCGCTGTTCAGCGCGGTGAGCGTGGCTTCGCCGATGTCCATGTAGCCGGTCATGGTGGCGTTGAACTGGTCTTTGTCAAAGTTGTCGTAACTGGAACCGATCATGGCGGACACGTTGTGTTTGGTGCCGAAGGTCTTTCTCCAGTCGAGGGTATTGTAGAAGTGCAGCGAGATGTCGTTTTCATCCGTTTTGCCGAAGCGGGGCGCGGTGGCCGGGCTGTTCCAGTTGATGGCGGCGCCTGTTTTCGGGTTGAAGGTCTGCAGCCTCGGCGTATTTTCCGTGAGCAGGCCGTCATATTTATCCACGCCGAACTTGATGTTGTAAGTGATGTCGAAGGGAAGTTTATATTCTGCATTCACCGTTGCCAGGAAACGCTGCACCAGTTTGGTGGTGATGGCGCCGTAGGCGAACAGGCGGGGATGCTCCCAGTTGTTCCTGCCCGCGGTCTTCAGCCAGGAGTTGCCATAACGGCCGTCCGCCAGGGTATCCGTGAGGATGGGGAGCGTACGGCTCATGGCCTGCCAGAAGGTGTTGTAAGTGGGCTGGGTGTAATTGCGGTAATAGCCGTCGATGGAAATGCCCGCTTTCAGCCGCTTGGTGACGTTCATGGAAGCGTTCAGGCCGAGGGAATAGTTTTTCGCGTGATTGGTGGGGCCGAACTGGATACCGTCACGGTCCAGGTAACCGAGGGAAAGACGGTACTGGTACTGGTCTGTGCTGGCGGCGATGCTCAGGTCGTGTTTCTGAATGGAGCCATTGTCAACGGCGATCTTGTACCAGTCGCTTTTCGGGTAGGTGATGTTATCGGTGAGCATGCCCTGTTCGTATTCCGCGATTTCGGCATCGGAATATTCGGCTGCTTTGTTTTCGTTTTTAAGCGCCTGGTTTTTGGTGCGCATGTAAGTGATCGGGTCGTTGATGGCGTCCGGCAGGTAGGTGGCTTTGTGGAAGCCGCGGTAGTAGCTGTAATTTACTTTGGGGGAGCCTTTACCTTTTTTGGTTGTCACGAGGATAACGCCGTTTGCGCCACGGGAACCGTAAATGGCGGCGGCAGCGTCTTTCAGCACGGAGATGTTCTCGATATCGTTCGGGTTCAGCTCGTCCATGGAGTATTCGATACCGTCTACCAGTACCAGCGGGTTGTTGTTATTGAGCGTGCCCACGCCGCGGATGCGGATGGTGGAGCGGTCGATGCCGGGCTGGCTGTTGCTCAGGTTCACAAAAAGGCCGGGCGTGCCGTGCAGGGCATTGCTGACGTTCGTGATGGGCTGGCCTTCCTTTTCGGACATGTCGATGGTGGCAACGGCGCCCGTGAGGGTGGCTTTTTTGCGGGTGCCATAACCGATCACCACGGTTTCATTCAGCTTCTGCACGTCTTCCTGGAGTTTGACGTCCAGGTTGGCGGCTTTGGTTATTTTGATTTCCTGCGCGAGATAGCCGATGAAGGAGAACTTCAGGACGGCGCCGGTAGGGGCGTTGATCTTGAACAGGCCGTTCGCGTCTGTGCCTACTCCCCTGGAAGTGCCCGCCACCTGGATGCTGACGCCCATGAGCGGGCTGCCGTCCGTGGCGGAGGTTACCTTCCCCGAGATGGGCAGATCCTGCGCGCGGAGGGTAAGGGAAGACAGGCAAATGACTCCGGTACAAACCGCCAGGAAGCGGATGAGGAGTGATCGCTTAAAAAGCTCCATAATCTTTGATTTTACTTGTTTGAATAGCTCAGTTATCTGAATTGGTCCGTCAAAAGCGGCCACGAAGCGATGGCATAATAAAGCTGAGTAGCGATGGAGCCGGGTTTGCCCGGCGGATCCCGTGAGTAGCATGTTATCAGTTTCCAGTTCCGGCTTTTGACCCGGAAGTTTGCTTTTTAAACGTGGCCCTTCTCCTCTGCAAATTGTATCAGTATTATTTTATATATCGATTCTGGCTTTTATGTTCTTTCGTTTCAGGTCAAAAATATAAAAATTGAAAACAAAAGTAAATAAAATGAAACTTATTTATAAAATATCCCGAAATTCCCGGCGGGAGGGGAAGACTGAAGGTAAAACCAGGGAGGGCGGATCGATATTGTTGAAAATGATTACGTTATCAATGTTAAACAATGTTTAAGCCGTGCGTGGGGAATCAGGGAATTGCCTATTTTTAGGAAAATCCTCCGTATTTTACAGGAAATTGAAGCCCCAGGGAAATCCAAGTGGGTGATTTTCAATATGCATAACGAAGTTTCTACGTTAAATAGTTATAATTTTTCAACCCATGTCAATGATCAATATCGCGGAGCGGCACAAGTTTATCCTAAGCAGGTTATATGAGAAAGGTTATGTGAATGTGGTGGAGTTGTGCAAAGAACTGGATGTGTCCGGCGTAACGATCCGTAAGGATCTGAAGCTGCTGGAGGATAAATCGCTGCTGTACCGCTCCCATGGCGGCGCCACTGTGCAGAACCCCTATACGAACGACAAGCCGGTAAACGAAAAGGAAAAGATCCGCCGGGAAGAAAAGAACAATATTGGTAAAACGGCGGCCTCCCTTATTTTCCCGGGAGACGCCATTATTATAGCCTCCGGCACTACCGTGCTGGCCCTGGCCAAACATATCCAGCCGCGCGGCCCGCTGATGATCATTACCTCTGCGCTCAACGTTGCGCTGGAGCTGAACCGCTATCATGAAATAGAAGTGGTGCAGCTGGGCGGCGTGATCAGGAACAATTCCTCGTCCGTAGCCGGACCCTACGCGGAAAAGATCCTGGAGGATTTCTCCTGCAGCAAGTTGTTCCTCGGGGTGGACGGCATCGACGTTGAATTTGGCCTCACCACTACCAGCATCGCGGAAGCCCACCTGAACCAGCAGATGATAGCCGCCGCGCAAAAGACCATTGTACTGGCGGATTCCTCCAAGTTCGGCAAACGCGGCTTCGGCAGGATCTGCAGGCTGGAAGAAGTGGACCAGATCATTACCGACAAAGGCATTTCCGAACACATGGTGAAGCTGCTGGAAGATATGGGCATCGAGGTGGTGATCGTTTAGTGCCGCCTGAATAACAGTTCCTTTATACCTATGCGTACAGATTCCATGCAGGACAACATTCTCCACGAAGAAACACTCAAAGCGGCCATTTCCCGGAACGAGCTGATGCCAGTATGGGTGCAGCTGTTCGCAGGAGTGCTGACTTTTTCCGGCTTTTCCCTCGCGGTTTTTATGATGGTACCGTTATCGGGGCAGACGAAAGATGTACCGACATTCACAATTATTACAGCGGCGATTTTGGGAGTTATATTTGTTATTGGAGGCGTTGCGGGTATCCAACTGCTGAAAGAAAAAAAATGGGCGATCTTTGGCATGATTGGCAGTGTAGTGTTTCATCTGTTTATATGCATAGTATCTTTATTCGTATTTCCGGCAATAATCGGCAGGGGAGGAGAAATCCTGATAGTTCCTGTTGTAATTATAATGATATTGCTGCTGGTTTTCCTGGTGAAACTCATCCTCATCTTCAAAAGGTGGCTGGAGTATCAACCCTCCGGGATGCGTAAGAGATAATCCAATATCGTCATGATGGATAATTCAAATACAGAAGATTTACTGAACGGTCCCGGGCTTGAAGAGCCCGCCATCCGCAAAGACCTCATCCCGTCGTGGATGAGCAAGCTGCTGCTGGTGCTGATCTTTTATAAACTGTATTCCATCCTCCGCAGTGTCCAGTTTTACCTGGTGGTATGGAAAAACAGCCTCGCTGTGCCGGAAAGCCAGACCGTCTCGCTGATCGTTTTTGTGTTGTTGGACTTACTGGAAGCCTTTGTATTCATCGGGCTGCTGCGGCAATGGAAACCTGCTGCCCCGGCCGGGATCGTCGTATTGTGCCTTTCCGTGCTGAGTGTGCTGCTATATTTTGCCCGTTTTCTGTTCTTCTACGGGAGTGCTGAATATAATACGCCTGCCGGGCTGATTATCCAGTCACTGATTACGCTGGCGTCACTGGCAATATTGATTACCATTCTGATCCGCCTGTTTAAGATCCGCCGTGCCTGGGTAAAGGGAGTGGCGGGCAAATAAACGGTCATACAAAAAGCAGTACTGATGAGTATCCCTGTACCTCATGAAGACCTCCTCGCAGAAGAAGAATTCGCCGCCCCGAAATTCAGGCGGGAGCTTTTCCCGCTCTGGATGAAAGTATCCGTGATCCTCCTGATGATTGGCGCCGGTGCGGTATCCTATTTATTTTTGAAAGAAGTATTGGCGGAGCGGGGACTGATGATCGTCACGGAGAGCCTGAGCAACTTTAGGAGAGCAACGGCCATGCTGTTTATACTGGATGTATTCCTGGTATTACCCGCCGGGTGGATGTTGTTCCGGGAAAAACGCTCCGCTGTGCTGTTCGCCCTGATCGTTTTTAGCCTCGCTATATTGCCGATGGGGTTCTTTTTCATAGAATTGATGCAGACCAGTCTTAGTTATGGAAATTTGCCCCGTTTGAATCTAGACAATATCACACTGATTGTCCCGCTGTTTTTGCTCCTGGCCTGCGTGATCAGGATGCTGTTCATACGCAGGGAATGGAAGAACCGTATATCAAAAATAACCGGCCGCTAAATGGAAAAACTAACTGATACCAAATCTTAATCTATGGACTACCGTATTCCTATCTGGCTGAAAGCCATCGCCGTTATCACCATGATCTTTGGTCTTGTCTCTTTTTACGGCCTTATCAACCTCGATTTCTCCCGGTCTTCTGATTCCCTGTTCCACGTAAGTACCGCGGTCACGCAGACGGGCGCAACTTTCGCCACGAGCGTGCTGTACATTATCTGCGGTATCGGCGGCTTCGGGGTGGTGCTGGAGAAAAAGTGGGGAGTGCTCTTGTCGCTTTGCGCTGTGAGCCTGCTGGTGGCGCTGGAGATTTTCTATCTCCTGTATGCCATGTGGCTGGTGTATTCCATCCTTAGGAAATTTGTTGCCCCTTCCTACGGCTGGTGGATGGTGCCGGTGATACTCCTCAACACGTTCTACGTCATCCGGCTGCTCCGTGTCTACCAGTATTGGTCTACTCCTCCTCAGGAGGAGTTTCGGCAGGCTTCGCGGGTTTCTCAGGACGATTGATCAGCAGCACTACGTGGCGGATATTTTTCCTGTCCGCGGTATAGGTGATATGCACGCGGCCGTCGGGTGACTGTATCACCGCGGGATAGCTGTATTCTCCCGTTTTTTCGTCTTCCAGCGCAAATACATTCTGCCAGGCGGCCCCGTCTTCGGACACGGCCACATACAGGCGGCTCCTGCCTTCCCACCACTGGACGCCGGGGAGCAGGGGATTGTATACGATCACTTTCAGGCCGTTGGCCAGCGTGAGCGCGTCTGTTCCCGCATTGGGATTGGGCAGGTCTGTAGGGCTCAGCGGTCCCCAGGTATTCCCGTTGTCCCCGGACCAGGCCTGTACCACCACATTATTGCGGCTGCGGCAGAGCAGTTGCAGGGAGTCGTGCGGGTAACGGAGTATGCTGGGCTGTATTACGCCGAAAGTATCGTTGTTGATCTCCACGCGCGACCAGTTGCGGCCATTGCGGTCCGATCTTTCGAGGTGGATGTGCCATTTTTGGTTGTCATGGCTTTCCGTACTGGAAGGGTAGAGGATATCTCCGTTGGAAAGTTGCAGGGGTTTGTTTTTGATCGGGCCCAGCATGCCTTCGGGCAGCTTTTCCGGGGCGCTCCAGGTCTTGCCGTTGTTCGTGGAACTCATCATCATTCCCCACCATTGCCGTGGGTTGGGGCCTACTTTGTAATAAAGGAAAAGTTTGCCTGCTTTGGTTTTGAACAGCACGGGATTCCAGCAGGGATAACGGAGCGTGTCGTTGATCACGCCGTTGGTTATCTCTTTTATTTCGCTCCATTTGCCGTTTTCATTGAGCGCTGTCCAGATGGTCACGTCTTTATTGCCTTCGCGGCTGCCGCCAAACCATGCCGCCATCAGTTTCCCCTTGCCAAGGTCCACAATAGTGGAGGCGTGGCAGGCGGCCATGGGAGGGTTCTCCATGATCATCACTCTTTTGTCCAGCTGGGGCACGATGGGCTGTGCATATCCGCGGGCAAAGACGGTGAAACAGGCGATGCAGAGGAAAAAAAGGCTACGGCTCATAAAGGCATGGAATTAAAAAGGCAACCTTGTGAAGGAGTGCCCGCACAAGGTTGCCCGATGAAGATAATAATTTTACCGTTATTCTTTATCCTGCAGGGGGAGGATGTTGTCCCCGTTCTGCTGTTTGCCCAGGTAGTTGGGCAGGTCCATGCCGGCCATATTGAACATGTCCTGCAGGGGCGGAACGGCTTTGTACAGGCCGCTGATAAAGTTGGCGGTGGATGAGGTGCCGTTCTGGCCGCCCGCGCCTTCCCATACGGTCACCTTGTCGATCTTGATATTTTTGATGGCTTCGGTCTGCATTTTCACCAGCTCCGGCAGTTTGTCCGCGATCAGCAGCAGTACTGCGTCTTTGGAGCTGTTGCCGGCGGCCTGCACGATGCGGTCAAGGCCTTCCGCCTGTTTGGTGAGGATCTCAAACATACCTTTCGCTTCGGCCTGCATTTTGGCAAAGATCGCATCTGCTTCACCACGGGCCTTTTCACGGATCTTTTCAGCTTCGGCCTGTGCTTCGATGATGGCTTTTTGTTTTTGTATCTCGGCGGTCACCACCACGTTCGCATTCTGCGAGGCACGTTCTTTGTCCGCGCGGGCATCTTCCGCTTTTCTTTCCGCCACGTAAGCTTCTTCAAGCGCTTTTGCGGATTGGATCTTCTCGGCGGCAATGGCGCGTTTGGCGGCTTCCGCTTCTCTTTCGCGGCGGCTGGCTTCGGACTGCGCGATCTGGATGCGCGCGGTGTTTTCGCCCTCCACGGCGAGTGCGTTGGCCTGGGAGGCGCGGATGCGGGTATCTCTTTCCGCTTCCGCTTTACCGATGGCCTCGTCCCTGTTGGCGGCGGCAATGAGGATGGATTTGTCTTTGTTCGCGGTGGCGATCTGGGTGTCGCGGTCACGCTGGGTTTCGGCAATGCTTACGTCCCTGTTCTTCAGGGTTTGCTGGATAGTGATGTCTTTTTCCCTGTCCGCTTCGGCTTTACCGGTTTCCCCGATTTTCTCCTGCTCCGCCACGCTCTTTTTCGCTTCGTTGATCGCTTTCGCGGCGGCTTCTTTACCCAATGCTTCGATGTAGCCGGATTCGTCTTTGATGTCCGTTACGTTCACGTTGATCAGCTTCATGCCGATTTTTTTGATCTCCGCTTCTACGTTGGAGGCAACGTTTGCCAGGAACTTGTCGCGGTTGTTGTTGATCTCTTCTATATCCATGGTGGCCACTACGAGGCGCAGCTGGCCGAAAATGATGTCTTTCGCAAGGTCGTGAATGGCGGGGCGTTGCAGGCCCAGCAGCCTTTCCGCGGCATTGGTCATGATGCCGGGCTCGGTGGAAATGGCCACGGTGAAGCGGCTGGGTACGTCCACGCGGATGTTCTGCCGGCTGAGGGCATTGGTCAGGTTCACTTCGATGGATATCGGCGTGAGGTCGATGAAGGAATAATCCTGGATCACGGGCCAGATGAACGCGGCGCCGCCGTGGATACACCTGGCGCTGTGGCTGCCGTCCGGGCCTTTGCCCACTTTACCGTACACTACCAGGATCTGGTCCGAAGGGCAGCGTTTGTAACGTTTGAATAAGGCATAGAGTAGCGAAAACACGAATACAACCGCCACCACTATGGCAATCAGTAAATAGTCCATAGGTATTTAGTTTTGTTTGGTTACGATAAGGATCTGGTTGTTCACCACTTTGGTAACGGTTACGAGCGCGCCCGTGGGGATGGGCTCTACGTCGTCCGTCATGGCGTCCAGCTCGCGGAAGGCGCCCTGCACCTGGAGGTTTATTTTGCCCATGCCGCTGCGTGAGGGAGGCACGCTGAGGTATACGGTGGCCGTGGCCCGAAGGGCGTTCTCCATGCGGAGGGTGCCGTTGTAGGCCAGTTTGCCGGTGTAATAAAAGATGGAAGCCATCAACAGCATCATGGCCAGGCCCGCCGCGCAGCTGATAATGACGGTGAGCGTGCCGGAAAGGCCGCTGTGTATGCAGGCCAGCCCCGTCCATCCAAAGATGGTAAAGAAGCCGAACATGTTCCGGATGGTAAAGAACTGGAAACCGATGCCGTCATCCGCATCCAGCATATCGTCCACATCTCCGGTGGCGTGATCGTGGTC
This sequence comes from Chitinophaga barathri, assembly GCF_003807585.1. Classification (GTDB taxonomy): domain Bacteria; phylum Bacteroidota; class Bacteroidia; order Chitinophagales; family Chitinophagaceae; genus Chitinophaga; species Chitinophaga barathri. Next base: position 356,338 of record NZ_RMBX01000003.1, on the reverse strand, counting down.
CCCGCCGGCCATGCTGAGGATATTCTGCAGAAGGAATAACAGTGAAAAGAAAATGGTGATGCACCAGAACGTTTTCTCGAATACAGGGAGTGGCCCGAACCAGTCCATGATGTTTAATAAGCGGCTCATAAGCAAGGGATGTTGAGCCGTCAAGTTAATAAAATTCCGGTAAGGCAGGAAGGGATTATTTGCTGCCGGTAGCGGAACAATTCCTTCAGCTGGCGGCCCACAAAAATGGTGTTCGCCAGGTCTCCCAGCCAGCCCAGCGGGATGCGGTAGTGAATAATGTCCGTCATTTCCACGCCACCGCTCACTTCCCTGAAATGATGCTGATGATGCCAGAGGCTGTAGGGACCAAAACGCTGCTCATCCACAAAATAACGCTGGTCATCCACATGTGTGATCTCCGTCATCCAGTAAAGCGGGATGCCCATCACCGGCCTGATGGTGTATTCGATGACCTGCCCGGGGTAAATGCGCCCTGCCTGCGGGATGCTGGTGGTGCGGAACCCGAGGGCGGGCGGGGTGATATGCTGCAGGTTGTCCGGATTGCTGAAATAATCCCAGGCCTGCGCCAGTGAGACGGGTAATATTTGTGTTTCCCGGATGCGATAGGTGCGCGACATGTCATAAATCTACCACAATAATCATAAAAAAACCGCCTGCCCTGTGGTACGCTGATGAGAATAGCGGACCTACGGGCAGGCGGGCGCATTGTCCGGAAGAATCCGGGAATGTCATTTAATGCTAACACAAAAACTGTAAAACACTGCTGCCCGGAACCCAGGAAGTGGTTTTATCAGTTACCTGGAAAGAGGCCATCAGCTGGCCTTTGGGTAATTCGGTGGCGGTATAGAAAAACCGGAGGTTTTCCTGCTTCAGCTGCAGCAGTTCTTTCACGGCTATCACCATACCGGATTGTTTGCCGGAAGCGTCCGCAAATTTCCATTCGCGGATGACGCCGCCTTTATCGTCTCTTATGCTCAGTTTACGGCCGGTGCCTATCTTGCCGCAATGACTGTAGTGAAAAGTCAGCTGGTCGTTTACATTGGCTTTGTCCAGCTGGAGGTTGGAGAGTTTTACGGGCTCGCCTACATACTGTTCGTGAATGAGTTTGTTGTTGAGGTACACTTTCAGGTGATCACCGCCGGCCCAGGCCTGCGTTGCAATGGCGAAAAGGCAGAAGGAGAGGAAGGCGGCTGTTTTCGTTAAAAAGGATGTGCGTTGCATATACTGTGATTTTTGGTGAATGTTGACAGTACAAAACAACGCAAACGCCATCACCCGGCGTAATAGCTTTGACGACAGGAACAGTTTGCTTGACGTAAGGGCGGATAACCTTCAGCTGTTTTGCGCCACGCCGGGCGCCGCCGCGGTAACGGCCAGCAGGAAGTCGTACAGGGGCGTTTCTCCCGGCACTTCCAGCTTTCTCCGCAGCCGGTACCTGCTGGTCTCCACGCCTCTTACGGATATGCCCAGCGACTGCGCGATCTCCTTCGTGGTAAGATTGATGCGCAGGTAAGCGCAGAGTTTCATATCCGTGGTGCTCAGGTCCGGGTAATGTTTTTTGAGGATGGACAGGAAGTTGTTGTGCACCTCGTCGAAGTGGCGGGAAAACTGTTCCCAGTCTTCCGTGTCCTGCTCCGCTTCTTCAAACAGGCGCAATACTTTTTTGAAAGGGTAATAGGGTAGAGGCTCTATTTTTTTGATGGCGAGCAGCAGCTCTTCACGGATGTTGAACAGCAGCTTGCCGCGTTGCAGCAGGTGCATGGTGGCGGTGGCCAGTTCTTTGTTCTTAAATTGTATGTCGGTGGCGAGTTTGTCGTGTTGCAGGCTGATCAGTTGTTTTTCACGCTGTTCCTTTTCATATTCATGATGGAGGATCAACTGCTCCTGCTCGCGTTTGTGCCGTAATTGTTCCGTGGCAAACTTCCGCTTTTGCAACAGGTAACAAATCCAGATAAAAGCCAGCGCCAGCGCCGCGTAAATGCCTTTGGCCAGCAGGGTGAGATGCCAGGGCGGCAGGATGCGGAAGGCGTAAGTAGCCGCGGAAGAGACGTTGCCGAGGTGGTCGCGGGCTTTTACGGAGAAGGTGTAGCGGCCGTGGGGGAGGTTTGTATAATCTTTTTCCGTGCGCGCGGCCCATTCGCTCCAGGCGGGGTCAAAACCTTCCAGCCGGTAGCTGAACTCCATGTTGCCGCCATGCCCGCAGGCGGGGGAGGCGTATTCAAAATGGAAACCGGCATAAGCTGCGGGGAGGGTTTTGAAAGATGCCTTACCGGCGGGAAGAAAGCCGCCGAAAAGCAGGCTGTCTTTTTCCCCGCGCGCATTCACCTGGCTGATCATTACCCGTGGTTCTTTTTTGGGTTGCCTGTATTTTTGGTAATTGATATGGTACATCCCTTTTTCGCCGCCTACAAATATATTTTCATCATTGTACGGATAAATGTTTTCAAAACCGGTGACGATCATGCCTTTTAACTCAGGGAAATACATGGTGCGGTAAGGTTTGTCGCCCTGTTTCCGGTGGAAGTCCACCACGCCGGGCATTTTGTTGGACACGAACCAGATGTTCCCGCCGGTATCTTCTGTCAGAAACTGGATGGGCACCGCGCCCAGCACGGGAAAAAGCCAGGGTGAGGGCGCAAACGTTTGCCGGACGGGGTCAAATTCATAGATGCCCGCCTGTGTAGCCACCACCATCCGTCCGCGTATGCGGAATACGAAGTTGTTGTTATCAGAAGGCAGGCCGTGACGGCTGGTGAAGAGAGTGAAACGGAGGGTAGTGTCTTTGTCCGTAACGATGCGGTACACCCCACGGTAAGGGTGTGAGGCCCAGATAACACTGTCCTGCTCAGCCGTGAGAAAACGCAGGGATTCAAACAATACGTTCACCTGCCGGGCCTTATCAAACCGGCCATCCTGCTGCCCCATGGTGCGCAGGCCATTGTAGCAGCCAATGAGGGTACGGGCGGCCTGCGGGAGGAACAGCCAGCAGCCGGTGCCTTTCAGCAAAGGCTCGGCCGCCGCTTCGCCGATCCTGAAAGCGCCCTCGTGATGCCCCATCAGCAATTGCCCACCCGTCATGGCCAGGCTCCATACCTGTCCGCCGCTCTGCTCTACTTTGCGGAAGCGGTTTTCCTGGAAGCTCAGATCATTGTAATTATCGGTGCCGGCCGGGTTAAAAGCCCCGTCTTGTCCATTGTTGCCGGATGGCAACGGGCCGCCGGAGGGATCGGGATGGACCGCCCCGCCTGTCCCGGGAGATAATTTGCTGTTGGTATTGCCGGATTTCCCCGGTCCCGCATTGCCGGCCAGCGGGGTTACATAAAGCCCGTCCGAGGTGCCGATGTACAGCTGCCGGTTAAACACTTTTGCGGCGTAGGTGCTGAGGTATTGATGTTTGTCCGGGTGTATCTGTTTGATGGCGGTATTGTAGCGGATCATATCTATCCCGTTGTCCAGCGCCAGCCAGATGTTCTGGCCGGGGTCCGGGAAAATTTTCCGGATGCTGTTGTGCTGCAGGCCTTCCTGTAAACCGAATTGCTGGATGACGGCGCCCGTTTGCCGGTTCAGGATATAACACCCCGCTTCGGCGGTGCCGACGAGCAGCTGGCTGTTCCCCCATTCCATGGCGCACTGTATACGGGCCTTTTGCAGCGCTTCCGCCGCAGGCGTGAGGTATGGATAAAGCCGGCCGCCGTGGAGCTTAAAAATGCCGTGTTTGTAGGTGAAGAGCAGCAGGGTATCCTGCGGGTGATCCAGTACGGCGGTCACCAGTAATTGTTTGTCCGCCACCGCCGGGCCTATGGGCTTCCAGCCATTGCCGGTGAATTGCAGCAGGCCCTGCCGGGCATCCTGCGCATAAAGTCCCTGGCCGGAACGGCAAAGCAGGCGCCATTCGCCGGGGGCGTGGTAGACCCGCACCCGGTCTTCCCGGTAGGCGAATATCTTGTTGTTGCTTCGGAAAAATACGGTGCCTTCATACGGCACGATGTTCCAGATGTCCGCAAATTCCCTTTCCCCGGCGGGGATCAGGGGTTTGAGCGACGTGTACCGCAGCACGCCGTCCGCATCGGCGAGATAATACCCGAAGTCATCCTGGGCCCCGGCGTAGATCCGGCCGTTCTCCCCCGCCTTTACGGACCGCAGGCGGGTATGATTGGGCACAGGCAGCATCTTCCAGCTATGGCCGTTAAATGTCAGCAACCCTTCATTGTTGGCAAAATAAAGGATACCCTGCGGGTCCATATCCGCGTCCCAGGTCTGGCCGCCGCCGGCGTATTGCTGTTTGCTGAAATGAAGAACTGAGGGGGCGCCTACCAGCTGGCGCGCTTGGGCAACGGCCGCCCATAGGATGGGCAGCACAAACAACAGGCTTCTCATTTTCATAACGTTTGAATAAAAATATAATAAATCCCCGTGAAGTAGGGCAGGCGTATTTGGCTACAATTGATTTTCAGTGAATTAGTAAAATCTGTAGTAGAATTGACGTACCGCTCCGAAATACATCCTCCTATTAATTAAAGATATTTGACCCTGATAGCCACGTTACAGAAAACACTTCCGCAAACCCATCCAAACGGAAGAGAGCACTTTAGTTAAACCCGGAATTATTCACACGTTAACAGAAAAACTATGAAACTGCAATCCTTTTTTCTACCGGCATCTGCTGTGCTGGTAACTTTCCTTTTCTTTACGGCCTCCTGCACGAAAAACATGGAAGCCCCCTCAGAAAAAGTACCCCTGGAGGATAAAAAGTCAGCCGTTCAGGCGCTGGCGCTCCAGATGGTATGGCAGGACGAATTTAACGGCTCCGGCCTCGATATGTCCAAATGGAGCTATGAAAACGGCGACCTGGGCGTAAACAACGAACAGCAATTTTACCAGACGGCGAACGTAGCCGTGACCGGCGGCAACCTGGTGATCACCGCGCGTAAACAAAGCGTGGGGGGTAAACCCTACACTTCCGGCCGTATCAACACGAACGGCAAGTTTTCCAAACGTTACGGCCGCATTGAAGCAAACATCAAACTGCCGGCCGTGCAAGGCCTCTGGCCCGCCTTCTGGATGCTGGGCACAAACATCGGCACACCGGGCGTAGGCTGGCCGCGCTGCGGGGAAATAGACATCATGGAACATGTGAACACCGGCAGCAGCGTGCTGGGTACCATCCATTGGTGGAACACTTCCTACAGCTACTATGGCGGCAACACCACCACTTCGCCCACCAATTTCCACGTGTACGCCATTGAATGGGACCCTGCCGGTATCCGCTGGTACGTGGACGGTGTACAGTTCCACTCCGCGAACATTCAGAACAACATCAACGGCACGGAGGAATTTCACAACAACTTTTTTATCCTCCTCAACCTGGCGGTAGGCGGCAATCTCCCTGGCCAGGTGATCAACGACAATGCACTGCCCGCTACTATGCTGGTGGACTACGTGCGTGTGTATGATATCGTGAACACCCCCGGTGGCGCGCCCATCGGCTCCGTGATATCGCTGAGGGGCAGCAACAACCAGTACGCCAGCGGCGAAAACGGTACGCAGGCCATGCGTTGCAACAGGCCGACGGTACAGGCATGGGAACAATTCACGGTAGTAGACGCCGGCGGCGGCAAAGTAGCGTTGCGGAGCATGAGCAAATACGTGTCTTCCGAAAACGGTACGCAGCCCATCACCTGCAGCCGTACGACGATCGGTGACTGGGAGAAATTCGACTGGGTGTCCAACAGCGACGGCACCTTTTCATTACGAGGCAACAATGGTTCTTACATATCCAGCGAAAACGGTACACAGGCGATGACCTGCAACCGTGCGGCCATAGGCGGATGGGAGAAGTTCACCTATTAAGCCCCCTTTGGGCATATCTGTCTATTATTCACGTTAAGTACAAAAATGAGAAAAATGAAATTCCACTTCCACGCTTCGGGCGCAGCAATCCTTGCGTTCGCGCTTTTCATTACTTCATGTTCCAAACCCACCGTAGAGGAACAGGATCAACCCGTATCACTGGACAACGAAACATCCGCCACAGACGTGGGGATAATGGCGATCAACGCCTCTTTTTCGGAAAACTGGAACAGCTATGCAAATGGCTCCCAGTACACACAATCGCAGGCGGCGGCAGACTTCGGGAATATCAGCGGCTGGAATGCCGGCCGTTCCATGATCTCCAATGGCAACCTGCGCATCACGCTTGAGCCGAACGCTCTTTCGGGCGCGGGCGGCGTGGTGTCGAACATCGACGTGAGCGACGGCTCCGAATACCAGGTAAGTTTCACCATCCGCTTCCACAGCGCTTTCGACTGGAGCAGGGGCGGCAAACTGGGCTTCGGGCTGTTCATCGGCGATGGCAATGCGGGCGGAGACCCCGCCTGGGATGGCAACGGGGGCAGCTTCAGGCTGATGTGGTATAACAACAACGGCAGGATCTATTTCCATCCCTACGTATATCACCGCGACCAGGCGGGCCAGTACGGGGACAATTTCGGCGTAAGTTATCCTTCCTCCGGCAGCCTCGTAAAAGGCCAGACCTACAGCGTGACCCTGTACGCAAAGAGCAACACCGGCTCCAGTACCAACGGCCGCGCAAGGATGATCATCAACGGCACTACCGTGCTGGACAGGGCGATGCGCTGGACCACGAACGATGCCAAACGCCTGATCCGCAACGTGAGCTTCCATACCTTCCGTGGCGGAAGCCAGAGCTACTGGATGAGCCCCACCGTAGGGTATGTATATTATGACGACCTGGTAGTGACCAAGATCAACTAAAAGTCCTCAAACTGGATGAAATCATCCAGCCGGAACTTCTCCCACCGCTTTTTCGCAAATTCATAGAACCGGGCATTCGTTTTACAAGCTTCATCGGCTTTGAATGTTCCCGGTTCTATTTTATTTCCCACTCATGAATTTATTTTGAATTCACAATAAGTCTAGTTAATTTGTAGACTATTCGTATTCATTTTAAATCATACATCATGTCTAACAACCCCTTACGTTTCGAAACGCTCCAGGTACATGCCGGCTATCATTCAGACCCCACTACCAAGGCCGCCGCAGTACCTATTTACCAGACCACTTCTTATACATTCGACAGTGCAGATCATGCGGCGGACCTGTTTCAGTTGAAGCAGTTCGGGAACATCTACAGCCGCATCATGAATCCCACCAATGATGTATTCGAAAAGCGGGTGGCCGCGCTGGAAGGCGGAGTGGCGGCGTTGGCCGTGGCTTCAGGCCAGGCTTCGCAGTTTATTGCGCTGCATAATATCCTATTGCCGGGAGACAACTTTGTGACCTCCGGCTATCTCTACGGCGGCACCTACAACCAGTTTAAGGTGAGCTTCAAAAGAATTGGCGTGGAGGCTCGTTTTGCAGACCTGGACGATCCCGCGAGCTTTGAATCAAAGATCGACGACCGTACCAAAGCCATTTACCTGGAAACGATCGGGAACCCCGGGTTTGCTATCCCGGATTTTGAAAAGATAGCCGCCATTGCCCGGAAATATGATCTGCCGCTGGTGGTGGACAATACCTTCGGCGCGGCAGGTTACCTGTTCCGTCCACTTGAACATGGGGCGAACATCGTGGTGGAGGCCGCCACCAAATGGATCGGCGGGCACGGCAACAGTATCGGCGGCGTGATCGTGGACGGCGGGAATTACAACTGGGGTAACGGTAAGTTCTCCCAATTCACCTCCCCGGATGAAGCCTATCACGGCATGGTATTCTGGGATGTATTCGGCGCGGACAGTCCCTTTGGCAATATCGCTTACATCATCCGCGCAAGGGTGACCGGATTGCGCAGCTGGGGCCCGGCGCTGGCGCCGCAGAACGCTTTCCTGTTCCTGCAGGGCCTGGAAACCCTGAGCTTGCGTGTACAGCGGACCGTTGAAAATGCCCAGGCGCTCGCGGAGTGGCTGGAGAAACATCCCAGGGTGGAGCGCGTGAACTATCCCGGCCTGCCCGGCAACCCGTATCATGAGCTGGGTAAAAAGTACCTGAAACATGGTTTTGGCGGTGTGCTGAGCTTTAAGATAAAAGGCGGGCGCGAAGCGGCGGATAAACTGGTGGCGGGCCTCGAACTGATCTATCACCTGGCGAACGTGGGCGATTCCAAAACGCTGATCATCCACCCGGCCACTACCACGCACCAGCAACTGAGCGAAGAAGAACAACGCGCGGCGGGAGTGGAGCCGGGGCTGCTGAGGATATCGTTGGGTATTGAACATATCGAGGATATCAAAGGCGATTTGCAGCAGGCGTTTGATAAGATTTAACACATGTGTTATTTGAACACACTACCATATTTTAGTGAGGACAACATGCGTGACCGCATCCTCCAAACCAGTTAATATAATCTGGCTGTAATTTCCTCTTACATTTAATTATTGAAAGAACCGGGCATTCCCCGGTTCTTTTTTATTGATAAAAATTTACAGCGCGCTTAACCCTATTTGAGGAGAACGATGTCTTTATACATAAACAACATTGTTTTTGTTAATTCTCAACCTCAAACTTGTTAGCCAATGGAAATTAATGTAGAGACCTGTTATGAAAAGATGTTCAGCGAACTGAAGAAAATTTATCCTGAACTTTCTCCTGAACTACAACAAAAGATAAGGGAGCACTGCAAGCTCCTGTATTTCCCGAAAGGCAGTGTTATACTGGATTACGACAAAACATGCAAAGCGTGTTACTTCGCGGTGCAGGGCCTGGTGATCTCCCGTTTTATTCACAATGGAAGAGAAAAGGTCAGCTGGTTTATGGGAGCTGGCGATATCATTATTTCGGTGGCGAGTTTCTTCAGGCAGAAGGCCAGTGATGAAAAACTGGTAGCGTTGATTGATACGGTTTTTATCTGCATGGACAATGATGCATTGCAGCAGATATATAAGGAGCACCTGGAATTTAATGTGATCGGCCGCAGGCTGACGGAGGAATATTACATCCGGTCGATGGAAAGAAACAGATGGGTGAATTACTCCGCCAAAGAACGATACAACCTTCTAATGCAGCAATACCCGCTACTTTTTCAACATGCCCGAAATGAAGACCTGGCATCATATCTCGGTATGGACAAAGCGACCCTGTGCCGTGAAAAGAAAAAAAGCGCCCGCGGAAAATAGTTGCAAATGTCACTGTCATAGTGAAAGCGCGGCAATAATTTTGTGGAAATTCGTCTTATGAAAAATTTGATTGCACTTGAAATTCCTGCTGAGATAGCACAGCAGGTTGAACAAAAGCTGACGGAGGCAAGGCAGATGCTTGCTCCATTTCTTGTGGCGCTGACAAATGAGCAGCGCAAAACAACCGCCAAAATGGGAGACAAAACGATTCCTTTCGTCTCGAAAGTACTGGAGTACAGTAAAAGTAATCCATCGTTTGCACCTCCTTACATGGACGTTACTGGAATGGAGGTAGATGTAAAGGCGGCCGAAACACTTACTACACTGCTGCGAAGTTCGGAGCAGCTCACCAGCAACCTGGATGATACGTCCATGTTGAGTGGTAGTGATGCATACATTGCAGCGCTGGGGTATTACAATTCTGTTCGGCACGCGGCCAAGAACAACGTTCCGGCGGCTAAGGAGATTTATGAGGATCTCCGGAAGCGTTTTCCGGGACGCGTACGGAAAGCTGCAGTATCTACTACGGTTTAATCCAGACTGCAGTAGGAAAACCTGGCGGAGAATCATAGAGATGTATTTTCTGGCCAGGTTTTTTGTTTCGCATTAGTCAAATGCATTACTTGGGACTGCTGGGTAGACGTTTCGGGACATTTACAATCAGTCTGAAAAATTGAGTTTGATGTTTTCCGATTCAAAAAGGTACTTCTGAAGTACAAGCTCGATGTTCAGCAGTACAAAAAGGTACTTCAGAAGTACAAAGTCGATACTTTTTATAACAAAAAGGTACCTCGGAAGTACAAGTTCGATGTTCTGAAGTACAAAAAGGTACTTCAGAAGTACAAAGTCGATACTTTTTACAACAAAAAGGTACTTCAGAAGTACAAATTCGATGCTTTGAAGTACAAAAAGGTACTTCTGAGGGAGAAATTAGATGTTTTAAGGCGCGAAAAGGTGGGTGGAGGGAGAAAATTAGATGCTCAACTCCTATTCCATCGCTTATTTTTTAATATGTAATCCCGTGGTTTGGTTACTCGTTCAGATTGGAGGAAGGAAGAAAATACTATATTTCTGTATTTTGTCTGTATATTTGTAAAAGGCTTACAAATTTAGTAGTAAAAACAAATGATAATTAACTTTTCCATTAAGAATTTCCGCAGCATCAAGGATAAGATCACGCTCTCGTTTGAGCCTGAAAATTCTGGTGCGCTGGAGGACTATTACATCATAGAGCCCGTTCCTGGTCTGAAACTCTTGAAGCTGGGACTTATATACGGCCCCAATGGCTCAGGTAAAAGCACCATTCTTAAAGGCCTGGATTTTCTTATGATGTTGGTAAAGCGTCCTTTGCAGCAAAAGAATACGCAATTGGATTTTAGTCCTTTTTTATTTGATGAAAAGACGCCAAACGAAGAATCTGGCTTCGAAATAAGTTTTGTTCATGGTGGGGTGAAATACAATTACCTGGTCAATTTTACCAGGGAGGCGATACTATACGAAAAGTTGGAGTTTTACGAACCAAATAAGGCTTTAGTGTACGAAAGAACAACGGATAGGGAAAAGCAGCTTTCCAGTATCAAATTTGGTGGAAAGATCAAGGTGAAAAAGACGGCGGTGGATGCCCTTGAGGCAAATACGTTGTGGAACACGACAGTTTTAAGTGGGTTCCTAAAAACTAATATCGATTCGACGGAGTTGAAAAATGTTACGGACTGGTTTGAAAAAGTTTTAGCTACCACCATAACTCCGGAATTAGATCTAAGCAAATTTATAACACCTCAACTGGGGAAAAAGAAGATTAATAAACATCACATCTTGCAATTCCTGAAAAAAGCAGATTTTAAGATCAGCGATCTTATAGTTAAGAAAAAGGAACTTCATGTCAATGAGGAAATGAAGGAATTAGTAAAGATGTTCATGCGGCAGGTACAAAAGTCAGGTATAGAGGGCGATATAGATATGGACAAGCTGGAAAAAAATGAGTTGTATTTCCAGCATTCGATAAAAAGCGGAGATCAGATTTCCACCTATATGTTGCCATATGATGAGGTATCAGATGGAACCCAACGGTATTATCAATTTAGCGGGATACTGGATATAATGATTGGTCACGGATCCGTTTTTCCTATAGATGAGTTAGAATCCTCTCTACACCCTGATCTGGTGAAACATTTTCTCCTGCTCTTTTTGGTAAATGCAAAAAAGTCTCAATTAATTGCTACCACTCACTACCGGGAGTTGCTCATGGAAAAGGATATTTTACGGAATGATGCCATCTGGTTTACAGAGCAAAAAGAAGATGGTAGTACCGATCTCTTTTCACTAAGTGATTTTGATTCTTCCGTTGTGCGCGATACCACATCTGTATTTAACGCGTATAAATCAGGGAAATTGGGTGCTGTACCTGTATTAAGCGACTATTATCTGGATTTCAAGGATGAGAAGCAACAATAAACGTAAAGGCACAGGGAGAACAACCTATGCAATTCTTGTAGATGGAGAAACCGAAAAGTGGTATCTCGAAAAGCTGCGCCAGTATGAAAACCCGGCGGGTATTACCATTAAGCCGGATCTTCCCGATAAAACCAAACTTGCTGATCAATTCAGATCTGTAAAGAAAAATGCGGAGATTTATGATGTTTCTGTTTGGATAATTGACCTGGATGTTGTTCTAAGAGAAGAAAATATTGATGAGTTGGGAAAATATATTGAGGAAGCAGCCGAAAATAAAAGAATCCGCATTCTAATTAATACGCCTTGTCTTGAATTTTGGTTTCTGCAGCATGTTCAGGACACTGGCAGATACTTTCCGGACGGTGTGGCTGTGACCAATGAGTTGAAGAAATGTGAGCCTTTAAAACAATATGAAAAGTCGAAAAGGTATTTTGTATCAGGTACTCCGGATATATACAACAGACTAAGGCCGCATTTAAATGTAGCCATTCAGAATGCAGGGAGGAGAGGGCATTTCGACATTCAGAACCCTCAAACGGCCAAGGCTGAGATATATAAATTGTTTTCTATACTCGGAATTGAGATAAAAGATTAACCCTTCCCATCCATCCACACCACTTTCTGCTCCGGTACATTCTCCTGCCCGATAATATCCCTGTACAACGTCGGGTTCCTTGCCTTGCGATAACGGTAACCGCCCGCCAGCTGCAATTTTTCCGGGGTAATGAGCGCAATGGCATAATCGTTATCCAGTTTGCGGCACTCCGCTACGATATCCCCGAAAGGGTCCAGGATCATACTGCAACCGTTTTTTAACTGGTCATCGTCCATCCCGATGGGATTGCTGAATACGGCATAAATAGCATTGTCATAAGCTCTTGCGGGCAGCCATTTCATCAGCCATGCGCGGCCTTTCAGCCCGTCAAATTCCTGGCGGAGCGAAGTAGGGTCCGCATGGCGGTTTTCCCAGAGCTTCGGGTCCACGAAACCTGCGCCGGGTCGGGTGCTGGGTGTGCACATGGTCACATGCGGCATAAAGATGATATCCGCACCCAGCAGTGCGGTGGCCCGTACGTTTTCGATAACGTTGTTGTCATAACAGATCAGGATGCCGCATTTCCAGCCCAGGAGTTCAAACACGACGTATTGGTCGCCTTTGCTGAGGTAGGGATTGATGAAAGGATGCAGCTTGCGGTACTTCGCCACGAGGCCGTTTTTATCCACGCATACATAGGCTTTGAAGAGGTTGCCGGCTTCGTCTTTTTCAAACAGGCCGGCCAGTATCACGATGTCCAGTTCGGCGGCGGTTTCCCGGAGCCTGGCGATGCTCGGGCCAGAGGGGATGAGCTCGGCAATATCCAGCATCTGCTGCCGGTCCAGGTGGCGGGCAAAGGTGTAGCCGGTCACGGAGCATTCGTGGAAGGCGATCACATCGGCGCCATCGGCTTTAGCGGCGGCGGCGAGGGTTTTGATCATGGAAAGATTATAGTTTTTGTCCCCGCTGCTGTTCTCAAATTGGGCGGTAGCTATTTTAATCGGTTTCATGCGGCTAATCTAGGTAAAAAATCTGCCGGTCATCACAAATCGTTGCAGATAATGCGGGCGTGTTTTATCTTGGGCTCACTCTTAACATCTTTTTATTGTATGATAAAGCAAGCTACTCTCACCTGTGCCGCGGCACTTGCGTACCTGTGCGCAGGCGCGCAGGCTCTTTCCCCGGCCACCGTACTCATTACGCCCGAAAACCGATTATCTGCCAAAGACACTGCCTTCCGCCGTGAAATTGCCCAATGGAGCAAGGCCCAGCTGGAATCCACCGATTATGCGAAGATCAAGGCGCATCCTTCGGCGGCTGTTTTCCCCGGTGCTGTCAAAGAAGGCGCGGCCCGTGTGTCGCGCACGGTAGATATCAGTCACCAGCAAATCAGCGAATCGCTGGTGCCCGTGGTAAGCCGCCTGAACTATTCCCAGCCCTGGAGGGAAAACCTTTACAGCACCGGCCTATATGCAGCGCCGGGCGAATACATAGAGGTGACGCTCCCGAAAGAACTCCTGGACAAAGGCATTGGCATCCAGATCGGCAGCCATTCGGACAACCTGAACCAATGGGTGGCAGGTAAAGAAGACTGGCGCAGGATGCCGCGCATTGTGCGGGCGGACGTGCTCACCAAAACCACCACACGCATCAGCAGCCCCTTCGGCGGCCTTATATACGTTACTGCCGCCCCCAAGGCCGCTTCCTGGACAGGACAGCTGAAGATCAGCCGTGCCGTGGAAGCGCCCCTGTATATCGCGGGCAAAACCACGCCTGAGCAATGGCAGGAACAGTTGAAAAACAATAAAGCGCCCTGGGGCGAGCTGGCTACCGGCAAAGTAATCCTCACCGTGCCGGACTCCATCCTGCAAAAGGTGGCGGACCCCGCTTATGTCATGCAGCTCTGGGACCTGATCGTGGGCGGCGAAATGGAGCTGGCACAGATCCCGCAGCCTTTTTACCGTCCCCAGCGGATGGTGATAGACGAGCATATCGGCGGCGGTTTTATGCATAGCGGTTATCCCATCATGATACACCACTCACCCAGCCGCAGGCTGCTGAGCGCAGACGTGATCGCGGACCCGCTGAAACTCATGATCGGCAGCAAAGGTGGCGCCAACTGGGGTTTCTTCCACGAGATCGGTCACAACATGCAGAACCTGGACTGGGTGTTTGGCGGTACCACGGAAGTAAGCTGTAATTTCTTTTCACTGTATATGTTCGACAGGCTGCTGGGCGGCCGCGACGATGCGCATACCGGCGTGTCCAACAAAGAGACGCAGGATGCAATGAAGAAATACTTTAAGGAAGGGGTTTCCTACGAAAAATGGAAAGGCAATCCTTTCCTGGGCCTGATCATGTTCCGCCAGCTGCAGGAGGCATTTGGCTGGGAAACCTTTAAAACATTCTTCCGCGAATACCAGGCCCTGGCGGCAAAAGATCAGGATGGCTCTTACGCCAAAAGCGATGAGCAGAAACGCGACCTCTGGGCCCGCACTTTCTCCCGGATCAGCGGCCGGAACGTTGCGCCTTTCTTCGAAAAATGGGGCATCCCCATCAGCGCGAACGTGAAGCAGGAGCTGAACAGCCTGCCGGGCTGGATGCCGTATAATTTCCCGCCCGGGAATTAGTATTTTTTTTCTGTACCATAGCGTGCGGGTGCTTCAGCAATGAGGCATCCGCTTTTTTTCGTATTTTGGTTGCTGTTCCACAAAAATGAAAACATGAAACAGTTCTTTTCACTATTGGTATTCAGTACCATTTTCCAGTTCGCATCCGCGCAGTCAAAAGACGAAACGGCGGTAGCCGCCGCGGTGGAATCCCTCCGCAAAGCGATGATAGATGCGGACAAGGCCGGTCTTGAAAAAATCACCGCCCCGAAGCTCAGCTACGGTCATTCCAACGGCAGGATTGAAGACCGCGCAACGTTCATCAGTAATATCGCAGGCGGCCAGTCGGATTTCCTGACCATGGACCTTTCCGCGCAAACCATCGCGGTGACCGGGCAAACGGCGATCGTGCGACATACGCTCGGTGCACAGACAAACGATAACGGCAAAGCCGGCACGGTGAATCTTTATGTAATGCTGGTATTCGGAAAAGAAGGCGGCCAGTGGAAACTGGTAGCCAGGCAGGCGGTGAAGATACCCCCGGCTCAATAAAAAAGATACTCCTCAGGTTACGAAAAGGAGATGCGGCAACGTATCTCCTTTTTTCATGGGCGGCGGGCCTGTAAAAAAGCATAAAGGTTGCCGGATGGCAACCTTTATGCTTTAAACGTATTTTCAGAAACCGGGCTGCCGGATGGCAACCAGTTTTTTCCCTGACCGTGTTTAGTAACCGGGGTTCTGGATCATATTCGGGTTCTTCATGATCTCCGATACCGGGAGCGGGAAGAAGTAGTTCTGCTCGAAGAAGTAGTGAACAGGGTTTTTGTTCAGGGACACTTCTTCGTAAGTGAACGAGCCATTCGTCTCCTTGGTGATCTTGATACGCGTCATGGTGGCGTTCAGTTCCTGCATGGCCGTTTTCCAGCGGCGCACGTCCCAGAAGCGGGAATCTTCGTAAGAAAGCTCTACCGCTCTTTCATTCCTCAGCAGCTCGCGGGCGTCGGCCTGGGAGATACCGGAGGGAATGCCGTAACGGTCATCGCCGCCCGGTTTGATACCGGCCCTTTTGCGGATGGCGATGATGTGGTCGATGCCTTCTTCCACGCGGTTCAGCTCAATGAGAGCCTCCGCGGCCATCAGCAGGATATCGCCGAAGCGGATCAGCGGCATTACGCGGTCTGTATTGGTGCCCGCGTTGCCCGTGGAGGTTTCGTTGCAGAATTTCCGCCAGAACATGCCGGTATATACAAGGCTTACATCAAACCCATCCATGGGGGCGCCTACGTGCGTCCATACCGGTGTACGGGTACTGCTGTTGCTGGTGCGCCAGAGGGCACCGTTGAAGATGTAGGTGTAACCAAAGCGGGGATCGCGGCCAACAAAAGGTTTGGCGGGATCGTACTCCGAAATGGGCGCTGTGGCGATGGGTTTACCGGTGATCGTCCCGAACTTTTTGGAATAGTTGTAGGTCGGGGAGGAGTTCACGCTGCCATTCCTGGAAGCGGGCAGGTAGTTGGACTCCATGGCGCGGTTGGTGCCGAACATCGCCGGGAAAATAAATTCGCTGTTGAAGCGGGTGATGAACAGCTTATAGAAGCCGTCGCCGGGTCTTTGTGCGTTGGAATTATCTTCCACGAGCGAATACCAGCCGGAGTTGATCACATCGTTACAGGCATCCAGCGCACGTTGCCAGCGGGCAGCATCAAAGTTGCCGTAGCTGATCACTTTTTCTACCGCGGGGTTCAGGGAAACCGTATTGTATACCGGTTTGCTGTTGATCAGCGGGCTGGCGGCATACAGGAGGATGCGGGCTTTCAGCGCCATACACATACCCTGGTTCGCCCTGCCGTAATCCTGTTCCTGCTGCATCGGCGTTTCCACCAGCATCGCTTTCGCTTCGTCCAGCTCGCTCACCAGGTAATCTACGCAGGCCTCGTAAGTAGCGCGGGGCTGGGTGATGTTGTCGGTGTTCGAATAAATGCTGTCTTTGATCAGCGGCAGGCCGCCGAAGTATTGCAGCATCTGCCAGTAATACCATGCCCTGAGATATCTCACTTCGCCTTTCAGCTGGGTTTTCATTTCTTCAGCCATCGGCGTTTTGCCAATGTTCTTGAGGAAAGTGTTCACCCTGCGGATGTTTTTCCATCCTCCGTCATACACGTTGCTGTAGGGGCCGGTGGAGTTGGCGGAAGTGGTGCTGAGCGCCACTACCACATAAGGCTGCGTGCCGCCGAAGAGGCGCGAGGTGCCTTCGTCCGCACATTCTGCAAGACTGCCGCCGTTGCCCCATCTTTTCTGGAAGTTGTAAAGGCCCACATCGCTGTAGATAGCCGTCACGAAGTTGAACGTGCGCACACTGTCTGAAAATACCACCTGCTCGTTCAGGGTAGTGGTCTCTGTTTTATCCAGGAGGTCTTTGGGTTTGCAGGCGGTATAAACGCCGGCAGTCAGCAAACCAAAGAGGATATATTTCTCAATCTTTTTCATGTTTCTGCCCATGGTTTAGAAGTTAACGTTTAAGCCCAGGTTGTACACTTTCTGGTTCGGATACACACCGCCTTCGGTATTGGAAGTTACCTCGGGGTCCAGGTCGTACAGGTTCGGGCCCAGCATCCAGGTGATCAGGTTGGAACCGTTAGCATACAGTCTTACCTGCTGCAGGCGCAGCTTCCTTACCCATTCGCGGGGCAGGGTATAACCGATTTCCGCATTACGCAGCTTGATATAGTCGCCTTTAACGGTCCAGAAATCAGATTTGTTGGAAAGAGCGTTGCTGATGTTGTCCATCGTGGAGATCCTCGGGAAGGAGGCATCCTGGTTGTCCGGTCTCCACGCATCCAGGTGCACCTGGCGCAGGTTACCGAAGAACGGCGTTACCGCTTCCGCAAATGCGCCGATCCTGAAGTTCGTAGCGCTCTGGAAAGTGAAGCTGAAGTTGAAGCCTTTCCAGTCACCGGCCAGCGTCAGCGCGTAGTTGTTCGTGGGGGTGTTGGCAAAGTCATAATACTTCTGGTCGTAAGAATCGATCTTGTTGTCGCCGTTCAGGTCTTTGTATTTGATGTCTCCCGGTTTAGGACGGGCGCCCACAGGCAGCGGGCTTTTGTCGATGTCCGCTTCGTCCCTGTAAAACCCTACGAACTCATATCCTTTCTCACGGTCTGCCTGGCCGCCGGTCTGTTTCATCCAGGCGTAGGGAGGCGCGCCTTCGTCCATGAACTCGATATAGTTCTTGGCGCGGGCCATGTTCGCATTTATACGGTAATTGAAGGTACCGATGCGGTTTTTGTAATCGACGTTGAATTCAAAACCGGTGTTCCTGATCCTGCCAAGGTTGGAAGGAGGCAGGCCGATACCGATGATGTTGGACAAGCTGCCGCGCTCCATCATGATGTCCGTACGGCGTTTGTGGAAGTATTCAGCGGTGAAGGACAGCCTGTTCTTGAAGAAGTTCATGTCCGTACCGATATTCCACTGGGTTTCTTTTTCCCAGCTGATATCATCGTTGCCAAGAGTGCCTTCAATGATACCGCTGTACCCTTTCTGGCTTACGCCGAAATTGTAGTTTGCCCCCGTGTTATATACGTGTTCGTAGAGGTACTGGTACGTGTTGTTCAGGTTGTCTGAACCGGTCATACCGATAGAACCGCGGATCTTGAAGAGGTCCATAAAGGTCACGTTATTCCTGAAGAAAGGCTCTTCGGCAATGTTCCAGCCACCGGAAATGGCGGGGAAGAAACCGTAACGTTCGCTGGATTTAAAACGGTCCGTACCATTGTACGCGCCGCTCAGCTCTACCAGGTACTTTTTCTTGAAATCATAACCCAGGCGGAAAGTATACCCTTTGAATTTTTCGGGGATGTCCGCTCCGTCGCTGGAGTTGAACTGGTTCAGCAACGCCAGGCCGTATACGTGGTGGCGGTCGTTGAAGGTCGTATCGTAGCTCAGGTTCAACTGGACGTTGAGACGTTTTTTAGTGGTTGTCTCATCCGCATCCAGTGAGTATTTCTCATCCCTGTAGTTATTAGCCAGGAGGGGAGTATAGGTGTCGGTTTTGGAATTGTAGATATACGAAAGGATATTGGTACGACCCAGGCCCCTGTTGAAGTCCTGGTTGCTGGAGTAAGACAGCAGGCCGCTGAGTTTCAGCCCGCGGGCAATGAAATTCAGTTTCTGCGTTGCCCGGAGGTTCAGCTGGATATCGCTTTCATAATTACGGCGGTAACCGCCTTTTTCGAGACGGGCCACAATGTTGTTGCCCGCGCCGCCGCCGGTCACCACTGTTTCGGGCGCCGCGCCGTAAGTGCCGTCAGGATTGCGGATAGGATACGCGAAAGGAGGCAGGGCTTTATAATCGAATATCTCGAACCAGATCTTGTTCCTGTTCGCCCGGCCGCGTGTGTTGGGCTCGTTCTGCTCGGTGAAATAACCCGCCAGGTCCATGCTGAGGTCCAGCGTGGGGGTTACCTGGAAGTCCAGGTTGGAGCGGTAGTTGTAACGTTTCAGGTAGTAGTTGGGATTTACGTCGGAATCCGGGTCCTGGAAGCTGTTCAGGATACCATTCTGCCACAGGTGGCCGATGGATACGAAGTATTTCATTTTGTCGGTACCGCCGTTGATGCTCAGGTTGTTTTTGGTCTGCAGGGCGGATTTGCGGATCAGCACGTCCCACCAGTCGATGTCCGGGTGACCGAAAGGATCGGAGCCGGTTCTCCAGGCTTCGAGGTCCTCATTGGTGTATTCCAGGGGCAGGCCGTCGCTTTCCAGCGCATCATTACGCAGGCGCGCCATGTCGTATGCGCTGAGGAAGTGTGGGCGGATGGAGTTCTGCTGCCAGCCTGTGTTGGAGGTGAGCCTTACAGAAGCCTTGCCGCTGGCGCCACGGATGGTGGTTACCACGATTACGCCGTTGGCGCCTTTGATACCGTACACGGAGGCGGAAGCGGCATCTTTCAGGATGGTAACGCTGGCCACCTGCTCGGCGTCGATATCGGAGAAATTACCGGTGAACTCCACATCGTCCACGATGATCAGGGGCGACACGTCCCTGTTCGCGGAAAAGGTGGTGATACCGCGGATCATGAATACCGCCCCGTCAGCACCCGGCTGGCCGGAACGCTGCATGGAAAAGAAACCGGGCAGCTTGCCCACCAGTGCGTTCTGCAGGCTGGCGGTAGGCACGCGGCGGATCTCGTCGCCGGTAACGGAGCTGGATGCGATGGTCTTGCTGAGTTTGGTAGTCTGACCATACCCCACGATCTGCACCTCTTCCAGACCTTTCACGTCCTGCTCGATAGTGATGGCAATATTGTTCTTGCCGGCAATGCTCACTTCTTTCTGAAGGTAGCCGATATATTTCACGACCAGCACCTGTGCCTTACCACGGGGGACCATGGTGAACTGGCCGTTCTCGTTGGTGGTGGTGCCGTTATTGGTCACATCCTTTTCAAACAGGATGACGCCGGGAATAGGGCCGCTGGCGTCCCTCACGGTTCCCGTAATGGTTCTCCCTGCCTGTTGTGCAAATACATTTGCAAGCGAGCAAAGCAGGAGCAGCGTAATTATAATTCTTTTCATAACGAAATGCCTTTAGAGTGTTTACCAACCCGGATTCTGAATGAGGTTCCGGTTCCTGTACAATTCATTTTGCTGGATGGGATAGAAGTACATCTTCGGAGCCTGGAAGCTGATGTTGCCCACCGTTACTTTCTCGAAAGAGAAAGAATTGTCCGGGTTCTTCGTGATCTTGTTCCCGCTCAGCGATTTGTTCAGCACCGTCTCCGCAATTTTCCAGCGGCGGAGGTCCCAGTAGCGCTGCTCTTCAAAGCACAGCTCCACGCGGCGCTCACGGCGGATCAGCTCACGCAGTTCTTCTTTGGTAACGCCCACAGCTATCGGCGTGGTAAAACCGCCACGGCTCCTTACCTGGTTCAGCTTGTCGATAGCGTCCGCTGTGGGGCCGTTTGCCTCGTTGGCGGCTTCGGCATAGCTCAGCAGTACATCGGAGTAGCGGAACAGGGGGAAGTTATGCGCCTGGGTAGCCAGGGAGGTGGAGGTGGTGGCGTTGTACATGAACTTCTTCAGGTAATAACCGGTTTTGGTCTTTACAACGGTGGTGCCGGTCGGATTGTCCAGCCCGCCTTCCCACAGCTCGGTGTTGCGGTTCATGTATTTCACATTGTGGTAGAAGAACACGATGCCGAAACGGTTGTCGCGGTTGGTAGCCGGATTGTTCGGGTTGAAGCCGGAACCTGTTTCGGTGATGGCTTTGCCGTTTTTCATCAGGAATGCCTCGGCCAGTTCTTCGGTGGGGCTGGTATACCCTTTGAACCCGAATTTGGTGTGGCCTACCGGTCCGTTGTTCGTTTCAACGTCATTGGTATTGGCGCGGAGATAAGAGAAGATGATCTCTTTGTGTTTGCGCGTAATAAAGATGTTCAGGTAATTGGCGGAGGTTTCAAGCCCGTACACACCCAGTTTGATCAGGTCGTCGGCGGCCAGCGCGGCTTTTTCCCAGCGTGCTTTCACAGCGGCGGGGCTTGCGTCTGTATATCCGCAAACGGCTTTCTGGGCGGCGGTGAGGCCGATATTGCCTTCGTTGTACAGGGGGCTGGCGGCATAAAGGAGTATCCTGGCTTTGAGCGCCAGTACCACGCCTTCGCTGATGCGGCCGTATTCCGAATCCGGCAGCGGCTCTTTACGTACAAGGCCCCTGATCGCGTCCAGCTCGGTCACCATATAGTTCACACACTCTTCGAAAGAAGAGCGGGGGTAGGAAAGATCATCCTGTAAAGAGGGGATCTTGTCGCCCATCAGCGGGACGCCGCCATAACGTTTCACCAGTTCGAAGTAGGAGAGGATACGAAGGAAGCGGGCTTCCGCTTTCCAGAAGTTCTTAGTCTCTTCAATCTTCGGCACCCTGTCTATTTTAGCGAGGAACACATTGCATTTGCGGATGCCGGTGTAACTTTTGGCCCAGGCATCTTCAGGATTGATAAAGGGGCTCACACGGCCGAATATCAGTTCTTCAATGGTGCTGCCGTTCATGGAAGGCACCGCATCGTCCGTGGCAACGTCCAGCATGGAGTTGTTGATGCGGTTCCAGCCGTTGGGCATATTGCCGTAAATGTCAGTCAGGAATTGTTCCGCATAGGCGCCGTTTTTGTCCACCGGGTCGAAGATGAAACTCTCGTCCAGGTTTTCCAGCGGCCCTTGTTCACCCTTTTTCATACAGCCGCCCAGTGTGAGCAGTGCAAAAACCGGAATGGATATAATTAATTTCTTCATGGGAAAATGCATTAGAATTTAATATTGATACCAGCGTACAGCACTTTCAGGATAGGATAATTACCT
The DNA here is from genome assembly GCF_003807585.1 of Chitinophaga barathri. Taxonomy (GTDB): domain Bacteria; phylum Bacteroidota; class Bacteroidia; order Chitinophagales; family Chitinophagaceae; genus Chitinophaga; species Chitinophaga barathri. The sequence goes on along the minus strand of NZ_RMBX01000003.1, from coordinate 334,250 downwards.
GCCAGGTTCTCGGGATCGGTGTCTTTCACCTTGGTGAAGGTGAGAAGGTTGGTGCCGTTCACGAATATCCGGGTGGAAGCGATCCTGATCCTGTGCGTAAGCGCATAGGGGAGGGTGTAACCCAGTTCTATGTTCTTCAGGCGGAGGTAGCTGGTGTTTTGTATCCAGTAGTCTGAGTTCTGGGTGTTGTTGAAGCTGCCGCCGATCGTCAGCCTGGGGTAGGTGGCGGTTTCGGCGGTCTGCGGCGTCCACCTGTTCAGGTGATGGGCGTAGATGGTGTTTTTGCCTTCTTCGCCAAACTCTACCATTCTCACGTTGCTGTAGCGGTTGGCCACACCCTGGAAGAGTACGGCGAGGTCGATGCCGTGGCAGGACAGCCCCATGTTCAGGCCATAATAGATATCCGGTTTTTCCGGCGTGATGAGGGTTTCGTCAAATGCGTTGATCACACCGTCATCATTCAGGTCTTTGTATTTGATGTCACCCGCCCTCGGAACTGCTCCCGGGAGCTGGGCCGCTTTCTGCGCTTCCTCGTCTGTTTTGAAGAGGCCGTCGGACAGGTAGCCGTAAGACATACCCGTGTACCTGCCGGTCCTGATCAGCCAGGAGTAAGGTTTGTTCGGCTCGTCGATGAACTCGGACACGCCTTTGTTGAAGCTCAGGTTGGCATTCACCCAGTAGTTCAGCTTGTTGTTGATGGTGTTCTGGTAGTTTGCGGTAAATTCCACGCCGGTGTAACGCGTTACCCCGATGTTTTCCTGCGGATAAGCCACGCCCAGCAGGGCGGTGTTGCTGCCGCGCGTCATCAGCACGTCGTAGAATTTGTTATTATAATAGTCCGCGGTGAAAGACAGTTTGTTTTTCAGGATGGCGATATCCAGCCCGATGTTCGCTTTTTTCGCTTTCTCCCAGGTTACGAACTCGTTGTTCAGCGCACCTTCCCTTACGCCGGTCAGCGAAGTGTGGGTGGTGCCGAAGCTGTAGCTGGTACCGGTTACATAATACTGGTTGTAAATGAAGTAAGATTCGCCGGTACCGAAAGTACGGTTGCTGTTAAAGGAGTTGCCCACTTTGCCATAAGAAGCGCGGAGCTTCAGGGCGCTCAGCCAGGAAGCGGATTGCATAAAATCTTCTTTGGCAATATTCCAGCCGAGGCCGAATGCGGGGAACCAGTCGTAACGGCGGTCGGGGTGGTAGCGGTTGGTACCATTGTAACCCACTGCTACTTCAGCCATATATCTTTCGTCGAAGTTATACTGGAAGCGGCCTCCTACGCCGATAAACGTCTGGGGCAGCTGGCTGCCGAGGGTACGGGTATCGTTGTTGCCGGTCAGGATGGCGTTCACACCGTGTTTGCCGAACTGGCGGGTGTAACCCAGCTGTGCTTCGGTGAACAGGAAACGTTCGGTGGTGTTGCTGCCGGTGCTGTTGCTCATGTCCGTGCTTTCGCCAAATTTCTGGTAGGTGGTGTCCCCGCCGGGTTCCACACGCATGCTGTACACGGCGTTGTCTTTACTGCGTACGATCAGCTCCGTGAAGTTGGTATAAAAGGAAGCAGTTCCTTTTGCCCACAAGCCTTTCACCAGGTCGCTGAGGTCGCCACGGAGGTTAAGGTCCGCATTGAGGTCGCGTGTGTAGAGATTGGTGTAACCGCTCATGACCGTTTCGCCGTAGATGTTCTGCGAATAGCTGCCGTTGCCGCCGAGGGAACCGTCGGGGTTCTTTACGGGGTAAGCATTGCGCGGTGTAGTGAGGATGGAGCGCATGATACCGAGGCCCAGCGCGCCGGGCTCGTTGTTCGTCTGGATGCGGCCCATGATATTGAGCGATGCGGAGATGCTGCGGTTCACCTTTACGTCTATGTTCGAGCGTACCTGGTAACGTTTTACATCCGCATTGGTGTTATACTTATTGAAGGATTCCGTTTTGTACAGGCCATTCTGGTTGGTATAATCCAGGCTTACAAAGTAACGGGCGTTTTCCCTGCCGCCGGATACATTGAGGTTGTAACGCTGGAAGAGCGCGTTTTTACGCAGCACTTCATCACGCCAGTCCACATCGGGATGCCCGTAGGGATCGGAGTGCGTGCGGTAAGCTTCCAGGTCGGCGTCGGAGTAGGCGGCCGGTTTGTTTTCGTTGGCGAGCGCTTCATTATATAAGCGCGCGAAATCGTATGCGCTGGTGGGCGTATAAGATTTGGTAGGCTGCGTAACGCCGGCGGTAGCGGTGAAGTCTATACGCTGCGGGCCCGCGTCACCTTTGCGGGTGGTGATCATCAGGATGCCGTTGGCCGCGCGCATGCCGTACATGGCGGTGCTGAGGGCGTCTTTCAGCAGCGTGACGGATTCGATCTGCTCGGGGTTGATGCTGAGCACGTTCCTGCCGGGGCTGCCGTCTATCATGACCATCGGTGCGCGGTCGCGCAGGCTGGCGGTGTTCTCGTCAATGAAGCCCGGGAGGCCGCCCTGCTGGGAAATAGCGAGGCCGGCCATTCTGCCGGTAAGCATACCGTAGAGGTTGGTCGAATAGGTTTTGTTCAGTTCCTGCGTGTACACTTCAGAGATGGACTGGATGTTGGTCGATCTTTTCTGTGTGCCGTAAAGGATCTGGTAAGTGGAATCGTTGGGACGGAATTTATGGCTCAGCCTGACAGTGAAGTTGTCGGCATCCCGTACGGTAAATTCGGTGCTGTTGAAATCTTTCAGCGAAAGGATCAGCACATCGCCTTTTTGCGCTTTAATGGAAAATTCGCCATCTGTGTTGGTAACCGCGGTAGCGGAAGAGGATTTTACGCGTATCTCCACCAGCGGGAGCGGTTTGCCGAAGGCATCCACCACGGTGCCTTTTACTTCATCCGCGGCATGCAGGTAGAAGTATGTTTCCAGGTTACCTGCCGGCTTTGCCCTTGCGGGAAGGGCCCAGAGACCGGCAAGCAGGAAACCTGCTCCTGGTAAGAGCAGCAGCTTTCTTACGTGAAATTTTCTCATCAAGATCAGTTTTGTACAGTGATTGTGATTAGCATTATTATAACGTGATTCAACCGGGACGGGAGCCCGGCGTTTATTTTTGTTTAAACATATTTGTATCAGCGGCACAGGCAGCTGTGATCATAGTCTTTTATAACAAAGGGAATGTTTGACAATTAGCATGAAAGTCCTGCCTATTAATAGTCCGGTGATAGAGAATTATTCACAACATGGTATGGAATTGTTCTAATCTGGTGTTATTTTATCCTCTTTTGCGATCGTGAGTTTGGTTGACTTTTCGTGTTCGGCAATCGTTTGCACATACAAAGTGCAATCGTTTGCATTTCGATTACAAGTAAGAAAGAATTCCCCGGAAAAACAAATTTTCATGAAAATATTATTTTGCGTGTTGTCGTGTGGCAGGGTATTTCGGTACCAATAAGTGTGACAACTTGCGGTCATCTGCTAAATTCTGCTAATTCCCGCGGCACAATTTCGCTGGATTAGGAAGCTGTTAACAGTTGATTTGTGAAAAAAGCATGATTTTAGGTTAAAATCGCATCTTAAAATCGTATAAGTAATAAGAATCAGAATCATATGAAATGGGTTACTCTCCACCGTCCTAAAATAGACCACATCGCCTGCTCCTGGTTCATCCTTCGCTTCATAAATCCCAACGCGGAAATATTATTTGTCTCCTATGAAGAGGTAAATGATTTCATCGGCCGGGATGATGTGATGCTTTTTGATATCAAAGGCGCGGAATATACTACCCTTAATAATGATGGATGCATGTTTGACGTGTTCGTCCGCAAACATCAGCCGGAAAATCCCGCCCTTGAAGAGATCGCGCACATCGTAAGAGGCGCCGTCACAGGCAGTTTTCACTTCGCCCCGCAATCCGCCGGGCTCTGGGCCGTTGTAATGGGGATCGCGTATAATGTACACAGTGATGCGGAGTTCCTTCAGCAAAGCCTCGCCGTTTTCGACGGGCTCCTTACCTGGGAAACGCGGTTTCGCAAACCTTTGCATAAGTATTCGGAGTACAAACTGATGGAAGTTTTTCACCGGTTCATCACCCAGAAATATGGAGACCGCGCAAAAAAACCGGTCTGGGTAAAAGAGATCGCCGCCATCGTCCAGGACGAGATAGACACCAGCCTTTCGCTGGACCTTGCCGCGCTTTCGGAAAAACTACCCGCCAACCCCGGCAGCCTGATCCCATACCCGGATTTTCATACTTTCGGGGAAGAGATCCGCCGGCGGCGGATAGAAAAAGCGATGCAACTAATGGAAGAGGATAAATATTCCCTCACGGAGGTCGCCTATATCACCGGGTTTTCGGACCTGGGGCATTTCTCCCGCATATTTAGTGAGCATTACGGCAAAACACCCACCGGTCACCTCAAGACCATCCGCGCCCAAAAGAATAAAGAGGAGGAAGAATAGTTCCGGGATTTGTATTATCTTGATATGTGCGTAAACGTTTGCATTGATACCGGGCGCTTTTCAGAATTTCACGTTAGATAATCCACCAGTCAGGCCCGCGCGCCCGGTACAGGAGCTGTAGATATTCCCAACACCACGTATGAGAACCGGAGCGGCATTGCCGGCCATTTCCTGCGTTATCCAAAGCACCGGCCCATGATACAGATCAACGGATCATTACAACCCAAACAACTGGCTGCCCGGCTGCAGCAATTCTGGCGGCTCTCCGCCCAAAAGATACTCGACATCGAAAGACATTATGACACCGCGCAGGGAGCGCCCGTATTCACCCGCCAGGGGAAATACACCACCCGCGGCTGGACCGAATGGACACAGGGTTTCCAGTACGGCTCCGCCATCCTCCAGTTCGACGCCACAGATGACGATCAGTTCCTCGATATCGGCCGGCAAAGCACCCTGCGCGTGATGGCGCCGCACCTGAGCCATACCGGCGTGCACGATCATGGCTTTAATAATGTAAGCACCTATGGTAACCTGCTGCGGCTGATGCGGGAAGAACGGATACCCTTCAATGAATGGGAAGCCAATTTTTATGAACTGGCGCTGAAAGTATCGGGCGCCGTGCAGGCTTCACGTTTTACGCCCATCCGCAACGGCGGGGGGTTCATCTATTCTTTTAACGGCCCGCATTCGCTTTTTGTGGATACCATCCGCAGCTGCCGCATCCTGATGCTCAGCCACCAGCTGGGCCATGTGCTCCAGGCAGAGAATGATGTGCGCATCAGCCTGCTGGAGCGCGCGTTGCAGCATATGAAGACCACCGCCACGTATAATATCTGGTACGGCGAAGGCCGTGATAATTACGATGAAAGAGGCCGTACCGCGCATGAATGTATCTTCAACACAAACGACGGCAACTTCCGCGCACCCAATGCGCAACAGGGCTTCTCCGGCTTCACCACCTGGACGCGCGGCCTGGCCTGGGCCATGCTGGGTTTTGCGGAAGAACTGGAATTCCTGGCATCTGTACCCGGGGCAAATGAACACCTGCCCTGGATGGAAAAGGCCGCCCGCGCCACCTGCGATTTTTATATACAGCATACGCCCACAGATGGCGTGCCTTACTGGGATACCGGCGCGCCAGGGCTGGCGCGGATGGGCGATTACCTCGCCAAACCAGCGGACCCTTTTAATCCGCATGAGCCGGTGGACAGCTCCGCCGCGGCCATTGCCGCGCAGGGGCTCATCCGCCTGGGGAAATTCCTTGGCGGCGAAGAAGGCGGCAAATATTTCCAGGCCGGCCTCACCATCCTCCAAACCCTGCTGGAGGAGCCTTATCTCAGTACGGACCCCGCGCACCAGGGATTATTGCTGCACACGATCTATCACCGGCCTAACGGCTGGGACTATACGCCGAAGGAAGGCCAGGCGCCCTATGGTGAGTCCTGCATGTGGGGCGATTATCATATGCGGGAGCTGGCGCTCACCGTACAGGGCTTCATCACCGGGGAATCTTATTATACGTTCTTCAACTGTGTGAAATGAACAGGCTTTGTGTACATACGATCACCACGAAACCGCTATCTATAGAGCAAATTGCGGAAGCATATCCCAGGGCGGGGGTAAGCGGCATCACCGTTTGGCGCGACGCGCTGGAGGGGCGGGACGTTGCCGCCACGGGCCGTATGCTCCGGGAAGCGGGGCTGGATGTGGTATCTCTTTGCAGGGGCGGTTTTTTCCCGCATACAGATGCCGCGGCGCGAAAGCTCGCTATCGAAGACAATCTCCGCGCCATCGAAGAGGCGGAGGCCCTGGGCGCCCCCATGATCGTGCTGGTATGCGGCGCGGCCGCCGGCCAGCCGCTGGAAACCTCGCGCAAACAGATCGCTGAAGGAATCGCCGCGATAGAACCTTACGCGAAAGCCGCCGGCGTCAGGCTGGCGATAGAGCCGCTGCACCCGATGTACGCGGACACCCGCTCAGCCATCAATACGCTGGCGCAGGCGAATGACCTCGCCCAGCAGTTAAACTCTCCTTTTGTAGGTGTGGCGGTGGATGTATACCACCTCTGGTGGGACCCCGCGCTGCACCAGGAAATAAACCGCTGCGGCAGCAACGGCAAGCTGTTTGCCTTTCACATCTGCGACTGGCGCGTGCCCACCCGCGACCTGCTGCTGGACCGTGCGCTGATGGGAGAGGGCTGCATCCCGGTGAAACAGATACGGCAATGGGTGGAAGCGACGGGCTTTAAAGGATATCATGAAGTAGAGATATTTTCCACTGAATACTGGGCGGGCGACCAGCTGGTATTCCTCGATAAGATCAAACGGGCGTACCTGGATCATTGCTGATGGAATGACGCATCGTCAAAATGCCGGGAACACAAAGAACAGTTCTTCGCATCGTACGGTGCTGATCCGGGGAACATCATCAACATGCTTCGAAAACAAAATCACATGGCAGATACACAAAAGACAGTACACCGCATCGGCATCATTATGAACGGCGTGACCGGCAGGATGGGCACGAACCAGCATCTCCTGCGCTCCATGGTGCCCATCATCCAGCAGGGCGGCGTAAAGCTCAGCGATACGGAATACATTCTCCCGGAGCCGGTGCTGGTAGGCCGCAACATGGCGAAGCTGAAGGCCCTGGCGGAAAAGAGCGGCATCACCGCTTATTCCACGGACCTGGACGCCGTATTGCAGGACGCGCGTTACAGCATTTATTTTGACGCGCAGACCACCGGCAAACGCGCGGAATGTATCCGCAAAGCGGTAGCCGCCGGCAAACATATCTATTGCGAAAAACCTATTGCCTCCGGCACCGCCGTAGCCATGGAACTATACCACCTCTGCGAAGCCGCCGGCCTGAAACACGGCGTGGTGCAGGACAAACTCTGGCTGCCCGGCCTGCTGCGCCTGAAACGGCTGATACAGCAGGGATTCTTCGGCCGCATATTGTCTGTGAAAGGAGAGTTCGGCTACTGGGTGTTCGAAGGCCATTCCATCCCGGCGCAGCGCCCCAGCTGGAATTACAGGAAAGAGGAGGAAGGCGGTATTATCCTCGATATGTTGTGTCACTGGCGGTATGTGCTGGATAATCTTTTCGGCGAAGTAAAAGCCGTATCCTGCCTGGGCGCTACGCACATCCCCGAAAGGATCGATGAAAAAGGCCGGCCCTACGCCTGCACGGCGGACGATGCGGCTTACGCCACCTTTGAACTGGAAAACGGCGTCATCGCACACTTCAATTCATCATGGACCACCCGTGTGCGGCGGGACGATCTGCTCACGTTACAAGTGGACGGCACACACGGCTCGGCCGTTGCCGGCCTCCGCGACTGTTATGTACAACACTACGGCCACACCCCGAAGCCGGTATGGAACCCGGATGTGGAGCAGCCCATTAAATTTTTCGAAGGCTGGGCCAAAGTGCCGGACCAGGAAACGTACGATAATGCATTTAAGGTACAATGGGAGTTATTCCTGCGTCACGTGGTCAAAAACGAGCCCTTTCCCTGGAACCTGCGGGAAGGCGCCAAAGGCGTACAACTGGCGGAAAAAGGCCTGGAAAGCTGGGCTAAACGCTGCTGGGTAAACATCGATCCGTTATGAAAAGAAGAACAGCGCTTATTACCGGCGGCAGCCGGGGCATCGGTTTAGGCATTGCGCAGCACCTCGCGCAGCATGGTTTTGATCTTGCCATCAACGGCGTGCGCCCCGAAGAAGCGGTACAGGAGACCTTACAATCCCTGCGGGCCGCCGGCACGGATGTCATCTACTGTCCCGGCGATGTATCCGACGCAGCGCAGCGCGCAAGGGTGCTGCAAAAAGCCTATGGGCATTTCGGGGTGCTGCATGTGCTGGTGAACAATGCGGGCGTGGCGCCGAAAGAAAGAAAAGACATCCTTGAAACCACGGAAGAAAGCTACGACCGCCTGCTGGATACCAATCTCAAAGGCGCGTTTTTTCTCACCCAGGCCGTGGCCGGCCGCATGATAGAAACGCCGGGGCTGAATGGATGTATCATCAACATCTCGTCCATTTCCGCCACCGTGGCTTCTGTAAACAGGGGCGAATATTGCATCGCAAAAGCGGGTCTTAGTATGATGACGCAGCTGTTCGCCGTCCGCCTGGGCGCGCACGGCATACCGGTATACGAAGTGCGGCCCGGTGTGATCGCAACGGACATGACCGCCGGCGTACAGGAAAAATATGACAGGCTGATAGAGAACGGCCTGCTGGTGCAGCCCCGCTGGGGATACCCGGACGATGTGGGCAAAGCCGCGGCCATGCTGGCTTCCGGCGCATTGCCTTATTCCACCGGGCAGGTATTGATGGTGGACGGCGGCCTGACCATTTCCAGATTATAACCTTAAACCCGACTCATGAGCAATTCAAATTCCACGGCCAGGGAACTGCTGCGCCTGCCTGTACTGGTGGCGGCATTCGGTTACCTGGTAGATATGTACGACCTTTTTCTTTTCAGCGTAGTACGGGTGCCCAGCCTGCAATCCCTCGGCCTGCGGGACGATGCCCTGCTGCACACCGGCGCGATGCTGCTTAATATGCAGATGTTCGGCCTGCTCATCGGCGGCATTATCTGGGGTGTGCTGGGCGATAAAAAAGGAAGACTGTCCGTGCTGTTCGGTTCTATCCTGATCTATTCCCTGGCGAACCTCGCGAATGGTTTTGTGGAGACGGTGCCGCAATATGCTTTTATGCGTTTTATTGCGGGCATCGGCCTGGCGGGGGAACTAGGCGCGGGAGTGACGCTCGTTGCCGAAGTGCTGCCGCGCAAAATACGGGGCTACGGTACCACGCTGGTGGCCACGCTGGGCGTGATCGGCGCTATCATGGCATATTTTATGGCGGACCTTTTTGAATGGCGTATCTCGTATTTTATCGGCGGCGGCCTTGGTTTACTTTTACTGCTGCTGCGCGTGCGGGTGTTCGAGTCCGGCATTTACGCGAAAACAAAAGCGATGCAGATATCGAGAGGAAGTTTTATCTCTTTGTTCACAAACGGCCGCCGCGCATTGCGTTACCTGCAATGTATCGCCATCGGTTTACCGATCTGGTTTGCGGTAGGTATTCTCATTACGTTTTCACCGGAGTTTGGCAAAGCGATGCAGCTGAATGCGCCCGTAGTGGCCGGCAAAGCGGTGATGCTGGCTTTTGCGGGGCAGGTGTTCGGCGATATTGCCAGCGGCTTGCTGAGCCAGCTGGTGCGCAGCCGTAAGAAGATCATCCTGCTGTTCCTGCTGCTGTCCGCCGCGATGGTAGCGGTGTATTTATTCCTCCCTTTCAAAGACATCAACACGTTTTATATCTTCTGTGTATTGCTCGGTTTCACCAATGGTTACTGGGCATTGTTCGTAACCGTAGCCGCGGAAATGTTCGGCACGAACCTTCGCGCGACGGTGGCCACCACCGTTCCCAATTTTGTAAGGGGCGCGGTGATCCCGCTCACTACTTTGTTCCTTTTCCTGAAACCCTCGTGGGGCGTGCTTTACAGCGCCGGGGCCGTTGGCCTGCTTACCATGATCATTGCACTGCTCGCGCTGCGCGGGCTGGATGAAACATTCGAAAAAGACCTCGATTATGTGGAATGAGAATCTGTCCGGTAGCGGACAGATTTGTGCAGAATCGAACAAGATAAACGGTAGCGCATGTATGAAAATGAATGAGTTATAGCATGGCATTAATCTTGCCTGCCGGTTCATACATTGTTAGCGAAATTATTAAACCCCGGCTACCCCAAATGATTGCTACCAGCCGGGATAACTCACGGAAACCACGCTTCGGGCGTGGTTTTATTTTCCCACCTGCCGGAAGGCCCCGGGTTTTTCAGGCATTTCCGCTTCTTTGAAAGGTTTCAGCACATACCCGTCTATACCGGCAGCCATATACATTTTAGTATCTTCTTTCACCACATTTCCTGTAATGACGGGTATCGGCAGCATCAATTTTTTCGGGTCGCTGAGGGCGCGCGGAATGGAGGGAAATTAAAACGCCCGGCGTACAGGCCAGGCGTTTCATAAGGATCTTTACAGTAAGGTTTAATGGCCGCCTCTGCCGCCACCGCCGCCGCCGCTGATCTGCAGGCGGAAGTTGAGGATGTCGCGGTCGAAAAGGTAGAGGCCGCTTTTATCTTCGCCGATCATTTCCAGCTTTTCGTTCAGGGTGCGGGCGAGTCTTTCTTCTTCGATCTGCTCGGACACGTACCATTGCAGGAAATTGTGGGTCGCGTAGTCTTTTTCCTGGAGCGCCATATGCACGAGGTCATTGATGCTTTCGGACACTTTGATCTCATGCGCGAGGAATTCTTCGAACACACGTTTGATGGACTGGAAAGTGATAATCGGCTGGCCCAGGTGAGGCACGATGCCAAAGCCGCCGCGTTCGTTCACAAACTTGATCAGTTTAAGCATATGCACCCTTTCTTCGTCCGATTGCTTATAGAAGAATTCAGAAACGCCCTGGAGGCCGGGTTGAATATCCGCCCATGATGCCATGGCGAGGTATGCCTGTGATGAAGCGGCTTCCAGCCCGATTTGCGCGTTCAGCGCTTCCTGTATGGTTTTACTCAGCATAAATAGTTGTCTTTACATCAAATTACGAATTATTTTGAAAGAATGTCCTTAAAGGTTGAGATGTTTGCTGCTCACCGGTTCTTCAAAAAAGATGCCGGCCTGCCTGTCGAAGGTTTCGGTATCGTCCGTGGTGTAGAACTCCCGCGTGCCTCCGGTGCTGCATTTGGCGGCCATTTCGGGGTGCCTTTCGAGATAGTCCGCCAGGCTCTTCGCCGCGATGGTACCTTGTGAAAGCAGCGTCACATCCGGCGGCAAATGCGCTTGTATTTTATCCGCCAACAGGGGGTAATGGGTGCAGCCCAGCACGATCGTGTCAATATCCCCGCTTTGCACCATCAGCTGGCGGATGTATTTATTGATAAAATAATCCGCGCCTTCGCTGCTGTATTCATTGTTCTCCACCAGCGGCACCCACATGGGGCAGGCCTGCTGGTATACGGTGATGTCCGGGAAAAATTTTTCTATCTCGATGGGATAACTCTGTGAATTGACGGTGCCCGAAGTGCCGAAAATGCCCACCTGCCTGCTTTTAGAGTAATCCCCCACAATTTCCGTGGTGGGCCTGATGATGCCCAGTACTCTTTTTTCAGGGTCTATCCCCGGCAGATCGTTCTGCTGGATAGTACGCAAAGCCTTTGCGGAAGCGGTGTTGCAGGCGAGTACCACGAGGTGGCAGCCCATCCTGAAGAGGTGCTGCACGCATTCGAGCGTGTAATGGTAAACGGTTTCGAAGGAGCGGATGCCATATGGCGCGCGCCCGTTGTCGCCAAGATAGATGTAGTCATATTGCGGCAATTCCTTTACGATCTCTTTCAGTACGGTGAGCCCGCCATAACCTGAATCAAAAACGCCTATCGGTCCGGTCTTTTTACCCATGATGTAAAAGTACAAATTTTTAAGGCATGTGATCGGGGCGCGGCGCACGCCCTGAATTTTTATGTGAAGGCGATCCGCCATACCCGGGGATGTTTATTCGGTCACGGCCTGCACTTTCGCGCTTTTTTTGGACGAAATGAAGAGGGCGGGGATAATGGCGCAGACCAGCAGCACGGCGGAAACGGTGAACCCGTATTGAAGGCCCATATGTTCCGCCTCGGCTTCTGTGAAATGCTGCCGGAGGTAATGATTCCTCGTCTGCTGGTGTACAACAGAGAGCAAAGCAACGCCCGAAGCGCCTGCTACCTGCAGCACCAGGTTATTCAGCGAGGAAGCCTGCGTGATCAGCGAAGGTTTTACCGAGTTGACGGTGGCCACCGTGATGGGCGTTGTGAGACAACCAAGGCCCACGCCGCGGATAAACATAGCAAGTATGATCATCCCCACGCCGGTGCCAACGTCCACCCGGCCGAACAGTACCATGGTGAGGGCCAGCAGCAACAGGCCAATGACCACGATGCCGCGCGGGCTGTGATGGTCCACCCAGCTGCCGGAAATGGGCATGAGGATGGCCAGCGACACGGAGCCGGGCAGCAGCAGCAACCCTGCGTTCATTTCGGAGAAATGCATGTGCCGCTGCAAAAGAAAAGGCAGCAGGAACACGCCGCCAAAAAGAGCGGCGGACCGCACGGCGGTGACCATCAGCGCGGAAACGAACTTAATGTTGCGGAAGATGCGGATATCGTAAATACCATCCACACGGCTGCGCTCCCAGAGTATAAAAAAAAGCAGCGCCAGCAGGGAAACGGCGAAGTAGATGATGATGCCGTACAGCGTGATGCTGTCTTTTTCCAGCCGCGAAATGCCCAGCTGTAAGGAAATGAGAAAGGTAGTGAGCAACAGGAACCCCGGCGTGTCGAATTTTTGACGGACCTTTTCCTGCCTCCGCATAAAACCGAGGAAATAAAAGCTCATGGAAAAAGCGATTGCCCCGATGGGCACATTGATGTAGAAAATGGAAGGCCAGCCCAGGTGCTCCGTGAGTATCCCGCCGAGCGTAGGCCCGAGGGCGGGGCCCAGCACCACGCCAAATCCCCACCATCCCAGCATTTTCCCTCTTACTTCAGGCGGAAAAATGTAAGTGAGCATCGCCAGTACCGTGGGTTGCAGGGCGCCGCCGCCAACCGCCTGTATCACACGGCTCACTACCAGCCATTCCAGGCTTTTGGACATGCTGCAAAGCAGGGAGCCGAAAGTGAATACGCTCAGGCTGATCACATACAGGTTAAAAAATCCGATGCGGTTCTTCAGCCAGTTGGTAAGCGGCATAAATACGGAAAATGCGATCATATACGCGGTGACCACCCATTGCACTTCATCCATCCGCACGCCGAACTGCTCCTGCATCACGGGGAGGGAAATGTTCACAATGCTGGAATCGAGGCTGGCCATGAGCGTGCCCAGCATGAGGGTGATCAGTATGCCGGCTTTAGACTGCTGCATAAGGCCTTGGGGATTTGTGAGCGGTATATTTCATTTTCAGCAGGCATATAAAGGTGTAAAATACCCAGAGGATACAGAGGTGATACAGGTCCGGCAGGCGGTCTGTGATATGCGCCCCCTGCTGCACGATGCCCTGGTACAGCCCCAGGAACGGCGTAATGGGCAATAAGGCGGATACAAACTTCAGCCCCTCCGGCAGCTGTGCAATGGGCCAGGTATAGCCTGTAATGAGGAAGATAGGATAAGTGGAAAATGCGAGCAGTTGCGTGCAGAGCAGCTGCGAGCGGAACAGCAGGCCGGTGAATATGCCCATCGGTATGAGGCTGAGCAGGAACAGTGCGGTGACCAGCGCCAGTTCCCAGGCATTGCCCAGCAGCTGTAAGTGCAGCACCCGGAAATTGACCGTGAGGAAGAAAAACGCGTAACAGCAAAACAGGATAAAATAAAACATCCCTTTGCCCCATAGGGCCACGGAAAGGTTATTGCCCGCCATTTCCATCCACGCGCCAAAGGTCTGTTTTTGTTTTTCCGCCGCCGTGCCGCCCGCCAGGCCCAGCAGCAGCGTCTGCTGGAGGATCATGGCCAGGAGGCCCGGTAGCAGGAAGGTGCCGTAGTCCGTCCGGGTGTTGAACATCGGGCGGAAGTCCGGCGTCACGGGCATTACTTCCTGCATGGATGCTTCTGTGTTCATACCCTGCTTCTGAAGATATTGCAGCCTCACGCCTGCGCCCACGGTGAGGCCCACCTGCGTGATGGCGCCCATCACATCGCTGGAAGGCAGGAAACGCGCGGCATTCACGGCCAGTACCATATTGGCCTGTTGCAGGCTCAACACTTTTTTCTCCATGCCTTTTTCGATGTAAAGGAAACCTTGTGTATGCCCGTAGTACATGCTCTCTTTTGCTTTTTCGAGGGTGGTGACGGCCGCCACATCCACCATCTGCGTGTTGTCTATCTGGCGGATGAGGGTTTGGGAAAGACCGCTGCCGTCTTCGTCCACCACGGCAATAGGCACTTCTTCCTCCGTTTTGTAAGAGTAAATGCTGCCGTAAAAAAAAGCATACAGCAGCGGAGCTATCAGCAGAGTCAGCAGCAGGCTGTGATCATGCGCCACCATTTTCACTTCCCGGAGCAGTAAGCGGAATAACATGGGTTACTGTTTTATTGAGCCGCAGTTGCAAAAAGAATACGGCGATAAAGAATGTAAAACCAATAAACAACAGGAGTTTGATGACCTCGGGCATGGCGTACCTGAGCGGCAGCTCCATAAAATACACTTTAAAAAACGCATCGAGGAACGGCGTGTAGGGCATCAGGTTAGCGTAGTACTGATCATACCAGGGCATGCCCCAGCGCGGGAAGGTGAAGCCGCTGAATACAAATGCCGGCGAGGTATAGAACAGGCCTACGTCCAGCGCCAGCATGGCATCCCCGGCCAGCGCGGAGATCATCAGCCCGATACCGATACAGGCCAGGGCCAGGAAATTGAACAGGATAAAAAGATGAAACGTAGTGCCGGGATGATCCAGCGCAAAGAAGGGGAAAATGATGCCGGTGATCAGCACGAAGTTCACCCAGGATACGCCCAGATGCGCCAGCGTTTTCCCGGCAATGATGTTTCCCGCGCTGTTGCGCGCCATGTGCCGCAGTTCGTCCATGGTTCCTTCGCTCCACTCTTTATTCAGCAGCAATACCGCCACCATGATGATCATCATTTGCAGCGCCACGGTGATAAGCCCGGGCACCAGGTAATGCTGGTAATTGTAGGTGGGATTGTACAAAGGATAGGTGGTGAGGCTCACCGGCATGATCAGGGCCATGGCCTTTTCTTCGGTCATCCCCGTTTTCATGAACTTCTGGAGGTTCACGCCCGAGCCGGCGGTGACGATCACGGTAGTAGCGTCTTTATAGATCAGTTTGCCGGGCACCAGCGACGCGGCGTTGGTGAAGATGGAGACTTTCACGGGGTGCCTGCTTTTGATATCTTTCTCCAGGTTTTTAGGGAAATGAACGGCGCCGGTGATCTGCTGCGACTGCATCAGCTGCTCCAGCTCCGCTTGGCTGCTCACGGCATGTGTGATGTGGATGCTGGGCGTTTGTTCGAGGAGGAAGGTGATCTGCCGGGAAACGGGAGAGTGGTCCTCGTCCCAGATCGCCACCGGCAGGTCTTCCGCCTGTTGTTTCTCATAAATGTATGCATAAAAGAAAAAGAGGAACGCAGGCATCACCAGCAGCACCAGGCAATGGTCCGGCCGGGTGAGAATGCGTTTCCATTCCCGGAGGGTAATGTGTAGGATGGCCCTGATCATGGCATTTGCAAGGAGGCCGTCATGCCCGGCCGCAGGCCCCGGATGGCGGTCACATTTACAGGTTTCAGCTCTATCGTAAAGGTGCGCAGCTCAAAAGACCCTTTGTCTTTCACCGGCACCCAGTTTGCAAACTCCAGGGAAGGCGCCACGGCGGACACCGCTACTTCAAACACTTCCGGATCGCAGCCCGGCACCCGCACACGGGCCTTGGCGCCCAGCGGCAGCGCGGCCGCCCTGTCCTGCCGGATGTTGAACCGCATAAAATAAGACATGTTCTTTTGCAGCGTCATCATCGGGTAACCGATGCTCACAATCTCGCCCTGGTGGATCACCAGCGAGGAGATAATACCGTTTGCAGGCGCATAAATGCGGGTATTGTCCGTGAGCGCCTTGGTGAGCTCGTAACCCTGCTCCGCCTGCTTCAGGATGGCGGTGGCCGTTTGGATAATTTCGGGCTGGGTGCCTTTTTCCAGCATCTCCTGGTTCAGCTTTGCGATTTCCATTTCTTTTTTGGCCGCCTGGTATTTGAAGTAGATGATGTCTTTTTCGGTGCCGGATACTACGCTGTCGTTATACAGCCGCTCCATGCGATGATAGGTCTTCTGCGCCAGGTCGTACTGGTCCTGCGCGATCTTGTACAGGTTGCCCGCGTTTCTGATCACTTCCGGCCTTGCGCCTTTTTCCAGCAGCTTCACCTGGGAGGAAGCGGCTTCGATGGCGGCTTCCGCCTGTTTGCGGATGGCGTTTATTTCCGTGGTGCGCAGCACGCCCAGCAGCTGCCCTTCCCGCACGGTATCGCCCTGCTCCACCAGCAGCGAGTCCAGCCTGCCGGGGAATTCAGCGGCCACGTCCACATAAGAAGCGTCCACCATGCCAATGACCGTATTGTCCTTTGAGGCGGGGTTGCGCATCAGGAACAGTACCGCTATCAGCAGGATGATGACGGGGATCAGCAAAGCCCAGTATTGAGACAGGAATCTTTTCATTGTAACAGCGTGGTGATTTGTTGAGGACTACCAATGAGATTATAATATTCCGCGGCCGTGAGCAGGTATGCGAATAGCGCGGTATAATAAGCTTTTCCAAGCTCTTCTTCCACCAGCAGCGCTTCATTTACGTCTTTTACCGAAGAAAGCTGCTCCGCCAGCCGTTCCTGCACCTGTGTGGTGGTGAGTTGCGCCTGGTCGCGCGCCTGCGCGAGGGACAGCATATCCCGCTCCAGCACCGTTACTTTGTTGCGCACTACCGTGGCGCCCGCTTCCAGCAGCGCCTGTGTGTTGTCCGCCGCGATCTTTGCTTCCTGTACATACAGCTGCGTGGCTTTCACGCGTTTCTGATTGCTGAAGCCGCTGAACAATGTCCATTGCATTTCAACGCCTACCAGCCATGGCGGCGTGATCACGGGCAGGTCGCGCTGGTAGAGGTTCAGGCTGGCGATGCCGAAGATGTTCGGCAGGTTCAGCGAGCGGCTGGCTTTTACAGTACTCTCCGCCAGGGCGGTTTTGCTTTCCACTGCTTTGTAAGCCGGGTTGCCTTTCCAGAAATCCTCTGGGGGAGCGGTGCCGGCCAGCTCGCGGTAACGGAGTGTATCCGTGATCGTGATGGTTGTATCCTGCGGTACCTGCAATAAACGTTTCAGTTCGGTGAGCCCGTTGAGTTTTTCCAGCTCCAGGTTCCTCCTGCGGGACTGTGCGAAGGTAAGCGCCACCGTGGCCCAGTTGCGCTGGTAGGGTGGAATGATCTCGTTGTTCACCAGCGAGGTGGCATACCGTTCGTTTTTTTCCATGGCGGTGATCACACGGTCCTGCGAGCTGATCATCGTATTAAAATACAATACACGGATGTATGCCGCGGCCAGTGCAAAGTCCATTTGTTTTTCCACCAGCTCCACGTTGATGATGCCGGATTCGTATTCGGCCTTCGCAATGTCCCTGGCGGTGGAGAGTTTGCCACCGAGGTAAATAGGCTGCCGCAGGCCGAGCGCCGCGGTGAAATAACTTTGTTTGCTGAGCGGCGGGTTGTAATTCGGGTATACCGCGCCGATGATATCTTTTGAAGTATTGTAGATGCGGTCCTGCACGGATTGCGGCAGATCGTTGCCGGTGATCTCTTTGAACACATTGTTCGCCGCGGAAAGGCTTTGCCGGGATGAGCCTTCCACGATACCGTCCTTTACCTGCTGGAGGTTGATCTCCAGCGGGCGGCTGAGGTAATTATAACCGGCCAGCAGGTCTATTTTCGGGAAGTAACTGGTCTGTTCGGCCTTCAGCTGGTATTGCCGCGCGTTCAGCGAAACGCGGGCCTGCTCCACCGCCAGGTTTTTGTGCCGGGCGAGGCGAAAACATTCTGCCAGCGAGAGTTCGCCCGTTTGTGCAGGGGCGTTTCCGGGGATGCCGGCCAGCATACATAGGAGGCATATGAGGGTTCTTGCTGATGGGTTCATATTCAGGATAACTAACAGCTTTCCGCCGCCATTTGTTCGTGTATTTCACACATTTATGTGGTAAAAGGCCATGTGGATGGAGCGTAACTTAGCATGATAAACCCCGGAAAATGAAACTGAAACCATACATGCTGGTGCTGTTGACGGTCAGCCTTTTCGCCTGCAAAAAAGAGCGGATACCCAAAGACCAGTTCCCCACGCAGCTCACCGGCACGTGGAAAGGACAGTACGGCTTTTACCAGTCGCCCGCACCGGGGGACACCATGTTTCATCAACCCGATCATTTCTACACCGTGATCTTTGAAAAGGATAGCACGATGACGGTGTATGACGGCAATGAAGACGCGGCCCTCAAAGGGGTGGGCAGATACGGGATCCGCAGCAGGGAATTAACGGCTGAATATCACTATATACGCGGAGGATCGGGGAGCTTTTCACTCCGGGCTACGCTCACGGAGCCGGGTAAGCTGGACGGGAAGTGGCTCATCGGTTTGTATGAGCATACCGGCGGGAAGTTTTATCTCACCAGGCAATTCTGACAATGTGCATACCTGGGAACGGCTGACTGTTATGGCCAGCCGTTCCTTTTTTATTTTGAAGGCGACACCCGCCAGATGGTATTGGCCGCATCGTCCGTCACCAGCAGCGCGCCGTCTTTGGCAACGGCCACACATACCGGTCTTCCATATACTTCCGATTTATCGATATCGGAAATGAACCCGGTCAGGAAGTCTTCCATCTTACCGGAGGGTTTACCATTGCTGAAAGGCACATATCCCACCTTATACCCTGACAATACGGAACGGTTCCAGGAGCCGCGCTGGCCGATGAACGCACCGCCTTTGTACTTATCCGGAAAAGTATTGCCCGTGTAAAAAACAAGGCCCAGCGAAGCGGTATGCGCACCCAGGCCCAGCTCGGGTACAATGGACTTCGCCACCAGGTCCGGCTTTTTATCCGCACCCTGTATACGCGGGTCTTCATGTTGCCCGAAGTAAGAGTAAGGCCAGCCGTAAAAGCCGCCGGATTGAACGCTGGTGAGGTAATCCGGTACAAGATCATCCCCGAGCATATCACGTTCATTCACGACGGTATACAGGGTATTGGTGCCCGGCGCCCAGTCCATCCCTACGGGATTGCGAAGGCCGGCCGCATATACCACCTCGCCGCTCCCGTCCGCATTTACTTCCAGGATGTTTGCGCGGCGTATTTCATTCGCCATGCCATGCTCCGCCACATTGCTGCCGGAGCCGATGGAGATATAGATCTTTTTCCCGTCTTTGGATGCGAGGATGTTCCGCGTCCAGTGATTGTTATAGCCGCCAACGGGGAGGTCCAGCAGTTTTTTGCCTTTGTCTTTTATTTCTGTTGCGCCGGTTTTGTAAGGGTATACCATCAGGGCATCCGTATTGGCTACGTAAAACTGGTCGCCTATCAGCGCCATGCCAAAGGGGGAATTGAGTTTGCTCATGAAGATATGCTGCTGGTCCGGGAGGCCGTCGCCATTGGTGTCCCGGAAGATCGTGATGCGGTCCGCGCTGGGGCTGCGGGGCTTTTTATTGGCTTCGGACACGAGGATGTCCCCGTTCGGGAGCACATAGATCCAGCGCGGGTTCTTCAGGTCTTTGGCGAACTTTTGTACGGTGAATCCGGCGGGTGCTTTCGGCGTTTTGCCTTCGGGCCAGCCTATCACTGTGCTGTTGTTCCGCACGGTGTCCGTGGCGTAGGGGGCGGGCAGGCTGTCCCCTGTGGCTACGGCGGCGGGCGGCTCTATGGCGGTGCTGTCAGTAGCCGGTTTTTTGGCCGCGTTGTTACAGGCGGCCATCGTTATAACTGAAATGAACAGGGTTTGGAGTATGGGCTTCATAATGCAGGAATATTGGTGTTGCCACTGGTCCAGCAATTATACTGCCATAACAAAAAGGGAGCGCTGTATAAAGCGCTCCCGGAATGGTTGAATATCTTTCTGACGGTGATTTACAGCTGTAAATTACGCCAGCGCGTCGAACAATATCTCCACGGGATGCTGCGCCTTTGCGCCTGTGCCGTCTTTGATCTGGTGGCGGCAGCTGGTGCCCGGCGCGGCTATCAGCGTTCCTTCCGTGGCATTGCGCACGGCGGGGAACAATACCAGTTCGCCGATTTTCATGGACACATCGTAGTGTTCTTTCTCATAACCGAATGAACCGGCCATGCCGCAGCATCCGGAAGGGATCACCTCCACGGCGTAACCCTGCGGGAGGCTCAGTATCTTTTTGCTGTGCAGCACGCTGCTGAGCGCCTTCTGCTGGCAATGCCCGTGCAGTTTGATCTTTTTATCCGCGCCTTTGAACATATCACTGCGGATATGTCCCAGGTCCGCTTCCATGGACAGGAACTCATCCACCATGTATACATTTTTGGCGAGCTGTTTCGCCGTGTTGCGCAGCTCATCGCTCACCAGATCCGGGTATTCATCCCTGAAACCCAGTATGGCGGAGGGTTCTATACCTACCAGCGGAGTTTGTTCGCTGATGAGTTTGCTGAAGAGTTGTACATTTTTTTCCGCGATCGTTTTCGCTTTACGCAGGAAACCTTTGGACAGGAGGGCGCGCGCGCTTTCCGGGTGCTCCACCGGTATTACTTCGTAACCCAGTTTGCGCAGCAGGCTCACAGCTTTGATGCCCACATGCGTATCGTTGTAGTTGGTGAACTCGTCGCAGAAGAGGTATACTTTCCGCGCCTGTGTAACGGGCTGCGGGTTTTGTTTCAGCCATTTGCGCAGCGTCTTCTTTTCCAGCGTGGGCATGGAACGGTCTGCCGCAAAGCCGGAGAACCGTTTGATGAGCCTGCTGGACAGGTCGCCTTTTACGAGCCAGTTGTAAATGCCCGGTGCGATAGCGGCCAGGCTGGTGAGCATCCTGAAATTCGCGATCATCCAGGTGCGCATGCTTACGCCGTTTGCATCGTAATAGTGTTGCAGGAATTCCATTTTCATCTTCGCCACATCCACGTTGGAGGGGCATTCGGACTTACAGCCCTTGCACGCAAGGCAAAGGTCCAGTACGTCGTATATTTCTTTGGAATCGAACTTGTTTTCTTTGGTGGAGTTCGTGAGTACTTCGCGCAGGATGTTCGCCCGGGCGCGGGTAGTATCTTTTTCGCTGCGGGTGGCCATGTAGCTGGGGCACATGGTGCCGCCGCTGAGTTGTGTTTTGCGGCAGTCCCCGGAGCCGTTGCACTGCTCCGCGTGCTGGAGGATGGTCTGGTACGGGAAGTGAAAAATGGTCTTCAGGTCCGGGGCTTTTTTCCCTGGCTCGTACCGCAGGTTGCTGTTCATAGACGGCGTGTCCACGATCTTATGCGGGTTGAAGATGTTCTCCGGGTCCCAGGTATATTTCACCTGGCGCAGCAGCTGGTAGTTTTTCGGGCCTATCATCTGCTGGATGAACTCGCCTCTCAGGCGCCCGTCTCCATGCTCGCCGCTCAGGGAACCATTGTATTTTTTAACGAGGGTAGCGATCTCTTCCGCGATGGTGCGGAACAGCTGGTTGCCTTCTTCGGTCTTCAGGTTGAGGATAGGGCGGAGGTGGATCTCACCGCTGCCGGCGTGGGCGTAGTGGACGGAAAACAGGTCGTATTTCTCCAGTATCCGGTTGAATTCCGCGATGTAGGCCGGGAGGTCTTCCACGGCCACGGCCGTGTCTTCTATCACGGGTACGGCCTTTTCATCGCCGGGGAGGTTGCTCAGCAGGCCCAGGCCCGCTTTGCGGAGCGTCCATATCTTTTTGGTGTCGTCGCCGAACAGGAGGGGGAAGTGGTATCCCAGCCCGGCAGCCTGCAGGTCCGCCTTCAGCCTGTCCGCCACTTCAATGATCTCTTCACGGGTGTTGCGCAGGAATTCTACGACCAGGATGGCTCCCGGGTCCCCTTCCACGAAAAAGCGGTTTTTACGCTGTTCGATATTGTCCTTCGTGCATTCCAGGATAAAATGATCGATCAGTTCGCTGGCGCTGGGTTTGTAGCGCATGGCGATGATGTTCGCCCGCAGGGACTCGTCGATCGTATTAAAATGTACGCACAGCAGGCCGCCTTCTTTGGGCGGCAGCGGCGAAATGTTCAGTTTGATCTCCGTCAGGAAAGCCAGGGTGCCTTCGGAGCCGGCAATGAGCTTACAGAAGTTGAAGTCTTCTTTCCCGGCGGTGAACGGCGCCGTTTCCAGCAGCATATCTACCGCGTAGCCGGTATTGCGGCGCAGGATCTCCGGTTTGGGGAATTCTTTCCGTATTTCCCGCTGGTTGTCCGCATTGCCCAGCAGGGTGCGGATCTGTTTATATACGGTTGTTTCAAGCCTTTCGTCGTTTGCCTCGCATTTGGCATGGAATTCATCCGTTGTAAGGGCGCCAAAAGTGGCGTCGCTGCCGTCGCTGAGGATGGCGTTCACAGACAGCAGGTGTTCGCGGGTGCTGCCATATACCACGGAATTGGAGCCGCAGGAGTTGTTTCCCACCATGCCGCCGATCATCGCTCGGTTGGCCGTGGAGGTCTCGGGGCCGAAATAGAAACCGTGGGAAGTAAGGAACAGGTTCAGCTCGTCGCGGATCACGCCGGGTTGTACGCGTACCCAGTGCTCGTCTGTATTGATCTCCAGGATGCGGGTGAATTTTTTGGAAACGTCCACGATAATGCCGTTCCCTACCACCTGGCCTGCCAGCGAAGTGCCGGCGGTCCGGGGGATCAGCGAGGTCTTGTGCTCCCGGGCAAACCGGATAAGGGTTTTGATGTCCTGTTCATTTTCAGGGATGGCTACCGCCAGGGGCATTTCCCGGTATGCGGAAGCGTCCGTGGCGTACAGGGTGCGCATGATATCATCTGTATACAATTCGCCTTTCAGGTCTTGGCCGAGCTTTTCCAGCAATTCTCGCTTGATCATGAGGGCGAAAATAATACATTCACCAGACTGTTAAAACAGGCCCTAAAAGAGAGTATTTTCCCGGTGGATGTATGGTTTCCTGATTGTCAGGCCTGTGGCGGCTTCCAGCTTTTCGGCAAGGTAAATCGCCATTTCAGGAACCGCCGTATCGTCATGCATATGCATGAAAATATAGGCTTCTTCCAGCCCGTTTGCCAGCCAGAAGGCCAGCCGGTTCACCCAATCGTCCGCCCGCTGGTAGTCCGTGGGGTGCAGGCTGTTGCCCACGAAGCGGATCATGGCCCGGGGCACCGGCAGGTGCATATGCACCACATCCCGGCGGCCGGCCGTGTCCGTAATGATCAGGCCGATGCCCAGGTTGCGGAGATTATGATAAAGGGTGGTACTGTGATGGGGATCGGTGAACCAGTCCGGGTGCCGCAGCTCCAGGAAAAAGTTCAGATCCTTTGGGAGGGAGGCCAGGTAAGTGAACAGCAGGTCTTTGCGCGCAGGGCTGTAGCTTTCGCTCATCTGCATGAAGATGGGGCCGAGCTTGTCCTCAAAGGCCAGCAAGCCTTCCAGGAAGGCGTCCGTCTGGTCTTTGGCGTTCACCAGGTTGCTGTAATGACTGATGCTCTGGGGCACCTTCGGGCTGAAACGGAAGTCAGGATTACTCACTTTCTCCGCCCAGCCGCGGATCGTCTCCGGCGGGTAGATCTTATAATGGGTGGCGTTCAGCTCCACGCTGTTGAAGTGTTTGGCATATTCGGACAGGAAGTCCTTTTCTTTGGTGCCTTTGGGAAACACACCGCCCAGCCAGTCTTTCCGGTTCCAGCTGGTAGCGCCCAGCCTGATCGCGGGCGAGGCAGCGGGTTTGCCGCGAAGGACGCCGCCGTTAAAGACCGGCTCCGCGGGCAATTTGAAATCGATATTGTTAAGGACGCTGAGGTCCTGCCGTCCGAACTGCATATTGCAATGTATTATTTTTTTATAACAGGGGAGATATCTGCGCATTGGGAGAAGCCACGTCATTGCGAGGAGCAGCGCGGATTTTGTGCAGGAGCGGCGACGAAGCAATCTCATAATACTCGGGCATCTCCATTCAATGCAGGAGATTGCTTCGTCGCTCCTCCCACTTTGTCCCCGCTGCTCCTCGCAATGACAGGTATGCTCCTCCCGCTTTAGCCCTGCCGCTCCTTTTTCCTGTATCGGCTTAAACAGGTGGATAATTCTTTTTTAATTTTATTAACGATTCTTTGAATTCTGGCTTTATCGGTTTAAATTATATGCAGTATGGAAATATTACACGTCAGCGCGGAATGTTACCCGGTCGCCAAGGTAGGCGGCCTTGGAGATGTGGTAGGGGCTTTGCCCAAATACCAGTATGAAGCGGGAGCCATCGCAAAGGTGGTGATGCCGGCCTATCGGACCCCTTTCAGGGAAAACGGGCAGAACAGTTTTGAACTCGTGCACCAGGGCGGATTGTGGCTCGGGCACGACTGGTATCACTTCAACGTCTGGAAAGAAAGCAACAATGTGCTGGGCTTCGACCTTTACCAGGTGGACATCCCTGGCCTGCTGGATACTGCCGGCGTGTATGGTTATATGAATGACACCGAACGTTTCCTGGCCTTCCAGGTGGCGGTGCTGGACTGGCTGAACGAATGGCAGCACCAGCCGGACGTCATTCACTGCCACGACCATCACACCGGCCTCATCCCTTTCCTGGTGCAGTATGCCTACAAGTACAAACGCCTGAAGGATATTTCCACCGTGGTCACCATTCACAACGCCCAGTACCAGGGGCAGTTCGGATGGAACAAATTGTACCTCATCCCGACCTTCGACCTCTGGAAAAGCGGTATGCTGGACTGGAACGGCGCCATCAACCCGCTGGCCTCGGCCATCAAATGCTGCTGGCGGTTCAAT
The DNA here is from genome assembly GCF_003807585.1 of Chitinophaga barathri. Taxonomy (GTDB): domain Bacteria; phylum Bacteroidota; class Bacteroidia; order Chitinophagales; family Chitinophagaceae; genus Chitinophaga; species Chitinophaga barathri. The sequence goes on along the minus strand of NZ_RMBX01000003.1, from coordinate 309,286 downwards.
ACCGTGTCTCCCAGTTACATGGAAGAACTGTTCCACAGCGCGAATGGCCTGGAATTGTTGCTGAGCGCTGAAAGAAGTAAAGCAAGGGGAATACTGAACGGCATAGACGATAAGGTCTGGAACCCCGCGAAAGACCCCATGATCAATACCCGCTACGGCATCAAAGACGTGGCGAAAGGCAAAAAGGCCAACAAAGAAGCCCTCTGCGAAACCTTCGAGCTGGACCCCGAACTGCCGCTGTTCGTATTCATCGGCCGGCTGGTGGTGGACAAAGGCGCGGACCTGCTGCCGGAGATCATCGGCAGGGCGCTGGCGGAGCATCACGGGAAACTGAATTTCCTCGTGCTGGGCAGCGGCGATGCGCACACCGAATGGATGCTGCAGCAAACCAGGGCGTATGCCGATGAACACTTTAATGTGTATATCGGTTATAACGAAACGCTCAGCCACCAGCTGTACGCCGGGGCGGACTACCTGCTCATGCCTTCACGGGTGGAGCCATGCGGCCTGAACCAGATGTACGCCATGCGGTACGGCACCATACCCATCGTGCGTACCACCGGCGGCCTCATAGACACCGTGACCGATTTCGGGGACGAAGGCGGCACCGGTATCCGGTTTTTCCACGCCACGGCGGGCGACGTGCTGCACGCCATCGGCCGCGCGCTGGAACTGTCCGCCACCAAAACAAAATTTTCAAAGATCAGGAAGGCCGCCATGCAGCAGGACCACTCCTGGGATAAAGCAGCAGAACAATACATTGATCTATACACCAGCCTAAAATAAGTTTACGTTATGTCTAATGCAGTGATCTCCATTATTCTTGGCGGGGGAGCCGGAACAAGGCTCTATCCCCTGACCCGCAGCCGCTCCAAGCCTGCCGTGCCAGTGGCGGGTAAATACCGCTTGGTAGATATCCCCATATCAAACTGTCTCAACGCGGACCTGCACCGTATTTTCGTGCTCACGCAGTTCAACTCCGCATCGCTGAACAAACATATCAAAAACACTTACCACTTCAGCCACTTCAGCAAAGCGTTTGTGGACATACTGGCGGCTGAGCAGACGCCGGATAACCCCACCTGGTTCCAGGGCACCGCGGACGCCGTAAGGCAAACCCTCCGGCACCTGGAAAACTTCGAGTTCGAATATGCGCTGATACTCTCGGGCGACCAGCTGTACCAGATGGATTTCCGGGAGATGATCAAACATCATATCGACAAAGGGGCGGATATCTCCATTGCCACCATTCCCGTTCACGCCCGCGAGGCGACGGAGTTCGGCATCCTCAAAACGGATGAGGACAGTTTTATTTCCTCTTTCATCGAAAAACCGAAGAAAGAGCTGCTGCCGGACTGGAACTCCGATGTGAGCCCCGAAATGGAAAGGGAAGGACGTATCTACCTGGCGTCCATGGGTATTTATATCTTCAACAAACAGCTTTTGTTCGACCTGCTTACCAACAGCCCCGAAGCGACGGACTTTGGCAAGGAGATCATCCCGAACAACATTGACAAATACAAAGTGCTGAGCTTCCAGTACGAGGGCTACTGGACGGACATCGGGAACATCTCTTCCTTCTTTGAGGCCAACCTCGGCCTCACAGACGATATCCCCCAGTTCAACCTTTTCGACGATGCCACCACCATCTTCTCCCGCGCCCGTATGCTGCCGCCGGCGAAGATATCCGGCACCACGCTGGAAAAGACGGTGATCGCGGACGGCTGTATCATCAACGCCAGCCGCCTGGAACGCTGCGTGGTAGGCATCCGCACCCGAATCGGCAAAGGCACCACCATCAGCAACAGCTACCTGATGGGCAACGACATCTACCAGACGCTGGACGAGATCAACAGTGCGCGCAGCAAAGGCCGCCCGCCCATCGGCATCGGCGACCGCTGTTATATCAACAATGCGATCATCGACAAAAACGCCTGCATCGGAAATGACGTACGTATTAATGGCGGCAGGCACCTGGAAGACGGGGATTTTGAAAAGTACACCGTGAAGGATGGCATTGTTGTTGTGAAGAAAGGGGCGGTACTGCCCGACGGCTTCCATTGCCTGGAGTGACCGGGGCATCCGGTGAATGTTTATCGTCTTTAAAACTGTTGGTATATGAGAATTCCTATAGAGCGGCAAATGGCTAAGATCACCCCGGATCTTAAACGGGTGGTAGCAAGGTTTTTTTTCAACGGGGATGCCCGGGCAAAGGGTATCATCCTCAAAGTAATGGAAATGTCGGAAGAGGATGTGGAAAGGGAACTCACCCCATTGCTCCGCAACTTCTCGCGGCGGCACCGCAACATTACCCGCATATTTGAAAGACATGCAGATAAACTGAAAAATCTTTTCATTGCATTAAAGATCGATTATGATGAGCTGAGCCAGCGGCGCAAGCTGCTGATAGGTTCTTTTTTTACCAACGAGTTTTCCATCGAGTCCGCCGCGTTCTTTAATCCCTCCATCGTGGACGATGTGGACCAGAGCGGGCTTGAAGAGGGAGAAAAACGGGTGATACTCAGCTTCAGGGCGGTAGGGGAAGGCCACGTCAGTTCCATCGTGTTCAGGCAGGCCGTCATCAACCGTTTTAATGAGATCACCATCGTGCCCGCCGGGAATTATGTGGACGAACCGGACATCATCCGCAACACTGTTTACCACAAAAATGTCTTTTTCCAGAACGCCGTATCCATCAAGCTGCCGGACTCCGTGATCCGCGAGATCAGCAGTTCGCTGCCGGATACGTTCGAATACGTGGCGCTCAAAAAACTGATCCGCGACATGCAGCAGCGCTACCAGGTGGACCACCTGCTGAAACGTAACCTGGAACGCCTTCTCTGGCTGGCGGACTCTTATTACGAGATCAACTTTTCACTGGATACCGATATTTCAGACCGCGTGATCTTCCCTTACTCCGAAGCGGAAAGCCGCGGAATTGAAGATGCGCGTTTTGTAAAATACACCGGCGATACCAGTGGCGTCACCTATTACGCCACCTACACCGCGTTTGACGGTGTGACCATACAGCCCAAGCTGCTCCAGACGCGCGACTTCTATCATTTTAAGATCATGCCGCTGTACGGCGAAGGCGCGCAGAACAAAAACCTGGCGCTGTTTCCCCGCAAGATCAACGGAAAATATGCGATGATGAGCCGTATAGACGGGATCAACAATTACATCATGTATTCGGACAAGATCAATATCTGGGAGAACCCCGAGATACTGCAAACCCCGAAATACCCCTGGGAATTTGTACAGATCGGCAACTGCGGCTCACCGATAGAAACGCCGGAAGGCTGGCTGGTGATCACCCACGGCGTAGGCCCGATGCGCACGTATTGCCTCGGTGCCACCCTGCTGGACCTGGAAAATCCCAAGATAGAGATCGGCAGGCTGAAAGAGCCGCTGGTAGTGCCGAACAAAGATGAAAGAGAAGGGTATGTGCCGAATGTACTTTACAGCTGCGGCTCGCTGATACATAACAATGAGCTGATCATTCCCTACGGTTTATCTGACTATGCTTCTTCTTTTGCCACCGTTCACCTGAACGATCTGCTGGAGAAGGTAAGAGAAGGCTGAGGTCATCTGAAAAATATGAAGGGCGCGGATGTTTACATCTGCGCCCTTTTTTGTGCCCGCGTGATGGCGGGTACGCTCTAGAATCATCAGACCCGCTCAGGGAAAGATGGTTGTCTGCAACAACACTTTCTCATACACTTTCACGTAATCATCTACCATCTTCCGCATGCTGAACCGCGCCAGGGCCTGTTCCCGGCACATATTGCGTTGTATGTTGCCGATGCCGCTGATATGTTCGGCCGCTTCGTGTATGTCTTTTACGAGGTAGCCCGTCTTTTTATGACTGATCAGTTCGGGCATCGAACCCCTGTTATAAGCGACCACCGGCGTGCCGCACATCATGGCTTCCGCCACGCTCAGCCCGAAAGGTTCATTGAAGTGAATGGGATGTAACAATGCTTTTGCGTAGCCCAGCAACTGGTTCCGCTGTTCAGGACCAGCCTGGCCCACAAACTTTATTTGTTCCCCGTCTATCAGCGGCTCCACCTGTTCCCGGAAATAATCCGCGTCCTGCACAATGCCGGCAATGATGAGCCGGTGGCCCGTTTGCAACGCAATATCTATCGCATCGCGGGTGCCTTTGTGCGGGTGTATGCGGCCAAAGAACAACAGGTAATCTTCCGGCGTTTCCACATAATCGAAACCCGAAGGATCGATGCCGTTGTATACCGTGGCGGCATAACGGAGCAGCGGGCTGCGGTCCGAATTGCTGATGGACACGTAGTGCCCGGTGTCATTGTATTTTTTGTATACGGGAATGATGCGCGGGGAGGAAAAGCCGTGGATGGTGGTCACCATCGGGGTGCGTATCAGCCCGGAGTAGGTGAGGGGCAGGAAATCGAAGTGATTGTGTATGATGTCGAAACGGTCCGCCTGCTCCATCAGGTGGCTGATGTGGAGGCATTCCAGCACCTTCGCGTCCTGACTGCGGTCTTCTTCATAACCGCTTTCGCAGATGGACTGCAGTTTTCCGGCCGTTTGTGAATTGCCGGTGGCAAAAAGCGTTACATCCCAGCCTTTTGCCACCAGCCCTTCAGTTATATTGGAAGCCATTTGTTCCCAGGGACCGTAATGCACAGGCGGCGTGCGCCATGCTACGGGGGAAAGCACCGCTATCTTCATTTCCTTCAGCTGATTTTACTGACCATGCCGGCGGAGGTCGTGATAATGGCGGTTTTGATTGGTTTTTCCTGTCTTGGTATCATCTCCAGGCTCTTCAGTACGGCCAGGTGCGAGATGAAATAAGCCACCGTACTTTCAGCGCCCTGGTTCCTGTTCACGCCCGCGGGGGACAAGCCGTCGCAGCAGCCATGCGTTTCATGGTCGTACAGCGGGATGCGCAGCGCATTTTCGCCGAGGAACCAATTGTAGCAGGTGAACATCTTTTGCAGGTAAGAGCGGTTGCCGGTTACGGCGTGCGCCTGCTGGTAAAGCAATACCATCGCCATTGTCTCGATCGCCTGCTGGTCAAACAGCGGGCAGTTGCCGCCTTCGCACAGCCAGCCTTCATTGCCCACCGGCGCGAAGTATCCACGGTTCATGGTGAGGTTTTCCAGGAAGGAAAGGCTTTCCAGCGCAATGTTCTGTATCGTCTCATTACCGGTCAGCTCTGCTACATGGAAGAGTGCGAGCGGTAATATACCATTGTCGTACGTCATCGTTTTTTCAAACCAGCGCCATTTGTCCGTGGCGTTGTTTTTCCACGCTTCGAGCATGGGCAGCATCATGTTGTCCAGCACGGCGAACATCCCTTCATCCGAAGGATGGTAATGCAGGTAATGACATACGCCGATGATCGCGTTCGCACGGCCACGCAGGTGGCCCAGGGCCGCAAAGTGTTGCGTGGATTTATGGAACAGTTCGGTGGCGAACTCGCGGTATGAATTATTCGGCGCGTAACGCACAAGGTAACCCAGCGCCCATACGGTGCGGCCGAATGAATCTTCGGAGCCTACTTCGTCCAGGTACTGACGGCTGAAGCTCAGGAAGTTCCTGAAATTGCCGTCCGGCGTTTGCATGTAATGGATAAAGCTCAGGTAGATGGGCAGCAGGTCCGGGCTGTCTTTGCTTTTCCGGTGCGGCTGCGCCATGAGCATCATCATCAGCGCGCGGGAATTATCATCCAGGCAATACCCTTCCTTGAGGTTGGGGATGCCGTATTTGGCGTGTTGTACGATGCCGGTATCGTCCGTTAAACGGCGTATGTGCGTGAGGTTTAGCGGGGGCAGTGCGGATACGTCGGGCAGCGGGCGGTTGTTTACGGACGCTGGCCTTGGCGTGCTCAGTATCTTGCGGGCCAGCTGGCGGTAACGCGCGCCCATCTTGCTCCATTGCAGTTCGCGGCCGTATTCGCTGGCTTTGGTACGGAGGGTTTCCAGCGCTTCATGATCGTCCAGCAGGTTGTGGATGAGCGCGCCCAGCTCTTCGTGCTGCGCAAAACCAAACAGTTGGCCGCGGCCGTCTTCCAGCAATTCTTTCGCATACCAGTAAGGCGTGGAAAGAACAGCGGCCCCTGCACCCAGTGCATATGTGAGGGTGCCGCTGGTAATTTGGGTTTCACTAAGATATGGTGTTACGTAAATGTCGCTGTGAGTGAGATAGGCGAACAGGTCGTCTTCCGTCAGGAACTTGTCTACGAACAGCACATGATCTTCCAGCTTCAGTTCAGTTACCAGCGTATGAAGGCTTTGCCTGTATTCTTCTCCCGCATGGCGGATCACCGCAGGATGCGTTTTGCCGGCCACTACGTACAGTACGTCAGGGTGCTGGCTGATCACATCCGGCAATGCTTTGATCACCGTTTCAATGCCCTTGTTCCTGCTCAGCAGGCCGAACGTAAAGATCACTTTGCGGTGGCGGAGGGCTTCCGGTAATATATCCGAGCGGATGGAGAGTTTTTCGAAATCGGGAACGCCGTGCGGGATCAGCATCATTTTATCCGCCTGCACTTCGTAAATATCTTCGAGGAAAGAAATAGCAAGCCTGCTCATCACGATCACGCGGGAAGCATGACGGGAGATCTCTCTCACCACGCTTTTCTGCATAAAGGAGGGTTCTTTCAGCACAGTGTGGAAAGTAACGATATAGGGTACTTTGATCTGGTGAAGGAACGGAAGCAGGTAGATGCCGCTCTCTCCGCCAAAAATGCCAAACTCATGCTGTACCACTACAAGGTCCACATCGCTGTTGTTCACATGCGCGGCGGCGTCCAGGTAGTCTTCCATATGATTCTGCCGGATAGTGAAGGTCACTTCGGGAGGATAATCATACACCTGTCCTTCATCATTCATGGCGATCACAGATACTTCGGGTACGTCTTCCGTATCACGGCAAACCGCTTTTATCAAATGCTCGGTAAATGTTGCAATTCCACACTCACGGGGAAAATACGATGCTATATACGCAATCTTCATAAGATGTAAATTTTCTGTTTTGTTTAGTTATCGGCGGGGTATAGGAGATAGCGGGACGAACATCCGCAGGGACATTAATCATTTGCAAATCTGATGCCGTGGAAAATTGTGGAGGGAGTGTAACAGTCCGTTCGTAGCCACCCTATGAATTGTGATAAATGGTAATATCAACAGGGCGGAATAATGTAGTTTCGAGTTATCTTCGTGTCCTCAAAATACGACCTTGTGACTCAACAGATACTGCCAGCAGTGAATTATCATACTTTGCCTTTTGCCGGAACAGGTTATTGCAGCCCGCTGATAGCGGATTTTCTCGCTGCACGTAGTCCATTGAGCAATTTCTACGAATATAACCCTATTAATCCGGACTTCCACAAAGCAATGCTGTTAAAGGCCACGCAGCCTGTGAGGAGGGACATATTGGCAGAGGCACTGTACGCCCAGTACAGGCACATAGCGCTGCGGGAAGAAGTGCGCGCGAATATCGGCCTTTTGCAGGCTACCAATACTTTTACCATCTGCACGGCGCACCAGCCGAACGTATTTACAGGTTACCTGTATTTCGTATATAAAATACTTCAGGCTGTCAAACTAGCACAGGACCTGCAGCGACAATACCCGAAAAATCATTTTGTGCCCGTGTATTACATGGGCAGTGAAGACGCGGACCTGGAAGAGCTGGGCTCCATCTTCCTGGAAGGCCGCAAGCTCACCTGGGAAACGGACCAGACGGGCGCCGTGGGCCGCATGAACACGAAGGGGCTTGATCACCTGATCAGCGAGATCGAAGCGGTGACGGGTAATCTGCCTCATGCGCCGCTGCTGCTGGAAATGCTGCGCAAAGCATACCTGGAACATAAAACCGTCCAGGAAGCCACGCTGTACCTCGTAAACGAGCTTTTTGGCTGTTATGGCGTAGTAGTGCTCATTCCGGACAACCCGGCGTTTAAACAGCAATTGATCCCCGTAATGGAAGAAGAGCTGAAAGAACAAAGCTCCGAAGCCATTGTGAGCAAGACTATCGGCCGCCTGGCGGAACATTATAAAGTACAGGCCACACCGCGCGAAATAAATCTTTTTTATTTAACGGAAAACAGCCGCGAACGCATTGTGAAAGAGGGAGATGTGTGGAAGATATTACACACATCGTTGTCGTTCACCTGGGACGAATTGCGGGCCGAACTGCACGCCCATCCGGAGCGTTTCAGCCCCAATGTGATCCTCCGCGGCATCCTGCAGGAGACCATCCTGCCGAACATCGCTTTTATCGGCGGCGGCGGCGAGGTGGCGTACTGGCTGGAGCTGCAGGACCTGTTCAGGCATCATAAAGTGCCGTACCCGGTCGTGCTGCTGCGCAACTCATTCCTGTGGATCAGACGGGAAGAAAACAGCCGTCTCAAAAAGCTCGGTATTGCACCCGTGGCGCTGTTTGAAGACACGGAGCTGCTGGTGAACCGCTTTGTGCACGAACATACCAATGCCGCCCTCGTATTGCGCGAAGAATACGCGGCGGTGGAAAAGCTGTATAACGAATTGGAAGAAAAAGCCCGCTCCATAGACGTGACGCTGGTAGCCGCCGTGAACTCCGAACGCACCCGCGCCATCAAATCCATCGGCAAGCTGGAGCATAAATTCCTGCGGGCGGAGAAAAAGAAATTCCAGTGGCAGACGGACCAGATCAGGGGTATCAAAGACCGCCTGTTTCCAGGTAACTCCCTGCAGGAACGGAAGGAAAACTTCATTTCTTATTACGCCCAGTACGGGCCTTCTTACTTTGACGATATCCTGAAAGCGATCAACCCGGTGACGGACCAGCTCATAATCATTTCCGAGCTGTAAGTGCGGACGGTATTATATTTTGCGAAACGCCCCGGATCCCGGGGCGTTTCGTATTGTAAGCATTAATTGTTGATGATCTCCGCTCCATGAACCGCTGCTTTTTTCATGTCTTTCAGCACGGTGAACAGTGCCTGGAACTGGTCCCGCACATGTTTGATCTCCAGCATTTCTTCTCTTTCATCCGTATGGCCCTGGCCCTGGTTGATCTGCTCCTGGCGCAGCTTCAGCAGGTGCTCCAGCCTGTCTTCCAGGCTGTGGAAGGCGGCCGGCGTGTCAGGGTCCGCCATCCGGGCGCCGACGTTTACATATTGTTCTATCTGGTCCATGATGGTAAGCAGGAACAGCAGGATGTCTTTGTACTCCGGCCGCTTGTATTTCAGCCGGTGCTGCAGCGCATAGGCGGAGAGCTGCGCGATATGAGAAGACAATGAATGGCTCAGCACCACGAAGTGATACAGTTCAGAGCCATGTTTCTGTTTGCTTTTCGGCTCGCTCAGCATCCGCTGGAAAGCCGCCGTGAGGTTCGCCGTGGTTACGTGCACGTCTTTGCGCGCCAGTTTGTAGGCGATCAGGCTGAAAGGTTTATCGGTGTACAGGTTCATCACCTGGGTGAGGTATTGTTTGTTCGATGAGATCGTCTTCACCATATAATCCGGCAAAAAGCGGAACTCCCAGCTGGGCCAGAAAATGTAATTGAACACAAAGGCGATGCCCCCGCCGATAACCGTGTCCAGCACGCGCTGCGTCACGTTCTGGAAATCCGCCGGGTGCAGGAAATGCAGCAGGAATACGATAAACGGCGTCATGAATACAACGCTTGTAATATAATGGTAGGTCTGGAAACTGTAGGCGCCCAGGATGCAGACCAGCATGGTGATAAAGATGACCGTATTATCATTGGTGAGCCAGAGGATGCCCGCCGCAAAAAACGCCCCGATAAGCGTGCCTGTGATGCGCTGGTAGCTGCGCGTTTTGGTGAGGCTGAAGCCGGGTTTCATGATCACGACGATGGTGAGCAGTATCCAGTAGGTACGGCTCAGGTGCAGCGCCTGCCCCAGCAGGAAACCGGACATCATCGCCAGCGCGGTACGTATGCCGTGGCGGAAGATGTGGGAGTCGAACGTGAGGTTGTTCATGAAAGTGGTGAGGTCGTACTGCTGGCGGGTGGTGAACCTGCTCAGCTCCAGCTGATGGTCGAAGCTGGCGTCTTTTACACGTTCCAGCCTTGTGAGTCGGTGCATGTTGTAGATGCGCTGCGTGATATGTTGCAGGTTGTCGAAAATGCTTTCGAAGTGAATGAGGTCCGCGCGTTCTTTGAGTGTGGGCAGGGTGGCCTGGTAAGTTTTGAAAGCGCGTTTGCTTTTTTCCAGTTCCAGTTTCAGGTTCACTTTGGGCATGGAACGCTGGCTGGCGCTCACGGCAATGCCGATATTGTCCAGCTCTTCGGCATATTGAAGGATGGTATGATGCAGCTCGGAGATCACCTGTGTGCCGGCAAACCGTTCCTGGAGGCTGGTATAGTCTATCTGCGAAGCCATGATCTGCTCGTACATGTCCACGAGGTCCAGGAAAATGAGCACCATGCTTTTGCTGATGCTGGTGGTGCCTTGCTGGGCGGAGCGCATTTTGAGCAGCAGCTCGCGCACGGCTTCCTGTTTTTCGTTTACGATCACCTGCTGGGCGAGCACTTCGCGGTAGGTGTCGGTAATATCGTTTTCGGGGCGGTAGAAGTCCGCGCGGAGGCGCAGGTATTTGGCGGTCTGCTGTATGCAGTCCCCGAGCGTCTGCTGTACGGTAAGGTAAGGCCTGATCTGCCAGAGGAGGAGCGCGAGCAGGGCGTACCAGATGCTGCCGCTGAGGATGAGGAAACTCACCTGTATGGCTTCGCGCGAGGAATAGGATTCCGCCATGAGGCTGACCATGACCAGGAGGCAGCCCAGGCCGATGTTGCCGCCACGGTTCCCGTAAATGAGCAGCATGCTGTAAAAAAAGCTGCAAACGCCCACCCAGAGGGTGAGTACGGGCCAGTAGGGCAGTAACAGGCCGGTGCCCAGGGCGGTGATAAAGATGAGGATGGTGCTGATGATGAGGCCGTTCCGCTTATGGATGATAGTGCCGGGAACGTCCGCCAGCGCGGTACACAGCGCACCCATGGAAATGGCGATACCGGTTTCCAGGTGACCGATGGCGGAGAAAATGACGGAGGGTACAACAACACTCAGCGTGGTGCGAAGCCCGTTGCTGAAATGATAACTGAAAATAAAGGCTTTCGCTTCTTTGGTCCAACGTTCTAGCATTGCGGCAAAATTACAAATATCAGGCTGTATTTATGCGATGTGGATTTAATACATATATCCCCCTCATTCTGTTCATTATCAGTAATATACTACATCTGGTGCAGGGTTGAGGTGTATAAATTATCCCCATGTGTGTATAAATAAACGCCGTTATTTATGTCAGTGGAACTAAATTACCGGTAGTTGCCATATCAGAAAACCGCTGGCCCCTCCTTACCGCCCTTTCCGGATGCGGGAATCAGCAGAATTCAACTATCTTTGGCGGCCAAATCATTAATTCGTAATCCGAAGAATGTGCGTTTAAAAACACTAGAGATCAAAGGTTTTAAAAGTTTTGCGGACAAGACCGTGCTGCACTTCGATGAAGGAGTGACAGGCGTAATTGGACCCAATGGCTGCGGAAAGAGTAATATCATCGATTCCATCCGCTGGGTGATCGGCGAGCACAAGATCAGCAACCTGCGTTCCGAGAACCAGGCCGGCCTCGTGTTCAACGGCTCCCGTACCCGCTCCGCCAGCGGTATGGCCGAAGTGAGCCTCACCTTCGAGAATACCAAAAATGTACTGCCCACCGAGTTCACCACGGTTACGATTACACGGAAATTCTATAAGAACGGGGATAGCGAATACCGCCTCAATGACGTGGCCTGCCGCCTCAAAGATATCCATAACCTCTTCATGGACACCGGCGTTAGCACCGATTCCTACGCGATCATCGAGCTGGGTATGGTGGACGATATCATCAAAGACAAAGAAAACTCCCGCCGCCGCATGCTGGAACAGGCTGCCGGCATTTCCATCTATAAAACAAGGAAAAAGGAAGCCAAATCCAAGCTGGACGCTACAGAAGGCGATCTGAACCGCATCGAGGACCTCCTGTTCGAGATCAATAACAACCTCAAAACCCTGGAAAGCCAGGCCAAAAAGGCGGAACGTTATTACGAGATCAAAAAGGAATACAAAGAAGCCAGTATAGAACTCGCCAAAGCCGCCCTGGAAGGGTTTAACATCACCTTCCGCGACCTTACCGAGCAGCAGCAGCAGGAGACGGACCGCAAAATGGCCCTCGAGGCGGAGATATCCACCGACGAGGCGGCCGTGGAGCAGGATAAACTCCATTTCGTGGCCAAAGAACGCGAACTGCAGGTGATGCAGCGTTCCTTCAACGAACTGGTGTCCACCATCCGTACCAAAGAAAACGATAAGAACCTCGCCAGCCAGCAGCTTACTTACCTGCGCGAACGCGAAAAAAGCCTGTCGGACTTCCTGAACAACGCGGAAGGCACCGTCTCCGGCCTCACGGATTCTATCACCTTCACCGAAACGCAGGTGGCGGACGAACAGGAAGTGTTCGACTCCATGCAGGACGAACTGGAAACCCTCCACGAAATGGTGGACGAGAAAAAGAACCATTTCTCCGAAAAGAAACTGGCCCTTGAAAACTACCGCAAAGACCAGCAGCAATGGCAGCGCCAGCAGTTTGAAGCGGAAAAGAAAGTGGCCGTAGCCGATACCTCCGTACAGAACCTTCAGCGCGGCATCCAGCAGCTGCAGGAAGAAAAGACCAACCGCCAGGTACAGATACAGCAGCTGGAAGATGAAAAAGGCATTCTCCAGGAAACACTGGAAACCGGTAAGGAAGAGCTGGAAGACATGGTAGCCTTCCAGGAAGAGACCAAAGGCAAGATCCTCGCCACACAAGGGGAGATCGAAGGCCTGCGCGACAAGCTGGTGGACGAAAACCGTACCCTCGATTCCAAAAAGAACGAATACGACCTGCTGAAATCCCTCGTGGACAGCCTGGAAGGGTACCCCGAGAGTATCAAGTTCCTCAAAAAGAACAGCGACTGGAACAACAAAGCGCCCATCCTCAGCGATATATTTTTCTGTAAGGAAGCCTACCGCACCTGTATAGAAAACCTCCTGGAGCCTTACCTGAACTTTTACGTGGTGAACAACACGGAGGAGGCTATCACAGCCATCCGCCTGCTGGACCTGCATAAGAAGGGCAAAGCGAACTTCTTTATCCTGGACCAGTTCAACCACCAGGCCGGCCATCTTTTCACCCCTCCCGGTACCATCCCGGCGCTGGACGTGGTGGAGATAGACGAGAAATACAAGGGCCTCGGCAATTACCTGCTGGGTAAAGTCTTCATCGCCGAAGACCTGGCCGCCCTGAACTTTTCAGAGCTGCCCGAGCAGGATGTGCTGATCACCGAGCAAAGCGGCCGTATGCATCGTGGTAAATACAGCATGAACGGCGGTTCCGTAGGCCTGTTTGAAGGTAAAAAACTCGGACGCGCCAAAAACCTCGAGAAGCTGGACGCGGAGATCCGCGAACTGGAAACCAACGTAGCGGACCTCAAAACCCGCCTCCAGGCCAAACATGACGAAGTATTGGGCTACAATAGCCAGCTCAATGAAAATAAGATCAACGCCACCCGCGAAAAGGTGAACCAGCTGAACAACCAGCTGTTTGGCCTGCAAAACCGCATCGAGAATTTCCATCACCTCATCGAGCAGGGCAATAAACGCCTTGCTGAAATGGAAGGCTCGCTGGCCGCGAACGAACAAAGCATCTCCAGCGTGCGCGACGAACTGGACAGCCTGAACGACCGCGTGCACCAGTTGCACGACAACATCGTGGAGGCGGACCGCGCCGCGCAGGAAGCCGAGCAGCAGTTCAACCAGGCAAACATCCAGTTCAACAACCAGAACCTTCAGCATACCCGCCAGCAGAGCAAAGTGCAGGGGCTGAAACAGGAGCTGGACTTCAAACGCAAACAATTAAGCGACCTGCACGCGCAGGTAATAAGCAATAAAGCGCAGCTGGAAGACACAGCGGGCAATATCGCCGCTGCCGAAGACCGGCTTACCCAGTCCGAAGACGGCCTGGTGGAGCTGTTCCGCCGCCGCGAAGAAGACGAAAAAGGACTGAACGAAAAGGACCAGGAATACTACAACTTCCGTAACCACCTCCAGGAACTGGAAAGCGCCCTTCGCAGCAAACAGAAAACGAGGGATATGCTGGAGCAGAACCTGAACCAGATCAAAGACAAAGTGAACGAACTGAAGCTGCAATTGGCCTCCATGAAAGAAAGGCTGAGCGTGGAATTCAAAGTGAACCTGGACGAGATACTGGACGAGGACCGCACCGGCACCGCCGCGCTGGAAGACCTGCAAAGCAATGCGGAAAGACTGAAGAAACGCCTGGAAAACATGGGCGAGATCAACCCGACCGCGATAGAGGCTTATACCGAAATGAAAAAACGGTACGAGTTCATCCTTGAGCAGAAAAATGACCTGGTGAACGCCAAAGAATCCCTGCTGGCCACCATCCAGGAAGTGGAGTCCACGGCGAACCAGAAGTTCCTGGACACGTTTAACCAGGTGAAGGAAAACTTCATCCGCGTGTTCAAAGCCCTGTTCACCGAAGAAGACCAGTGCGACATGATCCTGAACGACCCGTCCAACCTGGCGGATACCGGCATAGAGATCATCGCGAAGCCGAAAGGCAAACGCCCCGCGGCCATCACGCAGCTATCCGGCGGTGAAAAAACGCTGACGGCCACCGCGCTGCTGTTCGCCATCTACCTGATCAAACCTGCGCCGTTCTGTATCCTCGATGAGGTGGACGCGCCGCTGGATGATGCGAACGTGGGTAAGTTTACCAACATGATCCGCAAGTTCTCCGACAATTCACAGTTCATCATCGTAACGCATAACAAACAGACGATGGCGGCGGTGGATGTGATCTACGGGGTGACCATGCAGGAGCCCGGGGTGAGCAAGCTGGTGCCGGTGGACTTCAGAAGCCTGAATTAATAGCACTTGTCATACTTTGAAAGCCGGCCGGGATTACGGGCCGGCTTTTTTATTGGTCGGCAGCAGACTAAAATCAGGCGGTTGAAAAATGAATCACACGGCCATCGTGCATATGCGCGGAATGCGCTGCCCGGGCAGGTAAATGGTACAAAGATTGCTCCCCAAACACCCAAACGGGAGCAGATGAATTTACAGCCGAAAGAACTACTCACGGAGCAGGACGTAAGGCGGGGGCTAAAAATGGTGATAGGGGACGGGCTGGCCTCTGAAACCATGACCACTTTAACCGGCGGGGCATTTATCATTGCCATGGCCATTCTGTTGGGGGCAAACAACGTGCAGCTGGGCCTGATAGCAGCTTTGCCCACGATGGTGAACGTGTTCCAGCTGATCTCCATATGGCTGGTAAGGCGGTTCAACAACCGGCGGGGCATCACGGTGATCTGTTCGTTGCTGGCCAGGCTGCCGCTGATCTTCATCGGTATGCTGCCCCTGCTGATGCCCGGTATCGTGACCATAGACCTGATCATCCCCATCCTGTTCTTTTATTATCTCTCGGGCGCCGTTGCGGGGGCCAGCTGGAATTCCTGGATGAAGGACCTGGTGCCGGAAAAACAGCTGGGAGCTTTTTTTGCCAAAAGGAGCAGCCTGATGCAGTCGCTGAACGTGGCGCTGAGCCTGCTGGTAGCATTGGGGGTGGATTATATCCGGAAACATTACCCGGCCTTTGAGCTGAATTTATATGGTTATATGTTTATCGTTGCGGGCATTGCGGGGCTCACCGGCACGCTCGCGCTGGCCAGTACGCCGGAGCCCAAAACGATCTTCCCCAAGGAAAACCTTTTCGTGATGCTCAGCCGCCCGTTAAAAGACCCGAATTTCCGGCGGCTGCTGGTATTCAATTCCGCCTGGGTCTTTGCCGTGAACATCGCCGCGCCGTTCTTTACCGTGTTTATGATGAGAAGCATGGGGCTGGGATTGTCCTACATCATCGGGCTGAACATTCTCAGCCAGGTGAGCAGCATTTTCACGATCAGGGTATGGGGGCTGTTTGCGGACCGGTATAGCAACAAAACGATCATCGCCATCGGGGCGCCCATTTATATCCTTTGCCTGATAGGCTGGTGTTTTGTGGGCATTTATACGCAATTGTGGGCCAATCTCCTGCTGCTGGCTGTTATCCATCTGCTGATGGGTTTTGCGAATGCCGGCATCAATCTCTCGCTGACGAACATCGGGTTGAAGCTGGCGCCTACGGCGGACTCCATTGTTTACCTTTCCACGAAGAACATCGTTACCGCCGTATTCTCCGCGCTGGCGCCGCTGGCTGGCGGTGTGCTGGCTGATTATTTCACGGGCAGGCACCTGAAAGTAGATGCGGAATGGGGCGGCCCCCGGTGGACAAAGGCGCTGCATCTCATCGAACTGCAGGACTTCAGCTTCCTGTTCCTTTTCGGGGCATTGCTGGCGCTGATAGCGGTGAACCGGCTGGGCAGGGTGAAGGAAACAGGCGAAGTGGAAAAGGATGTGGTGGTACGCATCATGCGGAGCACCCTGCGACACAACCTGAAGGAAAGTTTCCTGATCGGCAACCTGATGAACGGGTATTCGCAGATCAGGAATGTTTTCAGGAGGAAGTTTTTCTGATGGGTTAATGCGGCAGAGGTTCCATCTTGGTATGCCGAACCTTTAGGATTCGGATTTCTTTATCTAATATCCTGTAGGAGATACGATAACTATGTTTTTCAAAAGCACGGAAGGTGCCGTCATTATTTAATTTATATTTATCAACGGGGTAATGTTCAGGGTTGGGAGATAACATTCGTGTCAAAGTAACAATATCTGACCGTACTCTGATGGCGTTTTTGGGCGAGTCTTTTGATATGTATTTATATGCTTCTTTTATTTGCCTTTTGGCTTCAGGGCTCCAAACAATGATCTTTTTTGATATTACCATTTTTCCATTTCTTTTTCTAAATCCTCCTGTGTTATAAAATCTCCTGCTTCTATCCTTTTTTCCGCTTCTTCAAGTTCCTTGTTATATTGCTCAATAGTATATACTTCTGGTTGTTGTTTACGGCTTTTTAAAAAGGTCTTTAACATCTGCACAACAGACTTTTTCTCCGCCTCATTAAGTTGGACAAAATAAGTATACATTTCTTGCTCTAGTGCCTTTCCCATAATTATTCGATTTATACAAATTTACTTTAAAAAGAGATTCAGTCAAAACAGACAGATTACGACTTTAATTCATAAATGCCTGCGTTCCCGTCTACCTACCCGCCGTCCGTCAATATTTCCCTGTATTTTGCCGTTTCCTGCCTTATTTTAGCCCCTTCGGAATTTGAAATTCCTTAGCCAGGTATTATTTTAAAGGTAATTTTCAATCGATTTCTAGATATGCCAGACGTTATGATCAAAGGCAGGATATGGATGAGCTTTTTATTGGCGGGATTAACAGCAGCTTCCTGCAACAGCGGGGAGAAAGACGCAAAAGCGGATTCGATCGCCATGCGACGCCAGTTTGCCGAATCACCCGTTCTGACACCCGCGCAGTCCCTTGAGCATTTACAGACCGAAGAAGGATTCACTGCCCAACTGGTAGCCGCGGAGCCCCAGGTGGTAGTGCCCGTGGCCATGACCTTCGACGAACGCGGCCGCATGTGGGTGGCGGAAATGACCGGTTATATGCCCGATACTGTCGGCACCGGCGAAGAAGCCATGAACGGCAAGATCGTGATATTGGAAGATACGAACGGGGACGGCGCCGCGGACACACGCACCGTATTCCTCGACTCGCTCATATTGCCCCGCGCGCTTTGTATCGTGGGCAACGGCCTGCTGGTTGCGGAGCCGCCCAGGCTCTGGTTCGTGGAGATCAACGGGGACAAAGCCGGTAAAAAAACACTCGTGGATTCCGCCTTTACCGAAGGCGGCAACGTGGAGCACCAGCCGAACGGCCTGTACCGCGCCATGGATAACTGGATCTACAACGCCAAATCATCCAAACGCTACCGCAAAGAAGGGAACCGCTGGCTAAAAGAAGAAACACATTTCCGCGGGCAATGGGGCATCTCGCAGGATAACTACGGCCGCCTGTTTTACAATAACAATTCCGAGAATCTGCTGGGTGATTACTTTTCTCCCGGCCTGGGCTCCGCCAATACGAACCAGCGCCGCGTAGCGGGCTTTAATGAGAACATCGTGCCGGACAACCGCACGTACCCCATCCGCCCCACACCGGGCGTGAACAGGGGCTATATTAAAGGTGTGCTGGATGACAGCCTCCGCCTGGTGAACTTCACCGCGGCCTGCGGCCCGCTCATCTACCGCGGCGGCGCATTTGGCGAAGGATATGAAGGAAATGCATTTGTGGCCGAGCCTTCCGCCAATCTTATCAAAAGGAACATCCTCAAAGACAGCCTGTATTTCGTCATCGGCCGTCAGGCTTACGCCGGCAAAGAATTCCTGGCCAGCACGGACGAACGTTTCCGCCCGGTGAACCTCCACCCGGGGCCTGACGGCGCCATCTACGTGCTGGACATGTACCGCGGCATCATCCAGCATAAAACCTACCTCACGCCTTACCTGAAAAACGAGATCGGCACACGCAGCCTGACGCAGCCGCTGAACTGCGGGCGCATCTACCGCATCGTCCCGAAGGGGTCGAAGCCGGTGACCGAAGTACTGACGCGCAATACCGCGGATCTTGTTAAAGCCCTCGGCTCAAAGAACGGCTGGATCAGGGACAAAGCGCAGCAGATGCTGGTGGACGCACAGGATAAAGCGGCGGTGCCCCTGCTGAGGGCATTGCTGGAAGATTCCGTACAGTCGCTGGCGGACCTGCATGCATTGTGGGTGCTGGAAGGCCTGCACGCGCTCACTTTCGACGATATTGCGTCGGTTTACAGAGCCGAAGGAAATATTGCATTAAATCACAGTGCGCTCGCGGCGATCCCCTCTATTTTGAACAGCAGGAATTTTGAGACAGTGACCTACCTGCTGGCAGAATTAGTCACCCATAAGGAAGATGCGGCTGTTACGGGATACCTGTTGCCAGCCCTGGCTAAACAGCATCCTGCGGCTGATAAAGAGTTGTTTAAAATGCTGTACGAATATTACCCTAACGATCGGTATGTGGCCGATGCAGTGATCAGCAGCGCGCAGGATAAAGAAACCAAGTTGCTGGCGGACATCACCGCCTGGAACCCGGATACCAATCTCATCATCCGCCGCCGGCTGGAAAAAGTGATCAAAGACGTCAAAAATAACCGCCAGGCTAATATGGATGGGGCGTTGGCCAAACAATACCCGCGCGGCAGCCTCATTTTCAAAACCGTCTGCCAGACCTGCCACGGCACAGACGGTGACGGCATCCAGTCCCTTGCACCGCCGCTGAACCATTCCGAGATCGTGACCGGCAAAAAAGAACGCCTGATCGCCATCGTGCTCTACGGCCTTACCGGCCCCGTGGAGGTGAACGGAAAGGTCTACAAAGCGCCGGAGATCAATGCGGATATGCCGGGCATCGCGAGCAACGACGAGTTCTCCGACGCGGACATTGCACAACTGCTCAGCTTCGTGCGCAATGCATGGAGCAATAAGGCTGAAAAGGTGACGGAAAAAGACGTTCAGGCAGTACGGCAGCAATATAAAGGCCGCCAGAAATCATTTACGATGGAGGAGCTGAAATAACGCGGTGCAAACCTATGATTTCATCGTTTGAGCCATATGGGCAACAGTGAAAATACGCGGAGGGAAAGGGAAGTGCAGGAATTGGGAGGCCGCCGCGGGATGGCGGTTAAGCCATTTGTCAGCCTGCGGCCCGCAGATACCCGCCGTTTCAACATCACTAGGGAAAAGCAGGTAAAAAACGCCGCAGGGCTGATCAAAGAAGCTTATAAAAGCGGTCTGCTATAAATATTATTTTTTAGTGTACGCGATCTTGTCCCCGAATGCGATCTTGTATTTGTCCGCAAAACCGGCATTGGTTTCCACCACGTACTGTGCTTTTTTATAGGAGGGCAGGCTTTCTTCTGAAAGGGGAGTCGCGTATTTCTGGATGGATACGATCTCGAACTTTTCGTTCACATACATGATGTCCAGGGAGATGTAGGTGTTTTTCATCCAGAAAGACTGTTCTTCGGGCGCTGAGAAGATGAACAGCATGCCTTGTGTATCTTCCATGGATTTGCGGTCCATCAGGCCTTTGGCCCTTTCTTCGTCCGTCTCCGCTATTTCAATATCAATCGTTTTGATCGTATCGCCTTTTTCTTTACCGATAAAGGACAGCTGGCCTTCTTTTTTGAATACGGGGCCATCAGGCGCGGGCGTGGTGGCGGTGGTGGGAGCGGTAGCAGTGTCTGCGCCGCTGTCCTGTGTGGGCTGGTTTTGGCAGGACGCGGCCAGTGCAAAGCCGGAGATCGCCATGATCCACATAAAATTCTTCATGATTACGCAATTTGAGGACTGAAGGTAATTAAAAAACAAAAAGAGGAAAAGCAGGGGCCATTCCTCTTTTTGTAAATATTATCAGGTGTCTTAATTCAGCAATTCTTCTTCGGTGAATTCCACTTCGGAGTAGTCTTTCACTTCGTTGTACACGGTATCTCTTTCCACGGGCGTTCTGCCGGCCTGTTTGATGAGCATGGCGAGCTGCGCGGTGTTCATGGAAGGGGACTGTTCTTCGGAGCCGGCCATGGAGTAGATCTTCGTGGTATCGTCGATCGTGCCGTCCAGGTCGTTTACGCCGAAGGAAAGCGTGAGCTGCGCGCTGTTCCTTCCCAGCATGGGCCAGTAGGCTTTCAGGTGCTGGAAATTATCCATATACAGGCGGGCGATGGCGTACATCCTGAGATCCTCCACAATGGTGGATTCGGGCACATGCGCCATGTCGTTGTCCTTATTGCGGAATTTGAGCGGGATGAAGGTGTTGAAACCGTGCGTTTCATCCTGGAGGCTGCGCAGGCGCTCCATATGGTCCACGCGGTGCCAGTACTCCTCGATGTGGCCGTACAGCATGGTAGCGTTTGTAACCATACCCATGTTGTGGGCCGTGCGGTGAATGTTCAGCCAGCCGTCCGCATCCACTTTGTCGTGGCATATCTGCACACGGATGTCCGGGTGGAAGATCTCCGCGCCGCCCCCGGGAAGGGATTGCAGGCCGGCTTCCTTCATCATGCGCATACCTTCTTCCGCGCTTACTTTCGCTTTCCGGAACATGTAATCCAGCTCAACGGGCGTAAAACCTTTGATGTGCAGATCGGGGCGGTGTGCTTTGATGCGGCGCATCAGTTCGGTGAAGAAGTCCAGGTTCATTTTCGGGTGCACGCCGCCTACGATGTGCACTTCGGTAACGGGCTGGCCGTCGTATTTTTTTACGATGTCCAGCATCTCGTCTATGCTGAGTTCCCAGCCTTCTTCGCGGTTTTTGTAGAGCCTTGAATAAGAGCAGAATTTGCAGGTGAACACGCAAACGTTGGTAGGCTCAATATGAAAATTGCGGTTGAAGTAAGTTTTGTTCCCGTGCAGTCTTTCGCGCACGTAATTGGCAAGTGCTCCCAGGTACCCGATCTCTCCTTTTTCAAACAGCATTATGCCGTCTTCCTGCGTAAGCCTTTCCCGGTTCAGCACTTTATCTGCGATCCTTTTTAAATCCTTGTCCAGGGCGGGCGAAGAGAGAATGGTCAGTAATCCGGGCTTTGGTGCTGTGGTCGTCGTCGTCATTTTGCTTTCACTATTTTATATGTCCTCACCTGTTGGCTGTAAAATAACGTTACAAAGTAAACACCATTTGAGGCATTTACCAAATCAATTGTAGTCCGGTTGCCGCTGCGGATCACAGGCTGCTGGCGGTATACCTGCCTTCCCGCGGCGTCGTACACGGCGATGGCTTTCAGGTCTTCCGGCCAGCTGCTGAACTCGATATAGAACTGCCTGCGGAAGGCGTTGGGCCATATGAGGATGCCGCGGCTCACGAGATCCGGATTGGCGTCTTTTTTAAAGATGTTCACCTGGTCTATGTACACGTTGTTCTCGTAGTTCGTCGTATTACGGAATACCACGCGGAAGGGTTGTTTTTTCACGAAGGGCGTGAGATCCACGGTGTCTGTCCGCCATTCGCTGGCGGTGGGCACAAACTCCACATCCGTGGGCGTCCTGCGGGTCATCAGCGTGGCGCCCCATTTTTTGTAGCCGGTGGGGATGAAGGTCTGGCCGCAATCGAGCGTCACCATCACTTCCAGGGTATCCCAGGCGTTGCCGGGCGTGCCGGGGAGGGTAGCCACGGCGGCGGCCAGGTCAAAGCTCACGAACACGGAATCCGCGACGGATCCGTCCACCACGGGTCCTATCAGGTCATCCACCTCATTGTTCGTGGCGTAGCCGAGGTTGCGGATGAAGGCGCTGCGGCTGCTGCCACGGCTGCCCACGGAGGCTCTTTCCCAGGTAAAACTGCGGTCCGGGTTGCGGATGCTGAAAGCGTCCGGGGGGAAGGCGGCCCCTTCGAAGGTTTCGGTGAAAGGCATGACGGAAGGGCTGCGGTAATTGAAGCTCACGGAGGCCGTATCGTTCTCCGGCTGCTCGTCCGCCCCGCCATTCGGGTTCAGGGTCCAGGCTTTAAGGGTAAAAGTACCCTGGCCCGCCTGGAATATGGGCAAAGTCACGGGCGTTTGCTGGAGGGTGGCGAGGTTGCCGGTCCAGTTATAATCTACCGGCGGGCCGTCGTTGACGGTGTACCGGATCGTTGCGGAGGTGAGGGCGTCAAAACCACGGTTTTTCAGCAGTACCAGCGGCGTTTGGCCTGCTTCGCAGCGGTAGCCAGTGGGTTGCTGCACTTCGGCGATGCCGGCGTCCACATTGCGGAGGTTCACCGGGATGCAGCCGTCGGAATTGAGCAGGGAAGCGCGTTGGGCGTCCAGCGCGTTGCGCATGCGGTCCGTTTGCCCGGTGCTGAAGAGTATCATGCAGGCATCGTTCACATAATCCATGTAATTCATGTACATGTAACCGGGGGCGATGGGGGAGCACATATCCGTCTGTACGCCGGCAGGGCAGCCATAGGTCTCGCTTCCCTGGAGGGGGGTGTCGCCTACGCCGTCGTCGCCGGAGCAATTGCCGTTATCGTCTCCCCAGATGTGGCGGAGGCCGAAGTAATGGCCAATTTCATGGGTGAGGGTGCGGCCGAGGTTAAAGGGTGCGCGGGCGGAGCCGTTAGTGCCGAAAGCGCGGTAATTCACCACCACGCCATCTTCTTCCGCGGGAAACACGTTGCCGGGAGGGGTGGCCACGCCCAGGAAGTTGTCGTCCAGCACGCAAACCCAGATGTTGAGAAAGCGGGTATTATCCCAGCCGGGGGTGCCGCCTGTGGAAGTGTATTTTACATCGGCGGCGGCGCCGTTGATGGAAAAGCCGCTGCGCTGCGTTACCGTGCGGGTAATGCCGCCGGAGGGGTCGCCGTCCGGCGTGCGGGCGGCAAGGCAGAATTGGAGCTCGGAATTGCCGATAATGGCCTGCCAGGCGGCCGGCACATTCACGATATCGGGGTTCTGGGCGATATAGTCCAGGTTCAGGGAGGCGATCTGGCTGAGTATCTGCTGGTCCGTCACCACCGAAGGGTCCGGCAGCACAATATGCACCACCACGGGGATGGTCACGCGGGGATTCACCCGTTGAAGGTTACGCGGGGGCCTTATTTTCCGGAGGGTGGTTTCCACGGCCTGCATTTTCGCCACCAGTTTGGGCTGGTCTTTGAGCTTTTGGGCCAGGGCTGTTTCCGTTCCGCATTTCCGTTGGGCTGACGCGCCTGCGAAAGAGAACAGGAGCAGGGCGAGCAGGGTAAAATTACGCAAGAGATATCCGTTATAGGTGATAGTGATATGATCAAAAGCCGGTCCGTCACGGTTCGCTTTGTAAATGTACTTACAGCGGCTGAGATTAAAGCGGAATAATCGGTCAACCGCCTGAAAATACCGGGCAACCGGCCGTATAGTCGATTGGGTGGCAAGGCGGTAGGAGGGTGCGGTATTTTATCCACATGGATAAAGACCTAACTCAGCGCCCCCGCAATGCACCCGCACATCAGGCAGGCAATGGTGCCGCCGATAAGCGCTTTAACGCCCAGTTCCGTCAGGTTGCGGCGCTGGTTCGGCGCCAGCTGGCTGATCCCCCCGATCTGGATACCGATGGAGGCAAAGTTGGCAAAGCCGCAGAGCGCATAGGTCACGATCAGCAGCGATTTCGGATCGTGTATCATATTCGCGTCTTTCATCACCGCCAGCGACTGGTACGCGATAAATTCATTCAGCACGGTCTTCTGGCCCAGCAGCTGCCCCACGGCCAGCATATCCTGCTGCGCCACGCCTATCATCCAGGCTACGGGGCTGAAGAGGTAACCCAGGAGCATTTCCAGGCTCAGCTCTTTGTACTGCCCGCCGCTCATGGCCGCTATCTGCGGGTTGATGGCCGTCTGGTTGCCCACCCATCCCAGCATGGCGTTCACCACATACATCAGGGCGGTGAATACGATGAGCATGGCGCCTACGTTCACGGCAAGCTTCAGGCCGTCCGTGGTGCCTATGGAAAGCGCGTCCAGGAAGTTGTCGCCCAGTTTTTCTTTAGGCACGTACAGGTCTTTCTGGATCAGGTGCGCCTGTGTTTCGGGGAAAAGGAGCTTGGCGCACACGATGGCGGCCGGGGCGCTCATGATGCTCTGGCTGAGCATATGGAGGGCAAAATATTCCTGTTGCCCCACGTCCGCGCCGCCCAGCATGCCCACATAAGCGGCCAGTACGCTGCCGGCGGTATTGGCAAAGCCGCCCACCATGATGCAGAGTATCTCGGAGCGGGTCATTTTTTCCAGGTAAGGCCGGATCATCAGCGGGGCCTCCGTTTGCCCCAGGAAGATGTTCGCCGCCGTGGAAAGGCTCTCAGCGCCGGAAATGCTTAATTTATTGAGGAGATAGGCAAAAACGTATACGATCTTCTGGAGCACGCCCAGGTAATACAGCACGGAGCTCAGCGCGGCGAAGAAAATGATGTTCGGCAGCACCTGCACGGCAAAAATGTATCCCCAGGCGCCCTTGTAATCCGCCAGCCCCTGGAACATAAATTCGGTGCCCTTATGACTGATATTGATGAGGTCCACAAAAGCGCTGGAAACGGCGGAAAGCACACTGCTGAATACCTGGGGAGAGCACCAGCGCATATACACGGAAAGGGTCAGTACCAGGCAGCCCGCGAGAATGGTCCATTTCAGCAGCTCGAGGTTTTTTTTCTGCAATACTTTGATCATGGCCACGATCGGCACCAGGCCGATGAAAAACGCCACGGCGGGGAGGGGGAACTGCGTGCTGCGGATGATGCCGAAAAAAAAGCCGGCTAACGCGGCCACGGCCACCAGCCAGCTCAGTATATCTTTCGGAAGGCCAAAACCTTCGGTTTGTTTTCGCCTGAAACGGTTCACACAATACAGGAGGATCATGACGCCGAACAGTACCCAGAAAACCGGCTGCCCGCCCAGCTGCGTATTGAGCACGCCCATGGCGAACATGATCTGTGCGCAGATCCCGATACCCACCAGTTTCCAGTTAATAGCACGGCGGTTGTTGCTCAGGAGGTAACAAACCATCACAAGAAAGAACATACCCAGCATGCCGCGGGCAACATTTTCCCATTGTAGCATTCTCAGAGATTGATTTAGCAGGCAAAATAAGGGAATATGTTCATATGAGGCCATCCGGGCACAAAAAAAGGGCAGCATTAAAGCCGCCCTTTCAATTTTATGCGAAATCCGGTACTAGAGGTTAGCCTGGATCTTCTTTTCAAGAACAGATTTGGGAACCGCGCCCACCTGTTTGTCCACCACTTTACCGTCCTTAATGAAAAGGATCGCGGGGATACTGGTGATGCCGTAGTTCATGGAGATCTGCGGGTTGTTGTCCACATTCACCTTACCAACGTTCACTTTACCATCGTAATCTTTAGACAGTTCCTCAATCACGGGACCGATTGCGCGACAGGGACCGCACCATTCTGCCCAAAAGTCTACCACAGTCAGCTTGTCTGAGTTTAAAACGGTGGTTTGAAAGTTCGCATCTGTGAATTCTAAAGCCATTTTTATAGATTTAAAAGTTTATAATTTTTATTAAATGATTGGTTTCCAGATTGTTTACTGGTTCAGTTTCTTCAAATCGTCCTGCAATATATACAAAAACTAAACCGGTGTAAAACTACTGCTTTTTTGGCATCGCTACTTATTGAAAGTATCTATCCAGACATCAAAATCAGGCTGCGAGTCTAAAAACTGTGCCAGTTCGTCATTCATTTCGACATGTTTGGTAAACGTGTGCAGCTTCACCATCAATTCCTCGTCACGGTCTATCAGCTGGCAATACACTTCCGCCTTACCGGGGTTTTTCTGGATGTTATCCGAGAGGAAGTCGATCACCTCAGGGGTGATGAACTGCGGCATGGTGATAATGCCCACCTTGCGGGTCTGCGTCCGTTTTACCTCTTGGAGCAGCTGCATACTGTTGATCTTGAACTCGTATTCATTGTCGTTGAACCTCCGCGCCTTAAAACCGCCGTTTACGTACAGGCAAAGCCCGGTTTTGAAGTGGGTGGTGAACTTCAGGAAGTCCTCGCTCCAGAGCGCAAATTCAAATTTGCCGGTATAATCCTCCAGCGTCATGATGCCGAACTGTTTGTTGTTCCGCGAGATGCGCTCCACGGCGCCGGTGACGTACACCGCCATCCGGAAGTCTTTCTGTTTTCCTTTATTGTTATCGGAAGGCGTGCTGATCAGGTTCTGGTATTCCGTCACTTCCGCCAGCGTGTTCATGTTGTAATGTTTCAGCTCGAACTTGTAATCGTCCAGCGGGTGGCCGGAAATGTAAATGCCGGTCACGTCCCTTTCGTTGTTCAGTTTGATGGACAGCGGCCATTGATCGCAGGGCGGGATCTTCGGGGGCTGTATCTCGTTCATGAAAGAATCGCCGAACAGGCCGCCGGTGCTTTGGCTGCCCGCCGTCACCTGCTGGCCGAATTTGATGATCTTTTCCAGTCCGGTACTGTTGTCCGCCGAATGGAAATACTGTGCGCGGTGCAATGCGGGGAAACAGTCCAGTGCGCCGCTCATGGCGAGGGCTTCCAGTGATTTTTTGTTCACCGCGCGCTGGTTCACCCGTTTGATCATGTCGAATATATTGGCGTAGGCACCGCCTTTTTCACGTTCCTCAATGATATTCTCGATAGCGGCCTCACCCACGCCCTTCAGGCCTGCCAGTCCGAAACGTACCTGGCCTCTTTTGTTCACGGCAAAACCTTTGAAAGACTCGTTCACATCGGGCGGCAATACATCCAGCCCCATGCGTTTACACTCTTCCATAAAGAAAGTGATCTTTTCCAGGTTGCTGGCGTTGTTCAGCACCGCGGCCATGTATTCGGCAGGGTAGTGGGCTTTGAGGTAAGCCGTCTGGTACGCCACGAAAGCGTAACAGGTGGAGTGGGATTTGTTGAACGCATAGGAGGCGAACGCTTCCCAGTCCGTCCATACTTTATCACACATTTTCAGGTCGTGGCCGTTGGTTTTACAGCCTTCCATGAACTGTGCCTTCATTTTATCCAGAACGGCCTTCTGTTTTTTACCCATGGCTTTACGGAGGATGTCCGCATCGCCCTTGGAAAAGCCGGCCATTTTCTGGCTGAGCAGCATTACCTGTTCCTGGTAAACGTTGATGCCATAGGTTTCCGCGAGATATTCCTCCATCACGGGCACGTCATAAGTAACGGGTTCTAATCCATGTTTACGGCGGATGAAGGTGGGGATATACTCCAGCGGGCCCGGACGGTACAAGGCGTTCATCGCGATAAGGTCAGCGAATTTATCCGGCTTCAGTTCGCGCAGGTACTTCTGCATACCAGGGCTTTCAAACTGGAACGTGGCGTTGGTTTCCGCTTTCTGGTACAGCTCAAATGTTTTGGCATCGTCCAGCGGGATGTCGTCTATCACGATTTCCACGCCATGGTTCCTTTTGATCATCTGCAGTGCGCCTTTGATGATGGTGAGGGTCTTGAGACCCAAAAAGTCCATCTTGATTACGCCGGCGCTTTCGATCACGTTCCCTTCAAACTGCGTCACCAGCAGGTCGGAGTCCTTCGCGGTGGTAACGGGTATAAGCTCGGAGAGGTCCGTGGGTGCAATGATGATACCAGCGGCATGTATACCGGTGTTCCGCACGGAACCTTCCAGCACGCAGGCTTCACGCAGCACTTCGCCCTGCAGGTCGTTGCCTTTGATCAGCTCGCGGAGTTTTCTTACGTTTTCAAGGTCTTCCGCCGCCAGGCCTTCTTTTTCAACCAGGCTTTTATCGCCTTCCATCGGGGCGTTGAAGATGCGGGACAGCTGGATGCCTGGTTTGTCCGGCACGAGTTTGGCGAGGCCGTTGGAATCCTGCAGCGGCAGGTCCATCACACGGGCCACGTCCTTGATACTCATTTTGGCGGCCATGGTACCGTAGGTAATGATCTGCGCTACCTGCTGTTTGCCATATTTCTGCACTACATAATCGATCACTTTCTGACGGCCTTCGTCATCGAAGTCCGTATCAATATCGGGCATGCTCTTACGTTCCGGGTTCAGGAAACGTTCGAACAGGAGATCGTATTTGATCGGGTCAATATTCGTGATGCCGATGCAGTACGCCACCGCGGAACCTGCGGCGGAACCGCGCCCCGGGCCGATGAACACGCCCAGCTCGCGCCCTGCTTTGATAAAATCGCCCACGATGAGGAAGTAACCGGCAAAACCCATGTTTTCAATTACGTTCAGCTCAAAGTTCAGGCGTTCTTCCACTTCGGGCGTCATCTCCGCATAACGCTGGCGCGCGCCTTCGTAAGTGAGATGGCGCAGGTACTGGTCCTGCGTGATAAAGTCCGGCGGGATGGGGAAGTTGGGCAGCAGGATATCTCTTTTGAGGTCCAGCAGCTGCACTTTATCCACGATCTCGTTCGTATTGTCGATTGCCTGCGGAAGGTCCGCAAACAGTTTGCTCATTTCCTGCGTGTTCTTAAAATAGAACTGGTCATTATAAAAAGCAAAACGTTTGTTTTTCACAATGGCATCATCGTCGGAGAACTCCTTCATGGAAGGGGTGCTTTTCTTTTCGCCGGTGTTGATGCAAAGCAGGATGTCGTGCGCGTTCGCATCCGCCTGGTCCACGTAATGGCTGTCGTTGGACGCGATGATCTTCACATTATATTTCTCTGCGAATTTGACGAGGGATACGTTTACTTTTTCCTGTTCGGGTATGCCGTGGCGTTGCATTTCCACGTAGAAGTCCTCACCGAAGATGTCCAGCCACCATTTAAATTCCTTTTCGCCTTCATCTTCTCCTTTTTTGAGGATAGTTTTTGGCACGGAAGCGCCGAGGCAGCAGGTGGTGGCAATGAGGCCCTTGTGATATTGAAGGATCAGCTCTTTGTCGATACGCGGATATTTGCCGTAAAGGCCTTCCATATAACCGAGAGAGCAAAGTTTGATGAGATTTTTATAGCCCTGTTCGTCTTTTGCGAGCAGCACCTGGTGGTAGCGCTGATCTTTTTCTTCGCGTGTAAACTGGCGCTTGTGACGGTTTTCCACGAGATAAAATTCACAACCCACAATAGGCTTCACTTTGAGGCGTTTATCTTTTGGATCTTCGGGGTTGAGCTTGTTATTATAAGCTTCCGCCACAAACTGGAATGCGCCGAACATATTACCGTGGTCGGTAATCGCAAGGGCGGGCATATTGTCCGCCATGGCTTTTTTGTAAAGCTGCTTGATGTCTGCGGCTCCGTCGAGCAAAGAAAACTGTGTATGTACGTGCAGGTGAGAAAACTTCATCGTCGGTTCAAGATTACATCGTAAAGATCGGGCAAAGCAAGCAGCAAAAATCGGATTTTTTTTATATTGCAGCAATTTTAAAACAGGGGCATGAACAGAAGAAAGGGGAAATTATACCTGATACCGGCGGGAGCGCTTTTATTGGGAAGTTGCGCGATACTGAAGCCGAAAGAATCGGCCAAACAGAAAGAAACGCCGGTAAAGCAGCAGCAGATGGAGTTTATAGACGGCATTGCGGTGAAACGCGATGCTAAAGGCGGAGAGAATCAGCACAAAAGCCGGAACACCCGTATCGGCAATGCCCCCACGACGGTCAACAGCATTGAAGAAGCCCGCCCCTGGCAGTTCAAGTACGCCCAGCTGCTGGATCTGCCGGTGGAAAATGTGGTGAACGAAAAGCTGTACAACTTTATAGAAGAATGGTGGGGAACGCCGTACCGCATGGGCGGCAACACCAAAAACGGCATCGATTGCTCCAATTTTGTCAATACCTTATTCTCGGCGGTTTACCAGATCTCGCTTGCGGGCAATTCCATCCAGTTATACAACCAGGTGGCCAGGCTCGGCAAACGCGCGGAGCTGAAGCCCGGCGATCTCGTGTTTTTTGCGATTAACCGTAAAAAGAGGATCTCCCATGTGGGCATCTACCTGGAAAACGAACGTTTTGTACATGCGTCCAGCAGCAACGGGGTGATGATCAGCGATCTCCGTGAGCCTTACTGGGTGAGGTATTACGCGGGAGCGGGGAGGATCAACTAAGCCCTGTTATTCTCCACGCCTTACAGCAAAGATATTCAGCTGCTGCTCGAAACCCCCGGCGGATCTGCTCCTGATGAAAGGATATTTCACATTATCCGCCGCTTCCCTGATATAATAATCAAAACCGTTCTGGTGCAATATCTCCAGCATCTCTGTAAGCTCATGGCTCTGGCTGATGGCGCCGTGGTATTCCAGGAAAAGGTGTTTGACGTTGCGCAATACCGGCGCACAGTCTTTGATCACCGAAAATTCCGCTCCTTCGATATCTATTTTAAGAAAATCTGCGGGCTCCTGTAAAAGGTCCGCCAGGCGCGCGCTGGCTACGGTAATGCTGCCACCTTCGCCTATTTTGCTGCCCTGCCCGCCCGTGGATTCGAATGTGATGGAATCGTTGTGTATCCAGATGGCTTTTTGCAGTATCTCCACGTTCTGCACGTCATAACTCTGCATATTCCGCTTCAGCAGCCCGAAATTGTGCTCATCCGGCTCAAACGCGGTGATCCTCGCCTGGGGGTACAGCTGCGCGAAATACAGCACGCTGAGGCCGATATTGGCGCCGCAGTCCAGGATGCGCGGGGTATCCGTGTCCGCCTTGAAGCGGTAGATCTCGCCGGTCACGATCTCGTCGAAGGAATGCATCAGCTCCCATGATTTGGTGAACCAGAGCTGGCCGCCCCGCCAGGGAATGCTTTTCAACGGGCCCTGGGGCAGGTGTTTGAGATACTTTTCCGTCCAGAAGGAAAGGCGCTCCCCGGTAGCCGAAGGTTTCCTGAACTTTTTCAAAATGCCTTCTGCGGCAATGGAAAATACTGACCGGGATGCCATGAGTGTATACATTGATAGATAATCAGATAAATATATCTTTGCAAATTATTAAGATTAAATGAGAAAACCCACGATTTCCATCTGTATACCAGCCTACCGCCAGCCGCAGCTATTGTTGCGCTGCCTTGAAAGCGTGCGCGGGCAGCGGTTCCGCGACATGGAAGTGATCATTACGGACGATTCGCCGGATGACGGTGTGCAGCTGCTGGTGGAGAAATTCGCCGCGGATTTTCCCCTGATCTATTCAAAGAACGAACCTTCCCTCGGCTCCCCCAAAAACTGGAACGCCGGGCTGGCCAAAGCCACCGGCAGGTATATCAAAACCCTGCACCAGGATGACTGGCTGCGGTCGCCCGATGCGCTGGAGCTTTGCGTAAAGGCGTTGGATGAGAACCCAGGCGCCAGTTTCGTATTTTCTTCCTGCTACGATATTCACCCGGACGGAAAGGAAGTATTGCACAAACCTTCGGAAGCGCAGCTGCAACGCCTGCACGAAGAACCCGAATGCCTGCTGCTGGGTAATTTTATTGGCGCGCCCAGCACCGTCACCTTCAGGAAAGACACCGGGCTGCTGTACGACCCGCATATGAAGTGGGTGGTGGATTATGATTTTTATATCCGGCTTTGTTATAAAGGGAAGGCGCTGTTCATCGATCAGCCGCTGCTGAACATCGGCATCCACGAAGGGCAGGTGACCGCCGCGGTGCAGCACGACAGGGACGTGGTGATACCCGAGCACATCCGCCTGCTGCATAAGCTGGAACGGCCCGTGTTCAAAGAGATCAGGTATTTTGATCACAGCTGGCGGATGCTGCGGAACTTTAACATCCGCAGTGTAAAAGAGCTCCGGCAGGTGGCGGGGAACCTGAACCTGCCGCCGGTGCTTTGCGTCATGGCGGACTTCCTGGGGCTGCTGCCGGCTTCGCTGCTGAAAAAAGGCATTATCTCCAAATCCCTGATGACCCTCGCTTATCTTCGTTCCTTATTGTCTTTTTAACCGCTTCCACACCATATTCCAGCCTTCGGTCACGTCGTTGCTCAGTTTAAAGATGAGTATCAGGCCAATGTACCATGCCACAAACACAATGCTGCGGAAGATCAGGCTTACATACGGGTTGGGGATATTAATGCTGGCGCAGATAAAGTAGCCAGACACCGCGATGCAGAGAATATAGAAAGTATGCAGCGTCCAGGGCTGGAAGCGGAATTTGAACCAGAGGAAAGAATAACGGATAATGCCGAATACGGTCAGCGACAGCAGGTTGGCCAGTGCATTGCCCTGTATGCCGAAGAGGCGCATCAGGTAAATATTCAGCGGGATCGCAAGGCCAAACTGTACCAGCTCCGAAAAGAACTGCACCCGCCAGTAATTGGAAGTGCCGATGATCTGCGAATTCACCCCAAAGCTCATCTCTATTACCCGCATGGCGCCAAGAATAAAAATAACCGGTTTGCCCTGGTTGTATATCTCGTCCAGCGCGAGAATGCTGAAACCTGCGTCTATATTCATCCAGATCAGCAGAAACACCAGTAATGCGTAGGAGAACATCGTATTGGAGCTACGGCGGTAGATGCTTTGGATGGCGCTGCGGTCGCGGTCTTTCCAGGCTTTGGCCAGCACAGGGATGGAAATGGCGATGATACTGCGTTGCGGGATAAGGATCAGCGTGGCTACATACGTCGAAAATTCGAATACGAAGCCCATGCCCAGGCCCTGTGTGCTGGAAATGGAAAGATTGTCGATATTCTGCGCGATCACGCCCATCACCGCGCCGAGATACAGCGTGGCGTTGAATGTGATCATTTTACTGGCAAGGCGCCGGGTGACGCTGCTTATTTTGAAAGTGAACACAAGATCGCGCTGCCGGTATAGATATACGAGCAAAGTGAGCAGCAGTACGCCATAGATCATGGAGTACGCCCATACAAACCCGCTGAGCCGCAATATGCCGGTGATGAACAGCAGCCCCAGCCCCAGGTTCAGCACACGCAGCCCCACTTCCTTGAGCGCAATGGGCATCAGCGATTTGAACTGGTTGTAGGAATAGTTTTCAAACGTAACGAAGAACAGGTAGAAAAAGCTGAAGGGAATGAGGAAATAATAATATTCCACCACCAGGGTGCTTTTGGTGCCGAACTTGCGGATCACCAGGTCTTCGAATATAAAAAAGCCCGCCGTGCAGAGAATAAACCCGGTGATGCAAAACATCAGCACCAGCCCGAGGATGTCCCGCCGGGGAGGGGGCAGCAGGTCGCGGTAATACGGGTAAAACTTGTTCATCACCGAAATGGACCCCAGGTTGGACAGGGCGAACACAATGGTGGCCACACTCACGAAAAAACGGAAAAGCCCG
The DNA here is from genome assembly GCF_003807585.1 of Chitinophaga barathri. Lineage (GTDB taxonomy): Bacteria > Bacteroidota > Bacteroidia > Chitinophagales > Chitinophagaceae > Chitinophaga > Chitinophaga barathri. Next base: position 275,511 of record NZ_RMBX01000003.1, on the reverse strand, counting down.
GCAATATTGGGATCGATGAGCTTGGCCAGCAGCAGCGTGTTGATAGCACCGATGCCGAAGCCGATGTAGGTAAGAAGTGACGATTTGATGCTCTGGTTCCTGATGATACCCATATATGCCTGACTTGGAGGCGAATATATAATGTTTTTAAACTTTAATTCCCAAACATTATCTTTAACGGCCGAAAATACCTTTGAAATAAATAGGACTAAAGTTTTTATCCCTAAGAGACCATGAAGAAGTTTTACCTCCTGATCTTCCTTTTTGTATTCATAAATACCGGATTACGTGCCCAGTATGCTAACCAGGGCAGTGGTACGCTGCGTAATTACATCTGGTGGTTCGACTGGGCGAATGCTACTATCGGGAACGGGTTCAGCAGGACCTTTACCACCACGGACGGCCTCGTGGTCACCATCCGGTTCAGCAATGTTTCCGGGGACGGCGTGGTGCCTGATGTCATGAATACCTGGTACGGAGCCGTGCTGCATTCCCTTTACAATTTCACCGACGTAGCAATAAAACCATCCCTGCACAGCCAGGCAAGCTCCACCCCGATGAGGTTTGACATGGAGATAACCGCGCAGCGGAACGGCGTGCCGGTCGCTTTTACTTTCATCGCCGCTGATGCGGAAGCATCCGTGGACGCGGAGCGTACCTTGCTGACCACCACGGGTGGCAACTGGAAAACTATTGAATTGTTTAAAAATTCGACGCAGAATACCAACCCGGTCGCCGGTTGCAATACCCAGTCTATTGTTATTGCTGATACCTACGGAGGCACGGTGCGGCTTGGGCAGAACCCGATCATGGCCACCACTTCCAACGGCATGGCGCCGCTGAGGGTGTCCGCCACGATGGACAGGACCACGGTGGTGGGCGGTATGGCCATTGCCTTCGGGTTACTGGCCCCGTTCGACGGCGGCGATCTCCAGCCGGCTTTCGGCGTTCCCCAGCATGCGCTCACTTTCACCAATGTGAACGAATGTGCGTACCCCACGCCGGCGCCCGCCCTGATGCTGCAATCCGGCCTTTACCTGGGCAACGCCACGCCCGATGCGGACATTCTCCTGCACCAGGACGATAACCTGGTAGGAGCCGATGAAGATGCCGTAACCGTATGGCCGGAATACAACGGCAACGACGGTACTTATTCCCTGGACGTGCCCGTCACCAATCTTACCGGCAACCCCGCTTATATCAAAGCGTGGTTTGATTATAACAACGACGGGGTATTCAGCCCCTCGGAAGGCATTGCGCAGAACGTGGCGGCCGTAAACCCCGGCAGCATCCGCTTTACCTGGACGAACCTCCCCGCGACATTACCCGCCGGCGCGACGCCGAACTTTGCTTTCCGTTTCCGGGTATCGTCAAGCCAGGCCGCCGTGCAGGACCCCGGTGGTTATGCGCCGGATGGGGAAGTGGAAGATTATTACCGGCCTATTGTCCAGGCCTGTCTGAATATGAAAGTATCCGCCGGGCCGGACCAGCGTATCTGCACCGGCCAGACCGCGCAGCTGAACGCCAGCGGCGCGCAGAGTTATATCTGGAATACGGATCTTGATCTCAGCGATCCGGGTATCAGCGACCCGGTAGCCACGCCTTCCACGACAAAAGAATTTTACGTTTTAGCCACCCATGCAAACGGCTGTACCAGCAAAGACACCGTGGTAGTAGCCGTAGACCCGCTCCCGCAGCTGGAAGCCCCTGTCGTGCCGCCTGTCTGCAAAGGCACGAACATAGAACTGACCACCACCGGCGCGGATCAGACCGTTTGGACGGACATCAACGGGATGACGATCGGCACTGGCAACCAGTTCAGCTTCACGCCGCTGTACAGCACGCTCATCCGCGCCACGCTCAGCGAAAGCCGCTGCAACACACAGCAGACGGTGGACGTGCCCGTCACCGTGATAGACCCGCCCATCACCTACGTCACCAAAAGCAACGACCTCGACTGCCGCACGGGCAGAGCGGTGCTGCTGGCTTCCGGCGGTACGGAGTACCAGTGGATGGACGCGCAGGGCTCAATCGTGCATTCCGGTCGCGCGATGACGGTAAGCCCGGCACAGACCACGAAATACTATGTGTACGTGCTGGACAATTACGGTTGCGGAAGCATGGATTCCATCACGGTAAACGTCGTAAAAACAGGCGCCTCGGCGCATTACGAGATGCCAACGGCCTTCACGCCCAACGGCGACGGCAGGAACGATTGTTTTGGCGTGAAACTCCCCGGGCTGGTAGGCAAAGTGGAGTTCACCATCTACGACCGCTGGGGCAATGTGGTATTTCATACGAACAAGGTGACGGATTGCTGGGACGGCACCTACAAAGGCGTGCCCTGCGATGTGGCTACTTTCGTATATGTGCTCAGGATAGAATCCGAATGTGGGAATGTGGACAGGAAGGGCACCGTTACTTTGCTGCGATGATGGGTTAATTGGGCGGAAATGAATATTTTCGTGCCTAAAAATTACCGGATTTGATCGTTGTTCAATTGAAAGGGGGGCTGGGCAACCAGATGTTCCAATACGCTGCGGGCCGCTGCCTTTCCGTGATGAATAAAGTTCCGCTGGCTTTGGACAAAGGCAGTTACGAGCCCCGCCAGGCAGATATGTATGGGTTGGGCGGCCTGAATGTGGACGCCCTGGAAGCAACCCCGGAAATGATCCCGCAGCCGGGTTTTATTGGCAAAGTGATCAACCGGCTGGCACCCGTGCCCATGCGGCGCATCTTCAAAGAATCTTCCCTCGAATTTGATCCGCTGTTTTTTAAAGTAAAGCCGCCCGTATACCTGAAAGGATACTGGCAAAGCTGGAAATATTTTGAACCGGTAAAACACCTCATCCGGCAGGACTTCCAATTCTCCATCCGTTTCAGTGAAAACATCATGGCCAAAGCGGCGGAGCTTCGCTCCAAAGAAAGCGTGGCGGTGCATTTCAGGCGTGGGGATTATACAAATTCCGAAGCGGCCTCCTTCCACGGCGCCTGCGGGCCAGCTTATTACGAAGAAGCGGTAAAACGTTTTCCCGGCGCCACCTTCTGCATTTTTACCAACGACCCGGCATGGGTGAAAGACAACCTGCCCGCCGGCATTTCATACGAAATACTCAGCGGCAGCCTTACCCATACGCAATATGAAGACCTATTCCTGATGAGCCAATGCCGCCACCAGGTCATTGCAAACAGCAGCTTCAGCTGGTGGGCCGCGTGGCTGAATGATTATGAAGGAAGGCAGGTCGTTGCCCCGCTGAAATGGTACGCAACAGAAGAATTAAACGTTCATAACCTGGTGCCGTCCGACTGGCAGCGGATATAAAACAGATGAGTTATGCAGCAGTCACCGCTTATATCAGTTGTGTTACCCGTGTACAACGGCGCGGATTTCCTCCGGGAAACGCTGGACGCCATTCTTGTACAGACACAGGCTGACTTTGAACTGCTGGTGATCAACGATGGCTCTACCGATCAGAGCGAGGCCATCATTCAATCGTATACGGACAGCCGTATCCGTTATTTCCATCATCCCAACAAAGGTTTTGCCTACACGCTGAACCGCGGCATCGGCGAAGCGCGCGGCAAATACATCGCCCGCATCGATGCGGATGATATTTGCCAGCCGGAGCGTTTCCGTAAACAGGCCGCATGGCTGGAGGAAAGGCCGGATACCGCGCTGGTGGGGTGTTTTATCACTTTTATCAATGAAAAAGGAGAGATACAGGGCGACTGGCCGGAAGACCGGGCGAACCATACGAATGCGCAGATCAGGAAGGCCCTGCCTTTTGTGAACTGCATCGCGCATCCCGGCGTGATGGTGCGCGCGGAAGTGTTCCGCAGGTTTCCGTACCTTGATTCCCAGAAATACCTGGAAGACTACGATATGTGGCTGAGGCTGGCGGGAGCGGGGCTGGTGATGGAAAAAGTGCCTGAAATGCTGCTGCTGTACCGCGTACACACTGCGTCCATGACGGTGAGCATCATCAAAAAGAAAAACGTGTTCTCCCGGCATTTCCATTGTAAACGGCGGTACCTGGCGGCGCGGCTTTCGGCGGGGAAGCTGAACGGGTTTGACCTGCGGGTGTTCTTCGGTATGTGCAAAGACCTGGTAACCGCAACCGGCAAAAACATTAAACAAAAACTGTGATATACTCCCTGCTCCTCATAAAACGCTCGATAGAAGCGGTGCTGCTCGCTCCCTGGATTGGCCTGGGGCGGTTGATCGCTTCGTGGAAGCCCTTGCGGGAGGAGTATGACATATTCCTGTTTTTCCCCTTTTACCATGTGGGCGGGGCGGAAAAAGTGCATAGTGAAATCGCGAAGCTGTTTCCCGGAAAAAAGGTCATGATCTTTTTCACCAAAAGATCCGTGAACGACGCCATGCTGCCCGCTTTTGAAGCGCCCGGCAATACGATCCGGGATATTTCGGTATATACGGACAACAAGTTTTTATACTTCAATAATCTTATCTGGCGCGGCATCATGGCCGCGTATATTAGCCGGCAGCAGAAGCCGCCGGTGGTGTTCAACGGGCAGTGCAACTTTGCTTACAAGCTGAGCCCGCACCTGCCGGCGCACATCAGGCAGATAGAGCTGATCCATTCTTTTTGCAGCTTCTCCTACATCCGCCTGCCCTTTATCCGTTTTTACGAAGCCACGGTGATGATCAGCCGGGAAAGTATACAACGCCACCTGGAATTATACCGGCAGTACGGCGTTCCGGCGGGGTATGCGGAAAGGATCAGGCTGATCATGAACGGCATCCCGCTGCCAAAGGACACGGCGCCGCTGGAAGGAACGGATATGCTCCTGTATGTGGGCCGGGGCACACCGGAAAAACGCGCGCACCTGGTAGCGGCTATCGCAAAAGAAGCGGGCGTCACCGCCGGTTTCATCGGCAACGTGGAAGCGGCCATCCCAGAGGCGCTGCGGGCGCATTGCCGTTTTTACGGCGAACTGACGGACGCCGCCAGGATAGACGAGATATACCGCCGTCACCGTGTGATCGTGATCACGTCCATCCGCGAAGGTTTCCCCATGGTGATCATGGAAGGTATGGCCAGAGGGCTGGCCGTGCTGGCCACCGATGCGGGAGATATCCCTTTTCACGTGCGCGAGGGGGAGAATGGCTTTTTGCTGAAACATCTTGATACAGAAGAAAATATTATCACCGCCGGGGCGCAACTGGTAAAGAACTGGGCGCCTGAAAAACTGGAGGCCATGCGGGAGAACAATATCGCATACGCCCGCAGTCATTTCAGCATGGAGGCATTCGCGGAAGCCTACCGCAGCTTATTTTTTAAAGCATGAAGTCATTATCCGTCATCATCATCACTTACAACCGGCCGGACGACCTGCTGGTGCTCCTGCGCAACCTCAGCGCGCAGCAGGGCGCCGCGGAGCTGCTGGAAGAAGTGATTATCATCAACAATGCCTCCACAGCGGATTATACACCCGTGACGGAGTTTATTGCGGGGTTTCCGTACTTCCGGTATCATTATTCGGACGAAAACCTGGGCGTAGCCCGTGGCCGTAACCTCGGTATCTCCATGGCAACGGCGCCCATCCTGGTCACCATCGACGATGATGCCTGGTTCAGGGATACGGATGCACTGGTAAAGATCAAAGCCGCGTTCGGCAATACGTTTATGCAGCGCAACTATGCGGGCATCCTCTGTTTTAAGGTCCTGTACGCCAGCACGGAGCAGATGCAGGTGAATGCTTTTCCCCATAAAAAATTCGAGAAATACAAAGATAAAACCTGGTTCCTCGCGCCTTATTTCATCGGTGCGGGCCATGCCATTCTCAAAGAGGTATACGAAAAAGCGGGCACCTATCCGGCAGACTTTTTCTACGGCATGGAAGAATACGACCTTACCTACCGCGTGATCCGGGCGGGGTATACCATCGCCTATACTTCAGACATTGTGATACTGCACAACGAAAGCCCGCTGGGCCGCACGCCGCATCTGGCAAAAATGAAGATGTTGTGGATCAACAAAAGCAAGGTGGCATACCGTTACCTGTCTTTCCTGCACTTTATGACCACGGCCTTTATGTGGTCGCTGGAATTCCTGCAAAAGACCGGCTGGAACTGGAAAGAATGGTGGAAAGGATGGGGGGAGATACGGCGGATACCGGGGAAAGAAAAGCGCCAGCCCCTGGACGATGCCGCGGGGCGTTATTTAAAAAGTGTAGAGGCGCGGTTATGGTATTAAACATTACAACAATAAAAAAGGGAGCGGATCATCCGCTCCCTTTTTCGTGTATAACAGTAAGGTCTATTGTTGTGTTTTCATCCCGCGCCTTACTTCAAAAGCAACGGCGAGCGCCAGCAGGATCAGCATAACGATGGAGCTCCAGCGGGTGATGGTATTGCCGAGATAATAACTCCGCGGCTCAAATTTCATCACCACCTGGTGATCGCCCGCGGGTATTTTGGCGCCGCGCAGCAGGTAATCCACTCTTACGATATCTTCTTTTTTACCATCCACGTACAGGTTCCAGCCCGCGGGATAATATATTTCGGAGAACACGGCAAAGCCCGGCTTACTGTTGTTGCTGCGGTATTGCAGTTCGTTCAGGCCGTACCTGGTGAGTTGTATTTTGCTGGCGGAGTCTTTACCGGGCGTAAATCCGTTCAGCGCGGTTTTGAACCTTTCGTCTATCACCGCGGCGCGGCCTGTAGGCAGGCTGTCCAGCGTTTTCATTTCCACATCCGCGTTTTTAGCCCATACCAGGCTGTCCACAAACCAGGCATTGCCCAGTGCGTCCGGGTTCTGGAAGTATTGAAGCTGTCCCTGCTGGCCTTGTTGTCCCTGCTGCTGTACGATCACGTATTTGGCGTTCAGCATGTTCAGCACATTCGGGTTGTTTTTGCTGATCTGGTATTTGATGAGGTCATCGTACAGGGCGAGTTTCACCGGGCTGTAACCGCCCACGCTCCTGTGATGGTAGGAACTGATGGCGTCCATAAAACTCACGGTATTGAATACACGGTAATACGGGTCTTTGTCCTGTTTGATGGCCTGGTCTATCGGGGAAGGCGCAAATGCGGCGCTGTAATCCTGCGGAGTTACGTAGTTTTTGGAATTGAGGATGCGGTGCGCTACCAGCATCTGGTCTATCGCCACGCTGAGCGTGAGGATGGCGAGCATATACCCGGCCTGGAGTTTCTTTTGCGCATAAGCCCATACAAGGCCGGCGGCTATGAGGATAAACGCGAGGGAGCGGATGGCGTCTATACGCATCAGCGAAGCCCTGTCGTCCCGCAGTGCGCTCATCAGCTGGTCTACCATCTGCTGGTTGCCGCCGGTGAGGTTTTGGTAAAAACGTACACCCGCATCTTCGTCCGCCATGAAGCTGAGCATACCGAAGGAGGCGATCAGCAGCAGCAGTACGAGGCCGCCGGTGATATACAGCGCTTTTTTCACTTCTTTCAGCAGCGCCGTTTTGTCCCATTCTTTGCTCACGATATCGTTCAGCGCCCAGCAGGCGAGGAACGGCACTAGCAGCTGGCAAAGCACCAGCGCCTGTGCGGGCGCGCGGAACTTGCTGAACAGCGGCAGATGGTCGAACAGGAAGTAGTTAAAGAACGCGAAGTTGCTGCCCCAGGCCAGGAAAAGGCCCAGGAGGCATCCCGCCAGTATCCACCATTTGTTGAAGTCTTTTACGATAAAAAACGCCAGTACAAAAAAGAAGATGATGGCCGCGCCCCAATAAACAGGCCCGTCCGTCATAGGCTGAGGGCCCCAGTACAGCGGCATCTGCGGAAGGAACTGGTCCTGCTGCGCGGGCGGTACGCCCATGGAGGTGAACTGTTTAGCGGTGGCGCTGCTACCGGAAAGGGGAGCGTAGCTGCTGCCGCCATACAGGTTCGGAACGAGGGTGGTAAGCGTTTCCATCCTTCCTTCGCTCCAGTTGAAAGCATAACTTTTATCGAGGCCGCCTTTTGTTTTATCGCCTTCCTGCCCGGCTTCGGCCGTAAGCTCGGAATGGCCGCCGCGCATGGTGTATTTGCTGAATTCGGAGGTGGTCCATAAGCTGACGGTGGACGGCAGTACGGACAGCAAGCCGAAGCCCAGCAGCACCAGCGTGGCTTTGATGTATTGCGGCAGTTGTTTTGTTTTGATGGCCTGTACAAGATACCCCACGCCGATGCACAGGCAAAGGAGCAGCATATAAAACACGATCTGGTAATGGCCGTTGGTGACCATCAGGCAGAGCGTGATACAGGTGATGATGCCGCCGATGAGGTATTTGCCGCGGTAAGTGAGCAATATGCCCGCCAGCAGCGGCGCCATATAGGCGATGGTGAACATTTTAGTATCGTGCCCGGCCGATATGATCATGGGATTATACGAAGCAAAACCGAATGCGATCGCGCCGAGAATATTGACCCATTGCCGGAACCCCATGACAGACAGCAGGATATAAAACCCGATCATGGCCAGGAAAAAGAAATTCACCGGTTTGGGAAGGCCCAGCGTCAGTATCTGGTGAAGGTGATACGTGTAGTTGTCCTGCGACATATAGATCTGGTACGTGGGCATACCGCCAAACATGGCATTGGTCCATATCGGTGCGATGCCGGTACTGTCATGATACGCGCGCGCTTCCTGGCTCATGGCCTGCCATGAAACGGTATCGGTCTGCCTGATCTCCAATCCTTCCAGTACGGGGCTGCAAAATAAGAAGGACAGCCCCAGGAAGATGAGGACGGCATACACATGCTTTAGGACGGCTTTTTGCCAGTTTTGCTTCATCGGGTTTTTCCTGTTTAGTTTTTAAAGAATCCAAAATAACTGTATTTTATCGGAAATTTCAATATGAGCTGGCTCCGTTTCCTGATAAAAGTGAGCTTTATCTGTAATATCTGTTATCTCATCGGCTTTATCATCCGTATGCTGGACAATACAGACACCTGGGAGCATATCACAAAAACTGTCATGGTGCTGGGCGGCCTGGTGGCTGCGCCCCTCAATATCGTCACCTGCCTGCTGGCCGTTATCATGCTGTTAAGAAAGAAAGCCCGGTTTGCGGACATCCATCCTGTCATATTTATTTTGAATGTTATTATCTTGCTCCTTCAATTGGAACTGTTCTTATGATCACCAATATACTCAGGGATAAACCTACCCGGCTCTTCATCATATTAAGCGGCATTTTTGTAGCGAACGCGCTCATCGCGGAGATCATCGGGGTGAAGATATTTTCCCTGGAAGCCACGTTAGGCTTCAACCCGGTGAATATGAAGATACTCGGGGAGACTTATAACTTCAACATGACGGCCGGTGTACTGCTGTGGCCCGTGGTGTTCCTCATGACGGACATCATCAACGAATATTACGGCGTAAAAGGCGTGCGTTTCCTCTCATACCTGGCCGCCGGGCTGATCCTGTTCGCTTTTGTGATCTTCTTCTGGGCCATACACCTTTCACCCGCCGCATTTTTTGTGACCATGAAGGTCAATTCCGGTGTACCGGATATGGACAAAGCCTATCAGCAGATACTGGGCCAGGGCTCACTGATCATCGTCGGTTCGCTGATCGCGTTCCTGCTCGGGCAGCTGGTGGATGTGTTCGCCTTTCACAGGATCAAAAAAGTAACAGGGGAAAAAAAGATATGGCTGCGCGCTACCGGTTCCACGCTCATTTCACAGCTGATAGATAGTTTTGTGGTGCTGTTCGTGGCGTTTTATCTCGGGCCGCTGCTGTATAACCCTGACAATAACCCGGTATGGCCCATGAGCCAGGTGCTGGCGGTTTGTATCGTTAATTACATTTATAAATTCACAGTGGCCATTGTGCTCACGCCGGTAATCTATTGGGTGCATGGTATCATAGAACGGTACCTGGGCCATGAGACGGCCGGAGAAATGAAAAGAACGGCCATGAACCGGTAGGCCGTCATTGCGAGGAGCAGCGTGGGATTTGTGCAGGAGCCGCGACGAAGCAATCTCCATATATTGGAGTACGTCACCTCAATGAAGGAGATTGCTTCGTCGCTCCTCCCACTTGGCTTTCCTGCTCCTCGCAATGACGGGCTTTCCTGAATCACTAAAAATATTCTTTCTAATGTCTCAATTTACAGTCCGTGTATACGGTATCATGATCAATGAAAATAAGCAGGTGCTGGTGAGCGACGAGTATATCCGTGGCGGTTATTACACGAAGTTCCCCGGCGGCGGCCTCGAATTTGGCGAAGGCACGCTGGAATGTATCGTGCGCGAATGGAAAGAAGAAGTGAACCAGGAAGTGGAAGTGGTGGAGCATCTTTATACGACGGACTTCTTCCAGATGAATGCATTTAACAACGTACAGCAGATCATCGCGATATATTACCTCGTCAGGGCGGTGTCTCCCTTTGTAGCGCCCATCCTGGAAAAACCTTTTGCGTTTGAAGTGCCCGAAGGGGCCACGCAGGTGGAAGGCGTGCGCTGGGTGGAATGGGACGCATTTTCTTCAGAAGCGGTTACGCTCCCGACCGATAAAAGAGTGTCAGATATTGTAAAGGCGAAGTTTTAGAACCACTTTTTCTTCATAAAATACCAGCTCATGATCACCGCGGTAACGATGGCGATGGTGACAGGTATATAGAAAGCGTAGGTGGAATGCGCGTAGGGTATCTCTACGTTCATCCCGTAAATGCTGGCTACCAGTACCGGCAGCGTGAGCACGATCGTGATGGAGGTGAGGCGTTTCATCACGAAGTTCAGGTTGTTGGAAATGATGCTGGCAAAAGCATCCATGGTGCTGCTGAGGATGTTTGTATAAATATTCGCCATTTCAAGCGCCTGGCTGGTATCTACGATAAGGTCATGCAGGAATTCCTTCTCATCGTCGTTCAGGCCCATAAAATTAGTACGTTCCAGCTTCATGAGCAGCAGTTCGTTACTGCGCAGGGCCGTTACGAAATACACTAAACTTTTCTGTATCCGCATCAGGTAAAGCAGCTCTTCGTTCCGGTTGGCATCATAGAGTTTTTGCTCCAGCAGGTTGCGGCGCTGGTTGATCTCCTTCAGGTAGTCCAGGAAGTTCATGACCACTTTCTCAAATATCTTCAGCACCATCATGTTCCTTTTTTCGGGATGGCGGTTGTGGAAGGTGTTGAGGAATTTTTTGATCGCGGCGTTGTCGAATGAATTGACGGTTACGATCTGGTTGTGGGTGAGGATGATCACGATGGGGATGGTGATGTAATAAGCGTCGCTTTCGTTGATGGAGTTGTTTTCCGTGGGGGTTTTGATAACGATCAGTTTCACGTTATCCTCCAGTTCGAAGCGGCTTTTTTCATCGATGTCCAGGGAGTCCGTCAAAAAGTCCAGGGGGATATCCAATGCTTCGGATAACTGTTCGAATTCCGCCTGTTTGAGTGGCGGGGCAACATTCACCCATGAGCCGTTTTCCGGCTCTTCAATAGCAACAGTGCGTGCATCTATATTTTTGAAGTACTGGATCATCCGGGCGCAAAGGTAGGGGAATTAATTTACCAATAGCCGGGGGGCTAAATATTAATATTTCCTTCAAACACCAGCGTTGCGGGGCCACAGAGCCATATGTTGGAGAAGTTGCGCTCGCCTGTGCGGGAAAAGCGGATCTCCAGGTGGCCGCCCAGTGTTTCCACGGGGATGGCGTAATCGCCAGGCTCGGCAGGGGACGCGGTAAGGGCGGAAGCGGTCACGCCTGTGCCGCAGGAGTAGGTCTCGTCTTCCACACCGCGTTCGTAGGTGCGTACAAAAATGCCGTTGTCCAGCTCCTGCACAAAATTCACATTCGTGCCTTCCGCGGCGAACCGCTCATTATAACGTATTTCCCGGCCCTGCTGGTATACGTCCACTTCCTGTACGTCCGTCACGAACTTTACGAAATGGGGTGAGCCGGTATTGAGATAAAAATACATATTGCCTTTTTCCACCCAGTCCACATCCTGCATTTTCAGGTTCACCCAGCCGTTTTCCCGGAAGCTGGCTTCGTGGTCACCATCTACGGCGATGAACTTCAATTCTGCGCCATCTATACCCATCTGGCGGGCAAATGCGGTGAGGCACCTGCCCCCGTTGCCGCACATGCTGCCTTCACGGCCGTCGGAATTATAATATTTCATGGCGAAATCGTACCCTTCGCGGTTTTCCAGCATCATAAAGCCATCCGCGCCGATGCCGAAGCGCCTGTCGCAGAGATGCGCCACCTGTTCCGTGGTGATGCCGCTGTAGGCGCCGTCCCGGTTGTCTACAATCACAAAGTCGTTTCCTGTTCCCTGGTATTTATAAAAATGAATGTCCATGTGTACGCAAAGGTAAAAATTGTTTTGATGATTATGCGGCGATGATGCCCAGCGCTTTGCTGATCAGGCTTTCCACGGCGGCATTGCCGTCTTTGCTGAATTCTTTCCTGATCCGGTTTGCCACGATGGCGCTGATGGAAAGGCATTCGTGCCCCAGCACGCGGCCCAGCCCGTAAATACCGGCTGTTTCCATCTCGAAGTTGGTGATATGCCTGTTTTCATAACTGAAACCGGTGAGCTGGTCGATCAGTTCCGGGTGGGAGAGGTGGCCTCTCAGGTGGCGGCCCTGCGGGGCGTAAAAGCCGGGGCAGGTGACGGTGATGCCGGTATGAAAACCGTCTGTGAACATCCCCGCCAGTTCCGCGGAGGCCTCGATGAGGTACGGCCGTGCCGCGCTGGGCTGCATGCGTATCTGGCCCCTGAAGGCTTCCAGCAGCAGCAGTTCTTCGGGGGTATTGTGATAGGTGTAAAAAGGCAGAAGGTTATCCAGCCCCAGCCCGTGGGAAGACACTACAAAGCTGTCCACCGGGATATTTTCCTGCAGCGAGCCGGCAGTGCCCAGGCGGATGATGCGCAGGCTCACGGGCTCTTCTTTGGCAAGGCGGGTCTCAAAATCGATATTGGCCAGGGCGTCCAGTTCGTTCAGCACGATGTCTATATTGTCCGTACCAATGCCGGTGGACACGACAGACAGCCGTTTCTGGCCGATCCTGCCGGTGTGGGTCACAAATTCCCGGTGCTGGAAGCGGCCTTCGATTTCGTCGAAGTGTTTGCTGACGGCTTTTACGCGGTCCGGATCGCCCACGGTGATGATGGTGGGGGCCAGGTCTTCCGGCCGGAGGTCCAGGTGGTAAATGGCGCCGCGGGCATTGAGTATCAGTTCTGATTCGGCTATTGGAGTGGTCATACCTTGCTTTTTTTTTAATCCGTAATCGAATATCTTGTAATCAGATTTGGCAAATATCTAAAATTTACTACTTTTGCAGTCCATCAAAATTTGATGGTTTTACAAAGGGTACCGTGGCCGAGTGGCTAGGCAGAGGTCTGCAAAACCTCGTACAGCGGTTCGAATCCGCTCGGTACCTCCAAAAAGGATCACATTCGTGGTCCTTTTTTGCTTTGACGCTGCTCCGCTGATACTGTTCCAACGCTTTTACCTTACTCCGGGAACGCTTTAACCCAGCTTCAGGAACGCTTTAACCCTGCTTCATCACTACTGCGCGGTTACTTTATTACTACTGTATCACTGCACTTACACTACGGTACGGCTACAGTAAGCTGCCTGAATGTACCAATATCTTCCTGAATATACCCAAACATACCTAAATGACGGAAAACGACAAAAACAGGTAAAAACCGTTAAAACAACAAAAACGGCGAAAACATACAAAAGCGGCACGTTGGTTTGGAAGGAGCGGCCTGCCCGGTTAAATTGCCATAAAAAACAGATGTATTCACCAAAACAATCTTTTTATGGCAAAACAAATGAGCGTGATTAAAATAACCGGCACGATCGGTAACATCACATTTTACAAAATGAAAGGAGAATATTACGCCCGTGGCAAAAGTTCGCTCAGCCGCAAACGGGTGAAGACAGCGCCGGAGTTCGCGCGTTTAAGGGTGTATTCCCGGCGGATGGCCTGCGCGTCCGGTGCGGCGGGTAGAATTTACCGTTCCCTGCGGATAGGAGAGCAGGATGTCACCTTTTACCGCAAAATGGTGAGCGAAGGCCTGCGCCTGCTGAAGGCGGGGTGTGCGGAAGAGCAGCTGGAAGAGGCATTGAGGGAGATATTCCTGCCTGCGGCGGCGGAGATTGTACCGCCCGATGTGAAGGAAACACCGGTTCCGCATACACAGCGATCAGTAGCCGCGGTTTTTTATGTGAATGAACGGGGCAGGATGGAAATTAATGATGATAAGGTGAAGAAAAAGGGACGGAATTTTAAAAAAATGCCAATACATTTACGGCGAAATAACACACATATCCCTCTTATCTATGAAATTAAGGCACATTCTGTTATCCCTGCCGATGTTGATGATCTCCGGCAGTGCGTTTTCCCAGATTCTTAACCAGTTTACATCTGCCCAGACCGCCGAAGCCTGGGTAACCGGCCGCCTGAGAGCGAATACGAGCCTGGAAAGCAATGCGGCGCCGGGGCTGGGTGGTTTTCACCTCCTGAACAATTCCGGGACACTGAGGTGGCTTATCCGGGGAAATAACACTGAAGCTGGTAGTAATAGTGGATTTGACTTTGTTATCAACCGGCGTAACGATGCGGGGATCAGCATTGATTTACCATTTTCGATTGCCCGCGCAACCGGCGATATCACTATGCCAGGTATTGTGAACATGGGTGGAAATTCCACTGTAGCGAGTAATTTAAGAATTAAAGGAACCGCATCGGGCATAACGAACGGTGGCGGAATAAGCTTTTATGAGCTTGATAATACTACCCGGGTCGGGTATATCGGAGATGCCGCCAGTGGTAATAGTGATATTTACATTACTGCCGACGTGGGAGGCGTTACATTGACGCCTGCGAATGGTGTGGTGAGTATTTATGGTAATACTTCCAATATGCTGCTGTACAGAAACGTTGGTATGGCAGCTCCTTCCATGACCACAAGAAGCCTTGGCACCAAGGCAGTCTGGTTTCCCTCAGTGACAGCCACGCAGGCAGATTACGCTACGGGTATCGAAGATGGCAATATCTGGAATAGTGTAGCTGTTTCAGGCACCATATACGGTTTTAAATGGTACGGCGGCACTACACAGGTAGCCCGGCTGGATGGCGTTGGCAACTTTGAAACCATCAATTCATTTCGCGTAGGGCCCGCCACGGGATCCGAGCGGCTGGCGGCGAAGTCCAATGCCCTCAGCTTTAACAGGGATGTAAATACCGGTGCAATTTTCTCCGCTACCGGCCACGCTTACCAGTTCAATCACACTTCATCCACTACACCCGGTTCAGACAGGCTGGATCTGCTTGTATATAACACCGCCGGCACTATCGTTTCTGCAAATGCCTTCTCTGTAAACGGCTCCGGAAACATCGGCATGGGCGTGAACCCCCAGGCTGCATATAAATTATCTGTGAATGGAACCGTTGGTGCGCGTAAAGTAAAAGTCACCCAGGAAACCTGGGCGGATTATGTGTTCAAAGCAGGTTACAAAATGCCCACGATCGCGGAAACGGAAGCGTTTATCCAGGCGAACAAACACCTGCCCGGTATTCCCTCTGAAAAAGAAATAATAAAAGACGGGATAGACGTAGGGGAGATGAACAAACTGCTGTTGCAAAAGATCGAAGAGCAGATGTTGTATATCATCGAGATGAATAAGGAGATGAAGGAGTTGAAGAAAGAAGTGAAGGAGTTGAAAGATAAAAAAGATTGATTATCCTGTAAACACATACAGCAGTATAACCGCTATGGCTCCAAGACGTATATAGTTGCTGACTTTCATGAGTTTCAGCGTCTTTTTATCTTCCTCCGGGTGCCCCGAGGGTTTCCACCACAGGGTGATGATAGCAGTGAACAAGGCGAAGATACTGCCCCTTGGCAGTGATTCCGCATATTCGATCTCGTCTTTAAGCACGTTGTTCTGGATGATAAGATTCAGAAGGATATGGACGATGAAGGTGATAAACAAAACGATACCCAAAAAAGTTGCCATAGCGCACAATTTAGGGAAATATAAGTGGACCAGTAACGTAAGGTGATAAGCGGCCCAAAAAAAGAATAACCGCTGTAATTTATCCGGGATCAAACTTTGACGACATATGGTGGTGGAATATTTGGTAGAACAGTATTCGGACGATCTGATTGTATATCGTAATGGCGTGGAATACATTAGGGTCAAACGAAAATTTAATTGGGGAGGCTGGCTGTTGGCATCCTACTTCTATAAGGGAAAAGAAATATTAAATACGAGGCGCCGGGTTACTATTGGGTTGTCCTTAAGAATTGATAACCAGGATTTACCCGAACATATCGAACTGGTCCGTAGTAAGAAAGGAAAATACAGTCTTCATATTGCAGACAAAGTATTATCAATAAAGCGAGCGTTTTTAAAAAACCCTTGCTATACCTTTCTGTCAAATGATGAGGTTAAAGGTTATGTCAATACAGCTACTTTTTCGATGAAACTTCCATATACATTTAATGTATTCTTCCAGGCAGAGGAAGACATAAATTTTTACCTGCTGCTGTTTTTTCTGATGGATCAAGCGCCTGTTGATATCTAAATTGCAAGTAATGATTACGCAGGAAAAACTGAAAATCTTCAAACACTACTCCGGCGACCTGAATGCCCTGCGGCAGACGAACAGCACTGAAAAAGATACTATTACCGCCCATGACTGGTTCGTCATCGGCAACCTCTTACAGGATATCATGCTGGTCAGTAAAGGACTTGCATCCGAAGCATATGCTGTGAGAGTGTGGGAGGAGCTGAAACATGCCTGCGCGGACCAGGAAACGGTCGATGAATTAAAGAAAATGGCAGAATAATAAAAAAGGGAGCAATACAAAATTGCTCCCTTTTTTATTTTAGTCCTGTGTTATTTGTTACAGTTTCCTGATCCAAATATTCCTATAACTCACCAGGTCCCCATGATCCTGTAAAGCCAGCGGCAATGCGCCATGTTTTTCATAAAACGGCTTTCCGATATACAGGGTTTTGCCTTTCAGTTCGGTATTGTTCTGTACCAGCACGCCGTTGTGCAGCACGGTGATGTGCGCGGGAGATTTCACGCTGCCGTCTTCGTTAAAACGGGGCGCAGTCCAGATCACGTCGTAGGCCTGCCATTCTCCGGGCTTTTTGCAGGCGTTCACGAGCGGGATGGCCTGTTTGTAAAGGCTGCCGGCCTGGCCGTTCACGTACGTTTTGTTGTTGTAGTTGTCCAGCACCTGCAATTCATAATTTGATTGCAGGAAGATGCCGCTGTTGCCACGGCCCTGGCTTTCGCCTTTCACTACTTCCGGCGATCTCCATTCGATGTGCAGCTGGAAGTCTTCGAAGGATTCTTTCGTTTTGATGCCGCCTTTGCCGGGGGCAACGGTCATAGCGCCGTCTTTGATCACCCAGGGGGCGGCGCTGCCGTCTTTGTCAGACACCCAGCCGGAAAGGCTCTGGCCGTCGAACAGTACGATGGCGTCTGAGGGTGCGGTGTTCGTCGCGGTGCCGGGTGTGATCACGGCGGGTACGGGTTCCCATACTTCAGTGTCTGCGGGTTTGGCTTGCTGGGCGGATGCGTGGAATGTGGGCGCGGCCAGTGCCGTGCAGATCAGCAGTGATTTGATGCGATGCATGTTTCAGTTTTATTTTGGTAGTTTATAGTTATTGTGATACTCCGGTGTGATGTATTTGTTCGCGTCTTTGCTGGTGAACTTACCCTCTCCCGCATTCCAGTACACTTTTTCTCCCGTGCGGAACGCGATGTTGCCCATCTGTGCGTTGATGGCCACGTTCGCGCCTGTTTTGATATCGCATTTGAGATCGGCCATGTTCCTGCTTTTGATCACGTCCAGGAAGTTCCTGGTATGTTTCACCAGCCCGTTGTCCGATGCTTTGGTGTAGGGGATGGCTTCCATCTTGCCTTTTTCGGGAATCACCTCCCATCCGCCGCGATCCAGCACCAGCGTGCCGTTGTTGCCGATGAAAGCAATGCCGTGCGTACGCCCGTAGGGTCCGCCGTCTATGCCGGTAGCGTGTTCCCACTGCATGTTGAAACCCTCGAACTGGTAAATGGCCGTAAGGGTATCTGGTGTTTCGGCTGCATCGTCAGGATAGGCGAATTTGCCGCCGGAGGCTACTACAGACACAGGATTGGAAGCTTTCATGCCGTAGAGTGCGTAGTCGATCAGGTGCACGCCCCAGTCTGTCATCAGGCCGCCTGCATAATCCCAGTACCAGCGGAAATTGAAGTGGAAGCGGTTCGGGTCAAAGGGGCGTTTGGTGGCGGGGCCGAGCCAGGCATCGTAATTCACGCCGGCGGGAGGGGTGGTGATGTTTTGTTTTTCAACAGGTTTCATCCAGCCCATATATGCCCAAACTTTTACCAGCCGCACGTTCCCTAGTTTGCCGGAATGCACGAAGGCGATCGCGTCGTTGAAGTGCTGCATACTGCGCTGCCACTGGCCTACCTGTACCACGCGGTTGTGGCGCTGCTGCGCTTCCATCATGGCACGGCATTCCGCGATGGAATTGCCGATGGGTTTTTCAACATATACATCCTTCCCGGCGGAGCAGGCGTCCGTCATCTGGAGGCAATGCCAGTGGTCCGGCGTACCGATCACCACGGCGTCTATATCTTTATTTTCCAGCAGTTTCCGGTAATCGGAATACAGCTGCACCTTGATGTTCTTTTTGGCCAGCTCCGCGGCGCGTTTGTTCAGTACGTTTTCGTCTACGTCGCAGAGGGCAACGCAATTGGTTTCCGGGTGGTTCAGCAGCCCGTTCAGGTCACTGAAACCCATTCCATTCACACCGATCACGGCTACATTCACCCGGTCGCTGGGAGCCATGGCGCGTAGCGCGGAGGGAAACAGGGCGGAACCGGCCAGGAAGGCGGAGGTGTTTTGGAGGAAGTTCCTTCTGTGCATAAGTTTTCATCAGTTTTTGAGACGTGGAGTAATAAGTGTTACTCTGACAAGATAAAAAATTCTTGTTATAGTGCAACTCCTTTACGGAAAAAGGAAAGGGGCGAACGAAACGTCCTTCGGTGGCGGGTGCTTCAAAAACGGAAAGGGAGCGGACGGCCCGCTCCCTTTTATGATAAAGTCCTTGTTTATCAATGTTTACAGTTCATCTTCCTCCTCCGGGTCCGGGCTGGAAGTGAAATTCATCATGGTGCCCAGCAGGTCTGAAAAACGGGTTTCTTTTTCCAGCGTCTTTTTGCTGAGCAGGCTGTAGGCGGAAAGCCCGTGCAGCACCATTTCCATCATCAGCAGCTGCTCCTGTTTGTTCCCTTTGGGGAAAAGCTGCTTTACCAGCTCAGGCAGGCCGGTCACTTTGGTGAGCGCGGCTTCGTATTGTTTGTCCGTCGTGTCCTGCAAAAGCTGGAGGGAATTGCCCGCGTCGAACCACTGGATCACGGGGCGGTAGGGATTGGTGTCCGCCGCGCCCACCTTGCGTTTTTTGAAGGTATCCGGGTTCGGGAAATATTGTGCGAAGAGGGTGCGGAGGCTTTTTTCCAGCAGGTTCACCGCTACCTGCAGCGGCCCTTCCTGCTCGCCTTCGTATACCAGCTCTATTTTGCCCGTAATGCCGGGAATAATGCCCTGCAAGTCGTTGATGCGTACAAAGGTGCTCTTCTCCTTGTTGAGGATAGCCCTGCGCTCCGCGGCGCTCACGGCGTTCTCGAACGCGGCGATGGTGAGACGGGCGGATACGCCGCTCTTTTTGTCCACGTATTCGCTGGTCCTGGCTTCAAAAGCCACCTGCTCGATGATCCGTTTAACGATATCGGGCATTTTCACCGCATCCTGCTGCTCCGCGTGGATGGCGGCTTCCTGTTCGGTGATGAGCAGGGAGTTTTCCAGCGTCTTGGGATAGTGGGTGATGATCTGGCTTTCTATACGGTCCTTCAGCGGTGTTACGATCGCGCCGCGGTTGGTGTAGTCTTCGGGGTTTGCGGTGAATACGAACAGCATATCCAGCGGCATCCTCACTTTAAACCCGCGTATTTGTATGTCTCCTTCCTGCAAAATATTAAACAGCGCCACCTGGATGCGCGCCTGGAGGTCAGGCAGCTCGTTGATCACGAATATGCCGCGGTTGGATCGTGGGATGATGCCGAAGTGGATCACCCTTTCGTCCGCATAACTCAGTTTTTCATTTGCCGCTTTGATCGGGTCCACGTCGCCGATCAGGTCTGCCACGGACACATCGGGTGTGGCGAGTTTTTCGCCGTACCGCGCTTCGCGGTTGATCCATTCAATAGGTGTTTCATCTCCCATCTGCTCCACCAGGTCACGCCCGTAGCGGCTGAGCGGCGCAAAAGGATTGTCATTCACTTCGGAGCCCGCCACGATGGGGATAAATTCATCCAGCAGATCGGTCATCTGCCGGGCCATCCGCGTTTTGGCCTGGCCGCGGAGGCCCAGGAAGAGGATATTATGACGGGAGAGCAGCGCCCTCTCCGTATCCGGGATCACGGTATCGTCGTAGCCGATAATACCGGGGAAGGTGGTTTCTTTCTTTTTCAGTTTGGCAATAAGGTTCTGCCGGAGCTCTTCCTTTACAGACCTGTGTACATAACCGCTTTTCTTAAGTTCGCCGAGCGTCCTGATCTTTTCCATTACTTATAACTTTTTCCTTTTTCCGCTTTCAAAATCATGGAACAGGAATTGTCCCAGATTATCCGTGCCTGAAAAAAATGCTTTACCGTTATTGGTTTCTGTGAATTCGTTGACAAATTGCTGCAGCCATGGGTCTGTCGCAACCATAAAAGTGGTGATGGGTATTTTCAGCTTTTTGCATTGCGCGGCCAGGTTCAGCGTACGGCTGAGTATCTTCCTGTCCAGCCCGAAGCTGTTCTTGTAATATTGTTTGCCCTGTTTGAGGCAGGTGGGTTTGCCGTCCGTGATCATAAAGATCTGTTTGTTCGGGTTGCGGCGTCTCCGGAGGAGGTCCATCGCCAGTTCCAGCCCCGCCACCGTATTGGTGTGGAAAGGTCCCACCTGGAGATAGGGCAGGTCTTTGATCTCGATCTGCCAGGCATCGTTGCCGAACACGATGATATCCAGCGTATCCTTGGGGTAACGGGTGGTGATGAGCTCGCTGAGCGCCATGGCCACTTTTTTGGCGGGCGTGATGCGGTCTTCCCCGTAGAGGATCATGGAATGCGAGATGTCTATCATCAGGGCGGTGGAGGTCTGTGTTTTATAATCCGTTTCCCGGATTTCCAGGTCATCCTGCTGCATGCTGAACGAATCGATGCCGTGGTTGATCTGGGCGTTGCGGATGGAAGCGGTCATATCGATCTGCTCCAGCGCGTCCCCAAATGCGTACGGCCGCGTTTCAGCGTTCAGTTCGTCTCCCTGCCCGGATTTTCGGATGTTGTGGTCGCCCACGCCGGATTTTTTGAGTTTGCCGAAGATCTCTTCCAGCGCGCGTTTGCGGATGGATTGTTCCGTTTTGGAAGTAATGGCGAAGCTGCCCTTTTCCTCGTTTTCACGGATGTATCCCTTGTCTTTCAGGTCCTGTATAAAATCCCCGATGCCATATTCGTTGTTGCTAAGCTGGTACTCTTTGTCCAGCTCGGTAAGCCACTGCAGCGCTTCCGCCACATCACCGCTGGTATATGTGAGCAATTGTGTGAAAATGTCCAGTAACTTGTCAAACGGCGACTGACTGTTTTCGGAAGGATCATACCTGGAGAAAATAAAGCCTTTCATATCTTCTTCGAAATTACGTAAAAAGTAAATACAGCACCGTTTGTCACGACTGTGTTGCAAAATCCGGAAAAGGCTGTTATTTTTCGTGTCAGAAATACATTCTAAAGCAAATCTTAAAATATCACGTCTATGAGAACATTACGGAAAGGCCTGCTGTCACTGGGCATGGCTGCGTTGGTGTACGCAATGCCTGCCACGGCGCAGCAAAAGGAAGTAAAACTCGGCTGGAAGCTGGGCGCACAGGCCTATTCATTCAATCGTTTTACCCTGGCGGAAGCGCTGGACAAGCTGGATTCATGCGGCTTGCAGTATGTGGAATGCTACCCGGGGCAAAAGATCGGGGGTGGAATTGAAGGCACTATGGACTTCAAAATGGATGCCGCCAAACAAAAACAGGTGCTGGACCTGCTGAAATCCAAGAAAAAGACCCTCGTAGCCTTTGGCGTGGTGAGCGGCCGCTCGGAAGAGGATTGGAAACAGCTGTTTGAGTTCGCCAAAGCCATGGGTATCAAGATCATTACGTCAGAGCCGCGCGTGCAGGACCTGGACATCGTGTCCCGCCTGGCGGACGAGTACAAGATCAAGGTGGCCATCCACGACCACCCGAAACCGAGCCATTACTGGCACCCTGACAGCGTTCTTGCGGCTATCAAAGGCCGTAGCAAGTACCTGGGCGCCTGCGCGGACATCGGCCACTGGGTGCGTTCCGGCCTCGATCCTGTGGAGTGTATGAAAATGCTGGACGGCCGTATTTACAGCATGCACTTCAAAGACCTGAACGAAAAGAGCCCCAGGGCGCACGACGTGATCTGGGGTACCGGCGTCAGCAACGTGGAAGGGGTGCTGAAGGAAATGAAAGCCCAGAAATTCCAGGGCATGATCTCCGCTGAGTACGAGCACAACTGGCTCAACAGCGTGCCTGAAATCACCGAAAGCGTGAAAAACGTGCGGGCGATGATCGAAAAGTTATAAGAAACTTAACATGGTAAAAAACGCCGGGAGGAAACTTCCGGCGTTTTTTTTATGGAGTATCAGTGTTACTTCATAATTGGATCAGGTTTGCTTCAAAATCCATGACAGGCTTACTATACCCTTCATTGTTTATATCCTCGTGCATATGCTGCCATCTGCCGGGAAAATAAGGAGAGGGGAGAGCGGTGAATACAGGTAGAGGATCATGGGATTAGAGGCCATATCAGGCCGGTATGAGGGAAGTATGAGGGAAGCATAAGGGAAGTATCATAGGGTGGTCATAGGAGTATACCCGGACTTACCCTGGACTTACCTTGGACTTACCTTGGACTTAGAAAGGGATATTTCCTCGTTTTGAACCGGAGATTACCATGGTGGGGGAAATGTGTGAGAGATACTTTAATAACGCAATTTCCGCGCCAGGAAAGGATTTGATCAAAAAAAGCTCCCGGAATGACCGGGAGCTTTTTATATACTGTAAGCCTGAAGCTTATGGTTTTTTGTTGCTGTCTGCCGGGGGAGGCGGAGGCGGTATGTTGTTGAACTGACCGTTGCCTACTTCGCCGCGGCGGCTGGAATCACCGCCAAGGTCTGTTTTCCACTGTTTCAGCATCATGGAGAAACGTTCCGCGCGTTGTGCATCGTCCTGCAGATCGTTGGTGAACTTGTTCGCAGGCAGGGCGCGGTAATAACGCATCTGCTGCTCCAGGTCTTTGGTGATCTGGTCGGAGATCTCGTTCGCTTTTTTGGAATCGCCCGCGATGTAATAGGCATATACCAGTTCCATGCTCCAGAGGTTGTGCATATTGCCCGGAGAGGTCATGGCGTAAGGCATATTGCCGGGCAGGAATACGGAATCCTGGCGGTGGAGCAGTTTCAGCGCCTTTTCTTTGTCGCCTTCTTTTACCAGCGCCACGCTCGCTTTGGTGTAAGCGTTGCGCACGGTCTGCAGCATGCGGCGGTTAGGCTCGTCGAAGTACACGCCTTCGATGTTCACGCTGCCGTATACGAACTTGTTCATCAGGTTCTCATACATGCGGCGGGTGTTCACCTGGTCGTTCAGGCCGGGCAGCATTTCGTCTGAAGGCAGCCTGCGGGTAGGCACCAGGCGGTAGGTGAGGCCTTCCATGGAAAGGAATTCGTTGAAGCCGAGGTCCACCGGTCCGGTAAAGTATATCGGGCGTTTGAACGCATTGGTGGCGATGATGTCATATACCGCCAGGTCGTTTTTGTAGATCACGTCTTTGTTGATCTCAAACGCTACCTGGAGCGCAATGCGGCCGCTGTCCCGGATGTCCACCGTGCCGGTTTTCACCGCTTCAGCGGCGTCTACCGGTATAAAGAGGCGTTTGGAAGGCAGGTAGTTCACCATTTCGCCGTTCTGCAGCTGTACTTTGGCGGCCGGGTTGTCTTCACCGAGGAAGTTGATCACTTCTTTCAGGTTGTAGAAGCGGTCCTGCGGCACTTTACCATTGTCGTAGTGCATCACGTAGTTGCGGTTCTCGCCGCGGTATTTGTCCGCGCTCAGCGTCATGGCAACGGCCGGGCTCTGGTTGGTGGCTTTGGTCTGCTGTTCGATATACCAGTCCACACCCAGCAGGCTGAGGTTGATCACCCTGATGTCCGGGCGGATGCCTTCCACTTCCTGGGCGTACCAGAGCGGGTAAGTATCGTTGTCACCCACGGTGAACAGGATGGCGTTCGGCGCGCAGGATTCCAGGTAGTCGCGGGCCACGTCCCTTGCCAGTACCTTTTTGGAACGGTCGTGGTCATCCCAGCCTTGCTGCGCCATCAGTACGGGGCCGCCCAGCAGGGCCAGCGCCACGGCTATCACGCCCGGTTTGGGAAGTTTGGGAGCGCGTTTCTTGAAAAATTCAAACAGGCTGAGTGCGCCGAGGCCGATCCAGATAGCGAAGGCGTAGAAGGAGCCTACATAAGCGTAGTCACGTTCACGCGGCTGGTTGCCGGCCTGGTTGAGGTATAATACGATGGCAAAACCGGTAAAGAAAAACAGCAGGCCTACGATGAGGGCGTCTTTTTTGTGGCGGTTGTAATGGAAGAAGAAACCAAAGAGGCCGAGGATAAACGGCAGGAAGAAGAAGGTGTTGTGCGCCTTGTTGTTCTTCAGGCTGTCCGGCATCATGCTCTGGTCGCCGTAAAAGAGATTGTCGATGAAGGGAATACCGGAAATGGTGTTGCCGTCCCTGGGGTTTCCGAAGCCCTGGGTATCGTTCTGACGGCCCCAGAAGTTCCAGCCGAAATAACGGATGTACATGTACCATACCTGGTAATCGACGAAGAAACGGATATTGTCGCCAAAGGTGGGCGCTTCGCCGTCCCTCAGGCCCAGGCGGGCTTTATAATAATCCGCGTGGCCCTGGTCGTTGCTGGCGTCCCACACGCGGGGGAACAGCATCATGTCTTTCGGGGCATAAACAGGCACCTGTTTTTTGCCTACCACGATATATTCTTTGTTGCCGCGGGCGTAGATGTTGCCTTTTTCTTCATAACGCTCCGGGCGGGCGGTGAACACCTGGCCGTAAATGAGCGGGAAGTCGCCGTATTGTTCACGGCCGAGGTAACCTACGAGTGATACCGGGTTGTCCACATTGTACATATCCACGGTGGGGTTCGCGGAGGAACGGATCATGGTGGTCACGTAGGTGGAATAACCCATCAGCAGGAAAAAGATACAGGAGTTGATCAGCTGCACCGCACGTTTCATGCCTGCGCCCGCCAGTTCTACGCCGAATAGTTTCAGGAAGTAGGGGATGAACAGCACGCCGGCGCCGAGTACAAAACGCAGCACGCGCATGCCGCCGCTGTCGCCGTCCGCAAAGGCGGGGAAGATGATCAGCGAAGCCACGATAATGAGCGGCGCGTAAAGACCGATCTTGCCGGGTTTGAAGTATCCGTATATCAGCAGGCCGATGATGGCCAGGAAGTAGAAAGTGAAGCCGCTGAAGAAAGGCAGGCCGAGGCTGTTCACGAAGAACACGTCCATCATGCCGGATACCTTGATGGTGTCCTGGATGATGAACTTCTGTACCAGCCCGGTGATCACGCAGCCGAGGATAAACACCCAGAAGGCGCTTTTGCCGGTCACGTTTTTACCGCGTTTGAAGTAATAGATAAGCACCATCGCGGGGATGGTGAGCAGGTTCAGCAGATGGACGCCGATGGAGAGGCCCATCATGTAAGCGATGAAAATGATCCAGCGGTCGCCGTATTTGGTATCCGCTTCGTGTTCCCACTTCAGCATTGCCCAGAATACGAGGGCAGTAAAGAGGGACGACATGGCGTACACCTCGCCTTCCACAGCGGAGAACCAGAAAGAATCGGAGAAAGTATAAGCAAGCGCGCCAACAACGCCGGCGCCCATTACAACATGTATCTGTTTTTGGGTGGGCTCTTCGCCGTTTTTGCTATAAATGCGGCGGGCGAAGTGGGTAATTGTCCAGAATAAGAACAGGATAGTGAAACCGCTGGCCAGGGCGCTCATGATATTGATGCCCAGGGATGCTTCGGAGGGGCTGAAAGGCAGGGTAAAGATGCGGCCCAGCAACACGAAGAGGGGGGCTCCGGGGGGGTGGGGCACCTGTACTTTATAGGCCGCGGAGATAAACTCCCCGCAATCCCACAGGCTTCCCGTGGCTTCCATGGTCATTAAATAAACAGTACAGGCTACAATACACACAATCCAGCCCGTAATGTTATTCATCCGGTTAAACTTCATAAGGTTGTTTTAGATAATTCCGACAAAAATAGAAAAAGTAACCAATTAAGCTAATGTGTGCAACAGTTTTAACTTTTTATAAATATTTACAAATATTTTAACTTTTGAACTGCGCATTTACGGCAGGTGGGGCGTCCGGTCATCCAGGCTCCAGGCTTCGGGTTTGCCGGTGAACCAGCCTTTGATGGCGGCCCATACGTCCGCAAACAGGGGAGAGTGGCGGTAATCGTCCAGGGAATCCTGCCCGTCCCAGATGCTGTAGGTGAAATACACGCCGATGTGGCTGCGGTCTTTCCATAGTTCCAGGTGGCTGCAGCCGGGGTAATGGCGGATGGCTTCCTGCCTGGTGGCAAAAAGGGCTTCAAATTCGGCGGACCGCGCGGGGTCCATGGTTAGTTTCACGATACGGATCATTATTCGAACAGGATTCTGACGGTTTGATAGAAAGAAAGCTGCTGGTAGGTGCCCTGTTGCAACTGGTCCCTTTTGAAGCCCTGCAGGCCGAAGAGGCCGGCGGCGTTTCCTTTGTTCACAGCTATCTCCAGGTACCCGGCGGAGTTAAAAAGGGCCAGTTTCTGCCCTTCGGGTACGTCCGCATACGTTTCGCTGATCTGGGTGATCATTTCATCCCGGCGGAACATAATGGCAAATTTGCGGCTTTTGCGCTGTTCCTCAAACTGTTCGCGGGTGATGTTCACCACTACGTTCTCAAAATTATCGATGTGAAGGATCTGTCCTTCGATATAATCTTCCCCGGTGAGGGGCTGCAGGTTGTTTTTGACGGTGATCTCGCTGGTGAGGGTGCCGGTATCCGCGAGGGAGGCGCCTTTGGTGAGCCTGGAAAGCGCTTTGGCCATGACGGCCACCATATTCAGCGTATTGCGGTTTTCCCCGGGGTCCAGCGGGATGCGGTATACTTCCGCGGGCATTTCCCCGGCGATCATGGTGAGCAGGCCATTGTCCGCGCAAAGGATAAACTGGTTGTTGTGACGGCCCAGCAGGAGGTAATCCGTTTTGCGGTCGAACAGGTTGTTCAGCACGAGGTGATAAGTGCCGTCCGGGAAATAACGGAAGGCGCTGCGGCAGATATAGGTGGCCTGCGGCAGGTTGAAGGGGGAAATGTGATGGGAAATGTCCACTACCTGTGCATCCGCGCAGTGTTGCAGCAACAGCCCTTTGATGGCGCCTGTCAGGTAATCCTGCAAACCAATGTCAGATGTCAGTGTGATGATGGGCATATGTAATAAAGCCGTGGCTTATGAAACACAGGGGTGTTGTAAAATCCTGTGCAAAGAAAATCAATTATTCAGTGCAAACGTTCAAAAGAGCGATAAAAAAAGGATGTATAACAAAATGAGGACCAGTTTTCAGGCTTCGAGGGGGGAGCCGGGCTCTTTCCTGAAATGGTTGAACACCAGGCGGTCCGCCCAGGCGGGCACCAGCCTGCTGAGCAATACGGTGAGCCTGCCCTGTGTAGTGAGTATCAGCGTGCGTTTCCGCTGGATAATGGCGCGCAGCGTGTGGCGGGCCACATCTTCGGCGCTCATGAGCTGGTCTTCTTTCAGCGGGGTTTCTTTTTGTGATTGCCCGGATTTGTCCAGCGCGGTATTACGGATATTGGAGGCGGTGAAGCCGGGGCATACCCACATCACGTTGACGCCTGTATGGAGATTTTCGGTGCGGAGAGCTTCCAGGAAACCCTGCATGGCGAACTTGGAAGCGGAATACCCGGTACGGCCCGGCAGGCCGCGGTAACCCGCTATGGAAGAAACGCCTACGATGGTGCCCTGGTTTTCGGTAATGGAAGGAAGGGCGTATTTCGTGCAATAGACGGTGCCCCAGAAATTGATGTCCATCAGGGATTTGAGCACATCGGGGCCGGTATCCTTAAAAAGCGCGCGCATGCTGATCCCGGCATTGTTCACCAGTATATCGATCTTGCCAAAGCGGTTCAGCGCACTGTTTATGAAGGCTTTGCATTCCTCCTCGCGGCTTACGTCCGCCGGGAAGATATGCAGCGCATCGGTGCCTGTCTCCGCCACCAGGGCCTCGAGGGCCTCCCGGTTGCGCGCGCAAACGGAAACGTTGGCGCCCGCCTGCAGGAAGGCAACGGCAAGGGCTCTTCCTATGCCGGAAGAAGCGCCGGTGATTACGACAGAGTTATGCTGGAATACGCTTTGCATCCAGCAAAAATAATGGGTAGCACCCCAAAAGAAAAATTTATTGCGGGCGAACGCCTGTTCGCCCGCAATAAAGTGTATCAATGAGCATGCCCGGCCTCGCCACTGTTCATCATCGCGGCCATCAGATCGCCGGCGCCTTTTACGGCAAACCTTGCATTGGCGGGCGTGCCGTCCGGCAGCCGCACTTCCGTATATCCGTTGCCGCTCACCCCGGTGGTGATTTCCTGTCTTTTAAAATGATTGGCTTCTTCCTCCGCGATGAACACGTAGTATTTGTCGCCTTCCATCACAATGGCCTCATCGGGAAGGGAAGGCACTTCCATGGCGCCGGTTTCCACCCAGGCCTTCAGGTAAGTGCCGGGCATCATTTCCCGGTCTTCCCGGTCCAGGTGGCAATGTACTCGGATGGTGCGGTCCGCGTCTATTTCCCGGCCAATGAGATGGACGGTAGCGGTGCGCTCTTCTGTTTCGTTGGAGAGTACGAACCGTACCTTACGCCCGATCTTCAGGCGGGGAATGTCTTTTTCAAACACGGTAAGCTCCGCGTGCAGGTGCTCCGTGTCCACGATCTCGAACATGGGCTCGTTCGCGTTCACAAACTTCCCGATGTTCGCGTTCACCTTCGTGACGTAGCCGCTGATAGGCGCCACCACCGGTATAGCCCGGATGATCGTGCCTTTTTCCAGGTTCGGTATGCTGATGTTCATCAGGATCAGTTTTTGACGCAGGCCTTCCATCCGCACTTTCAGGGTGCGGTGGTCCGCTTCTGTTTTCTGAAGGGTCTTCCGGGCGGTCACGTTTTCTTTGCTAAGCTCCTGCTGCCTTTCCAGCTCCTGCTCCAGGAAGCCGTACTGGGCTTTTGTTTCCAGGTAATCCTGTTGCAGCTGGATATAATCGGGATGCTCCATTTCCGCGATCACCTGGCCTTTGCGCACCCAGTACCCCTCGAGCAATTGGGTATTGCGCAGGATGCCGCCAAACGGCGTGGAAATGCTGAGCATCTGCTGCGGGGGTACGTCCAGCATACCGTTCACCTTGATGGCGCCGCTGAGGGAGCGTTTCTGCACCTCCGCCGTTTGCAGGCCGATGGTGCGGGCCTGCGCTGCGGTAATCTCCACTATGTCTTCTTCATGCCCGTGTCCGTCCGTATGTTCTTCCTTCCCGGTGCTGTCTTTCCCGGAAGGTTTGGAGGAATTGCCGCAGGATATAAGCGCGGCGGCGAAAAATATGATCAGTAATTTTTGCATGTTTATTCAGGTTTGTTGCCAGCGAGATATTGCAGGTGCAGGATACGCTGGTTGTAATTGTTGATCGTTTCCAGGTGCGTCTGCTGCACGTCCATGGAAGTGCGCAGGTTCTGGAGATATTCCACGTAGCCGATCTCCCCGTTGTTGTATGCTTTGCCGGCATGACTGATCATCAGGTCCGTCTGCGGCAGCAGGGAGGTTTCGTAGTACTGGAGGGATTCCTGGTATTTGAGGGTTTCCTGCAGGCTTTCGTTGTACATGCCGGAGTAGTTCTTCTGCTGCTGCTCGTAGCGGAAGGACGCTGCCTGCCGGTGCAGGCCGGCTGCTTTGATCTTCGCGGCCTGGGGTTTGAACCACAATGGAATGGAAAGGCCGGCCTCCAGCCCGTTGAAGCGGTTGCCGGAAGTGGCGAGCGGTGTGCCTGATGCATTCAATGGCGTGCCGTTGAGCGTTTGCGTGAAAAATCCGAGCGTGATATCGGGCAGCAGGCGGTTCTTTTCTACTTTCTGCTGTTTGTCCGCTATCACGGCTTGCTGGTGGTACCAGAGCAGACCGGGGTTTTGCGCCACGGCGGCGGAGTCCGCGGCCGTCATATCCAGCGCGCGCAGCGGCTCTTCCTGTACGGCCACGGATGGGCCGCTGTTCATCAGCGTTTGCAGGCGGGTGAGGTACAGCCGGATGTCCGCTTTGGTTTGCTGCAATTTTGTACGAAGCTGCTGCTGCTGGTTCTGCGCGGCGGTCTGCTCCAGCAGGTTGCTTTCGCCGGTGCGGAGTTTTACGCCCGCGGCTTTTACGAACCGGGCGTACACCGTGTCCTGCGCTTCCAGCTGATGTTGCAGCGCCAGCAAATATTGCAATTGATACCAGGTGCTTTTTACCTGGAACACGAGATTGTTTTTATCGGATGCCAGCTGCAGCTCACTGCTTTTGATGCCTTCGCCGGCCAGGCTGCTTTGCGCGCCCAGGAGGGTGGGGAAGGGTATCTTCTGCGAGATGCTGATGTTGTTATCGTTTTTAACGTAGCTGTTGTACTGGCCGTATTGCAGCGTCACGTCCGCCTTCCCGATCTCCGGGGCGGCGGCGCGCAGGTGCCTGCCTGCGTTCACGTCCATCTGCGCGGCCTGTATGCCGCGGTTTTGCTGTACCGCCGTGCTGATGCATTCGGGCAGGCTCAGCGGTTTTTCCTGTGCTCCCGCGGTGAATGGCAACACCAGCAGCGGCAATAACATTAACTTGTTCATAGTTCCTGTTTTTGTCCTGATCTTTTCAAAGTAGATATAAAACACCGGCAGCACCAGTAAGGTTAACAGGGTGGAGGTCAGCAGCCCGCCGATCACGACGGTGGCCAGCGGCTTCTGCACTTCGGCGCCCGCGCTTCCGGAAAGCGCCATGGGCAGGAAACCCAGCGAGGCCACGGAAGCCGTCATGAGCACGGGCCGCAGCCTGAGCCTGGTGCCTTCCAGCACGATCTGCCGGAGGTCCGTCATGCCGTCGTTCTTCAACCGGTTGAACTCCGCGATGAGCACGATCCCGTTCAGCACCGCCACGCCAAACAGCGCGATAAAACCCACGCCCGCCGATATGCTGAAAGGCATGCCTCTCAGCACCAGGGCAAACACCCCGCCGATGGCCGCCATGGGGATGGCGGTGAATATGAGCAGGGAATGTTTGACGGAGCGGAAGGTGAAATAAAGCAGCAGGAAAATGAGCGCCAGCGCGATGGGTACGGCTACGGACAAACGTTGCTGCGCTTCCCGCAGGTTCTCGAACTGCCCGCCGTAAGTGATAAAATAACCGGGCGGAAGTTTGATGTCCCGTTCTATCTTTTCCTGCACTTCTTCTACCACGCTGGCGATATCCCTGCCGCGCACGTTGAAGCCGGTAATGATCCTGCGTTTGGCGGCCTCGCGCTGTATCTGGTTGGGGCCGGGGGAATAGGTGATCTCCGCCAGCTGGTCCAGCGGCACCTGGTGGCCGTCCGGTGTGCTGACGAATATGTTTTTTACATCGCTGATATTTTCGCGGCTGGCCTGGTTAAACCGTACCACCAGGTCGTATCTTTTTTCGCCTTCGTACACCAGTCCCGCGCTTTGCCCGGCAAATGCGGCGTTCAGCGCCTGGTTCGCAGTGGCGATGCTGAGGCCGTGTTTGGCCAGCTGGTCGCGGTTCAGGCGCACCACGATCTGCGGCAGGCCGGTGATCTTTTCGAGATACAGGTCTTTGGCGCCTTCCGTGCCGCTCACGATCCTGCCTACCTGCTCGCTGAGCGTGGTAAGGGTTTGCAGGTCTTCGCCGAATATTTTCACGCCCACATCCTGTCTTACCCCTGATATCAGTTCATTAAAACGCAGCTGGATCGGCTGGGAGAAACCAAAACTGACGCCGGGGATGGTTTCCAGCGTTTCCTGCATTTTATTCACCATCTCTTCGCGGGTGGAAGCGGACGTCCATTCTTTTTTGTTCTTCATCAGCACCATTACGTCCACCGCTTCCATCGGCATGGGGTCTGTGGGTATTTCAGCGGAGCCGATCCTACCCACCACCTCTTTTACCTCGGGGTATTCTTTCATCAGCAGTTTGGAAGCGAGATTGATCTTATCGATGGATTCTGATAAAGAGCGGCCGGTGCTCAGCCGCATTTCAATGGCCAGGTCTCCTTCTTCCAGCGTGGGGATAAACTCCCCGCCCAGGCGCAGGAAAGTGATGAGGCTGGCCGCGAAAAGCAATACGGCAATAACGGTCACGATCACTTTATGTTTTAATGCGCTGTTGATCACCGGGCTGTACATCCGCTGAAACCAGTCCATCATCCTGTCGGAGAAATTCCTTTTGTGCTCCACGTTCCTGCTGAGGAATAAGGCGCTCATCATAGGCACATAGGTCAGTGAAAGAATGAACGCGCCAAGGATGGCGAAGCTCACGGTTTGCGCCATGGGCCTGAACATTTTTCCTTCGATGCCTGTCAGCGCCAGGATGGGCAGGTATACGATGAGAATGATGATCTCGCCGAAAGCCGCGGCATTCCTGATCTTACTCGCTGAGGTATATACTTCTTCATCCATCTGCGGCCGCGTGAGCCGTTTCAGCGGGCTTAGCCCGAGGTGATGCATGGTGGCTTCCACGATGATCACCGCGCCGTCCACGATCAGCCCGAAGTCGATTGCGCCGAGGCTCATCAGGTTGCCCGATACGCCGAATACGTTCATCAGGCTGATGGCAAAAAGCATGGCCAGCGGGATCACGGAGGCTACGATCAGCCCGGCGCGCAGGTTGCCGAGGAACAGTACCAGCACAAAGATCACGATCAGCGCTCCTTCGATGAGGTTTTTACTCACGGTGCCCAGCGCGCGGCCTACCAGGTCGCTGCGGTTCAGGTACACTTCCAGCTCCACGCCTTCGGGCAGGGACTTCCGGATCTGGTCTATCCTTTTTTCCACGCTTTTCACCACCACGCTGGCGTTTTCATTTTTGAGCATCATCACGATGCCTCCTACGGCTTCCCCGAACTTTTTGCCGTCCGCATGCGTGAGCGCGCCATACCTTATCGCTTCGCCGTAACGTACTTCCGCAATATCGCGTACCAGTACCGGGAACCCCTGCGAGGTACGGGATACGACGATGGCGCCGATGTCTTCCAGCGAGCCGATGAGGCCTTCGCTGCGGATAAAATAAGCGTTGGGCTTTTTGTCGATGTAAGCGCCGCCGGTGTTCTGGTTATTGTTTTCCAGCGCGGTGAACACATCGTTGATGCCGATGCGGTAGCTGGATAGTTTGTCCGGGTCGAGCGCTATTTCGTATTGTTTGAGTTTGCCGCCAAAACTGTTCACCTCCGCCACGCCGGGCGTGCCCAGCAACTGCTGGCGTACCAGCCAGTCCTGTATGCTGCGCAGCTCCATGGCATCGTATTTCGATTCATAGCCGGGCTTCGGATGCAATACATACTGGTATATTTCACCCAGGCCGGTGGATATCGGCGAGATCTCGGGATTGCCAATGCCGGCGGGGATGCGGGCGAGGGCTTCGCCCAGTTTTTCGTTCACCTGCTGGCGGGCCCAGTAAATGTCCACATCGTCGTGAAAGATGATGGTGACTACGGACAGGCCGAAGCGGGAGATAGAGCGTATCTCTTTCAGTTTGGGGATCACCGCCATGGTCTGCTCCACGGGAAAGGTGATGAGCCGCTCTACTTCCTGGGGCGCCAGGGACGGGCTTTGTGTGATCACCTGCACCTGGTTGTTCGTAATGTCAGGCACAGCGTCTACCGGCAGACGGCTGAGGGAATACACACCCCAGGCGATCAATGCCAGGGTCATCAGCCCGATGATCAATTTATTTTGTATTGAAAACCGGATAATCTTATTGAGCATTATTCAAAGCTGGGTTTAACGGCGCATACGCACGGGAATACGGCGTATGGCCTATACGTTAAAAAGGGTTGGTCCGCGTTAATAATGATCAGGAAAATCGGGGAGGCTGCCAGGGTACGCCGGTGAAGTCGTGCACGGGCGGGCAGATATAACTATCCGGGATCACAGCCAGCGGCTGGGGCCGGGAAAAGAATGCGGTGGAAGCGGGAAGGGTGGTGGTCACCGCGCAGCAATAACAGGCGCAGAAGGGGGAACAAAGATCGGCAACGTCCTGGTGATCTTCTTCCCCGTGCTCATGGAAAACGACTGCCGCGTCCCCGGCGGAGCCGCGGGCGTAGGCATCTGCGCAGGGCGAGGCTGAGCAGAAAATGATCCATATGCTTAACAGGAAGCAGAGCGCTTTCATGATGACAAAAGTAGGTAAACCGCCGGGTGTGGCATAAAGTATTTTTACAAGGTGGTTGCAAAAAGGAGCGGTTTTTGTTGGAGTGTAAGGGTATAAAACCAAAACAATATGTTACAGGACTTTGTTGTGAATCAGACCATTGACATTGCCGCCCCGGTCAATAAAGTGTGGAAATTCATCACCACACCCGCAGGTATGAAAGAATACCTTTTTGGCACCCATGCCCACAGCGACTGGAAAGTGGGCAGCCTCATCCGGTTTACAGGGGAGTGGGAAGGAAAACCTTATGAAGACAAAGGCACGATAGAAGTATTAGAAAATGAAAAGGTATTTGAGTATACCTATTACAGCTCCTTCAGCGGGGTGCCGGACCAGGCGGAGAATTATACGCTGGTGCGTATGGAGCTGGAACCGATAGAAACGGGTACGCGCCTGTCGGTAAAACACAGCAACTTCCCCTCGGAAACGGCCTACCAGAATAATGAAAAACACTGGGACCTGGCGCTGGACATCATCAAGGATAAAACCGAAGCGGAGCATACATAAACACCCGGTGCGGCGTCACGGCGCCTGCAGGCAGGCTTTGATCTTCCCGTGGATAAATGTTTCTTCTTCCGGCGAAGGCTTGCCCCACAATGCTTTGCGGTAATGCCGCAGGGCGAGATGATTATTATCCCCGTCCGCATATATTCTCGCCATGCTGCAATGCAGCAGGTGATGATGTTCCATAAACGGTTGCCGCTCCAGCTCTTCCAGCATATGCAGCGCCCTCCTGGACTGCCCCGCGAAATGCAGCGCCACAGCCTGGTTCAGCTGCACAAAAGGAGAGGGGGCCATCGTGTTTAACTGTTCATACAAGTTGGCTATCTGCTGCCAGGGCGTTTCCGCAAAGCCCGGCGCGGTGGCGTGCAGGTAAGCGATGGATGCCTCCAGGATGTAGGTGGAAGGTGCGGGCACGGTGCTGGCCTGCTTCAGGTAATCCGTAGCCACCCTGATCATATCGCGGTTCCAGAGGTTCCTTTGTTGTTTTTCCAGCTCCAGCAATTCCCCGGCTTCGTTCATCCGCGTTTCCCAGCGTGAAAGCTGGAACAGCATGAGGGCATACAGGGCCTTTGCATCAGGCACGGACACCCTTGCGCGGCGGATCACTTCGCGGGTGAGGCTCAGCGCATCCTCGCACAAACGTTCCTCTCTTATTTTCCATCCTTCGGTGAACACCACGTAGAGTACTTTCAACGCAAGGTCCACCTTGCCTTCGCTCCACCATACAAACCCGCTCCTGAAAGCAATGTCGCCGCTTTTCAGCTGCTGCCGCTGGCGGTAGATGATCTTGGAGATGCTATCCGCTTCCGAGCCCAGCAGCTCAGCGATCTGCTGCACCTGGAGGCCGAACACATAACGCAGCGCGGTCACCAGCTGCACCTTTGCGGCAAAACGGGTGTGCATGCAGGCAAAAAGAAGCCGGAGCAGATGAAGGTCGCCGTCCTCACTGTTTACAGGCATTACAGGATCGGCGGGCAGGTGTTCGAGGGGTACGTGGAACTGCCTGCGTACCCTGAAACGGGAGGCCTGGTTGCGGATGGTGGCGTACAGCCATGCATCCGGTTTGTCCGGCAGGTTTTTGGGCCAGGCGGCAGCGGCGGCGGTAAAGGCTTCCTGCACCAGGTCTTCCGCGTCTGACAATTGCAGGCTGGTGTAGCGCAGCAGCAGGTGGCTCACCATTTTCCCGAAATGTGCGCGGTAGAGCTTTTGCAGGAGCCCGGTCAATTGCATAACGTCACGATCACTCATGTACCAGCAAAGGTCTTACTTCTATCCCTATTTCGTTGTCAATTACAGAAGGGCAGCCGGCAGCCAGCGCCGCGGCTTCGTCCAGGCTCTCCGCCTGTATCAGCATATAACCGGTCACGCTCTCGCGGGATTCAGCAAAAGGCCCGTCTGTAGCGATGTGCGCCTTTTTTACATACCGCACGTCCGCATCCAGCGGCTCGCCGCCCAACAGGTTGCCGGAGCCGGCCAGCTGCTCAGCCCAGCTGGTCATCTTGACAATATCCGCCTGCAGTTCGGCTTCGGTCATGTTCTTCACGCGTTCCAGGTCTTCCCGGATCAATAACAGGAATTTTTTCATGGTGTGTCTGTTTTTTAAATATAGTACCATCCGCTTCATAAATCCGGACAGCGGGGCCCAATTTTTTTTCCGTTGCCAATATTCTGTATATTTCTCTAATATGACCCATTGTAAGAACTGCCAGACCCCTTTCGAAGGTAGCTATTGTCCATGATGGTGGTTTTCTTTTTCATCTTTATGCATGCGCTGGCCCGGGCATTTGGCATGCCTTACAATATCACGGGGCTGATACAGTTTGTGATTTCCTTTGTATATACTGTGCTGGTGATGTGGGGGCTGTTTCCTGACTTCCCGAAGTGGAAGGCGGTGCGC
Organism: Chitinophaga barathri; assembly: GCF_003807585.1. Classification (GTDB taxonomy): domain Bacteria; phylum Bacteroidota; class Bacteroidia; order Chitinophagales; family Chitinophagaceae; genus Chitinophaga; species Chitinophaga barathri. The sequence continues at coordinate 238,473 of NZ_RMBX01000003.1, read as the reverse complement.
TATGAACTGATTATCCCGCTCATCTATTACCTGTTCACCTTCTGGCTGGTATGGGGCCTGTACCGCATATTCGGGCATTAGGGCATAAAAAAAACCATAAGAGATGATCTTATGGCCTTTTATTCTGTTTGTTTGGATTCGGTCTGTAATTCCTGCTGCTCCCGTTCTTCGGCTTCCCTTTTCTACCACCACCGCCGCCGTGACCGCCGTGGCCATTGCCACCGCCGCCGCCGCGGAATTTCGGCTGGTATTCCGGTGCCGGGCCCAGTTCTTCTGGCACGGGCGCTTTGGTTACCGCATGGCCCAGCAGCTGTTCGATGCGGGCAAAACGGCCCTGTTCTTTCGGGCTGATGAAGGTGTAGGCCGTACCGTCCGTGGCGGCCCTTGCGGTACGCCCGATGCGGTGGATATAATCTTCCCCGTCGTTCGGCACGTCGTAGTTGATCACCAGGTCAATGTCCTCGATATCGATACCGCGGCTCAGGATGTCCGTAGCCACCAGGCAGTTCAGTTTTTTATTCTTGAAGTTCAGCAGCGTCTGCTCGCGCTCGGCCTGCTCCAGGTCAGAGTGGATCTCGTCCACGGAGAACCTGGCGCGTTTCAACACATGGGTGAGCTGCTTTACGTTCTGCTTGCGGGAACAGAAAATGATCACGCTTTCTTTCTGCCTGCTGGTCAGGATGTATTTGGCCAGCGGCACTTTCTGGTCCTCATGCACCACAAATGCTTCCTGTTTGATCTTCTCAGGCGGTTTGGAAATGGCGATGTTCACCTGTTCCGGGTTGTTGAGGATCTTGAGGGCCAGCTTGCGCATCTTGTCCGGCATGGTGGCCGAAAAGAGGAGCGTCTGGCGGTCTTTGGGAAGGAAGGAGATGATCTTTTCTATGTCATCATGGAAACCCATGTCCAGCATACGGTCCGCTTCGTCCAGCACGAGGTATTTAAGGCCTTCCAGCTTTACATAACCCATGTTCAGATGGGCTATCATGCGGCCGGGCGTGCATATCACAATGTCCGCCCCGGAAGAGAGCGCCTTTTTCTCGGCGGCGAAAGAAGCGCCGTCCCCACCGCCATAAACAGCTATGGAGCTGATATTGGTGAAGTAGGACATGCCTTCCAGCGCCTGTGCGATCTGTACGGCCAGCTCCCTGGTGGGAACGATGATCATGGAATTGATCTGGTGCGCGTCGTGCGTATGCGTGAGGAGGTTCTGAATGGTGGGGAGCAGGAAAGCGGCAGTTTTGCCGGTGCCCGTTTGCGCCGAGGCTATGAGGTCCCTGCCGGATAAAATTATGGGGATTACTTGCTCCTGGACCGGTGTGGCGGTTGTATAACCCATCGCATCTATACCATCCAGTAAATCGTCGTCAAAGTCAAATTCGTGAAAATACAATGTATATATACTTTTGTTAATATAGGTAATATGTAAAGATAACGATAATCTCGCACTGCGGGGAGGTTTCCTTGATTTTCAGGGATGAACGGTGTTCGTGTAGGCTTTTACGTGATAAAACGGCTACAGCGAATGGTTGTACCGGAGGCTTGTAACCCTTCAGGGGAAGGGGTTTGATAGAATGGGGCCAATGGAGGGGCCGGGCGGAAGAAGCGGGAAAACCATCGTAACAGGGTCCCGCAAACTGTTAAAGAAATGATAAAGCCGGCCGCGCACACCCGCGGCCGGCTTCTTTTTTAAGCCTGTGGCCTCAGTTGGGCAGCTGCTTCAGCCAGCCTGCTTTTCTGTTTTGCGATCCTTCTTCCCCGGAAAAAGAGATACAGGTTCAGGAAAAGCATGATGCCGAGGTATATACAAAAGCCGCCGATCTTGGTGCTCAGCAGCTCCAGCATGGTACGCGTTTCTGTGATGTCTGTACTGATCTCCATGATATAAAACGCACAACCGAGATTGAGCAGGTAAAACCCTGTTTCGAACAGCCGGTTGGTAGCCCCGGCTATATCGGTTTTGCCACCGAAAATGTCCAGCATGAACACCTTGCTGTTCCGAAAAAGGATATGCGCTACATACCAGGTGAGCACAATGACAACGGGGAGGTAAATGAGATAGGCGAGGAAATTGAATGTGGTTTGCATAATACTGCATTTATGAATGAGTGAATGTATTTTTCCTTTTACTGATCACGTAAATGCCGGCCATGTTGCAATAATGGATCAGCGAAAGCGTGAGGATGATCCTGGCCGTCATTTCGGTGATGCTTTCCAGTAGTTCCGTGTAGGTAGTGATGGTTTCCCAGGTGCTGATCATGAGCGCGGCATACCCGAGGTTGAGCAGGTAATACCCGATGAGCAGGATGCGGTTGATGGCGTCCGTCAGGGATTCGTCCTGCCGCAGGAGACCGAGGATAAACAGCCTGCCGTTGCGGAAAAAACGCCGGCCCACCCAGATGGTAATAAAACCGGTGATGATAAAATAGATGAGATAAGCCAGCGTGTTCATAGGCTGCTGTTTGATAGTACAAAGTTATTCTGAAGTTTTGAATTTTCAAAACATTCTGAAAGATAAATATTCTAAATAATACTCTCCGGCAGGATAACGGTAAGCGCCCGTGAATTGCTCTTATACTAATAACAATCCTGTTTATTCAACCAAAATCCTTACCCCGATGCCTCGAATTCTACGTATCCTGCTGCTTTGCAGCTTTTTACCAATGGCCGGCTTCGCGCAGAAGACCCTGAAAAGAGAACTGCGCGGCGCATGGATAGCCACTTTCACCGGCATAGACTGGCCCAACAGAACACAAACCCCCGCCCAGCAAAGGGCCGCCTTTATCACCATAGCGGACCATCACAAGGCCACCGGCATGAACGTCTTGTTCGTACAGATGCGCAGCCAGTGCGACGCCATGTATCCCAGTGATATAGAGCCCTGGAGCGCGGACCTCACGGGCAGACAGGGCACCGCGCCTTCCACACCCTGGGACCCCATGGCCTTTGCCATCGAAGAATGCCATAAACGCGGCATGGAATTCCACGCCTGGCTGAACCCTTACCGCGCCACCAGCAACAGCGCGAATATTCCCAACTTCGCTGAAAATCATGTGACCCGGGCGCATCCCGAATGGCTGCTGAGCCAGGGCATCCTGCGCGTGCTGGACCCCGGCCTGCCTGAAGTCCGCGATCATATCATGAGCGTGATCACGGATATTGTGCACCGGTATGATGTGGACGGCATTCACTTCGACGATTATTTTTACCCGCCCAGTGCTCCCGCGGGCACTACGCCTTATAACGACGACACCACTTTTGCGGCTTACCCGCGCGGCTTTACCGTAAAGGCGGACTGGCGCAGGGACAATGTGAACCTGCTCATCCGGCGCGTGTACGACAGCATCAAAACCATCAAACCGTGGGTGAAGTTTGGCGTAAGCCCTTCCGGCATCTACCGGAACAGCACCAACCCCGCCATCGGTACGCCCACATCCGGGCTGGAACATTACACCACATTGTTTGCGGACACGCGCAGGTGGCTCCAGGAAGGATGGGTGGATTATATCATGCCGCAGGTATACTGGTGGATAGGCCAGCCCGGTGCGAACTACGGCGCTATCGTGCCCTGGTGGAACAACCAGGCGAACGGCAGGCATATCTATATCGGCATGGCCGGTTATAAAGTAGGTGACCTCGCCCAGGGCGCCGCCTGGCAGGATTCCACGCAGATACCCCGGCAGGTGAGGATGAACCGTGACAGCGTACATCAGAATATTTTCGGCCAGGCCGTTTATAATACAAACAGCCTGCGCAGCAACCGCAAAAACTTCCGAGACTCCCTGCGCCGGCACTTTTACGCACGCCCCGCGCTGCTGCCGGTGATGCAATGGAGGGACAGCATCGCGCCCCTGGCGCCGGAAGGTGTTAATGCGGCGCCTCTCGGAGAACACGTACAGCTGAGCTGGTCGCACCCCGGCGACCCGGCGGACCAGATGAACCGCGCCAGGCAATACGTGATCTATCGCTCGGAAGACCCCCTGATAAATACGGAAGCCGTGGAAAACATCCTGGCGCTGACGGATACAGCGGCGAATACATTCACCGATACTTCCGCTTTGCCCAATACTACTTACTACTACACGGTGACCGCATTGGACCGGTTTCACAACGAAAGCATGGTTTCCAACCTCTCCGCAAACCTGCCCCCGGAAATACTGTGCCCCGGCGATCAGCAGCTGAACGGGGATGCGGACTGCTCCGCCCAGATACCGGATTACCGCTCCCTGGCCATCATCAGCAACCCAACAGGTGTGACGATGGTACAACACCCGGCGCCGGGCAGCAGGGTGCAGCACAACAGCCTGGTACATATCGTCGCGTTTAATGCAGGCGGCAAATCAGATACTTGCACCTTCAGCATACAACTGCGCGACACCATCGCGCCGCAGATATCGGATATCGCACTGAGCCCGGCCATCCTTACCGTGCCGGACAACAGGCTGCATACCGTGAACCTGCAATACAGCGTAACGGATTGCAGCGCCGTGAGCAATGTGATCAGCATCACCAGCAACGAACCTGATTACGGGGCGCCGGACTGGGAGATCGTAAACGATCATACCGTGAAACTGCGCGCTACACGTAACCCGCTGGGCAACGGCAGGTTCTACACCATTACCGTTACTTCCACAGACGCATCCGGCAATACCAGCACCGCGGTTGCGCAGGTACTCGTGCCGGGCAACAAACCCTGGACGCATGGAGACGGCCTCGCGGTTACCGCATTGCCGAACCCGACCTTCCACCAGTTCGTGGTCGTAATGGCCAGCAAAGACCCGCAGCCGATCATGCTGAGAGTGTACAACAACAGCGGCGCGCTCGTGGAAACCCGCAACAATATTACACCGAACAGCACGATACTGCTGGGCGGCAGCTACAACGCCGGTATCTACTACCTGGAAATCATACAGGGCAACAAACGGCAGATACTGAAAGTGATGAAAGTAGGGCACTAAAAACAAAGACCATTTGCCAACTCAACACCACAGGGCTGTCCGCGTATGCGGCGGCCCTGTTTTAATTACGGATTTAACAACGTATCTTCCGAAGTATGCGCTTTACCCGTCGTGAAATAGGCGTGGCCCTGTTTGCCGCCTTCACCAGTTTCTCCGCTTATACCGCCATCTTTGCCTTCCGCAAAGCCTTCAACGTAGGGGCTTTTGGAGGGCATACGCTTTTCGGGCTGGATTATAAGACGGTGCTGGTAGCCACGCAGGTATTCGGGTATATGCTCAGTAAGTTCTACGGCATCCGGTTTATCTCCGGCATGAAACGGGTGAACAGGCACTGGCTGATACTGGCGCTGGTAGGTGTTTCCTGGGTCGCGTGGCTTTTATTCGCTTTGGTTCCTCCTCCTTATAATTTCTGGTGCCTGTTCCTGAACGGCTTCCCGCTGGGCATGTTGTGGGGCGTGGTGTTCTCATACGTAGAGGGCCGCAGGACCACCGACCTGATCAGCGCGGCGCTGGCGGTGAGTTTTATATTCGCCTCCGGCCTGGCCAAGACCACCGCGCAATGGGTGATGAACGCCTGGGGCGTGAGCGAGTACCAGATGCCTTTTGTGGTAGGCTGTGTGTTTATGCCCGCGTTGCTCATTTTTGTATTCCTCCTTGAAAAAATACCGCCGCCCACGGAAGCGGACAAACTACAGCGTATGGACCGGCAGCCGATGACGGGCGTGGAGCGCCGCGCCTTGCTGAAACGTTTCTGGCCGGGCCTTTCCATGCTGGTGCTGATCTACATCCTCGTCACCATCCTGCGCGAAGTGCGGGACAGTTTTATGGCGGATATGTGGCGGGATTCAGGAGCGGTATTTGAGCCGGGCGTATTTGCACAGACGGAGACGATCATTTCGCTGGTGATACTGGTGGTGATAGCCGCCATGATCTGGCTGCAGCATAACTTCACGGCATTTATGCTCACGCAGTGGATCATGCTGGCGGGGTTTGCGCTGGCGTTGACCGTTACGATATTACATGGCCGGGGGCAAACTGAAATGTTCACCTGGATGCTGCTCACCGGCCTTGGCCTGTACATGGTATACATTCCTTTCAACAGCATACTGTTCGACCGGTTTATCGCCGCGTTCCGTTTTGCGGGCAACGTAGGTTTCCTGATATATCTTGCGGATTCATTCGGTTACCTGGGCAGTGTGGGCGTTATGCTCGCCAAATCCGTTTTCCAGGTGAAAACGAACTGGCTGGACTTCTATATGCAACTGGTGCTGATAACAGGCTTTACGGGTCTGGCAGGCACCATCCTGAGCATGATCTACTTCAGGAGGAAACACCGGGGCTTTTTACAACACCCAGATCAGCAATAAAACGATCAGCGCGGGCAAGGCCTGCACAATGAAGATCTTTTTGCTGGCGGTAAAAGCTCCGTAAATACCGGCAATGGCCACACATGCCAGGAAAAACACCGCTACATGTTCCTGCCAGGCGGGATTGCCGATAAGGAGGCTCCATACCAGGCCTGCCGCCAGGAAGCCGTTGTAAAGGCCCTGGTTGGCCGCCAGTACTTTGGTAGGTTTGAACATCTCCGGGGGGATGGTCTTAAAAACCTTCGGCGCGCGGGTGGTCCAGGCGAACATCTCAAGGTATAAAAAGTAAAAATGCAGCAGGGCGATGAGCCCGATAAGGGCAAGGTTAATGGCGGCCATAGTCTGAGGTTTAATCTTTCCTGAAATATAATGGAAACTGGCCGTAATTGTTCAAAACCGGACACGGGCTGTATTGTAAACGGACAAACCGGCCTCCTGTTAATCCTTATTTTCCTTCAATATCAATCATTTATATTTCTGACCTGTTTTTTGATAAGTAGAACTGACTGTATAAAATCCTTCCGCGTATGTTCTATAACTATCTGAAGATCGCCTTACGTTCCCTCCGGAGGAAACCCTCCTTCACAATCCTCAACGTTACCGGGCTGGCCGTGGGCATAGCCGCTGCGTTGCTGATATTTGTGGTCATCAGGCATGAGCTGAGTTATGATAATTTTCACCGGAATAAAGACCGCATCTACCGCGTGGCTTCCAAAGCCATCAGCCGCAGTAACGGCGAGACGGTGTCCAGGAGCGGAGGGGTGCCGCTGATCTTGCCGGAAACGTTCAGGGCGGACTTTCCGCAGATAGAAAAGATGGGGGTAATGTTCCACCTCGGGCAGGGGCAGATCTATATCCCGGGCAAAGGCAATGAAAAAGAAAAACGTTTCCTGGAACCGCGCGACCTGGCATGGGTGGATGCCGGTATTTTCAGTGTATTTGATTACACATGGCTGGCAGGCAGCGCGGAAGGGATGACAAAGCCCAATACCGCTGTGTTGGCAGCCAGTATTGCGGCGAAATATTTCGGGAATGCGCAGGAGGCCATCGGGAAAACCATCCAGCTGTTTTCTTTCCGCATACCTTTTGAAGTGGTGGGGGTTTACAAAGACCAGCCCGGTAACTCGGACATGTCCATGAAGATCGCGTTTTCTTACCCGACCTTCATCCGGCGGGTACAATTTACTTCCGAAGACTGGAAGAACCTCAGCGTCAGCACCGCGTTTTATGTACAGCTGCGGAAAGATATACAGGCATCGGCGCTGGAAAAACAATTGCCCGCATTTGTGAAAAAATATTATAATGAAGACGCCAGGAATACACCCAATACGACTTCGCTGGTATTGCAACCGTTAAGGGATATTCATCTCAGCAAAGACTTCGGGCCTTTCTATGGCAATAAGTTCAATGCCAGGGAATTGATCACGCTGGGGATGGTGGGCCTGTTCCTGCTGATCGTGGCCTGTATCAATTTTATCAACCTGGCCACCGCTTTGTCTGTGAACAGGGCGAAGGAAATAGGGGTACGCAAGGTAATGGGCAGCAACCGCTGGCAGCTGATGCGCCAGTTCCTGAACGAAACGGCATTCATCACCCTCTTCTCCGTGATACTGGGCGTGGGGCTGGCGGCCCTCCTGCTGCCGGGGCTGGAAAACCTGACAGGGAAACAGCTGGTAGTGCCTGTGTGGACGACATTAGCGTTCCTGTTTTTGCTGGCCGTAGTGGTAACGCTGCTGGCAGGATTTTATCCCGCTATGGTAGTGGCCGGCTTTAATCCCCTGGCAGCGCTGAAGAACAGGGTCAGCAGCCGATCCGTGGGCGGTATATCCCTGCGCAGGGGCCTGGTGGTGTTCCAGTTCGTTATTGCGCAACTGCTGGTGATCGGTACGCTCGTGGCGTTGCAGCAAATGAAATTATTCCGTGAAATGCCTATGGGATTTGATAAGGACGCTTTGCTGATGGTGGAGCTACCCAGCGACAGTTCTCTCGCTGTAAGATACCCGATGCTGCGCACGCGCATGACGGGTATTCCCGGCGTGGATGCGGCAGCGTTCTGCCTTGAAGCGCCTTCTGCTTCATGGAACTGGGACGCGGAGTTTTTCTTCGACAATAAGCCGGAAATACAGCCTTTTACGGTAGCCCGCCAGTTTGGCGATACAGGATTTGTTTCCACTTTCGGCATCAGGATGGCCGCGGGACGGAAGCCTTTTGCAAGCGATACGGTCAGGGAAGTGCTGGTGAATGAAATGTTCGTGAAGAAGCTCGGGCTGCCCGGGAACGAGGCGGTACTGGGCAAACGGCTTTCCTTTCATCAGCAAAAGGATCTTGAAATAGTAGGCGTCGTAAAAGACTACTCCAATCAAACCCTCCGGGACGCCATTCTCCCCGTAGTGATCACACCGGAAAATAAAATGGTCGCTTTCCTCGCAATGCGGCTGAACGCCGCCAATATGCAGCAAACGCTGTCACGTATAGAAAAGGAATTTGCGGACATTTACCCTACCTACCTGTACGACGCCCGGTTCCTGGACCAGCGCATCGGCAACTATTATGCAGCGGAAGCCCAGACGGCCCTGCTGTTCCGCATCTTCGCCATACTCGCCATTTTTATATCCTGCCTTGGGTTGTACGGCCTCGTGTCTTTTATGGCGGTGCAGAAACAAAAAGAAGTAGGCATCCGCAAAGTACTGGGCGCCTCCGTACAAAGTATTTTGATATTGTTCTCGAAAGAATTTACGCTGCTGATCGGCATCGCATTCCTCATCGCTGCGCCGCTGGGGTATTATTTTATGAATGCCTGGCTCGAAGGGTTTCACTATCACATTACGATAAGCTGGGGAGTATTTGCACTGGCGGTGGCGTTTTCCATCGTCATTGCATGGACTTCGGTGGGGTACAAAGCGCTTCGCGCGGCCCTGGCGAACCCGGTGAAAAGCCTCCGCTCGGAATAACTACAGATCAGATTTTTTGGATGAACCATAACGAATAAAAAAGGCCGGCCCTGTTCAGGGCCGGCCGCTCATTTGACGATACTCAGTCACAGGTACAGGGGTTACTTTATCGCTTTTTTACCAAAAAACTTTTTCTTCGGACTCTCCGCCGGCACCAGCGAAGCAATGGCGTCCGCCGCTTCTATGGACCGGTCCGCTTCAATCAGGCTCGCGCCTTTTTCGATGATGGATCTATAGGCGGCGGCTCTTTCTTCGGCGCCCGGCAGTTTGTCGTAAGTAGGCGCGGTGGATATCATACACATCACGCCGCGTTTGTTCAGGTTCGCATACAGCGGGGCCAGCTCCGGTTTGTTGTCCGGGCCCACGTACGCCATGATGTGCGTCCAGGGGATGTTCGCCGCTTCGTATTCTTCCAGCGCCTGCTGCGTTTTTACAAAGGCTTCAAACACGATCTCGGGATTGCGGTCGTGGTACCATTTCGCTTCTTTGGCGCTGTGTACGGTCACCATCACATGGCTTTCCGCTTTATGTTTTTTGATGATGGCGGCGGTCATTTCAAAAGGCACGTCTTTTTTATCCAGTATCAGCACGGTTTTGCCTTTCGCCCACCGGATGGCTTCTTCCAGGGTGGGAATGCGGAAGCTGGTCACCTTGCCTTCCACGTCTTTGAGGTACAGTTGTTTCAGTTCGGCGAGGGTGTAATCGCCTACTTTGCCTTTGCCGGTGGTGGTGCGCTCCAGGGTGGCGTCGTGCATCAGCACGATGGCGCTGTCTTTGGTAAGCCTCGGGTCTATCTCGAACGTGGCGGGTGTATGGCGCAGCGTGTTCTCAAAGGCTTCGATACTGTTTTCGGGAAAACCTTTGTTCACCCCGCCGCGGTGGCCGCTGATGAAAGGCATGTCCTTGCCGGTCCAGGCAAAAAAGCCGCGCAGGTCTTTGGCGCTTTTGATGTTCAGTACGTTGATAGTGTTTTGTGCATTAGCGAGCAAGGCGCCACCGAGCAGGGCGCCGCAGAGGAATATCTTTTTCATCGTGGATCAGAATTTTGAGTTCAGGTGTTGTAAGGTGAATTGGCCACCTTGTTCGTCGATGGTGAACATGGTGATGGCGGCGTTGTCCTGCACGAGCATCCGGTAGTTTTTCAACGGCATCCCCAGCTTGTAGGCGAGGTACAGCCTGTTCACGCCGTTATGCGCGGCTACGAGTATATTGCCGTTGCGGTGTTTGCGGGCGATGTCGGAAAAAAATGCGTCCACGCGGGTGACGATCTCTTTGCCGGACTCGCCGGTGCCGCCGGCTTTGTGCGCGGAGGGATCGTTCATCCAGTTGTTCCAGAGCTGCGCATTCTCCGCGATAAATTCTTCTTTTGTTTTCTTTTCCCAGCTGCCGAAATCCGCTTCGATGAGCCGCTGGTCTTTTATCACGTGCACGCCTGAAGCAATATTGGCCGTCATAAAAGCGCGCTCGAGCGGGGAGGAGTACACCCCGTCGAAAGTAATGCTCTGCAACTGGTCTTTTACCAGCTCTGCCTGCTGGATGCCTTTGGCGGTCAAAGGAATGTCCGAGCGGCCGCAATAGCGGTTGTTATCTGCATTCCAGGCGGTTTGTCCGTGGCGGAGTAAATAAATATTAAGCATATCCTTTTTCTTTCAATGCATGGATGAAACGGTGGTAATTGTTCTCATAGGCTGCAACCAGCATGGGTTGCGGCGATATGGTCTTTTCTATCTGCGTCATGGCCGCGGCCGCTTCGCGCAGCGATGTAAAGTGCGTGCCGGAAGCAGCGAGTATAGCCGCGCCGGTGGCGCCCGTTACTTCTTTCATTTTATGCACCGGCCTGTTCAGCACGTTTGCCCGGATGGTGAGCCAGGCATCGCTGTTGCTGGCGCCGCCGGCGGTGTATACGGCTGTTACTGTTTCGCCGGAGAGCTGTTCTATTACTTCGTAAGCCAGCCGCTCCACATACGCTACGCCTTCCATTCCGGCGGTGAACCGCTCCGCGTCCGTGAGGCCGGGTGATTCAAACCGCTCTGCCTGCGGCGCGATAAAAGGAAAACGTTCGCCCTGCTGCATCAGGGGATAAAACAGGTGCTGTGTGGGAAGGAGCTTTGCCGCGGCTTCATTGAGCGCTGCAAGATCGTTGCCAAACAGCCGGGTTACCCAGTCCGCCCCTGTATTGCTGGCGCCGCCGGGCATCCAGAAACCTTCCGGGTGGCGGTGGTTATAAAGCCGCCCCTGTGGGTCTTTCACTGCATTTTGTGTAACGCCCTTGATCACAAGGGTGGTGCCGATGGTAGTGTTCCAGGTGCCGGGGCTCACAGCGCCGGAAGCTATCTGCGAAGCGCATCCGTCCGTCATGCCCGCTACTACGGTCACCTGTTTACCCAGGCCCCTGATCTCTGCCGTCACAGGTCCGATGGGCGTACCGGAAGGCACTACGGCCTGTAGCCACTCCCTGCGGAGCGGTAACTTTTCCCAAATATATCCCGGCCAGCGTTCCGTTCGTACATCGTAACCGGATTTTAACACATTGGTAAAGTCGGTGACGTCGTATCGCCCTGAAAGTTTCCCGATAATATAGTCCGCCGCGTGGATAAACAGGTGTATGTCACCCGCCTTTTCCGGGAACTGCCGCAGGTACCAGAGCATTTTGGGCAGGCCGCTGGTAGTGTTGAAGGCCGTGTACCCTTCCGGGTTATAAATGGATGCGGTGGTTTTGCAGAGGGCCCCTTCTTCCGCCTGCCTGCCGTCGCTGTACATGATGGCGGGGTGGAGCGGTTCATTGTTTTTGTTGATGGGGATGACGGTGCCGGAGGTGGAGGTGACGGATATAGCGCGCAGGTTTGCCGCCGCACCGTTTTCCAGTACCTGCTCCAGCACGCGGGTGCAGGCCAGCCACCAGGTATCCGGCGACTGCTCTTCGCGGGAATGCGCACTGAGCGGGAAGTGTTCTTCTGCGGAGGCCAGTACATTGCCCGAAGCGTCCGCCAGCACGGCGCGTGCGCCTTGTGTGCCTACGTCCAGGCCTATAAAAGTATGCATGTGGTTTGTTTGGCTCATATTCCGGTAATGCAGCGTTTGTGCCGGCCGGTGTATACCGGTGGCGCGGCGTTCAGTTTGTATGCGGGGCATATTACAAATGCCCGTGGTATAAAGCCCGGTGGTTCGATGGTCAGTTCATATTGCGGAAATAACTCCGCGTTTTCTCCCATTCCGCATAGAGCGCCGCAAAATGTTCTTCATCCTGCGGGTATACGGTTTCCGTATCGTCGTTCATCTGTACCTCCAGCTGTAAAGCCTGGTTGCAGATGAGCGCGCCGCCCACGGCGGAGGATTGCTGGAACTCATGCCGCAGCTTCACCTTTTTGCCGGTGAGGTTCGCAATGAGCTGTCGCAATACCCTGCTTTGAAGGCCGCCGCCGCAACCCCAGATGTAATCCGGCTTATGGCCGGCCACTTCAGCCAGTATACGGTAGTTTTTCGCGATAGAGCAGGCTATGTCCAGGATGGTGGCCCATACGAACGAGCCACGCGTGAGCAGGTGGGACACAGGCGCGGGGAAAATGAAGCCGCCCCTTGTAAGGGACACTTCTTCATCCGCCAGCAGCGAGCCCAGCGAAGCCATACAGAAAGTATGTTTGTTTTCGGCCAGCTCTTTTTCAATGATATCGTATCCTTCGTTCGGGTAAAATATTTCCTTGAGGCGCTGGTAATTGAGGCCCGTCACGCCCGCGTTCGCTTCAAATACAAACCGTCCGGGCTCAATGTCTCGGCTGGTCCATGTTCTTTCCTCACCATCGAGTGTATATGTGCCGGTTAGTTTTACGATCGGCGTGGTGGTGCCTGATACGATCACCATATCGTCCACGGCGGGGCGGGTGCTTTTGATGGCCAGCTGTGTATCGCCGCCGCCCACGATCACTTTGGCGTCCGCGGGGATGCCCAGCCCGCCGGCCGTTTCCACGCTCACATTGCCCAGCACCGTGCCGGATGCCGCGACGGGCGGCAGGAGGGAAGCGGGCAGGTCAAATGCGGCGCACAGTTCTTCGGACCAGGCCATGCTGTCCACATCGTACAGCAACGTTTCCGAAGCCTGCGAATGCTCATAACGGGCCACGCCGCTGAATTGATATTCTATCCAGTTGCTGATGCTGAGGAAGGATGCGGTCTGCGCCCATACGTCCGGCCTGCGCTCGCGGATGCCCACGAGTTTCATGGCGGAGAACAGCGAGGTGGGATACCGTCCGGTGAGCTGGTAAATGCGGCTTTTGTCCTGCATGATGTGTTCCCATTCTCTTCCGCGATGGTCAATGTTTGGCAGGCCGATGAGCGATTCACCATTCTTGCCCAGCAATACGATCCCTTCGCGTTGGCTGGTGGCGGTCACGGCTTTGATGGAAGCGGCGGGTACTTTCCCGAGCACTTCCCGCGCGAGGCGCAGCACCTGTTGCCAGAGCTGGGCGGGATCAAAATACAGGGCGTCCGGGTAAAGTGTGTCTTTGTGGTAGAGGATGTCTTCCCGGGCCACGCCCAGCACCTGTCCATGGGTGGAAGCAGCGGCCACGCGTACGTTTCCCGTGCCAATGTCCACTATAATATAAGCGTGTTGATCAGTCATTTACATGCATTGTGAGTATGTCCCTGTTGGCCAGTTCCCTGACTTTTTTATCTCCTTCGGCAAACCATGCGTGGAGCGCTTTGTTCATGATCTCCACATGGTGGTCTTCCACTTCAAATGTAGCGCCCGCGATATGCGGCGTGGCGATCACATGCGGCTGGTCTATGATGCGGTAATCCACTTCATCGGGCGGCTCATGGTCAAATACGTCCAGGATGGCGCCGCGGATGGCGTTTGTTTCCAGTACTTCCAGCAGGTCTTCCCGCTTCACCACCGCCGCGCGTGCCGTATTTACGAAGATGGCGTCTTTTTTCATCTTTTTCAAAAGACCGCTGTTTACCATACCGGTCGTTTCCGGCGTCACGGGGAGGTGAACGGATACGATATCACATTCGGAAAATATCTCTTCGATGCTGCATTGTTTATAAGCCGGGTCGTGCTCCTGTACATACGGGTCATAAAAACGGATCTCACAGGGATAGTTGCGCACCATGCCCGCGATCAGCTGCCCGATGGCGCCAAAGCCCACCATGCCGATGGTTTTGCCGGCCAGTTCGCCGCCTTTGAAATGCAGGTAAGAATCATGCGCGCCTTCCTGCCAGTTGCGGCCTTTCAGCCAGTTGATGCCAGGGATGGTGTTGCGCAGCAGCATGATGACGGTGGAGATGAACATTTCAGCGACTGCCTGGGCGTTGCGGGCGGGCGTAAAAAATACGGGGATGCCCAGTTCCGTCGCTTTGCTCAATGCTACGTTCGACGGCGTGCCGCGGCATACGCCGATGAATTGCAGTTGCGGGCAGGTTTCAATCACTTTCGCTGTTACGTGGTCATGCTCCGTGATGAGCGCTTCCGCCGCGGATTCTTCCAGCAGGGCTACCAGCTCGCTTTCGAAATAAGCCCTGCCATGCGGCTTCCAAGGCCTGTAAATGACCTCTCCAAACAATTTTTCAATTTCCCTGATCCCTTTCTCGTTGTAGGGAGCTGTGATCAATATTCTCATGCTAAATGGTTTGTAATTTCTCTGTGGATTGGGTATGGTGGTGTAAGGTTTTTGCATTGTCCGGCAGCGTGATGAACTTCGTGATGATGGCGCTGATTACATACAATACCGCCAGTATCCAGATCACGCCTTCGTCTCCCACCGCGCCGATGAACAGGCCCACGATGGCCGGGCCAACAAATACAGGCAGGCCTGCGCCCAGGTTGAGGATGGCCATGGCCGCCCCTTTATCTTTTTTCACCAGTGAGGGCACGAGCGCCGTGAGCGGTACATAACCTGCCAGCAGGGCGCCCCAGAGGATGCCCGCGCTCATCACCATCCAATAGCTGTCCGGCCAGATCTGCGGGGCGTAATAAAACAACAGGGTGCTGAGTGCACAGCCCACGCCGCCGAACCACATAATGGTATTGCGCCAGCCGAAGCGGTCGCCTACAAAACCGAAGATGAGGTTAAAGATGATGTTCGAGGTGAAGATGGTGCCCCAGATGGTGAGCCACTCCGTGGTGTCGAAGCCGTGGCTGGCCATGTACATAGGCAGGAACACGGGAAAGGCGAACTGTGCGGTGGTGTTGATGATGCGCACGATGCCGCCGAGCAATACCTTCGGTTCTTCCTTTACGATCGTGAGGCCTTTGACCAGTTCCTGCACTTTAGACCCGCCGGTACTTTGACTTTCCGCCTTGCTGCGGTTCAGCAGGAGGGCGAACACTGCGCCCAGCAGGGCCCAGAACAGCGAGGTCCATAATGTATTGAGGTGCCCGAATTCCGTAATGGCCCAGCTGGAATAATAAGCGCCCAGTACATTGAGCCCGCCGGTGAATACGAACCAGAACCATCCCACGGCGCGGCCGAGCTGCTGCTGCGGGCTGCTGTAGGCAATCCATACAAGGAAGGTGTAGGCGAACAAAGGATACCCGAAGCCGCGGAGCGCATAAGTAGCCAGCATCACGGGTACGTTCAGCTCCGGCATGCCGAAGCCTACAAAACCCACGGTGCCGAGGCAATAGAGGAGGAGGCCCAGGGCCATGGTGCGTTTTACGCCAAGGCCTTCCGCGAGCACACCGGAAAACCAGGCGGAGATGGCGATGGTGATACCGTAAACGGTAAATAAGGTTGCGGATTGTTGCACGGTCATGCCGTGATCTACGAGGTAAGGGCTGAGCCAGCCTTGTTCAATCCCATCGCCCATCATAAAGATCATAACGCCGATGTATCCCCATAATAACTGGCGTGGAATTCCTGCTTTTTCGAAGGTGGTCATGTTGAAATTGTTAATTCGTGGAATGAAATGAAGCTGAAATAAAAGTAGAAATTAAACTTTATTAAACAAAATTTAATTAAAGTTAAGTCAGTATTAATTTAGTGTTAAACTTGCCTGCCAAGGCCTTAAACGCTGTTTTTTGCTTTCCAGGGCATAGGTTCTCCGGCATAAAGTACTACTTTTGATGAAAGGTATTTAAACAATAGTAAAGTTAATTCCACATGAATATTACAGAGAGGCACCAATTGATCCTGCAGAAGCTGCAGGAGAACGGAAAGGTGGATATACAGGAGCTGAGTGATTCCCTGCAGGTTTCGGGGGTTACTATCCGGAAAGATCTGAAGCTGCTGGAAGAAAAAAAGCTCCTGTACCGTACCAAAGGCGGTGGCAGCACCCAGAACCCCTATACCATTGAGCGCCCTATCAATGAAAAGGAGTTCATTAAAATGGAGGAGAAAAAGCGGATCGCCAAAGCGGCCGTGGAGCTCATCGGGCACAACGATTCCATTATTATCGGCTCCGGTACCACGGTTTTTGAGCTTACCCGCGTACTGCACCCGAACAAACACCTTACGGTGATCACCCCCGCACTGAAGGTAGCGCTGGAGCTGTGCAACCGTCCGCATATAGACGTGCTCCAGATCGGCGGGCTTATACACCAGAGTTCATCTGCCGCAGCAGGCTCGTTTGCAGAGCGTTTGCTGGACGATATCTCCTGCGGGGTACTCTTTGTAGGGGTGGACGGCATAGACCCGGAATTCGGCCTTTCTATCACGAATCTTGCGGAAGCCAGCCTGAACATGAAAATGATCAGCCTTGCGCAGACGGTGGTGGTGATGGCAGACAGCTCCAAATTCGACCGCCGGGGCATCGGCCGCATCTGCAGCCTCGAACAGGTGGATTATATCATTACGGACAATCTTATCAATGCCGATACGGTTAAAATGCTGACCGAAAGAGGGGTGAAGGTGATCATCGCGGAGTGATCCTGGTACTATTTTACCCACTCTTCTCCTTGCTCTCTCCTTGCTCTCTCCTTCGACGATCCTTGCTCTATCGTTCGACCAGGCGTAGGGAGAATATACCATCACTTTTGTACTATTTTACCATTTCTTCTCCTATACCGATCCTATAGCGATCTCATAGCGATCCTATAGCGATCGTATAAGGTGGGTTTTGGGCAAGTATACCGTCATTTCATCCGGGTATTTGCGCCATTCCGGCCCCCTCCATCCGTATCCCAACATTCTGTACCTTCATGACCCGTATGAGTATGAAACGACCCAACAGAAAACCCGGAGAGCCAGATGTGAGTTTTAAAGAACGGATGGCCGCCCTCCGCAACCTGCCCGCTTTTTTTAAACTGGTATGGCAAACGAGCCCCTGGCTGGCCGTGTCGAATATCTTCCTCCGCGCCGCACAATCCGCCACGCCCCTGGCACTGCTGTACGTGAGCAAACTGATCATAGACGAAGTGGTGAAAATGACCCAGCAGAAAGGCGACCTCAGTTACCAGTACCTCTGGGAACTGGTAGGCCTGGAATTTGGCCTGGTGATCATTTCCGGCGCATTGGGCCGCGCCATTTCCCTGCTGGACAATATGCTGGGCGAACAGGTGGCGAACCATACCTCCGTCCGCATCATGCAGCACGCCGCCACCCTGGACCTGGACCAGTTCGAGGATTCTAATTTTTACGACAAGCTGGAAAGGGCCCGCACGCAGACCGTTGGCCGTACTATACTGCTCAGCCAGGTAATGACGCAGGTGCAGGACATCGTGACCATGATTTTCCTCGCCGCCGGCCTGCTCACTTTCAGCCCCTGGCTGATACTCCTGCTGCTGGTAGCGGTCATCCCCGCATTTTTATCAGAAACACACTTCAACGATAAGTTCTACGCCCTGGCCTGGGGCCAGACCTCGGACAGGCGGGAACTGGATTACATCCGTTTCCTTGGCGCTTCCGACGAATCCGTGAAAGAGGTGAAAATATTCAACCTCAGCAATTACCTCGTGGAAAGGTTCAAACGCCTTTCGGATAAATTCTATAAAGACAAACGCGACCTTTCCATTCGCTACAACAGCTGGGCGGTACTGTTTGCCATCGTTGGCAGCGCCGGTTATTACGCCGCTTATGTGATCATCATCCTGCGCACGGTACAGGGCCAGCTGTCCATCGGCGACCTCGCTTTCCTGGGCGGTTCTTTCCGCCAGCTGCGCGGCCTGCTGGAAGGCGTGCTGATGCGTTTCACCAGCGTCACGCAGGGCGCTATCTATCTCCGCGACCTGTTCGAGTTTTTTGAAATAGAACCGCGCATCACGCAGCCGGAAAAGGCAAGGCCTTTCCCTAAGCCGATCCGCGAAGGGTTTACATTCGAGAATGTCGGGTTTAAATATTTACACGCGGAAAGATGGGCCAACCGGCACCTCAACTTCACCCTGCACGCCGGAGAAAAACTTGCGCTGGTAGGGGAGAACGGGGCCGGTAAAACCACGCTGGTAAAACTCCTGGCCCGCCTGTACGACCCCACGGAAGGCCGCATCCTGCTGGATGGGCACGACCTGCGGGAATACGACCTGGCCGAGCTGAGAATGCAGGTGGGTGTTATTTTCCAGGACTTCCAGCGTTACCAGATGACGTTGAGCCAGAACATTGCCGTGGGAAATATCGGGGAGATCAGCAATCCCACGCTCATCGAAAATGCCGCACGGAAAAGCATGGCGGATGAGCTGACGGACCGCCTGCCCGGCAGGTACGAGCAGATGCTGGGCCGCCGCTTCAACAACGGGATAGAACTTTCTGGCGGCGAATGGCAGAAGATCGCGCTGGCACGCGCTTATATGAAAAACGCGCAGCTCCTGATCCTGGACGAGCCCACCGCCGCGCTGGACGCCCGGGCGGAATATGAAGTGTTCCTGCGTTTTGCCGACCTCACCCGCGGTAAATCCGCCGTGCTCATATCCCACCGTTTTTCCACGGTGAGGATGGCGGACCGCATACTGGTGCTGGAAAAAGGGGAACTGCTGGAGATCGGCAGCCATGAAGAACTGCTGGCGAAAAACGGCCGGTATGCCGAACTGTTCCATTTACAGGCGCAGGGTTACCGGTAAGTTAAGCAGCCGGATATAACCGCCGGAGCGATAATTTGCATCATAAAACAGGAAATGCAAAAGCAGTACCGGGCGAAATCCCGGGAAGAACCGGTTACTTTGCTTATTGAACAAGAACCATAAAAAACGATATAAGATGGAATCGATCAAAGGAAAAAAAGTGCTGATCACCGGTGGCGGTAAAGGCATCGGCCAGGCGCTGGCGGTTGCGCTGGCCAAAGAAGGGGCGGATGTGGCGCTGATAGGCCGTACCGCCGCTTCGCTGGAAGCGGTGGTGAAAGAGATCAGCCCGCTGGGCGTAAAAACTGCTTTCGCCACCGCGGATGTGGGCAATATATTTGAAGTGAATGCCGCCGTGGAAGAAATACTGGCCGCTTTCGGGGAGATAGACATCCTGATCAACAACGCGGGCGTCGCCTCATTCGGCGGTTTCCTGGAGCTGGACCCTTCTGTGTGGGAGGAAATGATCCGGGTGAACCTGCTGGGTGTTTATTACGTGACCCGCGCCGTATTGCCCGGTATGATCGAAAGAAAGACCGGCGATATCATCAATATCTCTTCCACCGCCGGCCAGCGCGGCGCCCCGCTCACCAGTGCGTACAGCGCCTCCAAGTTTGGCCTGCTGGGGCTTACGGAATCGCTGATGCTGGAAGTGCGCAAGCACAACATCCGCGTGAGCGCCCTTGCACCCAGCACCGTGGCCACGGATATGGCGATCGAGCTGAAACTGACGGACGGCAATCCCGAAAAGGTGATGCAATCGGAAGACATCGCCGAATTTGTAGTAGCGCAGCTGAAGCTGAACAGGAGAGTGGTGATAAAGTCCGCCGGGCTCTGGTCCACCAATCCTTAATACAGGTTATTTTGCCAGGATATAGGCCGTTCCGTAAACCGGAACGGCTTTTTTATGGCCCTGGCCGTTAGTTAAAATGATGCACTTTAGCGCGAGGGCTTAGTAATGGGGGAAATCTACTACAGAACTGGCCTTGTTTGGGGCGTCGTTGTGAAAAGGTCGTCATTGAGGAGCAGCGGGGGATCTGTGCGGGAGCCGCGACGAAGCAATCTCCATATCCTGACGTACCTCCATTCGATGGAGGAGATTGCTTCGTCGCCCCACCCACTTTAGCGCTGCTGCTCCTCGCAATGACGGGTTTAGTGCGCCTGGCAAAACTCTTCCCGGCAGTACGATTGTCCGTTTCTGTCACTGGCCGGTAAAATCCCGTTGCCTGACGAGGATCATTTTGCGGAAGATTTTTCCGCCGTAGTATTGCACCATGGAAAAAAATCCTGCGCCCGCCATCAAAAGACTGAAGATCATCGCCCTGCTGGAAGGCATTTCCTTCCTGGTGCTGCTGTTCATCGCCATGCCGCTGAAATATTTCGCGGACCTGCCCTGGATGACCAAACAGGTAGGGATGGCCCATGGCCTGCTGTTTGTACTGTACGTGATACTGGTTATTGAAGTGAAGATCGTGCTGGACTGGTCTTTCCGCAAGACGGCCATTGCATTAGCCGCATCCCTGGTGCCTTTCGGTACCTTTTACATTAACGATAAATGGATCACCCGTAAATAATATATCAGTTTTTTTTAACCCCTTGTAACTTCCGGCCGCGCAGCGCCGTTTAACTCCCATACCCTAAACTGTAATCCTTATGCTGCGACTGTCTACCCTCTTGCTACTTGTCGTCACTGTATGTACCTCCTGCGGCGACCTTTTTGATTTTGGTTTTTCCGGCCGTAATGCGGACCGCGTGGGTTACCGCGAAACAGGCGAAGTGCAGGCCTGGGTGCCTGTATATGCGGAGCCGGACGACGTTTCGGGCGTAGCCCTGAAAGACAAACGCCCCACCCAGGAAGGCGGAAAGATATTCGCGCTGGGCAACAAACTTTTCCAGGTGGAAACCGGCGTGGGCCTTCACATCATCGATTATTCGGACAAAACGAAACCCGTGAAGGTAGGTTTCCTGAACGTGCCCGGATGCCAGGAAGTAGCGCTGAAAGGCAGCGCCGTGTACACGAACTCTTTTGAGAACATGCTGGTACTGGACCTCTCCGCTTTCCCTGACGTAAAGGTCAAAGCCACGCTGCCCAATGTATTCCCCGAACTGAAGTATCCCCGTCCGCCCGGCAGAGGCGGATATTACGTTTGCCCGGACGTTTCGAAGGGCAGGGTAATCCGCTGGAAACAGGAAACCGTTCTTAACCCCCAATGCGCGAACTAATGAAAACACGTATACTCCTTATATGCGGCCTGGTAGCCGTACTGTTTGCCGGCTGCTCAAAGCAGGATGGCAGCAACAATAACTACGCCAGTGAAAACAGTGGTTCCGGTAAAGGCGGCTCCATGGCTCGCTTCGCCATATCGGGCAATTACCTGTATGTGGTGAACAGCAACAGCCTGCTGGTATATGATATCAGCGATCCCGCGATGGCCGTTCCGAAATCCACCGTGGCCGTAGGCTGGGAGATCGAAACGATATTCCCTTATGACGATAAGCTCTTCATCGGCTCCACCACCGGCCTTTTTATTTTTGAATTAAAAGACCCGGAGCATCCTAACAGGCTGGGCGCCGTGCAGCACTTCCGCGCCTGCGACCCGGTGGTTACGCAGGGCAATACCGCCTACCTTACTTTAAGAGGCAACGGCACCTGCGGCAGCCCGAACAATTCACTGATGGTGTACGACGTCACCAACCCGACCCAGCCGATACTAAAAAACCAGCTGAACCTGAAAGGCCCTTATGGCCTGGGCGTTCATAGCAATGCATTGTATGTATGCGACGGTGCGGACGGCCTGGTGGTGTATGATGTGACCATCCCGCTGTACCCGAAAACGGTAAAAACGATCAAAGATGGCAGCACCTTCCTGGACGTGATCCCGTACAACGATGTACTGATCGTATACGTAAAGGGCGGCGTGCGATTTTTTGATATCAGCACGCCGCAAAATCCTGTATTGTTATCTGAAATGCTCAACTAGTTAGCCTGGTTAAACTGTTCCATTTCATCCGCGCTGGGGCCGTAGCTGCCCGGGATGGGCACATCCAGCAGGCGGAGGAACACGCCCAGTTGCGCGCGGTGGTGAACGGTCTGGCAATAGGTATGCCTGATGTTCTCTGACTTGGGAAGCGTGCTGAAGATCTGGTCGCCGGCGCGCATGGTCCAGGGTTTGGAGAACTGCTTCTCATCTGCGTTCCTGAGGGCGTTATAACCTTCCTGGTAAGATTTTTCGAACAGCTCCAGGAGGTCTTTGGAACTGTTCACCGGGGGTGCCACATAAGGTTCTCCGGCAAAGTCGAGCTCGTCTTTTTCAACGATAATGGATATCCATCCCGGTATCTCGGCAATATGTATTGCCAGGGCCCTGATGTCCATGCTTTTGGGGTGCGGGCGGAAGTCCAGCTTGTCGTCCGGTATCTGCGCCAGCATCTTGCGGGTGGTTTGCGCTTCGAATTCCATTTCTTTGAGTAATTCAGTGATAGTTGCCATGATAGTAAGTTTTTTGGTTTGACGGTACAAAGATGGGAGCGGGGTTTGACAGCCTTATGTCAGCAGGGTTAGAAAATATTCCGTAGATTTAAAGAAATACCTGACAATGAGAACCATCGCCTTTGTTTTTTTAGCCGGAGCGGCACTGGTAACGGCCTGTAATTCTTCCAGTACGAACAAACAGCAGGAGGACAGCCTGAAGAAGGCGGAAGCACAGGAGGGCGCGGCCTGTTACCGCAAAGTGGTGGGAAAGGATACTTTTCTGTTACAGCTGATCGTAGAGAAAGACAAAGCGAACGGGGTACTGGATTATAATTTTTTTGAGAAAGATAAGAACACGGGACTGATAGACGGCTCCATCAGCGACAACATCCTGCGCGCCACGTATCATTTCCAGAGCGAGGGGCAGAACAGTGACCGGCCGGTGGTGTTCAAGGTAATGAACGACCAGGTGTACGAAGCCCTGGCGGACAGCATTGATACGAACGGCGTGCCGGTGTTCAACGCCGATAACAGCAGGTTGAAATTCGAATTGCAGCCGTATAATAAAGTAGATTGTAAATAGCCTTACAGCGGGCAGTTTTCATGATAATTCACGAGATGGATGGGAGTATATTCCATTTCAAAACCATCATAGGTGCGCAGTACTTCATCCAGTACCGCATTGATCTCATCAGGCACATCCAGTGTCACCAGCCGGGAGCGGAACTCTTTGATGCCCGGTAATCCTTTCAGGTAATTCAGGTAATGCCTGCGCATCGCGTAAATGCCGCCATGCGGGCCTTTCCATTGCAGGGACTTTTGCAGGTGCTGTTTGCACACTTCCACCCGTTCCGCCACGGTGGGAGCCGCCATCATTTCGCCGGTTTCGAGGAAGTGACGGATCTCGCGGAATATCCAGGGGTAACCGATAGCGGCGCGGCCGATCATAATACCGTCCACACCATACCTGTTTTTGTATTCCAGCGCCTTTTGCGGGCTGTCTATATCGCCGTTCCCGAAGATGGGAATATGTATGCGGGGATTGTTCTTCACTTTGGCGATGAGGCTCCAGTCCGCTTCACCCTTGTACATCTGGCAGCGGGTGCGGCCATGGATGGTGAGGGCTTTTACGCCTACGTCCTGCAGCCTTTCCGCTACTTCTTCGATGTTTTTGGTATCCTCGTCCCAGCCCAGACGGGTTTTGACCGTTACGGGCAGGCTGGTGCTTTTTACGCAGGCATCCGTGAGGCGCGTCATCAGCTGTATGTTTTTCAGCACGCCGGAGCCGGCGCCTTTGGCTACGATGCCTTTTACGGGGCAGCCAAAGTTGATATCCAGCAGTTCCGGCTGGGTGACGTCCACGATTTTAGCGGCCATGGCCATACGTTCTTCATCGCCGCCGAATATCTGGATGCCTACCGGTCTTTCTTCGTCGAAGATGTCCAGTTTTTTGCGGCATTTGATGGCATCGCGGATCAGGCCCTCGCTGGAAATGAATTCCGTATACATGAGGTCCGCCCCGTTTGCTTTACACACGACCCTGAACGGGGGATCGCTTACATCCTCCATGGGCGCCAGCAGCAGCGGGAAGTCCGGCAGTGATATCTGATCGATTTTTACCATTTGCGGTGGCAAAGGTACGGAAAATTGGCAGGATCGGGGCCTAGTACTGGTTCCGGCCTTTTTCCCGGGGGTAAAGGGTGCGCACCACGTCGCTCTGGAAGTACTTTTTGGTGTCTATGTTCAGCGCGGACAGCCTGCCGGTGAAGGCGGCCCCGGTGTCCACATTCCACACGTTGGCGGCTTTCATGGGTTCGGACACGCCGTAGTTGATGGTAGGCGTGTGGCCGATGAATATTTCGGAAAAAAGGCGGAGCCTTTTGGGGTAACGGAGATCGTTTTGCCGGATGCGGGGGTTCAGTGACAGGGCCATTTCCCAAAGGGTACGGTCCCACATGAAGTTCTTTTCGTACCGGTCAAAGTCAGGGCCATGCAGCGACGCGAAGCCCGCGTGGATAAAAAGCCTGTTCTCCGCGTCGGTATGATAGTGGAGCATGCGCTGGTAAAACGCGAGGTGTTGTTTTTTTTCCGGTTCGCTCAGCGGTTCGTAACTTTCCACGGTGGAAATGCCGCCGTGAAAGAGCCAGACACTGTCCGGTTTTTCACCGGCCAGCCAGGATTCGCACCAGGCGTCGTGATTGCCTTTCAGGAACAGGCAGCGGCATTGTTGTTCCAGCTCCATCAGGTAGCTGATCACAGCGGAGGACTGGCTCCATCCGTCCACGTAGTCTCCCAGGAATATCAGCCTGTCTTCCGGCTGTGGTTTTATCTTCGCAATTATCTGTTGCAGCGCAAGCAGTGCGCCGTGAATATCGCCGATCACATATGTTCTTGCCATGACGGCGTGAAATTAATCATTTAATGAAAGAAGTCTCATCTCCTTCCCAAATCCTTCTTTCAGTACCGGGATATTCCCGCACGGCCCAGTTCCTTTTTTCGGCATACCGCAGCAGGGAGGTGCGCAGTATCTTGGGGTAGAACACATCGATCTTGGAATTCCTTCCCTCATAACCCTTTTCCACCACACCGATGCGCGACAGTATCTCGTGCGCGGCGGACCCGCAGCGCATGCCCACTACCGCATAATCATAAGGCGTCTGGCGCAGGTATTCGGCGGCAAGACTGTCCAGCCGCTGTTTCTGCCAGCTGGCGATAGGTATTTCGATGGTCATCTTTTTTACTTCTTCGCCGGGATAGCCCATGATGCCCCAGAACTGGCGTTCGGTGTGCAGGCCAAAGCGGCTGTGGCGGTTCGGGCCTTTGTCCACGATATGCAGCTGGCCCTGCGGCATAAAACTCAGCACGCGGTCCGGCGCGATCTCGATGCCTACATGACCGCCCAGGATGCCGCCAAACCATTTAGGCTCTGTCTTTTTGTAAGCGGGCGAGGGTTTGGAGCCATAGAGGAATAAAACTTTGATGGTCGTGGAATCCTCTGCCAGTGCAGGCAGGGAGAGGCAGCAAAGGAACAGGATGCGGAGCAACATAGGTTTATTTTAAGGGAGTGAGTAATGAATACACGATGGAATCCAGCCAGCTGCCTTCATAATACTCCGCTTCGCGGAAGTGCGCCTCTTTCACAAAGTCCAGTTTTTGCAGGAGCTTTTCCGAAGCAATATTCTCCGGGTCTATGACCGCTTCCACAGAATGCAGCCCCAGCGTATGAAAGCCGTAATGCAACACCGCAGCCAGCGCTTCGGACATAATGCCCTTCCCATGCCAGCCATCGTGCAGCAGGTAACCTACTTCGCCGCGGTAATGCTCCGGTTTGAAACGCACGAAGCCGATCGCGCCGATCTGTTTATCTGTTTCCTTATCGGCCATCGCCCAGTTAATGGACTCGTTGCGCTCAATGGAGGCATTGTAACGTTTGATGAGGGATACAGCTTCCTCAAGTGAACCTGCCCGCGGGCGGGGGATGTACCGCATCAGCTCCGGATGGGAGCGGAGGTATCGCATGTCTTCGGCGTCTGATGTACGCAATTGTCTTAATACCAGCCGGTTGGTCGTTATCTCCGGGAAAGGGGAAAACTGAAATGTAAGCATGTACCGAAAATAACGTAATCATGCGTCCATGGCAAGCTCTTTTTTATAGTTGGTAAAGTTTTTCCCGGAAGCGTTTTTGAAGTACTTGGAGAAGTGTGATTTGTCTTCAAATCCAAGGTGATAAGCGATTTCCTTCATCGAATAATTTTCCCGGCGGATGGCCAGCAGTTTGGCTTCGGAGATCACGCGCTGGCGGATGTGCTCACTGGCGGTGATGCCGGTGATGTCCTTCAGCGTGGTGTTCAGGTGGTTTGCCGTAACGTGCAGTTTTTCAGCGTAGTGCGTTACTTTTTTAAGAGCGGTATATTGCTGGTCCAGCAGCTGGAGAAACTGGCGCACCAGGCCTGTTTTACGGGAAGAGGACCAGCTCTGCTGGTGGTTGCTCACGGAACGGCTGATCTGCCGCACGATGATCTTCAGATAATCGCGGATGTTGTCCAGGCTGTAATGTTTGGCGGATTCGTATTCGCTGCTGATCTTTTGCAGGATCATCTCCACTTCCTGTTTCACCGGGTTTTTGACGAGAATGGCAGACGTTGTGTGCTCCGCCTCGAACATGGACAGTTCGTGCACGAGCGGAATGTGCTGGATAAATTCATGGGTGAAGGAGTAGACCTGGCCCTGCGACTCCCGGGAGATCTCCACCCTGCCGGCCAGGGCATTGTGGAGGAAAAACAGGCTGTCGCCGCTGGTCTCCACGAGTTTGTTCTGTTCGTAAAACGCTCCCGTGCCATTGGCGAGGTAAATGATCCTCAGCTCGTGATCCTTCTGGGGCACGGCGTAAGCGGAGCGGATGGACTGGATCCGGAATGGTACATTGTTCATCTGGTACATAATACTGGTTTTTATGCCCTATACCATGCTATCCGCATGCCATACCGCGCCGGAGCAGCTGTAATTCAATACAGGCAAGATAAAGCGGGGATCAGGGGATGCCCGGGCCCCACGGAAAAACAACGATATTTCGGGGTTAGCAACGAAATGACGGGAATCGGGCAGGGTTTTCGCGAGAGGAGGAACCCCGGATGCCGCTTTGTTTGCTGCGCAAACGATTGATCAGCGCCCGGCTGTCATCTTTCAGTCAGTTATTGTCCTGGTATGGAGAATAATCATAGCCCGGACTGTTTATTTGTAACATGAAGAACGTTTTTATGCTCTTTGGTTTGCTGGCCGCCACGGTGGGCGCCGGCACCGCATCCGCACAACAGAAGGCGAAACAGCGCCGCCCGAATATCATCTTCATTTATGCGGATGACCTGGGGGTGGGAGAGTTGGGCGCCTATGGCCAGCAGAAGATCAAAACCCCGCACCTGGACAAACTTGCCAGGGAAGGCGTGAAGTTCAACCAGTTTTATACCAGTACCCCGGTATGCGCGCCCGCGCGTTGTATGCTGATGACCGGCCGTCATGGCGGGCATTCCTATATCCGGGGGAATTATGAGCTGGGTGGTTTTTCCGATTCGCTGGAAGCCGGGCAGATGCCGCTGCCGGAAGGCACCATGACCGTTGCGCGAATGCTGAAACAGGCGGGTTATAAAACGGGCGCTATCGGCAAATGGGGGCTGGGGATGTATTATTCCACCGGCAGCCCGAACAAACAGGGGTTCGATTATTTCTACGGTTACCTGGACCAGAAACAGGCGCATAACTTTTACCCCTCGCATCTCTGGGAAAATTCCCGCTGGGACACGCTGAACAATCCGCCCATGTACGTGCACAAACGCCTGGACCCCGCTACCGCCACAGACGAGGATTTTAACTACTTCAAAGGAAAAGAATATGCCGTGGATGCCATGACCGGCAAAGCGGTGAACTTTATCAAAGAGAACCAGGCGCAGCCTTTTTTCCTGTACCTCCCTTACACCATCCCGCACGTATCGCTGCAGGTGCCCGATGCGGCGGTGCAACAATATATCGGGCAATTCCCTGAGAAACCTTATTACGGGCAGCAGTCTTATGCCGCCGCCAAATATCCTTTATCCACCTACGCCGCAATGATCACTTACCTGGATGCGCAGGTGGGTATTATCATGGAGCAGGTCAAAAAGTTGGGGCTGGATGAGAACACCGTGATCATGTTTTCTTCGGACAATGGCGCCACGTTCAACGGCGGGGTAGATGCAAAGTTCTTTAACAGCGTAAGCGGCCTGCGCGGCCTGAAAATGGATGTGTACGAAGGCGGTATCCGCGAGCCTTTTATCGCGCGCTGGCCGGGCAAAATTCCCGCTAATACACAATCCGCCCTCGTAGCGGTGCAATACGATATGATGGCCACCTTTGCCGCCATTGCGGGCATCGCCGCGCCGGAGAACGACGGTATTTCGCTGCTTCCTGAAATGACCGGCAATCGCGGAAGCCAGGCGCAAAGACCTTACATTTATTTTGAATACCCCGAAAAGGGCGGCCAGCTGGCTATCCGCATGGGGAAATGGAAAGGCGTAAAAACCGGTCTGAAACAAAACCTGCACAAAACCTGGGAGCTGTACGATCTCTCCGCGGACCCTTCCGAAAGCAAAGATCTCGCCGCGCAACATCCGGATATACTGCGACAGCTGGATGCGATCGTCAAAAAAGAACACCGGCCCGCGCATATCAAAGAATGGGAATTCCTGGATTCAAAACTGACGGAAAAGGAGAAGATGTAAAGCCGCCGCAACTCTTTCCCCGGAACGGTTGTTGTATCAGTTAAAACCATCAATATGATACTGATCACTGGCGCAACGGGACATTTAGGCGGACTGGTAGTGGATTTTCTTTTAAAAAGAAGGCATGCGGCGGGCATCTCCGTGATGGCGAGGGATCCCGGGAGAGCAAAAGAACTGCATGTGGCTATACGCCCGGGTGATTACAACGAATATGGCTCGCTGCTGACCGCTTTTAAAGGCGTGGACCAGTTGTATTTTATATCCGCCTCCGATGTAACACGCAGGGAGCTACAACATATGAATGTAGTGAAAGCCGCCGCGGAAGCGGGCGTAAGGCATGTGATCTATACCAGCTTCCAGCGGAAAAAAGATAACCCCGATTCTCCGATAGCATTTGTCACCAAAGCCCACATTGATACAGAAGCTGCGATCATCAACGCGGGCTTTCTGTATACCATTCTCCGCCACAATCTTTACCTGGATTATGTACCCATCTATATCGGCGAACATGTGATCGAAAGAGGCGTGATCTACCAGCCGGCGGGCAAAGGGAAAGTAGCGTATGCGGCCCGGAACGACATGGCAGAAGCCGGGGTGAACGTCCTTACCTCTCCGGGACATGAAAATAAAACCTATGATTTTTCCAACACACGGTCCTGGTCTTACAGCGACATTGCAAAGATACTAACCGAGGTATCCGGTAAAAAGATCACCCATGTATCGCCCACTGCGGCGGAGTTTAAAACTTCGATGCTGCACGAGGGCCTGCCCGATGAAGTGGTGGATTCAGCCGCGGCCTTTGCCCTGGCCATTAAAGCGGGCGAGTTCGACACACCGGGTACAGAGCTGGAAAAGCTGCTGGGGCACGCGCCTGTGAGCGCGGAAGAATATCTGCGGGGTGTGTACGGGAAATGATCAGCAGTTTTAGTTCGTAAGATATCTTTTCTTGAACTCGCGGGGATTTTCCCCGTTCATTTTTGTGAACAGTTTCGTGAAGTAAGACAGTTGTTCAAACCCCGTGGCAAAACATGCTTCGCTCACGGACCTGTCCTGCAGCAGCAGGTTCTTCGCCTGGTTGATGCGGCAGTGATTGACGAAATCGGTGAACGTCATGCCGGTCTGTTTTTTAAAGTAACGGCAGAAGGCGGCGGTGGTCATGTGCACCTGCCGGGCAATCTCGTTCACATCCGGTTTGAGATGGAAGTTCGCGTCGATGTAGCGGTAGATCGTTTCCATGCGGCTGTCCTTGTGCTGGAGGTCCACCCGGTTGTTCAGCTGCACCACGTCCTGGCTGGTGGCCATGATCTGGAATACTTCCAGCAGGCATATCAGTTGTGCAAAATGTTCCATCTGCTGCATCTGCTTAAGTTTGCCGGCAATAATATTTTTCGTTTGCCCGGAGAAGGAGAGTCCGAATCTGGCGCGGCCGAACAGTTCCCGTATGGCGGAGAGTTCGGGGGCGTTGAGGAATGCGTCTCCCAGGAAATCCTCCTTCAACTGTACAACTATCTGGTTGATCTCATGGCCGAGGCCGTAGTCGAAGTTCAGATGCGGCACATCGGGGCCGATAAATATCAGGTCGCTGTCTATGTAGTTGGAGATATGCTGGCCTACGTGGCGTGTACCGGAGCCGCCTTCCACGTATACGATCTCGTATTCCGGGTGGAAGTGCCAGTAGAAGTTTTTCTTAAAACAGGAGGCGTTCAGTTTGAAGGATTTACCCGAGTCCGGGTGGATCTCTTCCAGTTGCAGATTGTTCATGACGGTACAAAATTACAGTAATCCGGATCAATACAGTACAAATATTGATCATTCCAGACCAAAAAGGGTGTATGGGGATATAATAATTTTGCATGCCATGCAGATAGCTTATTCCATTCCGCTGCGGCCGCAAAGAGTTTACCGTATTGCACTGAGCATCTTTTTTTTCATCCAGGGCATCGTATTTGCGAGCTGGGCCAGCCGTATCCCGGACGTCAAGATCAAATTACAACTGAGCGATGCCCAGCTGGGCGGGCTTTTATTTGCGCTGCCGGCGGGGCAACTGGCCGGGATGGCGCTTTCCGGTTACCTCGTGAGCCGTTTCGGCAGCCGGGGTGTACTGATGGTCGCGGCTTTCCTGTATCCTTCCTCCTTACTGCTGTTGGGGCTTGCGCCCGGTATTATGTTGCTGGCGGCTGCGCTGGTCATATTCGGACTATGCGCGAACCTGATGAATATTTCGGCGAACACGCAGGCCGTGGGCGTTGAAATGCTTTACAGGCGCAGTATTATGGCGAGTTTTCACGGTTTGTGGAGCCTGGCGGGTTTTGCCGGCGGGCTTATCGGCGGCTGGATGGTGGCGCAGGAGCAGAGCCCTTTCGTGCATTTCTGCGTCATTTTCAGCCTTGCGATCATCCTGGCGATACTGACCGGTTCATTCCTGCTGCCGCGCGATGCGCCCCGCAAAACCGGCAAAAACAATATCTGGGTGAAGCCGGACAGGAATATCATCCTGCTCGGCATGATCACATTTGCCTGTATGATCTGCGAAGGCACGATGTTCGAATGGACGGGCGTTTATTTCAACCAGGTGGTACATGCGCCGGTGGAGTACAGCAGGCTTGGGTTTATAGCATTTATGAGCACGATGGCGGGCGGAAGGTTCACGGCGGATTATTTTATCACGAAGTTCGGCGTAAAACGGATGCTGCAGGCCAGCGGCGTGATCATCCTCACCGGCCTGATGACGGCGGTGATCCTTCCCATGCTGATCCCTTCCACCATAGGATTTTTGATCACGGGGCTTGGAGTTGCGGCGGTAGTTCCCTTATCTTTCAGTCTTGCCGGCAGGTCCAGGACCATCCCGCCCGGTGTGGCGCTGGCCATGGTATCGTCCATCGGGTTCTTCGGATTCCTGCTGGGGCCGCCGCTGATCGGGTTTATCGCGGAAGCGTTCGGGCTGCGGTGGTCATTTGCCGTGATCGCTATTTTAGGGCTGGGTACCACATTGCTGGCCGGCAGGATTAAAACAGAAGAATAAAAGACACATGAACCAGGCCAGGAGAGCACGAATTGCTATTGCATTATTTTTCTTCATTTCAGGTTTTGGATTTTCCACATGGGCTTCCCGTATTCCGGATATACAACACCGCCTGCGGCTGAACGAAGCGGAGCTGGGCAGCGTATTGTTTGCATTGCCGCTGGGGTTGATGGTGACCATGCCCATTACCGGTTTTCTTTTACAACGGTACAGCAGCAGCCGGATCATGTTCATCGGCGCGCTGGCGTTTAATGGCATGCTGAGCTGTCTTGGTTTTGTAACGGCGGTATGGCAGCTGGTGATCGGGTTGTTCTGTTTCGGCGCTTCGCGCAACCTGCTCAATATTTCCATGAATGCGCAATCTGTAGGTGTACAGGCTTTATACGAACGGTCCATTATCACCACCTTTCACGGCATATGGAGCGTGGCGGGATTCAGCGGCGCGGCGCTGGGCGGGGTGATGGTGTATTTCCAGGTGGGCACGTCCTGGCACTTCCTGGTGGTGGGAGTACTGCTGGTGATACTCGGTTTTTTTGCTTATCCCGGTGTGCTGGAGCAGCCGCCCGCGCCTACGGGCAGAAGGTTTGCGCTGCCGGACAAACATCTCCTGAAATACGGCCTGATCTGTTTTGCGGTGATGAGTTGCGAGGGTACGATGTACGACTGGAGCGGTATCTATTTCCAGAAAGCGGTGCAGGCGTCGCGGGAAGTGGTGACGGCGGGTTTTGTGGCGTATATGGTGGCGATGGCGGCCGGGCGGTTCAGCGGGGACAGGGTAGTGCATAAGTTCGGCGTGATGAACATGATCAAATACAGCGGGATGCTGATCTGCTGTGGCCTGCTGCTGGCCGCGCTATGGCCGCAGCCGGTAGCCGCGGGGATCGGGTTTATGATGATAGGCGTGGGGGTTAGCTGCGTGGTGCCGCTGGTGTTCAGCATGGCCGGAAAATCCAAAACGATGGCAAACGGGCCGGCTATTGCGGCGGTAAGCACGGTTGGTTATTTAGGTTTCCTGCTAGTGCCGCCGGTGATCGGTTTCCTGGCGGAAGCATTGAGCCTTCGGTGGGCGTTTGGGCTGATGGCGGGTTTTGGTATACTGATCACTTACCTGATACTGCGGGCGGAACAAACACAATCTTCAGCAGCCTGAAAAACTCCGTTTCATCCATTTCTTTTACTCCGCCGGCTTCGAGGCTCCCCAGGTGAATATCTTCGATCGACACGCGGATCAGCCGTTTACAGGGATGGCCGATGGCCTGCACCATTTTTCTCACCTGGCGGAACTTTCCTTCGAATATGGTAATACTGAGCCAGGTGTGCGGTACTTCGCGGGTGATATCTCCTTCTCTTTTTACTAATCCAACCGGCGCGGGAATGATATTCGCCTCGCAGGGCGGGGTGGTGTAGTATTCATCTCCTGAGATGCGGATGCGTACGCCGTTGCGCAGCTGCTGCAATTTTTCATCACTGACGTTATTTCTCACCATTACGTGATATGTTCGGCTATGTGGCTCCTTGCCCTGGAAAAGGAGGTTAGTCACCCTTTTATTGGTGGTAAGCAGCAGCAGCCCTTCAGAAGTCGCATCCAACCTGCCTACCGCATGAATACCTTCCGGGAAATCAAAATCCAGTTCGCCCAACATCCGAATTTCCTGTTCGTTGCCTTTGAACTGGGAAAGCATATTGTAAGGTTTGTTAAGCACAAAATAACGGTTCATAAGCGCAATGTAATCACTAATGTTAATTTATTATCAATTCTATATTAACAAAAAACGCCGTATCGTTAATATAGCTTAATTGCAACCGGTTTCACTAACCATTGCGAACTCCATTTTATGCTCAATAACCCATTGCCGGCTAAATTTCATATGCGGTTCCTCGTTGCGGGCGAACCGTTGGAAAACATCCGCACCACCACTGAGATCCCACCGCAGTATCGGACATATGTGTATCCCTTTACCACGGCTGTGTTAGAAGAAACACCCGGCGTGGATATATTATACCAGATATTACAGACGGACGGGTTTGTAATATGCAACAGCGTGTTTTTCCCGAAGGAAGATACGGTGATTGAGCCGCATGTGCCGGAGGCTGTTACAGTTTTGCAGTTTATGATGAAGGGCAGTATCCGCTGGCAGCTGGCGGGCAAAGGCATGGCCTGGTTCAGGGCGGGGCAGTTTGGTTATTTTCATATTCTCAATCACCAGTTCAGGGGCTGGCTGGAGAAAGGGGCGGTGTATGAGATATTTCATATTTACCTGAGCGGGGAGCAACTGGGCCGCCTGGGGGATTCGCCATTGGTGGGAGAGCTGTTGCTGCGGGCGGAGGAAAACAAAGCGGGATACTTTCAGCCATCTCCCTGTATTATGACGAACCGTATTTACGGACATGTGCAGGAGATCCGCGGAATGCCGCCGGCGGAGCCTTTCAGGGACTTTGATATTCCCGCGTACATTACATTATTATTGACCGGCACATTAAAAACTGAAGATATACCGCAGCAGCGTGATGACGATCATACGCTGTTTGCCGCTATCAGGGCTTACATACAGAATAATTTGGGAAAGGAATTAGGCAACAGGGAGCTGGCTTCAGATTATTGCATCAGCGTTTCCAAGCTGAAATACGGGTTCAAAAGAATCTATAACGAATCGCTGCAGGCGTTCGTAAAACGTTCCAGGCTTGAAAGAGCGAAGGAGCTGATAAGCACCACTGCGCTGCCTTTGCAGCGGGTGGCACAAATGGTTGGGTATCCTGACTATGGAAATTTCTCCAGAAGATATCATGCATATTTCGGTCATCCTCCAAGTGAGCTAAAGAGACAATAAAAATGTCTGAACCGCTATTTTATCTTATTGTTAATTGTAGGAATTTTATAGAGAAGACACAGAGAGTTTAACCCGAAGAGCCGGAAAGCAGTGACAAATCCCGTTCCCGATATGCAGTTTTGCCGCGCTGCGTAAAGGGTGAGCTATTGATCAACCCTTTTTACTTTTAAAACCATTGCCAATCCATGACCACAGACACGCTGGAGCGCCTGCAGCGCCTTGACTACCTCATCCGTACAAAGTCCACCGGAACCCCCTCCAGGCTGGCAGAGAGACTTGGAATTTCCGAGCGCTGCATCTATAAATATCTGAACCTGATGAAGGATTTCGGCGCGCCGATTAAATTTTCGAATGCGCGCCAGAGTTATTATTACGACGAAGACGGATCGTTCATAGTAAATTTTTCTTTCAGAAAAGCGGCCAGTTCCGTGGTCGCGTTTTTCTTCATTTTTAATGCTTAAGACTTATGGCAGCAGAACAAAGTGTAAGCCTTCATGAAGGCTCAGTAGCCGTTATTCCCCAGAAGGCGGAGAAGAAGAGTGGGAAGAGGATTGGATATTATTATATTATTTTGAAAAGTCTGAAGGAGAGTAAGAAGAATGATGTGGTGAAGTGCATTTACATTAAAGGCCTTACCAATTTCGGGCTTTGTGTGATCAAAGAGGGCTCGCAGGGGGATACAAAGGATAAATACGGGCGAGATATTCAGGACCGGCTGAAATGGCAACGGGAATTGCATGAGCGGCTTGCGGGTAAGGTACGTATGCCGAAGTTGCTAGGGAGTTTTCAGGAGAATGGAAATTATTATCTGGTGATGGAGTATATTAAGGGGAAGCCGTTGCAAAGTATTATTCGGAAAGATCATGAACTTCGCCAATCCTTGCTTGACGGTAATAACTCAGGAATGCGTATGTTGGAATATCTTGAACAGATTGTCCGGATATTGGAAGTCCTGCATCACAATGATGTAGTCCATCGTGATGTAACTGTAAATAACTTTATGATTATGCCTAACGGAAAAGTAGCAGTGATAGATATGGAACTTAGTTATTCTATCAGCGGACATTATCCTGACCCTCCTTTTACGTTAGGAACGTATGGATATATGTCCCCTGAACAAGAAAGGACAGCGTTGCCAACTATTAAGGAGGATATCTATGCTATAGGTGCAATTATGCTACATGCATGGACAGGAATATCACCTTACAAATTTTCGGGAATGTCAGAGGAAGAGTTGCAAAGAGCTGTACTTTTCTATGTGGAAGAGGTAAATATTGCTAGTATAATTCAACAATGTCTGAAAAAAGAAGCAGATTTACGACCAACCACTGATATGATTGCGAAAGTATTGCAGCAAACTTACAGAGACAAAGCGAATAACATACCTCGTCCGTTGAAGGCGGTGCAGTCATTGTCTTCTAGTTTTATCACAGAGACTATTGAAAGAGGAATACAGACTTTGGGCGAGTCCGTTCTGGCGGACAAAGAGAAAGGCTGGTTTGCCGAGCATATGAGTCAATCTTCTGATCAAACTAATGATATAAAGAAAGCTTGGTACGCCAGTTTTAACCGTGGAGCCGCAGGTGTGCTTTATTTTCTTTCAAGGGCCAGAGGGGCCGGATATAATGTTTCGAATATAGCAGTTCCGATTGGTCAGGCACTAGATCTTATCCGCAACAAATATGTAAACAATTTTGAGTTGTCGAACCGAGGATTGCACTTTGGATCCGATGGGGTCGCATTGGCGTTGGCGGAATGTTGCCGGTGGGGATTGCTTACAAAAGAGAATGCCATTATAGAAAGTTGGTCTTCCATGCTGTCCCGTGATTCAGATAAATTAGGATTGATGGATGGTTTAGCGGGTCAGGGAATTGCAAATCTTCACTGTTCGGATATGCTTGAAGGAACAAGAGAGGAGTATATTGCGAACCAGCTTATCAATGCGCAGCACCCCGACGGCAGTTGGAGTATCCGGCAAAAGGGAGGGGCATATCATTTTGCCAATGGACAGGCAGGAATAACCTACTTTTTATTGTCTTATGGAGCGAAATCGGGTCGTCATGAAGCAATTGAATGTGCAGAAAGAAGCCTTAAGTATCTAATATCGAAAGCGGGATATTGCCCAGGAGGACTTACATGGAAAAAAATTAGTCGTAAACATTTTTTCGATCATTCGTGGTGCGAAGGTACTCCGGGAATGGCCCTTATGTTTCTCAAGGCATATGAGATTACCGGAGATACTATTTACCATCAATGGATTGGGGAGGCCCTGAAATACCATGATGAAAGGAGCATCTGGGGTGGACTTAGTCTGTGCCATGGAGTATCCGGATTGGGCGAAGTTTACTTAGAGGCAGGAAGAGTATTAAAAGAGGAACATTTCATAAAAAGGGCCGGCGATTGCCTGCAAGTAGTACTACATTCTCGTAGACTGACGGCGAAAGGAGGAGCCTATTGGTTTGTCGAGAAAGAAAGAAAACCTGTGGCCAATATTATGTTGGGGAATGCTGGTATTTTGCATTTTTTGGTCCGGTATAAAAATGTAGAGCTTTTCGGTTTTCCGGGACTTTAATCAATATGGTTCAGTACCGGTTTCTGTATATTGAGGACTGTCATAAGATACTGAGTTGCTAAATAATACATTGGCACTGGTAGATGACCACAAAAAATCGTAATTATCATTGGCTGTTTCTGTGTGATGGCAATTGAGCTCATCTCCGCCAATTGCGGTTCGGCAGGTTTGGTCCGGTTGAAATCCTTCCCAATTTGTTGACAATGTCAGATGTCCTTGGTATACAATTCCACCGCCTGCCAGGGAATTTTTGATGGGGACAAAAAGAGCCGTACCCATTGATGCGGCCATAAGTATCCAATCGAGGGCATAGTTTTTTTTCATGTGTAAGCACTTAGCGTTATTCTGAAATCCGCTCAATGACTCCTCATCTATAGATTATCGTATTCATTTCTTCCAATAAAAAGCGGCATATCGGAATAACGAAAGTGATATTTGCCAAGTTCGGATACAATTATTCTTCCACTGTCCGAGTCTACGACAATCAATATGGAAACCTGCAGAGTGTCGAGCATGCACTGGAGATCGCTCTGACAGAAATCATCCAGCCGCCATAGAAGGAATCTTTTTAAACTGTCAGGAAACTTTTTACCAGGAAATTTGGGCAGGAATTGGTTACTGTTTTCTGGCATGTTGCACTGAAAAATGGCTATTTTACCTATTTTTTCTAATACGTTTTTAGTCTTTAGCCATCGATATAATTCATTATTGCCATCAAACAAAATTGCATAACGATGGGTGGATCTGGCACTACGAGGGGCATATGGAGGTTGGTTATGACGCCATGGTCCCATAGAATTTCGCAATTCGGAAGAACCCGGGAGAAAATGAAGATATCCGCCACGACGTATGGCTTTCGATTCAAGTGCATAAATCAGCCAAAGGAGCCTTACGCTTTCTTCTGAACCATCAAGACAATTTCCGGTAATTATAACATGGCCATCACCGAATAGCCAATTAAAGGATTCATCTACGATGCCACAACGCATCATTGTTTCCATCATATCCCCAAAACTCCCCGAACGGCTATTAATCAACAAAATATCGGATTGCGGATAATAGATGCCAATCTCTTTCACCAGTTCTTTTTTCAACCGGATCGAAAACGTCGGTTTTAGGGTTTCCGGTATGGGTGTATGCAATGCTATTTTAACATGTGGGGGCATTTTATTCAGATTTTAATCGATATCCTCTAAAAAATTCTCTCAGATCCTCTTTTACTGTGTGTGGCAAGGCATCAATTTTTCGATAAGTATTTCCAGCAACTGCATAGTAAAACGAAGGATTGTTATGATATAACTGAAATTCACCGGCTTTGTCTATGCTGTCTATGAATAAAACACCGGGAATATCTGGTATTTGTTTGTGACCTGCATTTTTAAAGTACTGTCGGACATATTTCCTTCCGCCTTTTAAAGACAGGATGATATAATGATTTGATGGAATGCTATTTTTAAATCGGACAATACTATCTAGAGATTTGTCTCTACAAGAGGGGCAGGATGCTTCAAGAGGAAGTACCATAAATGAGATAGAATCATTGCCAGGTAAAGAGCCAGGCACAAGTTGAGCCAGTTGTTCATACAACATTTGTTGCTGTTGTTTGGACTCAATAAGACTGTCTCTCGATGGATTAGTTGTTTTGGTATTACAGGCGTATAAAATAAATGCCATATATATAAAAAAGTACTTCATGTTATTTATCGGTTACCTGGTTTGTTTTGTATTCTAAGCGAAGAAAATTGAATTGATAATCCGTAGGAGAAGTGACTTCTGCATAAATCTTTCCATCTGGGGTGAAGAACATCCTTCGTAGATCTATGCCCTCTTCAAAATCTGATTCCCCTATAATTTTGAAATGTTTATCAAAGATTATCAACCTGTATGGGCGCTGATATCTTTTGGCGTCAAAATCGTCTTCAGAAATTGGAGGCTTAGCAACACGTAGATATCGGTGATGATAAGGATCATAATAGACTGAGCCGTACGAGTCTGATGTCATATAGACTTTTGCTTCTTCCTTAATCTCCCGTAGTTTATCCCTGCTTGAGTATTTAATAGGTTGTAACTGATATTGGCTTTTTGCGAAATATGAATGATGGTAGTCTTTCAGGTCGGTTTCATATAACATCGTGTCAGCTGCGAAACTAACTACAAAACGTCCAGCATCATTCATACAATAGCTATATTTTATTAATTTTCCTACGTAATAGTTTTCAGTATATATTTCTGGCAGATGATAATATCTGCTGGTTTTGTTGTTTTCTAAGTTTACCGTCCATAGCATTTTCCAGGAACGGATAGACGATTTCGAACTATTATCTATTGAAGGACTTACTGCCAGGAATGCAGTGTTGTGTTGGAGGTATAGAGGATTTTCAGGTGAAATACGACCTCGTCCTTGTCTGCTTTCCCGATCAAATGTAAATTTCTTGACATTTTTTCCCGAACTATCTATCATATAAAGCGCTTCCCGTGTGGTTAAGAAAATGCTATCGTAGTTATGAAAATAGGCGGAGTTGACGGTTGTCGGTTTAAAGAACCGCTGTAATTCAATTTTGTTGATATGACTGTTGTCGGGATAACTATAGATATTAATACTTTCAGATACTTGGTCAAAAAACGTTATATATGTTTTGCCTGAAATCTCACGGACACTCCATGATTCCAAGTCACTAAACGATTCCTCATCTAAAAGAAAACGTATCGTATCCGACGTTGGAATAATATCCACGGTATTATAGGCTGCTCCAGCATGGTGATGCTTTGGAGATGGATTTTTCCCTTGCTGGCATGATAATGTCGCCACAGCCAGAAACAAAGTAATAATATAATTTTTCATATCGGAGGTAATGGTGTATGGCGGTAATAATAGGGAATAACGTCTCATATTGAGACGTTATTCCTGTTATGAAGGTTCAAACCTATCAAGGTTCTGTGCTGGTTCCGGTTTCGGCGCCAGCATCATCACTGATTGAGTTGCTGAACTGTACATTGGCACTGGTAGATGACAATGCATTGTTAGCTACATTGTTCCCGGTTTGTGTATGAGAACAATCGATAGCATCTCCAGTCAATGCAGTACGACAGGTATTTTCAGGACCGGCTCCTGATGACAAAGTGATGTGGCCGTCGTCAACTACCTGGCCGGCAGCAAGTGATTGTTTTGAAGGAACGAAGGCGGCAGTGATTGCGGAAACAGCCATCAGTGCCAACCCGAGGATTGAATACTTTTTCATGATTAATAGTTTTGGGTGTTGGAAATATTATGAATCAATGGCCATTGTTATTTGTTATACGAAAATAGAAGAGCCCACTGTACATTTCGTACAGTGGGCTCTTCCTCAATAAAATATAGTTATACTGCTAAACTATGGCAGTAGCTCTTTATTTCCATTCAACATAACTCGGTATAAAAGACCATTTTCAATCATAAGACCTTCACTGTCTCCTGATGCATGGTGAGTATCTGTATTGATTACTTTTCCTCCGTAGTAGCTTATAACATCCGGCACTATGGTATGTCCTGTGATAATCCGGGATACTTTATAGGTTTGAAGAGTGGTATCTATAACCTTAGGGTTAAAGGTATTGCCAGTAGTATAATACTCTCTGTACCAGTAAGGAGATACTTTACTATTAATAATAGTTTGTAAGATGATACTATCTTTAGTATTCATGGTCGCCTTATTCAGATAAGAAAAGTGGAGGTCGTTTATTTTTTTGATAGGAAGTTTTAACCGGTTTACCTGTGGACTTATACCACCATGTGTCACGAGATTTTCCCCAATAACTTCTATAATGTTTTTACTTCGAAGCCATTGACCCAATACGCTATTAAGCCCGAGGAGGTCTTCATAGGAGCGTCCAAGCATAGTTGCGAACTGGAAATAATCTTTATGAACATATGATAACTTTCCGGTCAGATTCATTACTTCATGATTGCCAAGTATAAAGTGAACAAATCCGCCAGCAGCTTTAGCCTTTTCTTCAAGAGAATAGATTAACCAAAGACATGCGGTTACCTGGGTTCCTCTGTCAAAAATATCCCCAGCAATGACTAAATGAGCTTTGCCAAATGTCCAATTGTAATTTTTATCAATTACATGATGATTTAACAAGAATTCACGAAGAGTTTTGTAATTTCCTTCAAGGTCGGAAAGTACGAGCATTTTTTCCGGTTGCGGGTATATTGACGGTGTTGGCTGTGCCTTACCCATAATGGATACCTTAAAATGGCTTCCTTGTGAATCAGTATATACGTTTTGTTCACTTACGTGTTTGTCGTAAATGGTATCTGTAAAAGGGGTCGTATTCCTGATGTTATGAACGAAACATGTGTCACCGCTATAGTACACAAATGGTCCATCTGTTTTGGTGACTTGTTTTTCGATATAGTCCAAACGAGCGGAGTCTGTGTCTGAAATGCGTAGCTTTTTTCTGATATAAGGGTGATAAATACTGATATGGTAGTTTACAGTAGGGCAAAGAACAAGAGTCTGAACATTATCTGGTCCCAGATTTAATAGATTGAAATCAAGATAGTCGTTGCTGTGGGGAGCATACCAGCGATGGACTTTGTTATTTGGATGTTCTATTATTGTTTTTTGTTGTTTTGTTGAGGCTTTCTCATTTTCGCCTGACACTATTGCGAACAGTATGTTTGGATTATTGGAGAATTTTTTATACGCAGATTGAAAGAAAATGTTTTGGTTGATATTCCCTCTTTTATTCAGATGAAGGATAATTACCTTGTTCTTGAAATCAGATACACGGTTGCCATCTTTGTCCAGAATCAAAAAATCCCAGAATTCTCCGCTATTGGAGGCTGCAAGTGCATAGGCTGATAGCCCCTGCTTAATGACCTGCTTATACCCATCATGATCCAACTTGGGGTAAACACTCTCCGCCAACTCGTTTGCTAGGGGAGTGTTACCACCTTTGGCTACCCGGCTAAGCAGTAGGTAGGTGAGCAATTGATCCTTAAATCTTCCTTGCGTATTAGCTTCTATCAGCTGGAAATAATTTAGGTATTTATTTTTAGGATTAGCAAAGATGCGCATATTTTCGGGATCGTTCACATCATACAGGACATGTTGTTTCAATACAAGGAAACGGTAATACTGTTCGGGGATAGGCATTTCTTCCGTCTGACTTAGTAACCATTTCAGGTTATTGTTATGTATCAGAGAATCATAAAGGTTCCTTATATCCGACTGATCAAGCCTGTATTTTTTTTTATCAACACAAATTAGGTAAAATTTTCCCTGCCGAGTATTTTCAATCGAACTTAAAAACGTTGCTTTGATTATATTCCATATTGGGGACGGGTACAGTGTTGAATATTCTGTGAGTGTATGATGTAATATCTCAGATTTTTTATCCAGATATGTATTCCAGGCTGTGAAGTCCTTGAGGTCGGTTGGGGCGGCACTTCCCGCTGTTCCGGGAGGATGAAGCTGATTGAATTTCGGATATAGGTCTTTGTAAAGGAAGTCATATGTTTGACTACCGTCTCCAGATACATCAATTTTATTTTGATTAAGCTGAAGTGTGATATTGTTTCCTGGTAGTAGAAACATATGTCTGGTCTGGTTTCCCTTTTTTTGATTTATAACTACCACAATTGCGCTGGTGGCTGAAATTTCGATATCTCTTTTAGCTGGAAGATCATAGTATTCAGTTCGTCCCGTTGGCCCCGGGAACATATTGTAGTTAAAAGGGTCATAGTATTGAATACTTAAGGTATCATCATTACTCGTCGCCAAGGCTTCCAGTTTTACCAGTATTTTGGCCGGCGCAGTTTCGGACGCAAGTAACTCCTGGCTGACAATTAGTAAGCAAATTAATAGCTTGGGTATCTTCATTTTAGTCATATTATGGTTTAATAGCCGGGATTTTGCACTACACCAGGCCTGCTGGCGTCAATTTGGGGTAGTGGCGCAATAGCTTTGTCGCTAGGATATGAAAGCCTCACAGCATCCGGGAAGAGGGGATCTGTCCTGACAATATCCTGTTTCCAGCGAAGTAGGTCAAATAGCCGTAGGCCCTCGAAGGCGAGTTCTTTTCTTCGCTCTTTCTGTATAGCCTCAAATATATCATTACCGGTGACTTGTAATGGTGTAGCCATTGGGTCAGCACGCTGTACGATCTGATTTATGTAGTATAGTGCACTGTCCTCTTTGTGAAGTTGGAAGCAGGCTTCCGCTGCATTTAGATACATCTCTGATGACCGGATCAACGGCTTATAATAAGCAGCTTGGCTGGGATTGACATCGCTTATCACTCCTGAAGGGAACTTTAGAACCTCCCAATTTCCGCTTAATTGGGAGACCCAATTTTTCCTGATGTCGGTATTGCTCACTTGAAGCAGTGAAGCCATATCGGCCGTTGCTATAAAGTGCTTGCGATATTGATAGTAATTATTTGAAAATATTCCTCCGGTACTATTGCCTATTTGGCTTACACTTTTAGGTGCCAGGACAAAAAAGGATTCGTTGGCGTTGGGATCTGTTTTTTTGAATATTTCATCAGGATAACCCATCGAAATGCTCAGCAAGGGCGTATTTTTTATACTCAATTGTGCATGCCGCAATGATTGTTCGTAGTCACTTTGGAATAGATATACCCGAGAAAGGAGAGCTGATGCTACTTTTTTATTGAGCAGCATTAAGTTTGAAGAGGTTTCTGGTAGGAGGCGAAGTGCCTGTTGAAGATCCTCTGTTATATGTTGGTAGATTTTATTTACTGTGGCTCTTCCTACTTCTGGTTTAGTCCAGTCAGCCCCTGGTATAAATACAACTCCCGGGTGTTGGGCGCCACTTGTATATTCGTATGGTTGAGCAAAGAAATTTACCAGCATGAAATAAGCATATGCTCTCATTGTATAAGCAACTCCCATAATGTTATCCGTAGATGCTGAGTTCTCATGCCTGAAATCAGGAGCTCTTTCAAGCAAAAAATTGCTTGAAAGTATTAGATTATAAAAGGCATATGAAAGGCCATTGAGATTAACAGACTGAGGTACGGTATTTTCTGTGCTGCTGTTGGTAATCTGTTTCCAAGAATAAATTTGGATGAAGTTGGTCGCCCCCGTTACAGGCTTTATATTATCAGCAGCCAGTTCTGGATAAATTTCAG
This sequence comes from Chitinophaga barathri, assembly GCF_003807585.1. GTDB lineage: Bacteria > Bacteroidota > Bacteroidia > Chitinophagales > Chitinophagaceae > Chitinophaga > Chitinophaga barathri. Next base: position 193,924 of record NZ_RMBX01000003.1, on the reverse strand, counting down.
AATAGCTTCCATAAGCATTGCTCAATGAAAGATACAAGCTCTTCATTAATTGCTCGCAGGCCTGAAGATTATTGACATACGCTTCTTTAGGAAGGACATTCTGAGGTGGGGCATCGAGGAATGATTTTCCGCATGCTGTCATTATTATTCCCACTGCTATTATTAAGGAGTAGATATTTCTTGATTTCATGGATAATTCATTTAAAATGAAACATTCAACCGGATAGAATATGTTCTTGAATTAGGATAGGCAAAACCTCCTCGTCCTCCAAGATTTACATTATCAGGGTCTACATCATCAGCTGTAGCCCATAAAGCGAGATTATTAACTTGTCCGTCGATACTCAAATCTTGAACCCGGGCAGGCGATAGCCATTTTCTGGGAATACGCCATGTGAGTTTCAGGTTTTGAAAACGTATATAATCTGATTTCTGTAGATATCGGGTGGAGTTCTCTGCTCCCGAATTATTATTGCTTAACAGTCTGACTGGGTTTTCGGCTATATCTCCTGGTTTCTGCCATCTATTTAAGGCCGTCACCGGTACATTATGATAGGCTCTTAATCCGTCTGTTAAGAGCAGACTATTGACTTCATTATAGAAGAGCCCTCCATATTGATAGTAAAACATTGCCTGTAATTCTAAATTTTTCCAAGTTACAGTACTGGTTATGCTACCAAATGCATCCGGTTGAGATCTACCTACAAATTGTTTGAGAGCTAAGTTGTATTGTTGTGTTGGCTTCATACTGGAATCTAACCACTGTGGCATTCCATTTGCAGGGTTCACGCCGGCCCAAACTGGCATGAAGTAACTATTCATTTCGCGGCCCTCTTCATTCGACATTATGTTCGAAACAGAATAGATATTTTTGTTGGCTTTCAAAAGTTTGTTGCTGTTTTTGCTCCAATTACCACGTAGAGCAACACGCAGGTCTTTTCTTCGAATAATGTCACCAGACAAACTAAGTTCAATACCGCTATTTCGGATATCCCCAATATTGTCCATTACGCTTGCGTATCCAGTGAAGCTTGGTAGAATAGTTTGATAGATAAGATTTTTTGTGAATTTATAGTAGAGATCGACATCTGCTGTAAGACGATTGTTAAGAAGCCCTGCCTGCAGACCGCCATTCCACTGACTAGTTTTTTCCCATTTAATAGTTGGATTGCCAGGTGAAGTACCTGGCATTACAGCAGGATCTTTCATGAACAGTTGCCTAGATAGCAGATGGTAGCGCAATAAGTGGTTTACTGCTCCGGCATTCCCTGCAAGGCCTATACTGCCTCTGAGTTTAAGAAATGGTATTACATTTTTTATCGGTTGCATAAAGTTTTCTTCACTGATGATCCATGCACCTCCTAGGGACCAATAGTTGCCAAATGGATTGGAATCACCAAATACCGAGGCGCCATCGCGCCGCCAGCTACCTGATATATTGTATTTTTTTCTGTAATCGTAGTTTAGATGTACAAATTGCGATAGGCTGGTTCGTTTTAAAGTCCCTCCTAGAAAAACATCCATTACGTACTCTGGATTTACGACATCAGTATAATATGGATTGGTTTGCTGTCCAAAACTTCCTTTAACAGATAAATATAGATTCTTATTATTCTGAATTTGAGCTTCCTGTCCAGCCAGTACATCAATGTGATGATGTCTACCTATCTGGGTCTGATATTTCAATATACTCATCCAAAGCAGATTTGCATTTCTTGTATCATAGTCTCTGATGTATCCTCCGCCGGAGTTTGATAACCTCGGATCTATTTTTTGTTTATTTTCCGTTTGCATATAATCTACGCCTAGTGACGTTGTAAAATTGAAATGACGCAGAAATGAAACATCGGCATTCATTGTTGTAAGACCACGAAAGGCACTGGTTTTGTTCAGATTGTAGTCTCTTTCGAATATTGGGTTGGGGTATACTGTATTTAAGAGGGTTCCCCAGGTGAATTCTTTTATATAGCTGCCGTCGGACGTTCTGATAGGAAGTAAGGGTGACAGGATATCCGTAGAGGGAGCTCCTGCATATGGCCCTTCACTTTGATAACCCGCTTTTTGAAGATTATATGAGAAGGTCGAACTGATCCCAAATTTGAGCCAGTCTGTTATCCTATTGTCGAGATTCACACGGAGTGATGCTCTTTCATATCCCGTACTTTTTATGATTCCATTTTGTTTGGTATACTCGAAATTCAGGTAGAAGGTTTGATTCGGAGTGCCGCCGGAAACAGAGAGGTTGTTGGATAAGGTAATGGCTGGATGGTTGTAAATCTCATTATCCCATTCAGCCTGAGGGTAAAAAGAAGTATCATTTCCTATAGTCTGGTAAGGAAATTTTTTGAAGAGATCTGCGCGGATGGCTTCATCTGTCCAGGTGGTGGGATCTGTATTACGATATGTTTCGTATAGCAACTCAAGATACTGTGATTGGTTGAGCATTTTAGGTATAGAGGCTGGTCGCATAGATGCATCAGTTTGATGACTGAAGTTGAATTTGGTTTTGCCCGACCGTCCTCTTTTTGTTGTCACCATTATGACGCCATTGCTAGCTTTGGATCCGTATAATGCTATGGCGGCTGCATCTTTCAGAACCGAAATCTCAGCAATGTCGTCTGGGTTAATTTGTGCGAGTGGGTTTGTCAGTGGTGTAAATGGATCACTGGGCCCCATTCTGTTAAATATGTCTTGGGTAACCTGCATGCCATCTATTACTATTAACGGATTTCGCACTGTAGACCCACCGAGTGCTTCTGTGCCGGTAGAGATTCCTCTGACAATCATATTGCTAACACCGCCACCAGGCTGACCTGTACCGTTTGATATTCTTAAGCCCGGCACAAGACCTTGCAAACTTTTATCAAACGAACGGTTAGGTAATGTCCTGATCTCCTCTCCTTTAACTACACTGACAGCGCCTGTTACAGAACGCTTTGTCGAAGTGCCGTAAGCCACTACAACCGTCTCATCAAGGTTACTGACACTAGGATTTAAATTAAAAACAATGTTCCCCTCAGTAAGAACTTTTTCCTGCGATTCATACCCCGTATACCTGGCCTGAATAACCAACTGCTTCGTAGGCACATTCGCTAAAGAAAAAATACCGGTAACGGCCGTAGTCGTTCCGATATTCGTCCCTTTGATCTGCACCGTCGCTCCCGGCAACGGCTGCCCGTCTTTATCAAGAACGGACCCGCTTACCGTTCGGAACATGGCTTCCTTCGTTTCCTTGTTTTCTTTATTTTTCACGGCACCCGATTTCAGCACAATCGCCTTGTCGATAATAGACCAGCTGATGCCGCGTACTTCGAGCAATGTTTCCAATACATCTTCCAGTTTTGCATTGGTCACATGGATGCTCACCGGGTCATTTATTTTCAGACCGCCGGTTGCGCTGTACATGAAGTACAACCCCGTCTGCTTCTCAATATCCTTCATCACATTTTTTAAGGCTACCTGCTCCGCTTTCAATGTCACTTTAAAATCAAATTGATGAACATTTGCTCTTGTGGCCAGGTGTAGGAATAACACCATGCACAACATTGCGAGCCCTCGCAATGATAGAACAGGAGACTGTCTCATAAGTTTTTTGTTAAACGTTAGTTAAGGTTGTTTTTTTATAGCTAGTCACGATTGCGATTACAGTCAAATACAATTACATTACTCAGGGTCGAATAGAATTACATTCACATGTCGCTAACGCTTTATCTATTTAAAGACACAATAAATTTCCTGATGGGTGAATCCCCTATGTAAAGGAATTGTTATCAGGTTTAGAGAAAGTCTCAGAATGAAAGTGATGCTCGTATTAAAAGACAGGATAGTTGTCGTAATGCGGGGATTGGGAGAGGAGGGATGCCCTGAATTTAAAGGGATAGCCGGGAGAAGGGATCGATTTCTACCATAGAAAAGCATTTTTATAGCATCTTAGGGAATTTAGAAAAGAGAGCATGCAGGGTATAGAGTAATTTCAGGTAAGCACAGCCTTATTAGAAAATCAGACCGCTGTTAAAAGACAAAAATAACCCAAACAGGCTGAATCCCCCAGGTAAAGAAATTGTTATGCTACAGTAGCCCATGGGTATACTAAAAGTGGAAAGAACAGACGGTTGTTTTTTCAATTAAAGTATTATCTTCGTCGCAGCATCAGATCATCCCCGGTTTAGCTAACCTTTTTCTCCAGCATTTAAATATTAAGTTATAATTATTATTTTCCTGGCGGCGTTTTATATGTTCGGGTTGAAGTTACTTTGCCGGCAGGGTTGATTCATACTTGGCATGACATCATCAGATCAACAAATGGACTTATTGGAAAGGCTGAAAGCCGGCGATAGCGAGGCTTTCGACTACGTTTACACCTCTTACCGCAAATGGCTCTGGATCGCCGCCCTCGGTATCCTCCAGCACGAAGCCGATGCCGAAGAAGTGGTGCAGGAATTTTTTATCGAATTCTGGCAACGGATGGAACAACGGCAGTTCAACGACGTCAACCACCTTAAGAACTATCTCTTTATCAGCGTCCGCAACCGCTGCCTCAATAAACTGCAACGCGACAAAGTCACACGGAAACGTAATGAACAGATGTTGCAACTCACAGATTTTACGGCGCCTTACAACCAGCTGGAAAATTCAGAACTTCAACAACAACTGAGAGAAGCTATTGACAAACTTCCCCCCATCCGCTCCCGCGTCTTTAAGATGGGATACCTCTTCAATTATACCCGCAAACAAATAGCGGCCGCATTGAATGTCAGTGAAGAAACCGTTAAAAAACACATGATCCTCGCACTGAAGGATCTGAGACTTTCTCTTAAAAACCGGGATGAGCATTAACCCGAATCAGCAAAAATCTTGTTTAGATTATATTATGACTAATATTCCGGAAGAAGGATATATCTCCCAACTGATGAGTGAAAAGCTGGCCGGCATTATTTCGCCGGAAGATGACGCCCATCTTTGTAACCTGATCGAAACGGACCCGCAGACCAGGGCGGCCTGGGAAGAATACCGTTCACGGTTCCCCCAGGAGCACCTGGACAACCAGTTCGCCGCGGCAGACCAGATCAACTGGAAACCGCTTCCCCCGCGCAGGAAGATATTCCGCTGGCAATACGCCGCCGCCGCGGCAGCCATCGCCATCGGTATATTCGTTTTATTGCCCGGTAAGGAACCCGCCCCCGCCACGTCGGCCCATACCGAAGGTATCCGCCTCACCCTGGCGGACGGGCGGCAGCTAAGCCCCGGCCAGCCCGCTGCTTCTCCGCAGAAAGGATTCAGCCTGCAAAAAGACAGTCTCCTCGTAGACGCCGGTACCCCGGCCCCCGGTGGTTACAACGAACTGGAAGTGCCCACAGGCATGGACTACCGCGTTGTGTTGCCCGACGGCTCTATCGTATGGCTGAACGCGGCGTCAAAACTTACCTTCCCCTTCGCATTTACCGGCCCTGAAAGAAAAGTGACCGTAAGCGGGGAAGCGTTTTTTGAAGTAACCCCGGATCACACCCATCCTTTTATCGTGGAAACGCCCAACGGCAGGGTAGAAGTACTGGGCACCAGTTTCAACGTAAACAGTTATGACAGCAGCCAGGTGAAAATTTCCCTCCTTAGCGGCGCCGTACAGGTGCATCAGGGAGAACAGGCCATGCTCCTGAAGCCCGGCCGCCAGGCAGTGGTGACCAATACAGCCGCCATCCGCGAAACGGCCTTCGCCGAGGAACAAACCCTCAGCTGGCGCAAGGGATGGTTCTGGTTTGAGGACACTCATCTTACTGAAATCGCCGGTGTCATCACCCGCTGGTATGGCGTAACAGTAAAAATGGACGATGAAAACGTAACCAGGCAGGTGTTCACCGGCCGGCTGGACAAAACCACCGCGCTGGACGTTTTCCTCAAACAGCTGAAGTCCACCAAGGTGATCGATTATTATTTCGATAACGCAGGCTCCCTTCATTTTAAATAAGTTCCCTTATGATAACTCCTGGCGGGGCCGCAGCGATGTGGCCCGTCTTTTTATATTAAGAACTACCCCTAAGCCGCCTTACTTCGGGATGGTGAGCACCCAATCAATGCCATCTGCTTAATCGATAAACCACCATCATTCCATGGCCAGCCTTACAGGCCAGGCGAAACCTGAACAGGGCATTCCCGCCGCCAGCTTTCCCGGTTAAATTCCCTTCCCCGGCCGCTTTTCCTTCAAGCCTGCAAACCAAAGCGTTACTCCGGAAAAAACATGCCCGCCCGCCCGGTCCGTTGTCATTTTTTTATAAATAGATGTCCTTTTATTGGTAAATCCCCGCCATTCATCCCGTCTGTATAAGTACTTTTCGGCGTAAACGCCTGTAACTGATGCTGTGCAAAGGTTTGCACTGCCGTTTATTTTTACCATCCGTAACAAAATCGTTTTAGCAAACAAAACATTTTATATTTTACCGCAACTATGGTACACAGATCGAAAAACAGTAAACCCGGCCGGTCATGGATCGGCTTTTTGTATGCATGCGGCGCAGGCCTGGCTCTCAGCCAGCCCGTGGCGGCACAGTCCGCCCAATGGCCCCTGCAGGATTTATCCGCCTTCAGGCAGCCCGGCAGCAGCTGGCAGCTGGCTTCTGACGTTCATGCACGCCTCGGTAAACCAAATGTGCTCGAAACCTCCAATGGCGCCGGCATCCTCGTCAACCTGCCCGGTAAAAAACAACACGGGGAAGACCTCTTCTCCAACAAGGAATTCGGGGACATAGACCTTGAACTGGATTACATGATGGCGGAAGGTTCCAACTCCGGCATCTATCTCCAGGGACGTTATGAATTGCAGCTCCTCGACAGCTGGGGTACTACCAGCCCCCGCCCCGGAGACAACGGCGGAATCTACGAACGCTGGGACGACAGCAAACCCGAAGGCCAGAAAGGCTACCAGGGCTACGCCCCCCGCCAGAACGCCAGCAAGGCGCCCGGCCTGTGGCAACATCTGAAAGTTTCTTTCCAGGCGCCCCGCTTCGACGCATCCGGCAAAAAGACCGCCAATGCCCGCATCATCCGCGCGGAACTGAACGGCGTGCTCATTCACGAAAACGTTGAACTGCAAGGGCCTACCCGCGGAGCCATCGGCGGCGACGAAAAAGCCACCGGCCCGCTCCGTATCCAGGGCGATCATGGAGCGGTTGCTTTCCGCAACATCTCCGTACGCGAATTCAAAACACCGGCGCCCGTACTCTCCGGCCTGCAATACCGCGTGTTCAACGGCCAGTTTAAAAAAGAACGCCTGGACACCGCCAAACCGGTGGCAACAGGTTCTTCTCCCATACTGACCGCAAACGCCGGCCCTTTATCCAAAGAATATGTACTGCATTATACCGGCAAACTGAACGTCCGGGAAGCCGGCGATTATAACATGGCGCTTGCTTCACAGGGCGGCGGCGGATTTATCCGCGTAAACGGCAGGGACATCACCGGTTCCGGCCGTAACCGTGAAAAAATACAATTACCCGCGGGAGAAACGCCCATCGAGGTCATTTACAGCCGCTCAGGCGATTGGGGCACCCCCACGCTGGGCCTGGTGATCTCCGGCCCCGGTCTGCGCGATTCCTATATCGGGGACGCCATCACACCGGACGATACCGATCCCATCATGGTAAACGCGGATCAGAACACGATCCTCCGCAGCTTCATCGATGTGCCGGGCCAGCAGCAGAAGATCGTACACGCAGTGTCTGTAGGCAGCCCCCTGAACGTACATTATACCTACGATATGGACCGTGGTATGCTGGTACAGGTGTGGCGCGGCGCTTTCCTGGAAACGACCCCCATGTGGCATGAACGCGGCAATGGTACCGCCCGTCCGCAAGGTGCCATCCAGCGTTTAGGACTGCCGTTCTTTACCCTCGGCAGGCTGGCTACCCAGCAGGATGCCTGGAGCGCGGACACCACGGGCAGCGGCTACCGCCCCAAAGGTTATGTGCTGGATGAAAAAGACCGGCCCACTTTCCGTTACCAGATCCACGGCAGCACCGTTACGGACGCCATCCGCGTATCTGAAGACGGCCACGGCATCAGCCGCGAGCTGAACGTATCCGCGCCGGCGGCGGACCTCTATGCCAAACTCGCCGAAGGCGCGCAGATCGAAGCGCTGGGCAAAGACCTGTACCTGGTGGATGGAAAAGCCTGGTATCTGCAATTACAGGACGCCGGAGGGGCCAAACCCTTCGTGCGCGATGCAGCAGGCAAAAAAGAGCTGATCATCCCCGTAAAGGGCCGGCTGAGCTATTCCATCCTTTTCTAACCAACTCTAGACAGACACCAGCATGAAAAATATTATCAGGAAAGCGGCGATGTACCTGTTGCCGCTGATCACACAACTACCCGCACAGGCACAGGAAACGCCCAAGGAAGAAGATTATTTCAGGATCATGAAGATGAGCGCGCCGGAAGGCACCCTGCTGGAAGTAGGAGGGCTTACCCTCCTGCCAAACGGCGACCTGGGCGTGGCCACCCGCCGCGGCGATGTGTTCATCGTGGAAAATCCCACCAGCCGCAGGCCTTTCTTCCGCAAGTTTGCCAGCGGCCTGCACGAAATACTCGGCCTTGCTTACAAGAACGGTTCTCTTTACTGCGCGCAGCGCGGCGAGCTTACCCGTTTGGAAGATACTAACATGGACGGTAAAGCGGACGTATATGAAACCGTATACGCATGGCCTATCTCCGGTCACTACCACGAATACAGCTTCGGCCCTAAACTGGCGCCGGACGGTTCGTTTTTTGTATCCGGCAACGTTGCTTTTGGCAATGAAGAATGGTGGCGCGGTGAAAGCCGCGTGCCCTGGCGCGGATGGATGATGCACATTGCGGCGGACGGCAGCAGCATGGAGCCCTGGGCTACCGGTATGCGCTCTCCCTGCGGCCTTGGCATGATAAACGGAGAATTGTTTTACTCCGAGAACCAGGGTGACTGGATGGGCTCGGGCGGTGTATGGCAGGTAAAAAAAGGCGACTTCGTGGGCCACCCGGCAGGTCTCCGTTGGACAAACATGCCCAATTCCCCGCTGAAACTTACCGAAGAACAGATATACGCCCAGGTGGACCAGCGCAGAACGCGCAACGCCGAAGGCCGGGCCGTGAAACCCGAAAACGTGGTGGATGAACAATTCAAAACCCTGTTCGAAGTGAAAAAAGCGATCCCGCAGCTGAAAACGCCCGCGGTATGGTTGCCGCACGGTGTGCTGGGTATCTCCAATTCAGAAATACTGCCTATCCCCGAAGGCGCATTCGGCCCCTTTGCCGGCCAGGTGCTGGTAGGCGACCAGGGACAAAGTAAGATCATGCGCGTGGTGATGGAAAAAGTGAACGGTGAATACCAGGGCGTGGCATTCGACTTCCGTGGCGGCTTCCAGAGCGGCGTATTGCGCATGGCCTGGGGTCAGGACGGTTCCCTGTTCGTAGGCGAAACCAATCGTGGATGGGGCTCCGCCGGTGACGCGAACGAAGGTTTGCAACGCCTGGTGTGGAACAACCGCGTGCCATTTGAAATGCAGACGGTAAAGGCAATGCCTGACGGTTTTGAGATCGAGTTCACCCTGCCCGTCGATAAAAGATCTGCTGAAGACCTGGCCTCTTATGCCGTGGAAAGTTTCATTTACAAATACCACCCGGTGTACGGCAGCCCTACCGTGAACATGGAGAAATGCAATGTAAAAGGCGTGAAAGTATCCGAAGATGGCATGAAAGTGCGCATCATCGTGGACAACCTGCGCCAGTATTACATTCACAATATCACGTTGGAAGGCGTGCGCGCGCGTGACCAGTTCTTTTCACTGGTACATCCCACGGGTTATTATACGCTGAACAATATCCCCGAAGGGGCAAAGCTGGCCATGAGCGAAGTGAGCACCCGCAATTCCGCCGCTGAAACAAAAGCAGCGGAAGAAGCCGCGGCCAAAGCAGCTGCCGCCAAAACAAAGACCGCTGCCGGTAAAACCGCCGCGGCCAAACCCGCGGACGCAACCGTGAAACCTGTAGCCAAAGTGGCTACCTTCGAGGAAGTGAAGCCGCTGCTCGCAAAATATACCTGCGCCGCTTGTCATAATGCGGAGAAAAAACAGGTAGGCCCCGCTTTTAAGGACATCGCCAAAAAGAGATACACAAACGAAATGATGGTGAAACTGATCTATAACCCCAATCCTGAAAACTGGCCGGGTTATGCGACAGAAATGCCGCCCATGCCACAGGTGCCGAAAGCCGACGCCATGAAAATTGCGGGATGGATCAATTCGCTGAAGTAGTTTTTTGCAGACCGTTTTATACAAATCCCGGCCGTACCAGCGGCCGGGATTTTTTTATTCCCGCGCATCCCGCTCCGTTGCAACGTTTCCGCCTGCTGAAAAAGCGTAAAATAATTTTGAAAAACTTCACCCTCTTTAAGGGATTCGATGTCTTTAATGTAACGTCTTTTATTTGTTTATCCGGATAACCCATGTTTTGATTTTTTCTCCACTTGGCAGACAGTATTTGAATAGGATTATTTACATCTAAATCAAACAAGATGGAAAACCAACCATTGCCCGTACGGGACATGTGGATAGACAGGGAGGAAACCAGCGAAGCGCTCCCCGTAGCCACCATACCCGGCGAATTTCTCGCGGAATTACTCAAATGCGCTATTGTGGACTACAAAGAAGATGAGTGCCACCGGATCATCACCCAGCAGATCCCGCTGGGCCCGCTTTCTGTCTGGTATCAGAAAGTACATCCGAAAAAAGATATGAAGCTGCGGCCGCAAACGCCTTTCCGGAACCTGATCCTTCACTTTATGATGGGCAGTGACGTGATCGCGCTCATCAAAGAAGATAGGCCCGTATTGCTGGGCAGCGGCTTTATGGATCTCTTTAACCTGACCAGTTATCCGAACGAAGCGCCCCTGCAGAAAGACCAGGACTTCACCAGCTTTCACCTGAACATACAACCCAAAAAGGTAAAGGAACTGGTAAAAATGTACCCGGAAGTGGCCTGGCTGAAGGATAAAAAAGTCATGCAGACAAACGGGCAGGTGAATATGGATTCCCAACTCATCAACGATGTATGCCTGATGGCTATCCGCGATATCATCACCTGCCGTTACATCGGGGACGCCGCGCATTTTTATCTCCTCCGGCAATCTGTCAATATACTGGCAGTGTTTCACAAACTGATGGATAAACCGGCGCATGGCCTTTCCGAAAACAATCTCCAGAAGATCAATGAATGTTTTTCTTTCCTGAAGATGTATTATGTAGGCCAGCATTCCGTAAAACAACTGGCTGCCATGTTCGGCATCAATGCCCGGGTATTGCATGAAGGTTTTGAAGCGGTATTCGGCTGCACGCCCGGCCAGTTCCAGTTCGACCGGCGGATGTGGCTGGCTTATAAAGCAATGATGGAAACAAAAGCCTCGTTTGAAACGATCGCTGAGTTGTCAGGATTTAAAAGCGCGCGGAGCTTCCGGATCTCATTCAGGAGGTATTATAAGTGCGATCCTGTATGGCTGGTGAGGGCGCAGTAAGAAGTTGATATAAAATTGGTTGATGGACCCAAAGCCTTGTACGTTGTACAGGGCTTTGTTGTACCCGTCATATGGGATGGAATGGGTTATGAAGCGGTTATGACGCAGGTATGAATAAGGTATGAGGCTAGTATGATAACTGTATATTACCAGTATAGTACTGGCATACCTGGACTTTACCTGGACTTTACTTGGACTTTACTTGGACTTTACCCGGACTTGGGGGGTGTTTTTTGGGGCTTTTTTGCAGTTTTTTTGGCTTCTGCCGCATTTTCCTGCTGCGGGGCCGGGGGAATCAATACATCGATGACAGAAGCTGCATTAAATCTTTTATCAACCGAGTGATAGTATCTTTTGCCTTCCAGCGTCTGCGGGGCGATCTGAAGGACAACCAATACCGGCAGGCCCGGCGTGGTTTTTACTTTAAATGAAAAAGCTTTGCTGGCAACTCCCGCAGGCTGCATTATTTCTTCCGACTTACGAGCATCAACGGTCTCTTTATCAAAGTTAACGGACAAAGTGACGGCGCATAACTTTATGTGGGTGGCGACCTTTTTAGGATACAACAGGCTGACGCCGTACAGCTCCGGGATCGTCACCGTTACGTTTCCGCGTACGTCCCATTCTACTGTAGGTTTTTTCAGCAATAATCCTTCCACTTTTGCCAGTTCCGCGAAATAAAAATCCTGGAGATGAAAAAGATGTTCTGGTAATATCTTTTTACTTCCGGTGTCGCTCTTTTTATCCGCCTGCACGATCGTGATCATCGTTTTGTTAAGGCGGATGTAAAGCTCGCTGTATTCCGGGATGATCAATACCGGTTTTAAGCTTTTTCGGATCAGCGTACTGGCCCTGCTAGCCGTACCAAGGTCTGCCCGTGCTTTGATGGAACGCTCGGATTGATTGATCTCAGACTGATATTTGCGCGTGCGCTGCTCTCCGTTCCTCATCACGATCTTCACCTCATCACCCAGCTTACCGCTCATTTTCCCGTTTTTATTCCTTGCCATAGAAAATTTTTGAGAACATGGAATTTAAAACAAAACAACAATAGAGAATGCATATAATATCTTGGTATGAGTTAATTGGATCATATGAATGATTCCGATTACGTGAAAGAATAAAGGGCCATAGTTTCTCCGCCAAATTGAACAATCAGCGGCATTTAACTGTATGTATATCAGTCAATCGGCGAATGTTCAACACTCCAACTGTCCAAGCTATATAAAACTCATGCGTATTACTATGTAAAACCTCGTTTATGAGAATTTTATACACAGGCGTTATTCTGATCGTTTGTATTGCAGCCCTGCTTCCTGCCAAAGCGCAACAGGAAGTACAATTCAGCCAGTACGTATTTAACATGCTTAACCTCAACCCCGCCTATGCGGGATACCGGGGAGGCACCAGCTTCAACGCCATCCACCGCCAGCAATGGACGGGCATAGACGGCGCCCCGGTCACCACCGCCGCAAGCGTGGACTGGCTCACAAACGCCCGCGAAGAAAGACTGGCCCTGGGCGCCACTTTCCTCATGGATGAGCTGGGCGCGCAAAAGACTATCTCCGGGAACATCGGCGTTTCTTACCGCATCCCCCTGGACCCGGACGGTTATAAAAGACTTTGTTTCGGTATAGCCGGCGGCGTCACGCAATACCGTATAGACGGTTCCGTACTGGAATATACGGATGCCAATGACAATCACATTCCCGTGGGCCGGCCATCCACCATCGAGCCGGATGCCAGCTTCGGCGTTTATTATTACACCCCGAAATATTACGTAACGGCTTCCGTGCTGAACCTGCTGAATACCACCAGCGTAAAATCCTACAACTGGAACAACGAATTTTTCACCAGCATCGTTCGCGCGCCGCATATGTACGTGGGAGCGGGCGCTGTGTTTAACCTCAGCCAGGGACTGAAACTGAAACCTTCTTTTTTATGGAAAGAAGATTTTAAAGGCCCCTCGAACCTGGACCTCAATGCCTTCCTGCTCATCCAGGAGCTGGTATGGATAGGCGCATCGTACAGGACGGGTTTTGCGCTGTGGGATAAAAACAATCTCCAGTCAGGGCTGGAAAGGAAAGACGCGGTGTCCGGCATCCTGGAAGTGTTTGCCACCAAGTGGCTGAGGCTGGGTTATGCCTATGACTTCACCGTGTCCGGCCTGAATACTTACCAGAACGGTACACACGAAATTTCCGTAAGCCTGTTCTTCCCCACTAAAAACAGGAAAGAGATATCACCCCGGTATTTTTAAATGATCCCGCATGAATAACCGACATCTTCTTTTGCTTTACCTGGTCGTATTGTTTCCCTTCGCCGCGCCGGCACAGGAACAGCCTTCGTACGACCAGCTGGGCGATAAATACTTCGTGACCGGCCGCTATGACAAGGCGGCTTCCGTATATGAAAGGCTGGGCAGGAAGAAAAACGCCGGGCCATTGGTGCTCTACAGGCTGGGCTTCAGCCAGGAAGCACTGGGCAATACCACGGAAGCTATTGCGGCTTACGCCGCCTGTATAGGCAAAGACCCGAAGGCGGACAGCCTCTGGATACGCATCGGCGATCTTCAGAAAATGAACGGGCAGTATGGCGAAGCAAAAACCGCCTACACAAAATACCCCGCCGCCGGAGCGGATGCCGAAAGGATCAAACAACGCATGGCGGGCTGCGATTCAGCGGAACTGTGGCTGAAAGATCCTGCTCCGGTGATCCTGCATAATGAAGACCGGATCAACACCACCTTTTCGGACTGGGGTGCTTTCAGACAGCAGGATATGCTCATTTACACCTCTAATTTCAACCGGCTGGATTATTCCGGCCAACGCATTTCAAGACAGACCAATGAGCCTTATTTCAGCCTTTACCGGCTCGATGACGGATCGTCTCCCGGCAGGCTGAATATCGACAAACTATCGAAGATCATAGACCTGAGTAATTACCATACGGGGCCTGTATGTTACAGCCCCGTGGAAGGCACTTCCTTCGTAACGGTGAGCCAGCGGGACAAACCGGGCCTTGAAAAGGATGGGTACAAACATTCCATCCGCGTGCGCACCTGGCGGCTGGAGCTGTACGAAGTGACGAAAGACAGCGTAAAACCCTTCGCCTACAACGACGCCCGGGCATTTTCAACCGGTCATGCGGCCCTGAACGGGGACGGCAGCGTGTTGTATTTTATTTCGGACAGGCCCGGTGGGCACGGTCATACAGACATCTGGTTCAGCAAACGGAATGTGGACGGCAGCTGGCAGCAGCCAGTGAACTGCGGCCCGGTGATCAATACCGCGGACGATGAAATGTTTCCGGTAATGGATGCGGACGGTGTGCTGTATTTCGCCAGCGATGGTCATGCGGGTATGGGCGGGCTGGATATGTTCGCCGCCACAGGCTCCGAAACGCAATGGACTGCGCCCATGAACCTGCGGGTACCTTACAATTCCAGTCATGACGATTTTTATCTCGTCACCAGCGATACTTTAAGCGGTTACTTCGCCTCCAACCGCCCGGGCGGCAAAGGCAGCGATGACATTTATACCTACGCGATGATACCGCCGCCACCGCCGGTTCCTCCGCCGCCACCGCCTCCCGTGAAGCCGGAAAGTCCGTATGAGGTCGGGAAGAGTTTTGTGCTGAAAGATCTTTATTACGACTTCAACAAATATTTCATCCGTACGGATGCCGGCCGCGTATTGGATTCACTGTTCGTCATCCTGCAGGAGCATCCCACGATGCGGATAGAATTGCAGTCGCATACGGACAGCCGTGGCAATGACGCGTATAATATGCGCCTTTCCAAAGAACGCGCCGAAGCGGCGGTGAACTACCTCGTCAGCAAAGGCATCAGCGCAGACAGAATGGTACCGCAGGGTTACGGGGAAAGCCGCCCGGTGAATCATTGTGTGAACGGTGTGAAATGCTCCGAAGAAGAACACCAGGCGAACAGGCGGACGGAAGTGAAAATCTTGCAGAAGTGATAAGGCGTGTAGAGGGTTGTTTATAGGCGTAGATACCGCTTTTTCTTCCATATAAAATAACCGTACACCGGCGCGCCCAATGCCGTAATGGCAAGCCCCAGCAATGAATTGATCACCGGCGTCCTTCCGGACACATATCCCGTTACATCATTCCAGACCGTGCTCACTACATAAAACCCCGCGAAACAAACAAACAGCGCGGGCAGCACCGGGTAACCCCAGGCTTTGTAGGGCCGGGGATGCTCCGGCATCCTGAAACGCAGCAGGAAGAGGCCCAGGGCGCCGAATAGATAGGCCACCCAGGCAATAAAGGTGAACATATCCGCCAGCATATCGAACGAGCCGCTGATGACCAGCAGCGAGCCCCAGATGCCATGCAGCCAGAGCGCATTGCCGGGTGTGAGATACCTCGGGTGCTCCCGGCCCGCCCAGTGAAAAAACAAGCCGTCTTTCCCCATCGCGTAAGTGACCCTGCATACCGCCATGGTATTGCCGTTGATAGCCCCGATAGTGCAGATCACGATCAGCGCTGCCACAATGCTGCTGCCGGTGGCGCCAAGCGCCACGGCAATGGCATCCGCCGCCACCAGCGGGGAGCCTGCCATAACATCGACGGGCAGTACGTAGAGATAAGCCTGGTTCACCAACAGGTACACGAACATACAGATCACCACGCCGGTGAAGAGGCTGCGCGGGATGTTCCTTTGCGGGTCTTTCATTTCCCCGGCTACGAACGTGACGTTGATCCACCCGTCGTATGCCATAAAAGCCCCCGTAAGCGCGGCGATAAATCCGCTGAACAGCGTGCCGGGAGCAGGTGTGCCGGTCACGAAATTTTGCAGGTCGCCTTTGCCGGAAAAAAATATCCCGAACACCAGCAATGCCACCACCACGATCTTGAGCACGGTGCTGAGCACCTGGAGCAGGCTGCCCGCTTTCAGGCTGAGGTAATTGAGGAGGGTAAGGCCCAGTACAAGGCTCACCGCCAGCAGTTTGACGCCGGCGTTCTGCAAAGGATATAGGGTGCCGAGGAATGGAATATGCAACGCGACCGAACCGGCCGTTTCGGGCGGCAGGCCGGGCAGCCGGAGGAAATAATTCAGGTATTGCGCACATACAAAAGCGATGGCGGCCACGGAAGCGGTGTTCAGCACGGTGAACCCGGCCCATCCGTACAGGAAACCAAAAAAGTCCCCGAACATACGGCGGTAATACACATACAGCCCGCCGGTGCTGGGGAACATCGCGCCGATTTCGGCAAATACGAGCGCCCCGGCAAGTGAAAAGACACCGCCCACCATCCACACCAGCGTCAGCCAGATGGGTGATTGCAATTGTGCGGCCATGGTGGCGGGCTTCATAAAGATCCCGGAACCGATGATGCTGCCTACGACAATAGCCGTGGCGGCGAGGTAGTTTATTTGATGGCGTTCAGCCGGCATAGTCTTGCAGCAATGTGCTCAGCATGCGGTGGAAATGATGTGTGCCCTGCTCGCGGGTGACGGAATATCTTCCATGCCCGTAAAACCTGGAGCGCACGCCTTTCTGCACCGCTTCCACCACCGCTTCGTCCTCCATTTCAACGGTATGCAGGTTGGAGCCCGCACCGGTGTTGTACAGTTTGTCTTTCCACACATACGTCAGGAACGTCACCTTGCAGGTGCCGATCGTCAACGGTTTCACGATATTGATGCTCAGGCCCCAGGGGTAGAAATTGAACATCATATTTGGAAAGACGTAGAAATAATAAGCCGCGACCTTTTTACCGTAGTCGGGCGAGGAGGGAGGCAGGTCGAAACAATCGTCTTCCTCTTTCGCCATACCCAGCTGGAGACTGCTCCAGGGGAACAGCTCCGTGGTGTAATTGCCGTAATCGATCACGGCGTTTAAGCCCGCGTGCACAAAAGGAATATGAAAACCTTCGAGGTAATTTTCGCAATACAGCGCCCAGTTTGCCTTGATAAAATAATGTTTGGTGAGCTCGGGGCGGTACACAAATTCATCCAGCGGCATCCAGCTCACCCTTTCCATCATATCGCGGAAATAAGGGAGATGATTGTTGCCGGTTTGCAGGGAGGTGAACAGCATGGAGCCCCAGCGGAAGAGCGGGAGTTCCGTAAGGTTGTCCTGCGATGCCGGGAAGTTTTGTACTTCTTTGAACTCAGGCATACTCTGGAACCGGCCGTTGAGGCGGAATACACGGCCATGGTAACGGCAGCGCAGCTGGGAGAGTTTGCAGGGCTCATTGACGATAATAGCGCCGCGGTGTGTGCATACATTGCTGAGGCAGCGGATGACGGACTCCTGGTCTTTCGTAAGTACCAGTGGCTCTTCGAGGAACTGTTCCATGAACGTGAAAGGGTGGCAGTGGCCCGGCTCCCGGAGCAGGCCCGCATCGCCCGTATATTGCCAGGAAGGCCCGAATATCCTTTCCCGGGTGAATTCAAAAACATCGGGGTTATTGTAAAAATCCGTGTGTAATGTCCTGGCTTGTGATATATCCTGATCAACAAAAAAGATTGACATAACGCCTATTTACACAGGAATTTAAGAAATTCTCCGTTCAGTTGCCGGAATATTTTGCGCAGCCCTGCCCGGTAAAATGCCATTATGGATGATCATCTTCCTATTACACTACGCTGCGATTTTTGTATAATTTTCCTGTAAATTCCCACGGTATGAAAATTACGGCTTTGTTTGCCTGTCTGTTACTGGCAAATGCGGCGGCTGCACAGGATATCTATGCGGGCCGTTACACTTCTGTTTTTACGGCTCCTCCAAAGGAAGTGCCCACCGCCAAGGTGCCGGATGCGCCGCTGAGCGGCAACGGGGATATCGGTCTTACTTTCGGCGGCACGCCCGGCCATCTGCGGCTTTATTTCGGTAAAAACGATTTGTGGCGGGCTTACCCGGTATACCCCGGCGGAGGGATCGCTTTGCCCGGCGGACTGGAGATCATCACGCCACTGATGGAAGGCGGGAGTTATTATGCCGAACAACGGCCGCAGAACGCGGGTATCTTCAGCACTTTCGAAAAGAACAACCATAAGGTAGAAATGAATTCATGGGTAACAGCCATGAATAATTCTGTGGTGATGGAGCTGAGCGTAAACAAACCGCTGGACATGCAGCTGAAGCTCTGGACGCCGGAAGGCAATACCAGCGTAACGGCTAAAGGCCGGGAAGGGAAAGTGATCTGGGTAACGCGTTCGTTTGAAAACACCCCGCTGCTGGAATGGCCCTGTCATGTAGCGATAGCCCTGAATGTAAACGGCGCGGAGCTATCAGCGGACAATCATATCACCCTTCAGCCCGGCAAAAAAACAACGATCACGGTTACACTGTTTACCAACCAGGACAGGCCGGACTGGAAGGCTGCCGCCATCCGCGAAGCAGCAGGCATGAACAATGAAAAACTGGCGGGGATGGCGAAAGACCACGCGGCGTGGTGGCGTGGATTCTGGGACCGCTCACATGTGGAAATCGGCGATAGCGTGCTGGAGCGGTATTATTATAATTCCCAGTATCTTTTTGCAGCGTCATCACGTCCCGGGAAGTTTGCGCCAGGCATCTGGGGGCCTTTTATTACCAAAGATTCCACTGCCTGGGGCGGCGACTACCACCTCAACTATAACTACCAGGGCCCTTACTGGGCAGCTTATTCCAGCAATTACATAGACCTCACCGATAATTACGACCAGCCCCTGCTGGATTACATGGACCGGGGCCGGGTGCACGCGAAACAGCTGCTGAACAAACGGGGTGTGTATTACCCGGTGGGCATTGGCCCGAAAGGCTTGTGCACCACGCGCTGGCCGCTTACGCCAACGGAAATGCTGGCCCGTTACGGCACTACTGATAACACCATAGACAGCGGGTACAAATTCCTCGGCCAGAAAATAAATGCCGTATTCGGCGCCGCGAATATGTTCATGCGTTTTTACAGCACCTACGATATGGCCTATGCAAAAAAAGTATATCCTTTCCTGTTAGCCAATGCCGATTTCTGGGAAGATTACCTGGAATGGGAAAACGGCCGCTACGTAATTAAAATGGACCACTTCAACGAAGTGATGCCCAACCTCCGCAACAAAGGCCAGTGGAAACAAATGCTCGGTGACTATAATTCAAATCTCTCGCTGGGCCTGGTAAAGATGTTGTTCAAAGGCATGCTGGAAGTATCCCGTTTTACGGGACAGGATAGCAGCCGCCGCGAAAAATGGCAGCATATCCTCACACATCTCAGCCGGTTCCCGACGGGCGAAACGGATGGCAGGACCGCGCTGAAGAACGTGGAGAAAAGTCCCGTTGCCGGCCAGATGCAGCCGAGGGGGCTGGCGCGCGTATCCATCCACGGCCTGATACTGCCGGGCGAAGTATGCGGCCCGGTGACAGATTCCGCATTCAACGCCATCCTGCTCAGTGACGTGAGCCATTGGAAAGACAAGATGCAGGCACCGGGAGAATGGGGTAATACGCTGGGTAACGGGCTGGAAACAAGTTTCCCCGGTGCGGTACGCGTAGGGTACGATAGCGATGAGATCATCCGGCAGTTGAAGGACCGCATCAAACTGCAAACCTTCCCGAACGGCTGGATCACACAGGCGGGAGGCGGCATAGAGACGCTGGCGGCCGTTCCGCTCACCATCAATGAAATGCTGATGCAGAGTTACGAAGGCCGCGTACGCATTTTTCCCAACTGGAATCACAATCGTGATGCGCATTTTGAAAACCTTCGCGCATACGGCGCTTTCTTGGTGAGCAGCGCAGTGAAAAATAATGAAGTACAGTATGTGAAAGTGTTCAGCGAAAAAGGAAGGAACTGTGAAATGGAAAATCCATGGCCGGGCCGCAGTGTACAGCTGGTGAGGAAAAACGAAGTGCCGGTAATACTTTCAGGGAAAGTGCTGCGGATCTCCACGAAAGAAAATGATGCATTTGAGTTACTTGCGGTGAGATAGAAGGAGACAGTATTGTGGAAAATAGAAAGGCCGGAATACATAACATTCCGGCCTTTCTGATTACTGCTTTGTATGCAGTTTCTTCAAATTAAGTCTCCTGTAAAGGAACCAGGCCAGCGCTCCGATCACAAAGGCGGGCCAGACCATCAGCAGGAAAAGGAATAAAGCACGGAAAAACTCAGCCCCCCCGTGCAGCGCGGAAACGGCCGCAGTGCTCAGCGGTGCGCGTTCTAAACGTTCGGGGTTCAGCACCACTTGTATGTCCGCTACTTCGGGCTGGAACAGTTCCACGGCGATAGTGGAATACACCACCTGTTCATCGATGCTCAAGTTGTTGATCATCCGGTCTATCACCTGTGTTTGCCTGGCGTCTTCATAACGTGTGATGTCCAGTTCTTTTTCTTTTTTGGTGTGCGCCAGATTCCGTTCGTTTGTTTCGTTGGCCTTGTTGTGCAGCTGGTTGCGGAGATAGTCCAGTGTAACGTCCGTGTCTTTCAGCACCCGGTGGCTGATGAAGCCGGACATGCCGGTGAGCGTGCGCACGACGGTGTCCAGGTAAGGGGCAGGCACCTTCAGTGTAAGGCTTGCCACGGGCGTGTACCGCGTGACGCGTTTCAGCGAATCGATGGAATAGGAGAACTCGTGCGAAGCGTTTTGTTCGCTCCTGAAATTGCTTTCCACCACGATGCCGTGCACGGAAGTGACGAGCCTTTCAAGATCAGAGGTGGCGCTCACCACATCGTTTACCCGGCATCGGATGTCCGCCGTCTTAATACGTTTGCGTGCGCCGGGAAGCTCCGGTAACGCGCTGCCGGTGCTGTCCGTGGTGGTTTCTTCTTTGTTGACAGTTGAAGTTTCATTACTGTATTTACCTGCGTTGGAACAGGCATAGAGGGTCAGTATGGGGATGATTACCCACAGCATGGAGGAACTGCGCATAAGAATAGATTTCCTGTTTATACGCAGTTCCCTTAAAAGTAACCTTAGCAAAATGTTAAAGTGTGGCGCGCGGTTTCAGATCAAATGTTTTGGCAAGCAGCCGGAAAGATTCCATTCTTTCTTCCTCGTTTTCCGCCATGGTACTGATCACGATTTCATCCACACCGTATTCGGCGCACATCTTCCCGATCTTCTCCTTCATCTGCTCCGGTGTTCCCGCGATCATCCTTCCGCGGTTATAGTTCACGCGCAGCTGTTCGTCCGGCATGTATTCCGTTTCCGCGATCTCTTCATAAGAGGGCAGGGGCGTATCGCGCCCGCGCTCGATGTGGAGAATGCGGTAATCCATGATGGTCTGCCACCTGTCCACGATCTCTTCGCTTTCAGAGCAGAACCCGAAAATGCCGACGTTCGCCAGTGGCGCGTCCAGTGTAGGAGATGGCCTGAAACGTTCGCGGTAATGCGCTACGGCTTCAGGGCCGCCGTTCGGGTTGATGAACTGGGCGAAAGACAGCGCCGCGCCAAAATGCGCTGCGATGGTCGCGCTGCCGCCGCTGGAAGTGAGCAGCCACATGGGCGGCGCGGTAGAGGCCTGCGGAAAGGCTTTTACTTTTTCATAAATGCTGCCCGGCGGCGCCGCGTCCGTCAGGAAATGTTGTAAATCAACGATCTGCTGTACAAAATCCTGCTCGCTGAAAGTATTCTGCGGGTTCAGCAGGCGGGCCGTGAGGCGGTCGCCGCCCGGGGCGCGCCCGATACCGAGGTCTATCCTCCCCGGGAACAGCGCTTCCAGCATCCTGAAATTCTCCGCCACTTTGAGTGAACTGTGGTTCGGGAGCATGATGCCGGCCGCCCCGAGGCGTATATGCCGCGTTTCCGCACCCAGGAAGGCCATCAGTACTTCCGGCGTGGTGCCGGCTATATTGGCGATATTATGGTGTTCCGATACCCAGAAGCGCTCATAACCAAGGCTGTCCGCCAGCTGAGCGAGGGCTTTTGTTTCCAGCAGGGTTTCCCGTGTGTTGCTGCCGGTTCTTACTACAGACTGGTCCAGCACACTTAATTTTATCTTACTCATCACTATAAAGATACTAAAGGGGGAATAAACGTATAAATGCCACTTGATTTGTCGGTTTCATGAATTTAATTAGATTTACAGTTATAACACACGTTGTAAAAAGACAGGACAAACCAAAATCAAAGGATCGTTATGGGTAGTAATCTATCCGGCAAGGAACTGCTGGAACGGATGAAACGGGGAGACGAAGACGCATTCACCTCGGTTTACCGTCAGTATCACCCTTCGCTTTATGTCTACATTCTACGTTATTGCAAGATACCTTCCCTGGCGGAGGACCTTGTGCATGATGTCTTTCTCAAAATATGGGAGATCAGGGGGAGAATTGACCCCGAACGTCCTTTCACCGCATACCTTTACAAAATAGCCCGCAACCACGTTTTTAAAACCCTCCAGAAAGTCGCCACGGACCGCGTATTGCGCGAACAGGTGCTGGCCCGGCTGAATGTTGGGGAAGCCCTTTCCGAGGAGCGGGTGGATACAAAGGAGTACGACCGTCTTTTCCACGAAGCTCTCAACCATATGCCGCCCCAGCGGCTGAACGTATTCCGCCTCTGCCGCCAGGAAGGCCGCAGTTATGACGAAGCCGCGGAGATCCTCGGCATTTCCCGCAATGCCGTCAAAAAACACATGGTGCTCAGCATGCGTTTTATCCACGATTACGTGTTCCGTTACGGAGGCGTCACCCTCGCCATTATGTTCCTCGGAAAAAATATTTTCTGACAGGGGTACCCTAAATCATTATTCCGGGATATTATAATCAGGTACACATGAAACTGTGCCGGTTAGTATGTCACATTCCACGGATCCACACGAGAAACTGCTTCAACAGTACCTGGACGGCAAATGCACGCCCGGTGAAGCGGAGGCGTTGATGGCCTGGCTTCAGGCCAATGGCAATCACAAAGCACTCCTGCAGAAAATGCAGGAAGAATTCTCACAAGTCCTTACCAGTCAGCCAGCTATAGACCAGGAGATCAGCGACCGCATAGAAGCGCGCCTCCTGCAGCAGATCGGCGCGCCCAAAGTAGTACACTTGCGCCGCCGCCGCACCTGGCTGGCCGCCGCATCTATACTGGTATTGCTGGCAGCCGGCGGCCTGTACCTGTTTACAGCGGACAATACCGAAGTTCCCAAACTGGCTTCCACACCCGATATAACAGCACCCAAAGATATTGCTCCCGGCAGCTCCAAAGCCGTACTCACCCTGACGGACGGCAGCACCATCACGCTGGACAGCGCGGGAAACCAGGTGATCCACCAGGGGCAGACGCTCGTGCAGCTGAACAATGGCCGGCTGGAATATGATACCGACAATATTGGCCAGGCTGTAGGTTACAACATGCTGGCCGTACCGCGTGGCGGCCAGTTCACCATCGTACTGCCGGACGGCAGTCGCGTATGGCTCAATTCCGCTTCGAAACTCCGTTACCCCACCGCGTTCACCGGCGAAAAACGGCTGGTGGAACTGGAAGGGCAGGGGTATTTTGAAGTGCAAAAAGACGCGGAACATCCCTTTATCGTGAAAACAAAAAGCCTGGACGTGGAAGTACTGGGCACCGGTTTCGACGTAATGGCGTACCCGGACGAGAAGTCCATCAATACCACCCTGGTAGAAGGCGCCGTGAGAGTAAAGGACGTGATGCTGAAACCCGGGCAGCAGGCGAGGATGGAATATTCTACCGGCTGCATTTACGTGGAGCCCGCGGATATACAGCAGGTGATAGCCTGGAAAACCGGGTTCTTTGAATTTGATGATGCAAACCTGGCTGAAATCATGCGCCAGGCATCCCGCTGGTACGACATTGATATCGTGATGAATACCACGGGGAAAGATAAAGCCTTCGGCGGGCGCATCAGCCGCAATCTTCCGCTTTCTGAACTTTTACATATGCTTGAGGCCAACGGGGCCAGGTTTAACCTTCAGGGACGCAAACTGATCGTAGAATAGATTAGCAGCAGACAGGCGTTTTGACAACAAGAGATTATCCACGTACCATAAACTAAACTAAACACACTCGTTATGAAAAAATCCACTACAAGCTAACCGGCTTTAACCCATAAAAAAACCGGAAGCGCTTGCAACACCTCCGGAAATAGGATGGGTTATCCGACATCAGTCTTCAGAACTTATATCTCGTAATTCCCAAACACTACAAAAGTATGAAATTTAACTTTAGTGGCGGAGATTCCTTTGCCTGGAACTCAGCCCCGTTTTACCACGCTTTCATCGATTTTTTCCGGATCGGTACTAAGCGGGACGCATTCAGTAAATTCTACTTGGTTATGAAACTCACCACCTTTTTGCTGCTCGTGGCCTGCCTGCAAATCAGCGCAAAAGGCTTCTCGCAGCAGATCACGCTTAAGGAAAGGAATGCTCCCCTGAAAAAGGTGCTGAAAGAAATTGCCCGCCAGGCAGGTATCTCCATTGTATACGACGAAAGCCTGCTGGCCAGAACAAGCAGGGTAAATATTGATATCAAAGACATGCCGGTAAAACAGGCGATGAATATGCTTCTCCTGAACCAGCCTGTGTCTTTCTCCATCGAAGGCCAGAAGATCGTGATCCAGCCCATGGCCGCGGATATCAGGCCCGTCGCGGCGGATACCGTTATCACCGTCTCGGGCCGCGTCACCACGGAAACAGGCGAGGCCCTTCCCGGCGCTACCGTACGCGTCAACGGCACCAATACTGGTACTTCCACAGACGGAGACGGCCGCTACAGCCTCAAAGTGCCCGGCAAAAATTCAACACTGGTATTCAGCATCCTCGGTTACACTTCCAAAACCCTGGCATTCAGCGGTTCTTCATTGAACGTACAGCTCTCGCTGTCTGAAACCGCCCTCACCGAAACGGTGGTGGTAGGTTACGGCACGCAGAAAAAAGCGGTTGTGACCGGCGCCATCTCCAGCGTTCGCGCCAAAGACCTCGAAGGCATGCCCATCAACCGCATTGAGCAGGCGCTGCAGGGCCGCACTGCCGGCGTTACCATCGCCTCCAACTCGGGCCAGCCCGGTTCCGCGGCTACCGTACGCGTCCGCGGCATCACTTCCTTCAACAACAACGATCCGCTTTGGGTAGTGGACGGTGTAGTAGTGGACAACGGCGGCATTGGTTACCTGAACCAGAACGACATCGAATCCATCCAGGTACTGAAAGACGCGGCATCACAAGCCATCTACGGCGCCCGCGCAGCTTCCGGCGTAATCCTGGTAACTACTAAAAAAGGCAAGGCCGGCAAACTGACCATCAGCTACAACGGCTACTACGGCACCTCTCAGCCTGCCCGCAAGCTGGACATGCTCAACGCCACTGAATATGCAACACTGCGCAACGAGCAGGCCGTAAACGGCGGCAGCGCTCCGGTGTTTGCCGATCCCGCCTCTTACGGGAAAGGCACAGACTGGCAGTCTACCATCTTCAACAACAGCGCCAAACGCATGAACCATGAACTGAGCGTTAGCGGCGGCGGCGAAAAATCCACCTTCTATACTTCCTTCGGTTACCTCGACCAGGAAGGTATCGTAGCCACGGAAATTTCCCGCTACAAACGTTTCAACTTCCGCATCAACTCCACTTACAAGATCACTCCCTGGCTCACTTTCGGCGAAAACATCGGTTACGCTTATGACAGATCGGTAGGCCTCGGTAATACCAATAGCGAATTCGGCGGCCCTCTCAGCTCCGCCATCAACCTCGATCCCATCACTCCGGTGATCGAAACCGATCCGGCCAAACTGTCCGCTGTACCTTATGCAGGCAACGAAGCCAAACTGAGGAGAGACGCACAGGGCCGCGCGTACGGCGTTTCCACCATCGTGGCGCAGGAAATGACCAACCCGCTGGCTTTCATATCCACCCGCCTGGGCAACTATGGCTGGAGCCACAACGCAGTAGGCAACGTATACCTCGAAGCCGAGCCTATAAAAGGACTCCGCGTACGTTCCACACTGGGTTCCAAGGTAGCTTTCTGGGGTTCCGAAAACTTCACCCCGCTGTTTTTCCTGAACAGCTCCAACAACCCGGCGAACAATTCCTTCCAGCGTACGAACAACTCTACCTTTGCGTGGAACTTTGAAAACACGCTGTCTTATTCAAAAGACATCAACGCACACAGCTTCACCGTGCTGCTCGGCCAGGGCGCTTACATGGACAACCGCAGCCGCAATACTTCCGTAACTTTCCAGAACGTGCCGGCGGTTACTTTCAAAGAAGCGTCCATGAACTATAAAGTGACTGCTCCCAACCGCGTTTCAGACGGTGGCGAAGGCGTAGAACACACGATCGCTTCGCTGTTCGCCCGTGTGAACTATGCGTACGATGAAAAATATCTCCTGGAAGCGATCATCCGTCGCGATGGTTCCAGCCGCTTCGGCCCGAACAAAAAATACGGCGTCTTTCCGTCATTCTCACTCGGCTGGGTTCCCTCCCGTGAATCATTCTGGCCGCAGAACAACGTGGTGGACATGCTGAAGTTCCGTGGCGGATACGGCGAAGTAGGTAACGACAACATCGGCGACGGTGCGTACCTGCCCACCATCGGCAGCGGCCGCAACTACACCCTTACTAATTCAGATCTCGCATATCCCGGCTCCAGCCCCAACGCCCCGGCCAACCCAGATCTGAAATGGGAAACCACCGTTCAGTCAAACATTGGTTTTGAAGCACTGCTCTTCAAAGACTTCACTGTTGAGTTCGACTGGTTCAAAAAACTGTCCAAAGACATCCTGATGTATCCGGACATTCCGTGGTATATGGGCGCTGCGGGCAACCCGGCAGACAACGTGGGCAGCATGGAGAACAAAGGTGTGGAACTTGCGCTGACCTACCGTAAAAACATCGGGGACTTTGAATTCAACCTGGGTGGTAACGTGAGCTATATCAAAAACAAAGTGACCTTCATCGGCGATGGCGTGAAATTCATCACAGTTGGCCAGGCCTCTTTCCAGACCATGAATGCCATTACCCGTACAGAGGTTGGCCAGCCGTTCAATGCCTTCTATATGTTCAAACAAATGGGCGTGTTCCAGAACCAGGCGGAGATCGACTCGTATGTAGGTAAAAGCGGCCAGAAGATCCAGCCGAACGCCAAACCCGGCGACTTCCGCTGGTTCGATAAAAACGGCGACGGCGTCATTTCCGATGACGACCGCGACTACATCGGCAACCCCACGCCCAACTGGACGTATGGCATGACACTCAACGCCGCTTACAAAGGTTTTGATATCGTGGTGTTTGCACAGGGCGCGGCGGGCAACCAGATCTTCCAGGGCCTGCGCAGGCTTGACATCATGAATGCCAACTGGCAGCGTAAATCGCTTGGCCGATGGACCGGCGAAGGTTCCACCAACAGCTATCCGCGTCTTTCCATCAAAGACGACAACAAGAACTTCACCAACCCTTCCGAGTTCTACCTTGAAGACGGTGACTACTGGCGCCTGAAAGTATTGCAGATCGGTTACACCCTTCCTGCAAGTCTTGTGAACAAAGCAGGGTTTGAGCGTGTACGTGTGCACGTTATGAGCGAAAACCTCATCACCTTCACCAAATATACCGGCTACGATCCCGAGATCGGTGGCGGCGTGCTCAGCATCGACCGTGGCATCTATCCACAGGCGCGCACCTTCATGGTTGGTTTGAATTTCACTTATTAATGAATGATTTAAAAGCTGATGAAAATGAAACAAAAATATTTCCCGATCATATTTGCGCTGGCTGGTGGCATTGCACTGTTCAGCAGCTGTTCGGAGGATTTTCTGGAAGCGGACCTGAAAGGTACCGACCTCGAATCCGCCTTCTATAAAAACGAAACGCAGGCAAGACAGGGTCTGGTGGCGATATACGACGTAGTTGGCTGGCAGGGCAATGGTTACGTCACCCGCGAAGGCATGGCCAACGCAGCAAGCGACGACCAGCGCGCCGGCGGTGGCGGCCCCAGCGACATCAACGATCTGCAGGTAGTGACCAAATGGACACTCACGCCCGAGATCGGCCCGCACAACGAGCTCTGGCGCAAAGGTTACGCTGGTATTTTCCGTGCTAACAAACTGCTGGAAAAACTGACCGAAGTGCCCATGAGCGAAGTCAATAAAGCTCGTTTTGCAGCCGAAGCAAAGTTCCTGCGCGGGTATTTTTATTTCGACCTGTTGCGTATGTTCAAAAACATCCCGCTGGTTACCAAACCGCTTACCACTTCCGAAATGCGCGATGTGCCGCAAGCCGATCCGGCATCCGTTTGGAAACAGATCGAAGACGATATTAAAGCCGCACTGGCAGAGCCCAATTTGCCGGACCGCATCTCATCCACCGATGACAAAGGCCGTGTAACCAAAGGCACCGCACATGCGATGCTCGGCAAAGTATACCTCTACCAGAAAAAATGGCAGGAAGCCGCCGCCGAATTCGCACTTGTAAACGGTACCACACCCGGCCAGCCCAACCCGACCTACGGTTACCAGCTGCTGCCTAATTTCGCGGACCTCTTCAAGTCAAAACCAGAGTTTAAATACAACAGCGAATCAGTCTTCGAAATCGGGTATTCTTCCCAGTCAAACGGCGGATGGGGTTGCGTCTCCTGCACGGAAGGCAATGTGCTCAACATTCTCGTCGGCCCCCGCGGCTACAACCCGAAACCCGGTGCGCCCGATTATGTTTCCGGCTGGAGCTTCCTCGTGTTTACAAAAGATTTTTACGATTTCATACATTTCGACCCCCGCTTTAAATACACCGTGGCAGATGTGGACAGCCTTGAAAGGAACGGTTTCGCCACTTATGAAAAAGGTCATGACAACACCGGCTTTTTCCTTGAGAAATTCGCCGGCCGCCAGTCTAACAGGCCCGGTACCGGCACCATGGAGCTGAACTTCCCGCAGAACAAATACGACATTCGCCTGGCGGACACGTACCTGATGGAAGCAGAAGCGCTCGTAATGGCCGGCCAGAGCGGCGCCGTAGGCTCGCGCGCTTATGCGTTGCTGAACGCCGTGCGTGCCAGGGTAGGGCTTGGGCCGATAGTTGCGACCATTGATAATATTTTTGACGAAAGAAGGCTTGAGTTCGCCGGCGAAGGCATCAGGTTCTTCGACCTGATCCGCACCGGAAGGGCAGCTGCCGCATTGGGCGGCCGCGGTTTCGATCCGAACAGGCATTATGTGTTCCCTATCCCGTTCCACGAGCTGCAAAGCACCAAAATGGAACAGAACAAAGAATGGGGAGGCAACAAGTAATTCATCAAAAAAATTATACCAATGAAATCAATCGTTTATATCGCCGCCGCCTCAGTATTATTTGCCGCATGCAGCCCTGATTCAGAGGACCTGACGCTGGGAGCCAAACCCACCGTGAGTTTTACGGCTGCATTGCTTCCCACCAATCCTAATAAGGTGGCATTGCAGAACACAACTACCGGGGCATTCGCTTACACTTGGTTCAACGGTGGCGCAAGCCCCGTATCATATAAAAAGACAGATACCCTTACCTTTACTAAAAAGGGAGAGTACACGGTTTCGCTGGTGGCTTACGGCGCCGGCGGTTCTTCTTCCGTTTCGCAGAAAGTAACCATCGCTCAGGACATGCCCGGGGTAGACATCCTGAAAGGCGGTAACATGGAAGCAGGCTCCGAAGCGCACTGGACGGTGCTCAACACAGGCGGTCCGCAAACCGCCATCACCTTCACTGGCGGCAAGCTGAAATTTGTGAACCAGGCCGGTGGCAGCAATGGCGGCATTTACCAGGAGCTGACTGTAAAAAAGGATGTTGGATACACACTTTCCGCCAATTTAAAAGGCGGTGGCGCGAACGAAACCTGGTTTGAAGTGATTATCGGCACCACGGCCCCTGCGCAAGGCTCCGATTATTCCGGCACTAAAATGAATTCTATCAACACCTGGGCCGGCTGCGGCATTGCGGATTTTGACGGGGAACTGGCCGCGGTTGGATGCGATGGCCTCCATAAAGACGGGAAGATCACCTTTGCCACGGCAGGAAAAATATACCTGCTCATCAAAGGCGGATGCGGCGGCGCCGGCACCTTCGGCCCCAACGGTGTCACTATCGACGATGTGAAATTTGTCGAAGCTATACAATAGTTAACCATGCAGGGCCGTCCGTTCGGCCCTGCATATTTCTCGTTCCGATATGAAAGCAATACACTATATCCCGGTTCTCCTGATGGGGATCAATATTCTCGCCTGTGGCGGGAAAACCAACGATCCGCAACCGCCGCCATACATTCCGCCCACGCAGGTGGACAAAGGCTGGACATTCGAAACCAATCCCACATGGGCGGACGAGTTCGGCTACACCGGCCTGCCGGACAATACCAAATGGGGTTACGATACCGGCGGGGACGGCTGGGGCAATAATGAACTGCAATACTACACCACCCGCAGTGAGAACGCTTCCGTAGGCAACGGCCTGCTGACCATTACAGCCATCAAGGAAACTTTCCAGAACAGGGGATACACCAGCGCCCGCCTCGTTTCCAAAGGCAAGGGCGACTTCCTCTACGGCCGTTTTGAAGTAAAAGCCAAACTGCCGAAAGGAAGGGGCACCTGGCCCGCCATCTGGATGTTGCCCACGGACTGGGCTTACGGCGGATGGCCCAAATCAGGCGAAATAGACATCATGGAACATGTGGGCTACGACCCGAACATGGTGCATATCAGCGTGCATACCGAATCTTACAATCACTCCATCAACACCCAGAAAAGCGCGAAACGCACCGTGGAAAAAGCAATGGAAGAGTTCCACGTCTACCGCGTGGACTGGACGCCTTATGCCATCCGTGGTTATATAGACGGCCTGTTGCTGTTCACCTTCACAAACGAAGGCACCGGCGGGCCCGCATGGCCTTTCGACAAACGTTTCCATTTCCTGCTGAACATCGCTGTGGGCGGTAACTGGGGCGGCGTGCAAGGCGTAGACGAAACCGTATTCCCTGCTAAATTCGAGATCGACTACGTGCGGGTGTATAAAATGATCGACAAATGATACATAGCATAAAATTGACCGCCCTGGCCTGTGTGCTGGGGATCATCAGTTGCAAAGGCAGCGGCGGGGACAATCCCGGCCCTGAAGAACCAAAACCGCAGGTGAAATCCGATGTTGCTTTCTGGCTCACCAACGGCGACAAATCCGTACTGTTCAAACAGCAGCAGACCCCGCTCGTGTTCTCCGATGCGCTGAACGCTTTCCCCACCATCACGGTGGACGATACCAAAACCTTCCAGGGGATAGACGGCTTCGGTTATACCCTCACCGGCGGCAGCGCGACGCTTATCAACGGGCTGGCGGCGGATAAAAAAGAAGCTTTGCTGAACGAGCTGTTCCGCTGGGACAGTACCTTCATCGGCGTGAGTTATCTCCGCATCAGCATCGGCGCGTCCGACCTGAGCGCGGCGCCCTTCAGCTACAACGATCTGCCGGACGGGCAAACGGATCTTACGCTGCAACAGTTCAGCATAGATATGGAGAAGACGGACCTGGTGCCTGTGTTGAAAAAGATCGTGGCCATCAACCCGTCCATCAAGATCATGGGCTCGCCCTGGAGCCCGCCCACCTGGATGAAGACAAACAACAACTCAAAAGGTGGGAAACTGAAACCGGAGTATTACAGCGTTTACGCACAGTACTTCGTGAAATACGTGCAGGCCATGAAGGCCGAAGGCATTACTATAGACGCCATCACTATCCAGAACGAGCCGCTGCACCCGGGCAACAATCCCAGCATGGAAATGCAGGCGGCCGAACAGGCGGACTTTATTAAGAACCACCTGGGGCCGGCCTTTAAAGCGGCGAACATTACCACGAAGATCATCATCTACGATCATAATGCGGACCGTCCTGATTATCCCGTTACAATCCTCAACGATCCTGAAGCCAGCAAATACGTGGACGGCTCTGCGTTCCACCTGTACGGCGGCAGCATCACCGCGTTAACGCCCCTGCATAACGCTTACCCGGACAAGCACCTGTATTTCACGGAGCAATGGGTAGGCGGCCCGGGAAATTTCCCGGCAGATCTGTCGTGGCATACCAGCCAGTTAATCATCGGGGCTACACGCAATTGGTGCCGTAATGTACTTGAGTGGAACCTTGCCGCCACGGCTGACTACAAGCCGCATACCGTAGGCGGCTGCACTTCCTGCCTGGGCGCCGTTACGATCGGCACGGATTATTCGCGCAACGTGGCTTATTACATCATTGCGCACGCGGCGAAGTTCGTAAGGCCCGGCTCTGTGCGGATCGATTCCAACATAGAGGCCCCGCTGGAGAATGTGGCGTTCAAAACGCCGGACGGCAAAAAGGTGCTGATCGTACTGAATAGCGGTACTGCGGCGCAATCTTTCAACATCAAATACAACGGCAAAACCGTGACCCCGCAACTTGCCCCGGGCGCGGTAGGCACCTTTGTATGGTGATGCTGAACAAACATGCGTGTTTAGTAGGTTCAATAAATGGTAACGAAAGCCGGGCAGCATCTGCTCCCGGTTTTTTCTCCTCCTGTACTTTCCTTTGATTGATAAAAAAGGGCAGATGCCAGGTTGGCTGCTACCCCTGGTTTTGCCTGCTTTCATCGTTTTACCATGGTTTTGTAACGAGGCCGGTTGCTTCTGCGGCCGGCATTTTTGTTTCCAGCCCGCACTTATTATCAAAGGTTCAGCCAATATACCAGCTTCACAACCAGGGCCCTGTTTTTGACATAATAAGGCTCAGGCAGGTAGTTGTCCGTATACACGATAAAAAGATCGGAGGCGGGGCGGTAACGCCACTGGAAACGGGTATTGAGATTGATGTTTTTCAGTTGTTCGTTGTACTGCATAAACCCCGTGAAAAACAGCGTGTTGGTCATAGTCACGTCCAGGCGGGGGCCTACCAGCCAGAAATCTTCATTGCCCCATGGTTTGGGCAGCTGGAGATTATTGTAGGTGGAGCTTAGCGCAATGCTCACATAAGGCTGAAAGCGGTAACCGAATTCGCCGCCCAGCGTAAGCCGCTGCCCGTCCGCATAATAGCCGCCGTAACGGGCAGAAAGCGAGTAGGTGAACAGGCTTTGCGGTTTGGACACATAATCCGCGCCTACCGTGCTCCAGCTGTGCTCCGTGCCGGTGGCCAGGGTATGGACGTTGTAGTTCAGCGGATCGAAGGGCTGGAGGAGTTTGATGTACGTGGTGCTGGCCCATACGTTCAGGGTATTGCGGGCGCGGAACACGAGGCCGTAATTGAGCATCAGCTCATTGTCCGTGCGGTCCATCTTTTCCGTGAAGAAGTTCGTGGTGGTCAGCTGCGGGCCATGGCTCAGCAGGGGGCCGCTTTTGGGGAAAAAGAGCCGGGTGACCTGCGGCGCGAATTTGATATACCCCGTGCGCGGCACGTACCCTACTTCGGCTTTGTAGTTGCTGCCTACGTATTCGTGCTGCCAGCCAACGTTCCAGGTGCGGCTGGTGTATTGCAGGTTCGCCGCGTGCACCCAGTCCTTGCCGCTGGTGCCAGGGCTGAAGGATTTGAGCAGCATGGCTTTCCCGGTCCAGAAATTATTCGCGGAAGCGAGGTTATATTCCAGCCCGAAATTCCGGTTGAAACGGGAATACACGGGATCGCCTGCTTCCACTTTGTCCGGGTCGTAATTGATGGATTCTTTATTGATAAAAATAAAACCGAAGTTGGACCGGGCGAACACTTTTCGCTGCAGGGCCGCCACGGTGAAGTTCTGCGCCGGCAGCGCGGTTTCGGACTGGCTGCCCGTCTGCATGTTCATCAGCCCCAGCCGCCAGTTTTTATCGAGTTTGCCGCTGAGCCGCGCCCCGAAATGAATGGGCACGCCCAGGCCTATACGCCGCGAGAAGAACGGGCGGATGGTGGCATACCCGAAGTTGGTGAACTGGTCGCCGTTTTCAAGGAAAAATTGTCTTCTCTCCGGGAAAAACAATTCAAAGCGGTCCAGGTTCGTCACTTGTTTGTCTACGTCCACCTGCGAGAAGTCAGGGTTTACGGTAAGGTCCAGGTTCAGCGAGGAGGTGACGGCTATCTTGGCGTCCAGGCCTGCGTCTCCGCGCCATTTTTCGGGTTTGCCGTTTGTATAATCTTTGTTGAGACCACCAAGTACATAAGGGATCAGCGAAATATTCGTACCGGGGTCCGGCGGTGGCACATCCCATACCAGCGAACCGGTATAGGCCAGCGAAGCGGAGGGGAACTGCCGGGGCACGGGCGCCCAGCTGCTTTTTTCGGTGGTCTTCAGGTCGTTCCGCCCAAAGTTGATCCCCCACCTGGTAATACCTTTTTTGTACCGGATGGTTTTGAAAGGGATCACGGCTTCAAACACCCAGCGGTCCGGGTAGTTCTTTACGACGGACCGCCATTTGTTGTCCCAGCTGAGGTCCACCTTCCCGCCATCGTACATCAGCCCGTCCCACTGCGCGCCGGCTGCGTTGGCGCCAAAGGAAAAGCCGTTCGTCTGGTCGTCGAAGGGGTCCATAAAAAGAAGGAAGTTGTCGTTTTTGAGAAAGGCAAAATCCCGGCGCAGCGATTCCACCATGTAAGGGCCGGGGGCGCCGTTGTAATTGATCACGAGCAGGTAGATGTTCTGCTGGTCGTACGTCATTTTCACGTCTGTGCGTACTTTGGCAAAACTCGTATCCATGGGGAGGATCATGTAAAAGTCAGAAGCGGAGTCCGCATCCTGCCAGGCCTGTTCGTCCACGATGCCGTCTATTTTGATGGCGGACGTGGCTTTGCGCATATGGAGCTGGTAAGCATCGTTTTTTTTCTGTGCCGTTACGGAAAAGGTGAACAGGCATAAAAGTAAACATGGAATAATTCGCACTTTAGAGTAGTTTCCGGGTTAGGCGGGTTAAAATACAAAAAAATGGGCCCGGTTGTAATACTTTGGGAAAACAAAAGGCCGGTCAACTAACAGGGGAGCTTCTCCGCACGATGCTTACGCACCTCCCTTTGTTAATTTACCGGCCTGACCATTACTTCACATGCCCTTGCGGGCTCCTTACTGATAACACTCACACAACCTCTCTGCCACTTCTCATTTCAATCTGTCAACA
This sequence comes from Chitinophaga barathri, assembly GCF_003807585.1. Lineage (GTDB taxonomy): Bacteria > Bacteroidota > Bacteroidia > Chitinophagales > Chitinophagaceae > Chitinophaga > Chitinophaga barathri. The sequence continues at coordinate 158,377 of NZ_RMBX01000003.1, read as the reverse complement.
CTACTTTCCTTACTAAAATTCCGATTGCTGTATACTTAAGTTTGTTTGCCCTGGTTCTTCTTCGGATCAATGGTTCTATATAAAGTGTCATTGTTCCTTCTTTGATAACACAAATTTAATGCGGTGCGGAAAGGTGATCTATGATAAATATCATCCCTGTGTTTTGTGAAATATCATCATATGAAAAACAAAGCAGGTAAAACGGATATTTTCGTGTCAATTACACACTTTATTAATTATTATGAATATTTCTATCATGATAAGCACTGCACTGAGGCCTGATTGTCAATGGTACGGGTGCTTAAGTGTTGCAACATCTATCATAATAGCATATTTCTAATATCAGGGGAGAAAGTTGTTTTAACATTTTATTAGGTCTTTCAGGGCTTAATTCGTGTTCTGCAATTATGCAAATCCCGATTTAAATGCATCCAGATGCAAAACAGCGTTACCATGAAAGTTATCAGTTTGTCCGCGGCTATGTTCCTTACGATAGCGGCAGCGGCACAGCAGCCAGTTTATACCCGCGCCGGGCTTGAATCCGTGACGGTTTACCGCATTGGCGCGGAGCTGAACCACAAAGCCCGCGTGACCCTTCCCAAAGGCGGCAGCCAGGTAGTGATCCAGCAGGTGGCCAACGCCATTGATGTAAACAGCATCCAGGTGAGCGCCAGCAATAAGGTGACGGTGATGTCCGCCGGTTTTGCGGAGGACTTCCTGAAAGAAGCGGACCTGAAAAGCCCTGCTTATCTCAAACTGGAAGACAGCCTGCAAGCCGCCCGCAGGGAAGTGACGCGCACGCGCAATACACGCGTGGCAGATGAAAATACCCTGGTGCTGCTGGACAAAAATCAGAGCCTCAGCGGCGGCACGGCCGGTGGGCCTAGCGTAGCCGAACTCATGAAGCTGGCCGATTATTATAAAAAGCAACAGGTGGAATTACGTAACAATATCGCCCTCCTGCAGGAAAAAGAAACCTTGCAGCAGGCGGCCGTACAAAAGCTGGAGAAGCAGCTTCAGGAAATGAGCAACGACCCGAATGCGAGCGGCGGCCAGCTGGTATTGCAGGTAATGTCGGAAACCGGCGGCCCTACAGACCTCACCGTCAGCTACCTTACCCCCGCTGCGCGCTGGGGAGTGTATTACGATCTGAAAGCCACCAACACCAGCAGCCCGCTGCAATTGTTGTACAAGGCGAACGTGGTGCAGAACACCGGCATAGACTGGAAAAAAGTGAAGCTGACACTGAGCACCGGCAATCCCAGTCAAAGCGGCACCGCACCTGTGCTGGGTGCATGGTTCCTCTCATACGCAATACCGCAGCTATCAGATTACGCCAAAACTGCAATATATGGCGCCACGCAGAACAGGTTGCAGACGCTGGAAAGAAGGGCGCCTCTTGCCGCCGCCCCGCCCGCTCCGCCGGCTATGGAAGCCGACGCCTCCGGTGTGGATGAATACACCAGCCAGAACGAAAACCAGCTCAGCGCCACTTTCGAGATAGACATTCCTTACGATGTGGCCAGCACCGGCAAACAGCACAGTGTTACACTGAAAGAGTTTTCCCTGCCCGCATTCTATAAATATTACGCCGTGCCCAAAGCAGACCCGGACGCTTTCCTGATGGCGGAGATCACGGATTATGAGAAACTAAGCCTCCTGCCCGGCGAAGCCAATATCATTTTCGAGGACATGTACGTAGGCAAATCCTTCATCGACCCGAATGCCACTTCGGACACCCTGAACCTCAGCGTGGGCCGCGATAAAAAAGTGATCATCAAACGGGAGAAGGTAACGGATATGTCCGGCGTGAAATTCCTGGGCAACCAGAAACGCCAAACCTTCACCTACGAGATCAGGGTGCGCAACGCCAAAAAGGAACCGGTGAACCTGCTGCTGAAAGATCAATACCCCGTCACTACGGATAAAAGTATGGAAGTGGAATTGGTAGAAAGCGACGGCGCCGCAGTGAACACCGAAACCGGCGTGCTCACCTGGAAGCTGAGCGTGGCGCCTGGTGAAACGAGAAAAGTAAGACTGAGTTATACCGTGAAGTACCCGAAAGATAAAGTGATCGCGAATTTATAAGTATACATGGCCGGGTGTTAAAAGGACATCCGGTCATCCTTTTCCCGCTGCCTCCAGGTTGGTAGTGCTGAACTCGTAACTGTTCACCACATAATATCCCAGGCATCCCTTGTAAACCCATACTGTAACAGAGCGGCAGGAACGATAGTTATCTTCCATGCCTTCGGGGATAAACAGCGAATGTTTGATCCCGTCCAGGTAAAACTCACCCATGGGCCTGCGCGTGCTGTGCCTTGCCGCACGCTCGAAATGGTAGTCCGCCACGGGAAGCTGGAAACGCTCGAAGGTGCTGCTGGTAAAGGCATAGTTCACCACCATAAGGGAGCAGGGGGCGAGGCCGGCGCTGGTAACGGCGGACAAAAATAATATGGCCCAAAACGGGAGACGGATGGTGAAGCGCAGTATGACCGCTCCTAAAAGACAACCAATGCCGGCGGCAATGTAGAGGACAGATTCCGGGATGATGGTTCGTTGCAAAAGGTAAAGGCCGATGTAAAAGATAATGACTATGAACAAGGCCCACGCGGTCATGTAATTGCGGACTTTGTTACCGGCTGCTTTTTCCTGTTCTTTTTCGGCCTGAATCACCAGGCGCCTGGCCTTAATTGCCCGGCCTCTTCTTCCCATAGACAATAAGGATTGTGTATTCAATATTAAGAATTTTAAGACGATTTAGCGATAATCCCCCATATTTGAACCACGATGAAGCTTATGATCACTCCGGAAACACCGGAAGACAAATCCGCGATCTATTCCCTGAACGCGGCCGCATTTGAGCAGGAGAACGAAAGCAGGCTCATAGACCTCCTGCGGGACAGCGAACATTTTATTCCCGGACTGAGCCTGGTGGCCAGGGCGGACACAGGCGTGGTGGGTCACATCCTTTTTACAAAACTGACAATAGCCGGCCCTGAAGGCGTGATCTACAACACCCTTGCGCTTGCGCCCATGGCGGTGCTGCCGTCTTTACAACAGTCGGGCATCGGGTCGCAGCTGATACGCGAGGGCTTGAAACGAGCGGCGGAGCTGGGGTACGGCTCGGTGATCGTACTGGGGCACCCGAAATATTACCCGAAGTTCGGCTTTGTGCCCGCCTCGCGCTGGGGCATCCGCACCACCTACGAAGTGCCGGACGAAGCGTTTATGGCCATTGAACTGAAACCCGGCGCACTGGAAGGCAGAGCCGGCACGGTGATATATTCCAGGGAGTTTGATGAAGTATAACCGGAAGGTTTAGCGGCGCGCCCTGCCGTACGTTCGTTGTTACGGCCGGTTGCCGGCTTGAAGATGATCTTAGCCGGGGTTGTCATTTGGGTTTGATCTCAAAGGATGAGGCCCGCAGGAATTTACCATATCTTTTGAGGCCTGTCAGTTCACCCAGCGCATTCAGCGAATCGAGTTTGTAGAAATATTTATACTGCACCCACACGCAACTCCTGCGTACATACAGCGAATCATCGTCCAGGATGGAGACGTTGCCGGCGAGATAATACCGGTTGCTGTAATGGAACCCTTTCGGATACCTGCGGTTCATCAAAACATACACTTCGCCATGTGCCACCTGCGCCGTTACCCGGTAGCGGTCCAGCGAATCTGTCCAGCGGATGGTGTAACGGTAAGGGGTTGCTGTGCCTGCCGGGGAATGTACGGCGCTGTCCGCCAGCGACCAGGTGAGCAGCCTCATCTGCGCCATAGAGTCCAGCAGCGGCTCCACGTCGCGGGTGCCGGTTTCCAGCAGCGAATCGGGTACGCTGATGACCGTGTAGGGGAAAGTGCTGTCATAGCCGCGGATAGCAGCTTTGGCTTCTTCGCCGAGTAACTGGTATTCTTTGCAGTCGGGAATCTTACAGGCATACAGGATCGCAGCCATCAGCATGGCGCAGAAAATGTTTTTCATCATTCAGGGTATGGTTTGGCCGCAAAAAGATACGATATATTTTTATTGCACCGCTTCTATACATACGAGTTTGCCATCCATGGACGAGGCCAGCACGAGTTTGTCGCCCACCGGCTGTACCGTATTCACCAGGCAGTTGGAGAATTTATGTTTCCATACCAGCCGCCCGTCCGCGGCGCTGAGCGCGTATACCACGCCAGACTGGCCTGCCGCGTAGAGTATGTTTTTCCTTTCGTTCACCGGGCTGGGGCAGATCTCGTAGCCCATCTCCACCGGCGACTTCCAGGCGATCTCCCTTTGCCCGCCCCGGGTGCTCAGCGCAATGATATTGCCCTGCATGGTTTTGGCATAGATGCGCTGGCTGTCCGCGGAAATACCCATGGACTCGCGCACGGAGTTCAGCGAATCGCGGTAGCGCCATATTTCTTTGCCGCTGTCTGTGTCCAGCACGGTCATGTATTTATCCGGGGACACGATCCAGGCTTTGTGATCGTATGCCACCGGCCACACGGCGGCGGGGGAGAACATGCGGTTGCTGGCGCCGTTGTTCCATATCCAGGCTTCCCGGCCGGTAGCGGCATCCAGTGCGTAAAACTCGTTGCCCCAGGAGCCGAAGAACACTTTGCCTTCGTATACAAACGGTTTGGTTTCCACAAATCCTTTCACCTTTGCATAGTCCCATACCTGTTTGCCCGTGGGGATATGCCAGGCGCGGCAGTGCCCGTCAGAACCCGCTATGATGGCCAGCTCGCCATACACCGCGGCGGACGATACAATGGCTTTATTCGTCTGTTGTTTCCAGGCCTGTTTGCCGTTTTTCAGGCGCAGGCAGTACACGTATCCGTCTGTGGATGGGACTACCACGTATTCGCCGTACACGAGGGGTGTGGCGTATATTTTCCCGCCGGTAGTGAATTTCCAGCGGCTTTTGCCGGTGTGGAGAGCGGCCGCTTTTACGTCGCCGTTTGTGGTGGTGTAGATCACCATGTCATTGGCTACGGCCACAGCGCTGCCCATATCGCCCGTTTCCTGGATGCTCCATTTTACTTTCACGGATGGGAAGGAATCATTCACCGCATAGGAGGGACGGGGCGGATTTTGGGTCCAGGCATGTCCGTTCAATGCCACGGTATGCCATGCGGGAAGCGTTTCCCTGCCGGGCGTCCGTTCGTTGAAGGTGATGGACCGGCCGGTCACGCTGACGATATTGTAGCCGCCAATGGCTGCTTTGGCGCGCAGGTTGGACCGGCACATCACACCGGGGATGCCTTCCCATGTATATTTATTGTTGGCATGGCCATGCCCGCAGATCATCACTTTCACATTGTAGCCGCGCAGGCGGTCCAGCACGTCGTACCAGTTGTTCAGCCCTTCGTCCTGCGGGTAATGATTGATGTAGATCAGTGGCTGCTGTTTGTCCTTTTGTTTTTTCAGTTGTTCATCCAGCCATACGATATTTTCCCTGGGTACCTGCCCCGGGCCCATGCGCATATTGGGGCCGCAGTTGGTGCCCAGGAAGCGGTATCCTTTGTGTTCAAAGCTGAAAGTTTCATTGCCGAACACGGTGCGGAAAGAATTGCAACCGCTTTCGGACCACTTGGTATCGTGGTTGCCCGGGATGATATGCCAGGGTTTGTTGAGTTTGTCGAGGATGCTTTTGGCCAGCTTCAGTTCCTCATCCGAGCCAAACTCGGTGACGTCCCCGGAGAATACGACAAACTCCACCTGCGGCTGGTTATTGATATCGTTGACGGTCCTTTCGAGGTCTTCCTGCGCGGTTTGTACACCTATATGCGTGTCCGTTACCAGGGCAAACCGGAAAAGGGTGTCCTGGGCATGGCTTTGTAATACAAGCAGGAGGGCAGGGAGGAGAGCTGGCAGCTTTTTCATACGGCCAAGATACCGGTTACATCCGGGAAATAAAACGGGGGAACGGGTAACGGTTGCGGGATGGGTGATTGTCTACTGCGGCGCGGCGGTATAGGTCCTGCTCCATGCCCCGGGGATTATTTATAGTCTTCCCTTACCGGGCTGAATGAATCGATCAGCCGGCAATCCGTTACCGCATAGGCTCCGTGCGGCGCATTGGAAGGGATCTGCAGCACGTCGTGCGCGTGGAGGGTGTGTTTCACCCCGTCCAGTTCCATTTCGAGGGTGCCTGACAGTACGTAAGACATCTGCTCGTGCGGGTGCTGATGTACGGGCACCGTGCTGCCGGCTTTGGCTTCCCAGTAGCCGAGCGTATGTTTTTCACCATGCAGGAAGCGGCCGGTAAAACCGGGCACCACTTCGCGGGCGGGCAGGTCCTGGAAGGATTGCGGATTGCTCATTTGTTGTTTTGTTTGATGGACATATAATTCACTACCCACTGGAATATCAGCAGCCCCACCACATACACGCCCGCAAACATATTCATGGTGTCTCCCATAAACGCGGAGGCGACGGCCAGGATGGCGGCAATGCCCAGCCCCAGGGTATACAGGTTCATCACCCGGGGATTGCGCGAAGGTATCAGCCGCACGCTCAGCGGTATCATCATGGTGATGCCCACAATGGCTACCAGCACCCAGGGCTCCTGCCAGGTGAGCAGGAATCCGGCGATGCCGGCAAGGCCGACTAATAGGCTGATAGCCACATGATTGGAGGCTGCTATTTCATTTTCATCCAGCAGGTGTTTGCCGTACGGATTAAAACGAAGGAAGAGGTTGCTCACCGGTGTAATGATCCAGGTGGAGAACGCAAAGGCGGAGAGCAGGATGACGATGGGCATCACGTAAGGCTGCAGCGCCGGGTTATTGTTCCCCAGCGTGTTCAGCAGCCTGATCAGCAGGTACAGGCCAATGATCACGCCCCATTGGTACTTGGCCGTGAGGTTGCCCATAAAAAAGGCGTATTTGAGGAACATCCGGTATACCCAGTAACGGGCTTTCAGCGCCTCCATCATGCCGGCCTGCGCCAGGTGCAGCGTAGGATCGATGCGGAGCGCTTCGCGGAAGTGTTTCAGCGCGTCTTTGGCCGAACCTTTTTCCAGCAGGCCCCAGCCGTAGTTAGCGTGTGTATAGGCATTGTCCGGGTCGTGCCTGAAGGCGCCTTCGATGCCGGCAAAGGATTCTTCCTTGCGGCCGAGCTTCAGCAGTGCGGTGCTGCGGGCATTCAGCGCGTAAATGTTCTCCGGGTCTATTTCAAGGGCTTTTTCGGACAGCTCCAGCGCCTGTTCAAAACGTTTGCGGCTGTTCTGCATCATGGCGAACAAAGCGAAATAATCGGCGTCGTAGGGGTCGAGGTTGATGGCCTGGGTAAGGTCTTTTTCAGCCAGGTCGTATTCTCCCTGCTGCAGGTAAATGCGGGCGCGCTGGTAAAACAGGCGGTCTTCCGCCGGGGAAATACCGATGGCATGGTTCACCAGCTGCATGGCGGACTGAAAGTCGTCCAGCTGGATCTTTACTTCACAAAACAGGCTCAGGATGTCCGGGTTCTGCGGGTCCTGCTCCAGCATGCTGCTTAATATGGTTTGCGCCTCCCTGTATTTTTTTTGCTGCATCAGGAGGATGGCGCGTTGGAGCAACTGGTCGTGCATGCTATTTTTTGATTTTCAGGTAATGAAGGATGTCGTCATACAGGCCGGCGTCATTGGCATACAGTGCAAAGTTTTTTGCAATGGAAAACCATTCGCGGGTGCTGGCCTTATGTTTTTTGGCGGCGTTCTGCAGGTCTTTTGTCTTAAGCGGTAAAGGCATGCCTTCCAGGAAAGAGGCTTCCAGTTTTTCTTCAATTGCCATGTCTATCACTGCTGCAATATCCGCCCCGGAGAACTCGGGAGTAACTTTACTAATACTCTCGTAATCAATATTTTCAGTCGGTTTATCTTTTAATTTGATACGGAGCATCGCCGTACGCGCTTCCTGGTCCGGCGGCGGCACAAAGATCATCCGGTCAAAGCGGCCGGGACGCCGGAAGGCCGGGTCCAGGTGCCAGGGAATATTCGTGGCGCCAAGGATCAGGATGCCGGTGTTGTCATTTTCCACGCCGTCCAGCTCCTGGAGGAACTGGTTGATGAGGTTGCGGCCGGCCGACTGTTTCATATCCGCGCGGCTGGCGCCCAGCGCATCGATCTCGTCGAAGAAAAGTACGCAGGGCGTGTTTTTGCGTGCGTATTCAAATATGCGGTGCAGGTTCTTTTCGCTGTTGCCCAGCCACATGTCCAGGATATCGTTCAGCCCTACGTTGATGAACTTGGCGTTCACCTGTCCCGCCGTGGCTTTGGCAATCATGGTCTTGCCGCAACCCGGAGGGCCGTACAGCAAAATGCTCCCGCCGATCTTTTTGCCGTAAGCCTTATATAGCTCAGGATGGCGCAGCGGCTGGATGATCTTTATCTCGATCTCTTTTTTCACCTGTTCCATACCGCTCACGTCGGTGAAGTTGATATCCGGCTTTTGCATAAAAAGCGAGATCTCGTCTTCCTCCGCATCTTCATCATGTCCGGCGGACTGCTGCCCGCGTACGCGCAGCTGTGCGTCCAGTTCTTCGTCGGTAAAGTTCGGGTAATGTTCCAGCAGGCGTTGGTAGGTTTCCCGGGCATTATCCCATGCGTTTTCTTTCAGGGAAGAGCGTGTGTAGAGCACCAGCACGTCCAGGTTGTCCGGCTGGGACTTCATCAGGTCTTCCAGTATCACGTTGCAGGTGGCGTATGCTTCTTTGCGGTAATATACTTTGGCAAGTCCGATCAGCGCCTTTTCGTTCTGCTCAATGCCCAATGCCGCGAGGTATTCTTTTTCCGCTTCTTCCAGCCGGTTCAGGTTAAAAAGAGTTTCCGCGAGATGCAGTCTCAAAGGGATGTTTTCCGGGGAAAACCTGAGGGCTTCCCTTAAGCTGTCGATAGTACTTTGTGTCATGGCAACTACTAAGATATCAAATTAATTATAATGATTATCCGCTTGCTCCTGCCCGATAAAGGCAAAGCCCCGTCATTGCGAGGAGCCGCGCGGGGCCAAAGAGGGAGGGAGCGACGAAGCAATCTCCTTCATTGAAGTGAAGTGCTCCATTATTGGGAGATTGCTTCGTCGCGGCTCCTGCGCACTCCCCGCGCGGCTCCTCGCAATGACGTGAAGGCTATGCAAAAACAAGCTGGCGCGTGGGTAATAAAAATTATAGTTGGCGGTTATTATTAACTGAAAGCCAAACTGTTAGATCAGCAACACATCAATCCTGTGCGCCATCACGATCTGCGAGGTGTCCGACCAGGAAAAGACGGTAAAGTACCCGTCCTGGGAGGCTACCAGTGCCTGTGCGTCCCGCTGGTCGTGCACGAACTGTGCCGCGGAAAGATGCCGCGTGCCCCCGATGCGGGAAGGGTGCATCAGCAGGGGAGTGCCGCCTACTACCGGCTCCGTCATCAGCACTTCTTCCACCGAGGTGGAGCGGACCGCCCGGCTGATCTTCGCGCCGAAAGCCAGCAGCTCCTGCTGGTTGTTGATCACCGTGGCGCCATCCACCGCCGTGAGGCCGGTAATGTTTTCCACTTCGCGGCGCAGCGCGTTTTGCCAGTAGATCTCGCTGGTGACATTACTGTCCAGCTTTATCAGGTCCGCCACGCCGGAAAACGCGGGGCTTACCGGGTATTGCAGCGGGTGTATCACGGATTCCTTCCAGCGGTCGTTGCCGGAGGGGGTGACGAGCAATATGCCGCCGCGTTTATGCGCCCGCATGCTTACGGCGATCTGTATCAGTACATTGGTGGGATCGTTCCACAACGGCGAAGAATTGAGCCCCAGCAGCGAAGAGAGCATGTCCGGGCAGTCATCGTTCGTACCGCTGGCTTCGTCCACCACTTTCACACTGTCTCCCTGCAATACGGCCACATTGATGAATTTGCCCAGCCCGGCCACGCGGCGGTGTTTTACGACCAGCAGGCCCGGCTCGCTCACGTCCAGCACAAAACAGTAATTCGGCAGATTGATCGTGGTGCCCCAGATATATAATTCTTCACCATCCTGCCACACGCCCACGTGTACGCCCGCGCGTTCCACCCCCGGTGCAAGTTTGGCCAGCACTTTGGGCGTGAGGGGAAGGCGTTGTTCGAACAGTAAAGGTTTGATTGCCTGCGAAGGATGTAAATAAGCAAGGGATATGCGGGTAGCCACGCCTTCTTCACGACGGAGGCTGGCCCAGAAAGACACGTCTATCAGTTTCTCAACCACCGCTCTGCATGGCACGGCGGCCAGCTCATCTTCACTGTTTGCTTTGGCGGCAACAAGGTGTTTCTGGAAATGCGCTTCTATCGTTCCCGCCACGTTGATGGCGGCTTTATAAGTAGTTCCGTTCTTCAGGTCCATGTACTTCTCATTTCGTTGCTAATTTAGACTTTTTCGACGCAAGTACGGGATTTGTTATATCTTGTTCACGGCCGTGCCACGCCCATGACGAGATCACTTATTCTCTATATAATCTTACTCCACGCGTTTACAGGGGCTTATGCTCAGTTGCAGCAGCCGTATATCCTGAACGGCTCCGCTACACAGCGGAATTGTAATTGTTATGTGCTTACGGAAGACGTGCCAAACCAGAGCGGCACTATCTGGAACAAGAACCTGATCGATCTCAGGCAATCCTTTAATTACGTTTTTGAGATCAACCTGGGCTGTAAGGACGGGCCGGGTGCGGACGGTATCGGTTTTATCCTCCAGACCAAAGGCACCAACCTCGGCGCTACCGGTCAGGGGCTGGGGTTCAAAGGTATTTCCCCCTCGCTGGGCGTGCTGGTGGATACCTACCAGAACTTAGAGGAGAACGATCCGCCCTGGGACCACCTCGCCATCCAGATGAACGGTGTAAGCGATCACCTGCTGCCCGGCGGCGATCTCGCCCCGCCCGTGATGCTGGCGGATGGGAATGAAAATATCGAAGACTGCGGCTGGCACCTTTTCCGCATTGAATGGAATGCCGCGACGCATACCATGCGGGTAAGCGTGGACAACAATGTGCGGATCACGATCAATAAAGACCTCGTGGCGGACATATTCGGAAGCAACCCGATGGTGTACTGGGGGTTTGCCGGCTCCACCGGCGGTTCCTCGAATGTGCAGCAATTCTGCGCCGCATTGCATCCTTCGTTTAATTTCAACGGCGGGCAGATATTCTGCGACGGTACACCCGTTACTTTCAAAGACAATTCCAGCTCCTTCGGCAGCATCACCCGCTGGTACTGGGACCTCGGGGACGGCACCAAACTCACCGTGCCCGCGCCTCCGCCGCACCTCTATGCTGAAGCCGGTAAATATGCCGTCAAACTCGTGATAGAAGATAACAGCGGTTGCATCTCCGATACGCTGCGCAATACCGTTACCATCGGGTCTTACCCGGAGGTGAAGTTCGGGCCGCAACCCCTCTGCCTTGGCGATCCTTTGCAGATGAAAGATGAAACGGCAATAAAAGTGGGCACAGCGGCCAAATGGTCGTGGGATTTCGGGGGCGGGCGCACCTCGTCCGCACAACATCCAATCGCGCCTTACACCGCCCCCGGCAGTTATCCCATACATCTCGAAGTGGTAAGCGCCGAAGGCTGCGCCAGCGATGCGACGCAAACGATGTCCGTATTCCCCACGCCGGAGATCGGCGGCATCGGCAGGAACGCCTGCATCGGGCAGGATAATATTTTCACGGGTACCAATAACACCCCGGCGATCAACATCGCGCGGTGGTACTGGAGCATCGGAGAGGATACGCTCTGGCAGAAAGATGTGGCGTACCGTTTCCCGGCGGGCGGTAAATATTCCGCGAGGGTACATGCCATTTCGCAGGACGGATGCGCCGCCAAACCGGTGAACATGCAGGTGGGCGTAACGGACATCAATGTACGCGCCGGCCGTGATACGCTCATCGCCAAAGGCCAGCCTTTACAGCTGAACGCGCAGGCGGACGGAGAGGACCTTCATTACCAGTGGACGCCCGCCGCCGGCCTCGATAATCCTTATATCAGCGATCCCGTGGCGGTGCTGCAAAAAGATCAGCTGTTCAACCTGGTGGTCACTTCACCGGAAGGCTGCCGCGAAGAAGACCAGCTATTTGTAAAAGTATATACAGGGCCGGAGTTTTATGTGCCCACCGGCTTCACGCCGAACCACGACGGGGTGAATGATTATTTTAAAGTCATCGCGCCGGGCGTGCCGAAGCTGGATTTCTTCAAGGTCTGGGACCGCTGGGGTCACCTTGTATTTGAAACCTCCGCCCTGTCCGCTCCCTGGGACGGCACTATTAAGGGCGATCCCGCCGCCGCTGGTACTTACGTGTGGATGGTGCAGGGCACTGATTACAACGGCCGCCTGTTCAGCCGCAGGGGTACGGTCACCCTCATCCGCTAGAAAACTTTTCCCGCCAATAATTTGCCCTTTTGTGCCTGCCATGCTTTTTTATATGCGTTAATTTTAGTTCCTGTACAGCTCCTGGCATACAAGCTCTCTCATCAATGTTATCGGTCTGAACTTTTAAATCATAATAGTATGATCAGGAAATTCCTATTTTTTACGCAATGCATGTTGCTGGGTGCCGGTTGCCTGTACGCACAAAAGAAACCAAACATTCTTGTCATTTTTGGTGACGATATCGGCCAGAGCCAGATAAGCACCTACACTCATGGTATGATGGGATATCGCACACCCAATATTGACCGCATCGCCAGGGAAGGTGCCTTTTTCACAGACGCCTATGCACAGCAGAGCTGTACAGCCGGACGTGCTTCGTTTATCCTTGGCATGGAGCCCTTCCGCACCGGACTGCTTACCATCGGTATGCCCGGAGACCCACACGGGATCGCAGACTGGATGCCCACCATCGCCAATGTGATGAAGGCGCAGGGATACGGCACGGCTCAGTTCGGCAAGAACCACCTGGGCGACCAGGATAAGCACCTGCCCACCAGGCACGGCTTTGATATGTTCTTCGGTAACCTTTACCATCTCAATGCTGAAGAAGAACCCGAAGGATATTTCTATCCGAAAGACCCCGAATTCAAAAAGAAATACGGGCCGCGCGGTGTGATAAAATCTACTGCCGACGGCAAAATTGAAGACACCGGCCCGCTGAACACCAAAAGAATGGAAACAGTCGATGAAGAATTCCTTTCCGCCGCGAAACAATATATTGGCGACCAGGTGAAACAGGACAAGCCTTTCTTTGTATGGTTCAACGCCACCCGCATGCACGTATGGACGCACCTGAAACCTGCGTCCGTAGGGGTTACAGGTAAAGGACTCGAAGCGGACGGCATGGCCGAACATGACCTGATGGTGGGAGAGCTGCTCAAACAGCTGGATGACCTTGGCATTGCGGATAACACCATCGTACTGTATACGACAGATAACGGCGCTGAAGTAGGCAGCTGGCCTGACGGCGGCATGATACCGTTCAAAGGCGAAAAAGGCACTACCTGGGAAGGCGGCTTGCGGGTGCCGATGATGGTGCGTTGGCCCGGTGTCGTAAAACCAGGAACGGTCATCAACGATATCATCAGCACCATAGACTGGTTCCCCACGTTTTCCGCGGCAGCAGGCATTCCCGACATTAAGCAGCGCATGGCTAACGGATGGTCGGGCGCCGGGAAAAGTTTCAAGGTAAAACTGGACGGCTATAACTTCATGCCTTATTTTGAAGGAAAAGAAAAAAAAGGCCCGCGTGAGGAACTATTTTATTTTGACCAGGGAGGTAACCTGAATGCCGTTCGCTGGAACGACTGGAAACTGTCTTTCGCCGTTGTTGACGGCAATATTGCCACCGGTTCAAGAAAAGTAACGTCCTGGGCGGCAATCACCAACCTTCGTATGGACCCATATGAAAGAGCGCAGGAAGAAGCCGGTGGATGGATACGTTTTATGGCCGACCAGATGTGGCTGCTGGTACCCATCCAGGGAAGGATCAAAGCTTTCTTCAGCGACTTTGATAAATACCCCTACCAGACAGGCAGTACGCTCAACCCGAGCGGCATTGGCTACGGACTGCTGAAACAGCAGGACGCATTAAAACGCCTGAAAGAGATGGAATCAATGTCCCCAAAAAATTAAAAATATATAGCAATTCCCTGAAAACCCTGAGAGGCTGCGTCATTAACGATGCAGCCTCTTTACATTTGTGATATGCTTTCACTCAACAAAGTGCACCATATCGCCATCATCTGCTCGGATTACGAACGCTCCAAAACCTTTTACACAGATGTGCTCGGCTTTACCATCCAGGCGGAAACCTACCGCGCCGCCCGCGATTCCTGGAAGCTGGACCTGGCCCTGAACGGGAGTTACCTCATCGAACTGTTTTCCTTTCCATCCCCGCCGCCCCGCCCATCCGGCCCCGAAGCCCGCGGCTTACGGCATCTCGCGTTTGAAGTGGATGATGTGGAAACAGCGGCCACCGCTCTGCTGGAAAAGGGCGTAGTGGCAGAACCGATCCGCACCGATGAATTCACCGGGAAGAAGTTCACTTTCTTCACAGACCCTGACGGGCTGCCGCTGGAGCTTTACCAGCGTTGAAAAAACAGTTGTTTATATTCCTTTCACAAAACTGATCCTTTAAAAATACCGCCATGCGAAATTGACCGGATCCGGGCGATCCCGGGGCGCCCGGCTGGTAGGTATGTGAAAGGGCAAATCATTCAGCCAGGGGGCTAAAAAAGGCTTTATCGGGGCGCTCCACCCATATGCATGTATCCCTGTTTTTATTGAACGGTCTTCCTTCGGCGATCCTTCGGTGATCCTCCGGTCATCCTCCGGTCATCCTTCGGTGAAACACCCTCAAACCCGTACCGCGACCGAACACGGCCGAAGGATCACCGAAGGATTGCAGGTGGATGGAGGTAGCCTTGCCATACGGTGCGGATTTCCTAAAGCATTGAAAAACAAATACAAACGAAAAAGCGGGTAATTTTTGCCGCGAAAAAAATCAGGGCCTGGAAATTTCCGGGCCCTGATGGCCGGTAGTCAATATAAAAATTGACAAGTTGTGCGCAAAAATGAGAGTGGGGTATCAAGCCTTTAAGAGCCCCGCTGCCGGATGTTCCCATGGCTGGCGGTAAGGCCTTTGCAGCAGCCCGGTGGCTTCGCGGTCATTTACGATGATCCGGTTGCGCGGGTCGTATACGACGGGCCTGCCGGTTTGCAGGGAGATATTGGCGAGTATGCAGCTGGCGGTGGAAATATGCCCTTCTTCAATGTCCGCCACAGGTCTGCCTTTGCTGGCGATCGCTTCCAGGAAGTTGACCATATGCAGGCGCGTGGCGGGAGCGGCATTCAGCTCGATCGCTTTTTCGGTCACATCTTCGGGATACTTTTCTTTTTCGTACACTACATCCTTATGAATGGGCTCGCCCTTGCCCTGCGGGATGAAGTCGTAACTCATGGTGCTGGCTTTGAGCGTGCCTTTTTCGCCGTAGAGGGTAAAGGCCCAGGGATACTTCGGGTCGGCGGGCGTGCCCCAGGTACGGTGCTGCCATACGCAGTTGAGGTCGTCGTATTCAAAGATGGCGGTTTGTGTATCGGGTATGTTCGATTTGCCTTCTTTCTGTACATAGATGCCGCCGGTGGAGCTTATGCGGTTTGGCCAGCCGAGCTGGAGCATCCAGCGCACGGTGTCCAGCATATGAATGCACATGTCGCCCATGATACCGTTCCCGTATTCCATGAAGGTGCGCCACCAGCGGGTGTGCGGCATGCCGTCAAAGGGGCGGAGGGGAGCGGGGCCGGTCCACATTTCGTAGTCGAAGTAATCCGGCACGGCCTGCAGCGGCGGGTTGCCATTGTTCCGCATGTGATAATAACAACACATTTCCACATGCGATACCTTTCCTAACAGTCCCGCATCTACGATATTTTTCTTCGCGTCTATCAGGTGCGGGGTGCTTTTGCGCTGCGTGCCCACCTGCACCACTTTGCCGTATTTCCGGGCGGCGGCCACCATGGCTTCACCTTCCAGCACGTCCACGCTGATGGGTTTCTGTACGTACACATTCGCGCCTGCTTTCAGCGCATCGATGGTCTGCAATGCATGCCAGTGGTCCGGTGTGCCGATGAGCACAATGTCCAGTTCGTTTTCCCCCAGCAGTTTGCGGTAATCCCGGTACAATTTGGGCACTGCGCCGCTTTTCTGCCGTTGGGCCACCATGGCGCCCGCTTCTGTGAGCAGCTGGTTGTCCGCATCGCAGAGGGCCACCACGTTCACAGGAGCTACCTGGATGAGGCGGAACAGGTCGCTTTTACCGTACCAGCCTGTGCCTATCAGGCCCACGCGGTATGTTTTAGGCGGATGCAGCACATCCAGCGCGTCCGCGCCGAGGGCGGACAATACGAGTGTTGCGGTGGCGCCTTTCAGGAAGTGGCGGCGGTTGATGGAGAACTGTGACATAACTGTGGAATAAGATGGTTTTCGGATAGTCTAAAAATAGAAAATAAAAATGCTATTTACTACATATCATTATCATTACCGGTGGACAAAGTAATACTCCCGTCGCCATTTAACCGGGCAATCACCCAGATATAACTCTTCACGCTGCGGCCTCCCTGGAGCATGGGCCGCCAGGACCTTCCGGATTCCCTGAGCGACTGGCTGATAAGATCCGAAAATGCGGATCTTCTTCCTTCGAGTAATTCGAGCTTCTCCAGCGCATTCAAAGGGTGTTTATCTACAAAGGCTCTGAATATGAGGGCGGAATCGGCCGCCGGCGGATACTGCTTTGCAGCATACTTTTTTTCAACTGCTTTGGCCAGTTCCTTCATGTCTCCCTTATACACGGCTATGGGTTTATATTGGGCTGCATCAAAGTCCCCTGCTTGGCTGACCGTTATAGTGTCTTTTACCTGGCCGCGGAGCCCCGGCATCATGTAAAAGAAACCGGTGATGATCAGCAGTACGCTGCGCATGATCGTATGTGGGTTCGCGTGGGTCATAGCTTTAGCTGAAAAAAGGATTAATAGCTGCAATATATTCAAAACTAAAATACCACAAAGTCCGTCATTGCGAGGAGCAGCAGCGCTAACGTGAGTGGGGCGACGAAGCAATCTCCTCCATTGAATGGATGTACTCCAGGATATGGAGATTGCTTCGTCGCAGCTCCTGCACAGATCCCCCGCTGCTCCTCGCAATGACGACCTTTTCACAACGACGCCACAAACAAGGTCAGTTCTGTGGTAGATTTTCCCGCATGACTAAAGCCCTTGCACTAAAGTGCATAGTTTTAGCTAACGCTGGGATCAATAAAAAAAAGGCCGCCCTGCGAGAGGGCGGCCCTGTTTTCCATTGTGCTAAAGTGTATGCTAATCGACAATCTGATCTGATGCGGGGACATTTTTCTCAAAGCCGGCGTATCCCTTGTTTTGGTTGATCACCCCGTTCGGGTTCGACTGGAGGGATCGGGAGGGCACGGGCCAGAACACATGGTACGGGCTCACCGTGTATTTGTCACCGTGGTTGGTCACGATGCCGGTGCGGTAAAACACGTTGTTTTCGATCACGCGGTCGTACCAGAAGTTGTTCTCGGAGAAGTTGTCCAGCTGGTAGGTTTTGCCATTGTAGGCCGGTTTACCGGTCTTTGCAAACAGCAGTGCGATGCGTGTCAGCTCTGTTTTACGCGGTTCTTCGAAGAACAGCTCGCGGGCGCGCTCGTCCAGGATGGTGCCGATGGTGACCTGCGCGCCATCTATGGGCTTGGCCTGTGCGCGGGTCCTCACCTCGTTGATGTCGTTGGCGGCCAGTCCCAATTCATTTTTCCAATAGTATGCTTCGGCGCGCAACAGGTACGTTTCCGCGAGGCGGAAAATGTACCAGTCAGTGTGGCCGCCCTGCATGGGTGAGTTCTCCGTGTCCGGGATGAATATCTTGTAGTGAGGCCAGCCGAACCAGCAGCGGATCGTGTCTGTGCACAGCAGGCCGCCGGTACTGTTGCGCAGCTGGAGGTTCTTCATGTACCAGGTGTCGTTGGAGTTTTTCAGGCCTATATCGTTGTACACGAGGTCTTCCATGCTCATCCAGTTGCCTTTTTTGTGACGCAGATCGCTGGTGTCCGACCAGATATCGTACTGGCTGTAGGGCGTGGGCCGGCAGCGGCCGATGCCCCTTCCGTAGAAATTGCTCTGCACATATTCCTGGTTGGTATTGTCGTTCGTGCCTTTTTTACCGGAAGGGCTGTTGATGTTAGACCCCCATAACGGTACTGCCTGGCGCATGATACGCATACCGCCGTCGTAGCCGCCGTCGCCGAAGCGGTCGATGATGAGGAACAGGCCTTCTTTGTTTTCACCCAGCGCTTTGTTCTCCGGGCGGTGAAGGTCCCAGATCACGTTCTTTTTGGTGGCGCCGAAAGGCTGGCGCATCAGGGAATACTGCCCGCCGTTGATCACCGCGGTAGCGGAGGCGATGGCGTCATCGAATTTTCCAAGTGCGAGGTTCACTTTGGTGAGCAGGTGCAGGATGGCGCCTTTGGTCACTTCACCACGGTTTACGTTGTCGCCTACCCAGCCTTTGGCGGAGTCCAGGTCTTTTTTGATGTATTCGAGGATCACGTCGCGTTTGGTGGAAAAGAAGTCCGTTTTGGGCGCGGTGTGTTCTTTCATGACGGCCGGTACATCACCAAACTGCATGCAGAGGCGGTAATAACGCATGGCGCGGTGGAAGTAGGCGGAGCCGAGAATGGCGTTCCTTTCCGCGGCGCTGGCGTATTTGGCATTGTCTATCCTCGAAATTATCGTATTCGCGTATTTGATGCCTTTGTAGCCTTCGCTCCAGTAATGGAAGATCCTCGCGCGGTCCGCATTGTTCTCATTCGCCAGGTCCGGCGTGATAAGCAGGTTCAGGTCCTGCGGCGGGCCGGACTTGTCCGTTACGCCTTCCACGGTTACTTCGGAAAACAACATTTCGGTGAGGATGGGCGGATTGTCCCCGTAATATTCGATCCTGGCATTGCGGGCGCAGGCTACCAGCGCGGCTCGCATAGCGGCGGCGTCCACATACGTGAGGTCAGGCTCGTAAAAAGATAAAGGCTCCGGCTTCAGCCAGTCCTTACCGCAGCTGCTGGCTACCAGCACGGCGGCGGTCATTATCGTAAAGAAGGTGATATGTTTTGATCGAAAAAGCATAACTCAGGTTTTTGTGAAATCAATTAAAGCGTTACGTTCAAACCGAATGACCAGTTACGCGCGGGCGGATTGTTGCTGCCATACACGTATTCAGGATCCCAGAAGCCCCAGTTAGGCTTGTAAATACCGGCGTTGCTCACGTTGGCGAACAGCTTGAAGCTTTCAATGCCGTATTTGTTGATCAGCCTGGGGGGAATGGTGTATGCCAGGGCTACGGTGCTCAGGCGGATGAATGACGCTTTGCGGTACACGTCAAAGCTCAGGCTGCCATTGTTGGAGAAGAGCCTTGCCGCGTTGTCGATCTGGTTCTCGGGCGTCCAGTAAGGGAGCACGTAGGAGTTTTGACGGTCGATGAATCCGCTGTTGTTTTTAGCCATGTTGTACGAAGCCTGCTGGCCCCAGCTGGAGTAGAACATAAAGGAGAAGTCGAAGTTCTTATAGGAGAACTCGTTCCTTAATGTCCACTGGAAGCGGGGAGTGCGGTAGCCGAGGAACTGGCGGTCATCGTCCGTGAATTTGCCGTCGCCGTTTTTGTCTTCCAGTTTGAAGTCGCCGGGTTTTACGCCGTACTTCGCGGCTTCGGCGGCCTCACTGGTTTTCCATACGCCCAGGATGCGCATGTCCCAGATCTCGTCCAGCTCGTGGCCGATGAACCAGCGGTTCGCGCGGTCGTCCAGCTCGCGGCGGTCTATTACTTTACCGCTTGCGTCTTTGATGTCCACCGGGCCGTAGAGGCTGATGATCTTGTTGCGGTTCAGCGAGAAATTCAGGTTGCTTCTCCAGCGGAAGCCGGCCTGGTCAATGTTCACACTGTTCAGGCTCAGTTCAAAACCTTTGTTCTGCACCTCGCCGAGGTTGTCCATTACGTTGAAATACCCGGTTACGTCGGAGATGGTCTTCAGTACCAGGAGGTCTTTGGTGCGTTTGTCGTACACATCCACGGAACCGCTCAGGCGGTTTTTAAGTAATCCAAAGTCGAGGCCAAGGTTATAAGAAGTGCTTTTTTCCCATTTCAGGTTAGGGTTCGGCATGCGGTTGCCGTACAGCTGCGATACGAGTACCAGCTGACCGGCAGGTGTTACGTACTGGTATTTGCCGGTGGCAAGGTCGCCCAGCGCCTGGTAGCGGCCGATCTCGCGGTTGCCGTTCACGCCCCAGGATATACGCAGTTTACCAAAATCCATCCAGGGTATCTGTACAAAACTTTCTTTGGAGAATACCCAGCCTAAACCAACCGCGGGGAAGTTCGCGCGCGGGTTGGAAGCGCCGAAGGCGGAGTAACCGTCCCTACGGATGGAAGCGGTGAGCAGGTATTTTTGTTTAAAGCCATAGTTCAGGCGGGCCATCATCGCATCGCCGGTGGACACGGAGTCGAAGCTGGAGATCACGGGTTTGATGCCCGCGCCGATGTTGTGCCAGGTAAGGTTGTCGTTCGGGTCAAAACCTTCGTTCTCCATCTGGTTGCGCCAGCTCTGGAACTTCTCGGCGTTGAACAGCAGTGTTACGTCAAAGTCGTGTTCACCGTAAGATTTTACCCAGCTGAGGATATTGTCCAGCTGCCAGTTGTAAAGGTTCTCCTGCCTGCGTACGGCGTAGCCCCTGCGGGCGGCGTAGCGGAAGTCTTTCGCGAGGTTCGCGTTGAAATAACGGGCGAATTCGAAGTTGGGCGTGAAGTTCACCTGGTAGGAAAATCCATACCCCAGGTTGCCCTTCAGGTACAGCGAGCCGAAGAGGGTGTTGAACTTCTGAAGACGGTCCTGGTATACGTTGTTGAGGAAAGGATTGGTATTGTTGCCCACGTCGTCGTTCGGGCTGTCGCGCAGGGTCACGCCATCGTCTTTGTACACTTCGCCCCAGGGGGATGCGTTCACCATCTGGGCCCAGTCTACCGGCACCTGGCTTTCGTCGCGGTCCGCAAACTGCATATTGATGCCTACGGTAGCCCAGTCCGCCGCTTTGGCTTCGAGGTTGATGCGGGTCCTGAAGGTGGAGAATTTATCGCCTACGATAAAACCTTCGTTGTTCGTATACCCGGCGGAGATGTAATAGGTCACCCTGTCGCCACGGCCGCCCACGCTGATGGTATGGTCGTTGCGAAGGCCGTCCTGGAACATCATGTCGTACCAGTTCGTTTGTTTACCCGCTTTGTAATTGCGTACTTCCACGGGGAGTATCTTCAGGCGGTTCAGCCAGATGTCCACCGGGTCGCCCTGCGAGTTGTCGTACGCCTTCCACTGATCGATGGTGATGTTCGAGGGCAGGTTGCGCGGATCGTCGAAGCGGTAGGGCTGCGCGCCGGCGTTGACGCTTTTCATCACGTCCGTTCTCCACTTTACGAAGCCGGGGCCGTCGTACAGCGGCTGGTCCATCGCAATGGTTGAAAGGCCGATGTTTGAGTTCAGCGTGATGGTGGGTTTTGCTTTGGTACCGCGTTTGGTGCTGATGAGCACTACGCCTTTGGCGGACTTGGCGCCGTAAACGGCCGCGGCGCTGGCGTCTTTCAGTACGTCTATGGTCTGTATGTCATTCGGGTTGATGTCGCTGAGCGCACCGGGGTAGATCACCCCGTCCAGTACGATGAGCGGGGAATAACCGGCGCTCACGGAAGAACGGCCGCGCACTACGAGGTCGCCGCCGCCTTTGGCGGAGTTGGAAGACGTAACGTTCAGGCCGGGAATGTTTCCGCGAAGCGCATCCTGCACGTTGGAAGGATTTTCATTTTCCAGTTGTGTTACTTTCACCTGGGCTATGGCGCCGGTCACGTCCGCTTTTTTACGCGTACCATAACCTACTACCACCAGTTGGTCCAGCTCGGTGGCATTGTCCTTTAAAATAATATTCCATGAAGCGGTGGATGCCACGGGCGCTTTGAGGGTCTGGTAACCGATGAAGGAAAATACCAGCACGCCGTTGTCCGGCACGTCTTTCAGTTCAAAATTCCCGTTCTCGTCCGAGGATGTTCCTTTGCTGGTGCCTTCCACTTGCACGGTGACGCCCGGTAAAGCGCGGCCTGTCTGATCTTTGATGGTGCCTTTCACCGTTTTGGCGAAGCGGGCATCGAGAAGGCGGTGAGTGGTATGAATTTTGGCAAAAGCGGGATTACCGGCCATAAACAGCATAAAGGTAAGCGCACAACAGCCCGAGGATAGCAATACAAGCTTGCTCCTGATACTAATTGTCATTGTGGATCAGTTTGTGGATTTAGAAAATGGAAACGATATGTGAGTGTGTGGAATCTGAGAATCTACAGAACGCGGAATCTAAGTGAATTTTTAACGTGAAATAATTGTGTTAGCTGTTACTTTAAAAGGATTGTCTGTCCCGTGGTTAAGTTAAGTTTAGTCCCGAAAAAAGAAATTGATCACTGTTCAACTGTTAAATCCTGCAACCAATTTAGTAATTGCAATCGATTTAATCCGGGCGATCATGAGAAAAATAGATTTACAACGTTTGAAATAGATTTCGTATCATGCCAGGCACAATTCAGGTTTCATGAAAAGAGGGGTCACTATAAAAGATATTGCCAAAAAGCTGAATATGTCGGTTTCGACCGTATCGAAGGCATTAAATAATGATGCGTCCATCAGTATTTACACCAGCGAGCGGGTAAAAGCGCTCGCAAAAGAGCTGAACTATATCCCGAACGAGGCCGCAAGGCACTTCAAACTGAATAAGTCTTTCACCCTCGGCCTTATCATCCCGGACATCCTGGACCAGTATTATGCTGTGGCGGCAAACGGGGTGGAGGAAACGGCTGAAAAACACGGTTATAACGTGATCCTCACGCAGTCGCATGAAGACGAACAGAAGGAAGAAAAGATCGTGGACGTGATGATACGCAACCGGGTGGACGGCGTGATCGTATCCATTACCAAGAACCGGGTGGACATGTTGCCCTTCCAGAAGCTGCTGTCCATCGGCATTCCCGTGGTATGTATCGGGCGCGAGCCGAAGTCCGGCCAGTTCGACTACGTATCGTCCAACAACCATGACGGCGCGGTGATGGCCACAGAATTCCTCATCGGGAAAGGCCACCGGCATATCGCCCACCTGATGGGCCCGGCGGGCATGCGCACCAGCCAGGCGCGTTTTGAAGGATACAAACAGGCATTGGCCAATCACCATATTCCTTTCAGGGAGGAGCTTACAGAGAGCGTGGACCTTACGCGGGCCGGCACTTTCAGCGCCATGAAGCGTCTCATGCAACTGCCGGAGCCGCCCACCGCCATTGTCACTTTCAAAAACTACGTTACCCTCGACGCCATAGATTACCTGAAAAAATATTACCCCGCCCTGGTAGACAAGGTACAGTTCACCGGCTTTGGCAACCTGCCTATCCTGCACCACCTGGATCACAAGCCGCTGGCTTCCATCGAGGAGAGTTCCTTTGAAATGGGAGAAGAAGCTGCGCGTATATTATTTGAAAGGATCGGGGAGGAAGATGCGGACGAGGGCGCGGAAACGGTGTACCGCAGCAGCCAGCTACCTTGCCGGCTGGTGGTACATGAGGATGATGAAGAAAAAGACGCGTAGGAACGGCCGTTAGCGGTAGACCCACAGCAGCACCGGTTTTGATGCTTTATCCAGGTAAGGCTGTATCGTACTGAAATAACGCGGGTTCAGCGTGGGGCAGCCGTCGCTGCGGCAGATGCCCCCTTCCGATTCCACCATCGGCACGCAGGAATGGCCGTGTAATACCACAAATCTTTCAAACGCATTGGAATTACTTTCGTCCAGCCCGTGCAGCTTATAAGCCGTACCGAAGCGGCCGCTGTATTTCCCGCCGATGCGGTACCTGCCGGGAGAGGAACACAGGCTGCCCGGTGTGTTGGAAAAAGGCACCGTCTCCATCCGGTAGTCCGGCCCCTGGCCATGGCAGACGAGCGCGGAGCTGACAGGTTTGTCCTTTTCAAGATCAAAAAACACGAACCGTTTATTGCCCGAAAACACCCCGAAATCTATAAAACAGGCATAACGCGTATTATATCCCTTGCGGCGGGCGTATTCACGGAGCTCCTTCACTTTACGGCTGAGTTTTTGCATGCTCATAGGTGGCGTTTTTACCACGGCGGGAACGGAAGGCTGCTCCCGCACCGGCTTTTTTTCTTCACAGGCGGCGAGCATGATGAGCAATACAGGGAAAATATAATGGCAGAGGCGCATGGCTTATTGATGCAAATTACTTTTCTTTCCATAAATAAAAACAGGCATGTTATACGAAGCACAGGCAAGAGCGGAAATGGAAACCTGGCAGTGGAAAATGCAGAAAGCGCCCTCTTTCACAGACAGGCTGTCCAAACGGGTGCAGGTCCGCATCAACAAACTGATACCGGACAAGGTGCACAATGCCATCACCGCCACAATCAAACAGATGGTGCGGGGCGTGCTGTACGGTTCCGCCTATACGGCACCCCGTGCGCCGGAGTTCCCTTCTTTTTTTGAACTGGAAGAGGCGGTGCGCAGGCGGGTGGACTTCTACAAAAAGACCGCGGCCGCCGAGGGTGGCGTTACCGGCGCGGGCGGCATCCTGCTGGGCCTGGCGGACTTCCCGATACTGCTGGGTATGAAACTGAAACTGCTGTTCGATATCGCCGCCTTTTACGGGTTCGACGTGAATGATTACAAAGAAAGAGTGTACATCCTTAATATATTCCAACTGGCGTTCAGCAGCCAGCAGCACCGCCAGAAAGTATTTGAGCAGATCAGGGACTGGGACCGGAAAAGCAAAGATATGCCGGAGGACATCAACGCATTCGACTGGCTGAGTTTTCAGCAGGAATACCGCGACCATATAGACCTGGCGAAGCTGGGGCAGCTGCTGCCCGTGGTGGGAGCGGCGGTGGGCGTGGTGGTGAATTACCGGCTGGTGGACAGGCTGGGGGTGACGGCGATGAATGCGTACAGGATGAGGGTATTGGACAAATAGTAAAATACCAGGGAAAAGTTTGCGCAGTCAGATAACTGCATTATATTGCAGTCATGTAGCTGCGTAATGGAACGAAGGGTGGATGTTATAGCTGATCCTGGTGCTTCAGGGCAGCGAATAGAAAACTCATTTCAGTAATTCAAAGCGACTAAAATGACCAAAGTAAACAAAAAGCTGTCGGCGGAACTGCGGGACGAACTGCTCAAAATATTACAGAAACGTTTTGAGAAGAACAAGAGCCGCCATAAAGGTATTGAATGGATCAAAGTACAGGCGAGGCTGGAAGCCCATCCCGCAAAACTCTGGTCGCTCAATGAAATGGAGATAACAGGGGGCGAACCGGATGTGGTAGGCCATGATAAAAAGACGGGAGAATATATCTTCTATGATTGTTCGGCGGAAAGCCCCAAAGGCCGCAGAAGTACTTGTTACGACTACGAAGGGAAGGAATCCCGGAAAGAACATAAGCCCGAAAATACCGCTACGGAAATGGCCGCTGATATGGGTGTTGAGCTCCTGACGGAAGAACAATACCGTGCGTTGCAGGAACTGGGAGAATTCGATATAAAAACGTCCAGCTGGGTGCATACGCCGGATGATGTCAGGGAGCTGGGCGGGGCACTTTTCTGCGACCGCCGCTACGGCAGGGTCTTTACTTATCATAACGGCGCGCAGTCTTATTATGCCGTCAGGGGGTTCCGGGGTGTGCTGAGTGTTTAGGAATAGATCCGGTTGCGGCAGACAGACGCGGTATGAATGAATTCAGCGATAAACAACCTCCCGTTTTAAAAATTCCCCCGGATGCGCGACCTTTGGCGCAGGTATGAAAGTTTGTATTGCGGAAAAGCCCAGTGTGGCAAGGGATATTGCAGAAGTGCTGGGCGCTAAACAAAGAAAAGACGGCTATTATGAAGGTAACGGCTTCCAGGTCACCTGGACGTTCGGGCATTTCTGTACGCTGAAAGAACCGCATGATTATTACGAATACTGGAAATACTGGCGGCTGGAAGATCTGCCCATGATCCCGCCGCACTTCGGTATCAAGCTGATAGACAACTCAGGAGTGCAGAAGCAGTTTAAAGTGATCGAACAACTGGTGGGGCAGTCAGAAGAAGTGATCAATTGCGGGGACGCCGGGCAGGAAGGCGAGCTTATCCAGCGATGGGTACTGCTCAAAGCCAAATGCGCCGCGCCCGTAAAAAGGCTCTGGATATCCTCCCTCACGGAAGAAGCCATCCGCAATGGTTTCAGCCAGCTCCGCGAAAGCAGTCAGTATGATAACCTCTATGCCGCCGGCAGCGCCCGGGCCATTGGCGACTGGCTGCTGGGCATGAACGCCACGCGGCTGTTCACCAAAAAATTCGCGCAGGGAAAAGTGGTGCTGTCCATCGGCCGGGTGCAAACGCCCACGCTGGCCATGATCGTGGCACGGCAGAAAGAGATCAACGCATTTGTGTCCGCCGAATACTGGGAGCTGAAAACCTTGTATAAAAAAGTGGAGTTCACCGCCACCATCGACCGCATCGTGCAGGTGGAACGCGCGGAGAAAGGCCTGGTGTACCTGAAGGAACATCCTTTCGAGATCACTTCCTTCGAACGGAAAGAAGGCAAAGAAGGCAATCCCCGCCTCTTCGACCTTACCGCCCTGCAGGTGGAGGCCAATAAAAAATACGGTTACTCCGCGGACGATACGCTCAAACACATCCAGAACCTCTACGAAAAAAAACTGGTCACTTACCCGCGTGTGGATACGACGTACCTCTCGGAAGACCTTCACCCGAAGATCGAAGGTATCCTCAAAGACATGACGCCTTACGCGAACCTGATCGCGCCCATCCTGCAAAAGCCCATCCCCAAATTGAAATCCGTATTTGACGATAAAAAAGTAACGGATCACCATGCCATCATCCCTACCGGCATATACCCGGAAAACCTGCACCTGGACGAAAAACGAATCTACGACCTGGTGGCGCGCCGTTTTATCGCGGCCTTTTACCCGGAATGTAAAATATCCAATACCACCGTGCTGGGGAAAGTAGGCCAGGTGGAATTTAAAGCCACAGGCAAGCAGATACTGGAGCCCGGCTGGAAAGAAGTGTATGCGAACGACGCTCCCACGCAAAAAGAAGGCGAGGAGCAGGAAGAAGCGGAAAAGATACTGCCGGTGTTTGAAGTGGGGGAAAGCGGCCCGCATGAGCCGCGTATCCACAAAGGCAAAACCTCCCCGCCCAAACCCTACACGGAAGCCACTTTGCTGCGCGCCATGGAAACGGCGGGCAAACAGGTGGAGGACGAGGAAATGCGGGAGCTGCTGAAAGACAACGGTATCGGCCGGCCCTCCACGCGCGCCAATATTATCGAAACGCTGTTCCGCAGGAAATACATCGAGAAAAAAAAGAAAAACATCTTTGCCACGCAGACGGGCATGGACCTGATAGATACGATCCAGAACGAATTGCTGAAAAGTCCGGAGCTGACCGGCAACTGGGAACGAAAGCTGCGCCTGATCGAAAAGGGCGAATACGCGATGGAGACCTTCAAGCAGGAGCTGATCCAGATGGTGGTGGACCTCACGCAGGAAGTAAAAAACAATACCGGCAGATCGATCACCATCGCCCCGGAGGCCCCGCCTGTGAAAGAAGAGGAGCCGAAACCCCGCGCACCGAAGAAAGCCGTTGAGCTGGACAGCCTCTTATGCCCCAAATGCAAAACCCACCCGGTAAAAAAAGGCAACACGGCCTATGGCTGCGGCAATTTCTCCGTATGCGGATTCAAGGTACCTTTTGAAGTGTTCGGCAAAAAACTCAGCGATAAACAACTCGCAAACCTGCTTACCAAAGGCAAAACGGGAAAGATCAAAGGCCTGAAGGTGGATGGCGGCGATGTGGAAGGGAAGATCGTGCTGAATGAAACGTTTAATATCGTCGTGGAGAAGTAACCGCCGTTACCCGATCCGCTTATAATACAGGATGGTCCCCGTCAGTCCGCCATGCGGTTTGAGTGCGAAATCAGGTATCAGGCCAGCCTTCTGATAATTCATTTTTTCATATAACCCCGCCGCGCCTTCGTCTTCGGCGGTATCCAGCGTAAGCAGCGTTTTACCGCGCTCAACGGCGATCTTTTCGGCGGCTTGCAGCAGCGAACGTGCAATCCCCTGGCCACGGCGGTTTACACGCGTCATCATCTTTGCTATTTCCGCGCGGTGTGGTTGGTTGTCCGGGCAGTCCAGCAGCAGCGTGACCGTTCCTGTCAGTTCATCTCCTTCGTAAGCGCCCAGTACTACGCGTTCCCCCCGCGTTGCGGCGGCCAGGGAACCTTCCCAGAAAACAACGGCTTTGTCTCGCGAAAGCGGGTGCATAAAACTTACGGAGCCGCCATGGGCGACTGTTTCGATGATAAGGTCCGCCAGCGCTGAAATGACGTGCGACTGGCTGTTGAGAGCGGTGATGCGGATGTCCGGGTTCATGTGATCTGTTCCTGTCACTAAGTTAGGGATTGTCTGGATGATTCGGGAACGTGGAGGGGGTAAAACGATGCACTTTAGTGCAAGGGCTTTTAGTCATGCGGGAAAATCTACCACAGAACCGGCCTTGTTTGTGGCGTCGTTGTGAAAAGGCCGTCATTGCGAGGAGCCGCGGGGGATTTGCGCAGGAGCTGCGACGAAGCAATCTCCATATCCTGGCGTGCATCCATTCGATGGAGGAGATTGCTTCGTCGCCCCACCCACTTTAGCGCTGCTGCTCCTCGCAATGACGGGCTTTGCGCCTGCCTGGGTCACTAATGTTGAGGATCAGCACCGAAGCAGTCCGGATTCCAATCCTCTGTACTTTCAGTGCATAGAATTTTATTTAACGGAAAACTTCACGGCCAGCGGTTTGGAAATCCCGCCGAATATATCCGTGATGGTTACCCTGGCGCTGTATTCCCCTTTCGCCAGCTCAGTTTTGATCTGCGCGCTGCGTTTCTGCGGGAGCGTTTCCTCCGTGGTCTGTATCACCACGCCGTCTTTGCCGGTTATCTCCACTTTAGAAGCGAATTGCGGGCTTTTGGACGGGTTGGGCAGCCAGCTTACGTTCACCGCGCCCGCCTCGTATTTTGCCTCCCGGGAAGCCACGGCGCCGATGGTGAGCTGGGGTTTGTCCCCCTGGCCCGCCTGCGCGGGAAGGTCCACACGGCGGCCGGTGCCAAAGTCGGGGCCGGGCTGTACGTCCCCGCCGTGTTCCATGAAATAGGCGTCTTCTTTTGCACTGTATCCCGCGTTGAAGGCACGGTCGTAGCGGCCGTTGCGGCGGGCGTCGTTGTCGTTCGCGCTGAACCAGCGGGCGGTGGATTTTTCCCATTCGCCTTTGGGGTTCATGTTCCAGCAGTCCTTAAACCAGGCTTTGCGTACAAAGCGGCCGTCCCAGCGAGGGTCTTCGCCCACCCAGTTTTCCAGGAACGCGCCGGAGCGCGCGCCCAGGTAAATCTCGCGGGTGGGTATCAGGAGGGTGGAGGTATGGAACCATACGCCGGTGCCCAGGTTCTGCACAAAGGTGGCGATGTATTGTTCATTGCCCTGTTTCCAGCATTTGATCACGAAGTTGTACCAGGTGTTCAGCTCCCAGTTAAAAGGGTTGATGGTCTTGGCGCCGTCGCCTTCCCCGCCGAAGCGGCTGTATTTTGTTTTTTCACCCGCATAAGCCAGTTTGGCAAAAACGCCGCCGGCCGTATTCGGATCCCATTGGGAAGCGATCAGTATTTTGGAAGCGCCGGAAGAGCTGTCCGGCGTTTGTTGCAGGCCCGCGTACCCGCCGGTCCAGTTAAATACAGAGAAGTAGGTAGTGTAAGCCGAGTGGGTGATCTTTACTTTCTGCATCTTCAGCTGCGCGTCTGACGGGAAGTTGTACCGCAGGTGCTGCGAGGGTGCGGCATTGCTTTTCTGCGCCTGCGCGGCGGTGGTACAAAAGGTAAAGGCAAGGAACAATAAAGAGTTGAATAAACGCATCGTTTCGGAGATTTGCGTTCCAAGCTATAGCCGGAAGCCTGCTTTTTCCAATCCGGCGGTGTATTTTGACAGTCCGGTGATGAAGGGGATAATGGGCACGCGGGGGATTGTCCGGTCAATCGTAACCGATCCGGACAAAATAAAGTCCTTTCCGGCTAACCGCTCATCTTGTAATGCTCTACCATTGCAGGTATGAAAAGGCTGCTCCGTTACCGGGTCCTTTATATCATCATCAGCGTTTTCTGCGCGCTGAACGCCCTGGTGTTTGTAATGATGGGCGTGGTGAAAGCCGTGCATGCATATATCACTTTCTCCAAAGAGTTTTTCTCCGAAACGCCGCATGAGCCGGCCATGCTGCTCCTGCAATCGCTCGACAATTTCCTGATGGCGCTGGTGCTGCTGATCTTCGCGTTCGGCATTTACCGGATATTTGTGGATATGCGGCTGGAAGAAGATATGCCCGCCTGGCTGCGGGAAGTGAAAACCCTCCGTGACCTGAAACTGATGCTCTGGGAAGCTATCCTGGTGATCATGCTGATATTCTCCATTTCTTATATGAATTCACACCGGCTGGAACTGGGCTGGCACTTCCTGATACTGCCCGGTATTATCCTGATGGTGGCGCTGAGTTATTTCCTGATGAAAAGGGCCGAGAAATAAGCCGGCGGCGGCCACTTTAGCGGAAGGATCTTCCGTCACATGATTGCGGGCGTCTCCTCAGAATAAGGTACTCTGCACTGCTGAAGGTATCGCGGACCTTTTCTTTTTCTTCGGCATTTCGTGTACAATGGGTATGGGCATGGGCGCGAAGGGGGCGGCCACTAGCTGCCCCGGGAATACTTCGTATACTTTCGATTCTACATAACGGGAAGCGACGGCTACCTCCACGGCGCCCGCGTGCCGGGAGAAGATCTCCTGCACGAGCGTGGGATCGTTGTTGTCGCGGGAAAGATGGGAGAGGAGCAGCACCTGCATGCCTTCCGGCTTGTGCTGCGTGAAGAGGTCCAGCGCCTGCTGGTTGGAAAGGTGCCCGTGGCCGCCACGGATACGGTTTTTCAGGAAAACGGGATACCTGCCTTTCTCCAGCATATCTGTATCATAGTTCGCTTCCAGGAAGGCCGCGTGGCACTGGCGGAAATGAAGCACCAGCTGGTCGCAGCACTGCCCGATGTCCGTGAACACGCCGATGGTAACGCCGTTGCCGCTGATAAGGAAACTATGCGGGTCGCAGGCGTCGTGGTATTTTACAAATGCGGTGACCTGGAGCTGCCCGATGGTGACAGGCTCCTGCGGGCGGAAAGGAATGCCGGAAAGCTGCATCCGGCTGTGCTGGAGCGTTTGCCCGGTGATGTAAACGGGAAGGCGGTATTTTTTGGCCAGTACCGGCACGCCGCTGATGTGGTCCGTATGTTCGTGGGAGATGAATATAGCTTTTACCTTGTCCATCGTCAGGCCGAGGCGGCGCATACGGCGCTCCACTTCGCGGCAGGAAATGCCGACGTCTACCAGTACCGCCTCTTCGGCGTTGCCGATATAATAACAGTTACCGTTACTGCCTGAATTTAATGATGTGATGAACAACGACATGTGATCTGCAAAGAAACAGATTTTAATTCACATCGTAGGGGATGGATACCAGCATTTCTATCCGGCCTTCCGGGAGGGCGGTAAGGTCAAACCGGCCTTCGTGCAGCTCCGCCACATAGGCAATCAGGCTGCAGATGCGCTGGTCGAGGAAAGCCTGGAGACTTTCCTGGTCGATGCTGGAAATGGAGGAGGACAGGGATCGGTCGTTTGCATTGGCAAGGTACACTCCTTTGAGTATCACGGCCTCCGGCTCAAAAATGATATCCAGCCGGGGCATTTCTTTCATATCCGCATTGCGGTGCATGCGGAAAAGCATGTTGAGCAGTAATTGTTTTACCAGGAATTCATCCACATAGGCCACCTCGCGGTTGCTGTTCGTGTAGAAGTTCACCCATTTTGCGAACATGGGAGCGTACCGGTCGTCTTCCACCTGGTTTTTGAGCAGCCGCACGATTTGTGTGGGCGCGCGTTTGGAAGTGAGGGATTTGTTGAGGATGTGCTGGATGATGCGCACATTCTGCAACAGGAATTCCAGCTCGATCACCTGCAGTTTAATCGCACCGGCCTGTCTGTTGATCTTTTCCCCGCTCTTTTCCAGGCTAAACTGGCCCGATCCATACAACTCAATCAATTCAACGCTGGACAAAATACCGGAAAGAATGGATCGGATTTCATGGAATACATCTTCGATAAGACCCTTATTTTCAGGAAATTTGCTAGCTCCCGTAGAAGAAATCATTATGCAACCCTTGTTTTATGTATTCAGTTTTTAAATAAGCCGCTATTATACGGCGGTTAACGTGTTTTTTAAAATTACAATATTTTGATTATAACAGTTCATTTTTTATCACTGCTTCTCCCAATTTAGTAAGAACGGATGCATCCGGCAATGGACGGCAAAGCACATCGAGGTGGCGCTGATGATGCGCGTCCGTGCCTGTAAACTGTACCAGCCCTGCGTTTACCAGCTGCAGGGCCATCTTCTGCACCCGTGTGCCGTAGTATCCGTGCAGCGACAAAATATTCACCTGCAAAAGTACGCCTGCTTCCTGTAGCTCATGATAAAAATCCAGCTGGCCGTGCTGGTACATATACCTTTCCGGGTGCGCGAGTATGGGCTCGTATCCCGCCATTTTCATGTTGAAGAACACGGAACGGTAGTTCACCGGCAACGCGATGAACGGGAATTCCACCAGCACGTATTTGCCGTTGATGGTGAGCAGCGGCGTTTTGTCATCCAGGAGCGATTCAAAATAATCGTCCATCAGGTATTCGGCGGCGGCATCCAGCTCCACGTTGATGCCTTCTTTTTCCACTTCCGCGCGCAGGGCGTCCAGCGCGGGCAGGATGGTGTCGGCATCGTTGTACCAGATGCCGGACATAATGTGCGGTGTGGTGATCAGTTTCGTATATCCCAGCGCATGCAGCTGCCGGATAAGGGAAATCGAATCGTTCATGTCTTTGGCGCCGTCGTCTAGGCCGGGCAGCAGGTGCGAATGCATGTCCTGTCGGTTCAGATCAAAATGCATTTTTTTCTCCTTTTATGGTGTTGGCCACCGTTAAGAATATGATGCGCAGGTCCAGGTAAACGGACCAGTGCTCCATGTACCAGATATCGTGTTCTACGCGTTTGCGCAGCTGACTGTCTTCGGTGATCTCCCCCCTGAACCCGTTCACCTGCGCCCAGCCGCTGATGCCGGGTTTCAGGTAGTGGCGGATCATATACTGCTGAATGATGCGGGAATATTCCTCGGTATGTTTCAGCATATGCGGCCGCGGGCCGATGATGGACATATCGCCCGCCAGTACGTTGAGGAACTGCGGGATCTCATCTAGGTTGGTCTTGCGCAGGATGCGGCCGATGCGGGTAAACCGGCGGTCGTTCCGCGTGGCCTGTTTGTCATTCGCATCTTTGTTCACATACATACTGCGTAGTTTCAGGCAGCGGAAAGTCTGGTTGTTCCGCCCCGTGCGGTGCTGGACAAAAAACACCGGCCCCCTGGATTCCAGTTTGATCATGATGGCCAGTAAAGGTATCAGCCAGCTGAGCAGGAAGATGGCGACCAGGCCGCTGAAAACCAGGTCGAACAGGCGTTTGCGGATCTGGTTCGCCAGGTCGTCCAGCGGTTCGGAACGCAGGGAGATGATGGGGATATTGTTAAAATAATCCACGTAGATCTGCCGGTTCACGAACATCTTGAAGTCCGGCACAAAACGGAAATGGATAAAATGCTGCTCCGCTTCGTAGGCCAGCGTGTAGAGATAAGGGTTCTCTTCCGGTGAAAGGGTGGAGTATATCTCGCGGATGTTGTTGTCTTTCGCATACGGCACACATTCCTTCAGGTTGCCGATAACGGGGTAGTAGGACAGCTCGTTCACTTTGTTGTATTCTTCAAAATACCCCTCGAACTTCAGGTTACTTTTTTCCGTCACCAGGTTGTCCGCCAGTTTCTTGGACATTTCATTGTACCCGAGTATCACCATTTTCCTTTCCACGTCCTTGCTTTTCAGGATGGAGTTGGTCACCCAGAAAAATACCAGCCTGTTCAGCACCACCAGCACGGAAAAGAGGATACAATACATGATCACAAAAAAGCGCGAGTACAGTTCCCCGTACAGGAAAAGGAACAGGAGCAGCATGAGCAGGAAAAACACGATGGCCTGCACGGTCTTGCGCGCCATCTTTTCATAACTCAGCTGCTGCGTGAGGCCGTAGATGCCGGTGGTGTACAACGATATGGCCCAGGCCACGTTGGCCACAAGGAGGAAGGCATCCGCCCCGGTGTGTATTTGCAGGTCGTACTGGCGCAGGCCGAAACCTGCCACAAAAAATATAGCGTTGAGCCAGATAAAATCCAGCACGATGATCTGTATGAGACTGATTTTGAGATAACGGCTTAACATAGTTGCTGATTACGGTTAACGACAATTTCTTCGAACCGGCCCATTACGCCGGAAATGGCCAGATGCTCCGCGGCATAGGCGCGCGCGTTGCCGGTGATGCCGGCGCTGCTTTCGCTCACGGCCTGTGCCACGCCTTCGTTCAGCGCCTGCTGGTCCTCCGCGTTCACCAGGATGCCCATCTGGTATTTATCCACCAGGCTGTGCAGCCCCGATCCCCGGTTGGCCGTCACCAGCGCCAGGCCTCCCACGGCCAGGATGGTGCTGAGTTTGGAAGGCATCACCAGGTCCGATGCGCCTGCTTTCTGGATCACTAAATGCACATCCGCCATATTGAGGAAACGGTTGAATTTTTCAAATGGCTGGATGGGGTAAAAGATGATATTCTGCAAAGACATCTCCGCTGCCATGGCTTCCAGTTTGGATTTGTAAGGGCCGGAGCCGCATATGACAAACTTCAGGTCCGGCCGGTTCAGCATGGCTTTTGCCGTATGCAGGATGGCTTCCAGCCCCTGTTTTTCGCCGATGGCGCCGGAGTAAAGGATCACTTTGTCTTCGGGCGCGAACCCGTATTCCTGTTTCAGCGTCTCTTTTTCATCCACGGGGTAAAACAGCGAAGTGTCCACCCAGTTCGGGAAAAACTGTACGTGTTTCTGAACTTTTTCGCCGATGCGGTGCATCATGCCGTCGGAAATACTGCTCACCACGTCCGCGCGGCGAAGGATGTAGCGCTCCACGCCAAACAGCATTTTGATCAGGCGGTCTGAACGGATCATCTGCAGGTCGCGGGCGGCTTCTATCTGGAGGTCCTGGATGTGATAGAGGAACTGCGCGCCGCGGAGTTTTTTGTACAGCACCGCCAGCAGCCCCAGCTGGAAGGAAGGCGCCACCGTGATCACCAGGTCGTGTTTCCTGGCGGGGATGATCTGTAATAATTTAAAAAATGCGGACATGGAAAATGACAGGTCCAGCAGCATCCGTTTTTTGCCGGTAGGCTGCGCCGGTACGTACTGCGGGCAGCGGTACACTTTCAGTTTGCCGCCGTGGCTCACTTCTTTTTTATACCAGCGTTTGCTGCGGCCGTACGGTTCCTGTACTTCCCATTGCGGGTAGTACGGGTAGGAGGTGATCACGGTACATTCGTAACCGTTCTCCACCAGCCAGCGGATCATTTCCCCGTTATATTTCCCGATCCCGGTGGGCTCCGGGGAAAAGTTCCCACCAATCAGCAATACTCTTTTAGACATTTGTTTTCATCGTTCTTTTTCGCACAAAAGCAGCCGGGTTGCCGGCATAGATCTGCCAGGGCTCCAGGTCTTTTGTTGCGACGGATTTTACAGTAAGGATGGAGTGCGTGCCGCAGCTCACGCCCGGGCATACAATGGATTCAGCGCCTATCCACACGCCGTCTTCCAGCCTGATCTTGCCGAGGCGGTACGGAAAGTCCGCCTGTGTATAGTCGTGGTTGCCCGTGAGCAGCAGCGCGCCCTGCGATACGCATACGTGGCTGCCGATGTGCACGTCTTCCAGGTTGTCTATCCACACGGACTCACCGATCCAGCAGTGATCGCCGACCGTGAGGCGCCAGGGATTTTTGATCCGCACCTTGGTCTTGATCACGAGGCCTTTGCCCACCTTTGCGCCAAAGAGGCGCAGCAGGCCGGACTTAAAGCCATAGGGCCAGGGAAAGGCGCTGTTCATGATATAATAGTTCACGAAATACCAGCTGAGCACTTTCCATTTCGGGCCGGCTTTGTAAGCGCCGGTGTTAAATGCGGACAGGTCGGTCGTCATTTCCATCAGATGGCAATGTTATAATCGGTTCTTAACAGTTCTATGAGTGTTTCTTTCCGGGTGTCACCCTTCAGTTTTTCCTCGAATTCTTTCATGTTCACGTCCACCAGCAGGCGGTACCAGTAGCCCTGCATAAAGTGGAAAATGAAGCCTTTGTAGCCGTCCAGGAAACCGAAGCGGACGAAGTACCGGAAAAAGAAATACAGGCTGGCCCTGGCGCCGGGAGACAGCGAAGCGTAGACCTTTTCTTTCAGGTAACGTTTGCGCTTTGCCTGCGAGCTTTCGTTTTCCAGCAGGCGGCCGTCGCTTTCCAGGAAGCGGTATTTGATGTTCAGCAGGTCCACCATTTCGCGGATGGCGTAGTTGTTATGTTTGTTCACCCACCAGTGGATGGAGTTCAGGTTGTGGTCCACGATATGCTCGCGGAGCATGGTGGTGCCGTCGCCGGAAAGCACGATGTGCTCGTCCATCCAGCGCTGCTCTATGCTGCCGGCGCCGTTTCGCCAGATGCGCAGCAGGGTGTGCGGGTAAAAGCCGCCGTAACGGATCCATTTGTCTTTGAACAATACCTTGCGGCGGATGTAGATGCCGGTGATATTGTCCGCTATGGTGGCTTCGTTGATCTCCCTGATAAGCGCGGGCTCCAGGTATTCGTCCGCGTCCATGCGCATTACCCAGGGATTCCGGATATCGCAGTTGTCCAGCGCCCACTGGAATTGCACGGCGTAGTTCACCCATTTGTTATGGAACACACGGGCGCCGAAGGACTCCGCGATGGCCACGGTGCCGTCTGTGGACCCCGCGTCTATGATGCAGATGTCATCGCTCACCTGGCGCATGCTTTCGAGGCAGCGGGTGATGTGTTTCTGTTCGTTGTATGTCAAAATGATCACCGTGATCTTCATGATGCTTTCTTTTTGCCGGACTGCCGGTACATGGACACATAATCTGTGGCCAGCCTTGTTTCGTTAAAGTCTTCCTGCACTTTGAGGATAGCCGCTTCGTTGATGCGGGTGCGGGCTTCGTGGTTATTATATGCGGCGATAAGTTTGTTCCGCACTTCTTCCACATCGTCTATACCGGTCACCCATCCCAGGTCATTTCTTTTTACGTATGGCGCCAGCCCCACATGTTCGCTCACCAGCACGGGCGTGCCCACGGCCAGGCTTTCCAGCACCACCATCGCGAAGTTTTCGTTATGGGAGGTGAGGGCGAACAGGTCCGAGCCTGCGAGGAAAACGAACTTTTCTTCTTTGTCTTTCCAGCCGGCCCATTCCACTTTATCGTCCAGGCCCAGTTTGGTGATGAGGGCGCGAAGTTCTGCGAGGTAAGCGGCGTCTCCGTCACCGGCAATTTGCAGCCGGAAGGGGAACTCCACTTTGGAGAGCGCCAGCAGCAGGATGTCCAGCCCTTTTTTGGGGTGGATGCGGGAAAAGAAACTGATGGTGAACACCTCGTTCTTTTTCCGTTCGTAGCTGCCTTCGGGGAGGCTTACGAGGTTGTAAATGATCTCGTTGTCCCACTTGCCGTTGATGCGCAGGCAGTCATCCCGCTCCATGTCGGAGGTGGTATGCAGGTAGGTGCGGCTCAGCAGGTATTTGCCCAGCACATTGTGCAGTATCTTTTTGGAGAGTTTGTTCCGGTGGTTAAATACAAAATCGCAGAGCACGCCGCGGGGGCTCAGTACCGGGCGGATGCCTCTCATGGTGCAGATGAGCGAGGCGCCCATCACCAGGAAGTTCCACCAGCTGTGAATGTGCACCACGTCATAATCGCCGGCTGTGGCCCAGGTGCTGCCCCACAGGCTGGGGGACACATGCGTATGGTCTTTGGTGATGCGGGAAAAGTATTTCACTTCCACGCCGTTCACCATCTGTGTTTCTTTGAGCGGTACATCCAGCTCCTGCTCGCCGTTTGCCGTGGTGGTGTACACCATCACGCGGTGGCCCAGGTTGGCCAGCCCTTCCGCCAGCTTCGATACGCTGATGATGGGGCCGCCGTAGATATAGGCTGGTTTGTAAGAAGGGACGATAAACAGAATTTTCATGTCAGAATTTATTTCCTTTATAGGTTAACTTTTTATAGATGCCTTTAAAATTGCGGGCTTTTGCGTACAGCTCGTACATGTATTTGCGGAAACTGGCGGCGGGAAGGTTCAGCTCCTGCAGCATTTTATGGTGCTCCGCCTGCATTTTGCCCGTCACCGATACGGAAAACGAACCGCCGTGCAGCCGGTATTCCCCGAGCGGCCGGGGTACATAACCCTTTTTCACGGCAGGGTCCAGGCACACGGAGAGGAGGAATTTGGAATCGGCCGAGTATTTCAGTTTTTTATCGAAGCCATGGTGTTTGTCGTAGATACGCCTTGTCCAGAAGGAGCTTTGCTGGGCAAATGGTACCCTGCGAAGCTGGCGGATGGCCTGGTAGCCGAGCGGGAGCGCTTTGTAGGAAAAGATCACCGCCCCGTCTTCGTTGATGTAATTCACGTCACCAAATACGAGGTCGCAGTTTTTCTTTTCAAAGGTCTCCACTACTTTTTCGAGTGTGTAAGGCAGCAGCCGGTCGTCCGCGTTGATGTAACAGAGATATTCGCCGGTGGCTTTGTCCATGCCTTTGCGCAGCGCATCGTACATGCCTTCGTCCTTTTCGGAGATGATCACGTCTATCAGCCCGCGGTGCTGCGCCACGATCTCCATGGTACTGTCCGTGCTTGCGCCGTCCACCACGATGATTTCGAAGTTCCGGTAGCTCTGGTTAAAGATGCTGTCCAGCGTTTCTTTGATGTATTCCTGCCCGTTGTATACCGGTATAACTATTGAAACCAGTCCTGACATATATTTTCTTTAATGAGTAATTGTCCTGAATTTTTTGATGGTAGCCGGATTGCCCGCCACGATGGCGTATTCCGGCACGTCTTTCGTCACCACCGATCCCGCCGCGATAATAGAATGTGAGCCTATGCGGATGCCGGGGAGGATGATCACTCTCGTGCCGATCCATACATCGCTGCCGATCACTACCGGCCTGCGCGGGGTATTGCCCTGCTCGCGCATCGGGATGTCCGTGCGCTCAAAATTGTGCCCGCCGGAAAGGATCGTCACTTCCGGGCCGAACATCACATCGTCCCCGATGATGGTATCGTTCCCGATCCAGCAGTCTACGTTCAGGCCGGTGTAATTGCCGATCACCACGTTTGCGCCGCTGCCGAAGCGCACGTTGCGGCTTACCTTGATGTTTTTGCCCGCGCTGAGGAATATCCTGGAAGCCAGCCAGGTGCGCAAAGGCAGGGCTATCACGCCCAGCGGCCGCGGCGGGTCCGGCAGCCAGCTGGCGACGCTGTAGTAGAGGTACAGCAGGAAACTTTTGTACAGGGAGGTGTTGGAACGCCGGAGGAAATACAGCGGGTTATCCCGGTACATTTTTACTTTTCCTGTTTTGGTGTCTACTTTTTCCTGGAATAACTGTTCTGTTGTCATGTTCTTCAAAAGTTTATGCATGTATAGGTATTCCGTAAGGCGGCTCTTCTTCTTCCGTCTCCATTACCAAAGCGTAATAGTTATTCATGATAATGGCCGCGAGGCCCGGTATGTACAGGCGCAGGTGCTGGAAGGGGGAGAAAAGGAATGTCCAGATCAGCCCGATAAAGATCAGCACCAGCACGGGGTACAAAGCCAGTTCCTGCCCGTTGCGGATAATGTAAAGCCCCATTTTGACGATCATCCAGAAGAGGTACAGCACAGCGAGGAAACCGCCGATGCCCCAGTTCACCCAGGCGCCCATCAGTACGGAGTGGCTGGGCACCAGGTGGGTGTCTTCTTTCGCACGCTGGGTGTTCAGGTCTTCGTTGTGATACATCAGTAATATCATGTAGTATTTCAGGGACTTGTCTTCCGCCCAGCTGCCGTGGCCGAACAATGGTGCATCCGCAATGGCGGCACCGGCGGCAAAGGTTTCAGCGCGGCCGGTGATCAGCAGTTCCAGCGGGTTGTAAGGATTGGCCAGCCTGCCTATCTGCGTGCGGGAATGTTCCCCGCCTATTTCCCCGGCAAGTACTGAACGTACATAAAATACATACGCCACCTGGAACAGTACCGCCGCCATCACGGAGAAGAGGATCACCTTCTGCCGGGAAATATGCACGTTGTTGTTCATAAAATACGTGATCACCGCGCCGATGAAAAAGATCACCCCGGTGGACCGGCTGTCGAATGCAAAACAAAGCAGGCTGCACCCGATCAGCACGGTGAGCGCCATTTTCAACTCGCCTCTTTTGTACAGCTGGTACAGTACCAGGTACATGGCCATGGTGAGGATGGGGGCTATTTTGAATTTAAAATAACTCATGTCGGAATCCACGATGTCATCCGTGTAAATGATGTTTTTGATCATGGTCATGAACAAAAAGAACAGGATGGTGGTGGTGTCGTTCAATGTTTTGAAGAGCACGACGAATGACAGCAGGGCGATGACGGTCGCGGCCCATCCGCGCAGGTAATTCTGCGGGCTGTTCCCCACGGCCAGCAGGTCCGTCACCATCTGGAACACCAGCAGCACCAGCAATGCCACCAGTATCTTTTTGAGATACGGGTAGGTCTTCAGGTCATCCGGCCGGAAGGTGAACGGCGCGGCGATCACTACCAGCAGTTCGCTGAGCCAGAGCTGCCCCACGAGGTTCACCTTCATGGTGCTGAGCATGGTGTACAGGAACACGCCTGCCTTTTTTATATTCATTCCGCTGCCATTTGATGGGTGACCACCGGCGCTTTCCGCGCGGCAAATTGAAGTATATGATCCAGCCGGTCGCGGTTCACGCCGGCGCTGTATTCTTTCATAAAGTCTTCCCGCAGCAGCCCGCCCAGCTGGCCTTTCCCCGAGAAGGAAGACACTGCTTTGCGGAACGATTCGGGTGTATTGGCCACGATAAAATTATCGCTCACCACGCCTTCCACGCCTTTGGACGTGCCGATCACCGGTGTGCCCAGCGCCATGGCTTCCAGGCATTTCAGGCGGGTGCCGCTGCCGTGCAGCAGGGGGATGAGCACCCCGGCGGACTGCGCGATATAAGGTTTGATGTCCGCCACCTTGCCGATGGCTTTGATGTTTTTCCATTCGGCGCTGCCCTTAAGCTGCTGCAGGGCTTCTATGGAATGACGGCCCACGAGCCACAGCTCGAATTTATCCGCCAGCTCGTCGTTCCATACCTGTTCCACCAGCCATTTCAGCCCCTCGAAGTTCATATACATGGAGAAGTTCGCCGTCATGGCCAGCAGGCGGGGGTTTCTTTCTTCTTTGATGTTGTAGTCCGTTTCGTCCAGGAAGTTCGGTACCACGAATATTTTTTTCGGGTCGATGAAGGCGGCGTGGTATTGTTTGTCCGGGTCGCTGACGGTCATCACGGCGGCGGCCTGGGGGAAATAACGTTGTTCGTGTGTTTTTTCGAGGTTCACCAGCT
This sequence comes from Chitinophaga barathri, assembly GCF_003807585.1. GTDB lineage: Bacteria > Bacteroidota > Bacteroidia > Chitinophagales > Chitinophagaceae > Chitinophaga > Chitinophaga barathri. The sequence continues at coordinate 116,638 of NZ_RMBX01000003.1, read as the reverse complement.
GGCTGCGGCGCAGTTTCTGCACGATGCCATTGGCGGGCTTTTGCAGGGTGTGAAGGGCCTGTGAGTTGTGCGTGCCGAGTATCACGGGTATCCTCCCGGCGTTGAACCAGGGGATGTACTGGCCTACAAAACCATAGTCGAGGATGGCCACATCAATGTCCACCGTGCCGCAGATTTCGGCGAACAGGCGGATGAGGGAAGGGTCCTGCCGGAAGTAGAACTTTCCCGTGAGCCGCTCCGCCAGTGTGAGCGGCGGCTGGTTGTGCGTGTGGAAGGTGACGCCGGGAATGGCGTATTCCTCCAGGTCTGTTTTTTCCTTATTGCCGATAATAGCGTGAACGCTGTGCCCGAGAGAGGCCAGCGCTTTGAGCAGGTAACAGCTCCTGATCTTTTCCCCGCCGTTTTGCGGGAAGGGAGATATGGTGGTGTAAAAGAGAATGTTCATGGTCAGTTTGTGTTTAATACCGGGCTTTTCCGGTTGATCTTTGCCAGTACTTTGCTCATCATTTCAACCAGTTTCTGTAACTCATATGGCGAAAGGCCGAAGAAGCGGATCATCACACCCAGCGATACCACCGCCAGGCAGCCTGTGGCCAGCAGGCGTACAAATCCTTCCTGCATGGTGTAGGAGGGAATGAGCGCGATGCAGGTGGCTACGGATACGGGCAGCAGCGAATGCCACACCACGTTCACCATAAAGCTGCGTACCGGGATGCCGGTGAGCCGTTTGGCCGCCAGCGCGCGGTAGGCTGCTATCACACATTCGATGAACAGGCTCAGCGTGAGCACGGCGGCGGGAGGGAAGCCGGCTTTCAGCAGGAAATAAGCGCCGGGTATGTTCAGCAGCAGCAGGCTGAAAAGCACAAGCTGGAAGGTTTTGATCCTGCCTACCGCCTGCACGGCCATTTGCAGGCCGCCGGAAAGCTGGTACACCAGCGAGCCCGCGATGATTAGGCGGCAGAATGCCACCGTATGCTCCGGGTAATTTTTTAACCAGATATGAAGGATATAAGGCATTTCGATAATGGCCGGTATGGCGAAGAAGCTCAGCAGGTAAAACGCAAATTTGCAGGCCATAAGGCTCAGCATCATCATACGTTCCCGGTTGCCGCTGCCTTCGCTTTTCACCAGCTGCGGGTTCAGCGCCTGCAGCATGGTCACGGCAAAATAACTCAGTTGTGCGTTCACCTGGTTCGCAATGGCAAACGCCGCGTTGATCACTGTGCCGAAAAATACATTCAGCACCATGGCAATGCCCTGCGTTTTGGCGATTACGCCGGAAGCGCCTACCATGGCCCAGCCTGAGTAGGAAAACATTTCCTTCAGCAGGCCCCGGTCAAAGTATTTCGTGCTGATGCGGCTTTCGGGGTAACGCACAGTGCAGTAGCTCCATTTGAACAGCAGCAGCGCTACCAGCAGCAGGGCCAGGCCGGCGGAATAGACCACCAGTTTGTCCCCGCCGAGGTATGCCAGGCTCACCGCCAGCGCCAGTTTGATCAGGGACTCTACGATACCTAATATCGCCAGCAGCAGCATGTTCTCATGGGTGTTGATCATCGCGTCGTAAGGCACGGATACGATCGTGAAAAACGCGCTGGCCGTCATAAAATGAAAAATGGTATGGGCGGTGGCCAGCCGGTCCGCGGGAATGTTCAATACATGATTGAACAGGTAAATACCTGATAACTCCAGCAATCCGACCACGATTACGCTTATGAAGATGTGCAGCCAGATGCCGGAGTTAAAAGCTTTTCGGAGTTGCAGCAGGTTGCCGGAGCCGAGGAAAAAGGACATGTACCGTTGGGTGCTGAGCGTCATGGAACTGTTCAGAAAACTGAGCATGGCCACAATGCCCGCCACCAGGTTGAATATCCCGTAATCCACGGCTCCCAGGCCATTTAATACAAGGCGCGTTGCATACAATGCGATCAGCATTGTTATCAGCATTTTGCCGTACAGGAACCCTGTATTTAAAACTACTCTGTTTGCTGCCTGCATTATTAACCCATCAGGTGTTCAAATTGTGCAATATCTTTTTTACGGAAAAGTTCCACATCGGAAGCGACCATTTCGCGTACCAGTTCCTGGAGATCGTATTTCGGTTCCCAGCCCAGTTTGGTTTTGGACTTCGTCGGGTCGCCAATGAGCAGGTCCACTTCCGTGGGGCGGAAATATTTCGCATCCACCGCCACTACTTCCTTACCGATCGGCAGGATGTAATCCTTGTTGCGGCAGGCAGTGACTACAGCGGTTTCGTTCACGCCTTCGCCGGTAAATTCCAGCTCGATGCCCAGCTCGTCAAACGCCATGCGTACGAAGTCGCGCACGGGAGTGGTGATGCCGGTAGCGATCACGTAGTCATCCGGCTGGTCCTGCTGGAGGATGCGCCACATGGCTTCTACGTAATCTTTGGCGTGGCCCCAGTCGCGGCGTGCGTCCAGGTTGCCGAGGTATAATTTATCCTGCAGGCCCAGCACGATGGCTGCTGCCGCGCGGGTGATCTTGCGCGTCACGAAGGTTTCGCCGCGCAGCGGGCTTTCGTGGTTGAAGAGGATGCCGTTGCAGGCGTACATGCCGTAGGCTTCGCGGTAGTTCACCGTGATCCAGTAGGCGTAGAGTTTGGCTACCGCATACGGGCTGCGGGGATAGAAAGGCGTGGTTTCTTTCTGGGGCACTTCCTGTACCAGGCCGTACAGCTCGGAGGTGCTGGCCTGGTAAACGCGGCATTTGTTTTCCATTTTCAGGATGCGCAGCGCTTCCAGGATGCGGAGCGTGCCGATGCCGTCCGCGTTCGCGGTGTATTCGGGTGTATCAAAACTCACACGCACATGGCTCATGGCGGCGAGATTGTAGATCTCATCGGGCTGGGTTTCCTGGATGATGCGGATGAGGTTGGTGCTGTCCGTCATATCGCCGTAGTGAAGGCGGAGACGCACGTCCTGGTTGTGCGGGTCCTGGTAAAGGTGATCGATCCTTTCGGTATTGATGAGGGAAGCGCGGCGTTTGATGCCGTGTACCATGTATCCTTTCTCGAGGAGCAGTTCTGCCAGGTAGGCACCGTCCTGCCCGTTCACACCTGTTATTAAAGCTACTTTCATATAATATGCTGTTTTAGTTATTTATATCGCGTTGATGAGGGAGAATTGTTTTTTTACAAAATCGCTGTAAGCCAGGTGGATGCCGGTATGCAGGTCCACGCTGTGTTTCCAGCCGAGGCCGTGCAGGCGGCTTACGTCCAGCAGTTTGCGGGGCGTGCCGTCTGGTTTGGAACTGTCAAAGAGGATGTCCCCTTCGTAGTTCGTTACCGCTTTTACGGTTTCGGCCAGCTCACGGATGCTGAGGTCTTCGCCGGTGCCTACGTTTACGGTTTCCGCGCCGTCGTAATGATGCATGAGGTACACGCAGGCGTCTGCCAGGTCGTCCGCAAACAGGAATTCGCGACGGGGAGTGCCGGTGCCCCAGACGGTCACGGACGGCTTGCGGGCGGTGCGCGCTTCATGGAAGCGGCGGATGAGCGCGGGCAGCACATGTGAGTTCTCCGGGTGATAATTGTCGCCGATACCGTACAGGTTCGTGGGCATTACGCTGATGAAGTTGCTGCCGTACTGGTGACGGTAAGACTCACAGAGTTTGATGCCGGTGATCTTGGCAATGGCATACGGTTCGTTCGTGGCTTCCAGCGGGCCGGTGAGCAGGCTGTCTTCCGTGATGGGCTGTGTGGCCATACGCGGATAGATGCAGGAGCTGCCGAGGAACATCAGTTTGGTCACTTTGTTTTCGTGCGCGGCGTGAATGATGTTGGCGGCGATCATGAGATTGTCGTACAGGAATTCCGCGCGGTAGGTATTGTTCGCATGGATGCCGCCCACTTTGGCGGCGGCCAGGAATACGTAATCGGGTTTTTCGGTCCTGAAGAACTCATTCACGGCCTGCTGGTTGCGGAGGTCCAGCTCACCGGAGGTGCGCAGCAGCAGGTTCTGGTATCCGAGGGATATGAGCTTTTTTTTGATGGCGCCACCTACCATTCCACGGTGGCCGGCGATATAGATCTTATCGGTTAGTTGCATCCGTTTGATTTTATGCTTTTACAATAGTTCGGGGCGGTTTTCTTTAACCCACTGGTGCAGCTGTTTCACATCCTGTCCTTTCCCTTTCTGCATCACGAGAATGGCGCCGGGTGTATCCACCACTACTACATTTTCCACGCCTACGAGGGCCACCAGCTTTTCTTTACCGATCACCATGCTGGTGTCCGGGTTGCTGTTGATGTACACGGCCTGCTCGTTGCTGTACTGGTAATGCTGGGCAAGCGCCTGGGTGAGGGCTTCGTAGCTGCCTACGTCGCTCCAGTCCATATCGCTGGGCACCACTTTTACGCGGCTGCTTTTTTCCATCACCGCATAGTCTATACTGTTGGAGGGGATGGCCTGCATGTTTTCCAGGGAGAGGCGGCCGGTGTCCAGCCATTCTTTGGCGGCTACAGCGGCGGTGGCGTAGATGTCGGGGGCGTATTGCTCCAGTTCTTCGAGCATCACGGCCGCACGGGCGCAGAAGATGCCGCTGTTCCAGAGGTAATCGCCGCTTTGCAGCATCTTTTCGGCATTGGCCGCGTCCGGTTTTTCAACAAAACGTACTACATCGTTGCCCTTGTACTGGATGTAGCCATAGCCCGTCTCGGGGTAAGCGGGCTGCAGGCCAATGGTAACGAGGTTGTTCTGCGCGGCGAGCGTATACGCCGCTTTGATGGTTTCCTCGTACCGTTCGGGCGTACCGATGAGATGATCGGCCGGGGTGATGAGTAGTATTTCGTCCGGGTCCGCCACGAAGGCCGCGAGGGCAATCGCCGCGGCGGTGTTACGGCCGACAGGTTCCGCAAGTATGGCCGGGCCGCTTGCGCCCGCGCCGGTTAGTTGTGTTATAATGTCGGCGGACTGTTCTTCATTGACGATGGCCGTAACTTCCGTGCAGGCAAATGTATTGCGGAGCCAGGTGATTTGCAGCAGGCTCCGGCCATTGAAGAGGGGTAGCAGCTGTTTGGGCGTACGGCGGTTCGAGAGGGGCCACAGGCGTGTGCCCGCACCGCCGCATAACAGGATATGATGCATTCTTTGTTGAATTGGTTCGGGTTAATGTCAGATAGCTGGTACCATCATTACTTCGTCTGCCGCGATACTCGCCACCATATTATACCCCAGGCTGCTCAGCACCGCTTTTACACGGTTCTTGCCCAGTTCTATAATACGCCCGCGCTGGTTCATCAGCGGGCCGGCGGTTACCTCTACGAGGGCGTTGTGCCGCAGCGGGAATTTTTCCAGTGCAATGTCCTTGTAATGACGGAGGAAACGCTGGATCAGCTCTATTTCATGATCAGGGATAAGGGCGGGTTTGCCCAGCCAGTACACAAAGTTGATGATCCCTTCCGTTTCACGCACCAGGCTTTTTTTGCTTTCTGGCACGCGCACAAAAACATAAGAGGAGAAGAGCGGCTCTTCCACCACTTTACGCCGGTCGCTCCATTGGCGGGCCACCTGGTTCAACGGGCAGTAACTTTCAATCTGCCTTTTTTCAAGGTTGGCGGCTACTTTCTTTTCCCATCGCGGCCTGGTGTAAACGGCATACCAGGAGTTTGTTTCGTGTTGCATACGGTTAATTTTTACTGGTTAACGAATCAATCGGTTTTCATAGCGCGGAACGTTAAAGGCGGGCGGGTTAGTTTGGCATGGCTTCGCCAGCTCAGTCACATAATGGACTGCCAGTGTTATTCGGTTTTTCAATAATTTCTTTTCACATTTAATATATCCGGGCGCAGGTATGCCTGTTTTCACCATTTGCATTCTCTTCTCACACCTTTGCTTTGTTTTTTTCCTTCAGCTTTTTATGGTTTCGCATTCCCGGGTTCTCTTCACATCTCTTTGTCCGGATCCTGGGCCTTTTAAAAGCCGGGAAATGAACGAAACATTTCCCGGTGCCCAGATCATATGTTACACCTTAAATATGCTTTTGATAAACCTCTTTTTCTTCTGCTGTTTGTCCAGGTCTTCCACGTAACCATAACCGTAGCCATGGGTATTCACGCCGCGCGGTTTCACGCCGTTGAACACGATGTTCAGCTTGCCGGCTTCGCGGTTGCGGTACAGCTCGTCTATCATTTTCAGGTGCAGCCTTGGCGTTACCTGTTGCCTTACCACGTACAGCGTCGCGTCGGTGAACGGGGCCAGCAGCCTTGCGTCCGTCACGATGCCCACGGGGGCGGTATCTATGATCACATAATCGAACATTGTTTTTAAAGTGGTCAGCATCTCCTGCAGGCGCCCGTTCAGTATCAGCTCCGTCGGGTTCGGCGGTATTACGCCGGCCGGGAGGATGAACAGGTGGTCGTTTCCGGGCACGGGCCGCAGCATTTCAGGCAAGGCCGTTTTGCCTACCAGGAAGTTCGTGATGCCCGGCTCCCTGGGAATGCCCAGCATTTTGCTGATCATCGGTTTGCGCAGGTCAAATTCCAGCAGCACTACCTTTTTGCGGATCAGCGAAAGACTGATGGCCAGGTTGATGGAGATAAAACTTTTGCCTTCCCCTGAAATGGACGAGGTCACCAGCAGCGTTTTATTGTCACCGTTCACGCCAAGGTAGGAGAGGGAGGTCCTGAGCGAGCGGAACTGCTCCGCTACCAAGCTCCGCCTGCCATCGGCGATCACCACGGACTCTTTGTTGTCGTCGTGCATGATCTCCGCCACGATCGGCGCGTCTGTGACCTTTTCTATATCCGCGCGTTGTTCTATCTCGCGGTTCATCAGGTCTTTGATAGTGATCATGGCCGCTACAAAAGCTACGCCCAGGCCGATGGCGAGGGCCAGCACGGTCATTCTTTTCGGGCTGAAGGGCAGGGCGGCCGACTGTGCGGCATCCACTATCCGGCTGTCCGATATCGCGGCGGCATAGGCCAGCGCTGTTTCCTCCCGCTTTTGCAGCAGGAAGGTGTAGATGTTATTTTTGATGATCTGCTGGCGGCTTACTTCCAGCAGGGCTCTTTCTTTACCGGGTACGCTGTGCAGCATGCCCATAAAGCGGCTGTTCGCATTGTCCAGTTTTTCCTTGCCCACTTCCAGGTTGGAGCGCAGGCTTTGGATGTTTTCGAGCACAGCGGGCTTCAGCTTGGCTATCTGGCGGTCCAGCGCGGTGAGCACGGGACTGTTTTCCGCGGTGGTCTTTTTCAGTTTCTCGCGTTCCATCTGCGCCTCGTTCAGCCTGCCGATCAGTTCCAGCAGCACCGGGTCTGTAAGGCCCAGGGTGGCGGGCACTACATTCTCGCCTTCGGCTCTGCCGCTTACGTACTTTTCGATGGACTCCAGTACGGAGAGCTGCATATTGGCCTCGTTCATCTTGGCGTCGTTCTCCTGCACGCTGGCAAGGAAAAGTTTGCTTTGCTCGCCGATGTCCACGATGCCGGCGGTGGATTTGAACTGCTCCACTTCTTTTTCCACCTGGTTCAGCTCCCGGGTCACGATGCGGAGGCGTTCCTCCACAAAACTCATGGTGCTGGCGGCTACACGGTTCTTATCTTCAATGGCGGCATGGTTGTACACGCCCACCAGTTCGTTGATGATGGCTTCGCCACGGGCGGGGCTCACATCACTGTAATCGAGTTTGATCACGGTGGCCATTTTTGAAACGGGCGTTACGGCCAGGCGTTTCAGCACGATCTGCGTCATCTGTTTTTCGCTGGTGATCTGGAGATACACCGGCGTTCTTGGCATGCGCATGCCGGGCTTCGGTTTGATCACCATTTTGCCCCAGCGGGTGTTTATCGTGTCAAAGATCGGGTAGGCGGTATGGTCGAGCAATACGGTGCGGCGGGCTGAATCATAATGCAGGTCCACCTGTTCCGGGATGCCTTCTTTTATTTTTTCGGGCTGGAGGAATACAAATTCCAGCGGTGCGTATTCGTAGTCGAGTATATCGCGCAGTTGTCCTTTCTGGTACACTTCGCCGAACAGCTGCAGGTTGCGCGCCACCTGGTTCGCCAGGGTGCGGGAGCTGAGGATCTGCATTTCGTTCTCGATGTTTTTTTCCGAGCCGAAAAGATCCAGTGAAGTGAGCAGGTTTTGCTCGCCGCCCAGCTGTTTGGATTCTTCTTTTACCAGCAGCGTGGCGGATACCTTATAAACGGGCGTGGCATAACGCAGGTAAGCAAAAGCGGCGCCCACGGCGAGAATGATCGCGATCAGGAACAAGGGCCAGTGCGACAGGTAACGGTACCTGATGAGCGCCAGCAGGTCCACCTGTTCCTGCGGCTGCATACGTTTCTGTATGCCGGGTTGCTGGCCGTTCGGCCGTGTAATGTGCACGTTGTTGTTCATGTCTCTCGCGTTAATTGTTCACTACAAGCCTGTCCACCAGGATCACGACAAGGCTCAGCGCGCTGAGCACGATCGGGATCACTGTGTTTGCTTTGCTGGTGGTGGCTACTTTGGATTTGGAAGGTTCCACATATACGATATCATTAGGTTTCAGGTAAAAATAGGGGGAGCCCAGCGTACCGGCGTCGTTCAGATTGAGCCTGCGCGTGGTTCTTACGCCGTCCTGTTCGCGGATCAGCAATACGTTTTCTTTTTTGCCGTAAATGGTAATATCGCCCGCCATGCCCAGCGCTTCAAGGATAGATATCTTCTCGCTGGAAACATTCACAACGGTGGGCCGGGCCACTTCGCCGAGCACGGTTACGCGGTAGTTCAGGAAACGGATGCTTACTACAGGATCTACCAGCAGCTTGCGGTTCACGAGCTGTGCGCGGATAGTATCCGTAAGGGCGGTCTTGGAGAGCCCTTCCGCTTTGATGGTGCCCAGCACCGGAAATTCGATAGTGCCCTGCTGGTTCACCAGGTAACCCGCTACAGGGTTGCCGGTGCCCGGCTGTACGGTTACGTTGCCCGCGGCTGCCGGCGCGGCGCCCGGAGAATACGTGTTCGGCAGGTTGAACATCATCGCCTCCTGCGGGTTTGCCGCGCTTACATTCACCTGGAGGATGTCGTTCTTTTGTATCACCGGTTCAAAGTCCACCTTGGCGGACGTGAACGTTGTATCGTTCAGGTTATTGAAGTAGGCGGCTTTTTTCGTACTGACGCATGAGGCAAACAAACAGCCCAGCAGGGCGAATAAAAAGGTCGTTCTTCTAAAGTATGGTTTCGGTCTCTCTGTCATCTGATCGGGTTTCGTTAAAACATGTGATATGATCACATTACAAAACTAATTCAGATGCGCTTTTTAAGAACTACTCACTATAGTATAAATAGAACAATGCAGGTGAATCGCACTACTCATTAAAGTAGTGGATCAATACAGGCTGTTGCTCCATATCTTGGAGATCAGCTCGCTCTTGGATTGTACATTGAGTTTCTGGTAAATTTTTTTGAGATGCTGGTTCACCGTAAATACAGTCACAAAGAGCTTTTCAGCCATTTCCTTGTAAGTGTACCCTTCTTTGAGAAGATGCAGCAGTTCGTATTCGCGTTTGGTGAGTTTGTCTTTTACATATTCCAGCGGGTCTTTACTCACATGGTCTATCAGCAAATGCGCCGCTTTGGGTGAAAGCGTGCCGCCCTGGTTGATGGCGTCGAGAATGGAATGATAGATCTCCATCAGGCGGCTCGTTTTGATGATATAACCGGCGGCGCCTTTCATGATGGACTCTATTACATATTGTTTGCCGTCATGCCCGGAAAGCACGATGATCTTGGCTTCCGGGTAAATGCGCTTCAGTTCTTCCATTCCTGAAATACCTGATTCGCCGGGCAGTGAAATGTCCAGTAATATAGCTTTTACGTCCGGGTCTTTATACGGCAGCGCTTTGAACTCCTCCATGGAACGGCACGCAAAAACGACTTTGCACTCCTGGAAATCCTCCAGGAATTCCTTGTAGTTGTTAAGCTGGAAATGGTTGTCTTCAATAATTCCGATCGATATCATATTACGGGTAACATTATGCGATATGGTCTAAACAGGGTCTCTATATCAAATATAATTCCAATTTTCTTGCGATGTATTTAAAAACAGCATTAAATTATTAACAAGCATCTAATAACAACAGTACTATACATTACTTACTTAAGTAAGTAATAAATAAAAATCATATTAGTTGTAGATTTATGTATCGGGATTTTTCCACACTTTCAATAAAAGTGGGGTATTCTTGTTGAAGTGCGGGAAGCAATTCCTATCTTGCTTATCCATACACCTGTGTGCAGTTACCATATCTTGGCCCCCGGAGGGCAACATCCGGAAGGCTGATGAAAACCTATATTGAAAGACATGAAGCCACAGCACTATATAAAAGTAACCCATTTGCTCAACGGGATTAAAGAACCGGTCCTGATCATTGAGCCAACTGAAGGAATCATTGAGAAGGCAAACAAAGCGGCGATCGACAAACTCGGCCTTTCCGTTACCGGCAAAACACTGGACATGCCGTTCAGCGAAACATTTATGCTCGTATCCGATAATGGTACGGAATCAACCTGTATAGACTTCTCTTCCAGCCGTATCAATATTGCACAAAAAGAATATGTACTGGCCATCGGCAAAACCTCCGACGGCGAGCGACAGCTCCGTATGCAGCTGAAGAACCTGGAGCAGGAGAAGAACCTCCAGGAAATGAAGACCAGCTTCATCTCCATGACCTCACATGAGTTCAGGACCCCGCTTACAGCCATCGCAGCGGCTGTGGACCTCCTGGAGACGCGCATTAAGATGGACCATATGATGAACGCGTTTTACCAGAAAAACATCGCCAAGATCTCCACCGAGGTATTTAACCTGAATACCATGCTGGACGAGATCCTCACACTCAGCAAAATCGTTTCCAACAACTATGAAGTAAAAAAGACACCGGTAAATGTGGTGAAGGTGATCGACTATCTGAAGTTCCAGTATTTCTCCGAAAGGAAGGATGAACGCAAGCTGGAAGTGAAGGTGGTGGGAGAGCCGCGCAAAATACCGGTGGACAAGGACCAGTTCTACAAAATACTGACTAACCTGATCAGTAATGCCTTTAAGTATTCCACTCATGAAAACCCGCAGGTGAAACTGCACTATCACGCCCAGAAACTGGTAATCTCCGTGTCGGACAATGGTATCGGCATCCCGCAAAAAGACATTCCTCACCTGTTCAACTCATTTTACCGCGGCAGCAATGTGGACGGTATAGATGGCACGGGTCTTGGACTGGCTATTGTCAAAACCTTTACAGAAATGAACGACGGGGAAATTAAGGTTACCAGCGAAAAGGACAAAGGCACGAAATTCTCACTTACATTCAGGTATGCATGAACAGAACCATTCTATTGATTGAAGACAAACCCGCTTTAACCGACACGCTGAAAACCTTGCTGGAACTGCACGAATTTAATGTACTCACTGCCAGCAACGGCGAAGAGGGCGTGGCCCATGCCAGGGAACACCGCCCCGATCTTGTGATCAGCGACATTTTTATGCCGGTCATTAACGGCTACGAATTGCTGGAGATCTTCAAAAAAGACAGCCAGCTGCGCCACATCCCCGTATTGATGCTCACGGCCAAAACGGCCATCGACGAGATCAACCTCGCCATGAAAAAGGGCGCGGCGGGTTATGTGACCAAACCTTTTCTTTTCCGGAACCTGCACGCCAAGATCATCAAACTGATCTTATAGCCCGTTCAGATTCCGTAAAGTAAGGCGCGGCGTGTTTACATGACCAAACCTTTCTTTCTCCGGAATCTGCACGCCAGGATCGTAAAACTGATCTTACAATCCGTTCAGGTCCCATTGTATGCCCAACATACCGCCGGTATTGCCGCCAAAGTCTCCCCAGTCAAAGGCAAGCCCGGCATTCACTGTTATTCCCTTTACCGGCGTGGGCCAGATGATCTCCTGCAGCGTATACCATTGTGTCATGGCCGTTGTAATGGGCTCTGTATGGTAGTTCCCGAAATTGCGCGTGAAAGTGACCAGGGTACGGGCTTTCAGCACGTTCGCGATATTGTATTTCGCGCCCAGGTGCAGGCCGGTCACCCGGTTGTTGATGATGTTCCAACCCTTTTTGACGATGGAATCCTTCGGCGCATTCCAGTCGAAAGGCTCCACGTTGTCAAAATATTTGCTGCCACGGTTCCGGTTGATGAACAGCGGGGTGCCAATGATATTGCCGCGGTATTCCCAGCCGGTGAGGTACACGCCGTTGTTATAATAACTTTCCCGCACCCGCAAAGGCAGCCAGTCGTTCATCTTTTTGGTGTTGATGAACTCGATGGTGGCCTTTTCCAGGAAAGGCTCCTCTTTTTTGTTCACGTAACTGAGGCCCAGCAGGCGGTCCGTGTTTTTAAGATCGATGTTCTGGCCGGTTTCAAACATACTTTGGTTGTACAGCAGCAGTTTGATATTGTCCGTTTCCCACTGGATGCCGCCTTCCAGCACGCCGCGGTGGTCGCCGGGGCGGTTGGGCGCTATCTCGGTATTGATCACCGTGCCGTCGTCGGACACTTTGCCGATGAGCACATCCCAGTAATTGGAAAAACTGCTCTTGATCGGCGGCAGGTCAAAGCGGTTGCCGCCCCAGAGCGCATAATGCTGGATGCCGCCGTATACGCGCAGGCGTTCTTTCCCGATACGCAGGTACAGCATCTTTTCATGCAGATACGATCCTTTGATATATTGCTGGTCGCCCATCCAGCCGTGGCTGAACTGGCCCTTGACCTGCAGCCAGCCGTTGGTGAAGGGCACATTCACGTAGTCTTTCAGCGCGATGCTCACTTTGGGTATCGGCAGCGCATTGCCGCTGATGCCCCAGGCGCCGGAAGACAGGTCCGGGTCCGCTTCTCCGCTGATCTCCTCGTACCGGCCCGCGCGCAGCTCCCAGTTGCGGTATCCCGCCTTTACATATCCTTCCTCGAAAAAGGTTTCGGAAAAATGATTGTTGTTGTAAAGGTTAAACCCGTAACGGAGATAAAAGTCACCATTAGCGTCCAGCGCATGGCTGTTGCGCAGCATGATGTGCGAAGACAGATCGGATTTGCGGTCGCTGATGGTGCCGAACCGTTTGGCGGTGAGCCAGAGCGGTTGGTAGTCTTTCGATGCCACGGTGCCCGTGACGCCGGCCTGTACCTGCAGGGAGTCCGTAAAGCGCGGAGGGCCGCTGAAAGGGTTTTCAGGGCTCTGTTGGGCAAATACGGGCATGGAAAGGCCTATAAAGAATATGGTTTTGACAAGTCGCATAAGTTACCCTGCAAATTAGCTGGAATGCAACGGCCCGGGGATACTTAAACGAGTACTTATGCGGGCATGAAGCCCGGATTTGTTACTGAAAAGGGGGATAAGGCGCGAAGATCAGAAGGCAACCGCCACCCTGAAGCCCAGCCCGATGCCTTCCAGCGCCTTCGACCGGCGTTTCCCCGGGCCGTCTCCCGCCAGGTTCGGGTCCGTCATGGCCCATTTATCTATTACCGGCAGCATGATGTAAGGGCCTACGCCCACCGGCCCGAGCATCTTCAGGATGCCGGCGTGCAGGTAAAACGACTGGCCGGTAAGGCCGCTAACGTCTCTTTTCAGCTGATTGCCGGGGATCTCCGGGAGGCGGCGGTCCGGTTCCAGCTGCACCACGCTTTCCCGCCCGAAATAATTGCTGAAGTCCACGCCCGCCACCAGCAGGAGGCCCGGCGTGGCGGGATAGGCATATTCCAGGCCGATGGTGGCGGTGTATGAATCCGTCCGGTATTCCCTCGCCTGCACGGGTGCCAGCAGCTCCGGGTACAGGTAATCCATCGTGTTTTGTGCCCGGCCGTCCGGGGGGATGGTTTGCAGTTTGTTGAAGTTCTGTTTGAAAAAGCCTCCGCCCAGTTTCAGGTAGACATTGCGGATCACCGGGTACCTGTAGCTGAGGCTCATGCCGGTGCCCACGCCACGCACGGTGTATTGATAAGGACGTTCGATGCCGTAGAGGGTGTAATAACCCTGGTAATACTGATCGTGCCGGCCATAGGCGCTGACCTCGATCATATGGCGGGTTCTCGGTGGTTTTTGTTGTGAAAAGGCATTACTGGCGATCGTAAGTATGGTAAGGGCAGAAACATATCTGCACAGGGATCGGGACAAGGATAACATGAACTTTTTTATTTTGGGTTTTACAGGTATAGTGCAAACAATCACGCTCAGGTATCAGGGGCTCCGCATTACATTACTTCTGGTACAATACTACATCGTCTCCGCCGGCTTCGGCGTCTATCACCTGGTCCAGCCAGTCCTGCGCCAGCCCGAATATATTCGGAAGCCCGCCCAGCAGTTCCAGCCAGCCGCTCATTTCATCGGAAGCTTCGATGGTTTCGCCGCCGATGGTGTCAAACACCAGGAAGGTGACCTCACCGGGATAAGCGTATACTTTGTACGCGGCGATCCGCGTCACATCATCCCATAGCAGGGTATTGTCAATGTCCTCATCGTATTTTACGGAGAGCTGTTCTTCGTCGAAATAAATATCCATCGGGCAAAAATATTCAATTGTTGCGGTAGTAATTACAGCCGTTTAATTTTAACATTTTATTTCCGGCATAAGGGGGTAAATTTAATCTTCATCAAATAAAAAGGAGGTATTCATGCAATCTACAGGATATTCGTGGAAACCTTCGGTTGGTATCGCCTAACCGGGTTGCTCCATACAAGAAAACTGTTTTAGACGCAGACGCGTCAAAGGGTGTATCTACGGATACACCCTTTTTTATTGGCCCCGGCCGTTAGTTAAAACTATGCACTTTAGCGGAATGGCTTTAGTAATGGGAAAAATCAAACACAGAACTGGCCTTGTTCGGGGCGTCGTTGTGAAAAGGCCGTCGTTGCGAGGAGCCGCGGGGGATCTGTGCAGGAGCTGCGACGAAGCAATCTCCATATCCTGGAGTACATCCCTTCGGCGCAGGAGATTGCTTCGTCGCCCCACCCACTTTAGCGCTGCTGCTCCTCAATGACGGCTTTTGCGCCAGCCTGGGGCACTAATGTGGAGGATCAGCACGAAGCAATCCGGATTCCAGAGAAATTTTAGTGGGTTGTGTCTGCCGGTATCATCCTTTTACGGCATCTCCTTTTTTCCGGAAGAAACGCGGATATCCCGGATGGTACAAAACCCGGAACAACAAAATGTCCATAAGTTCAGCATTGTACTTTTCTCCACCCATCCTCCGACCATCCTCCGACGAACCTCCGCCCATCCTCCGATGAAAGTACCTCAAACCCTTGCCACGACCGAACACGGTCGGAGGATGGTCGGACAATTGGCGAAAAATGACCAAAGGAGGGAAGATGCCAGGTTATGGGATGGATCTTTGTAATTGTTTGATAAACAATATGATGTGCTGATTTGTGATAAGGCCCGGAACCAGTATGACAATTAGAAATGAATAAAAAAAGCGGTATTCGCTGAAAAGCAAAACACCGCCTTATAAATTGTACTTTTTGAGGATCGTTTACCTCACCTGCCCGTCCCCGTATACGACCCATTTCTCCGTCACCAGTTTCTCCAGCGCAAAGGGCCCGCGTGCGTGCAGCTTCTGCGTGGAGATGCCGATCTCCGCGCCCAGGCCAAACACGCCGCCGTCTGTGAACCGCGTGGATGCATTCACATACACGGCCGCTGCGTCTACTTCACGGAGGAAACGGCCGCTGATGGTTTCGTTCTGGCTGATGATCGCTTCGGAGTGTCTGGAAGAAAATTCAAGGATGTGATCCAGGGCTTCTTCCGCATTGTTCACCACTTTTACGGAACATTTAAAATCCAGGAACTCGCGCCCGAAATCTTCCGGCTGTGCGTGTTGCAGCTGCGGGTATCCGGCTGCCTGCAGGATGGGATAGGCCAGCTCGTCCGCAAACACTTCCACGTTGTACGCGGAAAGGGAAGGGGAGAGCTGCGTGAGGAACTTTTCAGCCACGGCTTTGTCCACGATCACCGTATCCAGCGCGTTGCACACGCTCGGGCGGGATACCTTCGCATTGGTCACGATACGCACGGCTTTATCGAGGTCCGCGCTGCTTTCCACGTAGGTGTGGCATACGCCGGCGCCCGTTTCGATCACGGGTACACGGGAATGTTCGCGTACATGGTCTATCAGCTGCTGTGAGCCCCTGGGGATGATGATGTCGATGTATTTTACGGCGGTGAGCATTTCGGTGATCAGCGCGCGGTCCGCGGGAAGCAGTACCACGGCGTCTTCCGCCACGCCAAATTCCTTCAGGGTATCGCGGATGAGCGACACGAGTATCATGTTGGTATCAAATGCATCGGTGCCGCCGCGGAGTACACAGGCGTTTCCGGAGCGGATGCACAGCGCGGCAACGTCCACGGTCACATTGGGGCGGGATTCGTAAATGACGCCCACCACGCCCAGGGGCACGGATTGTTTGCGCACCAGCAGGCCGTTCTCCAATGTTTTTTCAGATAATACCTGGTTTGCCGGGTCCGGGAGGCGGGCGATATCTTCCAGGCTGTCCGCCAGCGACTGTATACGCGCGGCGTTGAGCAGCAGGCGGTCTTTTTTGGAATCTGTATCCGCCATGCGGTCCAGGTCTTTTTTGTTCTCGCGGATGATCTCGTCTGTACTGGTCAGAAGGCGCCGGCCCAGCGTGCGCAGCAGCTCCTGTTTGCGGGTATCTTCCAGCGCTTTTACGGAGCGGGTGGCCAGCTGTGCTTTTTCAAGCAGGGGTATGATGGAATTCATAATGTCTTTGTTTTAGAGTAAAACGATATCGTCCGCATGCGCCACTTCCAGGTTTTGGGTGCGGCCACCGCCCAGCGCGTCCGAAGAGACTTTTGCTCTTGCCACGGCTATCACCTGTTCATTCTCCGTTACAATTTCGAATACTTCGCCGCATTCAAATTTCTCCAGCACCTGTTTTACGCCTACGGCCAGCAGGCTGTGCCGTTTCTCCAGGGCTTTGTGCGCGCCTTCGTCCACCAGCAGCCTGCCGGTAACGAGGCTGCCGCTGGCCAGCCACTTTTTGCGGGCGGGCATGCTGCAGGGCTGGGGCAGGCAGCGGGTGCCGGTTTTGCCGGCTGTGGCCAGCGCAATACCGTCCGGTGTGCTGATGCCGAAGATCACCACTTCGATGCCCATGCGGGTGGCCAGGCGTGTAAAAGTGAGTTTGGATACCATGCCGCCAAGGCCGAGCGATGACTTTTTGGTGTCCGCCAGGCCCAGCGCGTTTTCATCTATCACCGGTATCTCCGGCACTATTTTGCCTTCTTTGTCCAGCACGCCGCCCACGGAAGTGCTGAACAGCAGCTGTGTGGCGCCAAAACCCACGGCGATGAGCGTGGCCAGCTCGTCGTTGTCCGAAAACTTCAGTTCCAGGTCGCTCACCACATCGTTTTCATTTGCAATGGGGATGATGCCGCTTTCCCAGAGTTCTTCATATGTTTTTTTGAGTTGCAGGAACTGGTTGCGGCTGGAAAAGTGCCGCCTTTCGCAGAGGCTTTGCGCGATGGGGATGCCGTATGCTGAGAAGTAATGGGAATAACGGTTGAGAAGTATCGGGTTGCCGATGGCGGCCGCGGCTTTGCGTTCGCTGATGGTGCCGCTGTAATCTTTCAGGTAACGTTTGCCGGCGGCTACGGCGCCGGAGGATACGAGTACGATGTTGTATTGCTCATGCACCGCGGATACCTGCTGTGCGATCTCCGCGATCACATTTTCGTTCAGCTCGCCGTTGTCACGTGTAATAGATGCCGTTCCGAATTTTATAACGAGGATGGGTTTGGTCGAATGTTTCATGCAGCCATAAAAATATTCAAACCAAACCGCTTCTGCAAGCGGGAAGTATATGCTAGGAGAGTTGGAGGGACCTGCCTTCGAGGCTGTCAAGGAAAATGGAAACGCTTTTGCTGTCAAATTTCGGCAACACTAGCGCATCTATCCGCACCAGCCCGTTTTTGATCTTTTCAAACAGCCTGAACTCATAAAGCCTTGGCAGGCGGGAGCCGCGCACGGTTTTCCTGATCTGTTCCAGTACAGCAAGGCCGTCCCGGACGGTCAGATAGTCAATAAAGCACAGGGGCCCTTTTGGCGTAAAATACACAAGTCTGGAAGCCATGATTTTTGGTTTTTCACGTAAAGAAGAGCCGAAAAGGTAACACTTTCGTGTGAGAAACTGCAATAGATTAACATTCCTTTAAGACTTTTGGAGCTGCTGGGTTAGTACCCAACATTTATGCTGAAGGCGAGGGTTAGATTTGCTAAAAATATTAGTAAAATGAAAGCTGTTAACCAACAGAATGGCCTTACGTTTTATGCCATTCGTGAGACCGGAGAAAAGACCCTGCCCTACATTTCCACCCCTGTAAAAGCGGGCTTCCCGTCGCCCGCGCAGGACTATATCGAAGAAGACATTGATCTTGTATACCTCCTGGGGATGGACAAACCCTCTGTGTTTGTCGTGCGGGTGGACGGTAATTCCATGACGGACGCCCATGTGCCGGATAAGAGTTACCTCGTGGTGGACCGTTCCCTCAAACCGATGCCGAACGACATTGTGGTAGCCGTGCTGAACGGGGAGTTTACGGTAAAGACCCTGGTGAAGGCCACCGCCGGCTGGATGCTTTATCCTGAAAACGCGATGTATGACCCTATTCTCGTAAAGGAGGGGGATAATTTTTATGTATGGGGCGTAGTAGCGCAGGTGGTGATAGACCGGCGCGAAATGCGTAAACGTTACTGATATGATACAGCTGGAAGAAATCGCACTGGGCGGTTTGTTTTACCGCGACAAAAAAGTGATGCAGATACGGGAGGAGCATTTCGGCGACCTGCTGCCGTTGCTTCCCCGGCTGGAGCCTATCCCGATAGACCCGCAGCGGCTCTGGAAGCTGGGGTTCAGCCGGTATGTGAATACGGGCGTGAGTTACAAGGACTGGCAGGGCGTACGGCTGTACCTGCGGCCGGCTACGCTGAACCGATGGCTGGTGCAGTTTGAGGGCATTCCCAAAGCGGGGTTTGTACAATATATCCACCAGGTGCAGCGGCTTTGGTTCGACCTGTTCCAGGAGCACCTGTTTCAGCCGCCGCAGGCCAGGGTGCGGCAACGGCATGTGATCCCCGAGGCGGACGTCAGCCGCAGGCTGGTGAAGGACCATGCTATTTCGCACTATAAAAGATACGAGACCACCATCACGCCGCCATCGGACCAGCCTTATTATTTCACCTGGGACTGCCGGATACTGTTCCGCACGGGGCAGGTGGCGGCGTGGCGGGTGGACGAAAAGAGCCCTTTATTCACCTATGCGGGGCGCAATTGGGGGCTGACGCTGCTGTCCGGCACAGCTACCGAGGAAGAGCGGATAAAGGCCGGGAAATGGCTGAAAGGTTACCTGGAGGAGCGGGGATGAGAAAGGGGGCGCAGACCGGGAAGAGGCTGCCATTTTTGCTTAATAAGAGGATCAAAATGGCAGCGGGTGGGGGTAAGTATGCTTTTGATATGCTTTTGGTGTGCTCTTGATATGCTTTTGATATGCTTCGGGTACATTGCGGCCCTTGAATAGCAGAAAATACAGGCACCGCCGCCAGGCCAGACCTTGAAACTGACGGCAGGTTGATCGACAATCTCGGCACCTCTTCCGGCTCCCGTTATGTGCAGCTGTACAACGGCCGGGCCATCATCAGGGTGGACCTGAAGAAAGGGAAAAACGTGGCGGCGGTGAGCAGCGACGGTATACCCACGGCTACGCTGTCGCTGTAAACGGAAATTGTAGTATATTAGGTAAGCAGTCCGCCTTACTAAATCGCATTCAACATGAAAACACTCACGGATATCATATACAGGGAGCCCAAACCGGGTGAATCGGGGAAGCCGGGGATCTTTACATTCGTAAATTTAGGGGCGATCATCTACCTGGTATATCTTTTCGATAACGGCCACCGGTTTTCCGGTATCGACTGGTTCCTGCTTCCGGGGTTCATGCTGGCGATAGGCGTGCAGGTCTTTTTATTCCTAAAGAAAAAGAAACAATAGGCATGTATGCCTGAACATAGTTTAAAAGAGGCTGAACATTCCGTTCAGCCTCTTTTCGTTTATCCGTTCTGTTTTTTTCCTGATATCAGCAGCACTACGCCTACCACCGCAATAATACCTCCCGCATAGGTTGGCCAGCCTATCCATTTGTTTTCCTTTTTGTTGATCTCCACAGGCCCCACGTCCAGCACTTCTTTTTCGGTCGTAACAGAGAAACCCCTGATCAATACCATGATGATACCGATCACGATCAGGATAATGCCCAGTGTTTTCATATGCGTAAGTTTACCCTATCAGCGACAATTAATATGCCACCGCTGTTTTGCGGATAATTGGGGAGAATGCTCCCGTTTCGTATACAAACAGGAAAAACAGGTATTACCCGGTGATGCCTTTAATGATGCGGTTGTGGTCCGAACTGATGATCTGGTAGGTGCGGGGCGTGATGCCTTCAGTTTTTTTGAACACCCTGATGAAGTAGTTCACATCCGCAAACCCGCACATATCGCTCACGCGGCTCACGCTGTGGCCGGTCTGGCTCAGCAGTTGTTTGGCAAGGTTCACCCGCTCGCGGTTGATGTATTCCAGCGGGGTGATGCCGAATTGTTCGCGGAACCATTTGAAGAAGATGTTCCGGCTGAGGTAGGCTTGTTTGCTTAATGTATCCACGGCTATTTTCTCCGTGAGGTGCTCGCGGATATAATTCAGCACAAAATGCTGTCGGCTGTGGTTGTTGCTGGTGCGGGCCTCTGAGATCACCTGCTGAAGGTGCTGGCTCTGCATGAGACGGATGAGCAGTTCTTTCAGATTGAGGTCCGCAAAGATGTTCTTGGTGGTATCCCCGCTGCTGCAGATGCGGATGAGTTTGTTGATCAGGCTGGATATCTCGTCGTCGTTCTCGAAGTGATAAGTGTTGAACTGAAGCCTCCAGGTGCTGTGCTCGTCCGGGTTCTGGTAAAAGTTGTTGAGATAATTCACCGTTTCCCGTACATACAGACCGTCCACGGCCAGGGCGATGCACTGGGTGGGACTGTCCATGTTCGCATCGGGGAAGTCTATTTCCATGGGCTGGTTTGCGGGGAACACGACGGTTTCGCCGGGCAGGTAATCAAATGCGGGGCTGCCGGGCATATGCATCACTTTTCTGCCGCGCACCATACTTGTAATGAGGAAATCATTGAATGTAAGCGGCACTTTAAAGGACTGTTCATAACATTCAAATACATTCAGCTCACAGTTGTTCAGGTTAAATACGCGACGGTTCTCTACCAGCGTGCGCAGGTGCTTCGGAGGCGTGAGCTCAATCGGTTCCAGGAAACTTTTACGGGCCATAAGTGGATTACATATTACAAATTAAGGTATTTCTATTGTCTTTGGCACGAAGTCAGGTACAATTGTGCTATAAAAAAGTACGAATGTTTATAGTTGTTAATATAAATCTGGTGAATTTAGCATAAGAAGATGTTCGACGATGTGATAAACCTATGAGGAACCAGGCGCTCGGATTAATTAAGTGTTAACGATCCGGGCAGTGGGGTGATAGCTGCTGCCCGGTAAATCAAATGTATGATAGAATCCCGAATCGTAGCAGAAAAGCGCGCTATAGATTTGATCCGGCAACTGTCTGCACGTTATGGACCCCTTACATTTCAGATTCACGGCAATAGTGAGGTAGGTTTTACCCCGCAGTGTGTTCCGGACAACAACAGGTTTCCGCCAGGGGACGAGGTGTATCTTGGAGAAGTGGAGGGCTGCCCCTGTTACGTCAGCCCCGGAGAAGATAACCATCACGGCCGTTCCCTTTATATTCTCCGCGCCGCGAAAGGCGCCACGGGGGCTTCGCTGGAAGAAGCGATTTTCCGTGTGAGCACGGAACTGCTGCCATCGGAAAGTGCGGTGAATGTAAGGATGTTCAGCTACCTGTTTGGTTACAGGGAAAGCTGGGGCTGAGGATTTTGCGTACATTGCGCCCTTCAGCAAAAAAGGAACAAAATGGACGGACAATACCGTAAAGATATTTACCCTGGCCTGGAAGTGGGCATTATCCTGAAAAAGGACCAGCGTAGCGGCAAAAAGACGTATGGAATTGTAAAGGATCTGCTCACCTCCGCGGCCTATCATTCCCGCGGCATCAAAGTGAGGCTGGAAGACGGGCAGGTGGGCAGGGTAGCCGAAATTATCGGTTAAACGGAAATTAATTCTCTTTCATTGTTCTGTGACCGGAAAGCCGTCAGGATGCTGGCGGCTTTTCTATTAATATAAAACATTTCCGCCCTTAGCCTGTTGTAAGAATATAACTCGCTGATAATCTGACACGTCATGCTTAGAAAAATCCTGCTCTCCACTATTGCCATCTGCTGCCTGTATGGATGCATCAAAGATGCGCCGCTCAACCCGGAAGCCGACATCGAAACTTTTACCATAGACAGATCCCAGCTCACCAGCGATGTGTTCATAGACCAGGTGAACCGTAAAGTAATGCTGTACCTCAAACCCGATGCATTTGACAAGGGCGTAGCCCCCGTGCTCACACTGTCCGCGGGTGCAAGCGTGACGCCGGCTTCGGGCGATTCCATCTTTTTTGACAATGGTAACGTGCCCGAATACACGGTAACGTCCGCCAGCGGTGAGAACAAAAAAACTTACCTGGTGGAAGTAGTCGCGATCGGTGAATGGAAATGGGCATTTGAGAAATGGGAGATCAATGATAAAGATAAATACCAGTACCTGGTAGAGAATGATGGTAACCTGGTATGGTCCTCCGGGAACCCGGGCGTAGCCTTGTCCGGCGTGCCGAAGAACCCGGAAGGTTACCCGCTGCGCGCAACTACCGATAAATACGAAGGCACATACGCGGCAGAGCTGCTTACGATGCCCGGCACGGCGCTTTCAAATCTCGTGGGCATCAAATTGTTCGCAGGCTCGCTGTTCCTCGGCAACTTCGATTCCCAGAGCGCATTCCTGGAGCCGCTGAAAGCTACACAGTTCGGGCAGCCTTACCAGGGGCGGCCCCGCAGCTTCACCGGCTGGTACAAATATGCGCCTGGCGCCAGTTACCAGGACAAAGCCGGTAATATCATTCCCGGCATGCATGACTCCTGCGCCATTTATGCGGTATTGTATTCCGGCACCACCAGGCTGGATGCGACGAACATCCATACATCGGACCGCATCATTGCCACTGCCAAATTGCCCGATGGTTCCGGACGGGGCAACTTCACACGATTTGATATCCCGTTCACTTTCCTGCCGGGGAAGATCCCGCGTGGGGATATGATGATGGCCATTGTGGCATCTTCCAGCAAAGACGGGGATACGTACCGCGGCGCGATCGGTAGCAGGCTGGTGCTGGACAGTTTAGAAATCACACAGTAAAATGAAGAACATGAGCACCAGGAATATATCCATGAATTTATCAGGCGCCTCTTTCAGGGGAATGCGGCATACCTGTCACATCCGGTATGTCATCACGTTGTTTTTCCTCTCAGCCGCGTTTACCTCGCAGGCGCAGACGCATAAGCTGGAGCACCGCATCATAGCGGGGTTGAACATCGGCGGCACGGCGCCGGTGGGCTTGCCGAACACTATCCGGAAAATAGAGAGCTACCGGCCTGAATTCTGCCCGGTGCTGGGATATGAATTGTCTTACCGGCATACCCCCAAATGGGGCGCCGCGCTGGCCGTGAAAATGGATTACAAGGGGATGTACACAAAAGACGAAGTGATCTATTTTCCCACTATGATCACGGTGAATGATGGGGCGAACAAAGGAGAGTTTGAAGGTACCTTTTCCGGGAAAAATGAAACAACCGTGCGCAATGCCTATGTTACCTTTCCGTTAAGCGCAGTGTACACGCCGAACAATAAATGGCGGTTTAATCTCGGTGGTTATGCTGCCTGGCTGTTCAGCTCAAACTTCTATGGCAATGTGTCCGACGGGTACATCCGGAATGGCGGGCCGCTGGGTGAAAAAGTGATCATAGACGAAGCCACGTTCGACTTTGGCAACGAAATCCGCCGTTTTGACGCAGGGCTGCAAGGCAGTGCCGAAAGGCGCGTGGGAAAACACCTCAGCATCCTCGGCGCGCTCAACTGGGGGCTCAGGCCGGTGTTCCCGGATGATTTCAAAGGCATGGACTTTCCGATGTATAATATTTACCTGACATTGGGTGTCAGCTACCGCATCTAGGCACAACAATTGCAGGACGATTATTATGAACACATTCCAGATCACATACAGCAATATGAACGTTCCCGTGTACAGGGAGGAGGAAGACCTTTACGTGGTGACACTGCCGGGGAAAACGCTCTACCTTTTGCGGAGAGAAGATAACGAAGGAGCCGCTCATTGGTTCGAAGAAGGGTCCGACAACGAAACGCCCGAAACAAAGGAAATCGGCATTGCCATTGAGCAGGCCGTGATGGGCTCCGTTGAGAACGGAAAATAATCCGTTTCGCACCACCGGCCTTTCCGGAATGGGGGCATCTTTGCGGGATAATCCACTCACATATGCCTTTAGAATTTATCACCATTGAGGGTGCCAGGGAAAACAACCTTAAGAATGTTTCCCTGCGCATTCCCAAGCGGAAGATCACTATTTTCACCGGCGTATCCGGCTCCGGGAAATCTTCCATCGTTTTCGAAACCATCGCCACCGAAGCCAAACGGCAACTTCACGAAACCTTTACTGCTTTTATCCGCAACTTCCTGCCCCATTACGGCCAGCCGGACGCGGACGCCATTACCGGCCTGTCCACCGCCATTGTGGTGGATCAGAAACGGATCGGCGGCAATTCCCGCTCCACACTGGGTACTATTACAGACATCAGCCCGCTGCTCCGCCTGCTGTTCTCCCGCTACGGAGAGCCCAGAATAGGCACCGCTTCCAACGTCTTTTCCTTCAACGATCCCACCGGCATGTGCCCCGAATGCCAGGGCGTAGGCCGCAAACTCGGGCTCGATCTCGACAAGTTCCTGGACCGCTCGAAATCGCTGAACGAAGGCGCCATCCTGTTTCCCGTATTTGCCGTAGGCACCTGGTACTGGAAAAGTTATGCCTTCTCGGGATTTTTTGACGTGGACAAAAAGCTGGAAGACTACAGCCCCGAAGAATGGGACAGGCTGGTGTACGCGCTTCCTGAAAAAATGGAACTGGATACAGCCTCGGGGCCGCTGAATATGAGTTATGAAGGGCTGGCCGTGAAGTTCGACCGGCTCTACATCAAAAAAGAAGGCACTATGGCGGATATAACCGCCAAACGTGTACAGCCTTTTATTACAGACGTGATATGCCCCGCCTGTAAAGGCGCAAGGCTGAACCAGGCCTCGCTTTCCTCGAAAGTACTGGATTACAACATTGCCGAAATGGCTTCCATGCAGGTAGATGAGCTGGCGGAGCTGCTGCGCACGATAGACGACCCGGTGGGTATGCCCGTGGCGGCCGGCCTGCTGGAGCGCCTGCAGCACCTGATAGACATCGGGCTGGATTACGTAAGCCTGGACCGGGAAACGGCCACCTTATCCGGCGGGGAAAGCCAGCGTGTGAAAATGGTCCGCCATCTCAGCAGCAGCCTGGTGGACATGATGTATATCTTCGACGAGCCCAGCATCGGCCTGCACCCGCGGGACGTGCACCGGCTGAACAACCTGCTGCGCCTGCTGCGCGACAAAGGCAATACCGTGATAGTAGTAGAGCATGATCCCTCGGTGATCCGCATCGCGGACCATATCGTGGACGTAGGCCCCAAAGCGGGCGCGCATGGCGGCACGATCATGTACGAAGGCGATTTTGAGGGACTGTTGCAGGCTCCCACACTTACCGGCCGGTTTATGAAATACCAGCTGCCCGTGAAAACGGCATTCAGGAAACCGTCAGGGCATATCACCATCGGGCCGGCTTCGCTGCATAATGTGAAAAACCTTACGGTGAATATCCCCACCGGTGTGCTCACGGCGGTAACAGGCGTGGCGGGCTCCGGCAAAAGCACACTGATCAATAAACTGCTTCCCAGGCAATATCCCGATGTGGTGATGATAGACCAGAGCGCCGTAGGCGCCAATTCCCGTTCGAACCCCGCCACTTATTCCGGTATGATGGATGCCATCCGGAAACTGTTCAGCGCCGCAAACAATGTAAGCGCATCGCTATTCAGTTTCAACTCCGAAGGGGCCTGCGAGAACTGTAACGGGCAGGGCGTCATCTACACCGATCTCGCTTTTATGGAAGGCATCAAAACCGTCTGTGAAAAATGCGAAGGCAGGCGCTTTCATGACGACGTGCTGCAATACACCTACAATGGCAAAACCATCAGCAATGTGCTCATGATGACCATTGCCGAAGCACTGTCGTTCTTTACCAAAAAAGAACTGCGGAACACTTTGCAGGCGCTGCATGATGTGGGCCTGGAATATCTCACGCTGGGGCAGCCGCTCAGCACGCTTTCCGGCGGTGAATGCCAGCGCCTGAAGCTGGCGGGGGAACTGCACAAAAAAGGCAGCGTATATGTGATGGACGAGCCTACCACCGGCCTGCATATGTCGGATATAGAACACCTGCTGAAAATGATCAACCGACTGGTAGACACCGGCAATACGGTGATCGTGATAGAACACAACCTGGATGTGGTGCGGAATGCGGACTGGGTGATAGATATGGGGCCGGAAGCGGGGCATAAAGGCGGGCAGGTCATTTTCCAGGGCACGCCGGCGGAACTGCTGAAGGCGGATCATTCACTGACAGGTAGGTTCCTGGCCATGGAAGAACAGTAGAAATATATTTGTGTAACCGAAAGGTTTCTATTACATTTGTAACCGAAGGGTTACTTAATGACCCATGTTATCATGAGAAGGGACGTATTCCAGGCCATCGCGGACCCCACGAGGCGGGAGATCATTCACCTGCTGGCAGCACAGCCGATGAATCTTAATGCCGTGGCTGAGAACTTTGACATCAGCCGCCCGGCCGTATCCAAACACATCCGTATACTCACGGAATGCGGGCTGGTCGTGATCAGGCAGCAGGGGAGGGAACGCTTCTGCCATGCGGAGCTGAAAACGCTGAAACAGGTATCCGAATGGACGGACCAGTACCGCGCCTTCTGGAACAAAAAACTGGATGCGCTGGGCGCTTTCCTCGAAAAGGAAGAGCAGGCTCCGCGTAAAAAGAAAAAGTGATCCGCTTAATTAAAACTTGCTCATATGAAACATGAACCGCTTGTAATGGAACGCACGTATAATGCGCCGCCAGACAGAGTATGGGATGCTATCACGAACCATGCAAAAATGAAGGAATGGTATTTTGATATGTCGGATTTCAGGCCGGAAGTGGGTTTTGAATTCACCTTCCCCGGCCAGGGGCACGACGGCAAAGACTTCCTGCATCTCTGCAAGATCACGGAAGTAGTGCCGGGCAAAAAGCTGGTACACACCTGGAAATACCAGGAGTACCCCGGCGAATCGGTGCTCACCTGGGAATTGTTCCCCGAAGGCAACGGCACCCGCGTGAAACTAACGCACGCAGGCCTGGAAACATTCCCGCAGGGTGACCGGAACTTCTCCCGCGAAAGCTTCACCGGCGGCTGGACGGAGATACTGGGCAAGAACCTCAAAGAGTTCGTGGAGAAATAAATACAGCAACATACAAAAGGCCGTCCCATTTACCGGGACGGCCTTTCTTATGCAAAAAAATTGCTGCTACAGCCACACCATCTGCGTAAACGCCCCATTGGCGGCAATATCCCACACTTCCACCCGTACCCATTTTCTGCCGGCCAGGTTCACAGGCCAGCGGAACGTTTGTGCCCCGAAGGCTTTTGTCTGCACCAGGTTGATCCGGTGGCGGTATACCTTATCGCCATCTCCGGAGACGATCTCCGCAAAGCTGAGCGGGAAGGTCCAGTTCAGCTGCATGGTAACGGTTGTTTTCCCGGACGCCGGTACTGCCAGCGTTTCCCCGGCTTTTTTCCCATTGACGTCAAACGAGGGGATCAGTACTTCTCCTGTGGATACGAAGAACTTTCCTTTCCTGACAGCGTCCAAAACAGGCTGCCAGCCCTCGTTGTAATCGGGCAGTTTGTCCAGCTGCAGATAGTTCACATTCAGGTGAGCGTACATTTCGTTTTGATGGGTGATCGTAAAAATATCGGCTTCGGCAATGACATGTTTTTTTAATCCCCAATTGGCCATGTCATCCATTAAGTTTAAAACCCTTTTGCTCAGGGTCTGCCATGAAAGGTCCGCCGGTATGGCTTTCCAGGCTGCACCCAAATAGGTGTCCGAGGTAAAGAACGTTTCGTTGCGGTATTTGTCCGGGAAGCCGGTGGAAGCCTTCGTTCTGGCATGCGCCACCCAGGCAAGGCCGTTTTCCAGCTCCAGCAGTTTCAGCATTTCCTGTTTATCGCCTACGTGATACACCTTGCCATACTCAGCCGTTTCTGTCACAAAGGGTTCATCAGGCTTCCTGGACATGACCCAGTACACCGGTTTGGGAAAAAACGCGAGCCAATGCCCGCCATAAAAGTTATTGGCTTCTTCCCCGGGAAGCAGCAGGAAACTGGTATCGGACAGGCGCCGGGTTTGATCGAACAATGCATGCAGCTCTTTCAGCCTCGGCGAGTCGGGACCTTTGGGGTGGCCGGGGCCGTGGAATTCCGCCAGCTTTACAATGTCCAGCCCTGCTTTTTTGAGCACGTCCACAAACTCCGGTTTTTCCGGCACCGGTTTGCCGCTGAGCACCACCGAGGAAATAAATTCATTGTGGAAATGACTGGCCATGGTTTTATATCCCGGCAGGGGAGCATAACTGTCGTTGTGTGTAAATTTCTTTACTTCCGCCAAAGCGCCCGCAGCTTTATCCGCGCTCAGCAGGCAGAAAAAATTCAGGCGCTGCGCGGTGCCGGGCGGGGCGTTGAACCAGGGTACATACCGTTTGTCGCCGATAGGGTCCTGCCGGATGCCGATTGCAAAACCGGGCACCAGGTTCAGGTAGTTATTGCCGTACCAGGTGAACTTTAAATTAAACGCTTCATCCAGCGGGTAAAAATACTGGTGCGGAGCGGGAAACACAGCCAGGCTGCCGGTTTCGTTCTCCCCGATGATCGTCCTGTACTTTACTTCAAGATCGTTCGCGGCCATGTCCGGGGCGGGCTTTACGTGCTGCATTTCATTTTTCACGTCGGACCAGGCGATGTTTTTCCAGTTGTCTTTCCGGCTGATGAGGCCGGCGTCGTACAATATGGCGGTAGAGTCTTTCTGCGTTGAAAGGACGGCGGCGATGTTAAATAAAGGGCTGCCGTTGTACAGCGTGATTTCAAGGTGGCCGGTGAACAGTGGCGTTTTCATTTCACCGACCCTGATGATGGTATGCGTGCCTTCGCTGGATACACCGGCTTTTCGTTTGCTGAATTCCACCAGTTCCGTGGTGTATGGCCGGGTGGGCACCCTGTCAAAAAACACGTCCCATCCGCCGCTGGAAGGGCTTAATGTTCTTTTGCCGGTCCTCAGGATAAATACCGGGTCCAGGTTCGCCGCAACTTCCGCGGATGCGTTGGTGCGGCTGAGCTGAATACTGTTGAACAACGGTTGGGCGCCGTCCAGGTTGAGGACCATTTTGCCCGTACCGGCGGCACCGGCGGGCCAGTGGATGGTAATGAGCTGTTTACTGACGGTGACCGTTGCGCCATTTTTTTTGAAGCCGCTAAGATCCACCGGGGTTTGTGCTTGCAGTACCTGGCTGAATACCAGTAAAAGCAGGTAGACGTGTTTTTTCATACAGTGGTTGTGTCTGATAGGATTGCTGAAAATAATATTAATATTCTGTTTTTTTCAGGCTTAATTGGTAAACACGTTGTCGCGGGTGAGATCGTAGAAGAGGTTTTGCAGTTGATGCAGATGCAGCAGTGGCCTGCCGTAGGGTATTGTGCCGTTTTCGGAAACGGTCACCGGCTGGAAAACGCCGGCCATATCGCGGATATAAACGCTGTCTTTGTGGGTGTATTTGTAAGTATAAATGTCCGGGTCTTCTCCATATTCCTTTTCGCCGGGCAGGAATCCGAATTGCAGCAGGTGATCCGCTTCCAGCGTGATGGGGTGTACCTTTTCCAGCGGCAGCCTGCTGCGGGGCAGCAATGAATTGTAAATATGCCCATCCAGGATGCCTTCTATGCGGAAAGGCGTTTCGATCATGTTGTAATCATAGTACCATACCATATTACCGATGCGGATGTCTGTTTCGTCCATCATGACAGCTAAATTATACTGTAAGTATACGTTATAATTCCGTGCCGGCTATGCAGGGGGAAACAGGAAAAAGACGCTGCCCCGGACCGTTCCGGAACAGCGTTCTTTTTTGATGGTTGGTTTTCTCCGCTGTTATTTCCTTTCGTACAGGCAGCATTCCGGCAGTTTGTTGTACACTGCGTCCGGCGCTTTCTGTTTTTCGGTATCGTGACCTATGGCGGCGATCTTCTGCTGGATGGTTTCATTTTTGACCTTCGCCGGGTCGTACGTTACTTTGATCTGTTTTGTTTTTACGTCCCACACGGCTGTTCTTACGCCGGGCAGCGTGGCGGCCTGTTCTATCCGTTCCTTGCACATCTCGCAGTTGCCGTATACTTTAAAGTTGTCTGTCTGTTTTGCCTGTGCAAAAGCGCCGGTGGCGGCGAGTAAGGGCATGGAAAGGGCTATAAAAGAGAATATCTTTTTCATTTGATGATGAATTAAGTTGAGATGATTTGTTTGGCAGTACTGATGATACAAAAGTAGGGGGCGGTGCGGATAAAGTGTTACATAATTTTGTATTTGTTTTACAGCAATTCGAGGCTTTTGCAGGCAGGCTAATGCACAATATCCAGCATCTTCGCCGTGATCTCGGGGATGGAGCCCAGGCCGTCTATATGGTTTACGGGCACCAGTTTTTCAAGATAACTGATGGCGGGCCTGGTTTCCTCTTCAAATATTCCGAGCCTTTTGAGATGTGTGTTGATGTCCTGATCGTCCAGCCGGGCGGAGGTTTCCGCTCTTTTCCGGGCGCGTTCCAGCAGCACGTCCTGTGGCACGTCGATGTTGATGATATGGGAAATGTGCATGGTGTTCCGCCGGAGTATCCTGAGCAGCGTGTCCACCTGCGGGATGGTGCGGGGGTAACCGTCCAGTATGATGCCCTTTTCCTGTCTATGATCCTGTATAATGTGTTCCAGCAGAACTTCCATCACCTCGTCCGGCACCAGCTCTCCTCTTTCCTCGTATTGCTGCATGAGTTTGCCCAGGTGCGTCTGCTGTGCTTTTTCCGCCCTGATCCAGTCCCCGGTGGAGATGTGTTTGTATCCCAGTTCGGTTTCGAGGATTTCGCATTGTGTGCCTTTGCCTGAGTAGGGAGGGCCGGTGATAAGAAGGATTTCCATGTGCTAAATTTACCTTTTATTTTCAAAGGGAAATTGTGCAATATTGCAGACCGTGACCTGGTCGCGGAAAACATAACACATTATGCGGGGAGCGACACCTGCTTTCCCGCATCAAATCATCTCATCATGCAGGAAATTATAGACGCTACGGAATTATTTGTAAAACAGGAACTTGCAGGCGCGGAAGGCGGCCACGACTGGTGGCATATATACCGGGTATGGCAGCAGTCAAGGCACATCGCTTCCAAAGAACAGGTGGACATGCTGGTGGTAGAGCTGGCCGCCCTGCTGCACGACATTGCCGATTCCAAATTCCATAACGGGGACGAGCAGGTGGGCCCCGCGAAAGCGGAAGCATTCCTGCAAACCCAGCCGGTCCCTCAGCATATTATCGATCATGTAGTGAGCATCATCAAACATATTTCCTTCAAAGGCGGCCATAACAACGGCGGGTTTTATTCCCCGGAGCTGGCGGTGGTGCAGGATGCGGACCGGCTGGACGCGTTAGGCGCGGTAGGCATCGCACGCGCTTTTAACTACGGCGGTTTTAAGAACCGTGCGCTGTACGACCCCGCGATCACGCCGCAGCTGAATATGACGAAGGAGGAATACAAACATTCCGCCGCGCCAACCATCAATCACTTTTATGAAAAGCTGCTGCTGCTGAAAGACCGCATGAACACAGAAACGGGCAAAATGCTGGCCGAAGAACGGCATGCGTTTATGGAAGCATACCTGGCGCAGTTTTACAAGGAGTGGAACGGGGAGGTGTAATAAAAAACAAACCTGCATACCTGCCACCGGCTTTAGCACGGGCAAGATATGCAGGTTAAAGATGATTTCCGGTTACTAAGCCTGCGCCATCTGCCGGCAATACTTTTTACGGTACTCCTGCGGCGTCAGCCCGGTCACTTTTTTGAACACGCTTCGGAAGGTCTTCAGATCGTTGTAACCCACGTCGTACATCAGCGTGCTGATGTTCTGGGCGTTTTGCTCCAGCGCCTTTTTGGCGGACTCGATCTTCACGCGCTGGAGGTACTCCAGCGGTGTATTATGGGTCGCGTTTTTGAACCGGCGGATGAAGTTCCGCTTGCTCATGCTGGTTTGCCCGGCGATCTGTTCGATGGATATGGGAAGGTGAAAATTCTGTTCTATATAGGACTGTGCGCGGAGGATCTCATCGTCCTCGTGACGGCGCTGCCCCTGGAATACCAGGAAGTGGCTCTGGTTCATCCGGTCGATGTCTATGGAGAACATCTTGCTGATCTGGATACCGATGTCGCGGCTCACGAATTTCTCCACGAGGTACAGCACAAGGTTCAGGGAGGAAAATGCGCCGCCGCTGGAATAAATACCGTCATCGTCCGTGATCACCCTGTCGCTAAGCACGCTGGCCTTGGGGTAACGTTGCTGCATGTCGGGGATGGCCATCCAGTGGGAAGTGCAGGTTTTACCGTTGAACATGCCGGCTTCCGCGAGGAAGTAGCTGCCCAGGCAAAGACTGGCCACTTCGGTGCCCATCTGCTGCATTTCGCTGATCCATTCTATGATACCGCGGTTTTTTTGCAGTACCATATCCGGCTGGCCGTGGAATGCAGGCACAATGATGAGGTCCGTCTGTTTTACTTCGTCCATGGACTTGTAACAGAAAAACAGCGCGGGGACATTCAGCTGGATGTGTTTGACCTTTTCACTGACCAGCTCCACTTTAAATGCCGGCTCCTTTCCCGCCATCCTGAGCAATTGATTGGCCCCTTCGAATACATCCAGAACGCCGGCTACAGCTGAAAGAATAGCTTCTTCATAAATTACCAGAGATACTACTTTCATGGTGGTTTGTGCATTGATTACTGTAAATATAGCTTAATGCACTGGCACAAAACACCCCTTTTCGTGGCACGTTTTCCCAGCGGGCGGGAGGTGTGCAAACCCGCCCCCACGGGCATTTTAAAGCTGGTTTTTGAGGCCTTTTCCCGCTGTGGGCCTGCATCAGGGAAGATGTGCGGGCTGGTTGGGAAGGGGGTGATTGTGCCAAATAAGTTTGTGTAAGCGGTGGATTTGCGCAAGCGGACAGCGGCTGTATTAAAAACGGACATCTTCCCGGGCTGCCAAATGCATAATTGATTGATTCATAAGGTAGTCTCTTTCTGGCATTCCAATTGGGGCTATGCGGGAAACCTGACAACCAAAATTTATCCCATGCTGAAAAGCGATCTTATCATGGCCTGGCGTACCCTGTTGCGCAACAAGGTATCCTCTTTCATCAATATTACCGGGCTGGCCCTCGGGCTGGCCATTGGTATGCTTATTTTGTTGTATACCGGCTATGAAATGAGCTTTGACCATTTTCATACAGACTTTGAGAATATTCACCAGCTGATGCGCAACCAGGTGCAGGGCGGGGAGATCGTCACTTCGCAGTCCGTGCCCGGCCCTATGGCGGGCGCCCTCAAAGAACAGGTGCCGGAGATAAAATATGCCGCCCGCACTGCTTCCGCGGATCGGCAGATCGTGACCGCCGGTAATAAAAGCACTTACGAAGACGGGATGTACGCAGACCCGGATCTTTTCCGGATCATGACTTTTCCCGCGCTGTCCGGTGATCCTGTGGCATCGCTCAGCGGCACCGGCACGGCGGTGATCACGGAAAGAACGGCCGTCAAACTGTTCGGGACGGCGGACGCCACCGGCAAACTCTTTTCACAAAATAACCAGTATTCCTTCAAGGTAGGCGCCGTTATCCGCGACCTGCCGCCGAACAGCTCACTGCAGTTTGATATCGTCATGCCTTTCCGCGTGTATGAACAGGATAACAAAGACTGGATCTCCACCTGGAACACCTGCCGGATGCAAACCTGGCTGGCCTTTCAGCCGGGTGTGAATAAAGAGGCGGTACAGGCCAAGCTCAGGCATTTTGCACCCGCTGTAGCGGCCGGCAGTACGGCCGAGTTTTTTGCTTTCCCCATAAAGAACAAACGGCTGTATGCCGAATTCAGGAACGGAAAGGCGGAAGGCGGCCTGATCTATGCCCTCATTATGCTGGGGGTGATCGGGGTATTTGTATTGCTGATCGCCTGCGTCAATTTTATGAACCTGGCTACCGCGCAGTCCGAAAAACGCGCGAAAGAAGTGGGCGTGCGCAAGACGATGGGCGCATCCCGCGGCCGTATCGCGATACAATTCCTTTTCGAGGCGGTGCTGATGGCTTTTATCGCCCTGGTGCTGGGCGCACTGCTGGCCAAAGTGGCGTTGCCGGGATTCAACCGCTTCATGCAGAAAAGCGTAACATTTAACCTGTCCAACTGGAAAATATTGCTGTCTATGCTTGCATTGGGCCTGTTTACGGGCATTGTGGCCGGCAGTTACCCCGCTTTGTTCCTCAGCCGTTTCCAGCCGGTAAAAGTGCTGAAAGGTATCGGCAAAAGCCAGCACGGTGGTTCATGGCTGCGTAAAAGTCTTGTTACCTTCCAGTTCCTGGTCGCTATTTTCCTGATCATGGGCATCATCGTGACCACCCGGCAGATCAAACATATGCAGCAGCGGCCTATGGGCTACAGTGCGGACAACCTGGTGGTAATACCAGCCAAAGGCCCGCTGGCGGAGCATTTTGATATTGTAAAACACGACCTGCTGGATGTGCCGGGCGTATTGTCCGTATCCGGCGGGGGCAATAATCTTTTGCAGTTCGGCAGTCACAGCACCGGCATACAATGGCCGGGGAAAACGGCGGACCAGGATTTTAGCATTACCGTTACGAATGTGCAGTACGACTGGGTAAAAACCTCCGGTCTTACGCTCACGGCCGGCCGCGACTTTAATCCTTCATTCGGCAGCGATTCCCTCAGTTGTATGCTGAACGAAACCGCCGTGAGAAAAATGGGGCTGAAAGAGCCGCTCATCGGCACCAAACTGGGCGATCATGTACTGGTGGGCGTCGTGAAAGATTTTGTGTACAACAATCCCTCCGAGCTTCCGGACCCGATGATCATCTTTCTCAGCAAAGGCAGCATGGCAAATATTCTCGTACGTATGAAAGACGACGGGGAATGGAAACAGCGCCTTGCCCGGATAGAAGCGGCCGTGAAAAAAAGCCATCCCGGATACCCCTTCGAATTCAGTTTTGTAAAAGAAGAATACCAGCGGAAGTTTGAAGGCTTCCGGATGATGGGTAAGCTGGCAGGCGTGTTTGGCGGCATGGCCATCTTCATTGCCTGTATGGGCCTGTTTGCCCTGAGCATGTTCGTCGTGGAAAGGCGCACCCGTGAGATCGGCATCCGGAAAGTAATGGGCGCCAGCGAATCCGGCATCTGGGCCATGCTCTCCACTGATTTTATGAAACCGGTCATCACCGCCTTTTTGCTGGCCGTGCCGCTTGCGGCCTGGGTGCTGCAGCAGGGGCTGCAACAAATGGAATACCGCATCACCCTCAGCTGGTGGATGTTTGCGCTGGCCGGCGGCTTAGCTTTTATCGTGGCCTTGGCCACGGTGAGCTGGCAGGGGCTGAAAGCCGCTTTCAGGAACCCGGTGGAGTCGCTGAGAGCAGAATAAAAACATATCCTCCCGCCACACGTTTTCCCCTTATTTGCCTTTCTCCGCCAGGGGAAACTTCCAGGTGCCGTTTAATATGGCCCCTGAGGAGCGGCACAGGCATTTACTGCCGCTCAGCCCCGGTTATTAATGTCTTTTTATGCCGGTATCCTGTCTTTTTGAGATGATGATAAATTTTTCCGGGGGCTGCTGACATAGGGCTGTCAAACCCCGGTCGTTTCTTTGTGATATCAAAACAAAAAACTTCATCACATGGCAAACAACACCTCAACCTTCGCAATCCCCGTTATTAACGCAGACCAGATGCTCGAACACTGGCAGGGCCACCGCAGGCTCACCCGTAAAGTGATCGAGGCTTTCCCCGAAAACGAACTGTTTTCCTATTCTTTAGGTGGCATGCGCACTTTTGCGGGCCTGGCAATGGAAATGCTCCGCATGGCGGCCGGCGGCGTCCGTGGTTTTGCGGAAGGGGACTGGAATGCTCCCTTCAAATGGTATAAGGAAGAAGACGGTGGTGATATCACCACGAAAGAAGACCTGCTGAAAGCATGGGACGATGTGACGGAAGAAATGAATACTTACTGGCCGGGCATCCCTGCGGAAAACTTCGTAAATCACATCGTGCCCTTCGGTGTGGAATACTGGGGCGGGCCGGGCCATGCCATCCTGCATTATTTTATCGACAACGATATCCATCACCGCGGGCAGGGTTACGTATACCTGCGTACGCTGGGCATTGAGCCTCCCGGTTTCTGGGACAGGGAATAATAGCTGATGTATAAAAAAGTCCCGGCAGGCGCCGGGACTTTTTTATGTATTGGAAGGGAAATCTGCCTGTTCTTAGTTGGTCGGCCAGTCCCGGGTGTTTTCCGCGAGTACTTCATGTTCCACTGTATCCGCGGCGGGCTGTGGTGCCCGGAACGTTTCCCGGAAGGTACGGCTGCGGCCGACAGACCTGTCAAAAACAGAAAGATGAATGTACGCTTCGGCATCGGTGTACCGGCAATAAACCGTTGTGTCCACCTGCCTCTTGTAGACATTGAACCCGTTGGATCTCCATCCGCCACTTATGAAAAGCGTGTCGAATGGATTCTGCTGTATGCTGACGTGGAGCTTTAGCACTTTGGTATTTTTTGCATTCAGCGCCACGTTGGAATATCTCCCTGTATTTAATATTTCCGAGGTGCCCTCATAGGACATGGGGCTTTCGGGGTCCACCTGCGCACTGAAGTATTCGCTCTCTCCGTCCGCATTGAACCGGATATTAAAATAACCATTGACGTCTGTGATGGCGAAATCTTCCATCGGGTGGCATTTCTCGCCTACGGTCGCCAGGGGCATGAATCCGCGTGGGCCGCGGCAGCCGTAGATCCGGACGGTTACACCCTGCAAAGGTTCGCCGGTGACAGTGTGCCGCACAATGCCATCTACCGTGGAGGTCACGTGCCCGGGTATCAGTTTTTCTTTCCGGCAGGAAATACCTATAAGCAGGATGGCGGAAAGTGAAAGCAGGAATCTTGTCATTAGATTCGGTTGAGGGTTATTGTATTATCAGGGATTGAATATTGGAAAATCGGCGGTGTTGTTGATAGTGATATTCTGGATAAAAGTATCACGAAGGGGTGTTTCGATCGCCTGCGTGTGCACTCTTTGGCGGCCGGCAACGCGGTCGATTACCCGGGCCCTCAGCTCCAGCGGGTGCCCGGCAGCATAACGGAAATACACGACCGTATCCAGTTGCCGGCCTTTAAGCAGATACTCGTAATTGTTCGTATTGAACATCTGAGCTTCGTAGCTGAGTGTATCATAGGGGTTTTGAAGCACCTTCAGGTTCACCTGCAGAATGTTCCAGTTTTTGGCCTTGATCAGTATATTGTTATACTTACGCGGGTCCAGCGCCAGTCTTTCAGCCTTATATACACGGTTCTCAATGGTTCCTTTAGAAAGCGTGTACTGTCTGTATCTCCCGTCTGTTTTGAAGCTGGCGGAAAAATAACCGTCCTTGTCAGTCTGTACAGCCACAATACTATTATCAAGCGGGGGGTGAGCGGGGTAATTGTTTCCATTGACCTGCATCCAGATGTAAGGGATCGGCCGGCCTGTATTCTCATCCACCAGCGTGCCGCCCACGGACACGGTCAGGCCTTCGGGAATATTCTTCTCGCAGCTTGTACACAAAGCCAGGTAAACGAACAGGATAAGGGGGAATCGTTTCATAAACAAGGATTTAAAGGACTATCTGAAAGGCAGGTCGGCGGTATTGTTGATGGTGATGGTGTGATCCAGCGTATCCCCCTGGGGATAATTGATCACTTCGCCATACATCCTTTGTTTGCCCGCGGCCCGGTCATTCGCCAGTATGTAAAAGGGAATGCTCGACTGATGTTCAAAACGGGTATAAATGGTAGTATCCGCCTGTCTGCCTCTCATGACAAAAGGATTCCGGAAGGGTGAAGTTCTTACCAGGATCGAGTCCAGTGGATTTTGTAACACCTGGAGATGCAGCTTCAGCACCTTTTTTAGTTCGGCAGTAAGCTGTATGCTATTGAATTTCCGTGAATCCAGCCGCACTGCGGTGCCGTTGAACACCTTTTCTTCCATGCCATCCGGTGAGCTAATGTGCGTGTAGTAGTACCGCGCATCGCCCTTTGATTTGAATTTAATATAAAAATAACCGTTACGGTCTGTGACCGCCCCATCGTTGTCGTACATCACCGAATTGTTGAATTCGCCATTCATGGAACCGGAGATGGCAATGTATATTCCCTCAAGGGGTTTACCGGTACTGACACTGGTCAGCGTGCCTTCTACGGCGATCATCAAACCATGGGGGACGTTCTTTTCTTTTTTGCAGCCGGTAGTTAACAGTAAGGCAATTAAAAGGGATAAGGGAAAAAACTTCATCAGGCAACAGATTTATTGCATTAAGCGTTTAAACCTCCCCAAAGGTTACAGCCTTGTGCAACTTCGTTTTAAGTTGTACATTAACTGCCGTTGACCAATAAAACAAGACTAATTTATGCGTCTGTTATTATCCATATTCCTTTTACTCAGCCTGCACATCCAGGCTCAGCCGGTGAAAGTGGCCGTTGCCGGTATTTCCCATGGCCATTCAGGCTGGATCCTGGGTCGCGCCAATAAAGGGGACATTGAGCTGGCGGGCATCTACGAACCGGACACTGCGCTTATACGTCAGACGGTCCGCCGTTACAAGCTGCCGGAAAAACTCTTCTACACCAACCTTAATACCATGCTGGATGCCGTAAAACCGGAAGCGGTACTGGCATTCGGTTCCGTATACAGCCACCTTGAAGTGGTGGAAGCCTGCGCCCCGC
The DNA here is from genome assembly GCF_003807585.1 of Chitinophaga barathri. Taxonomy (GTDB): domain Bacteria; phylum Bacteroidota; class Bacteroidia; order Chitinophagales; family Chitinophagaceae; genus Chitinophaga; species Chitinophaga barathri. The sequence continues at coordinate 77,343 of NZ_RMBX01000003.1, read as the reverse complement.
GCGGTATTCACGTTATGGTGGAAAAACCGATGGCCACCACGCTTGCGCAGGCATTGCGCATGGATTCGCTGGCTACAAAACATAACATCCGCCTGCTCACCAATTACGAGACCAGCTGGTACCCTTCCGTGGCCAAAACCTTCCAGCTCGTGCAGGACAGCGCCTTTGCCGGCACCATCCGCAAAGTGGTGATACACGACGGCCACCAGGGCCCGAAAGAAATAGGCTGCAGCCCCGAGTTCCTGGCGTGGCTTACCGACCCCGTGCTGAACGGCGGCGGAGCCCTGATAGACTTCGGGTGTTATGGCGCCAATATCATGACCACCCTCATGAAAGGCCAGAAACCACTGGCGGTGACCGCCGTGACGAGGCAGTATAAACCTTCCGTATACCCAAAGGTGGACGACGATGCTACCATTATCGTGGATTACGCGGATGCGCAATGTATCATCCAGGCATCATGGAACTGGCCTTTTAACAGGAAGGACATGGAAGTGTACGGGGACAAAGGATATATCTTTGCGCCCGACGCCAAAACCCTCACTACGCGCAACTCCACGAAGAATGAAGCCCAGACCAGGAAAGTGACCGCGGCGGACATCAAAGTATTTGAAGACCCTTTCGTATACCTGGCAGCGGTAGTACGGGGGAAGGAAACCATACCGCCTTACGGCGTGTACTCCCAGGAAAACAACCTGATGGTAGTGCGCATCCTGGAAGCGGCCCGTGAATCCGCCCGCAGCGGCAAAACGGTAGAGATCAAATAAAGCAGGAAAAAAACGGCCGGATAGGATATCCGGGCATGGAATGCGGCAACCCGGTCCTGTAAGGGCACGGGATTTGAAGGCTAATGTCCGGATATTAACAATTCACCGCCTGAAATTGTAATAGTTAAGGATAAAATGCAGCCAATGGAATCCAACGATCAACCGGAGAAATACGTCATCTCGAAGGGAGTAGATGCCTTTTTTATCAGCGTTCACGACATATTCAGGTTTATCGCCCGCTTTTTCAGGGAAGTGCTGCGCCCGCCGCTGGAAGTAAAGGAGTTTATCCGCCAGTGTTATATGATAGGCTACAAATCACTGGCGCTGATAACCCTCACGGGCTTCATTACCGGTCTTGTATTCACCAAGCAGAGCAGGCCTTCCCTGGCCGAATTCGGCGCTACATCCTGGCTGCCTTCCCTCATATCGATTGCCGTGATAAGGGCATTGGCGCCGCTGGTGACCGCGCTCATCTGCGCGGGTAAGGTAGGCTCCGGCATTGGTGCGGAGCTGGCCTCCATGAAAGTGACGGAGCAGATAGACGCAATGGAAGTATCCGCCATCAACCCTTTCAAATACCTCGTGGTCACCCGTATTATGGCCTGCACCGTGTGCCTGCCGCTGCTGATGGCTTATACAGCCCTGGTGGGCATGATGGGGTCTTACCTGGACATTCACCTGAACGAGCAGACCAGTATTACGGCATTTTTTAACAAAGCATTTAACGATATCGCTTTCCTGGACCTGTTCGCCTCGCTTACCAAAGCCCTGACCTATGGTTTTACGATAGGCGTGGTGAGTTGTTACCTCGGGTATAATGCCACACAAGGCACTACCGGCGTGGGAAAGGCGGCAAACGTGTCCGTTGTGGTAAGCATGTTCCTGATATTCATAGAAGAGATCATCATCGTGCAGATCGTCAATTCGATCCGTTAGAACATTATGAAATCATTTACACCGGAAATAGACTACGACAATACCGTGATCTCCATCGGGGACCTCTACAAATCCTTTGGCACCAACCATGTGCTGCGGGGTGTGGACCTGAAGCTACATAAAGGGGAAAATATCGTGGTGCTCGGCCGTTCCGGCACGGGCAAAAGCGTGCTCATCAAGATAATTGCCGGGCTGCTGAAGCCAGACGCCGGCACGGTGAACGTACTGGGAGAGGAAGTGCCGCAGCTGGGGCCCATAGCCCTGCGCGAACTGCGTATGAAAGTAGGTTTCTGTTTCCAGAACGGCGCGCTGTACGACAGCATGACCGTAGGGGAGAACCTCGCTTTTCCGCTGAAACGCAACGAGCCCAATATGAAAGCCGAACAAAGGAACAAACTGGTGGATATCGTACTGGATGCGGTAGGTCTTTCGCATACCATAGACCAGATGCCGGCGGAGCTTTCCGGCGGGCAACGCAAGCGAATCGGCATCGGCCGCACGCTCATCCTGCGCCCGGAGATCATGCTGTACGACGAGCCTACCGCCGGCCTGGACCCTATTACCTGCACGGAGATCAACAACCTGATCAATGAAGTGCAGCGCAGGTTCAAGACCAGCTCCATCATCATCACCCACGACCTTACCTGTGCAAGGGCCACCGGCGATGAAATTGCAGTAATGAAAGAAGGAAAGTTCATCAAACAGGGGAAATTCGACGAAGTATTTACGGATAACGATGAGCTGATCCGGGAATTTTACGATTATAACTTTACTCAGTAAACCATGAAAGATCAAAGCAACAAAAGAGCCGTGATAGTGGGCATTTTCGTATTCGTGGGCATGATCATATTTGCCGCGGGCATACTGGTGCTGGGCGGCCAGAAAAAGAGTTTTATGTCGTCTCTCCAGGTAGTAGCCATCTTCCAGGATATCGGCGGCCTTGCCAAAGGGGATAACGTTTGGTATTCCGGCGTAAAGGTGGGTACTATCAAAAGCATCACGTTCAGCGGTTCCCATGCCATCGCGGTAAAAATGGACATCGATAAAAAGAGCCGTGAATTTATTCATAAGGACGTGCGTGCCAAGATCAGTTCTGACGGGCTGGTAGGCAACAAGATCATTGCGCTGAGCGGCGGCACTACCGGTGTGCCCGCGGTGGAAGACGGGGATACTGTCATCGTAGAAACCGCTATCAGTACAGATGAAATTATGAACACCCTGCAGGTGAACAATAAAAGCCTGGTGGAGATCACGGGCAACCTGAAAGAGATCACCAAAAACATCCGCAATGGTCAGGGCACGCTTGGCAAACTGATTGCCGATGACGCCGTATACAACAACCTGGAAGGCACACTGGCCACCCTGCAAAAAACGGCGGCCAATACCCAGCGCCTCACGGAAGGGCTTGCCGCATATACCGCGCAGCTGAAAAATGAAGGCACGCTGGCGAACGACCTGGTGACGGATACCGTCGTGTTCGCCAAACTCCGTTCGACCATGACGCAGCTGGAAACCGTATCGCAGGGTATGGACAGCGTGGTGCTGAACCTGAAAGGGGCCAGCCAGGGCATCAGCGAAAACCTGCGCAGCAGCAATACGCCCGCAGGCGTGATCCTGAACGACGAAAAAACGGCCAATTCCCTCAAACATACCATCGGCAACCTTGAAACCAGTTCCCAGAAGCTGGACGAGAACCTGGAAGCCTTGAAACATAACTTCCTCTTCCGCGGGTATTTCAGAAGGAAAGCAAAAGCGGAGGCGAAAGAAAAGGAGAGGCTGGAGAAAGAAGCGAAGAAACAAACATTGCCCTGATCAGCCGGCATGAAGGATATTAACAAAGGCTGTCCCAGTTTGGGGGCGGTCTTTGTTGTTTAAGCCGATGCTTTGATCCATATTTTAGAATTCCTCGGCTCTTCCAGGGACACAAACCGGAAGTTGGTTGTCTTTTGGCGCAATGAAGAGTATTTGGAGTTTAATAATACTCCCCTAAAACGGTGATTGTATTCTTCAAAGATCAAAAAGGTACTTCCAACCGAGAAAAAGGTCCTTCGGAAGGAGAAAGTTCTCGTTCGGAAGGGCAATTTCAATTCAAAAGAAACAAAAAGGTCCTTCGGAAGGAGAAAGTTCTCGTTCGGAAGGGCAATTTCAATTGAAAAGAAACAAAAAGGTCCTTCGGAAGGAGAAAGTTCTCGTTCGGAAGGGCAATTTCAATCCAAAAGAAACAAAAAGGTCCTTCGGAAGGAGAAAGTTCTCGTTCGGAAGAGCAATTTCAATCCAAAAGAAACAAAAAGGTCCTTCGGAAGGAGAAAAAGGTACTTCCGAAGTACAAAGTCGATACTTTTTACATCAGCGTCGAGTGTTTGAAGTACAAAAAGGTACTTCGGAAGTACAAAGCCGATACTTTTTACATCGAGCTCGATACTTTTTACATCGACGTTAGGTGTTTGAAGTACAAAAAGGTACTTCGGAAGTACAAAGCCGATACTTTTTACATCGAGCTCGATACTTTTTACATCGACGTTAGGTGTTTGAAGTACAAAAAGGTACTTCGGAAGTACAAAGCCAATACTTTTTGTATCGAGCTTGATGGTTTTTACGTCGAATAGCTCACTTTGAAGGAGTATTTGATACTTTTAACCTGATTTTTTTAGCTTTAAAGAGCAAGTTTGTTTATTTTCCATCAAGAGATGACTTCTGAAGCAAAGAAGCGGCTTTTTTCTGCCTGTGATACCTACAGTTACCTTACTCAAGCTGTGCTTTCCAGGTCTTCTTTGGCTTTTGCCCCTTTCCCCACCTTCAGCCAGACAATGGCCGCCAGTATCAGCACCACCCCGCACCACTGTACACCATCCAATTGCTCGCCCAGCAATATGCCGGATGCAATCATGGCCACGGGCAACTCCACCGTCATTACCACCGCGCTGATGCCAGCGCCGATACGCGGCATTCCTTTCGCAAATAATACCGGGGGAATGATGGTGCCAAACAGCGCCAGCAACACCGTCCATTTCCAGAGGCCGGCATCCGTATGCGGCTGGCTAAGGAGGCTGTGCAGGTTCACCAGGCCGATGCCCAGCGTGGAGCCCGTCATGATCACGGCGCTTTTGCGCAGAGGATTCAGCTCTTTGCCATAACGGCTGTTTGCCACAATGTAAATGGCATACAGGAAGGCAGATGCCAGCGCCAGTAATATGCCGATGGTTTGCCCGTCCGTGCCGGGGATAGGAGTAGTAGCGGCAGGCGCCTCTTTCAGTATTCCGCCGGACAATACCGATCCCGCCAATATCAGCACCGTGGACACGATCTGCAACCAGCCCGGCCGTTGCCGGAACAGCAGCCAGTCCAGCAGGATGCCCATCCATACAAACTGCATCAGCAGCACGATGGCCAGCGATGCGGGGATGTAACGGACAGATAGATAATACACAAAAGAAGTCATGCCGATGGCCACGCCGGTCCATAACAGCGGCCAGTTCACCCGGAAACGCACTTTTTCGCGGGACAGCACCAGCAGCCACAGTACGGCCATGCCCAGCAGGGCCTGTGTAAAAGAGATTTCAGCCGCGCCGTACCCTTCACGGTAGGCAAGTTTGACAATAGTAGAAAGCACGCCGTAGCTGCACGCTCCGGCAAATACCATGAGAATATATCGGGTCATTGAGAGTCCGGTTGTTTTTTAAACGCTTGAAACATTGATGTTGAAGACAATGAAATGCAGGCGCAAACAACCAGGGGCCGCTGCCGGCCCGGGGAAAAAATTATCCTGTGAGGGGAATGATCCGCTGGTTATCTGGCTTGCAGGATAACAGCAGGAGGAGGTGTGCTGGTAAGCATGGTATACATGGCGAAAAGATTATTCCACACAATTTAGGATATTACAGTCATAAATAAAAGGATTATGGAAGAGATAAAGATCAGGGAAGCCACGGTAAACGACCTGGATATATTGCTCACGTTCGAGCAGGGCATTGTGGCGGCGGAGCGGCCGTTTGACAGTACCCTTAAAGACGGCGAAATACATTATTACGACATCGCAGCCATGATTTATGAGCCGCATATTTCCGTGGTGGTGGCAGAGCTGGGGGGCAAGATCATCGGTTCGGGATATGCCCGCATAGATGACGCGAAACCGTACCTGAAACATGCACAATATGCATATCTCGGCTTTATGTACGTAGCGCCGGAGTTCAGGGGGAAAGGCGTGAACCGCCTGATCACGGAGAACCTGAAGGAATGGGCGCGCGGGCGCGGCCTGACCGAAATGCGCCTGGAAGTGTACGCGGACAATGAGCCCGCCATGCGTGCGTATGAAAAGGTCGGCTTTACCAGGCACCTGCTGGAAATGCGGATGCCGATATAGCTTTTATTCCACGGTCACGGCCGTTTTGTTGTATTTATTGCGGTATTCAACGGGGGAGAGCCCGGTGGTTTTTTTGAATACGGTGCGGAACGCTTTGTTGTCCGAATACCCTACATCGTACATGATCTCCGTGATGTTCTTACGGCTGGTTTCAAAGCCTTTTTTGGCAGCTTCCACCTTCACCCGCTGGATGTATTCGGACACGGTGTTGCAGGTGGCCTTTTTGAAACGGCGTTCAAGGCTGCGGCGGCTGATGGCAAACTGGGCCGTCAGCTGGTCCACCGTGATCTTTTCCTGGTAATTTTCTTCGATAAAGGTTTGTATCTCGCGGATCGGGTCATCGTCGTGGTCTTTCTGGCCTTTGAACATGAGGAAAGAAGACTGGTTGCTTCGGTCGATCTCGATAGCGAAATATTTCGCGCAGAGAATGGCCATTTCCCGGTCCGTATATTTTTCCACGAGATGCAGCAGCAGGTTCCAGAAGGAATTGGCGCCGCCGCTGGAATAGATGCCCTGCTCGTCTGTAATGATCTGGTCGCTCACCAGGTTCACGTCCGGGAACATTCTCCGGAAGTCGTTTACGGACAGCCAGTGGGTGGCGATCTGCCGGCCTTTTAACAAACCGGTGGATGCGAGGATAAACGCCCCCACGCACAAACTGGCCACCTCGGAGCCTTTCTGGTATTGCCCGCTGATCCAGGGCAGGAAATCTTTGTTAATGTCGATCACCTCTTCCATCACTCCGTTCACAGCGGGGATAATGATCAGGTCCGTTTTGGGCACATCCGATACAACGGTATCGGGGCGTACGGTAAAGGCTTTGTCGTACACCTGTCCCTCTTCGGAAATACCCACCATCTGGACATTAAAAAGCGCCGGCCTGTCCCGGCGTAACAGGAAATCGTTACATTGCGTGAACATCCTGTAGGCGCCTTCTATACACCCTAAAGCGGCAGCGCCCCGCGGTATCAGAATTGAGATGTGTTTCATGTTTCAAAAGTATAATAAAAATTTGTCGCAACATCCCCTGCATTTTGCCGTTTTTGCACCCGGTCTTTTAATGTTGGCAGGATTACATTTGTATAGCAAACCGAAATAAAGAAAAAAACTGTTACAATGGTGGAAGTATTTAAAACGAATGTAACCAGGCCCCTGCTGGCTAAACTGCTGGTGGGCATGATCAATGGGGAAATGCCCGGGCACAGGGCCAATTTTGACCTGGAGGATTGTGACCGCATCCTCCGCGTGGTTTGCACCCAGGGAGATGTTCAATCCGGCCGCATCATTGAATTATTATCCGGTTTCGGCTGCCAGGCGGAGATACTGGAAGACCAGGCGCCGATCACCCAACGGTTTTACTGCATGGCATACGCCCGTAGCCTGGTTCAATAACGCTCGTTTAACTTCATCATAAAAACTTAACAAATGGCACAAGTAAGTCCTTATCTGAATTTCCAGCGCACCTGCGAAGAAGCTTTCCTCTTCTACAAATCCGTGTTCGGCGGCGAATTCATGAACGGCATCATGCGTTTCAGCAACATGCCTGATCATTGCAAGCCCGGTGACGAAAACCTGGTGATGCACGTGGCGCTTACCATCCCCGGCGGCACTACCATCATGGGCAGCGATTTCCCGGATTCCTTTGGTGAGTTTAAGAAAGGAAACGATTTCTCCCTGGCCATCGCCGCGGAATCCGAAGCAGAAGCCAAAAAGCTGTTCAGCGCACTGGGCGAAGGCGGCGTTGTGGAAATGCCGCTGGATAAAGCTCCCTGGGGCGCACTGTATGGCCAGCTGAAAGACAAGTTTGGCATTTCATGGGCGGTGAACTACCAGTACGAGACAGTACCCCAGAGCTAAAGAAGCTGTTACAACATGATCCTTCATCAACAAGGCTCCCGGCATGCCCGGGAGCCTTTGTTATTTTATATGCTTAATATTGTGTTGTAACATTCAAACAAGCTTTTTATGGAATTAGGTATCAGCACCTTCGGCGAAGTAAGACCGGAAAGCGTGGCGGGCGGAGCGACTGAATCACATCTCAGGATGCAGGAATTACTGGCCGAGGCAAAGCTGGCGGACGAGACCGGCCTGGATGTGTTTGCGCTGGGGGAACATCATCGCCCTGATTTCATCATATCTGCCCCGGAAGTGGCGCTGGCGGGCATTGCCACCATCACCAAAAATATCCGCCTCAGCAGCAGCGTAACGGTGCTCAGTTCGGCGGACCCTGTGCGCACGTTCCAGAACTTCGCCACGCTGGACCTGCTTAGCAACGGCCGCGCGGAGATCATGGCAGGGCGAGGGAGCTTCACGGAATCCTTTCCTTTGTTCGGCTACAGCCTGGGCGATTACGACGCCCTGTTCATAGAAAAACTCACCATGCTGCTGGAGATCAACCGGCAGGAAATCATGAGCTGGAAAGGAAAATACCGCGCGCCGTTCAGCAACCGGGGCATTTACCCAAGGCCTTTGCAACCCACGCTGCCCATCTGGCTGGCGGCCGGCGGCACGCCCGCATCCGCCAAACGCGCGGGCAGGCTGAACCTCCCGCTCACCCTGGCGATATTGGGCGGAAAACCAGCACAGTATTTACCCTTCATCAACCTGTACCGCGAAGCCGCCGCCGAAGCAGGGCACGATCCTTCAACGCTTCAGCTGGGCATCAACTCGCAGTTTTACGTGGCGGAAGATTCGGACCAGGCAGCGGACGAGTTTTATCCTTCTTACGAAATACTCATGAACCGTGTGGGCCGGGAGCGCGGCTGGCAGCCGATGACGCGCGAACAGTTCGAATACCTCCGTATGCCGGACGGGCCGCTGTTCGTAGGCAGCGTGCAGGAGATCACGGACAAGATCATTTACCAGCATCAACTGTTTAATCACACCCGATTTCTGGCGCAGATCGTAAAAGGGTACATCCATCATGACAAGGTGTTGCGCGCCATAGAACTGTTTGGCAGGCAGGTAGCGCCGGCGGTGAGGGAGGCGATAGGGTAAACAAAAAAAATGCGTACAGCCGGTTACGTTAGCAGGTTACACTTCCACTGCTTCTTCCATAAAAAATCCTTCGATCATACTGATCTCTTTCGCGAACATCGTCTTTTTGCGTTTCCCGAAATACAACGTATTCTCGATCGTGTTTTCCCCTTCCCATACCAGTTTCAGCTGGCCGGTCTGCAACTCCTGCCTGCAAAGGAAATCCGGTATTACGGCGAACCCCGTGCCATCGCTCATGCAGCGCACGATGGAACATTTATTGGGTACGATATAATTAGGCCTGAAATCGGGGTGACGGTTAAAGTTCAAATGCCAGAACTTGCGCAGATTCTCCATATCCGCGGCGGTGCTGTACCAGGTTTGTTCTTTCAACCAGTTTTCCGCTCCCTCCATATCTTTTTTCTTCAGCAGGCGTTTGAACTCCGCACAGTCCTGCCGCCCGCCGCCTACCAGCACGATCCTTTCTTTTGAGAACGGCTGGTATTCCAGGTTCGGCTGGCTGCCTTTCTGCGGTGTGATGATCAGGTCCAGCAGGCCGTTGTCCAGGTCGTGCTGCATATCCGGGTACTCGCCGAACTTGATGCTGAGGTTGAACGGGAGGGAGGCAATATGCTGCTCCAGCGTAAACTGGTAAGTTTCCAGGCACATACCGATGCTCACGGTGGGTTTATGTGTATCGGAGCTTTTGAAAAAGTGTTCTTCCGCCGCCTCCAGTTTATTGATTGCTTCCAGGATATAGTTGTACAGCATCTTGGCCCGCTCCGTGGGCACCATTTTGCGTGCCGCCCGGTCAAAGAGTTTGTAACCCACATACGATTCCAAGGAATTTAAATGCAGGCTCACACCGGGCTGGGAGATGAACAGCCGTTGCGCCGTGGTGGTGAGCGAGCCGGTTTCGTAAATGGTTTTGAAGGTGCGGAACCACTCCAGGTTAAGTGCCATGATCTATCATTTTAATTATACAAAGGTATGATTTAAGTTATTATGGTAATAGTAGTAGCCGGGGTACTTTTGCATAAGAAAATTAAAGATCGGATCATGCAACAAGTACAAACGGAAGCGGCGGCTATTGCCCTTCCCTCTCAAACGCGCTCCGGCAAAGGGTTGCCGGCGGCATTATGGGCGCTCACCATCAGCGCCTTCGCCATCGGTACTACGGAATTTGTTGCCGTAGGCATTTTACCCACCATTGCCGAAAGCCTGCACGTAAGCGTGTCCGTTTCCGGCCTCCTGGTCAGCATTTATGCCCTGGGCGTGGCCATTGGCGGGCCAATCCTCACTGTGCTCACCAGCAAAGCGCCGCGTAAGCAGCTGCTGGTAAGTATGATGCTGTTATTCATTGCCGGGCACGTCGCTTCCGCGCTGGCGCCGGACTTTATATCGCTGCTGATCTCGCGGTTTATATCCGGTTTTGCCCACGCCGTGTTCTTTGGTGTAGGCGCTACTATTGCCGCCACGCTGGTGGCGCCGGATAAAAAGGCATCCGCTATCGCGATCATGTTTGCCGGGCTTACTGTCGCTATTATTGTGGGAGTGCCGCTGGGCACGTTTATCGGCCAGCATTTCGGCTGGAGGGCCACTTTCGGCGGCGTGGCCATATTGGGGCTGATCGCGTTTGCGGCCACCTGGGCGCTGATCCCGAACAGGATCAGCAGCGGGCCGATATTGCCTTTGAAAGAACAGCTGAAAGTGATCCGCAACCCGGAGGTGCTGCTGGTGCTCGCTATCACGGCGTTTGGTTATGGCGGCACCTTTGTGGTATTCACTTATCTCGCCAGCCTGCTGGAACACATCACCGGTTTTTCCGCCGCTTCCGTGAGCCTGCTGTTGCTGGTCTACGGCGTGGCGATCGCTTTGGGGAACCTATGGGGCGGGAAAGTAAGCAATCACAATCCCGCGAAGGTCCTGATCAGGATGTTCATCGCACAGGCGGCGGCACTGGCTTTGTTCACCCTCACGGCTAATTACCAGGTGCCCGCCGTGGTCACGCTGTGTCTTATCGGCGGATTGTCCTTCGCGACAGTGCCGGGGCTTCAGCTGTATGTGGTGCAGCTGGCGCAGAAATACCTGCCGGGCACGGAAGGCATTGCTTCCTCGCTGAATATATCCGCTTTTAACCTGGGCATCGCGATCGGCGCGTATGTGGGCGGTATGGTGGTGGACAGTCCGCTGGGGCTGGTTTCCACGCCATGGGTAGGTGCTTTGTTCGTGTTGCTGGGCGTGGGCCTTACCGTATGGAGCTACCGCCGGAACAGGGGAGATTTGTAAGCAGGGAGATTTTTTATAACTTGCCGTCTCAAACAGGAAATGGTGTCTTCCTGACCCAACCGCTCTGAACAAGCTGATGGCGCCTGCAAATTCTAACGGTGAAATGCCGGTGAACAGTTATTTGTAGGTATGAAAAATCTCCTCCGCAACTTCGAACAAATCTTTGTAACAAAACACCTGCTCTTCTGGACGCTGATAGCCGTGCCTGTAGCGCTGACCGCAGGCTCCGCCGTTGCTTTATTCCTCTGGCTGCTGGACGTGGTCACAAGGTTCCGCTGGCAGCATGAATGGCTGCTGTACTTCCTGCCGCTGGCAGGCGTGGGCATTTATTTCCTGTATAGGTCCGCGGGAAAAAACGCCGAAGCCGGCAACAATCTCATCATGGATGAGATCCATCAGCCGGGTGGCGGCGTGCCGGTAAGAATGGCGCCGCTGGTGCTGGTCACTACGCTGATCACCCATCTTTTCGGAGGTTCGGCGGGCAGGGAAGGCACAGCGGTGCAGATGGGCGGGAGCATTGCACAATTGCTCGGCCGCTGGTTCAGGCTGAAGCCGGAAGATATCCGTATTATCCTCATGATGGGTATAGCAGCGGGTTTTGGGGCGGTGTTCGGCACACCGCTTACCGGGGCCGTGTTCGCGCTGGAAGTACTGGCCATCGGCCGCATCAAATACAACGCATTGTTGCCCTGCCTGATGGCGAGCCTGTTTGCGGACATCGTTTGCAGCGCCTGGGGCATTCATCATACGCAGTATGTTATTTCACTTACCGCCGCGCTGGATTACTGGCTGCTGCTGAAAGTGATACTGGCCGGGGTGGCATTCGGGCTGGCGGGCAATTTGTTCGCAGCGGCCACGCACCAGGTGAAAAAACTGGGGAACGGCGTTTTTAAGACGCATAAATGGCTGATCCCGGTGGCGGGAGGCCTGGCGGTCATCTTACTGACTTTCGCGGCGGGAACGGGCGATTATCTTGGTTTAGGGGTTACATCCAAAGATCCGGGCGGTATTTCCATCGTCAACGCTTTTCACGCGCAGGGCGTCGATGACTGGAGCTGGCTGTGGAAACTGGTATTCACCGCGGTTACTTTGGGCATGGGCTTCAAAGGCGGAGAGGTGACGCCGCTGTTCTTCATAGGCGCCGCCCTGGGGCATACCATTGCCGTGTATACCGGTGCTCCCATCGACCTGTTCGCCGGTCTTGGCTTTATCGCCGTATTCGCGGGCGCCACCAATACGCCGATTGCCTGCACGCTCATGGGCGTGGAGCTTTTCGGGCCTGATCATGTGTTGTATTTTGCGGTGGCCTGTTTTACGGCGTATTATTTCAGCGGGCATTCCGGCATTTACGCCGCGCAGCGTACAGCTGTTTCGAAGCTGGGAAAAGAATCATAAATGTTCCTGTTTACCTTCCATGGTACGGCTGTTGCAAGCCCTGACTTATTTCTTAAATATTTGATTATCATTCAATAGTGCCCTGTTTCCTACATGCTGGCATAGTTTTGGCAATACCCCCTCCGGAAATAGTCCAATCTAAATTTTTGAATCATGAAACAGTTATTAGCAGCAGTAGCAACAAGTGTAGTACTCTTTGCCTGTCAGAGCAGGGCGGACAACGCAGCCGCCATCCAGAGCGCCCGTAAAGCGGCGATCGATTCCATGAATACAGTGAACCAGGTGAATATAGCCAGGCAGCATGTGATTGATTCCATGAAAGCAGTAAACGCCAAAGCTTCCCGTGCGGGCCGCAATGTTTCCTCCGGGGGAAATGATGTAGCCGCAGCTCCGGTTAACAATACAACCGCCACACCGGCGCCTGCCAAAAAGAAAGGCTGGAGCCATACCGCCAAAGGCGCGGTAGTAGGTGCGGGCGCTGGCGCCATTACAGGCGCTATCGTGAATAAAGACCGTCTGAAAGGCGCCGCGATCGGTACGATCATCGGGGCCGGCGTAGGAGCCGGTACCGGCGCTATTGTGGACCACCAGAAGAAGAAAAAACAGTCCGCGCAGTAAATAACAGGGTAATTACCCCAACATCCGGGTAAAGCCCGGTATGATGCCGGCAGTATACCGTTACATAACCAGCCACACTTAACGGCCTTTAATACCGGTCGTTTTATACATCAAAAATACCACGGGCGCTTCATGATGAAGCGCCCGTTTTTGTTATTTAAAAGGGGCTGCCTGGCTCTTTTCATCCATTGTTTCGAGGTGCACCTGGTTGTCTTTGCCTACATAAATCTTTATACGCGGGTTGCCTTTTTCATCGCGGATGAACAGGCCCACATCGCCGTTGCCCTGTTTTCCGGCGAACATCCTTTCTTTGGACAGTTTGCCTTCTTCGTTCAGTCTTTTTATTTCACGGTCCATGACGGCCGGGTCGTTCAGTTTTTTCAGCGAGTCGAAGAAACGTGCGCGTTCGTGCAGGGGAAACAGTTCGTGGGAAGGCTGGTCCCAGAGTTTGAGGCCGTAGCTGGGATTGGTAGGGTTGCTGCCCGGCGTTTCCGTGTACCGGAGCTGCATTACCTGGTCGTTGCGGAACTGGTCTACGGAATATACCATCCCGGCGGAGCGGGTATCGCCGTCATATACGAGGCCACCGCATTCGTCTCCGTAGGAATTAAAAAAGATCATCCCGGCATCGCGTTCACGTTGCGGGAAGTTTTTGCCTTCGGCCATGCCGGGGTGTTGTCTTTCTTTGTTGCTGATCACCAGTTTCAACGTACCGTCTTTTTCGATGACGTTGATACGCTCCACATCAATTTCGGTAAAACGCTGGCGGGACTGGTCCGGCCGGAAGGACATAAAAATGAATACGGTCAGCAGGATACTGATAAATACAGCATAGAGTTTCAGGATCTTTACCTGGCGGGCTAAATGTTCCATGAGTTGTTGAATTCCGTTGTTAAAGCAGGGATGTAGATTTACGCGTACAATATAGAGCATTATTCTGGCACGTTATTTTCTGCGGACAGGCTTATGAAAACGTCCATCCTCCGTATAGCCCTGGGCCTTTGTATACTGGCCGCCTGCGCCCCGCCCGCCACGCAAAAGGCCGCTGAAGAAGACAACGCCGCACACACCCCGCCGGAAGCATTGCTGGTAGCCGGGGAAAGCGCCGGCAAGTTTCACCTGGGCCAGGATATGGATTCGGTGTTCTCTCTCCTGGGCAAACCCGACGATGGAGATGCTGCGATGGGAAAAGCCTGGGGCATCTGGCATGGGCAGGATACCCTCGCTGTTTATTCCACTTATGCGGACAGCACGATGAGCCGCCGGACCGCGCGCCAGATAGTCGTATCGGGCGAAGGTTACCGCACGGAGAACGGCCTCGGCAGCAATACGCCGCTTGAAACTATCCGCGAAAGTTATCCCGCGTTACAACCCGCCGCCACTTACGTGAGCGACCCCGGCGGCGATACTCTCTGGGTATATGACGCGGAGGCCTCCGGCATTGCATTTGATTTCAGGAAAAAAGACGGCCAGCTGTTATGCACCGCCGTTACGATCCACCCCGCCGATGAGCCGGTGGCGGCTACGTACCTCACGATCCATGCGGGATGGAAAAAACTTCCTTAAAAGAGGACTGCTACAAAAGTTAAAGAAGAGCGGCTACTTCAGCGGTACGACCATATTCCATGTTTTATCCACCTGGTAAGGCCGCGGGCCTGAGCCGGTGGCTGCAAACAGGTGAGTGGGCCGGCCGTTTTCAAACAGGAGGAAAGGCCTTTCGAAGTTGGCCTGTTTGGTGGTGGTGCCATCGTCCCATTTGATGATGCGGGAATAGGCCTTCACGGGGTTGGACAATTTCCAGTCCACGCCGTCTTTTGATGTAGCGTGTATGCCGCCGCCTTCTTCACCGCAGATGTGCCCGAAGCGGTCTTTCATGATCAGCTCGTAATGATCGCCGGCATACCATACAAAGGGGTCTTCCACATCATTGTCCATCTTATTGCTGCTGTGAAATGAAAACACGGGCGAGTCCGAAAGGCGTTCATAGGGGCCTTTGTAACTTTTCCTGCTCATGGCGGCGCCCAGCAATAGCGGCGGTTCGTAATTCTTTGAAGAGGATTTGTACATGAGGTAAATGCTGCCGTCCGGTAATGCAACGGGAGAGGGATTGGAGGTAATGGAAGCGTCCCACTTGCCGGGGCGGGGCTCAATCACGGGATGGTCCATCCTTTTCCAGGGACCGTATACAGAATCCGCCACGGCAAGTCCCGCGCGTTTATTCATCCATGCCCGCTGGCCCCTGCCGTCCGCCCATACATCGTCCAGGTTAGCAGGAACGGGGAAGTCGTACACGGTGCCCATGTAATACAAAAGATATTGTTTGCCATATTGCAGGATCCTCGGATTGTGCGTGGTATAACCATCGAAGAAGCCTTTGCCGCGCGCGGGCAGCACTACTTCTTCAAAGGTGTAAGGCCCGGCGGGCGTATCGGATACGGCGCGGACGATCTGCGAATTAGTGACCCAGTTGCCAAAGCCCAGTTCTTTGGACCAGCGGGAGGCGAACATATGGTAACGCCCGTCTTCGCCCTTCACCACGCTGGGGTCCCACACCCAGTACCCATCCATCATAAATCCGCCTTTTACAGGAGCGGGCAGCAGCTTGTCAGCAAAAGCGCCATCCCGCGCAAATGAGGCGGCGGTAGATATTGCAGGCAACAACAACCCTGCGGATAACGTGCGGAGAAAATCCCTTCTTTCCATATAATGCCAATATAATCATCAGGAACGGTTTTACAAATTGATCCATATCTTTATCATCATAATCCCTTCCTCCATGAACGACCGCCAGGCCAGCCAGTTGCTTCAACACACCGCCCACCGCGCATCCGCGGAGATGCCTGCAGGGAACTGGATATGGTACCAGGAGTGGAACCGCGCCCTGTTCTTTCACTGGAAGGTGGATGCGGAACTGATGAAACAGCTGATCCCCGCCGGCCTTGAACCGGATATCCTTGACGGCCACGCCTGGATCTCGGTGGTAGCGTTCACCATGGAAAATATCCGTCCCCGTTATCTCCCGGCCATCGCTATGTTATCCGATTTTCATGAGATCAATGTAAGGACTTATGTAAAGTCAGGAGAGGAGGCAGGTGTGTATTTCCTGTCCATCGAAGCACAGAAATATCTTTCCGTAAAACTTTCCCGCTCATTGTCCGGCCTGCCTTATGAAACGGCCGGGATGGAAAGGAAATATGGCGAAAGGCATTTTTACCGGTCGGTGAACAAACGCACCGGTAACATCCTGGAAGCGGATTATACCACCGGCCCGGAACTGGCCGCGAAAACACCGCTGGACAAATGGCTCACCGAGCGGTATTATTTGTTCCTTGACAAAGGAGGAAGATGGTACAAATACGCGATCCATCACGCGGAATGGCGCCTGTACGCGCCTGAGTTCAGTGCTTTGCGGATCAGCTACAATACAGGCCCTTTTAATCTCCATCACACCAACCTTGCTGCCGTTCATTATTCTGATGGCGTGAAAGTGATCGCCTGGCCCCGGGCGGAACTTGCCGCGGGCCTTTAAGGGCCGTCGTGCGTATTGTAAATGTTCCGGCGGCGCCGGGATAAAATATCAAACAGCGGAAGGATTCACAGACGGCAATACCACCCGGATCTCCGTGCCTTCGTTCATACGGCTGTCCACCAGTATCTCGCCCTTATGCATCCTTATCACGGTATTCGTGAGCGGCAGGCCGATGCCATAGCCTTCGAACCTTTCCGTGTTCGACGCGCGGAAAAAAGGAGAGAAGATGTAAGGCATGTCCCGCTGGGGAATGCCGATGCCGTGGTCTTTCACGATGATGATGTTTTTGGTGTCCGTAGCTGCGAGTGCAAGGGATACAGGTTGGTTGCTGGAATATTTCACGGCATTGTTCACGATATTGCTGATGGCGAGTTCCAGCAGCTGGAAGTTGCCCGTAATGCACATTTTTTCCTCTTCTTCAGGGAACAGGCTGTGGTCTATCTCCACTTTGTTGCCTGGCATAATGCGGTCGATGCTTTGTTTGACGGCAAAAAGCAATTCGTCCGTCCGTACCATTTCCCAATGTTGTTTTTTGCCGTTGAAGCCCAACTGGGCGAGGTGCAGCAGGCTGCGGGTGATATGGCTGAGATGTTCCGCCTGGTGGAGCATGCTGGAGATGGAAGCGCGATAGCTGGCAGCATCGCGTTCGCGGCTCAGCGCCAGCTCGCCTTCGCCGATAATGGCGGTAAGAGGTGTGCCCAGCTCGTGGGAGGCATTGCTGACGAAGTTGTTCTGCGTTTCAAAAGCGGTTTCCAGCCGGTCGAGCATATTGTTGAACGTGGCGGCCAGTTCAGCCATTTCGTCCTGCCCGGCGCCCGTGCTCACACGGAGGTGGAGATTGCTGGAACTGATATTTTTTACCTGGTGCATGATCTGGTGCACGGGCTGGAGAATGTAATGCGAGAAAAACAGTCCCGCGCCGATAATGACCGCGGCGGCAATGATAAAACAGATGAACAGGATGCGGCGCAGCTCGGCCATATACAGGCCCCGGTATTCGTTCACGGCGGATACCACCACGATGCTTTTGCCGCCTTCGCGCGGGTAGGCGATGCCGGTGTAAAAACGTTCGCCCCTGCGGAAAGTTTCCTGGCCTTTCTGCAACACGTCTTCGTAAAAAGACAGCGGCAGGCCGGGTGGCTTGGGCACTACAAGCCTGCCCGCGGCATATTGTACGGGAAATACGAATTCTTCTTCGGCGGGAAGTTTTTCCAGGTGCTGGTCGCGGATATAATTGTAAGCCAGCGTATCGGTACCCACGGGCGGGAAAGCCGCGCTGGCGGTAAGGTATGCCCTGATCTCAAGCCGCTTGTAAAAATCCCCGAAAGAATAACGGTTGGTCAGGTAATACACAAAGAAGCTCATCAGGAAAATGATGGACACCGTGATCACCGAAAACAGCAGCATGATTTTGTTACTGATCTTCATCGGTCTGTGTTTCTTTTAACATGTAACCATGGCCCACCACGGTGTGTATCAGTTCGGGAGAGCCGCCTTTGTTAACCTTTTTGCGGAGATAGTTGATGTATACGTCCACCACCTTGGTGTTCATGTTGAAGTCGATGCCCCATACCTGCTCCAGTATATCAGCGCGGGACAAGACCCTCCGGGGATTGCCCAGCAGGTATTCCAGCAGGCGGTATTCCGTGGAGGTAAGGGCGAATACCCGCCCGGCGCGGCTGGCCTGGCGTGTATCGGTGTTCAGCTGGAGGTCGCTGAAGGAGAGCAGGTGATTCTGCGGCTGCTGCGTGGCGCCGGTCTGGCGGCGGATCAGCGAGCGGATGCGGGCTTCCAGTTCCTGGAATTTGAAAGGTTTGGTAAGATAATCGTCCGCCCCGCTGTCCAGCCCCATCACTACATTTTCGGTGGTGGAAAGGGCGGTGAGCATCAGGATGGGCGTGCGGTTTTTTTCCGCGCGCAATTGCCTGCATACGTCAATGCCATTCATGCCGGGCAACATTACGTCCAGGATCAGCAGGCTGAAATCATTGCTGCGGCTCATTTCCAGCCCCAGCAACCCGTCAGGGGCCACGCTCACTTCGTAGCCGGATTCTCCCAGGCCGCGCGAAATTACCGACACTACGGCCGGCTCATCTTCCACCAATAATATTCTCATACCATTCAAATTTACGGCCTCCGGGCCTGAAAAAGATCGCCGGGCCGATTCTCTAACCGGATTCTTACCTGCTTGCGTCCGGATTCTTACTGTTTTCGTACAGCTCTCTTAACCAGCCCTTACCGGTTCTTTACCGTGTGCAGGTAGTTTTGCTTTTAAAAAAACAAGCATATGCAAAACATCATGATCCCCACCGATCTTTCCATTCATTCCCTCAGTTATCTGCACAACCTGGCTGAAAAGCTGGAAAGCCCCTGCAATATCGTGCTCATGCACGCACAGCGCCTGCCGGACAACCTGCTGGACGGATGGGCCTTTACCCGCAGCAAACATCATGCGGCTATTTCGGACGATTTCCGCGAGGCCTGCGAGGTAATGAAAAACCGTTATGCGAACCTCGTGAAATCTGTGCAGGTGGAATTTTTCTATGGCAGCACGGTGCCGGCCCTGCGCAATTTCATACACGCGCACAATATCAGCGCCATCGCACTGCCGGAGCAGCTGGAATGCGAGAAAGCCAGCAAAAGCAGCTATAACCCCGCCGCGCTGATGCGTTACATCAAGCTGCCGGTTACGCAGCTGAAGATCACCCTGCCGAGACGTGTAGTGACTGCCCCGGCCTCCATTTCGGAGCTGCTCGGCGCGAATTATTAACCATTAATTGTACCGCTTATGTTGTTGAAGAAAGGCATCCCTATGGGATATATATTCGGGAAGATCAAGTATGAAATACTGGCGGTGACGGTTTACACGCTGGCGATCAATGTGCTCTATTATCAATACGGGCTGAAGGAGATTTCCATCCCGCTGGCGGTACCGATGGTGCTGGGCACGGTGCTTTCGTTGCTGCTGGCCTTCCGGTCGAACCAGGCGTATGACCGCTGGTGGGAAGCGCGTAATATCTGGGGCGCTATCGTGAACGATTCGCGTACGCTGGTGAGGCAGCTGATGAGCCTGCTGGACGGGGCGGAGGAGACGGAGGAACTGGCGCATTTCCGGCAGCAGTTCGTCAAAAGACAGATCGCCTGGAATTACGCCCTGGGGCAGTCGCTCCGGCGGAAAGACCCGCTGCGCGGGCTGGATAAGCTGCTTTCGCGGCGTGAACTGAATTACCTTGCACGGTTCGACAACATACCCGCCGGCCTGCTGCAGATGCACAGCCGCGACCTGAAATACGCCCTCCGGCATGAATGGGTGAACGCATACCAGCAGGTAGAGCTGGACCGCACGCTCACGCGCCTCTGCGATGCGATGGGCAAGTGCGAACGCATCAAAAACACGGTGTTCCCGGCCACTTACAGCCTTTACACACATTTCACCGTGATCTTTTTTATCCTGCTGCTGCCTTTTGCGCTGATCGACTCGCTGGGTATCGTGGAAGTGCCGCTGGTAGCCGCTATTTCGGCTTCCTTCCTGCTGATCGAAAAGATGGCGGTGAACCTGCAGGACCCGTTTGAGAACAAACCTACGGACACGCCGATGACCAGCATTGCGCGGCGCGTGGAGCGCGACCTGCTGCAGATGCTGGAAGAAACCGGCCAGGTAGAAACGGTGATGGCGGAAGAAGAGGAAAAATATTATGTATTGTAAACCAGGCGGGGTGTGCTGTCTTTGAGAGCGGGATAGCGGGAGGTATACGCGTTGCGTCTATTTTACTTCGTCTTCCGCAAATGATAATCCCTGCTCCGCCAGCGCGGCCTGCAAAAGCCTGATCGCTTTGGGGCCTACGCCATGGAGTTTCAGTAATCCCGCGGCGCTCACGCGGGTGATGTCGTGCAGGGTCTGGTATCCTTCGTTATGTAACGCGCGCCAGGCGGGCTTCCCGATGTTTTCAGGGATAGCCACGCCTGTTGCGGTTTTATGTAACGGTTTCATGAAGATCAGTTTTCAGAGAGCTGTTTAACGCTGTCCAGGGCTTTGGGCCACATCTTGTTGAACATGTCCACGTATTCCTCAGTGATATCCGAGTAGATGCTCAATTCCGTTTTGCCGCCGGCATCTTTCAGCGTGTAGGTTTCTTTAGCGCCGGCCCAGCCGCCCGATTCCGCGGCTGAATAGTCTTCCTTGCCATTCATGATGGTGCCTTCGTGGGTGATCTCCATGTATTCGTTGGGAATATTATCCGAGATGCTGGAGATCATGCCCTCGCCGTTGTTGTCCAGGAAGCGCACCTTGCTGCCTTTTTTCCAGTCTGTTTCGGCGGTGGAGCCGTTTTCGTTGAACGCGCGGGTCCATTCAGGGTAAGTGTCGTTACCCCATAATACCTGCCAGACCTTTTCGCGGGGTGCATTGATGGTGATGTTGAAGGTAATGTGTTGCATAACCGTATAGTTTGATGGTCTTACAAATGTGACATGTTTTTTTGAAAAGGAAAGGGTTGATACGCGACAAATCACGGGGGGATTTTGCCATGGCTGTTGCGGGGTTATTTATCGTAAATTGCTGTTGACACCAAAACGACCGTACATGCAGTTCAAGAACCGTACTATATTCATCACCGGCGCCAGCAGGGGCATCGGGGAGGCCATTGCGCTGAAGCTGGCCGCCGAAGGGGCAAACATCGTTATTGCCGCCAAAAGCGTCACGGAGGATCCCAGGTTGGGAGGCACCATCTATTCCGCCGCCAAAGCGGTGGAAGCGGCGGGCGGCAAAGCGCTCCCGCTCCAGGTGGACATCCGGGACGAAGCACAGATACAAGCCGCGGTACAGCAGGTGGCGGATCATTTCGGCGGCATCGATATCCTGATCAACAATGCTTCCGCCATCCAGCTGACCGGTACAGAACAAACACCCGCCAAACGTTTCGACCTGATGTACGACATCAATGTGCGGGGTACTTTCTTAATGACCCAGCATTGCATTCCTTTCCTGAAAAAAGGCGTCAACCCGCATATCCTCACCTTGTCCCCGCCGGTGAACCTTGCGCCGCAGTGGCTGGGCGCGCATGTGGCCTATACCGTGAGTAAATACAACATGAGTATGTTCACGCTCGGATGGGCGGAAGAGTTGAAGAAAGACGGCGTTGCCGCTAATTCCCTCTGGCCGGCGACTACCATCGCTACGGCTGCAGTGCGTAATCTCCTGGGCGGCGAAACGCTGATCAATATGAGCCGTAAGCCGGATATCGTGGCGGATGCCGTGTTTCATATCCTGAAACGGCCATCGGCCTCCTGTACGGGGAATAATTTTACAGATGAAGATGTGCTGCGGTCCGAAGGGATCACGGATTTCAGCGGTTATGCCGTAGTGCCCGGCGGCAGGTTGCAGCCGGACCTGTTCCTCTGAGCCTTTAACCGCTCAAATGTTCATTTTCTTCAGTTCCTTTACCGCATGATCCGCCGCGCGTGCTGTGAGCGCCATGTACGTGAGCGAGGGGTTCTGGCAGGCGGAGGAAGTCATGCAGGCGCCATCTGTCACAAACACGTTCTTCGCGGTATGCACCTGGTTCCATTCATTGAGGATGGACGTTTTAGGATCTTTTCCCATCCGCGCCGTGCCCATTTCATGAATGGCCATGCCGGGGTATGAATCCCTGTTAAAAGGCGTAACGTTCTTCAGCCCCGCGGCTTCCAGCATGGCGGCGGCATCTCCGTCCATGTGTTTACGCATCAGCTTTTCGTTTTCTTTGAATTCGCAGTTAAATTTCAGCACGGGCTGGCCCCATGCATCCTGTATGCTGTGATCGAGGGACACCTGGTTTTCGTAATACGGCAGGCATTCCCCGAAGCCCATCAGCCCCATCTGCCATGGCCCCGGCTCGGAGATGTAGTCTTTGAAAGCTGCACCCACGCCCAGTTCCGCAATACCCCTTGCCCAGTCCGTCCGGCTGCTGTAACCGGTGTACTGGAACCCGCGGAGGTATGGCTGCTTGTCCCCGCCGATGTTCCTGAACCGGGGAATAAAAAATCCCGCCGGGCGTTTGCCGTAATAATATTTGTCCTGGAACTCCTCCGAAATCCCGCTGGCGCCCGCATGAAAATGATGATCCATCAGGTAGTGGCCCAGTATGCCGTTATCGTTGCCCAGGCCGTTCGGGAACCTTTCAGAAACAGAGTTCAGCAGCAGGAACGTGCTGCCCAGCGCGGACGCATTCAGGAAAATGATGCGGGCATGGTATTCCGTCACCTGTTTGCTGTGTTTATCGATCACCTTCACGCCGGTAGCCAGCCCCTTGTCTTTGTCGTAGATAATAGCATTGACGATGGAGTCCGGCCGGAGCGTCAGGTTGCCGGTTTTGACGGCGGCCGGCAGCGTGCTGCTTTGTGTGCTGAAATACGCGCCGAAGGGGCAGCCTCTTGCGCATTTGTCCCGGTACTGGCAGGAGCCCCTGTCGCCAATAGGTTGTGTGAGATTGGCCGTGCGGAACATGGTCATCCTCCTGGCCGGGAATGCTTTTTCAATTCGTTTTTTTACTTCCTTTTCAAAACAGTTCATCTCCATCGGCGGCTGAAACACTCCGTCCGGAACCTGCGCCAGCCCTTCCGCCTGGCCGCTGATGCCGGCAAATGCCTCTACATGATCGTACCAGGGCGCGAGGTCTTTGTAACGGATGGGCCAGTCTATACCAATGCCTTCTTTTGCATTGGCTTCAAAATCCATTTCTCCCATCCGCAGGGAGCCCCGGCCCCACATGATGGAGCGGCCGCCGACGATGTCCGGGCGCGTCCAGTCAAAACGTTTTTCTTCTTTATACGGGCTGTCCGTATCCTTCAGCCAATAACTCTCGTTGAATTCATTGTATACGCGTTCGCGGATCAGGTAGGGATGTTCTTTTTTCTGATCATTGGTAAGGCGCCCCCGGTGGGTTACATCCCAGGGATCTTTGTTGGCGGTGGTGTAATCCTTTACATGTTCCAGCTGCCGGCCGCGCTCAAGCATGATCACTTTCAGGCCTTTTTCGCAAAGCTCTTTGGCTGCCCATCCGCCGCTGATGCCGGAGCCGATCACAATAGCATCGTAAGTATTAGCATCTTTTGCCTTCAGGTTCAGGTTGATCATACGTAGGCGAGTTAGGTCCGGCAGAAAAATAGGAAAAATTAACGAGCATATAAGCGGTTTGGGATGGCCGGGAAAAGCAATTTCCCCTAACTTGCGGTCCTAAACAGGAAACCTATGCAAACCATCCTCGGAGCAGGCGGCGCCATCGGCGGGCCCCTGGCAAAAGAACTCAGGGCTTATACGGACCAGATCAGGCTGGTGAGCCGCAAACCGCAAAAAGTAAACGAAGGGGACATCCTTCATCCCGCGGACCTGACGGATCGCAACGAAGTATTCAGGGCGGTGGAAGGCTCCGAAGTAGTCTATCTCGTCATCGGTTTTCCCTACAACATCAAAATATGGAGCAAAGAATGGCCGGCGCTGATGCGCAACACCATCGACGCCTGTAAACAATACAAGGCCAGGCTTGTCTTTTTCGACAACGTATATATGTACGACCGCAACGCCATTCCTCACATGACGGAGGAATCGCCCATCAACCCTTCCAGCAAAAAAGGAAGGGTACGCGCGGAAATAGCGCAGTTGCTGCTGGACGAAATCAAACAAGGCGGCCTCACCGCCCTGATAGCCCGCGCGGCGGACTTCTACGGCCCCGTGAAAGGCAATACCTCCGTACTGAACGAGCTGGTATTTAAAAACCTTCAAAAAGGCAAACGCGCAAACTGGTTCGCCAGCGCGGATAAAAAACATACCTACACCTATGTGCCGGACGCCGCAAAAGGCACGGCCATACTGGGCAATACCGCGGACGCCTACAACCAGGTATGGCACCTGCCCACAAATCCGAACGGGCTTACCGGCAGGGAATTCGTGGCGCTGTTCGGCAAACACATGAAGATGGATGCAAAACTCTCCGTGATGCCGCAGTGGATGGCCAGCGCGGTGGGTTTGTTCGTTCCGATCATGAAAGAACTGGCCGAGATGTTTTACCAGTACGACCGTGACTATATCTTCGACAGCGGCAAATTCAACCGGCGTTTTAATTTCAGGCCGGCGGAGTACGAAGCGGGCGTGATTGATACGGTGCGGAACGGATAGTACCTGTCGCAATCCGCCCCTATAATGTCGTAGCCGCACCGCAAGCGGTAAAATAACCCTGCGTAGATTTGTTTCAACAAAAAACACAACACTATGAACCAGGAAGTAACAGCCTATATTGAAAAACTCCAGCCCTGGCAGGTAGAGGTGAGCGAAACCTTGCGGAAGATGATCTTAAAAACCATTCCCGGCGCGGAAGAGAGATTACAATATGGCAAACCGCATTACCTGAAGAACGGGCATTATGCGGCGGTGATCCACGTAGCGAAAGACAAGGTGTCTTTTATGCTTTTTAACGCCACGGAGCTGCCGGAAGTAAAAGGATTTTTAAAGTCTATGAGCGCCCCCGACAGGAAAACGGCCACCATCACCGAAGGGCAGAAGGTGGATTACAAACAGCTGGGCGACTGGCTGAAAAAGACATCGGCGGCGCTGTAATATTTATTTCTCCAGTATCAGCACTTCTTTCCGGTTGTCCAGCGTCCAGCGGCTGAATTTGTTCAGGAAACCCTTGCCCAGCAGGTAACCCCTTACGTCTTTGTTGGCGGTAAGTATCACATTGCGCAAAGTAAATTTCCCCACCTGGAGCTGCGGCAACCGGTATATTTTTACCTGCATGGGCTGATCGTTCGCCACACGGTAATATCCTTCGCCTATAAAGTCCTGCGGGCTGAGCAGTTTCATTTCCATCAGTTTATTCACCAGGGAGTCGGACACGAGGAGGTCGTCCGCCCCGCTGTCCAGCGTCCAGGCGCTGATGAGCGGGCCTATCTTTACTTTTACCTTGGTGCTGTTCTGCAATTGCAGCACATACACGGTATCTGTTTCAGGGCCCGAAATATCGTTTCGCATACCGGCGTTCCATACGGTGTTATTGGCCGTGGTCTTGAGAATATCTCCGCAGTTGTACCTGATCTCATTGCTGAGCAGCGCGTTTTCATCCACCAGTTCGTCCAGCATTTTCAACGTCATTTTCTTTTTCTGCATGATGCGGATGGCGCAGTCGCAATACTTTTCAATACGTTCCCGCTGGCTGGAATCCTTTTCCTCGAAGAGGTAACGCTCCGCCATTTTGTCCCGGAACGCCCTGGCATAGGCAGGGGGAAAGAAGATGTTCGCCTGGCTGCCGGCTTCGTAACACTGCTGGAATTCCCTTGCCAGCAGGGTATCCTGTTTCATCAGCACAATGACCGCGTCCGTTTCATGGTGTTTTTCATAGGCTTTGATCTGCTTCAGGGTGTAACGCCTGTCCAGCCGCGTAACCATACATTCGCAGATGGCATTGGCCTCGGGGCTGTTTTTGTCGGCGCCCAGGTCTTTTTTGCAGACGTCGATGTATTGTTTTTTGGTGAACAGGGGATAGCCTTCTTTGGAGAGGACAAAATCCTTCTGGGTAAGTACCGGTTGCGAAAAGGCGGCCGGGGAAAAAAGCAGGAAGAAGGATAAAAGAAAAGGCACAGGTTTCATGCAGGGCATTTTGGAAAGGCCGAAGGTAATGACTAGCGGCGAATAATTTTAATGTATGTTGATAATCAAGTACATAGAAAACATGTATAAAAAGACCCATACATGTTTTTTTACCCTTCTTTAGAAGAAGTACACCTAAAATGCAGAAAATCTGGATAAAATTTAAGAATTTAGGGGTTACGTTTTAAAATATACAAAATGAGCCAAGTACCCGCTACCTTATTTGACAAAGTATGGGATTCGCACGTAGTCAGAAAAATTGAAGACGGACCGGATGTATTCTTTATCGACCGGCATTTTATTCATGAAGTGACCAGCCCGGTCGCGTTCCTGGGATTGGAAGGCCGCGGCGTGAAAGTGATGTTCCCTGAGAAGACATTCGCCACGGCGGATCACAATACACCCACCATCAACCAGCATTTGCCCGTACAGGACCCGCTTTCCGCCAACCAGCTGAAAGCCCTGGAAACCAATAGCGCCAAGTACGGCATTTCCCACTGGGGCCTTGGTAACCCGAAGAACGGCATTGTGCACGTGGTAGGCCCGGAAAACGGCATCACCCTCCCGGGTATGACCATCGTATGCGGAGACTCACATACCTCCACCCATGGCGCGTTTGGCGCTATCGCTTTTGGTATCGGCACCTCCGAAGTGGAAATGGTACTGTCCTCCCAATGTATCATGCAGCCCAAGCCGAAGAAAATGCGCATCAACGTAAAAGGTAAGCTGGGTAAAGGCGTTACGCCCAAAGACGTGACCCTGTACATCATCTCCCGCCTTACAGCCGCGGGCGCTACCGGTTATTTTGTGGAGTACGCCGGAGAGGTGTTTGAGAACATGAGCATGGAAGGCCGTATGACGGTTTGTAACATGAGCATCGAGATGGGCGCACGCGGCGGCATCATTGCCCCGGACGAAACCACCTTCGCTTATATCAACGGCCGTGAAAAAGCTCCGCAGGGCGCTGCATGGGACAAAGCGCTGGCGTACTGGAAAACACTGAAAACAGACGAAGGCGCCACCTTCGACAAAGAATATACCTACGATGCGGCTGAGATCGAGCCGATGATCACTTACGGAACCAATCCGGGTATGGGCATGGGTATCACCCAGCACATCCCTTCATCCGAAGAAGGCGGCGGCAGCAAAGCCAGCTACGAAAAATCCCTGCAGTACATGGGGTTCGCGGAAGAAGACAGCATGCTGGGCAAAAAAGTGGACTACGTATTCATCGGCAGCTGTACAAACGGCCGTATTGAAGACTTCCGTGCGTTTGCAGCCATCGTGAAAGGCCGCAAAAAAGCAGAACACGTAACCGCCTGGATCGTGCCCGGTTCACATATCGTAGAGCAGCAGATCAAAGAAGAAGGCATCCTCGACATCCTGACCGAAGCCGGCTTCCAGCTGCGCCAGCCGGGCTGTTCAGCCTGCCTGGCCATGAACGACGACAAAGTGCCCGCGGGCAAATATGCCGTGAGCACCAGCAACCGCAACTTCGAAGGAAGGCAGGGCCCCGGCTCACGCACCATGCTGGCCAGCCCGCTGGTAGCGGCAGCGGCGGCGGTGACCGGCGTAGTGACGGACCCCCGTACTTTGATGGCGTAGTAGGAAGGCATGCGGAATTCCCGGCGGTTTGCAGCGGGGAATTGCATCTTCACAGACGGTTAAATTCTGAACAATTAAAAAGACGCGAACAGCAATACAATGGCTTACGATAAATTCACGGTATTAACGAGCACTGCGGTGCCTATGCCAATTGAAAATGTGGACACAGACCAGATCATTCCCGCACGCTTTCTGAAAGCAACGGAACGTAAAGGTTTTGGCGACAATCTTTTCCGCGACTGGCGCTACAATGGAGACAATACTCCCAAACAGGATTTTGTGCTGAACAATCCCATCTACTCCGGTAAAATACTGGTAGGCGGTAAGAATTTCGGCAGCGGCAGCAGCCGCGAACACGCGGCATGGGCTATCTATGACTACGGTTTCCGTTGCGTGGTGAGCAGCTTTTTTGCGGACATCTTCAAGAACAACTCGCTGAACATCGGCATCCTGCCGGTAACCGTGAGCCCCGCGTTCCTGGACAAGATCTTCACTGCCATCGAAGCGGACCCGAAAGCTGAGCTGACCGTGGACCTGGAGAAACAATCCATTACCATTGTGGCTACCGGCGAAAGCGAGTCTTTCGACATCAACAGCTACAAAAAACACAACCTGACGAACGGCTTTGACGATATCGATTATCTGCAGGCCATGAAAGGTGAGATAGCAGCCTTTGCTGAGAAAAGTTTGTATTAATGCGCAGTGCACTTGCCTTGCCTGAACAGCGTCGGGCATGTGCATAAAAAACGCGAAAAACAGTTATGCCAGTTTCCCCACGATATATAGAGGTAATGGATACCACGCTCCGTGATGGAGAGCAGACCAGCGGGGTGTCTTTTTCCCCCTCTGAAAAGCTGACTATCGCGCAGCTGCTTTTAACGGAAGTGAAGGTGGACCGGATCGAGATCGCTTCGGCCCGCGTATCCGAAGGAGAATTTGCCGCCGTAAAAGCCATTACCAAATGGGCGAAAGCATCAGGGTTCCTGAACAAAGTGGAGGTGCTCACCTTCGTGGACGGCGACGTATCCGTAGACTGGATGCTGAAAGCCGGCGCCAAAGTGATGAACCTGCTTACCAAAGGGTCCCTCAACCATCTCACGCACCAGCTCAAAAAGAAACCCGAGCAGCACTTCGCGGAAATCGCCGCGGTGATAAAGCTCGCCCGGAAAAAGGGGCTGGAGTGCAACGTGTACCTGGAAGACTGGAGCAACGGCATGCGGCATTCCCGCGAGTACGTATGGCAATACCTGGACTTCCTGCAAACGCAGCCCGTGAAACGCGTGATGCTGCCGGATACCTTAGGCGTGCTGATTCCCTCTGAAGTATATGCATACATTTCCGAAACAGTACAGCGCTACCCGCAGCTGCATTTCGATTTTCACGCCCATAACGATTACGACCTGGGCACCGCCAATGTGCTGGAAGGCTTAAAAGCCGGGGCACACGGCATTCACCTGACTATCAACGGCATGGGCGAACGAGCGGGCAATGCCCCGCTGGCGAGCGCCATTGCGGTGATGAACGACTTTCTGCCAACCGTTAAAACCGGTGTGGCGGAAAGTTCGCTCTACAGTGTAAGCAAACTCGTGGAAACCTTCTCCGGCTTCCGTATACCGGCGAACAAGCCGGTGGTGGGGGAAAACGTGTTCACACAGACCGCCGGCATCCATGCGGACGGGGATAAAAAGAACAAACTCTATTTCAGCGACCTGATGCCCGAACGGTTCGGCCGCCAGCGCAAATACGCGCTCGGTAAAACCAGCGGCAAGGCCAATATCGAGAACAACCTCGCGCAGCTGGGTATCCAGCTCTCCGAACCAGATCTCAAAAAAGTGACCCAGCGCATCATTGAGCTGGGCGACAAAAAAGAAGTGGTGACACAGGCGGACCTTCCCTACATCATCTCCGATATTCTCGACAGCAACACTATCGAGGAAAAAGTGAAAATAGAGAATTACGTGCTGACCCATTCCAAAGCCTTTAAACCCTCCGTAACGTTGCGCATTTCCATAAAAGGCGAGCTGTACGAAGAACATTCCCAGGGCGACGGCCAGTACGACGCTTTTATGAACGCGCTCAAAAAAGTGTACAAAGCCCGCAAACAGGAGCTGCCCATGCTCACGGACTATGCCGTGCGCATCCCGCCCGGCGGCAAAAGCGACGCCCTTTGCGAAACCATCATCACCTGGCGCTACAACAACCGCGAGTTCAAAACCCGCGGGCTGGACAGCGATCAGACCGTTTCCGCGATCAAGGCCACGCAAAAAATGCTGAACCTGATCTGACCGCGCGATCAATTTAATCCAGGAATTTATTCATCTAACAATATCATGGCAACAAAACACATCCTTATTGTTCCGGGAGACGGAATCGGGCAGGAAGTAACGGCAGTCGGCAAAAAAGTGCTGGACAGGATCGCCGCGAAGTTCGGCCACACATTCACCTACGATGAAGCGCTGATCGGCCATGTAGCCATCGAAGCCACCGGCAACCCGTTGCCGGACGAGTCGCTGGAAAAAATGCGTAACAGCGACGCCGTATTATTCGGCGCCGTGGGCCACCCGAAATACGACAATGACCCTTCCGCGAAAGTGCGCCCCGAACAGGGCCTGCTGAAGATGCGCAAAGAACTGGGCCTGTATGCGAACCTTCGCCCCATCAAATTATTCGACGAGCTGCTGGGCGCTTCCAGCATCAAACCTGAGATACTGAAAGGCGCGGACATCCTGTTTTTCCGCGAGCTCACCGGCGATATTTATTTTGGTGAAAAAGGCCGCAAAAACAATGGTGATACCGCTTACGACATTGCGGAATACAGTCGCTACGAAGTAGAGCGCATTGCCCGCAAAGCGTTTGACGCAGCGCGTACCCGCCGCAAAAAACTCTGCTCCGTGGACAAAGCGAACGTGATCGAAACCTCCCGTCTCTGGAGGGAAGTGATCCAGAAGATCGCCCCGGAATATCCTGACGTGGAAGTGGAACACCAGTTCGTAGACGCTACCGCCATGCTGCTGATCAAAGACCCGCGCCGTTTTGACGTGGTGGTGACCGCGAACCTCTTTGGTGACATCCTCACGGACGAAGCCTCCCAGATCGCCGGTTCCATGGGCATGCTGGCCTCCGCATCCATCGGTGACGGCACCGGCGTATACGAGCCTATTCACGGCTCCGCGCACGACATCACCGGCAAAGGCGTGGCCAACCCGCTGGCATCCATCCTTTCCGCGGCCCTGCTGCTGGATATCTCTTTCGGCATGAAAGCGGAATCCGAAGCGGTGATAGGCGCGGTGGACAAAGTGCTGAAAGAAGGCTGGCGTACGAGGGATATTGCGGATAGCAGCACCCCGGCGGATAAGATCCTCGGCACAGACAGGATCGGTGAAGAAGTACTGAAGTTTTTATAAGCATAACATCCGATACGGAGGAAAGTACAGGCCGCGTGGTCTGTACTTTTTTATTTTCCCGTTTCGCATAATCATTTTCCCGATCCGGCAAACCCGGCTTTCCGTAATGTTCCATCTTTGTGGTTTATAACCAAGGCACATCAGAACGGAATGAAACCATGCAACCTGACTACCGGCGCAGTATGCGCCCTTATGCTTATATCCCTCGCCACAGCAGCGCAAATGCCCACGGATACGCTTCCAAAAGCGGTAAGGCCGGGGCAGCCCGATACCACATTCCCCGTACAAAGGGTTAAAGATACCATCGTTCCCAAAGAGGCCGCCGATGCCGGGGACACCGCGATCATCATGAAAGGCAGCAGCGACCTGGGCGGCGTGGTGATCACTTCCCGGAAACCGCTGGTACAGGTAAAGGCCGGCCGCACCATTGTGAACGTGGAGAACAGCGTGATGGCGGAAGGAAGCAATGCGCTGGAGATACTGGAAAGATCACCCGGTGTGAACGTGGACAAAGACGGCAATATCTCCCTGAAAGGCAAACCCGGCGTGACCGTTATGCTCAATGGCAAACTTACCTATCTCTCCGAAAGAGAACTTTCACAGCTGCTGAAAGGCACGCCTTCCGGCAATATCGCGCGCATCGAGATCATGACCGCGCCGTCTGCGAAATACGATGCAGCCGGTAATTCCGGCATCATCAATATCGTGATGAAAAAACAGAACAAAGCGGGACTGAACGGCTCCGTGAACGGGAACTACGGCGTTACCCGCAAAAGCAGGGCAGGAGGGGGCGCCAGCCTGAACTACCGGGCCGGCAAAATAAACGTATACGGCAGCTACGATTACTGGAACCGTGGCGAAATTGAATACCTGGATTTTGAAAGAAAGTTTTATGAGAACAATATCCCGGATCGTGTGTCCGTGCAGCAAACCGCCACGGATGAGCCGCTGAGCACGCATACCTTCAAAGCAGGCATCGACTATACGCTGAATGAGAAAAATACCATTGGTTTGCTTATGAACGGGAGCGCGGGCACCTATTCAAACATCAGCCGGACAGATAACCTGCTCAGCCGCTACCATGGTGGCATTCTGACCCATACCGTTTCCGAAAGCGAAAACCACGAACGCTGGGGCAATTATAATTACAACCTGAATTTCCTCCACCGGTTTGACACAAAAGGCCATGAACTGAGCGCGGACCTGGATTATTCGGGCAATACTTTCCGCTCCAACCAGTTCCTGCACACGCTTTTCCTGGGGCACAACGGGCTTACTTCGCAAAGGAAAGGCCGTATCCCTTCCAATACGGATGTGTATGTATTTAAGACGGATTATGCGCGCCCGTTGGGTGAAAAAGCGAAGCTGGAAGCAGGGCTGAAAGGCAGCTTTGTGAACTCGGATAACAACCTGGCTTATGATACGCTGCAGGCCAATGGCCACTGGGTAAAAGACCTTTCCGCCACCAACCACTTCCGTTATAAAGAAGTGATCAGCGCGGCTTATCTCAATTTCAGGAAAGAGTTCACCGGCTTCACTTTACAGGCGGGCCTGCGTGGGGAGCACACCTTCACGGAAGGCCGGCAGATCACTATCGATTCGCTGGTGAAAAGGAATTATTTCCAGTTGTTCCCCAGCCTGTCGCTGGAGAAACCGCTGGATGACAACAACAAGCTGCAACTTGCCTACAGCCGACGCGTGAGCCGCCCGGGGTATGAAGAGCTGAACCCTTTCCGTGTGTTCCGCGATCCGTATCTTTATTTTGAAGGCAATCCTTTCCTGCAACCGGAGCTGACGCATACGGTGGAGCTGAGCCATGATTACAAGTCTATGCTGGTGACCACTCTGAACTACAGCAGCACATCGGATGTGATGAACTGGATGACCGGTCAGGTTGATTCTATCAATACCACCTACGAACGCCCGGTGAACCTGCGCCGTTTCACCAGTTATGGCATCAGTTTGTCCGCTACCCTGGAACCTTTGCCCTGGTGGGCTTTTAACGGCTTCGTTAATGTTTTTCACAACGCGTATAAAGACGAAGGGTTGGATAACAGCATCACCGCCTGGACCATCTACCTGCAAAACACGATCAAGCTGCCTGCGGACTTTTCCGCTGAGCTGAACGGTTATTATGAGTCCGCTTCCAACTATGGTTCGGCGGTTTCCAGGCCCTACCACACTATTTCACTGGGTATACAAAAACTGCTGCTGAACAAAAAAGCAACCGTCAAACTGGCTTTCAGCGACATTTTCCGTACGAAGAATTACAACCAGAGGATCAACAGCAACGGGGTGGATATGAAGATGCTGATCAGGCCGGACAGCCGGGTGCTGAACCTTTCCGTTACCTACCGCTTTGGTAAACACTTCGAATCACGGGAACGGTCTTCCGGCAGCGAAGATCTCAGGGGAAGGGTGAGAAGCGGGGGGTGATTGTTGGGATGTAAGAATATGGTAGTATTTTGCTTTTTTACCCGGAATGACCTGTTCATCACCGGGGAGTAACCGGGGAACAGCCATGGTAGCTATAGGAGAGATATAGCCAAGGTGGAGTTGAGGCGGAGATGAGGTGGACTTGATCCGGAGTTGATCCGGTTAATATTTCACCAGGGAGCCCGGTAGCAGCAGGCGGGGTTAAAGAAGGGTTTTAAACACCTATTCTTCGTTTTACCCTATATGTCATACATATAATTCCCTTTCATTCTGAAAATCAATATACTGGTATTCTTCCTTTATCTGCTGTACAGTGGATAGTGTATCATTTTGTTCCCGGAATTTGGGGTTTTGGACAAACGGGTTTATATTTAATATGTAGAACATATCTACTTTACCCTCAAAACCCACGTTGTTATGAAAAGTTCCATCTATCTGCTCACCCTCCTGTTTCTGCATGCAGCCTGTGCCAAAAAGAGCACGCCGCAGGACAGCCTGCAGCCTTCATCATCCTTAGAAGCCAAAGCGGCGGCGGCCGCTATTGCCGCGGCGCCTTATCACAACAGCCAGGTGCTGTTCAACGGCGGCAACGAAAGCATTTATCATTCCTTCCGCATCCCTTCCATCGTCAAGACCAAAAACGGCACGCTGATCGCGTTTGCGGAAGGCCGGCGCTGGAGCCCCAGCGACTGGGGAGACATCAACCTAGTGTTTAAACGTTCCTTTGACAATGGCAGCACCTGGACCGCCCTTGGCGAAGTAGTGGGCAGCGGCAACGGCACCTGGGGCAATCCTACCGCTGTGTATGACTGGAACAAAGGCACCAATGGCCGCGTGTGGGTGTTCATGAGCTGGAACGACGGCACCAAAACCGCCTGGAGCGACATCCAGGCCTGGGGGGACCGCCGCGTGTTCTCCTCCTACAGCGACGATCATGGCGCCACCTGGAGCACCCCGCAGGACATGAGCGCCACCCTGCTGCCCCCGAACTACAAATGGGACGCCATGGGCCCCGGCATCGGGATACAGACCATGCAGGGCAGCACAGCCGGCCGGCTGATCATTCCCGCTTACGGCCGCAACATTTACAGCGACAACAACGGTACCACCTGGCAATACCAGCTGATACCCGGCGGTACGGACGAAGGCACGATCGTGGAGCGCATGGACGGCACGCTGCTGCGCAACGACCGGCCCGGCACCACCGAATGGAACGCATCCAAAAGAAGGCGTAAATCCGTCGGCAGCATACCCGGCACCTTCGGCGCATGGAGCATAGACAATACCCTCAACGATCCCAAGTGCGAAGGCTCCATGATCCGCTACAATACCGATGCGCCCGACCGTATCATTTTCCTCAACCCGAACAGTACTTCCCAGCGCTGCAACATGACCGTGCGCATCAGTTATGACGACGGCGCCACCTGGCCTATCAGCCGTGCCGTGTTCAACTGGAATACCTGCGATTACGCGCCGATCACCGTGGCCAAAGGCGGCTACAGCAGCATGATAAAAACCTCCGATTATGCCGTGGCCGCGCTGATAGAGATCAACGAAAACGTGCATGCCAGCGCCACCAGCAATAAATCCATCGAGTTCCACAAGTTTAATCTCCCCTGGATATTAAACGGCGCCACGGAACCCCAATAACTGACTGATTTGACCTGTGCCACCGGTGAGGCGCTCCTGTAGCGTTTCGCCGGTTTTTTTTATGCCATGACGGAATGGTTTGAACGTTTGTCCAATTCCGGACAAGCCCTTTTTTCTCCCCGGCTATCAAACCGGCTTCACTCAATTCCTTTCTTTTTTGCCTTTCATGTAAATAGGTAAGTAGTTACGTATAATTCAGGATATTTCCTTTTAGTTTTGTATCGTAAACCTCCAAATAAGACTGTCATGAATAAATTTATACGCCTTTCCTGTATTCTTTCATTATATGTAATTGCTTACGTAAATACAACCGCCCAAACCGTACCGTCTCCTTCCGCCATCAAAGGCAGACTTACCACCGGTGATGCCCTGAAAACCAGCGAAGTGATCATCCAGCTGCTTCAGGCGCAGCACAAAAAACTGGTGAAAATAGAATACCCCAATGCAAAGGGCGAGTTTGTATTTGACAATATCCCCGCGGGGCGGTATGTGATCGTCACGCAGGGCATGGCCTTTACGAAATATGAATCCGCGCCGTTTGACCATAGCGGCGGTACCGATCTGGGCATTATTACACTCAGCGCGGCCAGCACCAACTTAAAAGAAACTTCCGTAACGGCGGTTAAACCCTTTGTGCAGCAGCAATATGACAAGACGGTGCTGAACGTAGCCAGTTCCGTGACCGCCGCCGGAAGCACGGCGCTGGAAGTGCTGGAAAAGGCGCCCGGCATCACGATCGACCAGAACGACAATATCGCGATGCGCGGCCGACAGGGCGTACTGTTCATGATAGACGGCAAACTGGTGCCCATGACGGGGCAGGACCTTGCAAACCTGCTACGTGGCATGGCCGCCAACCAGATCGAAAGGATAGAGCTTATCACCAACCCTTCCGCCAAATATGACGCATCCGGCAATGCGGGGATCATAGACATTAGGATGAAAAAAGGCAGGGCCAACGGCACCAACGGCAATGCCTCGCTCAGTATCGGCCAGGGCGTGTATCCCAAGCTGAACCCTTCACTGAACATCAATCATAAAACGGGTAAACTGAACCTCTTCGGCTCCTACAACTACCTGTACCGGCAGGATATGAACGACCTGACCATTTACCGTGATTTTTA
The DNA here is from genome assembly GCF_003807585.1 of Chitinophaga barathri. Classification (GTDB taxonomy): domain Bacteria; phylum Bacteroidota; class Bacteroidia; order Chitinophagales; family Chitinophagaceae; genus Chitinophaga; species Chitinophaga barathri. Next base: position 40,635 of record NZ_RMBX01000003.1, on the reverse strand, counting down.
TAACGCACAAAAAGAAATAACGGGCAGTAACAACTACGACAACTACTTCCGCTACGGTTTTCACAACCACAACCTCCGCGCCGGCGCGGATTACAATATCAATTCCCGCATCGTGCTGGGGCTGGTGGCCAATGGTATTTTTACCCGCGGCAATGTAGCTTCCAACAGCCAGGCGGAATCGCTGAACGGGCAGCAGCAACGTACCGGTTATTTCACCACGCTGGGAGACAACAATCCCAAACGGAACAACAGCAGTTTTAACTTCAACTATAAACACACCCTGGACACCACGGGCACCGAACTGACGGCGGACCTGGATTATGCGCGGTTTAACAGCAACGAGCTGCAGAACTACCACACGGATTATTACGACGCGGACCATGCGCCCAACCGCCCGGCCTACAAACTTTTCGGCGATCTGAGCGGCAACCTCAGCATCAAATCCTTCAAAGCGGATTATACCCAACTGATCAAACCCATCGGTTTTAAAATGGAAGCCGGCATCAAAAGCAGCTGGGTGGAGTCGGACAATGACGTACAGTTCTTCGACCGCAGCAACGGTACAGACGTATTGGATGTGGGCAAAAGCAACCGGTTTATTTATAAGGAAAATATCAACGCGGCTTACCTGAACGGTTCGCGTAAATGGCAGAAACTCAGCCTGCAGCTGGGCCTGCGGGTGGAGAACACCAATGCCAAAGGCAACCAGGTGACCAACAAAGAAAACTTCGACAGGAATTACACGCAGTTTTTCCCGAGCGGTTATGTGGGATATGCATTCTCGGACAAACACGATCTGGGCCTGAGCCTCAGCCGGCGCATCAACCGCCCGAGTTACCGCCAGCTGAACCCCTTTAAGGTATTCCTGGACCCGCTCACGTCATCCGCGGGCAACCCGTTCCTGAACCCGGAGATCACGTATTCCTTTGAGCTGACCTATACTTTGCTGCAACGTTACACCGCAAAAGCCGCATACAGCCGCACGACGGACAACATCCTCATGGTGCTGAGCCCGGACACGGAGCCGAACAGCGTATTGCAAACCGGCCGCAACCTCGCGGTGTTCAACTACTACAGCATGAACTTCGGGATACCGGTGAGCGTAGGCAAATGGCTGAGCAGCAGTAATAACCTGCTGGTGTATTACGGTGAATACAAAGGCAACCTGGTGAATACGGACCTGAACGTGAGCCGCGTGACCTTCAACCTGAATTCCAACAACACCATCACCCTGAACCCCAACACCAGCCTGGAGATCATCGGCAGCTACCAGAGCCGGGCCTATTACGGCTTCCTGGACCTGCAGGATTACTGGAGCGTGAACGTTGGCGCGCAACGCCAGCTCTGGAACAAAAAAGCGTCCGTGAAGCTGAGTATCAACGATATCTTTTTCACCAACCGGACAGATGCGGACACGCGCCTCACCGGCTACGGGGAACATTTTATCCAGTACCGCGATACGAGAGTGGCCACGCTCACCTTCACCTATAAGTTCGGCAAAATGCAGGGCGCGGCGCCCCGGAGGCGAACAGGCGGCGCGGAAGATGAAAAGCGCAGGGCAGGTTAAAAATTGAGTACTTTTAAACTATGAGCATCGTGAATCAACTGGAAGAACTGGCGCTGGCCACCCGGCTGAAAAGGTTGGCGGACCGCCTCTCTGCTGATGTAAGCAGGGTCTACAAGGAATCGGAGCTGGACTTTGAGGCCAAGTGGTTCCTCATACTGGAGCTGCTGAGCCGCGAAAAAGTGCTGGGCATCACGGAGATCTCCGAGTCGCTGGGTATCAGTCACCCTGCGGTAGTGCAGCTGGCGGACCAGATGCTGGCCCAGGGCCTTATCAAAGCCTCTGTGGATGAGAAGGACGCCCGCCGCCGCCTCATTTCGCTTACGCCCTCGGGAAGGCAGATGCATAAAAAGATAGGGCCTATGCTGGCCGTGATCCGCGAAGAGAACCGCAAATGGCTGGCCACTGCCCGGCACAATTTGCTGAGCGTGCTCACCGAGCTGGAAACCTCACTGGATGAAAAGAGCATGTACAAACGCATCAAAATGGCCCTGCTGGAGCGTACCGAACGCTGACGGCCTGTTAAAGCCCATGCCCTGGCCTCATTCAGGCTGGCCCGGGATGTTGATTTCCTTTTCTGCGGGTTGTTTATTATTTTCAGGGCCTCAACCCGAACTCCCATGCAAAGATCGAACAGACGAAAATTTCTTGGCACCGCCGCGGCACTCGCAGCCGGCACCGCCGCATCCGCCATGCCGTTGCCCGCTGCCAAAGGCAAATACCCGCTGGTACACCATGTATTCTTCTGGCTGAAGAACCCCGGTTCCAAAGAAGACCGCGACAAACTGGTAGCAGGCGTAAAATCCCTCTCCAAAATACCTTCCGTGAAAGAACTGCGTGTAGGCGTAGTGGCCAGCACGGAACAACGTGATGTGGTAGACGTCAGCTGGGGCGTATCGGAGCTTATGTTCTTCGAAGACCTGGCAGGGCAGGAGGCTTACCAGACGCATCCCATCCACGTGGAATTCATCAAAAACTGCAGCCCGCTTTGGGACAAAGTGATCGTTTACGACGCTATCGACGTGTAAGTTCTTATCAACATCTAAATCATTGCAATGCAGCTACAGTCCCTGATTTTCCTGTTAATAACCTTTCCTTTTTTCAGCCAGGCGCAAACCACCGGCGCTGACCAGACCGGCGTATATCTTCCTTTGCTGAAAGGCAAAAAGGTAGGCATGGTGGTAAACCAGACTTCCGTGATCGGCGACCGCCTGAGCGTGGACAGCCTGCATGCCCTGGGCGTGGATATCAGAATGGTCTTTGGCCCTGAGCACGGCTTTCGCGGCAATGCCTCGAACGGGGCGGAAGTAGGCGATGAAAAGGACCGGGCTACGGGTATTCCCATCATTTCCCTTTACGGCGCTAAAAGACAACCTACGCCCCAGGAAATGGCCGCGCTGGATGTGCTCATATTCGACATTCAGGATGTGGGCTGCCGTTTTTATACGAACATCAATACGCTGGCCGAAGTGATGGACGCCTGCGCCAAAGCCGGCAAAGAGCTGATCATATTCGACCGGCCGAACCCGAACGCTTTTGTGGACGGGCCAATCCTGGACATGGAGAATAGATCCGGCATCGGCAGGTTTCCCATTCCCATCACGCATGGCATGACCATTGGCGAATTTGCGCAAATGCTGAACGGCGAAGGCTGGCTGCCCAACAAAACAAAATGTAAGATCAGGGTGATCAAAATAAAAGACTACCGGCACGACATGTATTACACACTGCCGGTAGGCCCCTCGCCGAACCTGAATACGCAGGAATCGGTGATACTGTACCCATCGCTATGCCTGTTTGAAGGCACCATTGTGAGCCAGGGCAGGGGCACTTACATGCCTTTTACCGTATTGGGCGCGCCGGCGCTGAAGGGCAAGTTTGACTTTTCCTTCAAACCGGTGAGCATCCCCGGCAAATCGGAGACACCGCTTCACCAGGACCAGACCTGCTATGGCCTTGATCTCCGCAAATACGACATCAAAGCCCTGCACGCAAAAGGCAAAGTGAACATCCGCTGGATCATGGATATGTACAAGGCGTACCCTTATAAAGGCAAATTTTTTGACCGCAGCCAGAGCCAACAAATAGGCAACATCGACGGGCTGGCTGGCGTAAAAAAGTTTAAGCAACAGATCATTGCCGGTACCAGCGAAGCAGAAATCCGCAAAAGCTGGGAGCCCGGCCTGAGCCAGTATAAGCAGATGCGGAAAAAATACGTGCTGTATCCCTAGACAAACACCCTAACGTATCCAGGTCTGAATGATCCGTCAGGAATCGTGGCGGCTGTGCGTTTACGCTTAACATTAGCGAAAATCCTATCATGTTATTTTCTTTTTCTTTACGTAATTGGAATACACAAAATTCCAGTTATGAAAACACAGAATTCTACACAATTCCTGTCCATTCCGTGTACCCTTATTTTACTGTTCACCCTGTTAGCCTTTCCGTCCAAAGCACAGCTGGTCTCTATTGAGAACGGCCGGATCGTATATGGCAGATATGCGAACCAGGGCCAGAGCAATGAAGATAACCAGGTGCCGGACTTTTCCAATGCCGGTTATCATGGCGGCGGCATGCCTTTGCCGGTGCTGGCCGCCACGGATTCCATCCAGCCGGTGGAAGGGGACAACCGCGCGCACATCCAGGCGGCGATAGACCGTATTGCCGCCCTGGCGCCCGATGCCAATGGCATGCGTGGCGTGCTGCTGCTCAAAGCGGGTATTTACCCCGTTGAAGGTGTGCTGAACATCAGGGCCGGCGGCGTGGTACTTCGCGGAGAAGGCAATGGCCTGAACGGCACCATACTGGTTGCCACGCAAAAGACCAATCACAACTTCATCCAGATCCGGGGCAGCGGTAGCGGCTATGGTGAAATATCCGCCAGCAGGGCGCGTATCACCACCCCGTTTGTAGGCACCGGCGCAAGATCTTTTGATGTGGCGGCCGGGCACAGTTTTCAGCCGGGAGACCGGGTGATCGTGATCCGCACGCCGAACCAGGCATGGATAGACACTTTAAAAATGGCCCAGTACGGCTGGACGGCTTCCGGTTATAAAACTGAATTTGAACGGGAGGTGGTCAGCGTATCCGGTAATACCCTTACGCTGGACGCGCCGGTGATGGACCCCATGGAAACGGCCTTTGGCGGCGGAGAAGTAGTGAAGACCAATATCAGCGGGCGCATAAAAGAAAATGGCGTGGAGAACATGCGGCTGGAATCCGCATTTGCCGACAATGAAGACGAAAGCCATGCCTGGATCGCGATCATCTTTTCGCGGGCAGAGCAGGGCTGGGTGAAAAATGTAACCGGCAAATTTTTTGGTTACGGCCTCATCAATCTTTCCACGCAGACGCGGCACATCACCGTGGAAGACTGCGCAATGATAGACGCGAAGTCTGTCACCACCGGCGGCCGCAAGTATTCCTTCGCGATAGAAAGCGGCTCCAACTGCAACCTTATCCAGCGCTGTATGACCTGGGGCGGCCGTCACGACCTGGTGACCGGTTCGCAGGTGCCCGGCCCGAATGTGTTCCTGGATTGCGCATCCGAAAATACCAAGGACGACATCGGCCCGCATCACCGCTGGGCTACCGGCCTGCTGTTCGACAACATCTACGGCGGCCGCATCCGCGTGCAGAACCGTGGCGCTTCCGGTACCGGCCATGGCTGGGCGGGCGCGCAGACCATGTTTTGGAACGCATACAGTTACCAGAGCGACGTGGAAGTGGAAAGCCCCATAGCCGGAAGGAACTGGGGCATTGGCGTCATAGGCCAGAAAAAAGTGGGCAACGGTTACTGGGAAAGCTGGGGCGCGCATGTGCTTCCCCGCAGCCTGTACCTGCAGCAGCTGGAAGAACGCCTTGGCGCACAGGCCGTGCAGTACATCGCCACACCCGAACAATTGCAGGGCCGCCTCTGGGACACGCTGCGCGCACGTTCCAAACGTATTGCCGCCGAGGCGCCGGTAAGGTATGCGCCCGCGGATACCCTGTCTTCTTTTGATATTACAGATCATGGCGGCGCCATCACCGCGCAGTACCCGAATACTTCCAAACCCTCGGAAGACGTGCCCAGCCTGATAGACAACAATACAGCCACCAAATATTACCGCAGCGGCAGAACGGCGCTGTGGGTGCAGTACCAGTCCGTAAAACCCGCCATCGTTACCAGTTATACCATCACCTCTGCCAATGATGTGGCCGAACGTGACCCGAAGGACTGGAACCTGGCAGGCTCGAACGACGGCGTTACATGGGCGGTGCTTGATTCGCAGGTGAACCGCAGCTTCAGCGGGCGCCGCCAGCGGCAGACGTTCAGGATAGACAGCAACCGGCAGGTGTTCCTGTATTACCGGCTGAATATTACGGCGAACAACGGGCATACGGGCACCCAGTTTGCCGAATGGGAACTGTTTGAACGCAGGCAGCAGAACATTTCTTTCAGCGAGCCCCCGGAGCTTACCTATGGCGATGAACCGTTTGAACTGGTGGCCGGGAGCACTTCGGGCCTTCCCGTAACCATGGAGGTTATTTCAGGTCCCGGCGTTATCGTGGATTCGCTGATCACCATCACCGGCGGGGGCACCATCCTGATAAGAGCGGGCCAGGCGGGGAACGACAGGTTTTTCCCCGCCACGGCGGAGATCAGCATAACGGTACAGAAAGCCACGCAGGACGTTACATTCGCGGAACTGCCCGTGCTTACCTACGGTGATGTGCCGGTACCGGTGACCGCCGCCAGCTCAGCCGGACTGCCGGTAACGCTGGACGTTGTTGCAGGCCCGGGCGTTCTGAACGATTCCCTGCTCGCTCTTAATGGCGCAGGTGTGATCACGGTAAGGGGCATACAGGCCGGGAATGATAATTATCTGCCCGATACAACGGAGATCGGCATCGTGGTGAATAAGGCGGTTCAGACCATTGCTTTCGGTCCGATATCGCCTAAATTGAAGTTTGAAAGGGTCAACCTCTCCGCTGCGGCTTCCAGCGGGTTGCCGGTAAGTTTCGGTATCGTAAGCGGCACCGCTGAACTGACGGGCAACAGCCTGCGCTTCACCGCCGAAGGCCCCGTGACTATCCGCGCCCGCCAGCCGGGAAATGATAATTTCCTCGCGGCGGACAGTGTGGAACAAACCATCCTGGTGCTGGGCCTCGGTTATCTCAGGCCGGAGATCAACGCTTTTGTGTACCCGAACCCTACCAGCGGCCAGTTCAAAGTGCGCATCTCCAACGCCAGCGACAAAGACCATACTTTCCTTTTGTTCGATCACAGGGGGAACGTAGTAGCCTCCGCGGTCAACAGGCGCGGCCCCAAGATGTTTGAAGTGCCGTTTAACATCAGCAATATGCAGGACGGTATTTATTACCTCCACATCAGCGACGGTGCGGATAAGGTGATAAGAGTGATCGTGAAATTCTAATACTGCTTTCCATAAAAAAAGCCCCGCGGATCGGCGGGGCTTTTTTGTTTATACAGGGCTGCTGGCTTCCGCCAGTTCTGCGGGCAGCTTCTGCCCGAGATCGTTCGCGTAATTCACGAGCGCGTGTTGCGCGCCTGCCTGCTGAAACCAGTCGGAGAAAGTATTCTGTACATAATCAGGGTTCACCTGTGTGCCGAATACGGAATAGTGCAGGCTTTGCTGCTGGTAGCCGTATGCGTAGAGTATGCCGGACAACAATATAAATGCTTCCCGGAGGCTGATGGTATGGCCCTTATACGTGACCGTGATGGCGCCGGCGGAAGGCGCGGTGATATACAACCAGGCAACGAGGAAGACCGTATCCGTCACGGGGAACTTCGGTACAATATCGTTGTCGTTTTCATAATGCCATGCATCGGGCAGTTTGTTGTCAAGGTCCGTGGCGAAGCCGCTGTCGCCCGCCGAGGGCGCTGCAAAGGTGAACAGCGATATATTGCTGAAAGTGCTGCCGGCCTGTGCCAGTGAAGTCACAAAATAGGATGCGTACACATTGGCGCAGTTGCCGCCCAGGCTGTGGCCGGTGACGATCACCTGTTTGTTGTTCTTTACCGCGTTCTGGCTGAGATAATCGTCAATGCTGAGGCCTGACCCCAGTGTGTCCGTCATGTCCAGGATGTTGTTAAAAGCACGATTGGCGCCGCTGCTGATCAATGCGCTGCCGGAAGCCACATAGGGCCAGTTCACGCGGGTGATCACGTCCAGGTCCTCCAGCACCCAGTTGGCAAAGGCGGCCCACTCTTTAAATACTTCAAAAGGAGGGAGGGAGCCGCGGATGGCCACTGCATAATATTCATTATCGGGATCGGTGGCAATAAAAGCATAATTGCCATCATCGCTCTGGGCGCCGTTCCACACGACTGTCCATCCGTTGAGGTAGGTGCCGATCTGTGTTACAGGGTCGGTGGCGTAACTCACGGCGCAAAGTAAAACAGCAGTTTTTGCAAGGGCGGGCTGCCCGTTCAGATTGGGTTTCACATTCATTGGTCTGAGATTTGAGGGTTAAGGAATAAGGAAGTACGGGTTAATTCGGGAATGAATGTACTCAATTCCTGCCAGATTCGCCGATTGTCGTAAACGACCCTTCAAAAGTCGTGGATACACCCCATCTGAGTAAAATACCCGGATTACTTTTGTATCAGCAACCTCAGTAAATAATTCTAAAAAACATTCAACATGGAAAAGAGAATAGGCACACAAAAGATCACCCCCAATCTCTGGTTTACAATGAACGCGGAAGAAGCGATCAACTTTTACATGACCATTTTCAAAGACGGTAAAAAAGGCCGCTCTTCTTATTATGGTGAAGAAGGGTTTGAGATACACAAAATACCTGCGGGCACATTGATGACCCAGGAATTTTACCTGGCAGGGCAGGAGTTCCTTGCACTGAATGGCGGCCCGTATTTCCAGTTCAACGAGGCGATCTCTTTCGTGATCAATTGCGACAGCCAGGAAGAAGTGGATTATTACTGGGACAAACTCACCGAGGGTGGCCCTGCTGAATCGCAGATGTGCGGCTGGCTGAAGGATAAGTTCGGCGTATCCTGGCAGGTAGTGCCCCTGGAACTGACGGAGATGATGCAGACCGAAGACAAGGAAGCATTATCAAGAGTGACCAAAGAAGTGCTGAGCTCCAAAAAACTGGACCTGAACAAACTCCGCGCCGCTTACGGAAAATAACCCAACGAATGTTGAAACGCTGTCACAATACACCCCTTTAATTGTCTCCTTCGGCCCCTGGGTCATTCGCTGTACAATGATACATTTACATCAAACATTTGCACGATGGAAACCTTTACTGTCGATAAGGATATCAAAGCCTTTTACGTAACCGCTTCTTCTTTCCCGGACGGTATCAAAGACGCACATGAAAAACTGCATTCGATGGTGCCTTTTTCAAGGAACAGGAAATACCTGGGCATTTCGCGGCCCGAAGGCGGCGGAGGCATCGTTTACCGTGCCGCGGCCACGGAGCTGGAGCCGGGTGAGTTCGACAAACTGAAGCTGGAATCGCTGGTGCTGAAAAAAGGGAAATACGCCGCCGTGGACATCCACGATTATATGAAAGACCTTACCGCCATCGGCCATACTTTCAATGAAATACTGGAGCGGGAAGACCTTGATCCGCAGGGGTATTGCGTGGAATGGTACACCAGCGACAAGGATGTAAAATGTATGATCAGGCTGGCGGAATAAATTATATTTGCCCGGATGGAACCATTGACGAATAAAGTATATCTCCTCGAACGTTTCCCCGGAAAAGGCGGCTGGACTTACGCACGCATCCCCGAAATACCGCACGGCAAGGTACTCTTCGGCCTCTTCAGGGTAAAAGGGACCATAGACGGTTATGAGATATCCAAAGCGCACCTGATGCCGTTGGGCGGCGGAGAATTGTTCCTGCCCGTAAAAGCCGAGATCAGGAAAAAGATATGGAAAAAAGCAGGGGAGAAGGTGCATATCATTCTTTACCACGACAATGACCCATTGCTGATCCCCGCCGAAATGAAAGAATGCCTCGAATACGATCCCGAAGCACAGACGTTTTTTTCGTCCCTTTCGGAAACGGAGCAGGGGTATTATGTTACCTGGGTGTATGGCGCCAAACGCGAAGAAACACGTGTGAGCCGGCTGGCTAAAGCTATGCTGCGGCTTGCCAGGAAAGAGAAGTTTTACCAGCCCTGGAAATGACCGGGCAGCTGATCGTGATACTTACCAGGTAGGTAAGAAAGCAGGGCTGATCCGTTTATTTTAGTAAATTCAATGTCATGAAAAAGACATTGTCCCTTGTTATTCTCCTGTTCACCCTCATACAGGCCCGCGCGCAACAGACGCCCGGTAAATTCACCCTCGAAATCAACTACCTGCTGGCCCTCCCTGAAGGATATGCCGCGGATACCGCGAAGAAGTGGCCGCTGGTATTGTTCCTCCATGGTTCCGGCGAAAGCGGGAATGACCTGAATAAAGTAAAAGTACATGGCCTTCCCAAACTGGTGGAAGCCGGGAAAAAATTCCCTTTCATCGTGGTAAGTCCGCAATCCGGCGGTAACGGCTGGGACCCTGAACAGTTGTTCGGCATGCTGCGCGATATCGCAGGTAAATACCGGGTGGACCAGGACAGGGTATATCTCACCGGCCTGAGCATGGGCGGCTTTGGCACCTGGGCGCTGGCCGCCAAACACCCGGGAGCGTTCGCAGCCATCGCGCCCATTTGCGGCGGCGGGCAGCCGGATGCAGCCTGGAAGCTGCGGTATACGCCCGTATGGTGTTTTCATGGCGCGAAGGACAATGTAGTGCCGCTGTCCGCCAGTGAAAATATGATCACCGCGCTAAAGCCTCTTAATCCTGAAGTAAAGTTCACCGTATATCCCGAAGCCGGCCACGACAGCTGGACGGAAACCTATAACAACGACAGCCTTTATACCTGGCTGCTTTCCCACAGCCGCCACCGGTTCAAAGCCATTACGCTTAGCGAAAAACAGCTGGCCTCCCACACCGGCCGGTATGTGAACGGCAAGGACACGGTACAGATCAGCCTGGCAAACGGCGTTTTACAGGCCAATACAGGCAGACATACGCTACCGCTGAAGCCCGCTACCGAAACGAAATTTTTCTGGTCGGAAAACGAGCCGATGGATGTGGAATTTGGAAAAGACGGTTTTACCCTCCGCACGAATGATGTACAACGTTTCAGGAAAATAAAATAAAGAGAAATGGCGGATAATATCGCAACAGACAGGGCGCGGATGCCGGAAGGCACACAAAAGGTGCTGGATAAAAGAACGCTGGTAGCCGACAATAAAAACCTCCTCAAATACCTGCAACCCGGCAAACATGTGTTGGACGTTGGCTGCGGCTCAGGCTCCATTACAAAAGGCATGGCTGAGATCGCCGGCCCCGGCGGCAAAGTGACCGGCATCGATCCCGGCGAAGCGCTGATCGCGCAGGCGCAGGCAAACTATAGGGATGTTCCCGGCCTGGTATTCAAAGTAGCGGACGTCCATACATTTGATGAAGGAGAACGGTATGATATCGTGACGGCTGCCCGGGTGCTGCAATGGCTGGCCAATCCGCTTGAGGTATTACAGAAAATGAAAGGGCTGCTGAAGGAGACCGGTGTACTGGCCATCCTCGATTACAACCATGAGAAAATAACCTGGGACCCTGCGCCGCCGCCGGAAATGCGGCGGTTTTACGACGCATTCCTGCAATGGCGGAAAGACGCCGGTTTTGATAACCAGGTGGCGGACCATCTCCACGATATGTTCACCGCATTGGGCTTTTCAGCCATCACCACGGAACCGCATTTGGAGCTCACCCAAAGGAGCGACGCCCATTTCGTCAGCAAAGCGCGGATATGGGCGGAAGTGGCCGAAACCCGCGGCCACCAGCTGGTGAAAGACAATTACATCACCGAGGCTGAAAGGCAGGCGGCTATTATTGCTTACGATGCATGGCTGGCCAATGAAGGCCGGGGTATGCAGCTGTACCTCCTGGCTGTGGAAGCGCGCCTTTAAACGGCTGTTTCAGGCATTTTTCTGTTTTGCCAGTATCCGCCTCAGCGCAAGTACGATCATGATTATCAGCATGGGTGGTTCGTTTCCGGCAAAGATGCCGGGAGGGGAGCTGCCCGCATAGAAAAATCCAACGGGTTGTAGAATTTCGGCCATGAGCCGGGGAAACTTTTACGTTTTATCCGCGGCCGCCAGCAAAAAGATCGGGCGGCGGTTTTCATCTTTCATTTCAGGGTACCTGGCCAGCACTTCCGGTGCCGGACCGGGCTCCGCCAGTTTTTTGATGCGGAATCCCGCATCTGTAAGCGTATTGATATAAGTGGAAACGGTTCTATGGTATTTGATCACATCGTCGCTGTCCAGGAAATGCGTATGGCGCAGCCCTTCGGACTGGTAATGATCCAGCGGCCAATGCAGCCGTTCCCCGTTTGGGCCGTAATGCCAGTCCTGCTCGGGCCTGGAGGTGAATATGGGATGCTCCACCGAGAATACAAAAGATCCGCCGGGCCGGAGGCACTGGAATACTTTGCCGGTGACAGCACCGAGGTTTTGAATATAATGCAGGGTCAGCGAACTGATCACTACATCAAAACTGCCGGGCTCAAAGCTGATGTCTTCGACCGCCATCCTAAGGTATTCAATAGCGGGATCGCTTGTGCTGCTGGTGGCCAGTTCAATCATTTTGGCGGAAATGTCCACACCTGTCACATGTTTCGCACCCTGCTCCCTCGCATACCGGCAATGCCAGCCATAACCGCAACCGAGGTCCAGTACGGTTTTTCCTGCAAGAGGCGGCAGCATGGCGCTGAATACGGGCCATTCCCCGGCCCCTTCCAGCCCGGCCGTGGAGCGGGGCAGCCGGCTGTAATTTTCGAAAAAGGACGGGTCGTCGTATTTGTTCTGTTGCATAAACGAATTTACCGAAATGAAGGTTCTGTCCTTTGTTTTCCTTCCCAAAACGGGCCCTCTCCAAAGTTTTTTGAAAAAACTTTCATTTCCCGTCACGCGCCGCATTGCGGTAATGGCCTCCCCTCAGCATGGCCCGCGGGTTGCCTTTATCATTACCTTTGACATGCTGTTTTAAAAAATGAAACTGTGAAAGACTACCAGAAAATTCTTTTCCCTTACGCATACAATATTCTCGGCTCCGCCGAAGATGCGCAGGACGTGATCCAGGATGTGCTGACGAAATATTACACCGATGCGCGCGAGGGGATTGAAAACGAAAAGGCTTATCTCATCAGGAGCGTGATAAACCTTTCCATCAACCGGAAAAACCGCCGAAAACTGGCCGTACAACCGGAAGTGTGGCTGCCTGAGCCGGTGGCCACAGAATCCGCGGACGCGAATGTGCATCTGAAAGATATCCTGTCTTATTCACTGCTGGTGCTGCTGGAAAAACTGAATGCTAAAGAACGCGCGGTGTTTATCCTCAAAGAAAGTTTCGACTATCCGCACGATGAAATCGCCGGTATACTGGACATAACAGAAGAACATTCCCGCAAACTGCTCAGCAGGGCCAAAACAAAACTGTTCAAACCCAGCGAAACACCGGAGATGAGCATCCGCAGCGAACGCACCAATGCCATGCTGCAAAATTACATAGACGCCATCCGGGGCCGGAATATGGAAAAGCTGGAAGGCCTGCTGGCGGAAGACATTGCCTTTTATGCGGACAGCGGCGGGAAGATCAACGTGGTACGCAAAATATGCACCGGCTTTACCGAAGTGGCGGAACTGCTCGCTTACGTTTATCATACCTATCAAACGGCAAACACTATCAAAATCACCGGGATCAATCACCAGCCCGCTTTCCTGTTCTACGACGGCGACCGGCTCGCGTCCTGCCAGGTATTCGACATTTCACCGGAAACAGGTATGATCATGCAGATCAACTCCATTATAGATCCGGAGAAACTGAAGCGGATCACGATATAGTTGTTCATCACCGGCTTTTTTGTTAAAAATAAATAGAACCGGCCCGGTTCCTGCTGACATAAGGCTGTCAAACCCTGGTTTTATCTTTGACCTAACAAAAACAGAAACTATATGCCCAAGACACAACACCCCTTACGCGGCCTTGCAAACATCAGCTTTTATGCGGCGGACCTGGATGCCGCCAAGGAATGGTACACCGAATTATTTGGCGTGAAACCTTACTTCGAAGTGCCCGGCTACATCGAATTCCGCATCGGAGACTACCAGCACGAATTCGGCATCATAGACGCGGCTTACGCTCCCAAAGCCATGGCTCCCGGGCCGGGCGGCTCCGTCACTTACTGGCATGTGGACGATGTGGACGCAGCGTTTGCCAGGCTACTGGCTCATGGTGGGAAGGAATACGAGCCTGTGACCAAACGTGGTGAAGGTTTTGTGACCGCTTCCGTAATAGACCCTTTCGGGAATATACTGGGCGTAATGTATAACGCGCATTATCTCGCGGTGCTCGCGGCGAAAAAAGCATAAAAACTGCATTTTTTGCCTTTCTAAGTCCGGGGTAAGTCCAAGGTAAGTCCAGGGTAAGTCCGGGGTAAGTCCAAGTATACTCCTATGACCACCCGGTGATACTTCCCTTATGCTTCCCTCATACTTCCCTCATACCGGCCTCATACGGCCTCTAATCCCATTCACCCTGGTCTCTTAAGGACAGCCTTCTGTATTTCAGCCGGTTTGTATTTTGTTTCCGCTAACGCCGGTACCCGCATGGAGAATTTCCTTCACTTGTACCGGTAAAGATGTCGTAAACCGCCCTTCAGAATGTCGTTTTCACCACGCTTCGGCCCCGATAATCCGGCATAACTTTATGGTATACTAAAATAGCGTCTTATGGCACACACTATTCAAGTAACCAGCCTGCCCAGGACATTCTCCGCCAAACTCCTCAAAAGCGCCGCCAAAGGCGGCTGGACTTACCTTATTTGGCCCGGATCCGTGGAGTTCTTCGGTACGCGTGGCCTGGTAAAGGTTCGCGGCACGATAGACGGTCATCCGTTCCGCAGCTCGTTTATGGCCCTGGGAGACGGTACTCACAAGCTGCCCGTAAAAGCGGACCTCCGCGAAGCCATCGGCAAATCGGAAGGGGATAAGGTGACCGTGGTGCTGGAAGAACGTATCACCGGTTAAACAGGAATTAAATTAAGCGTATTTGATACGGTTCTCTTGCATTTGGACATATTTCTTTATACTTTAACCATTGTAAAGCCCTTACGTCAAAACAGTAAATCTACAATGGTACAAAGCTCCACGTTGCACAGAAAACTACACGCTCTCTTTCTTCTTTCATTGCCGATAGCGGCCGCATGCCTGCCCGGTTGCAAACAGCCGACCGCTGAGGACAGGCGCATCAAACTGATGGATTCCTCCTTTACCGCGCGTTTTGCCGATTCGATCACCGCTTCCGTAAAACCGGAACTGGCCGAAGGCCTCACGCTCAAACTCTGGGGCATCGATTCCCTCGTGATCTCACCGATCGCCATTGATATCGATGACCAGGGAAGGTTGTATTACACGACCACGAACCGTCAGAAACACTCCGAGTTCGACATCCGCGGCCACCGCGACTGGGAGATACCCTCCATCAGCCTGCAAACGGTGGAAGACCGCCGCGCTTTCCTGCACAAGGAATTATCCCCCGAAAACAGCGACAGGAACAAATGGCTGGAAGACCTGAACGGCGACAGTTCTCACGACTGGCGCGATCTTACCATTGAAAAAGACAATGTATTCCGCCTGGAAGATATTAACGGCGATGGTGTGGCCGATCAGTCGCAGCTGGTCGTGGATGACTTTAATAATGAAGTGGACGATGTGGCCGGCGGCGTGCTGGCGGATGGGGATGATCTCTATGTTGCCATCGCCCCGGATCTGTGGAAAATGAAAGATAAAAACAAAGACGGGATAGCGGATGAAAAAATATCTCTTTCCCATGGCTATGGCATTCACGTAGGTTTCAGCGGGCATGGCATGAGCGGTGTGGAAATGGGGCCCGATGGAAGGATCTACTGGCAGATCGGCGATATCGGTTTTAACGGCACAGGCCCTGACGGGCAGAAGTGGGAACATCCGAACAGTGGCGTGATAGCCCGCTCGAACCCGGATGGCAGCGACTTTGAAGTATTCGCCTATGGCAACCGCAATACCCATGAATTTGTATTCGACGAATATGGTAACCTCATCAGCGAAGACAATGACGGCGACCACCCCGGCGAAAAAGAACGCCTGGTGTACGTGGTGAACGGCGCGGACATTGGCTGGCGTAGCAACTGGCAGTACGGTAAATACCGCGACCCGCTGAACAACAGCTACAAAGTGTGGATGGAGGAAAAAATGTACCTGCCCCGCTGGGAAGGCCAGGCGGCTTACATTTTGCCCTGCATTGCAAACTTCGTGAGCGGTCCGGCCGGTATGGTGTACAATCCCGGTACCGCATTGAGCCCTGAATATAAAAACACTTTCTTTATCGCCGAGTTTGTAGGCTCGCCTTTCAGCTCCGGCATCCACAGTTTTAAGCTGAACGCCAAAGGCGCGGGTTTTGAACTGGGCGATCACAAAAAAGTACTGGGCGGCGTATTGCCCACCGGTCTTGACTTTGGCCCGGATGGTGCGTTGTACGTGGCGGACTGGATCGAAGGATGGGATACGCACAACTATGGCCGCATCTGGAAGCTGGATCATAAAGATGCAGCGGGCACGGCTATACGCAATGAAGTAAAAACCCTGCTGGCAGCGGATTTTAGCAGCCGCAAAGAAACAGACCTGGGCAAGCTGCTCAGCAGCCCCGATATGCGTGTGAGAATGAAAGCGCAGTTTGAACTGGTAAAACGGGGCGAAAAAGGAGCGGAGTTGTTTAAACAGGCACTCCAGCCCGGGGACAACCAGCTGAGCAGGATACACGCCATCTGGGGCATCAGCCAGCTGGCGCGCAAAGACAAACAATACGCTACGGCTTTGCTGCCGCTGCTGAAAGATGCGGATCCCGAGATCAGGGCGCAGGCGGCCAAATGGCTGGGCGATATCAAATACCGTGAAGCGGGCGCCGCGCTCATTCCCGTACTGAAAGACACGGCCAGCCGCGCGCGTTTCTTTGCCGCCGAGGCGTTGGGCAGGATTCAGTATGAGCCCGCCATTCAGCCCATTATAGCCATGCTGGAGCTGAACAATGACGAAGATGTATATCTGCGCCACGCCGGCAGCCTTGCCCTCGCAAGGATCGGCAAAGCGGAGCCTGTGATTGCGCTGTCCAAAAGCCCGTCAAGAGCCGTCAGGATCGCGGCGGTAGTGGCATTGAGAAGAATGAGCCATCCCGGCATCGCGGTGTTCCTGCAGGACCAGGATGAGTTCATCGTAACGGAAACAGCCCGCGCGATCAACGACGACCTTTCTATTAAAGATGCGCTGCCCGCGCTGGCAGGCCTGCTGAACACCACAAATTTTACCAATGAAGCGCTGCTCCGCCGCGTGATCAGTGCAAACCTGCGCGTGGGCAATGAAGCCGCTTTACAGGCATTGACAGACTATTCCCTGAACGATAAAAATCCCGATACCATGCGTGCCGAAGCCGTGGATGTGATAGCCGTATGGGCTAAACCATCCGTGCTGGACAGGGTGGATGGCCGCCTGCGTGGCCCCGTGGAAAAGGATCCCGCGATGGTGGCGGGCAAATCGGCTGGGGCGCTCACCGCTTTGCTGAAAAACAAATCATTGGCCGTGCGTATCAGCGCCGCGAAAGCCATCCGGCAGCTGGATATTAAATCCGCCGCCGCTCCGCTGCTGGCAGCTTTGCAGTCGGACCGCGAGCCCTCCATGCGCTCCGAATCATTAATATCGCTGGTGGCGCTGAATGACCCGCTGGTGGAAAAAGGCATCAGGCACGCGCTCGCGGACAGGGAAAAGTCCGTGCGCGTAACTGGCCTGGACCTGATGGAAAAAATGACGATCCCGAAAGACATGATCGTGAGCCTGCTCGCCAATGTGATCAACACCCGCACCAGGGAAGAGCAGCAGGCCGCCATGCTCACGCTGGGCAAACTCCCGCTGGACAACAGTGGCAAAGCCATTGAAGCGCTGCTGGATAAAATGGCCGCCGGTAAGCTGGGCCCGGACCTTTACCTGGAGCTGGGCGAAGCGATAGACAGCACCCGTTCCGGTCCGCTGGCCGCCCGTTATAAAGAGATCAGCAACAAACTTTCCCCGGACGAAGTGATGGCTTCTTATGCCAGCAGCCTGCAAGGCGGCGATCCGAACCGCGGCAGGCAGATATTTTACCGTAATCAGAACGCGCAGTGTATGAAATGCCATGCCTACGACGACAGGGGAGGCAACGCCGGCCCGCGCCTGAATGGTGTGGCGAAGCGCATTTCCCGCGAGCAGATACTGGAATCGATCATTTCCCCCAGCGCAAGGCTGGCGCCTGGTTTTGGGATGGTAACGCTGGAACTGAAAGACGGTAAAAAGATCTCCGGCATTGTGCATGGCGAAACCAAAAATGGCCTGAAGATCAAGGACGGGCTGGAACCGGAAAAGGAGATCGCGAATGCGGACATTGTGAAAAAGACCTTTTCGCCTTCTTCCATGCCGGATATGAAAGCTGTGCTGTCCAAAAAAGAAATACGCGATGTGGTAAGTTTCCTGGCTGAAGCCAAAGAAGAGTAATTACCGGCGAATGATATAAACGAAAGAGGAGTTAATGGATAACATTAACTCCTCTTTCGTTTTCTCTATATCGTATACACGCCGGCGTTACCGCGTGTTTATTTCCTGAGTTCTTTTTCGAGTTCATCCAGGAACTTCGCGAAAGCTTCGGCAACGTGTTCTTCCTTCACCGGTGGGAAATCCCCCTTCTCCGCATTAGCGGCCGTGATCCGGTAGTGGCCGGCCCCGGCTTTTTCGATGCTGAGCACGGCTTCTTCCTGGTTCATGGGGAGGTAGGCCGAGGGGGAAGTTTCATGATTGTCCAGCCAGCGCTGCGCGAAACCCGCAAAGTCCAGCAGGAGCGTGCGCGGCAGGCTGACAAATAAAGTATTGTGCAGGTGGATCTGCATGTCTCCCTCCATATATGCCAGTGCATCCAGACCAGTGTCTGCGGTGGGTGTATCGGTGATCTGAAAGGTAATTTTTACCATATTATTCTGACTTTTCCTCCTGTTCCGTTTCCTGTTTGATGCGCCATGCCGTCCAGAACCAGGTGAGCAGCATGAGCGGTACGATTATTTTTGCAAAGGGCATTACCATGTCCAGGGCTTCCCCGGCCGTTGCCTTCAGTAGTATTATGATGGCGAAAATAAGCTTTTTTGCCCCCGGTTGTTCTGGCTAGTGCTGCTGTCATTCAGATGGCATTCTGCCTTTCAAGATACAAAAAAGCCGTATGAATCAATCGTTTCATACGGCTTTTCTGCAAATGTTAATGAGCTGCCTAGAACTTGTACGCAAAGCTGCAGGCGAAGTTCCGCCTTCTCTGCGGGTTTACGGACCAGTAGCCGATGTAGTATTGTTCGTTGGTAATGTTATTTACGTTCAGGGTGAAACGGAAGTGGTCTGCGTTGTAGAACACGCTTCCGTTCAGCAGGGTGTAGCTGGGCAGGAAGAACTGGCCGGTCACGCTGTTGTCTACCACCAGGTATTCGCTGGCGTAGTTTCCGCCGATGCCCAGACCGAAATTGCGGAGGGTGCCGTTGCTGAACTTGTAGGTTGCCCAGAGGTTCGCAAGGTTCTGCGGGCCCTGGCCACCGGTAGCGCGGCCTTTTTCCGCGTAGAAATCGGTGCCCATGCCTTCCAGCACTTCGGTTTTGTTATGGCTGTAACCCGCAAGGATGTTAAAGCCATGTACGGGCTGTGCGGTTAATTCCACCTCAATACCTTTGCTGCCTGCTTTGCCGCCCTGGAAAGCATCTGCCGCCGGGGGATACAGTACCCTGTCCGATACGGTAATGTCATAATAAGACAAGATAGCCTGGAGTTTGTCGGAGAAAAGATTTGCCTTAACGCCGGCTTCCCACTGGTTCGCCTGCTCGGGTTTGAAAGCCTGGTATTGGGGGCTGTTGAAATTCTGTTGCGGCGCTACGTTGATGAAAGCGTTCATGTAGTTTGCGAAGACGGACAGTTTGTTCAGGATCGGCTGGTATACGATGCCGAACTTGGGAGAGAGGGCGAACTGATCGTATTCGTCACCTTCAGTGGCGTCGTCACCATCGCCGGGCGTATAAAAATAATCCGCGCGAAGGCTGGCCATTACGCTCAGTGCGGGCGTGATGTTCAGTACGTCGGAAACATATGCGCTGTAAGAATAGTTATCGATGTTGGAACCGATCATCGGGTCCAGGCCACTCAGCATGTTGTCCACGGAAGCGCGGGTGAGATACACCGGGTTGTCCGGATCGATATCCCTTGAATCGCCCCAGGGTGTTACCTGCCGGATGACGCCCCAGCCGCCGCCGTTGTCGATGACTTTGCGGCCGTAGTAGTCGAGGCCTACGAGCAGGCGGTTGCGCAGGCTGCCTATTTTGAAGTCGGCATTGAAGTTCTGCTGGATGTCTGTGGTATAGGTGGTCTGGTTTTCATTGTGGATGTAATGTTCAAACCATTCGTCACCGCCGGCGCCATCCCAGATGTAGGAATAATAGCCGTCGGATTTTACCTGGGCGCGGGATACCACGGTCTGGGAAGTCCACACATCAGATAATTTATAGACCATCTGTCCCTGGATGTTGAATCGCGGGTTGCGGATGGTGAGGTCGTTGCTGGTGAAAGACAGTTTGTCGTTCAGGCCCAGCTCCTGTATGTTTTTAAATACCAGCGGGGTCACACGGTCCGAATGGAAAAACACCGGGGCAACCGATCTTTCTTCCTGGTAGATTTCTGCCATCAGGCTGAAGGACAGGCGATCGTTCACCTCGTAGCTCAGGGCCGGGGCAACGAAGAAGGATTTTTTGAAGCCGGCATCCTGGAAGGTATTTTCAGTATGATAAGCGGTGTTTACACGCAGCGCGATCTTTTCGGTTTTGCTCAGCGGGGTATTGATGTCAGCTGTTATCCTGTTCAGCCCGTAGCTGCCGAAAGTGTAAGCTACTTCGCCGCCGAAGCTGTGGTAAGGTTTTTTGGTAATGGTGTTGATAATACCGCCGTAGCTGTAAAAAGCGCCGCCGAACAGGGTACCGGAAGGGCCTTTGATCACTTCGATGGCTTCAACGTTGGCAGGGTCCAGGTTTCCGCTCACCATACCGGGCAGGCCGTTGGTCAGCGCGGGCTGTGCGTCAAAACCTCTCAGTGAAAAATAAGCGGCGCCATCGCCGGCGCGGCCGGTGGATTCCCAGGTGCGGGAGATACCGGGCACGTTGCGCATCGCATCATCATAAGTGGTGATGTTCTGCTGTTTCATCAACTCGGCGGAAACCGTGTTATACACTTGCGGATTCTCCAGGTTTTTCAGCGGCATTTTCGCCACGATATTGTTTTCCTTAACAGGGCCTTTAGTGGAAATGATCACCTCCTGCAGCTGGGCGGAGCTGGTGTTCAGCACGAAGTCCGCCTGGAGGGTTTCTCCCGCGGCCACGCTGATCTGTTTGGTCTGGCTGGCCACGGCGATCGCGGAAACCTTCAGGTTCCAGGCGCCCGGGCGCACGTTCTTTATAAGATATTCTCCTTTTTCGTTGCTGATGGCGCCCCATTTGGTTTGCTCAATCATGACAGTCACGTTGGCGGCGGGTTTGCCGTCGCTGGTGGTGATGGTGCCTTTTACAAAGGCGTTCTGCGCAAATATTGCAGTGACTGAAAAGAGGAGGGTACAGAGTAAAAGTAGCCTTTTGATCATTGGTCTGACGTTCTAGTGGTGTAAAATAAGAGAGCGCAAAGTTCCAATGACGAAAGCGGAATGATTTTCGAATTTGGGAATTTTTTTGAAGAAAAGGGTGAAATGACTTTGTTGTGACACCTGTAGCTGATCGTCTTGATTTTTTCGATGCCTCGAAATTTTATAATAAAATAACGAGACGTGTACGAAAAACTGAAGTATTGATTCAAAAAAATGATATATATAAACAATTTCATCATTTTTTAACAATATTATCATTAAAAAATGTGACATAGAATAAATTATTATGTATATTTTGTCGTCATCAACCAAACCTACGTAATCATGAAACGCTCCCTTCTATTGATCCTCTTCTTTATTATATATACCGGCGTCCAAGCCCAAAATCCGGCTGTTTTCAGGCTGGGAGAGGTAGTAGTGAAAGGAGCAGAGCCCGATACCTTTTCCACCCTCAACAAAACAGATATGCTGCGGTATCAACGTCTGAATGTCGCCAAAGCCCTGGACCTCATTCCCGGTATTACCATCGGGAACGTTGGCCCCAGGAACGAATCAGTGCTATACATCCGGGGTTTTAACCTGCGCCAGGTCCCCGTTTTTGTAGACGGTATCCCCGTGTACGTGCCATACGACGGGTATGTGGACCTCGCCCGTTTCACCACCTATGATATTTCCCGGATCACCGTCAGTAAAGGCAATGCCTCCGTATTATACGGCCCGAACACGATGGGAGGCGCCATTAATATTGTCACCGTGCAACCGGTGCACAAACTGGATCTCCAGGCCGGCGGCGGCTGGTTTTCAGGCGGGCACGACGGGTTCCTGAACGCAGGTAGCCGTTTCGGGAAGTTTTACGCCCAGGCGGGGCTTTCTGTATACAAACGCAACGGCTACCAGTTGTCCGATAAGTTTACCCCCGTAAAAAACGAAGACGGCGGCAACAGGGACCATGTGGACGCGAAGGACATGAAACTCAGCCTCAAACTGGGATACAGGCCCAACCGCCGCAGCGAGTACGCCCTCGGTTACCTGGATCAGCAGGGCGAAAAAGGCAATCCCGTATATGCAGGGCAGGATACGCTGAACTCCCTTTTCAAAAATCCCCGCTACTGGCAATGGCCTTACTGGAACAAACGCAGCGCCTACTTCCTGGCCAATATTCAAACGGACAGTGCGGGATATCTTAAGCTCCGCCTGTATTACGACCAGTTCCGCAACCGGCTGGACAGCTACGACGATGGTTCCTATACCAGACAAACCCGCCCGTATGCCTTCAGCAGCCTGTACAACGACCATAATATCGGCGCCAATGCGGAATACCGCAAAGCGCTGTCCGGTTCGAACCATCTTACGGCATCCGTGCACTTTAAACAGGACGTGCATAAAGAACATAACCTGGGCGAGCCGGAGCGGGAAATGGCGGACCGGACCCTGGCCGCGGGTATTACGGATGAGCACCGGCTATCCGCCCGCTGGACGGTTAAGGCGGGCCTGGGCTGGAATTTCCGGGAAGGCATACGCGCGGAAGACTATAACAGCCAGTCCAAAACCATCAGCAGTTTCCCTCATGGCCGGAACGACGCCTGGAACGTACAGGCCGCCCTGCTGCATTATTTTTCCACGGCCCGCCACCTCGAAGCATCCTTTGGCCGCATGACGAGGCTTGCTACCATGAAAGACCGTTATTCCTACCGTCTCGGCACTGCGGTTCCTAACCCCGGGCTGAATGCGGAAGATGCACAGCATTATGAACTGAAATACGACGATGCGGCGCTGGGCAGGTTCCGGCTGCAGGCGGCCGTATTCCTGTCCCGCATCAGCAACGTGATCCAGAGAGTGAACAATGTGCGATACGATACGGCGGCGGGCCGCTGGCTTTCGCAGATGCAGAACAAAGGCAGGGCATCCTTTCATGGTGCGGAAGTATCCGTGAATTACCGTGTTACGAAGGGTTTGAACGCGGGCCTCAATTACGCTTATATCAGCCGCCGCAATCTCAGCGAGCCGCAGATACGGTTCACCGACGTGCCCGATCATCGTGTAACCGGAACAGTTATATATGCGCTCAATGCCCTGGAAGTGATGCTGAACGGGGAATATAACACGGCGCGGTATAGTACGAGTTATGGCGTTAAGACGCCCGGATTTTTCCTGCTCAACGCTTCCGGCGTGATCCCGCTGCACAGGTGGGTAAAAGTGATCGCGGGGGTGAACAATCTTTTCGATAAAAACTATTCACTTGTGGAAGGTTATCCTGAGCAGGGAAGGAACTATTTTGTTAAATTGAACATTCATTATTCCCGTTTATAATTTTTCCGATGATGTACATAAAGATCATTTTCACCGTCCTGCTGCTGCAGGTTGTAATTACCGGCCACGCCACTATATTGCCGGACACTACCGGGCAGGTGGCCGTAAAAGGACTGATCCGCCACCCTTTCGTCTGCACCCTGGGGAATGTAGCCGCCTTCCGCCCGGAAACCCGAAACAACCTGGATATCGTCTGCTCCTCCGGCGAAACCAAAAAAGTGCTGCGTTCCTTCACCGGCATCCGTCTCAAAACCATCCTGGACAGTGCGGGCATCATCATGCCCAAACCCAAGGAAAGAGGGAAATATTACATCGCCATCAGGGCCACAGACGGTTATACCGTGCTGTACGCCTGGAACGATATTTATAACAATCCCACCGGCGATCATGTATTCCTGATCTACGAGGAAAATGGCGGACCTATCCTTGAAGACGGCCGTTTTGTAATGATCTGCAGCAACGATAAAGTGACCGGGCCAAGGCATGTGAAGTGGGTAAGCAGCATTGAAGTGGGTAAGCTGCCCTGAAAAGGTGTTAACATCAACAAGAAGTAATACCCGCATCCTTTTTGCGGGTATTTTTATTTCCCCCTTGCATTTTTCCGCTAAACGTATAAATTTGTTGAACCGACTGATCACAAAATCTATCCCGGTATTTTTCCGGCCACGTTGTTTCCCGCGAGTTGTTGCAATTTAAATTCATTTCACATTCAGTTAATATTGATTGTGGATATTGCACACCAGACTAATCAACTTTATGTTGGATCCAATCACCAAAGTATTTACGGATCTTATTGCCGAAAACAGGGAAAGCGAAGCCTATCAGCTGCTCTACAGCCAATATCACGCTACGCTGCTGGATTTTTCCACCGCTTACCTGAAGGCGAGAGAGCCGGCTGAAGAGATTGTAAACGATGTGCTGCTGAAGGTCTGGCAGATGAAAGGCAATATCGTGGAAATAAGCAATCTCCGGGCTTATCTTTTCACCGCCGTGCGGAATGCTTCGCTGGACCAGCTTGCCCGCTGGAAAAAAGAACAGCGCCTTCTTTCCGGCATTCCCCTGCGGGATCTTACGGCAGAGGACCCTGAAAGCCTCGTGATCTCCATGGAGCTGTACGACTGCATCCGCAACGCCATCAACGCCCTGCCGCCCCGCTGCCGCCAGATCTACGAAATGGTGCGCCTGGAAGGCATGCGGAACAAAGACGTATCCGAAAAACTGAATATCTCCGTGAACACCATCGACGTGCAACTGGCCATAGCCCTCAAAAGGCTGGTGCAGGCGGTGAACATCTTTAACAAAGAACGCACCCTCTCCAAAGAAGTATAATTCTCCCTTACCAAAGTGGCTTCCCGGCCCCGGAAAATTTCTTCAGATATTTTTTTATTTCCCTTAGTAGAATGGAATCACTTTACAGTCGTATAGTAAACTGGTACAGTTATCAGATCAATTATGAACCAGATGAAAGATTCCAACAGGGTATGGTTATTGATGGGCAGGCAGCTGTCCCGCTCAATCAGTGCTGAGGAAGAAAAGGAACTGAAAGAACTGCTCAAACAAGACCCCGAGCTTTGGTATTCCTATGAACTGATCCAGGCGGTGAACAACCTGGACAATGTCACTGACGGATTTATAGACGAGATCAAGCTGCTGCTGGATGCACACACCGCGCCTGAGAAGCTGAACGCCATCCTGAACGGCAGGCTGGAGGATGTACGGCAGGAAACTCCGCCATACGAGGATGAACGGCCGGAAGAAACATCTCCTGCACGTATCCGGAAATATTCCCCCCTGGTGCGTATCGCCGCGGTAGTGGCGGGCATCGCGGTCACGGCCTGGGCCGGCCTTACCCTGTTCAAACCCGGCAAAACTACGGTTGTGCACGGCATGAACGAGATCGCCGCGCCCCCGGGCTCCAAAACGCAGATCACGCTGGCCGACGGCACCGAAATATGGCTCAACGCGGGCAGCAAACTCACTTATCCCAAGAATTTCAGCCTGGAGAACAGGGAAGTGTCACTGGTGGGAGAGGCCTTTTTTAAAGTTAAACACAACGACCATCACACGTTTATCGTCCATACGCAGGAAGCGGATATCACGGACCTGGGCACTTCCTTCAACGTAAAAGCCTACGCCGGCGGCTCCACCACGGAAACCACGCTGATAGAAGGCGCATTGGAAGTATCCCTCAAAAAAGACCCCTCCCGTAAAATAAGAATGAAGCCGAACGAAAAGCTGGTGCTGCGCAATGCCGCGCCGGACGCGGGCAAACCTGCAGCCCAACAGGCGGAGGCGGAGCAGGAACTGAAAGTAACGGAGATCATCCCTTACCAGCAGACCAACGATATCGTGGAAACCGCCTGGATAGAAAACAAATTAATATTCAGGGAAGAACGGTTCGAAGACCTCGCAGCCATGATGGAAAAACGTTACAACGTATCCATTGTCATTAAAAACGAAGACATCAAAGATTACCAGCTCACCGGCATATTCAAAAATGAAAGCCTGGAAGAAGCGCTGAAAGTTCTACAGGTAATAGCACCGTTTAAATACAGCATACAAAATGACAGGATCATCATTCACCAATAAGGGCGCAGGATAGCCGCCAGCCGTACAAAAAATAGAAAGAGGAATGCGTCAACATCCCCCTTTCCGGTATACTGATTTTTATTTGGAAGAGCCCCTTGAGAAAGCAGCTTCCAAAAACCAATAAAAGCTAAAAGTATGAAAAAAAATCTACTTAATGGTCCCTCATGCCATTATGTGAATGTCAAGCAAATTGATAGAACTATGCGACTGACGCTACTTGCTGTTTTTCTATTTTGCATGCAGTTGTCTGCCAAAGTATATTCACAGAAAGACATAAAGCTTTCGCTGAATGTTAAAGAAGTAAGACTCTCCAACGCACTTGAAAAGATCGAATCGGCCACCGGCTGCCGCTTTTTTTATAACTCGAAGGAAGCCGGGCTGCGCAGGACCGTGTCTTACCGTACAAATGGCGACCAGAAACTGACCGACGTGCTCACTGCGCTGCTGGCCGCTTCCAACCTGAATTACAAGATATTGTCAGACAGCGTGATCGCCATCACTGCCTCTCCGGATATGAAGTTCCTGACCGTAAAAGGTGTGGTGAAAGACAATAAAGGTACTTTCCTCCCCGGTGTGACGATCATCGTTAAAGGCACCTCCTCCGGTACGGTCACAAACCCGGACGGCCGCTTTGAGATCAATGCGCCGGAAGACGCGGTGCTGATGGTTTCCTATGTTGGTTTCCAGATGCGCGAAATACCGGTGAACGGGCATACCCTGCTCGATATTGTACTGGAAGAAGAGTTGAAAGGCCTCAGCGAAGTGATCGTAGTAGGTTACGGCACACAGAAAAAAGCATCCACTACCGCCGCCGTGTCCACGTTAAAAGGGCAGGAGATCGCCCGTAATCCCGTGGCGAATATCAATAACAGCATCGCGGGCAGGGTGTCCGGCATCCTGGCCTTCCAGGGCAGCGGAGAGCCCGGCGCGGATGCCGCTACCATCAGGGTCAGGGGCGTAGGCACCACCGGTTCCCGGAATGGCGCGCTCACCATTGTGGATGGCGTACCGCGTCCTTTTTCGCAGATCAATCCCAACGAAATTGAAAGCATTTCCGTGCTGAAAGACGCCGCCGCCATTGCGCCTTACGGCCTGGCCGGGGCAAACGGTGTGGTGCTCATCACTACCAAACGTGGCAAACAGGGCAAAGTAGAGCTTGGCTTTGATACCTGGTACGGCATACAAAGGCCCACCCAGTACCCGAAATACCTGGATTCCTACGGCTTTGCCAGCACGCTGAACGCGGCCAACAAAAACGCCGGACTGGCGCCCGCTTATACGGACGAACAATTGCAGAAATATAAAGACGGCTCCGACCCCGACCATTATCCGAACAGCAACTGGCTCAGGGACGTGATCGATTTTAATGCGCCCATGACCTCGCAGAACCTCACGTTCTCCGGCGGCTCGGACAAGATCCGTTTCTTCAGCTCGCTCGGCCACCTCTACCAGCAGGGCTCCGTGGATGTGATCAAATACCGCCGCTACAACCTCGCCTCGAATGTGGACGTGAACGCCACCAAAACCACCGTGGTATCGCTGGACGTAAAAGGCACGCTGGAAGTAACGGACAATCCCGGTTCCACGAGCGGCACCGGCATTTACACCTCCGTTACCAAAAATCCCCCGCTGCTGCTCAACCAGCTGAAATTCAGCAACGGCCTGCCCGGCAACGGCCTGCTGCCTTCCATCTACGAAAGCGGTTACAACAGGAGAAAAGGCAATATGCTGTTCACACAACTCTCTATCGAGCAGCAGCTGCCTTTTGTGCCGGGCCTCTCGCTGAAGGCCGTGGGCGCCTACGACAAAAACTATAATACCAGCAAACAATGGCAGCTGCCTTATAGCATCTGGTCGCTGAACGCGCAGGATGAATTCGTGGAAACCAAAGCCGGCGTGCCTTCACCGCAGCTGAACCAGGACTTCGACGAATCTGTGAATACCACGCTGCAGGGGTACATCATTTACAAACGTACTTTCGGTAAACATAATATCAACGCACTGGGTGTGGCCGAGCTCCGCCAGGGTGATAACAATACCTTCGGCGCTTCCCGCCTGAACTACCAGGTGACGCTGGATGAACTGTCGCTGGGCAGCTCTTCCAAAGCGGACCTGGACAACAACGGTTCCTCCGGATCTTTCAAACAACTCGGTTTTGTGTACAGGTTTGGTTATGACTACGCTTCGAAATACCTCGTGGAACTTTCCGGCCGTTACGACGGGCATTATTTTTTCGCACCGGGCAAACGGTTCGCGTTTTTCCCCGCCTTTTCACTGGGCTGGAGACTGTCTGAAGAACATTTCATCAAAGACAATTACAAGTGGATCGACAACCTGAAACTGCGCGCCTCCTACGGCATCTCGGGCAACCTGGCGGGCTCGCCCTTCCAATATCTGAGCAGCTACGGGCTGAACAGCAGCTATGGTTTTGGCGGTACGCAGTTCTCACAGGTACAGGGCGTATTCGAAAGAGCTGAGTCCAATCCCAACATCACCTGGGAAACGGCGAAAAAGGCGGACATCGGTATCGAGGGCATGTTCCTGCAGGGCAGGATCGGCGTGGAGCTGGACTTCTTCAAAGAACGCCGTTCGGACATGCTGGTGGCGCCTACCGCGGTAGTACCCGTGGAATACGGTATCGGCATTTCGCAGGTGAACGCGGGCATTATGGACAACAAGGGGCTGGACTTCTCCATCAATACGACCAATACGCTCCGCAACGGTATCACCATCGGCGGCGGTATCAACTTCTCCTACGCCAAAAACACGCTGGTGGAAACGTTTGAGAACACCGCCACCAAAAACAACCCTAACAGGAGCCGCACCGGCCGGCCGCTGGATACACAGTTCGGCCTGCGGGCCATCGGTTTCTTCCAGTCGCAGGAAGAGATAGACGCGGCGCCCAAACAGTTCGGCACCCTGCGCCCCGGCGATATCCGCTACGAGGACGTGAACGGGGATAAAAAGATCACGGACGACGACCAGGTGGTGATCGGCGATCCCGCCTTTCCGCAGGTGATCTTTGGCATCAACCTGAACGCCGGCTGGAAAGGCATAGATCTCAGCATGCTGTGGCAGGGCGCTACACAAAGCAGTTTCCAGCTCACTAACGAAGCATCGCTGCCTTTTTTCAACGGCGCAAAAATATTCGAAGAGCAGCTGGATTACTGGACGCCTGAGAACAGGAACGCCAAATACCCGGTGATCATGCCTTCGCCCAGTACGAACAGCCAGCAGGTATCTTCTTTCTGGCAGAAAGACGGGTCTTATATCAGGCTGAAAAATATCGAGCTGGGGTATTCATTGCCCCAGGCCGTGATGAAAAGGATGAGAATGTCCAACCTCAGGCTGTATGCCGCCGCGCAGAACCTGCTCACTTTCTCCGGTGAAAAATACCTCGATCCGGAGATAGGCGTAAGCAGCGCCAGCAAAAGAGCCCGTTATTATTTCCAGCAGAAGGTGTTCTCCTTCGGTTTAAATGTCAATTTCTAACCCAGCAAACGTACAACGATGAAACTCAGGAAACTTCTTTATATAGCAGGCTGCTGCATCATGCTGGCCTCCTGCGACGACTCACTGGATATTGAACCGACAGACCAGCTCACCGACGCGTCCGTATGGAAGACACCCACAAACGCGGGGCTGTTCCTCAACGATATTTACAACAACCTGAACCCCGGCCCGCAAAGCACGGTGTTCACCAACGTACCCTCCGAGATCAGCAACGACCCGCTGGATAATTTCTCGGACAACAGCATCAGCGGCCCGCTGGCGGGCATCCCGTCTTACGAGAATTTCGCGCAGGGCTCCTATGGCCCCTCCACGCCGATCTTCACGCCGCATTGGAAAAACATGTACACGAACATCCGGAAGTGCAACGTGTTCATCAAAAACGTATCCGCTTCAAACTTCGATGACGCGACCAAAAAAGGTATGCTGGCACAGGCAAAGTTCCTGCGCGCCTATTTTTACAAATCCCTGATGGACATCTACGGCGGCGTGCCCATCATCACCATTCCTTTGAACCAGGCGGAACAGGGCGATGCCATCTTTAATCCCCGCAACACCTGGGATGAATGTGTGGCATTTATCCAGAAAGAGTGTGAAGAGGCTGCTGCGGACCTTCCGCTGAAGGTAGCGGCCAAAGATGCCGGCCGTGCCACCAAAGGCGCCGCATGGGCTTTAAAAGGTGAAACGGAACTGTACGCCTCCAAATGGGCGGACGCTGCCGCGACCAACAAAAAGATCATGGAAGCAGGCGTCGGGTACGACCTCTATTCCGACTACGGCGCGCTGTTCCTGCCCGCCAATGAAAACAATGTGGAAGTGATCTTCGACATCCAGTACGCGGCGAACATCAAAGGCAATATCAAAGAGAAATACTGGAACCCGGTAAAGGTATCGGACGGCGGCGGCTGGGGCGCCGTGAACCCCACGCAGAACCTCGTAGACGACTACGAATTCCTGGATGGCAAGACCGAAGCGGAAGGCTCCGCGATGTACGATCCCGAGCACCCTTACGACAACCGCGACAAACGTTTTGCCGCTACGATCATTTACGACGGCTCCCCCTGGAAAAGCGGGATCATTTACACCCGCCTGGGCGTGGCAAACAATCCTAACGAGCTGGACGCTTCCGGCGCGGGTGGTAAAGGCCGCACCGGATATTTTATGAAAAAAGCGGTGGACCCAGGCGTAGTGCCCGGCAACAGCAGCGGCGGCAACTCCATCATCTGGCGTTACGCGGAAGTGCTCCTGAACTATGCCGAAGCGCAGAACGAAGCCGTGGGCCCGGACGAGACCGTATATGCCGCCATGAAAAAAGTGCGGTTCAGGGCCGGCCTGCCCGAGCTGCCCGCGAACCTTACCAAAGAAGAGATGCGCGCGCGCATCCGCAGGGAAAGGAGAGTGGAACTGGCTTTTGAAGGCAAACGATTCTCGGACATCCGCCGCTGGAAAACAGCCGAAACCATTTTCGCGCAACCGCTCCGCGCCATGAAGATCACCGTCGTGGGCGGCAAACCGGTATATGAAAAAGTAAACGCAGGCGGCGGAAAGATCGCCTTCGATAAATCCAAAAACTACCTGATGCCCATCCCGCAAAGCGTCATTGCACAAAACCCGAAGATCCTGCAGAACGATAATTACTGATGACTGAAAACCACTATTCATTAACCTCCAAAGTTTGTTTTATGAAACTATCCGCGACTATCGTGGCGGCCATCAGCATGGCCATCCTCGGTGCGTACTCATGCAAAAAGATGAGTGAAAAACTGGAAAAAGAAGTACTGGACGGCAAACGCTCCGGCGTGTCATCCATCCAGGCCGTGATCCCCTACAACTGGGGCAGCGTGGCGATCGGCGGCGGCGGGTACATCACCGGCCTGGC
Organism: Chitinophaga barathri; assembly: GCF_003807585.1. GTDB lineage: Bacteria > Bacteroidota > Bacteroidia > Chitinophagales > Chitinophagaceae > Chitinophaga > Chitinophaga barathri. The sequence goes on along the minus strand of NZ_RMBX01000003.1, from coordinate 8,984 downwards.
TATCCACCCGAACACGGCCAATCGTATGTATGCCCGTACGGACGTAGGCGGCGCCTACCGCTGGGACGGTACGAACCAGCGCTGGATCCCCATCCTGGACGGTATCAGCACTATCAGGGTGGATGGTATGGCACTGGATGCCAACGCGCCCAACAGGGTGTACCTCGCCCTGAACGACGGTGTGTACCGGTCGGACGATCAGGGTGGCAACTGGACCAAACTGATGTCCACCACCTACGACGGCAATGGCGATCTCCGCTGGATAGGCGAATGCCTGAGCGTAGATTCGCTCACCAGCACGGTGGTGTACGCGGGCACACGCACAGATGGCCTGTACCGCAGTACAAACACCGGCGCGGCCTGGACGAAGATCACCTCCGTGCCCAATGGCACCAAAGGCGTGCGTACCGTGGTAACGGACCCGTCCACCGCGGTTAGCGGGCGCTCTGCGAAAGTATACGCAGGCGTACCCGGCACCGGCATTTACCGCAGCACCGACGGTGGCACCACCTTCACCGCCATGGCCGGCGCGCCCACCTCGCCCAACCGCATGGTGGTAATGGGCGGTAAACTGTATGTGGCGCACTCCACCGGCGTAACCGTATGGAACGGCAGCACCTGGACGGACATCACCCCTGCGGGCGGCACCAACAAAAACTATTGCGGCATCGCGGTAGAAACGTATGATCATAATAAAATCGCTGTAAGCCAGCGCTACTCTTCTTTTAATAATCCGCTCTACCGCTCTGCAAACGGCGGTACGAGCTGGGAACAGATGAACACTGCGGCCCTTCCCATCGTAAAAACACTGGAGGCTCCCTGGTGGCCCAGCGGCTGGTTTTCCAGCGCCACCTCATGCCTGGCCTTTGATCCATTGCACCACGGAGACCTTTATTATTCCGACTGGTTCGGCGTATGGTTTAGTTCCAATGCATGGGCAACCGGCTCTGTAGCTTTCACTACCCGTATCAAAGGCGATGAGGAAACGGTAGTGCTCACACTCGCTTCCGCTCCGGGCGGAGTGCCCCTGTACTCAGGCGTGGCGGATGTATTCGGCTTCAGGCACGACAACGTGGATGTGTATCCTTCCGCGAGATTGTACAACATCAACGAAGGTTTCAGCATCTCCTACTGCGAAACGCAACCGGCGAACATTGCCATCCTGGGTGCTTCCGGCAATGACGGCACCGGCACCATCCTGGCAACGTCTTCGAACAGCGGTACCTCCTGGACCACGCGCACCCTGCCTTCCGGCGTGAAGCTGGGCCGCATCTGCATCTCTTCCACCAATCCTGACAAGATGGTGTACATCGCGGGCGGCAGCCCCGGCGGCGGCGTGTATTACAGCACGAACCGCGGCAGCAGCTGGGCGGCTTCAACGGGCGCGCCCACCGGCGCGGTAAACGCCATCGATGTGTGGAGCAAAGACTTTTCCATCACAGCGGATTGTGTGGACGGCAACAAGTTTTACATCTACAAAACCGGTTTCCTCTACGCCAGTACAGACGGCGGCGCCACCTGGTCGCAGCAGAACGCCACGGCCATCCCGAACAAAAATTCCTACCTGTTCGTAGCCGCAAGGCCGGGCACAGCGAATGAAGTATGGGTGAGCCTGGACGGGAACGGTTTGTACAAAACCACTAACGGCGGCACTACCTTTACCAAAGTAACCGCGCTCACCACCTGCACGGCCTTTGCCTGGGGCGCACCGGCCAGCGGCGGCAGCACACCCACTTTGTTCGCCTACGGCACCGTCGGCGGCATCAAAGGGCTGTACCGCTCCACCAATCTCGGCGCGGGCTGGGACCAGATCGATAACGGCACACAGAAATTCCCGGCGGGCGTGAAAGCGCTGGCAGGGGACAGGACCGTGTTCGGGAAAGTGTACGTAGGCACGGGCGGCCGCGGAGTGTTATACGGACAACCATAAACCATGCATAAAAAAAGATTATTATTCAGCGGATCCTGTATCATTTTGCTGGCCGGGCTGTGCTTTTCAGGCACGCCCGCCGGCAAAACGGTTTCAGAAAAGCCCAACATCATCCTCATACTGGCGGACGATATGGGGTATGGGGACCTGGGCTGCTATGGCCAGCAAATGATACACACGCCAAACATCGATGCGCTTGCCCGCGGCGGCATGCGGTTCACTTCCCACTATACGGGCAGTACAGTATGCGCGCCCTCGCGGGAAGCTATGCTCACCGGTAAACATACCGGCCACACCGCGATACGCGGCAACTTCCTGACGGATCAGCAGGAAGACCCGCCCATGCCATCGGAAAAGGTGACGGTAGCCGAGCTGCTGAAAAGCGCCGGGTATCATACCGGCCTCGTCGGCAAATGGGGGCTGGGAGGGGAGCAGCACGGACCTGAAAAGCAGGGCTTCGATTACAGTTATGGATACCTGGACCAGATCCAGGCGCATAACTATTACCCGCCCTTCCTGTACGAGAACGGCCGGAAAATAATGCTGCCGGAAAACGCCGATGGAAAAGAAGGCGCATACAGCCACCACTTGTTCGTACAAAAAACGATGCAGTTCCTGGGCAACACCAAAAAGGACGAACCGTTTTTCCTGTACCTGCCTTACACGATCCCGCATGGCAAACACGTGATCCCGGACAATTCAGCGTATGCGGATAAAAACTGGCCGGAGCAGATGAAAAACTACGCCGCCATGATCTCCCTGCTGGACGCGGACATTGGCCGCATCCTGCAAACGCTGAAAGAAAAAGGCCTGGACAAAAACACGCTTATCATCTTTACCAGCGACAACGGCGCCAATCCCGCTTTCGGGAAATTCTTCAAAAGCAACGGCGCTTCACGGGGACAAAAGACCAGCCTGTACGAAGGCGGCATACGCGGCCCGCTGATCGCGAACTGGGCCGGGAAGATCGAACCGGGCACCCTGTCCGCACAGCCTACCGCCGCCTGGGACCTGCTGCCCTCTATCTGCGAAGCGGCCGGCATCAAAGCGCCCGCCGGTTTAGACGGCATCTCGCTGTACAACAACTGGACGGGGAAACCCGGGCAGAAAGAACGTCCGTATCTTTACTGGGAGTTTTACACCTACAATTACGACTGGGCCAAACCTGGCGCCACGCTGCCGAGGAACTGGCTGGACTGCCGCGCTGTAAGGATGGGCAAATGGAAGGCCGTCATCAAAAGTATGCCCGACGGGAAAATAAATCCACCTGAGCTATACGACCTATCAACGGATGCATCGGAAACCACGGACGTAGCCGCCGCCAATCCCGGAACGGTTAAGCAGGTGGAAGAGATACTGAAAAAAGCCACAGTAGCGGATGCATCGTATTTTCCATATAAAAAATAATGAACAGACATGTTGAAGAGTAAATACATTATACCGGTACTTTTCCTGCTGATGCAGGCCATGATATTTGGTTTCCGCCAGCCCGCGCAGCTGCATACCATCCATACCGGCAACGCAGGGGAGATCAAAGACTTCTTTAAATACACGCCGGACCGCCTGCCTTTCGTGAGCGCTCACCGCGGCGGCCCGCGTAAAGGGTTTCCGGAAAACTGTATCGCAACGTTTGAGAACACCCTTTCTCATTGCCCGGCCACGCTGGAGATAGACCCGCGTTTTACCAAAGACGGGAAGATCGTGCTGATGCATGACCCCAACCTGGAACGCACTACGAACGGCACCGGCAGAGTCGTGGACCATACGCTGGCCGAGCTGAAAAAACTTCGCCTGAAAGACACGGAAGGCAATCTGACCAACTTCACGATCCCCACGCTGGATGAAGCGTTGGAATGGGCGAAGGGCAAAACCATCCTCGTGATCGACGCGAAGGATGTACCTATCGATGTGCGGGCGGGCAAAGTGGTGGAGCATAAAGCGGAAGGCAGCGCGATCATTATCGCGTACTCCATCGAAGATATCCAGAAATGTTACAAAGTGAGCAAAGACATCGTGATGGAAGTAATGGCGGCCAAACCGGAGCAGATCGCGGAGCTGGACAAATGCGGCGTGCCCTGGGAAAATATGATCGGTTTTGTGAGCCATGATATGCCACAGGACAAAAACATGTTCAGCGAGATACACAAACGCGGAGCGATGTGCATTTTGGGCAGCTCCCGCAATATCGACCGGCAGTTTATGAACGGCAAGATCACCGCGGCGGAGCTGGAAGCGGGTTATCTGAACCTGGTGAGGCAGGGCGCGGATGTGATCGAAGCGGACCTTGGCATTGAATCGGGCGCGGCGCTCAGTTCCCTGCAGCAGGCGGCTTCTTCCAAGGCGAAGTATTTCAGGAAATAAATTTGAATGTGCACGACCGGGGAGCTGTGAGGTTTCCCCGGTTTTTTTATTACTTTCAGCCCATAAAATCTCTATACACCTATGGGCACCTGGCTGCATTTATTTGTAAAACACGACAATCATCAGGAAGTAGCTTCGTTTTTGAAAGAGCTTGCCGGTACCGGCGAAGCGGAGCCATGCGGCGATAAAGAACTGGATAATTGTTATTCGCTGATATTGGAAGATGAACAGGCATTGCCCAGCTATTTGGTAACGGAGGATATGAAAAACGGCTGGGTGCGCGTACACCTTAATTCCTTCTCCAAACTACCTGATTGGGTCAAAATGATGTCTGCTCAATTTCGGACACAGGCCTTGCAAATAATCGGGCAGAGCACATCTGACTATTATTACCTGCTGCTTTTTGAAGATGGCGTATTCAGGCGGGAGCTGGAAGGATTTGGCGATAATCCTGAAGAATACATCGACCGCGGCGAATTGTTCCCTTTTGAAAGCGCGTTTTTCCCCGGTGAGGATGAATATGGATTCGCAAACGTGCGGTTCGGTCAGAGCGACCTGGAGAATTTCTGTAATGGGCTTGGTTTTGAGCTCTTCAGTGATCCGGTGGACAGGAATTATTATCTCGTAAAACAGGACGTGATCGGCAAAACTTTAACTGAAAAATGGGAAGGGGTTGATTTAAATATTTCCGAAATGACATTTCCGGAAGCAGGATCGCAACAGGCCTCCGGAGCAAAACGGCCCTGGTGGAAATTCTGGTAGAACTCAGACCTCCAGGCTGAAACCCTTACTCCCCATCATTTTCCCGTTCACGATGATCTCCAGCAGGTGTTTGCCCGCGTAATGTTTCCGCGTGGTCAGGTCCTGGAATAACTGCTTTTTGCTGACATCGATCGTTTCCCCCGGTTGCAGGGTCACTTCTTTCAGCTTGAACACTTTTTTCGATAGAGCGCCGGAGGATTTTGCGTAATGCACGGCGTAGTCGATCACGAGTTTCTGCGGGGCATCGCTTTCACTGGCCAGCCGGAAACTGAATTGCAGCGTTTCCCCCAGCCGCAGCGCGGTTTTATCGATAGAAAACTTTTGCAGCTTCACTTTTACATCTTCCCCGAACCCGAAGATCATCAGCGCGTCTTTGTCACCTTTTTTGATCAGGGTGCGGATGGCGTGTTTGATGATCCAGGCGGTATGCTGGTGGTTTTTGTCCCAGGCTTTCACCAGTTGCAGCATATATGCCGTATTGTCTTTGGAATGATCGTTCAGGTGATTGGCCACGGATTTGCGCACGTACAGCTCGTTGTCCGCATTCAGTTTCTCCAGGATGGGTTGTGTAAGCGTTGGTTTTTTGATGATCTCATCCAGCTTAAAAGACCAGGGCAGCCTGGGCCTGCTGCCTTCTGAGGCGAGCCTCCTGACGTGAGGGTTTTTATCTTCCGCCCATTTGTTCATCACTTTCAGCGTTTTACTGAGGTCCGTTTTCAGGAACTCGCGGATAGCAAATTCGGAAGAGCCAAGTTGGGTGAAGTGTTTGAGCGCTTCCATGGAAAGGTCGAAATCAGCTTTACCGTAAAGGGCTACAAAATCGGGGAGCACCAGGGCGGTGTAGCCGGTCTGAAGGGAAGGAGCGGCTTTGTAGATGATCGTGATGGCTTTTTGAAAATCTTCCGGCAAGTGTTTATGCAGCACCACGGAAGTATTTCTCAGCCTGCCGTTCAGGGAAAGCCCTTCCATGTCGCGGGTGACGTCTTTTACAAATGCGCCGGTATTAAAATTCCTGTCCGCTTCGCCAAACGCTTTTGCAAAATGCCGGTAAAACTCTTTGTTGAACATTTCCTTCAGTGGGTCCATGCGGGCAAAATTAAAGAAAATCCTGTTTGTTGCTTTTATTCAAGCCAACTACTTGAATTCATGAATTTATCTGGTATTTTAGGAGTTATAATGAAACGGCAAAAATGGATCTAAAGAATATAACGAATGTAATTTCGATGGGGAGCGATGAATGGCGCCTGGCAAAACCCCGCAGGGGGAGAAAGTTTAGATATATTACAGGAGTATTGATCTTTGCGGCCATAGGCTTTTCGTATTTGTTTACGAATGGCTTCACTGTTGAAGGGTTTTGGACAAGCACACGAAATATTTCGATTCCGGCAACGATTATTCTTTTTATCTGGTTGTACAAATTATGGAGGTATAAACAGGACGTTGATATTTCTATTCAGCGGAAGGGTGAGATTGAATACGATATAAACGGGAGAGCGTACTCCTTAGACCCGGCAGTATATTTTATCAGGGTTAGTGTATATAGTAATTCGTGGGGAAGAGCCATATATGGGATTTATGTTTCAGGGGAAAATAATAAGATATTTATAGTACGGGACCTCGGTGAAGACGAGTCTAAACATATCGCTGGAAGTTTGTCTTATTTTACTAAGCTGGAGATCCGTGAATTCAGGTAAATGGATGCCTGGCTTTTCACAGGTCCTTGTGATTATCCGACATTAATTCAGATCACGAATGATAGCATATGGATCAGCAAATTATAAACCGCATCATCGAAAAATGTAAGGGGAAAAATATCGTTGATGCCCTGGCAGAGATGCCAGGGGCTGATTTTAACTCCCTGCTGCTGGAAGTGTTCAACCGCCGCTCGGCCGCCCTTACTGCGCCGGGCCTGCTGAGCCTGTACAAACAGAACCGTTTCGTGAAACCCTCGGATATGGATGCCGTGGCATTGACGGAAATACAGCTGGCTGCGCTCCGTGTGCTGGAAGGTGTACATTTTAAAGCAATGATCTTATCGCCGGTGGCCCAGCTGGGCAGTTGCTCCGTGCTGGGTACCGTAAACCAGGAAAAGGTTATGAGCGCCACGAGAGGAGCGGAGGTATTGGCGGACGCTACGAATGCGCTCGCGCTGCACATCGCGGAGCACAAACAGCAGGGCTTCACTTCGGACATGGATCTTTGTACGGTGCAGCGCCACATCCGCACGCAACCGCCGCTCTCCAAAGCTTTTACCCCGCATTTTACGATCGCCTGCCTGGTGTCCGCCGGTACGGACAGCGGCGGTTACCGCTTCGAATGCGAAAGCATGTATAAACATACCCTGGCATGGCAGGCCCTGCTGAAAGAGGTGTATGGCATCGGCGAAATGCACCTGCGTTTTAAACGCCGTGAAGGATATACGGACGGCCAGGGCCTTGTGGAAACCATTACCCGGTATTTGACGGAACGGCTCCCCGGACTGCAAGTCGAAGCCATTGAGGACAACATGGAAAACAACTACTATTCCGGCCTGCAATTCAAAGTCGTGATCCGGGTAAAAGAGCAGGAATGGGAGATCGCGGACGGCGGCTTCACCACCTGGACACAACAATTACTCGGTAACAGGAAGGAACGTTTGCTGATCTCGGGGTTTGGATTGGAATTATTGAAGAGGGTAATGGAATAATCGCTGGCTTTACAGCAGTTTTGTTTGCCGGTCTGCTTCATAAACGTCAGTAGCGCCAGGGTATACTTGTTGCACTTAGCTCCACATTTCAAATGGCATGGTTTTTCGCGGAGATTTGTGGACCAATAACCTAACATATGGCCAGGCAAATCTTAAATAAATCAATTAAAGTTGACGGCATTGATATTTTCTACAGGGAGGCCGGAGACAGAAAAAATCCAGCACTATTGCTTTTGCATGGATTCCCCACCTCATCGGTCATGTTTAAAAACCTGATGACCGCCCTGTCCGACCGGTTTTACCTGGTTGCCCCTGATTTTCCCGGATTTGGGTTCAGTGCTTTCCCGGATAAAGATAAGTTTGAATATACTTTCAGGAATATAGCCGTGTACATGGACAAATTTACGGATGCGATAGGCCTGAAGCGCTTTTCTATTTATCTCCATGACTATGGATGCCCTATTGGCCTGAGGATGTGTATCAACCATCCCGAAAAGATAGAGAAGCTAATTTTCCAGAACGGTAATGCATACGATGAAGGTATTGGCCCGGAATGGGATGAATATAAAGACTATTGGCAAAATCCCTCTCCCGAAAAAAAGGAAAAACTGACCGGGTTCTTAAGTGAAGAAGGCGTCAGGTCGCAATATACAGCGGGATTACCCGAGGAATTACTGCCCGCGGTCAGCCCGGAATTGTGGATGATTGACTGGGATCTTATGAAGCGGCCGGGTAATATTGATATGCAGTGGGAACTGAATTGTGATTTTGCGGATAACCTCAGGATGTTCCCTGCCTTCCAGGACTATTTCCGTACTTACCAGCCTCCGGCCCTGGTTATCTGGGGCAAATATGACGTGTTTTTTAACATAAAAGAAGCTGCTTGTTATAAGAAAGACTTACCGGATGTCCAGACCTATATCATTGATGGTGGCCATTGGGCACTGGAGACAAATTTTGATGAGGTATTAAAGCTGATTACTGATTTTTTATGAGCCTCCCGGTACTATTTTAACACTAAAATTCTCTGCAATGAAAGTGCAGAGGTTTGGAATCCGGACTAACGTCCTGCTTCGATGCTGAACCTCCACATTAGTGCTCCAAGCTGGCGCAAAGTCCGTCATTGCGTATTCTAAGATAAAGAGACTACCAAAAAAAAATTCAGGCCGCTGCTAAATAGTTCTTATCAAAAGGCGTTTGGCGTTTTATGACAGCAAACATTCTGTAAATGAGTTTATTACGGAC
>NZ_RMBX01000002.1 GCF_003807585.1 Chitinophaga barathri | reverse complement strand
CTTTCCACAAAAATGCACATCTTTTTCACAGTATCCGCACTCCCCCGGGCCCCCCTCCTTAAATGCTTATAGTAGTAATAGTAGTAGCAATCTTTTTCAAAGAACTATTTTGAACTAAAGGAGGAGCGGCGGGGGATCTGTGCAGGAGCCGCGACGAAGCAATCTCCAGATATTGGCGTACATCCATTCGATGCAGGAGATTGCTTCGTCGCCCCACCCACTTTAGCGCTGCTGCTCCTCGCAATGACGGGTTTTGCGCCAGACTGCCAGATCCTGGCAAAGGGCGCGTGCAGTTCTTGCATGCGGATTACCGCTTCCTTCGATCAGCCGCAATGCCATGTCCTTTAGTGTTATCAAAGAACTTCGTTACCGGTCTGTTCCTGCAAAACTTAAATATATACTCCCCCAGGTATATACCCTGAAAGAAAAATTGTATACCAGAAAAAAAATCTACCGCAGGGCTGATAGAAATTTAACAGATAACCTGAGTGAACGATACGTATAGGATACGTATAGGAGAGGTATAGGAGAACACAAGGAGAAGCATGTGAAAATAACATCAGCAGATAGAGACTATACCCTGAATATCTTCTTCTCCGCAATCACAAAAACAGTTGAAGACGCCTCCGGCTCCACGGAATACATCCCCGTAAAAGCACTAAATGCGGGCAGAACCGCTCCTTCACCCCCGAAATAAAAACAAGGCAGCCGCAATTTCTGCCGGCCAAACCCCACCATCCATACCCCGGGATGAATATGCCCCGACAGTACGTAACGGCCATTTAAAGGCTTAGGCTGGTCTTTCTGGTCGTGGACGAAGTAGATATCGCCGAGCTGCAAATAAGGGCGTACAATGATCTCCAATTGCTCATACACTTCGGGCGCCATGATGTCATGATTGCCGGAGATCAGCTCAAAAAGAATGTTGGGGAACTGGCGCCGCCATATTTTGAAATACTGTACTTCGTTATTCGCCTCACTGTGAAACATATCGCCCACCACGATCACCCGCACCGGGTTGTATCGCGTGATCAGCTGTTGTAAACGGTACAGGTCATCCTGCACGATATTCGCCGGCACAGCGATGCCCGCCTTGCGGAAATGCGCGCTTTTGCCCACATGCAGGTCCGCTATCACCAGCGCCCGCTCCTCCTCCCAATACGCCGATCTCCCGGCGGACAGGCGCCAATGCTGACCCCTGAATGGATATAAAACGTCTTCCAAGTATGTTATGCCATTAAAAATTAAAATTGATTACCAGAGGATCATCTTTTTGATACGGTCCTCCAGCTTTTCACTGGTCAGTTCTTCCCGCAGGCTGTCCACTTTGATCGGGAAACAGAACGGCGTGAGCCGCTGCGGGAAGGTGATCACGATCCGGTCGTTGCTGATACGCGCCAGCGTTTCGCGGAGACGGGCCTCTTCCATCTGGTAAAAGAACGCCTCATTAAACGATTGCCGTATCAATATATTTTGCGCGTCGTAATCTTCAAATACTTTGAACAGCAGGCTTGCGGATGATTGCAAATGCCGGTTCGCCTTATGCTGCCCGGGGAACCCCTGGAACACTAGGCCCGCGATCACGGCAATGTCGCGGAACTTGCGGCGGGCCATCTCCGTCGCGTTCACGCTGCTTTGCAGGTCGATGTTCAGGTTGTCAAGAGAAAACAATTCCTGCGCATTGGTATCGTCCACGGGTATCGGCTGGTCTGATAAAAGCTCGAAACCGTAATCGTTCATCGCGATGGAAAAGGTGATCGGATGCTGCCGGCTGATGCGCCAGGCAAGAAGCATGGCCATTACTTCGTGTACCAGCCTGCCTTCGAAAGGATATACAAAAAGATGGTAACCGTCTTTTGTTTCGATCTGCTCCATCAGCAGTTCGTCTTCCCGCGGGATGTGGGAGAGCAGCTGTTGCAGGTCAAAAAGCGGCTGAAGGATCACGACCTCTTCTTCCTTGGCGGTACCGGCCATCGCTTCGTGGAACTTGCGGCGGAGCATCATGCCGAGGTTCGCGGAAAGCGGCATTCTGCCACCGTTCCAGCTGGGCACAATACTTTTTTTGGATTTGCTTTTGCGCACCAGCACCGTCATGTCTTTGATCATCACAAATTCCAGGTTCTGCCCGCTGAGGCGGAAACTGTCGCCGGGAGAGAGGCGGGAGATAAAATATTCTTCTATCAGGCCAATGAACCCGCCGGTCATATACCGCACTTTCAGCATGGCGTCGCTCACGATGGTGCCGATGTGAAGACGGTGGCGCATGGCTTGCTGGCGGCTTACGCAATGGTACATGTCACCTACGAGATGGAGCTTGTGAAATTCGTCGTAGCTCTGGAGGGCATCGCCGCCGGTGGTGAGGAATGAGAGTATCCATTGCCATTCTTCCGTGGTCATATCGCGGTAACAGAAGGTGCCGGATACTTCCGCCCATATTTCGCTGGCCTTAAACCCGTCGGACACGCCGAGGGTCATCAGGTATTGCAGTAGTACGTCATACGCCAGCACAACGGGCATCCGGCTTTCGATAAGGTTTTGTTTCATCGCGTCTTTCAGCGCGGCAGCTTCCACCAGTTCCAGGGAATGCGTGGGCAGGAACCAGATATTGCTGACGGCATCCGGGCGGTGGCCGCTCCGGCCCGCGCGTTGCAGGAACCGGGCTACGCCTTTCGGGCTGCCCACCTGTATCACCGTATCCACCGGCCTGAAATCCACGCCCAGGTCCAGGCTGGAGGTGCACACCACCAGTTTGAGCGTGCCGGTATGCAGGGCTTCTTCCACCCAGATGCGCAGCTCCGCGTCGATGGAGCCGTGATGGAGCGCCATGGCGCCCGCCAGTTCGGGGCATTCTTTCAGTATCTGGTGGTACCATATTTCAGACTGGCCGCGGGTGTTGGTGAACAGCAGGGTGGTATTGCTTTCCATGATCACGGGCAGCACCTTGTGCAGGAGCTTCAGGCCCATATGCCCGGCCCATGGGTACTTTTCGATCTCGTCCGGCAGTATGCAATGTACTTCGATGGCTTTTTTGACTTCCGCTTTTACGATCACCTGGGCGGGGGATGGTTTGCCCATGAGCACTTCCAGCGCTTCGCCCAGGTTGCCGATGGTGGCGGATATGCCCCATACCTGCAGGCCGGGCCTGAGCCCGCGCAGGCGGCTGAGGCCAAGCTCCACCATCACGCCACGTTTGCTGCCCAGCAGTTCATGCCATTCGTCCACCACCACGGTGTGCAGTGTGGCAAAACGTTTGGCGTATTCTTTCTGCGCCATCAGGATGTGAATGGATTCCGGGGTGATGATGAGCACTTCCGGCATCTGTTTTTTCTGCTGCTCCCGCACGCTGTTAGCGGTATCGCCACTGCGGATGCCTACTTTCCAGGGTACCTTCAGTTCATGCAGGGCTTCTTCCATGGCGCGGCCGATGTCTTTGGCCAGCGCACGCAACGGGGTGACCCACAACAGCTGCAGGCCGTTGGTGGTTTGATGGCGGTAATCCGGGTTTTCATTGATCCAGCGGATGACCGTGCCGAGAAATAAAGAAAATGTTTTGCCAAAGCCCGTAGGGGCGTTTACCAGGCCCGAACGGCCGTGGAGGTAGTGGTCCCATGCTTCTTCCTGGAAGGCGAACGGCTTCAGGTCCTTCGCCGCCAGCCACTGTTCTATCGCTTGCCAGCCGGGTGTGTTTTTCATCTTGCATGAAATTAGGAAAAATTCGGGCAAGGACTACCTTTGCCGTATGCGCGATTTCTTTCGTTTACACGAGAACGGTACGACTGTCAGGAAAGAACTGCTGGCGGGGCTTACCACCTTTTCCACCATGGCTTACATCCTGGCGGTAAATCCGATGATCCTGTCCAAAACGGGCATGGATTTTAACGCCCTGATCACAGCCACGGCACTGGCTGCCGCCATCGGTACGCTGGTGATGGGGTTTTACGCCAGGCTGCCCATCGGGCTGGCGCCGGGCATGGGGCTGAATGCCTTTTTTGCCTACACTATTGTGCTGGGCATGGGCTACAGCTGGCAGTTTGCGCTCACGGCCGTTTTCCTGGAGGGGATCATTTTTATTTTCCTGTCGTTGTTTCACATCCGCGAAGCGATCATCAACAGTATCCCGGAGAACCTGAAACATGCTATTTCCGTGGGCATCGGGCTGCTGATAGCGCTGATAGGCATGGCGAACGCGGGGATCATCGAAACGGGTATGCGGCATGTGGGTGAGGGCCGGCTGGACGGGGTGATCCTCAGGATCGGGAACATCACCAGCGCCGGGCCCCTGATCGCGCTGATCGGCCTGATCGTGAGCGCCGTGCTGATGTACCGGAAGATCAACGCGGCGCTGCTGCTGGGCATCCTGATCGCTACGCTGGCGGGTATTCCGCTGGGCATCACACACTGGCCTGCCGGTGGTTCGCTGGTGAGCCTGCCGCCGGATATCTCGCCGATCGCGTTTAAGCTGGAATTCAGTAAAGTGTTTACGCTGGATATGGTCGTGATCCTGTTCACCCTGCTGATGGTGAACCTTTTTGATACGGTAGGAACATTGATCGGGCTTTGTAACAAGGCCGGGCTGCTGGATGCGCAGGGCCGCATCCCACGGGCGAAACAGGCGCTTTTTGCCGATGCGGTGGGCACTACCGCCGGAGCGTTGCTGGGCACCAGCGTGGTGACGGCTTATGTGGAAAGCGCGAGCGGTATCGCTTCCGGGGGGAGAACGGGGCTTACGGCGGTGACCGTGGCGGGGATGTTCCTGCTGGCATTGTTCTTCGCACCGCTGTTTGCCATGATACCTGCCGCGGCTACCGCACCGGCATTGATCATCGTAGGGATGCTGATGATGGGCGCGGTGGTGAAAATAAATTTCGAAGATGTGACGGAAGCCATACCCGCATTCCTGGCCATCGTGATGATGCCATATACTTACAGCATTGCGGAAGGAATTGTATTCGGCATGCTGAGTTATGTATTGCTGAAAGTGTTCACCGGCCGGTACAAAGAGATCAGCCCGGTGATGTATGTGCTGGCGGTATTGTTTGTACTGAGTTTTTTACTGCAATGATCAGGTGAATAATAATCTTACGCCCACCAGCAGCAATGCCCCGGCCAGCGCAAGAATGATCCCTTTGGGTTTTACCCGGCTGGAAAGCCCCGCACCCAGCTGGGCGCCGAGTATCACTCCCGTGCCGATGGCCACCGCCGTTTGCCAGCCTTCCCAGAAGCTGCCCTGTATCATATGCACAATGGTGCCGGCGAGGGACATGATAGCAAGTATAAAATGCGAAGTGGCCGTAGCGATATGGATCGGGAAATTGAGCAGGCTGATCAGCGCGGGCACGTGGATAATACCGCCGCCGATACCCAGCAGGCTGCTAACGAAACCCACCAGGAAACTGATGCCAATGCCGTACCAGATATTGAACTTATAATGGTGTTCTTCCCCGTTTTTTTCGATGATATCCCTTTCCACGCATTTTCCTTTATTGTTCCTGCCCGCATAGCCGCCCTGTTTGGGCTTCAGGATGAGGAACACGGCGATCACGATCAGCAGCACGCCCAGGATGATGTTAAAAGTGTGCCTTGAGATATAGGAAGTGGCCATGGCGCCAAACACCGCGCCCGGCAGGGTAGCGAGTGCAAATGCCCAGGCGGATTTGTAGTCGATGCGTTTTTTACGGGCATAAGCGATAGAGCCGGAAGTAGCATTCAGGCATACTACCGCCAGTGAAATACTGGTGAGCACATCCGGCGGCATATCAGGGTAAATGAGCAGCAGCAGCGGCATAAGAATAAATCCTCCGCCCGCCCCGATCAATGTACCGAAGGTACCGATGAGAAATCCGAGTCCGACTAACAACAATAAGGCATGCAGTTCCATGTTTTCTTGCAACAATTTTCACGTGTAATAGGATGCATCCGGTATGCGGCACAGCAGGAAGCCTTTATCATAGCAATGGCTGGTACAATTGCGTTTTTTTAATGTTGGTTTGCTTATGATTGGTTCTTTCCTCTTGTGTTTTTCTAATGGCACAAAGGATGTTTTGGTGGCCGGTTGCGTTCCGGCGAAAGTAAAGGTAGGAGAGTTTCCCGACACAAATTCTGTAGACTAAAGGGGGAATAGGAAAAGCGGGGAATGGGAAGTAAATGAAGACCTGAAAAGGAAAGATGTCCTGCTGCTTAACCCTGCTGCCGCAATAATTCTTTCAGATCATCCAGCGTATTGATCTCTTCCACCGGCTTATCCTGCCGCCAGCGGTGTATGCGCGGGAAACGCAGCGCGATGCCTGATTTGTGGCGGTTGGAAGCGGCGATACCTTCGAATGCTATTTCAAAAACAAGTTCCGGCTTTACAGTGCGTACCGGCCCGAATTTCTCCACGGCATTCCGTTTCACCCAATTGTCCACCTCGGCTATTTCTTTGTCCGTAAGGCCGGAATAGGCCTTGGCAAAGGGCACCAGCTGATCGCCGTTGCGCACGGCAAAGGTATAATCCGTATAAAGATTGGAGCGGCGGCCATGGCCTTTCTGGGCGTACACCATCACGGCATCCACGGTGAAGGGATCTATTTTCCATTTCCACCAGTCGCCACGGCGGCGGCCTGTCTGGTAGACAGAACTGATCTTTTTCAGCATGATACCTTCGCTGGCATTATCGCGGGAGCGTTCGCGGATGGCGGCGAGTTCTTCCCAGCTGGCGTAAGTGATGGGCGGCGATATTCTCAGGGCGGGCTGCTGTACTTTTTGTACCAGGTCTTCCAGCAGCTGGCGGCGCTCTTGTAGCGGGCGCAGGCGTATGTCTTCCCCGTTCCATTCCAGCAGGTCGTAGCTGAGGAATGCCACCGGCGCTTCCTGTAATTGTTTTTTGGTGACGTTTTTCCGGCCGATGCGCGTCTGCAAGGCCTGGAAAGGCAACGGGCGCTGTTGCTGCTGGTCATAGGCGAGTATTTCACCATCGATGGCCACGCCGTCCGGCAGGAAAGGCAGGAGCGCAGTAAGTTCGGGGAATTTTTCCGTGATCAGTTCTTCCCCGCGGGACCAGATGAACAGCTGCCCGTTCCGCCGGATGATCTGCCCGCGGATGCCGTCCCACTTCCATTCCGCCTGCCATTCTTCCGGCTGGCCCAGCTCTTCGGGTTTATTTTCCAGCGCATAGGCCAGGAAGAACGGGTAAGGTTTTGAATCGTCCGGATTACTGGCGGCATCGCTGAGCAGCTGCGGCAGCGTGATCTGCTGCGGGTCCCAGTTGCCGCTGATCATGTGGGAGACGACGGCCGGCTCCAGCTGGTACGTTCGCGATAAAGCATTCACGATCGTGCTCTGCGACACGCCGATGCGGAAGCCGCCGGTGATCAGTTTATTAAAAACAAAACGTTCATTGGGCTGCATCTGGTCCCAGGCATTGCGGATGAAAGCCGCCTTTTCTGTTTCCGGTGCTTTTTCAAGCGTGAGCAATGCCTCCAGCCAGTAATGCAGCGGCTGTGCGGCCGCTTTTGTTTCGGGTGGCGGCAGCAGCAACGCGATGGTTTCCGCGAGATCGCCCACGGTATGATAACATTCGGAAAAGAGCCATTCCGGCAAGGCGGTGGCTTCCATACACCATTGGCGCAGCTGGGTGGAATTCACTACACGCTTGGGCCTGCGGCCGGAGAAAAGTGCCAGCACCCAGGGTTTATCCCGCTCATCCGCCGAAGCAAAATAATTGCTCAGCGCCTCCAGCTTTTCGTTGGTTTTGGTGCTGCCGGCCAGTGTGGATATGAGTTGCGAGAAGTGGTGCATGTTATGCCGTTGTTTCTTCTTCCGTGCCGAAGGCTGTTTTTATTTCTTCGGCCTGTATGTTGTGTTCCTGCAGGTAACGTGCCAGTACGCTGCTGAAGCCATGTGTGACAAATACTTTTTCCGCGCCCGTCTCCTTGATGGTGCTTAACAATCCCTGCCAGTCCGCATGATCGGAAATCGCAAAACCCGCGTCGGCATTCATCCTGCGGGAATTGCCGCGCACCTGCATCCAGCCGCTGCATACACCGAGGGAGTAAGGGGCCAGCTTCCGCATCCAGGTGCTGTCCGCCGTGGAAGGCGGTGCTATGACCAGGCTGTTCTTAAATCGTTCTTTGGGCGTGTCCGGGGTGATAAGCTCTACCGGCGGCAGGTTCCAGCCGGCTTTTAACAGTACTTCATGCGCGTTGTAAATGGCGCCGTGCACTAAAAAATGCCTTCCCGTATGCTGCAGATTATACAGCAGCCGCTGTGCCTTGCCCAGGCTGTATCCCAGCAGGATGCTGTTTTTTCCGGCGTTGTCGTTTTCTTTCATCCAGTCTTCCATGTCTTTGAACAATGCAGACTGCGGCCGCCAGTGATAGATCGGCAGGCCAAAGGTGCTTTCGGTGATGAAGACGTGGCAACGGATGGGCTCAAACTGGCCGGAGATGCCGTCATTCTCTGTTTTATAATCCCCGCTGGCCACCCAGGTCTGCCCGCCCACCGTCACTTTTACCTGCGCGGAGCCTATCATGTGCCCTGCCGGATGGAAGGATACGGCGGCCCCGTTGATCTGCACCGTTTCGCCCCAGCCAGCGCCTTCTACGGCAATGTCCTGGCCCAGGCGGAGCTGCAATAAGGGAACGGAATCTTTGGTGCAGAGATATTTTTTATTTCCCCAGCGGGCATGATCGGAATGAGCGTGGGTGATCACCGCACGGTCCACCGGCTTCCAGGGATCGATGTAAAAATCCCCGGCCGGGCAGTAAATGCCGCTGTCTGTAAAGGTGAGTACGGGTTGCATGGATCACCGAATTTAAACTAAAAATGAGTATCTCCGCAATGACGGGCTTTCCGGGTAATCATTAAAAAAGGGGATAGCCGTAACCCGGCTATCCCCTTTTTATTTCGGCTGTATACGCAGCCTATAATGCGGTATTCATCTTGAAGTCCGCGCTGTCGCCCTTCTGGATGATATAAATATTTTTGTTTTCGAAATAATCGGGCATTTCCTCGCCTTCCTTCAGGTATACCGGCTGGAAATTGAAGGTGGTGAACACACGGTTGTTGGGTTTGTTCACGTCTTTGTTGAAATACAAGCCGTCCTGGCTGAGCAGGTTCACAAAGTACCAGGTCAGCTCAAAACCTTTGAACGCCATATCGGAGGGGCGGGCTTTGTATACTTTCCTGAACTGGTCCGTTACGTATTTGCTGTAAATGTCCGTTTTGTCGTTGTAATACGGGGAGGAATAATACATCGTGATGCCGGCGAACTCGGGTTCTTTGAACTTCATGATGTCCCAGGTGGGCATGCCGAACACCTGCATCGGGTAGGTGGCTTTCTGGGAGGCCAGCTTCCGGAGGATGCTTTTGGCGCCCACTTCGTCCAGCGCGGTGATGATGATAAGGTTCGGGCGGTCCGTGAGCAGCAGCTGGCTCAGCTCGCCTTCGGTGGTGGCGTCGCTCCATACCAGCTCGCGGACGCGGGCTTTTTTGTCGTAGGTCATCTTATCCCAGGCCGTTTTGATATTGCCCGCGATGCCCGCTTCGAAGTTTGTGTTCCTGCGGAGGATCACGATATTTTTATTGGCGAATCCTTTCTGCGCGTATTCATGCATGGCTTCCACGTGGCTGCGGAGGGTGCTGTTGGTAATGAACAGGAAAGGGTTGCCGGTCACGCCGCCATCGTTCGGATAGGTGGCGGATACGAAATTGATCTCTTTTTGTCTGGCGAAGTCGCTGAGGAGTTTGAACTCGGGAGTGCCTACGGCGCCGATGATCAGGTCTGTATTGTCAAGCTGGCGGTTGCGCAGGAGGGCGGCCACATCGTTGTTTTTGGCTTTGTTGTCAAACACCTGGACGGTGAGCTGCATGCCATGGCTTTGGAGGGAATCCAGCGCCAGCTGTACGCCTTCGTAAAATTCCAGGCCGGGCATTACATAGCGCGGCATGGTCCTGCCGGGAATGTCTGCGGAGGTGGCGAATACGGAATCCAGGTAAAGCGGGGCAAAAACGGCCACAGTATAGTTGGCGCGTTTCACTTCCTTCGCAAAGGCCGGTACGTTAAAAGGGGCGGCTTTGTTAGCTTCGGGCTGCTTTGTTTCCGGTTGTTTGTCAACAGGTTTGGGCTTGCTCAGCTCAGGGGGAGGACCGTCCGTTTTCGTGGCTGCGGGCCGGAAAATGCTACAGGCTTGCATCATCAACATGACGGATATGGTCAGGGCAAGACTGCTAAATGTTCTCGATCGGTTCATATGGTGCCAAAATTGCAAAAATCATTCCACAGGAAAAAGAAAAAACGAACTACGGATGAAAAAAATAACTCATCCGTAGTTCGTAATCACTGTTTTATACCAATATTATATTATTCCCACTCAATGGTAGCCGGCGGTTTGGAGCTGATGTCGTACACCACGCGGTTGATACCCTTTACTTTATTAATAATGTCGTTGGAAACTTTTGCGAGGAACTCGTAGGGGAGGTGGGCCCAGTCTGCCGTCATACCGTCCGTGGAAGTTACCGCGCGGAGGGCGACGGTGAACTCGTAGGTCCTTTCGTCTCCCATTACGCCCACGCTCTGTACGGGCAGCAGGATGGTGCCTGCCTGCCATACCTGGTTGTACAGGCCTGATTCTTTCAGGTTTTCGATCCAGATGGCGTCTGCGTCCTGGAGCATGGCCACCTTATCGGGGGTGATCTCGCCGAGGATGCGGATAGCCAGGCCCGGGCCGGGGAAGGGGTGGCGGGCCAGGAAGATGTCGCTGATGCCGATCTCCTTGCCTACGCGGCGCACCTCGTCTTTGAAGAGGAAACGGAGGGGCTCCACGAGTCCCATCTTCATCTTTTCAGGCAGGCCGCCCACATTGTGGTGGCTTTTGATGGTGGCGGAGGGGCCGTTTACCGATACGGATTCGATCACGTCCGGGTAAATGGTGCCCTGGCCCAGGAAGGCGATATCTTTCAGTTCGGCGGATTCCTGCTGGAATACCTCGATAAAGAGGCGGCCGATGATCTTGCGTTTTTCTTCAGGGTCCTTTATGCCGTTCAGCTGGCCGTAAAAAAGGTCTTTGGCATTTACGCCTTTTACGTTGAGACCCATGTGTTTATAGGAGTCCAGCACGGTTTCGAACTCGTCTTTCCGCAGCAGGCCGTTGTCCACAAACACACAATACAGGTTGGGGCCGATGGCTTTGTGGATGAGTTCCGCCGCTACCGTGGAATCCACGCCGCCGCTGAGAGCCATCACCACTTTTTTGTCACCCACCTGTTCTTTGATGCGGGTAACGGTTTCCTGCACAAACGCAGCGGGCGTCCATTCCTGCCGGATGCCGCAGATGTGTACGAGGAAGTTGCGGAGGATTTGTTTGCCTTCGAGGGAGTGCGTTACTTCCGCGTGGAACTGGATGGCAAGCAGCGGGTTCTTAGCCAGGGTATGGCTTTTGAAGGCCGCCACCGGGATATTTTCGGTGTGCGCGATGGGGATGAAGGATTCGGGCAGACGGGTAATTGTGTCCGCATGGCTCATCCACACCTGGCTTTTAAGAGAAATGTCGAAAAAGAGGGGCTCTTCCTTGTCGCTGTGCTCCATAAATGCACGGCCGTACTCGCGGTGGGCGCTTTTGGCCACTTCGCCGCCAAATACCTTGGCCATCAGCTGGGCGCCATAGCATACGCCGAGCACGGGTACTTTGTCGCCCATGGCTTTGATGTCCACTATGGGAGCCTGGGGATCGTTCACGGAAAAAGGAGAACCGGAGAGGATAATTCCTTTAATACTGTCTTCCCATTGGATGGGTTTGGTACATGGCTGTATTTCACAATAAACGTTCAGTTCCCTTATGCAGCGCGCAATCAACTGGGTATACTGGGAACCGAAATCGAGGATCAATATCTTTTCTGTCATGGTGGTGCAAAGATAAAGGAATTTCGGACTTTGGTTTTTGCTTTCGGCAGATATCACGCAAAATAGCGATGGACTTTGGTTTGCGGAATTCTTTGTATTTTCCGCCCCAGAACCGTACCCAAATTGACCTAAATATGAAAACGCAATTAAAATATCTCTTATCGCTTATGTTATTTGTCCCCTTCCTGGCAGCCTGCGATGGCGTGAGCGGGAGCGGCAATGTGACCAAAGAAACCCGTGAAGTAAGGCCTTTCAGGCAACTGGAAGTGTCCGGCTCCATGGATGTGTATGTGACCCAGGGCGGCAGCACCACCGTTACCCTGGAAGGCGAGGACAATATCCTGCCGATGATTGAGCTGGTGGAAGACGGCGACAAGCTGGAGATCCGCTATAGAAGGAATACGAACATCCGCACCCACAGGGACGTGAAAGTGTTTATTTCCGCCCAGGTGCTGGAAGGCGTGGAGCTTTCCGGCTCCGGCAACGTGGAGCTGACGGGCATCTATAACTCACCCGCCCCCGTGCACATCGGCCTGTCCGGCAGCGGGGACCTGAAAGGGGTGTTTAATGCGCCGGAGATCAGTATAGACCTTGCCGGCAGCGGCAATATCGAGCTGAAGGGCGAAACCCGTGATGTGGACATCAGCCTGGCTGGCAGCGGCAATTGCGACGCGAGTGCTTTGCTGGCGGAAACCGCCGAAGTGAATATCGCCGGGAGCGGGAACGTAGAGCTCCATGCAAGCCGTGCATTGAAAGCCAATACGATTGGCAGCGGAGACATATATTATAAAGGAGAACCGAGCCTGACAGTGAGCAAGATCGGCTCCGGCAGCGTAAAGAAGAGGGATTAACAAATTCGGAATCTTTCGTATGTTTACAGTTTTTATTGGAGTATCCGATACCTGAATATGAGTCAACTACCGAAGATATTAGTGGTGTATTACACACAAACGGGCCAGCTGAGGAGGATAATTGATCATGTGACCGGGCCCTTGAAAGGAAAAGCAGAGATTACGTTCGAGGAGCTGGTGCCGGTTCAGCCGTTCCCATTCCCCTGGTCCAAGCAGGAGTTTTTTGACGCCATGCCCGAAACCGTTCTGGCAAGGCCGCGCCACATCATGCCGCTGAAGGTGGACCCCTCAGCGGAATTCGACATGGTGCTGCTGGCTTACCAGCCCTGGTTCCTGAGCCCTTCCCAGCCTATAGCGGCTTTTCTTCAGAGCGAAGAAGGCAAAAAACTGCTGAAAGGCAAGCCGGTAGTGACCCTGCTGGGCTGCCGCAACATGTGGATCAATGCACAGGAAAAGGTAAAACGGTATCTCCAGCAGGCCGGGGCAAACCTGGTGGGGCATATTGCGCTGGTGGACAAACATCCGAACCTCGTATCGCTCATCACCATCCTGCGCTGGGCCACCAAAGGGAAAAAAGACGCATTTTTTGTCTTCCCGCCGGCCGGGGTACAGGAAAAGGAGATCAAGGAATCCGTGAAGTTCGGCGAGCCGATCCTCCAGGCGGTGGAGAAGAAGGAATATGACGGTCTGCATACACAATTACTGGCGCTGGACAGCGTTGAAATAAATCCGGGGCTGATCGTGCTGGAAATGAGAGGGGTAAAGCCTTTCCGCTTCTGGGCCAGCTATATCAGCGAAAAAGGCGGCCCCGGGGAAAGCATCAGGCAGGGCCGCGTGAGCATGTACCGGACCATACTGCTGCTGGCCATACCGGTGCTGACACCGTTCACGCTCGTAGCTTCCTGGCTGAAGCTGCTGCTGGGCCGGAAACAACTGAACAGAGACGTTACTTATTATAAAGGAATACAACTCCGTGAAGGATGATGAGCCTGAATCTGCGTAGATTTGTTACGGGAATGAATATCGACAGCACGACGTTATTTTAACGCTATCTGCCCGTCTATGTCATTTGATTATCCATGCAAAATTCTATATTTACGGCCGCTTAAACTTTTTGAAAAACATAAGTGTTGCATCAACCCAATAAAGGATAAACTATAACTGAATAATGAAAGAAGTATATATTACGAGGCTCTCCAAGTTTTTGCCGAACGAGCCGGTAGGGAATGATGAAATGGAAAGCATCCTCGGAATGGTGGACGGCAAGCCATCCAGGGCCAGAACTATGATCCTGGGTAACAATAAGATCAAGACCCGATATTACGCACTGGACAAAGAAGGAAAAAGCACGCACACCAATGCTGAAATGACGGCCGTAGCCGTAGAAAGCCTGTTCGACGAGAAGTTCCCCATCAACAAAATGGAGCTGCTCGCCTGTGGCACCACATCCCCCGACCAGTTATTGCCCAACCATGCCGCCATGGTGCATGGCATCCTGAAATGCCAGCCCGTGGAGCTCATAGCCGCCACCGGCGCCTGTGCGGCAGGTATGCAGGCATTTAAATACGCTTACATGTCCGTAAAATGCGGCAACACCGCAAACGCTGTAAGCACCGGTTCCGAAAAGTTCTCCGCGTGGATGCTCTCCCGCAAGTTTGAGCCCGAAACCGAAAACCTGAAATCCCTCGCGGAAAATCCCATCATCGCTTTCGAAAAAGACTTCCTCCGCTGGATGCTGTCCGACGGGGCCAGCGCCGCGCTGTTCCAGGACAAGCCGAACGAAGAAGGCCTCAGCCTCCGCGTTGACTGGGTAGAGATCGCTTCTTATGCAAACGACCTGGAGACCTGCATGTACGCCGGCGCGGTTAAAAACGCGGATGGCAGCACCAAAGGCTGGCCGGACATGACGCCCGAAGAATGGGGCGCAAACAGTGTGTTCTCCTTCAAACAGGACACCCGCCTGCTGGGCAAAAACATCGTGCCCTCCGGCGCGCAGATGTGGAAAGACATGGTGGAGAAACACAATATCGACCTGGATAAGATCACCTACTTCCTGCCTCACCTGTCTTCCGAATATTTCCGTTTTAAGATAGATGAGGAGATCAAAAGGCTGGGCGTATACATCCCGCAGGAGAAATGGTTTACGAACCTCACCCGCGTGGGCAACGTAGGTACCGCTTCCCCTTACTTTATGCTGGAAGAACTGCTGAACCAGGACCTCCTGAAGAAAGGGGACACGATCGTGATGATGGTGCCGGAAAGCGCAAGGTTCACCTACGCTTACGCACAGGTCACGGTGGTGTAAACGCCTGTCACATACACATTATTTCCATGCAGCAGAGGCCGTTCAATGCCGGTTCCTGCTGCATTTCAATAATAGGGACCCGTTCCTTTCAAAACTGCAAAACATGAAAAAAGATGAAGTTCCGCAGGATGGAGACAACCTGCATCACGGTACATTCAAACAGTTGTTCTATGCAGTGGATAACTCCGGCGACTACACGACCGCTTCCAGCGTAGGCTGGGAACCGGAGAACGTAGCGCTGGACCAGGCCTGGGAAGAAGTGGAAAAAAGAGTAGCTGAAACCCGCGCCAAAGTTGAGGCCGGTACCGTAAGCCCCATCGCGTATTATATGGAAAGGACCCTGCTGGACCTTCCGCTGCTGGCCAGTAAAGCCGGTAAATGGGGCTGGCAGGTAAAAAGGCATATGCAGCCGGGTGTATTCAAAAACCTCAGCACCACTATGATAGCGCGTTATGCGGACATCTTCGGGATATCCCCGGAAACGCTGCAAAAGGGAGAATTGCTGCCATTCCAGCGGCCCCAATAAATAAAAACAATGACACAATTCAGTCACACACAAACCGCCCATTGCGAAAGCGGCGTTATTTCCAACATGTTCCGCCACTATGGCCTTGAGATCAGCGAGCCGATGGCATTCGGCATCGGCGCGGGCATCTTTTTCGGCCACCTTCCTTTTGTGAAAGTGAACGGAGTGCCGGGAACTACCTACCGCATCTGGCCGGGCGCCATCTTCTCCCGCGTGTGCAAACGCCTGGGCGTAAAGATGGAATCGCACAAGTTCGGCAGTCCCGACAAAGCCATGCAGGCGCTGGACGAAGTGATCGCCAAAGGCATTCCCGTGGGCATGCAAAGCAGTGTGTACTACTTACCATACTTCCCGGCATCGTATCGTTTTCACTTCAATGCGCACAACCTCGTGGTGTACGGCAAAGAAAACGGCGATTACCTGGTGAGCGACCCCATCATGGACACCGTGACCACCATCGATCACGAAAATCTCGTGCAGGCGCGTTTTGCCAAAGGTTTTCCCGAACCCAAAGGGAAAATGTACTACCCGGTAAGCGTGCCCAAACAAGTGGATTTCAGGGGACCGATCAGGGCCGGTATCAAACAGGCCTGTTATTATATGCTGAAGATCCCCATGCCGATGTTCGGCGTGAAAGGTATCCGTTTCCTCGCCAAAAGAGTAAAGGATTACCCCGCCAAAGTGGGTGACCGCCGCGCGGGGCTTTACCTCGGGAATATCATCCGTATGCAGGAAGAGATCGGCACCGGCGGCGCGGGATTCCGTTTTATGTACGCCGCCTTTTTACAGGAAGCGGGCTTGCTGCTGAAAAATGAAGAGCTGAAGGCGATCGGGAAAGAACTGACCGCTGTGGGCGACCTCTGGCGAAACTTCGCATTCTCCGCCGGCAGGGTATGTAAGGCGCGCGCGGCGGACAATATGTCCTACGGCGACCTCGGCAATATGCTGCTGCACATCGCCGATGAAGAAGAAAAAGTGTTCCGCCGTTTATCCAAAGTAAAAATCTAAGCAGGGATATGAACAGCATTGCCGTGAATGATCTCCACAAAACTTACGCAGGCGCGCTTACGCCCAGCCTGCGGGGGCTGTCGTTTTCATTCCCGGAAGGTAAGATCGCGGGATTGCTGGGGCCTAACGGCGCGGGCAAAACCACGACCATCTCCATTCTCTGCGGGCTGGTGAAACAGGATGCGGGCAAGGTGCGGATATTCGATATTCCGCAGGAAGCCGGGCGCAGGGAGCAGATCAAACGTGTAGTAGGCATCGTGCCGCAGCAGATCGCACTGTTCCCGCAGCTCACGGCGTTGGAGAACCTCGTGTATTTCGGCAACCTGTACGGCTTTAAGGGCAAAGCCCTCAAAGATAAAGTGATGGGCCACCTGGAAGCATTCGGGCTTGAAAAGGCCGCCAATAAAGAAGTTGGGCGGTTTTCCGGGGGCATGAAAAGAAGAACGAACATTATCGCCGCCATCCTGCACGAGCCGGAGCTGCTGGTGCTGGACGAGCCCACCGCCGGTGTGGATGTGCAAAGCCGCAGTATGATCCTGCAGTTCCTGCGCGAATACAATGCAAAAGGCAACAGCGTGCTGTATACCTCGCACCTGCTGGAAGAAGCGCAGCAGATCTGTGAAGATGTGGCGATCATGGACGAAGGAAAACTGGTGGTACAGGGCAGCCCGGCGGACCTGATCAATGGGCTGGATGACTGCCGCAACCTGGAAGATGTATTCCTCCATTATACCGGCCACGCCGTGAGGGATTAAAAAGAAAGCATGTTAAGGCTCATTGCAACGATACGAAAGGAATGGTTACTGCTGAGGCGCGATAAAGCCGGGCTGACGCTGCTGTTTGCCATGCCGCTGGTGCTCATCACGGTAATGGCCCTCATACAGGACGCGCCTTTTAAGGATTACCAGGAAGTAAAATTCGATATACTCACCGTGGACAACGACCAGGGCCGCCTGGGCCGTTATATCCGCGAAGGGCTGGGCGCCAGCGGCCAGTTCAACGTGATAGATTCCTTCGGGCAGCAGCCGCTCACGGAAGAAAAAGCCCAAAGCCTCATCGCGGAAGGCGCGTACAAAATAAGCATCACCATCCCGAAAGGCGCTACGGCGGAGATCGTCAGCAATGCGAACAAGATCGTGAACGACATTTCCAAACGCATGGGCCTGGCCTCGCAACTGCCCGTAAAGGCCGTTGTGGCGGACTCGCTGGCCGTGCAGCTGTACTTCGACCCCGCGTCCAAAAAAGCATTCAAAAGCGCCATCCAGCAGGCATTGGATAATTTCCTGACACAGGTGCAGACGGACCTGCTGCTGGAACGGATCCAGATGCAGCTCAAAAGCAAAGACAGCGCCGCCGCACAGGATACCTTCCCCGCCATCAAACTGAAAGCTGTGGGGCTGAAGGAAACCGGCGTGGGAGCGGGAAAACAGATAGACGTGATCTCCAATTCCGTACAGCACAACGTACCGGCCTGGAGCATCTTCGCAATGTTTTTTATCGTTATTCCCATTGCGGGCAACATGATCCGTGAGCGGGAAGACGGCAGCCTGGTGCGCATGAAACTCATTCCCGGCAATTACGGTTCCATCCTTTCGGGAAAACTGCTGTTTTTTGTCGGCATATGCGTGGTGCAGTTTTACCTGATGATGCTCGTGGGCATTTACATCCTGCCGATGCTGGGCCTGCCGCGGCTGCAGCTGGGGGGGGACCATGCGGCGGGATTGCTTACGGCCGCCAGCATTGGCGTTACAGCCACCGCCTACGGCATCCTGATAGGCACATTGTTCAAAACGCCGAACCAGGCGCTTAACTTCGGCGCCATTTCCATCGTGATCCTGAGCGCCATCGGCGGCATATGGATACCGCTGGAGATCATGCCGGACACGATGCAAAAGAT
Source organism: Chitinophaga barathri (assembly GCF_003807585.1). GTDB lineage: Bacteria > Bacteroidota > Bacteroidia > Chitinophagales > Chitinophagaceae > Chitinophaga > Chitinophaga barathri. Next base: position 626,509 of record NZ_RMBX01000002.1, on the reverse strand, counting down.
AGGTCGACTGTCCCCGCTCAGCTGGGGACTGGACGCCATCAATGATATTTACCTGCGCAACGGTAATGTCGGGTACATACTGCCGGACATTGCGAGGCTGCTGGGATGCGGCGCCATTATGCTGGCAATTGCCGCCATCGTGGAGCAGCGCAGGATCGGATAGGAAAACATTTTCTAAACAACCTTAAAACAGTTATTTTTACTCCCCTGGAATGCGCCTTGGGCGTAAAACCTACAACAATTATGGAAGCGTTAAAATTGAAACTGAAACAGCAGATCATCGAAGCCCTTAACCTTCAGGACACCAAACCGGAGGATATTGACGACAATGCCCCGCTGTTTGGCGAAGGTCTGGGCCTGGACAGCATCGATTCACTCGAGCTGATGGTGCTGCTGGAAAGAAACTACCAGATCAAAGTGGAAGATCCGCGTGAAGGCCGCAAGATACTTCAGAGTGTTCAGACCATGGCCGAATTCATCACGAGCAAACAAGTAGCTTAATTAGCTGTAAAGAACGGGATGGCTGAACGTGTGTTTATAACCGGCATGGGTATGATCTCCGCCATTGGCAACAATGTGGAGGAAAACTTCCGAAGCCTGCGTGCGCAACAAAGCGGGCTGGGCCATACCCGGTATATTGAAACCATCCACCGGGAAGTATTGCCGGTAGGAGAGGTGAAGCTGAGTACGGAAGAACTGGCGGAACGGGCCGGTAAACCCGGCTCTCCTGAATTTACCCGCACCACTTTACTGGGCCTCGCTGCCATGCAGGAGGCGCTGATGTCCGCCGGCATCAGCGATCCCCGCGAATTGCCTGCTGCATTTATCAATGCCTCCACCGTAGGCGGCATGTGCGATACGGAAAAAGTTTATTTCGATATACTGGACCCGGAGAAAGAAGGCACCTTCCTTAAATACATCGATACGCTGGATTGTGCGGACTGTACCCAGCGCATTGCCGATGAAACCGGCATCCGCGAGTACGTGACCACCATCAGCACCGCCTGCTCGTCTTCCGCCAACGCGCTGATGTACGGCGCCAGGCTTATTCAGCAGGGATTGGTGCAAAGAGCCGTTTGCGGCGGCACGGAAGCGCTCACGCGTTTTACCATCAACGGATTTAATTCCCTCAAAAATATCGACAAACAATTCTGCCGTCCTTTCGACCAGCAGCGCAACGGCCTCAACCTCGGAGAAGGCGCAGCGTACCTGGTACTGGAAAGCGAATCGCTGGTGCGTGCGCGCAAAGCGAGGGTAATGGCGGAGCTCAGCGGGTGGTGCAATACCAACGAGGCATTTCACCCTACCGCCCCTTCCCCGGAAGGAGACGGCGCTTTTGAAGCTATGCGCAAAGCGCTGGCCATGAGCGGCAGGGCCATTGCCGACGTGCAGTACGTCAATGTGCACGGCACCGCTACGCTCAACAATGATGCGTCCGAAGGCAAAGCGCTGGAGCGTTTATTTGGTACGGAAGTGCCGAAATTCAGTTCCACCAAACCTTTCACCGGCCATACCCTGGCAGCCGCGGGTGCTATCGAAGCGATCTTTTCCGTGCTGGCTATCAACCGGCAGATGATATTTCCCAATCTTAATTTCTCAGAAAAAATGGAAGAGCTGGGCATTACACCCGAAACCAAACTGCTGGAAGAGTATCCCGTGCGCAACGTGATCTCCAATTCCTTCGGTTTTGGCGGGAACAATGCCTCGCTGGTGTTCAGCAAATATGAAGGCTAAGTGTTACATAAGGGGTTGTGCCGCCATCTCTCCGCAGGAGAGTTTTGCAGGCCATTTTGCACCGCAGCTGCTCACGCTGGAGGGCAAAAGCATGATGCGCGTGAAAGAGCCTGACTACAGCGGTTTTATCCCGCCAAACAGCCTGCGCCGTATGAGCCGCGTGCTCAAAATGGGACTGGTGGCTGCTTTACAATGCCTTCGTAATAGCAATACTAGTGTACCCGGCGCCATCATCACCGGCACAGGCCGCGGCAGCCTGCAGGACACTGAAAAGTTCCTGCACAACATCCGCGACTACGCAGAAACCGCGCTGAATCCCACTCCCTTCATTCAATCGACGTACAATTCCGTGAATGGCCTCATCGCCCTGCAGCAGCAATGCACGGAATACAACAATACTTTCGTGCACCGCGGCTTTTCGTTTGAGCACGCCGTGCTGGACAGCATGATGCAGCTGGCGGAAGGCAATGCCACCGAAGTGCTCACAGGCGCTTTCGATGAAATGACGGATGAACATTTTTATATCAAAAGCCGCATCGGCTACTGGAAAAACGAACTGACGCAACCCGCGGAGCTGCTCGATTCCAATACCACGGGTTCTATATCCGGAGAAGGCGCCACCTTTTTCCTGTTTTCTTCAAAACCATCGGACATTTGCCTGGAAGGTATTAAGATGGTGTACAAACCATCTGGCGAAGAGCTGCAGCAGGCGCTTCAGGCGTTCCTGTCCTCACAGGATATCGCGGCGGAGGAAATCGATTTGCTGGTATCAGGCCGCAACGGCGATACGCAGTACGGTCATTTTTATGACGGGGTGGAAGGGGAGTTTTCCGATGCCCGCGTATTTTACTTCAAGCCTTATTGCGGGGAATACGATACCGCAGGGGCTTTCGGTTTGTGGGCGGCTGTGAAGGAGCTGGAGATCGGGCCGGCGAAAACTGTTTTGTTGTACAACAATTTTTATGGGGAGCAGCATACGTTTATGCTGTTGAGGAAAGCTGCGATTTAAGTGGTATACGTTCATGCTGATGGAGAAATAAATTCTGATGTAATTACAAGCTGATTGAAACCTTAACTCTGCCGCCTAACCCTATTTCAACTATTCTTTGTAAAGTGGAAGGATTTATTCTTCCCTACTTTCGCTGCAAGTTCTTCTTGTGTTAAGCCCTTAGCTAATCTTGCTTCGTGCAATATTGAGCCAAGTTTAAAAACCTCATATCCTGCCTCGAAATCTTCACGCTTTTTAGTTCCGCGTTTGCCATATTCTTTTTCAATAAACTGATCAAGATCTGTAAGATTATTATTTTTTGCCTTTTTCATATCAATAAGATACGGAAGTTTCCTCAAAAGGGCGACTATTTAATTGCGATTTAATACAGGCATATCTATCCTGTTGCTGGAAAATGATAGTTAAAAAACTGCACAGTCTCTTCAACTTTTTGCCCTGCCCAATCACTGGTCGGGTACTGCTGTAATATCAGTTTCCCTTTGTAATGAACTTTCAACTTATACATCATCCCCTCATTCGAATTTGTCCACGTCTGATAACTGAATTCGAAATATTCAGGACGGTCTGTTATATATTTCTCTTCGCCTTTTTTTAGATACCGGATCTCCACTTGCTCTGCCGTGATGCGGAGGTGGGTGATGTAATATTGGCTCCACTGTAAAATCATAGATGCAAAGCCTAAAACGATCGCTCCCATCAGGATGGTACCCTGCCAGGCGCCGAATACCAGTGGCAACCCAACGGGAATGAGGGCAACAATAAACGTCACCAGCCATACTTCCTGCCTGACATGCTTATAGCTTCTGCGCGGCGGAACTTTTATTTCGTAAGTGGCATTTGTCATGCAGGTATATTGTTAAGTAACTCCTTAAAATGCCGCTCCGCATTCAAAATCATCAATTCCGTCCAGTCCCGGTTGTGGTATTGCTGGATCTTTTCCCCGTTATGATAAATGACCAGTTTATATTTCCTGCCGGTCCGGTAGCCGTACCACGATTCTCTTGTGATCTCGATATGTTGGGGCACTTCTTCGATATATTTTTCCTCATCTTTTTCCAGGTAACGTATCCTGATCTTCTGCGGGGTTATGGTAAGCGAAGTAATAAAATACCGTTGTTTCCGTATGTCCCATATGTAATGCAAGAGGATGATCAGTGCTGCCGGTAGTACCAGTTTCCAGGAGCCACTCATGAGAGGGATAACTGCCAGTAAAGCAAAACCAATGAAGTACGCCGTTGGTACAGCGCGTTTTCTTTTCCGGTGATTGGCGGCGGATACATTTATTTCATAAAGAACATCTGTCATGCAATCATAGTATTAGTTGAGTGACCGATCACTCCCCACCTTCACAGAAAACGGCACCTGCGGCCCGTACCTGAAAAGGTCCAGCAGTTTCGGCCGGAAGTTCGATTCATAATGTTCGGATACCAGCACCCTGCAATATTGCCCGTGCTGGTCAAAAAACTCGCAGAGGAAAAGATTGTAGGCTGATTTCGTCACCGTGAAAGTATATTCTCCTTCTTCTGTTTCTTCCGGATCAGTTAATCTTTTTTTCAGATAGGCATAGTTCTCCGGGTTATATTCCACGCAAAGCAACACCGTCAGCTCCCGGACTTTGGTGACCGTATTGGTTTGTTTCCGGAGGGCTTTCAGCATGCCTTCTTCGTACAATGACTGGTTCGTCTCCTTGTGCCGGAGCAGTACCCGCACGATCAGTAGTGCTACTATCACGTAAAGGACCACCAGTGCTATGGCTTCGGGCGGGAATTCCTTCGGGACTTCATATGTATAGGTTTCCGTCATGATTTATTTTTCCCATTCTTCCGCATCACCCAATCCCCCAGGTACCCCACCAGTATACCCGGAAGTACCAGCACCATAGAACCTCCAATGACCAGTACCAAAGCGCAGAAACCCACTATCTGCTTCATGGTGGGCTCATGCAGCCGGTTGGGTTTTTTCTCCCGGGCGTCCACCGTGAGCAGGCGGGTGATCACAACCAGGTGAAACACGATCAGTGCGAGAGTCAGGAGTGTTATCATAGGTACAGGATATAAAAATTATCATCACTTCACCACCCTGTACACCGGGTAACGCATAAACCCCGGTTCGTTCCAGGGGGAATTGCGGTATACAAAGTTCAGCTGGGCGGACGCGCTTTTGGCAAAGGCGCTGTCTTTTGCGCGCTGCTGTTCCAGTTCTTTTTTCAGTTCGGGATGTTCCTTCAGGTAGTCCCCGGCCGTATCTTCGAACACATAGGTGGAATACCCTTCTTTCTGGCCGAGTATGGCGTCAAAGAAATTCCAGGCAAAAAAGGAATCGCCGCCCGTGGGTTCCAGCGTTTCCACCAGGTAACGGTTGGCCGTCTGGTTCATCGGGATGTAATAATCGCCTTTGAGGAACTTCAGGGTTTGTTTATTGCTGCTCACTTTTACGCCGTTGTGCAGGTAATGTTTTTCATACGGGCGCTGCGGCGTTTTATAATCTTCGATGCGGTAGGCTTCCACGGTAATGCTGGTATCCTGTGTGAAGCGGCGCATGGCCACGCGGTTGTTCTGCAACAGTTCTATCACGGCCCACCAGCCCTGCGGGATGATGTAGGCTTCGGGTTTGGTCACGAAGTCCGCGGGGAGGAAGGTGTTGAAGATCCTGATCTGTTTTTCGTAAGGTTTGGACCGGTCGTAAAAAAGACGGGGCAGGCCGGATATTTCGCTGGGTTTGTACCCGGCGGTGTATCCTTTAAAGGTGTACAGCTCGTGCTGGTTCATATCCGGGTTCCAGGCGAGCGGGAATTTGTCCTGCGATTTGACGGTGGCTTTCGTCTGCTCTCGCAGCTGCCGGATCTTTGCGCTGTTTTCGCTGGTAAAACGGATAAAACATTCCATGAGGGCATAAGTGGCTTCCACGCGTTGTTTGTAAGGCTTCAGCATATGCGTTTCCGGCACGAAACCGAAGGTGTGGAACAGCGTCGTGTAGCCGCTGGAATAACGGGGGCCGTCCACATAGGCTACCCAGCCGCTGTCCGGCGTGTTGCCGTAGTGGTTCACGTAGGGGAGAAGGTCGTAGCCTTTTTCTTTCATGAGGCGGTACAGTCCCGGCTCGAAGGTATCGTGGATAAAATCGCCCATGGGGCCGCCCATTTTGCCGTGCTGGGTGGTGAGCAGGGTCATAATGTGCTGGTAGTCAGCACCGTTGCTCACGTGGTTGTCCACGAACACGTCCGGGTCCGTAAGATGGTAGATCTGCTGGAAGGCGCGGGCGTTGCGGGAATCGGCTTTGATAAAATCGCGGTTGAGGTCCAGGTTCTGGGCGTTGCCGCGGGAGCCGAATTCGTCCGGGCCGTTTTGATCCACCCGGTAAAAAGCGCTCCGGTTCAGGGAGCCGCCGATGTTGTACAGGGGGATGATGGCGAGAACGATATTGCCGGGGAGTTTCTTTTTACCCTGGAGGATGTCGCGGGCGAGCATCATGCTGGCGTCCACACCGTCCGGTTCGCCGGGGTGGATGCCGTTGTTGATGAGTATCACGCGTTTATCTTTCTTTTTGAGGCTGGCGAAGTTAAAATCCTTGTCCTGGGAGAGGATGACGAGGTGAAGGGGATACCCGGCATCCGTAATGCCGATTTCGGTCATTTTAAGCTGCGGAAAACGTTTGGTGAGCATTTTCCAGTAAGCAATACATTCCTGGTACGTAACGGTCTCCTTGGTGCCGGTACGTTCGTATTTGGTGGTAAGGTCCTGGGCAGAAAGGGAAAAAACGGCGCAAAGCAGGAGCAGGATAACCTGGAGGGTCCTCGTCATTTGGTTTAAATTGTTGTAAATCAATGATATTTGGCTGAAATAAGCGGTTCAGGGGATAAATGTAAGAATTTAGGGCTGCCGGTGCAAGGGGCGACATATGGGCCCGGATCGGCATCCGTTCCTCCTGCAACCTGGCAAAAATCATTTTCTAACCGGCCTCTAACCTACGTCTAACCTAGGTAAAAACCCGGTCTAACCGGCCTCTAACCTACGTCTAACCGGCCTCTAACCTAGGTCGCCTTTTTTTCGTACAATCCCGGTCTTGTCCTGTTATAGGTTTACACTCGTTGTTAGAAAATACTGATATTGGTTTACAGTGGGTCCCGTCCTAAAATAGGTTTACAGTAGCCTGATAGTACCGAAACAGTATTAATACAGTAGTCTTACAGTAGTGATACAGTAGCCTAACAGTAATGACAAAGCAGGGTAAAAGCGTTCTAACAGTATAGTAAAAGCGTTCCAAAAGCAGGGTAAAAGCGTTCACACAGTAGTGGAGGGGTAGTTTCACAGGTATCAGCCGGGCAGACGGGAAATGAGATCGCCGGGCGCGTTATGCCGAGGAGATCGTGGCTGATAATCAACCACTTATTACTGAATCGAAATAAAAAAAGCCCTTCCCTTTTACAGGGAAGAGCCGAAAAATATTAAAACCAGCCAGGTTTACGCCAGGGTGTTCACCTTCTTGGAGAGCTTGCTCTTCAGGTTGGCTGCTTTGTTTTTGTGGATAATGTTACGTTTCGCCAGTTTGTCAATCATGGAGATTACTTCCGGTAAATTCTCAGAAGCTGCTGCCTTATCGGTCAGTTTCTTCAGATCCCGTATGGCATTACGGGTAGTTTTACCGTAGTAACGGTTACGCTCATTACGCTTTCTGCTCTGACGTACGTCTTTTTTCGTTGCTTTATGGTTTGCCATTGTATAAATTTCAAGTTTCGGACGGCAAAGGTATGTTTTATCTTTTTATAAACAAAAATAAAAAGCAGGTATTTGCAGGCGGACTAAATTTTTAGCCAGCTCAAAGATAACAAATTATACACATATTATACATGGGAAACCACGGGTTAAATCATAAAACAGCCGTGCTAAATACCTGAAAATCCCAAATCTTTATCGATATTTGCAATCCCGATTAACTCAAAATGAGTTATAAAAGCGCAGATTGAGTTATAAGGACAAGAGAATCAAAGATTTTAAGATCCCGGCACCCTTTTTTGGTGTTATTAGGGAATGAGAATCAAAGACCAAGCTTAAATTCGTTGTAAATGAAGGACTTTTCGTTTGTCACCAACTCGCACCCGGCGTATATTGAATCGTTGTACCAGCAATACCGCGCAGATGCTTCCTCCGTGGATCCTGAATGGATCAAATTTTTTGAAGGTTTCGATTTCGCGGTAAGCACTACCAACGGTAAAGCGGCGGCCCCGGCCTCCGGCGCCTCTTCTTTACCGGTGAGCAGCGATCAGCTAGTGAAGGAACTGGGTGTGTTCCGCCTCATCCAGGCATATCGCAAAAAAGGGCACCTGATTGCCAAAACAAACCCCATCCGTGAAAGGAAAGACCGCCAGCCAAACCTGGACCTGAAGTTTTTCGGCCTCGCCGACGCGGACCTGAAAACAGAATTTTTTGCCGGCCAGGTGATCGGCCTCGGCAAAGCCCCCCTTGAAAAGATCGTGCAGCACCTCCAGGAAGTATACGCTTCCAAAGTAGGGCTGGAATTTACCTATATCAACGACGCGGCCCGTATGGAATGGCTCCAGAAAGAAATGGAAACCACCATCCGCAAGCCCCTCACCGTGGACCAGAAAAAACGCATCCTGAGCAAACTGAACCAGGGCGTGATGTTCGAAAAGTTCCTCCACACCAAATACATCGGTCAGAAGAGATTTTCCCTGGAAGGCGGCGAAACCACCATTCCCGCACTGGACGCCATGATCAGCACCGCAGCCGAATACGGTGTGCAGGAAGCCGTGATAGGCATGGCCCACCGCGGCCGCCTGAACATCCTGGCGAACATCCTGGGTAAAACATACGAACAGATATTCTCCGAATTTGAAGGCACCGCCATCCCGGACACTACCATGGGCAGCGGCGACGTAAAATACCACCTCGGTTTCCGCGCCAGCATCCAGACGCCGGCCGGCAAAGAAGTGAACGTGCAGCTCACGCCGAACCCTTCGCACCTCGAAGTAGTAGACCCCGTGGTGATCGGGTTCTCCCGCTCCAAGGCAGACGTGATCTATAACAGCGATTACGACAAGATACTCCCCATACTCATCCATGGCGACGCCGCCGTGGCAGGCCAGGGTGTGGTATATGAAGTGGCGCAGATGAGCAAACTCAAAGGGTATTACACCGGCGGCACCATGCACTTCGTGATCAACAACCAGATCGGTTTTACCACGGACTTTGAAGACGCCCGTTCCTCCGATTACTGTACCAGCGTAGCTTCTATCGTGCAGGCGCCGGTATTCCATGTGAACGGGGACGATGTGGAAGCCACGGTGAAAGTAGCCGAGATCGCCACCCGTTACCGCCAGGAATTTAACTCCGATATTTATATCGATATGGTTTGTTACCGCAAGCATGGACACAACGAAGGGGATGACCCGAAGTTCACCCAGCCGAAGCTGTACTCCGCCATCGACAAACACCCGAACCCGCGCGAAATATATTCCCAGCAGCTGATCGCCAACGGCGATGTGGATGCCGCCCTTGCCACCGAAATGGAAAAAACCTTCTGGGCGGACCTCCAGGAAAGACTGGACGATATCAAACAGCACCCGCTTCCTTACAAATACCAAACACCGGACCTCTGGTGGAAAGAACTGCGGAAAAGCACACCGGAAGATTTTGCGGCATCACCCGCCACCGCTATTCCGCAGGCGGACCTTGACCAGCTGTTTGCTGCCATCATGGCCATCCCGCAGGGTTTTAAGCCGCTGCGTAAAGTGGAGAAGCTGTTGCAGGACAAACAAAAGCTGTTTACCGAACAGGGCTTGCTGGACTGGGCTTCAGGTGAACTGCTGGCTTACGCCAGCATCCTGAAAGACGGCCGCGACGTGCGCCTCAGCGGGCAGGACGTGAAAAGGGGAACTTTTTCCCACCGCCACGCCGTGCTGCGCAACGAAGAGACGGACGAAGAATACAGCCGCCTCAGCAATCTCAGCGACACACAGGGTAAATTCAGGATCTACAATTCCCTGCTCAGCGAATTTGCTGTGCTGGGCTTTGAATACGGATATTCCATCGCCAATCCTTACGCGCTCACCATCTGGGAAGCGCAGTTTGGTGACTTTATGAACGGCGCGCAAACGCTCATCGACCAGTTCATCACTTCCGCCGAAACCAAATGGCAGAAGCAGAGCGGCCTGGTGCTGCTGCTGCCGCACGGTTACGAAGGCCAGGGCCCCGAGCACTCCAGCGCCCGCCTGGAAAGATTCTTACAGCAGTGCGCGGAGCAGAACATCTTTGTGACGAACTGCACCACCGCCGCCAGTTTCTTCCATGCATTGCGCCGCCAGCTGGCATGGCCTTTCCGCAAACCGATGATCAACTTCTCGCCCAAAGCGAACCTGCGTCACGTACGCAGCTACAGCCCCGTGGCGGATTTTGTACAGGGAGGGTTTAAGGAAGTGCTGGACGATCCGTTTATCACAGACGCATCGCGCGTGAAAAAAGTACTGCTGTGCAGCGGCAAAATGTACTTCGACCTGAGCGAGAAACAAATGAAGGAAGACCGCAAAGACGTGGCGATCGTGAGAATGGAGCAGCTGTACCCGCTGCCGGTTGGGCAGCTGGAAGCTATCCAGCAGAAATACAAAGGCGCCACCTGGTTCTGGGTGCAGGAAGAGCCCCTGAATATGGGCGCTGCCGGTTTCCTCCAGATGAACCTCAAACAGTTCAACTACGGCGTGATCAGCCGGAACCCGAGCGCAGCCACTGCTACCGGGTATTCCAAAGTACACGCGCAGGAACAACAGGAAATAATTGATACGGCTTTTAATATTTAATTTTTAACTACTTACTTTTCACGGGAGGGTAATACTCATGATAATCGAAATTAAAGTTCCTACGGTAGGAGAATCCATCAGCGAGGTGTCCATTGCAAAATGGCTGAAGAAAGACGGCGATATTGTGAAGCAGGACGAAGTATTGTGTGAAATGGAATCAGAGAAGGCCACATTTGAACTGAATGCTGAGAAGGCAGGCGTTTTAAAGATACTGGCTCCCGAAGGCGCCACCCTGAAGATCGGGGATGTGGCCTGTACTATTGATACCGAAGGCGCAGGCGCCGCGCAGCCTGAAGCACCCGCAGCAGCTGCCCCCGCAGCCGCGGCACCAGCGGCACCAGCTGCACCAGCCGCCGCCCCCGCCGAAGCAGCCGCTCCCGCAGCCCCTGCCGTGAATAAAGGTACCGTGGATATTAAAGTGCCCACCGTTGGTGAATCCATCAGCGAAGTGACGCTGATCAAATGGCTGAAACAGTCCGGCGAATACGTGGAAAGGGACGAAGTGCTCTGCGAGCTGGAATCTGAAAAAGCCACTTTCGAACTGAACGCGGAAGAAGCCGGTGTGCTCAAAACCATCGCGAAAGAGGGCGATACCCTCAAGATCGGTGATGTAGCCTGCCAGATAGATACCGCCGCCGCCCGCCCCGCAGGCAAAGCAGCGCCCGCACAGCAGGCCGCCGCTCCCGCCCCCAAGGCCGCGCCCCAGGCACAACAGGCCCCTGTCACCTCCATCCCTAATGATATCAAAGCCACGCCCGTTGCCGCGGCCGTTATTGCGGACAAAAAGGTGGACCCCGCTTCCATCAAAGGCACCGGCGCTTATGGCAAGATCATGAAAGATGATGTGCTGGCCGCTCTCGAAAATCCCGGCGTTGCCATCGGCCACGAAATGTTCAGCCGCAACGAACGCCGCGAGAAGATGAGTAATCTCCGCAAAACCGTTAGCCGCAGGCTGGTGGAAGCCAAAAACACCACGGCCATGCTCACCACGTTCAACGAGGTGGACATGACCAACATCATGGCTATCCGCGCCAAATACAAAGAGACTTTCAAAACCGCCCATGGTGTGAACCTCGGCTTTATGAGTTTCTTCACCAAAGCCGTATGTTTCGCACTGCAGGAATTCCCTGCCGTAAACGCTTACATCGACGGGGAAGAACTGGTATACCACGACTTCTGCGACATCTCCATTGCCGTATCCGCTCCCAAAGGGCTGGTAGTACCTGTGATCCGCAACGCGGAAAGCATGAGCATGGCGGACATCGAAAAGAAAGTGGTGGAACTGGCCACCAAAGCCAAGGAGAGCAAGCTGACCATGGAAGAAATGACCGGCGGCACCTTTACCATCACCAATGGCGGGGTATTCGGCTCACTGATGAGCACGCCGATCATCAACATCCCGCAGTCCGCCATCCTGGGCATGCACAAGATACAGGAGCGCCCCATGGCTGTGAACGGCCAGGTGGTGATCCGCCCCATGATGTATGTAGCAGTCAGCTACGACCACCGCATCATCGACGGCCGTGAATCCGTGAGTTTCCTGGTACGTGTGAAAGATATGCTGGAAAACCCCGAACAGCTGCTGTTTGGCAAAGACCCGGTAAAAGCATTACTGAAAGTATAGTCTACCCGTAACGTATATCAGAAAAGGCCATGACGGTTGTCATGGCCTTTTGTATTTGTAGCCGTATTAATGCGGATAAATGGGGATCAGGGCTGGCGTTTGAAGGTGATGGATCCCTGGCCTTCGCCAACAGTGAAGTCACCGTTCACCAGCTTCAGGTGGCCCCGTTCTTCCATCAGCACAAAATCGCCTGTGGTGGTGTAATACATGCGCATGGGAGCGCCGTCACGCACGGTCGCGTATAGTTTTCCTTCTTTGGCTTCCACCAGCAGGGGTACATCCCGGAATTGGTATTTGCCTACGTATTGCTGCACTGAATCTGCGGGCAAAGGAGCGGAGGTTACTTTCTCCGGCTTGTAAAAGTCATTCTCCCAGCCGTAAGTGATCCCAATACTGCGTGTTACCTCCTCTATCACATTGAAGTCGTCCGCATTCACCATTACCACAAGACCATTGCCGCCGTCCAGGCTGCCGTAGTACACGCAGCGGAAACCTTCGTTGCCGCCGTTGTGATTAAAATAACGTTGGTCGATGATGATAAACGCCCCGAGCGCGTTGTTTTTACCGACATAAGGTGTGAGCCTGGTTTGGGTCATGGCCTGGTTCAGGACTTTGGCGGATTTTCCCTGCAGGGCCAGCTGCGTTTCGATAATGTATTTGGAAAGGTCGGTGGGATTTGTCCAGAGGCCGGCGGCGGCCATTTCAGGATAGACGTGATATTTCCCTTTATAGGCCTTTCCTTCCCGGTTGTAAGCGGTGGCCAGTAAAGCTCTTTTGTTTTCAGGAGCGGGCTGTGTGTAAAAACTGCCTGTCATGCCCAGCGGGTTCAGCACTTCTTTTTGCATGAACTGGTCGTAGGGAATGCCCGTTACGGTGGTTTCTATCAGTTGCGTAACGGTAGTGCCGCCGCCGGAGTACTGCATCTTTACACCGGGTGCGAACAGCGGTTTTACCTCGCGTGTATTGGCGGGCCTTTCCCCGCGAAGGATCTGCTCCACGGTGGGGATGGTATCGCCCATTTCATAACCGGGGAATCCATGTACGCTGAGGCCCGCGGTATGGCTCAGCAGGTGGGCGATGGTGATCTTACCGGAATCGGCGGAAGGATGCCATGTTTTGAGATAGGTATTGATGTCCGCATCAAGGCTGAGCTTGCCTTCCTGGACCAGTTTGAGGATACCCACGGCATTCAGTGATTTACTGATGGAGGCCGCTTGGAAAAGGGTTTGCGGGGTCACGGGGATATTTGCTTCTTTGTCCGCATATCCGTAACCTTTGGCCCATTCCAGCTTGTAATCGCGGATGACGCAGATCGTGAGGCCGGGCACATTGTGGACTTTCATCCGTTCTTCGATGGTCCAGCGCGTGGGTGCTTCGTTTTCGATATTCACCCAGCCGGCAAGATTGTTCTCCACTTTGCGGATATTGTCCGCCGTGCTTTGGGCGCAGGCAACGGCGGGAAGGGCTAATAATAGCAATAAGGAATAGAGGCGCATAGTATTCAGGGTTTGGTCATATAATTTACAAAATAAACACGGAACGGAGCAGGAAAGCGCGGCTTGTGACAAATACCGGCTTTTATGGGATAAAATGCCCGTTCCGCATGATGTAAAGACGAAGGGGGGCCGGATAAGTTGCATTCCCGGACCGTAAATACAACAAAGGCCATGAAGTCGTTCATGGCCTTTGTTGTATTTCTGCAGGTGTATTTACTGTTGAATGTAGTAAGTATCGAACGAACTGACGCCCTGGCCGTTCACCGTGATGGTCACGAGCCCGTCCTGGGCGCCCTGGGGAACTGTAACGTACACAAAAGAATATCCTTCCCCGATCGTATTGGTGGCGTCTACTACTTTATGGGCGGTACTTACCGCTCCTCCGCCCCATGTAATGACATTTTTCTCCGGCGTGCGGCTGGCGCACAACACCATGAACATAAATTCCTGCCCGACTGTTGCATTGAGGTCATAAGAGCCTATTTCCTGCGGGGTTTCGCAGAGGCCGGTGATCTCAAATGCAGTATTGCTGCGGGTGGTAATGCCGTTTGCCGTGATGCTTATCTTGCCTGATTTTGCACCCTCCGGTACGATCAGCTTCAGCATGTTTCCACTGGCATAGGTCACCTGCGCGCGGGAGAATTCAAGATACACGGTATTGGCGCCCGGAGTGAGGCCAAAATGCTCGCCCTGCACCGTCACTTCCGTGCCCGGAGGGCCGGATACGGGGGAGTAGGAGGCAATGACGGGGAACTGGAAAACGGTCAGCTCCTGCGTAGTGCTGATTTCTTTTCCATTCACTTTAACGGCGATCTTATCCGTTGCCGCTTCCCCGGGGATCTCTACCCTGAGTTGATTGCTATCGGCCTGTGTTACCCTTGCGTTTTTGCCGCCGATGGTGACCAGGTTTTCTTCCGGCCGCCTGCTGAAGTGATGGCCGCGTATGATAATAACGTCCCCCGCTATGCCTTCCTGCGGGGCAAACTCCGTTACCTCCGGGGCCGGTGCGGCGGGATCTTCTACCGCGAATGCCTGTTGTGACGATACAGCGCGGCCTTCCACCGTGATGGTAATGGCCCCTGTAATGGCACCCTGTGGCACTTTTACGGTCAGGCTGGTGGAATCTGCCGTTACGACGGTGGCCACTGTTTCATTGAACAGCACATTGTTCTGCGCCGCCGCCGTGCTGAAGTGATGGCCCGTGATGGTAATATCAGCGCCGGCCGCGCCGCTTGCGGGAGAAAAGCTGGTAATGACAGGTGCGCTGCCAGTGGCCTGTTTCACTACAAAATCGGAAGGAGATTCCGCGAAAACATCGTTCAGCTCCACCTTTACCTTGCCGGTGGCGGCGCCCTGGGGCACTACGGCTTTTAGCTCAGTAGCAGTGCTGCTGCTTACGATGGCCTCGATGTTATTAAAATACACATGGTTCTCTCCGGCCACGGCGCTGAATTGTGTGCCGGTGATGGTTACGGTTTCGCCGGGAAATGCTTCTGCCGGAGATACACCGGTGATAATAACACCGGAGGGCGCGGGATCGTTCTTTTTGCAGGATGGGAGCAGGATAAACCAGGCGCCCATTATAAAAAAGCAGAGGATGAATATTTTTCTCATACTGATAAAGTATTGTTTTGCTGATCAATAGCTGCGCCGCACATAACCTGCCAGCGTAGCTTCAAAATTGATGGTTTCGTATTCCACAGTGCCGGACTGGCTGCGGCCGGTCGGATTTTTAATAGCGTGTTTTCCCTTAAACCCGTTGATCACAATGACGTAGGAAGTGCCCGGCTCAGCCGGAACGGAAGTGGAAAGGAGACTGGACAATGTATCCGCGCCCTGGAAATAATGCAGCACCAGCCGCTGGTTGATAGCTCCGGCCGTATCCAGTTCTGCGTACGGCGATGCGGCGCCATAAGTGATTTCGGCAGGCAGGCCGCTAAATAGGCGGTTATTGTTCGCGTCCATACGGTACATTTTGAAATTGCCGGCATCGGGGCTGAGATGTACAAATCTTACGCGCACCTTTCCCGCCGGCTGCCTGCGGTCTTCTTCCACGCGCAGCACGTTGTAGGTAGCAAGACTGTCTGATGCCGGGATGCCGTCTGCCAGGTATAACTGATGCAGCGTGCCCGCGGGGAAATCCGAACTGATATCGCCTGCTTTGAATTTTGCGGCATTCGTGAATGTGAATTCGTGACTGCCCGCCTGCAGCCGCATATAGGGAATGCCTGGCACGGTACCGGGCGCCAGGGTTTCCACGGGGTATTCCAGTGGCCGGCCGGACTGGTAATTGAAGTATACATATTGTGAGCCGGTAGTATCGTACCCGTCCACGTATATTTTTTTCTGGTCAAAAGGACCGGTGGCCTGTATAACCTGGGAGGCGTTAAATAAATTGACGGCCGCGTCCGGCGGAATATCGTTTGCCGGTTGCAGTTTTTTACAGGCGCCGCCTGTTATGCACAGGATGCCGGCCATCACACAAGATGTAATAAGACGGCGCTTTCCGGGCTTATGGTATATAGCGGAGATGTACATGACTTATTTTTTTTCTGTTTTAAGTATTTCCCTTGCCGTGGCGGAGAAAATATACAGGTGCCCCTGCTCATCATAGTTCAGCACGGGATCCTCGATGTAACTGCCATTGTCGAAAAGGCCCCCTTCATCCAGGAGAGGCGCGTAAGGCGAAGCGGTATGGCTGGAGAAGTTCAGTACGGTGGTTCTGTGCTCCGATAAATATTGGAACCGGTTCAGCAACAGCAACAATCTTTTGCCGGGCAAGGGGAAATGACTGTAGAAATTGCTGAAGCCGTGCTGGTCCCTGAAAGTAAGCGAGCTGAAAGGGCCTTCCAGCACCCAGTTGCCGGTTTCTTCCTTTGGTGTGAAACTGTTCAGAAGGTCGCCGGTTATCAGGTCGTACATTTTATAGCCGCTGTTGGTCCAGCCCACCGGTGATATCTGGTATAGTAATTTTTCGTTGGGCGATATGCGGTACTTGTCTCCTGCAATGGATACGCCGGGAACGTTGCGGGTATTCTTTAAGCCGCCGGAAGCGGGATCGTAATACTGGAAGTTGTAGTCCTGGTTTTTGAACTGGTATTTCAGAGCCCCGTCTGCCCGCAGATTGGCTATGATGTTCAGCCGGTTGTTCAGGGGGGTGGGTTGATGGATGAAATGTTGCATGGCCAGTACAACGTTGCCGGAGCTATCCGGGAAAATACCGGTTACCGCCTGTAGTTTCGCCGCTGATATGTTGCCTTCGTAAGGAAGGAAGGCGCGCTCCAGGGTGGCCATATTGGGATCTTTCGGAATGAGCGTGCGGTTCAGTGCTTTCAGTTCCTGCGTTTCCATATCATAACGGCACAGGCGGAAGATGTGATTGCTGGCCGCTTCAGTACTGTTTTCCTCAGTGAGGGCGGAAAAATACACGTAACGTTCATGGAAGTCCGCCCCGCCGCCGTACAGGGTATGGATGGTAAAACTGCCGTACTGGTCCGTGAAATCGGTTACAATGGCGGAAGCTCTGCGGTTGCGGATCGCTTTGATGATGCCGGATTCGTAAAGGTAGATGCTTCCTTTCCCATTCACGCAATAGAACAGTTTTGTACCGGCTTCCGGCATGTAATAATACAGGCCCAGCCGGAGTGCGTAGTTGAAGGAAGTGGTATCGGGGGAAGTAAGCAGGATGTCTACAGCAGGTCCTTCGATGGTAAGGCCCCCCGAGGTGATGTGTACCTGTCTTTCTTCTCCGGCGCCCATGGCGGAAGTGATCTTGAGTTTCACTTCGTCGAGGCCGTTCGCAAAGATGCTGCCGCCTACGCCCAGCGAGTCTTTCGGGATGTTCCTCCATGCCAGCATCGGCGCGGCTGCATTCCCTATCCTTACTTTGAAATCGCTTTTGGAAGGGTTCAGCCGGCCATACATCACCATGGTGTCTCCCACCAGGTAGGAGCCTTTGTAAATGAACCCGCTGCCCAGCTCAAGTTCAGGGATGTCCAGCAATTTGTCATACGCCCGGTCCGCCTTTTTGCAGGAAGCGGCCAGCAGCAGCACCAGGAAAAGCACTGCGGGCTTACGGTATATTGATGTGTTTATTTTCATGTCTTGTTCTGCTTATCGTTAAAAGGAATAAATGAAGTTCAGCACGTAGTACCGGCCGGGATTGAAGTTCAGCGCTTTGGTATCGCCGGTGATGTTCCCCTCACTGTCCCATCCGCCTTTCGTGTATTTGAAATTGCCGTCAAAATCTTCCGCCATCCTGATCGGCTCGTTCAGCAGGTTCTGAATAGTGGCTTTTATTTGCAGCGACCTGAAAACGCGCTGGCTCACAGTGAAGTCCAGCAGGTGACGGGGCAGTTCGAACAGCGAGCCCCTGTACAGCGAACCGGGGAACTGGGCGGACCGCAGGAAAGAGGGCCCGGCCGCATAGATGCGCGTACCGGCAACATTATATACCAGGGTCACTTTGGTGCCGCTGGCCGCATTGTCGTAATACACGCCGGCGTTGATGATGTAGGGAGCCTGCCCCTGCAGTTGCCTGCGGATGGTATCCGAAATTCCCGCGATGGCGGTGGGATCTTTTTTTACATCGTTGCTATCTTTCACCACCTGGCTGTTGATAAGCGTGAGGTTGCCCATGATGGAAAAGTTTCGGAAGAACTTACCGGGCAGCACGTTCAGTGTTTTACGCAATTCTATTTCAAGGCCTTTCACTTCGGCCCGCCCCGCATTCTGAAAGGAGATGGCGGGAAGGCCGCTGCCCACCCTCGTATCGGTCCTGATCCTTTCAATCGGGTGGTTCAGGTGTTTGTAAAAAATACCTGCGCTGAGCACATCGCCCTCATCGTTTGGATAAAATTCCAGGCGGGCGTCTACGTTTTGAATGTCCGCCATCACTACGTAAGGGTTGCCGGTGATGCTGATACCGTTGATATAGTCAATATCCCGGTAAGGCGCGATCTCCCTGAATTCGGGCCTGTTCACCGTGCGGCCGTAGGCTCCCCGCAGCGACAGTTTGCTGATGGGGCGGTAAGTGATATTCACGGAGGGAAGAAAATGTGTTTTCCGGTTGTCGATGAACACAGGTACCGTAATGTGCTCCTGGCTGTGAAAGATGGCGCCGGCCAGCTTCTGGCGGCTGTATTCCACGCGAAGGCCCGCATAGATATCGAGCTTGTTTTGCAGGGGGGTGAGGCTGGCCGCGAGGTAACCGGTGTTCTGCTGTTCGGTGGCCTCGTAGGTATCGCCGCCATTGGTACGGTCGAATACTTTCAGGCCGCTGGTATTGTCCCGCAGGTATTCGGTGCTCCATACCTTTCCCAGATCCTGCTCGCCAAAAAATACAATGTAAGGATCGATATAATCGCCGTAGCCGCCCGGGCCTATCAGCTGGTCATTGCCGCCGCTGCCCCGCACATCGCCTTCCTGCACGAGGTATACGCGCCTGAATACATTTCGTTCCTTCCACTGGTGAAAAGTACCCGCGCGCAGGGTAAGCCAGGGCGCCAGCAGGCGGGAATAGTCCGCCATACCGTTGTACACGCTTTCCTTGTTCCTGATCCATACCCTGGACATAATGCCGTAAAAAGGGTCTGAAGAAGCGTTTTCTGTAAAGGACCGGACGCGGGCCCTCCATTCCACTTCCCGGTTAAAGGCGGGCGCAGGATAATTGCTCAGCCGGCTGGTTTCCTGCTGCAGGCGTATCAGCCGCTGATCGGGGATCGTCTGGTTGCTGTAGGTGTACCCGGCGTTCCATTGCAGCTGGTTGCGTTTTGCCCCGCCGAAGTAATGTTTGCCCCCCAGGTTGCCCGCGTACAAAAAACGCTGGCTGTAGGAAAGCGTGATGTTTTTGTAAAAAGGTTTGAACATGCCGGTTTCAAGCAGCTCCGGCGTCCATTCCGATGGCTGGCTTTGGCTGATAATGGTGGACTTCTGGCCCTGGTTCAGCAGGAAATTCTTGAACTGTATGCTACCGCTGTCGCGCAGGGGAAAGGTAAAGTTCTGCAAAAGGCTCAGCTGCGCATTTTCAATGCCCTGCTGGTCATAAAATATCCTGTCATCCGGCGTACCGATGCCGGGGTTGCCGACGCCCTGGGCGCGGAAAATATCGTTTACCTGGTCTTCATGTTTGTAGCTGAAGGAGGTGAGCCAGGATACACGGCGTTTACCCAGCCTGAAATAGTCAAAATAATTGGCTGTTACCTGTAAGTTCGGCAGGGCGGTGCGCTTGCCGTATTGCAATACCGGGCTGAAGTTTTTGGCATATGCTTCCTGGCTGATGTTGGTTTTGGTAAAATCCCCGTAACCAGGCACAATAGCAGGCAGCTTGCGTGCGCCATCGTCGAACCCCATGAAGTCGTATTGCCCGCCCTTATAGGATAACATGTCCTTAAAAGCACTGTTTGCCCGGTAACCTGCCTGCACTTCTATATCGAAATGCCGTACCAGCTTCGCGTCCTTGGTGTATATCTTTACCGCGCCGCCTGTCATGTCCGCCAGCATTTCAGGATTGGCGGACTTGTATACCAGCACACGGTCGATGATCCTGCTGGGCACCAGGTCCAGGGAAAAATCGCGTGTGTATAATTCTGTGGAAGGGGCCACGTTGTCGTTCAGGTAGGTGAGATTGTAGCGTGTATCCATCCCCCGCACGATCACGAACTTTTCGTCTTTGATGGTAAGGCCGGACACGCGTTTGAGCGCTTCCGCCGCATTGCGGTCGCCGGTTTTGCTGATCTGCTCGCTGGAAATGCCGGATACCACCATCCGTGAGGCTCTTATTTCGGTCACCAGGTCTTTGATGCTGGAGTAAGCAACAGGCGTTTTGGTCCTGGTACGGCTGCTGCTGATCACTACTTCCGCCAGCACAGACCCTTTCAGCCTGATGTCCGTCACAGTTTCCTTTCCTTCCCGTACATCCACACCGGGCACGCGTTCTTTCTGGAAGCCGATCATAGACACCAGCAGCACGTGTTTCCCCGCGGGCACTTCCGTAAGCCGGTAATATCCCGCCGCATCGGACACTGCTCCGCGCGAAGCGCCTTCCAGCAAAACGGTTGCGCCGGGAATGGGCGCGGAGGTTTCGAACTCCACGATACGCCCGCGGATGCCGCCATTGGCCCGCTTAACGCCGGCGGCAGGCAAAGCGGCGGACTCCTGTGGCCTGATCAGCACATGGGTAGCGTCCGGCTGCGTCAGCACTATTTTGTAACCTGCCAGTAATTGCTGCAAAACTGTTGCGACCGCCAGGTTTTTTGCATCGATGCTTACTTTCCGCCTGGGATCTATCTGGTTGGAATTGTAACCGATGGAAAGACCGGTTTTCTGTTCTATCACAGCGAAAGCCTCTTTGAGCGGCAGGTTGTTAAAGCTCACGGTGACCAGGGTTTTGCGGATATCCCCTGTGGTTTGAAAACCCATTGCCTGCTTACTGTAAAGATGGGTACAGGCGATGGTTATAATAAGGAACATCCGCCGGGCAAAAAGTTTCAGAATAGATAAATAGGGAAACAAGCCTTTGGCGGGGCTCTTCTTTTGGTAAAAAAGTTGCATTTTTGAACAAAGATTTTAATGACTAGAGCTTATTAATGTCTTTGCGCTTTGGCGCTTTAAAGCGGGGAATGTTAGTAGCATTTCCCGTCTTTTTTTGGTCCTTTCTGTTACATGTCTAATTACAGGTTTGAGGGTTTATAATGATTTTTTTGCCTTCTGTTTTGTAGGTGATGCCGCTGAGGCTTGCCAGTACGGAGAGTACCTGCGGTAAAGCCTGCTGTTTGAAACTGACCGTGTAACGGCAGCCTGCCGGTACAGGGCCCGTCAATTGCAGGTCTGCATTATAATGCCTGGCAAGTGCCGCCACTATTTCGCTGAGCGGAGTTTCGTCGAAGAATAATTCGTCGTTTTTCCAGGCGGCGGATTGCTCCGCCTTGCAGGGTTTTATCTCATACTGGCCGGTCCGGTTATGATAACTGAGGGATTGGTTGCCGGTAAGGCCCGGCGTAAGCACGGTGTTTTCTTTCAGAATACTGACCTTTCCCGTACGCACAGCCACCCTGATGTCGCCGCCGGGGTATGCGTGTATGTCAAAGGAAGTACCGAGCACATGGGTGCGCAGGCTGCCCGTGTGCACGATAAAGGGATGCCCCGGGTCTTGCGCCACTGTGAAAAAACCTTCCCCGCTAAGCCATACTTCTCGTTTTTGCTGTGAAAAGTCCGCGTTTATCCGCATCTCCGATGCGGCGTTCAGGAATACGCTGGTGCCGTCCGGTAAAAGGAACTCCCGTCTTTCACCCATGGCGGTAACAAAGGTTTGTGTGGCTTTGGGAATGAGCAGGTATACGAGCGTACCGAGCGCAAAGATCGCCACGGCCGCCGCGGCGCGTAACAGGTACACCTGGCGGCGCGGTCTGGCAGGCCCGGTTTTTTTCTCCTGTATCCCCTGCATGATGCGTGGCATCAGTTGAGAAACGGAACGGTCCATCTCGTCTTCCGCCGGCAATGCGGCATCATGGCCCATGGCTTCGAACCACCGGCGTACCAGTTCTTCTTCTTCCGGGGTACATTGCCGGTTTTTGTATCGCTGGAGCAGCAGTCTGGCTTGCTCCTGGCCGGTTAGTTTTGTCATCACCAGTATAACCGGCAAAACGGAGGCATGGTACCGTTACCAAAATGTTAAGTAAAATAAAAGCCGGTATCTACAGGTAACCGGCCATCCAGAATCCGGAAGTGATAAAAAGGGGGAGTTTATTGCGGTCGAGGCTGACGCGCAGGCGCTGCATGGCAAGGGTGATATTGTTTTTTACGGTTTGCTCGGACAAGTGCAGCTTTCCGGCAATCTCTCTTACAGACAGGTATTCGTAACGGCTCAGGCAGAAAACGGTCCGCATGGTTTGGGGCATACGGGCTACGGTACGGTCAATTTCCCGCCGGAGGTCCTCCGTCTCTATTTCCTGTGAGATGGAGGGTTGTATATGGTCTTCCTGTGACAGGAGGCTTGTTTTAAAGGCGATCTCTTTACCCGCACGCAGGGTATGGTCCACTACTTCGTAAATGGCGGCCTGGTAGAGGTAAGGGAATAAGGATTGTTTGACGGTGATGGTATGCCGGTTTTTCCATAAGGAGATAAATATCTCCTGTACGATATCTTTTGTTATATCATCGTCTTTAACTCTTTTGTAAATAAGTTTGTAAAGGTCTTTGCTGTACCTGTCCACCAGCCCTGCAAAAGCAATTTCGTTGCCGTCAACGACCAGTTCCATCAGGTCTTCGTCGCTCAAATGGTTCATACGGCTGTTGTTAGTGCTGTAAAGTTAAATAAACACCAAGGGCCGCAAAAAAAGCAATATTATCATTTGGTTAACTCGGTCTATGGGCCGGCAGCCGGTTTGTTTTATCTTTGCCCCCATGACGCGTTGGGAAAATTACATGAATGCCGCCGCCGGGATCATAGATGAATATGACGGCAGCCTGCCTTTGCATCACTTCCTGAAGAGTTTCTTCAAAGCCCGCCCTCACATGGGCAGCCGCGACCGCAGGCGCATACAGCAGCTGGTGTACCAGTTTTACCGCCTCGGCAAATGGCAGGAACAAATGCCTGTGCAGGAAAGAATGCTGCTGGGCGCTTTCCTCTGCGAACAATCTTCCGACGCGTTGTTAAACTTCTTCAAGCCCGAATGGAATGAACGTATAACCGATACTGTTAGTGACAAGCTGAATTTCCTGGAGCTGAGCTGGGATGCCGCTGAGGTTTTTCCTTTCCTGTCTCACCTTTCAGAAGGCATAACACCCGGGGCATTTACTTTATCTTATCTGCAACAACCCAAATTATTCATCCGCGCCCGCCCCGGCAAAAAAGCAGCTATCCTGCGTTTGCTGGAAACCGCCGGTGTGGAATACGAAACAATCGGCGAACATACCATTGCTTTGCCGAACGGCATCAAAACAGAGCAGATACTCCCGGACAAAAATACTTACGAGATACAGGATCTTTCCTCCCAGGAAACAGGTCAGCGTTTTCAACCCAAAACCAAAGAACGCTGGTGGGACTGCTGCGCAGCCAGCGGTGGCAAGTCCATCCTGCTGCATGATACACAACCTTCCATCCAGCTTACGGTGAGCGATGTGCGCAGCAGCATCCTCGAGAATCTGCGTAAACGTTTTGCAGACGCCGGCATTAAGAACTACGATGCCCGCGTACTGGATCTTACCAAACCCGTCACCGGCCTGCGCCCGTTCAACGGCATCATCCTTGATGCGCCTTGCAGCGGCTCCGGCACCTGGGGACGTTCTCCCGAAAATTTGTATTATTTTTCAGAGAAGAAGATCGCGGAGTATGCGGCTTTGCAGAAACAGATCGCGAAACATGTAACGCCTTTACTGGAGCCGGGCGGAAGACTGGTATATATCACCTGCTCCGTTTTTAAGGAAGAAAATGAAGATGCCGTAGCTTTTTTACGAAACGAATGCGGGCTGGAGATAGAAGAGAGTGGCGTGATCAAAGGGTATGACCGGGAGGCGGATACGATGTTTGTGGCAGTAGGGAGGAAGTAATTAAATTGTTGTTTAAACCGATGGCATATGAAACTAACAGATGTAATTGATGATCTCGGCAATTTAGATGAAGAGCTCATCATCTTCCTGGAAGATGCAGCAGATGCTGATGCGGACATTCTCCTTGCCAAAGGGGTAGACGGTGACGGAGGGGTAAAAGTTGAAAATGGCAGGCAGTATACTTACCTGATAGAGGTATCCCTCGCCAAAGAATTCCTTGATGATTGGAAAACCGGCCTGGATTATGTGCCGGGGAAAGACGAGATGGCAAAAAGGCTGTATGAGTATGCGGTCAATGATGCATAGAAACAGTTATGCCTCCTTCATCACAAGCCTCAAAGATTCCGAATTAATACAATACCGCAGCCCGCTCGGCGCCGGTCCATCGGGGAACACATGGCCCAAATGCGCATCGCAGGTATTACACATCACTTCCACCCGTACCATCCCGAAAGATTCATCCTTCTCATATTTGATGGCGTTTTCTTTGATGGGCTGTGTAAAGCTCGGCCAGCCTGTATTTGAATCAAATTTGATCTCAGAATCGAACAGTTCCGTATCGCAGCAGATGCAGTTGTATTTCCCTGGCTCGTAACGGCTGCAGAGTTCGCCGCTGAAGCGCGCTTCAGTGCCTTTTCTGCGCGTGATCCGGTATTGCTCGGGCGTCAGTAAAGCCTTCCATTCTTCTTCGGTTTTTTCCACCCTTTTATCGGGGACGGGGTTGCCTTTGGTGGCGAAGTTCAAAACATCATTCCAGTTCAGCATGGCTTTCTTTTTTAGAAATGGGAATTTACGCAAATTTTAGGGGAATCGTTATGTGGAAGTACTTGCGGATGGTGTTTAATTCGCTTCTCCGGGATCGTCTGCCTGCAGCATCATACCGATCTCCGTCGGCAGGGGATACACCGTTTCAACCGGCAGCAATGCTTTCGCTTCGCCGATTTGTTTTTTCTCCACCAGTTGACGGATAACTGTACACTGATCCGTGATATCCTCAATGCCGGTGATCCACTCATTCACATATTTTTCAACGGCAATACCTGACAGGCCGATCTGGATAGACCGGTAGGGCAGATTCTGCAAATGAATATCCTTCTCCGGGTCCCATTGTACCCGTACCAGGGAGTTGTGCAGCCTTGTTTTCCAGCCTTCATGAGACGCATCAAACACGGGGTCATAATGCGAAAGGCAGGAATTCTGCAGCGCCCATTCAAAACCTTCCCTTTTGATTTGAATAGAGAGTATCCGTTCCTGGTTTTCTTTAGTACCCCATCCTGCGCGGTACATCATCCACAAAAAGGAGGGTTTGATCCAGGTCATTCTTTCTTTTTTGAAAGGGGGCGATACAAACGTCTTGTTCTTTACGGCTGAGTTTGCAATGGCGGGGTTATACGCCTGGTACACGGTAATGGTCTCCTCATTCCAGAGGGCTCTTATTATTCTTTTTTTCATAGTAAATAGGGGTGTATGGGTAAGGGAAATTCTCCCTTACCGCCTGATAATCCCCCCCGCCAGCACATCATCCCCTTCATAAAACACGGCGGACTGCCCCGGTGCAATGCCTTTCACCTGGTCGTAGAAATGCACTTTCACGGTATTGTCTTCCTGGTTATAGACATTGGCGAGCGTGCCTTTGTCCTTATACCTGATCTTTACGATGGATTCCATGCCTTCCGGCAGGTGGTCATATTTTACGAAGTTGAGGCCGCCCACTTTCATTTCGCTGCGGTTCAGTTCTACTTCGTCTCCCAGTACCACGGTATTGGTTTCCGGGATAATTTCCGTTACAAATACGGGCTTGCCCAGGGCTATATCCAGCCCTTTACGCTGCCCGATGGTATAAAAGGGATATCCTTTGTGTTTGCCTACGATAGTACCGTCCGCCAGTACGAAGTTCCCTCCGTTCACTCTTTCTTCCAGCCCGTCCACTTTGCGTTTCAGGAAGCCGCGGTAGTCGTTATCCGGCACAAAACAGATCTCATAACTTTCCGCCTTTTTGGCCAGCTCCGGGTACCCGAAGTCGAAGGCCATCTGGCGGATCTCTGTTTTGCGGTAGGTGCCCAGCGGCAGCAGGGTGCGTTTCACTACGTCCTGGTCCAGACCCCAGAGCACATAACTCTGGTCCTTGGTTTCGTCCACGCCCTTGCTGATCACACCACGGCCGTTTTCCATCCGGAGACGGGCGTAATGGCCGGTGGCGATAAATTCACAATCCATGGCGTCGGCCCGTTTCATGAGGGCGCGCCATTTGATATGGGTGTTGCACAGTACGCACGGGTTCGGCGTGCGGCCGGCAATATATTCGTCCACGAAGTTATTGATGACAAAATCCCCGAATTCGTCCCGTATGTCCAGTATAAAGTGCGGGAAGCCGTGGTGTACGGCGGCGGCGCGGGCGTCGTTGAAAGAATCCAGGTTGCAGCAGCCGGTTTCCTTTTTGGAAGGGCCGGCGGAGGCATAATCCCAGGTCTTCATGGTGATGCCCACCACTTCGTACCCCTGCTCATGCAGCATGAGGGCCGTGACAGTACTGTCAATCCCCCCGCTCATGGCTACCAGCACTTTTCCATGCTTGCTCATCAGATTATCGATTAAGACCGCAAATTTACTGAAATCCGGGCAAAAGGGGGGTATTTGCTTATAGATACTGCCGATAGGGCCATAGGTGAGTGAGGAGCCTGATGCGATATTAACCGCGTTAACCCCGGATCAACTCCGCCTCATCTCCACCTCATGTCCGCTTTCCTTATATCTCTCCTATATCTACCATGGCTGCTTCCCGGTTAATCCAGGGTACATCGGCGGTCCTTTCCGGGTAAAAGGCAAAATACTATCATATCGGACCGGCCTATGCCGCCAGCAGGGCCTTTACCGGTATTTTACCATGGGAAACAAACATCAGCCGGGGTAAATGAAGGCGCTACCCGGAAAATTATAAAACAAGGATTTACAACGATTGATTTACACAATTCACATAAAATAATTAGCATTTTATCAAAAAATTGGAATGCTAATTATATATTTATTGCAAATTAGCTATGTTATTTAATAAAATATCCATGCATGCTTCCGAGATTGAATAAGCAACACGTTATGAACAACCCCCAATGGGGCATTACACCTGACTATCTGCAATTTCCTGAAAAAGTTCTGCAATTCGGTACCGGCGTGCTTTTACGCGGACTGGTGGACTTCCTGGTAGACAAGGCGAACAAACAAGGCGTATTTAACGGCCGCATCGTAGTGGTAAAATCCACCGATGGCGATGCCGGAGCATTCGACACACAGGACGGACTTTTTACCACGCATATCAAGGGAATCTCCCAGGGACAGCCTGTGGATCAGCACCTTGTGAACGCTTCTATTAGCCGTGTTTTGCAATCGAATGCAGAGTGGGAGGCCATACTTGAAGCCGCTTCGCAGCCAAGCCTGGAAATTATCGTTTCCAATACCACCGAAGTAGGTATCCAGTACGTGGAAGAAGATGTAGCGGCCGGCGTGCCCGCGTCTTTCCCCGGTAAACTCCTGGCCATCCTCCATGAGCGTTACCGCCGCAAACTGCCGGGTTTTGTCATTATCCCCACAGAACTGATTGTAGATAACGGGAAGATCCTGAAAGAAATCGTCATCAAACTGGCCGGGTTCAACAAAATGCCGGAAGGTTTTATCCAGTGGATAGGGCAGGGCAACCGCTTCTGCAACTCCCTGGTGGACCGCATCGTGCCCGGCAGGCCGAAAAATATCGCCGAAAGCTGGGAAAAAGCCGGCTATGAGGATGAACTGTGGATCGAATCCGAGCCTTTCCTGCTCTGGGCCATCGAAGGAGACGCGGGCGTAGCCCAGAAGCTGTCCTTCCACCAGGCGGACGACCGGATGCTGATCGCTCCCAGCATCACTCCCTACCGCGAGCAGAAGCTCAGGCTCCTGAACGGCAGCCACACCGCCGCCGTAACCCTCGGGTATCTCTCCGGCCTCAACACCGTGTACGAATGTATGCAGGACGGCTATATGCGCCGGTTCTTCGAAACCGTGGTGCTGGACGAGATCCTGCCCACCCTCGAAAACCTGGGCCCCCAGGCAGCCGTTTTTGCAAAAGACGTACTGGACCGTTTCGCCAATCCTTACATTGAACATAAACTGATCAGCATCACTTTCCAGCAAAGCTCCAAAATGAACGCCCGCAACGTGCAGACCCTGCTGCGTTACCGGGAGGCAAAAGGCCTGCTGCCGGAAAAGATGCTGCTGGGCTTTGCCAGCACCCTGCTGTTCCTCAAACCGGCCAGGGAGCAGAACGGTAAGTTCCAGGGGCAGCGCGGAGACGCATTTTATGATATCACGGACGAGAACGCGGCTATTTTTGCCGCGCACTGGAAATCGGTTGCGAAAGCCGGTTACCCCGAAGTATCGGCCATGGTAAGGGACATTTGTTCAGACGAACGCCTCTGGCAGACGGACCTCAATAAACTTCCCGGGTTCGCCGATACCGTTGCCGATCACCTGATGGGCATGTTGCAAAACGGTGTGAAAGAGTATATCACCAACCATTCCAAGGTTCTTTAAGCCACACGTTCATGAAAACATTTTTGTCAGAAGACTTTATACTACAGACCGATACCGCGCGGAAATTATATTTCGACTACGCGAAGGATATGCCCGTGATCGATTATCACAACCACCTTCCGCCGGATGAAATTGCGTCAAACCGCAGTTTCAGTACCATCACGGAAGCCTGGCTCAAGGGCGATCACTATAAATGGAGGGCCATGCGCGCCAATGGCGTGAATGAAGACCTCATCACCGGTAACGCGGACGACTTCACCAAGTTTAAGGTATGGGCCGAAACCGTGCCTTATACCATGCGCAACCCGCTTTACCACTGGACGCATATGGAGCTGCTTAATCCTTTCGGTGTAAAGGACCTGCTCAGCGGCAGCAGCGCCGCAAAGATCTACGAGACCTGCAACGCGCAGCTGCCCAAACTCACCACGCAGACGCTGCTGCAGCATTTCAACGTGGATGCGCTCTGCACAACGGATGACCCGGCCGAACCACTGGATCATCATATCGCTATCCGCCAGCAGGGCTTCAAAGTGAAGGTACTCCCCACTTTCAGGCCGGATAAGGCCATGGCGGTGGAAGACCCCGCAGCGTTCAACGCCTATATGAAAAAACTGGGCGCCGCGGCGGATATTGAGATCAAAAGTTACAAGACCCTGCTGGGCGCGTTAAAAAAACGACACGATTACTTCCATGAGAATGGCGGCCGTCTGTCCGACCACGGGCTGAACTATTTCGTATACGCGGACTATACAGAAGCAAGGCTGGAAGAGGCTTTCCAATATGTAGCCGCAGGCAAAAAAGTGACGGACGAAATAGCGGAGATGTTCAAAGCCGCCACCCTGCACCAGATTTGCCTCTGGAACCATGAAAAAGGCTGGGTGCAGCAGTTCCACGCGGGCGCCATCCGCAACAACAACTCCCGCCTGCTGAAACGCCTCGGCGCCGATGCCGGTGTGGACTCCATCGGGGACTGGCCGATGGCCGAAGCCATGAGCCGTTTCTTTGACAGGCTTGACAAAGACGGCAAACTCGCCAAAACCATCGTATACAACCTGAACCCCGCCTACAACGAAGTGTACGCCACCATGGTGGGCAACTTCCAGGATGGCAGCGTGGCCGGCAAAATGCAGTTCGGCTCCGGCTGGTGGTTCATGGACCAGAAAGACGGGATGGAAAAACAGATGAACGCGCTGAGCAATATGGGCCTCCTGAGCCGTTTTGTGGGCATGCTCACGGACTCGCGCAGTTTCCTCTCTTTCCCGAGGCATGAGTATTTCAGGAGAATATTGTGTAATTTGATCGGCAACGATGTGGAGAACGGCGAGCTGCCGGGTGACGTACCATGGTTAGGTAAAATGGTACAGGATATTTGTTATAACAACGCCAAAGCCTATTTTAATTTCTGATGCAACCTGTATCTGTAATCACTTTCGGAGAAATATTATTAAGACTGAGCCCGGAATGGGCGCAACAGCGAGCCGCGTTGTTCGTAGGCGGTGCGGAGGCCAATGTGGCCGCCGCGCTGGCTACCTGGGGCAACAAAGTAGCTTATATCAGCAAAACGCCGGAGAACGGCCTCAGCCGCCAGGTACTGGCCCAGCTGCAGGCTATCGGTGTGCAGACGGACCGTATGCTCTGGGGCGGCGACCGCATCGGCGCTTATTATCTCGCGCAGGGCTCGGACCTGAAACATGCGGAAGTAGTGTACGACCGCAAGTATTCCAGCTTTTCGGAAATCAAACCCGGCACGGTGGACTGGGACTTACTGCTGGGCGATGCGCAATGGTTTCACTGGAGCGCGATCTCGCCGGCATTAAACCCTGACGCGGTGATCATTTGCAGGGAAGTGCTGGAAGCAGCCACCCGCAAAGGCATGACCATTTCAACCGACCTCAACTACCGCAGCAAACTGTGGCAGTACGGCCGGAGCCCGCTGGAAATAATGCCCGAGCTCACCCAATACTGCCATGTGATCATGGGCAATATCTGGGCGGCGAACATGATGCTGGGTACGCCGCTGAACCAGGAGCTGATCGCCGCTGAAACAAAAGAAGCATACCTGGCAGCAGCGAAAGAATCCGCTGCGGCCATCATCAAACAATACCCGAAATGCGACAGGGTGGCTTTCACCTTCCGCTTTTCCGCCGCGCCCACGCACAACCTTTATTACGCCGTGTATTATACCGGCGGGGAGCTGTACGTGAGCAGGCAGTATGAAACGAACGAAGTGGTAGACCGTGTAGGGAGCGGGGACAGCTTTATGGCCGGCCTCATCCATGCGAACCTGAACGGGCTGGACAACCAGGACACTATCGCTTACGCCGCCGCGGCAGCCTATTCCAAGCTGTTCCGCACCGGCGATTTTAACCTGACGGAGAAAGAATCGATCACACAACTGATGTAAAGCAATGAGACCACACGCAGATACGATATTAAAAGCATTTGAGGACACGAAAGTAGTGCCTGTATTTTATCATGAAGACCCCGCAGTATGCGTGGAAGTGATGAAAGCCTGTTACGAAGGCGGCATCCGTGTATTTGAATTTACCAACAGGGGAGAGCATGCCCGTCACAACTTCGCGGCGCTCCGCGATGTAAAAACCGCTTCCATGCCCGATATGTACCTCGGCATCGGCACCATCAAAAATGCCGCTGACGCAAAGGCTTACACGGATATGGGCGCGGACTTTATCGTATGCCCCGTGGTGGATCCGGAAACGGCGGCGTATTGCAAAGAGCAGGGTATCCTTTGGGTGCCGGGCTGTATGACGCCAACGGAGATCTCCATTGCGGAGAAAAACGACGCACAGCTGGTTAAATTATTTCCCGGCAGTTCACTGGGCCCGGGTTTCGTAAAAGCGATCAAACCTTTGTTCCCCTCACTCCGCTTTATGCCAACCGGGGGAGTGGAACCTGAAAAAGATAACCTGCAGCAATGGTTTGATGCAGGGGTGGTATGTGTGGGTATGGGATCAAATCTCATCTCTAAAAATGCCATTGAAAAGCAGGACTGGAAAGGACTGAGTGCAAAAATCAAGCAAACGTTTGCATTTATTGAGGCATTACAGTAATTTGTCCTTACAATTCGATTTATCCTAAACAATCAACTAATGAATTCCACCGTAATCGGCCGGTACCGCTGGCGAATTTGTGCACTGCTTTTTTTTGCAACTACCATTAACTATATAGACCGGCAGGTGATCGGCATCCTGAAACCAGTACTGGAGAAGGAGTTTAACTGGACGGAAACGCAGTACGGCGAGATCGTGATGATCTTCTCCGCCTGTTATGCTTTCGGCCTGCTCGTATTTGGCCGGTTTGTGGACAAAGTGGGCACCAAATTAGGTTACACCGTTTCTATCGTAGTATGGAGTATCGCGGCGGTAGCGCATGCATTTGCTAAATCCACCTTCGGTTTTGGCGCGGCGCGCGCCGTTCTGGGCCTGGGCGAAGCGGGCAACTTCCCCGTAGCCATCAAATCCGTGGCGGAATGGTTCCCTAAAAAAGAACGCGCGCTGGCAACCGGTATATTTAACTCCGGCGCAAATATCGGGGCAGTGGCCGCACCGGCTTTAGTGCCCTGGCTGGCCTCCGCTTACGGCTGGCAGGAAGCCTTTATCTGGACCGGTGTGATAGGTTTTGTATGGCTGATATTCTGGATCATCATGTATGAAGTGCCCGCCCGTCATAAAAAGATCACCAAGGCTGAATACGATTACATCCACAGCGACAACGTGGACGAATCCGCTTCCAAACGTAAAGTGCCCTGGCTGAAACTTTTCGGCATCCGCCAGACCTGGGCGTTTGTGTTCGGCAAGCTGCTGACGGACCCCATCTGGTGGTTCTTCCTTTTCTGGCTGCCTTCCTACTTCTCTACTACCTTCAACCTGAATATGAAAAGCCTCGGCCTGCCGCTGATCATCGTATACACTGCCACCACTGTGGGCAGCATTGGCGGCGGATATCTTTCCAGCTATTTCATCAACCGTGGCATGCCTGTATTCAAAGCGCGTAAAACTTCCATGTTGATTTTCGCGATATGCGTACTGCCGATCATGACCGCGCCGTTTGCCACCAATATGTGGGTAGCGGTTGCGCTGATCAGCCTGGCCGCCGCGGCACACCAGGCTTGGTCCGCAAATATTTTCACCACCGCATCGGACATGTTCCCGAAGTTCGCGCTGAGCTCCGTGGTAGGTATCGGCGGTATGGCTGGTTCTATCGGCGGTATGTTGTTCCCGATCGTGGTAGGTTCGCTGCTGGATCACTACAAAGCGCTGGGCAATATCGGCACAGGTTACAGCATTCTTTTTGTGATCTGTGGATTTGCATACCTGCTGGCCTGGGGCGCTATGCACTTCTTTGCTCCCCGTATGGAGCAGGTGGAAATTCCTGAAGAAGCATAATTCATTAAGTGTAATAAATCAAACGGGCCGGGTCTTTTGATCCCGGCCCGTTTTTGTTTTGGGAATATGTAATGCGGGTTTGCACCAATGCCCGGTATATTCCGGCAAGTAGGTGCAAAAACTAAAAGCGGCGTGCAACCTGCACACCGCTTTTGTATTTTTACTAAACCACTTGTAATTTTTACAGGCTCACACCTCGTTTCCAGGGGATAAAGTCATCCTGGTGCAGGTCTTCCGCTTTGGTCCGGATCTCTCCGCTGGCCACTTTCACCACATAGTCAAGAATGTCTTCGCCCATCTGCTCGATGGTTTTCTGCCCGCTGATAATAGCGCCGGTATCGATGTCGATAATGTCGGGCATACGTTGTGCGAGGCGTGAGTTCGTAGCCAGTTTCACCACAGGGGCGATCGGGTTGCCGGTGGGGGTGCCCAGACCGGTGGTGAACAGTACCACGGAAGCGCCGGAACCTACTTCGGCTGAAGTGGATTCCACGTCATTGCCCGGAGTGCAAAGCAGGTTGAGACCGGGTTTGGTTACATATTCGGTATAATCCAGCACGTCTTTCACCGGGGAGGTGCCGCCTTTTTTGGCCGCGCCCGCCGATTTGATGGCGTCCGTGATCAGTCCGTCCTTGATATTGCCGGGGGAGGGGTTCATATAAAAGCCTGAACCTACCATCTGTGCCTGGTTTTCATAAGCCCGCATGATGGAAATGAACTTATCGGCCGTAGTATCGTCTTCGCAACGGTTGATCAGTTCCTGCTCCACCCCGCACAGCTCGGGGAACTCGGAAAGAATGGTTGTACCGCCGAGCGCCACCAGCAGGTCTGAAGTATGACCGATGGCGGGATTGGCGGAGATGCCGGAAAATCCGTCCGAGCCGCCGCACTCCAGCCCGATCACCACTTTGGAGAGTGGGGCGGGTTTGCGTTCCAGCTTGTTTGCTTCCACCAGTGCCAGGAAAGTATCCTTAATGGCGTTGGAGAGCATACTGAATTCGGAGCCGCTTGTCTGCTGTTCGTATACCAGTACGGGTTTGGAGAAGTTTGGATTCAGTTTTTTCAGCGAATCCTGGAGGATGGATACCTGCGCATGCTGGCAGCCAAGGCTCAGCACAGTAGCGCCTGCCACGTTTGGATGGTGGATATAACCGGCCAGCAGTGCGCAAAGCGCATCCGAGTCCTGGCGGGTGCCGCCGCATCCGCCTTCGTGGATGAGGAATTTCACACCGTCTATATTCGGGAATACAGGATTGCGTTTGGCTGTTTTGGCCGCTTCTTCCGGTTTGTAGGTTTTAATGGCGTCCAGGTTGCCGCTTTTGTAGAGGCCCACCAGGTCCGCCACCTGTTCGTTGTACACTTCCGTGGGCGCAAATCCCAATCCTCTTTCAAAAGCTGTTTTGATCACGCTCACATTCCTGTTTTCGCAGAATACCATCGGTATCACCAGCCAGTAATTGCGGGTGCCTACCTGCCCGTCTTCCCGGTGAAAGCCGTTGAAGGTCTGCTGCTTCCAGCGGCTCACATCGGGCCGGTGCCAGTCCAGGCTGGCATCTTTCTCGTGAAAAGCGTTGGCATCGTGCTGAAGGTTCTTGACCGTAATGGGTTCGCCTTCCTGGATGTCTGTCACAGCTTTGCCTACCAGTACGCCGTACATCAGCACGGGATCGCCTGCGGTGAGCGGTTTGAGCGGGAATTTATGTTTAGCGGGAACGTTCTGTTTTAATTGAATTGTTGAGCCATTAAACTGAATTTGCTGCCCTGCCGGTAGGTCCTGTAAAGCCACCAGCACATTGTCTTTCGGATGAATCTGAAGATACGTGTTCATGATTTGCAAAATAGCGCATTTGAAAACGCCGCGTTAATACAATAATCTGTTTTTTTGATTGGATATTAACCGGCACAAAGGTACGGAAGTACCGGCTTAAAACCACCTCTCAGACCGCGGAAACACTGAGATCAGACTGTTTTATGGCAATTGAATGCAAACGTTTGCATTTTTCGCTATTTCGTGGTATCTTTCCACTTATTATCAAACTACTTTTACTAGCTTACGGAACATTTTAAAATCCACATTTTGATGAACACGTCTATTGAAACCAGATACGCCAGCAGCCCGCAGGAGGCTAAAACCTGGGATACCGCTCAATCCAGGGAGGCCCTGCTGATCACCCCCCTTTTTATAGAAGACCGGGTGAAACTGGTATACAGCCACTACGACCGCTTTATTACCGGCGGCATTATGCCCGTGAAACAGTCCGTTAAGCTGGAGACCGTGGACCCGCTGAAAGCCAGCTATTTCCTCGAACGCCGCGAGCTCGGCATCATCAATACCGGCGGCGCCGGCACGGTAAGCGTGGATGGTGAAGTTTTCGAGATAGGGTTCAAAGAAGCGCTGTATGTAGGCAAAGGCAAACAGGAAGTGATCTTCTCCAGTAAAAACAGCGCGGAGCCCGCCCGTTTTTACCTGAATTCCACCCCCGCCCACATGAGTTATCCCACCCGCCGCATCACCCGCGCCGAAGCGGACGTCGTGACGCTGGGCGCGCAGGAAACCTCCAATCACCGTACTATCAATAAACTGCTGGTGAATTCCGTACTGCCCACCTGCCAGCTGCAGATGGGAATGACAGAACTGAAATCCGGCAATACCTGGAATACAATGCCCGCGCATACGCACGACCGCCGCATGGAAGTGTACTTCTATTTCGAGGTGCCGCAGGGGCAGTCCGTATGCCACTTCTGGGGCCAGCCCCAGGAAACACGCCACATCTGGATGCAGAACAATGAAGCGGTAATCTCTCCGCCATGGTCCATCCACTCCGGCGCAGGCACCAGTAACTATACCTTTATCTGGGGCATGGCTGGCGAAAACCTTGATTACGGCGATATGGACCACTGCGCCATTCCCGACCTGCGTTAAATCACGCCGGCCCCCGCCAGCGGTAAATAACGTATTCGACCTGGAAAGTGAGGCGACCGCACTGCCGTCAGCGAATTCCCGGAGAGCACGCAGCCCCCGCCAACAGGGGCGGCACTGTGCTAACGGTTATGTATATACTGAAATAACTGATACATAAGATCCATGAAGAAATTCACTCAATGGTGCATATGCTACTGCATATCGCTGGGCATGGCGTTTTCCGCCGGCGCCCAGGAACGTCTTCTTCCAGACTCCATCATGGCTTCCATGAAAAGGGTAGTCAGCTGGCAGTTCCGCCACCTCGAAAGGGAAGGATGGGACCATGCCAAGACCGACTGGACCAACGGGGCGCTGTATGCGGGCGTATATGCGTTTGCGGAACTGGCGAACGAACAGCAATATTTTCAGCACCTGGTCAATATCGGGAATGAGAATAACTGGGATGCCGGCCGCCGCCGCTATCATGCGGATGATTATTGCGTGGGGCAAACGTATTCGCAACTCTACAGCGTGTATGGCAACGATTACATGATCAGCCGCTGGCGCACGCTGGCGGACAGCATTGTAGCGGAGCCACATACCGCCAGCCTGGAATGGAAAGACAATATCCATAACCGCGAATGGGCCTGGTGCGACGCACTCTTTATGGGGCCGCCCGCTATGGCTTATCTCTCCACCGTTACCGGCGACCCGAAGTACCTGCAAACTGCGGTAAAACTTTGGTGGAAAACATCGGATTTCCTTTACAGCAAAGAGCATAAACTTTACTTCCGCGACGGCCGTTACTTTGATCAGAAGGAAAAGAACGGGCAACCCGTATTCTGGAGCCGTGGCAATGGCTGGGTAATGGGCGGCCTGGTGCGGATGATGAATAATATCAAACCGGGCGACCCCATGCGCGCCGCTTTCGAAAAACAGTTCAAAGAAATGGCCGCGAAGGTGGCTTCCCTGCAAAACGCGGATGGCACCTGGCATGCGGCTTTGCTGGACCAGGACAGTTATCCCGCGAAAGAAACCAGCGGCACAGCGTTTTTTCTGTACGCCATCACCTGGGGGATCAACAATGGTTTGCTGGAAAAAGAAACTTACCGCCCCGTGCTCGTAAAAGGCTGGGCGGCCCTTCAATCCTGCGTGCAGCCAAATGGCAAGCTGGGTTTTGTGCAGATGATCGCGGCGGCGCCAGGCAAGGCCACGGCGGACGATACCGAAGTATACGGCGTAGGCGCTTACCTGCTGGCCGGTTCGGAGTTGGTGAAGCTCAGCCTGAAAGAACAGGTATGGCCCATTACCGTCGAGCTGTATAATCCCGCGGGCGCTCCCGCCGGGCTCATAGAACTGGACTACAAAGAGGTGGCAGACAAGTGGAAACCCTTGCGCAGAGGACCTTTTAAGATTACCAATACCATCACCGGGCAGGAATATCCCTACCAGTTGATATATGAAGGCGCCAAAGAACCCGTAAAGATATTGGTAGACGCACCGATGGTGGCGGGCGCCAAAGTAATGGCAACCTTCGAGGAAGGCCTGCCGGAGCCGGCAGTGAAAAGAACATATGGCCGTTATGTGCCTGAAAGAAAGGATGACTTTGCCTGGGAAAACGACCGCGTGGCTTTCAGGATGTATGGCAAAGCGCTGGAGGCGACACCTAAGGAAATGGCCTATGGTGTTGACTTCTGGAATAAAAAGACCGACAACCTCGTGATCAACAAGTGGTACAAACGCACCAATTATCATAAAGACGACGGCGACGGCCTGGATTATTATCATGTGGGCCTGATGCTGGGCGCAGGCGGCATTGCACCGTATGTGTCCGACAGTATCTGGCATTCAAGGAACTATACCCGGCAGCGGATCATAGACAGCGGCGCGCTGCGCACCACTTTCGAACTGGGGTATGAGCCCTGGAACGCGAACGGGAAGCAGGTGAACGTAACCAAAACCGTATCCATAGACGCGCATGCACAGCTGAGCAAAATGGAGATCAGGTATACGGACAGCCTGCCGGTGGCTATTGGTATCAGCAAACGTAAAGAAGCCGGCACCATCCTGCTGGAAGAAGGCACAGGCGTAATGGGTTACTGGGAGCCCCGCCATGGTGAGGACGGCACTACCGGCATCGGCTGTGTGATACTGAACCCGGTAAAGGAAATGAAAGTGGAGAAAGGTCATATCCTGACCGTTTCCGCAACGGATAAAAACAAATCTGTAACTTACTACACAGGCGGGGCCTGGGATAAAGCCGGCGTTATTACCGGCGCGGACCAATGGTTCGTTTATCTCCGGCAGCAGGCAATACGCCTGCAAAAGCCTGTGAGGGTTAAAATTTACAAGTAAAAAATAATCCCGCACAATGAGCGTACTCGATCTTTTCAGCCTGAAAGGCAAAACCGCACTGGTCACCGGATGTAAAAGAGGTATTGGCAAAGCCATGGCAGTGGCCCTGGCAGAGGCCGGAGCGGACATCATCGGCGTATCCGCCTCCCTGGAGCTGACCGGCAGCGACGTGGAAAAAGCAGTGCTGGCCACGGGCCGCCAATTCAAAGCCTACCAATGTGATTTTGGGAAGCGCGAAGCATTGCATACTTTTATTGCTACGGTCCGGAAGGATTTTCCGGTGATTGACATTTTAGTGAACAATGCAGGCACCATTATGCGCAAACCCGCCGCCGAGCACCCGGACGAATACTGGGACGAAGTGATTGCGATCAACCAGACGGCCCAGTTCATCCTCACCCGCGAGATCGGGAAAGGCATGCTGGAGAGAGGCAGCGGCAAAGTGATATTCACGGCATCATTGCTCACCTTCCAGGGCGGCATCAACGTGCCGGGCTATGCAGCCAGCAAAGGCGCGGTGGGGCAGCTTACCAAAGCATTTGCCAACGAATGGGCTTCCCGCGGGGTGAACGTGAATGCCATAGCGCCGGGTTATATTTCCACGGATAACACGGCAGCTTTACGGGCGGACGAAAAGCGCAGCCAGAGCATCCTGGAGCGCATTCCCGCTTCACGCTGGGGCGAGCCGGAAGATTTTACAGGACCGGTTGTATTTCTGGCCTCTGACGCATCCAGTTATATGCACGGCACCGTGATGACGGTGGACGGCGGCTGGATGGGCAGGTAAATCAATTAACCAATATGTCTGTACGTTCCGAGAAAACGATCGTAGATATCGCGGAAGAGCTGAACCTCTCCGTGTCTACAGTATCCCGCGCCCTGAATGACCACCCTAACATCAGCGCCAAAACAAAAGACAGGGTAAAAAAGATGGCCCGCAAGCTGGGTTATCGCCCGAACGCCATGGCCGCAGGTTTACGCAACAACAAAAGCAAAACCATCGGCCTCATCGTTCCGCGTATATCCATGTTTTACCCCGCCACCATCAGCACCATCATCCAGAACAAACTGATGGAATACGGGTATAACCTCATCATCTGCCAGAGCAACGACTCCCTTGAACAGGAAATAGCCCTGGCCAATACCCTGTATTCCGCGCGGGTGGACGGACTGGCCGTTTCAGCCACGTTGTACACCACAGATTTTTCTCACTTCGACATATTCAAACAGCAGAACATCCCCCTCGTTTTCTTCGACCGCGTACCCACCAAGGACTACAACGTAAAAGTGATCAAAGGGGACGATTTCCTGGGTGGCTTCCTGGCCACGGAACACCTGATAGAACAGGGCTGCAAAGACATCGTGCACATTTCCGGCCCTCTCACCTGCAACCTCTACAAGGAAAGGCTGGCAGGCTACAAGGAAGCATTACAGAAATACAAACAGCCTTTCAAAAAGCCGCGCGTGTTTTTCCATGAGCTTACCCGTGAGAACGCATGGGCCACGGCCGAGAAGATATTCTCCCAGAAACCCATTCCCGACGGGATCTTTGCCACGAACGACACCACGGCCATCACCCTGCTGGAGTACTGCCGCAAAAACGGTATCAATGTACCCGAGGAATGTAAGATCGTGGGGTATTCAAACGATCCCCGCACGGAGATCGTAACACCGGCCATCACCTCCGTAGACCAGTACCCCGCCACCATGGGCGAAAGGATCGTAGCGGCGCTGATGGACCTCATACAGGCGAAACATCCGCCCGCATACAGGCACTCACAGGAGATCGTGCCTATCCAGTTAATTGCAAGGGAAAGCTCGGCCGGGGCTTCCAAAAAGAAAAAGTAACCGGCAAGCGAAGCTCCGCGGGAGCTTCCCAACAGAAAAAATGATCCACTTTATGAAAAAGATTGTCTTTTTATTACTCGCCTGCGGGGCCATCCAGGCGCAGGCGCAGACGAAGTTGTCCGTAAAACAGATGAAGGGGCTGGCGGACGAAAGCCTCCGGTTCTCTGCAAAACAGTACAAACA
Source organism: Chitinophaga barathri (assembly GCF_003807585.1). GTDB lineage: Bacteria > Bacteroidota > Bacteroidia > Chitinophagales > Chitinophagaceae > Chitinophaga > Chitinophaga barathri. The sequence continues at coordinate 586,034 of NZ_RMBX01000002.1, read as the reverse complement.
CATGATGCAGAGCCTGCCCGATTCCCTCTTTCCCCGCTCTACGAACAAAGACGGCAGCCTGATGACCGCAAAGTTCAACTGGTGGACCGGGGGTTTTTATCCCGGCAGCTGCTGGTATCTTTACGAGTTCACCAAAGACCCGGCCTTCAAACAGGAAGCCCTCAAACGCCAGCAATACCTGCTGCCGGACCAGTACCGTACGAACACGCATGACCTCGGGTTCCTGATGTATTGCAGCTTTGGCAACGAACTGAGGCTGGAAGGCAACCAGGCGGATAAAGATATCCTGATGACCAGCTCCCGCTCCCTTATCCAGCGGTACAAGCCTACCATCGGCGCCATCCGCAGCTGGGACCACACCGGCTGGAAGTGCCCCGTGATCATAGACAATATGATGAACCTGGAAATGCTGTGCTGGGCCACCAAAAACAGCGGGGACAGCACTTTCTACAAGATCGCGGTGAACCATGCGAACACCACCATGAAAAATCACTTCCGCGACGATTACAGTTCCTACCATGTAATTGATTACGATACTATTACCGGCCAGGTATTCGCCAAAAAGACCCACCAGGGCCACTCAGACGCCTCCGCATGGAGCCGCGGCCAGGCCTGGGGCCTCTATGGCTACACCATGATGTACCGTGAAACAAAAGACAAAAAGTACCTGGACCAGGCACGCCATATTGCAGACTACATGCTGAACCATCCGCGTATGCCCAAGGATCTGGTGCCGTATTACGACTACGATGCACCGGAGATCCCGAACGCCATCCGTGATGCCTCCGCCGCTGCCGTGATGAGCTCCGCCCTGCTGGAACTGAGCCGGTATACGGGCAAAGCCGAAAGCAAACGTTACTGGAATGCGGGAGCGGACGCGCTGGCGAGCCTCGCGGGCCCGGCTTACCGTGCAAAAGAAGGGGAGAACAACAACTTCATTCTGATGCACAGCACGGGTTCCATGCCCGGCAAATCCGAGATAGACGTGCCTTTGTCTTACGCTGATTATTATTTCCTCGAAGCATTGCTCCGATACAAACAATGGGCGGGCAAATAATTTTAATAGGATTTTAATATAGAGGATTTGACCTTTATTGACAAGGAATGCAGCCACCGTGCTGCATTCCTTGTTCTGTATTAACCTCCTCTCCCGGTTTTTTTTGTTATTTTAGCCAGAATAGATAACGAAAACGACAGGGAGTATGATTCATTTACCAAATCTTATTATGGACCTCGCCCTCATCCTGGGGGCGGCGGCAGTTACTACGCTGATCTTTAAAAAACTGAAGCAGCCATTGGTGCTCGGCTATATCATTGCCGGCATCCTGGTAGGCCCATACTTCGATTTGTTCCCCACCGTACAGGAAAAGGATAATATCCTGATCTGGTCGGAAATAGGGGTGATCTTCCTCCTGTTCAGCCTTGGGCTTGAATTCAGCTTCAAAAAACTCATGAAGGTAGGCGGTTCCGCGTCCATCACGGCCTTTGTGGAAGTGGTGGTGATGCTGGGTTTGGGTTACGCCACCGGGATGCTGCTGGGCTGGAATGCAATGGACAGTATTTTCCTTGGCGGCGTGTTGTCTATATCTTCTACCACCATCATTATCAGGGCGTTCGAGGAATTGGGGGTGAAAGGGCAGAAGTTTGCCGGGCTCGTGTTTGGCATCCTGGTAGTGGAAGACCTGATAGCGATCGTGCTGCTGGTGTTGCTGTCCACCCTGGCGGTGAGCCAGCAGTTTGCCGGGCAGGAAATGCTGATCTCCGTAGTGAAACTGGTGTTTTTCCTGATCCTCTGGTTCATTGGCGGCATATTTTTTATACCCACCCTGCTGAAGAAAACAAAAAAGCTGATGAGCGAAGAAACCCTGCTGGTGACTTCCATCGCTTTGTGCCTGCTGATGGTGGTGCTGGCCACGCAGGTGGGTTTTTCCGCGGCGCTGGGCGCCTTTATCATGGGGTCCATCCTGGCTGAGACCACGCAGGCGGAGAAGATCGAGCACCTTGTAAAATCTGTGAAAGACCTTTTCGGCGCTATATTTTTTGTATCGGTAGGTATGCTGATAGACCCGGAAATGTTGCAACGGTACCTGGGCCCGGTGATCCTGATCACGGTGATCACGCTGGTGGGTAAAACGCTGAGTACCACGCTGGGCGCGGTATTGTCCGGTCAGCCGCTGAAATCTTCTGTACAGGCCGGTATGAGCCTTGCGCAGATCGGGGAGTTTTCGTTTATCATCGCCACGCTGGGGCTCACGCTCAAAGTGACCAGCGATTTCCTGTATCCCATTGCGGTGGCCGTTTCAGCTGTTACGACCTTCACCACGCCCTATATGATCAAAGTGGCGGAGCCGTTTTACAACTGGCTGGACAAACGCCTCCCTGAAAAATGGAAAACGTCGCTGGCCCGTTACAGCAGCGGCGCCCAGACCATCTCCCAGGCCTCGGACTGGCAGGTGGTGCTGAAAGGCTATCTCACCAATACGGTCGTTTGTTCCGTGATCCTCCTGGCTATCGGATTGCTGAGCTCCATTTACATTCTACCCAAAGCCAATGACCTCGTAGGAGTGAAATCCGGTAAGATCGTGACTGCCGCAGTCACCTTTCTCGCCATGGCGCCCTTCCTCTGGGCGCTGGCAGTAAGGCAGGTGCAGGGAAAGGCGTACTCGAACCTGCGGGCGCAAAACAAATACAAAGGCCCCCTGGCGCTGCTGCGTATTGCGCGCATCACTCTCTCCGTGTTCCTGATCGGGTTTATGGTGGGCCGGTTCTTTTCATTCGGTGTAGCCTTTACCGTTACCCTGGCCATCGTGGCCGTACTGATCATATTCTCCCGGAAGATCCAGGTGTTTTACGACCGGCTGGAAGCCCGCTTTTTCTCCAACTTCAATGCCCGCGAAGCCGCCGCCGAAGCGCAAAAGAAAAAAGAACCCGTACTGGCGCCCTGGGACGCTCACCTTGCTTCCTTCAACGTGCACGCGGACTGGGATGGTGTGGGCAAAACCCTTGAAGAGCTTGGCCTGCGTGAGAAATACGGCGTTAATATCGCGCTGATAGAAAGAGGAGAAAGGCTGATACCCATCCCGCCCAAATCCGAAAGGCTCTATCCCGGAGACCGTTTGCAGGTCATCGGTACGGACGACCAGATCACCGCTTTCCGCAACTATATCGAATATCATGTGCCCGCGCTGAAGCAGGCCCGCTCCGAAGTGGAACTGCGCCGTTACGAAGTGCAGCCCGGCAGCCAGGTGTTTGGCAAAACCATCCGCCAGAGCGGTATCCGCGAGCTGGCGCACAGTATGGTGGTGGGCATCGAACGGGGGGAGGAACGTATCCTGAACCCCATATCGGACATGCAGCTGGAAGACGGCGATGTGGTTTGGGTGGTAGGCAACCCCAGGCGCACGGCCGCCCTGTTCAGGGCCAAAGGCGAGGCGCCTAAGAAGACGGTATAGCTGACCTTTCTGTCTGCCCCCGTCTTTCCCGGCTGGAAACGCCGGGAAGAAAATCATGTAAATCTTTCCCCTAATTGTATAACGGCCGCGGGGCCGTTCCGGCGGACCTTTGTATCATCAAAAAGAAACAAAAAGATGGATACAAAGGAACAAACGGTTAAACAGAATTTTCCGGTCACAGGTATGAGCTGTGCCGCCTGTGCCGGCTCCGTGGAGAGCATGCTGGCAGCGCAGCCCGGCATCCTGTCCGTGGCCGTGAATTTTGCCAATAGCTCCGCCCTGGTGGAATATACCCCTTCCGCCGCCAATCCCGCCGAATGGAAAAAAGCCATCCAGTCCGTAGGTTACGACCTGCTCACCGATAACATGGCCGAAAGCCTGGAAGACCACCAGCGCGCCCATTACCGTTCCCTGAAACAAAAGACGCTCTGGGCCGTGGTCTTTTCCATCCCGCTGGTGATCATCGGCATGTTCTGGATGGATATGCCTTATGCCAATTACATCATGTGGGCGCTTTCCACGCCGGTAGTGCTGGTGCTGGGCCGCCAGTTTTTTATCAACGCATGGAAACAGGCCCGTTTTGGCAAAGCGAACATGGACACGTTGGTTGCCCTGAGCACCAGCATCGCCTATATCTTCAGCGTATTCAACACGTTAAACCCTGAATTCTGGCACAGGCGCGGCCTGCACGCTCATGTATACTTTGAGGCGGCCGCAGTGGTGATAGCCTTTATTTTACTGGGCAAACTGCTGGAAGAAAGAGCTAAAGCCTCCACTTCCTCCGCCATTAAAAAACTGATGGGCCTGCAACCCAATACGGTTACGCGCATCAACGGGAATGGCACGGAAGAGGTAGTACCCATGGCGGACGTGCAGGTGAACGACGTACTGCTCGTGAAACCCGGCGAACAGGTACCCGTGGACGGCATCGTGATACAGGGCAGGTCTTATGTGGACGAAAGTATGATCACCGGCGAACCGGTGGCGGTGGCAAAAGAAAACGGCGTGGATGTGTTTGCCGGCACCCTGAACCAGAAAGGCAGTTTCCGTTTTAAAGCGAAACAGGTGGGTAGCGATACGCTGCTGGCGCAGATCATCCGGAAAGTACAGGAAGCGCAGGGCTCCAAAGCTCCCGTGCAGAAGCTGGTGGACAAAGTAGCCGGCATTTTTGTACCGGTGGTGATCGGCATCGCCCTGCTGGCCTTTGGTGCCTGGATGATCTGGGGAGGGGAAAACGGGCTTACGCAGGGCCTGCTGGCGCTGGTGACGGTGCTGGTGATCGCCTGCCCCTGCGCCCTTGGCCTTGCCACGCCTACCGCCATCATGGTGGGGATGGGCAAAGGCGCGGAGAACGGCATCCTGATCAAAGACGCTGAAAGTCTCGAAAAGGCGTACCGCATACAAGCCCTCATCCTGGACAAGACGGGCACTATCACCGAAGGAAAACCGGCCGTAACCGGTGAGTCATGGAGCACTGAACAGGAACGCCTGCAATACACAGGTGTGCTGTACGCCCTGGAAAAAGAATCGGAGCACCCGCTGGCCGACGCTATCGTAAAACACCTGGATGGTATTTCCCCCGCTGCGTTGCAACATTTCGAAAGCATCACCGGCAGGGGCGTAAAAGGCACTTCCGGCAATAAAACTTTCTACGCCGGCAACCGACAGCTGATGGATGAACAAAACATCTCCGTGCCGGCGCCGCTGCAAAAACAATCGGATACCTGGCTGAACAGCGCACATACCGTGATCTGGTTCGCAGACGCAAAACAGGCCCTGGCCGTGGTAGCGATCGCGGACAAGGTGAAAACAGGATCGGCGGCCGCCGTGAAACGCCTGCAGGATATGGGCATTGAAGTATACATGCTCACCGGGGACAACCCGCGGACTGCCGCCGCCGTGGCGAAAGAGACAGGCATCAGGCATGTGAAAGCGGGCCTGCTTCCTTCCGGTAAAGCGGATTTTATCCGGCAATTACAGCAGGAAGGCAAAACCGTGGCAATGGTAGGCGACGGCATCAACGACAGCCATGCGCTGGCGCAGGCGGACGTGAGCATTGCCATGGGCAAAGGCACGGACATCGCGATGGACGTGGCTATGATGACGCTCATCTCCTCCGATCTGCAACAAATACCCAAAGCCATCCGCCTTTCACGGAAAACAGTACGCCTCATCCGCCAGAACCTTTTCTGGGCCTTTATTTACAACGTGATCGGCATACCCGTGGCGGCCGGGCTGCTCATACCCATCACCGGCTTTGCGCTGGACCCAATGCTGGCGGGCGCGGCCATGGCGCTCAGTTCCGTGTCCGTAGTGAGCAATAGCCTGCGTTTAAAACTTTCAAAAATTTAAATGGATATAAAAACCGGAATCATGAAAACGTTAAAATTCAAGACCAACATCAATTGCAGCGGATGCATCAGGTCCGTAAGCCCCCACCTGGACAATGAAAAAGAGATCGCGCACTGGGAAGTGGACATCACGAACCCGGACAAGATACTGACCGTTTCCACCATCACCCTTTCCGCAGAAGAAGTGGAGGATACGGTGAAAAAAGCAGGTTTTAAGGCAGAAGCGATATAAACGGGAATACATGCATATGCGGGCGGTTGCGGCTTTCGGGCTGCAACCGCTTTTTTTTGTGGGGATCGCTTTAATATTGTGGCGGGGGGAAATGTGCTGAGTACTTCGGGCCATCAACCTTGTGGCGTACTATTATACATAGAGTAAGGAGTGTGCAGGTTTATTGGTGAATTTAAGGTGTTATTTCCGGCAGATCATTAGTGATTGAAGCATGATGTTGTTAAGGGAGCTTTGTTTAAATTTAAGCTGCAAAATGCATTTTTGTGAAGATGAATTCCATGGAAGACAAGGAGAGATTCGTATAATAAGGAAAACTGCATCAGTATGTTATATAACTTTATACTATGATCCGCGTCGTATTACTATTTATCCTCGTTCTACAATGTTCCTGTACTGGCCTTAATGAATGGAGAGAACGAAAGCAGAAGGCAACCTGGGAAAGGAGGGTAGCGGAGTTTGAGAGGGGACAGCAACAGTATGTGATACTGCCCGGGTTAACCGGGTATATTTACCGACCGGAAGAAGTGGAAGAAAGAGTTGGGGAAGACGAAACACGCAAGATCGCTCTTTCACTTGCCGATGTGCTGGAAACGGAAAAGTATATGCGCGAACAGATGGTCCGGATTGATACCCCACGCACCTTTTCATCGCCTCATGTTCATCAGAAGCTTTCGGGCTATGGCCGGCAGTACGTCGGCTATATGAACGTTGCCGGGGAAAGAATTGTTTGGGTGAATGCAATATGGGGTGGGTTTCCGCTACACCGTGGTATTGAGTCAGTGAAGGATGGCGGTGATTATTACTGGAATGTTAAAGTGAACCTTACTAGGAAAAAAGTATACGATCTCTACATAAATGGTGAAGCCTAAAATGAACCAGCTTATTCTATTGGTTTTCTTATTCGCATTTGCCGCCTGCAATACAGGCAGGCAAACCCTATCCCCCGAAGAAACCCGCTTCCGGAAAGAACTGGCGGAGGAATGCGGTTGCGAAGTAACCCTTGCCCCGGACGAATATGCGCTGCAGAATGATAACAGCACAGGGACGTTTAAAGTTAGTTTCATTAACTCTTCTGTATATTACTGCGAGAGTGATTCTGCGGAACTGGCGCGTATTTCCGGGAACATTGCCCGGCGGCTGGCGGTTATTATGTCCAACAAAAAAAATTACAGCAACGTGGAGTTCACCTTCATGCAGATCAGCAAGGAGGAAATAACGTGTACCCGTCACATAATGGTCCGCCGCCCATGACCTTTCTTCGTACCTTTGGTACAAATCCATCGGTATGAAAGTCATCTATAAAAAACTGGGAAGAGAAAAAGCCTACGGGATGTCTGATTACGGTATCAATACTATTGTGATAGACAGCCGCCTGCAGGGCCGTAAGCACCTGGAGGTGAGCCTGCACGAATCCCTGCATGTCTATTTCCCCGAAAAAAGCGAAACGTTTATCAAAAATACCGCCCGGAAGCTGGCCAACATTTTGTGGCGGATGAATTACCGGCGGGTGGATAACTCGTTGGGTATCTAATGTAAGTAAAGGCATGGGAGAAGCCGCCGGTACAGCCGGCGCGGGATTGTTTTGAAATGCAATAATATTGCCCAGGCCCCTGAATTCCCGGTTTTTTGCTGTAAATTCCGCTTTTGAAGAAAAAATCAACCTCGATCGAGCCGCACCCGGCCAACCTAAAATTGTAGCAGTATATCATGAAAGATATGAAAGGCCAGGAAATGAAGCGATTATCCCTTAAAGATGTAGCAAAAATGGCGGGAGTAGCCCCTTCCACAGTGTCGTTTGTGTTAAATGGAAAAGCACGCCAGATGCGCATCAGCGACGAACTGGCGGAAAAAGTGATGGCCGTGGTCAAAAAGACCGGTTACCAGCCGCACTCAGTGGCTGTCAACCTGAGAACCGGCCAATCCAAAACCCTCGGGCTTATCGTGGAAAGTATCTCCGGCAGTTTTTTTGCGGCATTGGCAAGAGTGATCGAAACCGAAGCAGACCGTTTCGGGTATAATATTGTTTATTGCAGCACTGAAAACAATGCCCAGAAAGGCAGTGACCTCATCCGTATGCTCAGCCGCCAGCAGGTGGACGGCTATCTCATCACGCCCGCGGCCGGTATGGAGAAGGATATTCAGCAGCTGCTGGCCCATAAACGCCCTGTAGTACTGATGGACAGTTATTTCCCGGGTCTTTCCGTGCCCTATGTGCTGATAGACAATCTAGGCGGCGTAAAGCAGGGCATGGAGCATTTGCTGGACAAAGGATATAAGAAGATCGGGTTTGTGACCGTGGATATGGAGCTGGTACAGGTGATGGACAGGCTGCAGGGTTACAAGGAAACCCTCCGGGACCACGGCATCAGCGTAAAGAACAAACAGATACTCAAACTCGCATACAACAGCCCGCGCGAAGAATCCATCCTCAGCATACAGCAGTTCATACAGGAGAACAAGGGGATGGATGCTATCTTTTTCTCCACGAACTACCTCGGCATACTCGGCCTTGAAAGCATTGCAGGTTTGGGTTTGAAGATCCCCGACGATGTAGCGATGATCTGTTTTGATGATCACGACATTTTCCGGTTGTATCCTCCCGGCATTACGGTTGTTCAGCAGCCGATAGAAGAAATTGCCAAAACTGCTATAGGTTTGCTGATGAACCAGCTGGATAAAAGCCAGCGTTATACACGCAAGAACCAGGTGCAGGTGCCCGGGAAATTTATTAAGCGTGGATCGGCGTGAGGGAGGAAGTAGAAACTATTAGGTTAACCGGTTTAGCAAAGCGGTCCGTTGATGAATGAGGTTTTACGCGTTACAGCATTATCTTTTACCCAGCCTTATTTTGACATACCCATTATTAAGAGTGTTTTGTACACCATAAACATTACGTGTTTATAATTTCTCCGGGCCCGCGCATACAAGTTTATCATTATCAGTTGCAAACCATTGCTGCGGCAACATCCTGGTGATGGGGCAAATATTTTTTGCTTAAAATAGTGTTAAATTCCACAAAATATTTATACATTTATGGTGTGCCATCGTTCCCGGGAATACGGGAAAAAGTCCTTCGGGTCTTTTTTTAAAGAGTAATGCTAAATCGATTTTGCATTTAGCAAACCGGAAACGGGCCACAGCAGGGTTATTCATATCAATCAATATAACGTAACCTAACTATTTGAGACAGTAATAGCGCTCCACGGGCAGTGGCTGCAACCACCGCCGCAGGGAGCATAATCATTTAAAGTGAACAGGCCGGTATCAACCCAATATACCGGGGTAGGGAAGGAAACGTTATCGAAATATCATTTAGCCAACTCGGATGTCAATTGAAAAGCCAACTGGAGCTTTCCGGTGAAAACCGGGAATTTCCTTTAAACAGTGAAACTAAAAGGAAGTCGCTGATACACTTCCCAAAAAACAACGCTAACAATTAAACCAGGTGGAAGCCACATATCCGCTTCCACAACACAAACGCGAACAGCAAAACCAGCAGGGAAGCCAGCAATCAGCTTCCTGCCGGACAAACACACATTGTAAAACTGACAGGAAACCGCCCCGGCGATTCCGTTGTGAAACAAAACTAACATCGAAACCAAACTGGATCGGGTGACGGAAGCCACAACCATGATCCTCTTTTAGAAAACTCAATTACTAACAATGAAAAGGTAGCAACCCGGCAGCCTGAAAACTGCCACCTAAATTCCGCCATTATTTAAACCATTTGCTAAATCGATTTTTCTCGGTGTCACAACAACCGGGGATGGGATCTTTTTGCATAGACGTAACAGCCCTTAACAGGGCGACAGGACTTTCCATGTCATTACTTTTTAACTAAACCAATTTCAATTGCAATGAAAATGAGATCCACGTTTTCCATGCGCATGAGTTGGCTGAGCTTCCTGATGTTGCTCACCACCTCCCTCACCTATGCACAGTCCATCACCATAAAGGGTAAGGTGATTGATGCAAAGGACAACACACCATTACCCGGTGTAACCATCAGAGTGGTAGGCACCACCACCGGCACTTCCACCGTGGCAGACGGAACCTATAGTATCAGTGTGCCCAACGCCACCGCACAACTCGAATTTTCCTACATCGGCTACGAGCCTATCGTCCTGACTGCCGGTAGCAATCCCACGCTGAACGTACAGATGAAACTTTCTTCCAAAACCCTGGATGATGTAGTAGTAGTGGGTTATGGCACACTCAAAAGAAAAGAGATCACCAACGCCGTGTCTTCCATTAAAGCGGAAGATTTTAACGCGGGCGGCGCACGCTCGCCCATGGACCTTGTGCAGGGTAAAGTACCCGGCCTCAGCATCACGCGCGTGAACGGTAACAACCCCAACGCGTCCGCCAGCGTGCAGATGCGCGGTATCGCCACGCTCAGCGGTGCTGTAGCTCCCCTCATCGTAATCGACGGTGTGCCCGGCGGTAACCTCGACCTGTTGCAGCAGGACGACATCGCCTCCATCGACGTACTGCGCGACGGTTCCGCCGCCGCCATCTATGGTACACGTGGTACCGGTGGCGTTATTCTCATCACCACCAAAAAAGGCAGGAGCGGCGATCCGCAATATAACTTCGCCTCTTACCTGCAGACAGATGCCGTTGCCAAAAGACCGGAGATTCTCAATGCGGACGAATTCCGCAAGTTGTCTCCCGCCAACGATATGGGCGGCAATACAGACGTATACAATGAACTGATCAATAAACAGAACGTAAGCCAGTACTACACGCTCAACGCTTCCGGTGGTACGGACAAATCCAATTACCGCGGCGCCGTGTTCTTCAACCGCGCGGAAGGTATCGCCAAACGCAACAACCGCACGCAGTACGGCGGCCGTCTGAATTTTAACCAGGTAGGTTTGCAGGGTAAACTCACCATGCAGGCTAATCTCGTGGCCAACTTCAACAAAGCGGACCTGCTTGGCGGAAGCGCCGGTGATTTTGAGCAGGCTGTACAACGCAACCCCACGGCGCCTATCAGGAACGCTGACGGCAGCTTCGTCGAAACTTCCGCGTTCAATAACTTCAATCCTGTTGCCCGCCTGGAACAGGAACTTAGCGAAAGAGACCAGCAGACCATCCAGGGCGACGGCAAGCTGAGCCTCGAAATCCTCAAAGGCCTGCGCGTATCCGCGTTCGGCGCTATTGTAAAAAATACCTGGAACGACCGCCAGTACCGCCTGCGCAATTCCAACTCTTCCAAACAGAGTTATGAAGGCGGCGGTTATGCCTACAAAGGCAACCGCATGGAGCTGGACCAGACCTTTGAGACTACTATCGACTACAATACCACCATCAACGAAGATCATACGATCTCCGCGGTGGGCGGTTACAGTTATTTCTACAACACCGTTGAGCAGTTCAGCGCGAACAACTCCGGCTTCCTTACGGACGCGTTCCAGGACTGGAATCTGGGTAACGGCCTCTGGCGTACGCTGGGTCGCGCGGGTATGAGCAGCAACAAAGTGGATTACAAACTGGTCGCTTTTTTTGCAAGGGCGAACTATTCGTTCAGGCAGAAATACTTCGCGCAGGTGATCATCCGTCGTGAGGGCTCTTCCAAATTCGGTGAGAACAACAAATGGGCGAACTTCCCGGCCGCCTCTGTAGGCTGGGCCATCAGCGAAGAAGATTTCCTGAAAGGCAACCGCAGCATCAACCAGCTGAAACTGCGTGTGGGCTACGGCGTAACCGGCAACTCCGGTTTCACCAGCTACAACTCGCTCGTATTACTGGGCACCGGCGGTGCTTACCTGCAGAACGGTTCCTGGTACGAAACCTTCGGCCCTTCCCGCAACCCGAACCCGGACCTGCGCTGGGAGAAAAAAGGAGAGTGGAACGTGGGCGTCGATTTCGGCCTGTTCAACAACCGCATTTCCGGTTCATTCGATGTATACCAGCGTGACACCAAAGACCTGCTGGGCACCTTCGAAACACAACTGCCTCCTTTCGTGACGAACACGATCTATACCAACGTGGGCAGCATTCGCAACAGGGGCTTTGAAGTTGTGCTGAGCGGTGTGGTAGTGCAGAAAAAGGATTTCGGTTATACTACAGACATCACTTTCAACCGCCAGCGGAACGAGGTGCTGAGCCTTTCCAACGAGCTGTACCGTGTGGACAGGCTTACTTATGGCGACCTTCCTTCGCCGGGTAACCTCGGTCCCGCTATTCGTGTGGTGGAAGGCGGCCAGATGGGCAACTTCTACGGCAAACGTTTCGCCGGGTTCGACGATGCGGGCAACTGGCTGTTCTATAAAAAAGATGGCTCCAAAGTGCTGGCAGGCGCCATCACCGAAGACGATCTCGGTGTGATCGGCAACGGTGTGCCTAAAATGATGTTCAGCTGGAACAACAACCTGCGTTATAAAAACTGGGACCTGACCCTTTTCTGGAGAGGCAAACTCGGATATGACATCCTGAACCTGAAGGAAATGTATTTCGGCAACCAGACCTGGATACCGAACAACGTACTGAAAAGCGCGATCACCAAACACGCCGCGCTGAAGGTACCCGCGCAGTACTCCGACTACTACCTTGAGCCGGGCGGATTTGTGAAGCTGGATAACGTGGCCCTGGGTTACAACTTTAAATTCCGCGGCAACTACATCCGCAACATGCGTGTGTACGTGGCAGGCCGCAACCTGGTGACCATTACCGATTACAGCGGTCTGGACCCGGAACTTGAAGATAACGGCGCCACTACCGGCATCGACGGCCGCGGTTTTTATCCCAGAACACGTTCTTACACCCTGGGCCTTACACTCGGGTTCTAAAAATTCCTAAAAATGAAGATCATGCAAAAGAAATATATCATATGGGGTTTGGCCGGCCTGCTCACCGGAGCGGCCTCCTGCACGAACCTGGATGAAAAAGTGTACAGCGAAATACCGGCGGATAACTTTTACAAAAACCGCACGGAAGTGATGGCGGCCGTGCTCAGGCCTTTCACGCACGCAAACGCATGGGCTGCCCCCACCGGACAGGTCGGCTACTGGCGCGTGAGCGAGTTGAGCGCGGACCAGCTGGCGTGGCCTACCAAAGGCCGTCACGGGTTCGATAACGGCGATTGGATCCGCCTGCACCGTCATACCTGGATCGCGAACGACAACAATACCTGGAACCCCTGGAGGCTGATGTACTGGGGGCTGGGTTTCTGTAACAATACTATTAAAGACCTTTCAGCCATTGATTTTAAGACCATCGGCATGACCGATGAGGAAAAGGCCTCCATCATCGCTGAAACCAAAGTGCTGCGGGCATGGCATTACCTGAAGCTGATGGACCTCTACGGCAATATTCCCATCGTTACTGAAGTAGGCATCCCCACCAGTCCCCCGAACGCTCCCCGTGCGGAAGTATGGGCATTCATCGAAAAAGAGCTGAGGGAAAATGTGGACCTGCTGCCCAAGCTGCAGCCCAGCCTGGTTGGCCGTGTTACCCGCGCCGGCGGTTATGCGATGCTGGCGGAGCTTTACCTCAATGCCCAGGTATGGGCGGGCACTCCCAAATGGGACGAATGCGTAGCCGCCTGCAACAAGATACTGGACGGCTCCTGCGGCAGCCTTTCCGGGGCCGCTCCCGCCCTGGAAACGGACATGATGAAGCCGTTTGCCACTAATAACGCCACCAGCCCCGAAAACCTGTTCCAGATCGCTTACGATTATACCGTGGGCAACTTCCGCTTCGGGTTCCAGGGCGACCTCTGGCATTACGTGCAGGGCGAGGCTTACAATTCCGCCTTCAGGGGGAATAACGGTATCGTGGTGATCCCTACGGCTTACGACGCCTTTGCCGCCAACGACCTGCGCAGGACCAACTGGCTGCTGATCGGCGAGCTGAAAAAACACCCCGCGCTCAGGAAAACCGTTGCGGATTCTTTAGTGATGGGTACTGAAGAATATAACGGGAAACCCCTTATCTTCGTGAAAGAAATCCGTAAAAATTCCACGGGTCAGACCGGTGAAGGTACCATGATGGACGGTGAAGAGAACAGCGGGGCGCGTTTCAACAAGTACCAGACGGACCAGCAGACCAACACGGCCCAGTACTGCAACAACGACTTTGTGTTGTACCGCCTGGCGGAAATCTACTATAACAAGGCTGAAGCCCTGATGCGGAAGAACGGGAACGTTGCCACCCAGGAGGCAGTAGACCTGGTGAACGAGGTGAGGAAAAGAGCGTTTTCTGCAACAGATTGGGTCACAGCGTCTTATACAATTCCTGAATTAACTTTGGACGAATTCTTGGCAGAACGGGGCCGCGAGTTTATTTTTGAGGGGAAAAGACGTGCAGATTTGATTAGGTTTGGTAAATTTACCACCGCAACCTGGTGGGACCATACCCCCACCGCTGCCAAATATAATGTGTTCCCGATTCCCTATCAGCAAATGGTGCTGAACAAGAATCTGAAACAAAACGAGGGTTACGACCAATAACCCATACTAACAAGTGCTTATCATACAAACAATAAAGAGTAGCATCTAACGGCTGGCCCATTCCTGGGCCGGCCCCTCTTTTTTAACAAAATCGATTTTGCAAAATGAAAAAACTAGGATGGTGTATACTTGCCATTTGTGCCAGCTTACATATTAATGCACAAACAGTTCTTAAGGTGACCGATCCCGTTGAATGGGTAAACCCGCTGATGGGAACCGATTCTAAAGGAAGCCTGTCTAACGGTAACACCTATCCCGCCGTAGCAGTTCCCTGGGCTATGAACTTCTGGATGCCGCAAACCAATACCATGGGCAACGGCTGGGCTTATCAATACAGCGCGGACAAGATCCGCGGTTTCAAACAGACACATCAGCCTTCCCCCTGGATCAGCGACTATGGCCAGTTTGCCATTATGCCCGTGACCGGTAAGCTGAAGTTTACGCAGGACGCCCGCGCCAGCTGGTACTCCCATAAAGCTGAAACCGCCAAACCATATTATTACAGCGTATACCTCGCGGATGCGGATGTAACTACCGAAATCACCCCCACCGAAAGAGCCGCACAGTTCCGTTTCACCTTCCCGGCAACGGACAGTGCTTTTATCGTAGTGGATGCTTTCGACAAAGGTTCTTATATCAGGATCATCCCGAAGGAAAACAAGATCATCGGTTACACCACCAAAAACAGCGGCGGCGTTCCCGAGAACTTCAAAAATTATTTTATCCTCACTTTCGACAAACCGTTCACCGTGGCCCATGCCTGGAGCGGCAGCCAGCTGGCGAAGGATACGCTTGAGTATAAAGCGGATCACGTAGGCGCGGTAGTAGGGTTTAAAACCTTCAAAGGCGAGAAAGTACACGTGAAAGTGGCCTCTTCTTTCATCAGCCCCGAACAGGCCGCGCTGAACCTTCAGCGTGAAGTAGGCGCCGATGGATTTGACGCCACCAGACAAAAAGCAAAACAAAGCTGGAACAAAGAGTTGGGCAGAATGCTCGTGGAAGGCGGTACCTCAGACCAGGTGCGCACTTTCTACTCCTGCCTCTACCGTGTATTGCTTTTCCCCCGCAAGTTTTATGAATATGACGCGGCGAACAAAATAGTGCACTACAGCCCCTACAATGGCCAGGTACTGCCGGGTTACATGTTTACGGACAACGGTTTCTGGGATACTTTCCGCGCCGTGTTCCCTTTCTTCACCCTCATGTATCCTGAGCTGAACAGCCACATCATGGAAGGGCTGGCCAATACCTACAAAGAAAGCGGCTGGCTGCCCGAATGGGCAAGCCCCGGCCATCGCGATTGTATGATCGGCTCCAATTCCGCTTCACTGATAGCAGACTCTTACCTGAAAGGTATCCGTGGTTATGATATCGAAGCGCTGTATGAAGGCATTCTTAAAAACAGCGAAAACGAAGGCCCGCTGACCTCCGTGGGCCGCAAAGGCGTGAAGTATTACAACAAGCTGGGTTATGTGCCCTACGATGTGAACGTAAACGAAAACGCCGCACGCACGCTGGAGTATGCATATGACGACTTTACGATCTACAAACTTGCCATCGCGCTGAAACGCCCGCAGGCTGAGATAGACCGCTTCGCCAAACGTAGCCAGAACTTCCGCAACATCTTCGATCCTGAAACCAAACTGATGCGCGGTAAAAACCAGGACGGGAAATTTATGGCGCCGTTTAATCCCTTCAAATGGGGGGATGCCTTTACCGAAGGCAACAGCTGGCATTACACCTGGTCCGTTTTCCATGACATAAAGGGCCTCGCGGGCCTGATGGGCGGCCGTGAGCAATTCTCGAAAATGCTGGATTCCGTGTTCGTCATGGCGCCGGTATACGACGAAAGTTACTATGGCAGCGTGATCCACGAGATCAGGGAAATGCAGATCGCAAACATGGGCCAGTATGCGCATGGCAACCAGCCCATCCAGCACATGATCTACCTCTACAACTACGCAGGCCAGCCCTGGAAATCCCAGTACTGGGTGCGCCAGGTGATGGACAGGCTGTACCATTCCGGTGCGGACGGTTATTGCGGTGATGAAGATAACGGGCAGACCTCGGCCTGGTACGTGTTCTCAGCCATGGGATTTTATCCCGTGTGCCCGGGTACGGACCAGTATGTACTGGGCGCGCCGCTGTTCCCGAAAATGACGGTAACGCTGGAAAACGGGAAACGTTTTGTAGTGGAAGCGCCGGGCAACAGCAAAACAAATGTGTATATGCAAAGCGTATCACTGAACGGTAAAGCGCATACGAAAAACTGGATCAGCCATGCGGACATCCAGAATGGCGGTGTAATGAAAGTATTGATGGGTGCGGCGCCGGAGAAAACGAGGGGTACAAGCGAAGATGCGTTTCCGTATTCGTACTCAACATCTAAAAAATAATCAAAATCCTGGAATAGTAGCTCTAATTGCTATTTCATTGTTCACTGTAGACATTACATCCCGATTCTTCGGGATGTTTTTGTTTTATATCACTTCGTTGGCCTGCGGTCCATGTAGAAGGTGATCTTTCCGCCGTTCATGATATCCTCATGATGAATAAACGGCCTTTGCAGGGTCTTCCCGTTCAGTACTGCTTTCTTAACGTATACATTTTGTTCGCCCTGGTTCACGGTTTCAACTTCGAAGGTTTTGCCGTTCTCCAGCTGTATGGTAGCGGATTGTATGGCGGGGCTGCCCAGCGCATATTCCGTGGAGCCGGGGCATACAGGGTAGAAGCCGAGCGTGCTGAAAAGATACCAGGCGCTCATCTGCCCGCAGTCATCGTTGCCACCGAGGCCGTCCGGAGCGGGTTTGTACATTTTACCGAGGATCATGCGGATGCGTTCCTGCGTTTTCCAGGGAGCGTCCGTCCAGTTGTAAAGGTATGCGGCGTGGTGGGCCGGTTCGTTGCCGTGCACGTAGTTGCCGATAATGCCATCGCGGGTGATGTCTTCCGTTTCGGCAAAAAATGCGTCGGGCAGGTGCATGGTGAAAAGGGAGTCCAGGTGGGTGGTAAACTGTTTGCGGCCGCCCATCAGGCTGATCATTTCAGCGGGGTATTGGGGCACGTAAAGGCTGTAGTTCCAGGCGTTCCCTTCAATATAACCCTGGCCATGGGTGCTGAGTACGTCAAACTCCTTGCGGAACTCGCCGTTGCTGAGGCGGGGGCGCATAAAGCCGGTGGATGCGTCGAATACATTGCGGTAGTTGAGCGAGCGCTGGATAAATTCCTTGTAAAGGTCCTGGCGGCCGAGCTTTTGCGCTACCTGGGCAATGCACCAGTCGTCGTAGGCGTATTCGAGGGTTTTTGAAACGGAGGAACCGTTTTTATCTTCCGGTACATAACCCATCTGCATATACCATTCCAGGCCGTCGTAAGGTTTGTAGCGGGCGGTGTTCGCACAGGCTTCCAGCGCCTGCATGGCATCGTACCCTTTGATATTGCCTTTCATGATGGCGTCCGCGATCACGGAAACGCTGTGGTAACCGATCATACACCAGTTTTCATTTCCCTGGTGGCTCCATACCGGCAGCATTTTATGTACGCTCTGGTTGTAATGTTCCAGCATGGAACGCACCATGTCCGCGTTGCGCTGTGGCTGCAGGATGTTGAACAGCGGGTGGAGCGCGCGGTAGGTGTCCCAGAGGGAAAACGTACTGTAGTTAGTATAACCGTTTGCGGTATGGTTCAGCTGGTCGATGCCGCGGTAGCCGCCGTCCGCATCCATATAGGTGGTGGGGCCGAGGTAGGTGTGATAAAGGGCGGTATAAAAGTTAACGAGATCGTCCGGTTTGATGGTTTTCACCGCTACTTTGGACAGCTCTTTGTTCCAGGCGTTCTGGCTTTGTTGTTTCACGGCTTCAAAGTCCCAGCCGGGTATTTCAGCTTCCAGGTTGCGGCGCGCGCCGTCTGTGCTTACAGGCGAGAGCGCGAATTTCACTTTTACCTTTTCCCCCGCCTTTGTGTCAAAATCAAACCAGGCCCTGATCTGGCGGCCGGCCATTTCGGGGAAGTTCTCGCTTTGGTTGAACTTGCGCCAGAAACCTTTGTATACGTCATTCGCGTAGTTGCGGTGGCCGTACTTTTTGATGGGTTTGGAAAAGGTCATCGCGAAATAAAGCGTGCGGGTGCGCGCCCAGCCATTGGTCTGGCGGTAGCCGGTGATGAGGGTATCATTTTCAACCCGTACAAAGGTCCACACGTTTTTGTTGGCGTAATTGTAGATGCCGGCCATCAGGTCGAGGATGATGTGAGCATCGCCGGAGGAGGGAAAGGTATACTGGTGAAAACCCACGCGGTTGGTAGCGGTCAGCTCCGCGAGGATGTCGTGATCATCCAGTTTTACTTTGTAATAACCGGCTTCGGCGGTTTCGTTCGCATGCGAAAAACGGGAGCGGTAACCGTTCTCGGGATG
This sequence comes from Chitinophaga barathri, assembly GCF_003807585.1. Taxonomy (GTDB): domain Bacteria; phylum Bacteroidota; class Bacteroidia; order Chitinophagales; family Chitinophagaceae; genus Chitinophaga; species Chitinophaga barathri. Next base: position 567,132 of record NZ_RMBX01000002.1, on the reverse strand, counting down.
ATCCGCCGTGCCCGGATTTAGCTGTAAGGGGCCGGTGGTGGGCATGATCAGGAAGTCACCAAGATCGGAGTGGCCGGTGCCGCTGAAGTGGGTATGGCTGAAACCGGTGATGGTACGGTCCGTATACTGGTAACCCGCGCAATATTTGTATACATCGGGATTGTATTTGCCGTCCAGTTCGTATGGAATGGTATCGGTGTCCGGGCTGAGCTGCACCATTCCGAATGGGACGGTGGCGCCGGGATAGGTGTGCCCCATTTTTTCGGTGCCGATGATCGGTTTTACGTACCGGACGGGCTGTTGCGCGTACAGCAGGCCGGGGCACCACAGTAACAGGGTAAAGGAGATTTTTCTCATGCTGCAGAAAATTGGTTTAGGTCCTTTCAAAGATAAATCGTTTTAGCGTAGGTAGGTAGCGGATTTGCGGGGTTCTGCAAATAAAAAAACAAGAGGCCGGAAGGGTTTCGGATAGGATTCCTGGGGGAGATTGAACCGGCCCCTTGTTTTTGTGTTTTGTTATGAGTAATTGCACATCCGGTCGTGCAAAGAGTTAGGTCATTTTTGAGTGCCGGGGCATGCAAAATCGTTTGTTTATTGCTTTGACTGTTGCGCGGGATCAAAGAGTAAAGCTGTGCAGAGACAGTTTTTACCGCCTTTCGAGCAAAGGATCCCGTGATTCACGCAGCTGCCGCAACCTTTCCAGAACTCAGGGTCGTGTGTGAGCGCATCGTAGGTGACAGGCTCAAAGCCCAGCCTTGTATTCAGTTTCATAACGGCCATGCCGGTGGTGATGCTGAATATTTTCGCGGCCGGGTACAGCACGCGGGAGAGCTGGAAGATCTGTTGTTTGATCATGGCGGCTATGCCTCTTTCCCTGAATGCGGGAGATACGATAAGGCCGCTGTTGCTGACGAAACGTTCCTGTTCCCAGGTTTCCAGGTAAGAGAAGCCCGCCCAGATACCTTTGACGGTGAGGGCTATCACTGCTTTCCCCTGCAGTATCTTCTGGATGATGGAAGCCACGGAGCGGCGGGCGATGCCGGTGCCCCGGGCTTTGGCGGAGGCTTCCATTTCAGCCGTGATGGCCGCGGCATACTGCACGTCTCCCGCTTCCGCGGTGCGGATGATGATAGCGTCCTGTTGGGTGGTGGCTGGTATCACGGTGTTGGAGACGACGGGGTCGTCCGGTTTTGCTGAAGTTTCCATTATTGTTCGTTTGGTATATTTATCTGCAGATGTTGCTGCATGTAAAGATTATAGATAGACGGCGGGATCAGGGAGTACAGTTTGATGCAGCTGAGATTGTCTGCCGGGTGCTCCCTGGACAGGTCCGGCAGGATGATCCTGACTACCGCGTTCCTGACCAGTGGGTTGCCTCTTTCGTACAGGCGGCCCGTAAGTTGAAGGCATTTTTCCAGCAGGGCGTAATTTTTGTTGCGCAGCTGGCGGATCAGGTAATTATCCAGGCACTGTACCGTTTCGTAAATGTGAAAGATGGCAGGGAACTGGTGCAGCGGTTTCTTAAGCTCTGGCAGTGCGTCTTCAATTAAAGCAGGCACTTCATATTGATTTATCATCTTTTTTAATATATTTTTAGAAAATCCAGGCAAGTGTGAGCGCTATCAAGGTAACGGCCACCATGCCGATAATCAGGTTTGTGAAGTAAAGTGAGCGTTTCATCAGGTTGAAAGATTTGAGCGGTATATGCCAAACGGCATTCCAGGGCTGGGGAAAAGTTTCGTTAAAACCACGAAATGCAGTGTGGGCGTGAGAGAAGCCGTTAAGGAGCGGTTGGCGGGGTGGAACAAAACCCTTCAGTTTCTGAAGGGTGCCTTCGGAAAATGAAAATATTCACCGGAAACAGGAAATATTTATTGTAAGATACACCCTACCGGGTTTGAAAATCCATCTTTAATATAACACCCTTGTTAGTTTATGGAAGCAGATCTCGAACATATCAGGCAGTTATACCTGCAAAAATTGGCGGGAGGGCTCACTGAAAAGGAGGAAGCGGAGCTGGAAGCTGCTATGGTGGAACCGGCGGTGCGCAAAATGTGCAAGGAGCTGGAAGAATTGTACCAGAGCCCTGAAATGCTGGACCTCCTCAAGGAGCGGCCCACGAGCAAACGCTGGGACGAACTGGCGGAGCTGGCGATGAACAGCCAGTATACCCCCAGGAAGACCCGCGCAATGGTGTGGTGGGCGGCAGCGGCCGGCGTTGCGGTGCTCATCGGGCTGGCGGCTTATCTCCGGCACGATGCGGTGCAACAACAATCTGTTAACTATTCCGCGGGCCGTGGAAATATCAAGGACAGGCCCCGGGACGTGCGGCTCAAACTTGCCGGTGGCAGAACCATCAGCCTGGCGGATCATGGCAGCCGCAAAGTGGGAGATGTGGTGCTGACATACCAGGAAAAGACCCTTCAGTTCGACGATAAGTATCATAACAATGGCCAGATGAACACTTTAGAGGTGCCGTCCAGGCTGGATTATAAGATACGCCTGAGCGACGGCACGGAGGTTTGGCTCAATTCTTTGTCCTCCATCCGTTTCCCGTTCTCCTTTACGGGCAGCACGCGGGAAGTGGAAGTGGAAGGCGAGGCCTACTTTAATGTGGCCGCCGATGAGGAGAAACCTTTTATTGTACATACGCCTGAAGGAAAAGTACAGGTGCTCGGCACCACGTTCAACGTGAATGCTTACGAGCAGGGGCATATGATCACTTCGCTGGTGGACGGGGCTGTAAAAACCTCGAACAGCGGGAGGGAAGTAATACTCCGCCCGGGCCAGGAGGCAATCTGGGACGAAGGCCGGGAGGCAAGGGTACAGAAATTTGACCCGGTGCAGAAGCTGGCCTGGATGGAAGGGGTGATTTATTTTAAAGGGGCGGATTTTAACACGATCGCTACCGCGCTGGACCGCTGGTACGACCTGGAGCTGAGGGTGGAACGGCCTGAGCTGAACAGCTTACGTTTTCATGTTCAGCTGGAGAAAAACAAACCCATACAGGATTTTATGGAAATACTGCGGGTGTCCAAAGGATTCCAGTATCGTGTGGATGGACATATTTTACACATATTCTAAAAAAGATATTCATTGACCTTATAACAATCATTTGTTCTATGGACAACACAAATCTCACAAACCGGCTGCAGTATATCTTCCTGTCAGACAATCTGAGTTGGGATGATTTTGCCTTCCGGGCGGGTGAAAACGGCGCCAATTTGCGGGAGGAACTCATAGACCTGCTGGAGGAGTCCAGCGAGTTATTGTCCCGCATCGGGTATCATATTGAAATCGTCAAGAACACAGATCGAATTCGTTGATTCATATAAAGTTAGCCCATTCCCCAAGTTAACCGTTTAAAAGACCACAGGATAAATTTTTATAACCAGATCCTATGGCTATTAACCGAAGATTAACATCTTCTGTTTTTTCTTACTGTGCAATTTTCACTATCTTCAGTGAACGCATTCTTTGTCTAACTATTTATTTCCAGTTCCGAACAAAGCTCCTTTCCCTGTCAAGGGTAAGGAGTTTTGTCAATGTCCATTTTTTTGAGTTTCACGTTTTACCCAAAAGATCAATGCGCTATGCGTGAAGATTGTACAACACCAAACAATAGCCCGCAGGGCCTGGAAACGCTGAAGCAGCTGTTTAACCAGTACCGTTGCGCGCTGATTGTTGAAGCCCAGCTAATTCTGCATGACATTTGGGAAGCTGAAGATGTTGTTCAGGATACTTTTATTGTCTTATGGGAAAAGGATCATTTGATGAATGTGCCTCCGGAGAAGCACAAGTCGTACATATTCTGTGCGGTGAGGAATAATTGCCTGAGCCTTCAGCGTAAGTTGCAGACAGCCGAGAAAAAGAAAGCCCATTACCTGGAAACGGCGCCCCAATATGACATGAGCGACCAGGGAGAAGCCTGGGAGGTCCGCAGCCGGATCAATGAAGCCGTCCAGGAGCTGCCCGAGCAGCGGAGGCTGGCTTTTATCAAAGCGCATCTTCACCAGAAAACCTACCGGGAAGTGGGCGCCGAGATGGGCCTGAAAATGGAGACTGTGCGCAGCCACGTTAAAATAGCCCTGCGAAACCTGCGTGGTATGCTGAAACACCTGAAATGATCTAACTTTCAGAAGATAAACGTTGCTTAAGCCAAAAAGATCAGAATCCTATCCTTCGTAGGATTTTGTTTTATTTTACGTAGTTTAATCCCTTATGTATACGTTGACAATAGAAAAGAATGAACTTTAAATGCGTATGTCCCGGAGAACAGCTGCCTGGCATGGAGCGTAACGGATCAACCAACAATTGTGCGTGCAAAAACGATGTGTAGTAAATTCGCAGCTTTCCTGGGGAAACTGGTGATGGGTATCGCTCTGGTATGCATCAGCACGGTTGTGCGGGCGCAGGTAAAAGGCGACGGCACCTGCACGATATCGGGTACTTACCGTGTGGAGGATCTTTTTGCCGAAGTACGCAAACAAACCGGTGTAAATATCAATTTCGAGATCTCGGTATTGGACCCTGATCTGAAGGTAAAAGTTGATTTCAAAAAAGCCACGCCGGAAGAGGTAGTGGAAAAGATCACGAATGACCTTCGCCTGGATTGGATCTACATGAAAGGCCAGATCGTCATCAAAGAAGGCAGTCCGCAGCCGGTGATCGAAAAAAAGAAAGAAGAAGAAACCATTTCCATTACGGGATTTGTGACCGATACGCTGGGCAATCCCCTGCCCGGCAGCACGGTGTTGGTAAAAGGCACCATGCGCGGCACCACCACCGGCGAAAACGGCCGGTATGTGCTGGACAAGATCCCGCCCCGCTCCACCCTGGTAGTCCTGTCGATCGGTTACCTCAGCCGCCAGTACCGCCTGGACAATGAAAAGAAGATCAATTTCCACATGGAGCCGAACGTTGCGCAGATAGCCGCTGTGGAAGTGACGTCTGTAGCCACGGGCTACCAGGTGCTCCCGAAGAACCGGACGACCGGGTCTTTTGTGTTGATAGACAGTGCTTTGCTGAACAGGAATCCTAGTCCGAACATATTGGAGAGATTGGAAGGGGTGACGAGTGGGTTGTTGACGTTGAGGGCCCAGCTGATGAATATGTACTATGTTCAGAAAATGCCCACCATCAACTTTGCCGGAATGTCACTTAGAGGTATAAGTACTCTTTCACCTAACCAGGTTAATGTGAATCCACTGTTAATCCTGGATAATTTTCCATATGAGGGTGATATCAGAAATATCAACCCTAATGATATCGAATCCATATCTGTACTTAAGGATGCCGCTGCGGCGAGTATATGGGGCGCCCGAAGCGGCAATGGGGTAATCGTTCTTACAAGTAAGCGAGGGAAGTACAATCAGAAAATGAAGGTTGACTTAAACATGAACTTCACTGTAGGGGCTAAACCTAATTTATTCTACGATCCTAACTATATGGAGGCTTCGGATTATATTGAGGTGGAAAAAACGTTGTTTGACCGGGGTTATTTTAATAATGATTTAACAAATCGAAGTAACCGACCGGCAGTTACTCCGGCAGTGGAAATTTTTTCGAAACTTAGGGGCAATGAGATTTCTATTCATGAAGCTGAAGCAATGTTAAATGAGTTGAGAAAGAATGATTTGCGTAGTGAATTAAGCAAATATTCGTATCAACGGATGGTCAGCCAGCAATATTCTGTTGGAGTAAGAGGAGGTAACAAGGATTTTGCATATTATCTTTCACTTGGACATGACCGTAACAAAGATAACCTTATTAATAATGGAAGAAGACGCACTACAGTTATTTCATCCAATTCATTTAAACCGGTCAAAAGAATGGAGGTTAAAACCTATCTAAACTTTAGCCAGTCAAAGACAATGATGGGAAATGAGGTAAGGTATGGTGGATTATCTGTAGGGACATCGAAATACAGTAATTTGTATCCATATGCAAGGTTGGCCGATGAGAATGGTCATGCCACGGATGTAGTTAAAGATTATCGAAGTACATACAAAGATAGTACTGGAAAATTGGGTTTTCTAGACTGGCAGTATAGGCCTTTAGATGAGATGAATAATAGAATTGAAAGTGTGTCTATCCAAAATCTTGTTTTGAGGACTGCTTTGAAATATACTTTTTCGAAGTATGTAAATGCACAAATGCATTATCAGAATGAAAGGCAGATAGTATACTCTAAGATTTTCTGGGATGAATCGGCCTATTACTCCAGAAATCTTATTAATAAATTTGCTGCCTTTAACCGGACGACAAATGAGTTTACATATAATTTACCTCGTGGAGGGATAATGGAAATAGGCGATTTCGATTGGCGTACAAATAGTGTCAGGGGTGATATTAATTTTGAGCGGAGATTTGAGGATCATTTCGTTAGAGGGATATTGGGTTTGGAGATACGAGAACTTTCGGCAAATGGTTCCATAAGAAGAACTGTAGGGCATTTGGATGAGAATTCTTCGCAATCATCTATTGTGAACTCCAATACCTTGTATCAGCTGAATCCAAACGGAAATGCGACGATAGAATCCCTTGTGGGTCTAAGCGGGGGGAATCCGGGTGTGACCAACCGGTTTATTTCTTATTATACAAATATTGAATATGGGTTCAAGAGCAAATATGATCTGAGTTTAAGCGCACGAAGGGATGGAGCGAATTTACTTGGAATTGAAGTAAAAGACAAAATAGCCCCTTTTTGGTCAACCGGCATAGGCTGGGATATACATAAAGAAGAATTTATAACGGCCCCGTGGGTGAAAAATTTAAGGCTAAGAGCCTCTTTTGGAGAGAATGGGAATATTTATAATGGAACAGCCTATTTAGTGGGAAGGCAAATAACTGATCCGCTAACCGGGGCTGATGTATATCAAATTAATGACCCGGCCAATAATCGACTCAAATGGGAACGTATTCAGATAGTGAATTTGGGGCTGGATTTTTCATATAATACAAGATTGGATGCAACTATAGAATACTATATCAAGAGAGGTGTCGACCTTATACAAAGAGTTCCTCTAGCCCCTCAAACAGGTTTTGGATTTGCCAACTTAAATTCGGCAAATACCAGAACAAAAGGATTTGATATAACGGTTTCTTCCAGATTGGTAGAAAAACCTTTTATTTGGAACACCACTCTGTTATTAAGTACATTAAACGATGAAATTACCCGGATTGATATTCCCTCAAATACCGCAAGTTCAATTATGATTAAAGATGCAGCCTTTTCGTTGTTAAACATCAAGGGGAAACCCTTAAGGGGCATTTTAAGCTATAAATGGGCGGGAATAGATCCTCAGAATGGTGACCCAATGGGATATATAAATGGAATAGCAAGTAAGGATTATAATGCTATACTGAGAACGAACCCTGATAGCTTAGTCTTTCACGGGTCGGGAGTTCCAACAGTATTTGGTTCCTTTAGGAATGATTTTGAATTTAAAGGATTTTCAGTTTCATGGAATCTAATTTTCAAACTTGGGTATTATTTTAGACGTACTTCTGTAAATCTAAACTATATAGGGGTTTTGAATCAGGGTATGCATGTGGATTATTCAAAAAGGTGGAGGGAATCAGGAGATGAATTAACCACCAATGTTCCGTCGCTAACTTATCCATTTAACGATTCGCGGAACTTATTTTATCAATTCTCTGAAGTATTGGTTGAACGCGGGGATCACATCAGGCTTCAGGATATTCGTATTGCATACCATATTTCTAAAGCAACAAAAGCCAGGCTTCCCGTAGATTTTGTTGAGTTGTATGCAAGCCTAAATAATGTTGGAATCATTTGGTGTGCAAATAAACATAAGCTGGATCCAGATTTATCCAATCAGATGAGCAGTCAGAGCATTCCAGTTCCTTTTTCCATTACAAGCGGCTTAGTTGTGAAATTTTAAGTTATGAAAAAACTAATAATAATACTGGCCTGCCTTATTAGTGATATTTGTATTGTAAGTTGTAAGAAGCAAGGCGAATGGTTAGACGTTCCAAGGAATCGTGACGAAACTACCTTAGAGAATTTAAATGTTCTTCAGGCAGTACTGGATAATACAACTATTCTTAATGCCAATTATCCGAGTATTGGCCAGCTGGGCTGTGATCACTATTTTCTTTCTGAGCAATACTATAATAATACATTGCCAACTGAAAGAAATTCTTACATCTGGAGCCCGGATATTTTTGAAAACAGACCTTCTCTAGATTATACTAGTGGGTACATTAAAATCAGTTATGCTAATATTGTTTTAGATGGATTGAAAGATTTAGAAATAACTCCAGGCCAACAAGCAGATTTTAATAATGTAAAAGGGCAGGCTTTGTTTTTCAGATCAATGGCATATTTTGAACTTGCAAGTATTTTTTGCAAGCAATACAATGAGCTAACAGCTACCAGTGATTTGGGGCTAAGCTTAAAGTTAACTTCTGATATTCATGAAATTAAACAAAGGTCGAGTCTCAAAGTTACCTACGAGCAAATAATTAATGATTTGATGCTCGCCATCCCTTTGTTGCCTTTAGTTTCCAAATATAAAACCCGCCCATCAAGACAAGCTGCTTTTGCTCTATTGGCAAGGATTTATCTAAATATGTCGGATTATTTAAAAGGGAAGGAATTTTGCGATTCCTCATTTGCAGTTAATGATGAATTATTGAATTTCAATGAGGGAATTCCTTCTTTGGCAATAGAATACAGATTTCCTGCTTTTAGGGTGGGTAATAAAGAGATAATTTTTTATGGTGAAGGCATCGGATATACAGGTATTATACCAGATTACAATTTTAATCAAGGGTTTGTGGATACCATTTTATATATGTCTTATGATGAGGACGATCTTAGGAAAAGATATTTTTTTGAAAACCAGGGGGTAAATCAAATTAAGTTCAGAGGTACTTACGCTGGAGTCGGATTTAATTTTTGTGGATTAGGAATAAACGAGATTTATTTAACCAGAGCTGAATGCAATGCAAGGCTGAATGATATTTCGGCATCACTAAAAGACTTAAATAAACTATTAGTCAACCGATTTGAACAAGGAAAGTATTTAAATTATTATACGGATAATGCAGATTCCCTCTTATTTAAGATTCTCGCTGAACGTAAAAAGGAGCTTTCATTTACAGCACAATTAAGATGGCAAGATCTAAGACGGCTCAACACCGACCCTAGATTTGCCATCACTATAAAAAGGAAAATGAATGGGCAAATACTTACGTTACTACCAAATGACTTGAAGTATGTATACCCCATTCCACAAGATGAAATTGATAAAACCGGAATCGCCCAGAATGAGAGATAGTTGGTGATTTTAAAATGCCCTCAAGTGCGTTTTTTAGTTGCCATACGTACTAATGATAACAGATTCGGAAACCCATGCCATTTCTCCAGGACTAAAAACCTCCTCAGATGAAAATCTGCATATATATGCATAGGAGCTTCCTCCTACGCACTGAGCTGAAGGGGGAGTTGCACTCACGTATACATGCACACCTGTTGTTGAAGCATTAGGTTGTGCCCAGTATGTATAAACGGCCTTCTTCGATTTGCCATATGCACCCGCAAAACCCATAAGTAAGCCCAGGGCTAATACAGCCAGTTTAATTTTTTTCATGTTAAAAGCGATTTAATTAATTGTGAGAGTAAATAAATTGAGAGTATGTGTTAATGGAGAGTAAAACAAGCCGTTTTTAGCAGGAACGGCTTTCAAACCTTTAAAGTGTAGATTTATGATAGTTGGATTTTTTCAAATGTGGGCTTCACGTTTCTTCGAAGCCATTTATGGAAGACAATCCCAGCGAGACTTATGATGATAAAGAATAGGTTAAAATATAAATGCTCAGTCCATGTAAATTGCTTGATCACCCCGCCACAGGAGCAGGGGATATGGTTAAAGAAGTTTAACTTGATAAGAGTGATATAAACAGTAAAGATTAACATTAATGCCAGGGACCCATATAGGCCAGCCAGTAAAGTGCGCCTGAAGATTAATAAGCCGGCTATGAGATATTGCAAGGCGGGAAGTCCCCAAACTAAAAGAATAGAAAATTTATCGTCAAACGGCTGGTCATTCATCTGGACGAGGAAAACCTTATAATCCATTAATTTAGATGTAGCCGCGTATACAAAAAGAGAAAATAAAAGGAGGACGATAATCTCCATGATCCATCTGCGGAGCATAGAATATGGTTTTAAAGTTGGACAAATTATAACTGGAGCTTGATGCGTTGTAATGAAAAAGTTACGTGCAGTAAGATGCGATGCTCTGGAACATTCATGTCTGATTTTCTCTCGATTACTAGTGTAAATCTAGATTTTCACATTGATTAAAAAATTGCCGAAATGACCGGCAGCGTTGCAAGAATTTCACTTAGCGTATAATTTACACGTATGCTGCAGGATAGGAGGATGAAAATGGAGCAATTTCTTTACAAATTTTATTCTTTTGCGAAAGAGGTATTCTGGTTTTGTGGGAAATCAATCAAATGAAAGCATTAACTTTCTATGCTTAGGATGCCCATAAAAATTCCTCACACCGCCTCCCTCCTGAAATCTTTTGGTGACAACTTATAATAATTCGAAAACACCCTCGAAAACCCCGCCGCACTTTCGTACCCCACTTCCCAGGCGATCTCATGCACCGGCAGTTCGGTTTTCTCCAGCAGCTTCCGGGCTCTTTCCAGGCGCAGTTCCCGGATGTAATCTGCCAGGTGATGATGGAAGATCTTTTTGTAACCACGCCGCAGTTGGGTGGGCTGTATCCCGAAGCGGTTGGCCAGTATCTGGATGGACAGTTTTTTGTCGATGTTTTCGCTGATGTAGTCTTTCACTTTTTTATACGTCAGGTAGTCGCGGTGGTAAATGCTGGTGTCTTCCTTGCGGTAAGCGGCCCCCATTTCGTCGAGGGTTTTAAAGAGAAGGTTCAGCAGTAGCACCTGGCGTTTTAGCCGCCATATTTCCCCGCTAAGCTGTGTTTGTTCCAGCTCGGCCAATTGCTGAAGGCTGTTTGTATGGAGAGGGCCCGGGCGGGGAGCTTCGTAGGGATTGCTGATGCAGGTTTCATCCAGCTGGCTGAATATGCTGGGGCCGAGCTGCAACAGCAGTATGCGGTTATGCCCTGGTTGCAGGCGGAGGCTGTGCTGATCCGGCTGAAGGCTCAGGAGCGTATAATGACTGCCAGGCAACGGCAGTGGGCTGTGTTGCCGGGTCTGAAGCATGGCCTCGCCTTCAAGGTTGTAGATCATGACTACGGACGTCTGCTGCAAATGCAGGGGAATAGTAAAAGCGGCTTCCGTTTCAAAATGGTAAAGCCAGCCGCTGGTGTACTGGTCGGAAAAATGCTGGGCAAATATTTGCCCGGACGAATGCTGGCAATAAGATACACACGCATCCTGTACAAGGCTGCCTGGCTGGTTGGAGGGAATCGTTTTGCCGAACTGGAATGCAGGCCCCAGCAAAATCCCTTCGGTTTGATTCAAAGGCATGGAAGCAGGAATTAAGTGACAGAATCAGTAGAATTAAGCTAGTCGGCAGAAAAAATTGGATGGGCAGGCAATGGTTGAAGAAGGTGTAAAAACACCGGTTTCTATATCCTACTGAAACAATACCGCAGTGGGAATTGTTTGGTAGTTACGTAAAAAGAACATTCACTAAATTCACATATGCCCCTCATACAGCTCACCGGCCTATCCGGTTCCGGTAAAACAACTATCGGGGAATTATTAAAAGCCCGCTGCCTCGCTGAAGGCCGCCCTGCTGAATTGCTGGACGGAGATGATTGCAGGCGCGTGCTGTCCAGGGACCTTGGTTTCTCCGCTAATGACCGCAAGGAAAATATCCGCCGGCTCGGTTATGTCGGCAACCTGCTCAGCCGCAACGGTGTTACGGTGGTGATGGCTGCCATCAACCCCTTTGAATCCATCCGCCTTGAAATGGAACAGCTGTACGGCGCCCGTACGGTGTACCTGGATTGTTCCCTGCCTGAGCTCATCCGCAGGGATACCAAGGAGCTGTATAAAAGGGCCCTGTTGCCAGACGGGCATCCGCAAAAGTTATATAACCTCAGCGGTATCAACGATCCGTATGAGATCCCTTTTAAGCCTCATCTCATCCTGGATACCGAAAAAGATACCCCGGATGTTTCGGTGGACAAGCTATCTCATTTTATCCGCAATTGCAAGTAGGCGGCCTCCGCCGGAGCCAGGTATTCCGGAATTTTTTCCAAAACAGGCGCTTCCCTGAATAACTCATGGGGATGTTTGGCATTTTTTGCACCCCTTGCTACCATTTTTTCCAACAGTATGTCCGTAGGCGTTATACCGCAGCAACTGAATAACTGCTCCAGCATAGGGCGCAGTGAGGGTTGGTAATGCAGCAGGGTGGAATGTGCATCTTTTTGAAGAATATGATGGATCTGCCGGTAATATTTTTCAAGCAGCCGGGCGAGGTACAGGTCCTGCTGCCAGTGCATCACTTCTTCCTGCTGCCACCCGAAAAGCGCCGCGGGCAGCATACCCGGCACAGCCTGTATGCCTCGCTGCCGCCGGTGACTTGCAAATACGGGAGCAGGCTCGCGGCAAAGCAGGATAAAAGGTACCTGGGGAAAAGCGGCCCTCAGCTGCTCGTAATAAAACAGGTGCCAGCTGTCCAGTTTTATCCAGCTATGGGTCTCGTGGCCGGTTCTTTTTTTGCTCAGCAGTGAAATGACGCTGGTAAACAAAAGCGGGCCGGCGTTTGCGCGAAGCAATTCATCCAGCAGCGGTACTTCCGGCAGCACGATCTGTTGTTCATCTTCCGCCAGGGCCTGCCCCAGCAGCGTGCTGCCGCAACGGCTCACGTGAAAGATGAGCGCGGCCGGCGGAGGGGCTTCGATCTGCGAGGCCCATTCAATGAGGCTTTCAGGGCTGCTCAGGCTTTGGTACGGATGCCGGTTCTCCGGAAGGGAGCGGAACCGACGGATATCGTCTTCAAAAAATGGTTTGTGGTAGGGCTGATCTCCTTTGTACAGCCAACGGAAATACCCGTCCGGCAGCAACTGGTAAGGAATGTGGCTCATGGCTGTTGCAGTTGGGCGATAAGGGCCAGCGCGGCGGGTGTATTTTGCAGTCGCAGCTCGGCGATTATTTTCTGAAGCGTTTCCGGATCAGGCCCGGTGGCGGGTGGGATGTATCCCGCATCGCGGAAGAGACGGTCTATCCATTCATTGCGGACCAGGTCCAGCACCAGGTGCACCCGGTCCGTTTCCCCGCGGTTCGCCACGCTGTGCGGCAGGTCAAAGTTCGCATACCAGCATTCGCCGGGTACAAGGGGCAGCTGCCGGCCTGCTACTATAAATTCCACACCGGGATTGGTGATCACCGGGATGTGTAACCGGAAATGCCCGTCTTCATACGAAGTCTGTTGGTCCCGGTGTTCTTTTACCATGCTGCCGGGCGCAAGGCACAGCAGCCGGATGGCTTCTTTTTCACATTCAAACTGTGCGGTTATTTCGCGGAAATAAGGGCAGGCTTCCATCAGCGGCGTATCCAGGTATTGCCCGCCGGCATGTGCGCGGATGTCTTCTTCAGCGCCCGTCATAGAGCGCAGCGCAATCAGTTGCCAGCTGCCATCGTAATCCTTTGCGTTAAAATGTTGCTCCCAATGGCCCCGCAGGCAGCGTTGCAGGTCCGCCTCCAGCAAGGCGGGGTTAAACAAAAACGGGAGACGGAGGTAAGGGGTTTGCATATACTAAAAATAAGCCTTTCCGCCGGAAAGCTTTTGTGTCATATCACTGTCATGCAGGGATATGGTTTTTAGGCCCCGGGGCAGGGATTTTCTTGCAGGATTGATCAAAGAGAAAGGAATTAAAACGGACTTTCAGGCCGATCGTTCATTGTGCGCAACGAGGTATTGTTGAGCCTGTTTTTGTATGTCACAATTGCATCACTTTTCGGTAAGATATAACACGGCTGCATTCGCTGCTTACTATCTTGTGGCTTGATAAGCGTCGTATAGTAATCTTTATTGTTTTTGTATGGATCCGCACTGTTTTTGCGAAACAAATTTCCGTGAATATTAATGAACGAATTATGTATGTTCCTGTCGGGGCAGATCAGTTTTTTATTTAGATAAGCCGCTACTCTTAATTGTTTGATACGCACTACCAGTTACGCGTAAACGAAAATCAACCTTTTTACATCGCAGAAAGCAGCAAGTACAGGGTGTATCCGGATTGGATACACCCTTTTTTATTTTTACCGCTTCCAAAAGAGAGAATGTATTACATTTATTGTCTCTAAAAACCCTTGAACTATGAAGATCAGGATCATTTCCCTGGTGCTGGCGGCGGCTTTTTTCTGCACAGCCGCACAGGCACAGAAAGTAACGGTGTTCGGCGGAAAGATCACGGCCCTCAAAGGCATTGATACTTTTAATATTGTATTCGACTACAGCAAAATGAACGTGGGAGATATGGGCCGGGAAGCCAACTATGTAAAAAAGAAACGCGCGGACGCGGAAAAAAGAGCCTATGGCTCGGCAAATGCCTGGGAAGAAGGCTGGTACAAGGACCGCACCACTTATTACGAACCGAAATTTATCACCGAGTTCACCAAACAATCGGAAAAGGCGGCAGGCAGCTATCCTGATGCGCGTTACCAGCTGATTTTCAGGACCAAACTCATTGAGCCGGGCGGTACGCTTACCGGCAGAACGCCAAAAATGGATGCGGAAGTCTGGATCGTGGAAGCTGCTGCGCCCACCAAAGCCCTTGTGAAGTTCCGCGTGGAAGATGCCAGCGGCAACGGCGCCCTCGGCGATATCCCTTCCGGCGCGAGGATAGGGGAGGCTTATGCCAAAGCGGGCAAGGAGCTTGGCGCTTTTATCCTGAAGGAAACGAAATAAATTCAACGTTAAGATACTGGTTAAAACTGGCCGTCTCCCTTCCGGAGCGGCCTTTTTGCTTTATATTTATTCTATGAAAAGTATCACGGTTTTTTGCGCGTCCAGCCCGGGATTTAGTGCGGTATATATGGAACAGGCTTACCTGGTGGGGAAAACGCTGGCGGAAAAAGGCATCCGCCTGATCTATGGCGGTGCGAACATTGGGCTGATGGGAGCGGTGGCAGACGGCGCGCTGGAAGCCGGCGGGGAAGTGGTCGGCGTGTTACCCGATTTTTTACGGGCGAAAGAGATTGCCCACCGCAGGCTCTCCGAACTGATCATGGTGGAAACCATGCACGAACGCAAAACAAAAATGAACGACCTCTGCGATGGCGTGATCGCGCTGCCCGGCGGCTACGGCACCCTGGAAGAATTGTTTGAAATGATCACCTGGGCGCAGCTGGGCCTGCATCAAAAGCCGATCGCGCTGCTGAACATAAACGGCTATTACGATCATCTTACAAAACTTCTGCAGCACATGACGGATGAAGGCCTGCTGAAGGCGGAAAACCAACGGATGCTGCTCTCCGGCACAGACATTCACCAGCTGCTGGAACAGATGAAACAATACACGCCGCCCCTGGTAGGTAAGTGGATCACGAAGGACGAGCTCTGAGGGGAAAGGATTACTCCGCTGCCACCGCCGCACGCTCCTCCGTCTTCTGCCGCAGCTGGCTGCGGATCTTTTCCCGGTGCATGGTGCCCCACTCCCGCAGGGAGTTCACCACCGCGCCAAGCGTATTGCTGTAGTCCGTCAGCTCATATTCAATCACCACAGGCGTGGTATTGTACACCTTCCGCAGCACAAACCCGTTCAGTTCCAGCTCCTTCAGTTCATGACTGAGCACTTTGGCCGCAATGCCTTTCACCGTTTTCTGCAATTCATTGAAACGTTTATTGCCCGAGCTGAGCGCCACGATAATGGGCAGTTTCCATTTGCCGTGAAGAACATATAAAGCGTCCTGTACAGCGCTTAAAGCGGTACAGGATTCCCATTCTGCTGAAATTGTTTGTAACTTTAACATATATACTATTGTTAACTAACCTGGATGTTAGTGCTTACCTTTAGGTAACTACTTACCAAGCGTAAGCAAATGTACATAAGTTTGCATTCCTTTTTAAACCAAACACAAATCATGAAAAAAATTACCTGCTTCGTATTGCTCCTGGCAGCTTCGCTGAGCACTTTTGCGCAAACCTGGAAATCAGATAAAGCGCACTCCCAGCTGAAATTCGATGTGCAGCACATGGGCATTTCCACTGTTTCCGGCGAGTTCAAAGACTTCACCGCTACCGTTACCGCTTCCAAGGCGGACTTCAGCGATGCCGTATTCACCCTCACCGCTCAGACCGCCTCTATCAACACCGGCATTGAACAGCGCGACAACCACCTGAAAACTCCCGACTTTTTTGACGCAGCTACCAACACCACCCTGACTTTCAAAAGCACTTCGCTGAAAAAAACAGGTGAGAACAAATACCAGCTTACCGGCGACCTCACCCTCCATGGCGTGACCAAACCCGTAACCCTGGACCTCTGGTACCGCGGCACCATCGAAAACCCGATGAACAAAAAACAAGTTGCAGGTTTCCGCGCCACCGGCACCATCAAACGTTCTGAATTCGGCGTAGGCGCTAAATTTGCCGCTCCCATGCTGAGCGAAGAAATAGCCATCATCGCGGACGGTGAGTTTGGTAAAGAATAACCCGGGAAGAACGGACGAAATTTTGGAACCCGCCACCATGGCGGGTTTTTTCATGCCCAAAGAATATTTTGGATAAAGTCTATAGAATTAGTAGGATAATACTGAAATCTCCCTATATTTGCATTACAATAGCCGTATATAAAAGTCAAACCAACCTTAAAAAAAGAACATATGCGTACGATTAACCGATATGCAGACTTTCTGCCCCTCAGCTACGACATCCGCCGCACCAAGCCGCTGGATAATACCCCCATCAAGCCTATTACCGCCGGCCATACCCTGCCGCTGTTTAACCTGCACAAGGAAGATTTTGTGATCCCTTTCCAGTTCATGAACCGCGACAGCAGTTACATTGTAGGCAGCGAACTGCTGAACCAGCCGCTGGTACTGGCATTTTTCTCCATTCATTGGAACGGGTATGGTGATAAATACATCAAAGAATTGCAGGACCTGTATGCGGATGTGCAGGTGATGGGAGGGCAGCTGCTGGTAGTATCGGCGGACAGCCGGAAGGAGCTGGAAGAAGTGGCGGCAAAACATAACATCACTTTCCCCCTTGCACTGGACCGCAACCACCAGATCGACCGTAGCGCTGGTATTTATTCTGAGACGGACCCGCTCTGGGACCGCCTGTCAGGCTTCGAAGAAAATGCCCCGCTGCCTGCTATTTTTGTGATCGGCCAGAGCCAGCGCATCACCTTCGACTTCATCGACCGTTATTTCGACCGCAGCATCAACCGCCGCGAACTGCTGTCTGAAGTATACACCGCGGGCCAGGCACAGGCGCTGAGCCGTGCTATTGCCTAAACTTACAAGAATAATTCACTGATAATTGCCGGGTTATGGCGCTCAGCGTGCATAACAGGAACGGAGTGATCTTTAAAAAAGATTTCTCCGTTTTCGTTACAGGCAGGGCCTAACCGGAACAGATTTTCGGCATGGCCTGCGAGGCCGGTTTTTACCTTCCGGATATGGCTTTCTCCGTCCGCCCCTACAGGTAAGGTTTCATCTCATCTTCAATCGTCTTGCGAAGGTCCATCAGCCGGTGGGCGTAATCCTCCATGCTTTTGTCATGATCCGTCTGCGGCACCCATTTGGGGATAGGCACGGTTTTGCCGTGTTCGTCAATCGCCGCGAACACCATGATACAATGGGTGGTTTTTTCTTTCTCCCGCTGCCGCGGGCTGCCCGCAAATACGTGAATGGAAATATGCATGCTGGTATTGCCGGTGTAAATGATGGAGGCCGAGATCTCCACCAGGTCGCCGATGGATATGGGCTTGTAAAACCGGATGCCGCCCACATATACCGTTACGCAATATTGTCCGCTCCAGTTGGCCGCACAGGTAAAGCCCGCCTGGTCAATCCATTTCATCACGGCGCCGCCATGTACTTTTCCGCCGAAATTTACATCTGAAGGTTCTGCCAGGAAACGCAGCGTTACTGTGTGTTGCGGATTTTCCATTGTATTGTTTTAATAAATGATCAAGGTTCTTCAATATAGCGGTTATCCCTTTACCTGCCGGTCATGCTCCGGCGCTGTTTGCGCCACACCCAGGGCGCCACGGGATGCGCGTCCAGCCACAGCCCTTTGCGGGCGGCCTTTGCTTCCGTTTGCGCCTGCGCCATGTCACGGCTTTTGCTGAACTGGGTGTATTGCCAGGCAAAACCCGCTTTTACCAGTTGCATATTCAGGCTGGAGCCGTCGGGCAAATATACCTCAGCCACAGTTCGCCCATACTGGTCCCGGCTTTCTTTCCGGGCTTTCACCACCTTGCCGAAACAAAGCCCCGAGGTATACTGCCGCGCCTTTTCGCCGAACGGCTGGCCTTTTTCCGGGCTGTCTACCCCAAAAAGCCTGATCCGTAGGGGTTTCCCGTTCACCAGCATTTCAATCGTATCCCCGTCCTTTACGGCCGTCACTTTCCCGGTATAGGTCTGCGCCCGGGCTATTACGCTGCTCAGGGCGAGTATTAATATCAACAAGGTGCGCATGCTGCAAGATTAAAAATTTCCTTGGATATTCCCCCTCGTTTATTATTTTTATGCAAACGTTTGCAACCCAGGCAGACTTTACACGTTTACAGTCCTAAATACACGCAAAAATGAAATCCACTTTTGAAAGACTGGCTACACTAGTCATTGTCGCATTACTATTACCGCTTTTATCCGCCGCGCAGGCATCCTCTACCAAAAAACAAATGGCCGGCCTCATCGATGACAACATGCAGTTTGCCGTAAAACAGTACGAAGTACTGAAAAACAATACCCCCGCGGACCGTATGCCCCGTTCTTTCGCCAATGGCAAACCCGTTACCTCGGACACGGAATGGTGGTGCAGCGGTTTTTATCCCGGCACCCTCTGGTACCTGTATGAATACACCAAAGACGCCAATGTGAAGGCCGAAGCGGAAAAAAGGCTCGCCATCCTGGAAAAGGAAAAAAGATATACCGGCAACCACGACATTGGTTTTATGATCTTTTGCAGCTTTGGCAATGCGTACCGTATCACCGGCGATAAAAAGTATAAAGAAGTGATAGACACAGCGGCTGTATACCAGGTCACCCGCTATCGTCCGTCCATCCACTCTATCCAGTCATGGAACAAAAGCAAAAACCTCAACTGCCCCGTGATCATCGACAATATGATGAACCTTGAGCAATTGCTCTGGGTGACCCAGAATGGCGGCAGCGGCAAATACAAAGAGATCGCGCTTACACATGCGAACACGACCATCAAAAATCACTACCGTCCTGACTACAGCACTTTCCACATCGTGGATTACAACCTGGACAATGGAGAGATCATCAAAAAAGTGAACGGCCAGGGCGCGCATGACACCTCCGCCTGGAGCCGGGGCCAGGCATGGGGCCTGTACGGTTTTACCATGATGTACCGCTTCACAAAAGACCAGGTATATCTCAACCAGGCCAGGCAGATCGCTAAATTTATCCTCAATCACCCGAACCTGCCGGCCGACAAGATCCCTTACTGGGACTACAACGCGCCGCAGATCCCCACTTCCCGCGATGCATCTGCCGGCGCTATCGCCGCATCCGCATTGCTGGAGCTGGGCCAATATGTAAACAAAGCCGAGCGCACCACGTATGTGGATGCCGCCGCGGTGATGCTGCAATCGCTTTCATCGGATGCCTACCGCGCCAAACTGGGCGAAAATGGCGGTTTCCTGCTGAAGAACAGCGTGGGGAGTTTCCTGGCGAATTCCGAAGTGGATGTGCCTTTAACCTACGCGGATTATTATTTCCTGGAAGGATTGCTGCGGTACAAAAAATGGTACCTGTAAAGAGCATCGTGCCCGCTCATATGATAGTATTTTGCTTTTTGCTTGGAAATTACCGCGTAATTACCGGAAACCTATATGGTGCCTATAGGAGAGATACAGGGAAGGCGGACTTAAGGTGGAGATGAGGTGGACTTGATCTGGAGTAGATTTGGTTAATATCCTACCATTTTTTTGAGTACGTAGTAAGATGAAAAATAAAGAAGGGATGGAGTTTTTATTCCATCCCTTCGTTTTTATGCGTATTGCTTACAATTTTGGCTGGGACCGGTGAAAGTCGCGGAGATAGCCGCATTGCGTCATTCTTTCTTTGTAGAATTCCGTTTGCTGGAAGTTTTTGTAAAGCTCCGGGAAATATGGATTGTTGGTGGCCAGTTTATACCATTCAGGTTCCTCGGCGTTCAGCATGTGTTTCTGTGCGCAGCGGGCGGCCATATACAGGCATTCGGCCTTAAATTCCTTATCTGTCGCGGCATCCGCGGCCTTTTTGTAATATTCTTCCGCGCGGTAACATCCGAAATACTGTTTCCCGGAAGGCGTTTTGTCATCTTCGGGCGTGTACCAATCGGTACTGGGGCGGTAACTCGCCGAGAACTGGTAGGCATGACCGTAATAAGAAATGCTGAACAGGCCGGTGGCATATTCGAAATAGACTTTTGCGTCCGGTTTTTTCTTCATTTGTTTTTCCAGTTCCAGCATACGTTCCGCAAACTGCTGCTGGCTGATGCCGGTGAGTTTGGCGGAATCGGAGTTGTCATAACCGAAATCTTCCAGTTGAGGCGTAAAGGCCAGTGTGGCGTAACGGGAGCTGGTGGAACGTTTGAACCACTCCACCGCATCCTGGAACTGGTGTATCCGCACATAATTCACCGCGATCATTTCACCGATCTCTTTATCGCTCATTTTTAATTGTTCGTACAGGTATTGTTCAAAAGGCGTTTTCTTTTTTGATTGATACCCGTTGTATAGCGCCAGCAGCTGGTGTGCCTGGAGGCTATCTTCCATATAATCTATGCCGCTTACGTTAAAATAACTGTAGGCATAAGGCAGTACATGATCTCTTTTAACCATGATGAGCGCTTTGCGGGCCAGATCGTTCTGTTTGGCATAGCGGGAGGAAATCACCAGGTCCAGCAGGTTGCGGTACATCCGTTTGAAATAATAGGTGTCCATCTCGGCCGTCTCCAGGTTGTAGGTACTGGTGAGTTTGCCGGCCGTTTTGCCGTCCAGCCAGCGGAAGGATTCCAGCAGCTTATTTTCAAATGCGGGGTCGATGGAGGGCTGTTCGTTGATGGTGACCAGCAGTTTTACCACTTCCAGCTGATCTTTCAGGGCAGGCCGCAGGTTGGGCGTGGAAGCCAGGGCCAGCTTGCCGCGGGCGCCGGCAAAGTCTTTGAGCATGTTCGAGATGTAGGCTGAAGAGATATTCCACAGCGCGGGCTCTTTCACTTTGCCGCCTTTGGCGAGTTCGTCCAACAGTGTTTGCAGTTCTGTTATTTTGGATTTGTCGTTCCTGTTTTCCGCCCAGAAGAAGGATTGCCCGTTGGCATCCGTTTCGAGCATAGTGGTGAAATAATCCTCTTCCAGTTTATTCATTTCCCGGCTCAGCAACACATCCAGCATGGGAGACTGTGGATCCAGCCGGTACACTTTGCGCAGGCCTTCCACATTTACGTCCGTGGTTTTCAGCGCGTAGATAGCGGCCACCGTGGCTTTTTCCCGGTCGTTTTTGCAGAGCGGCAGCACGGCGTTTTCATCGGCATCTGTATAATGTACATTGCGGTAGGCCATTTCCCGCTGCGAGGGGGCATTTTCGAAGATACGGGAAAAGAGGTACGCGCTCCGGGCGTTTTTGCCGGTACGGCGTAAGGCGCCTGCCCTGAGCCCTTCGATCTTGTAATGAATGAGCGATGTGGAACCGGCGGGCGTTTTTAACGAATCGTAATATTGCAATGCCTGCGTATAGGCATTACAGTAGTGCGCCAGCCGGATGGCTTGGAACGCAAAACGTTCGCGGAGGTTTTCATTTCTACAGGCTTTGTAGAGCTGTACCCCGTTCCGGGAAAGTTTTATCATAGCCAGGGAATCCCTTTTCACTTCATCCCAGCCTTCAGGCCCGCTGGTGTGCGGCTCGCACTGTTTGGCAAACATGAGGTAACCCAAAGTTTCCTTATCCGATGACTGTATAAAATGACGGGTCAGCGCATTGTTTTTGATGCTGTCAGGCAGCTGAAGCGCCGCGCCCTTTTCGATATGCAAGTACAGCGTGCTCATCTGCGGGCGGGTGTAGGTGTAGATAAACTCGCGGATATCCTTTTCCGGTATTTTGCCGCCGAAAAAATCGTTCCATTCTTTCAGGTTCAATGGTTCTTCAGGTGTTTCATTGCCATAAAAGGGAGAGAGCGCGGTGTAATAAAAAGGCTCGAACCCCGGTTGGGAAGAAATGTTAGGGTTGAAAAAATTGGCGTAATAGTCATACGGATCGGGTTCGGGGCCGCAGGAAAATACATACGCAACGCCGCCCAAAAGGATCACCAGGAGGCTACTCAAAAATACTGTAAATCGTTTCCAGTTCATGCACAGAATACTTTTGCAGGATGATGGGATCAAGATGATAAAATATAATGGCCGGCTTGTGGGGTTGCCGCTGCCGGGTCAGGTGATGCGCTGCCTTTTGCAGCAGTTCTGGCGGACAGCTCTCGTGCCGCACCACATCCCCCTGCCGGATGAGCACGCCCTGAAGGGCGGTATCACGCAGGGCGGTGTAGGTGTATTGGCCGTCTTTCCTGAACAGGCGCCTGTTGTCAAGGGGCAGTTGCCGCAGCAGTCCGGTGTATCTTTTGTTCCGGAACAGCACATCCCATTCAAAGAGGGGCAGTGCCAGGTCCAAAGATAAAGGATAATTGCTGATCCTGTCGGAGCCGGTGTAAGCCCTCAGCGCATCCATGTCCAGGATGGAGTTGTGATCGCCGGGCTTGCGGAGGTCGCCCATGTTGTAACACATCAGCAGGCCTTTGTCCACGGGTGGTACGCCGCTGCTGCCCAGGTATTTCACCTGGTGCATGCGGATGGTAGCGGATATCTGTCTGCCGGCAAAAAAGGGCTGTTGCCTGATGTGATGCAGGAAACTGAAGTACTGGTCGCGGCTGGTGCGCGTCCAGTCACAATCAAGCTGTATTTCGCTGATCTGCCGGGTGGGGATCCGCGCGCATTGTTTTGCCAGCAGCGAAGCCGTTCTTTCCGCCATCAGCTGTGCCCAGCCGGAATCTTTTTGCTGCCATATTTCGTTCATCAGGAATACGACCGGCACCACCTGCAGGCTGTCCGGGAAGGGTGTTTTAAAATCTGCGAGGGCAACGGGCACGGCTGTACGGTTTACATCATTCCACGACACGTCAAAACATTTCACGTACAACCTGTTCACATGCAAGGTCCGCAAAGCGGCATTTTCCGCCAGGCCGGGCTCGTAGCGCTGCTTCCAGTAATAAAATGCACGGTCTGTCTCCCTGGGACGGGAACAGGCCATACACAAGGGCAACAGGCACCATAATAATAGTTTGCGGATGTTCATGCGTTTGCAAATATCGATAAATCAGTGGATGAGTGCGGCGTACATCTTCGAGCGGTGATAAATGGAAGGATGTTCGCGCAGGAGCTCCACTTTTTTGTATCCCGCTCCCCTGAAAAGTTTTTGCAGGTTGGGGAATGAAAGGGGATAAGGCACCCATGGATTGGAAGTGTCCGTATTGTATTCCACGATGAGGAAACGATGATCTTTTTCGAGATGGGGAGCGGCTTTGGCGAGGAAGGCTGTTTTGTTCTTCACAAAGTGAAGGGAGTTGGCCATCAGGATACCATGCAGGGGCGGCAATTTCCACTCATCTTTTTCAAAATCCATTTGTTTGAACTGGATGCCTGGCTGGGGAAACTGCACCGGCTCGCGGTCCACCGCAATTATTTTGCTGCCGCCGGGCAGGAGGGAGGCCAATGCGCGGGTAAAAAGCCCCTGACCGCAGCCAAGATCCGCCCAGGTGGCCGGCCCCGGCGTATGGATGGCCGGGGTGCTGATAAGAGATATGGCGGTATTCAGTTCCATCTCTTTTATTTGTTGATCGCAGTGATACGGTAACCATCCGGCATGGAAGCGAACCAGATCTGGCCGCTGCCGATCATGGCGCCCTGGTAATTGCGGAAGATGCGGTCCAGGCGCTGGGTGTCCACCAGGGCTTTCAGGGAAGCGTCAAATATTTTGTCGTAATGCTGTTCGAGGGATTTCGCGGTTTTGTATTGCCTGAGCGGGAACTGGACGTGCAGGATGACGCTGTCTTTCCGGTCGTTTTTCACCCAATCCTTGAAGCGGAGGAGGAATTGTTTGAACCCTTCGGGATCGTCGAATCCTGCGTTGCTCCAGGTGGAGGGGATGGTGCCGTCTTCAAAAAGGGTATCCTGGGCCTGTACCTGGGCGGCCTGCCGGTCGATGGAAGGGGGTGGCGCGACGGGCACGAGCTCTTTCACACCTTCGATAATGGAGCTGTCTGCGGCTGTTTTTTTGCTGGTGGTATGGCAGGCAAACAGCAGGGGGAACAGTAATATGATACAATGGAATTTCATGTGATAGGCTTTGATGCTCAATGAAATTAAGTATTTCCGGGGGCTTAAAATTTTTGTTAAAAAGATTTGCTTATATGCTTTAATTGTCCTTATCTTTGCAATCCCAAAACGGAAGAGCGCAAGGCTTGGAAGTCTATAAAGGAAAGGTTTGGATCGGTAGTTCAGTCGGTTAGAATGCCGCCCTGTCACGGCGGAGGTCGCGGGTTCGAGTCCCGTCCGGTCCGCAAAAAATGCTCCCTGAAAAGGGGGCATTTTTTATCTCTTTGGTTAGAAAATATTATCTTCACGTTCCTGGCGAAAGGCCGGTACGTATATAAAAAAAGTTGGATCGGTAGTTCAGTCGGTTAGAATGCCGCCCTGTCACGGCGGAGGTCGCGGGTTCGAGTCCCGTCCGGTCCGCAAAATGGGACAAATCTTTTTCACAGAAGTTTGTCCCATTTTTTTTGGTAATGTCTCGTCCATGGCGTAAATCAGCTGCATCACTTCATTAACTTTGTGGTTCGATATAGTTCACCGTCGAAAACGAGGTTTTCGGGGAAAATTGAACTGATTATTTTCCGTTTTTGCTCTACATCTTCTTGCTGGTAGCGGTCTCCGAGTTGAAAGGCGTTTTCTAATGCGGCATCTATATCGATGCTGTTTTCGTTTTGGGGGATGTTGGTTAATCTTGCTTCTAACCGCGTTAATTCCTGTTCGAACTCGGCTTTACTTTCGCGGTACTCCTGCGGGGTAATTTCTTTGGAGAACATTAACTCCCGTGCGGTTTTTATCTTTTCGCTGAATAGTTCTATTTGCTTTTTGATGCGGTCTTTTTCTACGTTGGCGCTGCTGCCGTATTGCTTTACGGCGCGTTTGATTACTTCTTTGAATAATGCGCGGACTTCTCTTCTCGGCATGTATTTTTTGATTTCCGACTCCAACGCTTTGTTGGCTACGTCTGCTTTGTAGCGGCAGCCGCAGGAGGAAATGCAGTGGTAATAGTGATAATGAAGTTTGCGGCCCTTGGAGGCGCTGCTGGTTAGCTTTCTGCCGCACTTCGGGCAAATAAGGAAGCCGCGTAAAGGAAGGTTTTCATCACTGAATTTTTTCGTTCGCTGTTTCTTTTTTCTTCCATCTAAAACATCTTGTACTTCGAAAAACAATGCTTCGGAGATTAACGGTTCGTGTTGGGCGGGTACATAAAATGCTTCTTCTTCCTTATACTTCGGAATGAAAATTTTACCACAATAGGCGGGATTGCGCAGTGCTACCCAAAAGTTATTCTTACTGCATTTGAGGCCTTTTAACCTTACAGCTTTTAGAATCTGTTCAGTGTTCAAGTGGCTGGCGGCAATTTCTTCGAACACCCAGCGCATTAAACTTGCCTGTGGTCCTTCATTTTACAGTTTGTTGGATAGTTTATTTCTTGTAAATACAATATTATTTATTGGCTGTGGTTTGAGTGATCCTGATATACAACTCGTACTTGAAAATTCGAATATCGCAGTGCCAAGTGCACATCCTCATTACTCTATTATGCCCGCAGGAATGCACAATGCCTTAAATAAGGCCATAAAGAGCTCTTATAATATTAAGATTTTAGAATATGAAAATGATAATGGTGACCATGCAAGTCTCTTGGCCTCATTAAATGAACTTAAAGACCTAGTTTCAGCGATAAGAGCTGTTAATTAAGGAATGGAGCATAATTCCTGTTTGGCCGTAACTAAAGTATGTTTTGGTTATCCTAGTCTTGTTTCTGTTTGTTAATTAACGAGATTTATATAATTGAATTGTGGCTTAATAAATGATTTGGGCTGGATTATCTATTTTAATGTACTCTTTTATTGTACCCCCATTTAAAGACCCCAGCATTATTTCTTGTGCAATGAAATAGTCATCAATCGAAACTTTTCCATCGTTATCCGTGTCCACAGACTGTTCTGCCATAAAATCTAAAATCGAATTAAGAATAAAAGTTAAGTAATATTTCATGTGCGATATGCTTACATAGATACCTCTTTTGATTGCCGCATTATGGACTATTTCATTCCTAATGCGATAAAGACGAGTGAAATTGTGAGTAAGATTTATTTCATGCTTTCTTAAAGTTGATTGGATATTGTTCGGAGCTTCTACCCATTTTCTGAAGTATTTTGCCCGGAATTTTAGTAGTTCATTAGGGCTACAATCGATAATTTGTTGGTAAGTAGCGTGGTTTGTCAAATATTCTAAGTCGTCACTGTATCCATCAATGTGAATGGAAACATTTAACCTCTCCAACGTCCTGTGAAAATCATGAAGGTTTCGCTTCACGTAAATTAATGAATGACATTTTGGAAATAAAGTTCTAATTCTTTCAATGGTTTTTTCTTCGCTTCTTGTAGATGTAAAAATATATTCTAAGCCGATCCAATAATTTAACAATTTAGTTTCTAATTCAGGAGATTCACTGCCTGTCCTGTAATATCTGATTGCAGAAAGGATTTTATCAAAGCTTTCCCTGTCCGTATTGTTTAGTTTTATCTTGTTTATTTTATCAAGCAGTATTTCAAAAATCGTGGCGTTACTCCTAAAGTATCCGTCTATTTGAAAGTTGCATGGAAAAGTAGCTGATTTTTGAGGATTGATTTTTCCAATAACGGCACATTTTTCGTCAATTTTGAAAGAATTTTTGCTGAGGCCCAGATGATATATGTCAATGTCCTTTGATACTTTATCCAATGATAACTCAATAGCTTTTAAATAGTCTAAAGCACTAACTGAATGAGTAATCATTTGATCTAGCTTGTTGGTAGTAAGAAATTCATTGACTTGTTCTGATACTATCGGCTCGATAATTTTTCTGAACCGCTTATTGACTAACTCATACACCGAATCAATTTTTTTAAACTCAATAAATTGAAATGAACTGCCAACTATCTTATAAATAATTGTAAATTCTTCTGCTGGTTTTGCAATAAGCGTTTTCAGAATTTCGACTCTTTCATTAAAGCTAATGCCGGCATTACTATTTCTAACAAAAGACACTTGAAAGAAATTATATAAATATTGTTTATTGTACCCGCTATTTACCAATTCAACGAAGAAATGGTTAGTCAAAACAACTATTTTCTTTTCTAAGTTGGATTTTAAATCCTCGTCAATTAACTCAGTGTAGGAACTTGTTAAGTTTATAATTTCATCAATTGTATTAGTAACGTAATTAGTATTGTCACTTAGTATTAATTTGCATGACTGGATTGTAAGTGCATTGTTCTTGTTTGAAATTTTAGACAAGGTATCAATAAAGTGCTTTTTACTTACCTTTTGGAAAATTATGCTGTGATTTTCTTCGTTAATTAGTTGTGATAATTCTTTAGCTATTGCGCTAGCATAGTCATTGTTAGTAAGTAGTCCAAGTGCTGACGATTGACATACAGAAACAAGTTCTTCAATTAAAGTTTTTGGATTGTGTAGGCGCAGTCGATATGTATCGACACTATTTTTAAAGAGCAATTCTAATCCCTTATCAATAAATAGTCGTTCAAAAGGATTGACATTGAATGGAATAGTAATATTTTGCATAGTGCAATTAAAATCATAATTTTGTATTCTCAAAACATCGATTTCTACTTTTTAAAGATACAGAAAGGGGCTCGGAACTAACCTCTAAGAGTTGTCGTAACACGGTGATTATTAAGTTTTTTTCGTTCCCCTAAGAAATTGGCACCAACTAATTGGTGCCTTTTTTTATCAAACTATCTGGTGGGAATGGTTCAACTTCCGCCCCACAACCTCCGCAAAAGGAAACAACAAATTTCAGTTGTTTCCTTTTTTTATGCTCATAAAAATCTGATTTACAGAAAATTGCCTCTAGGATTTCCTGATGAAAAAAGTGTTCGAGATTGGGCTGAAAGGTACATTTTGATGTTCGATTCCCTATTTAAGTTCAAACCTCTGGGATATTTCCTCATTGTTTTCGGTACTCCTGTATGTCTTGGCGATGAGATAGGGAAAATCCAATATAATATTAGTCTTCTCCTTGTTTGCGTTTATCCCATTATGTCTCAATATTTTGGTAGCCTGTTCTGTCGAAATTTTTCTGCTTGAAAAGCCTTTCCATTCCTGTAATGTATTTGTAACATGATCTTTAAAATTGTTGTTAACGAAATAGAGCTTTGTACTTTATGACCTGGGATCAAAAAACCTTCATTACGATTATGCAGACGAAATATATAATCGCTTAATGTTAGATCGCGGTTCAGATGAATGGAAAGCTAATGACCAGGTGAACATTCTGATTCCTACTTCTTTTTGAACGGTATTGCCAAATACGCAAAGAAAAATCCTTTATTGCAAGCACATGTAATAAAATTACTAATTAGGTTTGAGCTAAGTTTTGAGATTGACCAAATCTCCCATGATTCCCCACTGGCTGAAGAAGGGGAATCAAAAATACCGAAGCGTTTAACCATAGCACGTAGTGCTTTCAATACTTTTCTTTTTAATAATCTGTATCATGTGCATACCAAGTCCTCCTATTTCAAATTGACCTCTATTATGTAGGTTTCAATCGCTATCGGATTAAGAATGAGGAGATGATAAATGAGTTGCTAAAAATTAGGTCAGAAATGGAGCGGGATTTTCCTGCTAATATGGAGTTTTTAGCAGGCTTAAACGAAGGACAATTTGATACGCTCGCAGAG
The DNA here is from genome assembly GCF_003807585.1 of Chitinophaga barathri. Classification (GTDB taxonomy): domain Bacteria; phylum Bacteroidota; class Bacteroidia; order Chitinophagales; family Chitinophagaceae; genus Chitinophaga; species Chitinophaga barathri. Next base: position 537,920 of record NZ_RMBX01000002.1, on the reverse strand, counting down.
ATAATGATGCAGTCTAATAAATTTCCAATGGAAAATAAAATTAATATTATAGGGCAAATGAAGAGCTATCAGTTATTTCATGAGCGGTGTAAAAACCAATCCATTGATATAAAAGAGGTGTTAGTGCCTGACCAAATTGCCTACCTAAATCCGGTATCTTTTATTCTCAAAAACCGAATTACAAATATGGTGTCTTTGCCAAGTAGTGATATGCATAATCTTCTAAAATCTTGGGGCTTTTGAAAAATTGAAGGTTTACGCGACTGAGCTTGATTTTTTCTACTCCCTAATCGAAGGAAGCATTTTCATAATATAATCTGATAGGAAAGTCGCTGAAGGTCATTCGTGTTTCCTTAATAGAAACTGATGATTTCAGCTGCTCTATAATGATAGGGCTGCGCATTTGCGTTTCAAAATTGGCATTAAATTCATCTTCGCTCCCGTATAGTATTTTTGCCTGTTCTATCTGTGACGTTAATTGTCCTTTCAATCCAGAAGCAGAATACTCAATTTGATAATTATGTTTACAGTAACCTTCTAACCAGTGAAAATCAATGACCGGAATATCATCAATCAAACAACCTGCAAAAATCGGATAATTGGTAACTACCAATCGTATCAACTTTTTGCCCCCGACCGGCCCCGTGATTGATTTGAACCCGTCAGAATTCCGGCTGAAAAAGTCTGCTTTACGGGCAACCTGTGCAGCACCTCTTTTTAAGCGTTCGTAGTTATTATAATAATCCCTTATTTCCATCGGATATTTAATGCACTTTACTTCTGCAATAATTATGACTGATTTGAGGTTAATGATAAGATCAATCTCCTCTTTTTCGCCTGCTATTCGAAAACGCTGGGTTTCCGGTATGTGGTGTTCAAAATTCTTTGTAGTTAATAATTCACGTAGAGTGCTTTTTACATGGCTTTCCAGCATACGGCCTCTTTTCTCCAGGTTAAAGCCACCTTGTTCCAGCCAGCGATCAAGAAAATGAAAATGATTCGCTGCGGTTATCGGTAAAAGTGATACCAGTAGATCTTCACCAAGTTCAGCCAAAGGCTTGTTCCAAAAATTATAATACTCTTCCTGCAGCTTTGTTATCATCGTCAAAAAAGTATCAATGGTAGCCTGATTGTAAGTGCTGCGTTCTAAGAGATAGCGCCCCAGCACATCTTTGGCAATTTTGTAGGGGTGGCTGAACATCGTTTTAAGGTCGGTAACCTTTTCGGCATAATCAGTATTATCGGCCACTTTGCTAAACAAACTAGTCGTTAGTTGGAACATCAAGATAATGTCACTCATCTTTAACGGGGCGAATGTTGGCAACGATACGTTATTCAAGTAAGGGTAGAAAGTTTCCAATGCTGCAAAAAAACTGAATGTATCGTCTAGTTCTTTAGCATCTACACCATCCTGCAGTTCATAAGTAACAGCTCCCTCCGTTAACTGAATGGATTTAATGCACACATGTTTCCGTACAGCAGGATCGAAGCCCAAGTTGGTTTCCCCTTGCTTTGCAAGTATTTGCTGAAGCTTAACGTTCATTGCCAGGCTATCCATTTGAAGTCGGAAACGACCGATCTCCTCTAAAATGAGTTTTGCTCGGTCGGGGAAGGTAGCCAAGAAATCATTTTCCCCACGTTTTCTGACGTAGCCGCCATTCCAAATTACTGCTTCATAAGTCGATTTAAATCCAAAAAGTAAATTAGCTTCTTTTACTAGTTGATCAGTATAATGAATTGCCGCAATGTCCGTTGGGTTACTTGCATTAAGATTGAATGCGGATTTATCTTTCACAAAATTGAGCGCAATTTGCAAAGTATCTACCAGAGTGGCCAGCCCGCCGCCCGTATTGATGTCGCCAACCCCCGGATCTCTGGAAGTCGTACGGTGTCCAAATGTTTCGGTAAAATCAAAATCCGTGCGGCCTTGAAATGATGCCCGGAACTGGCCGATCACCCATAAATAGGATGCATTATGTTGGGCTAGCAAAAGGCTAATTAGGGCCTCTCTGGTCAAAGCGGTAAGTGTAATGATTTCGTCGATCTTTTGGGACACTAACGTATAAATATGATTGAACATGGGCAACACATTGCACGTTTCGTGTAGTGCTTGTATGTCTTCCAAATTTCCTTCTAATATTTTCGGAACAGATTCTGTCCATGTTGCCCGGAGATAAGTAATATCAAACTTAGGGTTAAATGGATTGAGACGGCTATCTGTCCGCAACAAATCTCTAAATGTCTGCATTGGTTGTGGTCTATCTTCTTGAATAATACCCTCGCAAGACGAGGTACTCTCATCACCCGGTGGATGATGCTACGGGGAATGCAGAAACACTATGCACCCTGATAAAGGAATACGACCTTAACGTCAGCCTGAATCACAGGCAATAAAACACCACCCGTACCAGGAAATCAACTCCAAATGGAAGAACCAGCAAAGATGATAGGAATAAGTATGTCATAAAAGGCAGATTGACAGGATTAAACAATAATGCAAATATAGGTAAATATTTATTGAAAAACAATAAATATTTATCAAGAAACCATCTTTGGGAAACTTTTGATATTCAAGGCAACTAGAAAAGAAATGGATAAAATCATTACTATTACAGGAAATAATTCCCGGATACCACCGTTCTATCAAACTGTGAAAACGCAATAACACACATTGAAAGATGAACAGCCAAAATTCCCTTTCCCGGTACGTTAAAATTTATCTCTGTTTCACCATCATCCTGTTTTTTTCTCCAGGCGCCATTTTCTCTCAATCCCTTACCCTGACGAAAAAACAGATGCATGAAGACCTGGATACCCTGATCAGTACCATCGCCCGTATCTCCCCGCATATCGCCATCAAAAAGGATGTGTGGAAATACGATGCTCTCCGGGAAATGAATGTCCTCGGTAAAGAGATAGACACGATCTCCTCCGATCTGTCGTATTACCTTCTCCTTCAAAAAGCCCTCACGCTTTCACAAGATATGCATACCAGTAGCTGGTTTCCCCTCTCCCCCTGGGCGCAGGCGCAGGATGAGGCCTACCGCCGCCAGCGTTCTTTGTTCAAAATGGCGATCCCCAACACGTACATGGATGGAAAGTACATCGTGCGGGAAGCTTTTACATATGGGAAGGACACCATTGGCATCGGGGCAGAGATCACGCACTTTGAAGGCAAGCCGGTGGACAGGTATGTACGAGGCCACCTGTCAGGCAGGTACTATGCTTATGACATAAAACATGGAAAATTCTTCGGCGCCGGTTTCTTCAAAAACCCGGAAACCATTTTTCGCGACAGCCTTACATTCACGTTTCGCCTTCCTTCCGGCAACAGTAGAACGTTAACTATGCCCACCCGCGAATTTACCCGCTACCTGCCTGTGGCATATAAGCGGAAACACGGCACCGGCATTACATTCTGGGAAGAAGAAAAAGTATTGTATATCCGCCTCACCGAAATGAATTCAGATTCTATTCCTTTCCTCCAACGGGAACTGGGCCGGTACAGGAGCCGTGTGCCTGAAATAAAAAGGATCATTATCGATTTCCGGGGAAACCCCGGCGGCGATGATATCACCTGGCAGTCGCTGTACGCGGCTATTATCCCGGAACGTATCAATTACCAGCTGAAAATAAGCGCCACCAAAAGTGTCGGAAAAGAAAAAGAATCATCACCCTTGCTGGCAAAATATAGATTGTACACGCTGGTTGACAAAACAGAGTCGCTGATGCCTTCGGATTCTTCCCTTCGTTTTACAGGACCTGTTTATGTGCTTTTTGAAGATCATTACTCCAGTGCCGGCAGCGCCATGATCGTCCCGAATGCACGGCCGGATGATCATTTTTACACCATCGGAAGAAGAACGGGGAATTTCCTCGGTGTAGGGTATGCTCCTTTGCTGTTCAAACTTCCGCATACAAGTCTGCCATACCGTGTAGCGCCGTCCATTGAAGTGACAGGCGCCAAAAAACCGGCGGACCTGATGCATGACAACCTGGAGATCGAAGTGCCCTATGATATCCGCGATTTTATCTCCACCAGCCAATATTCCGGCGCACTCAACGATAAGGCTTACCTGCTTCAGTATGATCCTTTCATCAGGACAGTAATGCGGTTATAAAAAATATAAACTAACGAAATGAATCACCAGGAAGTAGTTCTGAATATCCGGTACGATGCCCGGATGAAGTCTGGCAAAAGATATTTGTCATTTACGAAGATATGCCCGGCTGGTTAGGCAGCGACGGCCCTTACTGGTTTAGCCAGGAAGAGGAGGACGATACAAAGTACATCTGGGCCTCGATTGAGCCGGGCGGCCTCCAGATTGCCGGGAATATGGAGGATGAGGAATGGAATGCCTGGATCGGAAAGTTTACCAGCGCGGCGTCCGCGGCATTAGGTTACCCGGTGGGCTGTGTATGGGATGGTTTTGGTTATGAGTAGCCAGGATGGGCTCTTTCACAGATTCCCTTTTTTCATCTCACTCACCGCACGATCCGCAGCCCTGGCTGTCAGCGCCATGTACAAAATAGACGGGCTTTGATTGCCCGTACTCGCCATCGCCGCGCCATCCGTTACAAATACGTTTTTGCAGTGATGCAGCTGGTTCCATTCATTCAGCAATGAGGTTTTCGGGTCGTTGCCCATCCTGCATCCGCCCATTTCATGAATGTCAAGGCCGGGCGGCTGGTGGTTGTCATATTGCTGAATATTTCTGCAGCCGGCTTTATCCAGCATTTCGGCGCTTTGGGTCAGGAAGTCGCGGATCATCCGTTCGTCGTTTTCGTCATAGTCCACGGATATTTTCAGCAACGGCATACCGAACTGGTCTTTCTGATCTTTACTCAGTTCTACTTTATTGGTTTCTTTGGGGATCGTTTCTCCCTGCATGTACATATAGGTTTCCCATCCGCCGGGCTCTGTCATGGCTTCTTTCAGCCCGGCACCCACGCCGGGAAGGTCTTTGTAAATTTTGTTAGCCCGGCGCGCGCCCATAAAAGTGGTAAAACCTCCTACGTAATCCGTGTCCTGTTTGTGCAGGTTCCTGTAATTGGCGATGATAGGCTCAGTCGGGTTTTTACCGAAATAATATTTGTCTTCCATACCATCCAGTTCTGCACTTACGGAAGCCCTGTAGTTGTGGAAGGCGACGTATTTTCCAAGCAGGCCGTTGTCATTGCCCAGCCCGTTCGGGAAACGGCCGGAAGTGGAATTCAGCAGCACAAGATTACTGTTCAGCGCGGAGGCATTTACAAATATGATACGCGCGAAAAAATCCGTTGTCTGTTTCGTATTGGCATCTATAATTCTTACGCCGGTAGCTTTTCCTTTCTGTTCATCGTAAATGATGGAATGCACTACGGAATGCGGCCGTACGGTGAGGTTGCCGGTTTTGCCGGCCCACGGCAGGGTGGAGGACACGCTGCTGAAATATCCGCCAAACGGGCATCCGCGCATACATAGATTCCTTGCCTGGCATTTGGCCCGGCCCTGCTCTATGTGGACCGGTTGCGGAGATGTAAGATGCGCCCAGCGTGCGTGTACAAGATGACGGTTCTTATAATGCGCGTTGATCTTTTGCCGGATATGCGCTTCCGCGCAATTCAGATCGAAAGGTGGCAGGAACTCGCCGTCCGGCATGGCTTCTATGCCATCGCGGGTGCCGCATACACCGATAAATTTTTCTACATGGGAATACCAGGGCTCCACATCCGCATACCCGATAGGCCAGCCGATGCCATACCCGTACCGCCGTGGCGCAGTGAATTCAAACTCGCTCCACCGCTGGCAGGCCCGCCCCCAGGTGAGCGACTTGCCACCAACCTGGTAGCCACGTATCCAGTCGAATGGTTTGTCCTGGATGTATGGGTGGTCTTTATCTTCTATGAAAAAATGCGCATTGTCTTCTCCAAACCCCGCCGCCTTGCTGATGAGCGGGTTCGCCAGCAGGAATTCTTTTGTCATCTGCCCGCGGTGTTTAAATTCCCAGGGCGATTTGGTGGCGGTGGGATAATCTTTGTTGTGCTCCACATTTCTGCCTCTTTCCAGCACCAGCGTTTTCAGGCCGTGGCCGCAAAGTTCTTTGGCCGCCCAGCCGCCGCTGATGCCGGAGCCGATCACAATGGCATCGAAAGTATTTTCTTCTTTACCTGTAGAATGGATATTGATCATAACGTGTCATTTTTCGCGGAGAAAGGAACGCCGGTATTTCAGCGGATTCATCTGGTAGTGATGGAGAAACTGCCTGTTAAAATTAGAAATATTATTGTAACCGCATTCGTAACACACGGCTGTAACGGAAAGTTCGTTTTCCTCCAGCAGCCGTGCGGCTTTCTGCAACCGAAGCTCCTGTACAAATCCCGAGAATGTCTTGCGCGTGCGCAGCGAGAAAAACCGTGAAAAGGCGTTTTCGTTCATATCCGCGATGGCGGCGGCTTCGCTCAGGCGGATGTCGCTTTCAAAGTTCGCGTGTATCCAGTCGAATACATTACTCAGCCGGTTGGCTTCTTTTGGATTATGCCCCACAAAAGACGATTGAGTAATAGCGGTAAGGCTTTTTGATTCAGCCATATCCTGCAGCATATCCACCAGGCACAGCCAGCGGCGCATGCCGGAGAGATGCACAATCTCTTGCAGCTTCTGGCTCACTTTGCGCTGGGTGGCGCCGCCAACGTCCAGCCCGCATACGGCGCGTTCGAAAAGTTTGCGTATCCGTTTTGTTTCAGGCAGGGCGATAAAATCTTCTCCCAGGGAAGACTCGGTGAAATGCACAACAATAGACCGGGCGCGCAGTGTAGAACCTTCTTCCAGGTATTTGTCATCGTTCCTGTAATGATGCGGCAGGTTTGGGCCGATAAAGGCGAGGTTGCCAGGCTGGAAGTCGGACAGGTGATCGCCGATGAAACGTTTCCCGGTACTTTCCGTTACCAGTACGATCTCATATTCGGGATGATAATGCCATGGAGTGGGATAATAACTGTAGTCGAAATCTTTTACAACGAAAGAATGGTTTTGCTCCTTTGGCAAATGTTCCAGCGCCGGCTTCATAACGATTGTATTATGCTTATAAGTTAACGCTTATTTGCCGGATTTTGCTATGAAAGTATAGAATTTAGGGTTAAAAATGGTGGTTTGGAAGAACCGGGATATCTAGCTTTGTTCATGTGCCACATACCATCCGTTGCTGTTCTCCCTCCGCGTAAGATCGCATACCACGTTCAACTATAACCACAGCCAAAACAGCACTCAGAAATGATACAAAAGATGATCCTGGTCATGGTGACGGCTTTCAGCGTTGCCGCAACAGCTCAACCTAAAAAACAACCCCATACCATTGCGCCGGTCGGCATCATAAAAGGTCTTAGCGACGAAGCATTGCTGGAAACGGTACAGCGGCAGACCTTCCGTTTCTTCTGGCATGGCGCTCATCCCGTGAGCGGGCTGGCGCTGGAAAGAAGTAATACTGTGCTGGCGGAGCATTACTGGGACTATATCAATGAAGCCTGGGACGAACCGAATTTCAGTACCACCCCGTTTGGCCCCGATGCCGGCGCCATCGGCGGTACGGGTTTTGGCATCATGAGCACCATCGTGGCCGTGGAAAGAGGTTGGATAGGCAGGGATACCGCTGTGGGAAGGCTCATCCGCATCGCGGACTTCCTGATCAACGCCGATTGTTACCACGGTATTTACCCCCACTTTATGAACGGCCGCACAGGTAAAACCATCAAATTCGACCGCCTGGATGATGCGGCTGACATAGTGGAAACCTCTTACCTGCTGATGGGTTTCCTCTGCGCCAGGGAATACTTCACCGGGGACGCCCCGCGCGAAAAGTACCTCCGCAAAAGGGTGGACCAGATGTGGGGCGCCGCCAACTGGAACTGGCATACGAACAACCAGGATAAACTGTTCTGGCACTGGAGCCCGAACAACGGTTTTGATATGAACTTCCCGGTATGGGGCTGGAACGAATGCCTGATCACTTACATTATGGCGGCTTCCTCTCCCCGTCACGGGATTTCGAAGGAGGTATACAACGGTTCATGGGCCGGCAGTAAAGGTTTCAGGAATGGAAATACTTACTACGGCATCAAACTGCCGCTGGGGAATTTTGACCGTGGCGGTCCATTGTTCTTTGAACAATACACTTTCCAGGGCATAGACCCCAACGGCCTGAAAGATTCGCTGGGCATCGATTACCAGGAACAGGCACGCGCGCATACGCTCATCAACAGGGCCTATTGTATCGAGAACCCAAAGAAATATAAAGGGTACAGTGAAAAATGCTGGGGCCTCACCGCCGGAGACAGTTACAAAGGGTACGCCGCACACTGCCCGGATACCGATCTGGGTGTTATCCAGCCCACCGCGGCTATTTCATCCATGCCTTTCACGCCAAAGGAAAGTATGCAGGCGCTGCGTTATTTCTACGAAGAAATGGGCGACAGGATCTGGAGCAAATACGGCTTTACGGACGGCTTCAGCATCCATCACAACTGGTATGCAAAATCGCACCTGGCCATAGACCAGGGGCCGATCGTGGTAATGATCGAAAACTACCGCACCGGCCTGCTCTGGAAACTGTTCATGAAAATACCCGATATACAGAACGGCATGAAAAAACTCGGCTTTCAAAGCCCCTGGATAAAATAATCACCTCAAACATTACATTATGGGACACTTTCAATTAACCGCAGCGCAGATCGAAGATTATCATAAGAACGGTTATGTGATCATCAGGAACTATCTCAGCGAAGGGGAAGTGCAAAGATTGCAGGACATTGCCTTTGCGGACGGCCTCATGCGGAAACACGCCTTTGATCTGAACGATCAGACCGGGAAAAAAACGAAACTGACACTCTGGTATGTGCCCGGCAACGATGCGTACGGCCTGCTCAGCAAAAGCAGGCGGATGGTGGAGTCGGCGGACAGGCTCATGGAAGGGGATACCCCCGTGTGTCATTTTCACAGCAAGCTGATGCAGAAGGAACCGCGTGTGGGCGGCGCCTGGGAATGGCACCAGGACTATGGTTACTGGTACAAAAATGAATTTTTATTCCCGGACCAGATGGTGTCCGTCATGGTCGCTATAACGGATGCAAACAAAGCGAACGGCTGCCTGCAGGTGATCCGGGGTTCGCATAAGATGGGCCGCATTGAGCATGGTTTTTCCGGTGAGCAGGTAGGCGCCGCCGATCATTACGTGACGCTTGCACTGAAAACGTTGGAGCTGGTGTATGTGGAGCTGAAAGCCGGTGACAGCCTCATTTTTCACCCCAACCTTTTGCACCGCTCCGAAGCCAATTTGTCCGAACATCCACGCTGGTCTTTGATATCTGTGTACAACAGGGCCGGCAATGTACCGTACAACGAACCTTCACAATCCAGCACCGTACCTGTGCAGATGGTGCCGGACGAAGCTTTGCTGGAATGGGCGGCTCAAGAGATCTCAGAAAATGCGGGTTTCCTCGAAAAGGATAAAGACGAAGCATTAAAATAAATGAAACATTTGCAGCAATATGATGACAGTGAACTGTTCCGCCTGGTGCGGGATGAGGATAGCAGTGCTGCATTTGAAGCCCTGTATAACCGGTATTGGGAAAAACTGCTGCTACACGCAAAACATAAAACCGGTTCAGAAGAAGATGCGGAGGAAATCGTGCAGCATGTGTTTATGAACATCTGGAAGACACGGAAAAACATTCATCTCCGGCATTCCTTTTATACATACATCGCATCCTGCGCGAAGTACGAAATACTGGCCATGCTGGTAAAACAGAAAAAACAAAAGGAAGCGCACAACAGTTTTTATGACGACGTTGCTGCCAGGCAGGACAACTATACGGCTGAATGGGTGGATTACGAATCCACCCGCCGGCAGTTGGAAGACACGATCCGCCACCTGCCGGATAAATGCAGGCTTGTATTCCGGATGAGCCGTGAAAGCGGCTTTTCCGAAAAACAGATTGCCGAAAAACTAAGTATCTCCCCCAAAACCGTACAGGCCCACATGACGCGAGCATTGAAACTACTGCGTACGATCATGCAGCACCGCTTGTTTTTTTTCCTCAAAGTCCTCCTTCTGATTCAACAATAAAGTTGCAGTAAAGAAAAACATCCGGGTCGATTCCTTTCATGCGCGCCAGCTTTTCCGCGGCCAGCTGTAAAGGTATGATGTTGATGACCGGGCTGAACAGCCATGGACATGATGGAACATATACGGTATGCCCTTTCAGCCTGCCGGGCAGCTCCTGCCCGATGGACAGCACATTCACTTTTTTTCCCACAAGATCATTGATCAGTTTTACATCATGATCCCTCGCGATGTTGTTTTCCAGCCACACCGCCATATTGAGCGGGTTGTCGATGATTTCCTGCGGCCCGTGCCTGAAAGCGCCGGTGGTAAGGGCGGCGGCGGGTTGTTTGGCCACTTCTTCCCAGAGCAACATGCTTTCATGAGCGGAGGCAAGGCTCGCACCTCTTGCGGTAAAGTAAGTATGCCCGTTTTTTTCCGGCCACGAAGTTGTTTCGATGATATCCTGCCATTCCTTTAGCCGGCCATTTACTTCCCGGAGCGATTCCATGAGCTCGTCGTATATCAGCAGTCCGGGGGATTGTGGCCTGAAATACTGCGTCAGCAGCAAACCCGTGAGAATGATAGAAGAATAGGTGCTCACGGAAATGCTGTGGTCAAATCTTACGCTGGTGAGCAGGCACGCATCCGAACTTTCCGCCAGCGGGCTGTCCGCGGCATTGGTAATACTGATAACGGCCGCTTTCGCCAGTTTACATTTAGGCAGGGCCTGCACCAGCTCCACGCTTTTCCCGCTCCGCGACAGGAAAAGGACCGCTGAATCCGGCGGTATCCTGGTGAAATAAAGAAAGTCCGCCGCATCGCATAAAACGGCCTGTACGCCCGCTTCATTAAAAGCCGCCTGGATAGCGATGCCCGCGCTCCAGCTGGCGCCGATGGCGGTGATAAAAACATTTTTTGCACCGGTGATCAGCCCGGCTGATTTTTTTAAGGCCCCACTGCCCTTGTCCACGCTGTGTTGCAGCGATTGCAGCAACTGGTCCGGCTGGTCAAGTATATCTTGTAAGTAACGGCTCATCCTGGTGATTTTTCGCTGTGACTGATTTGTGTTTCGATGCCGCCCAACCCCTGGAGACTGGCTACTGCGCAGCGGAAACCATTATGAATACATTCCGCCGGTGTTTTACCGGAAAGCCAGGAGAAAATGAACCCCGCGTCAAAGTTGTCTCCGGCACCGGTGGTGTCCGCAATCCGCAGGTTGTCGGTGAGCGCGGATGGGACGGGATAATATTGGGAACCGGATCCGGTGAAGATCATTGCGCCATTTTCTCCCATTTTGATGACGGTCAGCGGGCAGCGTTCCGCCAGGAAAAGGCCCGCTTCCATGAGATCGTTTTTGCCGCTGATGGCTTTGGCCTCTGCTTCATTGGGCAGGAATACGTCCGTGAGCGGCAGCAGCTGCAATACATTTTCCCAGTTACCGAAAGGGTCCCAGTTGGTATCGAGTGAAATGCTGACGCCGGTGTTCCTCAACTGTTGCAGCCAGCCGGGCCATGCGGGGATCATATTTTCGAGCAGGAAATATCCGCCGATGTGCCAGTGGCGGGTTTGATGCAGTAGTGCTCCGGTTAGCAGCTGAGGGGCGGTTTTGTTCATCGCGCCGAGATAGGTGAGCATGGCGCGGTCTCCTTTGCAGGATATGTTCAGGCCCATGGGCGTTTTTTCAGTATCATGGATGGTGATCAGGCGGGTGTCCACACCGGCTTCAGTCAGCCGGTTCAATACGATCTGCCCGGCCATGTCTTTGCCTGTGCTGCCCAGCAGGGCGATGTTTCCGCCCAGCCTGGCGAACTGGCAGGCGAAAATGCCTACAGAGCCGCCGAGGTCGAACATATAATCATCGGCCAGCAGTTCCACCTGGTTGAACTGTGGCTGCACGGGGCTGCTCACGATCATGTCGAAGCAGAGATCGGCAACGGAAAGAATATCATATTTCATACAAGGCTGCTATATGGGTTCGGCGGTTTTATACTGACTGCTTTAGTATTTCATTCAGAAGGTCTTCCAGCAGGGAAGTACAGCTTTCACATCCCGTTCCCGCACCAGTAGCCCTTTTGACTTCATCCAGCCGGGTGAGATCATTTTCCCGGATATCTGCCACAATAGCGCCTTTGCAGACGCCTTCACACAAACAGATCACCGTATTGTCCGGCAGGCTGGTGATAGTTTCGGTGCTGCCTGCCTGGAAGGTGATCAGGGCAACCGGGTCGCCGGTGATCTTTACGCGGTTGCGCTGCATATGAAAGAGGCGGGCGCTGCCCATGGTATCTCCTACAAATATACCGCCCAGCACGTACTGACCATCAGGGGAAATGTTAATCCTTTTGTAAGCCCCGGCTTCGCTGTTCACCAACGCAATGTGAGGCTGTATGCCCAGCGCATCGCCAAAAGAGGTTACACTTACTTCTATCACTTTCAGTTTTGTAAGCGGCAGGTGGCCGCCAAAAACTTTGTAGATCTTTCCAAGCCTTGCCGCTACTACTTCCGCCATTTCAAAACAAGGCGCAGCCAGCCCCCATATTTTCCCGTCTGAAAGGGCGCATTCGCCAATTGCGAAAATATTTTCATCGGAAGTAAGGTTGTAGTTATTCACTACGATACCGCCTGCATCACCCATGTTCAGCCCACAGGCACGCGCCAGTTCGTCGCGTGGGCGGATGCCGGCGGAGATGACAATGATATCCGCGGGAATGAACGTGCCGTCGGCACATTCTATGCCTTCACCGGAAATATGTTTCGCCTGTTTGCTGCAATGGATGTGCAACCCGATTGTTTCCAGCTGCTGCCGGAGTATAGCCGCGCCTTCCGTATCCAGCTGGCGGGGCATCAGGTGAGAAGCCGTTTCTACAATACTGGTGTGAAGCCCTTCCTGCATCAAGGCCCTGGCTGCTTCCAGCCCGAGGATGCCGCCACCCAACACTACTGCGCGTTGGCCTTTTTGAATAAAAGCCTGTATCGCATGGAGGTCTTCTAATGTGCGGTACAGAAACACGCCAGGCAGATCGCAGTTTTTGATCGGCGGCACAAATGGAACAGAGCCCGTAGCCAGCACCAGCGTATCATATGATGTCGTTTCTCCTGTATCGGTTTTGAGCAGTTTCTCTTCACGGTTTATTTCCACGACCCGCTGGCCCGTCTTTAAGATTATTTTATTTTGTGCATACCAGGCAGCCGTAGCCAGGTAAAGCTTTTCGGCAGACCTGCCGGCAAAAAAATCCGTAAGATGAATGCGGTCGTAGGCAGGATGTTTTTCCTCCCCATACACCACCAGGTCAAATTGTTTGCCCAGCCTGTATTTCACGAATTTCTCGCAGAACTTGAACCCTGACGGCCCGTTGCCAATCAAAACCAGTTTCTTCTTTTTTACCGGGTCGATCGTTGTCCGTTTCATATTACCGCGGTTTGGTAAGGCCCTGGCGCATCCTGTTCAGGTACCAGGTATGAAAATTGACCACATCTTCTTCCGAAGGCGCCATGGGGCCGGGCTCGTATTTAGAGGAACGGATACCTTTCTGGTTATTTTCACACAGGTGCCAGTCCTGCTCGCCTGTGATCTTCCAGAACTCCGTCAGCCGTTCCAGCTCGTAATCCATACCTTCTTCCGCTTTGCCGTCCACCAGCCATGTCAGGTCCACCATAGACCGTGTGGCATCTATCGGGGTGATGCGCATGGCCCAGATGTAATCGCTTACTCCATCCATCCAGAAGTTGGGATAATTGATGAGGCCCACTACACCGCTGTCGTATTGTGTGTGACGGCCCATCAGCGGGGCGGCGGGTTTGCCGTCCAGCGTGTAACTTTCCATACCGGGGCGGAGCGGGTAACGCGTAGCATAATGACTGGCTTCCGGGCCGTTTTCGATGGTGGCGGAAGCAAGGCCCTGCTGCTGCCAGGTCACCATACTGTCCTGCAATACGGTGTCCCGGTTTTCTACAAGGTTCGCGCCTACCACCACACTGCAATATTCGATGTGTACGGGGCCGCAATGGTAACATTCACGGAAATTTTCTCCGATCAGTTTCCAGTTGGCCTCCAGTTCGTACCGGTCGCGGTACGCAACTTTTGCTCCTTCCAGCTGGTAAGGTTGCAGGTAAGGCGCAAGGTCTGCGGATTCCTGTGAGAAGTCCGGCGGATTGTCCGCCAGTGAAATAAAGATCGCTCCGGCAACGTTGGTGAGATGTACGGAATGAAGCCCGAACTGGCTTTTGTCAAAATCATCGGGCATCAGCCGGGCGTTCCTGAGCTGGCCTTCTTTATCATACACCCAGTTGTGATATGGGCATTTCAGTTTGTCCTCATGGCCCCGCTCTTCAATGCAGATGGCCGATCCCCTGTGCCGGCAGGAATTATGATGGGCGTAAATTTTCCCGTCATCGTTGCGGATAATGATCACGGACTGGTCCAGTATGGCGTAGGTGAAATAATCACCGGGCTCCGGTATTTCGCAGGAGAAACCGGCAAACAACCAGTTGTGTTTCCAGATGGCATCCGCTTCCTGGTCCAGCACCTGCCGGCTCATGTAAAAATCACGGGGCAGGCTCCATCCTTTTTTATATTGTTCCAGTAGTTGCTCCATAAGATGAATTTTTTAAAGTAAGGTTGTTTCCGGCATAACCATTGGCCTGGGGCCGGAAGGTTTTATCAGCAGCCACAACGATGCGGCGCCTACGATCAGGACAAGCAGGCTGAATATGCCGAAAACCTGTTGCATGGGCATGTTTTCATACAATCTGCCTATCGCAATATTCCCCAGTACGGCTCCCGCGCCGAAATACATGGCCCATAGCATGGATTGGCCGGTGGTCCTCCATTGCGCCGGTACTTTTGCGTTCACAAACTCCACGGATGCGAGCCACAGCAAGGTCCAGGTGATGCCGTTCAGGCTTTCGATGCCGATCACCGCATAAGGATTGCTGTTGAGATAATAGAGCAGCAGGCGAAGGGCCGTGCCGAAGATGGCAATGATCAATACCTTCCCCGGCGCTGTTTTGCGCAGCAGCCATGCGGCAATGAAATAAAACGGCAATTCACTCAATGCCTGTACACCAATAGCGGTACCGGTTACGGAAGATGATGCGCCTATTTCACGCATGTAAACGGTCAGGAAAAATGAACTGGCGGATTGTGCGATGGACACGATCATGACGACCAGTAAAAAAATGAGCAGCACCTTGTTGCCCAATGTGCGGCCCAGTTCTTTAAAACTGAGATCGGCGGCTGAAACGGCGGGTGTTGTTTTTTCAAACCTGGTGGCAGGCAGCCAGGCCAGCAACAGAAAAGCGGCGCTGAGATAAAATATCACATTGCTGCCATAAGTTTCCGTGAGTATACCGGTAAGCCAGGCGCCCAGCCCGAAACCGGGCGCGCCCCAGAAACGCAGGCTGCTGTAGGAAGCCTTTGGGTGAAGCGCGGCATGGTCGAGCGTAATGCTGTCCAGCAGCGGCAGCACGGGAGTCTGGAAAACAGAGAATAAAAAGATCATCCCGCCGGTGAGCCAGGTTCCTTTTGCCATGAACGGGAACAGGGCAAATAACAACGCGGCGGCGATGGTAGCAAAATGGAAGCAGCGCATCTTCCCCGCCCGGTCCGCCAGTATGCCCCAGAAAGGTTGTACCAGCAGCATCACCAGCCAGGGGATAGCGGAGAGATATCCCATCTCCGTGCCGCGCATGCCCTGGTCTTCCAGCCAGAGGTTCAGGCTGGGCATCCAGCTGCCGAGAGAAGCAAAACTGAACAGGAAAACAACCCGGTAGCGGTTGTTTCCTGTCAGTATATGTTGCATAGTTGCCATTAGCTTACGATGGGCCAGGGGAAGGAAGACTTCAGCGGGATCCGTTTGCCGGTACGCTGCGATTCATTGGCCGCTTCGATGATCTCCAGCACATGCAGGGAATGTTCTACATTGATCAGCGGTTTTTTGCCGGTGGAAAGATATTCGCAGATCACGGACGCGCCTTCCTGCCACACATAAGTGCCTGGATCTTCTACAAAACGTTTGGTGGAAGGATTGTCGTGGGTGGCCATGTCCACACCGGAAGGTTTCCAATCGTAACCTACCATGTGCATATTGCCTTTGCTGCCATACACGGAGATTGTAGGCCGCTCCTGGCCGGTGCCCTGATGGCCGTACGGATCGAAATAATTGAAGCCGCACTGGATATGCGATAATACGCCGCTGCCGTGATCGAACAGCACCTGCGCATTGTCTTCCGCTACCACCGGTATCGTACCTTTATCATTCACTTTACGGGAGGGAGTGATCACGTTCACCATGGCCACTACCGATTTGGCGGGGCCGAAGAGGCCGGTGAGCGTGGCGATATTGTACACGCCAAGGTCCGGCAGGCTGCCGCCGTTTTTTTCATAGAAAAAAGCAGACCAGTTGGGCCCTTCATGACCGTAATGGCCGTGTGCCGCAGCGATCTTCCCGAGGTTGCCTTCATTCACCTGTTTGGCCATAAAAGCAAACTGCGGGCTGTTCACCACCGCGGGCGCTCCCCAGATCTGCACGCCTTTATTTTTGGCCATGGCCAGTATTTCAACACCGTCCTGGTAAGTGGTTGCCAGCGGTTTTTCGCACCATACGTTTTTGCCCGCGGCGATCGCGATCTTATTCAGGCGGCCATGCTCCTGCATATTCGTCGTGTTGATGAGCAGGTCAAAAGGTACGCCGGCCAGCATTTTGTCGATATGCGGATAGGCGGTGGCGCCGCTGATCTTTTTGGCGGCTTTTTCCGCGCGCTCGGGTTTGATGTCGCAGAGGCTTACCACTTCAGCATACTGGCAGGTGGCAAGATGGGGGAGGTATACGCCGGATACGCTGCCGCAGCCGATGAGGCCAACCCGTATTTTCCTGTTGAGCGGCGTGAATGGCTGCTGTGGTGTGCTGACAGATGCAAATGCTGCCGGAGACAGCAGGGCGGCGGCGCCTAATACGCTTACGTTGCTTAAAAAGTCTTTCCTGGTCATGTTCTTCATGTGTGCGAGTTTAATAGATGTATGTAGTTTGAATGGAGGGAACTCAGTACCCTTCGTTCTGTTCCAGTTTGTTGTTCGCGTCTATCGCGGCCTGCGGTATGGCATACAGCAGGTATTTGGTATCGCTGGTAAATGGTTTGAAAGGCGGGCGCGCCTGGAGGAATTTACCGTAGCGGATCATATCCTGTCGGGTAAAACCTTCCCAGGCCAGCTCGAACCTTCTTTCTTTGTAAACGTTTTCCAGCGTCACGGAGCCGTACAGTTTGGCGGGATCGGCAAAGGCCCTCGCACGTATGCTGTTCACCAGCGCGGTAGCTTCCCCGTTGCTGCCACCGTTGCGGAGAATGGCTTCGGCTTTCATGAGGTACACATCCGCCAGCCTGAAAATGTGGAAGTCGTTTTCCATGCTGTTGCTCAGCCCCGGTTCAAATTCCCACTTCTTTATTCTCGCGCCTTCTTCCTGGTTGATCCATCCCCAGCCGTCAGGGCCGGGCTCGTTCATCACCATATCCACGGTGTGGATCAGCGGGCGGCCATGGGGCGTCATGATGATATTGCCGGAAGGGTCTTTCATCGGGCCGATGAGGAAAGTAGCGGCATACCTGGCATCCGCCGGATCAAATTCTTTCACATAAGCGGGGTTGGCCGCAATGCCGTTCCAGGGGCTGATGCTCAGGCCCAGCGCGATAGGATCGAAATAATGAAGGGTGTTGAGCGCGATATTGTTTTGCCTGCCGGTGCCGCCGGATTTGAATGCGGCAGAGAATATCGCTTCGCGGGAAATGTGATTGTTCGGAACAAAATTGATCTCCCATTTTTCAAGCTGGTAGGGCATGGACAGTACGGTGTCGCAAGCCTGTATACATTCCTGCCATTTAGCGCCGCCCGCAGGGTTCCAGACCTGTGCGTTGAGGTACATTTTTGCCAGCAGCATGTAAGCCGCGCCACGGGTCATTTTACCATAACTGGCGAGTGTGGCCACATCTCTTCTCAGTTTGTCCTTAATATCGTTCAGCTCGGAAACGATGAAGTTGTATACCTCCGCGCGTGGTTTGGTCGCGGGCTGACTTTTATCCAGGAAGTCAGTCACGATAGGTACATTCCCGTAATGATCGCAGAGGATGTAGTACCAGAAAGCACGTACGCCCCTGATCTCCGCCAGTATCTGTTCTTTCAGGTCGGGTACAATGGCTTTGTTGATGTCTATCTGGTAATAGATCTGGTTGCAAAGCGCAATGTTCGCTGACGGACCGAAAAACGATTCGTTGAACCCGCTGCTGCTGGCGTTCCATTTATGTTGCATGCTTTCCTTGTACATAGGCTCGCTCCAGTCCCCGCCTTTGAAGCCGGGTATGGCGATCATGTCTGAAGAAAGGCCGTCCATGGTGACGTAGGTGTCCCAGTCGATGCCGTGCAGCTTCAGGCCGCTGTAAATGGAGCCTACCAGCGCGTTGATCTGCTCTTGGTTTTTTCCGAAATCGTCCACGGACACCTGCGTGTACAGTTTCTCATCCAGGTTGGTACAGGCCGGCGTCAGCACTGTAAAGATCAGGATGGTGAGTATCGGTAATCTGAAATTTTTCATGACGTTTGTTGTTGGCTGTTTAGAAATTAAGATCAACACCAAATGAATAAGTCCGGGCTTTCGGGACAAATACCGTTTCCAGCACACCGGGCGCTAGCCCGCTCATGTTCACTTCGGGGTCCAGTCCTCTGAACTTCGTGATCACAAACAGGTTCTGCGCGGTGAAATAAAGGCGTATCCCGCTGATGCCTCTCCAGGGCTTTTCTATCACGTTGTATGAAAGGCTGGCATTGTCCAGCCGGAGGAAAGAACCTTTTTCGATATAATAGCTGGAGTATTTCGGATCGTCGTTGATGCCGTTGGTGAGCGCATCTTTCATCACGTTGGAGCCGGGCAGCCATTTTTTGTTGGCGTATTGCAGCCGGGGATTGTTCAGCACGTCATTGCCATATACGCCTCTCAGGAAAAAGGAAAGGTTAAAACGTTTGTAGGCGAATGAGTTGAAGATGCCGTAGGTAAAGCGTGGGAGGGCCTGACCGATGTAGGTGTAATCGAGGCTGTTGATCTCCCCGTCTTTATTCAGGTCTTCAAAGATGAATTTACCGTTTTCGTCCAGCCCGTTTGATTTCCAGCCGTAAAAAGTACCTACTTCCCGGCCTTCTTCTATGATGTGACTGGTAAGATTACCCGAACCGCGAAGGGCGATGCCGCCGGTTTTGATATTTTCTGTCTGGTACAGGTCGTTCGAGAGCCTGTTCACCACGTTTTTGTTCGTGGCAAAATTCACGGAGCTGGTCCAGCGGAAATCTTTTGTACGAATGTTTTCTGTATTAATAGCCAGTTCAAAACCGGTATTGGTCATATCGCCCACATTGGCAAGGGTAGTGGGGAACAGGTTGGGTGGCACGGGCACGTTGTAGACGTACAGCAGATCGCTGGTTTTTTTCACGTAATAATCAAGGGTGCCGGAAATACGGCTGTTGAGGATCGCAAAGTCGATACCGGCATTCAGGGTGGAGGTTTCTTCCCATTTCAGGTTGGGGTTGTCATTCTGTACGTAACGGTAAGTGTTCCTCCAGCGCCCGTTGTCGTAATATTCATCGCCTCTGCCGTACAGCGCAATGGAACTGTATGGGCCGATGCCTTCCTGGTTGCCCACTACGCCGTAACCCACTCTCAGTTTCAGGTCATTCACCAAGGGGTTTCCTTTCATGAATGTTTCTTCGGAAAGGATCCAAGCGGCGGAGGCGGAAGGGAAGATCCCCCATTTGTTGTTGTTGCCGAATTTGGAAGAGCCGTCGCGGCGGAGCGTGGCGCTCACCGTGTATTTGCTGTTGTAGCTGTAGTTCACTCTCCCGAAGAACGAGATCAGTTTGCTCAGTTCTTTGGCGGAGCCAACGTCGTTGGGGAAAAGGCTTTCACCGGCGGCGAGGTTGTTGTATTCAAACTGGTCTGTAATAAAACCGCGGTTCGAGGCTTTCATATATTGCATGAAGTTTTCTTCATAAGAATAACCACCCAGTACTTTCAGGTGGTGCTGCTCGAAGGTTTTGTCGTATTCGCCGGTAAGCTCCATCAGGTTTTTGTCCCATACGCTGTTTTCGCGCAGGGCATAACCATGGTCCGTTCTGCCTGCCTGTGTGGTAATGGCGTTGTAGCGGCTGCCATCCTGTGTGCTCCGTTGTTTGAAGAGGTTTACGCTGGCGGTGAACCCTTCGAACAGCGTCGCCCTGATATTACCATTGCCATACAGCTGGCTGGTTTTGGTAAGATTGCGGTTTTCTGTGAGGTTGTGTACGGGGTTCCCCTGTTCCCAATCGTATTTTTCAAACCAGCTGCCATCGGGATTTTTGATGGTGTATACGGGCAGCATGGTATAAGCCAGCACGGAATTATAACTATTGGTGGGGGAGAAGTCGCTTTGCACGGCGCCCGCTACCAGCGAGAGGTTCACTCTTCCGTCCAGTATTTTCTGGTTCACGGAAAACAAAGCGTTGAACCTTTTCATATCGTTGTCGCTCATGATGCCCTCACGGTTCAGATAGTTCAGCGACGCGCGGTAATTACCTTTATCGTTGCCACCGGATACGGACAGGTTGTTGTTGTAGGAAACGCCGGTACGCATGATCTCTTTGAACCAGTCCGTATCGCCGCCTACATCCAGCCCGGTCACGTCCATGCCGTTTTCTTTGGTGTATGCGCGCCAGTCGGAGGCGGAGAGCAGTTCTGGTTTGTTGGATACCTGGTCTATGGCAATGTAGTTGTTGAACTGCACTTTGGCCTGCCCGCTTTTACCCTTTTTGGTGGTGATGAGTATCACGCCGCTGGCCGAGCGGGAGCCGTAAATGGCGGTGGCTGCGGCATCTTTCAGCACGCTGATGGATTCGATGTCCTGCGGGGATACGGAATTCATATCCATGCCGGGCACGCCGTCTATCACCACAAAAGGCGCGCTGGACGCGGTGAGGGACGAAGAACCTCTCAGGCGGATGGTCTGCTTGGCGGTCACGTCGCCGGTTTCCGTGGTCACGGTGAGGCCGGCTACTTTGCCCTGTAGCAGGTCTGCCGCAGTTTGTGTAACGCCTTTGTTAAAATCTTTTTCGGACACTACGGCGATGGAGCCGGAGATATCCTTTTTCTGCTGTGTGCCATAACCTACTACCACTACTTCGTTCAGGCTGGTTTCGGAGCGGACCAGTTTTACGTTGATAGCGGTTTTGCCGGCGGTGGTTATTTCCTGCGGGGAAAAGCCGGTGTAACTAAATACCAATACGCCATGCTGCGGGATGCTGATGGTATACTTACCGTTTACATCCGTGCTGGTGCCGCTGGACGTGCCTTTCAGCTGGATAGTGACGCCCGGTAAAGGCACGCCGGTATCATCCGTCACCGTGCCGCTGATCTCAACGGCGGAGACGGCCAGCAGCGAAGTTGCCGGGGCGGCGGTTTCCCGGGGGACCACCACGATCGTCTTTTTTACGATCTGGTATGTAAGGGGCTGTTCCTTAAATGCAAGGTCCAGCACCTGCTCCAGCGAGGCGTTTTTGACGGAGATGCTTACGCTGCGGGTGTTTTCCAGTTGTTTGCTGCTGCAGATGAATAAATACCCGCTTTGTTTTTTGATTTCGGTAAAGATCTGTTCGAGCGATACGTTTTTGTAGGAGAACGTAAGCGACTGGCTGTAGGTTTTGGCGTGTACCTGCAGGCTGAACAGGATTAAGAACATATAAACAAGCTTCCGGAAAGGAAAGGAAGGGATACGCGGTATCAGCCGGCCACCTGGGCCGCCATAGCGTGAAATTTCTTTGTTCATAAAGATGGAATTACGTGTTAGCTCGTTAAATAGTCTGGCTGTAAAAGAAACTACCGGTAGGGAGATACGATGATGGTGCTGCCTTCTCTTTTGAAACTTATTTCCTTTGTCATTGATAACATATTCAGCACGGTTTCCAGGTCGTTGTTCCGGGATATGGACCCGGAGAAGCGCCTGCCTTCCATGCCGCTTTCTATTTGTATATCTACATCATACCACCGCTCCAGTTGTTGCATTACCGTATGTATGTCTGAATTATTCAGTTTGATCATCCCGCTTTTCCAGGCCATGACAGCTTCTATGTCCGGCGTTTTATCCAGCCGGATAGGCCCCGCGGTTGCCGCACCCGCCTGCTGGCCGGGTTTCAGCAGCTGTGCGGCGGATGTGTTGCTCACCTTTACCGCGCCTTCCAGCAGGGTCACAAAAATGCCGCGCTGTTTTTCGAAAGTGTTGACGTTGAAGTGTGTGCCCAGCACCTGCGTAATCACACCTTCCGCATTCACCTGGAACGGTTTTTCGGCGGACTGGCTTACTTCAAAATATGCTTCGCCTGAAATGGTTACCTGCCTGCTGTCCGCAAACGCAGCCTGGTATTGGAGTGAACTTTCGGCATTCAGCCATACTTTGCTGCCGTCGGCCAGCGTAACGGTAAGGATGGCTCCGCCCCTGGGTACCCTGAGTGTGTTGGGCATCGGCGTTTGTTCGCCCCCCTCGTTTTTGTACAGGATTCCGCCGTCGGGCAGTTTGTGAATGCTGGTAGGGCCTTGTTGCGCCAGGAGACCGTCTTTTGCATTGTCCAGGCGGATAATGGAACCATCCGCAAGGGTAAGTGTGGCGGTGGCCGATGCGGGAGCTGTGGTCACTTTGCCGGCACCGGCGGAAATGCCTTGATTTTGGTGATCGTTTTGGTTGCTGAAAAGATAAAATGCGGCGCCGCCCAGGATGAGCAATATGGCTGCGGCGGCGGAGAGCCTGCGTATCAGGGGTGTGCGGCGGATGACCGGCTGTTCCGTTTCCAGCTGGTGAATAATGGATTGGAAGATCCTTTTCTTTAAACCTTCTTCCGTATCGTCTTTCAGCCATTGCTGGTCAAAACCCGGCTGGCTGTTGTACCAGGCTTCAAATTGCTGCTTCTCTTCTTCTGTTATGGTGCCGTTCAGCCATTTTTCCGCCAGGGAATTGATGTCGTGTTCTTTTTTCATACCGGTGGATAGTTACGCTCTATGGATATAGAGTGGGATTTGAACCGGTACCCTTAGTCGGATGAAAAATATTTTTTCCGGGGCATGAAGCCGGGCTTCCACCAGGAATCAGCTTTTGGGAAAATTGAGTATTTCGGCATATCCCGGGCCGGCCGGGCATCTTTCTAAAAACCGTTTTCGTGCAGCCAGTTCAGGCACCAGTCGAACCATCTCACATCCGGGCCGGGATGATCGTACTGGAACCCGTGGTTGCCGGATTGGAGGATATGCATGGAAGTCCTGACGTTGGCATCCAGCAGGGCGTTAAAAAACAACAGGCTGTTTTTCACCGGCACGGTATCGTCATCCGCCGCATGTACCAGGAATGTGGGGGGAGTATTGACGGAAACATGTTTTTCGCTGCTGTAAAGATCCAGTAATTCCTGCGGGGCGTCTTTGCCCACGAGCCGCTCCCGTACTCCGCTGGCGATGGCCGTATCAAAAAGGATAACAGGATACACCAGCACCATAAAATCAGGGCGGAGGCTGATGTGCTCTTTGTTTTCGATCACCGGCCTGCCGAACTGCGTGCCGGCCGTGCTTGCCAGGTGTCCGCCCGCCGAAATACCCACAAAACCGATTTTGTCAGGGTTGATGTTCCACTCTTTTGCCCTTTTGCGCAGGGTGAGCACCGCCATTTGCCCGTCCTGCAAGGGAGCGATGCTTTTATCGGTCATCACGGCATCGTTGGGAAGGCGGTATTTTAATACAAAGGCGGCAATTCCAGCCTTATTGAATTCACGGGCGAGGGCGGCGCTTTTCACCGCCGGAGCCAGCACGGCATAACCGCCGCCGGGGCAGATGATCACCGCTGTGCCGGTGGCTTTGTCTTTAGGGGGCAGGTAAGCCGTCAGGCTGGGCCAGGTGACGTTCCTCGTCAACCCGGAACTGTCCACCTGCTCTACATAATCCGCAGGCGCGGGTGTTGAATTGGGCACTTCTTTTTCGTACAGCATGATGACGTTCTGCTGTGCATGGGAAAAACAGGTAACCGATAGAAAAACAGCGGTTATGATTACACTTTTCAATTGTCCGGGTTTTATGGTACGGCCCGAAATTAGCGTTTGGGAAGAAGGGGAAATGTGCGGAAATGCTCAATTTGTCAGCATTGTTTTCGGTAGCCGAGCGGCTGAACGGCATACTCCGACTTAAACGCGCGGCAAAAGGCGCTGGTATTTTCAAACCCGCAGAGCCAGGCTATTTCATGCACCGGTTTGCCGGTATGCCGCAGCAGCTCAGCCGCCCGTTGCAGCCTGATCCGGATAAGGTACTGGTGGGGAGTGGTGCGGAATACGGCTTTGAACTGCCTTACCAGCTGCGGTACGGACAGGCAGGTGATGCTGCTGAGGGCGTCCAGGCCGGGGCTGTCCATGTAAGAGGATTGCAATACGTCTTTGGCGATGCAGAGGCGTTTGTATATTTCGGTCTGTGTGCTGGTTTTAAGCGCGTTCACCTTCCGGGCGCGGCCTGCTTCCGATTTCCAGGTACGGACGAGGTAATGCAGTAAAAAGACAAGATATTCATCCGCCACAGCGCCGGAATACCCCTCGCCGTCCAGCGTAGCAACGAGCGCGGACAGCTGCCGCTGCAATTCCGGGGTAATGTCATTGAGCGTCTGGAAAAATTCAGGGCTTTGGCCGCTGGTTAAAGGGTTGTCCAGCATCATTTCCTCGCTGTGCAGCGAATCGTAAAAAACAGACGATGCAAACTCTTTTTTAAAAAAGACAGACAGGGTCTTCACTTTTTCTCCTTTTTCGATGTTGCAGGAGTAGGTCTGATCGTCGTTCAGGATGAGGAAACGCCCGGGCCTGATGGCCAGCCGGTGATTGTTGACGCCATACCATTCCTCGCCGCTGAGCACCGTTTTAAAGGAAAGACAACCCACGTGTTCATCACAATGGCTGTGGCTGCTCAGGGCGTTGAAGATGATATTGTGTTTTTTGAATCTGCTGAAATGCAACGCTTCATCGAACCCTGGCCTGGTATGGTCCGGCAGGCTGGTAAAATACATAGTCTGCTAATATACTGGTTTTTGAGATTAGCACACCCCGAACTATGAACTATATCGATTTAGTATTATTTTTAACTGATCAGGTTTAGCTCACGAAACTTCTACAGTAAAATGAATTATCAGTTTAAGACCCTGCCGGCTTTAGTATGGCTGATATTGGCCGCTGTTACGGCAAAAAGCCAGTCTTCCACGTCCTATACAAAGTACGTCAACACGTTTATCGGCACCGCACCGCTCACCGACCCGAAGATCCTCGGTTATGAACTGCCCGACGGCTGGCGCTCATGGGCAGGGCTCACTTTCCCCGGCAGCTCTTTGCCCAATGCCATGGTGCAGCTCAGCCCGATGACGGAATACGGTTCCGGCGCGGGATATGAATACGAAGACAGCGTTATTTTCGGCTTTACGCATACCAACAAGGGCCATTGGAACCTTTGTAATATCCCCGTGCTACCGGTGTCCAAACCTGGAGAGAAGTTCGGCTCAAGGTTTACGCATAAAAAAGAAAGCGCCGCCCCGGGGTTTTACCAGGTATTCCTGGATGATTACAACGTGAATGTAAAACTAACCTCTACTTTAAGATGCGGTTATCATCAATACGAATACAAGGACAATACGGCCATGCAAATACTGTTCGACCTGGCAAGGTCCAATAACAGGGTGTCCGGCTGGAGCATTGAACAGGTGGGCACTTCCGTTTTGCAGGGCTATCAGCAGACCGGAGAGCGGATCTATTTTTACGCAGAGCTGAACACTAATATCGAAAGGCTTGAAAAAAAAGAAGAAGGTCAACGCACGGGCCACGCCATCGTACACCTGGCAGATGGTTCCAAAGGCCCGGTGGAGATGAAGATCGGCTTGTCTTTTGTGAGCGTTGAAAATGCAAAACAGAATCTTGAGCAGGAGATCGGCGGCAAAACTTTCACACAGATACGCAACGAGGCGACGCAGAAATGGGAAACGTTGTTGTCATCCATCCAGGTAAAAGGCGGCACGCCCAAACAAAAGGAAATGTTCTATTCCTGTTTGTACCGCTCCTTCCTCTGGCCAGCCCTGCGCAGCGATGTGAACGGCGAGTTCACCGACGCGCAGCGCAAAGTGGCGAAAGCTGATTTTAACTATTATACGGAGCCTTCCCTCTGGGATACTTACCGGAACAAAGATGTACTGCTGGGACTTGTTTCCCCGGCTGTAGGGCTGGATGTGATCAAATCCATGAAAGATGTGGGAGATAAAAAAGGATTTATCCCTACTTTTTTTCACGGCGATCATGGCGCATCATCCATTGCGGGGGCTTACCTGAGAGGGATGGATGATTTTGATGTGAAAGGCACGTATGAAATTTTATTAAAAAACGCCAATGTACCCGGCGGCGCCCGCCCGCATATACAGGAATACATCGAAAAAGGTTTTATCTCCGACCCGGACATCCCGGACCCGAAGGTGGAAACCAAAGCAAAAGCAGGCGTATCCAAGACCCTGGAGTATTCCTATGACGATTATTCACTGGCGCAGATGGCTAAGAAGCTGGGAGATACCGCGAATTACAGGATACTGATGGCCCGGTCAAAGAACTACAAAAATATGTTCGACCCTTCCACGCGGTTTATGCGGGGGCGGCTGGAGAACGGTGACTGGATCAAAAATTTTAACCCGGAGTTCCCGTATTACGAATACATGTACCGCGAAGCCAATGCCTGGCAGGTATCATTTTTTGCGCCGCATGACATGAAAGGGCTGATTGAGCTGTATGGCGGCGATAAAGGTTTTGAATCAAAACTGGATTCGTTGTTTACAGTTCCCTGGAACCCCAGTTACATAGCCAGGAACGTTGAAACGATGATCGGGCAGTACTGCCACGGCAACCAGCCGGACCATGAGGCGCCTTTTGCGTATTATTTTATCGGCAAACCGGAGAAGTCACAAAAGATCATCGATACGATCCTGAACAGTCTTTACGGCATCGGTGAAGAGGGACTGGCGCTCTGCGGGATGGACGATGCGGGTGAAATGTCCGCCTGGTATGTGTTCAGCGCATTGGGCCTGTATACGTTCTCCGCCACCGATCCGGAGTATATTGTCACGGTTCCGCTGTTTGACGAAGTGAAATGGAAAACGGCCGGCGGCAAATTGCTCACGATCACAAGATCGGGCAGGAGCAGGGATATGAAAGCTATAAAAGTGAATGGGAAAGAGATCCGGGGATATTTTGTGCCGCACGACCTGTTCAGGGATGGTGGCAAGATTGAGATAGTGACGAAGTAGCCGTATCAATTCAAATAATTCAAAAGCCTGTGCATTATGCATGGGCTTTTATATTTCCCTAAAAATCCAATACCAGCTCATCCGCGTCCAGCGAAATGGAATGTGCGATGTATGCGGAAGTCTGTTGCGCTGCCTCGGTCAGGGCGGCTTCTTTGGGCATTTTGTTGTAAAAGAAGTGAAGGATGAACAGTGCCAGGAAAGTATCCCCGGAGCCGCCGAAATTCCTCGACAGGTAAGGATGATAGAACGAAAACCGCCTGTCCCCATACATCTCCACCCCGATCTCTTCGGTATTCAGTAACATGCTGGTCACCACCAGTTCAGCATCCGGGTAACGGGAGCGGAACTGCCGGATATACTCCTCCGGTCCGCCTTCCGCCGCGGGATCATTACCGGTCAGGATCTTTATTTCCGAAAGATTGGGAAAGACCATATCGGACACGCGGATGAGCGCGGGCCATTTCTCCGCGATCTCGACGGGCACGTACATCCGCCCATGGTCCCCGCAGACGGGGTCGGTTACGACGCATTGAATGTTCGGTTTGTATTTCTGTATCAGCGTGGTGAGGATGTCTGCCTGCTCCGGTTTGCCCAGGTAACCGATGTAAAGGATGAGTTTTTGCCGCCGGTACACGGAAAGTTCAAATACCTCCGTCAGCAGTTTTTCAAACGGTACATCCAGCTTGGTAACGCTTTTCATATTCGTTAACCCGCTCAGCACCACGCTCGGGACGGGCAATACCCTGGAGCCGAGTATCCTGATCATCGCTTTCAGGCTTGCCGTGCCGTGTACCGCAAAACTGCCCACCGCCAATACCTTCAGACTTTCCATAATTATTCCATGTTGCGCCTAAATGTATGAATTATACTGTTAACCCATGCTAACGGTCTGTTTAAGATTTCTTAACAATAAGCTAAAACGAAACGATGCTTTTGTTTTCTACTTTTGGGAATTCTTTAACGTTATTTAATATTTACAAAGTCCCGTAAAATTCCTTCTTATGAAGGAAGCAGGCTCGTTTTGTGTATGATCAGGCAACAAGCCTTCCATAAAAAATAACTCCGTAAATCCCCGGCAGATCAGGCGCCGGACCTTCAGGACATGAGAAAAAACATCGTGCGAAAGCAGGAGAGGGATTGCCATGCCCATACCGTAATCAGCAATTCAAAATATAACAGTACCAACTCAGAAAACAGTCAAAACAAAGCCCGGCGCAACATTCCGAAAGACGCCGGGGCAAGGGGTGAAAATTAATGAATGTTTCAGTCAAAAAAATTAACAGTATGAAAAAAATCAGTCAGTCAGGCAGGCAGGGGACACCTTATCCCAAAGTACCCGGATTGCCGCGTTTCAGCGTTTTGCCCGGCAAAATGCTGTTGCTTCTTATTTTATTATTTACCGCCGGTTTTCAATCGGTTGTTGCACAACAGGCTACTGTAACCGGTAAAGTGACCGCTGGCAATGGCGACCCGCTTCCCGGCGCTACCGTGCGTTTAAAAGGCACCAATACAGGCGCCGCCACCAATGTTGACGGTGTTTATTCGCTGGCTGTACCCAATGGCGCCAACGGCGTCCTGGTATTTTCTTTCGCCGGTTATACCACGCAGGAGCTGCCCGTATCCGGGCGTTCCGTGCTGAACGTAACGCTCCAGGAAAGCGAGACGGGCTTAAATGAAGTGGTAGTGGTGGGTTATGGTACACAGAAAAAAGTGAACCTCACCGGCGCTCTTTCCATATTGGATATGAAAACAAAAGAAAACACGCCCATTACCAATGCCAGCCAGGCGCTGCACGGCGTTTCCGGCCTCTGGGTGAACCAGGCGGGCTCAAGGCCCGGCGCGGACAATGCCACCATCCGCATCCGCGGTGTGGGCACTACGAACAACAGCAACCCGTTGGTGCTCGTAAACGGTATGGAGTATGATATGAACGAGATCAACCCGAATGATATCGAAAGCATTACCGTGCTGAAAGATGCGTCCGCAGCCATCTACGGTTCCAGGGGAGCCAATGGCGTTGTATTGGTTACCACCAAAACCGGCAAGGAAGGCAAGATGAAGATCAACTACAACTTTTCTTACGGCATTCAGAGCCCGACCATGATGCCCGATGTAGTATGGGACCCGATCGAATATATGCAACTCAAAAACCAGTCCCTGCGCAACGAAGGTAAAACCGTGGTGGATTACACCGATGCACAGATCCAGCAATACAAAGACGGTATGGCTGCCAATCCTTACGCCTACCCGAACCTTGACTGGTTTGACCTCGTGATGGACAACGGGCAGATGCAGCAGCATCACCTGCAGTTCTCCGGTGGCACCGATAAAGTGACTTACAGCCTCTCCCTCGGTTATATGGACCAGAAAGGCGTGCTGATTGCGAACGACGAAGCACAACGTTATTCCATCGACCTGAACGTATCCGCGCAGGTGGCTAAACCGCTGCGTGTAGGCGCCAACATCATCGGCAACTACCGTAAATCTACCGAGCCCGCGGATGGTACCGCTTCTTACTTCGGCTCGCTGATGCGTGTATTGCCCATCTTCACACCTTATCTCCAGGATGGCCGTTATGGCAACACGGTATTCCGTACCCCCGGCCGCAACTCCATCGAAAACCCGATGAAGCTGGTGAAAGAAGGTTACCGCAAACCAGAAGCGCAGCGCCTGTTCACCAAAGTGTACGCAGACCTCCAGCTGCCCTTTAACATCAAATACAATGTGAACCTGGGCATCGACAAACAGGATAACTATGACAGGCGTTTCAACAACAGGGTGACCACCTACGATCCGCTCACCCTTGCACCGATGACGTACGGCCAGACGGTTGCCTACAACGGCAATACCAGCAACCTGAACATGACCTTCTACCAGACTTTCAACTGGGACAAGACCTTTAACAGAGCACACAATGTATCGCTGATGATCGGTTCCAGCTATAGCAGCTTCGGTACGTCCAACTTCAGCGCCAGCATTGAGAACGTGTCAGGCAACTCATTGAGCGCAATTGATGCCGGCTCTCTTAATCCGGCTGTAACAGGGGTTACTAACCAGGACAGGCTTGCTTCTTACTTCGGTCGCGCTAATTACAATTACAAAGACAAGTACCTGTTGGAATTTATATTCCGTTATGATGGTTCTTCCCGTTTTGCCCGTGGAAACCGCTGGGGTACATATCCCGGTGTTTCTGCAGGCTGGCGTATAGACAAGGAAGGGTTCTTTAATGTAAAGAACATCGACCTGCTGAAGCTGCGCGTTTCTTACGGCAAGCTGGGTAACCAGCAGGTGCCGTTGTACAGCTACGCAAACACGGTGAAGCTGGGGTATGACTATTCGTTTGGCAATACCATTGCTCCCGGCGCTGCCATCACTGCTTACAGCGATCCGACCATTGAGTGGGAAAGGACCAGCACCTACGATGCAGGCCTGGACGTATCGGCATGGGGAGGCAAACTAACGGCTGAAGCCGATGTATTTAAAAGACGTACTTCCGGCATCCTGCGCCAGGTAGCCATTCCCGGACAGGTGGGTAACCTGGCGGGCCCGCAGCGCAACATCGGTGTGGTGGACAATATCGGTTTCGAACTGAACCTGGGGCACCGCAACCGCATCGGTGATTTTACCTATGAACTGGGTGGAGCTATCAGTTATGTTAAAAATGAAGTAGTGGACCTGAACGGCGAAACGTTGATCAACGGCAGAAGGATATTAAAAGCAGGATATCCTATCGATGCTTATTATGTGCTGGAAGCTACTGGCATTTACCAGTCGCAGGATGAGATCGACAAAAGCGCGAAAGTAAGCAACGCAGTAAAACCCGGTTACCTGAAATATAAAAATCAGAATGGCGACAATGTGATCAATGGGGACGACAGGATCATCACCGGCTCATCCATCCCGAAATGGAACTACAGCTTCACGATCAATCTCGGTTACAAACGTTTTAGCCTGAATACATACCTCCAGGGCGTGCAGGGGATCAATATCTATCCCACTGCAAACCTGGCCTACCCGGTGAACAACGGCGCGGGTTTAACCAAAGAATGGGCAACCGATTCCTGGACGCCCCAAAACACAGGTGCCCGCCTGCCGATTTTGTCTACGCCGCAAGGCGCCTCTGAGAACTACCAGAACTCCACTTTCTGGTTCCGCAGCGGCAACTACCTGCGTATACAGAATGTCCAGCTGAACTATGTGGTGCCCGAAAGACTGCTGGCAAAAGCCGGTATCAGCAAGCTGAACCTGTTCGCCAACTTGCAGAACTTCTTCACATTCTCCGAATATAAAGATTCTGATCCCGAGCGCAACATTACAGGCGATAACCTCTATGATTATCCCCTGCTGAAAACTGTGAGTTTTGGTCTAAATCTTAATTTCTAATCTTAATCCGAAGAATCTATGAAAAAGATACTTTATATTTTTATAGCTGGCGTGATGCTGACGAGTTGTGGAAATAAAATACTGGACACCGAACCCACCGACCGTTATACAGAAGGGATCTTCTGGACCACCGAAGCCAATGCAAACATGGGCTTGATAGGCTGTTACAATACACTTCGTTCCGAAGGCGCCTTTGGCGGTACCGCTACACCGCTCTGGGAAGAAACCGCCACGCCCAATGCTTATAATTACGACAACTCCGGTGGCTGGAACGTGATCGCTTCCGGCACACAGACCGGATCGAACTCCGCTATCGTAACCGCCCGCTGGAACGCTGCCTACGAAGGTATCGGCCGTTGCAATACCCTGCTGGCCAAGATAGACGGTGTGCCGATGGACCAGGGCGCGAAAGATAAAATGAAAGCGGAAGCTGCTTTCCTCCGCGCGTTGTATTATTCCCTGCTGGAAATGTACTACGGCGGCGTGCCCCTGATCCTCGATCAGCCGAACCCGGAAACGCAGTCCATGCTCCCGAGGAACAAAAGGGAAGAAGTGGTGGCCCAGGTGCTGAAAGACCTGGATGCCGCCGCGGCCGTGCTGCCCGTAAAATATACCGGCGCAAATGTAGGTCGTGCCACCAAAGGCGCCGCGCTGGCCCTGAAAGCCCGTGTGCTCCTGTTCGAAGCAAGCCCGCTGATCAATACCACCGGCGATAAAAACAAATGGAAACTGGCCGCGGATGCCGCTAAAGCCGTGATGGACCTCGCCGGTACAGGTTACGATCTGTACAGCGATTACCGCAGCCTCTTCCTGCCCGCGAACGACAACAGCATCGAATCCGTATTCGATGTACAATACACCGCGCCCACACAAGGCAGCTCCTTTGACCTGATCGGCCGCCAGTACAATACGAACGCGCCTGTGCAGGATATTGTATATGCTTACCAGATGAAAGACGGCCTGCCGCAGGCGCAGTCTCCCCTGTACAATCCCGCCAAACCCTACGAAAACCGTGACCCGCGTATGTACGCTACCATCGTATATCCCGGCGACCAGTTCCAGGGCGAGCTCGTAACGCCTACCAGGTTTGTGGTGACAGGGTATGGCACCAAAAAATACACCATTTACGATAAGGAAGCCAACCCGAACAACCTGCAGGGCGGCCGCTCCGAGATCAACTATATGGTGATCCGTTTTGCGGACGTGCTGCTGATGTACGCCGAAGCGCAGAACGAAGTACTGGCAGCGCCGGACGAATCCGTGCGCGAAGCGGTGAACAGGGTAAGAAGAAGGGCGAAAATGCCGGAGATCGGAATCGGGAAGAGCCAGGATGAAATGCGTACCATCGTTCGCAGTGAAAGAAGGATAGAACTGGCGTTTGAAGGATTTTATTACAATGATATCCGCCGCTGGAAAATTGCGGAAACAGTGATGAAAGGCGCCATTCTCACTTACGACAACAAACCGATCATGACCCGTACATTTGATCCCAAAAGAGATTATTGGTGGCCTATCCCTGACGTTCAGCGCGACAGGAACCCTAATCTTGAAAAAAATCCGGGTTATTAGTTATCTTAAAATGGCTGAATGTGATCAAACATTCAGCCATTTTATCTAAAATATCAACCATGAAACAGATCATTGCAGCGGTTTTCTACCTGGTTCTTTTTTCCGGTACAGCATTCTCCCAGTCAAAAGCCATTCCTCAAAGCTGGAAGTTGGGAACCTCCACCATCCTGCTCCCGGACATGACGCCCGCTACCCTCGCGGAGGTGAAACAAAGCGGTATCGATTACCTGGAGATAGGCTGGAAAGGGCCATTGGTGAGCGGCACACCGGCGGAGCGCCTCACGTTCGCCCGTACGGCATACCAGGACGCAACCCGGGCCGGGTTGGTATTGTGGTCCACGCATATTCCTTATGGCAAACGGCTTGACATTTCCGAAACAGACCCGGAAAAAAGGCCGGCCATTCTTGCGGCGGTAAAGGAGTACATAGACCTGGCCGTGGAGATGCATGTAAAACAGATCGTGATCCACCCCAGCACGGAGCCGATCGCCGATGAAGACCGGCCCAAAAGGATCGCGGCCTGCCGTGAATCGTTAAAGGAACTGGCCGCCTATTGTAAGGCAAAAAACGCCTCCCTGGCGCTGGAGGGCCTGCCACGTACCTGCCTGGCCAATACCAGCAAAGAGATATTGCAGATACTGGATGGCATCGATGGGGTAGGCGTCTGCTTTGACTCCAATCACCAGCTCCAGGAGAAACCCGAAGAATTTGCAAAAGCTGTCGGTCCCCTCATCCGCACCCTGCACATCTCCGATTATGACGCGGTGAACGAACGGCATTGGATGCCCGGCCGCGGCATTATCAACTGGAACAATGTGATCGCCGCGCTGATCGCCGCAAAATATGAAGGCGCTTTTATGTACGAGGTAGTGAAAAAAGAAGGCGATAATATTACTTTTAAGGACCTGGCGCCCAATTATGAAACACTGAAAAAAGCATGGGCCGCTCAATAAATAATATCATTATGCGTTTTAAAAACATTTTCTGCTTCGGCGCGATGCTGCTCTTTATGTCCGCCGCCAATGCGCAGACTGCCAAAAAATTCCTCGTTTGCGGGGACACCAAAGTGTTGCTGGTGGATTATAACAAATCCAAAGACAGCATTCCCGAGGTGATCTGGACCTGGGACGCCAGCCAGGCCACGGACCTTTCCGAGGACTACCGCAAAAAATTCCGGACCATGGACGACTGCAAAGCCATCAATGACGGCAAACAGATCCTGGTATCTTCTTCCTCCGGTGCTATCGCTGTCGTGAACCTGGAAGACAAAAAAGTAATGTTCGTATCCAGCGTCCCCAACTCGCATTCCATCGCCCTGCTGCCGGACAACAGGATAGCGGCCGCCGCTTCCACGAACAAAGCGGGCAACAAGATCATGTTGTTCGATATCGCCCATCCTGAAAAGGTGTTGTATACAGACAGCCTGTATTCCGCGCACGGCCTGGTATGGGACGCGAAAAGAAAAAGCCTTTTTGCGCTGGGTTATTCCGTTCTGCGCGAGTACAAGATCGTTTCAAAGGATGCTTTGCAGCTGAAAAATGAATGGAAGATCCCCGGCATTGGCGGTCATGAGCTGCAACCGTCTCCCGATGGCGGACATCTTTTTGTGACCGAACATAACGGCACATGGGTGTTTAATATCAAAGACCAAAAGTTCAGCAAACTGAAAGGCCTCCCGGACGCCGAGAACGTAAAGAGCCTCGGACAGATCAAAGCGGGACAGTACATCTACACCATCCCTGAGGAAAGCTGGTGGACATTCCATGTAAAATTCTCTTCACCGGAACGTGTTTTTGCGTTCCCCGGTCTGCATGTTTACAAAGCGCGGTGGTTTACGAACTGATCGCGGGATCTATAACTGTTACTTTTTGTTTGCCATCCCCATCCTGTACGGATGGGGATTTTTTTTTGCCCGCACCAGCGGGCACTGGCAAAGGGAAACCCTTATGGCGTAAGCATCAGCCGCTCTATCTCCTTTGTCAGCGTTTTCTTTTCAGACACGGATTTAGTTAGGGTCACGGCTTTCTGGTAATGTTTGATGGCTTTGCCGGTATCAATGCCGGTGTATAAATAACCCAGCAGGGAATGATAATAATTAATATCCTCCAGCGTCAGTTTCTCCGCCTCCTGTATGCCCTGCGTTTTCCCGTAAACCCTGGCAAACGCGAAGGTCCGGTTCAACGCGGTGATGGGCGAATATTCCAGGATGACGAGCTGGTTGTACAGCTGTAAGATATGTTCCCATTTATTGTCATCCGTGGGCGTGGTATGCCAGTAAGCGATGGCCGCTTCCAGGTGGTATTTGGAAACCTCATTTCCGGAGCAGGCGTTGATGAGATAATAATTCCCCTTTTCGATCAGTTCCCTGCTCCACAGGTGTTTATCCTGCTGTTCGAATAACACAGCCTCCCCTGTATGATCTTCCCGGGCATCCAGCCTTGAGCTTTGAAAACATATTAAAGCCAGCAGCGCATTGGCTTTTGCCGTACTGGTGAGTTTGTTTTCGGTTAAGATAAGCGCCAGCCGCATGGCTTCCGAACAGAGGTCTTTCCGTATCAGGTGATTGCCGGAGCTGGAAGCATATCCTTCGTTGAACAACAGGTAGATAGTCCGTAATACCGTATCCAGCCGGGACTGTATCGTTTCCGCCTGCAATTGCCTGATCTGGAAATTATCATTCCGCAGGTTCGCCCTTGCCCGGGCCAGCCTTTTTTTAATGGTTTCCGTTTTGGAAAGGAACGCTGCGGCTATTTCTTCCACGCTGAATCCGCACAGTATTTGCAGCGCCAGGCAGATCTGGGCTTCGGTGGAATTGGCCGGGTTGCAGACGGCAAAGATCATGGCCAGCTGGCTGTCCGTGATGGTTTGTAGCGTGAAATCAACCTCCTGTTCCGCCTGTAATTCACCTGTTCCCAAAGCGGTTTTGATCTGCGTCTCGAACAACGTATGGCGTTTCAGGTAATCTTTCGTGCTGTTTTTCGCAACGGTGTAAAGCCAGGCGGTCGGGTTAGGAGGGATGCCCTGGCTGCTCCACAGCTCGGTTGCCTTTAAGAAGGTATCGCTCACGATGTCTTCAGCTATCTCGATATTTTGCAGGCCAAAATGACGGCTTAATACAGCCGTCATTTTGACGTACTCCTGCCTGAACAGGTGCGGCAACAACGGGTGATGCTGTGCAACAGGATCTTCCATCGGCCTTATCCTTTTTCTTCCGGCGTTA
Source organism: Chitinophaga barathri (assembly GCF_003807585.1). GTDB lineage: Bacteria > Bacteroidota > Bacteroidia > Chitinophagales > Chitinophagaceae > Chitinophaga > Chitinophaga barathri. Next base: position 501,317 of record NZ_RMBX01000002.1, on the reverse strand, counting down.
AAATGGCCCTGACTTCAATATTGCCGCCCATTTTAAGAATAGGATTCTTTTGGGCAATATCCACCGCTTCTTCGATAGTGGCGGTTTTTACGATCACGTAACCCAGGATGAACTCTTTGATTTCCGTGTAGGGCCCGTCTGTTACGACGTCATCAGGCCGTACGGTTTTCGCGATACTGCCGGACAGCCTGTTTCCCTTGTCCACCAGTTTGTTCTGTGCGGCAATGCCCGCCATCCAGTTCAGCCTTTCCTGCAGCTGCTCGGGTGAGGGTGCGGGATGGGACGTATCGCTGTTTCTGAAGATCAATAAGAACTCTCTCATCGGTAATAATTTTTGGTTTCGTAATCATAACGATTAGAAATGGAGGACGGGGACAAAGGGGGCGGATTTTTATTTTAGATATATTTTATTGGAAGGGAGAATCGCTGCCGGAATAAACATTGATCTTGCCCGTTTCCTTTTCCAGGCTGAAGTATACGAGCCATGCATATTTTTTATCAACGATATAAAAATCCCCATTACAAAGGCTAGCCAATGTTGTAAGTGGCTTTATCCCGCAATCATATAGGTAGTATTTCCCGTTTATATCATTGCCCTGAACAACAACCATCCAGTAATTGGCTGTAGACGGAAGCTTCGATAGGTAGTCAACAAGTTCGCCGCGCCCGATTCCTCCCAGCTTGGTTTTCCCGCGAATGTTTTCCGCCCAGTTGCGGAACGGCCCGGAGTGAGCCCTGATGATAAATTTCCGCTCAATTTCCTTACTGATGGCCACCCATTGTGTGAAAGGTACACTGAATTCAGACGGGGCATATTGTTGTTTCAGTAAATCGATCTTTTCTTCCCAGTACATACGCTTAAAATAATCCCTACGAAAATAATTCAAAAAAACTTCCCTCAACCCTTGACCCTAACCCTACGTCATACCCTACCTTTGTTCCGTAATCAAAAACAGGCACCCAGGTATGGCACAATATGCGGTGAAAAAACTGGCTGAAATGGCTGGTGTAAGCGTGCGCACGCTTCATCACTACGACAGGATCGGTTTGTTGCAGCCCTCCGTGCGCACGGAGGTGGGTTACCGGCTGTATGGCGAAAAAGAGCTGCTGCGGCTCCAGCAGATACTTTTCTACAAGGAAATGGACTTTGAGCTGAAGACCATCGCCGAACTGCTCGATGATCCGGATTTTGATATGGTAAAGGCCCTCCTGGACCATAAAAAAAATCTGCTGCAAAAAAAAGAACGCATCCGGACGCTGCTGGAAACGCTTGACAAAACAATTGATCACCTCAAAAACAAACACACAATGAACCACGAAGATCTATATAAAGGCCTGCCCAAAGAACAGGCGCAGGCCTGGCGCAAGGAGGCGCAGGAACGCTGGCCGGACCAGGTGAAACATTCCGAGGAACAGCTGCTGAAAATGAGCCCGGAGGAGTTTGAAACCCTTAAGGCCAATTTCAGCGCCAACGGGCAGCAGCTCGTATCCATGGCGGACAAAGACCCGCATAGCCCGGAAGTACAACGGCTGATAGCAGACCATTACCATTTTATCCTGCAATTCTGGGGCAAACCCGGCTCGCCCATAGAGGCATACAAGGGCTTGGGTGACCTCTACGCCTCCGATGAAAGGTACACCGCCGCAAACGGTACGCCGAACCCGGCATTCGGGCAGTTTATGCAAAAGGCCATGCATTATTTTGCGGATAACTGTTAGCAACAAAAGGCCCGGAACATTCCTGGCCTTTTGTATATCAGTATTATTCGGACAATTGCAGCACATTCGCTCCAGGCGGATCTTCCATCTTCCTTTCCAGTGTTTTATCATGCACTGTCACAAGTATCTCCACAGAGCCAGTGCCGACGGTAGCGCCCAGCATATGTCCGCCCCAGGCTTTGAACTCCCTGTCCGTCACCACTCCATGTGCATGGATGGACACCTTGCCCTTTTGCCAGGCGATGGACCCGCGCATACTGGCCAGTTCCACATTGTTGAACTCTTTCGGTTCGTATTCTTTTGTGTCAAAATTAAAGAAGCCGAACCGGGCGTTCACAAACCCCATCCCCGCAAAGTTCGCGGAAGGAATCTTTTCTCTCACGGCCAGCGATTCGATCTGAGCAAGCACATCGTCCCCCTGCCGCAATACCATCAGGTAACCCGCAGGCACTTTGATGTAACGGGTGGTGGTGTCCATAACATTGGTTTGTGCGTGAGCCTGCCTGGCGGTAAACAGACAGGTGAATAATATGAGATAGACCGTCTTCATATAAAAGAGCTTGATTCCCTTTTACACCACATTTGCCATGCCAGAATAACAACTGCAACAGAAGCAGCTAATGGAGGATGAGATTGATCACGAAACCAGTACAGATAATGCCCATGGTATAGATAAAAAGTACCCAGATCGTTGCGATGTTCCTCTTGAGATGGAATTTGCTCCCATCCATCCGCAGTCCGAAGAAGATAAAACCGGTGTAAATAAAACTCAGCAGCATGGTAGATGCATAGTACCAGGCAAATATCCCCGTTTTCCGGAAGGCTGAGCCAATGCTGTTTTTTGTCCGCGTTATCCATTTGCCGGCTTTTTTACCGGTCACGGGAGCCGGGGGAATTCCAGCCAGGCGGATATGTTTTAGTTTCTTATGGACGCGCAGCTGTTTGGATATGTTTTCTATCGCATATACCTTGTTCGACAGGAAATATAACCTCCGCCAGTTTAGCAACGAAAAGGCTGCAAAGAAAAATACGATCCAAAGGAAGATCCTGCTTTTTTTATAACCGAAATCCCACCATAGTTTGCCGGCATAATAACTGAGGGTATTGTACCAGCCGGGATCAAATTCCAGCAGCATAAATTTCCTGTATTCCATATCAAGTTTCGCATAGCTCTTCGAGTTATTTTCTTCCTTGAATTTCAGCAGCATCGAATTGTACAGGTTCTCCTTTCTCACCAGCCCCCCGGGCGTTCCCCGCCATGCACTGTCCGGGAAGGGCGGGAGCATGCCCGCCTGTTCCACTACGCCAAGTGTTATGAAATCGGCGTCATCCATTGATGGAGCGCTGCTGCTGTCCAGGAAGCGGAGTTTTAAAAATTCGGTCAGTTCGAATGATAGTTCCTTTGTCTTATTTTCTACAGTCGGATCATAAAAAATAGAGGCCAATTTAAAATCCCTGTAATCGAAAAGTATCTTATTTAAGGATGTTTTATCAAGGTAGATATAACAATCCCGGTTCCGTTGCGAAAAGTCAATGGTGGAATCGAGGCCCAGGTCGGTTGGATCAAGAATTGCCATGTTTCGGAGGTCTACAGTTCCGGTATCACTGATGGTTGTATTGGACAAGTCTATCAGGTATGGATATGTAGTGGTGGTCACTTCCAGGCTATTGATGGAACTGTGTGTCAATAAAAGCGCAGAAGAATCTTTTTTGAAGAACGAGTTATGGATCTTGAGATGCTGAATGTCTGAGGCATCGAAGTTCAATATCTTTGAGAAGTGGCATCGATAGATCAGGCCGTCCTCAGGGGACTTTTCCCCGGCTTTTTTCCTGTTTATCCCGCATTTGGCCAGCGAAAGATTTTGAGAAAACCATGAATTGGTGATCCTGAAACTGGATTGAAATTTACAGTTCCAGAAACCAAAATCCCTAAAGCATCTCACAGAAAAAATCTTTGCATGTCCCTGTATTTTGTCGCTCAGGCTACGAAAGGTTTTGTGAAAAATACAGCCCGTAATTTCTATCTGGTTAAAAAGATTGTTGTAGAAATAGATGTCATCCTTAAACCCGGATTGCAATGCCATAAAGGACTTCATAAACACATTCTGCCGAAGTGAAAATTCTTTCGAAAATTCAGTGATGGCCGAAAGGTCAAGCTTATCAGTGTCTGGTGTGCCTAGCCGGAAATTATCGTCAAAAATGTTTCGGTAGAACTCGATTTTTTTGTTGAAATGACCAAGGATGTAAACAGGTTGTTCAAAATAGCAGTACCTGAATTCAATCTCTCTATTTAATTCGTCACCCAGAATTATGACCCGCTTGGTAAAATGAAGCTTTTGAAAAATGATTTTTGACGTATCACCCCTCTTCGAAGTGTTGATCAGGAGGGTGTCATTTATAATTAGAGAATCGACACCAAAAAGGAGATTGCATGGCCGGCCATCAATGGTGGCCCTCTGAAAATAGTCGTTTGCCTGCTCTGGTAGCGTTCCTGGAATAGCCAGCTCCCTTATCAGAAAGGCGTTCAGGGAATCGGTCACCGCATCCAGCTGCTTGTACGGAATGGTGCGGTCCGCATGCTGGCTGTAACAAGGGAACGCGATAATGCCCATAAGGACCGCCAGGAGAAGGGATTTCAGCATGTGGATCTGATTTGTGGTTAGATATCGGGATAAGCACCGCAAAAGCGCTCATTCTGCGCCAATGATAGCCCCTAATTTACACAATACTATCCTAATGCCCGATACCAGGCATCCAGAATTAACACCAACAAATAAGAGCAGTTACAACGAAGACCCCCTCCTGATCAGCTCAGACGGTATCACCATATCCAGCCCGGACGGATCGGTATGTTTTTTCTCCAGCAGTTTCAGCAATGTGGCCGCAGCGGCTTTGCCCATCTCAAACGCCGGTTGGGTAACGGTAGTAAGTGAAGGATAGAGCATGGCGGCGATGCCCAGGTTGGAAAAACATACCAGCTTCACATCGGCGGGCATGCTGAGCTGCAATTCCGCGCAGGCCTGGTAAACGGATGTGGCCAGTTTTTCCACGGAAGCCAGGATGCCGTCCGGCCTGCCGTGCTGCCGCAGCAGGTCCGTGACAAGGGTATGATTGTCCTCCGGGGAGGAAGAGCAGTATACTTCCCGGAAGGGCAGTCCTTTTTCCTCCATCGCTTTGCGGTAACCCGCCATGCGGTCGTTGCTGATGGACAGTTGGCTGGACACGCCCAGGAAAGCGATGTTCCGGCAACCCTGTTCTATAAGGTGAGCGGTGGCATTGTAACCGCTCTGGAAATCGTCCGTTACGATGCGGGCGGCCGCTACGCCGTTCAGTGCGCGGTCAAAAAAAACAACGGGCACCTCTTTGGCGATCAGCTCCTGGATATGCCCGCCGCTGGCCGTTTCACTGGATACGGACATCAGCACCCCGTCCACCCGGCCGCTCTGGAACTCTTTCAGGATGGCCTGCTCGTGCTCGTAATTTTCGTGCGTGAGGCAAATGAGCACATGATATCCCTTTCCTTTGGCCACACTCTCAATACCGTTGATGGCCTGCGAAAAAAAGCTGTCCGCCACTTCGGGAATCACGATGGCGATATTCCTGCTTTTTTTGCCACGCAAACTACTGGCGTAAGGATTGGGCGTATAATTCAGTTTGGCGGCCAGCTCCAGCACACGGTGTTTCGTTTCATCACTGATCTCGTAACTGTCCCGAAGGGCTTTCGAGATGGTGGAAACGGAAAGGTTCAGTTCCTGCGCCAGCGCCTTGATATTGATCTGTTTCATTGGTTGATAAGTCCTTACGATGCTAAATTAGCCCTAAATACCGGTATTCCAGCGAAACCGGTTTCGTAAATAAAGCGGTGGCGTGATATGAAAATCCTCAAAAATGACCGAAATTATAGTGTTCAACTAATCACTTAATTTACAAAATACTTGCCATGGCAACAATTCAAAATTCATCATTTACCGCTAAGGAGATTAACCCGCTCAACAGCCTCGATGAATGGGAAGACGCCGTACTGGAACGTTATCCTGACCCGGATAGCATTGCCACCGATAAATCCACGGATGAATACAGGAACTATGATTCCCCCCAGAGAGACACCGTTAAAGAATTTTACCGCCTCAATCACACGTATCAAACCTACGAGTTTGTTCAGCAGAAAAGAGCGGACTACCTGAAATTTGACAAAAAGGAAATGCCCGTCTGGCAGGCCTTCGACTTCCTGAACCAGCTCGTGGATGACTCAGACCCTGATACGGACCTGGACCAGTTCCAGCACCTCCTCCAGACCTCCGAAGCCATCCGCAGGGACGGCCACCCGGACTGGATGGTGCTCGTGGGCCTCATGCACGACATGGGCAAGGTACTCTGCCTCTTCGGTGAACCGCAATGGGCCGTAGTGGGCGATACCTTCCCTGTAGGCGTTCAATATTCAGATAAAGTTGTGTACCCGGAGTTCTTCAAAAACAACCCCGATTACAACAACCCCGAGTACCAGACGCCCACCGGCGTGTACAAGGAAGGTTGCGGCCTGCGGAACGTGGATATGTCCTGGGGCCACGACGAATACGTATACCAGATGCTGAAGGGCCGTATCCCCGAGCAGGGCCTCTACATGCTTCGTTACCATTCCTTTTATGCCTGGCACCGCGAAGGCGCCTACAGCCAGCTGCTGGACGATCATGACCGCGAAATGCTGCACTGGGTAAAACTCTTCAACCCTTACGACCTTTATTCCAAAAATCCCACACCCCCGGATTGGAAAGTGCTCAGGCCTTATTATGAGGACCTGGTGGCCAAATACCTCCCGTCTACGTTAAAATTCTAATACTTCATTTGATACTTCAGCGAAGTACGCTCCAACTTCAGTAATTTCCCGCAGAGAAACGCTCATGTGAAGCCCTCTGCGGGAAATCTTTTACTAACCTAACCTTCTGATTCCACACATGAACAAACTGCATCTCGCTGACTACATCGTCTTTTTCATTTATTTTATCTCTGTTGCAGCCTACGGGTATTACGTTTATCACAAAAAGAAATCCGCCACCACGGACTCCAAGGATTTTTTCCTGGCGGAAGGTTCGCTCACCTGGTGGGCCATCGGGGCCTCGCTGATCGCATCCAATATCTCCGCGGAACATTTTATCGGCATGTCCGGCTCAGGCTTCGCCCTGGGGCTGGCCATTTCCACCTACGAATGGATGGCCGCCGCCACGCTCATTATCGTGGCCGTCGTGTTTATCCCCCTGTACCTGAAGAACAAGATCTACACCATGCCGCAGTTCCTCGCCAAACGTTACAACGACAAGGTGAGCACCGTCATGGCCGTTTTCTGGCTGCTGGTGTATGTATTTGTGAACCTCACGTCCATTATCTACCTCGGCGCGCTGGCCATCGCTTCCATTTCCACTATTTCTTTTGAATGGTGTATTGCGGGGCTGAGCGTCTTTGCCGTGCTGGTCACGCTGGGAGGCATGAAAGTGATCGGTTATACGGATGTGGTGCAGGTACTGGTGCTCATCCTCGGCGGGCTGGTCACCACTTATCTCGCGCTGGACCTGCTCGCGGACCGTTTCGGATACGACGGCGATATCTGGAAAGGGTTGGGAGTGTTGAGAAAAGAAGCGCCAGAGCATTTTCACATGATATTCGATAAAAGCAATCCTTATTATAAAGACCTCCCCGGCCTGTCTGTACTGATCGGCGGCATGTGGATCAACAACCTGGCCTATTGGGGCTGCAACCAGTATATCACGCAGCGCGCGCTGGGCGCGGACCTGAAGACGGCCCGCAACGGCATTTTGTTCGCTGCTTTCCTGAAGCTGCTGGTGCCGGTGATAGCCGTTTTGCCGGGCATCGTAATGTTTGTACTGCACAAAAACGGCATGTTCCAGGAAGAAATGATGGGGGTAGTGGACGGTGTGAAAAAAGTAAAACCGGATCATGCTTATCCCACCCTCATGAACCTGCTGCCGCCCGGCCTGAAAGGGGTCGCCTTCGCCGCACTCACGGCGGCTATTGTGGCTTCGCTGGCGGGTAAGGCGAACAGTATTTCCACGATCTTTTCGCTGGATATCTACAAGAAGTTCTTTAATAAAAACGCTTCCGAAAAACAACTGGTGAGCGTAGGGAAATACGCGGTGATCATTGCGATGCTGATCGCTGCGATCGTGACGCCCGCCCTCAAATCGCTGGACCAGGCGTACCAGTTCATACAGGAATATGTAGGATTCATTTCCCCGGGCGTACTGGCTATTTTCCTGATGGGTTTTTTCTGGAAACGCACCACCGCGGGAGCGGCGCTTACCGGCGCTTTGCTCACCATCCCGATCTCGACGGTGCTCAAATTCCTGCCTGTATGGACGGGAGGCTGGTTCCCGGACTTTCCTTTCCTGGACCGTATGTCCATCACCTTTGGGCTTATCCTGGGCGTAATGATCGTGATCAGCCTGATGAAGCCGAAGTCGGAGGAAGCGTCGCCGATCGAGATAGACAAGTCGCTGTTCCGCGTATCGCCTTCTTTTGTGGTGATGTCCGTGATCATCTGCGGGATATTGACGGCGCTGTATACGGTGTTTTGGTAAAAGTGCGTAGAATAAACCCTCTAATCTCCGCAATATAAGCGGAGATTATCTTGCCAGTCCACAATCATATGGCTTAATCTTCTGTATTTCCCACTATTTACGGTTATTGTGATCGGATTAATTACTTGGTTATCAATGGTATAATGCTTCATTTTGTAAATCCAAAGGTTGCCTTTATAGTTTCAATGGCGCCCAAGGAGAAATATTGTTGTTTTTTATAACTTATGCGGAGAATAACCCCCTTAATCTACGCATAAGATGCGTAGATTAACTTGCCAATGCGGAGAATAAGGTGTATATTCGACGCATAAAGTGCGAAGAATGTACATCCATCAATTAAAGAGCTGGCCGGATTTTCAATGGGATATTGAACAAATAACTCTCCTTTTAGCGAATGTCCGGCATCGTCAGGGACGACTTTTAGGCCGCATGGAAAGCCTGGGTTTCCAATTACAGGAACTGGCAACGCTTAAAACCCTGACAATGGATGTCGTGAAATCCAGCGAGATCGAAGGTGAAATATTAGATACTGCTCAGGTTCGTTCTTCCATCGCGCAACGTTTAGGCATTGAGATAGGAGGACTTGTCCCCATCGACAGAAATGTTGAAGGCATTGTTGAAATGATGCTCGATGCTACACAACAATATAAAGCTATCCTGACAGACAATCGTCTTTTCGGATGGCATGCTTCGTTATTTCCGGTAGGCGGTAACAGGATACATAAGTTCATTTCCGGAGCGTGGCGAAATAATAGTAAAAGCAATCCAATGCAGGTTGTTTCCGGTGTCCTGGGGCGGGAGAAAGTACATTTTCAGGCGCCGGATTCTGATAAGCTCAAAAATGAAATGGAGAAATTCCTGCAATGGTTCAATTCACATGAAGTTATCGATCCGGTATTAAAAGCAGCTATCGCCCATCTATGGTTTATTACGATACATCCGTTTAGTGACGGTAATGGGCGCATTGCACGTGCAATTACGGATATGCAGTTGGCTCGTGCTGATGGGAGTCCGCACCGTTTTTACAGCATGTCCGCACAGATCAGAACAGAGCGTCATCGTTATTATGATATTCTGGAAGAAACACAAAAAGGTACGCTCGATATAACGGCCTGGATTATATGGTTCCTCGAATGTTTGGATCGTGCCGTGAGTGCGACAGATATAACGCTTGGCGCAGTAATAAAAAAGGCGAGGTTATGGGAAAGCCCGTTAACGCAGGCAGTAAATGACCGGCAGAAACTTATGCTCAATAAATTACTTGACGGATTTACCGGCAAACTTACTTCTTCCAAATGGGCTGTCATTACCAAGACCTCCCAGGATACAGCGATACGTGATATCCAGGATTTGATCGGACGAGGGCTTTTACGCAAAGAAGATGCAGGGGGAAGAAGCACAAGTTATGTCCTGAGCGAATAAGAAAATCCTACCCCTCCACCTTCCTGTCCGCGTGCCCGAGGCTTTTGCCCGGGTTCACCAGGTCGCGCACACGCTGTTTCAGTTCCTTCACTTCGGGAAAATGCCCGTCCCGTTTACGGTCGAAAATGATCTGGTCATTCAGGGATACTTGATAACTTCCGGCTATTTCGGAAGGGCGCAGCGTAACCCCGCTCAGGTCCTCTTCAAAAGTGGTCAGTAATTCCTGCGCCATATAGGCCGCGCGCAGCAGCCAGCCGCATTTTGGGCAATAAGAAATGGTAACTCCCGGTTTCATATCCGTAAATGTACGCCTGTTCGCGTTTGTTTGCTTCCCGGCCAGAAAAAACGTTACAAAAAAGTTAAATCACGCATTTATTTATGTATCTTTTGTACGGATAAGATACCCAAATAGAACTGAAATTCTGCTGATTGTCTGTTTAACTCAAAAGAGAGCATGCTTGTGTAGTAAAGCATTTGAGAGCCGACGGCCTATCAACCAAAATGTACCAAAATCAAATATGCGCTCATGCAATTAAAGGTTTACGCCTGTGATGCCGGGAAGCGGCGCCGAAAGCTCCCGGTCTTGTTTATCCTGTTACTGTTCGCAGCCTTTACACCTGCCTACACCTTTGGATCGGAAACCACGGCTTTTCAGGACTCAGTGCCCAGCTCCCAGATCAGGGGACGGGTTATGGACGCGGAAGAAAAAATCGCACTCCCCGGAGTTACCGTAGAAAATCTCGTCAACCGCAAAGGCATCCTCACCGATGCCAACGGCAATTTTGTGTTGGCAGGCCGCATGGGGGACAGCATTCGTTTTTCCTACATTGGCAAAAGGGTACAGGTAGCCATCTACCGCGGCCAGCCGATCAATATCCAGCTCGCTTCGCTGGGCGGAGTGCTCTCCGAAGTGGTAGTGACCGGCTTCCAGGACCTGGACAAACGGAAATTCTCCGGGGCCGCCACCACCCTCAAAGGCGATGAAGTGAAAATAGACGGCCTGGCAGACGTGAGCCGTATGCTGGAAGGCCGTGCCGCCGGCGTGTCCGTACAGAACGTTTCCAGCGCATTCGGCGCCGCTCCAAAGCTCCGCATCAGGGGCGCCACTTCCATCCACGGGGACAATAAACCGCTGTGGGTGGTAGACGGTGTGGTGCTGGAAGAGATCATCAACATTTCGAACGACCAGCTTTCCAGCGGCGATCCTACCACTTTGCTGGGCTCCGCGGTAGCCGGCCTGAACGCCAACGATATTGAATCTTTCGCGATATTAAAAGACGCCGCCGCCACCGCCCTTTACGGCGCAAGGGCCATGAACGGCGTAGTGGTGATCACCACCAAAAAAGGCCGGGTGGGCAAACCCCTCGTGTCTTACACCGGCAACTTCAGCACCCAGCTGAAACCTTCCTACGCGGATTACAGCATCATGAACTCCTCGCAGCAAATGTCCGTACTGGCCGAACTGGAAAGAAAAGGTTCCCTGGAGCCGAATATCCTGGACCGCGCTGATTACGGCGTGTACGGAAAAATGTATGATCTTTTCACGCAGGTGGACGCCAACGGCAATTTTATCCTGCCGAACACACCTGAAAGCAAAGCCGCTTTCCTGAAAAGGTACGCCGCCGCCAATACGGACTGGTACGACCTGCTCTTCAATAACAGTTTTATACAGGAACATTCCCTGAGCATTTCTTTCGGTACGGATAAATCCCAGTCTTATTTCTCCACCAGTTATTATGGGGACAATGGCTGGACCGTGGCGGACCGTGTGAGCCGCTACACGCTCAACTTCCGCAACAACTACAATTTTTCGGACCGCCTCAGCGTAGGTTTCTCCACGCTCGCTTCCGTAAGGCAGCAAAGAGCCCCCGGCTCGCTCAGCCGGCAGGAGAACCCCGTAGAAGGACAGTTCGACCGTGACTTCGACATCAACCCTTTCAGCTACGCCCTCAACGCCAGCCGCACCCTTACGGCCTACGACGAAAACGGCGACCGTGAATATTTCCGCCGCAACTTTGCGCCCTTTAATATCCTCACCGAGCTGGAGAACAATTATCTGAATATCAACGTGGCGGACCTCCGCCTGCAGGGCGACCTGAAATACAAGATCACTCCCGCGCTCACCTTTGAATTTGTAGGGGCGCTGCGGTATGTGAAGTCCAGCATGGAACACCAGATCACGGAAAGGGCCAATATGGCCAACGCTTACCGTGCGGATGGCAATTCCACCATCCGGCAGAATAACCGCTTCCTTTACCGCGACCCGGAGAACCCGGAAGCGGAGCCGATTGTAGTGTTGCCCTACGGCGGTTTTTATAACAGGACGGAAGACCAGCTGGTGAGCTACGATTTCAGGAACAGCCTCAACTACATAAAAACATTCAATAACCTGCACGCCGTGAACCTCCTGGCCGGTATGCAGGTAAAATCCGCTGACCGCCAGCAGGCCAGCAATACCGGTTTTGGTTACCAGTACGACAATGGCGGCATACCGTTCGTGGATTACCGCATCGTGAAGCAAACCATCGAGAGCAATTTCCCGTATTATGGTATGAGCAAGGACTACGACCGGTTTGTGGCGTTCTACGGCTCCGCCGGCTATACTTTCAAACAGCGCTACAACTTCACCGGTACGGTCCGCTACGACGGTTCCAACAGGCTGGGGAAAAGCACCACCGCCCGCTGGCTGCCCACCTGGAGCCTTGCCGCTTCCTGGAATGCGGACAGGGAACCGTTCATACAGAACCTGACGTGGATAGATTACCTCACCGTGAGAGCTTCTTACGGCCTCACCGCGAGTATGGGCCCAGCTACCAATTCAAGCATCGTGCTGCGTAATATCAATACCACCCGGCCTTTCTTTACAGAAGTGGAATCCGTGATCAGGCTTGCCAACCTGGAGAACTCGGAGCTTACCTGGGAAAAGGCCTACACTGCGAACGCAGGGCTGGACCTGGGCCTGTTCAAAAACAAGCTGAACATCACCATGGATGGATATTACCGCCAGAGCTTCGACCTGATCAGCATCATCCGTACCTCCGGCATCGGCGGCGAGTCCGAAAAAGCAGCCAACTATGCGGATATGGAATCATGGGGCGCCGAACTGATGGTAGGCGGGCCGGTGATCACCCGCAGGGACTGGGGCTGGAAAACCAACTTCACTTTCGGGTACAACGAAAACCAGATCACCAACGACCGAAGCCGTCCGCAGATATTTAATATGGTACAGGCCGAAGGCGGCAACCGCCAGGGTTACCCGGCGCGCAGCCTCTTCTCCCTCGAGTTCAAAGGACTGGACCCGCGCAGGGGCGACCCGCTGTTCACCAACGAAAAAGGAGAGACCGGCAGCGGCGTATACCTGCAGGACAGGGATATCAGCCACCTCGTATACCAGGGCCCCGTGGATCCTATCGTAACCGGCGGCTGGTCCAACACTTTTAATTACAAAAGTTTTTCGCTGAACGTCTTCGTGACCGCCCAGGGCGGCAACAAGATCCGGCTGTATGAAGCGTTCAAAACCTCTTATACGGACCTGGATGCCGCTCCCAAGGAATTCCTGAACCGCTGGCTGTTGCCGGGCGATGAAAAGGTGACCAATGTGCCTTCCATCCTGGGCGCCCTGGAGCAATCCACCCTCAATGGAGAATATCCTTACAACAACTATAACTATTCCACCGAAAGGGTGGCCAGCGGCGCATTTGTGCGGCTGAAAACCGTATCGCTCACGTACAATTTCCAGCCCGCGTTGCTCAACAGGATCGGGCTGAACAGCGCGAGCGTGGCGGGGGCGGCCATCAATCCCTGGCTGATCTATTCGGACAAAAAGCTGAGAGGGCAGGACCCGGAGTTCTTCAACTCCGGCGGTGTGGCGCTGCCTGTACAGAAACAATTCACCCTCACCCTCAAAGTGGGCATTTAATTGTACCAACATGAAAAGACTGCTGATATATACAAGTGTTTTTCTCGCGTTCACTGCCGCCGGTTGTAAAAAGTACCTGGAGCAGCCGCCGGACATGCGGGCGGAACTGAATACGCCCGAACAGGTGAGCCGACTGCTGGGCACCGCTTACCCCCAGGCGAATTACATGGCCTTCACCGAAGGCTCCTCAGATAACGTGGCGGACAAAAGAAGCGGCACTATCGAAAATACCAATACGGATCCCTTCCAGTTCCGCGACGTAAGAGATGACCAGGAAGACTCCCCCGAGTATTACTGGAATGCCTGCTACGCGGCCATCGCGGCGGCAAACCTCGCTATCCAGGCCTGCGACAAAGCGCCCGACCCGGAGAATTACCGCTCGCAGAAAGGCGAAGCCCTGGTGGCAAGAGCGTACGCGCATTTTATGCTGGTCACTTTTTTCTCTGAAACCTACGATCCCGCCACCGCAGCCACCAGCCCGGGCATTCCTTATGTGACCGAGCCGGAGAACGTGGTGATCAAACAATACGAGCGCAAAACCGTGGCATATGTATATGAAATGATCGAAAATGATCTGCTCATGGGCATGCCGATGCTGGACAACAACCGTTACTCCGTGCCCGCGTACCACTTTACCACCACGGCCGCTTATGCCTTTGCTTCCCGCTTTTACCTCTTCAAACAGGACTGGACAAAAGCGGTGACATACGCCACCCTCGTATTCCCGGACAACAACATCACTCCTATGCTGCGCCCCTGGAACACCCGGTATATGACCATCACTTACCTGGAGCTGTTCTCCATCTATGCCAAAGCCACCGAACCGGCAAACCTGCTGCTGGTGGAAACGCCTTCGGTATATGGCCGTTATTATTTCAATTTCCGTTATGCCATGAATCCCGCGAAACGCAATGAAATCCTGTCGGACAACGTAACCGGAGGAGAATGGGCTTTCTGGAACCAGTCCTATTCCTCAGGAAGTACGGAAAACCAGCTGATCCCGAAAGTGAATGAATATTTCGTGCGCTCCACCGTAAATGCGGGCATTGGCACGGCTTACGTGATGGTGCCGCTGTTCACCGCGGAAGAAGTATTGTTCAATCGCGCGGAAGCTTATACTTACCTGAACAATACGGGAGCTGCTATTGAGGATCTGAACACCTATGCAGCCACGCGCATCAGCAGTTATAATGCAGGCGCGCATGGCATCACACCATCAAGGGTCCGCAACTTTTATGGTACGAATAACCTGCAAACCGCGCTGATACGCACCATCCTTGATTTTAAACGCGCCGAATATGTGCAGGAAGGCATGCGCTGGTTCGATATACTCCGTTACCGCATCCCCGTTTCCCATACGGTGGTGGGCGGCGGCACCTTCAACCTCACGGGCAACGACCCGCGCAGGCTGTTCCAGATACCGTCTTCCGCCGCTATTTCAGGGGTGCAGGGCAACCCGCGTTAACACAGGACAAAAACTTTAAAAGCACAATCATGCATATGAAGCATTCTACAATATTGATCTTCCTCTTCTCATGCTGCATCATGGCCGCCTGCAGGAGAGACGATGCGCTGGATGATGTGAACGACATCCCCGGCCTCGGCGGAGATACCTGGGTGCCCGGCCCCATAGACGTGTGGATCAAAGACAGTCTTACCACACCGCTGAACGTAGCCGTGAAATACAAATGGGACCAGGGCGAGCTGGACTTTACCCACACCCTGGTGCCGCCCAAAGAAGAAAAGATCATTCCCGTGCTGAGCACCATCCGCCAGGCCTGGCTTAAACCTTATGAAGCCGAAGCCGGCGCGCTGTTCCTGAAAAGATATGTGCCCAAACATTTTGTGCTGGTAGGAAGCGCCAGTTATAATACGGATGGTACCATCACCCTGGGTACCGCGGAAGGCGGCCGTAAAATTGTGCTGTATGTTTTAAATGACTTCCGCACCAAGGCCATGGCAGGTTATGTGCCCAGTGATTCTTTCAACGTCAAACAAATGTTCCATACCATCGAACATGAGTTCGGGCATATCCTGCACCAGAATATACTTTACCCGCAGGAATTCAAAAGGATATCGGTGGGCATGTACACGTCCAACTGGAACAACGTATCCGAAGCGAACGCACGGGCAGACGGATTTGTGACAGCCTACGCCATGAGCGCACCGGACGAAGACTTCGTGGAAATGATCGCTACGATGCTGGTGGAAGGCAAACAGGGTTTTGATGACCTGGTGAACGGTATTACCAACCCCGGCCCGAACGGTACCACGCCCGAGCAGGCAAAGGCAAAACTGCGGCAGAAAGAAGCCATCGTCGTGAAATATTTCGCGGAAGCATGGAAGATCAATTTCTATAGCCTCCAGGCACGTACCAGGACCGCCATAGACGGATTGACACGGTAATTATCCCATTTCGGACCAACATGAATCAGATGAAACGAGTTCTATCATATCTCTTACTGGCATTACTGGCGTTCTCTTCCTGCCGTAAGGACAATAATGACTCCGTGTTTTCCGGCACTACGGACGAGCGGATCAACAAAGTGCTTGGCGACTACCAGGCCGCCCTTGCCGGCGCCCAGTACGGCTGGAATGCCCGGCTCGAAACGGCTGCCGGCAGTGTCTATAATTTTCACTTCAGCTTCAACGATGCGAACCGCGTGCTGATGTACGGCGATATAGACACACTCACCGCCTCCGAGCGCAAAGAAAGCAGCTATCGCCTCAAGGCGCTGCAGCAGCCCGCGCTGCTCTTCGATACCTATTCCTATATCCACATCCTCGCGGACCCGGACGGTGGGGTGAACGGCGGTGAATATGGCGAAGGCCTGCACTCCGATTTCGAGTTTTCACTGGATTCCCTCGCGGCGGACAGCATCAAACTCACCGGCCGTTTCAAGGGCAGCAAAATGGTGCTGAAAAGGGCCAGCCAGCAGGATTTACAGATGTGGCAAAACGGGCAGTGGAAAAATGTGCTGCTGTTTGAAGACCTCGGCTCCCGCATCCTCAATTATTTCAAACGGCTCAACTACGGCGGCACACAATACGAGATACAGGTGAACGGTGTGGAAAGAACGGTCACCTTTACCTGGAAAGACGCAGGCGGAGCCGCGCACCAGCATACCACCGGTTATATTGTGAACGGTACCGGCATCCAGCTCACCACCCCGCTGGTGGACGGCGCGAACACCATCAGTTCTTTCTCGAACTTCAGCTGGAATACCGGCACCTCCTCCTTCACCATGAACGTGAACGGCACTACGCCATCCGCCATCGTAGGCGCTATCGCTCCCGTGGTGGTGGACCTGGAAGGCCCCCGCCGCTGGTGGAACTTTATGGCGCAGCAGGATGGTTATTGGGCTACGGTCAACGGCTTCCATGTGAACGGGGTGGATGACGCCTTTGGCCTGCGCGGTATTCCCGATTTTATGTTCCTCGTTTTCTGGCCCCGCTTTGGGACCGATGCCGGTGTTACATACGACCTTGCCGGATGGGTGCACAATCTGGGTGGGACGCCTACCATTATGTTCGGCGCGGCATTTGAACCGCCGCAGTTCTCCACGAACGGCAGGGTAGTGTTCCCCTATTACGGCACACTGGGCGAAGTGCCCCCGGAGGCGGAAGACCCGTACGTGAATACGGCCGTCCAGTTCATAGACCCCCTGGGATATTACCTGGTACAAACCAGCGCAAGCACTTACGACATGGTGAGCGTAAGGGACGCCAAAGCCTGGATCACCTGGGAATATTAATACGACAACTGTTATGCGAAATATCAATTATTAATAACTAAAATCAACTTTGTATGAAAAGGATAACGCCCCGGATAGTATATGTCCTTATGCTGTTTGTATCTGTTTTTGCAGCCTCCTGTTCCAAAGACGGCTCCGCCGGTCCCGCAGGCCCTGCCGGCCCCGCAGGCCCCGCTGGTCCCGCTGGCCCGAACGGTGCAAACGGTCAGCCCGGTTCCGCCAATGTGATCTACTCCGCGTGGCTCGACGTGGCGTTTCTCCCTGAAAAAGACCCGGACACCGGCGACACGCTCGCTTTTACCGCCACCATTCCCGCAGCTAAACTCACGAAAGAGATCCTGAACGGGGGCGAAATAAAAGTATACTTCAACTGGGGTACCGCCGTTGAGCCTGAAGTGGATCCGCTGCCGCTGTTCGACATCTACATCGGCGGAGGCCTGAGCTGCACCACCACTTTCTACGAAGGAGAGATATTCATGATCTCGAACTTCGACCTCAGTAGCCGCCTGAACCAGGCAAACGCCAAGGTATTCCAGTTCCGGTACATCCTGATACCCGGCGGCACCACCGCGCGCCAGGCCATCAACTGGAACGATTACAAGGCCGTCAAAGCCTTCCTGGGCCTGAAGGACTAAATATTCTTTTCAGCAAGCCATTATAACAACCCGGCGGAAGATACACACCGTATCTTCCCCGGGTTCTTTTTTGTTACACAGCCCCGGGAATAGTATCTTTCCGTTATGAACACTGCTTTTGAGACCAGTGCATCCTTCGCGCAAAACCGGGATGCGGCTGACGTATTGAATGGATTTAAATCCCGCTTTCATTTCCCGCAGCATGAGGGGAAAGACACTATCTATTTCTGCGGCAACTCACTCGGATTACAGGCGCGCTCGGTGGCCGGCGCTATGCAGCAGGAGTTGGAAGACTGGCAGAACATGGCCGTGGAAGGGTATTTCCGCGCGCGTAACCCCTGGTTGTATTACCAGTACAATTTCAGCGAAACATTATCCGCCATGATGGGCTGCGGCGAAGAAGAAGTAACGGTGATGAATACACTTACCGTAAACCTTCACCTGATCCTTCAGAGCTTTTACCGCCCGGACAAACAACGTTACCGCATCCTGATGGAAGCCGGGGCTTTCCCTTCCGATCAGTATGCTTTGGAAACGCTCGTACGACTGCACGGCTTCAACCCGGACGATGCGATTATCGAAGTGCATCCCAGGGAAGGAGAGAAGTTGTTGCATACGGAAGATATCCTCGCCGCCATTCATCAGCACCGCGATTCTCTTGCTGTGGTACTGATGGGCGGCATCAACTATTACACCGGCCAGTTTTATGATATGCCCGTTATCACTGCCGCAGCGCACGAAGCCGGCGCCTATGCCGGCTGGGACCTGGCGCATGTGGCCGGCAACATCCCGCTGGAGCTGCACAAGTGGGACGTGGATTTTGCGGTATGGTGCTCCTACAAATACCTGAACGGCGGCCCCGGTGCGGCAGGCGGGCTGTACGTGCATGAGCGTTTTGGTAATGATCCGCAGTTCCCCCGCCTCGGCGGCTGGTGGGGCAATGATGAGAAGACCCGTTTCAAAATGGAAAAAGGTTTTATCCCCCGCAACGGCGCGGCCGGCTGGCAGATCAGCACGGCACAGGTGTTTAACATGGTGGCGCTCAAAGCCTCCCTGGAGCTGTTCCGCGAAGCGGGCACTCAGCGCCTGCGCGAAAAAAGCGTACAGCTTACAGCTTATCTTGAATACCTGCTGGGGCAAACCAAACTTCCTTTCGAAGTGATCACCCCGAAAGACCCGCAGCAGCGCGGTGCACAGTTGTCGTTATATTTTCCGCAGAATGGTAAAGCCATCCAGACGCGGATGATGGAAAACGGCATCATCTGCGATTACCGCGAGCCCGGTGTGATCCGCCTGGCGCCCGCACCGCTGTACTGTTCTTATTCGGATGTATTCCGCTTTTACGAAGTATTGCAAACTTTCTGATATGCCCAACGAACAAACCAAAACCTGGCTGGCCCTCGGCGATTCCTATACCATCGGCGAAGGCGTGCCCCTGCATGAGAGTTATCCCTACCAGGCCCTTCAGCTGTTAAGGGCAAACGGTCACCGGTTCCATGCCCCGGAGATCATCGCCAAAACAGGCTGGACAACAGACGAACTGATCAGTCACCTGCTGCACAATACCCGGCTGTTGCCCGCTTACGATTACGTAACACTGCTCATCGGGGTGAACAATCAATACCGGGGCATGAGCGAAACAGACTATGCCGTTACGTTTGAATGGCTGGCCAAAAAAGCGCTGGAACTGACGGTTGCGAAAAACATCACCGTGCTCAGCATCCCGGACTGGGGCGTGACGCCTTTCGCCAAAGAGCGCGATGCCGCGGCTATTCACGATGCCATCGACCGGTTTAATGCCATCAATAAAAAGATCAGCGCGGATTTGGGATTTAATTACGTGGACATCACAGCGGTATACAGGGAAACGGGCGGCAGGCCGGAAAGCGTAGTGGAGGACCAGTTGCATCCTTCTGGGCGGGTGTATGCTTATTGGGCGGAGCAGGTGAGCGGGTATTTGAGGGGATAAAATACTGTTTGTCCCGGAAGCCGGACCGCCGACCCGAAAAAATTGATTTAGAATTAACATTCTGAGCCAAAGCGCATATATTGCTAATATCTATTTTTGACCAAATCCCTGACACCGATGAAAAAGATCGTGCTTATCCTTTTTTTGTTTTCCTTGACCCAACTGTTCAATAATGCATGCGTATTTTCACAAGGGCCGGCTCCTGTGGTACCCGAATTACAAAAAATGATCCCTCCATCATCCGCAGCCATGAGTTTTATACGGTATGGAAATTATCCCGTTGACCTGACGACCGGGGTGCCGGCCATAAGCATTCCCGTATATGAAATCAAGACGCCCAGGACACGCATCCCAATCACGGTAAACTATCATGCCGGAGGTTTTAAACCGGCAAAATACATGGGTATTCTGGGCCTGGGGTGGTCGCTCAGTGCCAACTATATGATATCAAGGGTTGTTCAGGGAGACGCGGACGAAACCGCGCCATTCCCTGATCCGTTCAAATTGGCGAGTGCCATTCAGCCATGGGTTCAATCTGACTATGATTATCTCAATAATATCAATCTTCCGGCGAATTACTTAGGAGCCAAAGACGCTGAGTATGACATATTTTACTACAATCTGCCTTCCGGATCGGGGAAATTTATTTTAAAGAATATTGGCAATAACAAAAAAGCGCCTGTTACAATTCCTTACAGGCCAATACGTATTACGTCTAACGCTCCGGACTTTAACGCTGATTTCCATACCTTTGAAATTACCGACGAAGATGGTGTTACTTACAGGTTCGGGAAGTCGATCGATGGCTTGTACGATCATTATGAAGAAACAAGAACCCCAAGGGGGCCGGGTACATTTAAGACAGGATGGTTTATGACCTCCATCATTTCCGCGGACCGTTCTGATACAGTTCAGTTTAAATATACCGGTACTTTTCAGCAGAAACAACCTGCCGAAGATACCTACACGCTGGAAGACGAATTTAACCAGATACCGCAAAACCCTATAGTTTGCTCGGGCTGTAGTGTTCCGCAAGGCACGCAGACCAGCCTCCGGAGACTGGGTGCAAGCACGAGCTATTATTCAGCAACCATCAGTGAAATTTTATACCGACATGGCCGTATTGTTTTCTCGTATATAACCCCTTCGGGCAGCAATGACGAACAGCTTTCAGCGGTGAGGGTTTACAACGGCAGCAATGAGATATTACAGGAAATAATCCCTGTAATTTCATTTTATCCGCAAAATGCGCCTTATTTCAAACTTGATGAACTACAGTTTAAATCACAAGGGGAAACTCAAAAATACGGGTTCACTTACAATACCTCACACACCCCGCCATCTTACGGCCCGCTTATTACTGCGCTTGATCATTGGGGGTTCTACAATGGCCGCACAAGCAACCAGACCCTCCTGGTCGATCATGAGCTGGTGTCCAACGGGGTTGTTTATCATACCGGTTCCGCAAACAGGGAATCTGATGAGGAGATGATGAAAGTATACATGTTGAATAAAATTACCTATCCAACAGGGGGAACAACGGAATTTGAATTCGAGGCAAACAGGATAGAGGACGGCGTCCTGTCAAATGGCCGGATTGTCGGTGGTTTGAGGATACGGCAAATTATCAATAACAGCGGAGCGGGAAACATAAACAAAAAATATTACAAATATGGCCTTAACGAGTCAGGCAAAGGCAACCTGGTACTTAACCCTGAATTGTCAAGGCTGATAAGATATACTACCAATTCCGTGAATTGCGGTGAATGCCCGAACTATACGTCACTCGTTCGGTCCGTAAGTTCTGAATTCACGGACGGCTCGGGATTGTTTGAAACAGGCCCCGTATTCTATCCGCATGTTACTGAGTACATCGGTGAAGGAAACGAAGTATTAGGCAAAACCGCTTACTTTTTTGAAGAGCCTTCAAATGCATATTCCGGCAACCCCTTTTTCAACTATCTTTCGGTTGTGCACAGCTGGACCGGTAACAATTTGCTTGAAAAGACAGTATTTAAAAAAGATGAGAACGGATTCACACCGGTTGAGAAAGAGATCAACGTATATGTAAAGCGGCAAACTGAGGCGCTGAAGGGCCTTAAAGTCATTCCCGATCTGATGTACCCTGCTTCTGTCTTCGATGTATGGACACATGCCTATCAATTCGGCAAGCAGGCATCGATATTCAGGTATAGCGAGTACACGATCACATCAGGAGTCGCATTGCTACAGGAACGTAAAATGATCAACTACACGGAAGGCGCCACGTTGGAAAGTACCCAATTGTACACTTATGGTACCAGCCATAATAACCCTTTGGAAATATCTACCTTAACCAGCAAGGGTGATAAAAAAATCAACATCGCGAAATATCCGGCGGATTATCCGTTGTTGACGGGCGCAAATGATTTCAGCAAAGGAGTTAAGCTGTTGAAGGATAGGAATATTATAAACCCTTTGATTGAAAACATCCAGTTTACATATCATGGTACGGCTACTAATCCGTCAGCAGTAGAAGCTGTATTATATGGTTATAAACCACAGGTGCCCCAGCTGGATGGTGTTTGGAGCGCGCGGGCATCGAGCTCATCCGTTTCCTTTGTTCCCAGCTTTGTAAGTGCGGATAAAATTGAAACAGACGCCAGTTACCAACAAGAATTGTATTATCCCCGGTACGACACGAAATCGAATATCCTGGAAAGAAAAAACAGAAACGGGATTATGGAGGTTTTTGTATGGGGGTATGAATCTTCATTCCCTGTTGCAAGGCTTCAGAATACAACTTTCGATATCGTAAGCTCACTCATTAACGTTAGTAGTCTTCAATTTCTCACTGGCGAACCGTTAAAACAACAACTGGATATACTTAGAACAATTCCTGGTTGCCTGGCTGAGATTTATACTTATACGCCCAATCTGGGCATTACCAGCGAAACAAACCCATCCGGCAACGTTACCCGTTACGAATATGATAATTTCCAGCGGTTAAAAGTAGTGAGAGACAAGGACGACAAAATACTTAAAGTAATCAATTATAAATATTTCGGGCAGTAGGAGATTCCTTCTTATTCCTGATAAAGTATAAAAAGGTGAATTTGGAGATACAAGTGCTCAAGTCTATATTGTGTTATGTAATCCTGGCTAAATAAAATGACTTTGATGCAGGATACTTCGATTGGCCGTTTGTCTATATTCAGATGACAACGAGTTTGTTAGCATCGCTTTTGGAAATCAAATAAACGAATTTGCATGTCTTATTTTTATTCCCTGACCTCCCGGATTGTTTGTTGCTGTCTTTTGTTGTTATGCGGTTTAAGCGTAGCCGCCCAGAATGCCCCCAATACCAGCACCAGGCCAGCCGCCACCGCAGCTACTTTGCCGGTACCATATTCCAACCCGGCACTAAATTATATCCGTACATGGGAGCCCAGTATGCCTGCAACGGACCCGGCAGTGGTGACCGCCACGGCACGGACGGTTAAGGAAGTAAAACAAACCACGCAATATTTTGACGGCCTGGGCCGCCCCATCCAGCAGGTATCCAAAGGCATGAGCGGTGGTATACTGGTAGACGCCACCGGGGGCAAAGACCTGGTGAGCATGAACGTATATGACGCCTTTGGCCGGGAAACCCGGCAATTCTTGCCCTATATAGAGCAAGGCAGCGGCATTTCTAACAATGGTAATTTTAAAACAAGCCCTTTTACCGGCCAGCGGGATTTTTACCAGAACTCCGGGTTGAATCCCGGGGCAGTGGGAGAATCCATCTACTATAGCCGTACAGATTTTGAAACCTCACCTTTAAACCGCGTATTGCGGACGTACGCACCCGGCAACAGCTGGGCCCTGGAAGGAGGCAACCGGCCGGTCAGCCTGCAATACCTGGTAAATGCGGCCACGGATGCTGTGCGGATCTGGAACATGCCGGCCAGTGGCACGATCCCGACCAGCGCGGCCGGCCGTGTATATGGCGCGGGAGAGCTGTATAAAAATGTATCGCAGGATGAAGCCGGTAACCAGCTGGTGGAATACAAAGATAAAGAAGGCCGCATCATCCTGAGAAAAGTGCAGTCGGCAACTACTCCGGGTGCGGACCATACCGGTTGGCTGTGTACCTATTACGTGTACGATGACCTCAGCAATCTCCGTTTTGTGATCCCGCCGCGGGCGGTGGAGTTGATCAGCAGCAGCTGGGTGATCAGTACCGCTATTGCTACTGATCTTTGTTTCCAATACCAATACGACGAACGCCGGCGTATGACTGAAAAACAGGCCCCGGGCGCGGGCATTGTGCAGATGGTCTATGACCTTCGCGACCGGCTGGTATTCACCCAGGATGCTGTGCAAGGGGGCAAAACACCCACCCGCGAATGGCTGGTCATATTTTATGATGCGCTGAACCGCCCGGTGATGACAGCGCTATATCCTTCCAACTCCACGCGTGCGCAGCTGCAAACGGCGATGAACAGTGCTACGGCCGGTGGTTCATTGAGTTACACCGCACCAGGCATTGCGGACCTGGTGCTGGGCAACAGGAAAGTGGGACTGACAGGGTATAAAGCCACGAACAGCATCACCTTCCAGGATGGTTTTGAAAGCGAGACAGCCGCAGAGTTTGTGGCTGAGATTGACCCAAGCCTGCTGGGACTGACCACGCAGGTGGCAGTGACCAATCCGCTGCCAAGCATTACCGGCTATCAGCCACTAACCTACACTTTTTACGATAATTACAATTATACCGGTAGCCACGGCCTTGAAACGGCGGACCTTTCCAAACCCCAGGCCGGCACCAATCCCTACGCAGAGACAGCTGCCGCCAGCACCATGACGCAGGGACTGACAACCGGTACCAGGGTAAAGGTGCTGGGTACCACGGACCAATGGCTCACCACTACGATACGGTATGATAACAAAGGCCGTGTCATTCAAACGATCAGCGATAATGCCGGTGGTGGGAAGGAAATTACCACGAGCCTCTACGACTTTAACGGCAAAGTGTTGAGCACTTACCTGCGTCATACCAACCCACGCAGTGGGGCTACGCCGCAGACCACTGTACTGACGATGAACCTTTATGACGCTACCGGGCGGCTGCGCTCCGTGAAGAAAAAACTCAATGACAATGCCGCACTGGAAAGAACGGTGGCCATGATAGACTACGACGAACTGGGCCAGCTGAAAGAAAAGAAACTGGGTGTAACGAGCGCTTCGGCACAGCTGGAGAAGCTTGCCTATGAATATAACATCCGCGGCTGGCTCAAAGGGATCAACAAAGCCTACGTCACCACCTCCGGGAGCACTGCGAACTGGTTCGGCCAGGAGCTGAGCTACGATTACGGGTTTGCGGTGAATCAGTATAACGCTAATGTTGCCGGTACCCAATGGAAAAGCGGGGGCGATAACATTCAGCGGGCCTACGGGTTCGGGTATGATAAAAGCAACCGGCTGACCTCCGCGGACTTCAACCAGGTAAATGCGAGTACGACCATCTGGCAGAAGAATCTCGTTGACTTCAGCGTGAGCAACCTGGCTTATGATGCCAGCGGCAATATTATGTCTATGACACAGAAAGGCTTAAAAGCCGGGGCGATCGCCACGATAGACCAGCTCAGTTATGCCTACTACAACACTAATAACGCCAGCAACCGGCTACGGTTTGTGCGTGATAATGTCAATGACGTCACGGGCGCGCTGGGTGACTTTAAAGAACCCGTGGCCAATAACAGTTCCAACCAGAGCGCCGCTACCACAGACTTCGACTATAGCTACGATCTGAACGGCAACCTGACGGCGGATAAAAACAAAGAGATCACAGCCATCGTATACAATCACCTGAACCTTCCGCAGACGATCACGCTTACGGGTAAGGGCACCATTGCGTACCAGTATGATGCAACAGGGAACAAACTGAAAAAGACGGTCACCGACAATACGGCCAACCCCGTCAAAGTGACAACTACGGATTACATAAGCGGCATGGTCTACGAAGATGATGTACTGCAACTGTTGGGTCACGAGGAAGGCCGCATCCGGACGGTGATGGAACAGGGCCAGCCTGTGCAGTATGAATATGACTATTTTGTAAAGGACCACCTGGGCAACATCCGGGTAGTACTTACTGAACAGGACGACTTCTCTATGTACATGGCAAGTATGGAACCGGAAAGTGCGGCCAAAGAAAATGCGTTGTTCAGTAACATTGATGTTTCCCGGACCTCTAAACCGGTGGGTTACCCGCAGGACGCGACCACGGAGGAAAATGGGTTTGTAGCCAAACTGAACGGGCAGCAGCCTGATAAAAAGATCGGGCCGAGCCTGGTACTGAAAGTAATGACGGGCGATACGATCCAGATCGGGGCCAAAGCCTTTTATAAATCCGGCCCCGTACAGAAGACCAAAAACGTGGTACCGCAGGATATGCTGGCCGCCCTGGTCAGTGCCTTCGGCAACGGCAGCAGCACGGCAGAGCCTGGCCACGGCGCTACGGCAAGGGCGGTGAACAATACACCATTTAATAACGACTTTAACGATATCTATCAGCGGCTGAAAGAAAAAGACAAAGACGCCTCCAACCCGCAGCGGCCGAAAGCCTACCTGAATTTTGTGTTATTCGACGAACAGTTTAACTTGGTGGAAGATAACAGCGGGGTGAAACAGGTGCAGGCTACCCCGGATGAACTGCAAACGCTGGCGCAGGATAAGATGGTAATGAAGAAGAGCGGCTTCCTGTATGTGTATACGAGCAATGAAAGCCCACAGGACGTGTATTTTGATAATGTGATGGTACTGGCCCTCCCGGGTCCTATGCTGGAGGAGACGCATTATTACCCTTACGGCCTCACCATGGCGGGGATCAGTACGGATGCTACGCATGCCAGGCTGAGGAATAAGTACCGCTACAACGGGAAGGAATTACAGCATAAGGAGTTCAGTAACGGCAGTGGGCTGGAATGGTATGATTATGGGGCCAGGATGTATGATCAGCAGATCGGCAGATGGCATGTGATCGATCCATTGGCGGACTTGATGAGAAGACATTCACCTTATAACTATGGATTTGATAATCCAATACGGTTTATCGATCCGGATGGCATGGGGCCTGATGATATAATACTCGCCGGAAGCTCAGCGTTCGTGCAGAAAACGTTACACGATATGCGGCGTGCGACAGGGCTGGATCTTGTCCTTCTAACGGATGGCAGGGTCGTTGAATCCGGAAGGACTTCCGCAATAATAAAAAATAGATCTGCTGACCTTGTAAGCACACTAATTAACTCATCTCATACGGCGACTATTTCGGAAGCTTCAGTGCCTGGAGATAACTTCACGGATGTGGCCAGGCCGGAAGATGGCATAAACGCAGCATCAGTATTGGATGGTGGCACAGGTAAAGGGGCTGATGCTGTAGTTGAATACGATCCAAATGCTAAAGGCGAAAATATCCAAAATGAGGATGGTTCCACCGGAAGACCTGGATATATTGGCTTGATGCATGAATTAATACATGTAAGGAATATGTTCAATGGGAATGTGGATACAAGAGAAGCAAAAAACGTAAAAGATCCGGATCATCCTGAGCTTAGGGATCTTACCAATGAAGAAATAAAAGTACGTACCCTCGAGAATGAAATTAGAAAGGAGCATAATATTCCGCTCAGGAAAATACCGACAGTTAGATTTAATCATGAGCCTGAGAAACCTAAAATTGATCCTAAGAAATTACCTCAAATGGGAAGACCACCTTTTAATTAGAATTTTAGATATGAATATTATAAATCTGTATTGCTGGTTTGCCAGTTTATTCATTCCAATTCATCAACCGGATATTGATTCTGTTTATTTATCCTGGAATGATGTTACCTTATATGCACTTAATAATCGCATGATCAGGGCTACAGACAGCCCGTCAGACCGGCAATTCTATACAGATCAGATGGAATCACTGGCTAAAAGGAGACAATTGGTGCCGGGTGAAATAATTAAATCATCCGCCAGGTACGTGTTTTTAAGACATCTTAAACAGGATTTACCCGATTTTTCCGAGAGCTTTTTTATTGTAGAACTGGAAAGAAGAGGGGAAGTGAATATCTCCTATAAATTTGTACTGGATTGCATTGATACAACGCATTCATTGTTATACGGATTCAAAGAGAATAATGGGAAATGGGAGAAGATCTTCAGTAAAGATGTGAAACTGCATATTAATAAGGATTTGAATCAGCAGCATATAAAACGTTTTCAGGGCATCAACAGGGACGAAATAATTGCTACTTACTTTGAAAAAGGTAAAGCGGTATCTGCCGAGTATTTCCGGGATCGTACTATTTCGGGAAACAGCTTTCTGATTGAATTAATAGCTAATTATTTCCCATCTTACAGTAAGAAATAATTCCCCGGGTATATCAGAAAATGAGGGAACATTGACCATCCGGAGAGATGGGGCCGGTAAACGGAACTCTTTCACGCCCGCTTCGAACGTGGTTTTCTTCATTACCTTATTAAAATTAAAGTATGTTGAAGTTGTTGACGTTATTGTATCTGACGGGTTTGAAGACTGTGTTTGTGCCGCAAAATAATGATTCGCTGCTAAATAAAACCTTCCTCCTTTGGAATCATGTTACGTTGAAATCCCTCGAAGGGCAATATGCGGTGGCTGCCAAGGATAGGCAAAAAAAAGATTATGACAACAGGATATTCGGATTTAAAGCATTGATGGAACTGGATGATGCCAAAAGTGTGAACAAAAACTCTCTTCGTTATCTTTTCCTCCAGCAGGTACTCCCACGGATAAAAAGCAAGAATGTATTCATTGTGGAAGCGAATATGATGGCTAGTGTTCACGTGCTTCGAAATTTTTTGATCTATAAAGCTGATAATGATACCTCTATGGTAGAATTGTATATTTATTTGAGAGAGAAAGGATGGTATAAAAAAGGATCAACCAGGATTCATGGGTTAAAGTTTGATACTCCCTTAAGCCAATATCTGGTAAGTTTCGGAAAGGGTTTCACATATGAAGATGTAATTATTAGCCATTTTGGAACCGACAATGAAATTACAATTACCTCTGAGTATTATCTGTTTACAACATTGTCCGCAGAAAGTGACGTAAAGAAACTGTTGGATATGTATGATCAAAACGCTTTTGACAGTCACTAATTATTAACTAGAGGTCTGGCTGGAAGAGACGCATTATTATCCGTATGGCCTCACTATGGCAGGAATCAGTACGGATGTTACATATGAGAGCGTAGTAGAGGACCAGCTGCATCCTTCGGGGTGGGTGTATGCTTATTGGGCGGAGCAGGTGAGTGGGTATTTGAGGGGGTAAGTATTTTCAGGCATTGATTTTTGTTAACCTAACCACCAAAACAGTGAATAATAACGGGAAGATTTACGACACTACAGAAGTAAGAGGTAAAAGGAACATTCAATACTTTTTTATAAGTAAGGGAAATGTTGATATCATCAAAGTGATTGACTTGTCTTATGTGGAAACTATTAATGGTGAGGATATTTATAATTTTGGCTTTGGTGATTATAATATTACGGAAGATGAAATTATTGATGATGTAAGTACCAACAATGGTGATGTGTATACAGTATTTAATACAGTACTCAGTGTAATTCCTAAGTTTTTTGAGCTCAATGTTACAGCTACTTTGATGGTGCAGGGAAGCGATAGCAGATCTCGATACAAGGAGGCATGCCGGCAGAATTGCAGAAAAAAATGCGGGGAGCGATGTAAAGACCTTCATAGGAGAATCGGAGTTTACAGGAATTACGTTGAGAAGAATTTTAAGGTACTAAGTAAAGAGTATGTGTTTTGGGGTGGAATAGAGGTGGCTGGTAATCAAATAATTAGAGAGTTTTATGCACCGGGCGTAGATTATGATATTGTTTTTGTAGCTAAAAAAGTTAACTTAGTAATATGAAAACTAAAGAAAATAATTCCAAAAATTTGGTAAGCATACCAGAGAATTCTCTTTTGGCTTTAGTTGCTTTTAAGTTGAAAGACCGCGTACTGTTTCCGGAAAAGATCGAGGAAGCAAAGAAGTACCTCAAAAACATGAAGGTAGTTGCCAGATATTAAAATCTTTATAAAAGCTATTGCTTTATCTTAATAGAAGGGCCTCCAGATTTGGAGGCCCTTCTTAGTTTTAGTCCGGATTCCAAACATCCGCACTGAAAGTGCAGAGAATTTTAGTTATCGTCTGTCATGTCCTAAGATTTGATCAGGCTGGTTTCCGTTTGTTAATGGATACGCAAAGAAAATACTGGAAAGTGGCGCTTAGCAACCGCCTATATTATTGATAAGTAATAATTTATACCAATTTCCTGTTCCATATATTTCGCAAATCCACCCCCCATTTTGATATCCTCCAAAATATCCTACATTTGCACTCCTGTCCGGGCCGCCCCGGGCATTATTTTAATGCAGGTCCCTGTACTGAACGCGTCCTTTGGCCTGAAATACAGGGTTTACTATCTTTATGGAGTGCTATAACCTTTTAAAACTGTATAATGCAATTTCTGGATTTTGAAAAACCAATTGCTGATCTGTACGATCAACTGGCGAAACTGAGAGAGAGCGGCGATAAGTCTGGTGTGGACGTTTCCGCTACAGTAAAGGAGTACGAACAAAAAATCACCGACACTCAACAGCAGATCTATAACAATCTTTCCAGCTGGCAGAAAGTGCAGCTGAGCCGTCATCCGGACCGTCCTTACACACTGGAATATATCGAACGCATGACCACCAATTTCGTGGAATTGCACGGTGACCGGAACGTAAAGGACGACAAAGCCATGGTAGGCGGATTTGCAGACCTGGACGGCGAAACCTGCATGTTCATCGGGCAGCAGAAAGGCATCAACACCAAAATGCGCCAGATACGCAACTTTGGTATGGCCAATCCCGAGGGTTACCGCAAAGCCCTCCGCCTCATGAAACTCGCGGAAAGGTTTAACAAACCGATCATCACCCTCATCGATACCCCCGGCGCATATCCCGGTCTTGAAGCGGAAGAACGCGGCCAGGGCGAAGCCATTGCCCGCAACCTCTTTGAAATGGTAAAGCTCCGCGTGCCCGTGATCTGCGTGATCATCGGCGAAGGCGCTTCCGGCGGCGCACTCGGCATCGGTATCGGCGACAGGATATTTATGCTGGAAAACAGCTGGTACACCGTTATTTCCCCGGAAAACTGCTCCACCATCCTCTGGAGAAGCTGGAACTTCAAGGAAAAAGCGGCGGAAGAGCTGAAGCTCACCTCCGGCTACATGAGCCAGTTCGGCCTCGTGGACGGGGTGATCAAAGAACCCATCGGCGGCGCACATGCCAATCATGAAGAAATGGCCGTGCTCCTGAAGGAAAAACTGAAAGCCACGCTGAAAGAACTGAAGCAGATAGAACCGGATACCCGCATCGAGCAACGGATTGAGAAATTCTCGAATATGGGCTTTTATGAAGAGCGTTGAATAAAATAACGGCCTTTTATTGCGCGAACCGGATCTAATTTCAATCTTTGCAATTATTTCCAGGCCGCAAAAAGGCTATTGATACAGATTTGATATGTTACAGGACCAATTGAGGGGCACCGGCGTCGCGCTGGTCACACCTTTTACTACGCAGGAAACGATCGACTGGCACAGTCTTGAAAGACTGATAGACCACGTGATCAAAGGCGGTGTGGATTATGTAGTTACATTAGGCACCACCGGGGAGACACCTACGCTTTCATCAGAAGAAAAGCTGGACCTTATCAACTTCACATTTGAAAAGGTAAACAAGCGGGTGCCTGTAGTAGTAGGAATTGGAGACTATAACACCTACGATGTCGTAAAGCGCCTCGAAACCTGTCCGCTGGACGAAGCCGCCGCTGTACTCAGCGTTGCGCCTTATTACAGCAAACCCACACAGGAAGGCATTTACCAGCACTATAAGGCCATTGCCGCCGCTTCTCCCAAACCCATCATTCTCTACAACGTTCCCGGCCGCACCGGTCGCAATATGACCGCGGAAACCACCCTGCGCATCGCGAAAGAAGTAGAGAACGTGATCGCGATGAAAGAAGCATCCGGCGATATGATACAGTGCATGGAGATCATCGCCCGCAAACCGAAAGGATTCCTGGTGATCAGCGGGGACGATGCCGTGGCATTCCCGCAGCTGGCCTGTGGTATGGACGGTGTCATATCCGTTGCCGCGAACTATTTCGCAAAGGATTTTTCCTCCATGGTAAGGGCCGCGCTGGAAGAGAACTATACCGAAGCCCGCCGCCTGCATTACAAAATGCTGGAAGGTTTCGACCTGATGTTCGCGGAAAACAACCCCGCCGGCATCAAAGCATTCCTGCACTACGACAAGCTCGTGGAAAACGTGTTCCGCCTGCCGGTAGTGCCCGTTACCGAAAGCCTGCAAAGCAGGATCAGCGCCTACCTGAAAGCATACAACAAAGCGGGCTCGCTCGTTTAATCATTCGTTCTTCACGGGGACCAGTAAATGGATTTCCCGTAAAAATAACTGCAAGCCGGATGTGGGGTTTTCCTCCTCCGGCTTTTGTTTTTCCAGCCGGCCCTGCGCGTTTACAACGACAGGATGTGGGGCGGGCATTATTCTTACCGCAAACGGATGGCTCTGGCTGGCATCTGCCGTTTCCTGCAAAGCTGCTTCCACGGCTCCTCCGGGGATTGCCGCTGTGATCATTTTTTCCTGCATTTCCTGCGGAGCGCCTGTCTCTCTTCGTTTTGTTTCCGCCGGGTCCGGCGCTGCGATTGGTTCATCCGCTGCCACACTTCTTTCCATTTCCTGCGGCGCAGTTGGTTCGCCGGCTGTCACCTTTTTTTCCTTTTCCTGCGGAACAACAGATATCTGCTGTGTTATTATCTCCGGCTGGAACATCGCCTTCAGTTCCGCTTCCAGCCGCTCTTCCGCGCATCCGGTCTTCAGCAGCCGCAGCCCCGTGCTCACCATTTTGCGGAAAAAGGTCACGTCCTGTTCCTTCACACGCAGCGTACGGTAAATACGCCCTGCCGCCGCGGAAGCCAGGCCCATCCTGCGGGAATACATTCTTGTCCGCTCAAACCGCCAGTCCGTTTTGACTCGTTTGCCGCTCAGCGAGCTTTTGCCGCGGGCGTAATATTGCCCGTTCATTTCGTAAAAAGTAATGTTGCCGATAGTACCGACAATCGGGATCACTCCCATTTGTTTAGCCATAAAAATTGTTTTGGTTTAAAAAATCTTGTTGTCTCCGGGCAATATACCGGTGTACCGCGTCCCCTCCAAATCAACTGACCGTTTTGACCGGTTTTTACCGGTTTTTGCAGGTTTTTGCACCCCTGGTTTCCGTTATTCCGGTGGTTTTTCAGGCAAAGCAGAAGGGACGTAGTTCCCGGGAATACCTCGTTCCCCGAAAATATCATTTCACCGGTAATTCTTTTCCTGGAGCAGATCAGGGCTTTGTACCGGCCGCTTCCTGCCTCTTGCCGGCCTCCTGGCTGCTTCATCACCGCTTCTTCACCGCCCCTTGATGGCCGGTAAACCGCAGCAATTCCCCCGGTAATGGTCGCGGTAACAATATCCTTAAAGGGAGGTAAAAGTGTTCCGGTACCGGACTGCAACAGTAGTCAAACAGTACTGTAACAGTATTAAAACAGTACTGTAACAGTATTCAAACTGTAATGATACAGTAATGGTATAGTAGTGATACAGTAGGGTAAAAGCGTTCACGAAGCAGGGTAAAAGCGTTCCTGAGGTAGGGTAAAAGCGTTCGTGGTGTATGCCCGGGGTAGGGGAGAAGTATTCCCGGGAAAGTAGAAAAGTATACACAGGTCACGGCAAAAACTATTCCGGTTGCCGCCATCCGGTGGCCTTTGAATAAAAAAGGCCGCCCCGGATAAAGGGCGGCCGCTATTGTAGTATGGGGAGTGGAATAAAAGGCCGGTCCTAAAAAGCAAAACCCACGGTAAGGCCCAGGCCGCGTAAGCCCAGGAAAGGCAGTTTGATGTCCGCACGCACGCCGTCATCCCGCACTTCCGCCTTGATGCCGTTGTCGCCGCCAAGGTCCACCAGGCCTTCCAGGTCGTCCTTCAAGGCAGCGCGGTCCGCCTCGTCGAAGTCGCTCATGTCCGTAAGGCCCTCCAGCTTGCCCGTCATTTTGCCATAATGGCCGCCGATGATGAACAGGTCCACCACCACTCTTTTGGCGATCATGAACTGCCCGCCCAGGATCACCCCGCCGCCGATACCTTTGGAATTGCCTTTCAGGGGCACCAGCGTGTTGCCGGAAGGTTTTTCAAAGTCATATGGGTAATCGTACTTAAAAGCGGCGTAACGGCCGTAAACGCCCGCATAAAAGCCTTTGGCGCCCGGTCTTTTGCCGGTGTATACGCGGAATTCCAGCGTCACGGCATTACCGCTCATCTTCAGCTTGTCCAGCTGCTGGCTGATATCGTCCCCTTCTTCCGCCACAATATCCATTACCTGCTCGCCCAGCGGGCTTTTGGTAATGTTCGTGGATGGCATGAACCGGTACCCGACGGAAGCGGAGATCTTGCGGGTGAGCATCCGCTCGTAAGTAAGGCCGTAATTGGCCAGCGCAATGGTGGACAGGTTGGTCTTGACAATGTTCTTGTAATAGGGGCCGTTGCGTCTGGAAGTTTTTTCCGAAGGGGTGGATGGCTCGTTTTCCGGTGCCTGTTGTTTCTCATCCCGTACCGGCGATGTGGCAACTGAGTCAATAACGGCCTCCTGCGCGCGCAGGCTCATGCTCATGCATAGCGCTGCCGCGGCAAACAGTAAAGTGCGGTTCATAGTTATAGGAATATTTTAATGCGTAAATATAATATTGTGAATTATATTACACAATAATACGATTAGAAATATTTAAGATGTGTAACCGGGTCCGGCACAGCGGCTGAGTGGAGTGTTTATGGAAAACGGGCCGGGATCACATCCTGTATAAAAGGGGCGAAAGGCTCCGCCGGACCGTCGCTGACGGCCTGGTTTCTTTGAACAGGCGGTTTTAGAAGGGTTTGGTGGAACGGGTTGCCATCGCGGCAACAGGAGCGGTGACGCATTGTTTCAGGCAGGGCAACCCATGGGAAAGCCCATGCGTATTGACTCAGACCGGTAATGTCAAAAAGGTAACAAACTCCCGGGAAAGGCGATATACTGAAAGGAAAACGAAGGCAGGAATCCTTACAAAAGGTAAGTAGTGCCCTCCAGTGCCAGGTCTGTGTTCTCAAACACCGGCCGGCTCTCGTCCAGGAAAGGCTGCAACTCTGTGTATTTGGAGCTGAAGTGCCCGATCAGCAGGCGTTTGGCGCCCGCGCGGGCAGCCAGCCCGGCGGCCTGCACCGTGGTGCTGTGGTATCTTTCGGCGGCGCGCTGATGAAGGTCCGCCAGGTAGGTGGTCTCATGATACACCAGGTCCGCATCCTGCATGTAGGGGATCAGGTCTTCGTCGTAGATGCTGTCCGCACAGTACACGTACCGTTTCGGGCGGGGCGGGGGCAGGGTGACCCAGTCGTTTTTGACGATGCTGCCGGTCTTGCTCTCATAGTCTTCCCCATCCTGGAGTTTGGAATAAAACGCGGAAGGTATCTCGTAGGCGCGGGCCTGCTCGGGTATCACCCGGCGTTTGCGGCGCTGCATACTGAAGGAAAAACCGTAGCAGGGAATGCGGTGTTTCACCGGGAAATAACTCACTTCCATGTCTTTGTCGCGGAACAGCAGGCCGGTGGCCTCCGGCAGCAGGGCGTGGAAATGTAGTTCGAAACGCAGGGTAGTAGCGGCTACGCGCAGCTGCATCATCAGGATCTCTTCCAGCTCGGGCGGACCATAAACGGCGAGCGGCTCGGTACGGCCCAGGAGGCTCATGCTGTTGATCAGGCCGATGAGGCCGAAGTAATGGTCGCCATGCAGGTGGCTGATGAAGATGTACCTGATCCTGCTGCGGCGGACTTTATACCGGGTGAGCTGCATCTGGGTGCCTTCCCCGCAGTCTACCAGCATGAGCTGCTCATTGTACGTCACTACCTGTGCTGTGGGATGCCGGTCTGGCGTGGGAATGGCTGAATTGTTACCTAATATCGTTACCGCGAACATATGGCGAAAATAGACATTTATTCATCATCGAGGTTCAGCTCGCGCTCCAGGTCTTCCATCATAACCATGTCGGTGGCTTCAGATTCAGTAGGCACGATATTGAGCATTTCGGGGTACGCAGCGGAGAGATTTTGCGTTAAAGTACTGTTAAGGCCCGTTACAGCCGCACTCAGGCCACGATCGTACTGGCGCATGTATACTGTAAAAATGGCTTTCAGGCCCGCATCGTCCGCGGATTGCAGGGAACGCAGGTCCAGTATAAGGTTTTTCTCTTCCAGCTCACTTATAGCGGCAGCGGAGCTTACAAACGTATCTGACATTTTAGCATCCAGCGTTTCTTCCTCCAGCCGTAATAACACTATTTTTTCTTTGGTATCAATTTTGAATTGCATATTGCCGGATGTTATATTTTTAACATTATAAAAAAAGGACACGCCAAAAAGGAAACCGGTCCGATAAAGATCCTTGCAGAAGTAATCCGAACGAATCAAAAACATCCCTCTTCTCGTAAGTATATTTACCACTCAAGGCCCTTCACCGCAAAAGTAAATCTTAACCAAGAATGTACAAGTATAAAAACTAAATCCAAAGTAAATCCGAAATTTATTTGGTAATATTGTATAAGCGAGCCCCCGTAAGGGTTTAACAAAATCATCTACAATGGATCAGAATTTTTCACCGCAAGTAAAGGAGATCATTTCGTTTAGCAGGGAAGAAGCTTTACGCCTGGGAAATGATTTCATCGGTACGGAACACCTGCTATTGGGTATTATTCGTGAAGGTGAGGGAACGGCTGTAAAAATATTACAGGCTCTGAACGTTGATCTTTATGAATTAAGAAAAGAAGTGGAGTTGGCCATTAAAGATAAGACCGGTAAAAATATCGCGAATATCAACAGCCTCCCGCTTACCCGACAGGCAGAGAAAGTGATCCGTGTAACCGTACTGGAAGCCAAGGCGCTTAAAAGTCCCACCGTGGAAACAGAGCACCTGATGCTGTCCATCCTGAAGAATAAAGAAAACGTATGTACTCAAATCCTTCAACAATTTGACGTGGACTACGATACTTTTAAAAATGAATTGGGCTTCGTAAAATCCGCAGATCCCAAAGCGGAATTCGATGACCCCGGAGAAGAGGAGTTTGAAGACGAACGGAAGAGTTATGCCTCCAAAGCAAAACAAACCAACACCAAGTCTAAAACGCCTGTACTCGACAATTTTGGCCGGGACATTACCAAGCTGGCCGAATCAGGCAGCCTTGACCCGATCGTGGGACGCGAGCAGGAAATCGAACGCGTTTCCCAGATACTCTCACGCCGTAAGAAAAACAATCCCATCCTCATCGGGGAGCCCGGTGTAGGTAAAACCGCCATCGTGGAAGGCCTCGCCCTCCGCATCGTGCAGCGCAAGGTTTCCCGCGTGCTGTTCGACAAAAGGGTGGTAAGCCTCGACCTTGCAGCCCTGGTAGCCGGTACCAAATACCGCGGCCAGTTCGAGGAAAGGATGAAAGCCATCATGAATGAGCTCGAAAAGAACCGGGACGTGATCCTGTTCATCGACGAGATCCATACCATCGTTGGCGCAGGCGGCGCATCAGGTTCCCTGGACGCTTCGAACATCTTCAAGCCCGCCCTCGCAAGAGGTGAGCTCCAGTGCATCGGCGCCTCCACCCTCGATGAGTACCGCATGTACATCGAGAAAGACGGCGCGCTGGACAGACGATTCCAGAAAGTAATGGTAGACCCCCCTTCCGTGGAAGAAACCATCCTCATCCTCAACAACATCAAACAACGTTACGAGGAATACCACAACGTATCCTACACCGATGACGCCATTGACGCCTGCGTAAAACTCAGCGACCGTTACATGACGGACCGCCTGCTGCCGGACAAGGCCATCGACGTACTGGATGAAGTTGGCGCACGCGTCCACCTCAAGAACATCAACGTTCCGCAGAATATCCTCGACCTGGAAAAACAGATCGAAGACATCAAGCAGGAAAAAAATAAGGTCGTGAAGAGCCAGCGCTTTGAAGAAGCCGCCGCCCTCCGCGATACAGAAAAGAAACTCGGCGAAGACCTCGAAAAGGCCAAAGCCGTGTGGGAAGAAGAAGTGAAACACAAACGTTATCCCATCGATGAAGAAGCGATAGCGGAAGTGGTAAGCATGATGACCGGCATCCCCGTAAAACGGATGGTGCAGGCCGAAAACGAGAAGCTGCGCCGTATGGGTGAAGACCTGAAAGGCGCGGTAGTAGGGCAGGACGAGGCCATCTCCAAGGTGACCAAAGCCATCCAGCGTAACCGCGTGGGCCTGAAAGATCCGAAGAAGCCGATCGGTACGTTTATCTTCCTCGGCCCCACCGGTGTCGGTAAAACCGAGCTGGCCAAAGCGCTCGCCAAATACATGTTCGACTCCGAAGATGCCCTTATCCGCATCGACATGAGCGAATACATGGAAAAATTCTCCGTAAGCCGCCTCATCGGCGCGCCTCCGGGATATGTAGGCTACGAAGAAGGCGGTCAGCTCACCGAAAAGGTGCGCCGCAAACCTTACTCCGTGATCCTGCTGGACGAGATCGAGAAAGCACACCCGGATATCTATAATATCCTGCTGCAGGTGCTGGACGATGGTATCCTTACAGACGGCCTGGGCCGCAAGGTGGACTTCAAGAACACCCTGATCATCATGACCTCGAACATTGGCGTTCGCCAGCTGAAAGACTTCGGCGCGGGCGTGGGCTTCACTACCAGCACAAGGGCGGTGAGCGAAGAAGACAATACCAAGGCCGTGATCGAAAAGGCGCTGAAACGCACCTTCTCCCCGGAGTTCCTCAACCGTATAGACGATGTGATCATCTTCAACTCCCTTTCCAGGGACCATATCAAAACCATTATTGATATCACGATGAAAGGAGTGCTGGTAAGGTTGCAGAACCTTGGTTTCAGCCTTGAACTGACAGACGAAGCGAAAGACTTCCTGGCGGAGAAAGGGTACGACCAGCAGTTTGGCGCCCGCCCGCTGCACAGGGCCATCCAGAAATACCTGGAAGATCCCCTGGCGGAAGAGATCCTCAATATGAACATTCATAACGGGGACATCCTGATCGCGGACCTGGATAAGGAAAACCAGAAACTGGTCTTCTCTCTGAAAAATCCTTCGAAGAGTAAGTCAGAGAAATCAGAGGCATAATTTTAAGTATCGATAAAACTTGAGGCTGTCCCGGGTAAAACCGGGGCAGCTTTTTTTTATGCGGGTTCCCCCGGATGGGGGATGAAAAAGCGTCCCAAATACATCCTGAAAAAGGCATCAGAATGACGGTTCTGATGCCTTTTTTATGGCCGGAATATTGTAAAAAATACCCCATTTCCGACTGTTAGTTTTCTTTGTATCTGTTTGGTAACCAGTGCTATGACTGCCACAACGCATTGTTTATATATACCCTAAACATTAAATTAAATAAAAACATTATCGAAATAACGTATTAATCAAAATATATATGTAATATTGTATCAGCATTGTTACCCTGTACTCGGAAGAAGAAAATAATCAGACAAAAAACCGGACTTGGGCCTTCCTGTGTACAATGGTCAGAACAGGCATTATAACATGAGAAATCAACAAACAATCAAATCATATAATCTCTAAAAACTAACAAGTCATATTTTTTAACCTATTACCTATGAGAAAGTCGTTACGCATTGCCAGCCTCATAATGGCATCACTGTTGTTTTTTTCTTACAACAAACTGAAAGCACAGGTCAAAATCGGGGGTGATCCCGCATTTGTGAACCCTGATGCGATCCTCGAACTGGAAAGCAACCGTAAAGGTTTCCTGCTTCCCCGTTTAAACGCCACAGGCTATACCTTTTTGAAAACAAGGAACGTTACGCCGGGTATGGTGATCTACCTGACCGACGCCAGTTCCCACCCGAATGGAAAGGGCTTCTACTTTAAAACCGGTACCGGCAACACGGATGCGGACTGGACCAAGATGCAGGAAGATGACGGATCAGGCGGCTCTCCCTGGAAAATGGGTGGTAACGCGAATGCGACTACCGGCAGCTTCTTCGGTACTCCCACAGGCGTGCCTACTGTGCCCCTGGACTTTAAACTGAATGGTAGCTCAGTTATGACATTTGCCACTACCGGCCGTCTTACCATCCCTTACGCTAATGTGGATGTGGCAGGCGCAGGAGTGAACGATGTGTTGATGATCGGTTCTGATGGCGTGGTGCAGAAACAAAACCTTTCGCTCACTTCTGTGACTTCTCTGAACGCTGTAAAAGGGGACGCGTTACTCCAGGGTGCCGCTTCGCCCTCTAATACGGTAAACACGGCTTCTGCCGCAGGCTCAGGCCAGAACGTGACCCTGACCTTCCCGACGATGTTAGGTGGTGCCAGCCAGACCTACGGTTTCATGACCAAAGCTGATTGGGACAAACTGAATAACATCACCAGCGCTACCGGTTTCACCGTGAAGGACCTGACCCCTGCTGACGCAGTTGCAGGCGCTAAATCCGCTAAACTGGAAAAAGACGTAGCAGCCGGTGCTGACGGCAAATGGATACTCTCCCTGTTTCCCGCTACCGAAACCAACCCTGGTGTGGTAACCGTAGGAAACCAGACTTTCGCGGGTACCAAGACCTTTGACGGCGACATCGCTATTACCAATGTAAACGGTGGCAATGGCGGCCTGATCACTGAGGGCAACATCACCACGAAAGCTAAACTGAACATCGATATCACATCAGACGTCAGCGCAGCAGCTACTACAGTAGACGTGCTCGTTAAAGAAGGCAGCAGCGAAGTGAAAAAACTGTCCATTGACCCTACCAGGCTTGGCAGCGGTGTCAAAACTATCACAGCAAACGGGGCAGCTACCGGAGCTTCTGCTGCACCTGACGGTAAACTGAACTTCGCATTAGATTCCGCCGGTACAAACTTCAATATAGCAACCACCGCCACCGGTGTAACTTTCAACATTCCCAGCGCAAGCGGTGGCAGCCGTGGTTTGGTTAACACCGCCCCCCAGACTTTCGGAGGCGAAAAGACCTTCAGGGACAGCCTGACGGTAGGTGTTGGAAATTCTACTTCAAACTTCAATCTCAACGGTTCCATGTCAGTGAAAGTGCGTACACTGCCAGGCGGTTCCGGAGCGGTACTTGCGACCGATTATATTGTGCAGGTGGCTGGTACTTTAGCTGCTGAACTGAGTGTGACCGTCCCTACAGCTTCCGCGGACAACCTGGGCAGGATCTATATCATCAGGAGGATCCCGGCGGTAGGAACGGATAACAGTATCATCAAAATCTCTGACGACGGCGGTAAACAAATCAGCGGTCGTGCCACTATCGATATTGACGAACCTTACTTCTCCGTAACCCTCATCTCTATGGGTACTACCTGGGAAGTACTCAGCAGATCTGCTTCCAATTACTAAAATTTTGATTGAAAGGAACGGTTACGTATAACCGTAGCCGTTCCTTTATAATCCAAATACTATCCCAATGACCTATCTCTACACCAAAATTTGGAAAACAGCCCTTCTCTCCCTCGCACTCGGGCTGACCATTATTCCGGCTACCGCGCAAATGAAATTCGGCGGTACCAATGAACAAAGGGCTGACGCCATCCTGGAATTAAGCCATACCAAAAAAGGCCTGCTGCTTCCCCGCATCAACGCCGCCGCGCTTGCCGCACATCCGCTGGACACTGCAGCCGCCGGCATGATCGTCTATAATCTGACGGACAACAATCTTTACATCCGGAAAAAGACCGGCCCTACCACCAGCTCATGGGTAGCCATGCAGGAAGTAGGCGGTACCGGCAGTACCTGGACTTTCACAGGTAACAACAACATTAACCCCTCCGTAAATTATTTGGGCTCCACAAACGCCCAGCCTTTGATATTCAAAACAAACAACACCGAAGCCGCGCGTATTTCCGCAAACGGAAGGGTAGGCATTGGCACCGATGCGCCAAACGCCCGCCTGCATGTGAACGGCTCCATGAGCACGAACCTCGCAACATCCGCCGGTAACTATACCATGGCGGATTCCAGCAACGTCGTGATCATGAACAATACAACAGACGCGACTTTCACACTGCAATCCGCCGCCGGCCAGACTGGCAGGGCGATCGAAATTGTAGCTTACAATACAGGCACCGTAATCTTCGCGGGAGCGAATGTAAGAACGCAGGGCGCCGCCAATCCCACCCTTTCACTGGCGCCGGGTTATTCCCTCCGCCTGGTAAGCAATGGGACGGACTGGGCGGTTTCCGGCAAACAACGCAGCGGTATGCCCATGTATCTTGCCACCACAAACGGTACTGGTGAAGGCGAAGTGGTAAGGGATTACAATGGCTACCTCAACAATGGCAGCAGTGTGATACAGACAGACGTAGCGGGTGTACCTGTGAACCCGATCCCGAACGAAGGCGCATGGTTCAGCATGATGATGCAGGCGGTAGGCAGCACTTATTACGGGCAGTTCAACCTGAATGATCACAACGCTTATTTCCGCGGTGGCGAAAGAAACAACGTAGCCACCAGCACCTGGTACAAGTTCCTCAGCCATCCGGCCAAGATCAAATTCTCCGTGCTGGAAAGAGGTACAGACAGTGTTAACTTTAACCAGGAAGATGCCCGCGCGATCGTATTCAGCACCGCAAATACCGCGCGTGTATCCATCACCGGTGAAGGTGCTACGAACTTTAATACGCAGATGATCTACAACGTGACCAATATCACGGGAAACTATAATGTTGCAGCCACCGATTATACAATTGTGATGACGGCGAATGCCAATGCTACTATTAATTTGCCGGATGCGTCCACCTGCATCGGTAGGGTATTGGTGTTTAAAAAAGCGATCACCAATAACAGGACTTTCGCTTTGTCGCCCATGGGCACAGACAGGATCGATGCGGCGGGCGCAGGTACAGACCTTAGTTACACCGGCGCCGCGGTTCGCTGCTGGACCATCCAGGCTACCGGCAACGACCAGTGGATCATTATATCACAATTTTAAACGCAGGCTGACGCTGACATGAAACGCCTTCTCCACATATCATTCCTTCTCCTCCTGCCGCTGCTCATGCGCGCGCAGCAGGGCGTGTACATCGCGCCGGGCGCCCGCATCCAGGTGTCTTCCGGCGAGGTAATGTCCATATACGGTAATGTAGTGAACGACGGGGCTTTTGGCAGCAACCAGACGGCCGTGATCAACTTCTTCGGCAAAACCTGGAACAATGGCACCGGCGGTACCCTGCCCGATGAAAGCACCAACGGCTTCACCGGGAGAGGCGGGCTGTTCCGCTTCTCAGGCAATAACCCGCTTTACGGGAACCTCGGCGCACAACAACTATTTGGCGGTTACAACGTAACCAGCCGCCTGGGCGCCACTTTCCCCAATTTTGATGTGAACAACCGGCTTGGCATATTACTCAGCGACCTGAGCGATATGAAAGTGCGCAATAACCTGAACTTTTCCACCGGCCACCTTTTCCTCAACGGCTGGAACCTCGTGATAGGAAACGGCAATCCCGGCACCGTGACCGGTTACAGCGAGCAGTCCTTCATCATCACCGGCAGCAGCATCGCCGGGGGCTTTGTATACCGGGAACAGATCAACGCCGCCGCCGGCAAAGTGGTGTTCCCCATCGGTACCTCACCCGCCACCTATGCGCCCGCCGCTATCGAATATGCGGGATCGGCGGATGATTTTAAAGCAAGGGTGTTCGACAGCGTGTATCAATACGCCATCTCCGGCCTGGTGAACAAACTGGATTTTACCAACAAAACCTGGAACATGTCCCGTGGCAGAACGGACGCTTCCGAAGCC
Organism: Chitinophaga barathri; assembly: GCF_003807585.1. Classification (GTDB taxonomy): domain Bacteria; phylum Bacteroidota; class Bacteroidia; order Chitinophagales; family Chitinophagaceae; genus Chitinophaga; species Chitinophaga barathri. The sequence continues at coordinate 457,353 of NZ_RMBX01000002.1, read as the reverse complement.
AATCTCACGCTCCAGCACATGGATGCGGACGAGGGGCGGGATTATTATTCCCAGCGCTCTTCCAGCTACGTAACACGATTTGTGAACAACGCATGGGATTACATGGAGCCTGAAACTTTCCCCACCGCGGGCAACCTCACTACCACCAATACACTGAGAAACGCCACGATGCACGTCCGCCGGTTCAGGGACGGCATCCGCAGCAACGAATATTTTACAAAGGCCTCTATCCTCTACGGGCCGTATGCACCTGCTGTTTTTATTTATTTCAACGCCTGGCGCCTGAACGAAAACTTCGCGCAGCTGGAATGGTCCGTGTCCCGCGAGCTGAACAACGCCTATTTCGAAATAGAGCGCCGGCTGGACAATGACACCGGTTTCGTGAAAGTGGGCCAGCTGGGCTCCCTCGCGCCTAATGGCAATATCAACACCCGCCTGGACTACCGTTATGTGGACCCGAACAGTCACGATGGCTGGAGTTATTACCGCATCAAAGCCGTAGGCCGCAGCAATGGCCGCGTGAGTTATTCAGAGATCAAAGCGGTGCCGCCGTTCCTGCGCATAGAAGTGTTCCCGAACCCGAACCGGGGCCAGTTCACTGTACGGATCCGCGGGGAGCAGACGGAGATCAATATGCATCTTATGAACGCACTGGGTCAACTGATAGAACAGTTTACCATCGCCGGCGAGCGGGACCTGCGTATAGACGGGCTGGCCAAAGGCACCTACCTCCTCGTATTCTACGAAAAAGGCACGAACCGCCTCATGCGTACGCACAAGGTGGTGGTGATAGACAGATAGCAATAATCTCTTTGATTTTTCCGGGATTTACGGCAACTTTGCAGAGGCATCCCAGCCAATGCACATCCTAAAAACCGGGGCTTGAAAAAAATAACCATTACGATAGACGGATACTCCTCCTGCGGGAAGAGCACATTAGCCAAACAACTGGCTAAGAAACTGGGCTATTTGTATATCGACAGTGGCGCGATGTACCGCGCCATCACCCTTTATTTTATTCAGCACACCGTGAACTGGAACGATGCGGAAGCCGTGAAAGAGGCGCTGCGCAGTATCCATCTCGAATTCATCCACAACCAGATCACCGGCCAGAGCGACATGTACCTCAATGACGAGAACGTGGAGCCGCTGATCCGTGAAATGCTGGTAGCGGAAAAGGTGAGCGAAGTGGCGGCAGTCCGCGAAGTGCGTGAGTTTGCCGTGGCACAGCAGCAGAAGATGGGCAAAGAAAGAGGCATTGTAATGGATGGCCGCGACATCGGCACCGTCGTATTCCCGCATGCCGAACTGAAGATCTTTATGACGGCGGACCCCGCCATCCGCGTGGAACGCAGGTTCAAGGAACTGTATGAGAAAAACAGGAATATCACACTGCATGAAGTGAAAGAAAACCTCGAACTCCGCGACTACATCGACTCAAACAGGGAAGTAAGCCCCCTGCGCAAGGCGGATGATGCGATAATCCTGGACAACAGCCAGCTGACCATGCCTGAACAGCTGGATCTCGTGCTGCAGTGGGTGGAAGACGCGATAATGGCACATTCTTCTTGAATTTTTTTTGTATATCAAAAAACGTTATTATCTTTGATTTGTTAAGGGAGCAGCCTCCCTTTAGCGTTAGCTATTAATGTAATAATAACCTCATCCTCCGAAATTCCTGCTATTTAATGGTCTTTGCCCTGCATTCCATGATATGAATGGATAGTAGTCGATACATGCCGCTGATACTATTGGACCAGAAGAAACTTTATACCTGGAAAAGAACCTGAACTTTGTAGCCGTCAGATAAGGATCTGACAAAAGCTCCCGGATAACGCATAGCGGACCCGGTAACTTTGCCGACGCAACACGTTTGGTTCCTGTGTTAGTCCAAAGGCTTTTGAAGCCATATCCGGATTTGTATTATGCAAAAAAGACCATGCTATTAACCGTCTATAAACGAACTGTGATATATATCAGACATCCCTGGGCCTTGGTGCTCAGGCCGTTGTAAAACGCAATGTGGAATACGGGCTAGTGCCCTGTTTCATATTTTCAGTAGGTGTATTCGGTTAATAGGAAAGGGGCGAATTCTTTCGCCCCTTCGCTTTTTTAAGCCGCTATAAACGGACACTTACATATCGCAATTAAATTTTACCTTGTGAAGGCTGTTTGCCTGATAACGCTGACCCCTAATGGTCGCAGGCGGAAAAGCAGCTGTTTTTTTACCTGATACCATGTCTAAAAGAGGGCTCTTTTACCTGTCATGCCTGTTGCTCCTGTGCTGCGGAATCAATTCCTCCGCGCAGGATTCCGTATTGGCGTTCCGCAGTCTCGATTCCGTTAAAAAAATGGCGGACGATACCCTCAAGGTGAATACCTTCATGGCCCAATCCAAAAACTTCTACCGTTATTTCGACCGCAAAAACCAGGAAAATCCTTTCCTCCTGGAAGCCATCACCCTTAGTTCCCGTATAAAATACAATAAAGGCCTGGCGGACGCCTATAACGAAATGGGTACCTCCAAACGTAATAAAAGCCAGTACATCCTGGCCACAGAATACCACGAAAAGGCGCTGGCCGCCGCGGAAGACAGCCGCAACGACCGCCTTATCGCAGTGTCTCTCAACAACATAGGTGTGGATTACCGCCGGCGCGACATGCTGGAGAAAGCCTTCGATTACCACTTCCGCGCCCTGAAGCTGGCCGAAAAGATCAACGACGTCCGTAATATCACCATCGCGACGAACTCCATCGGCAATATCAATCTCAGTGACGGCAAATACGAGGATGCCATCCGCGAATTCACCCGCAGCCTTCGCCTGGAGCAGGAAAGCGACAATGAGCTGGGCGTGGCCATCAACCTCGGCAACCTCGGGTATGCTTACGAATATCTTGGCAAACTGGACCTCGCCATCGATTATTACGAACGGTCCCTGGCCGTGAACCAGCGGCTGGGCAACTCCACCGGCATGTCCATCTGCTACACCTGCCTGGGCACGGCCTACCAGAAAAAGAAAAATTACCCCCTGGCCATGGATTACCTGCAAAAAGCCCTGGAGGTGAACGACCGGGTGGACGATAAGGTGCACGTGGCCGAAAGTTATCTTAGCATCGGCAGGCTGCTGAACGAACAGGGCAAATACGAGGACGCCCGGCACCATATCCGCCAGGCGCTTGAACTCGGGCATCAGTGGGGTTTTAAAAGCGTGCTGATGGAAGGTTATAAGGCCATGGCGGACAATTACAAACGCGAGGGCGACTATGCCCAGTCGCTGGACAATACCAATCTTTCCCTTCAATACAAGGACAGCATCCTGGAAGAACGCTCCAGCACCGAATTCGCCCAGATGAAGGCTATGCATGAGGTATACCGGAAAGACAACCAGATCAAGGAGCTGCAACGCGCCCAGGACCTCAACCAGCTGCGTATCCGGCGAAACCTTGCCCTGGCCATCGCCCTGGCGGGTTTCCTGTTCATGCTCATCGTAGGCGGGTTCTTTTACATCCGCCACCGGAACCTGCAGGCAAACCGGCAGACCCTCCAGCTGGAGCTGCGATCGCTGCGTTCGCAGATGAACCCGCACTTTATTTTTAATTCCCTCAGTTCCATCCACCGCTACATCTGGAGCAACAACCAGGAGGAAGCCAGCGACTACCTCACCAAGTTCTCCAAACTGATGCGCATGATACTGGACAACAGTCAGCATACCTTCATCCCGCTGAATAAAGAACTGGATTCGCTCCGTCTTTACCTGGACCTGGAGGCGCTGCGCTGCAACAACATATTTGATTACCACATAGCCGTGGGTGAAAATATCAACGAGGAAGAAGTGCTCATCCCGCCGATGATCATCCAGCCTTACGTGGAGAATGCTATCTGGCATGGGCTGGTGCACCGGGAGGCAAAGGGCCGGCTTGAAATATCCGTGTCGCTCAAAGGGAAAGTGCTGGAAGTGGTGGTGACGGACAACGGCATCGGCCGCAAGATGGCGATGGAGATCAAGGAGAAAAAAGACAGGATGCACAATTCCATGGGGATGAAAGTGACGGAAGGCCGCATTGCCCTGATCCGCAAGATCAATAATACCAAAGATGCAAACGTGGAGATCCTGGACCTGCGGGACAATGGGGGGCAGGCCACCGGCACGCAGGTGAGGATCGTATTGCCGGCAGAGTTCCTGTTTTAAAATAAGGTTGCAGAGAATAATAAATTACATCACACATGAGCGAGATCAAAGCCATTATCGTTGACGATGAGCAGCACTGTATTGATGCATTGCAGGCGATGCTGCAGAAAAAATGCCCGGAAGTGACCGTACTGGCCGGGGTGAACAGCGTTCGGGAAGCCCGGCAGCTGATAGACGAGCTGCAGCCGGACCTTGTGTTCCTGGATGTGGAAATGCCGCATCAGAACGGGTTCGAATTGTTGAAGCTGTTTGATAAGGTCACCTTTGACGTGATATTCACCACCGCTTACGAACAATACGCGCTGAAAGCCATCAAGTTCAACGCACTGGATTACCTGCTCAAACCTTTTAGTGTACAGGAATTGCAGGAAGCGCTCCGCAAATTCCATGAAAGGCGCATGCAAAAGCAGGATACTGCTATCGCGCCGCTGGAAGTGTTTTTGCAGAACATGAAAACTTTGCAGCAGACGAATAAAAAGATCGCGCTGCCGACCATCAACGGCCTGGTGTTTATGCCCGTGCAGAACATTGTGCGCTGCGAATCCACCGGCAACTATACCAAGATATTTTTTACGGACAAAAAGCAGCTGCTGGTGTCCAAACCGCTGAAGGAATTTGAAGAGCTGCTCACGGATGTGGATTTTTTCCGTGTGCATAATTCTCACCTGATCAATCTTCAGCAGATGGATTCCTACCTGCAGGGCGAAGGAGGTTTCGCGCTGATGAGCGACGGCACACAGGTAGAAGTGTCACGCCGGCGTAAGGCGGAATTCCTGAAAAAGGCGATGCATTTCTAAACGCCGTATTTCCGCATCCAATTTTATGCTCATTCTTGCCAGTTATCGCCTATACGATACCGGATATTAAATACCGGTTGCAGACTGCTCAACGGCGTATTACTTTTGTATCACACAAAAAGAAAGTCGATTGTTTGTTACAACGAATAAGAATTTTCTCTGCATTACTAGCGTTTGATTAGCCCCAAAGGAAAAAGGCACCTTCTGGTGTCTTTTTTGTTTTTATTAAGCCTGTAGTGGATTTCAAGGTGCCGGGCATAAGTCATGGAATAACTTTCGCGGATAGGTGGGTGCTCCGCAACCGATTGTAAGAAATGAACCCCGGAGGATAAAATACCCGGATATAACAATCTCCAGTTCACCGGAAATCACCAAACCGGGCTTACCAGTTATCAGCTAAAGCGGTTTCCGCTTCGCTGGTGCCTTTGAAAAGACGGAATTACCCAGCAAAAGCCGCCGCTGCTTCATCAACCTTTTCTTCCAGCCCGTAAAACGACAATAGTTTCCGTATCACCGCTTCCACGATAGCGTCGGGGCAGCTGGCCCCGCTCGTGAGCAGGAGGGTCACCGGTTCTTTTTCCGGGAGGAAACGAAAGCTGTGCAGTTCCTGGCTATGATGGAAGTCATAGTGGAGCAGTTCATTCCGGGAAAGAAGTTTTTCCTCGGATGATATAAAATAAGTAGGGAGTTTTTCTTCACATAGTTCCACGAGGTGGGAGGTGTTGGAACTGTTATAGCCGCCCACCACGATTGCCAGGTCCGCGGCGGATTCCAGCATACCGGTCACGGCCGTCTGGTTGTCGTTCGTGGCATAACAAAGCGTGTCCCGGGTATCGGCAAACCTTTCGGAGATGCGGTCTTCCGGCAGTGCATATTTCTCCTGGATGGCCTGTTTCACATAATCCGCGATGGCCTGCGTTTCGGATGCCAGCATAGTGGTCTGGTTCACCACGCCCACGCGTTCCAGGTGTCTGGTCACATCAAAACCTTCGGAATACTGCCCCTTGAACTCTTCGTAAAAGCCCTCCGCCGGCGTTTCGCCTTTGATATAGGCCGCCAGGCGATGCGTCTGCTCCATGTCTTTCACCACGATGGTGGGCGTATGGGAACGGCTGTGGGAGAAGGTGGCCCGGGTTTCCTCGTGTTTGGGTTTGCCATGTACGATCACGGTGTATTCTTTCGCGCCGATCTGCTCTGCTTTGTTCCATACCCTTTCCACGAAAGGGCAGGTGGTATTGTACTGTAAGGGTGTGATACCCAGCGATTGCAGCCTGGATTCTATCTCGAGGGTGGTGCCAAAGGCGGGGATGATCACGATATCGTCCGGCCGGAGGTCTTCCCAGGGGATCAGCTGTTTACCGGAAGTATCCATCAGGAAACGTACGCCACGGCTCAGCAGATCGCTGTTCACCTGGGGGTTGTGGATCATTTCACTGAGCAGGAAGATACGTTTGCCCTCGTTTTCCTCCACGGTCCTGAATGCGATCTCGATGGCGTTCTCCACGCCGTAGCAGAACCCGAAATGCCGGGCCAGCAATATACGGAGCGGTCCAAAATCCAGGAGGGTAGGGCTGAAGTCTTTCTTCATGCGGTCCTGCTGTTTTCTTTGCTGTTTGATGGCGGAGATCAGCGGGCTGCGGTATATGATGGGTACGTTGAATGTTTTCATGCGTTGGTCTGGCCGGGCCTCCCCGGGTTTGGTGCAAAATTACGAAACTATTAAGCTAGAAAAACTACCCGTTTTCCGGAATCCTTTTTTTCGCATTCACACATTTTATACTTATCTTGTAATGGCCTTAAAAAACCTATGCGTTGAAAACATCCAAAATCTTGCTGACAGGCTTATGCCTGCTCTTTGCAGTATCCGTAACCCGGGCTCAGAGCCCTAAACACTTCCGGGATTCTCTCATTGCCCAGGCGGTAAAAAAGCTCATAGACAGCAGGCAGTTTATTTTCTTCGTACAGTCAGTAATGGCCCCGGGCGGGCAAAACTTGCCCATGGCGGGAGAGAACTATACTTTCCGGATCAGGACGGACAGCGTGCAGCTGAACCTGCCCTACGTGGGGCGTGGCCACCAGGCCGTCACCGATTTCAGCCAGACGGGTTTTACTTTTAAGGCGGGCAATATCGATTATTCAGTCAAGGAAAGGAAAAAAGGCGGCTGGGACGTGACCATCCCGCTGCACAATTCCACCAACGTGAGCCTGATCGTGCTGAACGTTCTGAAGAACGGCTCGGCTACCCTTCACCTCACGCCCAGGAGCAGGCAACCGATCTCCTACCAGGGAAATATCGCAGAGAAAGAATGAGCGGATGCATGACCGTAGGCAGACAAATCGGGTAAACGGCCCGGAATACATTATCCTTATGCGGTCTTTTGTTACGCGTAAAGCGTACGCTTTATATAATCGCCGTATTATCTTCCGGAATAAATACTCCGGTTTGTATATGATAAAGTATTGCAGCAATTCACTGTCACTGTTACTGCTGGCCGCCTTTGCGCTGCCTGCCAGGGCGGAGCGCCTTCCTTCGGGCGATTCCACCGTAGTTACCCTGTACAGCAATGGGTACGTGTATCCTAAGGCGGACCGCGGTACGGGATACATTTCCCGCAACGGCCTTACCGCCTGGAAAGACGCCAGCCTCTTTTCGCGGACCTATTTTGTGACCGCGAAGACGGGTAAGCTGGATGTATCGCTCACCCTGAAATCCTCAGCCCCCGCGAAGCTGAAGGTGGAGCTGGAAGGCAGGGAGATGGTGCTGAGCGTGCCGGCCACCGAAGGCCTCGTAACGCTGCCCGTTGGTACCTTCAGCGTGAAGCAGCCCGGGTATCATTTTGTGAAAGTGACCGCCGCGGACAGCAAAAGCACACAACTGCCGGATATTACGGCGCTGGTGCTGAAAGGCGATGCGGCCGAAGGTGCAAAAGCGAATACCAGTCAATATAAAAGCGCACCCGCCACCCATCTCAGCTACCCCTTCCCGAAGGATACGCTGGCGGAGTGGTTCTACAACGAGATATCCGTACCGGCGGACGCGCAGCCGCTACACGCCTATTACATGGTGAATGGCTGGAGCGGCGGGTACTTTGGTATCCAGATCAATTCCCCCACGGAGCGCCGCGTGCTGTTTTCAGTGTGGAGCGCGTTCAGTACGGACAATCCGAAGGACATTCCGGAGGAATACCGGGTGAAGCTGATCAAAAAAGGGGCGGACGTAACCGTGAACGATTTCGGGAATGAAGGTTCAGGTGGCCAGAGCTACTGGCGCTTCAACTGGAAAGCCGAAACCACTTATAAATTATTGCTGCGGGGAAAACCTTCAGGCGATCATACCGTTTATTCCGCATGGTTTTATGACCCTGCAACGTCTAAATGGAAATTTATGGCCACCTGGGACAAACCGAAGTCGGGGAAATACCTTTCCGGTCTTTACTCTTTCGTGGAAAACTTCGGTTCCAACGGCGATGATCTTTTTAAAGCCCGCTACGGCAACCAGTGGATCCGCACCGCAAACGGCCAGTGGATAGAGCTGACGCAGGCGCGTTTTTCCACCACGGCCGACGCCGAAAAACATCCGCGGTTCGATATCGGCAGCGGGGTGGAAAATGGAATGTTCTACATGTTCTCCGGCGGTTTCCGCGAAGTGGGCACCACGAAGAAAGGGGACATTCAAACCAGGCCGGCCGTCAAAACGCCGCCTGTTGTAGACCTTGAGGGTCTGCCAAGAGAATAGGATTTTACGTTTACTGATAAACAATCTGATCAGGCCCCGGTTCCCCGGGGCTTACCTTTTTTAAAAAGGTGCCGCCGGATCATCTTTTCAGGCAGGTCTGAAGGGTGTGATGCAGCTGGTGGAAGTTGATGGGTTTTTGCAGGAAAGCTTCGGCGCCCGCGTCCATCAGTATCTGGCGGGTATCCTGGTAGGCGTCCCCGGTGGCCATGATCACAGGGATGTGTTTCAGGCCGGCCGTTTGTTTCATCTGCAACAAGGCTTCTTTCCCGTCCATCACCGGCATGTGATAGTCGAGTATCATCAGGTCAGGGGTTTCTATTTCGGCCTGCTGCAGGGCTTCCAGCCCATTGATGGTCATGGTTACGCGGCAGCCCAGCTGGCGCAGGTATTTGGCCAGCAGGATATTGTTCATATCGTTGTCGTCCGCGATCAATACGTGCATGTTAAACGCATGTTCCAGCTCTTCCTGTGTTTCTTCCGGCAGCATGGACGCATCCCCTTCGCGCAGCGGCAGGGTGACGGTGAAAGTGGTATATTCTCCCGGCGTGCTTTTCACGGCAATATTACCGCCGAGCGCCATGGTTTTGATGCGGGTGATGAACAGGCCCAGGCCGGTGCCTTCCACCTGCACATTACGGTGCGTTACAAACGGCTCGAAGATATGATCCAGTTTGTCTTTCGGAATACCGGCGCCGGTATTGGTCACGCGTATCTGCCAGGTATTTTGCGCGCCTTCAATACGCACGGTCACTTCGCTGTGTTTGTTGCCATACTGGATGGCGTTGGACAGCAGGTTTGCCATGATCACATGCAGCGTATGCGGGTCGCCTTTGATGAGGGCGGGCATATGCTCCATTTCGAACCGCAGCTGGATGTTGCGGTACAGGGCTATCACCCGGTGGCTTTGCAGGATGTTTTCAAAAAAAGGCAGCAGGCGGATCACCGTTTCTTCATTACTGTCGCTTTTGCCGGACTCATGCCGGGCCATGTCCAGTACATTCGCCAGGATGTTCCCCGCGGTACTGCCCGCTGCAAGCATATGATCGGTGAGCGCTTCGATGTTCCGCGCGTCCGGCTTGTAACGCAGCTCGCGTTTGATGAGCTGTGCGGCCAGCATCACCGCGTTCAGCGGGGTGCGCAGTTCGTGGGTGATCTGGTAAAAAAACACACGCCTGAAATCGCTGCTGCGCACGTATTGCCTGCCCGTCACGATGATGAGCAGCAGCACGCCGCCCATAGAGCACCATTTGAAAATAAAACCGGTAGTATGGCTGAGGGGAATGATGCCCGTCACGCCGTTGAAATAACATATTTCCAATGTTGCCAGTGTTGCAATGGCCATGGCAAGGCAGCAACGGCGGATGACCGTGCTGTTGAAAATGAGATAGGTAGCGGCGATGAGGAATACGACCATCAGCTGCAGCATCAGTATTTCTCCCAATACGATCCCGAAATACAATACAGCGGCGCATTGCAGGCAAAAGATCAGTAAAGCGGCGGCGGTGAACCTGCGGTAATGGTTGAGCAGGAGGGCGGAGAATGCAATAAGACACTCTGCTGTTGCTGGCAGAAGGATCAACAGGTTTTGTGTAAGAAACCAGAACAATGCGCCGATCACTAAAATCAGGCTGCCGAGCGAGACGCTCAGGGTATTCACGAGGACTATGCTTTTAACGGCGGCTTCGTCGTTTATGCCTCCTGTGCCTGTTCTAACAATAGACGAAATGATCCCCGGTATTCGTATGGACCAGATTGTAGCCATGATTGGGGCCGTCTTATTCTGACAGAAAACTATCGAATTCGGGGGATCAGGCTGTTAATCGGATGTTAATGGATTTTTATTTCTCGTCGCTGTACTTGCGCAGCCAGGTTTTTTCCTCGGTGGTCAGGCTGTTATATCCCTTTTCATTGATCTTATCCAGCAGCTGGTCCAGGCGGGAGGCATGGCTGGGCTCATTGTTCCGCACTACCCGGAGGGGCGACTTTTTGGGTTTGAACTTATTACGGGTGGAGGGTTCTTTTTTGGTGAATATTTCGCCAATGCGGTCGAAGAAACGGGCGATGGGGGCTACGAGGTCGCGCCCGTGCTGGAGCTGGCGGACGTAGAGGTACCCGAAGGCGGCGCCGGTGAGGTGGGCAACGTGGCCGCCGAAGTTGTCGTGCGGGAGGGATACCAGGTCTATGAGCACGACGGCCGCCGCTACCCATTTAATGCGGACCCGGAGTATAAAAAAGATCATTATCTCCAGGTTGGGCATTACGGTGGCGGCTGCTACGAGAAAGCACATCACGGCCCCGGAAGCGCCGATGCCGGTGGTGTCCGTGCCGCGGAGGCCGGGCAGCAGGTTATAAAAAAGTACGAGCACGCAGGAGCAGAGGAAGCCGCTGAGAAGGTAGAGGGGTACTACGCGTTTGTTTCCCAGTTCGGTCCGGAAGAGGTTTCCGAAAAAGAAAAAGATGATCATATTTCCCAGTATATGCCAGACTCCTACATGTGTAAATGCTGTGGTTATCATTCCCCAGGGTTTCCTGATAAGAATGGAGGGGAGGGTGTGAAGCGCGAGGTTGTCGTACAGGAAAGCGCCCACGCTGCTGAGTCCGGCGCCGGAAATAAAACCTGAAAGAGCGAACAGCAGGAAAACAACAATGTTAATGATGATCAGGATGGTAATAGAGTTGCCTTGTTTTACCCAGTGTTTGAAATCCGATGTAAGGGAAGTTCCGTTCATACCGGAAAATTAAAGAAAAATTGGTTGCCCGCCTGCATTTCAGCGAGAAATGACTATGAGGACTGTAAGCCGATGGTTATCAAAAATATATGTAACCTGTTCGTTTACAGCAGGTATTTAGCCTAAATAAAATTGCCGGGAAGGGATAATCTCCGTATCTTTGCCTCCCTTAAAATATATTATGACAGAAAACAACATTACTAACGAACAAAACGCTGAACAACAGGTTCCTGTGGCTGAAGTAGCTACTGTGGAAACAGCGACAACAAATGCACCTGTTGCCACCGCTCACGACGATTTTGACTGGAGCGTGGACAAACGTAACGTATCTTCTTACAACAAAGAAGAGAAAGCCAGGTACGACGCAACGTACGACAGTACTTTTAAGACGATCGAGGAAAACGGTCTGCTTACCGGTACAGTGGTTGGCTTAACCAAAACCGACGTGGTGCTGAACATCGGCTTCAAATCCGATGGTCTGATCTCCCTCAACGAATTCCGTGATCTTCCCCAGCTGAAGATCGGCGATGAGGTGGAAGTGCTCGTGGTAGAAAAAGAAGACCGCGACGGCAACCTGCACCTGAGCCGCAAACAGGCTCGTATGCAACGTGCATGGGAACGCATCGTGGAAGTTTACAAAACCGGCGAAGTGGTTACTGGTACTGTTACCAGCAAAACCAAAGGCGGCCTGATCGTGGACGTGTATGGTATGGAAACGTTCCTGCCCGGCTCACAGATCGACGTTAAACCGGTTACTGACTACGATCAGTTTGTAGGCAAAACCATGGAGTTCAAGGTAGTTAAGGTGAACGAGGCTATCCGCAACGCAGTGGTTTCCCACAAAGCGCTTATCGAAAGCGACATCGAGCAGCAACGTGTGGACATCATCTCCAAACTGGAAAAAGGCCAGGTATTGGAAGGTACCATCAAAAACATTACCGACTTCGGTGCGTTCATCGACCTTGGCGGTCTGGACGGTCTGCTGTACATCACAGACATCAGCTGGGGCCGTATCTCTCACCCGAGCGAAGTACTCCAGATGGATCAGAAGATCAATGTGGTTGTACTGGACTTCGACGACGAGAAGAAACGTATCAGCTTAGGTTACAAGCAGCTCACCCCGCATCCGTGGGATACCCTGCCTGCAACTATCACCGAAGGTGCCAAAGTAAAAGGCAAGGTTGTAAATATCGAAGATTACGGCGCATTCCTGGAAATTCTGCCTGGTGTAGAAGGCCTGGTACACGTATCCGAAATCTCATGGGCTTCCACCCCGATCAACGCCAAAGAGTTCTTCAAACTGGGCGAAGAGTACGAAGCAGTGGTAGTTACCCTGAGCAAAGACGAGCGTAAAATGAGCCTGTCTATCAAACAACTCACCGAAGACCCCTGGTCTACTATCGAAACCAAATTCCCGCTGGACAGCCGTCACAAAGGCATCGTGAAAAACATCACTCCTTATGGCGTATTCGTAGAGCTGGAAACCGGTATCGGCGGTATGATCCACATCTCCGACCTGAGCTGGATCAAACGCTTCAATCACCCGTCTGAGTACACGAAAGTGGGCAACGAGATCGAAGTAGTGATCCTGGGCATTGATAAAGACAACCGCAAACTGAGCCTTGGCCACAAACAGATCGAAGAAGATCCCTGGAATACTTTCGAAACTATCTTCCCGATTGGTTCTATCCATGAAGGTACCGTAGTGAAGAAAGATGACAAGGGCGCTACCGTGCAGCTGCAATACGGCCTGGAAGCATACGCTCCCGCCCGTCACCTGCGCACTGAAGATGAGAAACCCATTGCTGTTGAAGATGTGAAAGAATTCATGATCATTGAATTCGACCGCAACGAAAAACGCATCCTGGTATCTCACACCAAGGTTTGGGAACAAGTGAAAGCCGACGAAAAAGACGCTGTGAAGAAAGAACAACGTGCTGAAGCCGACAAAACCCGTAAGACTGTGAAAAACATCCAGTCTAAGGTGGAGAAAGCAACACTCGGTGATCTCGGCGCTCTCGCTGAACTCAGAGAAAAACTGAAACAGTCCGAAGGTGGTGAAGAAAAGAAAGGTGAATAAGTAACGACGGATTCGTTTAAAAATAAAAGGTCCCCTGGTGCAAACCAGGGGATTTTTTTTGTCAATATTTTGACCAGCAAAAGCCCGTCATTGCGAGGAGCAGCGGGCTAAAGTGGGCGGGGCAATCCCGTCATTGCGAGGAGCGGCAGCGCTAAAGTGGGTGGGCGACGAAGCAATCTCCTGCATCGAATGGAGGTACACCTAGATATGGAGATTGCTTCGTCGCGGCCCCTGCACAGATCCCCCGCTGCTCCTCAATGACGGGCTTTTTAAACAATGCTTCTCTACGAAAACGTTTTCGAAGATAGTTGCAGCTACAACTAAGTAATCCCTGAAACTCTTTATTCATCAATATTCCAGCGCATCGATGAAGCTATAGTTAAAATTTATTAGGATAGTTTTAACACATCCTATACCTTCGCAACCTATTTAGTCTATAAATATAATAGGGTAAAAACCATGCGACACTTTCTTAAGCTTACCCTGCTTTTGCTGATGACCAACCTAACTATCTATGCACAAAGCAGGAAAATCACCGGTAAAGTTTCTACCGCAGACGGACAGCCGTTACCCGGCGTAACCGTTTTCATCAAAGGCACCGGCACCGGTACCATCTCCGCCGGAGACGGCAGCTACAGCCTGGATGTTCCGGACAACGCCACCGAACTCACTTTCTCCCTCATCGGGATGGAAACATTCACACAGCCCCTCAGCGGCCTTGCTTCTTACAATGTAACGCTCAAAACAGGCGATAAACAATTGCAGGAAGTAGTGGTGACGGCGCTCGGTATTTCCCGCGCCACCAAAGCACTGGGTTACGCCGTGCAGGAAGTGAAAAGCGCCGAACTGCAAACACGCCCCACCAACGCACTGGGAGCCCTCTCCGGTAAAGTAGCCGGCCTGCAGGTGATCTCCTCCGGTGGCAACATGGGCGGCTCCACAAGGGTATTGCTGCGAGGCATCAATTCCATTTCAGGGAACAACCAGCCGCTGTTTGTAATCGACGGTATCACCATCGACAATACGGACATGAATACCAAAAGCACGATCAACTCGTCCGCGGGTAAAGACGTGGGCAATATGATCCAGGATCTGAACCCTGATGATATTGAAAACATCAACGTGCTGAAAGGCCCGGCCGCTGCCGCATTGTATGGCACTCGCGCGGCCAACGGCGTGTTTGTGATCACTACCAAAAAAGGGAAAGCAGGCAAAGGTTTTGACGTAACGCTCAATTCAGGTCTTGAATTTGAACGCCTCACCCGCCTGCCCGAACGCCAGCACCTTTACGGCGGCGGTAAAAGCAATACTTTCCAGACGGCCACCATCAACGGCACTACTTACAATATCGTGGACTACGGCATGGACGAAAGCTGGGGCCCCGAACTGGACGGCACCCCCGTACTGCACTGGTACAACCTGGACCCCGAATACGCGGACGATTACCTGAAACCGCAGCCCTGGCTCTATCCCAAATCAGACGTGGAAGACTTCTTCCGCACCGGCCTTGCATCCAGCAACAATATCTCCATCAGCGGCGGCAACGAGAACCAGGCCTTCAGGCTCTCCTATACCAATCGCGCCGTTCGTGGTACCATACCCAATTCAAGCCTGCACAGGAATACGGTGAACCTTTCCGGTTCTTCCCGCTTCGGCAAATTCCTGGCCACCGCGAACGTCAACTATGTAAAAAACCAAAGCACCGGCAGGCCCTGGACCGGCGCCAGCAACCGCAATATCATGCTGGAAGCCTACCAGTGGGGACAGGTACAGGTGGACTACGATAAACTCCGCGAATACAAACGCCCGGACGGCACGCCCCGCGCATGGAACCGTAACAGTTACGAAAACACCGCCGCCGGCCGCGCCACTAAATACATCGACAATCCTTTCTGGTCCGCCTTCGAAAGTTACCTCGAAGAAAACCGTGACCGCTTCTACGGGAACATCGGTCTTTCCTACGACGTGAACAGCTGGTTACAACTCAGCTCCAAAGTGAACGCGGACCTGTACGATTACCAGAACCAGGACAGGATCGCGGTATTCTCCCGCAGCCAGAGCTCTTACAACGAATACTCGAACAACTTCAGCGAATTCAACTACGAGTTTCTCGCCAACGCAAAAAAACGCTGGAATGATTTCAGCCTCTCCGCATTCGCGGGTGGTAACATCATGAACCAGAAACGCCGTATCAGCAACGCTGCCACACAGGGTGGCCTCATTATACCGGACTATTACAACCTGAAAAACGCCAGCAGCGTGCTGAACGAATCCAACTCCTTCCACAAGAGCATTTATTCACTCTTCGGAAGCGTATCGCTGGGTTACAAGAGTTTCCTTTTCCTGGACGGAACATTGCGCAACGACTGGAGCAGCACTTTACCGCTGGACAAAAACTCCTTCGCGTATCCTTCTGTATCCACTTCATTCGTGATCAGCGAACTGGGTGAATTAAAATCCTCCAGCTGGATCAACCTCCTGAAGCTCCGCCTCAGCTGGGCGCAGGTGGGCAACGACACCGATCCTTACCAGTTGCAGCAGGCATACGAAGCCACACAGGCGTTCAACGGCAACCCCGGGTATAAACTCCCGTCCATCTTCGCGAACCCTGAGCTGAAGCCGGAGATCACTTCCTCTTACGAAGCAGGCGTGAGCTTTAAAGCATTCCGCAACAGGCTGGGCCTGGATGTAACCGTGTATACGAACGACAGCCGGAACCAGATCATCAACATCCCGGTGTCCACCGCATTTGGTTATGAATCCCGTTTCATCAACGCGGGTAAGATCAATAACCAGGGTGTGGAAGTGAATCTGAACGTAGTGCCCGTTACCAACCAGGATTTTAACTGGGATGTAAACCTGAACTGGAGCACCAACAAAAACAAAGTGGTGAAACTGACGGAAGACGCCAGCAGTTATCCCATCAACGACCCGACCGGCACGCTCATCACGCTGGTGGCCAGGGAAGGAGAGTCTTACGGTCAGTTCCTTGGATATGATTTTGTATATGACAACGATGGAAATAAAGTGATCGGTGCAAACGGCGCATACCTGCGCACGGAGCAAATGGTGCCGCTGGGCAGCATTCTCCCCAAA
This sequence comes from Chitinophaga barathri, assembly GCF_003807585.1. Lineage (GTDB taxonomy): Bacteria > Bacteroidota > Bacteroidia > Chitinophagales > Chitinophagaceae > Chitinophaga > Chitinophaga barathri. The sequence continues at coordinate 440,725 of NZ_RMBX01000002.1, read as the reverse complement.
TGGCAGTTCGGTATCGGCCAGCGCTTCACTTACAAACGCTGGGATGCGGGCATTCTCGTAGACGGGCGTGTAGGCGGGAAAGTATTTTCCCAGACTTACAAAGTGGGTATGCAGACCGGTGTACTGAAACCGACGGCAGAAAACGGCATCCGCGAAAACGGCCTCGTGCTGGACGGTGTGAACGGTACCGTAACATTTAACCCGGACGGCTCTTACAGCGTGTCCAATACCAAAGTGAACACCACGCGCATTTCCGCGATGGACTGGGCACTGGGTTTCTCCAACGGCCCCACCACGCAGAGCATTTTTGACGGTACTTACGTGAAGCTGCGCGAAGTGACGGCAGGTTATACCATCCCGTTCTCCAAGACCAGCATTGTACGCCAGGTGCGTGTATCCGCATACGGCAGGAACCTCTGGAACATCTATACCGTGAACGATTACATCGATCCGGAACTGACGAACAGCGGTGGAAATATCCAGGGTGTGGAAGGCGGCAACCTGCCGGTGCCTGCAACATTCGGTTTTATTGTACAGGTGAAATTCTAGTAAACTGAACGACCATGAAACAACAACTTTCTAAAATATATACGCTGGCGCTTGGAGCTTTACTGTTCCTGGCCGCCTGCAGCGACGATAAGTTCGAGGACATCAACAAGGACCCCAACAGGCCTTCCGATGTGCCCACCACCACCATTCTTTCCCAGGCGCAGAAACAGCTGCTGGACAACCTCCGCGGCTCAGTCGGTAACTTCAGGGGGAGCATGCTTTTTGCCCAGTACTTTTCACAGAACCAGTATACGAACGAAAGCCGGTACGACCTGCCCAGAGCGAATTCAGATGCTTACTGGGACAATGCCTACAAAGCGTTGAACAACCTGGAACAGATCATCCGCCTGAACACGGACCCGCTCACCAAAGTGAAAGTAACGGCGAACGTAGGCCCGAACGAAAACCAGATCGCGATCGCGCGTATCCTGAAATCCTACGCGTTCATTTCCCTCACGGATGCTTTCGGGGATATTCCCTACAGCTCCTACGGCAGCGACGATCCGGACTTCCAGGCACTGAAGCTGAACCCTGCCATCGTGAAACCGAAATACGCTTCGCAGCAGAAGATCTATACGGACATCCTGAAGGAACTGAAGGAAGCGGCCGCTCAGCTGGATGTGAACGCCAATACTTTCGGCAACTACGATGGTATTTACAAAGGCAGGCCCGATCTCTGGAAACGTTTTGCCAACTCGCTGAGGCTGCGCGCCGCCATCCGCGTCCGCGCCAAACTGCCGCAGCTGGCTGAAACCCATATCCAGGAAGCGATTGCGGGCGGCCTGATCCAAAACAACACGGAAAACGCCACGCTGAAATACGAAGCCAAAGCGCCGAACGAAGCGCCGCTGTACCGCATCACCGTGACGGAAAACCGCCGCGACTTCTCCGTGTCCCACATCCTGATCAATGTGCTGAAAGGCCAGGCAGGCCCCTTTGCCGCGCCGGACCCCCGTTTAAGAGTGTATGCGCGGGTGAACAAAAACAACGAATACCTCGGCCAGCCTTACGGCCTGAACGCAACGGTGGCGTCTATCCTGAAAGCGGAAGATATCAGCCTGCCCGGTACGCTCGTAAATGCCGCCGATTACACGGAAGTGCTGCTGGAATATGCGGAAGTGAATTTCCTGCTGTCCGAATACCGTAACTGGAACCAGGCGGATTATGTAAAAGGCGTACAGGCATCTTTCGAAAAATGGGGTGCGGACCCTGTTGCTGTGACCGCATACCTGGCCCTGCTGCCGGCGGCCACGCAGGAGACCGTACTGTCCCAGAAATATCTTGCGCTGTATATGCAGGGCAACGAAGCCTGGGCTGAGATCCGCAGAACGGGTTATCCCCGCTTCCTGGTGAAAGCCGGTGACGTGGTATGGCCCGGCGCCCCCGGTGCCCCGGAAAACCAGCAATTCATTCCCATCACCGGCACCGCCATTCCTGCCAGGGTGTATTATCCGCAGAAAGAGCAGACCGTGAACAGGGACAACTACCAGGCCGCTGTAGCCGCGCAGGGCAACGACCGGCTGGACACGAAAGTGTGGTGGAATAAGTAGCAGACATGTTAACTATTGATAGACAAACGGCAGGAGCGAAGGTTCCTGCCGTTTTTTATACCGGGTATCCTGTTATGAGATCGGTTGCACGGTCGTTGTTTGGCCTTAGGCCGCTTTTAAACCTGTTCCGGACCTGCTCATACTGGCCTCTAATTGGCGTTATACCGGCCCCATACCGGCCTGTAACCGGCCTGCAACGGCCGTGTATTAGTGATGTAACAGCGGAGTAAAAGCGTTCTAACGGCGATATCACCGTTGGGAAAGGGTTATTTGCGCAGCAGTTCCAGCTGTTCATCCCCGAATTGCAGCAGGGAGTCCAGTTTCATATCGGCCAGTACAAACTTCGGTTCGGTTCTTTTATGCGCTTCAGGCACCACTACCACCTTCATGCGGGCGGCTTTGGCGGCTATCATGCCCGTTACGGAGTCTTCAAATGCAAGGCAGTTCAGGGGATTGGCGTTCAGCTCTCCCGCGCAGGCGAGGTAAACGGCGGGGTGGGGCTTGCCGTACGGCTCAAATTCGGCGGAAACCACCGCGTCGAACGAAGAGCGGATATCCAGGTGGCTGAGCACGGACTGGATAAGGCTCATGGGAGAGGAGGAGGCCAGGCCGATGCCGAAGCCGCGGCTGCGGAAAAAATCCAGGATATAATGGAGGCCTTCCATGCCCTGGCCCTCATGCAGTATCTTATGGGTTACGCTGTCGATGATCTCGGTGGTGACCTGTTCGGCGCTTTTGCTGTTCCATTTGAAATAATTATGCCAGTAGCTCACTACTTCCTTGGTTCTCAGGCCCGTAGTTAAGTGGGTCAGTTCGGGGGAGAGGGAAACGCCTACCGTTGAAAACACCTCCCGCATAGCGACGCCCCAGAGAGGCTCGGAATCCACCAGCAGGCCGTCCATGTCAAATATCACCGTATTGATCATTATTGTACTTTTTGCGCCGCAAAGGTACGAAGTTGAAGGAGAAATGCCATTCCGGCTGCCCATTTACAGCCGGGCCCGCCTCCCCTGGCTACTGATGAGCCATTTCCCCGGAGCTGCGCCCCATCAGCAGCCAAACGGCTTTCCGCCTGCCCCGGGCTTACTTATTAGATATTTTCTAAAATTCAACCCCGTTTTTTATCAAAAAAAGTTTTGTGTTTACGACCCGGACCTATACCTTTGTATTACTCTACAAATTCTATAGGAAAATGGGCAATACAGTATCAGTAAGAATGAATATGCGCATGTGCTGTTGGTCAGTCTCAACGGACTGAGGAGGAATCTACATATGAATTATCTGAATTCAGAATCATACAACGACAGCCTCCGATATGCAAACGGGGGCTTTGTTTATATTATAGGCCTGTGCCGGAAGTAGTAGTTATGAAACCAAAAAGGTTCCATCCGGCCTATAAGAAGACAAATATTAACGGGATGAATACCATTAAATAACGAGCAATTCAATTATCATGCAAAGTTTCAGAACCGAACTGGAAAATCCGATCGTAGAACGGGACATTATTGAACTGGAACAAAAGATCAGGCTGTTTCGCGAGGGCAAAATGTCCGACGAGAAATTCCGCAGCCTCCGCCTTGCGCGCGGCGTATACGGTCAGCGCCAGCAGGGTGTGCAAATGGTCCGCATCAAATTGCCGTACGGCAAAATGACCCTTCAGCAATGGAACCGCATTGCAGACATTTCAGACGAATATTCCACCGGTAACCTTCACCTCACCACCCGGCAGGATATCCAGATACATTTTGTGTCGCTGGACAGAACGCCCGAGCTGTGGGCCAAACTGGAACTGGACGATATCACGCTTCGCGAAGCCTGCGGCAACACCGTCCGTAATATCACCGCTTCTGATAAAGCAGGTATTGACCCGGAAGAACCATTTGACATCACGCCTTACGCGGATGCCACCTTCCGTTATTTCCTCCGCAACCCCATCTGCCAGGACATGGGCCGTAAATTCAAAATGGCCTTCTCCTCCAGCGAAAAAGATACCGCCCTCACCTTCATGCACGACCTCGGCGTGATCCCCAAGATCCGCATCGTGGACGGCAAGGAAGTGCGTGGTTTTAAAGTACTGGTAGGCGGTGGCCTCGGCGCCCAGCCTTACCTCGCCAAAACGGCCTTCGAATTCCTGGAAGCGGATCAGCTGATCCCTTACATCGAAAGCGTGCTCCGGGTGTTCGACCGTCATGGCGAAAGATCCAGCCGTCACAAGGCGCGTATCAAATTCCTCATCCAGAAGATCGGTATGGAAGAATTTGAGCGTTTGGTAAAAGAGGAATACAAAGCCATCAAATCCAAAACAGTAGCCATAGATTATGCTGCATGGCCCGCGGACGTAGTGCCGGCGGACGGTTTCACCGCTCCCGCTTTCACCATCCAGGACCAGAAGCAGTTTGAAGCCTGGAAAAAGACCAACACCTTTGAACAGAAACAGGAAGGTTATTTCGGCGCTTACATCCGCGTACCGCTGGGTGATATCAAATCCCACACTTCCCGCGCGCTGGTTGAAAAACTCCGCCCGGTAGTGGCCGATGATATACGCGTGACCGTGAACCAGGGCCTGCTGCTGAAATTTGTGCGCGAAGAGAACCTGCCTTATATCTTCTCCCTGCTGGAAGAAGCAGGATTTAAGGCGGCGGGTTTTGACAGCGTGGCGGACATCACCGCATGCCCCGGCACAGATACCTGTAACCTTGGCATCTCCAGCAGCACCGGCATCGCCGCGGAACTGGAACGGGTGATCCACGAAGAATTCCCGGACCTGATCTACAACAACGATATCAAAATAAAGATCAGCGGCTGTATGAACTCCTGCGGCCAGCACGGTCTTGCCCACATCGGTTTCCACGGCTCCTCCCTGAAAAGCGGCGGTAAAGTACTGCCTGCATTGCAGGTACTGCTCGGCGGCGGTGTGCTCACGGACGGTGCGGGAAGGATCTCAGACAAGGTACTGAAAGTGCCCAGCCGTCGTGGTCCTGACGTACTGCGCACCCTGCTGCACAACTACGAAGCCAATGCAAAGGACAAAGAACTGTTCAACGACTATTACGACCGTAACGGTGAAAAATATTTCTACGAACTGCTGAAACCGCTCGCGGACCTCACCAGCCTCAAGGACGGTGATTTCATCGACTGGGGCCAGGCGGAAGGGTTCAGCACGGCGATCGGCGTGGGCGAATGTGCCGGCGTAATGATCGACCTGATTGCCACCCTGCTGTTTGAAGCGGAAGAAAAACTGGAATGGGCCGCGCAGAGCTTTGCGAACAATTCATGGGCCGATGGTATTTACCATTCCTACGCCTGCCTCATCCAGACCGCGAAAAGCATCCTGCTGGACGAAAACGTGAACTGTAACACACAGCATGGCATCATGAACGATTTCGACAAACATTTCGTGGAAACCGGCAAATTCAAAGTACCGGCCGAAAGCTTTAAGAGCCTTGTGCTGCAGATCAACCAGCACGAGCCTACCGAGAGCTTCGCCAAACAATATTACCAACAGGCAAAAGCCTTCTACGACAAAGCGCAGCAATACCGCACGGAGAAGCAGACGGCAAACGCGAACGCCTGATATACCAACCATAAAAATTGTACGATCATGCAAACACAACAACCCAAAGTGACGCTGGTAGGAGCTGGACCCGGAGACCCGGAACTGATCACCGTAAAAGGACTGAAAGCGATCCAGCAAGCCCGCGTGATACTGTATGACGCCCTGTCTAACAACGAGCTCCTTGACCATGCACCGCAGAACTGCCTGAAACGCTTTGTAGGAAAGCGCGCAGGCATGCACGTGTATACCCAGGCGGAGATCAACCGCATGATCGTGAAATATGCCCTCACCTACGGCAGCGTGGTACGCCTGAAAGGCGGAGACTCTTTCGTATTCGGCCGCGGCCAGGAAGAGCTGGCGGCAGCTCAGCAGTACGGCATCGAAACGGAAGTGATCCCCGGCATCAGCAGCGCCATTTCCGTACCCGGCGTGAACAAAATACCCGTCACCGCAAGGAACGTGAGCGAGGGGTTTTGGGTGATCACCGGCACCACGCAGGACGGCAAGCTGTCCCGCGACCTGGAATTCGCTATCCAGGCGGATACCACCGTGGTAATCCTCATGGGAATGAGTAAATTGCAGGAGATCGCGGATATTTATGCCCAGCTCGGCAAAGGCCAGGTGCCCGCAGCCATCATTCAGAACGGCACCCTGCCTACCCAGAAAATAGGCGTGGGCGTGGCGCAGGACCTTCCCGTATTTGCGGAGGAACAAGGGCTGAAAAATCCCGCGATCATCGTGATAGGCGAGGTGGTACGGTTCCACGAAGCATTCCAGGAACTGCAGACCAAACTGGCCGACAATTACAAATTAGCCGTTTGATCATGGAGCAAAATCACCTTTTTCCCGTTTTCTTTAAGCTGGATCAGCTCCAGGTGCTGGTAGTAGGCGCCGGGAACGTAGGCTGCGAGAAAGTATCGGCCATCCTGCAAAACTGCCCGGCAGCCCGCGTAACCGTTGTAGCCACCTGGTTTGCCCCCGAAATGGCGGGTATCACCGAAGGATATAACAACGTAACGCTGGTGCAGAAGGAGTTTTCCTGCGGAGACCTCTTCGGGAAAGACCTGGTGATAGCCGCCACGGCGGATAAAGAGCTGAACAGCTGCATCTGGGAAAAGGCGAAAGCTTCCAGGGTATTGATCAATGTGGCGGATACGCCCGCCCTCTGCGACTTTTACCTAGGCTCCGTGGTGCAGAAAGGCAACCTGAAGATCGCCATCAGTACAAACGGCAAATCGCCCACCATCGCCAAAAGGCTGAAGGAAGTGCTGAACGATGCGATCCCGGAGCAACTGGAAAACGTGCTGCATCATCTCCAGGCCATCCGCGACCGGCTGAAAGGGGATTTTGCCGACAAAGTGAAAAAACTGAACGAGCTCACCAGTGTACTGGTCAGCAAAGACTGATTTAGATAGATCGATTCATATACAGAAAAAGAGGCTGTCTCCGTTGAGGCGGCCTCTTTGTTTTAAAACCGGTATTTTATTCACCTGTACCCAAAGTATACCGTACGTATAGGATACGTATAGGAGAGGTATAGGAGAGCGGGCGGGAAGGGGTGTTAAAATAGTATCTGAATAACAAAGGCCGTCCCGAATGCTTTCGGGGACGGCCTTTGTTATAATATTCTCACCGGGTTATTGTTGCTCGTAAAACAGGGCTTTCAGCTCACCCGCGTCGGCGGGTTTCATTTTGCCTCCCAGGATCAGTCTCAGCTGGCGGCGGCGCAGGGCGCCTTCAAACAATTTTTTTTCTTCTTCGGACTCGGCCACCACCGGCGGCACGGGGCGGGATTTGCCGTTTGGGTCCAGGGCTACGAAGGTCATAAACGCTTCGTTGGATTTGTAGCGGTATTGCAGCACCGGGTCTTCTCCCCACACCTTCATATGCACTTCAATGGAAGTGGTGAAGGCACGGGTCACGATGGCTTCGATATGCACCACGTTGCCCAGTTTGATGGGGTTTTCGAAGGAGATATTGTCCACAGAGGCAGTTACAACCGGCGCGGCGCAGTGTTTCATGCAGGCCAGCGCGGCGGCGATGTCCATCCAGTACATCAGCCGGCCGCCCATCAGGTTGCCGAAGGTATTGGTATCGTTGGGGAGCACCAGCTCCGTCATCTGGATCAGGGAATCGTGTGCCTTTTTTGGCGTTAAGGTCATATCAAATGATTTCATCCGTTAATAACTGATTTTCTTAATTGTCGGATGGAATTGCATGTCATCCGTTAATAATCGACTTTTTAATGGTCGGATGGAGCCTGGCGGGAATGTCTCTTGTATGACAAATATTTCTCATGCCCGGCTTCAGGACGCAAAATTACGGTAATGCTATGATAATTCCCGTCGGTGAGAGCGGCGAAGGAGGGAAGCGCCGCGAGGCAATGGAAATCAGGGCGGAATGTTGCCGGAATATTTGAAATGCCCGCCTGCATTTGCCGGGTACGTAGCCGCCACGGTACAAAAGAAGAACGGGAGATTCCACACCGCGGCGGGAAAGAGCAACGGGAGATATTTCTGTTAATTTTTTGAAAGGCAATATGGTATTGGATTTGCGCGGATTTTGGAACGCCCTCCGGGAAATTGAACTTGGGTGGGAGGCAAATTTGTGTATCTTTGCATGACCTTACGGAAGTAAATTACTTGACAGGATACACCATTACAGTCCCGGCAGCACTTCCTCTTTGGTCAAGTAAAAATTTCAGGAACTTAGTTTTTTATGGCAAAATATATCTTCGTTACGGGAGGTGTTACTTCCTCATTGGGTAAAGGAATTATCGCAGCGTCCCTCGCTAAACTATTGCAGGCGCGCGGCTTTAAAGTGACAATTCAGAAATTTGATCCATATATCAATGTGGATCCGGGTACATTGAACCCTTATGAGCATGGGGAATGTTATGTAACCGAAGATGGCGCCGAAACCGACCTGGACCTTGGCCACTATGAGCGTTTCCTGAATACGCCCACCTCACAGGCCAATAACGTGACCACCGGCCGCATTTACCAGACCGTGATCAACAAAGAGCGTGAAGGCGCTTATCTCGGTAAAACGGTACAGGTGATCCCGCACATTACAGACGAAATTAAACGCCGCATCCTGCTCCTGGGCAAGGACAGCAAATATGATATCGTGATCACCGAGCTGGGCGGCACCGTGGGCGACATCGAATCCCTGCCCTACATTGAGGCTGTACGCCAGCTGCAATGGGAACTGGGCGAAGAAGACTGCCTGGTGGTGCATCTCACCCTCATCCCTTACCTGCGCGCGGCTAAGGAACTGAAAACCAAACCTACCCAACACTCCGTAAGACTGCTCAGCGAAAACGGCGTTCACCCGGACATCCTGGTGTGCCGTACGGAAGAGCCGATGTACCGCGAGCTGAAAAAGAAGATCGCCCTGTTCTGTAACGTACAGGTAGAAGCGGTGATAGAAGCGAACGACGTAGGAACCATCTACGAAGTGCCCCTGGAAATGATGCGCGAGAAGCTGGACGTGATCTGTCTCAAAAAGATGAAGCTGCCCGTTGAAAAAGAACCCGAACTGGTGAAATGGCGCGAGTTCCTGGACAAACTGAAATACCCCAAATCCAAAGTGACCATCGGCCTGATCGGCAAATACGTGGAATTGCAGGATGCTTACAAATCCATCCTGGAGTCATTTATCCACGCCGGCGCGGTGAACGAATGCAAGGTAATTGTACAAAATATTCACTCTGAACATATTACGCCCGAAAACGTAAGCGAGAAACTGAAAAACCTCGATGGGCTTTTAGTAGCACCCGGCTTCGGCCACCGCGGCATAGAGGGCAAGATCACGGCTATCCAGTATGCCCGTGAAAACAGCCTGCCGTTCTTCGGTATCTGCCTTGGTATGCAGATGGCCGTAGTGGAATATTCCCGCAACGTACTGGGCCTTCGCGAAGCGCACTCCACCGAAATGAACCCGGAAACGCCTTACCCGGTGATCAACCTCATGGAAGAGCAGAAAAAGATCACCAAAATGGGCGGTACCATGCGCCTGGGCGCTTACGCCTGCGACCTGAAGCCCGGATCCCAGGCATCGGCCATCTATGGCGGCGCAACGGCCATCACGGAGCGTCACAGGCACCGTTATGAGTTCAACAACGACTATCTCCAGCAACTGGAGCAGGCGGGTATGGTAGCCTCCGGTAAAAACCCGGAAACCGGCCTCGTGGAAATGATCGAATTGCCCGGCCATCCTTTCTTTGTAGGCGGCCAGTTCCACCCGGAGCTGAAAAGCACCGTGGAAAGCCCGGCTCCTCTCTTCGTGAGCTTCATAGAAGCCGCCAAGAGCTTTGCCGAGAACAAAAACGGCAAGGCTAAACAGGCCGAAGAGAAAGTAATACATGAATAAAATAATCATCAAGTGATGCACGGTTCCTGCCGGTAAATGATTTAACATTTCTACCCGGCAGAAATCGTGCATCATTATGCCGTAAATATTACCTTTGCTCCTTAAATTTTAATTTTCGACATGGATAGAAATTCGGTCATCGGTTTTGTGTTATTAGGCGCTTTACTGATCGGGTATATTTTCTGGAATCAGAAAAGCTCTGAAAACGCGAGACTGGAGAAGGCCCGTCAGGATTCCATAGCCAACCTGAATAAGCCCAAGGACGAGCAGGCGAAACCCGTTGCCACACTGAAAGACAGCACCGGCGCAGCGGTTATTGATTCCGCCGCTTTCAGCGCAGAATACGGTCCCTATGCCGCGGGCGCTACCGGTACTGAAGCAACCGCCGTACTGGAAAACAAACTCGTTAAGATCACTTTCAGCAACAAAGGCGGTGAGCCCAAACTCATCCAGCTGACGGAGTTCAAATCCTCAGACGGAAAGCCCCTTTTCCTCCAGCAAGGCTCTTTTAACAGGACCGGGCTGAAACTTCCCCTGCCTAACAATCAGACGCTCAATACTTCAGATGTATATTTCACACCCGGCCAGATTGAAAAACATCCTGACGGCAGCCAGAGCATCAGCTACCGCCTTGCCGCCGGCGCGAACCAATACATCGAGTATCAATACATGCTGAAAAACGACAGCTACCTGGTGGATTATACCATCAACCTGGTGAACATGCAGAACATCCTGCCGAAAGGCAACCTGAACCTGCAATGGAACAGCCAGGCGAACCTCCAGGAGCACGACATGAAGCAGGAGCGGCTGAACAACCAGGTGCATTACCGCTATGAAAATGAAGAACACGACTACTTCACCCTGCAGAACAAAAGCGAGGAGAAGCTAGGCAAACCGCTTCAGTGGATCAGCTTCAAGCAACAGTTCTTCAACATCACCCTGATCGCCAAAAAAGATAAGTTCGCCTCCGCGGAGATCCACTCCAAAGTACCGGAAAGCGCCAATATCGTTGGCCAGCAGATGAGCACGCTGACTATTCCCTACAATGGCGCGGCCACTTACAGCTTCCCCGTGGAAGTGTATTACGGCCCGAACAAATACAAGACCCTCAAAGCCATGGACATCGGTCTGCAAAAGATCATCCCCCTCGGCTCAGGTATCTTTGCTTTTGTGAAGTATGTGAACATCTGGATCATCATCCCGGTATTCGACTTCCTTGGCGGCCTTACCAGCAACTACGGTCTCATTATCTTATTGCTCACCATCTTCATCCGCCTGATCATCGCACCGTTCACCTACCAGAGTTACGTATCAGCCGCCAAAATGAAGGTGCTGAAACCCGAACTGGACGAACTGCGGGCAAAACATAAAGACGATCAGCAGGCCTTTGGCATGGAGCAGATGAAACTTTTCCGCAGCGCGGGCGTGAACCCGCTCGGCGGCTGTCTGCCGGCACTGCTGCAGTTGCCCATCCTCGTGGCGATGTATTCTTTCTTCCCCTCTTCCATTGAGCTGAGGCAGGAAAGTTTCCTGTGGGCGAAAGACCTTTCCACCTACGATTCCATTTACAACTTCGGTTTCATGATCCCTTTATACGGCGATCACATCAGTTTGTTCACCATCCTGATGACGATTACCAGCCTCGTGCTCGCGTTCTACAACCGCGGTATGACGGACCAGAGCAACCCCGTAATGAAATACATGCCTTATGTATTCCCCGTGATGCTGCTGGGTATCTTCAACAGCATGGCCGCGGCGCTCACGTACTATTATTTCCTGAGCAACGTGATCAGTATCGCGTTGCAATGGGTGATCCAGACGTTCATCATCAACCACGACAAGATCCACGCGAAGATCCAGGCGAACAAAGCGAAGCCGGCGAGCAAAAGCAAGTGGGCCGAGAAACTGGAAGAGATGCAGAAACGCCAGCAGGAAGTACAGAAACAACAACCGAAACCAAAAAAGAAATAAAAATTTCCTGATAAAGAAGGCTCCACCATATGGAGCCTTCTTATTTTAAACAAGATATGAGAGTAACAGTATTAGCAGGATTATTACTCGCGGGCCTTACGGGCTTTGCGCAGGATTATAAGCCCTCAGCGGAAAGGATCACGGAAACGGTGAAGTATTTATCCTCCGACAAACTGAAAGGCCGTGGAACGGAAGAAAAGGGCGGTACAAAAGCCAGCGGATATGTAATGAAACAATTCCGCAAGCTGGGCCTCGAACCGGGGAACCACGATGCCTGGTACCAGGACTTTACCTTCAGCCGCGGCAAACACACAGATCTGCGCAGCCGCAACGTCATCGGTTACCTGGACAACGGTGCTCCTTATACGATCATCATCGGCGCTCATTACGACCACCTGGGCACAGCAGGTTTATTTGACGGCAGGTATCCCGTTGGCCAGATACACAATGGCGCGGACGACAATGCCTCCGGCGTGGCAGGCCTGCTGGAGCTGGCCCGTTATTATATACAGAACGGCGGGAAGGAACCGTTCAATTTTATGTTCATCGCCTTTGGCGGCGAAGAACTGGGCCTGCAGGGCTCCAAATACTTCACAAAAAATCCCGTGGATTCGCTCAGTAATGTGCATTTTATGTTGAACATGGATATGATCGGCCGTTACAACCCTGAGCGGGGCGTCGGCATCGGCGGTTATGGTTCCGCGGAAGAATGGCCGGAGATATTCAAAGGCGTGCAATACGAAGGCATTAAGTTCTTTACAGACGCCGCCGGCAAAGGCGGCTCCGACCATAACAGTTTTTATGTGGCGGGCGTACCGGTATTATTTTTCCACACCGGTGGCCACGATGACTATCACAAGCCCACCGATGATGCGCCGAAAGTGAAGGCGAAGGAAGAAGCGGGGATACTGGAGATAGCGGTGCAGCTGATCAATAATGCGATGAAGGTGGATAAGCTGGAGTATAAGGGGGAAAAATAAAGCCGGAACATCTCGCTATTCGTATTGAACGTTCAGCGTAAACCGTTTGAACTCACTCCTGCAAAGTTCCACAGGTACATTATTCTTGTAGGAAAATATACAGACCTGGTATTTTAGCCGGATGGAGCCTTGCGGAAGAATAAGGATATTATAGGGAAGAAATATCTTCAGAGCTTTAAAATCAGCAGGATGATACCCGGGCCGGAAGTCAGTACTGCTGGATAATTCACCGGCCGCTGTTCGGTAACGATCGATGCTGGTTACTAATGGTGTTCCATCTTCAAAATAAAAATAAGCAACAGCCTTTCCGTTAATCCCTTTCATATTCTGGACATTAAAATCCGTTGTAATTTCCATACCATATAGGTTGTTCCTGGTAACGTTCGGGTCCAAGGTTACATCATTTACATATCCTCTGGTTTTTGTAAGTTCGTCACTTAGCTTTTTATTAACAGATTCGATAAGTTTTTTGGTTTCGGCATCTGAAGGGTTTAGCAGCAATGATTTTTTGTAATCAGCAAGAGCGGCTGTATAATTGCCTGTTTCACTATAACATCTTCCCCTGCTTCTGTAATACAAAAAATGATTCGGACGAAAGCTAATGGCTTTACTGAAATCTTCAATGGCCACCGGGAATTTTGAAAGCGCCAGGTAGCTTTGACCCCTGTAAAAATAACCATCTTCGTTGCCCTTGTCGCTTTGCAATACCTCGTTGCATATCTTGATGCATTGATCGTATTCCTTGTTATTGATACGTAAGAGAGCATGCATAATCCGGTATTGCATCAGGCCTGGATTAAGGGAGATAGCGGTTTCAATGGACCGTATGGCGGCGGGGGACTGCCCTTTATTTTTGAGGATTCCGGATTTAAGGTAATAATAATTGGCATCATTAACGTTAAACTCGATGGCTTTATTTACTTCTCTCAGCGCGGCGTCTGTGGAATCCATATTATTATAGGCATCAGCCCGAGCATAATATGCGGCGCTGTATTTCGGATTCAGGGTAATTGCTTCAGAAAGCTTCACGACTCTGGCGTGAAGGTCCGGTGTGGTTATAGCGGATTCATATTTTTTACGGGCCTGTTCCATGATATTGGCAGATAGTTGAGAGGTAGTAGCGCGATATTCCTGTTGCGCTTCCTGGTATCCCTGGATGACAGCTTTTTGTCTTTCTGATCTTGGCGGATGCGTAAGAGAAGGTTTGTCTTCCGCATAGTTTATCACGCCGTCGAGTATGCTTTTTTCAGGAGCGCCCAGTTTGTATAAGGCATATCCGGACCATTTATCCGCAGCCAGTTCAAAATCCGGATTGGAACCTTGCGATTCAAAAGTATGACCAAACAGTATATGGGCTACTTCATGTGCTAGAACACACTTGGCACCCCAGTCCGCAGCAGCGGTGTTTTTGATCTTTTCCAGGAAAACAGGATCATATAAAATATACTGCCCGGGATGTTTAGGGTCGTTGTAGAACCATGCGTAGCAGTTTTTGATCTTCAGGCAGGGTACGATCTTGATACTGTTCTTTACGCCTATCTTTCCCAGAATAGCTTCCACTACTTTTGTTGCTTCCTGATCTGGCAGTGCGCCAAAGAACTGGCAAAGATTTTCCTTGAAGGGGTCTTTTTCATTTACCGGGTTATAACCACAAAAGAAGCCTGTTTGGGCAAATGTTCGGGGGGAAGAACCCAGTATGAGTATAAGGGATAAAAAAATAAGGGATCTCATACAGAATCAAAGGTATTTAAAAACAAATTAGGCAAAATATTCGTCACTAGCATGAAAATTTGAATATATAGAGCAAATCCGTATTTTAACAGAAAATACCACCTGTGTACAAGCTTCCCCTGGCCCTTTTACTATACCTTTTAACCAATCCCCCGTCATTTCGTAGCGCCGTGCCTGAAAATCTCCACTGCAAAGAGGATTCAGTAACAATAGCCGTTAAGCGCATAGACAGCCTTATTACGCATGAACTACAAAGGAATTTGTGTTCTGGTTCTTTCGACGGATCAAATGACTCGCTATTGATATTGATCCAGCATAAAACACGACAATTACCTGCCATGCTCAGAGAGCGCGATTCCCTGATTCCATATTATGCAGATGATCTCGGAAACTATGGGCAGGTTATAGACAGCATATTGAGAACGGATGATCCGAAGGTAAAGCAGCCGTTGATCCGTTTTCTACATGATGATATTGCCGCCAAATGTTGGTTCCCGGGCATGGGAGCGGACCCCAATAACCCACTTACGACCGTCAGGGTCAAATTAAAGGTGATGGATAGTAAGGGAGACGAAGAGTTAAGAGGCTATACAGGTTACCTGAAACCCCAGCTCTCCAATTTGCCAAAGAATGTTACAGTGTTTATTCCCACATTTGGAAATGAAAAAAATATCTCACCAGGTATAAAACTGGTCTGGATCGAAAAGAACGGAAAAATAATACAATCAAGGGTTGAAACACTGCGGAGGACAATGGGTACACTTGAAATAGCATTTTTAATTACAGAACAATGATGGGTGCTCTTACGCTGCTTAAACGTTACTGGAATATTCTCCTTGCTTTCGCACTAGCATTTGTTACGATGATTTCCGAAGTGTTGATCTCACCAGGAATCAACCAGTCCACTTCGCTGGCTTCTGTAAACATTCTTACCCTTTCAAAGGTCCTTATAGTAGTGGTAACCCTGGTATTGATTTACCCGATGAATCGTTTCAGGCAAAAAAAATATGCATTAAAATGGTGGATTGCATCTGCTGTTTTGTTATTGTTATCCCTATTTCAGTTTTTTCATTACCAATCTGTGTATTTCAACAATACTGCTACGGACAGGCTTAAAGAACAGACGGTTGTAGTGGGGAATACAGTTTTGTCCGCAGCCCGCCCGGTGTACGATTCATTGATGAAAGTAAACAGATCCATATCTGCGGTCAACAGTATGATGCTGGAAGGATATTCTGATGAGGCAACGGATATCTGGCTGCCCGATGAGATTCAGTCTAATACAATGTCTATCCTTTATTATTACCTGGGAGCCTTATTGTCCATTTATCTTTTGGCACTTTGTGCGGCTCAGGCTATATATTGTTCGCGGTCTTCAGTCGTAGATGTCATGGTAAAATAAAAAGACCGGCAGTATCTGCCGGCCTTTTCCAATATCATTCAGAAAGACAATCAATTATTCTTCGGCTTCGCCGGCATCACCGCCTTCGGGTTACTTCCCTGCTGGGCGGGGGCTGGCTGTTGCTCGTCTTTCCTTTTCTCTTTGTCTTTATTGTCTTTGGGCTGCTCTTTAGGCTGATCTTTGGGTGTTTCCTTTGCAGGCTCCGCGGGCTCGCCGTAATCGCGCAGGTCTATCGTTTCGTAGTCGCTGGCGGCGCCGTTGCCGAAATCTTCCGCTTCCGCGCCGGGCTGTACGTTGCTGTCGTAATTAAAGTAAAGGTCGTTCTGCATGTTTGCGGGGATCGGGAACTTGGAGTTCGGATCTACGCCCAGCGTTTTGTCCGCGTATACTTTCTGCATGAACAGCGCCCAGATAGGCAGGCCGGTGTTTGCACCCTGGCCCAGCGCCGTGCTGTTGAAGCGGAGGTAGTTGTTGTCGCAGCCTACCCATGCGCCGGCCAGCAGCTGCGGGGTGTAGCCGATGAACCAGCCGTCCGTGTTGCTGTTTGTAGTACCGGTCTTGCCAGCTACTTCACCGGGGATGTTGTAACGGAAACGCAACCTTGCACCGGTACCGCCGGTGGTGGTTACGCCTTCCATCATTTTCACCATGGTGTATGCGTCTATTTCGCTGATCACTTCTTTTTTCTCAGGCACATTTGTTTCCAAGATGTTGCCGTTACGGTCTTCGATGCGGGTAACGTAGATCGGTGTGGTGATCACGCCCCTCGCGGGGAACATCGTATAGGCCCTCAGCATGTCAAACAGGGAAAGTGTGGAAGTACCCAGCGCAATGGAAGGATACGGCTCGATCTTGTTCGACTGGAAGCCGATCTTGGTATTGGCGAAGTTGGCAAATGCTTTGGCGCCAAATTGTTTGATGAGGTATGCGCTCACCAGGTTCAGCGATTTGGCCAGTGCGCCCGCCATGGAAATGGAACCGCCCACGCTGCCTTCCGAGTTGGTGGTTAGCGTCCAGTTGCCGATGCTGATCGGTTCGTTCGGCAGCATGGTGTTCGGGTTGAAGCCGTTCATCAATGCAAAGCAGTAGAGGAATGGTTTGAAGGTAGAACCTACCTGGCGGAGCGTTTTGGATACGTGATCGTTCTTAAAATAACGGAAATCCGGGCCGCCTACCCAGGCTTTTACTTCACCGCTTTCAGGGTCCATTGCCATAAAACCGGTCTGGAGGATAGCCCTGGAATATTTGATGGAGTCCAGCGGCGTCATCAGGGTATCGGTCACATTGAGGTCCTTTTCAGTAAAGCTCTTCCAGGCAAACACCTGCATTTTGGTGGGGGTGTTGAATGCCTTTTCTATTTCTTCGTCCGTGGCTTCGTCTTCTTTCATCTGTTTGTAGCGGTCGCTTTCACGGATGAACACGGGCAGGTCTTTCACGGCCAGCGGGTCTTTCCAGATCTTGCCGGTTTTGATGTTGGCCTGCTGCTGGAAAGACTTTTGCAGGTCTTTCAGGTGTTTGGCCACGGCTTCTTCCGCATACAGCTGCATGCGGGGATTGATGGTGGTGTATATTTTGAGGCCGTCGCGATAGAGGTTGTACTCGGTGCCGTCTGCTTTTTTATGCTCTTTGCACCAGGCTTTCAGTTCCGCTCTCAGTACTTCGCGGAAGTAAGGAGCGAGGCCTTTGTTGTGGTCGATCTTGTTATAACGTAATACGATGGGGCGGCCTTTGGCGGCTTCGCCATCCGCTTTGGTGATGTATCCTTCGTCCACCATGTTGTTGATCACGGTATTGCGCCTGTCGCGGGCCATTTGCGGGTTCCTGCGGGGATTGTACTGGGTGGAGCCTTTCAGCATACCTACCAGCGTAGCGGCCTCTTCGATGGAAAGGCGCGCGGGCTCTTTGCTGAAGAAGGTCCTGGAGCCGTTCTCAATGCCATATACGTTATCGCCGAAGGGCACGGTGTTCAGGTAAAGCGCGATGATCTCCTTTTTAGTAAGGTTTCTTTCCAGTTTGATGGCGATCACCCACTCGGAGAGTTTCTGGAAAGAACGGACCAGCATGTTGCGGGAGCGGGTTTTACCTTCTGTATCCTGCTGGAGGTTGAGAGCCAGCTGCTGGGTAATGGTGCTGGAACCGCGTTTTTTCCCGATCAGCAGGTAAAACGGCACAGCCGCAGTGGCTTTGGCATCGATGCCGGAGTGGCTGTAGAAATTACGGTCTTCTGTAGCCAGCAGGGCATTGATCACGTTCTGGGAGATATCTTTATAATCAACGTTGGAACGGTCTACCTGGACATATTTCCCCATAATGGTGCCGTCTTCGGCAATCACTTCAGAGGCGAGGGACGTCCTTGGGTTCTCCAGGTCCTCCATGCTGGGCATATGGCCGATCAGGCGGAGGTTGATGAGCAGCAGGAGCAGCAGGAATACAGCCACACCGGCGCCAAAGGCATACCATAATATTTTTACGGATTTTTTCATCTGTATATTTTTCTTCTACTTTGATGGCCAGATGGAACCTCGCAAAATCTTAAGATCTGGCATCTTATTAAGCTCGGTTTCATATGTTAAAATGTGTGAAACAGTCTGTTTATGCAAAATTATGCAGTTTTCCCCGGGTTTCATAGGCCGGGAGGCATAGTGCTCCCGGGTGGAGTGCAAATATTATTCCGTTATGAAGTTATTGCCGAAGAATTTCTTATACCCTTCTATGTCTTTGGTATTGTTCAGCAGGATGAAATTTTCCCTGGATATGATAAAGAATTTATACTCAGTAGGTTTGATGCGGGGAATAATAGCCGTGGGGGCTTGTTTCACCACTTCGTCAAAATAATTCAGGGCTTTGCCTTCGTCGGGGAAAAGCCGTACGATCACCATGATCTCGGTCGGGGTGAGCACAAAACTGCTGGTTTCCAGTTTATCCGCCGGGTGCTGCTCCGCATTGTACCGGGAGAACTGCGCCACGGCTTCATCTACCAGTACTTTGGACACCCTGTTGAAATACATCACCACAAAATGTGGGATCGCTGCCTTTTCGTCACCCAGCGTATACGGGGTAACCGGCGGAGGGGGTGGCGGAGGCGGTGCGGCGGCCACTGCCACTGAATCCACTCCTGTTACTACGGGTGTTACGGCCGTTGAAGCCGCAGCCGTGGAATCGGGGAGGTTGGGCTTGGGCGTCTGCCAGGGATAGCGGATAGAGATATTTTCGTCCACACGGGCGGCCGTACTGCTGTCCCGGCTGATCTCCAGCTTACCGAGGTAATCGGTGATCTGCTGGCGGCGGTCCAGCACATCCTGGATGGCTTTGGCCTGCGCGAGGATAGGCCCGTCTCCGGGGTATTTCGCAATAATGCCCGCGATAGCGGCTTTAGCAGAATCTTCTGAAGAAGTTTTGACGATGGTCATGGCTTCCAGCAGGTCGAATTTTGCCTGGAGGGAGTTGTATCCGAATGTGGAATCCGCGTACTTCCTGAGTACAAAAACCGTATCGTAGTTACCGGAGCGGTAAGCATTGTATGCCGCTTCGTAAACGGCGCTCACGGCGCTGGTTTTAGTTTTATCCTCGTCTTTGGGCAGGCCGAACTGGAGGATGTTCGCATAGTTCGTGCCGGCGTATTGGGTGAGTATCAGTTGTTTATAGCGGGTGGCCTCCTGGGTGTGGTTCATCCGGTTGTGCCAGATGTAGAGCGAATACAGCTCTTCTACCCTGCGAGGGTTCTCCGGGAACCTGTCCAGCAGTGAATCGTAGGTTCTGATCGCTTCACGGGGATCGTCCAGCTTATCGTTGTAGATCTTGCCCAGGTCGTACCAGGCTTCCAGCTGCCGGGTGCGCGATTCTTCCATCTTTTCGGGCGTATTGGGGAGGTTTTCCGCAAGCAGCGAAGTGTTGATTCTGTCCGCGGGCAAACTTGCGATAGCGGCTGCAACGTCTGATTCCGGGGCGGTTTCTTCCACGGCGGCATTGTTGCCTGACCCCAGCAGGTTGGTGCTCTGGGTACGGCGCCAGTTGTCTTTCAGGGCACGGTTGCCCCAGCGGCGTTTGAACTCGGAATATCCGGTGCTTTTGCTGCTGGTATTGTAGAAATACCAGTCGCCGCCGGCTTCCGGCGCGGGGCCGAAGGAGGGGCTGCTGTAACCGCTGTTCGTGGTGAACTTCGGCTGCGAGTTTTCTATGGACGCGCCGCCTTTGCTTTTTTCAGGAGCGGCTTTGGCGGCCCTGATGGCGCTCACCTGTTTGGCCAGCATGGAGTCGCGGAGGGCGGGAGACAGGGAGGCGAGGGTTTGCAGGCTGTCTTCCAGGTGCATGATGCGCAGCTTGTCCCTTACTTCAGCCAGCGCCTCTTTACGGGCGTTCACGAGTTTGGCCTCTTCAAAATCAGGGCCCATGATCAGCGAGGTGCTGTCGTAATATTTCTGTGCGGCGGCGTAGTCTTTCCGGAAATAATAGATATCCGCCATGCCTTTGAAGGTGAGTGTTTTCTGCAGCATGTTGGCGCTTTCCACCTTCAGTGATTTCTGCAGGAATTCGATCGCCCGTTCCGGCTGTTCGTTTGCACAAAGCGCGGCCATCTGGTAATAGATCGCGTCGCGGAAGGGGATGAAACGTTCTTTGCGCAGCATTTTCTGCAATGCGGCGATGCTTTCTTCGAGGCTGCCGCCGTTCGCTCTTACGTTCGCTTTGGCAATCTGCACGCGGGCATTGAAGTCCATGGTGGCGTCCGGCTTCAGGGCGATCACGTGGCGGAAGGCGTCCATGGCGGAATCCTGCCGGCCCTGCGCAGCATACAGCTGGCCCAGTATAAAACTCATGCGGGCTTTCTGGGCGCGGCCGCTGTTCGATTTTTTAATGGCTTCTTCCAGCGGGGCGATGGTTTGGGCGTAAAGGCCCTGTTTGTAAAAACGCCATGCCTGCAATTCCGCCAGCTGGCCGTTCAGCCTTTTGGGGAAATAAGGGTCGGCCACGAGGATGTTCAGCAGCGACTGGGCTTCGTCATGTTTGCCCTGCTCCAGGAAGGCGCGGGCCTGCCATATAAAGGCGTCGTTGCGGGCGGCTTTGTGCCTGAACTTGCGGCTGTACCAGTCTTTTTGTTTTTCCCGGGTGGAGATGGACAGGCGGTCATCTTCGCTGCGGCCCACCACGGTATTGTATTCCGACTTCTTTTTAGGTGCAAACTTGGTATTGATGTACTGGAAAGTATTGTTCGCATTCTCCCAGTCGCCTTTGTAATAATAGGCTTTGCCGATGAGCAGGAAACAGTCGTCTATCCAGCGGCCGCGCGGGTCGTGTATCTGTACGGCCACGGACGCTTTCTGGATCACGGAATCCAGTTCGCCGGAGTTGAGATTGAGTTTTTCTACGGTGAAGGGGTAGAAGGGGAGGTACACGTTATAGTTATCCTGGCGCTGAGAGTTGATGCCGGCGAGTACCTTTTCAAGCCTCAGTTTTGCGTGGTAATAGTAGTTGTACCGGGTAACGGTGTTTTGAATCACCCTGCGGGTAACGGTAAAGGGCTTTTCGGCCATTTTTTCGGAAGGGGGGCGGCGGTCTTCCTTTTTCACAGGTTTATCAGCCGCCTGATTTTGACCAAATACCGCCAGGGCACCCGAACACAAAACCAAACTTAACACACAGGCGCGTATATATAAGGATCTATAATAATTCATGTAAAGCCAGGGTCAGTAAAAACTACTAATCTATATAACTCTTTTAGAGAAAAAAATATTTTAAAGATAGGATAATTTTTTTCTTTGGGCAGCGTATAAGGGCTAACTTAAAGGCCATTATATGGTCTTCGTTAACGAATTATGATTTTTTGTCGGATATTTCATTATTTTCTTCAATCTTTACATTTTTACTAAGCGTATATGGCATTGGAAGACAAAAATAAGGGGAGGAGCCTGGACAGGTTGAACCACAAGTACAGGCTCGTGATCATGAATGATGATACCTATGAGGAAGTGACTGCCTTCCGCCTTTCCCGTATGAGCGTTTACGTAGCCTTAAGCACCCTGTTTGTATTGCTGGTGGCCATTACTGTGGCCACGGTGGTATTTACCCCGCTGAGGTATTACATACCGGGTTACGGTGACCTGAAACAGCGCAAGGAATTCCTCCAGCTGAAGATGCGCACGGACTCCCTGGAAAGGGCTATTACCGTGCGGGACCAGTACCTGGACAATATGTTGAAGAATGTTGTGGGCGAAAGCAAACCGCTGGACACGAACATGCTGAAACTGCCTAAAGTTGACAATAGTACTTATTAAATATTTTTTCACTATCTTACACCATCTTTATTAAAACGAAAAACCTGAGAACCTATGTTTAACCAAAGTAAGAAAGGCGAGGGCAAAAGCATTATGCCCACCTCCAACATCAATCTTATAGGGAATGGCACCAGTATCCAGGGTGATATTGTGTGCGAGGGCGATATCAGGATAGACGGCCAGGTAACCGGCCTCGTGTCTACCAAAGCCAAGATTGTAGTGGGCCCTGAAGGCGAAATCACCGGTGACCTGATCTGCCAGAGCGCGGATATCCTGGGTAAGGTGACAGGTATCATCAAATGCGAGGAACTCCTGTTCCTGAAAGGCAATGCATTGATCAAAGGGGATATTTACACGGCGCATTTTGAAATGGAACCTACGGTGAAGTTCAATGGCCGCTGCTATATGGACCCGGCAGACCTGCCGCCGGCTATATCGACAAACAATACGGAATCAAAAAATGGAAGAACCGTCCTCCAGGAAGAATCCATATAAATCACTCTGGAAGTACGCCGGGCTGGCGTTCCAGATGCTTGCTGCCATCGGCCTGGCCCTTTGGCTGGGCTACTTGCTGGATCAATGGCTGGGAATAAGGTTCCCGGCTTTTATGATCATTTTTTCTTTACTCGCTTTAGCCCTACTTTTGTGGCGAATTGTAAAAGATACCAGCAAGCATGACCGATAAATTTATTCTCTGGCTGGCAGGGGTGTTCGTACTGATCACCGCTGTCCTGTTCCTGTTGCAGCAATGGCTCCTCCAATCGCTGGGGGTGCACTTTGAAGTGCTGGTAGCGGGCAACATCGCCATGGCGCTCATCACCCTCATCAGCTATTCCCTGAACCGCAAAGGCATGACGGCCTCCAATCCCAATGTTTTTGTACGGTCAGTATATGCCTCCACACTCAGCAAACTGATGCTCTGCGTGGTGGGCATCGGCGTGTACGTGTTCCTGAGCCGCCCGCAGGTGAGCAAAGCCACTATTTTCCTGCTGCTGGGCTTTTACCTGGTCTACACGGTGTTTGAAACCATCCACCTGTACCGGATGAGTATCAAGCAAAAGAAATCCTGAGCGTTTGAAGCAAGAAGCACCTTTACATGCGTTAGCCAGTTACCTGCCGGACGGAACGTTTGAGCAGGTGATCGCCTATATCTCCGAGTATAAGGTTCACCTTACCATTACCCGCGAGCGCCAGAGCGTTCTGGGCGATTACCGGCACCCTTACGAAAACAAAGGCCACCGCATCAGTATCAACGGCGGCCTGAACAAATATTCCTTCCTCCTCACCCTCCTCCATGAGATCGCCCACCTGGTCACCTTTATTGTGTACGGCAACCGCGTGTCCGCGCACGGCAAAGAATGGAAACAGGAATACAGCAAGATCCTCCGGGAATTTGTAGGCAAACAATACTTGCCCCCCGATGTGGAAGCCGCGGTGAAACAAAGCCTGCACAACCCCGCCGCCAGCTCCTGCGCGGACGAAGACCTGATGCGGGTGCTCAAGAACTACGACCGCCGCAAAGACAATCATTACCTCGTAGAGCAGCTGCCCGCCGGCCAGCTCTTCAAAACCAAAGACGGCCGCGTATTCCGCAAAGGAGAACGTATCCGGAAAAGATTCCGCTGCGAGGAGATACCCTCCAAACGGGTGTATCTTTTTAGCCCTGTTTACGAGGTGGAGGTGGTGGAGACGTAATTCTCAGGGACTTTAATACTTCTATCATCCTGCGATAAGACGTTGCAGGATCGGGTTGTATATGTTTGAACACATGTCTGAATGTGAATCTTAATGGCACCGCATTTACCAGCGTTGTCGCTACCGTTGGGTGTTTTTCGTCCATTATATCTGTAAGAATTGAGAAACGGAGTTCCCCTATTGTTAAGATCGTATCCACGTCTATCGTCTCTCCCGGATAGTATTTCAGGAAAATGTCTTTCGTATTTTGGTGATGCCTGTCAATGTAGCTCCAGTCTGATTCCCCTGGATTCAAATTCGGCTGGTGACTGATTGTCAGCTGATCCACCGAATCTGTGATATCATCCCAAAAGGATCCGTTTTCCAGGAATACAGGATATGTTTTGGGTTGAAACCTGTATTTAGTTTCATCGGGGGGGATGGTGCAGGAATAGTGCTGCCAGGTGAACATGGTGTCCCATTTCTGTGGTATATCCAGTTTTATACTGCCTATGGGCATTTGGGTTTCAAAGTTTTGCAGGAAAATATGTACCTCCCTCGTATTGGAAGGTGGTATCTCAGCAAGGGGCGGTGCATTGCATGCGCACAAAAAGAACAACAGGCAGGGGAGATATTTCATGGTCAGAAATTGATACTCTTCAGGTACTTGTACAATTCCTTAAACACTTTGTCCGAACTGAACGGACCGGCCGCTTTTTTCAGGTCTTCCATCATCGCCGTTCTTTTTGCCGGTGGTATATTGATGTTGGGATGATTTGCCAGGTAGTTCAGCACGTCTTTTTTCTTCAGCCGGTCGTCCGTATCAAAATAGGCGGCTTTGTACACAGGCATCAGTGCGCGTTCACCATAATAGTCGGGCTCCTGCGGTTCCAGTGAAATACAGGTGTTCACATCTTCCAGCGCCATATCGAATTCGAGGTTCTTTAACCTGTAATAGGCGCGGGCCAGGTAGATCTCCGGGTTGCCGGGCTCTCTTTTTAACGCTGCGGCATACTCATCTATTTTAAGAAGCCGCTCACGCCGTTCCGTTGTTTTTGTTTTTTCTGTCTCCGGTCCGCCTGACGTCCGGATGCGGGAGCTGGAATCCGTCATGAGGCCGGAAGACAGATATTTTGTCGTAATCGTGCCATACTGATGTAATTGCACGCGTTTTTTTATACTGCCGTTGGGATAATAATATTCCGATACCAAAACCATCCCGGGCAACACGTATTTCCAACGGTAATAGACATTCCCCGCACTGTCCGTGGAAGCTCCTTCAAGGTCCAGTGTGTCTGCAACGGAAACGGTGTGGAGGGTAAGGATGCCGTTGATATCATATCTTTTTAAAGGCCCTTTCTGCAGGCCTTCTTCATAATATCCTTCCTCTTTGATGTCTCCGGAATAATAATAATCGATCACTTTCCCGGTATACATTTCGCCCCTGAAGTAATAGCGGTTGTTCTTCCGTTTGTCAAGGCGCGCCTGGGAAGGAATATTCTTCAGTTCCGGGGAGAGTTTCAGGTAATGTTTGGTGAAGATGAAAGTAACGCTGTCATATTTGCCGTAACCCAGTTTAAAAAGGGTGAACGGATCTTTGACGGTATTCATAAAACCCACCTGGCTGGTTTGCAGCTGTTCCTCGGTGAGGGTTTTTATTTCCGCGGAATCGAGGAGGTAGAGCTGTTTTTGTTTGCTGACGGAACCTTTGTTGTCCGCCTTTGCGGAATCGGGTGCGGTGCGCTGGTTTCTGGAACTTACCCGGCTTCTCTGCGCGGTGGCGTGCAGGCACATGATAAGAAGGAAAGTAAAGAGGGCAGAGGTTTTAGGGATATTCATAATATGCAAAATAACAAATTACCGGCTGGTAACAAATGAAAGCCGGGGCATGAGGAGGCATGCCTGTTTGGAAGGTGACGGGGTGCGTTAAGCGCCCTGTTTCACGATATCCACGGTGTTCAGTTTTACCTGTGTGCCGCTCCTGAGCGAGTAGGGTATTTCCGCCACCTGGTCCGTATGCCTGATGAGGTCTTCCACATCTTTACGCGGCGCGGGCGATTCCAGTCGGATGTCGTACCGGATGTTTTTTGCCAGGGCGGGCTCCCCGCTCCAGTCCCCGTTCACAACGATCTCCACATGCGCAATGTCTATGCCCCGGATGGCGGCTTCCCGGTACAGGTCGTTACAAAGACTGGCGCCTATCGCCATCATAAAAAGTTCTTCGCCGCTGAACCCTATGCCAAGCCCGCCGGCCCGGGGGGTGCGGTCTATCACAACGCTGCGCGGCCCCGCCCATGCTGCCGCGGCGCTGGTTTCGTGGATTGTTTTGATATGTACCTGCATAATATGTTTAATGTACGCAAAGTTGGGCTTATAACAAAAAAATGCCTCCCGGGAGCGGGAGGCGCTGTTGAAGCATGAGCTACATCGAAATTGATATTAGAGAATTGGGGTGATGTGTATTAATCGAGGTTCACGAGCTTATCCTTCGGATATTTCACGGTGTACTGGAGCTGCATCTTTTTTTCTTCTTTCACGGGTATGTCCAGGCTCCAGGTGACCAGCTGTGTGACAGGATTGATATTCGCGCCGGCGTAGGACACTTTGCTTACTTCCACTTCGCCCTGCGCGGCCATCGGCACCTGGTCTTCCACCACAATGCGGATAGGCTCCTGTTTGTTGTTCCTTACACTGATCTCCCAGTTTCGTACAGCCGTCTGGTTGCTGCCCAGGAATTGGTTTTTGGCATATTCCTTTTGCAGTTTGCGGTTGATCACGATGTTTTTATCCCTGCCCAGCGATACGTAAAGTGTATCCGAAGCGCTTTGCAGGTTCAGCAGGGACTTGCCGAGGTAGGTGCCTTCAAAATAGATACTGGCTTCACCTTCCAGCAGGTTCATTTGTTCCCAGCCCGTAATGCCGGCCACGAGATAAGCGGCTGCATCCAGCTTGGGTGCTGCATGGTAGAGATAACTCGTGGCTACCTGTGCCTGGCTTACCGCCACGGCGTAAGGTTTACCATCTGAAAGGATCGTGTAAGGCAAGGCAATATCGAAGTTGACACTGGTGGTGTGGAAACTTGCGGATACATCCAGCGGGATGTCTTCACGTTCCTGTTTTGTATTCATACCGCGAATTCTTACTCCTGGCACAGCGCCTGCCAGTGCGCCCGTCATCACTTCCTTTTTTTTCGCACCATATCCCACCACCACTACTTCGCTGAGCGCCCTGGTATCTTCATACATCACTACCGAAAGGGAATTACCATTGAGCATTACCTGCTGTTCTTTATAACCGATAAATGATATATCCAGGGCTTTGGTGCCGGGCGGCAATTGAAGATTAAACTCGCCGTTCTGATTGGTGGCGGTACCGATCGTACGGTTGGGTACCCGGACGGTAGCGCCTGAAATAGGATTACCGCCAGCATCGGTAACGTGGCCGGTGACCTGGCTGATATCGGTTAAAGGCGTGGTGCTGCGGGCGCGGATCAGCTCCTGCATATTGTTGAACGTCCGCAGGTACCAGGCGTTCATTTCAGGTTTCATGCCGTTCTCCGAAGGATTACCGCTGGAGAGGCTGAGTTTTACATTTTTCCAGTCTTCGCCGCATTGCTGGAATACATTGGCTTTGTACGCCAGCTCCATCGGGCGGCTGATGTTTTCCACGCGCAGCTCGTAGGAGGGAAACCAGCCTGCGTTTTTTACGAGATACCGCAGGGTGAGTTTGCCGCTGATATTTTCTTTGGATGAAACGGTAACGAGCAGGTCTGTGGTGGAAGTATCTTTTGTTTCCATGAGGGCCGAGCGTTGCAGGCCGTTTTTCTGGATCTCATAACTCAGCCGGCGTATATTGGTCTGTATGGTGAGCAGCTGGTCCAGCACTTCCGTGAGGCGGTTTCGCTGGAAGTCCAGGGCTTCTTTCAGGTCCGCGGTTTTGAGGCCGGTATTGGTCCCGCGCAGGTCCTGGTTTTTTTTCAGCATTTCCTCTTCCTGCCTGTACACCGATTCTTTATTCCTTTCGCGTTGAAGTTTTTCTTCCAGCGTTTCCAGCTGGTCCTGCAATTTTCTTAATTCTTCCTGCGGGCTCTGGCTGTTCTTATAGTTTTTTTCACGGGAAACGGAGAGGATGGTAAATGCGCCTTTCCCCTGCACCTGGATGCTTTTTTCTTCCAGCTCGGGGGAGATGCCGGGGAATACCAGCGTGGTGGTGCCGGAGGGGATGGTGGCGGTGGCGGTGCGGGTGATCTGTGCGCCTTGCAGGAATACGGTCACATTTTCGATGCCTGAAGGCACGTTGAGTTTCTTCGTTTGGGCGGCTGCATTAGTGCAGGTAAAAATAAGGAGGAGGTATAGTAATGGTTTCATACCGGGTATTTTGGGTCAGGATGTGTTTTTTGTCCTGATTCCATAAATACCCGGTAAAAAATTATACATGCGGTCTTTTTTATGCCCTTTACCCGGCCACCGGATACTGATAGCATATTAGCCGGGTCAACTCCGGATCATGTCCGCCTCACCTCCACCTCACGTCCGCCTTGCCTGTATCTCTCCTATATCCACCATGGCTGTTCCCCGGTTATTTCCAGTATATAACGGGGTTGTTTTCCGGTAAAAGGCAAAATACTATCAAGTAGCGGAGGTCTATGCGGGCCGGCGGCGCTATAAGAACAGGCCGGGCGCATTATTAAGAAAACGCGGTCTGGCCGCCGCCAGCCTGCCGGCCAAGGCTTTCACCCCCTTTCCTTATACCCAGTTCCGCTTCTTTTTTCGCGATGCGGTCTTCGGTTTCCATCTGGAGGATAGTTTTCTTTTCTTTCCGGTGCATGGTAAAGGAAAACTCGTGCTGGTCCTGCAGGTCGTCGTAAGGGCCGCGGGGGGAAATGAGTTTGACGAATACAGGGGCGGTTTCGATAGCGATGAACAGCAGCATGATGAACCAGTTTGCCCAGCGGATGGCCTGGCTGGCGGCGGTGATCCGGCCCAGCGCTTCCAGGCGGGAGGCCATGCCGTTCAGCCGGCCGCGTTGCAGGCCCGCAATATCCCCGGTGACGGTACTATCCACCTTCGCCAGTTCCTCACGGAGCGCCTTCTGGCGGATCGCCAGCGCGGCAAGGGTGGCTGATGCACTGTCCGCATCGGCTTTTTTGGCTTTATAGATAGGCCCCAGGTTTTTTACCCGTGAGCCGCCGGTACCGTCCGCTTCCTGCTGGGCGAGCAGCTGCAGGGTGTCGCGGCGGGCGGCCTGTACGGCCATTTCCTGCTGTACTGCAGCAAGGCGGGCTTTCAGTTCGTTGCTGCGGGTGAGATAACGTTCGGATACTTTGGTTTCCTGTTCACGGAACTTCTGCTGTTCCATAATGATCAGTTCGGCCTGTATCTCGGTATCAAATATTTTCAGTTCCAGCGGTTTGGAGATCACCACGGCGATGAGCACGGCGAGGATGATACGGGGTGTGGCCATCCACAGTTCCTGCCCGAAACGTTCGCGTTTTTTCATGCTGGACACGATGTAGCGGTCCAGGTTAAAGATCATGAGCCCCCATACGATGGCGAACAGCAGGGCGATCCAGGGTTGCCGGAAGATGGTCCAGAGGGCGTAGCCTGCTGATATGGCGGCAAAAAGACCGGTAAAAAATACGGTGGCGCCGATGCCCGCGTACTTGTTAAGCTCGGAAGGCGCGCGGCGAAGCATGGGCAGGTGTGCCCCGGAACAGATCAGAAAGAATTGGCGGATGCGTAGCATAAAGATTCAATGTTAGTAGTTGAACTATTAACCTGACGCACGTTCTATATATAAAAAGGATGGACTTCAAAGATAGGCAAAAAAATGGCCGGCGATAATGCCGGCCATTCATATGATAGAACAATATTCTGTTCGGTTAAGCGTTCACCGCCTTGTTCACCAGGTCAGCCGCTTCGCTCAGCAGGATGGCGCTCTGTACTTTCAGGCCGCTTTCCTCGATCAGCACTTTTGCTTCAGCAGCGTTGGTGCCTTGCAGGCGTACGATAATGGGAACGGTGATGGTGCCGATGGATTTGTAAGCGTCGATCACACCCTGTGCCACCCTGTCGCAACGAACGATACCGCCAAAGATATTGATCAGGATCGCTTTTACTTTAGGATCTTTCAGGATGATGCGGAAGCCTGCTTCCACGGTCTGTGCGTTTGCGGTACCGCCTACGTCCAGGAAGTTCGCGGGTTCGCCGCCGGAGAGTTTGATCATGTCCATGGTAGCCATGGCCAGGCCGGCGCCGTTTACCATACAGCCTACGTTACCGTCCAGTTTTACGAAGTTCAGGTTGTGTTTGCCTGCTTCCACTTCGGTGGGATCTTCTTCGGTTACATCGCGCAGGGCTACCAGGTCCGGGTGACGGAGCAGGGCGTTGTCGTCCAGGCTCAGTTTGCAATCTACCGCGATCACTTTATCGTCCGCCGCTTTGAACAGCGGGTTGATCTCGATCATGGCGGCGTCCAGGCCCACGTACGCGTTGTACAGGTTGGTCACAAATTTCACCATGTTTTTGAAGGCCTCGCCGGTTACGCCGAGGTTAAACGCGATCTTGCGCGCCTGGAAGCCCTGGAGGGGCATATTAGGCTGTACGCGTTCGCGGTATATTTTCTCAGGAGTGTCATGCGCTACGTCTTCGATGCTCATGCCGCCTTCTGTGGAATATACGATCATATTCTGGCCGCTTGCCCTGTCCAGCAGGATGGAGAGGTAAAACTCCTCGCGTTTGGCGGGGCCGTCATAATATACGTCCTGGGCAACCAGTACTTTATTCACCACTTTACCCGCGGGGCCGGTCTGTACGGTCACCAGGGTACCGCCCAGGATGTTCCCGGCGATGGTTTTGATATCTTCTGAGCTTTTTCCTACCGCTACGCCATGTTGTTTGGTACCTTCAATCAGGCCTTTACCACGGCCACCAGCGTGGATCTGTGCTTTTACAACCGCGAAGTTGTTGCCATATTGCACTTTCAGTTGCTTATATGCTTCCGCAGCCGCTTCTGGAGTATCTACCGGGATACCTTCCTGTACCGGTACGTTATATTTTTTCAGCAGTTCTTTAGCCTGGTACTCGTGTAAATTCATCGGTAATTAAATTTGGCCGCTAATTTAGGCAAATTATGTTTTAGAATAGGGATTTCTTTGGGGGGAGATGATGATATGTTATATAGAATTAACTTTGCCGGGCACAAATCATGGCTATGCTGGTACAGATCAATGAAGCAACGGCTTATATAAGGCAGTTTGCGAAGGAAACACCCCTGTCGGGCATCATCCTGGGCAGCGGCCTGGGGAACCTGGCGGGGGAGATAACCGACCGGACGGAGATCTCCTATTCAGACATCCCCCATTTCCCTCCCGCCACCGTGGAAGGGCATTCCGGGAAACTGATCCTGGGCCGGCTGGGCGGCAAGCCCGTAGTAGCCATGGCGGGCCGTTTCCATTATTACGAAGGCCTTACCATGCAGCAGGTCACCTTTCCCGTAAGGGTCATGAAAGCCCTGGGCATTCATACCCTGCTCATTTCCAATGCGGCCGGGGGGATGAACAAAAATTTCCGCGTGGGGGACCTCATGATCATCACCGATCATATCAACCTCCAGCCGGAGCACCCGCTCCGCGGCCGGAACGAGGACGCCCTGGGCCCCCGGTTCCCGGATATGAGCGAACCATATGCTAAAACACTGATAACCTCCGCACAGGCAATTGCTTCCGCCAAAGGCATATCTTTACATACCGGCGTATACGTGGGCGTGCAGGGGCCTACCTTCGAAACCCGGGCGGAATACAAATTCATGCACTTCATCGGGGGAGACGCCGTGGGCATGAGTACCGTGCCGGAAGTGATCGTAGCCATCCACAGCGGCCTGAAGGTATTTGCCATGAGCGTGATCACGGACCTGGGCATCAGGGACGAAGACAATGTGATCACCCACGAAGAAGTACTGGCCGCGGCCAAAGGAGCGGAACCACATTTAACATATATTTTCAGCGAATTGGTCCAACAATTGTAACAAATTGCGGATCCCACACGAATCATCAGGATGAGGCATTTCACTATCGTTTTTTTACTGCTGGTATGCTCCGGCTCAGCCCTCCGGGCGCAATTTAATACCAACCGCCTCCCGACCGGTGGCGGAGGGGGTAATTCTTCCATGCAGCGCGATACCACCAAACACGACCACGAGCCTGATACCCTCACGCTCCGCTTCCGTTACCTGGATGAGCCCACAGACTTCATGCTTGATTCCACCATTTCAGACTTTCAGCTCAACTACCTGCGTGTGCCCGCCACCTATATGAACCTGGGCAATAACGGCAACGCCGCCCGCAACCTGCTGCTCAGCCCCCGCATGATCCCCGGCTTCGACCCCGGCTTCCATGCCTTTGACGTATATGGTTACAATCACGGCAACGCGAAGTTCTATAATACCAACCGCCCTTATTCCGAACTGGGTTACCTCATCGGCGCCAAACAGGAGCAGATGATCAACCTGATGCATACACAGAACAGGGGGGAGAAGTTCAACTTTTCATTCGGCTACCGCAAGATCAACTCCCCCGGTTTTTACCGGAACCAGAGCACGAACCACGACAATTACAACGTGACGGCCAATTA
The DNA here is from genome assembly GCF_003807585.1 of Chitinophaga barathri. Classification (GTDB taxonomy): domain Bacteria; phylum Bacteroidota; class Bacteroidia; order Chitinophagales; family Chitinophagaceae; genus Chitinophaga; species Chitinophaga barathri. The sequence continues at coordinate 408,039 of NZ_RMBX01000002.1, read as the reverse complement.
CAACAGCCAGAACAAACGGTATCATATCTTCGGGAGTTATTACCTGAACAAACTGAACGGGGGTGAAAACGGGGGCATACAGAATCCCGAAGACCTCCGGAACCCGGAATATACCCAGCTGCGCCTGATACCCACCAACCTCGGCGGTGACAACGATCAGAACAGCAGCAGCTTTTTTAATACATCCATCCCCACCAAAAACGATTACCAGGAAGCCAGCATCCTGATCCGCCAGCAATACGACTGGGGCAAGGGCGATTCCATTCACATCAATGACACTACGGACATCTATAAATTCGACCCGCTGTTCAGGGTGGAGCATACTTTCAGTTATACGCAGAACACCTACGAGTTCATAGACTCGGCGCCGGATTCAGCCTGGTATGCCGGCAAATATGGTTTCAATATACCCAAGGCGGGCAACGACAGCGTGTTCACCCGCCACCAGTGGCGCATCATCAGCAACGATGTATCCGTCATGCAATTCCCGGTACGCGGCAACCTGGCGCACTTCTTTAAGCTGGGCGGCGGGTTGGATAATATTTCGGGACGGTTCCAGGCAGACACCATATCATTTATGAACTTCAGGGTGCATGGCGAATACCGGAACAAAACCCGTAACCTGCGCTGGGACCTCCAGGCCAAAGGCGAGTTTTACGTATTGGGCGAAAACGCCGGGGATTACGCCGTAATGGGCCGCCTCAGCCGCTTCCTCAACGAAACGCTGGGCAACGTGAGCCTGATGGCCATGAACGTGAATAAAGAACCTTCGTATGTATACCGCTACTTCGGCTCCAACCTGGACAGACCATGGCAGAACCTGAACCTGGACAAGGAAAACATCACCCAGATACAGTTCAGCGCAGATAATAAGAAGCTGAAATATGTGCTGACGGCTAATTATTACCTGTTCAACAAATACACGTATTTTAAAAATTATAAGGAAAGCGACCAGTTCACCGGCCTGTTCAACCTCCTCCAGTTGGTGGCCTACAAACGCGTAGACCTTGGCAGCTTCACCTTCGATGGAGACGCCGCTTTCCAGCAGATCGCCGGCAGCGCCCCCGTGCAGATACCCGCCTTCTGGGCCAGGCTGCGTATGGCGTATACGGCCCGCCTGTTCAAAAACCTGAACCTTTACACCGGTCTTGAAGGAAAATATAACACACCTTATTATGCGGACGATTATTCGCCGGTAATAGGCCAGTTCGTCTACCAGAACACCCAGCAGTTCAGCAACACGCCTGAAGTGGCCGCGTTTGTGCATTTCAGGATCAAGTCTTTCACGGCATATGTACGCGCGGAGAACCTGAATTCCTTTGTCTGGAACTATAATTTCTACGCCCCGCTGTACGCCAGCAACGATTTTGCGCTGAGGGTGGGCCTGCGCTGGTGGTTCATCAACTAACAGCTGTGTTATTTCAACCGGAATGCCTTAAATTTGTATTGTGAAGAAAATGCTCACCATATGTTTTGCCATACTTTACACGCTGATTACCAGTGGGTTTAGTGTCAATGCGCATTACTGTATGGGCGAGCTGGCTTCCGTGGACCTGCGTGATACCTCTAAGGAGCCCTGCCCCAAATGCGGCATGCCTTTAAAAGGTGATTGCTGCAAGGACGAAGCGAAGTTCTTCAAAATGGACGATTCCCACCAGGCCGCCAAAGCCTTCGTGGGCCTCACCGAAAACTGGGTGGCCGTACCCCTGGCCTTTCAGCCCTCCTGGCTGCAGCCCGTTTTTAACGCCCCCGTACTGAAAGTATGGGCGCCCGTGCATGCGCCGCCCCAGACGCCGGCCCTGCCTCTCTACAAACAGCATTGTACTTTTCTGATCTGATACCGGACCATTCCCCCAGGACCCGTAAATCCGTGCGTATTCACAGCACGATTATGTAATGGGCAATTGGTGCCCGAAAATGAATGATCATGAAAACAATACTCTTAGCTATAGCTCTCATTGGTGCTCAGCTCACCGCTTCCGCACAATACAAAAAAGCCGCATTACAGGCCGCCGGCCTCACCTGCGCCATGTGTTCCAACGCCACCCAAAAAGCCCTGAAAACGCTTCCTTTCGTGGATAAGATCGATACAGACCTGAACACCACCACCTTTATCCTCCATTTCAAACCGAACGTGCCCGTAAACCTGGACCAGATCAAACAGAAAGTGGAAGGCGCCGGATTTTCCGTAGCCACGCTGAAAGTGACAGCCGACTTTGACCAGGTGAAAGTTGAAAACGACAAACATATCGTGTTTGGCGGGCAAACGCTGCATTTTGTAAATGTAAAACCGCAGACCCTGCAGGGTGAGAAAGAAGTGACCGTGATAGACAAAGACTTCGTATCCGCGAAAACGTACAAGAAGTACAGCACGCAGACCAAAATGGCCTGTTATGCCACCGGTACCATGGCGGACTGCTGCCAGCCCGGTACCAAACCCGCCGGTAAAAGAGTGTATCACGTAACCATTTAAGCCCCTGACCATGCTGAAGCAACTCTTTTTATTATTCGCCTTTACAGGTGCGGCTGCGGCCGCGCACGGCCAGGAGCTGTATGTGTACTCGGAGCCGGCCAGCAATATGGCCACAGGTTCACTGGGCGTGCGGCTTACGAACAAGTTTTTCCCGATGGACCATGCCGATTATACCGGCTACCGCCTGCAGCCGGAAGTGATGTACGGGTTTTCCAAAAAACTCATGCTGCACGCCAGTGGTTATTTCTCGAATATGATGCAAAAACAGTTCGAGTTTGAAGGCGCCAGCGTATACGCCAAATACCGCTTCATTTCCATGGACGAAGTGCAGACGCATTTCAGGATGGCGGCATTTGTAAAAGGCTCGCTGATCAATAACCCATTTATTCCGCCCATGGGCGAGGGCCACGATCATACCGCAAAGCCTTATAACAACGAAGAGCTGGACCTGGACGGCAGCGCCTCCGGTGTAAGCGGCGGCATCATAGCCACACAGCTGCTGCACAAGCTGGCCCTTTCCGGCACGGTGGCATACGACCGGTATTTTAAGAACACCAAAGACGAGCTGCCGCTTTTCTTTTCGAAGAATGCGCTTAACTACAGTCTTTCCGCCGGTTACCTGCTGTTTCCGCGTAAGTACAAAAACTACAAACAGACGAATGTGAACCTGTATGTGGAGTTCCTCGGCAAGAGCAACCTGGACCAGTACCGCAGGAATTATTACGTGGACATGGCGCCCGCCGTGCAGTTCATTATCAACAGCAACTCCCGTGTGGACCTCGGTTACCGCTGGCAGTTGTACGGGGATATGGACCGGGTGATGGACAGGAGTTTCCTGGTAAGGTACGAGTTTAATTTTTACAACATCAGAAAGCAGCAATAATTATGAGCAAGGCAGAATTACATATCAAAAACATGGTGTGCCCGCGTTGTATCAAAATGGTGCGTTACGTGTTGGAACATCATGGCCAGGAAGTGCTGGACGTAAGCCTGGGCAAGGCCCTGCTGAAAAAGGCGCCCGATGCCCCGCAGCTGGAGAATATTGCGGAAGCGCTGAAAGAAGAAGGGTTTACCTTGCTGGACGACCGCCGTCATCAAACGGTGGAAGCCATCAAAAACTTCGTGGTGGAAACCGTGCATTACGGCGAACTGGACGAACTGAACGCCAACTTTTCCACGCTGCTTTCGCAGAAGCTGCAAAAGGATTATCACCAGCTCAGCAAACTGTTTTCCGAAACGGAGAACACCACGATAGAACAATACATCATTCAGCAGAAAATAGAACGGGTGAAAGAATTGCTCGTATACGGCGAGCTGACGCTCAGCGAGATCGCGTACAAGCTGGGGTACAGCAGCGTGGCGCATCTTTCCGGCCAGTTCAAAAAAGTGACGGGGCTTACCCCCAGTCATTTCAAACAGCTGAAAGAAGATAAACGCAAGCCGCTGGATCATATCTGATCAGTGTGCGGGCATTACAAAAAAAGGCCGTCTCCATTATGGGGGACGGCCTTTTTATTACAGTTCATTTTAAACTCGTACAATTCTCCCAGACTGGTCCAGCCGTATATCTCCCTCAGCTTCCCTGTATGGAATGGATATATGCGATCACTTCCGCCACCTGTTTCCCCGACAGCGCACCTTTCCATGCTCTCATCCCTTTTTCCGGCACTCCGTTCCAGATGGTGTGGAAGATATCTTTTGTGCTGCTGCCATGTAGCCAGGTGTTGTCCGTAAGGTCGGGGCCTACCTGGCCTTTGCCCTGCCCGCCGTGGCATACGGCGCATTTGTTCACAAAAATGAGCCTGCCGGCCTTTACGGATGTTTCATCATTCAGTTCCGGCACATTGTTTTCATCGATCTGTTCTTCAGCGGCGGCGGCAGTTTCAGTGGCTGCCTGCGCGGGTTTGGCGTGTGAGAACTGGAACGTTCAGAGATAACCGGCGAGGCCCAGTACGATAAAAGACATGGCCCAGGCTTTGCTGCTCACGCGCAGCCCGGTGAGCGTGCGCAGAACGTGCAGCAGTACCAGTATCACGACGATCTCCGTGACGATCACGGACATCATGGTATACAATGCATAATCCGGCATACCTGGGACTAAAGGAGCCGCCAGCAGCATGTTTTTCATGTACCGCTCGCGGTAAATGTCCGAAGCGCTGTAGATGGTGTAAGCCAGCATGATGATGACGATCAGAAGGCCGATGGCGATGCCCAGCAACAGCATAGCCACGGGGTGGGAAAGCTCGAGGAATTCGTTGGTATTCATGGTGCGGGAATTGTTTCCTGAATCTACTTTACTACCTGTAAAACGGTTATGAGCGGCCTCAGCCGCGCGCCTGACTTTGATCAGCCCGTGTCCTGAATCATATAACGATTCGCCAGAATTGTGTAACAATCAACGGGTAACGCGGTCTTACCTTTGTAACAGATTAACACCCGGTACCATGGTTAAGATCATCAAAAGCATACTCCGGTTCGCCCGGTCATTATTTGTAAAGAAGAACTGCTGTAAATAAACCAGTACACATGCGACATTTAACAGGACTATTACTGCTGCTTGGAACGGCCCTCGGGGCGCAGGCGCAACACGATCATCATATGCCCGCCAAAAAGGACACCGTTCCTGTTGTAAAGGATACATCAGCCCATGCGGGGCACGATATGCAGGAAGGACACGATCAGCACAAAGGGCACGATATGAGCAATATGAGCAGCGCCTATTCCCTGAACCTTCCCATGAACCGGAACGGCTCCGGCACCAGCTGGCTGCCGGACAACAGTCCCATGTACATGTATATGGCACAGAAAGGAAAAACCTCTTTTATGTTTCACGGCAACGTATTCCTGCGCTACACCTCCACGGACTTCACGGCCAAAGGCTCCCGCGGCGCCGCCAAACTGGACGCGCCCAACTGGTTCATGGGAATGATGAACCACCGCGTAGGTAAAAAAGGATTATTAAACGCCACTGTGATGCTGAGTTTCGACAAGCCCGTCATGGGCGGCGAAGGTTACCCGCTGCTGTTCCAGAGCGGAGAAACATGGAAGGGCAAAGCCCTGGTGGACCGTCAGCACCCGCACGATCTTTTTGCCGCGGTGAGCGTGGGTTATACGCACGCCATCAATAAAGACATGGATGTATACGCTTACCTCGGTTACCCCGGGGAGCCCACCATCAGCGCACCCGCGTTTATGCACCGCGTATCCGCCATGAACAATCCCGATGCGCCGCTGGGCCACCACTGGCAGGATGCCACGCATATCACCTTTGGGGTGGGTACGCTCGGCTTCCGGTACAAACAGGTAAAGGCTGAATTTTCCAGCTTCACCGGCCGCGAACCGGATGAGAACCGCTACGACTTTGACAAACCGCTGTTCGACAGCTACGCATACCGCCTCAGTTACAATCCTTCCAGACAATGGGCATTGCAATTTTCCCAGGCCTTCGTACACAGCCCTGAAGCACTGGAGCCCGAAGAGAACGTGACACGCACCACCGCTTCCGCCATCCACACCGCGCTGTTCCGCAAGCCAGGCAGCTTTGTGGCCTCCAGCGCCGTGTGGGGGCTCAACAATAAAAGCGACGGGCATAAGGAGCATTCCTTCCTGGCGGAAAGCAACCTGCAGTTACAGAAAAACGCTATCTACGGCCGGTATGAGTTTGTAGAGAAAAGCACGCATGAGCTACAGCTGGAAGACGAACTGGGCGAAGCCAAATTCAGCGTACATGCCTTTACTTTGGGATATGCACGCACACTGGCCACCGTCTGGAAAACGAACCTGGCAATAGGCGCGCAGGGCACCATCAATGTGGAGGATAAAGCGTTGTATGGTATTTATGGAAAGAATCCGCTCAGCGCGCAGGTATATCTCCGCATAAGCCCGGCCCTTCACCGTTAGGCATTTTATTTCCCCAAAACATAACTGATCCTCTTCACTGCTGATCATTTTCTATAACAAACAGGCCGCCCGTTTTATACCGGGCGGCCTGTTTGTTATAGAAACGTTGCAATATTATTCAGCGATCATATAATCGATGGACTGCGTATACGTTTTGCCGTAACGGTCCGTGGCTTTTACAGTCACGGTGTGTTTGCCGGTATTGAGCCTGAAAGGCGCTTTCACCGTCCAGAGGTGGGTGGAAGGCTGTGCGTTGGAAGGGCGTTTGCCGGGCAGCACTTTTTCCGTATGGTCAAAGAGGTGGAGGATGTCCAGGTAATTGGGATCATAATCTTCCAGGTAATCCATGGCTTTGAAAGCGCCGCCGTCCACGGAGTATTCCACTTTATCGCCTTTGGCGCCCATAAAGAAGTTCGCATAGATAGCGGAAGAACTGTTCTGGTCCTTTTTGATCACTTTAGGGGCAAAGAGGGCCATCTGGTAATTGTCCGGCTGGCCGGCCACTTTATAATCGATGGTGTATTGATTGCCGGAGATGTTCAGGAAAGCGTAGCCTTTAGGTGTGCCGTCGCGCATGGTGGAGGCGGGGATACCCTGGGCGTTCAGCGCGCCGGAATACCAGTCGCCGGAAGTGGTGCCCGCATTGTATTCGTGGTGCGGTTTTTCCTGGAGCCAGCCTTCTTCTTTACCGTAAAAATTCTGGCGTTGCAGGTGGGTGTGAGCGGAGAGGGACAATGTATTCGGATAGTCTTTCAGGATGCTGAACAGGCGGTCGCGGTCCGTGGTGCGGAATGCCTGGCCGTTTTCATTCAGCAGGGGGATGTGAAAAGATAATACGACAAGTTTATCCTTACCCACAAATTTCAGGTCGTTTTCGATGAATTGCAGCTGGTCTTCGCGGAAACCGCCCCAGTAACCTTTGCCATCACGCGGGTCCGGGTACAGGATATCGTCCAGTACAATGAAGTGGGCATTGCCCACATTAAAGGAATAGTTCACCGGGCCGAAGTTCGCTTCGAAGGTTTCGTCGCTGAGGCTGTCTGTTTTGGCGTCATAGTTCATATCGTGGTTGCCCATCACGTTGTACCAGGGCAGGCCTACTTTTTTCACCGCCTGGATGTATGGCTGGTGCAGGCTGAGGTTGTCTCCCACGAGGTCGCCGAGGCTGAGTCCGAACGCAATGTTTTGGATGCCTTCCACTTCAGCTACCACGCCTTTCCTGAAATGTTCGATCTCTTCCAGGGTGTACGGCTGCGGGTCGCCGAATACGAGTACGCGGAAGTCGTTGCCTTCGGCCTGCTGACGGAGCGCAAAGTTCACCTGGGCGGGAGTGGCGCCGGTAGGGGCTGCGCCTTTGTATTTAAAATCCTGCGGAGCGCCCAGCGGTTTGAGGATGTGGTAACTTTTCGTCATGTTGTTCGAATCCAGCAGGAACTGGTATCCGGAAGGTTTGATGGCGAAGATCACCTGGTCCTGCCGCTCGGGCAGTGTATAAAAACCTTTGGCGTCGGTCTGTACCACTTCCAGCCCGTTGCTGACGCAAACGCCGGCCACGCCGGTTTCCTTTTTATCCTTCTTTCCGTTGCTGTTGGCATCGAGATAAACATAGCCTTTCACTTGTGCGAGGCAGCTGCCGGTTGCGAATAAGGCGGCAGCCAGGGTAAGAATAGGTAGTTTCATATTGTTTCTTGTATTTGGAAGGCGCAAATGTTTTAAAAAAATATGAAAGGGTTTAGAAGATGGTTTTATGAGATTGTTAAGGAATTTTAACCACCTGCCGGTTTATCCGGCCGGGGTACTGACATCCTGCTGACATTCCCTACTGATCCGGTGTACTATTAACCTGAGCTAAATCCGCCATGGTGCTGCATTTGACTAGTCGTCCTACTGACATCCTCCTGCCATCCTTCGGTGATCCTTCGGTTGCGTTCGGTCGTGGTACGGGTTTGAGGGTGTTTCACCGAAGGATGACCGAAGGATCACCGAAGGATGACCGAAGGAAAGAGGGAAAAAGCCGGGTTTATTTAGATATATAAATGGAACAAGAAATATTATTAATGCTGATATGTCTGGTAAGCCTGGTTTCAGCTACTTGATTTAAAACGCTGACCCATTCCGGCTGCAATTCAGTTTCAACTGTAGTAAGATCACTACATCAGGGGATGCCTTATGTAGTATTGTAATTACTTCCAATATGTATACCCCGCATACACATGGAGATTTTTGTGAATAACACGTTAATTGCAGCACGGAGTTTGCTTTTTATTCTACATTAGCTCACGTAAAAAACAGTGGAAACAGGGATGAAGTATTTTAAGATCGGCTGGGTATTATTGTTAATCATGGCTGTGGCGGCCTGCGGCAGGAAAAAAGGGAAGCCGAGGCAACAGGAGATTGTGAAGAACATCCGCCAGCTGGACGAGGTGGTGCCGGCGCAGATCAGCGAGCGGCTGGAATACATCGCGGGAAATGAGGGTATGATGGAGGACAGCGTGCCTGCTTTACGCCTGACCGCTTTGCAATTCGCCTATGGCCGGCACCAGGGCGCCGCCCTGTGGTCAAAGAACGGGCGGGCCGGTTCCGGGGTGGACAGCATGATGCAATGGATCAACGCAGCGGGCAATTACGGGCTGAATCCGGCGCATTATCACGCCGGGGCGCTCAATGATGCGCGGGAACGGTTTAAGGCCGGAAAAGAGGCGCAAAAGGACGCAGCCCTCTGGGCTAAAATGGACGTATTGCTCACCGACGCCTTTTTTAAAATGGCCCATCACCTCCACTATGGTGTAGCCCCCCGCGACAGCGTGACCCTCCGTAAAGACTCCCTGCTTTCCGATACCGCGCTTTCCGGCCTCCTGCAAACTGCCCTGCAGAACGGTGGCATTTCCGCGGCCCTGCAGCAGCAGGAGCCATTCCACCCGGGTTATCTCGCCCTCAAAGAAGGCGTTCATCAGTATCAGCAGCAATATGGCGGCATACATTGGGACACCCTGCCACAGCAGTATTACGATACCCTGCAATTTAAGCAGCAGCTGGCCGCCCGCCTGATCAAAACAGGCCAGCTGGACTCCGCCGGTTTTATAGTGACGGATTCGGTAAAACTGAAAAACGCGGTGAAGAAATTCCAGAAAGAATTTAACATCTACCCGGACGGCGTAGCCGGCAAACGCACGATACAGACGCTCAACAAACAGCCGCAGGACTGGCTGCTGCAGGCGGCGCTCAACCTGGACCGCTGGCGCAAACTGCCGGATACCCTGCCCGGCCGTTACCTGCTGGTGAATATCCCCGCTTTCCGGCTGAACGTGATGGAAGACACCGCCAACGTAGTGGAAAGCCGCGTGATAGTGGGCACCCCGCGTACGCGCACACCCATCCTCAATTCCGTGATGACGAACTTTGTGCTGTACCCTTACTGGCGCGTGCCTTACAGCATCGTGTTCAAGGAAATGCTGCCGCAGATCAAAAAGGATGTGAACTATCTCTACGAAAAAAACCTGGAAGTGGTGGATCATCACGGCAACGTGGTAAGCCCCGATTCCATCGAATGGGGCAAGCTGGGGCGTAATCATTTCCCCTACGTGCTGCGCCAGATGGACGGGCTGGACAATTCCCTGGGTATCCTCAAATTTAATTTCTCCAACAAGTTCAGCGTATACCTGCATGATACAAACAACCGCAGTCTTTTCAGCAACAGCAACCGGGCACTGAGCCACGGCTGTGTGCGCGTGCAGCAGTGGGACAGCCTGGCCATGTACATGATCCGGAACGATCCCCGCCCCGAAATGCGGGACAGCGTGCGTACCTGGCTGCACAACGAAGAGCAGCGCGTCTATTCCATGACGAACCGCCTGCCCATCTATATCCGTTATTTCACGGCGGAAATGCGGGAAGGCCGTTTGCAGTTTTATGAAGACGTGTATGGTGAGGACAAGACGCTGGAAAAATATTTCAGATAAGAAGAAACACGATTATCCCTGCATAACCGGAACCTGTGAACAACTTTATCCGCCGCTCCCTGGCGGGCATTGCCCGGGCAGTGTTGTGGTATTACCGGCATAAAAAAGACCGGCCATTACCTGGCCGGCCCCGTTATTCATAAAAATATATTCTTAGTGGATCAGCTCGGACAGTTTTTTGTCCAGCTCTTCACCGCGCAGGTTTTTCGCGATGATCTTGCCTTGCGGGTCCAGCAGGAAGTTCTGCGGGATGGAGCGCACTGCATATTGTTTAGCCACTGCATTGTCCCAGAACGCGAGGTCTGATACCTGCGTCCAGGTGAGGTTGTCGTCGGAGATCGCTTTCAGCCATTTGTCTTTGGCATTCGGCTGGTCCAGGGACACGCCCAGGATGGTGAAGTTTTTGTCTTTGTAGCTGTTGTAGGCTTTTACCACATTCGGGTTTTCAGCGCGGCAGGGGCCGCACCAGCTTGCCCAGAAGTCGATCAGCACATATTTGCCGCGGAAAGACGTGAGGGACACGGGTTTGCCTTCAGGGTCATTCTGTACGAACTCAGGCGCAACCGCGCCTATGGCTACCGCCTTGATGTTGTTCAGGTAAGTGGCGTATGTTTTGCCCGCTTCGCTGTTCTGCACTTCAGGGCTCAGTTTGGTAAACAGGGGATATACCTCTGCATAATCCGGTACGGAGCCTGCGTACTGTTTCACTGCATCCAGTGCAACCACTGTTTTGGTGTGTTTGTCGATGAACTGTTTCTGCAGCACTTTGCGGTCACCTTCGATAGCTTTGGATTCCGCCATGATGCCCGACATAAATACAGAGTCTTTCTGCATTTCGGGAGTAGCCGCGTAATACTTAGCCATCAGCGCGCCGTTGCGTTCGTTCACGGATTTCAGCAGGGTATTGAGCTCTGCGTTGTCCGCATTGTTCGCGCCGCCTTTTACGGTAGCATTGCGCATGCTGTCTTTGCCCTGGATGAGGATGTCGCCTTTTTCAAGGTAGATCTTTACGTTTTCAGCCTGTGCCACGCTGCGGGGAGTGGCGGGCCCGTAATTCAATGCTACGGTAGCGCTGGTGGGGCTTTTTACAGTACCGGAAAAGGTAAATGCGCCGTTGGTGAGCGTGGCGGAGTCTATCACTCTTTTACCGTCCGCCGCATAGATCAGGTATGCTTTGACAGGTTCGTTGTGCGTGCCCACTTTGCCTTTAATGGTGTACGTGTCTTGTGCGTGTACAAGCGCCGGCAGGAGCAGCGCTGATAATAATAATTTATTTCTCATGATTGGTTGGGTTTGAGGATAAATGTAATAAAAACAAACATTATTGACCGCAAAAACCTGCATGAGCGGCGGTTATCACTGATGTGTTACAGCAGTTTCCGCTGATTTTCAGGAGAAAACAAAAGGCGGCCCCTTGTGGAGGCCGCCCGTATATACACTTGCGTGATGTTTATTTTGCGAGTTTGGCTTTCAGGGCTGTGTCCAGCTCTGCGAGGAACTCTTCGGTGTAGAGGTAATGTTTGCCATGCTCTACTTTGTTGCCATGGATACAAACGGCCAGGTCTTTGGTCATTTTACCGCTTTCCACGGTTTCAACGCATACCTGTTCCAGTGCATGGCAGAAGTTTACCAGCTCCTGGTTGCCGTCCAGCTTGCCACGGAACTCCAGGCCGCGCGTCCATGCGAAGATGGAGGCGATGGGGTTGGTGGAAGTGGGTTTGCCGGCCTGGTGGTCGCGGTAGTGACGGGTAACGGTGCCGTGCGCGGCTTCCGCTTCCATGGTCTTACCATCGGGTGTAACCAGGGTGGAGGTCATGAGGCCGAGAGAACCGAAGCCCTGGGCCACGGTATCGGACTGTACGTCTCCGTCATAGTTCTTACAGGCCCACACGAAGTTACCGTTCCATTTCAGGGCGGAAGCCACCATATCGTCTATGAGGCGGTGCTCATAAGTGAGGCCCGCTTTGTCGAATTCGGCTTTGAACTCCTGCTGGTAGATCTCTTCGAAGATATCTTTGAAACGGCCATCGTACTTTTTCAGGATGGTGTTTTTGGTGCTGAGGTACAGCGGCCACTTTTTCATCAGCGCCTGGTTGAAGCAGGAGCGTGCGAAGCCGCGGATAGATTCGTCTGTATTGTACATCGCCAGCGCAACGCCGTCGCCTTTGAAGTTGTATACTTCATGTTCGATCACTTCACCGTTCTCGCCTTCAAATTTGATGGTGAGTTTGCCTTTGCCTTTGGTCACGAAGTCCGTAGCACGGTACTGGTCGCCGAAAGCATGACGGCCGATGCAGATGGGCGCGGTCCAGTTGGGAACCAGGCGGGGAACGTTTTTGGTAACGATGGGCTCACGGAATACGGTGCCGTCCAGGATGTTGCGGATGGTGCCGTTCGGTGATTTCCACATTTGTTTCAGCTTGAACTCTTTTACACGCTCTTCGTCAGGGGTGATGGTAGCGCATTTGATACCCACGCTGTACTGTTTGATCGCATTGGCAGCGTCTACAGTCACCTGGTCGTTGGTGGCATCGCGGTGCTCCATTCCGAGGTCAAAATATTTAATATCCAGGTCCAGGTAAGGAGTGATCAGTTTGTCTTTAATGAACTTCCAGATGATCCGCGTCATTTCGTCGCCATCCAGTTCAACCACAGGGTTTGCAACTTTGATTTTTTGTGACATCAGTTTTTAATTTTTATTACAGCCAATTTCGAATAACGCAACCGGTTGATTGATTACGTTTTTTTATCAAATGATTTGATTACAATTTCGAAAGATAATATTTACCGGCCGAATTTTGCAATCCGTTGCATTAAATTCATTTTGCCTAGAGCTGCTTGATGATCTCGTCCGCAAATTCGCTGCATTTTACCAGGGTGGCATCGTCCATCAGCTTGTAGAAGTCGATGGTCACGCGTTTGCGCATGATGGCCGTGCTGAGGCCGTGTACGATGATTTCCGCCGCTTCTTTCCAGCCCATATATTCCAGCATCATGACGCCGGAAAGGATCACGGAAGAGGGGTTCATAGTGTCTGTATTGGCGAAGCGGGGCGCGGTGCCGTGTGTGGCTTCAAATACGGCATGGCCGGTGGTATAGTTGATATTCCCGCCCGGAGCGATGCCGATGCCGCCTACAGCCGCCGCCAGCGCGTCGGAAATGTAATCGCCGTTCAGGTTCAGGGTGGCTATCACGGAGTATTCCTGCGGGGCGAGGAGGATCTGCTGCAGGAAGTTGTCCGCTATCACGTCATTGATGATGATCTTGTTGTGGGCCATCGCTACTTTCAGCTCGCGGTTGGCTTCGTCTTCACCTTTTTCTTTTTTGGTCTGCTCCCACTGTTCCCAGGTGTATACGTATTCGCCGAATTCGCGTACAGCCAGCTCATAACCCCAGTTTTTGAAGCCGCCTTCGGTGAACTTCATGATATTGCCCTTGTGTACGATGGACACGGTGGGCTTTTTGTGCTCGATGGCGTAGCGGATGGCCGCGCGCACGAGCCTTTCGGTACCTTCTTTGGATACGGGTTTGATGCCGAAGGAAGAGGTTTCGGGGAAACGGATCTGTTTCACGCCCAGCTCTTCGGTGAGGAATTTGAGCAGTTTGTCCGCGCCTTCCGTGCCATACATGTATTCAATACCGGCGTAGATATCCTCCGTATTCTCACGGAAGATCACCATATCCACTTTTTCGGGGTGTTTTACGGGAGAGGGCACCTTGTTGAACCAGCGTACGGGGCGCACGCAGGCGTAAAGGTCGAGTTCCTGGCGCATGGCCACGTTCAGCGAGCGGATGCCGCCGCCTACGGGGGTGGTCAGGGGGCCTTTGATAGATACGAGGTACTCCTTCAGGGAGTCCAGGGTGGACTTGGGAAGCCATTCTCCCGTTTCCTGGTAAGCCTTTTCGCCAGCCAGTACTTCTTTCCACTCAATTTTCCGTTCGCCGCCGTATGCTTTTTCGATAGCTGCGTCAAACACTCTCACACTGGCGCGCCAGATATCCGGGCCAATGCCGTCCCCGATAATGAACGGAATAATAGGATGGGCAGGGACCTTAATCTGCCCGTTGATCATCTGAATTTTTTCTGCCGGCATATATTGCTGTGTTATTGTTTCATTAATGCTTCGCAAAGGTATGACATTTGGACTTGGCCTGTACCCCGGAATTGTGAGAATTAACTTAAATTCGGACAGAATTGTTGCACCCGAAAATCAAGGAGCTATGGCTGAACATATTGTTTCAATATTAGATATAACCCCGGTTACACACAACGTAAAGCGATTTACCCTTCAAAAGCCCGCCGGCTACGCATTTGCGCCCGGCCAGGCTACCGACGTGGCGATCAATCTGCCCGACTGGAAGGACCAGCTGCGGCCCTTTACCTTTACCGCCCTCAATGAATGGGATACCCTGGAATTCACCATCAAGATATACGACGACCATCCCGGGGTGACCCACCAGCTGGGCCTGCTGAAGCCCGGGGACAGCCTCATCCTGCACGACGTCTGGGGCGCCATACAATACCAGGGCGAAGGCGTATTTATCGCCGGGGGCGCCGGGATCACCCCTTTTATCGCCATTTTCCGCCAGCTGCACAAAGAAGGCAAAGTGGGGAACAACAAGCTGATCTTTTCCAACAAGACCCGGGCGGACATTATCCTGGAAACCGAATTCAGGGCCATGCTCGGTAAAAACTTCATCAATACCCTCACGGACGAAGCGTTTCCGGGCTACGACCATCATTATGTGGACGAGGTATATCTCCGCGACAAAGTGAAGAATTACCGCCAGCACTTCTATATCTGCGGCCCCGATGCGATGGTGGCCGGCCTTCAGCCCATTATCCGCAAATTGGGCGGTGAATCCGTCATCGTCGAGCTTTGAACATTTTCACCGGCATTTTCCCCCTTTTCACCGGCAATTGACCCCTCCCTGCCTAAGCGGTATTGTGATGCACACTGCCCTGGAGTAGATTTGTATCATAAATTTTTAAAACAGTACAATTTATGAGCAGGGCTAATCGTCAACTAAATAATAACGGCAGCGGTCTCTGGGCCGGCGTGATCGTTCTCTGTGTAGGCCTTTTTATTTTCCTGAGAAGGATGGGGCTGGAGTTGCCTGACTGGATATTTTCCTGGCCCATGATCCTGATCCTCGTAGGATTTGTGATGGGTGCCAAAAGCAAGTTCCAGGGCATTGCATGGTTCATTGTCACTTTTGTGGGCTGTGTTTTTTTAGTGGGAGAGATTGTTCCGATGGACTGGAATATCGGGCGCTTCCTGTTCCCGGGCATACTTATGGTAATGGGTGTGTATATAATCGGGCGGGCCACCAGTAAAAAGCAGCGGTATGACGAAGTGATGGCGGGAGGCACGGTGCGCAACAGCGATGATTATATCGAAAGCACCACCATCTTCAGCGGCACGAATAAGATGATCCTTTCCAAGAACTTCCAGGGAGGCAGCATCACCACCATATTCGGCGGCACGGAGCTGAACTTCATGCAGGCCGATATCAATGGTGAGGTGGTACTCGATATCACGACCATGTTCGGCGGAGTGGAGATCATTGTGCCCAGCCACTGGGATGTGAAACTGGACGTAAATACGATATTCGGCGGGATTGAAGACAAACGTTCCATGCCGCCTTCCATGCCCTCCAATAAAGTGCTCGTGCTGAAAGGCTCCTGTACTTTCGGAGGGGTAGACCTGAAAAGTTATTAATCTCTCTTTCCGCCATTCTTTTGTCCATTGTTAATTGTTATCCTCCATCCATCATCCATCCTTATTATTACCAGTAAACCGTTAAAACATGTATTGGTTTGTAGCAAAGATCGTGTACCAGATTATCTGCGGTAAAGGGGAGCACCTCCCGCAGTTCGACGAGCAGCTGCGCCTCATCAGTGCGGTGAACAAAAAAGAAGCCTGGAAAAAGGCCGTCGAAATAGGCGAACAGGAGCAGTATGCTTTCCGCAACCAGAAACAGGAGTTGGTGGAATGGCGTTTTATCAACGTACCGGAGCTGAGCGCGCTGGACGAGCTGAAAGACGGCATGGAGCTTTACTCCCGCGTGGAGGAGCCCGAAAATGCCAGCAGCTATGTGGCCCTTCTCCAGATGAAAGCAGCGCAGCTGCAGTCCCAGAAGTACTTTGAGCTGAATGTATAACCTGTAAAAAAACGACCTGTTTTGGCTACACATCTGCTGAAAGAAACACAATTCCGCTGGACGTTCATCACCGGGGTATGCGTATTTGTCCAAATGCATGCCATCATCCTGCACCTGTGGCTGAAACTACCGATGTCCCTCGCCTGGGCGGATAGCGGGTTTCACAACAGCCTGCTGGCAGTGGCGGCCGCCTGCATCGCGCAGATGCTGGCATATTACAGGCCGGTAAAAGGCAAGTATGTGTTCGTAGCCCTGCTCACCTTTACGGTAAGCGTGATCTGGCTGGCCGGTGTGTACTGGTCGCTCCGCAGCATCTTCGGTTCTCTTACTGATTATTTTCTCTGGCTGAATGATACGCTGCCGGTACGTTTTGCGCTGGGTTGGCTCATCATCACCGGCACCGGTTTTATCAGCTTCTTTTTGTATGAAATGGAAGAGCACCGCCAGGCGCTGGCACGCAAGGAAGCCGCGGAAAAGATGGCCAAAGAGGCCGAGCTGTACAAGCTCCGCCAGCAGCTGCAGCCGCATTTCCTGTTCAACAGTCTTAATTCCATCAACGCCCTGGTGACCCTCCGCCCGGAAGAAGCGCGGCAGATGATACAAAAGCTGAGCGACTTCCTGAGAGGCACGCTGAAAAAAGAAGACCAGTTGTGGATACCGCTCAAAGAAGAATTACAATACCTCCAGTTATATCTTGATATTGAAAAGGTGCGCTTCCGCCACAGGCTCAGCACAGAAGTAGCGCAAAGTGAAGAAGCCGCCATGCTGCAGATACCGCCCATGCTTCTCCAGCCCGTAGTGGAGAACGCGATCAAGTTCGGACTGTACGATACTACGGAAGCAATCACCATCGTGATCAAAGCCTGGGAGGAGCGCGGTGTGCTGATGGTATCCGTCTCCAATCCATTCGACCCTTCCCTGCAACAGCAATCCTGGCAGGGAACGGGTTTCGGGCTCAGCTCCATCAGCCGGAGGCTTTACCTGCTCTTTGCCCGGCAGGACCTCCTGGAAACACATATAGACGGGCATATATTCACCACCCTGATCAAAGTACCGCAATTGCATGATAAAGACAATACTGATAGATGACGAACCGCTGGCGCGCGAGCTGGTAAAAGAATACCTGCAGACCTACCCGCAGATAGATGTAGTGGCGGAGTGCAACGATGGGTTTGAAGGACTGAAGGCCATCCAGCAGCACCAGCCGGACCTGATCTTCCTGGATATCCAGATGCCGAAGATCAACGGCTTTGAAATGCTGGAGCTGGTGGACAAAATACCCTGTGTGATATTCACCACCGCTTTTGAAGAATATGCGCTCCGCGCCTTTGAAGTGAATGCGATAGATTATCTCCTGAAACCGTTTTCCAAAGACCGCTTCGACAAGGCATTACAAAAGATGCTGGAACGGAAAACGGAGATCACGGCGGACTTTTTGGACAACGCCGCCCGCGAAGTGCCCATGCAGCACAACCGCGTGGTGGTGAAGATCAACGGGAAGATCAAGATCATACCCGTGCAGGATATACACTACCTGGAAGCAGCGGACGACTATGTGAAGATCATCACCGCGGAAGGCAGCTTCCTGAAAAATAAAACAATGTCTTTTTTTGAAAAGATGCTGGACCCCCAGCAGTTCATCCGTGTGCACCGCTCCTACATCCTGAATGTGAGCCAGATCACACGCATTGACCCTTACGAAAAAGAAACCTACCTGGCTATATTGCGCGATGGCAGCAAGGTGCTGGTGAGCAAAACAGGTTACCCAAAACTGAAGGAGATACTGGGATTATAAAGCGCGGAACAGGGTTTCCAGCTTTTCTTTCTTCAGTATCTTCTGCCCCGTCTCTCCCGAAGCCACGAGGCGCTCCCCGCAGTACGCCACGTACGAGCAGATGATCTCATTGCCCCGGAGGGACTTTACCGTGGCGGTAAACAGCACTACCACGTCTTCCGGCGCGGGGCTCACATGGTTCACGGATATCATGGTGCCGATGCCTTCTTCGTCTTCCTCTTTCATTTCCAGCACAAACAATCTGCAACACCATTCGGCATCGCGGGCCAGCGCAAAAGTGGCATACACGGGGTGTACCGGCCCGCTGTCGAACATGGCGCAGTCCGCTTTGGTCACTACGCGTTCGAATGTTTTGGTGTCTCCCGGTTTGAATTTATCCAGCATACATCTTCCGCTTGAATGGTTTTGTTTTCCTAATTGGCGTTCATCTTCCTGATGGAGGCCAGCAGGTTGTCTATTGCAGTCTTGTCATATACTTTCCCGTGCAGGAATACCATAAAGATATCTTTAGTGTTGACGATATCCGCCAGCGGGTTTGCGTTCAGCAGCAGCAGGTCCGCGTATTTGCCGGCTTCCACGGCGCCATAGTCTTTTTCAATGGCCATGTACACGGCGGGGTTGAGCGTGGCGGTCTGCAATGACTGTAGCGGTGTGAGGCCCGCTTTTACAAACAGGCCCAGCTCATCGTGCAGGCTGAAGCCGGGGAAACAGTAAGGGTTGGGGAAATCCGTACCGGCAATGAACCGGATGCCCGCGTCGTGCATGGGTTTTATGAGGCTCATTTTCAGTTCGTAATCCCGGCGGTATTGTGCGAAGGTTTCAGGGGTGGCTGTTTTGAAACGGAAGTCCTTCGCCGGGTCCCACATGTTGCGGAACATTTTGTGCATGTAAGCCAGCCTCGGGTCTTTAGTGAAAGTACTGTCGTTCATATACGCAATGCCGCGGTTCACCACGAGGGTGGGGCATTGCCAGCTGTCATACTTTGCGAGTTCCGCCAGTCTTTTAGAAAAGGTGGTCATGGAGAAATTGCGGTTGCGGAATGCGTTGCGGTTGTTGCGGTTGTTGAGCAGGGTATCCTTTGCGGCGCCCTGCTGCCATGCCATGTAATAATCCAGGCTGTCCAGCCCCAGTTCGGTGATGCCATACATGTGTTCCATGCTTTTCTGTCCTGCGGCTGCCGCTTCCAGTGCGGTTACGCGGTTGGGCACATGGCCCGCGAAGGGGATGTTCTGTTTTTTGGCCTCTGCGGCAATGGCGAGATAGGAGGCTTTATCCAGCAGGGAATACACTTTGATAAAATCCACTTTCAGCGCAACGAGGGAATCTACCGCCCTGATGCCCTGCTCCGGTGTGGAAACGGCTACAGAGCCCGGCCATACGGGTTTAGGGCCGTCCACGATAGGGCCGCTGGCATGGATCACGGGGCCGGGGTATTTACCGTTCTCCGCTTCTTCGTTCCATTGGCGCAGTGCGGTGATGGAGCCGAACATATCGCGCACGCCGGTAATGCCATTGGCGATCAACAGCGGGTTATTGCCTTCACGGGCGAAGTTGTGAACGTGCATGTCCCAAAGGCCGGGGATAAGGTATTTGCCGGAGCCGTCAATGACGGTGGCACTGTCCGCCTTTACGCTGCGTTTGCCGATGGAGGTTATCCGTTTGTTGTTCAGCACAACGGTCTGGTTGCGGAGTATTTTGCCGTTGCGGACGTCTACGACGTTCACATCGCGGATGATAGTGGTTTGTGACCAGGCAAGGCTAGGGAGGCTGAGGGTAAGCAGCAATAGTAAGGTTCTCATGTACCAAATATATGAAAACTGCCGCACAGGATAATCCTGCTTAATTACTGCACCACCAGCACCGGTATATGCACATAGTGCCTTACATAGTTCACCGTTTCCCCGTAGATCCAGTCAAAACTGCCGCACAGGATAATCCTGCTTAATTACTGCACCACCAGCACCGGTATATGCACATAGTGCCTTACATAGTTCACCGTTTCCCCGTAGATCCAGTCTTTGATGCCCTTGTGCCCATGGCCGCCAAGGACCAGCAGGTCCGCATCGTGGGCTTTCACGATCCGTACGATCTCTTTCGCGCGGTGACGGTAGCCCAGCACGCCTTTGGCGTTGATATTCCTTCCCGCCAGCAGGGCGAGATAAGTATCCAGCTGCTCCTGGTCCTTACGCGTTTCAAAATCATCCGCTTCCTTACCGAAATAACGGGCCGAGGCGCTTTCCACGATATGTATGAGGATGTATTCAGTGTCCGGTCTGCCTTGTGCCAGTGCGTTCGCAATGATCTTTTCATCGTTCTGCGAAAAGTCCAGCGCCATGGCGATACGTTTGTAAGAAGGCGCTTCCAGGCTGCCCAGCGTAACCTTGGTGGGGTGCATACGCGCGGAGCGCTCCATGCGGTAGCGGCTCAGCCAGGGATAAATGATGGTGATCACCAGCAGCGAAATAAACGCGAGGCCCACCAGGATGATGAGCCCATCGATCCACCAGGGATTGTTCCCGCTGATAAATTCACTCGCCTCCGACCATACCATCCTGATGTTCAGATACACCAGCACGGTGGATATCAGCCATGCGCCGGCCTTCACGATGGGTTTGATGGCGAAGGCGCCCATGGTATGTTTGTCACTCACAAAATGTATCAGCGGTATCACGGCAAAGCCCAGCTGAAGGCTCAGCAGTACCTGGCTGAACACCAGCAGCTGCCCGATCTTTTCTTCGCCGGACACCCATATTACGATGAGCGCCGGGATAATAGCCACCAGCCGTGTGATCAGCCTGCGAAGCCATGGATTGATGCGCAGGCGGAGATACCCTTCCATCACGATCTGCCCGGCCAGCGTACCGGTCACGGTAGAGCTCTGCCCCGCCGCGATCAGCGCCACAGCAAAAAGGATGGGAGCAAGGCGTGTGCCCAGCAAAGGTTCCAGCATACGGTGCGCTTCGTGGAGGTCTGCTATTTCGGTGTGGCCGGCTTTGTAAAAAACAGTCGCGGCGAGAATAAGGATGGCCGCGTTCACAAAAAACGCGAGGTTCAAAGCAATAGTTGTATCCAGGAAGTTGATCTTCAAAGCATGACGGATGCCTTCATTTGTTTTTTTGATCTTGCGCGTCTGCACCAGCGCGGAATGCAGGTAAAGATTATGCGGCATCACCGTGGCGCCGATGATACCGATCGCGATATACAGGGCGGTGTCATCCGGGAGGGAAGGGATAAAACCCGTCACTACTTCGCCCATGGGCGGCCTGGCGAGCACCAGCTCCACAAAAAATGAAATACCTACGATCGCTACCAGCGTAATAATAAATGCTTCCATCTTGCGGATGCCATACCGTTGCAGCAGGAGCAGCAGGAATGTATCCAGCACGGTAAGGCCCACGCCCCACATCAGCGGCAGGCCGGTGAGCAGTTGTATACCGATGGCCATGCCCAGCACTTCCGCGAGGTCCGTGGCCGCGATGGCAATTTCAGCAAGGATGTACAGCACAAAGTTCACCGGTGCGGGATACGTTTCCCGGTTGGCCTGCGCAAGATCGCGGCCGCGCACGATGCCCAGCCTTGCGCTGAGGCTTTGCAGGAGGAGCGCCATGAGGTTACTCATCAGCAATACCCACAGCAGGGTGTAGCCGTATTTGCTGCCGCCCGCGAGGTCTGTGGCCCAGTTGCCCGGGTCCATATATCCTACGCTGACGAGGTAGGCGGGGCCGAAGAAAGCCAATATCTTTCTCCAGCCGGATTTATGTACAACCGTGGTGTCTACGCTTTGGTTTACTTCGCTGAGTGAGGCTGAGTGGTCCTGGAGTTTCATTTCTCTGCTTACAATATTTTCACCATGATGTTTTTCGAAACCTGCTCGCTGATGGTGAATGCGGACTGGTTGCGTATTTTTATCTCTACGGAGTTATCAAATTCATACCGTTCTATCACGTCTATCTGTGTGCCGAGCTTAATGCCTTTTGCGTTGAGGAATTCAAGCAAAGAAGAGCTTTGGTCGGATACGCCGGCTACTTCCAGCCGTCTTGCGGTGGCTTTGTCCAGCGATACCAGTTGTTTGTTTTTACTGAATTTGCCCTGTGCGTCGGGGATGGGGTCTCCGTGGGGGTCTGTAGTGGGGTTGCCCAGGAACTCGCTGAGGCGGTTGATCAGTTTCTCGCTGCGTACGTGCTCCAGTTCTTCGGCGATCTCGTGCACCTCGTCCCAGCTGAAAGAAAGTTTATCCACGAGGAAACACTCCCAGAGGCGGTGCCTGCGCACGATCTGTATGGCAATGCGTTTGCCTTCGGGGGTAAGGCTGATGCCCTGGTATTTTTCGTAGTCGATGAGTTTCTTTTCTTTCAGTTTTTTAGCCATGTCCGTCACGGACGCCGGCTTGGTATCCAGGTCATAGGCGATGGCGTTGGTGCTTACCACGGCCTGCCCGTCCTGGAGTTTGTAGATGCTCTTGATGTAATTCTCTTCCGCTACCGTCAAATTCATAGTCCCTAAAATATAATTTAGACAAATCTAAATAATATTTTCCGGAATGTGAAATAACTGTGAGATATATCAAATTATAATTACCTTTTCGCTCAATTACAGCAAGATATGAGCAGAATCCTATTCCTGGCACTGGCGACCGGTATTTTTATGATGGCTTGTAAATCAAAGCCCAAGCAGGGAACGACCGAAGAAGAGCAGGCATTGACTTACCCCGATTTCCGGAGGCTTTTCCCCGTTACGGAACTTACTTACCGTTGGGAGGCGGATTCCCTGAGCCGCAGGCTGCCGGACAGCACAGCCCTGAAAACCAAAGTGGTAAAACAGTTCCTGCCCGATACCCTGGCCAAAGGAGTATTTGCAGCCACTGAGAAACCGAAGTATTTCCCCCTCACCGTTATT
This sequence comes from Chitinophaga barathri, assembly GCF_003807585.1. GTDB lineage: Bacteria > Bacteroidota > Bacteroidia > Chitinophagales > Chitinophagaceae > Chitinophaga > Chitinophaga barathri. The sequence goes on along the minus strand of NZ_RMBX01000002.1, from coordinate 384,851 downwards.
CAGCCCGCCAATGAGAAGTTTGACATCGTGGTGGTGGAAGGCAGCGCCAAATCCGGCGATGCCGCGTGGATGGTGTTGTACAGCAAAACCGGTGAGTTCCTCGGCCGTCATCTCGTTGCCCGTAATACTCCCGGCAAACGGATGGGGTTCAGCATAGACAAAAAGCTCAATATCAAAGTAACCACCGAAATGGGCAGCAAAAGTACCCGCGAAGAGGTATATGTTCCCTCCGCGGACGGTAGCCTGGCCCTTATCCTGACCAATTCAAACGAACCGGTAGGCGGGCTGTACAACCCGATCGATACATTGCCGCGCAAACACAAGGTTTCCGGTAACTATATGTCCGGGGACAATATCGTGTCCATCCGCGATGGCGAAAACACCAAAGAATTCCTCTTCTTTATACATTTCTCAAGAGATAAAGGCGAATGCACCGGCGAGCTGGACGGCATCGGGCGGTTTACTTCCGCTACCACCGGCCAGTTCAGGGACAAACAATCGGCCTGCATCGTGGACTTCAAATTCAGCAGCAGCCGGGTGACCATCCGGGAAACGGGATGCGGGGCTTACCGCGGCATCAAGTGTATGTTCGAAGGCACATTTGTAAGAAAGAAAAAATAATTAACAGATGAAAAGAGTTACCGGCATCGGCGGGGTGTTTTTCCAATGCGAAGACCCCGGCAAGATGAATGAATGGTATGGTAAACACCTGGGCCTGCCTGTAAATCAGTGGGGCGCATCTTTTAAATGGCGTCATGAGGACAACCCGGAGAAGACCGGCCTGACGCAGTGGAGCACTATGAAAACAGGGACCGAATATTTTGCGCCCAGCGAAAAACCTTTTATGATCAACTACCGGGTGGAAAACCTGGTGGAACTGGTGGAAACCCTGAAAGCGGAAGGTGTGCAGGTAGTAGGGGAGATGCAGGAGTTTGATTACGGCAAGTTCGGCTGGATACTGGATCCCGAAGGCAATAAGATTGAGCTGTGGGAGCCGCCCGCGGAAGAAACTTTATAATTAATGCTGAGTGGCTGTTAAACAGTATGCCGCTGCACAAGATCCACAAAACTCACACGGCTGATGAACCTTGCGCCGAGCGAGGCAAGGTGATGCGTATGCACCTGGCAGTCGATGATCTCCAATTCACCCCCATGTTCTTTTACAAATGTGATAAACGCTGCTTTGGAAGCGTTGCTGGTTTTTGAGAACATACTTTCCCCAAAAAAACACCGCCCGATCTTCACGCCATATAATCCTCCCACCAGCTGGTCATTTTCCCAGCATTCCACTGAAAGTGCATACCCTGCCTTGTGCAGCCGGGTGTAAGCGTCTATCATGTCGCGGGTGATCCAGGTGCCGTCCTGCCCTTCGCGTTCGATGTTGCGGCAGTTGGCGATTACGTCAGCGAATGCCTGGTTGTATGTGATGCGGAAGCGGCTTTGTTTCAGCAGTTGTTTCATGCTGTGGGATACTTTCAGTTCAGAAGGGAACAATACAAAACGCGGGTCGGGCGCCCACCAGAGAATAGGTTTGCGGTTGTACCAGGGAAAAATACCGGAGCGATAGGCCAGCAGCAGCCTTTCCATACTGAGGTCGCCACCCGCGGCCAGCAGGCCGTCAGGCTCCGCCAGGGATAGCGGCGGAAACATCAGTTCGTCGTCAGAAAGGTAAAAGAGGGGCATTTATGATGCGACAGTTTCTTCGAGGGTGGCGCTGATACCTCTGTCCAGCAGCGCTTCGCACATAGGTTTCAGGTCTTCAAACGGGCCTTTTTTTACGGCGTATTTACCGTTGTGATGAATGATGAGGGCGCATTGTTCCGCCTGCTCCGGCGTATGGTCGCATACTTCAATAAGCGACTGGATCACCCATTCGAACGTATTAAAATCATCATTCCAGACTATTATCGAAAAAGGGAATTGTTCTGCTGTTTCCACCAGCATTTCTTCCTTTTCCTGAACGGACACGCCTGTTCCCGTATGACTCATGATTACCCTGATATTTCCGCAAAGTTACATTTTTTTACGGATGCCCCCGGTTTTGCTGGAATGGTTGTAAATTAACGGCATTGAACCAGGCGGTTCATGTGACAAAAGATAAATATAAGTAGATGAAAGGTTTGGATTTATTTACACACTTCAGTTTACCCCTGAAGGACCCGGTTCCTATTTTTTCGCTGGTATTATTTATTATTCTCCTGGCGCCGATCGTGCTGCGTAAGTTCCGTATCCCGAGTATTATCGGCCTGATATTGGCGGGTATGGCCATTGGCGATCATGGTTTCAAGATCATAGAAAAGGGCAGCATCAACCTTTTCGGGAATGCGGGGCTCTTGTATATTATGTTCCTGGCCGGCCTTGAGCTGGATATGACGGAATTCCGCAAGAACCGCCACCGCAGCCTGGTGTTTGGCGCCTTTACATTTTTTATCCCGCTTATTCTCGGGTACATACTTTGTATGTATGTGCTGCATTTTAACCTGATGGCGTCGCTGCTGATCTCCAGCATGTTCGCCACGCACACGCTGGTGGCTTACCCGCTGGCCAGCAGGCTGGGCATTACGAAGATGGAAGCGGTGACGGTGGCCGTTGGCGGCACCATTATCACGGATACAGCGGTGCTGCTCATTCTCGCGGTGATCACCGGCGCGGAAGCGGGTAATCTCAACACCGCGTTCTGGCTGAAGCTGGGCATTTCCCTCGCCATATTCGCAGTGATCGTACTGTGGCTCTTCCCGCTGATAGGCCGGTGGTTTTTCAAAAAGATCAAAGACGATAAAACGACACATTTCATATTTGTGCTGGCGCTGGTATTCCTGGCGGCTTTCCTGGCCGAACTGGCCGGGGTGGAAGGCATTATCGGCGCTTTCCTGGCGGGGCTGGCATTGAACCAGCTCATCCCGCATACCTCACCGCTCATGAGCAGGGTGGAGTTTGTGGGGAATGCCATCTTTATCCCGTTTTTCCTCATTTCCGTGGGTATGATCGTGGATCTGAAAGTGTTGCTGAAAGGCCCGGAGGCGCTCATCATTGCAGGCTCCCTTACCGCGATGGCGCTGGCGAGCAAATGGCTGGCGGCCTTTTTTACACAGCTTTCATTCGGTTACACCGCTACGCAGCGGAACGTGATATTCGGCCTCAGCAGCTCTCATGCCGCGGCAACCATTGCGGTGATACTGATAGGTTTTAAAATGGGCATCATCGATGAACACGTACTGAACGGCACGGTGGTACTGATACTGATCACCTGTATGGTAGGTTCGTTCGTGACGGAAAGCGCGGGCCGTAAACTGGCCATCCAGGAAGCAGACAAAAAACCGGAAATGTCCGGAGGGCCCGAACATTTCCTCATCCCTGTAGCGCATCCCGAGAAGATGGAGCCGCTGATAGACTTTGCGCTGATGGTAAAAGACCCCGGCAACCGCGCTCCGGTATACCCCATGGTGGTGGTGCAGGACGATGAGGAAGCCCGCGAAAAGATCTACGCCGCAAACAGGATGATGGAAAAAGTAGTGATACACGCCGCCGCATCGGAAAGTAATGTGCAGGTAGTGACCCGCGTGGACCTGAACGTAACAGACGGCATTTCCCGCGCCGTAAAAGAATTGCTCATCTCCGATGTGATCCTTGGCTGGAGCGACAAAACCAGCGCTACAGACCGCCTCATCGGTTCGTTCTTCGGCAGTACAACGGACAACGTGTTGCAGAGCGTATGGGAAACGATCTACGTCTGCCATTTCCAGCATCCGCTCAGCACCACCAAAAAACTGGTGCTCATCATGCCGCGCAACGCGGAATACGAAATGGGTTTTGCGCATTATATGCAAAAGGTGATCCTGCTGGCCAAACAGGCCGGCGCAAGAATGGTATTGTACAGCGGCAAACAGACGCAGCTGGGCGTGCAGAAATTCGTCGCCGAAACAAAATCCAGCGTGGAGCTGACATTCAAGCTGCTGGAAAACCCTGAAGACTTCCTGGTACTGGCCCGCGATATTTCGCGGGATGACCTGGTGGTGGCAGTGTCCGCCCGTAAAGGCACGCTCTCTTACCAGCCTTACCTTGACGGCGTACCGCAGCGGCTGCAACGGCATTTTAAAGACAACAACGTCATTCTCGTATATCCGGAGCAGCGCACCGCTGAGAACAGCGAACCCGGCATCCAGGAAGGCGACATCACATTGATGCCTATCCAGGAACAACTGCGGAATATCAACAAGATCACGAAAGCGGTGAAAAAGATATTCAAAGGGCAGGGGAAAGAAGAAGCGGAAGAATAATCAACAAGGTCATAAAAGCAGTTGCTTATACACACGAGCCGTGCTGTAAATGCCGTGCTGATCCTCAACATGAGTGCCTAAAGCTGGTGCAAAGCCCGTCATTGCGAGGAGCAGCAGCGCTAAAGTGGGTGGGGCGACGAAGCCATCTCCTGCATCGGATGGATGTACGCCAAGGCATGGAGATTGCTTCGTCGCGGCTCCAGCACAAATCCCCCGCTGCTCCTCGCAATGACGACCTTTTCACAACGACGCTCCTAACAAGGCCAATTCTGTGTCAGATTTTCCCGCATGACTAAAGCTCTTTCGCTAAAGTGCATAGTTTTAACTAACGGCTGGGACCAAATAAAATAAAAAAAGAGGTACCGGTGTGGTACCTCTTTTTTGTGGGAGCTGGCGGATTCGAACCGTCGACCCTCTGCTTGTAAGGCAGATGCTCTGAACCAGCTGAGCTAAGCTCCCTTTGTCGCTGTAAGAGGGTGCAAATATATAGACAAATATTTCAAAACCAATCAACCGGGCGAAAATTTTTTCAACGGGGTGTTGTTGTCCGTTTCCTCAAATGCCATTCAACGCCCGCCATCAGTACACGCCCGGGTTGTGAGGGCATGAGGTAATTGGTGAAGTTGGCGAGATTGTCCACGGAAAACCGGAGTGTAAGCCGCTTGTCGAAGAGCGATTTTTGAATGGACGCATAGAGCAGTGTGTAACCTTCCACGAACACATCATACTGATCGATATAACCGTTATTATCTACATCCAGGAAACCGTATTTGCTGCGGTAGCTTGCGCGGAAGGATGCGCCAAGGCCCCAGGGCTGATATTCGTAATAGATCTGTGCGTTGCCGGAATGGCGGCTACGGTTGGGCAGGCCGAAATAATCATTGGCACCGGCCGGACGGATGCCTTCCGGCGTACGTACGTTTGCGTAAGCGCCGGCATGGTTGCGGATGGAATCGAGCACATCGCTGCTGCGTACATCCAGCAACTGGTAACCCGCGGTGAACAGCAGGCCTTTCAGCGGGCTGTACCGGATGCTTGTTTCAAGCCCGCGGTTGAATACTTTATTGATATTGATGTAAGAGAACAATTGCTGCCCGTTGTTCATGATGCCAAACTGTTCCGTATTAATCAGGTTGCGGATGTTGTGATAAAAACCATTGACAGTTAATTCAGCTTCTTCCGTAATGTTCAGGGTGAACCCGAGATTAAAAGACGTAGACGTTTCGGGCGCCAGGTCGCGGATGTTTTGCGCGTTGCTCCATACCTGTTTTACAGTGCCCGCGTCTTTGAGCTCCTTTGCTTTTTCGTGGAAGATGTTCGCGCCGATGACGGTATAACCCTGCGTGATATTGGTGAACACCTGGTACATCTGCGCATAGGTGGGCGCTTTAAAACCATTGCCGAAGGAAGCATTCAGCTTCAGCCATTTCGCGGGGCGGTAACCGGCGCCCGCACTGAAGTTCAGTTTGCCGCCGTAGTCCGTATTGCCGTCGTAACGCAGGCCCGCCGTTAGCTGAAGGGCGGTGGCAGGCTGGTATTGTGCCTGTGCGTAAGCGAAATAGTTCATCATATCGTTGCTCAGGCCATCGCCGTTTTGCCGGTACTGCTGGAATTCCCCGCCCGCGCCGCCGATCAGCGACAACAGGTTGTAATTTTTCCCGGCCTGCAATTCAAGCCGGTGATTTTGCTGGGAGAATTTGTTTTCCTGGAGCTGGCGGCCATTTTCTTTGAGGATAACTTCCTGGTCCGTTTGATAATTGGTGAAATAATACCTGCCCAGCAAACGCCAACCATTGTTATTGCTGTGGTTCAACGTGAGGGCGGTATTGAGGTCGCGCTCATCCAGCAGGTCGTTGAATGGCTGCACCCCGTAGGAGCGGAGCATGTCACTTTTCCTGGAGGCATATCTCGCGCTGGCCTGCAGGCTGGTATTGGCGGAAAAGTTCCGGCGCGCGCGGCCCTGTAAGGTAATGCTGTGGTATGGCGGAGAAGTCTTCCCGTCCCGGAGATATTCGGTATTTACATTAAACCCGTCCGTGCGGTAATAATTGGCGGAAAGGTGTGCGAAGCCGTTCTGTTTGCGGAAAGGCGTTTCGCCGTTCAGCGAAGCGTCCAGGGTATTGTAAGTGCCGTAGCGCACAGCGGCATGGCCCTGCGCCCGGGATACCTGTTGACGGGTGATGATATTCACGACGCCGCCCAATGCGTCGCTGCCGTACAGACTGCTGGTGGCGCCTTTGATGATCTCGATCCGCTCAATGTCCGACACGCCGATGCGGGACAGGTCGAAGTTGCCGGAGAGCCTGCCTGTCATTGGCTGCCCGTCCAGCAGGATGAGGATATATTCCGAGCTGAAGCCCTGCATTTGCAGGCCGAGGCTGCGGTTGCCGGAGCCGAGGTCGCTTACCATTACCATGCCTGTCTGTTCGCGCAGCACTTCGTCCAGCCGCCTGCTGCCCATCAGCTGGATGCTTTTGCGGGAGATGACCAGCGTGGGGGCGGGGGACCGTTTGATGTCGATCAGGTCATCTTCCTTTTTTAATACGGAATGCACCACATCTACGGTAGTGAGCGTACGTTGCCGGGTGCCGGTGTCCGGCCGGGGAGATTGGGCCTTGACGGTCAGTACAGGTAAAAGGAAGAGGCAGCAGCAAATGGAAGTTCTCATGATTGCCGCAAAATTGCGCCAATACGCCGGCCAGCAGCGGAAAAATATTTACCCGGGAAGGAACAACGGCTCCCATGGCGTTGATCATGAAAGGAATTTAATTTACCATATCCGGAATTTTTACCCCCGGCGCCCGGTAATGCAGGTTGTAACCGTTAATATTGCCCTTTATTCCATACCAGTAATTGCAAACAGATACTCAACATACCGTCAGGTCCTGCAACTTTGATATCAAAGGGTCGGGAGATTTCCGGGAAAGGCGGCGCTTGCTGTCTGAAAACGGTCATTCGGGTTCCGTTTTTGAAATGCTGAGTCCTGATGGCATCAACTTCGGGTATTATAATCTCCGTTCCAGCCAGGAAGGGGAGATCGTGTTCCGTAACATGGAGCCGTTTATCCAGATGAGTTATACCATGAGCGGAAGCAAACGATATTCCGCCCAGAGCCTGCAAACCCTTGCTTCTTTTGAAAAACACCAATATAATTACCTGTTTTTCCCGAAAGAGGAAATACACCTGCACTGGCAGGGAGGGGAGCAGCTGGAGATCTTTGAGCTGGGCATCAGCCCGGAGCTGGTGATGAACTTCATGCCGCCGGAGCACCCGCTGTTTTCCATCTTCACACAAAGTATTGCGGGGAATGCGCCGATGGCGATGAGCGAAGTGAACTTTCCGCTGCAAACCACCATCAGCACCATCCTGTACGATATGCTGAACTGCCCGCTGGAAGGGCGTTATAAACAACTGTTCCTCAAGGCAAAAACGATTGAGCTGCTGGCTATACAGCTGTCGCAGTACGAAAAGATCGCCGGGATCAAAAAAGGCGCGGCGCAGCACCGCAGTTTAAAAAAAGAAGACGTAGACAGGATGCACCTCGCCCGGGACATCATTGTTCAGAATATCAACAGCCCCTGTACGCTCATTGACCTGGCGCACCAGGTGGGCACAAATGACGCATACCTGAAGAATCATTTCAAGCAGGTGTTCGGCACTACTGTTTACGGGTACCTTCAGGGGATCAAGATGGCGCATGCGAGGGAACTGCTGGCCCAGGGTAAACAGGTGAGCGAAGTGGCTTACCTGACGGGGTATAAACATACCGCGCATTTCACGCGGGCATTCAAAAAACATTTCGGGTTTTCGCCGGGGAAGATGAAGCAGTAGGGGAGATCAATAAAAACAGTAAAGCGCGTCCGCTTTACCGTTTTGGGCATAGGTTATCTATTTGGCCAGCCAGTAAATAACGGCCAGCCATACGAGCCCCTTGACGAGGAAAAAGATAAATCCCCAGAAGCCAAGCCTCTTGAGCCACTTGATAATCCTGGGTTTGAGCGTTTCTTTCATTATTCGCTGATTACCTGGTAAATTTTGAAGTCGCTGCTCATGGGAGCGGGGCGTCCTTCCGCTTTGGCTTTGGCCAGCTCTTCGAAGCCGCGCCGGTGGCCCGCGGTGAATGCTTCCGATTTCATCCAGTCCTTAAAAGCCTGTTCTGTTTCCCAATAACTTACGATCAGGTATGCTTCCCCGTCTTTTTCAGGGCGGAGAACGTGCATATTGACAAATCCGGGCATCGTATCAATGGCATGCGCACGCGTGGCGAACAGCTGTTCAAACCGCTCTCTGAAATCCGCGTTGCATTGAATGTAGTTAATGGCCACAAAGTGCTTGTTCATAGTATTGTAATTTTATTGTAAAACAAAAGTACAATTGTCATGCCTTGGTCAGGAGCCTATTCCGGAAATTCACTTACCCAAAACGGAATTATCGTTTAATTCCCGCAGGGGTTGCTCTTTTTCCGGAAGTGGTCATCGGCTGTCTGCAACTTTGCAGCATCAAACCAAGCCGATATGAAACCGAGCGTAATAGAATTTACAGCCCATGAGGAACAGCGAGGTTCCATCCAACCATTGAAAAGACAAATCGAACGGATAAAACCGGGCGTAAAAGAATACAAAGCCTTTGGGAACGAACAGCGAGGTTCCATAAAGTTTCCTGGCATATTATGGGTACTGCTTATCTTCTTCACCGCCTGCAGCAAAGACAAAGACGCTGCTCCCACTACCGACACGTTCAGCACAACGGTAAAAGACCTGGAAGGCGATACCGGCGCTTCCATGGGCGATGGTGTGGACGGACGGGAGAAACGCCCTTTCCATTCCCTTTTATATCAATTCTCCACCGGCCGTACCCGTTTCATCAAAACAAAAGACGACTCCCTGCAATACCTGAAAAACACCGACTGGGATATCGCTTTTACCCGTGAATACAATTCCTATGTGGTGATCAACAACGGGACCATTGCTGGAACGCCCGGTTTTGGCGGCCCCGGCACAGGCAGGATGATCATCATGGAGAAACCTTATGACCAGGTGAACGAAGCCCCTGCTGACGAATCCTTTACCACGAACGGCGTGCCGGGCGTGGGATGGGATAACGGGAACGGCTATGGCTGGTACTTTTATTCGCTCAACAACCACATCTGCGTACCGGTAAAAAACCGCACGTTTATCCTTAAAACAGCCACCGGGAAATTCGCCAAGCTGGCGCTGCTCAATATCTACAAAGGTAATCCCCCCGTAGTGACGGATCTTTTCTGGCCCGCGCCTTACCTGTCATTTAAGTTTTTTGTACAGGAAGACGGCAGCCGTAATCTCAAAACCAACTAACAAACAGATCTCATGTACCGAAAACTATTATGGTGCCTGTTGCTTACCGCGGCGGCCGCCTGCTCCAAAGACGATGCGCCTGCCAAACCGGAAGAGCCGGGCGGCGATGGCAACACTGTTAAAACCGGCGTTTACCGCGTGGTGAACCTTGCGGCGGATACCACCGCTACTTCCGGCGGCAATGCCGTGTCTTTGTACTACAGCCTCGAAGAAAATAAAGTGATCCCCGAATCGCAGCGCCAGACGGGCAACTGGGACATTGTATTCTACGGCATTTATAACAGCAGCGTGTACCCGAACAATGGCGCGGCGCTTGGCTCACCCGGTTACGGCGGCCCTGGCAGAGCGGTGATCAGCGTGGTGGTGAACCGGAAATTTGATGCGCAGTATTATGATACCCTGCAATACAAACCCCTGCAACTGCCCATCGACCGGAACCTTTTTGCCACTGCATTTGAATCCGTGAAGACCGTGGAGGAAGATAAGTTCCCCTTCATTACACGTGATATTGGCTTGGACCATTTCCAGAGCGGGTTCGACGGTTGGGGGCATTATGACTTTTACGGGCTGCTGTTCCCCGGCGATCCGAAGAAGAGCCATGTGGTATACACCATGCCGCGCGTGATGGTCATCAAAACACACAAAGGGCATTACGCCAAGCTGATGATGGAGAACATCTACAAGGATAACCCGGCCAACCCCACGCGGGACAACAAGCCCGGCTTTATCACCTTCCGTTATGCCATCCAGATGGACGGCAGCAAAAACCTGGACATTCAATAACACATACCAGTATCATGCAATTATATCTACGACAATTTGCAGCGGCGCTTTTTATCCTCGCTTTTGCCGCCTGTACCAAAACCGAGACGATAGATCCGGCGCCTGAAGCGCAGAACCGCATTATCACTTACAGTATCGTGAATGTGCAGGGAGATCCCATCAGCGGGGCGGTGAATGACCGCGACAGTTCCATTACCATTTACATTCCTTTCTACCGCCAGCTGGTGGTGCTGGAACCCGAGATCACCGTGCCGGAAGGCGCCACGGTTACACCTGTGTCGGGCACGCTGATAGAAGACCTGCTGGACGTGTTCCGCAACGGGCGCGATATCAAATATACCGTTACCGCGAAAGACGGATCGAAGCGCACTTACACACTGCGTATCGTAGTGCAGCAACCCGATTTGGTGCTGGATGAGCTGAGTACCGCAACGGATATCGCGGAATTTACGATAGACACACGGCTGGCCTATGATGCGATCCATATCAAGCTTACCGGATCAGGATTTATGGAGGAGAACGAGCTGATGAAGATGGTGCTGGTGGATGAAACAGGCAGGGAACTTTCCCCCATCGGTTTATCCACCACCAATGTGGGCAACATTCACCTGATCATCGGGTCGATCACTAAGTTTACAGATCCGCAGGAGCCTGTGCTGCAGGAGCTAAAAACAGGACTGTATAAAATTAAGGTGTATAGCTACGGAAAAAATGCCACCACTAAATTCCCTGTCAAGATCAACAAACTTTAACATGAACCAGCTATATAAAAAACTCATCCAGGCGGTTGCATGCCTGTTCCTTTTATGGGCCGCAGCATCCTGCAATAAAGAAACGGAATACGGGCCTTCTCCCTATAACCGCGTGGAATCCTTCAGCGTGGCGGCCGGCACGGAAACGATCCTTGCATCCATCGTGGGAGACAGCATTGTGGTCTACTGGCCTTCGCATATTCCGCAGCCGGAAAAGATCAACCCGCAGATCATCGTGACGGAAAACGCTTCGGTAACACCCACTTCAGGCACCGCCGTAAACTTCAGGACCGGTACCGCTTTCACGGTGAAAGCGCAGAGCGGCGCCGAGAAAAAATTTTACCTCAAAGTGATAATGAACCAGCCGCCGATCCAGGTGGCGGAGCAATCTTACTCCGCGGTGAAAGGCGGCTCCCTCGTGGTGGACAACGGCACCGTAATGCGTTATTTTGAAAGAGATGCCGCTAAAACGAAGTTTTTTATCATAGACGATCAGAATACGACAACCGAATTGCCATTAGAATTTTTCATCTCAGGTAACGGTGAATCCAGTATGCGCATTTCCGTGCCAGATGTGGCCGCAGTGAAGGTTGGTGCATACAAACTGCGTATCACCAGTGGTATACATACCTATACATCGGCGAATAAAATATTCGGCGTATTGTATGGAGCCAGGCCGGTGGCGGATGAAGTGTCCACGCCGGTAACGGTGAAGCAGGGCGGCACTATCACCTTCCAGGGCAGCGGTTTTATTGATATGCAGGAAGCGCGGGTATTTGGTTATAATGCCGACTGGTCCGAGAAAGAAGTGGCTTCGCTGCCGGTGGAAAGTTTTACGGCCACCACTGTCACTTACCGCATTCCCGCCACTTTCCCCGCAGGCGTTTACGAGCTGGGCGGATGGGATACAAACGGTATCTTCATCGCCTTGCGCACTTCCGATTACATGGGATTCTGGCGCTGGGACAAGGTGCAGAAAAATTATGTCAATATAGACGGGAGCACATCGTTCACCGTTACTCCATAAAGATTTTATCGCAACAGCCCCCTGATCGAGTATCTGTATTTATTTATTCTTAACAACCCTTTTTGATTATGACTACCATTAGTAAAACCCTTTCCCGTTTAACCTGGATCATGGCGGGAGCCCTGATCCTTGTTTCCTGTTCCAAGAACAATGACATTGTTACACCCGGCACAGATGAAAAAGTATCCGCAGATCTGCCAGGAGTATCGGTTATTATCCCCGATGGCAGCACAGTGGGCATTACCGGTCCCAACGTAACTTCCGGCACTATCAACCGCAGTGGCGCATTATACACTGTGGCCAATTTCAGGCAGGCTTACACCTCCGGCCCGGGCCAGCCGCCGGATGGTAATTTTTACTGGCGTTTTACGGTGAACGAAGCCGGAACACCTGCTAATTTCCAGATAAAATTTACCGGCATTGCTACGGGAGATATCACTTCCAATGATTCCATCCGCTTTATCGATAAAAGCTTTGCATCAGTGGTGGCGGCAGATTGGGCTACTGCCAACAATCCGGGTGCCAGCCCCGCAGGCTCTAATGTAATCGGAATGAACAGCGTGGTTGGTACGGGCGTACCTCCCGCCGTAATAGCCTACGCGAATGGCGCGGGCTGGTATACTTACCTCTGGAGCGCAGGCCACACCGTGATTCCGGTTGCGGGCAGAACGCTGCTTTGGAAAAGCGGCGCGAACCTGTTCAAATTCGAGATCACTTCCATTTATCAGAATGGTGTGACAGGCGGAGCTTTCCCATATTATAATTTTAAGTACCAGCAATTATAATCCCGCTATAGGGAGTTGTTGCATCTGGCAGTACCCGCATGCGGGTACTGCCTTTTCCGGTTAGAGCGATTCGGAATTGTTGCCCAGGCTTTCTTCCAGCGCCACCGCATCAGCATCGAACAGGGTAGGATGGAAGATCTCCAGCAGGAAAAACATGGACATATAAGTGAGCGCCAGCCTGAGGCCAAGCAATTCAAAACCGCCATCGCTGCCTACAGAGCAAAACAACAGGAAAATATTGATGCATAAAATGGCGAATATGGCTTTGCGGTAATTGAACATCAGCAGGAATGCCAGCAGCCTGCCCACGCCGAGCAGCACGATCAACGCCATGATCATTTCCTCTGTGTTGCTGCCTGTGCCCTTATAATATGAAAATTGCCGGTAGGTCATAAAAGAAAAATACAGCGCCGTGAGTATTCCCAGTACGACGATCCATGAGCGCAGTTGGGAGGGCTCGCGCTGGATGTAGAACATCGCATTGTCCACGGGGCTTTTATGTTCATTCTGCCGCGAAGTGTAAGCGGTGAGCGGAATGATGTTCAGCAGGGGTATAAAATGCAGGAAATATAATAAACCATTGCGTGAGCCGGTAGTCATCATGCGGGCCACGATCACGTTGCGCATAAAATAACCGCAGAGAAGCACCAGCAGCGTTTGCACTATCCATTCCATGAGATGGGGAAAAAGGGCGGCGGCGGTCAGCCGGGGATAATAGGAATATTCGGGCATATGCCAAAAGTAGGACAAGGCGATCCCGAGATGTTGCGGTGCGGAAGTGGACGCATTTAGTATCAGTATACCGGTGATCACATACAGCAGGAAATATTCTTTCGCGCCCAGGAGTTGAACTTTGGAGTGAAAGATTGCTTTGAAGTGATCGCGGTTGAAATAATTTTCGCTGAGATACAGTGCGATGAAATAGGCGAAAACATAAATAACATTATACAGAATTGAGAGGATTGTATATCCATGTGGGGAATAGGAAATAACGCCGAGGTTAGAAATGCCGCCATACAGTCCGAACAAACCTCCTGAGAAACCGTAATAGGTTACCAGGGTCACAATCGTGCCGGTGATGATAAATCTTGTATTGCCCGCAAGGTAACAGCGTACGAAGAGGGTGGCCAGCATATTGATCAGGGAAAACATGTGAATGTGAATGTACGGCCTGTATTCGCCGGTCGCGGGAATGTCGAACAGGTAATATGCACCCAGTGTGAGGAGGAATATACCGGCGGACGTTCCCGCAAGGATGCCTGCCTTTTTCCAGTCGCGGGCGTACAGGAATTCCCAGGACAGGAGGAACAGGAGCGTGAGCGTGTAAATGCCGTTGTAAACCAGTACGTTGGTGATCCCTGCATATCGCCCGATGAGGGTTTGGATTACCAGGGGGATAAGGCAGATCCAGGCGGATTTTAAAACCCGGGTTTGGGATTCGGTAAAGTAGGTGGCCATAGGGATATGATTTCGGACGAAAGATACGGTATTATTATAAAAAGTGATAACATGTAGATGGGTGTAATGAGCTGACTTATTCTAACAGAATGATTAGAGTGATGATATTTTGTCTTTTAGCCCGGGAAAGGCTTCGTAATAGCGGTGAAGTAGCTGGGAGCAGCCATGGTAGCTATAGGAGAGGTGTAGGGAAGGCGGAGTTGAGGTGGAGATGAGGCGGACTTGATCCGGAGTTGAGCCGGTTAATATGCTACCAGTAGGCCGTGTTTAGAAGCCGCAAGGTTAATCAGAAACATGCCTGGCGAAAAGTGCAGGCAAACAAAAAGGCCGTTCCGGCAATGATGCTGAAACGGCCTTTGTTATTCGTGGGAGCTGGCGGATTCGAACCGTCGACCCTCTGCTTGTAAGGCAGATGCTCTGAACCAGCTGAGCTAAGCTCCCATTATGTTTGAACGCTTTTCGTTCGATGGGATTGCAAAGGTAAAAACTATTTTTATTCTGCCAAATATTTTTTCGAAAAACTTTGAAAAACGTGTGGATCAGTCGCCTGAAACCTTTTGCTATCGCAGGTTCCAGTCCACGATGTTATTCCTCCATTCTTCCCTTACCGGTGTGGTCACTTTGATATAATTATCCGTATAACCTTCCATGATTCCGTCTTTACTATGTCTTTCAAACAACACTTTGCGTGTTTGCCCCAGGTGCTGTTCGGTGAAATATTGCAGCTTCTTATGGCTCAGGTTGCGCAGCGCCTTGTTCCTTTCATGCCGTACCTGTACCGGCACCACCGGCTTGATGCCGAGGGCATGAGTATTGTCCCTTTCGGAATAGGTGAACACGTGCAGGTAAGACACATCCAGGTCGTGAAGGAAATCATAGGTTTCCCGGAAATGCGCGTCGCTTTCCGCGGGGAAACCCACAATCACGTCCACACCAATGGAGCAATGCGGCATAAATTGTTTGATGAGCCCTACTTTTTCCGCATACAATTCCCTGCGGTAGCGGCGGCGCATCAGCGCCAGTATGTCGTTGCTGCCGCTCTGGAGCGGGATGTGGAAGTGCGGCATAAACTTCCGGCTGCCGGCCACAAATTCGATGATCTCGTTGCTGAGCAGGTTCGGCTCTATGCTTGAAATGCGGTAACGTTCAATGCCTTCCACCTGGTCCAACTGCTGGATGAGTTCAAAAAAGCTCTCTTCGCGTTTTTTGCCGCCTTCAAAACCTTTCCCGAAATCCCCCAGGTTCACCCCGGTGAGCACGATCTCCTTTACCCCGCCGGAAGCCAGTTCATGGGCGCTGGCCACCACGTTCGCCACGCTGTCGCTGCGGGAAATGCCACGGGCCATGGGGATGGTGCAGAAGGAACAGTTGTAGTCGCAACCGTCCTGTACTTTCAGGAAGGTACGGGTACGGTCGTTCACAGACCAGGAGCTGTGGAAAGTATTCACATCTTCGATATCGCAGGAGCAGATCTTTGCGCTGTCGCCTTTGGCGAGTTCGCGGATATGATCCGCGATATTGAACTTTTCGGCGGCGCCCAGCACCAGGTCCACCCCAGGTATTTCGGCAATTTCTTTCGGTTTCAGCTGGGCATAACAGCCGGTGATCACCACCAGGCTTTCGGGGGCGCGGCGCTGGATGCGGCGCACGAGCTGCCGGCACTCCTTGTCCGCATTGTCCGTCACGGAGCAGGTATTGATCACGTACACATCCGCCGTTTCGTCAAAATCCTTTTTAACGAACCCGTCCTTTTCGAGCATCCTGCTGATGGTGGATGTCTCGGAAAAGTTCAGCTTACAGCCGAGTGTATGAAATGCTACTGATTTTGCCGCTGTCATAAGGATGGCAAAGGTACGATATTCGGTCGATTTCCGCCATAGGTATGATATTTGTTCGTTATGTATTCCGGATTGTTGTGGTACAGGTCATAATTCTGTATCTTTCCGGTTTTTATGCGCGTGTTATCGAAATGTTTCCAGGCTCTGTACAGCCTATATGCCCTGATCGTGTGGCTGGGTATCATGTTCCTGATACTTCCGCCTATCGTCCTGGTGTCTTTCTTCGGGAAAGTGAAGGGAGGGAATATCGTTTTTTATTTCCTCCGTTTCTGGGCGCATGTATGGTTTCCCGCCGTCGGTATCCGGGTGACCAAAAAATGGTTGACCCCGCACGTCAAACAGCCGCTCATTTACCTCGCCAATCACGCATCTTACCTGGACGCCGCCCTGGCCGTAAAGGTCATGCCGCTGCCCTTCAGGCCGCTGGGTAAAAGCGAGCTGAGCCGTATCCCCCTGTTCGGCCTGATCTACAGCCGTTCCGTGGTACCGGTGGACCGCAGTACCGCCAAAGGCCGGGCCCAGAGCATGCGCGATATGCTGCATATGATCCGCCAGGGCGTGTCCCTGCTGATCTTCCCGGAAGGCACCACGAATGAAACGGAACAGCCCCTGCTGCCTTTTCATAGCGGCGCTTTCAGGATCGCCATCGAAACACAGACCGATATCAGGCCGGTGATCTATGTGGACAACCACGAGCGCCTTGCCAAAATAAAGTTCATGTCCCTCAACCCAGGCCCCTGCCGCGTGGTATTTCTCCCCGTAGTGCCGGTAAAAGGCCTTACCATGGAAGACGTGCCACACCTTAAAAAACAGGTACGCCACATGATGGAGGAAGAATTAAGAAAATATCATAACTATCCTGCCTTACAGGCAATATGAAATATGCTGACGTAATATTACCCCTTGCACTTCCCAGGAATTACACTTACGCCGTACCGCCGGAAATGGAAGCCACCATACAGCCTGGCAGCCGCGTGGCCGTACAGTTAGGTAAACAGAAGAAGTATGCGGGGATCGTAAAATCCATTCATGAGCAGGCGCCCTCGGCTTACAAGACCAAGCCCATCATGGACCTGCTTGATAAAGAGCCCGTGGTGTACCCCACCCAGCTGGCCTTCTGGGAATGGATCGCGCAGTATTATATGTGCAACGAAGGGGATGTGCTCAACGCCGCCCTTCCCGCTCACCTCAAACTTTCCAGCGAAACCATCCTGCTGTACAACGACGCTTTCGGCGACGATTTCAGCTCCCTCGACGATTACGAATACCTGCTCGCGGAAGCCCTGCTGCTGCGCAAAGAACTGCGTATAGGGGAAGTTCAGCTTATCCTTGACCGCTCAGACGTGTACAGCGTGATCAAACAGCTGATCGAAAAAAAGGTATGCCTCGTGTACGAGGAACTGAAAGAAGTTTACAAAGAGAAAAAAGAAAACTACATACTGCTCAACCCCGCATACGAAGGGGATGAAGCCCTGGCCCCGCTGTTTGACGAGCTGTCCCGCGCACCCAAACAAATGGAGCTGCTGCTGGCCTATCTTCACCTGCTGAAAACGCAGGGAGAGGTATTGCAGACCGAGCTGCTGAAGAAGTCCGGCGCATCCGCCGCGCAGCTGAAAGGACTGGTGGAAAAACAGATCTTACGGGTCGATAAAAGAACGGTGGACCGCATCCCGATGGGGAAAGTGGAAACCAATATGAATTTCGATCTGAGCCCGGCGCAGGAAAAAGCGCTGGCTGAAGTGAAGGCCAGTATTGCGCAAAAACAGGTCACGCTACTGCATGGCGTTACCTCCAGCGGTAAAACGCAGATATATGTGAAGCTGATGGAAGAAGCCCTGCAAAGCGGTAAACAGGTGCTGTACCTGCTTCCTGAAATAGCCCTTACGGCGCAGATCATCCGCCGCCTGCAAAAACATTTCGGCGGGCAGATCGGCATTTACCATTCCCGCTTTTCCAACAACGAAAGAGTGGAGATATGGAACAAGGTAAAAAACGGCGAGATCCGCATCGTGCTGGGCGCCCGCAGCAGCCTGCTGCTGCCTTTCCGCGATCTCGGCCTCATCATCCTCGATGAAGAACATGACGCATCCTTCAAACAACAGGAGCCCGCGCCCCGCTACCACGCCCGCGATGCCGCCATCTATTACGCCAGCCTCTTTGGCGCAAAAGTATTGATGGGCTCCGCTACGCCCGCGCTGGAAAGTTATTACAACGCGAAGCAGGGAAAATACGGGCTGGTGGAATTGCAGGAGCGCTTTGGCGGTATCGCCATGCCGGAGATAGAGATCGTGGACCTGAAAAAAGAACTGGCGCTGAAAGAAGTGATACACAATTTTACGTCTGTGCTGCGCCAGCAGATACAACGTTCCCTGGATATGAAGAAACAGGTGATCCTGTTCCAGAACCGCCGCGGTTACGCGCCTTTCCTGCTTTGTACCACCTGCGGCTGGATCCCGAATTGTAAACAATGCGACGTTTCGCTTACGTATCATAAACACCAGGACAAACTGAGCTGCCACTACTGCGGCACCCGTTATCCTTACATCTACACCTGCGCCGCCTGTGGCAGCCAGACGCTGCTGCCGAAAAATTTCGGTACGGAAAAGATCGAAGAGGACTTGCAGGAAATGTTCCCCACCGCCCGCATTGCGCGGATGGACATGGACGCCATCCGCAACAAAGACAGTCATAACAAAATGATCCAGCTGCTGGAGCAGCAGGAGATAGACATCCTGGTGGGTACGCAGATGGTGGTGAAAGGGCTGGATTTTGCGAACGTAAATCTTGTGGGCATCATTAGTGCGGACAGCCTGCTGAGCTACCCGGATTTCAGGGTGAACGAGCGGGCCTTCCAGCTGATGGAGCAGGTGAGCGGCCGTTCAGGCCGGAGGGACGGGCAGGGGAAAGTAGTGATACAGGCCAGCAATACCCGTCATCCTATCCTTCATTTCGTAACAGAGCACAACTACAAGGCGATGTACGAAAATGAGATTACGGAACGCGAACAGTTTGGGTACCCGCCGTTTTTCAGACTGGTAAAAGTGACCCTCAAACATAAAAAACAACAGACGGTAGAGCAGGCCGCCATGATCCTGGCGAACTGGCTGCGGCCGCACCTTGGCGCACAGCTGGTAGGCCCGGCGGCGCCTTTGGTGGGAAAGGTCCGGGATTTTTATTTACAGGAAATGCTCATCAAACTTCCGCGTGATTCCAAAAGGATCACACAGGTGAAGAACCTTATGAAAGAATTGTTCTCCCAGCTGCTGATCGAAAAGCAGTTCCGCTCGGTGATCATTGTACCGGATGTGGATTGTGTGCAGTAGAAGTTATACGTTGAAATAAACGGTATGCACGCCACCCTCTTTTTCTTTTGACTTATTCAGCATTGTTTCCGCTACGGTAGCCGCTTTTACCGGCCGGTACTTTTTCATGCCGCCTTGGAGCAGAAAACTAAAGACGGGCATCAGCCACTGTCCCGCCTGCTCGCCAAAACGTACTTCTTTCCTGTCCCCGAGCAGGAGCGAAGGGCGGTAAATATAGAGAGAAGGGAATCCCATTTCGGCCAGCGCCGCTTCTGTAGCGCCTTTTGTACGCAGGTAAAAGTTGCGCGCACCTTGTTTGGCGCCTATCGCGGATACGAGATGATATTGTGCGACGCCGTTCTTCCGGGCTATATGGCCGCATTGAACGGGGATGTCGTGGTCTACCGCGGTGAAGGCGGCCTGGCTGCCTGCTTTTTTGATGGTGGTGCCAATGCAGCAGAAAAGTGCATCCCCCTGCAAAGCGGCTTCCAGTTCAACGCTGTTTTCAAGGGATGTAATGGTCTGTTTCAGCTTGGGATGCTGAAGGGGCAGGGGTTTGCGGGTAATGGTCCTCACCTCGCTGTAATGGCCGTCATCCAGGAGCTGCTGTACCAGCAGCTGTCCTATCAATCCTGTTGCTCCGATAACAATTGCTGTTCCTGGCATTTTATTGTTAGTTATATTTGTTCCGTTATTAAAGATAGGATATTTGAATACTTCATTATGAGGGTACAAGAAAATGTTTCACTCCGCCAGTACAACACATTCAACCTGGATGCCACGGCCCGTTATTTTGCTGCGTTCCATTCCCGCGAAGCGCTGGAAGAGATACTGGCAGACCCGCAGTATAAACATACCCGAAAACTGATACTTGGCGGCGGCAGCAATATCCTGCTGACGAAGGATTTTGACGGATTGGTACTGAAGAACGAGATCAAGGGCATCCATACGGTGAGTGAAGACGAGGATCATGTGTATGTGAAGGCAGGGGCGGGGGAAAACTGGCACCAGTTTGTGATGCATTGTATTGAAAAAGGCTACGCGGGCCTGGAAAATCTTTCCCTTATTCCCGGCAACGTGGGCGCCAGCCCGATGCAGAATATCGGGGCGTATGGCGTGGAGATCAAAGATGTGTTTGAGGAGCTGGAAGCCTTGCACTTACAGGATCATACACTCGTTTCATTTAATAAAGAAGCCTGCGCTTTCGGATACCGCGAGAGTGTATTCAAACACCAGTACAAAGACCAGTTCGTAATCTTGCAGGTCATATACCGGCTGAATAAAAAACCGGTGTTCAATACCAGTTATGGCGCCATCGAACAAGAGCTGGAGCGCCTGGGCAAAAAACCTTCCATCCGCAGCATCAGCGAAGCGGTGATCAATATCCGTTCTTCCAAACTCCCCAACCCGGCGGAGATCGGTAATGCGGGAAGTTTTTTCAAAAACCCAGAGGTGACAAAAGAAAAGTATGAAGAGCTGAAACTGGCCTTTCCGGCCGTCGTGGCTTATCCTTTACCCGGTGACCGGTATAAGCTGGCGGCAGGCTGGCTGATTGAACAAAGCGGCTGGAAAGGTTACCGCAACGGAGATGCGGGCGTACATGCGCGGCAGGCCCTGGTACTGGTGAACTACGGTCATGCCAAAGGCGAGGATATCGTAGAGCTGTCCTGGCAGGTGGTGGAAAGCGTCAAAGAAAAATTCGGTGTGGTACTGGAGCGCGAAGTGAATATCATTTAACAATATGGCCGATGATCCGGTCTGCATGTTCCCTTGAGTTTTCAATGAACCAGATGTGTGTGTTCATGCCACCGCATACTACCCCGGCCAGGTAGACGCCGGGCAGATTGGTTTCCATGGTTTCCGGGTTGTAGGCCGGGCTTCGCACCGCATCTTCAGATAAAGTGATGCCTGTTCTTTCCAGGAAACTGAAATCCGGCTGGTAGCCCGTTGCGGCAATCACAAAATCATTCGGGATGGTTACGACGCCTTCGGGTGTGAGGATGTCCGCTTCCGTTTCATGGATGTTCGTGAGCACGGAATGAAAATATGCTTTGATGCTGCATTCTTTTACCCTGTTCTCTATATCAGGTTTTACCCAATATTTCACCCGTTTCCCGATCTCCCCTTCACGAATTACCATGGTCACATCCGCGCCTTTACGGTAAGTTTCCAGCGCGGCATCCACGGCGGAGTTGTTTGCACCGATGACGATTACTTTCTGCGTGGCGTAAAAATGCGGGTCTTTGTAGTAGTGAGTCACTTTGGGGAGGTTTTCCCCGGGGATGTTCAGCAGGTTCGGGATATCATAAAAACCAGTGGCGATGATGATGTTTTTGGCTGAATAGCTGTTTTTATTGGTCACCACCGTATACCCTTCCCCGTTAGCTTTGATGCTTTCGGCCTTTTCAAAGAGGTGTATTTTTACTTCTTTTGAAAGGGCCACCCGGCGGTAATATTCAAGCGCCTCGGGCCTGGTGGGTTTCGCGTTGTTGGAAACGAAAGGAATGCCGCCTATTTCCAGCCTTTCGCTGGTGGAAAAGAAGGTCATATTGAGCGGGTAGCGGTAGAGTGAATTTACCAGGCATCCTTTTTCGAGGATCAGGTAATCCAGTCCTTGTCTTTGCGCTGCCAGCGCGCATGCCAGCCCTATCGGGCCTCCACCGATGATGATTAACGGTACCTGCTTTGCCATGCCGCTAATTTACACGAATTTTTCTAACCGGTCCAGGAGGCTGAACAGTACCATGCGGGTAGCTTCAGCATAATGTATCCCCTGCCGTAATTCTTCTTCGTCCTGCACCCATTCAGCTTTCACCAGTTCTTTCCCGCAGGCCGCTATCATGCCTTCCAGCGCCGCGGGCGTCATTTCCAAATGGAACTGGAGGCCATACACCCGGTCACCATAGCGGTAAGCCTGGTTTTTGCAGGCGGCGGACTGCGCAAGATGCACTGCGCCCTCCGGCAGATTGAATGTATCTCCATGCCAGTGGCAGGCTACGAGGTCTTCGCCGGACAATTCCCCGTCAAACTGCACCGGGAACCAGCCGATCTCCTTGTGTTTGTTCGGGTAGACCTTTGCGCCCAGCACATCCGCGAGCAGCTGGGAGCCGAGGCAAACGCCCAGTACGGGTTTCCCCGCATCGATGGACTGGCGGATGAATGTTTTTTCGTCCCGCAGCCAGGGGTAATCGGCTTCGTCGTAAATACCCATGGGGCCGCCCATGATGATGAGCATGTCAAAGTCCTGCTGCTGCGGGAGCGTGGGTGTTTCGTACCAGCGTGTGGCCGTCAGCGTGTGGGAATGTTGCTTCGCCCAGTCCGCGATGGCGGCGAGGCCTTCGAACGGGACGTGTTGCAGATAATGTATACGCATGTCAGTTGTTTAAGGGTAAATATTCCGCCCATTGTAAAGGCTCCGGCAGGGCCATGCTGGAAAATTCCAGGTGCAGCACGCGCCGGTTGCGGTGGTTGGTCGTTCTGCCGGAAGCATGCATCAGCAAAGGTTTCATCACCATGATACTGCCGGCGGGCACTGCGCAGATCGTTTCTTCGTCCCGGTTGATGGTGTCCGCGCGGTGCACCTGCTTCAGGTGCGAGCCGGGGATCACCTTCAGCGCACCGTTGTTTTCATCCGTATCGTCCAGGTGAATGCGGAAGGTGATCATGTTTTCCAGTATCTCCACGGGCGGTTGTACGGCAAACTGCTCCTGCTTCACGGTCCATGGGCCGAAGTGGGGAACGGCATGTTTCCGGTCCACGGATATGGTCAGGTCCTGGTGCCAGGCTACGAACCAGTTGGATGCGCCGGGTTTGTCGAAATAAATAGATTTGACCAGAAAATGTTCTTTCCCGCCAAGCGTCTTCACCCAGTCCAGCAAGGCAGGTGTAAGCACAAGTTGTTGCAGGGCGGGTATCTCCGCCATCACGCGTCGGATGGCAAACAAGTCCGCCGTTTGACGGAAAGCGGCGCCCTGGCGATTTGCCAGCCGGATGATGTCGACCATCTGTTGTACGGCTTCGATGGAGAAAACTTCGAGTAGTACTGTATACCCTTTGCCGGCAAGGTCTTCGATTGCTTTCATGTTACAAAACCAGGTGATAAAATTTTTTGTCTACCAGCGAAGTGAAACGTTCATTGGGCAGGTTCTCCCTTTCCACTTCCACAAAACCGTTCTTCTCGTAAAAACGATGGGCGGTGGTCATGACCTCCGTGGTGCCAAGGTAAATGTCTTTGAAACCTTTTTCTTTCGCCCAGCTGATCAATGTGTCCAGCAAACGTTTACCTATACGATGTTCCGGGCCGCGGTAGTTTTTGTCTACAAACATTTTCCGCAAGCCGGCCTGTTCGTTGCCGATGTCCATCAGCGCAATGGTGCCTACTACTTTATCGCCGTCCAGCGCGATCCAGAAATTGCCTTTGCCGTCCGCCTGGTAAACGTCTGGTATCTTCAGCAGGTCCGGCTGGTGTTCGATGGTGACGGGCAGGCTGAACTCCAGCTGCTGGATAGGAAGGATTAAAGCAATCACATCGTCTGTGAATGCAAGGTTAAATGGTTGTATCTGTATCATGGCTCCTTTATACTTTTCCTGGAAGCGCTTGCGGGAAGCGGATTTCCATTTCTGTTTCTATTTCCTTCGGAAGATGTTTGCCGGTTTTGGCATCCAGCTCCCGGATAATTTCAAATTTTCCGATGATGGTATCGCCTTTTCTTTTCCCGTCTTTCAGCCGCTCCATGGCATCCTCGTAGGCATTGCCCGCCTGTTTGAGGTTATGCCCGATGCGCTGCATTTCTTCGAGGAAAAGAATGAATTTATCGTACAACATGCCGCATTGCCTGAATATCTCTTCCACGTTCCGCACCCTGTTTTCATTCTGCCACAGCAGCCGCACGATCTTGAAAGTGGCAACCAGCGTAGACGGTGTGATCAGCACGATCTTTTTTTTCATCGCCCGGTTGAAGATGTCCGGGTTTTCGTTCAGGGCCAGCGTGAGGGCGGATTCGAAGTGCATGAACATAAACACGAAGTCCGGTGTATTGAGTGTGCCAAGGCGCTGATAGTTGCGTGCCGACAGTTCGTCGATGTGATCGGTGATGTTGCGCACCAGTTGCCGGAGATGCGCCTTTTTTTCTTCGGGATCGCTGGCATTGAAATAGGCCACGTAGGCGTTGAGGGAGACTTTGCTGTCTATCACCAGGTGTTTGCCATCCGGCAGGCGGAGTATAAAATCCGGACGGCGGTTGCGTTCCTCTTCTGTATCGCGGTGTACTTCTTCGCTGGTGTAGTCGATGTATTTCTGTAAACCTTCCGCTTCGAGGATCAGCTTCAAACGGTCTTCTCCCCAGTTGCCCTGCACTTTCACGTCGGATTTCAATGCGCCGGCCAGCCGCTGCGCGTCTTCGCTCAGCTGGAAGTTCAGTTTCTGCAGGGATTCTATTTCTTTTTTGAGGGAAGTAAGGTCCTGTATATCTTCTTTCCGCGTGTCTTCGATCGTTTTGCGGAACTGCCCGATATCGGTTTTGAGCGGCGAAAGAATATGCTCCATGGCGGTGCGGTTCGTATCCGCAAAGTCCCTGCTTTTCTGCTGCAGGATATCACTGGCCAGGTTCATGAATTCCTGCCGGTTGGATTCATGTATCTTTTTTAATTCCAGCCCGATGCCGGAAAGTTGCTCCATTTCTTTCCTGAGACTGGCCAGCTGCACATCCCGCGTGCGGACTTCCGCTTCTTTGTCTTTGATGTCCTGTTCCCGCTGGTTGAGGGTGAACAGTGCGTTGTCGTACATCTCGCGGGCCACAAATCCTTCGTCTACCTGCTGCCTGCTGAGCCTTGCGGACAGCTCATGCCTGGGTACAAAAAATTTACGGAGGAAAAGATAACTGCCCAGGCCGCCTGCTAACAGCCCGATGATCAGTCCGGATAGGAGGGTTACGCTCATATCTTTCAAAATTAAGCAATTACATAAAACGGCCGTCATTCCGGTTTTGCACAGGTGTGCATAACCGGCGGCAGGGTTTAACTCCCTCATAACCACGCTGCTGGCCCTGTTTCAAATGATATTTTACCCAAAACCGGCCCGGCTTTAACCTTCAGATAATATGAATATTTGTTATTTGTTCTAAAATTATATTATAATTGCATTTAATATTGCTGTGAAGAAAGGCCGATAGCGCAAAGAAACCCGAGACCGAATATATCTGTATCCTATACCTATTGTTAACTAAAACCTGTGCATTTGTTCCTATATCTACGAACCCTAACTAACATCTATGCCCGGAATTGTTTGCTGACAGCAGG
The DNA here is from genome assembly GCF_003807585.1 of Chitinophaga barathri. Taxonomy (GTDB): domain Bacteria; phylum Bacteroidota; class Bacteroidia; order Chitinophagales; family Chitinophagaceae; genus Chitinophaga; species Chitinophaga barathri. The sequence continues at coordinate 358,999 of NZ_RMBX01000002.1, read as the reverse complement.
ATTTTTCCTGTTAACCGGTACTGTGCAGGCACAGCGGCTGGATGCCATCGGCAACTCGCAGCCCGTGAAGGTGACAGGCGGTGTCGGGCTGGACCAGGTGCTGTACTTCGCTTCAGGCCAGGAAGGCCGCCGGGACCCCTACAACTTTTTTCTCAACGGTAATATCAACTTTGACATATACGGCTGGTCCGTACCGTTCTCCTTTTCTTATTCAAACCAGGGAAGAGTGTCTTTCAGCCAGCCGTTCAACCAGTACGGCCTTACGCCTACCTATAAATGGATCACGGGCCACCTTGGTTATTCCAGCATGAATTTCTCCGGTTACACGCTCGGCGGACATATGTTCAACGGCGTGGGCGTGGACCTTGCACCGCCCGGCAATTTTAAAGTGAGCGCGATGTATGGCCGCCTGCAGAGAGGCGTAGCGGCGGATACGCTGAACCGCTCCATAGAACCGGCCTACAAGCGGATGGGTTATGGTGTGAAAGTATCCTATGGAGCAAAAAAAGATAACCTGGACCTGATCATATTCCGCGCAAAGGACGAAGCCAATTCCATCCCTCCTTTATCGGAAGGGTACACGCTTACGCCGCAGGACAACCTGGCGCTGGGCCTCAATTTCAGCAAACAACTTTTCGGCCGCCTGCTGGTGACCGGCGAAATAGCTACGAGCACGCTCACCCGCGATACCCGCGCAGTGAAAGACAGCGGTACTTCTGTGAAAGTGCCCACGCTTGGCCTGCTGCAAAAGAACAGTACTACCGCTTTGTATCATGCATACAAAACGGGCATTTCCTACAGCGGCCGCGGATACGCGATAGGCCTGGGTTACGAATGGGTAGCGCCGGAATACAAAACACTCGGCGCATATTATTTCACGAACGATTTTGAGAACATCACGGCGAACGTCCAGTTCCAGGCCCTTCAGCAAAAACTCACCGCAAACGTGAACGGCGGTGTGCAACGGAACAACCTGCACAACGACAAACTGAGCACCATGCGGCGCTGGGTAGGCGCATTGAACCTGAATTATGTGGCTTCAAAGAAACTCAATCTATCATTCAGTTATTCCAACTTCCAGGCGTATGTAAATATCCGCTCAGACTTCGACTACATCAACCAGGTGACGCCTTACGAAAACCTGGACACGCTCAACTACACGCAGATATCCCAGAACGCCAGCCTGAGCGCCAATTACAATATTTCAAGAACAAAGGACAAATCGCAGGTGCTGTCTACGAACGTGAGCATGATGAAAAGCGCGGACATGCAAGGTGGTGTAAAACAGAATACGGGCGTAACGTTTTACAACCTGAATATGATGTACAGCGTGCAGTTGGTGCCCAGGAATATGTCCGTCAATTTTGGCCTGAACGCGAACCGTAACAACTCCGCAAACCTGAGCAGCACGACTTTCGGGCCGACGCTGGGCGCGAACAAATCCTTCCTGGACAAAAAACTCCGCAGCTCGGGCAGCGTGTCGTGGAACGGGAGTTTTGCCAACGGGCAGAACGTGAACAAAGTGCTTACCGCGCGCGTCACCAATGCCTATACCGTCAAAAAATCGCACAGCTTCAATCTGAGCATAGCCATGATCAACCGGCAGGCCGTTACCCGCGGCAACAGCCGGAATATGAACGAGCTCACATCCACGCTGGGATACAATTATAATTTCTAAACCGGACCCTACCTGTGAACCCACGAATCAGACATATCCTGTTGCTCCTGCTGGTACTTGCCTGTGGCTGGCCGCAAAGGTTGTTGGCGCAAACCAATTACCCGATGATGGCCAATATGCAGCTGAACCCGCCCTACAGCCTGTACCTGAGCGATTACAGCGCGCCGGACCTGCAGCGGATGCAGGTGCACCTGCTGCTGAAAGACCTGACGGAATCCAACTACAAAATACGCCTGCGGTTCAGGATAGAGGGCCTGGGCGTGACGTTGCTAAGCAAAAATAATTTTTACGTACCGCCCATCGTCGTGAACGGCGGGGAGATGATCATGATCTCCGGATCGGACCTGGCGCCTTACCTGAATCCGCAGAACCTGCAGATCCAGGGGCTGGACCTCAATAAGTTCACCCGCGACGGAGGCAAACTACCTGAAGGCATTTACCGCTTCACCGTGGAGGCGCTGGATTATACGCGGAACAACGTGGTGTCCAATGCGGGCACCGCCATTATTTCCACTTTCCTCAGTTATCCCCCGGTGATCAATATGCCGCTGGCGGATCAGAAAGTGGAGGCCATGGAGCCGCAGAACGTAGTGTTCCAGTGGATGCCGCGGCATACTTCGTCTTTTAACTCCGCGTTCAGCGTAGCCTATAAATTTAAGCTGGTGGAACTGGTGCCTGCAAACCGTGATCCGAACGATGCCCTGCGCACCACGCGCCCGCTGTTTGAAACGATCACAGACCAGACCCTGCTGGTGTATGGCGCGGGCGAGCCCATGCTTACGCCCGGCAACAACTACGTGGTACAGGTGCAGGCCGTTGAAGCGGAAGGCAAAGACATGTTCGTGAACAATGGTTTCAGCGAAGCGGTGCGTTTCACCTACGGCGAAAAATGCAGCGTGCCTTTTGATGTGGTGGCGGCCTTTGCAGGCAGGAACAGCCTGAAACTCACCTGGAGCGGCACACCTAAACAGCAGGGCTTCACGGTACGGTACCGTGAAGAAGGCGGCAGCGCCTGGTATGAAGAAACCGCATTTGTACCCCAGGCCTCCATTACAGGGCTGAAACCGGGCAAGACATATGAATACCAGGTAAAAGGCCAGTGTATCTGGGGATACGGAGATTACAGCATCATGCAGTCATTTAAGATGCCGGATGAACAGGTGCAGAAAGGGGACTTTGTATGCGGCAAACCCGTGGATCTTTCCGTGATCAACAACCGGCAGAACCTGGAGAAGTTGCAGGAAGGAGATACCATCACCGCCGGTGACTTCAAAGTAGTGATCAGCCGCGTAGCCGGTGCGGGCGGCAGCTTCAGCGGTGAAGGCGAAGTGCTGGTGCCGTTCCTGGAATTTGCTTCGCTCACCGTTACGTTCAGCAATATTTATGTCAACACGGATAAAAAGATGTACGAAGGTATTATCCAGATCAAACAGGACGACCCGGGCAAAGTGAGCGCCACGCTTAACAAAACCCTCACAGAGCTGCTGGATAATATTAACAACAGCCTACTGGACCAAGACCTTACCAGTCTCCAGAACATGGATCTGGCGGGCATCCTGGATGCGGTGAAAAAAATGCGGGACTGGCCGGACCTTTCACCCGCCGTAAAAGAACAGCTGGCCGAACTGGAAACAAAGATCACCGAAGCGAAACAGCTGCTGGACAATAAAAACCTCACACCCGAAGAGAAAGCCGCTCTTGGTGAAAAGATCGCGAAGGATGTGAAAGACATTACGCAGAAGATCAAAAACGACCTGAAAGAAATGGCGGCCATTGCAAAGGAACTGCTGGGCATTTATAAAAAATCCGTCAGCAAGCTCAGGAAAGATTTCCCGGACGACAAACTAAACGACCAGGAAAACAAAACCAACCGTGCACTGAATGAATATAACAGCGCATTGGATGCCATGCTGGCCGCGATCATCAGCGAAATGGGCGGCTCACCGGGCGGATCGGGTACAGGTACTGTTTCCAAACCGGTACTGATAACCTCCGAAACTTCAGCTCCCGCGCCGGAAACGGAAGAGATCAGGCTGGCAAGGCAATATCTCCATGAAGAATACCTGCTGAACAAAGCCCGGCTTGTGCAGCTGCTGGACAAAGAAAAAGACAACGCATCCGTACAATCCGTCGTGATAAACGCCATCAGGATACAGAACGAAACATTCCAGCAATATTACAACAGCCAGAAAGCGCAAAACAAGGGAGACGATAGTATGGTGGATGATGTGGCAGCTGCTATTGCCGCGCTGATAGAAAAGACTTTGAAAGAAAATATTTATAAAAAGCCATGAAACGAATAACCAGATACCTGCTAGTTTGCTGGCTCATGACTGTCTCCCTGGCTGCCGCGGCCGGCATGCCGGAAGACCGTATTGTGAAGGGCGCAGTGTCAAGGATTGGCGCTGTCATCCGCCAGAACCAACTGAACGATGCAACCGGCCAGTCCGGCAACAACCAATATATCATTTACCTGGACGTGGCGGAACTGATGGCCCCGCAGACGGAACTCCCGTTCGCGGTACCTTTCCTTCACCAGGGGAAAGGACGAGGGGAGGAATTGTATGTGGCTAGCGACCAGGTGCCCGTATTGGAGAAAAAACTCGCCGATATAAAAAAGACCACCGGCATTGCCCCTTACCTGGTCATTATCCACAATGTGCCGCTGATGCTTCAGAACAAACTGGGGCCGAATGAAAAACTGGAAGCGGTATTTAAGTCGCAGCGGAAAACGAACGGCTCTCCCGGCCAGCTGGCGGAAGAAAACAGTACGGTTATCGGGCAAAAGATCAGGAATGGCCTGGGAGGCGTATTAAAAGACGCCATCCTCTTTAACTGGATCCGGTACATCGGGGTATATCTCGACGAACCGCAGAGCGGGTATTACGAGGTATATAACAGCACCAGTTACGACGTCAGCAAAACCGCGCAGGATCTCGTAGGTGAAGGTATCCTGACCGTAAACGGCCGTACCCGGCCAGAAAGGGCTAACATGTTCGTGGACGCTATCAGCAACGGACTTACCACTTACGCGCTGGCAAAGCCACCTACCTCCGGACCCGGTAAGGAATTTTACGATAAGTACTACAGCGTGGCGGACGATGAAAAAATGCTGGCCATCATAGCGAACAAGATCAACGAGATGGGGCAGACGCTGTACGACCAGTATGTGAAGGATGCAAAAGATGAAAGCAATGGCTGGAGCAATGAAGATTTTAAATCTTTTTATAACAGCCTCAAAGCCTATGAAGCCTCGTATAAAAAATGGCTGGACCTGGTAGGAACGGAAGTAGATCCCGAAAGGATATTACTCAAATACAGGTATACGCCGCAACCTTCAGGCTGGTTTGCCAACCTGCCGGTGGCTACGCGCATAAAGGCGCTGAAAGTGATCAATAAAGGCAATCTCGCGGATATAGACAATCTTTTTGCCAGTGCCTTTGAGATGGAAGGTTACGGCGGCGAACAGTTTGCGCTGGAACTGATTAGCAACACGCCGGACAAGGACCAGGACAGCCTGCTGAAAGAACTGGGTCGCGAAAGCCTGTTGCAGACGCTGGTGAGCAAGATAGACGGGGATGAGTTCGGTCAGTTCGTGGAAAACATCGCGCGGTTTATCGAAAATCAATACCCACCTGAAAAATATGCATTTACAGACCTGCTTGCCAGGCGTCATTATATCCAGTTTCATGGCGGGTTCTGGGGGCCGGCGAACAGTAAGGATTTTGATGATGACGGGAAGGTGGTGCTGAAAGTGCGGAAGAACTTTCACTTTAATTACCAGTCCAATTTCAAAGTCTCTCCCTACGACTATGTGGTGGTGGATTTTAAAAAAGATTTCAGCATCGGGGGCGGAAAATTCCTTGCCGGTGACCGTTATAAACTACCGGCGATCTATTGTTATTACCTTTTTAATGAGGGGAACAATAAAAAGATCATGACCTTCACAAAAGGCGCCATCAACATTGCGCTTTTTGCGGTGGGCGTAGGAGAGCTGAAAGCCGCTATCGAGGCGGGTAAAGCAGCGAGGATCATTATCGCGGCGATCGATATCGGTGCTTTTGGGGCGGACTTGGTGATAAACGAAGCATTTGGTGAATATCTTTCGGAACATCATCCCAATTTCCTGACGGCCTGGAATGCGCTGAATATCTCGTACGGCGTTACACGTCTTGCTTTTGAGTTGCCAGGTATTGCGCGGAATGTGATAAAATGGGGAGACGCGGCACTGGCGGATGTGAAGCTCACCTTCTCACAAAAGGCAACGTTGGAAAGAATCATCGCCAAGGCCAAAGAAATAGCCAATGTTCCCAAAAAGATCAGAAAGCTGTTTGAGCCTTCCGAATGGAAACTGTTTGAACAAAGGCTGAGTACACTGAACCTGAGCCACGTACGCCAGCTGCCCAGGAATATCCAGGCGCTGATGGGTGAGTTTTCAGATGACCTGCTCCGCCTGCTGGAAGCGGACCTTCAGGCCAGCGCCTCTTTTAAAGGGCTGGTGGAAGGAAACGAACAAGTATTGCTGGCGTGGAAAGTGCTTTCAGTAACGCCTTTCAGAACCGGTCCCAAATACCTGCATTATGTAGCGAACCTTGCAGATGACGTGAAGCTGGGCGCCGCCACTATCGCGGATTACCGCGCCACATTCTTCAAGGAATTCACTGAACTGGTAAAAGAAGATTACGTGGTGCACCACGCGATTGAGCAGCAGGTTTTAAAAAACTTCCCCACCCTGTTTACTTCCGCGGAAATCAATTCACTGGAAAATCTCAGGGGCATACCCAAAACAGTGAACTCTGATCTTCACCTCAGCCGGATCAGGATACAGTGGAACCGTTTCATTGAAAATACACCGAACCCTACCAGGGCGCAGTTTATGGAGAAAGCAAAGGAAATTGATGATCTTTATGGAAACGAATTTTTCCCACCAATAAGATAACACAATGAAGTTCTATTATTTCTACGGCGAAGTACCGGGTAATGTTGCAGACAGCGAATTTATCGACCGCCAGGCCCGGCCGCAGCTGATCAGCAAGCTGAAGTTTGAGTTCGACGGATGGCTGGGTGCGGATATTGTCGAAAGTATCGGCACATTCATTGTTACCGACAGGCTTAAAAAAGCGATAGAAGAAGAGGGCCTTACCGGTGCTACCTTTGATGTGGTGGAAGTGGTACGCACGGAAATGTTCAAAGAGCTGTATGGCGACAAAGAGCTGCCGCAGTTTCACTGGTTGAAACCTGCCGGCACACCAATGAAAGACGACATTTCCGTATACGATAAATGTTGCCTGTTTATTTCCGAAAAGGCACTGAATGTATTTAAAAAATTTGAGCTGACGCTGGCGGAGTATATCGAAAAAACCTAGCGGGCCCAGATATTAATCAGTCCTATACCTATTGAATCCTATGCATAAGATCCTACACCGCTGCATTCTCCCCCTGCTGCTCATTTGCCTGGCATTTGCGCCGTTGCGCGCCCAGGTGGCTGAAACGCCGCTGGAACAGCATATCCGCGCGGTCAATAAACTCATCCAGGAACGCCGTGCGAACCGTAACCTGCAGGGGCAGGACCTCTACGACCAGCTGACCGATACCACAGGCCTGCAACTGCCCGTAGGCATCGGCGGAAAAGACAGCGGCAAACCTCCCATCATCATAGACAGTATCCGTTTTACGCCCACCCACGCCGAAATAACCGCCTACCTGGTAGTACCGCTGCCCGGCTCGGACCGCGAGCTGATGTTCGCCGGGCGGGGCATTCCCATCAGCCGCGAAGGCGGGCTCAGGGGCACGGCAAGGCTGGAACTGGTGAACAACCAGCCGCTGTACCTTTTCGGGGACAGTACGGCCATTACCATGCTGGGTGGCAAAACCTTCGTGGAGTTTGATTGTGATGGCTTCAAAAGGATGGGTCTTGGCGCGGAGATCGCTTTCAGCCCGAAGCTGGTGAAAGAAAACGCGGACGGCTCGCAGAATGCACAGGAAAGGGTAAAAGGATATTTTGAAACAGTAGCATCAGACCTCAATGATATTATCACCACCGTAAGCATCGAGCCGTTCCAGGTGAGAGGTATGAACGGTGTATCGTTCACCGTGCAGGACGCAGTGATAGACCTCAGCGATTACCAGAACAGTGCGTCTATGGTATTCCCCGCGGAATACCGGCAGATGTACGGCGGCGAAGAACTGAACCTGTGGCGGGGTTTTTACCTGCGCAACTTCACCGTGGCCCTTCCCCCGGAGATCAAAGACAGGCGGGAAAACGGTAAACGGAAAACCTTCAGCGTACGCGATGCGCTGATAGATGACAAAGGCTTCAGCGGCGAACTGATCGCGCAGAATCTCATACCCATCAACAGCGGCGACATGAGCGGCTGGTCTTTTTCCGTGGAAGAGATCAGGATCGGTTTTGTAGCGAATCAGCTGAAATCCGGAAAACTGTCCGGCGGCGTGAATGTCCCCATCACCGGCGATACCACGGCATTTAAATACTCCGCGCTTTTCCATCCCGGCAAGGAATATGTATTCACCATTCAAACCACCAAAGACGTTAAGTTCGACATCTTCAAGGCCGGGAAAGTAGTGCTGGAATCCAGCTCTTTCCTGGAAGTGGCGGTGAAGGATAAAAAATTCCAGGTGGCGGCGAACCTGACCGGTTCCCTTTCCATCGGCGCGGAAGCAACGGGAGAAGGGGACGGGAATAAAGGTGGGAAAGGCAGTAAGATCAACATGCCCGGCCTGGACTTTGAGCAACTGGTAGTATCCACTCAGGCGCCTTATATCCATAGCGGCACCTTTGCTCTCACAGGCACTGTGGGCGCGAAGATCGGCGGTTATGGCATCACCATAGACAAGATCACATTTGTAAAAGTAGATAACGAACGCGGCATCGGCTTTGATGTATCCGTAAACCTCATGGGCGGCAGCAATGCCTTTGCGGCGGAAGCCTCACTGGCCATCCTCGGCGAAGTGCAGGAGAATGAAGGCCGGCAGCGTTACCGCTTCAGTCGCGTGCATCTCAGCCGCATCGCGGTGGATATAGACCAGGGGCCGTTTGCCTTAAAAGGCAGCCTGCTTTTCTTTAATGGTCATGATATTTACGGCGATGGTTTCCGGGGAGATATAGACGTGAAGCTGAAAGTCGGCAAAAGCAGCAGCGGCTTCCGCATGGCGGCCATGGCGCTTTTTGGCAGCGTGAACGATAACCGGTACTGGTATGCGGATATCCTGGTTGAATTCCCGTACGCCATCCCCATCTTCCCGCCGGTAATGGCGAAAGGTTTTGGCGGAGGCCTGTATTATGGTGTGAAACAGCTGGCTGTAAAAGAAAGCAGCGTTGGATACGAGATCGGTACAACGCCCACCGGCGTGGTGTACAAACCTGATGCAAATGCGGGCCTCGGTATCAAAGCCTCTATCAACTTCGCGCTGGCCAATGAAAAAGTATTAAACGGCACAGTCGGGTTTGAGATGGCTTTCTACCGCGACGGCGGCGTGAGCCGGATCACCTTCCGCGGCCAGTGTAATGTGATCACCCAACCCATGCCTGGCGTGCTGGAAAAGATCAAAGACAAATACGGGAAAGTGCTGGAACACACCGGCAACGACGTGACCGAAAAGATGGACCAGGAAGGACAGATATCTGTGGGCCTGCTGGTGGACGTGGATTTTGAGAACAGCACTTTTTACTCCAACCTCAAAGCATATATCAACATAGCCGGCGGAGCGCTCAAAGGCATCGGGCCAAACGGCCTGGCTGGTGAAGGCGTGATGTACGTGGGGCCGGATGGCTGGTACCTCCACATCGGCACCCCATCGAACCCCGTGGGTGTGGAACTGCTGGGGCTTGCAAGGGCATACTCTTATTTTATGGTGGGCAAAGACCTGCCGGGCAGCCCTCCGCCGCCTCCCAAAGTAAGCGAGATACTCGGCGGTCTTGACCTCGATTATATGCGCGACCTGAACGCGCTCGGCAAAGGCAGTGGCTTCGCATTTGGCGCCGGTCTTGAGTTTGACACAGGAGACATGACCTTCCTTATTTTCTATGCGCGCCTTGCTGCGGGCCTTGGTTTCGACATTATGCTGAAAGATTATGGCAAAGGCGTGCATTGCGAAGGCAGCGAAAAGCCGCTCGGTATCAATGGCTGGTATGCCAACGGCCAGATCTACGGCTACTTCCAGGGGAAGATCGGCATCAAGGTGAAACTGTTTTTCAAGAAGATAAAAATAGACATCATCGACCTCGGCGCAGCGGTAGTGTTGCAGGCCAAACTACCAAACCCGGCATGGATGCGTGGTGTGGTAGGCGGGTACTTCAGCGTGCTGGGCGGACTGGTGAAGGGCAAATGCAAATTTGAAATGACGCTGGGCAGGGAATGTAAAATAGTAGGCAGCGATATATTCGCGGAAGCCGGTGTGAAAGTGATCTCCGAAGCAACACCGGCGGGTGGCGAGGGAGATGTGAACGTGTTCACCGCGCCGCAGATCGTATTTAATATGCCGGTCGGCAAAAACTTCACGCTCACGGACAACAGCGATAAAGTACACACCTTCCGTGCAAGACTGGAGCACTTCAATCTCCGCGACGGCGCTACCCTGGTGCCAGGCAGCCTGGAATGGAACAGCGACAATACCGTAGTGGTGCTCAATACGCCGGAAGTGCTGCCGCAGCAAAAGAAACTCCGTATCACCGCGCGCCTCTCCTTTGAAGAAATGGAGAACGGCAGCTGGAAACCTTTTGTGGTGGACGGTAAGCCGTATACCGAAGAAGTAGACCAGGAATTCTCTTCCGGTACCGCACCGGACAATATCCCGGCGAACAACGTACAGTTCAGTTATCCCGTGCTCTCACAGCTCAACTATTACAAAGCCGAAAGCAACCAGGGTTATATACAGCTGAAGAAAGGACAGGCCTATCTTTTCAACGCGGGCAATGAATTTAAACAGGTAGGCAGGCTGCTGGCGGATGGAAACACCACGGCGGAATTCAGCCTTTCCTACAGCAACGGCCGCATCACTTATACCATGCCTGAAAGCATAAAGAACAGCCAGGTGTATTCGCTGGACCTCATGAATGTACCGGCCGTTTCCAATCAATCCATCGACCGCAACGTGACCACACAACAAACCGCGGTGGCGGGCAACGAAGCAGGTGAGATCAGTTTGCAGACGCGTCATGCCGAAGGCAATATCAGTAACATGGAAGAAAAGGTCATCTACCAGCTGCCCTTCAGAAGCAGCGCTTTCAATACTTTCAACGAGAAGATAGACCGCTCGCCGGTATACTCAAACTTCACCTGGCCGTTGCGTACCGGCGTGTACGAACTGGGCCTTGCCCTGAACGCACCGGAACTGTTCGACGAGCAGGAGCTGGATGCGAACGGCAACAGCAAACTGCTGCAATTTGAAGCGGTGCTTACAGATAACAGCTGGTACCAGCAATACATTTATCCGTATGTGTACGAAGGGTACCCGGCCGCTTATTTCCTGACCATTCAATGGAGGAATACTTCCACACTGGGCGCGCCGCCCGCGAAAGGCATCTTTATCAGGCAGGTGCCCAACGGGCTGCAGTTACAACCGAACGGGAACAATACCTACAGCGGTACGACAGGTTTTGTATACAACCTGCCGCATTATATCGAAAGAGATTACCTGGATATGCAGAGCGCCGTGGTGAACGGGTATGTGAACGGCTTCCTGCCTTCATTGTCCCCGAACCAGTCGCACCTGGTGACCACGCCTTTTACGCCCATCAGCCGCGGGGCATACCGCTTCAGGGTGAAATATGTGCTGCCGGGCACTAACCAGGTAACATCAGAAAAAGAGATCACGATTCAAAATACACTCGGTTCATTATGACCTGTAAAATAAAGATACGCGCATCGTTACCGAAGAAATGGCTGCTGGCAGGCATGGGCCTGTTGTGGAGCGTGGCCGCCATGGCGCAGGCCAAACCGGGCAATGGTCAGCACATCGCCGTGCTGGCCCGCCCCGCCAAAGATTCCATTATGCTGCGCTGGGCGCCCGTTTCCGCCACTTTATGGAAACTGGCGAACCAGCATGGTTATGTCATCAAGCGGTTTACGATCCTGCGTGACGGCAAGCTGCTGCCAAAACCTGAAGACACCGTGCTCACCAAACAGCCGCTCAAGCCCTTGCCGCTGGCGGCCTGGGAGCAAGTGGTGAAGCAGCATGAAAAATACGGCTCCATTGTAGCGCAGGCATTGTACGGCGAGGAGTTTGAACTGACAACGGAAGGAGGGCAGAAGGACGTGATGGCCGTGTATCACCGCGCGCAGGAGCAGGAATCGCGGCACGGGTTCACGTTGTTTGCAACAGATCAGTCGTTTCCCGTGGCAAAAGCAGCGGCATTGGGGTATGTGGACAAATCCGCCAAAGCCAATGAAAAGTATCTCTACCAGGTATTTGTAGCGCCGAATAACGCCGTTAGATCGGACACGGGTTTTGTATTCACCGGCGCGGCGGACTACCAGCCCGTACCCGCGCCCCACGACCTGGAAGCGGCGAATATGCACAAATCGGTTCTGTTGAGCTGGAACCATACCAGTTTCAGGAGCATCTTCAACGCATACTGGATAGAACGAAGCGACGACGGCGGCCAGACCTTCGCCCGCCTGAACGACGAACCCGTGCTGAACACCGGCAACGAAGGCGATACGGCAGAACAGCAACGTTTTTTCAGGATAGATACAACGATCGCGCTGGATAAAAAATACATCTACCGCATCCGGGGCATCACGCCTTTCGGTGAAGTGAGCCCGCCCTCGGATACGGCGCAGGTGGCCGTTACGCCCATCACCAACGCAAGACCCAGCATCAAAGAGGCGGTGGTAATGAATAACAAACAGGTGGTGATCCAATGGGAGATGCCGGATCATACACGGCTGAAAGCCTTCGAGATCGAAAGGGCAGCCGCCGCTACCAAACCTTATGCAAAGATCAGTACACAGCCGCTTCGCGAAAACGATACGGTGTTCACGGACATTTCCCCGCTGCCATCCAACTATTACCGCATAAAAGCGATCATGGACGACGGGCAGACGCATTATTCCCTCGCGCGGTTCGTGCAGATGGAAGACAGTATTCCACCCGCGCCGCCTACCGGCCTTGCCGGCATGATCTCGGACAGCGGGGTGGTATCGCTCAGCTGGAAACCCAATACGGAACGCGACCTGTACGCATACCGCGTATTCCGTGCCAATGCGCCGGACGCGGAGTTTGTACAGGTTACCAAAGAGCCCATCAGTGAAGCGAAGTTTGTGGATACGGTGGAGGTAAAAACCCTTACCCGCCATGTTTATTATAAACTGGTTGCGCTGGACGGGCATTATAATCCATCCGGATTTTCTGAAATGCTGACGGTAAAACGCCCTGACGTGGTGCCGCCTGTGCCGCCGCAATTCACCGATGTGAGCGCGGCTACCGGGGGCATTACGCTGCAATGGCAGCCCAGCACCAGCAAAGACGTGGCATCCTACAACCTGGAGCGCGCGGCAGATACGGCATGGCTGACGCTGCAAAGTTTTAGCGTGAAGGAAACGGTCCGTCAATATGCGGATACCGCGGCGAGGCCCGGCGTGAGCTACCGTTACAGGATCGTAGCGGTGGACGAAAGCGGCCTGCGCGGGCAGAGCCAGGAAGTGACCGCCAGTGCGATCAATATGAGCGGTAATGTGGCGAAGCCGGTGGTGAAAGCTTCCATAGACCGTGACAACAAAACTATCGTGCTGAAATGGGGCGCCGGCAGGGAAGTGGCTAAAAGCTGGCTGTACCGCGCGGAAGAAGGCAAACCTTACCGCCTGTACAAAACCCTGCCTGGCAACACGGCGGCGTTTACGGACGATGAACTGCTGATCAATACCCAATACCGTTACAAGCTGAAAATATTCGATCAGAACAATAACAATGCGATGAGTGAAGAAGTGCGCGTGAATTATTAATACGTGTTTTATCCTATTCCTATGAAGAAGTTTTACTTAACCCTTCTTTTGAGTTGTTTGGGCCTGTTGGGCTGGCAGAGCCTTTCTGCACAGCAGTATATATTCCGGTACGAAGCATACGCGGGTATGTTCCCGTACTGGTACATGACGGATGAGAACGGTAACCAGTATATTGAAAACGGCACCAATTATCCCATTAATTCCTATGGCCTTCTTAGTTATACTTTCAGGGTGGACTTCATGGACGGCACCTCCCAGAATATAACCTTAACGCCCAATACTACAAGCGAATCGAAAGATAATCAGCAGACGTGGCGGAATGAACACATCTTCAACAAGATGCCCAAACAAGTGGTGTGGAAGGCGCAGGTGAAATATAACAACAACCCTACGCCTATTCCTACGGATTTTAACGAAGTGGTGTATACTTTCGGAACGGACAGTAAATGTTACCTGGTCTGCCACACATTCGGATCTTCCCGGAATACCAGCCAGGGATGGCTGAAAGGGTATGCCATGCAGTACATTATGATGTCATCCGCCGCGGATGATAAACCGGTAAATCAGTCCGGTACGGGTACTGTTTGTGGAAACGAAACGGTTACGTTACAGGCGCCGTGTTTTTTTTATGAATCATGGCAGCAAACCACGCAATGGGAAGTGAGTGAAGATGGCGGCGCTTCGTGGTGGCCTATCGCAAAAACGGCTTCCACGCTGATAGTGGATGAGAACGACTTTCACGATCCCGCAAAAAAATACGGAACGCCAAGGTATTACAGGGCAAAAAAAACCTGGTATGCCAGCCAGATCTCCGATCCCATTACTTTCAGGGTGCCTCCCGCAACGCCGCAGGTGATCGACCGGCAGCACCCGGGATGTTTTGGCACAAACGGCCGCATCGTGATATCCGATCTGCGATACCCGGACGGTTCGCCATATACCGGCGCGGAGACGATGAACTACAGCATCAGGCCGGTGAGCGGAGTGCCCGGGCCTAATACGCCTACCAATGCGGGTTCTTTTGCTTTTGAAAATCTCGCGCCCGGCGACTACGAGATAGCGATCACTTCCGCTTCCGGATGTTCGAAGATTGTGAACGCAACGATCAATCCGCCGCCCGCACAGCTGACGTCGAACGTTACCAACTCATGCAGCGGGGGATTACCGGCCATCACCATCAACGCAGGCGGAGGCACGGCTCCATACCAGTACTCTATTGACAACGGCGGCAGTTATGGCGGCGGCAACCTGTTCTCCGGTCTTCCCACCGGCACTACTTACAACATTTCTGTAAAAGACGATAAAGGCTGTACGGTGAACTACACCGCGGCTACACCCACGGCGGTAATCACGGGTCTGGCTGGTAAAGCCGACCCGACCGGCGCGGGCCTCAGCAATGGCAGCATCACGGTTGCGGGCTCGAATGGGGCCGGTGCGCCCTATGAATACAGTATAGACGGCGGCGGCAACTGGCAGGCCGGCGATGTATTCACTTCCCTTGCCGCGGGAACCTATAATATTATTCCCCGTGATAAGAACGGCTGCGTGGGTGCTACGCCGCTCACCGTTACATTGATACAGCCCACTCCGCTGGCGGCTACACCCACTTCTTTACCTGCTTCCTGTTTTAACAGCACCGATGGTAGCATCACCGGTGCCGGCACTGGTGGTGTGGGGCCTTATACTTATTCGCTCAACGGCGGCGCTTACCAGGGGGGCACTACCTTCATCGGGCTGGCACCGGGAGATTATTCCCTGTATATCAAAGATGCGAATGGCAATACGGACAATAAGGTAGTGAATGTAGGCCGCCCTGCAGATATCAGTATTTCCCTTGCAAGGCACATCGATGCGCCCTGTAAAGACCAGCCCGGTGGTGTGATAGAGATCACGGCAACAGGTGGTACACCTGGTTATACCTATTCCATCAACGGGTCAACTTTCCAGCCCTCGCCGGTATTTTCGGTGGGTGCGGGCACCTATCCCGTTTGGGTAAAAGACAGCAAAGGCTGCGACAAATCCTTTGGCAACGTTTCCATTTCCGAACCGGCCACTATCGTAACAGTCGCCGCAACGCCCGTTGGCACTGGCTGCAACGGCAGCACAAACGGGCAGATCACGCTCTCAGGCAGCAATGGCACGCCGCCTTATGAATACAATCTCAATAATGGAACCTGGCAGGGAAACGCGTTATTCACGGGCCTGGCGGCTGGTACCTATACCGGGTATATCAAAGATGGCAATGGTTGTGTAGTATCATTACCCAATATCGTAGTGACCACACCGCCCGTGATAACGCCCGCACTGGACGGCCAGACCGATGTTTCGTGTTTCGGCGGCAGCAACGGCACGGCCAGTGTATCCGCAACAGGGGGTACAGGCACCATCCGTTATTTCATCAATACGGCGCCAACTATCCCTAATGCTACCGGTACATTCACCAACCTGCCTGCAGGCAACTACGTGATCACTGCGCAGGACGACAATGGTTGTGCCGCTCCTGTGAATGTCACCATCCACCAGCCTTCGCAGTTAGCCGCAACTACCGGCGCAACAGATGTGCTTTGTTTTGGCGGCAACACCGGTACAATCACACTCACCGCCAATGGCGGCGTACCGCCTTATACCTATTCCCGCGATAATATTGGCTACGGTGCATCAAATACTTTTAGCGGTTACACCGCGGGCACTTACACCGTATACGTAAAAGATGCGAACGGTTGCGTAACGGGTGCAACACAAACCACCGGCCAGCCGGCTCAGCTGGACTTCACCGCTGTGGTGCAGGACGCGCTTTGTAATGGTGCATCAACAGGTTCCATTACGGTCACTGCTTCCGGCGGGCTGAATGGTTACCAGTATAGCCTTGATGGCGGAGCGTTCCAGGCGCAGCCATTGCTAACCGGGGTATCAGCCGGCAATCATCTTGTAAGCGTACAGGATGGAAACGGTTGCACGCTCAATAAAAACTTCACGGTAGGAGAGCCTGCTGTAGTACAGCTGTCGTTGGTGAATAAAACGGCGGTGAGCTGTAATACAGGCAACGATGGCTCGCTCGCCGTAGCGGCCACCGGCGGCACAGCGCCTTATACTTATTCTGTCAATGGGGGCGTTTTCCAGGCACAGCCTGTGTTTGCGTCACTGGTGGCTGGTAATTATACACTGACCGTACGGGACAGCAAAGGCTGTACTGCCGTCATTAATGAACAGATTACCGAGCCAGCGCCTATATCTATAACGGTAATGGCTAAACAGGATATTGTCTGCTCCGGTGATTCTAACGGTAGCCTTACATTACAGGCCGGGGGCGGTACCGCAGGCTACTGGTATAGTTTTAATGGCGGAGGGTTCCAAACGGTAGGCACTTTCACCAGCCTGCCAGCGGGCAATTATCCCGTCATCGTCCGTGACGCCAATAATTGTACAGCCAGCTTTAATGTACCGATCGTGGAGCTGCATTCACCTTTAACCGCCACGCTCACCGCCGTACATCCAGCTACCTGTGAAGACAGGGGCAGCATCACGGTAAGCGCGGTGAATGGCGGCCTGGCACCTTATCAATACAGCCTGGACAATACCAGCTTCACCGCCAATAATACATTCGGCAACCTGCTGAATGGTAATTATGCTGTGTACATCAAAGATGCGGAAGGCTGCGGTATTACCCGCGCCATCTCGCCATACGGCCCGGTGAGCTTACAGGCGGGCGTACAGGCGCGGGCTGCTACCTGTTTCGGTGCCAGCAACGGCGGCATTACCGTGCTGAATGTATCGGGAGGAAACAATAATTACGAATACTCCGTGAACGGCACCACCTGGCAGCCGTCCAATATCTTTAATAATCTCCCCGCCGGCGCTTACCAGGTGCAGGTAAGGGATGTGCCATACAGTTGCCAGGTAGTGGTAAGCACAACCATCACACAGCCGCCGCTGCTTACCATTGCGTTGGCGAGCAAAACGGATGTGAGTTGTTTTGGTAACAGCAACGGTGCAATCAGGGTGACGGCCGCGGGCGGCACAGGTGCATACCGTTTCTCGCTGAATAGTGGCACGCCCGCTACGGCGGCCCAGTTCACAGGCTTACCCGCCGGTACGCAGCAGGTAACTGTAACTGATGGAAACGGTTGCAGTGCAAACCTGCAGGTTGTCATCACACAGCCCGCATTGCTCACACTGGCCGTTGCCAGCGCCAGCGATGTGACCTGTAATGGTCTTGCCAATGGCATCATCAACCTGGCGGCAACAGGAGGCACCGCACCGTATACGTATTCTTCCAACGGCACGGATTACCGCAGCAATCCGCAGTTCACAGCATTACAGCCCGGTACTTATACTTTGTATGTGAAAGACCAGCAGGGCTGTACCGCGCAGCAAACCGCCGTGATCGCACAGCCGACACCGTTGCAATTACAACTCGCGAATAAAACGGATATTCTCTGCAATGGGAACTCCACCGGCATTATCAACCTGACCGCCAGCGGCGGAAACGGCAACTACGCTTTTGTGATGAACAGCCTGCCGCCCGCCACCACCAGCAGCTTCAGCAACCTTCCCGCAGGCGAATACGCCTTCAGGGTAACAGATGCCAAAGCCTGCGCCGCAAACCTTTCCGTACAGCTTACACAGCCGGCTGCATTGCAGATGAGCAAGCAAGTGTACCAGCCGGTTTGCCACTATGATCCCAGCGGGAAGATCACGCTCAGCGTGACCGGTGGCGCGGCGCCTTACACTTACAGCTGGAACGGCGCGGCATTCGGCGCTTCCAATGAAATAGCCACCACATCCACCAGCATATACACCGTGACTGTAAAAGACGCGAATGGCTGCACCATCCGGGACCAGACCAGTATGGTAAGCCCGGCGGTGCTCAGCGTACATGTGGGCTTTGAAGATACTGTGCTCTGCGTGGGCCAGGGAGTGCCAGTCACCGCAGGGAATCCGGGCTGTACCTACCGCTGGGAAGCGATCGGTTTCAGCAGCACGGAACAATCGGTATTGCTGGACCAGGGCGGCATTTACACTGTCACGGTTACAAATCCGGCAGGTTGCGTGGCGAAAGATACTTTCAGTGTGGTAACGTCGCTGACGGCGCTGAAAGCGGACTTCCTGATGTCCACCTACGGGACGGTAGGAGATACCACGGTGATCGTGGACGTATCCAAACCCAGGCCGGCCAACTTCACCTGGACCCTCCCCGCAGGCGCACGCGATGCGGGCACTTCAGCCGAAGGCACTGTACGCCAGCTCATCTTTGATCAAACGGGTACTTATACGATCCGCCTTACTACGGGCCTTGGCAGGTGCACGGACGTGATTGAAAAAACGATCACGATACGGGAAAAAGAAGTCCGCAGCGGTACGGATAGCCTGTTAGGCTACCGCCCGCCGCTGATCGTGAGCCTCACCGCCACGCCAAACCCCACCAGCGGGGCATTCAACGCGGCTATCAAACTCTCCCGCCAGTCCGATATCGAATTGCAGCTGATCAGTTTTACGAAAGGCGAGATACTATCCGTGAAAAAAGCGAACGGCGGCACCGATTACGAAATTCCGTTCAATGAATACGACCTGCCGCAGGGCATGTACCTCATTGCACTGAAAGCCGGCAGCGATTACAAGATGATCAGGATATTAAAACTCTAAAAGGTAATAGGGATACAAATACAGTAAGCCGTGGAGGCCGTCTCATGTTGGGGCGGCCTCCCTTTTTGATGTAAACAGGAATGGAATGATTTGTCAGGAATATATTTACGGGTGTTTACTAAAATGTCAATACAAGGGTGATACGAGGGAAATACAATGGTAGTCGAAGGATCGGTATAGGATAAACGGAGATGAGGCGGAGTTGAGTGGACTTGATCCGGATACAAAAACGTGCATTTTTCCATACCGGCCAAAAAAAGCCCGGACAATCGCCCGGGCTTACTCAAACATATCTCTAAAGTGGACTGATTATCTGAAGTGATAACGCACAAATGCTTCCATGGCTGCGTATTTCTGCAGGCCGAGACGGTCGAACAGTTCCGCCGTGTTTGCATTTCTTTCTTCGGCACGTTGCCAGAATTCGCGTGCGTCGGTGCCCTGGAAGGGAACCACGTCTTTCTGGCTCTGGTGGATGAAGATGCCGAGGCGTTTCTGCATTACCTGATCGGGGCTCATGGGCACGGCCATTTCGATCTCGTGGATGTCCCATTCCTGCCATGCACCTTTGTAGAGCCATACCCAGCAGTCTTTGGCCCACTCTTCGTCCTTCACGATGTCCAGTGCGGCAAAGATTACGTCCAGGCATACTTTGTGGGTGCCATGCGGGTCTGCGAGGTCGCCCGCGCAGTAGATCTGCTGGGGCTTCAGCTGGCGCAGCAGGTCCACGGTGAGCTGAACGTCTTCGGGGCCCATCGGTTTCTTTTCCACCAGGCCTGTTTCGTAGAAAGGCAGGTTCTGGAAGTGCGCGTTTTCATCACCAATACCTACGTAACGGCAGGTTGCCTTGGCTTCACAACGGCGGATGAGGCCTTTGATAGCGCGTATCTCGGGAGTATCTTTCTGGCTGGGCTTTTTGATCTGGATAAAAGCTTTCGCGTCTTCCAGGATCTGGGAGCTTTTGCTTCTGTCGATGTCGAACATTCCTTCAAAACCAACGGCGAAGTCGATGAAACGCAGCAGGAACTCATCCGTTACGGCGATGTTGCCGGAGGTCTGGTAAGCTACGTGTACGTCGTGGCCCTGCTCGTGCAGGCGGATGAAGGTGCCGCCCATGGAGATGATATCATCGTCCGGGTGGGGGGAGAAGATCAGCGCCCTTTTTTGTTCAGGTTGTGAACGTTCGGGGTGATTGGGGAGCTGTGTGCCGGGTTTGCCGCCGGGCCAGCCGGTAATGGTATCGCGGATGGCGTTGAATTCCTTGATGTTCAGCTCATATGCTGAGCCGTATTGTACGATCAGGTCGTTCAGGCCGTTGTTATTATAATCTTTGTCCGTAAGCATGAGGATGGGCTTGCCCAGCTTCAGCGCGAGATGGGTCACGGCTTTACGGGTGAGCTTGGGCGTCCATTCGCAATCACCGGTGAGCCATGGCTCTTTGTTGCGGGTAAGTTCGGCTGCGGCCTGCTCGTCTATCACGAATTTGCAGTTAGGATGCTGCTGGAGCAGGGAAGCGGGCACCTGGTCGGTGCTGTGGCCTTCTACTGAGCGGCATACGATCTTGGCTTTGTGGGAGCCCCAGGCCAGCAGGATCACTTTTTTGGCTTTCATGATGGTGCCGATGCCCATGGTAACAGCGAGGCGGGGCACCTGGCTCATGTTGGAGAACTCGTATGCATTGGCCAGGCGGGTGCTGTTGTCCAGCGTTACGAGGCGGGTGTGGGAGTTCACATTGGCGCCGGGCTCGTTGAAGCCGATGTGGCCGTTGTTGCCAATGCCGAGTATCTGGATATCGATACCGCCGGCTTCCTCGATCTTACGTTCATAAGCGGCCGCATACGCCTTGATCTGTTCTTTGGGTATGGTGCCGTCCGGCACGTGGTAATTACTTTCGGGGATGTCGATGTGGTTAAAAAGGTGTTCTTTCATGAAGCGGTTGTAGCTCTGTAAAGCATCCGGTTCAATAGGATAATACTCGTCAAGGTTAAATGTAACTACGTTTTTAAAGCTTAAACCCTCTTCCTTGTGCAGGCGTACCAGTTCTGCGTAGAGGTATTTTGGAGTGGAGCCGGTAGCGAGGCCCAGTACGGCAGGTTCTTTGGCAGCCTGCTTTTCGCGGATCAGAGTAGCAATTTCCTGTGCCACGGCTTTGGAGCCGTCTTTGGCTGTAGGGTGGATGTCCACGGAAATCTGTTCGAAACTGTCTATCAGCTCAATTTCCTGGTGATTGATGGTCATTGTTCAAGTTTTTTAAATGCGATCTTAAAAACGAGCCCGAAAATTAAATAAAATACAGGGATTGTTGCGAAAAATTTATGGTTTTACAATTTAAAGGGCCTTTGGACGCTTGTATGCTATTAAATTGTAATAATTTTCGGAGAAGCATTGAAAATCCAAATACCTGTACCAACCGTATCTATATGCATCTGTTACACAAAAACATCCGGATGAAAAAACTGTTACTGACTGTTTCGGCCGCCTGCCTTCTGCTGGCTGCCGGGATAAAAACCACTGTCGCCGAACCCTTTACCAGGCCCCAGCAACGCAACCAGGAACTGAACTGGGTGAAATCAAGGACAGGGGTATGGCTGGCGCTGGTAGACAATAAGATCAACTGGTTCAAGCTCGACAAAAACGCCAGGCTATGGGCCAGCGCGGACGGGAAAGAGTGGCTGGAGATCACGGACGGGATGTGGCTGGATAAAGATGGCCGGCAGCTGAAGATAGGAGAGGGGAAGCTGTGGTCCACCAGCGACGAGGGGAAAAATTTCATGGAAGTGCCTGAATGGAAATGGAAAGGCCCCAAAGGAGAATGGTACAAGTTTGACGCAAAGTGGACGCTTTGGGTCGTAAAATAACTCCCCCCTTGAAGCGGGGACGTAAGTATGAGTCACGAATAGTCCAAAGTTTAACTGCACCGGTGCTTTCGCGCACCGGTTTTTGCATAAAGAAAAAGCCGGATCATTGACCCGGCTTTTTTATTTCTGACAATATGTTTTACTGCACAATGATCTCGTCCACAAACAGCCAGGCAGGGCTGCCTTCTCCGGGTGCTCCTTCAGGAATCTTGTTCACCGCCTGCGCCACCACTTTCACATACCGTGCTTTCACCATTTCTTTCAGGCGCTCGCGCACCCTGATGATGCCTTTGCCGTCTATCTCTTTCTGCTGGCCTGCTTCAGTGAAGTGTTTGCCATCTTTGGAGAGGTAGAACGTAACCTGTTTGGGCGGATAGATCCACTGGTCTTTATTGCCCAGCGTATTCAGCCCCAGCACATTGATCTCCGTGGAATCGCCGAGGTCTATCAGCGCCTCCATGGTGCCGCCGCTGTAGCCGGTCCATTGGTTGTCGTTAAATTCTTTGACGCCTTCAATGCCATTCACGAGGGCAAACGGGCTGCCCGGATTATAGTTCTGATGCGGCGGTTTGGCCAGGGTAACGATTTTACCTACTGCTTTATGAAACACAAATGCCTGCTGGAAACCGTTGCCATACTGCTGGTCTCCCTGGAATACAGCCGCTCTTACCACGCCGGTCTGTGTAACCGGGATGGGAGTAGTATAGGCCGGGGATTGGGCCGTGGGAGCGCTGCTGTCCGTAGTATAGGTGATCTTCCCGCCGTCCAGTTTGCTGTCCAGCTTTACCTGCACGCCGCCTTTGTTGTCGTTTTGTATTTCGCCGCGTACTTCAAACACGTGTTTGGCGTAGTTCACGCCTTTCTTTTCCAGGCGCGGGAGGTCTGTTTTCAGTCTTTCCAGGAAGCCGTCGTAGTTCTTTTTTTCTTTCGGCGTCCACAGTACTTCCGCCAGCGCGATGGCGCGGGGATATACCATGTATTCCACGTGCTCTGAGTTTTTCATGTATTCCGTCCAGACGTTGCCCTGCGCGCCTTTGATGTAACGGGCTTCTTCGGCGCTCAGTCCTTCGGGCACCGGCTCATAGGAATATACTTTGCTCACGGGGGTAAACCCGCCGATAGCGATCGGTTCGTTTTTGCCCTGGCTCTGGTAGTGATCCAGGTATACATAACCGCCCGGTGTCATGATCACGTCGTGGTGCTGTTTGGCGGCCGCAATACCGCCTTCTATGCCGCGCCAGCTCATCACGGTGGCATTCGGGGCGAGGCCGCCTTCCAGTATCTCATCCCAGCCGATGATCTGGCGGTCTTTGCTGTTGAGGTATTTTTCGATGCGCTGGATGAACCAGCTTTGTAAGGCGTGTTCGTCTTTGAGGCCTTCCGTTTTCATACGGGCCTGGCATTTGGGGCATTTCTCCCAACGTACTTTCGGGCTTTCATCTCCGCCGATGTGAATGTATTTGCTTGGGAAAAGTATCATCACTTCATCCAGCACATCCTGTAAAAAAGTGAACACGGAATCATTGCCCGCGCAATACACGTCATCGTACACGCCCCATTTGGTGCCTACCTGGTAAGGGCCGCCGGTGCAGCCCAGGTGAGGATACGCAGTGAGCGCGGCCAATGAGTGGCCCGGCAGTTCTATCTCTGGTATCACGGTTACGTGGTGGGCCGTTGCATAAGCGACCACATCCTTGATCTGCTCCTGTGTATAAAAACCGCCGTAGGGTTTGCCGTCAAATTTCTGATCGTTGTAATGTCCTTCCATGGTCTCTTTCCTGCGGGAAGCCACTTCCTGGAGGCGCGGGTATTTTTTGATTTCGATACGCCAGCCCTGGTCTTCCGTAAGATGCCAGTGGAAAGTATTCATTTTATGCATCGCCATCAGGTCGATGTATTTTTTGATAAAATCCACGGGGAAGAAGTGACGGCCCACGTCCAGGTGAAGGCCGCGGTAGGAAAAGCGCGGCTGGTCAAATATATCGACGCCCGCAATCCAGTAGCTGGAAGCCTTTTGCAGGGGCAGCAGTTGGATGAGGGTTTGCATACCATAAAAAGTGCCGGCCGCATCATCGCCCTGGATGGTTACCTGGTCTTTGTCTACTTTGAGGCGGTAAGTTTCTGGCAAGCCTTTGTCCGCGGCAGACATGCTGGCAAACACGATCATGTTGTGCGCGGCGCTGTCCTGTACTTTCAGTTCAAACCCGCTGACGCTTTTAAAATATTCGTTGAAAAGTGCCGCCGTCTGTTTGTCTGCCTCGGAAGCTGCCACCAGCACAGTTTGTTTGTCAAGCAAAAAAGAATCCGGTGTTTCCGTGAGGCGCGCGGGCAGGGGAATGAGGCTCACGCTGGCCTTGGGCGCCGTGGAGGAAGAGCCGCCATCGGAGCAGGAGGCAAAGCTGAGGATGGCGCAGCCCGCCGCAAGTTGGAATAGTTTTTTGATGGTCATGTCTGATGTGTTAGCTACCGGAAAATACTATTCTATAATGATTTCATCCGCAAAAATGTGACAGGGCTCGCCTTTGCCGGGATGCCAGTCCGGGATAATGCCGTGGTTGGCGGCCACTACTTTCACAAAACGCGCTTTCAGGTCCACGGGCAGGCTCAGCACTTGTGTGAAGCTGCCGTACTCGCGGTCTGAGAAGGTATTTTTTACCACTCCTGCGGAGGTAAAGGTTTTGCCGTCGTTGGAGGTAAGGAACTCCACCTGGGTGGGGTACCAGATCCAGACGCCGAGATCCTGCAGCACGCTAAGGCCCAGCTTGTGCAGGGCGCGCGGGGCTTTCAAATCCACGATGGCTTTCAGGTTACCGGGGTAATGGCTTTGCCATGCGCCCAGCCTGAAATCTTCCTGCCCGCGGATACCGTCTATCAGCGCATCCGGCCCGCCCGCGTCAAACTGCGGGTGGATCTTAGACAATACCCTGATGGTTTTGTCCGTGGGGATCAGGAAAAACGGTGTGGATACAATGTGGCTGTATTGCCCGTTTTTGAAACCTACTGCTTTTAATGTAGACGTTTTGCTGATATTAAAAGGTGCGGTGTATCGGGTGGATCTTGTAGTAGGGTCTGAGCCATCCAGCGTATAATAGATCACGGTGCCGGGCTCCACTGCTTTCAGGGATACCTGGGTGGAATGTTTGAACCTGTCCGAAGGCGCTACCACGTAAGGAACCGCCACGATCAGGTCTTCTTTGATCTCGTTTACCGGCGAACCATCAGCAGATGCCCAGGTTTGTGTAGGAGCATTGGTCATATCAAATTCCATTACGCCGCCGTTCATGATCAGCTCATGCGGAACGGAAGAGGAGGGCAGGTTCATGGAAACAGATGTGGTCTGGCTGGTGTGATCCGTGGCAGTAAATTTTGTGTGGGACACGCTTACGTTTTTCACGTAAAAGTTTTTGCTGCTCAGGTTCTTCGCGCGGATCACGAAAGTATTGCCATTCTCCAGGTGGATCGTCACTTCGTCAAATGTAGGCGTGCCGATAGCATAACGGCCATCGCCGGGCCTTACGGGGTAAATGCCCATGGCGCTCATCACATACCATGCGCTCATCTGTCCGCAGTCTTCGTTGCCGCTGAGGCCGTCCGGCGCGTTGTGGTACATAGTGTTCATCACCTGGTGTATGAGCTGCTGCGTTTTCCAGGGCTGGCCAACGTAGTTGAACAGGTAGGCGATGTGATGGCTGGGCTCGTTGCCGTGCGCATACTGGCCAATGAGGCCTGTAATGTCGGACTGGTGGCGGCCGCTCAGTTTATCTTCGGTAGTGAATAACCTGTTCAGTTTCTGTGTGAATTTTTCCTTACCGCCGTTCAGTTTTATCAGGCCGCTTACGTCCTGCGGAACGTAGAAGCTGTACTGCCAGCTATTAGCTTCTGTGAAGTAGTTGTTCACTTCCGTGGGGTCGAAGGGGCTCATCCAGCGGCCGCCTATTTTGCCGCGCATAAAGCCGGTGGAGGCGTCGTAAAGGTTTTTGTAAGACTGTGCGCGTTTCATATAACGATTGTACACCGCGGTGTCACCGAGCATTTTGCCCATCTGGGCAATACACCAGTCGTCATAAGAATATTCCAGCGTGCGGGATACGGATTCCGGCTGCGTGTCCATGCTCAGGTAACCCTGGCGGATGTAATGCTGCATGCCGAAACGTTCGCCTTCCGCATAGCTGCGCATAGCTTCCAGCGCGTATTTGGCATCGTAGCCACGGATGCCTTTCTGGTAGGCGTCCACGATCACGGGCACGGAATGGTAACCGATCATACAAAAAGTTTCATTACCGCTCAGTTCCCATACAGGCAGCATGCCACCGTATTTGTATTGTGCCAGGAAGGTGTTGATCCAGTCGTTTGTTTTCTGCTGGTTGATGATGGTCATCAGCGGGTGCAGGGCGCGGTGTGTGTCCCAGAGGGAAAACACGCTGTAATTTTCAAACCCTTCCGCTTTATGGATCTTCAGGTCTGTGCCGCGGTATTGCCCGTCCACGTCCATGTAGAGGTTGGGGTTCAGGCAGGCGTGGTACAGCGCGCTGTAGAACATTACCTGCTGATCGTTGGTGCCGCCTTTTACTTCAATTTTGCCCAGCTCTTTATTCCAGGCTGCTTTGGCATTGGCAAGCGCGCCATCAAAGTCGAAGCCCGGCATTTCCGCATCCAGGTTCTTTAACGCACCTTCTTCGCTGACACCGGAGATGGCTACTTTTACATACAGCGGTTGCTCCACATCAAAAGTGAAGTATGCTTTGATGTTTCGGCCTTCCGCGTTTGCCAACGCGCCTTTGGAAGTATCGCCCAGCGCTACGTTATGCGATTTTGCGGGGCGGGAGAATTTCATGGCGAAGAACAGTATCTGTTCTTTGGCCCATGAGGTGGAGCGGCGCATACCCGTCACGGTGCTGTCGTTCACGATTTTGAGACTGGAATTGATCACGATATCGCGGTGATAAAGGTCAAGCAGTACATGGCCTTCGGTGGCGTTCTTCGGGAATTCGTACTTATGAAGCCCTACCCTTTTGGTAGCCGTGAGGGAAGCGAGGATGTCGTATTTGTCAAGTTTTACACTGTAAAAACCGGCGGATGCTTTTTCATTTTTGTGGGAAAAAGGAGAGGCGTATTCATCATTTTTCCAGGAGGGTTTGCCTGTAACCGGCATCAGCAGCACATCGCAATAATCTTCGATGCCGGTGCCGCTGAGGTGGGTGTGAGAAAAACCATACATGATGGAATCTGTGTAATGATAGCCGGAGCAGCCGTCCCAGCCTTTGAGGCGTGTGTCAGGACTGAGCTGTACCATTCCGAAAGGCATGCTGGGCCCGGGATAAGTATGACCGTGACCGCCGGTACCGATAAAGGGATTTACTTTAGATGCATAATCCGTTTGCTGCGCACTAGCAGCAGACGCCAGCCCGAGGGCCAGCACAACCAACCAATTTTTCATTCACTGTTTTTTAAGTTCCTGCCCGGATGGCCGCAGGGGATAGGAGCTGCGGCTGCCGGAAAGAGCTAAAATAAGGAAAATGATTCGCTAAAACGTTTTAGTGAGGAGGAAATTTGATAAATAGAGGAGGAAGAAAAGATATTTATCCTTGTAAATCGAACATTTAATGTTATAATTGCAAGGATGATTAAACGCGATGCCGAAAGATATGTTGTACAATTACTGGAAGAGTTTCCGGCAGTCGGTGTATTGGGTCCCCGGCAGGTGGGAAAGACAACGTTAGCGGAAGAGATTGCCGCCGGCTTCAAACCTGACCCGATATACCTTGACCTCGAAAGCCCTACCGACCTTTCAAAGTTGGCCGAGCCGGAACAATATTTTGAACTGCATAAAGGAAAATTGATCATTCTTGATGAGATCCAGCGGGTTCCGGAATTGTTTCAAATACTGCGGGGTGTTATCGATAGGCATAGAAGACAGGGATTCAGAACCGGCCAGTTCCTCATATTGGGTTCGGCCTCCCTGGATTTACTGCAACAATCCTCCGAGTCGCTGGCAGGCCGGATTGCATACAGGGAATTGTCTGGCCTGACTGTAAATGAAATAAACAAGGGAAAGAAAACTAACCAGGAACAGTTATGGCTGAGAGGTGGCTTTCCCGACAGTTATCTTGCCAAGAATGATGCGGCAAGTATGAGATGGCGGATGAATTTTATCAGTACTTATCTGGAAAGAGATGTGCCGCAGTTTGGGCCCAGAATGGCGGCATCTTCCTTGCGGCTGTTGTGGACCATGCTTGCGCATAACCAGGGAGGACAGCTGAATATCGCTCAGTTAGGGGCTAATCTTGGCGTTGCACCTCCCACTGCGAAAAGATATATCGACTTACTGGAGGACCTGTTGCTGATCCGTTCGCTGCGGCCCTGGTCCGGCAATGTTGGCAAACGTCTGGTCAAGGCCCCCAAGGTGTATATACGCGATAGTGGGCTGACGCATGCGTTATTGAGTATCAATACGCTCGACGATCTTCTGGGGCATCCCGTAGTAGGTGCAAGCTGGGAAGGTTTTGTAATTGAAAACCTGTTGTCTTGTCTTCCGGTAGGCGCTACCCCCTGGTTTTACCGTACCTCCGCCGGTGCTGAAATTGATCTTGTAATAGAGCTGGGCAGGCAGGAGCGTTATGCAATAGAGATCAAACGTTCAATGTCACCGGCTGTCACTAAAGGGTTTCATCTTGGCTGTGAGGATATTAAGGCTACCCGGCGTTTTATTGTTTATCCCGGTAATGAACGTTTTCCCGCCTCCGGCGATGCTTCGGTGATCCCGCTTATCGATCTGATGAAAGAGCTAGGAAACCTTTCTTCGGAATAAACTGCCCTGTATCATTCATATACTGCACACCCCACAGCTGCCCGGATAACAGAGGGTGGAATCATAGATAAAACAGGATAATTGTAACGATACTAATACAGGCAAAAAAAAGACTGCCCGTAAAGAGCAATCTTCAGAATGTTTTATCCTTATTTCATTTCAGTAACACTTCTGCGATCACCGGCCGGTGATCCGAAGCCACGGTTTCTTCCACTACCTGCGCGCTCATGACGTGCCATTGTGTTTTATTATAAAGGAACACATAATCGAGCTTATGGGACGGTTTGTCTGAAGGCCAGGTAGGGCCCAGCTTTTCGGTGGCGTCCGCGAATGTTTGTTTAAACAGGCCGATCTCTTTTGATGCGGGCAGGGCGTTCATATCCCCGGCTATGATCAGCGGCAGCGAGGGCTGAGCCATCACATGCTGCATGAGGATGTTTACCTGGCTGAGGCGGTCTGCCGGATCGTCCAGGTGGTCCAGGTGGGTGCTGATGAAACGGAGAAGGCTGTCGCCCGGGAGTTTCACCGTTACCATAGCGGCGTTGCGAGGTTCACTGCCGGCGCCTTTGGCGGGAAGGGCGATGCTCTGGCTTTTTTCGATCGGGTAGCGGCTGAGAATGCCGTTGCCAAAGCCGCCGCCTTCGTAGTCCATTGCTTTACCAAAATAAATATACATGCCTGTTACAGCTGCCAGCTCTTTCAGCAGGTCCTGTTT
The DNA here is from genome assembly GCF_003807585.1 of Chitinophaga barathri. Taxonomy (GTDB): domain Bacteria; phylum Bacteroidota; class Bacteroidia; order Chitinophagales; family Chitinophagaceae; genus Chitinophaga; species Chitinophaga barathri. The sequence continues at coordinate 329,337 of NZ_RMBX01000002.1, read as the reverse complement.
ATTGACGCGGGAAGTGGCGCTGTCCACTTCCTGGAGGGCTACCAGGTCCGGGTTGGTGGCGAGTATGACAGTCGCAATCCCCTGGATGTCCAGCTTGCCCTGCGTATTCTCACCGTGATGAATATTGTAGCTGAGCACCTTGATCACCTGCCCCTGCACCTGTGCGGGTGCCGGATAAGAAGCAGAGAGGGTTAGCACAAAAAGAAAAACGATTCGGTACATAATTATTCAGATTAAGAATTTCCGGATGATATCGAGCCATGTTTTCATTCTTCCCGGCAGGTACAACTATCATGCCCGCATATCCATCCGGAAATCAAAACTATTTGCCGAAGATGTCCTTCACCGGTCTTCCTACCCATTCCTGGGGCGTTTTCAGCCCAAAGATCCAGGCAATGGTGGCCGCCGTATCGTATGTCATCACACTTTCCTTCACCTCATGGTCTTTTTTGATCCCTTTGCCGGTAAATACCCAGGGTATCTGCATCTCCACCATGGTTTTGCCGCCATGGCCCTTATTGATGCCCCCGTGGTCCGAACTGAGGATCAGTACGCTGTTTTCCCATATGCCGGCGTCTTTCACCGCCTGCACGATCCTGCCTAATAAAACATCATTCTTATGCACTTGTTCATAGTATTCGGGAATGTTGTGCCCGATGCCATGGCCCACCCCGTCCGGCTGATCGAAATGTATAAAGAGGAAGTCAGGTTTTTTTTCTTTGATATAGGCAACAGCCGCATCCGTAGTGGCTGTATCGTTCGGGCAGGGCTGATCTTTGTTCACTGCTTTTTTGGGGAACAGGTAACCGATGCCTCCCCAGCTATAGATCACCCCCATTTCCGCGTTTGGTTTTTCATTGCGCAACAGGGTAAATACGGAGGGGAAAAGGCCGTACTGGTCGACTGTACGCGGCTCCACCTCGGGCGTTTTGCTGCCCCATTCGGTGAACCCGTGCAGTTCCGGCCCCGCGCCCATGATCATGCTCGCCCAGTTTACCGCGCTGGAAGAAGGGAGCACGCTGCGCGCCTTCAACGTCCAGCTGCCGTCTTTCATCATTTGTTTCATCACCGGGTTGTCCGCCTTTTCCATCGCGTAGGCGCCAAGCCCGTCCATACCGATGAGGATAACGTGTTTTACACCTTTTACCTGTGCCTGTACGGCCAATCCGCAACACAATACTAAAGCTAAGAAACCTGCTTTTTTCATGTCTAGACTAATTTAAAATTTATTTAATATAACAACAATAAAGAAGTATGCACATTCAATGGATGTGGATAAAAGTAGTAAATGTATACTATACTTTGTTTAGTATTGATAAATATAATAAAGAAATAACCCGGAAGGAGGATAACAAAAACGGGCCTGTGGAATGGCAAGACCAGGGACGATCATGAAGCCTGCATTACAAATTATTCAGCGCCTTTTCCGCCTCTTCGCGGATACGCCGTACAACAGCTGCCCTGGTAACGGCAATCCCATATTCAGGCACCCCGGGAATGCCGCCCATACTTACATTGGGGTTGCGGTATATCATGCGGCTGTCTTCATATTCTTTGGCGGTAGTATGGAATTCCCTGGCCTGCGTAGCGGATGCCAGCGCTGCCGCATTATGATCGCGAAGCCCGGAGCCTGCCATGATGCGGATGCGGCCGGCGGCTTTACCGGCCAGTGTTGCGATCAGCTCCGCGCCTTCCAGCGCGGTGTTCCGCTGGCCGGAAGTGAGGATACGTTCGCAGCCCGTGCTAATGATATCTTCCAGCGCCTGCAAGGGATCTTCGGTCATGTCAAATGCGCGGTGGAAAGTAACACCCATGGGTTTTGCCAGTTCCACCAGTTCACCGGTGCGCGTTTTGTCCACTTTGCCCTCCGCCGTCAGCAGCCCGATCACTACGCCATCGCAACCCAGTTCCTTGCACACCCTGATATCTTCTTTCATGATGGCGAACTCCTCTTCGTCGTACAGGAAATCTCCCCCCCGGGGACGGATGATAGGGTAGAGGGCGATGCTCACGGTTTCGCGCGCCAGTTTGATCATAGCGTAACTGGGTGTGGTGCCGCCTTCCAGCAGGTTGTCACAAAGTTCTATCCGGTCCGCGCCGCCTTCCTGCGCCGCTTTGCAGGATGCCAGAGAAGTGGCGCATATTTCGAGGGTGATCTTTTCCATGTTTGCAAAAATAAGGATCGGCTGCCAGTATGTCCGGCAGCCGATCAAAAATGATAAGTGCGATTAAGATCAGAAATAGTGTTTGCCCTTGATCAGCTCTTCTTTATCGTCGCCGGTGGTGACGGCGTAGCTGAAACCTTCATGCAGGCAATAAGCCCCGTGCTCGCCTTTTTTGTTGAGCGCCAGGAAACCGATCTGGATACCTTTTGCGCGGTCAGGGTTCTTTTTCACGATGCGCATCACGGCTTCCTTGCAGGCCGCTTCGGGAGAATATCCCTGGCGCATCAGCTCCACTACGAGGAAGCTGCCCACCACGCGGATCACTTCTTCGCCCACGCCGGTGGCGGTGGCTGCGCCCACTTCATTGTCCACGTACAAACCCGCGCCAATGATCGGTGAATCGCCCACGCGGCCGCGCAGCTTAAATGCCATGCCGCTCGTGGTGCAGGCGCCGGAAAGGTTACTCTGTGCGTCCAGCGCCACCATACCGATCGTATCGTGATTGTATACGTTGCCCGGTAGTTTCAGCGGGCTGAACGCGGTGGTATTTTCGTCTTCGGCGCCCTGGTTAAAAGCACTGGTGCCTTTACCCTGGTAGCGCTGGTTTTCGATATTCATCACCGGCTTGTACTCCGATTTTTTCAGCCATTCTTTCCAGGCTTTTTCGGATTCAGGCGTGAGGAGATTTTCTTTTTTGAAACCGTTTTCCAGCGCGAACTGTAAAGCGCCTTCCCCTACGAGCATCACGTGCGGTGTTTTTTCCATCACCTTGCGCGCCACTGAAATAGGATGCACGATATGTTCCAGCGCGGCTACGGAACCGCAATTGCCCAGTTCATCCATGATGCAGGCATCCAGCGTTACGTGGCCGTCCCTGTCCGGGAAGCCGCCGTAGCCTACGGTGTGATTGTCAGGGTCGGATTCCGGCACATGCACGCCGGCTTCTACAGCGTCCAGCGCACGGCCGCCCGATTTGAGCACCTGCCATGCGGCTTTGTTCGCCGCGATACCGAAGTCCCAGGTGGATACCACGATGGGTTTTGGCGCTTTGGTTTTACCCTTGCGGGATTGCGCCGCGGCAGGCAGGCCGTCTATGGAGAGGGCTGCCGCGCCTAATGCCGCTGTTTTGAAAAAATTCCTTCTGCTGTTCATACCGCACAATGTTAAGAAAATTAATCTTTCATTTCCCAGGCCATCGCACTTGCGCCAAGGATGGCGGCGTCGCTTTCTTTCAGTTCTGAGAACAGGAGTTTTACTTTGTCCTGGAAGATCGGCAGCAGGTTCTTTTCCATGTGCTCGCGCACGGGGCGCATGATGAGGTCGCCGGCCTGTGTGAGGCCGCCGAACAGCACGATGGCTTCAGGGCTGGAGAACATCACGAAGTTCGCGAGTGCTTCACCCAATACCTTGCCGGTGTATTCATAGATCTCGATAGCCAGCTTATCGCCTTTGATAGCGGCTTCGTAGATCATTTTTGAATCGATCTCTTCCGCGGTGTGGTTGCGCAGCACGCTTTCCTGGTCCGGCCTTGATGCCAGCAGTTCCAGTGCCGTGTTGGTAACGCCGGTGGCGGATGCATAAGATTCCAGGGAACCGTGTGCGCCGGTGCCCGGGTGCAGGCGTCCGCCGGGGATCACGATCACGTGGCCCAGTTCTCCCGCGAACCCGTCATGACCGTAAATAAGCTGGCCATTGGCCACGATGCCGCTTCCTACGCCGGTGCCCAGCGTGATGGTGATAAAGTCCTTCATGCCACGCGCTGTGCCGTAGGTCATTTCACCGAGCGCCGCCGCATTGGCGTCGTTCGTGAGTACCGTGGGCAAACCGAATAATTCTTCGAGCATCTGCGCTAAAGGCACAATGCCTTTCCAGCGCAGGTTAGGAGCATATTCAATATTTCCTGTGTAATAATTACCATTCGGCGCACCTACGCCGATGCCTTTGATGTTTTCAATACCGCCAACCTGCTCTATCAGCTTTGTTAAGCGCTGATGCAGTTCGGCCAGGAACATGGTAACTTCTTCGTGAGCTTTGGTTGACATACGATCCTGGCACAAAATGTTGCCACGACGGTCTACTATTCCAAACTTTGTATTAGTACCTCCAATATCAATGCCCACCGCTAGTTGCTGACTCATAGTCTATACCTTGGGATTTTAAAATTGTTTTAACACGGAATGCGAAAAATGCGAGATAAGCGAAGCAGATCACCGGTACAATATACGACATATGAATGCCGATTGCCGGGATATCTGAAAACCCACCCTGTAAAGGCGGAACGAGCGCGCCGCCCAGGATCATCATGATCAGGAAGGAGGAGCCCTGGCCTGTATATTTCCCGAGACCAGCAATGGACAGGGAGAAAATGCACGGCCACATTACGGAGCAGAACAAGCCGCCGCTAATGAAAGCGAACAGTGCTACGGGCCCGGTAGTGAACAGGCCGATCACCATAGCCACAACGCCCATGATACCAAAGGTAAGCAGTGTTTTAGCCGGTTTATCCTGGCCATAAAAGAAACCTATGATCTGGATCACGATGCAGATCGCGAAAGGATACAGCTTGGTGATGTCGTTGCCTTTTAATGCGTTCACGCCAAGGATGACGCCGTATGCTACAAAAGGTACTATCACGGATAATATCTGGCGGGTGGTTTTAGTTACGTTAAATACGCTGATAGCGCCTGTCCAGCGGCCGATCATCAGGCCTCCCCAGAAAATGGCGATATAAGGACTGATCTCGGATTCATGCAAGCCTTCCGGCGTGAGGAATCCGGGCTTTTTCAGCAGTTCGCCGAGGTTGGAAGAAGTGCTTACTTCCACGCCAACGTATACGAAAATGGCGATCATACCCATGATCAGCTGCGGGTATTTCATTGCGCCCCATCCTTCCCCATTGCCGCGGGAGGTGAACTGGGCGTAGAACAGGATAAAAAGTATGCCGATGATGCCCGCGATAAAATAAGGCAGCGGTTTCGTGGTTACAACGATGCCGATGGCAATGACGATGAACATTGCCGTGATGCCGAGCAGGGTACGGGTAGCTTTGGGAGAGGACTCAAAATGATCGTCTTCCGTGCCCTTGGGCATTTTGGTAGCGGCAAAAATGCCGGCCGCCACCAGGAACAACGCCACGAGGGTAATATATAATACGTTGATCTTACTGATGTCTGTATCACCGGATGTACCCGCTACTTTGGCGGAGCCAAACAGCAGGATGCTCACAACGAGGGGCCCGATGGTGGTGCCAAAGGAGTTCACGCCGCCCGCAAAGTTGAGACGGTGGGATCCTTTTGCCGGGTCGCCAAGAAGGATGGCGAAGGGATTGGCGGCGGTCTGCTGCAGGGAGAAGCCGAGCGCCACTATGAAATAAGCTCCGAGGATGAGATAAAAAGCGGTGGTCTTGTTCTCCATGCCAAGGCCCAGGTTCACCGCGCCGATGGTGGCGGCGGCGCCCACGCCGGAGATGATCAGGCCATATATAATGCCTTTTTTGAACCCGATCCGGTTAAGGATGTCCACACCTTTCATTGCAGACAGCAGGTAAAGGACGAGCGAACCGACAAAATAGGCGCCATAGAAGGCGAAGTCGACCAGCTGGGATTGGATCTGCGTCAGATTAAAATGGGCTTTGCAGAACGGGATAAGAATACTGTTAGATGCCGCAACAAACCCCCAGAAGAAAAATACCAGAATGAGTACGAAAAACGAGGGATGCGTACCTTGTTTATTTTGCGTGGACATATACCTGATTATATTTTGGTAAAATATGGCTCTAAATGTATAATTATTTTTTTGAGAAAAGACCAAAATACGGCATAAAACCCGTAATTTTTTTAATTGCTCAAACGTTTTAGCTAATATATTTATGAAATATGGGAATTGTTAGGTATGTTCGTAAATTCTTGAACAATCAACCTTAGCTACTCATGAGTGATAAAACCGCTACAGTGGCCGCTCCTCGCGGTAATTACAAACAAGCAATGTTTATCATTGCAACACTGTTCTTTATTTTCGGCTTCGTTACCTGGCTGAACTCCGTACTGATCCCTTTTTTGAAACAGGCATGTGAACTGACAGACGTAGTAGCCTACCTGGTTGCCTTCGCATTTTATGTTTCTTATGTGGTGATGGCTATTCCTTCTTCCATGATCCTGAAGAAGATAGGCTTTCCCAAAGGTATGTCCCTCGGCCTCTTCATTATCGCCGTGGGCTCTGTGATCTTCATTCCCGCCGCGCAGATGAGGTCTTATCCCTTGTTCCTGCTGGGCCTTTTTACCCAGGGTACCGGTCTTGCCCTGTTGCAAACCGCTTCCAATCCTTACGTTACCATTCTCGGCCCCATCGAAAGCGCTGCCAAACGCATCAGTATCATGGGGATATGTAATAAACTGGCCGGCATCATCGGCATCTTCGTACTTGCTAAACTTTTATTCAGCGATACAGAAGCCGTTTCCGCCAAGATCGACACCCTCACCGGCGCAGCCCGCGAAGCGGAGCTGGACCTCCTGGCTTCCCGCCTCATCATGCCTTACGCCATCATGGCCGTAGTACTGGTGCTGCTCGCGGTATTTGTGCGTAAAGCACACCTGCCGGAAATAGACCAGGAAGATGAAACTCCCGTACAGGCCGCCGCCACCGGCGCTGACCAATATGGCCGCACTTCTGTGTTCGGTATTCCTTACCTCATGCTGGGCGTACTGAGCCTGTTCCTCTACGTAGGCGTGGAAGTACTGGCCATCGATACACTCGCATTGTATGGTGAATATACCGGGCTTGCTAAAAACGTGGCGGCAAACCTGGCTATCTACTGCCTTTTTGCTTTCGGCGTAGGATACCTGCTGGGCGTGGCCCTCGTGCCTAAAGTGCTCAACCAGAAAACCGCGCTGATGATCTGTGCTATCCTGGGCCTCGTGTTCACCGCAGGCGCACTGCTCACCTCCGGCAATATCTCCATCGCGTTTATCATCCTGCTGAGTTTTGCCCATTCCCTGATGTGGCCCGGCATCTGGCCGCTGGCTATCAACAAACTGGGCAAATTCACCAAAACCGGCTCCGCCCTGCTTATCATGGGCATCGGCGGCGGCGCCATCCTGCCACTGATCTATGGTGCGTTTGTGGATGCTATCGGTGGAAACCGCCAGCTGCCTTATGTCATCATGATCCCCTGTTACCTGGTGATCTTCTATTTCGCCTGGAAAGGCCATAAGAAAGGTCTGCCGGCTTAACCTAGTAAACAACAATACCCGAAAAATGCTTCTGCCCGCCTGGCTAAAACCGGTCCCGCAGAAGCATTTTTCTTTTCTGCTGGGAAAGACGGGGCTTTTTTATATTTTTAGGTGTCAAAAGTACCCTTCTAAATGATATCGCAAGCAATAGAACAGTTTAAAAAACAATTCCACAAAGAACCACTCATCGTTTCTTCTCCCGGCCGTATTAATCTCATCGGCGAGCATACGGATTATAACGAAGGTTTTGTGTTGCCCGCAGCCATCGATAAAAAGATCATCTATGCCATCGCGCTCAACGATACGGATACCTGCAACGCCTATGCTCTTTTCAACGGCGAAAAGGCCTCCTTTTCACTGAAAGACATCAAACCCGGCGGCGGCTGGATCAATTACCTGAAAGGCGTCGTATACCAGCTGCAGCAACGAGGTCTGGAGGTAAAAGGTTTCGATTGCGTGATCACCGGCGATATTCCCATCGGCGCGGGCATGAGCAGCTCCGCCGCCGTGGAAGGAGGGCTGAACGTTGCGCTGAATCACCTGTTGGACTTCAAACTAGGCCGTATGGATATGGCTAAGGTAGGTCAGCTGGCGGAGCACACTTTCCCCGGGGTGAAATGCGGCATCATGGACCAGTTCGCCAACCTGCACGGCCAGAAAGACCGCGTGATGCTGCTGGACTGCCGCAGCCTTGAATTCACTTATTTCCCTTTCGAATTTTCCAAAGAATATAAAATCGTGCTGGTGAACTCCATGGTCCACCATTCCCTTGCTTCTTCAGAATACAACGTACGCCGCGCGCAATGCGAAGAAGGCGTAAAGATCCTCCGGGAGTTTTTCCCGGACATCAGCAGCCTGCGGAACCTCACTTCCGCGCAGGTGGAGCAGTACAAAGACAAACTGCCGCCCAAGGTATACGACCGCTGCCGCTACGTGACCCAGGAAAACGAACGGGTTGAAAAAGCCTGCGCGCATCTGCAACGCAACGAACTGAAAGAATTCGGAGAACTGATGTACGCCTCTCATGAAGGCCTCAGCAAACTTTATGAAGTATCGTGCCCCGAGCTGGACTTCCTCGCGGACCTCGCAAAGACCCGCTCCGAAGTAGCCGGCGCAAGGATGATGGGCGGAGGTTTTGGCGGATGTACGATCAATCTCGTTCAAACGGAGAGAGTGGAAGAATTCACCGCATTTATGCAGGAACAATTCCAGCAGCATTTCGGTATAATCCCCGAGGTGTATGTAACCTCCATCCAGGAAGGTGCAAACGTATTGCAACCCACTGTGGCCATTGCCTGATATAATTACCGATATAAAAAAAGCGGCCGGTTCAATATAGGACCGGCCGTTTTTTATAGGCAACCAGGAGGTGTTACTTCAAAGTTTGTCTTAAATGGAACCCTTACTGTCAGGGCTTGTGATAGCATATTAACCGCGCTAACTCCGGATCAAGTCCGCCTCATCTCCACCTCAAGTCCGCTTTGCCTATATCTCTCGTATATCTACCATGGCTCTTCCCGGGTTATCTCACACAGATGGCCCGCTTGTTCCAGAGGGGTAGGTAAAATACTATCAGATGGTGGGCTATAGTGCGTCTGGTTGGGCCTTTCCGGCAATCGACTATATGGAAAAACAGCTCAAAACAAGGTACAAATGGCGGATAATGTTTGATGCTGAATAGAAGAAGGCTGCACCTGGCAGCCTTCTGTTTTTACTATTGGTGAAAAGAGGTATTACATTCCTTCTTCCGCCTGGGGAAGCGGTAACTGGGTCCATACGTCATCATTAGCCCGGTCGATGGGCAGCGTGCCAAGACGGTTGTAGCGGCGCAGGTCTATCCAGCGATGGCCTTCGCCCCAGAGGGAGAAACGGCGCTGTACCAGCAGCTCGTCAATCACTTCATCCTTCGTGTCAAGCGCTGCGGCTGGTTTGGCGGCAAGCCCGTGACGGGTACGGATCAGGTTGAGCGCTCCGGCAGCCAGGGGGAAATTGTTTAGTTGCGCCTGCGCCTCCGCATAGATCAGGATCAGTTCCTCGTTGCGGAGGATAGGCATGGGCGTGGTCAGTGTGGGATAAATGGCAAAATCGCGGTTGCTGGCGGGCAGGCCGTCCACACTCCGGGCTGTGGCACGCGCGGTGGATTTGTTGATCCGGTCGTCTCCCGCTTCTATGTCTCTCATATAGGACGGGTGGGCAAGCCGGGTGTTGGCGCCGGACAATGGTACGTTCACCGGGTTTTCCCGGTCGCCCGAAGCGGATGTGAAAACGTGTTGGGGCCCCGCATCCAGGTCGGCGGCCGGGGCCTGGTCCAGGTAAGTGTCTCCCAGGAGGTCCAGCGTTTCTGCCCATCGTTCCTGGTAAAGCGCCACACGAGCGGCTACCGCGCGGTTGAACTTTGCAAAATCCTCAGGCGTGCTGAAATCTTCAAAGCCGGAGGATAACTGGAAAATGAATTCAATATCACCTCCCAGCATAACATAAGCATCGTCCAGTAATTTTGCAATGCCTTCCAGCGCCTGCGCCCTGGTCACGATAGGGCCGGGGTGGTTTGGGTCGGTCACTTCCAGGCGGATGCCGTTGTCGTATGTAACATTCAGCGCCAGCAGCATCTGGTGCGCCATAATGGTCTTTGCAAAAGCAATGTACCCGTTCTTTTGCCCGGCATTTTCAACGAATTTGGAATTGTTGGTTCCTTCTATCAGCAGGTTGCAGGTTTTTACGCAGTTGTATTTGCCCAGCCAGATATTGCTGATGTAAAAAGCATTGCCGCTGAGCTGTTCGGTGCCTTTGCCGAGCAACTGCGTGGTATAGCGCGGTTCGGAACTGTTATGACGGAAAAACTCCCGGCCTATTACGCCGGTAACGTCTACATAAAATCCCATGCCCGCACGCATCGAACCTTCCACACCGGTAGCCAGGTTGTTCAATTCCCCTACGGTCGGGTTCTTGATGATTTCTTCCATCGTAGGGGCGTTCGGGTTAGTGATCGGCTCATTTTTACAAGCCGCCAGCCACACCAGGCTGGCGATAAGGATCGGAGCATATATTTTTTTCTGGATCATCATATCATCTTTAATTGTTTAGAAATTGAGGGACAGGTGAAACTGCAGCCTTTTGGAGGCAGGGTATGGGTTTACGTCCACACCTGTGCCGAAGGTGGAGCCGAAGTTGGACACTTCGGGATCGTAACCGTCATAGTTGGTGGAGATGAAATAATTGTTTGCGGAAACGCCCACCTGTATGTTTTCGATGGTTTTGGATTTGATGGGGAGGCGGTAGAACAATGCTACTTCACGCAGGCGGAGATAGCTGGCATCCTGGATCAGTGTGCGGTGGTCATCCGCGCGGCTCACGCCGGTGCGTTCACCTTTATCGTCCCGGTTGTCCCAGTCGCGTGAAACGCCGCCCCAGTCCCTGAGCAGCTGGGTCAGGTTAATATTGTCGCCGCCTTTTTTATAATGCAGCAGCGCGCGGAAAGTGAAGTCGCGGAACAGGGTCACTTCGTTGAACCAGTTCAGCTGGAAGTCCGGTTCAGAATTGCCTATAGGCATCAGCACGCCGGGCTCATGTTCTATGAGTATCTGCGTGGCCGATCTGCCCTGTTCGATATAAAAAGCGCCGTAGGAGGAGCCGAAGCCATCGCCCATGTCAAACATCGGCACGTCCAGCGTGAGCACTTTGGAGCGGTTCAGCCAGAAATTGACATTGGAGTTCCAGCGGATATTGCGGTTGTTCACCGGTACGGTACGCAGGGAGAGCTCCAGGCCGCGGTTACGCAGGGAGCCGCCGTTGATCCATTTGGAAGAAAAACCGGTGGAGATAGGCCAGTCCGCGGCTACCAGCAGATCTTTGATCACTTTGTTATACACGGTGGCTTCCAGGCTTAAGCGGCCGTTGAAGAAAGAAATGTCCACACCGCCTTCCAGTTCTGTCTGGCGTTCGGGCCCGATGTCCGGGTTGCCAAGTGTGATGCCGGTACCGGTGCCAGGTATGCCTTCCACGTTTTCACTGGGCATGGTGGTGAAGCGGCTGCTGAAAGTGGGGAAGCCGCTGCTCTCGCCATAGGCAACGCGTAGTTTCAGGTCACCCAGGATGCTGCTGTTCCAGTCGGCCATCCTCGTGATGTTCCAGGATGCGTTCACTTTGGGGTAGATGTTATATTTTTTGTAATCGCCGTTGTTGGTGGATTTGTCAAAACGCACGCCCGCGGTCAGGTTCAGGAATTCATTGTAGGCAAATTCTTCCTGGAAAAAGATGCCGTCGTTCCTGAAAGATTGGCGGCTTTGCTGGGCGCGCAGGCTGCTGGCCTGCCCCTGGCTGGTCTGTGAACCTACGAGGTTCTGCGCAATGGTCATCAGCTGGTCGAAGGAACCGAATTCATGCGTGAGGCCCAGCGTGGTGGTAAATGAACTGCGGCCGGCCCCGGGCGTGAGTGTGTTCACGAGAAATGCCGCCCAGCTGGTATTGAGGTCGTAAGTGCTCCCCTGGTTGTTGCGGCCGTTTGTACCTGCCGCCTGTTCAAAATGAAGCCGTCCGGGAAAGAGGGCCTGTGTTTTACCATGATAGAAGTCCACGCCCGCGCGGCCGGAGAAACGCGTAACGGATACGTTTGACTGCTGCAGGATGGCTTCCATATTAGCCCCGGTGATCACGCGGTTGATCTTTTCGCTGTTGGTCATCAATGCAATAGTCTCCAGTACGTTGTTGCCCCCCAGCGGATCGGGGTACACACCGTCTGCATTCGGATGGAGGTCGTAGAACGGGCGGAGGGCGGTGAGTGCGCCGGTTACGGATACGCCGGTGTTGTCGTTGTTGAAGATGCCACGGTCCGCGGCAGTATTCATATAGGCGGTGGACAGGCCGAACTTCAGCCGGTCGGAAGCCCTGTGATTGAGGTTCAGGCGGATGTTGTGGTTCTCATAACCTGTATTCCTGACAATGCCTTCTTCTTTTTTGGTACCGGCGGAAATATGAAAAGTGGTCTTTTCATTCCCGCCGCTGACGCTGAGGTTCGTGTTGCGGATAAAACCCTTGTTGCCGAACATTTCTTTTTCATAATCGTACAGTTTTCCTGCTCTCCTTGCATTTTCATACTCCAGTGAATCCGCGGATGACCAGCCGCGCGCGTCTATATCGTCACCCGTCAGTTCCAGTTTGGTGCCCATCAGCCGCGATACGGAAGCAAAGCCGGCATCCTGGTTGAATTGAAAACGCGTTTTACCGGCGCGCCCTTTTTTGGTAGTGATGATCACCACGCCGGCGGATGCCTGTGAACCGTAGATGGCGGATGCGGAAGCGCCTTTCAGGATCTCCACATTTTCGATATCAGCGGGGTTGATGTCCGCAATACGGGATGCGGAGTTGTCCTGCGCGGAAGTGGCGCTGCCGCCGCTGCTGGCTTCCGTGAAGGTATTGAGGCCGGTAGAAACAGAACGGTTGCTTACGATCACTCCATCTATCACAAACAGCGGCTGGATGGTACCGTAAATAGACGATACCCCGCGCAATTTAAACGAAAGACCGCCGCCCGGCGCGCCTGAGCTGGCGGTGATATTGGCGCCGGTCACCTTGCCGCTCAGTGCGGCGTCCAGCGTTTGCGCGGGCGCGGTGCCGGACAGTTCTTTCGCGGAAACGGTGGCCACCGAGTTGGCGGCATTCCTTCTTTTTACGGAGGTGGCGAGGCCGGTGACAATGATCTCATCCAGCTTCGCAATGTCTTCCTCCAGCACTACCTGCAGCGGGGCCGCGGGATCGGCTGTGAGGGTCCGGGACCTGTACCCGGTGAAGTTGATGGTGAGTTTTGTGCCGGATGGAACGGACAGTTCAAAAAAACCTTCCGCATTGGTCACAGTGCCCTGGCGGCCTTTTTGCACCACTACGCTGGCGCCGGGCAGAGGCTGGCCGGCCACGTCCGTGACCTTTCCCCTGACGGTTTGATTTTGTGCCTGGATGACAAGCGGAAGTAGCAGGCATATACATGACAGGATGCCTTTCAGAAATTTTCTCATTTGTTTGATTTTAGATTGAAGCGATGAATCGTCGTGCATGATCCGTTGATCGCGTGTCTTATATAGGGAGCACGGTTTATTACTTTGGCTGATATTTATCTTCAGGGCACATTATTGGTTGTAAAAGTAAAGGCATCCCCGCCTACGGCGGTTCTCACAGGTATTGATGTGTACGAAGAACCGGCTGAAGCGGCTGATTTGATAGCTGAATGGCTGGAGCGTGTTCCCGGTTTTGCCGGGCGTATCGCAGAAGAAGGCGGGGCGATGGAAAGAAAGGTAATTGAGTATCGCCGGGGTACGGAAGTGGGGTCGGAATGAGGCATAAAAAAAAGCCCCGGCACATGGCCGGAGCTGTAGTATAATATACCGGAGGGACTAGTATTCCCCGTCCAGTGCGAAGTTTGGTTTGCGGTTCATCCAGCGGCCTCTTGAAAAGTCCGGGATGTATTGAACGGAGCCGCCTTCGAGGATGGATTGTTCGCTCAGCGGCGTGATGGCGTACCAGGTAGCCAGGTCGTAAACGTCCATTTGGTAGTCGGTGCCGCGTTTGATGCTCTCAACAAATGAATTGAGCACGAACCAGTCCATACCGCCATGGCCTGCGCCTGATGCGTCGGCAGCGTATTTTTTCCAGAGCGGGTGATCGTATTTGCCCATGTAACTTTCAGCGTCCTTCGGGTCACCGGTTTTATCCCAGGCATGCGGTTTGGTTTTGCCTTCGATGTGAATACTGTCGAAGTCGTCCATCCACAAGCCATTCGTACCCTGCACGCGGAAGTTCAGCGAGTAGGGGCGGGGCAGGTTGGTGTCGTGGCTCAGCATGATGGTCTCGCCGTTGTTGGTTTTGATCAGTGTGCTCACGATATCGCCCAGTTTAAATTCCACTTTGGCATTCGGGTGGTTCGGGCCGCCTTTCGGATGCTCTACGATGTATTTATGCAGGCCGCGGGATTTGGTAGCCACTGAGGTGAGTGACACTAAACGATTGCCGCGGTTGATGTTGATCATATTGTTAATGGGGCCGAGGCCGTGCGAAGGATAAAGGTCCGCGTTGCGGTGAACGGAATGGTTCGTACGCCATTTGGCTTCGGAGATCGCTTTTTCGCCAAACTCAACGCCGCCGCCATAGATCTGCTTGCCGTCGTTAAATTTCACTTCGCGGAGATCGTGCTGATAGCCGCCCTGCAGGTGCAGCAGCTCTCCAAAGAGGCCCTGGCGTACCATGTTCAGGATAGCCAGTACGTCGCGGCGGTAGTTCACATTCTCCATACCAAATACGGGGATGCCGGTGTTTTCTGAAGTATTTACCAACTCCCAGCATTCCTGGATGTCTGCCGCGCCGCAAACTTCCACTGCGGGGGTAACGCCTGCGCGCATAGCGTCTATCGCCATGATAGAATGCCATTCCCAGGGAGTGGCGATCAGTACCGCGTCTATATCGCCGCGTTTGAGGAGATTTTTGTAATCCTGCGGGCCTTTGGTGTATTCCGCTACTTTCCGTTTAGCGCCATAGTGCTCGCTGATCATCTTGCGTGCCTTGGGTACGGTGAACTCCGTGTCCGGATCGGCGAAAGCCACCAAATCCACATCACTGCGTCGGAGGCAGAGGTCCAGGTGGCTCAGGCCGCGCGCTCCCACGCCAATCAACCCTATTCTTACTTTTTCTTTCTTTTCAGCGGCGAAGATCCGTGCTGGCGAATTCAGGAGGGAAAGCCCTACGCCTGCCGCCACGCTGTTCCTGATGAACTTTCTGCGATGCAAGTGCTTATTCATAAACTTATAAAATGTGTTGTATTAACAAGAGTAACATGTCCGTTTAACAGCTTTAAATGTATAGCTTTAACATTATCATGTGCAATGCCTGTTTATGAATTGTGACATTCCTGTGATAGATGGCAAATCTGCGGTTTTTCCGGCTAATTTCCTCATTACCAGCCACAGTGTGGGATGCAAACGGTTGTTAGCGTACTATTTTAACTTTCTCTGTCAGGATATTACCAAACTTCCCGAAATGAACCCTGGGATATTATTTTTATGAAACACACGTCAGCAATTACAGTACTATGAGAAAAGCGGTCTTCTTTATTTTATTGATCCTGTCCGGCAAAGCCTGGGCGCAACCTGAGATCAAACCTTACGGCGCCCTGCCTTCCAACGCACAGGTGAAATGGCAGCAGCTGGAATATTACATGTTCATTCACTTTGGTCCGAATACTTTTACGGACAAGGAATGGGGACATGGGGACGAAGATCCGAAAGTGTTCAACCCCACCGAACTGGATGCCCGCCAATGGGCCCGCACAGCGAAGCTGGCCGGCATGAAAGGCATCATTATCACCGCCAAACACCACGACGGCTTCTGCCTCTGGCCCAGCGAATACAGCAAACACACCGTTCGTGAGAGCGCCTGGAAAAACGGCAAAGGCGATGTGCTCGCCGAGCTGTCCGCGGCCTGCAAGGAATACGGTCTGCTCTTCGGGGTATATCTTTCCCCCTGGGACCGCAACCACCCGGCCTACGGCACCCCTGAATACAACCAGGTATTCGCCAACCAGCTGCGCGAAGTACATACCAAATACGGCCACGTGTTCGAACAGTGGTTCGACGGCGCGAATGGCGAAGGCCCGAACGGTAAAAAACAGGTGTACGACTGGGACCTGTTTGAAGGTACCGTAAAAAAATACCACCCGGAAGTGATCTTCTTCAGCGATGCGGGCCCCGGCTGCCGCTGGATCGGTAATGAGAATGGCTTTGCGGGCACTACGAACTGGAGCACGATCAACCGCAAAGAATTTGCGCCGGGCATGCACGGCATCCAGGATAAACTGAACACGGGCCAGGAAGGCGCCACGGACTGGGTTCCGGGCGAAGCGGACGTATCCATTCGTCCGGGATGGTTCTTCAGCCCCGCTACAAACGACAAGGTAAAAACGCTTCCCTGGCTGCTGGATATCTACTACGGCTCCGTTGGCCGCAATGCCAACCTGCTGCTGAATGTACCGGTAGACCGCCGCGGCCGCATTCATGAAAATGATTCTATCCGCCTGATGGAGCTGAAAAAGACGCTGGACGCCGATTTTAAATCCAACCTGGCTGCGCGCGCAAGGACCACGGTGACGAACAACCGCCCCGGAAGCCCGCTCACCAGCGCCATCCATCTCACAGACAATAACTACAACACCTACTGGGCTACCGAAGATGGCAAGCTCACGGCGGACATTAATCTCTCTTTCGAAAAAGAGATCACTTTCAACAGGCTCGCCATCCAGGAGTATATCCCGCTGGGGCAGCGTGTGAAAGCCTTTACGGTAAGCGTGCTGGAAGGGAAACAATACCGCGAGATCGCGCGGGAGACCACCATCGGCTACAAACGCATCCTGCGCCTGCCGAATACCACCACCAAAAGCGTGAAGATCACCCTGCTGGACGCACTGGCAAGCCCGGTGATCAGCGAAGTGAAACTTTACAAAGCGCCCGAACTGCTGGCGGACCCGGTGATCAAACGCAGCAAATCCGGAGAAGTGACCATCGCCATCCAGTCGGCGGACCCGGTGGTGTATTATACCACAAACGGCAGCGAACCTACGACGGCCTCCGCGAAATACAGCAGCGGCTTCTCCTTCAAGGGCAGCGGCACCATCAAGGCCAAAGCATTCATTAACAACGGTAAAACGCCCGGCGCCACAGTGACCCAAACCTTCGACCTGGCGCCTGAAAGCTGGAACGCCGTGACGGCAGGCGCTAAAAACGCCGTAGACGGCAACCCCGGCACTACCTTCCGCAACGCCCAGATGAAATATCCCGCCGAACTGGTCGTGGACATGGGCATTCCCACCACGGTAAACGGCTTTACGTACACGCCCGACATGCGCGGTGGCATCGTGTACCAGTATGCCTTTTATGTGAGCAACGACGGGAAGGAGTGGGGAGAGCCGGTGGCGAAAGGCAGCTTTGCCAATATCCTGAACAGCCCGGTAAAACAAAGTATAAAACTCTCAAAACCAGTACAATGCCGCTATTTTAAGATGGTGGCGCTGGCACCGGCGGACGAGAAGGACCAGGTACCCGCATTTGCTGAAACAGGCGTATTCTAGCAGCTAAGGCAAGTTCGCTGCTACTTCCGGGGGCGTGCCGGGAACCCGGCACGCGCCACCCCGAAAAGCCCTCATTCAGCCCCCCGCCGGACATACCGGCAAAAAGAACGGAAACGCAGGCAGGGCCACGTTTCCGTTCTTGCTTATTTTAACAAAAAAAATCGGTTGCATATTTAAATATGTTATAACTTTGCGGATACTTTAATAACTAAAGACGAATTTTTATAACAATTTAATGTCGAACTGAAGTTGGAATACATCTCAACCCATACCAACATCTCTGCTTACCACCCTTCTTTCGAAGGGGGTGTCTACGCTATTGGGTTTCCTGTCTTTAGATATCTCTCCCGACGACCTCGTATTTGATAGCGCCGTTAACCACACCCGCTATCGCACCATGATCCCCCTCATGGGTTTCTCCGGAAACGGAACATTCACATCAATTTATTGAATCACAATTTTCAATTTTAACAAGTTGGAAAATAAAGATATCATCGTTCGGGCAGCTTCTGCCGACGATAAGCATTATGCCAAAACCGTCACCGACGAGATGGAGGCTTCTGCTAAAGCCCGTGGAACCGGCATCGCCAAACGTTCTCCTGAATACGTGCAGTTGAAAATGGACGAAGGCAAGGCAGTTATCGCGCTTACCGCCGCCGGCGAATGGGTAGGCTTTTGTTATATCGAAGCATGGGGTCATGAGAAGTTTGTGGCCAACTCCGGCCTGATCGTCAACCCGGCCTTCAGGGGCCATGGCGTTGCCAAAGCCATCAAGGAGAAGATCTTCGAGCTGAGCAGGAAAAAATACCCCGAAGCCAAGATATTCGGTCTTACCACCGGCCTCGCTGTGATGAAAATTAACTCAGATCTTGGTTATGAGCCCGTAACTTACAGCGAGCTTACCGACGATGAGGAATTCTGGAAGGGCTGCCGCAGCTGTGTGAATTTTGATGTACTGACGGCCAAGAACAGGAAAAACTGTCTTTGCACCGCCATGCTGTACGATCCTGTAGAAAAAGCGAAGGAAGCGGAAGAAAAGGCTGCGGCCGAAAAGAACAAACTCGTGATCACCACCGAGGGTAATATGCAGGAGGAAAGGAAGAAGCGGAAATTCAAAGGCAATTTCTCCCTTTTTGAAAGGTGGGTGCGGTACAAAAAATACGTACTGCTGAAAGCAGCCAGGAAAGGCGGCGGCAGCGGAGCGGCGGGTTCCAGCAAGAAGAGGTTTTTCTTTGGCTGGCTTTAATGGGATAACTGAGGTTTAAAGATAAAAGACAAATAAGAACTGATGAAACGGGCATTACGCCTGTTCCATTTGGCCGATAAAAAGACAAATAAGATCAGATGAAACCAGCACGAGCTGGTTCCATCAGGCAATTAAAAAGACAAATAAGAACAAATGAAACCGGCGCCAGCCGGTTACATCTGGCAACTAAAAAGACAAATAATAGCAGATGAAAAAAGTTGTACTGGGATTCAGCGGAGGACTTGATACATCGTACTGTGTAAAATACCTGTCCGAAGAAAAAGGTTATGAAGTGCACTCCGTAATCGTGAATACGGGCGGTTTTACTGCGGAAGAATTGCAGGAGATCGAGAAACGCGCCTACAGTCTGGGTGTGAAAAGTCACAAGACAGTAGATGCGGTTCGCTCTTATTACGATAAAGTGATCCGGTACCTGGTATTTGGCAACGTACTGAAAAATAATACCTATCCCCTGAGCGTAAGCGCGGAACGTATGAGCCAGGCCCTCGCCATCGCTGAATACGTGAAAGAAGTAGGCGCGGACGCTGTAGCGCACGGCTCCACCGGCGCAGGCAACGACCAGGTGCGGTTCGACATGATCTTTCACATCATGATCCCCGGCGTGGAGATCATCACTCCCATCCGCGACCTCAAACTGAGCCGCGAAGAAGAGATCGCATACCTCCAGAAAAAAGGCGTGCAGGTGAACTTCGAAAAAGCCATGTACTCCATCAACAAAGGCATCTGGGGCACCTCTGTAGGCGGTAAGGAAACCCTCACCTCCAACGGTATGCTGCCCGAGCAGGCATGGCCCACCCAACTGACAAAAAATGAACCCGAGCAGGTAGAGCTTACTTTCGAGAAAGGCGAACTGCTGGGCGTAAACGATAAAAAATTCACGCATCCCACCGAGGCGATCATTTACCTGCAGAGCATTGCAGGTGCGTTCGCTATCGGCCGCGACATTCACGTAGGGGACACCATCATCGGTATCAAAGGCCGTGTGGGCTTCGAGGCAGCCGCTCCCATGGTGATCCTGAAAGCACACCACGCACTGGAAAAACACGTGCTCACCAAATGGCAGCTGAGCTGGAAAGACCAGCTGGCACAGTTCTACGGCAACTGGATGCACGAAGGCCAGATCCTCGACCCGGTTATGCGCGACATCGAAGCTTTCCTGCAACACAGCCAGGAAAACGTAAGCGGCAAAGTATCCGTAACCCTGATGCCTTACCGCTTCCAGGTGACCGGTATCACTTCCTCCTACGATCTTATGAGCAGCAAATTCGGCAAATACGGGGAAATGAACTCCGGCTGGAGCGGCGAAGACGTCAGAGGTTTCAGCAAGATATTTGGCAACCAGACCATGATCTGGCACCAGGTGAATGAAGACAACAAAAAGTAAAAGACAATGGCAAAAAGAGCAGGCATTATTGGCGGGGCGGGTTATACGGGCGGCGAAGCCATCAGGCTTCTGCTGAACCATCCTGATGTGGAACTGGCGTTTGTACACAGCCGCAGCAACGCGGGCAATCCGCTGCACGCGGTGCACGCCGATCTGCTGGGTGATACGGACCTCCTGTTCACCAGTGAGATAGACAACAGCGTGGATGTGATCTTCCTCTGCCTGGGTCATGGCGAAGCTAAAAAGTTCCTCGAAACCACCGATATAGCGGACAGCGTGCATATCATCGACCTCAGCCAGGATTTCAGGCTGGGCGAGAGCGTGAAAGGCCGCGAGTTTGTATACGGCCTGCCTGAAGCAAACCGGGACGCTATCAAAAAGGCGCACAACGTGGCTAACCCCGGTTGTTTTGCGACTGCCATCCAGCTGGGCCTGCTGCCACTGGCAAAAGCCGGCCTGCTCAATGAAGTACATACCACCGGCGTAACCGGCTCCACCGGTGCGGGGCAGAGCCTTTCGGCTACATCCCACTTCACCTGGAGAGCAAATAATATTTCAACTTATAAAGTGCTCACGCACCAGCATCTGAAAGAGATACGACGAACCTTGCAGGGCCTCCAGCCTGCGTACTCAGGAGCGCTCAACTTCGTGCCCGTACGCGGTGATTTTCCGCGCGGCATCTGGATCACTTCGTATCTCAACTGTGACTTATCACTCGAAGAAGCATATGAATTGTACACGTCGTTTTACGAAGGCCATCCCTTCACGCACGTGAGCAAAAAACAGATCGATCTCAAACAGGTCGTGAATACCAACAAGGTCCTGATCCAGCTGGAAAAGGTGGAAGGCAAACTGGTGATTCACTCCATAGAAGACAATCTGGTAAAAGGCGCATCCGGACAAGCCGTGCAGAATATGAACCTGGTACTGGGGCTGGAGGAAACAGCGGGGTTGAAGCTCAAGTCCATCGTGTTTTAATTATTTCCTTCAGAAACGGCCGGTACTTCCGGTCACAAAACAATAGCAATGATCTTATTCGACGTATATCCGGTAAACGACATCACCATTACAAAGGCCGAAGGCTCTACCGTCTGGGACGATAAAGGACAGGAATATCTTGACCTCTACGGCGGCCATGCCGTGATCTCTATCGGTCACACGCATCCGCATTACGTACAGCGGCTCACGGACCAGCTGGGCAAGGTTGGTTTTTATTCCAACTCGATCCACATCCCGCTGCAGCAGCAGCTGGCGGAGAAGCTGGGCAAAATATCCGGTAAGGAAGATTACCAGCTGTTCCTTTGCAACTCCGGCGCGGAAGCGAACGAAAACGCACTCAAACTCGCCTCTTTTCATAACGGCAAAAAGAAGATCGTCGCTTTCAAAAAAGCGTTCCATGGCCGTACTTCACTGGCGGTAGCCGCTACAGACAACCCGAAGATCGTGGCCCCTGTGAACGAAACGGACAACGTGGTATTCCTGCCCTGGGAAGACCAGGCAGCACTGGAAGCCGCTTTTAAACAACATGAAGTATCCTCCGTGATTATCGAAGGCATCCAGGGCGTGGGCGGTATCAATGTGGCTTCTCCTGCTTTCCTGCAAAAGATCAGGACGCTTTGCGACGAGCACAACGCCGCTTTTATCGCGGATTCCGTACAGTGCGGTTACGGCAGGAGCGGTAAGTTCTTCAGCCACGACCATGCCGGTGTGAATGCGGACATCTACTCCATGGCAAAAGGCATGGGCAACGGTTTCCCTATCGGCGGCATCATCATTTCCCCGAAGTTCAAACCCGTATACGGTATGCTGGGCACCACCTTTGGCGGTAATCACCTGGCTTGCGCGGCTGCCCTGGCGGTACTGGAAGTGATCGAAAAAGAATCGCTGATAGAAAACGCCGGCGTGGTGGGCAGCTACCTCATGGAAGAACTGCGGAAGATCCCGCAGGTGAAAGAAGTAAGAGGCCGGGGCCTGATGATCGGCATCGAGCTGCCCGAAGAGCTGGCGCATGTAAGAAAAGAATTGTTATTCAAACATAAGATCTTCACCGGTGAAGCAAAACCGAATGTGATCCGCTTGCTGCCCTCGCTGGCATTGACCAAAGCGCAGGCAGACCACTTTTTAACCGCATTTAAAGCAGAATTAAACTAATGGTGCTCCTCCTTCGGAGGAACCAAATGTAAAACAACGATGAAACAATTTATTTCCGTGGACGACGTACCCGGTGTGCCGCAAATAGCGGCTACAGCACTGGATTACAAAAAGAACCCTTTTAAGGACAAAGGGCTGGGTGAGAACAAAACTCTGGGGATGATATTCCTGAACCCGAGTT
The DNA here is from genome assembly GCF_003807585.1 of Chitinophaga barathri. Taxonomy (GTDB): domain Bacteria; phylum Bacteroidota; class Bacteroidia; order Chitinophagales; family Chitinophagaceae; genus Chitinophaga; species Chitinophaga barathri. The sequence continues at coordinate 306,859 of NZ_RMBX01000002.1, read as the reverse complement.
TGCGTACACGCCTGAGCACACAGGTTGCCGCCCGTAACCTGGGCATGGAGGTAGTGGTGTTCAACATTGATAAAGAAGGATGGGCCCTCGAAATGAACGACGGCGTTGTGATGAACGGGAACACTACCGAACATGTGAAGGAAGCCGCCGCGGTGATGGGCCAGTACTTCGATATACTGTCCATCCGCACCTTTCCCGGTCTGAAAAATAAAGAGGAAGACTACACGGAAAAATATATGAACCAGTTCATCAAATACGCCGGCAAACCAGTGGTAAGCCTGGAAAGCGCTACCCTGCACCCTTTGCAGAGCCTTACAGACGTGATCACGATCAGGGAACGCTGGACACAGCCGCGCAAACCGAAGGTCGTAATGACCTGGGCGCCGCATGTGAAAGCGCTGCCGCAGGCCGTGCCGAACTCCTTCGCGCAGTGGATGAACGCATGGGATGAAGTGGACTTCGTGATCACGCATCCCGAAGGTTACGAGCTGGACCCAAAGTTCGCGGGCAAAGCGCCGGTGATCCACAACCAGCACGAAGCGCTGGAAGGAGCGGATTTTGTGTATGTGAAGAACTGGTCCAGTTACAAAGATTACGGCAAGATCACCTGCACGGACGAAAGTTGGATGGTGACGAATGAGACACTGAAGAACACCAATGACGCGAAAGTGATGCATTGCCTGCCCGTAAGAAGGAACGTGGTGATAGCGGACGAAGTGCTGGACGGCCCCAGCTCCATCGTGATCCCCGAAGCCGGCAACCGTGTATGGGCGGCGCAGGCGGTATTAAGTGAAATTTTAAAGAACAGATAATGTCATCTCCCGGTACGGTATATATCATCAAAGTGGGCGGTAATGTGATAGACAATCCCGGTTTCCTGGACAGCTTCCTGGCAGATTTTGCGGCAGTGCCCGCACTGAAGGTGCTGATCCACGGCGGTGGCAAAATAGCCACCCGCATCGGGGACAAGCTGGGCATTGCAGCCAATTACGTGAACGGCCGCCGCATCACCGATGCGGAGACCATAGACGTAGTGACGATGGTATACGGTGGGCTGGTGAATAAACAGGTAGTGGCTAAGTTGCAGGCACACGGCTGCAATGCCATCGGCCTTACCGGCGCGGATGCAAACATCATTCCCGCAGTGAAGCGCCCTGTAAAAGAAATTGACTACGGTTTTGTAGGAGATATTCCCACCGGCGCTGTGCGGACGGCGCCGGTGAAACTGTTGCTGGACGCCGGTCTTACCCCCGTATTTTCCCCGCTCACACACGACGGCAAAGGACAGATACTGAACACCAACGCGGATACCATTGCATCTTCCCTTGCGGTGGCCCTTTCCGAACATTACACGGTGCGCCTGGTATATTGTTTTGAGAAAAAAGGTGTGTTGCGGAACGCGGCGGACGACGATTCGGTGATCAACCTGATCAACCGCGAAGTTTATCAGCAGCTGCTTGCTGAAGGCGTATTGTCCGACGGCATCCTGCCGAAACTGGACAACGCATTTGCTGCTATCGAAAGCGGTGTGAAAGAAGTGCTCATCGGCCACGCCGGTGACCTGAAAAGGAACACGACCGGTTCGGTAGCGGGTACCTTAATTTGCTAACTATGTGGAACCAACAACGCTACGAAGATGCAGTGGGGCTTTTAAAAGAACTGATCGCCACACCGTCCTTCAGCAGGGAAGAAGACGCTACCGCCGCTATATTGGTACGTTTTCTTGAAGAACACGGCGTGAAACCCAACCGCCACCTGAACAACGTGTGGGCGGTGAACAGGCACTTCGATCCCGCCAAACCCAGCATTCTGCTCAATTCCCATCACGATACCGTAAAGCCTAACCCGCAATACACCCGCGATCCCTTTGCGCCGGTTGTGGAAGACGGCAAACTCTTCGGCCTCGGCAGCAACGACGCCGGCGGCTGCCTCGTAAGCCTTATCGCCACCTTCCTGCACTTTTATGAAGTGGAAGGCCTGCCCTACAATATCGTATTTGCAGCCTCTGCCGAAGAAGAGATCAGCGGGGTGAACGGTATTGAAGCCATCCTTTCCCAACTGCCCGCCATAGATTTTGCCATCGTAGGCGAGCCTACCAAAACAGACCTCGCTGTAGCCGAAAAAGGCCTGATGGTGCTGGATTGCGTGGCGCATGGCAAAGCCGGTCACGCCGCGCGCGACGAAGGCGAAAATGCGCTCTACAAAGCCATGGACGATATCAGCTGGTTCCGCAACTACCGGTTCCCGAAAGTGTCCGACACACTGGGGCCGGTAAAGATGAGCGTGACCGTTATACAGACATCCAATAAAGCCCACAACGTAGTGCCCGCGGAATGTTCTTTCGTGGTGGACGTGCGGGCTACTGACCAATATACCCTCGAGGAAATGCTGGAGATCATCCGCGCAAACGTACAGTGCGACGTAACGCCGCGCAGCATGCGGATGAGGCCGTCCTTTATTCCCGAGAGCCACGCGCTGGTACAGGCCGGCCTGGGCCTGGGCAAACAGCTTTACGGCTCGCCCACCACATCGGACCAGGCGCTGATACCCGCCACCTCCGTAAAGATCGGCCCCGGCGATTCAGCCAGGAGCCACACCGCCGACGAATTTATTTACCTCGACGAGATACGCCAGGGCATCGATACATATATCCGGCTGCTGTCCGTCGTGAATGGCGTAAATTAGCAGGATATGGAACAGCCGGTACTTGAAAACAAACGCGTATTGCTCCGCCCCCTGCAACCTTCAGATGCGGATGCACTGATGGAAGTGGCGCTGGAGCCTTCCCTCTGGGAAGTGGGCCTTACCCGCGTCAGCAACCGTGAGGAGCTGGAGCGGTATATGCAGATCGCTTTTACGGACAGGGAACAGGGAACATCCCTGCCTTACCTGATCATAGACAAGGCCACCGGCAAAGTAGCCGGCAGCACCCGTTTTTGCGGCATCGTGCTGCAACATAAAAGAACGGAGATAGGTTATACCTGGATACACCCGGACTTTCAGCGCTCCGGCCTCAACCGCGCGATGAAATTTGCCATGCTGCAATATGCATTTGAAGTATGGGGCATGAACCGCGTGGAACTGAAAACAGACGAACGTAACGAAAAATCACGCAATGCCATGCTGGGCATCGGCTGCAAACAGGAAGGCATCCTGCGCCACCACATGATCACCTGGACGGGGCACCTGCGCAACAGCGTGTTTTTTTCAATACTGAAAGAAGAATGGCCGGAGATCAAAGAGAGGATCTTCGGGAAGTATGATTTTTAAAACCGGGAAGGCGTGTTCAAACAGCCTCCCAACCGGCATATCAGCGTTTAAACAGAAGCAGTATGAAACTTTGGCAAAAGGATAAAGCGGCCCTCGCCGCAGTAGAGCAGTTCACCGTAGGCCGCGACCGCGAAATGGACGCATACCTCGCACCTTTCGACGTGCAGGGCTCCCTCGCGCATATCGCCATGCTCGAGTCCATCGGGCTGCTTTCCAAAGAAGACCTTGCCGTGCTGCAAAAAGAACTGAAACAGATCTACGCGGAAATAGCGGCGGGCAACTTTACCCTGGAAGAAGGGGTGGAAGATATTCACTCGCAGGTGGAACTGCTGCTCACCAGAAGGGTGGGAGAGTCCGGGAAAAAGATACACAGCGGCCGTTCCCGCAATGACCAGGTGCTGGTGGACCTCAAACTGTTCCTCCGCCACGAACTGGAAACCATCGTTCACGAAACCAGGTCATTGTTCGACCTGCTGCAAACACAGAGCGAAGCATACAAACAACACCTGATGCCCGGCTATACGCATTTGCAGATAGCCATGCCTTCATCTTTCGGCTTATGGTTCGGCGCCTATGCGGAAAGCCTGGTAGACGATCTCACGATGCTGCAGGGCGCGTACAAGGTGGTGAACAAAAACCCGCTCGGCTCCGCCGCCGGCTACGGCTCCAGCTTCCCGCTGAACCGCACCATGACCACCCAACTGCTGGGCTTTGATTCGCTTAACTACAACGTCGTATATGCACAAATGGGCCGCGGTAAAACGGAAAAACTGGTAGCCTTCGCCCTTGCGGGCATTGCCGCCACGCTTTCCAAAATGGCGATGGACGCATGCCTGTTCATGAACCAGAACTTCGGTTTTATCAGTTTCCCTGATGAGCTGACGACCGGTTCCAGCATCATGCCGCATAAGAAGAACCCCGATGTATGGGAACTGATACGCTCGCACTGTAACAAACTGCAGGCATTGCCGAACGAGATCGCCATGATGACGGTGAACCTGCCATCAGGCTACCACCGCGATTTGCAGCTCCTGAAGGAAAACCTGTTCCCTGCGTTCACCACGCTGCGCAACTGTTTGCAGATGAGCAAACTCATGCTGGAAAACATCCGCGTCAAAGAAGACATTCTCAAAGATGACAAATACCAGTACCTGTTCAGCGTGGAAGTAGTGAACCGCCTGGTGCTGGAAGGCACACCTTTCCGCGAAGCTTATAAACAGGTAGGCCTGGATATCGAAAAAGGCAATTTTAAGCCCGATAAAGACATTCATCACACACATGAGGGTAGTATTGGCAATCTCGAAAATGAAGCGATTAAAACGCAAATGGATGCTGTTTTAAAGGGTTTTCCTTTTGAGCAGGTACATGCGGCGATTGAGGCGCTTGTAAAATAGTCCGTTAAAATAATACCGGGGGCTGGTCCGAAAGTAAAACGATACTTTCAGATCAGCCCCCGTTCTTTTTCCCGCAAACCGAAAGGGCGTATTTTTTAAATGCTTGAAAATCAATATCAAATTACCCGGCCGGATAGGCCATCCTACAAGTAAATACCTGCAATCCTCCGACCATCCTCCGACCGTGTTCGGTCTTAGCAAGGGTTTGAGGTACTTTGGTCGGAGGGTCGCCGGAGGATGGTCGGAGGATGACCGAAGGATCGTAGAAGATTTTGGCGTCTGAAGTGATGGTATTTTAGCAAAAGAAAAGGGGCCGATCAAAAGCGCCTTTTACTTTTAGATCGGCCCCATACGGAGGTAAAAACAGATGATGATCTATTCACCCAACAAATCCCTGAGTTTTCCGTCCAGTTCCTTATCGCCTTCTTCTCCCGCGCCCACCAGTTTAAAAACGATCTTTCCTTCTTTATCCAGCAGGAACTTCGTCGGGAATCCGGCAACGCCGTATACCTGCACCAGGTCCTGTGTTTCTTTGCCGTAGTTGTTCATTACGTGCACCCATTGGATGCCATCGGTCTGTATCGCTTTTTTCCAGTTGTTTTCGTTCGTGGTCATGTCCGGGGACTTTTCTTCAGACACGCCTACTATCTCCAGGCCTTTGGATTTATACTTTTCATACAACGCTTTCATGTGCGGGTGGCTGCTCCTGCAGGGGCCGCACCAGCTGCCCCAGAAGTCCACCAGCACATACTGCCCCTTCAGGCTGGAAAGTGTGAACGGCTGGCCGTTTGTATCCTTCTTGGTGAAATCGGGCGCTACACGGCCCAATGCGGTCGCTTTGGCGCTTTCGATCTTCGCGGCTGCGTACTTTCCGTAAAACGTGTTTTTGTAAGTAGCGGCGAGTTTGCCAAATGCCTGTTCGAACTGCTGTGGCGTGTAACTTTCGTACATAGTGCCCAGCAGGTATACGCTCACAAAAGAACCGGGGTGTTTTGTGATATACGATTTGCGGAGGTTTTCTTTCTCAGTCTGTAGTGCATCACCTTCTTTCCGCAACCGGGCAGACAGGGTGGTGTCACCGCTGCGGTAAGCCTGTGCGCCGCTTTTGGTGAGTTCCCATTTCTTTTTCACCAGCGGGTTCTCTTTGGTTTTCAGTTGTGAAAGCTCCGCATTCATCGGCCCGCCTTTTACAGTGGCCAGGTAAGAATCCGCGGAAGTGCCGGTAGCTTTGATGGTACCGGGCTCCAACACCAGTTCCAGCAGCGGCCCGGGAATGAACATACCGCCGCTGCTCATCTGGAAGCGGGTGGTGGGATTGCTGTTAAACAGCACGGCCACTACCGGTTCTTCGATAGTGCCGGTGAAGCGAAGTGTGCCATCGGGCAACAGCCGGGCGGTATCGCTCTTGCGCCGCCCGTGCTGCACATAACTGAGATTAAGTTTGTAGCCGGCCTGGCCTTCGAGTTTTACATCCAGCGTATAACCCTGCTGGGCGTACAGCGGTACGCCCAGTGCCAGGATTATGAGGGTTACAATTGTTCTTTTCATGGTGGTGTATGATTTTACATGCTCATTGCCTGCATTACTTTTCTTTCGCCGGCGGGTTTGGCTGCCACGCCTTTGTCTACTGCTTCTTTAATGCCTGCTTCCGCTTCAGGGCTGTAACCGGTGTATTTGGTCACGATCTTTCCTTCACGGTCCAGCAGGTAGAGCGTGGGGATGCCGCTGAACTGGAAGTCTTCCATGGTCTTGTCTTTGTTGTCGCTCAGCATTTGTTCCCAGGGCATCTTTTCGTCCGCCATGGCTCTTGCCCAGGCTTTTTTGTCGGTATCGATGCTGATGCTGACTACTTCAAGGCCTTTGTCTTTATACTGCGCATACAGCTCTTTTACTTTCGGGATGGCCTGGCGGCAGGGGCCGCACCAGCTTGCCCAGAAGTCGATCAGTACATATTTGCCTTTGTATTTTTCGAGGTTCTGCAACTTGCCCATATCGTCAGGGTAGCTGATGGAAGGGGCCATCTGGCCGGGCTTCAGTTTCATGGCCTGCAGGCGGTTGTTTGTGATCGTTGTCTTCAGGTTCTTTGCTTCGGTGAGCCAGGGGTACAGTTTCAGCAGGCGGTCCAGCTGGGCCAGGGTGCTGTTGTAGGCGGATGTGTCATCAGGGCTGCCGGCATAACGCAGGGCGTAGATCAGCACGGGGCGGTCCTTATACATCTTCATCAGCAGGTCACGGCGCTGCTGCGCATCGTCACTGCCTTTGTTGTAGCGGGGGCGGGTGTTCAGGTAAGTGATCCACGCGCTGTCGCCGGTTTTTTGTTTATGCTCTTTTGCATAATATTCCTGGTTGTAATCTTCCACGCTGCGCAGGTAGCCGTTGGTGCTGTTCAGCTCCATCTGGTTGATGAAGTCGTTGTCACGGGAGCCCTGTACGTAGTAGAAGTGCGGGATCTTTATTTTCATTTTCGCAGTGTCGTAACCGCGGCTGCTCACGCTTACGTCCGCATCACTCCAGAAAGTGATGTGGTCCCAATACATGATGTTCAGCTTGTAAATGCCGGGATGGTCCTGCTTGATACGGAAGCTGTAGGTAAGGTCCTGGCCCATTTCCACGGAGTCCACCACCTGCGGTTTGCCGGTACCGTTTTCGCGGCTCAGCCATACTTTACGCGGGTTGCCGGCGGGTACGTCGAACTTTACTTTTCCTTTCACAGTGATCTGCTTCGGCATGGGCGTCTGCTGGGCCTTTACCATCAACGGGCTGAGGCCCGCCGCGATCATGACTGCTGTCAACATTGCTTTCTTCATCGGGTTATGTAGTTTTTGTTTTTGTTTAATAATCTGCATTCTGTTTCACGTTGGGGTTAAGCACAAGGATGCGTTCCGGCACGGGCATCAGCACATGCCCTTCGGGCTGGCGCAGGCCAGAAAGCCAGGGCGTTGCTTTCCCGAAGCGGCGCATGTCGCTCCAGCGCATCCGTTCGCCTACAAATTCACGTCTCCTTTCCATTTCAATTTCATTCAGAAAGGCCGGAGCATCCGCGTAATCGCTGTTGTTCTTCAGGCTGGCGCCGCGTTTGGCGCGCAGTTCATTAAAGCGGGTAACGTCCACCGTGCCGGCGCGGGCTTTCGCTTCCGCCGCTACCAGGTACGCTTCGCTGTACCGGCAGATGGGATAGGCCGGGGTGGCTTCCATCGGGAACTTGGTGAGGAAATACACTTCGATGGTAATGGAAGTGCCTGTTTTCTTCAGGTAATACGCCTTGCGTGTATCGGTGTCTTCGTAGGTTTTCACCATCGTGCTGTCTATCCAGGTATTGCCGCTGCCTGCTATGGAGGTGCCGTCCGGGTTTTTCCCGCCCGGGCCGTAGATACTGGGAAGGCCGTAGTTGACATTGTTGCCGGTGGAAGTTTCGCCGATAGCGTATATCATTTCCTTCGATGCGGTGTTGTATTTGAAGATGTCGCCGAACTTATCCGGCTGAAGGGCGAACTTCCCGGAACTGATCACCAGTTCTGCAAGGCGCAGCGCCTCCGCATAGTTGCCTTCGTTGAGATAAAAACGGGCAAGCAGCAGCTGTGCGGCCTGTTTGCTTGCTTTTAAGGTCTGTCCGGCGTGATCGGGCAATAGCTCTGCCGCCTTTTTCAGATCATTCTCTATAAAGGCTTTTACGTCCGCCTCGGTATTGCGCTCCGGCAAAGTCAGCGGGTCTTCGCCGCCTTTCATCAGGGCTACTTTTCCGAACTGTTCGTGCAGGATCGTGTATGCAAAAGCACGCAGCAGGCAGGCTTCGCCCACTGTCGCGTTTAATGCGGTCTCGGAGGCATGTGCTTCGCCGTAATTGATCACCGCGTTGGCGTTGCCGATGCACTGGTAAGGATAACGGTAGGCGAAGGTGAGGGAGTTGTCGTTTACAGGGATGTTGCAGTTTTCATACCCGGCCAGGCTGAGGCCCTGCACGTCGTCGCTCATGTAATCGGAGAGGGCGAAATACCCGTAAAAAGCGTTGTTGGTAAGACCCAGTTTGGCGCCGTTCAGCACCAGCGGCAGGTTCTGGCTGTTCACCTGCGAGGGCGCCACAAGGTTGTCGGGCCTTACGTCCAGCTTGTTGGCGCAGGCTGAAAAGGCGAGTATGGCGGAGAAGGAGAGTAATAGGTTGCGTGTCATGGCTGGCTGGTTTTAAAATGATACGTCTATGCCCAACACCATGGCGCGGGCGTTTGGCAGGTTGCTGGATACGATGCCGCTGTTGTTGGCCGCTTCCGGGTCAAACCCGATGTACTTTGTGATGGTGAACAGGTTCTGCGCGGAGCAATACACTTTGCAGCGGCTGATAGACGCCTTGCTGAGCAGGCGCTGCGGCAGGTCGTACGATACCATCAGGTTGCGCAGGCGCAGGTAGCTGGCGTTGTAGACGAACTGTGTGGAAGGGCGGTAGTTCCAGTCTGTGGTTTTACCGGCTCCATGCTGGCCCAACACCGCGCGCGGCACGTCGGTAATGTCGCCGGGCTTGCGCCAGCGGCTGTTCACGATGTCGAACTTGTTGGGCATCACCCCGAAGAAGTCCATGTCGTAGTTGCGCAGGGACTGTTCGTAATAATCGTAGATGCTGGTGCCTACCACGTAGTTGAACAACGCTTCCACCGTTACACCTTTGTAACCCGCGGTGAGCGTGGTGCCGCCGGTGAACTTCGGCAGTGCGATGGGCACGTAGATCATGTCTTTGATATTGATCAGCCCGTCTTTATTCCGGTCTTCGTACACCATATCGCCCGTCTGCGGATCTACGCCGAGGGAGTTATACACCTGTACGCTGCCTACGGACTGGCCTATTTTCACATTGCTTTGCGGGCCGCCGAAGATGAACGTACCATAGTTGATCACGGAATCCGCCAGGGAGAGTACTTTGTTCCGGTTGAGGTTCATGTTCGTTTCCACGCGCCACATCACTTTTGAAGTGGGTGCGCTGCTCAGGCTCAGCTCCAGGTCCATGCCGTAGTTGCGGATGCTGCCTACGTTGTAGGGGATGCTTTGCGCGCCGAATTCCCAGGGGATAAAGCGGCTGCTCAGCAGGCCGTCCGTTGTTTTGTTGTAATAATCCACGGTGACGTTCAGGCGCTGCTGGAAGAGGCCGAGGTCGATACCCGCATCTACCTGTTTGGTCTGTTCCCAGCGTACGGATGGGTTGCCGATCAGGTCGCGGATCTTCAGGGCGGCCTCGCCGAGATAGGTGGTGCCGGTCATCAGGTCTTCCGTCGCGAAATTGGCCAGCGGGCGGATGTTGCCGCTGATGCCGTAGCTGGCGCGCAGTTTCAGGAAACTGATGGCCTTCTGGCGCAGCATGAAATTTTCTTTGGCTATATCCCAGCCGGCAGATACTGCGGGGAACCAGCTGTAACGGTTATCCGGGTTCAGTTTGCTGGAGCCGTCCGTACGAAGGCTGGCGCCCAGCAGGTATTTCTGGTTCCAGTCCAGGTTCACGCGGCCAAACCATGCTTCACTGGTTTCCAGCGAAGAGCCGTTGAGCGAACTGATGGAAGCCACGCTGCCATATGCCGCGGCCGCGCTGCCACCGGTGATGCCCGCTACGGCGGGGAAACCGTTCAGCTCATATCCCGAGCTGTTCTGCTCCACGCTGTAAAAGGTATAACCCGCCACAGCGTTCACGCCCAGCTGTTTGAAACGGTTGGTATAAGTAAGGTAGTTGTCGAAATTATAATTGAAGTTGTCGATGCCGTTCACCTTCAGGTAACCCTTGTTGAACTTGCCCAGGTATCCCAGCGGGGACTGGTAATCGTTGCTGCTGACGTTGTATTTGTTGGCGGAGAATACGGAGCGGAATTGCAGGGTGCGGTGCAGCTTTACATCTGCGCTGAGATTACCGAACCAGGTTTGTGTTCTCCGTTTGTTTTTATTTTCCAGCATTTCCCCTAAGGGGTGATTCTGTTGGCCGATATAATAATCCAGCTGGCCGTTGGGCAGTCGGATAGGCTCTTCCGGCGTGTCCGGCCTGGCGTTGAAGGCGCTTACAAGCGGGTAGGCATTGTTTTTATTGACGCCCTGGGACAGGTTAATGTTGCCGTTCAGCTTCAGCCAGCTGCCCACCTGCTGGGTGATGTCGATCTTGCCGGTGTAGCGTTCGAACTGGCCGGTACCGATGGAGGCTACTTCGGAATAACGGCCGATGGACATGTAATAACTGTTCTTTTCGCCGCCGCCGGTCATGCTGGCCTGTATGTTGTTCACGGGCGCCTGTTTGTTCTTTACCCGGTCTATCCAGTCGGTGCTGCGGTCCGCCATCTTCAGTGCGTTCACCTGGCTGGTGAGGCGGGTACGTTCGGACTGTAGCTGCGAGATCTGGGTGGGCGTAAGCGCAGGGTCCGTCAGTTGTTTTTCGATATCCCCCAGCCGGTTGTTGCGCGCGTCTTTAAAGGCGGCTTCATATTCCGGTGTGGAGAGCATCCGGCGGGTGGAGGGTACGTTGTTGAAGCCGGTATAGGCATTGACGGAAAATGTTGGTTTGGCGCCCTGCCGTCCTTTTTTGGTGGTGATGATGATCACGCCGGTGCTGCCGCGGGCGCCGTAAATGGCTGCGGAAGCTGCATCTTTCAGTACATCGATCGTTTCGATATCCTGGGGGTTGATGCTGTTCAGCGAGATGCCGCTGCCTTCCATCACGAGGCCGTCTATAACGATTAGCGGGTTGGCGTCCGACGCGCGGGCGCTTTGTACGCCGCGTATCTGGATGTTAGGCGTACCGCCAGGCGTGCCGGAGGTATTGGCTACAAATACACCGGCTATGCGGCCCTGGAGGGCTTTGCCTACATCGCTCACGATATTGTTCTCCGGCGCCAGCTTTTTGGCATTGAGTGAGGAAATGCTGGTGGTGAGAAGGGGGCGCTGCTGGGTGCCGTAACCGACTACTACGGGGGCGTTCAGCAAGAGCGCGGTGGTGGTGAGCATAATGGGCCGCATGACCGCCGTAGCCGGGATGAGCACAGGCTCAAAACCGATGGAGGAAATACGCAGCTGCGCGTTGGCTGGCACACGCAGTTCAAATTCGCCCTTTTCATTGGCGGTGACCCCGCCGCTGCCATTCACCACTTTGATGGTGGCGCCGGGGATAGGGGCCTTGGTAAGCGAATCGCGTACCGTGCCCCTGATTACCTGCTGGGCCATAGCGCCCACGCTCATCATACAGGCTAGAGATAACAGATAGATTTGCTTCATAGCTGTTGTTTTGTTTGATAGGTTGGTTGATTCTGGCTGGTCTGATTGGTTTTTGACTCACGGAAATCGAGTGTCCCCGTACGCCACAATGTAAGCCGGCCGGGGAATACGGCAGGTAAAAACTGTACGTACAGCCTTTCCGCAGGTACGATCCGGCAGTTTGCAGGGACGAAAATAAATCATCTCAAATGCCCTGTTATAGCGTATCTTAGCCCGTATATGAACAATATTGGCAAATACCGGTACTTCATTCACCTCGTCATCTGGATGGCGCTGGTGGGGCTGTATATTTTCCCATTATTGCGGGTGAACTGGAACAGCCCGTTCGGCTTCCGGTATATGGTTGTCAGGTATTTTGTATATGGGTTCATCAACTTCAACCTGTTTTACCTGCTGGTTTTTTACGTGCTGCCGCTGCATGGCACAAAAAAATACCTGCGCGCGGCAGGCGTTACCCTTGGGGTGTTGGTGGCTTTTTGCGGGATTAAATATGGGGTTGCCAGCGTGTGGCCGGATGAAGTATTGCAGGGCACCATTGCAATGATCGGGTTCAAGAAAACGTATATGTCTTTCTGGACCTATTTCCGCATCAGCCTGGGTACCGGCATTGCCGTGACCTTTGCCGCTTACGCTTATTATATCTTCCTGCTGTGGCGCACGGGCGACAAAACCAGCCGCCGCCTGGAACTGGCCGCTGCCGCCGCTCACCGGCAATATACACGGATGCAGTTTTCATCCCAGCTGCTGCTGCGCAAACTCAAAGCACTGGAAGCAGTGCTGGCGGACGAGTACCGCCGGGACGGGGAAGGGGCCGAAGCTGTTCTCCAGCTGTCCGAATTGTTGCGTTATATGCTGTACGACAAAGCGGTGCGGCTGGACAAAGCCCCGCTGGAAAAGGAATTACATTATTTTAATATCTACCTGAAGCTGCACAACCGTCTCTGCCCCGGGCAGCCGGTGAGCCTCCAGATGAACGGGCCGGCCTCAGGCCGTTACGTGACGCCGCTGCAATTGCAGTCCGCCGCTGAACAGCTGCTGGCACACCAGTCCTCAGAAGCGCCCGTTGTGCTCCGCCTGGATATCGGTACGGATACCCTGGCGCTTTCCTCCGCGCCCGCCGTAGGCTGGGGGCACCGCCTCACCGCCTGGCTGCGCCGTTATCAGCATATGGATCATTTCAAAATGCCTGTATATGCCGCTCCGGCCTGAGACGCTCCGCAGATGGAAAGAGCTGGCTATCCTGCTGCCAGCCTGGATGCTGCTGATGTACGGGCTGAATATGCTCAGCCTGAACGGCGCGCTGAATCCCGCCCGCTGGCGTTACCTGCATATTCACCAGGGTGTATTCGGCCTGCTCAACTTTATTTTGTTCTACGCCGCCATCCGCTGGCCCTTCCCGCAGTTCCTCCGCGACCGTAAAGTGCTGCCGCTGCTTGCCTGGCTGGTATTGCTGCTGGCGGGCATTACCCTTCTCAAGTATTTCATTGCCGATAATTTCTTTCGTGAAGATGTGCTGTACATGGGCTACCGGGACAATCACGTGAAACTGTATAAAACCTTCCAGGCATATGCCAGGTCCTCATCCTGGACCAGTGCCTGGGTGCTTTGCGCGGCCCTGGCCTATGTGCTGTTCCGCGCCTGGCTGGAGGCGGATAAACGCCGTCAGCAGCTCAGCCGCCAGCAGCAGGAAGCGGAACTGGGTATCCTGAAAACGCAGCTGAACGTACATTTCCTGATGAACAGCCTCAACAGTATTTATTCCCTGGCGCTGGTGCGCAGCCCGCAGGTGATAGACGCCACGCGCACGCTGTCGCACATCCTGGAGTATATGACAGAGCAGCCGCCCGCCGCCGAATACCGCAGCCAGCTCAGCGACGAAGTGCGGTACCTGGAGGATTTTATCGCCATGCACCGCCTGCGCACGGGTTGTGATGACTGCGTGCTGGTGCATATAGAAGGCGATCCTGCGTTGTACCGCATTGCGCCCATGCTGCTGGTGCCGTTCGTGGAAAACGCTTTTAAACACGGGGTGGCAAACCAGCCGGCAAAACCGGTTACCATCCGCCTGCAATGCAGCCCGCAGCAATTTGTATTCAACGTGCATAATTATAAAACACCCCGCCGCAAAGACAAGTCCGGGGGAATAGGGCTGGATAACGTGCGCAGGCGCCTGGAACTGCTGTATCCCGGGCAATATGAGCTGCGGATCAACAATACGGAACACGCATATGAAAGTACCTTACAAATAAGCTGGTGACATGGCCTTACAATGTATAGTAGTAGATGATGAGCCGCTGGCGGTACAGGTGATCACGGAGTTTATCCGCAAGATGCCGGAACTGTCTCTGGCAGGAACATTCAACAATCCGCTGGAAGCGCTTACATTCCTGCAGCAGCACCCTGAAGTAAAACTGGTGTTCCTGGACATACAGATGCCCGAGCTTACCGGTGTGGAATTTATGCAGCTGCGGCGGAGCGGCACCGATGTTATTATCGTATCCGCTTATGATGAATACGCGATCGAAGGGTTCCGCTACGATGCGGTGGATTACCTGCTCAAACCCGTGCCCTTCGGTAATTTTGTGAAGGCGGTGCAGAAAGTTACCCAGCGCCAGCCGGCCATGGCAGCCCCTGCTGCCCCGCCAGCGGATTATATCTTCATCCGTACAGACAAACGTATTATCCGCGTGAATCTTAACGAAATACTGTACGTGGAGGCATTGCGTAATTACGTAGCCATACAAACAGTCTCCCAGAAAATACTCACCCTGCAAAACCTCCGCAGCTTCGAAGAAGCGCTGCCGCCGCAGCAATTCATCCGCGTGCACAAATCGTTTATCATCGCTATCAGTAAAGTGGACAGTGTGGAGAAACAGCGGATCTTTATGGGCCCTCACCTGGTGCCGGTGGGGGATACTTACATGCGGCAGTTTTATGAAACCATGAAGCTGGGGTAGATGAAATAAAAAAGAGGCCGTCTCATTGCCGGGACGGCCTCTTTTATTATCGTAAACGGGGGACTAAAAAGCAATCTTCACACCCGTCATAAAGTTAAATGTTGCCATCGGCAGGTAACCGTTTGAAGCCTTCTGCACGCCTTCTTCGATATAGGCGTAAGTAAATCCGTTCGGCACATACTTCACATCAAAAATGTTGTTCAGCATCAGTTGCAGGCTCAGTTCCCTGAAGAAGGTCTGCGGCACGGTGTAATTGAACCGGAGGTCGTTCACCAGGTACGCTTTCAGGCTGCGCGCCAGGTCGGAGGTATTGTCCAGGTACTGGCGGCTTACGTATTTGCCCAGCCAGTCAATACTCAGGCCTTTTATGGGCCTGGCGGTAATGGTGTAACCCAATACCAGTTCGGGGGAGAAGGAGATGTCGCGGTCTTTGTAAGAGACTACTTTCTGCCCACCGTTGTCCCAGTCGTCCACGAACTCTGAGAAATCGGGGATGCGGTTACGGCTCAGCGCCGCATTGCCCGCGAGGGTGAGCTGGGGGCACAGGTTGTAATACCCTTCCAGCTCAAGTCCCAGGCGGTAGCTTTCCGGGATATTGGTTCTGGCGTATGCGCCTACATCGTTGATCCTGCCGGTAAGTACCAGCTGGTTTTTGTAGTTCATGTAATAAACGTTTGCCTGAAGCCCCGCGCGCTGTGCGTGCAGCACGTAACCGGCTTCAAGGTTGCGCAGCGTTTCATGTTTGGGCGTTTCGGCGGCCACTACTTCAAAGTCGTCCCGGTTCGGCTCTTTGTTGCCGATCGCGTAAGAAGCGTACACATGTTGCTGGTCGTTCAGCTGGAAAGTGAGGCCGCCTTTGGGGTTGAAGAAATTGTATTTCTCATGCACCATCAG
The DNA here is from genome assembly GCF_003807585.1 of Chitinophaga barathri. GTDB lineage: Bacteria > Bacteroidota > Bacteroidia > Chitinophagales > Chitinophagaceae > Chitinophaga > Chitinophaga barathri. Next base: position 291,114 of record NZ_RMBX01000002.1, on the reverse strand, counting down.
GCCGGGGTTCTTACGGAAGCCGTTCAGCTCGTAATTTACGCGGCGGTACTGGGCGTCCACGAAGACGCGGAGTTTTTGGGTAATGGCAATTTCTCCTTTCCAGTAGATATTAAAATCCTTTTTGTGTGCGGTGAGGTCGTACCAGCGGTAATCTTTATCAAAGCCGCCGTTTTCCGCCCAGATCACTTTGCCGTAATGTTTGCCGTCATAACGGTTCCATCCGCCACCGCCGCTCCAGTTGAAGCGGTTGAATTCCTGGCGGAAGGAAAAGATGCCGCCGTAAAAATGATTATCCAGCCACAGCTGGCGGATAAGATCGGTGGTGGTAATGGGCGTGCCGTTTACGATGGGCGCCTGCACGCCGTAGTCGGTATAATTTTCACCGTTGAGATAGTTCTCGTAATAACCGCGGCCACGGGTATAATGCAGCGCGATGTTGAAGTTCAGGTCCGGGCGTAAAGCCTGGTTGAAGAACAACTGGTAATGGTCCTGCTGGTAATTGTCCGTTTCGTTGTCGTAGAACTGGCCGGGTTTTGATTCGATGGCACCGCTGGGATTGTAGGTGCGGTCGGTATCCAGGTGGTTCTGGTCGATGCCGTTCCAGGCCTGGTAGGTTTTTTCCTTACCGGAGAAAACATTCAGGCGTACCGCGGTCTTTTTGGAGATATAAGCGGCGGAAGTGTAGAAAGATTTCAGGTCGGAAGAAGCCCTGTCCACATACCCGTTCGAAGATATCTTAGACAGCCTGGCATCGAAGGTGAAATGATTGTTGATAAGCCCGGAACCTGCTTTTACCGTGGTTTTCCAGGTATCGAAGGAGCCGTATCCGGCGTTCACTTCGCCGTATGCTTTTTCGTTGTATTCGTTGGTGGACAGGTTGAGCGTGGCCCCGAAAGCGCCGGCGCCGTTAGTGGAAGTACCTACGCCGCGTTGCAGCTGGATGCTGTTCACAGAAGAGGCGAAGTCCGGCATGTTCACAAAGAAGGTGCCTTGCGATTCCGCGTCGTTCACGGGGATGCCGTTCACCGTTACGTTGATGCGCGTGATATCGCTGCCGCGTACGCGGAGGCCGGTGTAGCCCACGCCCGCGCCCGCATCGGAACTGGTCACCACGGAGGGCAGCTGGTTCAGCAGCAGGGGGAGGTCCTGGCCGAGGTTCTGTTTGGCGATGTCTTCTTTGCTGAGATCGCTTTTGGTAAAGGGGGCGTTCCTGCCGGCGCGGAGGCTGGCTATTTCAACAGCTTTTACGAAAAGGCCGGTTTCCTGTAAAGAGAAATCCGCGCTGGTGGCGCCGGGTTGTAGTGTGTCGCGTTGGGAGCTGAAGCCTAAAAAGCTGGCCTGCAAAATGGCCGTGGCCTGTGAAGGAATGGTGATGCGGTATTGGCCTTTTGCGTTGGTAAAGGTACTGGGGCCGTTCAGCACGGCTACGGTGGCGCCTTCAAGCGGTTTGCCGGTATTCCGGTCCGTTACGGTGCCTGAAACCCTGGTTTGAGCCTGCGCAAAGCCGGTAAGGCTCAGGAGCGCAAGCAGGATCATTGTTTTCATTTTCATCCTGTTTATACACATGTTTATGTTCATGGCCGGTCACAGCGCATGCCGGGCATCCGCTGTCAACTATCGAAAAATAACAGGTAAGGAAACGTCGCTTACCTTTCCTAACCAGCATTACCTGGTCCAGGTTCAACGGGTTTGATCTCAGCCTGATAGTAAGGCACCCCGAGGTGAAAAGGGATCAGAAAGAATGAGTTACGATCCGGTTTCTGCTGCAAAGTTAGACACACTAAAGGAATTTGCCGGATTTATTTTTCCGTTCAGGTTTTTTTCTTAATTTCAGAATGTTAGCCGACATACAACCTGTGCCAAATCCCCTGCATCTGTATTTTTTATTTATTGTTAACCTTTAACCATCATTATCAGATGATCAAGCTTTCGTTAATCGGGCATCTGGGACAAGATGCCATCCTGAACACCGTCAACGACAAAAAAGTGCTCAACTTTAGTGTAGCGCACAACGAGCGTTTTAAAAATGCCGCGGGTGAAGTGCAGGAACGCACCATCTGGGCAAACTGCGCATTATGGGCGCCCAATGCCGTTGGCCCCTATTTGCTGCAAGGCACCTATGTGTACGTGGAGGGTACGCCTTACATCGAAATGTACACGGACAAAAAGGGCCAGCCCGCCGTCTCTCTCAAGCTCCGCGTGACGAACGTGCAGCTGCTGGCCAGCAGCCAGCGCTCCGCCGATAAGGCCGGGGATGGAAAAGAAACGACGGAGCCGGATCAGCCGATCGATGATCTGCCGTTTTAGCAAAAAGGGGAGGAGGTGTTTTGCATCTCCTTCTGCTTTTAAAAAAATGTTAAAACAGGCGGAACCAGGCTTTTGACCGGTTTCCGGCAAAAAGGTGGAAATATACCGGCAGGAAACGGCTTTGAAATAGCGCCACTGTGTGCGGTAAGAAAACAGGCTTTCCTGGAAACATGGCAGCACGGTTTCGTCCGATTGCATAAGGTGAAATATGCCGCCGGGAATCGCGCGGAAACAGATGTATTGTATTTGATAAAACAGCAGATATCCGGCGAATTATTACAACAAATCAGCATTCACTTTATAGCAGTTTGTTTTTACTTCCGCTTTGACCGCTTTCGGGGAGTTAAAAATTTAATTGGCTATAACCCGCCGTGGTGCCTGATTTTCAACGCATCGTCAAAATCTTTTTTCTTCACGGAGCGAAAAATATTTGGTGGCGAAGAAAATTCTCTTACCTTTGCACCCACATTGCGAGGTAGAGCAGAGGTAGCTCGTCGGGCTCATAACCCGAAGGTCAGAGGTTCGAATCCTCTCCTCGCTACAAAAAAGGTAAAGGTCCCGCTCAAGGAGCGGGATTTTTTATTTACGGGAAACCGGTATACAAGGGCCTGTTTTTATACACAGGCCGGGTTGAAGTTCAAAGGCAGGTACGGAACGTTGGTTCCGCATAAAACGGACCTGAAACCAGGGCGGCTTTTATGGCAGATAAGCCCCCGGAAGCAAGCCTGAACGGCTTTTCTAATTTGTAGTACCTTTGCACCCGAATGCCCCGTACCGGGTAAACTAAATGATCTCATATGCACCGTGCAGGATTTGTAAACATCTTCGGTAAACCAAACGCCGGAAAAAGTACTTTGCTCAACGCTTTGCTGGGCGAGAAACTGGCTATTGTGTCCCCGAAGGTACAAACCACCCGCCACCGCATTACCGGCATCGTCACCGAACCCGGCTACCAGGTTGTGTTTTCGGACACGCCAGGGATCATAGACCCGAAGTACAAGATGCATGAGAAAATGATGGCCGCCGTGAAATCCGCCCTCGAAGACGCGGACGTGGCGCTGCTGCTCATGGATGCAAAAGACGATACCGAAGATTGCCTCGCCCTCTTCGATTCGCTGAAACTCAAAGCCACCTGCATTCTCGTGGTGAATAAAATGGACAACCTCGAAAAGGCAGCCCTGGATACACTGCGGGAACGCCTGGAGAAATGGGGCAAAGCCAAAGCCGTGGTATTCATCTCTGCCCTGCAAAAGAAAGGGCTCGGGGACCTGAAAAACGCCATCCTGCAGCTGCTGCCCGAAAGCGAGGCCTTTTACCCTGAAGATACCCTCACGGACCGCTCCACCCGCTTTTTTGTGGCCGAGATGATCCGCGAAAAGATCTTCCACCTGTTCGACGAAGAGATCCCTTATCATACAGCCGTGCTGGTTACCCAGTTCCAGGAAAAGGCCACCCTCACCAAGATCTCCGCGGAGATCATCGTGACCCGCGAAACGCAGAAAGGCATCATTCTCGGGGAAAAAGGAAAAAGCATCCGCGAGATCGGTTCGCTGGCAAGGGTGGACATCGAAAAGTTCCTGGACCGCAAAGTGTTCCTGGAGCTGCATGTAAAAGTGCGTGACAAATGGCGCGATAACGATACGTACCTGCGCGAGTACGGACTTATTTAAACAAGACATTTTTAAAACAAGATTGATATGCCTGGTTTTACAGTAGCAATTGTGGGACGCCCTAACGTTGGGAAATCTACGCTGTTCAACCGCTTGCTGGAGCAGCGGAAGGCCATTGTGGACGATGTGAGCGGCGTTACCCGCGACCGGCAGTATGGTTTGGCCGACTGGAACGGCAAGACCTTTAACGTGATCGATACCGGCGGATTTGTATCCCGGAGCGAAGATGTGTTTGAACGCGAGATCCGCAAACAGGTGAAGATCGCCATGGAAGAAGCCAACGTGCTCATCTTTATGGTGGACGTAACCACCGGTATCACGGACCTGGACGCGGATGTGGCAGACCTGCTGCGCCGTTCCGCCAAACCCGTGTTCCTGGCGGTGAACAAAGTGGACAACCATGAGCGCCAGCTGGAAGCCGCCGAGTTTTACAGCATGGGCTTCGAGAATATATTTTTCCTGTCGTCCATGAGCGGTAGCGGCACCGGCGAACTACTGGACGCTGTAGCCGAACTGATCCCCGAAGACGATCAGGCTATTGCCGGCGCAGATGACGGCATTCCCAAGATTGCGATCATCGGCCAGCCGAACGTAGGCAAATCCAGCCTGCTGAACGCGCTGATAGGCGAGGAGCGGAACATCGTTTCGGACATTGCAGGCACCACCCGCGATACGATCCATACCCGCTACAGGCTCTTCCAGAAAGATTTTATACTGATAGATACCGCCGGTATCCGCCGGAAAGCCAAGGTGCACGAAGACCTGGAGTTTTACTCCGTGATCCGCGCCATAAAAGCCCTGGACGAAGCTGATGTATGCCTCCTGCTCCTGGATGCCGAAAAAGGTATCGCCGCGCAAGATCTCAGCATCTTCAGCCTGGCGGCCCGTAAAGGCAAAGGCCTGGTGGTAATGGTGAATAAGTGGGACCTGGTAGAAAAGGAAACCAATACCGCCCGGGACTACGAAAAAGTACTGAAACAGCGCCTGGCGCCGTTTACAGACGTGCCCATCATCTTTGCCTCCGTAACCGAGAAACAAAGGATCTTTAAAGCGATAGAAACCGCCCTGGAGGTATACGAAAACCGCCAGCGCAAAGTGCAGACTTCCAAGCTGAACGATGTGATGCTGAAGGCGATAGAAGCGTTCCACCCGCCGGTGGTGAGGGGGACGGCTATCAAGATCAAATATGTGACGCAATTGCCCACGCAAACGCCGTCTTTTGCATTCTTCGCCAACCTGCCGGATGACATAAAAACGCCTTACAGGAATTACCTGGAGAACAAAATCCGCGAAAACTTTAATTTCCAGGGTGTTCCGGTGCGTATTTTCTTCCGGAAGAAGTAAAATTCCTGTTATTAAATAAAAATATATTTTGTATTAAAGGAATTTTGAATAACTTTGCGCCGATTTAAAAACAAAATCAACATGAAAAAATTATTCGTATTAGCTATCGCTACAGGTATGTTCGTTGCTTGCAACAACTCCTCTTCTTCTACCACTGACTCTACTACAACCGCTGATTCTGCTGCTCTGCAGTCTGCACCTGCTGCTGACTCTGCAGTAATCGTTGCTGACTCTACAGTTGTTGCTGCTGACTCTACAGTAGCTCCCGCTGCTGACAGCGCTCACAAACACTAATCAGGGTTTGCGACAAGAATATGGTCCCTCCGGCAATGCCGGGGGGATTTTTTATTGCCCCAACCCCGGGATGAGCTTCCTGCCTCCTGAGCCCATATGCCCCGCTGCCGCGGCTTCGCGCGAATTTATTGCCCCGGCTCCCTGTGAATTTTATTGTCTGCCCCGGCAGGCAATTTTGGATGTGGCCCCACGTTTATCAGGACTGACACAGCCTTTGGCACAGCAATTGTTTTAAGGGCCCAGCAAACCGAGACCGTCTAAAGATGAAAAAGTTCCTGATTACCTTGCTGCTTCTTGCCGCAGCACATATTTATACGTTCCCCCAAACCCCCGGGGACGACTATATTTTCCGCTTTCCCGGCACTGATCTCCAGGGCCTTGCAAAGCTCCCCGCCCCCGCGCGCGACAGCATCATGGATGCCTTCTCCCGCTTCGACCCCGCCCAGATCTCATTTGAAGGCACACAGATCTCCGAAGAGAACCGCACCGAGCTCAAAAGCGTGATACTGGAGATGATGGAAGCCGTAAAGACCGTCATCCGCGACCCCTCATCTGCTCCTGCGATGGAACGGAAAATGAGCGGCCTCCGGAAAAAGATGGACGACGTACAGGCAGACATCCAGCTGGATGAGGCGCTCACGGACCTGAAAGCGGATTATGAAAAGAGCCGCAGCCGCCGTACCAAAGAATTTGAAGACAGAACCTACCCCTCCGATAAAGATAAACGCGTGGCCCGCAGGGAGTTGGAACAGGAACTCCGGGATCTGAAACGGGATTACGAGGAAGACCGCGCCCGCATCCGTAAACGCTGATCCATCCCCCGTTGGTGTCATATTTAGGATTATGGGAATATGTATATTTGGACTACCGAATATACCTATAACCGTATACCTATGTTCTCGTCCAAATTGACCCTCTACGTCATCCTGGTGTGGCTTACCAGTTTAAGCCTGCCACCGCTGATCATTCTCGCCATTTTCCAGCTGAACGAACAGTCCGTTTACGCATCCTGGAGCTTTAGTTTCGTATACATCCTTGCCTTGCTGGGATCGGTGCTGTACGGCCTGCCCGGCCTGTTGTTTTTTGCATGGCTGGCATACCGCGCTTTCCGGAAGGAGGGCAGCATGAAAACCAAAAGGTTCGCCATGGTGAAAGCCGTGGGGCTGAGCGTGGCGCTCACTTTTCTTTTGTTGCCGCTGATAGACCCCGCCAATATTTTTGATGAAGGTTTTGGCTGGGGCAGGGCGTTTATCGTGCTGGTGTATCTCACCACGGCGATCGCCGCCGCATGGTGTTTCCCGCTGGAAGACCGGCCCGAAATAAAAAACCTCCCGCAATAGCGGGAGGCTCTCCAATGTTTATTTTGAACTTCTTTATTTGATCTTCGCCATTTCTTCCACCGCGCGGTCTATCACTTTATCGCCGTGATTGATCACGATGTAATAGCCTTCGCTTCTCCAGAGCTGCCTTGCCAGCAAGGCTTTCAGCCGCAGGGAGATTTCGCTGACGTCGTTCTGGCCCATCTTTTCCGTTTTCACCTTTTGTTCGTTGGCGAAGTTGCGGAAGGCGGTGAGCAGTGAATTGTCCACGGTGAACCTTGTATTAAAATCCTCCGCGTTTTTGTATTGTTTGAACGTAGCCGCGTTCGCGGTATAGTATTCATAGATGAAGTTCCCGAAAATATTGCGGGTATACAGTTCCGTTAGTAACTGGGAATAACGGGTGGTGTCGAAAGGAATAAACACATCCGGCATGATGCCGCCGCCGCCGTACACTACTTTGCCGCCGGGCGTTTTGTATTTCACGGTGCTGTCCACGGGGCGGATGCTGTCCAGGTTCAGGAACTCGCCGTGGTTGTACCGGTTGGAGATATCTTCTTCGTATGCCTCGCGCCCGTTCTGGTAGCTTTTCTGGATACTCCGGCCGCTGGGCAGGTAATACCGTGCGATGGTAAGCCTGAGCGTACCGCCATTATTCAGATCGAAAGGTTCCTGTACGAGGCCTTTGCCAAAGCTGCGGCGCCCGATGATCTCGCCACGGTCCCAGTCCTGCACGGAGCCTGCCAGCACTTCGCTGGCCGAGGCGGAGCCTTCGTCTACCAGGATGGCCAGCCCGCCTTTTTCGAATACGCCGGGGCGGCTGCACGTATAATCCTGGCGGGGAGAGTTTTTACCCTGTGTATATACAATGAGTTTCTGACCGTCCAGCAGCTCGTCCGCCAGGCGGGTGGCTGCATCCAGGAGGCCGCCGCCGTTTTGCCGAAGGTCGATGATGAGCTTTTGCATACCCAGCTTTTGCAGCTTGCGGGTGGCTTCCATGAACTCCGTATAGGTGGTGGCGGCGAATTTGTTGATCTTGATATAGCCCACACCGGGAGCGGCCATATAACTGGCGTCCACGCTGTTCAGCGGTATCACGCCGCGTTTGATGGTGATGTCCAGCTCCTTGCTGCCGCGCAGCATGGTGGCTTTTACCGTGGAGTTGCGCGGGCCGCGCAGCAGCTTGCGGATGCCGTCGTTGGAGATGCCTTTGCCGGCTACGGCCACGGAGTCGTTCACACGGATGATCTTGTCGCCGGTGAGCACGCCCGCGGCGTCCGACGGGCCGCCGGATATCACGCTGAGGATGTTCACCGTATCGCGGATGATATTAAACTCTACACCGATGCCTTCAAAATTACCGTCCAGGTCTTCGTTCACACCCTGCACATCGGCGGGGGGAATATATACGGAGTGCGGGTCCAGGTGGGAGAGGAGGCCTTCGATGGCTTCTTCCTGCGCCGCGGCAACGTCCAGCGTGTCCACATAATTATATTTCAGCAGGTCCATTACTTCCTGGATGGTGCCTTTGTTGTTCCTGAAAAAATTGCGCGAATCGCTGTTGCGGGTTTGGGGCATCTTATGCCCGAGGTACATGCCCAGCGCCAGAACCAGGGCAAATAACAACGGCAGAAACACTTTTAACTTCCTGTTATCCGACATATGAATATTTAAAACGTTGACGGGAATGACCCTTTTGCTTAACTTGTGAACAAAAATAACATATTCATAAGCAAAACATCTACATCTAAACTTTAATTTCATAAACGATTGGATATGGCTTCGAAAGTAACGCTGGTAGCGGATAGCGGCTCCACCAAAACGGAATGGTGCCTGATGGACGGTAAGCAACGCAGCACTTACCTTACACAGGGTATCAGCCCCTATTTCCAGACCAGCGTGCAGATGGAGGAACTGATCAGGGCGGAGCTGCTGCCGCAGATGGGAGACCAGGCGCCGGACGAGCTCCATTATTACGGTACCGGCTGTGCGGCGGAGCAGAACGTAAAACTGGTGCATAAATCCCTTCACGCCATATGGCCGCATGCAAAAGTATCGGTGAACACAGACCTGATGGGCGCCGCGCGCGCCCTTTGCGGGCGTGAGCCGGGCATTGCCAGCATCCTCGGCACCGGTTCCAACTCCTGTTATTACGACGGCACGGAGATCGTCAAAAACAATCCCGGCCTGGGTTTTATCCTGGGAGACGAAGGCAGCGGGGCGTTCCTCGGCCGGAAAGTGCTGCAATACTATCTCTACCAGACCTTCGACGACGAGATGCGTTTCCGCTTCGACCAGAAATTTAACGTCGGCAAAGACCAGATACTGGACAGCGTATACCGCCAGTCCCTGCCCAACCGTTACCTGGCCTCCTTCACGCCTTTCCTGGCGGAGAACCGCGGTCATTATATGATCGAGAACATCCTGGAAGACGGGCTGAATGAATTCTTTTTTAATCACATCTACAAATACAGCGAAAGCTGGACGGTTCCCCTCCACTTTGCAGGTAGCGTGGCATGGCATTTCAGGGATATCCTGGAAGAGCTTTGCCAGCTCTATGAACTGCAGCTGGGCAGGATTCTCAGGAACCCGATGGACGGTCTCACTGTTTTTCACGAAGAAGCATAATTTCTCCGATATGGCATTTACCAAAGTAACCGAACAAGCAAGTCATTACCGCCACCTCGAACAGATGACGGTGCAGGAAGTCCTGGCGAACATCAACAAGGAAGATAAAACCGTTCCCGACGCCGTAGAAAAGGCAATACCGCAAATCACGAAACTGACGGCAGCCATTGCCGATAAAATGCTGGCGGGTGGCCGCCTCTTTTACATGGGCGCCGGCACCAGCGGCCGCCTCGGCATCCTGGACGCTTCGGAATGCCCGCCCACTTATGGCGTGCCCCAGGGCCTGGTGGTAGGCCTCATTGCCGGTGGCGACTCCGCCATCCGCCGTGCCGTTGAAAACGCGGAAGACGACCGCGAGCAGGGCTGGCGCGACCTCCAACAATGGAACATTACCGACAAGGACGTGGTGGTAGGCATTGCCGCCAGTGGCACCACACCCTACGTGATCGGCGCTTTGCAGGCCTGCAGGGCAAACGGTATTACCACCGGCAGCATCAGCTGCAATCCCGGCGCTCCCATGTCCGAACATGCGGACTTTCCCGTGGAAGTAGTGGTAGGCCCCGAGTTCGTAACAGGCAGCACCCGCATGAAAAGCGGCACCGCCCAGAAGCTCGTGCTCAATATGATCTCTACCACGGTGATGATCCAGCTGGGCAGGGTAGAAGATAACAAAATGGTAAACATGCAGCTGAGCAACGATAAACTGGTGGACAGGGGCGTGAAAATGGTAATGGAGCAGCTCCATCTCACGGATTATGAGGCCGCCCGGGAATTGCTGCTGGAGTTCGGCAGTGTGAAGAAAGCAGTGGAAAGCAAAAAGTAAAAAATTATTAAATTGCCGTCATGCATGAGATAGAACCCTTCTATAACTGGCGGCACCTGTACACAGCCGAAGAAGATGAGCTGTCGCCGTTCTATGGGCGTGAATATAGTGAGTTTGAATTCTCCAACACAGTTTATAACTACTACATTCATCCCCAGTGGGATGACTTTGGGGCTGCGAACCTGTACATGAAGATCCTTTTTGCCGATTACCAGTTCAATTATGCGATCATTGAGCTGATCGGCGAGTGGAACGATGCCGTGGAAAACAACGTCATGACCCTGAAAAGAGACATCGCAGATATCCTTATATCCCAGGGCATTTATAAATTTATCCTCATCGGGGAGAACGTGCTGAACTTCTATTCCTCGGACGATTGTTATTATGAGGAATGGTGGGAAGACATCCGCGACGAAGGCGGCTGGATCGTGCTGCTGAACCTCCCCGTTCAGACCCGGCAGGAGTTTGAACGCTCCCGCCTTGAGAACTACGTAAACCTGCTGGATGAGCCCAAATGGCGAACTTTTCTCCCCCAGCACTTGTTTAATCTCGTAGATAACTGGATGATGCGCCGCCTTGAATAAGGCTTTTTGGTGATAAATATCATTTGGTTTTAATTTTTCATGTTATAAATTTGCCCGACATTTCACTTATCTTATTTATTCATACTAAAGGAAGCTTAGAACGTATCTTATGAAATGGTCGCAATTCTTTAATACCTCTATTGGTAAAAAATTGCTGGTAGGCGCTACCGGTCTGTTCCTGTGCTCATTCGTGATTGTGCACCTGGCCGGTAACTTTTCATTACTGAAAGAGGACGGGGGAGAGGCTTTTAACACGTATGCCGCCTTCATGGGGCACAATGGCCTGATCCAGTTCATCGCCTGGGGGTTAAAAATCGTGATCCTCATCCACGCAGTAATCGCCATCCAGCTTACCATCAGGAACAGGGCCGCCCGTCCTGTTAAATACGCAGTTCGCCCCGGTAACAAAACCTCCTCCTGGTACAGCCGGCAGATGGCCGTCATGGGCAGCGTTCTTTTCATTTTTATCGTTATTCACCTCTCACAGTTCTGGTGGGCTATGCACTACGGCGATATCGGCAAAGTAAGCTACGGCGCCGTTACCGAAGTAGGCAACCTGTACGAAGTGGTTTGGTTCGCATTTAAGGAATCCTGGATCGTAGCATTGTATGTGCTCGGTATGGTGGCGCTTTCGTTCCACCTCATCCACGGTTTTAAAAGCGCCTGCCAGACATTCGGCCTGAACCATCCAAAGTACAACGGACTCATCAGCTTCATCGGCGTATGGTTCTTCGGAATCCTCATCCCGCTGGGTTTTGCTGTAATACCGGTTGTTATTTACATTAAACAAATCTGATAAAGCAAGGATATTATGTTGGACGCAAAAATTCCTGCCGGCCCTCTCGAAACAAAGTGGAGCAAATATAAAAGCACCGTGAAGCTGGTGAACCCGGCCAACAAACGGAAGCTGGAAGTGATCGTGATAGGCACCGGTCTTGCCGGGGCCTCCGCTGCTGCTGCACTCGCTGAACTGGGCTATAAAGTAAAAGCGTTTTGTTTTCAGGATAGCGCCCGCCGCGCGCACTCTATCGCTGCGCAGGGTGGTATCAACGCTGCCAAAAACTACCAGAACGACGGTGACTCCGTGTTCCGTCTTTTCTACGATACCGTAAAAGGTGGCGACTACCGCGCCCGCGAAGGCAACGTTTACCGTCTTGCCGAAGTGAGCGCCGCCATCATTGACCAGTGTGTGGCCCAGGGCGTGCCCTTTGCCCGCGAATACGGCGGCCTGCTCAGCAACCGCTCTTTCGGCGGCACACAGGTACAACGTACATTTTACGCCGCGGGGCAAACCGGCCAGCAATTGCTGCTCGGCGCCTACTCCGCCCTCCAGCGCCAAGTATCCCTTGGCAACGTAAAGATGTACAACCGCCACGAAATGCTCGAAATTGTTAAGGTAGACGGCAAAGCGCGCGGCATCATCGCCCGCGACCTCGTAAGCGGCAAACTGGAAAGACATTTCGGCCATGCCGTGCTCATTTGCAGCGGCGGTTACGGCAACGTGTTTTTCCTCTCCACCAACGCCATGGGATCTAACGTAACAGCTGCCTGGAAAGCCCACAAACAGGGCGCTTACTTCGGCAACCCCTGCTTTACGCAGATCCACCCCACCTGCATCCCCGTTTCCGGCGACCACCAGAGCAAACTCACGCTCATGTCCGAATCGCTCCGCAACGACGGCCGCATCTGGGTACCCAAAAAGAAAGACGATAACCGCAAGGCTACCGATATACCCGAAGAAGAAAGGGATTATTACCTCGAAAGAAGATACCCCGCCTTCGGTAACCTCGTACCCCGCGACGTGGCTTCCCGCGCCGCCAAAGAAAGATGCGACGCCGGTTATGGCGTAGGCGCTTCCAAAATGGCGGTATACCTCGATTATGCTGAAGCGATCGTGCGTTATGGCAAGATCGAAGCGAGCAAAAAGAGCCTGGACCATGCCAGCGAACAGGAGATCATTGCCATGGGGAAAGCCGTGGTAGCCGAGAAATACGGCAACCTGTTCGATATGTACGCCAAGATCACCGGAGAAAACCCATACGAAACCCCGATGCGCATTTACCCTGCGGTGCACTACACCATGGGCGGCCTCTGGGTGGATTATGATCTGATGACCACCGTACCCGGCCTCTACGCCCTCGGCGAAGCGAACTTCTCCGACCATGGCGCTAACCGCCTCGGCGCTTCCGCGCTTATGCAGGGCCTGGCGGACGGTTATTTCGTGATCCCTTACACCATCGGTAATTACCTCGCGGACGAGATCCATACCAAGCCCATCCCGCTGGACCACCCGGCGTTCGTGGAAGCGGAAAAAGCAGTGAAAGGCCAGCTGGACACGCTCATGGGCATCCAGGGCAAACACTCCGTGGATCACTTCCATAAAGCGCTCGGCAAGATCATGTGGGACAAATGCGGTATGGCGCGCAACGCCAAAGGCCTGCAGGAAGCCATCACAGAGATACAGGCGCTGAAAGAGGAATTCTGGAAAGACGTGCGCATCCCCGGCAAACAGGAGGAGTTTAACCCCGAGCTGGAGAAAGCCGGCCGCGTGGCGGACTTCCTGGAACTGGGCGAGCTGATGTGTAAAGACGCACTGCAGCGCAACGAATCCTGCGGCGGCCACTTCCGTGAAGAATCACAAACGGAAGACGGTGAGGCCAAACGTAACGACGATGAGTTCGCATTCGTAGCAGCATGGGAATACAAAGGCCCGAGCAGCTCAGAACTGCACAAAGAACCGCTCACGTTCGATATCGTTCATCCTTCGCAGCGTAGCTACAAATAAAGTTGATAAGGGACATATAAATCTAAAATTATGAAGCTCACATTAAAAGTTTGGCGCCAACAGAACTCGCAGGACAAAGGACGTTTCGAATCCTACCAGGTTTCGGACGTATCCACAGACATGTCTTTCCTGGAGTTGTTTGACGTACTGAATGAGCGGTTGATCAACGAAGGCAAAGACCCGATCGCATTTGACCACGACTGCCGCGAAGGCATCTGTGGCGCCTGCTCCATGTATATAAACGGCCGTGCACACGGCCCCTGGCACGAAACAACCACCTGTCAGCTCCACATGCGCGCCTACAACGACGGCGATACCATCGTGGTGGAACCCTGGCGCGCGGCTGCTTTCCCGGTGATCAAAGACCTCGCGGTGGACCGCAGCGCCTTTGACCGCATCATCCAGGCGGGCGGATATATTTCCGTGAATACCGGTAATGCTGTAGACGCAAACGCTATTCCCATCGACAAAGTAGATGCGGACGCCGCATTTGCCGCCGCTGCCTGCATTGGTTGCGGAGCCTGCGTAGCTGCCTGCAAAAACTCTTCGGCCATGCTGTTCACTTCGGCTAAGATCTCCCAGCTGGCATTGCTGCCGCAGGGCCGTCCCGAACACAAACAACGCGCTGAAGACATGGTGGCGCAGATGGACAAAGAAGGTTTCGGCAGCTGTACAAACACCGGCGCCTGCGAAGCGGAATGCCCCAAAGGTATTTCCATCACAAACATCGCCCGCCTCAACCGCGAGTTTATCACAGCAGGTTTTACTTCTAAATAAGCTGTACTACAAGATTATAAGTAATGAAGCCGGCCGGTTGGCCGGCTTTGTTGTTTTGATGGTTGTATAGAACGATTATTGAATGATATAGAAGACTGCGAGCATATGAATTTCTTCTTTAGGAATTAAATAATATTGCGGTGCTTTGTTTGCTAAAAATATTAGTATATTTGAAATTAAAATTGTTTGCCTAATAGTTTATTTTTGCTAAAAGTACTCTTATGGAAGAATTGATATTTATGGTAGAAGAAAGCCCGGAAGGTGGTTATACAGCCAAAGGATTAGGCGTGTCCATTTATACTCAGGCAGAAACAATAGAGGAATTGAAGACAGCTGTTATCGATGCTGTGCACTGCCATTTTGATGATAACCAAAAAAGAATCATCCGGTTACATATTGTCAGAGAAGAAGTAATAGCTGCATGAGAATACCCCGCGACCTTACTGGACAAGATCTTATAAAGCATTTAAAACCCTATGGCTACTTTGTAACCCGACAAACTGGCAGCCATATCAGACTTTCCACCGAACAAAATGGACAACATCATATCACCGTTCCTAATCATGATCCGTTAAAAATAGGAACGCTGTCAGCAATTCTCGGGGATGTGGCGACTCATCTAAATAAGACCAAAGAAGCGTTAATGCAGGAGCTTTTTGGATAAATGTTTCATTTTTTAGCATGTTAGCGCCTTCCACTTCCTGGAACAATCCTTTCATATAAGCACATTACCTGCTAAAACAAGCCCGGCAAGGAATGTGAACCATCAGGCCCCCGCTTATACAATCACCATTGCATTTTCCCGCCCGCTGTATTATCTTGGGCATATGTCTACAAATTCCCGTCGCAAGTTCATCAAACAACTTGGCAGCACCGCAGCATTGCTGGGAGCAGGTTCTCTCAGCGGCCTGGCAGCAGACCCGGCCATTATCCTTCAACCCGAAAAACGCATCAGCCCGAACGATAAGATCCGCATCGCCGGTATCGGCATGGGCATCATGGGTTTCGGGGATGTGAACACCGCTTTGAAAGTCCCGGGCGTGGAGCTCGTGGCAGTAGCCGATCTGTACGACGGCCACCTCGAAAAAGCAAAATCCGTATATGGCAACCACCTCTTTACCACCCGCGATTACCGCGAGATACTGGAAAGAAAGGATATTGACGCCGTAGTCATCGCCACGCCGGACCATTGGCACGATACGCAGAGCATTGCCGCCATGGAAAAAGGCAAAGCCGTGTATTGCGAAAAACCCATGGTGCAGCAGATATCAGAAGGCCACCAGGTGATCGCCACCCAGCAGCGCACCAAAGCCGTGTTCCAGGTGGGCAGTCAGCGCGTGAGCAGCATTGCCCTCGCGGAGGCCCGTAAACGTTACCTCGCGGGGGACATCGGCCGGCTGAACCTCGTGGAAGCCAAAATAGACCGTCACAGCGCCCTGGGAGCATGGCAATATTCCATCCCCACGGACGCTTCGCCCAAAACCGTGGATTGGGACACCTTCCTGAAAGACACGGCCAAAATGCCCTTCGACCCGGTGCGTTTTTTCCGCTGGAGAAACTACCAGGCCTACGGCACCGGCGTACCCGGCGACCTGTTCGTACACCTCATCACCGGCCTGCACTTTATGATCGGCTCCAAAGGCCCCAGCCGCATTTACAGCACCGGCAACCTCGTACAGTGGAACGATGGCCGCGATGTACCGGATGTAATGGTTGCCATCTTCGAATACCCGGAAACAAAAGAACACCCTTCCTTCCAGATGCAGCTGCGCGTGAACTTCGCGGACGGCGGCGGTGGATCGGAATACACCCGCCTGATAGGCACGGACGGCGTGATGGAGCTGGGCTGGAACGACTTTAAGATCAAACGCCACAAACTCCCGAAAGCCCCTGGATATGGCGGCTGGGATACCTTCAATACCTTTACCAAAGCCCAGCAGGAAGCCTACATCAAAGATTACAACGCCAAATACAGCGAAGCGGACCGCGCCCAGATCAAAACGGAGGAATCCGCCTATAAGTCACCCGCGGGCTACGACGACCGCCTGGACCACTTTACGAACTTCTTTGAAGCCATCCGCAACGGCAAACCCGTGGTGGAAGATGCCACCTTCGGCCTGCGCGCCGCAGGGCCGGCCTTGGCAGCCAATGAGAGCTATTTCCAGAAGAAGCTGATAGACTGGGATCCGGAGAATATGAAGATCCGCTAGATAATTACAGGAATCGGGGCCACTGGCCCCGATTTTTTTAACCCTATATTCCTTAAATTTAGTAATCCTAAACCTGTATTATGAAATGTAACAGCCTCCCTTTGCTTGCTTTAGTGATACTAACGGCCTGCAACAATAAAACAGATAAAAAGACAGAGAAAATGAATGTGACACCACCAGTGGCAGAGAAGATAAAAAAAGAACTGACGGTCCACGGAGACACCCGGATCGATAATTATTACTGGCTCAATGAAAGAGAGAACCCCAAGGTGATCGCTTACCTGGAAGCGGAGAACAAGTATACGGACACGATGCTCAGCCCCGTTAAAAAGTTCCGCGAAGACCTCTTCTCCGAGCTGAAAGGCAGGATCAAGGAAAAAGATGAAAGTGTGCCAGTGTTCAGCAACGGCTACGTGTACTACGTGCGGTACGAAGAAGGCAAGGAATACCCGATCTATTGCCGCAAAAAAGGCTCTGACGCGTCGCCCGAAGAAATATACCTGAATGTGAACGACCTGGCCCAGGGCCACGAATATTACCAGGTAGCCGGCACCAGCATCAGCCCGGACAACAAACTCCTGGCGTATGGCGTGGACACTGTAAGTCGCCGCCAGTATAACATTTACATCAAAAACCTCGAAACAGGCGAAGTATACCCTGACGTAATGGTGAATACCACCGGCGGCAGCACCTGGGCGAAAGATAACAAGACCCTCTTTTATACGTACAAACATCCCGTGACGCTCCGTTCTGAAAAGATCTACCGTCATACCCTGGGTGCCGACCCGAAAAAAGACGTGATGATATTCCATGAAAAGGATGAAACCTACAACACCTACGTAGGCAAAACCAAATCGCGCGACTTCATCGTGATCGGCAGCGGCAGCACGCTTTCTTCTGAATACCGTGTACTGGATGCGGCCAGTCCCACCGGGGAGTTCAAAGTATTTCACCCGAGGGAAAAAGATATGCTGTACGACATCGATCACCGCGGCGATAAATGGTACATCATCACGAACTACGAAGCTAAAAACTTCCGCCTGATGGCCGCACCGCTGGCCAGCACCGGCAAAGCCAGCTGGAAAGAAGTGATCCCCCACCGCACGGACGTGCTGCTGGAAGGCATGGACCTCTTCAACGACTACACCGTGCTTTCCGAAAGAAAAGGCGGCCTCACGCAGTTGCGTATTATGAACAACAACGGCACCGAACATTACCTGGACTTCGGCGAAGCCGCCTACGTGGCCTCCACTTCCTCCAATCCTGAAATGGACACAAAAGTGCTGCGCTACAGCTACACCTCGCTCACTACGCCCAACTCCACGTACGATTACAACATGGACACCAAAGCCAAAGAGCTGAAAAAACAACAGGAAGTGATCGGCGGTTATGATCCGAAGAACTATGTAACAGAACGCATCTTTGCCAAAGCAAAAGACAGCACGCTGGTGCCTATCTCGCTGGTATACAAAAAAGGATTTGAGAAAAACGGTAAAGCGCCGCTGCTGCTCTACGGTTACGGCTCTTACGGCGCCAGCATGGACCCTTATTTCAGTTCCAACCGCATCAGCCTGCTGGATCGCGGTTTCTGCTACGCCATCGCGCACATCCGCGGCGGGCAGGAGCTGGGCCGTGCCTGGTATGAGGACGGTAAGATGTTCAAAAAGAAAAACACTTTCACAGACTTCATCGATTGCGCGGAGTTCCTGGTTGCGAATAAATATACTACCAAAGAACACCTCTACGCCATGGGCGGCAGCGCCGGCGGCCTGCTGATGGGCGCGGTGGTGAACATGCGGCCGGACCTCTTCAAAGGCGTGATCGCGGCGGTTCCTTTCGTGGACGTGGTAACCACCATGCTGGACGAAAGCATTCCCCTAACCACCGGGGAGTTTGACGAATGGGGCAATCCCAAAAACAAGGATTCTTACGAATACATGAAATCCTATTCCCCGTACGACAACGTGGAAGCAAAAGAATACCCGAACATGCTCGTGACCACCGGTCTGCACGACTCGCAGGTACAATATTTTGAGCCTGCCAAATGGGTGGCCAAGCTGCGTGAAATGAAAAAGGGAGAGGAGATACTGCTGATGGAAACAAATATGGAAGCGGGCCATGGCGGCGCCAGCGGGCGTTTTAAAGCGCTGAAGGACGTTGCCCTGCAATATGCGTTCCTCTTCTACCTGGAAGGGATCGAAAAATAAACAATGCACGTCATCATAGAAACGGTAAGGGCTGCCCCATCGGGGCAGCCCTTTTTAACATAAGCATAATTCAGAAATTCGTCGGGGCTTCCGGGCCGGTTAGTCGGTTCACGGAATGGGAAGTTTAAATATGTTTGAACTCTTTAGACACCTTTTTGAGCCTGAAACCTACGGAGATCAAAAAAATTCCCAGGAAAAGCGCATAGATCCCGAGCCACCAGGATATCACCACTACGCCCGCGATAGGTTGCATAAACAGCAATATCCCGAAAATAACCGAAAAGATCCCCGCAACGATCAGCATCCATTCACCGGTGATCTCTTTCCGGAGGCGGATGGCGATGACAATTTCCAGGATCCCCGTAACAACCGACCACAAAGCCACCAGCGTAACCAGGAACAGGGCGGTGATGCCCGGCATGAACAGGGCAATGAGCCCCGCCGCGATCCCGGCCAAGCCTACCAGCACAAACCCCCACCAGCTGCGGTCCGTCTTCATGACCGTGAAGCCGTGAATAAGCGCGAAAATGCCGTCCACCAGCAGGTAGGCCCCCAGGAAGACCACCAGGATGGCCAGTGTAATGGCAGGCCAGATGAAAGCCACCAGGGCAAAAAGTACGGCCAGCACGCCCCTGAGCACCACCAGCCACCAGTATTTCGCAAGTTCATGAATCATAGGGTTACTTTTTAGTTGTAATTGATAACAGTACATATCGGAAAATTGTTCAATAACGATGGTTAAATGCCCGGGCGGAATCCATGGAGTTATGCCCGGGATTTCGTAACTTTGCGGCTTCAAATTCACAAGCCAGGTATGATCAGTGTTAAAAACGTCACGCTTTCTTTCGGCAAACGGGTGTTGTTCGATGAAGTAAATCTCAACTTTACAAAAGGGAACTGCTACGGCGTCATCGGCGCAAACGGGGCAGGCAAGTCCACTTTCCTCAAGATCCTTTCCGGCGAAATAGAGCCGAACAAAGGAACTGTGGAAATCACCCCGGGCGAGCGTATGTCCTACCTCAAACAGAACCATTACGAGTTTGATGAGGTAACCGTGCTCAATACAGTCCTGATGGGCAATAAAAAGCTCTGGGAGATTGCGCATGAAAGGGATTCCATCTATGCGAAGGAAGACTTTACCGAAGAAGACGGTATGCGCGCGGGCGAACTGGAAGCAGAATACGGCGAAATGGGCGGTTATACCGCCGAAAGCGACGCCGGTGTGCTCCTGGGCGACCTGGGCGTGAAAGAAGACCTGCACCAGGCGCTGATGAAAGACCTGAGCGGCGCCATCAAAGTAAGGGTGCTGCTGGCACAGGCCCTGTTCGGCAACCCGGACATCCTGCTGTTGGACGAACCTACGAACCACCTGGACGTGGAAACGATCGGGTGGCTGGAGAACTTCCTGGCTGATTATGAAAACATCGTGATCGTGGTGAGCCACGACCGTCACTTCCTCGACGCCGTGTGTACGCACGTGGCGGATGTGGACCGTGCCAAGATCAAAATATTCACCGGTAACTACACCTTCTGGTACGAATCAAGCCAATTGATCGCGCGCCAGGTGAGCGATAAGAACAAAAAGATGGAAGACAAGCGTAAAGACCTGATGGACTTTATCGCCCGGTTCTCCGCGAACGCCTCCAAATCCAAACAGGCTACTTCCCGTAAGAAAGCCCTGGAGAAACTGGTGATCGAGGACATCGAGCCTTCCAGCCGCAAATACCCCGGCATTATCTTCAAACAGCTCCGCGAAGTAGGGAACCAGATCCTGAACGTGGAGAAACTGGAGAAATCCATCGACGGCCGCAAACTGTTCAGCGACGTGACCTTCTCCGTGAACAAAGGAGACAAGATCGCGTTCCTGTCCAAAGACCACCTGGCCCTCAGCACCTTCTTCGACATCATCAACGGTGATCAGCAGCAGGACAGCGGCAAGCTGGAATGGGGCACTACCGTTACCAAAGCATACCTGCCGGACGACAACGCCCAGTTCTTCACCGGCCAGTACAACCTGATGGACTGGCTGCGCCAGTATGTGCCCGCACACGTTACCGACGTGGATGAGCCTTTCCTGCGCGGGTTCCTCGGCAAAATGCTGTTCAGCGGCGACGAGATCATGAAAAAGACCTCCGTACTGAGCGGCGGCGAAAAAGTACGCTGCATGGTGAGCCGTATGATGCTCCAGGACCCGAACGTGGTGATCCTGGACGAACCTACGAACCACCTGGACCTGGAGTCTATCCAGAGTTTCAACGAAAGCATGAAAGACTTCAAAGGCATCGTGCTCTTCACCACCCATGACCATACGTTCATGCAATCCGTGGCCACCCGCATTATCGAAATCACGCCAAACGGTATCATAGACCGACTGAGCACCTTCGATGAATACCTGGAAGACGAGCGTGTGAGAGCCCTCCGCGCGGAAATGTACGGACAGGCAGTATCAGCATAAAAAATGAAGAATAATAAAATAGAAAGAGCGGACATTACGTCCGCTCTTTTTTATGGGTTACTTTTTTGGGTATTAGCTCTCTTTTTCAGAGATATTTTTCGATTTCTTTCATTTTTGATCTGTCCAGCGGCTTGGTGATATAAGCCATCAATTCCGGCGTTTTGCGTACTTTTTCCAGGTCCTGTATGTTCATGGAAGAAGAACACATAATAATGGGCACATCCTGCGGCAGCTTGTTTTTAAAGCCCCTGAAAGCCTCTATAAAGTCCCACCCGTTCATCCGCTGCATGTTCATATCCAGGATGATCAGGCAGGGCAGGTTGTTCGCCGCAAACGAAGTCAGGTCTTCTATGGCGTCTTCAGCGGAAAGGAACGAGTTCACGCTAACGTCCCATCCCTGCAAACCAAACATCTTCTTTACAATAAAGTGGAAAATCTCATCGTCGTCGATTACATAAACTACTTTATTCGTGTGTTCCATCTCGTGTATATTATCGAATAGCTCCATAAAATAAGTTGGCTTTTCTTCAAATCCCACAGCTTCAAAAGCATTGTTTCCAATTAAATCTTCCTTTTTGCGTATCCGGTAAGCTGGTTCGTAATTTCTTCGCAAAGAAAGTTAATTTTATTTTATTTTCATATATATTTTAATTCCAATAACTAGCTCTTAACAAACACAGAAAAAATGCAAAAAGGGCGCAGCTTGATGCTACGCCCTTTCCTATGAATGTTGGATTGTCTATCCTTAGTTAAACAGGCCGCCCTTTTTCAGGTTCACTTTGCCTGCGCCGATCTTGAATCCACCCTGGTAGATCTCCACGGTGTAATCGCCGGGCTTGAAATCGGAGTTCTGTTTCCAGTCCATGCTTACAGGGGTAGATCCGCCTGCTTCGTAGGATACCAGTTTCTTCACGGTGTACAGTTTTTCTGTACCGTCTTCCAGTGTGAAACGGCCGCTGCCGAGTGCTTCTACCGCGAGGGGAGAACCGTCGGGGGCGGTGATGGAAACAAAGATCTCTTTGTCGCCGGAGGTGGCAATACGGTTGTCCAGGTCAAATGATACCCTCATCATGTCCGCGCGTTTGGCTTTGGTCGTTACTTCTTCCTTGCCGTTGCGTTTTACGTTGATCGGGGCCAGTTTGATGTTGGACGCATGCAGTACGGAACCGAGGTCCACGCGTTTGCCGAGGCTGTCTTTTACAGTGGTCACGGAATCGCGTTCTTTACGTGCTACGTCGCGTTCGCCGGTGATAACGATCTTTTCGCCTTCCAGCCTTTCGATGGTGGCAACATAATTTTCGGTGTTGCTCTTCAGCTGTTCGATGAGCCTGCGCGCTTCAGCGAGTTCGGCGGCAGTCGCATTTTTGTTGCTGAGGATGCTCGTGATACGGCCTTTCATGTCCGCTATTTCTTTATCCTTGCTCTTCACGAGGCTGTCCATGCGGGAATTCTGGGAGATCAGATCATCCAGACGTGCCTGGGCTGCGTCGTATTCAGATTGCAGTTCGTTCCTGGAGGTGCTGAGGGTGTCCAGCTGGTTCTCTTTGGTAACGAGTTCCTTGCTGGTCTGGCTCTTGTCGTAAAACATGTACCCCCATGTTCCCACCAGGGCGGCAATGAGAACGCCGTAGATTATCCCGTTTTTGTTGCTCTTTGGTTTTTCAGGTCCGGAAGTACTGGGCGTACCAGTATTAAAGGTGTTTTCCGCCATAGTGTTCTTTTTTATTTAATTGATTGTTATATGGGTAAAATTTTCTAAAATCCCTAAACGTTAATTTTTACTTAAATTACACGTTTTAAATCCTTTGGCTGTGCTCAATAATGTTGCTCTCGATCAATTACTTCTCTTCGATATAGAAACTACGCCACTCTATTCATCATTTAACCATCTGCCAGAGGAGCTTCAGCGCCTCTGGGAGGAAAAAATTACAAAAACTGCGCCAGAATCTGAAAACCCTTCGGAATCATTTGGCGAAAGAGCGGGTTTATATGCCGAATTCGGGAAGATCGTTTGTATCTCCGTAGGCCTCTTCTTTACGGAAAATGGTCAGTATCAGCTACGTATAAAATCTTTTTACGGTCACGACGAAAAAGAGCTGCTCGCCGGGTTCACAGACCTTGTGGAAAAATTCTCAGCAAAAAATCCCCGCTTCCAGTTCGCAGGGCATAACATTAAGGAATTCGATATTCCCTATATTTGCCGCCGCGCCGTGATCAACAGTCTTCCGCTGCCCGTGGCCCTGCAGATCCACCAGTACAAACCCTGGGAAATGCCCCTGCTGGACACCCTGCAGCTCTGGCGTTTCGGGGATTTTAAAAATTATACCTCCCTCAAACTGCTGGCCGCCGTACTGGGCATACCCACGCCCAAGGACGATATAGACGGCAGCATGGTTGGGAAAGTGTATTGGGAAGAGCAGGACCTGCCCCGGATCGTGGAATATTGTCAGAAGGATGTGCTGACCGTGGGCCAGCTGCTGCTGCGCTTCAAGGGCCTGCCCCTGATGGAAAAAGAAGGCGTATCGGTGGTGTAAAAAGGAAAATTTAAAGGACAGGAAACATGGATTACCAGGATATCATCAAGGATTGGAAAAATAATAAGTTCCGCTCGCTCTACTGGCTGGAAGGAGAGGAGGATTTTTTTATTGACCAGGTGGTGAACTACGCGGAGCACAACCTGCTTAGCGAAGCGGATAAAGGATTCAACCTCACCGTATTGTATGGAAAGGAGACGGACTGGGTCACCGTGATCACCGCCTGCCGCCGTTACCCCATGTTCGCCGAACGCCAGGTGGTGATACTCAAAGAAGCCCAGGCGATGCGCGACCTCCTGAAACTGGAGCCCTATATCGATAAACCGCTGGATTCCACCGTGTTCGTCGTGGCACACAAACAGGGCAAGATAGACGGCCGCAGTAAAATGGCCAAACTCATCAAGGACCGCGGCGTGATGCTATCCACCAAAAAACTGTACGATAACCAATTGCCCTCCTGGGCGGAAACCTACGTCCGCACCCAGGGGCTCGCTATATCGGAGAAAGCCTGCATCCTGCTGGCGGACCATATCGGCAACGATCTTTCGCGCATTGCGAACGAAATCGACAAACTCCTGGTGAACCTCCCGGAAGGAAAAAAGATAGACGAAAGCGACATCGAAAAATATGTGGGCATCAGCAAGGAATACAACGTATTCGAATTGCAGAACGCCATTGGCCAGATGGACATGGTGAAAGTAATGCGCATCGTAAAATATTTCACCGCAAACCCCAAAGCCGCGCCTATCCAGATGCTGATACCGGCTTTGTATAATTATTTCTCCAAAATGAACCTGCTCTTCGGCATCAAGGGCGGGGAGAAGGAAATGGCCGCCGCGCTCGGCGTGCACCCGTTTTTCCTGAAAGATTACACGGCCGCCGCGCGCAAGTTCGGCCCGGAAGGCACGGAGCGCGCCATCCTTTTACTGCACCGGTACAACCTGCGCAGCATCGGCATTGGCGATAGCGGAAATGAAGATGGGGAATTGCTGAAGGAACTGGTGTTCCGGATATTAAGGCCCTGAGCCTACGGCCCCGACGTGATCTCTCTTGCCTGCAGCACGTCGTCTTTCATTTGCAGTACAAGCGCCTCCACGGAATCAAACTTTTTATCGGAGCGGATATATTCCAGGAAATCGACCCGGATTGCCGCGTCGTAAATGTCCTTGTCAAAATCGAGGATGTATACTTCTATGCGCAGTTCGGTACCGTTGAAAGTGGGGCGGGTACCGATGTTCAGCGCGCCTTTGTACCAGTTGCCGCCCACGGATACCGTTACCGCATATACGCCCTGGGCGGGTATCAGTTTGCGGGGATCGTTCAGGCCGATATTGGCCGTGGGGAAGCCCAGCTTGCGGCCCATTTTGTCGCCATGCACTACGGTGCCGTTGATAAAATACGGGTAACCCAGCAGCTCGTCCGCCAGCTGGATGGCGCCTTCCTGGAGGCTTTTGCGGATCTTGGTGGAGCTCACGGCAAGGTTGTGCACTACCTGCTGCGGTATCTCCAGCAGCTGAAAACCGTATTGCTGCTGCTCCGCTTCAAGCAGTTCCAGCCCGCCCTCGCGGTTGTGGCCAAAGCGGTGATCGTAGCCGATGATGATGGTATGGGGGCGGAATGTGCTGATCAGGAAATCTTCCAGGTAAGCCCTGGCGGACAATTCAGAGAAAGCTTTGGTGAAAGGCACCACCACGAGGTGATGGATACCGAATTTTTCCAGCAGGTGGATCTTTTCGTCCAGCGTGGTGAGCAGGCGCACGGTTTTGTCGTGCGGGGCCAGCACTTCACGCGGATGCGGGTCGAAAGTGATGATCACGGTTTCACCGCCGCAGGCCGCCGCCGCTTCCTGCAATTGCTGCAGAATGTACTGGTGGCCGGTATGCACCCCGTCGAAAGTACCGATCGTGATCACGGCATTCCTGAAAACGGGCAATTGTTGTAAATCTCTGTGAACCTGCATGGTTAGATGATCATATTTTCAAAAACGCCGTGCAAATCTAAATGTTTTGAACGGATTACAATACTTTTGCACTTTAATACAGACTAATCAGGACAATCGTGGATCAAAACCTTTACGCCAAAAGAGGCGTTTCACACGGTAAAGAGGATGTGCACAATGCTATCCGCAATATTGACAAAGGGTTATTCCCCCGTGCATTCTGCAAGATCATCCCGGATATACTGGGCGGAGACGCGGAATGGTGCAATATCATGCATGCGGACGGCGCCGGCACCAAATCTTCCCTGGCGTACGCCTACTGGAAAGAAACCGGGGACCTCGGCGTGTGGCGCGGTATTGCGCAGGATGCCATCATCATGAATACGGACGACCTGCTGTGCGTGGGCGCTACGGACAATATACTGCTTTCCTCCACCATCGGCCGAAACAAAAACCTGGTGCCCGGTGAAGTGATCGCGGCCATCATCAACGGTACGGAAGAGATTCTGGAAGAGCTCCGCAGCTATGGCATGGGCATTTACAGCACCGGCGGGGAAACCGCCGATGTGGGTGACCTCGTGCGCACTATCATCGTGGATTCCACGGTTACCTGCCGCATGAAACGCGCGGACGTGATCTCGAACGACCGCATCAAAGCCGGAGACGTGGTAGTAGGCCTTTCTTCCTATGGCCAGGCTACCTACGAAAGGGAATACAACGGCGGCATGGGCAGCAATGGCCTTACATCCGCCCGTCACGACGTGTTTAATAAAACGGTGGCGGATAAGTTCCCGGAAAGTTACGACCCCGGTATCCCTAAAGAACTGGTGTTCAGCGGCAAAAAAGCCCTGACCGATATGATAGATATTCCCGGCTTTTCGCCGGTGACGGCCGGCCGGCTGGTGCTGAGCCCCACCCGTACCTACGCCCCCGTGATCCGCCAGGTGCTGGAGCATTTCCGGGCGGATGTGCATGGCATGGTACATTGCAGCGGCGGCGCGCAGACCAAAGTGCTGCATTTTATCGACAAGCTGCATGTGATCAAGGACAATCTTTTCCCCATCCCGCCGCTTTTCAGCCTGATACAGGAGCAATCCGGCACGGCCTGGAGGGAAATGTACCAGGTGTTTAATATGGGCCACCGTATGGAGCTGTATGTGCCTGAGCATATCGCGGAAGACATCATCCGCATCAGCCAGACCTACAACATCGACGCGCAGATCGTGGGCCGTGTGACAGACAGCCCCGAAAAGAAAGTGACCGTAAAAAGCATTCACGGCGAGTTTGAATACGCATAATCGTTTTTATTGCATAACAAAGGGCCGGTTGATTTTTCTTCAACCGGCCCTTTGTGTTATGTCCCCCACCTGGATTACCTGGTTTTATACACGGCGGTGATCGTATGCTCGCCTTTATTCGACCTAAATACCCTTACAAGCACCATACGGCTGGCGGAAATCTCCCGCAGCGTAAGGATCTCAGGCTCATCCGTATTGTAATCCTTTGTGCTGAGCTGCCTGGTGGCGGCATTGTATGTCCAGTCGCCGGTTTCTTCTGAAGATACCTCGTCATCCCCGCATTTGTTTTTGCCATAATCCTCCACGATCTTGCCGCTGCCCTTAAACATCCTGGCATCGTCTTCCTGGCACTCTTCGAGCAGCACGCTGATACTGTTATCCGGCTTGCCGTCCATATCGAGGTCTACGGCGGGCACTACGGTGGATGACTCATACACCCAGTATTTGTCGATGAAAGGCGCCTGCCGGCCCGCGGAGGGCGCAGTGAACGAAACGGCGGCGGCCAGGCTGGTTATGGCCGCGGCTGTATAGAGCTTTTGCAATATTTTCATAAGGTCAAAAATCAGGTAAATCCGGATGCGTAAGCGCGGTGTGTGCTTCAAGTGTTGGTTTGGAGGGGTGAATGGCCTGATTTTGCGCTTTAAATGCATTTTCCGCGCATCGGCCGGACAATGGCCCGGTAATGCCCTGGAACGGCTCGTAACGGTCTTATATCGGCCTTTAGACCACTGTTGGATGGCCGCACCCCTCTCTTCACACAGGCGACATGCTGGCCTTATTGGCCTTTGGGGCCAGCACCCTTAAAGTTTTCAGTTGAAACACTATCAGCGGCACCTGAAGCATATCAAAAGCATAGCAAGAGCATATCAAAAGCGTATCAAAAGCATACTTACCCCCACCCGCTGCCATTTTGATCGTCCCTTTCAGGCAAAATGACAGCCTTACGCTGCGGCATAAGGGCATTTATCGGCCTTTGACCTTTTTCAGGCAGGCAGCTCGCTGGCTGCCGGGTCTACACCGGGTCTACACCGGGTCTACACCGGGTCTACACCGGGTCTACACCGGGTCTACACCGGGTCTACACCGGGTCTACACCGGGTCTACACCGGGTCTACACCGGGTCTACACCGGGTCTACACCGCAAATCATTGTAAACCTATACCAGGACAAGACCCTATTCCTAAGCAGCACAGAAGTAGCAAACTAGTAGTAAAAGAGTAATAACCGGGTTCAAAGTGCCTGCTCCCCTTTAAATAACAAAAAAGCCCTAAGCAGACGCTCAAGGCTTTGTTAATCAAATATTTATGTGTTTCACTCTAGTTGTGTAGTTTAAATTGCAGGGGCAGGTTGAACTGTACCGATACATTTTCGCCGTGATGTTTACCGGGTGTCCAGTCGGGCATTCCTTTCACCACGCGGATCGCTTCCTGCTCCAGCCCGCCGCCTTTGGGCGCACCGACGGTTTTAATATCCTTTACCACCCCTTTTTCATCCACTATGAACGATACAAAGACGGTTCCCTGGATGTTCTTTTTAGTGGCTTCCTGCGGGTAGCGGATGGTTTTGGAAAGATATTTATTGAGCGCTTCATCACCTCCTTTGTAAGTGGGCGGTTGTTCAACAAAACTGTATATACCCTTCTCGTTTGGTTTATAAATGTCTTTGTCGGGTTTTTCATTTAGCGGGTTCTGGAGCGTGAAGCGGATGGGGAGGTTGAACAGCATATTTACATGGTTCCCGTTCTGTTTGGCGGGGTTCCAGGCTGGCATGGCTTTTACCACACGTATGGCTTCTTCTTCCAGGCCGCCTCCTTTCGGTGCGCCTACTGTCTTGATATTGGTCACATGCCCGTCTTTCGCCACCACGAAGTTCACGAAAACGGTGCCGCTGATGTTCTTTTCAATAGCGCTTATGGGGTAACGGATATTGTTGCTGAGATATTTGCCCAGCGCATCATCCCCACCTTTGAATGTAGGCGGCTGCTCCACCATCGTAAATATTTCTTCATTTTTCGGAATGGTATCAATGGGTGCGGCGATGGGTTGCGCAGCAGGGACAGGGGCCGTTTCGGCAACGGCGGTCACTGCCTTTTTATTTTCCGGAGCTGGCGAATCAGGAGCCACGGCGGCATCGGTGGCTTGTTCCGTTTTGATTTCAGGGGCCTGGACGGGAATACTGAGGTTCTCGCTGAGGCGGTCCATTTTGTCTTCGGTTACAAACGCAAGAGAGCTGAATATCAGCACGGCTACGGGCAGGATGAGTATCCTGCGCAGGTAGCTGAACCGGAAATTACGGGATTGTGTAAGCATAAGGATCCTTCTTTTGATAGGCTGATGTGAAAAATTATTGGTCAGATTAAAAGCAGGGCCGGCCTGTAATGCAGCATGGAGGATGGTTTGCGCGTACGTGGCTACGTCGCCGTTTTCCACGGACCGTTTGTCCGCGATAAATTCATGCACGAGCGAAAGCTCCCGTTTAACGAGATGGAAAAAGGGATTGATCCAGCATACGGCTGTCACGACCTCCATAAAAAGTTTATCGGTACTGTGATTTTCCTGCAAATGCACGATCTCGTGCCGCAGCATCTGCCGGCCTTCTGGCGTGGATGCGCTCATGCCGCTGTTCCAGAAAATAAAACGGAAGAACGAGAACGGCGCGGCGATCTGTTTGGACAGCACCAGCCGGTAAGGCAGCAATGGTTCGATGTGGCTGGTGCGCACGAGTTGCAGTATCTTAAAATATCCCCAGCCGATGCGCAGCACCAGCAGCGAGATTACGATGCCGTACAGCAGGGCGGTGAGGTTGAAATGTTGTACCTGGGGTGCCTGCACGGTAAATACCTGTTCGCGCAGCGTCGCTACCTGTGCCGTATACACGTAGATGTCCGGCGCTTCCGTGCCTGTGAGAGACAGCGGGATGCGCATCAGCGGCACCACGAGGCTCAGTATGGTAATGCCCAGCAGGTAAAAACGGTTCCACTGGTGGAAACGGTTGTTGCGCAGGGCCGCGTGATAATAAGCGTACAGGATGCCTGAGCAAATGATCACTTTAACGAGGTAGGCGAGGAAAGGTGTCATTTTTCCGGGTTTTTGGATTGTTTGATCTGTTGCAGGAGCTTTTCAAGATCGCTCACACTCATGTCTTTTTCTTTCACAAAGAAGGAGACCATATTGCTGAAAGACCCTTCGAAATAACCTGTCACCAGGCTTTTCACCGTTTTGTGGCTGTATTCTTCCTTGCTGATGAGGGCGTAATACTGATGGCTTTTGCCGTACGCCTTAAAGCTTACAAAACCCTTATCCACCAGGATCTTCACGAGCGTGGAGATGGTATTGTAATGCGGCCGCGGCTCGGGCATTTCCTCTACCATGTCTTTCACAAAAGAAGGCCCCAGCTTCCATAATACCTGCATGATCTGTTCTTCTGCTTTTGTCAGCGTTTTCATTGTTTTTTGATTTGCGTGGAGTATCGACTAGTCTCATTTCAAATGTAAAACTATTATTTTAGTTTACAAACTAATTTTATAGTTTTTATGCAATATGCATCACTTACAAGTAATTGGTTATTTTTGGATTTCAAAATGGAAATATAAATGGTGGACCAACCCATAGTTCAACTGACGAATGTAAATGTATACCAGGGCAATTCTTTGATTTTATCGGATGTGAACATCACGGTGAACAGGGGAGAGTTCGTGTACCTGATCGGAAAAACAGGCACGGGCAAATCCAGTTTGCTGAAGACCCTTTACGGAGATCTGCAGTTGCGTGAAGGCAGCGGGCAGGTGGCGGGGTTTGATTTGACGAAGATGGACTGGAAGAAGGTGCCTTACCTTCGCCGGAACCTGGGGGTGGTGTTTCAGGATTTTCAGCTGCTGACAGACCGTACGGTGCACGACAACCTCAAGTTTGCCCTGAAGGCAACGGGTTGGGCGGACCAGTCGCAGATAGAGGAGAAGATAAAGGATGTGCTGGAAAAGGTGGGTTTGGGCACGAAGGGTTTTAAGATGCCGTATGAGCTGAGCGGCGGGGAGCAGCAAAGGGTGGATATTGCCCGTGCGCTGCTGAACAGCCCGAAGCTGATCCTGGCGGATGAGCCTACGGGCAACCTGGACCCGGAGACCTCGGACGGGATCATGCAACTGCTGTTCCGCATCTGCCGGGAAGACGGTACCGCGTTGATCATGGCAACCCACGACTACATTGTATTGCAGAAGTTCCCCAGCCGGGTGCTCCGCACGGAGAACGGGCAGGTGACGGACAATGCTGCCGTAAATTTTGTATAAATAAAGTGCTGGTTTTCAATAAATATGCTTTCCAAATTCAATTTGGAACTTGCCATATTACTTCTTACCTTTGCACCGGAAAAATAGCGAGTTAAAAAATTATTATTATCAAAGATGTCTTACTTAACTGTAGAAAAAAAAGCTAATATTTTCAAAGAATTCGGTGGTAGCGAAAAGAATACCGGTTCTGTGGAAGCACAAATTGCACTGGTAACGGAACGTATCAACAGTATCTCCGCCCACCTGAAGCAAAATAAAAAGGACTTCTCCACTCACCGCGGTCTTATGAAAATGGTAGGACAAAGAAAGCGTTTGCTGTCTTACCTGTCTAAAACCAACCTCTCCGGCTACCGTGCCCTTATTGAGAAGTTAGGTATCAGAAAGTAATCTGAAACTATTTATAGCGCTATTCCCAACTCTTTATAGTTGGGAATAGTTTTTTTGTATGTGTACCTTATTAATCCTCACACAAGTATGAATCTCACACCTACTTCGGTTAAATTTGATATAGGCGGAGGCCGCGAGGTGACGATAGAAACCGGCAAAATGGCCCGTCAGGCCGATGGAGCCGTTACTGTCCGCCTTGGCAACTGTATTCTGCTGGCTACCGTAGTGGCTAACAAAAAGCCCAAAGAAGGCCAGTCCTTTTTCCCGTTAACCGTAGACTATCAGGAGAAATTCGCATCAGCAGGCCGTATCCCCGGTTCTTTTTTCAAACGCGAAGGTAAACTGAGCGATTATGAAGTGCTGATCTCCCGCCTGATAGACCGCGCGCTGCGCCCTTTGTTCCCCGACGATTATTTATGCGATGTACAGGTTCTGGTAACCCTCGTTTCCTCCGATACGGAAGTGATGCCCGATGCACTGGCAGCCCTCGCGGCTTCCGCCGCGCTCGCCGTTTCTGACGTGCCCATCCAGGAGATCATCTCCGAAGTGCGCGTGGCACGCGTTGGCGGCGAATTTGTGATCAACCCCACCCGCAGCCAGCTGGCTACGGCAGACATGGACTTTATAGTGGCCGCCACTGCAAAGAACATTATGATGGTGGAAGGCGAAAGCAAGGAATGCCAGGAAGAAGACCTGATCAAAGCGATCGAGCTCGGCCACGAAGCGATCAAAGTACAGGTGAAAGCCCAGGAAGAATTACGCGCCCTGGTAGGCAACCCCGCCAAACGCGAATACGATAAACCTCACCAGAATGATGAGCTGAAAGCCAAAATTGCCGCTTTCGCACAAGCCCGCATCCTGGAAGTGTCCAAATCAGCCCTCGGCAAACACGAGCGCACCGAAGCCTTCAAGAAAATTGAAGAAGAACTGGTGGTATCACTCGGCGAACTGCCTGAAGAAGACGCAGACCTCGTAGGCGACTATTTCCACGACCTGGAAAAAGAAACCGTACGTAACATGATCCTGGACCAGAGCATCCGCCTGGACGGCCGCGTGCTGGACCAGGTACGCCCCCTGGCCATGGAAGTGGACCTGCTGCCTTCTCCCCACGGCTCCGCCCTGTTCACCCGCGGCGAAACACAGTCCCTCACCACCGTTACCCTCGGTACGCCTGATGACGAACTGCTGATCGAAAGCGCCGCCACCTCCAACTACGTTAAGTTTATCCTGCACTATAACTTCCCCCCATTCTCCACCGGTGAGGTGAAAATGATGCGCGGCCCCGGCCGTCGCGAAGTGGGCCACGGTAACCTGGCACTGCGTTCCCTGAGAACAATGATGCCCGGCAGCGACTACGCCTACACCGTGCGCGTTGTATCCGATATCCTTGAATCAAACGGTTCCTCTTCCATGGCTACCGTTTGCGCCGGTTCCCTGGCACTCATGGATGCAGGCGTTCCCATCCCGAAACACGTTTCCGGTATCGCAATGGGCCTCATTTCCCGCGCAAGCGATGGCAAATGGGCCGTATTGAGCGACATCCTCGGAGATGAGGATCACCTCGGCGATATGGACTTTAAAGTAACCGGTACCCGCGACGGTATCTGCGGTGTTCAGATGGACATCAAAGTGGATGGCCTCAGCATGGACGTAATGCGTAAAGCACTCGCCCAGGCACGCCAGGGCCGCCTGCACATCCTCGATGCGATGTACAGCACCATCGAAAATGCCCGTCCTGAACCGAAACCGCATGCTCCCCGCATGGAAAAACTGATCATCGACCGTGAATACATCGGCGCAGTGATCGGGCCCGGCGGTAAAGTAATCCAGGAGATCCAACGCGAAACCGGTACTACCATCAACATCGAAGAAGTTGGACAGACTGGTGAAGTAAGCATCTTCGCGGTACAGAAAGAAAACCTCGACAAAGCCCTCAGCTGGATCAAAGGCATCGTTGCCGTTCCTGAAGTGGGTGAAGTATACGATTCAACCGTTAAGAGCGTAATGCCTTACGGCGCGTTTGTAGAGTTCCTCCCCGGCAAACAGGGCCTGCTCCACATCTCTGAAGTTTCCTGGAAACGTCTGGAGAACATGGACGGCGTACTGAGCGAAGGCGAGAAAGTGAAAGTGAAACTGGTAGGCACCGATCCTAAAACCGGAAAGTTCAAACTCAGCCGCAAAGTGCTGATGCCGAAACCTGAAGGTTACGTGGAAAGGCCTGAGCGTGACGATCGTGGCGAACGCGGAGACCGTGGTGATCGCGGCGACCGCAGAGGTGGCGACCGTGGTGGTGACCGCAGAGGCGGTGACCGTGGTGGAGACCGCAGAAGCGGCGGCGATCGTTTTGATCGTGGCGACCGTGGCGGAGATCGCGGCGGCAGCCGTCCTTCACAGTCTGAGCAATCAGAAGGACCTGAACTGGGCCCGGTATTTGACGAACAATAGAACAGATTCCGATAAAATGAAAACGTCCCGGCACCCGCCGGGACTTTTTTTTATGCAGGCAATCAGGCTTTAAAAACAAACGTCCCGCCATTACAGCAGGACGTTTTTCATTTTTCATTTTTACCAGGTGTACTTTAAGCGTTGAAGCCGGGTTTGCCGGCATGAGTATCGGTTTAGCGCTGTACGTTGTGCATCTGCTCCATGAAGATCTCGCTTTCGCGGAGCATCAGTTTGCCAACGTCCCGGGTGTTCACTTTTTCGAACCGGAAAATGCGGAAGGTTTTCAGATCGATGTCTTCATAATCGATCCTGAACTGTTTCACCCTTTTTTTCGTAGCACGGTCCTGCACCTGCACCCAGCCCTGCTCCAGCAGTTCGGGCAATATCTCGTCCAGGTATGGCATGAGGATCGTTTCGCTGTCGTTCCAGAAAAGCGAGATACGGTCCGTGGAATAGCTCATGGGATTGGCTTTGGCATTGGCCCAGAATTTAGTGACCATGCCGTAATGCCGCTGCACCTCTTCTTCAGTGAGGTGGGCAAACTGGATGTTGCGGTATACTTTTTTATCGTATTTGCGCTGTACCAGGATGGTGTCCAGCCCTTTGAAATAATCTTCCACGTGTTGTTTGTCAAAAATGAAAATGGCATTTTCAACCTGGTATACAATGGAATCTTTCATGGGAATGTCGAACGGCTTAACGATCGTTTGCGCTGATGCACAAACACAGCTGACCAGAACGGCCGCCAGCAGAATGAGTTTTTTCATAGGATAAGGTTATATTATTATAATTCAAATATAACACAGGCGTGTTACCCGGCAAAGGATTTTTTAAAATCGTCATTTCCGTATTGGGACTGAGGAATTTGTATTTATCTTGCGCCCATGTCACATATCGCGATCACCATATCCGCGCCCTCTGAAATAAAGGATATACTCATCGCCCAACTGGCAGATGTTGGGTACGAAGGGTTTGAAGAAAACGGAGACCAGCTCATAGCCTATATTCCCGAAGAGCAGTTTGACGAAAATACCATTACCGGCATGCTGGGCTCTCACGGCCTGGACTATACGAAAGAGACCATTGCGCAGGCAAACTGGAACGCTGTATGGGAAAGTAATTTCCAGCCGGTGCTGGTGGATGATTTCTGCGGCATCCGCGCGGGTTTTCATGCATCCTTGCAGGGGCAGGTGAAACACGAGATCGTGATCACGCCTAAAATGTCTTTTGGTACGGGGCATCATGCCACCACCTATTCCGTGATCAAACTGATGGAAGGGATGGACTTCAAAGGCAAACGTGTATTCGATTTCGGAACGGGCACCGGCATCCTGGCGATATTGGCGGAGAAACTGGGGGCCGCCCGGATAGATGCCATCGACAACGATACCTGGGCGGTGGAAAATGCACTGGAAAACGCGGACGCCAATGGGGCGGGAGCGGTGAATATCTGGCGCGAAGATCACCTGGAATCGCTGGAAGGAGGGAGTTACGACATCGTGCTGGCGAACATCAACCGCAATATCCTGCTGGCCAATATGAACCACATGAAAAGAATCCTCAAAATGCATGGAATATTGGTTTTGAGTGGTATATTGCAGATAGACGAACCTGCAATTGTTAAGGCCGCCGGGGAAAATGGACTTGCCCTGGATAAGAAGGCAGAGAGAGAGCACTGGCTGGCGCTGTCGTTTACCGCCGGTTAATGTGGAAAAAAATTACATATTTTAATTGCTGATTTACGAGTAATTGCCTTAACATTGCTGTTAAATTTGTATCCTTATTAACAGTTTATTTACTATCTTAGCACTCTAACTTATTGTGATGACAGAATTATTGCTTTTAATTGGCGCCTATCTGATAGGCTCTTTTGCGACGGCTGTTTGGGTCAGCAAAGGAGTTTTCGGTATCGATATCCGCGAGCATGGTTCCGGTAACGCCGGCGCAACCAACACCTTCAGGGTGCTCGGTCCCAAAGCCGGCACTTTCGTAATGGTGGTGGATATGCTGAAGGGCGTTCTTGCAGTGAGGCTTTCTTATCTCATTCCCGCCTATGATTCACCAGAGCAACTTATCAATCTCCAGGTAGGGCTTGGCCTTGCAGCCGTTGTAGGCCACATCTTCCCGATATGGGCCAATTTCCGCGGGGGTAAAGGCATCGCCACCCTGTTCGGGATGGTGCTCGCCATACAGCCGCTGGTAGCCCTGTGCTGCGTAGGCGTATTCCTCATGATCCTTTTCCTGACCAGGTATGTTTCGCTGAGCTCCATCATCGCCAGCATTGCTTTCCCTGTACTCATCCTCTTTATTTTCAGGGAGCAGGAGGTGTTTTACCGCATTTTTGCCATCGCTGTGGCTTTGATGGTGGTATTGACGCACCAGAAAAATATTGTCCGCCTGTTCAGGGGCAACGAATCCAAAGTGCCCATCTTCAAGAACCGCAAGGGAGGCAAGGACGGTGAGAATAATCCTTCTTACTAAACGTATTTCCTTATCATCATTTTACGGGGCTTCCGGCTTTCCTGTTGTTCAAATCCGGCACAACGATTGCACTGTTTGAGGAAAGTGGTAAATTCGCCGCAGCAAATAGCGCCTTACGGCAGTTTGCGGGAAAACCATCTATTCTTCTAAATATTAACCGATGAAAAAAGTCGCATTGTTATTCATTGCCGGATCGGGGCTGCTGTTCGCTTGTTCGAGAGTACCCATCACCGGCAGAAGCCAGTTAAACCTCATTCCCGAAAGCCAGATGCAGAGCATGGCCGTACAGGAATACCAGTCTTTCCTTTCCCAGAACAAAGCGATATCACCCAACTCCAGCAAAGACGCCGAAATGGTGCAAAGGGTGGGCGGCCGCATTGCGCGGGCTGTAACCACGTATATGAACCAGAAGGGCCTTGGCAACGATATCGCCAGCTACAAATGGGAGTTTAACCTGGTGAACGATAAAGCCGTGAACGCCTGGTGTATGCCCGGCGGTAAAGTAGTGGTATATACCGGCCTGCTTCCCGTAACCCAGAATGAAACGGCGCTCGCCGTGGTAATGGGGCATGAGATTGCGCATGCCATTGCCCGTCATGGCAACGAGAGGATGAGCCAGGGCCTGGTAGCCCAGGGCATCCAGATAGCAGGCGCCGTGGCGCTCAACAAAAACCCGCAGGCGCAGAACGTGTTCATGCAGGCGGTAGGCGTGGGCGGACCGCTTGGGCTGATGGCTTATGGCCGCCAGAACGAGCTGGAAGCGGATCACCTGGGTGTGATCTTTATGGCAATGGCCGGTTACAATCCCCAGGAAGCCATTCCTTTCTGGCAGCGTATGGCCAGCGCAGGCGGCGGTCAGAAGCCACCGGAACTGCTCAGCACGCACCCCAGCGACGAAAAACGCATCCAACAATTGCAGAACCTGATGCCGGAGGCGATGAAATATTATGCTACCCAGAAATAATCTGTAACAGTATACAAACGAAAAAGGGGCCGCTTTCCATGAAGGCGGCCCCTTTTCTTTTTGCCGGCTTTGATGCAAGCGGCGGGAATATGATCTCCTGGTTTTATTCCAGTATCTGTGAAAGATTGATCAGCTCATCGTATTTGTACTGTTCCTTGTCGTTGCGGAAACATTTGGCCATTTCCTCCATCAGGAACTGTATGATGCGCTGGTTGCTCTGCGGCTTGTAATATGCCGGCAGCGCGGGCACGTTCACCCTTTTGAAGTATGTTTCCACGTCCTGCTGGGTATAGATCTGCCCCTGGATGGGATCTATGAAAAAGAGGATGCGGTAATCCCCCGGGTCCGCGGGCTCCGTGAAATCGTAGAAAGTATCGAAGTAGGCGAGGATAAACTGGCGGGGGATGTTCACCGCGTACACCGGCAGGTCCAGCATGGCGCATAGGGCCTGGTAGATGATGCCGTTGGTAACGGGATTTCCTTTTTTGCCTTCGATCACCTGGTTGATGAAAAACTGGTTCTTACGCTGGTAGGAAACTTCCTCGCCTTTCAGCCCGAAATAATTATAGATCATGCTGTTCAGCACATTGATCTGTTCGAGCGGGGTGAGATAATTATTCAGCTCCAGCCATATATTCCTTTTGATGCGGTCTATTTCGGTATTCACCTGTGTGGCGGAAAGGTCCGGGTATTGGTACCTGGCGGCCAGAATGGCGCCCTGCATCAGTTCCTGCGATCCGTTCTTCCCCCAGATGCGCACAGCCTCCTGGAGGTCCTGGTAATGCACGCGGTGGATGAGCAGCTCTATCCTTTCCTGGATGGATTCATCATAGGTCGTTTCCCAGAGGTGCTCCAGGTTTGGTATGATGTCTTTCCCGAAAAGGAGGATCTTGCTGGCCACCGTATCAAATACTTCCTGGTCAGGATCGTCCAGCAAATGGAACAACGCGTTTATTTCCCTCGTTTCGTGCAATGGATTCAGTTAGGTTTATGTTATCAATTTACGAATTGTAAATCGATAATGAATGTTTGCAATTCTTCAATTATTTCTGTATATTCTTTACTCTGCTTTCTTTTTGCGGGGAGGCGCTTTTTTCTTCGGCGGATTGGCTTTCAGCTCTTCGATAATGGCTTTTGCTTCTTCTACTGTAATATCCGCCGCAGTTTCCTGTTTGTCTTTCGGCAGTTTGTAATTCCTCAGGCCCACCTTCAGATACGGACCGTAAGGCCCTTTCAGCACCTGTATCTTTTCTTTTTCAAACACCTTGATGGTACGCTCGTCTTTCGCCGTGCGTTTCTCCGCGATCAGCGGCGCCACTTCTTCCAGCTCTACAGTATACGGGTCCATTTCCTTTTTGAGGGAATAGAATTTTTTATCGTGCTGCGCATAGGGGCCGAACCTTCCGATGTTCACCAGCACGTCCGTGCCTTCGAACAGGCCGATGTTGCGCGGCAGGCGGAACAGGTCCATCGCTTCTTCCATGGAGATGGTCTCAATACTCTGCGTCTGCTTCAGTTTGGCAAAGCGGGGTTTTTCCTCATCTTCTACCGTACCGATCTGCACCATGGGCCCAAACCGTCCCATACGGGCCGTTACGGGCTTGCCTGACGTCGGGTCCTGGCCAAGGAGGCGCTCGCCTTTCACACGCTCGGCTTTTTCCAGCGTCTCTTCCACGTTCTGATGGAAAGGATCATAGAAGTCGTGGAGCATGATGTTCCATTTCTTTTTGCCGTTGGCGATTTCGTCAAACTCTTCTTCGATCCTGGCGGTGAATCCGTAGTCCATTACGCGCTCAAAGTATTGTTTCAGGAAGTCCGTCACCAGCATGCCCAGGTCCGTGGGGAACAGCTTGGATTTCTCCGCGCCGGTGTTTTCCTGTTCGGTCACTTTCGTGATCTGGTCATTTTTGAGGCTAAGGATACGGAAGTCCCTTTTTACGCCTTCTTTATCGCGTTTCTCCACATACCCGCGCTTCTGGACGGTAGTGATCGTGGGCGCGTAGGTGGACGGGCGGCCGATGCCCAGCTCTTCGAGTTTTTTCACGAGGCTCGCCTCCGTATATCGGGGGGCGGCGCGGGTGAAACGCTCGGTGGCTTTCATTTCCTTCAGGTCCAGCGTTTGTTTCACTGTGAGGGGGGGCAGCACGCCTTCCTGTTCTTCATCGCCTTCATCTTCCTCGTCGCGGCCTTCCATATATACTTTCAGGAAGCCGTCGAACTTCAGTACTTCACCGCTGGCGGTCAGCTCCTCATTATTAGTGGAGATGCCGATCTTGGCGATGGTCTTTTCCAGTTCCGCATCGGCCATCTGGCTGGCGATGGTACGTTTCCAGATCAGTTCGTACAGGCGTTTCAGATCCGAATCATCTACGGTGGAATTTTCCATGTAGGTGGGGCGGATGGCTTCGTGGGCTTCCTGCGCGTTTTCGTTTTTATTTTTGTATTTACGGCTCTGGAAATAACGTTCGCCGTAATTGGTATTGATGGCTTTGCTGATCTCCCCCATGGCGGTTTCCGAGAGGTTCACGGAGTCTGTACGCATGTAGGTGATCTGCCCGCTTTCATACAGTTTCTGCGCCAGCAGCATCGTTTTGGACACGCTGTAGCCCAGCTTGCGGCTGGCTTCCTGCTGAAGGGTGGAGGTGGTGAACGGTGCGGCGGGTGATTTTTTACCCGGTTTTACCGTGATATCCTTTACGGTATAGGCGGCGCCTACGCATTGCTGGAGGAATGTTTCAGCGTCTTCGGCGGTTTTGAAGCGGCCGGGGCCTTCCGCTTTGAAGGTAATGGTGCGGCCCTGGATGTCTTTGGCCAGGAAAAACGCTTCTACCTTAAAGCTGCTGGTGGTGGCAAAGGAGTTGATCTCACGCTCGCGTTCCACGATCAGTCTTACGGCTACGGATTGTACACGGCCGGCGGAGAGTGAGTTGCGCATGCTCATCTTCCTCCAGAGCACCGGGCTGAGCTCGAAACCAACGATACGGTCCAGGATACGGCGGGCCTGCTGGGCGTTCACGAGGTTCATGTCCAGGAGGCGGGGCTCCCGTACGGCTCTTTCGATGGCAGGCTTCGTAATTTCGTGAAATACAATGCGTTTGGTGGTTTTCGGGTCCAGGCCCAATACCTCGGCGAGGTGCCAGGATATGGCTTCCCCTTCCCGGTCCTCATCCGTTGCCAGCCAAACCTCGTCGGAGTCTTTCGCTACTTTTTTGAGTTCCTTTACAACCTTTTCCTTGTCTTCCGGTATTATATACTTGGGTTTAAAGTTGTTCTTAATGTCAATACCCATATCGTCCTTTTCAAGATCGCGGATATGACCGAAACAAGATTTAACCTCAAAGTCTTTACCTAATATTTTTTCGATAGTTTTTGCCTTTGCCGGGGACTCAACAATCACGAGATTTTTAGCCATGAACGCCTGCTTTTATTTCGAAGATTACGCAAAAATTTGCACAAAAGTTATAAATCCGATTTGTGCAAGTATATAAAAGTAGGTTGATATAAAAAATAGAATCCCTTAAATACTTGATATCCAGCAGGCAACGACCGTGTATTAATTATAATTATCTCCCATTGGCGGAAAGACAGTAATATTACATGTTAAATTAAAACCATGTTTTGTGCCGGTTGGCATGGAATTGGGACCTTGTAGGTTCCGGGCATACAAAAATCATATCATGGACATAGTTATTATAGGAGCAGGCAATGTGGCGCATTGTTTCGGTCATTTAATGAAACTGCACGGCCATCATGTAAAACAGGTGATCAGCCGTAACAAGGAACATGCCCGGGAACTGGCGGAGCAGCTGCATGCCGAACCGTCGGATGACCTGATAGATATAGATATGGAGGCGGACGTGTACCTGCTGGCCGTAGGGGACGATGTGATCGTGGAGCTGAACGACCAGCTGAGGCTGGGCCGGCGTATTGTGGTACATACCGCCGGGGCGGTGCCCATGGATGCGATCTCCCGCATTTCGGTGAACACCGGGGTGATGTACCCCCTCCAGAGCATCCGGAAAGAAAGTAAAAACTACCCCGAAATACCTTTGCTGCTGGAAGCCGCAAACGATGAAGTGCTCAAACGCCTGATGGCCCTCAGCCAGAGCATCAGTGCATCCATTTCCGTAGTGAACTCCCAGCAGCGCCTCCAGATGCACCTGGGCGCCGTATTCTGCAACAATTTTACCAATCACCTCATTGCCCTCGCCAAATTCTATTGCGAGCAGGAGGGGAGGGACTTCTCCCTGCTGGCCCCCATTATCCGGGAAACGTTCCAGCGGCTGGACAAGTACCCGCCCGAAAGTATGCAGACCGGCCCGGCCATCCGCAACGACGAGCGGACCATGGCCCTGCATGAGTCCCTGCTCACCAATTACCCTTCCATGGCGCAGATCTACCCGCTGCTCAGCGAAAGTATCCACCAGTTCCACAAATGATTGGCGGTGTCATGATTAACCGATATTTTTGCGCACACTGACCCTGAACCCGTCAGTGAGAAACAATAGTCATGAACGTTTTGGAACTATTCACCCGCATCCGCACTTTTGTATTTGACGTGGACGGCGTATTGACGGACGGCACCGTACAGCTGCTGCCCAACGGGGAGCAAAGCCGGAAA
This sequence comes from Chitinophaga barathri, assembly GCF_003807585.1. Classification (GTDB taxonomy): domain Bacteria; phylum Bacteroidota; class Bacteroidia; order Chitinophagales; family Chitinophagaceae; genus Chitinophaga; species Chitinophaga barathri. The sequence goes on along the minus strand of NZ_RMBX01000002.1, from coordinate 248,757 downwards.
ATGAACATCCGCGACGGGTATGCGCTTCAACTGGCCGTGAAGATGGGCTACCGTGTAGCCATCATTTCCGGCGGCCGGTCGGAAAGCGTGATCAGCCGGCTGAACGGCCTGGGCATCAAAGATGTATACACGGCCATCACAGACAAAGCGAATAAACTGGAGGAATACGTGATGATCCACGGCCTGAAGTGGGACGAAGTGCTGTATATGGGAGACGATATCCCGGACTACCGCGTGATGCAACTCACGGGCCTGCCCACCTGCCCTTCGGACGCTGCGCCGGAGATCAAAAGCATCAGCCGGTACATTTCCCCCGAAAAGGGCGGCGAAGGCTGCGTGCGGGATGTGATAGAAAAAGTGCTGAAACTCAATGACCACTGGCTGATGGACGAAGGCGTGGCTTCCAGATAATTATTATTACCTATTTGAACTTTATGAGTTTACTCGCGGCGTTTTTCAGAATGGTCAGGTATCCGAACCTGATCTATATTGCGCTCACGCAATTCCTGCTGCAATACTGCGTGGTGGAGCCCGTGCTGCAAAACAGCGGGTCTGTGCCCTCGCTTTCATTCCCGCACTTCCTCATGCTGTGCATCTCCACCGTACTGGTGGCGGCCGGCGGTTATATCATCAACGATTATTTTGACATCAATATAGACCTGGTGAACAAACCGGAGAAAATGGTGGTGGACAAGATCATCAACCGGCGCTGGGCTATGGCCTGGCATACCATATTAAATATGACCGGGGTATCCCTCGGGTTCCTGGTGGCTTTCCAGATCGGGCAGTTTTACCTGGGTTTCGTACAGGTGCTCTGTACCCTGCTGCTATGGTTTTATTCCACCTCCTTCAAACGGCAGGTGCTGATAGGCAACGTGGTGATATCCATACTGACCGCGCTGAGCGTAGTGGTAGTGGGTTTCTACGAAAAACAGATCTATGAAAGTTTTGCCGCCATCCTTTCCTACGCGGGCCGCAGGCTCATCCAGATCATCGGTATCTACGCCCTCTTCGCCTTTTTGCTGTCCATGATACGGGAGATCATAAAAGACATGGAAGACATGATCGGCGACAGCAAAGACGGCTGCCGCACCCTGCCCATCGTATGGGGCGTGAAAAAAGCGAAACATTTTACCCTCATGCTCACCTGGGCCCTGCAGCTGCTGCTGGCCGTGATCATGATCGCAACGGCCATCAAAGGCTGGTACGCGGCGGTGGCCTACATTGCCGTATTTGTATCACTGCCGCTGGGCCTCAAAGTACAAAAGCCCCTGGCCGGAGCCTTCCAGCCGGAACAATATCACCAGATCAGCACATGGATCAAGATTGTGATGCTCACCGGCATCCTTTCCATGATCTTTTTCAAAATCATGTTGTAAATGTATACAGGCAAACCCGTGATACTGGCTTCCCAGAGCCCGCGCAGGCGGCAATTGCTCGAGCAGGCCGGCATCCCGTTCCAGGTAAAAGTGAGCGAGGCGGAAGAAACCTTCCCTGAAGAGATGGCCATCCCCGAAGTACCCGTGTTTATTGCACGGCAAAAGGCGCTGGCAGTAAAGGCGTTATACACGGAAAACGATGTGATCGTGGCCGCGGACACGATCGTGGTGCTGGACGGGCGGATCATCGGCAAACCCACGGACCGGGCTGATGCCATCAGCATACTTACCGCCCTCAGCGGACGCATACACGAAGTGATCACGGGCGTGGTGATCCTGTACAACGGTTCCGAACAGGCCTTCAGCCAGACCACCGAGGTGCATTTTAAACCGCTCACCGCGGAGCAGATCGCCTACTACGTGGATCATTACCAGCCTTACGACAAAGCCGGGGCCTATGCCATCCAGGAATGGATAGGGGCGGTGGGCATAGACCGCATCAACGGCTGTTTTTATAACGTCATGGGCCTGCCCGTCAGCCAGGTGGCAGAGCGCTTATCAAGATTGTAAAATTCCTACACATTATAAATTTATTGTTTATATTTGCATGTGTAATGCAATATTGTTGACCGTACCCTTACCTGTTAAGCCTGGAGAAACGGAACGTTGCCATTTCAGATAAACCGGAAATTTTCAATACCAGATACTATGAAAAAAGCGCTGCTGGGCTTTGCGCTCCTGACCATTTTATACGGATGTTCCAAAAATAACGATGACAAGACCACACCCGAGCTGCCGCACGACACATACGTGGTAACACGGGTAAAGGCGGAAAACGATTCCATGGTCTTTAAACACAACGAAGACGCGCTGATCACGCAGTTTGCAGACTGGGTTGGTAATACCGCGGATTCTTTCGAAGTGAGCTATAACGAAAAAGGCCTTTCCGAATTCAAATATTTCACCCTCGCCGGCAAACGCACGGACCGGAAGTTTGTCTACAGCGGCAACAGGCTCGCGGCGGTTGAATATTACAACCTGGACAACAACGGGCAGCTGATCGTCACCGATAAAGACTCCCTGGTGTATGTGAACGATAAACTGGCCGAATACCATGAAATATCCGGCGGCGTGCGCGGTGGTGTGTACAAGCTCACCTGGAACGGGAATAACGTGAACAAAGCGGAGTTCTTCCTCGTAAACGGCACAACGGAAATACCCACCGTGGTGAACACTTATACCTATAATACCGAAAAGACCGGCTACCAGCATGCCTTCAAAGCGGATTTTCTCCTGCGCTACGAAAAACATAACTTCTCCCACCTCAGCACCAATGCAGTGACTAAAGATGAACAGAAAGCCGCCGGCAGCGGCGTGCTGCTTTATGTCACGAACTATACCACGGCCTACAACGAGCAGGGATACCCGGCAGAAGTTAAGATCGTGAAGGATGACAAGGAAAATAACCAGGTCATCAGCCGCACGTTGAGGCTGGAGTATGCGGTGCTTAAGTAAACATATCCAATTCCTATAATTAAAATTCAACCTGCCCTATCATGAAAAAAATCATGCTTAGCCTGACGGCTCTTGCAATGCTCGCCGCATGCTCCGACAACGACAACCCCACACCGGAACCACCCCAGGATGTCTGGTATCTCAGCGGTTACGATTCCAAGTTTTCCGACGAGCAGGACACTTCCTTTATCCGTATTTTTTATAATGCAGACAGCACCGTGAAAGAAGTGAAAGACTGGTATAAAAACGATATGGATACTTTTTATAGCTACATGACTTACCAGGGTGGCAAACTCAGCGAGATCAACGAAAAAGACGGCGGTGACCCTGTAGAACTGAGGAATAGCTACGACTATAAGAACGGCGTATTATCCAAGGTGAAAAACTGGTCGTACAACACACCAACCAGCGCGGAGATCCATTCTTACGACACCCTCTACTACAATGCGGCCGGCAAAGTGATAGAAATGCATTCCATCTACAACATACAGCCTGAGTACAACAACAAAAAATACATACTCACCTGGACCGGTGGAAACGTGACCAAAGTGGAAATGTACCGTATTTCGAACGGCAATTTCATTTTGGATGAAACTGAAGTATACACTTATGGCGACAGGCCCAACTATTTCAGCAACTCATTGAAAGATGAGTATGTCTGGAAATCAGACAACATTTCCTTTGAGCACCTGAGCGCCAATAACGTGACGAAAGTGGAGATGACGGAGGCAGGTACTACCTTCCGGAAAGTACGTACGGTGACTTATACCTACAATGAACGTAATGCCCTGGCTACGATGAGCAACCTGATGGAGTCATTTAGCGGTACAACGCTCAATAGCTCCTATACAGCGGGCCTGGTATTTAAATACGCGAAGAAATAATGGGTTAAAGAATGACAATAAAATAAAAAGGTGGTCACGTTGACCACCTTTTTTATTATGCTTCATGCTCCAGGACGAGCAGGTTGACTTCTTTGTTCCTCAACCATTCCGCTTCTTTCAGCTTCTCCAGGTTGATGGTGCCTACCACGTAGCGGCAGTCCGGCGATTCGTACTTTTCAGAGATATTGTAGAATTCCGCAAGGTCCACCTGGTCCGGCGTTTTATAACGCACGTATACTTTCAGCTGTACGTCGTTCGTGAAAGTCGGCTGGTTGGATTGTTTGATCTTTTTGTATTCGTAACGGTAGTTGTACAGCAGCGCGGAAATGTCGCTGAGTACTGCGCTGCCGGTGGCGGTGCCGCCCGCGCCTTTGCCTACGAAGAACTGTTTGTCCGTAAACGCGCTCTCCAGCAGTATGCCGTTATACTCGTTGTATACATCGTAGAGCAGGTTGTGCTCGCGGATGAGGTGGGGCAGTACGTATGCGTTCACCGATCCGTTCTGCCGGCGGCAGTTGCCGATCAGTTTGATGGTGCAGTTGCGCTGGCGTGCAAACTGGATATCGAAATCGTTCAGGTGATTGATACCGAAGTTGAACACCTCTTCCGGTTTCACAAAAGTGCCGAAAGCGTGCAGCAGCAGGATCACGATCTTAAACTTAGGATCGTAGCCTTCCACGTCCAGGGTAGGGTCGGTTTCCGCGAAGCCGAGGTCCTGCGCCTGTTGCAGCGCGGTTTCAAAGCTGAGGTTCTCTTCGAATATTTTGGTGAGGATATAATTGGTGCTGCCGTTGCAGATGCCTTCCACGGCATTCAGCAGATCGTTGTCGTAGTATTCTTCGAGGTTGCGGATGATGGGAATACTGGCGCAGCTGGATGCTTCGTAGAGGAAAGGCACTTTGTTTTCCACCTGCAGCTGGTAAAGGGCGGGCAGGTTTTCTGCGATCATACGTTTGCTGGCGCTTACCACGGCTTTGCCGTTTTTCAGTGCGGTGCTTACGATCTGGAAAGCGGCTTCCGTATCGTTGATAAGTTCCACCACAACATCGATGGTGGGATCGTTCAGGATATCATTCGGGTCCGTCGTGAAATAGCTCATGTCTATCGGACGGGGTTTGTTCGGGTCTTTGATACAGATTTTTTTGATCCTTGCGTTGATACCTTTGGTACGGTTCAGCACTTCGTACAGTCCCTGGCCCACACAGCCAAAACCGAAGATGCCGAGATTGATGTTCTTCTTTTCCATAGTTTATTGCAGTACAGTAATTTGTTTGCCGATAGGCTGGTTTAATTTATCCAATGCTTGTTTCAGGTCATTGATCAGATCTTCCGCGTCTTCGATGCCTACGGAGAGGCGGATGCAGGATTCCTGGAGGCCGGCCTTGCGGCGGAAATCCTCGGGGATGTTCCGGTGCGTCATCGTAGCGGGATGGTTCAGCATACTTTTTACGCCGCCGAAACTTTCCGCCAGTTTAAACAGTTTGGTGGTATTGACGATGCGGATGGCGCTTTTGATCTGGTCTTCCTTGAGGGAAAAGCTGACCATGCCGCCATATCCTTTTTGTTGTTTGCGTGCGATGTGATGGTTTTTGTGCGTGGCCAGGCCGGGATAAAATACTTTATCCACCGCCGGGTGTTCCGCCAGCCAGCTTGCGATGGCCATGGCGTTCGCGCACTGTTTTTCCAGCCTGAGGCTCAGCGTTTCGATGCCGCGGATGGTAAGCCAGGCTTCGAAGGGGCTGAGAATGCTGCCGGAAATGTTCTGGTTGAACTTAAGCTGGTCCGCCAGCGTTTTGGAATTCACCACTACGAGGCCTGCGATCACGTCGGTATGGCCCGCAAGGTACTTGGAGGCGCTGTGTATGATGACGTCCGCTCCCAGCGGGATGGGCTTTTGCAGCAGGGGAGTGCTGAAGGTATTGTCCACCACCAGCAGGATGTTGTGCTGTTTGGCGATCTTGCTGATGGACTTGATGTCTGATATTTTCAACGTGGGATTGGTCGGCGATTCCAGCCAGATGATCTTCGTTTTGTTCGTGATCTTCTCCAGCACTTTGTCGGTATCGCTCATATCCACAAAGTTCACCTTGATGCCGAACCGCTCGAACATACTGTTGAAGATGGAAAAGATGCCGCCGTAGGTGTCTTCCACCGCCATGATCTCATCACCGGTTTTCAGCAGCTTCAGCACAGCGTCTATGGCGCTCATGCCGCTGGCGAAAGCAAAACCGGCATACCCGTCTTCCAGGCTGCAGATCAGGTCTTCCAGCACTTTCCGCGTGGGATTATTGGCCCGCGAAAATTCAAACCCCTTGTTTATCCCCGGGCTTTCCTGCACAAACGTGGACGTTTGGTAGATAGGCACGGAGATAGCCCCGGTCAATTCATCCACCGGTATGCTGTGGATCAGTTGTGTAGATGGTTTCATGTGGTCATAATTTGAATTTCAATTGTCACATGGCACCTCCCTTCGCTCGGTGTCATCTGGAATAGTTCAGTTTTTTAAAAATGTCAGATGTAACCTCGCCCCTGCTCGGTGTCATCAGTGTATTGCTTATCCGGGCCAGATTTTACCTCGCAAAAGCTCGGTGTCATCAGTTTGTTTTTTATCCGGGCGAGATGCAGTCCCGCAAAAAGCCCGACTGCATGGTTGGTCAATGTTTTTACGAAACGGACGCGCCGGTATTGTTCACTAAACAAATGTGATTCAAAAAACTCAGCTTATATCAGATGGAAATAAAAAAAGCCCTTCCGGGGTTGGAAGAGCTTTCGCAAATATGGTGATGTTTGCAAAATGTAAATCTCTGCCAACTTATCTTTCCCCTTCCGGGGCCGGAATTAGCACCTTTTTCCCACCTGCCGGTGGAATTGGTTGCTAAGGCTTCGCAGGGCCAGTACCCTCTGCCTTTCTGGATAAGTGATGTTTAAGAACTGTGCGCAAAGGTAATGGCAGAAACGTCAATTTTCCAAATACCTTCTGGTAATTTCGATTTTTACTAATTTTTATAGTAATTTATTAACCGAAAGTAATACTTTTTTATGTTGTCTGTTAACCCGCTCTGCTCGGAGGCTTTGCTCCAGTACATCTGGCTGTCCGGGCATTTCGACCCCTTTGGCCTGGCCACCGTCACCGGTGAGCCCGTTACCATCCTCAATCCCGGTCAACTCAACCGCGACGGCGGCCCGGACTTTACCGCCGCCCGCCTGCGCATCGCCGGTATGGAATGGGCCGGGAACGTCGAATTGCATTACCGCACTTCGGACTGGCGCCGTCACGGGCACCAGCACAACCCCAGGTATCACAACGTGATCCTCCATGTAGTGTTTGAACATGACCTTCCCGGGCCACCGCAGGGCATTCCTGTCCTGGAGTTGCAGCGCCGCATCCCGAAGATCCTGCTCCGCCGCTACCGCCACCTGATGGACCACACCGCCTTCGTGCCCTGCGCACCGCTGCTGCACCGCGTGCCCGAAGAGGTATGGGAAAGATGGACGCCCCGGCTTATCGAAGAAAGGCTGGCACGTAAAACGGAAGTTTTCCGCAACTGGCTGGAGCAAACCCGCTTCAACTGGGAAGAAGTATGCACCCGGGCCATGGCGCAGGGATATGGCATGCCGGTGAATACCGCCGCCTTCCTGGAATTGTTCCAGTCCATCCCTTTTATGCTGCTGGCCCGCACCCGCCCATACCGCCAGCGCCTGGAAGCCCTGCTGTTCGGCCAGGCCGGTATGCTGGAAACCGCCTTCCAGGACACTTATCCGAAAGAACTTCAATCGGAATACCGCTTCCTGCAGCATAAACATGGTCTGCAATCAATGCCCGCACACCGCTGGCAATGGCTCAGGATGCGCCCCACTTCATTTCCCAGCCTCCGGATCGCACATTTTGCGGCCGTATTACATAATACCCCGCACCTTTTCTCCCGCCTGCTGGACACGGAAGATATCCCCGCCCTGGAAAAACTATTGGAGGCCGGCCCATCGCCGTACTGGCAGTATCACTACCGGCTGGATGTACCTTCTGTAAGCACCGCAGCCCCGGGCAGGCATATCCTGCACCACATCATGATCAACACCGTGGTTCCGCTCCTGTACCTTTACGGCAAACACATGCGGCTCCCGCAATACCAGCAGCGCGCCCTGGACCTGCTGGATAATATCCCCGCCGAAAACAACCGCATCATCCGCGGTTGGGCCGAAGAAAAAGTACCTTCCATTACTGCCACAGACTCGCAAAGCCTGTTACAGCTCAAACAATGTTATTGCGATGCAAAACGGTGCCTGGAATGCAAAGTGGGGAAAAGCCTGCTGGGAGATGATATCAATGTATGCCGCGAAGACGAAGAGGACCAGCTATGGGGGGCGGAACGTTGATCGTGAATTTTCAAAAAAAGAACTGGGATGTGTATTTCAGGGCAGCGGGCACAGCTTTTTTTGAAAATTCACGATCAGCGTTCCTTTGTCTGAAAAAATATGTTTGTCAGTGGCTGGATTTTGGAGAAGGGCAGGGAAAGGGGAATGTTTTTGATGATTAGGGATATATCCCGTAACAGAAAAACGCCTAAAAAAGCCCGCATTACAGGGGGGCGGAATCAGAATATCCAAATTTGCAAAAAAAGCTGTGCCTACTGCCCTGAAAGACATTGCTCAGTTCTTTTTTTGCAAATTTGGATATTCTGATGGAGTTAATAATTGAAAGTGACGTTCTGTTTGATATCCGGGTGGATGCTTTCTGCCACCGGGCAGGTATAAGCGGCATTTTCGAGGATCTTGCGGTCTTTATCTTCGAGGCCGTGGCCGGAAGGGAAATCGAAACGGATATTGATGCCCGTTATACGGCGGGGCTCAGTACCCATGACCTTTTCCACGCTTACTTTGGTGCCCTCTATTTTCCATCCTTTGTCCCGGGCTTTGATGCCCATAATGGTGAGCATGCAGGACCCAAGGGACGTCGCCACCAGGTCGGTGGGGGAAAACCGCTCGCCTTTGCCGTTGTTGTCCACCGGGGCGTCTGTATTGATTTCCGTCCCGGAGCGGACGTGTGTAGCCGTTGTTCTGAGTTCGCCGTTATAAATGATCGTTGCAGTTTCCATGGTTATTGATTTTGCATGTAAAATAAGCGTATTTTTATAAATCATCCCGCCTTTGGACGGGGTGCCGGGGCAGGTAACTACCAACTTATTTCTGTATGTTTGTATAGGAATAAAACATAAATCATAATCAGGCGTTTAATAAATTATAATTGCGCAACACGGTGAAAAAAATCAATGTACTCTTACTGCTCTTGATGGCTTCCATAACGCTCTATGCCCAGAATACCGACAAGCCTTCCAAAAAAGAAGAACGGGAACAGAAAAGGCTGCGGAAGATTTCGCTGTTCAGGGAAATAGAGGAAGGGGACAATCTCTTCAACAGGGAATTCTCCGGCGGCGCACGCCTCAATACAGACGGCTGGACGGGTTTCCTCGAAATGGGCTTCCGCAAAACCGCCAGCAAGATCAACTATTTTCAATTTGAGTTTTCCGAGAAAAGAGACGGCAAACAGGATCGTTCTTCCAGGATGATCCCTGCCGGCGGCGGTTTCTATATCAGCAGCACTCCCTTCGTATACGGTAAAATGAATAACTTTTACCAGGCTAAGCTGGGCATCGGCCAGAAAAGGCTGATCGGCGGCAAAGGCAACAAAAACGGGGTGGAAGTGAACTACATCTACTACGGCGGCGTATCCGCGGGGCTTATCAAGCCATATTACCTGGAGCTCACTAATGACTCCGGCGATCCCAACTCCCGGAAGATCGTGAAATACTCAGATGAAGTGAGGGATGACTTCCTGAACCGCGACCACATTTATGGCGCCGGCGGTTTTGGCAAAGGATGGGGAGAACTGAGCATCACCCCGGGCCTGCATGCAAAAACAGGCTTCCGGTTCGACTGGGCCCGTTTTAACGACGTAATCTCTGCCCTTGAAGTGGGCATCAACGCCGAATACTATACCAAAAAGGTACAAATCATGGTCGATCAGGAGGGTAAGTCGTTCTTTTTCAATGCTTATGTAGGAATACAGCTGGGAAAACGCTGGAATAAGTAACTTTGTACCTTAAAGAAAGGATTTGCGATGCAAGAACTACCCGTAATCGCTGCCGGCGAACCGGCTGCGCAGAGAGTGAAAAAGCCCGACTGGCTTCGTGTTAAACTGCCGATCGGAGAGAATTACAGACAGGTCAGAAACCTGGTAGATACCCATAAACTTCATACCATCTGTGAAAGCGGCAATTGCCCCAATATGGGCGAATGCTGGGGAGCCGGTACGGCCACTTTCATGATCCTTGGAAATATATGCACACGCAGCTGCGGATTTTGCGCCGTAGCCACCGGAAGGCCCGAAGCCGTGGACTGGGATGAACCCCAGCGCGTAGCCGAAGCCATTTACCTCATGAAAGTAAAACATGCGGTAATCACATCTGTGGACAGGGATGAACTGAAAGACGGCGGCTCCATTATCTGGGCAAACACCATCAAGGCCGTACGCGCCCTCAATCCGGAAACCACCATGGAAACCCTCATCCCCGACTTCAGGGGCATCTGGGAAAACCTGGACAGGATAATAGAAGTCGCGCCTGAAGTAGTGAGCCACAACCTGGAAACAGTGGAAAGGATGACCAAACAGGTGCGTATCCAGGCTAAATACCACCGTAGCCTCGAAGTGATCCGCCGCCTGAAAGAAGGTGGTATGCGCACCAAGAGCGGTATCATGCTGGGCCTTGGCGAAACCAAGGAAGAAGTAGTGCAGGCCATGCAGGACCTCTGCGACAATGGTTGTGATGTGGTAACCCTCGGCCAGTACCTTCAGCCCACTCCCAAACACCTTCCCGTGATCCGTTTTGTGCACCCGGATGAGTTTGCGGAACTGCGGGAGATCGGTTATGGTATGGGCCTGGATTATGTGGAAGCCGGCCCGCTGGTAAGATCATCTTACCACGCTGAAAAACACATCTTCAGCGGCAGGAAATAAACCGATGATAACTTGTTTGTAAATACAGCCCGGAGCCAATGGTTCCGGGCTTTTTGTTGTAAGCAGCTTCCTTTTGCCATGCCGGTTTCAGTTTGAAATAATACGTACATCCTGCTATGAGCAGCAGGCACGCTCTTTTATTTATCTATTATTTCCTCCCCCGGCCATCTGAATTCTCCTCCCGATTCCCTATTTTTCTGCCCATGAAACGTGTATTGATCCTATTAGCCATGCTTCCCGCAGCGGCCCAGGCACAACTCAGCTGGCAACGCTCCGCGGCGCACAGCGAAGGCCTTCCCGCCGGTATGCAGGTGTTTGAAACCAAAGATTCGCTGGATGGCAAACCCTTCCGGGCTTTTTATCTCGAATTTGACCCGGCGGACCCACAGATCGAAACCGTCGTGCGCTCCGGTAATGGCAAACGCCTCACGCCCGCGCAATACGACAGCCTGGAAGGCCCTTCCGTGCTCGCGGTGATCAACACCACTTTTTTCTCCTTCCAGACCAATCGCAGCCTCAATGTCGTGGTGCAGAACGGGAAAGTGATAGACGTAAACCCGAAATCGATCCCCAATCCTCACCGCACGATATACACCACCCGTGGCGCTTTCGGCCTCAGCCGCAGGAACAGGCCCGATGTGGCATGGGTATACAACGTGGGTGAGAAAAACACGCCTTACGCCTACGACGTGCCCGTTACGCCGGAGATCAACGGAACGGACACCGTGTACCGCCAGCCCGGTAAAAAATACCCCCGGGGCGCTCACCGCTGGAAAATGAAAGAAGCTGTAGGAGGAGGCCCCGTGCTGGTGCAGGACGGCCGTGCGCATGTGACCATGAGCGAAGAGCGCATGGGAGGCGTAAAGGATTTTCATCCCAGGTCCGCCGTGGGTTACCGAGCGGATGGGAAAGTGATATTGCTGGTAGTGGAAGGAAGAAACAAAGGAGTGGCCGAAGGCGCAACCTTACAGCAGCTGGCGGACATATTCACCAGCCTCCAATGCGTGGAAGCGCTGAACCTGGACGGCGGCGGATCATCCGCGCTGTACGTGAACCATCTCAATACCATCAAACCTTCCGATGCGGCCGGGCAGCGCCCTGTGCCCGCGGTACTGGTGATCAGGCGGAAGGGTTAGTTTTTTTGCCTGTTTTAACGCGTTTTTGCCCGTCTTCGTCAAACTCCTGGAGCAGGTGCCATTCTGTAAGGCCGGTGAGCAGCAGCGCGCAGAAGATCACAGGGGTGATGGTGAGATAAAGAAAAACGTCCGTCTGTGTCTTAAAGATAAATGCCATCAGCAGTCCGAAAGGGATCAGGATATACGCCATACAACGTGAAATATAAGCAGCATACTGGTTAGCTTCGTACCAGGTATCCTCATTGATCGTGGACGAGAAAGTGCGGTAACCGTACCATGTTTTTATGCTGCGTGGCGGGTATTTCCGGATCATAAATCCCATAAAAAGGAACAGTAATCCGACTAACAAACTGGCATTACAAAAGGGGCTGTATATAATGCTATTCATAAAAAAAGCGTGGCATCGTATGATACCACGCTTTATATTACAAGTGAACTTATTGTTTTGTTGAATCCGCTGCGGTGTTTTTGCGTTTGTTCAATAATCCTTTCAGGGTATTGTTCAGCGTTTTCTCCGCCGCTTTGCCCGCATCTTTGATGCCGCCTGATCCGGTGCTGTCTTTACCGCCGAGCAGCTTATTTTTCAGTTCGTCTTTTACAGCAGTTACCGCCTGGTTTTTCACCTGGGCAAGTGAATCTTTTACGGTCTGTTTTACCGTGTCCACTTTGTTTTTCACCATTGCAGTGGCCTGGTCTTTCAGGTTTTCCGCCGCTTTGCCTGCCGCTTCTTTCAGGTCTGTTTTTACGGAAGGTTTCATGATATTTCCGCCGAGCAATACGTTCAGGTATACCGTGTCGCTCACTTGTACGGGAATGCCTTTGCTGGTGGCCTGGCTCACGAGATTGTTCACCAGCGCATTGCCTTTCTGCCCCAGCAGGGCCCGGGGCAGCGCCAGCTGCATGGTGTAGTCCATGCTCTGGTCAAACCCATGACTGCCACCTATCAGCATGTTCATATTCTGGAGCTTTACGCGGAAAGGGTTCACCGTCATCCGGCCGTTCTGGAACGCGAAGTAGTTTTTGATATCTCTTACGGAAATGTCCTGGAGAGCGGAGACGTTCAGTTGCGTAGCCAACTGGTCCAACGGTGCGAACTTTTTCAGGAAACCCTGGATAAGCAGCAGGTTGCCATCGCCGGAGAGCGTGTTCAGCTCCGGGCTCATATCTTTTCCCAGCTTTCCTTTCATGGTGAGCTGCGAGCTGAGTTTACCGCTCAGGAACTGTGCAACGGGCATCAGTTTCTGTACGGTGTTGAAGGCTTTGAATGTCTGTTGTACGTCCAGTTCTTTTACATCGTAAGAGATACTGATATCGGGATGATTTTTATCTGTTTTGGTGGAGTAGGTGCCGTCTATCTCCATGCTGCCCTGCAGGGCTTTGGCTTTGATGTCTTTCATAAACACCGTCTCATCCCTGATCAGCAGGCCGCCGGAAAGATCGCTGAGGTCCACTTTGTCGTAATGCACTTTGTCTACCGCAGCCGTCACGGTGAAATCAAGATTGTTCGGCACTGCAAAAGGTACAGCGGCAGCGGTATCCACGGGTTTGGAAGACGTGCCGGCGGTGCTTTCCGTACCCATCCATTTATCAAGGTCGATATTGTCCGCCTTCAGCGCCAGGCTGCCGTTCAGCGCTTCGTTGCGGAGCACGTAAGCCAGCAGGTTATTGACTTCGCCGGTGGCGGCGAAATTGGTGCCGAGATATTGGCCGTTGAAGTCGGAAACGGTGACATTTTTCGGGTTGAACTGCATGTGGAGGGAAGATACTTTCACGCCGTCAGGGTAATCGCTGCTTTTGTACACCAGGTTGTTCACCGCAAGGTTTCCCGCCGCATGAAACGCTTCATACTGTTCTTTTTCAATAGCGCTCATGTATCCGCGCGCCTGGAGGTCCGCATTCAGCAGGCCCGAAAGCTGTGTGCCTTTTTCAAACTTAATGATCTGGCCTACTTTGCCGAGATCCAGTTTGCCTTCGGCCGCCGCGTCTATGTAAAGGTCAGATACCGGGGTTTTCATCATCAGGCGGAGGTCCACCGGGGCATCATCCATCTCAAGGTGCGCCTGCGGGATGTCCACGATGGTATGATCGGGCACGCCGTCAGGGTTGCTTACGTTCACCGTCAGCTGGATGTTTTTCACGGGTTTGGGAAGATCGGGGTATTGGAAAAAACCGTTCCTGATCCCCAGGTGCAAGCCGTATGCGGGTATCTGCTCACCGGCGTAAGTACCTTTTACAAAACCGGAGAAGTTCACGTTGCCGCTGGTTTTGATACTGGAAAAACTATTGGCATACACGGTAGGCACCAGTGAAAGAATGTCTTTAAAATCAGTGGACGGCGATTTGAACTGCACATCCATTTTGTAAGTGCTGTCGTTCACCAGTTGTACAAAACCTTCGGTAGACAATTTCAGGTTGTTGATCGAGATATTGTCTGTTTTGAAGGCATAGGTGCTCGTCTTGTTATCGATCTTAATATCCGTGGCTATTTCAACGCGCGTCTTTAACAGGTAAGAGATGTGACTGTAGGCGAAGTTGAGCGATTCGGCCGTGGTGGAAGTCTGCAGCACAAAATCATCCTGTGTGAAGTCTCCTTTCCCTTTGTGGTTGAGCCCCTCTATTTCCAGGTTGATGTGTCCCTGGAGGTCGTCGTATTTGATGAAGGCGTTCTCTATGCTGTATTGCTGGAGGCTCATGGAGAATTCGCCGGAGGAAGTATCTCCCGGCGCAGCGGTGGTGGTATCGGTATCCGGTTTGGTAATGTCCCAGTTGGCACGGCCCTCTTCGTCCACGAGGGCGTGTATGCGTGGCTGTTGCAGCACTACATTGTACACGTCTATCCGGTCCCCCTTGATCACGCTCATGAGATTCATGGCAATGTCCAGGCGTTTTACACCCAGCAGCGTATCGCCGCTAAAATGGTCCACACCGGTAATGGACAATTCTTCCAAAGCCACGGCGAGCCTGGGGAACCTCCTGAAAAGGCTGATATCCACATCTTTAAACTCTACTTTGGCATTCAGGCTTTTATTCAGCTCCGTTTTTATTTTGGCCATGATCTGGCCTTTAAAAAAGTAAGGGATCGCGATCAGCAGGGCTATCAGTACAAGCAGCCCGATCCCGATACCTTTCAGCACCTTTTTCAGTTTCATAGGATCCTTTTTGGTAAACAACGGCTAAAGATAGTAAATCGTCTTACTGAAACTAATTTCTGTTAATTTTACATGTAAAATTAACAGCATGACACCGGAGCGCAGAGAAAGGCTTTTGACCGTATTACACAACCGACAGGCGAACCTGACGGTTGTGCTGGAAAATGTGGAAGACCCCCACAACGTGTCCGCCGTGCTGCGTACCTGCGATGCCGTTGGCATCCAGGATGTGTATGTATTGACCACCAAAGCGCCCCGGGTAAAAAGGTGGGGTGTAAAAAGCTCTTCCAGCGCGGCCCAGTGGCTTACCGTGCACCAGTTCACCGATGTAAAGGAACTGATGACGGAACTGAGAAAAAAGTATGACCGGATCTTTACCACGCATCTCGCTTCCGGCGCGGTGAGTTTATATGATATTGATTTTAATGCTTCCGTGGCCCTGGTGTTTGGCAATGAGCAGACGGGCGTGAGCGAGGAGCTTCGTTTACTGGCGGACGGCAATTTTATCATCCCCATGATGGGCATCATCCGCTCGCTGAATATTTCCGTGGCCTGCGCCGTGAGCATTTATGAAGCGATGCGGCAGAAAAAAAA
Source organism: Chitinophaga barathri (assembly GCF_003807585.1). Taxonomy (GTDB): domain Bacteria; phylum Bacteroidota; class Bacteroidia; order Chitinophagales; family Chitinophagaceae; genus Chitinophaga; species Chitinophaga barathri. The sequence goes on along the minus strand of NZ_RMBX01000002.1, from coordinate 233,088 downwards.
CGCGGGCCATTATGCGGAACCTTCCCTTCCGGGGGCGCAGCGCGCTGCGTTGCTGATGGATTGGGGTTTTAAAGAAGAAGACTTATGAGAATCCTGTTGATCCTTTTGTTATGTTCATTTTCCGCCGGCGCCCAGCAGGTGCAGCGGATCAACCCGGCGCAGCTGGAGCAGCTGGTCAAAGAAGGCGATTCCGTAACGGTGGTGAACCTCTGGGCCACCTGGTGCGCGCCCTGCGTTAAAGAACTGCCTGCCTTCGAAAAACAGTCCCGCCTGAACCCCGCTGTGCGGTTCGTGTATATCAGCCTCGACCTGGATGAAGCGTATCCCGAGAAGATCAGGCAGTTTGTACGGCAGCGGAAGATCAGCGGGAAAGTATACTGGATGGAAGAATCCAATGCGAACAAATACGCCCGGATCATCGACCCGCGGTGGGAGGGAAGTATTCCCGCCACGATCATTATCAACCCCGCAAAGGCTTACCGGAAGTTCATAGAAGGCGTGATGGAAGAAGAACAGCTGCAATGGGAGCTGAGCCGCGCGAGATAACTTAATCTTCTGATAACCAGCATTTTTTTGGCAGTCTCGCAATTAATCTCTAATTTACTTTTATTAATCCCAGACATTTCTGCAATATCATTAACCTCAGGATTTTAACCGGTATTTATTGAGCCCCGAATCTGTGTTCGTTCCGCATTAGCCAAAGTACACCAGGCTGGATTCTTTTAACCCCTAATTCACGAAGGATATGAACGTCCCTCCCTACAGGCTTTTAAGGGGATATTCACTTGACCCCGCATTTTCCACCCGCCTGGATACCATGGGTATCAACGAAGTGACTTATAAAGTTCCATGGGAATCCCTTGCGGCCGGCCCCTGTGGCGCTTATTTCGAAGTGATCGACTATGACCCGCCCAGCAATTGCTGGTACGAGCCGGTGGATTTAAATCATACCTATGTGCTTGCGCAAAACGGTCTGCCGCCGAGCGAAGGCAACCCGCAGTTTCACCAGCAATTTGTATACACTATCGCCATGCGCACGCTGGTGCAGTTTGAGCGGTCGCTGAGCAGGAAGATCATCTGGAATCCAAGGGTGACAGAAGACGAAAGCGATCCTCGGAAAAAAACAGCGGAATATGTCCGGGCGCTAAGGCTTTACCCGCATGCATACCGGGCTTCCAATGCCTATTACGATCCTGAAAAACGCGCCGTACTGTTCGGTTATTTCGAAGCAGGCTCTAAGGTCAGGGAGATGAATATGCCCGGCGGCGTTATTTTTACCTGCCTTTCGCCGGATATTATCGCGCATGAGCTTACGCATGCCCTGCTGGACACTGTTCACCCGCGATTTATAGAAAACACCAATCCCGATGTAGCCGCTTTTCATGAAGGGTTTGCGGATATCGTTGCATTGATGCAGCGTTTCACCATTCCTTCCCTGATCGAGCACCAGATAGCACAAACACGCGGAAACCTGCGGGATTTCAGTTTCCTCGGGGAGCTGGCCACCCAGTTTGGCAATGCGCTCGAAAACAATCACGGGGCGCTGCGGAGTGCTATCGGTAAAATAAACAGCGAAGGCAAATGGGAAAGGATGATCCCCGATCCCAGTCTTTACAAAACGGAGTTTAAACCGCATAAACGCGGCGCGATCCTGGTAGCTACCATATTCGACGCGTTCTTACGGCTTTATACCCTGCAAACGGAAGACCTCATCCGCATAGCGACCAACGGCACCGGCGTATTGCAGCCCGGCGCCATCCATCCCGATCTTGTAAAACGCCTCGCCCGCGAAGCCTGCGAAATAGCCGATCACCTGCTGCATATCTGCATCCGGGCGCTGGACTATTGCCCGCCGCTGGACATCAATTACGGGGATTACCTGAGAGCCGTCATTTCGGCGGACCTGGATATTTCGCCGGTAGATACCAATGGTTACCGGGTAGCATTGATAGAGGCTTTCAGAAGCTGGGGCATTTTCCCCGAAACAGTCACCACCCTTTCCGTGGAAAGCCTCCGCTGGGAAAAGACGGATCAGCTGGACGAGGTCTTCAAAAACATCTGGAATAAGATCGCCCAGACCTTCCGTGAACCCTTGCGTGAGATTATAGACATCAGCCAGGATGAATCCAGGGACCGGCGCGAAGAGATCGTCGTAAAATCAGTGGCTTTACAGGCCAGACTTCACACAATGTTGCTGGAAAAGGGCGGCAGTCGTTTTAACGAAGAATTTTTAAAGCGGTATGACGTACGCCTTACGGATGAACAGTGGTCGGCTTTTATGGAGACAATAGGAGTGATCGACAAAAAACCTGAATTTAAGTATAACGGGAAACCCGTGGAGATTACAACAAAACCAAAGATCGAAATACACAAGATCAGGCCGGTATTCAGAGTGGGCCGGGAGGGCCGCATCCTGGAGCAAATGCTCATTACGATCACGCAAAAAATAGAAATAGAGACCGGCGAGCTGAAAGGCGCCACTTTCAGAGGCGGTTCCACCATTATTCTCAACCTGCAGAACCAGATGAATGTGGATTGTATTATTTACAAACGCATTTCCTCCGCAGGCCGCTTCGAACGGCAGATGGACTTCCAGACTGGCAGCCAGGGAAACTTCAGCTTCAACGACGATTCCATGTATGAGGATGATTGCGGGTTTGTCAATCTCAGTTTTTCACATCTCCATTCCAATGGTTTCTAAAAACAAAGATCATGAAAGTGAATATAAAAATGTTCCAGGTGGGAGAGTTGGGTGATTGTTTTTTGCTGAAATTCATAGACGGGGAGAAGAAGTCGCATGTGCTGATAGATTGCGGTTCTTTCCGCAACAGCAATAAATCCAAAGAAAGGCTGCAAAAGATCGTGAAACACATATTGGATAACGAACTTTCCGGCGGCCTGCTGGACCTGGTGGTGGCCACGCACCAGCACAACGATCATGTGTCCGGTTTTTTACACGCCGCCGATCTTTTTAAAGATAAAGTGAAACAGGTGTGGCTGCCCTGGCTGGACGACCCACGTGATCCGCCTGCGAACAAACTACGCCTCAAACAGCAGAACCTGCTGGACAAAATGGGCGTTATCTACCAGCACCTGCAACAGAAAAACCTCCAGGAAGGATTCCCCATTACCAAAGATATACTCGACTTTTACGGCGCCACGGACGACGGCCCCGCAGTGCCGCTGGAAGCCATGAAAATACTGCGTAAGATGGGCAAAAAGCCCGTCAAATACCTGGAGCCGGGAACAGTAGAAAACATACCCCGCTTCACCCAGAAGCAGCTAAAAGCATATGTGCTGGGCCCGCCCCGTAATCCCGCTTTCCTGTACGACATCACCGCGAATAAAGATGAAACCTACGATCATAAACTGGAACTCGCATTTTCAGGCGCGGAAAAGCTGGCGCATGCGCTGGAAAACAAAAATGGTATTACCGGCCGTGAAGAACAGCAGTTCCCTTTTAACCTGCATTACAAACGTTCGAAAGAAAAAATAGACAGTGCGTTCATCGGTCTTTATGATGACCCCCGGAACGACTATCGCACCATCGACAGCGACTGGCTGAACCAGGTGGAGAGGCTTGCTTTGTACATGGATAGTTATACGAACAACTCAAGCCTCGTGCTGGCGTTTGAACTGGTGGAATCGCAGAAAGTATTGCTTTTTGTAGGGGATGCGCAGACCGGCAACTGGAATTCCTGGAAAACCCTTGAATGGAAAGGGGCTCACAGGGATTTTAACATCCGGAACATGTTGCAGAATACCGTCCTGTATAAAGTAGGGCATCACGCATCGCACAATGCGAGCCTGAAAGAGGCCATAGAGGATATGACGCATGAAGACCTGGTGGCGCTCATACCGGTAGACCGTACAGATGGTAATATCACCAAGACAAACGGCTGGAAAATGCCCGCCAAGAACCTTTATAAAAAACTCAAGACCGCAGCCAAACACAGGGTGCTGGTGATGGATGTGGGCTTTGACGATGATTGCAGACCGGACAACGGAACCACCGGCTGGAGCGAGCTGAGCGCGGCGGAACCGGAGTACAATGAGGATGACCTGTATATCTCTATCACAGTTGAAGATTAAACCTCCAATAAAATATAATCATATGGCTATTGAATTTTTAAACCCCGAAACCAGCGTAGTATTCACCGCTCCGCAGGATCTCCCGACGGCCGGCAAATTTGCCAGCGACCTGAAAAAAGTAGCGAGGGATATCCCCACATCAGACAAACTTACCGGAATTGAATTACGGTTGCTGCCGCCTTTTGTAAAAGACAACAATACCGAGCCGTTCCTCGTATTCCCCGGGTTTGCAAAACTGTATTGCCTCACTATCGTGGTGAGCGACATCAACAACCAGCTGATCGGCGGGATAGACCTGCAGGGCTTCCCGAGGATAGGGGACAACGAACACCTGCCTATCAACAAAACGATCTTTTACTGGCAGCAGAATGACACGGACAAGGTGGCGCCCAAACAGATCCACACGATGTGTTCCGTGATCAAAAGCAAAAAAGCCCTACGCGAAACGGCTAAGGTCATGGCCGATCTGAAAAACGATTCGGAATACAAGACGCTGATGGGGACCGTTACCAGCCTGGCGTCCAATGCAAGCCCGGTGGGCGTGGCGCTGGATATTGTTACACAGGTGGCCGGGATTGTAGGCAAATATCTCGGCAATGTGGAAGACAAACCGGTGGGCACGATCATCAACAGCTTTACGGATATCCGCGGCGATTTTGATCATGAAGGCGTACGGAAACATGCTTTTGGCGCGAGTAAGGTGGATTTTGAAATGGAAGTGATCGTAAGGGCACAGCGTCATGCGGAAAGAGGCACACGGTCGCTGCATGATGAAAATAACGGGCATGATGAGGAAGTGGAAGTGGAACTGATACCGCTCTGGTAACTATTCGTCCATGCCGCCGAGGTCCGATTTGTCGGCTGTTTTGCTGCTGTTGGCCACCATGTCGTTCATCAGGGTTACTTCATCTTTGGTAAAATAACGCCATTTGCCGGGCGGGATGTCCTTCAGCGTCATACCCATGATACGGATGCGTTTGAGGGTGGTCACCTTATAGCCCAATGCCTCGCACATCCGGCGGATCTGCCGGTTGAGGCCTTGTGTGAGGATGATCCTGAAGCGGTTCGGGGCTTCCTGCTGCACGAAACACTTTTTGGTATATACACCCAGGATGCGGACGCCGCTACGCATGGTTTTGATGAACTCCATGGTCACAGGTTTGTCTACGGTGACGATATATTCTTTTTCGTGCTGGTTGCCGGCGCGCAGTATTTTATTGACAATATCGCCGTCGTTTGTAAGGAAAATGAGGCCTTCGGAGAGCTTATCCAGCCGCCCGATGGGGAAGATGCGGGATTTGTAGCCCACGTAGTCGATGATATTGGTTTTGTCTTTCAGGTCCGTGGTACAGGTGATGCCTTTGGGTTTGTACAACGCGATATACACGGGCGCTTTCTTTTTCTTCAGGGGTTCCCCGTCTATTTCCACCACATCGCCTTCTTCCACGCGGTTGCCTTTGGAAGCGATATTGTCATTGATGGTTACTCTGCCCTGGTCAATGTATTTGTCTGCCTCCCTGCGGCTGCAAAAGCCGGTTTCTGCGATGTATTTGTTGATGCTGATGTCCATATCGGACTGCAAATTTAAGGGAAGTTTGGAGGTTTAACGAGGGGGTGGTTGTATTTTATTATTTCTCAATGCGTTGCGCCTGTTTGACTACGATATCGTCCCCGGAGTCAAACTTCCCGTCTTTCCCGGGAGAAACGAGGGTAAATGATGTGACATTGTGCCCGGTATTGTAGCGGTATGGATTTCCCCATCCGTCCTGGTTCCACTTCCGGCGCAGCGGGTTTATGCCGATGATCTCGTCCAGGCTGCCGGGGTATTTTTTATGATGCTGGTAATAACTGTTCAGCGAAGCGCTGATCTCGCTGCAATCGTTGCGGGTGGTGCTGGCTTTGCTGTAGTTCCGCGTCAGCAGCATCAGTAACACGCCGCCCGCGATCACAGCCAGCAGGGTGATAAAAACAATCTTCAAAGAAGGCGCAACGGACCGGATGATATTTTCCGGGATGTTGATCTCCGGCACATCACGATTGAGGGAGAACATACCCGCCCCCGCCAGCATGATGAGAAGAAATACCAGGCTGGGCCAGAACCCGAAAAAGATCATCAGTACATTCAGCACCAGGCCGATGACAAAAAGAACTTTCCCGGCAAGGTTTATCAGTGGGCGGATGTTATTGTTTTCTGGCATAGGGTGGAACTTGTACCTGAAGATACTAAAGAAACACCTAAATAAAATGATCCGGAGCGGTCGTGATTTGCGACCACCTGAAAAAAATGCTTGCCTTTTCCCCCGTACTTACCGATAAAGTGTCTTATAGTTAATTGTTAACCCGGCCCTCTTTGCCAACCCTTCGGCATGGAGCTGAAAAATTCGTAATAATGGCGAAAGCTAAAAAGCAACTTCAGATACCTGAAGAACTGGTAATGGACAAGATCTATATGATCCGGGGAAAGAAAATAATGCTGGACAAGGACCTCGCTGAATTGTATGGTGTAAAGCCTTTCAGGCTGAGAGAGCAGGTGAAACGCAATATGGACCGCTTCCCTGAGCATTTTATGTTCCAATTATCAGAGCAGGAGGCGCTTTCAATGGTATCGCAAAATGCGATACCATCCAAACAGCATCTGGGCGGGCATTCTGCGGTCGCCTTTACCGAACATGGCGTGCTGATGCTGGCTAACGTGCTGCGCAGCGAACGGGCGATGCAGGTAAGCATCCGTATAATTGAAATCTTCGTTAAGATGCGCGAGATGCTTTCCATACACAAAGATGTATTGCTGCAGCTGGAAAAGCTGGAAGGAAAAGTAAACTCCCAGGGGCTGGATATCCAGGTGATATTCGATTACCTGAAACAACTGATCAGCCCTCCGCAGGAACCCCGTACTGAGATCGGGTTCAGAAAACACGGTCAATAAAAAAGCCCGGGAGTTGTTCCCGGGCTTTTTATGCTATTTAAAATATTTCAGTTTAATCAGGCACTGCAGGTCACGCAACCTTCTTCCATTGTACAAACCGCGCCTACAGGAACGCCCAGTTCGTCCTCGGTATTTTCTGCCGGTGCGATTACGGGGATCATGTTCTGTCCGCCTTGTTTTTCAACGGTGAACTGAACGGCTTGTGTCGCTGCTTGTGTACGCAGGTAATACATGCCGGTCTTCAGGCCTTTTTTCCAGGCGTAGAAGTGCATGGAAGTAAGCTTGGAGGCTGAAGGCGTGTCCACGAACAGGTTCAGGCTCTGGCTCTGGCAGATGAATGCGCCGCGGTCCGCAGCCATGTCAATGATCGTACGTTGTTTGATCTCCCAAACGGTTTTGTACAGTTCCTTGATGTTGCCGGGGATCTCGTCTATCTGCTGTACGGAGCCGTTGGCAGCGATGATCTTGTTCTTCATGTCATGGTCCCACAGGCCCAGTTCCACGAGGTCTTTCAGCAGGTGTTTGTTCACAACCACAAACTCTCCGCTCAGTACGCGGCGGGTGTAGATGTTGGAAGTGTATGGTTCAAAACACTCGTTGTTGCCAAGGATCTGTGAAGTGGAGGCGGTAGGCATGGGGGCCAGCAGCAGGGAGTTGCGGATGCCGTGGGTCTTGATCTCGGCTTTCAGGCCGGTCCAGTCCCAACGCGCTGACGGCGTAACGTTCCACATATCGTACTGCAGGATGCCTTTGCTGGCCGGTGAGCCTTCGTAGCTTTCGTATGCGCCGTCTTTCTTCGCCAGGTCTTTAGAGGCCGTGAGAGAAGCGAAATAGATGGTTTCGAAGATCTCTTTGTTCAGCTTCTGCGCCTGCTCGCTTTCGAAAGGATAACGCAGCAGGAAAAACGCGTCCGCGAGGCCCTGTACGCCCAGGCCGATGGGGCGGTGGCGCAGGTTGGAGCGGCGTGCTTCTTCTACCGGGTAATAGTTCGTGTCGATGATCACGTTCAGGTTCAGCGTAGCCTGGTAGGTTACGTCGTAGAGCTTCTGGTGGTCGAACTTACCGTCTATTACAAAGCGGGGCAGCGCCAGGGAGGCCAGGTTACATACCGCTACTTCGTTCTCGGAGGTATATTCAATGATCTCTGTGCAGAGGTTGGAACTTTTGATGGTGCCGAGGTTCTGCTGGTTGGATTTGCGGTTAGCCGAATCTTTGTACAGCAAGTAAGGCGTGCCGGTCTCTATCTGCGCGTCCAGGATGGCAAACCAGAGGTCCTGTGCTTTTACGGTTTTGCGCATGCGGCCTTCCGCTTCGTATTTTTCATACAGATTTTCGAATTCCGTACCCCAGCAATCAGCCAGTCCGGGTGCTTCGTGGGGGCAGAACAGGCTCCAGTCGCCATTGCTTTCCACGCGTTTCATGAACAGGTCGGGCATCCAGAGGGCGTAGAAAAGGTCGCGGGCGCGCATCTCTTCCTTACCATGGTTCTTACGCAGGTCCAGGAACTCGAATACGTCGGCATGCCAGGGCTCCAGATAGATGGCGAAAGCGCCTTTGCGTTTGCCGCCGCCCTGGTCCACGTAACGCGCGGTGTCGTTGAACACGCGGAGCATGGGGATAATGCCGTTGGATGTACCGTTGGTGCCGCTGATGTATGAACCGGTAGCGCGGATATTATGAATGCTGAGACCGATGCCGCCGGCGCTCTGGGAGATCTTGGCGGTCTGTTTCAGGGTGTCATAGATACCGTCGATGCTGTCGCCCTGCATGGTCAGCAAAAAACAGCTGCTCATCTGGGGTTTGGGCGTACCGGCGTTGAAGAGGGTGGGCGTGGCGTGTGTGAACCAGCGCTCGCTCATCAGGTTGTATGTTTTGATCGCGGAGTCGATATCGTCTTTGTGGATGCCTACGGACACGCGCATGAACATATGCTGCGGGCGTTCGGCGATCTTGCCGTCGATCTTCAGCAGGTAAGAGCGCTCCAGCGTTTTGAAACCGAAGTAGTCAAAAGCAAAGTCGCGGTCGTAAATGATGGTGGAATCGAGTATATCAGCATTTTTGCGGATCACTTCCCATACTTCATCGCTCAGCAGGCCGGCGGGTTTGCCGGTCTTCGGATCGATGTAATCGTATAGTTTTTTCATCGTTTTGGAAAACGACTTGATCGTATTTTTATGCAGGTTGCTCACCGCGATGCGGGAAGCCAGCTGCGCATAATCAGGATGTTTGGTCGTCAGGGACGCGGCCGTTTCCGCAGCCAGATTGTCCAGCTCGGTAGTGGTAACGCCGTCGTACAGGCCCTGGATCACTTTCTTCGCTACGTCTATCGAATCTACATATTCCGGCGCCAATCCGTAACACAGCTTCTCTACCCTTGCCGTAATCTTATCAAATTTGACAGATTCTTTTCTTCCGTCTCTTTTTATAACGAACATAGTGTAATGAATTTAACTGGGTGAATAAATATAATGGGTTGAAGTATTGTCTGTTGGTTCTAAAAATCTTCGTCCAGGCTGAATGTCTGTGTCTCTTTGTTTCCCATCACACCGGATTTCTGGTAATCGCCCACACGTTTTTCGAAGAAGTTGGTTTTTCCCTGGAGGGAGATCATTTCCATGAAGTCGAAGGGGTTGGCGCTGTTGAACATTTTGCTGCAACCCAGCGCCTGCAGCCAGCGGTCCGCTACAAACTCGATGTATTGTTTCATCAGGTCCGCATTCATGCCGATGAGCGCGGCGGGCAATGCGTCCGTGATAAATTCTTTTTCGATGGTTACGGCGTCGCCGATGATCTCGTGCACTTCTTTTTCGCTCATTTTGGCGTTCAGCATGCTATACAGCAGGCAGGCGAATTCGCAATGCAGGCCTTCGTCGCGGCTGATCAGTTCGTTGGAGAAGGTGAGGCCGGGCATGAGACCGCGTTTTTTCAGCCAGAAGATGGAGCAGAAGCTACCGCTGAAGAAGATGCCTTCCACGGCGGCAAATGCCACGAGGCGCTGCGCGAAGGTGCCGTTCTCGATCCAGCGGAGGGCCCATTCGGCTTTCTTTTTCACGGCGGGCACGGTGTCTATCGCATGGAAAAGACGGTCTTTTTCCACCGGGTCTTTCACATATGTATCGATCAGGAGGGCATACGTTTCGGAGTGGATATTTTCCATCATGATCTGGAAGCCGTAAAAACAGCGGGCTTCGGGGATCTGTACTTCACTCATGAAGTTCACGGCCAGGTTCTCGTTCACAATACCGTCGGAGGCGGCAAAAAATGCCAGTACGTGGGAAATGAAGTGGCGCTCGCCATCGTTCAGTTTGGCCCAGTCAGACAGGTCGCCGCTGAGGTCGATTTCCTCGGCGGTCCAGAAGCTGGCTTCATGGCGTTTGTATTGTTCCCAGATGGCAGGATAGTTGATCGGCAGCAGCACGAACCTGTCCTTGTTGTCTTTCAATAAGATTTCATTCTCGTTACTCATAGCAATTTTTTATACGGTTAACTATCCTGTAGTTAAGTTAGTCAGGTCGCGGTATTCAGGGAGACGGGAGAGCGTTATCCTTTGAGGAAGTACATCCGGGGGTCAAGCTCGCCATAACCTTATTTCGCGAAGGTTTTGACAATTACGTTGTTCTGGCAGGTCTCCTGGCTTTCCCTTGCCGGGTGAGCCTTCCCGCCCCTTCCGGGACAGTGGCAGTTAAAAACATCCGGCATATAGGGGATCACAGTAGCGCGTCTGCTCGTGAATTCCACACGATTCCCTATTAATTCTACTCGTTTTAGAAACGTTCGAAGCCAGTACAACGAAGTCAAGAACTGTTGCAAATATATTGATCAAACGACCCTCTCATACATATAAGTTCCTCACAGGTGTGGATAAAGATTGTGAACATTTCGGGAAGACAGAAGGGGCGTACAATACACGCTATTCACACCTAAAAGCAGGTATTTGGTATGATAGAAAAGCAGAATGTGTTGAAAATCTGGCACGTATTAGCTCACTCAAAATGTGTGGCGAAAATTACACTGAAACACAGGATTTTGGAAGCCCGTTTTTAATATGAAAAAACGCCGGAAACTTTTGTTTTCCGGCGTTCAACGATATCCACAATGTTATGTGTGTATTGCTTTTTTGTTAATACGCATTAACTTAAATGCGCGGAACTTTGTTAATAAACTTCTTCCTGATCACGTCCTGCACCGGTATCCCGTCGATCTTACTTTCCAGCCAGCTCACAATGTCCAGGTACAGATAACTCCTGCGTTCGTAAGGGTTCTTCGCAATCACTTCCAGCTTCTCTTTCAGGTCTTTGAACGCCGTGCGCAGCGCCTTGGGATTGGCATACATATTTTTGCGCAGGAACTTCAATATCTCTTCCATCACCAGGCTCAAGTCTTTGTTCTTCGCAATAAAATGATATACGGATTTGATCAGGTATTCCACCAGGCTGTAGTTCTCCAGCTCATAATGCGCGATGAGGTGAAGGATACGCGCGAAACATTGAATATCCGCCCGGAGGTTACCTATGCGTAAGTGGATAATTTTATTCAGGTATACGATCGCGTTGTTATTATCCCCGCTGCCAAAATACAGGCAGGCGATCTTGTAATAAAACACGAGCACCCTGTGCTGGTCCACGGTGAGTTGGTGCTCCGATATCTTGCATTCCACCTCGCCCACCAGCTTCAGCCCTTCGGAAAAGGTGCCGTCGAGGAAGTGGCGGTTGATCTTGCCGGTGTAGAGATACACGAACGCGGAGGTACGCGTGTTCTCATTCAGGCTTTCTTCTTTTTCAATGATAAAGTGCTCCATTTCCGCCAGTACCTCTGTGAACTTCTCATGGTTCATGGTGTGGAAATGCGCGGTGAGCAGGTTGTGCATCGCTTTGATGTAAAGGTCCACATCGGTATCGCGCAGGGTAGGGTACTCGGTGAACAGGTCTACCCACTTCTGGGTATACCGGTAATACATCACAAAATCCTGTAAAATATAATAGTACCAGCAATAAGCCTGGTAGAGGTATATCTTTTCATAAAAACTCATGCTGCCCTGCTGCACTACCGGCAGGTTCGCTTCAAAGAAGCTCTTCAGCATCATGGAGTCCTTCTCATCCCGCGCATGCCCCAGCTTCAGGTACATGCCGTACATGCGGAGGGCCAGTGTGCTGAGTTTGCTCACATTGTTCAGCTGTTCGTTGATGATCCGGCTTTCGTCGCTCAGTTCCTCCGCCCGGTTGTCCAGGCTGCGGGTGATGTGCCGGCTTTCGATCAGTTTCTCAAATTCCACGATCTCGAAATACAGCATCACTTCTTCCTGCTCCCGGGCGCTGGTTTTGGCCTTGGCCAGGATCTTCAGGCTCTGGTGGTACAGCCCCTTGTTGTACAGCACACGGGCATAGTCCAGCTGCTCCCGCAGCTCGATGAGGGGGTCTTTGGTTTTGTATAACAGCCGTAAAGTGGTGAGAAGATGTTTGTACAGGTGGGCCTTTACATTGCTCAACTGCTGTTTTTTGATGTCCGGGATGCGTTTCAGCACCTGCTCCTCGTCGTACTCCTTCATTTTGTCCAGGGTGTTGAACAATTGGATAAAAAGTACGTCTTCTTTTGTGTTGTCCCGGTTAAATGCCAGCTGAAAGTTCCTTTTTTCGGCTTTTGTGAGCGTTTTTATTAATATGAATAAAGCATCGTTCTGCGTGTTGGACATCGTTGTTACGGAATTGTAAATTATTGATCCTTAATAGGTTAATGGTTATATATCGCCTTTGCGAATCGTAATAATGACAAATTTAACGATCTGTGGTATAAATGTGTCAATTAGATTTGAAGGTGTAAATAGGAAGGAAAGCAAATTTAAGGAGAATTATGGGGAAAACATTATTTGATAAAATCTGGGACAGCCACATCGTAGCCAGTAAGCCGGGTTTCCCGGATGCGGTGTACATCAACACCCATTTTATCCACGAAGTGACCAGCCCGCAGGCTTTTGACGGGCTGAGGAAAAGGAACATCCCGGTGTTCAGGCCGGGGAAGACCCGTGCCACGGCGGACCACAACGTACCTACCATAGACCAGCACCTCCCCATCAAAGAGGCCCTGAGCCGCAAACAGGTGGAAATGCTGACCAAAAACACCGCTGAATTCGGCGTGGAGCTGTATGGCCTGGGCCACCCTTACCAGGGCATTGTGCACGTGATAGGGCCTGAACTGGGCATTACCCTGCCGGGTATGACCATCGTGTGCGGGGACAGTCATACTTCCACACACGGGGCCTTTGGAGCCGTTGCCTTCGGCATTGGCACCTCGGAGGTGGAGCAGGTACTGGCTACCCAGTGCATCCTGCAATACAAGCCCAAAAGGATGAAGATCGAAGTGAAAGGGCAGCTGAAGAAGGGAGTGGTGTCCAAGGACATTATTTTATATATCATCTCGCAGATCTCCGCTTCCGGCGCCACCGGGTATTTTGTGGAGTATGCGGGCGAGGCCATCCGCAACCTGAGCATGGAAGCGCGCATGACCATCTGCAACATGAGCATCGAAATGGGGGCCAGGGGCGGGCTGATAGCGCCGGACCAGGTGACCTTCGATTATATCAAAGGCCGCGAGTTTGCCCCGAAGGGCGCGGACTGGGACAATGCCCTGGCTTACTGGCAAACGCTGCATTCCGATGCGGACGCGGAGTTTGACAAAGTACTGGTGTTCGACGCGGCGGATATTGAACCGCAGATCACCTACGGCACCAATCCCGGGATGGGCATGGGTGTGACGCAGCATATCCCGGCGCTGGCGGACATACACGAGAAGGAGCAGCCTTCTTTCTCCAAATCCCTCCGGTACATGGACCTTCAGCCGGGCAGCCGCCTGCTGGGCAAAAAGGTGGATTATGTATTCATCGGCAGCTGTACAAATTCCCGCATCGAAGACCTGAGAATGGTGGCGGAGTTTGTAAAAGGGAAAAAGAAAGCGGATGACGTGACCGTCTGGATCGTGCCGGGCTCCAAACAGGTGGAGGCGCAGGCCATTGCCGAAGGGATCGACAAAGTATTTGAAGCGGCCGGTTTCCAGCTGCGCCAGCCGGGCTGTTCCGCCTGCCTGGGTATGAACGAGGACAAGATCCCCGCGGGCAAATACTGCATCGCCACCAGTAACCGTAACTTTGAAGGCAGGCAGGGGCCGAACGCCCGTACCTTCCTGGCCAGCCCGCTCACCGCGGCGGCGGCAGCCATCACCGGCAATGTGACCGACGTTAGAGAACTGATATAACTATTGACAATGGACAAAAAATTTGCTAACCTGTCGTCTACCGTAGTACCGTTACCGATAGAAAATATAGACACAGACCAGATCATTCCCGCGCGTTTCCTGAAAGCGACCACCCGCGAAGGGTTCGGCGAGAACCTGTTCCGTGACTGGCGGTTTGACGAACAGGATGCTCCCAAGAAAGATTTTGTGCTGAACAATCCCATCTACAAAGGCCGCATACTGGTGGCCGGCAAAAACTTCGGCTGCGGCTCCTCCCGCGAGCATGCCGCCTGGTCACTGGCCGATTACGGGTTTAAGGTAGTAGTGAGCAGTTTTTTTGCGGATATCTTTAAGAACAATGCGCTGAACAACTTCATCCTGCCCGTGCAGGTGAGCGATGAGTTCCTGCAAAAGATCTTCCTCGCCGTGGAAAAAGACCCCGCCGCACAGGTGGAAGTGAACCTGGAAGAACAGTTCATCCGCATCAGCGCTACCGGCGAACAGGAAAATTTTGACATCAATCCGTATAAAAAGACCTGCCTGCTGAACGGGTACGACGACATCGACTACCTGCTCAGCCTCAGCAAAGAAATCAACACATACGAAACTACTAGACCTTTTAATTTCTAATACAATCTAATGGGAGTTACGAAGAAAATACTGGTTATACCCGGAGACGGGATCGGGCAGGAAGTGACAGCGTGGGGGAAAAAAGTACTGGAGACGATCGCTGCCAACTACAAACACACGTTTACTTTCGACGAAGGCATTATGGGCCATGTAGCCATAGAAGCCACGGGAGATCCGCTGCCGGACAGCACGCTGGAAAAAGCGCGCCAGAGCGACGCGATCCTGTTCGGCGCTATCGGTCATGCGAAATACGACAACGATCCCACGCTGAAAGTACGCCCCGAGCAGGGCCTGCTCAAGATCCGCAAGGAACTGGGCCTGTATGCGAACCTGCGTCCCATCAAACTGTTCGACGACCTGCTGCAGGCCTCCAGCATCAAACCGGAGATACTCCAGGGCGCCGATATCCTCTTTTTCCGCGAGCTCACCGGCGATGTATATTTCGGAGAAAAAAACAGGAGTGAAGACCGCAATTCGGCTTCGGACCTGATGATCTATCATAAATACGAAGTGGAGCGCATTGCCCGCAAAGCTTACGAAGCCGCACGCACCCGCAGGAAAAAACTCTGCTCCGTAGATAAAGCGAACGTACTGGAAGCATCCCGCCTGTGGAGGGAAGTGGTACAGGCCATAGCCAAAGACTACCCGGACGTGGAAACCGAACATATGTTCGTAGACAACGCGGCCATGCAATTGATCAAGGACCCGAAACGTTTTGATGTGGTAGTAACGGGCAACCTGTTTGGAGACATCCTTACGGATGAAGCCAGCCAGATCGCCGGTTCCATGGGGATGCTGGCCTCCGCGTCCGTAGGCGATTCCATAGGTTTCTACGAACCTATCCACGGTTCCGCGCACGACATTGCCGGCAAAGGCATTGCGAACCCGCTGGCCTCCGTCCTGAGCGCGGCCCTGCTGCTGGATATTTCCTTCGGGCTGAAAGACGAATCACAACGGGTGATCCGCGCGGTGGATGCCACTTTGCGCCAGGGTTACCGTACCATGGATATAGCGAACAAACATACTCCCAATGAATTTGTGCTGGGCACCGATGCCATGGGCGCACAAGTATTGAAGAACCTTAACTAACCTACAAATTACTGACATGGATAATAATCGTGTTTACGTTTTTGATACTACCCTCCGCGACGGGGAACAAGTGCCCGGTTGCCAGCTCACTACCGTCGAAAAGATCATTGTGGCGAAGGAACTGGAAGCGCTTGGCGTGGACGTGATCGAAGCGGGCTTTCCTATCTCCAGCCCCGGGGACTTCCAGAGCGTGGTGGAGATATCCAAAGCAGTGTCCGAGCCGGTGATCTGCGCGCTCACGCGTGCAAACACGGCAGATATTGACGCCGCCGCCGCCGCCCTGAAATATGCCAAACGCA
Organism: Chitinophaga barathri; assembly: GCF_003807585.1. Lineage (GTDB taxonomy): Bacteria > Bacteroidota > Bacteroidia > Chitinophagales > Chitinophagaceae > Chitinophaga > Chitinophaga barathri. The sequence continues at coordinate 216,828 of NZ_RMBX01000002.1, read as the reverse complement.
AGCGTATCCACACCGGCATCGGTTCGTCGGACATGCATATCAAATACAAATTTAATTCCACCCGGGAAAACATCCTGGAACGCGCCGTGGAAGCGGTAAAATACGCCCGTAAGTTCGTGGACGATATCGAGTTCTACGCGGAAGACGCCGGCCGCGCGGACAATGAGTACCTCGCCCGGATGATAGAAGCGGTGATAGCCGCGGGCGCCACCGTGGTGAACATCCCGGATACCAACGGTTACTGCCTGCCCGAACAATACGGCGCCAAGATCAAGTACCTGATGGATCATGTATCCAACATCGATAAAGCGATCATTTCCGTGCATTGTCACAACGACCTGGGCCTCGCTACCGCGAACACCATCGCCGGTGTTATGAACGGCGCCCGCCAGGTGGAATGTACCATCAACGGCATTGGCGAAAGGGCCGGCAATACTTCCCTGGAAGAAGTGGCCATGATCCTGAAAACGCATCACGCGCTGGGTTACACCACCGGCATCAACAGCAAAAAGATCTACGAGATCAGCAATCTCGTATCCAATATGATGCGTATGCCCGTGCAGCCGAACAAGGCGATCGTGGGCCGCAACGCTTTCGCGCACAGCTCCGGCATTCACCAGGACGGTGTGCTGAAACACCGCGAGAACTACGAGATCCTTAATCCCGAAGATATCGGCCTGCAATCCAATTCCATCATCCTCACCGCCCGCAGCGGCCGTCACGCCCTGAAACATCACCTGGAGCGCCTCGGTTACAAGATCGACAAGATCAATATCGATGAAGTATACGCCCGTTTCCTCGAAATGGCCGATACCAAAAAAGAGATCACGGATCACGACCTGCTGGTGCTGATGGGTGACGGAAATGCGGATCATTACGACGATAAAGGCATTAAAGTAACGCTGCTGCAGGTAGTATGCGGCGATCCCCTCCGCCCGATGGCTACTGTAAAGCTGCGCATCAACGGCGAGGAAAAAGAAGCCAGCGCGGCGGGCAACGGCCCGGTGAACGCCACCATCAACGCCATTCACGCCATCATCCAGGATGATATCACGCTGGACGAATTCAGCATCCAGGCGATGCGCGGCGGCAGCGAAGACGTGAGCAAGGTGAACATGCGCGTACATCACGCCGGCAAATCCTACTACGGTTTCGGTTACTCCACGGACATCGTGAATGCGAGTGTGCATGCGTACGTGGATGCACTGAACAAGATCTATTAAGCGAAGAGTTTTTTGTCTGTATAAAGGGCTGTTCCGGGGAACCGGGATGGCCTTTTTTTATATTAATGTGTAAATATTGAATTTCAATTGATTGAAGCTTTAATTCTTTTGTTTCTTGTTATTGACTGATAAATAATGGCATATGTTGATTTACAAAGCATTAACAAAATAAATTTGGTTAATACCCTAAATAAATACGATGTTTGCATGACACAACAATTTTATTGTGTTATGATACCACCATTAATAATCGTGCCAGGGACAATTTGGCCGCTCCTTCCGCCAGGAATTCACGAGGCGACGATACAAGAAGTTTTTGCAAGTTTTGCGACTAACCCACACCGACTTATTTTATTTAACGGCCTTAAAAAAGGATTAGACCATTTATTCTCTTTAGGATGCCCTAAAGCCTATTTAGATGGAAGTTATGTTACTGGAAAACCGAAACCGAACGATTATGAAGTTGTTTGGGACGTCAGCTATGTAGATCCTGGAAGAATAGATCCGGTTTTTATAGATTTCACAATGGGTACAACTTTTCAAAAGGCGAAGTATTCAGGTGAATATTTTCCTTCTATATCTACAGAGAGGTCGTCGGGAAAAACATTTATTGAGTTTTTCCAAATTGATAAAATGAGTGGTAAAGAGAAAGGTATTCTCCGGATTGTTAACTATTTAAAAGGAGGAGGTACAATATGATTACTAATGATAGACAATACAAAATTGTAAAGTCGCAAATTGACCAGTTCCAGGCTTCCTTGGAAGACCTTACTTCAGGTTATGAAGGTATTTCAAATGTTCATCCTGATTTCCTCAAAATACAAGAAGAGGCTATTCGGTATAAGCTTAATGAATTGTTGAGCGACATTAGGGAATATGAAGATTTAAAGACAGGAAGCATTGTATTTACAGAGGTTAAGAATTTATCTGAACTTCCCATAGTGCTAATAAAAGCAAGAATTGCAAATGGCCTTACGCAGGTGGAACTTGCCAATAGGATAGGAATGAAAGAACAGCAGATTCAAAAGTTAGAATCCGAAAAATATGAATCAGCTAGTTTAAAAACTCTTATTAAGATTGCGGAAAATTTAAAGATTGACCTTAGTGCGGATGTTCAAATTAGAGAGATTGAATCCCCTGATTTTTTAGATATTAAGAAATATCCATTTAAACAAATGTATCAGAGGAAATGGTTTAAGGGATTTACCGGATCGTTAAATGACGCGGCAAAACAATCAGGGAAATTGTTATCAGATTTTTTTTCAGCTGCTGGGTTAAACGAAATGCAGCATGGTTTTACAAAAAGGACGATTACAAGCAATGTGATCTTAAATGATTATGCTTTGAACGCTTGGTATGCACGAGTAATTACAAAGGCGAGTGAGCAAGAGCTAAATGTGTTTTTTAATAAAAATTTTATCACTGATCATTGGTTACATGAGTTAGCTGGGCTGAGTGTCGAAATAGACGGGCCATTAAAAGCTTTCAGGCGCTTAAATGATATTGGAGTTAGGACTGTAGTGGAAGGGCAAATCGACGGAACACGGCTAGATGGTGCTGCCTTCTTGATTGATGAAATTTATCCCGTAATAGCACTCACACTGAGGTATGATAGATTAGATAATTTCTGGTTTGTCCTCTTCCATGAAATTGCTCACATTTTATTGCATTTAGGTGCCGAAGTATCTAAGATATTTGATGATTTGGAAAATGGTAAGGGTGATATTGAGGCGGAGGCTGATGCCTTTGCATTGAATGCACTCATTCCTGACGAGATTTGGCGGAAATCATTGGTTCGGTTTTCACCTTCAAGTGAAACGATAAATAATCAAGCAAAAGGATTAAAAATTCACCCCTCATTGGTAGCGGGTCGGATAAGAAAGGAGACTGGTAAATATCACCAGTTTGGAGATTTAGTTGGTCAGGGGCAAGTAAGGAAATTATTCTTCACTGAATTAAGCGATTAAAATTTAATTAATGAGAAACGATTTTTATTTGCCAATTTTAAAGTCAAAGGATGGCGAATTTACGGCGTTGTCTAGGCTTACTGTTAGCCATAAAAAATGGATTGTTCCATTGTTTGAAGTTACGCCTTTAGAATGGGACCATGCAGAACGAAAGAAGCCAAAAACATTAGATGAGCACGCCGAATCTTTCTGCAAAAAAATTGTTAAAAGATGGGGGAATGGGGATTGTTTTGTCGATACAGTTTTATTAAATTTTCGGAACGTAGATAATACGCCCATTATTGGATTAATTTTTGAGATGTTGTCAAGGGAGAATATTGTCCCCAAGCCAGTTATTCATTTATCTTCCACGTCTAGATTAATTTCAACAGTAGATAGAATATGTAGGAAGTATTCAATACAAGAAATTGCAGTAAGAATAACTCCCGGAGATGCTCTTTCTCCCGATTTAGAAACAGAGATTGATAAAATGTTAACTCAATTAAGGTTTTCACCAAGGCAATGTCACTTAATCTTTGATTTAAAGGAGTCTAATTTTTCTGATGTAAATGGGTTCTCTGAAAGTATTGTATCGCTACTCGAAGCCTTCCCTTATCTAAATAAGTGGAAGTCTTTTTCACTTGTAGGTACTTCGTTTCCTCCTTCTAGAAGCATTAAAGAGGGGGTAAGTGAATGGGATCGAAATGAATGGAAATTTTATCTTGAAGTTTTAAAGAGGTTGGCGGGAGTTTCTTATAGCAGGGAGATTAACTATGGGGATTATAGTATTGTATCACCTGAGTACTTCGAGTTTAATCCTAAAACTATGTCTTCAAGTGCTAATATTAAATATACGCATGACGAAAAATGGATTGTGGTAAAGGGCAAGGCTTTAAAGGATTCTAGTACATATCAGCAGTATCGAAAGTTGGCCAATGATTTATATGGTTCTAAATATTATATGGGAGAAGGATATTCAGAAGGAGATCTTCACATTGCAAAGTGTGTCAGAGAAGAGATTACCCCAGGTAGTCCGAATGTTTGGATTTGGGTTGGGAGTAACCACCACTTTACAAAAGTGGTAAATGATCTTTTCTCCATTCTTGCCTTATCTTGAGGTATTTCAGGACCATCGGACTTAATTCTCTTGATGAAACATGATTCGAGATAATTTGATACAGCTCATGTCTTGTAGTTTTTGACTTAATCTTCAAGCCAAGTACATTCTGGGCTAAATCAAGTGCTTCTTCTTTCCAAAGAAGCTGTGCAATACAAAAAGCGTTTTGGTTTTTATTGAGTTTTGGATTTCTTACTTTTTTAAATATATAGGAATCGGCGCTTTTATTCTTTATCAGGAAAACTCCCCACCAATCTGGTATTATTTGCAGGCAATTCTTAAAATGGTTCTCTGCAACGATGATATATGCACAGTCAAATATTTGAGTATATGAAGCGACTTGAGAAGGTAGTCTATTTAGAGTGTCGTTTTCAGTTTTTATTTCATACCCAATCATTTTACCATTTAGAACAGCAATATCGGCTCGAGATTCTCCATTTTTTAATCCCAATTCATTTATAACAAACGTACGAGTGTCATTGTGTGCTTTTTTTAACACTTGGTTATGGAATGCATGTCTAACTACATTTTCTCTCATAATGATGGGTATTTATCACAGGTTATTAGCCAAGCACAAATTTAGTACCTATTTTCACTTTATATAGCAATGAGAATTATTTATCAAGGATATTATAGATGCTCTTAGGTAAGATATTTATAATAAGGTATGCAAATTTAATCAGCTTACCCAAAAAATAGCTGTATTGGATGATTCTTATCTTTTAAGGTGTCAGATACTCGTTGTCTGAATCATCACAGTGGTAACGTAGTAGTATAACACTATGATCATTATAGGGTTTACGGACTTGAGCCGGACTTGATCGGGAGTAGAGGTTGATGGGAGTTGAAGACGGGATTTCAGCAAAAAAGGAAGAGCAAACACAAAAATGAAGCAGCTGAACAGAGAAGATCGTTACAAAAAGAGGCAGTGATGAGGAGAAAATCATTGCAAGGCAGGGGCAAACCATACTTTTATAAACTAACAGACATAGGAAACCCGGGAACGTCCTGTTCCGGAAGGGATCACACAATAATTGAAGGGATTAGGGAAGCGGGATGCGTATTCATTCACGCCTGGAAACAAGTGGCAGGCGCCCCTGTTCCGGCTTATAAGGCATATCGCTGAATGAAACGAACGTGCGGGAGGAGCTGTGTTTTGATCCTTTGTTTTTTGCTTTAGCGGCGGGCTCCGGCGCAGGCAGCACGGCAACAATATCCGCCGCCATATATCGCCTGTCCGACAGGTAGGTTATCCTGCCATTGCAAAGGATACCGGCCCTTGCCTGCAAAGTAACGAGCAGCATGCCCTGCGCGGGAGCGGTGAAGCCCAGTTCCAGGCCCTTGAAAGGCTGTGAAAGGTCTATCGTTTCTCCGGCTACATCGGTTTCTTCTACTTTACCCGTGCTGAAATTGATGCGGGTGATGATCACCGATAGCTCCAGGTGTGTTGCTTTGCCATACGCTGGCAGTGTCTGCGGGGGAATGCGCAACACATTGTCCGCCGTGAACACGGGCGCCTGGCGGAATATCTTTTCCAGGCCGGTGTAAGTATTGAAGCGGAATCCTTCCAGCTGTGGCGGTTCCCCGCCGCGGGAGCGCATCACGATACGCTGGAGCCGGTTCACCACCGCGGCGGTTTGCGGCATATGCAGGTGCGGCATAATGGCCCGGCGGATAAGTGCGGCTTTCCCGCTGGCAATGCCAAAAGCCCGGGAAGCCCTCCGGGTGGCGGTAGTACGCCGTACTTTTTCCGGGGCGCTGCGGAAGAAATACTCCCCGCCCCGCCGGTAGCCGATGAGGTTGCACACCCGGCCCGTAAATTTGATGATACTGATCTGTTTTCCCATAATGAACGTTTTCCTTAAAGTTACAGAATGGGGAAATGAGGCCCGGGAGGGGTAAGTGAAGGTTATCTAAAGGGTGTTCGACCGGGTTTCGAAGTTATCTAAAGGCGCTGTATGCGCCCCTGTTGCGCTGTGAAATAAAACCGGGAAAAATTTAACGGTTATCGAAAAATTAACCGGCGGAAACAAGCCCCGATTTGCCCTTTTTCTTCCCTTTTTGTAACTTGCCTGCCATATGAAAGCGACTTACAACGCCACCATTGATGGAAAAATTTGCATCGAAATAGACGGGTTTTATGATGAGATCGCCCGCGCCTTCCAGTTTCCCGATTATTTCGGCCGGAACCTGGACGCACTCTACGATTCCCTCCGCGAACTGCACGGGGCGGAAGAAAATTACCTGCTCACCATCACCGATTTCGAATATTTCCTGGCGGAAGAAAACGAAGAAACCCGCAATAAAGTGATCGATATCCTCCAGGACGTATCCCGCGAATGGGATGATGTGCCCGTAACGGAGATCACCCAGCCGAAATCCACCCTCACCATCATCGTTCAATAAGATATTCAGCATTTCAGCGATGTGATACGCGGCCGAACAGCCGTAGTTTGACCTGGCAGGCGTAGTATGGTATAATTCATGTGTTACGGGGTACATGAGATACCGTGTATTAGCAACCGACTATGATGGTACCATTGCCCATAATGGCGCCGTACCCGACGAAGTGATCGAATCACTGAAAACCCTGAAGGCCAGCGGCCGCCTGCTGCTATTGGTCACCGGGCGCGAGCTGGACGAGCTCAAAGCGCTGTTTCCCCAGCATATTCACTTTGACCTTATTGTAGCGGAGAACGGTGCCTTGCTCTACGACCCGTCTACCCTGAAAGAAACCAGGCTGGGCGAGCCGCCCCCGCCCGAATTTATCAAAGCACTGGCTGAGCGTGGCGTACACCCGCTGTCCGCCGGGCGGGTAATTTTGGCTACATGGGAGCCCCACCAGGCCGCGGTGCTGGAAGTGATCAAGGAGTTCGGCATTGAAAGGCAGATCATTTTTAACAAAGGAGCGGTAATGATACTACCGCCCGGTATCAATAAAGCCAAAGGGCTGGAAGCGGCCCTGGACGCGCTGGGTTACGCTCTTCATAACGTAGTGGCGGTGGGAGATGCGGAGAATGATACCGCCCTGCTGCAATCGGCCGAATGTGCCGTAAGCGTGGCCAACGCCCTGCCCGCCCTGCAACAGATCAGCGACTGGGTAACGCCGGCGGATCATGGGGCCGGTGTGATCCAGCTGGCAGACCGCATCCGGGAAGATGACCTGCTTTCTCTCGACCCGATGCTGCAGCGGCATTATCTCCACCTGGGAGACCGGTTTGACAACACGCCCTTTGAACTGAGCCCTTACGGCAGCAGCATCCTGCTGGCAGGCACCAGCGGAGGTGGAAAAACCACGCTTACCGCCTCTTTTATGGAAACATTGCTGCAACATGGCTACCAGTTCTGCATGGTAGACCCGGAAGGCGATTACCTGGAAATGCAGGGTATTGTTGCCATCGGCGATGCGCATCAGCCACCTTCTATCGAAGCCCTCATGCAATTGCTGGAGCAGCCCCGGCAAAGCGTTGTAGCCTGTACGCTGGCCCTGTCTATGGAAGAGAAACCCAAATTCCTGCAACAATTATTGTCCGCCCTCCACGAGCTGCAACAGCGCAAAAGCCGGCCGCACTGGCTGCTGCTGGACGAAGCGCATCACCTCGCGCCCGAAGCGGCGGACCCGAATACATTTGCCACGCTAAAGGCCCTTTGCAATTTTATGGCCATCACCACCAAACCGGAACTGCTGCACAAACCGCTGCTGGAACGGGCAAACACGATTATCGCGGTGGGAGAGGATCCCAATGCCACGCTGCTCAGTTTTGCGGGTATTACAGGGAAAACTCTGCCGCCGGCCGCTGAAACCGTTCTGCAGAAAGGAGAAGCCCTGGTATGGCACCGGCCCTCGGGAGAAGCGCCGTTCCTGGTGAGAACCATGATGCCGAAGCAGGTATTACAACGGCATAAAAGAAAATACTCCACCGGTGACATGGGACCGGACAGCTTTATTTTTACAGGCCCGGAAAACAAATTAAAACTCAAGGCCAGCAACCTGCAAACCTTTACCGAATTATCCATGGGCGTGGATGACGATACCTGGATGTACCACCTGGGAAAAAAGGACTATTCGGATTGGATCAGGAACCATGTGAATGATGATTCATTGGCCGAACAGGTGGAAAAGGTAGAAACCGTGGAACCGGACCCAGTCCGTTCCCGCGCGGAAATTACCCGGCTCATACAATTACATTATACAGGGCCTGGATAACAGAATGAGGGAAAGGGATATCTGACGCTATTGCAGCCGCCGGCTTTTCTGTTTATATTTACTAGTGTCAATGATACCCCTATCACAAATTCCACTGAGCATGACCACGTTTTTTTCTCTTATCATACTGGCATCGGTAAGCATTTCCCTGGCGCAGGAGCACCCGCCCGTAGCCGTGGTGGAAAAAATGCACCCGGACCTGGATGCGGTGATAGACGTACATGCGCAGGTAACCGTCATCGCCGATGGATTCGGTTGGGTGGAAGGGCCGGTGTGGGTGGAAAAACAAAAAATGCTGCTGTTCTCGGATGTGATGCAAAACCGCATCTACCAATGGACGGCGGAAAAGGGCGCCTCCGCATACCTGGAGCCCTCCGGTTATACACAGTCAGTAAAGAGGGGAGAAGAATTAGGCTCAAACGGGCTGGCCCTCAATGCACGCGGGCAGCTGGTGCTTTGCCAGCACGGCGACAGGCGTGTGGCGGTGATGACCCCACCGGTAGCCAACCCTAAGCCATTATACACTACGCTGGTGGATAAATACAACGGCAAAAAGTTCAATAGTCCCAACGACCTGGCCATCCGGAGCAACGGGGACATTTATTTCACAGACCCACCTTACGGGCTGGAAAAAGGCCCGCAGGACCCGGCAAGGGAACTGTCTTATCATGGCGTGTACCGGGTTTCGGCAAACGGAGCGGTTACCCTGCTCACAGACACGCTTACCCGGCCGAACGGCATTGCCTTTTTCCCCGGAGAACAAAAACTGCTGGTTGCGAACTCGGACCCGGAAAAACCACATTGGTACATCTACGACCTGGATGCAAAAGGGGATCTCACGAACGGGCGGATCTTCTTTGACGGCATGGCCATTTTCCAAAAAGAAAACCGCAGCCCGGACGGTATCAAGATCAATCACAAAGGAATCGTGTTTGCGCCCGGCCCCGGAGGGGTCTGGATCTTTAATAAAGAAGGGACGGCGCTGGGCAGGATCAAAACCAGCCTTATTACTTCCAATTGCGCCTTTACCGGCGACTACCGGACGTTGTTCATCACCGCGGACGACCGTGTGCTGAAAGTATCTTTAAAATAAAAACCGCATGTCTGTATACGAACAAATCACCACGCACAGGATCATTGCCATTCTCAGGGGCGCGCCTCCATCGGATGTAGTGCGGATTGCCACCGTCTTGTATGAAAGCGGCATCCGGCTGCTGGAGATCACCATGAATTCGGAAAACCCGCTGAAAGCGATAGAACAGGTGGCGGACAAACTCGGGGATAACATGATCATTGGCGCGGGCACCGTGCTGGACGCCGTAGCGGCGGCCGATGCGGTTAGTGCCGGGGCAAGGTTTATCCTTTCGCCTATCGTAAAAGAACCGGTGATCGCCGCCACGAAAAAACTTGGCGCCCTCAGTATTCCCGGGGCTTATACCGCTACCGAGATCTATACCGCTTTCGAGGCGGGCGGCGATATCATCAAAGTGTTTCCCGCTACTTCGCCTTCCTATATCAAAGACATTGCAGGGCCGCTGCCGCATATCCCGTTATTACCCACCGGGGGCATCAACCTGGATAATATCGGCGCCTGGCTTAAAACGGGCGCCGTTGGTTTTGGCATCGGCAGCGCGCTGGTCAATATCAAACAGAAAATAACCGACGCGGATATAGAAATTCTAAGAGAGCGTGCCCGTCAGTTTGTACAGGCCGTTCAGGCATAAAAACAGCTATCATGAAGATCAGAAGTTATGAGCTTTTCCAGGTACCGCCACGCTGGCTTTTTTTGAAGATCGAAACGGATGAAGGGATCACGGGTTGGGGAGAACCGGTGATCGAAGGCAAGGCCGCCACCGTAAAAACGGCGGTGGAAGAGCTGATGGAATACCTGGTGGGAAAAGACCCGATGCACATCGAAGACCACTGGAATATGATGTACCGGTCAGGCTTTTACCGCGGCGGGCCTATCCTTATGAGTGCCATTGCGGGCATCGACCAGGCGTTGTGGGACATCAAAGGAAAATATTACAACGCGCCGGTGTACCAGTTGCTCGGCGGCAAGGCCCGCGATACGATGAAGGTATATTCCTGGATCGGGGGAGACAGGCCGGCGGACGTGGGTGCGGCCGCGCGCCAGATGGCGGACCAGGGTTTCCTGGCGGTGAAAATGAATGCGACGGAAGAGCTGCAGTACATCGACAGTTATGATAAAATAGACGCCGCCGTGGCCCGCATCGCTGCTGTACGCGAAGCTACCGGCCCGGCATTCGGCATCGGCATCGATTTTCACGGGCGCGTGCATAAACCGATGGCGAAGATACTGGCCAAAGAACTGGAGCCTTTCCGGCCCATGTTCATTGAAGAACCTGTGCTCCCGGAAAATAACGAAGCGCTCCGGGAGATCGCCAACCACGTAGCGATACCCATTGCAACCGGGGAACGGATGTTTTCCAAATGGCAGTTCAAATCCCTGCTCACCGATGGTGTGGCCGATATCATCCAGCCGGATGTGTCGCACGCGGGCGGTATTACGGAGTGTAAAAAGATATTGTCCATGGCGGAAGCCTTTGATGTGGCGGCCGCTCCGCATTGCCCGCTGGGGCCTATTGCGCTGGCTGCTTGTCTACAGGTCGATGCTACCTGCCATAACGCATTCATACAGGAGCAAAGCCTGGGTATTCATTACAACCAGGGCAGCGACCTGCTGGATTATCTGGTTGATAAAACCGTGTTTGAATACAAAGCCGGCTATGTGAGCATTCCCGATAAACCGGGCCTTGGCATTGAAATCAATGAGGCGCATGTGCGTAAAATGGCCGCCGAAGGCCACAACTGGAAGAACCCGGTATGGCGCCATACCGATGGAAGTATTGCAGAATGGTAAAACAGACTAACATGCACGCACAGCTCCCGGCAGCAAAACCCACCCGCATCCGTTACCAGGTATTGTTGCTTTTATTTGTCAACGTGGTCATCAATTACATGGACCGCAGCAACCTCGCTGTGGCCGCTACGGATATCAGCAAAGAGTTTCAATTTTCTTCCGTGCAGATGGGGCTGATCTTTTCCGCCTTCAGCTGGACCTACCTGCTTTTCCAGGTACCCAGCGGCATCCTAGTGAAACGGTTTGCGCCGCGCATGTTATACGCCGTCAGCCTGGTAAGCTGGTCGCTGGCTACGGTATTGCAGGGATTTGCAAAAGGTTTCGTGTCCCTGTTCGGGCTACGGATGGCCACCGGCGCACTGGAAGCGCCAGCGTTCCCGATCAACAACCGGGTGGTGAGCAGCTGGTTCCCCACCCAGGAAAGAGCTTCCGCCATCGCGGTATATACTTCGGGGCAGTTCCTGGGCCTTGCGTTTTTAATGCCCGTATTGTCGAAGATCCAGTTCCAAACAGGGTGGAAGGGGTTGTTTGTGATCACCGGACTGGTGGGCGTTGTATGGGGATTTGTGTGGTACTTTTTTTACCGGGACCCGCTTCAGCATAAAAAGGTCAATAAAGCGGAACTGGCGCATATCGAAGAAGGCGGCGGGTTGCTGGACAACCAGCCAGCCGATGGCGTTAAAAATAAATTCCAGTGGGCTGATCTCCGGGAAGTATTATCGCACCGGAAACTATGGGGCATTTACCTGGGGCAGTTTGCGGTGAACGGCGCGTTGTGGTTTTTCCTGACCTGGTTCCCCAAGTACCTCGTGGATTACCGGGGCCTGGATTTTATCAAATCCGGTTACCTCGCTTCCATACCTTACCTGGCCGCTTTTACAGGCGTGCTGTGTTCCGGTTTTCTTTCGGACCACCTGGTACGCAGGGGAGTGCCCGCGGCCAAAGCGCGTAAACGGCCGATCATCGCCGGGCTGCTGCTTTCCGCGAGCATCGTGGGCGCGAATTATGTGCATACGCCCGGGTTGATCATCCTGTTTATGTCCCTGTCTTTTTTTGGGGTGGGATTCGCTTCCATCACCTGGATATTTGTATCCACACTCGCGCCCAAACCCCTGATAGATGTGACCGGGGGCGTTTTTAATTTTATCGGTCAGCTGGCCGGCATCGTGGTGCCGATCGCTATCGGGTTCCTGGCCAGTGGCGGAAATTTTGCACCGGCGCTTATTTTTATCGCTGTGCTGGGTGGTTTAGGCGCCTGCTCTTATCTTTTCCTCGTGGGAAATGTGGAACGGGTACAATCCGCTGAGACAGCACGGGCTCATTAATTTTACAGGCATGGATACTTTTTTAAGCTGCGACTGGGGAACCAGTAATTTCAGGTTGCGCCTGGTGCGTAAGGATGACCTGTTGGTATTGGCAACCGTGCAAAATGACCAGGGTATTGCGCAGACAGCAAAGGCCTGGCAGCAGCAGGGCGGCACCAGCCGGAAGATGTATTATACAGATTTTCTGAACCGGCAGATCAGTGAGATGGAACATCAGCTGGGAAAAACATTGAGTGGTATACCGGTTGTAATGTCCGGTATGGTTTCTTCCTCTATCGGGCTGGTAGAACTGCCTTACACAAAACTTCCCTTCAACACGGACGGCACTGGCCTTACGCCGGAATTCATAGAGAACGGTCACAACCCGCTACTGGTGATCTCCGGCGCCTGCACGGCGGACGATGTAATGCGGGGGGAAGAAACCAAGATCGTGGGAGCCGCGGCGTCCATGCCGGTTACAGAGCAGGAAAAATTATTGTTATTACCCGGCACCCATTCCAAACATGTGTGGGTACAAGGCGGGCAGGTAACGGGCTTTCATACTTTTATGACCGGCGAATTTTTTGCCCTGCTTTCGGGCGGTGGCATCCTTGCGGGATCTGTAGCCGAAGGCGGAGCATTCAGCGATCCCGCGAACCGGGAAAGTTTTATCAGCGCGGTACGGCATAGCCGGGAAATTCCGGTCTTACAGCATTGCTTCAGGGTGCGCACCAACCAGCTGCTGAAAGGAATGCCGGCGGAACAGAATTATTATTATCTCAGCGGCCTGCTGATAGGGGAAGAGCTGAAAGCAATCAAAGCCGGTGTTCCTGTATACCTGATGGGCGGCGCGCTGCATACGCAACTGTATGCGCTGGCTTGTGAAGCCCTGGATATCCGGACAGTATTGATGCCGGATGCAGATGCGGCATTGATAAAAGGGCAACAGATCATCTTGTCCGGTTACGGGCGCCTTTCATAAAATACTGCCGCATAAAAAAGGGCTGACCGCATGGCCAGCCCTTTTTATTTGAGGGGTAATCCCTATTTCCTTTGTTGCAGTTCTTTTATTTTCTGCGCCAGTTTCTTTTTGTCTTTCATAAAAGGCGCGAGGTCAAACACCTCTACCTTCCTGTATTCCACCGGGTGGCTCTCGCTTTGCAGGGCGATGTATCCTTCGGACAGCAGCTTGCCGTTCTGCATCAGCGCGGGATTGTGGCCGCTTACGTTGCCGCCGCCGATCTGCGGTTTTTCATACACCAGCACCGTATCTTTTTCAACGATGTGTTTCACAATGGAATCACCCAGTACAAGCACTTCCGCATGTACCCACACGTCGCCGTTGTAGGTTTTGCTCGTGGAGTTCACACAATGCGCGGTGATGAGTTTGTTGTTCATCACTACGTTCGTACCCGGTGTGCATAGGTTCGCCGTGGTGCGGTTGCCATTGCCAAGACCGCCCAGCAGCTGCATTTCTATGGAGATCGGGAAATCCTGGTTCACGCCCATGGTATTGGCTGCCTGTGAATGGATCATGGCGCCGCTGTTGCGGGTTGCCCAGCCCGGGCCGCCTTTCACCTGGTCCCCGGTAAAACGGTATTCCATCACCAGCAGGTAAGCGGAGAACTTCCGTTTGTGGAAGATGTGGCCGTATTGTTCTTTGAATTCATCGTAGTTCTCGTAAGACACTGCGAGGTTGCCGTTCTGCACCCTGAAGGTGTTGCCGTTGTTGTCGTTCAGCTGGTGACCGTTGATCTTGATGTCCCAGTCTTTCAGGTCTTTCCCGTTGAACAGGCTGAACCAGCCGTTCTTAGCTTTCTGCGCTGAGCTTACGCCACAAACAAGGGCCAGTGCCAACGTCATCAGTAATTTGATATTTCGCATAGACGTGTGAGTAATTAGGCCGTTAAGCTATAAAATTTATTTAAGCTCCTCAAACCCAATATCCATGAGCGGGTATTTTTGGGGTTCTTTGAGATAAAAGTGCCACCATTCCGTTTCGATGGCCATAAATCCGTGCGCTTCCATGAGCGTGCGCAGCAGCAGGCGGTTTTCTTTTATCTCCTCGTCCAGGTCCTGGTACTCGAAATGGGCTTTTTCGGTAAAGTCGTCGTAAGGGGTGGGCATGGGCAATTCCTGGCCGGTTTTCAGGTAAATGAGGGTGAGATCCACGGCCACGCCGCGGTTGTGGCCCGAGCCTTTTTTAGGATCGGCGGCATAACGGTCGTCCGGCACTATTTCCCACATCTTTTCCGTTACCCGGTAGGGGCGGTACCCGTCAAAGATCTTAATACCCAGGCCCAGCGGTTCCAGGTATTCCTTCAGGTTCAGCAAAGCCTCATAGGCGGGGCGGCGCAGGTATACGGCGGGGAAGGGGTACAGTACGGTTTTGGTGAAATTGTCTTTGGTGGCATAACGCACATCCATGGCAAAATCGGTTACATGCACGAGCGCCTGCGATGGATCGGCCTGAACGATCTCTTTGTATAAAGTGATGCTGTTCACCACGGGCAGGCCGTATTTATTCAGGGGTATTTGCTGGCTGAAACCGGGGAAAGAGAAGAGTAATAAGCTCAGGATAAATATATTTTTCACAGAGATCGATTTAGATGGCCTTAAAAATAGTGAAGAAAGTATATAATCAGGGTAAAAAAGAATTGCAATAAGGCATAATATTGAGGTATTTTAGAACCCTTAAAATAAGTAAAAGATGAGTTTTTTCCGACTAGATGGAAAAGTGGCAGTGGTAACCGGCGCCGGCAGCGGTATCGGCCAGGCTATTGCACGGTGTTTTGCCGCCAGCGGCGCCACTGTGCATGTACTGGAGCTGAATGAAGAAGCAGGCCAGGGTACTGTGAACGAGATTACCGCTGCGGGCGGCAAAGCCCAGGTACATGCCGTGAACGTGGCGGACCAGGCTGCCGTCTCCACCGTTATGAAAAATGTAGCCGCCGCCGCCGGCAGGCTGGACATCCTGGTGAACTGCGCCGGCATTGCCCATGTAGGCAAGCTGGAATCCACCTCCGAGCAGGACTTTGACAGGGTGTATTCCGTAAACGTAAAAGGAACGTACAACTGTATGTACGCCGTGATAGAACAGATGAAAACGCAGGGCGGCGGGGTGATCCTCAACGTTGCTTCCATTGCTTCCAGCGTGGGCATTCCTGACCGTTTCGCTTATTCCATGAGTAAAGGCGCCGTACTCACCATGACGCTTTCCGTGGCGAAAGATTATCTCGCGGACGGGATCCGGGTGAACTGCGTATCGCCCGCGCGCGTGCATACGCCGTTTGTAGACGGGTTTATCGCGAAAAACTATCCCGGTAAAGAAGCGGAGATGTTTGAAAAGCTTTCCAAAACGCAGCCCATCGGCCGCATGGCAAAGCCTGACGAAGTGGGATACCTGGCCCTGTACCTCTGCTCGGACGAAGCAGGTTTCCTCACCGGCTGCGACTACCCGATAGACGGCGGCTTTATTAAACTCAATAACTGATGCAACGCCTCTTATCATTTGCATTGCTGCTTACGCTCGCCGCTTGCGGCGGCCCTTCCGGGGAAAAAAAGGATGAATATAAAAGCGATGAAAATCCCGTGGTACCGGCTACGCCCGGCGGCACTTTCACCGTCACCATCCTGGACCGCGACAAGGATACCTCTGCTATTCAATTCAATTTCACGGTGGATACGCTGAAGTACGAAAGAACTTTTAACGATGTGCCGCTGATCAAAGGTTACCCGGATTCATCCGTCTATAAAGTGTTCTGGGACGAGCCGAACAGCGTGTGGATCGGGTTTATCAAACCGAACAGGGACACGAGGTATTACCATGGCTCGCAGGATAAAGCGTCGCTGAAGATCAACTGGGTGCCTTCTCCGCCGAAACGTATCTACCAGTATATGGAAAAGGTGGCGGGCCTGGGAGACGCCATCCGCCAGCAGGAAATGGTGCAGGAGTATGACAAAGAAATAAAATCCGGCCAGATCATCGCGCACTTCATCGTAAAACTGAAAGAAGCGAAGGAGCCGGGTACCAAAGGCGTGTATCTCGAATATGGCGGCATCCGCCGCGAGCTGGAACTGCCGGTGCCGGAAGGCGCTAAACCTTATATCCAGGTGGTATCCGAAGATCATTGCGTGGTGGGGCTGCAGATGCCTGATGGTGAAAAGGAAGATTATTACGAAGTAAAAGTGGTGAACGGCCGCATTGGTTATAAACAAGTACAAACAGCTTTAAACATAAAGTGATGATTCGCCTGGCCGTCCCGAAGTCAACTTAAAAAATAAATAATTACTAGATAAACTATTAACGAATGAAACTTATCAGGTTCGGATTGTTGGGAGAAGAAAAACCCGGTGTGGTAACAGAAGCCGGGATGTTTGATGTGTCTGCTTTCGGGGAAGATTTCGGGGAGCGTTTTTTTGAAACAGACGGCCTCAGCCGCCTGGCGGCATGGTGGTCGGCAAACGGTGACAAATGCCCCAAATTGCCCGAAGGCACAAGGCTGGGCTCCTGCGTGCAACGTCCTTCCAAGATCATCTGCATCGGCCTGAACTATGCGGATCACGCGCGTGAAACAAACGCGGCTATCCCTACAGAACCGATCGTGTTCTTTAAATCAACCTCCTCCCTCGTAGGGCCGAACGATAACCTGGTGATCCCGCGCGGCAGCGAAAAGACCGACTGGGAAGTGGAACTGGCCGTTGTAATTGGTAAAAAAGCCAGTTATGTGAACCAGGACGAAGCCATGGATTACGTAGCCGGTTACGCCCTGCACAACGATTACAGCGAACGTGCCTTCCAGCTGGAAAGGAACGGCCAGTGGGTAAAAGGCAAAAGCGCCGATACCTTTGCGCCGCTTGGCCCCTGGATGGTGACCAAAGACGAGATCAAAGACGTACACAACCTGCGCCTCTGGCTGACCGTAAACGGCAAAAAGATGCAGGACGGCAATACTTCCAATTTTATATTCAACATTCCGTTCGTGGTATCGTACCTGAGCCAGTTCATGAGCCTGCTCCCGGGCGACGTGATCTCCACCGGCACACCCGCCGGCGTGGGCCTGGGCTTCAACCCGCAGATATACCTGAAAGCCGGTGACGTGATAGAACTGGGAATTGATGGATTGGGTACTTCCAGGCAGGAAGCAGTGGCCTGGACAAAATAAACGTTATGACTAGACACGTTCTCGCACTGGATCTGAAAGATGATCCCAAACTGATAGAAGAATACCTGGAAATTCATAAGGCCGTATGGCCGGAAATACTGGAAAGCATCCGCGACGCGGGCATTACCGCCTGCGATATGTTCAGGGCCGGCACCCGCATGGTGATGATCCTGGAAGTGGATGATACTTTTTCCTTTGAGCGCAAAAACGCCATGGACGAAGCCAGCCCGATCGTACAAAAATGGGAAGCGTTCATGTGGACCTTCCAACTGGCCATCCCCGCTGCCAAACCCGGTGAGAAGTGGGTGATCATGGACCAGATATTTGCATTATAGCTTTTAAGACTATTCAAACGTTATGATTATAGACGCTCATCAGCATTTCTGGCAATACGATCCCGTGCGCGACGCATGGATCACCGAAGAAATGCAAGTGATCAGGAAGGATTTTTTACCCGCGGACCTGGAGCCTGTGCTGAAAGCCAATGACGTGGCGGGCTGTGTGGCCGTTCAGGCGGATCAGAGCGAAGCCGAAACGGATTTTCTGTTACGGCTGGCTGAAGAAAACAGTTTTATCAAAGGCGTGGTGGGCTGGGTGGATCTCAGGGCCGGTAATATCAAAGACCGGCTGGAGCATTATTCACAGTTCCCGTTACTGAAAGGTTTCCGGCATATCGTACAGGGAGAGCCGGATAAAAATTTCCTGCTGCGCGAAGATTTCGGCAAAGGCATCAAAGCATTGACTGAATACGATTTCACTTACGACATTCTTGTATATCCGCATCAGCTGCCCGCTGTATCGGAGTTTGTGAAAAAGTTCAGCGATCATCCGCTGGTAATAGACCACCTGGCCAAGCCCGATTTCGAAACGGGCGAGCTGAAAGGATGGGAGCAACACATCCGCAACATTGCACGGCACAAAAATGTGTATTGCAAACTCAGCGGTATGGTGACCGAAGCGGATATGCAGAATTGGAAAGAAGAAGACTTCATACCGTTCCTCGAAGTGGCGCTGGAAGCCTTTGGCCCGGACAGGCTGATGTTCGGCTCGGACTGGCCGGTGTGCCTGCTGGCCGCGGAATACGAACAGGTGATCGGCATCGTGAAAAATTTTGTGAGCAGGCTTACCGCCGCGGAACAACAGCAGATCATGGGAGGCAACGCCGTGGAATTTTATAAACTTAATTAAACGTACATCAACATGAATCTCGGGTTACAGGATAAAGTAGTGATCGTTACCGGCGGCGCCAAAGGCATCGGCGAAGCCATTGCAAAACTCATTGCCGCCGAAGGCGGTATTGCCGTGATCGCGGGCCGGAAGGCGGAAGACAATGAAAAGACCGTGACGGCCATCCGCCAGCAGGGCGGCAAGGCATTCGGCATACAGGCCGAGCTGGGCAAACCGGAAGACTGCAAAAAGGTGATCGATACTACCGTGAAGGAGTTTGGTAAAATAGACGGCCTGATCAACAATGCGGGGGCGAACGATGGAGTAGGCCTGGAAAGCGGCAGCCCTGAAAAGTTCATGGCTTCTTTGCAGAACAATCTCAGCCATTATTACAATCTCGCGCATTATGCGCTGCCTTACCTGAAAGCGACCAAAGGCAATATCGTGAACATCGGTTCCAAAGTAGCGACCACAGGTCAGGGGAACACATCCGGCTACGCTGCCTCCAAAGGTGCCATCAATGCGCTGACACGCGAATGGGCGGTGGAGCTGCTGCCGCATTCCGTAAGGGTGAATACGGTGATACCCGCCGAAGTATGGACGCCGCTGTATGAAACCTGGATCAGTTCACTGCCGAACCCGCAGGAGAAACTGAAATCCATCGTATCGAAAATACCACTGGAGCACAGGATGACCACATCAGAAGAAATAGCAGCCATGACCGTATTCCTGCTGAGCAGCCTGTCATCGCACACCACCGGCCAGATCGTGTATGTGGACGGCGGGTATACGCATCTTGACAGATCTATCAGCGAATAAGAGAATAATATCAACCAGCTACGAATTCCACATTATA
The DNA here is from genome assembly GCF_003807585.1 of Chitinophaga barathri. Taxonomy (GTDB): domain Bacteria; phylum Bacteroidota; class Bacteroidia; order Chitinophagales; family Chitinophagaceae; genus Chitinophaga; species Chitinophaga barathri. Next base: position 196,959 of record NZ_RMBX01000002.1, on the reverse strand, counting down.
TCAATCACCTAAAACGCAATAACATGGCAGGCGGCGCAGCTTCCACAACCAGTTATACTACCGCCGGGTCTAAGAACGGCCAGAAGTACCTGTTTCCCTTTATCCTGGTAACCAGCCTCTTTTTTATGTGGGGCCTGGCCTACGGCCTGCTGGACGTGCTGAACAAACATTTCCAGAATGCATTGTCCATCGATAAAGCCCGTTCCACCCTGCTTCAGGCTGCTTATTTCGGGGCCTATTTTTTAATGGCATTACCGGCGGGCCTGCTGATGAAACGCTTCGGGTATAAGTCCGGCATCATCTTCGGGCTGTTGTTATATGCACTGGGCGCGGCGTTGTTTTATCCTTCCGCGCATTATGCCAATTTCAACTTCTTCCTGCTCGCTTTATTCGTGCTGGCTTCCGGTCTTACTTTCCTGGAAACTGCCGCTAATCCTTACGTTACCGTACTGGGCGATAAATCGACGTCAGAGCAAAGGCTCAATCTCAGCCAGTGTTTCAACGGTCTGGGTTCTTTCCTGGGACCTTACATCGGCGGGAAACTGTTCTTTCAGAACAATTCGGAAGCCGCGGGAAGTAATACGGACCTGGGTTCTGTACAGCTCGTATACATCGTAATGGCGGCAGTAGTGCTGTTCATTGCTTTCCTGTTTTACCGCGCCACGCTGCCGGAGATTAAGACAGAGGAAGGTGATACAGGTGCTGCCACGGCCGGGAAAGGGCTTTTCAGGCACCCGAACTTCGTATGGGGCGTGGTGGCACAGTTCTTCTATGTAGCGGCGCAGGTGGGTATCGGCGCGTTGTTCATCAACTACGTAACCGAACATATGACCGGTGCTACGGACGAATCCGCTGCTTATCTGTTGATGGTGGCCCTGGCTATGTTCACCATCGGACGTTTCGCCGGCACGGCCATCATGCGGAAAGTAGCGCCGAATATGCTGCTTACGGCGTATGCGCTGATCAATATTGCGCTCTGCGCAGTGGTGATCTTCGGGCATGGCTTGCCGTCGGTGGTGGCGCTCATCGCTATCTTCTTCTTCATGTCCATCATGTTCCCGACCATTTTTGCATTGGGCGTGAAGGACCTGGGACCGCATACCAAAACCGGCTCGTCCTTTATCATCATGTCCATCGTGGGCGGGGCAGCGGTGCCTTATGTGATGGGCTCGGTAGCGCAGGCGCAATCCACGGCCTTTTCGTTTATCGTACCGCTGATCTGTTTTGTCGTGGTGCTCTTCTACGGCGTAAAAGGTTACCGGACGAAATAAGGGATTTGGTTACCGCTTAATACTGTTAGCATTAAATCTTCATAAAACGCTGCAAGGCCACCCGGTTTTGCAGCGTTTTTTATGTAACTTTAGTAGCACAACTCCGGACCATGAAGCCATATTATCTCCTGCCCGTGCTCTTTTTGCTATGCACCGCCTGTAAAAAGGACAAACAGGAGCAAGGCAATATCCAGGTAACCTTCAAAAACGTCGTAAACGGCGTCCCCCTCGTCCTCAACACCGCTCCTTACACCAATGCCAACGGGGAAACATTCACCGTCACCACTTTCAAATACTACATCAGCAACATTTCCCTCATAAAAATGGACAACAGCGAGCTGCGTGTACCAGACAGCTACTTCCTGGTGGACGAAAACACAGCGGCTTCCAAAACCATCACATTTAACGCGCCTGTGGGCGAATACAGGGCCGTTGCCTTCAAAATAGGGGTGGACAGCATACGCAACGTAAGCGGCGCGCAAACGGGCGCCCTGGACCCGGTGAACGGCATGTTCTGGAGCTGGAACAGCGGGTATATCATGGCAAAAATGGAAGGCACCAGCCCTGCTTCCACCGCGCCCGGCCAAACACTGACTTTTCACATCGGCGGCTTCAAAGGCAACTTCAACGCCGTGCAGGACGTAAACCTTGTGAGCCCGATCAGCCTGACGGTAGGCCTTGAGCGCAGACCGCAGCTCACGATCACCGCGGACCTCTATACCTGGTTCACCGGTGTGAACCTCGTGAAGTTCAGCGAAAACTCCGCCATTCACGTGCCCGGCGAGCTGGCCTGGAAGATTTCCACGAATTACCGCTACATGTTCAGAATTACAGATGTAACCGACCTTTGACAAAATATCTCATATATGCAGGCTGCCTGTTCCTCCTCATCTGGAGCTGCCGGCGAAACGGGGACGTGAGGCCCGGTACGCAGCCGTATACCCTGGAGCTTCCCTCCAATTTCCCGGCACCGGTGTACGATATGAGCTGGAACCCGCTCACCGTGCAGGGCGTTGCCCTGGGCAGGCGCCTGTTCTACGACCCGCGCCTTTCCCGCGACAGTACTATTTCCTGCGGTTTCTGCCACCAGCAGTTCGCCGCCTTTGCCCACTTCGATCACCCGCTGAGCCATGGGATAGACAACCGTACCGGGCTCCGCTCCGTGCCCGGCCTGTTCAACCTCATCTGGCAGAAGGATTTTATGTGGGATGGCGGCGTAAATCACCTGGAAGTACAGCCGCTCACGCCCATTACAGACCCGAACGAAATGGGCGAGGACCTTGCCAGGCTCATCAGCCGCCTGAATGCGGACCAGAAATACCGTGGCCTTTTCCGGGACGCTTTTGGCGAAGGGGAAATCAACTCGCAGAAACTTTTCAAAGCGCTGGCCCAGTTCATGGCCACCATGAATTCATTTAACTCGAAATACGACAGCGTGATGCGCCATGCGCCCGGCGTGCAGTTCACCGCCGAAGAAGCGGGCGGCTACGCCACCTTCCAGGCAAAATGCGCGTCCTGTCACAAAGAACCGCTGTTTACAGACGGCTCCTTCCGCAACAACGGCCTTCCTTACAACCCCTACCTCCACGACGCCGGCCGCATGCGTATCACGAACAGCACCGGCGATTACCTGAAGTTTAAGGTGCCCTCCCTGCGAAACGTGATCAAAAGCCCGCCCTACATGCACGACGGTCGGTTTTATGACCTGTTTGACGTATTTTTGCATTATTCGGAGAATATAGAACAGACTCCCACCATAGACCCGTTAGTGAAGAACCGCATCCCGCTGAGCAACCAGGAACAAAGGGAACTCTACCTCTTCCTGAACACGCTTACAGATCCCGGGTTTATCAACAGTAAGTCCTTAAGTGAGGTATTGATAACTGATTGATAAATAAGGAAATAGGATTCCTTTAACAGTTTACGAACATATCTTTAACCTTTTCTGGCAGGAATTTTGCCAATTCCGGGTGTCATGTTAAAAAATGTATTAAATAAAATAGTGAAGTGTGCAGCGGCAGCGCTGTTGATCCTTTCCATCGGCGCCGTTCCCGCAATGGCCCAGAAGAAAGTAGTGAAAACGCCGCCTACCACCGGAATTGCGAGCTATTATGCCCAGAAATTCCATGGCAGGAAGACCGCCAGCGGGGAGATATTTGACAATACCGCCATGACGGCAGCCCATAATACCCTTCCCCTCGGCACCATGATCAAGGTGACCAATATGCGGAACAACCGCTGGGTGATCGTAAAAGTAACGGACCGCCTGCACGCGGCCAACCGCCGGATCGTAGACCTTACGCAGGCCGCGGCCAAACAGCTCGGATTTATCCACTGGGGGCTTACGAAAGTAAAAGTGGAAGTGGTGACGAAAGAATTTGTGAACAGTCTTCCTTTCTGGGAAGTGGCACTGAATTAAGAACTTTGCACATAATGCAAATGGCCGGGATCTGATAGTCCCGGCCATTTTATTTTATTGCGGTTGCATTTTAAGGATGGTATTTCCAGCAGCCCTGCACATGATCGTCCACCATGCCGGTAGCCTGCATATAGGCATAACAGATGGTGGAGCCCACGAATTTAAAACCTCTTTTCAGGAGGTCTTTGCTCATAACATCTGATATCTCCGTTTTGGCCGGCACTTCCCGCATGCTTTTAAAGCGGTTGTGAACGGGTTTGTGTTGTACAAACTGCCAGATGTACCGGTCAAAGCTGCCGAATTCTTTCTGCACGGCGAGGAAAGCTTTGGCGTTGGAAATACAGGCCCGTACCTTCAGCTGGTTGCGGATGATGCCGGGGTCCTGCAATAATTTCTCTACTTTTTTCTCCGTGTATTTTGCGATCTTTTCCGCATCCCAGTTGTCGAAGGCCTTGCGGTAGTTTTCCCTTTTGGTGAGCACGGTGTACCAGCTCAGGCCGGCCTGCGCGCCTTCCAGGCAGAGCATTTCAAAAAGCCTGGTATCGTCGTGGCAGGGAGTGCCCCATTCATGGTCATGGTAATCCATGTACAACTGGTCTTTGGTGCTCCAGCCGCATCTTTGTTTTTCCATTACAGTTCCCACTTTTTGATCAGGTCTTTCACCTGTTTTTTGTATGCTTTCAGCACCTGGATGGTCTGCTGGATGAAACTGTTATCTTCCAGGCGGCCCACCACGGCTTCCATTTCTTCATTGTTTTCGTAGGTCATCTGGCGGAAGGGATTGAGATAGTCCTTTTCGCGGGAATGATAAATGCCTTCCGTGATCATACCGAAGGTATACACGGACTGGTCCAGGAATTTTTTGAACTGCGCGGCCGTCAGTTCTTTGGGGCTGAGCTGGTGCAGGTGCAGGAGGCAGGCCAGGGCGTGCTGGAGTTTGTCTTCGTCGTATCTTTCGCCCAGCTGGCGGTAAGCGTCGTGCAGTTGCTGCCAGCTGCCGATCTTTCCTTTGCGGATGCGTTGTTTCAGTTCTTCGAGGTCTTCCGTTTTCATCAGCTGCCCGCCTACATTGCTCCAGGGGCCTCTTTTGCATTGTTTCAGATAGGACTGCAAGGCGGGGAATGACTGGATATCCAGGTTCGCCGCCTGCTGCAGAAGATTTTTCACCGCGTACAGCACGATCAGTTCGCGGAAGAGGGGATAGGCTTTGTGCACTTTCAGCAGCATCACTTTGCGGCTGGAGTTTTCTACCTGTTCCCCGAGTATTTCCATGCGGGCTACTTTGGCGTTTTCTTCCAGCAGCAGTTTTTTGCCTGTTTGCTGAATGGCCTTTTTACCTGCTTTGTCTTTTTCTTTCTGCTGCATCTGCGCTTTGCCCACGGCCAGCTCCATCAGTTCCAGCGCTTCCAGCAGCTCTTCTGCTGAGTCCGGCGCGAGGTAATCGTATTCGATGTGCTGGGTTTTGTCCGTCCGTTTGTCGCGGTCCACATATTTCCAGGAGTTGCGGGCCAGTGCGTACATGTTGTGCATGAACCAGTAGCCGGGCATGATCCGCAGGCTGTTGTCATGTTCGTCGTTCACCACGAGGCTGAACGGGAACGGGATGCGCAGCTCGCTCATATAATTGCCTTTTGCGATGAGCGTGAAGCTGGCGAATTTGGAATTATGTTTCAGCGTAACGCTCAGGCCGGGCCAGAAACCGCGCCCGGCGATGATCTCACCGTCCGCCCCGCGGGAGTTATGATTGCTGCCGATGGTGGCGCCGGCGGCCATATTGCTTTGCCCCATGATGAGGGCGGCGCAAAGGAATGAGTTGTTATGATGCTGTTCGTGCGCGGGAAATATCAGTGAGTTCAGTACTTCGCAGCAGGAAATAGTCGCGTTGTTGCCCAGGTAGGAGTTGATCAGGCGTGCGCCGTACTTCAGCTGTGAATGCGAGGCCATGATAAAACGCACGGCCTTTACGCCGTAAAACACGCGGCATCCCAGGCCTACCACACCGTTCACCAGCTCGCAGCCTTCCCCGATCTGTGAGGGGGCGCCGGCTTCGCTGTTGATGGTGAGGTTCTTGAGTTTATTCGCGCCTTTCAGATACGCGTCCGTTCCGATGGTAACGTCTTTGATGATATTGCAGTGTTTGATCACGGTGCGGTCGCCCACCATGCCGTAATACCCGCGTCTTTTATCAAACTGTTTTTCGGTGAAGTTCTTGAACTGGTCCATCAGCGCCTGGTCATGGCGGTTGCGCGTCCAGAGCCAGGCGTCGCCGGGCAGCATACCGTCAAACGGCATCACGCTGCGGCCGCCGTTTTCGTTGCAAAGCTCCAGCCAGATGCGCACGCTTTCGGGCTCACCTTCTTTTACGATGCCGTTCCCGAATTTGGCATGATCTGTCACCGCCATTTCATTCACATTGGCGATCATCACTTCGTTGCCGATGATGTAATGGGAAAGGAAGTTCACGTTGTGGATCACCACGTTGTCCCCGAAGTCGCAGGACGCGATGGTGCTGTTATACAAACCAACCGGCAGGCGCAGGTTGTGGAATTCGAGGAAATAAGGCTCCAGCTTGCCGATGCGCACCATGCCGAAGAAGTGGCAGTGCTGCACGAGGTTGGGATCGAAGTCGTTGTCCACGAAAATATTATTCCAGTCGTCCGAAGTATTGTCGTTGCGTACGAGCGTTTCGATCTCACCGGCTTTCAGCTTGCGGTGCACGGTTTCTTTGCCGCGCTGCTGGTCGCGGAGGTAGTATTCGTTTCGCCCTTCGGGCAGGTAACGGTCATCAACGAACTGATAACCCAGCTGGCTGAGCGGTTTTTTTTCTATATGGTTCATACGGATACTATTCTACGGTTACGGACTTGGCGAGGTTGCGCGGTTTATCCACGTCATATCCTTTGGATACGCCGATGTGGTAAGCCAGCAATTGCAACGGTATCACGGAAATGATGGGCGCTACCAGTTCATCCGCTTCGGGCACTACGATCACATCGTCCGCCATGCCGGGTATCACCTGGTCGCCTTCCGTGGTGATGGCTATCACCTTGCCCTTACGCGCCTTGATCTCCTGGATGTTCGACACGATCTTTTCATAGTAACTGTCTTTGGTGGCAACAAATACCACCGGCAGGTTTTCGTCCACCAGTGCGATGGGGCCGTGTTTCATTTCAGCGGCGGGATAACCTTCCGCGTGGATGTAGGAGATCTCTTTGAGTTTGAGCGCTCCTTCCAGTGCGATCGGGAAGTTGTAGCCGCGGCCGAGGTAGAGGAAGTCGCGGGCGTCTTTATATTTTTCGGCAATGGCTTTCACCTGTTCGTTCAGCTTGAGGGCGGTAGCCACTTTTTCAGAAACATCATCCAGCTCGTCCAGCAGGTGCTGGAAACGCTGCGGGGTGATGGTGCCTTTGGCTTCGGCTATTTTGAGGCCTATCAGGCTCAGTACAGCCAGCTGGGCGGTAAATGCCTTGGTGCTGGCTACGCCTATTTCGGGGCCGGCGTGGGTGTATACGCCGCCGTTGGACAGGCGGGCGATGGAGGAGCCCACCACGTTACAAACGCCCAGGATGATCGCGCCTTTTTCTTTGGCGCTTTCCATGGCTACAAGGGTATCCGCTGTTTCCCCGGACTGCGATACGGCAATGATCACATCGCCTTTGCCCACTACGGGGTTCCGGTACCTGAACTCAGAAGCATATTCCACTTCCACCGGTATCCGGCACAGTTCTTCGATCATGTATTCGGCCACCAGCCCGGCATGCCAGCTGGTACCGCAGGCCACGATAATGATGCGGCGCGCTTCCTTCAGCATGTCCATATGTTCGCGGAGGCCGCCCAGCGTAAGTTTGCCCGCTTTAGCGTCCAGCCTTCCCCTTAAACTGTCGAAAATGGTCTGTGGCTGTTCGAATACTTCCTTGAGCATAAAGTGGTCGTAACCGCCTTTTTCGATGGCCGCCAGTTCTATGTCCAGTTTCTGGATGTAAGGGGTTTGTATTTCGTTGGAGATATTTTTCAGGATCAGTTCATCCGCGCGGAGGATGGCGATCTCGTAATCGTTTACATATACTACTTCTTTTGTGTACTCCACGATGGGCGAAGCGTCAGACGCGAGGAAGTGCTCGCCTTTGCCCACGCCTATTACCAGCGGGCTGCCTTTGCGGGCTGCAATCAGGGTGTCCGGTTTGTCTTCGTCCACGATCACGATCACATATGCGCCCACTACTCTTTTCAGCGCGATGCGCACGGCTTCTTCGGTGGAGCAGTCATTGCTTTTTTTGATCTCCTGGATGAAGTGAATGAGCACTTCGGTATCCGTATCGCTTGTGAACTGGTGGCCTTTGCTCAGCAGTTCCTTTTTCAGCTGCGCATAGTTTTCGATAATGCCGTTGTGCACCATGGCCAGCTTGCCGTCCCCGCTCAGGTGGGGGTGCGCGTTCCTGTCGCTCGGCTCGCCATGCGTGGCCCAGCGTGTGTGACCGATAGCGATATGGCTTTTGAGGTCCTTGCCCAGCACATAATCTTCCAGTTCGGATACTTTACCTTTTTTCTTATAAACTTTGAGATTCCCGCCATTCAGCAATGCAACGCCCGCACTGTCATAACCACGGTATTCAAGGCGTTTCAGCCCTTTTAATACGACGGGGTATGCTTCACGCTGGCCAATATAGGCTACTATTCCACACATGGATACAATAAGGTTTTGAAGGTTATAAATTCACAATAGGCGCTCAAAGTAAGACTTCTGTGCCAAATAAAAAAAGAGGCCGCGCCGGCAGCCTCTTTCAGTTAATCTATATTAAACGCCTGATTAGGACTTTCCCAGCCGTAGCGGTTCCGGTATTTGACGTGCCGGATCACTTTGGTGAACTGTTCAGGCAATGGTTTATCCGCCTGGTAAGGCAGTTCTGTGAGCTGTGTGAGCGCATCGCCGGGGCTGCATTCTTTTTCGTTGTCCGGCTGCATGCCGCTGATGGCCAGCTGCCAGCGGGTATCGTCTTTACCGCGGTATTTGTAGAAGTACACGGTGCCTTTGCGGAAACGGTGCATCGTCTGCTGTTTGCCCAGCAGCACCAGTGTATCAATTTTGTCATCGTAAGTTTCCGCGTTGTACAGGATGCTGCGCGCTATAGATTCCTGCCTGGAATATTTCTTAGGAAACCTGTTTGCCGCGCCTATCTCTTCCAGGGCCTCCCACAGCTTGACGCGGTACTTTTCCCTGCCGGCGATGTCTTCCAGCAGGCTGTCCGGTACGGGGAGCTTGTTGCGCAAATACAGTTGCGCACGCAGGATCTGCTGGCCGCTGCTTTTCATGGTTTCGTAGCGGGAAAAGAAACGCTCCGCATTCTTGTTGGTGTCTTTGTAGGGCAACAGCAGTATGGCGAAATTGTGGAGCGGGTAATTTTCCATATTGGCTACTGAAATGGAATAGGTCTCTTCCCTGTCTTCGTCTTTGTCATCCATGCGTTGCTCGGCCGATAATTGTTTTTGCAGGTTCACCCTTGCGTCAAAAGCGATCTGGTTGATCTGTTCTTTGTATACGTCCGGGTGGAGGTAACCGCTGTCCGTAAGCTCCGCCATGAGTGTATACACCTGGTTCTTGTAATCGGTGAGCGCGGTGAATTGCAGCAGGTCGGGGAAAAGGGCGGCGCTGAGCCTGAGCGAATCGTACAGGGGTGTGAACAAACCGGATGGCTGGTTCACATCGCCGAATACGGGGATCTCTTTCAGCACGAGTTCCCTGAATACATCATGCGCTTCACGCGTCTGCTGGTGCAGCAAAGCGGTAAGGATGCCGTATTGCAGGGCGGAAGTATCGTTGGCCGCCTGGTAAGCCTGCCGCAGGAAAGGAAGGATGTCCGGGTGTTTGATGGAGCCCAGCTGTTCTATCATGTCGGTTTTTACTTCGAAGTAATTTTTCTCCGTGGCGCTCCAGCCTTTGATCATCCTGATCAGCGCGGGGGCGTCCTCGTTCCGGTAGTTCACGTTCACGATGGATTGGCGGGCCTGTTTACGGAAGCTGCTGTCTTTGCTGTAGAAGTCTTCCAGCAGCAGCGGCGTTTTGTTCCGGTAAATGGAAGTGCCTGCCATGGTGTCTTCCGGCGTGAAGGTGTCATAGAAAGTGGTGATGAAAGAAGAGGGGCCGGCGATATTGTCCGTGATGGCGGAAAGGGTGTATACGGCGCCTTTACGGAGGTAGACCTTGTAAAGGAAATTTTTGGTGCTGTTGGTATCGCGCATCTGGTACAGGCAGGTTTCCCAGCCCGGCAGCTTTTCGTATTTTTTTGAATGGATCACCAGGTCCCCGTTGTTGGACAATTGTTTGGCTTTGTCGTTCCAGTATTCGGCGCTGTCTTTTACGCTGAAATAACGGTGGATCTTCTGGAAAGTGACATGTATGGTTTCGCCGGTACTGTCGGACTGGAACTTCTGTTCTTTAACGCTGTAGAGGTAATCGGTGTATTCTTCATTACTCCCGTTATTTTCCAGCAGGTCTTCTGATATATCCCTGTCTTCGCCTTTCACGGCGGTTTGCACGGAGAAATAAAGCGCGGTGTCCTTATGTGTACGGAAGTTGTTGTATTGCGGATTGCGGAGGCTGAAGGTGTTGAAAAAGTCCTGTGCGGTTTTTTTATCATGCTGGTAGCGGGCGGACAAGACGTAATAATTCGGTCCCTGCAGCAGGAAACGCGTTTGTGTAAAACTATTGTCTGTATTCTGGTTCACGATCTCCAGGCAGGGGTGGCCCATCCAGGTAAAGAGTCTGCGGCTCTTCTGCTGTTTGATGAACTGTGACTGCTGGAAACTTTCTTCCGCAAAGCTCAGTTCCACGGTATCTTCTTCCAGCAGGCTGTAATCGGGAATGGTTTTGCGGATGATCAGGAAACTGTTGCCGGTTTTTTTATCCAGCGCTTCGTATTCCTGTCTTTTGCTCATGGAGCGCAGCGCCACGTTGTTCGAATGTACGGGGGCATGGGGCAGTTTAACGGAAAAGCTGCCTTCGGCGGGATCGTACATGGCCCATTCCGGTGCGGGCACCGGTTTCAGGTGAACGGAGGCAAAAAAGCGGTCCGCTTCTTCGCCCGCCGCATATTCGCCATTGCCGCTGATCTTGAAGATGAATATTTCAAAGGGCGTTACAAAGATATTGTAGCGTTGCAGGTCGCCACGGCGGGTGCGGTTGCGGATATCAAAACCGGAATAACCGCTGTTTTTGATCTCCTTCCGCGAAATGATCTTGCCCGGGATGTTCTCATACAGGAGGCTGTCCACTTTCTTCAGCACGTCCTCCTCGGACTGCCCGAGACTGAGGGCGTTTGTTTTGATACGGCTTACGAGATAATACGCGCCGTTGGCAAGGTCCGCATACTGCAACTGTTGCAGCATGGTGAGATTGCTGAAGTTGTAGAGTTTGCCGGGCAGCTCTGCCTTTATCCATCCGTCCGGGGAAGTGTATGGCTGAAACACGACGGGTGCTTTCATTTTCTCCAGCTGGTCCTTCTGCTCGCTGTCCCGGTTGGCAATGCTCACGGGCCTTACGGTATAACCCGCTTTGCGGAGCATGTAGATCAGCCCTCTTTCGCCCGGGAGATGGGCGGCGCCCACACCGGCGAACAGGCTTTGTTTCCGGATGATGGAGTCGATCACTTTGAACATGTTCTCATTGCGCTTGTACAGGAACTTTTCCAGGAAAGCGGGGGAGTTGTTCTGTTTGCTGGACAGTGAATCCAGCAGGTCCAGGTCGCCGCGGCGGTACGCATCGTTCAGCAGGTTGCGCGTTTCCGCCGGGTTGGTATCGTAGGAGGAAGAATTATTCCTTTTGTTTCTGGACTCTTTCGCTGCGTCGCGGTAGGCTTCCAGCATCAGTCTTTCGGACTCCTCGAAACTTTCCACGCCGGTGGCTTTTTTGCCGAGTTTGCTGCCTACCTGGTAGATGTACATGTCCAGGAAAGTATCCTCCTCAAAATCTTCCTGCGAGCTGAAGGAGCGGTACAGCAGGTGATTGATCATTTCGGGGCGGTAGGTGAGGCCGTTGCGCACCAGGTCCCCGTAAGAGCTGATGGTAAAGGCGTCGCGGGGCATGAGTGAGCGGCGGCTGAGCGTGTTCATGTAGCTGCTGCTGATCATGAGCATCTTGCTTTTGGAAAAATCTTCCTGTAGCTGCTGAGGGTCTGTTTCGAGAGATACAACGTCCGCATTGCGGATGCAGTGGTAAAAAGAATCGCTGAGATTAAAGGCGAGCTTGTTGCTCACATGCATGGTTCCGAAAAGGTATGAGGGTTTCGCCAGGTTTTTGCCCGTGATCTCCCAGAGGAGGCCCTGGTATTTTTGGTTGTTTTGCGCAAACCCGACGCTGCACGTGGCCAGGAGCAGGCACACCAGTACACTTCTTTGCAAGTATTTCATGATTAGGACCCGGGGGATGATGATGCTTTCAAATATACTGAAAATAGCGTTGCAGTGCCTATGGGGCACTGCAACGCGTTATTGGGGGTGTATGTTCATCCCGCAGGAAGTTTGTCCTATTTTTTTAACAGCACGCCGTCAAATAGTCTGAGTATACGTTTGTATTCGTCCGTCCAGCTGGCGGGCTCGGTAAAGCCGTGGTCTTCCACGGGGTATACGGCCAGTTCCCAGTCGTTTTTCCCCAGCTCTATCAGGCGCTGCGAGAGCCGCACGATGTCCTGGAAATGTACATTGGTGTCCACCATCCCGTGGCACATCAGCAGGTGGCCTTTGAGGCCTTCCGCGAAATATATGGGGGAGGAGCGGTGGAATGAAATGCTGTCCGTATAAGGTTCGTTCAGGATGTTCGAGGTGTACCCGTGGTTGTAATGCGCCCAGTCTGTAACAGAGCGGAGCGCCGCGCCCGCCGCGAAATCGTCAGGGGTGGTGAACAGGGCCATGAGGGTGATGAAGCCGCCGTAGCTGCCGCCGTAAATGCCGATACGTTTAGCGTCCACGCCATGCTGCTGTGCGAGGAAACGCGCGCCGTCCACCTGGTCCGTCAGGTCTTTGCCGCCCATGTGACGGTAAATGCCGGTACGCCAGTCCCGGCCGTAACCGGCGCTGCCCCGGTAGTCGATGTCCAGCACGGTGTAGCCCAGGTCTGTGAGCAGGTTGTGGAACATGTATTCACGGTAGTACTGGCTCCACCATTTGTGGGCGTTTTGCAGGTATCCGGCGCCATGTACGAACACTACGGCTGCGCCGTTGCGTTTGGCCGCGTCCGGCGTATACAGGCGTGCGTATACAGTTTGGTTGTCGCGGGCTTTGAAGGTGACTACGTTCGCCTCGCGCCAGGGGTACGATTTGAACTCGTCCGTCATAGCCAGGTTCGTGATCTGCATGGGTTTTGCACCGGCTTTGTTTTCCTGGAGGTACATTTCCCAGGGTTTGTTCGAGGTGGAATAACGGTAGGCGATCCATTTTTCATCCGGTGACAGGCTTACGGTATGCGCGCCGGTCATGGAAGTAATACGCTCCGCTTTGCCGCCGGTTACCGGTAAACGGTAGAATTGTTTTTCGCCGGGGTGTACTTCGTTCGTAGTGATGTAAAAGTATTGTTTGTCTTTGGACAGTTCGGTATCCTGCACTTCGTACCGGCCCTGGGTGAGGGCTTTTTTCTGACCGGAAACCACGTTGCAGGTGTACAGGTGGGAGTAACCGGTGGCTTCGCTCTGGAACCAGCAGGTGTTCTCGTTGATCCAGCCGAGGCTGTACCCGCTGATGCCGGGCCCGCCTACCCATGCCTCGTCGCGCTGGCGGTCCAGGAGTTTCAGGGTGCCGGTGGCTGCGTCCAGCAGCATGATCCAGCGGTCTTTGTTGTCCTGCGAGCGGATATTCACGATGCCATAGGTGCCTTTGTCCGACCAGTTAGGGCCGCTGATGATTACGCCACGGGGCGCTCTTTTCGCGGTGTCTTTACCGGGATAATCTTTCAGGTAATCGGGCTTATCGTTGATGCCGGGTATCTGCGAGGTTTTGATGGGCAGCACGGTGTCTTTCAGGCGGTCGAACACAAAGGATTCGAAAGAAGGCTGCGGGGTGCCTACTTTGGCATTGGTGCGCAGCTCGCCGGTGAAGCCGCTTTCCGTTACGAAATTGGGTATCATGGCGCCTTTTCCCGGACCGCCTTCACGGAATACACGGTATACGATGAAGCGGCCGTCAGGGCTTACGTTGACGTCGCTGAGGGAGCGGTCGTCCAGGTAGAGACTGCGCAGCTGCTCGTTTTTAGGCAGGCTTTTGTTGAAGGAAGTGGCGGCGTCCGATTTCGCTTTTTTCTCTTTCAGTACCTGGAACAGTTCCTGCTGCTGCGCTTTCAGGTATTTGTCCTGCGCGTTCAGCGTTTCTGAACGTTCGGCGGGTTTGGCGCCGTTGACGAAGTCGGTGAGCTGTTCTATCAGCCCGGTCTGTATTTCCCAGCTGAAGATGTTGCGGTTTCGGCGGAAAAGGATGCGGCTGTCGTTAAACCCGAATTCGGCGCCGGTTTCCAGCTCCGATGTGCGGGTGATGCGCGTTTCTTTGCCGCTGGTTATATCCCGGAGGAATATGTCGCCCTGCCAGTTGTAGACCATCTGGGTGCGTGCATTGTTGTAGCTGGCGTTGGTCATTGCCTGGATGTGCTGGCGTTCCGCGGGCAGCGTTTTCCGGGGAGACTGCTGTGTGAGGCTGATGCTGTAAAGTGAATCCGCGGCGGCTTTTTCCGGGTTCCAGGAAAAGTAAACGGTTTTACCGTCCGCGCCCCAAAACAGGTTGTCCGGGGAAGTGCCGATCCATTTTGGGTCGCGCATGATCTTTTCAATGGTCAGCGACTGGGCATAGGAGGCGGCGGAAAGCAGGAGCGCCAGGGCAGGTAGTAATATTCGTTTCATCAGTACAAATGTCTTTTAAAGAGCGTATGGTTGATAGTGAATAATTTTTTTTAATTTGATGCCACAAGATAATAACAAACCCTGCACGAATGATGCGTAAAATGATAGCCGGTATGATGCTGGTGGGTGTAATGGCCGCGTGTGGCCAGTCTAAAAAGCCGGAGCGGGCAACCACGCCGGTGGCTGAAGACAGTACTTTCCTGACGGGCACCTTTTTCCTGGTGCGGCACGCGGAAAAAAATCCCGGGCGGGACTCCACGCTTACCACAGAGGGGAGGCAACGGGCGGGGAAACTCTACCGGATATTAAAGGATTCGGCCATCAGCCGCATTTATACCACCCCTTTTAAACGTACCGTCGAAACCGGCGATTCGTTGAGGATACTGGGAAAAGTGGATACCGCCTTTTACCAGCCGGACTCCACGGGTGAATCGCTTTTATACGAGATCAGCCGCCGTGGAGACTGGGGCAAACGTATTCTCGTGGTGGGCCACAGCAACACATTGATCCCGCTTATCAAAAGCCTTAATGCAAAACCCAAAATGGATTCCATCTCCGAAAAGGATTATGGCAACCTCTTTATTATTCACAAAGGGGTGCAGAAGGCGGAGCTGGTGGAAAAGAGGTATTAAAGCAGGATTCCCTTCAGGAAAATATACGCTACGCTGAAATAGATCAGCAGTCCCGTAACGTCCACCAGCGTGGCCACAAAGGGCGCGGAAGAGCTGGCGGGGTCAGCGCCCGCGCGCTTCAGGATCAGCGGCAGCATGGAGCCGGAAAGCGTTCCCCAGAGCACCACGCCAATGAGGGATACCCCCAGCGTAAGCCCTATCAGCACGGTATGGTTGCCGTACGTATGAAAGAATGAATTCCAGACGAGTATCCGTATAAAACCGATCACCCCCAGCACACTACCCAGCATGATGCCGGACAATATCTCCCTCCGCATCACCCTCCACCAGTCGCTGATGGTAAGTTCCCCAAGGGCCATGGCCTGTATGATGAGCGTGGATGCCTGTGAACCGCTGTTGCCCCCGCTGGAAATAATAAGCGGGATGAACAGGGCCAGCACCACGGCTTTGGCAATTTCATCTTCAAAATAGGTCATGACGGAGGCGGTGAGCATTTCGCCGATAAAGAGGATCACGAGCCAGCCTACCCTTTTTTTGAGCAGGCGCATCAGCGGCATGTCCAGGTAAGGTTCGTCCAGCGCCTCGGTACCACCGATCTTCTGGATGTCTTCCGTATGTTCTTCATTCGCGATCCAGAGGATGTCATCTATCGTCACGATGCCCAGCATTACGCCATGAACATCTATTACGGGCAGGGCCACACGGTTTTCCAGCCTGAATACCTGGATGGCTTCTTCCTGGTCGTCGTTCACATGCAGGGCTACAAAACGGTCGTCCATGAGGGTTTGCACCATGGTCTCCTGCGATACGAGCAGGAACTCGCGGATCCGGAAGTCGTCCAGCAGCTTGCCGTCATCGTCGATGATATAGATCACGTCGATGGTTTCGGAATCGCGGCCGTACATGCGGATGTGGTTCAGCACCTGGGCCACGGACCAGTGGGATTTGGCCGCGATGTAATCGGGCGTCATGATACGGCCCACGCTGTTCTCCTTGTAACCAAGAAGGGCGAGCGTCACTTTTCTTTCCTCGGGGTCCAGTAGTTTGATCAGTTCCTGTACGGCCTGGCTGGGCAGTTCTTCGAGGAAAGCGGTACGGTCATCCGGCGGCAGCTCATTCATCAGCTCGGCCGTTTTATGGGCGGGCAGTGCGCGGATGATGTCTTCCTGGGTGGGGAATTCCAGGATCCTGAAAGCCGCGGCGGCGCGGCTGAAGGTTAGATGATTGATGATCTCCACCGCATCGTCCGGTAATTCGTATATGAGTTCGGCAATGTCCGTAATGAGCTGGTCGTCCAGGAATGTTTTCAGTTCCCGGTGATCCTGCTCTTTGAGCAATTGTTCAAACCTTTCCAGTAATGCGGTGTTTTCCATAAATCTCTTCTCCTGGGCGAAAATAGGCAATTACAATATCTCCTGTACGTGCTTGCGGATATTGGCGCTGATCATTTCAGTGGGCAGGTCGTTCGCGTCCTTGCCAAAGGGGTCTTCAATTTCTTCAGCGATCAGCTCGAGGCTGGCCAGCACGTAAAATATAAACACCACCATAGGAATGACGAGGTAACCGAGGCCGAATACATAACCCATCGGCAGCGTCATCACGTAAAAGAAAATGAATTTTTTCAGGAACACGCTGTAGGAAAAGGGGATAGGCGTGTTTTTGATCCTTTCACAGGCCCCGCAGATATCCGCGAATGCTTCCAGCTGTGTATTGAGCGTGATCAGCTGTTCGCCGGAGATCACCTGCTGCCGGTAAAGCTCATTGGCTTTTTTTAGGATCAGGGTGGCAATGTAATTCGGGATATGGATACCGGTCCCCATTTTTTCCAGGTCTTCCGCGCTCATGCCTTCCAGCTTGGAAGGATGGTGCTCCCCCCGCAGGTGGTCCTTCAGCGCATAGGCATAGTTGGGGATCATGGTGCGGAAAAATGCCGCGGCCGGGTGGCCGGCGGGCAGCATGGCCTGTATCTTCATAGCCAGGTTACGGCTGTTGTTCACCAGGGCGCCCCATTGCCTGCGGCCTTCCCACCAGCGGTCGTAGGCCGTATTGGTGCGGAACACCAGCAGCAGCGAGATCACGAAGCCCAGCAGGCCGTGCATACTGGTGATGTTTTTGATGTGGTCCTTCTCGGACAGCTTGAACACTTCCAGTTCCAGCCAGGCAATAGCAGCGGAGTATATGGCAATGGCGCAGAACATGGGGAACAGCTTTTTTACCGTGTCTGCCTTATGGATGCGGAAGATAAAGGTGAACCATTCGCGAGGGTTATAGTTGATCATACCTGCAAAAATAATATCATTCACCGTTATTTTGATAACTGAAGGTATTAGTGTTACTTTACGCCTTCGTTATTTATTACGTGAGATTATGATCAAGCCGTACTTGTACATTCAGAAGACCAAAGAAAAAGGTCGTGGTGTTTTCACCAAAGAACCCATCCCTGCTGGCACTACTATCGAAGTTTCCCCCGTGCTCGTGCTGTCCAATTTAGACACCGGGGTCGTGGACAAAACAAAGCTCCATAACTACATCTTCCTCTGGGGTGTAAGGGAAACCCGCTCCTGTATTGCACTTGGCTTCTGCTCCATCTACAACCACGCGTACGAGCCCAATTGCGAATACGAAATGGATTTTGACGCCGAAACCATGGCCATCAAAACCCGCCGTGATATCAAAAAGGGCGAAGAGCTCTCCATCAACTACAATGGGGACGTGGAAGACAAATCAGACGTTTGGTTCGATGTTAAGAAAAAATAAACCCTGAAAAATCCGGGCAGTATGTGCCGGATTTCTTAATATTGTAAATTATATAAGCACTTATATAATTACATGAGCTTCTATCCAAAACTGGGTTACCTGATATTCGGCAGCCGCCTCCGGCGGCTGAGCGAATACTTCCTCGCCGAGGTGAACAAAGTGTACGCACAGGCGGGCATCGCCTTTGATGCCAGCTGGTTCCCCCTGTTCTATTTATTGTCGGACAAAAACCAGCTTACGCTGATGGACATAGCCACCGAGCTGGAAGTGTCCCATTCCGCGGTGAGCCAGCTGATCACCAATCTGAAAAAGAAGGGGCTGGTAAAAACCAGCCGCTGCGAGGAAGATGGCCGCCGCCAATGGGTGGTGCTCACCAAAAAAGGGACCGAGCTACTCGGGGAAGTGCTGCCTGTATGGAAAGGCATCGAAGCGGCCATGGAAGAGCTGGTTACGGAAAATAAACAAAGCAGTAAAATACTGGAAGCGATAGGCGCGCTGGAACGGGCGGTGGAAAGCGATCCGCTGGCCGGGCGCATCATGCGCGCCATGCCCATCCACACCAAAACAATCCATTCATGAGCCAGGTATTTAAGTACGGCGAAGACCGCCTGACGGTAGCCACCGCCCTGGACATTGCCGCGGGGCGCATCCGGGGGATCATCTCCCCCTCCGTGATGCAACGCATCAACACCAGCCACGCGCATGTACAGGCCATTGTGCAGGAGCACAGAACGGTATACGGGATCAACACCGGCTTCGGGCCGCTGTGTGATACCAAAATATCCGAAGAAGACACACGGGCGCTGCAGTACAACATCCTTCAAAGCCACAGCGTAGGCATAGGCGCACCCATCCCCGAAGACGTGGCAAGACTGATGCTCATCACCAAAGTACAAGCGCTTGCGCAGGGGTATTCCGGCGTGAACCCGGCCACGGTGGAGCGCATCATCTGGCATATCGACGAGCGTATTACGCCGCTGGTGCCTGAGAAAGGAAGCGTAGGCGCTTCCGGTGACCTGGCTCCTTTGTCCCATCTTTTCCTGCCGCTGATCGGCCTGGGGGAAGTGTATTACAAAGGCCGCGTAATGCCCATGGGCGAAGTGCTTCAGCAGGAAAACAAAGTACCGGTGATACTCGGCCCCAAGGAAGGGCTGGCGCTGATCAACGGCACACAGTTTATCCTTTCCTTTGCGGTAACTGCCGTGGCCAGGCTGTACAATGCACTGGAAGCGGCGGACATCATCGGCGCGCTGTCGCTGGAAGGGCTGATGGGCACGGCCAAACCGTTTGACCCCAGGCTGCACGCCATCAGGCCTTACGCGGGCAACCAGCTGGTGGCCCAGCGGCTGGACACCTTGCTGAAAGGCTCCGAGATCATGGCTTCGCATGCGGACTGCGGCCGCGTACAGGATCCTTATTCTTTACGCTGCATTCCACAGGTGCATGGCGCCTCCCGCACCGCCTGGAAACACCTGGCGGAACTTACTTCCATCGAGCTGAATGCGGTGACCGACAATCCCATTATCTTTTCCGAAGAAGACACCATCAGCGGCGGCAACTTCCACGGCCAGCCCCTGGCGCTTCCGCTGGATTACGCTACAGTGGCGGCTGCCGAGCTGGGGAATATTTCGGACCGGCGCTGTTATATGATGATCGAAGGGCGCTTCGGCTTACCCAAACTGCTGATCGAAGATGCCGGCCTCAATTCCGGTTTTATGATACCGCAATACACCACGGCCGCGCTGGTAACGGAGAACAAAACGCTTTGTTTCCCCGCAAGCGCTGACAGTGTGCCTACTTCGCTGGGGCAGGAAGACCATGTGTCCATGGGCTCCATCAGCGGGCGCAAGCTGCTCCAGGTGATCGGCAATCTTGAATACATCCTTGCTATTGAATTATTGTACGCCACACAGGCGATTGACTTCAGGAGGCCGCTGCAATCCGCGCCGGTGCTCGAAGCCTGCCATCAGTTTGTGCGCGGCAGGGTCAGCTTTGCAAAGAAGGACCGCATCTTTGCGAACGACATCAACGCCCTGCATAAGATCATCGCGGATCAATCATTTGTACGCGCGGCGAATGAAGCCGCCGCGGCTCACCAGATCAATTTAAACGGTTCGTATGAAGAACAATTCAGACTTTCTTAATACCTACGCGGCACACCCGCATTATAAAGCCCCGCGTGGCACAACGCTGCACGCACGTAGCTGGCAGACGGAAGCGCCTTTGCGTATGCTACTCAATAACCTTGACCACGAAGTAGCCGAAAACCCGGACGAGCTGGTGGTATACGGCGGCATCGGCCAGGCGGCGCGCAACCGCGAAGCATTGCAGCAGATCATACAAAGCCTGCTTACGTTGGATGAAGAACATTCGCTGCTGGTACAATCCGGTAAACCGGTGGGCATCGTGCGCACGCATCCGCAGGCGCCGCGCGTGCTGCTGGCGAACAGCAACCTGGTGCCCAAATGGGCCACCTGGGAACACTTCAACGAGCTTCGCGCAAAAGGGCTGATGATGTATGGCCAGATGACCGCAGGCAGCTGGATCTATATCGGCACCCAGGGCATTCTGCAAGGCACTTACGAAACCTTTGTGGAATGCGGCCGCCAGCACTTCGGCGGTGACCTGAAAGGTAAACTGCTCGTTACAGCGGGTATAGGCGGCATGGGCGGCGCACAGCCGCTGGCGGCTACCATGGCCGGCGCTACGTTCCTCGGCGCGGATGTGGACCCTTCACGTTTACAGAAACGCATCGATACAAAGTACCTGGATCGCATGACGCATTCTTACGAAGAAGCCATTCAATGGATCAAAGAAGCGCAGGCCCATGGCGAAGCGCTTTCGGTAGGCCTGGTGAGCGATGCGGGCGATATGCTGGAGAAACTGCTCCGCGACAATATCATCCCCGATATTCTTACCGATCAAACCTCCGCGCATGACCCGATCAACGGTTATGTGCCCGACAATTTCAGTCTTGAAGCCGCGGCGGCACTCCGTAAAAACGATCCTGCCGGTTACAAGGAACTATCCCTCAAAAGCATGGCCCGCCACGTAGGATATATGCTGGAGCTGCAAAAGCGCGGCTCTGTCACTTTCGACTATGGCAACAATCTCCGCGAATTCGCGCGGGAAGGCGGTGAAAAAAATGCATTTGACTTCCCCGGCTTTACGCCTGCATATATCCGCCCGCTGTTCTGCGAAGGCAAAGGTCCTTTCAGATGGGTGGCCCTTTCCGGCGATCCTGAAGATATTTATACAACAGACCGTGCGCTGATGGAAGCATTCCCGGACAACCAGCCGCTGCACAACTGGCTGCTGAAAGCGCAGGAGCGTGTGGCCTTCCAGGGATTGCCCGCGCGTATCTGCTGGCTGGGTATGGGCGAAAGGGAAAAAGCGGGCCTGATCTTCAACGAGCTGGTGCGCAGTGGCAAAGTAAAAGCCCCCATCGTGATCGGCCGCGATCACCTGGACTGCGGCTCCGTAGCCTCGCCCAACCGCGAAACGGAAGCGATGAAAGACGGATCGGACGCGGTTTCCGACTGGACCCTGCTGAACCTCATGAGCAATACGGCGGGCGGCGCCACCTGGGTGTCTTTCCATCACGGCGGCGGCGTAGGCATGGGATATTCCCAACACGCGGGCATGGTGGTGCTGGCGGACGGTACGGACCGCGCGGAGGCCTGCCTGAAACGGGTGCTGTACAACGATCCCGCGATGGGCATCTTCCGTCATGCGGATGCCGGTTATGAAAAAGCGATGGAAGTGCGGGACCAGTTCGGGCTGGGATTGTAAATTCAAAACGAAACAACGCTGCATATGAAACTCATTGGCCCATTTATCCAGGCGTTACCGCTCACAGGCCTGCCGCTCAAAGGCGCTTTGCAGGACGAAATGCTGGAAGTGATCCCGGAAGCGGGTGTACTGATAGAGGAGGGTAAGATGTTGGCCTGCGGGAATTTTAACGATCTCCGTAAACAGCATCCCATGGCAGATGTTGAGTATATGGATGAACCGCTGGTATTGCTGCCGGGTTTTACGGATTGCCATACGCATATCTGTTTTGCCGGCACCAGGAGCCGCGACTACGCCATGCGCATCGCCGGAAAGTCTTACCTGGACATTGCCCGCGCGGGCGGCGGTATCTGGGATTCCGTTACCAAAACCCGCGAAGCGCTCATCACCGAACTGACGGAGAACACCGTGGCGCGGGCGGACAGGCATCTGAAAGACGGGATCACTACTATTGAAGTAAAAAGCGGTTATGGCCTGACCCTCGAATCGGAGCTGACCATGCTGCGCGCCATCCGGCAGGCGGATCTGTATACAAAAGCATCGCTGGTGCCTACCTGCCTGGCCGCGCATATCCGTCCCCGTGATTTTGACGGCGACGAAAAGGCTTACCTGCAATGGATATTAAACGAATTATTGCCCGCCATACAGGAAGAACATTTATGCGAAAGGGTGGATATATTCATCGAAGAGACTGCTTTTTCTGTTGCCGCTTCCAGGCCGTTCCTTAAAGCGGCCGCGGCAAAAGGATTTCGTATAACAGTGCACGCGGATCAGTTCAGCAGCGGCGGATCGGGTGTGGCGGTGGAAGCGGGCGCATTGTCCGCGGACCATCTTGAAGCATCAAAAGAAGAAGATATCCGCAGGCTGGCTGCTTCGGACACGGTAGCGGTGGTATTGCCCGGCGCTTCCCTGGGCCTGGGCATGCATTATGCACCCGCGCGCAAACTGCTGGACGCGGGCGCCTGTATGGCTATTGCCAGCGACTGGAACCCGGGCTCCGCGCCGATGGGTGACCTGCTGATGCAGGCCGCCGTCATGAGCGCGGCGGAAAAACTATCCACCGCCGAAGTGTTCGCCGGGCTTACGTTCCGTGCGGACAAAGCACTCGGCATCACCCGCGGCGGTACCGATCTCCAGGCTTATCCCTGCCGCGATTACCGGGACATTCTCTATTACCAGGGACGTATGAAACCGTCTTTTGTGTGGAAGGACGGTGAGCTGGTGTAACATTATGACAAAACAAGATCTATGACACTCGTATGTTATCAGCCTCCCGCCGTGGGTAACTGGCAGGGGAGAACGGACGGGGAGGAGCCCGGGGTGCTCCGCTGGCACCAGGTGATCAGGCCCGTCAATCTCGAACGGGAGCCATTGCCCGCATTGGCCCAGGGGCAGAAAGGCATTGCATTTCTCGGCTTTGCTTCCGATGAAGGCGTACGCAGGAACAAAGGAAGGACGGGCGCTGTGGAAGGTCCGGCAGCATTGCGGAAAGCCTGTTCCGGCTTCCCGGTTCATTTCAGCGGGCATATACTCGCGGATGCGGGTACTATCGCCTGCGACGGCCGCCAGCTTGAAATGGCGCAGGATGCGCTGGCCGCCACGGTGAGCCATATACTGGGATCGGGTTACCTGCCCGTGCTTTTCGGGGGTGGTCATGAAATAACATACGGTCATGAAAAAGGCATCCGTCGTTTTTTTGGCGATAAGGCGCAGACCGGTATCATCAATTTTGACGCGCATTTTGATATACGGGAGCCTGATGAGAACGGCCCCAGTTCCGGCACAGGTTTCTGGCAGATAGCACAGGAGCGGCAGGCGGAGAAAATACCTTTCCATTACCTGGCGCTGGGCATTCAGCAGAACAGTAATACGCCGAAGTTGTTTGAAACCGCGGAGGCGTTTGGCGCGGATCATCTCCCCGCATCCCTGTTCCAACAGAAATACCATGAGCGGCTGATCAGCGCGATCCAGGCGTTTATCCAGCGTACGGACCATATTTACCTTACTACCTGCCTCGATGTGTTTGCCGCGCCATACGCGCCCGGTGTGAGCGCCACGGCCTATAACGGCCTCGTGCCCGATGCCCTTTTCCTGGACTGCTTCAGGACGGTGTTGCGCAGCGGTAAACTGGCCGGGACGGACATCGCGGAGCTGAACCCCTCACTGGACCAGGACCAGCGTACAGCCAGGCTGGCGGCCTCGCTGGTGTTCGAAACGGTGATGAACTATTTTACAAGATAGTTTTCTACATTCGCAGGATGAAGATCGGCCTGATGTCTGACACGCACGGTTACCTGCACCCGAAAGTGTTCCATTATTTTGAGAATGTAGACCAGATATGGCATGCCGGGGATCTCGGCAGCATCGAACTGGCAGACCAGCTGGAGGCGTTTAAGCCTTTCAGGGCCGTGTACGGCAATATCGACGGGCATGAACTGAGGGCCAGGTATCCCGAGCACGCCCTGTTCATCTGCGAAGGCGTGAAGGTGTGGATGACACACATCGGGGGATATCCTCCCAAATATACCCCGGAAATAAAACCCTACATCCGGCAGAAGCGCCCGAAACTCTTTATAGCAGGGCATTCCCATATTCTCAAAGTTATCCCCGATCCGGCACTACAATTGTTACATATTAATCCCGGCGCCTGCGGAAAGCAGGGCTGGCACAAAGTGAAGACGCTCGTGCGTTTCGACCTGCTGAATGGTGAGATCAAAAACCTTGAAGTGATCGAATTGCCCGACTGATTGTTATATTTACGACACCTACAGACTGTTTATGAAAGTACCCGTAATAGCATCCATACTGATGTTGTCGCTCTGCGCAGGCGCTGTAAAAGCCCAGGAAGGCCCCGTTCTCAAATGGCTTTTCACGGAAAACGACAGCAATTACGTGGAGGACCATACGAATGACCTCACCGTCAGGCTGCTGGGCTCCCGTAAATACACGTATTGGGACATGCGGGACAAAAACATCGACGAAGAAGTGCAGTACAGGCCCAATGCCAATAACAACGTAGGTTTCGGGGCCAATTACAAATGGCTCGGCGTGAACTTCGCTTTTAATCTTCCCTTCATCAACGACGACGATGATAAATACGGCAAGACAAAATTCCTCGATCTCCAGGCGCATCTTTACCTGCGCAAGCTGGTCGTGGACTTTTACGGCCAGTATTACGAAGGGTTTTACCAGGCGGAAACCGCCAGGAGGATCAGCAATGGCATCGCCCAGAAAGCGGTATCCTTCCGCCCGGACATCATCAACCGCGACCTTGGCCTGAACGTGCAGTACGTCTTCAACGACAGGAAATTTTCCTATCGCGCCGCCTTTATGCAGAACGAATACCAGAAAAAAAGCGCGGGTTCTTTCCTGGCGGGCGGTGAGATATTTGTATGGGAAATGCGCGGAGATTCAGCACTGGTGCCTGCTGAAGCACGAACAGACGGCTTCTTTGGCGGCTCTACTTTCAACCGTACTTCACAGCTCAGCCTCGCCGTCAATGCCGGGTATGCCTACACACTGGTGATCGCCAAATACTTTTTTGTAACCGCCTCTGTCATCGGCAGCATCGGCGCAAACCGTACAGTCAACCGGTTCAACGACGGAACGCCCCATGAAAGCGGGTATGGGCTTCAGCTGAACAATACCATCCGGTTTGCCGCGGGTTATAATTCCAGTTATTATTATTTCGGGCTGCATTATACGGACATGGGCACACGCGGCTCTGCGCCCGGTACAAAACACATCCAGACCTTCGGGACGGGCAATATCCGTTTTAGCCTGGTAAAACGGTTTAAGCTGAAGAAAACCATTCTCCCGGCGATCTTTGACTAGTTCATCCAAGCGATTCCAGTTCTCTTTCAAGGTTCTCCCTTGCTTTTAATTCATACTTTTCGCGGAAGGCGGCCGTGCGGTAAATGCCCGGCTGTGCCAGGAAATGCTGTAGTACTTTTTTCCGGCCTTTACGGTACATAAAACCGGGATAGATGCTGTATTCCCGGCGTATCTGCTTCGTATAGGCATCATACCGCTCGGGTAGTGCGCCCAGGATATGAAGGTCGAAGTCCAGCAGGAAATCCAGGTCCGGGTCCGCCATGGGGTTCTGGTGGCCGGCGGTGGCCAGTATAAAACGATAGACTTTCTGGGTCTTGTCTTCCGGGTAGTCGATCTTAGTGAGATAGGCGGCTGCTTCCTCGGCGCTTTTCAGCTCGTTGTCTTTACGGGTTACGCGGTAAATGATGTCATGGAAATAGATGGCGTAGATCATGCTGTCATTGTCCATGATCAGGGGTGCGTATTGCTGTTGGAAACAGATCAGGTCGCTGAGGTGCTCCACGTTGTGGTAATGCCTTCCGTTGGCGTTGTATTGCCGGATGATCCTTTCAATGGCGGCGCCGGGGGCGGTGGAATGTGCCGTGGTGCGATGGGAGAGGAGCGTCCAGTATTTTTTGATCTCTTCTGTGTGCATGGTCGGTATACAATGGGATGATGGGTAATACAGTTGATTTTGCAAATAGTGGGCCAGAGGGGAATGTATGGTGGGAATTGTTATCTTTCGGTATTATTTTAACAGAATCATGAAGAAAATTATCCCTTATATACCTTTGGCCGTAATTGCCGGCACGCTCCTGTATACTGGTTACATGGCGCTAACAACAACCATAAACCTCCAGGCAAAACACTATGCGGCTATTATCCTGACCCTGGCCAATATCATTTGTTATGCCGCGAAGTTCAAACCCCGGGCAGGCAAAGTGATCACGCTGGGGATCATCCTGCTGGGCTGTTTTAATGTGCTGGGGTTTACGCCTGCGATCTACTCCCTTTTTATTGGCATAGGCCGCCTGGAAATCAGCTTTCAGCCGTATTCTTTTCTGCTCCTTGCGATATTTGTCATTTGTAATCTTCCCTCGCTCAGTAAGTACCGTCAGTAACGTTTTAGTATAAACGAAAAAAGGCCATTCCTTGCGGAACGGCCTTTTTAAATATCGGGAATTAATTACTTAATTCTTTTTTGCAGCTGCAAACTGTGCGCGGATCACGTTGAGCGCGCCACCTGCTTTGAACCACTCGATCTGTTGTTCGTTGTAAGTGTGGTTCACGGTGATAGCGTCCTGCGTGCCGTTCTTGTGGTTCAGCACCACGGTGAGCGGCTTGCCGGGAACGAATTCGGTCAGGCCGAGGATGTCGATGTTGTCATCTTCCTGGATCTTTTCGTAATCGTCCTTGTCGTTGAAAGTGAGCGCCAGCATACCCTGTTTTTTCAGGTTGGTTTCGTGGATACGTGCGAAAGATTTCACCAGTATCGCGCGGACGCCAAGGTGGCGGGGCTCCATGGCAGCGTGTTCGCGGCTGGAACCTTCACCGTAGTTTTCATCGCCTACTACTACAGAACCGATGCCTGCGGCTTTGTAAGCGCGTTGTGTGGCGGGAACCGCGCCGTATTCGCCGGTCAGTTCGTTTTTAACGGTATCTGTTTTGTCGTTGAACGCGTTTACCGCGCCAATGAGCATGTTGTTGGAGATATTGTCCAGGTGGCCGCGGTATTTCAGCCAGGGGCCTGCCATGGAGATGTGGTCAGTGGTACATTTCCCTTTTGCTTTGATGAGCAGCTTCAGACCTTTCAGGTCCACGCCTTCCCATGCGGAGAAGGGTGCCAGCAGCTGGAGACGGTCCGAAGTAGGGGATACGATCACCTGTACTCCGCTGCCGTCTTCGGCGGGAGCCTGGTAACCGGCATCTTTCACGTCGAAGCCTTTAGGAGGAAGTTCAAAACCGGTCGGTTCGTCCAGCTTCACATCTTCGCCGTTCACGTTCTTCAGGGTGTCTGTGAGCGGGTTGAAGGACAGGCTGCCGGCGATAGCCAGTGCGGTCACGATCTCGGGGGAAGCAACAAACGCGTGGGTAGAGGCGAGGCCGTCGTTACGTTTGGCGAAGTTGCGGTTAAAAGACGTGATGATGGAGTTCTTACGGGTGGGATCGTCGATATG
Source organism: Chitinophaga barathri (assembly GCF_003807585.1). Classification (GTDB taxonomy): domain Bacteria; phylum Bacteroidota; class Bacteroidia; order Chitinophagales; family Chitinophagaceae; genus Chitinophaga; species Chitinophaga barathri. Next base: position 169,224 of record NZ_RMBX01000002.1, on the reverse strand, counting down.
ACGGGCCCATTGACCGATACAGGGGCCGCAAGCGTTAGCCAGTACCACACCGCCGATCTGGTCGAAAGTATCCAGCAGGCCGTCTCTTTCGATGGTATAACGCACCAGTTCGGAGCCCGGAGTGATGGTGAACTCGGATTGAACTTTCAGTTGTTTATCGATCGCCTGTTTGGCCAGGGAGGCTGAACGGCTGATATCTTCGTAAGAGGAGTTTGTGCAGGAACCGATCAGGGCTACCTCCAGCTTTTCGGGCCAGTTGTTCTCTTTTACGGCCTGTGCAAATTTGGAGATGGGCCATGCCAGATCCGGGGTGAAAGGACCGTTCACATAAGGTTCCAGCTCGTCCAGGTTGATTTCGATCACCTGGTCGTAGAATTTGGAAGGGTCGGTATACACGGCCTCGTCAGGACGGAGGTGTTCGCGAACGCCATCAGCCAGGGCGGCTACTTCAGCACGGCTGGTGATCTTCAGGTAGTCGCTCATTTTGGTATCGTAAGCAAATACGGAGCAGGTAGCGCCGATCTCAGCACCCATGTTACAGATAGTGCCTTTGCCGGTAGCGCTCAGGCTGTCCGCGCCTTCGCCGAAGTATTCCACGATGCAGCCTGTACCGCCTTTTACGGTGAGTACGCCGGCTACGCGGAGGATCACGTCTTTTGCGGAAGCCCATCCGCTGAGTTTGCCGGTCAGTTTTACACCGATCAGCTTAGGCATTTTCAGTTCCCATGCCAGGCCTGCCATCACGTCTACCGCGTCAGCACCGCCTACACCGATGGCGAGCATGCCGAGGCCGCCCGCATTGGGGGTGTGGGAGTCCGTACCGATCATCAGGCCGCCGGGGAACGCATAGTTCTCCAGTACTACCTGGTGAATGATACCGGCGCCCGGTTTCCAGAAACCGATGCCGTATTTATCAGAAATTGAAGCGAGAAAGTCGTAAACTTCTTTATTGGTGTCGATAGCGGTAGCCAGATCCTCTACAGCACCCGTTTTCGCCTGGATCAGGTGATCGCAGTGAACGGTGGAGGGCACTGCCACTGAGGCACGGCCGCAGGTCATGAATTGCAAAAGGGCCATCTGTGCGGTAGCGTCCTGCATGGCAACGCGGTCCGGGGCAAATTCTACGTAGGATTTGCCTCTTTCAAAAGAGGAAGTAGCAGGAGCGTACAGGTGAGCATATAAGATTTTTTCAGCCAGTGTAAGCGGGCGACCTAACAACTTACGGGTAGCTTCCACTTTACCCGGTAGTGCCGCATACAATTTTTTAATCATGTCGATATCAAACACCATGGAAATAAATAATTTAAGAACTATTACGTTAAAAATTGCACGGCGAAGTTAATCATTTTCGTAAAGTTTTTAAAGTTAAGAGTGAGGCACAAAGCCTGGAATTGTTTTGTTATTTACCGAGATTTGGAATAAATTTGATATATGAATCCGGGTATTTGATGCCTGGAACACAAATATTCTTGAGCAATATGAACAAGATCAAAGACTTTGTAGAATGGAAGGCCTTTGGTGTTTGTGCGGCCCTTGGCAATAAACTGGGGATCGCCACCTCCAGGATCCGTATATTCTTCATTTATGCCACTTTTCTCACGATGGGTTCCCCATTGATCGTGTATATGATCCTGGCATTCTGGATGAACATCAAAAATTACATCATGAACGCACGCCGTAACCCGCTGCGTTATCTCTGATATACAGATATTTAAAAAAAAGCCCCGGAAACTTCCGGGGCTTTTTTTATGTCTTTATTCGAGATGAAAAAGGGTCATCCCCTGGTAGTGATTTTGCAGTTCATGCACCATCAGGCTGCCGGCAATGTTCCGGGTCTCGTCCCGGTAATGGAGGATGGTATGCGGCGTGTCCCCGTCCTGGAGCAGCACGGTGAACGGGCCGCGTATCCAGGCCTGGCCGCTGCCGTTGATGGGCGGCTCTTCCGTTCTTTTGAATTTCAGCCTTACCAGCTGCTCTTCCGTAAGCGGGATGGGGAAAAGGTCTTCGGGGCTGTACCAGTTTTCCTGTTCTTCGTGGGTTAATACACATGCCTGGCCAGCGGGTATGTCCAGCTCCAGGACTTTGCCTTCGGATAACTGTTCTTCAAACTTCGCCAGCACTATATCACCTGCCTTTAATTGATGCAAATTAATCATGGTGCTATATTTTTTTGTGTGGTATGAATTTACTGGAAATCTTCAACACTAAAAAGCAAAAAAGGCAGAACCATTGCTGATCCTGCCTTGTTACGAAGAAATATTTTATCAGTGTTTCACCACCACTTCACGGATGCGTACCAGCTCTTCCAGCAAGGGTTCCAGCAGGTCCAGGCGGAGCATGTTCGCGCCGTCTGATTTTGCATTGGCCGGATCGGGATGGGTTTCTATAAAAAGGCCGTCCGCCCCGGTGGCAATAGCCGCCTTGGCAATGGTGCCGATCATTTTAGGATTGCCGCCGGTGATACCGCCGGGCTGGTTCGGCTGCTGCAGGGAGTGGGTGCAGTCCATTACCACGGGAACGCCATGACCTTTCATGACGGGGATGTTGCGGTAATCCACCACCAGGTCCTGGTAACCGAAAGTAGTGCCCCTTTCCGTGAGCAGGATGTGTTTGTTGCCCGCCTGTTCGATCTTTTCCACGGCAAACTTCATGGATTCGCCGCTGAGGAACTGGCCTTTTTTAACATTGACGAATTTGCCGGTATCCGCCGCGGCGAGCAGGATGTCCGTTTGGCGGCAGAGGAAGGCGGGGATCTGGAGCACATCCACATAAGCGGCGGCCATAGCGGCTTCGGCGGCGGAGTGAATATCTGAAGTCACGGGGAGGTTGAAGGTTTGCCCTACTTTCTGCAGCAGGTCCAGGCCTTCCACATCGCCGATGCCGGTGAAGGAGTTGATGCTGGTGCGGTTTGCCTTGCGGTAGGATGCTTTGAACACATACGGGATATTGAGCCTTTTGCAGATAGCAGACACTTTTTCCGCGATGCCCATCACCAGGTCTTCTTCTTCAATAACGCAGGGGCCTGCGATGAGGAAGAAGTTTTCCGGATTGTGTTGTTCTTTGAACAGTGCTTTTAACGTTTTTATCATTATTCAGTCTTTTTATTGTCGATTGGAACAACCCCTTTCGGGTTTCATGGGCGCAAAATTAACTTATTTCCGGTTAAGGCTGATGGGCAGGTTACGAATCAGAACACCTGCGGGTCCAAATTGTTATTGTATTGTCATTGTTTGCAACAGCAATTCAGGTAATATTGCGACTTGAAATTAAATTTGGGCACAAATCGATATAACCTCCCATATGAAGAAAGATAAGATCCTGGTAATTGGCGCATGCGGACAAATAGGCGTGGAACTGACGCTCGCCCTGCGGAAAATGTATGGCGATAACAACGTAATCGCATCGGACCTCCGTGAAGAGCATGAGCTGCTGAAAGGCACCGGCCCCTACGTGTCCCTGGATGTGATGAATAAAGAGATGCTGCATGTGCTGGTGATCCGTCACAACATTACCCAGGTCTACCTGCTGGCGGCCATCCTGAGCGCCACCGGCGAAAAGAATCCGCTGCTGGCCTGGCATATCAATATGGCCAGCCTGCTGAATGTGCTGGACATCGCGAAAGAAGAAGGCCTTGACAAGATCTACTGGCCCAGCTCCATCGCCGTATTCGGGCCAAACAGCCCAAGACAGGAAACGCCCCAGCATACCATTATCGAGCCCACCACCATTTATGGTATCAGCAAGTTTGCCGGCGAACGTTGGTGTGAATATTACAATCACCGTTACGGCATAGATGTACGCAGCCTGCGTTACCCTGGCCTTATCAGCTATAAATCGGCGCCGGGCGGCGGCACCACAGATTATGCGGTGGAGATCTACCACGATGCGCTGGAAGAAGGTTCTTACAAATGTTTCCTGAAAGAAGACACCTACCTGCCCATGATGTACATGCCAGATGCCATCCGCGCCACTATCGAGCTGATGGAGGCGGACAGCGCAAGCATCAAGGTACGGTCCGCCTATAACCTTTCCGGCATGAGCTTTTCCCCGAAAGAGATATCCGCGGCCATTAAGGAGCATATTCCCACCTTCACGATCAGTTATGAGCCGGATTACCGCCAGCAGATCGCGGACGGCTGGCCGCAAAGCATTGATGATGAACTGGCTGCGCAGGACTGGGGCTGGAAACCCGAGTTTGACCTCCCCAAAATGACGGCGGACATGCTGAAGAACCTGAAAACGCAGAAAGGAATGTAATTTTTCAACATCTTCTATAACAAAAGCCTTCCTGGTAGCAGGGAGGCTTTTTGGCTTTATATTTGATGTAATGTAATGGTATTCATCTTGTTATCCTTTCGTAAGCATCAATTGTCACGTTATCTGCTCCGCATGACAATTGCTTTTTCCCAGCTTAGCGAACGCTTTATCCCTGCTTCATGAACGCTTTTACTGTGCTTTACGAACGCTTTTACCCTGCTTCACGAACGCTTTTACTATGCTTCATGAACGCTTTTACCCTGCTTTATTACTACTATATCCCTACTATATCCCTACTATATGAATACTGTATCAGTACAGTATGACTACTGTTACAATACTGTTTCAATACGGTTAGGGTACTGTCGTTGTATGGAAAAAAACGGGAGGTAGGTTAGAGGCCGGTTAGAAACATACACTTTTTCAGGTTTTGGAGTGGGAAAGGCCGGTTGGGACCTTTATATTGTTGTCCTGAAGACGCGGGGATATATAAATATAATTGCATATATTTACATAGTATATCCCTATGAAACCGATGAGAATAACCACTATCCTGTACCTCCTTGCATGGTTCGCCGTTCCCGCACATGCCCAGTTCACCACCATTGCGGAAAGCCAGGCTTTCCAGGAACCAGCGGACGGCTCAGCCCGAATCCTCCAGCTGAAGAACGGCAATACCCTGTTCCTGCATTATACCGCGCGAAACGGCCTTGCTATACAGCTGTTCGACTCGGCACACCGCAGGATAGACACCCTGCCCACCCCGACCAATTGGGCTGCCTGGAAAGGCGGCAACCTGGACGCCGCTTTTGAAACCGGCGGCAACGCCACCCTCTTCATCAGCGACCGGGAACAAAAACATCCCCGCATGAAAAGGCTTACCATCAACGGGCATACCGGGCAATTGCAGGAAGACTCCGTGATCGCGGACCTGGATAAGATCAACCTCCGCAAAAAAAGAGTAATCTCCGCCTCGGATTTCCTGGTGATCAAAGACCCCTGGTCCGAGAGTTACGCCATATGGATGTACTTCAATACCGAAGAGGAAACAGACGGCGGTTACCAGATCGTACATTTTGGCGCGGGCCACCGGGAGATCAGCCGCGCGCGGTTCAAAAACTTTGATAACGAGGTGCCCTTCCAGTACTGGGATATGGCGGTGATCGGCGAAGAACAGCTTTGTATCCTGGGCATGGAGGAATACAAAACACCGGAGAAAGACAGCACGGTGCTGAAACTCGCCACCCTCGAAAAAGGCAGGATATTTTTCGCATTCCACGATCTCAAATTCCCGAAAGGCCTGAATACGGTAGGCGCCTTTATCAAATACAACCCGCATACAGACCAGCTTTTGCTGATGCAGGCCGTGAAAGAGGAAGAGAAAAAAGCAGCCCGGACCACCACCTTCCTGGCCACCGTAAAGCTGCACAGCATGAATATCTCTTATTCCAAAGAGATCTATCTTGATAAAGTGAACCGCAAAAGCCTGGAAGTATTCGGGCCGAAAGAAGAATACGCGGGCGTGCCGCAAAACATCTTTATCAAACAGGACGGCTCATACGCCATCGTGTTCGAAGAGCTGGACAACCATGTGCGGATGATGAACAACATCCCCACCGTGATCAGTACGGTACTGGCGAATGTGGCAGTGGTGGACTTCAACGCGGAAGGCAAAGAAGTGAACAGCTGGATGATCCCCAAACGGCAGATCAACCAGGGCGTGATCATGAAACCATTTTACCTGAAGAACCGCGAGAATGTACAGGAGAAACACAATTGGGACGACCAGTACAAGTTTTTCACTTACATCCCCGGCTACATCCTGGTGAACGACCTGGACGAAAAACACAAACAGCTCGAACGCGGCAAACAGGCCGCCATCAGGGATATCAGCAACTGTCACGGGTATTTTTATTCACTGGAAGGAGAGGAGACGATCCCGATGCGCGACCTGGTGTTTTCGCCGGAAGACAGGCAGGTGGCCATGTTTTCTATTGCGGATTATGATGCGGAAAAACGCAGGCTGGTAACGCTGAAACGCACGCCTGAAAGCAGGAGGGACGTGAAGCTGGTATGGCTGAACGTAACGCCGCCTGAAAAGCAGGACGGCCGCGAGGCGATGGCGAAAGGGAACTGAGGCGATGGAACTTAAAATCGGTTAACTACAATGGCAACCTGATAAGAAATGATGTAAAAAAGTAAAGCCGGGCAATGATGCGCCGGCTTTTTTATTTTAGTTGACAGATGGTCCTTATTCCACGAATCCTACCGCCACGGTGGCATTGCTGAACTCGTCCACCAGAATGAACGTGCCATTGGCCGGGTTTATTGCGTATGCATCGGCAAACACGGGCTGGGCGGTCTTCAGGGTAATGCGCCCGATGTCGTTCAGGCCCATGTCTGTTTTTTCTTCGGTGCGGTTCGTCGTTACCTCGGTTACGCCCAGTATCTGTTGCACTTTCGCCTTGATGCGGTTGGCGCCGTGCTGGAGCAGGTAGGTTTTGCCGGGTGACAGCTTCTGCTGGTCCATCCAGCAGATCTGCGCGATGATCTCCTTGCGGCCTTCGGGCACCCTGTCCGGGGTGGCCAGCAGGTTGCCGCGGCTGATATCGATCTCATCTTCCAGCGTGATCACCACGCTGTCTCCCGCATGTGCGGCAGAGAGCTGTTGTTCGAACTTTTCGATGCTTTTTATTTTGCTGCGTTGCCCGTTGTGCAGGGACACGATCTCTTCGCCTACATGCAGGCTGCCGCTGGCCACTTTGCCGGCGAAGCCGCGGAAGTCGTGGTATTGCTCGTTTTTAGGGCGTATCACGTACTGTACGGGGAAGCGGGCCGGGTGCTGGCGGTCTTCGTCATCGAAGGCGATCTTTTCCAGGTAATCCAGCAGAGGCAGGCCTTTGTACCAGCTGATCTTTTCGGTGCTGGTCACCACGTTTTCGCCATACAGGGAAGACATGGGCACGATGCTTACTTCTTTTCCTTCGTAGAAGGAGCCTTTCAGCAGCTGCTGGAAATCTTCCGTGATCTGGTTGTAACGGGTTTCGTCATAATCCACCAGGTCCATTTTGTTGATGCACACCACCAGGTGGGGGATGCGCAGCATACAGGCGATGAAGAAGTGGCGGTAGGTCTGCTCCACGATGCCTTTGCGCGCATCGATGAGGATGAGCGATACCTGGGCGGTGGAAGCGCCGGTCACCATGTTACGGGTGTATTCAAAGTGGCCGGGCGTATCGGCGATAATGTATTTGCGGTTGGGTGTGGAGAAGTAGATATGCGCCACGTCGATGGTGATGCCTTGTTCGCGTTCGGCGATGAGGCCGTCCGTGAGCAGGGAAAGATCGGTGAAGTCCAGCCCCTTGCGTTTGCTGGCTGCCGTGAGGGCTTCCATTTTATCCTGGGTGATGGATTTGGTGTCGAACAGGAGGCGCCCGATGAGGGTGCTTTTTCCATCATCTACACTACCGGAGGTGGTTATACGTAAAACGTCCATGTTACAATTCGTTGTTCGTGATTAAAAGTATCCGGCCTGTTTGCGTTTTTCCATCGCGGCTTCGGAGCGTTTGTCATCTATCCTCGCGCCTCTTTCAGAGATCTTGGCGGCGAGTATTTCCGTGATGATGTCTTCCAGCTTGTCTGCTTCGGACAGTACCGCGGCGGTACAGGTCATATCGCCCACCGTGCGGAAGCGTACTTTTGTGCGGAAAGGCACTTCTTCTTCGGTGGTGTTGAGATATTCGGAATAAGGCCAGTACATCCCGTCGCGCTCGATGATCTCGCGTTCGTGGGAGAAATAGATAGAAGGAATGGCTAGATTTTCCTCGCGGATATAATTCCATACGTCCAGTTCCGTCCAGTTGGAGATGGGGAACACTCGTACGTTTTCGCCGATATTGATCTTTCCGTTCAGGTGGTCGAACAATTCGGGGCGTTGTATTTTGGCGTTCCACTGGCCAAACTCGTCGCGCACGGAAAATATCCTTTCTTTGGCGCGGGCTTTTTCTTCATCGCGTCTTGCGCCGCCGATGCAGGCGTCGAACTTCAGTTCTTCAATGGCATCGAGGAGGGTAACGGTCTGGAGGGCGTTGCGGGAAGCATATTTGCCGGTTTCTTCTTTCACTTTACCCTGGTTGATGCTGTCCTGTACATTACGTACGATCAGCTCCAGGCCGAGGGTTTCCACGAGCCAGTCGCGGAACTGGATGGTTTCGGGGAAGTTATGACCAGTGTCTACATGCAATAAAGGAAAAGGGATCTTTCCCGGGTGGAAGGCTTTCTGGGCCAGGCGTACGAGGGTGATAGAGTCCTTGCCGCCCGAGAACAGGATGGCGGGCTTTTCAAATTGCGCTGCGGTTTCACGGAGGATGTAGATTGCCTCATCTTCCAGTGCCCGCGGGAATTGCCATTGAATACTACTCATTATCTTGCTATTATACTTAATCTAACTACTGTGAAGGCCGCATTCTTTTTTCGAGGTTTCCCACCACCAGCGGCCGGCTCTTGGGTGTTCCCCGGGTTCTATGGCACGGGTGCAGGGTGCGCAGCCGATGCTGATAAAACCTTTGTCGTGCAGTTTGTTATACGGCACATTATTGTCCTTCAGGTATGCGGTCATCTCTTCGAAAGTCCAGTGGATGAGCGGGTTGTATTTCCACAACTGCCTGCCTTCATCCCACTCCAGCGCGGGCATATCATGACGGTTTTCGCTTTGTTCGGCGCGCAGGCCGGTGATCCAGACCTTTGTGCCTTGCAGGGCGCGGTTGAGGGGCACTACTTTACGGATGTGGCAGCATTCCTTACGGTTGTCCACCGATTCGTAAAAGCTGTTCGGGCCTTTTTCCTTTAACAGGGCTTCCACAGCGGCTGTTTCAGGGAAATAAACCTCAAAATGCTGTTTGTAGCGGGCGAGGGTGAGGTCCATGAGGTCATAGGTTTCCTGGAAGAGGCGGCCGGTATCCAGCGTAAATACGCGGACGGGCAGCCGGTTTCGCCAGATGATGTCTGCCAGCACCTGGTCTTCCTGACCAAATGAAGTGGAAAAAGCGACTGCGCCGGGAAATGTATCTGTTAATATGCGTATTCCTGCAGCAATATCCTTTTGTTGGGCCACCAGCCCTGCTAAATCTTTCATAAAACTTCCTCTCGTTGCCTGACAACAAAAATACATAAAACCTATAAAAAAGATAGACTAAAATGAGGAGTGTGGGAAAAAAATTAAAAAGAGCCCCGGATTCCGGGGCTCTTGCAACTTTCCTGGGGAACGTTTTTTTATCATCAAACTCTCTGAAAAGCAGATTAAAAAGTATACGCGTTAACAAGGGTAGGGGCAGGGCCGCTATTTCCATTGCAACAGGTATACCTGGTAAGATATTTTCCAGGTGTATCAGTACCTAGTACATTGTAAGCCACAAAGTTATCGGAGCTGGAAACGCTTTACAATACCTAGTTATGAGTATTTTTTATGGGAGCGCCATTAACAATTGGACCGCAGTGGAGGGGGCTGTTCCGGGGGCATTAACATAAAAAAAGGGAAAGACCCACGGCCTTTCCCTGCTTATAAACCCATATAACGATGTTAATCCCTGGTCAGAATATCTTTGAGGGACTTGTTTTCCAGTAATTTAAGGGTGGCGTCCCTTACTTTGCTCATGACCTCGTGGAGGCCGCAAATGGCTTCGTCCTTGCAATTCTCGCAGCGCTCGTAATAATTGAGGCTCACGCAGGGCAGCAGGGCGATAGGGCCGTCGAGCAGGCGGATAATACGCGCCAGGGGTATTTCCTTGGGCGTACGCATGAGGTAATACCCTCCGCCTTTGCCTTTTTTACTTCCTAAGATACCGGCATTTTTCAACTCCAACAGAATGTTTTCCAGGAACTTGATGGAAATACTCTTCTCAGCCGCGATCTCGGAGATCAGAATGGGGCCTTTGTCAACATTTTCCGCCAGGTAGATTAATGCGTGGAACGCATATTGTGTTTTTTTAGACAACATATTCGTTGATGCTCCTTATTGTTTTTTTTGCACTCCCAAAACACAAATATAACAAAAAGCTGCCGTTTTTGCAGCCCACTGCCGAACGCTGTACGGACCCCGGAGGGGAAATGTTCAACGCAAAGGCGGGGAGCCGGCGCTCCGGACCAGCCACTGCCGGCATTTTGAGGCCGTTACAGGCTCAGCACGTCTTTCATCGTAAAGATGCCTTTTTTCCCTTTCAGCCATTCGGCCGCCGTTACAGCCCCGGCTGCAAAGCCTTCGCGGGAGTGGGCGGTGTGGATGATGGTAATATCGTCTATCGGGGAGTGGTAGTTGATAATGTGGGTGCCGGGCGCGGGATCCACTCTCCGGGACTCGATGTACAGTTCCTCGGGGTTCGTGGTATGTTGGTTCACCCAGGCCTTTTTACCGGGCAGCGCGTCCACGATCTGCTCCGCAAGGGTGATGGCGGTGCCGCTGGGGGCGTCTTTTTTCTGGGTGTGGTGGATCTCCTCCATATGCACATTGTACTGGGGCTGGGTGCCCATCAGCTCGGCCAGGCGACGGTTCAGTTCAAAAAAGATGTTTACGCCGATGCTGAAATTGCTCGCGTAAAGGAATGCCTGGTGTTTTTCAAGGCATTGGGCCTTCACTTCGGGCAGTTTGTCCAGCCAGCCGGTGGTGCCGCAAATCACGGGCACGTTTGCATCGAAGCATTTCAGGATATTGTGGTAAGCCGTTTCGGGGGTGGTGAACTCAATGGCCACATCCGCCTGGGAAAGGTTCTCTTTTTCCAGCAGCTGCGGGCTGTTGATGTCTATGCGGTGTACGATTTCGTGCCCGCGGCCCTGGGCGATGGCTTCAATGGCTTGGCCCATTTTACCGTATCCGATCAATGCTATTTTCATATCTGTGTAAATAAGGTGATTTATCTGATTGCCAGGCCCTGCGGTTTGTTTTTACGCGGGCTGAGGGAAATGTTGACCCCGATGCCGAGGGTGCGGTTGTTGATCAGCCGGGGGCCTATGCGCATGCTGAGGTCATTGCTGATGTCGAACTGCCGGAGGTGCGCAAATACGGTGGCATCCACGATATTGAGCGCATAAGCGGCTACGAACACCAATACGGAATAATCGACGTACTGGCGGTATGCATCACGAAGATAACGAAGGTCGCCATCTGTATAAAGCGGGTACTTGTCTTTGTATTCCGGGTTGTTCTGGTTCGCCACGCGGATGCGGTAAGCATCCCTGAACTCCTTGTATTTGTCCATATTCCAGATGAATACGCCGGTGCTCACGCCCAATGCAGCGTATACGAGCGGTACTTTCCAGTAATCGCGGTTGTAGATCTGGCCGAGGCCGGGTAATACAGCGGAATAAAAAGCGGCCTTGCGGGGGCTGTGAAGAGGTTTGTAATTGGCCAGCAGGGTGTCTACGGCGGACTGCGCGGTATCTTTTTCCGCCACGGCGTTACGGCGCAGCAGGGAATCCCTCACTGGTTTATTCACCGTGGTGTCCTTCTGCGCATAACTGTTAATGGCGGGTAAAATGAACAGGCACAAAAGGAAGCATACCAGGTACCCTGATCTATTTTTCACCGTATAATGATAATTTTTCCAGGATTGCGTCCAACTCCTCGTCTGAATAGAACTCGATATTGATGCTGCCTTTACCGGCCTTGCTCCTGTCCAGGTGTACTTTGGTGGAGAAGTGAGTGGCCAGGTTGTCCTGGATCTTCTGGTAAGCGGGCGGCAGGTTGCTTTTAACGGGTTTTTTCGCGTTCCCTTTGTCTATATGATTCACTTTCCGCACCAGTTCTTCTGTCTGGCGTACGGAAAGGCCGTTCTTCATGATCTCCCCGAAAATGTAGAGTTGTTTTTCCACGTTTTCCACGCCGATGAGGGTGCGGGCGTGGCCCATACTGAGTTTGTTGTTGCGCACGGCCACCTGGATGTCCGGCGGCAGTTTCAGCAGGCGGATGTAGTTGGTAACGGTGCTGCGTTCTTTGCCCATGCGCTCGGCTACCTGTTCCTGGGTGAGGTCTATCTCTTCCATCAGGCGTTTGTAGCTAAGGCCGATCTCAATGGCGTTGAGATTTTCGCGCTGTAGGTTTTCCAGCAGGGCTAGTTCCAGGAGCTCATGATCGTTTGCCTGGCGAACGTAGGCCGGAATGTCTTTCAGGCCCGCCATTTTACTGGCGCGGAAGCGGCGTTCGCCCGCGATGAGCTGGTATTTTTTGCCGATGCGGGAAACCGTGACCGGCTGGATGATATCGTGCAGTTTGATGGACTGGCTCAGTTCCTGTAAAGCCTGCTCGTCAAAATCCCGGCGCGGTTGCTTGGGATTGATCTCAATCTGGTCCAGCGGGATCCGCTCTATGCCGGTAGCCTGGGCTACAACGGTATCGCCCAAAGCGCTGGTGGTTTGCTTCAGGTCTGTGTCTATGTTCTGTAACAGCGAGCGGATGCCTTTCCCCAACGCCTCTTTCTTACTCGGATTGGTCATCGTTTATTGCAAGGATTTTATCTTCGGTTTTGATCTTGGTAAAGTTATGCTTTTGCAGTATTTCCTTTGCCAGGTTCAGGTAGTTGATCGCGCCGGTGCTCATGGCATCGTACATGATCACGGATTTACCGAAGCTCGGCGCTTCGCCCAGCTTGGTATTGCGGTGAATGATGGTGTTGAATACGCTTTCCTCGAAGTGTTGTTTCACCTCGTCCACGACCTGGTTACTGAGGCGCAGGCGCCCGTCGTACATGGTCATCAGGATACCTTCTATTTCCAGTTCTATATTCAGGCGGCTTTGTACGATCTTGATGGTATTGAGCAATTTGCCCAGGCCTTCCAACGCGAAGAATTCGCATTGCACGGGGATGATCACGGAGTGGGAGGCCACCAGGGCGTTCACGGTGATCAGGCCGAGGGAGGGGGAGCAGTCTACGATAATAAAGTCGTATTCGTCTTTGATAGGATCGATCACCTGCTTCATCACCCTTTCCCTGTTCGGGTGGTTGATGAGCTCCAGTTCCGCGCCTACCAGGTCTATATGGGAGGGAAGCACCTTCAGGTTCGGGGTATCCGATTCCAGCACCACGTCGCGGGCCTGTACATCGTTTACCATACAGTCGTACAGGCTCTGCTGGATGTTGCGCAGGTCAAAGCCCAGCCCCGTGGTGCTGTTTGCCTGAGGGTCTGCGTCTACGAGCAGTGTTTTGTACTCCAATACGGCCAGGCTGCTGGCGAGGTTGATAGCGCTGGTGGTTTTTCCGACGCCCCCTTTCTGATTGGCGATTGCGATAATTCTAGCCATTGTTCTGTCTTAAATTCTAAGGTTGAATAGGATAATAGGAATCAATTAAACGTCAATAGTTTCTCCGATCGCCGGCAGCAGCAGGGTAAGCCCCGCCGCTTCAAACTGACGGACCGCATCCGCTTTATCTATCTTGATGTAACCAAAGGTGTCGTAATGTACCCCGATGATCTTACTGCATTCTATAAATTCGGCCGCTATCACGGCATCTTCCACGCCCATCGTAAAGTTGTCCCCGATGGGCAGGATGGCATAGTCCAGCTTCGCCCAGCGCGGTATCAGCTCCATGTCGAATGTAAGCGCGGTATCGCCGCTATAATGGAAATTGCCTTCTTCTGTGATAAAAATGAACCCCATCGGGTTGCCGCCGTAACTGCCGTCGGGCAGGCCGCTGCTGTGATGGGCCACGGTACATTTCACCGTCCCGAAATCAAACGCCCATTTGCCCCCTGTGTTCATCGGGTGCACCTTCTCATGCCCCTGTTTGCCCACCCACTCGGTCAGCTCAAACGCCCCCACTACGGTAGCGCCGGTACGTTTTGCCAGGTCCATCAGGTCCGCCACATGATCGCTGTGCCCGTGCGACACAAAAATGTAATCCGCTTCAATACGATTTACATCTATTGAACGGGCCAGCTCGTTGTGCGTGATAAAGGGGTCAAATACGATCTTTTTGCCCTTGATTTCCACCGCAAAGCTGGAATGGCCGTAATAGGTGAACTTCATATTGTAATAATAAATTATAATAACCTAATCGGACAAAAATACAACCAATCTCCTAAATACGGGCCACGCCCCGGATTTATTTATTCACACAGCGCCAGTGGGGAAAAGTAGCCTTTTTTGCCCCGTTTTGCAATTTTTCAGTCAGAAGATCGTCTACCTACCATATAAGTCGCCCCGAACCGGCGGTTTGTGGTAAATTTGCGGTTCGATTTTTTAAACCAATGATTGTAAGCTATTTATGAGAGCTGGACCGAATCTTTTCTCCTCCATCATCCTGATCCTCGTGATGGCCGCTATGGACACCTACGTCTTTATGGCCCTCCGCACCCTCGTTGTCAATCTTTCCCCAAAATGGAAAGTGCTGATATTCAGTATATACTGGCTGGCTTCCGCCATGGTGATATTTTCCATCGTCTTTTACTCCCGCATTCCCTGGGAAAAGTTCATGGAAGCCCGTTCTTATTACCTCACCTTCGCCTTCGGCCTGTTCTTCGCCAAAGCGCTCATCGTCGTGTTCCTCCTGGCCGATGACGGCCGCCGCGCCGTTATGTGGGTGTACGAACGTTTCAGCTCCGCCCCCGCAGCCGCCGCGGCCGATGGCAACAGGGAAGTGACCGGCATCACCCGCTCCCAGTTCCTCATGAAATCAGGCTTCCTCCTCGGCGGCACCATGCTGGGCACCCTGCTGTACGGCCTCAGCAACAAATACAACTACCACGTCCGCAAGATCCGCCTCACTTTCAACAACTTACCGGCCGCTTTCAAAGGCCTGAAGATCGTGCAGATCTCGGACGTCCACTCCGGCAGCTTTACGGACAAAGCCGCCGTTATAAAAGGGATTGAGCTCATCAAAGCCCAGAAGCCCGATCTTATCCTCTTCACCGGTGACCTGGTGAACGACAAGGCGGACGAAATGAACGACTACCTCCACGTCTTTAACCAGTTACAGGCGCCCATGGGCGTCTATTCCACCCTGGGCAACCATGACTACGGCGACTATTACCCCTGGCCGGACTACGACGCGGACCGCAAAAGCCAGCTGAAAGTGGCCAACCTGGAACGCCTCAAAGCCATGCACGGCGAAATGGGCTGGAAACTGCTGATGAACGAACATACCGTATTGGAAAAAAACGGGGATAAAATTGCCCTGCTGGGGGTGGAGAACTGGAGCGCGAATCCCCGCTTTCCCCGCAAAGGCGACCTTGCCGCGGCCTACGCCGGCAGCGAAAACATTCCCTTTAAAATACTCCTCTCACACGACCCCACCCACTGGGACGCCCAGGTGCGCCCGGACTACCGGGACATAGACCTGATGCTGGCCGGCCATACCCATGGCATGCAGTTCGGGCTGGAGATACCGTTTTTTAAGTGGAGCCCCGCCCAGTACATCTATAAACAATGGGCGGGCATGTACCAGGACGGCAAACAACGGCTGTATGTGAACCGCGGTTTCGGCTTCCTCGGCTACCCCGGCAGGGTAGGCATCATGCCCGAGATCACGGTGATTGAACTGGTATAAAGTTTGGTTATATTGCAGGTGATGAAAAGCCCCTTTCTCATTATCCTGACTATTGTGATCACCTCCCTGCGGGTGATGGGGCAAAGTGCTGCCGACCTGCAGGACCTGGCGGACCTGGAAAGGCAACTGGATTCGCTGCTGAACAGGCAGCCGAAGAATGAATGGGTGTTCGGTCTTGGTTTTGGGAACAATCCCGCGTACGGCGGCAAAACCACGGATGCTTTCAGGCCGGTGAACATGAAATCTTTTTTATCGCCGAACGTTTCCTACAATCATAAAAGCGGGTTGTATGCCTCCACTTACGCGTATTACCTGCTCGGCGCGGAGCAGCGCCCCTGGTTTGAACTGGACCTCAACGCCGGTTACGACTACACGAAACACCGCAACTTTATAGCAGGTGGCTCTTACACAAAATATTTCTACCGCGATTCAACGGATGTGCCGCCCACACCGATCACGAACGAACTGTTCGCGTACTTTTTCTGGCGCAAATGGTGGCTGGAACCCGGTATCAGCTTAGATTTCGGATGGGGCAAATATAATGAGACGGACGGGCGGAACAGTCTTTCCGTCAAAGGCAACGACTTCAATATCATCCTGGACGTACGCCATCCCTTCATATTCCTGGACGTGCTTAAAAAGAAAGACGCCGTGTTACTGATGCCAGTGGCTTCCCTCACTTCCGGCACCGCCAAATATTTCAGCAACCTCAAAAGTTTCAGATACGTCAGCCGCTCGAACATCGCGAAAAAACAGGGCAAGGGCAGAAGGCGCAGGCCGGATATGGACGTGCCCGTTGAAACCGCGCTCAGCGACGGCAGCGCATTCCAGCCGCGCGCGGTGGACCTGGGCGTGAGAGCATCCTACATCATCGGCAAAGTGGCTATCTCCCCGTCGTACACCGTGTTTAAACTCTTCCAGGGAGAAGATACCTCTATCACCGGTTACTTCACCGCCAGCATCAGCGTTACCCTCTAGATATCTTTAAGCCAATTTTAATTGTTTCCTCAAACTATCCTGGCATCGCCTGCGTTATTCCCCGTGAAAAGTATTTAGCATGACTTTTGTATTATCCGTAGGGGTCAGGGATTTCTCCCGCGTCTTATGGATGGAAATGAGCTCATTATCAAGACAAACCAGCACAAATAGGACTTAACCTTAAACAAATCAATGTATGAAAAAACTGTTTTTCGCCTTAGCAGTCATCACTTGTGTAACCGTATCCACCACTGCCAACGCTCAAAAGTTATTACGCTTCGGTATCAAGGGAGGCGCCAACCTCGGCAAATTAGACGGGACAGGTTATGACGACGCATTTAAACTCGGCTACCATCTCGGCGCTTTTGCCCAGATCAACCTGATGAAAGGTTTTGGTATCCAGCCCGAACTGATCTTTTCTTCCACCAAAACAGAAGTAACTTCCGATTTCGATGACGTATACGACATCGACCAGCTGAAAGAAGACAAACCGAAACTCAATTACCTCAGCATTCCCGTACTCGCGAACATAGACCTGGGCTCTCCCCGTTTTAAATTACAGGTAGGCCCCCAGTTTGGTATTATGACCAGTAAAAAGACCAGTGTGTTCGAAGAAGGGAAATCCGCTTTTAAATCCGGGGAATTTTCCGCGGTGGGCGGTCTCTGGCTGCAATTACCCATTGTAAATATCAGTGCCCGTTATGTGATCGGTATTTCCGACGTGAACGACGTTACTTTTGAAAACACGACTTCTCCCGAAAAATGGAGGAATCAGTCGATTCAACTGGGTGTAGGTATTACATTATAAAAAGTGTACCTACAACTGAGCGAGACCGCACCCGCAAGGGGCGGTCTTTTTTATTATCTTTCAGCATGGCACCCAATTTGACTATATAGGTATACTCTTTAATTGGGGGCATTTTGAGGGGAGAGACTGACAATATGTCCCGGTACTTAAAACTGACAGATGAATACATTTTTCTTAGGCAATACAGAAGAGGAAATGGAGTTTATGCCCATTATTCCTCTGAATGAAGATGGCGAAGGGCAGGAGGACGACAAGATCCCGGAGGAACTGGCGCTGTTGCCGCTGAGGAACACCGTGTTGTTTCCGGGTGTGGTACTGCCCATCACCGTTGGCAGGGACAAGAGCATCAAGGCTGTAAATGATGCGTACAAGACTGACAAAATGATTGGCGTTGTAGCGCAAAAAGACAGTAATATCGAAGAACCCGGCATTACCGATCTTTCCGATGTGGGCACTGTGGCCAAGATCGTAAAACTGATCAAAATGCCGGACGGCGGCACTACCATCATCATCCAGGGCCGCAAACGTTTCAAGATAACCAGCATACTCACCGAAGATCCTTATTTCAAGGCCAGCTACGAGCTGATGCCGGACGAAATGGAGGAAAACGATTCCGAGTTTGACGCCTATGTGTCTTCCATCAAAGACCTGGCGGCGCAGATCATACAGCTTTCGCCGAATATTCCTTCCGAAGCGAGCATTATCCTCAAAAACATTGAGAACGCTCCTTTCCTGATACACTTTGTGAGCAGCAACCTCAACAGCGAGGTAAAAGACAAACAGCGGCTGCTGGAGATCAACAACCTGCGCGTACGCGCGGAGCTGCTGATGAAACTGCTGCAGGTGGAACTGCAGCTGGCTGAGCTGAAGAACAAGATCAACAACAAAACCAAACAGGACCTGGACAAGCAGCAGCGGGAATATTTCCTGCAGCAGCAGATGAAAAGCATCAAGGAAGAACTGGGTGGGGACAGCAACGACCGCGAGGTGAAAGAAATGCAGCGCAAGGCCGAGCTGAAGAAGTGGCCGGAATCCGCCAAAGAGCTTTTTACCAAAGGCATAGAAAAGCTGGAGCGTATGCACCCCAGCACCCCGGACTATTCCGTGGTGTACAACCACCTGGACCTTATGCTGGACCTGCCCTGGCACGAGTTCACCAAAGACAGCTACGACCTGAAAAAGGCTAAAAAGGTGCTGGATAACGACCATTATGGGATGGACAGGATCAAGGAACGTATCCTTGAATACCTGGCCGTGCTGAAGCTGAAAGGTGATATGAAATCGCCCATCCTGTGTTTTGTAGGCCCTCCCGGTATCGGTAAAACTTCGCTGGGGCGCTCCATTGCAAACGCCATCGGCAGAAAGTACGCAAGGCTCAGCCTCGGCGGCCTGCACGACGAAAGCGAGATCCGCGGTCACCGTAAAACATACATCGGCGCTATGGCCGGCCGTATCCTGCAAACCATCCGCAAGGTGAAATCCGGCAACCCCGTGATGATCCTCGATGAGATCGATAAGATCGGCAACGACTTCCGCGGAGATCCCGCCAGCGCCCTGCTGGAAGTGCTGGACCCGGAGCAGAACAGTACCTTCTACGACAACTACCTGGAGCTGGAATACGATCTCAGCAAAGTGCTGTTCATCGCCACGGCCAATAATATCAACGCCATCCCTCTCGCGCTGCGCGACAGGCTGGAGATCATAGACCTGAGCGGTTATTCCATCGAGGAAAAAGTGGAGATCGCCAAAAGGCACCTGCTGCCCAAACAGAAAGAAGCGCACGGCCTCAAGGATTACAAGTTCACTTTTGCCAACAAAGTGATCGAAAAAGTGATCGCCGATTACACCCGCGAAAGCGGCGTGCGTGAGCTGGACAGGCAGTTTGCCGCCATCATGCGTTCCCTGGCCAAGGACGTGGCCATGGGCACGAAACTGAAAGACACCGTTTCCGAAGAAAGGGTGATCAAAGCGCTGGGCAAACAGAAATACAGCAATGAAATATACAAAACGGGCAACCCGAGCGGCGTAGCCGTGGGCCTCGCCTGGACGTACGTGGGCGGGGACATCCTGTTCATCGAGTCCAGCCTCAGCGAAGGCAAGGGCGACCTGAAGCTCACGGGCAACCTGGGGAATGTGATGAAAGAATCAGCCGTGACCGCGCTCAGCTATTTACAGGCAAACGCGGCCACCTACAAGATCGACCCCAGGATGTTCCGCGACAAAACCATCCACGTGCACGTGCCGGAAGGCGCTGTGCCGAAGGACGGCCCCAGCGCCGGCGTGACCATGCTCACGGCGCTCACCTCGGCCTATACCGGCCGCCGCGTGAAGCCGTACCTGGCCATGACCGGCGAGATCACCCTCCGCGGGCAGGTATTGCCGGTGGGCGGCATCAAGGAAAAGATACTGGCGGCCAAACGCGCCGGTATCAAAGAAGTGATCCTATGCTGGCAGAATGAAAAAGACATCCAGGACATCAATCCCGACTATATAAAGGGGCTGAAGTTCCATTATGTAAGAGAAATGAACCAAGTGCTCGAAACTGCGTTATTAAAGAGATAGGAAGCACGGTCAGTCATTCCTGGCAGGCCATGCAACCAAGTTCACTTTTTTATAATAAGTGAGCGCATGTTGATTGTTTAAGGGTTTGAATAAAGCCGCCTTTGATGGGCGGCTTTGTTCTTTTTGGTACTATTTTACCATTTCTTCTCCTATAACGATCCTATAACGATCGTATATCTATCCTATAAGGTTCGTAGTACTACGGCTTTTCGTTAAAATAGCATGCATTTATTGTAACTTACCGTCCGCAAAAGTTACCATTGAAACACCGCTATTTCCTCATATTACTGTTATTATCGTCCTATGCCAGGGCCCAGGTACTGGGAGGGAGGCAGACATTCGCTTTCCTGGACCTTCCGCCGAGCCCGCAGATCACCGCGCTGGGCGGTATGACGGTGAGCCAGCAGGGGAAAGATCTGAGCCTTGGGCTGATGAACCCCGCACTGCTGCGGCCTTCCATGCATACGCAGCTCCAGGTGGGATATTCCGGCTATGTTGGCGGCGTGAAATATTCCAACTTTGCTTTTGCCTACCATGTTCCCTCCATCGCCACCACATTTGCCACCAGCATCCAGTACACCGGTTACGGCGAAATGACGCATACGGATGCGGCCGGGAATATCCTGGGCAGTTTCAGGCCGGTGGACTTCTACTGGCAGGTAAGCGCCTCCCGCCAATACCTTGAAAAATGGCAGTACGGCATCAGTATCAAATACATCCGCTCGCGTTACCTCGATTTCAGGGCTACCGGCATCGGCACCGATGTGGGCATTGCTTTCAGGGATACCGCCAGCGGCTGGCAGGCGGGCCTGCTGGCGAAGAATATGGGCACACAGTTCACCCGGTATACCGCCGGCGAGCGCGAGGGTCTTCCCTTTGACCTGCAGGCAGGCGTGAGCAAACGGCTGAAACATGTGCCGCTGCAGTTATCCGCCACCCTTCACCACATTTACCAATTCGATATACGTTACGCGGACCCCGCATCGGAGGAAAACATCGTCATCGAAAACGGCGATACCATCCGGAGGAACGGCGGCACGATGGACAACGTGTTCCGGCATTTTGTGCTGGCCGCACAATTCGAGATCGGCAGGTACGTGGAAGTGACCGCGGGGTACAACCACCTGCGGCGGCGGGAACTGGCCCTGGACAATGCGGGCGGGCTGAGCGGGTTTTCATTCGGCCTGGGCGTGATCGTTCAGAAAATACAACTCCGGTACGCACGCAGCTGGTACCAGCGGGCCATCGCATTTAATCACGTCGGCCTCAGTATTCCGCTCAATCAATGGACAGGATTCGGTAAATTCGGTGACCGCATCGGCTGGAAGCCGGACGAAGCCTATACTTTATAAAAGAGAAAAAAACAATATGCAGCCTATTATTTCTATCAGGGATCTCAGGAAAAATTACGGAGACAAACAAGTGCTGAAAGGCATCACCCTTGACATATTTCCCGGCCAGATCATCGGTTATATCGGTCCGAACGGTGCGGGCAAGTCCACTACGGTAAAGGTGCTCATCGGCCTGCTCAGTGATTTTGAAGGAGACGTGAGCATCCTGGGGAAAGACCTCCGGCAGGATACGCTGTCCATCAAAAGCCTCATTGGTTACGTGCCTGAAAACGCGGAGATCTATGAAGTGCTCACGCCCATGGAATACCTGTCGTTCGTAGGCAAACTCTATGAACTGGAAGACGACATCATCGAAGAAAGGGCCACGCGGATGCTCCAGGCCTTCGGCCTGCTGGAAAACAAAGACCAGCGGATGGATACCTTTTCCAAAGGGATGCGCCAGAAGGTGCTCATCACGTCCGGCCTGCTGCACAACCCGCAGATCGTAGTGCTGGACGAGCCGCTTTCAGGCCTCGATGCAAACGCCGTGATCATCGTCAAAGAGATCATGACCCTGCTGAAAAAAGAGAACAAAACCATCTTTTACTGCTCTCATATGATGGACGTGGTGGAAAAAGTATCGGACAGGATCGTGCTGATAGACGAAGGCAGCATCGTGGCGGACGGTACCTTCAGCGCCCTGAAGGAATCCGGCGACGAAACGCTGGAGCAGATCTTCGCGCGCCTCACCGGTAAACAGCAGCACAGCACCAGCGCGGATGCATTTATCAACGCCCTTGGCCAATAAACAGACACCACGATGAACAAATTTTTCTTAGCCCTTATATCCCTCTTTAACCCGCTCTGGAAAAAGATGGGCGTGAACGTGAACCAGCTGCGCGCCATCCTGGACGTGAAGCTGAAGATGGACGACCGCCGCCCCAATGCCTATACCAGCATGCGCCAGCAGCAGCAGAACAAACCCCGGAAAAACGGTTCCTGGGCCATTGTGCTGGTATCGCTGCTGATGGGTTTCTTTTACCTGTTCATTTTTATGATGGGGCAAAACCTGATACTCCAGTTCTTCCTGTGGTTCAGCATTTTTATGGTGATGATGAGCATTACGCTCATATCGGATTTTACCAGCGTGCTGATAGACGTGAAAGACAACTACGTGATATTGCCCAGGCCCGTGAATGACAAGACGGTGGTGGTGAGCAGGCTGCTGCATATCATGATCCATATTTCAAAGATTGTGGGGCCGCTGGCGTTGCCGGCCTTTGTGTATATCTGTATCCGGTATGGCATTGGCCCGGGCTGCTGGTTTGGCGTACTGGTTGTACTGCTCAGCATGTTCTGCATCTTTCTGATCAACACGGTGTACCTGGTTGCGCTGAAGCTCACCACGCCGCAGCGTTTCAAAGAAATACTGAACTATCTCCAGATCATTTTTTCCATTATCGTATTTGCCACTTATTATCTCGCGCCGAAGCTGGTACAGAAGTCGCAGCTGGCGGAGCTGAACCTGGCGGATTACCCCTGGGTGTACTTTATGCCCACGTACTGGTTTGCGGGGGCTTATCTCAGCGTGGCCAGCCTCGACTTCAGCGGGCTGAATATCCTGTATATCCTTTTGGCCATTTTGGTGCCGTTTTTCAGCCTCTGGCTGGTGGTGAGGGTATTTGCCCCCAGTTTTAACCGGAAGCTGGCCATGCTCAGCGGAAGCGAGCCGGATACGGTGAAAACAAAGAAGGTGCGGACCGTTTCCGGTAAAAAACCTTTTTACAAAACATTGGCCCGCCTGTCCAGCAAAAACAGGCTTGAGCAGCTTTCTTTTGAACTGGTGTGGATGATCACGGGGCGCAGCCGCGAGTTTAAGCTGAAGGTGTATCCTTCGCTGGCTTATGTGGTCGTGTATTTTGTGTATTTCCTTTTCAGCGGCAAGCAGGGCACGCCGGGCGAGGCCTGGGCCAAACTCCCGGAAACGAATATGTTTATCCTGCTTATTTATATCAGCAGTTTTGTGTTTGTCACTGCCATCAGCAATATCACTTATTCGGACAAGTTCAAAGCGGCCTGGGTATATTACGCGGCGCCGGTAAAGGTGCCCGGCGAGCTGCTGATGGGTGCTTTCAAAGCTACACTGGTGAAATTTTTCCTGCCGTTTTACATCCTGATCGCGCTGTTTTCCATAAGTGTGTGGGGGTTCAGGATCGTGCCGGACCTGCTGCTGGGGCTTGTGAATGTGGTGCTGATCAACCTCGTGTTTGCGGCCATTTACCTGCGGAAGCTGCCGTTTTCAGCGCAGCTGAACATTAAACAGGGTGCGGGCACTTTCCTGAAAGGCCTGCTGATATTGGCTATTCCCGGCGGTATCGGGTTTGCGCACTACGGCCTGCGGTTCATCGGCACGGACGTCAGCTGGGCTTATACGGTAATGGTGGTTTTTTTCGGGTTGATCTCCCTTTCGGCTTTGTACCTGCTGTATATGCGGTATAAGGAAACGAGCTGGGAGAAACTGGAAGTGTCCTGATAAAGCCCGTTGTTGCGAGGAGCAGCAGAGCTAAAGTGGGAGGGCGACGAAGCAATCTCCTTCATTGAATTGAGATGCTCCAATATTGGGAGATTGCTTCGTCGCGCCCCGCACAAAATCCCGCACTGCTTCTCGCAATGACGCTTTTTCCTGTTCCACGTAGGCTTTTCTTGAAAAATTTATTAGTCCTGCAGCTGCCGTTTATACAGCTGGATGGTATTTTCCAGCCCGAAGTAAATAGCGTCGCATACCAGGGCGTGGCCGATGGATACTTCTTTTAACTGGGGGATGTGAAGTTTGAAGAACCGGAGGTTGTCCAGGTTCAGGTCGTGCCCTGCGTTCAGTTCCAGTCCTATTGCGGAGGCTTCTCTGGCCGTGTTTTTATAGTCGTTGAACAGGCGGAAGTTCTGCGGCTGGGTACGCGCATTCGTGTATTCTTCGGCGTAAGGGCCGGTGTACAGCTCAATGCGGTCCGCTCCGGCCGATTTTGCGCCTTCCACTTTGCTGATATCGGGGTTCAGGAAGATGGATACGCGGATGCCGGCCTTTTTCAGGGTAGAGATCACGTCTTTCAGAAAGGCCTGGTAATGCACGGTATC
This sequence comes from Chitinophaga barathri, assembly GCF_003807585.1. Classification (GTDB taxonomy): domain Bacteria; phylum Bacteroidota; class Bacteroidia; order Chitinophagales; family Chitinophagaceae; genus Chitinophaga; species Chitinophaga barathri. Next base: position 144,622 of record NZ_RMBX01000002.1, on the reverse strand, counting down.
CCATCCGTTGTTCGACGTAAGTACGCCGGGGGGATCGGGTACCAGCGTGGCCTGGTGGGGTTTTGTCTCCAGCACCAGGTCCATAAAATCCTTTGAAGGGTATCCTTCGATATTAAATTCCGTGGTGACGATGGGTTTCAGGTCCCGTACGTCCTGGTAACGGATATGCCTTTCGTCCGGCCGGGGGTGTACCGTAATGCCATCCGCCCCGAAACGCTCGCAGTCCTTTGCCACCTGTATAATATCCGGCAGGTTGCCGCCGCGTGCGTTCCGCAGCGTGGCAAACTTGTTAATGTTAACACTCAGCTTGGTCATGCCGCAAAATTACAATTATTGCAGCAGGAACACCACAACGGAGCCGATAAAAATAGAGGTTGAAAAGCTCATGAGTGTGCCGATGAGCACGTATTCCGTTTCGCGGCGGTTCTCGCTTTCTTTCAGGTCATTGAAGCGCAGGATGGATTTGGCGGCGATCAGGAAACCGATGCCTTCGTAATGGTTGGTGATAATAAACGTGAGCACCAGTGCCCGTTCGAATATCCCGATCCATTTCCCGGCTTCGCTGAGCGAACCTTTGCCGCCGTTGCTCAGGCGTGTGTCCGCTATCTGGTCGCGCCAGCGTTTGGTGGCGAATCCCAGCAGGAACGCGGCCGGCCATATAACGGTGGCGTAACCCAGTACAATGGCCCAGAATTCCGTGTTCTGCCAGAGATTTCTCAGGAAGGGCGGTACGCCGCTCCAGCTGTGGGTCACCTGCAGCCAGAGCACGAATAATACGAGCAGGTGCAGGCCCTGGTCTATGATAAAATTCTTCGCATTGTCTTTACGGTGCAGCTTCCAGAGATCTATGAAATAGTGGGTAACGGCAACGGCTACCGGCGCCAGCCATTGGGACCATGCGGCGGTGAACAGGTAAATGAGCGCACCGTGGATGAGGCAATGCAGGTAAAGATAACCGGAACCTGCTTTGAGGCGGCGCTTTTGTTGCACAATGCGGGTGGTTTGCAGTGCGAAGTCCCCGATGAGGTGGGCGCACAGCCATTTGATGAGTAATAACATAAAGATATGGTTTAGAACATGGCCGGAACCTGTTGTTCGAAGCGCCGGAGTATCAGGCTGATGGTCTGCCACCCGGCGCCCTGCAGCCGTTGCTGAACGGCTGGCTGGCGTATATTCAGTTTTTCAGCGGCCTGTACCTGTGTAAGGCCGTTCAGTTGTTCCAGCACTGCTTCCGCCTGGGCGGGGCTCCACCGTTCGATGATGAAGGAAAGCGTGTGGCTGTGGATCTCCCATTCCTGGTTAACGTCTGCGTCCGGGGTTGCCACGGATATAAGCCCGTTCTTTTTCTTCAGTTCGTCCAGGTACAGGCCGGAGTTCCTGAAAGCGGGACCATCTGAAGTAACTATTTTTTTCGCATTAAAAGAAATGGTGCCGGTGCCGATGGCGAGGCGGGCTTTAAAATCTTCCTTCCACAGCATGGCCATCAATATCAGGCTGCTGCGCAGGGCGGTTTCCGGGTTTTTAGTGATCACGGCCTGGAAACTATCTCCGCGGTATTGTTCGGCCCTGAAATTTTTATCTTTCTTTTTCGCTGCCGCAAATGCGTTATCCAGTGCCTTTTGAAGGTGTTCACGCGCTGTGGGGGCGAGCTGGGAGGATTGGATAACATCGCCGGTTATAACGGCTGCATTCGTTTTCATGATGTAAGTACCACAAATATAAGGCTATAGCCTTATAATACCTAATTATAAGTCTGTGGCCTTATAATGATACAATATAAGGTTATAGGCTTATAGTGCAAAAAAAGCAGCGTCCGTGGAGGACGCTGCTTTTGCTGTATGTTTTACCGTCAGGACTAGTAACGGTAGTATTCCGGTTTGAAAGGACCTTCCACGGCAATACCGAGGTAGGAAGACTGGGCATCGGTGAGGGTATCCAGTTCCACGCCGATCTTTTTCAGGTGCAAGCGGGCAACTTTTTCGTCCAGATGCTTGGGCAGCACATATACCTTGTTCTCGTAGGCGGCGGTGTTCGTCCACAGTTCGAGCTGGGCAAGGGTCTGGTTGGTGAAAGAGTTACTCATTACAAATGAAGGGTGACCGGTAGCGCAGCCGAGGTTCACGAGGCGGCCTTCAGCCAGGAGGATGATATCTTTACCGTCGATGGTGTATTTGTCCACCTGGGGTTTGATCTCCACTTTGGAATGACCGTAGTTGGTGTTCAGCCAGGCTACGTCGATCTCGATATCAAAGTGACCGATGTTGCACACGATCGCTTTGTCTTTCATGGCTTTGAAGTGTTCGCCGGTGATGATGTCGCGGCAGCCGGTGGTAGTTACGATGATGTCGGCTTCTTTCACCGCATCGGCCATCTTTTTCACTTCGTAACCTTCCATTGCAGCCTGGAGGGCGCAGATGGGGTCAATTTCGGTAACGATCACGCGGGCGCCGGCGCCTGCCAGGGATTCGGCGGAACCTTTACCTACGTCGCCAAAACCTGCTACAACCGCTACTTTACCGGCGATCATTACGTCGGTCGCGCGGCGGATAGCATCCACACAGGATTCGCGGCAGCCGTATTTGTTATCAAATTTGGATTTGGTAACGGAGTCGTTGATATTGATAGCGGGCATCGGTAAGGTGCCGTTTTTCATTCTTTCGTACAGGCGGTGAACACCGGTGGTGGTTTCTTCGCTCAGGCCTTTGATGTGCTGGATCAGCTCGGGATATACGTCGAACACCATGTTGGTGAGGTCGCCGCCGTCGTCCAGGATCATGTTCAGCGGGCGGTCGTGGCTGCCGAAGAACAGGGTCTGTTCGATACACCAGTTAAAATCTTCTTCGTTCAGGCCTTTCCAGGCGTAAACAGGGATACCCGCTGCAGCGATAGCGGCGGCGGCGTGATCTTGTGTGGAGAAGATATTGCAGGAGCTCCATTGTACTTCAGCACCGAGGGCTACCAGGGTTTCGATCAGTACAGCGGTCTGGATGGTCATGTGCAGACAACCGGCAATACGAGCGCCTTTCAGGGGCTGGGATTTACCGTATTCTTCGCGCAGTGCCATGAGGCCGGGCATTTCGGCTTCCGCCAGTTCAATTTCCTTGCGACCCCATTCAGCCAAAGACATGTCTTTTACTTTGTACTTGAGGTTCAAATCAATTTTGGATTTAGCAATTGTTGACATTCCGAATAAATTTTTGCAAATCTACCTTTATTTTAACTTTCTACATAATGCTAATTAGGGAACGTATTTCCTCATTCTGAACACTTCCCGGAACCATCCCCATATTTATATATAGAGAAATAAATACAATTATTTTTTGCTTTAATATTATAAATAATATACATTTGCTAATTGGTGAGGTATATTGCCAGTTTATTACATATTATTTTTCTGAGTCATTGGTAATGTAATAGCGCCCCTGGCGGGCTTTGAGAGGAGAAAAGGCATTCCACGCCCGTGCATTTTAACACAAAGCCAGGCTTTCCTCACCGGGAAAATCCGGAATATAACGTCAGTATCCCGATATCTAGTGTGTATGTAAAGAAATTTTAATGTTACTATGTTAGTCCTATCCTATCCTAAGAAAGACAGCGCCCTGTTTGCCGGCATGAGAAAGTTCCGCTTCACTGCCATGGGTATATTGCTGGTTCTCACGCTTTTGAGCGGTATGGCCAGCGCCCAGGCGCCCTCGGTGACTATCAATCCAACTGGTGGCGAAACGGGGGGAGACCTCAGGATCACCATTACCGATACCAGTGTGATGGTGCGCCGCAATGGCGTGGACCAGTTCAGCCTGGATCCTGCCCAACCTCAGTACGACCGGGGAGGGCTTCGCACTTCTATCGTGTTTGAGCGGAAAATGGGCATCCTGGAACCCAAGACCCCCCCTACTTATCTGAGGGCCTGCAATATATCCAATGTGGTGGGAGACGGCAGCGCCGGTAATCCCTGGAGGGTCGTGACGCAAACCACTTTCAAAAGCGCGGCTAACGCAGACTATAATCTTTCCACTGAATATGTTTATACCGCAGGGAAATCGTATTACCTCATCAACTATTATTTAAGCTCCGCGGAGGGAGTGCCGAATGCTTCCGGAGGCGGCCCGTATTGGGTGCATTTTTATCTTTCCGAAGCCGCCTGGATGAATGGAGAAACCTGCGGGACGGGCTTTAAAGACCTGGAGGTGGACGTTCAGTTCAATGAGTACATTGAGTCCGGTAGTGTTACCGGTTACACGCCGCGGATGGTAGGGATTACAAAAAGCGGTGCCGACTGCCCCTCTGGGCTTAGCGGGACACATGTTTTCAAAACAACGGAGCAGGGTTTCATTTCCTATTACGCAGGGCCGGTGCCAGACAGGGACCTGAGGGCGGGTAACGGGTACCCGCTTTCCAATACGATCAAAACAGTGCCTGACAACAGCGGCATCGCTGTACATACGGCTTTGAATATGTTCAACTCGGACATACCGGGCGAAATTTCACATGACACGAAACAGATTGCCGTAGGCTACGATGCCGCGGAAATGGGAGCCCTGTATATGATGGATCCTAATTTGGAAATAACCTGGTCCAATATGATGATGGAAACAGCCGAATTGAACCTCAACCCAGCCCCCACTGTGGATGTGGCGGAGGGTGACGCGGCACACCCCATCACCGGCCTTTTCCTGAACGTGGCCAACGCCTCCTTTAACCTGCCACAGGTGCTGGAAATACAGGTTACACCATCAGGTGCCAATCCTGCCGTGCTCAATACGGATTACCGTGTATTGCAGGACAAGATCATCATTCTCCCCGGCACTTATATCAACGAACAACTGCAACTGCCGATTGAAATTATCGGCAACACCACGCAGTCTTCCATCAATAGATCATTTACTGTTTCGCTGGTTGCGCCCACCTGTGCGCCGCATCTTCAGCTGGGGACGGCTACTTCCTCGGTGTACACGATCGTGGATGACGATGAGAACAAAATATTTATAGAACCGGAGGAAACTTCGCTTCAGGAAGGAGAAAAAACAAAAGTGAAAGTGAAACTGACGGGTGGCCTGCTATTAACACCGCTAGTGATCGACCTGGCCAAGCTGGGCGCATCTACTGCGGAAACCAGCGATTATTCCGGTATGCCTGCGCAGGTGACTATTCCGGCTGGCCAGCGGGAAGTAGAATTTGAGCTGACAGCTGTGGGTGACCTTGTGCTGGAAACGGACGAGTTACTGAAAATAGAAGCGACCACCTCTATCGGCGGCGATCCTAAAGTTCATACCACTGATATCACCATTACCGATACCACGCATCTGAACCCTGATAACCGGGTTATTACTTTCACTGTTCCGCAGGGAGCAGAAGGGACCACAGTGACTATGACGGCCAGCCTGCCCGCGGGTGTTACCACGGAAGCGCCGCTCGTGATCGCGATAAACCAGATAAACCCGGCCAATACCGCGGACGGCGGCGACCTCGACACGGCGTTCCCGCTGTCGCTCACAATCCCGGCGAACGGCCAGGACGCCACCTACGATATTCAACTTCAGGATGACGGCATGCTGGAAGACCAGGAATTCTGGTTTTTCGATGCCAGCGCTTCGGATGGTTATGGTGCATATACCATTATCCCGTCTTATCTCGACATTCTTGACAACCCCGCCGGCCGCGAGTTTACCATTACATTCACCGCTTCCAGCGTTAATGAAGGAGCCGGCACCCAAAACATAAACGGTAGGATTTCTCTGCCGGCGGGCCTTAGTTTCAGTTCCAGCTTCACGCTGACTCTCGTAATGGACCCAAGTTCGACTTCGGATCTGAACGATTTTAATACTCCTTTGCCACTGACGGTTACATTCATGCCAAACGCTAATTTCGTTCCGTTTACTATTCAGCTGAAAGGAGATAATGCTATTTTGGAAAGCGACGAAACCCTTGTATTGACGGGCAATGTGAGCGGGTTCACCTTTGTGAACGGAAGCATCATTATCAGGGATTTATCCTCCAGGACGCCCAGCAATAAACAAATAATACTGGATCCGCAGACACTTGTCAACATTACAGAAGGGCAAACCACACAGATGCGGGTAAAGCTCAAAGCGGGTCTCAGCAGCCAGGAGCCCGTAGTTGTAACGCTGTCCACCGCTGCGGGTACGACCGTCTCCGCGGGTGATTACATTCTGCCGGCAACTGTTACCATACCCGTTGGGCAGAACGATGTGACCTTCGATGTGGAGGCAGTGGCAGATGCCATTACAGAATCCACTGAAGCGCTGACGGTAGTTGCTTCTTCCAATATTCTTGGAACCGCGTTTACTACTACGCCACCCCGGGTGATTAATATTACTGACGCGGCCAGCACGAAAATAATATTTTCAGTCGGCGACCCGGTAATGCTGGAAGGCCAGCCGGTGAGAACGGTTACCGCAACGCTGGAATCAGGCAATGCCACGGCGGATATTAATATTACGCTGCAGACAGGCAGCGGTTCTACCGCGGGAGATGATGATTATGCCGTAACGCCATCTACCGTTACCATCCTGAACGGTACGCCTTCCATAACATTTGATATCGCCGCTACGGACGACGGTTTGCTGGAAAGAGTGGAAACCCTCAACCTGACCGGCACGGCAACAGGTTTCACCGTACAGGGCCTGGCATTTACTATTAATGATGTGACAAGCGCCAATGTAGCCAATAAACAGATCAGGGTGGAGCCGGATGCGGCAAACGTGAACGAAGGAAACAACGTGAGAGTGTGGGTAAGGCTGCCGGATGGCATCAAAACTTCAGAAGAGATCACCATTACGCTGGCACAGGGAATCGGCAGCGACCCGGGCATCCAGTCCGGCGATTATAATTATGCATTGCCGGTGAAGATCCCGGCTGGTGCCGGTGAGATCGACTTTCTGCTGAATGCTGTGACCGACAATATTATTGAGCCGGTGGAAGAGCTGGAGATATCCGCCAGTGCGACAGTGTTTGACGAGGCCGTGACTGACAACGGGTCTGTGAGTATCATTGACCAGTCCAAAACACCTGCGAACACTGCTTTGGTAGTAACAGGTGCCACAACTGTAACTGAAGGCAACAGTATTGATTATAAGATTGCGTTACCACCAGGTGTTACCACCATGGTGCCTATCGATATAACGCTTACACCGGCGCCCGGTACTACTACATCCGGTGCTGATTTTAACGGCGGTTACCCGCTGACGGCCACGATCAATCCGGGTACCACGTTTGTGGATGTCAGTTTTGACGCGAAGTCCGACGCATTGGTTGAAGGGCCGGAACACCTGAATATGCAGCTGCTTGCAACGGATTATACATTTTCACAACAGGTGTCGCTGGATGTAGTGGATACTAATCCGGCAGGATTTTTAATACAGCTTTCGGCGAACCCGCTTTCCGTGGCTGAGGGAACGGTGACGGAAGTAACGGCTACCTTGCAAGGTTTTACTTCAACGTCGGACATTGATGTAGTGCTGAGCAGCGGAGGAACTTCCACGGCGGGTGCGGGAGATCATAGTGCGCTGGGTACTATCCATATTGAGGCAGGACATACTTCCGCAAAAGTAAACATCCAGGCTACAGCCGACGATATCCTTGAACCGAATGAAGTGCTGGAAGTACGTGGCAGCGCAAGTGGTGGTTATACCGTTCAGGGTACAGACATCACTATTACAGATGTTACCGGGACGAATGCCAATAAAACAGTGACTTTAACACCTGCTACCGCAACAGGAGCGGAAGGTGGGGTTATAAAAATAAAAGCAAAACTGCGTGATGGTATTACGACCAGCCAGGCTATTACTGTAACGCTCGGCAGGGGAGCGGGTTCCTCTGCTTCTCTTGCAATAGCTGATGTAACTTTCCCTGCTACGGTGACGATCCCGGTTAATACAGGCGAAATTGAATTTGATGTAGAAGGAGAAACAGATAACCTGATTGAAACGGACGAACTGCTGAAACTGTCATCCAGTGCTACCGCATTCGGTCAGACTTCGACGGATGCAGCAGATATTACAATTACAGATGCGACTGATAGGACCATCACTGTAACCGGCCCTGCTACAATAGCAGAAGGTACTACGGAGACTTATCACTTTGCGCTGCCGACTGGCGTAACGTCTACGTCAGCTATCACTATTACACTTACCCGTGATGGCAGTTCCACCGCTGTCATGGCGGACCTGGAAAATATTGCTCCCATCGTAATCCCTGCTGGTGTTGGATTTGTTGACGTGGTGATTGAAGCAACAGATGATAATTTGATTGAGGGCCTGGAGAACATTACGCTGACACCTTCCGCAGCTGGAGGGTACACTTTCACGCAGGACGTAAGTTTTGCTATCACTGACATGGACCTGGCTGGTGCAAGCATTACCTTGTCCGCATCACCTGCCAGTGTAGCCGAAGGCACCAGTTCCGTGATCACCGCTACTTTGAACGGTGGCATTACTTCAGTTAATAACCTGACAATTACCTTAAGCAAAAACGCTGCCTCTACCGCTGACGATGCTGAGCATGGTACTTTGGGTACCATTACGATCACTGCAGGTGCGACCACCGGTACATTTACCCTCACAGCCGGCACCGATCAGCTGCTGGAAACAAATGAAACGGTGATAGTTGAAGGCACCAATGCACAAGGCATTGCGGTAACCGGCGCAACTGTCACGATCACGGATAACTCCGGGCCGGCAGATATCATCTTAACACCAGTTACTGCGACTGTAGCAGAAGGTGGAGTAATAAAAATAAAAGCAAAACTGCCTACCGGGATCACAACCAGCCAGGCCATCGTAGTAACACTCAGCAAAGGAGCCGGTTCATCCGCCAGCCTGGATGCGAGTGATGTGACTTTCCCTGCTACGGTAACCATTCCAATAGGAGGAAATGAATTTGAATTTGACGTAACCGGAGAAACTGATAACCTGATTGAAACGGACGAACTGCTGAAGCTGTCATCCAGTGCTACCGCATTCGGTCAGACTTCTACGGATGCAGCAGATATTACTATTACTGATGCGACAGATAAAACCATCACGGTAACCGGTCCTGCTACAATAGCAGAAGGTACTACGGAGACTTATCACTTCGCGCTGCCGGCGGGCGTAACGTCTACGTCAGCTATCACTATTACACTTACCCGCGATGGCAGTTCCACCGCCGCACTGGCGGATCTGGAAAATATTGCTCCCATCGTAATCCCTGCTGGTGTTGGCTTTGTGGATGTGGTGATTGAGGCCGCGGATGATAATTTGATTGAAGGCCTGGAGAACATCACCCTGACACCTTCCGCAGCTGGAGGGTACACGTTCACGCAGGACGTAAGTTTTGCTATCACTGACATGGACCTGGCTGGTGCAAGCATTACCCTGTCCGCATCGCCTGCCAGTGTAGCCGAAGGCACCAGTTCAGTGATCACCGCTACTTTGAACGGTGGCATTACTTCAGTTAATAACCTGACGATTACCTTAAGCAAAAACTCCGGCTCTACCGCTGACGATGCTGAACATGGCACTTTGGGTACCATTACGATCAATGCAGGTGCGACCACCGGCACATTTACCCTGACTACCGATACGGACCAATTATTAGAGAACGCCGAAACAGTGATAGTTGAAGGTACCAATGCGCAAGGCATTGCCGTAACCGGCGCAACTGTCACGATCACGGATAACTCCGGCCCGGCAGATATCACCTTAACACCGGTTACTGCGACCGTAGCGGAAGGTGGAGTAATAAAAATAAAAGCAAAACTACCTACCGGGATCACGACCAGCCAGGCCATCGTGGTAACACTCAGCAAAGGCGCCGGTTCATCCGCCAGCCTGGATGCCGGCGACGTAAACTTCCCCGCAACGGTAACCATCCCGGCTGGATTGGGTGAGATTGAATTTGATGTAGAAGGTGAAACAGACAACCTGATTGAAGCGGACGAACTGCTGAAACTGTCATCCAGTGCTACTGCATTTGGTCAGACTTCGACGGATGCAGCAGATATTACTATTACAGACGCCACAGATAAAACCATCACGGTAACCGGTCCTGCAACAATAGCAGAAGGTACTACCGGTACTTATCACTTCGCGCTGCCGACTGGTGTAACGTCTACGTCAGCCATCACCATCACACTCACCCGCGATGGCAGCTCCACCGCCGCACTGGCAGATCTGCAAAGCCTGCCTTCCGTGGTGATCCCCGCAAATACGGCATATGTGGACGTCGATTTTAAACCGGTGACTGGCGACCTGATAGAGTCAACGGAAAACCTGGTACTGACACCTTCAGCTGCCGGAGGTTACACCTTCACGCAGTCTGTGATTTTCAATATTACCGACCAGGACCTGGCCGGCGCAAGTATCGCCCTGTCCGCCGCACCGGCCAGCGTTGCTGAAGGCACCAGCTCCGTGATCACTGCTACCTTAAATGGCGGCGTACTCTCTGCCAGCAATATTTTGGTGACCTTAAGCAAAAATAGCAGCTCTACCGCTGCAGATGCTGAGCATGGTACTTTGGGCACTATCACTATCAATGCAGGTTCTACCACTGGAACCTTCACCCTCACAACCGGCACCGATCAGCTGCTGGAAACAAATGAAACGGTGGTGATTGAAGGCACCAATGCAGAAGGTATCGCAGTGGCTGGTACAACGGTGACTATCACCGACGCTACCGGTACGAACGCGAACAAAACCATTACCTTAACGCCATCCACCGCCACGGTAACAGAAGGCGGCCTGGTGAAAATAAAAGCAACCCTGCCCGCAGGCATCATTTCCATCCAACCAATCGTGGTAACACTCAGCAAAGGCGCCGGTTCGTCCGCCAGCCTGGATGCCAGTGACGTAAACTTCCCCGCAACGGTAACCATCCCGGCTGGATTGGGTGAGATTGAATTTGATGTGACCGGTACAGCGGATAACGTGATCGAGGGTGCTGAGCTGCTGAAACTGGCTTCCAGCGCCACAGTGTTCGGTTACACCTCTACGCACACAGCAGACATCACTATTACTGATGCGACTGACAAAACCATCACTGTAGCCGGCCCGGCCACGATAGCAGAAGGTGCTACCGGTACTTACCACTTCGCACTGCCGACGGGCGTTACATCCACATCTGCTATCACCATCACGCTCAACCGCGACGGCAGCTCCACCGCTGTGATGGCGGACCTGGAAAATATTTCTCCCATCGTAATCCCTGCTGGTGTTGGCTTTGTGGACGTGGTGATTGAAGCAGCTGATGATAATTTGATTGAAGGCCTGGAGAATATCACCCTGACACCTTCCGCAGCGGGAGGGTACACTTTCACGCAGGACGTAAGTTTTGCCATCACTGACATGGACCTGACGGGAGCAAGCATTACGCTGTCCGCCACACCGGCCACCGTTGCCGAAGGTACCAGTTCCGTGATCACTGCGACATTAAATGGCGGGATTACTTCCGTTAATAATCTGACCATCGCTTTAAGCAGAAATGCCAGCTCCACAGCCGGAAGTACTGAACATGGCGCACTGGGTACCATTACCATCAATGCAGGTTCTACCACTGGAGCATTTACCCTCACAACCGGCACCGATCAGCTGCTGGAAGCAAATGAAACGGTGGTGATTGAAGGCACCAATGCACAAGGTATCGCCGTGACTGGCACAACCGTGACCATCACCGATGCCACCGGTACGAACGTGAACAAAACCATTACCTTAACGCCAGCCACCGCTACCGTAGCAGAAGGCGGCCTGGTGAAAATAAAAGCAATCCTGCCCGCAGGCATCACGTCCATCCAGCCGATCATCGTAACGCTCAGCAAAGGCGCCGGTTCGTCCGCCAGCCTGGATGCCGGCGATGTAAACTTCCCGGCAACGGTAACCATTCCGGCTGGATTGGGTGAGATTGAATTTGATGTGACCGGTACGGCGGATAACGTGATTGAGGGTGCTGAACTGCTGAAACTGGCTTCCAGTGCCACAGTATTTGGATACACTTCCGCTTCCGAAGCCGATGTAACCATCACTGATGTATCTAACAAAACCATCACCGTAACCGGCCCGGCCACGATAGCAGAAGGCGCCACAGGTACCTACCGGTTCGCGCTGCCGACGGGCATTACTTCTACATCCGCGATCACTGTCTCGCTCACCCGCGATGGCAGTTCAACCGCTGCGCTGGCAGATCTGCAAAGCCTGCCTGCCGTGGTGATTCCCGCCGGTGCCGCATATGTAGATGTAAACTTTATTCCCGCGACAGACAATCTCATCGAAACAACAGAAAAACTGATACTGACACCGTCTGCCACCGGAGGGTTCACATTCAGTCAGCCAGTTAGCTTTGATATTACCGACCAGGATCTGGCCAGCGCAAACATTGAGCTTTCCGCGGCACCGGTCAATGTAGCTGAAGGCAGCAGCACAGTGATCACCGCCACCTTAAAAGGAGGGGTGCTCTCTACCGGCAATATCGTGGTGACCTTAAGTAAAAATGCCGCCTCCACCGCCGGAAATACCGAACACGGCGTATTAGGCACCATCACGATCAATGCAGGCGCCACTACCGGTACATTTACCCTGGCCGCCAATACAGATGTATTACTGGAGGCCGATGAAACAGTAGTGTTCGATGGTTCCAGCGCCCTGGGCATCCCCGTGACCGGCACGACTGTAACGATTACGGATAACTCCGGCCCGGTGGATATCACCCTCACCCCGGCCACCGCCACAGTAGCTGAAGGCGGCATGGTGAAACTGAAAGTGAGTCTCCCTGCGGGTGTTACTTCCACACAAGCCATCACCATCAACCTGAGCAAAGCCACCGGTTCATCCGCGGGCCTCACAACGGCTGATGTCAATTTCCCGGCAACCGTAACCATCCAGGCGGGAGACAGCGACACAGAATTCGATGTGAATGTTTCTTCAGACAATATCATCGAGTCATCAGAACTGCTGAAGCTCTCCGCTACCGTTACAATTGCCGGTCATACTTCATCAGATAACGCGGATGTGACCATCACGGACGTGTCTGTGAAGACCATCACCGTAAACGGCCCGGGGGTTGCAACAGAAGGCAACCAGGTAGTTTACACTTTCAGCCTGCCCACCGGCGTAACCACCGAGAACGCGATCGTGATACAATTAACACAAGGCACAGCCACACCGGCTGTGAACGCAGCCGATATCGCGGGCGGCATCCCGGTAACGGTAACCATCCCCGCCGGAAGCTCCAACGGTACGCTCACGCTTGATATCAATACGGACGCTATCATTGAACCGGTGGAAAAACTGGAACTGATACCATCCTCCACAGGCTTCACATTCATCGGCACCGTATTGCTGGATGTACAGGACGCCAATTTCGGCGGCGCTATTTCCTTCACCAGCAGCAACGCCACCATCCGCGAAGGAAGCGGTACGGCGACCATCACCGTGAGCCTACCGGGCGCACTGACGGCAGCCAGCGACATCCAGGTGAATATCATTAAAGACGCATTGTCATCCGCCATCAATTCCGACCACAGCATACTGCCCGCATCCGTAACCATTCCGGGCGGCCAGCACAGCACCACCTTCGATATCACCGCACCAACGGACAATATCCTGGAACTGCTGGAAACACTACAGCTGAGCGGAACGGCTCCGGGCTTCAGCGTAACAGGTATTACCATCTCCATTGAAGATGCTACCAGCCTGGATCCGCTGAACACCGTGATATCTCTCGTGCCCGATGGCAGCAGCATAGCGGAAGACGCTACTGGCGACTTTAAAGTGAAACTGCCGGATGGTATCGTATCCGGCACGCCTATTACAGTAACAATGTCTAAAACCGCCGCTACCTCTACCGCAGCGGATACCGATCATACCCAGATACCGGTGAGCATCACCATCCCGGCTATGACGAACAGCAGTGCGGAATTCGATATCTCCGCGGTGAAAGACGGTATCATTGAACCGGTGGAAACGATCAGGGTGGACGGTGGCGCACCGGCAGGATTTACGTTCTCCGGGGCCGATATCCAGATCACGGATGTAACTGGTCTGAACCCCGCGAACAGGCAGATCACCATTAGCATAGATTCCACCACCCTGCACGAAGGCAACACCAGCAAAATGGTATTGTCACTGCCCGTGGGTATCACCACGGCACTGCCCATCGCCATCAACCTGGCGGCTGACGGCGCCTTCAACGCAGTGAACGCGGACTTTACCATAACGCCCGCGGCCCTTATTGCCAAAGACCAGAATAAAGTAACGATCGACCTGACGGCAATACAGGACCATCTCACCGAAGCAGATGAGATCCTTCGCCTTACAGGCATCGCTGCCGGTTTCACCGTAACGCCTTCTGCACAGGTGAACATCCCCGGGGATCCCGCACCGGCCTTGAATGTGACTGTAATAAAAACTACGGACGGAGCAGAGCCTTCAGCCAATGGAAGCTTCAGCATACAGCTCACCGGCGCGGCTCCCGCACCGTATGATGTGACGGTGTTATACTCCGTAAGCGGCACCGCCACTTCAGCAACGGATTACAGCGCACTCTCAGGCACAGCCGTGATCAAAGCGGGCACCTCCGCCATCGCGGTACCGGTAACTGTAGTGGACGACCACATAGTGGAAGGCACTGAAACTGTACAGGTAACACTTACCGCCGGCAGCTTCGTTTACTTCGGCAACACGGTCAGCACCACGCTGGACGCCGTGAAATCCGCTTCACTGAACATCACCGACAACGAAACCTCCGCGGACCGCAGCATTCTCGTCGAGAAGATCGCAGACGCCACCGAGCCTTCAACTGCCGGCAGTGTAAGGGTTCGTTTCGCCAATACACAACTCACGGCCTCAGTGCCGGTAACAGTTACCTACACCGTAAGCGGCACCGCTGCAGCAGGAACCGATTACCACACACTGTCCGGCACGGTGACCATCCCCGCGGGATCGAAAGAGGCAGTGATCAACATCACTCCGAAAGACGATATCCTCCTGGAAGGCACCGAGACAGTGAACATACAGCTGACCGCCGCCAGCGCATCGCTTCCCGCCATCACATGGCCGGTTGCATCGCAGAATACAGCCAGTGTGAACCTGTACGACAATGATGTGATCACCGTGGAAATATTCACCTCCACTACCGCAACGGAAGGCGCGGGCCTTTCTGTAACGCTGAAAGCTTCACAGGCCCCGTCTGCGGACATGCCGGTAACGGTAAGCCTCCAGCACGACGGCATCAGGAGCGTGACCACCACCGTGCCGAGAACAGGCGCGAACCTGACCGTGACCATTCCCGCCGGTGAAACTGAAGTGAGCTTTATACTGAACCTTATAGATAACGAAACCAATGATGACAACGGCTTTGTGAACCTCGCCATCCAGCCGCACAGCGGTGCGGGACAGACCTATGGCAAAGGCTCCAGCAGCAATACTGCAACGGCCGTAACAGATAACGATGCACTGGAGATCAGCTTCAGCAAAGACACGGCAAGGGTACAGGAAAGCAACACTGGTGTCGAGATCATGCCGTTCAAGGTCATCCTGAGCCGCCAGAGCACACGGACCATCGTACTGGAATACGAATTCGCCGATGCATTTGAAGGCGCGGGCGCGGACAAAGACCCGCAGCGTGCGAGGGCGGGAGAGGACTTCCAGGACCATGTTAAACAGATCATAATACCGGCACTTTCCGATGAAGCGGAAATAGAAGTACCAGTGATCGGCGACATCGTGCATGAATCGGACGAATATTTCGCGCTGAAACTAAAAACCGCTACGGTAGCTACAGGCCAGCAACCGCCCGTACTGGGCACGAAACGCACCGCCATCGGCGCCATCCTGAACGATGACCAGGTACCGGACCTTGAGATCAGGGTGCACAAGGGCCTGTCGCCAAACGGAGATGGTAAAAACGATGTGCTGATCATAGAAAACATTGAAAAATATAGCAGGAATGAAATCGTGATCGTGAACCGCTGGGGCGGAACCATATACTCCACCAGCAATTACCATAACCAGTCGAACAACTTCAACGGCCAGGCGAACAAAGGCAGCGGCACGGGCAAGTTGCTGCCGGACGGCTCGTACTTCTACGTGCTGCACGTTTGGGACAACAATGGTAACATGACGCGCCATACCGGATATATCGTATTAAAATCTGCCCAATAATTAAAAGTATTACTATGAAACCGAGCATGATAAATTTTAATATGCGGGGTGATGAACCGCGAGGTTCCATCCGGCCAATAAAAAGATATTTTGTACGGATAAAAAAGAGCCTCAGAAAGCTGTTCGTAGTCGGGTTAATCAGCTGTATGGTCCAGCAGGCCGAAGCACAGCAGCACCCCATGTATGCGCAATACCTGTACAACGGGATGGTGATCAACCCGGGATACCCTTCCATGGACGAGTTCAGCAGCATGACCGTGGTGGCCAGGAACCAATGGGTGGGCATGGAAGGCGCGCCCAAGACGGCCACGTTTTCCTTTTATTCGCCCATCAAGGCAACCAATACCAGTATTGGTTTTCTGGCGATGAAAGATGAGATCACGATCTATTCGCAGACAGGCTATCATTTTAATATTTCGCAGAAGGTAAAGCTGGATGACAAGCTGTACCTGGCCATGGGCCTGAAGGGCGGCATGGAGCAGTTTAAAGAGAACAACGATCACCTGGGCACCGACGATCCTGTTTTTACGGGAAACCAGAGCTACTGGAAAACCGATATCGGTTTTGGTTTTGTGCTATATAACGAAAAGTTTTTTGTTGGCTTTTCCGCACCTTCGTTCCATAATTTTGACATTGGCGGGTCTGTAAATAAAGTGGAGTTTAAGCGGCATATGTACCTGCACGGCGCATATCTGGCGGATATCAGCAAGATACTGAAATTCAGGCCTGGGATGGTTTTGCGCCAGGTAGCGGGAGCGGGCGTACAGATGGATGTGAACACGACATTTATATTAAAAGATATATTGTGGGCAGGCGCTACCTGGAGAACTGAAAAATCGGCAAGCGCGATGGTACAGGTACAGGCGACGAAGAATTTCTCCTTCGGTTATTCTTATGATTTTGCATCGGCCACACATCTGAAAGGTATGCAGAGCGGTAGCCACGAGTTGATGCTGAACTATCGTTTCTCTCTTTTGAAGGGCAAAACAATTACACCCAGATTCCTTTAGTGTAATATATTACATATTATAAAAACAATTATCCGGGTTCCTGAATCCGGATTTTGTTTTTATACGTACATACTCCCGTACGAGGATATACGCACGGAATTTATTCCCCTAAAATAGCAGATTTGTGAGCATGAGAATTTTAGTTAATTGTTAGTTATCCTAACGTGAAATATTTGTTTGTTCATTTTTTTCGTATAGATTTGGTTAAACGATTTTGATACGCCGATGGGCCATCAATGAAGTTCTTTCAAAATTGATCATAGTTTTTTCACCATAAAAATATTGCAAGGTGACAAGCCTGCTGAAGAATTTGTCTTAAGCTAAATTGGAGAAAAAATCGAGCCTGATGGTCGTGTCGGGCTCTCTTTTTTTTACCTGCTTGCATCTTGTCTGAACTTGTTTTAAAGAGTCTATTTATTAGGGAATAAGGGATTTTTGTCTTAAGCTAAATTGGAGAAAAACGAGCCTGATTGTCTTATCGGGCTCTTTCTTTTTAAGAATCAATATCTTCCGATCACTTTCTTTCTGCCTGGATATCTCCGGGCTTTTCTGTTAACCGAATCACCTTCTGGAAATTAGTATTCCTAACAGAATAATATTTTTTTTGTAGCTTTGAAACCGAAGTTGGGGGCT
Organism: Chitinophaga barathri; assembly: GCF_003807585.1. Classification (GTDB taxonomy): domain Bacteria; phylum Bacteroidota; class Bacteroidia; order Chitinophagales; family Chitinophagaceae; genus Chitinophaga; species Chitinophaga barathri. The sequence continues at coordinate 126,828 of NZ_RMBX01000002.1, read as the reverse complement.
CCGTGCGAATTTTAAATGAGAATTTATCTTCCTGATATATACATCTTTTATCCACTTTGCATTACTAGTTAATTTGGAGGATGGGCCTGATTTTCGAGTCGGGCTCTTTTTTTGTCCGTAACCCTGCGCCAGCTTTTCCCCTAAAATTTGTAGATTTAAGCAAAGTAAGTGTTAAGAACTATGTTCAACCAGGAAATATGGCTCACATTGCTGTTTATGCTGCATATCTGGATAGTGGTGCGGTTTGTGGTGCAGCATACATTCAAACAAAACAGTAACCGCCGCCCGAGACCATATCACCTCAAATGGCTGATGCTGGTATTTTTCCTCCCTTTTATCGGGTATGGCCTGTACCTCTGGCTTACCCGCAACTATTCTTCCCCTTCCCGCTGATTTTCTTTGTACCACCTGGCCGAAAGATCCCGGTGATGCCGGACTGCTTTAATGGACAGCCGTATGCCTATAAACAGGCAAAACAGCGATGCCGCTACCAGGAACAGGCTGTTGCCGATAAAAAGGAAAAAGTCGAAAGCGCCGTGGAAGGCAGTGGCCCAGAATAACCCGGTGAACAACAATGTGCCACGATGCTGTGGGATAAACTTGGCCAGCCCGGCGTAATACCCCATCAATACCGCAAATGCGGCATGTGCCGGCACGGAGATGAACATCCTCACCCAGCCAGTGCCTATGCCGAACTGCATCACGTAACTGATGTTCTCCGCCGTCGCAAAGCCCATCCCGATCATTACGGAATATACGATTCCATCGAATGGCTCGTCGAAGGCGGGTTTTCTGAAGGCATAATAACGCAGCACGAGGAATTTCCCGAGTTCTTCGCTCAGCCCCACCACGCCGAATGCAAAAATGGCTTTGTTCAAAAGGCCCGGGACGCCCGCGTTCCAGCCGTAAGAAGCGGCCAGCATTTGTATCGCCAACGGAAGTATCACGCAGAGCACCCCCAGGAGGAAACACCTGATGAGAAGGCGCACCGGCTCCCGATCCCTCGCGTCCAGCATGTAGATCAGCAAGGAAATGGCAATGCCCGGGGCTACGGCGATGGCCAATGCATGGAGGAACATTGCCTGGAGTAACATTATAATCCTTTTTTGAGTTTACGCGCGTCCAGGAAGGCTTCCAGCTCCGCGCGGCTGAAGCTGCTCAGGTTCTTTTCTTTGGTAAGACCGCCTTTTTGCGCGGCGAGTGTACCGTAATGGATGTCTTTATATCCTTCAATGGCGTGCGCGTCAGGATCTACGGAAATGAGCGCGCCTTTTTCGAGGGCGTAGGGGATCCATTCCCAGTCGATGTCCAGCCGGCGCGGGTGCGCGTTCAGTTCAATCACCACATCGTTTGCCACGCAGGCGTCCACTACGGCTTTATGATCTACGGGGTAGCCGTTGCGGCTGAGGAGCAACCTGCCGGTCATGTGGCCAAGGATGGTGGTGTATGGATTGGAAATCGCTTTTAAAAGACGGGCCATGGCTTTTTCCTCGGGCATTTTCAGGTTGGTATGCACGGAAGCGATCACCAGGTCGAAAGTCTTCAGCACTTCGTCGGGATAGTCCAGGCTGCCGTCGTTAAGGATGTCCGCCTCGATGCTTTTGAAGATGCGGAAAGGGGCGAGCTGTTTGTTCAGCTGGTCTATCTGTTCATGCTGGGCAACGATGCGTTCCACATGAAGGCCATTGGCATAAAAGGCCGAGCGGGAGTGGTCGCTGATCACGAGGTATTCAAATCCCTGGTCCCTGGCGGCTTTGGCCATATCTTCCAGGCTGGCGGTGCCATCGCTCCACTGGCTGTGTGAGTGGATAATACCTTTGATATCGGTGGACCGGATGAGTACCGGCAGCGCGCCGTTGGCCGCGGATTGAATGATAGTGGCCGTTTCGCGGAGAGCGGGCGGTATAAAGGCGATGCCGGCGTTTTCGAATATGGCTTCCTCTGTGGTTTCCGCTCCGCCGGACGTTTTGCCGGTGTGGCTGAAAAACGCATCCAGGAAGGTTTCCGTGCCGGTGGTGGTGAACAGTTTGGTGGCGAAATGAGCCGCTTCCACGCCGTAGACCTTTATTTTGATATGTTCTTTGTAATGAAGAAGGATGGCATCGTCTGTATTATCCAGGCGGTTGAACCCTTCGAGGGTTTTAAACTTCTCCGCCACTTCATCGATGGCCATACCGATCACGAATTCGAGCTCGTCTATGATCGGCTGCTGGCGCCTGAAAGTGCCGGTTATGGCTACCTGTGCGGGGCTGAACACGCCGGAGAGGAGGGAAGTCAGTTCAGTGGCAAAACTTTCCACTTCCGCATAGAGGAACCTTTCCCGGTTGGACAGGAAAAATTCGATGCTCTGGCGGATGCTTTCCTGGGTCTTCTGCCCGAAACCTTTCAGCAGGGTGAGGCGGTTTTCGTTGCAGGCGTAGAGGAGTTCGCCAAGGGTCTCGATCTCGAGTTCCTTCCAGATGGTAGCGATCTTTTTCGGGCCGATGCCTTTGATGCGCATCATATCGAGGATGCCGGGGGGCGTTTTGCGGAGGTATTCTTCCAGGAGGCCAAACTGCCCGGTTTCCAGCATTTCTATGACGGATTTGCCGGTGGATTCCCCGATGCCTTTGATGCGGAAGATGGCATCGCGCGGGGTGTCCTGCAGGGGGACGGTGAGTTTTTCTATCTGGAATGCGGCATTGGCGAACGACTTGGCTTTGAAGGGATTATCGCCGTGGATATCCATCAGTTTAGCCAGCAGGGAGAGGTTATCGGAGATGATGTAATTGTCCATAGAGGCCCTAAGTTAGGCAAAAAAAAAGAACCTCGATTTGCATCGAGGTTCTTTATGCTACAGTTTGTAATTCCAATTCTACATTGCAGGAGCTGCGGGAGCAGAAGGAGCTGCTTTTTTCTTAGCAGGCGCTTTCTTCTTGGGAGCAGCTTTCTTAGCAGCGGCTTTTTTAGGAGCAGCTTTCTTAGCAGCGGCTTTCTTTTTAGGAGCAGCTTTCTTAGCAGCAGCTTTCTTTTTAGGAGCAGCTTTCTTAGCAGCAGCTTTCTTTTTAGGAGCAGCTTTCTTAGCAGCGGCTTTCTTTTTAGGAGCAGCTTTCTTAGCAGCAGCTTTCTTTTTAGGAGCAGCTTTCTTAGCAGCAGCTTTTTTAGGAGCGGCTTTCTTAGCAGCAGCTTTCTTTTTAGGAGCAGCTTTTTTTGCAGCAGCTTTCTTAATTGTTGCCATTGTTTTTTGAATTTTGGGTTAGTAATTAAAATTGGGTATTAAAAAAACTTTATGGCAAACACTGATTAGGCTTCCGCCTGAGCAGTGGTGTCAAATGATTTAACGGAAACGAAAGTTCTGTTCTCACGACCTTTTCTGAATTCCACAACACCATCTGTAAGAGCGTAGATGGTAAAATCTTTACCGATACCTACGTTAGAACCTGCGTGATATACTGTGCCTCTCTGGCGGATAATGATATTACCAGCCACTGCCACCTGACCGCCGAAGATTTTTACACCAAGCCTTTTGCTTTGTGAGTCGCGGCCGTTCTTAACACTACCTTCACCTTTTTTATGTGCCATTGTATTGTTACTTTATAACTTTAGTCAATATGAATTTAAGCAATTTCGTTGATCTTGATCTTAGTGAAATGGGTACGGTGACCTACTTTCTTCCTGAAACCTTTTCTGCGTTTCATTTTGAAAGCTATCACCTTATCACCTTGCACATGGCTCAGGATCTCGGCTTTAATCACTGATTTTACATCAGTACCCACGGTAATCTTACCGTCGTTGTCGGTCAGCAAAACTTCTGCAAATTCTACTTTATCTCCAACATTACCAGACAATTGCTGTACGAAGATCTCCTGATCTTTCGTAACCTTGAATTGCTGACCTGCGATTTTTACAACTGCGAACATAGTATTCCAAAAATAATTTCCTGCAAAGGTATTACTTTGTTTTTTAATCAACAAAGAATTTAATACTTTTTTACAGGAAGGCGTACCCTGTCTACAGGGCACTGTATTGAAAAATAGCTTTTTACATATCAAAGATACGGAGTTTTTACAATTTTAGTTTTTTTTAACAATTGTTTAGCAAGCCCTCAATACCGGTATTTTACCCCATGCGCCTGCTTTTTGCCCTGTAAAGCCCGCCAGTGGCCCGCTCTAAAAACGCCATAAGTTGTGCACAATTTTTATACATTTGTTTTTTACGTTGATCATTAAAATATCGGGGCATGAAGTTTAAATCACTGCTGGCCAAACCATTTGCTTCCATCATTGCCGGTAAGGTTAAGAAGGAAATGCTGAGGGCGGTGGAAGATCAGGAGTCGATCCTTCAGGATCTGCTTAAGACAGGCAAAAAGACAGAGTTCGGGAAAGACCACAAATTCGACGGTATCACCACCTATGAAAACTACAAACAGGCCGTGCCCATCCGCGATTATGAGCAATTCAAGCCATATATCGAGAAAATAAAGGAAGGAAAACATAACATCCTCTGGAAAGGCCAGCCTATCTACTTTGCCAAAACCTCCGGCACTACCAGCGGAGTAAAATATATTCCCATCACCAAAGAATCGGTGGACCATCACTTCAACACCTCCCGCAACGCGGTGTTCTGCAACGTGACGGAGCTGGGCGATGCCTCCGCTTTTGACGGCAAGCTCATTTTCCTCTCCGGCTCCCCCGAACTGGAAAGGGTAGGAGGCATACCCACCGGGCGCCTCAGCGGTATCGCCAATCACCAGATACCCCGTTACCTCCGTACCAACCAGCTGCCCAGCTACGAAACCAACTGCATTGAAGACTGGGAAACCAAGCTGGGAAAGATCGTGGACGAAACCATCCAGCAGGATATGCGCCTCATCAGCGGCATACCGCCATGGATGCAGATGTACTTCGACCAGCTGATCGCCCGTAGCGGCAAGCCGGTAGGGGAGCTGTTCCCCAATTTTAATCTCCTGGTGCATGGCGGTGTGAACTTTGAGCCCTACAAAGCCAAACTGTTCGATTCCATCGGCCGCAAAGTGCCTGCCATCGAGACTTTTCCTGCTTCGGAAGGGTTTTTCGCCTACCAGGACTCCCAGCAGCACGAAGGGCTTTTGCTGAACACCAATGCGGGCATTTTCTTTGAATTTGTGCCCGCTACCGAAATATTCTCCGAAAACCCCACCCGCATTACGTTGAAAGACGTGGAAGTGGGGGTGAACTATGCCCTGGTGGTGAGCACCAATGCGGGTTTGTGGGCATATAACATAGGAGATACCGTGAAATTTGTGAGCACCAATCCCTACCGTATTGTAGTGACCGGGCGCACGAAACACTTTATTTCCGCCTTCGGCGAGCACGTGATCGGCGAGGAAGTGGAGCAGAGCCTGATGGGCGTAGCATCGGGGAACAACATCCGTATCACAGAGTTTACAGTCGCCCCGCGCATCCAGGTGAACGGGGAACTGCCGTACCACGAATGGTTTGTGGAGTTTGAAGACGTGCCGGGCAACCTGGACGGTTTTGCCCTGGAGGTGGATCAGGTGCTCAGGAAAAAGAATATTTATTATGATGACCTGTTAACCGGTAATATATTACAGCCTCTGAAGATAAGGCCCATACGAAAAAACGGCTTTATCGACTATATGAAGTCCATCGGTAAACTGGGCGGGCAAAACAAAGTGCCGCGCCTGAGCAACGACCGCAAGATCGCGGAAGAAATGGAAAAATACCTGCAAGCGCGCTGACTAGCCCCGCAAAGGTCTTTGCTTCCTGCTTACAGCAGCGGAGCAGGTTTCCGCACGCATAATAGAAAAAACCTTTAAATTTAAGCGCAGGAGACATTCCTGTTTGATCATGAGTAAAAAACGTATAGGAATTTTCGGATCCACAGGGTCCATTGGCCGTCAGGCGCTGGAAGTGATTGCCGCGCATCCTGACAGATTTGAGGTGGAAGTGCTTACCGCGCAACAGAACGCGTCCCTGCTCATCGAGCAGGCCCTGCTGTTCAAACCCAATGCCGTGGTGATCGGGGATGAATCGAAGTATACAGAAGTAAAGGACGTACTGTTCGATAAAGGTATCAAGGTGTTTGCCGGCGCCGCCGCCATGGTGGAAGTGGCCGCATGGGACACGATAGACCTGGTGCTGGCCGCCATCGTCGGTTTTGCCGGCCTGGCCCCCACGTTGAGCGCGCTGGAGCAGGGTACGCCCGTGGCCCTGGCGAACAAAGAAACCCTTGTGGTGGCAGGTGATATCGTAATGGCTACCGCGCGCAGGAAAGGCGTGCCCATTATCCCGGTGGATTCTGAGCATTCCGCCATTTTCCAATGCCTGCTGGGCGAGCCTATGGCCAAGGTGGATAAAGTGATCCTCACCGCTTCCGGCGGGCCTTTCCTCGGGAAAAAGACCAATTTCCTGATCAATGTAAAAAAAGACCACGCCCTGCAGCATCCAAACTGGAGCATGGGCGCCAAGATCAGCATAGATTCCGCCACACTGATGAACAAAGGGCTGGAAATGATCGAGGCGAAATGGCTCTTCGGGCTTGATGCGGAGCAGATCGACGTAGTGATCCACCCGCAGTCCATCATCCATTCCATGGTACAGTTTGCCGACGGCTCACTGAAAGCGCAGATGGGCCTGCCGGACATGAAACTGCCCATCCAGTACGCCCTGGGTTACCCGGACCGTTTGTCCAACGATTTCCCGCGTTTTTCTTTTAAGAATTACCCCTCCCTAACTTTTGAGCAGCCGGATACCAAAACATTCCGTAACCTTGCCATCGCAACAGAAGTGTTGAAGAAGGGCGGGAACGCCGCCTGCGTCATGAATGCAGCGAACGAAGAAGTGGTGCTGGCCTTCCTGAAAAACAGGATCGGGTTCCTGCAAATGACGGAAGTGATAGAGGAAACCCTGGTGAAGATACCTTTCGTGGAAAAGCCGACTTTACAGCATTATTACCAGGCAGATAACGCTGCCCGCGAACATGCCGCAGAATTGATCCACAGTCTCACCTGATTCATTACCTTCGCAAATCAGTATATCATCCAAGCAATACATGGAAACATCGGAAATATTAATTAAAGCAGGCCAGTTGATTTTGTCGCTGTCGATCCTGGTGGTCCTGCATGAAATGGGGCACTTTATCCCGGCCAAACTGTTTAAGACCAAAGTGGAGAAATTCTATCTTTTCTTCGATCCCTGGTTCTCCCTTTTTAAATTCAAAAAAGGCGATACTGAGTACGGTGTTGGCTGGCTGCCGCTTGGCGGTTATGTGAAGATCTCCGGGATGATAGATGAGAGCATGGACAAGGAGCAGATGAACAAACCGCCACAGCCCTGGGAGTTCCGCTCCAAACCGGCCTGGCAACGCCTGATCATCATGATCGGCGGGGTAACGGTGAACCTCATCCTGGGCTTTTTCATTTACACGATGATCTTATGGCATTGGGGGGAAGATTATCTGCCCATACAGAATGCCAAATACGGCATCTACGCGGATTCACTGGCCCGCAGCATCGGCCTGCGCGATGGTGACCATATCATTGCGGTAGACAGTATCAAAAAAGAAAAATTTGAAGAGATCACCGGCGACGTGATCCTGAACGAAGCCAAAACGATCCAGGTACAGCGCGACGGGCAGGAGATGAGCATCGTGATCCCGAAAGGTTTTGTCAATAAAACGATCAACAAAAAAGCACCTATTGCTATCCCCAGGATGCTTTCCGTGCTGGACACCCTCTCCCGTGAAGGAGTAGGCTATAAGACCGGCCTCAGGGATGGTGACCGTGTGCTGAGCGTGAACGATACCGCCGTTACCTATTTTATGGATATGGCGAAAATGATCCGCCGGGATACCGGGAAAGTGGTAACGATCAAGGTACTCCGCGGCAATGATACACTGACATTTAAACCCGTAGTGCCAAAGGAAGGCATTGGCGCATCTTATATTGCAGATAAACAACTGGAATTCACGCACGTGAGTTATTCCTTTGGAGCGGCAATTCCCGCGGGTTTCAACAAAGCTATTTCCACCCTTGTAAAATACGTACAGCAGCTGAGGCTGATATTTGTATCTCCCGAAGTGAAAGCCAGCGAATCGCTGGGCGGTTTTATGAGCATCGGCAACCTGTTCCCGTCCGTATGGGACTGGCAGAGTTTCTGGACGCTGACGGCGCTGCTGAGCATTATACTGGCGTTTATGAACATCCTGCCCATCCCGGCGCTGGATGGCGGCCACGTACTGTTCCTGATCTATGAAATGATCACCGGCCGAAAGCCCAGCGAGAAGTTTATGGAATACGCACAGATCGTGGGAATGGTAATTTTGTTCGGTTTGCTGCTGTATGCAAACGGCCTGGACGTGTGGAGGTGGATAACATCCAAATTCTAACGGAAATTCCGTATCTTTGCGGAGCTAAATAACCGGGGCTGACCGGTTTTGACAGCATAGGTCTTTGAAAGTGTAAGCATGTCGTGCGTTGGATAATTAGCACGTAAATCTGAATACCCAAACTTCAAATGGCGAATCTAACTACGCCATGGCTGCCTAATTAAATTAGCGCACCCATTATGGCCGCTTGAGTTGTGACCCACTACGACTCTTGCCGCTGAATCAAAACCATAGCGGGATAGGTACACATGGTTTCTGTGAGTGTGTAATGAAAATCTAAACGGATAAGAACGAGGTTGGTTTGTTCCGCCCCTGCCAAGTTCCGACAAACCAATGCGGAAATAAACATGTAGAAAGCTTTTGGAGGATATGTTTGGACGCGGGTTCGACTCCCGCCAGCTCCACGAAAAAGGCTATAAATCCCTGGATTTATAGCCTTTTTTTATTGTATCCTTTATCATCATCGTATTATCTCGCAAGCAGCGCTTCCCCTTCAAAAACTACCCCCGGCCAGCCATGGGTCATAAATTGCCTGATATTCTGGTGATCCGCTGCATCAGGGGTATTTAGTACCGATTGATAATGTTCCGCAAATAAGTAAAGGGTATCTTCCGCGTCCAGGTTATGTAGCCGGGCGAAAGCAAATACTTTGGCGCTCCCCTGGTTTTGAGTGGCTTCATTGTACGCCCCGCCGTTTTTGAAAGCTGTTGGTTGATGCTGATAGTACGTTTCAATAAATTCAATCACTTCTTTGAAGGTGAGCGAATTGCTTTTTAATTGTTCAAGTACAATAATGAGTTGTTCTTTCATTCCAAATGACATTTAACGGGGCAAAAATAGAATTTAAAAACAGTACTCTCTAACTCCTTTTCAGCAAGGTCTTTACCCGCATGTTTAATCTTTGAATAGCTGGTGAGCAATCACGAAGCAACATGACTATTTCCTTGTTATCTCTTGCCTCAGCAAGTGAAAGAAAAGATAGGATCAAATATCCTGGATCAGCGCCCTGCGGCAGGGTTCTGGATTCGGGATATAAAAAACGGCCCGGCGTATGCGGACCCTTCTTTATAGATCAGCAGGCAGTTCCCGGGAACTGCCTGTTTTGTTATTGCTGCGTGCCTTTGGCCAGTGTTTTGATGTCGCTGATTTCCAGCACCTGTTTGCTGTAACCGGCCCGGGCGGCATTGATCATCGCTTTGCCCAGTTCGTGCATGGTAATGACGTTTTTGGCTGAAAAGAACCGGATAATACTCGCGATCACGGTGTAGATCATTTTGCCGTTTTTTTGCTCCGGGAATGTGAGCATCACGCCGGGTCGGAAATTGTAAGCGGCTTTAAAGCCGAGCTTCAAGAGGTCGTTCTCCGTCCGGCCTTTTACACGCGCCCACATGATCTTGCTTTTTTCTGAACTGTCTGTATGCGCGCCGGAAATGTAAATGAAGGTCATGCCGGGGTTCACCGCCAGCAGGCTTTTTGCAAAAGCCATGGTGGTGTCGTAGGTGATGTGGGTGTATTTTTCTTCTTTCATGCCCACGGAACTGATGCCTGCACAAAAGAAACAGGCGTCATATCCTTTTACCTGTTCCGCATATTTGTCCAGCTGGAAGAAGTCGGGCACGATCAGTTCTTTCAGCTTTGCATGCTGCCCGTCATAATGACGGCGGCCGATCACCAGTACTTCCGCCACGTCAGGATTTTGCAGGCATTCAAACGAAACGCCTTCGCCTACCATACCGGTAACGCCCGTTAAAATTACTTTTAGTCCCATACCTGTAAGTTATTGTATTTTTTTATGCCATAAAGATACGGGCAGGCTGGGTTTTGTGCTTTGTTTGAAAGTTCAGAGTTGTTTGCTGAAAAGCTCAGCGTTCTGCATCGGGTTTAATAGAAAATGAGGCCCTTCCCTGTGAATGTTCACGCCGTCTTGCCCGAAGCCCGGGATGGGGGAGGAGCCCTTGATTTGTATCCTTTAACGGACGGGCGTTCCCGGTTTATGAAAAGGGCATTTTATTTAACAGCAGGCAGGGTGGTGAATGAGTTGGTGGGGATAACTAATTACCGGTCATTTGTCCATGAGCTTCGCGGTATTTTCTCTCCTGCTCATTTCCAGGATATGTGTACGGTGTTTGGTCCCCCAGGCGCTGAGCAATACGATCACTTCACGCAGCGAATCACTGTATGGCGTAAGCTCATAGGTTACCTGCACGGGGTTTGTATGGCTTTCGATCCGCTTTACAAACCCGTTCAGTTCCATGTCTTTCAGTTCTTTCGACAATACTTTGGGCGTAATGCCTTCAATGGAACGCTCTATTTCGTTGAATCTCCTGGGGCCGTCTATCAGCGTGATCACCACAAGCAATTTCCATTTTCCATTAATCGCATATAACGCATCTTTTACTGAGCCGATCCTGGCCAGGCAGTCTTCCTGGCGGTGTATTCCATCTTTCATTTTTGAACAGATTTTATGGTCACTATCCTTTTGGATACCGCTATCCTATTGGATAGGAGCATCTTTTGCAAAGCTATTAAAAATAATTTTGCCCTACCAAAATGAACAGAAATGAAAATTTTACATCTTATCTCAAGCCCGAGGAACGAAGGTTCCTTCAGCATTAAACTAGGCAATGCCATTGTAGCGCAGCTGCAATCCAAATATCCGGGAAGTACGGTAAAAACGCGCGACCTCACCGCCACTCCTTTTCCGCACCTGGAGGAAGTACATATCACTTCATTTTATACGCCCGCCGAAGCCCGCAGCGCGGAACTGACGGAGGCCATCAAACATTCCGACGAAGCTATCAGCCAGCTGCAGGAAGCGGATATCATTGTCATCGGCGCGCCGATGTACAACTTCAATATTCACTCGTCCCTGAAAGCATGGATAGATCACGTTATCCGCAGGGGAACTACTTTTAGTATCTCTGAAAAGGGTGTGGAAGGCCTGGTGAAAGGGAAGAAGGTATACCTGGCCATCTCCAGCGGCGGCGTATTCAGCGAAGGCCACATGAAAGGAGCGGACTTTATAGAACCCTACCTGAAACATATCCTGGGCTTCATCGGCCTCACGGATATTACCACCTATCGTGTGGAAGGGCTGTCTATCCCCGGCATACAGGACACTGCGCTGGAAAAGGCGCTGGGCCTTATAACCGCCGCATAAATTTTGTGTTTGATTTTTCAGGTCTTTCTCTGCCAGGAGGAAGGCCTTTTTGTTTTTGTAACAGCCTTATTGCCGGTCATTCACCACTTCCTCGTACACTTCTTCAAACGGCCGCCCGCGGTGCTTTGGCCACAGCGCTGAAAATTTTATCTCGATTTTTTTCAGCAACTGTATGCACAGCTGTTTATCATCTTCGTTGAGATCGTTCAACATCATCTCCGCCATTTTTTTCACCCTCGGGAAACTCGTGACGATCGATTTTTCACCTTTCGTAGTCAGCTCCAGGCGTTTGGAACGTTTGTCCTCCTGGTCGTCGTATTCTTTGATCAGCCCCCTTTTGATCATCCTGCCCAACATGTCCGTACCGCTGCTCAGTTCGAACAGGTTCGCGTAGATCACTTCCGTTTTTCTGGGGTTTTTTTCCTGTTTGATGGTAAGCAATATCCCGAATTCCTCGATCTGGTTCAGGTCTGTGCCTTTCAGGGCCATGTTGGCGTAGGAGAAGTTCAGTTTTTGTATCCGGCCGATGATCCTGAGCAGCGTGCCGTCCGTTAACGGGGGCACTACGCCGCCCACCAACGGTTTTTGAGGCGCTTCGTCCTGTAGGGGCTGCCGTTGGGCGAGATAATGCCGGCAAAAATCTTCCAGCTCCCCGTCAGGATGGTTCTCTTCAAACGCTCCCCAGGCTTTAACCAGTGCAACAGTTTTATTCATAATCGGTTAGTTCGATTTCGGAGCAAATGTAAAAAATATGCTTCGGTTATTTGGTTAATACTACGATATCGACTTATATTTGAGGTAAATATATCCGATAACGAAGTAAATCCTATCGCCATGACGACCATGACTATTTACAACATCGCCCTTATCACGCACATTACCGGCCTGGCCCTGATGGCGGGCGCCACCATTCAGGACTTTTCCGTTTCCAACCAGTTCTGGAAACATTTTATCACCGATCCCTCCCGTGGGTTGGCGATCCGCGAGGCACGGGGCCGGTCGCCGCTGTTTTTTGCCCTTGGCGGCATCTTCCTGATCCTGTCCGGCCTGACCATGATGGTCCTCACCAAAGGTGTGTTTGGCGAACAGCTATGGTTCCGGATCAAGTTCGGCCTGGTGCTCGTGATCATCATCAACGGCATTATCGTGGGGCGGCTGCAGAAGAACAAACTGGGCAAAATGCTGGACGAAGGGGCGGCTGAAGGCGGCCTGCTGAAGGTTAAAAACACGATCAACCGTTTTCACCTGGCGCAGTTGTTCCTGTTCCTGGTAATATTTTCTCTCAGCGTATTTAAGTTTAACTGATCCGATAATCATCTTTAATATGGAAAGGACAAAAAGGAATTACCTGGTTATCACCGGGCTTATCAGTGCTTTTATGTTGTTCAGCGCATACTTTACGCTTACGAACAAAGTGGCCATGGGCCTGCTCGGTTTCCCGGATTATTTCAGGATAGAGCTGACCATCGCCAAAATTATCGGCGCCATCGTGATTCTGATCCCGCAAGTGCCCGCACGGTATAAGGAATACGTGTTCGTGGGTTTTTCCATCTGTCTCGTATCCGCTTCCATTGCACATTTTTTCAGCAGGGACGCGATTTACAAGGTGATCTTGCCGCTGACGGAGCTGGTATTGTTGTTGCTGGCCATGCGTTACTTCAGCAAACACCAGGCAAAGGCGGCAAATTGACCGCCGGAAAAATACTTGTCAAATTTCCGGTTGTCCACCATTTGCAACAGGCCTATTTTTGGAGAAAAGAAACAAAGATGCTTACGAACGAGGTCATGTACAAGGCGCTGGTGGATAAAGATGTTTCCTACGAAGGTTCTTTTATTGCGGCGGTGAAAACCACCGGCATTTTCTGCCGGCCCACCTGCACCGCCAGGAAGCCAAAGCCGGAGAATGTAGAGTTTTTCAAAACCACGCAGGAAGCCATCCTCAAAGGATACCGGCCCTGCAAGGTGTGCAGCCCCCTGGGGAAATTCGGGGAAACGCCGGAAGAGATCAGGAGCATCCTCAGCGAGCTGGAAGCTGACCCTTCGCTGAAGTTCAAAGACTGGGACCTGTTGCAGCGGGGCGTGGAACCCAGCATGATCAGGCGCTGGTTCCTGAAAAACCATGGCATTACTTTCCAGGCATACCAGCGTATGTTCCGCATCAATTCGGCTTTTCAGAAGATACAGCAGGGGGAGGCCGTTACGTCCGCCGCCTTCGACGCGGGGTATGAATCGCTGAGCGGATTCACGGATTCTTTTAAGTCGGTGTTCGGCGTTTCGCCGTCTAACAGCAAAGACAAACAGGTGATCAATATCAAACGTCTCGAAACGCCGCTGGGCACCATGTTTGCCGGTGCGGTGGAAAAGGGGATATGCCTGCTGGAGTTCTCTAACCGCAAGCGGCTGGAAACCGAGCTGAAAGACCTGTCCAAAAGGCTAAACGCAAACGTGATCCAGGGAGCGAATAAACATTTTGACCAGTTGGAACGGGAGCTGGAGGAATATTTTGATGGCAAAAGAAAAACCTTCACCGTCCCGCTTTTTATGCCGGGCACGGATTTTCAGCAAACGGTGTGGGAAAAACTGCAAACCATTCCATACGGCGATACCCGCTCCTACAAACAACAGGCCGCTGCGATCGACAAACCAGAAGCGGTGCGCGCAGTGGGCAATGCGAACGGCATGAACCGGATATCCATCATTGTCCCCTGCCACCGCGTGATCGGTGAAGACGGAAGCCTGACAGGCTATGGCGGCGGTTTGCTGCGGAAGCAGTGGCTGCTGGATTTTGAACGGAAAAACCAGTAAAAGCCGGCCGGATCTTCTTATATTCATTTCATGAAATTCCAATTCGCAGTACCCATTCTGTATGCGGCCAATGTGGCGGAAAGCCTTCGTTACTTCACGGAAGTGCTGGGGTTTGAAGGGCATTGGGGCTGGGAGAATCCGCCTACTTTCGGCGGTGTGTACAGGGAGCATGTGGCTATCTATTTCTGTGAAGGCGGGCAGGGACAGCCCGGCACCTGGCTGGCCGTCAACCTGGAGAATGTGGATGAATATTATGAAGAGATCAAAACAAAGGGCGCGAAGATACTGTCTGCCCCGGAGGATAAGGAATGGCACATGCGTGAAATGCTGGTGGAAGCGCCGGATGGGCATATGATCCGTTTCGGGCATCGTATCTGACCGGTTGCTACCGGGAAATTAGCTTTCCGCCTCCGGCCAGTGGAATACCAGCAGAAAACCATCCGGGTCCCGGAGGTATAGCGCTTTGAAGCCGTAACCTGTTTTTATGGGTTTATCCAATTCCAGCCCTTTCTCTTTCAACTGCATATATAAAGCCTCAATATCCGGGCTGCCGAAATAAAGCACCATATCATTATTCCTTGGAGCAGCCCCACGCTCCACCGGTTGCTGATCTTCCTCATAGATCGACTCCAGCATCAGCTGCATACCATTCAGCTCCAGTAATACCCAGTGATAATTCTCCGGCCTTTGCGGTTCCACGGACGTTTGCGTGAGTTCAAACCCCAGTGTATCCCGGTAAAAACGCAGCGACGTGGCCATGTCGAATACAGGAATGAGCGGGGCCATTCCCCGGATGTCAAGCGGATTTCCGGCCATGTGTTTTTATTTGTCCTTTAAATAAGTTTCTATCAGGGCGAATTTCTCTTTATCCCGCTCACCGGTTTCGCCAGTGTTCTGCATATACACGGCCCAGCCCAGCGGAGTGCCATGATATATGAGGTCGGGGATATTCGTGTCCGCGCCGGCTTCCACCAATACCTTCACCGCTTCCAGCGAACCGGAAGATACTGCCTGGTGCAGCGCGGTGGCATGACTGTGAAACCCATAGCCCTTGCCGGGCAGCGCATCAATGTCCACACCGTGCTTCAGCAGCAGGCTGAGCATATCCGCATATCCGTAAAAGGCAGCCGCCACAAAAGCCACCTGTCGTTCAGCGGGATTGGAATGCTCCAGCAGCGCGGGCAGCCAGTCTGTACGCCGCAGGCACACGGCCGCGGCCAGCGTAAGATCACCGCCACGGTCAATCAGTTTTTGCGCGGCGTCGATATTGTTATGCGCCAGCGCGCCGATGCCGCTTCCGGGCTTCGCGCCGTTATCTATCAAAAGATCGATGAGGTCGAGCTGAACGCCGTGCTCCCGTGGCACCCGGCCGGTGGCCACCAGCCCCAGCGCATAGTCCATCTGTTCCTGCAGCAGTTCCGGTGCATGCTGCCTGATCGTTTTAATAATAACTTCCGCGATACCGGTGATGTTTTCCGGCAGATGATCGTGCTCCACGGGATTGTCCGCAATGAACCAGAGAAGATAAGGCTGTTTGAAATAACCGTCATCCGGCGTGTGATGGCGATACGATGCCAGGTGCGGATGCCAGGCGAGTAAATGTTGCAGTTCCCCGAGATCGCCGGAACTGACAGCATCTACAGCTTTCTGAAAAATTGCGTCTGTAATGGCTGACTGTGGCATATAGAAGGTTTGAAGGCGGCACTGTTAATTTACTGAATTTGATGCGTAGCGGAAAACAATACGATAGGATTAACAATCATCCGCGATTGTTAATGAAACAAAATTTTTAATTGATAATCAATTGAATAAATAGGTTGGTATACATTTCAATACCTAATTATCAACATATGGCTACCCCCGCTGAAGATGTGTTCGGGTAATTTTGGAATGATCCGCACAGAAAAGATCATCCACGGAAAATATTGAGAAACGAACCTTATGGCATTCAGGCAACTTCTGCACACAGCACTTTTTTCAGTTTTGTTATGCTTACCTATCCACCTTTTCGCGGGCGACCCGGTGAAGTTCATCCGTGAAAAAGACGGTGTGACGGTGTACCCGGAGGTATATTTATCCGGCAATGCCAGAGCGGTAAAGCTGCAGGTGATCACGGACAGGATCATCCGCGTAACGGCTTCCCCGGAGAAGGTCATCCCTCTCCGTAAAAGCCTCATTACCGTTTACGGCGCACCCTCCGCGAATTTTACCCTCACGGAAGGCCCGGAGAAGATCACCGTGCAAACGTCCGCCATCACCGCCGTGATGACGCTGGCCACCGGCGCCGTTGCCTTCACAGATAAAAATGGCAAAACCCTCCTTGCCGAAAGGCCGCACAACGGCCGGCAATTGCAACCCGCTGTATTCGAAGGGCAGCCGGCCTATGGCATCACCCAGACGTTCGAAACTGTTGAAGGCGATGCATACTATGGCCTCGGCCAGCACCAGGATGATGTGTTCAATTACCAGGGCCGCCAGGTATTCCTTTTTCAGAACAACACTGAAGTAGCCGTTCCTTTCCTGGTAAGCAGGAAAAATTACGGCATCCTTTGGGATAATTATTCACTGACCAAAGTGGGGGACACCCGCGAGTATCTGCCCCTGTCCCGCCTCCGGCTTTTTTCCGCGAAAGGAGAGCCGGGCTGGCTCACCGCTTCTTACAGCAATCAACGCCAGCAGCCCGGGAAAGTAGCCTTCACCCGCGCGGAGTCCGGCATAGACTATGCATACCTGGACGATACCAAAAAACACCTGCCCGCCGGATTTGCGATGAAGACCGGTGTGCTTACCTGGGAAGGTTCCATCGCATCGGATTTTGAAGGAATGCACAGCCTGCGTTTCACGTATGGCGGTTACCTCAAAGTATGGGTGGACGGCAAACTGCTGGCGGATAAATGGCGGCAGGCCTGGAACCCCGGCACCGCGCTGCTGGAGATCAATTTACAGAAAGACAAAAAATACCCGGTAAAGATCATGTGGACGCCGGATGGGGATGCCTCTTACATCAGCGCACGCTGGATCAACCCGGTGCCGCTGGAAGACCGCAATACATTTACCATTCAGTCCGAAGCCGGCCAGCTGCTGGACTATTATTTTATCCACGGCAATAATATGGATGAAGTGGTGAGCGGCTACCGGCAGCTGACCGGCAAAACGCCCATCGTTCCCAAATGGGCCATGGGCTTCTGGCAAAGCCGCGAACGTTATAAAACGCAGGACGAACTATTGCAGGCCGTAGCCGAATACAGGAAAAGAAAATTGCCGCTGGATAATATCGTGCTGGATTGGAGTTATTGGAAAGAGGACGCATGGGGCAGCCAGGAGTTTGACCCACAGCGGTTCCCTTCGCCGGATAGCATGATACAGGCGCTGCACAGGCAGTATCATACACAATTCATGATCTCCGTATGGCCTAAATTCTACGAAGGCATCCCAGCTTATAAAGACTTTGACAAACAGGGATGGCTGTACCGCAGGAATATCGCGGACCGGCAGCGGGACTGGATAGGGAAGGGATATGTATCCACGTTTTATGACGCTTTTAATGAAAAAGCGAGAGCAGGTTTCTGGGAGTTGCTGCATAAAAAATTATACAACAAAGGAGTGGACGCCTGGTGGATGGATGCGAGCGAACCGGATGTATTGAGTAACGTGTCCCCCGAAAAACGGAAAGAACAGATGTCTCCCACAGCGGATGGCACGGCGGCGGAATACCTGAACGCCTACCCGCTGGAGAATGCCAAAGGCATTTACAATGGCCAGCGCAGCGTGGACCCGGACAAACGGGTGTTCCTGCTCACGCGCTCGGGGTTTGCGGGATCGCAGCATTATGCGGCGGCCATCTGGAGCGGAGACATTGCCTCGAGGTGGGAAGATATGCGGACGCAGATCTCCGCCGGCCTCAACTTTTCCCTGTCCGGTATTCCCTTCTGGACAATGGATATCGGCGGGTTTGCGGTGGAGCCGAGGTATGAAAAACCATCCGCCAAAGACCTTGAAGAATGGCGCGAACTGCAGACGCGCTGGTTCCAGTTTGGCGCCATGGTGCCGCTGTTCCGCTCGCACGGGCAATTTCCTTTCAGGGAGATCTACAATATTTCGCCGAAAGACCACCCCGCGTACAATAGTATGGAGTATTACACCCACCTGCGTTACCGGCTGATGCCATATATCTACACGCTGGCCGGGATGGCGTATCACCAGGATTACACCATTATGCGCGCGCTGGTCATGGACTTCCCGGAAGATGAAAATGTGAAAGAGACCGGCGATCAGTTTATGTTCGGGCCTTCGCTGCTGGTGAACCCGGTATACACGTACAAAGCGCGTGAGCGTGAGCTGTATCTCCCGGCAGGCCAGGGATGGTACGATCTGTACTCCGGCGAATTCCGCGAAGGGGGTAGACATATTAATGCCAAAGCGGATTACGAAACGATGCCGGTGTTTGTAAAAGAAGGCTCTATCCTGCCTTCCGGGCCTTCGCTGCAATACACCGCTCAGAAAAAAGCGGACACGGTTACCTTATATATTTATACCGGAAAGGACGCTTCCTTCACCCTCTATGAAGATGAGGATACAAACTACAATTACGAAAAAGGAGCATTCAGCAATATTACTTTTTACTATAAAGAAGTTGACAGGAGTTTATCGATCGGGGAGCGGCAGGGCGGTTTTCCCGGCATGTTGGATAAACGTGTTTTCCGCATCGTTTGGGTCAGCCGGGAAGCACCGAGGGCCTGGCTTCCGGATGGCAAAGCGGATGAGACAGTAGAGTACAGCGGGGCGGCCATAAAGGTTTCCGCGGCACGCTATTAGTCATCCGGCGGCTTTTTTTACAAGGTCGGCAACAATCACCCGCAGCTCTGGCAACCTATGTAAAATGCCCGCTGGTTACAGTGCGGGCATTTTCTTATATTTCATAAACAGGATGGACAAACTATGAGAACAATCGTATTCCTATTACTGGCTTTTCCCACAATGGCGCAACAACAGATCCAGCTGAACCAGTCCGGGTTTTATCCGAAGGCGCCTAAGATCGCGGTGATTACAGGCAGTGTTTCCGCGAAGGAATTTCACCTCCTCGCCCGCAATGGGAAAGACACAGTGTTCAGCGGCCCGCTGGGCCCGGAGCAACATTCCGCCAACTCTTCCACGCTTACGCGCATCGCGGACTTTTCCGCGTTTACGGAGAAAGGGGAGTATGTATTGCAGGTGCCGGGTGTGGGCACGTCTTATCCTTTTTCTATCTCCGCTGAAGTACTGAAACCTGTAGCGGTTGCGAGTCTGAAAGGTTTTTATTTCCAACGTTCGGACATGCCGCTGGAAGAAAAATATGCGGGCAAATGGCACCGGCCCGCCGGTCATCCTGACAACATCGTATACGTCCATGCTTCCGCCGTGAGCGGCAGGCGGCCCGCCGGCACCGTGATCGCTTCGCCCGGCGGCTGGTATGACGCGGGCGATTACAACAAGTATATCGTGAACTCGGGCATTTCCATGAGCTCATTGTTTTCCGCGTACGAAGATTTCCCCGGGTATTACGCCGCGCTTCGGACCAATATCCCTGAAAGCGGGAACGCCATCCCGGACATTCTTGACGAAGCAGTGTACAACCTCCGCTGGATGCTTACCATGCAGGACCCGAACGATGGCGGCGTGTATCATAAATGCACCAATGCTTCCTTCGACGGGATGGTGATGCCCGGCGTCACCAAATTGCCGCGTTACGTGGTACGGAAAGGCACGGCCGCTGCACTGGATTTTGCGGCCGTCACCGCGCAAGCCGCCCGCATTCTCCAACCGTTCAATCAACCGCTTGCGGACAGCTGCCTGAAAGCCGCCCGCATGGCCTGGCAGTGGGCGGAGAAAAATCCCGCGCTGATGTACGATCAGAATGTAATGAACAAACAATTTCAGCCCGCCATCACCACAGGCGCTTATGGGGACAACGACGTAAAAGACGAATGGAGCTGGGCGGCGGCGGAAATGTTCGTGACCACAAAGGATAAAAAGTACTACGACATCTTTCACCAGCATCTGCAGGACAGTGTATATCTCCCCACCTGGCGAAATGTGGCCATGCAGGGCTACTACACCATTCTACGTGCATCCGGCCAGTTGCCGGAAGTAGTGCGGCAAGACCTGCCTGTGATCAAAGAGCGGGTGCTGCGCATAGCCGGTGAATATATCCGCAGGCAGCCGCAGAATGCTTTCCAGACGGTGATGGGCCAGTCGCGGCGGGACTTCAGCTGGGGTGGAAGCTCGGTGGCGGCCAACCAGGGGATATTATTGCTGTACGCATACCAACTCACAAAAGATAAAATATACCTGCACGCGGCGTTGAGCAACCTGGATTACCTGCTGGGCCGGAACGCCACCGGTTATTCCTTCCTGACGGGCGCGGGCAGCAAAGCCACCATGCATCCGCATCACCGCCCTTCTATCGCGGATGGTATCGAAGAACCTGTGCCGGGCCTGCTTTCCGGCGGGCCAAACCCGGGTATGCAGGACAGCTGCCGCTATGAAAAAACGGAGCCTGAAACGGCCTATTCGGACACCGCCTGTTCTTACGCCTCGAATGAAATAGCGATCAATTGGAATGCGCCGCTGGTGTACCTCGCCAATGCGCTGGAAGCCCTGAAAAAAGAGGCGGGGTATGTTGAGGATTGATTATTTTTTCTTTGTTGCCGTTGCCGTCTCGTCTCCTCTCGTAAGACGAAGGAATGCCACCTGGCCGTAGCTGTCCATTTCAAACTGGAGCAGGATCTCTTTTTCGGGTACAATGAACTGGTGCTGGCCGGTGCGGACCATTTCATGTTTTTTTCCGCTTGTGGGTATGCCATAGAGCTTGCCATTTTCCAATACGATCTGCGTTTCAGGATCGTTCGGTATGATGTAGGTACCAGTGTACATCCGCAGCATTTTCAGCGAATCCGGTTCCTGTTCGCGGGGAATGGAATCGTGGTAAGCCGGAAGAATGCGGGCCGCCTGGCCGGACGTTTTACCGATCACTAATGCGCCGATCAGGCAGGAGAGGGCAATACATTGCCAGGCCCCGGAGGGCAGCAGGGATGTTGGTTTCATGTAATCAGAATTAAGCGTGAATAATTAAGGTTGTTCGTTGTATTTGAGATACAGGAAATAGGCGAGATAACTCAGCGCGATACTGAATGCCATGATGGCGAGGGAATGGATATCCAGCGGAAGCGTGTAATATACCGCTGTGAGCCCGATGCCGGCGCCGGCAAGCATCAGGCACCATTTGAGGGCCTGCGAGCGGAGGTCGCGGTTAACGGGCTGGAGGAACTGTTCCGCTACTTTATCGGTCACGCCCTTGTCCACGAGTTTTGACCGGAGGCGGTGGTCCAGCACGGATTTGATGATGTGCAGGATAAAAGAACATACCAGGTAAAGGACCAGTATCATGGCGGGTATGCTGATCAGCTGGCTGCTGATGTACCGGTTGTCCGGCAGGCGGAAATGCTCCTGTGCGAAGAGTGCCGCGGGTGTTATGATGCTGATGGTCAGTGCGAATATCTTCTTCATGTTGAATCAGGTTTATAATCGTTTATCTGTTCATTTGTTTTAATAATATTCAAGCCGGTTCATTTTCTGCCGGTGGGTGTTGAGCATGTCCGCCAGGAGCAGCACCAGCAGCATCACCGCCGCAGGCCCGAGGCAGTACAGGAGATAGGGGAGGGAACGGTTAAATATTTCCCCGAGATCTTTCCTGAAATAATACCCTCCGCCCGTAAGTGCGGCCAGTACAACGGCAATGATGACCAACACGGGTTTTAATGCCGGTTGTGGTTTTCTTTGGACCTGTAATTGAGGCAACACCAGCATTTTTACATCAAAATCAAAACCGGCGGCGGGCATTTCCGTCATGCCTGAAAACATTAAGCGGTATGATTCCACGGCTTCCCTGCACGTTTCGCAGCCAGCCATATGCCCCGTGGCTTCGGGATCATTATACGTTTCGTCTAGGGCAATTGCCTGAATTGTTTCATCGTTTAAATGTGCACCTTTCATAACATTGCTTTAATCAGTAAGAATAGTTTCGGGATGGTCATTCTCCTGCCTGTGTTTCTTTGTTTGATATATGCTATCCTGATGTTTTGTTTTCCCGGCAGGCGGGATTTACAATCCGGTGTGTTCTTTCCTGTCATGCTTTTTGAACCGCTATCTGTCGTTTTCCGCCCGCTGCATTGTCTTTTTGTACCCTGGAAGTACCTTTTTGTACTTCCAACACCCGGCTTTGTACTTCGGAGGTACCTTTTTGTACTTCCAACACCCGGCTTTGTACTTCGGAGGTACCTTTTTGTACTTCCAACACCCGGCTTTGTACTTCGGAAGGAGCTTTTTGTAGTAAAAAGTATCGACCTTGTACTTCCAACACTCGGCTTTGTACTTCCGAAGTACCTTTTTGTAGTAAAAAGTATCGACTTTGTACTTCCGAAGGAGCTTTTTCTCACTCGGAAGTACCTTTTTATTTCTTTCGGATTAAAATTGCTCTTCGGAAGGAGCTTTTTCTCGCTCGGAAGGAGCTTTTTATTTCTTTTGGATTAAAATTGCTCTTCGGAAGGAGCTTTTTCTCGTTCGGAAGGAGCTTTTTATTTCTTTTGGATTAAAATTGCCCTTCGGAAGGAGCTTTTTCTCGTTCGGAAGGAGCTTTTTATTTCTTTTCGATTAAAATTGCTCTTCAGAAGGAGCTTTTTCTCGTTCGGAAGTACCTTTTTCTCGTTCGGAAGTACCTTTTGATCTCCAAAGAATTAAAATTGCCCTTCCAGGAGTACCTTTTTTCCCACCTGGGCATTATCTACCTCTTTTTACTGCGCCTCTTTCTCTCCGTAATACCCGGTCAGTTGCTCCTTTAATGCCTTCCTCGCCCTGAAAAGATAACTTTTCACCGTTCCCGTAGGCATACCGGTGATCTCACCAATTTCCTCGTAACTCAGTTCTTCCTGGTGATATAAGGTGATCATCGTCCTGTACACTGGTTGCAGCTTTTCCATGCCCGCCTGTAAGATGCCTGCCAGCTCCTTGCGGAATAACAGCGCATCCGCTGTGCCGGCCCCGGGACTATCCATTAATTCCCCTGGGAACAACAGCTTCTTTTTCCGCAGATGATCCATGCAGGTATTGTAACCGATCTGCGCGATCCAGGTGGACAGCTTCGATTCATGTTTGAACACCCGGAGGTTCTTATAAGCCTTGAGATAAATCTCCTGCGCCAGGTCCTTCCGGTCCTCCACATTGCTCACCATCCGGCAAACTATCTGCGCTACCAGCTTCTCCGTATTACTGATAATAATCCCGAAAGCCTGAGCGTCACCACTCAAAGCCCTGTGAACCAGTTGCTTGTCAGCCAGTTTATCGGGATCGGAATTCATTGAACTATTTGACGGGTACGAGTGGATAATGTTGCAGTTTCATGAAAATAATTTTTTAAACGGGGATTTGTCGCATCCCGCCCCGTTATTTGACGCGGCAGGCCATCACTTATTCCCTTTTTTGTGCGGAAATTTGGTGAAAAACCACAAAACATGGAAATCCGTGAAATGCTCCTCGAAAAAGACATCCCGGTTTTTTACGTTCAGGCCGTTTCCTTCCCCAACGGCATCATGGGCGCATACACCAGCCTGCATTCTTCTCTCGGCGATGCGCACGAACGGCCCTCATACGGCGTCACCGAAATGGTGGATGACCATTTGACCTACAAAGCCTGCGCGGGCCTCTTCACGCAGGACGAAAAGGATGAGATCGACCTGCCGGTGTACAACATCCCCGCCGGAAGATACCTTTCCATGAAAATAAAACCCTTCGGCCCGCAAATGCAGAAGTTCCCGGAGTTTTTCAAAGAGCTGATGGACCATCCCATGGCAAAGCCCGGCACCCTTGGCATTGAACATTATAAGACGCTGGATACGGTGATTCTCATGGTGCAGGTCCGCTAAGGTCCTTGTATAGGGCTTTCCTTCCATATATGGAATTTCAATAAACTCTTCCTGCTTCCCGGCAAATGTATTTTCTTTGATACCTGGTAAATGGAACGCACTTTGCAGTAGCGCACCGCCAACGATATCAATATGCATTTATTACAGGTTTCCGATATATACAGGAAGGATCAGCTGGGATTTGAACTGAAACCCATTTCCTTTACCCAGGATAAGTTCCGGAAAGTGGCCATCGCAGGGGCTTCAGGCTCGGGGAAAAGTACACTGCTGCGCATCATTGCCGGATGGATACAACCGGATGGAGGAGAGGTGCTGTTTGAAGGGAAAAAAGTAAAAGGCCCGAATGAACAGCTCATCCCCGGTCATCCGCAGATCGCATACCTCTCGCAGCATTACGAGCTGCGCAACAATTACCGCGTGGAAGAGCTGCTGTCTTACGCCAATAAACTTACGCAGGAGCAGGCGGACCGCTTGTTTGAAATATGCCGGATCCATCACCTGGTGAAACGCAAAACAGACCAGCTTTCCGGTGGTGAAAAACAACGCATCTCCCTGGCCCGGCTGCTGCTCACCATGCCCAGCCTGCTGCTGCTGGACGAACCTTTTTCCAACCTCGACCTTATTCATACCCGCATCCTCAAAGATGTGATACAGGACCTCGGCCAGGAGCTTAATATCACCTGCCTGCTTGTGTCCCACGACCCGGACGACATTCTGCCCTGGGCGGATGAAGTGCTCATCATGAAAGACGGCGCCATCATCCAGCAGGGGCCGCCCGCGCAGGTGTACCACCAGCCGGCGAATGAATACGTGGCCGCGCTGCTGGGCGCCTACCATCTTTTTACGCCCGAAAAAGCAAAGGTCTTTTCGCTGATGCCCGGCATCGCCGCCAATGGCAAAAGCCTGTTTGTACGACCGGAACAGTTCCGGCTCGTGCGTGAAGGCGGGGACGCGCTCAAAGGCCGTGTAAAAGCGGTGTACTTTGGCGGGAGTTACAACGATGTGGAAGTGGAAGTGCCGGGCAATATCATCCGCGTAAGGACCACCACCGGCCAGTACAAAAGCGGGGACGCGGTATTTGTTTCCCTGCCTTCGAAAGGCATCTGGTACATGCCGGTTGGGGAATAAGCGCGCTTTTGTTTATTTTGATCCATAAACTTTTTACCCTTGAACCTCACCTCCAAGCTGCCCAGCTCAGGCACCACTATCTTCAGCGTGATGAGCGCACTGGCGGCCGAACATAGATCCGTAAACCTCGGCCAGGGATTTCCTGACTATCCCATGAACCAGGAGCTGATCGCGAAAGTGAATGAAGCGATGTACAATGGTTTTAACCAGTACGCGCCCATGCAGGGCTACCTGCCGCTCCGCGAAGTGCTGGCGCAGAAAATAAAATTTCTCTACGGTACGGACATCAACCCGGACAGCCAGATCACCATCACGCCCGGCGGCACTTATGGTATTTATACTTCCCTCACCACCGTGCTGCAACCCGGCGATGAAGTGATCATATTCGAACCGGCGTACGACAGTTATGTGCCGAATGTACTGGTGAACGGCGCCGTGCCGGTATTGATAGACCTGCAATTTCCGGAGTATAAGATCAACTGGGAAGAAGTGCGCGCAAAGATCACCCCGCGCACGCGCATGATCATGATCAATACGCCGCACAACCCAACGGGCTCTGTATTAAGCGAAAATGATATAACAGAACTGAGAAAAACAGTGGAGGGAACGAACATCTTTATCCTCAGCGATGAAGTGTACGAACACCTGATCTACGACAACATTCCCCATCAAAGCATCCTGCGTTACCCGGACCTGGTGGAAAGAAGTTTTGTGTCTTTTTCATTCGGAAAACTCTACCACTGCACCGGCTGGAAACTGGGCTATTGTATCAGTTCGCCAGAATTGATGAAAGAGTTCAGGAAAGTGCACCAGTACAACTGTTTTAGTTGCCATAGCCCTTCACAGGTGGCGTTGTCGGAGTTCCTGCAGAACAAAGACTCTTATCTCCGGCTGAGCGGGTTCATGCAGGCCAAACGTGATCTTTTTCACAGCCTGATGGCCGGCACCCGTTTCACGGCCATGCCCAGCTACGGCAGTTATTTCCAGTGTTATCAATATCACCGCATCAGCGAAGAAAGCGATCACGCGTTTGCGGTGCGGCTCACGAAGGAATTTGGCGTAACGCCGGTGCCCGTGTCCGCCTTTTATCAGAACGGAAAGGACCACAAAGTGATCCGGTTCTGTTTTGCGAAAAAAGATGAAACGCTTGAAAAGGCTGCGGAACTATTGATGAAAGTCTAGGCTTTATTCAATTCCTTTCACCTTCATTTTTAAAGTGTACACGGCCACCCCGGCTGTGATGAACAGCTCATCCCGGTTCTTCCCGCCAAAACACGCATTGGCCGTCCATTTTTCAGGTACGGGTATCTGCGCGATCTGTTTGCCTTCGGGGTTAAATACGGTGATGCCGTTGCCGCAGATGTACAGGTTGCCGAGATTATCCAGCGTAATGCCGTCGCCGCCTTTGTTCGTGAAGAGGATGCGGTTGGAGAGAGAACCGTCTGCCTGTATTTCGTAACGGTACGTTTTGTTGTCCCCAATGTCCGCCACAAACAGGTATTTCCCGTCCGCGGAACCTACAATGCCATTGGGTTTTACGATATCGTCCGCTACCATCACCGGTTCTTTTTTGCCGGGCGCGAGGTAATACACCCGCATGGCTTCGATGTCCGGTTTTTTTCTTTCCCAGTAATTGCGCTGATAATATGGATCGGTGAAATAAATGTTGCCGTTCGGGTGTATCCAGAGGTCATTCGGGCCATTGAGTTTTTTACCCTGGTAATCGCTCATCAGCACGGTGTGTTTGCCTTTTGGGGTGAAAGCCCATAGCTCGTTCTGATCATCCGCGCAGGCAATGATGCGTCCTTTTTTATCTACGTACAGGCCGTTTGAGCGGCCACTTTTGGAAGCGAACTCCGTCAGTTTGCCGGCTGTGTTGTATATCCAGATCTTATCGTTCGGCTGATCGGTGAAGTAGATATTTCCTTTTTTGTCGCGCGCGGGGCCTTCGGTAAAACTGAATTGTTTGGACACCAGGGTTACCTGGGCATTGTCCGCTACGAGGGACTGCAGCGAATCGGATTGCGCCTGCACGGACAGCGTAAGCAGCAATAAGGCGGCTGTTTTCATCATGTGGAATCTTGTTTCCGTCAAGATAATAAAAAAAGCATCAAAGTATAGCTACACCGCCTGCAGCTGCCTCAGCAGGCTGTTTTTATCCGTCATGCCCGCATGCCGCCAGATGATCTGTCCTTTTTTAAAAATGATGAACGTGGGCACGGCGCTTACGTTGAATTCCATGGCCGTCGCCTGGTTTTTATCGATATTCACTTTCACGACGCGGGCTTTACCTTCCATAGCTTGAGCCACTTCTTTGATCACGGGCGTCATGGCGTGGCAGGGCTGGCACCAGTCCGCGTAAAAGTCTACCAGCACCGGCTGGTCCGATTGGATAAGGTCGTTAAATGCTCCCATGATGCTTATGTTTTTGTAAAGCGGCCAGAATAGATTCCTTATCGTGGTCGCCGTTGTATCTTATTTCATTGATAAAAAATGTGGGCGTCCCGTTCACCCCGCTGCGCACGCCGCTTTCAAAGTCCGCTTCCACTTTTTCCTCCAGCGCGGGATCGTTGATGTCCAGCTCGAACTGGTCCATATCCAGCCCAATGACCGTGCCGAATTCCCATAATGCTTCCGCGCTGAGCCTGTCCTGGTTTTCGAATATCATATGATGCATGGGCCAGAATTTCCTTTGCCTGCCGGCTGCTTCCGAGGCGATGGCTGCGGACAGGGCCATGGGATGGGCGGTGCCCAGGGGGAAGTGGCGGTAGGCAAAACGCAGCTCGTGCCCCAGCTCCCGCACGATCTCTTCTACCATCGGGTAGGCGAGGCCGCAATGCGGGCATTGGAAATCGCCGTATTCCACGAGGGAGACGGGGGCATTGGCATTGCCCCTTACATGGTCCTGTTTGCCGATGGGCGGTTTGAGTTTGGACATCTGTTATCTTTTGGAGTTGATCTTCCCGAGCGCGTCCAGGATGCCGTCTGCCCCGGGGTTCACAGATGGCGGCGATAAATGATGCCAGCGGATAATACCTGAATCATCCAGCACATACAAAGCGCGCTCGCACTGGCCTTCTTTTTGGTCGTAAGCTCCGTAAGCTTTTGCCACGGCGCCTTTCGGCTCAAAGTCCGCCAGCAGCGGAAAATGCAGGTTACGGCTTTGCGTATAGGCCTGGTGGCACCATTTGCTGTCCACGGAAATACCCAACAGCACCGCGTTCTGTTTACGGAACAATTGCAGCATTTCATTGTACAGCGACATCTGGTCGCCGCATACGGGGCTCCAGTCTGCCGGGTAAAATGCCAGGATGAGGTTCCTGCCGGAAAAGTCCTGTATGGAGTATTGCTGGTCCGGGGTGGAGTATAGCCGGAAATCCGGCGCGGCGCTTCCGATCGGTAACATGCCACAAGATTTTAATGCTGGAAATGAGGTTTTTCGCTGTACTGTAAATGTACAATGAAAAACCATGCGCACCGTTTCAGCTATAAGGCATTAACAATCAAGGCGCCACGCTTACCACCCGATGCCGTAATCTTCTCCGTGGTTGCTGCTGCCGCCCCATATGCTGCCATGCAGCCGGTCCAGGAATATCGCGTTGATGGGGCCGCTGCTGCGGGGTGTGAAGGTGAGTGAATACCCCATTTTTTTAAGGGCGTTGCGCGTGCTGTCCGATGTATTGCTGTTCAGCAGGATGCTGCCGGGTTTGGGCATTCGTTCTTTCAGCGTGGTGCCGCCAAGGCTAAGCCATAGCTGGTTACTGTTGATATTCGCCGCTTCCGTGGCCTGCTGCACCGTCATGCCGAATTCCACCATGTTCAGAAAAAACTGTAACAGGTTCTGGTCCTGCGTGTCTCCGCCCTGTACGGCAAAGGATAGATAAGGTTTGCCGTCTTTTAATGCCATGGAAGGCGTGAGCGTCACACGCGGGCGTTTGCCGGGGGCTATTACGTTGAAGGGGCTGAGCGCCGAATCCAGTACAAAACTTTGCGCGCGCTGGCTCATGCCCACGCCGGTACGGCCGGCGATGCAAGCGGGCAACCATCCGCCGCTGGGGGTGATGGATACCACCCAGCCTTCTTTATCCGCGGCTTCCACGCTGGTGGTACCGCGCCAGAGACGGTCCATATACGCGCTGTCCGCCTTCATATAAGCCACGGCGTCGTGTTTGGGCACAAAAAGATCGTTTTTCCTTTCCAGGGTGGTGTCGGCAAATTGTTTTCTTTCTTCCAGCAGTTTCAGCAGCGGGTTCTTTTTTCCTTCAAAAGGATAAGGATCGCCGGGGCCG
Source organism: Chitinophaga barathri (assembly GCF_003807585.1). Classification (GTDB taxonomy): domain Bacteria; phylum Bacteroidota; class Bacteroidia; order Chitinophagales; family Chitinophagaceae; genus Chitinophaga; species Chitinophaga barathri. The sequence continues at coordinate 97,123 of NZ_RMBX01000002.1, read as the reverse complement.
GCATTGGCATCGTTCTGCGTGCGGTTGATCTGCCCGGCGCGTTGTTTTGCATACTCCTTGCTCAGCAATCCTTTGATAGGCGGATGTGAGAAGTAAGGATCACCGTAATAAAAGTCACGGTCGGCAAAAGTAAGGTTCAGCACCTGGTACAGGATGTGGATATATTCGGGGGAGTTGAAGCCCATCTTTTTCAGGTCGAAATTTTCCAGGATGTTCAGGCCTTGCAGCAACATGGGGCCCTGCGTCCATTCCTGGAGTTTGTATACTTCTATGCCTTTGTAATTCACATGCAGCGGTTCTTCTTCGATGGGTTTCCATTTGGCAAGATCTTCCATCGTGATCAGGCCGCCCTGTTCCTGGCAGCCGCGTACAAATTCTTTGGCAATATCTCCTTTGTAAAAACGGTTATAGGCGGCCATGATCGCCTCTTTACGGCTCTTTTTGTTTTTCAGCGCTTCCTGTTCCGCTTCCACCATTTTGGTAAGGGTGGCCAGCAGGTCTTTCTGCACAAATATCTCACCTGCTTCGGGCGCTTCTCTTTTTTCCCCGGGATGTGTGAGAAAAACGTTTTTGCTGTAAGGCCACTCTTTGATATACCCTTTGCCCCGCTCTATGCTGTTCGCGGTCTGCGCTTCTATGGGATAACCGGCGGCCATTTCCATGGCGGGGGCCAGCACTTCTTTGAGGCTCATGGTGCCGTATTGGCTGAGCATGTAGCAGATGCCGCCGGGTGTGCCGGGCGTTACCGCTGCCAGCGGGCCGTATTCGGGCGGGAAGCTGTATCCTTTTTCTTTATAAAATGCCGGTGTGGCGCCCGTGGGCGCTACGCCCAGTGCATTGATGGCGATTACCTTGCCGGTTTTCGGGTTGTAAATAAGCGCTTGTGTTTCCCCGCCCCAACTGAGCACGTCCCACATGGTGCAGGTGGCCGCCAGCATAGCGCAGGCCGCGTCCACGGCGTTGCCGCCTTTCTGGAATATCATGGCGCCTGCGGTGGCGGCCAACGGTTTGCCGGTGACGGCCATCCAGTGCTTACCGTGCAGTGGCGGTTTCTGTGTCTGTTGTGCAAAACCGGCAGCGGCCAGCAGCAGGAATAGGGGGAGGAAGATTCGTTGCATACCCTCTAAATTAATAAAAAAAGGAAGGGTGGAACAGTATTCTGTTCCACCCTTCCTTACATATTGTTGCAGAGCGTATTATCCTACTTTATTGCTTTCTTTCACCTTTACCGGCACGCCCCTGATCTCCCACACTATACCCATCCAGCCCAGCATGCGGATGATGTAATAGGTGATGTCTATTTCCCACCAATAGAAACCCTGGCGGGCCGCGCTTTGATAATAGTGGTGATTGTTGTGCCAGCCTTCTCCGAGGGTAACCAGCGCCAGCAGCAGGCTGTTCTTGGATTCGTCTCCCGTTTTGTAACGGGGGCGGCCCCACTTGTGCATGAGCGAGTTGATGGTAAAGGTGCCATGAAACAGCAGGATGGTGCTGAGGAAAAACCCGATGAACAGCGTGGAAAGCCCGGCGGACCAGTCGAACCAGCCGGCGCCGTTCACTTTGTTCCCGATAAAATATACAAGTACGGCCAGCACCAGCGGCGGCACGAAATGATATTTATTCAGCCAGTACAGCTCTTTATGTTTAATGTCCTTGATGAGGTCGTAACGGGTTTCTTTATGTTCCTTGTCCATGATCCAGCCGATGTGCGCGTGCCAGAAACCGTATATTTTAGCCGAATGCGGGTCTTCTTCCGTATCACTGTGTTTGTGATGTACGCGGTGATTGGCGGCCCACCACAAAACCCCTTTCTGGAAACTGCTCTGCGCGCCACATGCTAATATAAACTGGAAGAACCGCGAGGTCTTGAACGATCGGTGCGAGAAATAACGGTGATATCCGCCGGTCACAAAAAACATTCTTACAAAGTACAGCACCGCGCAAACAATCCAGTCAAACAGCCTCACGTGCGTAAAAAATGCGAGGAAAGGAACCAGGTGGATCCCGATAAAATCAAGCTCGTGCAGCCAGTTGATTCCTTTGTTCGGTTTAAGGGTAGTATTCATTGTCCAAAAGTAATAGACGTTTTTAAAAAGACCAATGATTTATATCAATGTTAATATAGACAAGCAATATAACATTTTAACATTGCTTTAACGTATCGTTTTGCCGCAAACTCCGTACCGCTGCTTATCATAGTGCTGTTATGACAGGGTTAATTTTACGCAGGGCATTTACACTTACTTCTGTTTTTTCGCAGGCCGCAAAACCACCTGCTTTTTATCCGCTTTTTTCTATCTCTCTGTAGCAATAACTATGCGACCTTTTTTGACCTCCTGACGAACATCAAACACATCATGATAAATGCCTTTCATGTAAAAGTCTACAAAATTCATAGGATAAGTTGGTTATTTCATTCCCACGAATTACTTTTGTTGCGTAAACACGTTGTACACCTTATGCATAGAAGGGAGTACAATACTATGCGTAACAGAAAGAGCCAACCAATCTCTCCCTCTTTCTCTTTTCATTAAGCTTAAAAATTAACGGCCTCCGGGCTGAACGGCAACCTGTTGCTGCTAAAAAACCGAACCATGAAAACATTTACATGCCTGTTGGCATTGCTGTTTGCAATGCAGTACGCAGATGCACAGGAGAAACGTGTGCGCGGTACTGTGAGGGCGGGGGACAATCTCCTGCTGCCCGGCGCCACCATCCGCCTCAAAGGCACGCCAAACGGAACCGTTACCGATGCGGAAGGCCGCTTCGCCATTTCTGTTCATGACAGGAACGCCGTACTCGTAGTAAGTTATACAGGATATCAAACACTGGAAGTGCCTGCCAGCGACACTTTGCTGAACATCCGCCTGTCCGGCGCCGCCACGCTCAACGAAGTGCTGGTGGTGGCCTACGGCACGGCAAACAAGATCTCTTATACCGGCTCCGCTTCAGTAGTGAATGCGAAAGATATTGAGCGGCAGCAGGTATCCAGCATCAGCAGGGCTTTGCAGGGCGCGGTGCCGGGCATACAGTCCGTAGCGTCCGCGGGCCAGCCGGGCAGCAACGCCACCATCCGCATCCGCGGCATCGGTTCCATCAACGCTTCCAGCGATCCGCTCTATGTGGTGGACGGTGTACCGTTCTCCGGGAATATCAATACGCTCAACCCGGCGGACATCCAGTCCATCAGCGTATTAAAAGACGCGGCTGCCAGCGCGCTCTACGGCTCGCGCGGCGCAAACGGCGTCATTATCATCACCACCAAACAGGGCAGGCTGAATGCCAAACCCACGGTGACACTCAGCGCAAATACCGGCTTTTCATCCAGGGCAGTGGCAGACTACGAAAAAGTGGACGCGAAGGAATACTTCGAGCTGCAATGGGAAGCGCTGCGCAACAAACAGCTCAGTACCAACCCCGCCAACCCCGCAGCCGCTGCGCAATACGCAACGGACAACCTCGTGAGCACCCTCAAGATCAACCCTTTCGGACCCAATTACCCCACCCCGGTGGGCATAGACGGTAAACTGGCCGCGGGCGCCACGCCGCTCTGGACGGACGATTGGGGCAAGTCTACCGAACGCACCGGCAAACGCCAGCAGGTGGACCTGAATGTGAGCGGCGGCAGCGAGCAAAGCAAGTACTTTGTATCGGCGGGTTACCTGAACGATGAAGGTTTTATCATCGGCTCCGGTTACCAGCGTTTCAACGGCCGGGTGAACTACAACACCAAAGTGAACCGCTGGTTCGAGACCGGCGTGAATGTAGCCATCAGTTCCGCCAAACAGGATGCACCCCCGCAGGATGACAGCAACCAGGGCAACTATGCGAACTTCGGCAGGCTGGTGCCGAACATCTACCCGATCTACGAACGTAACACGGACGGCAGCATCAAACTGGACCAGAACGGTCAGCCGATCTACGACTTTGGCAACTACCGCCCCAGCGCGGCGGCGCCAGGCAATAACCTGCTTGGCTCTTCCAGCCTGAACAAATACCAGAGCAAGCTGGACAACGTGACCTTCCGGGGGAATATCCAGATCAACATCCTCGAGGAACTGAAGCTGAAGAGCAGCATCAGCGCAGATTACAGCAACTCGCTCACACACAGTTACAGCAACCCGCTGCTGGGCGGCAGCGTGAGCACACGCGGCTCCGTAAGCAAAGGGGAGAACAGGCAGCTGGCATATACCGTGAACAACTTCCTGGATTACACTTTCCGCATACAACGCCGCCACCAGCTGAATGTGCTGGCAGGGCAGGAGGTGTACATCTTTAACACATCCGGCCTCTCCGGCAGCAAAAGCAACTTTGGTTTCCTGGGCAAAGAAGAACCCAATGCGGCATCGCTGCTCACGGGCTTCAGCGGCAGCTCGGACAATTACAAGCTGGCCAGTTATCTCGCCAAAGTGGATTATAATTTTGAAGACCGCATCTTTTTATCCGGCAGTTTCAGAAGGGACGGCTCTTCTCGCTTCCACCCGTATTCCCGCTGGGGCAACTTCTGGTCCGTGGGCGCATCCTGGAACATCACGCAGGAATCATTCTTCCATTCACCCACCTGGCTGAATGTGCTGAAACTCCGCGCCAGCTACGGCGCGCAGGGCAACGATAATCTTGGCGGGTATTACCAGTACCAGGATCTTTATTCCATTTACAACAGTCTCGGCGAAGCCGGCCTGATCACTTCGCGCCTGCCCACGCCCGGCCTGAAGTGGGAAACAAACCTCAACCTGAATGCCGGTTTTGACGCTTCATTCCTGCACGACCGGATCATTCTCACCGCGGAATATTTCGAGCGCAGCTCCAAAGACCTGCTGTTCCAGCGCCCGCTGGCGCCCTCGCTGGGCTTTGGTTCTATAGACGACAATATCGGGTCGCTGAAGAATAAAGGTTTTGACATCCAGTTGCAAACCACACCAGTGCTTACCAAAGATTTTAAATGGGATGTGGGGGTGAACCTCAGCCATTTTAAAAACGAGATCACCGAGCTGCCGCAGAAAGAGATCATCCCGGCGAACACCTCCGTGATAGGGCCCACCAAAAAACTCACCGTGGGCGGTTCCGTATATGACTTTTTCCTCCGCGAATGGGCGGGTGTGGACCGTACGACAGGCCTGCCGCTCTGGTATAAAAATGAATATGAGACCTTGCCCGGCGGTGAAAAACGCATCAAAGGAAAAACCACCACGAGCGATTTTAACCAGGCGGACCAATACATCGTGGGCAGTTCATTGCCGGACGTTACCGGTGGCATCAACACGGTACTGAGTTACAAGGGTGTTGAGCTGAGCGCGTTGCTGGCATTCAGCATCGGCGGGAAAATACTGGATTATGACCTGGTGATGCTGTCGCACAACGGCAACAACATCGGCCGCACCTGGAGCAAAACCATCCTGGACCACTGGACGCCGGAGAACCCGGATACGGACGTGCCCAAACTCACCACGGACCCGCTGAACTGGAACACCGCCTCCACCCGTTTCCTGTATGACGCCAGTTATGCGCGTCTCCGCAATGTAGGCGTCAGTTATGCGCTGCCCGCCTCGCTGGTATCCCGCTTCAATCTCCAGCAGGTGCGGGTGTACGCACGCGGCGAAAACCTGGTGACCTTTTATAAAAACGACGGGCTGGACCCTGAGCAGGCGCTGGACGGTGTTACGTTCTACCGTTACCCCGCACAGAAAACCTTCTCTTTCGGCTTCGACATTTCATTCTAAACCGGACCAATCATGAAACCAATCATAGGATTATCCGCAGGGATATTGCTGCTGCTGGCCTCCTGCAAAAAATCATTCTTCGAAACTTCGCCCTCCGGCAGTCTTACCGGCAAGGAGGCGTATTCCAGTACCAAAAACATTGACGCGCTGGTAAACGGCACCATCCGTTACCAGATGGAAAGCTCCACCTCGCAGGACAACCCGGGTTATTCCGCCATCATCCTGAGCCAGGAAGCCATGGGCGGCGATGCGGTACTGCGCGACGGCGTGTACGGATTCCTCACCACCTACGGCTTCCGTGACCCGTTCGATTACACCACCCGCCGCGCCTTGTTCTTCTGGACGTTCCAGTACAAGGTGATAGACAATGCGAACAACATCATTGCAAACGTGGATGCCGCACAGGGCACTGATGCCGAGAAACGTTACCTCAAAGGCCAGGCGCTGGCGCTGCGGGCATGGTCCTACCTGAACCTGGTGCGCCAGTACCAGTTCACCTACGCCAAAGACCGCAACGCGAAAGGCGTGCCCCTGTACACAACGCCCACCGATCCCGCCTCGCAGCCCAAACCCCGTGCTACGGTGGCCGCCATATACGACCAGGTGATAGCCGACTTGCGGGAAGCGGACGGCCTGCTGCAAGGGTTTAACCGTACGGTGAAAAACCGCCCCGATCAGAAAGTGGTGAGAGGCCTGCTGGCGCGTGCTTTCCTTACACAGGAAAATTGGGATTCCGCGGCTGTGCGGGCAAAACAGGCGAGACAGGGTTACCCCATCATGCAGCCGGAGGAATACAGCAAAGGGTTTAACGACGTGAGTAATGTGGAGTGGATCTGGGGCCATCCCCAGGCGGCGGACCAGAACCTGGGCGGCGCTTCGTACTTCGGGTACATTGACGTAACGCCGGCCACCGGCTACCGCAGCGTGATGGCGGATCCGCATTTCAGGCAGCTGTTTGCCGACGCGGATGTACGCAAGTCCCTCTTCAGGCCCGTGGCTGATACTACGAACCCGCTGCTGGGCTGGCTGATGTACACGAAGTTTGTCAACAAACCGGATCAGAGCGGGCACATCGTGCTGATGCGCTCCTCCGAAATGGCGCTGATAGAAGCGGAGGCCCGCGCCCGGCTGACCGAACTGCCCGCTGCTTTTGCCGCATTAAATGAATTGCGCGTAAAACGCAGCCTGCCCGCATTGCCGGAGGGCAGCCTTACGAAAGACCAGCTGGTGGAAGAAATTCTCCTGGAAAGAAGGAGGGAGCTCTGGGGCGAAGGTTTCGCATTGCCGGACCTGCTGCGTCTCCAGCGCCCCGTTGTGCGCACGCCTTCCACGGAAGTGCTGGACATCCCGAGGCAGGACGGCAGCATCCGCAAAGTGCCGCTGAAAGGCCATCACCAGCTGAAATTCCCCGATGGCAGCAACTTTACGCCAAACAGCGCGTACCTGCTGTTTTCCATCCCGCTGAACGAAGTGAACACCAACCCTAATTTATAAATCCATATTCATGAAACAGGCATTATCACTCATACTCCTGGGCCTCGGCTTATCCGCGTCAGCGCAGGACTTTTCCATCACCGGCACAGTAAAAGGCGTGGAAAACGGGAAGGTTTATCTCCAGCGTTTCTCCAACAAAATGTTCTTCACGATCGATTCGGCGGAGATTAAGGACGGGAAGTTCAGGTTCTCCCAAAAGCCCGCTCTTCCCGAGCTGTACGGTATCACGCTAAAGCCGGAAAGCAGCCCGTATTTTATTTTCCTGGAAGATAAACCGGTGACCGTAGCGCTGGATTCCGCCGCGTATTACAGCAAAACAACCGTAACAGGCTCTCCCTCGCAGGACCTGTTCACCCAATACCGCCAGACGCGCGACGTGAACGTCAGCGAATTCATTATGCAGAACCCCGCATCGCTGGTATCCGCCTATGTGCTGTACCGCGATTTCTCCTACCGCCTCAGCGCGGATGAGATAGATGCGAACGTGAAACTGCTGGACCCTTCGCTTAGTGAAACCCAGTATGTGAAGGTGTTACGCGGCCTTACGCCTGTGCTCCGCAGCGCGGACGTGGGGAAAAAAGCGCCGGACTTCACCCTGCCGGGTGTGAACGGGGAAACGGTGAAGTTGTCCGATCACTTCGGGAAATATGTGCTGCTGGATTTCTGGGCTTCCTGGTGCGGGCCGTGCCGGAGGGAAAACCCGAATCTTGTGAAAGTATATCACCAGTATAAGGGGAAAGGATTCGACATTGTGGCGGTATCATTGGACAAACAGAAGGACAATTGGCTGAAAGGAATTGCTGATGACAAGCTGGAATGGACGCATGCTTCCGATCTGGCGTTCTGGAACAGCGCGCCCGCCGCCTTGTATGGCATCCGTGCGATCCCCGGCAATGTGCTCATTGGCCCGGACGGGACGATCATTGCGAGGAACCTGCGTGGTGAAGAGCTGCGCGAAAAACTGGCAACGCTCTTTCAATAGGCTTTTGCATTCACTTATACGCTAAAACGGCTCCTGTTACGTGATAACAAGGAGCCGTTTGTAATATATATGGGAGTTGAGATGTAAATGCATTTAGGCAAGAGACTCCTGGGCTTTAGCACTCATCTTTTTCGCCTTGTGGTTCATTTTGTGATAAGCGTTCCTTGCTGCGTCTTTTACATCATTCAATGCCTGATCGGCACGGTGGCGGTTTTTCATATACCAGAAAACGCCGGCGGCGGCAGTGCCTAATACGGATGCTGCGATGATTATCTTTCTCATGACTATATGATTTAGTTCGAAGAATATAAAACAATGCGCGTGCCAAAAAATGCAAACAAAACTCAAAAAACCGCGCTGGGTATATAATTCCACAGTCTTCTTTCCGGCCTTCCCGCTAAAACCCTGCCTGTTGCGGAATGCCAACAGCAGTAAGCCTTTGGCGCATTCATTGTGCGTCTGACCGTGATAGTGCTATCCTTTCACCTCTTACAAATTACGGTTATGGCAAAGGAGAATAATGGTAAAGACAAAAAGAAAACCCTGAAACAACAGCAGCTGGAATCTTACACCGAAGAAAATACCGGTGAGTTCCTTACGACGAACCAGGGCCTCAAAGTAAATGATGATCAGAATACGCTTAAGGCCGGGGAGCGCGGGCCTTCGCTGCTGGAGGATTTTATTATGCGCGAAAAGATCACCCACTTCGATCACGAGCGTATACCCGAGCGTATCGTACATGCAAGAGGTTCCGCAGCGCATGGGGTATTTAAGGTATATGACAACAAACTGAGTAAATATACCAGGGCAAATTTTCTTACTAATCCTTCGCTGGAAACGCCTGTGTTTGTCCGTTTCTCAACAGTGGCGGGCTCGCGCGGCTCCTCTGACCTTGCACGGGATGCGCGGGGTTTTGCCGTGAAATTTTATACAGAAGAAGGAAATTTCGACCTGGTGGGCAACAACATTCCCGTATTTTTTATCCAGGACGCGATCAAATTCCCCGACCTGATACATGCCGTGAAGCCCGAGCCGCACAACGAAATGCCGCAGGCGGCCAGTGCGCATGATACTTTCTGGGACTTTATTTCTCTTATGCCGGAATCCGCGCACATGATCATGTGGGTGATGAGCGATCGCGCCATTCCCCGCAGTTACCGCATGATAGAAGGTTTTGGCGTGCACACCTTCCGCCTGGTGAATGCAAAAGGCGTGTCCACATTCGTGAAATTCCACTGGAAGCCATTGCTGGGCGTTCATGCCGTGGCATGGGACGAAGCGCAGAAAATATCCGGCAAAGATCCGGACTTCCACCGCCGCGATCTCTGGGAAGCCATCGAAAACGGGCACTTCCCGGAATATGAACTGGGCGTACAGCTGGTGGCGGAAGAAGATGAACACAAATTTGAATTCGACCTGCTGGACCCGACAAAACTTATCCCGGAAGAACTGGTGCCCGTACAGAAGATCGGGAAGCTGATGCTGAACCGCAACCCGGATAATTTCTTCGCGGAAACGGAGCAGGCGGCCTTTCACCCGGGGCATATCGTGCCGGGTATAGATTTTACCAGTGACCCGCTGTTGCAGGGCCGGCTGTTTTCCTACACAGACACCCAGCTGATCCGCCTCGGCGGCCCTAACTTCCACGAAATACCCATCAACCGCCCGGTAGCGCCCATGCACAACAATCAGCGGGATGGTCATATGCGGCAGGAGGTCAACCGCGGCAGGACAAGTTACCAGCCCAACTCGCTGGGCGGCGGCTGCCCCTTCCAGGCAAAAATGGTGGAAGGCGGTTTTAGTTCCCACGCAGAGAAGATCGACGCGCAAAAAGTACGCGGGCGGAGCAAAAGTTTCTTCGATCATTTCAGCCAGGCCACGTTGTTTTACAACAGCCAGTCGGACGCGGAGAAAACCCACCTCGAAGATGCGCTCACCTTTGAGCTGGGTAAAGTGGAAACCGTGGAAATAAGGAAAAGGATGCTGGGAATTCTTACACAGATCGATACCGGCCTGGCCACCAAAGTGGCGGACGGCCTGGGATTGCAGGTGCCCGCACGTCCGGAGCACCCCATCAACCACAGCATTCCGGCGGATGGCCATCCCAACGATTATCAGCCGGTGAAAACCAAAAGTTCCGTCGCTACATCGGCCGCCCTGAGCATGGCCAATTCACCGAAGGATACCATCAAAAGCCGTAAGGTAGCGATCCTCACCGCGGACGGCGTGAACGCCGCACACGTGGAAACGATGCAGAAAGCGCTGGAAGCAGCGGGCGCCGCGGCTGACATCATCGCGCCGAAACTTGGTATAGTGGAAGGTAAAAGCGGGAAGGAGATCCCTGTGAAGAGCAGTTTTCTCACTGCAGCGTCCGTGCTGTATGATGCGGTGTACCTGCCCGGCGGCACAACGGCGCTTGCGGGCAACGGCGATGCGCTTCATTTTCTGAATGAGGCATACCGGCATTGCAAGCCTATCGCCGCCGATGCCGATGCAAGTGATGTATTGCGCTCCACCTGGTTTGCTGAAGGCGAAACGCCGGGTGTATTCACGGGGAATGATATTAAAGCACTGGCGGCCACATTCATCGAAGGAATGAAACAACACCGTTTCTGGGAACGGGAAAAGATGGGCAAAGTGCCGGCGTAGTCATTTCATGTCAGATCAGGGATAATACAATTCTTTCCCGAAGGGGGTGAAGGTAAGCGTGAGCAGTTTAAAATGCTGACGGGCAAAGGGGATGCCGATGATGGTGATAGCCAGCAAAAATCCGAAAAGGAGGTGGCCCAGTGCGATCCAGATACCGCCGAAGAGGATCCAGATGATGTTCATCACCGCAGCCAGGCAGCCGGATGAGCCGGGCCTCTCGCGTACCTGTGTGCCGAACGGCATCAGCGTGAGTATCCCGATCTTGAACAGTTGCAGCCCGAAGGGAATGCCGATGATAGTGAGACAGCAGGCCAGCCCGCCTGTCATGTAACCGATAAATGTAAAGAAGCCGCCGAAGATCAGCCAGATGATATTACCCAAAAGATTCATAGGGATAAATGTAACAAAAAAAGCGTCCGCATTATGCTCCCTTCTGATGACCGGCCAACACCGCCGCTACTTCCGTATGCCCTCTTCTTTCCGCCCATGCCAGCGGTCTTGCCCATGGGTGTTCCAGCGGCAGCTCAGGGTTTGCCCCTTTCCGCAAAAGGAGTTCCACCATTTCCTTACGGCCGTACTTCGCGGCATAGCCCAGCGGGGTGGAAAGGTTTTCTTCATCCACGGCATGGATGTCCGCACCATGTTCGATAAAACTTTCGGCGTTTTCGGTATCGTTGTGCTCGGCGAACTTATGTAATGGCGTAACGCCCAGCCAGGTGCGGTGATTGGGGTTCATGCCCTGGCTGAACAGGAAGTCTCTCAGCTCTTTTGTCTGCACCGCTTCCAAAGGCCCGCGGCTGCGTACGCCTACCGCTATACGTTTGGCAAGATCGGGCTGGTAGCGGAGGATGAGCTTTACAAACAGCGCGTGCCCCTGGCCGGCCGCGTTTTCCAGCGCGTTCACGTCATTGGCCAGCGAGGGTTTGGCGGCGAACATGGCGGCGGCAGTTTGCAGGTCGTTGTAATACGCCAGCAGGTGCACTTTGCGGTATGCGCCGTAGGAGCAGAGCAAGTCTATGACCGGCTGGTTTTTATTGTTGATGGCCCGGGAGAGCGCGTCGGCTGAGCTTTCCACTTCCACGTTCGGATGGGCGCCGTATTGCAGGAGGAGTTTCACCATCTCAATATCCCCGTTCACCACGGCGGTATAGATAGCATGCCCATTCGGGGCGATTCCCGGCTCCGGGAGGTTAGGATCAGCTCCACGTTCCAGCAATAGCTTTACAATCGCCTTATGGCCCCCGGAAACGGCATTGTTGATGGCAGAGCCGGAGCCCTGGTAGTAGGTCACGTAATCGGAAAGGCGGTTTGCGAGAGAAGGGTCTTCGTCCAGCAGCTGGCGTACGCGCTGGATGTTTCCCGTGAGGCTGGCCATGTAAATGTCCACCTCCGCGCCTTTTTGGACCAGCAGGTCGTAGATGTCTTTGGGTGTGGCAGCCGTATCCTCCGGTACATCGCGCCAGCCCCGGTAACCGTAATCCCCGTTGCAAAGCTGGATAGGCCGGGCGCCGTCGAAACGCCGCGCGTGAATGTCCGCGCCACGGTTCAGCAGTTCTTCTATCATGTCCGGCTGGCGGCTCATCACGGCCCAATGGATAGGCTGGTTCGTATGTTCGTCCGGCGCGTGCAGCAATTGCGGTTCCGCATCCAGCATTTTTTTCACTTTGGCTAGGTCCCTCTCCCTGATGGCTTTTGCGATCCTGCTGCCTTCCGGGTTGATGTGCTGGCCCATGGCTTTTTCGAGCATGGACTGTATCTCCGTGAACCCGCGGTCCTTTGCCATCTGCCACAAGGTATCCGGCGTGCCGGAGCTTACAGGGTTCGCACCCTGCTCCAGCAGGTACTTCACCGCTTCCGCCCGGTTTTCCTTCACCGCAAAATACATGGGCGTGCGGTAGTCATAATCGCAGCGTATCAGGCCGGGATCACGGGCCAGCAGGGATTGAAGAGCGGTCACGTCACCGCCTGCCGCCGCCTGGAACATGTCCCATACATCGGTGCCGTTGCCGGAAGACCATACGAGCGGTTCATTTTTGCTGAGTGCTTCAGGGCGCGTCATAACGATTGGTTTAGGGTGTGGGAAGAGAGACGATAAATTACCAAAATTCGATGGTATTACAAGGAGTATTACTTTTGAGATAACATGAGCGGACATCACAAATACATGGAGCGCTGTCTTGAACTGGCAGCAATGGCCAAAGCGGCGGGAGAAAGCCCGGTGGGCAGCGTTATCGTCAAAGACGGGCTGATCATCGGCGAAGCTATCGAGCAAAGTAAAACGCTGAAAGATATCACGCGCCACGCGGAAGTGATGGCCATATTGGATGCCATCGGCAAAGGCTACCAGCTGGCCGGTGCTACGCTGTATTCCAATGTAGAACCTTGTATGCTCTGTTCTTATGTGATCCGGCATCACCGGATCGCTACGGTGGTGTTTAGCAAGGCCTGCGGCGAACTGGGCGGCACAAATCCGAAGTTTAACCTGCTCACGACCAACGAGCTGGCCTCCTGGGGCGATGCGCCGGAGGTGATCGTGCTGTGAGGGAACGTTTTGTTTTGCGAAGCGCATGTCCTTTGCAGCGAATGGACGAAGTGCCGCATGGTTTACGACGCAGTATTGTAAGATCAAGTAAAAAAGCCGCCCGGTAAAGGCGGCTCTCTCTTTATCTTGAAACTATATCTCCGGCTCCTGCTGGCTCAGGCAATGGAAGCTGCCTAATCCCCAGATAATGTCCGTGCTGTCTATTCCCACCACTTCACGGTCTTTAAAACACTGTTGTATAATACCCAGCGCTTCATCGTCTTTCCCGCACTGGAAAGTAGGTACGATCACGTATTTGTTGCTGATATAAAAGTTCGCGTAGGATGCGGGCAGGCGCTGATCTTCGAACACTACGGGGTCCGGCATGGGCAGCGTCACGATGTTCAGCTGTTTGCCGTTCAGCAGTCGCATCTGTTGCAGTTGCTTCAGGTTCTGCCGCAGCAGTTCGTAGTTCTCATCCTGTTTGTCCGTTTCTATCACCGTCAGCACCGTGTCTTCATTCACAAAACGGATGGTATCGTCTATATGCCCGTCCGTATCGTCGCCCACAATGCCTTCTTCCACCCACAATACCTGTTCAGCGCCGTAATACTGGTAAAGATATTCTTCCACCTGGCCACGGTCCAGGTGCGGGTTGCGGTTTTCGTTCAGCAGGCAGCAGGTAGAGGTGAGGATGGTGCCTTTGCCGTTGAACTCCACCGATCCGCCTTCCATGATGATGCCGGGATTGAACAGCGGCAGCTTGTAATGGTTGGCAATGAGGGTGGGGATGATATCGTCCTGGTCAAAGGGAGGGTATTTGCCGCCCCAGGCGTTGTAATTCCAGTCTACCACCGCTTTTTTCTGTTCCGCATTGGGATTGATAAGGAATGCGGGGCCATGATCGCGGCACCAGGCGTCGTTTGTAGGGTGGAAAAAAAATTCCACGTTCTGCATGTTCACGCCCGCTTTTACGAGATGCCCGGCGGCGAAGGTTTTCATGGCTTCGTCCGCCACGTTGATGCGCACTTTCTCACTGTCTGCAAGGTATTTTACAAACAGGCTGTAATGCGGAAAGATGGTATGTATCTTTCCCGGCCAGCTCGCTTCTTTGTGCGGCCAGCTGAGCCAGGTAGCTGTATGAGGATGGAATTCCGCCGGAAAATAATACCCTAGTTGTTTGGGAGTTGGCTGCGTCATGCTTCGTCGTCGATGTATCTTTTGGTAATAGGTTGGTAAGAATCAATTCTCCTGTCGCGCAGGAAAGGCCAGTGTGTACGGTAGCGGTCCGTTTTGGATAGGTCCAGCTCGTGTACGATCACTTCTTCTGTTTCGTGGGAGCTTTGGTGAAGGATGGTGCCAAAGGGGTTGGAGATAAAGGAGCCGCCCCAGAACTTCATGGCGCCGTCCTGCTCAAGACCCACGCGGTTCACACTCACCACATGCACGCCGTTTGCCACGGCATGACTGCGCTGCATGGTCTGCCAGGCGTTGTACTGCTCGGTATTGGTCGCATCGTCCTGGCTGGTGGCCCAGCCGATGGCGGTGGGGTAAAACAGGATCTGCGCGCCCATCAGGGAAGTGATGCGTGCCGCTTCGGGATACCACTGGTCCCAGCAGATGAGCACGCCGATGGTGGCGAACTTTGTTTTAAACACTTTATAACCCAGGTCTCCCGGGGTGAAATAAAATTTCTCGTAGTAGGCCGGGTCGTCCGGGATATGCATTTTGCGGTACTTGCCGAGGTAAGCGCCATCCGCATCCAGCACGGCGGTGGTGTTGTGATAGAGCCCTTCTGTTCTTTTCTCGAACAAAGAAGCGATGATCACCACGCCCAGTTCTTTGGCCACAGCACCCAGCGATTCCGTGGAAGGGCCGGGGATGGGCTCCGCCAGTTTAAAGTTGTCATAATCTTCCACATCACAGAAGTACAGCGACGTGAACAGCTCCTGGAGGCAGATCACCTGCGCGCCCTTTGCTGCGGCCTCTCTTACTTGAGTGATGGCTTTGGAAAGGTTCTGCGCCTTGTCCGCAGAACAGCTCATCTGTACGTATCCGACTTTTACTTTTGCCATGGTTGCAAAGGTATAAAAAAGGTAGGGTTTCATACCATATTCGCCCTGTTTCATCCCATTTCGGTGAAAAGGGGGCAACTGTTCACTAATATTGCATGAAAGAAATATTAAATGGAAAAAATCAGGAAATCGGAGTTCTGGCTGGCTACGGGCATTTACCTGCTGGTCATTTTTATCATGATCTTTCCCTCTCTCTATACCGACGGGGCCGGGTATGCCGGCTGGCTGGAATATCGTTTTTCCGAGAATAATATGGCTTACGACGGCTTCCTCCATTACCTGATGCCCAGTATGCTGACCGCCACGGTGAGTTACATCACCTTTGTGGCGCTGAACAACTGGCTGATCCCTTATTATTTTGAGAAGAAAGACGGTCTTGGCTGGGGCATTATCCTGGGCGTGGGCGTACTGTTCTTTTTCTGGGGCTTGCTGGTGGTGGCCTTTACCTGGCGTTTCGGGTATATGCTGGGGTACCGTCGGCTGGAGAATTTTTACAATCTCTGCCGCTGGCGGGCTTTTATCGTCGTGTTCACCAGCGTGCTGGGCTACGTGGTGTATCACCTGGCGAAAATGCTGTATTTCAATTATATACATACGTGGTTTGGCGAAAAAAAGATATGGAAAAAAGTACCGGTTGACGTCATGTTGCTGTTCGTGCTCTGGATGATCTTCGCTTTTATCATGGTGATGGACAACCGGCCCGCGCGTTTCCAGTTTGTATTATGGGCAGGCTCTGCGTATATCATTGCTTATATCGGTTACTGCCATTACGTTTTCCAGCCTTATTTCAAAAAAGAGAAAAAATTCAGAAGCCTGGTGCCGGTATTGCTGCTGATATTGCTGACCACTTCGTTGTTCGCCTGTGTATTGGTGGATTCGAACACGCGTATAGGAGAGATGTGGTCCATCTATACGCTGATCATCTTCTGCAACTTTATGTTCGTCATACCCCTGGCATATGGGGTAACCTATTCCCGCTTATCGAGAAAGAATGAGGTGTTGACCCTGGAAAAAGCATTGGGTCGTTCTTCCGCCAATCTGGACTTTCTGCGTTCCCAGATCAACCCTCATTTCTTATTTAACGCGCTCAATACCTTGTATGGCACCGCTTTGCAGGAGAACGCGCTGCGCACCAGCGAAGGCGTACAAAAGCTGGGGGACATGATGCGGTTCATGCTGCATGAAAACAACCAGGAAAAGATTGAGCTGGACAAGGAAGTAGGTTACCTGCAAAACTATATCGCGCTGCAAAGGCTGCGTACGCAGGCTTCGCCGGATATCAAAATAGAAGTGAACATCAATGAGCAACACTGCGAGCACGACATTGCGCCCATGCTGCTGATACCTTTCGTGGAAAACGCTTTCAAACACGGCATCAGCCTGCGCAACCGTTCCTGGATCGTGGTGTCGCTTTCCTGCGATGAAGGCCACATCTATTTCGACGCGTACAACAGCGTGCATGTGAAGCCGGACAACGACCCGGAAAAACACAGCCTGGGCATTGGCCTGAACAATGTGCGCAACCGGCTGCAACTGCTCTACCCCGGAAGGCATGAGCTGAGCATCCGGCAAACGGCCAGCGAGTTTTTTGTACATCTCACCATTACCACTAAATAAAGAACTGAAGCAAAACTACGCCGCTTCCTGCCGGGACTATATACCATGCGGTAATAAAAGTATACCGGATGGGAATTTATCGAAGTGGCTGATATTAAATTAACTGAAAGCCTGGTCGAACCATTGTCGAAGGATCGTCGAAGGAGAGTCGAACGATCGTCGAAGGAGAAGAATAGTGAAAATAGTATCAAAGCATCCAACATATACCTTTAAACGAATACAATGATCCACCCGAAACTGCCGGATACACCCGCCGAACAGAAGCCCTATGAGCCTGACGGCTTCACCCGCTTCCTCTGGTGGCTGGCCACCGCTGATGCGGACATTCTGAAACAATGCCAGGCCGACCGTGAGCGCTACCGCATCATCGGTATCGCCGTGCTGGTCACCGGCCTCTTCGCCACCCTGGCCTGGGGTTATTTTTTCTCCACCGTGGTGAAGGACGATCTGGCAATCATAGGGCTCGCGCTTTTCTTCGGCTTCGCGATATTGTCCATAGACAGGAGCCTGATCGCCGCCATGCACCGCAACGGGGGCAAACCGCAATTCCTGCCCGTGGCTTTCCGCCTGCTGCTGGCGGTCACCATCGGCCTGTTTATCTCCCAGCCCGTTGTGCTCATGCTTTTCAAAAAAGACATTAATGCGCAGATGGTGCTGGACAATCAACAAAAAATGGACGTTTTCCGCAAGGAACAAACCGAATACAACGCCCTGCAAACGAAAGAGATCCGCCAGAAGATCTCTGGCTATGAAAAACAGCTGGTGCAGAAAGAAGAGCAGGTAAAAGATTATAAAGACGGCTACATCCGCGAAACGGACGGCACCGGCGGCTCCGGGAAGATCGGGGAATCCGCCATCGCCCGCGTCAAAAAAAGCGAATACCTGAAAGCAGAGGAAGAAATGCGTAAGCTCAAAAAAGAACTGGAGCCCCTGCGGCTGGAAGGGTCGGAGAGGCTGGCGCTGATCAAAACCGAAGACAGCCTGAAAGAAGCCGCTTACCAGGCCACGCTTACAGACGGTTTCCTGACGCAGGTGGAGGCGCTGAACACGCTCACGGAAGAACATCCGCCGCTCAAACAGCGGTACCGCCTCATCGTATTTATCATCACCCTCATAGAAGTAATGCCCCTGCTCACCAAACTGCTGATGCCCAAAGGCGAATACGACGCCCGCCTGGCCGCGCTTACGGAAGGCAGCGTACAGGCTTCGCAGCTGGCGAAAGAAAAACAACGGGAATTGCAGGAGCACTATCATGAAGGAGCAGTAACGGCGGACAAGGAAGTGATGGACCACCTGTTTCAGCTCACTGAAACCCAGCGCCGCCGCGAAGCGGAAAAGCTGGTAAAGGACTGGGAACAAACAGATGGCCGGAGCTTCCAGCGGTTGTGGATCGCCGCGCGCCGCCTGCTGCTCCTTCATAAAATGTAATTTGATGTATCTTGTATACCATGACCATGACCGCCATTGCGATAGATGACGAGCCCGTAGCCCTGAGCGTGATACAGGCGCACGCGGCGAAGGTGCCCTTTATGGAGCTGAAAGGCGTGTTCACCAACGCCTTTGAAGCCATGGATTTCCTGCGCAGGGAAAAAGTGGACCTCCTGTTCCTGGACATCAAGATGCCGGATATCTCCGGGCTGGACTTTCTCAGCAGCCTGCACGAGCCGCCCATGACGATCTTTACCACCGCTTATTCCGAACATGCCGTGCAGAGCTTTGAGCTGGACGCGATCGACTACCTGCTGAAACCTTTTTCCTTGGCCCGCTTCCTGAAAGCCTGCAACAAGGCGCACAGCCTCATGCAACTGAAGCAGGAGCGCTTGCAGAACCCCGTGCAGGCGGATTATATCTTTATCAAAAGCGGTTACGAACAACTGAAAATACAGTTGCACGATGTGCTTTACATCGAAAGCGCGGGCAATTACGTGAACTTTGTGCTGCCGGATAAAAAACTGCTCTCGCGCCTCTCCATGCAGGAAGCGATGGCGCTGGTGCCTGCCTCGCGGTTTACGAGGGTGCACCGGTCTTATATCGTGGCAAATGAAAAAGTGGACAGGATAGACCGGAGCTGTGTATACATCCGGCAGGCGGTGATCCCGATCGGCGCCGCTTACGGGGAGGCCGTGAGCCGGATCGCGGGGGAGGAGTAAATTGTGGTTATGCCCGACAAATCTCATTGCCCGGTGATACCGGGGAAACCAGGCGCCCAAAATCAGCCTTTGATGCTGTAATACCGCAGTGGCTTGATAACCAATGTACCGGAAATGAAACAGGCGCTGCAAAAGCAGCACCCGTGTCCTGTCAGTGTACTCGGTTTTAACACTATCTTTTATAAACTACAAGGTATAATCCTCTTAGGGAAAGTGCAAATATATATTAAAATATTTCGCAAATTAAAATAATATTAATATAGTCCCGGGTGGCTTAAATTCCTATATTTGAGCAAATACCTCCAGATGAAAAAATTATCTATGTTAATACTGGGCGGACTGTTATGCAGCACCGTGGTGCTGGCCCAGCAGGAAATAACCCCGGCACAGCCAGGCGTTACCTATGGAAAGACGATTAATGCCGAAGACGCTATCGGCATGACGGACCTAAGCCAGAAACTCCAGGCGGACACCGCCTATACCGGTAAAATTGAAGGTAAAGTGGTGGAAGTGTGCAAGAAAAAAGGCTGTTTCATGAAAATTGAAAGGCCAACAGGAGAAGCGGTAATGGTGAAATTCAAGGATTACGGGTTTTTTATGCCGCAGAACATTGTGGGCAAAACCGTGGTACTGGAAGGCGTGGCGAAAGTGAACGAGACTTCCGTGGAAAGGCTGAAACACTTTGCCGAAGATGCCGGTAAAAGCAAAGAGGAGATCGCAAAGATCACCGAGCCGAAAAAAGATATCGTGATCGTGGCGGATGGTGTGATTGTAAAGAAATAAGATCGCGCAGATATTGAGAGCCTCCCGGTGAAAGCCGGGAGGCTTTTTTATTGGTCCAGCCGTTAGTTAAAACTGTGCACTTTAGTGCAAGGGTTTTAGTAATGGGAAAAACTTACCACAGAACTGGCCTTGTTTGGGGTGTCGTTGTGAAAAGGTCGTCATTGCGAGGAGCAGCAGGGGATTTGTGCAGGAGCCGCGACGAAGCAATCTCCATATCTTGGAGTACATCCATTCGATGGAGGAGATTGCTTCGTCGCCCCACCCACTTTAGCGCTGCTGCTCCTCGCAATGACGGGCTTTGCACCAGCTTGGGGCATTAATTGGGGGTATTAATTTTGAGGAATAGCACCGAAGCAGGACTTTAGTCCGGATTCCAAACCTCTGTACTGAAAGTGCAGAGAATTTAGTGTAAGAATGTTCATTTCTGCCTATTTTGCACAGCTTTAGAACCCAAGCCTCCTTTATCTATGAAAAAGTTAATCGTCATGTTGTTACCTGTGTGCTCTTTTTTAGCAGGCCATGCCCAGAACAACTATCCGGCCACCGGCAATGTAGGGTGGGGCACTTCATCTCCGCAATACAGGCTGGATATCAGAGATACTTCATCCGCTGTGTATAGCCCGGGTATAGCGGGTACGCCGATACCGGCCGGCACTGCCGTTCATATCTCAAATATCCGGACAGTAAATTCGAAAGGAGCTTTTCTGCACCTGGTATCTGTCGGTAGCGTAGGAGCCAGCCAGGCTGCCTATATAGGAGCAATTTCAAATCCCGGGGTTGTTTATACGCCTGAATTTGTAATCGGGCATAGAATGAATGCGGATACTTATACGGAAAGGCTCCGGATTACGGCTGCCGGCAATGTCGGCATAGGAGTAACTTCTCCGGCCTACAAACTGGCGGTAGACGGCACTATCGGTGCACGCAGAGTAAAAGTAACGCAGGAAACCTGGGCAGACTTTGTGTTTCATGCCGGCTATCAATTGCCGTCATTGTATGAATGGGAAACATATATCCGGGAGAACGGTCACCTGCCTGAAATTCCCAATGAGGAAGAGGTAAGGGAAAACGGCCTGGACCTTGGGGAGATGAACAAAAAACTCCTGCAAAAAGTGGAAGAGCTAACACTTCACCTCATTAACCAGCAAAAACTAAACGATCTGCAAACCAAACGGATAGAGCAGCTGGAAAAAAAGATCGACAGTCTCCGGTAACGGATGTTACAACATCATAAAACTCCTGATCTCCCAGATCAGCACTGCGTTATTGACTTTGTCCAGCGGGTGTTTGGTATCCGGCAGCACGGCCATGGAGGCCTGCGGCAGACTTCTGAACACGGCCAGCGTCTCTTCGATGCCCACCATTGTGTCACGGTCGCCCACCATAAGGCGCACGGGGATGTTTATTTGAGGGAGGTTTTCTTTGGTGAGCAGGGGATTGTTGCCGAGGGTGGTCATCAGTCCTGCGGTGGCGGGAAGGAGGTTTGCCCAGTTATCGTCCCCATGCAGCTCCGCCAGTTGCGCAACAAAAGAAGGGGCTTTCTCCCGCAGAAACGTCGCATCCAGCTGCCGGGATTCCTTTGCGGCGGTTTCGGGCGTCCAGTTGAATTTCGTGGCCAGCGTCTGCACCCGAAGCACCGCTTCCGGGGCCTGCAATGCCGCATTGAGCGCCACGTAACCGCCCATGCTGTACCCGAATATGGCCACCGGGCTTAGTTGGTGATCGCGGATATAATCCAGCAACTGCGTGGTAAATATTTCAATGCTCAGGGAAGAAGGCAACGCCGTATTCCCGTGACCGTGAAAATCAAAACGATGTACGGTGTATTGTTCTTGGAGAACGGGAACGATCGGGTCGAAGTGCCGGGATGAGCCAAGGGCGCCGTGTAACAGCAATAAAGCTGGTTTCATTTACAATGGGGTTTTATAAAAAAGACTAACTATGTTGGCTAATTTACTTATATTTATGTAAATCCGGATCGCACTTTTTCCGACTAATTATCTCTTTTATCCCATATAAACTTATTTCCGTTTACAAACGCATTGTCCTCGAAAACCCTACCGGCGCAGAAAAGGAAAGTGAGTAAAAATGGATAATATCCGCAGCGTACGCGCTGCGGTTTTTTTTTCGGGATATACGGATTCCCTGAGCGTGTCGTCAGCACACTGTACCTGTTGTCCCCCTGTTGTTATGAAGAAATAATGCGCTAGGCGCTGGCTTTGATCTGCTCCCCGAATTGCAGGAGATAACCGTTGTTGTCATAAATACCAAACTCGCGCATCCCGTAATCAAAGTTCTGAACGGGGAAACATACTTCGGCCTTGTCCTTTACCTTTTCCCATAATTCATCCACGCCTTCCATGTGAATGTAAATGGCGCCGGTGAAGAGGGGTTGGTCAAAAGGATCGTCGCTGCCAAAAGGAAATTGCGCCTGCGGATGTACGAGCTGCATCGTCACCTTGTCTTTTTTGATAGACGCGAACTTCCATTGTTCATCCATCGTTTTACAGGTGAAATCCAGTACGTTCACATAAAAATCGATTGTTTCCTGCAATAAAGGAGTAGTTAAAGTCGGGATTGCTGCGAACAGTTCCATACGTGTAAATTGTTTGTTTTGGGTTAATAGGTGAATAACAGTTGTAATATGACTTTGTGTGCGACAGTGTAAAATGACTCTCTTTATAAATGTAAACAAATATTCTGCACCCGCATTGCTGTTCCATTTTATTTTTATGCACATCCCTTTGTCCTATATTTGTCCCGGAGGCAAATCAAAGTTCGGGCTATGCAACAATCATCATTATTAACACTGTTAAAACATCATTTCGGGTATACACATTTCCGTCATAACCAGCAGGCTATCATAGAAAACGTATTGGCAGGGAAAGACACCATGGTGCTGATGCCCACGGGCGGCGGCAAATCCATCTGTTACCAGCTGCCGGCACTGGCGTTCGACGGCGTGACCGTAGTGGTATCGCCGCTGATAGCCCTGATGAAAGACCAGGTGGATGCCCTGAAGCAGAACGGCATCCCGGCCGCTTTCCTTAATTCCTCCCTTTCCGGATCAGAACAGCAGAATGTGATCCATATGCTGCGCAACGGCCAACTGAAGCTGCTCTACCTCGCCCCGGAGCGCCTCGTGGGCGAAGGCAACTTTATGGGCCTGCTTTCTGAACTGAACGTATCCCTCTTCGCTATAGATGAAGCGCACTGTATCAGCCACTGGGGCCACGATTTCAGGCAGGAATACCTGGCACTGGGCCAGTTGAAGGACCGCTTCCCGCACACACCGGTAATAGCCCTTACCGCCACGGCGGACGGGGTTACGAAGCAGGACATCCTCGAAAAACTCAACCTGCGCCAGTACACCGTCTTCGAAAACTCATTCAACCGCCCGAACATATTCTACGGCATCCGCTCCAAACGAAATCACTACGACCAGCTGCTCACTTACCTCGGCGAACACAAGGAAGACAGTGGGATCATCTACTGTCTGTCCCGTGCCGCCACGGAATCGCTGGCTTCGGACCTCCAGGCGGAAGGATTCTCCGCGGCCGCCTATCACGCAGGCCTGGAAAGGCAGGTGCGTGAAGAACGCCAGGAACGTTTCCTGCGGGATGAAGTGCGCATCATGGTGGCCACTATCGCCTTCGGCATGGGGATCAACAAAAGCAATGTAAGGTTCGTGGTACACGTGGACCTGCCCAAAAACATAGAAGGATATTACCAGGAAACGGGCCGTGCCGGCCGCGACGGGCTGGCCAGCGAAGCGATCCTGTACTTCAGCGCCGGCGATGTGTTTAAGATGAAACGGTTCGCCCTCGTGGAAGGGAATGAAGCACAGAGCGCCATCATGCTCAAAAAACTGGAACAGATGGCCGGCCTCGCCGAAACGCGCCAATGCCGCCGCCAATACCTGCTGCAATACTTCGGGGAAGACGCACCCGCGCATTGCGGCAACTGCGACAACTGCCTGGGCCAGTACGAACGGGCGGACGGCACTATTGCCGCACAAAAACTGCTGAGCGCCGTATACCGCCTCCAGGGCCGCTTTGGCCTCAATTACGTAGTGGACTTCCTGCGGGGCAGCAGCACCGTGCGGGAGTCGCACCAGGAGATCAAAACATACGGCATCGGCAAAGACGTCTCCAAAGAACAATGGAAACAATACGCCCGCGAACTGATACAGCTTGGGTATCTTCAGCAGGCCGCCGGGGAGTACCCCCTGCTGCAGCTGACGGACACCAGCTGGCAGGTGCTGCGCGGGGAAGATAAAGTAGAATTTACCGTAGCCGCCGCGGGCAAAGAACAGCCCGGTGGCCCCGCGCCTACCAGGCAAAATGCGGAGATCGCCCATCCCGCGCTGTTCAACGAACTGAAGCAGCTGCGCCGCCAGCTGGCGGACAAAGAGAACGTGCCGCCCTACATCGTGTTCTCCGACGCTACGCTGGCAGAGCTGGTAGCCTACCTCCCCATCACAAAATCAGATATCTCCCGCATCTCCGGCTTTGGCGACGTAAAGCTGGCCAAATACGGGGACGCATTCCTGGACGCGGTGCAGACCTACTGCCTGCGCAACAGCCTGAGCACACAGATACATCTCAAATCGGCCAAACAGCAACGCACAAAAAAAACAAGGCCGGATGCAGGCGGCAGCCAGCGGCAAAGCCTCCAGCTTTTCCTGGAAGGCAACGCCATCGAAGAGATCGCCGCCCGCCGCAGCCTGGCGGTGAGCACGGTGGAAAGCCACCTGGGCGAGTTCATCCGCAAAGGCGAGCTGGACATCCGCGATGTGATACCGGACGAAAGCAGGCTGGCCCGGATACTGAAGGCGGTGGAAGACACCGGCGGGTATTCGTTGGGCTCCGTAAAAGAAAAGCTGGGAGAGGAGATAGGGTACGGGGAAATCAAAGCGGTGCAGAATTATTACCATTGGTTGCAGGAGCAGGCGTAACCTCAGCCGCCGGTAACGCCCTTCATTCCGGGAGCCGCAGGTCCCTGCCGCTTCCGGCAGGTTTATCCCCGTCACCTTCTTTATTTTGTAAACTTTTTTCAGTACTTTGTTTATGCTTCCACGTTTTTATATGATAGGCGTGTATGCTTTGCAGTTATGAACTCATTACAAAAATCAAATCCTTAACACAATGTCATCATCCACGAACCGCAGACTTTTTTTACGCCAGCTGGGCCTGGTCACCGCCGGCGCAGCATTCGGACCCGCTTTTCTCGCAGCCTGCAACAGCGGCGGCACCTCCGGTACAGGAGACTCCTCTGACACAGATACAACCGGCACCGCGGGCGGTGGCGCAAAGGAATTATTCTTTAAGATCTCCCTCGCGGAATGGTCCTTCCACAACGCCCTTTTTTCCGGTAAAATGACCAACCTGGACTTCGCGGAGAAAGCCAAAAAAGACTACGGCATCACCGGCGTGGAATATGTGAACCAGTTCTTCAAAGACAAAGCAAAAGATAAAGCATACCTCGCCGATCTGAAAAAACGCGCGGATGACAACGGTGTTACCAGTGTACTGATCATGTGCGACGGCGAAGGCGAGCTGGGCGACCTGGACCCTAAAAAACGCACCACAGCGGTAGAGAATCATTATAAATGGGTAGAAGCGGCGCAGTTCCTGGGCTGCCACTCCATCCGTGTGAATGCCGCCGGCGCCGGCAAGGAAGAAGACGTGAAAAAAGCCGCCATAGACGGCCTGGGCCGCCTGACGGACTTCGCGAAAGACTTTAACATCGGCGTGATCGTGGAAAACCACGGCGGCTATTCCTCCAACGGCATCTGGCTGAGCGACGTGATGAAAGGCGTGAACAAACCCGGCTGCGGCACCCTGCCCGACTTCGGGAACTTCTGCGTGCGCCGCCAGAAAGACGGCGACTACAGCACCCCCTGCGCGGACGAATACGATCGTTACAAAGGCGTTACCGAACTGATGCCCTTCGCCAAAGGCGTAAGTGCCAAATCGCATGATTTTGATGCACAAGGCAACGAAACCGAGACCGATTACCGGAAAATGTTGGAAATTGTGAAGGCGGCCGGCTACAAAGGCTTTATCGGCATAGAATATGAGGGCAGTAAGGATAGTGAAGAAGCAGGCATACGCAAAACCCTGGATCTGCTGAAAAAAGTAGGCCAGGAGCTGAGCTGATCAAACTCAAAATAATCGTCATATGGAAACGACACCCAATGGAATGACCACGCTCAGCGGCGTGATGGAAGTATTGAAAGAACGCGGCATCGATCATGAGCTGCGGCTCCTGGAAGACGGCCGGCTGGAAGACCAGGACTCAGGCCGTATATTCAGCTGCGAAGGCATGAAGATCATCCGTACCTACCGCTTCGAAGGAGACAGTAACCCATCCGATTCCGCGGTGCTCTACCTTCTTGAAAACGCGGACGGTTTCATTGGTTACATCATCAATGCTTACGGTGCGTATGACGATTACGAAGGGGACCTTTTTAACAACATGATCAGGAGCCTGCCGGTGGAAGAGCGAGAGTTCTGAGCCGGAGAAGGTTTATATAATTAAGGACCTTGCAGGAGTATGCCCTGCAAGGTCTTTTTGTTATGATAGAAGGTTTTTATATTTGATTCAAACGGCCAGCTTTAATGAATGATGATATTGATTTTTCGCTAATCCTACATAAACATGGTTGGGCAACTCTTTTGGTTAACATAAAGGGAGAAGTTCATCAGATCGGTGCTTCCTCTTCACTTAGTGACCCATTGTATGATATCGCAAGTCTGTTACTTTCATTGTTGAATAATGAAAATGAGATCAGGATCATGTGGTGGGAAGAGCCGGGTTGGAATTCACTCTGGGTAAAAAGAGATGACACACAGCATCATATTCTTTCGATAGAAATAGGATCTAGCCTGGACCAGCATGGCAAGGAGAAATATGAAAAGATTGCGGGCTTTCAGATCAAGCTTAAACAGTTTTTGGTGATCATGTTCTACCAATTGAAAAAGATTTATCACCTGTTGCCTGAAAAAAGTTTTGCAACGGAGCGGGAGGGAGAATTTCCGTATGAGCTCTATGATAAATTAATTGAGAAGATTTCGATGACGTTTCCAAGGATATTGTAAACGGTACTGCTTGAAATAAAATATGCCGGTTGTCTGCTTCGCACAACCGGCATTTCTTTGCCGCGAATATCCACGACTTATCTAGGATATGGAAATTCCAAAGGTCAGAACTTGATCACCACTTTGTCCCGGGTGACGCGGTAGGTAAAACCGATACTATCTCCGAGGGTTGCCAGCAGGTCCTCTACGGATGCGGGATTAAATACCCCGGTAACGTATTTGCTGCGGCCGTTGCCCCTCATTTCCATCTCCACGCCAAACCAGTCTTCCATCTTCTTTAACGCCGCGGGAAGCGGTGTATTGTTGAAAACCAGCTTTCCCTGCAGGCAATCTTCCTGTTCCGCCAGTTCGAAGGTCTCTTTTTCCATGAGGTCTATGCCTTTATTGGCCAGTACGCTCTGGCCGGCAACCAGGTCTTCGGTGGCGTTATCCGTAGGCGAGTGGTAGCTTTTGCCCACATTGGCCTGCCCGCTGAGCACCAGGCAATAGGCCCCGCTCTGGCTTTCCAGGGAGCGGAGGCGGAAGGTGGCGCCGGGTGTGCGGGTTTTGAGCTTATCCGTTAAAATGACCATTTCCTGACCGGCGGGCGGCACGGAAAAAAACGCTTCCCCATCCAGTACCAGGGCACGGTTCTGCGGATAACCTTCGGGCATATAAAGTTTGGAACGGGAGTTCAGGATCACGAGCGTGCTGTCCGGCAGTTTTACCATTTTCCGCTCGCCGTAGGAGCTCTGGAAAGTAACATACCGTTTGCCCGGCTCGAGCATGGCAGAGCTGCGCTGGTGGCGGCCCGCAAGGTAATACAAGGTGCCGGATGCAATGAGCATAACGACGATCAGCGTAAGGGCAACAGGTTGCCAGTTACGCCGTTTTTTCATATACAGTGGAAGCCTTGGCCGCCGGAATTGCGTATGTGCTGCGCTCATGGTTGGGAATACGATTTTGGTGTAACACTGTCCCGGGATAAATATAATAAAAAAATCTCCAGACCGCAGCGGTGTTTCTGCTTGTATGTCAGAAAACTATCATGAGTGGCTGCTCTTTTTTGTTAAAACAATACCAGCCCCTTAACTTTGCCCGCCATGGAAAAGCAGCAACCACCATTATCATTCGAGGATACGGCTATCGCATTCGAACATATGTCGAACAGGGCGTTGAAACGCGCCAATTTTTTATTCAGCAATATCGGCAAGCCCTGGCTGGTAAAGTTCGGCGCGTTTGCCACACCCCTTGCGTTCAAACTGCGTTTGCCCGTAAAAGGCATTATCAAGGCTACGATCTTCAACCAGTTCTGCGGAGGCGAAACCCTGGAAGAAGCAGTGAAGGCGGCTGAAGAGCTGGGTAAGTTCGGTGTGGGCGTAGCCCTGGATTACAGCGTGGAAGCGGTGGAAGGAGAGGACAACTACGACAATGCCCTGCCGGAATTCCTGCGGGCCATCCAATATGCCACCGGCAAACCGCACATTCCCTTTATCCCCATCAAAGTGACCGGCTTCGCCCGCTTTGAGCTGCTGGAAAAGATGCATAATGGCGAAACGCTCACACAGGAAGAAAAAGAAGAATTTGAAAGGGTGCGCAAACGCATCCATACCATTTGCGCCGCCGCCGCCAAGGGCAAGGTGGGCGTACTGGTAGACGCGGAAGAATCCTGGGTGCAGCAACCGGTGGACGATCTTGCGGATGAAATGATGAGCCTGTTCAACAGGGGAGAGGTGATCGTATACAATACCTTCCAGATGTACCGCCACGACCGGCTGGACTTCCTGCACCTGAGCTTTGAAAAAGCCAAAGCTGCGGGTTACCTGCTGGGCGCCAAACTAGTGCGCGGGGCATATATGGAAAAAGAAAGGAAACGCGCGGAAGAAAACGCCTATCCTTCACCGATCCAGCCGAATAAAGATGCAGCGGATGAGGACTATGACGCGGCGGTGAGCTTCTGCCTCGATCACCTGGACCACCTGGCCGTATTTATCGGTACGCACAACGAGGACAGCTGTATGCTGGCCGCCCGCCTGCTGGACGAAAAAAACATCCCGCACAACCATCCCAGGGTTAGTTTTTCCCAGCTCTACGGTATGAGCGACAATATCACCTTCAACCTGGCGCATGCCGGTTACCGGGTATCCAAATATCTGCCTTATGGCCCCGTGAAGGACGTAGTGCCTTACCTGATCCGCCGGGCGCAGGAAAACACCTCCATTGCAGGCTCTATGGGCCGGGAACTGAGCCTTATAAGGAAAGAAATGAAACGCAGGGGAATTTAACCGGGGAAATGTAACTTTTTGCCGCCAGGCCCGTTATACGGAATCAACAGGCAAATTATCAACACATTATAACCGGGAACCAATTACTGCTATGCAAAGTAAAAAAAGCCGCTCCTCGCCAGGAACGGCTTTTTCTATTTCGTTTCACCAGATCTGTCAGCTCCTGAGCCGGGAGATACTTTGAAGGTCAATGAGTTAATCCTTTTTCAGCGTCCGGTCCCCGGCTGCATGTAAATGTCCAATAGTGTAATCTTCCTCCTATAGGCTTCTGCCGTTGTCTAATCCCGGAGGTACGTTGATGATCAATGATTTGATCTTATATACGAAGGGCCGCCGTATCGGTACGGTGGCCCTTTCGTTTTTCCGGGGTCCGGGTTTACCCGGCATCCCAGGGTATCAGTGCTCCTCTGATTATTGGTTGGATTCGGGCAGCGGGATGGGGAACTTATCCCATACCTTATCGCCCGGCCGGTCGTTCGGCAGCTGGTTCAGGCGGTTGTAACGCCGCATGTCTATCCAGCGGTGGCCTTCGGCGAACAGGGACCAGCGGCGCTGGTTCAGCATTTCCGTGATAAGGGCCGGCTGGTTGGATGCCCCCGCATACGCAGGCAGGCCGTGTGCGATCCTGACCCTGTTCAGCGCCACGATGGCATCCGGCAGCTGGTTCAGCTGGATCTTCGCTTCGGCGTAGATCAGGATCAGTTCTTCGTTCCGGATGATGTACACAGGAGCGGTGTTGCTCCGGTGTATCCATACGTCGCGGTTGGAGCTGAGCCCGTCCAGGGAAGCAGTGGCTGTTCTCAGCGTGGCTTTCCCGATGCGGTCGTCTCCGGGGGCGATCTGCAGGGCATACGAAGGATGCGCCAGGCGGTTTTCACCGGAGTTGTTCTGCGGCAGGAATACAGGGTTCAGCTGGTCGCCGGAATTGGCCGAGAAGATATGTACATACCCGGCGTTAATATCTCCATTCAGGTCAAAGGAAGACCCGTTCAGGGCTGTGAGGGCTTCGGCCCACTGCTGGCGGTATACGGCTACACGGGCGGCCAGTGAACGGTTGAACCGTTGCAGCTTGAGGGGTGTCACGTCCGTTACGATGGTTACCGGGAAAACAATTTCGCTGCCCGTCAGGTCTGTCAGCCCCTCATTCAGCATGTTCGCAATATCCGTCAGGCTTTCAGGGTAACCTTTGATGGGCCCGAGTTTGTTCGGGTCTTTTACGTCCGTGCGGATGCCGTTCGTATACTGCATGTTCAGGGTGATCAGCAGCTGGTAGGCCATGATGGTCTTTGCATAACCGAGGTATCCTTTTTTCTCGTTCGCCGAAAGCCTGGATGATGCATTCACCGCGTCTATCAGCGTGTTCGCCTGCCGCACTACCCGGTAGCGGGAAGCCCAGGGGTTGGTGGTGTAAAAGGTGTTGTTATCCAGCGGCGATGTACCCATCAGCTCGGTGGTATATCTCGGCTCTGAACCGGAGAAGCGGTATATTTCCCTTCCCTGTAAACCGATGGCGTCGAAATATGTATTCAGCGTAGGCCGCATGCCGGATTCCATGGCCACCGCCAGGTTATCGATCTGCTCCTTCGTGCCGTTTGCAATGATCGCGCTGGCCACCGGCGTGTTCAGGTTGGGTATCTCGCCCTTCTGGCAAGCCCCCAGGCCCAGCAGCATTGCGCTAAACAGTAATATGCTATGTTGTTTCATGATGATTCTTTTTAAGTTGAACTGATCAGAAGGTTACGCCCAGGTGAAACATGGCCCGTTTAACCGCGGGGTACGGCGTTACTTCCACGCCGGAGCTGATACCGTTGCTGCCGCGCGAAGTGGCGGTGGAAATGGTGTTGCTTCCGAAGTTGGATGTTTCCGGATCGTAACTGTCATAATCTGTCCAGGTGAACCAGTTGTTCGCTGAAATACCTACGTTCACGGCGGAGATGATATTGTTTTTCGGGATGGGGATGTTGTAATACAGCCCGATCTCGCGGATGCGCACATAAGACGCGTCCTGCACCCTCACGCTCGCGTCGGTGGCCGCTGCTGCCGCCATCCTGTCCACGCCGTCTTTTATGCCGTTGCCGTTTTGGTCATCGTCGTAGTCATACGTGGTCTGGAAAATGTCCGAGAGATATTGTGTCAGGTTGATGTTGTCCCCTCCTTTTTTCCAATGCAGCATCACGCGGAGGCTGAAATTGGTGAGGAAGGTAAGGTCGTTGTAAAAGCTCAGCTGGAAGTCCGGCTCTGAATTGCCGAGCACGCCCACGCCTTTGCCGCCGCCGAGTGTACCGATGATCTGTGTGGCGGATTTGCCTTCTTCAATAAAGAAGTTGCCCAGCGTGTTGCCGAATGCGCCCATCGGGAAGGCGGGGATGGTGAGTTTGGTAATTTGCGACTTGTTTTTCCAGAAGTTCAGCTGTGCGTTCCAGCGGAAACGTTTGGTATTCACCGGTATCGCGCCGATACCTATTTCCACGCCCTGGTTCCGCAGGTCACCGCCGTTCACCCACTGCTGTGTAAAGCCGCTGGAGGAAGCTACGTTCCTGCGCAGCAGCAGATCGTAGATCTTTTTGTTGTAGTAGGTTCCTTCAAAGGTCAGGCGACCGTTGAAGAAACTCACGTCCAGCCCTGCTTCCAGTTCTGTCTGGCGTTCCTGCTCAATGTCCGGGTTGCCGAACTGGTTGTCCACCAGAGAGCCCGGTTGCCCGCCGATATTACTGGAGGTAAGCGCGAGGAACTTGGCGCCGTAAGGGGCTACGTTGCCCGCCTGGCCATATGCCGCGCGGAGTTTGAAGCTGTTCACGGTTTCGATGCTCCAGAATGGCATCTTGGCGAGGTTCCAGGATGCGGAGGCTTTGGGTAACACAAAGTATTTTTTATAATCGCCATTGTTTGTGCTCCGGTCAAAACGTACGCCGGCGCTCAGGGTGATCGCATCCATGATCAATACTTCTTCCTGTATAAAAATACCGTTGTCGCGGTACTTCTGGCGGAACTGCTGGAGCTGGGAGCTGGCGGCCTGGTCCACGTTGCTCTGGTCGGGTATCAGGTTCGTGGCGATGGCGAGGATGTGGTCCAGCGAATTGGTTTCCAGTGTGGCGCCTAATGAAGTGGTGAAGTTGAGATCGTTGTTCGCCGCGAAACTATTCACCAGCACGCCGGCCAGGTTTGTATTGAGGTTGTTCGTATTCCCCTGGATGGATGCGCCTTCCAGCCCGCCTTTCATGAATTGCAGGGTACGGGGGAAGATAGCCTCCGTTTTCAGGTTAAAGAAATCCACACCGCCGCGTACGATCAGTTTGGTATTGGTGCGGTCGTTCGTATGCAGGGTGGCTCTCACTTCGCCGCCGGTGATAAAGCGGTTCGTGGTTTCGTTGTTCCGCATCTTGTCCCTTGTTTCAAGCGGGTTCGCCGCCGAGGGATTGACGGGATATACGCCGTTCGCATCGGGGTGCAGTTCCAGGTATTGCGGAACGGTAGCGAGGGACACGCCGTAGGTCACGCTGTTGTTATCATTGTTCGTCAGGCCGCGGTCCGCTGAAGTGTTCATGTAAGACGCGCGTAAAGCCAGGCTGATGCGGTCGCTCAGCTGGTGGTCGATGTTCATGCGCACGGCATTGTTCAGGTAGCCGGAGTTTTTGATGATGCCTTCCTCGCTTCTCCTGTTGGCGGAGAAATACATGCCGGTGCGTTCCGTGCCGCCGTTCACGCTCGCGTTTGTATTGGAGATCAGGCCTTTTTCGCCATACATTTCTTTTTCATAATCGTACAGTTTGCCTGCGTTACGCGCCGCGATGAACATATCTCTCGCTGCCGCGCCGCCTTTGTCAAAAGCGGTCTGCTCGGTGAACTGGCGTACGCCCAGCAGTTTGCGGGCCTCGCCCCAGCCAAGGTCCTGCCGCAGGCGCACGATGGTGCGGCCGATGCCGGTGCCTTTTTTGGTGGTGATGAGTATTACGCCCGCCGCTGCTTTGGAGCCGTAAATGGCGGCCGCGGATGCGCCTTTGAGTATTTCGATGTTCTCGATATCGTCCGGGTTGATGTCCGCCACGCGGCTGGAAGGATTGTCCTGGTTCTGCGGGTTGCCTGCCGTGGCTGCGCCGGTGATCAGGTTGAGACCGGCGGGTACGCTGATGTTTGAGATGAATATGCCATCCACCACATACAGCGGTTGTGAATTACTGAAGATGGAGGTGACCCCGCGCATCTTTACGGAAATGCCGCCGCCGGGCGCGCCGGTATTCGCGGTGATCAGTGCGCCGGGGATCTTGCCGCTCAAAGCAGCGTCAAATGTCTGTGCCGGCGCAACGCCGTAAAGTTGTTTGGCTGAAATAGTGGCCACCGCATTGGCGAGGTTGCTTCTTTTTACAGAAGTGGCCAGGCCCGTGATCACTACCTCATCAAGGTTGGCGTAGTCTTCCTGGATGGTTACGTTCAGCGTGGGCCCGTTGATCACGTTGTTCTGCGACTTGTAACCGGTGTAAGAAAAGATCAGGGTGTTCCCGTTCACGGCTTCGATGGAATACCGTCCCTGGCCGTCGGTAACGGTGCCCCGGTTAGTGGCCTGTACCCTGACGGTAACCCCGGGCACGGGATTGCCGGAGGCGTCGGACACGGTGCCGGTCACCCTTTGTTGCTGGGCGAATGTTGCTACCGTCATCAATAGCAGCAATACCAGCAATGTGAATTGTTTGGACAGATGCATGTTCTGGCGATTTAGAGGTTTAAGAATGATAACAGGTTGATAAAAAAGTCTTTCAGGAGCATGGTTTCGGGTTGGGCAAATGGAAGCCAGCCCATGCTGTCAATGTGGTACATTTAGTTGCATGATAATAGAATTTAGAGGTTGATAAAAAATCTTATCAACTGCAAGGCCAGATGGGAAAGTTCTGATGTGTTGTGTCAGCTCTCAGGCTCCGGGTTTCTGTGTGCTTCACGAGTTCGTTCTGCTGCATGGTCTGACCCTGCAACGGATAATTTTGGGTTGATGATAAACGAATAGTGCCTTTATCTTTTAAGCGTTTAGATTTATAGTTAGTGTTACGATCTTGTTGATATGGTCAATGTATATTTTTGCAGATTAATGAAATTTATGTTAAAGTAGATTTGTTTGTTTACCCCCTTTTGTTTATATTATTTCTGACTGTAATCTGATAGCTGTGATAGGCTATTTCCCAATTTACATTTAACTTGCGGGGTCATGCAACAATACCTGGATCTATTACAACATATTATCGCTCAGGGAAATAACAAAACGGACCGGACCGGCACCGGCACCCGGAGCGTATTCGGCTACCAGATGCGCTTCAACCTGAAAGACGGTTTTCCCATGGTGACCACCAAAAAGCTTCACCTCAAATCGATCATATACGAACTTCTCTGGTTCCTCAAAGGAGACACCAATGTGCGCTACCTGCAGGACCATGGCGTGAAGATCTGGGACGAATGGGCGGACAAAGACGGCAACCTCGGCCCCGTATACGGCAAACAATGGCGTAGCTGGGAAGGGGCCAACGGTAAAACCATCGACCAGGTGACCGATCTCATCAGCCAGATCAAAAAGAACCCCGACAGCCGCCGCCTCATCATCAGCGCATGGAACGTGGCCGAACTGCCGGATATGGCGCTCAGCCCCTGTCACTGCCTCTTCCAGTTCTACGTGGCGGATGGCAAACTCAGCTGCCAGCTGTACCAGCGCAGTGCGGACGTATTCCTGGGCGTGCCCTTCAATATCGCCTCCTACGCGTTGCTCACCCTCATGATAGCGCAGGTATGCGGCCTGGAGCCCGGCGATTTCGTACACAGCTTCGGCGACGTGCACCTTTATAATAATCACTTCGAGCAGGCACAGCTGCAGCTCACCCGCAAGCCTTACCCGTTGCCGGTCATGAAGCTGAACCCGGATGTGAAAGATATCTTCTCTTTTGAATTTGAGGATTTTACCCTCGAGAATTATGAGTTCCATCCTCACATCAAAGCCCCTGTAGCAGTATGATCTCCATTATCGTTGCCGCTTCCGAAAACAATGTGATCGGTATAGAGAACCGCCTGCCCTGGAACCTGCCCGCGGATCTCCAGTTCTTCAAAAACACGACCTGGGGCAACCCGGTGGTTATGGGCCGGAAGACCTTCGAATCCATGGGAGGCAAGCCACTCAAAGGCCGTCAGAACATCGTCATCACCCGGCAGAAGGACTACGCGCCCGAAGGGGCCACCGTAGTTTCGTCCATCGATGCCGCGATCACCATCGCGGAAGACTTTGATGTGGATGAGATCTTTATCACCGGCGGGACGGAGATATTCCTGCAGGCGTTTTCGCTGGTAGACAAGATCTATATCACCCGCGTACATACTACTTTGAAGGGTGATGCTTTTTTCCCTGTCATCGATCCGGAAGATTGGGAACTGACCCATGCAGAAGATCACCCCGTGGACGAAAAACATGCCTACGCCTTCACCTTCCAGACCTGGGAGCGCCGGAAATAAGTTTATCAAATAAAAAGTAAAACTGGGCTGTGTTCTCCTTTGTCGCGGGCACAGCTACTTTTTATTTGATAAACTTATTTCCGGCTTTTTCTTTTTTAATCCTGGTTATTTGTGACTGGGCTCTTGTGCTTTTGTTTGATACGTTTATTGGTCCCAGGCGTTGGTTAAAACTATATACTTTAGTGCAAGGGCTTTAGCAATGCGGGAAAATCTACCACAGAACCGGCCTTGTTTGTGGCGTCGTTGTGAAAACGTCGTCATTGCGAGGAGCAGCGGGGGATTTGTGCAGGAGCCGCGACGAAGCAATCTCCAGATATCGGCGTACATCCATTCGATGCAGGAGATTGCTTCGTCGCCCCACCCACTTTAGCGCTGCTGCTCCTCGCAATGACGACCTTTGTGCCAGCCTGGGGCACTAATGTGGAGGATCAGCACCGGAAGCAGGACTTTAGTCCGGATTATTTGGGACTGGATTCTTGTACCGTTTGTTGAAAGAGTGCGGCTATCGCTTTTGCATCTCCGGGCCTTGGAGCGTCTTTGCTCAGAATTTCTCCCTTTTCATTGATCAGGATATATCTTGGAATGGTGAATGATTCTTTGCCGTAGATCGTTTGTTGTATGTCATTCTTTAATGCGGCTCCTGCTCTGAAATGAAAACCTTTCAGCCCGAACCTGAAGACGTCCTTTGCCCATTTATGGCTGAGACGTGGCTCGTCTATTGAGATGTATACGACTGTTATATTATTTTTTGCCGCCAGTGAATCCAGCGTTTCCCTGTAGCCGAATTGTTCAATACAGGGCATGCACCATGTTGCCCAGAGGTCAATGAATATTTTCCTGTCTTTAAAAAATGCTGTGTGCAGTTCCTTCAGGTTGCGGACGCTGTTAGATCTTGCAGAGGTGTCGATGTGAATCAGGTTTGACAGTTCTATCAGTACTTTGTCATCCGGGTTGTATTGTGCTTCCAGTTTGCTGAAAATCCCGTTGTAGCGGCTGTTTGGGTATTTTGTCCGGAAATAGTTCCGTGCGGCTGTTTTATCAAATTCGTCGAAGGAAGAAATGTAACTACTGATAATGCTGCCGGCCAACAAGTTTTTCTGTAATGTATCCGGTAGCCTGCCGTAATTGTTGTAGGGGCCGAAAACAGTAATGGTATCCCCGGCTGTGGAAGGTGCAAAGCCGCTGTTGAGATATTTCATCGCATAATATTCGCCTTCAATGGTGGCCTCTGTATTTTGTGCC
The DNA here is from genome assembly GCF_003807585.1 of Chitinophaga barathri. GTDB lineage: Bacteria > Bacteroidota > Bacteroidia > Chitinophagales > Chitinophagaceae > Chitinophaga > Chitinophaga barathri. The sequence continues at coordinate 60,043 of NZ_RMBX01000002.1, read as the reverse complement.
ACCGGCGAGGCAATGGCAAACAGTGCCCGGATGTTGTTGCGGATCAGAATGCTGTCTGGCTTGCTCAGACGCCCGTATTTCCTGCCTCTGAGTATCGTCAGGTATTTGTCAACCGCATCCGCGAATATATAAGCGTTGGTATTTTGTCGCAGGAGCGCGGCAAATCCGGGCTTGAGGGCGCCGTTATGAACCAGGGAATCGATAGTGGCCGCCCTTGCACTTGCGATTGACAGTACTGCCGGGTTGATCAGATCATAATGCCTGCCCAGGGAATCAAAGAGTGGGGTGGTAGAGAGGTATTGGAACGGGCGATAATAAAACGTATTGATCAATTGCTGCCCGGCTGCATTAGTCCCCGAAAACGTCACCCAGTCCGTGATATCTTTGTTCGGGTAGACATTCACCCGCAAGCGGTCTCCCGGGAACAGCAGTACATAAAAAGACCGGGCATTGCATTTGAACCGGACAAACCCCGGCTTCTTCAAAGCTACGCTGCAATCCCCCATTCCGGAACCGCCGCCTTGTATGCGGAGTTCCTGCGTCTTCAGGTTTCCGTTGTATGCGCCCTCCAGCGGCTCAAAGACCTCAAAGCGGTACTGTTCCGCTGTATCCGGAAGACGTAGGGAAACCACCGCTTCCTGGCCATGGGTGTGTAAAACAAAGCATAGATTACATAACAACAATAAAGCATAATTACGCAGCATCTTCATATTGGGTTTGATGCGTAATATATAACTAAATAATTAGTTTAAGGCAGGTAGTCTTAAAGGGAAGTGTTATTTTATGATCACCGTACCCACCGTATCCGTCAGTTCCTTTGCCATTTGTTTGAGATGTTTATCCATCTCAAGACATCTTTTTACGATGTCAAAATCAGTGGCGTCTTTCAGCTCCTGCTGGTTCTCTTCGATCAGCTTGCGGATCTTGCGGAGGATCAGGTAGTGGGTGGCGCTGATGGTGTCTTTTACGAAGGCATCGTCTCCGTATACGGTCTTGATCTCGAACCGGTCGCGCCAGTTGGCGCTTAGTTCGGCTTCTTTGTCCTCGAGGATGAGGGCTACGTGTTTGGATATCTCTTCGTCCTGGTGATAGAGGAACCATTTTTTATCCAGGGGAGCGCCCGCGTCGTATTGGGATTTGTATTCGCGCAGGATCTTTTTTACGACTTCGCTGTCCGCCAGGGATTCGAAGTCGTAGGGGAGGTGGAAGATATAATCCGCCACCGTGGTCTTCTGTTCTTCGTTAAACATCATATCGCCGAAACGAAGCAATACTTTCACCAGCTCGCGTTCCTGTTTTTCGTCTTTGTTGAACAGGTTGTCGGGTACAGCCTCCGGCTGCCCGGTTTCGTCGAAGTGCTCGGGGTACATTTCGGCGAGGGAAGGGCCACCATCGTCGCCTGAAGGCTGATCCCTTTTGAAGCGGCTTTGCTCCTGCGTGGCCTGTTTGGTGAGGCGGTCGCGGATGTATTTGTTCACCAGCGTCACCATGCCTTCCTCGTCTATTTTGAGGAGCTGGCTGCACTGGCGGATGTAATCCTGTTGTTTGGTAAAATCCTCCACCTTGTCGATGCGCGCGATGGTCTCGGCGATCTCGTTTACCAGCTGGCTTTTTTTCGTGGTGTCGTTGCCGGCTTCCTTCAGTGATACCTGGAGTTTGAAGAGGATGAAGTCCTGTTTGTTTTCGGCGATGAACTGCCGGAACCCTTCCACGCCGATCTTCTGCACATAACTGTCCGGGTCTTCTTTATCGGGGATGAGCGCGAGTTTTACATTAAGGCCTTCTTCGATCGCCATGTCCAGCCCGCGGAGCGCCGCTTTTACGCCCGCATTGTCCCCATCGTAAAGGATGGTCAGGTTGCGGGTGTATTTTTTGATGAGGCGCAGCTGGTCCGTGGTGAGCGAGGTGCCGCTGGAGGCCACCACGTTTTCTATACCGGCCTGGTGGAGAGACACTACGTCCGTATACCCTTCCACCAGCAGGCATTCATCCAGTTTGTCGATGGCATGACGGGCGAAATAGGTGCCGTAGAGCACCTTGCTCTTTACGTAAATGTCGTTCTCCGGGGAGTTGATGTATTTGGGGGCGCGGTCGCTTTTGACCAGGATGCGCGCGCCGAAGCCCAGCACTTTCCCGCTCTGGTTGTGGATCGGGAAGATGACGCGGCCGCGGTAGTTGTCCGCCGGCTGGTCGTTGCGGATGGTGACGAGCCCCGTTTTCTGCAACAGCTCCATGTTGTAGCCCTTATGCTGCGCTTCGCGCACAAAGGCGTCGCGCAGGTTCAGGCAGTAGCCGAGCTGGAACTTTTTGATGGTCTCTTCCGTGAATCCTCTTTCTTCAAAATAAGAAAGCCCCACGTTCTGCCCTTCATCGGTTTCGTGGATGGTTCTAACGAAATAGTCCCGCGCAAAGTTGTTGATGATAAAAAGGCTGTCCGCCAGCTGCTGTTTGGCTTTTAATTCGGGGCTTACTTCTTTTTCCTCGATCTCCACGTTGTATTTGGCGGCCAGCCAGCGGAGGGCTTCCACATAGGAGTATTTTTCGTGCTCCATGAGGAAGTTGATGCTGTTGCCGCTTTTGCCACAGCCAAAACACTTATAGATCTCCTTGCTGCCGGAAACGGTGAAGGAGGGGGATTTTTCGTTGTGAAAAGGGCAGAGGCCCATGTAGTTGGCGCCGCGTTTCTTCAGTTTAACGAAGGAGCCGACAATTTCCACAATGTCTATCCGGTTGAGTATCTGTTGTATCGTGTTCTGGGAGATCAAATCGTTATCGGGTTTGTAGCACTTCCTGGCAAATTTATTAACCAATGGGCAAATATATTTACCATCTGCAAACTTAGCGAAAAATCGGTAAGGGGGGAATTCGCTATATTTGGAGATTCTCAAAAACGCAACACCAAAACAACAAAATCATTGAACCGGGAGGCCGGAAATTTCACCGGGAGGCAATGACCCGCCCGTGAGATCAACGCCGGACCAGGTTGTTAAAATCAAATTATCCGATATGAAGGAAGTATTTATCGTATCCGTAGCCAGAACGCCCATCGGCAGTTTTAATGGTTCTTTGGCGGCAGTGCCCGCCACCACGCTGGGCGCTACGGTGATCAGGGCGGCATTGGAAAGGTCCGGGGTGGCTATGGAGCAGGTACAGGAAGTGTATATGGGAAACGTGATCAGTGCAAACCTCGGCCAGGCGCCCGCCACACAGGCCAGCCTCTATGCGGGCCTGCCCAATACGGTGCCCGCCACCACGGTGAACAAAGTATGCGCCTCCGGGATGAAAGCCATTATGCTGGGCGCGCAGAGCATCCTGCTGGGGGACAATGACGTGGTGATCGCCGGCGGCATGGAAAGCATGAGCAATATCCCGTATTACCTGGATAAAGCCCGCAACGGTTACCGCCTGGGCCATGGCGCCGTAACAGACGGCATCCTGCGCGACGGCCTCTGGGACCCTTACAAGGATTTCCACATGGGCAGCGCGGCCGAGCTTTGCGCCACCGAATACAAAATTACCCGCGAAGACCAGGATGAATTTGCCAAACAAAGTTACCAGCGCGTGGCCGCGGCCTACGAAAAAGGATATTTCGAAGACGAGATCGTGCCGGTGGGTGTGGGCGGCAGAACGCCCGTGGTCATCAATACGGACGAGGAATACAAAAAGGTGATCTTTGAAAAAATGCCGCTCCTGAAACCGGCTTTTGAGAAAGACGGCACCATTACGGCGGCCAATGCCTCCAAGATCAACGACGGCGCGGCGGCAGTAGTGCTGGTAAGCGGCGAAAAGCTGAAAGAGCTGGGCCTGAAGCCCATCGCGCGTATTGTGAGCTTTGCGGACGCTTCGCAGGCGCCGGAATGGTTCACCACCACCCCGGTCATAGCAGTGAGCAGGGCCCTGGAGAAAGCGGGCCTCACCATGGAGGATATGGACTATACAGAGATCAACGAGGCCTTCAGCTGCGTGGCGCTGGCCAATGAGCGGGACCTGGGCGTAAAACCCGGCACCCTCAACGTCTGGGGCGGCGCGGTGGCGCTGGGGCACCCCATCGGTTGCAGCGGCGCGCGCATCGTAATTACCCTTTCTTCCATTTTACAGCGCCTGGGCGGCCGTTATGGCGTAGCCGGGATCTGCAATGGTGGCGGCGGAGCGAGTGCCATGGTGATAGAGAAAATGTAAATGCTTTGCTTTTTGGCAAACAAACGATAAATTTGCCCTGCCTTTTGAAAAAGGCATGAATATATTTCAAATAACATTTATAGAACCAAATGCGTCAGATAGCCTTCAGACAAGCCTTAAGAGAAGCCATGCAGGAAGAAATGCGCCGTGATGAGCGGGTATTCCTGATGGGAGAGGAAGTAGCAGAATACAACGGAGCGTATAAAGTTAGCCAGGGTATGCTGGAAGAATTCGGTCCCCGTCGTGTAATTGATACCCCTATCGCCGAGCTGGGCTTTACGGCCATCGGTGTGGGCGCCGCCCAGAACGGGTTACGCCCCGTGCTGGAGTTCATGACCTGGAACTTTGCCGTACTGGCGCTGGATCAGATACTGAATACCGCTTCCAAAATGCTGGCCATGAGCGGCGGCCAGGTGGGTTGCCCCATCGTGTTCCGCGGCCCTAACGGTTCCGCAGGCCAGCTGGGTGCCCAGCACTCCACTGCCTTTGAAAGCTATTATGCCAATATCCCCGGCCTGAAAGTGATCTCCGTATCCAACCCCTACGACGCAAAAGGCCTGCTGAAAGCAGCCATCCGCGACGAAGACCCGGTGGTGTTCATGGAATCAGAACAGATGTACGGCGAACTGGGCGATGTGCCGGAAGAGGAATACATCATCCCCATCGGTAAAGCTGATATCAAACGCGCTGGTAAAGACGTTACCATCGTATCCTTTAATAAAATGATGAAAGTAGCCCTGGGCGCAGCTGAAGAGCTGGCCAAGGAAGGCATCGAGGCCGAAGTGATCGACCTCCGTACCATCCGCCCGCTGGACTGGTTTACCATCCTGGAGTCCGTTAAGAAAACAAACCGCCTGGTGATCGTGGAAGAACAATGGCCTTTCGCCAGCATCTCTTCCGAGATCTCTTACCGCATCCAGAAAGAAGGTTTCGATTACCTGGACGCTCCCATCCGCCGCATCACCGCAGTAGACGCACCCATGCACTACGCGCCGAACCTGGTGAAACTGTACCTCCCCGATATCGAAAGGACAGTGAAACTGGTGAAAGAAGTGATGTATATGAAGAAATAGTCTTCTTTCCAGATATTCTGAAGAGCCCGTTCCAACGGAACGGGCTTTTTTATGCCCTTTCCGCCGGGTTATCCTTCCCCTCTTGTTTGCCCATTCTTCGGTTAAACACCCTCAAACCCCTACCACGACCAAACACCACCGAAGAATGATTGAAGGATCACAGCAGGATTTCAGTAACGTCCTCTTACCTGTCGCAGCTATCCAAAAGATTCCTTTGATCCTATCGCTTGTCGCAAATAGCCCTCCAAAGGTCATTTTTAGCAACATCTTCTGTCACAACCTTATCCTCGGGAGGCATTTCTGCCAATATTCCCTGTAAGCGTATATGTAGTGTTCTCGTAAAGCAGCCATAGTACTGCCTTACGATAGGGATAAAGCATATATGTCCCATATATAAGGCATATATATCCCATAGATAAGGCATATCTTAAAGATATGCCTTATCTATGCTTTATCATTGGCTTATGAACAGGATATCAATGCCATATCCTGGAAGGATCATAATACTATGGCTGCTTTGGGACATAAAATAAACAGCCCCGGAGGGCTTCCCCGGGGCTGTTTATAAAGGTTGTGTAAGTATTAATAAATTGAAAATCAACCGAAAAGATCGGAGCTGAGGTATCGGTCCCCACGGTCGCAGATGATGCAGACGATAATGCCGCTGTTCAGCTCGCGGGCTACACGCACGGCCGCGGCAACTGCGCCGCCGCTGCTCATGCCGCAGAAGATGGCTTCTTCCCGGGCCAGGCGGTTCGTCATAATCCGGGCTTCCTCTTCGGAAATATCCATAATGCGGTCCACCCGCTGGCGTTCGAATATTTTGGGCAGGTATGCTTCCGGCCATTTGCGGATGCCGGGTATTTTGGAACCGTCTGTGGGCTGGCAGCCCACGATCTGTACACCCGGGTTCACCTCTTTCAGGAAGCGGCTCACGCCCATGATGGTGCCGGTAGTGCCCATGGCGGACACAAAATGTGTAATACCATGCTGGGAATCCCGCCAGATCTCGGGGCCGGTAGTGCGGTAATGCATACCGTAATTATCGGGGTTGGCAAACTGGTTCAGCATATGGTAACCCCCTTTCTGCACCTGCGCATGCGCATAATCGATCGCGCCTTCCATGCTTTGTTCTTTCGGGGTGAGCGTCACTTTGGCGCCAAAGGCCTCCATGGTGAGCACCCTTTCCCGGGTGGCGTCTTCGGGCATCACGATCTCCATTTCCACGTTAAAAAGATTGGCTATCATGGCCAGCGCAATACCGGTATTGCCGCTGGTGGCTTCTATGAGTTTGATGCCGGGCCTGATCTCCCCACGGTCCAGCGCGCCTTTGATCATGCCGTATGCGGCCCTGTCTTTTACGCTGCCGCCGGGGTTGTTGCCTTCCAGCTTGGCATAGATGGTTACGTCAGGGTTTTCGGGAATGCGTTGCAGGGCCACCATAGGGGTGTTGCCCACTAAATCCAGAACTGATCTCATTTTATATCACTTTTATACTGCCGTCTGCTTTATAATAGATCCGGGAATAAGGTTCTACGGTTTTGATGAGCCACACATTGCCGCCAATAACGCTGTGGTGCCCTATTACAGTGTCGCCGCCAAGGATGGTGGCGCCCGCGTAGATCACCACATGCTCTTCGATGGTGGGGTGGCGTTTGTCCCGCGCCATCGATTTGTCGATGCTGAGCGCGCCCAGGGTTACGCCCTGGTATATTTTTACATGGGGGCCTATCACGGTGGTCTCGCCGATCACCACGCCGGTGCCGTGGTCTATGCAGAACCAGGGCGCTATCTCGGCGGAGGGATGGATGTCTATCCCCGTGCGCGCATGCGCAAATTCGGTGATCACCCTGGGCAGCAGCGGCACCTTCAGCAGGTGCAGGCCATGCGCCACACGATAAGCCGCAATGGCGTAAAAACCGGGATAGGCGCGGATCACTTCGTAAAGGCAGGTGGCGGCAGGGTCTCCCTGGAGGATCGCTTCGGCGTCTTTGGTAAGGTCCGCATAAATGCCGGGCACCTGTTCCATAAAATTGCGCGCGATCGCTTCGGGGCTGTCTTTGAGCTGCGGGCCCATGTTCGCCAGCAGCAACTGCAACTGCGTTTCCAGTTTCACGGCATATTGTTCCAGCGCCGCTTCATCCAGCACTTTGCCGTTATGCTCAGGGAAAAGCCAGTTCACCAGGTCGCTGCAAAAAGCCCATACCTCTTCTGAGGATGGGTATGCCGATTCTCCTGCGGCCGCGTGCCGCGCCTTTAATTGCTCCAGTAATTTTTTCATCATAACGGATAGTTACCTGCTACGGGCTAAAATTACACAAAAACCGACAAGATCAGTAGACTTTTATATATGCAAACCGGCCATCCATCAAGTTTTATTTTTGTTACTGCTGCACCATGAGAGTATTTTGTGGTAGGTTCCGTCTTTTCCTTTATTTTTGGCACTGTTTAAAATAGTAGACAACCTATGGCCAATATCCTGATTATAGATGACGAGAAAAGTATCCGGAAAACGCTTTCGGAGATCCTGACCTACGAAGGGTATAAGATCGAAGAAGCGGCGGACGGGGCGGAAGGTTATAAAATGTTCCAGGCCAAGGCCTACGATGCCGTGCTGTGCGATATCAAAATGCCGAAGATGGACGGCCTGGAGTTCCTGGAAAAAGCAAAAGAGATCAATCCGGACGTGCCCATCATTATGGTGAGCGGTCACGGGAATATAGACACGGCGGTGGATGCGGTGAAAAAAGGCGCGTTCGATTACATCTCCAAACCGCCCGATCTGAACCGCCTGCTGATCACTCTCCGCAATGCGCTGGACAAAACCACCCTGGTGGCGGAAACGAAGACGCTGCGCAAAAAGGTGAACAAAACCCCCGAAATGATCGGGGAGTCCAACCCGATAATAAAGATCAAAGACACTATTCATAAAGTGGCGCCTACGGACGCGCGCGTGCTGGTGACCGGTGAAAACGGCGCCGGTAAAGAGCTGGTGGCCCGCTGGATACATGCCTACAGCAACCGGGCAAACGGCCCGATGGTGGAGGTGAACTGCGCGGCCATCCCCAGCGAGCTGATCGAAAGCGAACTGTTCGGCCATGAAAAAGGTTCCTTTACTTCCGCGATCAAACAGCGCATCGGCAAGTTTGAACAGGCCAGCGGCGGCACACTGTTCCTGGACGAGATCGGGGATATGAGCCTGAGCGCACAGGCCAAAGTGCTGCGCGCATTGCAGGAAGGAAAGATCACCCGCGTGGGCGGCGACAAGGAATTAAGCGTGGACGTACGCGTGGTGGCGGCTACGAACAAAGACCTGCTGAAAGAAGTGGAGGAGAAAAATTTCCGCCTCGACCTTTACCACCGCCTCAGCGTGATCCTCATCCATGTGCCTTCGCTGAACGACAGGAGGGAGGATGTGCCCCTGCTGGTGGATTATTTCCTGGACACGGTTTGCCAGGAATACGGCATGGCCCGCAAAACGGCGGACAAAGACGCCATGAAGGCCCTGCAGAACCATCACTGGACGGGCAATATCCGCGAGCTGCGCAACGTAGTGGAAAGACTGGTGATCCTCAGCGGCAAAACCATCACCGCAGATGATGTGGAAAACTATGTGGTACCCAATCACGAGAAAAAAAAAGCCACTACCTGAACGATGAGCTGCTGATACTGACGCGGCTGCACGATTTCAGGGACGAAGTGGAAAAGATATTCATCGAATTCATGCTGAACAAGAACGGCCGTAATGTATCCCGTACGGCCCAGGAACTGGACATTCAGCGAAGTCATCTCTATAACAAAATGGAACGGTACGGCATCCGAAAATCCGCCGAAGATGAGTAAAAAGCATATATACATGATCAGCGGCATGGGCGCGGACGAACGCGTTTTCCGCCGGCTCACTTTCCCGGAAGGCTACGACGTGCACTACCTCCCCTGGATCAATCCGCTGGGGAATGACGAACCTATCGGGGAATATGCCGCCAGGCTCGCCCGCCGCATCCTTCACCCGAACCCGGTATTGCTGGGCCTGTCCTTTGGCGGTATGATGAGCATCGAAATTGCGAAACAGCTGCCGGTGGAAAAAGTGATCATCGTATCCAGCGTAAAACATAAACAGGAGCTGCCGCCGTATTACAACGGCATGGCGCGGATGCTGCTGCGCAACCTGCCGGACAGGCTGCTGTTCGGCAACCGGCAACATATCGTAAGGCTGTTCATGCAATCGGGCAGTGAGGAAGAAGTACAGCTGCTGAAGGACTACATGCAGAAAAAAGATTTCCGTTATATGCGCTGGGCGCTGGCCACAGTGCTGAGCTGGGAAAACGAATGGGTGCCGCCTTCCATGGTGCATATCCACGGCAGTTCAGACCGGCCTTTCCCGCGCCGCTACGTAAAACCGACGCACACCATCGTAAAAGGAGGGCATTTTATGGTCATGAACCGCGCCCCTGAGATCAGCCGTATTATTGAAAGAGAACTGGCTTAAGACTTTTCGGTACTTTTCCTCCTGGCATATTGCAGTACTTCGTCCATGCTCATCAGCACGGTCAGGTTTTCCGGCAGCGGTACGGTAATGCGCGCTACCTGCGGCCCGGAGATAGACACGGGGATGCCGGGGAAGAGCCGGCCGAGGTCTTTGATAAAATTATCCAGGGCCCGTTGCGGGAAATTGGTGATGACGTGGGTGTAGATGTGCTCCACCTGTTTGCGCTCGGTGTAAAAGCGGAGGTCTTCCAGCGGCACGTTCGCGCCGAAGTTCACCACGGTACAACCATGTTTTTTGAGCATATAGTGGATAAAAAGAATCGGTATCTCGTGGAATTCCCCTTCCGGGAGAAAGATCATAAAACGTTCGTGGTCCTGCATGGGGATGTCCAGCCCGTCTATGGCTACCATCAGCTTTTTGCGGATGATATTGGAGGCGAAATGCTCCTGCGCAGGTATTACACAGTCCACCAGCCACAGCAGCCCGATGCGCTCCAGGTAGGGGTAGATCACTTTCAGCATACACTGCTCGAAACCCATGCGCAGCAGGATGTTGTGAAAGATCTTTTCGAACTTCACCTGGTCAAAGTCTATCATGGCCTCCACCAGCTGGTTGATATACACCTGGTAAAGATGGGGGCCTTTGTGGCCGGTTTCCTCCAATGACAGCTGTTTGATCTCTTCCTCGCTCATATTGGCGATCTTGGAGATCTTATAGCCGTGACGGTACAGATAGGCGATACGCATAATGTGCTTCAGGTCCCCATTGTCATACACGCGGTGGTTCGTATCTTTCCGCTTGGGCCGAAGTACATTGTAACGTTGCTCCCATATTCTGATGGTATGCGCCTTGATACCGGTAAGGCTTTCAATGTCTTTTATAGTGAAACTGTTCAATGTTCTGGATATAGGATTAAACAAAAATAGAAATAAACTGGTTTTCCGCTTATTCTATTTCGTAAACTTAAGTGGGATTTTTTTAAGAAAACTTTTGCGGGCTAAAACTGGCATACAATTAACAGAATATTATATTTGTTCTTTACTAACTAAACAACACAGCATGAACCTGGCATTTTGGAGAAAGAAGGACGGGCAGCCGAAGAAGAAAAAGTCCGCGGTCCGCGAGTGGATTGATGCGGCCGTTTTCGCTATCATAGCGGCTACACTGATCCGAACGTTCATTTTCGAGGCCTATACCATCCCTACCCCTTCTATGGAAAAAACCTTGCTGGTGAACGACTTCCTGTTTGTGAGCAAAGTTAGTTACGGCCCCCGCGTACCCATGACACCCCTGGCGGTGCCATTTACCCATCATACCCTTCCCCTCACCAAATACACCAAAGCGTATTCAGAGGCTGTGCAGTGGAAATACCGCCGCCTGCCGGGCTTTGGGGACGTGCGCCGCAACGATGTGGTGGTGTTCAACTTCCCGGAAGGGGATACCGTGGCCCTGGAGCGCTCGGACGAGAGTTATTACGACCTCGTGCGCCGCATGGGCAGGGAAGGCGTATGGAGCCAGTACCGTGTCATATCACGCCCGGTGGACAAAAGGGAGAATTACATCAAACGCTGCGTGGGCATAGCGGGGGATACCCTGGAAGTGCGCGAAGGCATCGTGGTGGTGAACGGCGTGCCTGAAAACCCGCCGCCGGCCGGCCAGCGCCAGTACGCAGTGACCACGAACAACGGTGACCCGCTGAATACCATGAGGCTGGAGGAAATGGGCATTACCAACCCGTATGAAGTGCTGGAAGTAGGCAAACTGTTCTACAACCTCACGCCTTCCGAAGAAAAAGCCATAAAAGCCATGCCGGTCGTGAACGGCAACGTGCAGCCTCTGATCAGCCCGGTAGTGGATGGCGTATGGCCGCAGGACACCGCGCATTTTAAATGGACGGTGGACAATCTCGGCCCCCTCTACATCCCGAAAAAAGGCGCCACCATACAGCTGGACAGCGCCAATATCGAACTCTACCGCCGTGTCATCTCGGTGTACGAGAAAAATACGCTCGAAACCAAAGACGGTCGGTTCATCATCAACGGCCAGCCTACCAACAGTTATACCTTCAAAATGAACTATTACTGGATGATGGGCGACAACCGTCATAAGTCACTGGACAGCCGCTACTGGGGCTTTGTGCCGGAAGACCACGTGGTGGGCAAAGCCTGGCTGATCTGGATGAGCTACGGGACCAACGGCATCCGCTGGAGCCGCCTGTTCAGCACGATCAAATAGACAAACTGCTAAATTCAGCATAACGGGGAGCCGTTCACTTTGCGAAAACCGAAAAGAAGTAACTTCGGGGGCCGCAAAAGGAACGGCTCCTGTCATTTGCCGCCCCCATTTAAACCCGACGATATGGAAAAAAAGATACAACAGGTTGAATACGAGGAATATAAAGCTGCGTCCGAATTGCCCGCGGATGACCTTTCCCTGCTGGAAATGGCCCGTAAAACGGTGGAAGACGCCTATGCCCCATACTCCCGTTTCAGGGTAGGGGCGGCCCTGCAACTGGCCAACGGCCAGCGGGTGACCGGCACCAACCAGGAAAACGCCTCGTACCCCGTTGGTATCTGCGCGGAAAGAACGGCCCTTTCCACGGCCTCTTCCCTGTACCCCGGCGTCGCGGTCCAGGCGCTGGCCGTAAGCTATCGTAATGAGCTGGGAAGCAGCGTAAAACCCATTTCCCCCTGCGGCATCTGCCGGCAGACCATCTGCGAATACCAGCAGCGTTTCGGCACCCCCATCCGGATCATTATGGCAGGGCTTACCGGCCCGGTGATCATCATCCGGGATGCGGGCAGCCTGATGCCGTTATCATTTTCTTCGAGTGATATGTTATAAATTAAACAAATTGTGTATATTTGAGTCAGGCGCCATTGCGCTTTGACTATGTTCCTATACCGTATCCTACTGTACCTATGCATCCTGCTGCCGCTATGCCTTGCGCTGCCGGCCACAGCGGATAGCCCCGGCGCCGACAAACGCGCCCGGCAACTGTATGAGCAGGGTCTCCGCTTGAAGCTCAACGGCCGCCTTGAAGAGGCGGAAGAACGATTCACCGCCGCCATCAAAGCCAATAAAAGTTATGCCGCTCCCTATATAGAGCTGGCCAATCTGTACCGTCTTCAGCAGCAGCCGGAGACCGCCAAGCAGCAATTACTCCTGTTGCTGGAGCAGCACGCCGGGCACGGGGAAGCCCTGGCCGCCCTCGCGGAGATATATTTTGAACAGAAAGGATATGAAGATGCGCTCACCTACGCTTTCAGGGCAAAGGAGCAGGGCGCGCCGCATATGAACAGTATCATCGGGCTGAGTTATTCTTTTTTAGACCATCCCGCCGAAGCGGTCAGGGCGCTGGAACTTGCGCTGCTGGAGGAGCCGGACCAGCCGGTGCTGCTATGCCGCATCGCCAGGCTGCACGCGCAGGAAGAAGATTATGCAAAAGCACTTACATACTACGAAAAAGCACTGAAAGCAGACAGTACCTCTGCCGGTGTATATTACGAATCAGGAATGATGCATTTTAACATGAAAAACTACAAAAACGCTGCCGGGGCATTTGAGCAGGCCGCCAGGTTGGGGCACCCCGGAAATGCAGAACTTTATGTGAACCTGGGATTGGCGCAACTCAAACAGTCGGCCTTCGACGACGCCATCCGTAACCTGCAAGCCGCGCTTAGCTTAAGGCCCAATGACATTCAAATTATGCAGAGCCTTGCCAATGCCTATTACAAAAAACAGGATTACCCGCAGGCTGTTGCGCAATGGAACCACATCCTAGTGCTTCAGCCCATGAACGCCTTCGCGATGTTCATGCTCGGAAAATCGTATATCTGTTCGGGTGAGGTGGCCAAAGGCCAGGGCATCTGCGACCAGGCGCTGCAGCTGCACTAAAAATTGCGGCATTAAAAGACAGAAAGATATTTATCGGACGCTGTAATGCAGAAACTACCGTTAACAAGTAAGCTCGTCATTGCGAGAAGCAGCGGAGCTAAGTGGGAAGGGCGACGAAGCAATCTCCTTCATTGAAGTGAGGTACTCCAATATGTGGAGATTGCTTCGTCGCGGCTCCTGCACAAACTCCTCCGCTGCTTCTCGCAATGACGAGCTTTTTTACATTCTTTCAGGAACCTGGATGCCCAGCAGCTTCATGGCCTGTTTGATGGTATTGGCCATGAGCATCGCAATCTGCAGGCGCAGCTTACGTTTGTCCTCCGTCTCTGCATCTCTCACGGAGTAAATGTATTTGCCGTTTTCTTTTTTGGCATAAAAGGAGTTGAATGTCTGCGCCAGCAGGAACGCGTAGTTCGCGATCACGGAAGGGCTCCATTCTTTCTGCGCGTCTTCCAGCACGCCGTCGAACTGCTCGTTGATCATGATCAGTTCTTTTTCCATCGGCAGCAGCTCCGCGTTGTGGCGGTAATCCGCCAGGGAGGCGAGGTCCGCGGTGGAGAACTCGCGCAGGATGGATTTGATACGCGCGTGGCTGTACTGTATAAAGGGGCCGGTAAAGCCATGCAGGTCTATGGATTCTTCAGGATTAAAGATCATTCTTTTTTTAGGGTCCACTTTCAGCAGGAAAAACTTCATAGCGCCCAGCCCGATAGTTTCATGCAGCTCGCGCAGCTCCTCTTCGGAAAAACCTTTCACTTTACCCAGTTCTTCCGTATGCGAGGCAGCGGTCGAAATCATTTCTTCGATCATATCGTCCGCATCCACCACGGTGCCTTCGCGGCTTTTCATACGGCCGTGCGGTAGCTCCACCATGCCGTAGGAGAGGTGTGCAATGCCCGCCGCTGAAGGGTCACCGAGCTTTTCGAGGATCAGCTTCAGTACCTTGAAATGGTAGTTCTGCTCATCCGCCACCACGTACAGGCTCTCATCCATATGGAAGTCCGCGTATTTGAGGCGCGCGGTGCCAAGGTCCTGCGTGATGTATACGGAGGTGCCGTCTCCGCGCAGCACGAGTTTTTCGTCCAGGCCGTCCGCCGTGAGGTCTATCCACACGGAGTTGTCCGCCTTGCGGAAAAACACGCCTTTCTGCAAACCCTGTTCCACTACGTCTTTACCGAGCAGGTAGGTATTGCTTTCGAAATACATTTTATCGAAGTCGATGCCGAGGCGTTTGTAGGTCTTTTCAAAACCTTCGTACACCCAGCTGTTCATGGTCTGCCACAGCGCCCGTACTTCGGGGTTGCCGGCTTCCCATTGCTGCAGCATGATCTTGGCCTGCTGCATGATCTCCGTTTTATTCCGGCTCAGCTCTTTGATCTCGTCTTTTATTTTTCCCGCTTTCTCCGCATCGGCCTGTATGTCAGGTTTGTGCAGGAGGGTGTGGAGTTTGATGATCTTTTCTTTTTCCTCTCCTTCAAAATCCTTGAAGTTCCCTTCCAGTACGTCTGAAATGATGGTTTCCGCCTGTTCGCGCAGGATGGTCTCGAACTTCACGTAATAATCGCCTACGAGATGATCGCCTTTGATACCGCTGCTTTGCGGGGTATCGCCGTGGGCAAACATCTGCCAGGCCAGCATGGATTTGCAGATGTGGATGCCCCGGTCGTTCACCAGGTTTGCCTTGATCACTTCAAAACCATTGGCTTTGAGGATCTCGGAAACGGAAAAACCCAGGAAGTTGTTCCTGAGATGGCCGAGGTGAAGGGGTTTATTGGTGTTGGGGGAGGAGTACTCCACCATTACTTTTTTGCCGTTGGCGGGTTTCTGCCCGGGGTGCGGGTTCTGATGGGCGTCCCGGATGTAACCGAGCCAGTAGTCCTGGTGGATGCTGAGGTTCAGGAAACCTTTCACCACGTTGAAGCCGGCTACCAGTCCGGGGTTATTGGCCACGAGGTAACTGCCCAGCGCCTGCCCGGTCTCTTCCGGTTTCTGGCGGCTGAATTTGGTGAACGGGAACACGACGATGGTGTATTCCCCTTCAAATTCCGGTTTAGTGGTATTCACCGCTACATCCGCAACGGTAAAGGGCTGTTGGTATAATGCCTGTACAGCCGCGGCGGCGGCTTGTTTTATGGAAGAAACTACGCTCATTCAGTTGAAACTTGTGACGGCAAAGGTAACAGAATGTTGGGTTATTGCCCAACATCCCCTGTTTTCATATCATCCCCATCCGCCGTTGCGGATACGATGGGGCCGCAAATTGTCTTTTTTCCCGTTGGGAATAGCTGGGCTATAACCCCAGCCGGGCAATTAAGCGGATGGTTTTTAACACAATGTTCATTCCCCGGCCCCGGGTTAATTCCGTAACTTTGTATCATTCTATCCTATTATCCCGCCGATTATTCACCGAACGCAACGTTATGCATACCGCAGCTAACCCGACTTCTTTTCTGAAAATGGCCATTTTTGACATGGACAATACCCTGCTCCACCGCAGCTTCATCCACACCGCCGCCGCTCAACTTGGATTTACGGAACAATTACAACACATCATCAGCGAATGCCATCCGGACGTGGTGCGCACGCAGATGATCGCGCAACTGCTGAAAGGCAGGACGCAGGAAGAGCTGGTGGCCGTCGTACAGTCGATACCGGTGGTGGAAGACGCGGCCGCCGTGGTGGCCTCGCTGATTGAAAGAGGGTATGTATGCGGCATTATCAGCGACAGTTACACCTGCATCACCAATCATGTGAAAGAAAAGCTGGGCATGCATTTCTCCTGTGCGAACGTGCTCAGTTTCGAGGAGGGGAAAGCCACGGGCGTGGTAAGCATCCCGGCAAACTTCCTGCGGGTGGACGATAGCGGCTGCATGCACGACTACTGCAAATGTAATATGATGCATCATATGCGCTCGCATTACGCCATCAGCCTTGAAAATACGCTGGCGATAGGGGACGGGGTGAATGATATCTGTATGATCCGGCAGGCCGGTACCGGCATCGCCTTCAACGCCACCCATGCAAAAGTGAATGAAGTGGCCGATCATATCGTGGACGAGCGGAGCTTTATGCCCGTGCTGGGGCTGGCATAAAAAAGGCAGTGCACCCGTAGATGCACTGCCATGGGTTTTACAGGGTAGAGTCTGTTTAGAATTTCTTTTTCCCGATGATATAATACACACCGATCTGCGCTACGCTGTTGTTGCCCGAATCGCGGTTGTTGTCCCAGATATTGGTGAGGCCGAAGTTGTACCGCGCGCCTACACCCAGGCCCATGTCAAACGTATACCCCAGGCCGAACCCGAGGCCGAGATCGACCCCTTTTGTTTCATCTTTGATGTCCAGCGCATCACCGTTAGTGAATTTGGCTTTGGCCGCTACGCGGAAACCGATCTGCGGCCCGGCTTCCAGGTGGAATTCGGGGATAATATGATATTGCAGCATCACGGGGAGGTTAATGTAGTTCACCGCAAAATTCATCCTGTCCAGCACGGGCGGGTTCCATTTGTAACCCTGGCCGGAATACACCAGTTCAGGCTGGACGCTCCATTCTTCGGTAATGCCGATGCGGGCGAATGCGCCGAGATGGATAGAGGCGCGGGTCTTGCTATTGTCCGTACTGGTCACTTTGGCGATATTCAGGCCGCCTTTGGCGCCGAAGCTCACTTCCTGCGCACCGGCCGCGAATGCGGTACATACAAAAAACAGCAAAAGAGTTAGATTTTTCATAATATGTTAAAGTTGTACGAACCCCTTTAACAAATAGTATGCCGGGAAAAAAGCCCCCAGGTTGTGGGGCTTTTGTCATGTTGTCATATGATTGTCAGTACACTAGAAGATCGTGAATTCCACGCGGCGGTTCTGCTGCCTGCCCGCGGCGGTCTTATTGGTCGCGATCGGTTGCAGTTCGCCATATCCGGTAGCTTCTATCCGGCTTGGGTTCACGCCTTTCGCGGTAAGGTAGGATTTCACGGATTCAGCCCTGTTTTTGGACAGGCGCATGTTATTGGCTTCGGTGCCTACATTGTCCGTATGGCCGGCGAGTTTCAGGCTCAGGTTTTTCCGGATCATGAGGTCTGCCACTCTATCCAGCGATGCGAAGGACTTCGGCAGGATGTCGGACTTGCCGGTGGCAAATTCGAGGTTGGCGATGGCATCGCGTACCAGGCGGCGGTCGTCTTCGGTAATGATGACTTTAACCGGTGCGGGCGGTACGGTGTCTTTGGGCAGCGGGCAGCCGGCGCCGTCCACTTTATCCGTGGCCGGGGTGTTCGGGCATTTGTCGAAGAGATCGGAAACGCCGTCGCCGTCACTGTCTGCCTGGAGTTTAGCCACACTGGCGGCCAGTTTGGCGTTGTTTTCCTTTTCGGCGTCCAGTTCCAGCTTCAGCTGGTCTTTCTGCGCCACGAGGTCGTCGTACATCACCGCGGGGGCATTATGCCAGGCCAGCTGCGGTTTGGTACGGTCGCCGAGGGCGAATTCCAGGCCCGCATAGCCGTAAGCGTATTTGTCCTTGGAGCTGCCGTAATTGAACCCGTCCAGGTTATCCCCATCCAGGTAATGCATGGTGTACCCGAGGTCCAGGTTGAGGAAGTCTGACAGTTTGAATTTCACACCGGCGCCAACGGGGACAAAAAACTCGTTGATGCTGCCGGAGGATTTGTAGTCGCGGGTACCGCTGGCGGTGGTGATGGTGGGTTTGTAACCCGCCAGGCCGCCACCCACGGACACGTAGAGCTGTGCGGCGCTCTGGCGGTGAAGCCAGTTGATGGTAGCCAGGTTAAATACGGCGTTCAGGCTGCCGGACCAGTTGAGGGAGGTCTCGAAGCTCTCTACGGCCCTGTTGGGATTCTGGCCGTTGCCCAGCTTTTCGCTGTTGTCTCCCTTTAATTTACCGCCTACAAAGTCACCCCGGAGGGCAAGGAAGTGGAGGAGTTGCCATTTAACGTAGGCGCCGTACCCGTAGTTCAGCTGCCATTTGGTGAAGTCGTTGCTGCCGCCGGTAGCTACAGCCGGTATCAGTACCCCGCCATTCACACCTATCGAAAAGGTCCTGAACTGCTGGCTGCCTCCAAAAAGGCCGCCTTTGGGCGTTTGCGTGGAAGTTGCTGGTTCCGGGGTTTGGGCAACAAGCGTGAGGGGCGATGCGGCCATAAGGAGGAAGGCCCATCTTAGCGTGAAATTTTTCATATGATTACGGTTAGTTGTACTACTGAGAAACAAATTCCAAGCCACTGTGTTCTATATATCCGGACTTCTTTTTAAAAGACATACACGGTTGTTAACCGGGACTGACATATTTTCATATCCATCTGCCTTGGCATAATCATTGACTAGCTAGATGAGGTCCGGGAGCCCTTCCCGGGCAACACTGTTTCACAAAGGAGAACATTAATAATTATGGGAAAAATCATAGGTATTGACTTAGGAACTACCAACTCTTGCGTTGCCGTAATGGAAGGTAACGAACCGGTAGTGATCGCAAACGATGAAGGCCGCCGCACAACGCCTTCCGTAGTTGCGTTTTTAAAGAACGGCGAAAGGAAAGTAGGTGACCCGGCCAAACGCCAGGCCATCACGAACCCTGTAAACACCATTATGTCGGTGAAGCGTTTCATGGGCCGCCATTTTGACGAGGTATCCAACGAACTGAGCCACGTAAGTTATAAAGTAGCAAAAGGCGACAACAATACAACGCGTATCGATATAGACGGCAGGCTGTACACACCGCAGGAAATCTCTGCGATGATCCTGCAGAAAATGAAAAAAACAGCGGAAGACTACCTGGGCCAGGAAGTATCCGAAGCGGTGATCACCGTGCCGGCATACTTCAACGACGCTCAGCGCCAGGCTACCAAAGAAGCCGGTGAAATTGCCGGTCTTACCGTTCGCCGTATCATCAACGAGCCTACCGCCGCGGCGCTGGCTTATGGCATGGACAAAAAACACCACGACAGCATGATCGCCGTATTCGATCTCGGCGGTGGTACGTTCGACGTATCCATCCTTGAACTGGGCGATGGCGTGTTTGAAGTAAAATCCACCAATGGTGATACCCACCTCGGCGGTGATGACTTCGACAAAGTGATCATGGACTGGCTGGCGGATGAATTCAAAAAAGACGAAGCCGTAGACCTGCATAAGGACCCGATGGCCTGGCAGCGTTTAAAAGAAGCTGCTGAAAAGGCGAAGATCGAGCTGTCTTCCTCCCAGGAAACAGAGATCAACCTGCCTTATATCACCGCGGTGGACGGTGTGCCCAAACACCTGGTGAAAAAACTGACCCGCGCCAAATTTGAACAACTCAGCGACAGCCTGGTGGAAAGAACACTGGAGCCTTGCCGCAGGGCGATCGCGGATGCCGGCGTGGATATCAATAAGATCGACGAAGTGATCCTGGTGGGTGGTTCTACCCGTATCCCCCGCATCCAGGAAGTAGTGGAAAAATTCTTTGGCAAAAAGCCGAATAAAGGGGTGAATCCTGACGAAGTGGTAGCCGTAGGCGCTGCTATCCAGGGCGGTGTACTGACAGGTGAAGTGAAAGACGTGCTGCTGCTAGACGTTACCCCGCTGTCCCTCGGTATCGAAACCATGGGCGGTGTGTTCACCAAACTGATCGAATCCAACACCACCATCCCCACCAAAAAGAGCGAAGTATTCTCTACCGCCGCGGACAACCAGCCGAGCGTGGAAATACACGTACTGCAAGGTGAAAGGCCGATGGCTTCACAGAACAGGACGCTGGGCCGCTTCATCCTGAACGACATTCCGCCCGCACAACGCGGTGTGCCCAAGATCGAAGTGGTGTTCGACATCGATGCCAACGGTATCCTCCACGTAACCGCGAAGGACCAGGGCACCGGTAAATCCCAGAACATCCGCATTGAAGCCGGCAGCGGCCTCAACAAGGAGGAGATCGAAAAAATGAAAGCGGAGGCGAAAGCCAACGAAGCGGAAGATAAAGCGGCACGCGAAAAGGTTGAAAAGATCAACCAGGCGGAAGGCCTTGTATTCCAGACAGAAAAACAACTGAAAGAATACGGTGATAAAATCCCCGCCGATAAAAAAGCGCCGATCGAAGCCGCCCTGGAAAAACTGCGTGAAGCGCAGAAAACACAGGACGTTGCGCAGATCGATGCCGCGGTGAACGAATTGAACACTGCATGGACGGCAGCATCAGAAGAACTGTACAAAGCTTCCCAGGCACAGGGCCAGCCCGGTGCGGACGGCGGACCTCAACCCGGCCAGCAGCAGCAAGGCGCCGGCCAGCAGGGTAATGCAGGCGATGCGGTAACCGATGCGGAGTTCGAGGAAGTTAAATAAGTATTAATATTACTGCGAACAATAGGTAAAAGCCCGGGCTGTAAAAGGCCCGGGCTTTTTTGTATCTTGTTGTGAGTTTCCCTTACCATGCGACATATTCACAGGACAGCCGCTATTCTTATTTTACTCCTCAATACATTGGCTCTCAGGGCCGAAACGATCGTCGTTACCTCCAAACTGGACCGTGGCCCCGGTACCCTCTGGGAAGCCATAGACAGGGCAAATGCCAACGGAACAGCGGACAGGGATCGTATCCACTTCAACCTGCCCGGCACCACGCTGGCGGACAGGACGATCATCCTCGACAAACTGGAGCTTCCGGCGCTCAGTTCCAATATCGAAATAGACGGCACCACGCAGCCTGGCACAGCCTTTGGCATCAGCGGGGCGAAGGTGAGGTTATTAAAGACGAGCCTGGTAGGCGCGGGTTTTTTCCACATGCTGAAGGTGTTCCGCGCCAGTGATGTGGCCATTTACGGCCTTCATATGGACTTTCGTATACCCGAAACCGGGGCTTACTGTATTTCTCTTTTTGACAGCGAAAACGTGACCATTGGCGCACCCGGGAAAGGGAATGTGCTGAATGCCGCCGGGGGAGGGATCGGCACTGATGTGGTTACGCCGGGCAACACTGCCGGCATTCATATCGCGTATAATATCATTGGCCTGGAGCCGGACGGTACCACGCTGCCGGACCTGGGGGGAGGATTGCCGAAGATGCAGCTATGGAGCGCGGCGGATGTAGAGATAGACCATAACCAGATCAACGCGGAAGTGATCATGCAGGAGTTTGCCGTGCGCGTGATGAAAGGGAACCGTGTTTACAACATACATGATAACATCTGGTCCGGGGACGCGGCTGCCACGGTTGCCAGGGGCAAAACCCGCCTGTTTATCAGCTGCCAGGCCATACCAGGGGTTACAGAAACGCAGATATTGGTGCTGAACAATCATTTCCTGTCCGGCTACATGGAGCTGCAATGCGGGTATGGGGAAATAAAAGTGCAGGGGAACAAAGTGAATACAGACATTACCGGTACCGTATATACAGCCGATATATTCGAATCCGCCGTCACGGTGTGGAATACCGGTGGCAAAACGTTGATAGGCGGAGATCTTCCCGCTGAAAAGAACTACATCGCCGGCGGCATCCACGGGGTATACGTGAAGGACTACCATAATGCCACTATTAAAAAGAACAGTATCTTCTGCACCTCTCAGAGGGGTATTGAGGCCCTGGAAACCGTTTTTATGGAAACCTTCAGCGGCAATACGATAACCGGCCGCAGCGAACCTAATGCTTTGATAGAAGTATACGAAGCAGATCATTGCAATCCCCGCTCGGAATGTACCGGAAAGGTACTGATAGGAACCACAACCGCGAACGCGGCAGGGCAGTGGTCTTTTACCGGCGCACTCACGCCTGACGTGGTGGTGACCGGTACGAACCAGCAGGGAGCTACCTCGATGTTTACCAGGGCCGCCTATAATATCCAGCAATTGGAAATTATCCCTTCCCTGTGCGGTGCGCCGGGAAGCATAACAGGGGTAGTTGTAAGCGGCGCTGTAACCATGCAATGGGAAGATGCTTCCGGGAATGTGGTGGGTAATACCCCGGACCTTTTATTGGCACCACCGGGCACTTATTATCTGTATGTTTCCACCAGCAACGACCCGCATTCGGATTGCGCCCCGCAATATCTCAGGATCGACATCCGCAATACCAAACCCAATATTATTCAGACAAGTGTGACCACTGTTAATCCCTGCGGGAGCAGCGGCGGTTCCATCCTGAACATGATCGTCACCGAAGGGTATCAGAATACCATGCAGTGGCTGAATGAAAGAGATGAGATCGTTGGTACGGACTTGAACCTGGTGAACGTTCCGGCAGGCACTTACCGCCTCTTCGTATACAGCACGCCCACCTGCTTTGCTGTCAGCGACCCGGTGGTGCTCGCCGATCGGCCGGCGCCGGTCATCAACGTGAGCAATATGACAGTGACACCCGCTACCTGTATGAACGACAACGGCACTATCAGCAACATCCAGCTCAGTGGCACAGGTACTTTAGCCATACGCTGGCTGGATGCCAATGATAATGTGATCGGTAATACCGAGGATCTTCAGAACCTGGCAGCAGGCGCTTACCGGCTGGAACTGGACGATCAGGGCGCTTGCTCCGCCGTTATTTCCGCGCCGGTGGTCATCAATTCAGAGGGTGCCATTACGCTGGATATTACACAGATGAAGATACAGCCGGCGGGCTGCAACAGCCAGCCGGGTTCCATAACGGGCATACTCGCCAATGGTGCTTCGGACTATACCTGGCGCAACCGTGCCGGCACTGTAGTTGGCAACGGCGCCGACCTTGCAGGCGTGCCCGCCGGAGAATATATGCTGACGCTAGGCAACAGCTATAACTGTTCCGCACAAACGGTGTGGATCACACTACCCAGCATGCAGGCTTCCGGCTGGAACGTTAAAGGGGAAATACATTTGCCCATCTGTAACGAATCGAACGGAGAAGTGAGGATCACGGATATTTCCGGCGCACAGGTAACGGATATCAGGTGGACGAACGCCGCTACCAACACTACATTGGGGAACGGCCGGACACTGGCGAATATCGGTCCCGGCGATTATAAACTTTATCTTACGGACCAGGACGGCTGCGAACTGGAAGTATACACCGCGAGTATCCCACAACGCATCCTGCCGGTATTGGATGGTGTGCCGCAGATCACGGACGAAACCTGCGGGATGGCAAACGGCTCCATCATCATGCCCGCCGTGAACGGCTCGGGGCCGTTCCAGGTTCAGTGGACGGATGTTTCCGGTGCTTTGATGGGCACAGAGCGGGAAGTGAAAAGCCTGAAAGCGGGTAGTTATTTTGTTGAAGCGATGGACCAGTACGGGTGTACCGTGAAGTCAAATGCCTGCTTCGTGGAAAACGTATCCGCATTACTGGAGCCGCCTGCTGATCAGTCCATTACTATCGGCAAGGGGTTGCCGCTCCGTATAACCGTAGCCGTTTCTTATCCCGCTATATACACCTTATACGCGGATGCTTCCGGCGCATTCCCGTTGCAGCAGAATATCACCGGCGTATTTGTGTTGCCGGGCTTACAACAGGATGCAAGTTATTACGTAACTGCCTCCGCGGACATCTGCAAGAGCCCGCCCGCGAAGGTAACCGTGAAGGCAGTAGACCAGATAACGGTGGGTGTGCCTACAGCGTTCACGCCCAATGGCGATGGTATGAATGATGTATTCCGCCCGCAATATTCGATGATATCCTCGCTGGAATCTTTCTCCGTATACAGCCGCTGGGGCAATGAAGTATTCACCACCAAAACGATCGGCGCGGGCTGGAATGGCAGGATGAACGGGACCGATCTGCCGGCGGGAAGTTATTTTTATATAATCCGTGGTAAGGATGTACTGGGCAATCCGTTCCAGGTGCAGGGAAGTATATTGCTGATGCGATAGAGATCATTTCAAAAAAGAAGGCCGCAACGATTGTTGCGGCCTTCTTTTTTGAGGATAAAGTATCTATTTCACGGACAACTTCGCGTAATCAAAAACGATATTGCAGAACGCTTTCACACCTACATAGAGTTCGCTGTCATCGATATAAAAATCAGGGGTATGATGGCCGGGCGCTTTCTGCGGATCGTTGCCTTTGGGCATACCGCCGAGGTAGAAGAAAAACGCCGGCGCTTTGGTACCGTAGAAAGAAAAATCTTCCGCACCGGTCACCCAGTTCATCGTGCCCGTACGCCCCTCGCCCGCGGCCTTTTGCAGCGAAGGGATCATTTTTTTCACCAACGCGGAATCATTGAAGGTGACGAGGGTCTTATTATCGATGGTCACGGTAGCCACTGCCCCGGCGGACTCCGCGATCTTGACCGCCGTTTTACGGATGCGCTCGTGCACGTCTTTCTGCATCCTGCTGTCCAGCGTGCGGATGGTGCCTTCCAGCAGGGCTTCTTCAGGAATGATATTGCTGCGCACGCCACTGTGGAATTTGCCGACGGTGATCACTACCGGTGCTTCCACGATATTGGACTGGCGGCTTACGATGGTTTGTAATCCTTCAATGATCTGCGTGCCCGTCACGATGGGGTCCACACTGTTCCAGGGCGTGGAACCGTGCGCCTGCTTGCCTTTGATGGCAATGGTGAACCAGTCGGAAGAAGCCATGGTGGCACCGGCCTTGTAACGGATGCTGCCTGCTTCAACAGAAGAACTGATATGCAGGCCAAACACTGCGTCCACTTTCGGGTTGTCCATCACGCCTTCTTTTACCATCAGCGGTGCACCGCCTTCTTCGTCGCCCGGAGGGCCTTCTTCGGCGGGCTGGAAAATGAACTTAACGGTACCGGGTATATCTTTTTTCATGGAAGCCAGTACTTCGGCGGTGGCCATGAGGATGGCCACATGACTGTCGTGCCCGCAGGCATGCATCACAGGCACGGTTTGCCCGAGATAATCCGCCGTGGCGATAGATTTGAAAGGGATGTCCACTCTTTCCTTTACGGGAAGGGCGTCCATGTCCGCGCGCAGTGCTACCACCGGCCCGGGTTTGCCGCCTTTCAGCAATCCCACCACGCCGGTTTTCGCTACGCCGGTCTGTACTTCTATGCCCAGTTTTTTAAGATGGTCAGCGATGTATGCCGCGGTTTTTACTTCACGGTTGGAGAGCTCGGGGTGCTCGTGCAGGTGCCTCCTCCATTCAATAAGTTTGGCTGATATGGCGGTGGCTCTTGCCGCGATCTGTGCCTGCTGGTCCTGTGCCTGGAGGGATAAGGACAGGCAGGCCAGCCATAGGGTAAGTAGTCTTTTCATTATGGTAATGATTGGTATTACCATAAAGTAAACAAGTAAACCGGGATTATCCTACTTTTTTAGTAGGAAATTATTTGGCCGGCCCGATCTGCCGCATAACATACGGACATCCGCAGAAAAAAGATGCCCGCAATTGCGGGCATCTTTCATTTTTCAGTCCAGGTTAAATGATCAGAGCTTTTGCACCTTGCGGGTTACGGACCTGCCCTGGTGATCCAGTTTCAGGATGTAAGCGCCGGCGGGTATTTCGTTGCAGCTGAATGGTACGGTTTGTTTGCCCGCGGGAAGCTGGGCGTCTGTAATAACGGCTACTGTTTTTCCCTGCACATCCACCAGCGCCAGCCTGGTTTTACCGGGCGAAGGCAGGCTGAATGTGATCGTGGTTTGTGAGCCGAAGGGGTTCGGGGCGTTGCTGAGTGAAAGCTCGTTTGTTTCAGGAGCAGCCTCGGTTTTTGCTACCGCGAGAGCCGCCAGAGAACTACCCGTGTTGATCTTCACTTCGGTGTAGCTGTTCCATGCATTCACCGTATTGCCATGCCCCACGATGCGCACGTATTTGGCGGACACCGGGGTGATGTTGAACGTTTCCAGCGCGGTGGATGTGCCGCTGCTCTGTACGTTGCTGGCGGCTGTATTCCACGAGGAGGCGTCCTGGCTGGTAAGGATGTCGAACCGGGAAGAACGGGCATTACCGTTGTAGAATGCGATCTGCACGCCGGTCACGGACTGTGAGCTGGCCAGGCAGAACTGTATCCACTGCGGGTCGCCGGAGGCGGACCAGCGGGTGTTCAGGTTATTGTCCAGCACGTTGGCTGGCACGTTTCCGTCATCTGTACTGGCCGTTACGGGAGGGCAGGACGGAGCCGCGTTTACGGTGATATTCACCGGGGAAGAGGTGGTGGTGCCGTTGCTGTTGTCCGTTGCTTTGGCGGTGAGGCTGTAGCTGCCGGCTGCC
The DNA here is from genome assembly GCF_003807585.1 of Chitinophaga barathri. Classification (GTDB taxonomy): domain Bacteria; phylum Bacteroidota; class Bacteroidia; order Chitinophagales; family Chitinophagaceae; genus Chitinophaga; species Chitinophaga barathri. The sequence continues at coordinate 33,276 of NZ_RMBX01000002.1, read as the reverse complement.
ACGCTCGTCCAGGAATAGCTGTAGGGAGAAGAGGTAGCTTCACCCAGCCTGGTAGCGCCCTGGAAAAATTCCACTTTGGAAACAGAACCGTCGCTGTCCGCTGCATTAGCCGTGATGGAAACGGTAGCGGGCGCGGTGAAAGTTGCGCCGGAAGAAGGGGAGGTGATACTCGCGGTAGGCGGTGTGTTGCTTGCTCCCTGTACGATCTGTACCTCGGTGTAACTATTCCAGGCATTTACATTATTTCCGTGGCCGAGTATACGTACATATTTGGCGGATGTGCCGGTGAAACTGAATGTTTCCAGCGCGAGGGAAGTGCCGCTGCTTTGCAGGCCGGTGGCTACGTTCGTCCAGCTGGTGCCGTTTGCGGATACCTGTATGTCAAACAGCGAGCGGCGGACGTTGCCATTGTAAAACGCGATCTTTACACCGCTCACCGTGGTAGTATTTGCCTGGCAGAACTGTATCCACTGGCCGTCTCCGGAGGCGGACCAGCGGGTGTTCAGGTTATTGTCCAGTACATTGGCGGGCACGTTTCCATCATCGCTGCTGGCTGATACGGGTACGCAGGTGGGAGTGCCGCCGGGGAAATCATCGGCGGGCACGCGCATTCTTTCACGGATCCATGCGCCCGCGGGTTTGAGACGGGCGGTGGTCCATGGGCCGGCGGAGCAGGTGCCGGAAGTCCAGACCGCGCCGGTGCGGTTATCGTCTGAATAGTTCCAGTTGCACCAGCTGATCTTTTTGGTGCGCATCAGGTCTATATATTGCTGCGTCATGTTAAAATCATTCGGCCCGTCGCCGGAAGCTTCCTGCGACCCGAATTCAGTAACGAACACGGGAAGGCGGTCCGATGCCCAATCCAGCTCATCCAGGTATTCCGCGCCGTGGGATTTGGCGTAGAAGTGAAAGGTGTACATGATGTTGGAAAAACTGAGCGGGTTGCTCACAATGTCCTGCGCGGAGCGCCCGTCTGAAATGCCCATGGAGGCCCAGGCGTGCGTGCCTATCAGTACCACCGCATTGTTGTCTATGGCGCGTATCACGGGGATGATCTGGTCCGCATACGTCTTGATGCGCGCCCAGGTTACGCCGTTCGGTTCGTTGCACACATCATAGATGATGTTGTTGTGATTTTTGTACTGGTTGGCAATGGCCGTAAAAAACGTTTTTGCTTTCGCCAGGTTCGCATTGGGATCGCCGGGCGTCAGCTGATGCCAGTCCACCAGCGCATACATGCCGCGTTCGGTGGCTTCGTCTATCAGGCGCATCACCTGTGCGGTAAAGCCCGCCGGGTCTGTGTCGTAACCGCCTTCCTGCACGTACAGGGAAATACGCAGCACATCCGCGCCCCAGTCGTTCGCAAGCGCGTCCAGCGAGGCTTCTGTAAGACAGCTGCCCCAGCCGTACCATTGTATGCCGTGGGTGCTCATGCCACGAAGCTGAATTGGGTTGCCAAACGAGTTGCAGAGCTTCAGGCCGATCACCTGGAGTTGCCCGTTGCGCGCTACCGGCGTTTGTGCCTGTACGTTTATGGCACAGATAAAAATACATACCGACAGCAGCATGCTTTTTAAGGATACATGTAGTTTCATATGGGTTTTATTAAGGGTTACTATATGGCAATACAAATCCTGCCGCGTACCTGCGGTGCTCTGGCGATTTAAAAGTGAGATGTGCGGTAAGGACGGAGTGAAGCTTCTACTGCTTCATAACGTGATAAACTCTGCTACAGGGCTTCATTTCATGCAATATGTCAGGTTGATATCCGCGCTGCGGTGCAATCGTTTGCATAAATATAGAGAATTTCATACAAACCATAAAGAAGTTGCGGAAAAAAAATTAAATTCGATGGAGTAAAAACACATTCCACTTATGAAACAACACCCGTAAAACCCTGTAAACAAGGCAGTATGCCATTATGAACGCCATTTTAACCTTGTCATATTCCCCCTGCAGCGAGCATTGTTTTTTTGATCATCTTTAAACCCAATTCCCATGTTGAAAATTTACCTTCAACGGGCGATATGCCTGTTGCTGCTATCCTGGCTGATGCCCGCCGGCCTCAAAGCCCAGGTGACCGCTATTGCGGACGGCCCCGGCAATACCTACGAACTGTTGGACGACAGAGGTTATAATGTTGAATCGCCGGACTGCGGTCATGCGGTGAAACATATCAATGAAGTGTTTGACAATACCCTGAACAAATATGTATTTGCTTTCACCCTTCACCGCGACCTGGACGATGACCGTTGCGGCGCCACAGACCGCCAGCGCATCGAGCTGCGCGGAAAAGGTGGCGAACAGCAGGGCACACAGGGCTCTACTTCTTATTACCGCTGGAAATTTAAGCTGGATGCGAACTTCCAGGAGTCGCCGAACTTCACGCATATCATGCAGCTGAAAGCCTATGGCAACGGTCATGGCAGCGGTGCGCCTATTCTGCACCTTACACCACGCACCACCAATAAAATGGAAATAGGCCATCCCGGCGCGGGCGGCGTAATGGCCTCCGCAAGCCTCAGCCTGTTCAAAGGCGTGTGGGTGGAAGCGACCGTAAAGATCAAACACGACAATAACGGTACGCTGGATTTTGTGATCAAAAGACTGAGCGATGGCGTTACCCTGCTGTCTTACACCAATAACAACATAGACATGTGGGAAGACGGCGCGGGCTACGGCGCTCCCAAATTCGGCTTCTACCGCAGCCTCACCAGCCCCTCTTACCTGCGCGACGAAACCATTTACCTGGCGGACATCTGTGTCACAAAAGGCACTACCAATCTTTGTCCCAGCGGCGTTGGCAGCAATACACCGCCTACTGTGAGCATTACTTCGCCTTCTTCCGGCGCAACGTTTACCGCGCCCGCTACCGTTTCCATCACGGCGAACGCTGCTGACAGCGACGGTTCTGTTTCCAAAGTGGAATTTTTCCAGGGCGCTACCAAACTCGGTGAAGACCTTTCCTCACCATTCACCTATACCTGGAACACTGTGGCAGTGGGCAATTACAGCCTCACCGCCAAAGCAACGGATAACAACAACGGCACCACCACCTCTTCCGCGGTGAACATCACGGTGAATGCGGTGCCTTCCTGCGTGCCGGTAGCTGCCAGTACAGATGACGGGAACGTGGCCGCCAATGTGCTGGACAATGATCTGAACACGCGCTGGTCCGCCTCCGGAGACCCGCAGTGGATACAGTTCTGCATGAGCAGTATCGCCACCGTAAGCGGGGTGAAGATCGCTTTCTATAGTGGTAACGTGCGCCGTTCATTATTCGACATACAGGTGTCCTCCAACGGCACCAGCTGGACGAACGTAGCCACCGGCCTGCAAAGCAGCGGCACTTCCCTCGCACTGGAGACATTCAGCTTTACGCCCGTTTCCGCCAAATATGTGCGCATACTCGGTCATGGGAACAATGTAAACGCCTGGAACAGCTACACCGAAGTACAGATCGTGGAACAGGGTACGCCTGCCTGCGATCCGGTGACGGCCAGTGAAGACGATGGCAATGTGCCCGCCAATGCGCTGGACGATGATCTGAACACCCGCTGGTCCGCGAGTGGAGACGGCCAGTGGATACAGTTCTGCCTGGGCACGGCGCAAACGGTGAGCAGTGTGCAGATCGCTTTTTATAATGGTAATACGCGTACGTCTACTTTCGATATCCTGGTAGGGCAGAACGGCACATCCTGGACTACCGCGGCGAGCGGCGTTACCAGCAATGGCACTTCCACTGCGCTGGAAACCTTTAATATCACGCCCGTTTCCGCGAAGTATGTACGTATCGTGGGCCATGGCAATTCAGTGAATGCATGGAACAGTTACACCGAAGTGAAGATCAATACGGGAGGGTCGTTTGCGAAGATGGCACTCAACAAACCGGAAGAGACGGGAGACGCGGGAGTAGTACTCAGCAATTACCCGAACCCCTTCTCCGCCGAAACGAAAATAGACTTTGAACTGAAGACAGCGGGCCAGGCGAAACTGGCGGTATACGACCTCAACGGCCGCGTGACGGCGGTATTGGTGAACGGTCATCTTACGGCGGGCAAACACTCCGTGATGTTCCGTTGCAACGAAATCCCGGGCGGGATGTACATCCTGCAGTTACAGCACGGCGGCCGCACGATTACGCGCAAGCTGCAAAAACGATAAAAACATAACGTGGAATGTATATGGCGGACCGGTTCCTTTTTTACAGGTAAAAGGAACCGGCCCGCTTTTTTTGTAATTTCCCGGTTATGACGCTGCGTTTTTTTGTCCGGTTCTCCACTTCGTGGGGCCAACAGCTTTCCCTCGCCCTTCACACCGGCAGCGTACTGCCTATGACCTGGTACGATCAGGATCATTGGACAATAGAGCTGGAATGGGACCTTCCGGAATTACGCTATCATTACATATTCACACATGGCTGGGACCTCCCGGAACAGGCTGAAAGGCGCCTTGTTTTGCTTCCCGGCGAGCAGGAGCTGACCATCCGCGATGAATGGCGGCAGCCGGGGCGTGTGGCGGACAGCCTGATGAAAGCGCCTTTCAGGGATGTGTATTTTTATCATTCTCCTGAGAATGTGGAGCGTAGTGCTTCACATTATTTCCAGGTGAGCGCGCCATTGCTGGAGAGCGGCAGGGAAGTGTGGCTGACCGGGAGCGTTGAAGCGCTGGGGAACTGGGATACTACCGCCGCTGTGAAGATGCGGGCGCGCGAAGACGGGCGGTTTGCGGCGGATGTGAACATCCTTCCGGGCGAGGCTGTGGAATATAAGTACCTGCTGGACGGCAGGGAATACGAAGCAGGGGAGAACCGTTCATTTCACTCCTCAGGCCCCAGTTTAATAGATGACAACTATGCCCGGTTCAACTATCAGCCCTGGAAAGGCGCGGGTGTGGCGGTGCCGGTATTTTCATTGAGATCGGAAAACGGGCTGGGCTGCGGGGAGTTTGCAGACCTGCGCCTGTTGGCGGATTGGGCGGCTTCTACCGGTCAGCGCCTGGTGCAGCTGCTGCCAGTGAACGATACCATTGCGGATCACAGCTGGAAAGATTCATATCCTTATGCCGCTATCTCCGCCTTTGCGCTGCATCCCATGTACATTCACCTGCCGGGGCTGGGTAAAGCGGACGGTTATGCGGCCATGCAATCCACGCTCAATGCCCTGCCCGATATGGATTATGAAACCACGATCCGGTTCAAGACACAGGCATTAAAAACATTTTATCAAAGTTTTAAAGCAGATGAAACATATGGCGGCTGGGTGAATGCTAACCGCTACTGGCTGGAACCTTACGCTGTTTTTTGCAACGCGCGCGATAACAACAATGAGCGGGGTTTTTATTATTTCGTGCAGTACCACCTGCACCTGCAACTCAGCGAAGCGGTCGCTTATGCGCACAGCAAAGGCATTGCCATCAAAGGCGATCTGCCGGTTGGCATGTACCTGCACAGCGCGGATGTGTCTTTTATGCCCGAATTGTTCGATACCACCGTGCAGGCGGGCGCGCCGCCGGATGAGTTTGCCGAAAAGGGCCAGAACTGGGGCTTCCCGGCTTATAACTGGCCCATTATGGAAGCGACCGGTTACAGCTGGTGGAAGCAACGCCTGCAACATATGGCGCAGTATTTCTCCGCTTTCAGGATAGATCATGTGCTGGGTTTTTTCCGGCTGTGGCAGATCCCGCGGCGTGAAAAAGAAGGCATACTGGGCTATTTCCATCCCGCAAAACCGCTTACAGAACAGGAGATCTTTGACTGGGGCATTCCTTTCACCCATGCCCGGTATTGTGAGCCATACATTACGGACGCTGTGTTGTACAGCATCTTCAGCGGCGATGCCGTAAAGGTAAGGTCCATTTACCTGGAGCCTGCCGGCGACGGCCATTACCGGCTGCGGGATGTTTACCGTCACCAGGCGGACATTACGGAAGAAGACCCCGATATTCGTCAGGGACTTTACGATCTTATCGCCAATGTCATTTTTGTGGAGCCATCGCCGGGTGAATTCCATCCCCGTTTTGATCTGCACCGGACTGCCTCTTTCCTGGCGCTGGACATTGCCGTGCAGGAATCCCTGAAGCAGCTTTCCACGCACTTCTTTTATCACCGCCACGATGAGCTCTGGGAAAAAGAAGCACTGCGCAAACTGCCCGTGCTGCAATCCGCCACAGATATGCTGGTATGTGGTGAAGACCTTGGAATGGTACCGCATTGTGTGCCGGGTGTATTGCAAAGACTGGGCATCCTCAGCCTGGAAGTATTGCCTATGCCCAAACAGGCTGGCCAAACGCCGGCACAGGCGCCCTATCTTTCCGTCGTTACTCCCTCCACCCACGATATGAGCACCCTGCGCGGATATGCGCCCGGCAATGAAGAAGAGATCATCCGCCTGCACCTGCAATCCCCGGCGATGTGGTGCATCCTGCAAATGCAGGACTGGCTGGCGCTGGACACGACCCTGCCCCAACGGACGCCGGAGGAGGAGCGTATTAACGTACCCGCTATTACGCCCTGGTACTGGCGTTACCGCATGCCCCTTACGCTGGAAACGCTTTGTGCGTCGCAACAGCTGACTGAGAAAATGCTGGCTATGGTGAAAGAAGGCGGGCGGTAAAAAAGCCCTGTTATGATAGTATTTTGTCTTTTGCCTGAAAACTATGCTGTCGCTACCGGTAAATAGCTGGGAACCAGCTACGGTCGGTATAGGAGAAGTATAGGGAAGGCGGAGTTGAGGTGGAGATGAGGCGGACTTGATCCGGAGTTGATCCGGTTAATATGCTATCACGATCCTGGCAACTGTATGACGGATGATAAAAGGTTTTAAACCGGCATACTGCCTGATGTCCGCGCGTTTAACCGCCCGCTGGCGCCGGCTTTCTTGCAGATAGGAAATGCCACAATCCCGCAGTATATTTATTCTATGGAGCTGACACTGTATCCCTTCGAACTGAAATTCAGGCATACGTTTACGATATCGAGAAAAAGCAAGGACGTGCAACCTTTGCTGGTAGCAGAACTGCGGCAGAACGGCCTTAGCGGTATCGGCGAAACGGCGGACAATGCCTATTACAACATCACCGTCCCCGGCCTGATGGCCGCTATCAACAAGCACCGGTCTTTTATTGAAGCATACCATCTTGATACGCCGGAGGCTTTCTGGGAAGCCATGTACCCACGCCTGGCGGATAACATGTTCGCGCTCTGCGCGCTGGACCTTGCGGCCCACGACCTTTATGCCAAACAGCAAGGCAAAAAACTGTACGAAGTTTGGAACCTGGACCCTTCCCATAATCCCATGACGGACTACACGATCGGTATAGATACGGTGGAGAACATGGTGAAGAAACTACAGGAGTTCCCCTGGCCGATCTACAAGATCAAGCTGGGTACCAAAGAAGATATCACTATCATCACGGAGCTGCGAAAACATACCAGCGCCGTGTTCCGCGTGGACGCAAATTGTGCCTGGGGCGTGGATGAAACGCTGCGTAATGCCAAAGCCTTCAAAGGACTGGGCGTGGAATTCATTGAGCAGCCGATGCCCGCGGCAGACTGGGAAGGCATGCGCAAAGTATATGCGGATTCAGCGCTGCCGCTTATTGCGGACGAAAGTTGCATCGTGGAAGGCGATGTGAAAAAATGCCATGGTTATTTCCACGGCATCAATATCAAACTTACCAAATGCGGCGGCATCACGCCTGCCCGCAGGATGATACTGGAAGCGAAAGAGCTGGGCATGAAAGTGATGACAGGCAGCATGAACGAAAGCACCGTGGGCACTTCCGCCGTGGCGCACCTGCTCCCTTACCTGGACTATACAGACATGGACGGCCCGCTGCTGCTGGCGGACGATATCGCAGACGGCATTAAGATCCGCGATGGCGAGATCATCTATGCGGACAGGAATGGTACAGGCGCGGAATTGCACAGGGCTTTTTAATAAGCGCCTGTTTTTTTCTTCCCTTCTTTTAATGCAACTACATCTTTCCCCGGGTTTTTTGCAGGGCTTTTGATTTAGTTCATTTATGCAAAAAAAGGCCATCTCTTCCCGGTAAAACCAGGAAAAGACGGCCTGTAAATTTTAGCCGGATTACTTCAGTTTCGAGAGTGGCACGTCGGCGCTGGCGGCGAAATGCTCAGACTCCTGTTTCATACCTGAAAAGCTGAACGGCGGCGCATTAAAATCGTTGGAGACGACCATGTAACCGCTGATGATGTTTTCTTCCCTGAACCTGAAATACACCTTGTTGTTCAGCACCCACTCATGCGGGCGGCACACCAGGTTGTACGGCAGGTTGTTGCGCAGGTCCGGCTTCATGATGAAGTCATGGTTTTTGCCCGGCGCCAGAATGCCTTTGATATGGCAGAAATCCTTCCACTTGGGATGGTAACGCTGGTCGTTTTCCATCCTTCCGTAAAAGAACATGCCACGCGTGCTGTCTATATGCAGGATATAGCGCAGGACACCGGTTTCTGATTTGAAGGAGACGTAATAAGTACCGAGGAGGGCAGCTGTTTTCTGCTGCATGATTTTGTTCACGTGCTGGCTGTTCGATTGCAGGGGGATACATAGCAGTAAGACTGCAAAAATAGTAACAGCCTGCCGGATGATAGAATGGCGGAGTATCATGGCGCGACAGATTAGTTATACTAAAGTTACGACGCCTCCTTACCGCAGCGCAGGCAATATTACGGGTGGAAATAACAGGATTAGTTTGGTGTTAACAATCAGGCGTCCGGCGCTGGAATCTCTCGCCAGCTGCGGGCGAAGAACACATAGTCACTCTTCCTGCCCGTCGCTTCTATATATTTCCCGGCCAGTTCGGCCAAAGGGTTGTCCGCAAAGGGATTGCCGCCGGCGGGGCGGATCAGGAAACTACCGTCTGCCGTCTCCAGGTATACCCCCAGGCTCTCGCTTTTGGTCGTTCTGGCGAAGGTTTTAAGCACCAGGCGGCCTTTTACGGTTTGCGGCTTATTTTTCTTAACGTCTGACATATTCGCGGTGCCCCAGTATTTCACCGTTCCTTTCCTTCACCACCAGCACATTCGTGCTCTTGAACTTCCCGTGAACGGTGCTTGCCGAATATACATGAAATTTCACGGGTGCCGTGAACGATTTCATGCCGCGTGTGAGCGGTGAAGACTTCGTTTCGTTGATGAATACTTTTTTATTGAGTTTTTGAGGCATTTTCCGGCGCTTCAGGAAGGCTGAAACTGCTGTATCCTCCTTCTTCTCTTTCAGCGGCTTCGGTACTGAAATAAAGGCGGAAAGGGCCACTCCTTTTGCCATCATGCCATCCCGGCGGTTCCGCCGCTGGTCTTCCATCGCCCTGGCGGGCATCGCTACGGCCACCAGCGAAGGATCGCCCAGCAGGTAAAACTGCGCGATGGTCTTCAGTTCGTAAGGGTCCAGCGCAGGGCCCATTTCATCGAGGAAACGCTGACGGGCTTCCAGGAAAGCGCGGCCGGTGGAAGCGCCTTTGATGGTATTGATCAGGAAATACTGGGTGAGCAGGTCCGCCAGCCCCTGGCCTTTGGCCGGGCCGTAGGCGATCGTGGAGCTGCCGGCAAAAGCAATGGCGTGGTTCAGCAGGTAATTGCTGGCAATGCTCAGGTGCGCCGTTTCCGTCTTTGCCGGATCGTAGAGCTGGGCGCCGTAACAGCATTCCGCGGCTACGATCGAGCCCTTGCTGATCTTTCTGGACAGCAGGGAAGAGCGCAGGGCCTCGGGGAACTTTTTGCCTTTCTGCCCGTAATAGCTCGGATCGTCCAGCGCGCCGTGGCAGTTGATAAAATGTGTTTTGGCTTTCAGCTGTGTGCTGGTCCATTCCGGGCCAAGAAGGGGCGAGAGCTGAAGCGAGGCATTGTCCCCGAAGATATTGTGCAGGCTTTCCTGTGTGGACAGGCGCCAGTCGTGTACGCTGATGCTGAAATATTTCCGGTAATCCTGTTGTTTGCCGGGTTTGTTGCCGGTAATATCCGCTACCAGGGAATGAAAATAAGCGGGGTCCTTGCCGCCGGGCACGTCCGGGAGGCGGCCCACCACGCGGGTGGGGGATACGAATTTGCCGGGATTGGTGCTGTAGGCGGTTTCGCAGGCGTAGGGCAGATCGCTGTGGATCAGCTGGTCTTCATCGTCTTCGCCGAACAGCAGGTTTTCCAGCGGCTGGAACGGCACAATGTCCTGCGCGCCCGCTATCATGAGGTAATCCGGCTGGAAATGTTTGAAGAGGCCGTCTATGGCCAGTTTGTTCTGTTTGGCGCTGCCGGCGGTCTTTACGGCGGCGGATTTGTATTTTTTCATAACAGCGGCATCGTCCAGGAATATGATCTCGCTGATTAGCCCGCGTTTTTTGTCAGCGGCCTGGATGGCTTTCAGATCTTTAAGAATGGAAGTGTGTTTGGCGCCGTACTTTTTTTCCAATGCGGCACGGTTGGAAACGATGAGTTTTTCCTTTTTCATGTTTGGGGTGTGTTTGGGGTGGTGTAACGGTTACGAATTTAAGCTATTTCGCCCTTATTGCATAAATGCGGAGGAATGAGTATTTTAATCCCTCATTACAATCAATCCATATGAAGTACCCGCGTTATGCCAGCCTGATCATGATCACATTATTTGCCATCTCAGCCCGGGCACAGGATTCCCTGCTGCACCTCGTTTACACGGTGAAAGCCGGGAAATACACCCGTCATAATACGATCATCTCCCACCCGGTTCAGCCGAAAGAGGGAGCAGTTTACCAGCTTTACCTGGTGGAAGGGAAAAAGAAGACTCCAGTGCTGTCGCAGACCGGCAACGGCAGGATCGCCTGGAACCTCGGCGCGGATCTGCTGCCTGGAAAGACGCGCACCTTTGAGCTCTGGACAAACACGAAGGATGCACTGGCCTCCAATGCCACCGAAGCCGTGACGGTCGATAATACAGCGGAAGGTTTTACGGTCAAGCGCGGTGCGGAAACCGTACTGTTTTACCAGGCAGCCATCAAGGACGTGCCCGCCGGCGTGGATACCGCGTTCAGAAGGGGAGGATTTATCCACCCCGCTTATACGCCCGGCGGAAAAGTGCTTACAAACATCCAGCCCAAAGACCACTACCATCACTACGGCATATGGAATCCCTGGACGGACACCGAGTTTGAAGGCCAGACCATCGACTTCTGGAACCTGAAAAAACTGTCCGGCACCGTAAGGGTCAACTTTGAAAGCAACCGCAACCGCAGCGTGTCCGGCCCGGTATGGGGCGGTTTTTTGCAGGTGCAGGATCATGTGGTGCTGGGGAAAGGAACGCCGGATAAGACGGCCATCAAAGAAGAACTGGAAGTGACCGCTTATTGCGGCACAAAAGATGTGCTGATCTGGGATTATAATTCAAAACTCACCTGCGGTACGGCTTCTCCCATCATCCTGAAAGAATACCGTTACGGCGGCGGTTTCGGGTTCCGTGGCGCGGAAAAGTGGAACAATGAGAACAGCGCAGTGCTCACTTCCGAAGGCAAGACCCGCAAAGACGGCGACATGACGCATGCCCGCTGGTTCAAAATAACCGGCGCGCTGAAAGGCGGCCAGGGCGGCATCCTCGTATTGTCTTCTCCTAAGAACTTCAACGCTCCGCAGCCGCTTCGCATATGGCCGGAAAAAGATCAGAACGGGCAGGTGTTCGCAGAGTTCAGCCCCACCAAAGACAAAGCCTGGAAACTGGAGCCGGGCAATGATTACCTCCAGGAATACCGCGTGATCACTTTCGATGGCGATCTCACGGCAGAACAGGCGGAGGCATACTGGAACGATTATGCACACCCGCCGGAAGTGGTTGCCAAGGCAAAGAAAACAAAATAAAAAGGCAGGTCTTTCAGGAATCCCGCGTGGCCAGATAATCCGAGTGTGTTACGAATGTACCGCGCTCCTTCAGCCATGACAGGAATGAATACATCTTATCATACAAACGTTTTCCGCGTACGCCTTTTACATATAAAGGCAGCTTGTATGCGCTGATATCTTCCAGCTCCCAGGGATGGAAATAAAATGAAAAATAATCCTCCTTTGCCAGTATGCGCCCGCTGCAATAACGGGTGAACCACAGCGGCATGTTTTTCAGGCTCAGCCAGAATACCGGCAAACGAAGCCCCGGTGTTACGGACGAAGGCATGATCCACATGCCTTCCTGCCGGTGTACATGGCGCGGGTCCTGGCGGTTGTTGTACCGGCCGGGCAGCCAGGTGGGGTTCAGGGATGCGTCGTAAGTGTATCCCGCATCGGCCAGGGCTTCCATGTTCACCGGCTGCAGCCTTGGCATGCGGAATCCTTTCACCGTGCAGCGGCTGATGCGCTCCAGCTCCGTGCGGGAATGCAGCAGGTCCTGCTCCTGGAACCGATCGTGGTAAAAAGCATGTGAAGCGATCTCATGTTTCTCCGCAATGCGCTGCACCAGTTCGGGAAAATATCTTGCCCATAAAGCGGTGATAAAAAACGTAGCCCTTACTTCCAGTTCATCAAATAACGCAAGGGTCTTGAGCACGCCCTGGCGGCTTACCTCGAGCTTTTCCTCAAAAGGGACGGCCTGCCCGTATTCCTGGGGAATGTCGAACTCCTCCACATCCACACTGATCAGTATCTGTTTATTTTTCATCGTTTTATCAGGATGCCCATAAAGTTAAAAAATTCACGCACCAGCGTAGTTGACTTGAATTCGGAGAAACGGATATCCGGCCGGCAGACGATCGGGATCGTGCGGATATTGAGCGTTTTGTTCCTACCTGCGCGGGAGACAAATTCGCTGTCGTACAAAAAGCCGTTGATGTTCGTGGAAAGGAATTCGCAGCGGCCGCGGCTGTTGAATGCTTTCAGGCCCGCCTGCGCGTCAGCCACCGGCAGTTGCAGCAGGTAGCGGTTCATAAGCCTGTTCACACGCGTGATGATCTTGCGGGTAGGGGGCAGCAGCTTTACGTATTGGTCCCCGCGGGTGCCGGCTACTATGTCCGAGCCGCGGAGCAGCTGTTCATACGCCAGTTTCACGGCTTCCACGCCAAAGGGAAAATCGAAGTCGGTGCATACCAGGTAAGGCGCATCGGCTACGGCTACGCCTAAACGGACAGCATAACCTTTCCCGCGGTTCACGGGATGGTCTATGATACGAACGTCCGGTATATGCGCCCGCAACTGCTGCAGGTGCAGCGGCGTTACGTTGCGTACGGAGCCGTCGTTCACCAGGATGAGCCTGATGACGGTATCGGGCATCAGCTGGCATAGCTGATGGTAATCTGAGGCCATTTGCAATACCCATCCTTCCGGCGGGTTGCAGCAGGGGACCACGAGGTCCATTTTTTGTGTTACCCTTGTATCAGTAATAGTTAGGTTGTTCATGACGGGTAACGTCGTAGGTTCGAACATGTCAGATCTTTATTTACACAGGCCCAATAAAGATGTAGTTAAGGGGAAATAGATAGCAACAAAAAGTCTGCGGGGCGCCTTTGCGTCCTGTCAGATGTGGTAATAAACAGCCGGAATAAATGGTTGCGGAAGGCGCACGTGGTTCGCGCCGGCAATTGCCATTACAGTCAGGTTATGCATATTAGTCAGGTTATATCTTTTTAAGACGTCCAAAGATACATCTTACCCCTATGATTCAATAAAGGATAAGTGGAAATCAACGGAAATACAACTAAGTTGGAGCGGTCATGGACAACCATGTTGACCGCCTTTACTGGATATAGACGGTTTTGATATTCATAAATTCATGGACGCCTTCCACGCTCAGTTCACGCCCGTAGCCGGACTGCTTGATGCCGCCGAAGGGGAGCCTTGCATCGGAGCGCACCATGGCGTTGATGAACACGTTGCCGCTTTCGATGAGGGTAGCGAGGCGGGCGGCCTTTTCGATGTCTTTGGTCCAGAGGGCGGCGCCGAGGCCGAAGGGCGTCTGGTTTGCCAGGCGGATGGCGGCGGCTTCATCGTTTGCAGTGATGATGGCGGCCACGGGGCCGAAAGTTTCTTCGTCAAACGCCGCCATGCCGGGCTTCACGTTCGTGAGCAGTGCTGGGATAAAATTGCAGCCATCCCGCTCACCGCCTGCCAGCAGCTGCGCGCCTTTTTCTATGGACTGGTCCATTTGTTTCTCCAGTTCCTCCGCCAGGTCCGGCCGGGCCATGGGGCCGGTATCCGTATCAGGCAGGAAAGGGTCGCCCTGTTTGAGTGAGGTGATGATGGACTGCACCTGTTGTGTGAAATCTTCCGCAATGCTGTTTTCCACGATCCATCTTTTGGCGGCGATACAGCTCTGCCCCGCGTTCTGCATACGCGCTTTTACGGCTACTTTGGCGGCTTCAGCCAGGTTGGCGTCTTTCAGCACGATGAACGGGTCGCTGCCGCCCAGTTCCAGCACAGTCTTTTTGATGTATTTGCCGGCCAGCGCCGCAACGCTCATGCCCGCGGGCGTGCTGCCCGTGAGGGTAACGCCCTGCACCCGGCTGTCCGCTATCAGCGGTTCCATTTCTTTGGACGATACCAGTACCGTTTGAAAAGATCCTGCGGGAAAACCGGCATCGAGGAATAGTTTTTCAATAGCCAGCCCGCAGCCGCTCACATTGCTGGCGTGTTTCAGCATGGCGGCATTACCGGCCAGCAGGTTCGGTATCGCAAAGCGGAACACCTGCCAGTAAGGGAAATTCCAGGGCATAATGGCCAGCACGATCCCTTTGGGTTCAAATGCGGCGTAGCTTTTTTTGCCATCTGAATTGATCAGGCGGGGTTGCAGCAGCGGTTCAATATTGGCGGCATAATATTCGGCGGTGGCAGCGCACTTCAGCACTTCGGCCTTCGCTTCCTTCAGCGTTTTACCCATCTCTTTCGAAATGATGGTGGCGTGTTCCGTGACATTGTCCTTCAGCAGCTCCGCCGCGCGTAACATCCAGGTACAGCGGTTTTGCAGGCCTTCCTGCCTGAGGGAGGCAAAAGCTTTCCAGCCCGCCTGCATCTTTTTGTCGATCTCCTCCCGCGTATGGGCCGGATATTCAGCAATGGTTTCCTGCGTGTAGGGGTATATGCTCTTGAACGTCATGTTATAAAGTTAAGGAATTTTGTGTGTGGCAACACTTGTTGCAAAACAGTTAACTTTGCATCCTCAATCAACGGGAAACATGTCGTTAAGCAAGCTGAACATTGCGGTGATGGCCTTGTGCACAGGTCTTATCGTTGCCAATATCTATTACTCACAACCTTTGCTGGTGCTTATCAGCCGGGAGTTCAACGTTTCAGAATCCAACGCGGGGCAGGTCACTTTTTTCACCCAGATCGGTTATGCCATGGGGCTGCTGTTCTGCGTGCCCCTGGGAGACAAGCTGGAGCGCCGCGGGCAGATACTCGTGATGACGGGCCTGGCTGTTGCGGCATTGTTTGCCGCCGCTATGTCTGTGAACATCGGGATGCTGAAGGTGATGGGTTTTGTGATCGGGTTCACGTCCATTGTTCCGCAGCTGATCCTGCCGTTGGCGGCGGGCCTGGTGGAGCCGTCCAAACGGGGAAAGGTGATCGGCGTGATCATGAGCGGGCTGCTGATCGGGATTTTGTTGTCCAGGACGGTGAGCGGGGTGGTAGGGCAGCATCTTGGCTGGCGCGCCATGTTCTGGATAGCGGGCGGGCTGTCTTTCCTGATGATGGCGATCATGGCGCTGACGTTCCCTAAAAACAAACCCGCATTCACGGGCAGCTATGGCGCGCTGATGCGTTCGTTGTTCACGCTGGTGAAAGAGCAGCCGCTGCTGAGAGAGGCATCGCTGATCAACGCCTGCGGATTTGCCGTTTTCGGGCTGTTCTGGACCACTTCTGTGTTTTTGTTATCCAACCCTCCTTATAATTTCGGAAGCGATATAATCGGCCTCATGGGGCTCGCCGCGGCTACCGGGGCATTAGGCGCCCCGCTCATCGGGCGTATTGCGGACAAAAAGAACCCGCGCATCGCCATTGGTTACGGCATTGCCTGTATACTGGCGGGGTATATCGTATTCTGGGTCTTCCGCAATTCCCTGATCGGCATCATCGCCGGCATCGTGCTGCTGGACCTTGGCCTGCAGGGCGTTCACGTGTCGAACCAGACGCGCATCTACGCATTGCTGCCCGAAGCGCGCAACCGGATGAACACGGTGTTTATGACCGTTAGTTTTATCGGTACTTCCATAGGTTCCGGCATTGGGCTGTGGGTGTGGGATATCGGGAAATGGACGGGCGTATGCCTGGCCGGGCTGGGAATTATGCTCATCGCTGTGCTGATCTACGCGTTCACGTACAAAAGGGGATAGCCACCCGTAAAAGCCAGGGGGAATACTCAGTAATAAACAGGATCATACCGGGAATCTTCCTGCACGTTTTTTGTTCTGTCCGGCTTTCGCGGCGGTGAAAAATAGACGGGCATGGTAACAGTCACGGGAACCCTTTGGCCCCTGTATTGCGCAGGCACCCAGCTGCCGAGCTTGCGGACTACTCTGAGCGCTTCTTTATCAAAGTCTTCACGTAATCCTTTTTTTATAGCGTAGTCAGATACCTGGCCGGTGGCGCTCACACTGAATTGCACGATTACCGTACCCCTGATATTTTCTTTGACGGCTGATTTGGGGTAACGGGTGTACCGGTAAACCAGGAAACTCACGCCTTCGTCTCCGTTCGGGTGCACCGGCATCAGATCTACGGTTTCCGCCACCCTGATGCCGAAGTTGGAGGGAGTGAAGCGGACGGGCAATCCGAATTGTACAGCCACAGGTTTACCGTCCTGTATGCCGGGCTCCCATTTGCCGTCCGTGAGCGCTATCACCCGGATTGCTTCCGCATCCAGGTCCTGGTGCAGGCCGTTTGGCACGGAAATGTCCCATACCTGCCCTGATGAATCCACTATAAATTGTACTATCACCACGCCACCTATACCTTCTTTCTCCGCGGTGGCGGGGTAGCGGATGTTCCGGGTCAGCAGGTAATCCAAAGCTTCATCGCCACCTTTGAACCGGGGTGGCTTTTCGAGCGTGATGATCCGTGATTGCGCGGATGCGCCGGAGAAGGCCAGCAGGAGTATAAGGGATAAAATATAACGGAACGGCATGGAATAAAAATAATAAAAAAACCGGTACAGTATACTGTACCGGCTTCTTCAAAAGTATGCTCAGCCCCTTATTCAGGAACCCTTGTGATCTTCAGCATGTTCGTAGGCAGATGCTCTTTAACGGGCGTGCTGCCGGTGTTCACCACCACATCGCCGGGTTTCAGGAATCCTCTTTCGCTCAGGATGTTGATCTGATCGGAGAAGATATCGTCCAGGCTTTCTTCTTCGCCGTAGTAGAAGGCGCGTACGCCCCAGCTCAGGCTCAGTTGGTTCACCAGCGTTCTTTCTTTTGTGAAGATGAACAGCGGGGATTTGGGACGGTAGCTGGACAGCATGAAGCCGGTGTAACCGCTCTGCGTCATACCGATCAGCGCGTCTGATTCCAGGTCTTCGGCGATCTTACACGCGTTGTAACAAAGCGCGTCGCTCAGGAAGGTGGGGGAGTGATGGTGAGGGATCAGGTTACGGTTGTAAATGATGCTTTCTTTTTCCACTTCGCCGATGATCTTGCGCATGGTCTGGATCACGAGGGTAGGGTGGTTGCCGGTGGCGGTCTCGCCGCTCAGCATCACCGCGTCCGCGCCTTCCAGCACTGCGTTCGCCACGTCCGTGATCTCGCTGCGGTTCGGGCGGGTACGGTCTATCATGGATTCCATCATCTGCGTAGCCACAATTACAGGCTTCGCGCGGTGGATACATTTGCGGATAATATCTTTCTGGATCATGGGGATCTGCTCTACCGGCAGTTCCACACCCAGGTCACCACGCGCGATCATTACGCCGTCGCTTTCCCAGATGATCTCCTTCAGGTTCTGGATAGCCTCGGGCTTCTCGATCTTGGAGATGATCTTCATTTTGGAATTGCGTTCTTTCAGGCGTTTACGCAGCAGGCCAAGGTCTTTTACGTTGCGCACGAAAGACAATGCTACCCAGTCGCACTCCTGGTCGATGATGAACTCCAGGTCCACCACGTCTTTTTCGGTCAGTGCGGGCAGGGATACTTTGGTATCCGGCAGGTTAAAACCTTTTTTGGAAGAAAGAATACCGCCCAGCAGTACTTCTGCCTTGATCATATGATCGGGGGTGATCTCTTTCACTACGGTTTCGATCTTACCGTCATCCAGCAGGATCTTCTGGCCGGGACGCACGTCTTTATGCAGGTCATGGTAAGACACGTAGATCTTTTCCATGGTGCCCACGCATTTTTCCGTGGTAAAGGTGAGGATGTCTCCTGTTTTCAGCGGGAGCGCATTGTTCTCGATCTCGCCTACGCGCAGTTTCGGGCCTTGCAGATCCGCCAGGATGGCGATGTTGTAAGGTTCCGTTTTATTGATCTGGCGGATGTAAGTGATGATCCGCAGCTTGTCTTCATGGCTGCCATGGGAAAAGTTCAGGCGGAATACATTCACCCCGGCCTGTACGAGTTCCAATAACTTCTCATAGGTATCGCAGGCAGGCCCAACTGTGGCTACAATTTTGGTCTTCTGCTTAGCATGCGCCGCTCCGGCATCATTGTCCATTTCCTTGTGAAAGTATTTGGATAAATCTTTTGTACTCATAGACGTTTATTTAACTCGCAAGAATTTTGACAATCTTAAACCATTCCGGATCGATCTTTTGTTTGGCTTTAACGGCCTTATCGAGCGGAGTATACTGAATTTTATTATTAACGATGCCGATCATTACGTTTGAAGTGCCGCCGATGAGGGCGTCTACCGCTGCGTAACCCATCCTGCTGGCCAGCAGCCTGTCCATAGTGGTGGGGGAGCCGCCGCGCTGGATGTGGCCCAGGATACACACGCGTGTGTCCAGCTGGGGCATTCTTTCCTGTACGTGACGGGCTACTTCGTTCGCGCCGCCAAATTCGTCGCCTTCAGCTACCACAATGAGGTTCACCATTTTCTGGCGGCGCTCGTTGGCCTGGAGGTCGTCTATCACATCATCGATATTGGTTTTGCGCTCGGGGATGAGGATGTGCTCCGCGCCGGTGGCAATACCGCTGTGCAGGCCAATGTACCCGGCATCACGGCCCATTACTTCGATGATAAAAAGGCGGTCGTGGGCATCCGCGGTATCGCGGATCTTATCGATGGCTTCCACGGCTGTATTCACCGCAGTGTCGAACCCGATAGTGAAATCGGTGCCGGCAATGTCTTTATCGATGGTACCCGGCAAACCGATGCAGGGGATATCAAATTCCTGGCTGAATTTCTGCGCTCCTTTAAAGGAACCGTCACCGCCGATCACCACCAGCCCGTCAATCCCGAATTTCTTCAGGTTCTCATAAGCTTTTTTCCGCCCGTCTGCTTCGTAGAATTCCTTACAGCGCGCTGTTTTCAGAACTGTGCCGCCACGCTGTATAATGTTGGCCACAGATTTGGATTCCATAGGAAAGATCTCGCCGGTCAACATCCCCTTGTAGCCATACATCACGCCGAACACATTCAGATGATGATAAATTCCCGTTCTTACTACCGCCCTGATGGCTGCGTTCATCCCCGGGGCATCGCCTCCGGAGGTAAGAACTGCGATGTTGTTCACTTTTTTCATGTGTTGTCTTAAAATTCATCAAAGGGCACATGTAATGTTATTTTATGTGCCATCTTAATTTATTTTCAATGGCCACATAGGATGCAATCCATGTGTCGACTTAAAATTTTCTCTTCAATGGCCACATGGAATGGTCATTTCATAGTAATATTGCCTGTAGCCGCCCATTAAAAGAGCGCACAAAATTAACATTTTTAAATAGTTTCCTATCATTATTCGATGAATTAACCTAAATTTTTAATTTTAATCAAATAAATGCCCAACTTTTTTTAAAATATATATGTATGACAAAATTAAACCATAAACATGTAGCCATGGGTGTTTTGATGTCGTTAGTTGCTGGACCATTGGCCGCACAACAAGCTCCAATCTCTTATCCCCTTACCCGGAAAGTAGATACCGTGGATGATTACCACGGCAAAAAGATCACAGATGCCTACCGCTGGCTGGAAGATGACAACGCCGCGGATACCAAAACCTGGGTAGACGCCCAGAACGGCGTTACCCAGAATTACCTCGCTTCCATCCCTTTCCGCCCCCAGGTGAAAAAACGCCTGGAAGAGCTTTGGAACTACCCCCGCTACGGCACCCCCTTCCGCGAAGGCAAATATTATTACTTCTATAAAAACGACGGCCTTCAGAACCAGGCCGTGCTTTACCGCCAGGAAGGCCTGAACGGCGCCCCCGAAGTGTTCATCGACCCGAACAAGCTGTCCGACAAAGGAACGGCTGCCCTCGGCTCCCTCAGCTTCTCCAAAGACGGCAAATACTGCGGCTACCTCATCGCCAAAGCCGGATCGGACTGGCAGGAAGCCTTCGTCATGGACGTAGCCAGCAAACAGCTGCTGAGCGACAAACTGGACTGGATCAAGTTTTCCGGCCTCTCCTGGAAAGGCGACGGCTTCTATTATAGCCGCTACGACGCGCCGGACGAAAAAAGCAAACTCTCCAAAAAGAACGAATTCCATAAAGTATACTACCACAAGGTAGGCACCACCCAGGACCAGGATCAGCTGATCTACGTGGACAAAGACCACCCCCTCCGCAATGCGGGCGTTGGTCTTACCGAAGACGAGCGTTTCCTCATCCTCAACACCACCGAAGGCACCAGCGGCAACGAACTGTATTACCGCGACCTCCAGGACCCCTCCCAGACGGATTTTAAACTGCTGGTAAAAGGTTTTGCGTACGAGCCTTCCGTAGTGGAAAACGTGGGGGACAAACTGTTGCTGCTCACGAACCACGACGCGCCTAACTACAAACTGGTACTGGTGGACCCGAAAAATCCCGCGCAGGAAAACTGGAAACTGGTGATCCCCGAGCAGAAAGAAGTATTGCAGGGCGTAGGCACGGCAGGCGGCAAACTGTTTGCCAGCTACCTGAAAGATGCTTCCACCCGCATTGTACAGTATAGTGTGGACGGCAAGCTGGAGAAAAACATCGCACTGCCGGGCATCGGCTCAGCGGGCGGTTTTGGCGGCAAGAAGGAAGACAACACCCTGTTCTACACCTTCACGTCCTTTGTAGCGCCTCCCACCATTTATAAATATGATATCCCCACCGGCAAATCCGAAGTGTTCCGTAGAACCGAGGTGAAATTCAACCCGGCCGATTACGAAACCAAACAGGTGTTCTTTACAAGCAAAGACGGCACCCAGGTGCCCATCTTCCTGTCTTACAAAAAAGGCATCAAAATGAACAGCCAGAATCCCGTGCTGCTGTACGGTTATGGCGGATTCAACATCCCGATGACGCCCGGTTTCTCCGTGTCCAACCTCTTCTTTATGGAGCAGGGCGGCATATACGCAGTAGTGAACCTCCGTGGCGGCAGCGAGTATGGCGAAGCCTGGCACAAGGCCGGTATGCTGGAAAAGAAACAGAACGTGTTCGACGACTTTATCGGCGCGGCAGAATACCTCGTGAAAGAAAAATACACCAGCCCGTCCAAACTGGCCATCCGTGGCGGTTCCAACGGCGGCCTGCTGGTAGGTGCGGCCATGACGCAGCGCCCTGACCTCTTTAAGGTAGCGCTCCCCGCTGTGGGCGTAATGGACATGCTCCGCTTCCAGAAGTTCACCATCGGCTGGGCCTGGGTAACGGAATATGGCAGCAGTGACAAACCCGAACAGTTTGATTACCTGGTGAAATACTCCCCGCTGCACAACCTGAAAAAAGGCACGCAGTACCCCGCCACCCTGGTGACCACGGCAGACCATGACGACCGTGTAGTACCGGCGCATTCCTTCAAGTTTGCATCCGCATTACAGGAAGCGCATACGGGTAACAACCCTGTGCTGATCCGTATTGAAACACAGGCGGGGCACGGCGCGGGCAAACCCACGTCCAAGCTGATAGACGAAGCGGCGGACGTATGGTCCTTTACCATGTACAACCTGGGGATGAATTTCAACGCGGTGAACCTGGGCAAAAAAATGTAGGCATAAACTTTACCGATAAACGCCGCGTAATACATGTTGTTACGCGGCGTTTTAGTATATTAACATGATGAAAGTTCTAATCACAGGGAGCAATGGTCTCCTCGGACAATACCTGGTACAAAGGCTGGCCGGAAATCCGGATTACGATGTGATTGCAACCGGCAGGGGGCCCAACCGCCTGCGGATGAAGGAGGGGTATGCATACGAATCTGTGAACATGGCAGACGAAGCGGCTATAAAAGGTTTGGTGGACCGTCATAAGCCGGATGCCATCATTCATGCCGCGGCCATGACGCAGGCGGATGACTGCGAGCGTAACAAAGATTCCTGCTGGATGGCCAACGTGAGCGCCACCCGCTTCCTGTTGCAGGCAGCTGAAAAAGCAGGGTCGTTTTTCCTGTTCCTCAGTACAGACTTTGTATTCGACGGCCTCGCCGGTCCCTACCGCGAAGAGGATCCCGTCAATCCCATCAACTATTACGGCGCCAGCAAAGCAGCGGCGGAACGTATTGTAAAACAGGCGAAAATACCCTGGGCCATTGCGCGCACCGTGCTGGTATACGGCGTGGCGGACGATCCGCGGCGCAGTAATATTATCAGCTGGGTGAAAAGCAACCTGGAGCAAAAGAAAAAGATCAAAGTGGTGGTGGACCAGTGGCGTACGCCCACCCTCGTGCAGGACCTTGCGGAAGGCTGCCGGCTGATCATCGATAAAAAGGCGGAAGGCGTATTTCACCTTTCGGGCAAAGACATGTTAACCCCTTACGATATGGCCGAGAAAGTGGCGGGCTACCTGGAGCTTGATAAAAAGCTCTTCGAGAAGGTGGATGCCTCCAGCTTCCGGCAGCCGGCGCAGCGCCCGGCAAAAACCGGCTTCGTGATAGAAAAGGCGGAAAAAGAACTGGGCTTCAGTCCCCGCAGTTTTGAGGAAGGATTAAAGATCGTGGTGGAGCAGCTGACAGGTAAATAAAAAATCGTCATTGCGAGGAGCAGCAGGGTCCGAGCGGGAGGGGTGACGAAGCAATCTCCTGACTTGAATGGAGATACCTGGTACCAGTAGATTGCTTCGTCGCGGCTCTTGCACACAAAGCCCCACGGCTCCTCGCAATGAGCTAAATAAAAAAAGGCCGTCCTGGTGAAATACCGGGACGGCCTTTTTATGTATCGTCAATGACTAATAAGCGATATGCACGGCCGCTTTAAAACGTTCGGCCACAGAATCCTTGGCGGCGGTAGTATCCCCGGGCATGCTCCTGAAAGGCACCGCCAGGTTAAACACCGTGGAATCTTTTGAAGCGAACAACACCACCTCGGAATACCCCCAGGCGATCCTTTTGGCAAGGTTCTTTTCGGCGGTTTCTTTGGTTTTGAAGGTCGAGAACACCACGAAATAACTGATGCTGTCATTTACAGGCGGGGCTGGCGGCTCTGCCACTACGGGCACCGTATCCTGCGGAGGCGTTGCGGCCTGTTCCGGGGCTTTGCCGGCCGGGGCGGCGGGCATGATCTCATCTTTGAAGATCCATGCGGCGGCGCCCGCGCCGATCACGAGGAGGGGCACCACCACCCACCACCAGCGGAAACGGCCCTGGCTTTCAAATTCTTCATGAACGGCGCCGGTATGCTCCACTACTTCCTGGTTCACCACTTCGGTAGTGCCTTGCAGCACTTTGGGAGCGGCATCCGCCCGCAGCACAGGGGCCAGTTCCAGTTCCTGCCATGCGTCCGGCAGCTCCTGCGCGGTGAAGCGCACCTGCCCCAGCGCGTCCAGGCGGAGGGAGCCTATGCCCGGAAGGTCGATGGGCTGGCCGGATTGCAGCCTGTCCCGGAACTCCTGGAGGTATTTGTCCAGCTTCAGGCTGGCTACAGATTCAATCAGGTTCTCCTTCTGGGAAATCCAGTGGAGGCAGGAGCCATCGTCTTCCCAGCGGGTTTCGAAGCTCACCTGCTGGCGGGGCGGCGTAAGCACCTGGTCCACCACGGAAAAATGCGCCGGGATGTGCTGGATGGTAAACGTGCCCACCTGCGGCAGCGAGCAGGTCTGCTGTTTGAAGAGTACTTCTGTGATATATTGCTGTAGCATTACGGCCGGGTCAATTTTGAGTGCAAGTTTACGCAATTAAAACTTAACCATGATACCCCCCACTACATTGAGCCCGTAGCTCTGGTAGCCATACCAGCGCTGGTACTTGTAACTGAGGAGGTTATTGGCGTTCAGCCAGAGGTTGAAGTTTTTACCGATATTGTACACCGCGCCGGCGTTCAGATCCTGTGCGGGCTTGGTTTTCCCGAAATCCCCGTTGTGCAGTACGTAATAGCTGCCGCTCAGAGTGTACAGGTTCGCGTTCAGGTGGAATTTTTTGCCGAAGGAATACTGGGCAAACAGGCTGGCCTTGAAGGGCAGCATATGCCAGGGCTTCAGTTCCGTCGTCTGATCATTCCAGTTATACCAGTCCACGCTCACACGGGCCTGGAACTTCTCTTCCTGGATATATCCTACTTCCGCGTGCAGCTGGAAGGCTTTCAGCTCTTCTTCGTTCCTGATATCGAACTTCTTGCCGTCTGTACTGTCGTTTACAAACAGCGGCAGGTTGTGCCAGGTGATGGCGCCGAACTTGGTGTTGTAAGTGAAGTGGTTGCCCAGCGTACCTTTAATGCCCGTGTATTTTTCCTCTATCCGGGTGTTCAGGATACCAACGGGGTAAGTATTGATGAACGGGTTTTCGTTCGCCAGGTTGCGGAAGTTGTTTTTGTCGATGTAGGAGATCCATCCGCTGCTGAGGATCAGCTTTTTGCGGATCAGGTGCGACTCGTTCACGATATCCGGCAGGAGGTAGAACTTACCGTTGCTCCAGGTCGGGTTTGCGCCTGCGTGCAGCATAAAGCCGGGTTTGGTGATCTCCACCGCCGGGTGAATGGCCGCCACGTTATTGTTGATCTGTTCGTTGTTATCCTCTTTAAAAGTACTGAGGTCCGCCAGTCCTTCCACCTTGATCCAGATGTCCTCAAAAAGCTGTTTGCGGATGGGCGCTTTCAGCACAAAAGTGTTTTCCATCCTTTTGTAACTGTCGCCGAATATCGCAAATTCCGCCTGCGGGTTGAACTGGAAAGCCCAATCGTTCTGCGGCCTGTTTTTTAATCCCACTTTGGCCACCACTTCGTTAAACGCCTGGTTCACATCGGATTTCGCGAATTCGTACACGGAATGGTCATAGCCGTAATAATGTACCTGGTTGCGGTTGTACCCGAGGCTGCCGTTGATCTCGAAAAGAGGGGAGAAGTAAGTGCCGGAGGCCAGTACATTGATATTCGCATAGTCCTGGTTTTCAATATCGCCTTTGGAGGAAATGTAGTTGAAGAACAGGCCGAAGTTGTATTTGTCTTTGCGGCCGCTGCCAAACCCTGCCTGGATGAGCGGGGTGGAGTAGTTGCCGTAACCGAGTTTGACGAAATTATTCTGAAGGTTCAGCGCGGAGGTATCCCTGCCGAGCGCCAGCGGTTTGATAGGCACGGGCTGGTACATGAAGTAAAGGTTCAGCGCAGGCACCTGGTAACCGAGCCTGGGGCGCGCCGTGTCCAGCGAGGGCAGCGATGCGGTAAGGTTCAGCTTGGCCGCGTCTCGCAGCTTGGGCTGGTACTTGCTGATGATGTCTATCGTTTCCTGCTTCAGGGAGTCTTTCTGTGCGAAAGCGCCAAGCGGCAGTGCGAGTAAACCAAGGATATATTTGATCTTCATGTTTGTCATCATTTAATTTTAGAACCTGCTTTTTCTTCTGCTTCCACTTTCGCGAGTTTTTCTTTGGCCTCGGCTTTCAGCTCAGGTATCGGGCAGTTTTCCGCGATGCTTTGGAAGGTGGCTTTTGCATTGAAGTAATCTTTCTGGCGGTGGTACACATCGCCCAGCAGGATGTATGCGCGGGCTGTCCAGCTTTCGTATGAAGAGGTGTTTTTGATCACGTCGAAGCCGGCTTTTTCAGCGGCGGCCAGGTCGTTTTTGTCCAGGTAACATTTGGCGATATTATACCGGGCTTCCGCGCCGATCTCTGATTTGGTAAGGCCCGTCACGATCTTGTATTCCGCGATCGCCTCGTCGTACTGCTGCTTTTCCTGCTGCGCCTTACCCAGGTAGAAGTGACCGATGATCTGGTCATCTGTACTGATATTGCTGGCGGAGAGCAGCTGTTCGGCAAACTGGCTTACTTCTTCCCAATGTTTCAACTGGTAATGGCTGCGGAGCAGGCCGCGGCTGGCGGCCATGGTATTGTCTTTGGTCGTGGCCAGGCTTTGCAGCTGCTGGTAGTAGCCCAGCGCTTTTTCGTAATCTTTGGACTGGTAGTAGTTCATGTAAGCTGCCTGTAAAGCGGACCTTTCGGCAAACGGGCTGGCGCCTTTGGTGAGCACGAACTCGTAAGCGGGCAGCGCGTTGGTGTAGTCTTTTTTGTTGTACAGGCATTCGGCCTTATAGAAGTTCGCCTGCAAAGCAAACTGCCCGTTGGGGAACTTCTGGAGGTAATTGTTGAACGCGGTTACAGCGCCGGTATAGTCCCCGCTGCTGAAGCGCGTTTCCGCGGCGGCATAGCTCAGGGAATCTTCCGCGGTGGCGGATACGGAGCGGCCGGTAGATTTCAGCAGGGCGAGGTAATCGTCCGTTTTGCCCTGGTCCACATAAATGGTGCGGATGTTCTGCAACGCGGTATTGGCTTCGTTTGAGGCGGGGAATTTCTCCACTACCTGGCGGAAATACCCTACCGCGGTGTTGTCCTGGTCCGTGTTAAAATATGCAAGCCCCAGTTTCAGCAGCGCTTTGGGTGCATTGGGCCCCTCGGGCTGTTTCTGGAGGATATTTTTGAGGTGGGGGATGGCATCGCTGAAACGTTCGTCGCTGAGGTAAGTGTCCGCGATCTCCATTTCCGCATCGTTGTTGAAGCCGGAGGTCGGGTATTTCACCGCGAGCTGTTTCAGCAGGTTCAGTTTCTCGCTGTGTTTACCCTGTATACCGAGGATGATGCTTTTCTGGTAAGTGGCGTAATCCGCGCCGGGATCGTTGTTCGCGATCACGCGGTCGTACAGCGAGGTGGCGGCGGGGAAGTTTCGCAGCATGTAATGGCAGTCGGCGGCACGGAGCAATGCATCGGTATTGATACGCCCCGCGTTAGGACCGGAGGCGAGCCGGGCTACTTCAAAATAGGGCAGCGCATTCGCGTACTGTTCTTTTTTCAGGAGGCTGTATCCCATGTTGTAACTGGCCGTGTTCACGTTCGCTTCGCCAGAGGAAGGGGCGGAGGTGTTGCTGCCGTCCGCGAAGTAAGCCTGCAGGCTGCTGATCGCTTTGTCCGAGTTATTCTGGCGCAGTGCTACTTCACCTTTCCAGAACTGGGCCAGCCGTACAATATTTTTGTCGTAAGGGTTCGCCAGCGATATATCCAGCAGGCGGTCCGCTTCGGCCAGCTGCTGGTCGTTCACCAGCTGTGTGGCGCGGCCGTAAGCTACTTTCTGGTAGGCTTTCAGCACAGCCGGGCTTTTCTCCGGCAACTGTTCCAGTATGGCAATCGCTTCTTTGTAATTGTTCGTATTGGCAAACAGTTGCACCAGTATCTCGCGGGCTTCGCGGGCGTATTCAGAACGGGGGTAGTTGTTCATGAAATTGGTCAGCTCAGCGATGGCCGCGTCCTGGTAACCCAGTTCGAAGGAAAGTTTACCGTAATTAAAACGGGATATTTCCTGCTGTTTGGGATTGGAACTGTTTCGGGCACTGAAAGCGAAGGCGTTGCGCGCATTGGCCTTCTGGCCGGTGCGGAGGTAACAGTCGCCCAGCAGGTACATGGAGTTTTGCCCCAGAGAATCTTTTTCGCTGCTCAGCTGTTTAAATCCCGCGATGGCTTTATCGAGGTTGGCGGTCTGGTAATAGGCGTAAGAAAGCTGGTATACATCTTCCTTGCGTACTTCATCCGCGTTGTCGTTATATTCTTCGAGGTAAGGAAGGGCTTTTGGATAATCTTTCTTTTCGAAATAAGCCTGGCCGATGAGCTGTTTCAGCTCCGCGTCGTAGTAAATGTTTCCTTTGCGCACCAGCGGCTCCGCGTAGGCGATCAGCTGGTCGCGTTTGCCCTGGAAATAATAGATCTCCGCGATGTAATAAGGCACCACGCCGCTGTATTTGGGCTCGTTTTTCACTTTTTCAAAACTGCTCAGCGCGGCGGCGTATTGTTTGTTGTAGTAGGAGATAAAGCCGTGGTAATAGTTCGCGGGGATGTAGTATTTGTTCTGTATGTCCTTAATGGAAGCGAACAGCGGCTGCGCTTTCGCAAAATCCTTCACATTAAAGTAACAGTAGGCCAGCTCGAACTTCATATCGGCGATCTCTTCGTTGGAGAGATTGTCGATACTGGCTTTTTCGTAGTAGGGGATGGCTTCCTGGAGTTTATTCGCGTTGAAATAAAAACGGGCGAGCTGGAAACTCACCATTTGTTCGCGGGCGCTGTTGTTGAAATATTTGAGGAATTCCAGCGCTTTTTTCTCCGCATCGTCGTTGCCCAGTTTGAGGGCGCACATGGCGTAATAGTAATGCGCGTCCGTATTCACCAGCGAGCGGTTGGTTTCTTTAAAATACCCGATCCCGTCAATCGTTTGTTTAAAAAGTTGCTGGGATACGGCGTATTTGCCTTCCTTGTAGAGTTGCTGTGCTTCCTTGAAGGTCTTGTCGGGCTCCGTATAGGTGCGGGATTGCTGCGCGGTCGCGGCAGTGGCCCCTGTAATGCCCGCCAGGATCAAGAGTACATGCAGTCGTGGAAGAGCGCAGTTCTTTCTGGTGAATAGCTTCATGCTTTTTTATGTTATTACTTACAATATTTTTTAAAACGGTTCAGCCCCGGAAATATTTCAAATGCGGTGCTGTGCGGCTTTTGAATATTCCGGTGCCTTGTCTCAAATTGGCATTAAAAAGGGGGTGCAAACCGGGCAAATATAACCGTTTCTGCCTGTTTTGCCTTTCGCAGGTTATCTACGCACTGTGGATAAACTGATGGATGTGGATAACTATCGAGGCGCTCGCTTTGGTTTTGGAGAAATGCCTCCCTAAATTTGACTTTTATGCAGATATGCATTAGGAATATATACATTTGAATTGCCATTCCCGACGCGGGACTACTTAACAAGAATCAAACCAATTATCATCTATGAAACTTCTCTCTTCCAAGATTAACAACGGCACATTAAATTTCGCCCTGTTATTGCAGCGTGTGGTGTTTGGAGCGCTTGTCATGATGCACGGCTGGCCTAAGCTCGTGAATTTCTCATCCAAGGTGCAGAACTTCGCGGACCCGTTCGGGATCGGCAAAACGCCTTCGCTCTGCCTCGTTATTTTCGCTGAGTTTTTCTGCGGCGCGCTGGTGCTGATAGGCCTGCTCACAAGGCTTGCCACTATTCCCCTGCTCATCTGCTTCGCCGTTATAATTTTCATGATCCACGCAAAAGACCCGGTGATGGATAAAGAAACCGCCATCATGTTTTTAGGCATGTGGGTATCCATCCTGCTCACCGGCCCCGGCAAATATTCGCTGGATGCAGCCATCGGCAAATAAGACCTTTACATACATTTCAGAAAGAGTTCCGCGCGCCATCCGTACGGAACTCTTTTTTTATACCTGCCAAATCCCCTACATTTACAATCCATTTTAAAGACTGACCATGTACACAACCACGATTGATATACGCGTGCGGTATGGAGAAACGGACCAGATGGGGTATCTCTACTACGGGAACTACGCACTGTACTACGAAGTAGGAAGAACGGACGCTATCCGCCAGCTGGGCTTCACCTACCGGGAACTGGAAGAACAGGGGGTGATAATGCCGGTGGCGGAGCTGCAGGTGAAGTACTTAAGGCCCGCGTATTACGACGACGTTATAACGGTGAAGACTATACTAAAGGAACTGCCTGCCAACCATAAGATCCAGTTCCACTCCGAATTGTACAATCAGAAAGGTGAACTGCTCAACGTGGGCATGGTCACTTTAGCCTTTATAGACGCCAAAGCAAAAACACGTATGACCATGCCGGACGCACTGCGCGAAAAACTGGCGCCGTATTTCGAGGCAAATCCGTAAAGCCCCGGCGGTTAACGGCAAAGGATTCCCCGGGATCAATACGGCATTCTCCGCCGGAGCACGGGATACATGATCATGGAAGATTCTAAGCGACAATCATGGAAAAGATACTAGCGAGCATTATCACGATCGGCGATGAACTGCTGATAGGGCAGACGGTGGATACCAATTCCGCCTGGATGGGCCAGAAGCTGAACGATGCGGGCGTATGGGTACAGCGCCGCGTGGCCGTGGGGGACGACAAAGAAGCCATCATCCGCGCACTGGATGAAGAAGCCCGTCTTTCCCACATCATACTGATCACCGGCGGCCTCGGCCCCACCGCGGACGATATTACCAAACCCGTGCTGTGCGGATATTTCGGCGGCAAGCTGGTGCAGGACGAGCCTACGCTCACCCGCCTGATGGCCCTCTTTGAAGCCAGGAAGCTGCCTGTGCTGGAGCGGAACGTGGCGCAGGCGCTGGTGCCCGATACCGCCACCGTGTTGCCCAATATGCGCGGCACCGCGCCGGGAATGTGGTTCGAAAAGGACGGGAAGATATTTGTGTCCATGCCCGGTGTGCCGTTTGAGATGAAAGGCCTGATGGAAGCCGAAGTGATCCCCCGCCTGCAAAGCCGCTTCACCATGCCCACGCTGCTGCATCATACGCTTATCACCACGGGAATGGGCGAATCCTTTGTGGCCGAACGAATCAAAGACTTTGAAAACGCGCTTCCCGGACATATCAAACTGGCTTATCTGCCGAGCTACGGCCTGCTGAAGCTTCGCCTCACCTCCGTATCCCCTGAAAAAACATCCGCCGCCGCGGAAATGAAAACCGCCTTCGATGCGCTCAGATCGCAGCTGGCGGATATTGCCGTGGCGGAAGAAGATCTGCCCATGGGAGTGATCCTTGGTAAAATACTCCTGGAAAAGGGCCTCACCGCTGGCACCGCGGAAAGCTGCACCGGCGGAAAGATCGCCGGCCAGATCACCTCAGTGGCGGGCAGTTCCCGCTATTTCAAAGGCAGCGTGGTAAGTTATGCGAACGAAACCAAAATGAACCTTTTAGGCGTAAAAGCCACCACGCTGGAACAATATGGCGCAGTGAGCGAACAAACGGTGCGTGAAATGGCGGAAGGCGCGTTAAAAGCGCTCAATGTGGATTGTGTGATGGCCGTTTCGGGCATTATGGGCCCGGATGGCGGCAGCGAAGAAAAGCCCGTAGGTACCGTATGGATCGCCGCAGGCGGAAAAGATAACATACGTACCACGCTGCACCGCTTCCGCTACGACAGGGCGCGGAACACAGACATGACGGTGGTAGCAGCCATGAACGAATTGCGGAAATGGCTGGAACTTTAATTTCCCTTATTTTTGTCATCTATTAAAAAAAAGCACTTATATGGCAATAGTCGAACTGGTGATGCCCAAAATGGGAGAAAGCATTATGGAAGCCACCATCCTGCGCTGGCATAAAAAGCCGGGCGATAAGGTGAAAGTGGACGAAACGGTGCTGGAGATCGCTACGGACAAAGTGGACAGTGAAGTGCCTTCCATCGCGGAAGGAGAGATCACGGAAATCCTTTTTAACGAAAATGACGTGGTGCCGGTAGGTACCGTTATTGCCAGAGTGCAAACCGAAGCAGGGGCTTCAGTGGCTGCCTCCCCGGCAGCGGCTCCCGCAGCCCCCGCCAAACCGGCCCAGACCGAATCCCAGTTCCAGGCAGTGCCGACCCCGGCCAGGCATGAGCCAGTGGCTACCCAGCCTTCCGGTGAGCCGCGTTTTTATTCCCCGCTGGTGCTCACCATTGCACAGCAGGAAGGCATCAGCTTTGCAGAACTCGAAAAAATACCGGGCAGCGGCGCGGACGGCCGTGTGTCCAAAAGAGATATCCTGGATTATATCGCCAACCGTGGCCAGCAGGTACAGGAGCCTGAAGTGATCCGCGAAGCCCCGAAAGCGGCTCCGGCACAGGATACATCCAGCCGCGAAATGACCACCGTGGCCGCCTCCAACAGTTATGGCGGAAACGTGGAGATCATCGAAATGGACCGCATGCGCAAGCTGATTGCGGACCATATGGTGCGCAGCAAGGCTACCAGCCCGCATGTGACCAGCTTTGCCGAAGCGGACGTGACCAATATGGTGCGCTGGCGCGAAAGTGTGAAAAAAGACTTCGAAAAACGCGAAGGCGAAAAGATCACGTTCATGCCGCTGTTCGTGGAAGCCGTGGTGAAATGCATCAAACGTTTCCCGCTGGTGAACTGCTCGCTGGACGGAGATAAGATCATCCTGAAAAAAGACATCAACATAGGCATGGCCACCGCTTTGCCCAGCGGCAACCTGATCGTGCCCGTGATCCGCAATGCGGACATGCTGAACCTGGTAGGCCTCACCAAACAGGTGAACAACCTGGCCGGTGCCGCCCGTCAGAACCGCCTGAAACCGGAGGATACGCAGAATGGTACCTTCACGATCACAAACGTAGGCACCTTTGGCAGCCTTACCGGCACGCCGATCATCAACCAGCCGCAGGTAGCCATCCTGGCGGTAGGAGCGATCAAAAAGCGCCCGGTAGTGGTAGAGACGGATATGGGAGATTCCATTGCCATCCGCCACATGATGTACCTGTCCCTGTCCTACGATCACCGCATCGTGGACGGTTCGCTGGGCTCTACTTTCCTGAGCGCGGTAGCTACAGAACTGGAGAATTTTGACCCGGCTAAGGAGTATTAGTCTTACCGGGAATGATATACGACGAAGGCCGTCCCTATGTGGCGGCCTTTGTTTTTTGCCGGTCGAAGCGTAGCGGCACCTAAAGCATATCAAAAGCATAGCAAGAGCACATCAAAAGCATATCAAAAGCATACTTACCCCCACCCGCTGCCATTTTGATCGTCCCTTTCAGGCAAAAATGACAGTCTTACGCTGCGGTATAAGGGGTATTTACCGGCCTTTGACCTTTCCGGCAGGCAGCTTGCTGGCTGCCGTCTACACCGGGTCTACACCGGGTCTACACCGGGTCTACACCGGGTCTACACCGGGTCTACACCGGGTCTACACCGGGTCTACACCGGGTCTACACCGGGTCTACACCGGGTCTACACCGGGTCTAC
>NZ_RMBX01000028.1 GCF_003807585.1 Chitinophaga barathri | reverse complement strand
GGTCTATATTGCGTATTAGTCCCCGCTCCTCCACCGTTGCTTCAGGCCCAGTTAGAATTTTAGACAATGTAGGTCTAATAAAGGTCTTAGGCTACAAGCAACATTTTTTCATACTTAATTATAAAGTTATGAAATTCCCCCACATCTTCGGTATCGACGTCTCCAAAAAGGTCTTAGACGTTGTTTGTCACACCAATGGACAGCACCTGCAGGTACCCAACACCCTGGCAGGCTTTGAAGCCTTACAAGTGCAACTCCGGCAAGACCAGATCGCTGCCGGGGAGTGTTTCTTTATTTTCGAACACACGGGTTTGTATAGTAAGCCTTTCGAGCGGTTCTGTCAACAAGCCGGCTGGCCTTACCGGGCAGTGCCAGGGCTGGCTATTAAGCGTTCTGCCGGTATTACCCGGGGTAAAAGTGACCGGGTGGATGCGGCGCGTATTGCCCGGTATGGGCATGAAAAACGGGAACAGCTAAAGCCGCAACCGCCGGTTGATCAGTGGGTAGAAAAGCTTACAACCCTGATGAACCACCGCGATAAGCTGGTCTGCCAGCAGGCAGGCTATAAGGCAACCGTGAAGGAGCAACAACGGTTCCTCCAGCTGGAAGAACAGGATGTGCTGATCACGACCCAACAGGCCATCATCAGCTGCTTACAGCAGCAAATTGCCCGGGTAGAAACCGCTATTATGCAACTGATCCGTAGCCATCCCGCGCTGAACCGTAATTATGAGTTGCTGATCTCTATCACCGCCATCGGGTTTGTGAATGCAGTGTATATCCTGGCTGCTACGGGTAATTTTACCCGCTTTGCCACCGCCCGGAAGTTCGCCTGCTACTGCGGTATAGCCCCTTTTGAACATAGCTCCGGCTCCAGTATCAGGGGAACAACGCGGGTGAGCCCGCTGGCTAACAAAAAACTCAAATCCCTGCTGGATCTGGCTGCCAAATGTGCCATCAATTATGACAAAGAACTGGGTGCTTATTATCAAAGACGCATAGCAATGGGAAAAAGTAAAATGGGATCCATTAATGTGGTCCGTAATAAACTCATTTACAGAATGTTTGCTGTCATAAAACGCCAAACGCCTTTTGATAAGAACTATTTAGCAGCGGCCTGAATTTTTTTTTGGTAGTCTCTTTATCTTAGAATACGCAATGACG
>NZ_RMBX01000027.1 GCF_003807585.1 Chitinophaga barathri | reverse complement strand
CGTCATCCTATGTTTGTAGTGGCTATAAAATAGGAAGAACTTAGTTTTATGTAAAAAAAACAGAAGAGGAAAAAGGAATCAGATTATTTGTCGTCATTGGTCAAAAGACCGTTCGCAATGCTAATCCCTTTTTCCCTTACTGCTAAGACCTTGAACAGTTCGTTAGGCGTCAGGAGCCTGTATGTAGGATTGATAAGGCTCTGCAGTAATTCTTCTGTCAAAACTAAGTAGGATGGCAAAAGTAGAAATTTTTGGAGGTTTTGATGTTAGCAAAAAGTTCTTTGATGTATGTGTATTGGAAGCAGGGCAGCAAAGGGTTCGCCGTTTCAGTAATGATCTCGTTGGCTTAGGAGCGGTTGTGGAATGGTTGCCAGGTGATACTCAATGTGTTATGGAGGCCACAGGACCTTATTACTTACAACTGGCTTGTTACCTTCATAGCCATGGCTTTGCAGTGAGTGTGATCAATCCACTGGTGATTCGCCGTTTTTGTCAGATGCGTATGCTACGGGCCAAGACAGATAAAGCCGATGCGCGAATGATCGCCATTTATGGACAAGGGGAGCTTCCTGCGCTATGGGAGCCGCCGCGGCAATATGCTGTCACCCTTCAGCAATTGGATGCCCTCAGTGAACAGTTACAAAAACAACAGACCGCTCTGCGTAACCAGTTGGAATCTTTTGAGGCCAGCGGTATGCTAGAGCAATCCACCCGGCTAAAGCTGAAAAAATTGATTGCGCACCTGGAAAAGGAATTGCAACAGCTGGCTAAAGACACCGATAAGATCATGGTAGCCTATCATCAAGACATGCTGGCTAATTTGACCACGATACCCGGTCTTGGTAAAAAAACGGCGACGGTGCTGATTATGATCACTGGAGGATTTAGCCGATTCAGTAACTATAAGCAGCTGAGTGCCTATGTAGGGCTTAGTCCCAGGATCTATGAATCCGGCAGCAGTGTCAGGGGCAAAGCCAGGATATGCAAAATGGGGATGGGCCGAATAAGAGCGTTACTTTATTTATGTAGTTGGAGTGCCAAACGCTGTAATCAGGGGTGTCAGCTGCTCTATGATCGTTTAGTGGCCAAGGGCAAATCCAAGCGTCTGGCGCTTATAGCAGTAGCCAATAAACTGATTAAACAAGCCTTTGCAATAGCCACTACCCATACAGTATATGATAAAAATTATCTAAATAATAGTTGTTTTTAAACACAGTTCATTGCGAGGAGC
>NZ_RMBX01000026.1 GCF_003807585.1 Chitinophaga barathri | reverse complement strand
CAGTCATGGTCGGAAGATAAAATCTTCCGACTTTTTTTGTTTTTAAGTGCGGCAATATTTGATTTAATTAATTGATATTCATTTATTATGTTTGTTTTTATGATCTTTAATAAGTATCTTAGTGGCTGATAATCAATAAGATATGGCAATATTTGGCGATCATAAAATTAACATACATCATTTGTTGGGATTCATTCCCGAAGCACTTATAGCTAATTTATCGGCCACCACTAAAATCGATCATTACGCAAAAGTCTTGCACGGCAAAAAGATGTTCTACTTGTTGATGTATGGTATTTTGGAAAATGAAAAACTTAGCCAGCGAACATTGGAAGATACGTTCAATGATGCTGTGTTCAAAATACTTTTCAATCTGGATGAAGGTGAAAAAGTACGTAGAAGTTCTATTTCAGACAGGCTGTCCAAAATAGATCCGGACTATTTTAAGCAGCTATACGAATGCATTTATGATCAGTTTTCCGCAGCGTATTCCCAAACAGAAAGGGAGAAATATAACCTGATACGGGTGGATAGTTCAATGGTTAGTGAAACCGTAGGTAAACTCATGGAGGGAATAGATAACCAAAGCGGTAAGAAGGCGGTTAAGTATAGTATTGCCTTCGATGGTGTTTTACCATGCCATTCCAATGTGTTTACCTCGGCAAGTTATAGCAGTGAAGATATTGCTTTGCCTGAAGCAATAATGGAGCATGTGAAAAAAGAAACCAACCATCATAATATTTATGTGCTGGATAGAGGTTTACAATCCACCAGAACCATGGAATCTTTTAGTGCCAATGATGTGACCTTCATTTGCCGGGCCAAGGAAAATAGGAAGTTCATAGAATTAGCTTCATTAATAACTGAAAATCAGGACTTGGACCTAGGTGAGTCCATTTTGCTAAAAGACTGTAAAATTCAATTGTATACAGGCATTTCTGTTAATAACAAGCGCGGGAGAAAACACTACAAAGAAGCACTGGTAGAAAGCCATTTCCGCCTTGTAGTCGTAGAAAGCAAAACAGAGAAAGAAAAAAAGTATTGGTTTTTAACCAATGATTTTAAACTATCTGCAAAAGAAATTGCGCAGGCATATAGGCGACGATGGGATATAGAGGTATTCTTCCGATTTCTAAAACAGGAATTGAATGTCAGTCACCTTGTTTCATTAAACAAGAATGGAATACAGGTTATGCTATACATGACCCTAATAGTTGCTATGATGCTACTGATGTACAAGAAAGCAAACAAATTAGGCTATAAAACCGCCAAAAGACGCTTTTCAATGGAAGTAAGGGATTTGGCCATTGCCTTAATTGTACTACAATGCGGGGGAAATCCTGATATATTCTTCAAAACATAAAAATGGTCGGAATTTCTTCCGACCATGACTGGC
>NZ_RMBX01000025.1 GCF_003807585.1 Chitinophaga barathri | reverse complement strand
CAGCCTGGGGGCTGTCCGGGACGGCAGCTGCTGGTGATGCGGCCAGTTCCCCCTGCGGGTAACGGGCTTTGTACCATTTTACAAAATGCTGGATGGTATGGCCGGCAAGGCCTAATTCTTTGCCTAAGAGATCAAATCCCAGCGGGCTGCTCAGGTAGCGGCGTGCCACTGATATCTTAAAGGCATCTTCGTAAATGGGGGGCTTCCCCTGTCGCTTCTTTTTCATATTGGGTAGTTTGAATCTATATATTTTCTACCGCAATCTGTAAAGCTTATTTAGGAGGAGACAGGGTAAAAGCGTTCAGACAGTCGTGGTACTGTGGCGAAGTAGTTCCTAAGCAGTACAGAAGTAGCAGACAAGTAGTAAACCCAAAAAAGGCTGCCCTGTATATAAAAAACAGGACAGCCCGATCCATCTATCAACTAAAAATTGTACGAAATTCTTTAAGGGGGCGGGGTTCCATGTCCGGGGAACAGCTGCCGGAGCGATGATGTTCATCTCAGCGGCCGCTGCTCCTTTGTTGGACATGGTGTTTAAAATCCAAAGCATGGTTTCCGTTAATGT
The DNA here is from genome assembly GCF_003807585.1 of Chitinophaga barathri. GTDB lineage: Bacteria > Bacteroidota > Bacteroidia > Chitinophagales > Chitinophagaceae > Chitinophaga > Chitinophaga barathri. The sequence goes on along the minus strand of NZ_RMBX01000025.1, from coordinate 2,932 downwards.
CTTTTTGGATTTCAGTTACGTTTCCGGTTGTGATACTGACATTAAAACGGGGATGAAGTGTAAAAGTTACAGCCCGGCACAGAAATATTTGAAACTTATCATGTTACAAAATTAAATTCCTTTACTGCACGGCTTTTCGTGACAAAACCTTTTCGTCCGGCGGAGCCGGTGGACAACACGGATTCGTAAAATAGCCGGAGGACGGATCAACAATTCTTTTACCTTTGTGGCCTTCAATCTCACGCATATGATTTTCTAAACGTGTCAGCCCATATGCTGACGAACCTCTCTCAAAAAAACCTCGCGTTTTCGCAGAAACGCCCCGACAATCCAATTTTTTACTGTAAAGCATATGACCATGGCGCACGTTATGTCGCGTACAAAAAGACTATTTGCACTTATTAAAGAAGCCCTGAAAGGGGAAGAACGGGTATATACCGAAGGTAGTATCAACCGGGCGCTCATCCTGCTGGCCATCCCCATGGTGCTGGAAATGAGCATGGAGTCCCTGTTTGCATTGGTGGACGCTTATTTTGTGGGCCACCTGGGCAAGGCGGCCATTGCCACCGTGGGATTAACCGAATCTGTATTGAGCCTGATCTACGCCCTGGCTTTTGGTATCAGTATGGCCGCAACGGCCCTGGTAGCGCGCCGTATTGGCGAAAAAGACCCTGAAGGCGCTTCCAAAGGCGCTGTGCAGGCATTGTACCTGGCATTGGGCTTTTCCCTGATCGTAAGCATCGTGGGGCTGATATGGTCCAGGGAAATACTGCTGCTCATGGGCGCGGATGCGGCCATGGTGGAATACGGTCATGGATACACCAAAATTGCTATGGGCGGGAACGTGGTGATCGTGTTCCTGTTTATCATCAACGGTATTTTCCGTGGCGCGGGCGATGCCAGCATTGCCATGAAAAGCCTGATCCTGGCGAACGTCCTGAATATTTTCCTTTGCCCGCTGCTGATCTATGGCTGGGGGCCGGTACCGGCCCTTGGGCTCGAAGGCGCCGCTATCGCCACACTGCTGGGCCGCGGCACAGGCGTGATCTACCAGTTGTACCACCTGCTGGGCGGTAAAAAGACCATTACGGTGAACTGGCGGCATGCCAGGCCCCGGCTGTCCGTGATCCTCCAGATGGTGAAACTGGCAGCGGGCGGTGCGTTGCAGATGCTGATCGGCTCCGCCAGCTGGATATTCCTGATGCGTATTATCTCCCAGTTTGGCGAAGATGCGATGGCGGGGTACACCTACGCTATCCGGATCATCGTATTTGCCATTTTGCCGGCCTGGGGCCTTGCGAACGCAGCCGCTACGCTGGTGGGGCAGAACCTTGGCGCGGGAGAGCCGGAAAGGGCTGAAAAGAGTGTTTGGAAGGCGGCTTACCTGAATATGTTTTTCCTGGGCGGCATCTCCGTGATCTTCATGGTATTTGCCCCCCAGATCTTAAGCGTGTTTTCCCGGGACCCCGGCGTGCTGGCCTATGGCATCGAAGGCCTGCGGCTGATCAGCATCGGGTACGTGTTTTATGCCTTCGGGATGGTCATGGCCCAGTCCTTTAACGGCGCGGGAGATACGAAAACGCCTACTTATATTAACCTGTTCGGTTTCTGGGTGCTGCAGATACCGCTGGCGTACCTGCTGGCCATTGTATTCAAATGGGGGCCTACCGGTGTGTTCTGGGCCATCGTGATCGCGGAATCCGCCATTGCCGTGATCGCCATTGTTATATTCCGGAGAGGAAACTGGAAGAAAGTAAAGGTTTAGTAGCGAATTTGTTACATTTGCTGCGTTTTTAAACCTCTAATCCTTTCTATACATGTCTCTTACCGTAGTTGGTACCATGGCGTTTGACGATATCGAGACGCCTTTTGGTAAATCTGATAAAATCGTAGGTGGATCTGCAGCTTATATCGCATGGGCAGCTTCAAACTTTGTACAGCCTGTGAACCAGGTGTCCGTTATTGGCGGCGATTTCCCGCAGGATGAGCTGGCTGCGCTCACCAAACGCGGCGTGTCTATGGAAGGGGTGCAGGTAAAAAAAGATGAAAAATCGTTCTACTGGGCGGGCCGTTACCACCTGGATATGAACTCCCGCGATACGCTGGTGACCGAGCTGAACGTGCTGGCTAATTTCCAGCCGGTAATTCCTCCCGCCTACCAGGGCAGCGAGTTCCTGATCCTCGGCAACCTCACCCCGCAGGTGCAGATGAGCGTGATCAACCAGATGAATCCCCGCCCGAAACTGATCGTAATGGATACGATGAACTTCTGGATGGACGTAGCGCTGGAAGATCTCCTCAAAACCCTTAAAATGGTGGACGTGCTGATGGTGAACGATAGCGAAGCCCGCCAGCTGACCGGCGAATATTCCATCGTAAAGGCCGCCCGCAAGATCCTGACCATGGGCCCGAAATACCTGATCATCAAAAAAGGTGAGCACGGCGCTTTGCTTTTCCATGAAAATCACGTGTTTTTCGCACCCGCCCTGCCGCTGGACGAAGTATTCGACCCGACCGGCGCGGGAGATACCTTTGCAGGCGGTTTTGTAGGCCACCTCGCCAAAACGAAGGACATCTCCTTCGAAAACATGAAAACAGCGATCATCGTAGGCTCTGCCATGGCTTCTTTCTGCGTGGAGAAGTTCGGCGCGCAGAAGCTGAGGGAGATCACCAAAGAAGATATCAGCGCAAGGCTGGAACAGTTCGTTCAGCTCGTGAATTTCGATATCGATCTCGTGTAGTGATTACATAAACTTTCTATAACAAAAGGAGCGTGCATCTTGCACGCTCCTTTTTATTCGATAATCGTCATTGCGTATTCTAAGATAAAGAGACTACCAAAAAAAAATTCAGGCCGCTGCTAAATAGTTCTTATCAAAAGGCGTTTGGCGTTTTATGACAGCAAACATTCTGTAAATGAGTTTATTACGGA
>NZ_RMBX01000024.1:2500-5034 GCF_003807585.1 Chitinophaga barathri | reverse complement strand
AATAAATATGGCAGCTACCTACTCTCCCGCATGATAGTGCAGTACCATTGGCCATGAGGGGCTTAACTTCTCTGTTCGGAATGGGAAGAGGTGAACACCCTCGGCAAAACCACCATAAGATCTTCTGACTTGAGTACCTGATGAGCAGGCAATCTGTCTCGGCTATGCGCCGGCAATAATTTACATATTGGGAAGTTGTAAGTACACCTTTCGGTTAAGAGAGGTAATAAAATTAAAGCTTACGGGCAATTAGTACTACTCGGCTCCGATGTTACCACCCTTACACCTGTAGCCTATCAACGTCGTAGTCTCCGACGGCCCTTAAAAGTAAACTCATCTTGAGGTAAGTTTCACGCTTAGATGCTTTCAGCGTTTATCTTGCCCGTACATAGCTACTCTGCACTGCACCTGGCGGCACAACAGATACACCAGCGGTACGTACGACCCGGTCCTCTCGTACTAAGGTCATGTCCTCTCAATTTACTAACGATCACAACAGATAGGGACCGAACTGTCTTGCGACGTTCTGAACCCAGTTCACGTGCCACTTTAATCGGCGAACAGCCGAACCCTTGGGACCTTCTCCAGCCCCAGGATGTGACGAACCGACATCGAGGTGCCAAACCTCCCCGTCGATATGAGCTCTTGGGGGAGATCAGCCTGTTATCCCCGGAGTACCTTTTATCCTTTGAGCGATGGCCCTTCCATACAGAACCACCGGATCACTTTAGCCTGCTTTCGCACCTGCTCGGCTTGTCTGCCTCACAGTCAAGCACCCTTTTACTAATGCGCTCTGCGTACGATTACCAACCGTACTGAGGGTACCTTTGCGAGCCTCCGTTACTTTTTAGGAGGCGACCACCCCAGTCAAACTACCCACCAAACAATGTCCTCCCTTACAGGAGTTAGACTCTAAATAACAGAAGGTTGGTATTTCAACGTTGACTCCACAACTCCTGGCGAAGCTGCTTCATAGTCTCCCAACTATCCTACACATCTGGCATTCAAAATCAATGTTAAGTTGTAGTGAAGGTTCACGGGGTCTTTCCGTCCCGTTGCGATTAACCGGCATCTTCACCGATACTACAATTTCACCGAGCTCGTGGTAGAGACAGTGTCCAACTCATTAGACCATTCGTGCAGGTCGGAACTTACCCGACAAGGAATTTCGCTACCTTAGGACCGTTATAGTTACGGCCGCCGTTTACTGGGGCTTCAGTCAGGAGCTTTGACTTGCGTCGAACACCCTTCCTTAACCTTCCAGCACCGGGCAGGTATCAGGCTCTATACGTCATCTTTCGATTTTGCAGGGCCCTGTGTTTTTGTTAAACAGTTGGTTGGACCATTTTACTGAGGCCACATCACTGTGGCACGCCTTATCCCGAAGTTACAGCGTCAATTTGCCTAGTTCCTTTACCACGGATCACTCGAGCGCCTTAGGATATTCTCCTCGACTACCTGTGTCGGTTTACGGTACGGGCTGCTATAACCTAACCTTAGAGGTTTTTCTTGGAAGTCTGATTAGGGACATTATCAGCGCGGCCGAAGCTTTGCTGTACTATCAGGTTCAGCATCCCAGGCGGATTTTCCTACCCAGAATATACCTACTCCCTTTAACGCACTATTCCGTAAGTGCGCAGTCCTTTCACTACTCCGTTACCCCATCGAAATTATAGCAGGTACTGGAATATTCACCAGTTTGCCATCAGCTACGCCTTTCGGCTTTGCCTAAGGACCCGACTAACCCTGATCCGATTAGCGTTGATCAGGAACCCTTAGTCTTACGGCGAAAAGATTTTTCATCTTTTTTATCGTTACTTATGCCTACATTTTCTTTTCTGTACGCTCCAACATACCTCGCGGTACACCTTCGATGCAGTACAGAATGCTCCCCTACCGATCACCTGCCTAGCAGGGATCCTAAAGCTTCGGTTGTATGTTTGATGCCCGATTATTTTCCGTGCCCAAACCCTCGACCAGTGAGCTGTTACGCACTCTTTAAATGAATGGCTGCTTCCAAGCCAACATCCTGGCTGTTTTAGGGTTTGAACTGCGTTTGTTCAACTTAACATACGATTAGGGACCTTAGCTGTTAATCTGGGTTATTTCCCTCTCGGCCATGGACCTTAGCGCCCACAGCCTCACTCCCGCAGATATATCATAGCATTCGGAGTTTATTAGGGTTTGGTAGGCGGTGAAGCCCCCTAGCCCAATTAGTAGCTCTACCTCTATGATACGTCTATATACGAGGCTGTTCCTAAAAACATTTCGGGGAGAACGAGCTATCTCTCAGTTTGATTGGCCTTTCACCCCTATCCACAGGTCATCCCATAGCTTTTCAACGCTAATGAGTTCGGTCCTCCAGTTTGTGTTACCAAACCTTCAACCTGCCCATGGATAGATCACAAAGTTTCGCGTCTACCCCCACTGACTAAAACGCCCTGTTAGGACTCGCTTTCGCTGCGGCTCCGTTACTGAAGAACTTAACCTCGCCAGTGAGGAGTAACTCGTAGGCTCATTATGCAAAAGGCACG
>NZ_RMBX01000023.1 GCF_003807585.1 Chitinophaga barathri | reverse complement strand
GATTAGCATTGCGAACGGTCTTTTGACCAATGACGACAAATAATCTGATTCCTTTTTCCTCTTCTGTTTTTTTTACATAAAACTAAGTTCTTCCTATTTTATAGCCACTACAAACATAGGATGACGACCTTTTTCACAACGACGCCGCCTCATTTATTTCAACACGCTTACTTCTTGATCATTTACGCTTCATCTCAAACACATCGTCCGTACCATACCGGTTGCTGCTGAAATAACCCGATCTGCCATCCGCATTGAGCCAGATGCCAAAATCGTCCTGCGGTGAATTAACGGGCGCGCCAAGATTACGTGCTTCCCCGGTAGGCGTGTTGCCTGAGAGCTGAACGAAAAACAGGTCCAGCCCGCCTTCCCCTCCTCTCCCATCCGAAGAGAAATATAAAGTGCCATCCGGGGCGAAATAAGGGAACATCTCATTACCTGGAGTATTCACCACCTGCCCGGCATTTTGCGGCTCAGACCAGCCTGAATCTATCTTCTGCGTGTAATAAATATCCGTGCCGCCCACGCCGCCCGGCCTGTCCGACACGAAATACAACAAATGCCCATTGGGATGAACGGCAGGGTGGCCGGTAGAGTATTCATTTGAATTAAAAGGGAAAATGCCCGCAGGCAGCCAATCCCCGTAACGGTAAATAAACGTATGGATCTGGAGCCTGTCCGGTGATTTTTTATTACCGCTGCGGCCGTTGCGGGTGATGTACATGGTATCCTGCCGTTGGTTAAATGACACCGGGCCGTCGTTGAACCGGCCGTTCACCTGCTGGTTGAACAATGAGATATGCTGATCCCCTTTCAGTATCACCACATTCTCCGGCAGCGGTGCGGCGGGTTTAGTGGCGGCCACCTTGCGCGTGTCGTTGCTGCTGGCGGGAATTGCCTTCGGTTGCACCGGCGCGGCTGTTTTCCATTGAGGATCGGGCGTACCCTTCAGCATGGCCACATCGTATACATAATAGATCGTGAAAAAAGGAGACTGATCTTTACTATCCCTGTATTGTGCCACACGCGTGCGCCCGCGGTTGCTTACGAACAGGAGGCCGCGGTTGAATACCGCGGGACAGAAATCGTCATACCCTGAGTTCATGTTCAGGTAAGCCGTTTGCCATTGTGCGGAATCCGGTGCCACAGCCTGTGGAGCGGCTGCTTCTATTGCGGCTGCCGGTTGCACAGCAGAGCCACGCACGATGACCTGCGCTGAGGCGGCTGCTGGGATGAACAGGTAAAATATGATAACAGATAATCGCATGAAAGCCTGGTTGTATTGATTAAAAAAACCTTGGGGATATTACCTGCCCCTTGTCCCATCCGAACTCGAACCGCAGCATGATCTCGTGCGTGCCCTGGTTATATTTCACCAGGTTGGAAATGCTGTGATCGTATGCATATCCCAGCCTGAACTGGTTGCTCAGCTGCAGCTCCAGCAAGCCCGCAATGGCATCGCCGGTCCTGTAGGATGCACCAATGCCCACGATCTCCTTGATCCAGAAGTTGACATTCACGTCCGCCTCTATCGGCGCACCCCGCACAGCTTTTACGAGGAAGGAAGGTTTCAGCTTCAGACTTTCATTCAGATCGAATACATAACCGGCCATCAGGAAAAGGTGCAGGTACTTTTGGGCCGTTACCTCCGTACTGTACAGGTATTGATCTTTGCGCAGGTAACTTTTCACGAGGTTCGGAACGGAAAAACCGGCATAAAATTTCGGCGTGTTATAAAACACACCCGCGCCAAAGCTGGGCATGATGGCGTTGATATTTTGCATAAATGCGGGATCCCCGCCATCTATCAGGTCTACCTTGGTGAGGTCAGCCTTGTAATTGCTCAGCCCGCCCTGCAGGCCTATCGCCAGGGAAGAGCCCTGCTCGTTGAAATTGATGCGGTAAGCATAGGAGGCATAAAAGCCGGTGGTTTTTACAATACCGATCCGGTCATTAAATGCCTGTATACCGAGCCCTACTTTTTTATTGCGCGTGGCCATATCGAAAGAAACGCTGCCGGTCCGGGGCGCGCCCTCCACGCCCACCCACTGGTTGCGGTACATGGCGGTGGCGCTCAGTACGCCGCGGCTGCCGGCATAGGCCGGGTTCACCGCCAGCATGTTGAACATATATTGCGTATACATAGCTTCCTGCTGGGCCAGCAGCAGCTGCCCCTTACACAATACCAGGATGAGGATGATGATCTTTTTCATGGTTTAACGCATTATGGTGATGAAGTTCACATACTTTTCACCGGTGGTAATATTCACGACTACGTAATAATAAGTGCCGTCCGGCAGGTTCTGCCCGATATGCAGGCCCAGGTTGCAGGTGCCGTCCCAGTCGTTCCGGTATTCGGATGACTTGAAGACCACATTGCCCCAGCGGTTGTACACTTCCAGGTTGATCTTGTCGTTCCCGACATTGCCGATCACAAACCGGTCGTTGACGCCATCGCCGTTTGGCGAGAAGCCTTGCGGGATACGCAGCTGTGTCGGGTTCAGCACCACCGGCGTAGCGGCCTGCTCATCCGGTATGCCGTTTCCGTCAGGGTCCGTCAGGTTGCCGTTCATGGAGGCGTCGGAGATGTCGTTGTTTGTGCCGTCTATTCTTGCCAGTACATTCGCCATGTTGTTGTAAGTCCCGAATGTTTTGTTCGGCAATACATTCACCACGATGCGGATGGTATCCTGCCTGCCCGGATCAAGCCTGCTGCTGCCGGATATCAGCAGTTGCTGGTCTGTAGTACCGTTGAAGCCGGGGTTTGGCGTAAGGTTGCCGGAAGCAAGGATGTCTCCCACCACGCGGAACGACAGCGGGGTTGGGAATACCGCCTGCAGGTTGTCCGAAAGGCGTATCTGCGTAAGCGCGGTGTTACCCATGTTCCGCAGGAAGAAGGTGTACGTGAATGTATAGCTGCCATTGATCTCCAGTTTGGTGTCGCTTACTGCCTTGGCCAGCCCTATCCGCGGGTTCGCCGCAAAGCTGAAGCTGGTGGCGCGGCTGCCCGCGGTGGCCGGATCGCGGCCTTCATTGGACGCATCCGTCACCGGAATGTTGTCCCTTATGCTCTGCGCCTGCAGGGTAGCCGAGTTCGTGAACGGCCCGAAACTGCCGTTTGCGTTCACCCTCAGCGTGAGTGTGATAGAATCCTGGCGGCCAACATCCAGCGTGCTCAGATTTTGGAGCAGGGCGGTGTCGCCGGTGCCATTGTAAGCGGTGTTCGCGATCAGCGTGCCGCTGGCGGTGATGTTTTCCACGGTGTAAGTAACCGGCGACGGGAATACCCCGCGAAGATCATCTCCTGTCATTACATTCTTCATGTCGGCATTGCCGGTGTTGCGCAGGGTGAATACGAAGGTTTGCAGGTAACTGCCGTCCGGTTGCAATACCGGTGCGTCAGCGGCCTTAGCCAGCCCCGCAGCCGGGTTTTCAGGCGCGGCGGTGATGCTGATATAAATATACCCTGTATCGCAAAGCGGCGGTGTACCATCATCGCACAGGCGGTAAATGATAGTATCAGCTCCGGTGTAGTCCGCATCGGCAGTATAGGTTACCTTGCCCGCCGGCGTAAACCCGAGCGTGCCGTGCTGCGGCTGCCGGATGATGCTGGCGGTGAGCGTGTTGCCGTTGTCGTCACGGTCGTTGCGGAGCGCTTCGTGCGTGACGGTGGCACCGGATGTAACCGTAACGGTATCGTCTACCGCCACCGGTTTGATATTTCCTATTGTAACCGTGAACCTTACTTTGGCTGTATCACAACGGGATGGTGTGCCGCTGTCGCAGATCCTGTAAGTGGCGGAATCCGTGCCGCTGAAGCCATTGGCGGGCGTGTAAGTAAAGCTGCCGTCCGGGTTCAGGATGAAGGTACCGTTGGCCGGGACTGTTACCACGGAAGCGATGAAGGTATCGCCATCGGGATCGCTGTCGTTGGTAAGCAGGTTGCCTGTTGCCGGTACATTGTCCGTAGAGGTAAATGCATCGTCTGTGGCCACAGGAGCATCATTCACGCTGGTAACGGTGAACACTATCATCGCTGTATCCGACAGGCCGCCCGGATCTGTGATGATATAATATGCCGTATCGTTGCCGAAGAAGCCCGGTGCGGGTACGTAACTGAATGTACTATCCAGGCCCAGCGTAAGCACGCCGTTTCTTGCCGGTGTAAGGATTCTTGCCGTCAGCGTATTGCCGTCAGGGTCGGAATCATTGCCAAACAAGCCGGGAGCGGGCACATTCAATGTACCATCTTCTGAAACAGTGTAAACATCGTTCACCGAAATTGGTTTCTCATTCACGGCTGCCGTAGTCATGTACAGGGTAGCCGTATCGCAGCGCGAAGGCGTGCCGTTGTCACATACCTGGTAGATCAATGAATCCAGGCCGTTGTAACCAGCGCTCGGTGTATAGGTGAAGGAGCCGTCCGCATTCAGGACTACGGTGCCATTCACCGGTGCAGTCACGAGACTGGCGGTAAGACTGTTGCCTTCTATGTCCGTATCATTGGTCAGTACATTACCGCTTACCAGGGTGCCTTCATCTGTTGCGACAGAATCAGTCGCCGCCACTGGTGAATCATTCACAGCTGTTACCGTGAACACTATCATCGCAGTATCCGACAGGCCGCTGCCATCTGTAATGATGTAATACGCCGTGTCATTACCGAAGAAGTCCGGTGCGGGTACGTAACTGAATGTACTATCCAGACCCAGGGTAAGCACGCCGTTACTTGCCGGTGTGAGGATTCTTGCTGTCAGCGTATCGCCGTCAGGGTCGGAATCATTGCCGAACAAGCCGGGAGCGGGCACATTCAGTGTGCCGTCTTCTGGAACAGTGTAGGCATCGTTCACCGCAATTGGTTTCTCATTCACGGCTGCTGTGGTCATGTACAGGGTAGCGGTGTCGCAGAGCGACGGTGTTGCATTGTCGCATAGCTGGTAGATCAGCGAATCCAGGCCATTGAAGCCTGCATCTGGCGTATACGTAAATGACCCGTCTGCGTTCAATACCACGGTGCCATTCACCGGCGCCGTTACAAGACTTACACGAAGTGTGTCACTATCAACATCTGTGTCATTGACCTGCACATTGCCGCTTACCGGGGTGTCTTCATCTGTTGTGACAGAATCCGCTACCGCTACCGGTGAGTCATTCACAGCTGTTACCGTGAACACTATCATCGCTGTATCCATCAGGCCGCTGCCATCTGTAATGATGTAATACGCCGTGTCATTACCGAAGAAGCCCGGTGCGGGTACATAACTGAAGCTGCTATCCAGGCCCAGTGTAAGCACGCCGTTTCTTGCCGGAGTGAGTATCCTGGCTGTCAGCGTATCGCCGTCAGGGTCGGAATCATTGCCGAACAAGCCGGGAGCGGGCACATTCAATGTACCATCTTCGGGAATAGTGTAAGCATCGTTCACTGCAATTGGTTTCTCATTCACGGCTGCCGTAGTCATGTACAGGGTAGCCGTATCGCAGAGTGAAGGCGTGCCGTTGTCACATACCTGGTAGATCAATGAATCCAGGCCGTTGTAACCAGCGCTCGGTGTATAGGTGAAGGAGCCGTCCGCATTCAGGACTACGGTGCCATTCACCGGTGCAGTCACGAGACTGGCGGTAAGACCATTGCCTTCTATGTCCGTATCGTTGGTCAGTACATTACCGCTCACCGGGGTGCCTTCATCTGTTGTAACAGAATCAGCCGCCGCTACTGGTGAGTCGTTCACGGCTGTCACGGTAAATACCACCATCGCGGTATCCATCAGGCCTCCCCCATCCGTGATCGTATAATAAGCCGTGTCCATCCCGAAGAAGTCCGACGCGGGCGTATAACTGAAGCTGCTATCCAGGCCCAGCGTAAGCACGCCATTCCTGGCGGGCGTGAGGATCGCCAGCGTCAGCGTATCGCCATTCGTATCGGAATCATTTCCGGCCAGGCCCGGAGCGGATATATTCAACACGCCGTCTTCACTGATCGTATATGCATCGTCCGTTGCCACCGGTTTGCTGTTTACAGCCAGCGTTGTTAAGATCAGGGTGGCCGTATCGCAGAACGAAGGCGTTCCGTTATCACACACCTGGTAGATCAGCGAATCCAGGCCAACGTAGCCCGTATTCGGTGTATAGGTGAAGGAACCGTCCGCATTGAGCACCACCGTACCGTTCACCGGAGCCGTTACAAGGCTGGCGGTAAGCCTATCCCCTTCAATGTCCGTATCATTGGTCAGCACATTATCGCTCACCGGCGTATTTTCATTTGCCATCGCCGTATCCGCTGCGGCCATCGGCGGATCGTTCACAGCCGATACATTGATGACGATAAGCGCAGTATCCTTCAGGCCTCCCGCATCGGTCACCACATACACCACCGTATCCAAACCAAAGAAGTCAGAAGCAGGCACATACCCGAAGGCATTGCCGGCTTGTAAAGTAAATACACCATGCGCGGGCTGACGCTCAACTGCCACAGTCAGCGGGCGACCTTCAGGATCGCTATCATTCGCCAGCATGGCGGGTGCGGCCACATTCAGCGGAACATCTTCCGCCACCGTATAAGCATCATCCACAGCCAGCGGTTTCATGTTCTCCGCGACAATAAAACTAACTCTCGCGGAATCGCACAACGACGGCGTTCCGTTGTCGCAGATGCTGTACAGGGCTGAATCCGTGCCGCTAAAGCCCGCGTTCGGCGTATAGGTAAATGTGCCGTCCGGGTTCAGGCCAAGCGAACCGTTTGCCGGCGCCTGCACTACCAGTGCGCTGATGGCGTTACTATCCGGATCGTTGTCATTCACCAGCAGGTTCCCATTTACGGTTTCTCCTTCTTTCAGGAAATAAGCATCGTCCAGGGCTACGGGCGCATCGTTCATCGAGTTGATTGTAATCATGGCCACTGCTGTATCTCTCAGCCCGCCAGGATCAGCGATGATGTAGGTGAACGAATCCAGTCCGAAATAATCAGGTGACGGCTGGTATGTAAAGGAATTATCACGGTTAATGATCAGCGAGCCATGATACGGGCCGTTCAGCACGGAAGCATTCAGTACATCGTCCACATCCACGTCGCTGTCGTTTACCAGCATGCCGGGAGACAGTACGGAGAGCGCCTGGTCTTCGTTTGTGGTATGCGCATCGTCCACTGCCAGCGGCTTATCGTTCACCGGCAAAAGCGTTACGTGGATCACGGCGGTGTCGCAGAGGCCGGACGGGTCGCACAGGCGGTAGGCAATACTATCCACGCCATGGAAATTCCTCAGTGGCCTGTAGGTATAAGTGCCATCCGGGTTGCGTACAAAAGTACCTTTGGTGAGGAAACCGATCGGCTCTCCTGTGAGTACATCCCCATCCGGATCAGCATCATTGATCAGCGCCACTGCCGGCGAGAAAGTGATCACGGTATCTTCCGTACGGGTGAAGTAATCATCCACGCCCACCGGCCGGTCGTTCACCGCGGCGATATTGAAGTAGATTTTTGCATCGCTGCAGTTGTTCGCTGCGTCGCAGATGCGGTAAACCGCACTGTCAGCACCATTGGCATTGAGGTTCGGACGGTATTGTATGCCACCGCTGCCGTTCAGCGCCAGCTGGCCTTTGATGGGCGGCGTCACCACCGTGATGTTCAGCGGGCTGCCGTCTGTATTCACGTCATTTGCCAGCACACCGGCTGCGGAGACGAACAGGCTGTCCTCCGTCAGTGCAACGGTGTCATTCACCGCCAGGGGCGCATCCGCAGCGGGCAGCACATCAATGAAGACGGTTGCTTCATCGCAGTATTGGCCGTCGCAGGCGCGGTAAGTGAACTGGTCCTGGCCGTTAAAGTTATCATTAGGCTCATAAGTGAAACTGCCATCCGCATTCAGCGTCAGTGTGCCATTTGCCGGCGGTGTCACCAATGTAGCCGCCAGCGCGTCACCATCGGGATCAGTGTCGTTCAGCAACGCACCCGGGGCGGCAGTGTTCAGCACGGCGTCTTCATTCATCACAAAGTTAAGACCCACAGCCACAGGCGGATCGTTCACCGCGGAAACGTTGATGTAGATCACGTTCGTATCGCAGGTACCGGAGAGGTCGCAAGCGGTGTACGTCAGGCTGTCCAGCCCATTAAAATCTTTATTGGGCGTGTAACTAAGGCTGCCGTCCGGCCGCACGATCACGGTACCGTGTTTTACCGGCGTCAGGATGCTGGCGGAAATATCATCTCCGTCCGCATCGGCATCGTTCGCCAGGATGCCCGGCGGCGGCAGTACCAGCGGCTGGTCTTCCGGCGTGGAGTACGTAGCCGGGTGCGTTTCAGGCGCATCGTTCCTGGGCACAATGGTGAGGCGGATGATGGCCGTATCACAAAGGCCTGACGGGTCGCATACCTGGTATTCAATACTATCCACGCCGTTGAAGTTCAGTGCGGGCCGGTAAGTATATGTACCGTCAGGATTAGCCGTAAAGCTGCCTTTGGTGAGGCTGCCAATGGGGCGGCCGGTCAATACATTCCCATCCGGGTCTGTATCATTTATCAGCGCAACGGACGGCGGGAAGGTGATCACGGTATCTTCCGCCCTTGTAAATTCATCGTCCACTCCTACCGGCGGGTCATTCACCGGGGCGATGATGATCTTCACCACTGCCGTGGAGCATAATCCGCCGGCGTCGCAGGCCTGGTAGGTGAAGGTGTCTTCCCCGCTGAAGTTCAGGTTCGGAATATATTCGAAAGAACCATTGGAGCGGAGCGTGAGCCTTCCATTGGCGGGTGTTTGCAAGGTAGACACAATGGCTTCGCCATCGGGGTCCGTATCATTTGCCAGCACGCCGGTAACCGCGGGTACGGACAGCGGGCTGTCTTCATTTATCGCAAAGCTGTCCGCGCGCGCCACCGGCGAGTCGTTTACATTCACGAGGTTGATGGTGACGAAGCCGGTATCACAAAGCCCACGGTTGTCGCACACCTGGTAATAAATAAAGTCGGAGCCGCTGTAATCCGGATCGGGCGTATAGTTATACGTGCCATCGGGATTCGGCGTGAGGGTGCCATGGGCCAGCGTGCCGATCGGTGTGGCAGTGAGCGGGTCCCCGTCCGGGTCGGAATCGTTTACGAGGATAAACGCCGGGTTGTTCGGATCGAGGACAACGGTTTGTTCCTCATTCAGGTTGATGGTGTCATCCACTGCCACAGGCCGGTCATTCACTTCGGTGATAGTGAGATATGTTTTGGCGGGCACACAGAGGCCTGAGGCATCGCACACGTTGTAGGTAAAGCTGTCAACGCCGTTGAAATGCTGATTCGGGCGGTAGCGGAAAGAACCATCCAGGTTCATTTCCAATGTGCCTCTTGTGGGCGCCGTCACAACGGAGGCTACCACCTGGCCATCCACATCCCTGTCGTTTCCGAGTACGCCCTGGCCCGGCACATTCAGTATGGAATCTTCTTCGAGCGTATAAGATTCGTTGTTTACTTCCGGCGCATCGTTTGCCTCCGTTACGGTGATTATAACAGTCCCGGTATCACAGAGCTGCGGCGTGCCGTTGTCACACACCCGGTAGGTGAATACATCCGTGCCGTTGAAGTCCGTATTCGGCGTGTAGGTGAATGTACCGTCCGGGTTTAGCACTACCGTACCAAAACCGGGTTCCATCGCCATCACGGCGGTGAAATTATCACCGTCCAGGTCACTGTCATTGGTCAGCACATTTCCATTCAGCGGCGCTTCCTCTCCCGTAGTAAATGTTTCATTCACGGCCGACGGTTTATCATTCACCGGGTTCACGGTAATGGTAACGGTGGCTGGTGCGCAGGCCCCTGTACCATCACACACGTTGTAAGTGAACTGGTCTGTTCCGTTAAAGTTGAGGTTTGGCTGGTATTCAAAAGAACCGTCCGCATTCAGCGTCAACACGCCATTGGCAGCGCCGGTCAAGAGGTTTGAAGTCAGGATGGCGTCATCCGCGTCCGTATCGTTCTGTAATACGCCGGGCCCGGCAATCACCAGGCGCCCGTCCTCATCCAGCGAATAGGTATCATTTACAGCCACCGGCGCATCATTCAGCGCATCGATGCGGATATATATTTTGGCGGTATCACAAAGCCCGCCCGGCTCGCAGATCCGGTAGTAGAAGGAATCCAGGGTAAGCACGTCCTGTCCCGGCGTATAGTTAAATCCATCCGCCGTGATCGCGCTGATAGTGCCTGTTTGCGGTCCCATTGCGGGGAGCAGCGATACGGTGAAAGGTTCATTCTCCACATCCGTGTCATTATCTGTAAGACGGCTGAACTGGATCGTAATGGGCACATCTTCCGGTGTTTTAAACTCATCGTCTCTCGCCATCAGGGTATCGTTCACCGCGGTGACGGTGAGCGTTACCACCGCGGTGGCGCAGCTGCCCTGCGGATCGCAGGCGGAGTAAATGAACTGATCCGTACCATTGAAATTGAGGTTCGGCACATAGGTGAATGTACCGTCCCCGTTGGCAGTAAGCCTGCCATTGGCGGGCTGAGCGGAAACAGATACCTGCAGCTGGTCACCGTCAGGATCCAGGTCGTTTACCAGCAGCTGGGCCGCGGTAAGGGTCAATGGCTCATCCTCATTCAGCGTATACGCATCCGCAACCGGTGCAGGCACGTCATTGGCCGGTGTCACGACTATCCTTACAAGCGCATTTGCACAGTTGCCTCCGGGGTCGCAGGCGGAATAGGAAAGGCTGTCTATCCCATTAAAATTTGGATCGGGCGTATAGGTAAAGCTGCCATTGGCATTGAGGGTAACGGCGCCGTGAACGGGAGCGGTCACCAAAGCGGCGGTAATGGCCTGGCCATCCGGCTCTACATCGTTCAGCAATATACCGGTAGCAGGCACGGTGAGTACTTTATCTTCCTCTACGGTGTAGTTGTCATCCACCGGTCTGGGCGCATCATTCACCGCGCTCACCGTAAGATTTACACGGCCGGTATCACAGAGGGACGGCACGGAATTGTCGCATACCTGGTAAATAAAATAATCCGGCCCGTTGTAATCCGGATTGGGCGTATAAGTAAAGCTGCCGTTGGCATTCAGTGTGAGGGTGCCCTGCTCCGGTTGCCTGTATATTGTGGCAGACAGCTGATCTCCATCCGCGTCCGTATCGTTGCCGAGCAGGCCGGGAGAGGCAATAGTCAGCGGCAGGTCCTCACCCGTTGTAAAGTTGTCATCTGCCGCTATGGGAGCGTCGGATCCGGCTGCTACATTGATAACGACAGTCGCGGTATCGCATACATTGCTGCCATCGCATACCTGGTATATGAGGCTGTCCACGCCATTGAAATTTGCATTGGGCGTGTAAATGAAATTCCCATCCACATTAAACACTACTGTTCCATGCACCGGCGCTGTCACCAGGGCGGCCACCAGCGGATTGCCGTCTATGTCCGAATCGTTGAACAGCGGGCCGGGCGCCGCGACGGTCAGCGGCTGGTCTTCCGTGGTATTGTATTCATCATTTACGGCCAGCGGTTTATCGTTCACTGCGGATACCGTAATATTTACCGTGCCGGTATCACAGCCACCCTGGTTGTCGCAGACACGGTAGGTGAATGCATCCGGGCCGTTGTAATTTGCCACCGGCGTGTAAATGAAGTCCCCCTGCGGGCCAACGGTGAGCGTGCCATGCAGCGGCTGCGTGATAACTGAAGCTGTGAGCGGGTTACCGTCTGTATCCGTATCGTTGGCCAGCAGGCCGGGTGGTGTTATATTCAGCGTTCCGTCTTCAGCCAGTGTGTAGGCATCGTTCCCGGCCACCGGTGCGTCGTTCACGTTATCAATAGTGATCACGGCCGTAGTAGTATCACAGGCGCCGGAAGGATCGCAGACCCTGTATGTGAAGCTGGTTGTACCGTTGAAATCAGGTGCGGGTGTGAATACAAATGAACCGTCGGCATTCAGCACCAGCGTACCGCTGGCTGGCGGCGTCACCAGGCTGGCGGTGAGCGGATCGCCATCCGGGTCCGTATCGTTGAACAATACGCCGGGCGCGGGCACGGAAAGCGGGCTGTCTTCAACACCGGAATAATTCGCGGGGCCAGCCACCGGCGCATCATTCACCGCTGTGATGGTGAGAGTGACGGTCGCGGTATCGCAGGCGCCGCTGATGTCGCATACACGGTAGGTATAACTATCTGTGCCATTAAAATCCCTGTTGGGGGTATAGATAAAACTGCCGTCCGCATTCAGCTGCACCGTACCGTTCTGCGGGCCGGTGACCACACTGGCATTCAGGCCGTCGTTATCAATATCCGTATCGTTCGTGAGCACACCGCGGGCGGGTACGTTCAGCGGCGTATCTTCCGCCAGTGTATAGGCATCATCTGCCGCGGCGGGCGCATCGTTCGCAGGAGTGACGGAAATGGTCACAAACGCGGTATCGCACAACGAAGGCGTTCCATTATCGCAGGTGCTGTAAGAGAAAATATCCGTACCGGTAAAATCCGGGGCGGGCGTATAGGTAAAGCTTCCATTCGGATTCAGTGTGAGCGTGCCGCTCGCCGGGCCGGTTACGAGCGATGCCGTAAGCGGATCACCATCCGCGTCGCGGTCGTTGATAAGCAGGCCGGGCGCGGGAATCGTCAGCACCGCATCTTCTGCTGTGGTATAACTTTCATCCAGCGACACCGGCCGGTCGTTGACGGCCGTTACCGAAATATTTACGGTAGCAGTGTCGCATCCGCCGCTGGCATCGCAGATACGGTATGTATAACTATCCGCGCCGTTAAACTGTGCATTGGGCGTATAAACGAAGCTGCCGTTTGCATTCAGCGTCACGTTGCCATTGGCCGGGCTCGTGATGAGGCTGACCGTAAAGGCATCGCTGTCTATGTCCGTATCGTTTGCCAGCACACCGGGAGCGGTGGCGCTCAGCGGAGTATCTTCCGTTGTTGTGTAAGTATCGTCGCCGGCTACAGGGCGGTCGTTCACAGGGCTTACAGTGATGCTTAGGGTAGCGGTGTCGCAAAGCGAAGGCGTACCGTTGTCGCACACGCGGTAAGAAATCAGTTCAACGCCATTGAAGTTGGCGTTGGGCGTATACGTGAAGGACCCGTCGGAGTTCAGCGTCAGTGTACCATTGGCCGGGGGCGTCACCACAGTTGCGGTAAGCGTATTGCCGTCCAGGTCTGTATCGTTGAACAGGAGGCCCGGCGCGGTCACTGTCAGCGGCTGATCTTCATTGACATTATAAAAATCGTTCGTAGCCAGCGGGAAATCATTCACCCCCGTTACATTAATGGTAACGGTTGCAATTTCACAACTTCCGCTCGCATCACAGGCATTGTATGTAAAGCTGTCCGGCCCGTTGTAATCCGCTTCAGGCACATACCGGAATGAACCGTTGGGTTGCAGCACGAGGATACCGTGTGCGGGGCCGGTCACCAGGTTTGCCGTGAGCGCATCACCGTCCGCATCCGTATCGTTTGTAAGCACGCCAGGGCCGGCAATGTTCAGCACGCCGTCTTCCGTGATGGTGTAAGTATCATTGTTGCCCACCGGCGTATCGTTCACATTGCCTACATTGAAGGTTGCCGTGGCAGTGTCGCAAAGACCGGTCGCGTCGCAAACGCGGTAGGTAAACTGGTCTGTGCCGGTGAAGTCCGGCCGGGGGGTGTATTGCAGTGAACCGTCCGAGTTGAGCGTCAGCGTCCCGTTTGTGGTAGTGGAAATGATGCTGGCTGCCAGCTGGCCGCCGTCCGCATCGCGATCGTTGTCCAGGATGCCGGGTGGGGGCAGGTTTACCGTTACATCTTCCGCAACGTTGATGTTGTCATTGCCCGCTACCGGCACATCGTTCACAGGCTGTACAGTAACGGTTACAGTGGCAGTATTGGAAGCAGTGTTCAGGTTGTCCCTGATGAGATAGGTGAACATATCCGTGCCGAAGAAATCAGGGCGCGGGGTATAGGTGACCGTATTGTCGGGGTTCAGCACCAGTGTGCCATTGGCCAGCGGACCGATCAGTTCGCTAACGGTGATGGTGCCGTCCGCATCGGTGTCATTCGCCAGTACGGTAATAGTAACCGGGTTGTCTTCCGTTGTGGTGGCGTTATCGTTTCCTGCCACCGGAGGTGCATTGATGATGATATTCACTTCATCGAAAGTAGCCGGGCAGGGCGTGTTGCTGATGGTCCAGCGGTATATATAAGTACCGGGTACCACAAGACCGGTAACGGCGGTATTGGGCTGTGTGCTGTTCACAATATTGCCGGAAGAAGGGGCACTTGTTTCAGTCCATACGCCTGCTCCCGAGCCGGAAACATTCGCTGCAAGGGTTACAGCGTTTGTATTCAGCGGGCCCTGGTCCGGGCCTGCACTGGCAGCGGGCGCGGCGGCTGTAACGGATACCTGTACGATGTTGCTGCCCAGGCTGGCACATCCGTCCGAAGAGACTGTCCTGCGGTAGATGGTGGATTGTGTTAAAGCCGCGGGCGTATAGTTTGCGGTATTGTTCGTTCCCGGTGCGGGCGCAAAACCGCCTGTGCCCGTAGTACTGCTTTCCCACAAATAGATATACGTTCCATTACCGCCCGAAGGAGCGGTACCGGCAAGCCCGGCCGGCGCAGAGCCGGAGCAGATGGACTGATCCGCTGAGATAGTATTGCCGGCAAGACCGGGATCCACGTTCACATTCACCACGTTCGAGATCACTTCCGGGCAGTTGTCGGAACGGACTATCCTCCTGTACCAGGTGGATTGTGTAATAGCAGGCGCATCAAAGGTTACGCCGGTAGCATTGGCCATATCCGCAAATCCGGCACTGGCGGAAGTTGTGGAGCTTTGCCACTGGTAACTGTAAGTACCATTGCCACCTGTGGCGGGCGTCAACTGTGTGAACGGCGCGGGGTCCCCGCCGGCACAGAAGGTCTGCCCGGCGCCGATGGTTCCCGCTGTAAGCAGGGGGTTGACGGTAACCGTCAGCACATTACCGATGGCTTCAGTACAGTTGCCGGAGCGCGTAATGCGGCGGTAGTAGGTGGTTTGCGTTAATAACGGTGCGTCATATGTAGCGGCAGTGGCCGTTGCGATATCCGTAAAGCCGCTGCTGGTACTGGTAGCAGAGCTTTGCCATTGGTAAGTATATGTTCCTGTGCCGCCGGTAGGTGCCGTGGTTTCTGTAAAGGCATCCGGATTGCCGCTGGCACAGAAGGACTGGCTGGAAGCCACTACGCCCGCGGTAATAGCAGGGTTCACTGTAATGGTCACTACATTGCTGACAGAAGCCGTGGCGCAGGCGCCGGAGGTGACCAGCCTGCGGTAGTACACCGTGGCGCCTACCCGCACGGGATCGTAAGTAGCTGCGGTGGACCCTGCCAGGTCAGACCAGGCGGAGTTGTCCAGGCTGCTCTGCCACTGGTAGGTGAATGTGCCGGTACCGCCCGCGGGCGTGGCGCCACCGATCACCGCCGCGTCGCTTACCTCGCAGAATACCGTTGTAGCAGGCGCGGTGATGGTATTGTTGGTAATAGCCGGTTGTATGGTGACAGTGACCACATTACTTACGGAAGCGGTGGCGCAGGCGCCGGATGTGGCCAATCTCCTGTAGTATGTGGTAACCGTGGCGGCTGGCGGATCGGAGCCTGCCGAGGTTGCTCCGGTGATGTTAGTAAATGTCGTGTTGTCGGTTGAGCTTTGCCATTGATAGGTATAAGTGCCAGTGCCACCGGTTGGCGTGCTACCCGTGATGACAGCCGCATCGCCGCTGCCGCAGAACGTAGCCGCCGC
Source organism: Chitinophaga barathri (assembly GCF_003807585.1). Taxonomy (GTDB): domain Bacteria; phylum Bacteroidota; class Bacteroidia; order Chitinophagales; family Chitinophagaceae; genus Chitinophaga; species Chitinophaga barathri. Next base: position 28,680 of record NZ_RMBX01000023.1, on the reverse strand, counting down.
GGGTGCTGTGATGGTGTTGCCCGCCAATGCGGCGAGCACGGTAATGGTCACATCGCTGGTACTGGCTGTACAACTGCCGTTGCTGATGGTCCAGCGGAAAATATAAGTGCCGGTGGCCAGGCCTGTAACAGTGGTGCCGGGGCTTGAAGGAGTGGTGATCACCTGCGTGCCCGGGCCGCTGACCTTCGTCCATACACCGGCGCCCGTGGCGGGTGTATTTCCTGCAAGGGTTACGGTAGTGGCGGCACAAAGAGTTTGCGGCGCGCCTGCGTTCGCGGTGGTGGGCAACGGGCTCACTACCGGCGCCAATGTTTTGATATTATTACAACCCGCACCGGAGGGCGCGGCGTTACATTCCGCCAAAGGATCTACTGGCGGATTACCGTCAGGGTTCGTAGCGTCAGGATCGGTAAAGTCAATAGTACGCAACATGCTGGCGGTAACGGGCAGGGTGCCGGAGGAAGGTACCGCCGAAACAGTGCCAGTGATCGTAAACGTCACTTCCGCGCCATTGGCCATCGCCAGGCGGGCATCGTACTGGCTGCCGGTAATGGTGCCGCCGGATACAGTACTGGTACCTGTTGTAGCAGCACTTGAGACCGAAACGCCGGTTAACTCGGCCGGATATACGAAACGGAACTTCACCGAATCCACTGCCGAAGGCCCGTTGTTTTTTACTCTCACGGCAAAGCTTGCCTGCTGGCCAATGCAATAAGCGGCCTGCCCCGGTGTAATGCTTACGGTTTCCAGGTCTGCCTGCCTGAAAATAACAGTCGTGCCAAGCGTTTGAGGCGCACTGATCACGTATGCCCATGTGTCCAGCAGTACTTCATCGCCAAAGTCCGCGGAGCCGTATGAAGTAGAGCCCCACTTGTGGCCGTTTGTTGTGCTGGACTGATCGGTGGCCTTACGTGGGTTCGATGGCGTGCCGGTCACAGTGATGGGCGTGTCATCCCAGTTCACCAGGTCGTTCCCGCCGCCAATGCGGTTGATGATAATACCGTTCACGTTGTTTTCCACGTCTATAAAAGGGAAATGCACCTCCCCGCCAAAGAGCTGTCCTTTTACATTGACGGAAAGCCCGGCCGCACTGGCCGGTAAATTGGTGCCGTCTCCATACTTCCCGTCCCAGTATACACGGTTGGCCCCCGCCACAGCGGAGCCGGTCAGCCTGCGGTCCACCGCATCCGTATAGACGCCGTTCTGGTTAAGATCCAGGTCTATTGCGAAGTTGGCGGCAATGCCCGCATTAAACGTGACATATCCGCCCAGCGGGTTCGTACCGGCACGTGTGCTGCCTTCTGCACCTACAAAACCGATATTGCTGATATTGATCGCAGGCGATGTGGTCAGCAGCCATTCCGTGCCTCTCACGGAAGGTGCGCTGGCGGGAAGGTCTGTAGAAGGAGTATTAAAAAAGAGTTTGTGTGTAACGTCCGTCCCGTTATCAATAGCACGGGGGTCCTGCACGTCGATATTGGAAAGATCGTTTACACTCTGGTAAAGCGGATCACCGGCGGCCGTACGGGCACCTTTGTTGTTGGCGAAGAAAGAAAAACCGAAGCCGGTCTGACCGTTATTATCCACCGTATATTGATAACCATCTTTGGTGAGCACATTAAAAAGACCGTTGAAACCATATTGGTAATTCCCCATGTTCGCCGTAAAAATATTGGTGAACACCCGTCCGGTGGCGAACGTATTGTTCGTACGGTACACAGAAATATCAAAAGCCGTCACGAAGGTGGTGCTTGGCTGTGTCCATGCCGCGCTTGCCAGTACCGGGGTGGGACTCGTGACACTGTTCACGTTAGGTGGCACAAAATCCACCTCCCATACACCTGCTTCACCCGCCGCGACAGTACGGATAAAAGCATTATAGCCCAACCCCACACCAGTGGTCACATTCGGGCCGTTGATCTCCTGTGTGCGGTTCACGATCCTGCCGACTATTGTGCTGCTCCCGGTGGTGAAAGTAGTGCCATTCGGAAGCCTTACCCTGATGGTGCCGTTGCCGATGCCCTGCGCGCTGGAACCGAGATAGACGCGTTCCCCCACGTTCACATACACCTTCATAGTGCCGAGCGTCGGGAAAATATTGACGGTCCCTACGGCAGAGGTGCTATTCATAAAAGCACGGTATCCTCCCCTGGCGGCAAGTTCCTTGCTACCTTCAGCATGCGAGCGCAGGGGGAATAAGAAGACGATACAAATAATAATAAAGGCATACGACATTGAATCAATATGCCGGGCAACATAGTGGTAAATAGTGGTCATATAGGCGTATCGGGTCTAAAAACTGGTTCCTCTAGGCTGAAAGTTGCATCAAGGTGATATGATTTGCCTGGCGGAGATGCAAATCATAACTTAATAGCATATGGTTACTGTATTCTCTCTTGTTGTATCATGGTGGTAAGATTTGCCGGGCTGAAATGCAAATCATAACTTAATAGTATATCCGGTTACTGTATTTTCTCTAACAGAATTGTTTGTGGAATGTTTAAAGCGCGCGGATATTTTTTACGGAAACAACAGTAGCAAAACGGCCTCCGGGAAACAACCGTAACAGCCAAATATGTTGTTTAAACATCTTTCTCTTCCTCCCAATATGGTAACAATCTATTAGTCTACAAATTTTGTAGGATAATTGATTTTATATATTATCTTTGTTCCGTCCAAATCCGGTATTTGCACCCGCAGGTGAACACAGTGACGATAGTTCCATAACCAACCAACAACTATCCTGAAGACATTGCATACCGGCATTCAATTATTTTAAATTGAAGGAAATGCCTACCAACCACATTAGATGTCACCGATGTCGGGCCTGATAGCCCTTTACGTCCATGCGCCGCAGACCAGCTGTGGCCGCCTGTTCCATTAGTTTTTAAAAGACGGTAAAACACCGCGCTGTCATGCGCTGAGGCATCGTATTGCCCGGCCGGACCGGCGTATGCATACGTCTTTTTTTCCCGCCCTCCGCGGGACAGGATCTTTATTGCCTTACACAATCAATCAACAACCTATATGCAAATTCCAACCAACAGGCTGCTCCGTAACCGCATCAAAAAGCGGTTGTGGTTACGGTATGTCACGATGTTTTTATTCATTTCACAACCATTGATACTGGCCGCGCAGGAGCATACTGTGCCGTTGATCAACTCGCGCCTGTCCGGCCGCGTGGTAGACGCCGTTAGCCGCGAAGCCCTGCCGGGAGCGATAGTGCAGATCAAAGGCACCACGCACGGTGTGAGCACGGACGAACAGGGGAAGTTCGGTTTTGTGACCGGGCAGAAATTCCCCTACACCCTCATCGTCAGTTTCCTGGGGTATAAAAAACAGGAAGTGATCGCCGAAACAGGACAGGTGGAAATACGGCTGGAGCCAGTGCAGAACCAGCTGAATGATGTGGTGGTAGTCGGTTATGGCACACAAAAGAAAAGCGACCTTACAGGTTCCATTTCATCCGTGTCAGGCAACCTGCTGAAACAGCCTGTCAGTTCACTGGACCAGGCGCTGAAAGGCTCCGTGCCCGGCATACAGGTAACGCAGACGTCCGGGCAGCCCGGCGGGGGCGTCAGCATCCGCATACGTGGCGGAAGCTCCATACAGGGCGGCAATGAACCTTTGTATGTGATAGACGGCTTCCCGGTTTATAACAATCCCGTGAGCGCGGGCATCCTCAGCGGCACGCCGGTGAATCCCCTGGCAAACATCAACCCTTCGGACATCGAAAGCATCGACGTATTGAAAGATGCCTCCGCCACTGCCATTTACGGTTCACGTGGCGCGAACGGCGTGGTGATCATTACCACCAAAAAGGGAAAGGCGGATAAAAGCGCTCTTTCTTATGAAGTACTTTATGGCGTTCAGTCACTTCGTAAAAAGATAGCGGTTTTAGGCGCGAAGGACTTTGCCGTATTACGCAACGAAGTACTGTACGACGCCAATCCTTCACGAGGGAAAAATCAATACCTCACCCAGGCACAGATAGACCAGCTGGGACGCGGAACAGACTGGCAGGACGAAGCCTTCCGCTCCGCGCCGCAGCAAAGCCACCAACTGACCATCAGCGGGGGCAGCGCCAAAACGCGTTACCTTCTTTCCGGCAACTATTTTAATCAGCAGGGCATCATCCGCAACACAGATTTTTCCCGCTTCAGCATACGCGCCAATGTGGACGCCAATCCCTTCGACAGGCTCAAAGTAAGCGCCGCGCTCACTGCCAGCAAAAGCGATGCGAACGTTGCGCCGGCCGGCATCGTATCTTCCCTGCTGATCATGCCGCCCACCGCTACCGTGTATGAGCCTGACGGCAGTTACACCCTGCGTAACCCATTTGAAAATATATTCGCAAACCCCGTGGCCACCATCAATGAACAGATCAACAAATCCATCACCAACCGCTTCTTCGGCACCGCCTTCGCGGAATATAAAATACTGGAAGGTTTGCAGGTAAAGGTGCTTTTTGGCGCGGACGTGAATACCACCAACGAAAAAAGTTACATTCCCTCTACCATCTATGAAGGCGCGCAGACAAACGGCTCCGCCGGACAGGGCACTTACAGTTCCTATTCATGGCTGAACGAGAATACAGTTTCATACGCAAAGTCTTTCGGGAAACATAACTTCGACGCGCTCGCAGGTTTTACGCAGCAGGAATACACCAGCGACGTAAGCCGCAGCGGCGCACAAAACTTTGTAACAAACGACCTCACCTACAACAACCTGCAAAGCGGCGCCACGCTCGTACGCCCCTATTCCGATGCCACCGCCTGGGTGCTGCACTCGTGGCTGGCGCGTGTGAACTATAATTACGCCAACCGGTATTATTTCACCGCCAGCATCAGGACGGACGGATCTTCCCGCTTCGGCAAAGGCAACAAATGGGGCTACTTCCCTTCCGCGGCTGCGTCATGGCGCGTCAGCAACGAACCGTTCTTCAGGGCGCTCAGTAAAACCATCAGCGACCTGAAGATCAGGGCCAGTTTTGGCACCACCGGAAACCTGGAGATCGGGGAATACCAGTCGCTGGCGGCATTGTACAGCCTCACTTATCTCTTCGGCGGCAAAACATTTACCGGCTTCGCGCCCTCACGCATCCCGAACGACAAACTGGGCTGGGAAACCACCTATCAGTACAATGCGGGCATTGATGTGGGGTTATTTAATAACCGCCTCCAGGTATCGCTGGACGGATATTACAAAAAGACGCAGGACCTGCTGCTGAGCGTTGAGATCCCCTGGACCACCGGGCAGAATGCATCCCTGCAAAACTTCGGTTCCGTACAGAACAAAGGATTTGAGATAGGCGTAAACAGCCGGAACCTCACCGGCGCGCTGGGATGGAACACGAACCTCAGCTTTTCGCTCAACCGCAATAAGGTGCTCACATTGGGCAATGGAGCCCGGTCCTACATCACGGGCAATTACATCATCCGTGTAGGCGAGCCGTTGGGCAGCTTTTACGGCACTGTTACCGACGGCATCCTGCAGCCGGGCGAAGAAGCCGGCAAAGGACAATACACCGGCAGCGCCACACCTAAACCAGGCGACAGGCTGTATAAGGATATCAGCGGCGACAAACTGTTCACCACAGCGGCAGACCGCACCATTATCGGCAATGCGCAACCTGATTTTATCTTTGGCCTGAACAATACTTTCGACTGGAAAGGGCTTTCGCTTTCTGTATTCCTGCAAGGATCATACGGCAACAAAATACTTAATTCCAACCGCCAGCAGCTGGAGCTGTTCACCGGCCAGCAAAACGCGGCCGCTTCAGCCCTCGACCGCTGGACGCCTGAACATACGAACACGCAGATCCCGCGCGCCAAGCTGGACCCCGCGCCCGTATTCTCCGACCGGTTTATTGAAGACGGTTCTTTCCTGCGTGTGAAAAACATCGCGTTGGGTTATTCCCTCCCCCGCTCCGTCTTCCGCAATATCGCCTCGGTTGAAGTATATGTATCCGCGCAAAATCTCCTGACCTGGACGAACTACACCGGCTTCGACCCGGAAGTGACTTCCGGCAGCAATGTATCGCCCGGCACGGATTCCGGCATTTACCCCGTATCCAGGACGGTAAGCGCCGGCGCTAAAATTTCTTTCTGATCTTAAACTTATGTTTGATGAAACGTACATCCGAAATATTTTTTTTCATCCTCATCCTCTCATCCGGCGCCTGCTCCAGCCTTGATGAAGAGCCGGCATCGCAGCTGGTCACGGAGCAGTTTTACCAGAACGAGCAGCAGGCCACCGCGGCGGTCACCGCCAGTTACCGTAAACTCTACGAAACAGGACAGTCCCTTTACAACAGCCTGTTCCAGATAGGCGTGGAAATGGCCACCGACGATTACGAAGCCGGCCCGAGAGCCAGGAACGCGCACGTACGCGCCATTTCCGGCCTCACGCACGACGCGTCCAACGACAGGATGGAGCAACTGTGGAAACAAAGCTATGACGCCATCAACACCTCGAACATCGCCATAGACCGCATCCCGCTGATACCAGCCGGTAAGATCTCCGAAAACATCCGCGCGCGGCTGATCAATGAATCCAAGTTCCTGCGGGCGCTGCATTATTTTAACCTCGTGCGCTGGTTTGGCGACGTGCCCATCGTGCTGCACGAAACGACATCCTTTTCCCCCGAAGCCCTGTATGTAGCAAAATCCCCCGCAGCCGATGTATATCAGCAGATCATCAAAGACCTCCGGGATGCGGAAAACCTGCCGGCGCCCAATGAATACGGCAGCGCGGACATCGGCCGGGCAAGCGCCGGCTCCGCCAAAAGCCTGCTGGCCAAAGTATACCTCACCCAACAGGACTGGCCCAATGCCGCCGCCAAAAGCAAAGAAGTGATCGACAAACACTGGTACGGGCTCTTTGAGAATTTCGGGGATGTATTTGAAGTGTCGAAGAAAAACGGGAAGGAACATATCTTCTCCGCACAGTTCCAGGGCAACGCCGGATACCAGGGGAACAGCCTGGCCAGCCGCTCCGCGCCGAATGAAGTGCCCGGCATCAACGGCGACTATGCGGATGCCATTCACAAGCAGGGCGGATTGTATGAAAGTTTTGCCGAAACGGATACCCGCAGAAGCGTTACCTTCATTACACAAATGGTGAGCCCGACAGATGGAAGGCTTTATACCTTTGAGCCGCACCTTCACAAATACTACGACCCCGCCGTGGTGGGCAACCCCGGCCAGTCTTCCCGCAACCTGCCCATTATCCGTTATGCGGAAGTGCTGCTCATTTATGCCGAAGCCCTCAATGAACAACACCAGACACCCACTTCCGGGGCTTATGATGCAATAGATGAAGTAAGACAACGCGCGGGTATCCCGCTGCTGCGGAACATTGCACCTTCCCTGTCTGTAAATGATTTCCGGGACAGCGTATTCCAGGAACGGAGAAAAGAACTGGTGTTTGAATACCAGCGCTGGTTTGACCTCGTGCGCCGCGGCCCCGACTATTATGTAAAAACACTGAAGGCGGCAGGAAAAACGCTGGCAGCGCCCAAACACATCCATTTCCCCACACCGCAGCGGGAACTGAACCTGAACCCAAAACTCAAACAAGACCCGCTATGGGTAAACTAACCATCAACGAGACAAACCCTTTCACATGAGAATATGCATATTGCTGGCCCTACTCGGTATCTTTCAACACAGCATGGCCCAACAGCAAAAGAAACCCAATATCATCCTCATTATGGTGGACGATATGGGATTCTCCGACATCGGGCCGTATGGCTCCGAGATCAGCACGCCCAACCTGGACAGGCTGGCCCGCGAAGGCCTGCGCCTGCGCGAGTTTTACAACAACTCCATCTGCGCCCCCACACGCGCTTCGTTGATGACGGGCCAGTTCGCCCACAAAGCCGGGATCGGTTATTTTAACGTGAACCTCGGGCTGCCCGCCTACCAGGGTTACCTGAACAAATCTTCGCTGACGCTGGCGGAAGTGCTGAAACAATCCGGTTACAGCACGCTCATGTCCGGCAAATGGCATGTGGGTGACGATAGCCTCAGCTGGCCAAACCAGCGCGGGTTTGATAAATTCTTCGGGTTCATTGGCGGCGCCAGTAATTATTATGACATCAGTCCATACAAAGAAAAGGTGCCACCCGTGCAGCTCGTGGAAAACAACCAGCAGGTCACGCTGCAGCCCGGTCAATACCTTACAGACGAAATAGCCGGCCATGCCGAAAAATTCCTGGACGAGCAGGACAAAACCGGCAAACCGTTTTTTCTCTACGTAGCGTACAACGCGCCGCACTGGCCTTTGCAGGCACGGCCGGAAGACATCGCGAAATACAAGGGAAAATATTCCATCGGCTGGGATTCCCTGCGCACGCAGCGGATTGACAAGCAGAAAAAACTCGGATTGATCAATGCCAACACGACCATTTCACGGGACGCTGAAGTACCCGCCTGGCAAAGCCTGACGTACGACGAACAAAAACTCTGGGAGAAAAAAATGGAAGTCTACGCCGCCATGATAGACCGGATGGACCAGGGCATCGGCCGCATTCTTGCCAAACTGAAAGAGCTGAAAAAAGATGATAACACACTGATCGTATTTATCTCGGACAATGGTGCCCAGGGCGGGTTCATACCCACCGGCAGGAAACGCCAGCGCAGCTCGGGGCCTATCGGCACGGCGGGCTCTTATGATTACCAGGAGCAGAACTGGGCGTATGTATCCAACTCACCCCACCGCTCCTACAAGGCCACCGCTTATGAAGGTGGCATCAGTTCGCCGCTGATCGCCTGGTACCCCGCTAAGATCAAAGGCGGCACCTTTGCCCGCGGCACCGCCCATCTCATCGATCTGGCCCCTACTTTTTACGAAGTTGCGGGAGCCGGTTACCCCACCGTTTTTAACCAGGTGAACACCCATCCCCTGCCGGGCGTCAGTCTTGCCCCGCTTTTTTTCACACAACAGGAAATAAGCCGTAAAACACCGCTGTTCTGGGAGCGGGCGGGCAACCGCGCGGTGCGCAATGGCAAATGGAAACTCGTGTCATCCTACCCGCGTAATCAATGGGAATTGTACGATATAGAAGCGGACCGCGCGGAAACCAAAGACCTTGCCGCGCAAAACCCGCAGATCGTCAGCGAGCTTTCCGCCGCTTATGACAGCTGGGCGAAGAACAACGACGTGGTGGACTACGACAAGATCAAACCTGCCGGGCCTTCCGGGTTTGCAGGGCCTTTTAACAGCAACACCACAAATACCAACACCAATGCCACCGCTACATCCGGCAGGCAGCGCAGTGCTCAACGAAACCCCTAAACAACCGACATGAAAAGACTATTCATCGCTTCCGCCACTATATTGGCTGCCGTGCTGCTGGCCGGCAAAGTACAGGCACAGAAAAAACCGAACATCATCCTCATCATGGTGGATGATATGGGATACGCGGACCTGGGTGCATACGGCTCCGAGATCCGCACGCCGAACCTGGACAGGCTGGCCACAGAAGGCCTCCGCCTGAAAGAGTTCTACAACAACTCCATCTGCGCGCCCACCCGCGCCTCGCTGCTTACCGGGCAGTACCAGCATAAAGCAGGCATCGGCTACTTTGATGTGAACCTCGGATTGCCCGCTTACCAGGGTTTCCTGAACCGTGAATCCCTCACGCTTGCCGAAGTGCTGAAAGGCGCGGGTTACAGTACGCTGCTTTCCGGCAAATGGCACGTGGGCAACGATAGCCTGAGCTGGCCCAACCAGCGCGGGTTTGAACAATCGTATGGTATTGTGGGCGGCGGCGCCAATTATTTTGACGCCAAACCCATGCCCATCAGGGGCGGGGAATATCCGGTGGTACTGCTGAAAAACAACAAACGCCAGCATCCCGCAGATAACAGCTATTATTTCACGGACGAGATCACGAACAACGCCGTGGCTTTTATCGAAGAACAAAATAAATCGGAGAAGCCGTTTTTCCTGTACCTCGCTTACAACGCTCCGCACTGGCCTTTACAGGCGCTTCCGGAAGACATTGCGAAATATAAGGGCCGTTACGATATCGGCTGGGATTCCCTGCGCAACGAGCGCCTGGCGCGCCAGGCAAAACTAGGTTTGCTCGCGCCCGGGCAAACAGTAGCCACCCGCGATGAAACCGTGCCGGACTGGGACAACCTCACTTTTGATGAAAAACAACTCTGGGCGGCCAAAATGGAAGTATTCGCCGCGATGGTGGACCGGATGGACCAGGGTGTGGGCAAGCTGCTGGACAAACTCAAGGCACTGAAAAAAGATGACAACACCCTCATCGTATTTATTTCAGACAATGGCGCGCCGGCTGAAGACGTGGCGCACGGCGGCAAAAAAGCCGGCCGCAACTCCGGTTCCGTAGGCACGGCAGGGTCTTTTGAAGCACAGGGAAAAAACTGGTCATTTGTATCCAACGCTCCTTTCCGCGCGTTCAAAAACTCCATGTACGAAGGCGGCATCAGCTCGCCATTGATCGCATGGTTCCCCGCTAAGATCAAAAAAGGAGGCATTGCCAAAGGCACGGCCCACCTGATAGATCTCGCGCCAACTTTCTACGAGATAGCGGGCGCAAAATATCCCGCGCAATACCATGGTGTAACCACCAACCAGCTGCCCGGCAAAAGCCTGGCGCCGCTTTTCTTTTCGAATACGGAGCTGAACCGCGAAGAGCCTATCTTCTGGGAAAGAGCGGGCAACAGGGCTGTAAGAAAAGGAAAATGGAAACTTGTTTCAAGTTACCCGCAATACCGCTGGGAATTATATGACATCGAAAAAGACCGCGGTGAAACCACCGACCTGGCACAGCAGAACCGCCAGGTTGTGAATGAGCTGTCCGCCTCTTATTTCGACTGGGCCAAAAGGACCGGCGTGGTAGAATATGACCTCATCAAACCCAAATCTATATTCGACAGTAAGTAAGTAAACGTGAATTTCGAGAGCCAGGCCATCCCTTTACGGGATGGCTTTTTAGTTTCGCACCCAGCGGACGGCCTTTATGCCAACGCCCGTGAACAAGGTGATTGTGCTGCAAAGTATTTATTATTCGATACCTTTATTAAGCGGTTGATACCGCAAAATGCTCCAATTATGCCAAACAAGATCTATCTCATCAAAGGAGATATCACCAAACAGAACGCGGATGCGATCGTGAACGCCGCCAACTCTTCCCTGCTGGGCGGAGGCGGGGTGGATGGGGCCATTCACCGCGCGGGAGGGCCTGAGATACTCAACGAATGTATCAGGATACGCAACCGGCAGGGCGGTTGTAAAACAGGCGAAGCAGTAATCACCGGCGGAGGCAACCTGAAAACAAAATACGTCATTCACACCGTAGGGCCCGTATGGAACGGCGGCGATAAAAACGAACCGCAGCTGCTGGCCAACGCCTACCGGAACGCCCTGAAACTGGCCATAGAAAACGGTATCCATACCATTTCCTTCCCGAATATCAGCACGGGCATTTATCATTTCCCCAAAGACCTCGCCGCGCAGATAGCTATCGATACCGTGAAAACATTCCTGAACCAGCATGAAGAGCCCCTGTCCGTCACCTTCGTATGTTTTGACGATGAAAATTACGCCCTCTACGAATCCCTGCTGAAGGAAAAGTAATTTCTCCCTATTTTAGCCGAATGATCCGGGGCTTTTTTAATTTCCTGCTGTTTAGCTCGATATATATCGCGATATGTGCATTGGCCATGGTATGGCAGTCTGAAGAGATATTGCAGCTGAAGCTGGACAGGCTGAACTTCGCCGGCTTCGTATTTTTCTCCACCATCTGCAGTTATAATTTCCACTGGTACCTCACGCCAGGCTCCATCCGGAATTCCGAACGCATCCTCTGGGGGCAGCGGCAGCGTGCATTGCAACTGACGGGTTGTGTCATCGGGCTGCTGGGCTCTTTGTGGTTCTTTATCCACCTCTGGCAGCACTGGCTGCCCATCACCGGGGCCGTGGTACTCACCTTCCTGTATTCCGCGCCTAAACTGCCGCATCCCGCCTTCCGCTGGCTGGCAAAGATCGCGGTGGGCAAAACCATCTTCCTGTCTTTTGTATGGATGTACGTCACCACGCTCCTGCCGGCGTTCATGGCGGACATGATGTTTGCGGACACCCGGGACCTGGTGTTCCTCGCCGTTTACCGTTTTTTCCTCATTTACGCCATCTGCATCCTGTTCGACTACCGGGACCGTGAAGAAGACCGCGGGCAGGGCATCCGCAGCCTGATCACCGCTTTGCCGGACCGCCTGCTGGACCGGCTTTATTATATTTCATTGGTCATCGCGGCCGGTTTTGCCCTGGCGCTGGCGCCCGCGGTGCCGCTGTTTGTCGTATTCAGCCTGCTGGCGCCCGTGGCGGTGACGGCCCTTGTAAAAGCCTACGCGCAAAAGCATACCTCCGATTATGTGTATTACTTTTTCCTGGACGGGCTGATGATGTTTTCCGCCATTTTGCATTTTGCCTGGCTGGCCGCCGGCGGAATTTGACGGGCCTAATGCGCGGAATCCGTATTTTTGCCGGATATAAATAATAACCTGAACATACGATGTCTAAAAAACAGAAATCAATATTTACAAAGGAATCGCTGACCTTCCTGAAAAACTACCTGAATAACCCTGCCCCTACCGGCTTTGAGAAAGAAGGGCAGAAACTATGGCTGGAATACCTCAAACCTTATATCGACGACACCATCGTGGACCCATACGGTTCCGCTGTGGGCATCATCAACCCCGAAGCCGCTTTTAAAGTGGTGATCGAGGCGCATGCGGATGAGATCTCCTGGTTTGTGAACTACGTATCCCCCGAAGGGCTCATTTACGTGATCCGCAACGGCGGTTCTGACCAGGCTATCGCTCCTTCCAAAAGGGTGAACATCCATACCGAAAAAGGCATGGTGAAAGCCGTATTCGGCTGGCCCGCCATTCATACACGCCTTCGCAGCGGCGATGGCAAAGAACCCCAGCCCAAGGTGGACAACATCTTCCTGGACTGCGGCGCCCGCTCCCGCAAAGAAGTGGAAGACCTGGGCATTCACGTAGGCTGCGTAGTGACCTTTGAAGACGGTTTCGAAGAGCTGAATTACGACTATTACATTTGCCGTGCCATAGACAACCGTATTGGCGGCTTTATGATCGCGGAAGTGGCCCGTTTGCTCACCGAGAACAAACAGCGCCTGCCTTTCGGCCTTTATATCGTGAACGCGGTACAGGAGGAGGTAGGCCTGCGCGGCGCCGAGATGATCGCCAAACGCATCAAGCCGAATGTAGCCATCATCACGGATGTGACCCACGATACCACCACCCCGATGATCAATAAGAACATCGAAGGGGAGATCAAATGCGGCGGCGGCCCCAGCATTACCTACGGCCCGGCGGTTCACAACATCCTCCGCGACCTGATCATCTCCACCGCCAAAAAGGAGAAGATCCCCCACCAGCTGCATGCCGTAAGCCGCAGCACGGGTACGGACACGGATGCTTTCGCCTACTCAAACGACGGTACGCCGTCCGCCCTCATCAGCCTTCCCCTGCGTTATATGCATACCACGGTGGAAATGGTCAAAAAGGACGATATTGAGCAGACCATCCAGCTGATCTACCACACTTTACTGAATATCACACCTAAAACTAACTTTCACTACCTGTAACCCCTAGGGCTTTATCAATTAAACAATAATATAATTCGTTATTCGTAATTGATAATTCGCAATAGTTTTATAGGTTTGCCGTCAAATCCGAAGCTTATGATCCGTCACGACTGGACACTCGAAGAAATAAAGGATATCTATAACACGCCATTACTGGAGCTGATGTACCGTGCAGCCACGCTGCACCGTGAATACCAGGATACTGCGGAAGTACAGGTTTGCACCCTGCTTTCCATCAAAACCGGCGGTTGTTCTGAAGACTGTGCTTACTGCCCCCAGGCAGCCCGCTATAATACCGGCATCGATGTACAGGCCCTGATGAAAAAGGACGAAGTGCTGGAGTATGCCAAAAAAGCCAAAGAAGCCGGTTCCACCCGCTTTTGTATGGGCGCCGCGTGGAGAGAAGTGCGCGACAACCGCGACTTTGACCGTGTGATCGAAATGGTGAAAGGGGTAAACGAAATAGGCATGGAAGTATGCTGTACCCTGGGCATGCTCACCGATACGCAGGCGCAAAAGCTGGCGGATGCGGGCCTTTATTCCTATAACCACAACCTTGACACTTCAGACGAATATTACGGTGAAATCATCACCACCCGTACTTACGACGACCGTCTCAAAACGATCGAAAATGTACGTAAAGCTGGTGTAACCGTTTGCTGCGGTGGTATCATCGGCCTGGGCGAAAGCCACGAGGACCGCATCAATATGCTCCTCACCCTTTCCACTATGCCCGAGCATCCGGATTCCGTGCCCATTAATGCGCTTACCCGCGTAAAAGGCACTCCGCTGGAGCATCTGCCCAAGGTTGAGTTCTGGGATATGGTGCGTATGATCGCGACCACGCGCATCCTGATGCCGAAAGCGATGGTGCGCCTGAGCGCCGGCCGTGCAGAAATGAGCCTTTCCGAGCAGGCGATGTGTTTTATGGGAGGCGCTAATTCCATCTTTACCGGTGAGAAACTGCTGACCACCAAAAACCCTTCATTTGAGGAAGATCATATGATGTTTGAACTGCTGGGGCTGAAACCGCGTGAAGCGTTTAAAGAAGAACATGTGCATGCACATTAAGAGGATATTTTAGTAGAAAAGGCTGCGCTATGAAGTGCAGCCTTTTTTGTTTTCAGGCGGAGGCGGTGGGGCCGGTGAAAAATGTGCCGGTGTCTTTTGGCCTGGCGGCGTTCCTTAACGTGTCGAAGACCTCTGTGATCTGTTGCCCCGGGCTGTTTTTCCCGAGCATATCTGCCACATTCATTAATATTTCCTGGACTTCTTTAACGGTTGTGTTGCCAGGTACCTCTATTGTAATTCTTTCCGTTTTCATGTTTTGGTGTTTTTATTTTTAAGACTGGCATAATCTATTTGATATCAGGTCGATGCTTTCCCTGCTAACAGTTCCTCCAGATTGGAGGGCCATACCGAATTCCTCAGTATTTCTTCTGCTTTGGCAAGCCGTTGAGGAAAGACTGTTTTCCCAATAAGGCTGAGTGCCAGCTTGACCAGCCTGTCTCTTGTTTCAACAGGCATACCTATGGGTATCTCAATAATGATCTTTTTTGTTTCCATGTTTTGGTGTTTTGGGATTCTCGAAAAAACAGTTCGAAACAATTTTACTTTGTAGGTACGGACCTTTTTAACAATTCTTCAAGGCCTTGTGGCCAAACTGAATTCTGTAAAATCTCATCCGCCTCTGCGATTCTCCGCTGGGGCATGTTTTTCCTGATAACACTTTCGATACTTGCTAATATCCTTCTGATCTCTTCATGAGTTTTACCCACAGGTATTTCAATCGTAATTTTTCCGTTTTCCATGTTTTGGCGATTTTGAGGGGTCCACAGATGCAAAAGATAATTCGGCCAGCACAGCTTTTACAACAATGCTTCAAGACCTTCAGGCCAAACTGAATTTTTCAGATACTCCTCTGCTTTTGCGATTCGATGTCTTGGTATGCTTTTCCCGATCATGTTTGCCACATCTCTCAATATTTCCTGTACCTCTTCAAGGGTTTTATCAGCGGGTATTTCAATAATGATCTTTTTTGTTTTCATGTTTTGGCGGTTTAACTTTTTTAAAAACTAGTATAACATCATATGGTTTGCCAATTCTATAATACTCCCAATCAATGCGTGGCGGATCATGACAGTCAGTACCTCCGAGTAAATTGTAATCAACTATCAGTTGATCATAGTGCTTATTGACAAAACCACGATAAACTCCCATTCTTCTTCCTTCTTTCTTGCAGCTTACAATACATGCCTTTCTACAATTAAGGATACATCTGTCAAAATAATCCTTCAACCCATCGCTCCCTCTGACATGAATAGCAGCTCCGGGGTGATCCTGGAAGAAAACAAGTATCGTATTTAGGACCGTATTAAATACCCGATAAACATCCCCATTATTGCTGACTGTCGTATCAACTATCTCTATGTCACCATCCTGTACGTTGTCACCAAATCCAAGGTTATAGACCTGTCTGCCAGTTAACCGCATCGGCATTGGCTCAAACTCTATTGCTTTAGGTAATTTTTCACGGCCCAGACTTTGAAACTGAAAGCGTAACTTATCGTCAAAACTTTCAACTCTTGTTACCGCATAATGACTACTTATACTCATCCCCAAATTTACCCCAAACCCCTCATCCACACCCATTTTCACCCCTGAGAATATCTCACTCCCGGCATCAAATTTCTCACCTTTCCGGAGATTATTTTTCGAGGAAAAAACGTACGCCCAGCGCATATCCCTTCATCCCCAGCCCGCAGATCACACCCACCGCCTTTGCCGCCGTCAGCGACGTATGACGGAACTCTTCCCGCGCATAAATATTGCTGATATGTACTTCTACCACCGGCGTTTTGATACCGGCGATCGCATCGCGGATAGCCACGGAAGTATGCGTATAGGCGCCCGCGTTCATCAGGATGCCGTCGTGGTCAAAGCCCACATGATGCAGGTGATTCACGATCTCCCCTTCCACATTGCTTTGATAATAGGAAAACGCCACCTCCGGAAATTGCGCCTTCAGCGTTTCCAGGTATTGTTCGAATGTAAGGCTGCCGTATACTTCCGGCTCTCTTTTGCCCAGGAGGTTCAGGTTAGGGCCGTTGATGATCGCTATTTTCATATTCGGATTTGTAGTGGTAATGTTTATTCCCCCCAGCGGAAAGTGTCCTGCTGAAGGCCGGCCAGGTCAATCACCCGGTCCGTCACCGTTGCGGCCACCTCTTCTATCGTGCGGGGTTTGCTGTAAAAGGACGGTGTGGCGGGGCAGATAATACCACCTGCTTCCGTAACGGTCTGCATATTGCGGATATGCACCAGGTTGTAAGGCGTATCCCTCAGCACACAGATCAGCCTGCGGCGCTCTTTGAGCACCACGTCCGCCGCCCGCGTGATCAGGTCGTTCGATATCCCGCCGGCTATACGCCCCAGCGTACCCATGGAACACGGGCAGATGATCATGATATTGTAACGCCCGCTGCCGGATGCAAATGGCGCGTGAAAGTCATGCTGTGAAAAAACCGGGAATGGAAGGTTTTCAAACCCTTTGTCCTCCAGCTCGGTTTCCCACACGGTTTTGGCATTCTCCGTCATCACAATGGCTACCTGCTCCACCTGGCCCTTCAACGCAGCCAGTTTACTGAGCAACTGGCGGGCATAAATGGAACCGCTGGCCCCGGTAACCGCAACTACTATACGATTGTTCATATAGCAAAGCTACAAAAAACAAAGCCCTGTTGAGAAGTAAAATACTTTTCAACAGGGCCTGTTATTCAGTTAAATGTCTTTATCAGCTCATCTCCGTAAGCTCCTCCATCCGTATGGCCATATGGCTTTCGTCATATACACATTTCCCGTCGCGTATCACCAGCACCTGCGGCGACTCATGCTCTACGCCGAACATCTCCGCAATCCTGTTGCTCACAGAACGGTACCTGATCAGGTCCAGATAATAAAAATCAAAACCCTTCGGCACCTCGCTCCGCTCCAACCGGGATTTTACCATGCTGCTGGTGGAACAACGGGTGCTGTGCTTGAATATAACTACCGGTTGTTCGAAAGAACGGGATTTTATCGCCGTCAATTGCTCTTCACTTTCCAATGCGATCCACATAATAATCCTAACAGTTTTTGTCTTTTACATGTTGTACCTTGGTGATCTTCATAGGGCAGCCCAACTTCTGGGAGGCGCAGGAAGAAAACATGGCAGCGCATACTGCCATCAAACATACAATACCGAAAATACGGCGTCCTGATTTCATAGTCTGCTTTTTAGTAAATAAACGAAATTTCATAGGCTTGGATTGTAGAACTTTGTGATTCGTGTTTTGTAACGTTATTTTGCAAATATATACTTTATATTAAAAAAAACAATCCTATGTGCTGTTAACGGCCCGTTATTAAATCCGAAGATAGCGCACAAGGACCTGATAAGCATGGCAAAAGTACATTTTATTGCAATAGGCGGGAGCGTCATGCACCAATTGGCCATCGCCCTGCGGAACAAAGGCTACCAGGTGACCGGCAGCGACGACGAGATATTTGAGCCCTCCCGTGGCAACCTGGCCCAGGCCGGCATCCTCCCCGCCACCTTAGGCTGGGACCCGTCCAGGATCACCCCGGACCTGGACGCCGTCATCCTCGGCATGCACGCCCGGGCCGATAACCCCGAGCTGATCCGCGCTGGCGAGCTGAACCTGAAGATCTATTCCTTCCCGGAGTACATTTACCAGGAAAGTAAAGACAAAACCCGCGTGGCCGTTGGCGGAAGCCATGGCAAAACCACCATCACCTCCATGATCATGCACGTATTGCAGCAATGCCGCGTGCAGTTCGACTACCTCGTGGGCGCCCGCCTGGAAGGTTTTGCCCAGTCCGTAAACGTCACGGATGCCCCCCTGATTGTGTGCGAGGCGGACGAATACCCCGCTTCCGTGCTGGAAAAAAGGCCGAAATTCCATTTCCTGCACCCCCAGATCGCCGTTTTGAGCGGCATCGCATGGGATCATATCAACGTATTCCCCACTTTCGACAATTATCTTGAGCAGTTCGCCATCTTTATCCGCACCATGGAGCCGGGCGGCAGACTGATCTATAATCATACGGACGAAACGCTGCGCAAACTCGTTGAAAAAGAAGCCGGCCACCTGGAATGTGTCCCCTACGGCGTACCGGAATATACCATTCTCAACGGCCATACCCGCGTACGCTTCGGCAACGCCTCCACGGACCTGCTGGTGTTTGGCGAGCACAACCTCCTGAACATCCATGCCGCCCTGCTGGTATGCCGCGCCCTGGGCGTGGGGGATATCGACTTCCTGGCGGCCATCGCCACCTTTAAGGGAGCCGCCAAAAGGATGGAACTGGTGGTAAAAGACGAACAAACCGCCATTTACCGCGACTTCGCGCATGCACCCTCCAAAGTAAAAGCCACCATACAGGCCCTGCGGAACCAGTACCCCAGCCGCAAACTCGTTGCCGTGCTGGAACTGCACACCTACAGCAGCCTGAACGCGGACTTTATGACCGAATATAATGGCGCCCTGGACCCGGCGGACGTTGCGGCTGTATTCTACAGCGGCCATGCCCTCGAGATCAAAAGGATGCCTTACCTGGAGCCCGACGTGATCCGCAACGGCTTTGCCCGCAAAGACCTCAAAGTGCTCACAGACCGCCAGGCGCTGGAACAATTCCTCGACCAGCAGGATTTTGACAATACCAACCTCCTGCTCATGAGCTCCGGCGATTACGAAGGGCTGAACCTTACAGAACTGAAAAAATATTTAACGGTACAGAAACCACAATAACAATAATGTCTGCTTTACAACTTACCCGCCCCCTTGCTGTGATTGACCTGGAAACAACAGGAACCAATGTAGCCACAGACCGGATCATTGAGATCGCCGTAATAAAAGTAATGCCGGACCGGTCCGTGCAGAACAAAGTAAAGCGGATCAACCCCGGTATGCCCATCCCCGCCGCAAGCACCGCCATACACGGTATTTCCGACGATGACGTGAAAGACGCGCCCCTCTTCAAACAGGTAGCCAATGAATTCAGGCAGTTCCTGGAACATTGCGATATCGCCGGCTATAACTCAAACCGGTTTGATATCCCCATGCTCGTGGAAGAATTTCTCCGCGCCGGGCAAACTTTTGAAGTGGAGAACCGCCGTTTTGTAGACGTGCAGAAAATATTCCACCTGATGGAAAAACGCACGCTCAGCGCCGCCTATAAATTCTACTGCGACAAAGACCTCATCAACGCCCACAGCGCCGAAGCGGACGCACTCGCCACCTTCGAGATACTGGAAGCGCAGCTCGTACGGTATGAATCACAGCTGAAAGCCGATGTGGACGCACTCGCCGCTTTTACAAAAGAAGATGAGTATGTGGACTTTGCACGCCGCATCGTGATGCAGAACGGCGTGGAAATGTTTAACTTTGGTAAATACAAAGGAAAAGCTGTGAGGGACGTACTGAAATCGGAGCCCCAATATTATGACTGGATGATGAAAGCCGATTTCCCCCTGAACACCAAACAGAAACTGACGGAAATCTACACCAGTATGGTACTAAAAAAATCATAATGTTTTATTAAAACGTGCTAATTTGCGCGCGACTTTATCTATTTTTGCCATCCTTATTAAAAACCGTGCTAATTGGAAAAATTAGTTATCATACCTACGTACAATGAGAAGGACAATATCCGCCAGATCATCGGGGCGGTGATCTCATTGCAGCAGGACTTTCATATCCTGATCGTAGACGACGGTTCTCCGGATGGCACCGGCGCGATCGTAAAATCAATGCAGGCGGAGCATCCCGGTCAACTTTTCATTGAAGAAAGAAGCGGGAAACAAGGCCTGGGCACTGCATATATCCATGGATTCAAATGGGCGCTGGCAAAGGGTTACCAATACATCTTCGAGATGGATGCGGACTTTTCCCACAACCCCAAAGACCTCGTACGCCTCTACCAGGCATGCGCACACGAAGGCGCCGATGTGGCCGTAGGCTCCCGCTATGTACGCGGCGGCAAAACGGAAAACTGGCCCTGGAACCGCGCTGTACTGAGCTATGGCGCATCCATTTACGTACGCTGTGTAACCTGGATACCGGTAAAGGATGCAACCGCGGGTTTTGTGTGTTATAAACGCGAAGTGCTTGAAAAAATCAAGCTTGACAAGATCCAGTTTGTGGGCTACGCATTCCAGATCGAAATGAAATTTACCGCCTGGAAACTGGGCTTTACAATCAAAGAAGTTCCCATCACTTTTATAGACCGAAAGGAAGGCTATTCCAAAATGAGCAAAGGCATTGTGAAGGAAGGCATTTTAGGCGTATTGAAGATACAGTGGCAAAGCTTATTTGGCTAATCCTTAACCGTGAAAAAAGCATTCTTACAGCTCCATCTTTCTGTTTTTCTCGCAGGTTTTACCGGTATTCTCGGTAAACTGATCTCCCTGAATGAAGGTATGCTCGTATGGTACCGGCTGCTGATCACCGCCGTCACCATGTACATTTTATTCCGCTGGCAGGGTAAACTGAAAAAACTGCCCATGCAGGCCATCCTCCGCATCGGCGGCACCGGCTGTATCGTGATGCTGCACTGGATCTTTTTCTACGGCAGCATCAAATACGCGAACGTGTCCATCGGCGTGGTCTGTTTTTCCCTCACCAGCCTCTTCACCGCCATCTTCGACCCGCTGATCAACCGCCGCCGGTTCGACAGGATAGAAGTGCTCCTCAGTATGCTCACCCTCGCGGGCATCCTGCTGATCTTTCATTTTGACACGCAATATCGCACGGGCATCATCCTGGGTATTATCTCCTCCATGTTCTGCGCCCTGTTCACCGTGTTCAACAAAAGACTGGTGGTGAAATACGATACCGCCAGCATCACCTTTTATGAACTGAGCATCGGTTTCCTCGGCCTCAGCCTGCTCATGCCCTTTTACCTCAGCGCCTTCCCGGTAGCCTCTTTCCTGCCCTCCGCGATGGATACCGTGTACCTGCTGATCCTCGCCTGGTTCTGCACCGTGCTCATGTACTCCCTGTCTATGCACGCGCTGACGAAGATCTCCGCTTTTACGGTGAACCTGTGTTTTAACCTCGAACCGCTATACAGCATCGTCCTGGCCTTTATTATTTTCCAGGAAAACAAACTGTTGCAGGGAGGGTTTTACGCCGGCCTGGGGCTCATCCTGCTGTCCGTCGTGCTGCAGATGCTCCGCGTGCTCCGCCAGCACCGCCGCAGCCTGCCCCTGGCATGACCGTCCATCCTCTTAAACCTATCCTGTCCACCGGAAAATTATTAATTTCGGGCTTGTCTCAACCAAGTTCTAAACCATTCTGCTATGACACGATCCCTAAGGTGGGGCTTATCCCTGGCCTTTCTTATGCCGGCATGTGTATTTGCCCAATCCAAAAAACCGCTGGACCATACCGTATACGATGGCTGGCAAAGCATTGGCGTTAAAACCATCAGCAACAATGGCCAGTGGGCCGCCTACACCGTGACCCCGCAGGAAGGGGACGCCACGCTGGTGATCCGCAACCTTCGCAACGGCCAGCAGGTAAGCGTGCCGCGTGGTTCCGCACCGGTGATCACGGAAGATTCCCGCTACGTGGTTTTTTACATCAAACCGCTTTTCCAGGACACGCGGCAGGCGCGTATCAAAAAGAAACTCCCCGCGGACATGCCCAAGGATTCCCTCGGCATACTGGAGCTGGGGCAGACCAGCATCACCAGGATACCGGCCGTTAAATCATTCAAAACACCGGAAAAAGGCAGCGGGCTGCTGGCCTACCTGAAGGAAAAACCCAAAGACACCTCCGCCCGGGCCACCCTCGTGAAACCCGCTCCCCTGAAGGACGGCACGGCGGATGCGGACGATGACGCTCCCGGCAAACCCGGCGGCGCGGACGCGGGCGACCTCGTGATCATGTACCTCGGCAAACAGCAGGCGGACACCATAAAAAGCGTGACCTCCTACACCATCAGCAAACCCGGCAACCGCCTCGTGCTGGTCACTAATCCTCCTAAAAAAGATTCCCTGGCCAAACCCTCGGTGATGCTCTGGGACGTGGCCAGCCGGAAATCAAACATACTCAGCAACGGGCATGGCACCTTTGCACAGTTTTCCTTTGACGACAATGGTCAGCAGCTGGCCTACCTCGGCAGCCGCGACAGCGCAAAAGCATTGCAGAAATTTTACGCCCTGTATTATTTTAAACCCGGGCAGGACAGCGCGCGGATAGCTGTCACAAAATCCACACAAGGCATCCCGGCGAAATGGAGCGTTTCCGAAGACGGCACACTCACTTTTTCCCGCAACGGCGAACGCCTCTTTTTTGGCACCGCCCCTATCCCCAAACCGAAAGACACCACCATCGTGGATTTTGAAGTGGCGAAAGTGGATGTGTGGCATTACCAGGACGATTACCTGCAAACCATGCAGCTGAAAAACCTCGACAGGGAACTGAAAAGGAATTACGCCGCTGTGTACTTTCCCGCGCAGCAGCGGATGGTACAGCTTGGTGATCTTTCCATGGAAAACTTCTTGCCCGGCGACGAAGGAAACGCCGCGTACGGTTTCGGTTATACGGATGCGAACAGCCGCGTGGCCTTGCAATGGACCGGCAGTACGCTCAAAACCGGTTACGCTGTGAACATCAGCACGGGTGAGCGTAAACCTATCAAAACAGAGGTGGACGGCACCTTCTTCATTTCTCCCGAAGCCCGTTTTATCCTTTGGTTCGACCAGCCGGAAGGCCAGTGGCATACCTACGAAACCGCCACCGGTACCAGCCGCGTGATCAGCGCAAACATTCCGGCGCGTATCACGGACGAAGAGATGGACATGCCCGATTACCCGCGCCCCTACGGTGTGAACGGCTGGCAGGAGCATGATAAATATGTGTATATCAACGACCGTTACGATATCTGGCAGGTGGACCCGCTGGCCAGGGAAGCCCCGGTGAACCTCACCAAAGGCGAAGGCCGCAGGCAGCGTACTTCTTTCCGCATCCTGAAGCTGGACAGGGACGAACGTTTTTATCTTCCCAAACAATCGCTGCTGCTAGCTGCGCAAAACGATTCCAGCAAATACGGCGGCTTGTGGAGCCTGAAACTCCAGGATAAAAAAGGCCCGCAGCAACTGGTGATGGGCCCCTGGTCCTACTCCGCCGTGGACAAGGCGAAAAACGCGGACATGTACCTGTTCCAGCGGAGCAACTTTTCAGAATCGCCGGATGTGTTCGCGGGTGCGGACGTAGCCAAAGCGGAACGCATCAGCGCGCTGAACCCGCAGCAGCAGCAATACAACTGGGGCACCGCGGAGCTTTTCAGCTGGAATACCTACAACGGCAAAACCACCGAAGGCATCCTTTACAAACCAGAAGACTTTGACCCGAATAAAAAATATCCCGTCCTTATTTATTTCTACGAAAAACTGACGGACGGGCTGTACACCTACCAGGCGCCCGCGCCCACCCCATCGAGGCTGAACATTACGTTCTTCGTAAGCCGCGGTTATGTGGTGCTCGCGCCGGACATCCGGTATGAAACGGGCCGCCCGGGCAAAAGCGCTTATGATTACATCGTAAGCGGCGCCGAAGCACTGGCTAAAAATCCCTGGATAGACAAAGCTAACATGGGTATCCAAGGCCAGAGCTGGGGCGGTTACCAGGTATGTTACCTTATTACCGCCACGCCGTTATTCAAAGCCGCATGGGCCGGCGCGCCGGTGGCCAACATGACGAGCGCCTACGGTGGCATCCGCTGGGAAAGCGGGATGAACAGGCAGTTCCAGTACGAACATTCCCAGAGCCGCATCGGCGCCACGCTGTGGGACAAACCCGAGCTGTACATCGAAAACTCGCCGCTTTTCCATATTCCCAAAGTGACCACGCCGCTGGCCATCATGCACAATGATGCGGACGGGGCCGTACCCTGGTACCAGGGCATTGAAATGTTCACCGCCATGCGCCGCCTGGGCAAACCGGTATGGATGCTTAATTATAATGGAGAGGCCCATAACCTGGTTCAGCGGCAGAACCGGAAAGACATCCAGGTGCGGGAGCAGCAGTTCTTCGACCATTTTCTGAAAGGCGCCCCCGCCCCGAAATGGCTGAGCAAAGGTGTACCGGCTACCGAAAAAGGAAAGGATTGGGGATTGGATTATTGATTTTCAACGTTTTAATAGTACGAAGCCCCGGTTGATCCCGGGGCTTTGTTATTTTGTCGTTAAGTGGAAGATTTTCAACAACTTCCACGTATCGTAGAAATTTTTCTAATTAAAATGATCTTGCATATAGGAATTTAGCTATATTTACATCAGTAATTAGCGCGGAAGGTTCACAGATAAAACCGCAATTAGTCCTATGAACACCTATATCCTTTATCCTAAGAATACTTTGCATCCTTTTGTGCAAAAGTATATCGTTCTGCAGAACATCACTTCAGCTGCGGAGATTGCAAAAAAGAAACTCTTTACTGCGGGGAAACAATACCTGGTTTTCATTCAACAGGGCGGATTGGCATTCAAACCCATGGATCATGCGGCTTTTGAACTGCCTGAAGCATCTGTAACGGGACCATTTACCTGTTCGGTGGATGCACGGGTGACCGGGCCGCTGAACGCAGTGATCGTGCAGCTGAATGCATACGCCAGCCACCGGCTGATGGGCATCAGCATGGAATCCGTGACCAATTATTTCCGCGACCTCACCAAGGTGAGCGCACGCTGGAAAGACACGGCGGACCAGCTGAACCAGACTTCAGACATCCATTCAATTCATCATATCCTGGACACGGCCCTGGAAAGCCTATTACCGCATCAGCAACCGGCACTCCGCCAGGTGGATGAAATGGTGGATTACCTAACTGAACAAAAAGGGCAGGTGGCCATGCTGGAGCTTGCCCTGCGTTTCAAAACCAGCCGCCATACACTGGAACGCCAGTTTATGGAAGTAACCGGGCTGACCCCGCAGCTGTACACTCGTCTGCTGCGCAGGCAACGATACGCATAGCTTTTTAACAAGCGTACGGAATATTAAGAGCGCCGGGTCTATGCATCCGGCGTTTTTATTATTTTTAGGGCCTTAATCAAGAGACCATGCAACGAATAATTGAAGCCCGGAAAGAAGGATTCCTCATTTCCACAGACAACTCCCTGCTCCGGATCGATGTGATCCACCATTACCTCTCCGTAGAATCTTATTGGGCGGAAGGCATTCCCCGCGCAATCGTGGAAAGGAGCATAGAAGGCTCCCTGTGTTTCGGGCTGTATGCGGAAGACGGGCAGCAGATCGGCTTTGCCCGCGTGATCACAGACATGGCTACCTTCGCTTATCTTGCGGACGTATTTGTGCTGGATGCCTGGCGCAAACGCGGACTGAGCAAATGGCTGATGGAGGTGATACTCGCCCACCCCGGCCTGCAGGATGTACGCCGCATGATGCTCATCACCATGGATGCGCAGGGGCTGTACGAGCAGTTTGGTTTCGCCGTATGGGAGTTCCCGGAAAGGTCCATGAGTAAAAGGATTGGTAAAACGTACGCCGAAATGAACGCGGCGCACTCATAAAAATATTCGTATGAAGAAGATCATCCAATGGGCGGTCATTGTTCTTTTTGTAATCGGCATTTTCATGCTGGGCCGGTGTTCCGGCTCAAAGAACGTGAACCAGCAGGTGCTGTCCAACAGCCTGATCGTAAAAGAGATCGCCGAACTGGCGAGCCTTGAGGTGCAGGGCAGCGCCTCCATCAAACGCAGCAATGTGGAGAACAACGGGGAATGGACGGACAACCTGAAACGCGTTTTCGCCGAAAATACTATCTGGGTGACGGTGCCTTATACCGCGAAGTATGGCGTGAATGTAACGGACCAGAATTTCTCCGTTTCGCAAAAGGACAAACTGATCACGGTAAGCCTCCCGGCCCCGGCCCTGCTAAGTTACGAGCTGCGGCTGAACCAGATGGAGACCGCCAATAAAAAAGGCTGGCTGATGTTTTCTGACGATGAAACCTATACGGATGTACAGAAAAAACTTTATGAAACTTCCCGGGAACAATTGAAAAATAACGGCCAGTATATTGAGCAAAGCAAGGAAAAGATCAGGAAGATCATCGGCACTTATTATGCGCCGCTGAAGTATGATGTAGAGATAAAATTCGGGAGCGAAGCGCCTAAACGGTTGCAACTGAAATAGCTACTGGTAAAGGTTTCAAAGACATTTAAGCCTGGCGGGGAATTTACCGGCCGAGCTTTTTTTATAGGGCGCGGGCAATTGTTTTTGCGGTGGGGTTACATTTTTATGCTGATGCATCTATGCGTTGCCTACCGTGATATACTTCACCAGGCTGCGTTTGGCCACCGGCAGTAAAGTTTCTTCCACCGGAAACACCAGGTCTGTTTCCACCGTATATACTGCCGGGTTAGGCAGGTCTTTACGATGGCGGATCAGGTCGCGCTTAATGCCGGAGTAGGTCTGGGTAAGGCTTCGCGTGTAGGTGCTGATGTAGTCGGTATGAATGCCGCGATATTTTTCATCATGCCTTTCGAAGATGGTAAGGCGGTAACGGTATACGCGCGTATCGCTGAAACGCCCGTCTGACAGTAGCATGTAGCCTTCCTGGCTGTCCAGCGGAATGAGGCCCACCGGTGTGATATTCAGTTTTTCCTGTACAAATTCGTATATCTCCGTGCCCTCTTTGATGGTGCCGTTCATCTTCTGTAACGCGTACTGGAGGATGGATTCCAGCTCGTCCATCAGTTCGTCGTCCGCAATCATCTGTTCGTACAGGAGCTGGAGGCGCTCCATATTTACGGCGGTAAGGCGTTTGGGAAAGTGTTGCTGAAGGAATTGTTTATTGTCCCTGAAAGCCGCCAGGTTGTTGTAATGGAAGATGACATCTCCGAGCTGCGGGTACAGTTTGTTCTCGTTAAAATAACGGTTGATCTCCTGGAGGTACGCGAGCAGGGTATATTTTTTCAGCTCAAAATCGATGAACCCTTCCGCGAACCATGTGTCACTCAATGCTTTCATAGTTGGCGTGCCATTTAATCCGGCCTGTACTGAATTTACGAAATTTTTTAATACATAACGCTTTCATCCCCGATTTTCACATTTTTTTACCCTGCATATAATCCGTGTAAACCGGCTATGATATTGCATTTAACGGTTATTTAACATATATATCAAATACGTCAAATCCTTGAAAAATGCGGGGAGTTCTTTTTTTATTCAGTTAATTCCTTAACTTCAATATTATTTTTCATTTTTTAATTTTTTTATCATGAACATCTACGTAGCCAACCTGCATTACAGGTTGAACGATGAGGACCTTCACCAAATCTTCAGCGAATTCGGGCAAGTTACCTCCGCAAAAATCATTAAAGATCACGAAACCGGTCGTTCACGTGGTTTTGGATTCGTTGAAATGCCTAACCAAGAAGAAGGTACAAAGGCAATGGAGAGTCTGAACGGTAGTGAAGTGGAAGGCAAACAGCTGATGGTCAACGAAGCACGTCCGAAAGCACCCAACACAGGTGGCGGCAACAGAGGTGGCAGGCCCGGTGGCGGTGGATATGGTGGCGGTGGCCGCGATCGTCGTTATTAATTGGCTTACATCTATTCGACACTATAAAAGGCTTCCTGCAGGAAGCCTTTTTTTTGTGCCTTGCAGGCTGATTACTGACCCCGAACGCCCCGGTTGGCACCTGCGTATATCCATTTCCGCCGGGGAAGTTTTTTGTGCCTGTAAAGACGGTTTTTGTAACCCCTTGTCTTCCGGCCTGAAGATATTTGCAGCGGCTTCTTCCCGGGAAAAACGGTCTTGTCCTGGTATAGGTTTACAATGATTTGCGGTGTAGACCCGGCGTAGACCCGGCGTAGACCCGGTGTAGACCCGGTGTAGACCCGGTGTAGACCCGGTGTAGACCCGGTGTAGACCCGGTGTAGACCCGGTGTAGACCCGGTGTAGACCCGGTGTAGACCCGGTGTAGACCCGGTGTAGAC
>NZ_RMBX01000022.1 GCF_003807585.1 Chitinophaga barathri | reverse complement strand
GGATTAGCATTGCGAACGGTCTTTTGACCAATGACGACAAATAATCTGATTCCTTTTTCCTCTTCTGTTTTTTTTACATAAAACTAAGTTCTTCCTATTTTATAGCCACTACAAACATAGGATGACGTATTTTGCGCCAGCCTGGAGCACTCCTCTCCATATCTAAATCTATGTGGATCATGAAAACCGGGGCACTTCATGTAGCGAGACTCCCTTTCCGTTAAGTCAAACCCGGTATCCGTTAAGTCATCCCTGCCTTACTGCCGTTATTTTGCCAACTTTACCCCCAAAGCAGAGGAGAGGTTATGATCTTAGGATGGATAACAGGTATCATAGGGATTGTCGCAGCCGTATGGGGCTACCGCCTATACCAGGAAAAAAACGAACTGGCCGCCAGGCTGGCCGGCCAGGAAAGGCAAATGCAGCACCAGCGGGAGCAACTATCCAATATGACCAGCTTGTTGAAAATGAAGATATTGCAGGCAAGGCTCAACCCGCACTTCCTGTTCAATTCCCTCAATTCCATACAGTATTTCATTAGTATGGACGACCGGAAGACTTCGCTGCAATACATCAGCCGTTTTTCCGCCTTCCTCCGCAAAATGATCCACTATGGCGATGAGGTCTCCATTCATTTGCAGGACGAAGCGGACCTGATCAAAGATTACCTGGTGCTGGAGCAGTTCCGTTTCCCGGATCGTTTTGAATATAATATCGACCTGCCGGAAGCGCTGTGCCTGGAAGACATTCCGCCGTTCCTCACGCATGGCCTGCTGGAAGAAGCATTGTACAAAGGGGTGCTGCACCTGGGCAAAGAAGAGAAAGGGAAAATATCCGTAGCCCTCCGCTCAAAAGGCGGCAGCCTGGAACTGGAAGTGACGGACAATGGCGTCAGCGGGGCATTTTCACCGGGTATGGACGAACGGGCTGTGTTGTTCAATCACCGGATTGAGCAATTCAACGCGCTGAACCTGCGGCAGATACAGCTGGAGCAGCGCAGCGCCGTAACGACCGGGAACGGGCGGCTGAACAGGGCTGTGATCACTATCCGCTAAACGAAATTTCCTTATATTGTTATCACCTCAAAACCCTAGTATGAAATTCAAGGCTTTAATTGTGGAGGATGAAACGCTGAGCAGGGATTTCCTTTCCAATATGGTGCGCGAATATTGCCCGCAGCTGGAGCTGGTGGCCGTGGCATCCAATGTGGAAGAAGCGCTCCAGCGCATCAGCGCCCATTCCCCGCAGTTGATCTTCCTGGATATAGAAATGCAGACCGGCACCGGCTTCGATGTACTGCAGCAGGCCGGGCATCATGACTTCCACGTGATCTTCACCACCGCATTCGACCATTACGCCATACAAGCGATTAAATTCAGCGCGGTAGATTACCTGCTCAAACCCATCAATCTTGATGAGCTGGAAACCGCGGTGAACAAGGCCGTTAAACAAATGGAAGGCCCAATGCCGGACAACCGGCTGGACCTGCTGTTGAAAAATCTCAACAAACCTGCCGGGGAAGACTTTTGCATCAGCCTGTCCACGTCCGAAGGGGTGGACTTCATCCCGCTGTCCGGCATCATCCGACTGGAAGCCAAAGGCCCTTACACCATCTTTTACCTGAAAGACGGGCGCCAGATCATGGTGAGCAAAAACCTGAAGGAATATGAAATGTCATTGCAGGAGCACGGATTTTTCCGCATCCATAACTCCAATATGATCAACCTGAAGGACGTAAAACGCTGGGTACGCACGGACGGCGGTTATGCCGTAATGAGCGACGGCGCCATGGTGGCTATTTCCCCAAAAAAGAAAGATGAGTTTATGGCACTTATGACAAAGCGGACGGTTTAAGGTTCCGCAGCTCCGATATTGCCTGGTTGCATACCCGCTTTACCATTTCCAACTGCTCCGGCTCCGCGTGTTTTGTTTTTTGCATCTGCGAAAGCGCTTCTCCTATATGCGTTTTCAGCCCAAAGAAACTCACCGATGTGCTGAGTGTATGCGCTATTTTATACACCTGCTCCCCGTTTTTCTGTTTCACGGCTTTCTGCAAAGCTTCCAGGTCTTTAGGCGCCTGGCGCACAAAGGTGCGGATCATGTCTTTGATGAAAGGAATGTTGTGGCGGGTTTGTTCTTTTAAAAATCCGAGGTCTATCACCGATACCTGCTGATAGTTCGAGATCACGGCCAGCAGCTCCTGTTCGCGGAAGGGTTTGGGCAGGTAGTCGTTCATACCCGCTTCCAGGCATTTTTCCCTTTCACCGTTGAAAGCATGGGCCGTGATGGCAATGATCGGCATATCCATCTTCAGTTCTTCCCTGATCTTGCGGGTGGTGAGGTAACCGTCCATGCCGGGGATCTGCAGGTCCATCAGGATCAGGTCCGCCTTTTCTTTTTTCAGGACGGAAATAGCTTTGGTGCCGCTGTTTGCCCCGCTGACCGTAAAACCATTATTAGCCAGCATAATACGGGTCATTTTCTGGTTCAGCACATTGTCTTCCACTACCAGCACATGCATGCCATTGCCATGCACTACCTGTGCCGCGGCCTGTTTGGTTTTGCCGCGTTTGCCGGCTTTCGCGAAAGGCAGGCGCACGGTGAATTCGGAGCCTTTGTTTATTTTACTGCTGAGGGAAATGGTCCCGCCCATCAGCTCCACCAGTTCCCGGGTGATGGCCAGCCCGAGGCCTGAGCCGCCGTATTTGCGGGAAATGGCCGTATCGGCCTGGGTGAATCTTTCAAAGATGGTTTGTTGTTTAGCCGGGGCAATGCCGATGCCGGTATCCCTGATCGTAATTTTCACCTGCATGCCCTGCGTGGTTTCTTCTTCCGTTTCGGCGGTGATGGTGATGCCGCCTTTGTCCGTAAACTTGATCGCGTTGCCGATGATATTGAGCAGGATCTGGGTGAGCCGCGCACTGTCTGCCAGCAGCGGTTTTTGCAGGGCTTTGTCCGTATCGCAGGTATACATCAGTTGTTTGTGCCGCAGCTTGGAAGCAAGCATCAGCTCGATGGACTGTAATAGTTCCGGCAGCACTACCGGGGCTGATTCAAAACTGATCTTGCGCGCATCCAGTTTGCTGAGGTCCATGATGTCGTTGATGGTACTCAGCAGGTTGCTGCCGCTGGCGCAGATGGCATCGAGATATTCAGTCTGCCGGGCGGACAATTTCGTTTTTTTCATCAGCTCCGTAAAGCCGAGAATGGCCGTGAGCGGGGTGCGCAGCTCGTGGCTCATATTCGCCACAAAGTCGGACTTAGCCCGGGAAGATTCTTCCGCCAGTATACGCGCCTTTTCCATTTGTTCCTCCACCGTTTTCCGTAAAAAGAAAGTAGGGATCTCGGGCGGCGCTTTTTTGACCTGGTGTTTGCGGTGCGTTTTCGCGAAGTGCTGAATATGTTCCTCGATGCGGTGCGGGGGGCTCATGATAAAGGTGCATTGTTCATCGCCCTGGGCGCGGCAGCTCACTTCCACGGCGGTGAGCGGGATGCCGAAACTTTCTTCGCACCAGCCGGAGGAATAACCGGTGCTCATGATACATACCGGAAAGCGCGATGCAGCGCCTGAGCGAACCCAGGCGTCTGCTTCAAAGGAAAAAGGATGATGATATATCAGGTAAAAATCATCGTCGGGCGTGGGGTTGCTTTCCGCAAGGATGTCCACAAACGCCCAGCCGGTATAGGCAAAATGCACGGGGCCGGCTGAGAGTTTGGATAGCGGATCGGTTACATGCATCTTGGCGTGAAAAGCCTTGGCATCGTTCATGCCGAGGGCATGAGAGATGTCGAACAGGAAATTGCGGCCGATGCTGAATGCTTCGTTTTCCCCACGGTCCGAGTACAGGCTGAGGATACTGTCCAGGAAATCTTTAGACAGCGCGGAGGCCCTGATGAGCACATATCTTTCGTTGTTGATCTCGATCGTGCCTTCAGAGGGGTTGAGGCGCATATTCGAGAAATATTCCCTTACATTTTCTTCCGCTTTCCTGAAAAGGCCTTCCATTTCTGGCGGCACTTTTACCGAAGGCACATGGGAAGCTGATGCTGCTGGTTTTTTAGCGTTTTTCATTACTGGATGATTTCTGCCGGCTGATACACCGGGATCTGTTGGGGCGCCTTCCGGATAGAGGCTTGCAGCAAAATACGATAATCTTTCGGGTTGATCGGCTTGAAAAATTCATAGGGCAGCCAGCGTGTAGCCCTGGTCTTCAGCCCCATATCTTTCATAAGCATGTCGAGGTGCATGAAGTTGAACGGTGCAATGCAGGTGCCGCTGAACTCCGAGGAAATGGGCCGGCTGGTTTTGCGCCATTGGGCCATATAATCGATATCTTTTTGAATATCTTCTTTGCCAGGCAGTTGCAACGTTCCCTGTACATATCTTACCAACCAGTTTGCGGCGATTTCGGATGTGAGGGTGGTGAACAGGCTGGAGTTGAACCCTACAAATCCCAGCTGCGGCACATCCGGGTTCAGGATATTGCGGAAAAGCCGGAAACCGCCGTCTTCACCAACGATCTTGTTTTTGTACGGCTCTTCCAGGAAGGGCATGGATTGTGTGAAACCCGTTCCGCATATCACCAGGTCCGGCGTGAGCACCGCGCCGTTTTCCAGGAATACCTTGCCGCCTTCAAAATGATCGATCTCCGTTTGCCGGGCCCTGATGGCGCCACATTTTACTTTTTCATAAAACCCTTCCGGCGCTACGCCAAGGCTGCAGCTGATCTGGTCTTCGATGCGGTGTGCCGGCACCATGCCGCAGGCTTTCAGTTTGAACTGTTTTTTTAGCAGCAGCTCCAGCCCGCGCCATTGCGCCCATACCATAGGTTTGCCTACGGTGTGCAGGAATTTCTGGAAACCTGTTTTATAAGGCGCGTCAAAAAATGCTTCGGAGAAACGGGAGAACAGCAGGTAACGCATATTGACCAGGTTACCGAAATAACGGGGCACTTTCCATTGCGCTTTGCGGAACAGCAGCTGGCAGTCTTTGGCAGCGTCCGCGGCCAGCGTGGCGATGTCAGTCGCGGATTTGGCAAATCCTACCACGGCTACGGATTTGTCTTTTAAGATCGTTGCATCGGCTACCTGGCTGGTGTGCAGTACCTGGCCGGTGAAAGTTTCCATGCCTTTGAAAGCCGGGATATAAGGTTTGTGAAAAGTGCCGGTACAGATGGCCACGAAATGAAAACGTAAGGTATCCGTATAGTCTTCTCCTGCATCATAAATATCCATTTCCCAGTTGCCCTGCTCATACCGCAGGCCGGTAACGGCCGTGTTAAAACGGATCGTGGACATAATGCCGAAGTGATGGGCGTAGTCCGCCAGGTATTGCTGCACCTGCGCGCCGGAAGGCCATAATGGATAATCAGAGGGCATAGGGAAATCGGAGAAAGCATATTCATCCCGGGTCGTTTGTGTGGCCACACCGTGATAACTCCTGCTTTTTTCCCAAACGCCGCCAACGGAGGTGGCTTTTTCGATGACAGTGACATGAAATCCTTCGCGGATGAAGGCTTTTGCTGTGGCAAGACCGCTGAGGCCGGCGCCGATAATACCGATATGTTTCATAGTGGGTGGGGTTTATGCTGTAAAAGTACTTTCCCGGCCTATGCACCCGCTGTGTGAATTAATGTATGCGGCATTTTGGTTAACCCAATTCCTGTTTCCGTTAATTGCTTGGTTCACCAGGCCCCTTCCTGCCGCATCTTTACACCATCAAACACAATTCCGCGAACAATTTAAAACATAACCCCAATGACACGCAGTAAAGAGCCTCTGGCTTTCCTACAGGAAGTAATTGCAAACGGCGGCCCGGAAACCCGCCAGTATGAAACTTTACACCAGGTATTTGCAGACATCACCACCGCCTATAGATCCGGCAGCCTGAGCCAGGATGAACTGGCCGTTCTGCAATCTGGTTTCTGTGAAGAGGATGACAGTATGAAAACCATCCTCGGCCACTGCCGCAGCAAACCATTCGGTTATGCCGGCGATTTTCTTATCATCGATAAAATATACCGCCAGCAGGTAACGGCGGACGAGCGCTATGAAAAATGGGACCAGTTCTGGCATGAGCAGCCCGCCTGCAAAGCTGTGCGTAACCGGAAAAGTTATTTTATCCGCACCATCCGCGAAATGCTGGAACGCAAAACACCCCTGCGCCTGCTGAACGTGGCGAGCGGCCCCGCCCGGGACCTCGCGGAAGCATACG
This sequence comes from Chitinophaga barathri, assembly GCF_003807585.1. Classification (GTDB taxonomy): domain Bacteria; phylum Bacteroidota; class Bacteroidia; order Chitinophagales; family Chitinophagaceae; genus Chitinophaga; species Chitinophaga barathri. The sequence continues at coordinate 38,648 of NZ_RMBX01000022.1, read as the reverse complement.
CCTGCATTGATCCCGCACTGCTGCAAACCGTTTGTGTGGAAGCGGACGAACATGCCATCAATTTCGCAAAGGAGCTGAATGAACAAAACGCGGGGCAGATAAATTTTGTGCACAAAAACATATTCCGGTTCAATACCGATGAGCAGTTTGATATCGTATGGAGCGCGGGGCTGTTCGATTATTTCGAGGACCAGGTGTTCACCAGGTTACTGCAGAAGTTCATGAGCTGGACGAAACCCGGCGGGGAAGTGATCATCGGCAATTTCGGGGATCACAATCCCACCCGCAACTATATGGAACTGATCGGGGAGTGGTACCTGCACCACCGGTCCGCTGAGGAATTAATAACCATGGCCCTTGAAGCCGGCGCCGGCCACGGGGCTGTAAGTGTCAGACAGGAAGAGGAAGGAGTAAACCTGTTCCTGCATGTGAGGGTCTGAGGGATACAGCAAACAGGTGAATGAAAAAAGGTTGCGGGCTTCTGAAGCCTGCAACCTTTTGTGCTGTAGAGGCTGATATTAACGCAGCCATAATAATTTACCGTATTTGCAGGGTTTGTACTGGCCGCTGGCCGCGTCGTAATAATAAGTGCAAACGGTGAAATGATCCCATTGGCAAACGTAATCCACGCCTATTTCGCCGGCCGGATAAAAAACGCCGTTGGAGCTTCTGTAGTACTGGGCCTGCGAATCGCAGGGGGCTTTGGATGAAGAAGCAACTGCGCTGCCAATGCCGAGCGCGATGGCAATGGCCACCAGGGGGAATCTTACCTTTTTCATAGAACTAATTTTTTGGATGAAGAATCGGGTTAATCAAAATGATGATTGAAGTTAGTGTTTTACACTGCCGGGTGACCACAGTGCTGTTATGATGTATCTTTGCCGGAATTCATGGCAAAAAAGAACACCATACCGGTACATGCAATGAGCAGCCCGCTGGGCGTGCAGGTGAAGCGGATGGGGGGAATTGACCTGAAAAAGGATTCCTTCCTCCTCGACGCTCATCGCGACGATCACTGGATCTTCATTTTCCAGGTTTCGGGTAATAGCCGGATGATGGTGGATTTCAGGGAAGTGGAAGCCAATGGCAGCGGCGCCTATTTTATTTTACCCGGCCAGGTGCATTACGGGATCGGTGCGCTGGATGCGGAACTGTGGTTTGCGGCTGTGGATGCTTCACTGGTGGGCGATGTTTACCGCGCTGTATTCGAAGGGCATGGTACGATCAGCAGCCCTTTGTCGGTTCCTCCCGATGCCTCCGCGATGTTGCAGCAATGTTTTGGTATGTTGAAGGAGAGCCTTGAGCAGGATAATGATACCAGCTTCCGCTACCAGGTAAGCCGCTCCCTGCTGGATGCCCTGTTGGGCATATTTGCCGGGGCTTTCGCGGCGAAAGGAGCGGGCAACAATGGTTCCTCTCAACGGGCCGCTATCATCACCCGGCAGTTCAGATCGCTGCTGGCGCATAGTTACCGTGAGCTGAAGCGGCCTTCGGCTTATGCCAGCGCGTTGAATATCTCCGCCTCTTATCTGAACGAAGCCGTGAAAGAAGTAACCGGCTTCCCCGTCAGTTATTGGATACAGGAAGAGATCATGATGGAGGCAAAACGTTTATTGTTTTATACGGACAATACGGTGAAGCAGATTGCGGACGATCTTGGTTTTGAAGATCACACCTACTTCAACCGTGTTTTTACTAAATCCGCCGGCATATCCCCGCTGGCTTTCCGGAAAGATTGCCGCAAATAGTCCAATCTTTCCTGTTATTCCCCCATTGCCCGCCACGCGGTTTAAGCGTTGTTTTGCAGCAGTATTTTTTTACTAAAAACAGTTTGTAATGGCACATATGCCCAAATGGATAGGCGATGCCATGGAAACCCTCATGGCCTCAAAATTCCTGGCGCTGAATGTTACCGCTGCGGACTATCTCAGTCCGCGCGTGAAGCGCCTCCGGCTGGAAGGCGATCTTGGCGCCGCCGAATATTTCCCCGGTTACGCCGTTTCTTTCCGCGTCAGCAATATGGATTACCGCGACTACACGCCCCTGTATTTCGACAGGGTCAACGGTATCTGCGATGTTGTCGTTCACCTCCACGGAAATGGCCCCGGCAGCAATTTTGCAGATCAGCTGCAGCCCGGTGACCGTGTAAAAATGGTCATACCCCGCGGCAAAAAAATGTACCGCCCCGATGTTTCCCGTCATTTCTTTTTTGGGGATGAAACCTCGCTGGGCACAGCCGTGGCTTTAAAACGGGCGGCGGAGGAAAATAATCAGCCGTATTGGGGTGCATTGGAACTGGAAGAAGAAAATTATACCGTGCCAGGGCTGCTGGGGCTGGATGCCGCTTTGGCAGACAAACGGAGCGGATATAAGGAAACTGCGCTGGAATCCGCCGTGGACAAGTTCCTCGTACAGGGGAGCGATGCGGCGTTTTATCTCACCGGCAATGCTTATTCCATCCAGGTGTTCCGGAAGATATTAAAAGACCGTGGCGTGAAGAATAGCCAGATGGTGACACAAGCATATTGGTCACCAGGCAAACGCGGGCTGTAATGCGATTTTTCCGCATCGCGTAAATCTTTTTCCCGCTTCCGTAAATCCCTCCTGGCTTTGTTACCGAATTTAGCGCTCCGGATAAATAGCCCGATACGGGCGCCGTGGAAAGGATGTTGAGGATGTATGTAGGGTGCTTGTTTGAAGGCTGGTTCGCTAAACTTACCTATATGACAAAGCACCTCTTTTTCCTGGTTTATTTACTGGGAGCACTCAGCATCGCAGCATATGCCGAAGACGGCGCCGGCAATACCGGCAACATCTCCGGTAAGATCACTACTTCAGACGGGCAGCCGGCCGCATCAGTGGCCGTTGAGGTGGAAGGCCTTCGAAAAAACGCCATCTCCAACGACAAGGGGAATTTCCTGATCAAAAATGTTCCTTCCGGCGTCCGCCGCATCCGCATTTCGTTGCTGGGTTACGAAACCGTGATCCGCGAAGTGACCGTGGAAAATGATATGACGGTGAATGTGAGCATCCAGCTGGAGGTTTCGCAAACACAGCTGAAAGAAGTAACCGTAACGGACCAGCGTAACCGTATTGCCGATAAACATTCCGCTTACGTGTCCCGCATGGACCTGAAGAACCTCGAGAACCCTCAATCCTACAGCGTAGCCACGAAAGAGCTGCTGCTCGAAAAAAATGTGCAGGATTACCAGACCGCCGTCCGCTCTATCCCCGGCATCGCGCTGAGCACCGAAAGTTACCAGGGCATCTCGGAAGTGCTGATGCGCGGGTTTACCGCAACGCCCTATATCCGTAACGGCATTTATTTCATGAACCTTATTGCTACGGACGTGCAGAATATTGAGCGGCTGGAAGCCATCAAAGGCCCCTCCGGTACATTGTACGGCTCCCAGGGTATCAGTTATGGCGGGCTTATCAACAAGGTGACCAAAAAACCCTTAAAACGCCACATGGGTGAAGCCGGCCTGAGTATCGGGTCTTTCGGGCTCAGCAGGCTCACGGCGGATTTTAATACACCTTTGAATGAAGACCAGACCGCGTTGCTTCGCGTAAATGCCGGGGCCAGCCGCCAGGGCAGTTTCCAGGACAATGGATACAACCGCTCCCTGATGCTGGCGCCCAGCCTGAGCTACCAGGTGAACGACCGTTTTGAGATCCTGGTGGATGTGGAGCTCAGCAGCGTAAACAGGCCGGCCCTGACATCTTACCCCGTATACAGCGCGTTTGCCGCTGGTTTCGACCGCTACGACAAAGTGCCGCTGGATTATTTTAAAACATATGGCACCAACCGCGCCGATTATCCGCCCAGCACCACTTACAACATCTTCGGGCAGCTGAACTACAAGCTGGGCAGAAACTGGACACTCAGCACAAACATCGCTTACGCGGATTTTAATTTTAACAGCGGCACCATCGGTCTCACGCTGGGTGCGCCCGACACGCTCGTGCGCGATCTCTACGACTTTTACTGGGAATACAACAGCATCGATATCCAGCCGAACCTGACCGGTGAATTCATGATCGGAAGCGTAAAGAACAAAGTGCTGGCAGGCCTGGATTATCAGCATATCAAAACGGTTGCCACCGGTTATTTCCTCGGCCCCCTCGATAAATTCAATTACAAGGATTCTTACCCGCTGTTCCCCGTAAAGGCGATCCGCGCTTCACAGGCTTACAGCGATACATATTACGAAGCGGACTTCAAGCAGGATGCATATGCCGCATATATCTCCGATGTGATCAGTTTCAACGACCGGCTGAACATCCTGCTGAGCCTGCGGTACGATCATTACAAAGACGGAGGTTATCAATACCGGGGTGCGCCGGCAGGATCACCCGGTCCTGATGAAGGCGCCTTTGCCCCTAAGGTGGGCATCACTTACCAGGTGCTGAAAGACAAGATGACCGTATTCGCCAATTATATGCAGGGCATAAAATATGTGGCGCCCGACATTACCGGCAATGTATTCAAACCTGAAAGGGCGAACCAGATGGAAGGCGGCGTAAAGATAGACCTGGTGAACGGCAAGCTGAGCTCTACCATCAGTTATTATGACATACAGGTAAAAGACAAAGTGCGTCCCAGCCCCGCCAATCCCAATATTTCCGTACAGGATGGCACACAGGAAAGCAAAGGCGTGGACGTGGACATTATCGCCAGCCCCGCGGCAGGACTGAATATTGTGGCCGGTTATGGGTATAACAGCAGCAAGTTCAAAAAAGACGCGGCAGGCAAAGAAGGCAAACGGCCCTTTGGCACTCCGCTCAATTCAGGTAATATCTGGGTGAGCTACACCTTGCAACAATCCGCCGCCAGGGGCCTGGGCATTGGCGCGGGGGCCGTTTACAGCGATGAATATTTCGCAACGGACGACAACAACCTCGTGATCCCCGGGTTTACCGTTTTTAACGCAAACCTTTTTTATAACCAGCCCAGGTACCGGCTTGCATTGAGCATGGACAACATTACCGACAAACGTTACTGGAACATATACGGTACACCGCAGATGCCCCGACGGGTGACGGGTACGGTTACTTTCCGTTTCTGAAACCAACCATTCATTATAAAAAGCGCCGGTTTTCCGGTGCTTTTTTTTGATCCATGGCTGTTGAACAGCCGGGGAACAGAATAACAAAACAGGCGCGTAAAAATTTGGTATATTTAGGAAGATGGGAATTTATTAGTAATCATTAAATACTCGCTGTATGACTTTACTAAAAAATATCTTCACGCTCCTGCTTTTCCTGCTTTGCGTTTCCTTCACGCCGTTCCACCATGGATGGGCAAACTACGACCAGACCAAAACACTTGACTACACCGGTACTATCCAGTCATCTGTTTACGAAAACCCGCATTCCGTCATAAAAGTGACCCAGGACAAAAAGACCTGGACGGTGATACTGGCGCCCGTGACCCGTATGAGCGCGCGTGGGGTGACCGCGGAGATGATCAAAAAAGGAAGCTCTCTGCGCGTGGTGGGGTATCCTCACAAGGAAATAAAAGATGAAATGCGCGCGGAAAGGATCTTCATCAACGGCACCAAATACGAGCTGCGTTGATGATGGAAGTGGCCGACTGGCTGCAGGCCCTGGAACAATCCGTGCCCGCGGCCGCCATCCGGCAATCTGCCTGGCTTTACCCTTTCCTTGAGATCGTGCACATTACCGGGATTGTTTTGCTGGTAGGGCCGGCATTGATGTTTGACCTTCGTTTGCTGGGTTTCTCAAAACACCTCCCCATAGCGGGGCTGGGGCGCCATTTGCTGACCTGGTCCGTAAGAGGGCTGTGGCTGGTGGTGCCTTCAGGTATATTGTTGTTTATCACCAATGCTGCTACACTCGGGTATGATCCTGTATTCTGGGCAAAAATGATCCTGCTGGTACTTGCGGCCGGCAATGCATTGCTGTTCCGCGTTTTCAGGCCCACCGGCGAAAACGGTACAGGCCTTCCGCCGGTCACAAAAGTGATAGCTGTGCTTTCCCTCGTATTATGGACGGCCATTATTGCCTGCGGGCGCCTGTTGGCATATTAAAAATGTTCCTTATTTTACCCCTGGTTTACTCAAACCAAATTCTGACATGGCAAAAAACAATAAACCCGCCTCCGAAGAACAAGTCGCAGATTATCTCGGCAAACTCGATCACCCTTTAAAAGATGTGGTGGAAGCGCTGAGGGAAATTGTATTGGCAACAGATACGGAGATCGGGGAGCAGGTGAAGTGGAACTCGCCCAGCTTTTATTACAAGGGAGAGATGAAGGAGTTTGATGCAAAAGAATACAAAAGGGATATCGTCGTGTTTAACCTGCATAAAAAAGATACGGTCCTGCTGGTATTTCCCACGGGCGCCGTGGTGAACGATAAAACAGGCTTCCTGGAAGGGAAATACCCGGACGGCAGAAGGATGGCGAAGTTCTCAGCCATAGACGAAGTGCAGATCAAAAAGAAAGACCTCCAGGCCGTGTTGAAGGAATGGCTGAAACAGGTAGAGAAATAATCCTACTGCGAGGTTTCGGCATATTTTTTAAAAGTCTCCAGCACCGACGCGCAGAAACGCTCCTGCTCATTCAACGGTGTTTTCCGCTCCGGCTCAAAAGTTTCTGTAATGGTGGTGCCGCCTGCTGTTTCAGTGAAGCGGTTGGTCGTTTTTCTCCCGTCGGAAAGCGTATAGCTCATTGTCCGGTGTATGGCCACTTCATCATACACTCCTCCAAAATCAAATCCCCCGCTGCCATCTTTTGCTTTCATGACGAAGAGGAATTTCCCGTCGGTCACCGCGTCGTTTTCCACATGCGTGGTATGCCAGTCGGTTGAAGGCTGGTTCCATTGAATAATGTGCCTGGGCTCGTTCCACAGCCGCCATACTTTTTCTACCGGGGCATCGATAAAGATCTCCACGGTGATTGCCTGTTTTTCCATAAAACAAATGTAACGGGAATGATGCAGATGGATGCGGGGCGGCTGTTCCTTTATGAAGGGGTTTTTGTGCCAAAATGATAAGGAATTTATATTATATTGAAATATGTTTACCCGTCTGCTTTTCATTGGCCTTCTTTTTACGGGCCTGCTTTTCTTATGTGAAGACGCCTCTTCGCAGGCTGCCAAAAAGCCTAATATCATTCTTATCATGGCGGATGACCTCGGTTATTCGGACCTGGGCTGTTATGGCGGAGAGATCAATACACCCAACCTGGATTATCTCGCTTCGCGGGGAGTAAGGTTCAGTCGGTTTTATAATACTTCGCGCTGCTGCCCGACAAGGGCTGCTCTGCTCACCGGCATGGACAATCATAATGCCGGCATTGGCGATATGACTGCGGACAGGCATATGGCGGGCTACCGCGGCGCACTGGGCCGGGATGTGGTGACGATCGCGGAAGTGCTGAAAGATGCCGGCTACCGCACGGCGATGTCCGGCAAATGGCATGTGTCCAACACCATCGAAGAACCGACGCCGAAGGCGCAGCTGGATTGGCTGAATCATAAAACAGACCGCCCGTTTTTTTCACCGGTAGAGCAATACCCGGTGAACAGGGGATTTGAAAAGTATTTCGGAACGATCTGGGGCGTCATTGATTTTTTTGATCCTTTCAGCCTGGTGAGCGGCACGGAGCCGGTAAAACAGGTCCCGGGCAATTATTATCACACCGATGCCATCAACGATTCCGCGGCGAAGTACATCCGGGAGTTCAGCAAAGGGGGACAGCCGTTTTTTATCTATGTAGCCCACAATGCGCCTCACTGGCCTTTGCAGGCCAAACCGACGGATATCGAAAAATACAAAGACACTTACAAAGCCGGCTGGGACGCTATCAGGAAAGCACGGTATGAGAAACTTGCAAAGTCCGGCCTGATCGATCCCGCGAAAGCGGCACTGTCCCCACGGATAAAAAATGCGCTGGCCTGGGAAAACAATCCGGATAAAGAATGGGACGCACACGCCATGGCTGTGCATGCCTCCATGGTGGACTGCATGGACCAGGGTATAGGAAGGATCATTTCCACGCTGAAAGAAACCGGGGAATTGAATAACACGCTCATTCTTTTCCTTAGCGACAACGGCGCCAGCCCCGAGGATTGTTCCCGTTACGGCAAAGGTTTTGACCGCCCCGGCGAAACGCGGGACGGCAGGGACATCATTTATCCGACGGATAAAAAAGTGATGCCGGGGCCGCAGACCACCTTTGCTTCCATTGGCGAGAGATGGGCCAATGTGGCCAATACGCCGTATCAATACGCCAAAATGGAATCGTATGAGGGCGGTGTACGCACTCCCATGATCGCCTTCTGGCCGGAAGGAATAAAAAACATAGGGACAATTGCCCCGCAGGTAGGGCATGTAATGGATTTTATGGCCACGTTCACCGAGCTGTCTGGCGCTGTTTATCCTGTTACGTACAAAGGAAATAAGATACTGCCGATGCAGGGCCAGAGCCTGGTACCGGCTTTTAAAGGGAAAAATGGCGAAGGGCGTGAATACCTGTTTAACGAACATATGAACGGCCGTTATGCCCGCTCCCGTGAATGGAAGCTGGTATCACTGAGCAGGGACACCAGTTGGCGGCTGTACAGGATCTATGACGACGAAACGGAGTTGAATGATCTTGCCGCAAAATATCCCGGAGTCGTGAAAGACCTCGAAACAAGATGGCGGCAATGGGCATTGGAAAACCGTGTATTACCAAAGCAGCCGCCCAAAAACGGGAAGTAGGATATCGATCTTATCCGGGTATTATTTTTTTCTCAGCGATCCCATCGCTTCCGCATATCTTTTGCCGAACATACGTTGGGAGGCCGCGTCAATATGAACGCCATCCGCAAGAGGTGTAAAACCTTTCCCGGAAACTACTGTGAAAAAGGACAAGGATTTCGCGGCGTCATAAATGGTGGGATTCACAGCAGCCGATCCTTTATTAAAATCAGGCAGTTCTCCGGCCACAAACGGCAGGTCCGGCGTGTGGAACGCCTGGCGGAATTTAGTCACGAGCTGTACAAGGTTGTTGCTGTAAGCGGCGGCTTTTTCCGGTGCGGTGTCAGCTTCGCCCTGGTGCCAGAGAACGCCTTTTAATACGCCGTCTTTCATCGCCAGCCGCGTACGAACAATGGCATTGTTCCAGGGATAGGAGCGGGTCTGCTCCCAGAAATGGTCATTCAGCCAGTGATCCATGCCGGAGCCGCCCGCGGCGCAGGGTATCAGCCCGATGACAATATCAGGATCGTGTTTGATCATTTCACGGGCGAAACTTAAACCGGGGCCAACGCCAGCCGCGGTTTTATCGAAGTGTACCGGATCTTTGGCGATTTCCCATTCCCCGTCCCTGTTCAAGGCCAGTATGCGCGGGTCGCCAACTGTATCCTGCGGCGCTACGATCCCTCTGCCGGCCATGTTGGATTGACCGGCCAGCAGGTACAGGTGAAATTTTTTAGCGGGCACTTTGATCACCGCCTTTTCCCTGTTCTTTGGGAATACGGATGACTGCTGGGCATAGAGGATATTTGCGGCTGACAGCAGCAGGGTCAGCACGAGGTATCGTAAGGGTATTCTTTTCATCGGTAGAAACATGGCTTATCCGTAATGTTGAAATTTCCGGCCTATAAAAATAATAAACAGGGGGAGGATTTTCCAGGAATCTGCAAAATAGCCCGGAGAGGCCATGTGGATATTTTCTACCTAAGCGTGTTTTATTTTACGGGCCAGGTAATGAATGGCCAGTGCCAGAACGGTCCAATAACAGGCAAAACCAACAAGAAAGAATGGCGGCGGCGTATCCGGGTCCTGGCGCAAAAAATTAATAAAAGGCAATAGCGGACCGACCAGGATGATTTTGATGGGGGATAGGATGGTGGATACAGTGGATTTCCACGCTGCCTGTGATCCCGATCCCACGAGGGATTCAGGCGGCTGATCCAGTAGTGAGGTGGTGGCAAAGAGAAAAACAAATGCCAGGATGACGAAGAGGAGAACAAATTTTATCCTTGAAATTTTCATACCAGTACAGTTTAAATTAAAGTGGTAAGAATGCTTTTGCTGAACAGCTTGAATAGATTAAAAGTACTTTGAGATACAAAGTTAAATGAAAATATATCTTCTTGCAAAGTATTTTTTGAAGCCTTATTCCGGATGGTTCCCGGGTTAAAAAGAAGAACAATAGGTGTTTATTTACAACCAGTTACGATTATTTCGCTGGATTTAGGCCCCGGAATCTCTGACATAAACGGAATATTTGTAAATTAGGAGCAGCGTGAAGATTGCCTTCCGGACCAGCCCCGCCGGATGCCCCGACAAACTTATGAGCAGTAGAGAACAGGTGACATATACTTATGAATGTATCGTCAATTCCAAAATAACCCCAGGTTCGCAAATCTATTTTTTATGAGACAGATCAACCTCGCACTTATCCCGGTCTTTTTCTTTTTTGCATGCGGTAGCCGCAGCGGGTCGAAAAGTAACCAGCTGCCCGATAAAATTTCTCAGTCCGTCGGTTGCGCTATCCCGCGCACGTCCGATAAAGACTGGTATACCTCCGGTAAAAAGGCCCCGTTATTTGAAGGGCTGGGGGGTATTGATTTTAACATTTCAACTTCCGTTAAAGAAGCGCAGGTGTATTTTAACCAGGGCATGATGTTTTCCTACGGTTTTAATCATGCTGAAGCGGCAAGGTCGTTTTTTGAAGCAACACGCCTGGATTCCACCTGCGCCATGGCTTATTGGGGCTTTGCGTATGTGCTGGGCCCGAACTACAATGGCGGTATGGAAGAGGATAATTTTGAACGTGCCTACGTAGCGGCTGCGAAAGCACAATCGCTTTCGGCTAAATGTACGCCCAAAGAAATTGCGCTGATCGGGGCATTAACTGCCCGGTATGCCCAACAGCCGCCGGCAGACCGCAGTTCCCTGGACGTTGCCTATGCTGCCGCGATGAAAAAGGTATACGCGCAGTATCCTTCCGATCCCGATATAGGAGCGTTATACGCGGAAGCTTTAATGGATCTGCACCCCTGGGATCTGTACGACAAAAAGACAAAAGCTCCGAAAGCATGGACGCCGGGACTGGTCGAAATATTGGAGCGCCTCATGAAGGAACATCCGAAACATCCGGGGGCGCATCATTTTTACATACATGCGCTGGAGGCTTCCGCCACTCCTGAGAAAGCAATAACAAGTGCGAGGGTGCTGGATACACTGGTGCCTGGCGCCGGCCATCTGCTGCATATGTCTTCGCATATTTATATCAATACCGGGGATTATCACCTTGGTTCGCTCTCCAATATCCGTGCGGTGGAGGAAGACAGTGTTTATACGACCGCCTGCCACGCGCAGGGTGCATATCCCCTGGCATATTTCCCGCACAACTATCATTTCCTGGCCGCGACGGCAACATTGGAAGGTAATTCGGCATTGGCCTGGGAGTCCGCAAAAAAATTACAGGAGCATACATCCGAAGAAATTATGCGGATGCCGGGCTGGGGTACATTACAACACTATTATACCATTCCGTATTACATAGCGGTAAAACTATCGATGTGGGATACTATTGCCGCTCTTCCCGCTCCGGGAAAAGACCTCGTGTATCCCCGGGCAATCTGGCATTACGCAAAAGGAATGGCATTTTTAGGGAAACATGATATTGCGGATGCACAAAAAGAAATGGACAGCCTGGGTTTATTAGCCGCGGACACTATTCTTCAAGACCTTACCATTTGGAATATTAACACCACCGCCGATCTTGTACAAATTGCCTCAAAGGTGCTGTCCGCGGGAATAGCGTTGCAGCAGGGGAAAACAGATCAGGCTGTTTCCATGCTGCGGGAAGCAGTGGTCATGGAAGATAATCTCAATTACAACGAGCCGCCGGATTGGTTTTTCTCGGTCAGGCATCACCTGGGAGCGGTGTTGCTCAAAGCCGGGAAATATAAAGAAGCGGAGGAGGTATATCGCCGGGACCTGCAGACCTGGCGGAAGAATGGCTGGGCCTTAATAGGCTTATCCAATGCTTTGACGATGCAAAACAAAAAGGATGAAGCGCAGAAGGCGCGTGTTGCTTTTGATGAAGCGTGGAAATATGCCGATGTGAAAATTAGTTCTTCTTCGGGAATTACTGATTAGCGGGTTTGGGCGTAACGCCAACATTAATTATTGTCATTATTTCCTGGTTGAAAACCAATTGAATTGGGGGCATTTTTTTTGATTTCTTCTTCCACGTAATCTTTACACCCGTTCAGGATCACATCCGGTAAGATGTTATGGTCCTTTCGGGTCCAGCTTACGTCTTTTATGGACCATTTGCAATTATTATTGTATGCCTTTTGTATTTGTGCCATTTCATTGGTTTGTTTAAAGTCGTTGCTCCAATAGGCATGCCCAATGCGGTAATTGTTAAAAAAAGCATCTGGCTCATCAAAAAGGGCATGGATATAATCGGCGGCTTTGAGTATTTGCTCCCAGGCTTTTTGTTCTGTAATGAGGCCGGCCATAAAAGAGGTCCTGGAAAGTTCAATTATGCGTTGGAGGTCAAATGCCCAGACCAATATTGCTGGATTGCTGCCTTGTGGTTCCCAGCAGGAGGTAATATAACGTTCGGGGAGCTGCGTCAGTTCTTCCAGGCGGGAGATCATGGCATTTCTCGTTTGGTCCGTCATTAGCTGTTTATCCGACGCAAAGAGCCTGCTGTGCATACCTGCAAAAAGCTGGTCTATCCGCTCGTTATATGTTTTCTCAGAAAGTACCTTCCAGGCCTCGTCGTTGGCAGCCAGCCGGTCTTCTTTAGTGACTATTTGAAAAGTAGTAAACCGTGTTTTTCGGGGCATCCGTATTTCAGCAGGCCAATATTCCAGCGTTTCCACCCAGCTGCCGGTATGATAACAGGATGGGGCTTCCAGTTGCAGCGCTTCTCTTTTTTCCTGTGGCAACCAGGTGAGCCCCCCGGCCAGCCGGTAGTACTTTTTTTGCTCAGCGGTATTTTTAAACATCATCCTTTTTGTCACCAGGATGATCATGGCGATAGTAAGCAGGCTCAAAACGGCTATAATGCCATACATTGTCCAGTTCTCTATTTTGCCAATGGTTGTCAGCCTTTTTAGAACGGGGATGGTTATCCCCAGCGGAATGCACAGAAGAAGTAATGTCACATAGAGCAGTCCCTGATTATTATGATTGGGATTGCCTTTCGGCTTTGCATCCTGCTCACCGGGGTGGTTTTGAATGAATGTGCTCATTTGCGGCATTTTATTTAACTACAAACGTAAGAAGAAAAAGGACCGGATGCCCATTAAAATAAACGGGTTGTTAACAATGGATGAAAGGCGTTATTTATTTTTCAGCAAACCTGCCGTATGCCGGTACTACTCTATCGCAAATTTGACTGATAGATAGTAGTATTGGTCTGTAGCCGGTTTATAGTAGAAGTTTTCTTCAGATACTAATTCAGGAGAGGTGTAGTCCGTAACGGTAAGAACAGCTCCCAGTTTTTTATTGAGCGCCTTTGCAAGGCTGGCGGCTTTTTCTTTACAGACACTAAATGCAGCATCATAAAGTTTTTCATCATCTTTAACAGGTTTGAACTTTAATCTTGAGCCTGCAATAGTAACAACGCCGCCCCCGTTGGCCAGCCTGGTTGCCTTGAGCAACTCTTCTTTGGTGCGGGTTTCGAAGGTATATAAAGTGCCCTCCCTATAATATTGCAGCGCCTGGTAAGCCATTTTATCTTCTTTAAACCGGCTTTCCTCCAAACCGGCCGCTTTGGCTTTGGCAAAAAAGGCTTTCTTTAAGTCTTCGAAAGGTTTCCTCCCTTCTGTTTCTCCATACTCCTCTGCTATGGCAAAATCTATGTAGTAAGATTCAACTTCCCTGTCTAATTTGGCAACGCCCCTTACTTCTATGGAGGTTTCCTTTTCCTGGGAATAACTGTTCGATGCCGCAAGCAATACCATTGCGGCCAGTAATATTTTTTTCATGGTTTTATTTTTAAGTTGCCGGAATTTTTTTCTTACGCTATCGTAAAGATTAAGGAGGCTACGATCATCCATGCGCCTACAATGATGCCCAGTATGCCCAGTTGGCCCTGTTTCGGCGCAATTTTCGCTCTTATTTGTACCGCTTTTTCCCGGGCTTTTTCATTTTTAGAGAGAAAGAATTTGGTGATGAGGGGGAACCCGAGTAAAAAACCTAAGCAGGCTTCTACCAGGCTGCCAGCCATTAATGTTACCCACCAAACCGGGGCGGATGTAAGCCAGCCCATGTTTAAAACACCTGTTACCAGGCCCCAGATCCCCCAAAAGCAAAAAATAATGCCTATCCATCCCTGGTAAGGCGCTACTTTTTCCAGCAGTTCCTTTGCGTTGGGTTTTCTTGATAAGATCAGAGAGGGTACAGCAATGATGCTTAATAAGATCAATGTAATTCCGTAGATCATGATGATTAGTTTTTATTTTGAAATGAAAAATGCAATGATGAGAAGGAGGAGGGCCAGGCAGGAACCGGTGAACACGTACCAGGGGTACTTTGCCTCCTTTTTAAGTTCGTTTGCCGTGGCATTGAGGTCCGGGGGCATTTCACCACCCGTAAGCACCTTACGGCAATGACTGCAGATACTGTATGTTTTTTTATAAACGGGGAACACTGGTATCCAGAACACATGGAAGTAGATACAGTTGATTTGGATGAGCAGGCTCTCCCTGACTGAACAATGATTGCAGGAGTGCTCAAGAACAGGCTCCAGGTCGATTTTCTTTTCCCTTATTCCAAAAACTATCATACCGTTTTGTTTGAAACAAAGGTAGACCCGGACGATAGGGGTAACAACATCGTTTTCAGTGAAAATCACTACCCTGTTTTCAGGGGGTTAGCTGAGCAGGCCTAGCTTTACGGCATACCTGGTGAGCCCTGCCAGGTTACGCACTTTTAATTTCAGGATAAGGGTTTTGCGGTAGCTTTCAATGGTGTGTTTGCTTAAAAAAAGTTTATCGGCAATTTCCTGGGTAGTATATTCTTCTGCAATTAGTTTTAGCACATCCCTTTCGCGGGAGGTTAACATTTCAAGGGTTTCTTTTTCTTTTGAGAAAACACTTTTAAGATACCCCTGTTTAACGGCTTCTGAAAAATATTTTTCGCCTTTCAGGATCATTTTGATCGCTGTAAGCAATTCGTCTGAATCTGCATTTTTTGATAAAAATCCATCTACATCATGCTGAACAAGGGCATCAATCATGTTATTGTCGGTATGCATGCTCACGACTAATGTGCTGATTTCCGGCCTTTTTTCTTTAATGTGATTATTAAGGGTAATGCCATCCACATCCGGCATGCTGATGTCTGTGATTACAAGATCCACCTGTTCTTCCGGATGCTGATCAAGGTAGTTCATCACCAGTTTGCCATTGTGCGCATAATACAGAACATGCAGGTCTTCCTCCTTCTCTATTAACCTGATGAGACCTTCTAAAAACAATTTGTGATCGTCAGCCAGGATAATATTATGCTTCATGCCATTCCGGTTTTAATGGTATTTCAATATCTATTACTGTGCCTTTCGACGGGAATGAATCAATGGAAAGTACCCCATCGAATAACTTTAACCGCTCCCGTATATTCTGGAAGCCAATGCCATGTTTGGTGGTTTCTACAGAAAAGCCCCGGCCATTATCTTCAAACAGCAGTTTCACCAGGCCATCCATCTTTGTCAGTTGTATCTCCACTTTCGATGCCAGGCTATGTTTTTGGGAATTGGTGATCAGTTCCTGTATTATTTTATATATCTCCACTTTTAGCGTAGTGCCAATAAGGTCTATTTCTTCCCTGGGATAAGCCTGAAAAGATATTTTAGCGTTCCCCGGGATATCAAATTGCCTGAGATAACCCGAGATCAGTTCGGTGAACCCTGTATTGGTAAACTTCTGCGGAATGAGATCATGGGAAAGATCACGGACCTGGTGGTAGGTTTCGTCCACCTGTAGCATCAGCTCTTTTAACCCGTTCACATTGTGCTGGCTGGAAAGCCGGAGCTTAATGGCGGCGAGGTTGCCGCCAATACTGTCATGCAATTCTTCCGCTATCCGTTTTCGCTCTTTTTCCTGCCCGCTTACAGAGGCTTTCAGCAACGCCAGTTCTTTATCCTTTAACAGCGCCGTGATTTTTTGCTGATTCATTTCATCCATTGCCGTATTAAGCTTGCTTTGCGCCTGTAGCTTTTGATAATACAGATACAGCAAGCCGATAACAGGCAGGAGGATCACCAGGAACCCTATTAGCAGGCCATACTTTATGGTTTTTTGTTGCTGCAGTTCATTTTCCTTGTTTAGTATCTCTTTTTCTTTCTGAACAGTCTGGTATTTAATTTCCAGTTCATTGATCTCTTTTTTATTCTGCCGGTTTAATACTTCCCTGGAAACACCCATATACTGGGTCATTAGTGCATAGGCATTTTTATAGTCGCCCGTGGAAGCGTGCAGGGTACGGAGGCTATTCAGCACTTTCAGTTGCGCTTTCAGATCGTTCCATTGCATGGCATTTGCATACACCATGGAGAGAAGTCCTTTGGCATTTTCATATTCCTTCTTTTTAATAAGGAGATCTCCCAGTCTTTGCCCGGCGTTAATGTATATGTCAAAAAACTGCTGGGCCTGTGCATTTTTTATCACTTCATTGTAAATGGAAAATGCTTCTTCCGTATGCTGATCCAGTTCGGCTATAATACCCAGCGTCAGTTTTGTTTGAAGTTCGTTTTTTAGCTGATGTTGCTGCCGGAAGAATAGAAGCGCCTTTTCAGCATACTGTTTTGCCCTGATCAGATCATTTTTCTCCAGGTAGATCACACTTAACCGTTCATAGGCAGTATGTATCAGTTGCTCATCCTGTGTGGTTTTCAGCAGATCGTTGTATGCCTCAATAGCTTTGTTATATTCATTCCGGGCAAAATATACATTGGCGATGCCCAGTTTATTTTCGTTGATAGCCGCGGTATTGCCTAGTATTTCTGCAAGCCGTATGCCCTCCAGGTAATAGCGCAAAGCTTCATCTTGCAACCCTTGTTCACTATAAGCCTTCGCCAAAGTTTGAAAAAGTGCGGATTGATAAAGGTGTTTGTCGCCGGACTTAACAGTACTATTGTTTAATGCATCCACCATCTGTTGTGCATAAAAGATCACCGAATCAGTGGTGCCATGGGTGGCATGGAACGCAATTAAGGGCTGTGCGGCCAACATTTTCTCTTTAATATCGCCGGCATGTTTCAGTTGCTGCAACAGGGAATCGGGGGTATAAACAGGAAGTTTACCAAACCCCACAAAGCTTTCCTGGTTTTGCGCCAGGCAGGAAAGAGAAACCATCAGCATACATATGAAAAACAGCAGACTTTTACTCATTCACATTTATTGGGTTTTTCTTTAATCGTTGTTGGGTTGATCTCAGATCATCCGTAACAACGGGGTTATGTTTTATTTTATTTATGAAAGGTAATAATTAAACAATTCATTATGAACGACATGGGGGAGAAATTGTTGCCGTGAACGAATGGTGCAGAGGTTTAACCAGGCTTCACGTTGGGACAAAAGCAACGGTTAATACGGTATGAGCAAAAAAAGGGAGAATTATCTAACCAGTTTGTGCGAGATTTGCTTAATTTTTACAACCTGGTAGGATGAAAATTGATTGCCAGTTTGTAATTCATTCTTGTTTATGAATATAATGGTTTGATTGTCAATTTTTATTCCGCTTCCTGAAAACCATCCCAATAGTATTCACCTTCATAAATGGCCGAATCTATATAATAATCGAATCTGAGTTGTATTTGTTCCATCTGCTTTCCTCGAAACAATGTTCTCTTTTCATTTTGATAACCACCGAATACATAAGAGCGATCAATATTATAATCATCTCCTTGTATTGTATGGCAATGGATACAGTTATTCACCCACACATTTTTCTTTAATGTTTTGGAGTAAGTTTCCCGGAAAAAGGGAAATCGTTCGCTCAGTATAGAAACAACAGCAATATCTACAGATTTAATGTCTACAAAAAAAGCTGGATAGTCGTATATAGTCCAAATAGAATCAAACACGCTTGTGATATAAACCTTTGCACCTAATCCTATTAGTGGAGTTGTTTTGTGACATTTCCAACATTCTCTTTCGCTTTGGGCAATAAGGTAAGGGTATTTAACAAAAGTACCGCCGTTGGGTGGTAACCATACTTTGAATGGATTGATATCTTTAATATGATCAGGTATAACCCAGGTTTTTACATCAGGTACCCATACTGCACCTAGTTTCTTTGCCTCATCTTTATGGCTAAAAGGAACATCAATTTTTATGGGCATAATGAAAGATTTTACAAACAATAGAAGTTGAAAAAGAATTTTGAAAACTATAAATGAAGCAGGTAACTTTTTATAAGACCGAAGCCCGGTTTTAGAATCACTTCCAGCTAATAGTTAAATCTTTCAACTCAACCTGAAAATGCCCTGCGGAAGGATCGAAGAATTTTAAAGGGACTATTTTTAAGATTTTTACTGAGGGTAATACTTTCGATAATATGATAACTGTTTTGAGTGGAACATCAGTATAAAGATCATTACTTTCAGATACTGATCCAACGGAAATTTTTTCACTTTTATATTCATTGCCCTCTATGTCGGTAGCTTTAACCGGACTAAAGAGAATTCTTCTGTTAGCATCGTGATTCTTCAATGTTAAGATTATACTTATTGTTTGGCTTTTAGTATTTCCCTCGCATTTTATAAGGTTGAAATCAATCTTAGCTGCAGTCACAGTATTAGTTGGCGTATTGATCTGTAATGTTTTCTTGAGGTACTCATTCTCTTTTTTCAGATCATCACAATTGGTTTGAGCTTTTGAAATATAGCCAATTAATAAAAGGAAGGTTGTCATAATAGAAATGGTTCGCATAAATGGAATTTGAAAGGGTTGAAGAGAGCCTTGGATAGCTAGTTAACAAGATGAATTTAAGTATAAAAATCTACTTTGTAAAATTTGTCGGCTCGGAGAGTATCATTAATTGTTTTAAAATAAAAAAGGCCGCCTTTTGGCGACCTTTTATCGTTGTACCGCGTACGGGAGTCGAACCCGTCATTCCTCCGTGAAAGGGAGGCGTCTTAGCCGATTGACCAACGCGGCATTCCTTCATTTGGGATTGCAAAGGTATAATCCATTTCGATATTTCCAAAATAAATTTACTTAACCTAAATATCTATTGATTAATCCCTGCTAAGGACGTAATTTTGCAATTCAATTTTTCATCTACAAACTACAGTGTAAAATGGGAACTTCTCTCAAAATTGGTATTAATGGTTTCGGCCGCATAGGCCGTTTGGCGTACCGCCAAATTTACAATATGCCGGGCATCGACGTGGTGGCTATCAACGACCTGACAAGCCCCGCTGTTTTAGCGCACCTGCTGAAATACGATTCCGCACAAGGTAGATTTGGACAGGAAGTGAAGCACAGCGACAATTCCATCACCGTTAACGGCGATGAAGTGAAGATATACGCGCAGAAAGATCCCTCACAGATACCCTGGAAAGACCATGGTGTGGACGTAGTGCTCGAATGCACCGGCTTCTTTACCGATAAAGCGAAAGCCGAAGCTCACATCACTGCAGGCGCTAAACGCGTGGTAATCTCAGCACCCGCTACCGGCGACCTGAAAACCATCGTTTTTAACGTAAACCACGATATCCTGGATGGCAGCGAAACCGTTATCTCCTGCGCTTCCTGCACAACCAACTGTCTGGCCCCCATGGCGAAAGTGCTGAACGACAAGTTCGGCATCGTTACCGGCCTCATGACCACCATTCACGCTTATACGAACGACCAGAACACCCTGGATGCTCCCCATCCCAAAGGTGACCTGCGCCGCGCACGCGCCGCAGCTGCGAACATCGTTCCGAACAGCACCGGCGCCGCCAAAGCTATCGGCCTGGTTCTGCCCGAGCTGAAAGGTAAACTGGATGGTAGCGCACAGCGTGTTCCCACCATCACCGGCTCCCTCACGGAACTGACCTCCGTACTGGGCAAAAAAGTGACCGTAGAAGAGATCAACGCTACCATGAAAGCCGCGGCCAACGAATCTTTCGGTTATACCGAAGACGAAATCGTTAGCTCCGACATCATCGGCATCAACTTCGGTTCCCTGTTCGACGCTACCCAGACCAGGGTAATGACCCAGGGCGACCTCCAGCTGGTGAAAACCGTTTCCTGGTACGACAACGAAATGAGCTACGTATCCCAGCTGGTACGTACCGTTAAGTACTTTGCAGAACTGATCAGCAAATAAGCGGGTCTACAGATATTTACCAACCCTCCGCGATAAGCTGTATCCACAGCCTACCCGGAGGGTTTTTTTCTTACCTTCCTAAACTCCTTCATTATGAGCAAGTTCTCTGATCATAACTTCAAAGGCCAGAAAGCCCTTATCCGCGTTGATTTTAACGTCCCCCTGAATGATCAGCTGGAAATTACGGACGATACCCGCATGCAGGCCGCCGTGCCCACTATCAAAAAGATACTGGCAGACGGTGGTTCCGTGATCCTCATGAGCCATCTCGGCCGCCCGAAAGACGGCCCCACCGATAAATATTCCCTCAAACACCTGGTGAACCGCCTCGTGAAACTCTTGGACGGTGTTACCGTGAAGTTCGCCGAAGACTGCGTAGGTGAAGTGGCCGAAAAAGCCGCCGCCAACCTGCAACCCGGCGAAGTGCTGCTGCTGGAGAACCTCCGCTTCCACAAACAGGAAGAGAAAGGCGACAAAACCTTTGCAGAACAGCTTTCCAAACTGGGCGACGTATACGTGAACGACGCCTTTGGCACTGCTCACCGCGCGCACGCCTCCACCGCGGTGATCGCTGAGTTTTTCCCCGGGGACAAAAAGATGTTCGGACTCCTGATGGAAGCCGAAACCTCCAGCGCGGAAAAAGTACTGCATAGCTCGGAAAAACCTTTCACCGCCATCCTCGGCGGCGCTAAAGTGAGCGACAAGATCCTCATCATCGAAAACCTGCTGGCCAAAGCAAACAATATCATCATCGGCGGCGGTATGGCGTATACGTTCCTCAAAGCCCAGGGCAAAGAGATCGGCAACTCCCTCGTGGAGAACGATAAACTGGACCTCGCGCTGGAACTGCTGGCGAAAGCCAAAGCTCAGGGCGTGCAGCTGCTGATCCCCGAAGATTCAGTAGCGGCGGACAAATTCGCGGCTGATGCCAATACCCAGGTAGTATCCAACGACAGCATCCCTTCCGGCTGGATGGGCCTGGACATCGGGCCGAAGTCCATCGAAAAGTTCAGTGAAGTGATCGCTGCATCCAAAACCATCCTGTGGAACGGGCCGATGGGCGTGTTTGAAATGCCTGCCTTCCAGGGCGGCACCAAAGCTATCGCGGACGCTATCGTGAAAGCAACCGCCGGCGGGGCGTTCTCCCTCGTGGGTGGAGGTGACTCCGTAGCTGCTGTGAACCAGTTTGGCCTGGCGGACAAAGTGAGTTATGTATCCACCGGCGGCGGCGCCATGCTGGAGTATTTTGAAGGTAAAGTACTGCCCGGTATCGCAGCTATCAAGTAATAAAAGTTTACCGCATAAGAAAAGGCGCCTGGGATTTCCCGGCGCCTTTTCTGTTTCTGCAAATTAGTTGTTGCAGCAGGTATTATTTTTTGCTTCCTTCCGCAAAGTACTGGTGGAAGTAAGGGATCGTTTCGATGCCTTTGTAGAAGTTCGCCAGGTCATACTTTTCGTTGGGCGAGTGCAGGTTGTCACTGTCCAGCCCGAAGCCCATCAGCACGGTTTTCAGTCCCAGTACTTTTTCGAACAGGGCCACGATGGGAATGGAACCGCCGCCGCGTACGGGGATAGGTTCTTTCCCGAAAGTTTCGGTGATAGCCTGGCTGGCTGCTTTAAACGCCAGGTGATCCGTAGGCGTTACATATGGAGAACCGCCATGGTGAGCGGTTACAGTTACTTTTACGGATTTCGGCGCGATCTTCTCAAAGTGCGCTTTGAACAGGTCGGAGATCTTAACCCAGTCCTGGCCGGGCACCAGGCGCATGGAGATCTTGGCAAAAGCTTTGGAAGGCAGTACGGTTTTGGCGCCTTCACCGGTGTAGCCGCCCCAGATACCGTTCACTTCCAGCGTGGGCCGGATGCCGGTACGCTCGATAGTGGTATACCCCTTTTCGCCCCAGAGTTCTTCCACGCCCAGGTCTTTTTTGTATTCGGCTTCGTCAAAAGGCGCTTCGTTCAGCTTTTTACGTTCAGCTGCGCTCAGTTCCTGTACGCCGTCATAAAAACCGGGGATGGTGACATGATTATTTTCATCGTGCAGGGAAGCGATCATTTTCGCCAGGATGGTAGCGGGATTGGCCACTGCGCCGCCGTATACACCGGAGTGCAGGTCGCGGTTAGGGCCGGTCACGCCCACTTCCATATAAGCCAGGCCGCGCAGGCCGGTATCGATGGAAGGTGTATCCAGGCTGATCATGGACGTGTCTGAAATCAGCACTACGTCCGCTTTCAGGCGCTCTTTATTGGAATCCAGGAAAATGCCGAGGTTGTTGGAGCCTACTTCTTCTTCCCCTTCGATCATGAACTTCACATTGCAGGGCAGGGTGTTGGTTTTGATCATGGTTTCAAAAGCCTTCACATGCATATAAAACTGGCCTTTGTCGTCACAGGCGCCACGGGCGAAGATCTTCCCGTCTTTGATCACGGGCTCGAACGGGGGGCTGGTCCAGAGGTCCAGCGGGTCCGGCGGCTGTACGTCGTAGTGGCCGTAAACGAGTACAGTAGGGAAGGAAGGGTCGATGATCTTTTCGCCATATACGATTGGATGGCCTGCTGTAGGGCATACTTCCACTTTCTCGGCGCCTGCTTCCTCCAGTCTTTGTTTCACGGCTTCCGCGCAGCGTTTTGTGTCTTCATTATGCCGGGAATCCGCGCTTACAGAGGGGATTCGCAACAGTTCCAGCAGCTCGTTCAAAAAACGGTCTTTGTGCTGGGCCTGGTAATCTTTCCAAACTTGCATGATTGAGCTATTAAACGTTCACAATGGACGCAATTTAAAGGAAAATGCACTACGGGCCTTATTCCTTTCCATAAAAGTGATAACCGGGAAACAATAAAAAAGGAAGCGCCTTGCGGTGCTTCCAGTTCAAATTATATAGGGAAATATGTTACGAGATCAATTTCTGCCGGAGAAGGAACTCCAGTTTTTCGTTTACATCCAGCAGTTTTTCGGTCAGTTCCCGGTTTTCTTTGCGCAGGGCGTACACTTCGTAGGCCTTTTCGATGTTATGACGAAGCTCTTCGTCGTTCCAGGGCTTGGAGAAATATTTGTATACCTGTCCTTTATTGATCGCATCGATCACGGCATTAATATCCGCATAGCCGGTGAGCAGGATGCGGATCGGTTCCGGGTATTTATTGAGGATACTCTCAAAAAATTCAATTCCCGTCATTTTGGGCATACGCTGATCCGATATAATGATGTGAAAATCATGATCTTCCAGCAATTTATAAGCATCATCCGCAGATTCGGCCGTTTGAACCGTATAAATCCTCCTGAACGATGCCTTAAATGCATTCAGGTTATGTATTTCATCATCGATATAGAGGATGTGAATGTGTTGTGCACTCATTATAACGCAGTAGACTTAATGTAAGTTAATAAAAATAAATGAGTTAGAAACAACGGAAAGTTGCGCAAGTGTCAAAACCAAAAACACAGGCATTAGCATTCTCTATAACTTCAAACCGTAATGTCAGATCCACATCCATCCACGGGAAATCAGGACCAAACATAGATATTTTTTAACATTCGGTTTCCAACTTTCTGATGACTGCCAACATGTAATTCGTAACCGCTGGAAGTTGCCCGGTAACCGTTCCGGTTTGAACCTTGTTTTGCGCTTTCCGTTATTTCTTGTAGGTTTGATAGTACCCGTTACCAAACATTATAAAAAAAGATAGAATATGAAAACTGGAATCATTGTAATCATTGTCCTGGTTCTGCTGGGCTTTTTCGGTTGCAGCAAGTACAACGGATTGGTGAAGAAAGATGAAGTGGTGCAAAAAGCGTGGGGGAATGTTGAAACGCAGTATCAGCGCAGGGCGGATCTGGTCGATAACCTGGTGAGCACCGTAAAGGGTTCCGCCAATTTCGAACAGGAAACACTGACCAGGGTGATAGAAGCACGCGCCAAAGCAACTTCCGTACAGATCAACGCAAATGATCTGACCCCTGAAAAGATCCAACAGTTCCAACAGGCACAGGGCGAACTGGGCGGTGCGCTCAGCAGGCTGCTCGTATCAGTTGAAAAATACCCCGAGCTGCGTACGACAGAACAATTCCAGACGCTCATGGCGCAGCTGGAAGGCACGGAAAACAGGATCGCGGTTTCCAGGAACGATTTTAACGGCGCTGTGAACGAATTCAACAGCAGCGTACGCACTTTCCCGAACAATATCATCGCGGGCCTCGGCGGATTCAGCGCCAAAGGTTACTTCAAAGCTGCTGAAGGCAGCGACAAGGCGCCCAAGGTTGATTTCGGCAAGTAATATATCATACTGAACGGCGGATGAAGGCGTAGACCCTGCATCCGCCGTTAATAATATTCCATTTGAAATGAAATTATTTTCATTCAATAAAAAAGAGCTTTTCTCCGAACCGGAGAAAGAACGGCTGATACAGGCCATCCGCCTTGCGGAGCGCCTGACCTCCGGGGAGATCCGCCTGTTCGTGGAAAGCCGCTGCGAGTACGTGGACCCGATGGACCGTGCAAAGGAAGCCTTTATGGCCCTGGGCATGGACAAAACAAAACAACGGAACGGCGTGCTGCTCTATATCGCCCTGCGCGATCACCAGTTTGCCATCCTGGGAGACCAGGGCATCCATGAAAAAGTAGGGAACGACTTCTGGCAAAAAGAAGCCCTGCTGCTCAAAACACATTTTTCTTCTCACAAGATCATTGAAGGCATCGAAGTATGCGTGAAAGAGATCGGAGAATCCCTGTATCATTATTTTCCATACGAAGCCGGTGACCAGAATGAGCTGCCGGACGATATCGTGTTCGGGAAATAATCACAGCAATGATTCATAAGCACAAAACAATGAAGTTTACCCGCTGGTTACTATTATGGGGTCTGATACTGACAGGATGGAGCGCTATTGCACAACAGATCCCTCAAAAACCTAATCCGCCCCGCCTTGTGAATGATTTCGCGGGCGTACTGCTCCGTTCCGAAGTAGATGAACTGGAACGGAAGCTGGTGGCCTATGACGACAGTACTTCCACACAGGTCGCTATTGTGCTGGTGAAAACCACGGGCGACTACGACATTGCGGAATATGGCCTGAAGATCCTCCGTGAATGGGGCATCGGCGGCGCTAAAAATAACGGCGTACTCATCCTCGCGGCGATAGAGGACCGGAAAGTGAGGATAGAGACCGGCTACGGCATGGAAGGCTCAGTGCCCGACGCCGTTGCTTTTGGGATTATCAATAAGGTATTAAAGCCCAACTTCCGCGACGGTCACTATTATCAGGGGCTGGAAGAGGCTACAGACGATATTATCGCAGCGGCCGCCGGCGAATATAAAGGTGTTCCCCGCAGCACCAAAGGCGGCGGCACCAGTGGCGGCAGTATTTTCGGGATCATTGTCCTGATACTCATTATCCTGTTTTTCGTAGGCCGCGGCGGTGGCGGCGGAGGAGGCGGAGGCAGGGTGATCAGCCGCAGGGGCGACAGCGTATTTGGAGGTATCCTTGGCGGAATGATCGGCAGCGCCCTCGGTGGGGGCGGCGGTGGCTGGTCAGGCGGCGGAGGAGGAGGAGGCTGGTCCGGTGGCGGCGGAGGCGGTTTCGGCGGCTTTGGCGGCGGCTCCGGCGGAGGCGGCGGCGCAAGCGGCAGCTGGTAAAAGGATTGTCAATGGTATAGCATTGCATTGATAATCCGGGGATGTTTAAGCATATTCTGATTATCGGCAGTACTGGCATTGAAAATCTGTTTTTATGATCCTACATATTCTTAACGGGGACGCTACGCGTTCCATTTTCCAGGATAGTGGTATTGAAGGGGACATGATCGTGTGGCGGGAAATGCTCTGCGAAGGCAGAACGCCCGCCACCCGGAACATGTCCCGTTTTTTTGAAGAAAGGGCCGCTTTTCTGCAACAGGCCTACGGCATAGACAGTGCTTCCTATCTCTCCGAAGCGGAGCGCGACAAACAAATACTGCAAAATGCCGCCAGTTACGACGAAATAGTCCTCTGGTTTGAATTCGACCTCTTTTGCCAGGTGAACCTGGTGTTTGTATTGTATTACCTCAGCCAGCTTTCCATCAAACTCCCGCCCGTAAGCATCGTTCAGCTGGACCATCACCCGGACGTGCCCAATTTCCGCGGCCTCGGAATGCTGCAATCCCGTCATCTCCCTCCTTTATTTAACGCCCGTACCCATATCCTGCAGGAAGACTGGGACCTGGCCCGTGCAGCCTGGGAAGCTTACAGCGCAGACGATCCGTTGGCGCTGGAAGAGCTCAGCCGCCGCCCCAGCCGTCACCTGCCTTATCTCGGCAAAGCTTTGCAGGCGCACCTCCGGAGGCTTCCCAGTGCATCAAACGGCCTCAATGCGGTGGAACATTTTTTCCTGGACAGGCTGGCGCTGGGCAAAATCCGTGAGCGCGATCTTTATTACCAGTTCTGGAATGAGCTAAAGATCTATGGATTCGGGGATTTCCAGCTGGACGTGTATACCAACCGCCTGCAACAGGCCGGCGTGGTAAAACGCGAAGACGAAATGCTGAGCATCACCGAGCTGGGAGAAGAAGTGCTGAAGCAGGAAGAGAATTACCTTTCCTTCGCCTCCAGCAAAAACATCTGGATCGGCGGCATCCCGCTGGACCATACCCCCTGGCGCTGGGATGATGAGGAAGGCAAAGTGATCCATTCCTGATAGAGGCAACCCGCGACGCCCCATCGCCGTATACTTCTCTAAACACTACACTATGAAAAAATTGCATGTCTGGATGCTCATTGCCATGGGCTTATTCTGCACGCTTGCGGTCGCATGTAAAAAAGATAAGGACGAAGAAGAAACCAAACTTTACAAAGTAACCAACGCGCCCATGACCGGAGCGCAGGAAAACCCCGCTGTTGTTACCGCCGCCACTGGCAGCTTTGACGCTACCTACAACCCCGAGAGCAAAGAATTTAAGATCACCGTACGCTGGCAGGGCCTTAGTGGTAACGCCACCCTCATGCACATCCACGGCCCGGCTGCGAGAGGTGCAAACATCGGCGTGCTCCAGAACTTCGCGACATTATTCACGCCCACCCCGGCAGGCAGCTTCACTACCGCCTTCACGATCAATGGCACCAATCAAACGGAGGCAGACCTGCTGGCTGGCAAATGGTATGTGAACATTCATACTGCGGCGAACGGAGGAGGAGAGATCCGCGGACAAATAGAACTTACTTACTAGTGAGATAAAGACGGCTAAAAGAGAACAGCTGCTTCGTTTTGCGGAGCAGCTGTTTATAAAGAGTTTGTATTTCCCGGAATGCGGGGCTGGCTTTTTTGTATGTCCGGCCGGTCTCCATGAAGGTTGCAACGATCCGGATACCACCTGCGAAAAACTGTGGACAATCTTAACAAGGGTCCGGTTGCAACTGCTTTCTGTAACCGGAGAAGGGGCTGCTGCTACGGCGGCCCTTTTTATTTCCACGCATCCATCAGGAAACGGATCCAGTTTTTGCTGGTGATGTTTTCAATATCTGTTTCCGCATAACCCCGCTGGCGCAATATTTCAGGTACTTTTTGCAGCCCGGCGATAGTGCCGAGGTCGTACGGTGATTGTTCCGTACCAAAAGCGCCGTCCAGGTCGGAGCCGATGGCGGCATGAAGGCTGTTGCCCGCCAGCTGGCAGATATGATCGATGTGGTTCACTACATTTTCCATGCTCACGCCCATCTTTTCAGGGGTGCTTTCTCCGCGTACCCAGCCCGGGGTGAGCATCCAGGCGTCAAAGGCGGTGCCTATCACGGCACCCCGCTCTATCAGGATGGAGAATTGTTCGTCCGAGAACTGGCGGTTGTGCGGCACCAGTACCCGGCTGTTATGATGGCTGGCCCATACAGGGCCGGAGAAGTGGTCCATGGCTTCAAAAAAACTTTCGTCGCAGAGATGCGTGGCATCCAAGATGATACCGAGACGTTCCATTTCTTTGAGCAGCGCCCTGCCTTTGGTGCCCAGCCCGCCGGTAGAATCGGTGCCATAGGCATATACGCCGGGGCCGTAATGCGCGGGGCCTATGGCGCGGAGGCCCGAAGCATAGGCCTTTTCCACACAGGCCAGTTCAAAAAATGAATCCGCTCCTTCCAGGCTGAGAATAAAACCGACAGGGAGCGAGCTGGTGTCTTCCGCATTTTCCCAGAGTTTGAGATGAGCGCTCAGCTCCGCCGCATTGGTGATCTGTTTCATTTCACCGCGCGCTTCCATGGCCTGGTACCAGGCCAGCTGGCCCTGCGTCTGCGCCCAGGCCTGCTCCTGGGAATGCCATCCCGGCAAAGGATTATCCAATCCTACGTATCTCGCTATCTGTGTGGCTACGCACAGGCCTACGCGGCCTTTGCGCATTTCGGGGAGGGACACCGTTCCGCGCCCGCGGTCCGGTTTATCGGTAAGGCCTTTCTCACGGTCGCGGATGGCCTGAACAGATTTGGTAAGATCGCGGTTCCACTCCAGGGCATTCATGCTCAGATCCAGGTGTGCGTCGAAAATGAAAGATTGCATAGGTTCGTTTGGTGGTGAGATATGTTAGTTGATATGGTGCGTAAACATTCTTCTAATTGATTTTCCTGCCTCTGGCGATGGCCCATGTCCCGGTGTTTGCGCCGTTTTCTATCATCTGCGCTTCGTTGTACAGGGCCACGGTGGGGCATACATGCCAGGGCGTGCCCATTAGTATATCGCCTATTTTCAGTTTATCCGCATGCGGTGTTTTTACCACCAGGTGCTCTTCGCTTTGGGAAATCACTTCATATTCAGGCAGTTCATGGAAAAACACCCTTTTGGTGATGGGATTTTCTGCGGATACCGCTTTGTGTCCGAGGTCCAGCGTTACCTGGCCTTCCGCGGGTTTGGAGAGCACGCGGGTGAGCAACAGCGCGGCCGGTACAAATCCCTGTTCAGAGAAATTGGTGGCATAACCTTCGTCCCAAAGGAGGCAGGTGCCGGGGCTCAGCATTACGTTGCTGCGGCGCGCATGTATCTGGAAAGTGGGCGTGCCGCCCGCGATGATCTCCGGATATTCCATCTGTTTGGCCAGCTCGGCAACGGGTGCAAATGCTGCATCGCACTCGGCCGTGCGTTTTGCAAAGTCCGTTTCGCGGATGTGGCCGTCGTAGGCGTGAAGGCCGCGGCAGAAAACGTTCGGCAGTTCGCGCAGCTGTTTGTAGAGGGTTAGCGCTTTTTCAGGAGCAATGCCCGTGCGGTGCATACCGTTGTCCATGTCTATGTACACGCCTGCTTTGGCGTTGATCCCGGCAAAGATGCCATTGATCAGTTCAGCGGAGGCGATGTTGTCCACCAGGGAAGCGAATGAAATAGCGGGAAACCGTTGTGTGAGCGCCGCATAGGCTTCCGCAGTGGGGGAGTTCTGCTGGTAGGCGATGACGATATCTTTGGCGCCCGCTTCCGCCAGCATCAGGGCTTCCGCGTACGTGGCGCATTTAAATCTCGTGATGCCTTTGGCTAACTGCATCTGTACGATGGGCGCCATTTTGTGTGTCTTCACATGGGGGATGAGCCTTTCGGGGCTGCCTGCCATGGATATCATTTTGTCAATGTTGCGGCTGACTTCTTCTTTAAATACCAGAAGCGCCGGCGATGCGATGTTGTTACGATAGTCAGGTTGCATTATCTTAATCTTCCAGTTCAAAAACAGCTTCTATTTCCACCGTGATGTTCTCCGGCAGGGAACCCATACCCACAGCGCTTCTCACGCCCACGCCGTTGTCCGGCCCCCAGATCTTTACAAACAGTTCGCTGCACCCGTTGATCACGTGCGGATGTTTGCCGAAATCGGGCGTGCCGTTCACCATCCCCAGTATCTTGATCACCCGTTTGATCCTGTTCAGGCTGCCGAGTTGCGAAATAAGGGTGGAAAGGATGGTGAGCCCCACCTGTTGTGCCGCCAGCTTTGCGCCGTCCGCATTTACATCCAGGCCGGCTTTGCCGTGCAGCAGCGTGCCATCAGGCAGTACCGGGCCATGACCGGATACATACACGAGCTTGTCAACGATCAGTAAAGGCTTGTAAACCCCTTTGGGAGCGGGAGCGGGAGGTAACTGAAGTCCGAGCGATTCAAAATTGGCTGCTGCGTTCATCACGAATTTTGTTTAAAGTTATCCAATAAATTGAAGTAATTCCAATACTCCCGCGGGAAATAAAATGGGTCATGATCACATGAACAGCTGCAATACCAGCACGCCTCCCAATCCGCTGAGGGACACGATCGTTTCCATCACGGACCAGGTGGCGAATGTCTGTTTCAGGCTGAGATTAAAATATTCCTTGAACAGCCAGAACCCGCCGTCGTTCACATGGGAAAACATCAGGCTGCCTGCGCCGATGGACAATACCATCAGCTCCGGATGCACGGTTTGCTGCTGGATCAGCGGGAGCAATATGCCCACCGTGGTAAGGCCCGCCACCGTGGCCGATCCCACGCATACGCGGATGGTCGCGGCAATGATCCAGCCCAGCACCAGCGGCGATACCGGCAGGTGGCTGAGCGATTGCCCGATATACGTATTGATACCGCCGTCTTTGATCACCTGCATGAACACGCCGGAGCCTGCAATGATCAGCATGATGGGCGCTACTTCTTTAAAAGCGTTTTCCATGGATTTCATGACTTGTTTCATGGTCTGGCCGCGGCGCAGGCCGAGGAAATACGCCGCTCCCAGTACGGAAAGCAGCATAGCGATATTGGGATCGCCGATGATGGCTATAAAACGGTGCAACGCGCTGCCCTTTAGCAGGAAGGGATCAAGTGCGGTGGTGATGGTAAGCAGGATGAGGGGAAGCATGGCGGTGGCCAGGCTGATGCCAAGGCCGGGCAGCTCATGCGCCTCGCGGAAATTGATGCTGAGCAGGCCTTGCTCGGGTGTCACCTTCAATTTTTTGAGCGTGCTGCCAAACAACGGCCCCGCCAAAGCGATGGTAGGTACGGCGATGATCAGCCCGTACAGCAGTGTTTTGCCAAGATCCGCTCCCAGCTGCTGACAGAGGGCAGTAGGGGAGGGGTGGGGCGGAAGGAACCCGTGCGCGGTGGACAAGGCGGATATCATCGGGATGCCGAGATAGAGCAGGGGCAGGCGGGTGGAAATGCCCGTGGCGAAAATGAGCGGCACCACGATCACAAAACCGGCAGTGTAAAACATGGGAATACCCACCAGTAACCCCGCCAGGGCCATTCCCCACTGGATGTACCGCACGCCGAAGAGGCGTACCATGGAAGTGGTGATCTGTTGCGCCGCGCCGCTGTCCGCTACTATCTTGCCCAGCATGGCGCCAAAGCCGAGTATGGTCACGAGCGATCCGAGTGTACTGCCAATACCGGTGGAAATGGCTTTGCCGATCTGCGGCCCGTCCAGCCTGCAGGCTAGCGCCAGCAGGATGCTCACGATGAGAAAAGAAATGAAAGTATCCAGCTTTGCCCACATGATGAGCACGATCAGCAGGAGGATGGCAAACAGGACCAGTAACAAGGGTGAGATCATAGCAGACGGTGGAATTTAATGCTACCCAATATAAAAAAATATGCGCGCAAAGGTCTTTTTAAGAATGATTTTTGCTGTTATTCCGCCATGGATAACATTCTTCCGGGGAAACTATCATCCCCCGGGTTTCCATCAAAAAACAAGTCCGGTTTGTGCCTTCCTTTAAACTGAACCAGCCCCAGACCAGCCTTCGGGGCGCTCAATACTGCCCGAAACCGTCTTTTTAGCCTGAAAATATCCCTTCTAAGTCCAGGGTAAGTCCAAGGTAAGTCCAGGTAAAGTCCAAGGTAAGTCCAGGTATACTCCTATGACCACCCGATGATACTTCCCTTATACTTCCCTGATACCTCCCTCATACCGGCCTCATACGGCCTCTAACCCCCTCATTATCCCAGGTCTTAAAACCGCGTCACCATGGCGACATGCCAGCCTTATTCTGATTCTTTCTCCCTGGAATCAGGTACGTGCTTGCGGAGGGCATAAAAAAAAGCAACTCCCGTTGAGGAGCTGCTCTTAAAAAAAGGTGCTGCGGGAGCTATTCTTCCTTGCTGTTTTCTTTGATCTTATTCGCTGCCTTCAGGATATAATCCGCCTGGCTGTTCAGCGCATTGCGCAGGTCACCGGAAGCGGTGGCGGCTTTTTCCTGTTTCTTTTTGGCGATAGGCCCCAGCAGGTTCACGATGTAATTGTTTACCCAGCTGTTGTTGAAGCCGGTCACCACATCCACCACTTCGTCAATGCCTTTGGTAATGGTGGGCGTATCGTCCACGGTAGCCAGGATATTGAGGTAAAGGATGGCCGCGCCGATCTTCTCCTGGCCGGTGCTTTCCTGCAGTTTGGCGGAAAAGAAAGGCACATCACTTACGTCGCCGTTTTTAGCGTATACATTCGCGATGCCGCTGTTCAGCAGGCCTTTGGCGTCTTTTTCCATGGTTTTAGCCAGTTGGTAGGCTTTTTTCGTGTCCAGCTCGGCAATAGCATTCAGGGCTGTGCCTTCCACCATATAGGAAACGTCTTTCAGAGCGCTTTCGAACAGGGGCAGATATTTCGGGTCTTTCAGCCTGCCGAGCTGTTTCAGCGCGGCGGCGCGTACGGGAGAAAACTTATCGTTTTTCGCCAGCTCCGTCAGTACAGGCAGGGCGGCGGTTTTGATCTCGCTGTTCTCTATTTTGAGGCTGGAAATGGCCAGTGCGCGCAGTCCTTCATATTTGTCGTTCAGCGAAGCGATCAGCGTGGCGCGTGCGGCGGGGTTGCTTGTCTGCTGTTTGGAGCAGGCTTCGATGGCCTCGCGGCGGTCCAGGTAATTGGGCGCGTTTTTGTACTGGAACACATACGTGTTCAGGTCCCTGCGGTCTGTCTTTTTCAGGATCAGCACTTTCTCCGCGTCCACATTTACAAAGTCCGGCTTTGCGCTCACGGGGAGGGTGAAGGTGGCTTTCTTTTCCGTCAGGCGTACATTATGACGCTCTTTTTTGCCGCCGGCATATACATCTATGGCGAAAGGCAGGTCAAACACCTTTTCTCCTTTCTGTTCGACGATCACTTTGGCTTTGCCCGCTTCGCTGTAATCGTAGGAGATGTCCAGGGTGGGGTAACCTTCGCCGTAATACCATTGGTTAAAGAACCAGTTCAGGTCCTGGCCGGTCACTTCTTCCATGGCCAGGCGCAGCTGGTGCGCTTCGGTAGCTTTGAATGCGTTTTCGCGGAGGTACAGGTTTAGGCCTTTAAAAAACGCATCGTCGCCTACAAAAGTGCGCAGCATATGCAGGATGCGGCCGCCTTTCTGGTAGCTGATGGCATCGAACATATCTTCCCTGCTGTGGTAGTGGAACCGCACCAGGTGATGATCGCCCTGGTATTCGGCAGATTCCAGGTAGTTGTTCATGGCGGAATAAGAATGTTCATCCGCTGCGTCTTTACCGAATTTATGTTCAAACCAGAGGTATTCGCTGTAATCCGCGAAAGACTCATTCATGGTGAGGTTGCTCCAGGACTCGGCCGTGACGAGGTCGCCAAACCAGTGGTGGAACAGCTCGTGGGCGATCACGGATTCGCCCAGGCGGTCGTCATCGTCCAGCAGCTCGCGGTCTGTTTTCTGAAGGAAGTCGCCGTGAATGGTGGCTGTCGTGTTCTCCATCGCGCCGGAAACATAGTCGCGCACGATGATCTGGGAGTATTTCACCCAGGGGTAATCGTAGCCGAGCAGTTTGGAGAAGAAAGTCATCATTTCAGGCGTATTGCCAAAAATGGCTTTGGCGTGAGGCGCATAGGCCTTTTCCAGGTAGTAGTTCACCTCTTTGCCGCGCCAGCTGTCTTTTACGATAGCGAAGTCGCCCACGGCCATCATAAAGAGGTAGGGGGCGTGCGGCAGCTCCATGCGCCAGGTATCCGTACGGGTGCCGTCCGCATTAGGTTTCTGGCTTACCAGTTTACCGTTGGAGAGGGTCACATATTTTTTCTCCACCGTCATGCTGATCTCGGAGGTGGTCTTTTGGTTCGTCCTGTCGATGGTGGGGAACCATACGGAGGAAGATTCGGTTTCACCCTGCGTCCAGATCTGGATGGGTTTTTTCGGGTCCGCCCCGTCAGGGTTGATGAAGTAAAGGCCTTTGGCCTCTGTGATGGCGGCGCTGCCCTGTACTTTCGCCTCATCGGGTTTGGCGGTATATTCTATGTAAATCGTATACGATTCGTTGTTTTTATACGTTTTGTTGAGTTTCAGGCGTATTTCGCTGCCATCATATTCGTATTTCAGCGGGGTGGAGCGGGCTGCTTTCAGCATGGCTTCGCTGGGGAATTTGATGGTGGAGGAGCCGCTGGTCTGCACCAGGGATATAGATTTCACGTCCATTCCTTTTGCGTCCAGCGTAAGGCTGTCCGTGGGATAGAAGTGCGGTTTGAGGGAAATCCAGGCCTTTCCGTAGAGGTAACGTTTCGCGTAATCGAAACGTACGTCCAGTTTGGTGTGAATGAGATCATTGATTTTAGTAGAAGTAGCTCGATAGATTTTCAGTTCCGGGTCTTCCTTCTCCTGGGCTGTGGATTGGGCGGATGCCTGCATGGTGAGCCCCATGATTGCGAGGCTGGCCAGCAGAAGGCCGGTAAATTTCCTGGTCTGTAAATACATGAAAAGACATTTAGTTCAAAAATAGGCCCTCTGAAGGAGGGCAGGGGTCAAATTTAAACAAATGGCCCAAAAACGAGGCAAGCGGTTAAAATTGTTATTTTTGTAGGGGACAGGACAGTTCAGATATGATATTATGATCAAAGCAACAGTGAATGGCGGACAGTCATTCGAAATAACCCCTGCCGGCCCCGGCGCCGGAAATGTGGAATGTAACGGGAAGCAGGTGAATTGGAGCGCGGAAGCGCTGCCCTCCGGCGATTTCAGCATTCTCATGGACGGTAAGAGTTTCGTGGCGCAGGTGGTGAAAACAGACCGGGATACCAAAACAATCAGCCTCCAGATCGGCCAGTCGCTTTTTGAAGTGGCCCTGGAAGAGCCGATGGACCGCCTGCTGGCCTCCATGGGCATCAGCGAAGCCTCCAGCCGTAAGATCAATGATATCAAGGCGCCCATGCCGGGTATGGTTCTGAAGGTGCTGGTAAGCCCCGGGCAGGCCATTCAGAAGGGCGACCCGGTACTGATCCTGGAAGCCATGAAAATGGAAAACGTATTCAAGGCCGCGGCGGATGCCGTGGTGAAGGAAATAAAAGTCTCCGAGCGCACAGCCGTGGAAAAAGGCGAAGTATTGATAGTGCTGGAATAATATTTGTTACAGGTAACGTTATGCACCGATTCAGAATGAAACTGTTATATCTGTTCTGCTGCCTTCTGGCCGCTTCAGGCCTTGCGGCGCAGGATCCATCTTATTTTGTTTATATACAACACGAAAAACAGCAGCCGTTTTATGTGAAGGTAGACGGCAAACTGCTGAGCTCTTCCGTGAAGGGCTACGTGATATTACCCAAATTGCAGGCCGGCAAAGTGCCGGTGACCGTGGGTTTTCCCAAAAGCGAAGCCCCCGAACAGCAGTTCGTGATCAGGCTGAATGGCAGCCGGGACTATGGGTACCTGCTGAAAAGCACCGGTGATAAGGAATACACGCTATACGACCTGCAAACCTTCGCCACGCTGAAAAGCGGCGGCGGGGCTCCGCCTCCCGCGGAAGAAGTGACGGTCACCCGTGTGTCCAACGAAAACGCCACCCAGGAGCAAAAAGACCTGATCAATAATGTACAGGCCGATGTGGAAGCCGCCCTGGCCAAAAAGCCGGATACGGTCGTGGAGCCGAAGAAAAAGGGCAGTTTCGCCACCGCGCTGGATAAGGTGGTGACGGACGACCGGCCGGAGGACATGCCGCTGGAGATCCCGAAAGCCAAACCCGTAGCGCCTCCTGTAACTGAAGTGGCCCCTGTGGCGGCGGCTGTTGCAGAAGAAGCTGCGCCAGTGAAAAAGCCCCGGAACAAAAAACGCGGCAAAGAGCGCGAACCTTTGACGGAAGAGGAACAGGCCCTGCTTAGCAGCGTGATGGAAGATGAAAAGAAGGCCGCGGCAGACGAAGCCCTCAAAGAAACCGATACCACCGCCGTAGCGGTGGCTCAGCCCGAAGGCGGGGAGCAGGCACCTGTTGCCGAGCCGGTGAAAGAGAAAAAAGAAAAGAAATCCAAAAAGAAACGTGACCAGCCGGAGCCCGAATTCATCGATTTCGGATCGGCGCCCGCCACCACGCCCGCTGCCGCGCCTGCGGCCGCCGCTGGTGAAGTGGTAGCCGAAACAGCCGGCGCCGTGGGTGAAACCGCTGAAATGAGCGCCAAAGAAGCCCGTGAAGCCAAACGCCTGAAAAAGAAAGCGGAACGGGAGCTGGCCATCCGCGAAGGCGAGATAAAAGACAGCATTGCCAATGCGGAGTTCAACAAAGACGAATCAACAGCGGAAAAGAAAAAACCGGTGATCAGCATGGTGAACTCCGATTGCGCGAAAGTGCTGGAAGTAGATGACTTCCGCAAGCTGCTGCGTACGATGAACGGCAAAAAGACAGACGAAGATATGGTGGACGCATTCAGGAAAGGGACCCGCAGCGTATGCGTGAGCACGGAGCAGGTGAGGGCGCTTACCCAGCTGATAGCCACTGAAGAAAATCGTTACCAGCTGCTGGATGCGGCTTATGCCAGGACGTACGATTCGCAGAATTTCTCTTCCCTGTCAGACCTGTTGAAAGAAGATTATTACAAGGGGCGTTTCAAGGCCATGCTGAAGAAATAGCCCTTCTTTTATACCGCTTTTGCAAATGGTGAATGACGTTGTTATTCACCATTTGTCGTTTTAAAATTCCCTACTTTCGCGCATCATGGCCAGGTATTTCATAGAAGTAGCATATATGGGGGGCCGCTACAGCGGCTTCCAGGTGCAGGAGAACGCGCTCACGGTGCAGTCTGAGATAGACCGCGCCATCAGCCTGCTGATGCGGGAAACGGTGGAGACTACAGGCTCCAGCCGTACGGATGCGGGGGTGCATGCGCGGCAGAACTTCCTGCATTTTGATACAGAGAAGGCGCTTCATCCGCAGTTTATGTACAAGATGAACGCCATATTGCCGCAGGATGTGGTGCTGAAGGGCGTTTACGCGGTGGCGGACGATCTGCACAGCCGTTTTGCCGCTACCGGGCGGGCTTACGAGTATACGTTGTACCCGTTCAAAGACCCATTTATGCGGGACAGGGGGTATTATTATCCGTATACGATCAATATGGAAGCGTTGCAGGAAGCGGCGGCTGCGGTGATGGAATACACGGACTTCAGTACGTTCAGCAAGCGGAACACGCAGGTGAAGACGTACAATTGTGCTATAAAGGAGTCTTATTGGACGCAGGAAGAGGGACGTTTAGTCTATCGCGTTAGTGCGAACCGTTTTTTGCGCGGGATGGTGCGCGGGCTGGTGGGTACGATGCTGAGAGTGGGGCGTGGGAAGCTGACGATGGCTGAATTCCGCGCTGCTATTGAGAGTAGGGACTGTACGAGGGCGGATTTTGCGGTGCCGGGGCATGGATTGAGCCTGATGCGGGTGATGTATGCGGACGGGGTGCTGGGGGAAAATATTGGAAGATAGAATCCGTTGTGGTGGGGGATTACAGTTGTTTGTGAGAAATAATTGCTGAAAACATTTGGAAGTACCGGGAAAAAGTTTCTACCTTTGCATCCCGCTAACACGGAAAACACGTAGTTCTTTGCATCGTTTTTCTTTTTGCTGCACGGCTTACAATCTTCGCCAGCAGTGGTTTTCCGAGGTTTTCAAATCAGAGAGGAGGAATAAAAATTCAAAAGAAAAATTTGGTTGTAAGAAATAGTTCTTCTACCTTTGCGACCCGCTAACGCGGTAAACTACATCAGTTCTTTACATGGTTTTGCTTTCCGGAAGTCTTTACAGGCTTGACTTTCAGGAGAAAATGATCTCGGAAAAAGATTGAAATTTTCTTCAGAAAAATTTGGATGGAAATAAAAACTCTTCTACCTTTGCACTCCCTTCTGAAACGGAGTGAACGGCACGAAGAAATGGAAAGGAAAAAGTTCTTAAAATAATACAAAAGATATGGCTTCGGGCCGGGAGGATCGGATCCTTGATATCTGCGAAAGGTTAACGATGAACAACTGCAAAAGTGCAGCTGGAGTTAACTGAAGTTCTTTGAAAGTTTGGAAACAACAGCACTGAAACTTTACCAGCAATGGTGAGGCGGATGTAAAAAACACAGGTAATGTTAGCGATAACATATTAATTGAAACGTCTGAAATTACGAGAGTAAATTTAGTCAGTTCAAACAACTCATTTACAATGGAGAGT
>NZ_RMBX01000021.1 GCF_003807585.1 Chitinophaga barathri | reverse complement strand
CTTTTATGTCAATCCAAATCCGTATTATTGACAACCCCTGTAAACCTCCAGCAGGATAAAATAATCGACTGTAAAGTCCTGCCAGGACAAAATACCCCACTGTAAAGTTTTTTCAGGACAAGACACCCTGCTTTGGGAACGCTTTTACTATACTGTTAGAACGCTTTTACCCTGCTTCATCATTACTGTTAGGCTACTATATCCCTACTGTAAGACTACTGTATCAATACTGTTTCAGCACTATCAGGCTACTGTAAACCTATTTTAGGACGGGGATCGACCGATTTTGTTAACCCGCACCGATTATCTCCCTTATGACCAGTATTGCATGAAAAAAAGGCGACGTAGGTTAGAGGCCGGTTAGACGTAGGTTAGAGGCCGGTTAGACCGGGTTTTTACCTAGGTTAGACGTAGGTTAGAGGCCGGTTAGAAATAAAAAAAGCAGCCGGACGCGCCCGGCTGCTGATTGTATATGAATAGGATATGGTTCATGGTGGGAAGGAATTCCCAGTAAGAACATCTTTCTGCGTTTGCATTAATTCCTTAAAACCTTGAATTCCGTTCGCCTGTTCAGCTGGCGGCCATCAGGGTTGTCTTTGCCGTTCGGCAGGGTGTTGGGCGCCACCGGCCTTGATTCTCCATAACCTTTGCTGATCACCCTGCTTGTGGGTATGCCTTTCCCGATGAGATAATCCACGCAGGATTTAGCCCTGGCGTTGGACAATTTCAGGTTGTAGGCATCTGTTCCTTTACTGTCCGTATGCGCACCCAGCTCGATCTCCATTTTCGGGTTATCCAGCAGGAGGTAATAAAGGGTATCCAGTATTACTTTCGATTCGGGGCGCAGGGTAGCTTTGTTGTAATCGTAGAAGATGTCGTTGATGACGATCGGCTTATCTATCTCGAAACGTTTCAGGCACACGGTGGGGTTCATCATAGAATCCACCATGGACAACTGTTCTGTATTAAAGGTGTAGTTCTTGGAAAAATAATTGTCCTTCTCGATCACCACGCGGTATTTTTTATTCATTTCCACTTCAAACATGTAGTTGCCCGCAATGCCTGACTGCTGTACTTCCACAGCTTTCTGCATGCTGTCAAGCAGCGTGATCTTCGCTCCCTGGAGCGGTTTGTTGGTTTCGCAATCCAGCACCATGCCGCCGGCCATTTTTACCCTTCTTTTAAAAGCGAATATCTCAAGACAGCAGATAGACTCCCGGTCTGAACTGATAAAACCTTTGCTCATGGCGTTCGCGGGAGTAAGCCCTGCGTAATACTGATCGTCTTTCGCGGAGTTGAGGGGGTATCCCAGGTTTTCCGGCGCGGACCATGCGCTGCTGAAATCACCTTTACTGGTGTAAAAGTCCTGCCCGCCAAAACCCACGCGGCCATTGGAACTGAATATCAGTACCCCTTTCGCGGGATCGTAGAAAGGTGCGCTTTCGTCACCGGGGGAGTTGAGGGTTTTGCCCATATTGCTGGGCTCGCTGAGGCTGCCGCCGTTGATGGTGGACACCCAGAGGTCAAACTTACCGGCGCTGCCCGGGCGGTCCGATGCAAACAGCAGGTATTTACCATCCGCCGTTACGTAAGGTTCTTTGTCGCTGTATTCAGCGGCTTTGAACAGCAGCTGCGGCTCCGTCCAGCCATTGCCGGAGCGGGTGCTGCGGTAGATGGATGATTTTTTGTTGCCGTCTTTGGTGGCCCAGCGGGTTACGTACAGTGTGTTGCCATCCGGCGCCATGGAGGCTACGCCTTGTTCCACGCCCTTTTCCATGGGGATGGGCACTTTTTCCCGGCTGTTAAAATTGTTCTCGTCTCCCGTTGCAACATACAGGGTGTTGATAAAGGGGTTCGTTTTTTTATTGATAAGAGTAGAATCCGGGCGGGAAGAAGTAAAATAAAACGTACTGGCATTCACCGGTACGGGCGCGTAGTTTGCGCCGCCCTGGTTGATGTTGCCGGTCACTTTGGCCACTTCATACCGCGGGGGGTATTTCATTTCTTCGATGGCGAATTCACAGTTCTTTATTTCGAGATCCGCATTTTTTGCGGGGTCATCAAAGGCTTTGTACCCGCTTTTGAACTGTTTAAACTGTGCCAGCGCCTTTTCGTAATCAGCGGATGTTTTTGC
This sequence comes from Chitinophaga barathri, assembly GCF_003807585.1. Lineage (GTDB taxonomy): Bacteria > Bacteroidota > Bacteroidia > Chitinophagales > Chitinophagaceae > Chitinophaga > Chitinophaga barathri. Next base: position 45,679 of record NZ_RMBX01000021.1, on the reverse strand, counting down.
ATTGGCCCTTACGCATACCGCGAACCAGTAACGGGCCAGCGGGAACTGTACGGGGTCGAAGTTGGTAGCTTCTTCGTAATATTTCGCGGCATTGCCGAAGTCGTTGTACATCCGGTACGATTCCGCGAGGCGGTACACTACCTGCTCGTAATCCTTGAGTTTTTTCTGTTTGCTTTTGCCGTCTTTATCCAGCTGGTAGGGCCTGTATTCGCCGGGTTTCACGGAGAAGGTGCCCAGGGCTTTGCTGTAATACTGAGCGGCGGAGTAAAAATCTTTCTGCTCAAAGTAGAGATCGGCCGTGCGTTTGTAATCCTGGACGTACTGGGCCTTCAGGGTACTGAAGAGCCCTGCCAGCGCCAATATGCAAATGAGTGTAAATCTTTTCATAAGGTTCATCGTTTGATGTTACTGGGGCGGTATTATAACCTGGGGCAAATGAAATATTCGGGCTGCATGATCCTGCGTTTGCGGCCGATGAAAGACAGTGATATTTCAAATGCGTTGCTGCCTTTGGTAAGCCTGCGCAGGTTGGATGTATTGGCGTCGTAGCTGAGGCCGAGGGTAAAGTTTTTGTAATGGAAACCCGCGAACGGGGAAATAGCGTCGTTGATGCGGTAATTGGCGCCCAGCAGCAGGTCAAATTCCAGGTTCACCCTGATCTGTGAATACACGCCCGCAACAATTTCTTCCGCGTTGCCCTGGCGCATGTAAAGGCCATGTGGCGTGATGCCTACCATATCGGTCAGGCGTATGCGCGAGCCGCCATGTACGGTGTAGCGGATGGGCAGCGACCTGCTTTCCTGGTCTTCCGCCACAAACGGGTCTTCCGGTTGGGTCAGGTGCGCGCCCGCCACGCCGATGAACGGGTTGAAACGGTGATTGGGGTTACCATCAAACAGGAGAAGGCCGGCATTGGCGTCAAAAACAGTGGATGAGGTGGCCCGCAGCGTTTCCCCTGAAGGAATGCTGGGATCGAAGCCCATAACGGGATTGTACTGGCTGCCCAGCTGGAATTTGGACTGGTCCACCCGGCGGTTGATCACACCCGCCTGGATGCCTGCCACCAGCTGCGTGGTACCATTCTTTCCCATTTTCACACCGCTGTAGGACACGGTGGCCATGGCATTAAAATAATTGTACCCTGCATCGCCCGCGGACATATTCAGCGCGGTAATACCCAGGCCGAGGTTTTTCTTGGTGGGCGCATCAAACGAAACGCCCGCGGTGGAGTACGGGTTGCCAAAATTGGCCCATTGGTTCCGGTAGTTCCCGGTAAGCCTGTAATCCCCGTCTATCACACCTGCCAGCGCAGGGTTCAGCCATAAAGGATAAGCATAATACTGGGAAAAATGCGGGTCAACCTGTGCGCGTGCAGAGTTTGCAAACATTGCGCAGAGGAACATCACAGTGAATAATATTTTATTCTTCATAGGAACAAATTTTTTGTGTTTGAGTTAGCCGGAATGAAGCGGGGTTGCTTCATTCCGGCAGTTTTGTGTTTTGTTTGCTTGCCTGATTATACGGGTTACCTGATAATTGTTATGGTTCCACGTTTCTGTACCGTCGTACCGTCCTGCAGGGTAGCGCGGAGTGCGTAGTTGTACACGCCTACCGGTTGTTTTTTACCGCTCATGGTACCATCCCATCCGCGGCCTTTGTCTTTGGTTTCGAATACCTGCTGACCCCACTGGTTGTAAATTCTCATTTCCAGCGTCGCAATGGTGGTGCCGTAAACGTACAGGACGTCGTTGGTGCCGTCATTGTTCGGGGTGAAGGCGTTCGGAACAAAGATGAGGTTGCCCGCGGGATTGTCCGTGCTGCCGCCGCCCTGGAACCATGCGCTGTTTGCACAGGCGCTGGCACCGACGGACATCACCTGGAGGGTGACTACCTGGTTCGGCTGCAGGTTGAGAACGGTATGCGTAGTGCCGGTGAGGCCGGAGCTTGGTTGTGTGAATGTGAGGCCGCCGTCTGTGGATACCCTGTAACCCAGTGCGCCCGCAATGGCGTTCCATGTGAAGGTTACTGAGTTAGCCGTTCTGCTGGCCAGTGACACGGTCGGCGCCGGCAGTACTGCGTAGATATTCACGGTTACCGGTGTGCGCACGGTGCTTACGCATCCGCCGCTGAAGCTGGCCGCTACATAGTAGGTAGTGGCTGCCGTGAGGCCCGGTGTGGTAAATACAGGTCCGGTGAATACTGCATTGCCGCCTGTTGCTGACGTGTACCAGGTGAATACCACGCCTGCATCCGCAGAGGTGGCCCTGAGCGTGGCGCTGCTATCCGGGCAAACGGTGCCTGCGTCCGCTGTTACCACCGGCGCTACCGGTATGTTACCTACGGTTGCGGAGGCTTTTGCTCTGCCTGCGCTGGCGCAGCTGCCGCCTATCACTGCTTCAACATACACATCCAGGTTCGCGGTGAGCGTTGGTGTAGTGAATGTCGGGCTTGCGTTGTCCTGGAGGAGGTTGCCGTTCGCGGCAGCATCGTACCAGCGGTAGGTAACGTTTGGCAACGGGTTCTGTACGGTGAAGGTTGCGGTGGAGCCGGTGCAGATGGTTGCCGCGCCGCCGTTCGCCAGTACCGGTGTGCCGGGTGCATCCGCCGCTATCAGTATTACCTGGCTGCGGCCATTGCTGGTGCAGGTACCGCCGGTAGCCACTGCTTCAACGTACACGGTATCTCTTACAGAGAGCGGGTTTGCGGTGGTGTACACTGATCCGGAGAACAGGAGGTTGCCGCCTATCGGTGCGTCGTACCAGCGGTATTGCAGGTCGGTGCGCGGGTTTATAATACTGGAAGTTGCCCTGTTGCCGCGGCATACTGTCAACGTTCCGGCTACTGCGGGTAATGCAGGCCCGTTGGTGATAGTTACGCTCACTCTTGTACGGCTGGTGCTGGCGCAATTGCTTCCGTTCAGCGCTTCTACATAGAAGTCTTTATTTGCGGTGATCGGTGCGGTAACATAAGTGGTGCCGCTGAAGAGTACGGTGCCACCTGTCGGTACGTCGTACCAGCGGTGGATGATGCCCGGCTGTGCGTTGGTCACATGCAGTGTAGCCTGGTTGCCCACACATACTGATTTGGTGGTGGCGTCTACTGTGGGTACTGGCGGAACGGGGTTCACGGTTACGGTCACCGTCGTTCTGCCGGCGCTGGTGCAGGCACCGCTGGCTGCTTCCACGTAGTAGGTAGTGGTAGCTGTTACGCCGCTCGGTGCAAAGCTGGTGCCCTGTGCCAGGCGCGTGCCGCCGGTGGCTACGCTGTACCAGCTATAAGTAAGGCCGGGCAGCGGGTTGGTAATGGTCAGGTTCACCGGTGCGCCAAGGCAGATGGTGGTACTGCCGCCTACAACAGGCAGGGCGGGCGGTTCGGTGATGGTCACATCCACTTTGGTAAGTGTTGCGCTGCCGCATCCGCCTGCGCTTTCTGCTTCCACGTAGTAGTCAGCAGGTCCGGTGATGGCGGTAGTGGTATAAGCCGTACCGGTGAACAGCAGGGTGCCGCCCGGGGTATCGTACCAGTTGTAAGTGATGCCGGTAACCGGGTTCGTCACGCGCAGGATGGCCTGTGCATTGCGGCATACCGCCACATTCGCGGACTCTACCGTTGGCGGGGTAGGCCCTGCCACTACGGTTACGGTCACTTTGGTCCTGGTGAGGCTGGTGCAATTGCTTGCATTCACCGCTTCAACATAAAAATCCTTATTCGCTGTGAGCACGGCTGTAACATAATCAGGCGTAGCGGAAAGCACGGTGCCGCCCGTCGGTACATCGTACCAGCGGTAAGTAACGCCCGGTTGCGGGTTGATCACATGCAGGTCCGCACTGTTGCCGGTGCAGACTGTTTTGGCAGCCGCGTCTACTGTTACGGTCGGCGGGGCAGGGTTCACCGTTACGGTCACGGTGGTTCTGCCGGCGCTGGTACAGTTGCCGTTTGCAGCTTCTACATAATAAGTAGTGGTAGTAGTTACACCTGTCGGTGCAAAGGTCGGGCCCGTTGCAAGCGCGGTACCGCCGGTGGCAATGCTGTACCAGCGATAGGTAAGCGATGCTACGGGGTTCTGTACGCTCAGGCTGATCGCGCTGCCCTGGCAGACTGTCGTGTTGCCGACAATCACCGGTAAGGCAGGCGCGTCCGTTACAGTCACATTTACCTGTGTGAGGCCCGCGCTGGCGCAGCCGCCGGTACCTACCGCTTCCACATGGTAGCTGGCGTTTGCCACTGCCACGCCGGTGGTATATACCGGTCCGGTGAAGAGCAGGTTGCCGCCCGGTGCGTCGTACCAGTTATAGGTCACGCCGGTCTGCGGGTTGCTGATGCGCAATACAGCCTGTGAGCCGCGGCATACCGCCAGGTTGGCGGATTCTACCGGCGGAGCGGGCAGTAAGGTCACTACGCTTACAGCGGCTACTGCACGGCTGGTGCTGGTACAGCTGCCTGTGCCTACAGCTTCCACGAAGTAGGTGATGCTGTCCAGCAATGCGGGTGTGAGTATGCTGGCGCCGGTGAACTGAAGCGTACCGCCGGTGGCCGCATTGTACCAGTTGTAGGTCACGCCCGGCTGCGGATTGCTTATGGTCAGCGTAGCGCGCTGGTTGCGGCATATCGTCGTTACGGAATCCACGAGTGCCGGTACGGCCGGTGTGGCGTTCACGTTTACGGTTACCTGCAGCCTTCCGCCGCCGTTCGGGCATCCGCCGGTATTATTCACTGCGTCCACGTAATAGATCGTAGTGGATGAAAGTACCGGGGTGATATAGGTAGCACCGGTTGCTACAGGCGTGCCGCCTGACTGCACCGTGTACCAGCGTATGGTGAGGCCCGCCGTAGTGGAGGTCACTTTCAGTTCGGCAGTGTTGCCGGAGCAGATCGTGAGGTTATTGGATTCAAGAACAGGATCCGGCGGTATGGTGCCTACGGTTACGTTTACAGGAACCCTGGTGAGATTACCGCAGGTACCGTTGTATGCTTCCGCATAATAAGTAGTATTGGCGGTGAGATTGCCGGTGGTGAACACACTGTCCAGGGACAGCGGTACGCCGCCGGAAGCCACGCTGAACCAGCGGATGCTGTGAGTGGGATCTACCGTTCTGGCCTGCAGGATCGCTACGCCACCCGTACAGATGGAAGTATCTCCGCTGATGATAACCGGTGCATCCGGAACGGGGAGTATACTGATAGTAACCGGCGTACGTATCGGGTTCACGCAATTGGTGGATGCGCGATAGCTTTCCGCATAATAAGTAGTGGTGGTGGTGAGCGCACCGGTAGTGTATACTTTACCGGTGAACACAGGCGTGCCGCCGGTGGGTTGTGTATACCAGCGTACCGTCGCACTGTCAGACGCTGTGGCCGTGAGGGTAGCCTGACCGCCCGCGCAGAGCGTAGTGGTGTTCGCCGTTACAGTGGGCGATGCCAGCACACGGTTTGCATAATAAAGGTTCATATTGAGCAATGCGCCTACGAGTCCTCCCATCCTGATCTCTACTCTCGTATACGGAGCGCCCGGTGCAAACAGCACCGCCTGCTGATTCGCGCCGCCCAGCAGCACTACTCTCAGCGCGCTGTTGCTCAGCGTGCGGGTATCGTTGTTGGAAGTGGCTCCATTATAAGAGGTCACTTCTATCCTGGACAGTGCCGCCGCATCCAGTAAACCTGCCGGGGTGGCAAACCTGATCTTCACGGTATCGCCTGCCGCGGCAAGGCTGCCGAAGTCGAAGAAGTAAGAGATACTTCCGGCAACGCCAACCGGCAGTGTAACAGTCGCAGCGTTCGTAGTATCAGTATCTACCGCATTGTCCGGGTTCGTAACGGCGCAGAGTACACAAATGCCGTTGACAACATTGGTCTGCGCATTCGCGAAGTCGCAACCAGGATTGAAGTTACGGTTCACCCTTACGGTCACCGATGTACGGGCGCTGGCGCAACCAGACTCTGCTACCGCTTCCACGAAGTATTTGGTGGTATTGGCCAGCTGCGGCGTAATGTACTGCGCACCGGTAAATACAGGCGCCGTGCCCAGTGAATCCAGGAACCAGCGGTAAGTAGCGCCGGCGGTAGCCGAAGTAGCGGTGAGCGTCGCCGTCTGTCCGTACTCGATCATACCGGATGCGGGCAGTATGCTTACCGTGGGCTGTATCGCCGCAGCATTCACCTGTACGGTCACAGACCTTGGTGTGGCGCTTGCGCACTGGCCGTTTGCGGCAGTAACAAAATAAGTAGTGGTTGTATTGAGCACCGGCGTGGTGAATACCGGCCCGCTGAAGATGATGCTGTCCAGCGCGGCGCTGGCGTACCAGTTGAAGGTTACGCCGGCCGTAGCGGAGCTCGCCGTAAGCGTGGCCATATTGCCCGCGCAGATGGATGTACCATTCGGCGTTACGTCCGGTGTGCCCGGGCGTACGGAAATGTTCACCTGCACCGCCGTCCTGGTAGTGCTTGCGCAGCCTCCGGAAGACACTGTCTCCGCGTAATATACCACGGAGCTGTCCAGCGCCGGTGTGGTGAATGCCGCACCGGTAAACAATGCTGTGCCGCCGGTGGGTGTGTCATACCAGCGGAACGTGGCGCCCGCGGGTGCCGTAGCCCTGAGCACAGCGGTACTGCCGCTGCAGGTGGTCACAGTGGTAGCTTCGAGTGTGGGCGCAGCGGGTACGCTGTCTATTTCTACCACGCCTCTTGTACGAACGGGGTTCGGACAGTTGGTGGATGTTTTAACTGCTTCTACATAGAATGCTGTATCCGAGCTTACCGGGCCTGATACAAATGTAGTACCGGTGAACAGCGGTGTGCCGCCTGTGGGCGTGCTGTACCAGCGGAACACGGTATTGGGTTTGGCGGCTACGGCCAGTGTGGCGGTGCTGCCGGGGCAGGTAGCCACGGTGTCCACCTGGAGAACCGGCACCGGTACAAAACGCTGCGCGTAATGTACGTTCACTGCGCTCAGCGCGGTGGCCACGCCTGCGTTCATCCGCAGTTCCACCCTGTCGAATATTGCGGCCGGGGCAAAGGATACCAGCGCCTGCGTGTTGCCGGGCAGCAACCTGAGCGTGAGCAATCCTCCGTTCAGCGCAACGCGGTCGTTATTAAAAGTAGCCCCGTTGTAGGTAGCGAGCTGCAATGAACCCAGCAGTCCTACATCCGCCAGCGAAGACGGGAACGAGATCAGCATTCTTACACTGTCTCCCGCATCGCTTACGGCAGGGAAAATAAGCGTTTGCTGTACGTAACCTCCCAGCAGGCCTGCTATTACATGCAGGGTGGAGAAGGTCTGCGTGCTGGCATCCACCGCGGAACCCTGGTTGTCCACATAACAGCCGAGGCAAATGCCGCTTGCATTGCTGATCTGTGTGGTGGCGATATCGCAGGGCGCATCAGGGTTGGCGATGACAACATTCGCGATCACGGCGATACGTTGCGCGCTTACGCAACCGCTGTTATTCCTGGCTTCCACGTAGAATGTAGTGGTAGCGTTCAATGGCTGCGAGGTAAAGCCCGGGCCGGTGAACAGCGCTGTGCCGCCGGTGGGCACATCGTACCATTTGTAGGTAAGCGAAGTGTCCGGCGTATTTACATTAAAGGTGGCTGTACCGCCCTGTGGTATGGTAACTGAATTGGCCGTTACGGAAACGGTGGGCAGGCCTACTTTTACAAATACAGGGCTGCGCACTTCGCTCGGGCAGGTTGAGCCTGCTGAAACGGCTTCCACATAATATACCGCATCCGCGGTGATGGCCGGGGTGCTGAAGGTAGCGCCGGTGAACAGCGGGGTACCGCCGGTCGGGGCATCGTACCAGCGGAAGGTAGCGCCCGCGGGACCGTTCGCATTTAATACGGCCGGTGAGCCACTGCACACGTTCACCGTATCTGATGCCAGTGTGGCGCGCGGTGTTATTTGTTGTACGTAGAATACATTGATCTCCGTCAACGCGGAAGCAACTCCCGCGATCCTTATTTCCACTTCATCAAATATGCCGGTGGGCACAAATGAGATTACCTGGCGGGTGCCGCCGTCCAGCAGCTGCAGCGTGAGCAGGCCATTGTTCAATGGTCTTACATCCGCTGCAATTTCAGCACCGTTGTTGCGCGGGCGGATAGTGACGTTGCCCAGCAACTGCAGGTTCAGCAGGCCCGTGGTGGAGCCTACTACTATACGTAAACTGTCACCTGCGGAACTTTGACTGCCAAACTGGAAACGCTGGTAAGCACCAGCGCCCAGCAGGCCCACAGGCACATGGATTGACGAGGAGGTCTGCGGATTATCATCCACGGCAAGCGCGGGATCCTGGATACCGCACAGCAGGCAGAGCCCGAAAGTGGAGTTCGTCTGCGTAATACCACGGCCGCAGCTCAGGTCAGGGCTGGCGGGGCCTACGGTTACGGTAACGGGCACCGCTGTACGGATATAACTTTTCAGGCCATCCGGTGTGGCTGCTTCCACATAGTATGTCTTATCTGCGATCAGCACAGGCGTGTTGAAGACAGCCCCGGTGAACAGCGGCGTACCGCCCGTGGGGGTATCGTACCAGCTGAACGTAGCGCCCGGGAACCTGATAGAAGCCGTGAACGTGGTATCATGACCAAATGGAACCGTTGCGGAAGGAGGGGTAACTGTTACCGGTACAAAGGCCGCAGCTTCATAAATATTGAGGCTGCTTAATCCCGAAACAAGGCCGGTAAGATCCACCTGCGCACCGTCAAACCCGGCGTTCACAGGCACGCTTACACGGAACTTGGTTACGTTGCCTGTCACGTCCAGGCCGAGGGCCTGGAGATTGATCAGGTCGTTGTCCAGCATAATCGCGTCGTTGTTGGGCGTTGTACCGTTGAAGGTCTGCACCCTGATGCCGGAGAGCAGCTGCGCGCTGAGCAGCTGGCTGGGCACACCGAGGGTAAAGGAGATGCTGTCTCCCGCCTGGTACGTGCCGGGGAACTTAATGATCTGGCCCACTGAACCCAGCGCGCCTACAGTAATGATGGCTTGTGATGCGGTGGTGGTATCGCCATCCACAGCAAGGTCAGGGTTCTGTACAACACAACCGAGGCAGATGCCGCCAACGACGGGGCTCTGCTGGGTGTCCCCATACGTCCACAACGGACCGGGGCCGCCGCCCACTGTAACGGGCACAGCAGTACGTACAAAACTCTTTTTGCCATCGGGCGTGGCGGCTTCCACATAATATTCTTTGCTGCGGGTAAGCGGCGGAGTGGTGAAGCTGGCGCTGGTGCCCAGCGGCGTACCGCCGGTGGGTGCATCGTACCATGCATAAGTGGCGCCCGGCGCTCTCACGCTGGCGGTCATGGTAGCGGTAGTACCCGATGGTATCACCGGCGCGGGAGGCGTAACGGTTACCGGCATAAAGGCCACGGCTTCGTATACGCGCAGGTTGCCGAGGGCGGAAAGCGCGGCGGATGTGCCGATACTTACGCCGTCAAACCCTGCATTCACGGGCACTATCACGCGGAACTTCCCGGTAGAGCCAACGCCCAGGCCGAGAGGCTCCAGTCTCACCAGGTTATTATCGAGGGTAATGGCATCGCCATTGGGTGTATTGCCATTATAAGACTGAACGGTGATGCCGCCCAGCGCCTGGAGGCTGAACAGCTGGTCCGGCAGCTCAAGATCGAAGGCCACGCTGTCCCCCGCCTGGTAAGTACCGGGGAAATGGATCAGCTGGGAAACAGAACCGAGCGCGCCCACGGTGGTGGTGATGAGCGAAGAAGTAGTGGTGTCTTCATCCACGGCATTGTCTCCGTCCGTAACGGTACAGCCTACACAGATACCGGTGATCACAGCGCCGTCCTGGCGGTCCCCATACGTCCACAGGGGGCCGGGGCCGCCGCCTACATTCACTACCGCGGGTGTGCGGCTGAAGCTGACTTTACCATCCGGGGTGGAAGCTTCCACATAATAAGTGGTGCGGCGGCTCATGGGCGGCGTAACGAACGATGCGCCGGTGCCAACAGGCGTGCCGCCGGTGGGGCTGGTATACCAGTTAAAAGATGCATTGGTAAGCCTGTTTGCCGCGTTGATGGTAGCGGTGGTACCGGCGGGCACAGTCTGCTCCGCGGGGTTTACCGTTACAGGGATCATAGCGGTTGCTTCAAATACCTGGAGGTTGGCAAGGCCGCCTACAACAGGCGTAAGCGATATCTGCACCGCATCAAACGCCGCGGTGGCAGGCAGGGTAACCCTGAACCTGCCGGTAGGGCCGAGCGGAATGCCCAGCAGCTGTGCATTGGAAAGCGCCGTGCTGAATGCTGCGGCATCGTTATTGGGAGTGGTGCCGTTAAAGGTTTCCACCCTTATGCCGGAAAGTAATTGTGCGTTGAGCAGTTGACCGGCGGGAATGGCAAGATCGAGGATAATGCTGTCCAGCGCCTGGTAATTGCCGGGGAAGCGGATCAGCTGACCCGCGGAACTAAGCACACCAAGCGGTATGCTGATATTGGAAGCGGTAGTGGTATCGTGGTCTATCGCCAGTTCAGGATTCTGAACGGAGCAACCCACGCATACACCGCTGAGCTGCGGGCTTTGTTGTGTATCGCCATAACTCCAGAGCGGGCCGTCCGAGCCGCCGAGTGTAACGGGAACGGCAGTACGCAGGTAACTGGTGAGGCCATCGGGCGTGGAGGCTTCCACATAATAAGTGGTGCTGCGGGTAAGCTGGGGCGTGGTGAAGGCGGCGCCTGTCTGTACCGCTGTGCCGCCGGTGGGTGTGGTGTACCAGCTGAGGGTAGCGCCACCCGGGCGTACGGTTGCATTCAGCGATGCGGTTGTATTGTAAGGTATACGGGCGGGCGAAGGCGTAACAGCTACGGGTATCATAGCGGCGGCTTCGTAGATGCGCAGCGCGGCCAGTTCAGCCAATACGGCTTTCAGGTTCACTTCCACACCGTCAAACGAAGCGGTGGCGGGTACGCTCACCCTGAATTTATTGGTACCGCCAATGCCTATGCCCAGCAATTGTACATTGATGAGATCGGTGCCGAGGTCCGTGGCGGGCCCGGCGGTGGCGGCGCCCAGGTAGGGCTGTATAGTAATATTTGTAAGCAGTGATTTGGTGTACAGCTGGCCTGGCAGTTCAAGATCGAGGATGATGCTGTCTCCGGCCTGGTAGATGCCGGGGAACTGGAGGAGCTGGCCCACGCTGCTGAGCAGGCCTACCGGCGCGGACAGGAGCGAGGAGGTGTTGGGATCGGCATCCACGGCATTCAGCGGGTCCACTACGGTACACAGCGCGCATACGCCTGCGAGCCTCGGGCTTACCTGCTGGTCGCCGTACGTCCATAAAAGACCGGGGCCGCCGCCCACGTCTACGGTTACGGCTGTACGGATGTAACTTTCCCTGCCGTCCGCGGTGGTAGTGGCGGCTACATAATAAGTATGCACGCCGCGGGTGAGCACGGGTGAATTAAAAGTAGCGCCCGTACCAAGCGGAGTGCCACCAACGGGCACATCGTACCAGTTGAAGGTAGCGGCGCCGAGACGCATGGAAGCGTTGAGCGTGGCGGGACTGCCGGCGGGGGATATCACCGGTCTTGCGGCGGGGGTAACAGTTACGGGCACCATGGCGGTCACCTCATATATGAGCAGGTTACTAAGCGTGTTCAGCACAGCGCCGATGGTCACCTCCACCCTGTCGAACTGGGCAGGCATGGCTATCACGGCCCTGCGTCTGCCACCGGAGCCTATACCGGCCAGTTGTACGTTCACCAGCGGTGAGTTGAGCGCAACATCCAATACAGGTGTGGTGGAAGTACCATTGAACGCGGCAAGGCGGATACCGCCCAGCAGCGATGCGTCTATGACGGTGGAAGGCACTTCAAAGTCTACGACTACACTATCTCCCGCTTCGTAAGTACCGGGGAAGATAATCCGCTGTCCTACTTTGGCGAGTATGCCGAGGCTTGCGTTCACTTCGGCGGCGGTATTAATATTACCGTCATGACTGGCCCCGTCGTTTGTGATTGAGCAGAGCGGGCAAAGGAGCACGATGGGTTTGATTTCCTCGTCGCTGGACCCGGGGCTGTAGATAGGGCCTGCGGCAAAATAGGTATTTGCGGAGGGAGCGGAACTCCTGCCGGTGATCAGGGGAGATTTCCCATACCATTCTTCCGGCGTGGCGGAAGCGGTATTTGGAGCGGGATACCACCAGTACTGGATAAACGCTGCGTGAGCAGATCTATCAGCAGCATGCGCGCCTTTCGCCGGCCAACCAAAAAGCCAGATTGCGGAAATGACAATAAAAGTGCGCAGAAGGCATTTAGGAGTAACATTAAAACTCATATACAATGGTTTGGGTTATAATAAAGTAATGTTTGCGTGATTTCGGTGATTGTAGCGGGGTACCTCCCTGCACATGAACAGGGGACTGGTTCCTTATAAGCCTATCCTTATACACATAGGAAATGGTTTTTTGGAAGAATGTCTGTCAAAAAAATTCAGGTATTTCGAGGCCGTTCAGTTTGTTTTTGATAGGATACATTCTTAGGTATTGATACAGGTATATTCGGAAGCACTACATATCTGACTACACGAAATTAAAGGGGTTCACACTGGAAACGATGTGTCATTCTTGTTCATTCCTGTGAACAGAAAGCAGGCTGTTCATTGTTTGAATAAACTGTTCATTCTGTTCATTTTTATGAATACTGAACAAAATATGTTCAGGAAATGTAGCGGCGTGTATTCATTACTGAATGTCACCCAGCCGTAAAAACATATCTTTTTTACGCACGCTTTTCACTCCTTTATGCCACTCTCATCATCCTATACAAAAGGATTATCCCTTAAAAAAATTTGAAGTTTTTTTTTACTCCGTTTAGCCCATGTCATTTAATTGATAATCAAATCGCAAAACATGTTTGTTCAATCAACTATTACCCGTTCAGTTTATTCATTCCAAAAAATGCCAAATCCAAACATTCATTCTGTTACGTATCTATTCAATTGTACCATTATTCAGGGGTCTCTATAGTCCTAATCCATTAATTGTGCCCTTATGATCGACCTGTCCTACGACTTCATCATCACCTTGCAAAGCGAGGTGCTGCGACAATTCGGGGTGGAAAACCTTCAACCTAATCAATGTAAACACCTCGCCCAGGCTATCCTTAACCATACCGGAAAACTCGTCAGCGAAACCACACTCAAACGTGTTTTCGGGTTTGCGGTCACGCAGCACAGCTTTTCACGCTATACCCTCAACACGCTGGCGCAGTATTGCCGGTTCCGTGACTGGGAAGAATTCCAGACCCACTTTTACAAAAAAACATTCCGCCCGCAGGCAACAGCGGAAGATCACTCCAAATGGGCAGATGTCCGGAAAAGAGCGGCAGCTGTATCCCATTACACCATGCTCACGCTCAAAAACCGCTGCGGCATGCCGTTTGAAAACACCGTACCCCGCCAGTACTGCCTCTCCCACATAGAACGGTTCCTCGAAAGCAGCCACGCCGCCACTGTCCTGATCGCACCCGCAGGATGGGGAAAATCACTCGCACTCGTACACGCAGCCGAACATTATTGGTTCGGACGCGACCCTGTATATCAAAATGACATCTGCTGGTTCATCAACGCGCACGCCGCCGGCAGCCTCCTCCTCAAAGGCTTTTCATTGTCCGCCTGGCTGGACAATCAACTTAGTCTCGGCAACGGCGACAACTTCCGCGAATATTTTTCCACCCACCCGAACGAAAAAGGCGGCAGGCTCGTACTCATCATCGACGGCTTCGACGAGATAGCCATGGGCGCGGACAAACTGAAACTGCTCTATAACAAGCTGGAAGATTTCGTGTATTCAAACGATCTGCACCCCTGGGTGAAAGTGATCCTTTCCATCCGCTCCAGCACCTGGGGCGAAGTGTTTCACCAAAGCCACCAGTACCCCTCCTTCCGGAAATACTGGTACCTGGGGCAGGAAATGGATGAGGATACCAATACAAACATCCCCCTGCTCACGGAACAGGAAGTAAAATCCGTGCTCTACAACTTCGATTTCGATCCGGCCACCGTGCGGCTTTTTTCGGATAGTTTCCTGCAAAAACTGCGGCATCCTTATTACCTGCAATTATTTTCCCAGCTGAACGCCACGCCCGACCAGTCGTTTGTGGATGAAAACCTCAGCCTGTTCGAAGTGATCAGCAAGTTCATCCAGAACCGTGTGTTCAGCTCCCCGGCCAATTCCTTCAAAGTGCGCATCATAGACAAAATGCTGCAGCTGCTGGATATGGGGAAGACAGGTTTGTATACGGACAAATGCACGCTGCTCAATAAAAATGCGGAACTCTTTCCCGCGTACAAGGAACTGCTGGCGGACAACATTCTCGTGGAAGAGAACCTCAGCCAGGAGATCATGTTCAACGTAAAGGTTCGTTTTGCGCACAACTTCCTGCTGGAATACTTCACCGCGATGCACTTCCTGTCGCAGCACGAACAAACTGTGTCCGAAAAGCTGCTGCTGGAAGTGCTGGATTATTTCCCGCAAAGCCCTTTCCGCATCGCGGTGTTCAAATGGCTTTTACGTTTTGCCATCACCGGCAACCAGGTGGACAGCATCCGGAATTTTTTCAAACTGCCGCTGGCTACCCTCGAAAAGGCGCACCTGCTGGAATACGTGGTGCTGCATTACCAGCAGGAAGGCTCTCAGCAACCCCAGCTTTCCTCCATATTCCCGCCGGGTTATTTCCGGAAAAACCCCTTCAGCCAGTTCATCAACGACGACTTCATCCATTTCAAAAAACGGAAAGTGCTCAACACCCTGCTGGGCATGGCCGAATCTCCGGACGATAAATTAAAGATCCGCAGCAACCTCTTCGTGATGGCGCTGATGCAGCTGGATGCGGAACAGTGCGAGATAGAGCTTTCCAATATCAAAAAGATCTGCGCCGGCGGCGAGATGGCGGGGGAAATGTGGATCAGCCCCTACGAGGCTTTCCTCTTCATTTACGAATACCTCAAATTCGGGCAGCTGGATGAAAAGATGAAAGACAAGATCTACCACTACGTGCAGCACTGGAACTTCACACAGCAAAAGTCCTTCACCGTAGGGGAAGAAGCGGTATACCGCGCCATGTGTTTTATCTTCCTGATGCTGGGCGACTATCAGCAACTGCTCCTGTTCACCCAGCGCCTGTTCGAGCAGCATCCCTCTATCCTGTTCAACCGTACCGATCCTTTCCGGCTCATGTTGCTTTGCTGGAAGGCGCAGGCGCACATCAGCACGGGGGATATTGCCGCCGCTTCCAGGATCAGCCAGCACGTGGAGAACGTACTGAAACATTATTCTTCGGACTTCTTCAACGGCCGCCATCTTGACACCCTGCAAAAGATCATCGCGGCACAGATATATTACCAGGAAAAAGAGTTCAACAAAGCCATCCGCGCGGCAGAAGCCGCGATGGACACCGCGCAGAAGCTGGACTTCAAAATATTCGCACTCCTCAATTACGGTGTACTTAACCGAATATACCACCACCTGCAAATGGACAAACAAAAGAAAGACGCCCTGCACAAAATGGAGCTTATCAGGGAAAGCACTTCTTTCAAACAGACGTTGCCGGCCTTTGAACCCATGTAGTGGCCCGCGGTTCCCGGAAATATTGATAGCATTTTAACAATATTTCCGGGGCTACACCGCACAAATTGGCATAATTTTACGGTACCAGATACCGTAATGCCCATCGATCAAAGTAAATACACCACCTTCCAGCATTTCCTGCTGAACCTCCTGAGCCTGTTGACCATACTGCCCCTGGCCCCGTATATCAACCGGTTCATGCCTGTCGTGCAGCTTGGCCAGTGGCATATCGACCTTTTCCTTTCCATCCTGATCGCTTTCCTGTTCACCCGCCTGCTGCTGTGGGTATTCAAACCGCTGATCATCCCGGCCTTTGTGCTGGTGGCGGGCATCCTCGTATTCAACTTCTTTACCGGGCGTTATTCCTTTTCCAACGTGCTGAACGACTACCAGGGCATGGTACAGGGCAACTGGGGCACCCGGGACAACAAACAGCTGGACATCCTGAGCCTCTATCCGCGCAAAGTGGAGACTTACATGGACAAAACCGTGCGCGGCATCCGCGAAAAGGCGAATTATAAGGATTCCACGGTGCGCAACTTTTCTGTGGCACATTCGCTGGATTATTATGACGAATACTTTCCCAAGTACGGCAAGGTGGTACGGTATCTCTCGCTTTTTAAATACATTCGTCATCACTTCCGGTATGTGAATGACAGCCAGCGCGACGAATACTTCGCCACCCCGATGGAAACCATCCTGAACGGCCTGGGCGGGGACTGCGACGATCATTCCATCCTGATGGCCAGCTGTATGCAAAGCATCGGCGCACGCACCAGGATCGTACTGATCAAGGGGCATGCTTACCCTGAGCTGTATTGCGGGAGCAAGGAAGAATTTGAGACGATGAAACAGGCAATTGTTCATTTATTCAACAATCCGCCTGTAAAGGAGTTATATTATCATGAGATGAAGGGCGAATACTGGATAAACCTCGACTATTCCGCATGGAATCCCGGAGGGCGTTACCTGAACGACAAAGTATATGCCCTGATAGAATTGTAGATTTTTTACCCAAAACATTATAACCATGAAAGTAAACATCGGAGTTCCCGAAAAACATTTGCAGGCCGTTGCGGAAAAATTGCAGGTATTACTGGCAGATGAGCAGGTACTGTACACCAAAACCCGCAACTATCACTGGAATGTGGTTGGAGACAATTTCCACGAGATGCACCTCTTTTTTGAAGGGCAGTATGGCGAACTGGCAGAGATTATTGACGAAGTTGCAGAGCGTATCCGCATGATCGGGCATTACAGCACCGGCCGCCTGGTGGATTTCCTGAAACTGACCAACCTGCTGGAACCCGAATACACGAACGATCAGCCTCAGCAGATCAAAAACCTGCTGGAAGATCATGAAACCATTATCCGCGAACTGCGCGAGCTGATCACCGAGTTTGCCGACAAACAGAAAGACCTTGGCTCCAGCGATTTCGTGACCGGCCTGCTGCGCCAGCACGAAAAAATGGCCTGGATGCTCCGTTCGTACCTCAGCAAATAACCGTACAGGATATTGAAAAGGCCGGTCCAGTCAAGGGCCGGCCTTTTTCTTTTGCATTGCCTGCCCTGCAATATCTTTTAATCGGAGCCTTTGTAAATAATGATCTCCACCCGCCGGTTCCTCCGCCGGCCTTCTTCCGAATCGTTCGGCGCTACGGGCACGGTTTCGCCCAGGCCGGACACATGGCGGATGTATTTTTCCAGCCCTTTCCCCTTCAGGTATTCCGCCACTGCCGCCGCGCGGTTGCGGCTCAGGTTGAGATTATAGGCTTCCGTGCCTACATTGTCCGTATACCCGAGTATCTGCAGCTGTATGGTATCGTTTCGCGGGATGCGCGCCACCAGGCTGTCCAGCGAGCTGTAAAGTTTTGTGTTCAGTTCGCTGCTGTTGAACCGGAACAGCACATCCGGGATCACCAGCGTATCCGGCGCGGGGGGCGGGAGCGGCGGAGCGATGGCTGCCACGGGCGGGGGCCTGGGCAGGCAGAATTCTATCTCCACGAAATTATTTTCTTCTTTACCGGCATCGGTAGTGGTCTCGAAACGCGGTTCCGCATTGCCACGGCCGTATACTTCCACATCGTCCACCGCAAAGCCGTGACGGTATACCAGCACGTCTTTCAGCTTCTGCGCCTGTACGGTGGAAAGGATCTTATTGTAATTGCCCGTTCCCGGCTTAAAGGCATACCCCGTCACGATCACTTTGGTGCCGGCGTAAGGGTCGTATATCCTGATGAGGGAATCCATGCGGGCGGCGGCTTCCGGGAACTTAGAGCGACCCCTGGGCGTAAAAATGCTTTCGTCTTTTACGGTGAGGGTGATGCAGTGCCGCCTGTCCTGCCGCACTTCCATCTTCGCCTTCTCCTGTTTAAAATAACCCGCCGGAATGGTATGGCGCCGGTGCTGGGCATAAAGACTGTCTTTTATCTTTTGCGCCTGATCGCAGAGCGGGCCGCCGTCCAGGGGCTCTATGCTGACGCTGTCTATAAAATAACTCTCACGGCTCACACTCTCCTTCCGGTTCCCTTTGGCAAAATTGCCGATGATCACATGGCTGGCGGCGGCATGGGCGGTAATCACCTTTTCTATACGGAAAAAATCCACCTCGCCTTTTTTGGTTTCCACGGCGTCTTTTTCGGTAAAGATGAGGGTGGGCGGCAGGGTGTCCAGCGGGATGGCGGACAGGCGGTAGATATACGCCGTATCCAGCCGGAGGCCCAGCTCCATGGTGCCAAAGAAGTCCTTACCGGCAACGATGGTGATCTTATACCTGCGCCCCGGTTCAACGGGACACAGCAGTTGAGCCTGTATATAATTACGAAGGCCGCCCTGGCGGTGGATCAGTTTTACCACATTGCTGCCCGCCATAGCGGCGGCGGAGTACAGGTATTGCATTTTGACATGCTCCGGCGCTACGCTTTCCCAGGCGGAAGGGCTGCAGGGGGCGTTGTATTCCGTACAGATGTTCACATCTTCAAAGCTGGGATTGGCAATAAGGTTCTGCGCATTGCCGCTGGTGAAGCAGCCAAGGAGGAGGATAAAAAACAATATATGCCTGTACGTTAGTTTCATAGCGCGGGAACTCTATCATTATAACTGAAAAACACATTAATTATTATCCAGTTATGGCAAGTTAACACAATTCTGCAACAACCCTTTCACCCGCTTTTTGTTAATACTACATTCCACCGTTGCGAAGAGTGCAAATTTTTCATTAAAACAGATAAAATGATGGAACAGTTATTTACCGGGAAAGTGGCATTGGTAACCGGCGCGGGCTCCGGCATCGGGGAAGCTGTGGCGGTATTGTACGCGGCCTGCGGAGCGAAAGTGATCGTGTCCGACGTGAATGAAAAGGGCGGCAACAGCACCGTGGAGGCAATACGCAAAGCCGGCGGGGACGCGCAGTTCGAGAAATGCGACGTAAGCAGGCCCGCGGAATGCGAACAGCTGGTGAAGGCCACCCTGAAACATTACGGCCGGCTGGACATTGCCTGCAACAACGCCGGCATCGGCGGGGAGCAGAACCTGATTGCGGACATGAGCGTGGAGGGTTTTGACAAGGTGATAGCCGTGAACCTGGCCAGCGTATTCTACTGTATGAAATACCAGCTGCCGGTGATGCTGAAAAACGGCGGCGGGGCGATCGTGAACATGGCGTCTATCCTGGGGCAGGTGGGGTTTGCCCATTCTGCCGGGTATGTAGCGGCAAAGCATGGTGTGGTAGGGCTTACGCAGAATGCCGGGATCGAGTATTCCTCACAGGGCATCCGGGTGAATGCGGTAGGGCCGGGCTTTATAGACACGCCTTTGCTGAAAGAGGCGCCCCCGGAAATGAAAGCGGCGCTGGTGTCTAAACATCCCATCGGGCGGCTGGGCAGATCGGAAGAAGTGGCGGAACTGGTGATCTGGCTCAGTTCGGACAAAGCATCGTTTGTAACAGGGGCTTATTACCCGGTAGACGGAGCATATCTTGCTCCCTGATCCCGGAATTTGGTCATAATTGGGAAAAGCCGGCGGTTCTGCCGGCTTTTTTGTGGGAGCCAGTAACCTGCCCAAAAAAAGTCGGCCACAGGGAAAAGACTGCCATTTTGCCTAAAAGGGTAGACCAAAATGGCAGCGGGTGGGGGTAAGTATGCTTTTGATACGCTTTTGATATGCTCTTGCTATACTTTTGATATGCTTCAGGTGCCGCTGATAGTGTTTCAACTGAAAACTTTAAGGGGGCTGAAACATTTCCAGCCGGCTTGTCGCCAGTGTAAGGCGGACTAAAGGCGGTGAAAGGCAGATACACTGGGATACTTATACGCTCCTTTGCCACTCTCATGAAAAAACGAAACGATGCAAAAGGTCATCCCGGGCGTTTTTAACCCCATTTCACCGAATACCTGTCCTTCCCATAAAAAAGGAACAAAACCGCCGAAAACAGGATCGCAAGGGGCGGCGTGAGCGCTCCCACTCCGCCGGGAAAGTCCACCCAGGCAGCCACCAGGAAATTCACGATCAGCAGCAGGGAAACGTACCGGGTAAGCAATCCGAGCAATAACAGGAACCCACCAACGAGCTGCACCGTCACTGAAACAATAGCGCAGGCTAATGGAAAAGGGAAATACTGCGCCTCCAGGAAAGCGCGGAACTCCAGCATCCGGTCCCAGCTGGTCACATTATCTATCGTTCCGTAAATAAGCCGGAGGCCGATGAAGAGCCTCAGGCCGAAAATCCCGAGTTCACGCCGTTCATCCAGCCAGTTGAAGAAAGATCGCATATCGTGGCAAAGATTATTGATTAATTGACGTCTTACCTTAAGATACCCCGTTTCCGTGAATATCCGGCATCGTGTACGTTACCATTTATCCTGCATATCACGCATATGTGTAAATGTTACGGCTGGGAAAAAGTGGGATCGTATTTTTCGGACAATCAACCTATACGTTTTTTTAGATGAGTATCAAGCCAAAATGCGGCATGGCCTTTCTGTGCCTGCTGGGATGTATGTTTTCATTTTTCACGGCAAACGCGCAGCAACCCCCTTCCAATAAGGACACGGAAACCGGCGCTATCAGCGGGAAAGTTCTTCAGGCAACTAACAAAGAACCCATTCCTTTTGCTTCAGTTGCTTTGCTGAATGAAGATGATTCTACCATCGTAACCGGCGTTGCAGCCGATGAAAAAGGCGGTTTCCTCCTGAAACCTGTGCCGTATGGCAGCTACCTCGTGAAAATAGGCACGCTGGGATACAATCCTTATTTCGTGCATGTGAAGCTCACCGCGGAAAGAACACAACGCGACCTGGGCACCGTACTCCTCGAAACCGGCTCCCGCAGCCTGAAAGAAGTGACCGTGGTAGGCCAGAAGCAGATGTTCACCATGAACAAGGACAGCATCGTGTTCACCCCCGATGAAAACTTCCTGCCCGGCGGTACCGGCATGGAACTGCTGGAATACGTGCCCGGCGTGACAATCGATGCGAATAACAATATCACCATGGAAGGCAAGGACCGGGTGAAGTTTTATGTGGACGACAAACCCATTGCGCTCACCGGCATGGACGCGAACAGTTACCTGAACAATCTTCCCTCTTTTATGATCGAGCGCATTGAAGTGCTGAAAGCCCCACCGGACGCGGTGGAAGCAGAGCAGGCGCTGGTGGAGGGCCGTACCAATATCCGTTATATCAACATCATCACCCGTAAAGTGCAGTTCCGCGGTTATTCCGCAGCCTTCACCGCGGGGGTGGACAGTCGCCGCAACCTGAACGCCAAAATGCGTTATAACCTGAACCTGGCGCCATTCCAGGTGACTTACTTCAACAACGGGCAGTATAACTCGGACAGCAGCTACGTGAACCGGACCTACTTCCCGAAAACACCGGGCGGCGACAGCTCTTATCTTTCACAAAAGAACTTCCGCACCTCCTATAACTTCAATCACAACCTGAACGGCCGCTACGAACTGAAGATCACCGAAAAAGAAAAACTACGCGGCTCCGTAACCCTCGGCTGGACCGGCGACGGCAGCGACGCGGAAAACAACAGCATCAACAGCAACTATGCGCAGAAGCCGACCATGATCAAAAACCAGGACAGCAGGAACCGCCGCAACGGCTACCGCGCGGTGACCGACTGGTATTATTTCAAAGAGTATGAAGAAAATTCCGAAAAGAAGCTCGAAGCCGGCTTCAACTTTGTAAAAGGCGGCGGCAGCGGGTATGGCAACAACGACTATTTTTACCTGCTCACGGACGATACTTCCCTGCAAAAGAACGACCGGAAAAACGGCAACTTCAACGTACGCTCGAACATTCACTTCCGCCAGCCGCTTTCCGCCGGTAAATATTACGACCTCAGCGCCACCGCGGAGCTGAGCAGCGGCATGAACCTGAACCTTGCCACCCGCAAGAACGTGAACGATCTTGAGCTGCTGCCCGCCCCGCAACTGTCCACCGACTATTCCGACCTCAACCAGAACTACGCCGCGAACGTGTCCGTGGGTAAACGCAGCCGCAAGCTGGGTTACAACTTCACCGGCCGCCTGGGTTATATCGGCAATAAATCGGAAGAACTGTATGCGGGCAACCGTTTTAACAATGAAACATACGAAGTGCGCAGCTCCATGGGCATCAATTACAGCCCCTGGAAACACCATATGGCAAACCTCCGGTTCAACCCCGGCATTCAATACTTCAACCAGATGGCCCTGCTGGATTCGCTGAAAAACGCCGTGCCGTTCAAATACACGAACTTCTCGCCCGGCATCAATTTCCAGTACGATTACAAACAGCAACAGATCACGTTCAACTTCAACCGGAACATGGACCGCCCGTCCCCCGACCAGCTGAACCCCTTTGTGAACACGGCGGACAGCTTCAACATCCGTACCGGTAACCCGAACCTGCGCCCTTCTTTCACCAAAGACTACCGCCTGGAATACACCGCGCAGATCAAAAGCCACCAGGTGAAAGCGGGCCTGGAAAAACAGGATGCCAGCGACATCATCAGCCGCTACACCAAAGTGGAATACATCAACGACAGCACCATCATCAATACCAGCACCTTCGTGAACCTCGCGTCGCGCAGCGACAGGAGCGCATACGTCACCCTCAACTCGCACTTCTTCAAAGCGCTGGGCAATAACAAAGGATCGTTCAACATGAACGTCAGCGGCGGTTTACGGTACTACGAAACCATCACCGACGGCGGCGAAGAAGGCAAAGAAGCGGTGAGCGAAAGATTTGCGAACGTGTCCGGCTGGACTTCGAACCTGACCGTGTGGGCGGCATACCGCATCAGGGTGTTTTCCATTTCGGTGAACGGGCGTTACAACGGACCGCGTTATTATTCGCAGGGCAAACAGGAAGCGCGTTTTAACAGCGGGCTGAGGGGACAGGTGAACATGTTCCAGCGCAAGCTGAACGTGGCATTCACCTGTGAGAACATCTTCGGGTCCAGCGTGAAGAACTTCTACGAGCTGACCAATACTTACGAACAATACTCGAACAACCGGAGAAACGTACGTTTCTTCAGCCTGAACGTTACCTACAACATCCGGAAATTCACCAAACTGGGCCAGAAAGGGCCCAAAGATTACGAGAAGGAAGAACCGCTGTAGTTACGCCATCATGCGCGACTTCAGCTCAAGATACTTATTCACCACGTCCACGGTAAGATGTTCGGGCGTGGTGAGTAAGGACATGATCCCATACTGCGCCAGCTCCCTCACTATCTGTTTCTTTTCATGCGCGAACTTCTGCGCGATCACCTGGATATAGATCTGCTCCACCCCTTCCACCTGTTTTTCGTTCAGCTTTTTGATCTCGGTATTTTCAAAAAACACGACCAGCAGCAAATGATATTTGGCGATCTGGCGGAGGAAAGGCATTTGCCTTTGCAGGCTGGTGATGGATTCGAAGTTCGTGAACAGGATCAGCAGGGACCGCTGTGAAAGGGACGCGCGCAGGTGCACGCCCAGTCTTTCGAAATCGCTTTCCGTCCAGGCGGTGGTTTGCGCGTAGAGTTGTTCGAGGATCTTATTGAGTTGTACTTTTTTGCTGCTGGAGGGCAATACTTCCGTTTGTTTGCCCGTGAAGGTGACCAGGCCGGCCCTATCCCCTTTGCCCAGCGCCACATTGCTGAACACCAGCGAGGCGTTGATGGCGTAGTCCAGCAGGGTGAGGCCGTCGAAAGGCATCTTCATGTTGCGGCCTTTGTCTATCACGCAGTACACCTGCTGGGAACGTTCTTCGATAAAGTTGTTCACCATCAGCGTGCCGCGGCGGGCGGTGGCTTTCCAGTTGAGGGTGCGCACATCGTCGCCCCGGGTGTATTCTTTGATGTGATCAAACTCCATGCTGTGGCCTATCACGCGTTTGCGGTGCACGCCCATTTCGTTCAGCTTGTGTTTGATGGAAAAAAGTTCGTAGTTGCGCAGCTGCATAAAGGAGGGGTACACTTTCACCGCTTTTTCCAGCGCTTCCGTATACCGCCGCGTTACCAGGCCAAAGGCGCTCCGTACATACAGATGCGTGCCGCCGAACTGGTATTCGCCTCTTTCCACCGGGCGGAGCTTATAGGTGTAATGTTTTTCCTCCCGGGCTTTGAGACCGGCTTTCATGGAAAAGTCCCTTCGCTGGAACTGGAAAGGCAGCTCGTCCACTATTTCCAGCTGCACGGGGAAGTTGTAACCGTTTCGGATGATCAGCTCCACCTCGTTTTCATCACCATTGCTGAAGCGGTCGCTCATGCGGCGCTCCGCACGCATGGCGTTGCGTGGCAGGTATAGCAGGGCCATATCCAGCAGCAGCACTGCGGAGCATACGACCAGGGCCGTCATGGCCACCTGGAAAAACACGGGTACAAAAAAGGCGGTCACGAACAACACGATGACCACGCCCAGCGCCAGGTACAACCTTAAGCTGAGGAAAAACGACCTGTAAAACCGGCTGAGTATTCCCATATTATCTTGGTACTTCTACTGCTTTAAGTATTTCCGCGATGATCTCGTCCGGCGTGATGCCTTCCATTTCACGCTCCGGCGTAAGCACAATGCGGTGGCGGAGAATGTGGGGAAGGATGTACACGATGTCGTCAGGCGTTACGAAGTCGCGGCTGTTCATCACGGCCACGGCTTTGGCGCAGTTCATCACCGCGATGGACGCACGGGGCGAAGCGCCGAGATAGATGCTCGGGTTGTTCCGCGTTTCGTTCACCAGGCTGGCGATGAATAACAGGAGTTTTTCTTCCATGATCACTTCCCGTACTTTCTGCTGAAGGCGTATCACGATGGCCGCGGTGACCACCGGCTTTATCAGCGCCAGCATCTGGTGCTGCCCGCCCTGCGTGTTCGCCGCCTGGAGTATCGCGATCTCTTCCTGGAGCGCCGGGTATTTCACTTCTATTTTAAAGAGGAAACGGTCCAGCTGGGCTTCCGGCAGGCGGTAGGTGCCTTCCTGCTCTATCGGGTTCTGCGTGGCCACTACCATAAAGGGCTGGTCCATCAGGTGGCTTTGCCCGTCGTTCGTGATCTGGCGCTCTTCCATCACTTCAAACAGCGCGGCCTGCGTTTTGGCGGGGGCGCGGTTGATCTCGTCTATCAGGATGATATTGCCGAAGATGGGGCCTTTTTTGTATTCAAATTCCTTGCTCTGCGGGTTGAAGATGGAAGTGCCCAATACGTCCGCCGGCATGAGGTCCGGGGTGAACTGGATACGGGAGAACTTTGCATCTATCGTGCCGGCAAGCAGCTTTGCCGCCAGCGTTTTGGCCACGCCCGGCACCCCTTCTATCAGGATGTGCCCGTTGGCCAGCAGGCCGGCCGTGAGCAGGTCCACCATCTGGTGCTGCCCCACGATCACTTTGCCAATCTCAGCTTTGATAGCCGCAATCGCTTCGTGGAGTTCGCTGAGGTCCGTGCGGGGCTCAAAGGTGTTTATTTCCATTATTTCGCTTTTAAATAGAATTGATAGATACTGTTATAATATTCCTGTAATTGCTCGTCGCTGATGCTGCCGGATAATTTTACCTGCGCCGCCATGCCCATGAGCCGTTCCACCGATTCCCGGGGCTGGCCGCTTTTGCGGGAAAGCGCCGTTACGAATTCGGAAGAAAGCGCACTGGTGTTCAGGTAATAATTCTGGCGGATGTAATCCAGCAGGTGCTGCGTCATTTTGTTCGCCAGGTTCCAGTTGTTATGATGCAGGTAATAAAGCCGCCCGAGGGTTTCCGCAAAGTCCAGCGAGTTGTTCGCCAGTACCGGCTTGGGCGGTATCAGGCGCTGGCGGCGTTTGCTTTCGAACAGCACATACAGCAGCAGCAATACCACCGCAAGGAACAACGCCCAGCGCAGGGAAGGGTGGCGCAGCAATACCTGCCAGTTGGAAAAGTCTCCCTGCTGCGGGCCGTGCTGGTATTTGTAAAACTCGTCCCAATACACATTCGGCGGATACTCCGGCAGGTAAGCCATTTGAAGCTCCAGCGCCCTGATGTTCTGTTTGTTCATCAGGAAATAATTGGTCCAGGTCATGGGGTTCAGCATCACGAACACCTGGCCGTTCCCATGCGGTATCCTGAAAAAGTTCGGCTCGTGGAATTTGTTGGTGCCCAGTATGGTGATGATGCCCGAATCCGGCCTGGCCAGCGAATTTTTGAACAGGATGCCTTTCGAGGTAAAAGCAGTGTCCGCCCCGAAATTCGGGTTGGAGAAATGCTGCGTTACCGCCGTGACGGCGGGGGTATTCAGCCCCTCTCTTACCCTGAACCCGAAAGTGGCTTCCAGCAGGGAATCCGTCTCTTCGATGGCCAGGAAAAGTTTATTGCCTTCCGCTACATAATCGGACATGGCCGTGGCGTCTTCTTCGCTGAGCCACAGGCGCTCAGCTACAATGATGTATACATTGTTCTGCGTTTTCAGGTCGTTGCCCTTTTCGTATGTTTTTACAAAGGGGCGGGTGGCGGTTTTGGGTTTGGTGCCTTTGAAAAAATGCTGGAGCAGTTTATACGGCACATAACTCCCATAGGGAGATTTGTCCCGGCTGCTGTAGGAAATATACTCCACCTGCAGGCGCGAATCAGCCCGCGGGCCTCCGCCGCCCTGTGTGACGCCGCCGATGATCAGCAGCACGATGAGCGCTGTAATGATCACGGAAATGCCTATGATGATGCCGGTTTTCACGAATGTTGTCTTATAGATTGAGTAAAGGCGGCAAACTGGTCATCCAGCTGTGAGAACTGCCCGTTGCTGAGGGGCAGCTGTCCGTACCAGATGTACTCGTAATGCAGCGTTAAGGCGGCAAAGGGTTTGTGAAAAGCGGTGCGGGAAAGTTCGCGCAGGAAGTCCATGTTCGTTTTGTCTTTCCCCGGCGCGATCAGCTGTCGCGCTTCCAGCAATTGCAGGGTGTGCAGGTAACGGAAACGTACGGCGTCCCTCAGCCGGCCCTCCGCAATGGAGGTGCGGGCCAGTGCGTCGTAGTTCAGGGGGCCTTCATCTTTCACGATGTCAAAGCTGCCGTAATTTTTATTGGTGGAAGACCAACGGAATGAAATATCGTTTTTCCTGATGAACAGCACCAATACACCCAGCAGCAGCGCACCCAGGGATACATAAAATATCCAGATGAAGAGAACGCCGTTTGCCCTTACCCATGCGCCGAGTGAAAAGAGCCAACCTTCTTTTTTTGCGGCGGGTTTATCTTCTCCTTCGTAATTAAGCGCTTCCATTTTCCGCAGCTCCTCCATGTCCGCGCCGGATACTTTGCGGATGGAAAGCCGGGCCTGGCCGCTTTCGTCCCAGTCTCCCACAGGGTGCTGGTCCCAGCGGGCGTAGGGTATCGTCCCGTTTCGTATTTTTTGTTCAACAGTGCTGTTGTCTTCCGTTTCTTCCGTGGCCTCGTCCAAAGCCAGGGCGCTGTCTATATCTCCGGTGACGGTGGTATCTGTTGCGTAAGCGTCTTCAATATCGCCTTCCACGGCATTCCCCTCATCCGTGGAATCGATCACTCGCCATTCGTTTTCGTCGAACTCTTTATTTTTTTCTTTTTTATCCTGCGCGGCGGCGTGCAGGCTGATGCAGAAAAGCGCCGCGCCGATCCAGTATCTCATTCGTTTCATGCGGCGGCAGGTTTTAGAAGTTTCCCCTCCATATCCAGCCGGTAACCTTTTTGCTGCACTTTTATGGGATAGATCACAAAATACCAGACGATAAAAGCGGCGGACAACACCAGGATGCTGATGCTGAGCGCGATGGGCATACTGGTATGGCGGGTGACGAAACTTTCCAGGAAAGCGGCTACGATAAAGATGGGCACCAGCGCCACGATGATCTTCAGCCCTTCCATGGCGCCGCGTTTCAACGACTCGCGGCGGGTATGCGTGCCGGGGAACAAAAGGCTGTTCCCCATGATCATACCGGCCGTGCCCGCAATGATGATGGAAGAAATCTCCAGCGTGCCGTGTATCCATATCACGAGTACAGAAGGCCATCCCAGTCCTTTTGCAAAAAAGAAATACTGGAAGGAGCCCAGCATGATGCCGTTCCTGAACAGTATCCACAGTGTGCCCACCGAAAATGCGATGCCCATCACAAAACAGAACATGCTCACCTGGATGTTGTTATACGCGATGCGTATCCACATCTGCCATTCGTTTTCGCCTTTATAGACCCCAAAAGGATCGCCGTTGGATATATTCTCTTCCGTCATGTTCACGTACCCATCGCCCAGTACGCCACGCACGAAGGTTTCGTCGTGCGCCGCGGAAAACGCGCCGATGATGCAGAACAGGAGGAAATAACAGAACGAAAAAAGGAACAGCCGGTGATGTTTACGGATCAGCAGCGGCAGTATATAACAGAAAAAATTGCGGATACGGCCTTTGTCTCCTTTATGATTGCGGTAAATGCGCTGGAATATGCCCGAAGCCATCCCGTTGATGTAATGGGTCACTTTGCTGTGGCTGTAGAAAGTTTTGGCATAAGCGAGGTCATCAAGCAGGGAAGTGAATCGTTCCGCCATCTCATCCGGGTCTTCGGTGGGTTCCTCACGGATCTTTTTCCACCGGTCCAGGTTCCGTTTTATAAATGAAGATTCTCTCATGCGGTACGGGTCATAAAAATTACTGAGGTGGAAATATAATAAATTTTAAATTTGTTTATGCCTATTATCAAAATACCTACAGTATTTAACATCGACCTGGAGTTTGAAGCGGCGGATCTTGGGCGGCGCGGCGTGGCTTACCTGGTGGACCTGCTCATCAGGGGGGCTTACCTGCTGCTGATGTCGCTTTTCCTCAAAAATACCGGTCTTGGCGGGTATTTCGCCGATGTTTTCCTGCTGGTACTACCGGTCTCTTTTTATTACCTGATATCGGAACTGATCATGAAAGGGCAAAGCCTGGGCAAAAGGGTGATGGACATCAAGGTGGTGAGCCTGATGGGCAATGTGCCCAGCCTGAGCCAGATACTGCTTCGCTGGATATTCAGGATGGTGGAATCGCCGCTGGTAACGCTGGCGCTGATCACGTCCATGCTGGAAGAAGATTCTCCCCTGGCGGCCTTACTGTTCCTCGCCATCGGCATCCTGCCGCTGGTGGTGGTGCTGCGCAGCCCTTACAATCAGCGGCTGGGCGATCTGGCCGCCGGCACCATCCTGGTGAGGACAAAAGAACGGCATACCATCCAGGATACCATTTTCAGGGAAATACACCAGCCGGATTATATCCCCCAGTTCTCCCAGATCCTTCGGCTCAGCGATAAGGATCTCAGCAAGATCAAAACCGTGCTGGACAGTGTGGCCCGTACCGGCGACACCTCCATGGCGGAGCGTATTTCACTGAGGATCAGGGAGGTGTTGCATATCGAAACAGATATGGAAGCTGTTCATTTCCTGGAAACCCTGCTGAATGATTACAATTATCTCGTGACCCGGAAATAAATTTTTAATCCTACCCAACCTTCCCGTATAAAAAGGGCGTCTGTTCAGGATAGTCCAATTGGAACCGCAACATCCACATATACCCGACCCGGCGGCAGGCCAGCAGCCCGACCATCTTGCATCCCTGCTGGAAGGATGCCGGAGGCATGACCGTCTGAGCCAGGAGAAGCTGTATATGTTCTTTTTCGACAAGATGCTGGCCGTTGTGAAACGGACCTTTCCGGACCAGGATGCGGCCATCAGCATATTAAACAACGGGTTCCTACGGGCGTTTACGAAAATCGGGCAATATAGCGGGAGCGGGAGCTTTGAGGGCTGGCTGCGCAGGATCATCCATCACGCGGCGGCCGATTATTACCGGGAGCACAAAACACAACTGGACACCGCCGTTCCGTTGCCGCCGCATTTACCCCTGGCGGACACGCATGATCCGGCTGCCTACAAGGAACTTTTACAATTATTACAATACCTGCCACCGGCCACCCGGATGGTGATCAACCTTTTTATCATCGAAGGCTATTCCCATAAGGAGATCGGCGTGATGCTGGGCATCAGCGCGGGCACGTCCAAGTGGCATGTATCCGAGGGGAAGCGGCTGTTAAAAGAATTATTGAACCAACGGTATGAACGGACAAGAACCGGATATTGAGCATTTGCTGAAAGCTGCGGCCCTGCAGGAGCCGGAGCCCGCCGCGCCCGCTGTGAAACAGCAGGCCTGGGAGCAATTGCGCCACATGCTGGATGTGCGGGGCACTCCGCCGCCGCCTTCGTCCGGCGGGGGCTGGTGGTTTTTGCTGGCGGAGGTGATCGTTCTGCTGGGTACGGGGTTGACGTTTGTACTGCACAGCGGGGACCGTTTGGGGCCGGAGCGGGAGGATGTGAAGAAGGAAGTAGTGGTGAGGAACGGGAAGGAGATGCTGGCGGGTGAGGAGAATAAAAATGGTGAAAAGGAAGGGATGGGGAAGGACGCGGAGGGAGATGAAAAACTTCCTACGGGCGTTAGCGTTGATCATGAAAACGGCCGAACGGTCAAAGATAAGAGCAGTGATAAACATACGGCGGGGAATGAGGGCCTGGCTCCGGACGAAGAAAGCGGCAATAACGACAACAAATCGTCGAAGGAAAATGCCGGGAACAATAGCAGTGATAAAAATACAGGAGAGAACAAGGATTCGGGTGCAGGCGTTGGAACGGGTAAAAGTGACCGCAAATCTCCGGGCAAAAAAGGAGGAATAAAAACGAATTATAAAGACCCATTACGAGATAAGACAGCTGCCGAAGCCAAACCGGGACGTAACGAAGAAAAAACGGATCATTCCAAGCCGGGCAGTACTTTCAGTAAAGGGAAGCGCAGCAATACCCTTGCGCTTCCAAACAACGCCGCCCCTACAAAAGCGCAGCCCGGCAGCACTACCGGAAAAAAGGAAACGCTTCAGCCGGATAACCCTGACGCACAACAAACCATTTCAACCGGCAACCCCGGCCAACGCAACAACGGCATCACCGGAAATGAAAATAACATCCGCCCATTCACCTTCCACCTTCAGCCCGTCTACCCCGGCACTGTTCCGCAAAAAACAATCAACGCCGGCGGCGCACGCATTGCCATGAAACCCCATGATTTCCCGGATCACAAGGTCAGCCCCTTCAATATAAAAGCCGCCGTCATGGCTGCGAATAATAATACCTGGGCGGGAAACCTCCAGGCTGAATACACCTATTGCTTTTCCCCCAAACTGGCCGTCAGGCCATCTATAGGCATTACTTATCTCACCGGTGCGAAAGGTAAATACGAACATTTTTACCGCAATGCCAGCATCACAGATACTATCGGCAGCCCGAGGCGGTACACCATAGACACCGCCCGCACCTTTTACACCCTGAAAAACACGCTGCATGGGAATCTTGGCATCCAACTGACGTATGAAACCGGTAAATGGTCCGTGTATACCGGCATCGCTTACCAGTACCAGCTGATGCAGAAAGGGAAAGATTCGGTGATCCCGGGTTCGTATACTGCCCCGCTGGATACGCTGCCGCATTTCCCGGACAGGTTCAATGCGAACAAACTCGCCGGGAAAAATTTCTTCCAATGGCAGGCCGGGGTGGATTACCAGCTTACGCCGGTATTACGCATCGGGCTCCAGTACAATCTTGGCTGGAATGGCAGCGCGGGCGGCAAGGGATTTGTAAACGATGTACCGGCTTATCCGAACCGGCAGAGCCTTGAGCTACACGTCCGGTATTTTTTTAAAAGAAAAAAATAACCCACCCAACCTTTTCATTTTACCACCCCGTCTTTCATAGTATAAAACAAACATTCTATGAAACGGATCTCACCATTTTTACCATTGCTTATGCTGGCGATATCATTTATTGTACACAGCTGCAGCCAGGACGCTGTATTATCGAAAGAAGACGCCAAAAGCCTGCTCGCACTCAGGGACAGCATTGGCAACGATTCCACAGACACCATCCCGACGGATACGATCCCGCACCCTAATGACAGTTCATGGTGGCGCATTACCGGCCTTGACATCACCGCATCGTCCGTAGAAGATACCGCCATCGTGTTCCTCATTAAATCCAAAAATTATTACCCCGTTGAACACGCCCGCCTTGATCTCACTGCTTATACCTTTCCGGACAAATGGAATATCGGTATCATCCGGGCTTACCAGTTCAGCCCCAACCCCGGTTATTCGCAGGCCGTACGCAGGATCGTTCACCAGCGTTACCCGAACGGCAACTGGCCGCTCAATATCTCGCTCAGGGGCAACACATACACCGGTACCATTCATGCCACGGATACCGCCTACAGCATCAGCTGGGCGCATGACAGCATCATCACCATTCAGCCGAAACTATTCCCCCGTCAGTAAAATAGCTTCAATTACGGTGACTACAACAAGAACGGGTCCCGGCGGTATGCCGGGACTCTTCTTTTATGCTTCAAAAAATCTGCCGTTGATGTAAGTGCCGCAAGGCCGGAAAAGTTCGTCAAACATGGTGAGATAAGCCGGATGGCCGGGCGTAATAAGCCCCCGCTCCGGGTGGCCGATGAGGCGCGCAGGATAAGTGGATGCCATCCGTAAAGCTTCCGCGCGGTGGATGCCGGCGTGTGTTTCGAGGTTCCTTACGCCTTCCAGCAGTTTGATCGCGGAGCCGGATAAGGTGCCGTCCGTAAGGGTATAACGGTCGCCTTTGAATATATGGGGATATGCGCCGGTACTGGTTTCTACGGCGTCTGTAATAATAAAGAGCCGTTCGCCCATCAGTTTTTTGGATACGGACAATGCTTCATAATCCACATGGATCCCATCCGGGATGATACTGGCATAAGCATCGCCCTGGTACACCGCGCCGGGCAAACCGGTGTCGCGGTGATGGAACGGGCTCATGGCATTAAAGAGGTGCGTGGCCGTTTGAATACCTCTTTTAAAACCGGCGGCGGCTTCCGTAAAGGTGGCATTGCTGTGCCCGGCTGAAATAATGACCCCATTGGCAAGCAATAGGTCGATCACCGCTGGTTCCGTCATTTCCGGGGCCAGCGTGATCATTTTGATGACGCCCTGCGCCCTTTTCAGCAGGGCTTCCACTTCTTTCAGCTCCGGCATTTTGATGCAGGAGAGGATATGCGCGCCGCGCTTCACCGGGTTGATGTAAGGGCCTTCGAGATGCAGGCCAGGTACGGCGGGATGCGGGTTGTCCCTCACCGTGTCTATCGCCTTTTCAAAAACAGCCATTTCATTGGTGGCCAGCGTGGGCAGAAAACCCGTTGTACCGCTTTTCACCAATGCGTCCGCTATGTTCCTTAAAGCAGCGGAGGAGGGGTCGTCTGAAAACAGCTGACCGCCTCCTCCGTATATCTGCAGGTCCAGCAATCCGGGTGCGATATACTGGCCGTTCTGGTTGATGATATGGAAATCCGATGGTATGTTCCCTTCGTCCGTCCACCCTTTTACAATGCCATTGTCTAACAACAGGGCTTTCCCCCTGATCTCTTCCGTTCCTGTGTAAATAACCGCGTGGGTGAGCGCTGTGAGCATACTGATAAAAATTTAAATGGAGCCTACCAGCCTTTGTTCTGGGAAAGAGTCACTTTCTTGTCTAGGAACAGTTTGATCTGGTCTTGTGGTATCGGCTCCAAATATACTTTATCGTCGTTATAAATCCGGTCTGCCAGGGGTGAAACTGAAGGGATAATATATCCTTCATCCGGCCCTTCCAGCGTCACGTTGTTCAGCCATGAGCCGCCGGGAGGGTTGGGTTTGTTCCACTCGGACCGTTTGATCCAGGCGCCGCGGTTGAGGTCTGTGTGTACGCGGGTGTCCATGTAATCCAGTTTGCGCCACCTGCGCAGGTCGTCGAAGCGGGTGCCTTCCATGCAGAATTCCACGCGGCGTTCGCGGCGGATCTCCCAGATCATGTAAGTCACTTTCGCATCGGGATCTTTCGCGGGGTCGTGGTACACAGCGCCGCTCACCGCCGGCTCTCCGCCCATCACCTGCAGCGGGGGCAGCGGAGTGGTATTGCCCGTAGTGCGGGCGCGGAGTTTGTTGATGGACTTGTCCAGGTCTTCCTGCGTAATGGCGCCCAGCTCTGCCGCAGCTTCCGCATAGTTGACCATTACTTCGCCCAGGCGGATCACGGGAGCGTGGGACACGTTCAGGCTGGATTCCCCGGTGGGCGCTTCGCGCAGCTTATCGTCCAGGAACTTCCAGGTGCAATAACCGGTCGTGCTGATGCCAAGGTTGTTTGTACGCGTGCGGGAACCATTGGGGCGGAGTTCCGGGTTGAAGGTGTGGAGCATCCGGCTGTCGCGGTTGGCGAGCACTTTGTCGATCGTTTTGTCTCCCTGGTACAATGGCGAAAGGCCGATGGGCAAACCGTCCGTACAGAGATAAGTCTCTATCAGGTTTTTATTGGGTCCGGTCTGTGGTTCTTTATTGTTGTAACTCATCAGCGAATGCGTGAGCAGGCCCGGCGCATACCGGCGATATAGGATGATCTCTTTGTTCGGCGCAAGGTCCGGCGAGTTGAAGGATTCGCGGTAGCTGTTGGAAAAAGAATAACCGCCTTTGGTCATCACTTCGTTCGCGGCCCATTTGGCCGCCTCCAGGTATTCGCGGCTTTTCGCCTCGCTCAGCTGGTGGTATTTCTGCCAGGTGCCTTCAAACAGCATGATGCGGCTCATAAAAGCCATCACCACCCATTTGCTGATGTTCAGCCCTTTTTCGCCATCTGTTTCGCGTACGTTGCCGGCGGCAAATTGCAGGTCCAGCAGTACGCTGTCCATTACCAGCGTGCGGTTGTCGCGGGGTTTGTAGAGCTGCTGCTCGTCCGATACCTCCAGGGGTTTGCCGTACCATTGTACGTCTCCATAGGTTTTCACCAGCCTGTAATAGGCCATGGCCCTGAAGAATCTCGCAACACCCGCCCAGTGGTTGCGCGTGGCTTCGTCCAGCATGCCCATGCTTTTTACGCGTTCCAGCATGATGTTCGCCTTGCGTACGTTTGTAAAATTCCAGGCGGTGTTCGTAGCGGAAGCCGGAACGGTTTTGGTGAAAGCTACCGGCGCCGTGGGCGCAAAGTCATCGTTCAGCGACTGCCCGGAATAAAAATACACTTCCAGGTCGAAGTTGCGGCCGAAGCCGGGGAAATAGGTCGGGTAAAACCCGTATGCAAAGGTGCGTACGTTGTTTTCGTTTGTCCAGTAAGTGGCGTCCTCCATCTGGTCCAGCGGGAGGCGGGTAAGGAAATCTTTTTTGCATCCCATCCCCAGCGCCGCCAGTAATACCACTAATAATATTGTCGATTTCATAACCAGTCAGTTTTTCGCTTTAGAAAGTGATTTGAAGGCCAAAAGAGAATTCCTTGCGGTAGGGATATACCCTGCCGAAGGCGGAGCGGTCCGTCTGCTCTGCGGTGTAATCAATTTCCGGGTCGATGGGTACGGACATCTTGTCCCAGGTAAGCAGGTTTTCCCCGCTCACATATACCCTTGCGGACCTGATATGCGCAACGCGGCTGATGTGCGCGGGCAGCGTGTAACCCAGCGTCACGTTTTTCAGGCGCAGGTAAGACATGTCCAGCAGGTAACGGCTCTGGCGGAAAAAGTTCTTATTGCTTTCCGCCTTGTCGTGGTTCGTGGGCTGGGGATAAAATGCGTTGGTGCGGTCTGGCGTCCAGTAATCCATCTGGTGCTCATACCAGGCTTCCGCTTCGTTGAAGCCGGGGATAAAGATGGGGCCTGAAGGCCAGAGTTCTCTTTTGCCCACGCCCTGGAAGAACACGCCGAGGTCTATGCCTTTCCAGTCCGCGCCCAGCCTGACACCGTACTGGTAGCGGGGGGTGGAGTTGCCGATCACGCGGAGGTCCCCCGGATCGTCCGTGGTTTCCGAGCCCCAGTTCACTTTTCCGTCGCCGTTGATGTCTGTATACTTCACATCGCCGGGAGTGTAGTAGAACCATGCGCTGCCTTGTGTAAGCGCACTCTGGTCCGGGATGCCGGGTTTAGGTTCCCATTTGCCGGCTACTTTATTGAAGTCGCTTTCCTGGAAAAGCCTGTCCGTAACGTATCCCCATATCTCCCCGATCTTTCTGCCCTGGTAGTTGCGGTATACGTTGGTGGTGGCGCTGGCAAAGCGGGTGATCTCTTCCTGGAAGTCGGACAGGGTGCCGAGTACATTCAGGCGGAGGCCGTTATCGAAAATATGTGTATAGTCGAGGGCGAGTTCCCAGCCACGGGTTTGCATTTCACCGAAGTTCTCTTTCGGGGCGGAGCCGCCGAAGGTGGAGGGCAGACCCACCGTTTCGCCGATCATGTCCAGCGTGGTACGGTTATACCAGTCGAAGGTAAGGCCCAGCCTGTTTTCGAGGAAACGGGCATCCACACCGAAGTCCAGGGTGGAGATGGTTTCCCAGGTGAGGCTGCGCGGTACCAGGTTCGGCGTGCTGAAGGTGGTCATGTTGTTGTTCCCGATCAGCCAGCCTGAGTTGCTGGCGGACATTACGGACAGGAATGTTACGTCACCCACGTTCTGGTTGCCGATGGAACCGTAGCTGCCGCGCAGTTTCAGGAAGGAAAGCACCGGTTTGGTCAGCTCCATAAAGTGTTCTTCGGAAAGCACGTAACCGGCGGATACGGAAGGGAAAAATCCCCACTGGTCGTGTTTCGGGAACTTGGAAGAACCATCGTAACGGCCGTTCACTTCCAGCAGGAACTTGTTTTTATAATCGTAGTTGACACGCGCAAAATAACCGTTGGTAGACCAATGCCCGCGCCTGCCGGTAACAAACTGGTCACCGGTGGACAGGCTGATCTCGCCCAGGTTCGGGTCTATCAATCCCCTTCTTTCGGAGGTCTGCGACCAGTTCCGGAAAAGATCCACATCCGTTCCCACGATGGCTTTCAGGTGATGATCGCCGAGGTTTTTGGTGTAAGTGGCAAATGCGCGGCCGGTGTTCATATCATTCCAGTTGGAAGTATATTTTACGCGGTTCCATTCCGGGCCCTGGTAGTTGGGCACATAACTGAAGTTGCCAAACCAGAAGTTGATAGCCCCGGTTTCACCGCCTACGGAATGAATATGCTGGTTCGTGCTGGAATAAGTGTAATCCACATCGATGGTCAGGTCTTTCATTGGTTTCAGCGTAGCGCCTACCTGCACGCGGGTGAAAGTATTTTTGTCCTGGTCCATTTTTGCCTGCTGCATTTCCGTTACGGCGCTACGGAAGGGTTTGCCCTGGTAAGTGCCGTAGGGATATACTTTCGGCCAGCGGTAGAGATAATACCAGGGGCCGAGCTGGGCGGCGGAGAAAGAGAAAGGCGTTTCCAGTTTGGATTGGGAGAGCATCATTTTCCCTCTTACGTCCAGCCAGTCGTTGACGGTGGTATTTACGCTGAGGGTAGCATTGTAACGGTCAAAGCGGTCTGTTTTGAATTTGAGCATACCGGTCTGGTTGAGATACCCCAGGCCCAGGTGGTAAGTGGTCTTATCGCCGCCACCCGCTACGGACAGGTCATGTTTCTGCTGGAAGGCGTATTTTTTCATATACCGTTCGTTCGCATCCCAGGGGCGGTACGGATAAAAGTTCCCGTTCCTGATCTCGAAGTCGCGGCCTTCCACCATTTCGTCTCCCAGGTCCTGGCCGGCGTATTTGGCTTCCCAGTCTTTCATTTTCTGGATGCCGATATCGTCGAAGTACATACCGAGTACGCCAAAGGAGTTGATGGCGGGGTTGTTCGCGGAGCGGCGGCGGTTGAGCAATACGGCTTCCGCGCCTTCCACTGCGCCCGCTATTTCCGGTACGGTAGTCGGTTTGCTCCAGGAGAAGTTATTGGTGTAATTGACGCTGGCGGGCGCTCCTTTCGCGCCGGACTTGGTGGTGATAAGTATCACGCCCCAGGCGCCCCGCGTTCCGTAAATAGAGGCGGAGGCCGCATCTTTCAATACTGATATGGATTCAATGTCCTGGGGATTGATCATCTGCAGGCTGGGGATCTCTACGTTATCCACCAGGATGAGGGGTTGTGCGCCTGCCGCTCCGGTGTTCAGCGAGCCGGTCATGCCGCGCAGCCTGATATTGGGGTTGCGCCCGAGGTCACCGCTGGCCGTGGTAATGGTGAGGCCGGGTACGGCGCCTTGCAGGCCGCGGCCGATGTCCGTCACGGGGCGGGATTCCAGCGTGCGTTTCACATCCACGGTGGATACGGCGCCGGTGAGGTTGGCTTTGCGCTGCCGGCCGTACCCTACCACCACAATGTCTTCCAGCCTGCGGCTATCGGTCTTCAGCGCAATATTGATCGTAGTAGCGTTCCTGACCACATATTCCTGCTGGATGGCGCCCACGGAGGTGAACACCAGCACCTGCCCGCGGCCGGCGGAGAGGGTGAATGCGCCCAGCCCGTCTGTGAACACGCCTTTGGTGGTGCCGTTGATACGGACGGACACGCCAGGCATAGGATTGCCCGTTTCATCCGTCACCTTGCCTTTCACCTCGATGGTGGTATCTGCGGCCGGCTGTGCAGCGGGTCCGGCCACGTGTGGCTCCTGCCTGGGAACGATCATGATCGTTTTTTCCGTGAGCTGGTAGCTGAGGCCGGTTTGTTTCAGCAGTGCGGCCAGCGTGGCGCTTACGCTACGGGTGGCCATTTGCAGCTGCACACGGCTATACCGCTCCACTTTTTCGGAAGCATAGGCAATGTGAAATCCGGACAGTTTTTCCACCTGCGACAGCGCTTTTTCAAGCGTTACGTTGGCGGCCTCCATGGTGATCTTTTTATCATCCAGCGCCTGCCCTTTGATAGGCATGGCCCAAAGGAGGTGAATACTAACCAGCATGCAAATGATGGTGGTAAGGCTCATTCTCATAATGAAACGCATTTGCGTGGAATAAACTGCTGATGTAAGGGCAGGCAATAGCCTGTCTTTAGCAAAAACCGCTGATTTTTGCATAAATTGCAATAGTTTAAAATGATGAAGAATCAGCCCTCGGGCTGTTTGAGTTTTAAGCTAAGCCCCTCCCGACCTACCACAGTACGGAGGGGTTTCTCATATCCATTATCGTCAGGAAGGCGGACGCATTTTCCGGGTCATGGCATAAGAATTTGGTCACTGAACATTGTTAGCGGTAAATATTTTCTATTACCCGATCTTATTTCTCTATTACATTGTTAGCGTTGAATATTTTCTATTACCCGATTTATTTTTTGTTACTCGGTCATGCAGCCGTCTCCATTGATCGTTACTTCGTTGTTCCGGATGGTATAAGTGGCATTTCCCACGGTGCATAAGATATACAGTACTTTATCCAGCGTTTCCGTGCCTTCAAACGTAGCACGGATGCGGCATTGCCGGAGCGCGTCGTTGGCAAACAGGATCTTTACCTGGTATTGTTCGCCGATCTGCCGGGCGATCTCTTCAAACGGCACGGAGTTGAAGTCCATTCCTTTTTTTACCCAGGCTACGGTCTCCACCGCTTTCACGGGTTTGGTGGCGGCGGTTTCGTTTTCATATACGATCTGCTGGTCCGGCAGCAGGATGCCGAGGAGTTTGTTGCTGCCGCCTTCTTCTATTTTCACTTTGCCTTTGGTAACGGTTACGGTCACGGAAGGCTCGTCCGGGTATGCTTTGATGTTAAAGGAAGTGCCCAGCACGGTGGTGATCACTTTGCCGGAGCGGATGCGGAAGGGTTTGCCCGGCTGTTCCCGGATATCGAAATACCCTTCGCCGGTGAGCGTCACTTCCCTGGCGTTGCCTTTGAACACGTCAGGATATATGAGGGTGCTGCCCTCACGCAATACCACGGTACTGCTATCGGGCAGCAGGATGAAACGTTTGCTGTCCGGCTTCGCGGGCACTGTAGCCAACACGGGGCCGGGGGCGGGTTCTTTCACAGAAGGGCGGCTGGTCCACAGCAGGGCGCCGATGCCGATGATAGGAACGACCACTGCCGCTGCTTTCCACCAGGTACCGCCCGAGCCGCCACGGAAAAGGGCTTCCTTGCTGCGCCGCATCTCCCGGAAATCCTGTAACAGCTCCTTCGCCAGCTCTTCGTCCGGGCGCCATTGCACGGGCTCGGCATCGGGATGATGCCAGGTTTCATACCATTCTTCCAGCGCCTTCAGCTCTTCCGGGGTGCAGGTTCCGGCTTTGTATTTTTCCAGCAGTGCTTTTAAATCGATCAGGCCCATAGGCGGAATTTATACTTCTGTTACCATATAGGACAAACAATAAAAAACAAACCGTTACTGGTATTAAAAAAATATTTCTTTTTGGTTTCACTTTGTAATTAGCCCTTATTTTTTATTACATTTAACTTACGCAAAACAACCAAAGTCTATTCCACACTATACACACCATACGGACGTAGATTTGCTCACATGCTGGAAAAAGGGCGACCAGGCAGCGTTTGACGCCTTGTATGAGCGTTATGCGGTGATGCTGCTCAAAAAGGCATATGAAAAGACCGGCGATAAAGAAACCGCCCGGGAGTTTGTACAGGAAGTATTCCTGGAACTGCTGGAACGGAAGGACCGCCTCGACATTCACACCTCTTTTAAAGCCTATATCTTTACCGCGCTCCGCAACCGTGTGTTAAATTACCTGCACCGCCAATACATCCACCACAAATACGAAGTATTCCAGGAAACCCGCCCACCGGCTGTTTCCAACGATGTGGAAACTTATCTTTCCCATAAAGAACTCTCCCTCCGGATGGCCGATGCCATCCAGCAGCTGCCGGACAAATGCCGCCAGGTATTTTTATTAAGCCGTTCGGAAGAGCTGAGCAATAAAGAGATCGCGGAACGTTCCGGTATTTCCGTGAATACCGTGGAACAGCATATGCGTAAGGCTTTGCGCCTGCTCCGCAATGGACTGCAACGCACTACTTTACTGATCGGTTTTTTGGCAAGCTGGTTTTAATCCCTTCATTTTCTTTCAACGCAAGCAGGTAGATCAAAGATGCCGTACCGTCCATGGTAGGTTCGTTTGTACTGTAGTCCCCGTAATCATCATGGTACACTACCAGGCTGCTCTGGAAAGCCGCATATTCATCAGGTTCGGCCAGGCGGATGCCGATGAGGCTGTTGTAGATCGTGCCGTACACCGGCCCGTCTACCAGGCCGCCGTCTATCGGGTATTGTTTGAGGTGGGTGAATGCGGAATGCGGGTCCACCGGCGTATCGCCGTGCTGCGGCAGGCCATACACCATCGCCGTGCCCCAGGGATTACATCCGAAGAGCCAGTCCACGTTCGCCTGCGCCAGCGCGGCGTAATCGTTTTTCCCGCTTAAGGTTTGGTACCAGTAACATTGTATCGCAAAAGCAGCGGTGAGATTATTGCTGCACCAGATAAACGGAACACCGCGGTAAAATGCATTGTTTTTTGCTTTCCGCCATACCTTTTCGATACCAGCCCGGTAGTAACCGAGCAGCTTTTGTTTATCAGCGCCCGCTGCCTGCGCGGCCATTTCGTAGTGACCGATATTGATAAAAGGATACCATTGATAATGGCTCGCCGTATCCGCGCCCAGCCAGGGCGTGATGGTTTCTTCTTCCGCGTATTTCATACCCTCAGCGAGGTAATGTTTGTCTTTGGTGATGGTGAACATCCGCGCGGCGGCCAGTTCCATGTCATCCGTCCAGTTATCTTCTGCATAGATGTAAGGAGAAAGGACCGAAGCGGTTTGCTGCACACCGGGCTTTCGCACACCTAATGTATAAGCGGTGCCTGCTTTTGTCCTGAGTTTATTGGCGTATGCAGGATCTTTTTTCTCCAACAC
The DNA here is from genome assembly GCF_003807585.1 of Chitinophaga barathri. GTDB lineage: Bacteria > Bacteroidota > Bacteroidia > Chitinophagales > Chitinophagaceae > Chitinophaga > Chitinophaga barathri. The sequence goes on along the minus strand of NZ_RMBX01000021.1, from coordinate 3,880 downwards.
CGAATACCCAAGCGCAAAAGCGCTGGAGAACTTACCGGCCGTGGAAGCCACACCGGTGGACCGGTTCATCTTTTTATATTTCACGCCCTGCACCTGTGGCTGGCCTGAGCAGAAATATACCGGCCTTTCAAAACCTCTCCCATAAAACGAATCCAGCGCAGGTATACGCATACCACGGTGATCCCGGTCGTCCGCGATCTGGTTGAACAGCCAGTCATCCTGCGGATGCATGCGCAGCAACCAGTCCAGGCCCCAGCGGGCTTCGTCCAGTACGTCCGCCGTGTTATTCTTTTCCGGGAGGCCGTTCGCATCGTGATCATCGGTGAATACGCGTGGGAAATCGCGGTAAGCCGCGAGGAGATGATATACCGTATTGGCTGAAGTAGTGGAGTATTGCAGGTAATCGCTGGCGTCGTGCCAGCCGCCGAAAGCATCTATTCTTGTGCTGTCCGGCATAGGGCCGTATAACGTGTATCCGTCGAAAGTATGACAGGAATCTTTTAAGAACGGATTAAACCCACAACGCTGCTGGCGGAGATAACGCAGGCAGAAATCCGCCGCGCCTTTGTACACATCATTCCCGATGCGGAACACCGGCGAGGTGGCGCCGCCCGCTTGCAGGTAATAAGTACCGGGCTTTGAAAATGTAGTAAAATCGAGACGGTAGGATTGTGTGAATGGGCCATAACTGCCGAAAGCCTTGCCAGCCGGGGCGGTGAATACGGCCTTGCCGCTGGCGGAATCTATGAGCTGGAAGGAGCTGATCGTGTTGGAAGAGAAACTTCCCCAAACCGCAGCTTTAACGCCGGAAGGCAAATACCCGAGTTGATTGATTCGGATATATGCTTCCGGCGTTTCTTTTTGTGCGGCTATCAGTAATGGTAAAAAAAGTATAAAGAGTAAAGTACGTTTCATCATGGCCCGGATATGTTCAAAAATAAGACAATCTGGGCGTTATGAACCGTTATGCTGCCGCCTGCAGCATCCGCGAGGCGGACAGGTATTTTGTATCGGGGCTGTACATGAACAGGCAGGTGCCGTTCTGGATCTTGCCGATGATCTTTTTATGCAGCTTCGTCGGGATGGCAGGGCAGCCAAGGCTTCTGCCGATGTAACCCTGGAGACGGGCCAGTTTTTCATCCACATAATTCGCCGCGTGCATCACGATACCTCTTTCCATGGCGTTGTTATTGATCCCGTCTTCCTCACCTTCCAGCTTGAGCGAATAGCCGTGCTGGCCGCGGTAAGTTTTGCCGGTCACATAAAAACCAAGGCTGCTTTTAAAACTCTCGGGAGAGTTGGAAAAGTCTGTCGCCATTTCTTTACCTGAATTCCTTCCGTGGCTCACGAGGGAGTTGAACAACAGCGTGCCGGACGCAAGGTCGATTACAAACAGGCGCTTTTTGGTGGAAGGCAGGCTGAAGTCCACGATAGATAATATATCATCGTTGCGCAGCTTACCTTCTTTCAGCAGGCGGTCGTGACCCTGTATGGCATACTGGTACGCTTCGCGGGAAAGCCCGAGGGAATCCAGCGAGAGATTTTCGTACAAAGCAGCCATGGCGGAAACAACAGGAGAGACTGCTACGGGAGCAACCACACCGCTGTTTTTCTTGCCGATCGAGGACACTTTCAAACTGAATAGGGAAGTTAATACCAGAAAGGGCAGTATGTATCTTTTTTTGTTAATGCGTAATTTCATCCACTTCATATCTTTTCTCCTATGTTAAACGGTTTTTCAATATGGTTATTGCGAGGCACAAAGATACGAAAAATCTTGCATGGGTATTGTTGTTACAATCACTGAATTGTCTAATTCCAGTCAAAAATGCACCCTTGATAATCAGTTGTTTATAACGCCAGGAATTGGGCGCTGCCGGCATTGTCACCGGTCAGTTTGATTTCGTTCATTTCAGGAAATGAATGGAATAAGGGCCATTTTACCCGGTTCAGCGCCCCAAAATGCCGCCCCGGAAGTAAGGAATTATAATTACGTACGCCATGGTAGCGGGTTTCCGGTGTTTTTACCAGTACAATCCTTTTTCTTTGCAAAACATAAACCCCGAACCATGCTAACAGAACAATTACTTCCGGAGGAACTCACCGCCGTGCGACAGATGCTCCATGAGCTGATCAAAAAAAACGCTTACAAAGAACGCTTTGTTGTAAAGCGCGGGCAAACCATTCAGTCTATCCACGTAACGGACATTGCTTATTTTTTCTCCCGGAACAAGATCAGTTACCTCAAAACCCATGAGGGCAAAGAATACCTGCTTTCCCAGACGTTGGGCGAAATTGAAAAATCCGTTTCCCCGGAGTATTTTTACCGGGCCAGCCGCAGCTTCATTATCAGTTACCGCGCCATTCAGCTCGTGAGCGTCTGGTGGAACGGCAAGCTGAAGCTGCACATCCGGCCAGAGATCCCCGCCACGGAAATATTGATCAGCCGGGAAAGGGTGGCCGGGTTTAAAATATGGCTGGGTGAATAACCTCAAAAAGTAATTTTGATGCCCCTTTTTGTCACCGTTTTTCTTTGGCTCTTTTTTGCCGCCGCGGCCAACGGCACGTTGATGAGCGTGATATTGCTGCGCCATCCGCAGAAAAAACAACACCTGCTGGGATGGCTGATATTGTTGCTGTCCCTTTCGCTGTTTACTTACGTGTTTAACATGTTCTATGGCCGGGTGAGCTGGAACCCCGGCTCCATTGTAGCCTGGATGATCATCAGCCTGATGGGCCCGCTGCTGCTGCTGTACACGGCCAGGGAATACAATCTTCCCTATAATAAAAAACCCGCGCTGCTCTGCCTGCTGCCCACGGCGTACCTGCTGGTACAGATACTGTTGTTCCCTTTCCTGGGAAGAAAGGCCATCCTGCTGCCCGGCGCTTACACCGCCTTTGGCACCACCGCCCTGCTGATCGTGTATTGCGGGATCTCCGCCCGGTTTTACCAGAAGTATGCGCCCAACGTGGAAGTGGCGGCCGGTATCCTGCAATACCGCGTCAAAACGCTGAAATACCTGCTGATCTTTACGTTGTGTTTTGCCTTGTCGCTCATCATGTACGTAGCCGCGCTGGTCAATAACGAGCCGGATGTGATGTATTACGCTATGGTAGTGAAGTTTATCATGACGGTGGGCATCTATTTCACCGTTTACCAGAAGCTGGTGCTGGCCAATTCCCTGCAAAAAGAAACCCCGGCTGAAACGCCCGGCCGGAAATATAAAACCTCCGCCCTGCGTACCGAAACGCAGGAATACATCGTGCGCCGGTTACAGAAAGTGATGCAGGAACGGCAGCTGTTCCTCCAGCCGGACATCCGGATGAAAGAGCTCGCGGATGAACTGGGCACCTCCACCAATTACCTCAGCCAGACGGTCAACGAAAAGATGCAGCTCAGTTTCCCGGATTACATCAACGCGTTGCGGGTCAATCATGCCAAACACCTTATCTGCTCTCAGGAAAACAATGACCTGAAAATGCAGGAAGTATACGCCCAGTCCGGCTTTGCGAACAAAACAACATTCAATAAAGCATTCAAGGATATTACCGGCATGACGCCCACCGAATACCGGGCGAAGTATAACGTGGCCGCTTCGTAAATCCGGGCCTTTACCAACTAGAATACTCTGCACTTGCAGCGGTTTGGAATCCGGACTAAAGTCCTGCTTCGGTGCTGATCCTCAACATGAGTGCCCCAAGCGGCGCAAAGCCCATCATTGCCAGGAGCAGTGCTAAAGGAAAATAACAGCCCCGTCATTGCGTATTCTAAGATAAAGAGACTACCAAAAAAAAATTCAGGCCGCTGCTAAATAGTTCTTATCAAAAGGCGTTTGGCGTTTTATGACAGCAAACATTCTGTAAATGAGTTTATTACGGA
>NZ_RMBX01000020.1 GCF_003807585.1 Chitinophaga barathri | reverse complement strand
CATTTACAGAATGTTTGCTGTCATAAAACGCCAAACGCCTTTTGATAAGAACTATTTAGCAGCGGCCTGAATTTTTTTTTGGTAGTCTCTTTATCTTAGAATACGCAATGACGGACTTTGCGCCAGCGTTGGGCAATATCCTTTCTCATACATCCCCATCCTCGTTCAGATTTCCATCCGTACATAAATCCCAATTCAACAATCTTCAAAATATCTAAGAGAATCCCCAGCTGCGTCGCACATTTTTAAAATGCATCACCGGGACCTTCCCAGCCTACCCCATTATTTTATACCAAGCCATTTTATTTTGTCTAACCAGTCCATCATCCTTTCTTCCTCCAACCACGCAACTCCCTAGTTTACGTTTTACGTAACAGTTATCTAACAATAGCCGCAAAGCCTTACTGGTACTATGCCACAGTAGGGATAAGGCATATATGTCCCATAGATATCCCATATATATCCCATAGATAAGGCATATCTATAAGATATGCCTTATCTATTCTTTAACTATGCCAGATCTTTACCTTATCAATACTTTATCCTTGCTGTATCACAACAGGGCCGGGACTTTATCACAACTGAAGCATAACTCTGAAATTCCCAGGCAACAAATACCCTGGACTGGTAGTCTGCCAGCCACACCACATGGCAGGAATTCAAAAACACCAGATGAAGAAAAGAGGAGAGAGGCATCACTAAACAAATCACCACGAAGAGTCAGGGAATCTTTTGAAAGAATATTCCAAAGCATCCAGCTTCGTGGTATAAGAAAAACATGTCGTAAAAAATAGGTTAGTTCAGGTGGAAGCTTTATGAACCCAATTCACTAACAAAGAGTCAAAATACACTTTATAATATATATTAAAAAGATAATCAATTTTATATACAGAAAATAAAATCATAAATAATAAAATCATGCATAAAAAAACCGTCCCCTTTGGAGGACGGTCTTCTCAAATCCTTTTTACAGAAAATTACAACCCAGCCTTCGCGCTGATATCCAGCATCCGGTCGATCGGTTTCTTTGCCGCGATGCGGAGATTTTCTTCCATCGTGATCTCAGGCTCTTCATATTCCATACACAGGTATAATTTCTCCAGCGTATTTAATTTCATGTGCGGGCAATCATTGCAGGCACAAGCATTGTTCGGCGGCGCCGGTATGAAAGTTTTTCCCGGGTTCTCTTTCTGCATCTGGTGCAGAATGCCCGTTTCCGTCACCACGATATATTCCTGGGCGGAATCACGCTGTGTATATTTCAGCAAACCCGTAGTGGAACCGATAAAATCAGCCACCGCCAATACAGCCGCCTCGCATTCCGGATGCGCTATGATCTTCGCGTTCGGGTGACGAACCTTCAGTTTGGTGATCTTTTCAAGGCTGAAAATCTCGTGCACCATACAGGCACCGTTCCAAAGCACCATATCCCGACCTGTTTTTTTGATCAGATAAGACCCCAGGTTGCGGTCGGGCGCAAATATGATCGGCTGGTCCCTGGGGACGCTTTCGATGATTTTCTCGGCATTGGAGCTCGTGCAAATGATATCGGAGAGCGCTTTGATACCTGCAGAGCAGTTGATGTATGAAATAACGATGTGATCGGGGTATTTCTCACGGAATTTGGCAAACAAATCAGGCGGGGCACTGTCTGCCAGGGAGCAGCCGGCTTTCAGGTCCGGGAGCAGTACTTTTTTCTGCGGGCTGAGGATCTTCGCCGTCTCGGCCATAAAATGCACGCCGGCAAACACAATAATGTCGGCGTCCGTTTTTGCCGCCTGCTGGCTGAGCCCGAGACTGTCTCCTACATAATCCGCCACGTCCTGTATATCCGGCTCCTGGTAATAGTGCGCCAGGATGATCGCGTTCTTTTCTTTTTTAAGCCTGTCTATCTCCGCAAAAAGATCAAGCTTCACGTCCACCTCCATATCCAGGAATCCTTTTTTCTGCAAATTTTTTTTTGCTTCCTTTAACGCCATAAACATAACTATAGATTTAACTTTCTTTTTAAAAAGAAGAAAAAGCCCACTACTATTAGGGGTGTGAATTTGGGGGAAACTCGTTTTTCCCTCCTGATACAAATGTAGTTGTTATTATTTTTTTAGCTGCTATCCACATCAAATTAACACCGTTTTTTCCCGTCGTTGCTGGATTTGAGGGTTGTTATCCACAGTGTTAACGGGTAAAAACCTGAACAACTTTTCAGGGCTGTGTGTATTAAGAAATTGTTAAAACAACAGGGTTATCCACCAACGTAATTCACGAACCAACCCGCGGATGAAAAACAAATTTAGTTATACCTCCTTTTAAGCTCTCCTTTTCCCACAAAAAACAGCGTTAACCCCAGGCTTATTAACAGTAATTGTGGAAAAAAGGCCACCTTTTGCTGAAACGGCAACACGACAAAAATTTTCTGTTTTCCGGCTGAACTATTCACAAATTGTTGTGGATTATATCGGTTATATGTTTATTTTGTGGATAACCGCGCAGTAATTTTTGAGCGAATCCTGGCCGGAAATAACCCATGAGCGGAGCGATCAACCAATTTTTACAAACCAATACCTGTGTATTAAAATTTATGAAAATGTGGATAATGTGTGAATGAGGCTGAAAAACCACCCCTCCCGGTACCGCTCAAACCCTTTGCTGTATTGGCTTTGGGGTTAAAAAAACCTATTTTGCAGTTCCAACTAATTTATTCTATTTTTGCTACCTCTAAAATTTAGACTATATAATATATGTCAGTTATTCAGAAAATCAGGGACAAATATGCCGTAGTGATCATCGTATTGATCTGCCTGGCTATTGTGAGCTTTTTGTTACAGGATGTTTTCTTCGGAAGAAATTCCATGTTCGGCAACCAGTCCAACACCGTAGGTAAAGTAAACGGGGTGGAACTGAGCAACGTTGAATACCAGAACCGCATCGAGAATGCGCAGCGTGCAGCCCAGCAGAACATGGGCGGCCTTACGCTCGGCGACGAAGAAGTACAACGTATCCGCGAACAGGCGTGGGACGGTTTTCTGCAGGAACAAATCATGAAAGGTCAATTTGAAGAGCTGGGTATCGAAGTAACCCGCGCGGAACTGATTGACGCGGTAAGAGGAAAAACTCCCCACCCCGTTATGATGCGGTATTTCGTAAATCCCGAAACCGGCCAGTTCGATCCCGCATTGATCGACCGCGTTAGGGAAAACGCCCGCCAGGACCAGACCGGACAAATGTCCGCGCAGCTGGAAATGCTCGACCGCGAAATCCTGGACTACCAGGAAAGAAATAAATATATTACCCTCATCAACCAGGCTGTCAACTATCCTAAATGGATGGCCGACCTGCAGGTGGCTGACAATGCAAAAAATGCAAACATCAGTTATGTGCACGTTCCTTATGTAACGATCGCAGACAGCACCGTGAAAGTAACCGATGCTGAACTCAATAAATATATACAGGATCACAAAGCAGCGTTCCAGGTTCCGGAAAGCCGCAAAGTGGAATACATCACTTTTGATGTGATACCCTCCGCCGCGGATACCGCTGCTGCGCTCACTGAACTGGTAAAACTGAAAGAAGAGCTGGACACCACCGCGGACGCTGCCAGCTTTACCAAACTGAATTCCGAACTGGGCTTCAACGATGTGTTCCTTTCCCGTAATGCTATACAGGTTCCGGAAAAAGACTCCATCGTGGATCTGCCGGTAGGAGCCATCTACGGCCCTTACCGCGACGGCAACGCCGTTGTATTTGCAAAAATGCTGGCGCGTAAAACCCAGGCGGATACCCTGAAGTTCAGTCATATATTTATACCGATGCAATCCGCCAACGGCGATTCAATCGCTAAGAAAACCGCGGACAGCCTCGAAGCTGTAATCCGTGGCGGCGGAGATTTCGCAGCACTCGCTACCGTATTTTCACAGGATCCGTATTCCAATAAATCCGGCGGTGAATATACCCTCGCCGGCCTCGCGCAACTGCCCAACGAATTCGCGCCGGTAAAAGAAGCGGCGTACGATGGTTCAGTTGGCCAGATCAAAGTGATCAAACTGCCGAACCTGGGTTACTCTATTATGAAGGTTAACGCGCAGATCAATCCTGCTCCCGCTGTAAAAGTGGCTTATCTCGCCAAACGAGTGGACCCCAGCTCCACCACCAGCAGCGAAGCACTGGCAGCCGCTAACGACTTCGCATCTAAAAACCGCGACCGCAAAGCATTCGATAAAGCCATCCAGGAAAAAGGCCTGAACAAAAGACTGGCCAACAACATCCGCCCGATGGACTTCGTATTGCCCGGCCTCGGCAACGCCCGTGAAATTGTGAACTGGGCTTACGATGCAGACGTAAATGATATCAGCCCGGTATTCTCTCTCGAAGATAAATTCGTGATCGCGGTAATGACCGGCGCCCGCGAAGAAGGCACCGCTTCCCTGGAAGACGTTCGCCCGCAGGTAGAATCAGAAGTAAGGAAAATCAAAAAAGCGGGTCAGATCATTGAAAAAATGAAAAACCCCGCTACCCTCGAAGCTGCCGCCGCTGCTACCAACCAGCCGGTGCTGACTGCTGAAGGCGTTAGTTTTGCTTCTCCCTTTGTAGCCGCACTTGGCCCCGAGCCCCGCATCGCAGGTGCTGCTTTCAACAAAACATGGGGTACTGCAAAATCATCCGATCCCATCCAGGGCGTCAGCGGTGTATACGTAATTAAAGTGAGCAGCTACGTGGATGTTCAGCAACCTGCTTATGACTACGCCACACAGCGTCAGGCTGCGGAGCGCGACACCCGCCAGATGGTGGACCAGCTGCTTTTCCCCCTGATCCTGAAAAAGAAAAGCGATATCAAAGACAACCGCGCGCAGTTCTTCCGCACGAATTGATCTTTATAAAATATAGTCTGAAAAGGCCGGGCATTCGCCCGGCCTTTTTTTATGCGCTGAAACCGGTGGGATTTTCCCGTTCTTTATCCAGGAAAATCTCAGGGTGCGGGCTGGCGGAAATTTTTATAAAAAGACGGTTAAGCCAGGTCATTTGATGCCGGCGGGCATTCCGCCAAAAACGACAGTTCCGTCCCCTGGCGCTTTCCGGCAGTAAGCGGCGAACCCGGGAATTCCGTAAATTTGCAGTATGGAAGAGATTGTTAATAAAGTGGCGCAAAGCGCGCTTACCACGATAGACCTGGAGAATTATTACCCGCAGGGGGAAACCGTTGTGTTTGACATGAAGGACCATCTTTTTATGGAGCTGATCCTGAAAGAAAAAGATTTTCGTGCCGCGCTGCTCGCCCTGGATTGGGAAACATACCGTGATAAAAATGTAGCCATCACCTGTACCGCGGATGCCATCGTACCTTTATGGGCTTATATGCTTGTAGCAAGTTACCTGGAGCCTGTCGCTAAATTTTATGCTTTCGGCGACGCGGAGTTTGTACATAAAACTTTGTACCTGAAAAATATCGCGGCGATCGATCCCGCGCAGTTCCAGGATCAGCGTATCGTTGTAAAAGGTTGTGGGGACAAAACCGTCAGCGAAGCGGCTTATGTGGAAATTACCCGGGTGCTTAGACCTGTAGTGAAAAGCATCATGTACGGGGAACCTTGCTCCACCGTGCCGGTGTATAAAAAGAAATAATCAGAACCAGCCGCGTTTCCTGAAAATAATGATCATGCCAATGAACATGACGGTCATGATACTTAACACCACAAAGTATCCGTAAGGTGTTTTCAGCTCCGGCATATGGTCAAAGTTCATCCCGTAAATGCCCGTGATCACCGTGAGAGGCGCCATCAGCGTGGTTACCACGGCAAGAACTTTCATTACTTCGTTCAGCTTCTGGTTCATCTGCGCATGATACAGCTCCTGGAGGTTCATGACCAGGTCGCGGTAACTCTCCGCCATATCCACCGCCTGCACGATGTGATCATACACATCCTTGAAATATTTTTCGGTGTTTTGTTCCAGCAGCGCATTTTCCGATTTGAGCAGCCCGCCCAGCAGCTCTCGCACAGGTGCTATACCCCTTTTGAAAACGAGCATTTCCTTTCTTAAATAATTGATGCGCGCCAGCGTCCGGTTAGTTGGCTGGCGGGGGATGATCTCTTCCAGCACTTCAATCCTTTCACCGAGGTTGTCCATCACGACAAAATAATTATCCACGATCACATCCAGCAGCGAATAAAAAAGATAATCCGCGCCGGAGGTGCGAAGTTTGGTGCCACCGGTGCGGAGCCTGTCGCGAATGGGGTTGAACACATCGCGGTCCGGATCGTCCTGGAAAGAGATAACCACATTTTTTCCCAGCACCAGGCTCACCTGCTCCTGGTTCACCGTGGAGCTTTGCGACTGGAAAAACATCATGGGCAGGAGACAAAAAAGATTATCACCGATCTCATCCATCTTGGCGCGCTGCCCTTCGCTCAGGATATCTTCCATCAGCAGGTAGTGAACCTGGTAATTTTTGCAGATCGCTTCCACTTCTTCCCGCCGGATGCCATCCACATTGATCCATTTGATGCAGTCCGATTCGCGGAAGCGGAAACAGTCGGCCACCTTTTCCATTACTTCTTCCTTCACGGTATCCGCCGAATATTCGAAAACGGTGATACGCACATGGTCCACCGGTTTCCTGGAGGTGCTCGCGGTTACCGGGTTAAAGTTCATCAGCCGTTGCTTCCGTACCCTGAAAGGATTGATTGCGTCTGGAATTGGCAGCAGTGCGTGTTTAGCCATACCGGGGTATTTTATGCTAAAATAGAACATTGTGCGGGATGAAAAAAGAACAGCCGCCGGCGTGATATTCACAACGGCGGCTGTATACAAAAAAAGCCGGGATCTAATCTCCTTCTTCCAGCTCGAAGATCTCTTCCAGCGGCTTTTCGAATACCCTCGAAATTTTCAGGGCCAGAATGGTGGAAGGCACGTATTTATTGGATTCGATGGTATTAATGGTTTGCCGTGAAACGCCCGTCAGCCGCGCCAGTTCATCCTGCGTGAGATTCTTCCGGGCACGTTCCACCTTAATGCTGTTTTTCATAAGCGGTCTTGTTGCGGTAGAGTAAAAAATTAAAACGGATAATGAAGATCAGCAGAACGGTGAACATGTTGTAGGTCATCACCGAAAGGAAGTCCAGCCCGTAAAGCGCCAGCGCCGCAATGATCAGCAATATGTAATTGATGATCACCGCCAGCTGCAACGATTCCAGGCGTAGCCTGCTGATGTATTCATCCTCTGTTTTTTCTTTGCTGAAAGATACCAGCAGCAACCCGGCGAAGAGCCCGATCAGCATAATCGTGCCGAAGAGCGGAATTTTATTTTCCAGGCTGTCCGCACTGTAGGGCAGCGTGAATATGTCTCCCAGGATGTAGGAATAAATGGCGTACGTCAGGAAAGGAATGGCGATAAACCAACCGATCTTTTTGTACACATGCGGTAAGAGATATTTCGGTTTCATGGCGAATTGATTTTAATAAAGATAGGTTTATTTTACAAAATGTAAAATATATTTTACACCATGACTAGTTTGTTTGACAAAAAAAGGCCCGCCATATGGCGGACCCTTCAACGCTAAATGAATGAAAATCAAAATTTAGGCAGTTCAATTTCGGGCGCTTTACCCAGCGGCGCTCTTTCAAAAACATCGCCCATTTTGGCGTTCGCGGGCACAAAACCGGCGGTCCAGAGATAAAACATACCATTTTCAGATCCGCCGCCAAAATCGAGGCGGTCTTTGGCGCGGGCTGTAGCATCGTTGCTGAAGCGTGCTTTTGTAAGCTCGATCCATTCGCCTTTACTGGATTTTACCCAATGATTGCCATAATAACCTTTGCGGTATTGGAAGCCGTTTTCGAAGCTGAAGTTTTCAAGGAAAGAATAGAGACGGCCCATGTATTTGCCGTCTTTCGGTGCGCGGAAGCTGGCGATCATTTTCCATTCTTTGTGCTCGGGCACGTAGAAGTAAGCGGTGTACTGGGTAACGGTGCCGGTGGGTACGGCGTGCATGAGGAAGCGGTAAGTTTCGCCGGCTTTCCACATGTATTTCCAATGGCTGTGGCCACCGGTACCTTCGCCGCCGAAACCCTGCGCCACTACGCTGTCACCTTTGCCCAGCAGGGTTACCTGGTCTTCGTATTTCACCTTGGCACGGTCATCCGGTTCTTTACCGGAATCCCACACTGAAAAGATGATCCTTCTTTCGGTCGGGCTGTTCACCTGCATCCCGAAATATCCGCGGTGCCAACCGCAGGACATAAAATAGGTGCCGAGCTTGTCTTCTCCTTCCGGCACTTTGATCTCACCATAAAACCATTCCACATCGGTGCCTTCCGGCGCGGTGTAGTTCAGGTGTACGGAAGCGGAGCGGCGCCATGACTTGGGATTGAACTGAATGTCTTTGGTGGCGGCGCCTTCCAGTGTTACACCTTTTACATCTGCGTACACAGAACCTTGTTTTTCCACACCTTTCAGTGAAATGGTGTAAAAGCCCGGTTGTTTCAGTTTGGTTTGAAGCGCAGGGATGGTGGCATAATCCGCACCGGCAGGGATGTTGATTATTTTCTCCGTGCCGTTGATGCTCATGCGTACTTTGGACGGCGCATCGCTTTTGGCCTGCAGGCCGATCTTCAGCGCACCGGGGTTGGCGGCATGGAAATAAAAATTGACGGCGCTGGAACTGTCCGTCCAGCTTACAACTCCGCGCCTGCCGGAGATGTCCACGCCTTTTTCTTCGGGAACGGCGTAGGCCGTAAAGCCGGGCAGCACCACCTCGGTGGCGGCAGGGGATTGTGCCCGCAGGGTATGGCCTGTAGCCAGCGCAGCCAGCAGCAGGAAAGAGTAGCTTATCTTATTCATGTCTACAAATAAAACAGACTACCACCGCAGATGCAAGCGCGATGTGGAAAAGTGACAATTGCCTGAGAGATGGCGGATTTTACCGGATCGGTTGTACCAGTACGATCTCATTTCCGTAGAGGTCCAGGAAGTGGAGATACCAGCTGTCCGGCCCGTACACTGGTGGCCGGTTGATGGTGACACCGTTTTTGCGGAGACGTTCGTGCAGGTTTTCGAATTCATCCGTGTACATGACCAGTGTGGGTTGCTGGTGGGTTTGGTTGCCAATGAGGGATTGTTGTTCCGGCCCGTCCGCCGCGAGGAACCAGATGCCCGCGCCGCCGCCGCTGAAGCCAATATGAAGGAAACGTTGGTTGCCCACGGTGTAATCCACGATCTTTTTGGCGCCGAGAGTTTTTTCGTAAAAAAGCAAAGCGGCATCATAGTCTTCCACGAGGATGACCACCCTGCCGAGGGTGATGTTCATGAGATCAGGGTGTTAAGATGTTACAGTTACACCAATGTACGTAAATCAGGGAAAAGTTTTTAACGAGGCGGGCAATTTCACGGTCAGCAAGGCCTGTGGCGGTATGTACGCCCAGCGATTTTACAATGCCGTTTTCTTCAAGCCCGTAAAAATAACCGGAGAGAGTATTGAGGGCAAAGCCGTTTTTTACAAAACCGGCGCGATCGTCCAGGGCGATGCTGCCGAGCGTATGGCTTCTGAGAAGGGATTTCAGTTCGAATAAAGGGATGAACAGTTCCGCTGCGCCTATCTGGCGCCGGATATGAAGGCGATGAAACGAACGGATGCCGTCAGCAAATTCCCGGCTATGATTGATCCAAACTTCTTTGATCTCATCCACCTCCTCACCAACAGTGCACAGTTTGCTGATGTTGATAAATTCTGCCTGTCGCCATTCATTGCCGGAAAGGGTAAGGGTAAAATCCGGATAAGCGGGCAAGTTGGTCATCGGAGGGCGTTCATCGGAAACGGTGGGAAGATAAAACCAGTTATCCATGGGTGAACACATCACTTTACCCGAATATATGACGAAAATTTGTTAAAAGAAAGGCCTGGAGGGGTATTTTTAATAGAGAATTAACAGCCGGAGCCTTTGGATCTGACCGGGTTAGGTGGCAGGTTACTACCGTTTCTTTTTGTATTTGATCTTCACATTTGCCACGCCGGCCTGTGTCATTCCCAGTTTACGCGCGGCCTTTTTAGACAGGTCGATGATCCTGCCGGCAACAAAAGGCCCGCGGTCGTTCACACGCACTTTGATGGTTTTGCCATTATCCAGGTTGGTGACTTTTACTTTGGTGCCGAAGGGAAGGGTTTGATGTGCGGCGGTCATCCGGTTTTGTTTGAACGTTTCGCCGCTGGCAGTTTTGCGGCCCTGGAATTTGTCCGCGTAATAGGACGCCTTCCCGGCCTGCGTTACTTTACGCGCACAGGAAGCGGTGAAAAGGAGGACCATCACCGCCAGTATTGGCATTAGGTTTTTAGGTTGTATCATAGCCTGGTTATAACTTCATTTGCATTACCGCATCGTTCATAAAATAGCCGTTCCCGATATCAATGTCTTCTTCGCCTACTTTCACAAAACCATACCGCTCATAAAATCCCACTGCGTTATTCTGGCGGTTCACATTCAGCGAAAGATACTCCATCCCGGCTTTTTGTGCAATGGCGGCTACTTCATTCACCAGCGCCTTGCCCACGCTTTTTCCCTGCATCTGCGGCAGCACGTATATTTTATGCAACTTTGATACCGGTTTGTCCTGGTAGTTGAGCTCATAAGAAGCATAACCGCCAAACTCGCCGTCAGCCTGGGCCAGGAGAAAAACGTGACCTTTGTTCATGATCTGGTCCAGCAGGGCATCTTCGCTGTACATCATGTTCAGCATATAATCGAGCTGCTCTTTTGTAAGAATATGGCCGAAGGTCACGGGCCAGGTGATCTGTGCAATTTCGCGGATAATGTGCGTCTGTTCCGGTTTGGCAATAGAAATTGTAAGCATATAGTTTCGGATAAGGTACGAGATTTGCAATTTACGGGATATCAACAATAGAACATCTTTTTTGTTATGTTTACAAAAAAACGCATGCGCCCTGTTTTTTGGTTTTTGCTGTGCTGTATTTACTTTCCGCTCCAGGCACAGCAACTGAAACCCGGCTTCGACCCCAAAGAATATTTTGAACTGATGAGCCTGCCGGAACGGGGAGATAGCGCCACATTTCAGAAAGAACATCCCGCAAATTTTTCCCTCGTATACGTGTCGCCGGAAGTCGGTTTTTTTAACCAGTTCGCAATATGGAAAAGAAACGATGGCGTTGGCGTGATCCGCATCCGCGGTACTATTCCCAAAGATGTAAGCTGGCTTGCGAATTTTTATGCGGCGATGATCCCGGCCAAAGGCACACTGCAACTTACGGACTCCACCCGCTGGGATTACCAGCTGTCCGCCAATGACAGCACGGCTTACGTGCACGTCGGCTGGACGGTATCACTCGGATTTATGGCGCCCTACCTGGTGAAACAGGTAAAACAAATGTATGCGGAGGGGATAAAAGAATTTATCATCGCCGGACATAGCCAGGGCGGGGCGATCGCTTTTCTTACCCGCTCTTATCTCGAATATCTTCCCGGCATGCCGGAGGATATACAATACAAAACCTATTGCAGCGCCGCACCAAAACCCGGCAATCTTTATTACGCGTATGATTTTGAAAGCATCACGGCCAATGGTTGGGGATTGAGGATCGTGAACAGCGAGGACTGGGTGCCGGAAACGCCGTTGTCCCTCCAGGCGAAAAATGATTTTAATAAGATCAATCCCTTTCTGAATGTGGATAAACAGCTGAAAGAACAAAATCTGATCGTACGCTGGTATGCGCGGAGTGTGTACAATAAAATGCAACGGACTACAAACCGCTCTGTGCGCAGGTTTCAGAAGTACCTGGGGCGGTTTGTGTATAAGATATCCAGGAAACACTTAAAAGAACTGAAGCAACCCGCCTATGTTTTCAGTAATAATTACATGACCTGCGGCACACCGGTGATATTAATGGCCGATGCGGAATATCACCAGAGATTCCCGTTCGACGGCAAAAATGTATTCATTCATCACATGCCGCCGTCGTATCTTTTCCTCTTAAAAAAGCACTATAAATTTTAAGCGTTGACGCGGGTAAAAAGCCCGGGATAGTCTGTCACCAGCCCGTCTTCATCCACGGTGATCTCTGCTTTAAAATCTTTCACCACTCCTTCGAAAAGATATTTGTCTTCCGAAAGCCGCGTGTACCATTGGGAAAGTGGTTTGATCTCGTTGTCGAGCACGTTGATGTAAAGCACCTGTATCTCGGTCCGCTCGTTGAGCGGCAGGTCCAGCCTTCGGATGGGAAGGGTATTGGTGAAAGGCGTGAGGGAAATATCTATGTCAATGCATTCAAACCATTCCGGGCGGGCATGGCCGCTCTGGGTCCACTTTCCGTCCGGGTCGCGCTGGATGGAGATCCACGCGCAATCGCCGGAACGCTCAACGGCCATTTCCAGCGCGGTCACTTCCCAGTTGCGGTCAGTGATAATATCGTAGGTAACTGAAAATGGGGTGTCATCACCAAAACCAACAATGGAACCGTCGATACGGATGTCTGTATCTGTGATTTCCACATTGCAGTATTCCATTGCCTGCATATCCAGACCTTTCCAGACTATCTGTTTTTTCATTGTACACTATTGAAGGTATCACCCTGGCGGAGATCGCCGGTTTCAAATCCTTTTTTGAACCAGTACATTCTCTGGGCGGAGGTGCCATGTGTAAAAGCATCCGGCACGACGTATCCGCGTGACTGTTTCTGGAGACGGTCGTCACCGATAGCGTTCGCGGCGTTGAGGGCTTCTTCGATGTCTCCGGGCTCAATGACGTTTTGCAGTTTCTGGGTGTGATGAGCCCAGAGGCCGGCCAGGAAGTCCGCCTGCAGTTCCAGCTTTACAGAAAGTTTATTGTATTCCGTTTCGCTCACGCGGCCGCGCTGGGCCTGTACCTTTTCGGAGATACCCAGGAGGTTCTGCACATGGTGGCCCACTTCGTGGGCTACTACGTATGCCATGGCAAAATCGCCGGTGGCGTTCAGTTTTTGCAATTCGTCGTAAAAAGAAAGGTCGATGTACACCTGGTAATCCGCGGGGCAGTAGAAAGGGCCAGAGGCGGAAGAGGCGTTGCCGCAGGCGGATTGCACCATGCCCGAGAACAGGATCAGCTTGGGTTCCTGGTACCGCCGGTTCATCTGTGCGAACTCTTTGTTCCACACATCTTCGGTTTCAGCCAGCACTACACGTACCAGGGAATCGGCCGCAGCTTCGGCAGCCTGTTGTGCCGGGGACATTTGCTGCTGCTGGCCGCCTTGCTGCTGCATGTCTATCACCTGGGATGGATCGCCGCCGAGAAAATAAATTAACAGGGCGATCACGACGGCACCGATGCCACCGCCGGCCACCATACCCCCGCGTGATGAACCGCGACGATCTTCAACATTACCGCTTTGACGGCGTCCTTGCCAACGCATAGAGTTTGAATTTGGTTAGGTAGTCTAAATTTAACAAATAAAAACTATATCAAATTCATGGGGGCCGGGCTTAATGGAATGGTAAGAGGCGGGGAAAAATAAAGGCCGGGTAAAAACCCGGCCCGGCTGAAGGTTACAACAAAATCTAAACCTGCTTATGAGAAGACTTAAAATTCGAGATTTACATAGACAAGAACATCAATGAATGGTCCTTGCTTTCCAACTGGGAAGTACCCATCAGAAACTCATCTACCTTTCTCGCACATTCGCGTCCCTCACTGATCGCCCATACCACCAGAGACTGCCCGCGGCGCATGTCGCCTGCTGCAAATACTTTGGGGATGGAGGTTTGATAAGCTTTTTCAGTAGCTTTCACATTTCCACGGTCATCTGTTTCAACGCCGAGGTCTTCCAGCATTCCTTTATGTTGTGGTTGAATAAAACCCATTGCCAGTAAAGCCAGCTCGCAAGGCACTTCCCTTTCGGAGCCCGGCACTTCGGTAAATCTTGCGGGAGCGCCGTTTTCACCGAGAGACCATTGCAGGTCCACCAGCAGCAAACCTTTCAGGTTGCCTTTGTCGTCACCCACAAATGCTTTCGTAGCGATGGCCCATTTGCGGTCCGCGCCTTCCTCGTGGGAAGAAGAGGTTTTCAGCACCATCGGGTAAGAAGGCCAGGGCATAAAAGGAGTCCTTTCGCCCGGGGGTTTGGGCAACAGTTCCAGTTGTGTTACGCCCACCGCACCATGACGGTTGGAAGTGCCCACACAGTCGGAACCGGTATCGCCGCCGCCTATCACCACTACATTTTTGCCTTTTGCAAGAATGTCTTCACCATCTACTTTTATTTTGCTCACTCTTTTGTTCTGCTGTTTCAGGAAGTCCATGGCAAAATGCACGCCCTTTAGCTCACGGCCGGGGATAGCAAGATCCCTGGGAATGGTGGAACCACCCGCCAGTACTACCGCGTTGTATTCACGGAGGAGGTCATTCACACTCACATTCACACCTACATTTGCGTTGCAACGGAATTCGATGCCTTCTTCTTCCAGCAGCGTGATCCTGCGGTCTATCACCCATTTTTCCAGTTTGAAGTCCGGTATGCCGTAGCGGAGAAGGCCGCCGGGTTTGTCGTCCCTTTCAAACACGGTTACGTTGTGACCAGCATAGTTCAGCTGTGCCGCGGCAGCAAGG
Organism: Chitinophaga barathri; assembly: GCF_003807585.1. Lineage (GTDB taxonomy): Bacteria > Bacteroidota > Bacteroidia > Chitinophagales > Chitinophagaceae > Chitinophaga > Chitinophaga barathri. The sequence goes on along the minus strand of NZ_RMBX01000020.1, from coordinate 56,571 downwards.
CCTGCGGGGCCGGAACCGATCACGGCTACTTTTTTGCCGGTGCGTACGCGGGGTACTTTGGCCTTTACCAGGCCTTTATCGAAAGCAACTTCAATAATATGTTTTTCAATTTCCTCGATGGCTACCGGGGGCTGGTTGATGCCCAGCACGCAGGAGCTTTCGCAGGGGGCAGGACAAATACGTCCTGTAAATTCCGGGAAGTTGTTGGTGGAAGAAAGCACGTCGTATGCTTCCTGCCAGTCTTTCCGGTAAACGGCATCGTTAAATTCCGGGATCACGTTACCCAGGGGGCATCCACTGTGGCAGAAGGGTACGCCGCAGTTCATGCAGCGCGCCGCCTGTTCGTTGAGCTTCGGTTCGCTGAACCGCTCTACGAATTCGTTATAATGCTTCACCCTGCTTTTGGTGTCAGCTTTACCGGGAAGCTCCCTTGTAAATTCCAGAAATCCTGTTGGTTTACCCATATCTATCTCTGCTTGTCCGCTTTTAAAATTTGTTTGTTACGCTTTGTGCTTCACACCCTTGGTGGCTACTGCCTTGAGGGCCGCTTTGTATTCTTTCGGGAATACTTTCACGAAGTGGCGCAGTTGGTTCTCCCAGTCTTTCAGGATGAACTTCGCCACTGTACTGTTCGTATAAGCGTGGTGTTTGGAAATCAGGTCCTGGAGGATGGCGGCGTCTTCTTCGCCTACCGGGTCCAGGTCGATCATGTCCAGGTTGCACTGTGATGCAAAGGTGCTCTTCACGTCGTACACATAGGCGATACCGCCGCTCATGCCCGCACCGAAGTTGCGGCCGGTTTCCCCGAGGATCACCGCGTTGCCGCCGGTCATGTATTCACAGCCGTGGTCGCCGGTGCCTTCTACCACTACCGTTGCGCCGGAGTTACGTACGCAGAAGCGTTCGCCCGCTTTACCGCGGATGTACGCCTCGCCGGATGTAGCGCCATACAGCGCAACGTTGCCCGCGATGATGTTTTCTTCCGCTTTAAACCCTGCTTCGGTGGAAGGGTAAAGGATCAGCTTGGCGCCGGACAGGCCTTTGCCGAAGTAATCGTTCGCTTCGCCTTCCAGTTCCAGCGTTACACCTTTAGTATTAAATGCGCCAAAGCTCTGGCCGGCTGAACCGGTGAACTTATTGTGAATGGTATCTTCCGGTAATCCTTCGCTTTTGTAGCGCTTGGAAATTTCGTTGGAAAGAATGGTACCGACAGTACGGTCCGTATTCTTCACCTTGTATGTGCCATACACCCTGGTTTTGCTGTCCAGCGCGGGTTTGGCGGCTTTGAGCAACTGCCAGTCCAGCACTTCGGCAAGACCGTGATCCTGCTCTTCCTGTTTGTACAGGCCGGTTTCGTCGGAAGCCGGTTCGCGGTACAGTACGGGGGAGAGGTCCAGGTGTTTGTATTTCCAATGTGTAATGTTCTCTCTTACTTTCAGCACTTCCACCTGGCCCACCATTTCCTGAACGGTGCGGAAACCAAGCTCGGCCATGATCTCGCGGAATTCAGCCACCATGAAGTGGAAGAAGTTCACTACGGCGTCAGCGGTGCCGTTGAAGCGTTTGCGCAGATCGGGATCCTGTGTGGCAACGCCTACAGGACAGGTGTTCAGATGGCATTTGCGCATCATGATGCAACCTTCCACTACCAGGGCCGCGGTGGCGATGCCCCATTCTTCGGCGCCGAGTAAGGTAGCGATCGCGATGTCGCGGCCGGTCTTCAGCTGACCATCGGTTTGAACGGTCACACGGCTGCGGAGTTTGTTACGTACCAGCGTCTGGTGCGTTTCTGCCAGGCCCAGTTCCCATGGCAGGCCGGCGTGTTTCACGGAGCTGATGGGAGATGCGCCGGTACCGCCGTCGTGGCCGGATACCAGGATCACATCGGCATGTGCTTTGGCAACGCCCGCCGCAATGGTGCCTACACCGGCTTTGGACACCAGCTTCACACTGATGCGCGCCGCGCGGTTGGCATTTTTCAGGTCAAAGATCAGCTGCGCCAGATCTTCGATGGAATAAATATCGTGGTGCGGCGGCGGTGAGATCAGACCTACACCGGGGGTAGCGTGACGCACTTTCCCGATCCAGTCATCCACTTTATGACCAGGAAGCTGGCCACCTTCGCCGGGCTTCGCGCCCTGCGCCATTTTGATCTGTAATTCGTCTGCATTGGTGAGGTAGTAGCTGGTCACCCCGAAACGGGCGGACGCTACCTGTTTGATGGCGGAGCGCATGGAATCGCCGTTCGGCAATACCTCATAACGCATTTCATCTTCACCACCCTCACCGGTATTGCTTTTCGCACCGATGCGGTTCATCGCTACCGCCAGCGTGGAGTGTGCCTCGTGGCTGATGGAGCCGAAGCTCATGGCGCCGGTGGCAAAACGTTTCAGGATGCTTTCCGCGGATTCAACTTCTTCCAGCGGCACCGGGTTGCGGTTGCGTTTGAAGGTGAGCATACTGCGCAGTGTAGCCGCTTTTTCCGCCTGATCGTTTACAGCTTTTGAATATTTTTTGAAAATGCCGTAATCGTTCATGCGGGTGGAATACTGCAACAGGTGGATGGTAGTGGGATTAAAAAGGTGGAATTCACCTTTCCGTTTCCACTGGTACACACCGCCGGTGCTCAGGCGCTGAACCGGTGTTTCTTTCCGGCCGTAGCTGGTCCAGTGTTTGGCTAGTGTTTCCTGTGCGATCTCATCGAGGCCCATACCCTGGATGCGGGAAACGGCACCGGTGAAATATTTATCCACCACGGTTTTGTTGATACCGAGTATTTCAAAGATCTGCGCGCCCTGGTATGATTGCAGGGTGGAGATGCCCATCTTGGAGAACACTTTGAGGAGCCCTTCGCAGATGGCTTTTACATAATTCTTTTTCAGTTTGTCCACATCCAGCTCTGTCTGCAACTTGCCTTTCAGGCGCATGTCGCGGATGGTGCTGAGCGCCAGGTAAGGGTTGATGGCGGTGGCGCCAAAACCGAGGAGACAGGCGAAGTGATGTACTTCCACTACATCGCCGGCTTCCACCACAAGACCAACCTGGCCACGGTAACCTTTGCGGATGAGGTGGTGATGCACCGCGGAAAGCGCCAGCAGGGAAGGAATAGCGGCATGTTCGGAATCAATCGCCCTGTCCGACAGGATGATCACTTCAAAGCCATCTTCCACTGCGTCTACCGCATAACGGCAAAGACGCGCCAGTCCTTTTTCGAGGGAACCGGATTTACCGTCCGCCTTGAAATAGGTATGTAAAGTTTTCGCCTGGAAGGCACCGGTATCTATACTGCGGATCTTCTCCAGCTCATAGTTGTTCAGGATCGGGTGCGGCAGCGCAATGCTATGGCAGTGCATCGGATCTTCGTCGAGAAGGTTACCGTTGTTGCCGAGGAAAGTAGCCAGGCTCATCACCAGTCTTTCCCTGATGGGATCGATCGGCGGGTTCGTCACCTGTGCAAACAGCTGTTTGAAGTAGCTGCTGATGTGCTGCGGCTGATCGCTGAGGATGGCCAGGGGCACGTCCGTACCCATGGAACCGATCGGCTCTTTGCCGTCGATCGCCATCGGAGCGATAATGGTTTCCAGGTCTTCGGTAGTGTAACCGAAAGCGCGCTGGTATTTAAATATCTGCTCGTGCTCCAGGTGCGTGAAAGTTACGCGCGGCTCCGGAAGTTCGTCCAGGCGGATCTTATATTTATTGAGCCATTCGGCGTAAGGCTGCTGGGAGCAAATGCTCTGTTTCAGCTCTTCGTCGCCGATGATGCGGCCCTGTTCCATATCCACCACGAACATTTTGCCCGGCTGGAGACGGCCTTTTTCTTTTACGTTTTTCGGATCGATGGGCAATACGCCGGCTTCGGAAGCCATGATCACGCGGTCGTCTTTGGTCACCACGAAGCGGGAAGGGCGGAGGCCGTTCCTGTCAAGGGTGGCGCCGATGATCTTGCCATCTGTGAAAGAGATGGAAGCCGGGCCGTCCCAGGGCTCCATGAGAGAAGCGTGGTATTCGTAGAATGCTTTTTTCACCGGGTCCATCGCTTCGTTGCCATCCCATGCTTCGGGGATGAGCATCATCATTACGTGGGGCAATGAGCGGCCGGTAAGGTTCAGCAGTTCGATCACGTTGTCCAGGCAGGCGGAATCAGACTGGCCTTCGTCCACGATGGGAGCCAGCATTTCCATTTCCTCCGGGGTAAAATATTTGGTCACAAAGCTGTTCTCGCCCGCCCGCAGCCAGTTCAGGTTGCCTTTCAGCGTATTGATCTCACCGTTGTGAGCAATGTAACGGAAGGGATGCGCGAGTTTCCAGCTGGGGAAGGTATTGGTGGCAAAACGGCTGTGGATAAGCCCGAATGCGGATACCATCCGCTCGTCACGCAGGTCGGTGTAATAATGACCAACCTGGTAAGTGGTGAGCTGACCTTTATATACGATCGTTCTGTGGGAGAACGATGCGAAATAGATTTCTGCTTTGTCTTTCGGGATAGAGTTGCGAACGGTTTTGGTAATATAATTACGCAGGACGAACAGTTTGCGCTCAAACTCTTCCGGATCGGAAATGTGGTAGGGGCAGGCAATGAACAGCTGTTCAATCTCCGGCTCTACGGACAGGGCTGTTTCGCCGATGCCATCGGGGCGAACGGGTACTTTGCGGTAACCCAGGATTTCAAGGCCCATTTTTTCCGCGCAGCGTTGTATAATCTCGCGGCACTCTTCGCGCCAGCGTGGTTCTTTCGGGAAGAATACCATTCCGACACCGTATTTACCGGTTTCGGGGAGGCGGATGCCTAATTTTAAACATTCCGCATACAGGAACTCATGCGGCATCTGAATAAGAATGCCGGCGCCATCACCGGTAGTACGTTCGCAGCCACAGGCACCGCGATGCTCCATATTTTCCAGCATGGTCAATGCATCACGAATGATCTGGTGCGACTTCCTTCCTTTAATGTGGGCGGTAAAGCCCGTACCGCACGCATCATGTTCAAATTCCGCACGATACAAACCCTGCTCTTGGCTCACTTTTTCCATTGGCTTTAGATTTTTTCCTTTTTATCAGATACACTCCTCCCGGCAGGCGCTTATGCCCCAGGCTCAGGTACCGTAATTGCTTTGGGAACGGTTTAAAGATACTAAAGGAACGCGGTATTTTTTACGGAAAGTTATATTAAAGCCCCAAAATTTAGAAAAACTTAAAAATGGCCGTACTTTCATTTGAAATAAATGAAAATTGAACGCCCCCAAAAGCCTCCCGGGGACAAAAAAGCCGGGAGTGATTCCCGGCCTGGTAATAAGTTGTGTAAAACTCTAACTGTCAGGGCTCGAACTCAAATGTGGGCTTGCCATTCACGATTTCCACACGGAGCGGATCGCTGATCATGCTTTCATTTTGCATACGATCAAGAGCCGTAACTATATAAATATATTTCTGCCCTTTAATGTATGTTTTGTCCATATGCATCGGGTCCGTCATCTGCGGCAGGATCGCCAGGATCTTCGTCGGGTCGTTCACATTCACTACTTCCCCTTCCCGGAATTTATACAGCACATATTGTTTGGTCTGGTGCGAGGTATCATTGTCCGCCCAGCGCACTTCCAGCCCCTCGGGCCTTTCAAAGGCATCTATGAAATACGGGGCTTCAGGCGGCGCATTGTCCAGCCAGGGCATGGTGGGCCGCAGCGCGGGATAATGATAAAGGTGGTTCCTGAGCGTGTCCTCAAACCCAAGCGGGTTGCCGTTAAAGGATTTGGAACTGAAATAAACGCTGCCCTGCACAGTGTTGAGCGAGCGGGCGGCGTTGATCTGCCGGCCCATTTCGCGCGGGTCTTTCCAGCCGGCCGTACTGCCAATGCGGTAAGGCGCGTGGCCGATATATACATGCCGGCCATACGCATGTTGCGCCCACCAGGTAACGGCCACTTCATAAGGCACCAGCCTGTGGCCGAACTCCCAGTACAGCTGCGGGGTGAGGTAATCTATCCAGCCGAGGCGCTGCCATTTGATCACATCCGCGTAGAGATCGTCGTAGTTGGTAACGCCCGCGCGGGTGGCGGAGCCGTCCGGATCCTGGTCACGGTTGCGCCATACGCCGAAGGGGCTGATGCCGAACTTCACCCAGGGTTTTTCGGCCTTGATGGTGGAGCTGAGCATTTGTATAATGGTGTCCACGTTGAAACGGCGCCATTCGTCCAGGTAGCGGCCCTTGCCGTAGAGGCGGTAGGAGCCGGCGTCTGGAAAGTCGCGGCCTGGAATGCGGTAGGGGTAAAAGTAATCGTCGAAATGAATGGCGTCTATGTCGTATCGTTTCACCACATCGCGGATCACATCTGTTACATAGTTGCGCACTTCGGGAATGCCGGGGTCGAAGTATTTTTTATCCCCGTAAGTGAGGAACCACTGGGGTTTGGTACGGGTGATATGATTGGGCGCGATGCTGCTGGAGCGGGTATTTGCCACGGCGCGGTAGGGATTGAACCATGCGTGAAATTCCATTCCGCGTTTATGCGTTTCCGTGATCATGAACTCCAGCGGATCGTAGTATGGAATGGGCGGCTGGCCCTGCCTGCCGGTGAGGTATTCGCTCCAGGGCTCATAAGGAGAAGGATAAAAAGCATCGGCAGCCGGCCTTACCTGGAACACGATGGCGTTCATCCCGTTCCGCTGGTGCTGATCCAGCAGCGCGATAAACTCGCGTTTCTGCTCATCGGCGCTCAATCCCTTGCGGGACGGCCAGTCTATATTTTCGATCGTCGCGATCCAGACGGCCCGCAGTTCCCGCTTGGGCGGTTGCTGCGCGAGTGTTTGCTGAACCAGGCCAAAGAGTAATAATCCTGCCAATAAGTGCTTCACCATTTCCTGATACTTTAAAAACCGTAAACTGCGAAAATAGAATTCCAAAGAGCAAATCCCAAATAGGAATTGTACGAAACGGCCGGGAAAGATTTGTACTTTAACATTACAATTCCTCAAAGAGTTGTGCTTACCCTAAGATTCCACGCACATGCATAAGATTCTCCTGATCATATTATTTACAGTTGTGTGTTGCAAGGCGCCCGCTCAGACCGCTGAAAAAGCCGCACAGCAATTCCTCCGCACGCTGGATAAAGAATTGCTTGCCAAAACGCAATTCAGCTGGGATGACGAAGAGCGGTACAACTGGCATTTTGTACCCCGCGCCAGGAAAGGGCTTCCCTTAAAAGAAATGAACGAAACCCAGCGCACGGCAGCTTATGCACTGCTGAAACGCTGCATGAGCAACAACGGTTATACCAAAGCCACCGCCATCGTGCAGCTGGAATATGTATTGCGCGCGCTGGAAGGCCGGGGAGAAAACGATGATTACCGCGATGCGGGCAAATATTACTTTTCCGTCTTTGGCGATCCCGCTGCGGGAAAACCCTGGGGCTGGCGGGTGGAAGGGCATCATCTTTCGCTGAACTTCTCCGCGCTGGAAAACAAATGGATGACCGGCAGCCCGATGTTTATGGGCTCCAACCCGGCCATTGTGCCGGACGGCCCGAAGAAAGGGCAGCAGATACTAAAGGAAGAAGCCGATCTGGCCTTTGAACTGCTGGACAGCCTGAATGAACAACAGCTGAAAGAGGCCGTGATCGCTGAAAAGGCCCCGGCGGACATCATCACGAGCAACAAAAGAAAGGCCTGGCTGCAGGACCCTCCGGGCCTCGGGTATGCCAAACTGAACCCCGGCGAGCAAAGACAGCTGAAAATGCTCATCGCCCTTTACGTGGACCGCTATACCAAACTGATGGCCGAAGTGATGTGGAAAGAAATGGAAAATGCAGGCTGGGAGAACGTACATTTTGCCTGGGCCGGGGGCCGGAAGTGGGGCATTGGTCATTATTACCGCATCCAGGGCCCGACTTTCGTGATAGAATACGACAATACCCAAAACAACGCGAACCACGTACATACCACCTTCCGCGACCTGAAAAACGATTTCGGGGAAGATATGCTGAAAGAACACTATAAGAGTGCCCACCGGTAGAAACTGGTGGTATTTTCGCTGTGCTCTCCTATATCTTGCCTATAACGATCGTATATCGATCCTATATGCTTCGTATATGCTCATGCTTTTGGGTAAAATACTATCAGATTTGATTAAAAAGCGACAGGATAAGGGCAGCTTTGCAGAAAAACATCTCCCCGGCCGGTTTGAACCAGCCCCTTTTTCATAGGCCTTATGTGGAATTCAGACGGGAAAAAGACCGGGGGTTATACTTTCCGGCCGAGGTACTGGCTGTAATCCGGCAGGATTACGGTGTACTCCTGGTGCATCAGCGGTGAGGTCATGAGGAAGTCCGCGGAGGCCCGGTTGCTGGCCATCGGGATGTTCCATACCACGCCCAGCCGCAGCAGGGCTTTGATGTCCGGGTCATGGGGCAATGCCTCCATAGGGTCCCAGAAAAAGATGATCACATCAATACGCCCTTCAGCAACAGCCGCACCGATCTGTTGATCCCCGCCCAACGGCCCGCTCAGCAGTTTCCTGACTGATACGTCCAGGGACTCTTCGATCAACTTCCCGGTTGTACCCGTTGCCCACAGTTCATGCCGTGTGAGCACCGTTTTGTTGTAAATGGCCCACTCCAGTAATTCCGCTTTTTTATGGTCATGTGCAATCAGCGCAATCCTTTTGCGGGCATGAAGGGATTTAGTGTGTTTCATGCTGCAAAAATAGCCGGCTTTCCCAACACTACAAGATTAACCGCCCGAACTATCGCCATTTTTTGTTAATTTTGCAGGAGAAAATTGTATATAATGATTAAAACAGGAAATCCCATTATCAGTATCTATACGGAAATGACGCCGAACCCGGAAACGATGAAGTTTGTGGTGAACAAGCTTCTCTATCCGAATAAATCTATCGATTTCCCGGATGCTGCCAGCACCACACCATCCCCCCTGGCCGCAGAACTGTTTACTTTCCCCTTTATCAGGGGCGTGTTCATCTGCAGCAACTTTGTGACGCTTACTAAAACCAACGATACAGACTGGGCGGATGTGATCCCCACGATCAAACAGTTCCTGAAGGAATACCTGGAGGACAACCGCGCAGTGATCAACGAAGACGATATCGTGTCCACCCCCGTGTTCAGCGGCGACGAAAGCGACGTTGTACAAAGGATCAAAGAATTACTCGAAAACTACGTGAAACCCGCGGTAGAAATGGACGGCGGCGCCATCCAGTTCAAAGATTACAACGAAGGCGTTGTAACCGTTATGCTGCAGGGCTCATGTTCAGGCTGCCCCTCTTCCATGATCACGCTCAAAGCCGGCATCGAAGGCATGATGAAGCGTATGATCCCCGAAGTGAAAGAAGTGGTAGCTGAAGCGGAATAAGCCATAGTTGAGTGAATGATAGTGTTAGAAGCGCGGCCCCAGGCTGCGCTTTTTTCGTTTATGATTGTTAGCTTTACATCCTGCAATCATTAAAAAATGTCTATGAGAGGGTTTTTAATTGGATGCGCATTGGTAATGACCAGTGCGTCTTTGTTTGCGCAACAGTCTGAAGCGGTGATCACCTATGGCTTTAAGAACAATGGAAAAGAATCGCGCGGAGAGCAAAAGCTGTATATCAAAGGAAAAGAAGTGAGGCTGGCCCCCATGGGCAGGCAAACGGAGCAACAATTCCTCCACTACGGGGAAAAAGCCAGCTACCAGGTGCTGAACAGCAACGGCGAGACCTACACCCTCAAAAAACCTTTCTCCGAATACGTAAAACCGGAACTGATCCCCGGCATAGACACCATTGCCGGCGTCCCCTGTAAAAAAGCAAAAGTCTTCATCCGGTCGAACACCATCGAGGTGTGGTATACCAACGATCTTAAAATAAAAGGCACGCCGGGCATCACCATCGCCCCGGGCCTGGGCCTTGTGCTCAAAACCATCCGCAACGGCAATTCCGAAACCTACGCAAAGCAGATCGAATACAGGACGGTAACCGCCGAAGAGCTGAACTGGCCCGCCAATAAAGGAAAGATCGTGGATGAGCCCACCTATCAGCGCCAGGTGATAGAAAGCCGTTACACCACACTGCCCATCTTTGACCGCGAGCAGATCAGCTGGGGCAACAAGATAGAGAACCCTGCGGGCGAAACGCTGAACGCAACCTACAAATTCGCGGGCGGTACCGTGATCCTGAAAAAAGTAAAACTGCCCGCCATCAAGCCAGGCCAGCGCCTCTTCGCCGAACTGACGCAATACTCCAACGGCGATGCTTATGACCGTACCGGTTCCGTGTTTATGATCCCGACGGACAAAGCCGTTACTTTTCTGAACGGCCTTCAGCAAAGCGCAGCCGTATTGCCGATCACCACCGGCCGTAACGGAAAAAAATACCAGGGCTACGTAACGACAGATAACTACGTGGCGCCGCTGGAACTGATGCGTTTCTTCACACCCTTCGGCGTAAGGCATTTCAACGCACAGGCCCGCATCAAAGGCTACGACTGGGCGGACTCAGCGGTGTATAAACAGGACATCTCCGATCTCTCCCCCCGCCTGCAAGGCGAAGTATGGATCGGTGTCTATATCGGCAACTACGACAAAGGCGGCCACAAAACCAGCCTCAGTTTTAAATATTATCCCGGCTATGACGGCGAGGCCACCGCGGAGAATAAAAAATGGGTGATGCCCGTGTTTAACTCCACGAACCTCATGGAAATGGCCGGCCAGGAATACGCCACCCTCTTCGACCAGGATTCGCTGACCGTAACGGTAGACGTGCCGCAGGGCGTGAAAAACCTCAAACTCCGTTACATCACTACCGGCCACGGCGGCTGGGGCGGCGGGGATGAGTTTAATCCCAAGCTGAACGAGATATTCGCAGACGGCAAAAGGACGTATCACTTTTTCCCATGGAGGGAAGACTGCGCTACTTACCGTTTGTTGAATCCTGCATCCGGTAATTTCGGAAACGGGTTATCTTCATCGGACCTGAGCAGGAGCAACTGGTGCCCCGGCACTTTAACCCTGCCGGTAGACATTCCGCTGCCGGAGCTGACGCCGGGCAGGCATACCTTGCAGGTGGCCATTCCGCTGGGTAAACCGGAGGGCGGTAGCTTCAGTTTCTGGAATGTGTCAGGCGTGCTGATCGGTGACCAGGAATAAAAATCATTCGCGGGGCTGATGAATTTCAGCCCCCGTTTTTTCACCAGATATGGAACAGATCTACCAGGAAGTATTAAAAGGATTTCAGCAGATGACGTTGCTGGAAGGCATCGCCGTACTGTTCGGCGTGATCAGCGTGTTGTGCTCGCGGCAGAACAGTGTATGGGTGTATCCTACAGGGCTTGTCAGCACGGGCATTTACACGTATATGCTGGCGCAGGTGCATTTTAAATTGTACGCCGAAGCCGCGCTGAACGCTTATTATTTTATCATGAGCGTATATGGCTGGTACTATTGGAGCCGTAATACAAAAAGCGCCGGCGATCATGTGGGCATATCCGCTGTAAACCGGCGTGAGCTTGGTACCGCGGTAGCTATTGTAGTAATAGGGTGGAGTATTATTTATTTCCTGCTTCGCAGGTTCTCAGACTCCGACGTTCCTATCCTGGACGCATTTGTATCCGCAACGGCCTGTAGCGGTATGTGGCTGCTGGCGAAAAGGAAGATCGAAAACTGGATATTCCTCAACATCTCCAACTTTGTGGCGGTGCCGCTGTTGTTTTACAAACACCTTGCACTGACAGCGCTTTTAACGATATTCCTGTTCATTGTTGCGGTAAACGGTTATTTCCACTGGAGGAAACTCTACCGTCAACAGCTAAACGAAAACAATCCTTGAAACGGATCGTAGTCATAGGCCCTGAATCTACGGGCAAAAGCACATTGAGCGAGCAGCTCGCCGCGCATTTCAATACAGAATGGGTGCGGGAATATGCGCGCGAATACCTGGAGAACCTTAGCATCATAAGGCCTTACGAACAAGGCGACCTGCTTACGATCGCAAAAGGCCAGCTGGAACAGGAAGACAACACCGCTTCCCGGGCAAACGGGCTCATCTTTTGCGATACGGACCTGCAGGTGATCAAAGTATGGAGCGAAGCCAAATACGGGGAATGCGACCCGCGCATCCTCGAAATGATCGCGGCGCGGCAGTATGATCTTTACCTGCTTACCTACATAGATATTCCCTGGACGGATGATCCGCTCCGGGAACATCCCCATCCTTCAGAAAGAGAATATTTCTACAACATTTACCGGGATATTGTAGTGAATTCCGGCATTCCCTGGGCGGACATCCGGGGGGATTATGAGCAGCGCCTGAAAACCGCCGTGGAGGCGGTTGAACATATGTTAAACCCGGCAATGGAATCAGGGAAATAATACAAACAGTATTAAGATCATTTTATCAGTGCCGCCACATCCGGGTCAGGCGCGAGATTGCGCATCTGCACCAGTATTTTCCGCTGGCGGATGGCAGTAATGCGCGCGGGAGGATTCACGGTGTATCTCACCGGGTTTGGCAGGCAGGCCGCTATCATGGCGGCTTCTTCCCGGTTGAGGGCGGCGGCGGGTTTATGATAATTGGCCTGTGCGGCTGCTTCTACACCAAACACGCCTTCGCCCATCTCGGCCACATTCAGGTACATTTCGAGGATGCGTTTTTTGCCCCAGATCTTCTCGATCATAAAAGTAAAGTACACTTCCAGCCCTTTCCGTATATAACTGCGGCCCTGCCAGAGAAATACGTTTTTGGCTACCTGCTGGCTGATAGTGCTGGCGCCACGGATCTTTTTGCTTTTCTGGTTGTGTTTCATCGCCTTTTCGATGGATTTGAAATCAAAGCCGTCGTGGTCGGGAAACAACTGGTCTTCGCTGGAAATGACCGCCAGTTTTACATGCTGGCTCATCTCATCAAAGTTCACATAATCCCGTTTGAAACTTTTGTCCGTGCCCCAAAGGCTGAACCAGCTGCTGATCATGGTGAGGGTGATAGGAGGGTTTACCCAGCGTAACAGGATAATATACAACAGTTGTGCTACGAACAGTATGAGGAAAATTCTTTTAAACAGCCGCCAGGTTCTGGGGACGATACCTTTTAATTTCATCCGGGTAGTTTTCTAAACCGGGCGGAAAGTTAGCAAGATTATTGAATATTATGTTTGCGCATGAATGCGTAATTTCCACCGGCAACATAACAACGGACAAGATTGTTATTATAGTACAAACCAAGGCTCATGAGATTAGAACTGCATCCGCAAAATCCGAACCCGCGAAACCTGAAGACGATCATCGAATGTCTGAAGGATGGCGGGGTGGTGATATACCCGACAGATACCGTGTACGGCATGGGCTGCGACATTTTCAAACACGAAGCCGTGGAAAGGATCGCGCGGATCAAAGGGATAGACGCGAAAAAAGCGCATTTTTCATTTATCTGCTATGATCTCAGCCATCTTACGGACTATACCAAAAGTGTGGACACGCCTTTGTTCCGTATGCTGAAAAAAGCCCTGCCCGGGCCATACACCTTCATTCTGCCTGCCAGCAGGCAGGTGCCGAAAATGCTCAAAACAAAACGTGATACCGTCGGTATCCGCATACCCGATAACCTGATCTGCCGCACACTCGTGAAAGAACTGGGGAATCCCGTAATGAGCACTTCACTGCCCATTGAAGAATATGTGGAAGAATATACAGACCCGGAGATCATCCATGATAAATTCGGCAATCTGGTGGACATCGTGGTGGATGGCGGGCCTGGAGGAATGGTGTTTTCAACGGTAATAGACTGCACCGGCCCGGAGCCTGAACTGGTTAGGGAAGGAGCGGGCAGCTGGGAAGCCATCAGTTAAAAAAGAAGCCGCTCCCTTGCGGAAACAGCTTCTCTGTATAACAATGCCGTTACAAACAGCACATAGGAATTTGTTTATCGGATCCCCATCTTTTTTGCCAACGCGGCCGGGATCGCTTTTTTATTCACCATATAACAGGTGGTCTTATACGCGAAATACGGCATGGAAGCGTAGAAATAACCATTGCAGGGACTTCCCGCGGTTCCCCAGGAATTTTTTACGATAAAGAACTTGTTGCCCTGCTGATCTTTGGCCAGGCCCGTGATGTGCATGCCATGGTCATCCTGCGTTTCGTAATTATCAAAAGCCAGCTGGCGGTTTTCCTGTGTGATGGTTTTTTCTTTAGCGGGCTGGGTGAACAGTGCGTCACGATCTTTGGCTGAATAGTCCGCCCAGTCTTTCTCCGGAACGATGGCCAGGCCGTCTTTGTAGGAAAAACCTTTCTCGCTTACATCCGCCGCCCAGGCAATGGTATACCCGTTCATCACTGCCTGCTCGGCGATCGTGGTGAAGTCGTTCAACGGCACATTGTATACTTTTTCCCAGTTCCAGTTATCCGGTACTTCCAGCACAAACTGCTCGTAGAAAGGGTGGTGATTAAAGGAAGAAACGATTACGTAATCGTCCGCGTTCAGGCCCAGGTCTTTAGCGAAGGACTGCGGGGTGTAAGACTTTCCGTTATACTGGAAATTTTCCGGCGTAGCGCCGATATATGCGTCCAACACACCTTCCAGCGCTTTTTGCCAGTTGGGGTTCACGGTGTTGGATTCGCCGAGTTTTTTGGTCATGCCCTCCATGATGCCCAGCATCTCAGCGTGGTTGTAAGTTTTCTGGCGGTTGCCGTCGTATGCTTCCTGCGGAACGAGGCCGAAATTTTTCAGGCACAGCAGATCGTCCGGGAAGCCGCCGCCTTCGCCAAAGTTGGCTTTGCCATGCATACGCACGTAGTTGGCCGCTTTGAGCGGGTACATCTTGCGCACCACAAACATTTCGCTGAGGTTAAGGTCTTTGCCTTTACCATTGCGAATGAGTTCTGATTCAAAAAAAGAAAGCCCGGAAAAAGACCAGCAGGTACCGGTTTGGCCCTGGTTCTGTACGGCATAGGCGTCAAGGTTCTTCAGTACGGTGAACTGGTATTGGCTGCCTTCCTTGTTAGTCTGGGGAATGGTTTGTGCGGCGGCAGTCATGCTCCACAATACTGCGGCACTCAACAACAATTTCTTCATGCTCTTGCTTTAGTTGGTTTATTAAAGCAGCAAATGTAAGATTCAGGGTTATACGGGCCTCAGGAGGATTGATGAGCGGTATTGGCGGCTTCAAACTGTTCGCGGGTGATCTCCCAGCGCCACAGTTCGCCCGCATCCGTGCCGTTTACGGCTCCGGCGAAATGCATACCTGCTTTTTGTAATACTTTCACGGCGGCGTTATATTCTTCGAGGGTGTGGGCAATCACCTTACTCACATATGTATGGTTGAAAGCAAACCGGATAAGGGTTTCCGCCATTTCCGTAGCGTAGCCCCGCTCCCGGTAGGCAGCAGAAACTTCATATCCGATCTCCACCACGCCGTTCGCATCCGGCCGGCCTTTGAAGCCGCCGGTGCCTATCAGCCGGTTGTCCGCCCGGTGAATGGCCAAATAAAAAAACCAACCCAGCAAATCCGGGTCGTTGCGTAATTTATCGTAAGCCACCAACACCATTTCAGGAAATTCCGTCCATTGTTCCGGTACGTCTGCAAGTAGTATCTGTGCCAATGCTTCATTCCCATGCAGAGCCGCTTCGAAATACTTTAACGTGCAGGGTAACAATTGTAACCTCGAGGTTTGGATCATATATGAAAACTAGTAAACGATTTTCGGAAATGCAAGGGATATGCCAGGAAAGAATTGACAGTTTTTGGGGAACATGTTGGCAGGGGTACTAACGATGTCCCCTGCCATTATTTCAAGTTTGTTAATGAGCTTCTAACCAGTTTTTGCCGGTGCCTATTTCCGCTTCAATGGGTAGCTGATCGGCCAGCTTCGGCATGGCGCGGCGCATACCTTCTATGATCAGGGGTTTGATGGTCTCTACTTCATCCACATGCGCGTCAAACACAAGCTCGTCATGCACCTGAAGGATCATGCGGGAGCGGAAATTATGCTCCTTAAAGGTTTTATGCAGTGAGATCATCGCCAGTTTGATCAGGTCCGCCGCCGTCCCCTGGATGGGCATGTTAATGGCGTTCCGCTCGGCAAAACCGCGTACCACGGCGTTGGAAGAATTGATGTCTTTCAGCCAGCGTTTACGTCCCATCAGGGTTTGCACGTAACCCGTCTGCTGCGCGAATTTCACCTGGGTTTCCATATATTTTTTGATGGAAGGGTATTGCGCAAAGTAGTTATCGATAAGGGCTTTGGCTTCGCTGCGCGGGATGCCCAGGTTTTCGCTGAGGCCAAACGCGCTCTGGCCGTAGATAATGCCGAAGTTCACACTTTTCGCGTTTCGGCGCATATCTGATGTGACATCAGAAAGGTCAACTCCGTAGACTTTTGCAGCAGTGGCAGTGTGAATGTCCAGGTTGCTGCGGAAAGCCCCCATCATATTTTCATCTTCCGAAATAGCGGCGATAATGCGCAGCTCGATCTGGGAATAATCCGCGGAGAGCAGCGTGAACTCCGGGCCGCGCGGCACGAAGGCCTTGCGTACTTCACGGCCCCTTTCCGTACGGATAGGGATGTTCTGAAGGTTCGGGTTGTTTGAGCTGAGGCGCCCTGTAACCGCCACCGCCTGGTTGTAGGAAGTGTGTACGCGGTTCGTGCGGGGGTTGATCATTAACGGGAGGGCATCAACGTAGGTGGACTTCAGCTTGCTCAGCTCCCGGAAAACCAGGATGTTTTCCACGATGGGGTGTTTGCTGGCGAGTTTGGCCAGTACATCTTCTCCCGTGGCATATTGACCGGTGCGGGTCTTCTTGGCCTTCGGGTCCAGCTGGAGCTTTTCGAAGAGCACTTCACCCAGCTGTTTGGGAGAAGCCAGGTTAAAACGCACGCCGGCCTGCTGATACACGCTTTCCTCCGCTTTTTTGATCTCCGTTTCCAGCTCCCTGGAATAGTCGGCCAGCGCCTGCTGGTCTACGGCAATACCTTCGTATTCCATATCGGTGAGCACTTTTACAAGCGGGCTTTCTATATCGTAGAACACATTTTCAACGGAACGTTCTTTCAGCATGGGCTCAAATTTGGATTTGAGCTGAAGCGTGATGTCCGCATCTTCGGCCGCGTATTCTTTGATCTTTTCGATTTCCACGTCGCGCATCGTGCCCTGGCCCTTTCCTTTTTTCCCGATCAGCGTTTCGATGGAAACCGGCGCGTATTGCAGGTATTGGGCACTCAGGAGGTCCATGCTGCGGCGGCCTTCCGGCTCTATGAGGTAGTGGGCCAGCATGGTGTCGAAGAGTTTACCTTTCACTTCTATGCCGTACCATTTCAGCACGATCATATCATATTTTGCGTTCTGCCCGATGAACAGGGCGTCTTCGCGTTCAAATACGGGGCGGAACACTTCGAGGATCGCCAGTACAGCATCCCGTTCCACCGGCAGCGGGATGTACCAGCCTTCCGTGGGTTTGATGGAAAAACTCATGCCCACGATATCCACCGCATTGGCATCTGTACCGGTGGTTTCGGTATCGAAGCTGATGATGGGCTCCTTCATAAGAAGAGCGGCCAGTTCCGCGTGTTTTTCAGGCGTATCGGCGAGCAGGTAGGTGTGCGGGGTATTTTCAATGTTTTTATCGGCGACCAGACCGATGGATTCAATGCCTTCCGCCTGTTGAACGAGGTTGTCCGCTGCGGCGGAAACGGTTTCCACCGGCTGGCCGAAGAGGTCCTGCTGAACGGCTTTTCCAGGCGCGGCTTCTCCGCCGATGGCGTTGAAAGTATCGCCCAGTATACGTTTGCCGAGGGTTTTAAATTCCAGCTCGGAAAATATCTCGCTGAGCTTTTCTTTATTCACTTCGGTGCAGCAATAATCTTCTTCATGGAATTGCACGGGCACATTGGTGATGATGGTGGCGAGTTTTTTAGAGAGGGTGGCGCTTTCGGCGCCTGCGCGTATTTTTTCGCCCATCTTGCCGCTGATCTTGTCCGCGTTGGCAATCACATTTTCCAGGGTGCCCCATTCGGCAAGGAGTTTCATGGCGGTCTTTTCCCCAACGCCGGGGATGCCGGGGATGTTGTCCACCGCATCGCCCATAAGGCCGAGGATGTCCACCACCTGGTCCACGCTTTGAATCTGCCAGCGCTCGCACACTTCCTTCGGCCCCATGATCTCTTCTTTATTGCCGAGTGCGGGCGGTTTCCAGATGAATACATTTTCTTTTACCAGCTGGCCATAATCCTTATCCGGCGTGACCATATACACGGTGTAACCCTGTGCGGCGGCCTGCCAGGCTACGGTACCAATGATATCATCCGCTTCGTAACCATCCACTTCCAGCACAGGAATATTAAACCCTTCGATGATGCGTTTGATGTCCGGCAGGGCGGCCAGGAGGTCTTCCGGGGCGTCTTCACGGTTGGCTTTATAATCCGCGAAATCGGTATGCCTTTCGGTGGGGGCGTGGGTATCAAAGGCCACGGCTATATGCGTGGGTTTTTCTTTATTGAGAAGGTCCAGCAGGGTGGAGGTGAAACCGAACTGCGCGTTGGTGTTCTTGCCTTTGCTGGTGAGCCTTGGGTTCCGGATCAATGCATAATAAGCGCGGTAAATGAGCGCCAGGGCATCTAATAAAAAGAGTTTCTTGTGCATGCGGTAAAAGTAATGAATTACCCATAATTCATAATTTTACAGGATGAATAAGATTTATCATTTAGCTACCTGCGACACCTGCAGGAAGATCCTTAAAGAAGTACAGGCTGTGGAAAAAGGGGTGAAGCTGCAGGACATCAAGACGGAAAAGATAACACCCGCGCAGCTGGACGAAATGAAAAAAATGGCGGGCAGCTACGAAGCGCTGTTCAGCCGCCGCTCCCTGCAATACAAGGCAAGGGGCCTGGCAGGAAAAGAATTAACGGAAGCCGACTACCGGGACCTTATCCTGGAGGAATATACGTTCCTGAAACGGCCGGTGGCCATCATCGGCAAACAGATCTTTGCGGGGAATGATAAAAAGACGGTGGAGGCGCTGAAGAACGCGCTGTAAGCCGTGTTTCGTTAATGAATTTTAAATGACAGATTTCGCTAACGTGTTTTTCACCCACCGGGCAGAGATTTTTTAAAGCGTTTTCACAAAATCCCGAACGACCTTTTTATAGGCTTCCATGTCCTGTCCGTGCCGGAAAGGCGTGAAAGGGAAATTGCGGGTAGCGTCCAGCGTTTCTTTGAGATTAAATTGTGCCTGGGGCACGCTGTAGAAATACCCTTTTTTCATGAGATATTTGCCCAGGTACTCCTGTTCGGACTGGCCGGGCGTGGGAATGAGGATGGCTTTTTTATCGAGTTTGGCCAGGTCCATCAGGGTGGTGTAGCCGGAGCGGCTGAGCACCATGTCAGAGGCCAGCATGGCTTCGTTCAGCTCTTTGGCGCCGAGGTGGCTCACCTGTGTTACGCCGGGCATGATCTCTTTTTGAGAAGCCTGATCCGGGCGGCCGCTGACGATCAGGGCTTTCAGGCCGGGCATCTGTTTGATCTGCGCCAGCAGCAGCTCTTCCAGGTTCGTACGTTGCGGTTCCGGGCCTGAAATGAGGGCAAGCAGGTCATATTTTTTTTCGACGCCTTCCTTCGGCTCAAAACGGCTGAGGCAGCCGAGATACGAAGTATTGGCGGGGAGTTCAGCGGGATGGGCGAGGGCTCCGCTCAGGTTGGGCTCCCCCTGGAAGTCCGGGATCCAGCAGGCGGAATAACGATTGATGTATTTATAGTTCAGCTTTTGCAGCACCCGTTCCATGATGCCGCCAAAGGGCGTTTTGATAAGTAACTGATGGGAAATGAACACACAGGGGATGGAAGAATGGTAGAGGCCGAACCGGTTGTCCGATATCACGCCGCTGATGCCGTGTTCCTCCACGGCTTTGCGCAGCCAGGCCTGTTCATATTGGATGGCCTTCCATATTTTGGGCACCTGCTGAACGATCTTCAGCCCGAAAAAGAGGCCTTTTTGCGAATATGTAATGTGGTATCCCGGAAGGGGGAGAATGGTGAGTTCAGGGAATTCCCGGGAGAGCAGGGCGGCATGTTTTCCTTCGGCGGCAATAACTACCTCACAACCAGCGTTTAATAGTTCGTGTATCAGCGGAATGTCGCGCGTGGCGTGGCCGAGGCCCCAATCGAGGGGAACAATCAGCACTTTTTTTCTGGCCGGGAAGCTTGTGGACAAATAATTAAAATTTTTTTGCGAAAATAGCTTAATTTAGAAATGATCATTGTTAAGAAAAGGTAAACACCCGCTCAGATAGACTAGCAAATATCGTCGCAGTTTTTATTTTCGTAGTATGAAAAAGTACAAATGGATTTTGGTTTTCTTAGTAATGGGAAGTTTAACGTGGTCAGGTTGCAGTGTGCTGAAGAAAAACGATTGCGGGTGCCCTCCAATGCAAAAGGGGCGGATGAAACACTAATCGGATATTTTAATCGCTATACCTCTCCATTCCTTAAATTACCTGTAATGCAGGAAATGGAACACGTTATTGGAAATTGATGTCAACAAAAAGAGAAAAACAATCAAACGTAATTAGCATGAAGCCTGTAGAGAGGGACTTACTCATCTTGTTACATGAAGACCGCTACAACGAGCAGGAGATCCAGTATGAGGTTAAACAGATCAGCGATATGCTGAGCCTTGTTGAAACAATGGATTACCTGGCTACTGCCACCGAAGTAGCAGACTGCAACAAACACCGCGTTAGTAGCAAACGCCGTGTATTGGAGCGCGCCTTCTTCCGCAAGGAGCCTAAAGCATTTGAGTTCATCGTCCACAAAAACTGAGTAAACAACCAGCGTACTTATCCGGTAGCCATCAGACCTGCCTCGATCTTTACTGCACATTTCAGGTTGTATTAAAAGAACAGATTATCGCCGCGGAAAGCCGCACCCTGTTTCTGGTAACTATTCCACACGTTATTGAACTGATTACAACGTCACAGCTTAAGCCTGGATCGCCCGGCATTCCTGTGCAACCTCCTCCTCACTATCCTCTGAATCAAACCGTTCATTATAATGAACAACAGCACGCTGCATGAATTCTAAAATTCTTGTTGTAGGTTTGCGTGCAAATAATATCCGTTGTGATGATAGACTTTCCACACTTGCAGGATTACCTTGCTCCGGTGTCCAAAGCCAGATTAAATGAAGATGAAACATATGATGACCTCCAGATCGGTAACCTTATCGATGTGTATGGAGATGATCATATCCCCGACCTTGACACCGCCGATATTATCCTTCTTGGCGCAGGCGAACAGCGCGGCAACGGCACGCCGAACAACGCCAATGCCGCTCCCGATAATATCCGCCGGGAATTTTATCAGCTCTACCACTGGCATAAAGATGTACGCCTCGCGGACGCGGGAAATATACTCGCCGGCCGCACGCTCACTGATACATATGCCGCATTCAAAACCGTCCTGACCGAACTTATCGACGCCGGCAAAACTGTCATCATCCTCGGCGGCTCGCACGACCTCACCTACGCACAATACCAGGCGTACGCCAGCAAAAAATACATCATCGAAGCTACCGTAGCCGATGCGCAGATAGACCTTCACGAAAACTCTCCCCTGCGCAGCAAACGTTTCCTGCTGGAAATGTTCATGGAGCAGCCCAACTACATCCGCCATTATAACCACATCGGTTTCCAGAGTTATTTTGTACAGCCGCGTATGCTCGAAACGTTGGACAAACTCCGCTTCGACTGCTACCGCCTCGGCAAAGTACGGGAGAACCTGGAGGAGATCGAACCGGTACTGCGCAATACGGACCTGTTCAGCGTGGATATCAATATGATCAAACACACGGACGCGCCCGCCAATTCAGTGTCGCCAAACGGCTTTAGCGGCGAAGAAGCCTGCGCCCTCAGCCGTTATGCCGGTATGAGCGCACAGCTCAGCACCTACGGCATTTACGGCTACCTTCCTGAAAAAGACCGGGACAACCTCACCGCCAAACAAATTGCGCAGATGCTCTGGTACTTCATGGATGGGCGTTCCGTAAAAAACAAAGAAGCCCAGCTGACAGAAAGAGAATCCTTCCTTGAATTTCATATAGCCTTTACGGATATAGATACGATCTTCCTCAAAAGCAAAAAAACAGGCCGCTGGTGGATGCAGCTGCCCGATAAAAACTTTGTGCCCTGCGCCTACACGGATTACCTGATGGCCAGCAACAATGAAATACCTGAGCGCTGGCTCCGCAACCAGGAGCGCCTGTAGGGGTTTTTACCGTTTGGTTTTCGTAATTTGGAACTGAAAATCATTACTCTTCCTTGAACAGATCCCGTAGAGCCCGGTTAGCGCGGCTGAACATTATCCAGAATTCGCAGGATGCGGTCCTGATAGGCATTGGCGTGCTGCTGGCGGCCCTTGGCCTGAAGGCTTTCCTGCTGCCCAACGGTTTCCTTGACGGGGGCGTAACGGGTATATCCCTGCTCGTGAACCGCCTGTCCGGCTGGTCCATTTCCGTGCTGCTGGTAGTGCTCAACGTACCGTTCATTTTACTGGCATACCGCCAGCTTTCCAAAACCTTCACCATCAAAACCATCGTGGCGATCATAGGGCTGGCCACCGCGCTGGCGCTCATCAAAGTGCCGGTGATCACGCAGGACAAACTGCTGATCGCCATATTCGGCGGCTTTTTCCTGGGTGCGGGCATCGGTATGTCCATCCGCGGCGGCGCCGTGCTGGATGGTACGGAGGTGCTGGCATTGTACATCAACCGGAAAACGGTGCTGTCCATCGGTGAGGTGATCATGTATTTTAACGTGATCATTTTTGGGGTGGCTGCTGTGCTGATCAACGTGGAAACGGCGCTGTACGCCATGCTTACCTATTTGTCAGCATCCAAAACAGTGGATTTTGTGATCCAGGGTTTCGAGGAGTATATAGCATTGACGGTCATTTCGCCGAACAGCGAACTGATCAGGAAAACCCTCACGCTTAAACTGAAAAAAGGCGTGACGGTGTTTAAAGGGAAAAGCGGATACGGGAAAAGAGGGGAAATGGCGGATGACATCGATATCATTTATACGGTTGTTACCCGTCTTGAGGTGCATAAGATCATAGATGAGATTGAAAAAATCGATGAAAAAGCGTTTATTGTGCAAACGAATATCAACGATACGCGCGGAGGAATGATCAAACGACGCGCTACGCCTCATTAATCCACCCTAATTCTGCATTGTATGAAAAACAGCCTTGCCGCTGCATTGCTTATGCTAACAACAATTACCGTTTCAGCACAGGAAAGAATAGATCTGTATCCCGGGCAGACTGAGCTGCGCATTGCGGGAGGCCGCAAAGTGGACGATGTACCGCATATAGACCATTACACCGCCGCCGGTGATAAAAAGAACGGCGCCGCGGTGCTTATCTGCCCCGGTGGCGGGTACACGCACCTGGCCATAGATCATGAAGGGAAAGACATTGCCGCGTTTTTTACCGCGCAGGGATACGACGCCATCGTGCTGCACTACCGCCTGAACGACGGCCAGCAAAGCGGCTCGCGTTATCCCGCGCAATACAACGATGTGACCAATGCCATGCGCCTGGTAAAAAGCAAAGCAAAATCCTGGGGATTGAACCCGGAAAAGATAGGCGTGCTGGGCTTTTCAGCCGGTGGGCACTTAGCCTCCACGCTGGCTACCATGATCATCCCCGGCAACCCGCAGGCCACGAAAGAAACGGAGAAATGGAGCACCCGACCGGCTTTTGCAGTGCTGGTATACCCCGTGATCGCGATGAACAACGAGTACGCCCACAAAGGCAGCGCGCTGAACCTGCTTGGCCCCGATGCTTCACCGGCATTAAAGGATTCCCTGAGCACCTATCTCCGCATCACCCCGGAAACGCCACCCACCATGCTGATACACTCCACGGACGATAAAACCGTGCCGGTGGAAAACAGCATCCTGTTCTACCAGGGCCTGGTAAAAAACAAAGTGTCCGCCACCCTGCACATCTATGACCACGGCGGCCATGGCTATGGCATGGGGCCGAAAGACCCGGTGCTGAACAGCTGGCCCGGACTGTGTATATCATGGTTACAGTCGCAACTGAATAAATAAAAGATTACGCATAAAAGAAAAGGGGCCACATCGGCCCCTTTTCTTTTGGTATTATTTCAACATCTTTATTTGATCCCCTTCGCCACTGCTTCCGCGATCAGCACCGCACCCTGTTTGTCCGGATGCACACCGTCCGCGAAATGTCTGCCGTGACCGGAAAGCGCTTTATACAGATCGATGATCTTTACCTTCTCCGCCTTCGCGATCTTTTTGATGGCGGGAATGATCTCGCCTTTCACCACACTTTCCCTGATCCGGAATTTGTTTTCAGCGGCCCCGTTCACCGGGAAAACCGGCACCGGGAAACAGACATAGATCTTCGGCTTAGAAGGCAGGTTTTTCCATTCTTCGATAAACGCTTCGTAGTCGGGAACAAAGTCATTTTTGTTCGCGTCCCAGTTCTGCGGCTTGGAGTCGTTTGTGCCGAGTTTGATGATCACGATATCCGGCGCCCAGTTTTTGCCAACGGTGAACAGTGAATCGGCCCAGTAAGGTTTATCGCCTTTTTTGAGCAGCGTTCTGCCGCTGATGCCAAGGTTGCGCACTTCGTAACCATCGCCCAGGAGGCGTTGCAGGTGTTTGGGATAGGTGCTGTCTCCCAGCCCGCGGCCGGCTGTGATGCTGTTGCCCACGCAGGCCACTTTTATTTTCTGCGCATAAATGGCTGAGCAGAACAGGATCAGCCCGGCCAGTAAGAGTATTCTTTTCATCAATGGAAAATATTAAAGGAAATTATCCGCATCACGGTAAGCCTTGATGAGGGCGGTTTCGCCTTCCTTACCGGATTTGGCGTTTCCGTGCTCCATACCCATCACGCCTTTGTATCCTTTCTGGTGCAGGTGTTTGAAGATGTTTTTGTAGTTGATCTCGCCGGTACCGGGCTCTTTACGGCCGGGATTGTCGCCGATCTGGATGTAGGCGATCTCGCTCCAGCACAGGTCGATGTTCGGGATCAGCATGCCTTCGTTTTTCTGCATGTGGTAAATATCGTACAGGATCTTGCAGGAAGGGCTGTTCACCGCGCGGCAGATCATATAGGTCTGGTCCGAAGTGCGGAGGAACAGGTCCGGGGTGTCGCTGAGGGGCTCCAGAACCATGGTTAAGCCGCCTTTTTCGAGTATTTCGGAGCCTCTGCGGAGGGCATCTATCACATTGCCGGTCTGCACGCCAATGGGCAGCTTACGCTCGAAGAAACCGGGTACCACGGTGGCCCATTTTGCATTGACGCGTTTGGCCAGTTCCACGGATCGTTCGCAGGTTTTGAGGAATAGGTCCAGGTGTTCCTGTTTGCCGGTGGTGAGGGATATTTTCCAGTTCTCGCCGCCATCTATCACAAATACGCCCATGCGCATGCCGAGTTTGGCGAGGAGGTCGCCGATCTTGTTCTGCATGGCGGTATCCCTTCCCAGCATGCCATTGTCTTCGATGGAGCGGAAGCCCTGGTCGTGCATGAAGCGGATCTGGTCCAGGAAGTCTTCCCCGCCGCTGTTTTTGAACATACCGGCATGGGGGGCATAGTCCAGGTTGAAGGTTTTTTCAGCCTTTTCCGGGCCTTTTTCCGCGGCTTTTGCCGTGGCGGAGCCGCCGAGGGCGAGGGCCGAAATGCCGGCCAGGGTACCTTGTTGAAGGAAGGTTCTTCTTTCCATAGCGTGTTTTTAGTTAAAATGAGCTGTGCTGAGCCGGAAATTAATAGCTTTTCAATGGAAATCCGAATGATTTGATAAAAAAGCCATCCCAGGGTAAGATTTACGCAGAAATTGCAACATTCGTACTCAATATTTAACGTTTATAAAATTAATATTGCATTCAAGGCCCGGATTTAATAAATTCACACGCTTAACATTTTTAGCACATTTTGCCGATGAGAAAGAAAACAGTGATCATGTTGCTGGGAGGAATGGTAGCCAGTACGGCCTACGCCCAGAATGAAAACCCTTCTGCGCCTTACGAACAAAAGATTGCGGGATCCGATGTTACCATCAAAATGGTACCCATCAAAGCGGGGGAATTCCTGCTGGGAAGCCCTGACAAGGAACCGGGACGCAATGCGGACGAAGGCCCGCAAAAAAAAGTTAAGATAGATGCCTTCTGGATGGGCGCTTACGAGCTCACCTTTGACCAATACGACCTGTATGCGGATAAAGATAAAGACCAGACGCCCCTGCCCGATGGCATGACGCGCCCCAGCCCGCCCTACATCGATCTTACGCTCGGTATGGGCAAAAGCGGCGGTTTTCCGGCGAACAGCATGAGCCAGTACGGCGCATTGATGTATTGCCGCTGGTTGTATAACAAAACCGGCATTTTTTACCGTCTGCCCACGGAAGCCGAATGGGAATACGCCTGCCGCGCGGGCAGCACCACGGCTTATCCTTTCGGCAACGATGCCGCGCAGTTAAAAGATTACGGCTGGACGGTAGAGAACAGTACGGAAGTGTACCATAAGGTAGGCGAGCTGAAACCCAACGCCTGGGGCCTTTACGACATGCTGGGCAATGTGGGTGAATGGACGATGGACCAGTACGACGAAGAAGCCTACAAAAAAGCGGAAGCGGCCAACCCCTGGAACAAACCTACGGACAAAACGCCCCGTACCGTCAAAGGCGGCCATTACCTGGAGCCTGCCACCGCGGCCAGGAGCGCATCGCGCCTGAAGTCGGACGAGGCCTGGAACGACCGCGACCCGCAGATCCCCAAAAGCAAATGGTGGAACGCGGACGCGCCTTTTATCGGGTTCAGGATCGTGAGACCGGTAAAACAACCCACTAAAGCCGAAGCGGAGAAGTTCTTCGCCGATGCGATAGACCAGTTTGTAGGCGCCCGTTAAATCCCGGTTCCGTCAAAAATCTGTCACAGGATGGATTTACGGAAAAGGTTTAGTAATTTCTCAGGAGAGCTAATGTTCTATTATAATCACAAACGGTACTAGCAGCAAATAGTCCCGGTAAAATACCCATCATGGAAAACGAAAAAGCACACTCATTCCACGGTCAAAGTCGCAGAGACTTTGTAAAACAATCCTCTTTACTGGCGGGAGGTCTGATGGCGGCACCCATTTTGTCTCATGCAGCTGAAACAAATTATTTTTCAGGCGCACCGGGCGTGATCAAAGTCGCGCTGATCGGTTGCGGCGGGCGTGGTACCGGGGCTGCCGTACAGGCGCTCAGCACCAAAGAAAACGTACAGCTGGTGGCCATGGCGGATGCCTTCCAGGACCGGCTGGACGATAGTTATAACAACATTGTTGAATCCATGAAAAAAACGCCGGAGCGTGTGAACGTAACGGCTGCTGACAAGTTCGTCGGCTTCGATGGTTACAAACAGGCTATGGCGAAAGCGGATGTGGTGATCCTTACCACGCCTCCGGGTTTCCGCCCCATTCACTTCGAAGAAGCGATTGCGCAGGGCAAACATGTGTTCATGGAAAAACCCGTGGCCACCGACCCCGCGGGTATCGCCAAAGTGCTGGAAACCGCTGAAAAAGCAAAAGCAAAAAAACTCAACGTGGTAGTTGGTCTCCAACGCCATTATCAAACCTCTTACCGCGAGCTGTACAAACGTTTACAGGACGGTATGATCGGCGATATCACTTCCATGCAGGTTTGGTGGAACCAGGGCGCGCTGTGGGTAAAACCCCGCAAACCCGAATACACCGAAATGGAATACCAGATGCGTAACTGGTATTATTTCAACTGGCTCTGCGGCGATCATATCGTAGAGCAGCACATCCACAACATCGACGTGGGCAACTGGTTCATGGGCAAAGTACCGCAGACGGCAGTGGGCATGGGTGGCCGCGCCATCCGTACCGGCAAGGATTCCGGCGAGATCTATGACCACCACTTCGTGGAATACCGTTATGACAACGGCGTGGTGATGAACGCACAATGCCGCCACTGGAAAGATTCAGTGAGCCGCGTGGATGAAGAGATCGTGGGTACCAAAGGCCGCATCATCTGCGACAGGGGCACCATCCTCGACCACAAAGGCAAAGTACTGTACCAGTTCGACCGCAAGCAGCAGAACCGCCCCTACCAGGCAGAACACGACGAGCTGTTTGAAGCGATCGCAAAAGGAGAATACAAATTCCAGGACGCGAAACGCGGCGTGGAAGCTACGCTCACCGCGATCATCGGCCGTATGTCTACTTACTCTGGCCAGTCCATTGCTTATGATAAAGCACTGGCTTCCGGCATCAACCTGCAACCCGCGAAATATGCATTTGACGCGCCTCCGCCGATACTGCCTGATTCCGAAGGCAACTATGCGTATGCCAAACCGGGCATTACCAAATACTTCTCTTAATTGAAATAAGTAATGAACAGCTAAAGGCTGGCCGTTCTGGCCGGCCTTTTCTTTTTCACAGCCGACCAGTTTTCGCACACGGCCCCGGTTTACAGGATGATATCTTAAAAAGAAAGTTTTATCTTGATAAACATGAGACCGATCTACCTCGCTTTCGCTGCTCTTTTTATTTCCGCAGCGGCTTATTCCCAGCCTAAGAACCTCCGCCAGTGGGCGCAACAGGATGTGCTCCAGGCCAAAGGGCTGCGCGACGCGCACGTAGGCATCAGCATCTACGACCCATCCACCGGCAAATACTGGTACCAGCACCAGGACGATAAGTTCTTTATGCCCGCGTCCAATACGAAGATATTCACACTTTATACCGGCCTGCAATTGCTGGGCGATTCCCTGCCCGGCATACGTTATGCGGAAAACGACACCGCTATATTTGTAAGCGGTACAGCGGATCCATCTTTCCTCCACCCGGATTTTCAATACCAGCCGGTGATGGACCTGCTTTCCCATACGAACAAACGCATCTGGCTGCAACCGGCCGCGATCAAAAACAAACGTTTCGGGCCGGGCTGGGGCTGGGGCGATTATGCGGATTATTACCAGCCCGAGCTGAATGAATGGCCGATGTATGGAAACGTGGCCTGGGTGAAACTCACCGGCGCAGGGTATACCATGACGCCTGAATTCCCCACGGAACTCGTCTACGAGCGCGCACCGACAGAAGCGCTGGCAGACAGGGAAGAACGGGAAAATCTTTTTATCCTCCATCTCCGCGCGGACGAATCCGCCACGCGTTCCTTTGAAGTGCCCTACATCACCGGCAACCGCCAGCAGCTGGCCCGCCGTTTACAGGATACGCTCCGCAAGCCCGTAGGCGTCTTACCGTCGGTGGTGGTGAAGGAAAACACGCTGCTGAGAAGCATCCCGTCGGACACCTTGTTCCAGCCCATGATGCACCGCAGCGATAACTTTTTCGCCGAGCAGATACTCATGATGGCCGCCGCACAAAAATTCGATACGATAGACAGCCGGAAGATCATTCAATATATGCTGGACAGCAGCCTGAGCGACCTGCCACATCCCCCCAGCTGGGTGGACGGTTCAGGACTTTCCAGGTACAACCTCTTTACACCCCGCGACTTTGTGACCGTGCTGGATAAACTCATCAAAAAATATCCGAAGGAACGCCTCTGGCCGTTGTTCTCCTCAGGCGGTAAAGGCACGCTGCGGGCTTATTACCAGGCGCTGCCCGGCAGGTTGTATGCCAAAACCGGCACGCTCAGCGGATGTGTTGCGCTCAGCGGTTACATCGTAACGAAGACGGGGAAAACGCTCATCTTCAGTGTGCTGGTGAACAACCATAATTCCACCTCCACCGTGGTGAGAAGAGCGGTGGAGAATTTCCTCGTTAAAGTTGCGAACGCGGGATAAACCTAAACTACAACAGCGCCGGGGAAGCGGATTATCCCCCGACAGATATAAAAAAACCGGCTGCCTCCACACGGAAGCAGCCGGTTTTTATTTGAACCGAAGGATTATTTATTTAACGATCTTCAGCTCGTTGATGATATTTTTCGCGCCACCCAGCTTGTCTATGCACCACAGTACGTAGCGCACATCCACGCAGATGGTGCGGTTCAGGTTTTTGTCGAACTGAATTTTATGGCTCAGCGCTTCGTAGTTACCATCGAACGCAAGGCCGATCAGCTCTCCGTTTCCGTTGATGACAGGAGAGCCCGAGTTGCCGCCGGTGATATCGTTCGTAGTAATAAAGTTCACTACCAGCGTATTCCTTTTTGCATCGATGTACTGGCCGAAATCTTTTTTCTTCACCAGGCCAATAAAGTCCTGGTGGAGATCAAATTCGTAATCACCCGGTTTGTATTTCTCCATCACGCCGTCAATGGTGGTTACATAATCGTAAGCCACAGCATCGCGGGGTTTGTAGGGTTTCACCTGGCCGTAGGAAAGGCGCATGGTGAAGTTCGCATCCGGGTAACGGTTTGCGGTGGGCTGGCGCTGCATTTCACCTTTCAGATAGAGGCGGCCGAGGTCGTTGTTCTCCGTGGTGAACTGGTTAAAGAGCGGCAGGTATTTGCCCACATAATTTTTCACAAAAGCAGATGCGTAGGCATAAGCCGGATCGTCCTGGAGCACGGTAGCATCCGGGTTGCCGGTGAAGGCTTTCCATTTCGCGTCGTTCAGGATCATGGTGTTTGCAAATACATTGGCCGCCCAGGTGCGGTATGTTTTTTCATCACCCAGGTCGCCGAAAGACTTAAGGCTTTCGTAGAATCCTATGGGGTGCTGATCTTTAGGGATGTCGTCGTAGAACATCTGCGCCGTGATAGCCATGATCTTTTGGTCGCTGGCTTTGTTTTCCTCTTTCAGGAAATTGGTGCGGGCGGCGTCAGCAGCAGCTACAGCGGCTTTTACGTCACCTTTTTTCAGGATGGCGTTTTCTACAGCGCCCAGTGAGCTGGCGTAAGCCGCCAAGGGAGAGCCCAGGATGCCTTCCATCAGGTAGATGCGCACTTTGGTGTAAGGTGCCCATGCTTTGTAAGCCTTTTCGTATTGCGGGAATACATTTTCAAACTCGGGTTTGCCTTTGGCCCATTGCTGGAACGTGGCTTCCTGTTTTTGTTTCTCTTCGTACACATGATACTTGAGCAGTTGTTTGCTTTCCCCGTCGAAGAACTTCCAGTAGTTCGCGATGCCGGCGTAAGAAGATGCCAGTTGCAGCTTCACGGCCGGGTCTTTTTTCATTTCCTCGAACATATATTTCAGGCGGATGTCGCGCAGGGACACGATGGAGGGATTTTCCACATCGGTTTTCAGCTTTACGCCAAGGGAAGTTTCGTAACGGTTGGTGCCGCCGGGATACCCGAAAATCATGGCATAGTCGTTTTCTTTCACGCCTTTGATGGATACCGGCAGGAAATGTTTGGGCTTAAGGGGCACGTTGTCCTTTGCGAACTCAGCGGGTTTGCCGTCTTTACCGGCGTACACGCGGAACACGGAGAAGTCGCCGGTGTGGCGGGGCCATTCCCAGTTGTCCGTATCGCCGCCGAACTTGCCTACGTTTTCGGGCGGTGTGCCAACGAGGCGGATATCTTTATAACGTTCGTACACAAAAAGGATGTACTGGTTGCCTCTGAACATGGGGATCACCCGGGCTTCGTAACCGTTGCCGGAGGTAGCCGCGGTAATGATTTCGCCGTAAACGCCCTGGAGTTTGGCAGCGCGTTCGTTGAGGGAAACGCCTTTCAGCACTTCTTCCACTTTGGCGGTCACGTCTTCTATACGTACGAGGAACTGCACGGAGAGGGCTTTGGAGGGGATTTCCTCCTGTTTGTTTTTGGCATAAAAGCCGTCGCGGAGATAGTTATTTTCCACGCTGCTGGCGCTGGCGATTGCCGCGTAGCCGCAATGGTGATTGGTGAAGATGAGACCTTCGTTGCTGACGATCTCGCCGGTGCAGCCGCCGCCGAAGATGATGATGGCGTCTTTCATGGAAGACTTATTGATGCTGTAAAGCTGCTCTTTGGAGAGCTTCAGACCTTTTTTCACCATGTCCGCATAGGTTTGCTGGCCCAGGAGGTACGGCAGCCACATGCCTTCGTCTGCCCTTACCAGTTTTACCGAAAGTAAAAGCAGCAGCAGGATTAGATTTTTCTTCATAGTTGAGTTCAGATTTTGTAAAAGAGGCCCAAACCTAGCGATTTTTTCGATATCCGCATTTACCGGTCGTGGATTCTGAAACAATTCAGCCTTATGGGTGTTAAAATGGCTTGAAGATTGATAGTATAAGTTTTTACCATAAAACCAGACTTATGAAACAAATGATTTTGAGCGCTTTGGCACTCGGCGCTATTCTGACTTATGCCTGCCAGGGCACATCCAAACAAGCGACGCAGGACACTGCGGCCAGCGTGGCAGTACAGCCAGCCGGAGCGGAAACCGCCTGGAAACTGGAAGGCACCCGCTGGAAACTGAAAGAACTGCCCGGCGGCCCCCAGGCCATCCCGGACAGTGGCAAGGCGATCTTTATGCAATTGGTGGACACCTCTTCCCAGGTACAGGGTTTCCTGGGCTGCAACGGTTTTGGCGCAAAATACCTCACCACCCCTGCCGGCGACCTCCAGATCACCAACGTAATATCTACCCAGATGGCCTGCCCCGCGCTGGATGTAGAAAATGCTTTTTCCAAAGCCCTGGAAGGCACCAGCCGATACACGATAGAAAAGGACCTGCTTCGCCTTCAGAAAGGAGATTCCATCCTGGCCACTTTCACGGCCATCCAGGAATAATTGGAATGCCGTTTGCATCAATCCTTTAAACCGACGACTATGCAAAAATATATTCTCGTGCTGGCCGCAGCCGCAGTGATGGCCTGCCAGAACAGCCAGACCGCATCCAGCAGCGATTCCGCAGCCAGCAAAATTGAAGAAGGCGCCTCAGAAATGAAAGAAGGTGTGGAAATGAAGGCCGATACCGCCGGCGCGTACCTGAAAGAAAAGGCTGACACCGCGGGAGCTTACCTGAAAGAACAAAAGGATAAAGCCGCCGCGGCCATCAAAGAAAAGATGGACAGCCTGGACGCAAGGATCGAAGAGCTGAAAAAGGATGGCAGCAAAAAAAGCGAAAAAGCGCGTAAGGACCTTGAAGAAGTACGCGACGATCTGGGCAAGCGCCTGGACGATGTGCGCAACAGCACCGCCGAAGCCTGGGATAAGACCAAAGAGAACCTGGATAAATCCATGAAGAAGGCGGATAAGGAATGGCAGGAATTCAAAAGGGATTTTAAAGAACTGTTCCGCTAGTTTTTTTGAAGACATTCAAAACCGGGGTCATGCCCCGGTTTTTTTATGCCGGTACTTCAACCCAATAAAAAAGCGGCATCATACGAGGATGATGCCGCCTGGGAAGTATCTGTGATCCGATTATTTGCCGAGTGTCCAGCCGTCGCGGTAAGAGCGTTTTACGAACTGGTTGGCGTCATCGAAGTTGGTGATCTTCATGTTCGGGCCGTCCCACAGGAGTTTGATGTAACGTCCGGGGTAGTCGAAGCCGCTGCCGCTTGCCTTGGGTTTGCGCACATCGTAGCTGCGGATAGCGAGGTTACCCATCAGGATGGTCTCCGTCAGCGGGCCTGCGATATCAAAAGGAGCACTCAGCTCTTTTTTACCATAACCGGCGATGCATGCGTTCACCCATTGTAAGTAGTGGCCCTCCGGAACACGCGCGATGGTTTGAGCCACTTTGGCTTCCGCATTGCGGCTGCTGGGCAGCAGGGAAGGATACATACCGTAAGTACCGCACATCATCTTGCCTTTTGTACCAATGAAGATGGCACCGTTTCCGCCGTCTCCCATTCTTTCGTTCGGGCCTAGTTCTTCGGGGCGGGCAGGTTGGATACCGCCGTCCATCCAATGGAGTTTGATATCGCCGGCTTTGCCTTTGAAGTTCATGATCACGTGAGAAGAAGGAGGACAGCTGTCCGGGAAGTAGCCCTGTTTGAACTCGTCCACATACACGCTGCCAACGCTGGCTTCCGCGGAAGTGGGGTAACCAAGGCCGAGTACGCGGAAAGGAGGCTCCACGATATGGCAACCCATGTCACCAAGAGCGCCGGTACCGTAATCCCACCAGCCGCGCCAGTTGAACGGCACGAGTTTATTTACGAAATCTTTTTTGGGAGCGGTGCCCAGCCAAAGGTCCCAGTCGAGGCCTTTGGGGATCTCGGCGGTAGCGGTAGGCCAGGGGAGGCCCTGCGGCCAAACGGGACGGTTGGTCCAGCAATAAACGGTATGTACGTCGCCGATAAGGCCTGCGTTGTACCATTCCATCAGCTGGCGCACGCCGTCGCCGGACGCCCCCTGGTTGCCCATCTGGGTAACTACTTTATATTTTTTCGCTGCTTCGGTGAGCATACGCGCTTCATAAATGTCGTGCGTAAGCGGTTTTTGAACATATACGTGCTTGCCCAGCTGCATGGCTGCCATGGCAGCTACTGCGTGCTGGTGATCCGGTGTGGATACGGACACGGCATCGATGTTTTTGTGTTCTTTGTCCAGCATTTCGCGGAAATCCTTGTAGTACTTGGCTTTCGGGAATCTCTTCACCGAGTTGGCTGCACGGTTATCGTCCACATCGCATAACACAACAATATCTGCGGGGCCTTTTGCAAATTCGGCAATATCGCTTTCACCTTTACCCCCAACGCCGATGCCGGCAACGCGTAACCTGTCGCTGGGCGCTATATGGCCCTTTCCTCCTAATACGTGACGTGGAACGATCATAAAACCTGCTGCGGCTGTAGCGCCAGTGGTTAGAAATGATCTACGTGAAATCTGGTTTCCTTCGTTATTTTTTTCCTGAACCATGATTTGATAAATTTTCGTTCAATATAATAGAAAAATTCTTAGAATTTCCAAATTACTCTATGAGTGGCGGATGGTGCTAAATCGATTTTATGCAGGGGGCCAGGAAGACCCACTACAGATGCCAATTACAAGTTAAGAAACCGACCGGTTATGTTCTCATTAAATTTGGCCGGATTGCCGTTTTAATCTTATTTTTAGCGGCACCAAACATGTTACAACAATGTCTTCTAACCGCAAGCATCCCGTTGCGTTACCATTCCTGTTTTTTTCCGAAATGTGGGAAAGGTTCGGGTTCTACCTGCTCCTGGCCATTCTCCAGCTATATTTGACGGATGCTGAAAGCGGCGGCTGGGCCATGGATCGCAAAAAAGCCGTCGACATCTTCGGTACTTTTATCGCCTTCGTATACCTCACGCCTTTTGTTGGCGGCCTGCTGGCGGACCGCAAACTGGGGTATTCCAAATCGATCATCATCGGCGGCATCCTCATGGGCATCGGCTACATCGGCCTGTCCGTACAGAACCTGACGGTGTTTTACCTGTCGCTGGCGCTTATCTGCGTGGGCAACGGGTTCTTCAAACCCAATATCTCCACCCTTCTTGGCAACGTATACAACGACCCGCAATACAAGGCCCAGAAAGACACCGGGTATAATATCTTTTACATGGGCATCAACATCGGGGCGTTCATCTGCACCTTTTTTGCTGCCTACCTGCGCAACAGCATCAACTGGGGCGCGGCCTTTATTGCGGCCGGCATCGGCATGTTCCTCGGTGTGATCATTTTTATCGCCGGCCTGAAACATTACAAACACGCCGATGTGCGCAAACCCACACAGCCCGGCGATATGTCGCTGGGAAGCATTTTCGCGCAGGTGTTTATACCCGTGCTGGTTGTGGGTTATATCGGCTGGGTGATACCGGATAACATATTCGGCTCCGACTCTACAGACGCGTTTATATTCGCATGCCTCCCGATCATTTATTTTTTCGCGAACCTGTTGCGTAAAGCCAGCGCGGGAGACAAACAGCCCGTAAAGGCGCTGCTGGCCATCTTTTCAGTGTCTGTGATGTTCTGGGCGGTGTTCAAACAGAATGGTACCGCGCTCACTACATGGGCGCAGTTTTATACGGACCGCGAACTGTCCCCGGCGATAGAAACGCCCGCCCAAAAACTCTACCTCGCGGAAACGGTGACCAATAAAACGGATTCCGTAGTGGCGTATGACCATGAATTCCGCGTGATAAAAGATGCCAATGGCCAGCCGGTAAAGGAAGTGGGCGTTCCCGTATATCTCAAGAACGTAGCGCCTGAACATATGCCGGCCGAAGGCAGCAGCATCAGCGTGGTGAACACCGAATTGTTCCAATCCGTCAACCCGTTCTTTGTAATTATCCTCACGCCGATCGTGGTCGCACTCTTTGCATTCCTGCGCAGACGGAACAGGGAGCCGAGCACTCCCACCAAAATAGCCTGGGGCCTGCTGATATCCTCCCTGTCTACGTTTATGATGGTGGCCGCTGTTTATTTTTGTAACAACGGCGTTGAAAAAGCATCCATGTGGTGGTTGTTCGGATGTTATGGCGTAATCACCGCCGGGGAGCTGCTGCTCAGTCCCATGGGCCTTTCCCTTGTATCCAAACTCAGCCCGCCGCGCTTTACTTCACTGATGATGGGCGGCTGGTTCCTGGCTACTTCCATCGGTAATAAATTATCCGGTGTACTGGCGGCTATGTGGGATACGTACGACAACAAAATGAATTATTTCCTCGTGAACTTTGTGCTGCTGGGTTTTGCCGCGGGCCTCATATTCGTGATGCTGCGCTGGCTGAACAGGGTGTTCAGGGAAAATGTACAATAAGAAATAAAAAAACGAAACGGGCCTGATCTCTTTTTTAAAAGATCAGGCCCGTTTTAGTTAGTCCCTGGTTCAACGGGGTGCTACCGGCTAGTGTACAGGGGTTACCCCGCAAAGTTGGACATCTCGGAACCAGCATTGGGCGGAACTCTGGCCAAAAAACACTGGAGCTTCAGTGAAGAAGTTACCGGTGTGAGATCCCTCTAGAACATATAACCGATCTTCACACTTATCACAAAATTCGCCGCCATTTCTTCGCGTGGAGCGTACACCTTGTTCACATCGGAATCGGAACGCCAGCCGCCGACATAATTTTTGTCGTTGGATATTTTACGGTATTTCAGGCCCGGGCCCGCGCTGAGGTCCAGCACGAAGCGCTTCGCGACGGCTATTTCGTAGCCGTATTTGAAATTGAGTGATACCGTCGTGCGGTCGATGTTCATGCGATCCACGGGGTTCACCGGAGTGGTTTCACTATACGTAGTGCGGATGGTATGGGCCTCAAGCCAGTTGAGGTCTGCCGCAAAATATTTACGGATGCTGCGCTGGCGCCGGGTGGGGTAGAAGTATTTCTGTTCGATACTGATGCGCTGACCTTTAAAACCATGGTACTCCTTCTCCGTATCAAACATTTCATGAAGCCCGTTGGAAAGTATGGTGAAGGCGAGCTGTGTGGCCCATCTCTGATTGTACTGGCGCTCGTAGCTGAACTCAAAACCGGAATTCATCGGGTCATGAAGAGGGAACAACGAAAATTTGAGTTGATGGTGGTAGGGGAAAATGGTGTTGTTGCTTTCGCTCTGTGCATAGGCAAAGGTGCTGGCAAAGAGCAGCAGAAAAGGAGCTAAAAACTTCATAGTGGCAGATTATTGGGTACTTTAACTCTATAACGTGCCGCTGTGTATAAGGTTACACGTCCTGCGTTAATTCCGTCCGAACATATATCCGATCTTCATATTGAACGTCATGGTGCCCGTCCATTCCTTTACCGGGTTGTAACGGTTAAAAATATCCCATTTTATGAGCGCGTCCCTCATCTGCGGATTGCTAAAGGTATTGGTCACATCGCGGTACTTAATACCCGCCCCTGCACTCATATCCAGCAAAAAGTGACGGAACAGGGGAAACTCACCCCCGAATTTAAAATTGATGAAAAAAGTATAACGGTCAGTACTCATCCATCCTATCGGCGGCTGAACATCGCCGGGTTGAAGAAGTTCTTTTAATACCGGGTCGCTGACGGTATGGGCTTCCAGGTGGCCCAGTTCCAGCCCGAAATATTCATGTACATGCAAAGAGCGCGTCTCAGGGAAGAAAAATTTTTGCTCAAAACCGATGCGCCGACCTTTAAAACGGTAGTAGTCGCTTCTGTTATTCGACAATGCAGGAATTTCGTCCGTCAGCCAGGCGTAGCTGACCTGGGACGCCCATCTTTTGGCATATTGGAATTCATAGCCGAACTCATAACCTGGATTTACAGGGTCAATTTGTGGCATCAATGAGAACTTCAGCTGGTGCTTATATTGTAATATTCCTGGATAGGGGGCAGTTTGGGCCCGGGCGATAGTAAATCCAAAGAATAACAGGAAAGCGACTAAAAACTTCATAGCGGCAGATTATAGGGTGATTAATCCTATAACGTGCCGCTATGTATAAGGTTACACTTTCGGATGTTAATCCTCCCAGGTCATTACTTTTCCCCGGTCATCCGGTTTCATGGAGATGGCGAGGGTCCTTTCATCGTAAGCGAGATCATATTTTTTGAGCACATCATCCGGCACGCCGTCCCAGACGTTTGGCTGGTTGCCTTTGTACCCCAGGTCTTTCAGCCCCATTTCGCTGGTGAAGAAGCCGGTAGCGGTAAGGTTGCGTATCGTGCTGAAAAAATTTACACCCTGGCTCAGTTCAGGAGCAGCTTTGTACGGGTAAGCGATCTGGTCCGCAATGGCCAGCTGCTGCTCTTTGGAAAGGTCCGTGAAAATTTTGTTATGCAGCTTTAGCGAATGCACGTCCAGCCAGCGGAGCCCGCCCCGCATGGGCGTCTGGTACTGAGGCATGTCTTTTACGATAAACTCGATGAAGTCCGGCACTTTCGCTTCTGTGGCGCTGCCCGAAGTTTCGTCTTTCGGAATGATGATATCCGCCAGAACGGTAATGGTTTTCATTTCCGCCGCGGTGAAAAATGTTTCTTTTAAAAGCGATTCGTCGCGCAGCACCTCATCGGGTGTGCGGCCGTAGTCTTTTAAGACGCCGGCACCGGTTTTGGTTTTCTCGCCGGGTTTGGTTTCGCAGGCGCTGAGTATGACGCCGGTAGACAAAGAGCCTATTACCAAGGCTTTGAGCGATTCTCTTCTGTCCATGATAATTACAGGTTTTGTTTTTTCAATTCGTCCACAATATATTCTGATGCGCGGAGAGCCAGTGCCAGGATGGTCCAGGTGGGGTTTTTGTCCGCCTGGGATACAAACGCGCCACCGTCTACCACAAACACGTTCTTAACGTCGTGCGCCTGGTTGAACTTATTCAGCACGGATCGTTTCGGATCGTCGCCCATACGGGTAGTGCCTACTTCGTGAATGATGCGGCCGGGGTTTTCAAGCCCGTACATCTTATCCTCGCCCGCTTTCGTGCCAATCGGGATACCGCCCATTTCGTGGATGATCTGTTCGAATGTATCCTGCATGTGTTTCGCCTGTTTGATCTCGTGATCGCTCCAGGTATAGTTGAAACGCAGTACGGGGATGCCCCATTTGTCCACCACGGTAGGGTCTATTTCGCAATAGTTGTCTTCCCGGGCAATGGCTTCGCCTCTTCCCGCAAAACCTACGGTAGAGCCATAATAGCGGCGGTATTCGTTTTTCAGCGAAGCGCCGTAACCGCCGGGCGTTACATTGCCCGGGTTGGGATTTTTGCTTTGCAGGCCTTCTATCCCGAAACCAAAGCCATAACCGGGCATGGGCATGCCGCCGCCCATCTCGATGTGATAGCCGCGGGCGAAGTCCAGCTTTTTATTATCCAGCCACCAGGGAATGTACATGTGCAGACCGCCTACACCGTCTTCGTTGTACCGCTTGCGGTCCATCAGCGCGGGGATGTATGCGCCGCGCGAAGCGCCGGTGCTGTCGTGCAGGTATTTGCCCACCACGCCGCTGGAGTTGGCGAGGCCGTTCTTATGCGCGGATGATTTTGAATTGAGGAGCAGCCGCGCTGATTCACAGGCGCTGGCCGCGAGTACGATCACACGGGCGCTCACCTGGTACTCCTGGAGATCGGTTTTGTCCACATAACTTACGCCGGTGGCTTTACCGCTGGCGTCCGTAAGCACTTCGCGGGCCATCGCGTTGGTGTACAGGTCCACGTTCCCGCTTTTCATCAACGGTTTGATGAGTACGGTGGAAGAGGAGAAGTCCGCATGTACGGTACAGCCCCTGCTGCACTGGCTGCAATAAAAACATGCGCCACGGTCCTTGTTCACGGTGCGGGTCAGGATAGAAAGCCTTGAAGGGATCACTGGAATACCCAGCTTGTCGCCGGCCCTTTTTACCATCAGCTCATGCAGGCGCGGTTTGGGCGGGGGGAGGAAATATCCGTCCGGTTCGTTGTAAATGCCTTCTTTAGAACCGAATACGCCGATCATTTTATCCACACGGTCGTAAAACGGTTTTACGTCATCGTAACCGATGGGCCAGTCATCGCCATACCCGTCCAGGCTGTGATGTTTAAAGTCATTGGGGCCGAAGCGGAGCGAAATGCGCCCCCAGTGGTTGGTACGGCCGCCCACCATGCGTGAGCGGAACCAGTCGAACTGTGTGCCGTTCTTTTTCGTGTAAGGTTCGCCGTTAATCTCCCATCCGCCATAGGCTGCGTCGAAATCCCCGAAAGGCCGGGTGGTGCTTG
The DNA here is from genome assembly GCF_003807585.1 of Chitinophaga barathri. Classification (GTDB taxonomy): domain Bacteria; phylum Bacteroidota; class Bacteroidia; order Chitinophagales; family Chitinophagaceae; genus Chitinophaga; species Chitinophaga barathri. The sequence continues at coordinate 16,048 of NZ_RMBX01000020.1, read as the reverse complement.
CTCCTCTGCGTGGTGATTCGTACGGCCATTTCAATTGCGTCTGCTGCGCGGGATCGGCGGGGTCATATTTGGGTCCTGCTTCCAGCAAGGCGACTTTTAGCCCTGCTTCGGCCAGTACTTTGGCAGCCATGCCTCCTCCTGCTCCGGAGCCGATGATGCATACATCGTACGCCTTCGCTTGTTTTTTAATCTCGAATGCCATGGTTTTGAACGTGGATTTTTGTTAATAAGATTCGACCTGAGTATTTAAATCTATAAATTAAATGCGGAAAATGGAAGGTGTTTTTTACTTTCGGCTTCTATTCTATGACAACGAACACACCATATATCCTTGGCGTTGATATCGGGACGGGCAGTGCCAAAACGGTTGCTGTTACGCCTTCCGGGCATATTCCGGTATCAAAAAGACAAACATATCCGACCCTGCAACCGCAGCCGGGCTTCAGTGAGCAGGACCCTGAGCAGATCATTGCCGCGGTGATTAACACCATCCGCCAGTCCGTTGAAGAGATGGGCGCGCCGCCCGCAGCCATTGCGCTCAGCAGCGCGATGCACAGCCTGATGGCGGTAGATGCGGACGGAGAGCCGCTTACGCCGCTCATTACCTGGGCGGACAACCGGGCGGAGCAATATGCCTCAGCGCTGAAAAACACGCCGAAGGGGCAGGAGATCTACCAGGCCACCGGTACACCCATTCACGCCATGAGCCCGCTCTGCAAGCTACAATGGATACGTGACCACCAGCCGGAGATATTCGATCAGGCCGCCTGTTTCGCCGGTATCAAAGAACTGTTCCTTTACCGTTGCTTTCATGAATTTGTAACTGATTATTCCCTGGCCTCCGGCTCAGGATTGTTTGATATCCGCGCGCTGGACTGGTATGCTCCCGCATTGGAGCTGGCCGGCATTACGGACGAGCGCCTGCCTATCCCGGTGGAGACCACGCGCCTGCTCATCGGCATGGATCCCGCGATGGCACAGGCATTGGGCGTTCCTGCGGATACGCTGATACTTACCGGCAGCAGCGACGGCTGTCTTGCCCAGCTGGGCAGCGGCGCCGTACAGCCCGGACATGCCGCGATTACCATCGGCACCAGCGGCGCGATGCGTATGATGACCAGCAAACCGGCAAAAGATGACCAAAGCAGGCTTTTCTCTTACCTGCTCACCCCGGAGCATTACGTTTGCGGCGGCGCCGTGAACAACGGCGGAGGGGCCCTGCAATGGTTCTCCAAAGCATTCCTCCCCTGGTCCGACTACAATGATTTCCTGAAAACGGCTTTCACCGCCCCTCCCGGCTCGGATGGCCTGCTGTGTATGCCTTACCTGCTCGGCGAGCGCGCCCCGGTATGGGACAGCCGCGCGGCGGGTGCTTATGTGGGCATCCGTCAGCAGCATGGGTCGCCGCATTTCCAGCGGGCGTTGATCGAAGGGATCTGTTTCGGGCTGTACAGCGTGGGCGAGGCATTGGAAAGCGTGGTGGGCGATGTGAAGGAAGTGACCGTGAGCGGCGGTTTCACCGCCTCCCCTTTGTGGATACAATTACTGGCTGATATATTCCAGAAACCGATGCTCCTCCACCAGGACGAGGATGCTTCCGCGCTGGGCGCCGCCCTGCTCGGCTGGCACGCGCTGGAAAAGATAGACGCCTGGCAGTTCAGCCCGGCCGCCGCCGCGCGCGTATTTGAGCCGGATGCTACGCATCTGCCCGTTTACCGGAAGAACTACAAAGCGTTTTCGTTATTGTACCACCAGCTGAAAGACGTGATGGACGTTCTGCGCGGCTGATTTACATTCCCCTTTCAAACATTTTTTCCAGGTCGTTCAGCTTAAAGGAGATGAACGTGAACCGCCCGCCCGGTGAAACATTCGGGGTGGAGCAGGCGAACAGTTCGTCGATGATGTTCTGCATTTCCCTGGTGCCCAGCACTTTCCCGGGAGGGATGGCGTTGTTCCGCGCGATGGAGCGCACGAGGCGTTCGCGGCGGTTGAGCTTCAGCTCGTTACTGTAATGTTTGAACTGCTCCAGCAGGCCCTCGATGCTGGCCTGTTCGTTGCCCGTCTGGATATCCGCCGGGGTGCCGCGCACGACGAAAGTATGCTGGCCGAAAGGTTCAAGGTCGTAACCCAGCGCCTGGAGGTCTGGCAGCATTTCGGAGATGATCAGCGCATCGGCGGGGAGCAGCTCCAGCGTTTGCGGGAAAAGACTCTGTTGTGTGGCCATAGGTTTCTCCGCCAGGGCTTTCTGGTAACGTTCGTAGAGAATGCGCTCATGGGCGGCCCGTTGGTCTATCAATATAAAACCCGACTTGATCTGCGAAAGAATAAACTGCTGGTGTACCTGCACGGGCACTTTATGATCCGTGGCGGCTTCCTGCCAGCGTTCATCTATCAGGGAAGCCGTGCTCAGGGGCGTTTCCGGCGGCACGTTATCGTTGTCCGGCCGGGAGGGCTCGCCGTAGAGTTCCTTCCAGTGCAGGAGATTGCTGTTGCTGCTTTTATCGATCACATGCGCCTGGTTGGCGTGGGTGAAGGTTTTGTAGATGGAAGTATTGGCGGATTGATTTTTCTTTTGTTCGGTGAACGGCTGGGTAAGCGCGTCCAGCTGCTGGATGCCCGGGTCCAGGTCGAAGTCCAGCGCGGGCGTGACGCTGAACTGGGCCAGCGCGTGTTTGATGGCGGACTGCACAAAGGCGTACAGGATGCGTTCATCGTCAAACTTGATCTCCTGCTTCGTAGGATGCACGTTGATGTCCACATGCGCGGGGTCAAGGTCGATGAAGAGCACGTAGAGCGGGTAACTGTCCGTCGGGATCATCTCGGAGAAAGCGTTCATCACGGCATGGTTCAGGTAGCTGCTTTTGATGAAGCGGTTGTTCACAAAAAAGAACTGGTCCCCACGGGTCTTCTTGGAAGTTTCGGGTTTACCCACAAACCCGTGGATATTCATATAATCGGTAGTTTCCTTTACGGTCACCAGCTTGGAGTTGTAATGCTGGCCCAGGATGTTCACCACTCTTTGTTTGAGGGAGCCCTTTTCGAGATGGAACATCTGCTGGCCGTTGCTGTTGAGTGAGAACTGGAGATGGGGGAAAGCGAGGGCCACCCGTATAAATTCATCCACAATATGGCGCATTTCCGCAGCGTTACTCTTCAGGAAGTTCCGGCGGGCCGGTACGTTGAAGAACAGGTTCTTCATGGCTATGCTCGTTCCGAGGGCGGTCTGGCACGGTTCCTGTTTTTTGATAACACTGTTGTCGATCTCGATAAAAGAGCCGAGTTCGTCGCCATCGCGGCGGGTTTTGAGTTCCACCTGGCTTACGGCAGCGATGGAAGCGAGAGCTTCTCCGCGGAAGCCCATGGTGCGGATGTGAAAAAGATCGTCAATAGAGCGGATCTTGGATGTGGCGTGGCGCTCAAAGCACATACGCGCATCTGTATCGCTCATACCACTTCCATTGTCAATAACCTGTACCAGTTCTTTACCGGCATCTTTTATGAAAAGCTGAATTTCAGTCGCTCCGGCGTCCACGGCATTCTCCAGCAGTTCCTTTACCGCCGAAGCTGGCCGCTGGATCACTTCCCCCGCCGCTATCTGGTTTGCTAAATTATCCGGTAGTAAATTGATGATATCCGCCACTTGCCTGCCTTTTGGCGTAAAGGTAGGAATAAAAAATATTGTTAAATACAATCTATCCGCAATCCATTCGGGGCTGTGTTTCGTAACTTTAAGGTGGCTGAGCTAAGACGATATATCCCTTTTATTAACATTGACGTTAAAGCGTAGTTAACGCGGAATCAAATTACTGGTATGAAATTGTGGAATCTTCTAATTTTAGGGCTGACTTTATTGATCAGCCACTGCACATACTCTCAAAACGGGAATAAAACCAATACAATGGAAGAAAAAAAGAATCCGGTGTACTCCCGCACGGATACTGGTAAAGTAAACCTAACAGACGCAGAGTGGAAAAACCTATTACCCAAAGATGTTTATGACATCGCCCGCGAAAAAGGCACAGAATGGGCGTTTACGGGTAAATACTGGAATGCTAAGGATAAGGGCACTTACTATTGCGCAGCGTGCGGAAACCCGCTGTTCGTGTCAGACACCAAATTTGAAAGCGGCTGCGGCTGGCCGAGTTTTTACCAGCCCATCAGCAAGACCAGCGTGATCTATACGCCGGACAACGCGCATGGTATGCAGCGTACTGAGGTACAATGCGGCCGTTGCAAAGCGCACCTCGGGCATGTATTTGACGACGGCCCCCCACCAACCGGTTTGCGCTATTGCATCAATTCGGTAATCCTCGACTTTGAAAAAGCAAAGGACGCCGAAAAGAAGTTTAAGGAAAAAGAATAAACGCTCCCTAACCTGACTGTATCTGCGGCACAATGCCTTTTGTGGCCGTTGCTGGGTAGTTGGCCAGCAGTAATGCATAAATTTTTCATGAGAACTTTACTGGGAAAAAATAAAAAAAGAGCCGGTGATGAGCCGGCCCCCTTCCTTTTTTTGCTGATATCTAATAATTGGGGTTCTGCTTCAGGGTGGCTGCCCCGTTCAGGGCGCTGTTCAATATCTCCTGCGCCGGTATCGGGTAATATTCGTGTTTGTCCTTTTCAAATTTCACGTCGTTGAAATACGTTCTTTTCAGTTTTTCCTTCGCATAATAGGCGTTCATCACCTGCTCCGCAATGCCCCAGCGCACCAGGTCAAAAAAGCGGTGGCCTTCCATGCCGAATTCCAGCCTTTCTTCGAACCGTACAGCTTTACGGGCAAACACAGGATCTGCCCATGCTGCGGTATACAGCCCTATCACGTAATTGGCCGCGTTCGTGCCGTCCGCCTTTTTCACAAAACCGGCGGCGTTCTGTGAGCGCGTGCGTATTTCGTTCACCAGCGTCCTGGCCCTTTCCAGGTTGCCCAGCTCCACCTCACATTCCGCCAGCCAGAGTATGGCATGGGAAAAACGGATCATCCGGTAATTATTGGCGTTCTGGCGAGGGTTGCCCGTCCAGGTGGAATTGCCGATCTCTGATTTGGAAAAAAGGTGTTTTTTGGGAGAATAAGGCCCCGCATAGGACTGATCCCTCACAAAGGCTTTACCGGGGTGATCGCCGTGATCCAGGTAGGGAATGCCACGACGGCCCACTGTCCAGTCCAGGCGCGGGTCCAGCGCACCGGCGTAGGGGGTGAAGGGTTGTGTGGATTCGATGCCCTGGTCGTTGGTCACATCCGCATCATTGAAGTTGTCGAGCATGGGCAGGCCGTTTGCATCTGTTTTAAATGCATTCACCATATTCTGCGACGGCTGGAAGAAACCGCAGCAGGTGGTAGGGCCGCCGTAAGGAAAATTGAGCGTGGCGCCCTGGTTGCCGTTTTCACCGCCGCCCGCGCCGTCGTTCACGGAATGCTCCACTTCAAAAATGGATTCCTGGTTGTTGTTCGTCGCCGCGCGGAAGTTCTCCGAATAACGGGGCGTGAGCGCAAACCCGCCCCTGATGTAGATGGAATCGAGCAGCGGTTTGGCTGCGGTGAATTTCTGCTGGAACAGGTAAGCCTTGGCAAGCAAAGCTGCCGCAGCCCATCTTGTTGCCCGGCCGGGCTGGCTCTGGCGGTGTGGCAGGTTGGCCCAGGCAAACTGGAGGTCGGCTTCTATTTTGGGCCAGATGTCATCCGTATTGGGCACTTTGGTGCTGTTGGGGTCTTCCGGATTGTAAATGGTTTCATCCACATACGGTACGTTTTTCCACATCTTTTTCGCTTCAAAATGATAATGCGCGCGGAGGAACCGGGACTGCGCGATGATCTGCGTCTTTTCTGTCTCGTCTATATCCGTGGCTTTGGCCAGCGCGATCAGCACATCGTTCGCACGGGCCACGCCGTCGTACACCGCACGCCATTTGCCGCGGAAGTGACCGTTGTCCGGCAGTATTTTACGCGTTTCTATAAACGATATTTCGGGCTGGTCGCCGGAAGTGGAACCTTTGTAGGCATCGTCCGAGGCCACGGCGCCGTATATCCAGTTGTCCGCGGAGCCATGCCAGGACGTGCCGCCGGAGCCCACTCCGTCCAGCAGGGAATAAGCGGCGATGAGGAGTGCGTTCACGCCTTTTTTATTGTTCATCTGGTCCGGCAGCAGCACGGCTTTCGGCTTTACGTCCAGGAATTTGTTGCTGCAGGAAACCGCGATCACGGTGAGTGCGGCAGCTATGATTATTTTACGTAGTTGCATAACGATCTGTTTAAAAATTAGAAGCTCAGATTTGCGCCGATCAGGAATGTTTTAGCAGCCGGGTATGCGCCTTCGTCCACGCCCATATGCCGGTCGTTGTTCGCGCCGTATGCGCGCAGGTTGATCTCGGGATCAAGGCCGGTGTATTTGGTGACGGTGAACAGGTTTTGCGCCTGTACATACACCTGGAACATTTCCACGCCCACTTTACGCAGCAACGTGGCGGGCAGGCGATAGGAGAGCTGGATGTTTTTCATCCGGAGATACGATCCGTCCTCCAGGTAATACGTGGAAGGGTTGGAGCTGATCACGTCGTTCGAACGCAGCTGCGGCAGCTTGGCGTCAGTTTTTCCGGGCCTCCAGGAATTGTCTTTCATTTCGCGGCTGCGGTTGCCGCCAAACGTCGGGAAGTCCGTCCAGTAACGGACGTAGTTGAAGATCTTGCTGCCCTGTACGCCAGCGGCAAACAACGTCAGGCCCCAGTTTTTGTAACCGAGCTGTACGTTTGCGCCATACGTGAAATCAGGGTGCGGGCTGCCGATGATCATGCGGTCTTCCGCATTGATCACCCCGTTGCCGTCGCGGTCGTGGAAAATAAACTGGCCGGCTTTGTTGTTCGCGCCTCCGCCGAACTGGGCGGCGTGTTTGGCGGCCTCTTCGTCTGTCTGGAAAATACCGTCTATCTGGTAACCGAAGAAGGATGAAATGGGGAAGCCGGCCTGGGTAACAGTCATGGATGGAAGGCGGGTCGTGAAGCCGAAGTAGCGGGTGTTGGGGTTGCCGTCTGTTACTTCTACATTATTGCGGTAAGTCGAAAAATTGACGCCGATATCGTAGCGGAAATCTCCGGCGGCGGCATCGCCGGTATAATTGATGCCCAGCTCAATCCCTTTGTTCACCATTGTGCCGATGTTGCGGAAAGGATTGGTGGCAATGCCCTGTGTGAATTGCAGTTCTACCGGGAAGAGCATGTCCGTGGTCTTGCGGGTATACCAGTCAAAAGCCACGCCCAGTCTGCCTTCGAGCAGGCTTGCATCAAATCCGAAATCCAGGCTGGAAGTAGTTTCCCACTTGGCATTGGTGTTCCCGAACTGGGTGATCTCGTACCCCTGCAGCGAGGTGGTGCGGGCGCCGTTCAGGTCGTAGAAAGAGGTGGTGGGGTTGGTGCCAAAGAACGTATAGGGATTGTAGTTACCAATCTCCTGGTTACCGGTCTGGCCATACGCTGCGCGCAGTTTCAGGTCGCTGAGGATGCGGCCGCTTTTCAGGAAGTTTTCTTCCGTCACGCGCCAGCCGATACTTGCAGCCGGGAAGTAAGCCACGCGGAAGTCTTCCGCAAAACGGCTGGAACGGTCGCGGCGAAGGGTCAGGTCCACCAGGTATTTTTCCCCGAAGGCATAGTTGACCTTACCGAATTCAGAAGCCAGGCGCCAGTTGGAGGCATTGCCGCTGTTGGTGGACGTTCCGGCGTTACCGGCGTCCAGGTAGCGGTTGTCCTTGTCATCCAGGAAAAAGTTCGCCCGGCCCGCGGCAAACTGTTCAAAATAACTGCTGATGGACTCTGTACCGACGATCACGTTGAAACGGTGAAACGAGCCCAGCCTGAATTTGTAGGTAAGCGTGTTGTACCAGGTCCAGGTGGCTTCGTAGTTATTGTTTGTGCTGAGATTGCTGTTTGAGGCGGATTCGGAAGATTCAACGTCGCGGATGTTGTAGGTCCGGATGTTGAAGGTCGTATAATCCACGCCAAAGCTGCTGCGGGCGGTGAGGTTCGGCAGGATGTCCGCTTCGATGTAAGCGTTGCCGAAAATGCGGAGGTCCTTACCGACGTTGTCTTTATTGCGGTAAAGCAGCGCCACGGGATTACGGGCGTTGTCCAGGTCACCGCCTTTGGTGCCTGCAAAGTTGCCCATGATGTCGTACACCGGAATGATAGGCTGGAGGCGGTATGCGAAGGAAACGGGATTTCCTTCGTTCTGGTTGCCGGCCGGCTGGCCTACTCTTTCGCCGTACGCCACCTGGATGTTTTCCCCGGCGCGGATGCGTTTGCTCACGTTGAACTCAGAATTGGCGCGGAGGGAATACCGTTTGAAGTAGGTATGGATCATGATGCCTTCCTGGTTAAAATAGTTCAGGCTCATGGCATAACGGCCGGCGTCGCTGCCGCCGGAAACGCCCACCTGGTGGTTCTGAATGGGGGCCGGGTTAAATATCTCGTCCATCCAGTCGGTGCCTTCTTTGTTGGCTTTGGTGATCAGCCATTTGGTTTTCCTGAACTCCGGCGCGTCAATGTCCGCGCTGTAATTCGCGGGGTTCACGCGGGGATCGTTCGCGGAAGCGCCGTCCGGGAAAATGTAATCGGGGATGGTAGGCCGGGCGCCGCTGCCGAACTGGGCGTGTTTAGGGAAGCCGGTGGCTGCATCCACGTTACCGGCATTGATACGGGATTCCCAGAGTAGGTCCGCATATTCCTGGGTATTGAGCAGGTCCAGGAATTTGACGGCGCGCTGGGTGCCGTAATACATGTCGTAGGTGAGCTTGGGTTTGCCGGGTTTGCCTTTCCGGGTGGTGATGATCACTACGCCGTTGCCCGCGCGGGAGCCGTAGATGGAAGACGCGGAAGCGTCTTTCAGCACCTGCATGCTTTCAATGTCGTTCAGGTTCAGCATATTGAGATTTCCTTTCGTCGGCACGCCGTCTATGATATACAGCGGCGAGTTGTCGTTGATGGTGCCGAAGCCGCGGATACGCACCATTACGTTGCCGCCGGGCGCGTTTTCGTTGCCGATGGTAACACCCGCTACGCGGCCCTGGAGGGCCTGGCCAACGTTTGCCGCGGGTGCGGAAAGGAGCTGCTTTACGTTTACGGTGGCCACAGCGCCGGTGATGTCTTTTTTAGACTGACTGCCATAGCCGGTTACCACCACTTCATTCAGCTGGCCGGCGTTTTCATCCAGCTCAACGTCTATGGTGGGAGTAGTGCCTACGGTTACTTCTTTCTGGCCGAAGCCTACGAAAGAGAACTGGAGTACGTCGCCTGTTTTGGCGGTGATGGTGTAATTACCCGTCGGGTCTGTGACGGTACCGGTCTTAGTGCCTTTGATAACGACAGTAACACCCGGCAGGGGTGATTTGTCCAGCTTGCCGGATACCTTGCCCGAGATTTTGCCGGATTGCGCCCATAAGGCCAGGCATGGCAATAGCAACAGGCATAGTGCCAGAAGCCTGCGGGCTCCGCAGTTTACGTGGAATGACATAGATGTTTAGTTTACAGGATGGAAAATCGGTTGATCTCCCGGTCAACAAAATCGATTTAGCTTTGGCGTTTAGGTTAAGTCGGCAGCCGTTTTACGGCGCAAGTTGATCGTACTTCTTTCGCATGTGGAAGTGATTTTGGTAATGAAGAATGAAACCCGATTCAGATATGGCGTTGGAAAAACTGGGAAAACATTAACGTGTTGACGTGTGAATAGTACTGTGCATAACGTGTGTTAGGTTTTAAAAAGGTCAATAAAACAATTACAGGATTTTCTTTCTCTGGATGCTCTTCTCTGAATTTACAAACTTTTTTTAAAAAGGACCGGCTTTTTTTGGGCAATCGTTGGCGATGCAAAGCCCTATGGGCTGATGCGGGATAAACGGGGGAAGGAAAAAGAAAGGATCAGGAGCTGATGTCCGCCATTTCGAACGTGTTCGGCTCAAATTCGATGATGTCGTATACGGCCAGCTGGAATTTGTCCAGCGGATCTTCCGCGAGGATCGCTTCCACTTCGCGGCGGCTGCCCGCCTTGCAAAGCATAATAGCACCCGTACGGGGCTTTCTGCGGCCGGAAATAATGAATTTCCCTTCCCGGTATTGTTTTTCCAGGAAGGCGTTGTGCGCCGCCATATAATGTTCTATAGCCGCGACAGGTCGGATGTACTGTAGGAGGATGAGGTACATAATGATTACGGTTCTTCAGTAAATGGTTAAAATTCAGATATCTGCAAAGGTAGACAAATTGTTGAAAGTAGCCGGTTTTGAGCCGTATATCAATAAATTTAAACGTATTAGCAAAAAACCTTGTATTTTTACCGGTAATTTTCAAATCCATTTAACATCTTTCTCTTTATGAAAAGAATGATCTCAAGAACGTTGCTCGTATTATCCGGGGCAGCGGTGTTATTGTTATCTGCCTGTTCCAAAACCCCGGAGCAGGGTAAGCATATTCCCAGGAACGCTGCTATGGTAGTGGGTGTTAACTCCGCCCAGATCCAGGATAAACTGGTGAAGGACGGGCTCACTGTAGATAAATTGTTTGATGCCGTACAGAGCAAAGACACTTCCAGCTCTATGGCTAAAGCGATGAAAGATGCCGAAAACTCAGGCGTAGACCTGAAAGGCGACGTTTTTATCGCCATGGTGCCCGGTGAAGCAGGCAGCAAAGGTTACCTGGCCGCTTATGCCAAACTGAAAGATGCAGCCAAATTTGAGGCCTTTATCAAAGAGAAATCCAAAAAAGACGTAAAAGCCGGCACCGACTTCAAATATCTGGAAGATAATGACGCCATCGTTGGCTTCGACAAAGAGACCATCATCGGCATATTTGCTTTCGATCCGAACGATCTGAACAATAACAATCCTTACGGTTTTGACGATATGGACGGCATGGATGGCGACAGCGCTGCATTGCCCGCCGCGCCTAAGGCTGTTAATAACGTTGAAACACTCAACAAACTGTTCCACCTGAAAAAAGACGAATCCATCGCTACTGTGGAATCTTTCAAAGATGTACAGAAAGAAAAAGGCGACGTATTCTTCTGGATGAGCAGCGAACAGATCTACGCCTTTAACCCCGGCACTCCTTCCGGTATGGCCGCACTCATGACCGGCAATATCAAAAAACTGACCGAAGGCGCTTTCACTACCGCCGCGGCACATTTCGAAAACGGGAAGATCAAGGTGAACGGTACTTCTTACGCAGGTAAGGAAATGACCGACATCATCAAAAAATACCCGATGGAGAAAGTGAACATGGAGATGATTGAAAATTACCCTTCCGAAAATATCCTCGGTTACGCTGTGGCGAACTTCGACCTGCGTATGGTGGGAGACATCCTGAAACTGGTGGGTATGGACGGTCTTGTAAATATGGGCCTTGCCGAAGCGCAGATCTCCCTGGACGATATCCTGAAAGCATTCAAAGGTGAGATCGCCATTATCGGTTCGGATTTCTCCGTAGTGAGCAAACCCTCAGAATGGGATTCCAGCATGACCACCGAGAAACCCGATATCAAATTCGTGTTCAACATGAAAGTAGGTGACAAGGCCGCTTTCGAGAAAGTGATGAGCAGCAAGGTGGTAGCGCCGATGTTCTCCAAACAGGGTGACCAGTACGTGCCTCAGCAACCGATGGGCCCCGTGGCTGTCTCCATCAACGACAAACGCATCCTGGCTGCTTCAGACCAGGCGCTGCTGACAGCATACGAAGCTGGCAAATCCAAAGCAAAGCTGGACGAAGCAGCGGTGAATGCCACCAAAGGCAGCGTGTTCAGCATGTACCTTGATATTGAAAAGATCGTGAACAACATCCCTGAAAAAGAGATGAAACAACTGCCGGACAGCATCTCCAACGACCTCAAAGGCCTGCTGAAAAACTTTACCGTTTCTTCAGAACCGTTCAGCGGTAAAAGCCAGAAATCCGTACTGGAGCTGAACTTCAAAAACGAAAGCCAGAATACGCTGGTGCAGCTCGTGAACTTCACCAAAAAAATGTGGGGTTATTACGAAGCGAAAAAAGCAGAAGACGAAGCCGCATGGGGTGGTGCAGTTCCGGACAGTGCTGTAGTAGTTGATTCTGCCGCAGCTGTAGTTCCCGCACAATAACATATTATTTTTCCGGACTAACGGATAAGGAAGCTGCCCGGCCAAGGGCAGCTTCTTTTTTTTGCCTATATTTATCTTTCTACAACAGGAACATATGCAGATCCAGCTTTCTGCGGTTGTGCCGGTTCCGCTGCGCGAAAGGATATTGCAGCGGCAGTCCGACATCTGGAACCGCGACGTTACTTTCCAACCAGGACAGTTCATCAAAATAAAAGCGCCATCGGGCACCGGTAAAACCACACTGGTGCATTACCTCTATCATATCCGGTACGACTATACGGGGAGTATCAGCGTAGACGGCAAGCCCTGGCAGGATTATAACCGCGACCAGCTGAGCGCCATCCGCCAGCGGCAGGTAAGCGTGGTGTTCCAGGATCTCCGGCTGTTTGACCAGCTGAGCGCTTTGGAGAATATTGAATTAAAAAGAGTGATGGACCCGCAGCCCTATTACCCGCAGGAAAAGACGCTGGAATTTGCGGAGCGCCTGGGCGTTACGCACGTGCTGAAACAGAGCGGTGCCACATTGTCTTACGGCGAACGCCAGCGTATAGCCATCATCAGGGCGCTGATGCAGCCATTTGAATGGCTGATGATGGACGAGCCATTCAGCCACCTGGACGATGCCAACGCAGACAAGGCGGCGAGATTGATCGCGGAGGAATGCCACGCGCGCAAAGCCGGGTTTATCCTTACCGATCTTGACCACGACCAACGATTTGACTACACCGTAAGCTATTTATTATAACATGCAGTTCAACGAGATTTTAAAAAAGATCATCCACACAGGGGTGGGCAGGGGCCGCTTCTGGATGGCCTCCATAGGCCTGGGAATAGCCATGCTGCTGATACTTGTGGCTTTGCAGGTGCATACCAACTTCAACGAACTGTTGTATGGCAGCAGGAACCAGAATGAACGGGCGGACTACCTGGTGGTGAACAAAAAGATCACCAACGACATGATGGGCAAACCCGAACTGACGGTTTTTAAGCCGGAAGAACTGAAAGACATTGCCGCGCAGCCGTTCGTAGAAGACTTCAGCATCATCACCGCCGCACAATACAACGTGCGCCTGGAAGCGGACCAGCTGGGCTTTTCCACCCTCGCATTTTTCGAATCGGTACCGGATAGTTTTATAGATGTGCAAAGTACCGACTGGAAATGGCAGGAGGGCCAGCAGATAGTGCCCATCATCGTGCCGCGCGATTTCACGAATATGTTCAATTTCGGTTTTGCGCTGGGCAACAACATGCCGCAGTTCTCCGAAGAAACCATCAAAACGCTCAGCCCCGGGATCGTTGTCAGCCAGGGTATGCGTACCGGCCGTTTCCTCGGGCGCATCGTGGGGTTCAGCGACCGCATCTCCACCGTGCTGGTGCCGCAGTCTTTTATGGACTGGGCCAATAACATTTACAGTACGGGCGCAGCCAAAGCGCCTTCCCGCATTATCGTCAAGACTAAAGACCCAAGCAGCACCGTGCTCACCAATTACCTGGAAGAACATAAATACGTGACAGACGAAGAAAAAACGAAGTACAGCAAGATCAGGGGCATTGTGCAGATCATCGTATCGGCGGTGGGTTTCTTTGGGCTGGTGCTGCTGATGTTTGCTCTGCTGGTGTTCAGTATGTTCATCCAGCTGGTAATAGAATCGTACAGGAATGAAATACGGCTGCTGATCACGCTGGGCGCATCGCCGGGGCAGTTGCAGCGTTACCTGCTGAAGCAGTTTATCCCCATGTATCTGGTGACCGGCGTTGTTGCTTTTGTGGCCATCACCGGCCTGCAATGGTGGGCTTCCGGGCTGCTGGCGAAGCGGAATATGTTTGTATCGGAATGGCCCGGCATCATGTCGCTGGTGGCCACCGTGGCGATCCTCGCGTTGGTGTATGCCGTGAATTGGTTCGCCGTGAGAAAACACATCGCAGAACATACCTGAACTATATATGAAAAAGACCCTGATCCTCCTGTTTTCCCTGTGCAGCGTCGTAACCGTAATGGCGCAACGGACCATCCTGCATTGCGGCACGCTGATAGACGGCGTGAGCGATAAACCCCGCCAGCAGATGACCGTCATCATTGAAGGTAAAAAGATAAGCGCCGTACAGCCTGGTTATGCCACACCAGCCGCCGGCGATAAAGTGATAGACCTGAAGAACCAGACCGTGATGCCCGGATGGATGGACATGCACGTGCACCTGGAAGCGGAAACCAATAAAAACGCCTACACCGAAAAGTTCACACAAAATCCCGCGGACCTTGCCTACCAAAGCGTGCGGTACGCGGAGCGTACGCTTATGACCGGTTTCACCACGGTGCGCGACCTGGGCGGCACCGGTGTGAACATTGCCCTGCGGAATGCGATCAACAAAGGGCTGATCGTAGGCCCGCGTGTGTTCACTGCCGGTAAATCCATCGCGACCACAGGCGGCCACGCAGATCCCACCAACGGTTTCAGCCGCGCGCTCATGGGCGATCCCGGCCCTGAAGCCGGTGTGGCCAACGGCCCGGACGAATGCCGGAAAGCCGTACGCCAGGCCTACAAAAACGGTTCGGACCTGATCAAAATAACCGCCACCGGCGGCGTGCTCAGTGTAGCTAAGGACGGCAGCAGCCCTCAATTCACGGATGAAGAGCTGGCCGCTATTGTGAGCACGGCAAAAGACTACAACTTCAAAGTGGCCGCGCACGCACACGGCACAGAAGGCATCAAACGGGCCATCCGCGCGGGCGTGAACTCCATCGAGCACGGCACCCTCATGGACGAAGAGGCGATGAACCTCGCCATCAAACACGGCACCTGGTATGTGCCCACCATCACGGCGGGCCGCTCCGTGGCCGATTCCGCCAGGATCCCCGGTTATTATCCCGATATCGTAAAACCCAAAGCGGAAGCGATCGGGCCGCAGATACAGGTTACATTTGGCAAAGCCTGGAAAAAAGGTGTGAAGATCGCGTTCGGTACGGATGCGGGTGTGTATATGCACGGGAGCAACTGGCTGGAGTTTGTATATATGGTAGAAGCCGGTATGCCGGCGATGGATGCCATCAAATCCGCCACTATCAAGGCGGCGGAGCTACTGGGCATGGAAAGCCAGCTGGGCAGCGTGGAAGCGGGGAAAATAGCGGATTTTACAGCGGTGGACGGCGATCCGCTGAAAGATATCCAGGCAATGGGCAAAGTGAGTTTTGTGATGAAAGACGGCTTGATTTTTAAACAGGGAACTGCTAACTTGGCATCCGTAAAAAACTAGCGGTTATGCCCACAACAAAAAAATTCGTGCACGTTGTTAATTTCTATCTGAAGCCGGACCTGTCCGCCGCAGATGTGAAAAAATTCGAGGAAGGCGTAAGCTCACTCGGGAAAATTGAAAGCCTGATCGTGTTTAATGTGGGCAAACCCGCGGCTACAGACCGCCCGGTGATAGACAGGAGCTACAGCTACTGCCTGCTCACCGTTTTTAACGACGAAGCCGGTCACGACGTTTACCAGGAACATCCGGTGCACCTGGAGTTCATCGAAAACTGCAATATGCTGTGGGATAAAGTAGTGATCTTCGATTCGGAAACGATAGAGTTGTAATAAAGACAAAGGAGTATCGGATTCCTGATATGATAGTATTTTGCCTTTTGCCGGAAACGAACTGCGAACCTACCCCGTAATAACCGGAAATCAGCTATGGTAGATATAGGAGAGATATAGGCAAGGCGGAGTTGAGGTGGACATGAGGCGGACTTGATCCGGAGCTGATCCGGTTAATATGCTATCAGGAGCATGACAGGGATTTCAAAACAAGATATTGCTAAAAGGGGCCTAAAAAGCCAGTCATGGTCGGAAGAAATTCCGACCATTTTTATGTTTTGAAGAATATATCAGGATTTCCCCCGCATTGTAGTACAATTAAGGCAATGGCCAAATCCCTTACTTCCATTGAAAAGCGTCTTTTG
>NZ_RMBX01000001.1 GCF_003807585.1 Chitinophaga barathri | reverse complement strand
GGTTGGCCATCGGCCGGGACCGTTTTTTTGACCTGCTGCGAGCCCATAACCTCCTGGTCAAAAAGAGCCGTAAATACGTGTACACCACTCACTCCCGCCATCACTACCGAAAATGGCCCAACCTGATCCAAAACTGGCGCCCACAGCTACCCGGACAACTCTGGGTCAGCGACATCACCTACCTGCGGACCCCGGCCCGGTTTCTATACCTGTCCCTGGTGACCGATGCCTGCTCCCGCAAGATTGTAGGCTATCACCTCAGCCAGCAACTCAAGGTCAAAGGATGCCTCAGCGCCCTGCAAAAGGCGATCAAGGACAACAAAGCTGCTGCCGGCAACCCACTGATCCATCATTCCGACCGCGGTATCCAGTATTGCTGTGATGCCTATGTAACTGTGCTGACCGACCACCGCATACGCATCAGCATGACCCAATCTGGCAGCCCTTATGACAATGCCATTGCCGAAAGAGTCAACGGCATTCTGAAATCAGAACTGGGACTGGACAAGACTTTCCAGGATTATGCACAGGCAGTGGCCGCCACACACCAAGCCATCCATTTGTACAACCAGGTCAGGATACACAGGGCTTGCGCAATGCGTACACCACAAATGGTCCACCAGGGCAATCAGCACAGCCCGCTTTTATGTCAATCCAAATCCGTATTATTGACAACCCCTGTAAACCTCCAGCAGGATAAAATCATCGACTGTAAAGTCCTGCCAGGACAAAATACCCCACTGTAAAGTTTTTTCAGGACAAGACAACAGTACCACGATTACACTATTACTACTGTTACACTACTATTAGACTGCTATTAGACTACACTACTACTACACTATCACTACTATTAGACGCCAATTGTCATGCTCATGACAAAAGGCGAATTCACTCCCCATACACTATCCTAGGAGTATCCTAGGAGTATCCATGGAGTATCCATGGAGTATCTATACTTCATCGGCCGCGGAATGATGCTATATTCCCCTATATCCAAGGTATCCGGTACGTATAGGATACGTATACGAGAGGTATAGGAGAGCGGGAAGAGAAGAATGGTAAAATAATACCAGATGCTGAAACATCAGCGGAGGGGTAAGGCCGAGCGATCGGGAGGAAGGCCGTTGTAAGGCCGTTATGAGGCCGTGAAGAAGGGGTCTAAAGGCGGTCTGAAGGCGAACCCAAGGCCGTAACTATCGGCATGCAACCCGTCTGCCGGTGAAAAACAGGCAAAAGGCGAGGTAAGGCTGGGTGGCTTCACCACTTTTCAAAATGAAACATTTCGAATTATGAAACGTTTCAAATAAGGTTACAATTAATTAATATTTTCTTTAATTAGATTAAATTCTGTAAATTCATCCTGTTCCCGTTAATGCAGCAGACCGCTTCCTTTTACCGTTTTTAAACCCTCGTTTTCCACCCTAAACCATTTCCACCCATGAGATCACTATTTGTTGTTACCGCTCTTTTGATGGTATTGTCCTGCAAAAGAGACAGTCAGCCTGTAACACCTTCTTCTGAGAAAATCGATACAAAATCCGTGGCGGAAGCCGAAGCAGCCGCCAAAAAAGAGATCATCATCTGTGATCAGAAAAATGCCCGCATTATTATGGTAGACGTTGCCAATGGCAACGCCATCACCTGGGAATGGAAGGCGAACGCCGCTTATGCCATGATACGCAGCGGCGCACAGGGCTGGTTTTCCAACCTGAGCGAAGCCAAACTGGTGTACAATAACAATTACATCCTGGCCACCGCCTCCGGCGGCGGTGTGGCGCTGATCAACATCAGCTCGAAAAAGGCTATCTGGTATGACTATGCGGGAGGCAATACGCACTCCGCGGAACTGCTGCCCAATGGCAACATCGTGACCGCTTCCACTACCGGCGGTTACCTGAAGATATTCGTAACGGATACCTATATCAACGATGAGTCGGCCCAGACCGGCCCCATTGCCTTCCCCGACGTACACAACGTCGTGTGGGACCATGCGCGCCAGCAATTGTACGCTGCGGGGAAAAACATCATCCGCGTATATTCTTACAACAACAGCTGCCGCAGCCCGGCCCTGACACTCAAAAAAACATGGACCATGCCCCAGGGCAACGCCCACGACCTGTTCCCCGTACATGGCAGTACCACGGACCTCTGGCTGACGAACTCAGGGCATATTTATAAGTTCAACGTAGTGACCGGCGCGTTCGCCCTGCAAAAAACACAGAGCGCCGTGAAATCCGTTACTTCCGGCCCTTCCGGTTATGCCACCATTCTTGCCCGCGCTACCGGCGTAGGCGGGGAAACCTGGAGAACGGACCAAGTCATCGACATCGCGGGAGCGGTGGTGTATAAAAACACATCGCTGGGTCTGTACAAAGCCCGCTGGAGACTGGTGAACCTCTTCAGCTACCCGGCCAGTGACGGTTTTCATGAATGCACGCACTAACTAATTATCTCGGAAGCTTTTTGCTCTATTGCGATCAACAAAAAGGGCCGGTGTGGTAAACCGGCCCTTTTTTTATGGATGTATTTTTTGCTGAAATCCTGTTTTAAAGCACTTTGATCGTGATGCTTTTTTCATCCACATCCCCTTCCATGTTCACAGCCTGTACCGTCACTTTCCCTTCCCCGCTTTTTTCGCCGGTGAATATCAGGCTGTTCTCCTGCTGCGCGATCTCGCCGTTGTCCGCTGTGAAACGGTACCATAAAGGGCGTTGCAACGGATCTTCCGCGCGTACCTCCAGCGCCACGGGTTCGCCGGCGGGCGTTTCACCCCGGCCTGCTTCAAAGCTTCTGATCTCGGGTTTTGTTTTACGTTCGCCCGGCTCGTTTTTTCGGGTGAAGAGGTTGTCCATATCAAATGCGAGGTGACCTACTGCTACTCTTTCGGGGCCGATGCTATTTAGCCGGACGATCATATTTGCCCGGAGGAAAAGCAGGTTGCGGATCTCGCCTGAAGGGCCGGTATAAGCGACATCACCCAGCAGCGCCATTTTATCCGGCACTGTCGGCAGTTGCAGGATCATGTGCTCCTGCAGCATACCCTGGAACACTTCCTGGGCTTCTTTCCACGAGGCGGTGGGTATCACGTCTATCTTCACCATTATATTTTTTTCCTTTTGCTGCCAGTAATACTCCTGTATGGGGTACTCCCGGAAATGCTGGTTGGTTTTCATTTCCGCCAGCGTCCATTCGGGCAGCTCCTTGCCGCCGAGCCTGAACTGCCAGATGAACAGGTTTTTGGTGACGTTCCACTTACCGGGTTGATATGTTTGTGCCATTGTGTTGTGTGTTTAAGAATTAAATAAGCGCCCTTCTTTTCCGCGTGGCGGGAGCGGGGTTGCAGTTGCTGCACCCGTCTGTTACATTGGGCGAAAGGCGGAGCCGGTAACCCAGGGTGGTGCAGTTGCCAAACACCATATTGGTGGCCAGCATGGGTGAATGCGGCGCGCTGCCGGGCGTGGCGTCTGAATCCAGTTGGAGGCATGCGTCAAACACCGCGTCCGAGGAGGTACAGCCGCCTTTCCAGGCTACTTCGTGGTAGGAGAAGGACGTGCCTCCCCAGTTGCTGCAGCCGGGGTACCATGCGCTGTAACCGATGGCGATGAACGGGTTCAGTTTAAACCCAAATTCCATGCGGCTCTGCCAGAGATCGCAGCCCAGTATGTTTGCGAAGGTAGAAAGAATGGTGGCGCAATCCGTACAGTTCACCAGGTCGCCGTTGCCGGGGCCTCCGCGCAATAGCTCCAGGAATTTCGTGCAGTCAAAGCTGCCCAGTGCGTAATGCGTGCTGCCGCCGCCGGGGCAGTCGTAAGCCATCGTGCCGGGGCCGAGGGCGTACACGCGCTCTGTTACTTTGGTGGCGGCTTCGTCTATGTCAGCGGCGAGAATGCCCCAGTCGCAGGCAAAGTCCAGCACTTCCGTCCAGGGCAGCTGGGTGCTGCCCGCGGTTTGTACCCATGGCAGGGTGGGCGTGCGCAGTACTACATAAATGCGGTGAGAGGTATGGCGTAGTTCCTGCCAGGGATCACCTGTATTCACCCGGTATTGCCAGCGCCATTCGGTGACGCGTTTGCTCACGCGGGCATTTGCGAGATTGGTGTTGATGAGATTAAAAGATACGAAGCCGGAGTCGCCGGCGGTAAGGTCCACCCATCGTTCCTGCACTTCGCCGAGCACATTGCCTACGATGGCTTTTACAAACCGGCGGATAAGTTTCGCTATAAAACCCGCGCAGCCGGTTTCGCCGGGAGGGTCCGTCACCGCGTCCAGGGCGCGTACCTGGATGCGTGTCACTTCCGGGTTGCTGCCCTGGAAACGTGCCTGGATGGTGAGGGTGTTGCCATTGGTGTCCGCAATGCTGTACGCGGCGGGGGAGTCTTCGGGGTTTACGCTCACCCCGTCCACCCATTCGGGAACGTTCACCGCCTGCGTGGCGTTCCTGCGGATCGTCAGCGCGTCCGTATTGCAGGAGCCGCTGCTGTGATTGAACTTGATCGCTTTGAGGGATATCATAACCTGGGATTAACTGTTATCCAAATGTCCCTCATTCAGCGTAGATTGCCCCGCGTATTTATACCTGAATTACCCGGACGGCTTTGGAGACAGGTGCATGATATGTTTATCAATACCTGCGGCAAAGCCGTCCTTTTCTATTGCAACGGTACGGAATCCCATTTTTGCATAAAACCCTTCCGTGTGTTGCGAGGTTTCTATTTTATGGACCGAACCGGGCCAGGTTTCCCGGAGCAGCGCCAGCCGGTACAGCGTAAATTGTTTGCCATACCCCTGCTTGTGATGGCTGGCACGTACCATGCCCCATGCAAGGCCTGCTTCGTTCAACTCCCCATCCAGGAAAATGCCGCCGCAGGCTACCACCTCATCATTTTCTTTTACCACGAAATATGGGTTCTCATCCGTGTAATCGTCCAGCCATTGCACAAAGCCGGGCTTTTCTTCTTCCGCAAAATACCGGGGCTGGTTGCTTTCGAATATATCGATGCAGGCCTGGCGGTGCGCGGATGTATACCTGGTGATATTCATGAGGGGAAGTTCGGTATTAATCACGGGTCCGTAAAAAAGCAGATGCTGTAAACTTAATTTTTGCCATTCACATTATAGAAGTTATAATCCGTCATCGGCGCATCGGTAAACCCAAGGTTGCGCCCGATGGTTGTGATCTGCCCTCTGTGATAGGTGCTGTGCGTCACGGTGTGGATGATGTATTCAAAGTTCTGGAAATCCGACTGGAACCAGGGGCTTACGATCAGCGTGGTATCGTGGATGGCTTCCGGGCTCATGGCGCCGATAAAGTCCGCCAGCTCGCGTGATTGTTCCAGGATGCCGTCGTAGGTATCTTCCAGGGTGCCGGTATATTCGTCGTAGGTCTGCGGGGCGTTGTCTTTCCGGAGGATAGACAGCCAGTAGCGCTGCGTCTGCCAGATATGCACCAGCGTTTTCTGGATACTGGGGAAGCTGGAAGGCACTTCACGGCTTACTACATCTTCAGGTTTGGTACGCAGCCAGGTAATCAGGCGTTCGTTTGCCCAGAGGTTATAATTCACATAATTCTGCATTAAATAAACCATGGGAGCGGCAGTTGCGGTTTGTTGCATGTTGTCAGGTTTTTATGATACTACAAAGAAAATACGGGTTGGTGACAGCAGTATGTCAGCAGGTTACTCCAGCTTCAGCTTTTTGCGCATGTCCATCATGATTTTATATTGTTCTTCTACCGGTACGGCCTTTTTGGCGCGCTGTCCTTCTTCACGTTCAGGCCGTAGCCACAGGGCAGGCGTAAAACTATATACTTTATTGGTGCCGAGTTTGGGCACATCCTTTTCCCAGCCTTCCCACCGCTGCCCTTCGTAAAAACCTTTGATGTCGCCACTGAAGCAGAAGAGGAGAAAGTCTGTATAGTTGATCTCCAGGTCTTCCCATTGCAGGTTGTCCGGCGCGAGGTAAAATACATTGCCCTGGTTGAACCCAAACTTGCCGCCATTGATCGCGAAAAATCCACCGATGGCATCATCCGCCACCAGCATAAAAAGCGGCCTTTCCCCGGATTCCTGGTATGATCTTCCTTTGTTCCAGTCCGGCAGGGAACGGCTGAGGTTCTTATGGCCTGAGCCGAGTATGCGTATCCAGCCATTGTCCACCAGGATGCCGCCCGTGTGGTAGATAACCGCGCCCATGGGGGAGCGGGTGGTCACCTGCGTTTCATACAGCGCGTTTTTTGATTTGGATGTATCGGCGGGGAGCACCTGAACTTTGTTCGTAGCGGAATCTATCCAGCCTTTTACGATCGGCCAGGCAGGTTCGTCTTTGACGATCAGCGAATCCAGCGGGCGCATAGTGTTTTGTGCAATGGCATTGGCCATAAAAAAGGTGAACAGTAATGTAGACAGCAGTTTGTACATGGCGAAACGGGTGAACCGCTAAAGTAATCAAAAAAAGAAAACCGGCCCGCGCAGGTGGCGGAGCCGGTCTTGTCTATAAGTGTCAGGGAATATTTAGTTCTTCGGGGCGTAAATTTTGATCACGCCATCGTCCTCGCTGCTCACGATCAGCAGGCTCTTTTTGTTCGGGCTGTTTTTAGCATCCACGAACAGTACGCCTTCCGGGGCATCGCCTGATTTTACGATCTTCAGGAACACAGGCGCCGCGGGGCTTGTAACGTCGTAGATGGCCACGGCGTCCACTCTTTCCATGCCTACAAATGCGATGGTTTTGTTGCCCATGGTGCCCAGGGTGATGCCTTCCGGTTCAATGCTTTTGTCGTCGCTGCGGCCGTCTTCATAGATGCCGGTTTCTTTTACTTTTACGTCCAGTTCGTTTTTGCTGTCGAATACCAGGGCGCCGGTGTTGCCGTTCCAAACGGAGAAGGAGCGGGCGCCGAAGGAATACAGTGATTCGTAGAGGCCGTCACTATTGAGGTCGCCAAGGGTTTTGGTAACGTACAGGCGGCCCAGGGCTGCGTCCGCTTTAAGCGCGGCTGCATTGGGGAAAGCGGTGGGGTCCAGCTGAAGGTCTTTGATACGCACGTTTTCAGCGTATGCATCCCACTCGCGCACATCGCCTTCGTTTACGGTGAACAGGTAAGGGATACCGGCTCCGTTTTGCAGCACAGCGACTGCGTCCGGCTGGTACATGCCTTTTACCGGGGATTTGGAAAAAGTGATGGTGTTGTCTTTATCAGAAAGGTCCACCGCATTGGCGTCCGTATTATAATCTTTAAAGCCAAGCGGGAAGATGTCGGTAATGGTTTTGGTGGCCAGGTCGATCTTTGCAATGGCGTTATTTTCCTGCAGGGTAACCCAGGCGGTTTTTGAATCGGGGGCTACGGTGATATATTCCGGCTCGATGTTCTGCGCAAAGCCGGTAGGTCCGAAAACGCGGAAACCTTTTGCTTTCAGGGCTGTTTCCTGACCTGCAAAGCCGTTGAAGTCCAGGTTCACCACGCTGTAGTTGTTATCTACGCTGATCACGGATACGGTGCCGATAGGATCTGCTGAATAATCCGTGGCTGGTTCGCCTTCGTTTGCGGTGAGGATAAATTTACCATCGGGGGAAAAAGTCACCATGTCCGGTAAAGCACCGGTGGGAATGGTTTTGAGAACGCTCATGTTCTCGGTATTGTAAACCACCACGCGGCCAGGCAGCGTTTTATCGGTAGCCTCGATGGCGGCGGCGAGTTTACCATTGTGAACGGCCAGGCTGTTTACAGCGCCGCTGTTCGTAAGCACGTCCTGGTTCAGATCCACCGGGTGAGCGGGATCGGCCAGGTTGAGGATCTTGATCATATTGGTGCCGTCATTTTTTACCACGAACAGGCGTTTGGTGGCGGGGTCGTAGGCACTGATCTCCGCAGCGCCGGCGCCGCCGATGTCTATAGTGCCGATTTCATCGAAGGTAGCCGGGTCTTCTGCGGTCTCAGGGTTTTTATCATCTTTGGAGCAGGCGGCAAACGCAATCATGGCCGCAATTGGTAACAGGTGCTTTAATTTCATACGCATGAATCATATAGGTTTTTAGATGGCGCAAGAGTAAAAAAGGGATATGACCGGTATGTGAAGGGGAGGTTATTATTTTGTTATTTATCTTTAAGGAAAGGAAAATACCATGCTTAGGAAATTCGTTATTCTCGCCAACTTAATTATCTGCTGCCTGGCAACCTACGGCCAGGTGCCCATCCAGGTGCTGGAATCGGGCCATATTACTATCAAAGCGAAAGTGGACGGGGTGGAAGGGAACTTTATCCTGGACACCGGCGCGGGCCTCACCGTATTCACCAAGACGTTTTTTGATAAGATTCCGCACAAAGTAAAGCTGGACGGCAGTTTTACGGCCTTCCGCGCTACCGCCGAGCGGCTGGACATTGACCTGTATAAGGTCTACAATTTCCAGCTGGGCGCTTTGCAAAAGGCGGAAGACGAGGTAAGTTTTATGGACATCAACCTCGGCGGGTTCGACGGCATCCTGTCCATGAAACTATTTGAACAGCAACCATTCACCATCGATTTTACCAAAAAGGAGCTGGTGCTCGAAACCGAACGATCTCTTTCCAACGCACGTATGGCCGGGGAACGTATCCCCTTGCAACTGCAGCAGTCGCGCGGCAAAGCGTTGGACATTTTCGCTTATTTCAGGGTGAATGACTCGCTCACCCTCCAGCTTTGCCTGGACAGCGGGGCGGGTAAAGACGTGTATAAGTTCAATTCAAAATACCTGCAAAGGCTGGGCCTGAAGCCAACGGACTCCACAGAACGTAAAAGCGAGATGAACGCTTCTTTTGCGTCCAAATCCTACCGCGCCCAGGTGGCGAAGCTGGCGGTACCCAACGCGCCGGCGGTATCGGTCACGAATTTCCGCGCCTTCTTCGTAGATGGGCTGATCTATGACGGCATCATGTGGATCAACTGGATGGGCTCCCGCATCACCGTGGATCTTCCCGGGAAGGAGCTGGTAGTGGTGAAATGATCAGGACGGCATCGCCAGTAATTTACGGGCAGGAGGATGTATCGTCAGCGCGCGGGAAGGATTGATGACCGTAAGTCGGCGTATATCCTCCTCCGTGAATCCTTTTTCTTTCAGCATCGGGATAAAGCTGGTCCAGAGGAAATTATAATCGCGGAATTTGCCGCCGCCGGGCTCGCCTACATGATACCAGCCCGCATCGTGGGAAAGCAGCACCTGTTGCAGCAGTCCTTTATTTTTCATAAAACTGAGCCGGGAAATATAATCTTCCGCGGAATTTTGACTAAGGCCGTCCAATGAAATAAACGCGCCCGCTTTCGCCAGTTTTTCGTGGATGGAAAGGTCTTTTTCATTCTGCGCGTGCACCCAGGTGTACGACGCGATCCGCCCGCCATTGGATTGGATGATCTCCGCTTCTTCCAGCGCGGCCGCCCCGTCGCCGGTATGTATCCAGATGGCGAGGCCGGTTTCTTTGTTGGTCAGCGCCGCCGCATGTACAAGTTTACGCTGCGATTCCGTCAGCGGCCCTTTGTCTACCCCGCTTTTGATAAACCCCGGCCTGATGTCCGTGTCCCCGATCCCGTCCCTGAATTCCTTGATCCACATGGCTGCCAGTTCTTCCGCAGTCGAGGTTTGCACATAAGCGGGCAGGTATTTATGTGCGCCCGCGCCGTAAAGGCCCGTATTGGTAATGATGGTAAGCCCGGAAGCAATAGACAGCCGCTTTAGCAGCAATGGGTCACGGCCCAGGAAATTGGGCGTGCATTCCCCCATTGTTTTACAACCGGCAGCCCGCAGGCTTTTGAGATAGGGGAGCACGGTATTAAAAACCTCCTCTTCCTGGTACCTGCCCGGCGTTATTTTATCCGCCCCTGCAAAATCCACCATGATATGCTCATGCGGCAGCACCGGGCCTAACATATAAGGGCTGATCGCACCGGTGACGGTCATGATGCTGCCTTCACTCTGGGCGGCGGCTTTCAGCCAAACGCCTGCGCCGAGAGCGGCGGGGAGGAGGGTGAGGAAATGTCTGCGGGACAGGGTCATACGTGCAAGAGAGTTTGTGTATTAAAGATATCGTTTCTTCCGGTAAACCGGTAGGCGTTTTCCCGGTGGCGCTCACCGTTTATTTTCCCGAATTGGAAAATCAATTTCCCGATCCGGGAAACTACCCGGCACGGGCGCGGGTAACTTTGCGTATCAAAATTGGAAACTATGAACCAGTTATACAAAATACTGACATTCCTGTTCCTTGCGCTTTTTAGCACTTCAGTCGTGGTTTTAGGTCATGACGATGCAGATAAAACAGGTACGGTAAAAGGGAAAGTAACGACGAATGATAACCAGTCGGCCGCGGAAGTCACCGTGCTGATCAAAGGCACCGGGAAAGGTACCACCACCAATAGATCCGGTGAATTTGAATTCAGGAAGCTGAAAGAAGGGACATATATCCTCCAGGTGTCGCTGACCGGTTATGAAACGATTGAGCAGGCCGTAGCGGTGGAGGGGGATAAAACCTCGGAGCTGGTATTGCAGTTGAAATTGTCCCATAAACAACTGAGGGAGTTTGTGGTGACCACGGGCGCGAACAAATTTGCGACCAAAGAAAGCGAGTATGTAGCCAAAATGTCGCTGGAAAACCTGGAGAACCCGCAGGTATACACGGTGATCACCAGCGAGCTGATGAAAGAACAAATGGTGGTGGATTACAAAACAGCCCTCCGTGGCGCCAGCGGTACCACTACACTGGCACAGGCGGGCAATGGCCGGCCTTATACATTCATCCGGGGTTTTATTACCGGTAACTTTATCCGCAATGGAGTGGGAGCTTACCAGTATTCGGGCGTGGACCCGGTGAACATTGACCATATTGAAGTGATCAAAGGCCCGTCTGGTACATTATTTGGCACCGGCATGGTGTCCTATGGCGGATTGGTGAACAGGGTGACCAAAAAACCGATGGAGACTTTCCGTGGGGAGATCACCTATAATACAGGTAGTTATGGGCTGAACAGGCTTTCGGCGGACATCAACACCCCGCTTACGGAAGACAAAAGGGCGCTTCTCCGTGTAAATGCGGCATTTCATGGCCAGGGCAGCTTCCAGGATATGGGGTATGAAAAGAACTACATTATCGCGCCGAGCTTTAAATATAAAGTGAATGACCGCCTGACTGTGCTGGCGGATGCGGAACTATACCAGCGCAATACTTCCAGCATCGTCAATTACAACATCATTGACGGCAGCCAGCTGGGTATTAAAGATTTTTCCGAATTAAAACTGGATTACAAACGTTCGTACTCCAGTAATGATGTGGACACGAGGCTGACCAACTACAATGTTTTCCTCCAGGCGAATTACCGCATCAGCAGCAGCTGGACTTCCCAGACGCTGTTCACCTACAATGGCGTGGATGCCCCTGAGCAGTATTTTATGAACCCCACCATCCTGGACAATACCCGCATGGCGCGCAGCGTTGCGATGCTGAGCGACCGCTATCACACCGTACAGTTCCAGCAGAATTTCAACGGCGATTTTCATATCGGCTCCATGCGCAACCGCCTGCTGATCGGATTTGACGCAATAGAGTATGCGCAGGACCCGAATTATTATATTTCCACTCCATACGATACGATTGATTATACACAGCCCGGCGGTACTTACATTTCCAAAGGCAACCTGAAAAATGCGCTGGACACGCTGGGGATGTTTCCCGGCGATCAGAAGATCTACAACTATGGCGTTTATTTCAATGATGTGATCAATCTTACCGACAGGCTGATCGTTATGCTGTCCGTACGCCTGGATGCCTATAACGACAAAGGTTACCGCGATCTCGCAGCCGGTGTTACTTACGAAGGGTACAAAAAAATGAAAGCCTCTCCCAAAGTTGGTGTGGTGTATCAGTTGGTGAAAGATAAACTGTCGCTGTTCGGCAACTATCAGAACGGCTTTAATTACACCGGCGCTAAAAATGAACAGGGGAAAGTCTTCAAGCCGGAGCAGGCTTATCAATATGAAGGCGGCATCAAGGCGGATATATGGGAGAACCGTGTTTCCGCATCCCTGAGTTATTACGACATCCTCGTGAATGACAAGCTGCGTGCAAATCCCAACAACCCCACCTTCCAGGTGCAGGATGCCACGCAAAGCAGCAAGGGGGTAGAAGCGGAAATAACGGCCTCGCCTTTGAGCAACCTGAATCTTATGCTCGGTTACGGCTATAACGAAAGCGAATACACGAAGGCTGATAAAGACCTGGAGGGTAAACGCCCGTACAGCACGCCGAAACACACATTCAGCAGCTGGCTGAGCTACAGAATAGGGCAGGGCGCAGTAAAAGGTTTCGGTATAGGCGCCGGCGCGAATTATGTGAGCGAGAGTTTCTTTGATGATGCGAATACGCTCATATTACCGTCGTATTTTATCGTAAGCTCCACGCTGTTTTATGAACACCCCTCGTTCCGGGTAGGGCTGAAGCTGGACAACCTGACGAACCAACAATACTGGGGTCCCTGGGGGCAACCACAGGCGCTGCGGTCCTTCGGGGCGAGCTTTGCGCTGAAAATATAGCTTATTAACCGATTGAATTATAATTGTTTAAGCCCGGAAATATTTGTTTCCGGGCTTTTTCTTTAAAAATAATTTTGCGCAACCGAACGATTGCAGTTATATTTGCAACCGAACGATTGCGAAATTAAAACCTTTACAAAAATGAGACGTGATGTATTCCAGGCCATAGCCGATCCTACCCGCCGGGAGATCATTAACCTGATCGCACAGCAAAGCCTTACGCCCAACGCCGTGGCAGACAGCTTTGACGTGAGCAGGCAGGCGATTTCGAAACATATCAAGATACTGACCGAATGCGGCCTGATCGTGATCAACCAGCAGGGAAGGGAACGGTATTGTTATATCCAGGCGGAAAAACTGAATGAAGTAAGCGACTGGCTGGAAAACTTCAGGCAGCTGTGGCAGCATCGCTTCGAGAAGCTGGATAAAATTCTGATCGACATGCAAAAACAAAACAAAAAATAAAAGCCATGAAAACAAAAAATCAAACTAAAGTAACCGCCGAACCAGGCAAACAGGAACTCTTTGTTATCCGCGAGTTCGAAGCCCCCCGCGAACTGGTGTTCAAGGCATTTACAGACCCCGCAATCGTGTCGCAGTTCCTCGGCCCCCACAACCTCGAAATGAAGATCGATCATTACAACATGAAGACCGGCGGCTCTTACCGCTACATTCATGCGGATGGATCCGGCAATGAATACGCCTTTAACGGCGCTGTTCACGAAGTGACCTTTCCCGAAAGGATGATACAAACGTTTGAGTTCGAAGGCCTGCCCGAAAAAGGCCATGTGAGCCTGGATACTTCTATTTTTGAAGCGCTTCCCGGCAACCGTACCAAACTGATCATCCAGTCCGTATTCCGTTCCGTGGCAGACCGCGACGGCATGGTACAGGCCGGTATGGAACAGGGCCTCTCCGAAGGTTTCGAAAGACTGGACGACTACCTCGAAAAAAACAGTTGATTCACCGGTTAAAACCAAACTATATGAAACAGTTCTGGCTGAACCTTCCCGTGAAGGATGTCAAAAAATCAAAAGAGTTCTTTGCTAAACTCGGTTTTCAGTTCAACACCCAGTATGGCGACCAACCCAATTCCGCGAGCCTGCTGCTCGGAGAAAAAGGCGTGGTGGTGATGCTGTTTGACGAACCGACTTTCAAAGGTTTTACAAACACGGATATCGCCAACTCCCAAAAGAGTGAAGTATTGTTGTCTGTCGATGCGGAAAGCAAGGAAGAAGTGGACGAAATGGCGAAAAAAGCCATTGAGGCCGGCGGTTCCAGCGATCACAAACCTTCGCAGATGCAGGGCTGGATGTACGGCTGTGTATTTGCGGACCTGGACGGCCACCGCTGGAATGTGCTGTATATGGATATGAGTAAAATGCCGCGGTAAGTACAGGAGAAACATATCGTTTCGCTGCAAAAAGCCTTCAGTGTATGCTGAAAGCTTTTTGAGTTTGTGGTCGTTTAAACCAGGTGCATAGTATATCCCATCGCGCTTTCGCTCCCCAGTATCATGCCTCTTTCTTCTTCCCTGATCACGGATTCGAGCCGTACTTCCATGCCAGCAGGCACAAAATAGGCCACCAGCCATTGCACGATCTTTTCGAAGCGGCTGCCGGGTAATAATTGTAATGCTTCCAGTGCTGAAACGGGGCCTGCTGTAACAACGATCTCCTCATCTCCTTCCGTAAAAGAATCGCCGCAGATCATATCAACGCCCAATGTGCATTCGCCTGCGCGGTTGCCCTGCATGAAGTCAGCAGCCGTGCCGGGAAGAGCCGTCCGGATATCAATATTGACGGGCATTTGCAGTAGTAATGAAGTGATGTTGGCGAGTTTATCCATATCGCCTTTGGTTTCGTGCAGGTAAGGGATCATGTGCAGGAAAATGTTGGCCTGCTGCTGATCCAGGAGGGAAAATATTTCCCATGCGGGATGAAAGATGCGGATGAGATCGTCGTAGATATTTTTTTTGTCGATCTTGTTTTCACGCAGCTCAATGAGAATGCGGAACAGGTTGATTTCTGCTTCCAGCGGCAGGAAAAATTTACGCGCGTCTTTTTCTTCCTGTTTGTGCCGTTTGATCTGGTCTATGATCTCTTCGGTGGTGCGGGTGGAGGAGTAGGGTACGGACCGGTGAAAGAGGCCTTCGGGTAACATGTCATACAGGCCTTCCCGGCTGCTCCTGATGCAAAGGAGCTGTTTGTTGCCACCCGCCGGTGTGAACCATTCCACGTTCAGCACATCTTTCGCGAAGTTGCGGCGGCTGTTGCCGGAGGGCCAGATAAAAATGTCTTCCACGTCAAAGCCCGCTTCCACGAGCTCTGCCGCCAGTACGGATGCTTTGTAATCCGTTTCAAAATTATTGAGATTAAATGGTCCGGTGTTCTCCATATCTGATAATCGCTTAATTTTGTACCCTTGCACCCGGTAATGTCCCGGTAAACTTACCGGAAAATTAACCCTTTACCGGAATATGTTTGCGTTTATTCCGTATTTTCCTGTTTCATTGTTGTGACCATAAAACTATGGATGTAAAATCGACCTTCGTCAGTTATATTTTGTTCCCGCTTATTGCTGTTATTATGGCCGCGGTAATGGTGGTGCTGAACAGGAAAAACCGTATCATGGGCAGCCGCCGCCTGGTGGTCACCCTGTTGTTAACCGGCCTCATACTTGGAATTCCCGGTTTTTTAGGCGCTTTGGGGCTTCAATTTATGCCCTGGGGTTATATTCTCGCACAGGTGGCATACCTGTTGCTGGGTATTATTGCTGTTGTGCTGCTCAACCGGCATATGCCGGAAGCGCTGACGGACCGGAAAGGTATGCTGGTCCTCTTCGGGCTGATCGTGGGGCTGCTCGGCATTTACCTCTTCCAACTGGTGTTCGGCCGCTTCAATAACCTGGAGTATGGCTGGCTGGCAGGCACCTCGATGCTGGCGTTTTTTATCCCGCCGGTGTTCTGGTGGGCGTATATCGCCATGACGGGTATTCCCCCGGAGATCTATTCCGTCTGGTATTACCCCGAAAAGGCCCCGCAGCTGGACATGTACGATGTGGACCTGGACAAGCTGAAAGTACTGGAGGTGGAGCTGTTCAAAGGCGCGGCGGACCCGTCGCCCCTAAAGGTAAAGGTGAAAGCCCCGCCGGATATGAATTTCGGGGAATGGTTCAAAAAATTCATCGACGATTATAACCTGAAATTCCCGCGCAACGGCATTCATTACCGCTCCGAAGAAGGAGAAGCCTACGGCTGGATATTTTACCTGAAGCCATCTTTTTTCAGGAGAAAACAGTTTATAGACCCGGTGCTGACGGTGGAGAAAAACCAGGTGAGGGAGAAATACACGATTTTCGCAAGGAGGGTTACCCGCCTGCAGCACGAGGCCGCGGGGGAAGACAGAGTGGTGATCCTCTGAGATATACACACTGAAATAGAATTGTTATGTTATATCCTGTTAAGCACCATGCTGTGAACTGGGTGGATGGAATGAAGATTTCCCGCCGCCAGTTTAGCGATACGGAAAACCATTTTACAGACACCCTGCGCGATACTGCGTCCGTTTTCCTGCGCAGCTACGACTTTGGATTATTACCTCCATACCGCGGCCAGCGCCTGTCCTGCGATTTTGAGATCACCGAGCGGATGGCGGGCCAGGTAGAAGTACGGCTCCGGCACTGCAACGCCATTACTTCCGGCGGGGCGCGGTTTCATTTTATGCCGGAAGAGTATGATCATCAGCTGGTTAAACAATTCACTTTTTCAGGGGAGGAGGAAGCGGAAGGTGTGGCCGTCCATTATAGTATTGTACTGGCCATGAACCCTTACGAGCGTGTGCCTGCCGGCGTACCCGATCCTGAAGAAACGCCTCCCAGGCATCCTTATGCCGCCAATCATTATGAACTGAACATGCTGCCGGTAGCGCAGGTGGAAGCGGCTGAAATGGGCCTGCATCACCTGGTAATCGGGCAGCTCACCCGGCAGAACGGACGTACTACGGTCAATGACCTCTACATTCCGCCTTCGGCGGCCGTCATCAGCCATCCCGGTCTGATCAGGTATTACGAGCGTTTCAGCATCTTATTAAATGAAATACAGATCAGCAGCCTCCGCATCATAGAAAAGGTAGCCGCGCGGGACAGCCGCACGCCCTTGGCGATCAATATTAAAATGCTGGCGGAACGGGTGCTGGACTATATTGCGCAGATATTTTTCTCTTACCGGAATATGGTGCATCAGCAGCCGCCGGTGATGCTGGTGAACTGTTTTTCCAATCTCGCACACATCTTTCATACCTCCCTGCATTTCCCCGGCGCACGCGAAAAAGAAGAGATGCTGAAATATTTCTACGAATGGAAAGACGTAACGCCCGGCAACTTCGAAGACCTTCTCATGCGCACCATCGATGTGGTGTACGACCATTATAATATCCGGAACTCCATGGAGCAGGTAAACAGCTGTATGCAGGTGCTTGCGGCTTTGTGGAACAAACTTGCCAGCCTCGAGTTCATCGGGCAGCGGAAGGAAAATATCGTGGTGGCGGAACAAAAGCTGGTGGAACAAACGAGGGTGCGCAGTTCCTGGAGTCTGCTGGACTAGCCATGCCGGCCCGCCGGAACTTATTCCAGGAATATACGGTAACTGGCTTGTACGCCGCTGCGTGTAGTCAGTTTATGCAACAGCTGTTTCCCGGTAAGCTCCCACTCCTCTGGTGTGTAAGGATGATTGGGTGCTTGTGTGATATAGACGTCTGTCGTTTTTTTGAGGCCTTCTTTCGGATGCACAGACACCATCACCCCACGTTTCACTTTCACCGCAGCCAAGCGCTGTCCCAGCTCATGTTTGCAGAAATTCCGGATATCATCTTCGGTAACGATCCTGTCCCGCGTCATCAGTGCATATTTATACGCCTGCAATAAGTTCCCCTGGTCCGCAGCCTTTCGTCCCCCGGTGGGCCTGCTCAACAGTAGCAGCGAATCCGCCCGGGTGCCCGCTCCTTCAAACTGTGTCAAAGGCAAACCGCTCCTCAGCTGATGGGCCGCTTCGCTTTGGGTGGTCCAGTATTCGAGATACATTATTTCCACGGCCTGCTGCGGTTTCACGATCACATAACGCGTGGATTCTGTCATGTCGGTAAGGCTGTGCCGCGCTTTCTGCTCCACCAGCGCAATATTCTGCCGGAGATTCCGGAGTATGTCCGTCAGGAAATCATAACCGTACGCGGAGAACGCCGCGCTCTCGTCGCGGAGCAACTCAAAAAGATAATCGATCATTTCGCGCGCATTCCGGCTGTCGAAACGCTCGGCGCCGCCCAGCCGCACTGAATAGGAATCTTCTTCCTGCGCCGCGCCGTCGTTGTACGATACGGGATGATATTGTTTGCCTTTACTGTCCGTCAGCTGCTGAACCCCGAAAAAATATTCATTCGGTTCCGGCTTCACGGGTATGATATTACCGATGCCCCTGAAGCGGTGTTTGATCTTATGCAGCCTGCGGTTCAGTATGGGGAAGGTATTGAGGTACACGTCCATATTGTCCAGCAGGGGCTGCTGCAATGCAGCGGGTACGGTGATCCGCAGCCAGATAAGCGGGTCCTGCAATTTGCCGAGGTCCGTTTCGGTAAAGACCGGCTGAAACTCAGGGGGGTAACGGAGCGGTTCATGTTCCTGCATATTGACCGGCACCGCCAGGAAATGATCGCGGTAATATTCCATGACATCGCGGATGATCACCGGCATGGTATCGAACGCGATGGTTTTATTCAGCATTCCGCGCGTGGTGGAGAGTTCTTCTTCATTGTGCGGAAAACCTGGTTCCACCTGCAAAGGCTTGCCATTGATGGCGCATTCGCTGAGTGCCAGCAGTTTATAATATTCGTGGTCGAAATTGAAATGCGGCCAGTTAAAATATAAAGGGAATTTTTCTTCTCCCGTAATACCGCTGCTGGCGCGTATCCCAAGCCAGACGCTGCGGTTGGGAAGAAAACCTGATCCGGCGGCCTGCAATATTTTCCCCTTTTTGAGGTCGTATTGGTACAGCCGGTTGCCCGTAGCAAGGTATTGTACCTGGGCATCATGTATGCGCACGGGTACGGCTGGCGTGAAAAACACGTCCTGCGCGGCGGCGGTGCTGCCCTGTTTTTTGGGGCCGTATATAAAATGCGTATGATCGGGCAATGTTTCTGAAGCGTCCAGCGGGTTGGCCTGCATGAGCGCATGAGCGGGGAGGGGAGCGGTAAGCAGGTCCGGCGTAAGCAGGGAGGCCAGCTTGCCCAGCAGGCGCTGCTCTGTATTACGAAGATCGTTTGCCAGGCTGTAAAGCTCCGCGCTGAGCGCTTCTATCAGCAGGCGCACCATCGGGTCCAGCTCGGATACGGAGCGGATGCCCCAGAACTCGGCGGCGCTCTGCATCATCCGCGCCCGGATGTCTTCCCGGGATGTATAGTGTAATGGAAACTGCATATTATTCAGATGACAGCGGGCTCAAAAAAAGTGCCGTGGTGAATACATAGTTTTCGCCGGTGGCGGCCAGCTTCCCGGTGACGGTCACTTCCGCTTTTTTCTTGATCTCCGTGATTCGCCGCAGGGGAAACACCTTTTCCACATCTTCCACTTTCAGAAAAGCATCCACACCGGTCAGCCTGTTCTCCTGCTCACGCACACTCCGTTTGATGCTCTGCGCCATTTTATCTTCCCACATCGATTCATTGACGATCAGTTCAAAATCAAGCTCCCATATCTCGCAGCCGAAGTCCGGGTTAAAACGATGTTCCCCGAAACGGGAAAAAATGATCAGTTCAATATGCTGGCTGATGGAAATGCCTGTGTCGCAGGTTTCGAGGGGCTGATTGGCATACAGCCGCCGGAGATCGAAAGGTTTTTTATAAAATATGGCACTCATGCGGTTAACGGGTTACTTCATTCAAATCTAAATAAATTCGCGATAAATTCATTTTCCAGCATAATATTTGTTTGTATCTTCGGAAACAACGGGAGATTATAGCATATTAGTTAACCTTAATATGAAAAGCCTGGTACGCGCAGTATAAAGACCATAGAGAATAAACCATATAGAAAAAAGCCATGCGCCCGTTGTTCCAGATTGTATAACCCGGTTACCCAAAACGTTGGCCGTATCCGAAAGCCTGAAACCATGATTTATGAAGCCTGTCAATCAGCATGAACTGAATAAGGGATATTTTAACTTCATCATTCATTTTGTAGTACTCATCCTGTTCGTGGTGATGTGCGCCGCCGGTTTTTTTATGACCGCCCGGCAGGAGCTGAAGCTGTTATCCGCGCAGGCCCGGCTGTATGATCAGCAGGCGTATCAGCGTGAAGAGCTTACCGGCCGTTTCGACCAGGTGCTGCATAAACTACGGGCCCTCAGCCAGTATGTGAATGCGGATGCCCGTGAACTGAGCAACCAGGCTTTGCTGATCAATGGTGTGCAGGTGGAAAACAACCGTGTGCGTGGCCTGCTGGAGGCCAATCGTGATGAAACCGCGCCAGGTCATGAGTTGTACGGAAAAATGACCCGGCAGGTGGTAGCCCTTGCCAGCCTGAAAGATTCCCTTTCGCAGACGCGTTTCAGTACGGAAAGCCTTCGCCAGCAGCTGGATGCCTGCGGGATGGCTACCAAAAATGCGATCAAAAAACTGAACCGCTATTAAGTTCATTCATTTCCCAGACCAAGCATATCCTACATGGCGCACCTCAGCATCAAAGAAAGACAGGAGCAGTTTATTTTCCTGTTCATCCTGACCCTCCTCACCACCGGCCTGCTGGCCTGGCTGCTTTTTGGCGCGGGCAACCACGGCGCGGGCAACATGAAAGAAAAACTTTCCCAACGTATACTGGAAGAGGAACAATTTGCGCAGGCCGTCGCGGAGGTGCAGCCTGCCGTGGACTCCACCTATAAAAGGATCATGGAATTCGATCCCACCGTCACCGCGCTGTTCCTCGAATCGGACATCCTGAATTCCATTGCGGGCATCAAAGCAGCTTACCAGCGCAAGGCGCATGACCTGAAGTATAAGACCTTCAGCCAGGAAGCACAGCTGCTGGAAATCCTCTTTTATGACAAAAAAGAGCTCAGGGGCAATTACCGGAACATCCAAAAGCTGGAGCAGGACCTGGAGCAGTGCAAGCTTTCGCAGCGCGGCCTCCAGGAAGCTTTCATCAACCGCAACCGCCAACAACCTAACTGATAAAGATTAATGGAAGGAACTACGAAGCATAAAGCCGTACGTACAGACAACCGGAACCGGATCTATCTCTACATCACTCTCGCCGTACTTTTGCTGGCGGTGGTTTTCCTGCTGGTCAAGCTGCTGATGGGCAACCGGGAGATCAATGCCCACCTGCTGCGCAATGAAATATTCCTGAATGAAAACCTCGTGTATACGGACAATACGCCGGGCGCTTCCGAATGGAAGTGGGAGTTTGGAGACGGCAGCAAATCGAAGGAGCAAAGCGGTTATTACCGTTTTGTGGAGTCCGGCACTTACCTGGTGCGGCTTACGGTAGACAATAAATTACAACAGCAGTTTGCCGTAGTCGTGAAAGATACCGTGCCGCTGCCCCTTACAGACAGCATCCGTATTTCAGGGCCTACCGCGGGGGTGACCGGGATGCAACTGCGGCTGGAAGCGGAAGGTGATGCGAATATATTCGAATGGTCCTTCGGGGAAACGGGCCGCGTGGACGCAAAAGGCCGGAACGCTTATTATACTTACCGTTCGCCGGGAAGGTACACGGTGGCTTTGCAGACGGACAAAAGCCCCGTGCCGGTCTACACCGTGCTGAGCATCACCGAGCCGCTGACGGATATTGGCCTGGTGGACCCGAACGCAGGCGGGCAGGCGCTGAACGATGATTTTAAAACACGGCTCCAGGCTATTGCCAATGGCGCCAATTTTAATACGCATTATTATTATCTCGTCCGGAAATACCTGTGTAACGGGGAAAAAACCACGGCACAGGCTTCGGACGAAACAGGAAAAAAGAACACGGATTTTTATTCCTATTGTATCGGCCTCACGTTCAGCAAAAACGTGGTGATAGATGAAGTGGGCCTCACCCTCGCGCCATCCAAATGCGTGAGCCTGGTGCAAGTGAAACAACATCGCCGGCAATGATATTATCGACTATTTAAACTGCCAGCAAACAA
This sequence comes from Chitinophaga barathri, assembly GCF_003807585.1. GTDB lineage: Bacteria > Bacteroidota > Bacteroidia > Chitinophagales > Chitinophagaceae > Chitinophaga > Chitinophaga barathri. Next base: position 815,084 of record NZ_RMBX01000001.1, on the reverse strand, counting down.
TGAGAGGAATTTTTGTTTTATTGATAGCTGTATGCTGCCTCCCGGCAAAGGCCCAGTTCTACGCCGGTAAAAAGATTGCGCGGATGCCGGGCAATTTCCGCTTACCCACGCCGGAAACAAAGGACCCTTCGGGAAAAGCCGCTCCCACCGCATGGATCGTGTTTTCCGACCGGGAGGACAACTACACCACCACCACGCCCGGAGGCTCGCTGGTATTTAAGAAGCTTGGTTTTATGCAGCCCTTTTTTGTCAGCGACGAAAAAGAAGGATACCTGCGCCTTGTGAAATACGATCCCTCCGTGCTGAAAGGCACTAAACTGAAAGACAAACGCAAAGCCGTCAGTTACGGCTGGCTCCCAAGGCATAAAGTGCTGATGTGGCAAAAAGCCCTCACGGATGAACGTACCGGTTTTCCCATCAAAGCCGTTACCATCATTAGCAGCGGCGATCCCATTGCCCGGCCGAAATTTTATTTTTCACATGATTCCGTGATCGTGTTTAATTCTCCCGAATTGCAGGCAAAGGCTTCGGAAAAACTGAAACTGCACGATCTTATTTACATCTATAAATTTTCCGAAGACGGGCGCAAGGCCCTCGTAGGGCATACCAGCCAGCTGACGGCGGATAGCGCCGCCGCGGCCGTTGCGGGATGGGTATCCGCCGATGTGGTGCATCTCTGGGGCAGCAGGCTGTATGTGGGCAATGAAAGGGTGTCCAGTTATGACGAAGATTCTACCGCCGCGAGATATTTCAGCAGCAGGCTCACACCCGCGAAACCCAGCGGCGGGAACTTTGAATATGATCCCCTGCTGCCGCCCGGTAACCCCATCTTCCGATCCATTCCGGTGATGCAGCATAAAGGTCTTGGCGTTACCACGCATGCTTTTCCTTCCTCGGTGGCCGGCAATGTGTTTGACAAGTCCGGCAATACGGTGATCAATATCAAAGGCACACGTATCGATTACAACAATTACCTGCGCCTGCGCCGGTTTGGCAACCGGGTGAACGTGATGTTTGTCGTGGACGGAGGCAGCAGTATGAAAAACTACCTGCCGGGCATTACCAATACCATCCAGAACTTTGCGGATATCTTTGGCAATAAGGCCTTTTCAGGATATGAATACCGGTTTGGCGCGATAGTCTACCGTGGCAGCGAAGGCTGTTACCAGGGCAAAGGCGTGAATACCTTTGAGCCTACAGGCAATTACAGCAGGATAGTCGATTTTATCAACCAGCAGGCCGCCATCACCCGCACATGCAACGATGTGGTGACGAACCAGCCCTATTATGAAGGCGTGCAGCAGGCCATCAATGTGCTGAAGAAATACCCGATGCAGACGAACATCATCATCGTGGCCGGCAGCACGGGCAACCTGAAAGGCGTGAGCACGGAAGACCTGCTGGTGCGTGGTCTTACCGAAACAGACGCACGGATGCTGATCTTCCAGGTCTACAACAAATTCGATCCTTCGTTTAATAATTTTGTACTGGAGTCGCGCCAGCTGCTGGAAAAAGCGGCGCAGCAACAGGCCGATAATAAAAAACTGCGGATGGTGAAAGGCGAAGGCCTTGCCGTTACCCAACAGTTCAATACTTCATATACCGATTCCGTTTCTTATTACCTCAACTACCCGGACGGTAGCCTGATTCCCGGCGCTATTGTCTTTCCCGCCAGGGGAGAAGTAAAAACCAACCGGGAGATGATGATCGCATTGGACAGGTTCCTCGGCGAAGTGTATACGGACAACCGGCAGATCATCACTTCGCTGGACAGTGTGTTTATGACTTCCGGCCGCCTCCGCGAAAAGATCCCCGATCCGGTGATGAACAGCATCAACCAGGCCGGTGTTACGCTTCCCCGCGATTTTGGCGAGCAGCTGCCGCATAACGCCTTCAAATATTATTTTGATGTAAATGCAAAAGAAGGGATCGTGGCGAAAAACGCCCCTGTGCAGTTTGCCATCCTTCTCAGCCATGATGAAATGCTGCAGCTCACTGACCTGCTCTCACGGCTGGCGGGTGACAACCTCCAGCAGGACAGCAAGGCCTTCCGGAAAATGTTATTCCGCAGCTATGTGACATATGGCACCAATCAATGGAAAGGCAGTACGCCCAAATCGACGATAAAAGGCATGAAACTGCCCGTATTCATCGAAAAAGCCACCGGGATGCCGGTGGACGCGGGGGAGCTGAGCGGCTTTACCGTGAAAAGCATCAGGAACGGCATGAGCGACGAGCAGTTCGAGCAACTGGTGACGTACCTGCGGAAATGTAACCAGGTGCTGAAAATTCAGCTGCAAACCGGCGATTATTTTATCTCGAACGGCCGGCCTTATTTCTACGTGGTACAGCAGGACTGGAAATATGGCAGCAAGGAACCCGTGTCCGTTGCCGCCGCAAAAGAAAACGAATAACCATGAATTTTCTGAATCTCAGCGAATCTGTAAAACATGCTGTGCACGTGGCCCAGGGCCTGGCCAGGGAAAGAAAACACGCGAGTTACGGCCCGCCGCATTTGCTGGCGGGGCTGCTGCACCGTGAAACAGGTCTGCGGCCTTTCCTCCAGGCGATCAACAAAGACGCGGGGTATCTCCAGGAATGGGCGGAAGTGCGCATGGATGAATATCCGAACGTACAAACGTTTTCCGCTGATGTGAAAGGCACGCCGGAAATATCCAGTGTGCTGGAAGAGGCGGATGATGTGAGGCTCCGCATGGGCCTGGACCTGATCACGCCTATCTGTGTGCTGGCCGCCATCAGTAAGCCTAATACCGGCTTCCCGGCGGAGCAGATGAAATCATATCCCCTGAAGGAACGCGAGCTGATCAGCAATTACCTTGATGATTCCACGCCCGCCGTGAACGGAGCCGTAGCTCCCGAACAGGAAACAACAGTAGCAGGGGCGCTGGCGAAATATTGTATCGACAGGACAAAAGAAGCCCGTGGCGGCCACCGCGACCCGATCATCGGCCGTGATGCGGAACTGCGGATGGTGATGGAGATACTTTGCCGCCGCACAAAGCCGAACGTGATCATCACCGGGGATGCCGGCGTAGGGAAAACGGCGCTGGTGGACGGCCTTGCTCAGCAGATCGTGGCGGGCAATGTGCCGGAAGCACTGAAAGATGCGACAGTAATGGAGCTTGATACCGGAAGTTTGATTGCCGGCGCGGCTTACAAAGGCGAAATTGAAGACCGGCTGAAAAGCATTATCGCCGAGATCAAACGCTCCGGCAAAGTGATCCTTTTTATTGATGAGATACACAGCCTGCTGGACCCCAAAGGTTCCATCGGCAACGGCGCGGGCAACCTTCTCAAACCCGAACTGGCGCGTGGGGACATCACTGTGATAGGCGCTACCACCATCGAAGAGTTCAGGAAACTGATTGAACCGGAAAAAGCTTTCAGCAGGCGTTTTGAAACGGTACAGGTGGCCGAGCCGGATGACAATACAGCTATCAGGATGCTGGAATGCCAGCAGGCTTTGTACGAGCAGCATCACCAGTTAAAAGTGGAGGAAGGTACGGTACAGGAATGTGTACGCCTGGCGCGAAGGTATATGAAGGACCGCCGCCTGCCCGATGCTGCGTTCGACCTGCTGGACAGGACGATGGCGGCTATCAAAATGATGAATGAAACCTCGGGGCAGGAACTTGAACAGCTACGGCTGTTGGTACAGGAGGAGGCAGATACGGTCAAGGTACACACGGATATCAACAGGCGTCTTAGTCCTGTGCTGCTGGGCCGGCTGGATGCGGTACCGCCGGATGGGGAGCCGGGAAAGATATATCTCGAAGAGATGCTGCATACACTTGCCACGCTGGCAGCCACCCGCACGGAAAGCGCAGGCCCGCAGGACGTGGCGGCTGTGGTGGCTTTTAAAACGGGCATTCCCATCGGGAAGATCCAGGCGGGCGAGAAGGAGAAGCTGATGAATATGGAAACCCATCTGAAACAAAGAGTGGTGGGGCAGGACCATGCATTAAAAGCGCTTTCCGCCGCCATCCTGGAATCCAGGAGCGGCCTGGGTAAAAAAGGGCAGCCAATCGGTTCCTTCTTTTTACTCGGCCCTACCGGTACCGGCAAGACGGAGCTTGCAAAGTCCATTGCTGAATTTCTGTTCAACGACGAGAAGGCGATGATCCGTTTTGATATGAGCGAATTTAAGGAAGAGCACTCCGCCGCATTGTTGTACGGCGCGCCGCCGGGGTATGTAGGGTACGAAGAAGGCGGCCTGCTGGTGAATAAAATAAGACAACAGCCATATGCCGTACTGTTGTTTGACGAGATCGAAAAGGCGCACCCTTCCGTTTTTGATATTTTCCTCCAGATCATGGATGAAGGCATCATCCATGACAGGCTTGGGAAAGAAGGCGATTTCAGCAATGCGCTGATTTTGTTCACATCGAATATCGGCAGCGAATGGATCACGGAGCAGTTTAACAACAATAACATCCCCGTCAGTACGCAATTGATGGAGCTGATGACGAAACATTTCAGGCCGGAATTTCTCGCGAGGCTTTCGGAGATCGTTCCATTCAGTCCCATCACCGAAGAAAATGTGGTAAAAATATTTCATATACAGCTCCGGAGTTTGCTGGATGCATTGGCCCGTCAGCAGATATCGCTGGAGATCAGTGAGGAGGCCGGAAAGTCCCTGGCATTAAGCGGTTTCACGCCCCGGTACGGCGCGCGGCAGATCTCCGGCGTGATACGGAACAAACTCAGGCGGCCCATTTCACGCCATATTATTGCAGGGGAATTGTCCGCGGGCAAAAAAATAAAAGTAGGCCTGGTGGATGGAAGCGATGAGCTTGACTGGAAGATAGAATCATCTTAAAAAATTAATGTCGTTTTGAAATGTTTTGAATCAAAAGACTTATTTTTATATAGACCCGTTATTTTTTGTTAATCTATTATCTCAAAAAAGTTCAGATATGTTCAATTATGAAATCGGCGGAAACGAACGTAAAGTGGATGCATCAGAAGCATTCGTAGACATATCGCCCAATAAGACTTTATTTGTTCAGCAATTAACCGACAATGATCCCGTGAAGCCTGAAATTGTTGAAGACCTTAAAACCGAGGACGATGTGTTCCGTCACTTCAAACCCAATGTGGGCGTTAGTTTTGAGAACAACAACGGTTCAACGAAAGATGAAACTTTGCGGTTCGATCACCTGGGTGATTTTTCCGTTAAAAGTATGGTGCAGCAAAGCGATACGCTCCGCAATCTCAAAGTGGAAAGCGATATGTACCTGAACATCATACGCCAGCTGAAAACAAACAAAACACTGAAAGCAACGCTCGAAAATCCTGACACCCGCCAGGCATTCGCCGCAGCGCTGGAAAACCTTGCTAAAGAACTACAGCAGCATACCTGATACACAGAAGATTGTTTTTGACCTTTTACGAAAGGACCATATACTATAATTAATACCGCTGTTCGCTGCTGGACAGCTAAAATCGTACTTCATGTCAGCATCTAACGAAAGAATGCAGGAAGCCCGGCAGGACGAGCCCGCCCTGCAACATGGCGTTCCCACGGAAACCACCGCATTGTCACTCGACGACAGTTTGCAAAAGCTTGTCAAAGCAGGAGGGTTCGACTTCCTGGAGGCCATTCTTGACGGTTTGCAGAACCTTAACCCCGAGCGGAAAGCCAGGAAAAAGATATTCCTGACAGACCAGGATAAGACTGCCGAAAGGAAAGAACTGCTGAAAAAAATACAGATATGGCAGGAACTGCTGAAAAAGCAGAGCCCGCTCAGCGAGCTGAAAGATGAATGCCAGCAAAAGGCGGATGAAACGGATACGCTGCTGAAAAAGAATATCGGCATTGCGCTGGATGCTACCCGGAATCTGGAGCAGGCTTACCGCACGGTGCATCTTTTTTATAAGAACACGGAAAGCGATAAACTTACCAATGTGTCCATCCTCAACGCTTCCATGGATCAGCTGGCGGACCTGGACAACCCGCGTTTTATAGAACATGTGGCCGCTGAACTGAAACAGAATTATGACCGTCTCGACCTGCGTGACAACTATTCGCTGCTGGTGATCCCCGGTTATCTTGGTTCCAACAAGGTGCTGGAGCGCTGGGCGAAAATCGCGCATGCCAATAAAGCTATGCTGGTAACGGATTTCGTAAACCTTGATCAGCCGGATGACGTAATCGATCTTTTTACGGCTGCCAACCTCACAGGAGGTGACGCTTTCCGGTCGAACGCGATCATGACCTGCAATTGGATCGTGGGCCGTGGCAAGGTGGATGAAGCGGGAGAGGAAGACGATCTGCATGTGCCCGGTTCAGCCGCGCTGGCCGGTAAGATGTATTATACGCTTATGAGCCAGGTGACGGCCGGTAAAAAACATGGCGGCATGAATGAGGCGGACGGCGTGCGGTTTGACCTGAAGAAAAGCGAGATATCGCAGCTGGAGAGGCTGGGCCTGGTGCCAATGGTGAACGAATATGGGAAAGTAATGGCCTTCTCCGCCAAGACGCTGTTCAACGGGGATAATATAGGCCTACAGACGTATTCCGTGGTGCGTGTGTTTGATTACATCACCAAAGTACTGTTCGATTTCCTGAACCGGAGGGCTTTTGAAAACTGGAATACAAAGACGGAGAGCGACCTGCGCCAGCAGATCGTCCGTTTCCTGGACAGTATCCAGGGGCCTGAAAGACTGATCGAACGGTTTAAGATCATGCGTTTTGAGAGGGATGAGGTGCAGAAGGACCGCATTCATCTTGATATCCATATTACGCCTTATTTCCCCGCGAAAAGCTTTGTGGTAAAGCTGGACGGGCATAAAGGGGAGGATGAGCATACCACCTGGAATACGGAGTATGCGGCCCAGGCTTAGCCTGTTTTGATATGAACGGCTGAATGTTATATTTGCAAGGTATAACATGAAGCAACTGTTAATTTTACACGGCGATACGGATAAGGCAGGTATCAACCATGAATTTGCAAAGGCGTACCGGCAGGGTGCGGAGGAAGCGGGTGCGATGGTAAAGGAATTGTATATAATGGACCTTAAGTTCAACAGCAATAAACAATTCTCCAACCAGATCACCCCGCTGGAGCCCGACTTGCAGTCTGCGCTGGAAAAGGTACGCTGGGCAACGCACCTGGTACTTTTCTGCACGGTGAATCATGATTCCATACCCGCAAAGCTGTCCGGTTTTTTTGACCGTCTTTTTCTGCCGCCACAAGGTGTGGTGGCTGGTCATTTCACTGGCCCGGGATGGTATCCCGGAAAGTCTGCGCGAATTGTATCCGTGCTGGACGAAGAAAGCTGGGGGGAATGGCAGTTGACGAAGCAGCCTACCTATCATTCCATCAAACGTAATGTGATGGAGCGTTGCAGGATCATGCCGGTGCGTACATGCACGATCGGGTATGTACACTCGCCGGAGAACGATTATGCAAAAAAATGGATAGGGAAGATGCATGCGTTCGGCCAGAAATTCATGTAAAATTTAACATCCCGGAAACCCTTGCAATAGAATATTAGTTTTATTTTTAGTCAACAGATATATTGTTTGAAACTCAGAAGAACCTCCTGAATTGTAGCTCAAACTTTGCCATAGAAACGGAACCATAAGGAAACCATCAACAGTAACTATCGTAACCATATTTATTTTTTTCGTTGACCTATAAATATTAATTAACATGGCATTCAATGCAAGATTAAACATGGCAGGTAAGCAGTACGACGTACTGAGCTGCAGCTACACCCTCAACAGGGATGTTGACCACAAAGGCCGCCCATCCTCAGGCGTTTACGGCGGCACTATTGACGTGGAAGTGGAATCCACTGAAGACACGTCCATCATCGAAGCGATGGTGAACAGCCAGTTCAAACCATTCTCCGGCGCTGTGCTCATCAAAAAGACAGAAGAAGACGCCAAGATGAAAGAAGTGACATTTGAAGGTGCTTACATCGTCAAATACACGGAAGGCATCAACGTGATCGGTTCTGATCCGATGAAGCTCAAGTTCACGATCTCCGCCCGCAAGATGAAGCTGGGCAATGCAGAACATGTGAACGATTGGCCGGACGCAAAAGCCTAGTCCTCCCACGAATTTTCCCGAAGCCCTATCTATACGTGTCCGCGTTCACATCATTGTATGTGATGCCTGGTCGTGTATAAAGGCCGGTGAACCAATTTTTTCAGCAGTATTAAATTTTGAAACACTATGGCATTTAAAGCGACGCTGCAACTGGGCAGCAAGGAATATGATGTAATACAATGCAGCTTTTCACTCAACCGCGATGTGGACGCCAAAGGCCGCCCGTCATCCGGTGTTTACGGAGGAACTATTCATGTTGAGCTGGAATCCACAGAAGATACATCCGTGATCGAGTCTATGGTGAACAGCCAGTTTAAGCCCTTCTCCGGTAAAGTGATAGTGAAAAAGACCGATGAAGACGCTAAAATGAAAGAGCTGTTTTTCAGCAACGGTTACATCATCCAGTATAATGAAGGCATCAATGTGGTGGGCAACCATCCGATGACGCTCAGTTTCGTGATCTCCGCGCAAAGCCTCAAACTGGGTAATGCGGAGCACGTGAACGACTGGCCGAAATAGTCACAACCTGTAACACTTATCTGCGGTGTGTTGCCCCACGCGGGCAGCACACCCTTTGTTGCTGTACCGGGTGACGGACGGAAATTTGTCATCGGAGGTAACGGGGCTGTTTTCGTTATCCGGAAGCGGGATGGATGTTCTGACGTCCGGGGTATCCGGTTGCAGGAAGTAGTTACAGGAAATAATGAAGAAGCGGAATAATGCGTGGAACAATGAAGAAGAAAAAACATATTTCAACCACTGTTCAACCCAAAGCCAGGCCCAAGATAAAAAAGAAATCCAGGGCAAAGACGGATGTACCGTCTTCCCCTTCGGACCTTGAATATCTTAACCTGTTTGATACCTGTGTGATCACCGCTGAAAAGCTGGCGCAGGTGGATAAAGTGATCGATGAGAAAGTACTGGCAAACCGGGTTCGTTACGAACAGGTATCACGCCTGGTACAGGGCCCGACCATGAACTATGGATTGCCCGGGGCCGCGCTTACCGGGAATGCGCCGGTGTTTCAGCCGCTGCGGTACGCCCGGGGCATTATGCAGGCGGAAGATGTACAGGTGCCTGATGTGACTTTTAAGCCGTTCCGGCTGCCGGGGCTTTTCGGTACAGGATCATTCGCGGGAAGAAACAATCCCTTCGCACTGGGTTTCAGCGATGCGATGCCGGATTTCCTGTCGCTTACATCAGGACGTATTCCATGGTTTTTTATTGCCTGTGTGCATTACCTGGAATGCAGTTTTAATTTCAGTAAACACCTTCACAACGGTGACCCGCTGACGGGTTACACTGTGCAGGTTCCGTCAGGAAGGCCGAAGGTGGGGCATCCGCCACCGTTTTCTTTTGAAGAGAGCGCTGTGGATGCACTGCGGTATATGAACTTCGACAAGGTTCGGCAGTGGATACTGCCGTTTATCCTGCGGAAACTGGAGGCTTACAACGGTTTCGGATATTTTAAGTATAAAAAGATCAATACGCCCTATCTCTGGAGCTTTTCTGGTCACTATACCAAAGGGAAGTATGTGAAGGACGGGAAGTATGATGCGGAGGCGGTTTCCCAGCAGATGGGCGCCGCCGTGATCCTGAAAAGGATGGAAGAAAGAGGGTTGATCTATATTCCAAGGTTTTGAATATGATGCCATACCGGATATACATCACATTTTTATGCTGTTGCCTTTTTACGGGCACGCAGGCTTGTCACAATTCCCGTGGTACGCAGCGTAATGGGGCGGCCTCCGGAGTAACGGATACGCCTGCTGCAAACGTAGCAGCAGCACCTGCATCAGGCGCGGGCAGCGCAGTTTCGGCTACGGCCGCACAGGGCGTTGGAGATTCTCCCACCGGATTACAACCAGCGGCAAACACGGTTGTTCCATCAGGCAGGCAGCCTGCAAACTCCGCCGCCACATCGTCCCCCACAGGCAGTGTATCCGTACCATCTGCCGCTGGACAGCAATCACCTTCAAAAACGGCGACCGTAAAGCTGCCGTCTTCAGACCCCGAAGAGCAGCAGTTCCGCAGTTTTTTTGCTGTTTTCCAGAAGGCAGTGCGGCAGAATAACCCCGGGCAGTTGGTGAATATGTTGTATTTCCCGCTTCAGACCGCGCAGCAATGGACGAACCAGGACCTCCGTGATATGGCCGTGGATAAGGAAGGAGGGAAAGTCAGCCGGCAGGAATTCAACAGCTACCGCGAAAATATTTTTAACCGGGACGTGCTCCGCCTGCTGCCGGATGCAAAAGAAGGTGAGCTGTCTGAAATTGATGCCCGGAGCCCGGAAGATTATTACAAGCTGTTGCGGAAATGTACGGACCGGGCTACAAAAATGTATGAAGTGTATATGCAGTACCCGGAGAAAAACGGGACCGCTGAAAATTATTTCGCCTTTGTGTTCGGCCGTGTAAAAGGCCAGTACAAGGTGATCGGCTACTATGCCAAATGGCCTGTGAAAGGCTGATCTATTACAATCAAGCTAAAGAGTTAACCGATGGAAGGAAAACTGAATGTACAGATCAATATAGAGGATACACCTATCCTTCATTTTTCATCTTTTACGCTGGAGCAGCGTTTTAATGCGCATCACTATTTTGAGCTGCGCTTCAATCACGATGAAATGGGCGCGCCCGGCATTATTTCGCTGGACAAATCGCGCAGCTTTATGGGCAAAAGCATTACCGTGCAGTTCGGCCAGGTGGCAGGGCAGGAACAGCTCTTCACCGGTAAAGTGACCCGCGTGGAGCTTTCGCAGAGCCATGGATACCACGGCACGCTGATCGTGAGCGGGTATAGCCCCAGCATACTCATAGACCGCGGGCCTGACCTGGGCTCTTATCTCAATAAAGACCTCACGTCGGTGATCCGGAAAGCCACGGAAGACGCGCCGAAAAATGATCTGAATATCCAGCTCAACCCCTCCCGCAAAGAACCCGTGGATTACCTCATTCAGTATCGCGAGAGCGACTACGAATTCCTCAACCGTCTTTCGGCAGAATACCATGAATGGTTTTATTACGACGGCGTAAAACTTCATTTCGGCAAGCCGGATGAACAGAAGGAAGTGAAACTGGTGTACGGCCGCGACCTGCACAGCCTGCAATACGCCATGCAGGTGGCGCCGCTGAAAAGCCGCAAGTTCGCATACAATCCCAAAGAAGACCAGCTGTTCAAGTCCGAAGCAAAAGCCGCTCCCGGTGGCCAGCCGGATCTCGCGCACGCTGTGAACGCTTCCAATGAGCTTTATAGTAAAACCTACTCCCAGCCGCTGCAGGTGCGCATCGATTCCAAAAAAGAAATAGATACCTACGTGGAAAATGAGGAAAAGGCTCACATGGCGGATCTGTTGCAGGTTACAGCCAGTGGAGACAATCCGGAGGTAGGCCTGGGAAAGATCGTGGATGTGAGCATGAGCGTAAAAGAAGCGCTCAGCTTCACGGTTCAGCAGCTGGGCCGGTTCCTGGTAACAGGCATCTACCATCATCTTGACGGCGTCGGGCATTATTACCACACGTTTGAAGCGATCCTGGCAGATTCCGAGCGTATACCCGTAAAAGAATATGACAAGCCGCTCGCGGACATGCAGCTGGCCATAGTGGAAGATAACGAAGATCCGAAAGGGCAGGGCCGCGTGAAGGTGAAATTCAAATGGGAGTGTAACTGCAACGACGTCAGCGAATGGTTGCGGGTAGTGTCGCCGAATGCGGGCAGCTCCGAAAAAGTGAGCAAAAACAGGGGCTTCACCTTTGTGCCTGAAAAAGGTGACCAGGTGGTAGTGGCTTTTGAAGAAGGTAATATCGCCCGTCCGATTGTGATGGGTAGCGTATATCATGGAAACAGCGGCAGCGGCGGCGGGGCTTCCAATGCCGTGAAGAGCCTGAGCACACGCAGCGGCTCCACCGTGACGCTGGATGACAGCAAGGGCAGCGTAGTAGTGAAGGACCCCAGCGGCAATGTGCTCACCATGCATGGAGACGGTTCCATCACGCTGGACGCGCCGCAGAAGTTCACGATCAATACAAAAGATTTTATTGTGAACTCCAGTAACAGCATCACGATCAACGCACAGCCCGGTGAACAGGGCGGGGGCGAGGGTACGATTGCCATGAGTGCTAAAAAGAGCATTTCCGGCACAGCGGATACGGAAAGTATTTCTCTTACCGCTACCGCCAAAAACGTGGAGATCAATTCCGCCGCCGGGATGTGTAAACTCGATTCCAAAGAGATGACTTTTACCGCCACCGAAAAATTCACCGCTCATGGAGGTACCATGGCCAATATCATTGCAAACGAGGTGGAGATCAACCAATGTTAAATAGTATGCAGTTCAACCTTGACAGGCCTTCGCCGGGATCGTATGTGTATTATCACATCACCAGCGCCAACAGAACGGCGATAGGATCGCATGTGATGCAGTTTGTACAGCACAAACTGGTGAAATTGCAGGTATTGGAAAGGGATGATGAAGAGCTGGTGCTGGAATACACGCTTACTGCCCAGCAGATGCAGGGTACTATACAGATCCATGAATGGGCTGCGGATATGGATGAGCTGCAATCGCCGCTGGTATTGGTGCTGGATAATAACGGCAGGCTAAAGGATATCCGGAATTTTGCCACGCTGCACCAGCGATGGACGGATTTTTTCGCCGCCCGGATGCAGAAAAAATATAAACATCTGAAAGAAAGCGCGGACAACATGATCGCGGAGACCGGGAAGCTGCTGAAGGACAAACAGCGTTTTATGCAGGCTTTTGAGGGGTATAGCGCCTGGCGTTTCTTTTTCCAGGACAATTACGCGGAAAAGAAACCAAGGGAAATAAAACCCTATGTGCTCAGGCAGTATTTCGGTACGGTGGACCTGACGCTGCAATTGGAATCCCGCTGGGAGGAAGAATATGCGCTGCATCATCACCGCTACAGCCTGGTGAACAATGCGACGCTGGACACGACGCAGTTTGACAGGAAAGCTTTTGCCCGGATGCTGAAAGACCTTACCGGGGTATTTAATATCAGCGCGGCGCTGGAAGTGGCCATGGAAGAAAATTTTCATTATAACGCCGGACACTGGCTCACACAGGCGGAGCTGTTCCTGGAAACTAAAGTCTCTGACTGGTACAGCATTACGGCCGCGCATACGCTGGCACAGGTGCCGGAAAAAGAAACGCTTCAACCGGAAAAATTATTCCAGGCGGAAGCCGCAGCCTGAAGATCAAAATTTGTAAAACATGGGCTCAAAAAAATATATTCCCGCAAACAGCTGGCTTACCTGCGACAAAGGCAGCGCCCCATCGCGCCTGATGGTGACCCATCACAACAATACACGTATCTATGGAGAAAATCTCGCCAGCGAAATGGATATGGTGCCGGGCGAAAATATCTTCCCGATGGGTTCCTGCTCCGTCACGGGCGGTTCCTGCAAGCCGGACCCCATTTATTGGGACAAATGTAACGAGGGCGTAAAAGTGAACGGGTATAAACTGGTATTCGAAGACGCCTGCTTGCTCTGCAAACAGGGGGGGAAGGTGAAAGTGGATTTTGATGCGCCCTCCGGCGGCGGACCGGGCGCTGCGGCACTTACAGGTCTGGGCTTTGGGATGAACAATGGTGGCATGTATCTTGGGGAGAATTTTGCAGAAGGCGCCAAAACGCTAAAAGACATAGAAAATGAATATTTTAGAGGTAAGACAATAGACGAGATTGCCGCGAGCAAAGGAGACTTTAAACGCGTGTACGGAGAAGAACGGGTGAGAATGGACCTGAAGGCAAAAGGTTACGTGATCAACTCCACAGACATGGGTACGGGCCAGAACGGCCTGGATTTGGGAGCGAAGGACGTAAAAGGCACCACGGATATTGTTACTGATGGAAAGTTCGCTACCCGTGGCGGTAAACCCAAGCTGGCGAACACCAAAGGCAGCGGTAAGCAGCTCGGCAATCGCTGGCTGGCCAACGGCCAGGCAACAGGGACCAGCAGGGTGCAGCAATCCCTGCCCCCGGATGATGCGGCCCGTGTGCTTGATAAAGTAAATACAAACGATCCGAGCCTGAAAAGACTGGCGGCAGGCGTGGAGCCCGATGGGAAGATATCTTACCACGACGTGGACCGGAACGGCAAGGTGGGCAACAAAGTGAACCTGGAACCGGCGAACGTGGTGCGGGGCGGCTCCAGAGCGGCGAATGCCATCAACGGCATTTCCGCCAGCATACAGGGGAACAAGGCGGTGAGTGCCGCGAACGATTTCCTGGTGCGGAATGCGTCCACGGTCAGTAAAGTGGGCAAGGTAGTGGGTCGTGGCGCCATTGTGGTAGGTATCGTGATGGAAGGATATAATGTTTACTCCGCCTACCAGGAAGAAGGGCATTTCGGAGAAAAGACCAAAGAAGCCACCGGCGGGGCCATTGGGGCGCTCGGCGGGGCATTGGTGGGCGCTAAGATAGGTGCAGCGGTAGGTGCGCTGGGAGGACCGGTAGGGATCATCGTGGGTGGCGTGGTAGGAGGCGTCATCGGCGGCATCGCCGGCAGCAGCGTGGGTAAATGGATCGGCAGCTGGTTTTAAAGTAAAAATCATCAGATATGTTCAGGGATCAGTTCAAAGAGGAACAGTACTTCAGAGAAGCAACAAAAACATTAACCGCAACGCTGGATGCGAAAAGGAAAGAATTGCTTTCCAAAACGCAGCCTTTCCCGATGGAGTATTATGTAATGGCCAACGGGTTGTATATCTATATTTATTGGGCATATTCACTGGGCCAGCCCGTGAGGACCCTTGTGGCGCCCTGCAAAGAAATGCTGGATGACTATGTTTTATCCATTGAAACGGAAGCGGACTATTCAGACGGCGGGGACATCATCTATTCCGAACTGCTCGGCATGATCTCCATAGGGGTGCTGCTGGATACAAAAGAATCCCTGCAGAAACTGGGCGATA
Organism: Chitinophaga barathri; assembly: GCF_003807585.1. Taxonomy (GTDB): domain Bacteria; phylum Bacteroidota; class Bacteroidia; order Chitinophagales; family Chitinophagaceae; genus Chitinophaga; species Chitinophaga barathri. The sequence continues at coordinate 800,066 of NZ_RMBX01000001.1, read as the reverse complement.
TACTGGCCAGGATCGGTTATAAAGATTACCTGGTGAGTTTCCTGTTAAGGTATGGTCAACCCGGGTATGAACTGCCCGGGGAACTACTGTGGCCGGAGGATGCCGGCTGCGTAAAACTGAAAGAGATCACCCAGTCCGGTAAAGCCGATGCGGCTGCGGGCCTGTATGAATACCTGCAAAAAAACTTCTACACTCGCGATAACCTGGAAGACCTCTACGGCAGCCATAAAAAATCGGGCAATTTCTACCGGGGATACTGGAGCTTCGAAAGCGCAGCCATCGCCAAAGTGATGAACCTGGACGATTCAAAACTGAAAACCAGCCCGTATTACCCCTACGATATGTTACACGGCGATCCGTCCGGCGCTACTGAAGGCCCGGCGGAACCACCACCCTCGCCGGATAAGAACCACGCGGAAGATGCCGCACCCGGAGCCAAAAAGAAGTGGTGGCAATTCTAGGGCATTAAATATATTCCAGCTCATACATGGGAAACAGGTCATATCTTATCATCAACAAACCGGGTAAACCGCAGGAGATCCTGTTTGAAGGAAATAATTCGCTCGCGCATTTCTGGCTGCTGCTGCTGGAGAAACAGGATATCGAAAACGTCCGGGGGACATACCGGGAGGCGTACCAGCCCGGAGATGAAGATGCGGAAATTGATACGGACATAAAGATCGATAAGGACAGGGCGCTGGAAAACGTAGGCCGCCGCAGATATTATATAGCGCAGGCTTACCCGGAGCTGCTTTCTTATTTTGATGAATGGGTGGCTTATCTCGGGAAACAACCCACAACAGACAATATCCTTTTCATCGACCTGGTGCAGGTGGCGGGTTTTTACAAAAGCCCGGACGAATTCCTGGACAGCCTGCTGGAATTTTACGGAAAGGTCGCGCAGGGCCAGCCTGCATTTGAAAAAACACTTTCTGATACTTCAGGCTGGGATGGTACGGGCGATGAATCCTTTGCCACCGTGTCCCCCGGGTACCGCGGTTTCCCGCAGGTAGACAGTTTTTCTCCCATCGGCGCGCAGGCCAAAACTCCCGGCCGCATTAAAGCGTTGAATTATACCTGGGGTGCCGTCAGCCTGCTGATGGTGGCGGGTTTGTTTTACCTGTTCGGCCTCTTTCCGCATTTCTGGCAGCATTTATTGATCGCATTGTTATTTGTGCCTGTGATCTTTATCAGCATCAGGGGATTTTTGCTGGTGGAGAAATGGAGCAAACAGCCGGTGCGGAAAGCTGAAGGGGAATAAATATTTGACAATACAAACTCCCCGTAAGATGTGATTTGTGCAGGATTCATTATATTTAGTTAAGAATCCTTACTGCATGCGTTTTACCCTCCCCAATTCACGCGGCATCATCGAAACCATCCTGGTGTTGCTGTTGCTCCTGGCCCTGCTTTTTGCGTTGTACGACGTTCTGAAAGTATTTTTCGGTGTATTCACTTTTGCCCTGATCTTTTCCGTTTCCTTTGCCACTCCTTACGAACGGCTGGCAAAGGCCATGGGGCAAAGACGAAAGCTGGCTTCCATCTTATACGCCGTTATCCTGGTCATTATCGTGGCGCTGCCGGTGGTGTACATCGTGAGCGCGATGGGCAAACATATGAAGGATATCATTCAGCTGTACGCCAATATCCAGACCAAAGGACTGCCGCCGTTGCCCGCACAGATAACAGAACTGCCGTTTGTAGGCGCCGGCGTGGCGGACTTCTGGCAGCACCTGCAGGAGAACCCGCAGGAAGCCCTGATGGGTTATGAACGCCAGATACACCAGGTGCTCCACCGTCTTATTGCCGGTAGCGCGGGTGTGCTGGGTACGGCTCTCCAGTTCATACTCGGTATTATAATTTCAGCGATCCTGCTGGCAAGCGGGGATAAAGCGATGCGCCCCGTCAAAACCACGCTCCAGCACCTGCTGGGCAGGCGGGACGGGCTTGCTTTGCTGAATGCCACTACCAATGCGATCAAAGGTGTTTCTATCGGTGTGATGGGCACTGCTTTTATAGCCGCTTTTATTTCATGGATCGGTTTTGTAATTGCCGGATTGCATTTTAAGATCGTGCTTTGCGCCCTGGTGTTTTTCCTGGTGCTTATACAGGTAGGGCCTTTGCTGGTATGGCTGCCGCTGGTGGTGATACTCGCCGTGGACGGGCATACCGGTACGGCGATCTTTGCGGCGGTATATGGACTGTTCGTGATGCTGATAGACGCCGTGCTAAAACCCGTCCTGATCGCCAAAAGCGGAGGACGGTTGCCTTTCCTCGTACTGTTTATCGGCGTGGTAGGCGGGCTGGCGGCCTGGGGATTTACGGGTATGTTCAAAGGCGCGATCATTCTCGCTGTTTTTTATACAATCTTCAACTCCTGGCTGGCCCAAAGGGCCTCCACGGTGAAACCGGCTCCTGAAGCCGGCGCCGGCGAGTTCATGTAAATCGGATGTGTTGAAAAAAGCCCTCAAAAGAATATTGATCATTATAGCGACAGGCATCCTGCTATGCATCGGCTTGTTCTATTACCTGATCACTTATCGTTTTAAAGAAAGCCTGCGTTATGCCGTGAAGGTGCAAACGAAGGGCCAGTACGTATTTGATGCGGGCGTGGCGGAAGTGTCTTTCTGGAAAAGGGCGATCAGGTTAAAAAGATCGTCGGTGCATTGCGTGGATCCACGGGATAAAGCAGCTACGTACGATGTGGAGATCCCGGAAATGTACTTTTCGCTGGCTTCCTGGAAAGACCTGCTGATGAACCGGAAAATGATCGTGGATAGCATGGCTTTTATTTCACCGCATCTGAAAATGTACGTGCAACGGAAACCGGTGACCGGTGCCCAGCGCGTGTTCAAAGGCTCGGACATCCTCCATATTCTCAAAAAAACGCTTACGCACTTTAATGCGCATGCCTTCAACCTACAGGGCGCTTCTTATGACTATATCCAGGAAGATGCCACAGTGCTGCATGTGAACGATATCAATCTGTACGTTAAGAATTTTACGGAAATAAATAACCAGGACGATCACCTGTTCGGATCGGAACGGGTGGTGCTTTCGTTGGGCCGCCAGCGGTGGGTTTTGCCCAAACGTAAGCAGGCGGTCAGTTTTAGCGCCCTGCGTTTTGACAGCAAAGGCCAGCGGCTGGAGCTGGACAGTCTTGATTACAACGAACAGGATTCCGCTAATAATCCAGGTATGAGCCTGAAAGCGGACAAGATTTTTTTTAACTCCCGGAATCTCCCGGCCTTCTACCAGCGCGACCACCTGCTGATCGATACACTCACCTGCCTGAATCCCGTGCTCACCGTTCCGCCCGGCAGGCATGGAAAGGATAAAAAAGATACACTGCTGTTGGGCAGCCGTATGCCGTTTCAATTGATGCGGATCGGTTTTATCAATGTAGTGAACGCCGACGTGCATCTCCAGGGCCGCCAGGCCGCCAGCCGGAACAGCAATCTCCGCATTTACAATCTCCGCGTGGATCCCAAAGCAACACGGCCGCTCAGCATAGACAGCGTGCGCATGGACCTCCGGCAAATGGTGTTTTATTCCCGGGACAGCCTTTACCAGATGCGCATCAACGAATTTGCCATTGAAAAGGACGGGATATTGTTCCAGGGCGTTACCTACACACCAACGGAAAAAAATCATGCGGATAAAACCGTGACCGCCACCGCCCCGGCGCTGCGGTTAAAACATGTGGACTTTGAAGCCCTGATGCGTAAACACCTTCACGCAGATGAAGCGGAGCTGATCAGCCCGGTGATCACCCTGCACAGGCAAAGCGGCGCACCTTCCCGTTCCGCATCTTCCAAACGGGCGCCAGTCAAAAATCTTGATATATTTTACCAGACCTTGCATGGCATCAGTGAAATAGTACATGTGGAACATTTCCGGCTGCGCGATGGGGAGCTGGGTTATAAGGCAGGAGGGGAGAAGGGTACATCCCTGGCTGTAAGTGATATCAATGCGCATATTCTTTTAAATAAACTATTCCGCAGCGATTCGCTGGTGGATATTAAACATGCCATCCCCGACCTGCGTGTGGGTAGTCTACAGCTTTCATCCAAAGGCACGGTGATCACCGTCCTTGGCTACCGCCTCGATGGCGTGACAAGGCACAATTTTGGAGCCGAGGCTGATATTCTATTGCCCAATGGAACACGGTTGCTGGCGAGAGACATTTACTGGGAAGTGTTTGATTGGGATGTATACCAGCATACGAGGGATATTCAGATTGATTATTTCAAGGCCAGCAGCGTAATGGTATCGTTGAAGGGCGGTAAAAAGGAAGGAGAGACAAAGGCACATCATAACCTGCCCGTTGTCAGGATTGCGAAGCTGGAGGTGGATGAGTTTTCCTTTTCCCATACATCGCCGGAAGGCAAATTGTTGACTATGGGCAGCGGTTTGCTGATGGAGAAGCTGAGGACGGAGCATCGCTTTTTTGTATGGAACAGCATACAGGCGCAGCTGTCAACGGTGAATGTCACAAAACGAGGCTTTGTGCTGGAGGCCGGCCCGGCATCCATTCACAGCGGCAAAGAAAGTACTATACGCAATATCAACTTTGTTTCCGCAGCAGCAACGGCCATGAAGGTTTCGCTGCCTTCGCTCCGGTTCCGGCTGCCGCTTTATTCCACGGATTTCAACACCCTGCGGATGCCATATCTGTACGCGGACAATGCAGATGTGGAATGGTGCCAGCAAAAACATGAACATGCTCAAGATACTTCTCCTAAAGGTATAAAACTGCCTTTTGCATTGGAAGTAGGGGAGATCGGGATTAAAAATACCCACGTTGATTACACCGGCATCGGACCGAAAGATACGCTGCGGCTGGATACGCGCTTACAGGTAAATATCAGGGATTTGCGCAGCATTGCTGAAGGGATTAGGTTTCATTCAGCCGATATTGTATTGACGGATAGTAAAGTAAAACAGCCGGAGCTGACACTGGCATTGCCGCATACACGTCTCCAGCTGTCAGGCGGCGAAATAAACAGTGAAAACATATCCGCAGAGGCATCGCTTTCCTTGAACGGCGGCGGTTTCCGGTTTGCGAAAGGTAATACCACGGTGACAGGAGAACGGCTGGCGGGAGATCTTTCTTATTCATCCATCAACCTCAAACATGGAGAAACTTTCGACTGGCGGAGTTTGGTGCCTGGTTTTGCCATGGAAGGTGGGAAAATAAACTTCAGCAGCGATAAGATGAACGCAGGCGCCGGTAGTTTTAAATGGGTGAACAACACCTTCCGGCTGGATAACATTTTTATGCAGCCGCACCTGGACCGTGAAACGCATTTCAAAAATGAAAAATGGCAGGGAGATTACATTACGGTGGAAGATGGCAGTATTGCCCTCTCCGGCTTCGATCCGGCCCGTATCGGGGAATCGGTGTTGCGTATCAGCAAAGCTGGCCTGGATGGCGTAAAAATGACTGTTTCGAGGGATAAACACCTGCCCTTACAGCACGGGATCGAAAAAGAAATGCCCACCAAACTGATCGGGAAGATAACAATGTCTTTCAGGGTAGATACGGTGGCGATTTCAAACAGTACTATTATTTATTCGGAACATCCCGCGAAAAGCGATCAATGGAACGAAATACCGCTGACGGGCGTGCAGGGCACCATCCTGAACTTCGGCAACCGTTTCGGGGGGAATGATTCGTTGTTAGTTTACGCTTCCGGGAATGTGTTCAACGGCAGCATCCGCCACCTGGTGTACAGGGAATCGTATGCGGACAGCCTTTCCGGCTTCACCGCCAGCCTGGGTGTATCTCCCGCATCGTTGCCCGAGCTGGGCGGTAAGGCCATGCCGCGGGGAAACATAAAGATCACCAAAGGGTACATCGATACCGTTTCCAGCACCTGGAAAGGCAATAAATACGCGGCTTACGGCCAGATGCATTTTTATTACCACGACCTGAAGCTCCGCATCAGCGACAAACGACACCCGGATAAATGGAGGCCGCTGCCTGCCGTGGAAACCTGGCTGGCCAATCTTTTGCTTCCTTCCCGCATCACCCGGCCTTCTTTTATCTTCACCGAACGCAACCGCGAAAAGTTTGTGTTTAACTACTGGATACTGGTACAGAAAAGCGGCGTCATGTCTTCCCTGAGACCGAAGCGGGACCGCGCCTACCGAAAGCAATACAATAAATACCGGCAGCAATATTACCTTCCCCCGCTGGCAGCCGGGTATAAATGATTTCGCTATAAGGGCTTTTTCTTTTCCTAAAAGTTATGGATATATGACACGAGCACCCCCGCCTGGAAGGTGTGGGCCTTTGTGACGCCGGGTTCGCCCAGGAGGAAATTGCTTTCGTCTGGTTTGTCCAGGTTGAATGTCTGAGGATAATTGTTGGTGCCGCCATAGGTGAGCATAAGCCCGGTACGGAGGTGGTACCACTTGCGCCGCATGTTCACGCCTATCTGCGCGTGGTAAAGGTTCCAGTTGGTGACATTGATGTTATACCCTTCGGTTACGGAGTGAATGTCGCCTTTGTCATATGTAAAGTCCGTCCGAAGAGAGGCAAAAGCCACAAAATCTCCGGCCAGCTGGTAACTGGCTCCGATACCAAAATTGACCAGGGCGCGCCTGGCATCGTTCAGCTGGAGGAATTCCGAAGAGGTGTTGTTGTTGCCGGTGTCCGGCCTGATAAACGCGGCCGGTTTCGGTTTGAGTACGCTGTATTCTTTTACCGGCGCAAAATATTCGGCGGCGAAATACAGCTGCCCTTTTTTATGGATATACGTATAGCCGGCGGCGATACTCAGCGGATTTTTCCAATGACTGGGCAGTTTTGCCTGCCGGGAGCTGGCCAGCAGGTTGAGGGCTATTGTCGGGTCCAGGTATAGATTGCTGATCTGTACATTGGAGATCACGGTACCTTTGCCTGCTACTTTCACCGTAGGGGTGGTGATCAGCAGGCCGGCGTGATGATTGGCGGATATTTCCCAGGCCAGGCCCAGCCGTGCGCGAAGGCCAGCTTGCCAGTACGTGGCGGTATAGTCTTCGGATACGGTGGTGATAGGCGCCAGCAAGGTATCCGGCCCCGCGGGGTTCATCAGCGCCCGGGCGATATAATCGATGGTAAAGGTTTGTTTCTGCATGATAGCTTCGGCCGTAAATCCCAGGGATATCTTTTTCCCCGCCCGCCAGCCGGCGCCGAGCTGCACCGCCGTCTGGTCCATCCTGTTCGCTGCTTTGTATTGCCCGATAAAGGTTTCAGGGCCGGGGCTGTATGAATTGTCGAGCACATCCTGCACAACGTCTTTCTGCTGTGAAACGCCGTAATCTATAATGGGCGTGTGTACGATGGCAAAAGCGAGTGTAAAGGGCAGTTTTCTTTTGATCATCGGCACAGCGCGGGAAGCCACCATTGGGATGATGCTGGTACCCTGCGATTTCAGGTTCAGGCCGGTGCCCAGCCCATTCTTGTACAAAATGGATTGCCATTGATAAATGGTGCCACTGATGGAAGTGGTGCTACCCTCCGTATTCACCAGCAAAGCCGGATTGTAAAACATCACGCCGCTATCCCTGTTTTGGGAGATCACTGCGCCGGGCATAAAATAACCGGCGGGGCCATAGCTGGAAGCCCAATAATTAGCATCCTGAGCGGAGAGTTTTGCCGGCAGGGCCGGCAGTATCATCAGTAAAAGGTAAAGATACCTCATAGGCGTTAACAGTATTGATCAGCGTTGCGCCGGGGTTTTAAAGATATCTTCTAATTTACTGAAAATTATTTATTTGTGTTTGTATCAATGTCATATCCCCGGAGTATGCGGGATATAACAAACCAGTGTGTTTCACCAGGCATTAAAGCCTGGACGAATACACCGCTGGGGAAAAAAGACGGGGAAATAAAGATCAGCATTCGGAATAATCCGAGGTAAAAGTACCGTTTACGGCATAGAGCTTGTCTATCGCCACATCCGTTTCATCATTCAGGCGCATCCACTGTTTGCCGTCTTTTTCGAAGATGGAAGTGATGATGCCGTTTGCACGTGTTACGCCATTGTCTTCGTAAAGGATGTTCGCTTCCTGTTTATTCTCGTGGAGCGCCAGCACCTGGCTGTAGAAGCTGCCGCCGGGAGGGAGGGTGGTTCTTGTATCCATGATCCTTTTTTTACAAAGTTAGGTAATTCCAAAGGCCGGTATGCTGGCAGTCGTTGCTGTTTTGCAGTTACCCGCGAAACAGCAGCGCCGAGATAAAATCGTTGTAATCATCTTTCATGGGAAGGCTGTAGTTTGTAGTCAGTTCCCGTCTTTTTACGGTTATTTCCTGCTCTTGTCGGGGATCATAGGCGGTTTTGTCAATTTCCTGCCAGTACAGGCCGATGCCGCGTTTCTGCCAAAGCGGGAGATCATTGAAATTGATATTGTAGCCGAACAGCAGTTCGTTTTTAGCCGCGGTGCTGAGTTTCTCGATCTGTTTGGTGGCATCCGTTTTTGAAAAACCTTCTTTCCGCAGTTGCCAGTAACAGTGCGCATTTAGGGAATTCCTGTGGGCGTCTTCGTTCCTCCAGCGGAAATAGTCGGTCACCAGCTGTTTGTTAGGCAGTTCGGACAGGCGGCAATCGAAAGCGGCGGCGCTTCCCAGCAATACGGAGAACCTGGCGCTGGCTTCGCCGGCGAGGATAGAAATATATTTCCTGCGTTTCCTGGCAAAAGAATCTTCATTCTCATGAAACAGCAGGGAGATCTCATCACTTTGAGTGTAGCCGTAAATAATATTGAACCCGCAGTTCATCAGGTGTTTCACGGTTTCGACCATATAATCCCTGAAACGTTCATCAAAGGGCGCTTCAAAAGAGTAGGTCTCTTTGGTAAGACGGGTAAATCCGCGCCCGTCTATGCGGGCCACGATGTATATGCCGGGCAGTACGCCTGTGTCGTTGATGGTTTCAAATACCCGCATCTTTTTGTCGAGCTCATCAAATTTCATAGGTCCAAGGTTTGATCACAAAATCATTGTTTTCGGTGGAAACATAATATAATTCGTCGAATCCTTCTTCCAGGGAGGGCAATTCCAGTTTGTTGAAAGTTCCTTTGATGGCAATGTCCGGCACGAGGGCCTTGCCTGTGCGCAGGCTGTTCCTTTCCAGGGCATCCGCTACTTTCGACTGGAAATAATAACCGACGATGCGGAACTTCCGGTCTTTGGCAAGCCGGATGTACTTCTGCCGGTCTTCTTTGGCCGGGTTGGTGTTGTCTATCACGAAAGGTTGCTGGCTTTTGAGACAGGCTTCCAGGAAAAGGTCTTCGCGGTACCGGCTTTTGAGCTGGTCCAGGGAAATACGCATGTGGGAAGAGAAAAAGTTGTTTTTGAAAAACGTTGTTTTCCCGGTTGCCTGTATGCCGCAAAAGATGACTGCTTCCATGGTAGGGATTTTTAGAGCGGGTGAAATTAATGTTTTTAGGTCAATAACCTGAACCGATGAGGCAAATAGGTCGGTAGGATAATGCGGTTAATACACTCTTTAAGTTTTCGCAGATGGATATCTATTGATGCAAACTGACACCTCCTAAAAACAAAAAAGCCCGTAAACACTGCGTTTACGAGCTTTCTACTTTCTTTAAATCTCATTCAAGTCGGGATGACTGGATTCGAACCAGCGGCCTCTTCGTCCCGAACGAAGCGCGCTACCGGGCTGCGCTACATCCCGAATGGGCAGCAAATTTACTCTTTACCATCAAAAATCAAAAATATTTTATTTTAATACCGGAAATCCAAGCCCATTCAAGTATCCCGGTATATTTGAATTAATCTACATATCGGCTTCGGATGATCACTCATCATTCAATCCCTTCCCATCCAGGATCTGCTGCGTGTATTTTTCAATCCTCGACTCCCGGGTTTTGGATTGTTTGGGTTGGGAAAAATAGAGGATATATCCTCTTTGCCGCCCCGGTGTCAGTGCTTCAAAGGCTTTTTTAAACGCGGAGCTCTTATCTAATTTATTTTGCAGTTCTTCGGGGACAGGTTCCGGCGCCTTTTTAAAGTCCACTTTCAAACCGGCCTCTTTAATTTCAACGGCTTCAAAAACATAGGCTTTCAGAACCGGCTCAAGTTTGGTTATTTCCTGGAGATTGGTGAACCGGATCTGGCGGGCGGACTGCACATGTTCCGTCTGCTGGATCAGGATGCCTTTGGGATCTTTCATCAGGGCACCTTTCATAAACAAAAGCGCGCAGTAATCCTTAAAATCATGTATTAAGACGATGTTGCTGCCTTCAAACGTATAGCAGGGGACGCCCCACTTCAATTCTTCCGTCAAGTGGCAGTCCAGTATGATCGTTCTCAATTTCTCCAGTTCTTTCTGCCACTTTTTGGCCTTTTTAAAATAAAAATCAACCTTGGGATTCATGATATTTATTTTATTGATTAGCTAATATGATTTTTCTGTCCGCAGGCCTGAAATACCATGATGTTATCGTCAGGGCCAGTAATAATAATGAAGGAAATATTTCACTTACAGTGCCGGATGCGATATGTGAAATCGCCGCTCCGGTCATGACAAAGAAAAAGCCGGCATATGCCCATTCCTTTAACAAAGGATATCTGGGAATAAGCAATACCACAATTCCCAGTATCTTCCAGGTACCCAGTATCGTTTGAAAATACTCAGGGTAGCCCAGGTTCGCCATAAAATCTGTTTCCGCTTTTACTTTGAATAACTGTACTATTCCGCTTGAGATCATTCCCAATGCAAGCCAGATAGTAGCAATCCAATAAATGATTTTGTTTCGCTTTGTCATAGTGTGGTGTTTTTAATGTGCGTTATAGTGTAGGTTATTGATATGCCGCGCGCGGAGGCCCGCCATGGCAGATTATCTGAGTTTACCGGCAACCTCCTGCAGTTTGTTATGCGCCATATTGATGCCCTGGGCAAAAGGCAGCTTCAACATTTCGTCCCTCATGGCCACGGACCTGTATACGATATGCATCGTGAGTTTGCTGGTGTCGTCTGTGAGCTTTTCAAAATCAAGGAACTCAAGATGAACTTCATACGGCGTATTTTCCATCTCAAAGGTCCGGGTGATCTTCTGATTGGGAACAAACTCGTGGATCGTTCCGTTGGTCCGCAATACTACGTTTCCCTTGCTATCTGACGTCTCAAATTGCCAGCTGCCATGTTTCCTGTTTTCCAGCTTGAGCACTTTAGTCCCCATCCACTGCTCAACAATCTCAGGCTCTTCATACGCTTTAAAAAGCAGCTCCAATGGCAGGTCAAATTCCCGTGTAATCACCAGTTCCTGTTTGCCGGCTTCGGCGCTCACTATTGTTTTGAGTCCCATATCCTCTATTTTTTGGGTTTGAATTTTTTCATTACACTTTCCAGTTTATTAAATCTTTCATCCCACAACTTGCGGAATGGTTCAATGAAATCTGCTATCTCTTTCATTTTTTTTGGATTTAAGTGGTAATAAATCTCTCTTCCGTTCTGTGTCTGTTCAAGTAACTCACACTCTGCAAGGATCTGTATATGTTTGGATATCGTTTGCCTCGATGAGTCGAAGTTTTCGGCAATGGCGCTGGGCGTCATTGCATGGAGCGCCACCAAAACAATGATCGCCCGGCGGGTGGGATCAGCGATGGCCTGAAATACGTCTCTTCTTAATTCCATTACGCAGCTATTTGACTGCAAATATATGTGAAGTCACTTAACTGCGCAAATATTTTTTTATTTCTCAACAGCCGTTCTTTTATATGTTGTCACATCCAATGTTGAAAGGGTTGCTTTTTATCATACATTTAACCACCTATTTGATAAGAATCCCGGATAAGCACTTTCTCAATCATATGAATTGTTAAACCAATAGTTAAACCCTCAATTGTAAAGTGCTATGAAAAAAAAGTCAACCCTTGCAGCCGCGTTGTGTATACCGGTTGTTATTTTCTTTGCGGCCTACAGCTGCGTCAACACCAGCAAACCTAAAGACGGCGAAACATCTGAAACCCTTCAGCTGGACGGTGCTTTTCAGAACCACCGCGACTCAGTGCCCTCTAAATCGCAGTACGATGCCCCTCTTTTTGTGCTCAGCCACGACTATCCCACCACGGTGGCGCCGGTAGTGAATCCACCCTGGCAGCAGGCGCTGAATGGGCAACCGCTGTCCAGCGCCAATGCGCTGATCTTTATGGATTCTTTAAAAAGTTATATCGCGCCGAACGTATTGCCCTTCTTTACGGACAATGCCGCCTGGACGGCCGCGCAATACGGCTGGTTTCACGAGCCCTGGCTGGGAACGCAAAGGGAAGCCATCCTGGGCACCTACCTGGGCAACGGCAATCCCGCCAATATGTTTAAGTCCCTGAAAGTGGACGAAGCCGGGTACGTGCTGGTACTGTATGATTCCACGGCGGCTTATACGGTAGGGCAGATATGGGGAAAAACCGGTGAAAAGGTGAACCTCATCAATAATGCCTCCCAGTTCACAGAAGGCAGCATCGTCGTAAAACTTGCATTTTCAAATATCAACTACCCGGAATGGCCGGTGATGAAAGATGCGCAGATCATGAGCGTGTATGATACCATCCCGACGGGGGAGGATCCCAGGGGCGGATACCAGGTCCGTAAGGTGAGTTTTTTCCAGATGGACGTTATCGTGAAGGATAGCATCGCATCACCGCAAACAGGATGGGTGTATTCCACGTTTGTATACAACAAGGATGTGCAGGGGTCGTTGTGGGATAAAATGGTGCCCCTGGGCGCCATGTGGGGAAACGATCCGGGAGTGAACAGCCCTCTTTCTCCTCCTTATCCTCCATTGTATGAGACTGTCATTAACCCGGCCGCGCCGCAATACAGTACGGAAACACTGGGTTGGGGCGGCAGGCTGAGCGGGCCGAATGATGGCGCCGTTGCCCAGCTGGCTTACGATATCAACACGGGCCAGCCTTATAAGAACCTGGCATTGTCTTCCTGCATGAGCTGCCATAGCCCGGCCCAGGATGCATTTGTTTCCTTCCTGCTGCCCGGCCCGGTCCCCACCTCGGATTCATTACTGGTGTTTACACCGGGCGGCCCGCAATGGAATTTGTGGTTCAGGAATAATTACGGGAATATACCTTTTGATACAGGCCAGGTGGCAATGGATTATGATATGGTCATGGCTTTTAAATCAATACCCGCCTATGAGCAGGCCAAATCACCCGGACAATCCACCCGGCTCACAAACAATATAGAGGCAATCCGGAAATTCAGGCGGCATAATACCCGCAGCCGGTTCTGGCATTAAGACTGATAAAAATGCTTTAATTAAAAAGCGTCCGGGTATCACCCGGACGCTTTTGTGTATGAAAAAGTATGATGCTGAAGGCTCCTATTAAAAGGAGGTACCCGTTATTGTTTGATAAACCGCACCTGTTTCCCTTCAAAATGTATGATATACATCCCGGCGCCAAGCCCGGATATATCCACGCGCACTTTCCCGGAAAGGTCTCCTTTCACCACTTTCACCAGCGCCCCGTTCATATTAAATACCCTGATTTCGGTCCCTTTAGCCGGCAGATCCACATACACGAAGGAGGACGCCGGGTTCGGAGAGACTTTCAAAACCTGGGCTTCCTCTGAAACAGTTGTGGCGGCGCCCGGTTTGGTATAGGCCAGCATCTGCATCGAAGATGGCACGCCTGTATCTTCCAGCACCCATCGCTGGTTAGGCGTTCCTGTGGCGCCGTTGGCCGCGTAGAGTATCATTTTGGTGCCATCGGCCGTGCTGCTGCCGGGATTATCGATGATGTTCCCGCTGCTCATGGCGGTGCGGATCAGGTAGGAGCCAGATCCTGCGGATACCAGCTGCCATTGCTGGTTGAGGCCATTGGTAACAGTATACTGGATGATCTGTACACCGGGTGTCTGGTCGCTGTTTGCGATGTCTATCGCTTTGCCGCTGTTGCGGTTCACCAGCACATAGTTGCTTCCCTGGGCTACCAGTTTCCATTGCAGGTTGTTGCTGCTGCCCGTGGTATACTGTGCTATGTAGGCGAGGTTGGCAGTGCTGCTATTCTCTATCCCCAGGTATTTCCCGCTGTGAACGTTTTTGATCTTATACCAGTTGCCGGATATCCCGCCTGAGCCCGCGGTGAATGTCACGGTCTTCGCTGCGGATACGCCGCCGAATATATCCGTGATCGTAACGCGGGCGGTATAGGTACCGGCCGGTAATGTCCCGGAGATCACCGCGCTGCGTTTCTGTGGCAGCGTTTCGGTGGAAGAACCCACCACGGTGGCGGATGAATTCAGTATCTCCACGGTGGAGGAAAACTGTGGGCTTTTGGTGTTGTTATTGGCCCAGTTGACGGTGACGGCTCCCGCGCTGTACGATGCGCTTACGGTGCTTACTTCACCCACGGTGAGGGCAGGGGTACTGGCCTGGTTGGTCTGCACGGGCAGGTCCAGCGTACGGCCGCCATTGAAGGCCGCGCTGGGCGTTACGTTCCCGCCATGTTCCATAAAGTAGGCGTCTTCCCCACTGTCGAAACCGGCGTTGTAAGCCAGGTCGTAGATCCCATTGCGGTATGCATCGTTTGCATTGCAGTTGAAATAACGGCTGCTGGATTTTTGCCAGACGCCGGCATCTGTACGGTTCCAGCAGTCCTTAAAATAGGCTTTGCGCACAAAACGCCCGTCGAAGCGGGGATCGCTGCCATGCCAGTTTTCCAGGAACGCGCCGGAGCCTGAGCCCAGGAAGGTGGTACGCGTGGGAATGGCCAGGGTAGAGGTGTGAAACCATTGATTAGTGCTGAGGTTCTGCACAAAGGTGCCGATAAACAGTTCCCCGTTCAGCTTCCAGGCCCTGATCACGAAATTGTACCAGGTGTTCAACGTCCAGTTGTAGGGATTGATGGTCTTGGCGCCGTCGCCCTCGCCGCCGAAGCGGCTGTAAATGGTGCCCTGGCCAAGGTAAGCCTGCCGTGCAAACACGCCGCCCGCCGTGTTAGGGTCCCACTGGGAGGCGATCAGGATCTTGGAGGAACCGGAAGAACTGTCCGGCGTGTGCTGTAGGCCGGCATAACCGCCGCTCCAGTTGAACACGGAAAAATACGATGTGTAGGCGGTTTGCGTGATCTTTACTTTCATCATTTTTAATGACGCATCCGCGGGAAAACTGAACACAAGATGCTGGGAAGGAGCAGCATTGCTGCTTTGGGCTTTGACAGGCGGTGCCAGGTGAAGGCAGTACCCCATCATTGCCAGGAAGAGTAGCAAATAAGTACGCATTGGGTTGATTTTGGCAGGTAAACAAATACACGGTAGCTTATCACACGTACTGTCAATCTAATATTTTCCACTACTAATCGTATTGTACACGTCTTTAATATGACATTTGTGTGTCAGATGTGGTATCCTTCAAAGGAGGGATGGAAGGTTTTGATACAATCAGGTGACAAATTGGAAAGTGTATATCCGGGCGCTGCGGGCTGCCGCGCCGGCGGGTGTTTGCAGGCCAGGTTATTCCGGCCGTCCCAGGAATTTGAGATTCCTGCGGATACCCGCGTATTTACTGCGTTTCAAGGGAGATTTGGCAAATATCCGTTTAAATTCTTCTTCGGTCATTTCCTCCCACTGCGAAGTGGTGAAATTGAGCACTTCCGGGATCGGGGCGAACTCAGTATTGGGCTTGGAAAAGCGGTTCCAGGGGCATACGTCCTGGCAGATGTCGCAGCCGAACATCCAGTTTTCAAACTTTCCCTGCATGGAAGCGGGGATCAGCATATCCTTCAGTTCGATCGTATAATAGGAGATACACCGGCTGCCATCCACCACCGTGGGCGACACCAGGGCCCCCGTGGGGCAGGCGTCAAGGCAGCGGGTGCAGGAGCCGCAATAGTCGGCGGCGGGGCCGTCATACACCAGCGGGATGTCCACGATCAGCGTGGCGATAAAGAAAAAACTCCCGGCCTGTTTGTGTATCAGGTTGCCGTTTTTGCCGATCCAGCCCAGGCCGCTCCGCTGCGCCCAGCTTCGCTCCAGCACCGGGGCGGAATCCACGAAGCCACGCCCCTGGATATCCCCGATCTCCACGCGGAGGTCCGCCAGCAGCGTATTCAGCTTCTCCCTGATCACATCGTGGTAATCCCTGCCATAAGCGTATTTGGCCAACTTCGGGGCTTCCGGCTGCTGTTCCTGTACGGGGTAATAGTTCAGCAGCAGGGTGATCACGGATTGCGCCCCGTCCACCAGCAGCCTGGGATCTATCCGTTTGTCGAAATAATTCTCCATGTACTGCATATTCCCGTGCATACCCTGCTGCAGCCACTGCTCCAGCCGGTAAGCATCTTCCGTCAGCTGCTCAGCCTTCGCGATCCCGCAATGGTCAAACCCCAGGGTACGGGCTTTCTGCTTGATCAGCAGGGTATTTTTTTCCGGTGTCCGCATTCTGCCGCAAGTTACAATATTCGCCGCGCCCGGCACTCCTTGTGGACTAACGAAAAAAATATCTACATTTACCCCCGGAAAATACACCCTTTACCTAATCAACCTTAGTAATGCCCGGCAAATCAATTTTTCTGCTCCTGGGAATGTCCCTTTTCGTTTGTTTGACTAACGCACAGGACAAAACACCCGTTTCCTTCGGTAAGGTCAAACCCGAAGACTTCCGTAAAGCTCCCTACAAGATCGACTCATCCGCCAGCGCGGTGGTGATCGCAGACGTAGGCTCCACCGCATTCGAATCCGGTACGGACGACTTTATGCAGGTATATAAAATATACCAGCGTATTCATATCCTCAACAAAAACGGGTATGACCGTGCAAACGTCTCCATATACCTGCACTCGAACGGCTCCGATGAAGAACGGATGATCAATCTCAAAGCGGTGACCTACAACCTGGAAAACGGCGAAGTGGTGGAAACCAAACTGGAGAGCAAATCCGTATTCACCGAAAAGCTGGACAAAAACAGCATTCTCAAAAAGTTTACACTGCCGGCCGTAAAGGAAGGCTCCATTATTGAATATTCTTACACTATCAATTCCGAGTTCCCCCATTACCTGCGCCCATGGTCTTTCCAGTCCACGAGCGCACCAGTGCTGTGGAGCGAATATGAAGTGACACTGCCGGAGTATTTCCATTACATATTCCTCAGCCAGGGGTATCACCCGTTTCATATCAAAGACAGCGAAGATGGCCGTAAAACCTACAGTTTCCGGGTGCCCCAGCCCGGTGGCCGTTCGGAAAGCGTGACGGTATCCCCCGGCATAACCCGCCACCGCTGGGTAATGAAGGATATACCCGAACTGAAGGAAGAAAATTACGTCACCACGCTTTCCAATCACCTCAGCTATATCGAATTTCAGCTGGCCTCCGTCCGTTTCCCGGATGCGCCTTTGCGCCAGATTATGAGTACATGGGAGAAATACACGGAAGAGCTGATGAAAGACGTGGACTACGCCGCGGACCTCGATAAAAGCAACGGCTTCCTGGGAGACAAGGTGGAAGAGCTGACCAAAGGCGTAGCCAGCGCGAAGGAAAAAGCAGAGAAAATATATGGTTATGTGCGTGACAATTATACCTGTACCGACTATTCCGCCCTCTATACATCACAGCCGTTGAAGACCGTCTTCAGCAAACGCAACGGGAACGTGGCGGACATCAACCTGCTGCTCACTGCCATGCTGCGGAAAGCCGGGTTGTATGCAGTGCCGGTAATACTCAGTACCAGGGCGCATGGCAAAACTTATCCCATCTATCCCATCCGCTCCAAGCTGAACTATACGGTGGTGAGCCTGAATGTGGACGGCGCGGAATATTACATGGACGCCACCCGCCCTTACCTGGGATTCGGCAAGCTGCATGCCTCCGCTTACAACGGTCATGCACGGAAGGTGGATGTGGATGCCACACCGCTGACTTTTGAATCAGATTCCCTGCGCGAAGCAACCGTAGCCGGCATCTTTATTTCTCCGAACGAAAAAGGTGGGTTTGAAGGCCACTACCAGCGTCAGCTTACTTATTTTGAATCGTACGACCTGCGTTCCCGTATCAAGGAAAAAGGAGAGGAGGATTATTTTAAGGAAGTATCCAAAGGGTTTATGTCGGACATTGAGCTGAAGAACGGCAAGATCGGGTATCTCAAAGATTACAGCGAACAGGCCGTGGTGGAATATGATTTTAAACTGACCGGGCTGGACGAAGGCGGTATGCTGTACCTCCACCCGATGTTCTCCGAATCCATGCGCACCAATCCCTTCAAATCCGCCGTGCGTACCTACCCGGTGGAAATGCCGGCTGTAAGGGATGTGAATTTTACCCTCAGCCTCCAGGTGCCGGACAACTACTCCGTAGAAGAAATACCCAAATCCACCATCGTAAAATACAACGACGGCGAAGGGATATTCCAGTATATCGTTCAGCAGGAAGGCAACCTGATCCAGCTGCGCTCGCGCGTGAAGCTCAGCCGCGCCCTGTATGAGCCGGAAGAGTATGATTCGCTCCGCGAATTTTTTGATGTGGTGGTAAAAAAGCAGGCTGAACAGATCGTTTTAAAGAAAAAATCATGAGACTAACGGCATTATTATTACTGATCAGCGTCACGGCTTTAGCCGGTGACCCGGAGTATCCGGTAAGCGCCATTCCCCCGGCCCTGCTGAAAAATGCGGATGTGGTGCAGCGCCTGGAAGAAGTAACCATGAAGCTGCATGATATCAAAGATGTGCGGCTCACGCATCGGATCGTAATGACCATTCTGAATGAAAAGGGGGAAAAATACTCAGGCTTCAGCACCTGGTACGACAAGGAGCGCAGCATCACCGAGTTCCGTGGTGCGTTGTATGATGCTTCGGGCAAACAGCTGCGTAAACTGAAACAAAGCGAGGTCCGCGATGCAAGCGGGGTGAGCGATAATAACCTTTACGACGACAGCCGGGTGAAATCCCATGATTTCTACTACAAAGTATATCCCTACACGATAGAATACGAAGTGGAGTACCGCGAGCGCGGATCGGCGAACTTTGCGCCATGGGTGCCGCAGGGAACGGATAACTACGCGGTGGAACAAAGCCGCCTGTCCGTAACGGTTCCGGCGGATTACGATCTCCGGTACAGGCAGTTCAATTACAACGGCCAGCCTTTACAGGTGCCCGGCAAAGGAGATAAGACCTTTGTATGGGAAGTAAAAGATATCCCCGCGCAAAAAGCGGAAACGCTTGCAAGCCCCTGGAGAACGCGCTCTGTAATGGTGTACCTGGCGCCGAGCGATTTTGCATACGGCAGCTACACCGGTAAAATGAAAACCTGGGA
Organism: Chitinophaga barathri; assembly: GCF_003807585.1. GTDB lineage: Bacteria > Bacteroidota > Bacteroidia > Chitinophagales > Chitinophagaceae > Chitinophaga > Chitinophaga barathri. Next base: position 780,801 of record NZ_RMBX01000001.1, on the reverse strand, counting down.
AGATTTTGGCACCTTCCTCGGCGTGCTCAACGGCGGCCGCGATGTATTGCCGGACAAGATCAAAACCACGGTTCACCAGCTGACGGACAACGTGCAGGATCCACGCGAAAAAGTGCGCGTCCTTTATGAATACATGCAGCAGAATACCCGTTACATCAGCGTTCAGCTGGGTATAGGCGGCTGGCAAACCTTTGACGCCGCTTACGTGGCCAATAACCGTTACGGGGATTGTAAAGCGCTGTCCAATTATATGTTCTCCCTCCTGAAAGAAGCGGGCATCCGCTCGCACTGCGCGCTGGTGAAAGCCGGTGAAGGGGAAACGGATTTTATCGAAGATTTTGCCGCAAACCAGTTCAACCATATGATCCTGTGTGTGCCCATGGCAAAGGACACGGTGTGGCTGGAATGTACCAGCCAGATCCAGCCTGCCGGGTACCTCGGCGATTTTACCGATGGCAGGCCGGTATTGCTCGTGACCGAAAATGGCGGCAAACTGGTACGCACGCCGGTATACACACTGGATCAGAACCTGCGCGCAGGTAAAGTAAAAGCCACTGTGGACGAAGACGGCAACCTGACCGGCACATCGGCCACACTGTTCACCGGTCCCCGCCAGGACTGGTATCACAGCCTGATCACCAGCGTATCGGCGGAAAAACAGCTGGACATATTAAAGGAAAAACTGAACCTCTCCAGCTACGATATCCGCAAATTCCATTACACGCCGCACCCGCAGGCCAGACCCGTTCCGGAAATGACGGAAGACCTGGAGATTACCGTTCCGAACTACGCGTCCGTGAGCGGTAAAAGGTTTTTTATTGTGCCCAACGTGCTGAACAGGAATACCCTCAAACTCACGCAGGACGAAGCCCGCAAGGCAGATATCTGGCTCCGTACGCCCACCCGCGATGTGGATACGGTGGAGATCCTGATCCCCAACGGTTACACGCCGGAGTCCGTATTCCAGCCGGTGAAGGTGGAGAGCCGGTTTGGGATGTACCAGGCCAGCGTGAAAGTGGAAGGCAATAAGATCACTTATTTCCGCACACTGGAGCTGCGGGCGGGGCAATACCCCGCAAAGGATTATTCCGCGCTGGAAGAGTTTTTGAATATGATATACAAAACTGACCGAAACAGGGTCATCCTGGTAAAAAAGGAAGCATAAAAAAAGAGAGGGCCATAAGCCCTCTCTTCCGTTTTTATCAGGTTTAGTTTGTTATTTCTCCCTTACGCTTACAGATATCCTCCTGTCTTTCTGACGTTCTTCATCAGGCGCATCCGCCGCGGCTTTGGCAAACTGTGAGCCGTAACCTTCCCCACCCAGCAACTGTACCGGTTTTACGTTTGCAGCGCCCAGTGCATGAGTAACTGCTTCGGCCCTGTCCTGCGACAGTTTCAGGTTGGCTTTTGCATCACCGGTGGCATCCGTATACCCGCCTATTTTGATCTTGGCTTTCGGGAATGCGTTCATGATGGCCGCCAGGTTGTTGATCTGTCCCTGGCTTTCAGGGGTGATCTCGGCGCTGCCGGTTTTGAAGTTGAGGTTATCGAAGTCGAACCACTGGTCTTTGCCCCCTTTGGTATTTGGATCCTGGAGGAACATCACCAGCCGGTCTTCTATACCGCCTTTATACGCATCCAGTACCGTACCGTCCGGCAGGGTCACCTTGATGGATTCGCGGGTGGCAACGGGTGCTGTGGTGACGGCGCCCACCGCAGTGTCTTCCATATGCGAAACCGCCAGGGAATCGGCCACCGGAGTGCTGTGTTGCCCGCCGCATCCTTTCAGGAGCCACCAGAGCAATAAGATCAGCGCAATGGCGATGATCAGCCAGGTGATCCAGCGGTTGCCGCCGGTGGTGGTAACAGCGCCGCCTACACTGTTTGCCGTATGTTTCAGCGAGCTGGCGATGCCGGAAAGTTTGTTCCCGATATCGCCCAGGCTGCCTACACCCAGCAGGCTGGCTAGGCCGAGGCCCGAGGGCACGGCGGCGAGTATTTTGTCTTTCTGGCTGTTCAGGATATCGAGGATGCCAGAGGGGCTGAGGTTTTGTGCGGCGGCCTGCTGCCCGATCACACCCAATGAGGCGGGTGCGGCCGTTTGCAGGAGCGTTTCGGCGGATTGTACTTTGATGCCGGCATAACTGGCAATGGCGCCTGTCAGGTCACCGGCCTTGTTGCCAAACAACGAGCGCAGGACGTCCGCGCCTTTTGCCAGCAGCCCTGCGGGCAATCCGCTGCCCAGGTTGCCCAGCTGGGAGAGATTGGCTCCCGCTGCGTCTTTGATCATCCCGATAAGCCCGCCCGTATCGCCGGAGCCGGCTTTATTAAGCAGGCCGGTCAGCACGGCCGGGATGATACCGCCGAGGGCCTTTTGTACGCTGGATTCATTTTCGCCTAACTGAGCGGCGGCTTTATTGCTAAAATCATTGTTGAAAAGGTTTTTCAGGGTGTCAATGAGATCAAAAGCCATAAAAAGAGGTTTTGGTGGTTAATGAATAGGAGTGCTCACAGTGTTCAGGGTCTGCGTGTAACTGAAGTATAACAGGCTAAAATCCATACAGTTCAATGGGTTGGACGATTTAATATCCGCTTGACTGTAAGGGGTTAATAATGAAGGGAATAGACAAAATAACAGTCATTTCGTATATAAACTGAAATTAATGCAGTTAAACGACTGCGATCCTGTCAAAATAACCGGGAAAAACACCTTGGATCGACATTTGATCAACTGTAAACAAATCAAAAAACTAACCGTTAACCTTAAGGAGCGACAAAAGAGAAACAATATGAATCTGAATAATTTTACCATCAAGTCCCAGGAGACATTGCAGGCTGCACAGCAGCTGGCTTTTAATCACCGTAATTCGGCGATTGAAACCGGCCACATCCTGAAAGCACTGCTGGAAGACGACGATAACAGTATAGAATACCTGCTCAAAAAGAACGACGTGAATACGGGGTTCCTGGAGAGCAAACTCAACGAACAGATACAGAAATATGCCGTGATCGGGAATGGCGAAGGCGGGCAGGTACTGAGCAGGGAGGCGAACAACGTTATTCTCCGCGCGGGCTCCAGCATCAAGGAATTCAAAGATGAATTCGTGAGCGTAGAGCACCTGCTGCTGGGCCTTCTCGGCGGCAGCGACGATACCGCCAAATTATTAAAAGACGCAGGCCTTACCGAAAAAGGCCTGAAAGCCGCCATCACGGAGCTTCGTAAAGGAGGTACCGTGAATTCCCAGACGGCGGACGCTCAGTATAACAGCCTCGAAAAATACGCGAAGAACCTCAACGAACTGGCCCGCGCCGGTAAGCTGGACCCCGTGATCGGCCGTGACGAAGAGATCCGCAGAACCCTGCATATCCTTTCCCGCCGCTCCAAAAACAACCCGATACTCGTAGGCGAGCCCGGCGTTGGTAAAACCGCGATCGCGGAAGGACTGGCCCACCGCATCATCAACAGCGACGTGCCGGACAACCTGCATAACAAGATCATTTACGCACTCGACATGGGTGCGCTGATGGCAGGCGCCAAATACCGCGGCGAGTTCGAGGAAAGGCTGAAATCGGTCGTAAAAGAGGTGAGCGAAAGCAATGGTGACATCATCCTGTTCATCGACGAGATCCACACCCTGATCGGTGCGGGCGCGATGGAAGGAGCGATGGACGCCGCAAATATTCTCAAACCCGCGCTTGCCCGCGGTGAACTGAGGGCCATCGGCGCCACCACGCTGAACGAATACCAGAAATACTTTGAAAAAGATAAAGCGCTGGAACGCCGCTTCCAGAAAGTGATCATTGACGAGCCGAGCGTGGAAGACGCGATCTCCATCCTGCGCGGCCTCAAGGAAAGATACGAAAATCACCACCACGTACTGATCAAAGACGAAGCGATCATCGCGGCGGTAGAGCTTTCTCACCGTTATATTACGGACCGTTTCCTGCCGGACAAGGCGATTGACCTGATCGATGAAAGCGCGGCCAAGCTCCGCCTGGAAATGAATTCCATGCCCGAAGAGCTGGATGAGCTGGAGCGCCGCATCCGCCAGCTGGAAATTGAGCGGGAAGCGATCAAACGGGAGAACGATAAAGAAAAACTCAGCGAACTGGCGGCCGAGATCGCCCGCCTGAGCGAAGAACGCAACACCTTCAAGTCCAAATGGCAGCAGGAAAAAGAACTGGTGGATAAAGTACAGAACGCAAAAGCCGCCATCGAAGACCTGAAGCTGGAAGCCGAACAGGCGGAAAGGAACGGCGACTTCGGCAGGGTAGCGGAGATCCGCTATGGTAAGATCAAAGACCAGGAAAAACTGGCCGCCGATCTTACACAGGAGCTGAGCACCCTTTCTTCCAGCCATAAAAGGCTGCTCAAGGAAGAAGTAGACGCGGAAGACATTGCGGAAAACGTGGCCAAAGCCACCGGCATCCCGGTCACCCGTATGCTGCAAAGTGAAAAAGATAAACTCCTCAACCTCGAAGATGAGCTGCATAAAAGGGTAGTAGGGCAGGACGAAGCGATCGTGGCCGTGGCGGACGCCATCCGCAGGAGCCGTGCAGGCCTGAACGACCCGAAGAGGCCCATCGGCTCCTTTATCTTCCTCGGTACCACCGGCGTGGGTAAGACGGAGCTGGCCAAAGCCCTGGCAGACTTCCTTTTCGACGATGAAAGTATGATGACGCGCATAGACATGAGCGAATACCAGGAAAAACATGCCGTGAGCAGGCTGGTGGGCGCCCCTCCGGGTTATGTGGGATATGATGAAGGCGGGCAACTAACAGAGGCCGTTCGACGTAAACCATATAGCGTGGTGTTGCTGGACGAGATCGAAAAAGCTCACCCGGACACTTTTAACATCCTGCTGCAGGTGCTGGATGACGGCCGCCTGACGGATAACAAAGGCCGCGTGGTGAATTTTAAGAACACCATCATCATCATGACGAGCAACATGGGTAGCCACATCATCCAGGAAAACTTCGAAAAGATCAACGAAAGCAACCGCGACGAAATAGTGGACGCAACGAAAGAAGAGGTGATGGGCCTGCTGAAACAGACCATCAGGCCGGAGTTCCTGAACCGTGTGGATGAAGTGATCATGTTCCAGCCCCTGCTGCGCTCAGAAGTACGTGGAATTATTAACATACAATTACAACAACTGCGTAACCTGGTCAGCAAAAATGGCATGATATTGGAATTCTCAGATTATGCTATTGACTACCTGGCGGAACAGGGTTATGATCCCCAGTTCGGTGCCAGGCCGCTGAAGCGCCTGATCCAGAAGGAGATCATCAATCTCCTCAGTAAGAAGATCCTCGCCGGGGATATCGATAAGAACAAACCGGTGCTCGTGGATGTGTTTGACGGGGTAGTGGTGATCAGGAATACTTAAACAAGTCTATTCTAATACGACGATATACAGTTACAGGTAATACCCGGGTGAATCTTCGCCCGGGTTTTTTTATTTCCTTCAATGCCGTCAGGCCTAACGCATTATGAAATAGATCAAATTAATAATTTGTTTAATCTAATATACATGGTTATATTGTGCGTACGTACGCATACGTTACTGCCCGCATTCATTCGGCAAAAGCTTTTACGGCCGGCCTTGCCGGCCGTTTATCAAGATGTGTTGTTAGGATGATGGGGGTTAAAAGGCCTACAGGAAGGGCGCAGAGACCTGCGCCTTCCCCTGTACGGTTACGGAACGCTTTGATTTTCCGTACCTTTGGGGTATTAACCCGGAAAACAGAACGTAATATGTACCAGATCGGAGAAAGAGAGAAGAAGTTCATGGCGATGGCCATCGAATTGTCGCAGCGGGGTATGCGGAATGGGGATGGGGGGCCGTTTGGTTCCATTGTCGTGAAAGGGGACGAGGTAGTGGGGGAAGGCTGGAACCAGGTGCTGACCCACAATGATCCCACCGCGCACGCGGAAGTAGTGGCCATCCGCAACGCCTGCCGGAACCTCGGCACTTTCCAGCTCGACGATTGTGAAATATACACCTCCTGCGAGCCCTGCCCCATGTGCCTGGGCGCCATCTACTGGGCCCGCCCGCAAAGGGTGTTCTTCGCCAATACCAAAGAAGAAGCAGCGGCCATCCACTTCGATGATTCCTTTATTTACACGGAGATAGAATTGCCGCACGGGCAAAAAAAAATACCTTTTATCGCCTTCCCGCATGAAGCCGCCCGCGAAGTGTTCCGCGAATGGGACCGGAAAGAGAACAAGAAGTTGTACTGATCATTTGGCGGTACCGAAGTGGAAGATCCAGTAAAACGCGAGCAGCAGGAATATCACTACCAGGGTTACGATGGCAATGTAGAGATAGGATTCGGATTTCCTCCTCCTGCGTGTTTTTTTGCGGAGTTTTTGCAGCACGTTGTATTTGGCCTGCCGCAGCCAGCCTGGTATCTGGTCTTTCTGAGAGATAGCCGTCAAACCTTCCACTGCTTCACTGCATAGATCGCAGTCCTGCAGGTGAAGTTCCACCTCGTGACGTTCCTCCGCGCTCAATTCCCCCTTTACGTACGCCAGCAGCTGATCCTGGCTGGGACAAGCTGTCTTAGTGAATATGTCGGCAAAATGTTCGTTCATATCAAGCAGATGATCGCTACTGCATTTAACTGCAAGTTAGCGTTTATTTTTACTGTACTTTTCCAATAATATTTTGAGGTTCCTTTTTCCATTCTGTATGTAACTTTTAACCTGTAGCAGGCTGTATCCCGTCTGTTCCGTTATTTCCTGGTAGGATTTTTTATCCAGGTAAAACATGCGCACACAAAGCGACTGTTCTTTATTCAGTTCTCCCAACGCCCGCTCCATGTTTTCCAGCATCGTATCCTTTTGTACGTATACCTCCGTCGAAACGTCTTCCTGCTGGGCGGTGCCGGGCATATAATCCTCCTTCAGCTCCAGTTCCTTATGATGCCGCAGCTGCATGAGGCAATGATTCCGCGCCACCTGGTAGATCCAGGCTTTGAAGTACACCACATCATGTTTATGGATATCTGACAATACTTTGAGGAAGATCTGCTGCACACTGTCCCGCGCGTCTTCTTCATTTTTCAGGTATTTCATACAAAGGCCGAGCAACAGGATGGCGTACCGGTCAAACAATATACCTATCCAATCGCCATTCCCATCGGTCTTATACCGCTGTAACAATTCCTGATCACTCAGGTTCTGGTGTTGTTCGGAGGGATTCACCCCAGTAAGATAGTGTTCTTCTCCTTTTTCCATAAATTTTACCTTCTTAATTTTTTAAAAATGAAACTGGGCAGTGTTCCTTATGGCTGGGTGCTCAGTCATTTTTAAAAAATTAAGAAGGTAAAATTTGCCCATGTACCCCAGGACTGCGATTGGCTGGGGTGAATTTACATGTGAGCCGGGGAGTAGTAAGGGATGGAGTAGAGGATGGAGTAGAGAATAGAGTAGAGAATAGAGTAGAGAATGGAACAGAAGATAAAGGATAAAAATACCCTTCCAAATTGCACAATCCGCAAAATAATATATCCGGTCCCGGTAGCAGCATAAAGAAACAAATCCGTATCCAGTCTGTGAAATACCAGGTTTGTTTGGGAAAATTTTTAACCCTGAATTTTTTTATAAAAAGCTGTGCCCGCTGCCCTGAAAGACAACCGCCCAGTTCTTTTTATAAAAAAATTCAGGGTTAAAAATTCAGTTGATGGTGTTGAGTTCGGCTTGGGCCATGGATTTCATGTTGCCTTCCATTTTGATGATCTCTTTAAAAAGCCTCCTGGCTTTGCCGTTCTGGCCTTTGGTTTTGTAGATCATGGCCAACTGATATTTGGCCCTTTCGGAATATTTATCGTTGCCGGAGAGTTTTTTGAACTGGTTGGCGGCCTCGTTCAGATCGCCCTGCTGTTGGTATTGCATGGCGGCGCGGAAGAGGGATTCGTCTCCCGAGGCGGGAGATTTGGGCTCTTCGGTTTTGGATTTATTGGTGGGTGTGTTTGTATTGTTTGCTGTGCCGCCGCTGGTCTTTTCCGGTTCTTTTGCCGGTACGTTTTCACCGTCCTGCGCTTCAAACTTCTGGTCTTTCGGATCTTTCAGTTCCTGTTTTTTAGGATCGTCTTTAGGTGGCGGTGCGTTCAGTGCCATGCGGGTGTTTGTATCCGTGGCGGGGAGTTTGGCCGCGCTGTCTTTCAGCGGTTTCTTTTTAAGGGATGTGGTATCCTTTTTTGCCAGTGCGGCCGGAGGCGTGATGCCCGCGGTAACGGATGCGGTGTTTGTTTTATTGATGGAGTCCCGGGCGCTGGCGTTGTATTGGGTATGAATGACCGATGGTTTGCCGGTGCCGGAGGATACGGACTGGTAGTTCGGGTCTATGGTGGCTGTGGGCTCTTTTGCGGCTGCCGGTATGATCAGTGCGTCCGTTGTGCGGGAAGGCAGGGTGGCGAGCGCGGGCCTGTTCTTCAGGTGCTGCTGCAATAGGAAAATGCTGCCGCCGCCGATGGCTACGAACATAATAGCCCAGAAATAGGAGAGCAGGCTTTCCGTCGTTTTATGCTGCTTCACCTGCCGTTGCAATTGTTTTTTGGCGGGTTGCGGCGGCGGGGTGAACTCGCGGTGGATGAACTGGCTGAGCTCCTGGGTGAGGTGACTGTATTGTTCATGCAGGTGATGATTGCTCATGGCGTGGAGTGCGTCATGACAGAGATCGCAGTCAACAATATGTTGTTCCACCAGGTGTTTTTCCACGGGTGTCATGTTGCCGCGGTGATACCGGAGCAGTTGATCCCTGTTGATGCAGCGTACAGGGGTAAAGATCTTGAGGACCCTTTCTTGCCTTGGAGAGTGATTATTCATAAGCCACGTCCTTCAGTTGTGTTGCTATTTTCTTCCTGATGCCTTTCAGGGAGTTCCTTACTTTGTCCGCCGTAATATGCCGGCGTTGTGCAAGATCCTGCAGCGTCTGGTGTTCGAGATAAAAGCCTGTTAAAAGTTCTGCTTCTTCTTTGCTCAGCTGGCTCAGCGCCTGCTCTATGCGGGCGGTAAGCGTTGCTTTGGCGATCGGGTTGTTGCCGGCCTGTTCTACCTGTAATTCCAGTCGCTGTATGGCTTGTGATGGCGGAGGTATATATTGGGCAGTTGGTTTGTTGCCCTTCACGAAATAACTTTGAACTATTGCATATACGGTTTCGTTTATCTTACCAAACGAAGAGGAGAGTTGGGTAAACAATTGACGGGTTATTGCGGGAAATACTGTTTCAGCTGGTTTCTCTTTAGAAAGCTTCGGCATACAAACCGCTACCAGCAGATGGCTGTACCGGTCCAGCAGAACGCCGGCGGCTTCGCGGTCCTGTAGCTTCCGCATGCGGAGCAGCAATTCCTTGTCGTTTAGGTTATTTAACTGGAGGTGCATATGCTTATTACTATATTTACGCAAAACCGGGTTAAAAGTTCACCCAGCCCACATATTTTAAACAATTAACATGCCACTCGCCATTACTATCGTGCCGGTGATGCCGCTGCGCGCCGAGCCTTCTCACAAAAGTGAAATGATCTCCCAGGCAATTTTTGGAGAATGTGTTGAAACAGAATCAGTTAATTCGGATGGGTGGATTAAAGTGCGTTTGCAGTACGACGGGTATGAAGGCTGGATTACTTATTCCCACCTCGAAACGATTACAGCTGAATTATACAACGCGCCATATACCCATGTAGCCACGCAATGGGCGGCCCGCCTGGGACTGAACGGCCAGCCGGTGTATATTCCGTACGGCAGTTTACTCAAACTCGGCAGTTCCGATTGGGGAAATGTGAAAGTGACCGCCGAATCAGGAATTGAGCCGTTTAAGGACGTTAAATCTCCTCATCTGGCCTGGCGCCCCATTGCCCATACTTTCCTGAATACAGCCTATTTATGGGGCGGAAAGACGGTTTTTGGCGTCGATTGTTCCGGGTTTACACAAACCGTGTATAAAATCCTCGGTATTCCACTCCTGAGGGACGCTTATCAGCAGGCTACACAAGGTGAAACGGTATCCCTCATCCAGGAAGCAAAGCCCGGCGACCTCGCTTTTTTTGACAATGAAGCGGGGAAAATAACCCATGTAGGGCTGATGCTGAACGAACAGGAGATCATCCACGCTTCCGGCAAGGTACGCATCGATCCTATCGATCATCTCGGGATCGTGAATGCGGATACGGGCGTGAGGACGCACAAGCTCAGGCTGATCAAAAGGATGTTCTGAGGCAAAGCCTGGTGGCTTACAAAAGTGGACTTTTCAAAGGTGTAGGTCAAGGGAAGGCTGCCATTTTTGCCTAAAAGGACGATCAAAATGGCAGCGGGTGGGGGTAAGTATGCTTTTGATACGCTTTTGATATGCTCTTGCTATGCTTTTGATATGCTTCAGGTACCGTTATAATGTTTCGGTCTTGTCCTGATAAGGCTTACACCCACTCCGGACCGGCCGGTAAAAAAATGACCGGGAAACATTACCTGCTTCCCGGTCATCCGGATATTCAAAATGTAAAATTAGTCATTCAGGACTTGTCAAAAAACAACATCTTCACCGCCACCGCGATCATAAAGAGCGCGAACACTCTTTTTACCAGTGTTTCGGGCAGCGTTACCGCCAGTCTTCCGCCGATAAAACCGCCCAGTACAAAGCCGATGGCAATGAACAGGACCAGTTTGTAATCCACGAACCCCTGTTTGTAATACTGGATCACCGCCAGGAAACCCACGGGCAGCATCAGCATGCCCAGGGAAGTGCCTTGCGCTTCATGCTGGCTCAGGCCAAAGAAGTACACCAGCGCGGGTATCAGGATGATGCCGCCGCCTATACCCACCACACCGGAGAAAACACCGGCCACGAGGCCCAGCAGGATCAAACCGAAGATGAGGGGTAACGGCATATGCGTGTTAGTTTTGTTGTCCGAAAGTTTTATCGTACAGGTCAAACGCGTCGTTGATGATCTGTTCCGCCTTCGCTTTGTTCTGGAATTCTTCCACTTTCACGGTTTTGTTCTCCAGTTTTTTGTATTCTTCGAAGAAGTGACGGATCTCTTCCAGCAGGTGCGGGGGCAGCTCGCTGATGTCGTTGATGTGGTTCACGCTCATGTCGTGCGCGGCCACGGCGATGATCTTATCGTCCGCCTCGCCGCCGTCTATCATCTGCATTACGCCTATCACCTTTGCTTCCACGATGCACAGGGGCACGCAGTCTATCTGGGAAAGGATGAGGATGTCCAGCGGGTCATTATCGTCGCAGTATGTTTTAGGGATGAAGCCGTAGTTGGCCGGATAATACACGGAAGAGTACAGCACGCGGTCCAGTTTCAGCAGGCCGCTTTCTTTATCCAGTTCGTATTTGGCGCGGGAGCCTTTTGGAATTTCAATAATGCCTGTTACCGAGTGGGGCACGTTATCACCTGGGCTTACGCTGTGCCATGGATTCGTTGTCGTCATTCAATGATTCTTTTAAAAAATTAGGATGTGTTTCACGTCTACAAATGCATACCGGTGTGGCCGGGGCCATAAAACAGGAATACTGATATCCGGGCGGTGGACTGGGCGGTTTTAACTGGCGGAAAGCCGGTTTTGCTGCCCAGGGAGCCTGAATATCAGTAACCTGCCGGTTTGTAAAGGCGCAAAATTAAGGAACAAACCGCGAATAACTATAAAATATTGGAGGGAATCAGTGAGCTGTGGAAGAATCCGTTGTCTGCGGGGCCATTGAGTTCATATCCATGGTGCCCGGGGCTACGTAGGTAGGAAGGATGCTTTCAAGTGTCAGGGATATTTTCCATTGACCGCTTTCCTTTACCAGCTGGAGGGTTTCCTGCTGGCTGGCGGAAGAGTTGAGAATGGTAACAGTCGCTTTATCTCCGTTTTCCTGGTGATTTACTACTTCCAGTTTGGCATTTTTGATCTTTTCACGTTCATTTTCATTGCGTTTGCCGTCAAAAATGGAGTAAAGCAGTATAACCTGTTGTGATTCTTTGGTAGCAAATTCCTTCGCGCGCTCAAAATTGGATTCCTGTATAGCGTGCATAAATTCCAAGGCAACCTCTTGCGGTTCAGGTCTTTTTTTACAACTAGTTAAAAATATTCCCGAGACACACATCAAATAAACAATTCGCCTGTAATAGCTCATGTGGTTGATAGGTTAAAGTTATAATGTCATTAACAAAATTAACAGGAATCATTCAATTGCGCAACTTACAACAAATGGCTGTTAAAACCGTGTTAATTGTCGTTCCTTCTTTCCTGGCCGGGCTCGTCGCTGGCTGCATCGTAAGCCTTGATGATGGCCTTTACGAGGCGGTGGCGTACCACATCTTCCTCATCCAGTTCAAGATACCCGATACCGTCGATGTTCCGGAGGATGCGGGTGGCTCTGCCGAGGCCGCTCTTCTGGTTCTTGGGAAGGTCTATCTGGGTCAGGTCACCGGTAATGATTGCCTTGGCGGAGGAACCGATACGGGTGAGGAACATTTTCATCTGCAGGTCCGTGGAGTTCTGCGCTTCGTCCAGGAGGATAAAGGCATTGTCCAGCGTACGGCCTCGCATGTAGGCGAGGGGTGCGATCTCGATGATCCTGTTGGTCATAAAATAACTGAGCTTATCCGGCGGGATCATGTCATCCAGTGCGTCGTACAGGGGGCGCAGGTAGGGATCGATCTTTTCCTTGAGGTCCCCGGGCAGGAATCCCAGGCTTTCCCCTGCTTCCACAGCGGGGCGGGTGAGGATGATCTTGCGTACCGCCTTGTTCTTCAACGCTCTTACGGCGAGGGCTACAGCAGTGTAGGTTTTACCGGTACCGGCAGGGCCAATGGCAAAAACGATGTCGTTTTTGTCCGCCAGCGCCACCATTTTTTTCTGGTTGGCGGTTTTGGCGCGGATGGTGCGGCCGTTCGGGCCAAATACCAGCACTTCGTTCGGGTTGCGGTCCTTAAAGTGATCGATGCCCGTGCCTTCCTCTTCGCCCAGTATCTGCTCGAAATAATTTTCGCTCAGGTGCCCGTTGCGCTCGAGATAACTCACGATCTGCCCGATCTTTTCTTTGGCGGTGGCCACTTCTTCCGGCGCTCCGGAGAGCTTCAGCTGTGTGCCGCGGCTAAGGATCTTCAATAAAGGGAACTTCTTTTTTAATAAGTCCAGCTTTCCGTTGTTCACCCCGAAAAATTCAATGGGATTTACGTTGTCCAGGTTAATGATCGATTCTGTCAAGTGCGGTTCATTTTAGATGTCTGCATTTCGGATCTGAACTGGAAAGTCAGGATGCGTGAGCCAGGGGGCCCGCGCATCCTGAAAATAAAGTGCTAGACCCGGTATCCGTTCTGTTTGAACGCTTCTACGCGTTCTGCAATTTTTTTGTTGCTCAGGGCAATGATCCTTGCCGCCAGCACCGCCGCATTCTTTGCACCAGCCTTGCCTACTGCCAGGGTGCCTACCGGCAGCCCCGCGGGCATCTGTACAATGGAATACAGGGCGTCCACACCGCCAGGCAAGCCCCCTTCTAAAGGAACGCCCAGCACCGGGAGGGAAGTGTAAGCTGAAACCACACCCGGTAACGCAGCCGCCATACCAGCCGCTGCAATAATCACACCATAACCCTGAGGTTGGGCATTGATAACCAGTTCGCGCACCTTGTCCGGATTCCGGTGGGCTGATGCCACGATCATTTCACTTTCAATGCCAAAATACTGGAGGTAATTCTGCGATTCCTGCATCACAGGTTTATCGCTCTCGGAGCCCATGAGAATTAAAACTTTCATCCTGTTGTTTGATAATTAATCTGCTATAGTTTAACGTAAAATAGGAACTATTGTTTCCTGCTCAAAGATATTTAAAAGTAAGGAGCCCACCACACTTACCCCCATGTGAATTTTTTGAAAACACGCATAACTGCCTTTATCACATAATAATAGCATGAATTTGTATAATATAACCCCTATATTTGACCCATCCCAACCGCCTATGCCAAATTGAATAATTCCATGAACATTGCCCTGCTGAGCCAGGTGGTGGAGGCGCTGCCGGACCCCGTAGCGGTGTTTGACGCACAATTGCGGCTGGTAACCCTGAACAGCGCCTTTGTGGAGGAAAATAAAAGATACCTGGCTATAACATTCAAAGCAGGAGACAGCCTTTTACGCCTTTGTGACGCGGCACCACATGTAAGAGGCGAGGCACTTGAACACTGGCAGCGCGCCCTCAGCGGCGAACGCTTCACCCTTGTTGTGCCCTTCGGCGATCCCCCCCTTCATTATAAGATCAGTTACAGCCCCCTCTACAATGGCGACGATACCGTGCACGTGATGATGATCATCCGCAACGTGCAGCAGGAAACGGAAGCCCGCCGGAACGAACGGTTTTTCCGCAGCGTACTCGAAAACCTTCCCGTGGGCCTCCAGGAGTTTACACCGGACGGCTGGCACCGGAATATGAACACCGCCCAGCGCCATATCCTTGGCGAGGACCACCCCGCCAATAACGGGCCATACAATGTATTTGAAGACGGTTTTAACCGCCGCACCGGCCTCACCGCCCTGCTGGACGAAGTAAAACAGCGCAAAGGCCCCGTTAAAAAAGAAATGCTGCTGCGGTATTCCGAAATACACGACGAAAATGTGACCCGCATCCAGCCGCTGTATTATGACGTGACGGGCTTCCCCGTGCTGGACCTGCAAGGGGAGATCGCTTACCTGTTCATCATTCTCAGCGAGATCACCGAAAAAAAACTGGCCGTGCTCAGCCTCGAAAAAAGCGAGCGGCTGCTCTATACCATCGTGGAACACCTACCCGTGGGGTACATCCAGTTTGATAACTTCGGATTCATCCGCCGGGTGAACCAGACGCAGCGCCGCTTTTTCGCCAGCACCGGGCTGGAAGAGCAGCCGGACAGCAACCTGATACAAGACCCCTTTGCCCGGCTCTTTGAGCTGGACCAGCTGTTTATGCAGGTATTGCAAAAAGGCAAAATGATCCGGCTGGAAAAAAAACTGGAATTCCAGGTGCACAACAATGGCGGCAAAACGGACCGGGAAGTGTTCCTGGACCTCACCATGTTCCCCGTGGAAGACCCCGTGGACAAAGACCAGATCGTGGTGGCGCTGGTGAACGATATCACGGAAAAAAAACGCCAGGAACTGGAGAACGTCAAGACCCACGAATTCCTGCTCCAGACCGGCGAGATTGGCAAAATAGGCGGCTGGGAGGTGGATATGACCACCCGGCAGATGCGCTGGGGCGCCCAGACCTACAAGATCCACGAGCTGCCGCCTTTTACGCATATGACCTACGAAAAGTCGCTGTCCTTTTTTACGGAAGAATCGCGCAACCGCGTGGAGCTGGCCGTGACCGCGTGTATGCAGCGGGGCAAGGCCTTCGACCTGCAGATCACCGTGAACACCGCCAGGAACAACGTGCTGCAATGCCGCATCATTGGCAAACCCGAATACCGCAACGGGCGTATGGTGCGCATCTATGGCGTGATACAGGATGTGACGGAGCAATATAAAATACGCAACCAGCTGACGCGGAACGCCGAGCTGATGCGGCTTTTCTTTGACACGATAGACATGGGCTATGCCGTTATGGATAAAGACGGGAAGGTGAATTTTATCAACCGCAAGGCGCAGGAGATCGTGGATCATGGCAAGGTGATAGGGCGGAATATCTTTGAAGTGTTCCCCACGCTGGTGGGCTCCACCTTCCACGCCCGGGTGCAGCAGTGTATGATGTTGCAGGCCCCCGTATCTTTCTCCAATTACCTGCCCGCTACGGACAAATGGTACGAATTCCTGCTGGCGCCCATGCAGGACGGGAACATCTCCATTTTCACCCGGAACATCACGGACAGCAAAAAGATGCAGCGGGAACTGCGGAAGGCAAATGAACAACTTTCCTCGCTCAATAAATACCTGGTGAACCAGAACAAACAATTGGAGGATTTCGCGCACATCACCTCGCACAACCTGCGCGCGCCCATTGCGAACCTCAAGGCGCTGATGCAGATCATGAACGATACGGACGGCGAACAGGAAAAAGAGCTGTACCGCGGCATGTTCCAGGAAGTGATCAAAAATATAGACGAAACGCTGAACGACCTCATAGAAGTGGTGCAGATCAGGAAAGACCTGAACGTGGAGCGCGAGCGCCTCGTATTTTCCGAAAGGCTGCAGAAGGTGAGGGATATATTATTCGTGGATATCGAAACAAGTGGGATTGAACTGATAACAGACTTCAGCGAAGCCCCGTACATTGAATATCCGCGCATTTACCTGGACAGCATTTTACAGAACCTCCTTACCAATGCCATTAAATACCGGGCTACGGACAGGAAACCCAGCCTGAAGCTGCAAAGCCGGATGGTGGACGGCGGGGTGATGCTTACGGCGGAAGATAACGGCATGGGGATCGATATGGAGCGGTATGGGGCGAAACTTTTCGGGTTCAGGAAAACGTTTCATAAGAACAAGGATGCCAAGGGAATAGGACTATTTATTACAAAAAGCCAGATAGAAGCCATGGGCGGAAGCATTCATGCTGAGAGCCAGCCTGGCGCAGGAACCAAATTTATCATTACCTTCAGCCCCGAATAGTAATCTATGAAGCCGCTACGATCGATCTTTATAGTAGACGATGACCCCATTCACCAGCAGATCACCGAGATCATGCTGGACCGTTTAAGGGTTACCAACGACGTCAAAAAATTCTCCGATGCCCAGGACGTGCTGGATCACATCCGGCTCCACATCGCCGAGCCCGCTTCATTGCCGGACATTATTCTACTGGACCTGAACATGCCCGTGATGGATGGATGGGAATTCCTGGAAGCCTTCTCCGCCGTGCGCGGCACGCTTCCCAAACCTGTGAAGGTCTATGTGCTTACCTCTTCTATCGATGAAAGGGACCGCCAGCGGGTGGGTATGTTCGACTTTGTGGAGGGTTATCTTACCAAGCCGCTTACGAACGACATTATCCTCAGCCTGGCGCGTTAGCGGTTCATGAAAGGCATGTCTTTGCCGGCCGGGTACTTCACCGGCTGCCGCGATGTATTGATCTCATCGTTACTTCAGGAATTGTGTTTTAAAGCGCGGATCATTTCCACGGGGTCTTTTGCGGAGAACACGGTATTGCCCGCGACCAGCACATCGGCGCCGGCTGCGATGACGGCCTTGCTGTTGTCTAGCGTTACGCCGCCATCCACTTCAATCAGCGCCTTTGAGCCTGACTGATTGATCAGGGCCTTTACCTGCCTGATCTTTTCGTATGTCTTTTCTATAAAATGCTGCCCGCCAAAACCGGGGTTCACGCTCATGACCAGCACCAGGTCCAGGTCCGCGATGATATTTTCCAGCTGGCTCACGGAGGTATGGGGGTTGAGGGCTACGCCCGCCTTCATGCCCAGGCCTTTGATCTGCTGGATATTCCGGTGCAGGTGGCGGCAGGCTTCGATATGTACGGTAAGGATATTGGCGCCCGCTTTGGCAAAGGCTTCAGCATATTTCTCCGGCTCTTCGATCATTAAATGCACATCGTTCACCTTCGTGCTTATTTTGGTAACGGCGGCGATCACCGGCAGCCCGAAACTGATATTGGGTACAAAACGCCCGTCCATCACATCCAGGTGAAGCCAGTCCGCCTCGCTGTTATTGATCATGTTCACATCTTTTCCTATTTCCAGGAAATTGGCGGCGAGTAAAGAGGGGGCGATAAGCGGTGTTTTCTTTTCCAAGCGGGATGATTTTAAAGATTACAAACCTACTGATTTTTAACGGAATCGAGGAGCTGGCGGGCTTCCGGGAAGTTTTTCCTGAAAGAAAGGGCCTTGGTGAGATCGTCTATGCCCGCGGGCTGATTGCCCAGCGTAAGCAATGCGCGGCCGCGAAGGTAAAATGCATCGGCATTGGTGGGATCCGCTTTGGCCGCCATATTGTAATGCGGCAATGCCTCTTTCCATTTGCCATACTTCGACAATAAATTCCCCAGGCCGATGTAAGCCGGGCTGTAGGCTGGATCGAGTGCAAGCGTCTGTACGTATTGTTGCCTGGCCTGTGTTTCCTTTCCCTGGAGGTTGTATACCTCAGCAGCGGCGTAACTGGCTTCCGCGGAGGTGGAATCTATCCGGGAGGCGAGGGTGTACAGTTCCAGGGCCTTGTTATATTCTTTTTTATCCAGCAGGAGGTCACCGGTGAGCATGACGGCTTCGTATTCGCTGCTGTCTTTCCGGAGGCCAATGGCTTTGGTAAGGTGCGTGATAGCGGTGGCGGTGTCCTTCCGGTTCAGGGACGAGAGGCCGTAGATATAAAAGGCATTGGGAAGGGTGGCAGGGTATTTTTCGAGGAAGGCTGCCTGGCTGTCCGCGGCGGCGTAATTCCCCTGTTCAATAAGTGCGTTGGCCAAAAAGATGCGGGTGGCAGCGTCTGAAGGTTTGATCGCAAGGTCTTTGCGCATATTGTCTATCGCTACGCTGAGGGAATCTGTTACAACCGGTGTTTTCTGCTCGTTGCCGCTTTGCTGGCAGGCTGCAAAAAACACCGGTATGCATAACACATAAAAAAGTTTCATAGTCCCAAACATAGGGAATTTTTATTGCATCAGCCAGGCCTTCATATCCGCATAATCGGCGTTCATGAGTACGGATTCCTTGCGGTGGCCATTCATCTGCTGCACGCGCTCAGGCACGGCGATAGCTTCCTGCAATCCCGCCGGCATCACGTTGGCGAACTTCACCGGGTGGGCGGTTTCAAGGAAGATGCCGGTAACGCCCGGGTGTTTTTCCATATATTTTTTCAAGCCAAGGTAACCCACCGCGCCGTGCGGGTCCATCAGGTACTGGTGTTCGCTGTGCACTTTTTTCATGGCGGCCACGGTTTCTTCGTCCGTGAAGCGGTAGCCGGAAAGGGTGGCTTTTAGCGCCCTTTCGTTTTGAGCGAACAATTGAAGGATACGCACAAAGTTGCTCGGGTCCGCCACGTCCATGGCATTGGAGAGCGTGGCGATAGCGTTGTGCGGCTCATATTTTCCGTTGGCAAGGAAACGCGGCACGGTATCGTTCACATTGGTGGAGGCGACGAAGTGTTGTATGGGCAGGCCCATGGCGGCGGCCATCAGGCCGGAGCAGATATTGCCGAAGTTGCCGCTGGGCACGGATATGACGGTTTCCCTGTGCCACTGTTTTATCTTCCGGTAGGCCATAAAATAATAGAACATCTGCGGCAGCCAGCGGGCTACGTTGATGGAGTTCGCGGAGGTGAGCGGGCGGTGCGCCTGCAACTCGCCGTCGAGGAAGGCGGTTTTGACCATCCGCTGGCAATCGTCGAAGGTGCCTTTGATCTCCAGTGCGCGTATGTTCCGGCCCAGGGTGGTGAGCTGTTTTTCCTGCAATTCGCTCACTTTGCCGGAAGGGTAGAGGATCACCACTTCCACGCCCGGCACGTCATAAAACCCATGCGCCACTGCTCCGCCGGTATCGCCGGAAGTGGCTACCAGTACGGTCACCGGCTGTTCCGCGGCGCGCCTGAAATAACCCAGGCAGCCGGCCATAAATTTGGCGCCCACGTCTTTGAACGCGAGGGTGGGGCCATGGAATAACTCCAGTGCATACACGTTTTCTTCCACTTCGCGCAGCGGGAAAGGGAAGGTGAGCGTTTCGCGGATGATCTGGGTGAGGTATTGCACGGGAATGTCGTTGCCCACGAAAGGCAGTATCACCTTGCGGGCGATATACTGAGGATCGTATTCGTCCAGCCGTTCGATAAAGTCCTTGTTCAGCCTGGGGATCTCCGAAGGGAAATACAGCCCCTTGTCCGGCGCCAGGCCCTGGATCACGGCTTCCCTGAAAGAGGCGCGGTGCTGGTGGTTCTGTAAGCTATAGTATTGCATGGGTTAAATGTTTATGGCTTTTACGCCGGAGTTGCCGATGCGGGATACGTAAATTTTGTAATCCACGCCCAGCGGCGCATATATGTTTTCCATCATGGCGGCCACAGCGCGGGCATTGTCTTCGCCCTTGCTCAGCATGAACACGGAGGGGCCGCTGCCGGAGATGCCTCCGCCGAGGGCGCCTGCTTCCTTGCAGCGTATTTTCAGGTCGTGGAAGGCGGGGATGAGGATGGAGCGGATGGGCTCCACGATCACATCTTCCAGCGCGCGGCTGATGAGGCCGTAGTCTTCCGTGTAAAGGCCCGCTACCAGCGCACCTACGTTGCCCCATTGACGGATAGCGTCCTTGAGCAGTACCTGCTGTTTCAGGATGCCCCTGGCGTCTGACGTTTTTACTTCTATCTGCGGGTGGATCACGGTCACCCAGAGGTCCTGCGGTGTGTGGAGCTTGATCACGTCCAGCGGCTGATAACTGCGCACGAGCGTGAAGCCGCCGAGGATGGCCGGCGCCACGTTGTCCGCATGGGGTGTGCCACAGGCCAGTCTTTCCCCTTCCATGGCAAAACGGATGAGCGCGTCCGGGGAGAAATAGTTGTCCAGCAGCATATTGCCGCCTGCCACGGCGCCCGCCGCGCTGGCCGCGCTGGAGCCGATGCCGCTGCCGGGATGGATGTTCTTTTTGATGGACATTTCGATGCCGATCTCCGGTTTGCCATATTCCTGGAGGAGCGCCATCAGGGCCACGCCGGCCACGTTCTGCGATGCTTCCAGCGGCAGGTCCGCCCCTTCGATGGAGGTGATGCGCACGCCCGGTTTATCACTCAGGTGCAGTTCCATTTCGTCGCCGGTGCCTTCCAGCGCGAGACCTATTACATCAAAACCGCAGGCTACGTTGGCTACGGTAGCAGGGGAAAATACCTTTACGGATCTTTTGTTTGTTTGGCTCATATCTTTCATTATCGTACGGTTCTGATGATGTCTGCAAATATGCCGGAGGCGGTAACGTCCGCACCGGCGCCCGCGCCTTTTACGATCAGCGGCTGGGCGGAATAACGGCTGGTGGTGAACAGTACGATGTTGTCTTTGCCTTCCAGCTGGTAAAACGGGTGCTGCGGGCTCACGGACTGCAATCCCACGGATGCTCTACCGTTGTGGTAGCGGGCTACGAACTTCAGGCGTTCTCCTTTGTCCGCGGAGGCTTTCAGCAAAGCCTGGAAATGCGCGGCGTGTACGTCCAGCTGCTCGTAAAAGGCAGGTACGTCTTTGGCGTTCAGGCATTCGGAGGGCAGGAAAGAAAGGTTGTCTATATCTTCCATTTCCAGCACGGCACCACTCTCCCGGGCCAGTATCAGGATCTTGCGCATCACGTCTTTCCCGCTCAGGTCTATCCTCGGGTCCGGCTCGGTATATCCTTCATCCTGCGCGGCTTTTACGACCTGCCGGAAGTTGGCCCCGTTCACGAAATTGTTGAACACAAAATTGAGGCTGCCGCTCAGCACCGCTTCGATGGTCTGTACTTTATCGCCGCTGCGCACCAGGTCGTTCAGGGTATTGATGACAGGCAAGCCCGCACCTACATTGGTTTCGAAAAGGAAAGAGGCGTTGAATTTCCGTGCCAGGTCTTTCAGTTTTTTGTACTCCGCATATTGGGAAGAACACGCGATCTTGTTACAGGTGACCACCGAAATGCCATGTTGCAGGAAATTACTGTACATGCCTGCAACGGCATCGCTGGCGGTGTTGTCCACAAACACGCTGTTGCGCAGGTTCATGTCCAGGATATGTCTGGCAAACAGCTCCTGGTCCATTTCATGGCCTGCTTCCAGCTCTTCTTTCCAGGTACTGAGGGTGATGCCGCTTTCGGAGAAACGCATCTTGCGGCTGTTGCCCAGCGCGATGATGCGCACCTGCAGGCCCAGCTCCCGCAGCAGGTATTCCTGTTGCAATTGCAGCTGCTCCAGCAGTTTGCCGCCCACGTTACCGGTGCCGGCCACAAACACGTTCACCTGTTTGGTCTCCGATTCAAAAAAGGCTTCGTGTATCACGTTCAGCGCTTTTTTGACGTCCGCTTTGTTGATCACCGCGGAGATGTTTTTCTCCGTAGAGCCCTGCGCGATAGCCCTTACATTGATGGCGTTGCGGCCCAACGCGCCGAATAGTTTGCCGCTCATGCCATGATGGTTTTTCATATTGTCGCCTACTACGGCCACGATGCAGAGGTCTTTTTCAACGATCAGGGGTTCAATACGTTTGTCGTGGATCTCTTGTACGAACTCGCTGTCTACCGCCGCTTTGGCGCTGAGCATATCGTTTTCGAGGATGCCTACGGTAATGGAGTGTTCCGAGGAACTTTGAGTAATGAGTATCACGTTCACTTTTTCGCGCAGCAGGGCGTCGAAGAGGCGTTTGGAGAAGCCGGGGATCCCTACCATGCCACTGCCTTCGAGCGTGAGCAGGGCTATTTTCTGGATGCCGGAAATGCCGGTCACCGGGAAAGGTTTTTCGCCGTTGTCCTGAATCAGTGTGCCGTAATCGTCCGGGGCAAAGGTGTTTTTGATCCAGATGGGGATGCGGCGGTTCATAACGGGTTGTATGGTGGGTGGATAGATCACTTTGGCGCCGAAGTGGGACAGTTCCATGGCTTCTTCGTAAGAGATACGCGGGATGGCGATGGCCTGTGGCACGAGGCGCGGGTCCGCGGTCATCATGCCGCTCACGTCCGTCCATATTTCGAGCACGCTGGCGTCCATGGCCGCGGCGATGATGGCGGCGGTATAGTCGGAGCCTCCACGGCCGAGGGTGGTGGTGTCTTTGTCGCTGTTGGAAGCGATAAAGCCGGGAAGTACGACGAAGCTGGCCGGCTGGTGCTGGAAAAAGGCGGTGACCTGGTGGTCTGTGGTGTCAAAGTCTACCAGTGCATGCCCAAACTGTGCGTCCGTGGCGATGAGGTCGCGGCTGTCTTTCCAGGCTGCGTTCAGCCCCATCTGTTTGAGTTTTTCGGCTACCATCCAGGAGGAGAGGAGTTCTCCGAAGCTCATGATCTTGTCCTGGCAGCGGCGGCTAAGCTCGCCTACCTGGAAGATGCCGTCGCAGAGGGCTTCCAGCTGGTTGAGCTGTTTTTTTACTTCGCTGAGGAGACTGCTTTGTACGGTAATGGGGAATAACGCGCGGATGGTGTCCAGGTGTTTGATCTCTATTTCCTGCAATACGGATTTGTATTGTTCCTGGCATTGCCCGGCCAGCTGGCCGCACTGGATCAGTTTGTCCGTGATGCCGCTCATGGCGCTTACGACAATGGCCATGTTGCCTTTACGTTTGTATTGCGCTACGATATTGCAAACCTGCTCTATGGCCTTTGTACTGCCTACGGAAGTACCGCCGAATTTTAAAACCTGCATTGTAAAAAGGATGTTGAATGGATATAAAAGGGGTGTTCCCTGCTTTGCGGTGTACCAGTGTTACCTGGCCGGTGGACGATATGAAAAATTAACCCCGCGATGGGGTTGTGGTGGTTGTGGTTGTAATAATAGTGCCGCGCACTCCGGAGGAGGATGGAGTAATACGGATTATATGTGAGTTGAATAAATGCACTATTATTTTATGACTTTAGTATTACAAAGGTTAGGAATAAAAACGGGAAATGCAAGTGGGTTTTGGAAATTTAGAAAACGTCTAAATATGGAAAGGGCATAAGATTTCCCAGGCATTTCAGCGTGAAATGCTTCACCGTGGCGGATATACGTTGTGGGGATGAGTCAGCCCGCTGCCGTAGGGGTACTGTTATGGGTTAGTGTCTATTACAATAATATGACAAATAGTGTTTTTATTGGTGAGTGCTGGCTTTGGTATTTTCTTCCAGTTCAAATTCCACGGTTTCTTCATAAAAAGCACCGCAGATCAGCCATGCCCATACGCCGGCCAGCGCAATGGTGATGACTGCGATGATGGTGCCTGGAGGAATATCGCCGTAAGGGAGACGGGTTATCTTACTTACGGGCATCACCACCAGGATGTTCAGATTGTAATAGAGCCCGATGACGATCACTTGTACCAGGAATCCCATTATCGCCAGTATTTTTATCTGACGGGCATAAGGCCCGATCCGCTGGCCGCCCGCGGCTTTGATAAAAGTGATGGCGGCAAACAACGGCACTGCCAGGGCATTGAATATATTCATGAAGGTCATCAGCCAGTAATACAGTTCCCTGGCGCTTTGCTGTTCGCCAAGACCCAGGGAGGAATTCATGTATACCGTCGTCATCCTGATATTGTAATACATTTCTATCATCACCGGTATGGTGAGAATGGCGGATAGGCTGAAGAAACTCACCCATGCGGCGCCCGGCGTTTGGTTTGTGAATTCCTGGAAGGAGGAAGGCGCCTTTTCATTCCTGCTGAAAGCAGCCGCGATCAGCCCGCAGCCGATCATCATGATATGGGCGCCCACACGGAGGCTATAATTGATCCAGATGAAATTCATGCCGTATTCTTCCTGCAAACCCTCCAACGGCAGGAAAAACAATATTTTCATAACCAGCAGCCCTGCTGCTGTGCCCAACAGGAAAAAGATGAGTGTTGCGCTGAATATAAATCCCGCCCAGCTTTTGTAATATTGCCCGGCCAGTTTGGCAAATCCGTTGAAGGTATTGATGAAGGAGGTCCACATAGGTAATAGGTATAATCTTCTCAATATATAAAAAAAATTTCCCCCGTATCCGAAAAAGACATAATTTAGCCCGACAATCCTCATGCACAGTTCGCTTACATACAAAAATCAGTGCAATTACTGCTTCCTCATGGCCACACTCGCCATGGATTCGGCTTTATAATCTTCCCGCTTTCCGGCAGCCCCAGGGCTAATTCGTGACTACGTCATCTAAATGGCCGGATACTTGTTATTTATTTAATAAACCCAATTATGCCTCATTATCACACATTAGGGCAGATTCCGCATAAACGGCATACACAGTTCCGTAAGCCGGACGGTAAGTTGTACTCGGAACAGCTTTTCTCCACGGAAGGTTTTTCCTCCCATTATTCCCTGCTGTACCACTGCCATCCGCCCACGGAGATCATCAAAGTGGGAGAGCCCTACAGCGTGGCGCCCGCCGTGGCGGAAGAAAAAATGCTGAAACACCGCAGCTTCCAGGGCTTCAACGTACAGCCGGAACCGGACTACCTGAAAAGCCGCAAACCAGTGCTGGTGAACAGTGACTGCCACCTCTCGCTGGCAGCGCCGCAACACAGCACCAAAGATTATTTTTATAAGAACGCCGATGCGGACGAACTACTTTTTATACACGAAGGCAGCGGCATCCTGCATTCACAATACGGGCAATTGCAGTTCGGCTATGGCGATTATATCGTCATACCCAGGGGCACCATATACCAGGTAGAGTTTTCCAATGCGGACAACCGCCTGTTTATCGTGGAATCCTTCAGCCCGCTGCGTTTCCCGAAAAGATACCTCAGCCCTTACGGGCAGCTGCTGGAGAACTCGCCCTTCTGCGAGCGGGACATCCGCCAGCCGCAAAACCTCGAAACCATCGACCAGGCGGGAGACTTCACCATACTCGTAAAAAAGAAAGGCGTGATGTACCCCCTCCACTACGGTCATCATCCCTTCGACGTGATCGGCTGGGATGGCTGCGAATATCCTTTCGCATTGTCCATTCACGATTTTGAGCCCATCACCGGCCGTGTGCATCAGCCGCCGCCCGTACACCAGACCTTCGAAGGGCACAACTTCGTAGTGTGTTCTTTCTGCCCGCGTATGTTCGATTATCACCCGCTGGCCGTGCCCGCGCCGTATAATCACAGCAATATCGACAGCGACGAAGTGCTGTATTACGTAGACGGGGATTTTATGAGCCGTAAACACGTAACCCGCGGTATGATCACCCTGCACCCGGCCGGTATTCCGCATGGGCCGCACCCGGGAGCGGTGGAAAAAAGCCTGGGGGCGAAGGAAACAAAAGAACTGGCGGTAATGGTGGATACCTTTCACCCCTTGCAGATCACGGGCGATGCGCTGAACATTGAAGATCAGCAGTACGTAATGAGCTGGGCGGAATAGTTTTCCGGGTATTACTTTTAGGAAAAATTAAAGCATGGAATACAGACAACTCGGAGAAAGCAATGTAAAAGTTTCGGCCATCACCTTTGGCGCATGGGCTATTGGCGGATGGATGTGGGGCGGAGCGGAAAGAAAGGACGCCAGGGAAGCCATCAGGGCGTCCATCGACAAGGGCGTCACCTCTATTGATACGGCGCCCATTTACGGCCAGGGCACCAGCGAAGAAATTGTAGGCGAAGCCCTGGAAGGCATACAGCGCGACAAAGTGCAGCTCCTGACCAAATTCGGTATGACCTGGGAAGGCACCAAAGGCACATTCGGCTTCAGCAGTACGGACAACAGCGGTAAAGCGATCGATATTTATAAATACGCCGGTAAAGAAAGCGTGATCCGCGAATGCGAGGAAAGCCTCCGCCGCATGAAAACGGATTACATCGACCTGTACCAGATCCACTGGCCCGATGCAACAACGCCCATCGAAGAAACCTTTGAAGCATTGCTGCGCCTCCAAGAGCAGGGGAAAATACTTGCAGCGGGCGTGTGCAATTATAACGCGGAACAAATGAAACAAGCGGATGCCGTGATAAAACTCGCGTCCAACCAGGTGCCTTTCAGTATGGTGGAGCGCAGCATCGAAAAGGAACTGGTGCCTTACTGTATAGAAAATAATAAAGGCATCCTGGCTTACAGCCCTTTGCAGAGAGGGATACTGACTGGCAAGATCAAACCGGGGCATAAGTTTGAAGCCGGCGATCACCGGCCCACTACAAAGTTCTACCAGCCGGACAATATCGCGCGCATCAATGCTTTCCTGGGGCTCATCAAGCCGCTTGCCGAAAGTAAAAATGCAACGCTGGCACAGCTGGTCATCCGCTGGACCATCGAAAGGCCGGGCATTACCGTGGCGCTGGTAGGCGCCAGGGACGCGAACCAGGCGATCCAGAACGCAAAGGCGATAGACATCAAACTGGCACCGGAAGAGATCGATTTTATCAACAAACACCTGTATGCTTTGAGCTTAGTATAAATCAATCACCAATATCAACACCAAAACAATCTTTTTTAAAACCAATCCATTTTTTATGAACAGTGCAGCAGTAAAACCAATACCGGTGCAGGAAGAGCAGGATTTCCTGCCTTTGCTCGGTACGGACTACGTGGAGTTTTATGTCGGCAATGCCAAACAGGCCGCGCACTTTTACAAAACAGCCTTCGGGTTTCAATCACTGGCATATGCCGGGCCTGAAACCGGCGTAAAAGACCGCGTATCTTATGTACTGGTGCAGAACAAACTCCGTTTTGTGCTCACCACACCGCTGCGCCCGGGCAATGAAATGTCCATGCATGTGGACAATCATGGGGACGGCGTAAAGGTACTGGCCATCTGGGTAGACGACGCGCGGAGAACTTTCGAGGAGACGGTAAAAAGAGGGGCGAAGCCTTTCCTGGAGCCGGTGACCGAGAAAGATGAATTCGGTGAAGTAGTACGCAGCGGTATCCATACCTACGGCGAGACCGTGCACATTTTTGTGGAAAGGAAAAACTACAACGGTCCTTTCCTTCCCGGGTTTAAAACATGGGACAGCAAATACAATCCCACCAGCACCGGCCTGCAATATGTAGACCATTGCGTGGGCAACGTAGGCTGGAACGAAATGAATACCTGGGTGGATTTTTACGGCCGTACCATGGGTTTTCACAACCTCGTTTCTTTCGACGACAAGGACATCTCCACCGAATATTCCGCCCTTATGAGCAAGGTGATGAGCAACGGCAACGGTCGTATCAAATTCCCGATCAATGAGCCGGCGGAAGGGAAAAAGAAATCGCAGATCGAGGAGTACCTCGACTTCTACGGCGGCCCTGGCGTGCAGCATATCGCCATTGCTACAAACGACATCGTGCACACAGTGGGAGAATTGCAGCACCGCGGTATTGAATTCCTTACCGTACCTGCATCCTATTACGAAGACCTGTCCGCGAGAGTGGGGGACATAGACGAGGACATAACGCCGCTCCGTGAGCTGGGCATACTCGTGGATCGTGATGAGGAAGGTTACCTGCTTCAGATTTTTACCAAACCCCTGCAGGACAGGCCTACACTGTTCTTCGAGATCATCCAGCGCAAAGGCGCCAAATCCTTCGGGAAAGGCAACTTCAAGGCGCTGTTTGAATCGATAGAAAGAGAACAGGCGCTGCGCGGGAATTTATAAATCTTTTTACTACTACTATTAGGTTACAACAAAATCAATTCGGCACCGCTGGTCTTCTGGCCGGCGGTTTTTATTTCTGGTACACCCTGATGTAATCCACCACCAGCTGAGCGGGAATATGTGCATCCGGTATCTCTTCCCCGCCCTGGCCGAGCGCGAGGTTCACCAGCAGGTAAAAATTCTCCCTGAAAGGATTGTTCCCCTTTTTATGATTGACGGTCCGGGTAAGGTCCATGGAATTGATCACCTTACCGTCCAGCAGGATATCCATTTTGTTTTCATCCCATTCCAGCACCCACTCGTGGAAGTCTTTGGCCCATTGTTCCCCGCCCCAGGAAGCAACGGGGAATTTCCCGGTGTTCCAGGCTACTTTGTTATCGCCTTCCCAGGCCCAGTTTGCCAGCAGGTCGCCGCGGTAGAACTCCATGATGTCCACCTCGCCGCAGGCCGGCCAGCCACCGGCGGCGCGGCTGCTGCCCAGCATCCAGAACGCGGGCCACATGCCTTTGCGAACGTCTATCTTCGCTTTCATCACCACCCTGCCGTATTTGAAATCAAATTTGCCTTTGGTGATCATGCTGGTGGAAGTATATTCCGCGTATTCCCGGTTGCGCTGCCAGGCTTTACTGGAAGGGTCGTAATTCGTGTTTTTCAACCTTTCTTTCCTGGCTTCGATCACGAGCATACCGTTCCGGCAAACGGCGTTGTCCGGCTGGTACCATTGCGGCTCGTTGTTGCGCACAAAACCCCGCTCATAATCCCATTTACCGGGATCGGGAGCGCCATCTGTGTTAAATTCATCGTTCCAGATCATTTTATAGCCGGAAGTGTCCGCGGGGGCGGGAGAGGGCAAGGCGAGCATCGCCAGGAACAGGGTTTGGAGCAGCATGTGGTTGTTTTTAAGGTTAACAAAATAATAAAAAACGGCGTGGGTGTTCAGTTTTTTACAGCCGTTTCATAAGAAATTTATCATATTTAACCCCCTTTTACCCACTAAATCTTTATATTTGACGTTAATATTTATGGATTTAAGGGACTTATTCGGGTATTTATTTATCCTGGCCGGTTTGCTACAGTTGCTGACGGCCTATCTGATCTTCGCGGGCCAGCGCCATTATGTGCTGCGCTTTGCCAACCGTAAGGTCGGTTCGATAATATATGTTATTTTTGCATTTGTATTGTTCTACCTGGCGTATTATTTCCTGGTATGAATTTGGAAAGTTATAAAAGTATGAAGCGGTTATTAATTGGAATTTTATCCCTCCTGGGCGCTATGAATGTTCACGCACAGCAGACCTTCCTGGAGAACCAGAAAATGTTCCCAAGGGTTGGAGAAGCTTTCCGTGAAAAAGAAGAATCCCTTAAAAAGGAATTCGCGAAAAAAGGCATTGCGTACCCTGCCAAACAGATGTACATCCGTTCCTTCAAGCTGGACAGCGAGTTGGAGATATGGGTGCGCAACAGCGTGTCCGATACTTTCAGCCTGCTCAAAACCTACCGCGTATGTTCCCTCTCCGGAAAGATGGGGCCTAAACGTAAGGAAGGTGATCGCCAGGTGCCGGAAGGATTCTATTACATCAACGATTTTAACCCGAACAGCAGCTTCCACCTGTCCCTGGGTATCAACTACCCTAACTTCTCAGACAGGATCCTCAGCGACCAGAAAAAGCCCGGCGGTGACATTTATATTCATGGTAACTGTCTCACCATCGGCTGTATTCCTTTGACAGACGAATTTATTGAAGAAGTATATGTAATGGCCGTTCACGCCAAGAACAACGGGCAGGATTTTATTCCTGTACATGTGTTCCCGGTGCGTTTCGGCAACTCCAGGTCTATGGACTATCTCGGCAGCGTGTCCCTGACGGACAATGAATCGCAGAAGTTCTGGATCAACCTGAAATCCGCTTACGATTATTTTGAAAAACATCGTAAATTGCCGGTAGTGCTGGTGAACAGCCAGGGGAAATATGTATATACGACCCCGCAGCAGGCGCCGTCTATCGCGCAGAGCGCAGCCGCCAAACCAGCGAATGGTAACTAATCACCACAGATAAAATAATATTAAAAAAGAGCATCGCAACCGCGGTGCTCTTTTTATTTGATAGCATATTACCGAAAGTGCTGAGCATATACGATAGATATAGGATACTTATACGAGAGATATAGGAGAGCACCGGGAGAGGAGGGGTAAAATAATACAAAGGCCATTTAGCCGGTGGTGGATTTTTAGCATGGGGATCGGTGGGGTGTACATGCGGGGTAAAATCCACCGTTCAGCCCCCTGAAAGTCCCGTAAATTCAACTTAGCGTAATTTTTACACCTTATTATTGCCAATAGCACTATTTTATTTGAAAATCTCGTTAATTTTTCGAAACTTACCGTTAAGGTCAAATCAATTTACTAATTATGAACAGAAGAGATGCCATCAGGAATGTCGCGATCCTTATGGGAACCGCGCTTTCCGCTTCCACGTTAGCGGCTCTGGAGGGTTGTAAATCCAAGCCTGCTACTTTAACGCTACAGACACCGGAAACCAAGGCCCTTTTGGCTGAAATAGCCGAAACCATCATCCCGGAAACTACCAGTCCCGGCGCCAAAGCCGCGAATGTGCAGGATTTCATTGTTCTGATGATCAACGATTGTTACGACGAAAAGGCGCAGAAAGAATTTGAAGCCGGTCTGAACAAAGTGAATGATGAGAGCAAAAAGAAATTCTCCGGTAAAGACTTCATGGAGATCACGCCTGAACAACGTACCGAACTGCTGACGGCTATCGACAAAGAACGGGTGGATTACAATAAAGCCAAGAAAAAGGACGATCCGACCCACTACTTCCAGTACATGAAGGAGCTGACCCTGCTGGGTTATTTCACTTCAGAGCCCGGCGCCACCAAAGCTCTGCGTTACATCAAAGTACCGGCTAAGTATGAAGGCTGCGTGCCTTACAAAAAAGGCGATAAAGCCTGGGCTTAACCCGTTTCTCCGAACCACTAAACACCAACTCAAATGAACCTGAACATAAAAGCGCAGGACCAGAACACGTATGACGCCATCGTAATAGGATCGGGCGTAAGCGGCGGATGGGCTGCCAAAGAGCTGACTGAAAAAGGACTGAAAGTACTGATGCTGGACCGTGGTAAAAACCTCGAGCACGGCAAATACGAAACAGCGAATAAAGACCCCTGGGAGTTTGCACACCGCGGCCGTATTACACAGGACCAGCGCCAGAGCCATGAAAAGCTCAGCCGCGACTATCCTTACAGCGAACACAACGAAAAATACTGGATCAACGACAGCGAAAGCCCTTATAAGGAAGACAAACGTTTTGACTGGTACCGCCCGGACATCGTAGGTGGCAAATCCATCATGTGGGGCCGCCAGAGCTACCGGTGGAGCGACCTTGACTTTGAGGCCAACCTCAAGGACGGCATCGCTATAGACTGGCCCATCCGTTATAAAGACATCAAACCATGGTACGAATACGTAGAGAAGTTCGTGGGCATCAGCGGTTCCGTAGAGAACCTGCCTCACCTGCCGGACAGCATCTTTATGCCGGCTATGGAGATGAACTGTGTGGAGAAAGACGTGAAAAAACGCGTGGAAGAGTCTTTTAAAGCCCGCAGGATCACTATCGGCCGCGTGGCGAACATTACGCAGCCATTGCCCGGCCGCACGAACTGCCAGTACAGGAACCTGTGCAGCAGGGGGTGTCCTTTCGGCGCCTATTTCAGCACGCAATCATCCACGCTGCCCGCAGCCGTGGCTACCGGTAATCTTACGCTCCGCCCTGATTCCATCGTGAACAGCATCATCTACGACGAAGGCAAAAAGAAAGCCACCGGCGTGCGCGTGATAGACAAACACACCAAAGAAATGGTGGAATACCATGCGAAGATCATCTTCGTGAACGGTTCCACACTCGGCTCCACCTTTGTGCTGATGAACTCCATCAGCAACCGTTTCCCTAATGGTTTGGGCAACGACAGCGGTGTGCTGGGCAAGTACCTCATGGATCACCACTTCAAGATCGGGGCTTCCGGTGTGGCAGAAGGGTAC
This sequence comes from Chitinophaga barathri, assembly GCF_003807585.1. Taxonomy (GTDB): domain Bacteria; phylum Bacteroidota; class Bacteroidia; order Chitinophagales; family Chitinophagaceae; genus Chitinophaga; species Chitinophaga barathri. Next base: position 748,584 of record NZ_RMBX01000001.1, on the reverse strand, counting down.
GAGGATAAATATTTCTACGGTCGCCGTGCAAACGGCCTGTATATACCCCGCTATCGGAACATCGGCGGCGACAAACGCGACTACATCCGTGGTTTCGGTTACCAGGGCGGCGCAAGCCGCAGCGGTTGGAGCCGTGGTATTGCGGAAATGGGCGTGGGTAAAGACTTTAAAGAAATGCTTACCGAACCCGGCCAGTGGAGCATGGGCATCGGCGGCTTTGGCGAGTGCCTGCCTTACGAAGACAACGTCGTAACGCTGGACAACAGCCAGAAAGACGCATGGGGCCAGCCTGTCTTTCGTTTTAACGCGGAGTTCAAAGAGAACGAAGCGAAAATGCGCAAGGATATGATGAACGATGCGGCAGAAATGCTGGAAGCGGCGGGCATCAAAAATGTGAAGACATACGACAACGGTTCATGGCCGGGTATGGCCATCCATGAGATGGGCACCGCGCGTATGGGCCGCGATCCCAAAACGTCTATCCTGAACGGCTGGAACCAGGTGCATTCCGTACCGAACGTGTTCGTGACAGACGGCGCTTCCATGACCTCAGCGTCCTGCGTGAACCCCTCGCTCACTTACATGGCGCTGACTGCAAGAGCGGCGGACTATGCGGTGAAAGAACTGAAAAAAGGCAATATCTGATCATCCGGATAAAAAGATACATTTTCATGGAAGAGCCGCCTCAATGAGCGGCTCTTCCTGCTTAAAAGAGGAAGTCTGACATGCCAGGCACGGGCCAGCCAACAGGGCCGCCCGATATTATTAATATGCATCTTTAAACCCACGCTACATGAATCTGAACATCAAAGCAACCCAGGAACATACCTATGACGCCATCGTGGTAGGCTCCGGCATCAGCGGAGGTTGGGCCGCCAAAGAACTGTGCGAAAAAGGCCTGAAGACCATCGTACTCGAAAGAGGCCGTAATGTAGAGCACGTCAAGGATTACACCACGGCCAACTGGGACCCCTGGAGCTACAAATACCGGGGCTGGCATTCACACGAAATGAAAGAGAACCATCCCATCCAGAGCCGCTGCTACGCATTCGACGAAGCCACGCAGCATTTCTGGGTGAACGATAAAGAAAATCCTTACAACGAAATAAAGCCGTTCAACTGGCTGCGCGGTTATCACGTAGGCGGCCGCTCGCTCATGTGGGGCCGGCAGGTGTACCGCTGGAGCGATATAGACTTTGAAGCAAACGCCAGGGACGGGCACGGCGTGGACTGGCCTATCCGTTACAAAGACATTGCGCCCTGGTACAGCTACGTGGAGAAGTTCGCGGGCATCAGCGGGCAGGCGGAAGGTTTGCCGCAGTTGCCGGACGGGGAGTTCCTGCCGCCAATGGAAATGAATTGCCTGGAAAAACATGTGGCCGGAAGGATCAAAGAAAAATACAAAGACCGCATCATGACCATCGGCCGGGTGGCGCATGTAACCAAAGAACACAACGGCCGCGGCCCCTGCCAGTACCGTGACCTATGCGCGCGCGGATGCCCGTTCACCGGCTACTTCAGCAGCAACGGCGTGACGCTGCCCGCCGCGAATAAAACCGGCAATCTCACATTAAGACCGCACTCCATAGTACTGGAAGTGATCTATGACGAGAGCACGCAAAAAGCCAAGGGCGTGCGCATTATGGATTCGGAAACAAAAGAAGTGATGGAATACTTTGCAAAGATCGTGTTCATCAACGCGTCTACTTTAGGCACCACGGCCATTTTGCTCAATTCCGTATCCAACCGGTTCCCTACAGGCCTTGGCAACGACAGCGACCAGGTGGGCCGCAACCTGATGGACCATCACTTCGGTGTGGGCGCGGGCGGCTCCTTTGAAGGATTCCAGGATCAGTACGTATACGGCCGCAGGGCAAACGGTATTTATATCCCACGCTTCCGCAATATCAACGAAGGTACCAAACGGGCCGATTATGTACGCGGCTTCGGCTACCAGGGCGGTGCTTCCCGCGGGCGTGGCACCGGCTGGGACGGTATCGGCATTGAGCTGAAAGAATCCCAGGCAGAAGCCGGCAACTGGGGTATGTGGATCGGCGCATGGGGCGAGCACCTGCCTTACCAGGACAATACCGCGAAACTCAACAAAGATAAAAAAGACGTGTACGGCCTGCCCACGCTGGACATCGACTGCAACTTCCGTGAGAATGAGCTGGCCATGCGTAAAGACATGCTGGAAAGCGCGAAGGAAATGCTGGAAGCGGCCGGTCTTACAAACGTAGGCGGGGGAGATGAAATGCCGCCTCCGGGCCATTGTATTCACGAAATGGGTACGGCACGTATGGGCCGCGATCCGAAAACGAGTGTGCTCAACGGTTTTAACCAGATGCATGCCGTGAAGAACGTGTTCATCTCAGACGGCGCGTGTATGACCTCCTCAGCCTGCCAGAACCCGTCCATCACTTACATGGCGCTGACGGCCCGCGCGGCGGACTATGCGGTGAGCGAACTGAAGAAAAACAATATCTGATAAACACAGGCGTATTTGATACAAACCGCCGGGGGAGCACTCCTCCGGCGGTTTGTATATAGTGCGTACAGGAGGCAAGGCCCGGGGTTATATTATTTTTGCAGATCACGATAGGATATTCACCACTTGTGCCGCCTTGGCAAAAACGGTTTTGCATTCTGGCAATTATCCGTTAAATTCATCATATATCAACTGTTACCCGTTTCATTTCCCTCCCGTCTACTCACGTTTTTTCTTTTATTGTTAACTGACAAATCAAACCAAAATGAAACACGTTATGAAAATCCGCCGTGGCGTAGCTATGCCCTGGCCCAAACAAACCCTGTTACTGATCTGTATTTTCGCCCCCCTTGCGTATGCCTGCAAAAAGGACATTGCGCCCAATGATTCCGAAGGAGGCGGGGGCGGCAACCGGCAAATTGAAGACACTAACGCCCCGATGGTATCATCAGTCCTCGGCAGCGGCTGGACGGAGTATTCCCCCACCAAAAAGATCCACCTCGATGACCAGGCCGGCCTGCAAACTTTCAACTGGACCAGTTACAAATCCGTGGGCAATCCCATTTGCGCGGATTACAGGTATGAGAGCGGGACGGAAACCTTCCGCCTGCTGAACACGCAGACAAACCGCTCCGAGATCAGGTTGCAAAACGAATATTCTTCCGGCAGCCGCCAGTTTGAAGGGTATGTAAAGTTCAGCGCCCCGCTGAATGATGAATCGCTGATGCAGATCTTCGGCAGCACGAGCGGCGCCACACAATTGATGATCCGCGGTTATTCCGCAAACGGCGGCTCCATTACAGGCGGCGGGCAAACGCTGGCCACCAATTGTTACGGCCAGGAGCTGAAGATCAATGTGATCCATCTCCAGGAGAACGTGGGGAACCGAATCAAGATCTATGTGAACGGCGTAAAAAAAGCGGACATCGCGGACAATGAGGCGGTGACCAATTACATGAAATACGGTAATTACGGCACGCTCACCACCGGTACAGCCACTGTACAGTGGAGGAATGTAAAGGTATACAAGGACGGTACCGCGCCTAACTGATGGCATTTAGAACTGTTTGTAAAGGGGCGCGCCATGCGCTCCTTTTTTTGTGCATTTTGGAGAGCATCCGGGGATATATTAACTTTAACACCTACCCTGACAACTCAATATATGCTGGCACAGAAACAGAAATTGATGGAAGCGGAAAACATCGCTTCACAGTTATTCAAAGCCGTGGAGGACCGTGGCCTGATCGTACCCGGTAAAACCGAAAAAGTCCTCAACAACGAAGTATTCCAGCTGGCCGAAGAAATGTTCGGCATCCAGAAATACTGGCATAAACGGATTGTACGCGCGGGTGAAAATACATTGCTCCCGTATGATGAAAACCCGCCTGATCTTGTATTGCAGGCGGAAGATATCCTCTTCTTCGATTTCGGGCCTATCGTGGAGGACTGGGAGGCGGACTTCGGGAGAACTTACGTGATCGGCAACGATCCCGCGCGGCATAAGCTCTGTAAAGATATTGAGTCTGCCTGGTACGAAGCGAAGGAATGGTATCACCGGCATACCTCGCTCACCGGCGCGGCATATTTTGAATATGTGAATGATCTCGCGGGGAAATACGGCTGGGAATTCGGCGGGGAACTGGCTGGGCACCTTATCGGCGAGTTCCCGCACGAGCGCCTGGAGCCGGGCAACTACGGTCTCTATGTGCACCCCGGCAACCCGAACGATATGTTCCTCCCGGATGCCAACGGCAACAAACGGGAATGGATACTCGAAATTCATTTTGTGGACAGGGAAAAAAAGATCGGAGGGTTCTTTGAACAATTGCTGACCTGATCCTTTATCGGGCGAACTGGTAACCGCCCGGTACCCCGCTTTTGGAAAGCACCACCTGCCACAGCTGGTTGCTCCGGGAGCGGAATGCCCCGGCGCAGGAAAGCAGGTAATATTTCCACATCCTGAAAAACACCGGGTCGTATTTGCCTTTCAGCCGATCCCAGTTGGACGAGATGTTGTCATACCAGGCCATCAGCGTTTTATCATAATCCACGCTGAAATTCTCCCAGTGTTCCATCACGAACAATCCGTCTATGGCTTCGCCGATCTGGCGGATGGAGGGGATGAGCGAATTCGGGAAAATGTATTTGTTGATCCAGGGATCGGTGAGGGTGGAGGTGCGGTTTGCGCCGATGGTATGCAGCAGGAACAGGCCGTCTTCTTTCAGGCAGCTGTGCACCGTTTTCATATACGTGCTGTAATTTTTGTAACCCACATGTTCGAACATCCCGATGGATACTACCGCGTCGAACCGTTCGCGTAGTGAGCGGTAATCCATGATGCGGATATCCACTGGCAGACCTTTGCATATTTTGCGGCCCAGCTCGGCCTGTTCTTTTGAAATGGTGATGCCGGTCACTTTCACGCCATAGTTTTCCGTGGCAAACTTCCCGAAGCTGCCCCATCCGCAGCCGATGTCCAGCACATGCATTCCGGGCCTTAGTTTCAGTTTGCGGCAGGTAAGGTCCAGTTTGTTTTCCTGCGCTTCGTTGAGCGTACGAGCATTGTTCCAGAACCCGCAGGTATAGGTCATACGTTTGTCCAGCATCAGTACAAACAGGTCGTTGCCGATGTCGTAATGCCGGCTGCCGTTGCGGTAAGCGGCAGCGGGCTGCTGGCGGTTGAACAGGCGGGAGAGGAGCACGTCCATTTTCAGTTTGAGACTGGGCTTCAGCTGTTGGGCCAGGTTGTTGCGCAGGATGCGGGTAACGAATTCGTCCGGCTCGGGGCAGTCCCACCACTGCGACATATACGCTTCTCCAAGGCCCAGGGAGCCTTCGGTCAATGTTTTGCGGTAGAAGTCTTCATGGTGTACGGTAATGTCCCATGGTTCGGTTCCGTTCACTGTAACGCCGGCGGAGGAGAGAAGCCGGGTGAGAATACTCTTGAACATATCTTTTCCCATAAAATAAATTGTCGGGGCTGGTGTTTTACGAAAGTACGCAATCCGGCAAAGCTGGACAATTCAGAAATTTAGCTATCTTGACCTCCTACAAAAAACTAATCTTTATACCCATGAAAATGTTTTCCATTTTGCTGATCCAGCTTTTTTTTTCTATTTCAACCTTTGCACAGAACCATTTCCCGTCTATCGGTAATGCAAGCATAGGAGCGGGCACTAATCCTCCTGAAATGTTGAGTATATCCGGCCCCCACACCACTACCCGCATGGAGCTGAAATGGGTTGAGACCGGCAACCCTCTACAGGGTGCCAACATGTATCTCTGGGCCAGCGAGCCGGGTGTTTCCTATTCAGGGGTGGGCATCGGCAATAACGCCTACAACGGGCCAGGGGGTATAACCCGTAAAATAACGCAACGTGGTAGTTCCTACATCCGGCTGCTGGATCAGTTCATCTACATGAACCTAATTGACATCTACGGCAATAATAAAAATGCGGTGATGATCGACGCCAATGCCAACATGGGGATTGGGGGAAATGCCCAGTCTGCCTACAAACTGTCCGTGCACGGCGTCATGAGCGCCCGCAAAATAAAAGTTACCCAGGAAACCTGGGCAGACCATGTATTTCAGAAAGATTACCAGCTTCCTACCCTTGCTGAGCTGGATGCTTACATAAAAACCCATCATCATCTGCCCGCTATTCCTTCAGCGGAAGAAGTAAAATCCGCAGGGCTGGATGTAGGTGATATGCAGGCAAAGCTGCTTCAAAAGGTAGAAGAGCTGACGCTGTACCTCATCGAGGAGCGCAAAAGGAATGAAGCGCTGGAGGAAAGGGTGAAAGCCCTGGAGAATCGTACAGCTGCCCGTCAGCCGGATGAAAAACAATACCGTTGAGGTATTCGCCTGGTTGGAGGCCGGTAATATTTTGCTGGTAATGTGGAAGGTGAATTGATATTAAATAACACCGGGTTATTACATGTGTCAAGGGCGTAAGCTTTAGGGGCAGGGATACCCGAATAAGTAAATCCTAACCGTTGAAAGTAGCCATTGATTACTTGATCAAGTAATAATATTCAGGAGGTTTACAGGTAACTTTAAGTGTATTTAAACCACCCCTTTATGAAAACCGCCTCCTGTTTTAGCTTCCTTTGCATCCTCCTGCTGGCTGGCTGCATCAAAGACCCCGGCCCTGAAGAGCCGCCCGTTCCGGCAAAGCCGCAATGGCTTGTCAGTAAAATAACGATAGTAAGGAGAAGCGGTTCACCGAACCCGCTGCCGGGAGAGCCGGCCCAACATTTTCTGAAGCAGGTGTATGAATTGCATTATAACAGTCATTTTAAGCCCGTTAGCCGCTACGTTTATACAGCGAACGGTGATACCCTCCAACTGCGGTTTGAATCCAAAGATTCGCTGCTGTATGATGCAAACCGCCGGATGACGCAGTCGGACAACTATCTTCCCGCATTTCCCAGCGTGAACGCCCGCCGGAAATTTATCTATCCCGGCAATGATACGCTGCCCTCGCAGATGGAAGTCTGGTACAGCAGTTATCCGAACAGGGACTCGCTGTACCTCAGCGGCTCGGTCAGGTACCTGTACAGGCCGGATACCGTCTTGGAGATCGCCCGCAATATTCACGGATTGCCGGATACCGCGCGATATGTGTTTGCCGGGCAAAATTTCAGGGACATCATTTACCAGGGGAACATCCAGATACCGGTATACGGGCAGTACGATAATTCCATTGCATTGGAAAGGCTGATGAGCCTGAGCCACGGGCTGGCTTTCCGTCTTCCGATGGACTACGGCAGCCCTCCGTTGCTTTCCCGCAACAACTGGACAGGAGAGGGGCCGCAGGGATGGCAGCGGACCAGCGAGTACACCGGCGACGGCAGTCTGGTGAGCCGGTATGTGATCACCGAATATAATCCGGCGCCTACTTACTGGACATTCCGCATAGACTATTTCTCAACGAATCCCTGACAGGGGATATATTGCCATAAGGATCGCAGAGGGCATACATTAGTATGCCCTTTTTTGTATGCGGGTATTTGTTGGATATATAAAACGGTTGTTTTATCTTCACGCTGCTCTCATTAACCAATAATCCTTTTTTTATCGTCATTACCGCCTTGCCGCGCCACCGCGGGATGCAGCGCCGTATGATTATTGGTCATCATCATTTTATTTTCTTATGAAACAATTACTGCTGGCAGCGTACATAGTGTTTTTAGCCGCCATTTCCCTCGCCTGTAAAAAGAAAACCAGCGCGGAACCACAGGATGAAAAACAAACAACTTTCCGCGTGCTCGGTTATCTCATGAGCAGCAACGACTGGCATACCGCCGTCAATTCCATCGACCTTACGAAGATCACCGATCTGAACCTCGCTTTCCTGAACCCTGCGGCAGACGGAAGTTTTAACATCAATCCCGCTGTGAAACAGGTGGTGGACAAAGCGCACGCCGGAAAGGTAAGGGTATATATGTCCATCGGCGGCGGCGGAGCGCCCGCTTATCTCGCGGAACTGATCAAACCCGCCAAAAGGACCGCGTTTGTGACCGGCATCCTGGCGCTGGTGGAGCAGCATGGTTTCGACGGGGTGGATGTGGACCTGGAGAACGAACTGATCAACGGGGACTATCCCGCTTTTGTGGCTGAGCTGCGCACAGCGCTCACCGCCCGCAAGAAACTCATGACGGCCGCGCTCGCTTCCTGGAACGCCAATAAGATCCCCGATGCCACCATGCTGAGTTATGACTTTATCAATATCATGAGCTACGACAAAACCGGCCCCTGGGATACCGGCAGGCCCGGCCCGCATTCTCCGTACGAAATGGCTGTAAGCGATTTCAATTATTTTAACGGTACGCGTAAAGTAGCGGCTGAAAAACTGCTGGTGGGCCTGCCTTTCTACGGGTACGGGTTTGGGGCCAATGCGCCTTCCAGCATCCGGTATAATGAACTCATTGTGCAATACCCCGGCGCGGAAAACGCGGATGAAGTGATGGTGACCGGCGGCGGGAAGATCTATTACAACGGCCTGGGCACGATCAGGCAAAAAGTGGCCTTTGCCATGAGCAATAAAGCCGCCGGTGTGATGATCTGGGAACTTACACAGGATAGCAGGGATGCAAAGTCTTTGCTGAATGCGGTGAACGTGGAGATCGGGAAATAATAATTGCGGCCGGGCGCGGTTTTCGGGAATGTATGCTGATAAATTTATATCATTAAAGGTGAATTCCACACCCGGAATGATTAAAAAAGTATCAGTTAATAGCGAATCATTCATTAGGTTTACGGCTGATTTTCAGTTACTCACGTCTATTTTACATAATGAAGAAGCTACTCTTAACCGGATGCCTGGCGCTTTCCTGCTGGATGGCGCAGGCCCAGGCGGATAAAAAGCCGCATGTATTTGCGCTCGGCAAATCCGAGTTCCTGCTCGACGGGAAACCATACCAGATCATCAGCGGGGAAATGCATCCCGCGCGCATTCCGAAGGAATACTGGCGCCACCGCATCCAGATGGCCAAAGCCATGGGCTGCAACACCATCGCCGCTTACGTTTTCTGGAACTATCATGAGCAGACCGAAGGCACTTTCGATTTTACGTCGGACAATCGTGATATCGCGGAATTTGTGCGCATCTGCCAGGAAGAAAATATGTGGGTATTGTTCCGCCCCGGCCCGTATGTATGCGCCGAATGGGAGTTCGGTGGACTGCCGCCGTACCTGCTGCGTATACCGGACATCAAGGTGCGCTGCATGGATCCGCGCTACATGGCGGCGGTAGAGCGTTATGTAAAAGCGCTGGCCGCGCAGGTGAAAGACCTCCAGGTGACCAAAGGCGGGCCCATCCTGATGGTGCAGGTGGAAAATGAATATGGCAGTTTTGGCAACGATAAAAACTACCTGCTGCGCCTGAAAGAACTCTGGGACCAGAACGGCATAGTAGTGCCTTATTATACAGCCGACGGCCCTACGGCCTATATGTTGGATGCGGGCTCTATTCCAGGCGCCGCCATCGGTCTTGATTCCGGTGGGTCGGACGAGGCATTTGCCGCCGCCACGCGCCAGAACCCGGATGTACCCTCCTTTAGCAGCGAGTCTTATCCCGGCTGGCTGACGCATTGGGGTGAAAAATGGGCAAGACCCGGTATAAAAGGCATCGTGGATGAAGTGAAATACCTGATGGACCATAAAAAATCCTTTAACCTGTACGTGATCCACGGTGGTACGAACTTCGGTTATACCGCCGGCGCGAACTCCGGCGGTAAAGGCGGATACGAGCCGGACCTGACCAGTTACGATTACGATGCGCCCATCAACGAAAATGGCGATACCACCGCGAAATACAACGCTCTTCGCCAGTTGATCGGTTCATATCTTCCAAAAAAACAAAAACTGCCCAAAATACCCTCAGCCATCCCGACGATCGTTTTTCCGGAAGTAAAGCTGGCGGCTTATTCCAGTATCTGGGAACATCTCCCGGCGCCTGTGGCCTCCGTGCAACCCAAACCATTTGAGGCATACGGACAGGATTACGGGTTTATGGTGTACAAAACAAAACTCATCGGTCATAAAAGCGGCAAACTCACCATCACCGAACTGCACGATTACGCCACCGTTTATCTCAACGGCCAATATGTAGGCAAGCTGGACAGAAGGCTGGGCGAGCGCACGATCGATATACCGAAGAGCGACGTAAAAGATCCCGTGCTGGAAATAGTGGTGGAAGGCATGGGCCGCATCAACTTTGCGCAGTTCCTGATAGACCGCAAGGGCATTACAGACCGTGTGGTGCTGAACGGCATGACGCTGATGAACTGGGAAGTATACGGCCTGCCGATGGATGAAGTCTTTATCAAAAATTTGCAGTCGTCCAAAGCCGAAGCGGGCAAGCCCGGGCAGTTCTTCGCGGGGAAATTCAGCCTGGAGAAAACCGGCGATACATTTATAGATATGAGCGGGTTCAAAAAAGGCATTGTGTGGGTGAACGGGCATAACCTGGGCCGTTATTGGGAGATAGGGCCGCAGAAACGGCTGTATTGCCCCGCCAGCTGGCTGAAAACAGGGGAGAACGACATTAAGGTATTCGACCTTCACCAGACGGAGGGAGCAGCTGTTTCCGGCCATAAGGAGATGGAATAGCAGCAAAGCCGTTTGGGCACTGCATTGCCATGAGCAGCGTGTGCTAACAAACGTGGAAAAAACATAACGTATAGATCATTATCAGATAAAAGGAAAAGAGATGAACGCAGGAATGTGGGATTCTTTTTTCCTTTTACTTTTTGATTTTGCAGAAAAAAACAGTTAACTTAAAGTAGGTTTTTCGCACATCGTATTGTTTCACGTTAAAATCAGCTTACCATGGGCAGAGTCAGAAATATCTTGGTGGGCAAAGGTCACGCAGTATACTCCGTACATCCAGACAGCACCGTTTATGAAGCCCTGAAAGTGCTGGTGGACAAAAACGTGGGAGCCCTTGTAGTATTAGACAAAGACAGGTTCTTAGGTATATTCTCCGAGCGGGATTACGCCCGCAGGGTGATCCTGAAAGGCCGTGCCTCCAAGGAAACAACCATTCGCGAGATTATGACGGAACATCCTATTACTGTTACTGAAGACGAAACCATTGAAAACTGCATGTGTAAGATGACAGATAAAAGAATCCGTCATCTGCCCGTAGTAGACGATGGCGGCAGGCTGATCGGCGTTATTTCCATCGGGGACGTTGTGAAATACATTATGGACGAGCAGAAGCACATTATTGAAAACCTCGAATGTTACATTAACGGCACTCACCACTAGCAAGGCAATCTAATCCACAGCCAGCCCCTGTTACCCAGCGTTGTTTTTTGTTTTATCGTCGGCATCCGGAGCGATGCAGCGCAGCATGGACATACAAAAACAACAAATCGGCTCAATTAGTACCGGATCATTCAGATCGACTATAAAACAATCACCATGAACCCGACCTGGCCTTTTCTTGTATTTGGCGGTATTGTGCTTGTATTGGTACTGGCTATCCTGGGTCTGTCCTACATCCTGGGCCAGCGCCATAAAGACCGCTCCACCGGCGAAGCTTATGAGTCAGGTGTACTGTCCACCGGTTCCGCCCGCCTGAGATTCCCCTCCCAGTTTTACCTCGTCGCCATGTTGTTTGTGATCTTCGACATCGAAACGGTGTTCGTAGTGTCATGGGCTATTGCCTTCGGCGAGCTTGGATGGGCGGGTTTTATCGGTGTATCTGTATTCATTTTTATATTACTGGCCGTGCTCGTGTACGAGTGGCGCAACGGCGCGCTTGATTTTGGGCCGGACGGGAAAAAGATACTGAAGGCTTATCATAAAATGCGGAAAGAAACAGATAAAGAAGCTGCCAAGACGATTCAACCTAAAACGATCGAACATGAAGTGGTGGTTAACTGAACCAAAGGATGCCGCCACTCAGAAGGCAGGCAACTATTCCATGGAGGAATCCGTGAGCCAGGCCGTGATGCTTACCTCCGTGGAGCGGCTCGTAGCCTGGGGGCGTAAGAATTCCATGTGGCCTTTTCACTTCGGCCTCAGCTGCTGTTTCGTGGAAATGGCCACGGGCATGACGCCCAAGTATGATCTGGCCCGTTTTGGCGCGGAAGTGATCCGCGGCACGCCCCGCGAAGCGGATGTGATGATCATCGCCGGAACGGTGTTTATCAAAATGGCGCCCATTATTCAGCGCCTGTATGAACAAATGATGGAGCCCCGCTGGGTAATTTCTATGGGATCATGTGCAAATTCAGGCGGGATGTATGATATTTACAGCGTGGTGCAGGGCGTGGATAAATTTCTGCCCGTAGACGTATACGTGCCGGGCTGCCCTCCCAGGCCGGACGCCTTTATGCATGGGCTGGTGCTGCTGCAGCAGTCCGTTGGCAAAGAAAAGCGCCCCCTCAGCTGGACGATCGGGGACCAGGGCGTCATCAAACCCGAAAAGATATCGCAGAGAGACCTGAACCGTGAGAAACGCCAGCAGATGACAGAATTTAAAACACCGGATGAAATATAGTTTCAGCCGGGAGCACTAAATTGATTGTAAACGCCGGAGAGATACGATTCAAACCGGAGCACTATACAGAATGGGTTTAAAAACGCCGGACGGGATAAGACTTCTCCCCGGGATCTATATAAAATCATGTACGGATGAGTATCAGGCGGATCACAGAAAATGTGTATGAGCTGCAACTCGGGAAAGTGAACGCTTTCCTGGTTGAGGATGAAAAGCTCACGTTGATAGACACGGGGGTGCCGGACAGTACCGGGCAGATCATAGAAATGATCAGGGAAATAGGCCGTCAGCCAGAAGAGCTGAAGCATATCCTGCTCACCCACAGTCACCCGGATCATGCGGGCAGCGCGGCCCAGCTGAAGGTGATCACCGGTGCAAAAGTGTATATGCATCCTGCGGAGAAACTGAACGTGGAAAAAGGATTCGTGGCTAAACCGCCCGTGCCTTATTTCACAAGTCTTGTAAATAAAATGATGTACAACCTGTTCATCAAAAATGCTCCAGGTTACATCCCGTCCACAAAGGTGGATGTGCTGTTGCAGGATGGGGACTGGCTGCCTGTGGCGGGTGGCCTGCACGCCATCCACGTTCCGGGCCATAGCGCCGGCCAGCTGGCCTTCTTTATGCCCGGGCGGAAAAATGTGCTGTTTGCCGCGGATGCCGCTGATAACCTGTTTGGACTGAGTTACAGCTGCTTCTACGAAAACTTCACGGAAGCCGAACACAGTCTCGAAAAGCTGTCTACCTTCGACTTTGACATTGCCTGCTTCGGCCACGGCAAGTCCATCACGCGGAGGGCTTCCGAAAAGTTCAGGACCAAATTCCTGGCGCACAAACACAAAGCTCCCGCGCCGAAAGCCGCGAAACCTTACCTGGTGGTGGAACAGGAATCCATCGTAAGGATACAGGAGCCTGAAGAAAAAATATAACGTACGACTGATACAAAATCTGATACAATACCAGCTCATTAAAAGCAAGGGACCCACAAGCTAGGAAAAGCTAAGCACCATGGCGCATTGATACAATCAAAAATGTAATCATGCCAGCTAGCATCTTTTCTGCCCTCTGCTCCCGGTTCGGTGAGAATATCTTCCACGAACAGCTCACCCGGGATGAGACGCCCACTATCTGGACGCCACAAGGGAAAATTATTGCCGTACTGGAATACCTCCGCAGTGATGCGGAACAACCTTTTCGCATGCTCTATGACCTCACGGCCATCGACGAGCGTGCCTGTAAAAGTAAGTACAACGGCACCTGTGAATTCACCCTCGTTTACCACCTGTTTTCATTTGAGCGTAATGCATTCGTAAGACTGAAAGTAGCCCTTCGCGGAGAATTCCCCAACACACCGAGCTGCACGCACATCTGGCCCGCCGCCAACTGGTACGAAAGAGAAGTGTACGACATGTTCGGTATCCGCTTCGACGGTCATCCTCTCCTGAAACGCATCCTCATGCCTGTGACCTGGGAGGGTCATCCCCTCCGGAAGGAGCATCCGGCCCGTGCTACGGAGATGGGCCCCTTCCGGCTGTTTGCGGCAAAAGAAGACAGGGAACAGGAAGCGCTGCAATTCAGCCCGGAGGAATGGGGGCTCAAACGGCACAGTGAAGATTCAGATTACATGTTTCTCAATATCGGCCCGCAACACCCGGGCACCCACGGCGTTCTCCGCATCATCCTTCAACTCGACGGGGAAGACATTGTGGACGCCGTTCCCGACATCGGATTTCACCACCGCGGTGCTGAAAAGATGGGCGAACGGCAAAGCTGGCACACCTACATCCCCTACACAGACCGCATAGACTACCTCGGCGGCGTCAACAACAATCTTGCATATTTACTGTCAGTAGAAAAACTCGCAGGCATCCGCATCCCGGAACGCGCCGAAGTGATCCGCGTGATGTTGTGCGAGCTGTTCCGCATTGCCAGTCACCTGGTATGGTACGGTACTTTTGCGCAGGACGTGGGGCAGCTGTCGCCGGTGTTCTACATGTTCACGGACCGTGAAAAGATATTCAACATCATAGAAGCCGTATGCGGCGGGCGTATGCACCCGAACTGGTTCCGCATCGGCGGCGTGGCCCAGGACCTGCCCAATGGATGGGATAAACTGGTGCGTGAATTCGTGAATTACTTCCCGAAAAAACTCAAAGAATACGACAAGATGGTAATGCGCAACGCGCTGTTCAAAGCACGTACCGTAGGCATCGGCGTATTCACACAGGAAGAAGCGATAGACTGGGGTGCTACCGGGCCCAACCTGCGGGCCTGTGGCATGGAGTGGGATATGCGGAAAAAACGGCCTTACAGCGGGTATGAAAATTATGAGTTTGATATCCCCATTGCGCAGAACGGCGATTGTTACGACAGGGCCGTGGTGCGCGTCAATGAAATGTGGCAGAGCCTCCGCATCATAGAACAGTGCCTGGACAATATGCCCGCCGGCCCGTACAAATCGGACCATCCGCTGGCTACCCCTCCGCTGAAAGAAATGACGATGAAAGACATTGAAACGCTGATCCATCACTTCCTGCACGTGAGCTGGGGGCCGGTGATCCCCGGCGGCGAAGCGATGATCGTCACGGAAGCCACCAAGGGCTGGAACAGCTACTATCTCACGAGCGACGGCAATACATCCCCTTACCGGGTAAGGGTGCGCACGCCATCGTTCGCCCATATGCAGATGATACCGTACATCAGCCGCGGGTACACAGTGGCGGACCTGCTCTCCATACTCGGCGCCATGGATTATGTGCTGGCCGATATAGACAGGTGATCATTCCGGCAGGGAATACTGCCATCCGTTTTGACAGGTAACCAAAAGCAACCGTTATGCTCAGTACCGTAGAAAAGGAACAGATCGAACACGAGATCCGGCAGGTGCCGGTCAAAAAAGCAGCCTGTATTGAAGCGCTGAAGATCGTGCAGGAACACCGCCGCTGGGTGTCCGACGAGGGTATACAGGACGTGGCGGACATCCTGGAAATGAGTCCCGCTGAAGTGGACAGCGTAGCCACTTTTTACAATCTCATTTTCCGGCAGCCGGTTGGCAGGCATATCATCCTGCTCTGCGACAGCATCAGTTGTTACGTCATGGGACTTAATGCATTGCATGAAGAGCTGGTGAGCATCCTGGGAATAAAGTACGGGCAAACCACTGAAGACGGCCGTTTTACCCTTTTGCCCAATCCCTGCCTCGGAACCTGCGATCATGCGCCCGCGCTGATGGTGGACCATGACCTGTACCGCGACCTGCGGCCCGAATCGATTGCTAACATTCTTGAAAAATATACATAACCATGGAACGCCCGCTCACACAACATATCACTTTCCCCCCGCTGGGCCTCCGCCAGTACGAAGCCGTAGGCGGCTACCAGGCGGCGCGCAAAGCCATCAGGCATATGCAGCCGCAGGAGGTGACCGCGCTGGTGAAAGATTCGAATATGAAGGGTAGGGGCGGCGCGGGTTTCAGCACCGGCATGAAATGGAGTTTTGTGCCCATGAATGTACAAGGCCCGAAATACCTCATCTGCAATGCTGATGAAATGGAGCCTGGCACCTTCAAGGATCGCTGGCTGCTGGAAGGCAATCCGCACCAGTTGATAGAAGGCATGATCGTGGCCGCATACGCCATACAGGCCACCGAATCGTTCGTGTTTATGCGATGGGCATACAAGGTGGCGGCGGAAGAAATCCGCAAAGCCATACAGGAAGCCTATGACGCGGGATACCTCGGTAAAAACATCCTCGGCACCGGATATTCCCTGGAAATGCACCTGCATACCGGCGTGGGCAGGTATATGTGCGGGGAAGAAACGGCGTTGCTGAATTCACTGGAAGGCAAACGCGCCACACCACGCTCCAAACCGCCCTTCCCGCAGGTAAGCGGGCTGTTTGGCAAACCTACCATCGTGAACAATGTGGAGACGCTTTGTTACATCCCGCATATCGTGAACAAAGGCGCTGACTGGTTTCAAAAACTCAGCCTGACCGCGGACGGTGGCACCAAAATATACGGCGTAAGCGGCCATGTGAAAAATCCCGGCGCCTGGGAACTGCCCATGGGCATCACTTTGCGCGAGCTGATAGAAGAACATGCGGGCGGTATGCAGGACGGATACCGCTTCCGGGGCGTATTGCCGGGCGGTGCATCCACGGACTTCCTGGTGGAAGAACACATGGACATACAACTGGACTTTGCCGGTGTAGCAGCGGCAGGCAGCCGCCTGGGCACCGGTACCATGATCGTGCTGGACGACCAGACCTGCCCCGTTGGTTTCGTGCATAATCTCGAACATTTCTTTGCACAGGAGAGCTGCGGATTTTGCACACCCTGCCGCGAAGGGCTGCCATGGACGGAGAAGCTGCTTTGGGCTATAGAACAGGGCCGCGGCCGGATGGAAGACCTGGAGCTGCTGGAATCGCAAACGCGGTTGCTGGGCCCCGGCAATACTTTCTGCGCACTGGCGCCCGGCGCTATGGAACCATTGCAAAGCGCGCTCAAATACTTCAGGGAAGATTTCGAAAGACACATAAAAGAAGAAGGCTGTCCTTACAACCATCATCACCATCACCTTCATTCCACAGGCCATGAACATCTACATCGATAATAAAAAATATGAAATAAAGGAAGGCAAAAACCTGCTGGAAGCCTGCCTTCAGCTGGGCCTGAACCTCCCTTATTTCTGCTGGCACCCGGCCCTCGGCTCCGTGGGCGCGTGCAGGCAATGCGCCATCAAACTCTATAAAGACGAAGACGATACAAAAGGCAGGCTGGTGATGGGCTGTATGGAGCCTGTGCGCGAGAACGTCCGCATTTCGCTGGAAGACTCTGATGCCAAGGGTTTCAGGGAGCAGGTGATAGGCTGGCTGATGACCAACCATCCGCACGACTGTGCGGTGTGCGACGAAGGAGGCTCGTGTCATTTACAGGATATGACCGTGATGGCCGGCCACAACTACCGCGACTACCGTTTTACAAAACGTACCTACAATAACCAGGACCTTGGCCCCTTCCTGAACCATGAAATGAACCGCTGCATACAATGTTACCGCTGCGTCCGTTACTACAAGGACTACGCGGGCGGCAAAGACCTGGATGTATTCGCGGCGCACAATCATGTATATTTCGGTCGCTGCGGCGACGGCAAGCTGGAAAGCGAATTCAGCGGCAATCTCGCTGAAGTATGCCCCACCGGGGTATTTACCGACAAGACCTTACAATCACATTACACCCGCAAATGGGACCTGACTTATGCTCCATCCATATGCCAGGGCTGCTCGCTCGGCTGTAACGTCAGCGCCGGGGAACGTTATGGCACGTTAAGACAGATCGCGAACCGTTATAACGGCGAAGTGAACGGTTATTTCCTCTGTGACAGGGGGCGTTATGGCTATGAATTTGTGAACAGCCAGCAACGCATTTACGAGCCCGCCATCCGCCCGCATTCCAATGGAACGGTGAACAAAGAACATATCATAGAAGTAGTGGCGGAAAAGATCAAAAAAGGAAAAGTGATCGGCATCGGTTCTCCGCGCGCTAGCCTGGAAAGTAATTTTGCATTGAAACAACTCGTAGGCACGGATAATTTTTATCTCGGCATGTCCGATTCGGATCATGATCATACCGGCCTTGCGCTGAAGATATTAAAGGAAGGGCCCGTCCGTACGCCGTCCCTGCATGAAATGGAACAGGCGGACGCGGTGCTCATCCTCGGGGAGGACATTACCAATACTGCCCCCCTGATGGCGCTTGCCGTGCGACAGGCTGCGCGGCAGCAGCCTATACATGATACCGAACAGCAGCTGCACCTGGCCCCCTGGCAGGACGCGCCCATGCGCGAAGCCATACAGGACAAAAAAGGTCCGCTGTTTATCCTGAATACATTCCCCACCAAGCTGGACGAGCTGGCTACCGCCATACACCGCGGCGCACCGGACAACCTCGCCCGTATCGCGTTTGCATTGGCGGCTAAACTTGGTGCGGACATCACGCCGGTAAGCGATCTGCATGAAGACGAAAAAGAGCTGGTGACCAGGATGGCAGATGCATTGATGGCTGCTAAAAGCTCGCTCATCATCGCCGGTTATGGTTCGGGCTGCGACCATTTCATGAAAGCCGCGGCGAACATCAGCTGGGCTTTGCAGCAGCAGGGCCGCACGCCGATGCTGAGCCTCACGCTGCCGGAGTGCAACAGCCTCGGGCTTGAAATACTCGGCGGCCACCGGCTGGACTCCGCGATAGACGTAGTAAAACAGGGAGAGGCAGATACCATTATCATCCTCGAAAACGATCTTTACCGCCGCGCGGATGAACATGTGATAGACGAAATGTTCAAACACGCGAAAGAAGTGATCCTGGTAGATCATCTCTACAACCAGACGGCTGAAAAAGCCACGGTGATACTACCCGCGGGCACATTCGCGGAAGCGGACGGCACGCTGGTGAACAACGAAGGCCGCGCACAGCGTTTCTTCCAGGTGTTCGTGCCAAAAGGTTCCGTACAGGAGAGCTGGCGCTGGTTCCTCCAGATTGCGGACAAGGCGATTATACCCAGGCTCAACGGACTGCAAAACCTCGACGATATCATCTGGGCCATGTGCGTGGCGGTGCCGTTCCTGGAGAAGGTGCAGCAGATAGCGCCGCATGCGGACTTCAGGATCAACGGGCAGAAGATACCCCGCGAATCGCACCGTTACAGCGGTCGCACGGCGAACCTGGCAAAAGAGAACGTAAGCGAGCCCAAACCCTCGGACGATATTGATACACCCTTATCCTTTACCATGGAAGGGTATCGTGGGGAGCCGCCCGCGCCGCTTATTCCATACTTCTGGTCCCCGGGCTGGAACTCGGTACAGTCTGTGAACAAATACCAGACGGAAATAGGCGGCCACCTGCATGGCGGAGATCCCGGCCTGCGCCTGCTGGAACCACATGTGAACGGCAAACCGCATTACTTCAGGGAAGCGCCGGATCATTTCGTGCCCATACCCGGGCATGTGCAGGTGATGCCGATGTACAACATATTTGGCTCCGAAGAGCTGAGCATGTATACAAAAGGTATCGCGCAAAGCTCGCAGGACTTTTTCTGTATGTATATGAACCCTGAAGATATGCACCAATGGGGCGTTTCGCCCGGCATCTGGGTGAGCTTTGACGTGGACCATCATACTTACCAGATGGTGGCCGTGCCCAATCACTGGCTGCCGAGGGGCATTGCCGCGCTCAATGCGGGGCTGCCAAAATCGAAGATCATAGACCTGCCGCAATGTATCAGGCTGTGCGGAAGCGAGTCATTGCATATAGCGCGGTAAAACAAGGTATAAACAAACGATGCGGAAAAAGCTGAACAAGCGGGTGGATCAGGAAGCGGAGAAATAACAGATTACGGTATTGCTGCCCGGCAGCATTAAATATACTGATTATGGAAGCACATTTCTGGTGGGTGATAGGCGGTGTACTCTTTGTACTGCTAAACACGGCGGCTGGCCTTATATGGCTGGAACGCCGGATGCTGGCGCTCTGGCAGGACCGTTACGGCCCGAACCGCGCAGGGCCGCTGGGTTTGTTTATCGTGCTGGCGGATACGATCAAGCTCTTTTTTAAAGAAGACTGGATACCACCTTTCTCCGATAAGGTCGTGTTTGTATTTGCACCCGCGGTGGTAGTGGCTTCCGTGCTCATGAGTTTTGCTGTGATCCCTTTCGGGCCGAATATACTGGTGGCGGATTGGAACATTGGGTTGTTGTTTTTCCTGGCCATGTCTTCTCTCGGTGTATACAGCATTGTACTGGGAGGATGGGCGTCCAACAACAAATACGCGCTGCTGGGCGCCATGCGCGGCGCTTCGCAGATGATCAGCTACGAGGTGTTTATGGGGCTTGCATTGATGGGCGTGGTGCTACTGAGCGGCTCGTTTAACCTGCGTGAGATCGTGGAAGCACAGCGGGGAATGTGGTATATCATTCCGCAGTTCCTCGGTTTTGTCATCTTTCTCATTGCGGGTGTTGCGGAAACGCACAGGCTGCCGTTCGATATCCCTGAAGCGGAAAGTGAACTGGTAGCGGGTTTTCACGCGGAATATTCCGGGATGAAGTTCGGTATGTTTTTTATCGGCGAATACCTGGGCGTAACGCTGGTATCGTCCATGATCGTGACGCTGTACTTCGGCGGCTGGCTGGGGCCTGCTTTCCTGCCGGGAGTGATCTGGTTTGTGATCAAAACATTTGTTTTTATATCGCTGTTCATCCTGCTGCGGGCTTCCATGCCCCGGCCACGGTATGACCAGCTGATGGAATATGGCTGGAAAGTATTGTTCCCGCTCTCTTTGCTGAATCTTTTGGTAACAGCGGCGGTGAAATTAATCCTGACTGACAATTTGAAATAACGCTTATGTTCAGTTTACTCAGAAGTATGTGGCTCGTGTTCCTGCATATGTTCCACAAGCGGGAAACCTACCAGTACCCGGAAGAAAAAGCCCCGCTGCCCGCACGCTGGCGCGGCCGCATTGCCCTCACCCGTGACCCCGACGGCGGGGAGCGTTGCGTGGGCTGTTATCTCTGCGCGGCGGCCTGCCCGGTGGACTGCATCAGCCTGCAGGCTACGGAAGCTCCCGACGGGCGGCGGTATCCCAGCTTTTTCCGTATCAACTTTTCCCGCTGCATCTTCTGCGGGTTCTGCGAAGAAGCTTGTCCTACCTACGCCATCCAGCTGCTGCCTGATTTTGAAATAGCGGAGTACGACCGGCAGAACCTGGTGTATGAAAAGGAAGACCTGCTCATCAACAGCCAGGGGAAATATCCCGGGTACAATTATTACCGCGTGGCCGGTATGGCGATCGGAGGCAAAGACAAAGGCGATGCCGCCAAAGAAGAGCCGCCGGTGGACGTAAAAAGCCTGTTACCTTAAAACATTCACCACATGGGACCTGCATTTTATATAGCCGGGGCGGTAGCCATTTTATCCACGCTGATGGTGATCACCCGATTCAACATCATGCATGCGCTGCTGTATTTTATTGTTTCGCTGCTGAGCATCGCCGTGATCTTTTACCTGTATGGCGCGCCGTTTATGGCCGCCCTGGAAGTGATCGTATATGCGGGCGCCATCATGGTGCTGATCATATTTTTTGTAATGATGTTGAACCTGGGGCCGCAGACGGCCGGGGACGAGGCCAGATGGCTCACGCCCCGCATCTGGATCGGCCCTTCCATCCTTTGTCTTGTTTTACTCGCGGAACTGGTATACCTCATCCTGCAACCCGCCGGCACGGCCGGGGATGTAATAACGGTGGACCCGAAAGCGGTAGGCATGAGCTTATTCGGTCCTTACATCCTGGCGGTGGAGCTTGCGGGCATGTTGCTGATGGCCGGGATTGTAGGGGCCTATCACCTGGGCAGGCAGAAGAAAAAAATAGTACACCGATTTCTTGAAAGAACATCTGACGTATGAATACAACCATGGAAGGCCTGGTGCTGGCCGGCATTTTATTCACGCTGGGCCTGATCAGTATGCTGATCAGGCGGAACATCATTTTTATGCTGGTGAGCGTGGAGATCATGCTGAACGCGGCGGGCCTTGCTTTTATCGTAGCGGCCGCCCGCTGGGGACAGCCGGAGGGACAGGTGATGTTTATGTTCATCCTGGCCATGGCGGCGGCTGAAGTGTCTGTAGGGCTTGCGCTCATTTTGCAGATCTATCACCAGCTCAAAACGCTGGACAGCGATGAAGCCAGTAAAATGAGAGGATAAAATTAAAATCATTCAGCTATGCAGTGGATTTACCTGATACCGGCTTTGCCCTTCCTGGGCGCACTGCTCCTGGTCCTTACCTCGCGGCGGATCAGCAAGAGGGGCGTGGCCCTCATCGGCTGCGGCAGCGTGGGGCTGGCCGCACTGGTGACCATCATCGCCGGCCTGCAATTTATGCAGGAGGGAAGCACCGGGTATACGCAGCATCTCTGGGACTGGGTAAGCATCGGCACATTCCGTATCGGCATGGACCTGCGGCTGGATGCGCTTTCGCTCGCGTTTACTTTTGTCATTACATTTGTCGGGTTTCTCATCCATGTATACTCCACCGGTTATATGACGGACGATCCGGACTTCGCCCGGTTCTTTGCCTGTATGAACCTCTTTGTGGGCGCCATGCTGTTGCTGGTGCTCGGCGATAATCTCCTGTTGTTGTATTTCGGCTGGGAAGGGGTGGGTCTTTGCAGTTACCTGCTGATCGGGTTCTGGTACAAAGACCCCGCCAATGGCGCCGCGGCGCGGAAAGCTTTTATCGTTACCCGCGTGGGGGATACCGCCATGGCCATTGCATTGTTCCTGCTGGTACAGCATACCGGCAGCCTGCAACTGAGTACCATTCTTGCAAGGGCGCAGGAATTATGGTCCGTTGGCGATCCCACCGTGGTGCTGATCGCTTTCCTGTTATTAGGCGGAGCGGTAGGCAAAAGCGCCCAGCTGCCCCTGCAGACCTGGCTTCCTGACGCTATGGCCGGCCCTACACCGGTGAGCGCGCTCATTCATGCCGCCACGATGGTGACGGCGGGCGTCTACCTGATCGCGCGCACCAATGTGCTGTTTATAATTTCTCCTTCCGCGCAGGCGGCGGTAGCCATTATCGGCGCCATTACCTTATTGCTGGCGGGCTGCAGCGCATTTGTACAAACGGATATCAAAAGAGTGCTGGCATACTCCACTATCAGC
The DNA here is from genome assembly GCF_003807585.1 of Chitinophaga barathri. GTDB lineage: Bacteria > Bacteroidota > Bacteroidia > Chitinophagales > Chitinophagaceae > Chitinophaga > Chitinophaga barathri. The sequence continues at coordinate 725,367 of NZ_RMBX01000001.1, read as the reverse complement.
CAGATCGGTTATATGTTCCTCGCACTGGGCGTGGGAGCCTGGAGCGCGGCGATCTTCCATTTTATCACCCATGCCTTTTTCAAAGCATTGTTATTCCTCGGCGCGGGGGCTGTGATCGTGGCGCTACATCATGAGCAGGATATGTTTAAGATGGGCGGCCTGCGAAAATCGTTGCCGGGCGTGTTCATCATATTCCTGGTGGGCTCCGCTTCGCTGGCGGCACTGCCATTTGTGACGTCTGGTTTTTACAGTAAGGACCAGATCGTGTGGCTGGCCGGCGCGGCCGTGGGAGGCAGCGCATTTTATTCACTGGCTGCTATTCTCGGGGCTTTTATCACCGCGGCGTATACGGCGCGGATGGTGTTCCTGGTCTTCTTCGGGCATGAAAAAACGTATGTACATCACCCTCCCGGGCCGGTGATGATGGTGCCGTTGTATATACTCGCTGTATTGTCCACGTTGGCGGGCTTTGTGGAGCTGCCGCATACGCTGGGGCATCTTACCCTGCTCAGCGATTTTTTATCGCCGGTATTGCCCGCCGTGGTCACAGATCATGGGAGCGTGGCGCTGGAATGGGGCATGCAGGGGCTCACCGTGGCCTTGTGCGCCTTTGCCATCTGGCTGGCCTGGCGGCTGCTGGCCGCGCCTTTCCCGGCGGGGCTGAAGGAGGTCCTGAAAAACGGATGGGGTTTTGACGATGCGTATAATGTATTGTTCGTGCGGCCTTTTGTACAACTTGCGAAGATCAACAGGAAAGATATTGTGGACAAACTGTATACAGGGCTGGCGATGATCACACAACGGTTCCATCGCATGATGTCCGCCACGCAAAGCGGTATCCTCCGCTGGTACGTGATGGGGATCGTGATGGGTGCCGTTATCATCCTGTCTGTGATCATCTGGCGGCAATATGCGGGCCATGTGGATATTAAAATGATTCAACGCTGAACTTTAAACAATAAAAGACATGATCCTTCTCGCCTTCATACTTTTACCCATACTGGGCGCATTTGTGGCCTGGCTTTCCTCTGCCGTGCACAGATCGGCGCCGCGATGGGTGGCCCTGCTGGTGATGCTGGCCGGGCTGGTGCTCTCCGCCGGGCTCTGGTGGCAGGTGCAGGATGATGTTTATTTTGTCGGCGATCACTGGTTGCGCACTTTCGAACTGCCATGGATGCCGCGTTTTGGCATTAGCTTCTCGCTGGCGCTGGACGGGCTCAGCCTGCTGATGGTGGTGCTTACTTTTTTTCTCGGTGCATTGTCCGTGATGGTGTCGTGGAACGAGATCAAAGAGCGCGTGGGATTTTTTCATTTTAATATCCTTTTTGTGCTCGGCGGTATCGTAGGCGTATTTCTCACCATGGACCTTTTCCTGTTCTATTTTTTCTGGGAAGTAATGCTGATCCCGATGTATTTCCTGATCGGCATTTGGGGGCATGCGAACAGGACCTATGCCGCGTTTAAATTTTTCCTCTTCACTCAGGCGGGCGGATTGTTGATGCTGCTGTCCATACTGGGGTTATATTTTATTCATCACTCCCTCACCGGCACGTTTACATTTTCTTATTTCGAACTGCTGCATACACAGATGCCGCTGGAGGCCAACCGCTGGCTGATGCTGGGTTTCCTGATAGCTTTTATTGTAAAACTGCCCGCATTCCCATTCCATACCTGGCTGCCCGATGCGCATACGGAGGCGCCCACAGCGGGTTCTGTGATACTTGCCGGGCTGCTGCTGAAGACAGGGGCTTACGGCATCCTGCGTTTTGTGATCCCGCTTTTCCCTGAAGCATCGCATTATTTTGCCCCGGCCATCATGCTGCTGGGCGCCATCGGCATACTGTACGGCGGCAAGCTGGCGTACGCGCAAACAGATTTTAAACGGCTGGTGGCCTACACCAGCGTGAGCCATATGGGTTTTGTACTGGTTGGGGCCTTTGCGTTCAACGCGCTGGCTTACCAGGGCGTGGTGATGCAGATGATCACCCACGGCATCAGTACCGGCGCGCTGTTCATGATCGCCGGTTCCTTGTACGAAAGGCTGCACACACGCGAGCTGGACAGGATGGGCGGGCTCTGGCCCGCTTTGCCGAAGATGGGCGTGGTGACTATGATATTTGTAATGGCATCGCTGGGACTGCCCGGGCTGGGGAACTTCATCGCGGAGTTCCTGATACTGGCCGGCAGCTGGCAGGCCGCACCATGGATCACCGTGGCGGCAACCATCGGGTTGGTAGTAGCTACCATCTATAGCCTGCGCATTATGCAGAAAGTATTTTTCGGCTCGTCACAGCGCGAATACACGCTGCCGGACCTGAGCCTGCGGGAAATGCTGATGATGGTACCGCTGATCATCGCCATTATCTGGCTGGGCGTATATCCCCAGCCGGTGATCAATGTAGCCAGCAGGGCAATGCCATCCGTAGCGATTCATTCATCTAAATAAACCAAAGGGTATGTCCGCATCAGACCTTCTCAGTTTACTCCCTTTGCTGATCATCAGCGGATCCGCGGTGATCGCGATATTGCTGGTTGCCATCCGGCGCAATCACCGGGTGATGCATGCTTTTACAGTGTTTGCATTTATATGCGCACTGGTGGCATTGTATTTCCAGCCGTACGCGGTACCGTATGTGATAGCCCCGCTGTTCGTGGTGGATGCGTTCGCGCTTTTTAATACCGGTCTTATCCTGCTGGCGGGTCTCAGCGTATTGTTCCTTTCCTATAGTTATTTTGAGCAGCGGGAGGAACGCAAGGAAGAATATTACATCCTGCTGCTGCTGGCCACGGTAGGGGGGATGGTGCTGGTGATCAGCCAGCACTTTATATCGCTGTTCCTGGGGCTGGAAACGATGAGCATCAGCCTGTACGGCCTGATCGCCTACCTGCGGGCAAGAGAGCGGTCGGACGAGGCGGGGATCAAATACCTGCTGCTGGCGGCGCTTTCCTCTGCTTTCCTGTTGTTCGGTATGGCGCTGGTGTATGCGGAATCCGGGAGGATGGACTTTACCGGCATCGGCATTTACCTGAAAACCTTACATGCCGCCCCGGTGGCGGTAGTGGCTGGTTTCGGGCTGATGGTGATAGGCGTGGGCTTTAAGCTGGGCATTGTGCCTTTTCATATGTGGGCGCCGGATATTTACGAAGGGGCGCCGCTGCCTGTGGCCGCCTATATCGCAACGGTATCCAAAGGCAGTATGCTGGTATTGCTCATGCGTTTTTACCGGGATATTAACGGCTATGAATACACGATCCTTTGGTGGGTGTTCGCCATCATCGCCATGGCCAGTATGTTCGCGGGCAACTGGCTGGCGCTTCTGCAGCAGAACGTGAAGCGGCTGCTGGCATATTCCTCCATCGCGCACATGGGGTATATCCTGATCGCATTCCTGGCGGGCCAGGAAGCGGGGCAGGAGGCCGTAATCTTTTATCTCGTGGCTTATGTGATCACGAGCATCGGCGCATTTGGGGTGCTGGCGCTGATGTCCGACGAAAAAAATGATGCGGAGAACCTGGAGGACTTCAGCGGCCTGTTCTGGCGGCAGCCCTGGCTGGCGGCCATTTTTACGGGGATGCTTTTGTCGCTGGCGGGTATTCCGCTCACGGCGGGGTTTATAGGAAAATTTTATGTGGTGGCGGCTGGTGTGGACGCGGAGCTGTGGCTGCTGCTGGTATTGCTGGTGATCAACAGCGTGATAGGTTTGTTTTATTATATCCGGCTGGTGGCTATTATGTTCCAGCCGCTGCCCGGGCCGGCTGTGCGCAGGCGGATGCCCTTTTTCGGCATCTTCGCCCTGTCCGCGCTGATGATCTTATTGCTTTGGCTGGGCGTTTACCCTTCGGCATTGATCACCGTCATCAGGGATATGATGCTTACCATGGGCTGATAATTGGTCACTCATCATACACCGCGCGCCTGTCCGTTCCGGATGGGCGTGTTTGTAAAAGGCATTTTCCGCCCTGTTTTTCCATTCCCTGTCCGCTTCCGGACATCCTGACCTCCCGGCGCCCTTCGTCCCGCTTTTCCGGCCATTTGTCCCAAATACAGCTGGTCGCCTGCCCTTTCATACGGCTTTTTCCATTATTTTGCACCATTGCCAATTTGATCTAAATCACCCAAGAACGCTTATGATGCATAAACTATTAAAGCTATCCGGCTGGGCACTACTTACCGTTGGTGCTTTGTCCGCACAGGCACAGACAGAAACCAAACTCCTGAGAAATCCCGCCGTCAGCGAAAAGAACATCGCCTTTATGTACGCCGGGGATATCTGGATTGCCAACCGCAACGGCTCATCGCCCGTACGTCTCACCGTAAACCCTGCATTTGAGCAGGACCCGTATTTTTCCCCCGATGGAAAATGGATCGCCTTTACCGGTAACTACGACGGTAACTACGATGTGTACGTGATCCCCGTTGAAGGAGGGGAGCCGCGCCGTGTAACTTACCATCCCGCGCGCGACCTCGTACGCGGCTGGATCGGGAATGACCGCATCCTCTTCGCATCCGGCGCCACTTCGCCCACGATGAGGACCACGCAGCTGTTCTCCGTGAGTGTAAAAGGCGGCCTGCCGCAGGTACACGCAAGAATACCGGAAGCCACACAGGGCGCGGTATCGCCTGACGGTAAATTCACCGCTTACATCAAAAATCCCGATCCCACCGAAGGCAGCGTAACCAGCTGGCGCCCGTTTAAGCGTTACCGCGGCGGTTATATGCCGAAGATCTGGGTGTTCAACAACACTACTGCGCAGATCGAAGAGATCCCCGCTGCCAATTCCAATAACGTCCGCCCGGTATGGGTAGGCAAAAGCGTATACTTCCTCAGCGACCGCAATCATACCATGAACATCTTCAGGTATGATACGGACAGCAAACAAGTGACGCAGGTTACCAAATTCAACACGGATGTAAAGACCCTCACTACCGATGGTAAAACGCTGGCTTTCGAACAGGACGCTACCATTCACCTGCTGAACCCGGGCAATAACGATGTTACGGACGTGCCCGTGCTGATCCGCGCGGATATCCCGTACAAACGCCCGCGTTACGAAAGGATATCCTCCTTTGAAAGGATCAATATTTCCCCCACCGGCCAGCGCCTGCTGGTACAGGGCCGTGGTGAGATATTTTCCGTTCCGAAGGAAAAAGGCGATGTGCGCAACATCTCCAATTCTCCCGGCTCTCACGAGCGTGAGCCAGCCTGGTCACCGGATGGCAAGTGGATCTCTTACCTGTCTGACAAGGACGGTAATTACAAGCTGATCCTCCGCGATCAGAAAGCCGAGAAAGCGCCGGTAGAGATCACACTGGGCAGCACTGTATATTATTTCGGCCCTACCTGGAGCCCTGACAGTAAAAAGATCGTATTCAGCGACGCCCACTTCAACCTGTATTACCTGGACGTGGCTTCCAAAAAAGTAACAAAAGTGGATACCTACTCAAACGGTTCCATTCCTTCCGGCAGCTCAAACGTATTCGGACCCAGCTGGAGCCCCGATTCCAAATACCTTGCTTATACGAACGCATTGCCCAATGGCTTTGACGGCATATATCTCTATAACCTTGAAACAGGCAAATCCGTGGAAGTAACGGATGGCATGAGCGATGCCGGCAATCCTTCCTTTAGCGCGGACGGGAAATACCTCTTTTTCCCCGCCAGCACAAACAGTGGCATGGCCATCAGCGGGCTTCATATGCAGACTTACGAAAGAAGGGTTATGAGCAACATTTACGCTGTACTGCTCTCTAAATCCACGCCCACCATTTTCACACCGGAAAGTGATGAGGAAGCGGTAAAAGAAGCCGATAAGGAAAAAGAAAAAGACACGAAAAAAGATACCACCAAAACCGCTAAGCCCAAAGATGCGGATGTGGACTTTGACGGCATACAGGACCGTATCATCGCCCTGCCGCTGCCGGCAGGCAGCTACCGCTCACTGAGCGGGCAGGTGAAAGACAAGCTGTTCTTTATTGCGGATGATGAAATCCGTTATTACGACCTGAAAGAACGCAAGGCGGAAACATTTACCAAAGGTTTTGGTTATGCCATCAGTGCTGACGGTAAAAAGATGCTGCTGGCCGCAGGCGGCGGTTACCAGATCGTGGACGCCACGCGCAAGCCCGCTCCGAACGAAGCCAAAGTAGAGCTTTCCGGCGTCAGCCTGTATGTGGACCCGGTTGCCGAATGGAAACAGATATTTGAAGAAGTATACAAGATCGAAAAAGACTTCTTCTATGTGAAAAACATGCATGGCGTGGACTGGGATGCCAACAAAAAGAAGTACGCCGCCCTGCTGCCTTACGTGAGCAACCGCGCGGACCTCAGCTACCTGGTGAATGAAATGATGAGCGAAATGGTGGTAGGCCACAACTACGTGAGCGGCGGCGACATCCCGCCCAGCCCGAATGTAAGCACCGGCCTGCTCGGCGCGGATTATGAGATCAGCAACGGCAAGTACCGCATCAAAAAAATATACACCACCGAACGCTGGTACCCCGGCAATAAAGCACCGCTCGGCGTGGCCGGCCTGAATGTGAAAGAAGGCGATTACATCCTCGCGGTGAACGGCAGGGATCTGACGGAAGACATGAGCATCGACCAATTGCTGGAAGGCCAGGTAGGTAAACAGGTACAGCTGAAAATAAACGGTCAGCCGAATGAAACAGGCGCGCGAGAGATCACTGTGGAGCCCATTAGCCTGAGCAATGAAATGGATCTTCGTCATTCCGGCTGGGTGGAAGACAACCGCCGCAAGGTGGACCAGCTCAGCAACGGTAAGATCGCTTATGTGTATATGCTGAACACCGGCCAGCAGGGATATACCTCCTTCAACAGGATGTTCTTTGCACAGACGGACAAAAAAGCGTTGCTGCTGGACGAACGTTTCAACGGTGGCGGTTCCGTGGCGGATTATATCATCGACGTGCTGAACCGCGAGGTGCTTAGCTATTGGGGTGTACGTGACGGCCGCAGCTTTACCACGCCCGGTAATTCCATCTACGGCCCCAAAGCCATGCTGATCAACGAATACGCAGGCTCCGGCGGCGATATGATGCCCTGGATGTTCTCCCAGAAAAAGCTTGGTAAGCTGATCGGGAAACGTACGATGGGCATTCTGGTAGGCATCAGCGGTTATCCCACCCTGATCGATGGCGGCAGCGTTACATCGCCCAGCTTCGGCATCTACGACACCAAAGGCAACTGGATCATCGAGAACCACGGTACCCCCGCGGACATCGATGTGGAACAGACGCCCGCGGACGTGATCGCCGGCCGCGACCCGCAGCTGGAAAGAGGCGTGCAGGTATTGCTGGAAGAACTGAAAACAAAATCATACGAACCGGTGCCGAAACCGGCAGACCCGGTGAGGGTGAAATAATACTTTCAATCAGTATAACAAAAAAGCCGCTCCATGGAGGACGCGGCTTTTTTGTTGGACGTGGATCTTGTAAGAAAGGGCTGCACCTGCGAACAGGGCAGCCCTTTGTATTATAGTTGTTATGGATCGGGACTGATTACAGGCCGTCTACCCAGTTAGGATTCTGAGACAGGTTGGAGTTCAGCTGTCTTTCCTGGATGGGAATAGGCTGAAGATAATCCCTGTTTTCCTGGAAGGTCTTGGCGGTGCTGCGGTTGATGATCACGTTGCCGCCTGTGGCGCCGTTTGTCAGGTCTATTTCAGTGCCCAGTTTGAAGTACTGAACGCCTGCTACAGCCGGAGGTTTGGTGCCTTCGTAGATATGCACGTCTGTTTTGCCGTTGCGGTCCAGGTCATACTGGCCAACACCGGGGAAGTACATGCCTTTGAACTGGCGTACCAGGCTCTGGCCTGATTTCCAGCGCATGAGGTCGTTCCAGCGGTAAGTTTCCATTACCAGTTCGATCCTTCTTTCGCGGCGGATCTCGAGGATCACGCCTTTGTTCCCGCCGATAACCGAAGGGTATTGTGCTTCCATGTAAGGGTCTACGTTTGCATTAGCGGCTGCCACATCGAGATTGGGCATTGCCACGCGGTCGCGCAGGAGTTTGATGGATTTGTCGATGTCCGCCTGGGTAAGCGTGCCCAGTTCCGCTTTGCACTCAGCGTAGTTGAGGAGTACTTCAGCGTAGCGGAAAATCGGCATGGAGTTGATGGAGCGGTTGAATGAATCGAAGGACATGTCGGTCACGAACTTGATCAGCTGGTAACCGGTCACGCTTGCGCCAAAGTCAGGCACCAGCGGGTTGGTAGTACCGATGCGCGCGTAACCGGGAGTGCGGATGGTCTGGGAAAGACGCGGGTCGCGGTTCTGGGTTTCGGCGTAAAAAGTGATGGTGTCGTAACGGTTGATGTCCGTAAAACGGGTTCCGTCCGCCATCAGGTAACTGTTCACGAGTTCTTTGTCCAGGCCGGGTTTGCCGTAGGAAGAAGTGATCGTGTAGTAGTTCACGTTGTGCCATACGGAAAGCTCGTTGCTGAAGTTCCTGGCGAAGATGATCTCTTCCTGGATAGGCTTGATGGATGCAAAAAGCTCCAGGTACGCCTTATTGGGAGTGGATTTATAGATCTTGTATTTCGCGGTGTTCATCAGTTGTTCGGCTGCGGCAGCTCCTTTGGTGAGCAGGGCTTCCCAACCGGTTTCGCCACGGTACTTTTTCCAGGTGCCTTCGTACAGGCAAACGCGGCTGAGCAGCGCCATAGCGGTGAACCTGTTCACTACTTCGGTAGGAGTGGTACCGGCCGGAGCCGCGGCATCATCGATGTTGGCGATAGCATAGTCCAGGTCTGCAATGATGGAATCCACCACCAGTTTGCGGGGATCTCTTGCTTTGGTCAGCATAACCTTGTCATTCTGCAATACGACGTGGGAATACCAGGGCACATCGCCGAAACGCTGTACTTTATCGAAGTAGAAGTAGGCGCGGAAAAATTTGGCTACGCCTGCATACCGCGCGGCCTGGCTTTCAGGCATCACGCGGTTGTAGTTGTCCAGGAAGAAATTGATCTTACGCAGTTCTCCCCATGTCCAGTTGCCTCCGGTAAGGGGCACTGTACGGCGGCCGGTGATGTTGTCGCCGAGGGATTGTTTTACGATGTTATCGATGTCTTCGTTATATACGCCTTCCGCGTTGGGGAAGATGCTGTAAAGGGAGTTCAGGTAGAACTTCGCCTCGTTGTCGTTATTAAAATACTGGTCCGGCGCGATCTGGGATAGCGGCTGACGGTCCATGAATTTGCTGCAGCTGGAGAAAAGACCGGCTGCGGCGATGGCAAGTATGGATATTTGCTTTTTCATTTCGATGCTCTTTTAATTGGTTAGAAGGACAGGTCCAGGCCGGCTGAGAATGTTTTACCGAACGGATAAACGCGGCCGTTTGCGTCAGCGGCAGCCTGCTCCGGATCGATGTATTTGGATTCCAGCTTGGTCCAGGTTACCAGGTTGTCGCCGCTTACATACACGCGGAGGCGGTTTATTTTAATACGCTTCAGCAGTTGGTCAGGCAGGGAATAACCGATGGTGAGGTTTTTCAGGCGGAGGTAAGCCAGGTCCTGCATGTACCTGTCGTTCGTATTGGTGAGCGGGTTGTTGCCATTGAGAGCGATGTAACCGCGCAGACGGGGGAAGTAGCTGTCCTGGCCTTTTTCCGGGGTCCACACCAGGTCTTCGAAATTGGTGGGGAGGAAGGAATAATAAGGACGGCTATAGGGGCCCCAGAATTTGTCCGCGTTGGCGCCGGGGTACCAGTCTCTTTTACCGATGCCCTGGAAGAAGAAGGACAGGTCTATGCCATTCCAGCTGGCGGAGCCGTTGAAGGCATACGGGTAGCGGATCTGGCTGTTGCCGAGGTATACGAGGTCACCATGATCGCTGAGGGTGTTCAGGCCCGGGCTGATCGTGCCGTCGTTGTTGATATCTTTAAATTTCAGGTCGCCCGCGCGCAGTTTGTTCCACTGGCCGGAAGCGCTTTTGATGTTGGAACCAACGAGGTCCTGGTTCACTTTGGCCTGCCATGCGGCGGCTTCTTCGTCGCTGTTAAAGTAACCGTCTGTGAGGTAACCCCACATTTCGCCGTATTTCTGGCCTACGTAATAATCATTCAGGCGTTTGTTGTCGTTGGAGAACCTGGTGATCACAGAGCTGAAATCGCTGAGGTTCGCGCCGATGCTCCACATAAAGGGTTTGCCTGCGAGATCGAACTGGTCGTTGTAGTTGATGCTGATTTCAAAACCTTTTGTGCGGAGATCGGCGGCGTTTTCACGCGCTTCGGTGGTACCGAATACTACCGGTACGGTGGCGCCCCTGGTCAGCATGTCCTTCGTGTCGCGGATGTAATAATCCAGGCTTACGGACAGTTTGTTCTGAAGCAGCCCCATATCGATACCGAAGTTCTGTGAAGCGGTCCTTTCCCAGGTCAGGTTCGGGGAGATCGCAGGGGGAGCGGTCAGGAACTCGATCTTTTTGCCGCCTGCGATCCAGTCTGAAGTACCGCGTGCGAGCAACGGAATATAAGGGTAGTTGGAAGTAACCTGGTTGCCGAGCTGACCGTAGGAAGCACGGAATTTCAGGTCGTTGATGGTCTTTTTCAGCGGCTCGAAGAAACTTTCTTCGCTGATCCTCCAGCCTGCGGAAACAGAGGGGAAGAAGCCGAAGCGCTGGCCTTTCGGGAAACGGGAAGTTCCGTCGTAGCGGCCGTTCAGTTCCAGCAGGTATTTGCCTTTGTAATCGTAGTTCGCGCGGGCAAAGAAGCCGAGCAGCGCCCATTCGCTCTGGTCACCGGTGAGGGTGTAATAACCGGAGCCGAGGTTCACGTCGTTCAGGTCCTGGGACAGCAGGTCGCCGCGCTCGGATGTTACGCGTTTGAACTGTTTCAGCTCCTGGTTGTAGCCCGCCATGAACTTCACGTTATGTTTGCCATAACTTTTCTGGAACTCGCCATAGGCGTTGGCAACGTGATAGTAGTCCTGGTTGTTCTCTTCGCGGAGGAAGTCGGGCCTGGGCACTTTGGCGATCACACCGGGATAGATGGAATACGGAGAAGAAGTCTGCCTGTAGGTGGAGATAGTCGGGTTATCGTTGTCCCTGGCAGGGTTCAGCGTAAAGGTGTAATTCGCGTACAGGTTGATGTTGTCATTCACCCTGATGGTAGCGCCCCAGGTGCTCATCAGCTCGTTCCAGCGCTGAATGCCTTTGTTTTTGCCGTAAAGCAGGTCGGAAAACAGGCCGTCGCCGATCTGGTAGTTATTCAGAGCAGTGATGTAAGTGGCGGTGCCGTCCGGGTTTTTGGGAAGATAAGAGGGAAGGGCGTGTACGGTAGTGTTCACGAAGTTCGTGTTCGGGTCCCAGCCTGGGTAGGTGTACTTGCCGATCATGAACTGGGTATTGTTGGTGAACGTCAGCCATTTAGTGGCCCTCACGGTGAGTTTGGTGCGGAGGTTGAACGAATTGTATTCGTCACGGTCGTAGCGCATCATGCCTTTTTTGTTGTACATGCGGCCGGAAAGCAGGAAGTCTACTTTCTCAGTACCGCCGGAAACGCTCAGGCTGTGCTCCATACCGTCCTGTGCGGGCAGGAAAAATTCTTTCCACCAGTCGGTATGACCATAATAAACGTATTGTTCACGGCCGTTGCGGACGTCTGTGATCACGGTGGGCAGCGATTTGTCCGTCTGGCGTTTTTTCAGTTCCTCCATGTCCGCCGGGGTATATCTTGTATAAGTGTTGCCGGTGGTTACGAGGAAAGCTTCGTCGTTCAGCATGGCGGAAGTGTAACCGTCGGTGATGAAGTCTGTGCTTACGGTGTTATAGGATTTAGAGAAGTTGTTGCCGTAGTTAACGTTGAGTTTACCTTTTTTAGGCGTCCTGGTGGTGATCAGTATTACGCCGAATGCTGCGCGCGCGCCATAGATGGCGGAAGCGGCGGCATCTTTCAGTACGGTAAAAGTCTCGATGTCGCGCGGGTTCACGTTGTTCATTGAACCGGGTACACCGTCTATCAGTACCAGCGGGGTGGCGCCGGAGCTGAGCGGGTTGGTGCCGCGGATGTTGAAGCGGCCGTTTGCGCCGGGGCGGCCATCGGTGAAGTTGATGTTAAGCCCGGGGATAGCACCCTGCAGGGCCTGTGTTACGTTGGCTACAGGGCGGTTTTCCAGCGCTTTGGAATCCACCTGGGCGATGGCGCCGGTGAGGTTCACTTTTTTCTGGGTGCCGTAACCTACTACTACCAGTTCATTCAATTTCCTGTCTCCTTCCAGTAACTGAACGGAAAGAGCGTTGTTGCCATTTTTTAAAATTTTGTTCTTGATCACAAGGGATTCAAATCCGAGGAATGTAAAAGTGATCTGTAAAGGAACGCCTTCCGGGAGATTGGCGAGAGTGTAGTTGCCGTCCGAAAGAGAGGCAGTGCCTTTGCGCTGGCCGTCCGTCATTCTGGCTTCAATGGTAACGCCGGGAAGTTGTTCGCCTTTAGAGCTTGTAATTACGCCGGATAAGGTGGCGCCTGTCTGCTGGGCATTGGCCAATGCCGGGAAAAGGCAGAGTAGCAATAGCAACCAGCCGCTGAGTGATCGAAGCGTGGTGAGCATGTTTGAAGGTTTTATAGTTATACAAATACAAAGAGTGCGAAAACGACAAGTCCGTTCAGAGCAGTTACCTGCACTGTCAGTAAAAAAGCGTCAGCGAAACAAATGGATTGCGGACGCAAGTTGAGAATAAAAGAAGAGTTTACTTCTTCTTTCAGGTTAAGTAACCATTAAAGAATTGTTAAGAGAACTAAATAACATGCCTATCATAATGTTTTTCAAATGCTTATGGTGGAACTTTTCAGTCTTTCGGAACAGATCCGCTTGATTTTGGTCTTATGAACAGTTTACAAAATATGGTTATTGGTAACAAAATAATAAGAATTTCTTCATTTTTAATAATAAATTAAAATACAAAAAGGAAAGAAAAGAAAACAGATAGAAAGGAGTTGAACGCCGGTTGTTGTTACCTGTCGTCTGGCCTGCGAAACCGGCCGTTTGGATGTTTTTGCCTTCATATAAATGCTTTTTACCGACTTTTGGCCCTGATGAAGCGATGGCTCTTACATGTCTTGTTCTGGGTGGCCTATACCCTCCAGGACGCCCTGATGGAATATACCTGGTCCGCCGCCCTGATGGCCGGCGTGCCGGATGGCAGGCGTTTTATAATAGCGCTTCATGCCGCTACCGCAGCCACCATGCCTAAACTTATCATCACCTATTTTGTATTGTACGCCGCCGTGCCGCAGGTGCTGAAGGAAAAACGGAACCTCGCCTGGGTCACGCTCCAGGTGATAGCCGTGATGGCCGTTTCGCTGGTGCTATACCGCGTTACGTTCGTGTATTACATCAACCAGGTTGTTTATGATGGCATCGGCAAACCCGGCGCGTTGTTTTCGTTGCCCAGGCTGCTGCTGGGGATTATAGACATCGGGTTTGTATGCGCCACCGCCGTGGCCTTCAAACTGCTGCGGATGCAGCTTTCCGCGCGGGTGCGGGAAAAGGACCTCGTAAAGGAAAAACTGGAAACAGAACTGAAGTTCCTGCGGAACCAGACGAACCCGCATTTCCTCTTCAATACCCTGAACAACATCTACGCGCTCACCCGCAAAAAAAGCGACCAGGCGCCGGAGATCGTGATGAAACTCTCCAAACTGCTGCGTTTTATGCTCTACGAATCCGGCAAAGGCATGATCACGATGGCGGAAGAGATCAGGATGATCAACGATTACCTGGACCTCGAAAGGATCCGTTACAACAACCGCCTGAATGTTACCTTCACACAGGACATAGACCAGGAGCAACACCCCGTGGCGCCGCTGCTGCTGATGCCTTTCGTGGAAAACGCCTTTAAACACGGCGTCAGTGAAACCCGTTTCGATTCATACGTGCATATGGACCTGCGCCTCCAAAAAGGAATACTGACCTTTACCGTGGAAAACAACCGCGAGCATGAAGGAAACAACAGCCAGCACAAGATCGGGCTGGGCAACGTGCGGCGGCAGCTGGAGCTGATGTATACCGAACACCAGTTGCTCGTATTTTCAGAAGCCGCCGTATTCAAAGTAGTATTGACCATCAACCTGGACAGTCATGCAAAAATTTAACTGCATCATCGTGGAAGACGAGCCGCTGGCCGCGGAAGTGCTGTGCGACTACATCCGCCAGGTGCCTTTCCTGGAGCTGAAGGCCGTATGCGCGGACGCCATCTTTGCTATGGAAGTATTACAACGGGAGCAGGTACACCTCATTTTCCTGGACATCCATCTGCCCAAACTCAAAGGGTTCGCTTTTATCAAAGCCCTCAAACACCCGCCGCAGATCATCATCACCACTGCTTACCAGGAATACGCGCTGGAAGGGTACGAGCTGAATGTAACGGATTACCTGCTCAAGCCCATCGAGTTCAGCAGGTTCCTCACAGCGGTGAACAAAGTGCGGCAACAGCCGCTGCCCGCACCCGCGGCACCGCTGCCCGCGCGGGTAACACCGCCGGAAAGGGCTTACCTGTTTTTTAATGTCAGTAAAAAGAAAGTGAAGGTCTATCTTGATGAAATACTCTACATCGAAAGCCTCAAAGAATACATCGGCATCACCACGCACAAACAAACCATCCTCACCAAGTTCCAGCTGGGTGAAATAGAAGAGCTGCTGGCAAGGAACAACTTCATCCGCATCCACCGCTCGTTCATCGTGGCTAAAGACAAAATTGACGCCTTTACCGCTACGGATATCGAGATCAACGGGAAGCCCATTCCCATCGGGCGGAGTTATAAGGAACTGGTGCTGCGGGAGCTTTCCTGAGCCAGGATATGCCTTGCCTGCCCGGAATTTTGTCTACGAACGACCGTTTCCTCCCCACGAATGCATTTGCGCCGCTAAAAACGGCCGTATGGCAGCCGCAAACCCTGGCCGGTTGAATTGTTGTGTAACAGGAAAAGATGGCGTGTATATTTGAACAGCGCGTTATTCTAGGATTTGTATAGTAACAGCAACGCCGTCCCGCAGGGGACATTCCGCAAATGCACTTTTATGCTTATGGGAAAAATGTACGCCGGTGATGGAACGTTGCGGTTCCGGCATTTGGATGACACCTTTTACAGGGGGAGAGACCTGTAAGGTGCCGGGATCGCGGCGTTCTCTCATTGGGGCGGCAACTTCATCACGAGCTGTACGGTATTGTCAGAACGTTGTTCCAGCAATACTTTCCTTCCTTTCGTCAGCTCTTCCAGCAAACCGTTTTTGTAATGTCTTACAGTGAGCAGTTCAAGGCCTTCGTTATAGGAGATCTTGAACCCTTCGTGCAGGGCTTTGATAAGCAGTTCAATCTTCTCCGGGTTATTATCTATACAGCAGGAGAAAGTGATCGCGGCATTCTGCGTGAGATTGATCTTGATCTTTTTGTCGTGGAAGATCTCGTAAATGTCGCTGATCCTGTCTTCGGTAATAAAGGAGAAATCGCGGGAAGTGATGGAGATCAGCACCTGGTTTTTCTTCAGCACAATGAGGGGCGGCAGCTTGCGGTTGTCTGCATCCTGCCTGATCACGGTGCCCGGAAGGTCTTTGTCCAGGAAACATTTTACGTATAAGGGGATCTGTTTGTTCTGTAAAGGTTTGATGGTCTTGGGATGGATCACCTGCGCGCCGTAATACGCCATTTCGATCACTTCCCCGTATGCGATCTCGGGGATGTTGATGGTGTCCGCAAAGAGTTTGGGATCTGCATTTTTCAGGCCTTCCACATCTTTCCAGATGGTCTGGCTGTCCGCATTCAGCAGGTTGGCAAATACGGCGGCGGAAAAGTCGCTGCCCTCGCGGCCGAGGGTGACGCTTTCATTCTGGTCCGTACTGCCGATAAAACCCTGTGCTATCACGATGTTCACGGCGTTGAACAGCGGCATTACCTTCTGGTTCACCTGCAATTCCGTTATTTCCCAGTTGATATTCGCATCACGGAAGTTATCGTCCGTTCTGAACACATCCCTTACATCCACCCAGCTGTTCACAATGCCCGCCTGGTTGAAGTACGCGCTCACGATAGCGGTGCTGAGGAGTTCGCCCAGGCCCACGAGCTGATCGTAATAATAATCGTAATTGCGGGTGGGTTTTTCGCCGAGGGTCCATTCCGCTTCGGTGAAGAACTGCTGCAATTGTACGAACAGCGGGTGTTCGCGGGTACCCAGCAGGTTCTCCGCGGTCTGGATATGCTGCTGCTCTATGTTGTAAAGCAGCTGCGCGGCTATCTCTCTTTTACGCATGAAATAGTTCTGGGCGACTTTTTCCAGTTCATTGGTCGTTTTGCCCATTGCCGATATTACGACAAGCAGCTTATCGTCAGGAAATGACTGGATGATTTTACCCACCTGTTGTATGCGCTCAATAGTTTCTAAACTTGCGCCGCCAAATTTGAAAACCTTCATAAGGAGAAACCTCTTCTTTTAAAAAATATCCCGCAAAAGTACATCAATTGTAGAATTGTTTAAAAATCTCTTTGGCGGGGAATGACCGTTTTCTTATAAAACCCCTTGATTTAGCTTATTTTAGCGCACCCAAACCTAAACACGTATATGAAAATGAACAAACGAGTGATGACTTTGGATGAGTTCACGATCCAGGAACTGCGCAACTACCCCGGCGCTACCGGCCAGCTTTCCGGCCTCCTCCGGGATATCGGCCTGGCTTCCAAAAGAGTGAATGTGGAAGTGAACAAGGCAGGCATTGCGGACATACTGGGCGAAGCTGGTAAAACCAACGTACAGGGCGAAGCCGTGAAAAAGCTCGATGAATTTGCAAACGACCAGCTGATCAGCACGCTGCGCAACAGTATCTATTGCTGCGGGGTGGCCTCCGAGGAAAACGAGGAGTTTATCGCTTTTGAAGACGAGCTGTCCATGAACTCCAAATACGTGGTGCTCATGGACCCGCTGGACGGTTCCGGCAACATCGACGTGAATGTTTCCATCGGCACTATCTTTTCCGTATACCGCCGTCTTTCCCCCAACGGTACACGCTGCACGCTGGAAGACTTCCTGCAGCCCGGCAGCCAGCAGATCGCCGCGGGGTACATCATCTATGGCTCTTCCACCATGCTCGTATACGCCACGCGCCGGAGCGTGCAGGGCTTCACGCTGGACCCCAGCATCGGGGAGTTCTGCCTCAGCCACCCGAACCTGAAAGTACCCGAGGACAGCGATATTTTCTCCGTGAATGTGGGGTATTACCATCTGTATGAAGAAAAGGTAAGGAATGCCATAGACCTGTTCATGGCAAAGGATAACACCCAGCGGGTGTACCGCCACCGTTTTGTAGGCTGCATGGTGTCTGAGATACACCGCACGCTCATACAGGGCGGCATCTTTATGTATCCCATCTTTGGAAAATATACACAAGGCCGTTTGAGGCTTTGTTATGAGTGCAACCCCATGTCTTTCCTCATGGAGAAGGCGGGAGGCATGGCCATTGCGGACGGGGAGCGCCGCCTGCTGGACATCAAGCCTACGGAGCTGCACCAGCGTATACCTATCTTCATCGGTTCAAAGAACATGGTGGAAGCGGTGAAGGAAACGCTCCGTTAAACTTTTGGCCTGATATTGGATCATACAATTTTTGGTATATAAAAACCGTTTAAAGAAACATGTTTAACCAGCATTATTGTAAGATCCTTGTACTGGCAACTTTTGTGTTTGCCGCTTCCCAATCGGTAGCCTGCTCCAGGCCCGTTGCCACTTCCACATCCAC
The DNA here is from genome assembly GCF_003807585.1 of Chitinophaga barathri. GTDB lineage: Bacteria > Bacteroidota > Bacteroidia > Chitinophagales > Chitinophagaceae > Chitinophaga > Chitinophaga barathri. Next base: position 707,625 of record NZ_RMBX01000001.1, on the reverse strand, counting down.
CAGTGCCAATACCACAGCCAGGGAAGGAGATGAGAAGAGTGTAGAGGAAGATATCCTTTTTTATGTGAACAAGTTCCGCCGTACCAAAGGCCTGAAGCCGCTGGAGATCAGCAACGTGATCAGCATCGAAGCGAGGGACCACAGCAAGTCCATGGCTACCGGCCGCAGGAATTTCGGGCACGACGGGTTTGAATCCAGGGTGGATGATATTTCCAAAAAACTGGGCACCGTGCGCGCTGCTGCGGAGAATGTGGCTTACGGCAACCTCAGCGCCGAAGCGGTAGTGGATGGCTGGATCAAAAGCCCGGGCCACCGCAAGAACATGCTGGGCGACTTTAACCTGATCGGCATCGGTACGGCCAGGGGCAAAGGCAACATCGTTTATTTCACGCAGATATTCATCAACAAGCCGGCTGCAACGGCTAAAAAATAACTGCTTACTAACTGTTTATTTTGAGTGTAGGGGCGCAGGAAACTGCGCCTTTACGCATTTTAGGAAGCCTGCGATCCGGGGCTGTTTCACTCCGTGGCGCACAGTTAACCGGGGAGGCGGCCGCGGCCTTTCCCCCTGATCCCGCGCACAGGGAGGTTTCCAAACGCCTCTTCACATTCGGGATACGCTGCAATGTTTTTTGCCGTATTTTGGTCCCATGGAAAAACGAAAGATCATTGAGGTGAGGGACCTGGTGAAAAAATACGGGGACTTCACCGCCGTGAAAGGGATCAGCTTCGACGTATACGAAAACGAGGTTTTTGGCCTCCTGGGGCCGAATGGCGCCGGTAAAAGCACCACGCTGGAGATCATCGAGACCCTCCGGGAAAAGACGTCCGGCACCGTAACGGTGAACGGTCTCAACCTGGACGATAACCCCGAAGCCATCAAACAGCTCATCGGCGTGCAGCTGCAAACCTCGGGATATTATCCCGGCCTCAACCTGCTGGAACTGATAGACCTGTTCGGCGGCCTCTACAACCGAAAAGTGGACGGTATGGAGCTGCTGAAACAGTTCAACCTCGAAGACAAGGCCAAAGAGAAATACAAATCCCTCTCCGGCGGCCAGAAACAACGTTTTTCCATCGCCACCACGCTCATCAACCGCCCGCGCATCATTTTCCTGGACGAGCCCACCACCGGGCTGGACCCGCAGGCCCGCCGCAACCTCTGGACGCTGATCCAGCAAGTGCGCGACCAGGGCACCACCGTGGTGATCACCACCCATTACATGGACGAAGCAGAGTTCCTCTGCGACCGCTGCGCGATCGTGGACAGCGGGAAGATCATTGCCCTGGATACCCCGGATGCATTGATAGACCAGCTGGTGGCAGGAGGTTTTGAGCGTAAAAAAGAAGTGAAGCTGGCGAACCTGGAGGATGTGTTCATCCACCTTACCGGCAAAGACCTTCGCGAAGAATAACAAGTCAAACATCCCGTATAATGGAAGATCTACGCTATCCTATCGGCCGCTTCCATGCGCCCGCCGTGATCACCGCAGAGATGCGGAAGAAGTACATCAACGATATCAGGTACCTGCCTTCGCTGCTGGAACTGGCCATTCAGAACCTCGATGCGCACCAGCTGGGCACGCCCTATCGCCCCGGCGGCTGGACGGTGGCACAGGTGGTACATCACGTGGCGGATTCGCATATGAACGGGCTTACGCGCCTGAAACTGGCCCTTACGGAAGACAATCCCACCATTAAACCATACGACGAAACGGCATGGGCCGAGCTGCCCGATGTGCAATACACGCCCATCAACGTATCCATTACCCTGCTGCATGCACTGCACACCCGCTGGGTGGCCGTGCTGGAGCATATGGAAGCGCGCCATTGGGACAAGACCTTTTTTCACCCCGGCAACAACGCCGTGAACAATATGGCCACGCATCTCGCAAACTACAGCTGGCACGGCCTGCACCACCTGGCGCATATCGAAAAGCTGAAAGAGCGCGAAGGCTGGTAAAAAATTTTAACCATTAAATACCCGCTGCATTGGACTGGAAACTTTTAGGATCGGAATACCTGTTCAGGGAGCCCTGGCTCACCGTTCGCAAAGACGTCTGCGAAACCCCGCATGGCAAACAGGTGGACGCTTATTATGTGCTTGAATATCCTGACTGGGTAAATGCGATGGCACTCACGGAAGACGGCAAGGTGCTGCTCATACGCCAGTACCGCCATGCCATCGGCCGTGTGCTGGTGGAAATACCCGGCGGCGTGATGGACCCGGAAGACGTGAGCCCGGAAGTGGCCGTGCGCCGCGAATTGCTGGAAGAAACGGGGTACGCGTTCAGCGAAGTATATGATCTCGGCGTAGTATCCGCCAATCCTTCCACCACGACGAACCTGGTACATATGTTCCTGGCCACCGGCGGCAAAAAAGTGCAGGAGCAGCAGCTGGACGATAACGAGGAAATTGAAGTGCTTGAAGTAAGCATTCCGGAACTGGAAGCCATGCTGAAAAAACGTGAGTTTTTGCAGGCCCTGCATATAAGCTGCCTGTATTACGGGCTGGAAAAACTAAAGGAATTGAGCGGGAAGTAATTGTACTTTTCCGGCTGACGTTCTGCGCGACTCCCGACGGCACCCAGCAGGGATACGGGGTGTTTACATCCTCCCTGAGCTCACCGGCATATCGCCTACGATAAATACGCTGCCACAGACCAGGATCATATCTTCCTTGCCCGCGGCGGCCAGCGCGGCTGCATAAGCCGCGGGCACATCAGGATAGGAGAGCCCTTTTAAACCCGCTTCCCCGGCTAGTTTCAGCAGGTCGGTTTCATGCATGGCGCGGGGTATCTGCGCTTTCGTGAAATAATAGATGGCATCGGGTGGCAGCTGTTTTAATGCGGCCATTACATCTTTATCTTTTACAAAACCCGTTACAATATGCAGCCGGCGGAAACTCTCCAGCGCGAGTTGCTCCATGATGGCGTGAATGCCTGCTTCGTTGTGCCCCACATCCAGTACGGTATAAGGCGCTTGTGATATCACCTCCCAGCGGCCACCCAGACCGGTCAGGCGTTTTACATTGGACAATGCCGCGCTGATGACCGCCTGCGGTACAGGGAAACCTTTCAGCTGCAATATCTCCATTGCCGCCAGCACGCCCACGAGGTTTTTTTCCTGGTAATGCCCGGGAAGGTCCAGCACATACAGCTCCACATCCGCGGTAGGAATATATTCAACGGTAAGATGCAGCGTATCAGGCCCCGGTTGGCGGTGGATGATGCGGTACTCCTGGTCCGCAAACCGGATGGGGGCATTGCGGAGGTCCGCCGTATCCCTGAACACACGGATGGATTCAGGTTGCGTTTCACTGATCACCACAGGCGTATCCGGCTTAATGATACCCGCTTTTTCAAACGCGATCTGCTGCAGGGTGTCGCCCAGTATATTCATGTGATCGTAACTGATATTGGTGATCAGGGAAAGAAGGGGGGTGATGATGTTTGTACTGTCCAAACGGCCGCCAAGGCCGGTTTCTATGATCGCGATGTCTACTTTCTGCTGCGCAAAATATTCAAAGGCCATGGCCACCGTCAGCTCAAAAAAAGATGGCTGGATGGTGGCGATATTGCCTTTCATACGTTCGGTAAAACGCACCACTTCATCTTGCGGGATCATTTCGCCGTCTATTTTGATCCTTTCCCGGAAATCGTGCAGGTGAGGGGAAGTATACAGGCCTGTTTTGTAACCCGCCTGTTGCAGGATGGCACTGAGCATATGGCTGGTGGAGCCTTTGCCGTTTGTGCCGGCTATGTGTACGGTAGGGAACTTTTGTTCGGGGTGGCCGAGTATGCCGCACAGCTCGCGGATATTGAGCAGGTCGTTTTTTAACGCGGACGCGCCCACTTTGCTGAACATGGGCAGCTGGCTGTACAGAAATTCGATGGTTTGCTGATAATTCATAAATCGCCTGGCTAGATGTCGGGGCAACCCAGCTGGTTACGCTTCTTCCGGAAGATACCGCCGTTGCCTTTATCCCAGCTCCATTTGTTGAAACGGATCGGAATTATCCGCAAAGCTACGAATACATCCGCATGATTGATATTTTCGCGGAAGAGGTTTGTGAACAGGCTGGCGGAGCCCAGTACCAGCGGCCCTGCACGCAGTGCCACACCCGCATCCGCCTGCCCGAAGCGGTTCACCTGGATGGGGAGGTAGGCGCCCAGGTGCGTGCTTTCCCACCGGGGAGTGATCTGGAATTGTGTGAGGGCGGTGGTTTTGTTGTCGTCCTTTTTGCCGCCGTTCAGTGCAATAGTGGCGCTGGCGCTCACAAAAAAGCGCCCGTCGATATTGTAATCGCCCATCAGGTTCAGGCTGGTGGGCAGGTTCATGTAAAATTTCTCGTCTGTTTCCAGCGGGGTGAACATACTGGAGAGGCGGCTGGTCCATGCCCGCATGCTTTCTTCTTTTCTTTTATTGAGCAGGCTGGCCGGGAAGTCCTGCGCGCGCATGTCTAGGTCCGCACTGGTTGCGGACTTCTTGTAGCTGATGCCGCCAATGTCCACAATGGACACCGCTATGCGTGCCTTCCAGGTATCGGCGTCGGGGTTCCAGTCCCCACCTTCCTGCATGGTATTAAACCCGTCGTTGTCCGGCCGCCATTCGTATACCACGCCAATGTCCGCGCCGATGCCCGGGTTCTGGAAAGGGCTGAAGTTGGACAATTGATTGTTCTTGTCCCATTCATCCAATCCTTCGTTGTATCCGTAAAAGAATTTACCGCTGTTGATGTCCACTCTGTTCCGGTCTTCAAACACAAAAGCGGCGTCCCGGCCCACGCCGTATGCGGCTGCTTGTCCGCCGAGGTATTTGACGGTAATGCCGGCCTTCCAGCGGTGATCGCCCTGGTCCTTGATCACGCGGGCGTAGCTGAACCCGAATTCGTTCCAGGCATGACCCATCCCGCTGCCGTAGTTGTCCGCAAACGTGCGGTCGAAGAAACGGGGGTTAGGGTAGTTGAGCGTAAAGAAATTGGCAGTGGAAGTTTCGACGCCTCCGCCGTATGAGGAGCCGCGCACGCGCCAGGTGAATGCAACAGATTGTCTTTCGTCTATGGAATAAAGTACGGACGGCAGCATGAGATCCGCGCTGCCCCAGCCGTATTGTTTACGGGTAGCGGTGCTGTCAGGAAAATAATCTACGTTTCTTACGAGTTTGTCACCGGAGAGCAGGGATGATTTGTTTGCGCGGATATAAGTATTGCCTGCTTTCGCATCCAGGCCCACAATGTTCACATCCCAGCGGTAACGGGTGCCTGCGGCGAGTGCGGGGTTGAAGGGCACAGCGTGTATGCCTGCATACTGGCTGGTGTGATATCCCGGGAAGACCTGGGCCTGCGTTGAAACAGCAGCGCACAGCATCAGCATGGCTATTAGAAGTCTTGTATGCAGCATAGAATAGTCCGCGGATTGGTTCGCATTAGTTCATATAACGGGAAAATAACCGGATTATTCTGCCGTGTTTATCTTATTGCGCTTTGAAATAAAAACGGATAGTGCCGAATTGTTCTTCCGGCGCATCCGTGCTGGCATTGTATTTTATCCGCATGGCCGCGTCGCGCGCGATGCGCACCGCCGCAGGATTGTTGATAGTAGAGCCGCGCAGGGAATGCGTAGCGCTGGTCACATTGCCGTTGCGGTCCACCTTAATGCTTACGGAAACGTAGCCGGTTTCGTTGCCATCCCATTCTACTGAAGGGCGGTTTACGAGGTTGCGGCCGCTGAGCCTGAAGTCCGACGCGCCTCTTCCCGCACCGGGCGTACCGGTATAACCCGTGGCATTGGGATCGCCGCCTATTACGCCGCGGTCGCCGGGCCTGCCGGTATTGCCTTCGCCGGTGGAGTTATTGCTGCCGTTCGCTCCATTTCCGCTGTTCGCACTGGTGGAAGTGCCGCCGGTGAATACCGCTTTCGGTTTCGGGGGAGCGGGCGGAGTGGGGGCGGGAGGCTGCACGGCCTTGGGCTTGCGTGTTACTTTTTCTGTTTTGGTCTCTATCGTTTTGGCAATCTCTTTTGGTTTGGGTGCGGGTTTGGGCGGCTGTTTCACTTCGGGCGCTTCTTCTTCGTTCTGCGTGGCCAGCTCCTGTGTGTTCCCCTGCTCTTCAGCCTGTGCGGGCGCGGGAGGCGGGATAGAAGGCGCAGGTTGTGCCGCGGCCGGGGGATTGGGGTTGAGCGGCTGCTCGTCGCCCATGCCATCGTCTGATGTACCGAGGTTCACTTCCATGCCCAGGTCCTGGTCCGGCAGGGGCGGAGGTGCGGAGAAACTGATGAGGAACAGCCCCACTAACAGTAACGCATGCACGGCGATAGTGACGCCGGCTGCTTTTACGTTTTTTTCTTGTTTTTGATCAGCCATGGTGTTCCAAAGTTAATATTTTTTTGTTACGGCGGTAATCCGCCCCTTTGCTGCAAATTTCCTGCCGGATACGGCCATGGATTTTGAGTACCGGGGATCGCAGCCTTGCGGTAACCTTGCATGATAATTATACCATCGCCGCCGGGCTGTTCGCGCAGCCTCATTGCCATGCGCCGGATTCATCCTGTGCTAATGCGGTTCATCATTTCGCCCTTGGAAATTGTACGGGTCAAATGTAGTTTGCAGCCACATGTTCCACAAAACGCTTTCACTGTACAAAAACGCATACGGCGGCATTCCCCGCCGCGTCTGGCTGCTGGCCACCGTGTTGCTGATCAACCGCAGCGGCGCTATGGTGATTCCTTTCCTGACCATTTATTTAACGTCAAAACTGGGGTTTTCATTGGAACAGGCCGGGGTGATTGTCACTATCTATGGTCTGGGCGCCATCGCGGGCGCCTGGTTGGGTGGAAAGTTGGCGGATACCATCGGTTTTGCACCGGTACAGTTCTGGAGCCTGATCATGAATGGCCTGCTGTTCATGGTGTTAGGACAAATGTCCACCTTCCCGCAGGTGATCACCACGATGTTTATCGTGGGCGTGTTCGCGGAATCTTTCCGGCCGGCAAACAGCGCCGCCATAGCGCACTACAGCGACACCACCTCCCGCATGCGGTCCTATTCCCTGCTCAGGCTGGCTTCCAACCTGGGTTTTTCCGTCGGCCCCGCCATCGGCGGGCTCCTGGCCACCTTCAGTTATCATCTCCTGTTCTGGACGGACGGTTTCACCTGCATCGTGGCCGCCATCCTGCTGCGTATATTCCTGAAACCGGTGCGCAGTAAGGCTGCGAAGGGAGTGGATACACCAAAGCCGGTAAGGGATGGCGTTTCGGCGTACAACGACAAAGTGTTCCTTTTCTTTATCCTGCTCGTCACCCTGTTCGCCATCTGCCTTTTCCAGCTGTTCAACATCGTGCCGGTGTATTTCAAGGAAAAGATCCATATGTCCGAAGCCCTGATCGGTATCGTGATGTCTGTGAACGGGATATTGATCGCTTTGATCGAAATGATACTGGTGTACAAACTGGAGAACAAACGGCCGGATGTGGCGTACATGAGCATGGGCTGCATTCTGCTGGGGATGGCTTATGTGATGTTTAATTTCCTGCCGCCGGTATACGGGGTGGCATTTGTATATATCGTGATGTTTACGGCCGGGGAGATGCTGAGCATGCCCTTTATGAACAACTTCTGGATACACCGCAGCAAAGAACATAACCGCGGGCAGTACGCCGCATTGTATACGATCGCCTATTGCGTAGCCACGATCGCGGCGCCCACCATCGGCGCTTTTGTGGTGGAGCGTATCGGGTTCAATAACTGGTGGTATATCGTGGGCGGCATCTGCGTGCTGGCCAGTCTTGGTTTCAGGGTGATGCTGAAACGGGGGAATGCCACGCCCAGGCCTGAACCGCCGGCGCCCGTAATACAAAACGCCGCGGTGGAAGTGTAAGTTCCGCCCGCGGCGTTGTTTATATCTTTTCAGCAGGATCTACGCGTGTGCAAAATCCGCTTCGTAATTCCCTTTGATCCTTTCCATCGGCGGATTGAAGTACCCGAATTTCAGATCGGGGAATTCATCGCGCAGCAGTTCCATCATCTGTTTCATGCCTAAACAATCGCCGGTTTCGGTAACGCCTACCTTGCCCAGGTACCAATCCGGATCGATGTTGAAATTCCGCCACTGGATCATGTTTAACCCCGTTTCCTGGATGATCGTGCGCAGGGCTTCGTATTCCTCCACGCTGTCTGTCATGCCGGGGAACACAAAATAATTGATGGAAGCCCAGCCGCCATGTTCCCGCATTACTTTGATGCTTTCGATGATGTCCGCGAACGTGTAGTTGTTCGGGCGGTAATACGGTGTGTAAATATGTTCCCGCACGGAGTTCAGGCTCACGCGGATACTGTTCAGCCCTGCTTTGCAAAGCTCGCGCACCGCATTGGGCTTGCTACCGTTCGTATTGATATTGATGCTCCCTTTCGGGGTATGTTTGCGTATTTCGAGGATGGATTCGCGGATGGTTTCCCACATCAGCAGCGGCTCGCCTTCGCAACCCTGGCCGAAGCTCACGATGGGGTAGGGCGCCGTTTCCAGGTGTGGCACGGTAAACTCCACGATCTCGGCCGCGGTGGGTTTGAACGTGAGACGGTCCTGCGTGCTCACGATGGTCTCTTCTTCCGGCTGGAAGGAGATGCAGCCGATGCAGTTCGCATTACAGGCAGGGGAAGAAGGGATGGGGCATTCCCAGCGGCCCATGAAGTAGTTGCGCGCTGCCGGGCAATGATACGTCAGGGCGCAATTGTTCGCCAGGTGCTGTACCAGGCGGTTGTGCGGGTAGGCTTCCAGCATACCGGAAACGCCGCTTTGTACTTTGGAATCGTTGAAGCCGGCGCATTCCTGGCGGATGTCCTGCTCGATGCGGATGGCCGGTACATAAAACTTATCATCATGCCAGCCGGCTGCCGTGTAGCAGAACAGGGGCAGGGTGGGCGCGTCGGGCGCGGTTTCGTATGCGGCGAGGTAAAAACCGGTATGGGCGGGAGGAATAAAAGCCGCTACGGCCCATCCTTTTTCGCAAAGGCGCATTTCGCCGGTTGTTACGTCTATGCCAATGCCACGGCGGCCCGGCAGTTCGTAGAGATTGCCGCCGTCAGGCAGCTCTATCCACTCGTCCTCAGGGATGGGAATGGCATCCCAGCCGCTGCGGCCTACCACGTAAAGAGAAGTATCTTCAAAAATATTCCCTTTACCATCTGAATACATTATATAAGGCGATACGTTCATGAGCTGATCCTTGATTGAAAGAAAGTATTCATTTCGGCTGCTTCCACGGGGCCGAATTCATCCAGCACTTCCAGCTGTAATATTTTATTGTTCTTATAGTCGAGCGTAAGCAGGTCGTTCCGCAAAATTACGTTTTTCATTTCGTTCCATCCGTGGTGGCGGTGGCCGAACACGGTGGGGAGTGAAATGCCGGTGGTGTCTATCGTTACATACGCCGGTTGCAATATCTTATATTCCGCATACCCGATGTAACCCACGCCCAGGCCCGCCAGGAAAAGGGTAAACCCGATGACCGGCTGCATGTGCGATAAAAAGAACAGGCACCCGCTGAGCATGGTAAAGGCCTGCAGCATCCGCAGTACGGAATTCGTTTCCGTGATCTTGCGCACGCGGCGCAGCATAAACGGGAACAGCAGGCTGGCAAAGCCCATCACGATAAACAGCGCGGCGATGATCCAGTTCGGGTCCGCCATTTTGTACACGCCAATTACATTGAACAGGAAAAGGATCCCGATCATGCCGTGCATCACCGGCTGCAATCGCAGGCGTGTCATGGCGTTGGGATGTAGTATGCGGAATCTGTACATGTTTATTTCACCATCAGGTTACACAATTTGAATAACATGCGGGCGCCCACGTTGGCATCCCACTCATCATGACCGGCGCTCACTTCGTTCAGGTCAAACCCGATCAGTTTGCGGCCGCTGTCCAGCAGTCTTTTGAAAAGATAAAACACCTGCGGCCCTTCCAGCCCGCCAGCCACCGGGGTGCCGGTATGCGGGCAGAGTTTCGGGTCCAGGCCGTCTATATCAAAACTGATGTATACCTGCTGCGGCAGATGGTCTATGATGCTGTCGCAGATACTTTTCCAGGCTTCGCCTTCGTATTGCCGCTCTTTGATCTCCTGGTCAAAGAAGGTTACCACGCGGCCTTCGCTGTTCCTGATATAATTCATTTCCTCGTCGCAGTAATCGCGGACGCCCACCTGTACCAGCTTTTTGATCTGGGGCACCTCCGTCAGCGCGTTGTACATAATGGAGGCGTGGGAATATTTAAAACCTTCGTAACTATTGCGGAGGTCCATATGCGCGTCTATCTGCAGGATGCCGTAATCGCCTTTGAATTCGCCCATGGAGCGGAAAAAACCCAGCGGGGTGCTGTGGTCGCCGCCCACGAGGCCCACCAGTTTGCCTTTTTCGAGCAGTTCTTTGGTCTGGTTGTACACCCAGTCGTTCATTTTCTCCGTACCGCGGTTCACATCGTCCACAGAGCGGCGGAGGAACTCATTTTCCGAGATATCCCCGCCTTCGGAGAGGAATTTCAGGTAAAGTTCGGCCTCTTTGCGGAGGTAATCGCTTTTCAGCAGTAGCTGGCGGTTGCTTTCGCGCATAAAAAAGCCCTGCTTCCAGCCGTCTTTTACGTCCGCATCATAAATATCCACCTGCAACGAGGCTTTAAATATCTGTTCCGGGCCACGGGCGGTACCGTTGTTGTAGGATACCGTCACTTCCCAGGGCACGGGCAGCAATACCAGCCGCGCGTCCTCTTCGCTGAAAGGCAGTCCGAATATGTTATTGGACAGCAATCCGGGCGAGTTGGGGTCAAATTGCGATAGATCAGCCATGATAAATCAGTACTTTGCTTATTTCGGCGCAAAGGTACAGGTAAAAATTGGTTCCCCCAGCGGGTAAACCTGACGAATATCAGCCGTTATACACCGTTTTTTTGGCTACCTTTGCTCACTATAATCTGGTAAGGATGAAGAAGACAAGTATTATTCTGCTCATTGTAATAGCGGTTTGCGTTGCCGGTATGGTAATGATGGTAGGGGATTTCAGCACTTATGAGACCTTTGCCACCGCGAAGAAAAAAGAAGGAAAGGAAATTCACGTGATCGGCGCACTGGATAAGGCCAAAGGGATGGTGTACGACCCGGTTGCGAATGCCGATTTTTTCAGCTTCCACATGAAAGATAAAAGCGGGGACATCGTCAAGGTGGTGTTTAACGGCACACGCCCCACCGACTTCGAAAAATCCACAGAACTGGTACTGACGGGCAAAATGGTGGGCAACGAGTTCCACTGCAGCAAGATCCTCATGAAGTGCCCTTCCAAATACAAGGATGAACAAACGGCCTACAGCGCCTCCAAAGATATCTAGAAACAACTGTAACTGTATATCGTCTGCCTTTGCCTCTATACCCGGCCACGGCGGGATTTCATAACGTCTTACGGATCATAAAATTGGAACAAATCAAATATGCAGGGGAGCATTTACTTCCCGGACAATTGGGGCATTTTTTCACTATTCTCGCTTTTGTAGCTTCAATTGTGGCTACCGTTGCATACTTCTGCAGCGTTCAGCAGAAAGATGAGCTGAAAAAGGCTTCCTGGCTGAAAATGGGCCGCTGGGCTTTTATCACGCAGGCTTTCTCCGTTTTCGCCGTTTTTGCCATCCTCTATTACATCATTTCCAATCACTATTTTGAATATAAATACGCCTGGCAGCACTCCAGCCGCGACCTTGAGGTGCAATACCTCCTCAGTTGCTTCTGGGAAGGGCAGGAGGGAAGTTTCCTCCTCTGGAGCGTATGGCACAGCGTTTTGGGCCTCATCCTGATCAGGACCAGCAAACGCTGGGAAGGCCCGGTGATGACCGTACTGGCCTTTGCGCAGATCTGCCTCGGCACCATGCTGCTCGGCATTTACCTGGATCTCCCCTGGTTTGAGTACAAAGTGGGCAGCAGCCCCTTCATCCTCATGCGCCAGGACGCACCGGATTCCCCGATCTTCCTGAATCCGAACTACCTGCAATTCAAACAGTTCGTAGATGGTAACGGCCTGAACGTACTGCTGAAGAACTACTGGATGGTGATCCACCCGCCGGTGCTGTTCCTCGGTTTCGCTTCCGTGATCGTGCCTTTTGCATACGCCGTGGGCGGCCTCTGGACGCGCCAGTACGGCGATTGGGTGAAGCCCGCCATGCCATGGGCGCTGTTCGGCACTATGATCCTCGGTACCGGCATCATGATGGGCGCCGCCTGGGCTTATGAAGCACTCACTTTCGGCGGTTACTGGGCCTGGGATCCCGTGGAAAACGCATCGCTCGTGCCCTGGATCACCCTGGTGGCAGGCCTGCACACCATGCTCGCATACCGCAGCTCCGGTCATGCGCTTCGTTCTACTTTCTTTTTCTTTATCATATCCTTCGTGCTTATCCTGTATTCCACCTTCCTTACCAGGAGCGGCATACTGGGGCAAACTTCCGTGCATTCCTTTACGGACCTGGGCATGAGCGGCCAGCTGCTCATCTTTATGGGCATTTTCACCATCCCGGCTTTCTGGATGCTGATCGCGCGCAGCAAAGATATCCCGAAGATCAATAAAGAGGAAAGTACCTACAGCCGCGAGTTCTGGCTGTTTGTGGGCGCGCTGATCCTGATGGTGTCCGCTATCCAGATCACCTTCACTACTTCCATCCCCGTGTGGAACAAACTGCTGGACCTGTTCGGCCTGAAAAAACTCTTCAACCTGGAAGACTTCGCGCCGCCTACCGACCCGGTATTCCACTACAACCAGATACAGATCTGGCTGGCGGCCATCGTGGGTATACTCACTGCCGTGGTGCAGTACATGAAATACAAAGACACGCCCAAAGGCACCCTCTGGAAAAAACTGGCCTTGCCGACGATCATTTCCGTGGTGCTCACCGTACTGATCGGCTGGCTGGGGCGTATCAACTATAACGAATTCGGCCCCGGCTTCCTCGTGGCTATTTACCTGATGTTGTTCGCCAGCGTATACGCTGTAGTGGCCAATACAGGGTATATCGTAAGTGTGCTGAAAGGCAAAACCAAAGCAGCAGGCGCTTCCGTGGCGCACATCGGCTTCGGGCTGGTGCTGCTGGGCGTGCTGATTTCCTCTTCCAAAAAAGAAGTGCTGAGCGTGGACAAAATGAACATGCTGGCGGGATATTTCACCAAAGAAAGCGGCCAGAAAAGCCAGGAGAACACCCTGCTGCCCAAAGGCCTGCCCGTGCAGATGGGGCCTTATTTTGTGACCTACAAAGGGGATTCCATCGGCACGGCCGATAAAGAAAAAACCTTCTTCATCGTGGAATACGAGAAAAAGGCGAAGCTGAATGACGAGCCCACAGAGCGTTTCACCCTTTACCCGGACGCTTACCTGAACGTGAAAGGCCAGGAAGGACAGCTGTCCCCGAACCCGGATTCCAAACATTACCTCACCCGCGACATCTTCACCTACGTGACCCTCGCGCCCATCAAAGGCGCGGTGACGGACACGCTGCCATATGAGAAACATACCATTTCACAGGGAGATACCATCTTCTTCTCGAAAGGTTTTATGGTGCTCAACGCCCTCAAAACCGGGGTACAGCAGCAGAAAAATTACAAGCCCGAGCCGGGGGACATCGCGGTGGGCGCCGATATCTATGTACACACCCGTGAAAACGGCGATTATAACATGCACCCGGTGTATTTTATCCGGGACAGCAGTTTCCAGGGCAATGTGCCCGATACCCTCGCTCCGCTGAGCCTGGCCGTGCGTTTCACGAAGATCCTGCCGAACGACAATAAAGTTGAGCTGGAAATAAAAGAAAGCCGCGACCCGATGGAATTCATCGTGCTCAAGGCGCTTATTTTCCCTTATATTAACGTGTTGTGGATCGGTATCATCATCATGATCATCGGCTTTGTGATGAGCATCCGTCAGCGGCTGAAAGGCGCCAACAAATAACTGTTTTACAACATGATAATAAAGGGCGGCCCGGGAAGGCCGCCCTTTTTGTTATCTTAGCAATATAAACCCTACCCTATGCGCCGGACGTTAAAAACAGCACTAGTCGTAATTGCCCTTTTGGTGATCGTGTATTTTCTGGGGCCGAAGCCCGCACCTCCCGCATTGGGCGGCGCGTTGCCCGGTGTGCCCGATCAGCCGGCCTGGCTGGAGACGTTTATCGGCCAGAAAGAGGCTCAACACCGCCTTCGACCGGGAAATGAGGCCCGTATTGTATGGGCAGGGGCGGAAGGCGAAAAAACGCCTTATAGCGTGGTGTACCTGCACGGCTTCTCGGCCAGTGAAAAAGAAGGCGACCCCGTTCACCGCGATTTTGCAAAACTCAACGGCTATAATCTTTATCTCTCCCGCCTGGATCAGCATGGCATAGATACTTCCGAAGCACTCGAAAAAATGACCGCGCAGGGTCTTTGGGAAGACGCAAAAGAAGCCCTCGCCATCGGTAAACAGCTGGGCAACAGGGTGATCCTTATGGGTACTTCAACCGGCGGCACCCTCGCGCTGTTGCTCGCAGCACAATATCCCAATGACGTGGCGGCCGTTATTAATATGAGCCCGAACATCGCGATCAATGAAAAGATGATCGGGATGCTGGACGAACCGTGGGGCCTGATGGTAGCGCGGCTGGTAAAGGGCGGGAAATACAACGAATACAAACCCGAGAACCCGGAGAAAGCTAAATACTGGTATACCAAATACAGGCTGGAAGCCGTTGTGGAACTGGAAAACCTGGTAGACCACACCATGACGCCAGAAACCTTCGCGCGCATCCACCAGCCGGTGCTGAACCTGTATTATTATAAGAATGAAACCGAGCAGGATCAGACGGTGAAAGTGTCCGCCATACTGGACATGCACAAAGAGCTGGGCACGCCGGACAGCCTGAAAAAAGCAATGGCCATTCCCAAAGCGGGTACACACGTGATTGGCTCCAGCATTACTTCAGGTGACGTGCCCGGTGTGGAAGCCGCCATCATCAGCTGGTGGCGGGAGGTAAACAGGAATCGGAACTAATTCGTATCTTGGGTGGGATCAGGGTTTACCATTAATCGTCAATGACCGTGCTTCGTTATTCGATCATCCTCTCCATATGTATCCTGTGCCTGGCAGGCTCCGCTGCGGCTCAGCAGCGCACCGCTACAGATACCGTAGCCGTCAGGGCTGTGCTGTATGGAAACGACACGATCCCATCCATTACCCTTCACATTTTTGATGTAACAGATAAACTGCCCAGGCGCCTCCGCAAACAACGCGAGCGCTGGACCAGGCTGCGCAACGCCGTATATGTGACTTATCCCTACGCAGTATCCGCCGGCCGCATCCTGAAAGATGTGAACCGCGACCTGAAAACCTTTTCCTCCAAAAAAGAACGCAAAGAATACCTGGCCTCCAAGGAAAAACTCCTCAAAGCCGAATTTGGAGATAAGCTCGAAAACCTGTCCGTATACCAGGGAAAAGTACTCATGAAACTCATCCACCGCGAAACAGGCGAAAACTGCTATGATATTGTAAAAGAACTGAAAGGCGGTTTCAACGCGCGGATGTACCAGACCGTGGCCTTTTTCTTCGGCGGCAACCTGAAAAGCGAGTTCAATTCACAGGACGATAAGGACATAGAGCTGATCGTGCAGGAGATACAGCTGTACAACCGCTTCAACTAAATTCCCTCCTCATTTCCCCTGATTTGGAACATCTCCCCATATACCCGACCTTTGCTCGGCAAAATTTAAAGGAACATGAAACTGGACATACTGGCGATAGCCGCACATCCGGATGACGTGGAGTTATCCTGCGCGGGAACACTGATGGTACATGCAAGACAGGGCATGAAGACGGGCATTATAGACCTTACCCGTGGCGAACTGGGCACCCGCGGCACCCCCGAGGGCCGCATCCTGGAAGCGCAGGAGGCCTGCCGGGTAATGGGCGTGGATGTAAGGGAGAACCTGGGGCTGGCGGACGGCTTTTTTCAAAATACCCGCGAAGACCAGCTGAAAGTAGTGGCTGCTATCCGTAAATACAGGCCGGACATCGTGCTGGCCAATGCCATCGATGACCGCCATCCGGACCATGGCCGCGCGGCGCAGCTCATCAAAGACAGCGCCTTCCTGGCGGGCCTCCGCAAGGTCGAGACCTTTGATGAAAACGGGCAGCCCCAGCAGGCATGGAGGCCGAAGCAGGTGTTCCATTTCATCCAGGACCGTTATTTTACCCCTGATTTTGTAGTGGACATCAGCGAAGTGATAGACCTGAAACTGGAAGCCATCAAATGTTTTAAGACGCAGTTCCTGGCAGATAAGGACCATGAGCCGCAGACGTATATTTCCTCCCCCGAGTTTTTCGACAGCGTGATCTACCGGGCAAAGATGCTGGGCAAAATGGTGGGCGTGCCTTATGCGGAAGGGTATACCTCCGCGAAGATGCTTGGCGTAAGAAGTATGAAAGATCTTATTAATGAGACTACCTGAGTTTCGGGATAAATAAAAAGCCGGCTGGAAATGTTCAGCATCCTTAACGTTTTCGGCTGAACACTATCAGCCGGCACCCGAAGCATATCAAAAGCATATCAAGAGCATACCAAAAGCATATCAAAAGCATACTTACCCCCACCCGCTGCCATTTTGATCATCCCTTTCAGGCAAAAATGGCAGCCTTTCCCTGCGGTATAAAGGGCTTTACCGGCCTTTGACCTTTCCGGCAGGCAGCTCGCTGACTGCCGGGTCTACACCGGGTCTACACCGGGTCTACACCGGGTCTACACCGGGTCTACACCGGGTCTACACCCTCTTCGTGATATTATTTTATCATCCCGTTCCTCCTGCTCTCCTATACCTCTCGTATACGTATCCTATACGTATCGTTCACTTTGGATATAAGAGAATATACCATCATTTCATCTCGCTAGCCTTTGTATAAAAGTGGAAAAGATATGGATAGGTCAATTGTCATGAGTATGACAATTGACTTGGGACAGTAATCTGATAGTAGTAGTTGTGTTGTCTAACAGTAACGATACAGTAACCATAAAGTAGTCTAACAGTAGCAGTCTAACAGCATTAGTCAGGTAGGGTAAAGCGTTCAATCAGCAGGGTAAAAGAGTTCGTGGGGCAGCAGAGCAGTAGCAACCAGATTCAAAATTGCCGCTAACGGGGAAGGGATCAAAAGAGATGCGTTCAGGCCGAAT
Source organism: Chitinophaga barathri (assembly GCF_003807585.1). GTDB lineage: Bacteria > Bacteroidota > Bacteroidia > Chitinophagales > Chitinophagaceae > Chitinophaga > Chitinophaga barathri. Next base: position 690,413 of record NZ_RMBX01000001.1, on the reverse strand, counting down.
TTTGTCCCGGACAGGTAAATGGGAGAGGAGGGCATGGCCAGGCGCTTAAAAGGGCTAAAAACAGCCAAGGCTGACCACCTGGTTTGCACCTGTTGGTCAGCCCTGAATTTATGGTAGGCTGAAAGCCTTAGTTGAATGTTGAACGGTCAGGGGGCGGGAGTTCCTAATTCTGCTATGCTGGTCATTTTGGACGGCCTGGCAAAAAACTTCCCATTTCTGCTCACCGCAGAAATTTTTTCAGAATACGGTACAATGGAACCCGCTGCTGGTATGGTGCATATGGGAAGAGGGGGAGCTCTTCATAACTGCATCCATAACCCGCCTAAACTAGATGAATAAATCCTGTGTAGCGTCAAATTCATCTTGTTTGTTGATGCTGTTTTTGATAAACGGAATCAAAGCAAGGCCAACCGTAAGGATCACTAAAAGTATGTTCTTCAATTTCATAACCTGTCATTTTAAATCTTGCTCTATATATAACTAAATAACGTGCCAAAAGGTTACAGCATTCTGTTAAAAACAACCGTGAATTTTGTCCCTGAAATGCCTGTAAATCCGCAAGTTGTTGCTGGATAAGGGTTTGCTTAAACTGCTGCCTATGAGGATTCAAAATACTATAGATTAAATCGATATTATATGTTAGTAAATCTATTTGATTTTACCCTTTTTGAAGGTGAACTTTGCGGCGGCTTTACGAAATAGCGTAGCATAAAATCAATAAATCCGAGATAGTATCATGAAAAATGCAGTTTTATCAGTAGGGGCACAATTCCCTGAGTTCGCAAAAAAGGCAGTTGTTTCCATCGAAAAAGGGAAAGAATTTTACGACATCTCTTCCGAAGAGATCAAGGCTTCAGGCAAATGGATGGTGATGTTCTGGTGGCCCAAAGACTTTACGTTTGTATGCCCTACCGAAATCGCTGAATTCAATAAACACTACCAGGACTTCGCCGACCGCGACGCTATCCTGATCGGTGCTTCCACAGACACTGAGTTTGTCCACCTCGCCTGGAGAAAAGATCACGACGACCTGCGTGGCCTGCAGTTCCCCATGCTGGCGGATACTTCTAAATCCCTCGCGGACGAGCTGGGCATCCTGGAGGAAAATGAAAAGATCGCTTACCGCGCTACCTTCGTGGTAGACCCCCAGGGTATCGTACGCTGGACTTCCGTTTATGACCTCTCTGTAGGCCGTAACGTGAAAGAAGTGATCCGCGTGATGGACGCCCTGCAAACAGATGAGCTGTGCCCCTGCAACTGGCAGAAAGGCGAAGCTACTATCAATGCTTAATCGACGTCAGTCATTTTTACCGGGCAGGAAACTGCCCGGTATTTTTTAATCCGAAACAAATTCTAATATGTTTGCTACTAATACGCAGGATACTGCGCAACAGATATTGCAGGTGGTGGGCCTTCCCACTGCGGAAGTGCCCGCTAAGCTGGCTGCATTGGCGGCCGTGGATGCGCGTTACCTGAAAGACCTCAAGATCAATATCACCAATGCGCTGGAAGCGGCTACGCTGCCTAAAAAAGACGCTTACCTGCTGGGCCTGGCCGTGGCGGTGAACGAGAAGCTGCCCACCCTCCAGGCTGGTTTTGAGCAGCTGGCCCTGGCGGCCGGTGCTACGGACAAGGAAGTGGCCGAGGTGGTGAGCTGCACCTCCCTGATGAACGCAAACAACGTGTTTTACCGTTTCCGCCACTTCGTGGGAAAGGAGTTTTATACCTCGGCGCCTGCCGGCATCCGGATGAGCATTATGGCAAACCCGGTGGTGGGGAAGGAGTTTTTTGAACTGGTGAGCCTGGTGATTTCGGCGCTGAACGGTTGCGAGATGTGTGTGACCTCCCATGAGGATGCATTGCTGAAGCATGGTACGGAGCAGCAGCGTATTTTGGACGGAGTGAGGCTGGGGGCTGTTGTGCGGAGTTTGGGGGTATTGCTGTGACGTCAAAACTGTCCAATAAAATATACACCGAATAATTATGTGAATAAAAAGACTTCGCATAATTTGATATTTACATAAAATAATGCGACTTTTGCAGTCCAAAATTTTTTAGAATCATGGCTAGAGTATGTCAGGTGACAGGGAAAAAACCGATTACAGGTCATCATGTATCTTTCTCGAACATTAAGACAAAGAGAAGGTTTCTGCCCAATCTGCAGACAAAGCGTTTCTTTTTGGCGGAAGAAGATCGTTGGATCACTTTGAAAGTGTCTGCCGATGGTCTCAGAACCATTAACAAACGTGGCCTGTATGCCGTAGTGAAAGAACTGCGTGCGGAAGGTAACAAAGACATCTAATTCATTAAGGATCAACTTAATCAGAATACAAAATGGCAAAGAAAGGTAACAGGGTGCAGGTAATCCTGGAGTGTACAGAGCATAAAAACTCAGGTATGCCCGGAACTTCCCGCTACATCTCCAACAAGAACAAGAAGAACACTCCGGAGCGTCTGGAGCTGAAAAAGTACAACCCTATCCTGAGGAAGGTGACTGTACACAAAGAAATCAAATAAGGTCAACTTTAATTGTTAGCAGTTAATCGTTTAAGGTTCTTACGATTAGCTCCTTGCACGATTGACTTACAATTAACGCTTAACTTTTATACAAAATGGCAAAACAGGCTTCTAAAAACGCGAAAGTAAAGGACACGAAGGCCGCAGCAGATGCGAAAGTGTGGACTAAAGTGATCAGGGCGGTTCGTTCTCCGAAATCCGGTGCATATACCTTCAAAGAAGCGATTGTGCACAAGGATAAAGTACAGGACTACATTAACCAGAAGTAATTCGGCTTTACTAATCATACTGCAAAAAAGCTGTCCTGATGGACGGCTTTTTGTGTTTTGAAGAAGCCGGATGGGTTATTTACTCATCCGGCTTCTCCGCTGTTTGCTTAATAGGCAAATCCGGGGCATTCCTCTTCTTGTCCTTCAACATCTTCCTTCATTATTACCCTTCTTTAATCTACGGTATTTGCCTCTCTTCCAGCGCCATTATCCATCCGCCCTGGATTATCTTTTTTCGCCCAACTGGTAAGAAGGAGATCCATCTGCTCCCAGTCTATCGCCTGCCGCTGCATTTCCAGTAACCCTTCCAGCGTGAGCGGAGGCCCGTCTACTTTTTGTGGCTTCAGATATGCGGGTAAGGCCCTTTTGCGGGTGTTCTCTTTTGTAATGGATTGATCTTGATTCATATAAATTTATTTTTGATCTCAGGTTCGTCTTTGCGCGGTAAAAAATTCATAGTTTACTCCTGGCCTGAACGCTTCAAATTGCCCCCTGCGGTATCCTTTCAGTAAAAATAACTCGCTGATATAACCCCAATTGGCATTAATCCCCATCTGGTAAAGCCGCGTCCTGGCTGGGGTGCTGCCCCGGACAAATATCTTGCAATCGGGGTGCCTGACGGCAAACTCCAATGCCGTAAAGGCTACCGTTGCCAATACTTTGTCACGGTCATTGTTATTCGACCTGATCCTGTACATATCTTCATCCCGGACCCAGGCATCGTGTATGTCCCCAAAGCTGAGGTTATACAGTGTCTCCCCGTTCATCCGCTCATTTAATTTCGAATAACTTACCAGCTTCCTGATCCTTCCTCTCGGCCCCTGGCTCAAAAACGTAAATTCCGTATAATCCCCGTTGGGAACAAACTCATATTTTTCAAATGGCATCTTTCATCCCATTATTAGGTTAACAAACTTCCCAAATTTACGCCCCACTACAATGGCTCCCCATTTTTTACCCCAATACTTTCTCGCCCCTCACTAACACTTTCTCCGTTTTTCGAACTTTATCCGTCTCGTGCAACATTTGCCGCCTTTCTCCGCTACATTCTGTATTTTCGCCTACATTATTTATTAAGATCGATTTGTTATGGGTTTTTTTGATAAACTCTTTTCCCGCGAAAAGAAGGAAAGTCTGGACCAGGGCCTGCAGAAAACAAAAGAAAGTTTCCTCTCCAAAATAGGCCGCGCCATTGCCGGCAAATCCACAGTTGACGCAGAAGTACTCGATAATCTCGAAGAAGCCCTCGTGGCAGCGGATGTAGGGGTGGATACCACCGTTCGTATCATCAGCCAGATAGAGGCACGCGTCGCTAAAGATAAATACCTGAATACCAGCGAACTCAATCGTATACTGCAAGAAGAAGTTTCGGCAATTCTCGTGGATGCGCCAGACAGCGGTTTCCGTGATTTCGATGTGCCCGAAGGCAAAAAGCCGTATGTGATCATGGTAGTAGGCGTGAATGGAGTAGGTAAAACCACCACCATTGGTAAGCTGGCCTATAACTTCAAAAAAGCCGGTAAATCCGTGCTCCTGGGCGCTGCTGATACTTTCCGCGCCGCCGCCGTGGATCAGCTCACCATCTGGAGCGAAAGGGTGGACGTGCCGATCGTAAAACAACAGATGGGCTCCGATCCCGCCGCTGTGGCCTTCGATACCGTACAGAGCGGTGCTGCCCGCAATGTGGACGTGATTATCATCGATACCGCCGGCCGCCTGCACAACAAACTCCACCTCATGGACGAGCTCAGCAAGATCAAACGCGTGATGAACAAGGTAATACTCGATGCCCCGCACGAAGTGCTGCTGGTGCTGGACGGCTCTACCGGCCAGAATGCACTTGAGCAGGCCCGTCAATTTACCGCGGCTACGGAAGTGACCTCCCTCGCTATTACCAAACTGGACGGCACCGCCAAAGGCGGTGTGGTGCTCGCCATTGCAAACCAGTTCAAGATCCCCGTGAAATATATCGGGATAGGGGAGAAAATGGAAGATCTGCAAGTGTTTGATAAAGAGGCTTTTGTTGATACGCTCTTTAGTGTAAATAGCTGATTGTCAGAAAATAATGATTAAAGCCGGAAGTTCTGCTTCCGGCTTTTTTTGTAATACTACTCATGCTAAATCCGGAGACCTGACATCCATACCCTTTGCCCTTCCCTAATTATCAACGTTTTATACACGTTGTACTATGGATTCATCTATTTGTTAAATTTGGTATCATTTTTTCTCTCTTTTTTGTTGTTTATTGTTTCACCCATTTAACGATTCATGTTTATGCAATTGCAATCCATAGATCGAGTAGAGAACATTACACCAGAAGAATTCAGAAAACGTTATTACGAAAGGCGTAAACCATTGATCGTTACCGGATTGTCAAAATCCTGGCCTGCTTTTGAAAAATGGACCTGGGATTACTTCAAGTCCCTGGTGGGAGACAAAACAGTTGGCGTCTACAATAATGAGCGCGCGGGCGCCAAAACCCTGGTAAACGGCGCGGATGACTATATTACCTTTGGTAAATACCTGGACATGATACAGGAAGGCCCCGTTCAGCTCCGCATATTCCTGTTCAATATCTTCCAGCATGCTCCCCAGCTCGTCAAAGACTTCAACTGGCCGGATTCCCTCATCAAAGGATTCCTGAAAAAATACCCGATGCTGTTTGTGGGCGGAGCCGGCTCCATTGCCCATATGCATTACGATATCGACCTGAGCCATATCCTGCATACCCAGTTCATCGGCCGCAAACGCGTGCTGCTGCTGGAAAATAGCCAGTCGGACTTTATCTACCGCATGCCCATGACGGTGGAAAGTGCCGCCAGCTTCGTGAACTGGAGCGAACAATTGGATGAGCAGCGGTATCCCGCTCTCCGTTACGCCAAAGCCTACACCACTGTATTGGAGCATGGGGACAGCATGTTTATGCCCAGCGGCTACTGGCACCACATGGAGTACCTGGACGGCGGTTTTGCCATGAGCCTCCGCGCCCTGGACCAGAGCATCGGCGGCAAGCTGAACGGCCTGTACCATATCGCCGGCCTGCGCAGTATGAACAACCTGCTGATCAAAATGGCACCGGAATGGTGGTACCACTATAAAAGGAGGGTGGCCAACGAACGCGCGGAACGCGCCATGCGAAAGATACATGCCTGATAAAACATTGTTATAACAATAAATTAACCCTCGACGCATTGGTAAACCTGTGTAATTCAAATTATTTCATTACCTTTGCAACTTCTCATTAGACCTCCACTTAGGCTCATAGTCACTCAAACAGCTTGCCTGCTGTATTTTCCGAGCGTGTCTGCGTGTCTTCGTGGCAAATTCTAAAAATTGCTATTTGAAGACAAGAACTTTAAAGAAAGACAAGGTTAATATTATAACGCTGGGTTGTTCCAAGAATATGGTTGATTCCGAGGTTTTAAGCGGTCAGCTCAAAGCCAATGATATCGACGTGGTGCATGAAAATGCCAAACGTGACCATAATATTGTGGTGGTGAACACCTGCGGGTTTATAGACAAGGCTAAAGAAGAATCCATCAATACCATCCTTGACCAGGTGGAGTTGAAAAGCCGCGGCAAACTGGACAAAGTATTTGTAACCGGCTGCCTCAGCGAACGTTACCGCGGAGACCTTGAAAAAGAGATACCCGGTGTGGATGCCTGGTTTGGCACCATGGAATTGCCCCTTATCCTCAAAAAGTTTGATGCTGATTATAAAGCGGAACTGATCGGCGAGCGCTTGCTCAGCACCCCGTCCCACTACGCTTACCTGAAAATATCCGAAGGCTGCAACCGCACCTGTGCGTTTTGCGCCATCCCGCTGATGCGCGGCCAGCACGTTTCCAAACCCATCGAACAGGTGGTGGCGGAAGCCGAGAAACTCGTGAAAAGCGGTGTGAAGGAGATCATGCTGATTGCCCAGGAACTGACCTATTATGGCCTGGACCTGTACAAACAGCGCCGCCTGGCAGAGCTGCTGCATGCACTGGCGGACGTAAAAGGACTGGAATGGATCAGGCTGCATTATGCCTATCCCACCAAATTCCCGCTGGAGATACTGGATGTAATGCGTGAAAGGGATAATATCTGCAAATACCTGGATATGCCCCTGCAGCACATTGCGGACCCTGTGCTGAAAGCCATGAAACGCCAGATCACCCGTAAAGAGATATTCGACCTGGTGCAGACCATCCGCGAAAAAGTACCCGGCATCTGCCTCCGTACCACGCTGATAGCTGGCTTTCCCGGTGAAACCGAAGAAGATGTGGAAGACGTGAAACGTTTCCTGGAAGAAGTGAGGTTTGACAGGGTAGGAGTGTTCACCTACAGTCACGAGGAAAACACCTCCGCTTATGACCTGGAAGACAATATCCCCGCCGAGGAAAAAGAACGCCGCGCGCAGGATATTATGGAAACGCAGCAGGAAATTTCCCTGGAAAAGAACCAGGAAAAAGTAGGAAAAGTATTTAAAGTAATAGTAGATAAAAAAGAATCCGGCCGATACCTGGGCCGCACGGAGTTCGATTCAGTAGAGGTGGATAATGAAGTGATCATTAACACGGACAAGAAGTTGAAACCCGGAGATTTCGTACAGGTTAAAATTACCAAGGCGTTCGACTATGACTTGGAAGGAGAGCTGGTTTAAAATGGTTTACAACTGATTGACACCGGCGTATTGATCACCCGGCCTGTTAAAAAACAAGCGGGCCACCGAAAAAAATTAAATGACAACATTCGAATCATTAGGACTGCAGGAAAACCTGCTGAAAGCAGTAACAGACCTCGGTTTTGTGAATCCCACCCCGATCCAGGAACAAGCCATCCCCGTATTGTTGGGGGGCGACCGGGATTTTGTGGGACTGGCACAGACCGGTACCGGCAAGACCGCCGCTTTTGGCCTTCCCCTGCTCCATCAACTGGATCTGAAGATCCGCCAGCCCCAGGGTCTCATTTTGTGCCCTACCCGTGAGCTTTGCTTACAGATCACCAACGATCTCAAGAATTTCTCCAAATATCTCGGCGACCTGAGCATTGTGGCTGTATACGGCGGTACCGCCATCGGCCTGCAGCTGCGCGAGCTGAAACGTGGCGCCCACATCGTGGTAGCCACACCCGGCCGCCTGCTTGATATCATCGAGCGCGGCGCCATCAACTTCGACAACGTTCGTTACGCGATCCTTGACGAAGCGGACGAAATGCTGAATATGGGCTTCCAGGAAGACATCAACAGCATCCTGTCCAACACGCCCGAAAGCAAGACCACCTGGCTGTTTTCCGCTACCATGCCCGCCGAAGTACGCCGGATTGCCAAGAACTACATGGAAAATCCGTTTGAACTGACCGTAGGCAGTAAAAACAGCGGCAACGTAAACATCGAGCATGAATACTACGTGGTGCGCCCCCGCGACAAATACGCCGCGCTGAAACGCATCGTGGATTTCAACCCCGAAATCTTCGGCATCATCTTCACCCGTACCAAGATTGAATCACAGGAAATCGCAGAATCCCTCATCCGCGACGGTTACAATGCAGACGCACTGCATGGTGACCTTACCCAGCAGCAAAGGGATAAAGTAATGAAACGTTTCCGTGAAAAATCCATCCAGGTACTCGTAGCTACGGATGTAGCCGCCCGCGGTATTGACGTGGACAATGTTACGCACGTAATCAACTACGAGCTGCCCGATGACGTGGAAAACTACACCCACAGGAGTGGCCGTACCGGCCGCGCGGGCCGTACCGGTATTTCTATCGCCATTATCAGCGGCAGGGACATCGGGAAGATCCGCCAGATCGAGCGCGTGCTGGGCAAAAAGTTCGTGAAATCCGAAGTGCCCGATGGGTTTGCAGTATGTGAAAAACAACTCTTCGCCCTCGTGCATAAAGTGCATAACGTAACCGTAAACGAAGAACAGATCGATCCCTACCTGGGACGTATATACGAAGAATTTGCAGACCTGTCTAAAGAAGACCTGATCCGCCGCTTCGCTTCCCTGGAATTCAACGAATTCCTGGAATATTACGAAAACGCTCCGGACCTGAACGTGAAGGAAGAACGCCGGGGTGCCGACGAAAACTCCATGAGCAGCCGCGGCACGGGCAAATTCACCCGCCTGTTCATCAACCTGGGCTCCGTGGACAATTTCACCCGCGGCGATATGCTGCGCTTCATCTGCGACAATACCGGCCTTCGCGGCAACAAGATCGGCCGTATCGACCTGAAAGGCGTTTACTCCTTCTTTGAGGTAGAAAACGATGTGGTGGAAAAAGTACAGCAGAGCTTCACCAAAGTGGAATACAACGGCCGTTCCGTAAGGATCGAGACCTCCCAGGATGGCGACAAACGCAAATCCGGCGGCGGTGGTTTCCGTTCCTACGGCGACAAGCCCCGTAAATCATGGTCTGGCGGCGAAGACGGAGGTTTCCGTCCCCGCCGCGAGTTCTCCAAAAGCGGTGGCGGTGGAGGCGGTTTCCGCGGAAAACGTTCATAAACATCTTCACAGATAAATAAATTCAACCCGCAGGCAATAGTTTGCGGGTTATTTTTTACCTTGTATGAAAGCATTCAGAGCAAGGTATGGCGACCCAACAAAAGAAAAACATAATTCCACGCGATGAAGAACCCTTCCGTAAGCTGGAGCCCGTTGAACCCTTTTCATTATTTTCAGCAAAGGACATCCAGTTATTCCAGGAAGGCTCGCATGACCGCCTGTACGAGAAATTCGGGTCACACGCCCTGACATACGAAGGCGTGACCGGCACCTACTTCGCCGTCTGGGCCCCTAATGCCGCTTTTGTGTCCGTCATAGGAGACTTTAACAGCTGGAACACTTACAGTCATACTCTTTTTCCCCGCTGGGACAAGTCCGGCATCTGGGAAGGGTTTGTGCCTCATCTCAAAGAAAATACCCTTTATAAATACTTTATCCGCTCCAATTCCGGGGAAGAGCTCCGCAAGGGAGATCCTTTTGCCAATCATTGGGAAGTAAGGCCCAAAACGGCTTCCGTCACTACAAACCTGCAATACAAGTGGAAAGACACGGCCTGGATGAACAAACGTGCCGGCAAAAACAGCCTTGTCAGCCCGTTTTCCGTGTACGAAGTGCATCTTGGCTCCTGGCGCCGCCCGGATCCCGATAACCACGAAGTATTTTACAGCTATCGCGACATGATCACCATGCTGGTGCCTTACGTGAAGGATATGGGCTTCACCCACGTGGAGTTTATGCCCATCATGGAGCACCCGTTCGACGGTTCCTGGGGATACCAGCTTACCGGTTTTTACGCGCCCACCAGCAGGTATGGCTCTCCCCAGGACCTGATGGCCCTGATAGACGCATTCCACCACGCCGGCATCGGGGTGATCCTGGACTGGGTGCCGTCTCATTTCCCCTACGACGAGCACGGCCTTTACCGCTTCGACGGCAGCCACTGCTATGAGTATGCGGACATGCGCAAAGGTTTCCACCCGGACTGGAACAGCTATGTGTTTAACTACGCCCGCAACGAAGTAAAATCGTTCCTGCTCAGCAACGCCTGTTTCTGGCTGGACAAATTCCATATAGACGGCCTCCGCGTAGATGCCGTGGCCTCCATGATCCACCTGGATTATTCCCGTAAAGCAGGAAGCTGGGAGCCTAACGTCCATGGCGGTAATGAGAACCTGGAGGCGGTCGCTTTCCTGAAAGAGCTGAATTCTGTCATCTATTCCCGCTTCCCGGATACACAAACCATCGCCGAGGAGTCCACCTCTTTTTATGGTGTTTCCCGCCCGGTATTTATGGGGGGGCTTGGTTTTGGCATGAAGTGGATGATGGGCTGGATGAACGATACACTGGACTATTTCAAAAAAGACCCCCTTTTCCGGAAATGGTATCACAACCAGATCACTTTCAGCATCATGTACGCTTTCAGCGAGAACTTTATGCTCCCGCTCAGTCATGACGAAGTAGTGCATGGCAAAAGCCCGATGATCTATAAAATGCCCGGTGACGACTGGCAGCAGTTTGCCAACCTGCGGTTGTTGTACAGTTATATGTTCACCCACCCGGGCACCAAACTGCTCTTTATGGGTGGTGAGTTTGGCGACACGAAGGAATGGAACTACAAATCAGAGCTGGGCTGGGACCTGCTGAAACATCCTACCCATACAGGTCTTCAACAGTATGTAAAAGCCCTCAATAAACTGTATACGACAGAAACCGCGTTATACAGCACCCAGTTTGAAGGCAAGGGTTTTGAATGGATACACCTGGCGGACCAGGAGAACAGCATCCTGGTGTTTGCCCGTAAAAGCGACAAAGGCGAGGTACTGCTCATTGCCCTGAACATGACGCCTATACCCCGGGAAGATTATCCCATCGGTATTCCCTGGGGCGAGCCTTTCGAAGAGATACTCAACAGCGATTCCCCGGACTTCTACGGAAGCGGGGTGGTCAATACAGGTACGCTGAAACCCGTCCCCGGCAAGTTTGGCAAGCCATACGATATTCACTTGCGGCTCCCGCCCCTGGGCGCCACAATCCTCAAAAAGCTCCCCTCCGGGGGGCGCGGATGAATGCTTATTATTTGAAAAAATACTGAGCACGCCGGCATTAAAAACATTGCCCAGTTTATTTTTTCAAATAATAAGCATTCATCCGCTGTATATCTCCCCTAAAAAATAAGAATGATGGTGAGACTGGTTGTCGTTTGTTAACAAAAATGAGCACAGCCGTTCAGCAATTAACTATAGTCGGTTCGTAACCAACCTAACTCTTTTAATTTTCTTTTTCAATCAGCGTTCACTTGTATTATCTCAGAAAGAACCTCTTAACTAATTTATTATCAATTTTTTATAGATAAACTGATCAGGGGTGTCCGCCCCTTCGTCAATTCCTTGATTTGCCGGGGGAGCGGAGTTGTTAATTGATTTTTTCAAAAAATACTGAGCCCCTTGCCCTAAATAACACTGCCCAGTTTATTTTTTGAAAAAATCAATTAACAACGGAGCGATTTTTTTATGGGGGTATTAAACTTTCCCCGAAACACACGATCAAAGGGATGCTGCAATAAGGAACTGTGAGAATGCGTTTTTAATTACCATTATCTGAAGTACAACACGGACATCATCCTCCGCGTGATGATGCCGGACCATATAAGAGCTTTAACCGGGTTGAAAAACTATCACTCTTAAACCATTCTTTATTATGAAAAACATGTTCCGTAAAATGGGCCTGCCGGTGTTGTTGTTGGGCACCCTTTCCGTTATTATTTACGCATGTACAAAAAACAATTCGGCTGAGCCCCAGGCGGTACCCGAAGGTATGCAAAAGGTGAGCCTCATGCTGACGGACGACCCCGGCCTTTTCGACAAAGTTATGATTGACATCCAGCGGGTGGAAGTGCTCGTGGATACCTGCAATCGCGGCAATGGAGACCGCAATGACGATGACGACCGCTGGGATGACCGCGACCGCTGCGGCTGGTGGGAAGACTGGAAAGATAAAGACAAAGACAAGGATTGCGACGTTTGGGATACCCTCGGCATCAACCCCGGTATATACGATCTGCTGCAACTCCGCAATGGTGTGGACACCAGCCTGGCAAACGGCGTTATCCGCAAAGGCCGCATCGAAAAGATCCGTATCACCCTCGGCCCCAACAATTCACTCGTTAAAGACAGCATAACCTATCCGCTTAAATCCATCAATGGACAGGTGAAAATCCTGATCAAAGTAAGGCACGAAGAATGGGACGAAATCACCCCGGACAACCTCCAGCTCTGGCTCGACTTCGACGTTCAGCGCTCTATCATCCAGGTGAGCAGGGGCAAATTTATCCTCAAACCGGTCATCCATGTATGGACCGTACGCCAGACCGGCTCTGTGTCCGGTAAAGTATTACCCACAGACGCACAGGCCGTTATCACCGTTTTCAACAGCCTCGATTCCCTCTACGCCATACCCGGCAGGCAGGGCGAGTTTAAAGTACGCGGCCTCAAAACAGGTACTTACAGCGTATTTGTGAACGCCGGCAACGGGTACAGGGATACTACCGTCACGGACGTTAAAATAGAACGGAATAAGGATACAAAACTGCCAACTATGACGTTGAGACGATAAACATTAAAACCTGAATTTTCCAAGATAAAAGGCCCCGGATATACACGGGGCCTTTATCATTTGAAGAAAAAGATTAATTTGTGATCATAAATCCATTCCTCCTGTGAAAAAAATATGCTTACTCATCATTTGCAGCTGCTTTGCACTGCTGGCCTCCGCTCAAACCGCTGCCAACCAGACGGATGCCAAAAAACGTAAACAGGGCCCATGGGTGGAACAGGTGCCGTCTATCCGCGGCGAGCCCGGATACAGCTGGGAAGGCATTTATAAAAACGACCGCAGGGAAGGCATCTGGAAAAAATATACCCCCGATGGTGATATCATGGCGGAAGAAACCTTCAAGAACGGCGTACTGGATGGCCTTTGTAAATATTTTTACCCCAATGGCAGGGTCAGCGCCGTAGGCAATATGCTGTCCGTGGACATCGACGGGCAGAAAGACACCATCGTGGTGATAGACCCCGTGAGCGGACAGGAGAACCTGACGGAAGTAACGCGGAAAGGTTATTCCGTAAAACATGGCGAGTGGAAAGTGTATGATGAAGACGGCACAATGATGCGTGAAACCTATGAAAGGGGAGAGTTTAGCAATTCCGTGATCGGCAACCGGCCTAAATCCCAGAGCACGCCCCTGCCGCACGAAGCAGCCACAGGCGGCAAAAAGAAGAAAGGAAAAGAATAAATCCGTTTTAGCACTTAATACGTATATACCACGTCAGGACAGAATTTTTTATTTTTAGTACCGATCGTATCCACCCATTTGGACTATTTGACCAAAACTAAATTGCAACCCGGCCGAATCACCAGATCCCGGCCTGTGAAATGAAAAACCGTTGAAATTGGCCGGGCATCATTATTCCAAGCTGTTTGTTTTTTAAACCTATTCGTGATGACGCGTTTTTTATCCCAATCATTCCGTGCCCGTATGCAGCAGGTATACAGGACAGGTATTCTGCAGATTTCAGGAAAAGAAGAAGCAAGAAGAATTAAAGTCGTGAACGTGGTGAGCTTCGCCTCCGGCGTGCTTGTTGCCGTGTATGGCATTTCGTTTTACCTCCTGCTGCATTCGATGCTGATACTCATTCCCGCCGTTTGTTTTTTCTGTCCCGCTTTTTTTGCCACCATCTGGCTCAACGGGAGGCAGAGATATACGGTATCACGGATAGGGTTACACGTTTTGTACATTCTCGTGATCCTGTATTATGGCAGCATCCTTGGGAGAGTCACGGAAGTGCAGCTGCTTGCGGTGTTCATGATGAGCGTAGCCCTGCTCATCTGGCGCCCGCAGGAAAAAGCGCCACGCATCGTATGTGCTTCCATGCCAATTATCTGCCTCGTTATCCTTGAATTTATTTATTACTTTCACCTCGTAGAACCGCTACCGTTAAGCCAGACCACCCAGAACATCTACCGCTGGATGGTGATGCCGGTAGTGCTGTACCTCAACTATTTAGCCATTAGCCTGTACCAGGACAATATCATGGACCTGCTGCGGGCGCTGCGGAGCCGCAACATCTCGCTTTCGGGCAGCCGCAGGGAAATAGAGCGGCAGCGCAGGGAACTGGAAAAATATAATAAAGAGCTGGAACAGATCGTGCGGGAACGTACCTTTGCCCTGATTAAAGCCAACACAGCCAAAACCCAGTTCATCAGCGAACTGAGCCATGAAATAAGAACGCCTTTGAACACCCTTGCCGGTTTGAGCGAACTGCTGAGCGATGAGCTGAGCAGGCTGGACAACGCCACAGGAGTACAGGCACGGCAAATGGCACGCAGTATGAATGCGGTGAGCCACAATATTATGGAACTCGTAAACAGTGTTTTAGAATTGTCAAAGATCGAAGCAGGAACTACCGATGAACTGAGGCCGGAACCTTTCTCCCTGAAAGAATGGCTCAGGCATACCGTGAGCATATACCAGAGCATCGCCAGCAAAGAATCCATCCTTATTCACCTGGAGATAGACAGCCGTTTCCCGGAGATGATCCTCTGCGACAAAATGATGCTCGGCCAGGTGGTGAACAATCTCCTTTCCAACTCACTGAAATTTACTTCCGCCGGCAAAAACATCCGCGTGCGCTGTTTTCATAAACAAACCACGCTGTTCCTGCAGGTATGCGACGAAGGCAGAGGCATTACAGACGACCAGATAGACGCCATTTCCGAGCCTTTCGAACAGGGCGGCGAGCTGTACCGCCAGCTGGGCGGCAGCGGCCTGGGGCTGGCCATTGCCAAACGAAAAGCTGAAACAATGGGAGGGAACCTTCGCGTGAGCAGTACTCCCGGCGAAGGCAGTAATTTCCTTATCACACTGCCGCTGCTGGTGAGCGAAGAGATACAGGAGCTGCCAGCGCCTGCAAATGAACTTCCCAATCTTCCCCCCGATTCCAAAATACTGGTGATGGACGATAACGATATCGATCACACCATCATGAAACATTTTCTCGCCCGCCTGGGCATTACACAGGTATGGTTTGCCCACGACGGAGCGGAAGGCATCGAAATGACGCGCAGCCTGAAACCTGACGTCATTCTTATGGACCTTCACATGCCCGTGATGAGCGGGCGCGATACTTTCCTGTATCTCCGTAAAGACCATCAGTTGCAACACATCCCCGTAGTAGCCGTTTCTTCCGATGCATTTAAAGAGCAGGAGCAGGAATATATCCGCCTCGGCATGGACGGGTACATTCGAAAACCCGTGGAGCCAAAGGTGCTGCATGCCGTACTGGAGAAGCTGTTACGATATGATACACAGCACATTCACGCAGCGATCAACGGTGGAAAAATTGAGCTGTCCAATCCTGCACTTTAGCCGGTTAAAATCTCATTCCGGGGCCCTGCTTGTTTTCTCATAACTGATTTGAGTGTTTCTTGGCCTGGAAATCAACTTCCACCTGGAACAAATATCATTTTTATACTCCCCTGCGGTGTTATAACCGGGACCGTATTCAACCGTGTGCCCGGCCAGCGAACTACCGTTGCAAGAACTTTCCGGTAGCTGTGGGCGCAATGCCGGCCTTCGGGCGGATGGCAATTGGCGGTATATGAATGCATTTATATCCTTTTATCATAAGCATTATTTAGATTTTGGATGTGTAGCCGGGAATGTCTATTCCCGGCATTTTTTTGCCGCTTTCATGGCCAGGGCTGTTTTATGGCATAGTTTTCTCTTTTTATGAATGAAAGAAGGATGTATGGAAACTATAGACATTACACTCGCCATCCCGCCGCAACTGACCGGCAACAGTACAAATGACTGCCAGTCCATTATACTCCCCAGCAAAGACCAGGCGCGGCTCCTGTTCGAAAAAGCTATGAACCGGTTATTATCGGTCAATAAATGGAAAGAGTTCTGCGGCAACGGCGGCGCATCATTCCAGCTTATCAGCGGGGAAGGCCTGCCCCAGGACCGGACGGCCGTTCCCGGCGATTATATCCGCATCAATGTACCAGGCCCGGGCAGCCGCGAAGGAGCGGGGTTTGACTGGGTAATGGTGGAAGATATACGGGAACAGATCTATGTGCCGGACGCATCGTTTTCCTTTATCATGCGCGTGAGGCCCGCAGCCCGTCCCGGGCAGCCCAAAGGGCGTATTTCCCATTTCTTTAAGCAATATGCCACCAGTTCGTTTATGGTGGAGCTGAAAGGCCGCGAAGTAAAAGCCGGTGTGTATGGAAGAAACGAAGTGCCGAATACCGCGGTGCGGAAAGTATGGGATAAGATCAGGAATTTTTTTACTGCAACCGCCGCCATGATGGGCTACTCGCATTTTCAATGGAAGAAGCTGGTGAACGGCATCCTGGACCCGGCAAACACCAAACGGAAAATGTTGTGACAGCGGGAACGCGAGTTCATAAAAAACGCCGAGGTTGCTGTAACTGGTGCAATGAGTTAAAAAATGCATAGAATGTGGAAAACGTGCCCCACGCCGGAATTCCGCATTAGTGCCCGTAAGTCAGGATATTGGCGAATGCGGACAACGCCATCTCCGCATACCATTCCTGTACCGCCGAAGGTGTAGCCGATGTGGCGTGCAGCTGTTGAGACAGCAATAGTTCATCCCCTTGCGTAATGGCATACCAGGCATACAGCCTGTTGTCCGACTCTGGCACCGGTGTGGCGTAGCCTGTAATGCTGAGGCCCCATTGACTGCAGAACAGCCTGCATACATTTTTCGCCATTTCTATCGCCACCTGTTCATCCACACAATTGCAACTCTGCGCGTGAATAGGTTCCACACGCAGATGCCGGTATTTCTGCCCCAGGTTATACGCTGTAATGCCGCCCTGGAAAAACTGCGCCGCATCTTCAGCACCCGCCAGCCTGAACTGTAAAAGCCCCGCCGTTACGCTTTCCGCCACCGCCACTGTTTTCCTGCCTCTCAATAACTGGTCACGGATGATCCGGATATTAGTCATGCCCATAACGGCTTAAATATTATGCCAATCAGCGCACAAAAAAAGAGGAAGATGAGTGATCTTCCTCTTTTTCATTTTAATGGCTGGATAGCCGCGGGTGGAATCGAACCACCGTGAAAGGCTTTGCAGGCCTTTACCTAACCCCTCGGCCACGCGACATTTATTTTAATGGATGCGCTGGAAAAGCCAGCGTTTGAAGGATTCTTCGATCTTTGAGAAATAAAATGTAAGCAGCCCCACGAAGATCAATACGCTCACAAATACATACAGGTGCTGGAAATACAGCATGCAGGTAACCGCCAGCAAGAGCATCCGCGCATATTCCAGGTAAAAGAACCATTTCTTTTGTTCCAGTATTGCCCCGGTATTGACGAGGCTGATCAGTATAAACAGTACAATAAAAACCGCCAGCCCCGCGGGTATATACGCTTCCAGCAGGCTCACCACAAACAGGAGGCTGATGCTGATCACCGTTTGTATAATGATATAGATACGCTGCCCTTTTGTTTGTTTGCGGCTCTCGGTTTTCCGCAGCCAGATATCTTCCAGCTGCCCGCGGATAGCAGGATCGATATCATCCGGTTTGCCGAATATCACGTTCCATCGCTGTTTCCAGCTGGTAGCGCGGCGGAAGGCCGTGCCCAGCTCCAGCATGAAGTGGAACTGCTGCCAGAGAAAACTATGGCTTTTCAGCGGCGTGGTAAGGCCGTATACACAAGGTTCTTTTTCGTCTTCCCTCACAAAGGTGCCGAACATCTTATCCCAGATGATCAGTACATCGCCATAGTTTTTGTCGAGGTACTTTTCGTTGGATGAATGATGTACGCGGTGATGGGAGGGCGTCACCATAAAATATTCCAGGATGCCCAGCCTGCCGATGGTTTGCGTATGAATAAAAAACGGGTACAGGCCGTGCACCAGCAGCAATGCTGTAATCATAGCGGGAGGGAAGCCTATCAGCGGCAACACGGACCAGAACAGGCAGCGCGCCGCCGCCTGGAATACGGTGATGCGGGCGGACACCGTATAGTTAAAATCCTCGCTCTGGTGATGCACTACATGCGCTGCCCACAGGACGTTCACCTCGTGCGCCAGCCGGTGATACCAGTACCATACCAGGTCTGTAGCGAGGAACAGCAGGAACCAGGTCGCCCAGTTCGGCCTGATGTCCCATATCGCGAAATGACGGTAGATGTAGTCGAAAAAGAAATAAAATAAACCCGTTACAAAGATATCCAGCAGTCTTTCCGCGATACCAATGTTCAGGTTGGCAATAGATTCCGCAAATTGGAAATAGTTCTTCCCCGTTCTTCGCGAAACAAGGTATTCCAGCCCGATAAAGAACAGGAAACCGCCAATGGAGAGTGCAATCCAGTTCAGGTGATGCATAAAGTCTTTAATTAGTCTACCAATCTTGTAGACAAATATAGAAGATTGGTTTTTAACAGACAAACATTTTTTAGGAAGGCATAAAAAACGGGACCATATTGGTCCCGTTTCAGTATAGTATCATAGTTTTCAGCTGTTCAGATTACCTGAGTATCAGCTCCTCGAATTTCCTTTCCAGGTGCAGCTCCACAACGCCCTGTACAAAATGCGCGGGCAGCAGGGGCTGGACAGCGCCGTCCAGTATATATTCTTTCGGCGTAAAAGGCAGTCCGTGCACGCGTACGCGGTGATGGGTATAGTCCATATCGTAGCGGCCCACAAACTTTTTCTTCAGGCGGAACTGCTGCGCATCGGAGGTCTGTTTGAAACGCACAAGGTTGTACTGCCCGGTTTTGTAAGCATAATGATCGCCGGCATCTTCGTAGAGGATGCTGTGCGTGGTGCCTTCTCCATGATATACCTGGAGGATCATTTCCATGATCTTTTTCTGGCCTACATATTCCATGTCAGGATACTGCGATACCACGGAGCCGCCTTTTACAAACAGCGGCATTTCCGCGAGCGGTGTGGGCACCGTTACAGCCTGGCCGCCGGTGAATCGCTGGTCGTTGAAATAATAATACCAGGTGCCTTCCGGAAGGTATACGGATTTGGATTTCATGCCTGCTTCGCTAACGTGGCTGATCAGCAGGCTGTCTCCCAGCATCCATTCATGATTGAGGTCATGGGTTTCCGGGTCTTCCTGCGCTACGAACGCCAGCGGCCGCAACATAGGCGTGCCATAGGCGGCGTATTGCCAGAAAGTGGTGTAGATATATGGCAGCAGCCTGTAACGGAGCTGGATAAACGATTTTACGATGGCTTCATATTCGGGGCCAAAGCTCCACGGATCCTGGTCAAAGCCGGTTTCGTTGCTGGCCGAGTGTGTACGCATCAGCGGGTGGAATGTGCCCAGCTGTATCCAGCGGGTGTACAGTTCGCCGTCCGGCTCGCCGATGAAGCCGCCGATGTCGCTGCCGGCAAAGGAAAGACCGGAAACGGAGAGGCGCTGGCATTGCACGGAAGCCAGCCAGAGATGTTCCCAGGAAGCGATGTTGTCTCCCGTCCAGACAGAACTCCAGCGCTGTGTGCCGGAGTAGGCGGAGCGGGTGATCACGAAGGGGCGGTGGGGCATCAGGTGTTTTTTGAGGCCCGCCGCCGTGGCTTTGCTCATGAGGTGGCCGTATACGTTGTGCGCCTTGCGGTGGCTTACATTTTCGCCGTCGTAGTCGTGACGCACGTCTTCGGGGAACGTACCCAGCTCAAATACCGCCGGTTCGTTCATATCGTTCCATACGCCGCGCACGCCGTTTGCTGTAAGGTCTTTGAAGAGGCCGCTCCACCAGTCCCGCACTTTGGGATCGGTGAAGTCGGGGAATACACATTTACCGGGCCACACGTCACCTTCCATCGGCGCGCCGTCCGCGCGTTTGCAGGCGTAACCTTTCTGCACCAGCTCCTGGTAAACAGGATAATCCGGGTCCACTTTGATGCCGGGATCGATGATCACCACGGTTTTGAACCCGTCCGCCGCGAGGCCGGCCAGCAGCCCTTTGGGATCGGGAAAATATTCCTTGCTCCAGGTGAAGCAGCGGAACCCTTCCATATAGTCAATGTCCAGGTACAGCGCATCGCAGGGGATGCCCTTGTCCCGGAAGGTTTTTGCGATATCTTTTACTTTGGTATCCGGGAAATAACTCCAGCGGCACTGGTGGTAACCGAGCGCCCACAGCGGCGGCAGCTCTGCCGTGCCGGTGATGCGGGCGTAGGATTCCGCAACTTTCAGCAATTCGGGGCCGTAAATGAAATAGTAGTTCATTTCGCCGCCGCGTGCCCAGAAGCTGCTCACATCGTCTCTTTCTTTGCCGAAATCGAAGAGGGTGCGGAAGGTATTGTCGAAGAAAATGCCATAACCAATACCGTTGTGAAGACCGTAATAGAAGGGGATGTTGCGGTACAGCGGATCGGTGTCCTTGCTGTAACCGTAAGCATCCGTACCGAAATTTTCCACGCGTTTGCCGCGCAGGTTCAGATCGGTGGGTTTGTCACCCAGGCCGTAGAAAGATTCTCCTTCCTGGATGAGTTTGGTACAGTATACGATCTTGCCGCCTTTCTGGAGGTAATATTGCCAGTGAAAGCCGGTTTCGTCCTGGTTGATGATACGCCCCTCTATATCTGTAATAGTGATCCGCAGGTTTTCCCGCGCTACAAATACGCGGATAGCGGTGGTGATGATCTCAAAGGAATCCGCCCATTCGCGGATCTCGAAATATTCCGGGGATTCTTCCAGTTTTTCACTGAGCGCGTAGGAGAAGTCCCGCTGGAACTGCCCGTCCGCCGCATACCTGAATCGGACGATCTTGTCCGAAATCACCCGCAGTTCGAGGATTGTAGTGGAGGTATAGAAATAAAAGTAGTTTCCTTCCTTTTTCCACGTTTGAATTGTGTCCGGATAATGTTTTACCGAGTATTTACCCGATGATGTTGCCACTTGCATCGCGCCGATCTGTTTCTTTTTCTTAATAATACCCCTGGCCCTGAGGCCGGATTCAATCTAAATTAATCAAAAATTATTTTTTTCCTGCATTAAACGGGGTATTTCCCCCTTTCACAAAAAAAATCCGCGCCTTGGCGAACTTCTACCAAAATATTGCAGTGAGATCAAGTAACTTGTAAGTATATGTACTTTTTGCTTTAACCTATTGTTCCGGTTGTGATACAATAAGCGTATTAAACTCCAGGCGCTCCTTTCCAGGGCGCCTTTTCCTTAACAACTGATTTGCAATTCCCGGCTGATCTTTCCGCATCTTCCCGGTACTTTTATTTTACCTGTTAACGATTGATTTGTATTCACTGTTATTGCGTGATCCGCCATACCGCGATCCTGCCTTTCCCGCCGGCCAGGTATATTTGATTCCCTTTTTTGGCTTTTCTGACTGCATGAAAACCTTCATCTGCCAGTGCGTCCCAGGTTTGCCCGCCGTTCGTGGACAGGTCTGTGCCGGTAGGGCCTGTGGCTATCACCCAATTACGGTCCCGGTACTCCACCGCGGAGCGGTAACCCCGGGGTGCCTGTCGGGGAGCGGCCCAGGTGACGCCACCGTCTGATGTCACCAGGCAATTGCCTTTCTGCTGTTTGGCATCCATATAGTCACCACCTACCGCCACGCCGTTTTTAGTGCCATAAAAAGCGAAGGAAAAGATGCCGGTGGAGGCAATGCCCTGTGTGGCCGGCCATTCTGTAGCGGCCCATTGGGAGCCGCTGTACCGGAAAAAGCGGCTTTTTACGCCGCCGGACGCTATGGCGAAAGTGTTTTTCTTTGGTAAAGCGCGCAGGGTAGTACCGCTGGCGGCAAAACAGGCTTCCCCTTCCGCCGCTTCGGGCATGTCCAGGTCCTGCCAGGAAAGGCCGCCGTCTTTGGTCCGCAGGCCTTTAAAACGGCCGTTTATCGCGTCGCCTACGATCACTCCTTCTTTTTCATTCCAGAAGTCCATCGCGTCCAGGAAAATGCCTTTTGTATCGTTGAAGTATACCTGTTTCCAGTTTTTGCCGCCGTCTTCGGTGAGAAAGATCCGCGCCGGCTCGGCAATGCCCATGATCACAGCCCGGTCCGCCGAAAAGGCCTCTATATCACGGAAATCGCAGCTGTCGCAGCCGGGAATGCTGAACCATTCCCAGTTTTTGCCGCCGTCTACCGATCTCCCTGCCTTACCCTGAGTGCCGGATACCCAGATCACTTCGTCTGAAGGCACGCTCAGCCCGCGGATGCTGCTGATGGGCGCGGTGGTCAGGATCTCGATCTTGTGGAAGATCCGTTGGGCATGGGCGTTTGCAAATATTGCGGTAAAAAGGATGAACAGGATAACCCTGGATTTCATAAAACATCAATTTGTAGCAATAATAAATAAGAAAAATGCAAATTTGTTACAAAGTGTAAGGTAGAATTATATATTTGCATTCACCGCAAACATGCTAATACCCTTTTAATCTACTTGATGCGTTCACCACTTCAGATAAGCATCTTTGCCCTATTTTGGTTCCTGGCCTTAATACAAACCGCCTCCGCGCAGGAACGGACGTATAATTTCGATTCCTACGGCGTGGACAGGGGGTTGACCCAAAGCAGCATTTACAGCCTTATCCAGGATGAAGAAGGGTTTCTCTGGATCTCCACGTTCGATGGGGTAAACCGGTTCGACGGGTATGTATTCAACGAATACCGTTATAATCCCGCTTTTCAGAAAAATCCGCTCCGCCCGGAAGAACGTGTGGTATACAGTTCCGCTTCCCAGCAGGGAAGGGCCGTTATCAAGAGCTTCGGCCTCAGTGGCACGCGGCACCACACCTTTTACCGCGACGCCCGCAACCAGCTCCTGGTAGCCCACAATCTCGGCATCAGCCTGTACGACCGTTACAAAAACAGTTTCCGCGACGTATTCGTGGATTCCGGTTATGTCAACGAAGCGGAACGGGACTTTGTGGCCAAATTCAAGATCCTCGGCGAAGACCAGGCCACCCAGACCCTTTGGGTATGGCGCCCTTCCAAAGGGCTTTACCTGCTGGACAACATTACATATGAACTGAAAAAGATCATCCTGTACCCGCCCGCCTTCATGAAACGCAAGATGATGGCGCAAGCGCTCGTCAAACAGGACGATCATATCTGGATGGTGTTCGAGAAGGAGCAGCTGGTGAAAATGGATATCCATACCGCCCGGCTCACCACTTATTGCCTGCCCACCCTGGCGGACAGGCCCGTGATCAAGGTGCTGAACACCGATTCGCTGCTGGTGGCCAGCAACGGTCATATCACCATCTTCGATACCAGACGGAATAAGTATACGGACCTTCCCTTCACCATGGAAAACGAGATAAAAGAACCGTTCCTGCCCACCGCCATCGAGCTGGACGGCCGCGGGAACGCATGGATAGGAGGGAACAACGGCGTGCTGGTGTTCAATTTCGCCAACCACGAGATCACCAACCACATCACCAGCTTCAACACCTTCGAAACCAATTCCTTCAACCGCATACTCGCCCTTTACCGCGACGCGGGAGACAATATGTGGGTAGGCACAGACGGGGACGGGCTGAAGATCTACGCCCCCAACAAAAAGGTATTTTCCCTCTACCGCTCCCCCCGCATCTCCCACAACATCGTGAAGTCCGTGTACAAACACGACGACGGCCGTTTGTATGTCGGCCTGCTGCAGGACGGCCTGGACATCTACGAAAAAGGCGGCAAATACCTCAAACGTATTTCCAACGAAGAGAAACCCGGCACTTTCCCGGTCAACAGCCTGCACGCTATCTGCCGTGAAGACTACGAAACGCTGTGGTTCCATTTCATGAGAGGCAACATCGGCCTGTTCGACGTCAAATCCGAAACCTTCCGCAACCTCACCACCAAAGTACAGGCGCTGGGCCTGCCCGTGCAGGAAGATATCCATCCTTTTGTGAGTAAGCGGCCGAACGGCGAGACCTATTTTAACTACGGCGAATACCTCCTTAAATTCGCCAGTACCGATAAAGGATACTCCGCGGCCATCGTGCACCGCTTCCCGGACGAGCAGCTCACCTGCTTTTTTGAAGACTTCTGGGGCAACCAGTACGTAGGCACCAAGGCGAGCCTGTATTGCCGGAAAACAGACCAGAGCAAATGGATACAGATCAACCTGGGGCTGAGGGACGTAGAGATCAAATCGCTCAACAAAAACGCGCACAAACAGCTGCTGGTGGCCACGAATAAGGGGCTGCTGGTGCTGGATGAAGAATACCGCCGGCTGAAACATTACAACAGTTACGACTACACCGGCATGGTGAGCGACTTCGTATACGCCGTGCTGCTGGACGATAAAGACGGTATCTGGATCAGTCACAACAAAGGCATCACCCAGATCAGGCAGAACGCGGACAACCTGGTGACCTACAACTTCGAGGACGGGCTGCAAAGCAACGAGTTCAACACCGGCGCTTATTTCAAAAGCATGGACGGCGAACTGTTCTTTGGCGGCATCCGCGGCGTGACGGGTTTTTATCCCCGCAACTTCAAAAACAATCCCTGGACGCCCAAGGTGATCATCAAACGGCTGGAGGTGCTGGACAAACCGTTTAAGTCGGACACTGCGATATCGCTGCTGCACAAAGTAGAGCTGCCTTACAACCAGAATACCATTGCCATTGAATACGTGCCCCTTGAATTTACCAACCCCTTGAAAAACAAGGTACAGTACATGCTCGAAGGCGCGGATGAAGACTGGCTGATGGCGGGTAACCAGAGTATGGCCCGTTACACGAACCTGCGGCCGGGTAATTATATCTTCAAAGTAAAAGCCTGCAACAACGATGAGGTGTGGAACACAGAGCCCACCACCCTGCAGATCGTGATCAGGATACCGTTCTGGCAAAGCCTCTGGTTCAGGTTCCTGCTGCTGCTGCTGGTATTGGGCATCGCTTATTATTTCTCCGCGCTGTACCTGGATTACAAGATCAGGAACGAAAAGCTGAAGCTGGAGAAAGAACAGGCGGTGGACCAGGAGCGTGCGCGTATTTCCAGCGACATGCACGATGACCTTGGCTCGGGTCTTTCCACGATCCGCCTGCTGAGCGAAATCGCGAAACGCAAGATCAAGGATACGGGGCAGACCAAAGAGATAGAACGCATATCGGAAGCAGCGGGAGAGCTGGTGGACAAAATGAGCGAGATCATCTGGGCCATGAACTCCTCGAACGATTCGCTGGCGAACCTGATCGCGTATATGCGCAGTTTTGCGGCCGATTTCCTGGAGCATGCGCATATCCAGCATCACTTCATTATACCGGAGAATATTCCCAATGTGAAGCTGAGCGGCGGCACGCGGAGGCATATTTACCTCGCGGTAAAGGAGTCAATGCACAACGTCGTGAAACATTCCCAGGCTTCCGAAGTGATCATCGAGGTGAAAGTTTTTAAGAATATGACGATTATGATCAAGGATAATGGAAAAGGTTTTGACCCCGAAAAGGTACGCCTGTTCGGCAACGGGCTGAAGAATATCGAGAAACGCATGCAACAGGTAGGAGGGCAGGCGGACATCATATCTCAAAACGGTACAACGGTTTTCTTAGATATACCATTAAATTGATCTAAATTTACTTTTAATAACATCTTGGTGTTATGACTTTAAACTGAAATGATGGTATATTCGAAAAAAAAGCTACAAAATAGCATGGATATCATCTCTGTGGCTATTGTTGAGGACAATCATGATATCCGTCAGGCCATGGAGTTGTTGATTAATGGTTCAGAAGGATATGCTTGTATTGGCGCTTTCAACAATGCAGAAAATGCACTGGAAAAAATACCCCAATTGTTACCCAACGTGGTGCTGATGGACTTTAACCTTCCCGGTATGAATGGCATCGAATGCATCATTCGCCTCAAAGCGGAATTCCCTGACATGCAATTCATGATGCTCACCGTATACGAGGACGATGATAAGATCTTTATGGCCCTGGAAGCAGGCGCCAGCGGGTACATTCTCAAAAAGACCTCTCCCGGTGAACTGCTGGACGCCATCCGCGACCTGCACGACGGCGGCTCGCCGATGAGCAGCCAGATAGCCAGGAGGGTGGTGGCATATTTCCAGAAACAGGCCAAACCCAACCCCGCGCTGGAAGCCCTTACTTCCCGCGAAAAAGAAATTCTCGACCAGCTGAGCAAAGGTTTCCTCTACAAAGAAATTGCAGGCAACCTGTTCATCAGCATCGAAACCGTGCGCCGGCACGTGCACAACATCTACGAAAAGCTGCACGTCCGCAGCCGGACCGATGCGGTTAACAAATATTTCAACCGCTGAGGCGGATATTAACATACTCAAATGCCAGGGGAATCACGCAAGTGGTTCCTTTTTTTTACCCGATACTTCCTCTAAATTAACCCAAACACCCAACCTGTTCATTTTTTTCCGATATTCGGAGTATTGAAGCGTATATCACACGCTTATTTTTTGCTGTTTGGCTGCAAACGTTTGCGCTGGGCAGTGATCAACCAATATCAGCAGGGCGTCAGAGAGATGAACCGACTGGTATGTAGCCCGATACGATAATTCTAAATCCACGAGTATGAAAACGTTAAATCACTTCCCGGACTTCAGCG
This sequence comes from Chitinophaga barathri, assembly GCF_003807585.1. Lineage (GTDB taxonomy): Bacteria > Bacteroidota > Bacteroidia > Chitinophagales > Chitinophagaceae > Chitinophaga > Chitinophaga barathri. Next base: position 663,533 of record NZ_RMBX01000001.1, on the reverse strand, counting down.
GGAATTAATCCAGGAAATATATACAAGCACGTACCTGACTGCGTTGAGCGGCATTACAATGCCGAAGGGGCCTGCTATTTCCATAAAATAACCGTCTCACGCCGGCAAAGACCGACCATATCCTTCACGAACGGTTTTCATCCGCTTGTCTGTTCCCGCTTACCTCTTGCCTGAAGGCAACCCGTCACGTTTACAGTAATTGACATCCGTATGGATGATGATCCGCCATGCGCGCGGTATTATCGCCCATACAGCTAACATATAAACTAAACTGTATGACGCTGACTGTACAAATAAAGAATCATTCCTGCCGGAGCAGAGCCCCGTCTTTAAGGGCACTCAGCAGAAATCCCATGATCATTCCACCCACTTTTTACTTTTAAAAATTCCGTTATGAAGAATTATGTTACTTGCCATGCATTGTGGCGGGGCCGCGGCGGGTTATCCCTGCTGTTACTGTTCCTGGCTTTATTGCTGCCACCGCACCTGTTTGCCCAGGAGCAGCAGATCACCGTTAAAGGAACGATCGTAAGCGCTACAGGGGAAAAGCTGCCCGGCGCGGCAGTAGCGCTGAAAGGCACCTCTAAAGGTGTAGCAACCGATGCGAACGGCCTCTTTTCCATCGACGTGCCCGCCAACAGCACCATCCGCATTTCCTTTATCGGGTATGTAACACATGAGATCAAGCTGGGCGCAACAGCCCCGGCTAACCTTATCATCCAGCTGACGGCCAACAACGCGGACCTCAACGAGGTGATCGTAGTGGGCTATGGTAAACAAAAACGTTCGGACATTACCGGCTCTATTGTTTCCATCAACGAGCAATCCCTCAAAAACACGCCGGTGCCGAACATCAGCGCGGCTTTGCAAGGCCAGGCCGCCGGTGTGGATGTGCAGAAGAGCGGCGGCAACAACAAACCCGGCTCTTCCCCTAAAATACTTATCCGTGGCAACCGCTCGCTGAACGCTTCGAACGATCCCCTGTTTGTAGTGGATGGCATCCCCTACAACGGCAATATCAACGACCTGAACCTGGATGACGTGACGTCCGTGGAAGTGCTGAAAGATGCGTCCGCAACGGCCATTTACGGTTCACGCGGCGCGAACGGCGTAATACTGATCTCTACCCGCCGCGGTAAGATCGGTAAAGCCCAGGTGAACTATTCGGGGTATTATGGTATGGTGAAGAACCGTGGCAAATTCCCTGTTATGAACGGCGAAGAGTTTTTCACATTCAAGAAATGGGCGAAGTACTGGGGCGCTATGGGCTCCCCGTCTCCCTACACCGGCATAGACGATCCGCGCCTGAACAATCCCGGCGAAGAGTTTACGCCGAACGAGATAGAATCGGCAAGGACGGGCCGCAGTACGGACTGGCAGGACCTCATCTATAAAACCGGCATGAACACCAATCACCAGGTGAGCGTTACCGGCGGTACGGAATCTACCCTGTACGCCATTTCAGGCGGTTACTTCAAGGAAACGGGCATCTATCCCGGCCAGTCCTTCGAACGTTTCACCGTAAAGGCCAGCGTGGATCAGAACTTCAGCGACCGTCTCAAAGTAGGCCTCAGCTCCCTGAATACCTATAGCGTAACAGAAGGCGAAGGCGCCAACCCGATGGGCCAGGCCCTGAGAGCCAACCCGCTTTCGACGCCCTACGATTCCGCCGGCAACCTGGTAGGTTTCGTGGAAGGCAATGCCAACCAGGTTTGGAACCCGCTGGCTAACTTTGTGAAAGACGCCGCTGTTGAAACGCGCAAACGTTTCGGCACTTTCACGAACCTCTACCTGGACTACGAATTCCTGCCCGGCCTGAAATACCGCTTCAACTCCGGTATCGAGATCCGCTCGGACGTATACGGCAACTTTTATGCGAGCAATACTACGAACAACCTGGGCGCGCTTTCCCGCTCCAGCAACCGCACGCGTTTTTCCTCCAATTATACGCTGGAGAACCTGCTCACGTACGACAAGATATTCGCGCAGAAACACCGCGTGAACCTTACCGGCATGTACAGCTACCAGCAATCCAACTACCAGGATAATAACTTCAACAACCAGAACCTGCCGGCGGACTTCCTGCAATACTTCGGCCCGCAATTCGGCTCCAACCTTACGGGAGACGGCAACCAGGAAAGATGGGCCATTATCTCCTACATGGGCCGCCTGAACTACGGGTTCGATGACCGGTATCTGCTGACCCTCACCGTACGGTCCGATGGTTCTTCCCGTCTCGCGCCGGGTAACTATTTCAAGCTGTTCCCGTCCATGGCTTTGACCTGGAACATTACCAACGAGAAATTCCTGAAAGACAATACCACCTTCTCCAACCTCCGCCTGCGCGCCAGCTACGGCAAAACAGGCAACACCGCCATCAATCCCTACCAGACGCTTGGCAGCCTCCAGGACGTGAAGTACAATTATGGAAGCAACAACATGGTAATAGGCGCATACCTTGCCGGCATCCCCAACAAAAACCTGACCTGGGAATATACCACCACCTGGAACGGAGGCCTGGATTTCGGGTTGTTCAACAACCGCATTTCCGGTGCTATCGATGTGTATAAGGCTTTCACCAGCGACCTCCTGCTGCCCAAGAACCTTCCGCCTACTTCCGGCATTCCGAACTCCATCCTCCTGAACGTAGGTAAGACGGAGAACTTCGGGATAGAATTCCAGGTGAACACCGTGAACTTCGTTCCGAAAACACGCAACGACTTCGGCTGGACCACGGACTTCAACGTCATGATCAACCGCGGCAAGATCACCGAACTGTCCGACGGCGTTACCAGGGATATTTCCAATAACTGGTTCGTGGGTTACCCCATCGGCTCCATTTTTGACCTCCGCAGGATCGGCATCTGGCAGAATACATCCGAAGATTCCGCGGCAGCCCGCGCATATGGTCAAACCCTTACCGGCACCGGCTCCGTGATCGGCAACATCCGTTATGAAGATGCGGACGGCAATAAAAAGCTCAGCACTTCGGATGACCGTGTGATACTCGGCAGCGGCCAGCCGGATTGGGAAGGCGGCATGACCAACCGTTTCACCTACAAAGGTTTCGACCTCACCGTGGCGGCTTTTGCAAGGATGGGCAGCACGCTCATCAGCAACATGCACAGGAGCGGCGGATCGTTTACAAACACCTTCCAGAGCAATTACAACAACCTGGCGGTGAACTACTGGACGCCCACCAATCATGAGAACCGCTGGCCCAGGCCGAACGCGGCGAATACGAACAGCCCCAACTCCAATACCCTCAGCTATTTCGACGGCTCCTACCTGAAGATCAGGAGCATCGGGCTGGGGTATAACCTGGCGCCGAACGTTACGCGCAGGATAGGCGTGAAGAACCTGAGGGTTTATTCCACCGTGGAAGACCCCTTCATCCTGTTCTCTCCTTATGTGAACGATTTTGGTGGACTGGATCCTGAATCAGCAGGCGCGCTGGCGGTGGACACGCCGCCCACATGGTCCCTGATCTTTGGTGTGAACGTGACTTTTTAACTGATTAAAACAAGCTAGTATGAAAAAGATATTGTTTTGTTTCGGTACTGCCCTCGCGCTTACAGCAGCGGGCTGCCAGGATAAACTGAAAGAAACCCCGCATTCAGTGATCACGCCGGAATTCCTGGAAACCGCGCAGGGCTTCCAGATGGCTTACGACGCCAGCTACGCCGGCGGCCGCACGGTATGGGGAACCATGGATTATTTCTTTATGACCGTGCCCGGCACCGATGAATTTATTTCGGGGAAAGACGGCAGCAACGATATGAACAAATACGCCAGCGGCTATACGTCCACTACCGGTACGATGAACAACGTGTGGCGCCCCTGTTACCAGTACATCAATAACTGCAACGGCGTGATTGCCGCGGGGGAGAAGCTGAAAGGCATGGACCCGGAGAAAAGGGACCGGATGGTGGCGGAAGTGAAATTCCTCCGCGCCAGCTATTATTTCGTGCTGGTGCAGCTGTTTGAAGACATCACCGTATACACCGAGTTCCAGACAGACGCAAAAACGTCCGCTGAAAAACAGACCGGCGATGTGGCTTTTAACCAGATCATCAAGGACCTTACAGAAGCGATCCCCTTGTTGCCCGCCGGGCCTTTCTCTGATGGCATGATGCCCGGCAAAACCAATAAGGCGGCGGCTATGCACCTGCTTTCGAAAGTATACCTGTTCAGGGCGGGCGGCAAATACGCCAAGCCGGACGATTTCAAAAACGCTGCCGCCGTGGCCGTGGACCTGATCAGGAATGTAGCGCCCGGCGCGGGCCTGCGCCTGCAGGACGATTTCGGGAGAGTGTTCGCGGAAGGCAACGAGGAGAACTCCGAAGTGCTCTGGACCGTTCAGCATACCTCGAACCTGCCTTATAACGGCCCCGGCAACAGCAGCGGTCACGACAATATCCTGAACCATCTCTGGGTGCCAAAGTACGAAGACCTTGATGGTATGCAGCGCGATGTGAAATACGGCCGCCCGTACATCCGCGTGGTGCCTACCCGCTGGCTGACGGACACGGTATTCAAGGAAAGAGTGATAGATACCCGTTATCAAAAGACCTTCCAGGTAGCCTGGCTGGCCAATAATCCGAATAAGATACCAAAATGGCCAAGCCCGTTGCCTCCCGGCGCTCCCGCAGGCGCGGTAGCCGGCGGCCCGAAATTCAAAGTGGGGGATACCGCCATCTTTATGCCTGGCATAAACAAGACCGACGCGGAGATCGCGGCGAGCCCCTACACGCTCATACCACCGAGGAAGTACAACACTTCCATGTCCCCGGCCATGATCAAATATTACGACACCAAACGCGCGGATATGAACTATCCTTCTATCCGCCCCGTGATCGTGTGGAGGCTTGCGGAGACCTACCTGAACGCAGCTGAAGCGCTGTACAGGGATGGCCGCCCCGGAGAGGCGCTGGAGTTTGTCAACGCGGTGCGCAGAAGAGCGGCTTATCCCAATCCGAACCCACAACAGATGGATGTAACGGTTGCGGACCTGAGCATCAACTTTTTCCTGGACGAACGCTCCCGCGAACTGTGCGGTGAGCTCACCCGCTGGTTCGACCTGGTGCGTACCGGTCAGCTGATAGACCGTGTGGTGCTGCACAATACGGACGGGCAGAAGAATATCCAGGCCCGCCACGTGGTACGCCCCATCCCGCAGGCGCAGATAGACGCGGTGACAACAGGAACAAAATATCCGCAGCATCCGCTGTGGGATTAACATAATGTGTGACTGACACAAAAAAGCCCTTTCGTTTGAAAGGGCTTTTTTGTGCGTTTACTTTTTCAGCGGCGTACTGAAATCAGGTATGGGGGACCTGAAAGGAACCCATTTACTGATTACATTAATGTCTTCTTCGATGTTATCCAACCGGGCTTCTATATTAGATAACCTTATGTCGAATCTTACATCCATGCCATCCAGCCTTACGCTGATGCCATCCAGCCTTTCAACAACCCTGGAGTTGATACCCTCTAAACTATCTAATCTTTTATTCACATTGGTCTCCATGTTTACTATGGATTCCCTGAGCGCTTCAAATTGGATCAATACGTCTTTATTATCCATATGAGCTAAATATTTTAGCAAATGTATTTTAAATCAAAACGCACTTTGATATTATTTTAATTCTAATAAGATTTGAGGGTTAAAATATCATCAGTGGTATTGGCCTATTCCCTGGTTTAACTGAAATTTCTCGGTCATTCCCTACTAAATCACTAGGAAATGGCCGTCCCTTAAACCGGCCATGGTGCTGCATTTGAAGCATCACCCTACTGACATCCTCCTGACATCCTCCGACCATCCTCCGACCGTGTTCGGTCGTAGCAAGGGTTTGAGGTACTTTGGTCGGAGGGTCGTCGGAGGATGGTCGGAGGATCACCGAGAGATCGCCGGATGATCATGGTAGTATTTTGTCTAATTGATCAGCACTTCATCCACGAACACCCATGCTTTTTTCCCTTTGCCCTCGTGCCAGGAAGGGAGTTTGGGTACGGGTACCGCCACTACCTTCAGGCAGCTCACCTCCTTGCCGGAGAATTTACACTCCAGCGGATTATAGGCCGGGGGCGTGTCTTTGCCGGGCATGACGGGATGTATGGTCTTAAGGAGGGTAAGTTTATCCGGATTGGCACCGCCCCATATCTCCAGGCGTTGCGGGGGGAAGATGTAACTGTCTTTGCGTTGCAGGGTACTCACGGTCACCTCGCTCACGTTGACGGGCTTTTTAAACAGCAACAGCAACTCCATATCGTTGTAACGGAAGCCGAGCCATTTGCCGTTGCCAAAGTCGAAATTGCCGGTCTGGTGGTCCAGGAAAGTTTTGGCGCCCTCACCGGTATACTTTTCATTGGCGGGTTTCAGCAGCACGGCATCGTCCGGCTGATAGGTGGTTTTCAGGAAACGGGCCTTTACCACTTCGCTGCCGTACCAACCTGCCTTATAGGCGCGGGCCTTTACGGTGAAGGAGCTGTCAATCCGCAGGCTGTCCATATACACCTGGGAATTCACACTGTCAGGCTCCGTACCGTCCAGCGTGTATCTTATCTCCGTGCCTTTGATAGGGTGGCGCAGGGAAAGCGTCTGCTGGTTGAGGAAAATGGTCTGTTCGTTTTCTATGATAGGGGCATTCAGCTTCAGCGGCTCGCTGGCACTGGCGTTGTATCCTCTTTCAAAACGGATGCGTTTTTGTTTATCCAGCTGGTCCCATTCGCCGTTGGTGAGTGATGTGCTCCAGCAATATACCTCACGCAGCGTTTTATTTTGCATCAGCGGCTGCAGATGCGGCAGGCTGATGGCGGTGCCGGAGAGGGCAAGGCTTTGCAGGTGAGGCAGCGCGGCGAGTTCTTTCAGCCCGTCACCTTTGATGGAGGTGAAGTCCAGGTTGATCCTGCGCAGTTGTGTGAATTGTTTGATCACTGCGAGGTCTTCGTCCTTGACGGGCATCTTTTGCAGGTGAAGCTCCACCAGCTGGTCTTTCAGCGGCAGCAATTCTTCCAGCGCCTTTTTGTTGTACTGGTCTTTGTTATAAAAGTTCGCTACCAGCGCCGGGCTGTTCCGTGCAATGGGATAAATGACGCGGTAGTTGTTGTTGAGTTTTTTAAGCGTGCTTTCGCTGGCGGCGGCGAAGGTATAGTCTTCTTCCGATGACCCTCCAAGGAATTGAGCCGCCAGCTGGTACAGGGTATCTTCCCGGGGAAGCGCGGATACCATCAGTTTAAAATCAGCGCCATGGCTGATCCATTGTTGGAGAATGTCTATTTCTTCATCCGTAAGTTGTGTTTTGTTTTTAGGAGGCATATGCTCTTTCGCGTCCAGCGGGAGATGAAGGCGCTCCATCATCAGGCTGGCGGCCGGGTTGCCGGCGATGAACAAAGGGCCGGTCTTTCCGCCTTTCAGCAATTGCTCCGTGGTTTGCATCAGTAGTTCGCCTTTTGCTTTGGCGGAGTTGTGACAACTGTAACATTTCTGTTCCAGTATCGGCTTCACGAGGTGGTCGAACACGGCGGCCTGTGCAATCGGTACGCCTTTGGGCTTGGGCGTTACCGGCGCCAGCAGGAAATCGTCCCCGTGGGTAAGGTTCGCGCCGAAGTGGCCGGTAACGGCGATGGCGATCAGCAGCAGTGCGCCGCCGGGTTTCAGCAGCTTGTTGACAGAAAGCGTTTCAGCTTTCACTTTGGTGCTGCGGTACCAGTAGAGCGCCGTGGCGATCCAGAGCACGGCAACGCCCGCCCATTTGTGCCAGGCAAGCATATCGCCGCCGTATCCTTCCTCGCGGGAAAGGATGATGCCCATGATCACGGACAGCGCGGCGGATAAACAGCCTACCAGCCAAAGCCCGTTCAGCAGGCTCCTGTCTCTGAATTTCATGAAATCCAGCGATACGGCGAGTATGATCAGTACGATCGGGAAGTGCAGCAGCAAAGGATGCATCCTGCCCGCCACCTGCAGCCAGGCGGGGATGTGCAGGTGCTGATAAAAAACGAGCAGGAAAAGGATAAATATATTACACGCGATAAGCGCATTGTCCGCAATCTTTTTCAGCATGCTACACGCGTTTGAATTTATAGGGATATACTTTGTTGGAAGCCCATTGCGCTACATAAATGTTTTCTTCATCATCCACCATTACATCATGTGGCTGATGTAATATTTTTTCCGCCTGCCGCATAGGTTTAAGCACGCCGTTTTCATATTCGGGCGCGGTGCCGCCGAGGTTGGACACTACTTTATTGTCTTTGTCGAGGATCGTGATAAAACCGCTGCCTTCGCTGCCCAGGTCCGGAGAGCGCAGTACGGCCGCGTAGAGATGATCGCCTTTGATCACGGGCCGGCACACGCAGGCGCCGGGCAGCATGATCTTCTCCTGCAGTTCGCCGCTCATGCTGAAACGTTTGAAACAGTTGCGTGTGCGGTCTGTTACCAGCAGGGTGGGCGTTCCGTTCCTTTTATCGATGGTAATGCCGTGTGCGTTGTCCAGGTGTTTATCTTCCTTGCCTTTGCCGCCGAAGAAGCCGAGCAGCTTGCCGGATGCGTTATAGTGAAGGATGTACTGGGAGCCGTAGCCGTCCGCGATAAAAAAATCGCCATTGTCCGCCACGGTGGTTTCCGTTGGTACAAAGGCTTCCTTTTTGGCATACACGCCGCTTTCGGCCGGGTAATCGATAGTGAGGAGGATCTTCCCGTCCAGCGTGGTTTTGAACACCTGGTGACGGTCTGTGTCCGTTATAAAAAGCGTGCCTTCGGGAGACAGCGTGAGGCCGTGCGCACCGGGGAATTCATGCCCCCAGCTGTTCAGCAGTTTACCGCTTTTGTTATAGATCAGTACATTGTTTTTAGTCTCGTTTGTGAGCAGGAACACGCGGCCTTTTTTGTCCTGTATCATCTCATGGCAGTCCTTTACGGGAAAGCGTGCGGGATCGAGGTTGCCCCACTTGTTGTCCAGCCGGTACTTCATATTGTTATGACCATACACTGCGCCGTTTTCGCGGGCAAATAACCCATTGCTGATATAAAATGCGCCGCCGGCGATGGCTGCGGACTGCAGGAATTTTCTTCTGTTCATATAGTTATGCTATCAGGTCTTTTATAACGGTGCCAGACACGTCTGTGAGACGGTATCGGCGGCCGAGGTGTTTGTAGATGAGTTTTTCGTGGTCCAGTCCCAGCAGGTTCATCACCGTGGCCTGGAAGTCGTGTACGTGTACGGGGTCTTTGGTGATGTTGTAACCAAAGTCGTCGGTTTCTCCGTACACGATGCCGGGTTTTACGCCGCCGCCGGCCATCCAGATGGAGAAGCAGCGGGGATGATGGTCGCGGCCGTAATTATCGGCGGACAATTTGCCCTGGCTGTAATTGGTACGGCCAAATTCGCCGCCCCATATCACGAGCGTTTCGTCCAGCATGCCGCGTTGTTTCAGATCGGTGATGAGCGCCGCGGAAGCCTGGTCTACGTCCATCGCCTGGTTGGCCATTTCTTTAGGCAGGTTGCCGTGCTGATCCCATCCCTGGTGATACAGCTGTACGAAACGCACGCCGTTCTCGCTGAGTTTGCGCGCGAGCAGGCAGTTGGAAGCGAAGGTGCCGGGTACGAGGCAGTTCGGGCCGTAGAGTTTGATGATATCGTCGGGTTCCTTGGTGAGGTCTGTAATGTCAGGCACGGCGGTCTGCATGCGGTATGCCATTTCGTACTGCGCGATCTTGGTATTGATCTCGGGATCGCCAAATTCGCTGTAGGCGAGATGATTCAGTTCGGAGAGTTTGTCCAGCATCTTGCGGCGGCCGGTGGAATCCATGCCGGTGGGATTGTTCAGGTACAGCACGGGGCTTTCGCCGCTGCTGAACTGTACGCCCTGGTGAATGCTGTCCAGGAAACCGTTTGTCCAGAGCTTGGAATATACGCCCTGGCCGTTGCCTTTGCCGCGGGAAAGCAGTACGCAGAAGGCCGGCAGGTTTTTGTTTTCGCTGCCCAAACCATAACTGAGCCATGCGCCCATGCTGGGGCGGTTGCCCTGCTGCGCGCCGGTCTGGAAGAACGTAAGCGCCGGGTCGTGGTTGATGGCTTCGGTGAACATGGAGCGGATAATGCAGATATCATCCACCACTTTTGCCGTATGTGGGAAGAGGTCGCTCACCCATGCGCGGGCCTGGCCGTATTGTTTGAAGTCGTAGAAGGAGCCTACCAGCGGGAAAGAAGCCTGTCCGGCAGTCATGCCCGTGAGCCTTTGCCCCATACGGATGGAGGCAGGCAGTTCCTGTCCCATCATTTCACGGAGCTTCGGTTTATAATCGAACGATTCCAGCTGCGAGGGTGCGCCGTTCTGGAAGAGATAGATCACTCTTTTGGCTTTGGGCGCGAAGTGCGGTATGCCGGGCGGGAAGCCCATTTCTTCGGCGCCCGCGCCGCCGCTGAGCAGGTCCGGAATGAGGAGGGAACCGAGGGCCACGCTGCCCAGCCCGAGGCTCAGGCGGCTCAGGAAGCGGCGGCGGTTCATATTCAGGCCGTGTTCCAGGAATTCTTTATCCATCAGAGACGTGTTTAGATGTTAGGATGCTGATCGGAATCTTTCAGGAGATTGTTTTATCAGCGGTGTTATAATTGCCGGACAAGAGCTGTGCAGTGTTCCTGTTCAGCTTGTATGTATCTAATGCCTGTCAGCTTTTGCTGGTCGATTCTTCGAGATTGTATATAGCCGTGATCACCTGCATCAGCGCGGCTACTGCCGGTACTTCTTTCTTTTCAGGCAGCTGGTATTCACCGTTATGGATGAGTTTGTCCGCCATATCCGGCTGGGCGAGGAAATGCGCCTGCTGGTCTTTATAATATTCCTGCAATATGGCGAGTTCCTTCGGTTGCGGTTTGCGGCAAACGATCATCCTGAAAGCCGTTTCCACCGGTTCCTTCTTCTCCCGCAGCAGCTTTGCCGCCAGTACGCGCGAGGCTTCCAGCACGGTAGGGTCGTTCAGCATCACGAGCGCCTGTAACGGCGTGTTGGTGGTGGATCTTTTTACTTCACACTGGTCGCGGTTGCTGCCGTCGAATATCATCAGCGAAGGTGGCGGCACGGTTCTTTTGATGAAGGTGTACAACCCGCGGCGGTAAAGGCTTTCGCCATGATCCTGCTGGTACCGCGCCAGGATGCCGCGGCCGGAGGTGGCCAGTTCCCAGAGGCCTTTCGGCTGGTAGGGTTTTACGCTGGGGCCGCCGATCTTTTTCACGAGCAGGCCGCTGCTGCCCAGCACCAGGTCCCGTACGCCCTCTGCGGGCAGGCGGAAGCGCGGTGCGCGGGAAAGCCAGATATTATCAGGATCAGATTGTATTTTGTCTTTCGGCACTACGGCGCTCTGCCTGTAAGTGGCGGAGGTCACCATCTTTTTCATCAGCCGTTTGATGTCCCAGTTGTGCTCCATAAAGTCCACCGCCAGCCAGTCCAGCAGTTCGGGGTGGGAGGGCAGCTCGCCCTGCATGCCGAAGTCGCCGGAGGTTTTAACGATACCTTTACCAAATACTTCCTGCCACATACGGTTCACGAAAACTCTTGCGGTAAGCGGGTTTTGCCGGCTGAAAAGCCATTCGGACAACCCCAGCCTGTTGGGCGGAAGATTGCTGAAGCTCATGATAGAGCGGGGCGTGCCTGCGGTCACTTCAGGGCCGTGGGCATCGTATACCCCACGGTTAAGGATATACGTAGGATGCACTGAATCTTTATCGCCCATCACGGATACGATCAGCCGGTTTGTGTCCGTGCGGTTTACGAACGAGAGCACGTCTTTCACCTCCGCGTTCGAAATCTCCATGTAAGGCGTTTTGGCGTATGTTTCAGGCCCGCCTACGGTGGATTCCAGGCCTACTTCACGGATGTTGTTGAAGAAGGCGGTGAGCTCGTAATATTCTTTTTGTGTGAAGGGATCGTATTTGTGGTCGTGGCATTGCGCGCATTCGATCGTAACGCCGAGGAAAGCTTTGCCCAGGGTATTTGTCCGGTCACGCACATATTCCACGCGGTATTCCTCGTCTATCACCCCGCCTTCTTCGGTGATCTTGTGGTTGCGGTTGAAGCCGGAGGCGAGGAGCTGCTCGCGGGTGGAGCCGGGTAAAAGGTCGCCGGCCAGTTGCCAGGTGACGAAATTATTGTAGGGAATGTTTGTATTAAAGGCGTGGATCACCCAGTCGCGCCAGGGCCATTGGCTACGGTAATTATCATCCTGGTAGCCATGACTGTCCGCATACCTGGCTACGTCCATCCAGTGCACGGCCATTTTTTCGCCGTACTGCGGCATGGCCAGCAGGGTGTCTATCAGCCGTTCGTATGCGTCGGGCCGGGTGTCCGCAAGGAAGCGGTCCATCATGTCGAGGGAAGGGGGGAGGCCGGTGAGGTCCAGGCAGGCGCGTTTCAGCAGGCGCTCGCGGTCTGCTTCGGGATTGGGTTTGAGCCCATGTTGCTCCATGGCCGTCAGTACAAAATTATCGATCTCGTTCCGTGGCCATTTTTCATCGTCCACTTCCGGCGGTTTCACGGCTTTGGGGGGCACGAAGGCCCAGTGCGGTTTGTATTTCGCGCCTTGTTTGATCCACTTTTCGATCAGTTTGATCTCGTGCTGGGTGAGCTGGAGATTGGAATTGGGAGGAGGCATGCGCAGGGAAGAATCTTCCGAGATAAGCCTTTTGTACACTTCCGATTCATGCGGTTTGCCGGGAATAAAAGCGAAGGCGCCGGGCGTTTCTTTGAGCGCTTTAAATGCACTGTCTCCAATATCCAGGCGGAGGCCGGCTTCACGTTTGTTGGCGTCTGGTCCGTGGCAGGTAAAACATTTGTCTGAGAGGATAGGCCTGATGTGGAAATTGTAATCTACCTCATCCGGCAGTTTGCCGGCGGATGTATTACGCGTGCCTGAAGAGGAGGTACATGCACGGAAGAACAACAGGCCTACAGCAGCAATAGCTACTATTTGGTATCTTTTCATTGGTGTGTGGAATATGGTACCGGCAGTAATGTGGTCGCATCACTATTGACGGTAATATCAATTAATGGCCGGGGTACGGCGTGGACCGTATCCTCGAGTGTAAGCTGTAACTGTAGTGTATAATCCTGTGTGTGAAGACAATATACGCAATCCTGACGGGGTTTACAAATGTTTTGGGCTTTTTTGTGAGGATAGTATCATAAAAGGATAAAAATATTATAAAGGGAATAAAAAAGACCCGCGCCAGATGGAACGGGTCAGTTTTTTTTCTCAACTGTGCCCTGGTATGCCTTTATTACCAGGGTATGGCTTGTGTTTTGGCTTAGTGGGCGGAGCGCAGCTTCACCAGGCGCGTTTTCTTCATATAAGTACGCGCGAAATGGGCGATCAGGACCACGGAGGCAATGCACAGGCATGCCAGTTTAAATAGTAAGCCGGTTTTCATAGGTATAGGGATTAATAAGTTAAAAAGTTGTGTTCTGGATAAATTTAAGGGAGAAATACCCTCAGCGTAACATCTGCCAGGAGTCGAACTTCTGCATCATGCGGATGAACACGTTTTTGAAACGGTGCATATCCCGCTGTTCCTGGCTTACCAGGAAGGTAACCACGAGTGCGACTATCAATACAGCAATAACTAACGTAAAAAAGACAGTTTTCATCAGGATACATTTAGTTCTTTACTAGGTTTTCTGTTTTCTTTCGGAAGCCGGATGTAAATATAGATAATTTAATCATATAAAATAATATTTGAATAGAAATTTATTTGATAGCCCGTTGTTGATCACTTATCTAATAAAATATGCATTTTTTTAATTACGCGTTATTATACGAACGTGTTATTTATTTTGCTTAAAAGGCGGGGAGCGTGGGAGGAGAATGTGAATATCCCCCCAAATCTTTCAATTCCAATAAAATAAGTATGGTGCATAAAATCTACTTGGGATATTGGGACAATCCTTTATTTTTGCCAACGACCGGGTTTTGCTAAAAGATTTAGTAAGGGGCCGGGGCCAGCCTCACCCCAACGGTTTCAACATCAAGAGATTAACAGACAGACTATGGCAGAAAATAAAGACATGTTCAATGCCTATACGGAGGAATCCATCCGTTCGCTGGACTGGCGGGAGCACATCCGCCTGCGCCCCGGAATGTATATCGGCAAGCTGGGAGACGGCAGCAGTATGGACGATGGTATTTACATTCTCATCAAGGAAGTGGTGGATAACTGTATAGATGAGCATATGATGGGCTTCGGCAAGCAGATCGACATTAAAGTCTCCGAACATAGCGTGACCGTGCGGGACTTTGGCAGGGGCATCCCCCTGGGCAAGGTGGTGGACGTGGTGAGCAAGATCAACACCGGCGCGAAATACGACAGCAAGGCCTTCCAGAAGTCCGTGGGGCTGAACGGGGTGGGTACCAAAGCCGTGAATGCCCTCAGCAGCTATTTTAAGGTCACTTCCGTGCGCGAAGGCAAAGCCAAAGCCGCGGAGTTCGAAAGGGGCGTGCTCACGAAGGAACACAAGGAAACCGGCACCAGCGAGCCGAACGGCACTTTGGTGACCTTCAGCCCGGATGATACCGTTTTTAAGAACTATCATTATATCCCGGACTTCCTGGAGAACCAGATATGGAACTACTGTTTCCTCAATGCCGGGCTTATCATCAATTTCAACGGGCAGAAGTTCATTTCCAAAAATGGCCTGCTGGACCTCCTGCAGCGCAAAACCAACCCGGACGACCTGCGGTACCCCGTCATTCACCTGAAAGGCGAGGACATTGAAGTGGCCATTACCCACGAAAATCAATACGGCGAGGAATATTATTCCTTTGTAAACGGCCAGCATACCACCCAGGGCGGTACGCACCTGGCTGCTTTCCGCGAGGCCTTTGTAAAGACCGTGCGGGATTTCTACAAAAAAGACTACGACGCTACCGATATACGCGCCTCCATCTGTGCGGCCATTGCGGTACGCGTGCAGGAGCCGGTGTTCGAGAGCCAGACCAAAACCAAACTGGGCTCCATTACGGTGTCCGAAGGCGGGCAGAGCATGAAAGCCTTCGTGCTGGAGTTCCTCAGCAAACAACTGGACGATTACCTGCACCGGAACTCTTCCGCGGCGGACGCCCTCAAAAAAAGGATCGAACAGAGCGAAAGGGAAAGGAAGGAACTGGCCGGCATCAAAAAACTGGCGAACGAACGCGCCAAAAAAGCCAATCTCCACAATAAAAAGCTGCGGGACTGCCGTGTGCATATGAACGAGGAGTACAGCGGCAAACAAAAAGAGGAGCTGGTCAGCAAACAAAAGGAAACCACCATCTTTATCACGGAGGGCGATTCCGCGAGCGGCTCCATCACCAAAAGCCGTAACGTGGAGACGCAGGCTGTGTTCAGCCTTCGTGGTAAACCGCTGAACTGTTACGGCCTCACCAAAAAGATCGTATACGAGAACGAAGAATTTAACCTGTTGCAACACGCCCTCAATATCGAAGAAGGCATGGAAGGGCTGCGGTACAATAATATCGTGATAGCCACCGATGCGGACGTGGACGGCATGCACATCCGCCTGCTGATGCTCACGTTTTTCCTCCAGTTCTTCCCGGACCTGGTGAAGAACGGGCACGTGTACATCCTGGAAACCCCGCTGTTCCGAGTGCGGAACAAACAGCAGACCATTTACTGCTACAGCGAGGAAGAAAAACAGAAAGCGGTGAAAAAGCTGGGCAATAAACCCGAGATCACACGATTTAAAGGCCTGGGTGAAATTTCCCCTGAAGAGTTCGGCCAGTTCATTGGCGACGATATGCGTAAATCGCCTATTATTCCTTCGCAGGAAATGCCGGTGGCCAAAATGCTGGAATATTATATGGGCAAAAACACCCAGCACAGGCAGGACTTTATCATCAGCAACCTGCGCTACGAAAAAGACCTGGTAGAGGAGGCTGAAGAAGCCAAGGCTTAATTATAACTGTACAAACTGAGATGACATTACATATTGTATTCGGGCAATCTTCCGAGGCCAACCTGAAAGCGGCCATGGAACTGGACCCACTGCTGGAAGGAGAAATAATGAGTTTTGAGGACGACCTCGCCGTAGGCCCGCTCTTTATCCTGGACACGCCGGACGGGCGCTCTGCGCGCAAGGAATGGTGGAACACCGTGCAGGACGTGGTAGTGGCCGCTCCCGCGGAAGGAGAAGTGGCCGTGGCACCCGCGGACCCTATCCGGGAACTGAAAGCCCGCCTCCGTGAAGAAGAAGAGCTGATCATCTGGATATGGGCAGGTCAAAATGCTACGGACGTATGCGGTTATTACTGGCTCATCAGCCAGCTGGATCGTTTCTCCGGCCGCATCCACCTCATTTACCTGAACAACCTGCCTTTCCTCAACGAAAAGAACGGCGTGTTTTACCCCACTCACCTCAGCCAGATACTGCCGAAGGAATTCCTTAAAGCCAAAAAACTGGCCAGGGAAGTATCCCTCGCGGAGTTTGAGCTGGACGGGGACGAATGGCGCCGCCTCATGAATGAAAACGGAGGCGTAAGGATACTGGAAGGCGGGAAAAAGCTGCGTGGCGAGCCCAGCGCTTTTTTCGACAAGGACCTGCTCCAGCAATCCGGCAAAGATTTCCAGAAAGCGAATAAAGTGATTGCGCAGGTGGTAGGCAAGTTCAAATACCCGGTCATGGACCAGTTCCTCAACTGGCGGCTGAAAGAGCTGATCAGGGACGACAAGCTGGAATATAAGGGAGAGCTGAAAACGATGCGCGATTACGAGATCAAATTGCCTGGCGGCGGCGATGCCGCACCGGCTGAAAATGCATAACATGTCACAGATCACTATTACGCCGCTTGAGCTGCGGGGGGAAGATAACAGGGGCCGGAACTTTGACTGGCAGACGTTCAGGACGGGCACCTTCATTCTCTGTTACCGGAACGCCGGCTCCAGCAGCGGGCAACATTATCACCTCGGCAACAGCGAGTACAAGAACCCCGAGATCATGTACCTGCTCAGCGGAAAGGCCTACCTTCACTGGTGCCCGATAGACGAGAGCGAAATACGGACAGACTTGATAGCGGCCCCCGCGAAAGTGGAGATCCCCATCCGCATCTGGCACGAGCTGGAAGCCATCGAAGATTGTTCCTTTATAGAGCTCAATACGCTGGACGATGTGAAGATCGATTCGGTGAGGGTCTGGAGGGACGATTTCCTGGCGGGGCAACGATAACCTTTAATTTTTTTCAGTTAAGTATATGAGTAACATCAACGAAACACCGGACGAATCACTGCATGGCCTTGCGCACGTAGATGAGAAGTATAAGGACTGGTTCCTGGATTACGCATCCTACGTGATCCTGGAGCGTGCGGTACCTGGCGTGGAAGACGGGCTGAAGCCCGTGCAGCGCCGCATCCTGCACGCCATGAAGGAAATGGATGACGGGCGTTTCAACAAAGTGGCGAACGTGATCGGGCAAACCATGCAGTACCATCCGCATGGCGATGCTTCCATCAGCGACGCCATCGTAAACCTCGGCCAGAAGGACCTGCTGATCGAAACCCAGGGTAACTGGGGGGATGTACGCACGGGAGACGATGCGGCCGCCGCTCGTTACATCGAGGCGCGCCTTTCCAAATTTGCACTGGACGTTGCGTTTAACAACAAAACCACGGAATGGCAACTGAGCTACGACGGCCGTAAGAACGAGCCGCTCGCCCTCCCCATGAAATTCCCGCTGCTGCTTGCGCAGGGCGCGGAAGGTATTGCGGTGGGCCTCAGCACAAAAATACTCCCGCACAACTTCTGCGAGCTGATCGATGCTTCCGTGAAGTACCTGCGGGGTAAGAAGTTCGAACTGCACCCGGACTTCCTCACCGGCGGCATGATAGACGTGACCAATTACAACGACGGCCGCCGCGGCGGCAAGGTCCGCGTAAGGGCGCATATCGAGGAGAAAGACAAAAAGACCCTCCTGATCAAAGACGTACCGTATGGCGTTACCACTTCAGCGCTGATGGAATCCATCGTAAAAGCGAACGACAACGGGAAGATCAAGATCAAAAAGGTGGTGGACAATACCGCCAAAGACGTGGAGATAGAAGTGCAGCTGGCACCCGGCATATCGCCGGACATCACCATCGATGCGCTGTACGCCTTTACGGACTGCGAAGTGAGCATTTCACCGAACGCCTGTGTGATCATGAACGACAGGCCGGTGTTCATGGGCGCATCCGACCTGCTGCGGTATTCCGCTGATTTCACCAAAGAACTGCTGCGTAAGGAACTGGAGATCAGGCTGGCGGAACTGGAAGAAAAATGGCATTATACCTCGCTCGAAAAGATCTTCTTCGAGAAAGGGATATACAAAGAACTGGAGCAGAAACATAAGGACTGGGAAACCGTACTACAGGCTATCGACAAAGGTTTTGGCCCGTATAAAAAACAGCTGAAACGCGAGATACAGCGGGAAGATATCCTCAAACTCACGGAAAAACCCGTGCGCCGTATCTACCGCCTGGATATCAACGAACTGACGGAACAGATCAGGGGCATCGAAGCGGACATCAAACAGGTAAAACACGATCTCGCCAACCTGACAGATTATGCCGTAGGTTATTATGAGAACCTGCTGAAAAAATACGGTAAAGGCCGCGAGCGCAAAACCGAGATCAAACTGTTTGACACCATCCAGGTGCAGCAGGTGGCCATCGCCAATACCAAGCTGTACGTAAACCGTGAGGACGGCTTCATCGGTACCTCGCTTAAAAAAGATGAATTTGTTGCCGATTGTTCGGACCTGGATAATATCATCGTATTCCGCCGCGACGGCGTAATGCTGGTGACCAAAGTGGCGGATAAAACATTTGTGGGGAAAGACATCATCCATGTGGACGTATTCCGTAAAGGAGATGAGCGGATGACCTACAATATGATCTATGTAGACGGCAAAACCAGCTACAGTCTTGCCAAACGTTTCAACGTAACCGGCATCACCCGCGATAAGGAATACCACCTCACCAAAGGTGAAAAAGGCTCCAAAGTACATTACTTCTCCGCGAACCCGAACGGGGAAGCCGAAGTGGTGACTGTACGCCTCAGCCCGAACTGCGCGGCCAAGAAAAAGGAATTCGATTTCTACTTCGAGACCATCCCCATCAAAGCACGCAGTTCCATGGGCAACGTGGTGACCAAATGGCCCATCCGCACCGTGAAGTTCAAAGAAAAAGGCGTGTCCACCCTCAGCGGTATCAAGATATGGTACGATGACGCGGTAGGCCGCCTCAATACCGAGCAGCGCGGTATCTACGTGGGCTCTTTTGAAGGTGACGATAAGATCCTCGTCTTCTACAAAAACGGCACCTACGAGCTTACCAATTACGAGATCACGAACCGTTACGAATCAAACGATGCCGTTTACATCGAGAAGTTCAACCCTGAAAGGATCGTGACCGCCGTATACTTCGACGCGGATAAAAAACAGTTCAACATCAAACGTTTCAAGATCGAAACACAGACGCTGAACAACAAATTCTCCTTCATCAAAGAAGGCCCGAACAATTACCTGGAATTGGTGACCACGCAGGCGGAGCCTGTTGTGATCCTGCGCACCGGCAAAAAACGTTCGCCCGAAGAAGAAGAGATTTCGCTGCATGAAGTATATGAGGTGGCTGGCTGGAAAACAGTCGGGACCAAAATTGCCGGAGACGATTTCGTGAGCATTGAATTGATCACAGAAGATGAAGAGGCGGAAAAAGAAGAGGATGACGAAGGGAATATACAAACGGAATTATTCTGACAGGAGAGAGGCGACTAAGCAGTAAAATACCAGTCGCTCTTTTTCTGCAAAGTACCTGGGCCGGCCTTTTTGGGTCGGCCTTTTTTGTTTTGTTCACTGCGGCCGCATCGCAGTTAATCATTTTATCTTGTTTTGAACCGTGCAAGACCCTTTATTCATCTGAAAAAAACGAGACTATGCGAAACCTGATCACGGCGTCCGTCGCCGTTGTAACCCTGCTGCTGGGTACTGCCTGCAGTAAAAAAGATAAGATATCCGACCCTGCCGCTCCACCAGCTGAAAACTGTACCTCCTGCGGGGAGCTCTCCGGCCTCCGGCCCGGTGAAAAGTTCGTCACCATAGAGGCTAACGGCAAAAAAGTGACGCTCATCCAAAGCGGAGACAGGTATAAGCTGGACCCGGACGTGTACCTGAGCGACCGCCAGCTGGCCATCCTGAAAGGAGAATACAAAGGCAATGAAGATGGCCGTACAGCAGGCCCTCCCACCTTTATACAGCTCTGGCCTTCCAGAACGGTGTATTACACCCTTCACTGGAACCTTGCCAATCCACAGGTGGTAGAAGACGCCATTGCCCACTGGGAGGATAGAACGAACCTGGAATTCGTGCTGCGTACGAACCAGCCGAACTTCATCGAATTTAAAACGGACGAGAACAACGCCTGCTGGTCCGAAAGCCTTGGCATGAAGGGCGGGTTGCAGAAAGTAAACATAAGTGCAGCCTGCTCAGTCGGCAACGCCATCCATGAAATAGGCCATGCTATTGGATTTTATCATGAATTAACGAGAAGGGACCGTGACTATTATGTGAATATAAACTGGGCCAACATCAGGCCAGACTGGGTTTCCCAATACCAAACGTATTTGGAGCGCGGCATCCCCGGCTTCGAGATCGGGCAGATGGACTTCCTTTCTATCATGATGTACGGTTCTAACGGCGGTTCCAGCGCCTGGGACCCAGCCATACCGGTATGGACGGATTTGAACGGTAACACACATACGAGGGAAAGCGTGTTGTCCGACGGTGATGTCCAGATGTACAACCTCCTGTACAATCCGCCTAATATCCAGATCGTGCAGTTGAACAAGGTGCGTGTTCAAACCCCTGAAGGGCGCGGGTTCCAGTGGGAGGACGAGTTGAGGATCACGACCGCCTTCACCTGGCCCTGGCCGCTGGAGATCGCTGTCTGGGTGCACGAAAGTAACTACGACGGCTCGTACTACACGCACTACGAACAATATACACTCCAGCCCGGGCAAACCACGCAGGCCATGGGCGAGGGGTGGCAGATAAACGGCAGCTCGGGCGAATATTCCTATAAACGCACTGCCGCCACAGTTTACCAATAAGAAACACCATAACAGGAATTGCACGATCAGGGGCTGACCAAAATGGTTGGCCCTTTTTCTTTATGCCCGGATAATGGCCGGCAACCTTACATTTTTATGTGGCGGCATACGCGTATTGCGCTGAATGTTTTAAATTGGGAGCGGATACACCATTCCCGCAAATCTGTTTGTTATTTATTCAAAAGCCGGATCACTATGAAATACAGCACCTGGAGATTATGGGTCTTTGCCGCACTGTTATTCACCGCCTGCACGCAGCAGCCCGCGGATGCGGACAGGGACCAGATTGCGGAAACCAGCGGCGCGGTGCTGACGGCGATTGAAAAAAACGATGAGAAGGCATTCCGGCAGCTGATGGCTGCGGACCTGAAGGATATCGGTGAGGATGAAAAGAGTCTTTCACGAAAGTTTAAGCTGGTGCGGGAGTATTACACGGAATATACACATGGGAAACGCCCTGAGATCATCATCAAGGATTCACTGACTATCTTCGGAAAACGGGTAGTGTTTGTGCCGATCTATAACGGCAGGGGGCTAAAGGGCAGCTTGCGGGAAATCAGGTTGATGCTGGGTTTCGGGCCGGTGAAATATTATCCGCTGAACAAGATCAGCGCCTTTGAGCTGCATATCTTTCATCATTCCCATAACAACGTGCCGCTGCCGGAAGAAGATTTCCCGAGTTTCTGACGGCCTATTCCCCTTTCTTCTTTTTCTTCCCTTTCTGCGCGGCCTTTTCTAACGTTTCGGCGTTTATATCTTCCGCGGTCTGCGGTTTGGTGAGGTCTACTTTCTTTTTATCCATCGGCTCGCCTACGGGAGCTTTGCCTTGCTGCAAAGCGTCATGGAATACTTTTTCGATGTGTACCCATTTGCCGGCTTTCCATTTAAAACCTTCATAATCCAGGTCGGGTACGAGGGTATACTTTTTAACTTCTTCTCCCGTTTCGGAAATAAGATGGTCAAACACGATCATGTCCATTTCCGGGTTGTAGTTGAGCGCGGCTACGGCATCGCGTTTGTATTCGATGACGAAGCGGTTGCGGTTTGGCTTGGGCACGGTATCTTCCGCGAAACTGAAAAAAGGCCCGCCAAATACAGGCTCGCCGTTTTTGAACGTGAGCATCTCCGCGATCTTTTTCTGGCTGGTCTGTGAATTGGCGTCCCAGCCGAAGAGGGTGTAATATTCAGCGTTAAAATAATGTTGTTGTTTGATGGCATAATACAGGCATCCGTACCAGCCCTTGTGGTTGGTGATGGTGTCCATATTTTTGGTGAAATCGGAATTGTCGAACAGGGGAAAGAGTTTCAACGAACCGTCTTTGGTGTTCATCTGTATCACCCCGAAATGCCGGAAGGTGCTGTTATCATTTTCCAGCGGCCATGTGATGATGCGGAAGGTGCTGTCTTGCGGGTACACCTTGGCCATGGTGCGGATGGAATCGAAAGGGTAGTAGAAGGAATATTTGGTTTTCAACGCTTTTACAAGCTGGGGAATGAACTGATCGTTGCGCGAGGAGCGGAACTCCTGTACTTTCCCGTTGATCACATCGTAATGAACGGCGCGGAGGGAATCTTCCGTCTGCGTGAGCGCTGCCACGTCTGCCGGGGCCAGGCGCTGGGCCATGGCGGCGGTGGTGAATAAACAAGCAAGTATGACCGTAAATCCTTTCATCCGGATATTTATAGTTAAAAGTCGAATGAAACTCCGCCCGGGCTCGGTTTCATGTGTTTCTATAACCTTAAATTCTTCAATTTATTGTAAAGTACCGAGGGTATTTACAAAATGCTCCCATGAATATAGTTGTTTCTGCTCACGGATAAAAGCGTCGAAAACGCCCGGTGGCTGGGCGAGGAAGCGCAGGATGCCGTCCGCGATGGCTTTGGGGTCCGGGGGCACCACATAACCTGCTTTACCGTCCGGCACGATCTCGGGGAGGCCGCCCACGGCTGTTACCAGCATGGGTTTCTCAAAATGATAGGCCATTTGCGAGATACCGCTTTGTGTGGCGGTTCTGTAAGGCTGTACGATGAGGTCGGCGGCGGAAAAATAATATTTTACTTCGCCGTCAGGGATAAAATCTGAGATCACTTTTACGCGGTCGCTGAGCAGCGGCTCGTATTTTTTCCTGTCTTCATAAAATTCGCCGGCCACGATCAGCTCGAGGTTGGTCATAGCCTGGATACGTTCGTCGCGCATGGCTTCCAGCAGCAGGTCCAGGCCTTTGTAGGCACGGATGAAGCCGAAAAACAACAGGTAACGTTTGTTGGCGTCCAGGCCGAGGTGCTGTTTGGCTGCGGTGGCGGGCAGGGCATCTCCAAAGCTGTCATATACCGGGTGCGGGGAAAATACGGCGGGTTTGTCCGTGAGTTTGCGGATATCCGCCAGCACTTCTTTGCTGAGGGTGATAAAGGCGTGGCAGCTGTTGACAAAATAACGCGTCAACAGGGCGTCTCCCGGGCGTTTTTCGTGCGGGATGAGGTTGTGTACCAGCCCGATGATGCGGGTATGCCCGTTTTTCCGGATATATCGTGCAATGCTGCCCAGGCTCATGGCCATTAACGGCAGCCAGTAGGCGATGATCACTACGTCTGGCCTTTCTTTACGGATGCGGAGACCGGTGGCGCGCCAGTTGAGCGGGTTGAGGGAATGCACCGTACGGTGAATGCGCAGGTCCGCGGGGCCAGGGCCTTTGGTGTACTGCGTTTTGCCGGGGAACATAAATTCAGGGTACTGGAAAGTAAAGGTGTGGATGGATACCTCGTTGCCCTGGGCGGCCAGCTGGCGGGCAAGACGTTCGTTAAAAGCAGCCAGCCCGCCCCTGATGGGGTGGGCCGGGCCGATGATCACTATTTTTTGGTGGGTCATCCTTGATGGTTTTCCAGTGTTTCCTCCACCAGGTAAGAGTTTCTTTCCGGGGAGTTACGGGCTACCATTTCAGCGAGGAAACCCGTGAGGAATAGTTGGGAACCGATGATCAGCAACAGCATGGCCAGGAAAAACATGGGTCTTTCGGTCATTTTGTATTGCATCCAGAATATTTTGGCCACAGCCAGGTAACCGGCTATGATAAAACCAATGAAGAAAAAAAGGCTGCCCAGCGCACCGAAAAAGTGCATCGGGCGTTTGCCGAAGCGGCCTACAAAGGTGATGGACGCGAGGTCCAGGAATCCGTTCACAAACCGTTCCAGGCCAAACTTGGTGGTGCCGTATTTGCGTTTGCGGTGTTCCACCACTTTTTCGCCGATCTTCCTGAAACCGCTCCACTTGGCTATCACCGGGATGTAACGGTGCATCTCGCCGTACACTTCGATGGTTTTTACCACTTTCCTTTTGTAAGACTTCAGCCCGCAGTTAAAGTCGTGCAGTTTGATGCCGCTCATCTTTACAGTGGCCCAGTTGAATAGTTTGGAAGGAATATTTTTGGTGAGGGTATTGTCGTAACGTACTTTTTTCCAGCCGCTCACGAGGTCATAACCATCGTTGACGATCATGGAGTATAAGCCGGGGATCTCGTCCGGGGAATCCTGCAGGTCCGCGTCCATGGTGATGACCACATTGCCCTGGGCTTTGCGGAAACCTTCGTTGAGGGCGGCGGATTTGCCGTAGTTGCGCTGAAACTTGATGCCTTTGATATGCGGGTTTTGCGAGGAAAGGTGGCGGATCATGTTCCAGCTTTCATCTGTACTGCCATCGTCCACCATCCATACCTCGTAGGTGAAATTGTTTTCATCCATCACACGGGCGATCCAGGCGGCCAGTTCCGGCAGCGATTCTTCTTCGTTTTTTAAGGGAACGATTACGGATATATCTAGGTGTTTCATTTCTTTTTAGCTATTGCGGCGCCTATTACGGACGCGATAAGGCCCGGTATAAAATTCATCAGGATGATGCCGGACAATACGGATACGGTGAACCGGTCGCGCAGCATGGCAATGTCTTCCGCCGGGTTTTCCGAGCTTGCGCCATTAGGTCCTGCCGCTACTGCTTCCTGTATGAACCGTTCTTTGTAGGCGGGCACCACCTGCACAAAAACGATGAACAATATAGCAAAAATAACGATGGTGACGGCCGTTGTGCGGAAGCCTGTACCAAATACCTCGCCAAAAGTGACTTCTCCGCCGGCGTCTTTACTGAATTTCAGGCAGGCTGCCATCACCAGGATCAGCAGCGATATCACGGGCAGGAACCTGAAAACGGGGTTCGCCACCGAAATACCGGCAAAAAACTGGATCAGCAGTAATGCAAAATTGACTGCCGCGGCCAGCAGGCCGAACCTGATATGGATCTTGCTCCTCATGATCTATGCTAAGAATGTCTGGTTATTGTTGATAATCCCCTTTACAGTACCGGTAAGTGTCCGGCCGATGAAGGGGGAGTTTTTGCTTTTTGAACCGATGCGGTCATCTGTGAACTGGTATTCTTCGGCCGGGTCAAAAAGGGTGAGATTGGCGGGCGCGTCCGGGGCGATGCTGAGTTCCGGCAGGTTGAATATTTTACGCGGGCTGATGCTGAGCAGTTCTGTAAGCCTTTCCAGGGAAAGGTCCGGAAGGGCGGTGCGCAGAACGCTGAAGGCTGTTTCGAGGCCTATCATGCCGTGTTTGGCGTATTCGAACTCCACCTGTTTGGCGTCCCAGTCCTGCGGTTGATGATGGGTGGCGATACAATCCACGATACCGTTGGTGACGGCTTCGCGCAGGGCCTGCACATCGTCGCGGCTGCGCAGCGGCGGGTTCACTTTCAGGAAACTGTCGTAGGTAACGAGGTCTTCTTCGGTGAAAAGCAGGTGGTACGGGGTGACGGAGCAGGTCACGCGGATGCCTTCTGTTTTGGCGGCGGCGATGAGCTCTATGGACCTGCGGGTGCTCACGGCGGTGAAGTGCAGGCTGGAGTCTGTGTAGCGCAGGAGATCCAGGTCGCGTTTGATCATGATCTCCTCCGCGATGGCGGGTTTGCCGGGCATACCCAGGCGGGTGGAAAAGATGCCTTCATGCATGAGGCCATGGCCGGATATGCTGGTATCTTCAGGTATCTGTATGATAGTACCGTTGAATGCTTTTACGTACTGGAGGGCTTTGAGCATGATACCGGAGGCCTGTACGGGTTTGAGCCCGTCCGAAAAGGCGACTGCGCCGGTTTCTTTCATTTCGTACATTTCCGCGAGGGAAGTGCCTTCCAGATTTTTGGTGATGGCGCCGATGGGAAGTACGCGTACGGCCCCGTAGCGGGTTTTGCTGAGTACGTATTCTATCTGCGATTTGGTGTGAAGGGCGGGCTGTGTGTTGGGGACGATCATGACGGTGGTAAAGCCGCCTTTAGCGGCTGCTGTGGCGCCGGAATGGAGATCTTCCTTGTATTCATGCCCGGGGTCGCAGAACTGGGCGAAAACGTCCGTAAAACCGGAAGTAACATGGAGGTTATTGCCGGTTATGACCTGGGCAGAAGAATGTTGAATATTTGCGGCGATGTTTGTAATGACGCCGTTTTCAATGAGAATATCCTGTATTTGCCCGTTGAAAGGGGATGAAGGAGCTACGATCTTTGCGCTTTTCAGTAAAATATGCATCATTTGAATTTATCCCGGGCAAATGTACGTATTTATGTGGTGAGATGTATAGGGGAGAGGAACGGATGTAAACAGAAATTCATAGAAAAAGATGATAAAATTTTTGCAAAAATGAAATGAATGGTTACTTTTGCATCCCGTCTTCAAAACACGGTACCGGAAGTTCGGGACGTAGCGCAGCCCGGTAGCGCACTTGCATGGGGTGCAAGGGGTCGCTAGTTCGAATCTAGTCGTCCCGACAAAAACGGATTTATCCGGTATTAAAAGCCTGTAAAACGTATGTTTTACGGGCTTTTTTGCTTTTAGCCCCTAACAAAATCTATCAATTTCCACCAATCTGTTCATGAGTAATCCCATGAGTAAAATTTTCACAGAAATTTACTCATAGAATTCTTTGCAATGTTCTAAATATCACACAGCAGTGTCATAAATTTTGATGCCTTTTGTTTGGTTTTGGAACCTCGGTTTACAGCCTCAATAGACCAAGATGCGGGAATCGAATCAATTCATTCGAAAACCGATAAAAATCTAAAGACATGGCTGGACCTACATTCGCCGTAAACTTCACAGTTCGTAAAACAAAAAAAAATTCCTCGCTTGCCAATGTGTATGCGGTCATCACAATGGATGGCCAACCTCCTGCCGAAATTTCGCTCGCTGGAAAATTTCAGCATAATAAATGGGATGGCAAAAAAGAGCGGGTTACCGGCAACTCGATTGATGCCACGAGCTTAAACAATCACATCGCAAACGTTCGAGTTAACATAACAGTTGCTTATCGGGAGTTGGTAGATATGCAAGAGCCGTTTAGCGCTCAGGACATCAAGAGTCAATATCTCGGGGAAAGAGCGCCGGCGAAAAAAGACCATACGCTTTTAAAGCTCCTGGAAAAGCATGGGAGTGAATGGAGGAAAAAACTGAAAGAAGGCACATTAAAGAACTATGATGCCACGGAAACCTATTTAAAGAATTTCATTAAGTACAAATTAGCCCAAAAGAAGCAAACTGGTGATGATTTGCCAGTTGCCGTTGTGAACTATGCGTTTTTATCAGATTTTGAGTTTTACATTCCAAATCATCCGATAAAAAAACACGATCCATGTAATGCAAACGGAACTGCCAAGCATATTGAGCGGGTAAAGAAGCTGATTGGCTGGGCTCACCTGCTTGGCTGGACTAAGAAAAATAAGGTCGCAAAGTTTACGCCACATACTGAAGAACAACATCGTGCGAAACTTAAATTTCATCACATTACTTTGGTCAAGGAAAAAAAGTTTTACAGCGAGGACTTGCGATTAGTTCGAGATATGTTCGTTTTCAGTATTTATACTGGAATGTCCTTTGCTGAAGTGGACAAATTGTGTATGAATGATTTTGAGGTAAACCCTTCAGGTAAGTTCTACTGCAAGATGTACCGTACCAAAAGTGGTGAGCCTTTTGCCGTGCCTATGTTGCCGGATGCTGTCAGGATGATCAGGCGATACATGGATAGCACCAAGAGCATAGAAAACGGTACAATTTTTCCAAAGATTACCAATCAGCAGGTGAATCGCGGCTTGAAAATCATTCAGGAAACGTTGTCCATTCCCATCACCCTAACTTTTCACGTGGCCCGCCATACTTTCGCAACAGTAATTGCGCTTCAGAATGGTGTTCCGATAACGACAATCCAAATAATACTCGGACACAGGAAGCTCGCAACGACGCTAGTTTATACGGAAGTAGATGAGGCGACCGTGGAGCGTGATATTGATCATTTGGAAACGGCACTGAGTAACCGCGCTACATTGCCGTCTCCTGTCGAGTATCTTCAACGGTTGCCGCTCAGGTCAGGTGCGTAAGAGTATCGCTTTGAATTAATAAAGCCTTGATTGACGAAAGCCCAATCAGGGCTTTTTATTTTTTACACACTGTATAAACCTGTATATTTTAAGATCGGTCCTAAAGCATATTGCCTCTCTCAATTCAAGCAATATGTGCGCAAGAAAAAGTGATGAAGAGGATCGAGCTATTGGTCGCCACGAATTGTGGGTTACCAGGACCGATTTGGAATTATTCAAGCAGGAGCTTCTTTCTGAAATTCGGTGCCTCTTAGATGAGCAGCGTCCGAAAGAGACGCCGAAGTGGCTGCGTAGCTATCAGGTCAAGGAAATGCTCAACATATCATCCGGTACTCTACAAACGCTACGGATCAATGGAACCTTGCCATTTACCAAGATGGGAGGGAGTCTGTTCTACAACTATGCGGATATTAAAAAGGTGCTTGATAAGGCAAAAAAATAATAACAAATCTTTATTGTTACCAGTTATTCCAAAAGTTCGGCTTTTCCCTTCGGGGCGACCAAGGCGTTCGGCATAAACCGCTGCGCTTTTTATTCCGCATGCGCCATCGGTCTTACTTGGTAAAAGCCGGTTTTCACTTCCATAATTTTTAAACAATTAAATTTTTTATTATGGAAGCACAAGTACGGAAAGACTGGAGTGTTATGTCGGAAATCGAGCTCGTTTATAAAAATAAGATAAAGGCTTCCGAACGCCCTCTGGCCACCGACTCAGAAAAAGCCTACCGATTATTTGCGTCGGTATGGAACTGGGATAGCATCGAACTACGGGAGGAATTTAAAGTTCTTTTTCTCAATAACGGAAGACGGGTTTTAGGATGGCTTCCTGTTGCGACTGGCGGCATTTCGGCAGTCAGCATCGATCAAAGGTTGATGTTCGCAGCAGCACTGAGAGGGGCGGCAACGGGGATAATTCTTGCGCATAATCACCCTTCCGGTAACCTGACACCAAGCACAGCAGACTTAGTTTTTACCAGGGAAATAAGGTTGTCTGGCGAAATCTTGAAAATTGAACTGTTAGACCATTTGATAATTGGTCCACAAAGGAATCAGTACCTGTCTTTGGCAGATGAAGGGGAGCTTGTATAGCTCCTTTTTTTGTCACGATGGAGAGATTTCTTTTTTAATGGACTGTTTCGATCTGTATGACCGAGAGGTCTACCGGCGCGACTTTTAGGTAAACTAAAAGATCATGCGAGCAATTAAAACGGAACTTGGTGTTGATCTCTACGTTCCCCCGGGATTGGAAAAACACGCAATAACGGCACTACATTACCCGCTTAGCCTGGATCTGTGCCTCGGTGCCCGGGAGCGCAGGTTTTCTTTTGACCAGGTGTTAGACTTGCGCGAAATTCGAGAGCCTTTGATCCGCGCCCGTATTTCAGAAGCAGCAGCTCATTTTCACCGAAATCCAGAGTTGATGCCGGATAAGTCCAAGAGGATTGCCCTTTGCTGCCACCTGATAAGACACGTTTTCCCCTCCGAGAATTTAACAATAATCGCCATAACAAATGGTAACAGTACCCAAGATTTTACCTTTTCAGCAGGTTGTGGTAAAATGTTGCGAAATAGTCACCAGTTACCGCCCCCGCCTGATGCGCCCGTCCCAAAAGTCGCAATGTGGAATAGCTTCAGACCCCACCTGGTTATTGTCGCCATGGACAAGGAAACAGTAGCGGCCAAGCTAATGTTAAGAAATGTGGAGACGAATTTCGGTGTCTTTTCACCCCAGGAGATGGAAAGAATACGCCAGCGACGTTTTGACCAGTTACTTGTTTTACGTGGTGTAAGGCGTGTCTCACCGAACTTGGA
This sequence comes from Chitinophaga barathri, assembly GCF_003807585.1. Lineage (GTDB taxonomy): Bacteria > Bacteroidota > Bacteroidia > Chitinophagales > Chitinophagaceae > Chitinophaga > Chitinophaga barathri. The sequence goes on along the minus strand of NZ_RMBX01000001.1, from coordinate 633,184 downwards.
AGACGGAAGCCAACATCAACGCAGGATAATATAGAGGTGGTCCTTGAAAGGATTGTAGAAATTGAGGAAAATCAATATTCCAAGAATATTCTGTAGATGTATGGTTGAAAATAGTCGTAGAAACGTTCCTTTAACGGCTACGGATGTTCGCTCGTTGTTTAACGCTCTGAACCCATAGCCGCGCCCCCTCGGGTGTAGTTATTGCAAAAGAAAGGAGGTTTCGGCAACCTCCTTTTCTTTCAATCAACTGTTGATAGGCCCACTTTTCGTTGATCTACACCCACAATTATCCGAACATTCGTTAAAATCCATCGGGGGATAATCACCAAACTCAACTTCTGAAAGCGGGCGAAGGCTCTCAGTGCCTTTATATACGCTGCTATACCAACTAAGGTCAATGCCACCTTACATCTTTCTTAGATTCTGCTGCAAAATGCGCAAACAGATTAGTGTGACCGAATAAAAAAATTTATATAAACAACTATACATAACAGTTATTAGTATTAGCAAGTTAGAATAAAGTAGTCATTAACAACTAATTAACATCCACTCGCTAAGAAAGTAATAATTTTCATATCGTTAATCATTCGTTAAATCGCGTACAATTAAGATGTACTCAATGCCCACCGACAAACCCGCTGCAAATGGAAAAATGGTTATTTCATAATGAATCCGTTTCAAGTCTGCGCAAAAATGTATTTGCCAGTTTTGTTAAAAAGCTGATCAGTGCAGGAACAGTGAGATTAACCGAATCTGAAAGGCGCCCAATTGAAAGCATTAATTCGTTAGCCCTCATAACTGGCACGATGGTGTTTGTTTTCGGATTGACTTTCTATGCGCTCGTACCCTCTAACAGAATATTGTATCCGGTCATTCTGGAAGGTCTTGCCTTTTTTTCCTTGATACTATTCAATCAGGTAAAGTGGTATCAGGGCGCCAATATCGGGATGTATGTGATCCATTGTTTTTCAGCTATCTATTTTGGCGCAACCCTGGGAAATGCGCTTCCGGTTGAACTGGTGGCTGCATTTCTGTTTGTCTTCCTGCTGGGAGCTTCTTTGCGCATCTATAAATCAAAGCGAGAGCGTGCTGTTTGTGCGCTAATTACGGTATTACTGTACCTGGCTGTCACAGCAAACCATCATTATAGTATAATTCCGCCTGTGCATTTTGAGCCTACTGCTCGGTTAATCATTTCTTTTGGTTGCATTTTTGGAATGGTGGTCCTGATGCTATTTGTCACCTTTGCAAACATGAAGGAAAATGACCTGGTTATCAAAGAAAAGGATCAATTGCTTAGCGAAAAAGAGCGTTTAGTGGAGGCTCTTAAAAACGCTGATAATAATAGAACCCGCTTTATGTGGGAAATATCGCATGAATTACGCACACCTTTAAATGCTTCCCTAGGTAACGCACAATTGCTGCATTTACGTAAAAGTCAGTTTGTGGGATTGCCGGAATATGAAGAAATCATTTCTGAGATCAATCAGCTACATGTTGCAAATTGTCTTACCAGGGATATTATCAACAGTGTATTGGACAAAGCCAAGATCGAAGCGGGGCAAATGGAAGAAATGGTAAAGCAGCCTCTGGACCTGCAGGGGCTGATCGAGCAAAGCGTTGGTATGAATGTGCTGGTGGCAAATATGCGCAAAGTTTCAATTCTAATAAATGAAACTACTTTGCCTTTTATTAACGGTGATAAGGTTGTCCTTCTGAAAATTCTGAATAATCTCATCTCCAATGCCATTAAATTTACGCAAACCGGAAGTTGTATAGAGATTCATGCGTTAGTAGCAGATGGTCAATTTATTTTTTCAGTCACCAACCAAAGCACTTTGACCAAGGAACGCGCGGAAAAGATATTTGATCCTTTCGTTTCAGAACGACATCCATTTGTAGATGGCACGGGCTTAGGTCTAGAAATCACCAGGCGCCTGATCGGTATTTTGGGTGGAGAAATCTGGGTAGATACGGATGAGCGCGAAAAGACGAGCTTTCTTTTCCGAATCCCCTATGAAGCATGCCCCGCAAGTGGTGTTCCTGCAGAGGATATGGGTATTGGGATATTGAGTTTAACGGGAAAGGAGATTGTGGTGATAGAAGACAACATTATGAACCTTTCCATGTTGGCAAAGTTTATCCAAAAAACAGGTGCAACACCATTTTGTTTTGAAGATGCCGAAATTGCCCTTTCACATATAAAGGCGAGAAAGCCAGACTTAATTATCTCGGATGCTCAAATGCCGGTCTTAAGTGGCAGGAAGATGTTGTCGCAATTAAAAGCTTCTCCGGAGTTGTGTTTAATCCCGGTAATCATCGTTTCGGGTGACCTTTCTGGTGAGTCAACTGAGGAAATGAAAAAAGCGGGCGCTAATGTCTATCTTACCAAACCTTTCATTTATAAGGAGTTGCAAAAAGCAATTTACTGCTGTCTATCTGAGACGGCTGATTTTCACATTGTTACGTAATTGTTAATTGGAATATTTCATATTACTGCTGAGTTGTTAAGCCTGGGGTTCTACTTAAGAATAGTATACTTTTTAACTATTTTGAGCAGGAAGATCCAATGCCTATGTTGTTCTTCAAGCCATGTAAAGACACATTTCTGGCAATATTGGGTAAAGAATTCATTATTGCATGGCGTTTTATTGACAATGATTTATGGGATACTATTTTGCCTTCACTCATCATTTTCATGGCTGCCTGGATTGAAGGATCTAAAGCCTGGCAAGAACTTCCTCTCTTCCTTTTGTATTCCCTACTGTACGCATGGCTTTACATCCTTACCTTTTGTTTATCGAATCAATTAGCTGGAATCGAGGAGGACAGAATAAATAAACCTTACCGTCCGCTAGTTACTGGATTGGTAACGGTTAAGCAAACCAGGTATCGGTTGATTGCCTATAACTTGATTTACCTGGTGATCGCTTATCAGCTTGAAATTTTCTGGTTTTCGGTCGCCTGGATATTTGTAAGTCTAAAATTGAACTTGTTTGGCTGGTCTGACCATTGGGCAACCAAAAATCTCCTGGGCATGACCCTGGGCACCGTTATCCTGTTTAATGTACAATGGAGGATCGCTCAGCTTCATCAACCCATAAGCGGAGAAACCCAGCTTTATTTTCTCTTCTTGAGCTTATGGGCAGGTTTCGCGCTACCGTTGCAGGACATGAGGGATCAGGACGGTGATCGGAAAGCGGGTCGTAAAACCCTACCCATCGCCTTGGGTGATCAAAAGGCAAGGATTGTATTGGCAACCCACTTTTCCCTGTTATCCCCGTTTCTATTTCTGGCCGCCATGCTCACGCAGGTACCGCTTCCCACCCTGGTAGGAAATGTATGGGGTTTAATATTACTGGCGCTGCAGGTGTTGATTCATCTGGCAATTGCATATCGAATTATAAAATATCGTAATGCAAATTCGGACCATAAAACCTATTTGTGCTATGTATTTTTCTTTTGTGCCGCTATTCCCATGATTTGCTTTTTGTAGCGATGGCGGGGTTACATAGAAAGTATATCACAAACTATCGTGAACAGTGAATCAATTAATGGAGTCGAGTATTTACCGCGTTAACATATAAATAACAAATTGGGTTCCGTATTCCAGTAATTTGCCGTGACACGTCATCGGTGTCAATGGAACGTTTATGCGTCGTCATGGTTAGAAGCACAGCTGAATCCAATATTCACCCTAATAATATACGAGAGAATGAGTAACCCAACTCAAGCCGATTCACAGGTTAACGGCATTCCTTCAATAATAATCGAAGGATCTAAGCGGAACATGGGAAGAATCATCAGCGGTCTTGCCGTAGTAACCTTGGTTCTTACCCAGATTTTCGGATATTACCTATTTAAGATTACAGGTTCCAGGGAAATATTTGCAGGTGCAATTGTTGAGATCCTGCTTTGCGCTTGGGCTTACGGGTTGGCGAATTCCGGTAATATACCCAAAGCTATTGTTGTGACCTTCTTTCTTCATAGTCTCTCGACGCTATATTTTGGCTTGATACTTAGTCCGAATGCCCGTGTTCAGGTAATGGCCATCTTCTTGCTTGGCCTTGTTTTCCTTTTGTTTGGCGGAATCAAAAGATGGTTGGCAATCGGGTTTATTTTAGCCGTAACGGCTGCCATAGAGGCCAATAACCATATACATTTCTTTCGTAAGGTTGAATTGCAAAATGCACATGTGGATATAATCGGCTATTTGATTATCGGCACGGTTATGTTCCTTACCTCCTTGATGTTTTACATATTTGTCAAGGAAATTGAGGACTATCGGTTCAAAGTGAATATGTATACAAAGGAGTTGCAAAGAACCAAACAGGCCATCAGTAAATATGTTAGAGAAAATAGCCACCAGGTTAGAATTGACCTGAACATCATCTACGGATACCTCCAGCATTTATCAGCTGAGGTTCCCGAAAAAGATTCTCCCGGCGCGGTCAATGTGAGAACTCGGGATCTCCATGCCATGCTTAATTCAACTAAAGCGATCAATGAATTCATCAACAATTCCTTGGAATGGTCGCGTATAGAACAAGGGCTGGAAATACCCATTAAAAAGGAAACTATAGACTTTGAGCTATGGCTGGATGGCATTAGCGAGCGTTTCAAATTAATGGCGCGGGAAAAATCAGTGGATTTGTTACTTCAGATGTCAAATTTGCCGCTTTACATCGTGGAAGATAAGAACAGGTTAGAGATTATCTTGGGGAATCTCTTGTCGAATGCGATCAAATTCACCGGTAGAAACACGGTCGTTTTGTTGTCGGTCAATGTACAAAATGAAGTCCTCGTTATTGGAGTATCAGACCAGGGACCGGGCATACCGATAGATCAGGCCGAAGAAGTTTTTAAACCTTTTGTTTCTGAAAGCGGAACAGGTATTGGGCTTCCTGTTGCCAGACAACTGGCAAAATCCTTATCAGGCGACATATTTGTAGATCCTTATTCGGATGTCGGTGCAACATTTATCCTGACGCTGCCATTGGTCACTGCCACAAATGCCCAGGCACAGGAAATGAAAAAGACGGTGAACAATTCCACGAGAAGTTTGCGGGTGTTGGTTGTTGATGACGACGATGCCTCCCGGCGAATAGCATTAATAAATCTCCAGCGGTTAGATTATCAAATTTACACCTGTGCCTCGTTTGATGCTTGCAAGAACATACTGTTGAATAAAAATGTTGATCTTGTTTTATTGGACTATCAATTATCCAACTCGATTACCGCTGTTGAAGTGATAAAATGGATCAGATCAACGGGTTTAACGAAGAACCTACCTATCATCGTGTTGAGTGGGGAAGCCTACTTATATGGGCATAGTGAAAATGATGCTAAATCAGTGTCTTTGGCGGCTGGTGCAAACGGGTATATATTAAAGCCAATTGATTATAAATCGCTGTCTGTTGAAATTGAAAAGGTGGTTAACCCTGCCAATATTAAGTTTTATCCTTGGGAAAGATAGTACTGCTACATCTTGAAGTGCCGACAACTACTGCGATATTATCGCAGTCATTTTCAATATTTTAGGTTTTCACTTGGCTATGGACATTAATAACTATCTATGGACGTTTTCTTTCCAAACCTAAGTTCGCCATTTACATCCCAGGTAAATCCTCATGCTGTCAGCACGGCTGATGCTACGGCACATTGGGTAAGGTACTTTAATTTGTATAACCCAATCAATGAGAAATACCGGAGTATGCCAATCTCTCAAAGGGTTTCAAGGTTTTATCCAAACGCGGACCCCCAACGATTATCTCTTGCAGACAAAATACACTCCTTATTCAATTCAATAGATGAATTATTTAACAGTTTTGATGCAATTGTAGAAGGCGGATCGGAGGATTTCGTGAATTATAGAAAATTTGGGGAAATGTTTCGGGCTGTGTTGGACAATGAATCAATATCTTTTGGTGATGAAGACGGACTGATTGCCGCACTGCAGAACGTATGGAGCCAGATAGTTCCGATGAGCAATAAGAGCTGGCAGAAACGGTTTTCCAAGGCCAGTTCGCAGATATTGCATGGCTTACTTTGGAAACGGGATACTTCATCAGGAATCCCCACTTTTAGGGACTTTCATACACTACGACCTTTTACAAGCGCAGTAAATGTAAGTACACTATTACTGGAATTTGTTACAGATTTGTATCTGCCAGAAGAATTACTAAATGATAGCGATCACGCGGAAATTGTCCGGCTGGCTCAGATGGTGACCTGCTTAACAGATGATCTATTTTTGGTGTCCAGGTCCTCGGACAATGCAGATAACCACAACATGGTCAATGTAATAAAAAATGAATACAAAATCAGTTTGGAGGATGCCGTAAAGCAGGTGGTTGATTTGCATGATTTCAATCTAACCCAGTTCCTCAATAAGAAGTTTGCGATGAATGAGAACATCGAATTCTACGATCTTCGGATACAGTTTTACGGGGGGCTAACGCACATCATGAGAGGGAATCTTGATTGGTGGACGCGGGATGTGATCCGTGATTACATCGGGTATCGGAAGCGGTAGCGTCTAGCCGCATTATAATTGGGGTTGTGACATGGCGTTTAATCAGTTTTAAGGAAACCCTTCAAGTTGTATTTTTTTTTGGGGGGTGGATTTTCGGCAGGTTCTTCACGGCAGAGCACCATGATGGTGGGGAAATTTGACTCTCCCGCTGTATACTCAAAAAAGGAATCCCGACGGATCATAAGGCGTTCCCAATATAGGCAACCCTCGATGGTATGCTTCAGCCTTACTGAAATTTTATGTTTTTTATTGATCTCTCGGACAATTGCATAGAGATAGCCTGAATCAATAGGTACTGCAAGGATAGTTGCAGAATCAATATTCAATGGATAGTTCATCGAAGATTCGCTTTGTTTTCCTTCCAGCTGGTGGACACCCAACAAAACTTTTGATTGAATGCCATCAGGATACGTGATCGTATCAACTGCGAATCGGACGGTGATGGTGCAACTATCCGATTGGTAAATCCATGAACCTGTGTAAGTGAGAAGGCCGGAATCCACGTTGGACAATTTCTGCCCCTGTATGCCGGCGACTTTATGGTGCTGCCCGAAGGCAGCACCGGTAAAGCATACAACAAATATAAGGAGAGTGAGAAGTTTGTTCATTGACAAGGTACTTTTATTAGTTGCCCATTTGAATTTTTGAAAATAGGCGTCCAGGAGGAAAGATTGCTGGTATTGCCCTGGTAGAAAACAAGTCCTGTGTTCATCGCATTCATCCAGCTTTCCATTCCTGCCTGATTCTGAGCCGGGGAGTTATTGCCTTTTATGTTATAGATTTCACTCCACCTCAACTCCAATAACGTTCTTGCGTTTTCCGAATTCAACCAGGTGTCCCCAAATGCAATGAATGCATTGAGGTTGTCCACCTGACAATTGTATACAGTCCCATTGTAAGTAGCCAACATCATATTGAAAGCCTCTACGTCGTACACCTGCCCATTTTTTACAACGCTGTACATTACGTGTAAATCAGAAACAGAGTAGAACGACGAACCGCCTTGCACATGGGTATGGACCATCGTGGTGATCGACCGCTGACCGTAGGCAGACCAATTTGTCGAAACACTGTGTTGATTGGGACTGCCCTGGAAAAAATTTGAATATTCCGGTCCACCCGTGTAGTTCCGTGACGAAATAGACAATACTTCATAATTTATATTCATATAAGTCGGACTTAACAAGGCTTCTAAGCGGTCCATGTAGTAATTGTTTCCTGCAAATTGACCGGCCCTGTCGCATGGATTTGTCGTGACCTCACTGCTCCCCCCGACGGCATCGACATCTGCAACGGCTCCGCCGGCCTCGCCCTCACAAGATGTGTACATGTAATCCGTAGAATATATTTCACCGGTAGTAGAGTTGTAAGTAACCCAGTACCAGTGGGTACATATTCTTGGATGCTGGATGTCCCTGGCCATCTCTGTTGCGCGGCGTGGTTTTGCCGTAGCTATCGAAAAGGTGGACAGTTTACCCTCATTAAATTTAACGCTAAATAATGGATTTTCAGAGAATTGCCGGCCATCCAGTTGCCCTGAGACATGGTTGAAGTCTTTACGATAAAAATTGAGAATTTGCTCATTGGCTTCAATTTCTGAAAGTTTACCGCGATACGACAACTTAAATCCATTTTTGATAATCCCGTTCTCTAACTCCAGGATGATGCGCTCAGAGAGGCCATCGGCTTTCTTTGGCAGAGATATAGCCAAGATTTCGACATTTTCGCTTTTAACTCGGGAATAGTGCTTTAAGTCAAGTTGCGGCAGGTCCCGTTGTAGTTGAGGATACTTCTGTGCTTGGGCGTGTAGGTAGTTCAGGATTTTTTGTCTTTCAGAGTCAGGAGTGATAGAATCCTTCCTGGCGCAACCGGTATAAACCAGCATGAGGGTGAGGCATAAAAGGGTAACACTTCGTATCATAGCATATGGGTTTTGGTTTGGCCCTTAAAATAGCATGGCTTATTGCGCACGATTGTTATTTAGTGGTTAACTAATAAAAGCACCAAGATGTTTGAGTTTTTATTGTCGGGATACGGCAAAACGGGCGTGGTTCCAGCCAGCGAGGATTGTAGCAGGCTTGCGTGGCGTTAAACGGTACGCACTCCTCTCGCTGCTAGTATTCCTGCATGTAGTGGGTTCATTGTATACATAGAAAAAATAATGGACAAGTAGCTACGGGGCGTCGGTCATCAACCTGTTCACTACATTTGTTCCTCGTCCGCCTGAACAATTGAATCAGTACTATTGGGTGATATCGCTGTGTCCCGACGATCCAATTGCTTAAAAATTGGTAGCCGGCTTTGAATGTAGACAAGATCAGAAAGCAGTGCAACAATCTGGGCAGAAATATGGTCTTCTTCCTGCAGGTACTGATCCATGAGGTAGTTATATTCGAAAGTATTTAATACCGATACATCCACTTTTTTATCCATGCTGCTGATCTTCGTTCGCAAATTCAAAAAAGATTCTTGAATAACTGGTTGATTTTTTTTGTGAACCATTGTCCCATTTAATATAAAACCATAGAAGGTCCCGCGATAAGTCTACAATAGTACCGATGAACGAAGCTTCGATATGGCACAAACTCTTTTGCCTCGATCGTTAACTCTAACCCTTTTGCCAACCAATAGTTTTTTTAATAATTGACGGGGATTTCTCATTGCTGCTACTTCAGCGATGCTGGCAAAAGATCTTTGTCGGTGTGCAAACTACTATCAATACCCGAAAATAATAAATCTTTAGTACAACTCAATATTCAAGGCAGTAAATCTATTTTCATATTCGTTTGCATTGGGTATCCGAAAATCTTGCAGCAATGGAAAATGGGAAGTGGTTCAATCAATGGTCCCCGGCCGAAGAACTGCTCGGGAGTTGTGGGCAATACGCATATGTTTTATTAATAGTTTATGTTGTTTTGTAAGACCGGCATAGAGATGCCGGTCTTTTTTCTCTCGTTTTCAATCACAGTTGCCTGTGTTCCTCATACTTCTGCCGCCTTTGGTAATTACTCCAGGCATAGCACGCATATCTTCGCCCATCCGACCTGGATTGCGGCCGCGGCCGAAAATCCACCATCCGGAATTGCGCGGGATGAGGATACCTGCAGCCTGCGCCACATCCATGCAAAAGTCCGTACAGTTATACGATTCCAGATCGTACACTTCTTGATAGGTCAGAATTGCATCCAGGACCTTCTGAAGCTGACTTGGGGTAAGTGCGATAGGTAGCCGTACATCATGTTTTTTCCCTTCATCGTTTCCCAGGGCAGCCGGAGCGGCGGTGTTTCCGAAAGGATTTACCGGAGTTTGAGGGTAGAAGCCGATAAATCGCCGGCTAACTCCCATTTGACCTGGTTGTTCAATAGAGATAAAGGCATGGCCCATTTTACCCAAAACGGTAAATGGATCATCCGCGCCTGGCAGCGGCTGGTCAACATAAATGGTTAGGACAGCGGGTTGGGTCCTATCGAAACAGAGGTATGCGGCGGGGTCATCAATACGCTTCAGGGGCGGCGCCAGCGTTGAGCTGCCCGAGCCAGTGCCACCACCTGATCCAGGGCGCGGACTACCGTCGATATCACCACCGTAAATTGGCATGTCAATATAGCTGTAGTCATCGAACCAGGTCGTAGAGCTATAACATTCGGTGTAAAAGGAATAATTCCCCACGCAGTTGCCGAATCCGTCCCCTGTACAAGCTGAATAGTGATAGCAAACCGACATCGTCATCTGGGCCATTCTGGACGCGTCTGCGGATTGTAGCAGAGAATCGACATTCTTATGGTCAAATTTAATCCTTTGGCCGGACAACCCCTGGGCACCGAATGTCCGGAAATTGATAAAATGTAGCAGCCTGCCGGTTTCGCTTTTGGCACTTTTCGGTGTGTTGACTGGGAAATCACCAGCATCAATAACCTTAATCCGGATACTTGTTTTCAGCTCCAGTGCAAGTAAAGCCGAAACTGTATCGGCGCCGCTATAGGCCATCGGCAAGATGCAAATGGATCGTTCACCCCCAGTTTTTGCAAGCGCGTCTGTCCAGCGGGCAGGTCCGTATGCCTTTTCAAGTCTTTCTACCAGCGACCATGCCTCGTCGTTGGATTGTAGGGCAGAAAAGAATTGGGAGACAGGGCTGTCCATTGGAACCTGTATTATCGGTGTTGGATCTGATGCTGCCGGTTGTTTACGGCATGAGAGGATCAGGATCATACATGCTGCGATAAAAGTCAGTATGCGGCATGTCATGTATTTGCCGCTGCATTTTTGGTTGAAAATAACTTTCATGGAATTTTTGCCTGCAATTTCCAAGTAGGCGTTCCCTCTTTCACCCAGTTTGATAGTCCTGTGTCTTTTATTTTTAAGTTGGAGGACTTATTTTTTGCACACCTGTGCATTCCTGTATTTTGTCTAGGGTAGTTCGTGGAACTTAGTCTCAAGGCTGGCGGTATTGATATCTTTTAGACCCGTTCGCCGACATTTATTTGTGAATGAAATACGTGAATTATGTATGTTCCCTTATTGAAAATGCACGAATGCTATAGCATGTTGCAAACAGAAAAGTTCAACGGGATTGAAGATTTTTATGTTGGACGGTATGTCATATACGGAGAGGATCGACTGCATTTTTTTGGTGGGGGAGAGCAAAGGGATTCTTTGCGCGATAAGGTTTCCGGCGAAGCCGATCCAGCGGAAGTGTTCCGGCTGTTTTCGCAATAGCCGCCTATATACAAGTTTTACAGGAAATCATTTCGAACGCCATGTCTATCGCTGATTCTGTTTGTTCTCACCCGGTCCTCGTTGTATGGTGATTGACACATATGCCGTCTATCACCTGAAGCTAATGCCCAGGGAGATAGTTATTTTTTTATACACTGCATGAATCTGATCTTTGATAACGACAAAAAAACGCATTTTTACCCTGATACTGGCTTGATGCAATAATTCACTAAAACAGTACAAATGCAAGAATTACTAACACAGCGGCTGCATACTTACCTGGTTGATCATAGCCCGGAAATTGTTTCTTCGCTGCAGCAGACGGGAGGATATACCGATTATTTGCATGGGAAGGTCGATTCCGTCGACCACCTGCTTGCCTCTCTGCTTGCCAGGGAAATGCCAGCCTATGAAATTGAGGAGCAGTGCATGGCACAAATGATCTCCGAGCTCGGGCCTTCCCGCTTCAGGTATGTACTTGACATCCTAGAGGAGGATTTTAGCGATTATCTTACGCAGTTTACGCATAGTGGTGTGCGCATACACGCCGTCATGAGTCTCCTAACGGTGTGTGGAGAAGAGTTTGATCGCTTTGGCTTTTCTTTCGAGACCCAAGACAATCGCCTGCTGCGCTACTCCATAGTTGGCGCCATTAGCGAATACATCTCAGCGGAGGCATAGCTTCCAAATCTTCGTAGTGAACATGAATTGTGTGGTATGGCTTACAATGCGAAGCGTAAGCTGGAGGGCAACCTTGCGGCTTTACGGATATCCCTGCAATGGGACGGAAAAAGGAAGCTATCCGAGCAGGAGGTTTCCGCCTTGAAATCATACGCGGGCTTCGGAGGTATTCCCGCCATCCTTTTTCCCGGCACTGAGCGGGAAGGCTGGGTTGCATCCGGCGCTAAGGAGGCGGACCTGCAGCTATTACCTTTAAATCGGGATCTCCATCTCTTACTTTCTGAGCACCTTGCCGCCGATGACTACAAGCAGGCGGTAAGCGCCATGAAGGAGAGCGTGCTGTCTGCATTCTACACACCGACTGTCATTCCACAAGTCCTGTTTGAAGCCATGATCGAAAGTGGCCTTTCCCCTCAAAGGATATACGAGCCGAGTGCCGGCGCCGGGATTTTCATCACCGAGGCCGTCCGGTCGTTTCCCAACCTGCAAGAGGTTACCGCCGTCTAAAAAGACCACCTAACCGGCAATATCCTGAAAGCGCTTTCCAGCACATGGTCGGTGCCAACCAACATTCACATCTGTGGTCTGGAAGAAGTGGCAGATCGAGAAGCTATTACAGACCTGATTGTAAGTAACATTCCATTCGGCAACTTCTCTGTTTATGACCGTGCGTATGAAGACTGGAACACCTCCCGGATTCACAACTACTTTTTCGCAAAAGGCATCGATATTGTTGCTGATGGAGGAATACTTGCTTTTCTCACTACTGACGCTTTTCTCAATAGCCCTGGTAACCAGGAAAATCGCGCAAGACTATTTTCTAAGGCGGATCTGGTCGCATTGGCCGTTATGCCGGATAATCTTATGAAAACTACGGGCAATACGGAAGCACCTACCCACCTGCTGGTTGTTCAAAAGAACCTACAGAAGACTGCCCTTACCAGTGAAGAAATATTGCTGCAAGATGTAGTGCCACAAGAGAACGAATACGGGCAATATACTGTGAACAAATTCCTTTCGCAGCACACTCATCTTATTTGTGGAAATGAGGTGAAAGCTGGTTCCAACCAGTATGGGAAAGCCACCCAGGCAATCTGGCAGCATGGCGATCTCGACGAAATCGCCGCACAGCTCCGTGAGATACTAACCGCGGGATTCCGACAAAGATTGAGCAGGAAGCGTTTTGAGAGCATCGCTGTTGCGGTTACTGCACCTCCTAAACGGCATGTCTTTACGTACCTGGAGGTTCCCGCTCCTGAAGTGCCTTCAGGCAATATGCAGTTAGGCCTCTTTGATACAGCGCCGGCCGAGGCTATGAACCGTGCTTCCGCCTACTTAAACGCCAAAGTCGATACGGGTGTACTGGTCGCATCAGCCCGGATTGTCAGCACCATTCGCACCGACGAGAAGCCTGATCATGATTCCATAGTGCTGGTTACAGCCCAAACAGTTAAAGGCAAACACTCCGTTTTTCGGCTTCATTCCAATGTAGCTGAACTTACTTTCCCTCCTGGATGGAGAAACTCGACATCGATCACCGGGGATCTGGCAGCGCTTTCCAAGAAACTGCAGGAGTTCGATTGTTCCTTCTTATACGAAGGTGACTTGGTGATGAAGGAATCTTTTGGCCTCGATCTCGGACCGCAAGGGCAATTCAGGGACATGCAGCCATATTATCGCAAAGGTACCCTTGTTATCCACAACGGTGTGCCCGGCAGCATCGGGGAACCCGCACCAGATTATCGTTCCGCTCCATTCCTTCCCTTTTCACGGTCTGGCAATAAAACCCAATTTTATAGTGGATACATTTTACTGAGAGATTCCTACATGCGGTTGGAGCAATCTCACGACGCAGATGATGTGGAAGCGTTGAGGGAAAAGCTACGACAACAGTATCAATCCTTTACTGATACGTATGGTCAATTAAACCTACCCGATAACCGACGGTTGATACTCAACGACGCAGCCTTCGGCAATATAATCCTTTCATCGCTGGAGCGTCGTGAGCAAAAGGGATATGTGGCGGCCGATATTCAAACTTCCGCATTGGGCTCCAATGATATTGAGTTTGTAACCCATGACCATATGGAAGCGCTAGCCCGTAGCCTTAATGATTACGGACGAGTAAACATTGATTTTATTGCATTGGCGACCTCATCGACACAGGCTGATACGATCGCAGCACTTCGAACGCATATTTTCTTAAATCCGGACGGCGATTCATGGGAAACACGCGATCTTTACCTTAGCGGCAATGTAGTTGAAAAACTGAGGCATGCCGAAATAGCTGCTGCCAATAACCAAGATAACCCATACCTCCAAGATTCACTGGAGGCAATACGTCTTGTTCAACCCCAACCTATTCCCTTTGAAATGCTGGATTTCAACTTCGGTGAAAGGTGGATTCCAGCGAATTACTACTCACAATACCTGACAAGGCTATTTGAAGTGCCAACCGAGGTCCACTTCTTTAAGTCGGTAGATATTTTTAAAGTTGTTTCAAAGTATGACAACCCCAAAATCAGTAATGAATATGCGGTCTCTCCGAAACAGGGCCATACTATGCTCGGTACGGCCCTCGCAGAGCATGCGCTGGAAAATACTGCACCGTTTTTTACCTACGAAGTAGGAGTCGGTTCAAGTAAGGTCCGGGTTCCTGATAACGAAGCCATTCAATTGGCACATCATCGAATTGAAAGCATCCGCACGGGATTTCTTGACTTTCTCCAGGAACTTCCAGAAAACGAGAAGCTGCAGATTGAAAAGCGCTACAACAATACCTTCAACTGCTACGTATTGCGGAAATATGACGGCAGTCATATGACCTTTCCCGGCTTGCGAAAAGATGCACTCGGCATTAAGGATCTTTACCCTTCACAGAAAGACGCCGCTTTTCGCCTACTTCAAAACAGGGGTGGGATAGTTGACCATGAAGTAGGATTAGGCAAGACGCTGACCATGATTATTGCTGCCCACGAGATGAAGCGACTTGGAATCATCAACAAACCGGTGATCCTTGCACTCAAGGCTAATGTAAGCCAAATTGCACATACATATCGGCTCGCATATCCGAGTGACAGAATCCTTGCGCCTTCTGAAGACGATTTTAATCCGCGGCAGCGCCAACGTCTTTTTCATGAAATAAAAAACAACAATTGGGATTGTATCATTTTGACGCATGAACAATTCGGAAAGATACCGATGAGCCCCGAAATTCGACAGATTATTATTCGAGATGAGCTTGAAAACGTAGAGCGCGACCTGGAAACACTTGTGGACCTCGGAAAGAGTGTTTCCAAACGGATGTTTAAAGGCTTGGAAATTCGCAAGAAAAACCTCAGCGGAGCCCTCCAGGATCTGGAGTACGTCATTGAAAAGAAAAAAGATACTGATATCTCGTTTGCTGAATTGGGAATTGACCACCTCTTTGTTGACGAATCCCATCAGTTCAAGAACCTTACTTTTAGCACCCGACACAATCGCGTCGCCGGGTTGGGCAACATGGAAGGCAGCCAGAAAGCTCTTAATATGCTTTTTGCCATACGCAGCCTCCAGATGCGTTTCAATAGTGACCTTAATGCGACATTCCTATCAGGCACACCCATCTCCAATTCACTTACGGAAATGTACCTGTTGTTTAAATACCTCCGACCCCGTGAGTTAGAGCGGCAAGGAATCGGCAATTTTGACTCATGGGCGGCCGTGTTCGCCCGGAAGACTACCGACTTTGAATTTTCTGTCACCAATGAAATCATTTCTAAGGAACGATTCCGCCATTTTATCAAGGTGCCGGAATTGGCGATGTTTTATAACGAAATAGCAGATTATAAGACGGCTGCACATATCAACCTGAGTAAACCTGTCTTGGAAGATGTACTGGTCAATATCCCACCAACAGACGACCAGGCACAATTTATGGTGCGGCTCATCGAGTTCGCTAAGACCGGTAACGGCAAACTACTCGGGCGAGGCCCTCTTTCCCCTCGGGAAGACAAAGCCCGCATGCTTATCGCAACCAATTACGCTAAGAAAATGTCATTGGACATGCGACTCATTTCAGCTCGCTATCAGGACGATGCCCGGAATAAAATATCCTTGTGCTGTGCGAAAGTGGCTCAAATTTACCAAGAAAGTACCCCATATAGAGGGACACAACTGATATTCTGTGACATGGGTACCCCTGGTGGTGATGGTTTTAACGTCTATGCAGACATTAAACGAAAGCTCGTTGATATACATGGGATACCGGAAAAAGAGATATCCTTTATCCACGACTGGGCGCAATCAAAAAAACACGAGCTTTTCACCCGGTTTAATCGTGGGGACATTCGGGTGCTATTGGGCAGTACGCCCAAGTTAGGTACCGGTACCAATGTACAAGAACGCGTCGTTGCCATGCACGAGCTCGATATTCCCTGGAAGCCATCTGAAATGGAACAGCGCGGCGGACGCGGAGCCCGACAAGGGAACCTCGTGGCTCTGCAATTCTTAGAGGGCAAAGTATTCCGTTACATCTACGCTACTGAACGTTCTCTTGATAACTACAGGTTTAACTTGTTGAAAAACAAGCAAACCTTTATCAGTCAGATGAAGAACTGTTCGCTCCAGGTTCGGACGATTGATGAGGGAGCAATCGATGAACAGACTGGGATGAATTTTTCCGAATACATCGCCATCCTATCCGGTGATACTTCCCTTTTGGAAAAGTCAAAGCTGGAAAAGAAGATTGCAGTACTGGAGGCTCTCAAGGTTGCGCATCAACGGGATCAATTCAAAAACCGCCAAGTGGCGGCCAATCTTCGCAGCCAACGAACTACAATTGCTGGACAGGTTTCTGCTTTACAGGCAGATTTTCAGCATTATCATAATGAGCTATACTTTGAAAAAGATGATACCAAAGCCAATCCTATTTTGCTGAAAGACTGTCGCAGTAGTGACCCGGAACACATGGGGAATTATATCATTGATCTGTATAAAAATTTCACTGGCACCAAAACATCCCACATCGGACAACTTTACGGTTTTGATCTTTTTATCCAGGGCATTCGCAGCAGGCATAGCGATAAGTATGCAGAATACACCACCCAGGAGAATAAGCTATTCGCACAACGCCAAGGTACCGAAATTCGCTACATGTCATCCAACGGAAAGCCGATCGATGGTAATGCAAAAATGGCGGCTCGGTATTTCCTTCATGCAATTGACAATGTCGATCATCTGCTTCAAATGCGGCAAAAGGATCTATTGGACATCGAGCGCGAGTTGCCGGTGCTTGAAAAAATACTTGACAATACGTTTACTAAGGAGGCAGAGCTCGCATCGATGAAGGAGGAACTTCGTCGCCTGGAGCGGGAAATAGCCATTAGTATTCAGAAAAACCAGATGCAGCAGACTGGTGAACTTGACCTGGCAGCCATAGCAGCCGCGGAGAGCCAGGATGAAGCGCCAGATACTATGACGTTGGATTTACAGGGTGCGCAGACCATGGCTCCGGCTACGAAAACAGTTGAACAGTTAAATGCTGCAGCACGCATGTTGCAAGGTAACCGGGTTATTCAACCTTCCAATGAACCTCGTTTGCGGCCTTGAGCTTGCTGATTATTAATTATCAATCTTTCCCCTTACATCGGATTAGCAATGAACGAAGCTGGAACCCATATCGGTGTCCAGTTGGCCCTGATTGCGGGACGCCAGACGGTTTTCTGCGGTCGGGAGATACCTTCTTGTTTTCATATTCACTGTCATACCGGTAGTGTTACTTTCCTTTTTTGAGGTGGTTTTCAAACTCTTCCCTTTTCGTTAAGGCGTATCCGCCTTCTCCCTCACCGCTGATTCGGCTGCGCCTCTAACGACCATTCGGTCGCGAAGGTCCGATCGTTTCCAGTCGAAAGTAAAGGTCTGCGGCGCCGTTGCACTTTGCCGCGCAGGTTTCTTGAATTTTTTTTTGCCGAAGCGTCAAAAAAAAATTGCTGCGAAAACCTTGACTTCCGACTGGCCCCGATAGGAATTGGTATGCTACGATGGTGAAGCGCGAGGCGTAGCCGAGTGCGGCAAAAACCGAACGCATTAATACTTATTCATCATTTTAAAATCAATTCACCATGGAACTCATCGTAGGTACAATCGTAGCCGATGCCACCACCACCAACTTAGAAAGTGGCAAAACGGTAGTCAATTTCAACATGGTCGTTACCGACAAGTATTTTTCCCAGACGCTTAACGAATGGAAAGAACGCAACCGGTTCTTCGAATGCCGCTTATGGCACAGGACTGGGGCAGGAAAACACATCCTCAAAGGCCAGGTCATGACCATCACCGGCATAATAGGCGTACGCGCCTACAACAATACGGCGGGTGAACCGGTCGGGCGGCTGATAATCGATGTAAACGACTTCGAATGGAAAGGCTGGGCCAATAGCCCCCATAAGGGTACGCCTCGGCCAACTGTTGCTGCCGCAGCTTTTACCACCGGTGCGACTGCTGACGATCTCCCTTTTTAACCTCCCCTTGAGGCTGGCTCCCCCGGTTTCGTACCGGGGGCCACGCCAGCCCCTTTCCGGTTACCCGGTATGAATACCAGCATTCTATCCACTTCTAAAACAAAAAGGCATGTTACCACAACTCAAAGTCAACAGCGCCATGACACTACCCGATAACGACCAATGGCGGTTTCGTTTTCAAATCCGTAGTGAAAGCTCTAACCGCCTCTATACCATCGCTCAGTACAAACAGAAAAAACACTGGGGATGTGACTGCCCGGGGTGGCGTGCGCACCGCACTTGCAAGCACCTCACCGCCATGAATCTGCCCGGCAAGGAACGTCCCCACGAAGTCGAATACATAAAACAATAACAGTTATGGCTAAGAGCAAACGCCCGTTTTTATCCGGTTACCCTACCTATGACACAACAGACGGACATGGCAGTGCCAGCCAATGGAAAACAGCATTCGATCAGCGAATGAGCCGGGATGAGGCCGAGGCAGTCCTGAAGGAAACACAAAATAGCCCGTGGAGCGTGCTGGGCATTGAGCCGGGAGCCAGCGGACAGCAAATAAAACAGGCTTTCCGCAAATCCATCATGAAATGGCACCCTGACCACAACGCTAACGGCGAAGCGCTGGCAGCCGCCATGACCCGCGAAATTCTTGCAGCTTATGAGCTGCTCCGAAATGATTAATAAACCATTTTTTTCACTTTCCCGCCGCGTCGCCGGTATATGCGATGCACTTTTATTATGAAGAACGATTTTGAACAACGCAAACAGAACCGAATTGACTACGCTGAAGGCCAGGCCGCCAAACATCAGCAGCAGGCTGATGACATCGATGGTGTTTTTGGGAGCAACTTCAGCCATCAGCAAACCGCCAGCTATTTCACCGCCAAGGCTGAAGGCATCCGCAACGACCGATCCGTTTCGAGCGACGACCCTGATGCCATTGAAAAACTCATCGCGCAGGTGGCCGAACTGGAGAAAATCCATGAATTTATGGTTGCGGCTAACAAGTGCGTCCGCAAAAATGACAAGGAGGCTTTCCTACATCTGGAAGGGGCAACTGAGGAAAACTGGCACGAACTGATGAACCCGCGTTTCGGCAATGTTAAGGGCTATCCACGCTACAGGCTCACGAATAACAGTCAGAATATCCGGACAAAAAAACAGCGCATAGCGCAGCTACACAGCATTGCCGCGATGGCTTACCAAATGGAGGAATACGGCGAAGTTACCCTCATCGTTGACCCGGAGAAGAACCGAGTGCAACTGAAATGGCCGAATAAGCCTTCCAGAGAAGTCATTGAACTGTTAGGTAAAAGGGGATTTCATTTTCATCGCATTGAAATGGCATGGCAGCGCAAGCTCAATCCTGCGGCAGAGCAATGCGCCCGCCAGTTAGCTAAGTCGCTTCTGTAACGGCTGACCTGGACCCGCGAAAGCGCCCCATCAAAGGGGCGCTTTTGGCGTGCCCGCCGCCGCTTTTCTTTTTCCAAAGCCAAAAAGAAAACCGGCACCCAAAGAAAAGGCGCCACACACAAATCTTTTCATAGCGGAAAAAACGATAGATCAGGATGAGGAACTTTTGTTAAAGCCCTTTTTCCACTAACCAAGATACTGGCAGCATTGCCTTGCGAACGACTTCCATCTGGATGGCTATTTTATCCATATCGAACTCGACCCCGCATATTTCCCGACATTTATGCAACACCGCCTCCAATCTCTCGACGGCACCCCAGCCAAAGGCTGGCTCTTCTTCGCCCGGTAGGCAGAAAGTAGCCAGCTCCAAGCCGGTTCGGTACACCAGGCCGTGGGCAGTATTGAGGGCAAGGATGAAATGCGCGACGTCTCCGATATCGACGATATCGCCGGGTTCATGGAAAACTGGTAACAGTGGTCGGTGATCGGTCAACTGCGTTGATTGTGTGCAGAAGGGGAAAGCTGTTACTTCGCCGTCAATGTCAGGGTAGATGATCCGCAGGTAGCGTCTGCCTGCCACCGAAGCCATGGCAAAGGATACAGCTACCGGAGCGGCAAGCAGACCAAGGTAAGGTATGCCTGGAAGAAAGCGGTTGCCCAAGGCAATTTCATCAACGACGATGCCAAACAATCCATTCACCAGCTCCAGTTCACCAGCCGTTACCGGCAGGCATATCTGCAGATCGTAGTGATTGAATCGCTCGAAAAGGCCATGGGTATGAATATCGACGTTGTTGGGCATGCCGGCCGCATCGAAATTTGCGCTGTAATACCAGCCGTACCGCTCTAATAATATCGTCTGCCAGTGTTCGGCCATTACTTTTACTTTCGGTTGAAGGTAGCCTGGTGCCGTAGGACAAGGACACAGGTTCAAGGACTGGGCAAAAAAAAGCCGCGCCTGGCCGGCGCGGCGATGTTCCCATGGGGATTTATTTATTTGGAAAAAGGCGATATACAGGTCTAACCTTTAACTGATGATCCTCATTGATCGTCAATAATTGATGTCTCACTCTTAGTGTGGCGGGACGAAGAACAGGCGCGTAATGGTCGGTTTTTTCAAAGCCGGTGCATACCATTTGGTAAGGGACGTGTACTTCCCGTGTTCCTGACCCAGCAATGCACGCTTTTGAACAAATAGGCTGTCAGAAAAATCCATTGAGCTTCGTACAATTCTTTGTTCATAGCGCGTCAGGTAGTCCACGCTCCTGACCTTGCAAGAAAAACCGTTGCTCCAGTCCCAGATAAAAATTTTGGTGCTATCACACCACATTAGGCCGCCATAAAACCCATGCGTCTGAAAGTCCACCAAAAACATCAGGCTATCCTTAAAAGGCTCAAGTATTCCATGCGCTCGTAGTGCACTATCTCCCTTTCGCAGGGCGTAGTTCGATATGGAACGGTCGTGTGTCATGGTTCGTTCATATTCCCATCGCCTAGGGTCGCGTTTGATAGGCTTTAATGCGCGCTGTTGACTCTTGTAAATCTGGTCCCTCACTTTTTCGAAAGGTCTTTCGGTAGAGATGGCAACAAGCATGGCTATTAAAAGATATTTCATGGTGTTCGAGGATTTTCTTTATAATAGTTAAACCCTGGCTTGTAGATGCTATTTCCTTTTCGGTCAACCATCCGCGGCCCGTCACCGACGTAAGTATGTGTATCTTCGTCGATATTGTGGTAATCAATCTTCTTATAAAATAGCCTTAGTGACAACCCCGCTGCGGCGCGTAGATCATTTTCAATGTGGGTAGCCTGCCATTCACCCTCATCAAGACCCTCAATATCTCCACCGCGGTTATCTCCTGTTGCGTTAAGTCCGGCATGCCCAAGCACTTCGTGCATAAAATCCGTGACCGGATTGACTTCGACGCCATTTGTGGTAATCAGTTTCGTCCCTGACACTTTAAATGTTACAATACTGCCTGATCCGCCAGTATTATTGGGGCCTTCCTTTACATCACCACGTTCCACCTGCTGTTTTGCATGTGATTTGTTGATGTTTGTTGCTTCAGTGTGGTTGTCTCCGCCCAATTGAATGGTGACGGTGTTCTTATTTCGTTTTAAATCATCAAACTGCTTGGCTGCCTTGGCACTGCTTTGCTCAGCTTTCTGAAGTATGGCCCCGATAATGACCTGGGCGTAGATGTCTCCGGCGACCCGGATCGTATCGCCCATTGGGTCATTGTAGCGGATCGGATTGTTGCGCATGCCAACGTAGGGGCTTTCAGCATGAGTCGGCTTGGTATCCACGGCATTCCAACGGCCGAGCTGGGGATCGTAGGGCCTCATATCGGTCATATACCATTCCAGGCTTACATTCTTCATTTCTTTTTGGTGGAGTTCCGAAGCATCGTTAAAACGCCTATTATTTTGCACATTGACTGGCTCGCGGAGCGACTCGGCAGAGATAGACTTAGCGATCAATCCGAAAGGATAGTAATGATTATCCTGCATGAACATATGTCCAGTGATGCCAATCTTTAAATTATCAAAATAAACGAGTGCATCGGATTCGTTGCTATAGTAAATGTAAGCATACCCGCTTTTGGTGATGTTTGCCGTAAAACCGGTCCCCAGTATTCCTTTTTGTCCGGGTTGGTAGGCTACCACTCCCACCTGGCTGGCTACCGGATCGAAATTGAACTGCTCGTCGAAGTAGAGGACATGGAGATAAGCCTTCGGCGCCTGGTTGGCGCCCTGGCTGGCTGCTGGTTTGTTAAGCATTGAAGCCAGGGCGACATCTGACAATAGGGTGTTGGTAATGGCCGTCCCTTGCCCCTTCAGCAGATCCGAAATTGCAGAGGCGCCCGAAAAAGCTGAGGCCATCGAGGTGAGAAACGCATTGAGGGGCTGAACACCCGAATTATCCGTATTGGTGGACGGATAGAAGTATTCGACGGTTGCAGTGATGTATTGCCCTGGCATCACTTTTAGCAGTTTTGCAGCACCGACGCTGCCCGTGCTTCTGCGAACCAGATGTACATTATGCCCGTTTAAAACCGTGTCGCCCATCGCGGCGGGACGGGATATCCGGACCCCTGCCACGTTGATCGCCTGCCCGGTCCTGTTCTCATAATAGGCATCCTGGTTCTGAACCTGTGCAGATCCAGGCTGTCCCTCGAAAGTAAGATCAGGATAAATGATATTTTTGGCTTTATTGGTCCACACTTGTCGAACATTCCCTAAATGGTCCTTAATAAACCAATCCCATTCGGCATCTGTCGTCGAGGTCTTGAAGCGGATGCGCCCTTCTTCATGCTCGATTAGGGTCAGCACCTCAGTTTTGTCCGAGGGGGCCGCCGGGTTGGTTTGCTGCGATTCATAGCAGAAGGCACCATAATAAAGGAACGTTTTTTCAACGGGATATGTACCGGTCGAGTCACGGATTATTTTTTTTATGCGCTGGCCGGTCGCATCGTAACCATAGATAATTGATCCCCTCCCCGGACTGTTGACCACCGTCGGCAGATTCAGGAAGTTGTATTGGATTACCTGCAGGTCTTTGTTTTTGTCGCTGGTAAGGTTCCCGTTTGCATCATACCCGAAATCGGTCGCTGCCGTAGTTTTGGTGCCCCCCAGTGCGGTTATATAGTTTTTCGAGCTGCGGAAATCTGAAAGCGCTGTAGCGGTATCATTGGTCCTGTCGAGGACATTTTTGAGCTGGCTGCTAAAAGGGACATAACTGTACAGCAGGGAGTCTATGGTTACAGCGCCGCCAGGCTTCCATCCTCGCTGGTTAAGCGTCAGTATGTTGCCGTTTTTATCATAGCTAACGCCGCTCATGCTATAGTCTCGGCCTTGAAATCTGGAGAAACTGTTGGCGGAGAACTCGCGGAAATCCGCAGCTGTCAACCGGTCAAGCGCGTCGTAAGTATAATCGTATCGGCGCACCCGGCTGTCGCCGTAGCTCTTCCAGATCATCGAAGCGATACTGCCATTATACATCGGCGCAGCAACCGTAAACGGGGTTCCACTGATAGCCCCTTGTGTCTTATCGTAAAAAAGTTGGTAACCGAAAGGCGACCAGGTCAAAGTGCTCGACGAGTCAGTGGCATAGGACTTATTCATCGCCGTAACCCACCCTCGCACGTTATATTCGTAGATATTCTGCAAAATGGCGGTGTTGTCAGGGGATTGACCGTCCGCGTTGCCCAGGTTTTTGCCGACCATCTGACCCAGTGCATCGAACTTATGTTCGAAAATCCTCGTCGGGTTACTCATGTTGGTGAATCCACGGTTGAGCTTTAGCACCCGACCGGCATCATCGTAGTTAAAATGGGAAATCAGCGCAAAATCATAATTATTGGCCCCCGTCTTTGCATGGGCAATGCTCATTTTGACGGGCTTGTCGCGGAAATTAAATTGGGTACTCGTGCGCGTCAGTGCACCGGAGGGATACTTGACCACCGTTTGGATTTTGCGACCCCTCTTATCGTAGAAGGATACCTCGTAGATGTAATCGGATGTTCCCAGCACGCGGACTTTTCGCCACGTTTCCCGGTTCTGCACCCAGGTTACCGCTGTCCACGGTTCGGCGTAGTGGGGCGCACTATTATAAGAAGTTAGGAAATTGGCCGTTTCGTACGCACTCGAAGTAAGCGTGGCCGGCAGACCACCAGGTATATCCTTATAGTTGTCGTAATGGATAAGTGTATGCTCTTCGTAAGTATAGCTGGGCAGATCGGGCCAATCACCCGATGCGTTTGCAGCGTTCGCATTATCGCTGTATACGTTGCTTGCACTGGTGAAGACACCAGAGGATACCGGGCGGTTCAGTTCATCGTAGGTGAAATACTGCCACTGAAACGAACCGGCAGCTTTCATCACGCCGGTTTGTTTTTGAACAAGCCGCTCCTTTCTGTCATATACAAAGCTCTCTTCCTTGCCACCAGGCTCCATCTTCCTGATCATCAGCCCCCGCCCGTCGTATTCATATCGGAAGCATTGCTGGGTAAGGATCGCGCCGGAAAGGGCACTCAGGTTCCAGCTATTGGCCATAGCCAGATCTACGCCTACCGGCTGGATAGCGAGCCTCATTCTGCCCATGGGATCGAACGCCTTATAAACGCACTGCCACCCGACATGCCCGCTTCCCTGGCCGGTGTCAGCCGCAGCGGTGACCTGCCGTTTTTCCAGCACCGGTTGCCCGCCTTTGGTCCGAAACAGGATATGGCACCGCCCCGCCTCGTCGACGGTAATGGTCTTGAAAAGCGTTCCTTTGGGATACTGCCCGGGTATCGAGAAGCCGCTCCAGTTGCTTGCCACATATGTCCAGGTGATGATTTTGACGCTATCAGCGTCCGTGTTGACTGCTTCTATGATCCTGGTACCACGACCGGAGCCGATCCAGCTTGCACCCTGCGGTAATTGCTTCACCTGCCGTCCAAGCGGAGACTTTTCGAAGAGCTGATGGCTATAGGCCCAGTTAAGGTTACCTCCGCCGAGGTTTGTCTCTCCGGCTTGTCCGGCGAGCTGGGTATTGTAAAAAGCTACTTGTTGCTGGTAGGGATTACTTTTGAATAGCCCGTCGCTAAGAGAGGTATTGCCCCCGGTCGCGTTGGCGCCAAAAGGCAGGTAAGTCAGGGATGGGCGTCCCATAGAATCGTACAGCACGGGGGTCACAAGATCCGTAGCCGCGATACCAGTGGCAAGGCTGCCTTGCTTGACCACCGTTTGCACCGGACGACCCAGGCCGTCATAGTACACGGTGGTCTGCTTTTGTTCGCGATGCGAACGGCCCACAAGGCTGTCGGGGTTGATGATGGCCATCTGTGGTTCCAGCTTCCTGACGAAGGTAATTTTTGCGCCGGCGCCGTATGGTGAACCCAGCGGTTGCTGCGCCACCAGCGGAGCGTACAAGAGCAGCATCGCGCAGAATATGATGAGTAGTTTCATGAATTTTGAATTGAATTTTGATTTGCCTATTGATTAGGGCCGGCCAGTTGATAGGAATATGCGTTTTTGATGGTCTTGTCTTCGTTGACAACCCTTATGAGCCGTCCCCACGCATCATAATGATACCGTTCACGCTGGTAGAGATGGTTGGTGATCTCCGATATCCGGCCATCCACATAGCTGCATGTTTGGAACGTCTGGTCGTCTCCAAATTCACGCGCTCCCATCCGCAGTTCATCGATGTAATTTCCGTTACTGTTGACTGTAATCACAGTCGCCGCATTGCTATAGTAGAAACGGTAAATGGTCCAACCATCCCGGTAGCCGACAATGCTGTCGGGAACGTTGAGAGGGGTGTAGGTGTTAGGGCCGGGGGTGTAGCGCTCAAGGGTGGGTGCGGCGCCACCTGTCCTCGCAGCGACGTAAATGGTGCCTTGTATCCATACAGGTCCGTTGTAACGTGCCCTGCCAACAAAAGACTGCTTGCCTGTAAATGAATAGGTAGTGCTGAAGGTGCCGATTGGCAGCCAGGTACTATCATCCAGCATTGTCCGGGTTGTACTATAGTCATCCGCGGCGTCCCTTGTCACGATTGTCTCGAAGCTGGTGTATGCCGGGGACCATATCGATCTTGAAGGGCTTACCTCGAAAGAACCCAATTCCTTTAAGCCTCCGAAACCGAAGAACTTCTGCATGCGCGGCTCCTTTTTTGCAACGAAATTGGTGATGTTATTATACCTGTCGACACTATCTATTTTCAGGTACGTTTTATAACGGCTGTCCTTGGTCCAAACGCTGCTGCTCTTCCAGCCGTTGCTGGAGGGCACGGTCGCAGTCATAGTCGAAAGGTTGAATGGGTTGTCTATCTCGGCCTTGTATGCGGTTTTAACCAGCGAAAGCTCGTAGGTGCCTGCCGGATTTAGGGCGTATTCGGTCAGTACCGCCTCGGTTACTTTCTCGTCAGCGCCAGCGCTTGCCTTGAATGTTCTTAGTTTTTCCAAGACCGTGCTGATCCTGTGGTCATTGACCAGGTTAGTGAGCACCGTTGTAGGGGCATAGTCCCGAGGATATTTCATGATTTCCCGGGTAATGGAGCCGTCACTGTCGTAATCGATAACCGAGGTAAGCTGTCCGTGTTCGAGATTATCATAAGCATGCTCCCTGACAGTAGTGATGGAATCACCGGTTGTCATACTAAAGTTGGTTGTCGTAATTCTGCTGGGTAGCATCCGGTAACTGTAAACTTTTATCCGACTGCTGACCAGGTAGTTGATCGGCGCCGGATTGGGGAAACTAGCGTTCCAACTGGTGGCGTCCAGGCTGACGATTGTAATGTGCTTGAAGAAAGAACGCGGCCCGCCAAGTGGCGTTGCCGAAATCGGGGCATATTGCGTGGAAATGCGTTGCACTATGGCGTTTTTGCTGTTGAAGGAGGCTTCCTCCAACAGATTGCCACGATCCTGCGTTCTTTTGGAGAATTGATTGTAGGGGCTTGACCAAGGGTTAATTGTCGCATCTACTGGATCATCCACATAGCCATTGTCATGGTTGCTATAGGTGTACTTTTTGTAACTGGAATCACGCTGGCGCTCGATCACCGTAGTGTATCCCACATACCCGTCGTCAAATACCGGATTGAGCGGCTGGTTAGAAGTTAAGGAGATTTTCATATTCTGCAGGCAGATGGGATCATTGAACATCCGGGTGACCTGGTCCGTCCAATGATAGACGAAGCTGTTGATGTTATGGACGCCGCTGGAAGGGAGGGCCTCCACGGCGGCAGGCGAAAGCAGGTTGGTATATCCAGTGACGTAGTAATAGTCACTATACGTGTCTATCCCCGACAGCGTATCGACGGTTCGGATGCGCCTGATGCGCAGGCCACCGGCTTTCTGGTTGCCGCCTGCAAGATCTACGCCTTGGGTTCGGTCCAACTTGACACGTTTGGAGTACGTATTTAGTTCATAAGTAAATTGGGTATAGCCGCCGGTTGGATAGAATAGATGCGTCAGCAAGCCCGCTCTGGTATTAGCAAGGACAGCCTTACGTAACGTATCGAGGGCAGCGTTGGTTTTTCCTATTACACTGCGTGTATCGATACCATTCCAGTAACCCCAGTGATCGGTCCGGCCTGTAAGGTAGTCCGGCAGGGTGAGGGTGGTATCATAGAGAAAGCGGTAGAGTTCGCCGCTCCTCTGCCCAGTATGGGAGAATTTCTCCACGTTAGACAGGAACAGGCGCTGGCTGTAGTTGACTAGGGGGTAATAGCGGAAGCGCCACACACCGCCCTGTCCCTCGTTGTCAATGAAACGCACGGAGTCCAGCTTTTTCCATTTGAAATCCTGAATCGCATTTTGCGTGAGGGCGTTGGACTCGCCGGTATTGGAGTAGAAAAGACGAATATCCAACAAGTCCGAATACACCCTTGACAGGTACACCGGGGATTGGATCTTGCTTTGGACGATGTTGCCAGGTAAGGTGTAGTTCGCATTGGCGATGGGACAGCCGGAGTTGCCCTGTTGGATACCGTAAGAGAACTCGCTGAGATACATAGCACGGGTGTACTCAGCCCTGTCGTATTCGAAATATACCTTTTTGCCATCGGGGAATTTCACCGACGCGAGGTACCAGGAGGTAGCCTGCCAATAATCGAGGAAATCCTGCTGGCCGTGGCCGTTCTGTCCGAGCATGTACCTTTCCGCAATGGAATAGTCTACCGCGTTCAGGTAGGCATACCGTGATCCGAAATCGAACTGGGTGCCATCATCAGCCGTAATCCTGAAACCGGATCTTGTTTTCGGGTATCGATTCCAAGCCTTCCATGGACTGAATCCCATGACCCAGTTAGGACAGGTTGATCCCGCCTGTGGATCGGCGTTGGGTTTGAGCAACGCACCGGGGATGGTATCATCCGATCGGAGTATAGCGACCTGATATTTCCGGTTGGAGATCACCTCAATGGTGGCATCGCTTTTAAACATGAACTTCCCGCTATGCCCCATCACGTTAAATGAATATTCATCGGACTGCAGATCCTTGGTACCGTCATAGTAATCATCATTGTTGGGAAGGTTGCCGAAAGGAGTATCTTTCCAGAATTTGTCAAAGGCAATGCAGGAATTGTTATACCAATAGCCTTTGTAGGGTACAGGCGGGCTATACTTCGTCCAGGCCATCGGTGAGCTGCCGGGATTTAAGTTCAGGAAATGATTGGTGGCATTCATCAGGTAACCCACGTTGTAGCTGGTATCGTAGGTGCGCTTTGCAAACCCCGAATTATAGGTGGCGCTGACATTGTTGGGCATATAACTGATGCAATTGCAATAGTTGTTCATAAAGTAACTAAACTCGTCGGGGAGGCCATTCACCTGCCGTGTTATCACCCCTCCGAGGTTGAGATTCCAGTTCGTTCCTACCCACGAAGCATGTACATCGGGCCGAAAGCCGGTGGCATTGTAGGATAGTGACATGTCGATACTACCAGTCTTAACGGCGATGTTGGCCAGCGGCACCCGGATGTCCGGCGTACCGGAGAAGTGCGATACATCGTGCTTACCGTACTCCTGGAACGAAAAGGCGTTAGGCGTTGGAATGGAACGGAGTGGTTCGGGGATCTGTGCGGAGAGCGGCAGTGTCGCCACGATAGCAAACAGGAAATGGATGATCTTTTTTTTCATTGCGGTTAGTTTAAATTGTAGCCTATTCGGAATTTAAAGGCAGGGCTGCGCGGCATTTGCTGACGAGCCAGCGCATCCCACAGTACCTGCATTTTGGCTTGTTTGAAAAATTTGTGATTGGCAGCGATGGTTTTCGAAACACCAATAAGGCCGCTGTTCTTCCATGAAGAGAAGCGTATTGTAGGAGGTGTTTCGGTAGTTACTGGCTGATAGTTGTATTCGTAGCCACCGCTGCAATAGAAGCTGCCTTTGATCTTCCAGTCGATAAACGAGCGCAGGCTGGCGCCTTGGTGGCTCAGGCGGATTTTGCGGATACTTTCTCCCCAGCCTACTTTATAACTACCGCCGATGCCGACGACACTTTGGGCGTTAAGTTTAAGGCCCACCGATATCCCCAGGTCGGTGGTAGCTGGCAGCAATCCGTTGCCGCGGGTACTTTGCACGTTGGTACCGAACTGTAGCCGCTTAAGAAAGGACTTTGTTTTTTCAGGATTAGGGTTGCCCTGCACATCTTCCGGCAGCGGTCGGGATTTAGCATTTTCGAGCTTGTTTTTGAGTTGCTGGAGTTGCGATTTCCACTCGGTGGCGCTTTGACTCGCGAAAGCAGCAGTATTAACGCTCTGGCCTGCCCGGTCATACATTGCCTGGCGGACCAGCTCGCGCGTTTGCAGACCGAATGTACCAGGTTCCAAAAGAACTGCCTCGGCCGGATCGGGCGGCAGGAGCGCTGCAAGCGCTGAATAGCGTCTGAAAAACTGTTGGAAAACCCGGGTCTTTTTCAGGATCGTAAACACTTCCCGTAAAGCCCGGTCGGGATTGGTCAGCGCTTGCTTGTAGTACCGGATCTTCAATTGGTACGCCCCCACGGCGTTTTGCAATTCCCGAAGCTGCCGCATGGCCCTTGCGGTGGGTAGCTGCCCTGCCAGCGTCTGTAGATAGCCTACCAGTCTTCCTTCGATCATCGCAGATTCGTTGAATGCCTGCTGGACATGTCCTGATTTTTCCAGCAGTTGCCCGAGCCGCTCGATGTGTTGGACGGCACCCGGGTTGATGGCGTGTAGTTTGAGGGCCGTCTGGAAGGAATCAAGAAAGCCGATGTAATGCAGGGCCCGGTCCTTTCCGTCTGCGAGGGCAGCCAGGTTGCTGGCCACTGGGTTCCTCAGACGCTCGGCATAACCGGGTTGGCTGGCGGTATCGGTACGCGCAGTGCCCTGACCAGACTGTAGCCGTTGCGCCAGCCGTTCAATTTTTTTGAGCTGTTTACTGGTATAAGCGTTCAGATCCTGTTCGATCCTGGCGCATCTGTCCGCGTATGCTCCGAATACTGCAATGTCCGTTGTGGCGGCGGATTGCCCGAAGGACCATGGTGCATAGAATATGCACATCAGCATGATGCTGAAAGCCGAAAGACGCATAAGCAGAGGTTTTGGTGAATAAGCAATTTAGTTTCCTTCTATAATGAGTTTGGCTGCATAGCAGCCAAGGGCATAACTACTCTTGAACCTTCACATCTTTCGTTTTCGGATCATGTGCATTGCCATTCTGCTATCATTTTTCCTCAACCCTTACACAGAAGGGAGCGCCTTCCGTTGTTCCCGTTAGACTGAAGGAGCCATCATTTTTTTCCCAGGCTGCTTCGGCCTCAGTGTTACAGCCTGTACCTACCGTAGGCACAAATTGCCATTTTAGGTGCTCTTCTCGTCCCAATCTGGACAGTAGCAATGATTGCTGGGTCACACTGCCAAGCGTAGCGGCCAGTTGCAGGTCGCCATTGCGCATGCGCGTAATGGAGGCCGGAGGTATTGTAGTGAGCCTATTCAGTCGCATGCTATGATTATCGGATCTGACTGCAGGAGATCTGGCACCCTCTGGCAAAAGCGCCATCGAAATACCGCTGGTACCTTGCGTTCTATCGGACGGCAACATGGGATATTATCGCCATTTCGTCGTAAGGGTGTCGTACGGAAAAGGTAAAAATTGAACATGGGCATTTTTTGTTATCTTCTTATCTCTGTATTTCCTTTTCGTCGAATCCCATACCGCTTCATTTGATTGGTCAGTGCCACCTGAAATAGGCGCCTACAAATAAATTTACACTTGGCAGGTCTTCTCTATTTGTGTTTAACGCAAATGCAATCTCCGCCGCCAAGTTGCGCTTCAATTTTAATTGTAAGTCTACTTCAATGGAGCTTCGTTTCTGGTCCCTCTTCAAACCTTCTTCCCCCAACTGCCCATCGATAGTGAATGCCTGATTATAATAAGAGAAATAATATCCGTATCTCAGGCCAAGATAGAGCGGCATGCCCACGATCGGTTCACCCACATCGAGCGCTCCCATGATACTTGGTTTTATAAAGAATTCCTCAAAAGCCAGTTGTATGTTTTTACCTCCCAAGTTTCCTCGACCCGAACTGACAGAGTACCCGAATGCAGCACCAAGACTAACAATACTTTCTTCTGCTTCATCCTGAAAATCCCGAGCAATACCAAATTCGATTGTTGGTCCTGATTGTTTAATTGGAGAAAAATATTGCTGCCGGCCAAAAGTGCCCCGGACAGAAACAGACCAACGGGTGGGGCAACGGTCATAATCTGATGTATCGAGGGGTTTGATCCAACTGGAATCCCTATTGAGTAATTTGGTCACCCAAATCAGTTGTCCCACCTCATAGCGGCCATTCTGCAAAAATTCCAGGGGAATAATAACCTGCTCCCGCGCCGCAAATTGTTGTAGTTGATTTAGGTAATCACCTGCTTGTTCATACTGTTGCTCCTCAATTTGACTCCATCTCCAGATTCCTACTTTGCCCTTCGTTCGGTCTTCATAAAGAAAATACCGGTAACCTTCAATCTCACTTTCCAAGAGAGAAAAAGGCATGCCTTTAAAGACCGTTCGTACAAATCTCCGCTCGTCCAAGACAAAATTTCCAGGTCCATTAATCTTTAACGGAAAGCTACGGAAAACGCCAAGGCCATCTACTTTAATCAAGTCCACCACATCAGGATTGACAGAGATCTTCCTACCGGTACTATCTTCGTAAAAGAAAAGATTCGAGGGATCGTAAAAACAGGGTTCGCAGTTTCTTATTGCTCCTTTAAGCGAACCCAAATCTCTATGCTTCATGAAGGCATTGAGTTTCACTTGGGAGAAGGAAGTAGCAATCATGCAAAATGCTACAGTTAATGTTACAACAAGATGCTTCATGGGTTAGTAGAATGCTGAGAATGGATATTTGAAATAAACGACAGTGTCTGTTTGGCGCAAACGGGGGACCTGAAGTTCCAGGTCAAACTTCAAAATTGTCCTCCACCGACGAGGATCAGCGTCATCTGTCAGTATCTTGAAGACTGCCGCTGTTAGCTTTTTCCTGACTTCAGCGTTGATATAATCCCAATCACAGTATACTTTCGTACGGATTAATTGTCCTCCCTGATAGTAGCCCACTGAAACAGAATCCCCCAGCCGTCCGTTGAAATTATTCCTGAATCGAAAAGTTGTGCCCTTAACTTCCAATAAAGTCTCGCTACTCCATTTACTGGCGTAAATGGCAGCGTTCAGGTGCTGTCTCGCCGTAATGGTGGCGATGGCATAGCTAGGATTCACATCCAGGGACCCCTTCTTACATGCACTGAGCATGCACAAAATCACGGAGATACGGAGGGATAATTTATTTGTATTGTTGATCATAATAGAATCAAGCTTTTCAAGTGGCCGCTTAATAGCACCCCTTGTTGACACTTTTTGATTTCTTTCTGGTTGTATTCTTATCGCCAGTATTTCTCTTAAAAGAAAAACAATTGGGTATCCTTTAATGCGTATACAAAATGCACAACCGTATCGGTTGATCCCGGAATGAAATGTGGTCTAAAAGAGAACCACAAATGTTTGGTTGGGCCATCCCTCCTGGAAAAGGGGAAAACGACATTCATGGTCGGAGCTGCCACCTGACCACTTATAACGGCAAAGTGGTCCTACCTCCCGATAGCGATGGCAGTCCGGCCATGAAAAACATGAACGATACAGGGACGATGTTCTCAACAGCATTATACTCCGCCGCCAGATCAGTAGCATTACGATATCTTAATCGTTGCTTCTCCAACATATCCCTCATTTGCCGGCGAGCTGCGTCAGTCAACAGATACGCCATTTTTTCGGTTTCCTGCGTTGTATGGTTGGTCACATTTAATTGCATTATTGATAGCGGCCATTCAATCCGCGAAGGCATTTCATGAGCGCAAAACTGGCAGGCTGATCGGTAACCCCGGTAGCTGATGAGCACCCAACCAAGGTAGGGACGGAAGTAAAAGCCGGTCAGCTCCGTGAGCTCACCCCGCGGCCCAGGAGGGGTCAATGGCAATTGATGCGTACTTACCGAAAGGATTATTCCCAGCTCGTCGCACGACCAGTTTGTCTCAGCAATAATCCCTTCGTGACTTTCGCTGTACATGATTGCATGTTTTAAAAGGTAAGGGCAACTTACCGATACCACCGAAGGCGATATCCCCGGTAGTTATGTATAGGCGATGATCCATTTTCTCCTGATTTAGAGATGGATTTGCCCGGAAAATCGGTTGAGATGATGCCGCAGCAATGAGCGCAAACACTTTCCCCTGAGCATGCGGGACGTCAGTTTTTTCTTGAGGTTCGCCCATGGCCACTGCTGGGGCACGTATAAGGGAATTTCTGGCAACACTGCGGGATATTGCTCCCGAAGATGTGCATCAAAACCCCATTGCGTTGGGCATTCCTGAGCGCAAATTGTCACTCCTCAAGTTGCATACGCCAACATCAAACCGGTGATCATCCGAATACTTCCGGTCGATCACGGCAGGGAAATGCAGACCGGTAAACAGTCAAATTGTTCACGAAGGCTTCCGGAAAAATTTTCCGGTTCAAGGCATTTTGTGAATTATCCCAGCGGCGTCGGCTGGAATTTTTTAGCGGAGATATTTAAGTTGGAAATTCAATACAAGGTTAGGCATTCTGCTACATTTTACAAAAAAAAGTTGCAAGATCCCAGAAGGTTTTTCGTGGGTGCGAGACTGGAATCATCGCTAAAAACCTCGTAGAAACCGTTACGAAATTAATCACCACTCCATTAACCTGTACTTTTTCTTTTCCAAGGTGTCGCACTTTTGACCTTGTACTGGTTGCCTCACTTGGTAACTCACGGCACCGGTTAACTAATTGAAATAAAAATGCCCATGAAACCATCGTCGACTGCAAAAAAGCATTGGAAAATGTCCCGGAAATCAGGATGCGGGACGGGCTAGTTGCACCTGCTTTTCCTCCGACTTTATGTTTCATTACGACAGACGGACAGCAGGAGAGCTTCGACCTGTTTCTGCTTGCCCCCAAGATGATCCCATGGGTTTTATGACTTCAAAACTCTTAACTATTTCTTTCATCCCTAAATTAATTTGTCCATGACGCGACAGTTCCCAATGATCCAGTTCGGTAGAGATATCTATGAGGCAAATGTTGCTGCGGGGCTGCTTACCAAGGTCGGAGACAACAGCGCTGTTATTCCGTTGGCAGACTTACCATACCTGCAAGCCGAAAACAAATTTCTCATCTTTTATAGGGAAGGTACCGGCATTGTCAGTCCGGAATTGTTGGCCGAAGGGCTTCCCTCTGGCACCCGCTTATATCGCTTCGACGGTCCCGATAAACTCGACCCGGTTGGATACGCTACCCTCCACAAGGTAGACCCGCCACCCGGGATTGCGCCGGCCGTCGTTCGAGCGGAACGTTTCCGGCTACCACCAGTATACTTCCAGCAAAGTAATGCGCCTGCCGCATCGATGCGGGAATTTTTCGACCGGATGATGCGTTGGAAATGGAGAAGCGAACCAGTGCAGCTAAGAGGCTGGAATGCAAGGCGGTCACGATAAAAATTGGTTGGCATGAGGGTGAAAATTAAAAATGTAATAGACAATTATGTGGGCGCCGAATCAAACGGAGAGGTAACGGCCGATCTATACATCAATGGTCGCCGTGTAGGCCAAACACGAAAGAGGGCCGGTTCAAATGAGTTTTGGATAAGAGTTGATTCCAATGAAAATGCGCGTCGCTTGGAGCTTAAAGCGGAGTTATTTTATTCGAAACAGCGTTCCTTACAAACGCTAAACACCGCTGTTTACGATGCCTGGTTGCATCACCGTATGGTAAAAGAAGAGTTTACCAGCGAGGTGTTTCGGCCATCATGGCTCAAGGACTGCTTATCCATTTATAAAGGCCAGTCGATGCGTTTTCGGGTTTGGCGGCTCCACAAGCCGGTTCAGGAAATAGCCAGCACGGAGGAGGGAGAAAGTCAACTTCAGCGCATAGTAGTACGGTTAATGATGCGTGATATAAAACCGGGGGATTTTCTCGTTGAAAGCGAACTGCCAGAGTCCATCAAACGGAGTGCAACTTTTTTTATGGTGGATAGGTTGAGCTCCATTTATAATCCCCTCAAATTGAATTTCCCCACACGCCAAGTTGGCCGGCGGCCGGTATTGAAGGATCGAGTTGGCCGCAAGATGTAAGAGTGAACGATCAAATTTTAAATTATGGCAACGCAAAAGAAACGCACGCTGGTACTCAGCAACGACCGTGTGATAAAGATGGCTGGCAACAGCATAACCATCACGCCGACCCTGGAAGTGGGCGAAGGATTTACTACCAGCATACTCGGTTTGGTAGAAGTCCCGGAAGGAGATAACAGGAAGCGATCCGTCGCCAATCCCTTTGGCCTCACCGTTGAAGACGTTATTGAATTAGCAGATTACAACATCCGGCTCTGGATGGATCTAAAAGATAATGTCCGGGAGAAAGGTGTCCGGGATATTGCCATTTTTCGACGGGTAAACGTTGGATAGGATGGGCAGTATCTATGTGTCAGGCTGTCAGCGTTTCCGATCTGCAACGCTGTTTTGTTGGACACCGGGTTGCTGAGGACTCGCCTCACCGCAGGGGAACAGCGCGTTTGCGCTGCCCAGCAAGATGTGAAAATGTACACAAAAATGGCCTCCGAAGTCGGCTGTGTAGTTGTTACAGGCGTTTGCCATCATGGCAGCGCTTACAATGTGTAGTTATGGGAAGGAAAAAGAAAGAGGAGGGGAGACACCTGCGCAATATCGTCAAAACGCGTATTAACGATGAGCATTTTCAGCGGCTAACCGGACTCCTAAACCAAAGCCACCATCGTAGTATGAGTGAGCTGGTGCGCACCATACTGTGTGAGCAGAAGGTCACCATTTTCACGGTTGACGGCAGCCTTGACCTGGTGATGGAGGAGTTGGTTCGTATCCGTCGTGAGCTGCAGGCCATTGGTCAAAATGTAAATCAAACTACGCGGGTTTTCCATTCTACGGCGGGTACAGCGGCGAGGATGGAACGGCTGCAGGAGGTGGCTACGGCGTACCGCGAAGTCGGGATGAAGACCGACGCGCTGCTTTCGATTATCGCCCAATTTTCCAAGCAGTGGTTGCAAAAGTGATATATGGTTGCGACCTCGATGGACTGATCCGGTACAATGAGGCCAAGGTTCAGGAAGGTACCGGCATATGCCTGGAGGCATCGGGTTTTGGCGCCGATCCCGATGCGCTCAATGCACTGCAAAAATCCCGGCGCTTCCAAAAAATAACGAGCCTTAATGCAGGAGCGATGCGCAACGCTGTGCATTTTGTTTTGAGCTTCCCGCCGGAAGAAATGCTCTCTCCTGAGCGGATGATTGAAATCGCTCAGCGATACATCGACCTGGTGGGGTACGGCGACCAACCGGCGCTGATTTACCAGCACACGGATACTGCCCATCCGCACCTGCATATCGTAACCACTAATATTCGTCGGGACGGCACGCAAATGCCGGAAGACTGGTTTATCCGCGATGTCGCCGAGCCCGCCCGCAAGCAGATAGAAGATGAGTTTGCACTGATAAAAGCAGAGGGAAGGGGCCAGAGGCAGGGAGAGCAAAACCTGTCCTTAGATGCAGAGGCGCTCCGCTATGGTCACCAGGAAACCAAGCGCGCCATATCCAATATCGTGCGCATGGTGATTGCCCAGTACAAGTTCGCCTCGCTTGGCGACTTCAACGCTGTCTTGCGGCAATATAACATCATGGCCGACCCTGGTGAGTCGGGCAGCAAGCGGCGCGACGTAGATGGTCTTGTATATAGTATGCTCGGCCCTCATGGCGAAAAAGTAGGCCGGCAGGTCAACGCTTCAGCCATCCATGAACGGCCAACCATGAAGGTGTTACGCCAAATCTTCAGTGTAAAGGAAGAGCAGCGCGAGCGCTTCCGGGGCCGGGTTACCCGTATAGTATCGGACGCGGTCAGGTCCTGCTCCAGCCTTGAATCTTTCTGCGATGAGATCGGCCGGTTCGGCATTAAGGCGCACTTCCATCGCGGGAAAAACGACCGGATCTTCGGGCTGACCTTTATAGATACGCATACCCGCGTCGTATTTTCCGGGTCAGATTTGCGGAAAGACTTAGGTGCAGCAGCGGTCCTTCGCAAGCTCTCGCCGCCTCAAACGCCGGATACCGCTTTCAATGGTGTTTACGTACGCAACGTGATAGCCCGGACTGATTTTCGCCGCACGCCGCAATCCATCCTGAAAGCATGGGCCGAGCAGGGGCTCTTTATCCATGTGAGCCAGGGAAAAGACGGCAAATCGCAATACTGGATGGGTAGGGTCGATACCCCTACTGATGCTTACGTGCGTATGCCGCCGCGGGTACGGGCATGGCTGGCGACCATGGCCGGGGCCCCCTCTAAAGCACGTCACCGTACGCCCCAACCGACCACAGGGATAGCCAGAGCGCTGGAAAGATTCGGCCGCCAGCAAATCCGGGCCGGTTGGCAAGAGATCGTCAAGGGTACACAGGATGCCTTGGATTACACCTACACTTCAAATTATACTCCACACCACTTCCTGACCAAGAAAAAGAAGAAGAAAAGGCAGCGCCGGCTATAGCCTCGGGCCAGGCGCCATGCCATTCCATCACTTAAAAAAACGAGGCTATGGGCCCTGATATTGATCCCGCGTTGCGGGCCATTACCGACTTTGTCCGTAAAGCCAGCGTCGTGTTGCTGGTGCTCCATTACTATATCTTTTGCTACGCCGCTTTCCAGGGTTGGGGACTTGCCCACCCAATGGTGGCCCGGTTTCTTTCGCATTTTGCGCAGGCTGCATTTATTGGAGATGTTCACTTTTCAAAACTCTTCATCTGGGTTGTGCTGGCCGTTTCGATGATCGGCACCCGCGGTAAAAAAGACGAGAAGATCCGCCTGCAGGTAGTCATCACCATGGTGATCGCTGGCACAGCGATCTATTTCGCGAGTATTCTTTTCTTCTATGTTTCGCTGCCCCCAGCAGTCCTGACTGTCTACTATATCGCCTTTAGCGGTGTAGGCTTCCTGATGATGCTGGCCGGTGGCTCACAGTTGAGCCGCTACATCAAGTTGAGAATGCGCAAAGACATTTTCAACCTGGAAAACGAGACATTCCCGCAGATGGAGCAAGCCATCCGGGATCGGTTTGTCATTAACCTCCCGGGTAAGTATCGATTCGGGGGTAAGGTCCGGGATATGTTCATTAATATCTACGGCCTGAGGGGGACGTTGATTTGCGGAAGTCCCGGCGCTGGTAAGACCGCCTACATCGTTAAATCCCTGCTCTATCAAAGTACTGCAAACGCGCAAACGCTATTTGTGTATGATTTCAAGTACGATGATCTGACGCGTGTGGCCTATAACGCTTTCCTGAAGAACCGGCATTGTTACGAGCGTATCCCTCGCTTTTGTGTCATCAACTTCGACCGGCTCAATGAATCCCACCGCTGCAATCCGCTTGACCCCACCATGATGGATGATATTACCGATGCGGCCGAAGCAAGCCGAAGCATTTTGTTCGGATTGAATAAGTCATTTGTCGCTAAGGCAGGGGATTTTTTCGTGGAAAGTGCCATTAATTTTGTCACCGCCGTAATCTGGTTTTTACGCCAGTACCAGGACGGCAGGTACTGCACGCTGCCACATGTGCTGGAGCTCCTGCAGGCTGACTATGAAATGCTCTTTCCTGTGCTCGGGAGCGTTGAGGCTGGCGAGTTGGACGCATATCTTAGTCCCTATATTAATGCCTACACGAACAGAGCGATGGAGCAACTCGAAGGACAGATCGCCTCAGCAAAAATCGGTCTGGCTCGCCTGTCGTCGCCGCAGCTCTACTACGTGATGAGCGGCAACGATTTCTCCTTGGATATAAACAATCCTGAAGACCCGAAAATCCTTTGTATCGGCAACAACCCGGTGAAGTTGCAGACCTACGGCGCGGTCATCAGCCTTTACACAAGCAGAATGCTCAAGCTGGTGAATCGCCAGAAAATGGAGCCTTGCACCGTGGTTTTTGAAGAGTACCCCACCATATTCCAGCCACTGGATACGACAATCGCTACCTGTCGGCAGAATAAGGTCAGCATCTTCGTTATAGTTCAAAGCATCGAGCAACTCCGCAAGGACTACACAAAAGAGCAGGCGGATGTAGTCATCAATATTTGTGGCAATATCATCGCCGGACAAGGTACCGGCGACACGGCGCGGACGGTAAGCGAAAGGATCGGAAAGATCGTTCAGGAACGGGAAAGCGTCAGTATTAACCGAACGGACACCTCGATGTCCCGTAATACGAATTTGGAGTTCGCGGTTCCTGCTTCGAGAATTTCAAACCTGTCAGCCGGCGAGTTCGCCGGGGTGGTTACCGACATGCCGTCTCAACCAGTGCCGCTCAAAGCGTTTCATTGCCAGATACAAAATGACTGGGAGGCAATCAAGCGCGAGGAAGACGCCTACGAGCCGTTACCCCAAATCCGTAATGTCACGCAGCAGGATGTGATGGATAATTATATCCGTATCAAAAACGAAGTGGCGATGATCGTCCAGGAGACCATGGAACGCATTAAATCCGACCCAGAGCTTGCTTATTTGCTATTCACCAAGAAGTGAGATACTGCCACCTGACGCCGAATGCAGGAGCATCATGCCGGTAGACAATGCGCACAGAGTTGTGTGTAGATGCGGTGGCCTCTCAGGGCACAATGAGCTGGGATACTCCCATCGTATTCATATCAATGGTCCATGACCGATGCCTGCTTTTTCCGTAAATGGTGTGCTGTTTCCAAGTCACTTTATCTCTTACCTTTAGCAATCGGAAATAATCGGCGGCAATAAAAAAATCGTCTTCATTGTGGTTATGGCTGGTGAGCTCAGAGGCTGCATATGCGTTCCGATTTGCCGTGTTGTGCAACTGTCTTACCTCGCCGGAGGTGGTCAGGCTATTAAAAGTAACAAGATAGTCGTTGCCCCAAACCAGCTCACGGCGATTTTCCTCTCGCGGGTAAATATATACCCTGGCTACATGGTCGTCTCCGATATAGGCAATAAGACGGTATCGTTGTGCGCCGTCAGGTTCGAGCGCTGAACGGAGACTATCCACCTTTTTGCAGATCTGGGCGAGTGAATCTTCCCGGGGCGTCAACGTCCTATCTCTTACCACGGCGTTAACAATATTTCCTGAGGCAATGTCAAATTCTCCTTGGAGAATTGCAATCTTCGCTGTGTCGTAGGCGACGAAGAGGAGCTTACCATCTTCGAGGTAGGAGATTATATCATAGACCGTGATCCTGACTTTTTTCCCGAATCTGAGGAGATCGAGGCAGTAGGTTTGCGCCGAATCGTGGCACCTTTCTAACTGGTAGATCAACCGGCCTTCCTTTTCCAGGTCCGTCAGGGAAGTGTTGCGGATGGGTAAGCAGGAAGTATAGGTCACGGATAAAAGCAGGATTGCGAAAAGAATAGATTTCATTGGAGACTGATTAGGAAGTGGGGATTTAGTTTAATAGTTGCGAGAAAAAAGGGCACCCGGTAAACACCGGATGCCGGTAGGAAGCCTTTGTGAATTTCCAACTTAGGCTCCGCTTTCTTTAGTTATGTTGTTAGTTTTTTTGGTGAGATAAATGGTGCTGTAATTTCTTTCCCCGATGGAGATTTGAAGCCCGCGTGTAACGAGGACTTCGTTGAGTGGTTCAAGTTCAAGGAATTTGATCCAACGGGAGGGGAACAAATCGGGTACTTCACGATCGACTTCAACGGATACATACATCTGTGTACGCCGGTAAAGTGCGGCGCAGAATTTGATAAAAGTCAACTGATTTTCGCCCTGTTTAGTGGCTGTAGGAATAGGAGCTTTTGAGGAACCCTGCAAGGAGGTAACTATAAAACAGCGTCGTCTTTTTTCTTTGATCGTTCCGGTAATGCCAAATTTTCTACCAAAATATTCGTTGAGCTGGTTGAATAGTGATTCAACTAAGAACCCGCGTTTGTCGCTGCCTTGCCGGTACAGATGAAGGTTGTAGGTTATGGCTTGCCGGCGTTCCAACAATTGTTGCATTCCATCTTCAATGTCCCCGCATGCTGGTACATGCAATTGATCCTTTAAGGCGACGTCAAGAGATTCGTAACGTACGCTCTTTATCTCATGTTGAAGGTCCCTTAAACATAGTGCGTACAGTTCCACAACGGTAGCATATGAAACCTGCACTCCATTGGTTAGCCATTCGATCACTGGTTTGGAACGAATCGGTCCAAATGCCTTTGTAATCACACAATCCATATGATGTTCGATGGCTTCTTCAGCCACCGCAATGATATCCTTGCCGGTAACCCAGGTCACCGGGGGAGGTTGGTTTGTAAATTTGGATGAGGTCATGATTGATGGTTTATTACGAAAGTTGAAGTGTCAGATTCAGCCGTATTTGCAGTTGTCCGGTTCGGAAGTCGTTCGGACCGGTACGGGTGTGTATAAGATATTTTTTGTATGCGACTACTATTCCGTAAGTTCGGATGGCCAGTAAAAGGCATTGACGGCCAGGTCGGCAAGTAAAGGCAGCAACATACTCCTGCAACCACTGGCGTATTCCTAACGGTGAGTGCCACAGTGCGGAAGAAGGACTGGTAGACGAACTTTGTGGCTGGCAAAAGGAATCGCGCAGATCATCGTATGAAGGAATACGGGTATTGACATTGTTTGGATACATGGGCGATTTTTGGTTAATGAACATGTGTCGGCCTGTTCCGGTTAGAACTCGATCGTGTGCTTAGCGTGCAGGTGCACACCAAGACACCGAGGGAACGTTCCGACGGAGCGAAAAATTTGCCACGCGTCTGAGGAGGAAAAACGCGTTGCGGTTGTAAATGGTGATTGATCTCTAAAAGGCGGGGCCGTTATTCCCGCATGGTTGACCGGTGGACCAGGGATAAACAGGGGGATTGACCCTGACTATCTCCGTGGCACAGTAGTGAGACATCGAGCACGTATTCCGGCAAAAGACATGCTACCCGTTTGTAGAAATTGCAGAAACAAAAATAATGGATAGGTGCTTTCCCCGAACAGCTCGGCCTCTTAAGTGAGGTCAAAATCTTTTATTGCATCGGGAATTTGAACACTATTTAACGTTTTCATATAATTTCTATGTATTATTCAATGTTTTTTAAATAAGGTTGAATAAAAGTAGATGATAGTTAAAAAAAATTCGAGTATATTTACCTCTGAATATTGCTGAAGAAAATACATTCCTTTCCAACCTGAACCTGGCAGAGGCATAGCCTCGCCCGGATTGCAGCAGGCGGTTGCGCCCCAAAACGCCGTAGCGCCTCCTTTTCCTTTAGAATACATTTTTCTGCTACAACCCTAACCGCCCTCGCGGTGTCGTTGCCATCTGCCGATGCTATCGTAGACTGCTGGGACCATCGTCATACGTGGGGAGTTCGAATTTGAATAGTAGTGATAAAAGGCTCAACATGGAAAAGATTATGAGGTTCGGCGACGGCTCCGCCGAGGACTTCCAGGAACTGTACTTAAGACTGCATGACAAGTTATTCTACTACGCGTCAACCTTTGTGGGCAACGAAGACGCCAAAGATGTCGTTCAGGACGTATTTGTGTCCCTTATTCGTAAGGATTTCGCCAGCCGGGCACATTTAGAAGGCTGCGCAATGATCGCGGTAAAAAACCGGTGCGAATATGTGTCGCGGCATTCCAAAAACCTTCGGTTGAAAAAAATGGACATCGAGGCTTCGTTCCTGATCTCCGATGCGCATTGCGCCATGTTGGCCAACATTCGCGCTAGGGTGATTGAATTGGTCGAATCAGAGCTCTTGAAGCTGAGCGATATCGACCGAAAGATTATACGACTATACGTTGAGGGGTATCACACTGATGAAATCGGCGTCCTGCTGGCGACTCATCCAAAGACAATTAAAAACAGATTTTCCATTGCCAAGCGCTACATGCGCGAGGAACTAGCCCGAGGAGATTGGGCGCTTGTTGCATTTTGCCTGATGGGATCGGAGACGGTGGCATGGCTATCCAATGCCGGCGCCGGGTAATTCGGAGGCATAAAGACTTTTTTTCAAAGTACCGGGACAAATCGCCCACTTCTGTGTATTGATTATGTATACCACGGGAAAGAAGCCGAAAAGCAGTAGTGAAGATCGATGGTATAGTATTAATTATTAAACCAACTCCAATGGAGGATACATCAGCGATAGAAGCGCTGATTGCCCGGCAAATGCTGGGTCAGCAGCTTACCCCTGACGAAGAAGGACTTTTGCGGCAGTGGCAATCCGCACACCCTCTTCATAAACGATTTTATAAAGACCTTACATCTAAAGATGTATTGCACTCGTATAAGGAAGTATTGGAGGTAAGGCGCGAGAACTATGCAGCGATCATGAGCCGCATAGGAAAACAAGGCAAGGTCAGGAAGATCCGTTGGTCCTTACTGATTGCGGCCTGCTCTTTGGCATTATTGATTACATCGTTCGCGCTGCTGTTTTGGCGTCAGAATATTGCTCATACATCCAATTCGCTGATGGCCGATAAGGCAGCAATGACAGTACCGGTTAAGCCTGCAGGCTCGCGCGCAACGCTGATACTGGGTGATGGCCGAAAGATACCTTTGGATTCTGGCGCCAGCCTGGCGCTGACCGCTAACGGTGTAGCCGTGCGCTCGATTACCGGGACGCAACTTCAATACACCGATGAGCTCACAACCGGCGATTATTCAGCTACCCATACCTTGGTGACGCCACGCTCAGGCGTATTCCAGGTGACACTATCCGACGGTACGCTCGTTTGGCTTAATGCAGATTCGCGGCTCATTTATCCAACTCGCTTCGCCGATGCGCGCAAAGTGGAATTACAGGGAGAGGCATACTTCGAAGTGGCCAAGGATCACCACCGTCCTTTCCAGGTGACAATACTGGGGTTTAACGGTGAAAAGCCAACGACCGTGGATGTACTGGGGACCCATTTCAACGTGAAAGCCTACCCGGGTGTGGGAGATATCAGGACGACCTTACTGGAAGGTGCCGTGCGCGTCCGACACGGCGACAGCGACAAAGTGCTTAAGCCAGGGCAACAGGCGTCGGTAAAGCGTAGCCGTAGTAATGA
Organism: Chitinophaga barathri; assembly: GCF_003807585.1. GTDB lineage: Bacteria > Bacteroidota > Bacteroidia > Chitinophagales > Chitinophagaceae > Chitinophaga > Chitinophaga barathri. The sequence goes on along the minus strand of NZ_RMBX01000001.1, from coordinate 588,214 downwards.
CGACATAGAGGTTAAGCAAGTGCCCACCCAGGATGCCATCGACTGGCGAGATGGCTTCTTCAGGGCGGACAATATCCCGGTAGCCGAGATCATTGGGGAGGTTGGTAGATGGTATGATGTCACTTTTCTTTGGGAAACGCCGGTGCCAGAGATCAATATGATGCTCATTATCGGCCGCAACGAAGGAATAGACCAGACGCTCCGCCTGCTGGAGCAGAGTGACATCGGGCTACGTTTTGAGCGGGATGGTAGGCATATCCATGTATTGAAGAATTGATTGTTTGAAACATAAAGCATTTGATTTTAAACTTGTTAGAACTATCCACATTTGCAAGCACCGGGATCGGAATCTTCCGATCCCCACAATACAAGGTTAACGAATATGCACAGTAGTAATTTGTTCTTTTGATTTAGAGTTTAGATTACAACTGTATATCAGCGTGCAGGGGCGAAATCTTTCCCCCTGACCCTAAGAAGAAAATCGTCGAAAGACGTTGATATAAAATTGATTGTGAAGTAAGTTATCAGTGTCCGGAAGCAGGCAAAAGGTGTCGAAATTTATGCCTGTGTTGATTTGAAGTGTAATTCCACTATTTTCATCTACGATTTGTTTAGCCCCAAGAAAGTTAAATTCGAGACCATTTCCCGCGAAAGCCATTATGCGTTGACAGTAGACATGAGCCGTCAATGGTGCGTGTACGTAAGATTATCAAGCGCTTACGTCCCAACCTGAAACCGGCTATTTTCTTCCCTTTAGCTTGACCATTAAACCTCCTGCCTGGTAGTCTTTCGGAGCCCGGATATGTTCCGGTACCCGTCACGCTACCGGTACGATATCCGCAAACAAAATACTGAACATAAAAAAGTACCGAAACGGTCGTGACCCGTCGCGGTACCATAGTGTTGCAGGCTAATTTATAGTAATCACCTTTCACTAACCTTCAACTTTTCGAAGTTATGTTTTTTTTCGCCAAAATCGAAATTAAGCCACGTATGTGGTTAATTGTCAAACCTTTACTGATTATGAAGCTCTCCTTTTTTCTTATCCTTGTAGCTTCGCTACAGCTTAGTGCGGAGACGTACGGACAGCGAGTCCGGCTGAAATATGACGGCGCCGATTTGGCTACTGTGCTGCGCGATATTCAACGCGCAACTGGATTCAACCTAGCTGGTAAATACAATTTAGTGAAAACGGCCCGACCGGTGACGATAAGCCGGGACAGTGTCGATCTCGCTGAAGCTCTTCGGCTATTAGAAGTTGGACAGGATCTTAGGCTATCATTAATGGGGCGGAGCATTTTGATAAATGAGAGATTTGCGATCGCGACTGCAGAGCCCCCTAACATTGTTGATGATACTTCCAGGCGATCAGGGTTCCCAATAACCGGGTTAATTATTGGCGAAGGGGACGTACCGCTTTCGGATGTGACAGTCCAGAATTTAACTACGGGTAAAGGGACCTATACGAAGGCGAGCGGCGTCTTTATCCTTCAAAATGTAAACCTAGGAGATCGTGTTCGCGTTTCATACGTAGGATATGCTGATCAGCTTTTTACCGTTGGTTCTAACCGAGAGGTCAATTTGAGATTGAAGGTCGAAACTGTAGGATTAAATGCCGTCCAGAAAGAAGGCTACCAAATTACTTCGAAGAGATACAGTAATGCAAACGTAACCACAGTCAAGGGCACCGTAATCGAAAGATATCCTGTCGCGAACATCGCAACAGCATTACAAGGTCGAGTACCAGGGTTAACAGTTACTCCGACATCAGGATACAAATCCGGCCCTTTTCGGTTCGTAATACGAGGTGAAAGCACAATTAATGGTCCAAGTGATCCTCTGATAGTGATCGATGGAGTGCCTTTGAACCCACTTACAATTGTTACTGATGCCAATGTAGTTAGTGAATACTCTGGTTTTAATCAAAGTGGAATCACGGGTCCTTCTGGAGGCCAAAGCCCACTATACAGTCTTTCGCCAAGTGATATTGAATCAATTGAGGTTTTGAAAGATGGTGAGGCTACTGCTATTTGGGGATCAAGAGGGGGCAAGGGGGTCATTATGGTAACCACAAAGCGCGGAAAGCCCGGAAAAACAAGATTTGATATAACAGCATCAAGTGGTGTGAACTTTGTGCCACGCAACTATCCAATGTTGGACACAAAGACATATTTTGAGATGCGTCGTGAAGCATTTGCGAACGACGGCATAGCGCCGGACGAATCGAATGCCTACGATTTGAAATTATGGGACTCAACCCGGTACACGGATTGGCAGAGATACTTCTGGAACGGCACCAGCAACCTCACTCAAGCGGATGTGAGTGTTAGTGGCGGTGACAAACTAACGACATTTAGGGTGTCAGGATCATTTGTGAATTTCCAGGCATTAAATACATTAGCAGGCTCTGATCAAAAAATAACCAATCAAATTGCTATTGAACATAAAAGCTTAAACAGGAAATTGTCATTGTCCTTTGTTAATTATTTTTCTTTCATGAAATCAGATATGATTTCAATGGTCGGATCAGTAGTGTTGCCTCCTAATGCACCTGAAGTGTTTGATGAGGAGAACCGGCTAAACTATAAAGGATGGTATCCTATTTCTGATCGCTATCCTTTTGGTTCCATTTGGCAGCCCTATACAGCTAAAACGACATATATTAATTCCCAGTTAAGCGCATCATACAAAATACTTCAACCACTTCTTTTCAAGATTGATTTTGGTTATTCGCAGAATTTCCAAAACCAAATTATGATATTTCCTATTGCCTCTAAGAATCCATTGGATAATCCAACAGGTAGTTCAATAATTGGGCAAGCAAATTCAGGACGAATAATTATTGAGCCGCAACTTGAATTTAGAAAATTTTTCTTAAACGGTGATTTCAGAGCTCAGGTTGGTGCAACGTATCAAACAGTTGCCCAAAATGGAAGCAATTCAAGGGGAGATGGATTTGTAAATGACAACCTGATAAGATCGATTGAAAATGCTCCCATTCAATATGGCAGTAACGTTGGAGGGGAATATAAGTATGCCGCCGCATTCGGGCGAATTTCATATATCTGGAAATCTAAGTTAACTGCCAACTTAACAGGTAGGAGGGATGGCTCATCAAGGTTTGCGGCGGGGAGAAACATTGGAAACTTCTATTCTGCAGGATTGGGCTACATCATCTCAGAGGATAATTATTTCAAACGCTCGCTCCCGTTTGTAAATTTTGCTAAAATTCGAGGTAGCTACGGCGTTACAGGTTCTGATCGGATAGCAGATTACAAGTATCTCACTCGATGGCAGTCTTTGCCTTCAGCCGCAACATATCTTAGCTCTGTCACGTATAGATCGGTACAACATGCAAACCCATATCTCGAGTGGCAAACGGACAAAATGATTGACTTCGGTATTCAATTGGGAATACTTGACGATAGAATCGGTATTGAAGCAAGTTGGTACCAAAGACGCTCTGGTAATCAATTGTTGGAGTTCGCATTGCCTTCTGCTACCGGTTTTCAGTCTGTAACAGCAAATTTTCCAGCAACTGTACAGAATCGTGGAATTGAATTAAGTGTATCTTTTAATCCCATAAGAAAAAGTAACATTGATTTGAAAATCTATGCAAACGCATTCTCTAACAAGAATATTCTATTAAAATATCCTGGCATCGAAGAATCTCCTTACGCGTCAATATTTGAAGTTGGTCAACCAATAAAAATTACTCGAGTATTAAAGTTAACAGGAGTTGACCCACAAACAGGTAATTATACTTTCGAAGATAGAAACAAAGATGGACGAATTGACTATAATGCTTTTTCTGCTGATAACGATTTAATTTCAAAGGATCTCAGCATACGATCTGATGGTGGTGTCGGCATCGACTTCCGGTACAGAAAATTTGAAATCAGTATTTTCTTTCAATTCCGAATAGCCGACGGACAAAACGCTCTATACCGAGGCCTGGTTCCCGGAGAAGCGGCCAATATTCCAAAGGAAGTATACGATAGCCGATGGCAAAAGCCAGGCGACATTGCAAAATCTGCAAGATTAAGGGTCATCCAGCAGGAATCTGACGTTGCATTTCAGATATCAGATGGAGTAATTACAAATGCCAACTTTGTTCGGTTGAACAACCTGGAGTTTAGGTATAATTTGCCAGAAGGTGCTTCAAAAAAGCTGGGAATGACCAGTTGTAATGTATTTATCCGCGGGAATAATCTATTGCTAATCACAGGGTATAAAGGGTCTGATCCGGAACTTCAATCATTTGGCTCATTGCCGATTATGTCTGCACTGACTGCAGGTGCCAAGCTTTCTTTTTAGGATATTTTCAAAACGATTCCAATGTATAAAAAATATAAACTTTTCCTCCACTTAGCATTGGGAATTTGCTTCCCTATATTTAGCAGTTGCAATAAACTGGTTGAGTCTCTTGTGGAAATACCGCCACCCATAAGTAGTATTGACACTGAAAAGGCGTTTTTGGATAGTGCGAATGCTACCGCAGCCGTAAATACTCTGTATTCGGAAGTTGTCAATGTTGGAACGCAACCTCGTTTCTTATCAGCGCAACTGACTATGATGGGAGGAATGATGGCGGATGAACTTCACGTTTTCAGCGGTGATATTTCCCCTTATGAATTGAATACTATTCCATCAAATGATCCTGGTGTAAGCAAATTCTGGAATGCTGCATACTCCGTCATTTATCAGGCTAATGCTTGCATTGAAGGCTTGGAAAAAAGCAAAACCTTAAAGACAAGTGTTCAGAAAGGCTTGCTGTCGGAAGCACGAACGCTTCGAGCTTTCTATTATTTTTATCTTATATCTTATTTTGGTGATGTGCCTCTTATTTCTTCTACAGATTGGAAAATAGAGGCAAAGAAGGCGAGAGAAAAAACTGATAAAATTTATGATTTTATTTCAGAAGATCTTCTTTTCGGATTTGACAATGGATATACTGATTATAGCATTTCTAATGGGGAAAGAGCAAAGGTAAATAAATGGGTCGCGGCTGCTCTATTATCAAGAGTGTCTCTTTATCGAAAAAAATGGGCTGATGCTGAAAAGTACGCTGCCACGGTAGCAAAAAATGAAGCCCTTTTCTCCTTGGAGGCGGATTTGGATAATGTGTTCAAAAGAAATAGCAGTGAAGTGGTTTTTTCGCTTGCTCAGGATGTAAGGAGGGCTCCATTCAATTTGACCAATGAAGGTCGACAATTTGTTGTTTATAATGTTTCTCAAGGAGGAATTATAGACTACTACCTTGATTCTACTTTGATACAGGAGTTTGAGCCAGGAGATAAGCGAAAGGAAAAATGGCTTGGTTCAATTGAAAGAAATGGAAAAAGATGGTATTTCCCTTATAAGTATAAAATGGGTAGAGAACAACAGGTTCCCCGAGAGGATGCAACGGAGCATATTGTGCTATTTAGGTTGTCTGAGTTGTATATGATTCTTGCTGAAGCATCCCTTAGGCTGGGGAAGGTATCCGATGGATATTCGTATCTGAATAGAATTAGACAAAGAGCGGAACTCGGTCCTAAATCTAACTCCGATGCTACCCAGCTTTTTAACGACATAGTACAAGAAAGGAGAATTGAATTTTTCGTCGAGTATGGTCATCGATGGTTAGATTTAATAAGGTGGGATCTTGCCGACAAGATAATTCCTGCTCTCAAGCCAAGTTGGAAAAGTTCAGCTCAGTTGCTACCCATACCTTTTGATGAGATTAGACGAAATCCGTCATTATCGCAGAATCCAGGTTACTGAGGTTTAGAAGCAAATGGCAGCCATCAGGCTGCCATTTGCTTCTAATTAAGCAGTTTCTGCTATATTAGTTGAATTTCACGCGAATGATCGTACCGCTGACGTTGTCGCAGTTGTTGTTTCCATACACAGTATGCAGGTTGCCTGTATTGGACTGAATTTTCGCCTGGTCGAACGTTGTTGCGCCATCTTGCCAGATTGCATTGACACCAGACGCTTGTACTAATGTGCAGGATGCTCCAATTTTTGCGTATAACGATGATGGAGTTGCTCTAACGTCTTCCTTGTTGTTTGCTACAACTACGGTTCCTGCAGTGAGGGCAATAGCTCCAAAAGCTAAGAATGTACGTTTCATTGTTTAATGATTTTAGATTTAAAAATGATTTTTTGAACAAATCGAAATGCCTACTTTGTTTTAAGGTTTTCGGCGTATTCCTTTCTCCATTTTTCAGAATCAGATGCCTGGAGGAGCATTATACTGGTAGCTACTCAATATCGATTTGACTGATACGTCGAGAAGATTCTCGATTTGGGATGTTACCCAAACTTTACACGAATTATGTTACCATTGGGACCATCGCAATTACTCGTTCCGTAAACTCGCCAAAAATTTCCATTTTTGTCTCTTATGAGTGCTTGCTCGGTTATTGTCGCATTGTCCTGCCATATAGGTAATACACCTGAAGCTTGAATTAAGACGCATGCAGCGCCAATTTTGGCATAGAGTGAAGGTGGAGTAGCACGTAATAGCCCAGGATCATTTAGAGACAATAAAATTGTCATAAGGAAAATCAGGGTTAATGTTTTGGTCGTAAGGTGAGTCATAAAAGAAGTATTTGGTTTAAATTTGAAGATTTTGGAGCAATATTTTTCTATCTGGTTCGATAACTATTTTTATACCGCACCATGTTATTGAAATTAGTTTACTACTTTATTTATTAGTTTCTGGAATTTATTTAATATGACAATAGTTCATTTTTCTAATAGAATTTTACTCTCATGATAGTACCTGAGGGGTTGTCGCAATTATTGTTTCCATATAGACTATGATATGTGCCGGTTGAAGAAATGATGTATGCTTGGTTGCTTACATTTGCTCCGTCTTGAAAATAACCTGGTATGCACCCTGAGAATAATAAAATACAGGAGAATGACGCTTTGAAGTAGATTGCAGATGGAATGGCTCTATGGCTATTCTTTGGATGGCTTTCATTTATTTTCACTATAAAAAGAAATAAGCATACTGCAAATAGAGGTTTTATTTTCTTCATACATTCGGTTTTGTAATAAGAGGATAAAACTGCAAACTCATTTCAAAAGCAGCTTAGAATTGCATTTATAACGGGACACAAATCGTTATTGCAGACGTTTAGTTAATTTAGATGTACATTGCTATCAATTACCTCCAAATAGAAATCCAAAATTCCACTGTTACCGTTATCAAACCCGAAAAATCTTTCTGTTTTATTTGGTAAGTACCAAGTTGTACCTTGACTTGAACCCATACGCATTGATTCAAGGCACGCGAGAATGTTTAAAAGCCTTTTATGTATTTCTTCAGAATGATTGGTCTTTAATGATTGCAAAAAGATATTTCCGAAAAAGGCTAAGCCATTAAATCGGGAGGGATTGTTAAGAACCAAGAAATTTGGAAGGGTGTCTTTAATTTCTTCTAGAATAATTGGTAACATTGCACCAGATCCTGCTGAAGCAACTGTTAGGTATTTGATTAGTCGATTATAATTAGCCTTATTATGATTATTTAATCCTTCTATTTGTATTTCACGTTGAAGTGAATTTGTCAAAGTGTTTATATTGTTAGTTATGCTCCTGAATATGTGATGTGAGTAGGGAATATCGATTGAAGATTTAATCTGTAAAATGGCTAAATAGTTTTCAAGAATAAAGTTGCTTTGATCGTTGTCCTTGACTATATTTTCGAAATTGATGGCCAGATTTTGGTATAGGTTATACAATAAAGCCTTGCTTATTTCTCTAATTTGTGGTTCAAATGGGGCCTCGGAAGTTATAAGTAGCGACGGAACGATGCCAAGCGAGCCGTAGTTGTAGCTTGTATTATTTGGCTTTAGCCATACAACGCGCTGAAAGAAATCGGTAAACATATCATTTGACTTAAGGATAGAGACCCCCATGGCCTTCGCACATGTATAGAGCAGACTATATACGCCATCCTTTAGTCCAACCTTACAGTCATTTATCTTATCCATATGGAACTCCATAATGTTCGTCAGGAACTCATTTATTATTTTACTTTCATTCGCATTGGTTAATAGACCACTATGGTTATGAGCTTTAATAAAGGTATGCACCAGACCAAGAACCCCGTTATGCCATCCCAGATCTGATGATGATTCATTACTTTTGAGAAAGTTCAGTTGCCCCAAATCAAATGAAAGAATGTTCTTCAGATCAATTGTGCTTAAATCTGATTTTATCACTGAATGCAAAGAGTCTCTATTTGGATGGAATTTATCAACCTTTCCAAGGTTATTTACATTAGTTTGCTCATTTATAATTTTATCAATTTCCGAAATTAACCGATCATGGGTATATTCATTAGGATAATCCAAACACGATATTATGAAGTGTCCAATTTCATGGCGACCAATAAACTTTTCGAGATGCCAGGCAAGCTTGTCTGAAGAGTATTGGTCAAAATAGAGAGGATGAATTGTAGTGGATAGAAATAGCGCTAATTTGCCTATTGAATAAATATGGTCGTTTAGCGACGGCATTAGATTATCAAATACCGCAGGACTCGAGAAGCCTTTCGTTCCTGTTTCAAAAGGTGGTTCAGGCAGATGTTCGTTTAAATCAACTATGGATTCAGTGTCTATAAGGGTCACTTCTCCATTTTTCCCAACTATAAAATTTTCGCTCGAAATATCACGGTGTATATATCCATTAATAAATAGCTTGTTTAATATTAGTATTATTGATCTGAAAGTGGTTAGTGCCTTAGTTTGATCTGAATATTTCCAGTATCGCCATGCCTCATAGTTTTTGTTTAGTTTCTTAATAAAGTCCGTAAATGTAGAGCCCTCTATTTTTTCCAAAACAATGTATTCATTGCCGTCAATGCAAAACTCATCGAAAAGAATTGGAACCTTGACAATGGACTGCAGTTGTTTGAGAAGATTTCCCTCCCATTTGATTCGATCTATGATTGTGCGCCCAGATTTGTCGCGCCACATGCACTTTTTTCCTTCTTTAATGAAAACGGATTGTTTGGATTTATCAGGTAATATTAATGTTGAGGTTAGAATATTCCCTTTAGGCCGCTCGCTGAAAATAGCTGTGTTTTGGTAGTTGTGACCGAAATCTATCCTGGAAACTTGAACTTCGGCCATGTTAGGGAAGTCAGTGACTGAGAACTTCGTCTTTAAATTTGAATAAACGCAATTGTCGATTTTATATGTTCCTGGAATATCTGGTCCTGAATATGTTTGACATGCCTGAATCACATTTTTTATGAAAGGGAGGTCAACAAAGTCGTAAAAGTAAATTGTGATCGTTTTGCCGACAGTTGTTATTCCGTATACACCGTCTACAACATCTAGAGCATTTGCTAAAGTGCTGACAATCTGATAATTAATTTGCCTTTTGTGTGCCAAACTTATATAGTAGGGGAGGAAATCGATTAAAAATGCGGGACTAATTGAGATATAGAAAATCTCCTGAGCTTCTGGTGAAGCGTTTCCTACTGTGAGGAAGATGCTTTCACTTTTGAATTGCACATTTTCTTTCTCAAAGACATCTTTGATGTCTAAATTTTTAAAGGAAGTAGGCATAAATTATAAGAATGAAACTTTTATATTAGCCTTTCATAGTTGGCTTTTGTTTTACCTTATTGAATTGCTTAATTAAGTCATTCATATCGGCTGTTCCGCGGAATACTGCTCGCAGACGTTGATCCTTGTCATAGATCAAAGTCATTGGGACTTGCATTCCATTAAAAATAGTCTGTGTGACATTATGATGATCACTTGCTATTGTCACGTTGTTTAAGCCTTCAAAGCGCTTAATTTCGGGGCAGGATTTTATATCTGAAATAGGAAATGGTGCAACTAAGGCTATGCTTGCGGAAAAAAAATGGTTAATGCTGTCACTCAGCGCAATTAGCTCGTCTTTACAATTGTGACATGTTGGATCGAACAATACTAAAATTGTGATTTTGTCATTAGGAATTGAAGTGCTTTTGATCTCGGTGCTGTCTAGACGCAGCATCTTGAATTTTGGGAGGAAGTTGATTGCATCTCCGTTTTTTACTTGTGCCTCTGTAAAGTTGTCTTCCCACTTGCAAGAACTTAACCAGGTGAAAACAATTACCAAGAAGATAGTGACTCCACGTTTCATGATGATGGAAAGGTTTAATTCCACTAATGTTGACATCATAAAAGTAAGCGACCTCTGGAATGCGTTCGGTATACCTCGGAAAATGTCTCATTTTTTAATCTTAGTACGGTTTCACATAAGCGTTATAATCTTTTTGGGACAGGTGTGTAGGCGTTGAAGTGCTCAGTAGCGTTGATTTTTCAGATGTATGCGAATTGGCTAAATTTCCTTACTATTGTGGCGGATTGACCGCCGATTCGGCACCAGTTCAACGATTTTCTCACCTTAGACCTTTTCCTTATTAGATATCATAGAAATTCCCTATTCGTTTTAGATTTTACGATGGCCTATTGATAATGGATTCAGGATTGCTGAGTGGGCGGGGAATATCATTGAACCAAATAGTTGACGTTCCAAGGCAACTGCACATGAAATCATTTGAACATAAAGACGTAGTCCCGCTACTCAACCGGCAGGACCCTGTTGCTTTCAAGGCTGTGTGGGACGAATATTATGCCCATGCCTTCCTTAAGGCACGCAGATATGTTGTAGACGAAGAAGTTGCGAAGGATATTGTCCAGGAAGCATTTATGAAATTGTGGCTGCATCGGAACTTCAATAACGAAAGTCATGTTGTCGGTTTCCTCATGCGTACCGTAAGCAACAACTGCCTTTCTTATCTCGAAGCATTACCAAGGGAAGAAAAATTTAGAGCCAACTTAGCAATACTATCGGAAACTGTTGACGATCCCAGCGCAGAAACAATCACTCGAGCAGACCTCTACAATGAAATTGAGCAGCATTTATCTCTTCTTCCTGAAAAGTATCGGAAATACTATGAGCTTGCCCGACAAGGGCTCAGCCACCAGGAGATCGGCAAAAAACTGGAAATTTCCCCTAAGACCGCAAAGAATTACCCCGGAATACTGCGCGCCATGCTGCGAAAAGCAATGTTGAAATATCCCAACACAACCCTCTTGATAACCATTGCCTCTACTTTTCTCAGGTGATCAATTATTTTGGTAATCATGACGAAACACATGGATTAAAATTATATTTGAAAATTGCCCTGAAATCGTCGGGATTTTCTACCCGTTTTCCATTTATAAGGTAGCGGAAAGAGTATTCTAACAGGAAGAGGGTGTTTTCTTCAGCAATATTCAAAAATGACACCAAGTCTATGAAAGAATCTCGTAACAATCGGATGGAGATCCCCACTGCGATACTGATGAAGCACATTGGGGGCGCTCCTGAAGAGCCGCTATCGGAGGAAGAAAAAACTATTTTGGTCGTGTGGCTTGCCGAAAGCGACAGTAACAGGCAACTTTTTAAAGATGTACTGAACGGTCATTCTTTGTTGGATGATGCCGCCTACGTCATAAACACGCGCGATCAGGAATGGAAAAAAATGCAGCAGCGGCTTTCGCCGGCGCGACGAATGTTCTCGTTTGTACGGTTGTCTGCCGCCGCTGCAATCCTTGTGCTTTTGGGCGTGGCCGTATTCTATATGGTTGGAAAGCTGGAGCATAGGGCTGATATGGCGCAAATGCCTGTAATGCCTGCAAAGGACGTGGCTACACTGACATTGGCAGATGGGAGGGAGGTTGCGCTTGGTAACAATAGCGGCATAGTTGCCCATCAGGGCGGACTGGTTGTTTCCAACGACACCACCGGCGAACTTTCTTACCTCGGGGCAGAAGGGAGCCAGCGGTCCGCCGAGTATAATACCCTGCGCACGCCGCGCGGCGGTAAGTATGCAGTGCGGCTGCCGGATGGTACGCGGGTATGGCTCAACGCGCAGTCGTCCATCCGTTATCCAGCCAACTTCGGACAGGCCACCCGAAATGTCAGCATTGAAGGGGAAGCATATTTCGAAGTGGCTAAAGATCCGCAGCGTCCGTTTCGGGTGGAAGTGCCAACAACTATCGGCAAAATGCAAGTGGATGTTCTGGGTACCCATTTCAACATAAACGCCTATGCTGAGCGAGGATTAATAAAAACCACTCTGCTGGAGGGTTCCGTACGAATCTCCAAGGGAAGCCAGGTGCGCGAGCTTGTTCCCGGACAACAGTCGATGGTGGCCCGGCAGGGAGACCAGATTGAAACTGCCCAGGTAAGAAATCTCGCAGATGTTGTAGCCTGGAAGGAGGGATATTTCGTTTATAACGGTGAACAGCTCGGAGAAGTTGCAAATGATATTGCCCGCAGGTATGATCTGGAGGTAGAACTTGATGAGCAGCACGCCAAAGTGGCTGTGTTGTTTACCGCTGGCGACCCCGATATTCCCTTGGACTCCCTTATCAGCTTGCTACAAAATGCGTCGCTGAAAGTGCGACGTGAGGGGAGGACTCTCATAGTTGGCAAATAATTCTTGACAAATTCAAGTTTGATTTAGATTTTGGTAACCTGTAGCCTGAAGGCCGCTTTGATAAGTTGTCTGTAAGGTGATGGTTTAACTATGTCCTATTGTAGGGAATTGGTCTCTACCAGTTCCATACTTTCCACGTTCCCGTCAAATGCGGGCCTTGTGAATTTCCATCGCTTTCTTTTAGCAGTCCAAACGCCTATGAGGAAAAGAACCTTGGATTTATTCTGGATTTCTGCTGCAAACCCGTTTTTGTTATCCCGCCTTTCCAGAAGGGAAGCGGAGATCCAGATTAATCCTGACAGTAGCCGCCCTTCGTCGCTATTCTAACCACCTATCAAATACACTTACCGAAAGCCTTGCAGAATATCCTGCAGGCTTTTTTTTGACCTGTGACTACCAATTGCCCGAATCCGCAGCATCACGGACTGTTCGGTTACCATACGCATAGTAGAGGTCGGTCTTGAATAACCTGAACAGTCCAGGCTGCGGTAGTCACTAACGGCGACATGTTGGTCGAACGTGGGTTGGAGTATGATATGTTTCCGGGAGCTGCCGCCACTGCAATTGGACAGAAGCGCAGCGGCGGCTAATTTTGCCGTCTCTCCCGGGTATGTTTTATGACCTTTTGGTGCTCTCGCTGGACAGTTTATATCAGCATTGGCTGAAATCAAAGGTATTGTAACCCGTTAATGGGAATGGAATGATCAACCTCCTGATCGCATAAGTAATCGCGTGACCGTTTGCTTTATCAGATGCCTCAACCAACCATCTTCCGTAAGGGGAAATACTTAGAAGGGCAATTTTACAGCCTTCAACCGCGGCTAGCCCGTGCAATGATGGTATTATTGTGAAGTTTCTTATTCATAAAGTTAAGTTTTGGCTACGCTCTGACTATCCATACCAAGTAGAAAACTTCCAATAGGTTAAGGCTCTTTTCAAAAAGCTCGGGTCCACGCTCCTCGGGTGGAATCCACACATTCTGTGGGCCCTATCGGGCTACACAACCATGTTTCGACCAGTTTACCCTAAAACTTCAAGTATGAATTGGTCCACTATGAGCATACCTTATCCATTGCTTTGCAGGCCGGAAGATCCATACCAGCCTGTGACCTACTTTTCCTCTTACCAGCCTAAGATTAAGACAACTTACATTGTTCGCACCCTCGATCTGCCAGCGGATATGCTTTGGATGATCCGTTGGACCGGGACGGAGGAAGATAAAGATGTTGCTGCTCACCAGCGCCTTTATGACGAACTGATAAGCGACCTGGAACGCGAAGCGCGCGATCCGTATTACCAGCACCTGGTCGTCATTGAAAACGATATTCCGCGCCTTTTGATAACCGTAGGATTGGAAACCAATCCTTACCGCCAGGTTAGCCGACAGCAAAACAACTATGTATGGTATCCGCGGGCTGATTTTGCCGTACCAATTGCCCGACTACTATTGCCCATTCGCGTCGCCCTTGACTGCTGCTTCCAGTTTAAAGGTGTTGAGAGGGTCTTTCTGGTCCTCGATCGCTATCAGCAACGGTATCATCATCTTGCGATTATGGCCGGATTCGAGCCGCTCAAAATGGCAGCCGGCCAGATGGCGGCTGGCTCGGGTTGCTACCAGTATCGTCGAAATTTTAATGCACCGTGACGGACACGGTCATGTGTTTTTGGCATAAATTTGAATGAGCCCCACCCAAATGCCGAGCAAAATCCAAACGACATGAATGAACTTGGCGCATTTTCAAACTACATCACAGAAATGACAATTGTGTCATCCGGCACTACCGGCGCAACCAGTAAATCCGTCGAGGAGCATGAAACGACGATTCGTCACCTCAGTAACAGTGCGGCCAAATCGCTCTCTTTGGAGCTGAGCCAGATCACGGGGAAGAGAAAATTGCGCCACTACATTGCCGGACAGGGGCGACTTCTGGAGGCGATTTCTGGAAAGCTGGTGTTTAGGTTCTGCACTGCCGTTGTCACTGAAGAATATAATCGCGGACAATTGCTGGCATTATACCAGCGCGCTGACGAACAGATAGGTTTAATGCAACGCCTGTTGCTGGAGCATGTGCCGAAGGATTATGAATGGACCTGGCTTACGCCTTTTGCTGACGGAATTAGGCTGATAAACCTGAAAGGGGAGGTGGAGCAACTGCAGTCCATCCTCGATGAGCACAACGCGCCCATTGTTTCAATCGTTCTGGCTCATCTGCGACCATTCATTGAACAGGGCACGTTCGTGCCGTTCGGTCGACTACGATATTACCGCCAATTGTTCGAGGCGCTGGCAACCATTAAGCCAATAGCAGGCATTGACACGAACCTGCAGCTACACCTCCAGCTCATTACCCACAACTTCAACGATCCAGAATACATCAACCATTGCAACCTCAAACTGCTGGTCAAGGCAGATAACTTACCCCATGAGCAGAAACTCGAGATCCTGCTATGGTACGACACCAAACTGGAAATGATGACACCCCATCCTGATATGCACCTTTACACCGGTAGGAAGTCGGCGCGTACGCAACTTTCTAAATGGGTTAAAGCCCAACTGATCGACCTGCAGCGCTACCTGATGCCCCATCTGGAAAACCCGCTCGAGGTATTCAAGCTGCGCTTCAATATCAGCGTCGCCGAACTGGACCTGCTCTTCGATACGATGCAGGAAATCGATGTCGTTAAAAGTCCGAGCAAGATATACCTGCGTCGCACCCTGGCGCAGGTGACCGAAACCAAAGGCAGTGACCAGCCGTCGGTCAATTCGCTCACCGCCCTTGGAAACAACCTCGGCAAGAAGAAGGCCGCGGCCGGTCGCCTCATCGACATGACCTTCAGACTCAACGCGGCACTGCGGAAATGGCTGTAGCACTACTGCCATCAGTCGAAGATGGAGTCGGAAAAATCCCCGTCAACTATCGCTTTACTTTGGAGGTCAAACTGTTGGTAGTATAGTGGAAGTTTATATCTGGACCTCAATGAATCCAGATAACCCCTGCTTTCATTGCAGAGTGGGGCGACACCAACGACAACCATCGCCTTTGCGTGGTTTGTGTCGGGCCAGTCCGAATATTCTAAAAGTTGGCCCAATGCCTCTCGAATACTTGCTTTTATACTGCTGTAGACTTTTACTTCGTAGTAAATTCTTCGGCCTTGGCGAACCCTGATTACATCAACGCTGGTGCCTTGCCCTGTTCCGCATTCTTTGCCGACACAGAAGCCATACTGGTCGATCAGGTAGTTTTTAAGCCGATCTCTTACCTTTTTATGCAGGTACAGGTTTTCAACTGGTTTTGGCTCACGGTGATAGATCGTCGTCTCGATGCTGTCATCGACATCTGGTTCTCGGGAGGCGTCCGGTTCGAATGCTATGGCGTCATTCATGGGGTTTGCCAGACCGATTTCTGCGTGCTTGTGCATCAATTCATAGCGATGAGATTTAGCGATCCTGTTATCTTCAATTAACCGGTAGCTTTCGAACAACTGAAGATCCTGCGGCATGAAACGAATGTTGAACAGCTTGAAACCTTCGTTTTGCGAGAACTCGGACCTGATTGCTTGGACCGCTTCAATTTGTTGGTCCATCAACTGCATCCATCCACGCCGCTCATATTCTGCTACGATCTCATCTGCTCGCTCGTGACCGACAATTTCCACATTCCTTATAATCCCTACCGCATATCTTTTGGCTGTTCGTCCATCTACTGTAAAAAGATCGATGTTGTAAACTTTATCTTCGGCTGATTCTTCGAGCCCTCGGACAGATTCGAGAAAAGCATAGTGAAATCCGTCGATCGTCTTGGACGTATCACAAAGCCATTCCTCATGCCCATATCCGTACTTTCCTTCATGCGATTTGGGATCGGTGCTTTTCCCGGGCCACCCGGAAGGTTCCACCCATCCGTTGTCATTCCAGCAAATACGAGATATCCGGTTCCCGTCATGGGCCGGTTTGAAATGATGATATTGCGCCTCTACGTATTCTACAACCGGCGCCAGGCGCTCCAGCAACGCCAACATGCTTTGGATATCATCAGTATTCGCTTCGGAGAGCGGCTTGTTGATGAATTTTCCAATGAAAATGAAATTTTCAAAGGTTTCCCATTCAGGAGGGATGGGCCCGACCGGGAAATTATCTGAGCGATTATGGCCGTCGGGACTATCATAATGCCACATCCAAAGATCGTCAAAAGTGGATTTGTTTTTCTTAATGTATTCATTAAGTGCTTTGATCTTCGGCGGCAGGAAATTCATAGGGTCGGGCTGGCTTTGATTTGGGTAAAGTGAGAACCCTACTCCATATCTGAATATTTCCCTATCATCCAGCCATTCTGCCCCAATATTAAGTTGAAGGTCACTTCTGCCACCAGCATGATAGGCATAACATTCATTGCCTCCGAAAATGGTGTGCCCGCTGAAAATCTTGTAAGTCTGGACGCGGGTATTACCGTGCAGGGTCTTCATTCGGGATTGAAATCCGGACAATACAGGCGAAAATCGAGCAAGACTGTTCAGTGCGTCGGTAGCTTCATAAATTGTCATGACTCTATTCTTAGAATTAGCAGTTTTTAGGTGAGATATAACGCATGCGCATTGTAGTGCGCAGCTTTCCGTTGAATATACGCAAAATATAGTCCGTAGCCTAAATTGCTCATTGCGTTACCATCCTTGAGTCGGAGCGACAATACGTCCAAGTTAATACGACAATGTCTACTTTCACTGCGTCATTAAAAGCAGCAACCAAATCCGAATTGCCTTATTTTTCCAGGGTGAATCAGATCATCTACTTAGGCTTGCCAAAAAAAGGAAGGCAACCGCCATCATTGCGTACGTTTTTCACCCGGCATGCCACCATCAGCCAGATGGCAGATGTGTTCGGCACCACCGAGCAGGTCGCTGATTTTTTCCTGAAGGTGCCAAGTGCAATTTGGGCAGAGCGATTACAGATGCTCGATGAATATTTTGGCGCCGAAGCCGGCACGTTCGCGGCCATGACCAGGGTACAAGTGGAAATTGACCGTCGCAAGCAACGGTATGCCCGCCCGGTGGATGAACTTATACCGTACCGGGAGCTACTGTTTAACAGGTCAGTGACAACGGTGCATGCGTTGGTGCGCCGTGGCTTAAAGCCGACCCTGATAGCCAGGGTACTCGGCATCTCCGCAGGGCGCGCGCACTACATTCTTTCCCATCCTGGTCAGCTTGGTGCTCAGCAGTTGGTAGACCTCGATACCCTCTTCGCCGTGGAGCCGGATACTTTTGCCGACCTGGCCTTCCATCAGACTGAGCACGAACACGCCAAATACCAGCCAGCCAAAACCTTTTACCGGCAATGGTGCCTGCGAAAACGGCGGCGGCGCCATTAAAATCACTACCCGAATACATGAATTTGAAATTGCTGTGACTTAATTTTCAATATGTTGCATGGGGTATCATATACCCCTCCCCATCCGCACAATTTTTCTTCTTTTCACCTTGGTGGTTCAAAATCACGAACCACCATGCCTTCCCACTACCAACAGATCTTGGCAAAGTTAGAGCTCCACTTGCCCGAATATACCAGCTATGCAGACATCTCAATCGCCGCTCGCGCAGCCGGACAGTGCCAGGTTGCACTGGAGGAAACAATAGCCTACTGGCAACAGAATGACTTTCGTGACGCCGCGGAGGAGCTTTCTTTTTTTCGCCATACCTATCCGGCAGCACTTGCCCATTGGATGTTCTGGTCGCAGGTACATCTGGTCGAAGAAATACATCCGCTTGGAACCGCTGAAATGTCCATTCTCTTTTATTCCGGGCTGCTCAAAGGTATTGCTCCGATTATTAGCCGACGGCAGGGCGTTGCAGCCTGGCTGGAAAATATGCCAGAGGACAAGCTCAGCTTCTTCTTTTTCAACACACCAACCATCCTCCAATTGGCGGCCTTTCCTAATCTGCCAGCGAACATGGTGCTGCCCAGGAATGAGCATTCGCAGCACCTTGCTTCCAGTTGGGCCTATCAACGCCTGGCAGATTATCTGATGGCACAGATCGACCGCCTGAGCGGTCCCGGCAGGGTAGGGAGGGGGCAGCATCAGCTTCGATGGGTTTTATCCAAAGCATCCCTTACAGAACTGGTTTATGCCCTCCATGAATACGGTGCATTTGATGGGCGTCCCGAGATCAGCCGGATTGCCTCAGCCGTCAGCGAGTGGTTCGGCGTAGATCTCGGCAATATCTACAAAGCGTACGAAGGCATTCGCATTCGGAAAAAGGACCGGACGCCGTTTATTTCCGGCCTGGTGACAGCACTCCTTCGTCGTCTCGACCACGACGATTTGCACGCACTTTGAAAAATATTTTCATACAGTGTATGGAACTGGTTTTTTTCGTTTTCGTGATGGCCCATTTTTGTCTTCGTAAACACGATTACAAACCATCACCGCAAAAACACCGACTTATGTTATCATCTGTTAGTTGGCTGGAGTTCATCGGCGGATTCGCAGTAGTATCACTTGGCTGGATTGCATACGTATACCGCGATGAAATTTTGCGAAGGGAAAAGCCTCCCGTGCCCGGTACGCCGCCGCCCCCACCAGGGCCGAAGCGAATCTGGCAGGTTAGTGAAGAGTCCGACCCTGCAACACAGCCTGTTCCTGCCGCGGTGGCCGGGAATCCTAGCTACCAGCTACCGCCTTTTGAAACGCACAGCGCATATCGGCAAAAGTTATTTGATGAAGAGGATGACATGGAGGACGGCCCCGAGGATGGGGAGTTCGAAGCGCTGGAAGAAATTGCTATCTCCATCCGGCAGACCATCACCGACAGCCGAGAAATCGGTTCCAACTTAGGTCTGCTCGATAAAATCAAACCTATCATTGCCAGCTATCCCGACTTAGGCCATCCAAGCCTACGGGCAGCTATTCAAAACATGATCGCGCGGGCGGCATTCCAGGAATGCGGTCTGTCGCTTACCACCGCCGAGCTCGACACACTTTGGCAACAGGAAGGATAATTCGTTTTCGTAGCACAGTTTAGTTTTCATCGTTGAGCCCCCGGCCCAGGTAGTGGCTCCCTCGACAGCCAGGCGCATGCCTGCCGCTGAACGGGGACCACTATCTATTCCCGACAAGTATGGATTGATTCAAAGGTGTATGGGACCTGGCTGCCTGCCAGCGACTCTGCCCGTGGCATGCGCACTGGCTGACGAATGCAATAAGCGTCAGGGTGGCCGGCCCATACCACTATCCCCGTGACCATTAAAAGAAATGTGAAGATGAAACGTGAAGGCATCGTATGCAACAATTATCAGAACGACTACGCCAAAAGCCTGCTGCTATGTGCAGCGATGGTACTGCTGGCTGGCGTAGATGTCGTCGCACAACAGCAGCCCAATGCAGGGACTGCGCTCAACAACGCAAACACTTCTATCCGTACCTATTTTACCACCGCATCGCAGATCATGTACGCCTGCGGAGGCATCGTGGGGCTCGTGGGGGCCATCAAGGTTTACAGTAAATGGAACGAGGGCGACAACAATACAGGAAAAATCGCCGCTGCGTGGTTTTCGAGCTGCATTTTCCTGGTGCTGATCGGTGTCGCCATTAAAACTTTCTTCGGCATCTCTTGATGCCAGCGGCAAAGAGGCATGCTACTGGCAAGCGTCCAGCGACTGCCGAAGAGACCTGAGCGATGACATGCCGGCAGTGTGGAGCAGCCGGTTGCCAAAAGCTCAACAAAAGAGGGCTGCCTGCCCGGTGATTGACAGATATCGTGACGCATGACATGGATGGTGGCAGGCGGCCCTTTTAATCAAAATTCGCATGTTTTCCGGTTGATTGAAGAAGATCAACAAATGTCAGGGGGATGTGTCTACATCTCCCTTATTATCATCATAAGGGTTATAGGCTACGCTCTAAAGTGGCCGGTGGTCAATGAAACACATCTCACCCAACTGCCACCGGTCGCCCGAGCGTAGAATGGAGCTTTTCACCTGGATAAATTTTACCACTCATGCAATACGACATTCAAAAGATGCGGAGCGAGATTAGAGAACAATACCTTAAGTTTTTGTCGCAACACTACCAACCGTTGCTGGAAAACCTGTGCGCGCAAGGAAAATACGACGCATTCTTCAAGGAAGACTGGGAGCTGGTGGACAGTTTGATCGATGAACAGATGAAAGAACAGATACCTCCGGAGCAGATTGTCGCTTACTGTCTGGATCTTCAGATACAGCATAGCGGTCCCAGTCAGATGGACCTGATTGAAATGTTGCTACGCACCCGTTTGCCTGAAATTTACAAGAAATGGACCGATCGGGGATCGCTGCGCGATCTAATCCTTAAAGTAGCGCGCAAGGGAGCTTATGTCTTCGAGCTGGTTCGGTTTGATGACCCGGCAAGTCCTTTTTATTACCTCGACGCTACCCTGGTTGAATTTATCGGGTCGGTACACCGTGAAGAATTTGAGGCTGATGATCAGCCTGAAACGAATTAGCGATTAAAACATAGGACATGTCTTCAAGCATATACACCCTCAACAAAAACGTCAATAAGCCTGTCGAGTTTAAAGGTGCGCCCGAGAAAGTTCTTTGATAATTACGTGATTAGCAACATATTAGGTTAGTGTCCGACACGACCTATCACCAACCGGCTTATCCGAAAGCGAAAGCAGACGGGGAGTATAGCATGCCGGTGAACGGGAAAGTCAGGTAGTTACCAACCTGCGACTGAACCTGAAGGTGAAAAGACAAACACGAGGATAAAGCCTATACTGGTTCAACCATAGTTAGAGCGGGACGTCTCGAACCGGTGACGTAAGGTATCTGAATCGTCACTCTGTAGCACTTCCTCCCCAGCCTTTGAGGGGAGAAAGCAACGGACAAGCTACAGCGCAACTGCCGTCAGCAGGAAATAACGAAAGTGGTATCCGACAGTTTGTCAAGCTATTGTCAAAAAATCTTACCGGGGATTACCTAAACCGGAACGCCGCTGGCGCGGCTATGAGGTACAGACCTCTGAATATCCGGCATGGTAACGGAGCCTCCGTAGTAGTCCGAGCAGGGGAAAGCCCTGTACATGGCGAAGGGAGGCAGTTAATATTCTTTAATACAATTTTTGGAAAAAGTGTGAGACTTTATGAGAAATCCACAAAGCGTATTAAACAGTCTGGCAGAGCATAGTAAAACGCCTGCGTACAAGTTTGAAAGGCTCTACCGCTTGTTCTTTAACGAAGAACTGTTCTATGTCGCCTACCAACGCATTTATGCGAAGGCAGGGAACATGACGAAAGGGGCAGACGGCCAAACCGTAGACGATATGAGTTTGGAACGTATCGCAATGCTGATCGAATCGTTAAAAAACGAATCATACCAGCCAGCCCCGGCCCGCAGGACATACATTCCTAAAAAGAATGGCAAAATGCGTCCTCTTGGCATCCCATCGTTCAACGACAAATTAGTGCAGGAGGTACTCCGAATGATTCTGGAATCCATATTCGAGAAGCAATTCGAAGACAGCTCTCACGGCTTCCGGCCAAACAGAAGCAGCCACACCGCACTAAACCAGGTGCAGAAGAACTTCACAGCCACAAAGTGGTTCATTGAAGGGGACATCAAAGGGTTTTTCGACAACATCGATCACGATGTACTGATCGGAATCCTCCGCGAAAGAATCGAAGATGAACGCTTCCTACGGCTGGTCAGAAAATTCCTCCGCGCCGGGTACGTCGAAGACTGGGTATTCCACAGAACCTACAGCGGAACACCGCAGGGAGGTATAGTCAGCCCAATACTGGCAAATATCTACCTCGACAAGCTGGACAAGTTCATGAAGGAGTACATCAATCAGTTCGACAAAGGTTCTACAAGAAAGAGCAACGTAGCCTACTTCAAGCTCACGCAGAAGATTGCGAAGCTCAACTACAAACTGGACAGAGTAAAGGATGAAAGTGAAAGGCTTTCAAGAATCGCTAAGATTGAAGCTATCAAAAAGGAGCGATTAGCCCACAAAAGCGTTGATGAAATGGACAGCGGATTCAAACGGATCAAATACACAAGGTACGCAGATGATTTTCTGATCGGCGTCATCGGGAGCAAACAGGAGTGTGAGCAGATCAAAGGGGATATTAAGAACTTCCTCTCCGATAAACTGAAACTCGCACTGTCAGACGACAAAACGCTCATTACGCATGCGCAGACACCTGCAAAGTTCTTAGGGTACGAGATCCATGTCCGGAAAGCCAGTCAGGCAACGAAACGTAGTAGTAAAACCGGCAATAAAATGCGGGTCTATGATCACAAAGTCGTGTTGAACATACCGACCGAAACCATGAGGCGGAAACTGGCCGAATACGAGGCGATTACTATGGTCACTCACGAAGGCCGCCAAATCTGGAAACCTCTCAGCAGGACGAAACTGATCAACAATGACGATCTGGAGATTATAGACAACTACAACGCAGAAATCAGGGGCTTTTACAATTACTATTCGATAGCCAATAATAGCTCTTCGATTAACGACTTCTATCACATCATGCAGTACAGCATGTTCAAAACATTCGCTAAGAAGTACAGCATGAGCCAACGCGAAGCCATCGCCAAACTCCGTATCGGAAAGAACTTTGGTGTAACGTACAGAGATAGACTCGGAAATCAGAAAGTCAAACTTTTCTACAATGCTGGGTTCAAGCGAAAGACAGACACGAATCAGTTCTTTAGTGACAACCTGCCCAATATGATCATGAACAACGCTACCACCAGTCTGGTAGACCGGTTGAAAGCGAAAGTTTGTGAAGTATGCGGCAGTGAAGGCGATCTGGAAATGCACCATGTCAGGAAGCTCAAAGATGTTGCCCGTAAGCAACCTTGGCAAATCCTGATGCACGCCAGAAGAAGGAAGACGATAGCCGTCTGCCCGCCTTGTCACAAGAAGATTCATGCCGGTCGGTTAGACTGAGTAATATTAATGGAAAGCCGTATACGCTGAGAGGTGTACGTACGGTTTGGGGGCGAGTATTTGGAAACCTACTATAGCAATATAGCAAGGCGCCGGATGCTTAGCCCACGGATAAAGGCCCAATACATCATGTATCTGGGCCTCGGCCTGGTGGCCCTGTTGATTCTTTTTTCCATCCTTTATATCGCCGGCATTCCCACCTTCATATGTGCAGCCGTAACCGGAGTGCTGGGGTACGCACTCGTTACGTGGGTAATCCGCTACAGTCATCGCTACGGCGAACATGGCCTGATCAAAGAAATCGGCTACCGCCGGCTTCCTGAGTGCCTGCACCCTCCCGGAAGGCACATCTTTCTTTCTCTTTCCAAAACTCGTTAATCATGTTCACCATCATCTGCATTGCAACGCTGTTACTCGCAGCGCTGGTGCTACAGGTACGCCCTGTCGCATCCAAAACTTATTCCCTTGCCGACCGATTTCCCATTTATAAGATAGAGGACGACTGCCTGCTTTCAAAGCAGGGCGATATCACTGTTGTATTCGAGGTACTGCTACCCGAAGTCTTTACCCTGGCAGCCGATGAACTGGAGACCGTGCACCATAACTGGATACGTGCCATTCGTATCCTGCCGCCCGGTACCATCCTGCATAAGCAGGATTGGTACACAAAAGGTAACTTCCGGTCGAAGGAAAACACCGAAGACGAGATCACATTTTTGAACCAGGCAAGCGAGCGTTTCTTTTACCAGCGTCCCATTCGGCAACACGCCTGTTACCTGATGGTCACACGGCGTGCTGATGGCCGCAAGCCTGCCAGTTCAGTTTTCAACAACCTGTTACGCCCGTCATTGGTGCAGCCTGCCGCTAAAGGCCAGGCATTCGCTGATTTTGAAGATAAGGTCGGTCAATTCGAAAAGCTCTTGTCTGAAGGGAGTTTTATTCAACTACGTCGCCTTGCCGCAGACGAGCTGGCCGGCACCACCGAAAAACCGGGATTACTGGAGAAGTATTGCTTTTTACTCGACGCCGAAAGCGAGCCCCTGCAACGGGATATTTCGTATAAGCCTGAGTTTCGCATAGGGGAGAAGCTGTGTCAGCTCTACTCCATGAGCCAGCTTGAAGATCTTCCCAGCCTGGTTGGTTCCAAACTGGCGTATGATAAGTATTCTACCGATCGAACTAAATTTTTCGTCAGTTTCGCCGCACCGGTCGGTCAGCTACTGGACTGCGATCACATCTACAACCAGTACATCGTCATTGAAGATACCCACAAAACCTACAAGAAACTCGAGGCCAAGCGCCGTCGCCTTCACTCGCTCAGTGCATACAGCCGTGAGAATGCCATCGCCCGCGACGCCGTAAATGCCTACCTCAACGAGGCGATATCGGAGTCGCGCCAGCCAGTCCGTGCCCATTTCAATCTGTTGGTTTGGACCGACGATCGAGATAAGCTCAAAGACATTCGTAACATGGCCTCATCAGCCCTGGCGCAGATGGATGCCAACCCGAGAGAAGAAATCCGCGGTGCAGCCCAATTGCATTGGGCAGCTATGCCGGGCAATGAAGGTGAGTTACCTTTCAATGAAACCTTCGACACTTTCTGCGAGCAGGCGTCCTGCTTTCTGGCCCAGGAAACCTCCTATCGCGATTCAGTATCCTCTTTTGGCCTTCGACTCGTAGACCGACAAATGGGCTGTCCTGTATGGACCGATATCAGCGATTGGCCGATGGGACGCTATACCAGTAATCGCAATAAGGTCATTCTTGGGAGCTCAGGAGCTGGCAAATCTCTGGCAGTCAATCATTTAGTTCGATCTTATGTCGAGCAGGGTGCACATGTCGTAATCGTCGATGTCGGGCATTCCTACCAAGGGTTGACCGGCCTTTTGGGCGGTTACTACTTTACCCACAAGGAGAGCGATCCCATCCGCTTTAACCCTTTCTACCTGTCACCGGGTGACAGCATGGATACCGAAAAAAAGGAGTCCCTAAAGACATTGCTCGTTGCCCTATGGAAGCGCGAGGATGAACAGTTCCGACGCAGTGAGTATGTCGCTCTTTCTAACGCTTTGCATATGTATTTCGGCAAACTGGAGAAGAACAAAGCCATTATACCTTGTTTCAATACATTCTACGATTTTCTCCGTGACGAGTACGGGGCCGTGCTGGCAGGGGATAAGGTAAAGGAAAAGGAGTTCGATATCGACAACTTTTTATATGTTCTTCGGCCGTATTATAAAGATGGTGAATTTGGCTACTTGCTCAACGCTACTCAAAATCTCGACCTACTTCATCAGCGGCTGACAGTCTACGAGATCGACGCCTTAAAGGAGCACGGGACATTATTTGCAGTGACGACATTGGTAATAATGGAGAGCTTCATTTCGAAAATGCGCAAACTCAAAGGCGTTCGTAAAGTGATCATTATTGAAGAAGCCTGGTCAGCAATCGCCAAGGCGGGCATGGCTTCCTTCATAAAATACCTGTATAAGACTGTTAGAAAACATTTCGGCGAAGCAATTGTGGTTACCCAGGAAGTCGATGACCTTATCTCCTCCCCGGTGGTTAAGGAAGCCATCCTCAACAACGCAGACTGCAAGATCATCCTCGATATCCGCAAGTTTGCCAATAAATTCGATAAGATTCAGGAGACTTTGGGCCTTACGGACAAAGGCAAAACCATGGTTTTGTCACTGAATCGTGCCAATGATCCCCGCCGTAAGTACCGCGAGATATACATCGAGTTGGGTGGTCAATACTCGCGGGTGTTCGGCTATGAACCTTCACCGGAGGAATATTACTGTTATACAACGGAGGAAAAGGAGAAAGTGCTCGTTCAGCAGTATGCCGATAGGTTTGGCGGGGACATCCGAAAAGGAATCAGGGCGCTAATTGAAGATCTGCGAATCAAACAAGATGGATTTGCCTGACCAATAGCTTATGGCATACTAAACGACATTGCCCCAGGCCAAGTCCCCCACAATCTTGTGAAGGGCGTGGGTAAATTGGCCATGCTCCTGCCGAACGCCTGGCGGGAGTTTTTTAATGCGGCGGTAATGCAGTCGGTTGTGAAACTCCATCGGTTGTTCCGGAGCATTTGAGCCAACTTTTCGGTCGCTATATCGCGTTGTCCATGACCGTTTGAAAAATAACGGAATATGTCTATCTTGGTATGGATTTCCTAATCTATGTTTATCTAGGAACGGCATTTGAGTAGTACTCACCCAGTTGCCCCTTCCACAGCACCCCATACTATGCACCCCAAAACTATCAGGAAGATCGCGTTTCTTCAGGGTTACATTCAACAACGACGTAAGCGTTGGTATAAAAAATACGGTAACAATCTGCGCAGCGTCCGCGTGGAGCGGAAGTACAAAAATGACCGGTATCTCAACTATTACGTCATCGTCTTCAACTTCGCCAAAAAGATCCCGGAGTCCGAGCTGGCGGCAACAGAGTACATTCCCCCATATTTTGATATACGGTTTCCGGACGGCCAGGTGAAAAGAATCAAGACCGACGTACGGCAGTCTGGTGAATTCCAGTTGCATGCCGCGATCATGGACTCAATTAAAGAGGTGGGTACCAACGATCCCGGAACCATCGGCCTGTTTTTACGCAATAGCCGCAATGACCTTTTTGCCCTGACCAACTATCATGTCGCCGCCAACTCCCTGAAGCGGAGCGGGCAGTTTGTTTTCGATAGAGCCACCAATCCTGCCATTCACCGGGTAGCTGTCGGTAATCTGATAGGAACGTTGTATAAAGGGAAATTTACCCAGCAGATCGACGCGGCCATTGTGCTGCTGCAGGAAGGCGCCATAGTGCACAATGTATTGCCGGACGGCAGAGCGTTTATTCGAAATGATTTTCACCAAAAAAAGAACCTTGGCGCCATTAAAAACAAGCCGGCGGAGCTCTACGTCCGCAGCAAAGGGGGGAGGTTCACCACCCCGATTATTGATGTGTTAAAACCCTTCCGGGATGCGGTACCATTCGAGTTTTTAGACATGATCATGATAACCCGATGCACCGTCTTAGGAGACTCCGGCAGCCTACTGCTGCAAGATGGCATGATCGTAGGTATTGTGCTCGGCGGCGACGATCTCTATACCTATATCGTTCCATACTATAAAATATTCGATGAGTTTAAATTGACGATACTTTAAAAGCGCACAACATGAAACATTTTTTCTTTCTCTTACTATTGTCTTTTAGTTTCCAACTGCATGCCCAGGTCATCAAATTTCAATACCAGGGCAAATCCGTCGATCCGTCCGATTCAGTGCTAATTGAAGCCACGACAAAAAAAATCGTTGTACCCCTCGAGCACCAGGAGATCAAAAAAGGCAGAATTGTGATAACGTCACTACCCGACAAGGATACCCTGACGGTCGTCAGCGGGGTCGGTGATATCCTGGTTGAATCGGTTACCGGCGGTACCCACCCTTTTAGCGTCCCCACCAGCCTGGAAAATCAGGTCGTCAACTTCAGGATCAGAAACGGTAACGGCGTAACCCGGACATTTGCCTCCGTAGTACTGGAACGGCTGCCGCCGCCCGGCTTTAAGGTCATTAAGGACAAAATGAAGGACCTGCAGGAACTCTCCGTTGATTTTTGTTCTGCCTGTACGCTGTCCATCCGGCACCTGGTGTATGATCATAGCAGTATGTTGGTTACAAAAGGCGGCAAGCAATGTATCAGAAAACCGGTTGTCGGCCGTTCGTATGCTTTTGTTATCAGAGGCATCAATCCTTTTCGGGATAGCGTCGTAGTTGGTAGTGAAACGATAGACTTCAATACCGAGGTGCCCGCCCTCTTTAATCAAACCTTTATTGCGCCCGCCACGCAGTCGGAAAATAGCAACCTGCTCAACATATTGGCCGATGTCCTACAGCTGCAAAAGGAGATTGACCAGCTTACAGGGCTACTCAAGGATATGCCGGAATGTAAGGATGTATGTACCTACATCTCCGACTTCCGCCGCGAAACACTCAACTATTTTAGAAAGTACGATTCCACCATTACTGATCTTGCCAGTTTTATTCGGTACAACCTGCAGGGTCTGACGCCCTACCACCGTGAACAGGTATCCGAGACGCTCAACAGTTACCGAAGCCTGCTGACGCTGCGCAGCTACTTTGTGTACACGATTCCGCAGGTGCAAAATGTCGATCAGTATATTTTCAACTTTTCGGTGCTGCCCAAATCCGGCGTCCAGGGGGTCAGGGTTGTGGACAACCAGCCGCTGAAAGTCAGCGCCATCGGCGGTATAAAGTTCGACTTCAGTACCGGCCCGTTTATTACTAACCTGGTGGACGATCGTTATTTGCTGAAACCAGACAGTAGTATCGTGCCAGGCTCTACAGGGGCGGATTCCGTCATCAACCGCAGATATCAGATCATTCAGCAGGAAAATGAAAAGAACCTGGATATGGGCGTTGCCGCGATGATGCATGTATATCCGAGAATCAGCTCATGGTTTAGTATTGGAGCGACCATAGGTGCTGGTCTGTCTATTGGCCCCAATCCGTCTATTCGGTACCTGGGAGGCGGTAGCCTGATCTTTGGCAAGTCGGGAAGATTGATTCTTTCCTATGGCTGCGCGGCCGGAATGGTTGAGACGCTGGCCAATGGCTATTCCAACTTACAGGATATCGCCTCCAACAACCTCAAGGATATCACGAAAAAAACCTTTCGCACCAATAGCTTCTGGTCGCTGACATTCAACATACCCATTGGGAAGTCCAAAGAAAAGGTAGGGGAAAAACCCAAGGAAGAAGAGGCGGCGGCTGAAGCCCCAAAGGAGGATAAGGAAAAATGATAATGGTTGTTTATTTAATACGAAAAAGAACCGGCGTATAACACTACGTAGTGTTCAGCGAAGGAATACAGCTCCATCAAATATACAGATGATGGAGCTGTATTGCCCATAAGCTAGGCAAGCACGGAAAATTACTTTACTATGGTTCAACAATATTGAACCAAAAGTTGAATTTATCAACCATACCCACGAACGAATAGAAAGCATTTTTATCGCCCTCGATTTTGATCGTTCCATTGCCTGTCAGGTCATTAAATGAAGCTTCCCCAAGGCTGATCCTGTGAGGCCGACAAGGTAACCCGATATATAAAGCACACAGAATCAATGGGAGTTTCCTCGAAAAAAAGTTTTTTGAGGTTTCAAAATTTTATCCTACAAATTGCAGATATAATTAAAAGCAAACCATGAAGTTCACATACATGCTTGCCATATCCATCCTCGGGGTCGCTGTTAGTAAGTGCGGCAGCCCAGCCACCAAAGAAGCGCCGATGACCGGCTTTTTTGTCGATACAATGGACGACGAGAAGAGTCTCATGGTTCGTACAGTCACCATCAGCCAGGCGGGGACGGAAGGGACCGGCGGATATTCTGTGAAGATCCACTCGGTAGAGCGATTCAAGGATACGGAAGACAATGTCGATAAGGTTACTGACCGCGCGTGGATCGGCTATTACAATGCAACCACCTCCGCAATTCACGCCGATAACCAGTTGGATGTTCTCCTGGTGCCCGATTCCGGGTATATTAGGATCAACCAGGTCGCATTCTATCCGGTGCGGTAACAGTAAGCCAACCCAGGATAACGATTGCTATAATAGGACCGGCCTTTTCGCTTCATGGCGGTCATCATAATTGGTTGCCGAACGGCAGTTCGACACCTCAGCGCAGCGCCTCCACTAACTGCTGCCTGTAAACTTCCCAGGGGACTCCACTCCACCGCCCCTTTACCTTTTCAATAAGCGTATTCTCGCTGGCAGCCTCGCCATGCGCATCGATTTTTCTCGCGTTGAGCCCGCCTCTCGCTCATCCAGCCATTGCCGCAAGGCTCCGCGGCTCATGGTAATTCCCCCATTTTTTCACTTCAAACGTACATCGATGAAGCGGTACCTTATTTTCTTAGCACTCACGGTGATGCTAACCATATGCGTATCACCGCAACAGGCCAACGCCACAGATCCGATCAGCCAGATCATCCTGGCCGGCATCAAAAAGGTGATACGTGCTTTCGATATCGCCGTGCAGCGCCTGCAAAACGAAACCATCAAACTGCAAAACGTGCAGAAGCAGTTAGAGAATCTGCTAAGCAAACTCAAGCTCGACGAGATATATCAATGGAGTAAGCAACAGACCGAACTCTTCAGCGGGTACTATGACGAATTGTGGCGCGTGCGCAACGCCATCACCTACTACAAACGCGTCAAGGATATCGTAAGTAACCAGGTACAGGTGGTAAAGGAATGCCAGCGCGCCATCAGCACCATCACCAAAATCAAAGCCTTCAAACCTGAAGAAGTGCTTTCC
Source organism: Chitinophaga barathri (assembly GCF_003807585.1). Taxonomy (GTDB): domain Bacteria; phylum Bacteroidota; class Bacteroidia; order Chitinophagales; family Chitinophagaceae; genus Chitinophaga; species Chitinophaga barathri. The sequence goes on along the minus strand of NZ_RMBX01000001.1, from coordinate 557,445 downwards.
ATGGTGGATGTATACACCGGAATCCTCGAACAGAGTCTGCGAAACGTCGACCAGATTCACCTGGTCATCCGCAGCTTCGCCACCCAAATGGACGACGCTCAGCGCCTGGCGCTGATCCACCGCGTCTCTGACATGGTCGACGAGAACCTTGCCGATCTGCGCGAGTACACTAACCAGAACCTGATGCTGGGAATGCAGCGGGTAAAGGAGCAATCTGAAATTACCACGCTTCAAGGACTTTATAACATCAAACCATGACACCGCGGCCTGTTTATTCGGAATCAGGGTTGTGCACCAGCTTTGCCCACCTGCTACTGCGCAAAGGATATGAGGGACAATTCTGTATCGAAGTCTTTGACCAGCAATTGAGCACCGGTGCCATAGAGCAGTGCATGTCCACTATCGAGTCTTTGCTGCAAACAGACGAAACCGCCACCGCCACCTTTTTTCTTGTAACAGACTTGCCTGCTCGTACTGGCTCAACCGTTCGCAGGTGCCGTCTGCAGGTGACCTATAGCCACGCCGATAGCTACCACATCAAGTCGGTATTGCTCACCGAGCCCGGGTTGAGCCACCTGATACCCATCACCTCCAACGACAACCTGCCTTTCTTCCGCATGCTCCAGACAATGATGCTCCCGCAGCGGCGCTGGACCCGCCAGCTCGCCGCTTGGTTCAATAACCTCACCGCAAAAAAAATCTCACCATGAAACAAGTACTCATCACCATAACCGCTGTCTTCGTTTTCTTTTCACCACAGCTTTCCTTTGGACAAGCCATCTCCTTTCGGTTTAGCGACCTATTCGGCCAGAATAAGAAAGAGCGCAACAATACGCTGGCGCAGATCGCCCAGCTCCAACTCTATCTTAATGCCGCCCGGCAGGGCTATACCATCGTTAAGGACGGCCTGAGCACGATTCACCAGGTCCGAAACGGCGAGTTTACCATTCACGACCTCTACTACCTCAGCAAAAAGCAGGTAAACCCCGTTGTAAGGCGCTATCCCGCTGCCTTGCAGGCACTGAACTACAACCTCGACATCCAGCGATCCCTCGATCGGTTTCTTCGACTGATGCGCCGCGACACCGTACTCGCTGGACACCAGCGATCCTTTCTGCGCAACACTTGCGCCGCGGTGGCTACCGACAGTGATAACCTGACCCGTGAACTACATTCTATCCTCACCGATGGGCGCCTGGAAATGAACGACGCCGAGCGCATCCGCAGGATCGAAGATCTCGCTTCCCGCAGCCAGCGAAAACTCATGTTCACCAAGACATTCTGTACCGAAGCATGCAGCCTGGTCACATCACGGATGTCCGAAACGATGGAAGGTTCGACTCTCACCAATTTGTACGACCTCAAAAAATAGCTTGCCATGAAACTCATGATTATCTCCATGGTCATGGTGGCCGTTTTCGCCGCCACGCCCGCTGTCGGTCTGCGTGCCCAGGAGCATGAAGCCGCTCAGCTTATCCTCAACCTTGAAAAGCTGAACCAGTACCGTCAGATTCTGCAAAGGATGTATGAAGGTTACCAATTTCTGGTTAATGGCTATAACAAAGTCAAAGAAGTCACCAGCGGCAACTTCAAGCTCCATGATATTTTTCTCGACGGCCTCTACCAGGTGTCTCCCGAGGTTCGCAAATACTACCGCATTGTAGACATCATAGACTACCAATTGCGTATCGTCAAGGAATATAAATCAGCCTACAACCGCTTTCGTGGGTCAGCCGCATTTACCGTCGAAAAAATGGAATACCTGGCCAGTGTCTACGCCGGCCTTTTTCAGGATAGTCTTGGCAACCTCGACGAGTTGTTGTTGGTCATCACTGCCCGCCAGACACGGATGAATGACAGTGAACGCATGGCGGCCATCGATCGCATTGCCGACGACATGGAACGCAAGTTTTCCTTCCTCCGCGAATTTAATACTGAGCAGAGCTTGCTGGCCATTCAGCGGGTAAAGGACAAGTCGGAAGCCTTGACACTCTCCAACCTTTTCGGGATTCAGCCCCGACCATAATTTTTCACCAGTAACGCCCCCACCATGCGACATAGACACATTGCAATTATTACCGCCTTATTCCTGCTCGTCCTGCTGCCGGCAGCCGCCAGCGCCCAAGGCGTCCCTGAGCACATCCGCGGACTTCACGGCATACTTAACAGGCTATTCGACAAAATGATGCCCCGCTGCCAGGACCTGGTGATGTCAGCCCGACTGATCGGCTGCTTCGGCGCCACGTTCTACATCGCCCACCGCGTATGGAAGCATATCGCGGCAGGGGAGAGTATTGACTTCTACCCACTATTCAGACCGTTCGTCCTCGGCTTTTGCATATTCAACTTTAGCCACATCGTAGCCCTGATTGGAGGGATTATGTCTCCGGCCGTAGCTGGCACACAGGAAATGATGGACCAGTCTACCAGGACGATCAAAGAGCTAATCGCAGAGCGCCAGCAGAAAGCGAAGACTTCTCCATTTTATTTGATGTACGGCGTCAACAATGGTAGGGGAGACCGCAGCGAATGGATGAAATACGCGCACAAAGATGAAGGGATGATGGAAACCCCATGGGGCTACCTCACCAACAGCGTGGAGTTCGCCATGGCCAAAGGCTACTATGGCCTTAAGACCTGGTTCAAAGAGGTCGTTTCCTTTCTGTTGCAACTGCTCTACGAAGCAGCAGCGCTATGTATCAACACGCTCAGGACATTCAACCTGCTGATCATGGCTTTAATTGGTCCGCTCGTTTTCGCCCTCGCCATATTCGATGGCTTCCAGCATTCGCTCACCATCTGGCTGGCTAGGTACATCAACTACTACCTGTGGTTGCCGGTATGCAATATCGTGGGTGCTTTGCTCGGGATGATTCAGGAAGAGATGATCCGCCTCGATATCAGCCAGATCGAGACCTACGGCGATTCCTTCTTTACCACCTCCGACATTGGTTACCTGATTTTCATGCTCATCGGTATCGTCTGCTACACGACCGTACCCTCCATTGCTAGCATGATCGTCAATGCCGGCGGCGGCAGTCCTGTAACGGCCAAGATGACGTCGATGGCTGGATCATACTCCTACGGCGCCGCAGGCATGGTTGTCGGCGGCGCGGCAGCAATGGGAGCCGCCGGGATGGGCATGGCTGGGGGAATGGGCGGCGGCATGGCCGCTGACGCCTACGGCAATAAACACCTGATGCAAACCGGAGGGCACGCCGGCCACGGGGCAAACGCAGGCTACTTCCGCGACAAGCTATCCTGACCTCTCATCTGAAAATCACTTTTATGTTTCAGCACCTGAACAACATCGAAACCGCTTTTAAGCACGTCCGCCTTTTTACCATGGTGGTCGTGGTGGTTTGCGCCGCCTTATGTGGGTTTACCATCTACTATTGTATGTCCAGACTTAGCCAGGCAGCAGAAAAGATATACGTACTGGCAGACGGAAAGGCTTACGGCGCAGAGATCTCCACCCGTACCGATAACCTGCCGGTGGAGGCACGCGATCACGTTAGCCGCTTTCACGAGTTGTTTTTTACACTCAGCCCCGACGAAAAGGCCATCGAGGCGAGGGTCGCTTCGGCTTTTTATATGGCCGACCGATCCGCCAAAGAAGCCTACGATGCCCTGAAAGAAAATGGCTACTTCGCAGCCGTAATCGCCGGCAACGTCAGCCAGGAGTTAAAAGTAGACAGTGTGCAGGTCAATACAAGCACCTTTCCCTACTATTTCCGGTTCTACGGGCGTCAGCGCATCATCCGTCCATCGGTAATCCTTACCCGCTCTCTCGTTACCGAAGGCTATCTCCGTGACGTGGACCGCTCCGACCATAACAGCCATGGCCTACTCATTGAACGCTGGGTGACGCTCGACAACAGGGACATACTCACCGAAAAACGTTGACCATGCAAAAGGCACCATCCATTCCACCAATCGGGAAAGAAGCACCACTGGTTCAGCCTGAAGCGCAGGGTAGCCCCAAACTGCAGAGCCCTATTAGCCGCGCACGGAGCCGCGGTGCAGCTTGGATAACCCGTCGTTACGCTGCGCTCGCCGGGCATTTTGGCCGCGTTTTGAACCATCGCACCCGCCATTGGACCCGGCGGGAGCAGAAACGCTTCCTGGTCTTGTTCGTCCTGGTCTCCCAGGCCATCAGCTTCTCGGTGGTCTTCTACCAGCTCAAAAATCCTGGAGCACCACAGCGCGCAACGGCCATCAACATGGGAGCGCCGGTGGCTCCACCAACGGACCTGCTTCCACGGCTAACGGCAGAGGACACTCTCTACCTGCGGCTATTTCGGGCGCGCCTCGATAGCCTGATGGCAACACCGGCAGGTAGGGACACCGTAGCTGCCTTTAACCGGCGTAGGCCCGGCTTCATCGACAGCGTCCTAACCCTCGAACAGCAACTGAGACCATGAGCCATTTTGTAAACGATCAAATTAGTGCAACATGCAAGTCACCAAAAAGAACAACAAGAAAGCGAAAATATTCCTGCCACTACTGTTCTTCCCGTTCTGTGCAATATTCTTCTCCATGATGGGAGGGGGAAAGGACAAAGAAGGACATGCAGAGAGCAAACCCAGCTCACTCAATGCCGTACTGCCTTCACCTGAAGTAGAAGGCAACATGCTCGATAAAATGAGCCTTTACAAGCGGGCAGAAGAAGATTCCGCCAAAGCAGGCCGGGAAAATGTAGCCGGGATTTTTGACACCAATAGTAATGCGAACGGGCAGCAGCCGCCAGCGGGCGCGGTGGATGCTCCGTTTTCGCCGGCCTTGGAGACTTACCCCTCTTCCCGGCCCAGACGCGATCCCGATCACCAGGTTGCCCAGCTCCAGGAGCGCCTTGCGGGTATTCAACACCTCATTGATCAGGCCGAAATGGAAAAGACCGGGCGGAAAGTTGACTTGCCCGGCAGTGATCCGGTCCAGGGTAATGATAGTCAGTTCCAGGGCCTGCAACAGCAGATGTCACAAATTCAGCAGCAGGCAGCCGGTGGTATGGACGCTGAAATGCAACAGATGAAGGGGATGATGGAGACGATCCTGGATATTCAGCATCCCAGCAGGGTCACCGATCGCCTAAAGGATGTATCCCGTAAGCAACAGGGGCGTGTCATACCAGTGACCATAACGCCAGCTACGGCACATAAGGACTACTTCGGCGGCCTTGCTCCAACAGCCGACACCAGTGGGGTAGGGGTTACAACACGCGGCGCATTCTTTGGCAGCGGCGACGGCCTCTCGGCAGATACCCTCACAGACCACACCGCCATCGCCGCCGTCGTTCATGAAACACAACAAATCGTCAGCGGTGCATGGATCAAACTTCGACTTGTCCAACCCGTATTTGTCGACGGTCGATTTGTTCCCAAAGGTGTCTGCGTGTGGGGAATGTGCTCGCTATCCGGTGAACGGCTTACCGTACAGGTAACCGGTTTGGGCATATCCAATGAACTGATGCCTGTCAGGTTGGAAGTATACGACTACGATGCCAACCCTGGTATTCGTATTCACGGGTCCATTACGCGGGAAGTCAGTAAAGAAGCAACGGACCGCACCATCCAGTCGGTGGCGCTCTCTTCCCTGAACCCTTCTATCGAAGCTCAGGCGGCTACCGCGGGCCTGGAGACAGCCAAAAACTTGCTTTCCCGGAAAGTCAAGGTTGACCCGGTTACCGTCAAAGCCGGATATCCGGTATTGCTTCGCTCAACCCAAACCAACCAGTAATATTTTTTTCTCACTTAAACTGTTTCTCACCATGAGACATTATCGTTTCCCACTTTTTTTCGTTTTGGGCGTGCTGGCAACCTTCGTCGCCGTCGCCCAGGACAAGTCACTGTTACATCCTACGGTCGCCAGCACCACCGTTATACAGGATCTACCCATTTCTGCCGGCGCTACTACCGTGCTCATTTTTCCTGTCGCCATTTGCGAAAACTGCATAGACCGCGGTCATCCCGACCTATCTACCAGCGTGGTGCCAGGTGTCAGCAACGTATTACGGGTCAAAGCAGCCAGCAACCAGATGCCTGCCACCAACCTGACGGTCTTTACCATCGACGGCATGATCTACTCTTTTTCGGTCCGCTACAATCCAACTCCAGCATCCTACCTATTCGATTTTTCCGCGAAGCCCTCCGGCGGTCAGGCACGCTTTGAAGGTGGTCGTATGAACGCCGCCGATATCGCCTCCTGCGCACTGGTTACCGCAGCGACAGCGCCACGGCGCAGCGGGCCGGTAAGTCGCAAGGTGGGTGATGTGTACATGCGGCTTCATAACATACTGCTAAAAGATGGCGTAATGTTCCTTTCGTTTGGCATCCGTAACGGCTCTCCGGTAGACTATGATCTGGATATTACCCGCTTTTATGTGCGCGACCGCAAGCGCGTCAAACGTACCTCGATGATGGAAACTAAAATAGAGCCCTTACACCTGCTCTCCAGCCCTTCCACGCGCGTGTCAGCGAAAGGGCAAGCTACGATCGTGATCGCCGTGCCAAAATTCACCATCGCGGAAGGCAAAATGTTTTGCGCGGAAGTCTTTGAACAGGGCGGTGACCGGGTGCTGCAACTGCGCCTCAAAGGCAGACACCTGCTACAGGTTAGCACGTTTTGAAACACGATTAATTCATTATTAAAAATCGAGATATGAAGAACAAGCAATTGCCGCTGCAGGATAAACTCGAATTGTTCCGGGCGATACACCAAAAACGCAACAACGAAATAGGCGGAAAGCACCTGGGATCTCGCCCCCACCTGAAAGCTACCCGGAAGTTTTATGGACAGGTACTGCGCGAATATGGGAAGTCACCTTCTATGGAGGACCAGATGATCTTGGAATCCATCCGTGATGGCCGTAAGTCCATCAACAGCAAGCTCGATCCCAATTGGTTGAAGCGCAACACCAAGGCATTTGTACGTTGGACGGGCCGCCAATTACAAAAGGCGGGAAAAGCCGTTTTCCAAAGAGGCAAGGAATTTAATGATGGTCACCCAAACTATCAGAAAGCCAACGTTGTGCGCTTCAAAGGGCCACAGATGACAAAAATCATGGACTTGCCCGGCATACGAGCCTCTCAAACCGAAGTCGGAAAGAAGTTGATAGCGGGTGGTAACCAGAATGTAGTTCCAAGAAAGAAACCCGCTGCTACCGTGCAGCTCAACCGCTCTGTCGCCCGATCGACCAGCCGGCAAATCAAACAGGATACGCCCCGCAATGGAATGAGTATGTCCTAACCTCAACTGCATCGTATGAAACATGCTATCCGCAACTTTTCTGAATTGGTCATGCAGATCGATAGGGCTGAAATGCCACCGCATATGGCAATCCAGGCGCAGATTGCCGTGCGTAAAGGAGAGGCATTCTTTACCCTGCCACACGTTATCGTGACGCCTGCCGGCGCTTTTTTCCAGGAGCTCCATTTTTCCAGCGACAACGGTGTTTGCAATTACCTCGGCCATCATCTTTACCAATTTCCGGAGTATGATTTGACACGGAGCACGCCGGTTGATACTTTGCAACTCCACCATGATATGATTAAAGCGTTCATTCCAGGGTTCCAGAGTGGAGACCCGGAGGTTGACGCTACCGCTCAGCAACAGGCTATTGCTATGCTCGGCCTATTAAAGGAACACGATCGCCATCAGTTTTACAGGATGGCAACAGGATTTCTGCAGTCGAGGAACATAGCCGGCATTAATACCGCTGAGCTCCATGAGTATGCTGGGCGAAATTCCATATCCTGCTTTTTTAGTAGCCATAACGGCGTGACAATGCGCAAAGCAATCGACTTGCTCACACCGCCGCGCTCACGGGCCGTCTTTATCTGCAAAAAGGCAGGCCAGGGTCACTGGTATCAGGTCGATTACTCCAGACGAAGCATCAGTGGTGCATTTGCACTGATCGATTATCCGCAGCATCGCTTGACACTCAGGAAAGAATTGGATGCGCTCAAACCTTTTATTCCGAAATATGCGTCCATAGACATGGTCGAGATTTTTCTTGAGAGGGGAGAAAGAATTGGCTGGCGCTTGGAAAAGGAGGACGTCAGTAGCTTCTCCATGACTGTTGATGCGATTAATGCCCGAATCCTCATATTGGACAAAAACGAAAAGTCAGTCTCGATAGCTGACCTCATTGGCGCGCTACGAAATTCTTCGAACCGCGAAGGTGTTGACATCACGCGACAATCCTACGCGCTTGCCGCCGCCCGATATCAGCCGTCGTTCAACTTCATCATTCCTAAACAACAGGACATCAGCCAGCCAGCACTGCAGTTGCGGCGCCGCAGCCGGTAATCAGGCTGCCTGTGGTCCTCAAATTCTTAACAGCAAAAACATTCGTTATGCGACAACTTCAAAATACCGAATATGTCCTTACCAATATGGAGACACTGGGATATAGTTCCCAAGCTATCCAAAGTGTGCGTGACAGCCTTTTGTTAGGCGAGGAAAACTTTAAGGTTTTCGACTATAAGATTGCCGAGAACAGACTGAATGTTTTCGATGCGGACATGAAGGTGGGAAAACACTCCCTGTTTTACAATGGATTCCAGGGCACGCAGATTCCCACCTTCAAAAACTATGCAGCGGAAGGGGTTGATACAGAAGTGCTGATTGCTAAAATCCTCAATCCCCCCAAGGGGACAGGTATTAGTAATGAGCAAACACACGAGTACCTCCAAGACATTACGGACCAGATGACGGCGCTTCGCCAACTGGATCACCGGCTATTCCATGAAATTGGTGGCGTTTTGCGGCCTATGCTTCTGGGCATCGATGCCAATACAAACAAAAAGTTCATGTCCGCCGACAGACAGCTTCATCGGCGTAACTGGTTCGGTTCACGGGATCATGTGACCCTGGAAGACGCTGCCTACTTGCTCATGGGTAGAAGTGTAAAGGTAACGACAAAGCCAGATCCCAATTTGCCGGAAAATAGCCAGCGTAACCGCAGGAATTTGCCGCAGACATCCGTCGCTAGCGAGCCGAAGCCCGTTGAGCCCTTTTACTGGCGAGAAATAGACTTCTCAAAATACAAAAACAGCGAAGGCGTCACCGAACAACCGCCGCGGTATGTGCTGGCTAAGTACGACAGTAACTGGGGATATGACGCGCGTAGTAAATTCTCGGATTTTCGTTTTCCGGACCTGGCGACAGCCGGTGAGCTGGACAAAGCTGTCGACCTGATAGAGCGCGGTAAAAGATATATCGCAGTTACTGAAAACCCTGATCATCCTACAGTTGTCGTACTGGCCCACGCCTCTCGCAAAACCATGTATCTGTTAAGCAATGACGACGTGAACATATCGCTTCATCATGAATCTTTCCGTACCGCGGAGGCTCAAATTGCGCACGACGCCCGTCGCGAGAAATTTCTTAGCCGTTTTACGGCAGAAGGAGATAATCAGCAAGTAGGCACTGACGAAGTACTCCACAGGCCGGGTCAGACGACTACAGCCCCAAAGCAATCCGGCGAACCGCCAGCCGATGATGCGGCACTTTCAGCGCCAGCATCAGCCGCTGGGCTGCAATCACCTATTTCAGATAAGTCCGCAGATGACAGGACGGTACAAGGACAGATGCCAGCACAGGGTCAGCCACCTGCACCCGATCCCGGCATCAACAGTTCCGCCCCCAATCCAGAGGAGGTAAACAAAGTCATAAACCCGCAGAATAAAACATCGACTGCAACCGGAAAGGGGCGCCATCAAAACCTTAACCGCGCTATTCAGCCCGGCCGTACCATTAAAGAAGATCCTGAGAACAAGAACCGGGTGAAACAAGGCTAAACAGCAGCAGGTAGCCAGATGCTCCTGCAAATTTGACGATCGTAAAAATGCAAACATTTTGAATGTAAAATAAACAGATAACTATGGCTCAGTATCATAGGGTTGACCACGCCGGGAGTCCTGCAGTTAAGGCTTCCGGCCAATGGATATATGCCTATCCGACAGTGGAGCAAGCTACACTTGCTCTTTTGGGGGCCTTTATTCGTTCGGCAACAGCTTATGGGGACAATGGAAACACCCTGCTCGGGATATCCCGTAGTATACAGGATGATGACGGCAACATTATCTGCAAGTTGGCCCCGGAAAAAGACAACCGGTTCTTCCTGACCGCTTATCCTACTGCTGAAACTGCACTTTTGATCTTCTTTAACGAAATACTGCAAGGGCGCCGGCCCAAAGATCCGGCTCAGGCGAAAAGAGCCAAGAAATGGCATGTGGGTTCGGTTGTAAACGGGAAAGTCGAGATCGACCCCGCTCTACGGTTGACTGCAGATAGATTTATTGAAGCCGTTGCCATTCCATTAATTCCGCAACTGCCGGCAACCGTTACTACTGAATACAAAAAGAAGGTGCTTGAAGGGGATACAGAAAAGACAATGATGGTAAATGCAGTGGGAATGTTTGCCGATGTCCAGCAAGCCCGGCTGGCCTGTGTACACTATCTCGATCGGCTTGATAGTGCCGGACCTGAAAGCTATAAAGACATTACGTCTATCTCTATTCACCAGGATAACTGCTTGGAGGGCTTTTGGGAGCCGCCAAGAGACATGCGTCGCTGTCTGACATACATGGGTGGACCGGCTCGCAATACCAGTTTGCATTTCGCCAAGCTACCCTCAATTGACGGCTGCGCAGTACATTTTCAGATCGCCCCTTTAGCGACGAGGGCTACCAAAAAGTATCCATATCCTATCGGTGAGTATCATCGGGTTCTATATTACGATAGTCATGATCACGCTTTGCAGTGTCTGCTTTCATTATCCAACGTAATGTACCAACCGGATGCCGTCCGTAGGTTTGCCAGTTACCGACCAAAACACAGGTGCTGGATTGAAAGCAACCGGGGCGAATTGCTGGCAGAAATCGGATTCGCCCGCCATCTCGAATTGAAGGCCGCAAGTTCGCAGTACCCCGGCGACCAGCCTGGTGATGCCATTTACCTTATTGTCAGTCCGCAACTATATAGCGGCATGCAGCACAAGGAAGCAGCAGGCTATTTTTCTCAAGTTGACTGTCAATTGGTTGGAACATACAACAACGGTAATTTTGAAATCAATACTGAATACCTTCTGCGACGGATAGAATTGTTGGATTATTATTTAGGTAGCGGGCAACAACATGAACTTGCGAAAGCTACCCCTTATGAAGTATTCCAATATTACGGATATGAGCGGGCCCCGGAGATTGCACCGTTTTTTCAATGCTTTCCCATGCCTACAATACGGGAAGCAGCAGCTTTTATGCTGGACCCCGCCAAAGCGGGCATTTCTCAGCCGTTTATTCCTCAGCCATATGCCGGTAAAACAGACGGCCCGACATTGCAGCAGGCGGTGGTGATGGAGACCGGAAGACGACTGCCGCTGATAGTAGCCGGATACAATCCGGACCTTTCTGTCGCCAACATCAGCCATGCCAAGGACCTTTTACCACATCCCCTGGCCGATTACCTCAATTCCATAGGAGTGCAGGCCATTGATCTACGCCAACCCGTCCAGCCTGCGAAAACACAACTACCTGCTACCAACTACCATCTGACCCGGATGCAGGAACGATTAGTACGGGATCAATCTGACAGTATCAATCGAAAACAGCGATTCGGTTAGGAGAAAAGAATCAGCAGACACGGAAATCAATACAAACAACTGGTGTTGGGCTGCCGCTGAAACCCAGCAACAGGCTAAGATGCAATCCCGCAGATCCGCGGAAGCAACCAGAAAAACCAGCTTCGATGATCTGCGCGGCTATTGGACGGAAGAACAATAACATTCTGCATCACTAACTATGTACACATGTACCGATTTTTTACTTATCACCACAACGCAACACCTGCCGATCTGCATGAAGGAGGTTACTTTCATGCTGGTTATCCCGATATAAATCAGGCGATGCTTGATTTTTTGCTGGCTGTCAGGTATGATTCATTGCGAATCAAACCCACCGATAGCGCGGATGACTTCCGAAAAACATCTATATATGACCAAAGGGGCTGGCGCCTTGCCAGTGTTTATATGGATGAACACCGTAATCTGCGGCTTGAATTGACACCTGCCGAGCCCAATCCGGTGGAAGGGTGGTTGATCGATGCGCCGACCGCATCTCTTTTTGTCGCTTTTCACCTGGAGTCCAGAAATTGGCTGCTGGCCAGCCCGGGTACGGATAACGTCTATCAAATGTCCGATAGGATGGTTGAAATGATGAACGTTGCGCGGATGTATTATGATCCCAACAGCTTCCCCTATCAGCAACAAGGATTCTTAGTGGAAAGGCGAGGTTATCGGGTGGTGCAGCCTGGAACCCTCGAAAAAGATAGTGAGTTCCTACAATTGTTCGATTACTTTAGTTCGCGCCAGAACGCCCTTGCCAGTTTCAATTTTCAAAAGGGAGCACAGGGGCACAGCCGCCATTATGGCCCTTTCGCTCTCATGGAAAGCCGCTTGATTTCCATTCCCGATAAAACAACATTATTTCAATCCGATGGCTTTGGAAGCTGGAATCCTGGACTATTTGTTAAAGACCCGCATCCGCAGCATTTCGGGTTTCTTCGCCACCGCGATCCGGAATACCACCCGTGGTCAGGACAGTCCATGGACTATGCTGTGTCGGTTAATGGCGACCTTGTGGACCCGCATGATCCTCAAATGGCAGTGCAACCGAGGGTACGTTTTTCTTCAACATTGCACCTGCAATCTCAAACCCACGCAATGGATACTTTCCTCAATTTCGATCCCAGGCTGTTGCAGGATACCAGTTTTCGGCGCTATGCCCAGGCATTCGCTTGTGAGCGCGTTCAGTTAGTTGATCGTAGAACAGAAGTCAAACTAATGGCTGAAATTGCAAGAGGAGGGCAGCTAACCATACCAGATCAAAATAACGAACTTCAGCCCATGCCATCACAGACCACCTATTTGATTTTTAATGCGAAGTTTCATCACATGATGCCCAAAACATTTACTGACAAGTTTCCTCCAAAGATCAGCGAGGACGGCGGGAAAGTATTTATCTCCGAAATTGCCCGCCGGTCAAACCATGAGCTTCTCTATAACCATACCGCGGTTCATGCACTGTCCGTGCTTTCTCTGCGACGTCAACCGGATAACGCGGAAATACCATACATACCATACCGCGCCTGTGTTACCTATATCCCTTCAGGAACTGCCAGGGACCAAAACCCGGAATCATTTCAGGTGTACTTTCGCCTGAACGATCTTACTCGCCTATCAAGTCTATTGGCGAATATACCACAGGGCATTACAGCGGATTTTGGCCCCATTCGTACGCCACCCCAGCCCATCTCAGTAACAGTGATTAATTCCAATGGGCTGCAACCGATACTGCACCTCACCAAACAGGGAGGTATGAGCGATCTGCTGGTGATGGCACCCGCCTATATTCCGGCGCCGATTGTTGAAGATCTGACGGCTATATACCGTGGGAAATATACCATGGTGGATGGTCCCGATAAACTCTTTGAACTTATTGCCGGCGGTAGCGAAGCCATCGCCGAACAAGTGCGTAAAACCAACGAAAGTGACCCATCACAGCAAAGAAGAATGTCACGGTAGCCGTTTTGGAAGCAGATTCCGGCTCCGATATATCGCTGATCATACTGGCGGCAAGAGGAGGGCAGCTCTGCGGGAGCGCAACTGCCTGAGTAATACCGCCCGTCCCGTGGGATCTGCAAGGCAGGTTCTCGATTACAGCCCGGCGCAATGCCGGGCTTATTTTTTGGCAATAGGTAATGAAAGTTTTCAGGGTGTTGTTCTAGCCCACTGCAGTTTTTTGTAGCGGCGACTATTCGGTCAATCTGTATCGAAAATCCGCGAATCCGTTTTTGCCCGCCATCCAGCGCTGACATATCCCACTCACGTAGCCTTTTTGGTTCGATGAGTGTGCTATGTTATGTTTGAATGAGCATTTGCTATATTGAAAATCCTGCGCGCGGGTACTGATTTCATAACGCTTGTGGCTATAAGCGCCGCTAATCCTAAAATCGGTATCCATGACTATTATCAAATGTACCCAGGAAATCATCGCCAGGCTACTAACAGATCTGGAGCAAGCTGACCACGGCCATGCGGCAGATGCTGCTACGGTAGGCAACTGTGTCCAAATTTGCGCCGAGGCCGTGCAACAGATCAACGCGGCCGTCGAAACGCAAGAATTTACCGACACCGACGAACAGATCCATTTCTTTCGCAAACTTCGTCCACAAATTGATGGGCGTCTCTTCTACTATCTGCAATTGCTGCGCCTGCTGGCCGCAACGCCGGTCACCGGCCTGGCAGATAAACAAAAGACTTACCGCGAAGAAGTGGATAAAATAACCAACTTCCGCAACGACAACAAAGAGTTTTTACTTTACTGCGAGCTGAACTTCGATTTCCTTGACTTGTATTATTTTACCCGTAGTACTACAGTGTTTCATTTTTCAGGTCAAGTAACCATTGCAGATAAACGATATTATGCACCCAAGTCCCATGAAATGGCAGCGGACACGGGCTATCGCCTCCTGGAGCAGTACCTCGATAAACTGATGTACGGCGCTGACATGCACAAATGGTCACAGGCGCCAGGCCGCGAACACGGAGGTCTGCAATGGACGGGCACCATCGCAGCGCTCACCGAACTGGCATATGCCGTTAACGAGCTCGGTATGCTCGGCGGCAGGAAACTGGAGATAAACAAACTCGCGGAATTTTTCGAACGGATCTTTGGCATTCGGTTCATTAATATCTATAAAGCATACGAGGGCATCCGCATCCGCAAAAGGCAGCGTACGCCATTTCTCGATGCGTTGCGCACCGCATTAGTCGCCCGGTTTGAATATGACGATGCCCACTGCAAATGAAGATTCTCCGCTTACCGGTAGGGTAGGTCAAGGGCTACCAGCACACCCCGGCCTTGAACTTGTTTCTTGTCACGGATAGACAGGCTCGTATCTCGCCCAGTCTCCCATTTGAGGATATCGAGCCGTGCTTCGGTGATCTGCGTCGATTCTGAGGTCTTTCCCGGCGCTTGCATTCGGTGACGCAAGCCTGGGCCGTTGTCTTCGATCACGCAATGCAGCACCCCGTCGCCGCGTCGGATGGAGACCCTAATATGGCACGGCTCGGACATCGCAGCCACCCCGTGGATCACCGCATTTTCTACGAAAGGCTGAATCAGCATTGTCGGTACCTCCAGCTCATCCTGGCGATAGCCTTCAAAAACGGATATGTCATAGCTCATCCGGGCATAGTTTTTTGATTGGATGGAAAGGTAGGCTTCCAGCGCTTCGATTTCATCTGCCAGCGGTACCCAACCCTGCCGTGAATTATCAAGGCTGATCTTGGCCAATCTCGAAAAGCTGCCGATATAGGCTTTTGCCTTTTCCGTTTCGCCGGCCTGTATAAATCCGTGGAGCACGCCAAGGGAATTGAAGATAAAGTGCGGCTCCATGCGACTACGCAACATTTGGTCGATAAGCATCTTTTCCCTTGCTTCAGACTTCCGCCGGCTCCTACGATATCGGCGCCAGGCGATGTAGGCGCCACCGACGACCAGCAGCAGGCCCAAAATGATTAGGTTATTGCGTCGCCGTACTTCCGCCGCCATATACATGCGCTGTACATTGGCTTCCGCAAGCTCAAGTTTGGTCTCGCGTACGCGAAACCTCGTATCAATCTCCATGGCGTCGGCCTGGCGGCTTGCGCTGTCTTCCCGTTGGTGGTAGAAGTAGAACGAATCCATCGATTGCACAACCTGTACCCAATGCTGGTGGCTGTGCTGCAGTTGAGCGCGTGCGGAGAAAATACGGGCGAGGACAGCGGGGTCACCCTCGACGCGCGCCAGCAATAGGGCTGTATCAAGGTAAGCGCTGGCAACCCGGTAGTTTTTTAACTGCATGTTGACGTTGCCAAGATTGAAATATATACCAGCAGTAAGCTCACCAACAGCACGGCGAAACGTCAGGGCATCAGCCATATAATGTCGTGCCTTTTCATACAACTCTTGGTCGGCCATCATGGCTCCCAGCACTTCCGCCCGCTCGGCGGGCGTATACACATTAAAACGCAGCGAATCCTGCAGTATCCGCTGGGTAAATATTTTTGCCGAATCATTCATCGCTCCTTTGCGGTAATATACCAGTATGTTGTGGACGAAATATTCCTTGTAGACTTGTGCGTTTGCATACCTCAACCCCAGGAAAAGGTACCTGTGTTCCCCGGCGGTATCGTGCATCAGTTCGAGGCACTTCGATAACCCCAGGCACGACAGTGCGACCGTATTTGAATCGTCCGTGCGTAACCCGATAGGCAGTGCCTGTTGAAGCAATACAAGTGCCGTGTCGTAGTTTCCGCGTAAACCCTCGAAATGACCGAACTGCGATAGGGCAGCGCCGTAAAATTTATTAGTTGTGTCTTGTTGGCGGGCAAGGATCGTAGCTGTCTCAAATGAACGGGCAGCGTTGCTATAATCGTATATCATCATCTCAGCCATACCACGGATACGATGCCATGTGCTGGTGACACCATAGTGACGGAGACTGTCTACCAGCGGCCGGATGCTATCGAGGTAGGCGAAGTTGTGGCGCTGCTCGCCCGTTCTGATGGAAAACCCTATGTCTCTGCGCATCATGTTAACGATGCTGTCAGCACCAGCGTCGCTCAATGTCTCTACTGCTGGCTGCTGACAGCCGGTAGCGATAGAGAAAAAGATAAAAAGCAGGCGGTTCATGAGGGTACGGTGTGATGAAGGTTTGAAAATGGAAATGAGTTCACAACATTTTAAGCCGATCAGCCACATCCTGTATGCGTCTTTCAGATACTGGAACCCGCACCCCGTCTCTGAGCCGAAGGTGGCCACTATAATCGAGACTGGATACATGATGAAGATTGACGAGGTAGGACTGATGGGAGCGCATAAAATTACTACTTGGCAGTAGATCTTCATATTCCTTTAGGCGCTGGGTAACCTGAATTTGGCGGTCGGCAAGGTGGAAGACCGTGTGTTCTCCCGTTGCTTCCAGGTAATAGATCTCCGCAGGCGATAGCAGATGCAATATTTTACCCTCTCGCAGGGCCAGGCGCTGCAGTGGCCGCTGCCGATAGACCTCTGTGGCTATTGCAGTCTGCCCTACTGTTGCCGGCAGGTAATCGGCAAGCCTGCCCAATGCCGTGGCAAACTGGTCCCGATCGAACGGCTTAACAAGGTAATCGAGCGCGCCCGCCCGGATGGCCCGGATGGCGAAAGTCTCATGCGCTGTCAGAAAGATGACCTTAAAACGCCAGTGGCCAAGACTGTCAAGTATATCAAAGCCCGTTCCGCCGCGAAGCTCCACATCGAGCAAGACCAGGTCCGGGTCGTGGACGGCGATCAGGTCAATGGCTTCCTCCACCGATGAAGCTACGCCCGACAGGGCAAGCTCAGGTCGTGAGCCAACAAATGCCGCAATATCGGCAGCCTGCACGGGCATATCTTCCACAATGAGGGTACGGATAAGACGATTCATAATCTGATAAGCGTGGTTACTATTAAGTCTGCTGTATGCCATTAGTCCTGACGCGGTATGCGCCGGTTATCACCATGAACGGGGTACAGGACTCTTGAGAGTACCCCTGCCAGACGCACGGCTTGTCTGCTATCCACTTTTTTCGAGACGGTCCGAAGCGAGATTACAACTTGTTCCTATATGCGATACTGGAAATTTACCAAAGTTTCCCCGAACACAGGATTTTATAAGTATAAATATAATTGATACATACTATAGAGATTATCTATTTCTATACTGCCTTCTTATTTCCCTCATAGATGACACGGTCATCAGTTTCCCTACGCACAAGTCCTTTTAAACCGGTTTCGCGAAGCTACATACCGGCGCCGAGCGTACGAAATTCTGCGCCGGCCGCAGTGGCTGCCTGCTTGCCTACCGGTTTGGTGAAAAAAATCCCACCCGAAGCGGGTAATATTTTTTATCCCCAAAAATGTCTTCCGCCTCTGCCGGTTTGTGCTGGTCGCTAACGGTTAGGAAGGCCGGCCCATCCGGCAAAGGTCTTCCCACTTTTTTCACCACCTGTTCGCTATCAGCGGCAGTACAAACACACTTTTTATTATGGAAAGTATCAATTTCTTTTCCGCACTTGAAAGCCTCGGCTTACATGGTACGCTGCAAATCGCCGTTACGCTGGTTCCTGCACAACCCATTGCCGTATCCATTATGCTACATGCCCCCGATGGCAAAAGTCATTCGGTCACTCCTATTGCGCCACTAACCCTGACAGGTAGTGGCGTAGAACTGGACATGCACTTTCTCCCAAAGGCCACACAGCCGATGGCGGATACCAACGCCTTTTTGACCAACGTAATTCAGTATAACGCTGAACTGGAAGCCGCCAGAGCTAAGGAAGACAAGAAGCGTAAGGATAAAGTTCAGTCCGATGTCAGCGCGAAGGACAGAATGAAGTCGCAGAAGGAACGCGACTTCGATATTTTCATGAAAAGCGTTGCGGACTATGAAAAACGCACCGAGTTCCGGCAGGCAATCGGCTACATCGACCGCATGGGTAAAAAGCATCCGGATTACGCTGGCCGAATAGCCACCCGCAGGGCCGAACTGATCGTCAAAATGGAACAAAAGGAAGGCGGCATATGGCAGGGGGGCGCGGATGCACCGCAGGTGGCCCCGCACGTTGATCCTACGGATGGCACCAGCCAAGATAGTAGCGAGTTAGACGAAACTGAAGACCCCGACGAGCAAGACCCTGATGAGCCACTGCAAGACGATACCGGGGAATGTGATCCTTTCGCCTCCGCTCCGCTCATCGAAGACTAACCCCCACCTTTTATTTCCACTTCAAAAACTTAATAATCATGATAGAAGTAAAAACGCTTCCGCGACTGTTTGTCACCTATTTGAGCAACAGTACTACAGAAACAGTTCTCGCCGATCCGGGTGAACACCTAACACCGGCCATGGTGTGCATGCACTATGCGCCTATGTACCCGCTACTGGCCAGCGCTACTCCTGATGGCCCGAAACTGGAGCCCAGAGGCCGCGTCTACTACATCAAACCAATTGTCGGAACTAAAGGCTAAAAGTCATGAAACATGAAAGTGAAAATAATAATTCGTCCTCCGGCCGCAAAGCCAGACGCGGGTTTAAAGGAGGTTCACAACAAACTCGGCTACTTCATGAAGGACACCTTGCGACTGCCCGAAACCAGCGAGATAGCTCGCCGCAAATACAAGCCAGCTTCGCTGCCGATGCAACTGCCGCCATTTTAAGCCAAACCATACCATCGGTATGGTTTGGCCCCGGCGATCCGCGCCTGATACGAAAGCGCTTTCAAGGGGCTGCACGCAGAATCTGCCGGTTCCTCAAACTCCCACGCTACCAACCCTCTCGCATACCCTTTCCCTTGGGCCTCGTCGAGGACTACGACCGCCTTTGCCAGCAAATGCGGGAGAACAATTCAACCTACCGGCTATTTGTAGCAGATAGTCCTCCGCAGTTGGGGTGTCTCGGTATTGTCTCGGCTGCCGTCCTTGAACCCGTCTTTTTGCCGATGGCCACCCTTGGATACATGATCGAAGATAAGCCGCAACATCCGGCCATCCCCGTGATCGCCACATCTTTTGCCTACCTGATGGAAGTTGCCGGGCTACTTTCGCCCTTCGCCAACAGTGTCGTCAGCCAGATTTATGAGGACATCGGTCAGTCTGCCGGGGATTACGGGGATGAGGAGGGCGAAGAAGACCACTGTCAAATCGTATGGGACGAACTGGCCGAAGGGGAAGAATATTGTTGTACCGCTTTGCGCTATATCAAGGAGCAGACTGATCTCTCCCAGTGGAAAAGAATCATCGCTGGCTACGGGGCAGTAAAGGCGAGTAATAAGAATCTGGTCCGTGCCAGCAGGCGCCTGTTAGGTCTCTATCGAAAGTATCCGGGTAGCAGCATGCACGATGGCGTTTACCCCGATCTGGCCGAACCCGGCGAAGATGAACCGCTCACAATCGACCAGTGCCTCGGCTTCTGCTACGGGAACGGTGATCGCGTGCCAGACGATTTCGAGTGCTGGATCAACCACCCCGCATGGGAAGAAGACCACAATTACCTGCCGATGGGCTATATCGTCTTTCCGCCCAAGGGCAAGCCCCTTGTCGGTAGTAGCGAATTTACCGAGCGACTCTATAGTTGCTGCGCCGCCCTTGCGGGTGCGCTCCAAACTTTTAAAATGTAACAGTCATGAAAAACTTCATTTACGCCCTCCGAAATATCTACCAGCCCTCTACGGCCATCATCATCCGCGAAGGCACCGAAGACTTCTACGTTGAACAGATGCAGTTTAACGCCGCAGGCAGACTTTGCAAGCCGCGCCCAATGCCGCTGGACCAACTGGCCGAACTAGGAGCGCGGCTGGTTGCGCAAGGCCGTAAATCCACCGCTTACCTTCCGGCCACCCTCATCCCTTTATCGGTCTTGCATATCGGCGAGGGGTCAGCGATCTGGTACACGCCCGCAGCTATTCGCCCGTTGCATTTCATCGACGGACTGAACATAGAAAGCCGCAATTACCCGGTCCCGGCGCTGCTATGGTCGGCCAGCGGCAATCGTCTTCGAATTTTTGCCCTCACCGGGCAGGAGCCTCCTGATCTTGATACACAGCTCTACCATGCACCCTTCCTAAATGTCAGCGATGAGGGGAATGTTTGTATGGGTAACGCCGGGATCGATCTGGAAGCGTGCGCCAACCTGCAAAAAACCATGGACGCGTGGGAACGCCATTTCTTTGGGTCGCTTTTTTCCCACAGCAACCGCAAAGCCGGACCTGATCCCACTACTATCTGGCAAAGCATCGCCGCCGATGCCACCAGTTTTCCACCCGCTAAGCTCCAACTTACACGTTTCACCTTAAATCAACTGTTATGAATACCATCACGCATTACCCCTTGATCCATTGCCTGGCTCCCGTTCTGCAAGCGCCACCACACCCCATCACCGTCAACGTCATCGGTGCCGGTGGCACCGGCAGCCACCTCGTTACACTACTGGCAGATACCACTTACGTGCTTAACCAACTGGGCCACCCCGGATTTCATGTACGGGTTTTCGACGCCGACCAGATCACCCAACCCAACATCGGAAAGCAGCGCTTTTCCACCGCCGAGATCGGTATGAACAAAGCGGAGGCCGTAGTCACCCGCATCAACCGCTATTTCGGGTTTGGGTGGGAGGCCGAAGACAGGCGGTTTGACGAGAAACTCTTTGAACATGACAGCGGGCAGTGCCACGAACTCTATGCGCAGGTTACCATCAGTTGCGTCGACGAGGTAGGGCCGCGCCATGGGATCGCACGCGTGTTGCGGGCATCCCAAAAGCGTCATATCCACCCCACCCGTAAGCCCCTGTACTGGATCGACTGCGGCAATACCAATCACACCGGTCAGGCACTGCTATGTACCGTGGGAAAGGTCAAGCAGCCCAAAATGAAGCAGGTGCGGACCGTAAGCGCTGTGCCGTTTGTGACCAAAGAGTTCGGCCACCTGATGGTAGACGTTCCCGATACGCCCAGTTGCTCAACATGGGAAGCACTCCAAAAACAAGACCTCTTTATAAATCGTGCGGTGGCGCTATCTGCCGTCAGGATGCTGCGCGAGTTGGTGGTAAACCTCCAAATCGCTTACCGCGGATCGGTCATCAACCAAAAAACCGGGTTTGAAGTGCCGGTACCGTTCGGCGATCCCGATGCTGTCGCCCCGGAAGCTCCCCGGCCACGCCGCAAAACAAGAAGCGGCCAGCATGCCTGATGGCGGGGTAGAAGCTGCGGTGGGGGACCACCCAGCGCAGCTTTATTAAACCCGTGCCGGGTCAAAAAAACGCGCGGCGCCGGATACGCAGCGGGTGGATTGGTGCAGTGGTGTAGCAAGTGCCAGGCTCAAAAATTGCTGCAGCGCCGGACGCGCAGACAGTAGATGGTGGGAAAAGTAGCGAGACATGCAGCCCCATCGGAGACGGCTTTTGAGCGAGGAATGATTAATGAAGTGCGGGCGAATTGAAGAAATTACAGTGCTTAGGATACAATGAAATCCACCGCTTGCCTAACCCATACGTTCATTTATTCGCTGATTTGCTGGTTCCAGGTGGTTTAAAAAAGGAGATAAGCTTTTTTTCGAATGGTAATTATTGATTAAATTGAATATTAACTATTTTTCGGGCATATATTACTTTCTATGGCTGTTAGCATCATGTTTTATTGGAAGTATCGGGGATTGACTCAGGAAAAAATTGGGGAGTTAGTGTTGAGTAAAACTGATTTTCAAAGTCAATTTACAGAACTGATCAAATATTATCCTATTGTTTCCCAGGGTGGCATTTTTGGTACCTACAACAATAACGAGGAACTAGTGCATAAAATATTTTGTGGTTGCAACAATTGTCATCAGAAAAGATTACAGGATAAAGATGGAGTTTTTGTTGATAGACAAATAGATGCTGGCTGGCGAAACGTTAGGTCAGTGTTGGATTCCGATATTCCTTACAATGATAAGTTTGCCTTTTGGATCAGAGAGGGGCTTGATCCAAGTACAGTTTATCATCATCCCAATAGGGGAGACAGACATACTGTTATACCCAGCGATAGCCGAAATTTTGGGGCTTACAACCAAGCGGTGTATAGACACCAATTAGAGTTCGAGACCACTTTGTTCAATGAGATTTCACTGGGACAATTAGTAAAGGACTTTGAAACAAGAATGAGCAGGGCTTTGTACCCTGAACAGTTAGTTGAGAAAAACAAGGCTGATCTCCATACTAGAATGGAAAATCATCGCAATAAGAACATCAGAACGACTTTTGAGGACTTGGTTTCGGGCGGAGAACTTAACTGGAGGGAGAAACCGTGGGAATACATTGAATGCGCAGAGAAGGTAGTAGCTCATGAAGCCTACTTGTTCTTACATTACTTGGAATCCTATCCAAAGGTAGAAGTATCTCCCTGTTTTGTTGCCTATGCGGGCGAACTTTTAGGAGGGGATCAGAGCGGGGTAGCCTGGAGCGAGATTGCTGACTTTTTTCTGGCCAAATCCAAGGATTACCATATAGATCTGCCGATTGTGGATGCAGAGTTTCCTATCGACGGCAGCATTTACAGCAAGCGCGACGGCTTTATTCAATGCGTTGGGGCATTTCCTGCTGATCTTCACCTGGCGTTATTAACGGAATTTGCCGCCGTTGTTGGAAAGGAGGATTCGCAAATTTTTATTGGCAGGTTGAAAACGATTCGGGCACCTACTGGACCAAGAAATAGGAAACTCAGCGAATTGGACAAGTGGGAACCAGGTAGGTCAGCAACTACAAAAAATAGATTTATAATGGACAAAACTAATATTCAACTATCCGGTACTTCCAGGAGGATACTGCGGTTTCTTTACAAGCAAAGCGAATTAAGGCCACCGGTCCCTGGAATCATCAGCATGAGAACCGGGATTAGTATGGATGAAATTCGCTCCGAAGGAGATAAGCTGGAGGGGTATGACCTAATCGAGCGTAGCGATGGTAAGGTGGAAATCACCCAAGTCGGCAAAACGTGGCTTGAAAAGGATAATGAAGGACAGGAGGATCGCATTCGTGAGTTTGTATATACAGATTATGATTTTGCACTTTTACGATTCTTATCAGAACAAGACTGCCCAATTCCAATGGATGAAATGCCGCAAGTTCTAGTTGATGAGGCGCCCCGTACCACCAATGGCTACCCGGAGATGAACTTACTCCAGAAATTACAAATTGAATTGAACCGCTACATTATTGAAGAAAACCAGAAGTATTCACTTTCTCGGGGCGGCCAGAAGTACTTCGAGCATCTATTAAAGGGTAAAGGCAATAATCATAACAGCACGGCCATACACGAAGGCAGGAAAACAAAAACCCGTATTTTCATCAGCTATGCACATGCAGATAAGGAATGGTTAGTGGTATTAAAGGACCATCTTAAAGCATTGGCGCATGTTTCTCAGGATGAAATCGAGGAATGGAACGATACTACTAACCTGTTGACCGGCGATGTGTTTGAACATGAAATAGAAAAAGCTATCGGCGAAGCAGATATCGCCATTTTCCTTGTTTCCACTAAGTTCCTGGGTTCTAAGTTCATTCGTTATAAAGAACTCGCCCCGCTTTTGGAGAAGGCCGAGCGGCAAGGCACACTATTGATGCCGGTAATCATTAGCCCATGCCTCTTTTCCGAATCTTTGTTAAGGAACTACCAAGCAGTGAACGATCCGCAGCAACCTCTTTGTGACATGAGCCCTAGCGATCAGGAAAAAGAGTTTTTGAAGCTTTGTCGGCATATTTTAATGCAATTAGATAGGAAACGTCAAGAACGTTAATTCCAGTGCCATCATAGGCTTTGCAATTTGTGAAATGGGCGGTCTGTTAGACCAAGTGGCATCGGATAAGTGGCTGTTTTTGTAGGGTATTTTTTTGAGGCATTACTGGTTTTTCTCATTTGCTGGGTTTGTATAGGTAGACCTGTCTTAAGCACGCTTCCCCGACCCTGTAGTAAGAATTTTTATTTTACACCATGCCCTGAAACACACCGCGTTTGGCTGGTTCAAACAAAAGGTAGGATTTTCGTGAAATTTTTGTAAACTGAGATAAAAATCGATACTGATGCCAACTCATGAAGAAATTGTACAAAAGCTCAAATCTGCTGACATCGCTGAACAACTACTCGAGCAAGGCGCAGGCATCGCCGCCAAGGCAATAGAGGACTGGGGCCTCTCTCTGGGCGAAGCCGTGGATTATGTGAAAACATATCTCAAACTACATCCCTATCGCAGTAATGGATAAGTGCATCCCGATTTTCTCGCTGCGTTGATAATCAGAGTAAAACCTTCCGCGTTTTTACCGTTATCTATTATCTTTTAAGCAATCAAGAGATTTTTCTCTTATAGCCTAATTGTAGAAATTTGAGCCCGGTAATTTCACCAGGTTAATCGCCTCCCAGTACCGCACCGCGAGGCGGCTTTTTTTATGGACTGGGTTAAACTGTATGAAAAAGCTGACACTACTGACGATATTAGCATACCAAAATATGTAAGTATGCGAGTAGTGCTATCCCAATTCCGGTCATATTTTTCCGAGATCGTCGATCAAATCAGGGAAGGCAAGGAGTACGGCGCATTTCCCTCCGAAAGCTATTCATCGATACATTCCATGTTGTTTTTACAAAATGACGCCGTTGTCATAGCCTTGCAACAAAAGCTGAAGGACGAAAACCTTGACCTGTTTATTCTGACAACGCTCCGAGAAATCTTGGATGAAATTATCAATGGCGCAAAGGATCTGCACGACTTTTTAACAAATGAGCCGGCTTCCGGCGAAATCGCCATCGATGTAGCAGCAATTTACCATTGTGATCAACTGCCAAAATGTATTGACCGGGTAATGGAAGATATCGACTGGGGTAGGGAACGAAATCTGGAGGAGGAAATGAGAAGTGATGATTACAAAACCTACATTCATATGTTGGACAAACTCCGCATGCTGCCAAACGGAAAGTTCATAGGGCGCCTGCTGTGGGATTAAAAGTGCCCAAGTGGAAGATTGCAATGCCCGATTTACTAAAAAATGATCGGCGCGTTGATTTCAGCAACCTGGAAAGGGGACCAGCAGCGGCTGGCCGTTAAATAAAAGTTCAGGTTAGGTATTGGGGGGTGGTTGACACCTATTTCTTCTCCGTGGAGTTAATCGTAGCTTTGCCAGATGAAAGGCATCCGGTATGTGGCGACTTTCGGAGAAGAGAGCAAAGTAGTAGATATCTGCCCGGTGTCTGGCTCACTTCACCAATGGCATCTTTACATTGATAATTACTATCAGGGCCAGTTTCTGATGAGAGACGGCAGAAGGACCTTTGAATATCAAAAGGCTCCCGAATGGAGTACAGGGGACGACATTGGCATACTGGTCGATATCTTTTATGAGGTCAGCGGCGAGCAGCCATAACAATAGAATTGATGGCCTCTACCGCCGCCGAAAATACTTCCGATCTCAATATAAATCAGGTGGCACCCATTACATTTGCGGGCGACAAAGGCAGTAATTTTATAAACGGGCAGGTTGGCCACCAATTACCGGTGTATGCGCATTTTCGCAATCGTCATGCTTATCGTGCTTTTCCATGGGAATGCTGCCGCGCAACGTATGGGCTATGCGCCATTGAAAGGCATTGTAACGGATTCGGCAACTTCCCAGCCGCTGGAAGCTGCCACCGTTTCGGTATTTACTGCCGCCGATTCAGCCCTGGTATCCTATACCATCACCAACCGCAGAGGAGAGTTTACGATACAAAACGTGCCAAAGGCACGGCCCTGTAAAATCGTGATTTCTTTCAAGGGGCTGCAAAACTATGAGCAGGAATTTATCATTCCACCCGAGAGCAAGGAACTTATCATCCGCACCATTGGCTTGCCACGCCAGGTGACGACGCTCGATGAAGTCATCGTGTCCAGGCTACGCCCGCCGGTGGTGGTAAAAAAGGATACGCTGGAGTTCTCTGCAGGAGCTTTCAAAACCTCTGTCAACGGCGTAGTGGAAGATTTGTTGCGGCAACTGCCCGGCGTGGAGGTTGATATTGATGGTAATATCACGGTCAACGGGAAGCCGGTGGCAAAGATCACGGTGGATGGACGCGACTTTTTTGGGACCGACGTGAGGTTGACCACCAAAAACCTGCCGCGCGACATTATCGATAAGATCCAGGTGGTTGATGCCCGTAGTAATGAGCAGCGCTTCACCGGCGCCACCCCCACCGGAAATAGTAAAGTCCTCAACCTGGTACTGAAGAAAGACAAGAAGAAGGGGGTGTTTGGCCGCGCATCTGTCGGGGCGGGGACGGCCGATCGTTATGAAGCCAGTACAAATCTCAATCAGTTCGACAGCAAAACCCAGCTCAGCCTGATCGGCTATGTTAATAACACCAACAACAATGGGGGAGGAGCTGTGCCCTTGTCGGCACTCGGGTCAACCACCCCTGCCCGTATCCGCAAATCCGGCATTGGCCTCAACGCCGGCCTGGTGGCTACACCGAAACTCAAGCTAAATGGCAGCTATTTTTTCAATGCAGACATGCAGCGCAGCCTCATTGAGACGGAACGCAGTAATATACTACCGGATACAGCCTATAATTTCAGATCTGTCGCCGATAACCACACCCGTACCACTGGGCATTCGGCGACCTTCCAGTTGGAGCTTCGCCCCGACAGCCTGACCGAACTAACGATCGGTGGCCAGTATCAGCACTCCGGATCGCGACCGAACGTACTTACCAGCGGCGCGAACACCACGATTTCAGGAACAAAAATCAACGAAAGCGCCAATCACCTCTTTTCGAAATCCGTTACTACCAACTTTAGTTCGATGCTCTTTATGGGACGTAAATTCAAGAAGAGGGGCCGGATTTTCGCCCTAAACCTGAATTTCTCCAACAACTCTAACAATGGGGACGATTACAACTTGAGTTCCATCAATGAAAATCTGCAGGGAACGGCGCAACAAACAGTCATCGACCAATATGTGAAGATCTCCGGCGGCGGCCCGACGGTGGCGCTCTCCGTTGCTTGGACTGAACCGCTGCTGCCAAGGTGGAGTCTACGGCTTGCCTACAACTTGAGCATGACCAGAAGCATCAGCAACCGGGATGCTTTCAGGAAGGACACTGTCACGGGCGGTTACATCCTGGCAGATCATGCTTTTAGTAACCACTTCACCAGTCGGTTTCTTTCACAATCACCCATGGCATCAGTTCAATACAACGGTGAACGGACCATTCTGGAGATCGGCGCCGGCTTACAGGGCAACCAGCTTCGAAGTGCTGCAGGTGGTGGTCTTCCGGACCTGGAACAGCGGGTCACCAATTTTCAGCCTGCCGCTATCCTGATGCGCAGGTTTGGGGATGCAGCGTCAGTGACCCTTCGTTACAATGGCTTTTCCAGACAACCCTCCCTGCAGCAGCTCCAACCAGTTCCCGACATCACCAACCCGCTGTATGTCCGACATGGTAATCCGGAGCTGAAGCCGTCCTTTACTCACAACGTCTCCGCCGAAATTCAGCAGAACCGCGGTGCGTCTTACTGGAGCGGCGCCCTCGCCTATACCGGCTCGACAAATCTGATCGTTGAGGAAACATGGCTCGATTCCGTGCAACATACCCGGCCGATCAACAGCGATGGCAACTTTTCACTGAGTGGTAACCTCAACTACAGCGCTTCCTGGCGGCGGGGCGCGTCGGCAATCAGGTTTTCTATCGGCACGAGCGTATTTAGCAATGTAAATGTGTCTTACTCTAACAAATTTGAGAACCGATTCCGTATCCTGGGCCTGGCGCCGCGGCTCTCAATGCAGTACAGTTTTAAGGAGAAAATAACGATTCAGCCCAGCGTCTCTGTCGCCTATTCGGCTACCCGGTATTCACTGCCAATGTCCGACAAGGTCACTTCCACCACTATGACCGGGGCAGTTTTTGCGCAGTTCAACTGGAGCCCACGCCTGGTGATTGAAAATACTTTCAACTATCAGTACAACCAGCGTGACGGCGGCGGGAACCCGGCAACGGCAGCCGTTTGGAACGCGTCGGTCAATTACTACTTTACCCGGAACAGGAAATGGATCTTACGGTTGGCAGGTTTCGATCTACTCAACCGCAACGCGCTTTTTCAGAACTCCATAACTCCGGTTTATACCGAGACAACGACGGCAGAATTACTGCGCAGGTATTACCTTGCATCTATTACGTGGAAAATTGACAATTTGTAACGTCGACGCATCGGCTTTTTTCAATGTTACACCGGAAGTCATTAAACGGAAACTTTCCTTACCACTGATGGCTACAATGCTAATGATCTTTGGGCCCAAAGTTAAAATGGAAGGTGTCTGTCTTTGCTAAACGCCACGGCCTAAGAGGTGTTGTCTCTTCAAGATATTTATAAAAAATTTTAATCTCCCCGTTCTCAGGATAGGTAGGGCTTTGCTTCAACATTTCAATTGAAACGTCACCGTTAGGATAAACGCCTGCCGGGCCGTAAAAATAACCGTTTGGCCTCATCCTGTCTTGTGGGGCCATCATCCGTAATAAAGTGATTTCTTTTGGATTCATATTGGCCTGTCGGTATTTTACCGTATCAAAATCAGGCGGGTACTTTACTTCGTGGTGAATTACAGCATGGGTGCGAGGTTTACAAGTCGAAAATATACAGCAGCTCAGTAACGCTAGAGTTACCGCAGGGAATAAATACATATAAGGGTTATGTTGTGTCAATACTAAAGACGCAAAAACAGCTTTTTAGGGTGAAACCGAAAGAAACTTTTACTAACCAATGATTAACATAAATACATCCTGAAAGTTCTTACATTGAAGAGAGTGCGTTTTTTGAGTGCCGTAACACTTAAGAAAAAGTTCAAAGTAAATTCAACATTTTCTCGAACACTTCGTTCCGGCATGGTCGTGTGCTGGAACTTTTTTTTGTAAGGATAGAATAAAAAATCAACCAGCACTGGACGACACCAATGCCGGTTGATTTTTTCCTTTTAGAATTTTATGCCAGGCTCTCAATTCCCGACACAAAGAACAAATTGCATTTTATTCATATGCTGTGTCGTTAATCACCTGTTATTCCAATCATACCACATGCGAACCTTCTCTCTTGATTCAATTGAAATAGCCTATACAATCCGAATAGTCTTTATAATACTTTTGGTGGAATTACTGCTAATAATATTTGCTGCTTTGGAGTGCCGTTATCACGTAGATGCTTTGTCGTGGCCTGAATCCAGAAGGTTAAGTCGTCTTGGATGAAAACGGTTGTGGTAAATATTTCTTCCAGGGCGCGGGCCGCTGCAGCCCGGTCTAAGGTGCGGGTCAGAATGCCGTATATTGCCGGCAGGTATTTTTCAATTACGGCTTTTTTTTCCGAGATCATTACCGGCCTTAAATCTGGTCCATTTTATTAAAAACAATCGAAAAATAAGCCAAAAGGCGGCGCAGCCTATTGTCCAACCAACAACGAAGAAAACTGTTTCAGGTATGGAGGGCAAAGCTATCCCTTGTTCGCGGTGGGCGGCCTTTCCCGCTTCCAGGGCCACGTAGAACATAACGACAGATGAACCAGCTAAGCATACGATATAATCCATTACGTACAGTGTCCAGTACCTTACCTTTACGAACAGTTCTTTCATACTTCTATTTTATAATCTGCATGATATAAATGTAAAATAAATAGTATAAATTAGGTTTCTGCACTATTTTTCAGTTTTTAGTGCTATGTTCTATCGCCGATGGGTTGAAACTGACTTGGAATCGATCAGGTTCAATACCTTTTCTAACTCACTTGTATAGGCGAAGATTATAAGTTGTGGTTAAAATAAGTCTTTTTTATGAATTTCGACATCATCCTAATTCCGTACATTAGTGTTTAGCAGTTTCAACTGATCCCTATATGGAAAATGGACGTTACCTTACTTCTTTCCTTGAAATTTTCGTTGATACCGATCAGCCTCTTATAAACATCGCCCAGCTCATCGAGGCCGATCAAGGCACCTATTATCACGAATATCTTCACTATATCCAGGATGTATCGACCTGCAGCGGTCTCAGCAAGATATGGCGTGCGTTTGATTGTCTCAGACAGCTTGTTTCTTCTATTCAGCCAGATACAATTATGGAGTTTGAAGTGCCCATGACTAACCCCACGGCTGAAGAGCAAAAGCGGCACCTGGATTTCTTGGAAACGTTACGCGGTAGTGGTCAAATGACGGGAGTGACTTTGGAGGTGGCCGATACATATCATATTGTTGAGGTATTGGAGGAACATAATCCAATGATCCTTGATTACTATGCTAATTCAACTGCAACGGCCATTAAACTTAGGTTGCAGAGTGACGAGCCGAGAGCCCAGGAAAAGCGATTTACTTTTGGGGAGGCTGCCGTATCGGAGACAATGGCGTATTTGGTAGAAAAGAAATTTTTCCCAAACCTAAATTCCCTTCCTCGATATCCTTATAAAGTTGCAGCGGACTTGGTTCATCATCTATATCCAGCACTGAATGCAAGCGACGAATTGGTTTTTGCCTTATGTGATGCTTCATTGCTGTATAATATGCCTGGGTGGGCCTTTGTGAAAATTGTTCAAGAAATGGCTCGAATGCAATTTGTGCCGGCAAGCGGCAAGGAGATGATCGATTTTAGCTATGCTTTCTATGATAAAATTCAATGGGACCTTATCGGTTACTCAAGACATGCAGACCAGGCAATTCAACACATAAGTGATGCCTTATACAGGCACGAGTTCTATACCGGTACCAAAGAGTTACTACAGGCAAGTGTTGAACGAGGAAGAATTATAAGGGAGCAAAATCCCTATTTCATGGTGGAAATATTTAGTCGCGACACCGCACTAAGTCATGAATTTTATAAAACCTTCAATTTTTTAGGCGGCCCGTTATCCATTAATAACAATGGATTTAGGTGGGTGCGTGTTCCACTTGGACTTGAGCGGCTACAGAACAATGCAGATCCTGCGCACTTTCGGGTAGCATGGCAACTTAGCAAGTTTCTGTTGGAAGGAGAAAGGCCGTGCAGCCTTATGAGAACATGTCGCTCATCTCAAAACCACGAAATTGACGATCGTTGTGAGACCCGGCCATGGCAACGAGCAAGCGACGAGCAAGGATGTCCATATGCCGCAGCTTGGGCGCTTTATGGTTTAAAAAAGAAAGACATCTTTCTGAATGGCGTGCTCATCCAACAGCGGGAGGAAGATTAGGCGGTACAATTCATTTGAGTGGTCCCGTCTTCCAGTGGTAGCAGGCCAAGAAGTATCGGAATTGATATCAAAAATTGATGACTATAGGGCTAATTGCTGTACCATTGTAGTTTCAAAGTGATGGAGCGAATGGTGTTTTTCGCAATGTAAATGCTCCATGGATCACATGTTCATTTTAACGTATATAAAAAATCAACGCCAAATGACAATCAGATATTGGATGCGAAGAGGCTCCCAGCCAGGGCAATGGATTTGCGAAAATCATCTTCAAAATTTGAAATGCACTTTTCAACAAAATTCTTTCAACGCATCGCAGAATTTTGAATCCATCCTGGGCGCCTGGCTCACCAGCGACGCTCAAGAACTGGCGAAAGGTGCAAGAGAAATGGGCGACTGGCTTCGTGAATTTCACCAGGGGAAGTTATGAGTTGAAGGGAGTGCTTCGGTTGAAGATGCTCAAATTGAAGACTCATTTTCCGGAAGATCTCCGAGGAAGATGGTGCCCCCATTACTTATTATTGTTACAAAACATATGTGACGATGAAATCCGGAATTTTATTAATTTTACAACAGTTCTTTGCGTTTTGGTCTATTATCTGTAAAAATGGTGGAAGACGGAGATCTATTTTTGAAGTATCTTATATATCATTTTACAGGCTTATAAAATACTGAAAGTCAATACTTTGCATAAAGTATTGGCATTGATAGGACGCTATGAGTAAAGTCATGAGTAAAAATAATGAATGCCTTGAAACCTTTGATGGGCGGGCATTTTGAAACTCAGTTCGAATCTTGTCGTCCCGACAAGCTTTAAAGAGGTCATCAGCAATGGTGGCCTTTTTTTTGTTTTATCTTGCATAGCATGATCAGCATTATAATTCCCACATTAAATGAAGCGGATCATATTGGCAACTGCATCCAGCGGCTGGTTTTGGGCCGGCTTGAAATTGTTGAGATTATTGTTGTGGATGCCTCTCCAACAGACCACACCCGAATGATAGCTGAAAGCCTCGGTGCGACCGTTTTCGCAGTGCCGAAGGTCAGCCGCGCGTTCCAGATGAATTTCGGCGCCCGGAAGGCTTCCGGTAACATACTCTACTTCGTACATGCGGATGTGCTTCCGCCTGTTACATACGCCGCGGATATTATGCAAGCCGTACACGAAGGGTTTGCCGCCGGCCGTTTCCGCTTCCGGTTCGCTTCCGGGAAAATGATGCTGAAGCTGAACGCCTGGTTTACCCGCTTTGACCGCTTGTGGACCAGTGGCGGCGATGAGACGCTGTTCGTGAAAAAAGATGTTTTTGATCGCTGCAATGGCTACGACGAAAAGTATGTTATTATGGAAGAATACGACCTGATCAAAAGGATAAGAATATCAGAGCGGTTCAGAATAATTCCCAAAGACGTTGTGGTTTCCGCCAGGAAATACGACCAGAACAGCTGGTGGAAAGTTCAAAGGGCGAATTTTACAGCCTTCCGGCTATTCAGCAGGGGTGAGGATCCTTCAGTTATCAGGCAAACCTATCACTCCATGATCCGCCATCCCAAAGATAGCCGCTGACAAAACCTTTTCAGGCAATTATTCGTACATTCAATAAAAACGCGCTTGTTATTCATTAAGCTATTGTTGTTTTCCACGCTTACCCATCCTGTTTTTCAACGTTCCCCGGATGATACTGGTCTTTTACCGCTTTCCCAGCAATTATTGTATAATGCCAGGACGGGCGGGCCGGTAGATAGCATTATCACAGAACTGGCTAAAATAGAACCGGCTTTACTCGCAGCGCAACTGAAAACGGATGCCCAAAAAAAAGCTTTTTGGTTAAACATTTATAATGCTTACACACAGGTTATATTAACCGAAAACACGGGAGCCTACAAGAACAGGCGCGCTTTTTTCGGCAAAAAGCAAATAAGGATCGCCGGGATGGAATTCAGCCTGGACGATATTGAGCATGGTATATTAAGACGCTCGAAAATTAAATGGAGCCTTGGTTATCTCAACAAAACGTTTCCATCCGGGATAGAGAAAAAGTTACGGGTAGAAGAACTGGATTACCGGATACATTTTGCATTAAACTGCGGTGCAAAAAGTTGCCCGCCGATAGCGTTCTATGATGCAGCCAGGCTTGACCAGCAGTTGGAAATTGCCACAAAAGTGTATCTCTCTGGAGAATCAACCTATAACGAGAAAGAAAATAGGGTGTATGTACCGGCCATCATGGGCTGGTTCAGAGGGGACTTCGGAGGTAAAAAAGGAATTTTAAGCATTTTAAGGGAGTTGCACATTATCCCTCCCGGCAAAAGTCCTTTCCTGGAATTTAAAAAGTACGATTGGAACCTTTTTTTACGCAATTACAAAAACGAGCAAGATGGCTGACAATTATTACGATCCTAAAGACCTGAAAAATTTTCCGGGGATTGGAGACTTTCAAAAGGAACTGGCCGATAAATTCTTTAGCTGGTATACAGAAGTGTTTAAAGACAGTGCACTTACCGCGAAAGAAAAGTCACTGGTGGCCCTTGCGGTGGCCCATGCGGTACAGTGCCCGTATTGTATTGACGCATACAGCTCCGATGCTTTTGAAAAGGGCTGGAGCGAAGCCCAAATGATGGAAGCCGTACATGTTGCCGCGTCTATCAAAGGAGGGGCAGCACTGGTGCATGGCGTACAGATGATGAACAAGGTCAGGGAAATTTCCATGTAGCTTAAATTGTTATCATGAAATCTTTACTGGCAATGCAACATACCCTTGCAAGCGCCCCCGCCCAGTTGGCAGTGCTGGCAGGCGCGGCAGGAGAGAGGTTCCCTTTTTTTACCGAAAAACTGAAGGAGCAGGCAAAGTTCCCGTTAAAACCTGCAAACCTGGCAGTATTGCAGGTAAACATCGGCAAGATGTGCAACCAGGTCTGCAAGCACTGCCATGTGGATGCAGGGCCGGATAGGAAGGAAATTATGACCAGGGAGACCATGACTGCCTGCCTCGATGCCCTCAGGAACAACCCGGGAATTACAACCGTTGATCTTACCGGCGGTGCACCGGAGTTGAACCCGGACTTCAGGTGGTTTGTTGCCGGGATCAAACAGCTGGACAGGCACGTAATCGTCCGTTGTAACCTCACGATCATTCTTTCCAACAAACGTTTTTACGATCTGCCCAAATTCTACAAATCATACAACATTGAAGTAGTTTCTTCACTGCCTTCCTTTACAGCCGACCGGACCGACCGTCAGCGTGGAGACGGCGTTTTCAAAGATTCGATTGCCGCCCTGCAAATGCTCAATGAAGAAGGCTATGGCATGCCTGGAACCGGGTTAATCCTGAATCTTGTGTATAACCCGGCAGGCGCATTTCTTCCTCCTAACCAGCAGAGCCTGGAAAAGGAATATAAAGTGGAGCTGAAGCGGCTATACGATATTTCTTTTAACCAGCTGTACGCGATCACCAATATGCCTATCAGCCGTTACCTGGATTACCTGCTGGCCTCCGGCAATTATGAAAAGTACATGGAGAAGCTGGTGGATGCATTTAATCCCGCCGCAGTAGACAGTGTGATGTGCAGGAACACCATTTCCGTGGGCTGGGACGGACATTTGTACGACTGCGATTTTAACCAGATGCTTGATTTGAAGGTGAGCTGTGGAAACAGCGCGCATATTTCCCGGCTGGATGTCCGCGAACTCGAAAAAAGAGATATTATGCTGAACCAGCATTGTTATGGTTGTACCGCCGGGGCTGGCTCCAGTTGCGGAGGAGCAGTAACTTAAACCGTTTTAAATGGAGAAGAATGCGCTCATCATATTCACCCGGAACCCGGTGTACGGAGAAGTCAAAACCAGGATTGCCGCCACTTTGGGAAACGAAGCAGCACTTGCCGTTTATAACAAGTTGCTGGAACATACCGAAGCGATCACCCGGCCCCTGCATTGTGACAAGTTCGTGTACTATTCCGAAAAAGTGGGCAACCCTGATATCTGGGATCCGGCAATGTTTTCCAAGAAGGTTCAGCAGGGCGGAAACCTTGGGGAGCGTATGCATGCAGCCTTCCAGGATCTATTTAAAGCGGGCTACGCGCAGGTGGTCATTATCGGGAGTGATTGTTATGAATTGACTTCCGGGGTGATAGGGCAGGCGTTTGAATTGTTGCAGACGAACGACCTGGTTGTGGGGCCTGCAACAGACGGAGGGTATTACCTGCTGGGTATAAAAAAACCTTGTCCGCCATTGTTTGAAGGGAAAAGCTGGAGTACATCGACGTTGCTCGCTGAAACGCTGAAAACGGCCGCGACAGGGCGGATGAGCTTTTGTTTGCTTCCGGTCCTCAATGATATTGACGTGAAAGAAGATATACCCGCCCAACTGATGGACGCACTCCGGTCAGGCGGGTATTTATAATCATCATTTTTTCAAGGTGCCGAGGTAGGTTACCAGGTCTGCCAGCTCTTGTCCAGAAACTGCTGACGCCAGCCCTGTCGGCATCAATGAATGCTCATATGCTTTACGTGATAAGATGTCGGCTTTCTTTATTTTTGCGCCGCTTCCGCCGGCCATCTTCAATTCCACTTCCTCTTTCGTTTCCCCGGCAATATAGCCCAGCATGCTGCTGCCGTCTTTCAGCTTCAGCAGCACTCCTTCGTAACCGAAACTGATACCTGCATCCGGGTTGATGATGGCGTCATAGATGGCTGTTTTATCCAGCTTACTGCCTATTTCAGTGAGTGCGGGGCCGAAGTTCACGCCGGAGTTGCCTGCGATATGGCAGCTGGCGCAATAGGTGGCGTATATCTTCTTTCCTGATACAGCATCGCCTTTCATTTCAACGAGGCGGGCAATGGGAGGAAGGTTGGTGTTGCCGACCTTGCCTGGTTCATAATATGCCACGGCTTTCGCTTTTACGTCCTGCCGCCAGGAATTGATCAGTACTGCTTTTGCGGTAGTATCCAGATCCATGGGCAGTTTTTTATCTTCTACCAGTTTCCAGAGTTGATCGAACCCGTTCCAGCTGCTACCTAGCATACGGGTAGCGGTAATCCTTACGGGCAGGGTGTATTGGCTGAGGATGACGTTTTGTAAAAGTTCCCTGCTGGGTTTGTCCTGGTTGGCGCCGATCACTTTCACGAGGGCGGAGGCAGAAGCGGTGTCCTTTTTCATTTTTCGTTCTACCAGCGGCCGGCCGCCGCCATCCAGCAACGTTTTCATGGCATAGCTGCTGAGTTCTCCTTTGTCTGCAACCGCCAGTTCAAGCAGTTCTTCATCCTGCCCAGGGATTTTATATTGCTGCACCAGGTCTACAAACTCCTGCCTGCCTTTAACTGCGCCGAGACTGTTGTGCAAAGCGTTTCTTACCGATGCATTTATTTCCAGCCGCTGTTCATCCAGCATGGTGAATGCAAGCGCATTCACCAGGTTTTGCTGCGGATGATTTCCTTTTAGCAGGCCCAGCAGCACGGGAGTGCTTTCCGAAACCGGGTAAAAATCCAATGCGCGGAAGAACCGCAGGTTTTGCAAGGGACTGGCTGCCGGATCGTTGATGATTTGCGACAGCAGGGGTAGGGCAGCGGATGTTCTTGCCCGCCAGATTATATCACGGCCGGCAGGCGTGTTCCATTGGTTGCCGGTGAGTTTCAACCAGGCGGTAAAACAGGCGTTCCAATTGTTGTCTGCGGAAATACCCAGTGCCTCGAGATACCAGCGGTCGCGGGCATCGTAGCGAGAGGCCAGTTGCGCCCACAGGGCAGGCATCTGCGGTGACTTGTTATGCCGCAGGGCGATCAATACTTCCCGGCGTACCTGGGGCGAGGGATCTTCCGCCAGGCTTGCCAGCAGCGGTGCCACATCTGCCTGTAATTGCCGCGCGGCGCGGATGGCGGTAATGCGTATGTCTTCATCATCGTCAGCTATTGCCTGGCGAACGTAATCCATTCCCCTGCCGAGCAATTTGCTCAGCAGCCACAGCGCCCGGGCGCGGAAGCGGGGATTTTCATCCGTGAACAAATTT
The DNA here is from genome assembly GCF_003807585.1 of Chitinophaga barathri. Lineage (GTDB taxonomy): Bacteria > Bacteroidota > Bacteroidia > Chitinophagales > Chitinophagaceae > Chitinophaga > Chitinophaga barathri. The sequence goes on along the minus strand of NZ_RMBX01000001.1, from coordinate 519,625 downwards.
TTCAGAGGTTTCTCGGCATCGGTTCCCTGCGCATGGAGCCAGGTCCAGCCGAGGTAGCGGGTAGCGGGGTTGGGGCTTTTCAGCGCCTTAATGGCATCGTGTGATCCCCTGATTTCCGGGGCTTTTACTTTGTAGGCATTGCCTTCAGGGGCTATGCGGTAGATCCTACCCTTATCCAGGTCTCCTACCTGGTGCCCTCCAACGCCCGGATCATACCAATCGGCGATGAACAGGGAGCCGTCCGGTGCAACGCCCACATCTGAAGGCCGGAACCACTTATCCTGGCCGCTTTCAACGATATTTTCGATGGTGGCCGTGTAACCGGCGCCATGTTTTTTTACGGGATAAGAACGTACTACGTTATGCCCCGGCTCCCCGTGGATCATCTGGTTATGGAAAATTTCCGGTAAAAGGCTGCCTTCATACACCACCATGCCGGTGGGTGAGCCGGAGCCCGTTTGCAGCAGGTTAGGCACCACACCGGGATCGTTCAGGTGCCAGTGCCGGTATGGGATGGAATCTTCCAGATTGATTCTCCTGGCCTGCCAGCCGGCGCCCGTCATTTCATCGGTATACCCGTAGTTGCCGTATTCCATCACATAATTTATCCTCACGCCCCGGTTGCCGTCATCATCATTGTCCGATTGCCAGAGGGTGCCGAATGCATCCACCGCCACTTCATAATTATTCCGGAAATTATGCCCCAATACTTCCAGCGAGCTGCCGTCTGGATTGCAGCGGAACACCATGCCCTGGCGGTAAGGTTGACCCTTGTTGGCTACAATATTGCCTTGGGGATCTTTAACAATTTTTCCTTCTTTGTCCAGCAGGCTGTCGCCCATGTTGCCAAAATTAAAATACAGCTTTCCATCCGGTCCGAATATAAAGGCGTGAATGGCATGATCGTGCTGAACGCCGCCTATCCCGGTGAACAATACTTCTTTTTTATCGGCTTTATCATCTCCGTCAGTGTCTGTAAATACAAATACATTGGGACTGCAGGAAACGATCACGCGGTTCCCCAGTACGCATATGCCCAAAGCTGCATTGATACTGGTATCCTGGTAAAATACCTTCGCGGTATCAGCGGCTCCATCCCCGTTCAAATCTTCGAGGATCAGGATGCGGTCTCCTTCCTGCTTATAAGGATGGTCCGGGTTCAGCTGATTGCGGTAGTTGTAGGCTTCTGTGATCCATACCCTTCCTTTCGCGTCAATATCCATGTTGGTGGGATTGGTGATCATGGGCTCGCTGGCAAAAAGCGTTGCCTCCAGGCCGTCTCTTACTTTTAAGCCTTCGGTGGCATGGGCAGGCTGCCGCAGTTGCGCTTCAGTGAGAATTACTGTCTGTTTTGCCGCTTTTTTTTCCTGACGGGGCTGGCATGCGCTGAATAGCAGCATTGCAATCAGCAGGTTACGGGATAACCGGTGAAGAAACTGTCTCATACGTGGATTTAATAATAACTGTTAGATTGACACTAAAATAAACAAAAATAATAAACGTACAAGGTTTTTGAAAAAAATGCAGAAGCACCCCGGATGAAAAAAGCCGGCAGATCAGCATTACGCTTCTGCCGGCGGTGTTGTAACCCTGACCTGTCGATTATTGGTTGATGATCGTTTTTAACCCCCTGATTCCCATATCCACTACGGTCTCACCTTCCAGTACGTCAAACTTTCCATTGCCGTTCGTGTCTTTCCACTCAAAACTCTTATTAACGGAAAGCGAAACGGTGACCACGAGATCTTTCGTTTCATTACCTGTAACTGAAAGCCCGCCTGTAAAAGGCCCGGTCACCACGCAGGAGCCCGGTGGGATCGGAGAGGTGCCTGCCAGTGGATTAGGCACAGTGGTAGCACCTGCCGGCGCCTGCGCGCTCACCACTTTTGTAGGCACTTCCAGTGACCAGTAACCTTGTGGCCTGTTGCCGTTAAGGGTCACCGTGCTGTCTTTTATTTTATAAGCGCCGATGTAGGTATTATACCCGATGAAAGATGCGACGGTGCCGGTAATCTCCTGGCCTAATGCAGCCACATTGATCTTGATATCATAGGACTGGTATGCGAGTGATACCCGCAGGTATTCATATTTACCGGGTTTTACATCTTTTAACGGTATCTCGAAAAAAGTTTCCCCGTCAGCAGCGATTTTTGACTTGCTGAAATCAATGGCTCTGGCGCCGCCCGCGGTTGTTTCCGCGTTTTTGTATAAGACAGTGCCCTGCTCAAGCAAGGTCGTCGGCAGAGGGGCCAGCTCAATGTAGTGAGCGCTCATCCCGCGGAATACGGGTGACTGGCCGGCATTTCCGGCAGCTATGGAGGAGGGCCTTCCAAGGTTATCCAGCCGTTCCTGCTGTGCATCGAATTTGAATTTGAAGATCAGCTTCGGCGCCGTAGGGGCCGGATCGTCCTTTGAGCTGCAGGAAGCAAGTGCGCCGGCAGCGAGGATCACGAATAAGGATTTTTTCAGCATAATAGTTGATTCATAGGTTATTGTAAAGTAATCGTTTTATTGAGCGTACGGTAAGTGCCTTTGACAACGCCGCCCGCCGCCGGTGCCTGTTGCGGCTGGTTAAGCGTATAACGGTCCATTACGCAGATCACCTGGCCGTTGGTAGTGGCGATGGATTGCAGTTTGTTGGCTTCCAGGATGATACTTGTAGCTCCTGCGCCGGGCTGGTTGAAGAGATTACCGCTGATTGCGGATGCAGATCCCATTCCGATGCCAACGGCTTCGTTTTGCCCAACAGGGTCGCCCAGCCATGAAAGCGTATAAGAGGCGCTTTTAGACACGGTGGTGAAATTTTCAGGGAATGCGACAGGCTTGGGCAATTGCAGCGTATTTTGGAAAACCTTATTATTGATGTCGGTGAACACGATCGTGCCCGATTGTATGCTCCCGCTGTATTCTTTTTTGTAATAGGCAAACAGGCTGTCGAACACGAGCGGCTCGTTGTTGAACCGGACGTCTGAAGGCTGGGACAATTGCAGAAGGGTGCCTGTTGCGTTACTGAATCTGAACCAGGCTTTTACAGTCGTTTTATCGGTATTTTTGTCATAAAAAAGCTCATAGGTGGTATGGATCTTTTCCTGCGCAACACTGGCGGAAGGCTCTTTGGTGCAGCCAATAAAAGATGCCAGTACGAGAACGAGCAATGTCAGCTGTAAGGTTTTCATATTTTTACTTTTGGTTATTTCTGATAACGGCAAATGTATGCTCTTCATATAGCCGGTAAGAATATTTTGAACCAACGGATGATTTTCATGAACGAAAGTAAGACCGGGGTAAGGAATATTTCGCATTTTTACAATCGCTATGAAAAGGCAGGTCTATAAAATTCTTATTCACGCCGGCATCTGGCTGCTGTTCATGAATGCGACAGTCAGGTATCTTCAGCAATGGCTGCCGGAGAACGGTTTGCATTTTACAGCGTCAAAGATATGGTGGTATTCAGTTACTTACGTGCTGACGCTGATGCTGGTGCCGTATTTTAATTACTGGGTGCTGCTGCCGGTCTATTACTTCCGAAAAAAGTATGTAGTGTATGGCGCTGTGCTGCTGGGTCTGTGCTCGGCGATGTCTGCCGCCATCTGTGTCATCGATGCCTTGTTTATGGCCCCGTATTATCCTGACTGGCTGTTTTCAGCGGAACATCTTTATTCGAGGTTGCCTTACCTGGCTTTTTTTTGCCTGCTGATAAATTTTGCGGGTGTTTCAGAGGAGCTGCACCGCAAGCTGCGCCGGGAAGAAGAGTTGAAGCAATATCGTACCGACGCGGAGCTGAAATGGCTGAAAGCACAGGTGAGCCCGCATTTTCTTTTTAATTCCCTGAATAATATATATACGCTGGTCCATTTCAAGTCGGACGATGCCGGGCCTATGCTCGTAAAACTTGCGAACATGATGCGTTACCAGTTGTATGAAGGTAATGTACAGGCCGTTCCGGTAAAAAGAGAAATAGAGTATATAGCAGACTACATCAGCATGCAGCTTTTAAAACAGCGTTGGCAAAAAAAGGTAAAGATGGAAGCAAGGTCTGCGGATGTACCAGGCGTTTACGTACCGTCCCTTCTTTTCATCAACTTCGTTGAAAATGCGTTCAAACATGGCAATCTTGACAGGGATGGCGCGTTCATCGATATTTTATTTGACGTTCAGCCCGAAAAGATTTATTTCCGCGTATCGAATTCTTTTGACAGCCGCCCGCATAAGGACATTTCTTCAGGTATAGGCCTTAGCAATGTAAAGCACAGGCTGAGCCTGGTATACAAAGAAGCATATGAGCTGAACATTTTCAACGACGGCCGCCGTTTCGATGTGGTATTGCTGATCCATAAATTAAATGTTGAAAAATGAAGCTAAGCTGCGTCATACTGGACGACGATGATCTTGCTCTCCGGCTGCTCTCCGATTATATTTCACGGTTGCCGCAGCTTGAGCTGAGAGGAGTGTTTACAGATGCCAGGATAGCAAAAACCGCAATCGAGCAGAGCGGCGTGGACCTGGTCATACTTGATATTCAAATGCCGGATCTTACAGGAATTGAGCTTTTGGGCAGCCTTGAGAGCAAGCCGCATGCCATTATCACGACATCTTACCAGGATTACGCTTATGAAGGATTCAGGCTGCAGGTGGTGGACTACTTGCTTAAGCCTTTTTTGTTCGAACGTTTTGAGATGGCAGTGAATAAAGTATTGGCATATCACCAATTTCTGCCCGCGCAGGGAAACCGGCAGGGGTACATTTTCGTAAAGGCCAATGGCATCATTGAAAAGATCCCGGTGGCGGATATCCTGTTCCTTGAAGGATCAAAACAGTATGTTAAGATATTTCTGAAAGAGCGTTATATCATAACACTGGATTCCATGAAGAATTTTGATGCGATCCTTTCCGCGCAAGGATTCCTCAGAGTACATAAATCTTATATTGTTTATATCCATGCAGTAGATGCAGTCGATGGGAGTTGTTTACGCATAGGCGATTACATTATACCTGTCGGTAAGACTTACAGGCAGGAAATTGTAAAAAAAATTGGATTTGGATCCTGATGCGCCAGCACATGGAGTGGTGTTATTTTTATTTTAAATTTTCTCAAACGAGGTAATCCCTGTGATTAATCTGTATCTAATTCCCTTGTTTTGCACCCGGAAGAATATTTAAAAATGTGTAACCGGAAATATCGAGGCAATGCAGAATAGACGGAACTTCCAGGAAATTCCTCCAGGCGAATTGAATAATAAGGAACTAGCTGAAGCGCTTCAAAACTCTGATCATGAAGCCTTTACGATTATTTTTTATACTTTGATGCCACGTGTGCTGGCTTACCTGACCGGTTGCGTCAAGAGAAGGGACCTGGCGGAAGAGCTGACGCAGGATACCTTCCTTAAACTATGGCACACACGCACTCAGCTTCCGGACGATGTGATCCTTACAGCGTATATATTTGTTATAGCCCGCAATCACTTGTATAATTTCCTCCGTCGCAGGCGCCTGGAGGCGGCATATGAAGCTGAGGCGGCTTCCTCCGCTTATTTGTCAGAAAATCTGGAACCATCATTGGAATTCAATGAAATCTGGCGTCAGTACCAGGATTGCCTGTCAAGGCTCGATCCTGAGCAAAAAGAGATATTCATACTCAGTCGTGATCACGACCTGACTTACGAACAGATAGCGGCGGAGCTTGGTATCAACCAAAGGCTTGTAAAAAGAAGAATGGGCAGTACGCTGAAGATACTCCGGAAAGAATTGTTATCCCTGCTGGTAAGCCTTTAGATTGTTAACATTCCCTTAATATACATCCGGGGCCCGGTTTTCTGATGCGCGTGTCTTCATTATAAGCAAGCACGAATTATGGCATCAATAGAAAGGCTGAAAACAATTTCAGGAAAAATATTCGACGGCAGCGCCACCCGCGAGGAAGAAGAACTCTTCTGGAAATATTTCGATGAAACCGGTGCGGATCATTTGAGGGAAGAGCTTTTCCCGCTTTCCGCATTTTCATCATCGAAATCAGTACGGCCGCAGGAATCAGAAGCTGACCAGATGCTCCAGGTGATCCGGGAACGTATCCGCAGCGAGCATAACGATCAGCCGGTAACCAGAAAAATATCATGGATCAAATATGCGTCGGCCGCGGTAATGGCAGGCGCAATAGCCATTGTCTCCATGGTATTACTCCAGGACCGGAAAACCACTTCTTCTTTACATGTTACGCAAAAGTTGCAATGGGATACTATTCAGAATCCTGGTAAAAATCCATTGAAAGTTAGGCTGGCTGACGGCAGCCAGGTATGGTTGAATACCGGGGCATGTTTGCTGGTGTCCGCTGATTTTGAGGCCGATCGTATGGTAAAGTTAAGGGGGGAAGCATTTTTCAAAGTGGAAGGGAATGCTGTGAAGCCTTTCGAGGTAGCTGCAGGCAATATCCGAACGCTGGTACTGGGTACAGAATTTAATATCGACGGTTTCGATTCTGGCCAACGTGTCCAGATAAGCCTTCTCAGCGGAAAAATAAAAATAAGTCATTTAATGGACAGCAGCCTGTCATATACGCTTAAGCCGGGGCAGATGCTTGAGGCTTCACAGTCCGCTTTCCTTGGCGCGCCTTCTTCAATCCATTCGGACGCTGTAGATGCATGGCGGCACGGCGCGCTGGTGCTGAACAATATGCCAATGCGCGACGCTTTGAAGAAGATCGGAGCTTTTTATGCCATCAATATTTCGTGCGAAGACGAGGTGCTGCTTTCGGAAAAAGTTACCGCCGTATATGAAAGAGGGCAAAACTGGAAAGATGTGCTGCACAACCTGCTATTTATTTATCACTATACTTTTGTAACAGAAAAGGACACCATTTACATTAAACACAACTAGCAGCAGGGCGGAACGAATGTTCCGCCTGCAAAAACACTCACACTTAAATTATTATCAATGATGTTCACAACAGGATTTATCCGGTGGCTGAGGCCGCTGCGGAATTCCTTTTGCATGCCTTTGCTGGCGCTCATTTTGTTGCAGCCGTCGTATCTGCTGGCACAACGGAAAGCGGCTGAAAATATAACGCTGCAAACGGAGGAAATAAGTCTTTTAGAACTTATCGGGAAAATCAAAGAACAGACCGGTCGGAACTTTAGTTTCGATCAGGCCGGTCTGCGTGGAATTACGGTAAAAAAGATCAATTGGCAGAGCAAACCTGTGGACCAATCAATGGCCGAGATCGCCGCAAAAACCGGCATCCGCTATCATATCGTGGGAAACAATGTCGCTGTTGCCCCGGGTACTCAGCAACAGGCAGCGGTCAGCTTCATCCTGAAAGGGCGCGTGCTGGACATGCAAACAAAAGAACCGCTTATCGGCGTAACGGTCATCGTCCAGGGCGCCCAGCAGAATGCCATAACGGATGCTTCCGGCATTTTCGTGCTTCGCCTGAAGGATAAGCAGGCCGTTTTGTTGCTTACATATATAGGCTATGTAAAAAAAACGGTGAAGGTCCAGGCGGGAAAGGGTGATGTTGAGATCCAACTTACACAGGACAGGAAATTGCTGGGTGAAGTTTCCGTGGAAGCCCGCCGGAAATACAACAACGAAGCAGCTGTGCTGAACGAGCGTAAAAATTCCGCTATGATCTCGGATATCATTTCCGCGAGGAACATCGAGAAAACTGCCAGCCTGACCACTACGCAGGCGCTTCAAAGGGTTTCCGGCGTAACGGTTACAAATGATAAGTATGTATCCATTCGCGGCATGGGAGACAGGAATGTGGTCGGGCAGCTGAACGGTGCGCGCCTAACGAATGCAAATGCTGACAACAACAGCGTGCCGCTTGATCTTGTACCGGCGGGTTTGCTTGAGAATATCGCAGTCCTGAAATCCGTGACACCCGACAAACCTGCCGATGCGGCCGCGGGCATTGTGGAATTGCGGACGAAATCCATACCAGACAGCCTTAGCCTGACCTTCAGCGTGCAGGTAGGGACAAACACAACCGTAGGATTGGGTGGAGACCTTAATTCTTTTTACAATAGTGAATTAGGACAATGGGGTCAAAATGTAAAAAAGAAAAATCTCAGCCCTGAATTTCTACGCCTTTCAGATGAATACCCCGCGTCAATAGATCCGGCCAACGCGTTCAACACTTATACCACCAGCCGCAGGATCCAGCAATTTCTTTATTCCGCCCGTCTTACGCCCGAAGGCCGTATGGAGGCACGAAGGATTGACAGGATCATGAAAAGCTTCGACCCGGTACTTACCACGCAGTATAAAAAATCCAAACCGAACCAGCAATATTCCTTCAGTTTCGGGAATAATTACAAATGGGGCAAACAGGTATTCGGTATTGTTGCGGGAGCGAACTATTATTACCGCACGGAAGCCAAGCAGAACGCACGGCTTGCAAGCTGGAGCATTTACCAGGGAGTGGGTTACCGTTACCCTCTTTTTATTCCAGGTTCCAATACCGCGAATAATGTAACCCTGAACGACCAGCTGGTACAAACGGAAAATACCGGGATTGAAAGCCTGAATTTTGGTGGTTTGCTGGGCTTGTCCTACAGGCCCGCGAAAGGGCATGATATCAGTCTTAACTTTATCGGGAACAAAGCCGCGGAAGGGCAGGGCACTTCACTCACCGGTTCTTTCCCGGCTTCGGCGCAGCAATATCCCATTCTTAACCAGGTATACAGCCTCCGGCAGGAAGAACGTATGATGAATACGTACCAGGGCCGGGGAAAACATAAAGTCAGCCGCAGTGTCAATCCTATTGTGTTTGAATGGAACGTCAGTTTCAGCAACGGCAAACAGAATAATCCTGACTACCGGTTTACCAGCGTGGTGATCGACAGCAATAAATACAATTATGTGAATAAAGCGCCAGGCGCCGATTTCTGGTCGTTCCTGACGGGCACGCGTGCTTCCGTATTAGCGGGCGGCGCATTGTACGACCCGAACAACAGGGCTTACAGGCTGCTGGACGAGCATAATCAGAATTACCAGGCGGATCTTACTGTTCCATTTATCGTTGCCAACCGCAAACATCTTTTCAAAACAGGGTATTACTTTTTGAGGAAAGAGCGTGATTACCGGGAATATCTGCAAACGATCCCGTCCAGCGCGGCTTTGTCGGCTGTAAGTGGCGACCTCGATAAAATGATCGCATATGACAAAGTCGCTTTGATGAACGGCGAAAGCCAGCTGAATGAAGGACAGGCATATCCTTCAGGATTTATCTATGAAGTGGCGAAGTCGATCAATAATTATAAAGGCCACTCCCTTGCGGAAGCTGCTTACGCGATGGGGGACCTCCAGTTGAGGAACAATCTCCGATTGGCGGGTGGCGTAAGGTTTGAAAAAACACAGGTGAAAGCTTTGCTCGATACCAGCAACATCATCATGCTTACGGCCACAGACCGCAGCAGTACCGCCACACCGGTAGTTTACAACCCGACATTCGATCCGGCGATCAATTACAGTGTCGGGTTCCAGCCTTACTATTCCGTGAACCTGATTTATCAGCCCAAAGAAAACCTGAACGTAAGGGCGTCTTACAACACAACGCTTGCAAGACCCGAACTGCGGGAGATGATCCCCATCACTCAGTATGATCCTTTCCAGTTTGCTATCGTGACCGGTAACCCTGACCTGCAAAACCAGTATTCTCAAAGTTTCGACCTGCGTGCTGAATGGTTTACGGCTCCCGGGGAAGTATTCGCCGTGTCCGTATACAACAAGCTCATTGATGGTCAGCTGACGCGCGTATACAGCAACGATTCCGCCGGCACTACCGCAAACGGGTACGATTTCAGCCAGGTTAAGTTTTATAACGACCGTGAACGCGGTCATATCAGGGGCATTGAGCTGGAAGCAAGGAAAAACCTGAAATTTATGGGATATGCGTTCCGGCATTTCTTTTTCAATACCAATCTCATCCTGGCGGATAGTTACATCAAACGTAATAAGGACAGGCTTGCAAAGTCGCGCCTGATAGACAACTACGCTCCCGAGAAGTCCCCGCTGCAATACCAGCCTGCATATTCCCTGAATGTGAGCCTGGATTACGAGAACCCGAAAACAGGCACCAGTCTTACCGCCAGCTTTAACCAGATGGGAGAACGGCTGCTGCAGATCGTGCTTACCGGTGAACCGGACATATATGACAGACCGGTGCCTGTACTGGACTTCGTATTCCGCCAGCGGATACTTAAAAAGTGGGCGGTGAAAGGATTTGCCAAAAATCTGCTGAATCCTCCATACAAAGAGGTATATACCAACTATGGCAACAAGGGTCTGTATTTCGGGAAGGAATATGTAAGAAGAGCATATTACCGGGGTACTGAAATAATGATCGGTCTTACTTATGATATTTTTTAACCTAACGTTTATGAGATTAAAATTACGCAATACCTGCGCTTTGTTGTTATTCATGCTGGCGATGGCGGCATGTAAAAAAGAAGCGCCGTTGCCTCCGCAGATCCAACCATCGCCGCTGGCGCCTAATTCCGCATCGCCTTTACGGTTGTTGAATTTTGCTTATGACGCGGAAATTACGATGAATGGCCGCGTGCTTACTTCAGGCATTATGAGCCAGTTTTTTGATGCCGCTGAAGGTCCGCCGAATTTTCCTCCTACGCCTTACTTTATCTCGGATGGTATCTGGAGGAAATCCGCCGGCACTTTCCATCCGTCCCTCCAGGGCGGCAATCCTGTAATGGTGCCTGATTCTTTGCTTCGCGGGGACAGCGTAAGCGTGAGTGTAAATACGTTTCGCGCCAGGCTGGGTGCGGAAATGGTACACGACACCATTACCACGGTACTGCATAAAAACGGTTCGGCTGCCCAGGACGTATTTTTTTACCTGGGCCGGACTGATTGCAAGAACTGTTCCGGTTTTGAAAAAGGGTTTCTTGTTCCCGGATACTCTAAAGTGTCCGATGGCAAACCTTTCGGCATGAATGTACGCGTATTTCCCAGGGATGTATTGCCTGCCGCAGATCCGTCGCGGTTTAAAATACGGATCATAAACCTGGGAAGCATGTCCACAGGTTCCAATCTTACAGGCAATGGAGGCGTTACGCTCACCTATGGAGATGGTACGCCGGTGAGCGGCGCTACCAGCAATATTTTACCGGGTAATGCCGGCGCATATACGGAGTTGCCTTATGGAACCTATTATTTCCGCATCCGGAATACGCAAGGCGAATTTTTGTCTGAAAAGTTTTTTGAACCTAAGGGGGAATTATCCTGGGATATAGGCGCGCCACGCGCTGTAAACGGTTATACGAACCCGTACGGAGGCAGCATACCTAATATGAGCACTCGTTTCAAAGGGGTTACGTTCATCCAGTCCATGCCCATAGCGCGCATCAAAACATACCTTGCCGGGGGAGTTTACACTATCGTGATAAGCCCCCGCCAGATCACGCCGCCTGCACCGTCAACACCTGCCGCCTCGCCGTATTATACGAACTGTTATGAGCTGGTGCAGGATATCAAGCCCCAGAACCTGGACTACAGCCGGGTGCAGGTCATTCATGCCCTTCCCGGGAAAGGGACGCTTGCTGCAATCGTGGACGGAATGCCGTTTCAAAATCTTGCCTATGGCATAGATTCCGGCGCGGACAGTTATAAGATCATTCAGAATGGATGGCATGAGGTGCAGGTAAAAGATGACGGAGGCCGTGTGATTCATGAAGGGCGTTTTGAAACGCACAAGGGCGATAATGTCAGCGTATGGATTTACGAGGATATCGACGGAAGGGTTACTTCAGCGCCGGTCTACAATGATATGTCCTTTACGCGCACGCTTGCTAATGTTTTCACGCAGACGGGAAGTTATATGGACTACTGGGCGACCGATGTTACGTTCCTGAACATGGTGGCCGACGTAAAGGAAGCGGCGTTCGTACGGAATGCCGTCAGCTGGTGTACAACAATCGTCCCTGATAAGACAGGCAATAATATTATACTTCAGCAAGGCCGTCCCCTGGGAAAATGCGCTAATTTTTTCCCTGCCAAGACCAATACCGTGGATCTTTCTGCATATCGCGTAGTAGACCGCGACAGCATCCGCAATACACCGGGCCTGAGCAAAAACGGTATAGCATTGATGGCGAAGACGCAAAACCGGAATTACTTCGGCGTAAATGCGGCCGCATTGGCCTATCCGCCTGTGAGCCTGACCAATGAATATACCGACCATGGCGTATTCACCATCGCGGTGATCGGAAGAAGCACGGCAACAGCGCCTGATCCGGCACAACCAAGGCTGATCATCATCAATCACATAAAATAAACAAGATGAAAAATAATATCGTTAGGATACTGATTGCCGCGATCCTGCTGGTAACAGCAGGAGGATGCAGCAAGGAGCGGGCCCGGCCCATGGAGGGCGCGGCATATGTAAGGTTTTTCAATGGAATTTCCTATTACCCTAATATGCCTGATGAAGAACCTAATGACAGGTACTTTCCGCCTGCCGTTAAGAATAAAACCATCAGCGCATTTTACGGCAGCGATCCCCCGACGGGCTTTTTTCCTGCCACACCTGCACAAATGCGGCCCGGGCCATTGGTAAGCTTTTTTATCGATCCGGAGATGGATGACCAGGGACTACCCGTTGCCGCGAAAATGACCGGCGACTTTATTGGCATACAACAAAATTTTTATCCTTACCAGCCCGATAAAGTAGGGGACCAGGAGAGGAATATACAGGTAGACTGGCCCGGGGTGCTGGGACTTGAGCGCGCACCTGTGCAAGGAGGCGTGGACCTTGCCCGCTGGGCACGCGTGCCGGCCGGAAAACATCGCATAGTATGTGTGTACCGTACTTTATACAATGAGGATTATCAACCGATAGATTACCTCGTAACGCGTATACCTTTCTTCAGGCTTTCGCAGGCGCAAAAAAGCCTGCCGCTCAAAGGTACCCGCATGAACACTATTGTTGCACTCGACACCGTGGTGGAATTAAAATCTTCTGAGTCTTACACCATGAAACTTGTCAATAACCGGATGTTTGATGTACAGGAAATCGGCAGCAGGTTTCAAAGTTTCGATGGCGGGAGCGTTCCACCGGAAAAATACCATCTGTTGGTAAGAAAGGAAAATTATGCGGGCCAGGCGCTTCAGGCCGGGAAGCTGTACCTCAGGGTATTCAACAATACCAACAGTACGTCTTTCCTGCCGGATGAATTCGACGTGTACCACCGCATTGCGTGGTTCACTGCGTCCAGCATGACATATGATACATTACAGGGAAAATGGAAACCAATAAGGTCTGGCAGTCAGCGGCCAAGCAGTTACACGGATTTCAAAAAACTCGGCACCGTAAGCGGAAGGTTTCTCAGCGATGCGGTCAACGCGCCTTTTTACGAACTGGAAAGAATTCCCTACGATTCTTTGCTGGCGCCGAACGGGATCGATCTGATCTATCCCAAAACGATTCTGATCGACGGTACTCCGGTGCTTCCTTTGAACATCGCAGTCAACCTTATCTGGAGCCGTCATGAAATTTCTTTTTATGCGAAAGGGAGCACACCTTCTATGGCATCCACAGGTTTACCCGCAGGTGTCATCAGCCCTACGCTATACCTGAACCTTGAGCCTGTATTGTATGAAGGCGGAAGGTACACCACCGTTCCTGTCCTTAATACACTTGATCTCAATACGGCTTATACCAGCTGGAATAGTTTCGTAAAGGCCACGGGTAACATTCCTAATGTGAAAGCCTGCATCACGCAGGAAATTATACGATAACATTTATACTTATGTCAACAAGAATAAAAGACACACTCACCGTCCTGTTTGCCTTTATGCTGCTGTTTGCCGCTCCCGCGGCCGTTCTGGCGCAGGAAACAAGCGGTGAGGCAAGAGGTATTGTTACGGCCGGGAACAAACAGGAGATTCAGGCCGGCGCGGCTGTGATAATGATACATATGCCTACCGGCACTTCCTACAAAACGGTAACCGACAAGTTCGGCCGGTTTGTCTTCGCCGGGCTCAGGGTAGGAGGGCCTTACGTGTTAACGGCCCGCAGCATGGGTTACGAAGAAGCCGTCGTACAGCAGTTGGTGATAAAACTGGGTGTTCCTGTGGAAGTGCCCGTACACCTGGCAGAGAAAGTAAGTGACCTGAAATCGGTAACAGTATCAGCTAAACGAAATCAACCTGCCAACCGGTTCGGGGCTGGTACAAATATCAATAATTCCAGGCTCAACGCACAACCAACCGTTTCCCGCTCATTGCAAGACATTACACGTTTAAGCCCGCAGGCTACGAAGGATAATTCTTTCGCCGGTTCCAGTTTCAGGTACAATAACGTTACCATCGACGGCGCCGTAAACAATGATGCGATCGGCTTTTCGCCTTCCGCCGGCGGCGTGACGGGCACTTCGGGTATGCCCGGTTCTTCTACGAGAAGCAATGTAATATCGCTGGATGCTATCCAGGATGTACAGGTATATGTAGCTCCGTATGATGTAAAGCTCGGCAATTTTTCAGGTGCTTCCGTGAACGCGGTAACCCGTTCCGGGTCCAATATTACGGAAGGATCGGTATATGCTTTCGGAAGGAACAGCCTGCTGGTCAGCAAGGACAAGCATGGCGGCAACGGTGAGATGCCAAAAGCCTTTAAAGAGTACCAGGCTGGCGCAAGGATCGGTTTCCCGATCATTAAAAACAAACTGTTCGCGTTCGTTAACATGGAAGCGGGATCGCGTACCGACCCTGTTCAGAATGGCGCGGGAACGGCCGCAAGCGACAAGATACTTACGAAGGACGACGCGATCCGCATCAGGAATTTTCTGCTCAACCCCGGCGTACACGCTGCGGACGATCCCAACCGCCCTGTTTATGATCCGGGCGCTTTTGGCGATACGACCATTCATGCTTCTAGCCAGAAGGTTTTTGTGAGATTGGACTGGAACATCAACAGCAAGCATCAGCTGTCGCTTCGCAACAACACTATGTTCTCCGAAGCTTCCAACCTGGAAAGGGACGAGCTGAACTTCAGGTTTGGCAGCATCGCTTTTATGCAAAAAAACAAGCAAAGCGCTACGGTAGCCGAGCTGAAAAGCCGCTTCAGCCCCCGCCTTCATAACAGCCTGGTCATCGGTTATACCCGTGCAAACGACAACCGTGAACCGGGAAGCCTCCCCGAAATGGCCCAGGTACAGATCGAAGGGCGCACGCCGGGCACTACCATCTTCCTTGGTACTGACAGGGAGGCCAGCGTGTTCGATTTCAGGCAGCGCACCTGGGAACTGACCAACAATCTCACTCTATACAGCGGCAAGCACACCATCCTCTTCGGTACGCACAACGAACTGTATGATATTACTTACAACTTTGTCAATTCTTTTAACGGACGTGTAGATTATCAAAGCGGGTACTCGGGTAGCGCCCTGAGCGGCGTGGAAGCCTTCCTGGAGTCACAACCGGCGAGGGTAAGAGGTAATTTCAATTATCTCGATAATTCACGGCCTTATCTCATGGCGAATCCCTCCGCACGCTTCAACGTTCATTTGCTTTCTGCTTATGTGAGGGATGAGATCCGCCTTTCAGACAGGATCAGTATATCTCCTGGTATCAGGATCGACTATACGAATCTTCCGGACAGACCCGTATTGCCTGACCGTGTAAAGGAAGCCATTACGGACAACATGCTTACGTCCGTTTATGCTGGATATACCTATACGCCGGCGTCGAAGATCAGGAATGATTTTTTCAGTTCGCCACAGTTCTCGCCCCGTATAGGATTTAACTGGGACGTTCTTGGAAACCGCAGCCTGGTAATTCGTGGCGGGTCGGGCATGTTCGTTTCGCGTATTCCGTTCGCATGGCTTGGATATGCTTATTATAACAATGGGAAAACTTTTGGATCGTATGATGCGCGTGCTCAGAACATACAATTCGTACCAGGTGTCAGTCCTCTCCGGGCCGATGCCCAGGGCATCGCGTGGTTTGCCGCGCAGAATGGGCAGATCATCAACAATCCAGATGCCGGGAAAACGCAGGCTGATCTGATAGATAACGACTTCAAGATGCCGAAAACATGGAGGAGCAGCCTGGCGATCGACTATAGTTCACCAGCAGGTTATAAGTTCAGCATTGAGGCCGTTTATACTAAAGTTGTAAAGGACATACTTTTCCAGCAGATCAATCTGAAAGATTCGCCTGGTTATTATGCTTATGATACCATTACCCGGAAGCAGCCGATATTTACGGGTGCTGGCACTGATCCGGGTTTTACCAGTATTTATTTGCTGAGTAATACCGGCAAGGGGCATAGTTATGCCGTCACTTTCCAGGTTTCCAGCGACATGCAGAAAAGCTTCAACTGGAGCGCTGCTTATACCTATGGTAAAGCAAAGGATATCAGCAACGGCATCCGCAACAGTCCTGAGAGCAACTGGCAGCTGAACCAGGCGCTGAACCCGAACGATCCGGGTCTTGCATTGAGTAACTTCGATATACGCCACCGCATTATCCTTTCAGCGGGTTACCAGTTGAAATACCGGTTCGGCTCCACCATGTTACAGCTGTTTGGCTCAGTGCAAAGTGGTTCGCCGTTTACGTATGGTTTTGTAAACTATTCAGTGCAGCAAACCGGTCAGCAGACCAGCCTGGCGTATATCCCTAAATCAGGCGAAACTATCCGTTTCTTCAGTGATTATTCAGACAGGGAAGGGCGCATTCACACTGCGGCGGAACAAGCAGAATCGTTTGACCGGTATATCGACGGGAATAAATACCTGAGAAGCAGAAGGGGTGACTATACTACGAGGAACACCGGCAGAACACCGTGGAACTACCAGGCGGATCTCCGCATTGCACAGGATTTTTATTTGGGTAAACCTGATGAACGCAAAACCATCACGATCACGCTCGATATCATGAACCTGACGCAACTGCTGAACAGGAATTGGGGGGTACAATATTTCTCGCCGAATACCTTTAACAGCACGGCGAGCGTAGGTCTGATACCGCGTATGAACGAGTCTAACAAGCCTTATACGCAAGGAGGTTACCCGGTATATTACTTCCAGGACCCGGGCAAACCTTATTCTGTCAATTACATGGCTAGCAGATGCCAGGCCCAGTTCGGCGCCCGTTACACATTTTAAGAAGAATAAATTTATCAGACATGAAAGTAATTTTATTGAGTTTGCTCGCATTTATGATAGCGGCTTCCGCCTGCAACAAAGGAGTGGTGTTTCCGGCAGAGGATGAGGGGGTAGATAGTACGATGGGCAGGGTAACTATCAATGATTTTTCGCCGGAAGTATTTTACGAAGGAGATACCGTTGTCATCCACGGGGTAAACTTTAGTGAAGATGTTGAAGTCTGGTTCGGCAACGCGGACAACAAGACTCAGGGCACAGTGCTGCAGGTTTCAAACAAACTCTTGATGGTGGCCGCTCCGGGCGGATTGAACAGAAGTGGAAAGGTACATGTAAGGTCAAAAGGAATAACGGCTGAAAGCCGCTTAATGTATATTGCGGGGCAGTGGTGGCAGGTTGGTGAGTTTCCCGATTCCATGAGGGCTTATGGTTTTTCTTTTGCAATAGGAGGAAAGGTATATTTCGGAGGAGGGGAAAGCGTACCGCCTTTTACCGCGCAATTTACGACCTATAGCAGGAAACTGTACGCTTATGATACGCTTGCGGGAACATGGGAGATGAAAAAAGATTTTCCAGGCGCCGGCCGCAGCAACGCCAGCGTTTTTGTTATAAACGGGAAGGCCTATGTAGGTAATGGCGGAGTTGTTTCGTATAGCTCCACAGGTAGCGTGACAGCAAGAACAAATTTCAGGGATTTCTATGAGTATAACCCTGATACCGATACATGGCACAGGATTGCGGATATGCCAGCCGGTTCTGAAAGACTGGATGCCTGTGGCTTTGCGATAAATGGTATAGGATACATTGGCATGGGCTTGCGTGAAAGCGGCCCTTTTTCAACCGTGTTCCTGGATGATTTTTACAAATATTCCCCATTGACCAATACATGGATGAAATTGCCGGTTACTTTTCCTGTCATTGGAACTGTAGGGAGAGAGAAGCGCAGAGGGGTAACCTGCTTCGTGCTGAATGGTAAGGCCATCATCGGGGGTGGAGGGGCCAATAATACGAACAGTAATTCCGGGTTGGCTGATTTTCAGCGGTTCGATCCTGTGGCGCTAACGTTTACACCAGTTGCAGCGCATCCTGAAAGGTATTATTACCGGATTGGAGGTTTTGGATTCGCTATCGGCGGTAAAGGTTACATTGGCGGAGGAAGCATTTTCAACATCACGCAGTCATTCACCCTGCAACGGGTCGTTTATGCATTCGAAGATGCGACAAACACCTGGACGACGCTTCCAGTAATGCCCCAGGCCGCATTTAATGCCATGGGTACGAATGTACCCTCACCTATTCCGCATAACGGCGGAGCCGGGTATGGGGCTGCTACAGAAAATGCGGCTTATTACCTGGGAAAAAGCAACCGGCTTTGGAAATTCCAGCCATGACTTTTTACAATTTTATAAATTACATTTCCATCTACTAAATGAAGGCGCTCATATTTATGGGCGCCCTTTTCATTTCCGGAAGTATGCTGTGAATTGTCTTGCTCAATTGAAATTGAACCCGGTGCACGATAGAGGCTGATGACGTATCGCCATTGTAGCTACCGGCCCTTAACCTTTTGCGACTGGGCGTTCAGCAAATTTTATTCCGATTTAGGAAAGTTCCGGTGCCGATTTTTCCAAGATTTTCAAATTCTCCTTCTGAAGATCCTTTAAATGAGCTGTAACAGCAATCTGATCTGAAAGATATCTCATGAACTGAATATTCATTATTTTTCAATCCAAAGTAAGTAATGATCCGTTAATATCAGTAGTCGGGAACGGGGTATAATTATTACCATAAGGGGTAGAAGAGTCTTATTTGTATATATATTATACTTATTTATAAATAGTATTGAGTGTTTGCAATGCAATATGATACATAGTGATAAAACTATTCATAATTCAAGGGTAAGTATAAATGGCACAACCAAAGCCGATACAAATTGTTAAAAAATTAAACCTTTAACCCATGAGAAAAGTCATTAAGCTGATGGTATTAATTTTACTAGCCTATTTCGTGTCAATTTCTGTAAAGACGTTCGCTCAGAGTAAAGAAGACGTGTTAGTCATGAAAAACGGTGACAGGAAATCTGGAAAAGTTATTACCGTAACAGCAACAGCAGTTAAATTTACGTATAGCAAGGAAACTGCGGAATATGAAATAGAAAAATCTGAAATAAGCAGGGTAGAATTTGCAAGTGGGCGAACGGAATCATTTGATCAACAGCCTGCGGCTACAGCAACCCGGGCCGAGCCTGCAAACACTCCGCAACTGGCGTCACCTGAACAGAGAAAGAATAAAGTTGCTGTTCTTCCATTTGAAATTGAAACGAATGAGCAGGGATTGGCAACACCTGCAATGAGTAAACAAATACAGGAATCTTGCGTCAATGCCCTCAGGGCGCAATCGCCTTTCCAAACTATCCAGGATCCCATGACCACCAATAATATTCTGGCTAAGAAAAACCTTCAGGCTAGCGATCTGGCGATGTTTACACCAAAGGAATGGGCAGAATTATTGGGAGTAGAATATGTTGTGATAGGATCATATTCCATTCAGAACAAGGGAACGCAAACATTTGGAAGTGGCATAGCATCGTATGATTCTAAAACTAAGGATGATAAAACGAAAGGAACCGCTTACGGCACCACTAATTCATATACAACCGTAAACTATGATACACATGTAACTGTCGGTGTATACAATGATCATGGCGAACAAATTTTCTCCGACTCAAGGGCTCCGGCATTTGGTGGTTTAGATTCATATAAAAGTGCACTGAAAACCTTAATGAAGAAGTCTCCATTTGGAAGAAAATAAATTTGAGAAATTTATTCAAACATTCTTGCGGATGCCGCGTTGATCGGCGATTGCCTCCGGGCAACTATTGAAACGTTGGTTGCTCCTGATCGGCAGCAGGCAGTTATGAGCCAGCAGCAGGGGCCTTTTATCTGCCCGGAATCTCATTTATAATAATTGTCATTTTAACGTCTATTTTTTATTTTCGGGCTTATGCTTATATTGCCTGTATGCAACCAGATGAGCTTTCGCATCTTCAAGACCTTATTGCCCAGCATAACGAAAGGGCTTATAGACGCCTGTTTGATTATTTTTACCCAAAGCTGAAATCATTTGTTATAACACTTATTAAAGATGAGATGGGGGCGGAAGAAATAGTGGAGGACGTGTTCGTTGCCGTATGGAACCAGCGGGCCAGGCTTCCGGAGATCCGTTCCATTTCCGTGTATCTCTTCACTGCAGTAAAGAAAAGATCGCTTACATTCCTGGCGAGTAAATCCAAAGACCTGCTTTCCCTGGTGGACGAATATCCTGAAGGGTTGAATACCAATGATTTTAACCCGGAAATGCTGCTGATGGGCCGGGAAATGGCTGAAAGGATTTCGGCGGCTATTCAGTTGTTGCCTCCTAAATGCCGGCTGATCTACACCATGGTGCGGGATAATCAACTGAAATACCGCGAAGTGGCGGAAATTCTGAATATCTCCGAACATACAGTAGATGCGCAAATGACAATCGCTATCAAACGGATCGCAAAATTCATCCGGGATTACCTTGCCTCGCATCCCGGTCAAAAAAAATAATTTTTTTTTCTGCTCTCTAAGGGGGAACCCTTTTTTTGTTGTCTTATAAGGTAGGACCACTCGTTTTTTCAATGGAAGAAGACAAGATATGGAACCTGATGGCCAGGAAACTTTCAGGTGAAGCATTGCCGCATGAGCTAACCGCTTTGCAGGAACTGATGGATCAGCAGCCTGAGTTGCGTGAGGTATATGCCATGATGGCCGAGCATTGGGATGCGGCGTCTGAAGAGGAAAGCGGGAAGCTGGATGGCAAATACCTTCGCCTGTGGCAGGCTATCAGTGAAAAAAAAGAGAATCAGCGCGCAAACAAGGCGCATTTTAATATTTCACGTCTTAACACAGCTAAATGGCTTACGGCAGCTGCCTGCATCGTGCTGGCGGTTGTCTTTGCCATTTTTTTCACAAACAGGAATGGCGATCCGGCCCAGCTGAGTGAAGTATCTACCCGCAATGGTTCCCGCACAAAGATTATCCTGCCTGACGGATCGGCCGTATGGTTGAATGCTGGCAGCAGGCTTACCTATACCGCGGGCGATTTTACGAAGGAAGAAAGGGCCGTGCATTTGACGGGCGAGGCTTTTTTTGATGTAGAACCTATGCCCGATGCGCCTTTTATTGTGCATACCCAGCAGGCAAAGGTGCAGGTGTTAGGTACCAGTTTTGATATCAAAGCCTATCCGGAAGACGGGCAGTTTGAAGCCGCGCTCATTACCGGCGCCATAGTGGTGATACCGAAAACGGGAAAAGAAAAGACCATTCAACTTAAACCGGGACAACGCATTACCCTGTCTGAGAACAGGCCGGGGAAAGCCGCTTCCCCCGCTATTCACTTGGATTCAATCCGTATGATTCCGGTAAATGGCGGGGCGGACAGCCTGTTGCTGGAAACCGCCTGGATAGAGAACAAACTTGCTTTTACCAGTGAACCTTTTTATAGCCTTGCAGCCAAAATCGAACGTTGGTATAACGTAAAGATCAATTTTGCAGACACCACGGTTAAAAACTACAGATTCACAGGCGTTTTTGAGGATGAAACGCTTGAACAGGCGCTGAGCGCCCTGCAATTCACCGGTTCATTTAAATACCGGATCGTTAAGAACGAAATATTTATTGAGGAGTAAAACTATACGTTATGAAAAAGACTTAAATCCTGTTAAAAAAGAACGGGAAATGTTTGCTGCATTTCCCGCCCAGGGTCCTGGTTTTTTATTCTCCCCTTCACTGCCTGATAAACATTCGGGGGAGCCATTTTGTCACCATAAACCACGTTAAATGTATGAAAAAAATTCCACGAATTCCGTGTGGTTACCTGTATTTGGGTAAACTAAACATTTTACTCTGTATGAAACTTTCCTTTGCTTTAGTCTTCCTGCTGAGCATGCAGGTTTCCGCCAACGTATTCTCGCAGGATACCAGGCTGAGCCTGCGGCTTGATAAAGTCGACCTTAAGGAGGTGCTTAGAGCCATTGAGAAAAAGAGCGATTACCGGTTTCTTTATAAAGACGACCTGTTCACCGGCCGTCAGAAGGTATCGGTAACAGCCAGCGATGAGCCGGTAAAGGACATCCTGCAAAAAGTTTTCGCTTCCACCGGGCTTACTTTCAAAGCCATGCAAAACAAGCTGGTAGTGATTGCCCCGGCTGGTGAGATTCTGAAGGAGGTCACCGTTAAAGGAAAAGTGACAGATGCCGCCAACGGTCTGCCGCTGATAGGCGTAACCGTTCAGCTGAAAGGCAGCAAAGTAGGCGCTGTAACCGACCCGCAGGGCGCCTTCAGCCTCACTGCACCGGATAATGCCACCCTGGTGATTTCCTATATTGGCTACATTCAGCAGGAGGTACCGGTAAACGGCCGCACCAACATCGACATCCAACTGACCGTGGCTTCTACGGGGCTGAACCAGGTGGTAGTGATTGGATATGGCAGCCGTGAAAAAAAGGATGTTACAACTTCTATCAGCAGCATCGGCTCAGAACAGATCGCACAAAGCGTGGCCATGAGCCCTGAGTTCGCTATCCAGGGGAGAATGACGGGCATCCATGTTTCCGGCAATGCCGCCAATCCCATGACGCGTCCTACGATCCGCATAAGGGGTGTCAATACCTGGGGTGTATCAGACCCGTTGTATGTGGTGGACGGTATTCCCATTACAGAACTGGGCGCTGGTATTGAAGGACAGATTGATGCAAGGGTAGCCGACGTGCGTGGTGGGATCAATATTTTTGCCATGCTCGATCCTAACGACATTGCTTCCATCTCGGTGCTCAAAGACGCTTCCGCCGCAGCCATCTACGGTGTACGCGCTTCCAACGGCGTTATCCTGATCACTACTAAAAGAGGGCAGGCCGGTGCTCCCAGCGTGGACTTCAGCGCCCGTTACGGCGTGCAGAACTTCGCCAAAACCTGGGACGTGCTCGGGACGAAGGACTACGTTAATTTTTTCAAAAATTCATATGCTGCGAATCCCGCTGTTACACTGGACCCATGGTTTAACCCGGCCAGTCCGGGTTACCTGGGTAATTCCACGGTAGATGAGGATTGGCAAACACCCCTTGTCAATAAAAACGCGCCGAACCAGGATTATTCCGTGCGTGTTTCCGGAGGATCGGAAAATACCGATTACAGCTTCTCCCTGGGATACAACAATTCGGAAAGCGCGCTGATTAACCAGGGCTTTGAAAGATACTCAGGTTCTGTAAAGATCAACACAAAGATCTACAAATGGCTGAGGACCGGCATCAACTACCGCATAGCCCATATCGCCGGCGAGGATTACAACAATTCAGACCTGATGGACCGGGCTCTTACGCCGCCCTGGCAGCCGATCTATGCAGATGGACCTGCTTTCCTGAATGGCTATGCGCAAGTCGTAAAGGGGTATAATCCTGACGGTTCCTGGAATAAGGATAAACTCTACGGTGAGGGCACCCGGATCAACACGTTTGGTTCTATCGCGCTAAATACCCGGAAATACAAGTCCCTTCGCAATATGGGCAGCGTGTATCTTGAACTGGAACCCCTGCCTAACCTGAAGTTGAAAGGAACAGTCAGCATTGATGCCTATGAGCATAACAGGATGGAGTTCGGGGATTACAACTCAAATTTTTACGATTATACAGCCGGCAGTCCTAAAGACAAAGGAGGCGGAACCTCACTGGGATTTTATGGAGAAAGAGTGACCAAAAACTTTAACCTGGTAAAAGAACTCAGCCTGAACTATTCCCGCAATTTTAACGGCCACCAGCTGGACTTCCTGGCGAATGTAATGGACCAGCAATACCGTGCGGGGTATTCGTCCGGCAGTTCTGATTATATGACCACGCTGGAACCACATCTTTGGACGATTGATGCGGACAGGCCCTATACTGAGGTGCAAACTGATAATTTCCGCTGGGCGCTGGAAGGTTTGTTAGGGCGTGTGGCGTACAACTACAAATCGAAATATTACCTGGATGCGATCGTACGGTACGACGGCAGCAGCCGGTTCGCCAAAGGCAACAGGTGGGGAGTGTTCCCTGCCATGTCAGCAGCATGGCGCATTTCAGCCGAACCGTTCATGAAGGACCAGGCATGGATTACGGACCTGAAACTTCGTGCAGGCTGGGGTGAGCTGGGTAACCAGGAAGTGCGCAATTTTGCTTATATCTCCACGGTAGACAAAAATCCCATGTATGCTTTCGGTTCAATGCCGGGTGGTAATGGCATGGGCAATTACATGCTGGGTGCCGCTATGTTTTCCTTTCCCAATCCTTCCATCCAATGGGAGAAGACGGCCACTACCAATATCGGCGTCGATGCTGTGTTGTGGAGGGGCTTGACCGTTACAGCGGAATATTACAACAAAAAAACCACGGGTATTTTACAGACCACCACGCTGCCGCCCAGCGTCGGGGCCAAAAACCAGCCCATTGCAAACATTGCGAGCGTGAGGAACAGCGGCATGGAATTGAGTCTTGGATATGAAGGCAAGATCGGTGATTTCGGTTTTAATGCCGGTGCCAACATTACGACGGTCAAAAACGAAGTGCTTTCAACCTATGGTGGTGTACCCTTGAATAATGGCACATCCCGCATTGAAACCGGGTATTCCATGAATTACATTTATGGTTACCAGGTAGGGGGTATTTTCCGCGATGACGCAGCCGCAGCCGCATACGATGCTGTATATAATGATAAAAGCGCGCAACAACCTCACAAAGCAGGCGACCTCTGGTTCAGGGACATTAATGGTCCGGCAAACGCAGCCAAAGGGCACCGCTTTTACACACCCGGCGGCGACAGCGCAGTGGATAACTTCGACCAGACCTACCTGGGTAAAACCATACCCGGGTATTTTTACGGGTTCAACGTAGGGCTAAATTATAAAGGCATCGATCTGTCTGCTTTCTTCCAGGGCGTAGGCGATGTACAAAAACTGAATACTGCCCGGCAGAACCTGGAAAATACGGGCACACGTGGGAACAACATGAGCACTTCCGTGCTGAACGCATGGTCGCAGCAAAACCCCAACTCCGATATGCCCAGGGCAGTAGTGGGAGACCCGAATGCCAATGGCCGTGTTTCTTCCCGTTTTGTTGAAAATGCAGGATACCTGCGAATGGGCAACCTGCAGCTGGGATATACATTGCCTGCATCTGTATATAAAGCAACCGGCGGGCATTTGCGGTACCTGCGGATCTATGCGTCCGCCTCCAACCTGTTTTTAATCACTAAATGGAAAGGCCTGGACCCTGAGAACGATCTTCAACCTATGCCCAGAACCTTTTCCATTGGCCTGAACAGTAAATTTTAATGCTTATTACCATGAGAAAACAACTCACCTATATACTGGCCATCTGCATGTTTTGCGCATGCGATAAAAAGCTGGACATACTGCCTACACAGGAACCTGAAGCGGATTATTTCAAGGACGAAGATCACCTGCAACGGGGGATTGGTGGTGCTTACGCAAAGCTGACCGATCTTTATGCCTACAACGCAAACAGCCCCCGGCACCGCCTGTGGCTGCTTCCCGGGGACGATCTCATGTCCAACAACCCCACTGTAATGGATAATTTCAGCGGCCTCAACGGGGGAGATGGGGACCTGAACAACGTCTGGAAAACACTCTACGAAATAGTGAACCGCACCAACACCATGTTGGAGATCACTGAACAAAACAAGCAGGTGTATATGACCGCCGGCCTGGCGGATTTCAACAAAGGTGAAATGTTGTTCCTGCGCGGATGGGCTTTTTATAAGCTGTGGACCTGGTGGAAGAAAGCCCCTGTATCTGTTGTAAGGATCAAGGACAACTCAGGTGATCTGTACCTTAAACCCTCCAAAGACCTGGAACTGCTGGACCAGGCGATCAAAGACTGGAAAGATGCCGCCACCCTGCTGCCGGATAGCTGGCCGGCAGCGCAAACCGGGCGCGTTACAAAGAATTCGGCTTACGGGATGCTGGTGAAAGGATATGTTACAAGAGCATGTTTTAACAGCAAGAACCTGCAGGATTACGGCGATGCGCTTGCCGCTTATCAAAACATCAAAGGCCGCGCGCTGGTGGCACATTTCGGTGATAACTTCGACTACCGGAAAGAGAACAATTCCGAATCCTTGTTCGAGTTCCAGGCCAGCGCATCCAGCCAGGAAAACCCCTGGCTGATGAACGACTTTGGAAAGGGCACAGGCAGTATGGGCGCGTTTTACCAATATTTCGAGGACAGCTGGACGAACCTTGGAACCTTGATGGGGCCGAGCCTCAAGCTGATCCAGTCGTTTGGCCCTGTGGACCCGCGCAGAGGCGAAACAATTGCCGCTAATCCTGCGGACCCCTGGTCTTTCAACGGAGGTTACAAATTCACAAAATATATTAATGGCGAACGGGGAAAGTATGTAGGCCTTGCCAGCATTAATTCCATCAACAATACACGTATACTACGGCTAGCTGATATTAAACTCCTGGTAGCGGAAGCGTACCTGCAAACCGGCAAACCCGCCGAAGCGCTCGCTGAGATAAACGACGTTCGCGCCCGCGCCCGCAAATCAGTGGCAGGCCCTGAAGCGGCGCAGCCTGCTGCCCTGGCGGCCGTTACCATGGCAGACATCATGAACGAACGTTTGCTTGAACTGGCCGGTGAAGATGGTATCCGCTGGAATGATCTCCAGCGCTGGCACGCAGCTGGGTACATCAATCTCGGTAATTGGACAAAAGCGGATTTCGGGTTCCCTGTCAGTTATGCGAACTTCTCATTCACAGCAGGCACGCATGTACTGATGCCGATACCGGTTTCTGAAATGGAGACCAATCCAAATATGCTGAGTGACGGGCAAAATCCTGGCTACTAATTTTTATTCCTAAGGTGTACTATAACTATTTGGTTTTATTTATTCATGGACTACGTGCGGTTCCTGTCCAGGATGCTGCAAAAAATGTATACAACATATATGGAAACTAAAAAAAAATGGTTGCTACTGTCTAGTAGCACGCTTTTTCTAACATTGTCATTATCCGCGCAGCAGGTGATCCCCCTGTACGAAGGGGCCGTTCCTGATCAGCTGGAGCAGAACGTGAAGGAAAAAATTGAAAACAGGAATGGTATTGAGCTGACGAGCAACGTGGTAAACCCTTCGCTTGAGATGTACAAACCCCCAAAGGGAATTGCTACCGGCACTGCTGTGATTATCTGCCCGGGCGGCGGATACTGGGTGCTGGCAACCGGTCACGAAGGAAAGGATGTTGCCAGGGAGTTTAACAAAATAGGCGTTACTGCCTTTGTACTCAAATACCGTTTACCTGATTCAGTCATTTCCCGGCAACCCTCCATATCACCCATCCAGGATGCGCAACAGGCAATGCTGTTAGTGCGCAGTCGGGCTGTAGAATGGGGCATCGATCCGCGGAAGGTCGGCATCCTGGGTTTTTCTGCTGGCGGGCATTTGGCAGCATGTGCAGGCACGCAATTCAACCGTCAGTATGTTGCTAACCGGCAAGGGTTAAGCCTGCGCCCTGACTTTATGATGCTTATATATCCTGTCACCAGCTTTGTAGCTCCTTATGCGCATGCCGGATCCTATAAAAAACTGCTCGGCAATCATGCAACGGATGAACAACAGGCGCTCTTTTCTCCTGTTTTGCAGGTAAGCCCAACAACGCCCCCTGCTTTCCTGGTACATGCAGCAGATGATACCGGTGTGCCAGCGGAAAATTCCGTTCAGTTCTACGAAGCGCTGCGGGAAAACCAGGTGCCCGCCGAATTGCATATCTACCAGGAAGGCGGCCATGGGTTTGGCCTGCGATTACCCACCGGGGAAAAATGGATGGAAAGATGCAGGAACTGGCTGAAAGTAAACGGCTGGCTTGAAAAATCGCCGGTAAAAACACACTGTTATGTGACAGGGCGTTTTTTGCACGCGCCCGATGGTGAAAAGATCATACTGCGCGGCGTGAACAAAATGAACGTTGTAACTGATAAAACGGGAGAGCGCTCCTTTAAAGAGATTGCCAAAACCGGGGCAAATTGTGTACGGATAATGTGGATGAAATTCGGCGGTGGCGGGCAGGCATTGGATACGGTGATCGGAAATGCGGTCCGGCATGGCTTATTGCCTGTGCTTGAACTGCATGATGCTACCGGTAAATGGGACAAACTGCCCGAATGCCTTGCTTTCTGGCTGCAGCCTGATGTGGTAAAAGTTATAAAAAAATACGAACGGTACCTCGTGATCAATATCGCCAATGAAGCAGGTGATAATACCATTACCATGGCTGATTTTGTACAAACCTACACTGCCATTGTTAAAAAAATGCGGAACGCTGGCATCCGCGTGCCGCTGATGATTGATGCGGCGAATTGGGGGCGGAATGAACAATACCTGCTCGAAAATGGAGCGTCGCTCTTAAAGAACGACCCGGGTAAGAACCTCCTTTTTTCCTGGCACATCTGGGATTCCGGTATTTCAGAAGAAAGGATCAGCCGGGCAATCGATCAATCCATTGAAAAAGATATTCCCCTGGTGATCGGCGAGTTTGCGCCCATGGAAGTAAAGTGTAAATGCTGCATACCATACCGGTTTATTATGAAATACGCGCATAAACAACAGATCGGCTGGATGGCATGGAGCTGGGGGCCGGGCAACAGCGACTGCCCGGGCATGGATATGACTTCTACCGGCGTTTTTGATTCCCTGCATGGATGGGGCCGGGAAACAGCACTGGACGATCCTTTCAGCATAAAGAAAACTTCTGTTAAGCCGATGTTTTTATATACATCAATTGCTTATTAGCGGAATTTGAATGAGAAAAATGCTAATCACCGCGTGCATTTTGACTTCACGGCTCCTGAATTATTCGGGAAAGCTTTTGAAGGGAGTAGAATCGGTTAGTCCCTTCATCACCGGAAGATTTTATAGTTGCCAACGTTGATAAGTTTTAGGACAATGACAAAAACGAGCTTTTTTCACTTTACAATATTATTATGCTTTTTTTCGCTCTCCGGCTTCAGCCAGCAGATTCCCGGCAGGTTATTGAAAAGGCCCTGGGAAGCGGCATGGATTACCTTTCCCGGCAGCGGATTAAAGGCATATGAAGTTTATCATTTCAGAAAAAAACTCAACCTGAGTGCAGTGCCGGATGAATTTCCCGTGTATGTAAGCGCAGACAGCCGGTATAAACTATTCGTCAATGGCCGGATGGTAGGATTGGGGCCCGCCCGCAACGACCTGGGGCATTGGAATTACGAGCGGTATGATCTTAAGACGCATCTGGAAACCGGGGAGAATGTGATAGCGGCCATTGTTTGGAATCAAGGACAGTGGAACGGGTATTCACAACACTCGCACAGAACAGCGTTCATCCTTGAAAGTGATGTAGCGGAACTGCGGACTGGTAAGGATTGGAAAGTTTACCGGAACAACGCTTACAGCCCGGTTATTTTTCAACGCAACGATCCCCGGCTTTTCTGGCAATACTATGTTGCAGGCGCATTAGACAGCCTGGAGGCTTCCGCATATCCCTGGAACTGGGAACAGCCCACGTTTAATGATTCGGGCTGGGTGACACCGGCGGTTATTGGCCGCGGATATCCTGATGGCCCTGTGAATGACGGGTGGTGGACGCTGGTTCCCCGCCCTGTTGATACGCTTGAAAGAGAACAACGGCGTTTTGCAGCCGTAGCTAGGGTTTCAGGGCTAATTCCTCCGGAAGCCTGGCCGGCGAAGCCTTCCGCCATCACCATTCCACCTGGCAGCAAGGTTTCCCTGTTACTGGACAATAAAGTGCTGGCCACGGGCTATCCCAGGTTGCTGGTCAGCAGGGGAAAGGGAGCAAACGTCAAAATCAGCTATGCCGAAACGCTGCTGGAAACGCCCCAGGGCAAGCCTGGTAAATGGCGCAAAGGTCACCGTGACAGTATTGAAGGGAAAAAATTATATGGCGTATACGATGTATTCCGCCCCGATGGCGGCCATCAGCGCTCGTTCATACCTTTGTGGTTCCGGGTATTCCGGTTTGTTCAGCTCGACATTGAAACGGCCGGAGAGCCGCTGGAAATTGAAGACTTTGATTTTGAAAGCACCATGTATCCTTTTAAAAATGAAGCCAGTTTCAGATCCAATAACCCTGAGCACGAAAAAATATTCAACGCCTCTCTGCTCACGGCCCGGCTGGCTGCCCAGGAAACATACATAGATCCTTATTATGAGCAGATGCAATACATTGGCGATACACGTATCCAGGCACTGCACGCGTATTTTCATTTTAAAGATGACAGGCTGACCATGAACGCCATCCGGCAGTTTGACCAGAGCCGTTCGCCCGCTGGCCTTACCATGAGCCGTTACCCCTCAGACCTTCCGCAATACACCCCGTTGTATGCGCTGTGCTGGGCGCTGATGGTGAATGATTACCGCATGCACCGGCAGGACACTGCATTTGCCGCCCAATATGCGGAAGGGATAGAGGGAGTGTTGAACTGGTTCGAAAAGCAGGTGAGCGAAGGAGGAATGATCGGCAACCTGCCTTACCTGGATTTCCTGGACACCTTCTACGATAAGGATGCCATTCTTGCCCGCTCTGCTTCTAAAAGTCTTACCCCTTACAACTTGTTTTATGTGTATACCATCATGCAGCTGGATGATTACATGCGGCGGTATTTTAAACCGGATGTGTACGCCCACTACAAAAACCTTGCTGCCCGTATAAAATCGCGTGTAAAAGAAAGCTGTTTCGACCAGGAGCGTGGATTGTTCAGCGATACGCCGGATAAGAAGGTATTTTCACAACATGCCAATATCATGGCGGTATTAACGAATTGTCTTCCGAAGGCGGATAACAGGCAGTTACTGGAAAAGATCACCAAAGATACCAGCCTGCTCCCGGTATCGCTTTATTTTAAGTTTTTCCTGTTCGAGGCGTTTAAGCACGCAGGAGAGGGAGATCAGTTGATAGAACAGCTGGGAGACTGGCAAACCATGCTGGCCAACGGTATGCATACTTTTTCAGAATGGGCGGATAACCCTCGTTCGGAATGCCATGCCTGGAGCATCTATCCGGCTTATTTTTTTCTTAATACCATCGCGGGTATACAGCCCGGTGCAGCAGGTTTTAATACCATCCGCATTCATCCGCACCTCGGCGGCCTTCAGCGCGTGGAAGCGGCTGTGCCGCATCCCGCAGGCCTGATTTCAGTTAAATATCTCCGAAGCTCCGGTGGCTGGGACGTTTCCATAGAAGTACCCGCCGGCCCAAAAGCAATACTGGAATGGAATGGCAAAATCCTGGTATTAAAGCCTGGCGTCAACAATATTGATTTACCTATAAACAGCCATAAACAATGAAAAAACTGCTCAATTTGTTTTTGCCGGCGGTGCTGTTGCATAGTATAGCTTATTCCCAGCAGCACGACCATCATGCCGCAACGTCCATGCCCCAGGCGCCTCTCAGCTTCGTGGGCATAAGAAGTACACCGCTTTCCGACCCTGAACTGAAAGCTTACAAAATGGAATCAAGCGTAATGACGATCATTCCCGGCGGCGCGGATACTGTAAGCCATCGCCACGATTGTGAGCTATTCGGTTATGTACTGGAAGGCGCTGTAGAGATTACCCTTGGCGGGGAGCAACCGAAAGTTTTCAAAGCCGGGGAAATGTTTTTTGAAGAAAGGAATATCCTCCACAGTCTCACCCGGAATCCTGATAAAACCAGGCAGACAAAGATACTGTTGATCTTCATCATTAAAGATGGTAGAAAGGGGTATACACGTGCCTATCCTGAAGTTAAAAAATAAATGCAATGAACAGAAGCTGTGGCAAATTACGTTCCCGGCGATCCTGAATGTGTTTAAAGAAGTGCGGCAATGTGAATAAGCATTTACTGAATGATGGATTGCCGTAGGAGCGGTCAAAAATAGGGTGCGGCCGCTCCTTTTTTCCTAAGGTTCATGTAAACATTAAGATAAATCCATAGGCATAACCCTGGCGATTTTTATCGCCGGGGGAATTTTAATAAAGATTTTTTTTCATAACTTGTATTGTATATTCTGTTAGTGTACCGGTCCCGGCATTTTTGCCGGGACCATTTTTTATAATTCCCGGCTGGCAGCTGCAAACGCAATATGTAATGGCCACTTGTTTTTTCTTTTTGATAAAAAAAAGAATCTCTATCTTTATTTCACCCGGGGTGGCTTCAACCTGATTAGATGACTAAGACAACACGGCTTTAACTGCTCGAATATCTTGCCACCCTGCCTGGATGCCAAATACAACCAAAATTTTGCTGTTGGAAGTAACTGATATAGAACTCCTGGACCGCATCTGCCGGAATGATGACGCGCACGCCTTTCAGGCGCTGTATTTGCGTTATTGGGAACGGTTGTATGTGGATGCTTTCCACAAGGTTCATTCCAGGGAAGATGCTTCCGACCTTGTACAAGACCTGTTTGTCGCTCTTTGGGAAAAACGGGGCACATTGCAGGTTCAAACCACTCTAGCCACCTATCTCCACGCTGCATTAAAGAACCGCATACTCAATTATTTCAAGCACCAGGCCGTTCGTGATAAACATATTCCCGGCGTTTCCGACGCTTTCCGGGTTGAACCGGAAACTGCCTGCGAAGCAGTGATCCGCCGCGAGCTTCATGTGAACATTGACGAGGAAATAACATCCATGCCTGACAAAATGCGCAGGGTATTTCTTCTCAGCCGAAATAACGAGCTTACCGCCAACCAGATAGCCAGCAAGCTGTCTATTTCTGAACAAACTGTCAGGAACCATATTACAGCTGCACTCAAACGACTTCGTTGCCGCCTGCAACACCGCTGACTTTTTTTTCCTGCCGACTAGTATGCTCTGCCTGTATGGTTGTCTATATAACCGTGACAGCAAACTATTTGCACCGCGCCGCCGCTGAGGCTGCGCAAAACCATACTATTTGTGGACAGGGAATTACTCGCTTATTTATTGGACCGGTATGAAAAAGGCACCGCCACACCGGAAGAACGCAAACAGGTAGAGCAGTGGTACGCTTCGCTGGATGAAGCGGGCGATGCGGGAGAGCCTTTCGATGGCAACCTGGAAAAGGCTGCCGTCCGCGATGGCATGTGGGAGCACGTAAGCCGTAAAATGGCTGCGCGGTCACAGGGTAGGGGTAAGGTGATTGTACAAAGAAGGATGCGGCTGCTGGCGGCTGCGACCGTGGCCGGTGTTATTTGCCTGGCTGCATATTTCCTGCAAAAGAAAGTATCATACCAGGCCAGTGCACCATTGAAATATCTTGCGGAGGCAACAGGGCCTGAGGTCAAACGCATTGCGTTGAGCGATGGATCGGTTATGTGGCTGAATAGTTACAGCCGCGTCCGCTACCCGGCTGACCTGGAACTGTCCAGGGAGCTGGACCTGGAAACTGGTGAGGCTTATTTTGAAGTGGCACCGCACGAACAACTGCCCTTCATTGTCCGTGCTGCAAACGGCATTACTGCCAGGGTGCTGGGTACTTCCTTTTCTGTAAAGGCATACCAACAGACGGAAGTGAAGGTGCTGGTGAAAACAGGCAAAGTGCAGGTACATTCCGGGAAGCAGTTGTCTGGCGTACTAGGGGCGCTGGAGGGGATTGAAGTAGGATCGGGGCCTGGCGGTATAAAACAGTTGCGGTTATCCGGAGATATGATAGATGGATGGAGAGCCGGCAGGACGGTGCTTGAGAATGCAGGCTTCGAAGAGCTGGCACATTCACTGCGCAATATGTATGGCGTGAAGGTGCAATTGGCGACGGGTTTGCGTCATTGCAGGATCAGCATCAGCTTCAGCAAACAGGATTCGCTGCAGAACGTATTAAACGCATTGGAAAGAATTTACCGTATAAAATGTTATAAGAAAGATTCCACGATTACGGTCACCGGCCGGCCTTGTCAACCTTAACATCCTGAAAAAAAAGACCGTGCCTGTTAGAGCAGGCACGGCTAAAATGCACCCCGCGGCCCGTTAAGCTGGAGGATGCAAGTGTATTGAGTATCACCCAAAGACAACCAAAATTATGCAAAAAAAGATTATCCACGTTTCTTCATTTCTTATGAAACTGTCGTTACTTGCTTTGTCTGCTCTTATAATCAGCGCAGGCGTATTGTATGCCTCACCCGGCCTTGCGCAGCGGCTGGATAATACCAGGCTGAAAGTCAGTTTTCGCAACGAGCCGCTTACCTCCTGCCTGCAACGGGTGAGCGCCCTCAGCAGTATCCAGTTTGCGTTTAATCCCGCGGAATTGGAATCGCTGAAGTCTTCACAGTTGCAATTTAACAGGACTACCGTCCGCAGGATACTGGAAACATTGTTATCCGAAACAGACCTGGTCTTTGAAGAGAACAAGGGATTGGTCGTGATCTACAAGCCCGTGCCCGACACTTCCGCT
This sequence comes from Chitinophaga barathri, assembly GCF_003807585.1. GTDB lineage: Bacteria > Bacteroidota > Bacteroidia > Chitinophagales > Chitinophagaceae > Chitinophaga > Chitinophaga barathri. Next base: position 485,035 of record NZ_RMBX01000001.1, on the reverse strand, counting down.
TCAACGGCGCCAACTCCCGTTCGCGAGGAAATAACCGGACAGGTGCGGAACAAGGAGGGAGAACCTTTGCCAGGCGTTACCGTTAAAGTGAAGGGTGGAAGCAGCGGCGCGGTAACGGACGCCAACGGGCAGTTCCGTGTACTGGCGGATCCTGGCGCCGTTTTGCAGTTCTCAGCCCTGGGTTATGAAATGCAGGACGTGACTGTACCGGCCGGTAAGGAAGGTTTACGGATAATGCTGGTTGAAAAGATCAACAATCTTGACCAGCTTGTGGTGGTGGGGTATGGCACACAGCGGAAAAGTGATCTTACCGGGGCTATATCTTCCGTCAGGGCAGCTGAAATTAAAGATCTCCCCGTAAGGAGCATGAATGAAGCCTTGCAGGGCAGGGCTGCCGGTGTATATGTGACCAAAGGCAGCGGAGCAGCCGGGGCAGGTTCAGATATTATTATCAGGGGAGCGGCATCCATCAACGGTATCGGCCCCCTGTACATTGTAGACGGGGTGCGCATGGGCACCGGCAATAATTTCAACATTCAGGACGTTGCCTCTGTGGAGGTCTTGAAAGACGCGGCTTCCGCTTCCATATACGGCGCACAGGCCGCAGGCGGGGTAATTCTCATTACAACAAAAAAAGGACGCAACCAGCAAAAGATGCAGGTTAACTTTTCCGCCAACTACGGATGGCGGAATGCTGTTAGTCTGCCTGTATTATTAGGTACTCCCGATTACATTGCAGCCCGCAAAAATATAGGTCAGGATTATACCCAGGGCAAACCGGTAAACGAGCTGCCTGATACAGACTGGATGGAGGCCCTGTTCCGCAGCGGGGTGGAGCAAACTTATAATCTTTCCGTGTCGGGTGGGAGCAACAAATCTGTTTATTTTTTGTCGGCCAACTACCAGAAAGAAGAAGGCATCAAAACAGGGAACTGGTTTGAACGGTACGGGTTGCGCATTAACTCCGAGCACCAGCTGAGCAAGCGCCTGAAGTTCGGGGAAAACTTATATGCCTGGAAGACCCGCAACCGGCCTGTGGATGGCGGGATTCCTTACCGCTCCATTCCGACCATGCTGGTGTATGATCCAAACAATCCGACAGATAAGACCTGGGGCGTGGTACCTGATGGATTCGGTGGGGATAACCCGGTGGGCCAGGCACTGGTGCGCGATATCAATAACAATTATTTTGCGCTCGAAGGCAATGCTTATGCAGACTGGCAGATCATTGAGGGTCTTAACCTCCGCACTACATTTGGTGCGGCCATTGGCGGGAAAGATGAAACCACCTTCGAGCCTATATATTTCTGGGGCAAGGTCAATAACGGCATCAGCAAACTGAACAAGGCGCAGGACCATTGGGAAAACCTGTCCGCTAACCTGGTGCTCACCTATGCGCGCAGTTTCGGCGCACACGACCTGAAAGCCATGGCAGGCTACGAGGTGCTGAAAAACGATGGCAGCTTTACCAGCGTCGGCGCGCAGGATTTTAAGTTATCTCCCTCATACAATACCGCGCTCTCTATCCAGAATACCCGCACGGGAGATGGCGGTATCACCTTATCCCGTACCCTGTCGCAGTTCGGCAGGATCAACTATGGATACGGCGGCAGGTACCTGCTGGCGGCCAGCATACGCCGCGACGGATCAGACAAGTTCAGCCCCGCCAACAAATGGGGCGTATTCCCTTCCGTGTCGGGCGGCTGGCGCATCAGCGAGGAAAGTTTTGTAAAAGGAAAGTTTGCGTGGCTTGATAACCTGAAGCTGCGCGCAGGTTGGGGGAAGCTGGGGAATGACGGCATCGGCCAGTTTCTTTACGACCGTTCCTATCGCTACATAAGCAGGCATAATTATGGAAATGGCGTGGTAACCGGCTGGGGTATCAGCAAATTTCCCAATGAAGATATAAAATGGGAAGAGGTGGCACAGACAGACCTGGGGATTGATCTATCTGTGCTTCGCGAACGGCTCTCCATTACGGCGGACTGGTACAACCGCATTACCAGCAACATGCTGTATGACCTTCCGATGCCCGCCACCGGCGGCCTCGGATTTAGCACCACCAAAGTGAACCTGGGCAAGATACAGAATAAGGGATTTGAAATTGCTGCAACCTGGCAGGAAACTCATGGCGCATTCAATTATTCCGTCAGCGGCAATGCATCGTTCAACAGCAACAAGGTGCTGAAGCTGGGGCTTCCCAATGCCGTATTGCAGAACGGCTGGCCGGGCGATTACTGGAACGGCAACACCAGCCGCACGGAAGACGGTTACCCCATGGGACAATTCTACGGCTTTATCACTGACGGCCTGTTTACTACCAACGACGAGGTGCAGCAGCTGAACAGCAAAGCGCCCGGCGGCCTCTACTGGAAGGCGGAAACAGGAGCAGGAGATCTGCGGTACAGAGACCTCAATGGCGACGGGAAGATTGATGACCGCGATAAAACATATATCGGCAACCCATGGCCCGCCATGATTTACGGGCTGAACTTACAGGCACAATACAAGGGAATATCCCTGACAGTCCTTTTCCAGGGCGTAAACGGAATGGATATTTATTACGGCAACCGGAGGCTGAACCAGACATTCAGCGCCGATTACAATACAACGGCGGATATATTCGGCCTTTCCTATTTTGGGAATAATGGCCTTACTGAGAAACCCCGCATGGGTTATTTTGACGCTGGGAATAATTACAAACAGGATCCCAGTGGTAATTATAAGGAGATATCTTCCTACTTCGTGGAAAATGGCGCATATGTAAAGCTGAAAACTTTACAGGTAGCATACGACCTTCCAAAAAGGATACTGGAGAAAGCAAAGCTCAGCCAGCTGAGGATTTCACTGAACGCACAAAATCTTCTCACGTTTACAAAGTATAGCGGGCTAGATCCGGAACTTGGCGGCGGCGTACGGGAAAGAGGCATCGAAAACCAGGGCCTTTATCCTCAAACACGTTATATCGGTTTCGGCCTTGAATTAAGTTTTTAGATTCTCACATGCATTGACTTACCCTAATAATTATCATCGTTATGAAATACAGGTTTATCATCATAGCAGCAGCAATGCTGACTGCAGCAACCGGATGCAATAAAGATTTCCTCAATATAAAGGATCCCGACGCGATTCCCGCGGCAGAACTGGGTAAAAGCACACAGGACATTTCGCTGATGCTGAACAATGCCTACGCAATGACCCGGACGGCCGGCTTGTATGGTGCTTTCCTTTTTCCTAAAGGCACTTACCCGCTGGGTCATATAACCGATCAGCAATGGCGGAATGACGCCTGGTGGAATGAGCTGCACCAGAACAATACAAAGCCCCAATGTGGTGACTTTGCCTCCGTGTATTCAGATGCCTGGCGGGGAGTGGCCGCATGTAATGTAGTATTGGAAGCGTTGCAGAATTTCCGCGCAAACTATATGAAGCCGGATGAAAAGAATGTTACGGATCAGATCGAGGGTCAGGCGCTGGGATTGCGCGCGCTGTATTATTTTTTCCTGGTTAATTTGTGGGGAGATGGTATGGGTAAAGCCAATTTCGACAAGCCCGGAGTACCCATCGTCACAAACATTCCCCGCAAACAGGAGGAGCTGTATGTGGAGAGGGCTAAAGTAGGTGAGGTGTGGGATTTTATGATTGATGACCTGGAAAAAGCAGAGACCTTGCTGGACGGCTTTACAGACATCAGGCGTGTAAACAAATGGAGTGTCAAGGCATTCCTCGGAAAAGCGTATGTTTTCACGGAAAACTGGACAGAAGCCAGGGCCAAGCTGCTGGAAGTTATTGAAAACAGCGGCCGCCAACTGCTGCCTTTGAATGACTACAAACAAATGTTCAATGGAAAAAAGAAATTCAACAACGAATCGCTGTTCGAGTTGAATTCCGAAGTTGATTTTACCGCGGGCTGGGGTGTGTTTGGTGGTCCTACTACCGGAGCCACCATGGGCTTGTATTATGGTTTGGAAGGATATGGGTTTGATAATCTCTTCATGCACGACCGCAACCTTGCACGGTTCGGTTTTACGTTACCGATCCCAACGCTCACAGCCGATGAAAAGAATATCAACGACCCGGCCTACCTGACACAAAGCTTGCAGCTGCGTCAGGGCAATGCGGTTGATCCGCGGCTGTACATCTGTGCGCTGGAGCCTTACATAGATAAAGTGGGAGATGATGTGAACGCACCAAAGACCATCGTACCGCAATATGTCAAACCTGGCGAAAGAACGCAATACCACGCGTGGCTCCTGCGGAAATACGGACCAATCGACCATCCTATCTGGAGCTTCAATGGTCAGATCAACGACAATTTTTATTTTATCCGGCTTGCGGATGTTTACCTGCTCTTCGCCGAAGCCTGCAAAAATACCGGTGATAATGTGAATGCTTTGGAATATATCAACAAGGTAAAACGGAGAGCTTACGGTTACCCGGTAAACGGTGCTTCACCGGCAGATTATCCCAGTCTTACCGCGGGCACAATGGCAAAGGGCACTGATAAGCATGGTGCGCCTGACCAGCTGGCGAACGATCCGCTGAAATACGAGCGATGGGCCGAGTTATTCGGGGAGGGGCATTGGTGGTTTGACGTCTGCCGCTGGCGCATCGGTAGCAAAGAGGCGGATTATTTTGTGAGAGTGACTACAGGGGAAATACAATGGAACGACAATCGTTCTTATGCCCAGCCTATTCCCATCCAGGAGATGCAGGTAAACCCGAAGATGGTACAAAATCCAAATTATTAACAGATATAGCGCTGCTCTTTAATAAAGGCGTATCGCCGCCATCATATGCGAACGAACTGGCTACATAGCGGTACCCCAGTGCTGTTAATCGCAGGGGGAAATTTTAACAATGAGCTATGCTCAAATGCCAACATGCTAACGTAAAATGGACAATCATGCGACCTATGATCAACGAATGTAAAAGGTTCCTTCATGTTTTATTCTACGCAGGACTGCTTGTTTTAATCACCTGCCTGCAGGCGGGTGCACAATCGGGGCTGCGCATAACTTTGAAGCCGGATGTAACTTCCCTGTCAACACAGATGATTCAGCAAGCAATTGATTCCTGCGCTGGGGCTGGAGGAGGAACCGTAGTATTAGCTCCCGGAGAATACCTTTGCGGCAGCATCACCCTGAAAAGCAAGGTGCGGTTACAGCTGGATAAGGGGGCATTGCTGAAAGGCAGCGATAAATATGCAGATTATCGGAACGACGCTTTTATTTACGGTAAAGGGCTTTCGGATGTGGCCATTACCGGCGGTGGCACGATCGACGGGGTGGACTGTTACAATCCTAAAGGAGAAGAAGGGTTTCGGGGACCGCATTGCATCCGGCTCATCGATTGCCAACAGATAGTGATCGATGGAATTACGATAAAAAATTCCGCAAACTGGGCTATCAACTGCCGCAATTGCAGCGGGGGGAAAGTTACCGGCGTCACCATACTGGGTGGCCATGACGGGCTGCATACACGGTTTTGCAGCTCATTCACAGTTTCAGGCTGTGACTTTCGTACGGGGGATGATGCATTTGCGGGGAACGACAACCGTGACTTTGTGATCACTGATTGCAAGGTGAACACTTCCTGCAACGGATTCCGCATCGGCTGCCTCGGCTTACGAGTGGAAAGATGCAAGATCTGGGGCCCCGGGGAATACATGCACAAAATACAACGCCGGACGAACATGCTTTCCGCCTTCGTTCATTTTTCACCGAAGGATGAACACCCGGTGCTCAAAAGCGGTAACTGGGTTGTTCGGGATGTGGAAATCGAAAATGTAGACCATCTTTACAATTATAATTTCCAGGAAGGACTATGGCAAACCGGGCAGCCTGTCACAAGCATCCGTTTTGAAAATATCAGGGCCAAAGGATTGCTCAGTGCATTTAATATAATCGGGGATCTGGATCAAAGCCTGGTGCTGGAGATCAGTGGCAGCCAGTTCCGCTTCCGGGAAAGAGCCGGTTCAGCTCCTGGATCTTTTGAAGGGGCAAAACTTTCTTCAACCGGCTTTTTCAACGCCAGAAACTTCTCTAAAATTTCGTTGACAAATATTACTCTGGAAAGGCTTGATCATCAACCGCTATTGCAGATGTCAGAGGGGAAAGAAGTTATTTTGAACAACGTTCGCTTTGTGACAGGGAGAGACAATAGTGCGCCATACAGGTTGACCGGAATCAGCGGGGTAACGAAGTCCGGGCTTCAGCTGAACGGTGAAAAGATGCAATAATCCAGGTAACGGATTTGTTTTTGTATGTGTAGTAAATATACCTGTAAGTGTAACGATCCCGGTAGTCTTGCCGGGATCGTTGTTTATGGCTCCATAGCAGATATTAATACCTGGTCAAATTGCCGTATAGGAATTATTGCTGTTAAACCCGCTAAGAATTGTTATTTTAGTCCCAGTATCCACGTTTAATCGCCTTTCCATGAGTAATGAAAGTATTTTGCTTCATGAGATAGCGCAGGGCAACGAAAAAGCCTTCCGTACATTGTTCGAAGCGTATAAGGTCAAATTGTACAACTATATTTTCCGCATCACAAAATCAAAGGAAATTTCCGAGGAAATATTGACGGATGTATTCCTGAAAATCTGGATGGGCCGCGATTTTATCACCGAAATCCGGAATTTCGAAGGGTTTATACAAAAGGTAGCCTGCAACAAGGCCCTGGATTTTTTAAGGGTTGCCTCCAGGCACAAGCGTTTGCAGGAATTGATAGAAAGGGAGCTGATGGCAGGAGAATCCGCATTGGACCAGGCTGTTATTGAAAGGGAATACCAGCTGGTACTGCATAAGGCGATGGAACAGTTATCCCCTCAGCGCCGGCTTATCTTCTCTCTCAGCCGCGATTATGGCTTTTCTCACGAAGAGATCGCCGTCAGGCTCAACTTATCCCGCCATACCGTCCGCAATACCGTGGTGGAAGCACTGAAAACGGTGCGGAGTTACCTTAAAAGCCAGGATATCATAAAATTTTTCAGTTTTCTATAGTACCTGCCGGTTCAATTCTGCGTCTTATTCCTGTAAGCGCATGATATGTCACACGATATTCAAAGAATACAGCACCTTCTCGACAAGTATTTCCATCACACCATCAATGCAGATGAGTTAAGGGAGTTCTGGGCCTTGCTGGACCGTCTTCCCGACGAACGGCTGCGAGAGCTGGACCTCCGGCAGTTCTGGGATGCGCCGGCCATGCAGGACGGCAACGCACCCGATTGGGATATGCTTTATCAGAACCTTCTCAAACAGAAGGAAAAGGATACATTGGACTACCATCGCATCGCTTCCCGGAGGCCATTTAACTGGAAACGCCTGGCAGTGGCGGCATCCCTGCTTTTCATCGTTGGCTTGACGGCATTATTCATCTTTTCTCCCTCGGGAAAACAGGTCACGCAACAAATGGTGCTCAGTGAAAGCGTCTTGCAGCCACGAACGGTAACGCTGCCTGATGGCACGGTGGTAACGCTCAACCGGCAAAGCACTCTTGAATACCCTGCCGGGTTCGCTGGAAAAACGAGGGAAGTATACCTCCACGGCGAGGCATACTTTGAAGTGAAAAATGACCATTCCCGGCCGTTCCTTGTACATAGTGAAGGCTTAACCACGCGGGTATTGGGTACTTCCTTCAATGTAAGGGCCTATGGCGGTGATAGCGGCGTGGTCGTTACGGTGTCCACGGGGAAAGTGCAGGTACAGAAAGGTGAGGATACTGTGCTCGGCCTTCTGTCTGCCGGCGAACAGCTGGTAGTGGGCCGGAAAAGCATCCGGGCTGAGATATCAAAAGTGGACGGGGAAATGGTTGCCAACTGGCGGCTGCAGGAACTGTTTTTCGACAATGTAACGCTGGAAGAGGCCATGGCAAAAATTTCCACGCACTTCAACGTGCAGGTTCAGTTTGAAGGGAATGCAACCGGTAATTGTAGGTTCACGGCACGCTTTGCAGGAAAGGACGCGGGGTTGAAGCAGGTGATGGACGTGATCACAACATTGACCAATACCAGTTGGAAAGCAGAAAGCGACAAATCAATCAAAATAAATGGCGAAGGATGCGTTAATTGACTAAAAAAAATGGCTGCCCGAGTGGAATCAAAGCAGCCGTGCGTTTAAATATCTACGATAACATTTAAAACATTCCAAAGTTATGAAATTTATTGACTGGGGGAAGCGTTTCCTTCCTCTTGCCCTAACTATTTTTCCTCGAAAATGGTATTCACTTATGAAACTGGGTTGTCTCACCATCGCCGGTGTCCTGTTCAGTATACAGCTGTTGACCGCTTCTCCCGGAAGCGCGCAGGGTGTTAACGACGTTAAAGTGACCGTGGCGCTGAAAAAGCAGCCGCTGCTGAGCGCACTAAGGCAAATCGAGGAACAGACCAGTTACAGGTTTGCCTACGTTGAATCGCAGGTGAATGTTTACGATAAACTAGTGTTGAGCCGGGCTGAAAGGTCAGTTGGCTATACCCTGGCTTTATTGCTTTACCAGACAGATCTGCGATACACCGTGCGGAATAACACCATCCTGTTGCTGAAAAGAGAACAGGACGGAGGCAAATCATCGCAGGGCCTTCCCGAAAGCCATGCCATCAGCGAAGTTGCCGCACTTACGGTCAAAGGCTCAGTGAAAGGCGAGCATGGCGAGACGCTTCCCGGCGTCAGCATTTTGGAGAAAGGCACGAAGAACGGCACTATTTCAAACGAACAGGGAGGATTTTCAATTAACGTTGCCAGCGGGTCCGCAGTACTGGTTTTTAGTATTGTCGGATACAGCATGCAGGAAGTGCCCGTCGATAACCGTCAGGCTTTGCAGGTAACATTGGCCGCTTCCAACACCAGGATGGGTGAGGTGGTAGTGGTAGGCTATGGCGCGCAGAACAAACGAAATGTAACCGGCGCCATTTCCAAGGTGGACATGAAGCAGATGGAAAATCTGCCTACCACCAACGTCAGCCAGGCATTGAGGGGGCGGATCGCCGGCGTGCAATTCGTGGATAACGGCCGCCCCGGCCAGGGAGGATCTATCCTCATCAGGGGTACAAAATCCCTGAATGGCGGTAATAATCCCCTGATCATTGTAGACGGTATTCAGTTCAACAGCAGCCTGGCAGACATCAACCCGAACGATATCGAATCCATGGAAGTACTGAAAGATGCCAGCGCAGCGGCAATTTACGGTTCAAGAGCGGCCAACGGCGTGATCCTTATCACTTCCAAAAAAGGGAAATCGGAAAAGCCGGTTATCCGCGCTAATGTATTCCAGGGCTTTTCCGGATGGAGCTACAAACTGAAAACACTTTCACCGGAGCGTTATATCCAGGCACTGCTGGATTGGCGGAAACAAAGCGGGCTGGAAAGCGACCCGGCTCAGATCGAAAAATATCTGCAGTCTTCCGAAGCGGAAAACTACCAGGCCGGCCACACCGTCGATCCCTGGGAGGAAATCGCCCAGCAGGGAAGGGTTGCCACCTACGACCTGAACGTATCAGGCCGCTCGAAAGCAACGAATTATTTCCTTTCCGCTTCTTATACCGACGAAAAAGGGCTGATCTATAACGATAACCAGAAAAGGATCTCGCTGCGGGCGAATATCGAGAACAAGATCACCAGCTGGCTGACGCTTGGCCTGCATTCAACTTATATCAAACGGGATTTGTCCGGCAAGGAAGCCGCCGTACATTACGCATATCACACAAGCCCATATGGGCGCCTGTATTACGATGACGGCGATCCGACGAGGTTCCCGGTACCCGAGGAACAGCTGGTTTTAAATCCCATGAGGGCGGCGTTGCTGACCGAAAATGAGGAGGCGTACCACAACCTTTTCACGAATTTTTACGCGTTGCTCAATCTTCCCGGCGTTCCTGGTTTGAGCTACCGCTTCAACTATTCTCCCAACTACCGCTGGCGTCATAACTACAATTTTTTTGCCCAGGACAAAAAGATGAATTCCAATACTACGAGTGCCAGCAAGTTTAACCAGGAAAACTTCGATTGGGTGTTTGAGAATATCCTGACCTACAAAAAAAGAATTAATGAGAATCATGCGTTTGACGTTACGTTGCTGTACGGGCAAACTCATACGCAATTGGAAAACACCACTGCCAACGCCTCCCCGCTCGCCAATCCTGCGCTGAAGTGGAACAGTCTTACGTTGGGAGAAGTACAAACGGTCACATCCGATGCGGAACAGACAGACGGTGTTTCCTCCATGGCCAGGCTGAACTATGAATTGCTTTCCCGGTACATTTTTACTTTTACCGCGCGGAGGGATGGCAGTTCAGTTTTTGCGGAGAACAATAAGTATGCAACGTTCCCTTCCGCTGCCTTTGCATGGATATTGTCCGACGAGCAATTTTTCAAGCCGGTAACTTTCGTCAATTCTCTTAAGCTGCGGGCTTCTTATGGTTCAGTGGGCAACCAGGCGATCGGACCTTACCAATCGCTGAGCCTGTCGGCTTCCAATCAATATGTTTATGGGGACGGCGGTTCTACCTCCACAGGCGTTTATCCAGTTTCCATCGCGAACCCGGACCTTAAGTGGGAAACCACCGCCACGGCCAACCTGGCATTGGACGCCGAGTTTTTTGATGGCCGCCTGGCAGCCACGATTGAAGGATATAATATAAAAACGAAGAATCTTATCGTACGAAGGTCCATACCCATCATGACCGGTTATACAAGCATCCTGACCAATCTCGGTGAAACAAACAACCGGGGTATTGAGATCACGATCAACAGCGCGAACATCCAGCGGAAAAATTTTGAATGGAACACCAACGCCGTTTTTTCAACTAACAAAAACAAACTGGTGCATCTTTACAACTCGGATATAGACGGAGATGGTAAAGAGGACAACGACGTGGCCAACAAATGGTTTATCGGGGAGCCGGTTTTTGTAGCGTATGATTATGAGCAGGACGGTATCTACCAGGAAGGCGACGTACTGCCGACGGGCTACAAGCCCGGGTTTGTAAGGCTCAGGGACGTTAACGGCGATAAGACCATCAATACTGCCGACCGGAAAGTGATCGGCCAGCTGGAGCCCAAATACCGCTGGGGGATCACGAATAATTTCAGGTATAAAGACTTTTCACTTTCCATATTTGTGAACGCCATGCAGGGCTGGATCAAAAGCTTCAACCAGCTGGATTTCACCGGCAGTTCCCTGGGCAATAACTATCCCGGCCGCGCGGTGAATATGCTCGATGCAGGCTGGTGGACGGAGGAAAATAAATCAACAACGCGTCCTTCGCTGGTGTATACCAATCCCTTTTTGCACGGTTATTACATGAGCAGGGATTTTATCCGCTTACAGGATGTGTCCCTCAGCTACGAAGTGCCGAAAAAAACGCTGGAGCGGTTCGGGGTCAACTCGCTGCGCATTTACGTTAGTGGAAGGAACCTTTATACGCTCACCGACTGGATCGGTCCTGACCCCGAAAGCGGGTACAGTACACAGGGTGAATATTTCCCCACACCACGCAGTGTGGCGGCGGGGCTGAATGTAAGCTTCTAACTTTTAAAACAGGAAGTAATGTTATCGCAATACCTAAAAAGAAGAATCCTGATAATCCTGGCAACCGGGATCATCATATTTTCGCAGGGATGCAGCAAGTCGCTGGACGAAGTGCCGCTTTCCAACCTGAGCAATACCGCAGTATTGAAGGATTCCATCGGGTTTGAAAATTATATTACTGCGCTACACCAGGGCGCGCGCGACGAATTTACCAACACGGACGGCATCAATCATAATTTCAACATGCAGTTCGGAACGGACATTGCCACTACCGGCAGCCCGACCATTGCACCTTTCCGGAATTACGAAACTTATCTTACTTCCACCCAGCTGGTGGTCGGTTTTTACTGGAACTGGGCCTACGGCACCATGCTGCTTCGTGCGAATACTATTATCGCTTATGCCGGTAAGCCGGAAGCCGCGGCTTACTGGAAATCGGACGCGCAAAGAAATGCCATTATAGCCGAAGCCCGTTTTTTCCGGGGTTATACCTTTAACCTGCTGGCCAACCTGTACGGCGGCGTTCCCTTGGTAGATACGATTTATTCATCGCCGAAAGCGGACTTTACGAGGGCTTCACGCAAAGAAACATATGAACAGGCTGTGCGCGACCTGGAATTCGCATCGCAGTGGCTGCCAGCTACTGTTCCCAAAGCCAGGGAAGGCCGGATCGTTAAGGCTGCGGCCGATCACCTGCTTGCAGAGGTATATATTTCCCTTGAAATGTACGATAAGTCGGTAGAAGCGGCTACGAGGGTGATAAACTCGGGCTTGTACAATCTTATGACCATCCGGTTCGGTTCAGAGAAATCAAAACCGGGCGACGTTTTCTCCGATCTTTTCAGGAACGGCAACCAAAACAGGAGTTCGGGCAATCTTGAAAGTATTTATGTGCTACAGATCGAGGACCAGACGCCAGGGGGCCAGGGCGGGACGGGTGGCAACAATAACCTCCGCGGATGGGCACCGTTTTATTCCAGCGGCAACTTCAGGGCGCCCGATGGCAAGGCGGGCTTCATTCTCGCCGATTCCATGGGCAGGGGAGTGGGTTGGGTACGACCCAATAATTATTTCTTTTATGATATCTGGAAAGATAATTGGGAAAACGACATGCGCAACTCCACTTACAATATCCGGAGGACATTCGTTTACAACAACCCGGGGTCCACTTTCTTCGGGAAAATAGTAGAAAAAAGAACACTCGCGGACGATACTATGTTTTACATGTTTCCCACCATACGTAAGGTGGAAGGAAATCTTCCGAAGTCCGGCGACAACTCAACAGGCAGAACATTTACAGATATGATGGTGTATCGCCTGGCGGAAACTTACCTGCTTCGTGCCGAAGCTTATTTCCGGAAAGGGGAGCCGGGCCCCGCCGCGGATGACATCAATGCAGTGAGAGCCCGCGCGGGCGCGAAGCTCATCGGTTCCGGCGATGTTACGATCGATTATATCCTGGATGAGCGGGCACGGGAACTGACCGTGGAAGAGCCACGCAGGAGAACGCTCTGCCGCATGGGCAATCTCGTGGAAAGGGTCAGGATATACAATATCAGGCCCGACACCAGGAGCAGCATTAAAGACAAACACCTGTTCTTTCCCATTCCTCAATCCGCTATCGACGCTAACTATGGCGCGGAACTTAAACAAAACCCAGACTACAACTAATATTATTATTTATGAAACGCAGAGATTTTATACAAAAAACCGCGGCAATGGCCGCAGGTTCATTGCTGATACCGCATATCCTGAAAGCGACAGGAAAAAAGGATCCAGTATTGCTACTGGTATCGGGCTGGCAGGATGTGAACATCGGCGATATCGCTCATACGCCCGGATTGATCGCACTGCTGAAAAGCAGGATGAAAAATGCCAGGATCATTCTTTGGAAAAGAACGGACAGTGAAATGTCGGACGCCATGCTACATAAGCACTACCCGGACGTGCAGATCATTCACGGCAAATTTGATAAGGATTATGCATTGCAGTCACCGGAACTGGAGCTGGCATTCAAAGAGGCGGACTTTTTTATTCACGGCTCCGGCCCTTCGGTGGTTGCGGCTGAGAACTTACGCTGCTGGAATAAAAATACGGATAAAGGGTTCGGTATATTTGGAGTCACCATACAGGACGTGCCCCCTGCCCTAAAAGCCCTGCTGGAAAAATCTTCGTTTATTTTTACCCGCGAAACCGCTTCGATAGCGGTGCTGAAGAAGAACGGACTGGAAGGAAAACATATCGCGTTTGCCCCTGATGCCACGTTTGTGCTGGATATACACGATAAAACCAAGGCAGGGGAATTTATGGCGAAAAACGGCCTGCTGCCCAGGAAATTCATCTGCGCCATTCCACGCCTGCGGTACACGCCTTATTACAGGATCAACCCGAACAGGGCTGGCTGGTCCGATGAAAAGATAAAACAGGTGGATGAAGTCAATGAGCAATACAAGGAAATAGACCATGCCAAATTACGTACGGCGATGATCGCATGGGTGAAAAAAACGGGCAACAAGATACTGGTATGCCCGGAAATGACCTACGAGGTGGATATCATGAAAGAACTGCTGATCGATCCGCTGCCGGAAGAGATCAAGCCGTTTATCGTCACGCATGATTACTGGCTGCCAGACGAGGCGGCTTCTGTTTATGAAAAAGCCAGTGCGGTGTTGAGTTTTGAATGCCATTCGCCCATTATAGCAGCGGCAAACGGAACACCCAGTTTCTACCTGCGCCAGCCAACCGATACGATAAAAGGACAAATGTATTATGATCTGGGCTTCAATGACTGGGTTTTTGAGATAGACGATACGACTGGGGAGCAGATCACGGAGCGGTTATTGGAAATTCACGAAAATTACCAGGCTGCCCTGAAAAAGGTAAAAGATGCCAGGAAAACGGTAGACGCCCGGTATGATGATTGTTTGAAAATTATGAAATCTTTTGTGTAATAGAAATTGGAACGCTTAGTTAGTGGAATCCTGTATGTGAAAATGATCCCGGCATTATTGCCGGGATTTTTTCCGAGGTATGGCATTACAAAGGTGCCTGGGTTGTGTTCCCCGGAGAAATTTTATTTTTCCGGGCGGCATTTCCCCGGGCAAGGATAACGCAGAAAATAAAAAGTAGAAGGCTGATAGGTGTGAAGATCAATCGTTCCAGGTTGTTTTCCGACAAGATATTAGCCACGGAATTGAGTAAAAAGAAGACGGCCATTATCCACAACAATACATTGATCATCCTGACCGGCGCTTTCACTGGAAGTAATTCCGCTTTGCAAAGGGCGACAATCAGAAAAACCAGGATGAATGCAATGGCAATAATTTCCTGCCTGATCATTTGTGCCTGCGTTTGCAGTTGTCCGCCCCAGATCATATCAAACGGCAGCATGCCGGAAATAACGGCAAAATGAAAAAGCAACAGGCAGCCGAGCAGCAGGATTAATCCTAAGGGGGCTATTTTTTGAAGGAGTTTGTTCAAGGTAATAGAGTTTATAGCTAAAATCAGGAAAAAATTCTGTATCTGGAAATAAGAGCTTTCTTTAAATTGTATTTATATTTTTGGGGTAATATTTTGTATAATTATGGACAGTATGTCTGGTGTGTCTGGTCGGCATCTCAGTGCATTTAATTAGCAGATGGAAAATTCAATCCCCGTTAAAAACAAGATTGCTGCCAGCAATCATATAAAAGCTGAGCCCTTCAGAAAAACATCCTGGAAAACGGAACCGCATAAACATAAACAATACTTTGAAATTATTTTTCTTACTAGAGGATCGGGCTTCCACTGGATAGACGGGATACAATATGAGATCCGCCCCAATGTTCTTTTCTTCATTTCCTACGACCAGGTACACAGCTGGGATATCCAAACCGAGCCTGAAGGTTTCGTTTTGATCCTCAAAAACAGTTTTACTGAGCGAAGCCTGGACAATGAACTCCCGCTGCTCATCCAGCAGGTGAGCCGGTTTCCATGTCTGTATACGGAAGAAGCGCCGTCGCTGAACCGGATATTTGAATTACTGACCATTGAAAATAACGCCACTTCCAACCTGTCTTTCCTCATGAAAGAAGGACTGATAAAGGCATTGCTGGCGAAGATCATGGATTCGGCAGACGTTTATTCTTCCCGGAAACCGGTAAGGCATGAACTGTATGAAACCTTCATTGGCCTGCTGCCGGAGAAACCTGCCAAAATGAAAGTAGCGGATTTCGCCGCCCTGCTCAACACAACCCCCCAAAATCTCAACGCCGCGTGCAGGAAAGCCGTCAACCAATCGGCAGCGGAAGTGATCGCCGAACACATCACCAACGAAGCAAAACGCCTTTTACGTTATACCCATAAAAATGTTTCCGAGATTTCTATGCTACTCAACTTCAACGACACATCCCATTTCGTGAAATTCTTTAAGCGTCACGCCGGTACAACCCCGCTGCAGTACAAGACCTCATAAAATATACCATAACATTTTCAAATATACCATATAACCCTACCGGCTTAACATACTTTTGTGCCCGGCGAATGGCTACTGTATTGCCATTCATGCATCAAAAACAAACCATGAAGTTTTTTAAGGTTTTATCCGCCACGGGCATTCTTTTGGCGGTTTCACTCGTGCTGAAAGCACAGCACCAACCCTTATCCCTCCGGGAAGCCCTCAGCACCGCAGCTGCGCAAGCTCCGGCGCTCAAAGTTTTCCGTGAGGAAACAAATGCCGCCGCAAAGTACGGCGACCTGATAAAAAATACCCTTGTTCCTGAGCTCACCGCAGGCTACCAGGCAGGATATGCTACGTACAATAATATTACCGGTCTTACATATCCAGGACTATTTCTCCCCATCAGCGGACCTCCTTCCACTGGAAACACATTCGACCCAGTGCCGGGCACGGTGCTATCCGCTTTACTGAAATGGGAACCGCTGACTTTCGGTCAGCGGCAGGCAGCGGCGGAGAAAGCAGCCAGTCAATATCGGCTGGCTGCCAGCGAATATAACGACGAGCTTTTCCGGGAACAATACGCCATCATTGTTACCTATCTCGACGCCGCATATCTCTATTCACTCACCCGCAGTTACCAGGGCAATATCGACCGGACCAAAACCGGGCTGGAACAAGCGCTGGTACTTGCCCGCGAAGGGCTGAAGCCTGGAATAGATACCATGCAATTCCAGTCGGCGCTTGCCCAGGCGGAAATGGACATTCTCACACTGCGCCGGCGCTTTTTTGATCAGACGGCAGAGTTGATCCGCCTTACCGGCCTTTCTTCCACACCGCAAAACATCGTACTATCAGATACAGCATTCATACGGGAGCTTCCGGGAACTTCGGGCGGAGCGGAAACTGATCCCGCGCATCCCGCGCTACAGGTCGCCGTGTCGCGGGTGGAAGTACGCAAGGCGTCGCTGAAGGAAGTACAACGGGAATGGCGGCCCCGGTTCGACGTATGGGCCAATGCTTATGCCCGCGGGTCCGGGGTAGCTGCTGATGGTACGGTTACAAAGTCTGACGGCTGGTCGCTTTCGCACCGTAATTATGGCGCCGGGATTCAATTGAGTTTTCCCTTATTAGGTTTTACACGTACCAATATCCGCAAAAATCAATACCGCTCGCTGTTGAAGGCAGAGGAAGCGCGCCTGGAGCAAACAAGGCTCAACCTGCGCACACAACTCGAAAAAGCGCAGCTGGCATTTGAGCAGAACAGTGAGATCGCCCGTAAATCCTCTGTCCAAACGGAAGCCGCCCGTTTTGCCTATGAGGGCCTGCGGATCAGTTATGAAAGCGGGCTGGTAGATTATACCCGTCTCATGCAGGGCCAGCTAGACCTGCTTCGAGCGGAAGCTGCACAGGCCGGTGCCACGTTGCAGGTCTGGCGTTCGCTGCTGGACATCTCCGTTGCACAAGGAAACATTGAAACACTCACAGACACGCTGAAATAATTTTATGAAACTTATTACCGCCGCTTTGCGGCATCCAGTAACCATCCTGGTGTCCGTGATCGCCATCTGTTTCTTTTCATTCCTTTCTATCCGGAATGCAAAAGTGGACATCTTTCCAAAACTGGGCCTGCCGGTTGTATACGTAGCGCAGCCTTACGGCGGTCTATCACCGGAACAGATGGAAGGATTGGTCACTTCCTATTACGAATACCACTTCCTTTACATTACCGGCGTAAAATATGTGGAATCGCGCAGCATCCAGGGCGCCGCCATCATCAAACTGGAATTTAACGAGGGGACCGACATGGCGCAGGCGATGGCGGAAGTAGTAGGTTACGTGAACCGCTCCCGCGCATTTATGCCGCCCGGCACAGTGCCGCCGTTCATTACCCGCTTCGATGCAGGCAGCGTACCGGTGGGGCAGCTGGTGTTCAGTTCCGAAGCCCGCTCCCTAAGCGAGATATCCGACCTGGCGCTGTTCCGGGTGCGCCCCATGTTCTCCACCCTGCCAGGTGTTTCAGCACCGCCGCCGTTTGGCGGCAACCAGAAAACGGTGCTCATCACGGTTGATCCGGAAAAGATCCGCGGGCATAACCTGTCGCCCGACCAGGTAGTGCAGTCGTTGGCGCGTTTTAACACCATCGCGCCGGCGGGGAATCTGCGGATGGGCGATACCACGTACCTCACGCCGCAAAACAGCATGATTGAAACACTGGAAGATTTGCAGAACATGCCGCTTCAACTCGGTGCAGGCCCCGCCGTGTATGTGAAAGACGTTGCGCAGGTGAGTATGGGGGCTGATGTGACGACCAGTTACGCGCTCGTCAACGGTAAACGATCGGTTTATATTCCAGTTACCAAACGCGCGGATGCTTCCACCTGGGAGGTGGTGCAGCGGGTGAAAGCAGCGCTGCCGGACATGCAGGCCGCTATCCCGGACGATATAAAAGTTACCTACGCCTTTGATCAATCGGGCTATGTGGTGAACTCCCTCAAAAGCCTGCTGTTCGAAGGCGGGCTCGGCGCCCTGCTCACCGGCCTGATGGTGCTGATCTTTCTTGGTGACCGCCGCAGTGCCCTGATTGTTATCCTCACTATACCGCTGGCGTTGCTGAGCTCAGCCACCCTGTTGTATCTCGCCGGCCAAACCATCAACATCATGACGCTGGGCGGCCTGGCATTATCGGTGGGAATTTTGGTGGATGAGGCGACGGTAACAGTAGAGAATATTCACCGGCATGCGGAACTGGGCAAAGGTAAAGCCCGCGCCATCCTGGACGCGTGCCGGGAAATTGCGGCGCCAAAGCTCCTCATCCTGCTGAGCATACTGGCTGTGTTTGTGCCGGCTCTTTTTATGACGGGAGTACCCAAAGCCATGTTTCTGCCACTTTCGCTGGCCGTCGGTTTTGCCATGATTGCATCTTTCCTGCTGTCGCAAACATTTGTGCCAGTGCTGGCCAGCAAACTGCTGCCCGAACATGCGGCAGGCAAGGAAATTGCCTGGCTGGAAGGTTGGAAAACGCGTTACAACGCCGCCGGCCGCCGGCTGGATGGGAAAAGCGGCATTCTTTCGGTTGCATACATGCTGTTTTCCATCGCGGCAGCGGGGATACTGTATATGGCAACAGGTACGGAACTGTTTCCTGAAACAGACAGCGGCCAGGCACAGGTGCGGCTCCGGTTGCCCGTGGGCACCCGTTTTGAACGGACGGAAGACGCCACCCGCAAGTTGCTTGCTTTGTCTGACAGCATTGTTGGTGCCGGTAATACAGACATCACCTCAGCATTTGTCGGCACCCAGCCTTCGAGTTATCCCGTAAATTACATTCACCTGTGGACAGGAGGCCCCCACGAATCTGTCACCCGCATCAAACTGAAGCGCAGCGTTATTCCGATTACTCAATACAAGGAAAAACTGCGCGCGGCTGCGGCACAGTCCATGCCGGGCGCAGGCATTTCATTCGAGCCCGGTGACATCGTGGAGCAGGTGCTAAACCTCGGCAGTACGAATCCCGTGGAGATTGCCGTCATCAACCGCAACCTAACCGAAGGCCGCAAAACTGCTCAGGAACTCCTACAGCGCCTGCGGGAAATTACTTCCCTCCGTGATCTCCAGATAGCGACGCCGATGGATTACCCGGCTATCAAACTGGAGGTAGACCGCGTAAAAGCCGGGCAGCTGGGCATCACCAGCGACCAGGTGGCTCGTTCAACAACTGCCGCCACTTCATCCAGCCGCTTCACCTCACCCAGTTACTGGCTAGATAAAGCCAGTGGGAACGCCTACCAGATACAGGTGCAATACCCCGAATACCGCATGAACAACATGGTGCAACTGGAAGCCATCCCGGTTTCCGGCGGAGCGGGCGGCAGCCATTATCTTGGTGAAATAGCCGCCTGGAAGCGCCAGATGGTACCGGGGGAATACGATCGCCTGAACCAGCAACGATATATCACTATTACCGCAAACGTACATGGCGAAGATCTCGGTGGCGTATTCAAAAAAGTGAACCAGGTGATCGCCGGGATCGGCAAACCAGCGAACGGGTCTAAAATCCAGCTGCGCGGGCAACCGGTGCTGCTTCACGAAACGCTCGACAGTCTTGCCTCCGGTTTGCTTATCGCCGTAATCGTGATATTACTCGTCATGGCGGTATACTTCCAGTCGTTCCGCACCGCTCTCGCCGTGCTTTGTATCGTGCCGGCTGTGGTGGCGGGCTCGCTCGTATTCCTGCTGCTCACCGGCCATTCCCTGAACATCCAATCATACATGGGCACCATCATGGCCGTGGGCGTGGCGATTGCCAATGCGGTATTATATGTGACGAATGCAGAACAAATGCGGCGGCAGCACCTTCCCGGTGGATATATGCATGCCGCTGAATCACGCTTGCGGCCCATCCTCATGACGAGCCTCGCCATGATCGCCGGTATGATACCGATGGCATTGGGGTTAGGTGAAGGCGGCGATCAGACGGCCCCGCTGGGCGTCGCTGTGATCGGCGGGCTCGCATTTTCCGCTATTTCCGTACTCTTTTTCCTGCCGCATGTATATCAATCCATGGCGGGCAGAAAAGCTTATACATCCGTTTCACTTGATCCCGAAGACGTAAACAGTTCAACTTATGACAATCAATAACATGCGACATATTTGGAGTATTATCACCATTATCCTGCTGGCTGCCTGCGGCGGGGAAAAGAAACCGGCCGGGCAATCAAAGCCCGCTCAAGACACGGTGCTTGTCTTTTTGCTAAAAACAGAGACCGCCCGCAAAACGGTCGAATTGCCTGCAGAACTCAAACCATTCGAACAGGCAGATTTATATAGTAAAGTACAAGGCTTCGTAAAAACAGTGAACGTGGAAATGGGCGACCACATCCGGAAAGGCCAGACGCTCGCCGTGATCGAAGCACCGGAAGTCAACAGCCGGCTCGCCGAATCCGAAGCCGCCATTCAATCCGAAAAAGCCAAATGGAATTCGAGCAAGGACCACTACGAGAGACTTTATCGGGCTTCCCAGGCAAAAACACCCGGCATTGTTGCTCCTGCCGATCTCGAACGTCAGCGCCAGCAGATGCTAGCCGACAGCGCGACGTTCCTTGCCGCCGCCAAACAGGCGCAATCCTACAAGGCCGTTTCCGGATACCTGCACATCACCGCACCTTTCGATGGTATCGTGACTGCCAGGCTCGCCGATCCCGGCGCGATGACGGGGCCAGGCACGGTTTTATTTACCGTTCAAAACAATTCCACACTGCGCCTGCGCGCTGCTGTACCAGAAATTTACGTCAGCACAATGCCAGACATCAGGGAAATATCGTTTCGCGTGGATGCTTACCCAACACGGCAATTCGCGGCAAAACTAATGCGTAAATCAGGCGCCATCGATCCCGCCACCAGAACGGAGCTCTGGGAGTTCATCGCCGACAACCGTGACCAATCCCTTAAAGCGGGTGCCTTCGCCTACGTGAAACTCGGCATGTCGCGTGAAGGATTATCGTTGATTGTACCACCAACCGCCATCGTTACCACACAGGAACGGAAATTCATTATCCGGGTAAAGTACGGAAAAGCTCAATGGGTAGACGTTCGCCAGGGTATGACGACTGATAAAGGGATCGAGATTTTCGGTGACATCCAGCCTGGCGATACCATTCTGGTGAAAGGCACAGACGAACGGAAACCCGAAACCACTGCTGTCTGGAAAATAAAATCATAATCCTATGGAATGCATCCTACCTGATCATATAAAAGAAGAAGAGGAAGAAAAAAAGAAAATTTCATATCTCTTTAAGTGATGTAAGGTGGCTATCATTCACTTTCCCATCCACTCCTTGAACTCCATCGCCTTTTCCCGGCTTATCATTACCTCTTTATTAATAGCGGGCTTAAGTTCCAGCTTTAATTTGCCATTGAAATAATTATGTATCTGCAAGACGGACTTAATGTGTATCAGAAATGCACGGTTTGCACGGTAAAATTGTTGAGGGTCCAGCATTTGCTCCAGTTCTTCGATGGTATAGTCCAGTACATGCTTCTGCTTGTCCCGGGTAATAAAATAACTGAGCCTGCCATCAGCGTAAAAATATGCAATATCACAGGTTTCAACAGATACCAGCTTTTGCCCCTGCTTTACAAGAAAACGCGAACGCCAGATCTTAGATTGTTGTTGTTTCAATTCATTAATTAGGTGCTCGATGCTCAGCGAAGTGGAAGTGAACTTTTGCTGCCACTGCTGGAACTTATCCAGTGCATTTTTTAATTCCTCTCTTTTGATGGGTTTTAAAAGGTAATCAACGCTGTTCACTTTAAATGCCTGTAAAGCATATTCGTCGTAAGAAGTCGTGAATATGACCATGCTTTTTATGGTCACATGGTTGAATATTTCAAAACTCTGCCCGTCTGTCAGTTCAATATCCATAAGGATAATATCAGGATGTTCGTGTTGTAGCAGCCACTCCACCGACGATTTAATACTACGGGTATTGCCGACTACCTGGATGGATGAGTCGATGGATGTGAGCAGGCGCATCAGCTTTTCGGCGCCTAATTGTTCGTCTTCGATGATCAATATTTCCATAGTACTATTTCGTGTTCTTAATCAAAGGTAATACGACGCTGAATTCATTGACTGTTTCTTTTATCTCTACGCCCGCGCACTTGAGCAGGTTATATTTTTGTATGATATTGCTCAACCCTATTTTATTTGAAACAACGGCTTTGTTTTTCTTTTGCAGGTTATTGATGACGACCAGTTTCTCATCCTGCGTGTAGATCTGTACCGTGAGTGGTGTATCAGGATCCACGATATTGTGCTTCACGGCATTTTCTACCAGCAGCTGCAGCGTCATAGGCGGCAGCAAATACTCTTTCATTTTCTCCTCTACCCTGATCACCGGCTGAAATCCACTTGAAAAGCGGGTTTTTAGTAGAAGGTTGTAGGACTCTATAAATTCCAGTTCTTTTTGCAAGGTGGTGAGCTGTTCTTCATTGCTTCGTAACAGGTAACGGTATACGCTGCTCATTTCCTCAACAAACTCTTCCGCCTTATTGGGATCGATAGCGATCAGAGACAACAGCGAATTTAAACTATTGAATAAAAAGTGTGGATTCACCTGCTCTTTCAGTGAATCGAACTGGGTTTGCAATTGCGCTTTCTTTAACTGCTCTGCCTCAAGTTGGGAAGCCTTTATCCTGCCAAAGGAGATCTCTGTTTCATACACGGCCTGGTTTACGATAGTGCAGATGCCGCCTGCGATCAGGCATCTCGTCCAGGCTTCCGCGGTAAACCGGAATCCCAGAATGTTGAACAGGTCGAATATCCAGCAAATAAGCGTTACCGTCAGTGCCACTATCGCCAGGTTAAGGCTGTAGAATATCGCCACTCTTTTCACCGTATCGCGATGCGAGGGAAATAATTGCAGCATCTTCTTTGCCAGCATACCTTGAGCTATCCATACTCCCAACAGGACGGATAATGAAACGGCCGATGCTATGCAAAAATTTTTAAAGCTTGAAAAGTAAACTCCACCAAGCATAAAATAATTGAGCGCAATGAGTGTCGGTGGCATCAAGGCTACCATTAACAAAATATCAGTTTTTTTGCGGGAATCTGGCTGCATTTGGATCAAAAATACCTGAAAATTCAGATTTTATGAATGTTTCCCTGTATCAATCCAGCCAATATTGTCATGAAATGGAGAAATGTCAGCATGAAATGTCCTTTTGTACTTATGGCAGCGATTGTATCCACTCCTGTACAAAGTCCCTTGCCGTACCCGTCACCGCGGCGCCGGCGCGGAAAGCCATCTTCCAGCGGTAGCTTTTTCGTTCATAGTCGGGGTTGGTGAAGTATTTTATACCGTTTTTTTCAAAAAGTGCGGCACTGAAATCAATATCCTTTGTTTCATCCAGGAACTGCAACAGGCGCTGCTTTACGAAAAGCTGATGATTGGCGGGATATTTCGTTTCCCATTCGGTAATTCTCTGCTGATGGCGAAGATCGTTGTCCTTTACCATACCCGGATAACCTTTCCTGTAACCGGCCACCGATTTGTTATTGGGGTCTTCGGCCTGCTGCAGCTGCTGGCGGACCGTTGCCACTATTTTCTCGTACATGGGTTTGGTGGACGCATCTGCCTGTTTCAGTTTGTCTTCCAGGTCGGCGATGCTCTTTTTTGCATTGCCGATAATAGCCTGCTGCATTTCTTCAGGTGTTTGTACCGGGGACTTTACGGGTTTTTTTCTCTCCCGTAGGGCATTATATTCTTTGATAAAGGCAGCGCTGCCCAGGTGCTGCTTCGTATATACCAACAGATCTTTTGCAATAGCAGTCCTATTCCCCAAGGCAATGTTTTTGATGTTTTTTAGTTCTTCACTATCCAGGCTCCCCGCCAGCAGACTGCCGGTGATCTTACTGTTGGCATCGGTCCTGCTGATCCCTAACTGCTTCAGGAAATCATCGGATATTTTTTGGTGAATGGTGAAAGAAACCAAAAAGAGTGATAATGTGCCTCCTGTCAGGATAGCGATGAGGATTTTAGAAAGTCGTTTCATGATCGATATATTTTAGAATTTTTAGGTTTAAAGTGTACGTAGGTTAGGAATTTATCAGGGCTGGCGCCATCAGCGTTTTATAAATTCAACACGCCGGTTATTGGCTTTGCCCTCTTTGGTATTGTTGTCGCTGGTAGGTTGCGATTCTCCGGCCCCGTCGCTCCCGATCCTTACAGCGTCGATATTGAAATGATTTACCAGGGCTTGTTTTACTTCAGCTGCCCTTTTCTTTGACAGTTCCAGGTTGGCCAGGTCATTGCCATCGCTATCGGTATGACCGATGATACTTATTTTTAATTCAGGGTGCTTTGTAAGCACCCCTGCGATCTCGTTTAGTACACCAATGCTTTCGGGCAGTATAACATATGAGTTCACCTCGAACAATATCCCGGTAGTGGAAAATTTACCTTCGTCGATCAGCTTATGCCTGGTGTCCGGCAAACCCTTTGCGATTTTTATGCGACTAATGGCATAACCCACTTCCTGATCGGGGCCGCCATATCTTTTCACGATGAAATAGAGCTGGTTGATGTTCGCACCGGGTGTTACGGCTTTGGGCAGGTCATATAATTTTTCTTCATCGAACCAGATGCGCAGCCTTTCCTTCTGCACCTGCATGGCTATATGTATCACTTTGTTATACTGCTGCAGCAGGGCTCCTGGCCTGGAAATGTCCGTTCTAAAATAGTTTTTGCCATTGTGGAACGTTTGCAGATTGATCTGTGATTGATTGTTACCGGAAGGCTGAACATGCATTTCCGTGGCAAAAGTAGCCGCATAATTTTTCAGCAGTTCATTGTCGGTTGTTTCTAAATTTCCCGAGGATAATATTCCCCAGACGAATTCCGGAAAAGCCGCGTTAGGATTGGTACGGCGCAGGATGAGGTCAAATTCAACGGTGAAGTTCTCAGTGAATGGTACTTTATTGTCTGTAAGGTAGGCAGTGTTTTGGTATAATTGCGCCCAGTTGCCACCCGGCGCTTCCAGGGCGACTACGGCGCCGGTGCCGTTACTGTTCCAGCCGGTGGGCAGTTCGCCCATATTGTCGACGGCAAAATCGTTGCTATAGACCACCTGCTCGCCTGGAACAAAGTCATATTTTACATACTTTTTGGCGCCGAAAACATCCGTGTCTTGCCGCTTTTTTTGCACAGCCTCAGTTTTTCCTTCCGGCAGGTTTTTTCCTTCCGCTATATCCAGGCCCTTGTCGATGGCATGGTCGATTTTTTTGTCGGCGCGGGCGGTTGCCTTTGTTTTGATCTTATTGTTTATTTTATTCAGCCAGGCATTTCCCTGTGCCTGAGCCATTACCGGGCAAACGGCCAGCAATAACATGAAGAATTTTTTGTTCATATCGATTTGTTTTCTGATGCAAAGATGAGGGCGCGGGAAAACAAAGGAAAGCGTAGTTGTTATCAAACGGAGGTAATCATGAATGAAGCGGCGGCCTGGTATTATAGCCGGTAAGGCCAGAAGGGAACTATGATTACGGACACGGCTTGCCACATTTCAGTTTCGTACGCAAATTACTACGTTTCATCGCACGCGTAATTGACCGCAGGCAGGTGACAGCCTAACTTGCACCCGGATTCATTAAACCCCTTTTCATTATGCTAAAGCGAAGTTTATTCCTGTTATTCAGTTTTTCCATGACAATTGCAGTTGCTGCGCAACAAAATGCTACAGGTGTCAATATGCCCGGATACGGGCAACTCCAGAATTTGACCCCGGCCGAGTTGGAAGCATATAAGCAAAAAGTGATAAAGGAGGCCGGTGCAAAAGCGTTGAATGTTGCCGCGAAAAATAGTATTTCTATCAACCAGGCCGGGCTGCCAGGCGTTGAGCTTCAGCCGCCTGTTAAAGATTTTAGGCGGCTGCAATTGCTTCCTTCGCAACCGCCTGACCGGGCCGGGCTGGTAAGTTTATTGCAAAAATCGGCGCAGCAAATACAAAAAGAGATCCCTGCCCCGCGGGTGGACGAAATTAAACGGGTTGCAGCCACGTTGCCGGTGGAAACCATCAACGATAATGCTATCATGGAATTTTATACTGCCGATCCCAAAGGTGCTGTATTGATGATGATGGAAGCGACGGCCCGTTCGCCTGAATCGTTATTGCTGCTGAACAACCTGGGCGCTATGCTGAATCTGCAGGGCGCGCCGGAAACGGCTATCCCGGTCCTGCAGTACTGCCTGCAAAAATTGCCTGCAAGCAGTACTGTGCTTAATAATATAGGGCAAAGTTTTATGAGACTGGGTGATGCGTTGAAAGCAGCGGCATATTTCAATCAATGTCTTTCGGTGGATTCTTTAAACATCGAGGCCAATCACAGCATGGGCATGCTGCATTATTTCAAAAAAGAATACGATGCGGCCATGACCTGTTTTGAACGCGAGATGAGCGTGGCCGTTCGCAGCAACACATTGGCCATGGCCTACCGGATGG
Organism: Chitinophaga barathri; assembly: GCF_003807585.1. Taxonomy (GTDB): domain Bacteria; phylum Bacteroidota; class Bacteroidia; order Chitinophagales; family Chitinophagaceae; genus Chitinophaga; species Chitinophaga barathri. The sequence continues at coordinate 458,067 of NZ_RMBX01000001.1, read as the reverse complement.
GAAAAAAATTTAACCTGCGCGCTATAATGCAACGAAAACAGCGCCGCAACGGGCAGCCGCAGAAAGATCATTTTGAAGAGATCACGATGGGGAAGTTTTCCTTTCCCCCACTGCCAAATTCGGCCAGGCAGATTATGGCTGACCGGCAGTTTTATAATACATATGGGGCCAGCATACAGGCGGAAGAAATGGCCTGGAGGGATCATGCTGTCCGGATCTCTGTTGTCCACACGGCGGAGGCAGGTAACCGGCACCCGGGGTTGTACAGCGAACTGGTAACGGCCATGCTGGAGGAATTGCAGGAAGAGTTCACGCCCGAATATTTGTCCGCCTTCAGCCAAAGCGATCGTGATCATATTCTGGAGATCCTTAGCCAGGGATCCGATATGCTCATTAAGCTGAAGTGCCCGGAGGAGGCCGCCAGCAAAGGGATAGATGCCCAGGAAGCCTATGCTATAAAATGCTGCCGGGAATTAATGGAGCCCGTGGCCGACAAAATGGTGTATGAAATTGCCTCTTATGTGCAGCCAATTATTCGCAAGGGCGAGGGAAGATGGAAGGCCTATATCAACCAGTTGGTGGAGATTGTACAATTGGACCCCAGCCCCGCTAATAAAGCCTTGGTTTATCATGCCGTTACGGGGTACTTCAATTTTTTATCGGTGGCCTTTGTTTCATTCCCGGTTTGGGAGGTGCACACCTTGCTTCCAAAATGCTTTGAGCCCTACAACACGGCGGAGCTGGACAGCCTGATTGAGAGTGACCAGCACTGGCAGTTGAGCTGCCCGCCCTGGCTGAATGCGGAAGTTAAATTTAATGGCCTGGTAGTAAAAGCTGATTGTAACAAATATGTGATCGAGGTAGGCGGCTCGGTTATGGGCGGTTTTGAACATGAATTCAAAACCGGGAATTCTACCATACTATTTGGGCCGGCGGCGAAGGCTGAATTTTTGGGATTAAAGGCAGAATTTAAAAGCCAGCTGTACATCACCTTCGACGGTAAAAAGCAGTTTGCTGACTTTGGTGTGAAGAACACCGCTGAGCTAGGCATTACCGGTACGCCTATTCCCTTTGGCCCTAATATAAAGATCGGTGGCAATCTGGCCGGTATTGAAGTAAGCAATACCATGAGCCTTCACGGCGGTTATAAGGAAAGCATAGAAGAAAAGGGCGCATTAGCCCGGTAATAAATAAACAATTTATGAGATCAATAATTTTTAAAAGGATAGTAATGCTGGCGCTCATTTTTATTACTTCTTACCTGGTGATAGGCAATTTGCTTCACAGGGTTGTTTTCCCCGAAAAAAAGCCGGCAGTGTCCACCTGGTTTAAACCGGGACAAGAATTGTATAGTAAAACGGAAGGCTTCCGTCAAACCGTATTAAAACAGGAAAGTGGGTATGTCCACTGCACTTTGGAAATAGAACCATTTGCCGCCGGGCCTCCCAGTCATATCCATATGGGTTTCGACGAAGTGTTTGAGATTGAAAGCGGGGAATTGACGGTATGGGTTAACGGTGAAATAAAAAAACTCCATGCCGGGGAGGTGCTGCGTATCCCCAGGGGCACACCTCATAAACCATACAATGAAACTGCCGATACCATTCGAACAAAAGGCCCGATCGCATTCCCGGAAAAATTTGCATTCTGCCTTGTCCAGGTGTATGGGGCAATGGACAGGCAGCCCGGATTTGAACGGTCTTCCCAAGCCATACTGCAAATGCCTTTATTCCAAACTAACGGCTTCGATTCTTACCTGGCGGATGGCCCGCCGGTTTTTATGCAGAAAACAATGGGCTGGGTCGTTGTCCCAATGTCAAGACTTTTGGGATATAGCAGCTACTATCGGGAATTCGATCCATTTTATAATCAAAAATAGAAACACTTTTTACCATGAACATCAAGAGTATTGTATACGCATTTACCTGTCTTTCTTTTTCAGTTGTTATCGGCGCCGCCATTTATGAACATATTGCCGTGGTGCCCAGGTGGAGTGCGGCTCCGCCTCTTTCCCTCAGCATGTTCCAGGGGGAATACGGATTAAATCCAACTCCATTCTGGATAGCTATCCATCCGGTAACTTTGGCATTGCTGGCTGTTTCCATTATTCTTTTTTGGAAAACCGGCAGCCGGTCACACCTGCTGATCACATCCATTGGTTATTTGTTGATATTGGCGGTCACATTTGCATTCTTTGTGCCTGAATTGGTTGCTATCACAGGCAGTGCAATGTCGGAAAATGCGGATATTTCGCTAACGAAAAGAGCTGGGTTATGGGAAACATTAAGCCTGGTAAGATTATCATTTCTTGTTGTTTTATCAATAATATTGTTCCTGGGTTTAACCAGGCGGCAGGATTAGATGGGTATTCCTTACGAGGCCGGCTTTCATGAGGCAGGCTTCGTAGTTTTAGGACAGGTTCGTCACTATTTGGACCTTTTTTGAAGAAAGTGACTGTGGAATAGCAACTTGTACTTTCTGTATCCACCTCCTTTTCTTTATTCTCTGGTTTTTCACGGGCAAGCAATGGGTCAATTTCACTACTCATCACAATGCAATCGGGAGAAATATATTATTTTTGTGCTGTATAAGACATTGATATTAAAAAATCTCATAATGTCACGCTGCCACTTTTTATATATTGATGATGATCCGGAGGAGCACGAAATATTTCAGATGGCAATAAGTGGCCACTCGAGCGAAATTGCCGTTTCTTGTGAAAGTGATGTGGTCGACGCGTTAACAAAACTCAAAAAAGATTTTGAGAATGGTGGTTGTTTGCCAGACCTCATTATTCTGGATCTAAACATGCCGCTGATGAGTGGCTTCGAAGTTTTAACCACGTTGAAATGTGATAAACGTTTTCAGGGAATTCCAGTTATCGTATATACTACATCGTATGATCTGGCTGAAGAACAGCGGTGCATGCAGTTAGGCGCTCATAGTTTTATAACAAAGCCAAACGAAATATCAAAACTTATATCCCTGATCAACCATTTTGTGGAAATAGCTAATTCGAAATAATCGGAATTCATCATTGAATATTGCGGGTAGAGGTTCTAAATCATAGCTCCAGCCACTTTCCCTGCATGATACAACTCTATAAAACTGACCTTCCAGTTGTCTTCCCGAATGGCGATAAAATCCCTCCTCATCGGTGTACGATAGAAATTCTTTTCCCGGCGATCTTCTGAAAGAAAATTTCTCGGAATTTATGTTATTCCTTATTGCAAAGTGGGAGCGGTCCCCCATTATGGGACGGCTCCCACAAAAATTAACCGTGATTTTATTAAGGGATTTTTAGTAAGTGTATTACATTGGCTGAACCATTTTATGGTTTTTCTGATACAATTCTATACTGATACAATTCATACCTAATCAACCAAAAAACTAGCTAAAAATGATAAGAATATTACTGTTCTTTTCTTTTGCTGTGTGCCTGCTACCTCCACTGGCAATAGCACAAACAAGAAATATTAATGGGAAAGTGGTTGGTGCGGACGATCAACTCCCAATTCCAGGTGTCACCGTAAAAATAAAAGGTACATCTCAGGGCACCATTACCAGTAACACAGGATCTTTTTCTCTCCCGGCAACATCCGGGGCTACCTTTATTTTTACCTTTATTGGGTATTCACCAAAAGAAGTGACTATTTCAGGTACTGAGCCGTTGCTGGTAAAACTGGAGCCTGTAAATAATAGTCTCAATGCAGTAGTTGTACTTGGCTTTGGAATTAAAGCTAAACGAACGGAGCAAACCGGGGCTGTTGGCACCATTAGCGGTACTGAAATTCTCAAATCCCCGGTGTCTAACCTTACGAACTCACTCATAGGGAAAGTAGCCGGGGTGATCACACGTCAACCCAGCGGCGTGCCAGGTGATGATCCGGCAGATATTTTTATCAGGGGGCGCTCTTCATTTAACTCCGCCGCTTTAATTGTCGTTGACGGCGTAGAACGCCAGGAATTCGGGGATATCGATCCCAACGAGATTGAATCCATCAGCGTATTGAAAGACGCCTCAGCTACGGCATTGTATGGAATAAAAGCTGGTAACGGGGTTATCGTGGTGACCACAAAAACAGGGAAACCAGGCAAGACCCGGGTATCCTATTCGGGAAGTGCTGGCCTGCTTAGTTTTACAGGTATACCCCGCGCGTTGAATGCCTACGATGCTGCGTCACTTTTTTCTGAAGCACAGGATAACGTTGGCGCAGTCAGAAGATTTTCAGATGAAGAATTGCTGAAATTCAAAGATCGTTCTGACCCGCTTTTGTACCCGGACGTAAATTGGTACGAAACGCTGACCAGGAAAAACTGGATGAGAACGCAGCATAACCTAAATTTCAGCGGCGGAACAAAAGTTGCCAGGTATTTTGTTTCATTTGGTTATATGTTCGAAGACGGGATGTACAAAGATTTCCAGCGCATCAACGGGTACCGTACCACCAATTCTTTTACCCGTTATAACTTCCGTTCCAATCTGGATTTCAATATCAGCAAAACGACCGTACTAAGCCTTAAGCTCGGAGGCCGCCTGGAAGACATGTACGGCCCCCGTGGCAATAGTTCCGGCAGCGCTACAGACGGAGCAACCAGCCTGATCAGCAGGATACTGGCGCTTCCATCCTACGCTATCCCGTTCTTCCCTGAATACGCCAGGCGGGGAAATGAGGAAGAACGCCGCCTGGATGACATATACAATATGATCGACAACCAGGATCTTACAGGGGTGAATACCTTTAATCCCTACGCGCTTCTTACCAGGAATGGCTATTTTGACCGGATAAATAACGCCATCGAAAGCGTTTTTACGCTGGATCAGAAATTGGACTTTGTGACGGAAGGCTTAACGTTTAAAGCCACATTGGGCCTGGATGCTTTTATTACAGGGGTAAGAGGGCAGGGTGTCAATTCTTTCGCCAGGTATGAGATCAACCGGGATAACAGGGAAGTTGACCTGGTAAAAGGCAGATACAATGACCCATTGGCCGGAGTGACCACTTATAGGTCCGGGTATAACAAATCCAATATCCAGCTTGGGTTCAACTACAACCGCTCATTTAAAAAGCACAATATATCTGCGGTTACGCTGGCACAAAGGGAGCTGCAAGGGGTTAACAATGGCCTGGCTGAGGCGCCTTTTGGCTACCAGGGGATCGTACTTCGCGCCACATATAATTTTAACAACCGGTATTTTGTTGAGTTTAACGGAGCTTATAATGGTTCCGAGAATTTTGCTCAGGGGAAACGGTATGGCTTTTTCCCGGCAATTTCCGCGGGTTATAACCTGTCGCAAGAATCCTTTATGAAAAATATCAAATGGATTGATTTCTTAAAGATCAGGGGCTCCTATGGGAAAACCGGCTATTCCAATCCATCTGCGGGTGGCGCGCGGTTTTTATACCTGAGCGATTTCACCAACGGGGGAGGTGGTTATGATACCCGTGGAGGATTATCCAGTCCGAATGCCAGGGTGAATTTTGGCAATGGAACCGGTGCGACGATTAACCCGGTAGTGTATCAAAGCCTGTTTGGCAATCCTGACGTAACCTGGGAAAATGCGCTTCAGCGGAACATAGGTTTTGAATCCAATTTATTTAAGAGCAGGTTAAAAGTGGTTTTTGACGTTTACGATGAGCAGAGAACAGATATCCTCGCACAAAGAAATAATTCTACGCTGGCAATTTACGGGCAAACGCTTCCAAATGTAAATTATGGAGAGAATTATAAAAGCGGATTTGAATTGGAGATCGGCTATAATAGTTTAAATGAAGGATTCAATTACGGATTTAACCTGCAATTTACACACACGGACAATGAATATGTAATTCTTGACCAGCCTGTTAACATACCCGAATGGCAAAATTTAATCGGGGAAAGGCTGGGCCAGTACCGGGGATATAAGGTTATTGGTTTTTACCAGGACCAGGCAGATATTGATGCCAGCCCCACCAACAGGCTGAATACCAAACTGATACCGGGTGATTTAAAATACCAGGATACCGATGGGAACGGAAACATAGACGGGCAGGACAGGGTGCCGATTGGCGATACCGATATTCCCCAGGATGTGGTTGGTTTTCAGCCAAACATCAGCTACAAGGGGTTATCCATTTCTGCACTTTTCCAGGGTTCTTTTAAGGTAAGCTCCAATCTGATCGCATTGGAAACCGGGCGCCCGCAGTATTTTGAATATATGCAGGGCAGATGGCGTTCCCCCGCAGACAATAATACCGCAACATGGCCGGTGATAAAGCCAACTGATCTCGGCGGCGGTAACTCAAGCTACCAGTTCAACTCATTTCTGATGAATGATGCAAGTTATGTGAAGCTCAGAAACATGGAAGTTGCCTACCAGGTTCCTGCTCCTCTGAGCAGGAAGCTCAGGGTGCAAAGTATAAGACTTTCTTTAACCGGCCAGAATTTGTACACCTGGACAAAATTTAAAGGCCTGGATCCGGAGAATGCCAACAAAAGGGCGGCAGCCGGAAATTTTGGTTCCTCAAATATTTATCCCCTTTCCAGGGTGTACCAGTTTGGGATGAATGTTCAATTCTAATCTAAAGAAAATGAAAGCAAATTTTATAAAAATATACGCCCTGCTGATTGTGGCATGTTCAACGTCCTGCAAAAAAGATTTTTTGCAGTTTGACCTCGGCACTGCTTTACCTGAAGAAAAGGTATTTGCTGATCCTTTGCTGGCTTCAAGATATGCGGACAATGCCTATAACTTTATGATCGATGAATATGGCAGGCTCAATGACACCTACAAGGGCACGACCGGTATGTTCAGCGATGAGGCCACCGGATCGGTGTCTTCGGTACTGGCAATGGGATCGGGCAATTTCCAGGCGTGCAGCGATGTAACTACTATTTATCCCAGGATGTACCAGGGTATCAGGATCATCAATACTACCTTGTCCAAACTAGACATAGTTCCCTGGACCAGTGACTACAACCCGGGATTGATCCGCGCGCAAATGCTGTTTTTAAGAGGGATGTTTTACTTCGAGCTGGTAAAGCGTTTCGGAGATGCGGTTATCGTGCCTTCCGCCCTTGGCCCGCTGGATAATACTGATCTTCCGCGTAGCCCGTATGCTGAGGTGGTTTCCTATATCCTGGGTGATCTGCAGGAATCAGAAACACTTTTAGCTGCCGAAAGCTCTCCGAATTATTCTCCTGCTGATGAATGGGATGCCGGCAATTATGGCCGGGTAACAGTTGGCGCAGTGAAAGCCCTGAAAGCCCGTTTACTCCTGCTGGACGCCAGTCCGCTTCACAACCCGGGGGGAGACGCAGCTAAATGGAATATAGCGGCCGCAGCGGCAAAGGATATTATCGACATGAATAAATATGCGTTACATGCAGATTATAGCACGCTGTTAAATGTGAATACCTCGCCCGAATATATCATGATAAAGGTAAGGCCGCCGCGGGCATTGGCAGGAATGATGAATGATTTTATCATGTCCAAAGGATCGGGTGGTGCCCAGGGAAATCTTAATCCCACACAAAATCATGTAGACCTCTACGAGGCGGTAATAAGGGCCGGAAATGAAGCCACTGATCCAATCATCAGCAGTTCACCCATCGGGGAAACAGGATCAGGATATGATCCGCAAAAACCTTATAACAACAGGGATCCGCGTTTTTATTCAAATATCGTTTACAACGATATGGACTGGCAGGGCCGGAAAATAGTGATGTATATCAATGAGACGCCACCTGCTGGTCAGGTGCCGGATTACGGAACTACGGCGATCTATACCAAAACCCGCTACTACTGCAAAAAATTGTGGCCCGAGGTGTATAAACAAGGAAGCACTTCAACCGCACTGGTCAATTACATCATGTTCCGTTATGGGGAAGTTTTACTGAATTATGCCGAGGCTTTAAATGAAGCAGCGGGGCCGGTAAGTGATGTTTATAAGTATGTAAATGAGATCAGGGCCCGTGTGGGGATGCCGGGCCTGCCTGCCGGGTTAACGAAGGATCAGATGCGGGAACGTATTCACAATGAAAGAGGGGTGGAACTGGCGTTCGAAGAACTGAGATGGTGGGACATATTGAGATGGAAAAAAGGACCAGAGCTGGTTTCCCGGACACTGACCGCCATGGATGTGGAAAAAACGCCTACAGGCTTTAATTATAACGTCGTTCCGGTTGATGCGGCATTTCAGCGCGCGCCGTTCGAGGACTTCATGTATTATTATCCGATTCCCAGGAGCGAGATCAATAAATCGAATAATATTTTAAAGCAAAATGCCGGCTGGAACTAGCCTGATTTTTCCGCACACATTTTAATTATTTAATCCACGTATATGAATTATTCCAACATATATAAGTTGTTTTTTCCGCTATTGTGTATCCTGTTTTTTCAGGAGGCATATGCCCAGTCTGGCGTTAAGCAGGATCACGCATTCACGGGGATCGTCCTGGATGAAAAGAAGGTTCCCCTGCAAGGAGCAACTGTTTCGGTGCAGGAGGGAAATGCTGTTGCGACCACAAACGCCAGGGGCGAATTCAGCATTAATGCGGGGCTGAGAGACGTTCTGATCTTTAAAATGCCCGGATTTCTGTCAGGCCAGCTGACGATAAGCAATACTGACGTAATCCGGATGACGTTGCTGGAAGCGGGCATCGATGCCGGGGACGATGATGATGTTTATATCCCATTTGGCATCCGTAAAAAAAGGCAGGTGTCTGCCGCCATTACAACGGTTAAATCTGACGCTGTTCCGCAGGCACCCCTTGGTGACGTGAAGAATCTTTTTTCCGGGCGTGTTTCAGGGCTTTACCTGCCACAATCAAATACAGCTCCCGGCGACGATGGGACAGGCATGTTTATCCGCAGCAGGAACTCCTTTGGCGATAAAAGTGCTAAAGGTTACGTAGATGGCGTTCAGCGGGAATTCGGAGATATGGATATCGCGGAAATTGAGAGCATCACTGTATTAAAAGATGCTGCTTCTTTGGCCTGGTATGGTCTCAGGGGAGGTAATGGCATTGTGCTGATCAATACTAAAAAAGGAAATGCTTCCAAGTCCTATATCAATTTTGATACGCAAATAGGTGTTCAAACATCATCAAATTTACAAACCCCGCTTAATTCTTACGATTATGCGCAGCTATATAATGAAGCAGCCCTGAACGACGGTGCGGCCGTTGCGCCCTTTTCCGCGGCAGACCTGGAAGCCTATAAAAGCGGGGCGGATCCTTTTCGTTACCCAAACAATAATTATTCACGGGACTACCTTAAAAAATCCTCCATTGTCCAGCGGTATGTGCTGTCCGCAGGGGGCGGCAGTAATTCTATCCGTTACTTCGCGCTCTTAAGTTACTTTAACCAGGGCGGGTTGCTCGACCAGACCAAAGCACCAAGTTTCAATTCAAACGCTGGTTATAAGAAATTCAATTTCCGTGGCAATGTGGATTTTGATGTAAATAAATATTTGACAATAGCGCTTAACGCAGGCATGCGGACGGAAAACCGCCTGTCTCCCGGCAGTGGTCTTTCCGATGTATTGGGCGCCATTTATGAAACACCGCCAAATGCTTTCCCGATCTTAAATGAAGATGGTTCTTTAGGCGGTACCGCTGATTATACCTCCAACCCAAGGGGGCTTTTACAGCAAAGGGGCTACATCAGCAATCTTCAACGGGTACTGCTGGCTACCCTGAATGTAAAACAAAAGCTGGATTTCTGGGTTCCGGGCTTGTCCGCAAACGTATTGTTTTCATACGATGGCTCAGGAACCTATACTTCAGGTATAACCCAGCAGTATACTGTATATGATGCACAACTTGGAAAGTCATACCTGACCTCAACGCCTACTACCTACAGGGCAGCAGGATACAGTGCCAATAATCTCCAGAATGAGTTATGGATAGGACTTGATTATGACCGCATTTTTGGAGCCCATACTATTAATGCTTCGGTCAGGGGCCAGCGATTTGCGGAAAAACAGCCTGAAAGGCTGGATTCCAGGAACCAGGGGATCTCTGCGCGGGTTGAGTATGGATTTAAGCAACGTTATTTTTTAAGCCTTGTTGGCGGGTATTCGGGTTCCGAAAATATTTCTCCCGAGAAGCGGTATGGATTTTTCCCTGCTGTAGCGGCTGGCTGGGTGGTGTCCGAAGAACCGTTTTTGAAGAATAACAGTGTTCTTAATTATTTTAAGGTTCGTGCTTCCTACGGTACCGTAGGTAACGATGAGATTGGCGGATCCAGGTTTGCATTCGAAAGTTTTTACAACCGGAATGCCACCGGTGGCGGATATCCTTTTGGTAATTCTTTTGCAGCCACCAATTCTACCACCGAAAGCAACCTGGGTAACCCTGATCTTACCTGGGAAACAGTAAAAATGGCAAATGCCGGCTTTGACGCCAGGTTTTTAAATAATGCTTTAAGTATTACTGCTGATTTCTATCACACCAGGCGTGAGGATATATTGACCGCAAACGTAATTCCAGGCATTTTAGGGCAAAATATCGGGATGGTAAATGCCGGTATTGTGGAAAGCAAGGGCATTGATGCTTCCGTCTTCTACACTAGAACTTTCGGGAAACTGAGCATAACGCTCAACGGTAATCTCCTGTTGTCCGACAGTAAAGTGATCGCTGAAAACGGACAGAACGGCCTGCCTGAGTATCAGCAGACTTTGGGTAGGTTCCCGGGCGCCTACCTGGTGTTTTTATCAGACGGATTTTACCAGGACCAGGCTGAAATCGATAACAGTCCCGCGAAATCTACCCTTGCGGGTAAAATTGTTCCGGGAGATATCAGGTACCGTGATATTGGCGGGCCTGGTGGGAAGCCTGACGGGATCATTAACAATGACGACCGGGTACGGATCAATAAGGCAAGTAATCCCCATACCTATTATGGATTCGGAGCCAATCTGAGATACGGTATGGTGGACTTCTCAGTTCAGTTCCAGGGCGTTGAAGGGCGTACGATCGATGTGGAGAGTTATGTCAATAGCGGGCCTTTCGATTTAAACCAGGAAAGCTTTTACCGCTGGACACCGGCAACGGCTGCAACGGCAAAATATCCCCGGTTGGGCCTGGAAGACCGCGGTAACAACACCGCGGATTCTGACTTCTGGCTGCGTTCAGGTGATTTTTTACGCCTGAAATCCGTGGAGGCAGGGATAAATCTCCCTGTAACCAAAGCAGGGCCGCTCCGGATGAATGGGCTTAGGATTTTCGTGGGTGGTTACAATCTCTTTACTTCAAACAGCCTGGATGTAAATGTTGACCCCGAAATACCAGGTTCAGGCCGTGGCGAAGCCTATCCTTATCTTAAAACATGGACCGTGGGGCTAAACGCCAAATTTTAATTGTAGAAATACCCGGATAAAACAATATTAAAATTATTAACATGAATAGTTTAAGGTGGTTAATTATTATTGCCGTCCTGTTGTCTTCCTGCAAGAAAGATTATCTCAGTTTTGACTATACGGATGGTGCAATCAGGGACAATGATGTGTGGGAGTCAGATCTGTACACCAGGGGGTTTTTGAATGCAAGTTATGCTGGTTTGATCAGATCCTATAGCGTAGACGGAGATGGAGCCCTGCTCGCCGCAGCCAGTGACGAGGCGGTAAACTCCAACCCGAGTTCTGCGATAAATATTATCAATAATGGAACATGGGGTGCCTTAAGAACAATTGATGATCAGTATGGAAACATGTATAACTACATCCGCAGGACCAATCTTTTTTTGGAGAAAAGCCCGACCAGTGCAATATCTCCGGCAACAGACATACCCAGGTTGAGGGGGGAAGCATTTTTTTTAAGGGCGATGTATCATTTTGAATTAATGAAAAGGTATGGCGCCATTATCATAGCCAACCGTTCCTTTGCGGCAACAGACAACCTGGATGTTCCTAAAAATTCATTTCAGGAGGTAGTAGCGCAAATCACGTCGGATTGTGATTCAGCGGCCAGCAATATCGTCGCTGCCGCGGTAACCGACTGGGGGGCTGGAGACAAGGGCCGGGCCACAAAAGCCGCTGCGCTGGCACTTAAGGCCCGCACGTTACTGTATGCCGCCAGTCCCTTGCACAATCCTGAAAACGACGTCAATAAATGGAGAGATGCCGTCATGGCTGCCAAAGCTGTGATGGATCTGAACAAACACTCATTGATTACGGTGGCTCAGCTGCCAAACCTTTGGAATTTTTCGGTCAGCGCTACCGTATATAATAAAGAAGTGATATTTGCCACCAGTGCGGATAATGTGAACCAGATAGAAAAAGATAATGCACCCATAAGTTTTGAAGGTAAAGCCCGTACCAATCCCACACAGGAAATGGTGGATGCTTTCGAAGCGGTGAAGAGAGCAGGCAATGCTACCTCAGGCCCCATTTTAAGCAGTGCTCCGATTAATGATCCGGGTAGCGGTTACCTGGACACCAACCCCTATATTAACAGGGATCCCCGCCTCGCGATGTTTATTATTTTTAACAAGGCAAAATTTAAAACTTTAGATGTTGACATCTTTACTGGTGGCAAAGACAATAACCCTCAAAATCAAAATTCGACGAAGACGGGGTATTACCTGCGTAAATTTTTATCTGAAAGTGCCGCGTGGGAATCAGGAAAAACCGCTTCCAACCAAAGAAGGCCCTGGGTACTATTTCGGTATGCAGAAGTGTTGTTGAACTACGCAGAAGCACTGAATGAAACACTTCCGGTTCCCGATGCAGAAGTTTATACCGCTGTAAACGCGATAAGGAGCAGGGCTGGCATGCCTGCTTTGCCCGCGGGACTTTCTAAGGAGCAAATGCGCGAAAAGATTCACAATGAAAGGCGGGTGGAGCTTTGCTTTGAAGGGCACCGGTTTTTTGATGTCAGGAGGTGGAAAGAAGGAGAGCTGTTTTTTAATAAGCCTGTGACGGGAATACAGATTACGCGGTCTGGTATTGCTCCTGCGTTTAGCTACACTTATAACAGGTTCCAGGTTGAATCAAGGATTTTTACCGTTAAAAATTATTATTACCCGTTTCCACAGGGTGAATTGAATAAAACGGATAACCTGGTGCAGAATGCAGGTTATTAAGTATGCCGGGGATCCCGGGATCAACAAAGCTTGTTTAGCAACATATGCCTGGAGAAGAACGACAGATGAACTATAGCGTATAAAGAAAGGCCAATGATCAAATAGCTTTATTTATTATCACTATTTAAACCACATTCATCCGTTATGAAACTGATCAAACTATTATCCTGCCTGTTAATCGGGGGTGCTTGCCTGTATTCATGCAGCAAGAGTAAGTTACCCGATGATGGCAGCAACGCGGACGCAGCGTCTTCAAAAAAAGGCGTATTTACGCCTCTTTCAACCACAGCGGTCAGCCTGGCCATAAATGATCCCGGAGGATATGCAGGCTCCGTTATTCCCTCTGATTTTACCGGGTTGAGTTATGAAACGAGTACTGTATGTACGGATGACTACTTTAATTCAGGTAATACAACTTTCATAAACCTGATCAATGGGCTGGGTAAAGGTGTTATTCGTATAGGCGGCAACGCTGCGGATAAAACTTTCTGGCATAACACCACACGGGGTTCCGACACCCGTGATACTGTTATTTATCAGGATGATATTACCCGTTTTAATTCGTTCGTGGAAAATGAACTTCCTGACTGGAAGATCATGTTTGGCCTGAACATGGGTAATAGCAATACAAATGCGACCATTGCCAGGCAGGAAGCTTTGTATGCCAGCGATGTATTCGGCAGCCGTTTGCTGGCTTTTGAATTAGGTAACGAAGCCGACCTCTGGGGTGGTTACCTTAAGCCGCCGGGGTACAGCCGCATAAATTTCTTCAGCGACTGGACTAACTTCCGCAGCACAATAAATGGTGGCTTTACCAGTGCCGGGGAACCGCTCCCACCTTATGCCGGACCGACGTTTGCCGGGAATATTCCCTGGCTGGACGATTTTACAACGAGTTATATTAACGATGTAGCCATAGTGAATCATCATTATTATAACGTAAGTCAAAGTAATCCTTCTACAGGTAGTGCCACCATAGCCGGTATGCTTGAACCGGATAACGGGTTAATTACCAACCTGCCAACATTTATATCCTATGCGGCGAAAGGCAACAAGCCATTCAGGTTTAGCGAATGTAATTCTATTTCGAACGGCGGTGTTAATGGCGTCAGCAACGCATTTGCATCAGCATTGTGGGGTATAGATTACATGTTCTACTGCGCGTCAAAAGGAGTGGATGGTGTTAACTTCCACGGGGGATTAAATCCCGCGATAAATGCGCCATATTATACGCCGATCAAAAACAACAGCGGAACGTATACGGCAACTCCCATATACTACGCTATGCTGATGTGGAAAATCAGCGCGATCAACCAATTCAGGAAAGCAGCGCTCACTGCTAACGGACTGAACGTTACATCCTATTATTTTCAGAGAACGGACGGCAAAAGGGCAATCCTGTTTATCAACAAAGAAGAAACAGAAAATGCGGGGTTGTCCATATCCGGACTACCGGCAAACGCTGTATTGACCCTGCATAAATTAACAACCGATGCCACTGTGACGTCAAATTACGCCGCCGCATTGACTGGAAAAGTTATGCTGGCCGGAAGTAAGGTGGATGCCAATGGAAACTGGGCCTCTTCTTCAACTTCAACAGTTACCGCAAATGGATCAGGAAACGTTTCCACCTTTACCATTCGTGCGGCGCAGGCAGTGTTAATGGTAATTAATTGACCTTCCTGAAAAGGCGGTTTCAGGAAACAAAGGTATAGCCTTTTATATGTGATTGAGTACCGGTCGTCTTTTGGATGGCCGGTACTTTGTTAGTAATTCAATATGACATGTACGTAGTCCTGATCAGTAGGGTTTACAATAGAATGTCAGTGTTGTTAATAATTTAAATAGTAGAAAGAAGCCGTTTAACATGAATACCAGAAGACATTTTATAAGTTTAGTAAGTGGTACAATAGCTGCCATGGCGGCCAAACCGTTAATGGGTCAGACGGAAAGCCATAACTTTCATGAGGCGTTGCCTTTTCCGGACAAACTTTCGCTTGCTACAGTAAAAAAGGAGGTGATAGCGTATTGCAACAGTTTACAGGACAAGGATGGGCTGTACGGCAGCTATCGTTCCGCGCCGGGTGCCCGTCCGGATCTCTATTCCAGCCTGGATGTAGCGCTGATGTATCAGATCATGGGAATTAACCTGAAAAAAAAGCTGAGCGAAACACAACGCAGGGAATGGATCGATCACATCAATACATTTTCCAACAATAATTTCGGTACTGCTACAGATGGGACATACTTTGATACCTACGGTCATTCTACCTTTCATGCCAATGGTATGGTTGTAGGCGCTTTGGGCGTTCTGGGAGGAAAACAGAAATTTCACGTCAAGTTGTATGATGCGTTCAATACTGTCGAAAAAGTAGTGCCCTGGCTGGAATCGCTTAATTGGAGTCGGCAATGGCAGGCCTCGCACCTGTTTTGGGGTGGAATGGTTTGTTTTAGCTTAAGCAAGAGTTGTCCCCCGGGTTGGCTGGACGCAGTATTTAAATGGCTGGATAGTAACCTGGACCCTGCTACGGGCTGGTGGAAAAGAGGCGTAGCGCATTCTGACCGCCATCAGCCGCTGGGAGGCAGTGTACATATTCTGCCGCTTTATGAGCATCACAAGCGGAAGTTTCCTTACCCTGAAAAGGTTATTGACAGTGTGCTTGCCTTGCAGCTGGAAAATGGCCGCTGGTTCAGAACTGAGAACATCAATGTTATGCACTACCTGGAATTGGATGCACTGTATGCCTATTACTTCATGAAAAAGATGAGCCCGGATTACCGCAGGAAGGACATTCAGGATTCCATAGATAGATACAGCAAGGTGGTATTGAATTATTACAAAAACAACAAGGAAGACTATTTTAAACTTCATCCGCATTTTGTTCTTGCCGGAGTGGGTACGTTTGGCTTATTGCAACGGCTTAATCCTGAGATATTTTATGATGATGTGCAGTGGACGGATATTTTCAGCGACCTACAGCTGCATATGACCAGTAATGTTGAAGTATGAAAATAAAACCTGCAAAACTGGCCGCAATTTTTGCCTGTATTCATTTTTTGAATCCCTCCGTTTCCCAGGCACAGGCAACTGAATCATTCGATGTGGTGATCGTCAGCGGAAGTTCAGGGGGGATCGGTGCTGCAATCGGGGCGGCTCGTCTTGGCGCTTCAGTGGCCCTGATTGAGGATACCCCGGTTCTCGGAGGGATGCTAAGCAACGGAATTTCAAACATAGATGCATTCTCATATGAATCATTGAGCGGTGTTTTCGAGGAATTCCGGCAGGAGGTTAAAAGGCATTATGCGCCTTTGATGGATACTGACCCGGTTTACCTGAAAAAAATGCCGGATAAACTGAAAGACCGGAAATTTGAAGCCAACCATATAGATAAACGCTCCTTCCAGGTTAACCAGGCTAACCAGGGCGGAACCTGGGAGCCAAAAGTAGCAGATATGATCTTCAAAAAGATGGCAGCAAAATATCCCAGGTTAAAAATATTCTATAAAAGGTATGCTACAGGTATCATAAAAGATCTTGACCGTATTTGTGGCGTGATTACCACTACGGACGATGGCGATGAAAGAACCTTTTTGGGCAAAGTTGTCATAGATGCTACCCACGAAGCGGACATCGCTGCCTGGGGGGGTGTTCCCTACCGGGTAGGCAGGGAGCCCAGATCAGCGTTGGAACCTCATGCCGGCAGCATTTTTTATTTTAATGATACCGGTGAGATCTTGCCGGGGTCAACCGGCCGGCAGGATGCGGCCATTGTTTCCTATGGATTGCGCCTGATCGTTAAGAATTACAAATCGGATGATGGGAATGCACATATACTCAAAAATCCTCCCCCAGGCTATGACCCCTTAAAATATACTGCATCGAGTTTTGGCGGCAGTCCTAAAATTGCGAACGGGAAGGTAGAAATGAACATCAATCCCAATGGCAATGAATTGCAGGAAATAAACTGGAGCTGGCCTGAGGCAAATTACAAGGAGCGGAAAAAGCTCTATGAAATATATAAGAACCAGGCCCTGGGGTTTTTATATTACGTGCAGCATGTTAACGGGAAGAAACATCTGGGCCTGGCAAATGATGAGTTTCGGGATAATGGAAATGTTCCCTACAGGGTATTTGTCCGTGAAGCGCGCAGGATCGAAGGAGAAGCAACCATGACGGAAGCTGACATCAATCCTTTTGTGTCGGGCAATTCTTTGGCACCGCCCTTTCAAACCAGCAGCATCGCCATTGGCCATTATCCGATTGATGCTAAACTGGTACGCAAAAAAACGGATTTCTCAACGCCGGATAAAGGAGAAGGCGATTTTTTCTTAAAAAATGCCGCTACCGCGTTCCAGGTACCTTACGGTGCAATTGTACCTAAAAATGTTGACGGCCTTTTGGTGCCGGTAGCACTTTCGGCCACACATGTTGCTTTCTCTGCCGTCAGGATGGACCCCACGTGGACAGCCACCGGCCAGACAGCGGGCATTGCGGCTGTGTTGAGCATCCGGGAAGGTGTTGATGTCAGAAACGTCGAGGTGCGGAAAATACAGGCCGAACTCATTAAACAAAAATGCAAACTGGTATTTTATTGGGACGTACCGTTGGATCACCCGCAGTTTGAAATTATTCAAAAAATGAGTATTGCACAAAAGCTGACAGGCGATGCTAACCGTGATTTTCATCCTGATTCTCTGTTTACCAGGGCGGACGCTGCGGTGTTGCTGGCCAGGGTGTTCGGACTTAGCCCAAGTGTCAGCAATGCTCATTTCAAGGACGTTCCCTATACCCACCCGGCGTTTCGGGAAATTGAGACGCTTTTTGATCATGGAGCGCTTTCGGCGCTGGGTATTAAACCAAAATGGAAGGAACAAAATGGTTATGATGCAAAAAAACATTCCGGGTTTAAGCAGGATTATGGTTTTTGGAATTTTAACCCGGATGGAACTATATCCGGAGAAGAATTGTTGGAAATGATTGCCGTTCTTAAAAACGAAGGTGTCCTCACTAATCAAAACCAGTCAAATCCGACAACTGAAAAGTTACCCGTCATGCCCCGGACCATCACGCGGGCTGCTGCTTTGGGCTATTTGAATCCTGAATTCATTTCTTTGTAAAAAAAGAAAATAAAACGTAATAATCTTTTACCCATATCATCCACTTTTATGCTTAGAATTATCAACATGAAATTTTCTCGAATAAAAGAAACAACTTTATTCCTGTCATTCATCTTATTGTCGCACTTTTCTTTTGGGGTTAAACAACACCATGGTGAAATTCCAGCCATCTCTATCGAGGAAATTTGCGCGAAATATCCCGAGCGCATACAACGCCTTTTTTCTTCGCTGAACTTAGATTATGCGGGATTGAGCCAGGTAAAAGCAGCGGTTAAAAAAAATGACATGGCAGGTGCCTGCAGGGAACTGGTTAAATATTACAGGGCAGCCAAATCCGGGTCCTGGTTAAGAATGAAGAATGTACCTGCTTCAGCAGCCCGCTCGCCGCAGGGAGATTCCATTCTCGCCGATATTTTTACTTTTCAATCTGTATCAGGCAAGCAAGCCAGGCTGCCAAATAATTACCTGGACTGGTATCACCTGGGGCCTACGAATGATCAGGAATGGGCATTTTTTATAAACCGGCATTTTTTTTATGCGCCGCTGTTAAAGGCCTATAAAGCCACGGGGAATGAAGATTATGTGGCGAAGTTTTCAAGTTTGGTTGCGGATTGGGTGATCAGTAATCCTATTCCGGCTAATTTGAAAAAGAACAATACGCCTCCCTGGAGGCTCCTGGAGGCTGGCCTGCGCATGGGTGAAGTTTGGCCGTTTGCATTCTACAACCTGCAGCTCTGCGATAAATTTTCAGATGCAACCCGGATCTTAATGCTTTCCAGTCTTACAGACCATGCCAATTATATCAAAAGCCAGCATGGTAAACAGCATAATCATGTTGCGATGGAACTGAATGGCCTGTGTATGGTCGCTTTAGCCTGGCCCGAATTTAAAGATGCCCCCGGGTGGTACGATCACGCAGTGCAGAAAATGGTGGAAGAACTTACCCTGGAAGTATATCCGGACGGCACACAGAAAGAGCTTACCAATCACTACCACAATGTTGCCTTAGTAAATTTCGAAGGATTTATGACCAATAGTGAGAAAGCAGGCAAAAAACTTCCCGATGCTTTTATAAAAACCATTGAAAGTATGTATGATTATGATGCCGGTGTATTAAGGCCTGATGGTTTTGCATTGCTGAACAACGACTCGGATCTGAACGACGACCGGCCTTTTTTGATCCGGGCAGCGAATAGGATGGAACGGGAGGATTGGAAATATGTAGCGACCAACGGCAGGCAAGGGAAGATGCCTAAAAGACCTGCTTCGGTATTTTATCCCTACGCCGGGCACATGGTAATGCGCAATGGTTGGACAAACAACGCCCATTGGTCGTTTTTTGATGCAGGCCCCTGGGGGCTTTCTCATCAGCACAATGATAAACTGCATTTTTCCCTTTTTGCCAACGGACAGGATCTTTTGGTGGATGCCGGGCGCATGTATTATAAAAGAGACGAATGGCGGACATATTTTAATTTAGCCAGAAGCCATAATACGATCCTGGTAGACGGGATGGGGCAAAACCAGGAGCCCCCGGGAACGGTAAACGCTCCGCTTCCGGTAGTACAAAGCATACAACCTGGATTTGATTTTTGCATGGCCACATTTAAGGGCGGCTTTGGCGACAAATGGGATTTTGCTGGCGGCAGTTGGCAGTACCATACTACTACGGATAATATCCCGGTGGAGCATACCCGGGCAGTAATTTATATCAAAAACAAATTTTGGGTAGTGGTTGACAGGATGAAAGTTGATCAACAACGAAAAATCTCACCGCTTTGGCATTTTAATCCCACCTGCGAAGTAAAGATGGAGGGTAATTCCATTGTTACGACCAACGCTGGCAGGGGGAACCTACGCATTACGCCTGTATCGGCTATAAAGTGGGACGTTAACTTAATAAAAGGCCGGGAAAAACCCGAGATACAGGGCTGGTACAGCGAGAGTTATAATAAGGTGGAGCCGAACTATTGTGCGCAATATGATGCCAACATAAAGCAGTCATCCACTTTTGCCTGGGTAATGCTGCCGGGGGTTGGTAAAATACCTTCCATAAAAACAGAAGTACTACCATCACCGGAAGGCACCATGAGGATGAAAATATTTATTCCCGGTCAGTCAGCGGTGGAGATCGCAGTTCGCACGGATGGGGAAGAGGCGGTAAAATTGTCAAACGGCCTGATTTTGGAAGGCGCCTGTGCGGTCTTATCTGCGGGGAAGGCCCCATGGGTGGCGGAAGGCCGGATCAAAGACCCAACCGGGAAAACAGTCGCTGAATCTTTTACCGGTATCAAAACTAAATAGTAATGTGAATCGTCAATATCGTGGAATGGCAGGTTTGCCTGATGCACCTTAAACTAACTGCTTAGCTGAAGGCTTTCCAGTCTGTTAACTGGATTTTCTAATGATCAATTCTGGTTTTAACACCTGGGTTACAGCCTTCCATTCGGAAATATCTTTATTAAGTTGTTCTATCAGCGCCTGTGTAGCGCGGATACCCATTTCTTCCAGGGGCTGGGCGACCGTGGTGAGACTAGGGTCTATATAAGCGGAGGAGTATTCATTGCTGAAGCCCACCACGGCAATATCCTTCGGGATCTTAAGTTTTTTTGCTTTAATGACCTGTATAGCTTCAACAGCTGTCGGGTCATTTATTGCAAATAGCGCATCAGGCCGTTCTTTCAGCTCCAGGAGATGCTTTGTGTAGATTTTCACCTTTTCCAGGTTGAAATCATAGGGAATGATAAGTTCCTGGATGATGGGCAGATTATATTTTCTTAGAGCATCAAGGTACCCGTTGAGCCTGTTCCTGCTGATGAGCAGGTTTTCTGGTCCAGCGAGGTGCGCAATTCTCTTCTTGCCGGTTTGTATCAGATGTTCCACAGCACGAAAGGCGCCTTCATAGTCATCCACCACAACCTTCGGAACAGCCATTTCATTAACTATTCTGTTGATAAAGACCAGGGGGATCCCTTTCCTTTGAAATATTTTCAGATGCTCATAATTTTTTGTCTCCTTGGTGATGGAAATAATCAGCCCATCCACATGATTTGTTAACATCACTTTCGTGTTCTTCACCTCTGTTTCATAAGATTCACCGGATTGGCATACGATCACATTGTACCCGCTTTGCGCGGCAGTCTCCTGTATAGCTACGAGAATCTTTGGAAAAAATGAGGTCCGGAATTCGGGAACTATCACGCCTATGGTATTTGTCCTGTTGTTACACAGGCTTATCGCCAGCATATTACGCTGGTAATCAAGTTTCTCTGCGAGTTCTAAGATCGCTGTTCTCTTCGCCGGACTGACTTTAGGGTGCCCTGTTAAAGCCCTGGAAACGGTAGACTTTGAGATGTTTAACTCTCTCGCAATATCGTTGATGGTGATCTGATGCTGCTTCATGTTGTAGATTTGGTTAGGTTGTGGAATCTAAATCTAACCAATTCCCTTGGAATTTTCACAATGTGGGAGCCGTCCCACAAAATAGGCCCGTTCCCACTCAAAAAAAAAGGTGTTTTCTTCCATTTTTATGGGGTGGCCATCTATCTTAGGCATACAAAATAATTCCACCTATAGAAAACAATTCCGTTAATGAAAAAATTAAAGTGCCTGTTTTTAATCAACCTGGTCTTTTCAACGCTTTGGACAAAAGCCCAGGAACGCCCTTCAAACCGACTGGATATTACGCCTTACCGCGTTGAAATAGGTAAAAGCGCTGCTGTTATTATAAGCTGGAAAGACAACAGCCATAAAAAGCAACATTTTTACCCCCGGTTTATTGTGATGAAGCGAAGCGAGAATCCGAAATCAGGTACAGTGAACGCCCACAGGATCGTGAAAGGATTTAGAGGCGTCGTAACTATTCCGACCTGGCAGCTGCCGGGAAGCGAGGAAAGAACAGCTGATTTTTTTAAAGCAGCCAAACCGGTAATAGTGAAAGCAGTTGCTGCGGAAATTGAAGCAGACCGGGTAAAATGGACTTTCCCGTACAACCCTGAGTATAAACTCGAGGCATCCATGTCTTTTAAGGAAGGGACGAATGAGCCGGCAATTGAATATACATTTACCCCTGCTGAATCTGCCTGGTATACCATTGGTTATGCCGGGATGCCCGAAACGGCTGCAAAAGATGCCGATGCCATCTGGCAACCTCACGTCTGGCAGGAAAAGCGCTTTCCTCAGCTGTCTTTTCTTTCTCCTGAAAATATGTGCAGCCTGCCCGCCACCATGGTTGAAAAAGATGGTTTAACCGTTGGTGTTGTGGCAGAACCTGGTGATATTCCTTACGAACTTCCTTCAGCCGGACAGGGCAATCTCAAATTTGGCGTGCTCGTACGGAACCAGTCAGGTAAAGCTCAGCCCATGATCTTTGCGCCACTGTTTGGAACAAAAGCTTCGAAACTGGAAGGAGGCAAGCCGTTTTCATTTAAGTTCAGAGTATTAATGTTTAAAGGAAACCAGCCGAATTCTTTCCGTTATGTTGCGCAAAAGATGTTTGGCTTTAAGGATTACCGGGAAAACGTGTACAACAACCTTAATCAAACCATCGAAAATACGATCGATTTTGCGATGAATGATGTTTACAGTGGCTGGAATGCAGATCTCCGGGGGTTCGATTATTCTACCGACGTGGCGCAGACGGTGAAAGTCGTTTCAGGACTTCATCCTCTTTCGGTGGCTCTTATTACTGACAATGAAAGCATTTATCGGAACAGGGGCCTTCCCATTATTGAGTTTTTAATGTCACGGGAAAAGTACCTTTTTGCGCTGAACAAAGACGTCACCAGGCAGAACGCTTCCAGCAAAATGGCCGGTCCTTCCATGGAAGTCGCAGAACTTGCTGCGCTGCAGTCATTCTACCAGCAGGGAAGCCCGGTGTTCAGGTACTATGCGGACAGCCTGAGCCGGGTGAGCCGCAGCCTGAACCTGAATACTACCAGCAGGGGAGACACCTGGCCAAACTTACTGGCATTGTATCGCATGAACGGCGATAAAGCTGTACTGGAAAAAGCAAAAAAAAGAGCCGATGAATATATAAAGACCAGGGTCGATAAAAAAGCCGAGGATTTCAGCGGGGTGGAACAGGCTGCACAGTTCTGGACAGATTTTGCTCCCTGGTGGATAGAACTGCTGGATCTGTATGAAGAAACTAAAGAACCAAAATACCTGGAAGCGTCTATTAAAGGAGCTAAACTTTATATGCAGTATATCTGGTTCTATCCTTTAATTCCTAACAAGGACATTACAATCAATAAAGGTGGGATCGTTGAAAACCTGAGCCACGAAGCCGAGCGTGACGGAATGGCGAAAATGGCGGCGCCGGAACAATTGGTGCCGGCCTGGCGTGTATCGCAAATAGGGCTTACCCCGGAGGCGAGCAATACGTACGGATCCAATCCTGCTATTTTCCTGACACATTATGCCGCACATTTATTAAGGCTGGCCTATTATTCCAAAGATGAATTTTTTCGTTCAGTTGGCCGTTCCGCCGTGGTAGGCAGGTATTCCAATTATCCCGGGTATGACATCGACGGAATTTTTAACACAGTGTACGCCCGCGCCGATTATCCCCTGCGTGCATATAACCAGATCTCCTATAACCAGGTATACTACAACCATGTATGGCCGCAAATTGCACTGCTTTTCGACTACCTGGTTTCTGATGCATTTGTACTGTCAAAAGGGAACGTTAGTTTTCCCGGACAGTTTTCTCCTGGCTATGCTTATTTGAAGAGCAAGGTATATGGAGACAAGCCCGGGAGCTTTTATGGCGATCAGAAGGTTTATTTATGGATGCCCAAACAGGTTTTAACAATTGATAACGAACAGTTGAATTATGTGACCGGTTATGGTAATGGAAAATTCTACGTTGCATTCCTCAACCAGAGCGACCAGGCAGTAAGTGCCAAAGTTCATTTAAACCCGGACCTGATCCCGTTTAAGCATGAGAATAATGCCCGCGTTTGGGAAGAAAATGCCGCCTCACCTACTGTGAAAGTACATGACGGCACGTTAAGGTTCAGTGTTGCGGCGAAAGGAATAACAGCCTTCGCGATAGATGACATTCACGTTGCCACGCAGTTTCAGCAAAAGGCTTACAGCAAAACGGTTCAGGAATTATCAGAATTGAGTTATAACAAAACGGAGTCACCATTTGGAATGATAAGCGCCGCTATTTACTCACTCGGTACAATCAATACCGCACATACCTGGCTGAATGCATCCGGTGAGCAGGTAAGCAGCGCAACAATGCATTATCGCGTAGCTGGTTCTGAAAAATGGTTGAAGGCGGTAGACAGCAGCTATCCCTTTGAATTCACCATTCCGCTGCATCAAAATGAACGGGAATTGGAATTCTGGGTGGAAGCGGCCAATTCTAAGGGAGAGGTGATGAAAGCGAAAAGAACGATTTTGAAATAGTAGTAAATAAAAAATATTAAGCAATAATGAATTATCTGCACGATTGCTCAAATGTCCTGAAAAAGTTTGTCGTAGCGTTGGCGTTTTTTATACCGGTGAACGAAGCTCTTGCGCAAAAAGAGGACATGCAAAAATATTTGTACGTTGGCCGTTCTCCTAAAGACAGGGATGGTTTCCGGGAGCTTAAACCTTCCCTGGAAGTTCATGACATTAATAATAACCACAAATTAGTTAAGGTTATCCCGCTTCCTGCGTCTGTAATGAACATCCGGGGAATATTCGCCAACGCAAAAACACATAGACTGTACATTTCCCATTATGGTACAATGAAAGGTGGTGAAACCGGGTACATACTTTGCATGGATCTTTTGAGCAATAAGGTACTTTGGCATAAAAAATATGCGTCCGCCGTGGACCGCGGCACGATCACTCCCGACGGGGCTACGATTTTTATGCCCTCGGGAGAAGATACGCCCACCGACTACTTTTACGTAATTGACGCCAAAACCGGCCAGGAAAAAGTCGACTCGCGTGTTCATGTTGCACCCCGGACGCACAATACCATCTGCAGCCCCGACAATACAAAAGTTTTCATGTCAGCTTTTGGAACCAAAATGGATCACAACTGGCTTCATGTAGTGGATGCCAGAACGGCGAAGACCATCCGCAGGATCGGGCCGTGTTTTGGTACGGTAAGGCCTTTTACCATTAACGGGAAAGCCACTTTGGCATTCATCAATGTCAATAAATTAATAGGGTTTAATGTGGGAGACGTCGCCACTGGTAAAATATTGTTTACGGCGAATGTGCCCGAGCCGTACGCCTTGCCGGCGGATGTCAGGAATGCAACATTTTGCCACGGAATTGCCATGGCTAACCAGGAGAAGGAAGTTTGGGTAGTCGATCAGAAGAGTTATGGTTTACACGTATTTGATGTTAGCGGGCTGCCATTAAAGGCACCTGCCTGGAAGCAGTTTATAAAAACGAACCAGGGAAATGAAAAAGATAAGCAGGGTAATTTTTTATATGGCCCTAAGGCAATCTACGGGCAGCCCGGATGGATCATGGGAAGCCTTGATGGCAGATACCTGTATATAGAAACGGGAGAAATCATCGATGTAATGGAAAAAAAGATCACCGGATATCTGAAGGGTGCTAATGGAAAGTACACTCACAGCCGGTTTGCGGTCGAAGTCGATTTTAAGGACGGACAGGTTGTTTCATGTGGCGACCAGTTTGTTGTAGGAGGGTTAAGCAGGTGAGGCGGTCCTTTTTTCCAGGTTGGTGCCTGCCGGTATGTCTTTTTCTACTGGCAACGTATTCAACCGCTCAGAGCCAGGCGGTCCGGGAACCGGATTTTTCAACATTACTGCTCCCTGTTCAGCAAAAATCTATGTTCCAGGAAAACGGTTATTATGTATGGTGCGGCAGTATGATCAGGACCGCGGATGGGGTTTGCCACCTTTTCTACAGCAGGTGGCCGAAATCCAAAGGGTTCAACGGCTGGGCTACCGATAGCGAAATCGCTCATGCGACGGCAGAACAGCCGCTGGGTCCGTATACATTTAAAAATGTAGTGCTGGCAAAAAGGCATAAAAAATACTGGGATGCCGATGTAACCCACAACCCGACGGTTTTAAAATTTGGGAATAAATATTATCTCTATTACATGGGGAACTATGGAGATGGTACCTTCTGGGACCACCGGAACCACCAGCGCATTGGTGTTGCGGTTGCGAAAAGCCTGGATGGTCCCTGGAAAAGATTTGACAAACCTGTTGTTGATACCACGGCGGATTCCTGGGATCACCTGATGACCAGTAATCCTTCAGTAACCCAAAGGGCCGATGGGAAATATCTGATCGTTTATAAAGGCGTTTCGGCGGGGGAAATGCCTCGTGGCGGAAAGGTGAGCCATGGAGCAGCGATTTCCGATTCTCCAACAGGCCCTTTTTTGAAACGCCCCGGGACAATATTTGACTATCCGGGATCCCGGTTCGCCGCTGAAGATCCGTTTATATGGAGGCAGGACGGGCGCTACTTTGCCATCGTAAAAGACATGAAAGGGGATTTTACCAAAGCCGGAACCTCCCTTGCGCTTTTTACATCGGAAGATGGTTTCAGTTGGCGCCTCACTTCCCACCCGCTGGTATCCGGATTGACCCTGGAATGGGAGGGCGGAGCCAGGGAAAAGGTCCGGCGGCTGGAACGCCCGCAACTTTGGTTGGATAAAGGGCGGCCCGCGGTACTGTTTGTGGCCATAAAAAGGAGTGATAGTGTTACCTGCAACGTGGCGATTCCACTAAAAAATGTTAATCAGAACAAATGAATTCAACCATCGATACTACAGTGATTTTTGTTTTTTCCGCCTTTGTGATGTGCATCGGGTTGCTATTCGCGCGTACTGGGCGGAATATGAAATCTTTTTTTGCAGGCGGTGAGGCTGTTCCATGGTTTATTGGCGGGCTGTCACTGTTTATGAGTTTCTTTTCTGCCGGTACATTCGTGGCCTGGGGATCGATTGCTTATAAATATGGCTGGGTGGCGGTTACTATCCAGTGGACCATGTGTATTGGGGGCCTGGTCACCGGTTTTTACCTGGCGCCTAAATGGCGGGCTACCGGTGCGCTTACCGCGGCCGAGTTTATCAAAGAACGTTTAGGTGAAAATGTGCAGAAGAGCTTCATATATGTTTTCATGCTGGTTTCCTTATTCATTAAGGGTTCGGTACTTTACCCGGTCGCAGTGCTGGTGAGTTCTTCACTTGGTTATCCATTGGTACCCTGTACGATCGTGCTGGGTGTGTTCATGATCGCGTATACAGCGGTAGGAGGGCTTTGGGCGGTAATGGTCACAGATATTTTGCAGTTTGTTATTCTTTCCGCCGCTGTGTTGATCATTGTTCCGCTTGCGTTTGACGCAGCCGGTGGAATGGCAAATTTTCAGGCAAAGGCTCCTGATGGTTTCTTTGATATCCTCAATGGGGAATATACCCTTGGCTTCATTTTGGCGTTTGCGGTGTATCACATCTTCTACATCGGCGGCAACTGGACATTTGTGCAGCGGTACACCAGTGTGGACAGTCAGAAGTCCGCCAGTAAGGTGGCCTTCCTGTTTGCAGGGCTGTATCTTATCAGCCCCGTGCTTTGGATGCTCCCGCCGATGATCTACAAGACCATCAATCCCGGGCTTACGGGCCTGGAAACGGAAAGCGCTTATCTCCAGATGTGTAAGCTGGTATTGCCTCCTGGCTTAATGGGGCTGATGTTGACGGGCATGTATTTTTCAACCTCTGCTTCCGCCAACACCACGCTTAATGTGGTCTCCGCCATTTTCACCAACGATATTTATAAGGGAAGAATCAATCCCCTTGCCACTGACCGTAAACTAATGACGGTTGCCCGTAATTCCTCCTGGTTATTTGGCCTGGGTATGATCATTATTGCATTGCTGGTACCATTTATCGGCGGTATGGTTGAAGTGGTGCTTAGCGTGGGAGCCATAACTGGCGGGCCATTGTTGGCTCCACCGATCTGGGCATTGTTTTCCAAAAGACTTAGCGGAACAGCTACCTTATATATAGCGGGTATCAGTTTGTGTGTGAACCTGGTATTTAAGATCATCCTGCCGCTCCTGGATATCCTGAAACTTACCCGTGGAGAAGAAATGGCGCTAGGCGTAGGTCTTCCCTTTGCAATGCTTTTGATATATGAATTATGGGCCTATAGCAGAGATATAGTTAGCCAGCGATACCTGGATTATGAAACGATAAAAGCCAATCGCAGAAGGGACTTTGTTGAGGCAAATGTCGAAGAAGCATTTGAAATTCAGAAACAAAATAAGTTTGGATTGCAGGTGATCGCATTTGCACTGGCGTTTACGGCACTTTTGTTATTTATACTAAGCGTATTTACAAGTTCAGGGACTATCATGGTGATCTGCATTGCAGGTGGAGTTTTGTTGCTTGCTATTATTCCTTTTTATGCTTCAAGAAAAATTAAACCGCAATTGGCTGCGCCAAAACCAGAACTACGATAATTTATGTCTTTTAATCCTGTTGTTTTAAAGATTTTTCTGCTGGTACAGCTACTGTGTACGGGTCTGTCGCTTTTGGCGGCGGGCCCCGCAGCACCTTATTTTTTGCGAACAGACTATGCTGAAGAACCCTTGGGGATCACGAATCAAAATCCAGTCTTTAGTTGGCTGATGCGTGACGATGATAGGGCTGAAAGACAGACTGCTTATGAAATACTGGTTTCATCGAGTATAGAAAAATTAAACAGTGACCGCGGAGATATATGGAGTACGGGCTGGGTGCCTTCCGGCCAGTCATTTGGAGTGCAATATAAGGGTAAGCCAATAGAAGGTAAAAGCACTTATTATTGGAAAGTCCGCTTAAAAGATAAAGATGGGAATGTGAGTCCTTATAGCAGCATGGCGACTTTTGAAACCGGATTGCTGACAGCAAAGGATTGGAAAGCAAAATGGATTTACATCGAAGATCACTTAATTAGGCCGTTTTTTGACCCCGCCACTGTTAATTACAAGGATTCATCTGTACATCCGTTGTATGATAAAAAGAACTGGAGTGGAAATACCTGGCTGAATTTAGTGGAAGGTAAATTATTGCGAAAGGAATTCCAGGTCGCCGACAAGGAAATAAAAAGAGCGCGAGTATTTGTTGCGAACCTGGGTTATTACGAATTGCGGATAAATGGAAGAAAGGTTGGAGATCATGTGCTTGACCCGGGTTTTACGGATTGCAGCCAACGGGTGCTGTCTGTAACATACGATGTTAAGGGCCTGCTTCGTGAGGGCTCGAATGCTATTGGCGTCATGCTTTCCAACGGGCGGTTAATGAACTGCAAAGATGGCTTCAGGTTGGAGTTGGAAGTTGAATATACGGATGGGGAAAAATACCTGCTTTTAAGTAATGAAAGCTGGAAAGGAACACTTGATGCACCATTTAAATCGGTCATCAACTGGGGTATTTCCAAAGAGTTATATGATGCCACTAAAGAACTACCCGGATGGGATAAACCGGGATTCAATGAACGGAATTGGAACGGTGTGAAGGTAAAGCAGCTGGACCTTAATATCAATGCGCAACTTGAGCCCATACGAATTGTGGAGACAATTGAACCTGTTCAGCTGATTAAAATATCTGACAGCATCTACCGGTACAATATGGGCCAGAATTTTTCGGGCTGGGCAAGTATTAAGGTAAAAGGCCCCAGGGGGAAAATAATCAAAGTTCAATATTCTGACAGTAAGGACCGGTTAATGGATTTTAATCAGGAAGACACCTATATGCTGAAAGGCGAAGGAATGGAAACGTTTCAGCCGCGTTTTACCTATCATGGATTTCAGTGGGTAACACTGATCGGTTATCCCGGTGTTCCGGATATAAGTACAATTAAAGGTTGCGTCGTGCATACGGACTTGCGAAAGACTGGAAGCTTTAGCTGTTCTGATTCGTTGCTGAACCGGTTATATAACAATAACATCTGAAGTTTGAGAACTAATACACATAGTGTCTATACTGATTGCCCAAGCCGCGAAAAAGTACCGTGGCTGGGCCAATGGAGCCAGGAACCGTTAAGTCAGAGTTTCGATATGGGGAAGTTTTTCCTGAAATGGAAAGATGACATGATGGCGGCGCAAGATTCAAACGGCCGTATTGCAGATAAAGTCCCTGGGAAAATTCATTATGGCTGGAATGGTACCGATCCGGTTTGGGTATCGGAAGTGATTTTAGGTGCCTATGACATTTACCTGGCCTACGGGGACAAACAGGCGCTGGAGGAGATTTATCCCACTTTGGAACGGCTGATTGGCTATTACAAATCCTTAGCAGATGCTGAATACATCATTAGAAGCAATAAATGGGGCGATCACATTGGTTTGGATAAACCTGATCCTGCGTTTTTAAGTACGGCCTATTTTTATCAGATGGTGAAGGTGATGGAAAAGATCACTGGGGTACTTGATAGAGAGCAGGAAAGAAAAATGTATTTGTCGTTATCAGCAAAGATCAAAGGTGGAATTAATGCTAATTTTTTCCATGATGATACTTATGACAATAACTCGCAAGGAGCAAATGCGGTGGCGCTTCATTTCGGTCTGGTGCCTGGTGAAAAGCGTTCCGTGGTATTAAATGCACTGGAAAAAAGCATCATTGACAGGGACTTCCATGTCACTACCGGAGGAGCAACCACGTATAATCTGATGAATGTTTTGTGGATGTTTGATAAAACTGAACTTGCTTACAAAATCGCTTCCCGGAAAACGTTTCCGAGCTGGGGATTTTGGGTGGAAAACGGGGCCAGCACCAGTTGGGAGCAGTGGAATATTAGGAATACATCCAGGAATCACGGTTGGCTAGGCTCATACCTGGGTGTATGGATGATAAAGGCGTTGGGAGGAATTTCTGCATTGGAACCGGGATACCGGAAAATAAAGATCATGCCGGGCATAATAGAGGGCCTGAATTATGCGTCCTGCTCAATAGAAACGATGAGTGGACCGGTAATGTGTACCTGGACCAGGATTTCCGGAAACAGACTGACCATTGAGGTAACTATTCCCTCCAATACAACCGCCCGGATTTATATTCCTTCCTCTAAAGCGTCTTCCATAAGTGAAGGAGTTGCTGCTATCTGGTCGAGTGGTAAAGCTACTAAAGGAAAAGAAATAATCCGGCTTGTAGAAACCCGTGAAAGACACACCGTATGGGACATTGGATCAGGAAAATATGATTTTGTGATTTCGGGAATATAATACGGACTCAATTGAACATACAATAAAAATAAACATAGTTCTGAAACAGATTATACTGAAGAACAACTAATATGATAAAGGAAACTTTTATTAAGGAACGCCACACAAAAGAAGAAGTACTCAGTGCTGATTTTGTCATAGTCGGCGGCGGATTATCCGGAACATGTGCCGCGATTACGGCGGCAAGAGCCGGCATAAGCGTAATACTGATACAGGACCGGCCGGTTTTAGGCGGAAACGCATCCAGCGAGGTAAGGCTTTGGGTGTTAGGGGCAACTTCGCACATGGGAAATAACAATCGCTGGGCGCGGGAAGGAGGAGTCATTGATGAAATACTGGTGGAAAACACTTTCCGGAACCCCGAAGGCAACACCGTATTGCTTGACACTATTATCCTGGAAAAAGTGGTCAGTGAGCCGAATATCAGGCTGCTTTTGAATACCTCCGTATATGAAGTGTCCAAGCACGATGGTGACAGGATACGGGAGGTAAAAGGTTTCTGCAGCCAGAACTCTACCACATACATCGTCCGCTCATCCTGGTTTTGCGATGCCTCGGGAGACGGTATCCTGGCTTTCCTGTCCGGCGCTGCATTCAGGATGGGCGCGGAAGCAGAAGCTGAATTCGGCGAGAAATTCGCTCCCACAAAGGATTACGGCGAGCTGCTGGGTCATACTATTTATTTTTACAGCAAGGATACGGGCCGCCCTGTTAAGTTTGTTCCGCCCTCTTATGCCCTGAGCGACATCACAGAAATTCCCCGGTATAAATCTTTTAAAGCCGACGACTCCGGCTGCAAACTTTGGTGGATCGAGTATGGTGGCCGTTTGGATACCGTTCACCAAACGGAAGTCATCAAATGGGAGCTATGGAAGGTCGTATATGGTGTGTGGAACTACATTAAGAACTCAGGCAGTTTCCCTGAAGCCGGAAACCTTACCCTGGAATGGGTCGGGAATATCCCTGGTAAACGTGAAAGCCGCAGGTTCGAAGGAGAATATATCCTCCGGCAGCAGGATATCATAGAACAGCGTACGTTTGACGATGCTGTTGCCTTTGGGGGCTGGTCAATTGACCTGCATCCTGCGGACGGCATATTCAGTGAGAAACCGGGATGTAACCAGTGGCATTCTAAAGGCATATACCAGATACCCTTCAGATGTTATTATAGTAAAAATATACCAAATCTATTCTTTGCCGGCAGAATCATTAGTGCGTCACATGTGGCCTTCGGCTCAACCAGGGTAATGGGCACCGGCGCACATGGTGGTCAGGCCGTGGGGATGGCTGCGGCACTGGCTGTCAAACATAACTGGTCGCAGTCCGATCTGACCAGCACGCAGAACATCCGTTTGTTGCAGCAAACGCTGTTAAAAACAGGTCATCATATCCCGGGCCTCAGGTTTTCCGATAGTGATAACCTGGTGAATCATGCGAAAATTTCCGCGTCGAGTGAATTGATCCTTCGGGAGTTACCTTTTGATGGGCCATGGATTGACCTGGTATTCTCTTCCGGTCAGATGTTACCGGCCGCTCCGGGCAAACTTCCGTCGGTAACATTCATGGTGAATGCGAAAGAAGCCACCACGCTGGACGTTGAATTGAGGGTGAGCAGCAATCCCGGTAACCACACGCCAGACACCCTCATTGAAAAGCGGACCATCAACCTCCTGGAGGGCGAGCAGCCGCTGTTGCTTGATTTTAGTTACGAGGTGGATCAGCACCGGTGTGTTTTCCTTTGCCTGATGAAGAACGCAAATGTATCCGTAAAAAGCAGTAGCCAGCTTGTACCGGGCATACTGACTGTTTTTAACAAAGTCAACAGGGCTGTGTCAAATTACGGGAAACAGTCACCGCCGGAAGATATAGGCGTGGAGGAGTTTGAGTTTTGGTGCCCAAACAGAAGGCCACAGGGACAGAATTTTGGTCTTACAATGGAGCGTGCCCTGGAATTGTTTTCAGCGAACAATGTCAACAATGGCATATTCAGGCCCACTATAAGCCCGAATGCCTGGGTAGCGGCAAAACATGATCAACATCCGAAATTAACGATAGAATGGAGTTCCATCCAAACAATCAGCGAGATCATTATCGCATTTGACACCGACTACGACCATCCGATGGAATCTTCCTTAATGGGTCATCCGGAAGCGGTAATGCCCTATTGTGTCAATCATTACAACATTTGTGATGATCAGGGGAGGGTAGTACATGAAGTGAAGGATAATCATCAGACGATCAATAAAATCAGCTTCAAAACCCCATTGTCTACAGCTAAACTGGTCATCAGGGCATATCACCCTTCTGAAAATGTACAGGCCAGTATTTTTGAAGTTGTCATCAGTTAATTATTGGATTATGGTTTTAAAGTTTTTTTGCCCGCGATGGGGGTCTGAACACCTTTCCTATGATACCTTTTTCAGCCAGGTAAAGGCCGCTGGTTATCATGGGGTCGAAATGAGTTTGGAGCCGGACATGTCTAACGCTGAAAAAGAAGAAGTATCGCGCTTATTGAACAAACATGAACTTTTTTTTATTGCCCAGCATTGGCAGACCACGGAAAGCAATTTCGATCTGCATCAGGGACTGTTTAAAAAACATTTACGTCACCTGGCCGGGTTCAATCCATTATTTATCAATACGCAGACGGGCAAGGATTTTTTCACTGAATCAGAGAATATACAGCTGATTAATATAGCTGAACAGGTAAGTAAAGAAGCGGGTATAGCGATATTTCACGAAACGCATCGCGGCAAATGGAGTTTTGCTGCGCACATCACAAAGAAGTACCTGAAGAAATATCCACACATAAAACTTACCCTGGATATTTCTCATTGGTGTGCTGTAGCGGAAAGTTTTCTGCAGGATCAGCAGGAAGCCATTGATCTGGCAATACAAAATACGGAACACCTGCATGCCAGGATCGGGTTCACGCAGGGGCCGCAGATCACCGATCCCCGCGCCCCCGAATGGAGAAAGGAGGTAGATATTCATCTTAAATGGTGGGACAGGGTAATCGAAAAGCACCGTAAAAATGGAAGAGCGCAGTTTACTATTACACCGGAATTTGGCGCTCCCCCTTATCTGACCTTATTGCCATTCAGCAGGCAACCACTGGTAAATCAATGGGATATCAACGTATTCATGATGAATTTGCTAAAGGAGAGATATAGATAAATATTATTAATAAATAAAATACTACTATGGAAAAGTATCATTTAACAAAGGAGCAGGTGGAACAATACCACGCAGACGGATACCTTATTGTAAAAAAATTCCTGTCTGAGGATGAGGCGGTGATATTGTATGAAACTGCCATTGAAGACAAGTCACTGAAGGAAAATTCTTACGATATGGTAGATGGAAATGGCATGAAATCCAAACTGGCCTTGTGGTTCACGCCGGGCGACGATAGCTTTGGCATGCTGTCCAGAAGTAAAAGAATGGCCCAGTCGGCCGGACAACTGCTGGGTGGTGAAGTAGGTCACTTCCATTCGAAGGTTATGCAAAAGGAGCCAAAAGTAGGCGGGGCCTGGGACTGGCATCAGGATTACGGTTATTGGTACCGCAATGGTTTTTTGTACCCGCAACTGATAAGTGTTATGATCGCATTGACGAAAGCCAACGCGGAAAACGGTTGCCTCCAGGTGCTCAAAGGCAGTCACAAAATGGATCGTATTGAACATGGAACGTCCGGGGAGCAGGTGGGTGCTGATCTTAAAAGGGTAGAACTTGCCATGGAGCGACATGAATTGATACATTGTGAGCTTGAAGCAGGAGACGCCTTGTTTTTTCATTGTAACCTGCTGCATTCCTCTGCCGCAAATTTATCCGATCATCCCCGGTGGTCCATTATATCCGCATACAACTTACTGACCAATAAACCTTTTTTGGAAAAAACTATTTCATGTATTACTCCTATTGACCTTGTAGAAGATGACATGATCCTGAAAGTTGGGAAAAAAGGGCTTGGTGAAGGTGATTTTCTTACTAAAGAAACAGATATCAGTATCGAACAAAATAAAAAGTACGCCAAATAACTTTCAGGTTGCCATCAATATAATTATGTATGGGAAAAATAGTCCTTGCGGCCTCTTTGATGATCTGCCTTTGTTTTAGTACGGCAAAAGCTGATGAATTTGATGATTTACGGTTAAAATGGTGTAACTATTTAATCGGCGGAACGCAGGTAGACCTGAAAGATCCGGTTGCGAAATCGTTAATAGATAAAATTGCAGCTCAGGCCAAAGCCGACTGGGCAGCGTTGGATAAATCAGGGGATCGCTGTTTTTTATGGAAGGAAAATGCGGATCCTTTTAGAAGTTCCAACCTGGATCGCCAGTTTTTGAAAATAAAGAATATGGCGCTGGCCTATTCCGTTCAGGGTTCTGCGTTTTATGGCAACAAGGCTATGTTAAAGGATGCCATCAGCGCTTTTAACTGGATGTATGAAAACCGGTACAACGAGCGTATTTATCCTTTTTTTAACTGGTGGCATTTTGAAATTGGTTCACCCCTGATAATAAACGATATCCTGGTTTTATTGTATGATCATCTTACAAAGGAGCAGGTTAATAATTTTATACGAGCCAGCAGATGGTATTCGCCCAATGTTGACGGCAAAGGTGTTCAGTATTTTGAAGCCTATAAGTATGTGGGAGCTAACCGGGTTTGGCGTTGCCAGGTAATTGGCTTACGCGGCGTAATTGCCAAAGATACCGCAGAGATGGTTCATGCCCGGGACCAGCTTAGCCCGGTGTTTGAGTATGTAAAGACTAATGACGGTTTTTACACCGACGGCTCTTTTGTGCAGCATGGCCGTTTTGCTTATACCGGCGGTTATGGGAAGTCCCTGCTGAAGAACATCAGCTATTATTTATACCTGGTAAAAGGTTCCACCTGGGACGTGAAAGACCCCAGGCAGGCCAATTTTTACCGTTGGATATATTATTCTTTTGAGCCTGTAATTTACAAAGGTGCTATGATGGATATGGTCAGGGCAAGGGAAATTGCCCGCGAGCAATTGCAGGACCACGCTGCCGGGGCGGAAGCCATAGAAAGTTTGTTGTTTGCGGCTCAGTTTGCTCCACCGGCGGATGCCCTGAATTATAAGCGGATGATCAGGCAATGGATTAAAAGTGACTTTTACCATAATTTTTATGATGGGCTTTCGCTGTATTCATTAAAACTCACAAAGGATTTAATGGAGAATGACCAGATCAAAGAAAAGCCCGAACTTTTGGGGAACTGGCAATTTGCGAATATGGACAGGGTAGTGCACCGCAGGCCGGGGTATGCCTTGGGCATCAGCATGTATTCTGACCGCATCTGGAACTACGAACTGCATAAAAAAAGCAAGGAAAATCTGAAGGCCTGGTATACCGGCTATGGAATGACTTACCTGTATAATAATGACCTGTCCCAGTACAGCGAAGACTTTTGGCCTACTGTGGATGCATACCGGCTTCCGGGAATTACGGTAGTCAGGAAACTTAAGCAGCCGGGGGAAGGCTCCTATACCCTTGGAGCAAACTGGGTTGGGGGAGCGAAGTTGTCCGGGTTATACGGAGTCACAGGTATGCAGATTGATGATACCACGTTAATGCTCAGGGCTAAAAAATCCTGGTTCATGTTTGATGACGAGATCGTGGCGCTGGGCACGGACATCAGCGGCCCTGGAAGTGATTCTTTAGAAACAATTGTAGAAAACAGGAAATTAACCAAATCAGGCATTCAACCATTATATGTTGATGGGCGTTCGATATCTAATTCGGGGGATTGGAAACAGATATTCAAAAATCCGGGATGGATGCACCTGAAGGGGCCGGTTCCGAATTCCGATATTGGATATTTTTTCCCGGAGCGGCAGAACGTACATGCGAAAAGGGAGTCGAGGTCAGGTTCCTGGAACGATTTGAAACCGGGAAGACCGGATTCCGTTAAGCGCGAATACCTCACACTCTGGTTCAGTCATGATCCGGAACCTGGAGATCATAGTTATTCTTATGTCCTGTTGCCAGGAAAAAGCACCGCGCAGCTGGGCCGCTATGCGAAGAATCCGGATATAGAAATTATTGAAAATTCAAAATTTGCCCAGGCTGTAAGAGAGAAAAAGACAGGGCTTACCGGGATAAACTTTTGGGCAGATGCGGCCCAAAAAGTAGGCATCGTCACCAGTCACCATAAAGCCGCACTTATGTTGAAAAGACTTCCGGGACAACTTGAGATATCGGTCTGTGATCCCACCCATTCCAACAGGGATGTAATATTGCTGGAGTTTGATGTGGCGGCAAAAAATATACTCACCGCGGATTCCAGGGTCAGGGTACAACAACTGAGCCCAACGCTGAAGATTGCTGTGGATGTTAAAGACGCTGCCGGTGCATCAATTGGTGCGGTTTTTTCAATTGAAAATTAAGATTAAAAATATTCTCAAAGATAACCTATGCAAATTTTTAGTATAAACCTCAGCACCTCCAGCAATAAGCTGGCGAGTTGCCGTAGACCGCTGTATTTCAACCTGGTACTTGGCTTTTTCGTAATACTTGGTATTTTTTCCTGGAATGTCAGGGCGTATGGGCAGATAGATCAGTCAAATAATTCCAGTCCTATTGAGGTTGTCAGGACTATCGCAGAGAAGGCGATCAAAGAAACCCGCTTTGAGTTCAGGTATACCATGCCTGCCAAATATAAAGAAACCGAGATCGTTGATTTTAGCAACAATTTTGGGAAAAATGCACCTGGGGTTGCCTATGCA
Organism: Chitinophaga barathri; assembly: GCF_003807585.1. GTDB lineage: Bacteria > Bacteroidota > Bacteroidia > Chitinophagales > Chitinophagaceae > Chitinophaga > Chitinophaga barathri. The sequence goes on along the minus strand of NZ_RMBX01000001.1, from coordinate 419,923 downwards.
GCGAGCTCAATAATAAGTGGTGATACCCAGGAGGTTACTTTTGAGATCAGTCATAATGACCATGTTAAGATATGGATAAATGGGGAAGTGGCTTATGACCAGGCAGCTGATGGTACAGTCGAAGTCGTTTACAATGAAAAAACGTATACGCTAAAAAATAAATTCAATTCGCGGCTGCAAAAAGGAACAAATGAGATTTTTATCCAGGCTGAAACGAAAGGAAAAGGAGACTGGGTATTTTACCTGCAATCTGCCGGTATGAAAGAGCCATCGGCATCAGCGAAAAATATCTATTTCTCCCTGGAAAAATTAGCCCCGGATATAAAAGGCAGCAACTGGCTGATCCTTGGCAGATTTCCCGCAATAGTACAGGAAATAGAAACACAATTTAAACCCGGTGAATTTTATAAAAGTGCTGATGAAATTCTCACCTGGACCGTTCCGAAAATGGAGATCTTCGCTGACGTAATAAATAATGGTGAATTTTATAACTGGAATTATCATGTTGGGGGTTTTATGTGGGCGATGCAGGCACTTTCAGATGAGACCAAACAACTGAAATATGCTCGCTTCTCCAGGCAATGGATGAATTTTATGATAGATAACAGGCCCTTGATAGAACACCAGGTAAAAAAACTGCATGGTGTGAAGTCTGCATTTAATACGATGATAGACCGTCCAATGCTGGATTATACCACAGCGCCGGCACTTCCTTTTATCTCGCGGTTGGTGCGCGAAGGAAAGTTTGATGAGCGGGAGGAATATACTTCATTTGTCAGCCCGATAATAGCCTATGCAAAAAAAGGGCAGGTAAGGCTTCAGGATGGAACTTTTGCCCGTAAGGAGCCCGTGGAACTTTCTGTTTGGGTGGATGATATGTTTATGGGCATTCCGTTCTTGCTTTTTTCTGCTGAACTTTCCTCGGATAAAAGCGAGAGGGAAAGGCTCTACAACGATGCTGCCAGTCAGGTTATTTCATTCAATAAACATCTTTTTGATACGGGAATTAATTTATACCGTCACACCTATAGCAGTACCAGGCCGGAGAACCGTTATCCACACTGGTCCCGGGCTAACGGATGGGGCTTATGGGCTGCAGCGGAGGTGCTGCTGCGCCTGCCAAAGCATCACCCGCTGTATCAGAAGATAATGCTTATTTATAGATCACATATTGATGCATTGGTGAAGCTTCAGAATCCTGAAACCGGCTTTTGGCGGAATGTTCTCGATAAAACTGAATCGAAGGATGAAACCTCCGGAACTGCCATCTTTACCATGGCCCTGGCAAGAGGGGTGAACAACAAATGGCTTAAAGGGGCTAAATACAAAACCAGCGCCATGAAGGGATGGAAGGCTTTACAAACTGCCATTGAGAAAGACGGGACAGTGCATGGTACCGTTGTGGGAACCAATGTGAGTATGGATTTGAAATTTTATTACAACCGGCCGGTGATGGATAATGATACCCATGGATTATTTCCGCTGATCTTTGCAGGGATCGAAATGGAAAGAATGCTTAAAAAATAGAATAAAATTCATTTTTAATCAAACAAAAAACGTGAAATATATTGTTCTAATCCTGGCAGCATTTTCTGTTTTAAACTCCATCACAGCAAATGAGCGTAGGCTTGCAGATTCAGTTGCTCCCGCTACCGCCCGGCAGGTCGTCGACAATAAGCTAAAGGGAACTTTAGAAAATAACCTCTACCAGTTAAAGGTTTATAATAACGGTACATTAGAAATTTTTTCAAAAAAGCACCGGGTAAAACAGTTGTTTAATCCCCATTTTACAGTAATATATAGTGATTCTCCAATAAAGATTTCTCAGGGTAACTATAAGGAACTTAACTATGTTTTGCCTTCCTGGAAGACTTCGGACAGCGATTCCCAGAGTAGCTACGATTTTTTCAGCGCAGGGGAAAAGATGGCAATTTTTGCCTCGGAGGTTAACTTTTCAAACCGAAAAATAGGATGGATTTTCCCGGAAAATGATCGTTTTACCTTATCTGCGGAAATCACACTGGAGCAAAATGGTGAGCCGCTTGTTACCTTTACATTTATTCCTAAAATAGCAGCCTCCTATTCTGTAGGTTATACCGGTGTTCCGGAGGTTCAGCAGGCGGGTGTGGAAGAGCTATGGCAGCCACTTATATGGCAGGAAAGACGCTTTCCCTCCAGGTCGTTTTTATCCATGGAATACGCATGTCCGTTGCCGGCGGTAACCGTTAAAGCAGCCGGCGTTACCACGAGCCTGGTGGCCGATCCATCTGAAGTGCCTTTCCGGTTGCCAACATTTAAAAATTCCAGGTTTGGTGTACTTTTAAGAAATGACAAAGGGAACGCTCAACCGATGATATTTGCGCCGGTTTTGGGCCTTCCGGCTTCAAACCTGGAAAAGAATACCGCTTTCTCTTTCAGTTTCAGGTTATTGACGCTCAAAGGAGATTGCCATGCATCTTACCGCTACATTGCGGAGAATATATATAAATTCAAGGATTACAGGGAAAATGTGGCTCTTTCCTTAAACAAAACCATTGAAAACTTTATTGATTTTGCGCTCAATGATTATTACAGCGGCTGGATGCCTGAATATAAGGCCTTCAACTATATCAATGACGTGAAAGGTGCTGTAAAACTGGTTTCCTCTCTTCATCCTTTCTCTATTGCCCTCATAACTGATAACCAGGACATTTTCACAAGGCGTACGTTGCCTATGATTGAGTACCTGATGTCCAGGGAGAAGTACTTATTTGGCTTTGATCCGGATGCAAAAGGCCAGCATGCTTCTCATAGTTTGAAAGGCCCGACTGCCGAGGTCTCGGAGTTGGCAACCTTATACAGCCTTTCAGGAAACAGGAATACGGTGTTTAAATATTATGCTGAGACCTTGTTTGGCAAAAGAAGAGCGCTTAACCTCAGAATGGCGAGTGACAGTGCCAGCTGGCAAAGCTCACTGGCTTTGTACCGGATGACGTCAGAGAAAAAATATTTTGACAAAGCGGTCGGCGGGGCAAATGAATACATTGATCAAAGAGTATTGAGCACGCAGAATAATTTTAAAGATGCCCGTATTGCTGGCGGCGGTGGAGGGCAGTTCTGGACAGATTTTGCCCCAAAATGGATGGATTTGCTGGAGATCTACGAGGAAACGAGGGATTTGAAGTATTTAAATGCCGCAGTAGAGGGCGCTAAAACCTATTCAGAGTACGTTTGGCTGCAACCAGCAATACCTGTAGGAAATATTATAGTTCACAAGGGAGATACGGCAACCATTGGCGGGAATCAAAGGAATAAAATATCCAGAGTGCCTATGATCGCTGCCGAACAAGCTATTCCTGCCTGGCAGGTGTCGCAGATCGGGCTTACGCCGGAAGCAACCAATACTTTTCATGTTAACCCGGCGGTATTCCTCACGCACTATGCGGCGTATATGCTAAGACTTGCACATTACACCGGGGATGCCTTTTTTAAGAATATTGCCCGATCCGCTGTTGTAGGCAGGTATGCAAACTACCCCGGATATACGATGAATACTGAATACGTAAGTATATATTCCCGCCCGGATTTTCCGCTCAGGGGTTTCCAGGAAATTACCTATACAGATGTTTTTTACAACCATGTATGGCCGCATATAGCCCTTTTGATGGATTACCTGGTCACGGATGCTATCTATAAATCTGCCGGTAAGATTGATTTTCCGTCTCAAAATGCGCAAGGATACGCTTACCTACAAAGCAAGGTCTACGGAGACCGCCCCGGAAAGTTTTATGGCGACGAAAATGTAAAGCTTTGGATGCCTCAAAAAATGATTGACATTGCTGATCCCCAGATAAATTATGTTTCTGGCTACGGTAACAATAATCTTTACATTGCTTTTCTCAATCAGTCAAACCGCGCATCCAGAACGAAAATAGCGCTGAACCCAGGGGTGGTGTCTTATAACTGTCATGTCGACTACAAAGTCAATGTCTGGAAAGATAACCGGCCGGACAAAGCTATTGCTTTAAAAGGCGGGAGCCTGGAGCTGGATATCAGTGGCGGGGGTATTACAGCAATATCCATAGAGGGGTTAAAAGTAATTCCGCAGTTTCAGGATAAAATTAATGATGGCCGGAACAAGCCGTTATCTGATCAGAGCTTCAAAATTACAAAATCAGCTTTTGGAGAAGTAACGGGAATGCTGTTTAGTTGGGGTAAAAGCTTTAACAGCGCCTACATTTGGCTTCAGGCTGACAAAAAAATGCTGAAAGAAGCAAGTTTGTACTATAAGCAAGGAAATAACTGGGAAACGGTAGACGACCGTGATTACCCCTATGAATTTACAATTCCGGTATCACCGGCAGATCCCTATTTTGAATTCAGGATCGAGGGAGTAACCCACACTGGCTTAAAAGTGAAATCAGAAACCGTAAGACTAACCAGGTGACAACAGCTGTCGTCACCTGGCAACTGCCGGTACTGCCACTAACCGGATGTCAATGTGCAGATATAAAAATTTGTTCTACTTCTTCCAGTGTTTTATTCTTTGTTTCACGTACGGCCCGGTAGCAAAAAATCAGGTTTAGCAGGCAGAAAAAGGCGAAAAGCCAGAAAGTATTGGCTGGGCCTGTATTTTGTAGTAGCCATGGAAAGAATTGCCCTACCATCCAAACTGCTGCCCATAGCGCAAATGTGCAAACAGCGACTGCTTTAACCCTTACTTCAGTAGGAAAAATCTCATTGATCAGGATCCATGTGATAGGGCCAACGGACATGGCAAAACAGGCGATAAACAAAATGATGGCCAGCAGCAGAAGGGCATTGCCGGTGTTCCCTGAATAAAACAGCAGGCCACAACACACCAGAGATACGATCATTCCCGTAAGGCCCGCCACCAGAAGGAACTTGCGGCCCAGCTTATCTGCTTTTTTGATTGCTACAAAGGTGAAGATGACATTGATGGCACCGATGATCGTCTGAAATATCAATGCATCACCCTTTCCCATGCCGGCCGCTTCGAAAATACTGGGCCCATAATAGATAATGGCATTAATCCCGCTGAATTGCTGAAAAACCGCCAGCAGGATGCCTATTAGTAATGGCAACCTGATTGTTTTGCTTTTGAGTGTCAGGCGTTGACCTGGTTTGGCGGAAGCAGCAGATGTTATTCCCTGCAGCTCTTTTTCTGCTGACTGTGGCTCCCTGATGCGGTGAAGAATAGTTGCTGCTTCTGCCGTTTTACCCAAGGATATCAGCCACCGTGGACTTTCAGGAATGCCTGCCAGGTACTGTATGTACAGGATGGAAGGAATGGCCATAACGAGAAACATGGGCCGCCATGCCTCTGCCTGAAAAAACCACTGAAGGGTGGGAGCGTCAAAGGTTGCCTGGGTTAGCTTCAGTAGCAGCGCATTTGAAAAGTAGGCCAGCAGGATGCCCAGCGTGATGGCAAGCTGGTAATATGCGATCATCTGTCCTCTTTTCGATGCTGGCGCAAACTCGGCAATGTACATGGGAGAGATGACAGAGGCCATTCCTACACCTACCCCACCAATAAATCTTGCCAAAATGAAGATCGACAAGGAGGAAGCGAAAGCACATCCTAAAGCTGATAGTAGGAACGTCCATCCTGACAGTATCAATACTTTTTTGCGCCCGATGCGGTCGCTGACTGATCCCGTGAGGAAAACACCCATGATGCAGCCGAGTAAGCCGCTGCTGACCAGCCATCCTTCCATAGCGACGGTAAGTGGGAATTGTAGCTTGACCAGGCCTAATGCACCGGAAATAACTGCGGTATCAAAACCGAAAAGCAATCCGCCGATAGCGGCAATAAGGGAAATACCCGTTGTGTTTGATGTTACTGTTGCCTTTGTCATGTGTGGAATTTAGAATAAAAGTCTGGCTCAGCCCCGCTTGTAATCATCGCTGAAGCGTGAAATATCCTCCTGTTGCCAGTTCCCGAATGCAACTTCAAGCACCCGTACAGGGGCATTACCTGTACAGCTTAAACGGTGTCGTTCATTTGCCCTGATCCATATCTCATCTCCTGCGTGGTGATCGCTGATCTGATCGCCCACCTGCACCCTGGCGCCGTCATCGATCACGATCCATAGCTCCGCCCTGCCTGTATGGGACTGGAGGCTTAACCGCTGGCCGGGAAGGACCGTCATCAGGCTTACTGTGCAATCTTCGTTATTGGCAAACTGTTTAAAAGAACCCCATGGGCGGTGGACAACTTGTACCGCCGGTTTGTTTTCAGGTATGGGTTTAGTTACATAGTTATTGCTCATGTTCAGAGTTTTTTATGGATTCGTGCGTACGAACGCTTTGATGGTTGCGCAAAGTTTGCCTTCACTTTCCCCATGAGGCCGTATGGTATAATCTTTTACCGACGCGGGGATGATGAATGTTTCCGCGTAGTGGACCACAAAGGGAGCAAAGGCATTTTCCGGGCTTTCCACGATCGCTTCCCGTCCTTCCACCAGGTTCAGCACCTGTACGCCGCCGTTGGTGGAATGCTGTACTTTTTTAGTGAACCAGTGGCGCCTGGACTCAATGAACTCGCATTCATGAAGACCAGTCTTTTCTTCTTTCCAGCCTTCCCCTTCAGCTACAATGCTGATAGAATTGATTAATTCGGTTTTTACGTTGTTTGTGGTGCGGCTTCTGTCTATCACCTCTTTACCGTGCCTGATGTTGATAGGGCGTGGTTTTCCATCAAGTCCGAGGCGGCCCCAGTCCCATAGTTTGAAAGTAAAATTGAACGGTGTTGCGCTGATCTCAAGCACCATGCTGTTTTTACCTGAGCAATGGATCGTGCCGGCCGGTATCAGCACATGGTCGTGTTTTTTTGCTTTCCATTTCTCCACGTAGTTCTCTGCGTCAAAGGTGCTGCCATCGCTTTGCGCGGTTTCCAGTTCCCGGAACATTTCATCCACATTGGCATCTTCCTTCAGCCCAAGGTATACGCAGGCATCTTCGCCCGCATCAAGCAGGTAATAACTTTCATCCTGGGTGTAACAGATACCGAAATTTTCCCTGGCATAGTCGGTGGTTGGATGGACCTGGAGGCTGAGGTTTCCACCATCCATGGTGTCGAGAAAGTCGAACCGGATGGGGAATTCATCGCCAAACCGCGCCTGCACCACGGGTCCGAGGAGGAGGCGCGGCTGGAAGTATACCACGTTGATAGCTGGTGTTTCAAATACGATGTCATCGAAGCGAAAGAGAAGACTGTTTTCTTCAGGTACACAATCAAAACACCATGCATAATTAACAGCGCTGCGATCAAGGTCGCAATATTCCTTCATCCATTGTCCGCCCCAGACACCCGGGTCAAAAAAAGGCACTACCCGGAAAGGCTGTTGGGCCGCCAGTGCAAGTGCTTTGCGGAAGGCATCTCCGGTCACCATTTTGGGTAATTCCACCTGGTGTGTGTCGAGTATAAAATCTGCTCTGGGCATTATTTTTTTCTTAACCGCGTCACATACCCGCCAATCCACATAAAAGGCCCTTTTGTACTGCAAGGATGCTTTCATCCCTGATTTGGAAGACCCGATATTGTTCACCTTTCCGCCTCGCAGGCGCTGCTGGATCTCCCATCGCGCCATATCGATGTAGATGATCATGTCCGGTTGCTCCGCTATCAAAGAAGCTCCGCATCCGTACACTATAGATATTCCGGTCGTGCCGCTTATTTCATTTTTTGTCCCGGTTACTTTTGCCGCATCAAAAAAATCATCAATGGTAAGCCTTGAAACAAACCCGAATACTTCATCGTCCGTTACATCCGGGTATACTATTTCATCGATTTCCTGTTCGGTCTTTAAATAATTCGAAGTGAGAAAATATTGGCCGGGAAGAATTTCCTGAAGAGCAGGCAATACTTCCTTATCCAAAACACCGTGATAACACTCCACGGCAATAACCAGCCGTTCTTTTTGTAGGCCTGTCAAACTGTTGATAAGTTTTTCCCCGATAGCCTTCCAGCCGCGGAAAGACACGCCTTTAGAGCCTGTTTCTATCACCGGACTTTTTTCGTAGTTCGGCGTTTCCAGTAAATATTTATTCATTATTTATAGTTGATGTTCGAGACAATAAGTTACTCCCAGGATCGCCGCTTTGTCAATAAGCGTTGATGCTTTCACTGAAACTTTCCCCCATGGGCACCATGCACGGGCGTCGACGATTTTTTGGATGGCGGGAATAATGATGGCCTTGCTGTTCATGATGCCGCCGCTCATTACGACCATATCCGGATCGTACGCATGTATCAGGTTGATGATTGCGACTGACCATATCTGGAGGCATTCTTCTCTTATCGCGATCGCCAGTCCGTCGTTATGCAGGGCTGCTCCGAATAATGTTTCGAAATCAAGCCGCCCTGCGCCGGCAAGCAGACTTTCTGAAAATCGCTGATCGCCGGTGATTTTGTCGCCGATATTCCAGCTGGAGATCTCCGCTTCGGCACACCCGGTGTTGCCGCAGGTGCATGTTTGGCCTTTATAGTTAAGAGAAATATGGCCGCCTAAAACACCCGCCTGGTAATGTTTTCCACGGAGCAGCCTGCCTTCCATAATAGCTGCGGCTCCAATGCCGGTTCCCAGCGTGATCGCCACGAGGTTGTCTGTTCCCTGACCGATGCCGGATTTCCATTCACCAACGGCAGCCATCCTGGCGTCGTTGTCGAGAAAGAATGAGGTTTTCCATTTTTGACGTACCCATTCATTCAGGTCTATTCCGCAGGCATCATCATATTTTTTATTGGTGGAAAGGACTTTTTGGGAATGGCAGTTGACGAGGCCAGGAAATGCAAGGCCGATTCCGGTAAGGTCAGCACTGTTCACCCCGTTTTCTAGCATCAGATCGTTGATCTGCTCTTCCAGGGCGGGTAGGAGGGGCGCAAGGCCATTTTCTGACCGCGCTTCGATTTTTTTTTCACCGATTATTTCCCTGTTGCGTACCAGGCCTATTTTTACCATAGTACCGCCAAGGTCGATGCCGATTATATTTTTTTTCATAACGTAGCGTGGGAATTAAACGAGCGCGGGCTTTCCCTCAACGGAAAGCAGTCTTCTGGAAAAACCGTTTTTAACGATAGTTGCATAGTCATGACCGGCATCCGAAGGCCAGCAGGCGCCAAAGGATAGAATACCTCCACCTGTATTGGCAACGCGATGCGCGGTATAGCCGTCGATATAGTGCAGGCTGCCGGGCTGCATTTGTTCAGCCCAGGTATTGCGGTGCTTGTCCATCATCAGCAGCATGCCTTCGCCTTCTACGCACCAGTAATACTCCGCGCGGTTTTCGATCGTATGAAAATGTCCTTTTGTCATATAAAATTCCTGTCCGACAGTGCCAGGATACAGGTGGGTCATGCCGAAGAATAGTCCCCCTTCAGTGCCTTCATCAACAGGAAGATATGAAAACACCTCGTAGACGACTCTGTTCATGTCCGCCGCTGAGAATGCGGCCTGATCCAGAAATATATTATCCAGGTCTTTCAGCTTTCTTACCTGTTTTTGAACAGGCTGGCCTGTCAGCGTTTTTCCCAGGAAGTGTACAGGTGGTTGATGTATCATTTTAATATTTGCTTTTAAACGGATTTTCGTTTTATGATCAGGAACGGGTTCTCCTCCATAACGGTTTCATTGTTCAGGATCATTTCTGCCATACGACTCCCCATATGCTCGAAATCCGTTGTGATCGTAGTAATGCCCTCGGCGATGATACTTTTCAGCTCAGTTTCGTTGTAGGAGATAACGCCGATGTCCTGACCCAGTTTTAATTTGTTGCTGTTGCTTTTTTTGATGATATGCACCAGGTCGTTATCGTCGATCACGACATAACAATCACCTTTTTTTGCTTCGCATTGTTTTACGGAGTCAACTACAGCGGCGTCTATATCGTTTTTGCGGGTAAATTTCTTAAACCCTGTAACTATGCCATTTGATTTGGTACCTGGAGGAAATACGAGGACGAGGCGCTTGTATTTTTTAAGCAGTTCGATGTTTTCCGTGCAGATACTAAAGATATCTTTTTCAAAATTCTGGCATATACCGGGAAATTGTTTTCCATATTCTTTTAGCCCAACATCCAGCAGGTAAGTCCGTTTAGGATCCAGCTGCGAAAGTATCTCAGCAGTTTTTTCATGCACTTCAGGCATAACGACGAATGTATTGTAATAGGATGCCTGTTCCCGTATGATTGTATCAAATATTTTAATATTGTGGTGATGGAAATAGATGTCCACATTGCAGGTTCCATCCAACTTATTTAAAAATGCATTGTACAGTACTTCTTTATATGGCGTAAACGTGCTGAACAGCAGAAAAATGTTTTGTACCTGTTTCACCTGCGTGCTGGCCACGAAGTAGCCTTTCCCCGGAATCGAATCAATGATGCCCGAAGCCCGCAGTTCATTGTATGCTGTAAACACCGAGCCTCTCGCCAGAGAGAATTTCGCCGCTATCTGGTTTACCGACGGAAGAAGGTCGCCATGTTTTAATGAGCCGTTCTGGATGCCCTCATGAACAGACTTTATGATTTGCTTGTAAATCGGTAACGCTACCGTATTATCTATTGTGATCAGTTCCATACAGTTAATTCATTTGGTGCAAGGTAAAAAAAGATTTAAAGCACCCTTCCGCAAGACAAAAATAAAAAAAATGTACCAGTATATACCAGTATTGAAAAAGATTTTTTACTTTAGTATTGTGAAGTGAGAATCCATTTACATTTAACCACGTTTATCCACCATTATCTATCACGTTATGATCAAGAATTTACCGTTCAAATCCCGGTTCAGGTTATGTTTCAGGAAGATTTTAGTCTTCCGGACAAACATTGCGCTCCTCTTTTTTATGATTATTGCAAGCCTTTGCGGAGCGTCTGCGCAAGGTCAGGCCATAAAAGTAAAAGGTATTGTAAGGAGCAGCTCAGGAGACACGTTGCCGGGTGTTTCCATCAGTGTTAAAGACAATTCCGCATCGGCTGTTACGGATGTTTCGGGAACTTTTTCGATAAACGTTCCCAGGGGAGGTACGCTGAACTTTACTTATGTAGGGATGGAACCTTTCAGCCAGATAGTCCGCAACGATGATTATTTGGTAGTGGTACTGCATCCGAAAGTGGCCAGTCTCGAAAATGTTGTAGTGATCGGGTATGGTTCGCTGCGGAAAAAAGACATCACTTCCGCCATCTCGACCGTAAGCGTCAAGGACGTTTCTTCGCGCCCCATCACCAATACGGCTGAAATACTGCAGGGCAAAGCAGCCGGCGTACAGGTGACTCAACCATCGGGGGAACCCGGTGGAGATTTCTCCGTCCGTGTCAGAGGGATATCGTCACCGAATGGCAGCGAACCGTTATATGTCATAGATGGTGTTATTGCACCGAACACCAAAAGCATTGATCCTAATTCAATTGAGTCGATCAGTGTCCTGAAAGATGCGTCTGCCGCGGGCATTTATGGTGCCGCGGGCGCTATCAATGGTGTGGTGCTGATTACTACAAAAAAAGGAGCTGTTGGCAAACCCAGGACGGAGCTTAATTTTTATACTGGCGTCCAGCAGATCACTAAGAAGATTCCTGTGCTTGACGGGCCACAGTCAGCACAAATGCTAAAAGAAGCATATGCGAATGTTGGCAGCAGCTTTAATATCTCGGACTCGGCCGTGAACAGTGTAAATAACAACTGGCAAGACCTTATTTACCGGGATGCTTTGCAAACCGGTTTAAGCGCGGGCTTTTCCGGGGGATCGGAAAAGAGCCAATATTACCTGGGAGTAGGGTATGTGGACCAGCAAGGGATCATCCGCAACTCTGACCGGAAACGTTACTTTGCCAAGCTCAATCTCAAACAAACGATGAACAAATGGCTGGAAGTAGGCACGCATTTATCGTATAACCGGTCCAACGGCAACATCATCGCGGGGTTGAATAATTCCCAGCAGCATGGCGGGGCAGTGATGGCGGCGCTGAACATCAATCCGTTTATCCCGATCTATACGCCCGGAACGACCTTTTATGGAACAGGCCTTGATGGGTCCTTCACAGCAGTGAAAGATATTTACGCGGCTTCCAACAAAACCGTTTTTAATAATTTGCTGGGTGATTTGCATGCAGAGATCAAGCTGCCATTTGATCTTACTTTCCGCACGCAGTTCGGCGCATCGCTTGAAAACTCGACCAATGATTATTTCGTCAGTCCGACCGCTACAGTGGGAGATATGAGCAATGGCGGTTTTGGCAGCAATACCGCGCAGGAAGTTTTCCGGTATACCTGGGAAAATACTTTGACTTACACGAAGTCATTCAATAAGCAAACCATCAATGCAGTGATCGGCACCACGGCTCTCAGCGAGAAATACAGGTATAATTATGCCGAGGGCAAAGGGTTTGCTACGGGATATATTCCCACACTGAACGCAGCTTCCAGCAACTACCTGCTAAACGGCAACAAAGCGGAGTACGCCACTGCTTCTTATTTTGCGAGGGTCGCTTACACTTATGATGATAAATACCTGCTTACAGCATCGCTTCGCAGGGACGGTGCTTCCAGGTTCGGTTCCAACAACATGTACGGCTATTTTCCCGCGGTGTCCGTCGGCTGGCGCGTTTCAAACGAACCGTTCTTTCAATCGCTTACCTTCATCCAGGATCTGAAGATCAGGGCGGGATATGGGGCTACCGGCAATTTGCCGCCGGTGAATTATCCTTCAGTAAATACGCTCGCTCCCGGGTCGGCGCTCCTGGGAGGCCGGGTCGTATCGGGTTATGTTCCAACAAACCCTATTGGCAATCCTGATCTGAAATGGGAATCTGGGAAAGGTATCAATGCGGGGCTTGACGTCAGCATATTGAACAGCAGGCTGACGATTTCTGCGGATTACTATCGTAAACAAACGACCAATCTGATCTTTCAGAAAAACCTCCCTTCCACAACGCCTTCCGCAACGGGCACTCCTTTTACATTCGTGAACCTGCCGGGCGTTGTGTTGAACTCAGGAGTTGACCTGTCCATTAACGGAGCTGTGGCCAACGGGAAGGATTTCAACTGGAACAGCACGCTGAACGTCTCATATAATAAAAACAGGATCAGTGGCCTCGATTCGGGAACCGTTTATTATACAGGCGGAATCGCTTTCGGCGGCAACGGTAATCCATTCTACCCGGCGATCATAAAAAACGGTCTGCCGCTGGGAACTTTCTGGGGCTACGTAGCCGAAGGCGTAAACCCGCAAACCGGCAACATCAATTACCGCAGGCTGGGCAAAGGTGGTTATGCTGATGGTCGTCATGTTAGTTCCGATACCGATCGTACTTCTCTTGGAACTGGGCTGCCTACTTTTACCATCGGTTTTTCAAATGACTTTTCATACAAAAATTTTTCGCTGAACATCCTGGTAGACGGCGTTACCGGCAACAAGATATTCAATGCCACGAGAATAGAGACTGAGGGCATGAGTACCGTAGGGAACGCAACGGCGGACGCTTTGAGAAGATGGAAGAAGCCGGGAGATGTAACTGATATCCCGATGGCCGCATATGGCGATCCCAATGGGAACACCTTGATCTCTTCAAGGTTTATCGAAGACGGTTCTTTTGCGAGGATACGAAGCGCTACGCTAAGCTATTCCCTTAAACTGAAGAGTTTGCAAAACATTGGTTTTGAAAACGTGCGGCTGTATGTAACCGCGACCAATCTTCTGACCATCACGAACTATTCCGGTTATTATCCCGAAATAAATGCTTTCGGTACCAGTTCACAGGCCGTTGGGATCGATTATGGAACTTATCCGCAATCTAAATCCTACACGTTTGGCATCAACATCCAGCTCTAGCATTTACTGAATAAAATAGCAAACAATGAAAAACAAATATATTCCTTCGGTCTTTTTTGCTGCATTGACAGCTTTCCTTATCTCTTGCGGAAAGGACTTCCTGGAAAAAACACCTGTGTCGGCTTTAACAACCGACACCTTCTATAAAACCGCATCTGATGCGGAAGCAGGTTTGGCCGGCGCCTATTCCTTCGGAAACAGCGAGTACTACCTGTGGGATTTTGAGATCAATGGCGACGTGCGGTCGGACAACTGTTATGCAGGCGGGAACAGCGGTGACGTTCAGGCCGTGGACAACCTGAACCTGGCTCCTACGAACGGGAACATTTCGCGCGACTGGTCGTACCTGTACCGTTGCGTCGCCAGCGCGAATTCTGTGCTGGATAATGTTCCACGCATAAATGACCCGGCATTGTCTTCCGAAAGGAAGGAACAAATACTGGGTGAGGCAAAATTCTTACGCGCGCTTCATTATTTTAACCTGGTAATACTATATGGCGAAGTTCCTTTGGTGCTTACGGCTGAAAACGCTGAGCTGTACCCTTCCCGCGATCCTGTTGCGGAAGTGTACGGGCAGGTGGAAAAGGACCTGCAGGAAGCGGGAGCCGTGTTGCCCGTTAGAGCGGCAGCGGCCGGCAGGGTGACCAAAGGAGCAGCGCAGGCTTTACTGGCGAAAGCCTATGCCCAGCAAGGAAAGTATGATGCCTGCCTTGCGGCTTGCAATAGCATTTTACCGCCTAAATTCGGTGGCTCCGGGACTGGCGGTTATGACCTGCTCAGCGATTTCGAATTCCTTTGGGACAACAAACACAAGAACAGTATCGAATCCATTTTTGAAGTGCAGCATAGCAGTACTTCTACCGGTTTTGGTATGTGGACCATCAATCTTTACCTGCCTTACTCTCTCACGGGAGATACCTGGGCCAAGTTCTGCAGTCCGTCAAACGACCTGGTAAACCTGTTCCGCAGTTCAGGAGATAGCGTTCGCCTGCATTCCTCCGTATTTTTTGAAAATACGCAGACGACCAATACCACCCCTCCCCCTTATACAGCCGCGACGCAACCAGTACCGTTTTCGTATAAATGGCGCATGACAGGCGGCGGTGGATGGAATGGCGATTACAATACGATCCTGATCCGTCTGGCAGATATCATTTTGCTGAAAGCGGAAGCGCTGAACAAACTGGGGCGACCGGCTGATGCGGCTCCATTGGTCAACGCCATCAGGGGGCGTGTGAACCTGCTGCCGACTTCGGCTTCAGGTCAGGCTGCAATGGCCGAAGCAATTTTATTGGAAAGAAGGTTGGAGCTTGCGTTTGAAGGACAGCGGTGGATGGACCTGCTTCGGGCCGGCGTGCCTTACACGCTCAGCGTTATGAATAGTTTAAAGGGTCCTTCAGGGAATAATCTGAATTATGGCGCAGTAGCCAGTGATTTATTATTTCCTGTACCACAGGCCGAGAGGGACCTGGATAAGAACTTGTCTCAGAACACCGGTTATTAAGCAGCAAATCATTTTGATCATATAAGGCACACACCACGGAATTGATTTTATGAAGAAATTATTTTGGCTTCTTTTGCCACATTTGCTGGCGACGATGATGGCACATGCACAGGAGGAAAAAGACAAAACAAAATTGGATGTATGGTTAACAACGGCTGATGGCGGTAAACTATTGGCAAAGCAACCCGATTTGTTTTTCGAAAAAGATTCCGGCGACATGAAAACGCACGAGATCGTATATGTCGATGAGCGGATCACTTACCAGGAAATGGATGGTTTCGGCGCGGCAATGACAGGTACAGCGGCTTATGTGCTGAACCGTTACCTAAATCCTGCCAGGCGCGATTCAGTGATGACGGAACTCTTTGGCAGCGAAGGCATGCGTTTGAGTTTTGTCCGGCAAATGATCGGCGCATCGGGATACGAGATCGGTGGTGACTACAGTTATGACGATCTGCCCACGGGGAAAACAGATACCGGCCTGGTTCATTTTTCGATCCGGAAAGACCAGGCGGACGTGATCCCGATGCTAAAGACGGCGAGGTTGAAGAACAGTGAGCTAAAGATATTCGGTTCACCCTGCAGCGCGCCCGGATGGATGAAGAATACCGGCTCCATGCGAGGAACAGGCGGTTCTTTCCTGCTTCCCCGTTATTATGATACCTATGCCAGGTATTTTGTAAAATATGTGCAGGCATATGAAAAGGAAGGGATTCCGCTGTACGCGGTCACCATTCAGAACGAACCGGAATTCGGGCCTGAAACGTATCCCGGGATGATCATGACTGCAAGGGAACAGGCGGATTTTATAAAAAATAACATCGGGCCTGCATTCGCGGATGCGGGTATCAGCACCAAACTTATTATTTTCGATCATAACTGGGGACTATATTCTGCTGGCGACAAGGGGTTTAAATACCCGCTCGAGCTGCTGGAAGATTCGATCGCACGGAAATATATCGATGGTACCGGTTTTCATAACTATGGCGGCTCCCCCGAGCTTCAGTCTTTCGTGCACGACAAATACCCCGGCATGGACATCTGGTTTACCGAAGGCTCGGGCGGCGAATGGATCGGCGGTTTTAGAGAATCGATGAAAGAATTCGTTTCCCGTGTGATCATCGGCAGCGTCCGCAACTGGTCAAAAGGGGTATGCCTCTGGAACCTTGTATTGGATAAAGGAAATATGCTGCAAAAATCTAAAAGACCGGAAGATCAGAACTGTGCAGCATGTTATGGACTGATGATGATAGATCCTTCCGGGAATATTACCCGGATGCCCGAATATTATGCGCTGGCGCATGCCAGCAAATTTGTCGCTTCCGGGGCCAAAAGGATCGCTTCCAGTTCACGGCATGATTCCATCGAAAATGTGGCATTTATCAACCCTGACGGATCCAAGGTAATATTGGTTATCAACAACGGCAAAACCGACGCGACATTCAGGATAGCCTGGAATGGCGGGAATGTGGTATATAAGCTGAGACAGGGAGATGTGGCAACATTGACGTGGAACTAATGCAGAATTAAAAAAAAAGTAAACCTACATATGCGATTGAAAAGACTATGCTTTGCGTTGTGCCTTTTTTTTACAACACACACCGCCCAGGCGGCTCCTCCGCGCGTGATAATGAATCTTAACGGCACATGGGATTTCGAACAGACTGTAACTGCATGGGCGCCCGCTGTCTTTAGCCGGAAAATACCTGTCCCCGGCCTTGTACATCTTGCGACGCCCCGGATCGAGGAATACGACAAGTTTTTTAAGAGACTGCAAAAAGTAGACGCCAAAAAACAGCATGGCGTTTACAACATCGACTATACGCCACGGTACAGCTGGTACAGGAAAAAGGTATTTGTTTCAAAGGATTTAGCGTCAATGGAAGGTGTGCTGAGCATCAAAAAAAGCCAGTACGTCACACAGGTGTTCGTGAATGGCATAGATCTCGGGTCATTCATGGAATGTTATACGCCTGTGGAAGTGGCAGTGTCACGAGCCCTGAAATTCGGCCAGGAAAACGAAATCATCATCAAAACAGGTGACCGCTATTGGTTGCCCAGTGCCGCGGCGGGCAGTACGGACAAAGAAAAGGAACACTACCTTCCCGGCATCTGGGATGATGTATCGCTGACCTTCACCAACAAGCTCCGTGTGAACAGGGTGCTTGTTTTGCCCGATCTTGATCAAAAAAAGGCGCATGTAAAAGTCAAATTGTGGAACCTAAACCCTGCCCAGATTTATTTCGGAGAAAGCACCAGGGATTCCCTTTTACTGAATATAAAGATTCGTGAAAAAAAATCGAATAGGCTGGTAGCTGAATTTAGTCAACCGCATATATCCGTCAGGGACCGCCAAAATGAACTGGATGCTGTCATTCCGATGAACGACGTCCATGCATGGTCGCCAGAAGACCCTTTTCTGTACACGGCCGAAATTTCTGTGGATTATAAAGGAAAGACTTCCGATGTCCTTCAGAAGAATTTTGGGATGCGGGATTTTGAAAGGAAAGGGAAATTCTTCTATCTCAACGGAGATAAATATTACCTGCGCGGCTCCAATATTACCTTGCAAAGGTTCTTTGAAGATCCGGATTGCCGTAATCTGGCATGGGACCGGGAATGGGTAAAGAAAATGCTGATCGACATACCCAAGAAGCTGGATTGGAACGCGATGCGCATCTGCGTAGGCATTGTGCCTGATTTCTGGTACGACCTGGCTGACGAATATGGCCTGCTGTTCCAGAACGAATGGTTTTACTGGCAGAACCACGGCTGGAATGAACAGATAAGAAAAGAATACACGGACTGGGTATGGTCAGACGGCTCGCATCCCAGTATCGCCATCTGGGACGGCATCAATGAAAACTGGGATGATTTTATCGGCAATGTGCTAATTCCCGAATTAAAAAAGCTGGATCCCACACGCATCTGGGATGCCGGTTTTATGACCGCAACGTCGATGCACAACGATGATATGGATGAACCTCATCCGTACCAGGGCGTTAGTGATTTTAAAGAGCCGGGGAGGTTGTTTTATCCGCTGGGCGACCTGGATTACAAGCCAGGGATCGTGAAGGATATGGAAGGGTCTTCAGCGGCGCAGCTCGTCAATGAATATGGCTGGATATGGCTATGGCGCGACGGAACGCCCAGCAAGCTGACTGTGGAGGTGTATGATAAATATCTTGGTAAAAATGCTACCGCGGCGGAACGATGGTTTTTACAGGCGTACTGGCTGCAGCTGGAAACGGAATGGCTGCGCAGCAACAGGAGTGTTGCCGGCGTGCTTGCATTTTGTCACCTGACTAACAATTTTGGGTACACGGGAGATTGGTTCGTGGGAGATATAAAAGACCTGCGGCCCGCTCCCGCATTATTTGCCTTCAAAGACGCGTTCACCGTAAAAAATGTATTCATCAACCTTACCGATGAACGGTATGTATCCGAAATGCCGGCCCACAAGCCAGGAAGCCAGTTGAACCTGACATTGACAGGCGTGAATGATGATAATAAAAGTGCAAGGGGAACACTTGAAATAGTGCTGATAAATTCAAAAGGGGAGCACGTATTGAAGGAGGAACGCGCCATCGAGCTTCCGGCATCCGACAGGATCGGGATGGCTTATTCTCTGAAATTGCCCGATGCCGCCGATGGATACCTGCTTCAAACTTTTTTTGCGGAAGAAGGAGCGAAGGAAAAGAAAAGCAGCAGGCGCTACATCAGGGTGGGAGATATGAAACAATACAATTACTATACCCCGAAGGTTACGGATGATAAATTGTAATTAAACTTTATGTATGCGGCTAGCAGTATGCTTGATCATCTTCGTCCATATTGCGTTGGAGCTCCCCGCGCAGCGCATTTATCATGTCTCGAAAAATGGTCATGATGAAAACCCCGGGACAATTCAACAGCCATTCAGGACCATCGGAAGGACCAACCAGCTTATGCTTAAGCCAGGTGATCAGCTTCTTTTCAAAGGGGGAGAAATATTCGATGGCAACATATTGCTGGATGAAACTGATGCGGGAACAGGGGCTAATCCTGTAAGAATAGCTTCCTATGGAGAAGGCAGGGCCACTATATATGCCGGATTGGGAACGGCTTTGCTGGCGATGAACACAGAAGGCATATCGGTGGAAAACCTGGTGGTGAAGGGAGATGGTAGCGATACCAACGATGGCAGCGGCATTGCCGTCGTCAATTCACTGCCGGGCGACCGCCGGTTGAGCTATGTAAGGATAAAAAATATTTCGGCGAGCGGTTTTGGAAGGGATATCAAAAAACTGAAAGGTGAAATTGTTGGAATGCAGAACCCTTCCGGGCAGGGCATTTTCGTAGGAGGGACGGCTGTAGATAAAAGCAAAAGCGGTTTCAACGACGTTCTGATCGAAAATTGCGAAACCTTTGAAAACGAGTTTTACGGTATACTGATAAGCGGTTACTGGCAAGACGATCCTTCGAGGCATATACGTTTTATCAACAATGCTTACTGGTCACCCGCTGGCAACTTTCGTGCGGGCGGCTGTCTTAGTTTTGATCAGTGGCGGAAAAACAGCGGGCATGAAATGTTGAAAGGCAGGGAGACCGGCATGTTCGCAGACCCGCAGCTGACAGGCAACGGTGGCTTCCCATCAACAGGGTATACCCGTGAATCATTATGTATAAGCGGGTACCTTATAAAGAAAGGCTCACCGTTGATCGACGCAGGTCTCGATATAAGGCGGCTTTTCAAAAGTGATGTCGTTCGTTCCGATTACTGCGGTGTTGCGTTCAAACCCTCACGGAAACCGGATATCGGTGCCTTTGAGTTTAACGCGGATTAAAAAGCTAAGGAAGGCGAATAAAGATCAGTTAACAGGCAGTTAAAGTCAAATTATGTTACGATTCTTCAGGCACTTTTTTTTTTTTTTAGCATATACGATATTCCATCAGGTGCTTTATGCAGGTGATTCCATGCCAGAACCGCATGAGCTTCCTACCGCTTCTTTTCCGTGGAAAACCGACACCGTTCCTAAAAGGAAAAGTGTTACCCCATCCGTTTTTATCACGCAAAAAGAAGAAGCGGTCGCTACCGCTGATACGTTTTCTATCGAAAACGGGCTCGTGCGCAGGACCTTCCGGTTCAACCCGGCGAAGGAGGGATTTTGCACGATTGCTTTTGTCAATAAAAGCAGTGGTGAGAACTATGTGAAAAAGGACACTGAGGAATTTTTATGCATGGCAGGTGATCAGCGCATAACCGGCAAGGATTGCATCTACAAAAGACATTCAAGCATTCGCAGTAATGACGAGCAAACGTTGACCGTGCAGCTGTATTGCCCGGGTGCGAAACTGGACGTTATCCTCACTTACATCATTTACGATCATATCCCCCTTGTCAGGAAACGGATAAAACTCGTCAATACTTCATCCCGGGAAATACCGCTGACAAACCTGGACATCGAACGGCTCCAGCTGGAAGTGGCGAACACTTACATGAACGAGGTATATGCGAATTTTGGCACCAATCTCACACGGGTGCCATACAAAGGCGATTACAACGATGCCGCTGTATTGTTGTATAACCCCAATGTCAGGCAGGGCGTACTGTTAGGGAACGAAAGCCCCAGCGTGCTGAAAAGGACCGAGATTTATTCGGCGCCTGGTACTGTTTCTTTGGGTTTATCGCTCATAACGGACCCTTATCCCTTTAAAAAATGGTTGGCGCCGGCAGACACTTTCGCCAGTCCGCAAACTTTTATGTATACCCTGCAAACGCCTAAATGGCAGGATTTTTTTGAAGAATCCTACCAGGATTTCATACGGGAAAAACTGGGAGTTAAACTTTTTCAGCAAAAAAAAGCGCCTTTTTTCATGTACAATACCTGGCAGCCCTTTTTTGCCAACATCAATGAGAAATTGCTGAAAGAATGCGTGGATAGTCTTGCAGGTACGGAAACAGACCTGTTTATTATCGATGCCGGCTGGTACAAGAGAAGTGGTGACTTTAATGCGGATTCCTCCAAATTCCCGCAGGGGATGAAACCGGTTTGTGACTACATCCGTCAAAAAAACATGCGGGTAGGGGTCTGGTTTACAATTTCAGGCGTACACGCCAAAAGTGAAGTGGCCCAACAACATCCCCAATGGCTGATCAAGGATAAGCATGGACGGCCCGCCAACCTTCACGACGATAATTATGAAGAAGATGGCGATAACTGGAACAGCGGCATGCGCACCATGTCGCTAGGCTCACCATATTATGACCATATGAAGGAAACGATCAGGAAATATGTAAACGAGTGGGGCGTTTCCTATATTAAGCTTGATCTTTCCGTGGCGCACTCAGCCTATGTACATGATCTCGACAGGTGGGGCGACTATGAATCGAATCCTTCGAAACTGTATAAGGACAGGGAAAGCTCGTTGTGGGTGCTCTACGAACGGGATTTGCAACTGATGGATGAGCTGCATGCTGAATTTCCCGATCTTCTGCTGGATTGCACTTTTGAAGTATGGGGGAGGTATAATTCGATAGATTATGCGCTGGTGCAGCATGCAGATTATGACTGGCTTACCAATTTCGATTTTCCGCCGCCCGCAGGGCCCATTTCTATCCGGCAGATGAACTACGACAGGTCCAGAGTAGTACCTGCCAATACGCTGCTGATCGGCAACCAGTTTATGGATTTCCCCAACTACCGGTATGTATATTTTTCCATGGCTTCCGCATCTGCTTTGATGGTGGGGGATCCGAGGAAGCTGACCAAAGAAGCAAAAGCATTTTACGGAAAGTGGAATAGCTGGTTCAGGGAAATGGAAAGGAAATACCAATTCTCGCAATACAGGCAGCTCTACGATATTTTCGACCGGCCTACGGACAGCAACTGGGACGGTTGTTATCGCATCAATACAAAAAAAGGCGGGGGCATCCTGTTCTTTTACAGGAACAATTCCGCGGATCAAACGCGAACGTTTAAAGTGCCGTGTGTGGAAAGGAACGCGAAATATAGAATTTATTCACATGAAGAAGGTAAAGTAACAGGGATCTATAGCGGAGCAAGGTTGATGGACGAAGGAATTAAAATATTCATCCCTACGGTCTATACAGCAAAGGTATTGGCGATCGAAAAAGTGCTGTAACGGTCATCGCCTAAAATCACTGGCAACTGCCAGTTTATATTCCTGTGTGTATAAAGTCCCGGTTTTTACCGGGACTTTTTCAATAAGCGGAATTCTTTTGCTGGCTTTCCGGACTTATGATGATGATAATCCTATTGTCCGCAGGCTTGAGCAGGTTTGTGCAAGGTCTGAAAACGCATGCATGATATTTGTATTGACTACTTCCAACCTCCTCCCAAAGCGCGGTAAAGGCTGATGACGGACTGCCATTGCAGCAGCATGTCATTGACTCCCTGGATCTGCGCGGTCAGCAAATTTTGTTCCGATGTAAGCACGTCCGTATAATTGGTAGCGGAACTGTACCGTAGCAATTTTTCAGTAAAATCGACTGATTTTTCCAGGGAAGTTATTTGTTTGGTGCGGATTACCTGCTGCTCAACTGCGGTTTGATAAGAATATAAAGCATCGGAAACTTCTTGCCCGGCAACGAACAATATTTTTTGAAAACCAAGCAACGCTTCCTGCTGGTTTGCATGAGCAACTGCCAGCCTGGATTTATTGATGCCTTTATTAAAAACGGGCTGTACAAGTCCGCCCGCTATGTTTGCGAACAATCCTGCGGGTGTGAACCAATCGCTGGGTTTAAAACTGGAAAAACCTCCCGCGGCAGTAATAGTAAGTGACGGGTAAAAGTAAGCACGTGCAATATTGGTATTTTCGAAGAATTCCCGAAAAGCGTACTCCGCTTCCATGACGTCTGGCCTGTTTTGGAGAAGTTGTAACGGAATGCCCGTTTTCATATCGACATCGGTTTGCCTGGAAGCAATGGTACTTCTTTTAATTTCTCCGGGATGATTGGCCAGCAAAACATTTAATACGTTCTCCGTTTCCCGAATCAATTTTTTAATTCCCGGGATGACAATTTCAGCTTCATATACACCAGCCTCGCTTTGCACAACGGCAGCCCCGTTCACTACATTGGAATTTTTTAATATTTTAACGGTTTCCACATCCTCCTTTCTGTTCGAAACTGTTCTTTCCAGAATTATCAATTGCGCGTCAAGGGCAAGGAGCCTGTAATAGTTTGCTGCAATATCTGCGACAAGACGGGTCTTTACAGCCCTTGCAGCTGCGTCATTTTTTAATAGTGTGGCAAACGCGGCACGTTTTGAGCTCTTTAGTTTGCCCCATATATCGGCTTCCCAACCCGCACTGATCCCCAGGTCGTATTGAGTGGACGATGAAATGATGCCGAAGCCCTGCGGGAAGGACAGCTTCGACTGGGTTATGCCTGCATTTAAATTGATACCTGGCAAAAAAGCCGACCTGCTCTGTTCAAAAGTTGCTCTCGCAGCATCGATTCTGGTAACGGCTATTTTCATATCCAGGTTCCGTACCAGTCCTTTTGTTATTAATTTCTGAAGCAAGGTATCTGCGAAAAAAGAATGCCACGGTATACCGGCAATGCTTATACTGTCTTCCGGCACGCTATCGCGGTATAATTCATTTGTATCCGTAATGGGCCGTTGGTACGTTTTGGCTACCTGGCAGGAAACCGTTAAGATCATTGCCAGAAAAGCCGCCCATTGATATATTTTTTTCATGATGTTCTTTTAAAAGTGATTACACGCCGGGCTCTTCGAAAGCAGCGCGTATTTGGGCCGGAGTGCCTGAAATCCTTTCCTGCAGTGACTGGAATACAATAAATAATACAGGTATGATCAATATGCCGAACACGGTTCCTATAAGCATTCCTCCCACGGCCGCCGTTCCTATGGAACGATTGCTTAAAGCACCTGCGCCGCTAGAGAGCATGAGCGGCAGTAATCCGAATATAAAAGCAAAGGAGGTCATCAGGATCGGTCTTAACCTTGCAGTTGCGCCGTTGATGGCAGCGCGCACGAGGTCTTCGCCGTTCCTGCGGTGCATCAATGCAAATTCGACGATAAGGATGGCATTTTTTGCTAGCAGGCCGATAAGCATGATAAGACTGATCTGCAGGAAGATATTATTGTCTATGCCGAATATCCTTGCGAAAATGAATGCGCCTGCCAATCCTACAGGAAGAGAAAGCAGTACGGAAAAAGGTACGATATAGCTTTTATATTGCGCACTCAGTAAAAAATAAATGAACACGATAGATAAAATGAAAATAAGCGCCGTTTGCCCGCCACTCAGTATCTCTTCGCGGGTTAAACCCGAAAATTCGTACCCGTAACCTTTAGGTAATGTTTTTTCTGCCACTTCCTGTATTGCCTTTATCGCATCGCCTGAACTGTAACCACTATTCGGAGCGCCGTTCACGAATGCGGAATTATATAGGTTGAACCGGTTGATGAATTCGGGTCCATATGTTTTTTTCAGAGCGATGAACCCGGATATGGGCGCCATCGCGCCATTGTTATTTCGTACGAATATCTTGTCAATATCTGCTGTAGTGCTTCTGTATATGGCATCCGCCTGTATCATCACTTTATACTGTTTGCCAAATTGGTTAAAATCGGAGGCGTAAATTCCTCCAAAATACCCCTGCAATGTTTGCAGTATGGTATTCACCGGAACGCCGGCTTCTTTCGCCTTGGCAATGTTTATACTTACTTCGTATCTTGGAAAATTGGTATTATAGGGCGTGGTGGCATACATGATCTCGGGTCTTTTTTGCAGTGTTTCCATGAACTTTACGATAACTGCTTCGAATGATCCGTAATCGCCACCCGTCTTGTCCTGAAGCTGAAATTCAAAACCGTTGTTATTCCCGAAACCTTGAAGGGTGGGGGCGGCAAAAAATATAATATTGGCCTCTTTGATGCTCGCAGTTTGTTCAAATAGTCGTTCTACCACGCTGTTGACATCCTGGCCCTTTTGGGTACGCTCGCGCCAGTGTTTGAGTTTTATGAACACTGCGCCATATGATCCGCCAGTTCCACTGATCAGGTCCATGCCTGAAACGACGGATGAAAGTTCCACTTCGGGCATTGCCCTTGCGATACTGTCTACCTTTCGCCCGATCAATTCAGTGCGCTCCAGGGATGCTGCAGGGGGAAGGATAATATTTCCATAAATGGAACCGCTGTCTTCGTTTGGCACAAAGCCTGTTTGCGTGGTGGTTGCCATTATCCAGAACAGAAGGCCAAAAACAACCATTCCTGCCAGCGCTATCCATTTCTTGCTTATTAAGAACTTAACGGCACCGGCGTATCGATCTGTTAACGCGGTAAAAGCCGTATTGAACCCGCGGTGAAAGCGCTTTAACCATCCTTTGCCGCCGGTATTTAAATTATCGTGCGGCTTTAAAAAAATGGCGCATAAGGCAGGGCTGAGCGTTAAAGCATTGATGGCTGAAATAAAAATAGCCACGGCCAGCGTAAGGCCGAACTGTTTATAAAAAGCGCCCACCGAGCCTGTAATAAATGTTACCGGCACAAATACAGCCGCCATCACTAAAGTAATGGATATGATGGCCGTACTGATCTCGCGCATAGCGTCAATCGTAGCCTTTTTAGCGGAGCGTGAACCCTGGTCTATTTTGGCATGCACGGCTTCCACCACCACAATGGCATCATCTACCACGATGCCTATCGACAACACAAGGGCAAACAGGGTGAGCAGATTGATGGTGAACCCAAAAAGTTTAAGAAAGAAAAATGTGCCGATAAGCGACACGGGAACAGCAATGGCGGGTATCAACGTAGATCTGAAATCCTGCAGGAAAATAAATACCACGATAAATACCAGTACAAAGGCTTCGATAATGGTGTGCATCAGTTTGTCGAGAGAAGCATTCAAAAAATCATTTGCATTGGTGTAAACAGTGAATTTCACTCCTTCCGGTAAACTTTTAGAGGCATCGTCCAATATTTTTTCACATTGATTAATGATCTCGTGAGCGTTTGATCCGGCAGACTGATTAATGGAAACATAAGGAGCGGGCCAGCCCTGCGCCGTAGTGGTACTGGTGTAGGAAAATGCGCCGAGTTCCACATCGGCAACGTCTTTCAGGCGTAATACCTGGCCATTTCCGGCTGAGCGGAGGATAATATCAGCAAACTGTCCGGCATTTTCCAAACGTCCGGTATACTTTAAGGTATACTGGAAGGACTGCCGGCTGTTTTCGCCTATTTTACCCGGAGCGGCCTCAATATTCTGTTCTGCTAAAGCCTCGATAATATCTCCGGGTATTAATTTGTAAGCTGCCATCGCATCAGGTTTCAGCCAGATGCGCATGCTGTATTCCTGTCCGCTGTATAAAAGTGCGTCCCCTACGCCGTTGATGCGCTTTAGCTGCGGCACTACATTTATCCTTAAATAATTCTCCAGGAATTTCTGATCAAACTTTCCGCCTTCGCTGAATAAAAGAAAACTGAATATTTCGCTGCTTAATCTTTTCGTTGTAGTGATGCCAGCCTTCACTACTTCCGCAGGCAACAGGCTGATCGCCTTGTTGACCCTGTTCTGTACATTCACCGCGGCCATGTCCGGGTCGGCATCCTGTTTGAAAATAATGGTGATGACTGCCGTTCCGTCATTGCTCGCCTTCGAGGTCATATAGGTCATATGCTGCACGCCATTGATCTGTTCTTCGAGCGGTATGATCACGCTCTTCATCACCGCATCGGCATTCGCCCCCTGGTAAGAAGCCGTTACTTCCACGGTAGGCGGGGCAATGTCAGGATATTGGGTAATGGGAAGAGAGAATAAGCCCAACAAGCCCAGTATTACTATGATAACCGATATAACTGTAGATAATACAGGGTTTTCTATGAATTTTTTTAACATCATTATTTATTTGATAAGGTGGGCGATTTTATTTTCATTCCGTCTTTCAAACTCCCAACCCCTTCCGAAATAATGATATCACCGGCTTTAACACCGTCGAGCACTATAAAAGAATCCCCGGAAGGAATATCCAGGATGGATATTTTCGTGCTTTTTGCGGTGCCGGAAGCGTCTACTACATACACGAACCTTTTTCCCTGCATTTCATATGTGGCTTTTTGCGGAACCTGTATCGCATCCGGCAGTTGCCGGTGTATGCGCACTATTGCGCTGCCGCCGCTTCTTATGAGCCCGGATGAATTTGGAAAAGTTGCCCTGAAATTGACAGATCCCGTTTCCGGGTTAATCAGCCCGTTGACCGTCGTAATCCGTCCTTTCTCTTCGTATTCCGTACTGTTGGACAGAATAAGCGAAACAGGCGGTAAATGTTTTAATTTTTCGGCGATATTTTTTCCAGTAAATGATGTGGAAAAATCAAGAAACTGCTTTTCATTAAATGAAAAATATGCATATATTTCGCTGATCTCGGAGATAGTTGTCAGCGGTTCTAAAGAAGCGCTACTAACTAGGCTCCCGGTTTTAAAAGGGATGCCGCCGGCAACACCGTCCACTGGGCTGCGGATGGTCGTGTACCCAAGGTTTGAACGAGCGTTGGCAAGACTTGCTTTTGCCTGGGCCAGCATGGCTTCCTTATTTTGCAAAGAGAAATTTGCGGCCTCAAGTTCGTATTCACTTATTATTTCCTCTTCAACGAGGGGCGCTACTTTGCGCACCTGCATTTTTGCGGAACCTACTTCAGCTTCGGCGCTTTTTATAGATGCGCCCGCTGTTCGCATTTCCTGCTCATATTGTGGCGCATGTATTTTAAATAACAATTGCCCTTTTTTTACGGCAGCACCTTCATCGATAAAAATTTGTTCTATAAATCCTTCCACTTTCGGCCTTATCTCTATATTCTTAACTCCCTGCAAGGAAGCCGGATAGTCGGAATGTACATTTGCGGTTTGCGATTTTAAGGTCATTACCGGGTAGTCCTGTGGTTGTTCCGCACTATTCTGGTCCTGTTCATTCCCGTTACCGCAGGAAAATATTGTCAGCAAGGTTGCCGTAGTAATAATCAATGTTTGAAATCGCGAAATAAGTAAAAGCATATATCAAAATTTAAAGTCAGGTTATTGAACGGGCAGCAAGACCGGAGAGGAGTTGTATAAGAAGTATTATCTGTATTTTGAATTTCAGTACAAAAATAATAACTTTAACTATTAAACCAAATAAACACTTTGTTTATTATGAAAAATAACATTGCTGAGACGGATAAAACGGTGTGGTTTTTAAAAACAAAGGGGCCGCAACCGCTTGCCTTAATAGCAGAAGCGTTGAAAATAACCACGGAAGGAGCGCGTTTTCAGCTGTTAAAGCTGTCTAATGAAGGACTTGTGAATGCCATTACAGAATCCAAAGGCAGGGGTAGACCACAGCAGATATGGTCACTTACCAGCGCAGGCCATGCACGATTTTCAGACAAGCACGCAGATCTGACCTTAAAAATAATAGAAAAGATACGAGAGACACTAGGTGAGCAGGCCCTGGATGCAGTGATCGAAGCCAATACCAAGGAAGGTATTGAAAAATATTCGAAAGAAATGGAAGGTGCTACTGATCTTGAAAGTAAGGTTGCCTGTTTGGCCAGGATAAGAGATAACGAAGGATATATGGCTGAATATGAAAAGGAAGGAGACGGTTTCCTGCTTATCGAGAACCATTGTCCTATATGTGCCGCGGCCACAGCCTGCCAGAATTTTTGCAGATCCGAACTGCTCACTTTTCAAACCGTTCTTGGCCAGGGGGTTTATATTCAAAGGCTCGACCACATCGTTTACGGCGCCAGAAGATGTGCTTACCGTATCTCGGAAAAGCCGTTTTGACGAGTCGGGAAATGCAGGTTGAATCGGATCATTTTTAGGAAGTGTCCAAATACTTTTTCCTTTTTGACCGTCCTTCATTCTTTTGCCTACTATCTTCTATCAACGTCAAGACTGATTCACCTATTACTGCATGCTGTATATTCTATCGGGGGTGAAGAATGTGGATTTCAACTGGCATGGCCCGGGTACGCTGCTTCCAAATTAAAGCATAGTTGTCCGGTAGTGGGCAAAACGATGAGCAGGCTTTTGTACCCTTCCCGATATTTGCACCTGGTGAGTGCACCAGCGGCCTGAAAAAAATGTACTTTTGCAGGCACAGCCTTGCTTTATTTTGAATAAGTAACTGATATTGATTAATTGAGCCCAGTGTATTTGAAGCGCCTAAACTTCACCTCACCATTGCCTGTAGCGAAAATAGCCGGCTTAAGATATCCCCATCCGGATAAAACATTGTGGTGATAACCCGATATTTCAGCTACAAAGTCAATCCTTTTCCATGACTCGCCATCCAGGCTATAGTAATAGAGCAGATCATTGTGGTCATTTTTGAGCCGTAAGTAGACATGATCCTGGTTGATTGCGTTTGCTACTTCATTACGTTCGCCATTGTTATGCAAACGGTAGATGCGATTATTGGCAAATTCCAATCCCGCGTAATACTGGGAGTTGTAGTAGAGTATCAGGCCACCTTTTGCATCATTCGTACCGGAACTTACATTCACGGTAAGCTCGTAGGAATTATTCGAGGGCATAAGGGTCAGCGGCTGGGTATTTTTTATCGAATTTCCGATTCCTTTTATGGTTAGCGCACCATCGCCAACAATGAAATTTTCCTTGTTTGCATTGTTAATGATATTCCATTGAGGGCCAAGATTATTGCCGGAAAAATCGTCGGAGAGTTTAATTCCATGTAACACCGCCTTGCCGGCCGGCTTTTTTAATGGCGCTGCTGGGTCGGCATTGCCAGGCACTTTGAACCAACCGTCCTTTGTCCAGGTAATGGGCAGCAATAGCGTCTGCCGACCGAGGGTCCTATTTTCCCTTTCAAAACCATGGAAAATGATCCACCAGCTGCCGTCCGGAGCATCCACCAGCGTTCCGTGACCTGTAGACGCCCATTTGCTGCTCCGGCCTGAACTCTGTACTATAGGGTTGAAGGGGCTGTTTTCCCATGGGCCGAATGGGGTTTTAGAGCGTGCGGATACTACCATGTGACTTGTCGGCGGGCCGGCAGTGCCGCCTTCGGCTACCGTCATGTAGTAATAATTATTAAAATAAGTAAGCTTTGGAGATTCCAGGCAGAAACATTCCACGTGCCAATCCTTCGGATATGTCCATCCCTCATAGATCTTTTTCATCGGGCCGTTTGCGCTGAGACCGTCATCAGTCAGTGGCACTATATTCCCACCGGCTATATTAAGATATCGCTTGCCATCCTGGGCAACCACATGGCCCGGATCTATACCGCCGATCTTGATATCTTTTGGCTTGCTCCACGGGCCGGCAGGATTACTGGCCGTTACCACCCAGTTGGTACCGTTTGCAGGAAAATAAATATAGAACAGCCCTTTATGCTTGATAATGTCCGGAGCCCAGACGCCGCCTACATGTTCTGTCAGCGCGTTGGCGATCGGCTGCCAATTCACCAGGTCCTTCGAATGCCATATCAATAAACCGGGAACGTTATCAAAAGACGAATGGGTCATGTAGTAGTCATCGCCGTCCCGGACAACTGACGGATCGGCATAGTTGCCTTTGAGTATGGGATTTAAAAAGTATCCGTTTTGCAGGTCAGCGCAATATTGGTTGTCAACTGAACTTTTGTGCTTTGCGGTATTCTGGCCATAACAGGTAAAAGAAATCGAAAAGAAAATGCAGGAAAAAAAAGAGCCTTTAAAATTCATTTTGCTTTATTTGTTGTAATTGCGTTTCAACGCCGGTATCATTATCTCAGGAATATATAAAAAATAGCGGGAGAATTTTCTCCCGCCATTCAGATAGCATCTACTGTGGCGGGTGCCCAAACATCTTATCGGTTGAACTGGACCGATTTCACGGAGCGACGAACTGCCACTGCTGATTAGTGTCGCCTGTTGGTTTCCATTGCAGGATACCCGCCCCCTGGCCTGTACCAGCAACATCTACTGCTTTCCCGGAATTTACGAATATCATGCTGTAATAACCGGGGGAGGGCGAAGAAAAGTAAAATTTGGAATTGCCTCCACCGTTGTAGTCCCACAGGATAACGGCAGCATTGTTATCACCGCTATTTCCAGCAACGTTAATTGACCGGCCGCTGCCTACACCCTGTAACCTGTAGAAACCACCGCCGAGGCTCACAAGCGTCCAGCGCTGGTTGCTGCCGCCGTTATATCCCCACGCGTTCAGCGCGGTGTTGTTAGCCGTGCCGCCTGCGACGGCATCCAGGCTTAACCCATTGTGACGCGCGTTCAGCCGGTAGGTTCCTGTGGGGACCGAAACTATCTCCTGTTCCGGGGTAACATTCAGAACCGTTACCATGCTGATACAGTTCATGCCA
Organism: Chitinophaga barathri; assembly: GCF_003807585.1. GTDB lineage: Bacteria > Bacteroidota > Bacteroidia > Chitinophagales > Chitinophagaceae > Chitinophaga > Chitinophaga barathri. The sequence continues at coordinate 388,249 of NZ_RMBX01000001.1, read as the reverse complement.
AATTGTTCGCCGGCTGGGGTCGGATTACGCCAGTCGTTGTTCGAGATATTGTAATCTGTACGCCTGTTGTTCCAGGCAGCGATACATTGGCGAACAAGCCATGGATTATATCGGCTCCCCAGATTGTTTTCCCTGGCAAGTTTGGCAATGCCGCGTACACAAGCATCGGCTTCCTGGTTCATTATGCCCCATTTTTCCACAACGTGGTCTGCTGTGCGGATCGCGTCGTTTAGATATTGTGCATCCTGTGTGTGCTTAAATAATGACGCAGCTGCGTTGATAAAAGAACCCGCATTGTAAGAGTTGTCGGAATATTGTATCGATCCATCATTTACGATGGCTTCATTTACGACACCTGTGCTGGTATTGTAAATACCGCTGCTTCTAAACCAGGCATAAATTTGTTTGCACTTATTGAGATAGTTGACGTCCCCCGTCGTTTCATAGAGAAAAATACCACTAATGATCATGGGATTATTGGCAAGCGAAGCTTTGGTATGCTTGTCCATATTTTCCCAGAGCCCTCCACCTACCACATTGTCCCAGCCCCGGTTAAATGCGAAATTCCAGTTGTTGGCCGCAACGGTTCGGTAGGTTGCATTCCCGGTCACATTATAGGCGCGGATCATCGCAATGCAGGCCCATGCAATATCATCGGTCCAGGAGTTCCAGGACCAGTCCTGTGTTTCCTGAGTCAGGAAGGAGGTTATCAGATCTGTGATCAATTGCCTGCGGGCATTTGTCGGGTTTCGCTCGTAGGCGTCGATCAGCCCGGTGATCATAAATGCCTGACCCCAGAAATAGGCTTTGTCCCGCTTGTTGATCCCGTCTACAAGGTAGGTCTGGCCGCCAGATCTAACCAGGAATGCCTGCAGAAAACCTTCGTAGGCAGCGTCCGCGTTTGCCACGGGGTTTATTGGATTTACGGCCATCGGGGCCATATTCCCGGCCAGAAGCTCGGCTTTGTATAATTCAGCGGGCTTTTTACATGCGGATAGCATAATAAAAATTCCAACAAATCCGAGGATCCAGGTTGTTGTTTTTTTGTTTAATGTGCTCATAGTATGGAATTTGGGTTTAAATTATTCTATAAGGGTTTTTAATATCCTGGATTAGGTGTTAGCCGTTTGTTCTGTTCGATGGCGCTCTGAGGAATGGGTAGCCAGTTCATGTGGTGGGAAAACGTGCTATTGAAAACCGGCACTTTTGTGTAGGAAAGGTTTCCCCCAGCTCCGGGCGTTATCCTCATCCCATATTGCGGCTGGGTAAGCACTGCTTCGCCTTTTGTAGTAATGTCCCAGCGGCGGATATCGTACCAGCGCTTGTCTTCAAAGGCCAACTCTATTCTGCGCTCGCGGCGGATGATCACGCGCATTTCAGTTTGGCCCAACCCGGCCGGCAGGCCGGGAATACCTGCACGGTCGCGCACCTTATTGACGGCAGCGTACACACCCGCATCCGGTCCCACGGCTTCGTTTTGCGCTTCGGCGTAATTGAGCAACACTTCCGCATAGCGGTAGAAAATATAATTGGATGTTCCCGGGTTAATACCGAGGCTGGTCTGGCCAAGGATAGATTCATCCAGTGTTTTCCTGCCGTTATAGCCGGTGTTGCTGATGTCGCTGGAAGAACCCAGGTCTATCTGGTTATTGCCACCTGTGCGTGACTGGAATATATCGCCCTGCCAGGTAGATCCGTCATAAACAATGGAGGCATAGAAGCGCGGCTCCCGGTTTACATAAGGGTGCTGTGGGTCATAGCCGGAAGCAGGGTCCGTGATGTGTTTGCCATTATTCATCAGGTAATCGTCTACCAGGTTCTGTGTAGGTTGAAAATTTCCCCAGGCTTGTTGCACGCCTCTGACAATTACAGGTCCCTGCATGCCTTCCCTGCGATGACCTTTGCTGGGCGCAGCATATCCTTTGGCGAAAATGGTTTCCACGTTCCAGTTATTAACTGCGAGGAATTGCCCATTGTAATCAGAGAACAGATCGTATACATCCAGATCCATTACTGCTTCGCTTGAAGCGGCCGCCTTGGCCCACTTGGCGGCATCGTTGGTTGTATTCACCAGCGGACTGGCAGCAAATAACTGCACCGCGGCTTTCAGCGTAAGGGCAGCGCCTTTGGTCGCACGGCCGCTGGCAGTAGCTATGGTGGGCAGGTCGGCTGCGGCGGCATCACAATCTGCTTCTATGAAAGCCAGGGTTTGATCGAGGCTGGAACGGCTTATGAAAATGCTGTCGCCCATAGCCTGGTTGTTCAATGGCACGGAGATCAACGGCACGCCCCCGTAATTCTGATAGAGGAAGGAATAGAACAGCGCACGAAGGAATTTCACCTCTGCAACGCGTTGCTTATACCATTCGTCTGAGAAGTTGGACTGGTACTTTGCCGCTTGCTGCAGGAATACATTGCACTTGCGGATTCGGCTGTAATTGTCGGACCAACTGAACATACCACCCGGGCCATTCGGAGCATTGGAAGGATTCAAAGCATTGGAACGTATAAGCGATTGGCCTGTCATCCAGGTGGCGCCCACGCAGCTGTTATCTGTCCATTGGTCCAGTATCTGGGATTCATTATTCATATCCGGCATCTGGTTGTAAACGTCATTTATAAAAAGGTCGGCATTCGTTTCACTGGCAAAAGTGCTTTCATCGGTGAGCGATCCCTTTGGGTCTACGTTCAGGAAGCCGTCTCTTTTACAAGCGCCTGCGCTCACCAGGAGTACTGCCAGTATGAGATTATGTGCGTATGTTCTGTATTTTGTTTTCATCTTGCATTGCTTTAGAAGGTGGCATTAATACCAAAGGTGATGATCCGCTGCTGGAAGTAGCTCATATTGCTGCTGTTATTCTCCGGGTCCAGTATTTCCCTGATCCGCGGCGTCCAGGTAAAAAGGTTCTGACCTGATACATACACGCGTAGCCCGCGGATGCTATTCCTCAGTGTACGGGAGGAGAAGCTGTATCCCAGCTCCGCGCTGCGGAGGCGCAGGTAGGAAGTGTTGCGCATCCACCAGGAAGATTGCTGGGTATTGTTGGCGGTAGGCGCCCCGGTGATCCTCGGATACAATGCATCGGTGTTGGTGGGCGTCCAATGGTCTTCGTATGCAAGTACGGTAGCGGAACCGGATGACTGGAAAGGCCATACAAAGTACTGGCTCACATACAGGGAACTGTTGCCTGAACCCTGGAATAAAAGGTCCAGGTCAAATCCCATGTAAGACAGGTGGGGTTCCAGGCCATAAATGATTTCAGGCGTGTTGGAATATCCAATACGGGCAATGTCATTGGCGTCGATCCTGCCATCTGGCTTCCCCTCGGGGCCGAGTAGATCTTCGTAACGGATATCGCCTGGTTTGACGGTTCCGAAAGTGGGTACGGGTATGCCGTCTTTCAGGCTGCCGTCCGCATCAAAATCGCCCTGCTGAAAGTAGCCAATAGCCCGCAACCCAAATTGGGTACCGTTGGGGCGGCCGGTTTGCCGGCGGTTCGGATTTTTATAAGTAGCATCGTTTTCGTAAACAGTCAGCAGCTTGTTGCGTGCAAAGGTGAAAGTACCCTTTACATCAAGTCGCAGGCCATTGGAGAAAGTTTTGCTGCTGCTTACCGTAAAATCCACTCCTCTGTTCTGCATAACCCCCGCATTGATCAGGCCCGTGCCGATGCCATACTCTGCAGGCAGGGCGTTACCGATGCTCACGAGCATATTGGATCTTTTTTCGCTGAAATAATCTGCTTCGATACCCAGCAGCCCTCTCCAAAACGTTGCTTCAAAACCAACATTGGTTTTCTTTGCCCGCTCCCAGGTAATATCGGGATTGCCCTGCAGGGCTTCGTTGATGCCCTGGGTAGCGCTGCCGCCAATAACCGCAGAGTTGCCTGTTACATTGTAAGGGCTTAGGTATTGGTAAGTCTGAATGCTGCCGCCTGAGCTGGGATAAGCGCCGGACTGGCCCCAGGAACCACGGATCTTCAGGTTGTCGATCCAGGTGAGATCTTTCATGAAGGCCTCTTCGGAAAGGCGCCAGCCTGCTGAGAAGGCAGGGAAGAAACCAAAACGGTTTCCCGGTGCAAATAGGTAGCTGCCATCATAACGGCCGGCTGCCTCAAAGAGGTATTTATTATCATAACTGTAGCCTATCCGGTAAACGTAACCCAGCTGGCGCTGACCGCTGGACAGGCCGGAGTTGGTGGCATCGGAAGCTGCCGGACCGCCGAAGTTGAGCTCGTCGATGTTCAGATTGTAATTGATACGCTGGGCACGGAATGTCTGGTATTTGACCACACGGTTTTCAACAACCGCCAGTCCGGTCACGTTACTTTTACCAAATTGACCACTATAATTCAGCATCCCCTGATAGGTGAGTGCCTTGTTCATTGAAAAGTCTTCGTAGAATTGGGCTTTTGAATTGCCCTGTATTCCTTTTACATATTCATATGGACGTTTGGTGGTGTCTACATTCCAGAACGGGATGGGAGTGCGGTACTCGCGCTGAAAGGAGGTCCTGTTACCGAAGATCGGATCGGGGCCATTGTCATAGCTCACCACTCCTTTTATGCTCAACCCTTTTACGGGCAACTGCTGTTCAATGGCCAGCTGGGTCATAAGGGCGCTGTTTTCGTTGAGATGATAACCGCTGTGGTAAATCTCGCCGATGAGCGATTGCCCGATATAGCCCGACCACAGGCCGTTGCTATAATAAACAGGTGTGGTGGGAGCCTGGCGCATGGCCTGGTCCAGGATACTGCCTGCTCCGATGGCCGGGAAATGCTGGTCTTCAACATAGCCGTTGGCGGACACGCTTACTTTCGTGGACTTGGTCACGTTCGCGGTAATGCTTAGGTTAGCCATATATTTATTCAGATAGGTAGTGCCCCACATTCCTTCCTGGCGTTGATAGCCGACCGATGCAAAGTATTGGTAGTCGTTGTTACCGCCGCTCATCGATAGGCTGTGGTAAGTGATGGGGCGGTTTGGTTTAATGATATCATTGAGCGGATGGCCGTTAGGGTGGCCATCCGGATCGGAATGATCCCTGAATTTCAGAATGGATTCCTCGCTGTACGCAGCGGGCTGGCCGTCGTTGGCATTGGCCTCATTACGCAGCAGGGCATATTGGTATGAGTTAACGAACTGTGGCACCCGCGTAGGGTTTTGAAAGCCGTAATAACCATTATAGGTCAGGGTTGGCTTGCCGGCCTTACCGGCTTTGGTAGTAACAACAATTACACCATTGGCTCCTGCTACCCCGTAGGGCGCTACGGCGGCGGCATCCTTCAGGACGGTAAACGTTGCTATAGAGTTGGGGTCTAACCGGCTGAAATCGCGCGGTACCCCATCAACAATAAGCAAGGGGGCGGTGCTGCCGATGGAACCCACACCGCGAATCTGTATGTTAGACCCGTCGAAGCCCGGCTCGCCGGAACCCTGGGTAGCGATAAGGCCGGACACGCGGCCCACCACGCCATTGGTTAGGTTTACCACTGGCTTATTGGCAACATCCGCCGTGTTCAGCGTGGCCACCGCGGCTGTCAGCGAGGTGCGCTTTTGCGTACCATAACCCATTACCACCACATCGCTCAGCACCCTGGCATCTACCCGCAATTGTATATTAAGGACAGCTTTGCCCGCTATGGGTATTTCCTGGCGTTCATACCCTATGAAAGAAACAACCAGCGTGGCAGTATCCGGCACTGAGAGGGAGAAGTGGCCGGTTTGGTCTGTTTGGGTGCCCTTTTGGGTGCCCTTAATCAAAATGGACACATTGGGCACCGGCTGCCCGTTGTCGGCGTCGGTCACCTGGCCGGTGATGGTATGGTCGGCGGCAAGCAACTGTAACGGTATTAGGAAAATAAGGAGAAAGCCGATGGCGGAAAGCCACCGTTGGATAAAGGCGTTGCGACCCGTAAATGTTCGTTTCATGCGTGGATGTTTTTTACGTAGCGATTAGAACTGAAGGGATATCGTGGTGTTCTTCTTTTACAAAGTTGGGAAAAGCTGTGCCGTGAGGTTTGTCCTTACATGCATTTAATCAGCCCCTATGTACCTGTTTTTTGCCGGTTGCGGGTGATATGGCATGCCGTATCATACATTTTTTTGCCACTATCGTACAGCCGGAGCCATGCTGGCGGCTACAGGCTTGTGGAGGACGGGTTTAATCCGTAGATTCGTAAAGAAGTTGATTATTCCTTTTTATAAACTGTTTTTACTTCTGCAAACACTTTCATTCAAAGCAGGCCTGCTGATAATGTTGCTGCTGTTGGTAGCCGGGGGCCGGATGCTGGCGCAATCTTACCCTTATCATTTTAATGCACTGACCGTAGACGAGGGGCTTTCCCACACCGATGCAACGGATATTGTGCAGGATAAACAGGGATATATCTGGGTGTCTACCCTGTTTGGCATCAACCGGTTCGACGGGTACCACATCCGGCGGTATTATAATGGTAACATGCCCCTGGGAAATGCCTACCGCAACCGGGTACTCTGCATGGGGGTGGACAGTACCGGTTTTTTATGGTTGGGTACAGAAGCCGGTTTCCAGCGTTTTGATACCCATACGGAAGGGTATATAGATTATACCCTGGAACGGGCGTCGCAAATGTTGGACCCCGTAAAGCTGGTGGTTCACTCTCCGGAGGTGTTTTATGCCCTGGCAGGAAGCGGCCGTCTGCGATGTTATGTGGCGAAAGGAAGAAGATTGGCAGAAAAAAAACTGCCACTGCCTCCCGGCATAAGTATCAATGATATTGACATGAGCCAGGACGGCCGGCTATTCATGGCTACTACGGAAGGTCTTTGGGTGTTGCAAGCGAACGGCACGGTGGTGCGGGTAAATGTGGACGGCTGCCCCGAAAAGCAATTTAACAGGGTGTTTGTAGATCAATCGGAGCACGTGCTGCTGGGTTCAGCAAAAAATCTTTACCTGACCCTGCCCCTGAATGAACATTGGGCCGTTGCCAAAACCATGATCCTCAGTGCAGAGGTAACCGCCGTGGTCCAGGAAACGGATGGCGATTACTGGGTAAATGCAAACCAGCGCCTTGTAAAACTAAGCAAAGACCTGGATTTCATCCAGGAGATCAATAACGGGAGTCCGGTTAAATATATTAACCTAAGCGGGCTGCGGACGCTTTTCATTGACCGGTCGCAGTGCCTTTGGACGGGTAGTTTTGGCAATGGAGTACACTATGCAGACCTTTATGAAAAGAAGTTTTATACCCTGCAACATCTTCCGCAAGAACCGCATTCTCTTTCCGGCAGTTATGTGCGGGCCATCCTGGATGAAAATGGAAGAGATCTTTGGGTAGGGACGAACGATAATGGCCTTAATCATTATGACCTTGAAAAGCAACAGGTGGTACAGGTATATAATAACTACAACAGCGCTGTACGCCTTCCGGGTAATACCATCACCGCGCTGGCTACAGACAATGAACGTAACCTGTGGATAGGTGGCATTCAGGGCATTGTGGTCATGCGTCCTGATCGGCAGCAGCTTTGGCGCCCGCCGGGATCGGAAAATTTTCCCAATCATGTGGTAGATGTCCTGGTAAAAGACTGCTTTGGTAACATTTGGTTTGGTGACCACACGCATAATTTTGGTGTAATCTATAAGGACGCTGCTGGAACATACCAGGTTAAACGGTATGGGGAAAGCTATTTTATACACGCGGATTCCGTGAATCCTCAGCTGATGGCCGCCAGTACCCACGGTCTCAAAAGGCTGATCGTGGATAAGGAAGGTAATATCCTGAAAAGCCTGAGCTATCAGGCTACCGGTAAACCTAACTCCCTGAGCTCTAACTACATTTATCCGATTGCGAAGCAGAACGATAGTACTTACTGGATAGGTACCATTGGCGGGGGGCTGAACCGCATGATCCTGCGCCCGGACGATTCTTTCACGATCACCGCTTTCACCGAAGGCATCTTTAAAGATGTAGAGGGATTGGAAATAGATGATCAGGGGTATATATGGCTGGCGGGTAACGGTCTGCAGCGCTTTGATCCCCGCACCGGCGCAGTAGTTCGGTATGATAAAAATGACGGGCTGCAGGGCAACAGTTTTAAAGTGAACTCCTCCTGCCGCGGTGCAGAAGGGGTATTGTTTTTTGGGGGGATTAATGGTTTGAGCTATTTCCGGCCCGCAGATATCACCTCCAACCCTGTCGTCGCCGCTCCGCAGATCACGCGGCTTTCCGTAAATAACGAACCTGAAGACTCTACCCGTTATATCACCGCTGATGCAGCCGTGCGTCTCAACCACTTGCAGAATAATTTCGTGATCTCCTTTAGCGCCATGCATTACGCCAATCCACTGAAATGCCGGTTTCGGTATATGCTGAAAGGCCATGATGACACCTGGCAATACACGGATGGCAAAAGTGCAGGCGCCGCCTACAGCAATCTGGAATTTAAGGACTACACTTTTCTGGTAGAGGCATCTAATAATGATGGCGTTTGGAGCGGGCGGCAGGCGAGTATAATGATAACCGTGATTCCCCCCTGGTGGAAATCCACGGCGGCGAAGCTCTTTTATATCTTATTCTTCATTGGCGCTTTGCTGGGCATTTATGTTTACCAGGCCCGCTGGTACCGGTTGAAAAATGAACTAGCCCTGCGCGCCGCAGCCGAACGCCAGCGCGAAGCCATACATCAGCAGCGTGAACAACTGTACCAGCAGCAATTGCAGCTATTCACAAATATATCCCATGACTTCCGTACCCCGCTAACCCTGATCCGCGGACCACTGGAACGCCTCGTTTCCGAAGATGAACAACCAACGCGTGCCCATGCCTATCAGCTGATGCTGCGTAATGTAAAGCGACTCATCAGCCTGGTAAGTGAGCTGATGAATTTCAAAAAAGTGGCTGATGGGGCCATTCGCCTCCAGGTGCAGCCAATGTCGGTAAGTGAATTTTGCCAGAGCTTATATGAAGAATTCGCGGCGCTGGCAGAAGGAAAAAATATTCGCTTTGATGTCATTGATAAAACAGGCAGCGGTACATCAGTGAATTATTTTGATGCACAGGTGCTGGAAAAGATCCTCCTGAATCTATTAAACAACGCTTTCAAATATACCGACAATGGCGGACAGGTAACCCTTCAGTACTTCCTGGAAAAAGAGCTGTTCAAACCATCATTTAATGCAGGTCTGCAACTGCCGCATGAACTAAAGGCCAGCCAATATATTTATTTTTTGGTAACGGATACCGGTATTGGCATTACGGAAGCTTCCCTCCCTGACATCTTTGACCGCTACTTCCGCGTGAGCAATCATCACCTGGGATCAGGAGTAGGGCTTGCGCTGGTAAAGAGCCTGACGCATTTGCACAAAGGTGAGATCGCAGTATTCAGTGAGCGCAATAAAGGCACAGAGTTCCTGGTAGCGCTTCCCTGGGGAAAAGAAAACTACAGCGCCGGTGAGATCATTGTGCCTGGTATTCAAAAAGGTTCGCAGCTGGAGCAATTGGACAATGAGATAGCTGCACCTCTTAATTTAACGCCGATGCCCAATGTAACCATCAGGAAATCCAAGCACATTTTACTGGTGGAAGACAACCTGGAGCTGCGCACCTTCCTGCGTGAATCGCTGGAACCCTATTATCACGTACATGAGGCCGGCGACGGCAGCAGTGCAATCATAATAGCAGCAGAACTTAATCCTGACCTGATCGTAAGCGATGTAATGATGCCTGGCGTGAATGGTATCGAATTATGTAAATACATCAAGCAAACTTTTGAAACCAGTCATATCCCCTTCGTAATCCTTTCTGCCAAGGACGGTTTGGACACTAAGCTAGAAGGCCTGGAGTCTGGTGCAGACTACTACTTCGCCAAACCACTGAGCACGTCTTTGCTGCTGCTAACCATCAATAACATTTTTGACCGAACCGGCAAACTGAAGCGGCGATATACCAAAGATCATCTCATAGAAGCTACAGAACTGGTACACTCACAGAAGGATAAAGACTTCATGAACACATTACTGCAAATCATAGAAGACAATATCCAGAATCCCGACCTGGAGGTAGATTTTCTGTGCGTACGCATGAACATCAGCCGCACAAAACTTTATCAAAAGATTAAAGGAATTTCAGGTCAGTCCGTTGGAGAGTTTGTCAAAACCATCCGTTTAAAGCGGGCCATTTACATTATGACACATGAGGATGTAACACTTGGGGAAGTTGCCGACAGGATCGGGCTACAGAGCAGTTCTTATTTTTCCAGGATGTTTAAGAAAGAATATGGGAGTTCTCCATCGGAATTTGTAAGAAGGCTGCGCAATGCTTCAAAGTAGAAAATCATGAAATTCAGTGGGTTGACCTTCATAAAAGTATATAATTGTACTATATATTGTCCAATTATGAAAATTATGACGGAAATTGCAATATTTTAGTATATTAGTATTCTAATTGTTATTTATGGACTATAACTTTATTAAGGATATCCTCGATTTAATTAATCAATACGATCACGCAAATCTTAATAGGAGTTTACATAAAAATGACGTGGAAGATTTTAAAAAATGGATTGTTGATTCCTATAAAGAAGAGCATATACAATCATTTCAGCCTGACTGGGAAGGCAAAATGACAGGAAGGAGTCCTGAAAGCGTTATAGCCAGTCACATTGTCCATATGAATCGTTTCGGCAAAAATTATTTTAAATCAGCAATGCACGGCTCAGAATTTTCCAGCCAAGACGACGTGATCTATTTAATTGTTTTGAAGTTCAGTAAGAACATGACGAAAATAGATTTGATAAAAAAGAATGTTCATGAGAAACCGGCCGGAATGCAAATTATTAACCGTTTAATTGCCAAGGGTTGGGTAAAGCAGACAACTTCGGAAATTGATAAAAGGAGTAAAGTGATCAACATTACTCCTCTCGGCCTGGGAGTGTTAGATAGATTATTAATAAAAGTGCGCCAGGCAACTAATATTGTTTGTGGTGATTTAACGGCTGGTGAAAAATTGGAACTCATAAGATTACTAAATAAACTGAATGATTTTCACCAGCCAATTTATGATAAAAATATCGATACTGAAAACCTGCTAGGTGAAGTTTTAAATAGTATGCAAAAATGAAGAAAAATGTTGCCATCATAGGCGCCGGGTTTTCGGGGCTATCGTCTGCAGGGTATCTTGCACGTAAAGGGTATGAAGTGCATGTTTTCGAAAAACATCACCACCCTGGTGGAAGGGCAAGACAATTTTGCACGAAAGAAGGCTACGTTTTTGATATGGGGCCAAGCTGGTATTGGATGCCGGATATTATTGAAAGTTTCTTTTCTGATTTTGGCTATCGGACTTCTGATTTTTTTGAACTGGTGTCCCTAAATCCACAGTTTGAAATGATTTTTGCCGATGGAAAAATTTCTGTTCCGGAGAAACTTGATGATATGAAAATCTTGTTTGAAGAAATTGAGAAAGGCGCAGGAGGACAATTAGAAAAATTTATGAAGTCGGCGAAATTCAAGTATGAAGTTGGTATGAGGGAGTATGTGAACAAACCTTGCAATTCCTGGGTAGAGTTTTTATCACCTAAAATTGCGAAAAGTGCTTTAAGCCTTGATTTATTAACCAATTTTAGGACTTATGTAGCGAGATATTTTTCCAATCCTAAATTGAAAACGATGATGGAATTTCCGGTTATATTTCTTGGCGCTTCACCTAAAAATATACCAGCACTTTATAGTCTGATGAATTATGGTGGTTATGCCCTGGGGACACATTATCCTATGGGCGGATTCCATCAATTGATTCTTGCTATGCACAAGTTAGCCAGCAGGGAAGGAGCCACTTTCCACTTCAATCACACCGTAGAAAGAATAAACGTTGAGAATGGAAGAGTAAGTTCACTAATCATCAATAGCAAATGTTATAAGTTTGATACGGTGGTTGCTTCCTCAGATTACCATCATACAGAAACACTTCTTGATCAGGAATACAGAAACTATTCTGAAAATTACTGGCTTCAGAAAACTTTTGCTCCTTCCTGCCTGATTTATTTTCTAGGGATCAAAGAAAAGATACCTAACCTTAAACATCATACACTTTTTTTTGAATATGATCTCGATGAACATATCGATAGTATTTATCGCGATAAAAAATGGCCGGAAAAACCACTTTTTTATTGCTGCTGCCCATCTAAAACCGATGCAGGCGTTGCCCCGGAAAATTGTGAGAACCTTTTTCTTTTAATGCCTTTGGCAATTGGAATAGCGGATAATGAGCAGATCAGGGAGAAGTATTTAAATGAGATGCTGTCGAGAATAGAAAAACAAACAGGGATTAGTAACCTAAAGTCAAAAATAGAATTTAAAAAAAGTTATTGTGCAAGTGACTTTGTTTCGGATTACAATGCCTATGGCGGCAATGCATACGGGCTTGCGAACACCTTAAGTCAAACAGCCATATTAAAGCCTAAAATCAGGAATAAAAAAGTGAGTAACCTGTTTTATACCGGCCAATTAACCGTGCCGGGCCCTGGTGTTCCGCCGTCCATAATTTCGGGGAAAATTGCCGCGGATGAAGTGATCCGTCTTCTTCAAAAAACACAAAAGCACGTTATAGACAATCATTAAAATAAAAACTAAAAATATGAAAAGTCGATTCGTGTCAAAAGCTGGTATTGGAACCTTTTCTATCTTGTCAATGTTACTGTCTTTTACTTCCTGTGAAAAAGATAAGGACAATGATTCGCCAAAAACGATTACGGACGTCGTTTCCTCCAATCCCAATTTCTCACTTTTAAAAAGTGCTGTCGTTAAAGCAGATCTGGCAACTACGCTTAGTGGTACAGGCCCATTTACGGTGTTTGCGCCGGATGATGATGCCTTTGCTTCATCGGGTATTACCAGCAGCGTCATTGCCGGCCTTTCCGCTGACCAGCTTAAGGCTATTTTGTTGTATCACACACTTGGTTCAAAAGTTATGGCCGCAAATGTGCCAGCAGGCCCTAATGCTGCGGTAACGACGGCCGGGGGTGGAACGGTGTATGTAACCAAAAATGCCAAAGGGGTTTTTGTGAATGGCTGGAAAGTAACAGCCGCAGACATAGGGGCAAGCAATGGAGTGATCCATTCCATTGAACATCTGCTTATGCCACCTGCCGGAAATTTAGTTGAAGTAGCACAAGCCAATAGTAATTTAACTTACCTGGTAGCTGCTGTAATACGGGCAAGCCAAGGAAGTGCGAATGTTGCGGCGGTTCTTACATCTGCCGGCCCTCTGACAGTATTTGCGCCAACAAACCAGGCTTTCATTGATGCGGGTTTTCCTACCGTAGCTTCTATTCAGGCGGCGAATCCAAACACTTTGGCTTCGATACTCACCTATCACGTAGTAGCCGCAAGAACGTTTTCATCCGATCTTTCCAATGGACAAAGTTTGACAACCGCAAATGGGGGCAGTATTATTGTTGGCCTTGGTAGCAATGCCACCGTAAAGGGAAATAGCAACACAAGCCCCAGCAACATTACCGCTGTTAACATTATGGCTACGAATGGTGTAGTTCACGTTATAGATAAAGTCCTTCTTCCATAATTATTCAGTTAATGAATTCTATGAAAAACCGTGAGTGAAAAAAGGCAGGGCCGTTTAAAATAAAATTTATTGCTCAGGAAATGGCCCTGCCCCTTAAATAAATATGGTAATAATATTTAATGATGAAGCATGTCACTATTCTAAACGTTGGGCTATGAAGAAACTATTTGATGAACTTTCTTATGAAGTAAGTAAGCGTACTACAGAAAAGTACAGCACCAGTTTCTCATTGGGCATTCTGGCGTTAAAAGCATCTATCAGGCCAGCGATCTATGCCATATACGGTTATGTCCGGCTGGCTGATGAAATCGTTGATAGCTTCCAGGGATACGATAAAGAAAAATTATTAAACAGGCTTAAAATAGAAACGGGAAATTCTATAGATGAAGGGATTTCATTAAATCCTATACTGCAATCGTTTCAGGAAACGGTGTGCCGGTACCAGATTGAAAGAACATTAATTGACCAGTTTTTGCATAGTATGCAGTTGGATTTAGGTCAGGTAGATTACAATGATGCGTTGTATAAAGAGTACATATTCGGATCTGCCGAAGTAGTGGGTCTTATGTGTCTGCAGGTATTTACTGAGAATAACAAAGCTCAATATGAAGAACTAAAGCCTTATGCGATGAAACTCGGCTCTGCATTTCAAAAAATTAACTTTCTGCGGGACCTGAAAGACGATTATCAAATATTAGGGCGCACTTATTTCCCGAATATCAATATAGGCGTGTTTGATAATTGCGTAAAATGCAAGATAGAGGAAGAAATTGAAACGGAATTCAAAGAGGCTTTAATAGGCATAAAGCGCTTACCTAATTCTTCAATGTTTGGAGTTTATCTGGCTTACAGATATTATTTATCGCTGTTTAAAAAGATAAAAAAGAAATCTTCCAAAGAGATATTGAATAACAGGATTCGGGTTCCCAATCCTGAAAAAGCGATTGTGGCGCTTAAAAGTTATGTAAGATATAAAACAGCTTGCTTACGATGATCATTTCCTTATATTAGAAGACTTGTTCAAAAAAACGGTAGAAATTATGAATGCTTTAATTGCATTGTTTGTTTTTGTCGCCATGGAAGGAGCCACATGGTTCATTCATAAATACATTATGCATGGATTTTTATGGGTGCTTCATAAAGATCATCATGACCATAGCAATGAGGGGCTGTTGGAAAAGAACGACTACTTTTTTGTGATTTTTGCCCTGCCAACGATTGCACTAATGTACTTTGGTTCTTTACGGAACTTTAATTACCTTTTTTTTATCGGCCTGGGCATTATGTTATATGGGATGGCTTATTTTTTGGTACATGACTTATTTATTCATCAGCGAGTAAAGTTTCTTTCACAAAGCAAAAACCCATATTTTCTTGCCTTGCGGAGAGCACATAAACAGCATCACAAACATCTGGGTAAAGCGGATGGAGAGTGTTTCGGGTTTCTATATGTGCCATGGAAATATTTCCAAATATTTTTTAAGGCTAAACAGGGGTAATGTCATACACTTACTTTCTAATTATTTTCCTGACAGTCATTATCTGTTTTATTGCATCTTTTGACAGAAGGATCCGGTTCAATAGATTTTTCATCCCTTTTCTAAAAGCCGCAATCATTGTGGCTATTCCATTTATCGCCTGGGATATCTGGTTTACTGCTCATGGAGTATGGTGGTTTGACACAAAATATACAATTGGCGTCATCATAGGCGGGATACCATTAGAAGAATGGTTATTTTTTATTTGCATTCCCTTCGCCTGCGTATTCACTTTTTATTGCCTGGATATGTTTTTCAGGTTGGACTGGGCGGATGGTTTTAACAACATCATTGTTTTTGTGAGTGTTATCATCTGTTCTGTAGTAGCATTATTGCACCACGAAAAGACCTACACGCTTGTTACAGCAGTAGCAGTCATTGTTACTTTCATTTATCTTCATTTTATTGCACGCGCAGAATGGATAGGCAGAGCTTCCTTTACTTTCTTAGTCCTCATGCTTGGGTTTTTTCCTGTAAATGGCGTTCTCACCGGCACGGGTTTGGAATCCCCCATTGTCAATTACAATCCTGAAAAGTTTTTAGGTATCCGGATGTTGACAATTCCTATAGAAGACGCTGCTTATGGATATGTACAGTTTTTGCTGGTAATTTATTTGTTTAAGCTGTTTAAGGGAGAAGAAGTAAACAATAGTCATCTCCAAATTTAGTATATATGAAAAAAACACTTCAAATTCTGAACGGTTTTGCTCTTGTTATAACCATTGTGATGAATTATGTGTCCAACACAGGAGTATTCAATGGGAATACCATGGCCTCGGTATCTGCGGAGTATCAAAATCTTTTTACCCCTGCCGGATATGCATTTTCCATTTGGGGACTTATCTATTTAGGCATGTTAGGATTTGTCTTTTATTATGGGCCGTTATTTAAGCAAACCGAAGAAAAAGAACACACCATCATGAAGATCGGTTGGTGGTTTGTTGTCTCCTGCGTCGCTAATAGTCTTTGGGTAATTGCCTGGCTCTATCATAATATCCTGTTGTCTGTGGGTTTAATAATCGTATTACTGATCTCACTTCTTAAAGTGGTTGTGAATACAAACATGGAATTGCATAATGCCCCATTGAAAAAGTTTGTTTTTCAATGGTGGCCATTTTGTATATACTCCGGTTGGGTATCCGTCGCTTTAATAGCAAACATCGCCGCTTATCTCACAAAGATACGATGGGACGGATTCGGCATTTCTGAAACAACTTGGACGATTATCATGTTAATCATAGCCGCACTAATAAACATCTTTATAATTTGGAACCGAAATATGCGGGAATTCGCCTTGGTCTGCGTATGGGCTTTAATCGCGATTTCTGTTGCCAATAAAAACGGGAATGAGCTTATCTTTTGGGTAGCGATTGTTGCTACTATCGTTGTTTTTATCAACATCGTCATTCATGGGTATCAAAACAGGAAGAGAAATCAGTTCATTTATAAAGAGAAAGTATTTTGAACAGGCAAACTAAAGTGGAACTTCTTTTAAGCCGCCCACGAACGCCGCCGTAACCTGCTGGAAAAAGCCCGCCAAAAAGAGGCGGGAGCAAAGGATCTACGCAGCCGGTCGGCGCAGTAAGGCTGTATTAATAATATACACTCCTGATATCGGATATCTTTACCTGCTGGAAAAGATCATGCTTCGGATTGATAATATAATTGCGCTGCCGTGCCCAATGTTTCGAGGGGAATGCTGCCACCAATGCAACATTGTTATGAAGAAAGTCAGCAACCCAGGCACCCAACCTATCATTCCCGCGGGCATAGTTTCCATAAAGGTCGGGAGAATTATCCTTGATAGTATGCAGGCTTTCATCCGGAAGATCATATTCTACTGAGACGATTGTAGGAGGCACTTCATACAATGAAAAGTAAATGGAACTTTCAAGAATTGCCCCTGCAATACCCTCAAATCCATAAAAGAACGGCCTTCCTGTATGTAAGGAACAACCATAAACAGGATTTTTTTCTAGTAATGGCGTGACATTCTCGTGAACGAGCCGGAACAGTTTCATAGATAGTTTTTTAAAGTTGACCAAAACGGATGTTGGTTAATACTTCCCTCACCGCCAGCAGCCCGGGGTGAGTGCCAATCATCTGAAGCGGCGTATTTTTCAATATCCTTTCATTGGGTTGCCGCATCCATTCATGAAAGTCCGCATGCCCTCCCATGACTTCATAACCGAAACTGTAGAGTTCAAGGATCGCCATGATCCGGTCGCTGACACTGGTACTGAACAGATCATTCTCTTTTTTCAAATGCATTGAGCGGTTCGTGATCAATAACAAGCGGCTCAATAAATCATAGTCAAAATGCAGCATTTGCTTTATTTCGGTCAAGTGGACCTTGGAAATGCCCGCCTGAACGAACTGTATGCGTTTTTGAAGCGGTAAATGTTGCAGTCCGGCTAATGCTTTCGGCGAAAAAAGGAATTCCTGCAACAAGACTTGCTTTTCAGTGGTGTTTTTCCTCTTCATAAGTGTATTATTTAGAGATGGTTTTATTAAGATGGCTGATTAATTGCTGTGTGATATTCAGCATGGTGGTGATTTCAGCGGGCGACAAACGCCCGGCTAATTTCCGTTTGCGGTAATAGGTGGCCTCGCTCCAGGCACATTCCTTGCATACTTTTTTACGAAACTGGTTGTCCAGTTGTCTGAAGGCCACGGAAATAGATTCCAGGCGGTTGGTTGTGTTATTCATAATGTTTATTTTTTATTTGTATGAAAGATGAAGCCTTTCCCATGGATGGTTTCCAGCCTGATCACCGGGCTGGCGGAAAGGATTTTTCGGATGCCGGTAATGATTACATCCATGCTTCTGCCCAGGAAATAGTCGTCCTTTCCCCATACATGAGTAAGAATTTCACCGCGTTTAAGTAAAACATCAGGATGTTTACAGAAAAAGCAGAGGAGGTCTGCTTGCCTTTGAGTTAGCCTGAATGCCTTGTCAGCATTGAATCTTATCGTCAACCTACTATAGTCAAGTAAGGAGTCAGCTATTTGAAATGTTTCCGGCATGTCGGAATTCAATGGTATGGTGCGCCGGATAAGCGCATCCACCCGATACGTCAGTTCTCTACCATCAAAAGGCATGCATAAATAATCGTCGAGCCCGGCATCGAAAAGGGGCGCTTTATATACAATTGAGTTTTCCAGGCGGATGGCTATGATGGGGATAACATCACTTCTCTCACGGATTTTTTTTACCGCATGTTTGGCTTGATACAGCTCAAGTTCGGGGCAGATGATTATTAGATGGGCCTTGAGGGCTTGCGGCCTGGAAATTTTCCAGTTTTCATATTGAAAAACGCAGCCTTTTATGAATTCTTCTACGGAAAACTTTTTTGCCAGAAGCGGGTTCCCTTTGTTGTCCCGAACGATAATTACTTTTAAGGATTCCATTGTATTCCGTTTTAGTGAAATAATGGAAGTCTGTAAGGGAGGCTGGCAAAAAAATATAGGGCGAGCCTCGTCTTACCGTCAGAGGAACCGCGAAGAACCCGAGGTCAGTAAGCTGATAGAGGCCCACCCTATATTTGAAATATAGAGCAGGCTTTCACTACCATCTCGACCTTTAGAAAAATTCGCGGTATTTCTGACGAGACTTATAGCGAAATCCTTCAAATCCTTTTTGAAGAATCTCAAAAATAGTTAATAAAGTTCCCCGGTTTGCCTAAAAACCAGATGACATCGCGAAAATACGGGAATATTTCGTTTTGACGTAATTAAATACGTCAAAATACTGCAATTTTTCCGTCATTTTTCCAGTAATTATGAAACCGCTCGAAAAAGAAGAAAAATCGGCTATCAAGCTCCGGTATGCCGCCGGATTATATAAAGCCTTAAAAGATAGCCCCTTCAAAAGTTTCCGCAAGCTTGCAAAAGAATCCGGGCTGGAGCCGGGTCATATACAAAAGATTTCCACAGGTAAGCTTGATGTTACCCTTTCGATAAATGTAGCTTTATCCCGGGGCCTAGGAATATCTTACACCGAGTTTTCAGCGTATTACGATAAAGTAACTGAGGATGACATACAGATGTTTCTGAGTGATCTTGAAAAACAAAAGAAACTGAGGGGCAAGGAAAAATTACCCGTTGCAAAAAAAGGAAGCTAAAATCATAGGCTGCAACTTCTTGTTTCGTGTGATCATGTGGTGGATCACGAAGTAGCTCTTACCGGCGACTGGCATGCCGGCAACCAGCAAGGCGCGGAAGGGTTTGATAACATTTATCCAGGAGCGCGGGAACTTGCCTTTTAGATTATAGCTTACCGGCAGGTTGACGGAGTACTCGTTTTCCAGCAGGCGTTCCTCCTACGGGAATGTAACCTATAGCTAATATGTTCGCGCTTTGCGGGGGACAAATCCCTGTTCTTGAAAACGCTGCGTGGAGTTGGTTCTCGGCTTCCAGTTCCCTGATAGCATTTTCAATATTTGTCATGTAGAAGAATATTGCCTAAAGATATTCATTTTTTCTATTGTATATCTGGGTGCAGTTATTGCAGTTCTGGAAAAGCTCGCATTCCCGGCTTTTTCCCTTTCCGTTTCTTTGGCGGTCGGACGGTTCGTGGCATTTGTTCTTCTTTTTTCAAAATGCTCTCCGTGTCTACACTAACCTGGCCAATAAAGGTTGGCGCCCAGCCGGTCCGGCAGAACTCCTCAGCGTATGCCCTGGTATATCCTTCATTTTTTATCAGCCAGTCGCTTAGGTCCGCTAGAGAATCAAACACAGGACTCAAGGGGGTTCCTTCCGTTACTGTTTCGTAATACTGAAAACAGCAGGCCTCCTTCTCCGTCCATTTATGCTGGTTATAATAGGAAGGATCCGGAGCTGGGCCGTTCCAGTCCGCATAGGTTTTACAGGCGGCGGCACCGCGGTATTGTTGCTGATCAGGATGGATGCCTTTTTCCCAAAGTGCGTTATTTTGCTGCCACTCTTGCAGCACGTCAATGTAAGGCTCTGCGAACATGGGGTGATATCTTCCGCGTTCGTCCCTGGGATGTTCCCAGCCCTTCGCTACTTTTCTGACTTCTCTTCCCATTTTTTTTTGTTTTTTATTTTTATATATTATTCATCCCTGACAACGAGCAGATGCGCCAGCTCCGGCGTATCATATATCCGCTCCATTTCGGTTTCCACTATGGAGGCAACCTCGTCTTTAATGCGCAGGTAATTGGTTTCTATCTCAGCCGGGGTGATGTCCCGGATCTTTGGAATAGGTAGATAAGCGGCTTCCTCCGCTTTAAGGGCATCATGATCGTTGAGTATTTCGCAATGAAATGTTTTCAGCTCGAACTTGTTGGTGGGATCATCCGCTACAGCGCCGACAAACTCACCGGAAGAAAGCGACGATATCCTGGAAGGCGGAATAGCGGTTTCCAGCTGGGTCGAGCGGCTGATAGAGGTGTCGTTTGCGTTGATGGAAAGGCTTTCCCGCTGCTGCATGATCTTGCCGAAGCGTTCGGAAAGCGTCTTTGCCGTATCGCCCACCACCTGCCCGGAAATGATATTTCCAACAATGTTGGCGATCACATCGGCCTGCTCACGCCCGTAATCTTTTTTCAACTGCGAAAAATCCTGTACGCCCAGG
The DNA here is from genome assembly GCF_003807585.1 of Chitinophaga barathri. Lineage (GTDB taxonomy): Bacteria > Bacteroidota > Bacteroidia > Chitinophagales > Chitinophagaceae > Chitinophaga > Chitinophaga barathri. Next base: position 367,550 of record NZ_RMBX01000001.1, on the reverse strand, counting down.
CAGGTGGCGACCTTATTGCTGCGCGCCGTAGCGATGAGGCTATCGATGGCATTAAAGTATATGGTAGGGAACTCATCGAAAACCAGGCTGCTCTTCTGCTGTTTTTTCCGGTTCACCAGCTTGATCATCCTGGAGATATACAAGGAAAGCACGGCACCGTATACCTGCAGCTTCTGCGGGTTGTTGCCCATGCAGACGATTTTTGGTTCCTGCGGGTTGTTGATATCGAGCGTAAAATCATTACCTGAAAACACGTAATATAGCTGCGGGGATGCCAGGCGCGCCATCGTGATCTTCGCACTGGCGATCTGGCCCTCCAACTGCTCCATGGCGCCATTCACATAGGCGGTAACGAAGGGGTTGATGAGGACTTCTATCTCGGGCTCTGTGCGCAACACGGGGAAAAGCTGATCGTAATGAGTCTGCATCAGCTCAATCACATGCGGCAGCGTACAGTATTTTCCATTCTTATACCGGCGCAGATACCAGATCACACCGGTGACAAAATTTATTGGTGACTCCACGAAGAAATCCCCGGTTTTACGTATCCACTCGCGGTTGAGCCCCAGCATGATGGTCCTGCTGCTCTCCGTCGCATCCGTGATATCTGTCATGCTGTCCGGGTAGAGTGGGTTGCAGCGATGGCTCAGGGAAAGGTCGTCGAAGTTGATCACGTAGAACTTCGGCTCAACCGGATAACGCTTACGGTACTTTAGAAAAGTATTGTAGGCGATGATGGAGAGATCGTCGAACTTAAAATCGTATACGAACATCGTGAACCCTTTGCGGATGTGCTGGGTGATCACATGGCGTATGACGAAGTAACTCTTGCCGGCGCCGGGTGTGCCTGCAACCAGCAGGGCCCGGAAGGGGTTGATGATATTGATCCAGGAGCGGCGGATCTTCCCTTTCAGGTTATAGTGCGCCGGCAGGTTAACGGAGTATTCGTTCTCCAGCAGTCGCTCCTCCTGCGGAAAAGTTTCCTGCAGTTGATTGAAGATGTCCTGGTCCAGCCGGTTTTTCAGCAGGCGGGTCAGCAGCGTTCCACCGAAGAGGGTCAGCAGGAATCCTAACGAGGTGACGGTAATGTACAACCCTGCGAGCACGGGGGCCGAAGCCTCCAGCCCCAGCAGCCAGCTGCTACCCCAGTATAAGATCAGGCCAAAGACCAGGTGGCTGATGGCCGTCCCCGGCCGCAGCTTCTCGTTCTTTTTGCCCTTGGCGCCAATGAGCGATACCAGCAGCAGGCCGAGGGCAATGGCTTTGGAGATATGAAACTCCTGGAACAGCCCGGTATTGCCCAAGTTAGTCAGCAACTGCCGGACCAGGCTATGGGTGAGCCCCCAAAGCTCAAAGGCCTGGTAACAAAAAACATAACAATGCAGGCCCAGTAAAAAGATGCTTCCCTGACGGATCAGATCTATAATCTTCCGTAATGCTTCCGCATTCTCCCCCGTATTCATACTTCACGATTTTCAACCTCACCTCAAGGTTTTACGGGCTACTCCGCCTGCAAACCTCTTTTCTTCCTGAGCTGCCTGTCCGCACCTCCATATACATTTCTTTCCTCTTGTACCAGACGGGTATCCACGCGGGCTTCGATTACCGGCCGCTCAGATGCGGGATATAAGGTCTGGAGGTCTGGCCCGTTTGCCGGTAGTGATCTCTTCCTGTAATGGCCATAGGCCTTTCGCCAGCAGCCGCTCCATCAAAGCCTTGGCCCCATACTGTTTTCCCAGATCGGAACCATTGAATACAGAGCGCGTAGCGTTGTCAATAAAGGTGACCCCGTAGACCTGACCCTGGATGTTTTCCCGGAGCAGGATACGAATGCCCTGGGAACGGAGCGCAGCGGTAAATGCGGGGCCGTCTGCTGCCTTGCTCATCGCCCTATCCAGCAAATGTTTCAAACGCTGGCCATAGGGCTTTCGCTCGGTTTCATTCTGAGTGTATCGCTTTTGCAGGTTTTTCAGCGTGGGAGTGTTGTAAAAAGCACTGGCCTTTATCGGTGTACCCGAGGGATCGCCGCGGCTGTCCAGTAACTGATACAGGAGCCCGTTTTTTTCGCGCAGTCGGCTTCCTTCCTGCCCGGGGTTGGCCCATACACAGAACTGTCCGAGTACGGCATTGAGCTCGGGCAGTGATGTAAAGCGATAACTACCGGTGACCTCCAGGATAATGCGGGACAGCTCTGATTTCGTAGCGCGTTTCCCAACCGCGGCACGGTCAAGCCGGGCCGGCGGCAGGTGATATGCCGTTTCATTTTTCTGATCCTCCGCCTTTATCAACCCGTAATCTTCTTCTATGGCTTTGCGAGCCACCTCCGATTGATTGCGGCCGATATTATGGGTTTCGATACGGTTGCCAGCGGCGTCAACATTTACGGTGGCAATATGAACATGGGGGTGTGCCGCATCATAATGCCGGTACACAAGGTAAGGCTGGCCGCCAAAACCGATGCGCTCCATATAGTCGGCTGCAATGGAACACAGCAGCTCATTATCCAGGGTTTCCTTGCGGGAAAAGTTCAGCGTGATGTGTAGGGTATTTGTTTTAACGCCGGCATTAAGCCGGATCAGCATGTCAAACCTGGCCAGCTTACTGTTAAAAGAGAGCTCGGTGGCATCACGGGGGAAGCCTGCGGCCATCAGCAGCTGTGCCTCAACGCTGCGGACCTTATTCTCGTTGTAATTGAGCACACCCCGGATGCTCTTGCCGCAAACTACTCGGGCAACCATCTTTCAGAGAGTTTGGCTACGGCAGTAAATAGGCCGGAGACGCTCTGTTCTGTTTGTTGCTGGAGTTCCGCCAGGCTCAGCAACAATTCACGCTGCGCTGCCGGTAGTCTTTCCTGGTGGAGTCGGCGGGTGACCTGGTTGATATTTCTGCCGATAGCCTGAAGCTGACTGCGGATTCCCGAAAGCTCTGTCATCACCTTATCCAGCGAGGCATCGTGGGTAACGGTTACGATTTTTTTATCGGTAAGGATGTCCCGGATCAGTTCTCCCAGGGTCCGGCAGCGTGACTGCAGCAATATTTGCTGCAGCTCGTCGTATTTCGTTTTGCTGACCCGCGCAAACACTTTATGGGTCAGCTTCTCCTCATTTCTCGCGCACATATACAACGGTTTTTGTCTTGTGTGATAACAGAAAGCCCGACTCCGGAGGGCTTTCCCTCTGTCCATGTGGGCAGGGCAAGATGGGAATGTGTCAACATTCCTACATCTTGCCGAAAACCGGGGAAACGGGTTTTCCGTCCTGTTCAGTTTTGAGCCATGCTGCCTCAGATACCCGGGCCTCTATTTTTGCCGGTCATTTTTTTAATACTATTGGCACGCATTATTGATATTACCGGTAGTCACATTCGCGGGGAACGCCCTTTCTGTTTTACCGGTACTGCATTTGATTTCCTTGGCTGAATGCGCTCTGGTACTGCCTTTTGGAGGTAGATGGTCTGCTCCAGTTCTTTAAGGGGTCTGGCGTTCGTAAATAGATCATTGTATGCACCGACCTGAAATGTTGACGAGAAATCTTTGCTTTTCGGCAGTACACTCAACGCGGTATTAATCGCCTCATAATGTCGGGAAGCCCGATTGGTATAAAATATACCGGGCTTACCGCTATTGACATTGGTTATCGAAAACAGTTCTCCAATGCGGTATTCTTCCTGCAACAAGCTTACATTGTTGTAGAAGCCCGACAGATTGTTTTCCCAGGCAACATATTCGTTCAGCCGGTTCATATCCAGGCTCAAAATGTGCTTCATTGCCTCCTGGATATCCTTGTAATAGAATTGTTCCTGGTATTCCAGCTCAGAAACCTTCCTGTTTCCGGTGAAACTGTTCCCGAAGTGTTTATTTGTGACAAGTACGGAGAGTAAGTTCTGCGATTCTATTTTCGCCTGTTTCTTCAGGAACCGGAAGGCCAGGCTTTCCTTTTTCCTGATTCCATTTTCGTTGACCAGGTAATGAACCGGGAAAAAGGGCAGAGCCGGATTATAATCTCTGAATTGATTCAGTTTGACCCTAACCTGCTTCTGAAAGGCAGCAGGTCCTTTGGGAAAATGATAATAAATGGCAGGAGTAGACGGTAAGCTGTCGTCCTTAATCATGCTGTGCAGCCTTGCCCTAACAACCAGTTCTTTTTCTCCATCCCGGGACATAATATATGCTTCCCTCCCTTTGCCATCAACCGGCGGTAAATATTCGTCTTGCGGAATAAACTGATCGTGATTCTGTTCAAACAATGTATTAAATGCACACCGCAGATCATCGAAATACATCCGTATGCCGTTCGGCTCGGATGATTTACCGTCAAAGATGATGTGAAGGGTATAGTTCCATTCTTTCTTTTTCATACCGTTGCTTTTTTAAAGGCGTTTTCCTTTTTTCCTGTTATGCTGTTTTGATCTGGATGGTGATTGCATGAGATATTTTTTTCCCGGATGCTGTATCCCGTACCACCTCATCCAGTAAAGGCGCCAGCGGTTGGGGGACTTGCCATGCAGCTACGGATTTTTCCGGCTGCTTCAGTTTGTGCTCCAGCTCCGCAGCGGCGATAAGCATTCTTCACAGCTTACCCAAGTGATGATAAGCAGTTGGGAGCCCTCTTCCTCTGTTCCAGACCAGGCCGGCCTTTTCACCGTTAATATAGAGATGAGCGATGAAAGCTTCTACAGTCTTTGGGCTGTGGTTGATGTTTTTAAGCTCAATATTCATTGACAAGTATTGTATTGTTCATCCTCTATTGTATTGTTCATCCTCGCTTCAGAGCTTCCTTTTTCTTCCTCTTTCTTTTGCCTGCCGGAGAACCGGTGCCTTGAGGTGCGTGTACTGGTTCTCCATAAGGCCGGCTTCGCGCAGGATCTTCTCGGGAATATTCGTATTGAGTATTTTTTCGCCTTCCTTGAACTGCCCGGTAATATTGCGTTCAATGGCCTGTTTAATGGTATCTGAACCATGCGGGTAAGTGAGTAGGGTAGCGATAGGCATCTTAAACCCAATGACAGAAAGGCTATTTGCCTCCAGTGTACCGAATACAATCCCGCTTTCCATAGCTTTGGCAAGTTTCCTGTCAAATTTTTGCTGATGCTTTTTACTGAGATGCTGCTCCAGCAGATCGTCAACAACAGATTCCAAGGTCATGCTGTAAGCGTGCTGTTCACCGCCAAATTCATAAGTACCCGGAGGTAGCGTTTTACAGTATTGTTCGGCTTGTTTGATCAGATCCCAGTCCATGTGATCTTTAGGCTGGATATTGGTTTCTTCGCCGCGCCCGTCATTTCGTGCATAGGCAGCGAATTTCCCATCGATATAAACCTTTGCCGTGAAGGCGTTGGTTTCCTCGCTCAGCGTCTCACTATGATGGATGCTTTTAAGTTCTATTTTCATAACGCCTTTCTTTTGAGTAAGTCTGTGAATTGTTGGATGCACCTGAAAAGGCGATAAATCAGCTCAGGAACTACAGCATTACCATAGGCCTTCAGGCTTTAGTTGCGCCAGCGAGAAAAGGCAATTCCGTCCAGTCGTCCGGAAAGCTCATCATAGCTGCAACAAAGCGGGGATTGAGTTGGGAAGTCTTTCCAGGCGTCCCGAGGTGGCCATGCATGCAATGCACCAGGGTGCTGTTCTGCCGCCGCGGATCCTTGCGGTTTATACCTCCCTTCGGGTCGCTGCTGGCTGTTGGTGTAGGCAGCATTCCTGACCGGAGCAGTTGCAGGAGGCCGACCCCATATCTTTTCCCATTCCCGGCGACATTCTTCCCTTCTTTGTTCAGGAGTCGGCTTCCAGCTTTGGTCACCGGAGTAGGCAACAAGGAAGACCCGTTCTCTGCGATGCGGTGCGCCGACGCCAGCAGCAGGAAGTACGGACGCAAGGACCTGGTAACCTTCAGCTTCCAGGTCAGCTTGCACCTCTTCGAAGACCAGCCCTTCTGACCAACTAACAAGGCCGCGAACATTTTCTGCCACGACCCAGCGCGGTCTAATTGCCCGAATTGCCTCAAGCATTGCAGGCCACAGGTGGCGTTCATCATTTTTCCCAAGCCGTTTTCCGGCGAGGCTGAAGGGCTGACAGGGGAATCCTCCGGAGAGGACGTCGATCTTTTTTTTCCATTTTTTCCAGTCATAGCCTATAATATTTTTAATGGAGACTGATTGGGGCCAATAATGCTGGAGCACATTGTTGCAGAACTCGTTTATTTCACAGTGGAACATGTTTTGCCAGCCCATCCAATGAGCGGCAAGATCAAATCCGCCGATACCGCTGAATAAGCTGCCATGGCGCAATGCTTTTTCCCTCATCTTTTTGTCCCTCCTTTGACTCGAGGTCAAAATTGGATATCCTGGCAATGCAAATTTGTATCTTGAGTATTAGGGTAATAGATTTTTATTTACCAGTTACCTTGCCCGTTTTCGGGAAGAGTCGTATCTTCAGTATGCCCTTACAGGGAATTATATATTGCTTCTCAGGCGCCGGACTGACCATAATTTGTTTAACCAACACTGAAATTCTATGCAGGTATTTATTGTAACCCTGGCCGGAGTAATACTTTTTATTATTGGTGGTGTACTGATCTATACGGTGAAAAGGCGCCGGTTCTATAGGAGAGGAGTAGGTGGACTACAGCATTTCCGAACTTATAGCGGTTCGTTAGTTACGCGCTTGTTAGAGGGAATAGCCATGATAGTCGGAATTGTTTTGCTTATCATTGGCATTATGATCATCATCGGGTGTATCCACTATGAAATGACCCGTTCAAAAAAGGTAAACCATAAACAAACTCAGGGAGTATCTAAAATGCATCAGGTGGAACCTTTTTTAAGGAAAAACGGCTGAATATTTTTCCCGTCTCTACTCCACAACAATCTATTTTGACTATTTTGGATTGGGCGAATATGCGAGTATTAGTGGATTCAGCAGTTTTATGCCCTTTTTAGCCTTTGTAAATACATTCTTCTTGTATATCTTTGCCCGAATACGGTAAAAAAATATCTTTCTGGATGCTAATCGATTCCTTCCTTCTCTTTGGTGAGACGAAAAGGAGTTCGGAAATGCGCTTGATAAAGTTTCTTAAACAAGGGGAATGTCAATATTTCGGTACCCTCTCAGTACCCTCCAAAGGTGGAGAAAGGCAGTTAAAAGTGACAAAGGTGAGTTGCTGAATAGTTTTGTAACTATTTGAAATTCAATAATCATTTATATTACTTTAAACTACTTTAAGTCCGTGCCTGCTTGCATGGGGTGCAAGGGGTCGCTAGTTCGAATCTAGTCGTTACAACAAGCTTAAAAGGTCACCTGAGAAACCAGGAGGCTTTTTTGTTACATGCGTTCCATCAATTTTATTTTCACCTGCAGCTAGCTGCCCCGCAAAATCTTCTCCATCTTCCGGCCCTTTGCCAACTCATCCACCAGCTTATCCAGATATCTTGCCTGCTGCGTCAGTGGCTCCTCGATTTCTTCCACCCGGTACCCGCAGATGACTCCTGTAATAAGATGCGCGTTGGGGTTTAGTGAAGCATGTTGGAAAAATGTTTCAAAAGTCACTTTTTCTTTTATCAGTTCCTGAAGCTTTTTGTCGTCATACCCTGTTAACCACCTTATGACCTGATGTAACTCTTCTTTTGTTCTGCCCTTTTTCTCCACCTTTTCGACATACATCGGATAGACCGAGCCGAAGATTAATTTTGCGATCCGGTGGTTTTGATTGTTGGATGTTTTCATACCTCGTGTTTTAACGTTAACGTTCCAAAGTTACGGCCGGAAAACCAGAAAAGAACCTGGTCCGGGGCGTTGTGAATCTTTATTCCCGGAGCCGGTTACCCCGGCAGCATTAAGAAGACCTGAAGTCCTCCATAGATACCGCTATAATGGCAAATGTAGGGCGCGGTGACCGGTTTTCTACCCCGAAATCCAAAACTTGTCGGTTTTGTTCAATTTTCCCTGTGACGGCCATGGTAATTTTGACTTATCAAAACGATACATCACATGGAAACAATAATCACCACCGCCACCGCGGCAAAAAACAAAACAATGAACACTACCAGAGAACCTATTTTCGTAATTGGCGGCAATGGCAAAACCGGCCGCCGTGTTGTAACCCGGTTAACCGACCTCGGATGGCCCGTAACGATCGGTTCCCGTTCTTCCAGCCCCGCATTCGACTGGCATGATGCCAACACCTGGACGCCCGCGCTGAAAGGCATGAATGCCGTGTATATTACTTATCAGCCGGACGTTGCCGTGCCGGGCGCCACCGATGCCATCAAAAAACTGACGGAAGTTGCGGTGAAAGCAGGCGTGAAAAAACTCGTACTCCTCTCCGGCAGGGGCGAAGCGGAAGCGCAGGAATGTGAGCAGATCGTGATCGGTTCCGGCCTGGACTGGACCGTCGTACGCGCCAGCTGGTTTTGCCAGAATTTCAGCGAAGGCAGTTTTTACGATCCAATAATGGCCGGCCATGTTGCTTTGCCCGTGGGTGATGTAAAAGAACCTTTTATAGACATCGATGACATCGCAGACGTAGTTACCGCCGCATTGACCGAAGAAGGGCATAACGGGAAGATCTACGAAGTGACCGGCCCCGTGATGCTCACCTTCAGGGAAGCCATCGCGGAGATCGCGAAAGCGACCGGCAGGCCCATTGAATTCGAACAGGTAAGCATGGAGGACTATGCCGCGGCGCTGGCGGAATATCAGCTGCCCCCGGATATCATCTGGCTCATCACTTACCTGTTCACCGAAGTATTGGACGGAAGAAACCAAAGCATTCATAACGGGGTGGAAGAAGCGCTGGGGAGAAAAGCCACTTCCTTCTCGGCATACGTGAAAAAAGCCGTGGAGGCCGGAGCCTGGGCATAACAGAAAGGTAAAGATGAAAAACAATTGACAGGAGGGCCAGCTCAGGAAGCTGGTCCTCTTTTTTTGCCGGGAAAGTAACCGCCCCGGCCCGGAAATCCTGATAATGGGTAATAAGTACTTGATAACAAAGATTTTTTTATATTCGTTGTCAAACTCCTCCCGTTGTACAAGTACAGTGAATATTCTGATCATGATCTGGTACGCCTTATCCAACAGGGGGACAGGGCTGCCTTTGAGCAGATGTACCACCGCCACGCGGAAAGTATTTACCGGTTTGCTTATCACATCTTAAAGGACGAAGCTGAATGCATGGATGCCATCCAGGAGGTGTTCGTGTGGTTTTGGGCCAACCGGGAAACCGTGCAGGTGGCCGATCCTGGCCCTTACCTGAGAACCGCCGTAAAATACCGGCTTACCCGCTATATCCAGAGCAGCCGCCGCCGCGCGGAGATACTTTCCCACCGCGGCGATCTGAGCCTCGAACTGACGGACACCAGCCTTGAAGTAAAAGAGCTCCGGCAGGTAATTGATCACTTCCTTTCCACGTTGCCTCCCCGTTCCGCACAGATCTTTCACCTCAGTCGGAACGAATACCTCTCCAACCGGGAAATCGCCCAAAAGATGGGCATCAGCGAAAAAACCGTTGAAAACCAGATGACCATCGTACTCCGGAAACTCAGGATAGCCCTGGGGAAAATGCAGTTCTGGTCCACTTTCCTCTAAAATATTTCCTGCCGCTTTGGGGGGCAGGCTATTTTCATGTCCCTATATACTAAACCCACGTTATTTCTGTGAACGAACAAACACTGCTGGCATTAATAGAACGCGTAGAAAATGGTACCGCCACCGACGAAGAGCTCGGGGTGTACAACGCATGGTGCAACTCCTTTCAGCGCACCGGCGAGCCCGTACCGGATTTTGAAACGGTGAGGGCGGAAATGCTGCAGCGTATTAATGCCCAGATCGGCCACAAGCCGGTACGCAGGCTACGTTATCGTATCGCCGCCGCGGCAGCGGTATTATTACTGCTGATATCCGGCGGAATCTATCTTTATATGCAGCCCTCTGGCCAGCTTATGGCGGACAAATCCCCATCAGCAGTCCCTGTAACCGACAAAGCCGTACTGACACTCGCGGACGGTACCACCATCACCCTGGGCGAAGCCGCGGAAGGAGAACTTGCCACACAATCCGGCGCGAAGATCACCAAACACAAAGACAACCAGCTATCCTACGAATCTGTATCGGAGGGGAAAGACAGTGACCTGGCTTACAATACACTGAGAATGCCCAGGGGCGAAAAATACCGCGTCACCCTGCCAGACGGCTCGCAGGTATGGCTCAATGCCTCATCCAGCCTGCGATTCCCCACCAGCTTCACCGGCGGCGAAAGGGTAGTGGAACTGAGCGGTGAAGCCTATTTTGAAATAGCCGCGCAGCCGTCCCGTCCTTTTAAAGTAAAAACCGGGCAGATGGAAGTACAGGTATTGGGCACAAAGTTCAATATCATGGCCTATCCAGATGAGCCGGAGATCAAATCCACCCTCGTGCAGGGCGGTGTAAGGTTATATGCGGAAAGCGGTGAAGTGGTTTTAAAACCGGGCCAGCAGGGGTTGTTTAATGGCAGGCAGGCGGGCTTCAGGGTAAAGCAGGTGAATGCCGCGGATGTGATGGCCTGGAAAAACGGATTTTTTGTATTTAACGATGAAGATATGGCGGTCATAATGCGCGCGATTGAAAGATGGTACGACGTAGACATCGTATTGACCCCGGGCGTGGCCAATAAAAAATTCGGAGCGGTGATCTCTCAACGGAAAGATATCGCCTCGGTACTGAAAGCATTGGAACTGACAGGATCTATACACTTTAAGATAGAAGGAAGAAAGATAACGGTAGCACAGCAATAAATTTCATACAAACAGCAATCCGCGTTATATGCTGAGAACAACGAATTGTTCCTGGTGGCATTGCTATTCCACAAACTACAATTTAACCAGTCAACCAAATGAGTAAAAGTTCCACATTTATGAGATGCCTTCTCAGGCTAAAGCTGGTACTGGCCCTGTCCGTAACGCTCCTCCAGGTGAGCGCCGGCGCTTATTCACAGGGCGTTACCCTCAATGTCTCGAATGCTTCGCTGGATGAAGTATTCAGGAAACTGCATGAACAGTACAATTTCGAATTTGTGTACGACGCGAAAATGCTGGGCAATGCCCGGAGAGTAACAGTATCTGTAGTAGACCAGCCGCTGAAAGTTGTGCTGGACAAATGTTTTGATAAACAGCCTTTGACCTATGAGCTCTTCGAAAACACAGTGGTGGTAAAGACGCTGGCGTTGCCTCCACAGGCCCGGGAGTTTGTTGTGCGCGGTAAAGTGACGGACTCAAGGGGGCAGGAGCTACCCGGTGTGAGCGTGCAGCTGAAAGGTACTTCCACCGGTGCAGCTACACAGGGAGACGGTACTTACCAGCTGCGCATTCCCTCCGATACCGGCACGCTGATCTTCAGTTTTATGGGATTTACCGTGCAGGAAGTACCGGTAGCTAAAAGGAACATGATCAATGTCATTTTGCAGGACAAATCCACGGATCTCACGGACGTGGTGGTGGTGGGATATGGTCAGCAGAAAAAGATCACCACCATTGGCGCGCAAAGCAGTATCAGGGCGGAAGACCTCAAACAGCCGGTGGCGAACCTCACGAACGTGATCGCCGGACATGTGGCGGGCGTCATCGGTGTACAGCGGAGCGGCGAGCCGGGTTATGACAATGCTGACATTTACATTCGCGGTATTTCCACCTTTACGAACAGTTCGCCCCTCGTGCTGGTGGATGGTATTGAAAGGAGTTTTTCCAATGTGGACCCCGAAGATATTGCCAGCTTCAGCATCCTCAAAGACGCTTCCGCCACGGCGGTATATGGTGTACGCGGCGCAAACGGCGTGATCCTCATCCAGACCAAAACAGGCAGAACCGGTAAAGTGCTGATCAATGCGCAGTATGACCAGGGCATCACCCAGTTCACCCGCGTTCCGCAGTTTGCCGATGGCGTCACCTATATGCAGATGGCGAATGAAGCGTACTTCAACAGCAACCCCAAAGAAACGGTTCCCAAATATTCTGATGAGCGCATCAAACTCACCCAGGGCGGCAATGATCCGGACCTGTATCCTAATGTGGACTGGTTTGGCACCCTCTTCAATCAAAACGGCAAGAACCGCCGTGCTAGGGTGAATGCAAGCGGCGGCTCGGAAAAGGCCCGGTATTACCTTTCCGTGGGTTATTACGACGAAGAGGGAATGTATAAAACGGATGAGCTGGCGAACTATAATTCCGCCATCAAGTTTTCCCGCTACAACTTTACCTCAAACCTCAACCTCGATATCACCAAAACCACCAGGGTGGACTTCGGCGCATCCGGCTGGATCAGCAACGCCAATTATCCCGGCAATTCAGCCAGCACCATCTGGTCTTCCGCTTACGTATTGCCGCCGATACTCATCCCGGTGAAATATTCCAACGGTTTTAACTCACAGATCCGCACCGGCGACGTGTCCAACCCCTACAACCTGTTGACGCAAAGCGGGTATGTAAGCGAGTTCAAAAGCCAGCTTTGGAGTAATATCCGTGTGACGCAGGAACTTGACTTCTGGCTGAAAGGGCTTTCCGCTACGGCCATGTTCTCCTTCGATAATTATAACGAGCACGACATCCGGCGTACCAAATCAGTAGACGGTTATCTCGCCTCGGGGCGCGATGCGGACGGGAACCTGTTGCTGGAAAGAACTTCCATCGGCACCAGCTATCTGGGTTATGAGCGGAGCAACGGCGGCAGCCGCCAGTTTTACTCCGAAGCGGCCATCAACTACAATAATACTTTCGGCAGGCACGGCGTAACGGGCATGGTGCTGTACAACCAGTCCGACAGGCAGGACGCCTTTGCCGGGGATTTTATCGCTTCCATCCCTTATCGTTACATGGGGCTGGCTGGCAGGGCCACCTACGCATTCGATAACAAATACCTCGCGGAAGTGAACTTCGGTTTTAATGGTTCTGAAACATTCGCGGAGAGCAAACGTTTTGGCTTTTTCCCGTCATACGGGCTGGGCTGGGTAACATCTGAAGAAAAATTCTTTGAGCCGGTCAAAAACGTCATCCAGTTCATGAAGGTGCGTTTCTCATACGGCCATGTGGGCAATAGTAATATCGGCGGCCGCAGGTTTGCCTACATCTCCACCGTAGGTGGCGGCAACGGCAATTATTCTTACGGGCAGAACGGGGTGAACAATGACATCAACGGGTTGGATATCGGCGATTATGCCGTGAACGTGACATGGGAAAAAGCGAAGAAGTCCAACCTTGGCATTGAAACAAAATTCTGGAAAAATCAAATCTCGCTCACCGCGGACGTGTTCTACGAAAACCGTACCGGCATCTTCCGCCAGCGCGGCGATGTGCCGAACTATGCGGGCGTGAGGACATTGCCCTGGGCGAACCTCGGAGAGATACACAACAGGGGAGTAGACGCCACGCTGGAGATCAATAAAAGCATTACCCGTGACCTCTTTATTGGCTTCCGTGGAAACTTCACCTGGAACAGGGCGATGATCATCAACGATGCGAACGCGCCCTGGCCGTATCCCTGGCAGCAGCGCATCGGGCAGAAGCTCGGGAAACGTTTCGGGTACACCGCGCTGGGCCTTTTTGAAAGCGAAGAAGAAGTGGCCAACAGCGCATACCAGACGGGCGCCAATCACCCGGGCGATATCCGCTTCAAAGACCTGAACGGCGATGGTAAAATAGACACCTACGACCAGGGCCCCATTGGCTATGGCAGCATACCCGAGATCGTGTACGGATTCGGGCCCACCATCACTTACAAGGGATGGTCGCTGGCCGGCTGGTTCAAAGGCATCAGCAACGTGGACATACAGCTGAACGGCGATGGCCTGCAACCCTTCAGCCAGGGCGGAGAGCGCGGCAACCTGATGAAACAGATCACGGACCGCTGGACGCCAGATAACCCGGACAAACGCCCGCTGTATCCAAGACTTACTTATGGCAACGATAACATGAACTATGCAAACAGCTCCTGGTGGACCAAAAACGGCGCGTTTCTCCGCCTGCAAACCATTCAGCTGGGCTACAATTTTACCGATGAATGGCTGAAATACGCCGGTATGGCTAATCTCAACATTTACTTTATCGGCTACAACCTGATGACGGTGAGCGAATTCACCATGTGGGACGTGGAGCTGGGAGACGGCCGCGGCGCCCAGTATCCGCTTACCAAAACATTCAACATCGGTATCAAATGCACATTCAAGTAAAAAAGGAATTTATGAAATCATTTATCCTACTCTCCATCATAACGGGCGCCGTGTTTGTAAGCGGTTGTAAAGATTACCTGGACCAGGTGCCTGATGACCGTATCACCATCGAAGAGGTATTCCAGAAAAAGGCTTCCTCGCAGCAATATCTCGCCAATGTGTACAGTTATGTGCCGGATATTTCCAGGCAGTGGGAAGGTTTTCCCTGGCTGGGCAACAGCGACGAAGTGGATATCACCTGGTCCAAATATTCGGTCTATGCGCTGAATATGGGCAATATGAGCGCGGGCAATGTATTGTTCGACACCTGGGGCAACCTGTATGCCGGCATCCGCTCCGCCACTTATTTCATCAACCATATAGACGGCAATAAAGAAATACTGGCGCTGAACGGACAGGAGCTGATCGATCAGTATAAAGCTGAAGCCCGTTTCCTGAGAGCGTATTATTATTTCCTGCTGATGCAGCAATACGGCCCGGTAGTGCTGGTAGGCGACAAAGAGCTTGCCGCCGATGCCACCGCCGCGGATATGCAGATACCCCGCAGCCCGTTTGACGAATGTGTGAGTTACGTGGTGGCCGAGCTGGACCAGGCAGCTGGCGTATTGCCGCTCCGCCCCATGAATAACAACCAGGTGAGCGATGCCGAATACGGCCGCGCTACCAAAGGCATGGCGCTTGCCGTAAAATCCAGGCTGCTGCTCTATGCCGCCAGCGATCTTTATAATGGCAATACGGATATGGCCGGGTTTACGGATAAAGGCAGGCAGATGATCTCGCAGACGAAAGACGCGGAGAAATGGAAAAAAGCGGCCGATGCCGCCAAAGCGGTGATAGACCTCGGTATTTACAATCTTTACCAGGACCCTTCCGGCGATCCGGTAAAATCTTTGCAGGGCATCTTTTTCCAGCCCTGGAACAACGAACAGATATTCGTGCGGAAAAGTAACGACCTGGCAGGATGGGATGTGCATTGTATGCCCCGCAGGGCCGGCGGCTGGAACGGCATTGCCGCCACGCAGGAGCAGGTGGACGCTTATTTTATGAAAGACGGCCTGACCATACAGGAATCCCCGAATTACCGGGAAACAGGGTTTAAAGACACACTGGGGCAATCCATTTACAATATGTACATGAACCGTGAGCCGCGTTTTTATACTAACATCACTTACAACAACGCGATTTTCCAGGGCGGCAGCATGCAGGCCTCCGCGGCTATTACTTTTTATTTGTCCGGGCCAAACGGAAAAAACGGCCATCCCACCGATTATTCCAAAACGGGTTATCTCGTGCGCAAAAACCTGGGCTCACAGACCAATATCGGTTCCGGGGGCAACGGTCAGCGGCAGAACCGTCCGCTGGCACTCTTCCGCCTCGCCGAAATCTATCTGAACTACGCCGAAGCGCTGAACGAATATGAGCCGGGGAATGCGGACATCGCAAAATACCTGAACCTGGTACGCAAAAGAGCCGGCATCCCGCAATACGGAGAAGGGGAAAATCCTCTCCCGGTACCAGCGCCCGGCGCCGCCATGCGAAACAGGATACGCCAGGAACGCCGCGTGGAACTTGCTTTTGAAAGCCACCGCTGGTTCGATATCAGGCGTTGGAAAATAGCGCCACAGGTAATGGGCGATGTGCACGGCATGAACGTGAATAAAGACGGCAACGATTTTTATGCGAGGGTAGTGGCCGGCTCTCACCTTTTCAGGCCCGCCAATTACTGGTTCCCCATCAGCCAGTATGAAATGGACAGGGGCAGGATGCTGGTGCAAAACCCCGGATGGTAAACTATTTGTTTCACTTTAAGTAACCTGACAATGTATATAAAAAATATAATCCTGCTGCTTTGTACCGCGGCCTGCCTGTATAGCTGTAAAGACGAATACGATCTGCCCGATCAGCCGCTGGACCAGTACATCAAAGTGTATATGCCGCTGGCGGTGAACAATCCCGTGCGTAAAACGCTTAGCGTCGCGGACACTTTGCAGCATATCACCTACGGTGCCTGTTACGGCGGGCAGGACTACCCGGAATCGGATATCAATATCCGTTTTAAGGTAAATGCCGCGCTGATAGACAGTTTTAACAACGCGAACAGCACCAGTTATGAAATACTCCCCTCGGATAGTTATACACTCAGCAGCATGGAAGGCATCATCTCCAAAGGACAGTTGAGCACCAGCCCACTCAGTATCAACATCCGCACGAAAGGCGCCAATGCCATGCCCGCTTTAAAAAACTTCATCCTGCCGCTGGCGATAGAACAATCTTCCATCACCGTCAATGAAACTTTGCGCACGACTTTTTTCATCATCAAAGCACAACCGGACCTGGCAAACTACCCCGACTACGACAGGGCATTGTGGACGATAGCCGGCTTTTCATCCGAGGAAGCAAATGGAGAAGGGCCCAACAACGGGCGTGCGGTATTTACGCTGGACGGAGACGCCGGAACTTTCTGGCATTCGCAGTGGCAGGGCACTTCCGCCGCAGCGCCCCATTTTATCACCTACGATATGGGCGAACAAAAAGAAGTGCATGGTCTTAGCTTCATTGCACGGCAGGGCAGCGGCAGCGGGAAGCCCAGTAACGTAAGCGTGGAAGTGAGCACAGATAATGTGACCTGGGAAGCAGCAGGCAATCTTGAGCTGCAGAACACACAGGACAAACAAAGGCTTTTCCTGGCGGGCTTCAAACAGGCGCGTTACATCAAAGTAACCATCACCGCGAGCTTCAGCGCGTCATATTCACATTTGGCGGAGTTATATGCTTTTTAATATTAATACCAGAAATAAACGGAAAGCCATGATATCCGGCTACTCTGAATCAAATATGGTACTATTTTACCAGTTCTCTCTTGGTGCTCTCCTATACCTCTCCTATACGTATCCTATACGTATCGTTCATCCTGGCTATAGGAGAATTTATCATCACTTTACATAAAGAAAGGCCGCTCAATCTGAGCGGCCTTTATGATCTGCGCAGGATTTTTACTAAATACACCTTACCGCGCAAATCGCCGCAGGTATATCTTTAGAGGGATGCTCCACTTCGATCACCAGTTTTTTGGTTTTTACGGGGGCCAGTAATTGTATATTATTCAGGGATTGGTAATTGTCTTTTTTCTCCGCCAGCACATTGCCTTTATCATCTTTTATCCTGTATTCACGCACGCAAAAGGGCATGGCCGTTTCCGGGTGGGACATCAGCACGGACTCCATCGGGTGGTCGTAATCGGTATCAAAGAACAGTTCTATGCTGGTGATCTCTTTAGGTTCATCCCATTCCAGCGTAATGACCGGGTGTGCATCCTGCCAGTCCGCCACCCAGGCGTTCGGTTGGGTAGTGGGCCTTTCAATACCGTTGCGGATATTTTCAGCCCTGAATACATCCAGGCCTCCCGGTGTTTTAAAATCAAGATTATGCCCCTCCGGACGGCGCTGCGGGCACCAGAACTCAAAGGCATCCATACCTATGTCTTCCGGTGGGGTTTGTTTGCCGTAGTTGGACACTGCTTTGTTTACCGTATTAAAAACAGACAGTATACCGGTTACCCGTTTGCCTGTGTAATGCAGTTTTACTTCCGGATTTTTGTGGAAGATAATGAAGGCGTAGCTGCTGTCTTTCATTTCCGCATCAAAGTCCAGTTTCATGCAATTACGGCCGGGATGAATGACGACACTTTGGCGGGCCACCGTTTCGTCCGGCGTATGGTTGCCATTCCTGCTGCTGACGCGAAGCTCCGCTTCAAGCGTAGTGGTGGTGCTGGCCTCAGCATGAAATATAAACGAGGGAACTTTCCCTTTCTGCAAAGGGACCATCTGCGCCGCTGAAACCTCCAGCGGCTTATGCAGTGGCTCTCCCGGGAATTCTTTTAGTACCAGTTCGCTGGTGGCGGAGATCCTCGCGGTGGCCGCATGATCCTGTGGTGAAACAAATTTCAGCCCCGGAATATATTGCCCCGTACGCAGCAGGCGTTGCTGAAGTTCGTGCACATGCGCGCCCATGGCGGCGGGGAGGAGCCCTTTTTCTTTACAGAGTACCGCGGCCATAGCGGCAGCCTGTGTTACGTGCGCCGAAGTGGCCATTACACGGGTAGAGCCATATGCCACGTGAGATACGCTGATGGTCCTTCCGCCAAGGAACAGGTTGCTGATGTTGCGGCTATACAGGCTGCGGTAAGGTATCTGGTAAATGCCTTTGCTGTGCCATTGATTGCATCCGGGTTTTTCGCTGAATACCCCGTCCGCCGGGTGCAGGTCAATGGACCATCCGCCAAACGCCACGGCATCTTCAAAGCAACGCTGCTCTACAATGTCCTGCTGGCGCATGATGTAGTCTCCCTCAAACCTTCTGCTTTCCCGTTTGCCCGGTATCATGCCTACCCATTCCAGTGTTAGGGTTTCTGCTTCGGGGAATTTGCCGGAGTTTTTGATATAGTCCCAAACGCCGTATACCACTTTCCATAATTCCCATTTAATGGTCTCTGTATCATGCACGGTGTCCAGCCGGCCGCCGTATTCTATCCACCATAGTTTACAGCCGTATTCCTTGGCGTTGAAGCTGCTGAACCGGGGTACTTTTTGAATATCGTCCAGTGCAAATGCGGGCGGGATGAATTTTACAGGGCGGCCGGTGTCTTTACTGTAAAAGTAAAGGCTATGCCCCAGGAGTTCCCCGTATTCTTCGGACGGCGCGAACAGTTCGCCGAACTCTTCCTTTTTTTCTGCGCCCATCCTGAAGGCCGCGCCGGAAAGGAACCCGACCACACCGTCTCCCGATGCGTCGATGAACAAGGGAGCCTTTAATACATACTCCATCTGATTCTGGCTGCAATAGGCCTTTAGCGAACGTATAATCGACGCATCCTGCATATCCGCCTCGTATACCGCGGTATTCAGCAGGAGCGTGATATTGGGCTCCTGTGATACTTTGTCGAGCAGGATCATGTCAAAGATCACGCCGTTGCCTTCCGGGTTGCGGTAGGTGTTTTCCACCAGTATCTCATCTACCAGGCCTCCTTCGCGGGCCCAGCGGTTGTTGTTCCCCATATGTGAAGTGGCCCCGAGTATCCAGAGCCTCACTTCGCTGCTGGCATTTCCGCCAAGCACCGGCCTGTCCTGTACCAATACCACTTTCAGGCCCTGGCGGGCTGCGGTAATGGCGGCGCATACACCAGAGAGGCCGCCTCCGGTGATCACGAGGTCAACAACAATGTTTTTCTCCGGGAATGTCCTTGCCCCGGTGGGTTCTGACTTAATCATCATTCAGCTTTTTTATTTGCCTAAGGTTATTTTTTCACTTTCTACTGTGCTGCCATCCTTTTTCTCAAGCGTCAGCCAGCATTGTACGGCATACACCTTTTCCAGCGGCACGGTCAGCTCAAAAGGATAGGTGTTATCTTCCAGCTGGCGCACATTTCCCGCCGCATCTGTATAATGCAGGCGTATGCGCCGCCATTTGTTATCGTCGTCTTCCAGGTAAATGAACAGCCTCCTGCCATATGTGCCCAGCCTGAAAAGCAGGGCCCTGGCGTTACCGGTTTTTATCTCCGCGAAATCTTTCCCGCTGTCTCCTGTGGCGGACAGGATCTTCTGCTGGAACTGAACGGAAGGCACAGCTTCTTCTATCGCTATGGCCGCTATGCCATTGGCGGGAACGGTAATGGTAAAGGAACTGTCCCGCAGGCTGCCGGCCTCATTGCCTGTAAGGGAGCGGAGTTGGCTTTTGGCGGAAAGTTTTACCAGGGAAGGATTGATGGTTATTTTGCTGGTAACGGGCTGCGGGCTTTGATTGGTAAAAGCGAGGAATAAACGGTTCCCTTTCCGCGCCGCGATATAATTCAGTTCTACATTTTCGCTCCGCAGCAGGCGCGAAGGCATCCATAACTGCACATCCTTTTCCGTGTAAAAGCTGCCTGCGTGACTGCCGTACATTTTATTTTGCAGGTAAGCATACCCTTCCATAAACTCCGCGGGAAAATTGACCTTGCCTTTACTGCGCACGAATACGTCCGTCACCAGGTAATCGATGAGCATGCTGGCCATCGGCAGGATATGATTGTAGTGGAAAGAATTTACGCTTTGCGCCTTATGTTCATGTAATGGGAAATCTTCTTTTTCATATGCGGTGGTTCTTTCCGTGTTGATATGATAGCCGGGGAAACTCCTGTACCGGCCTATTACGGCTGCTTTCGCAACATTGATCAGGAATGTGTCTTTCGCA
Organism: Chitinophaga barathri; assembly: GCF_003807585.1. Lineage (GTDB taxonomy): Bacteria > Bacteroidota > Bacteroidia > Chitinophagales > Chitinophagaceae > Chitinophaga > Chitinophaga barathri. The sequence continues at coordinate 347,136 of NZ_RMBX01000001.1, read as the reverse complement.
TAATAACCGATGCGCAGCATCCAGGGGGCATAATTCGCCATAAAGATGGCACGGTGGCCGGTGGCTGTGCCGGACGATTCAGGAGTAAGGCCGGTTTCAGAAAGACGCCAGGCAGGCGCTTTCTCTTCGGGATAATACATCTGTGCATGGCCTTTCGAACGCAGGTACCAGTACATGGGCGCTTTACCGCCCTGATTTACGGTAACCATGCTGTCAGGAACGGCGGGGCTCATCCAGGTGAACATGGTATAGTTCCTCGCGCCCTGCACCGCGGCATGGAGGTAAGCGGTATCGCCGGTGAGCTCGTATAGTTCGGAAAGATCGATCCAGCGGTCTGTAAACGCGGGCCAGAAAAAGAACCCGCCGGAAAAAGGATCGGAGAAATCTGTTTGCGGCTGGCGTACCCTTTGCTGCAGGTACTGTTCCGCTTTATGGATAGCCGCGTCCAGGTACTGTTTGTCGCCGGTGGCTTTGTAGAGGCGCATGGCATTGGTCCAGCTGCCGCCGTGTTCTTTAACGTCCAGGTTGCGCACGCGGCCCGCATTATATTCCTGTTTCATCAGGGCCAGGTAAAAAGGGTTTTCTTTTCCGAATACGGCATACAGCGCGCCCAGCTCGGAAAGCGGTGCTACCGGGCCGTTGAGCCTGCGGGAAGGGTTTTGTATCTTCTGAAGGCTATCCAGGCTGAAAAGGAATTTTTCCCTGGACAGCATATATTCCATCAGCGGATAGGCGCGTTTCTCGAACATCTCCGCATCGTCCCGCACAAGCGCCAGCTCCAGCGGATTGAGGCTGGATACATTTTTGACCGCGCCCGGTACATCTGTGGAATAGGCAAAACCTTTCAGGCTGTCTATAAACCAGGCATAATGTGTCATGGCATAGGCGGTCATATTGTCCAGCACTGTGTTGAGCGATGCGATATCGTTATGCCGGTAATCGCGGAAACCGAATATGTGTTCTGCTATTGCCTGATAGGTATGAGTAATGTCGGAGGGTGCTGTCACCAGCTGCATGGAAAAAGAGAAGGTGTCCCCGCTTTTCATCAGCGAGCCGTAGCCGCCCGGAATGGGCGCGTAAAGTTGTGGTTGCAGCTGCCTGTGTTCGTTCAGCAATGCAATGCCAAACCGGCTGTTGGGCAGGGTTGGCAGCGGTTGAAAGGGAAGATGTTCAGGAGACGCAAGCACACCTAGTGTATTTCGGCCGTCGTATACCATCGTTGTGGGTAGCGGAGCCATAAATGCGGGCGTGAGAAATGCCGCGTCAGGCACACGTTTTTCCTGCCAGATCATAGGCTGCCATAAGGCGGCTGCCTTGTCCGGGGAAAGGGCGGGAGCGCCGGTATATCCAATACTGTAATAGCCGGGTTTAACCGGCCTGAAAGTGAAATGCAGCACAGGGTATCCGGAATGGCCCGCTATGGCATATGCGCTGAAATTATAATCGTCCGCGGGAGGAAATAAAAAAAATGTAGTGTCCCCTTTTTTGCGGATGCCGGTTGCCCGCAGTACTGTTTTTTCTCCTGCATGAAAGATGCTTACGGTGCGTTGTTCTCTTTTGCCGCGGAGGATGCTGTCGTCAAAACCGTCCCCGGCTACGGCGGCGCTTATTTTTTGCTGAACGAGGTCTGCCTTGCTGCTGTCCGCCACCTTCCAGCTGAGCACATTATAACTTACTTTTTTGATGCCCGCCGGCTTCAGCGCCATAGCAGGATCGGTGGCATTGTACAATATCGTGAATACAGGCGCGAATGTATACCGGCTGCCTGCTGATGTGAGTGTGATCCCTTCTTTTCCGGACGATACACGTACCTGTGCCTGCAGGCCCAAAGCCATCAGCAGGAGGCATATGGTCATCCATCTGTATCTGTTTTTCATAACTGTTCTTTGATGCCGGAAGGCAAATTTATTATCGGGTACACTGATCTGTTAGTCTTCTACACGCTAAATAAACTGGGAACATTCCCATTTTACGGGAACATTCCCATTGATATCATGGGTTTCCGTTTAAAACAGGCGTGCCTTTTATCAATATCTTTCCCAGGTACAATACAGTCCTGGCGTATTTCTCCGGGTGCCTGCCGATGTCATCCGCCTGCCCGGGGCCCAATATCGCGGCTTTATCCGCTTTTTGGGAAGACAGCCGGACAGTAACGGTGTATTCTCCAGGCTCCAGGGTGAATAACTGGTGCTGCCCGCGATAGCGGTTGTTGCAATAGCTATTGAAGCGGTTCACCGGGATGCTGTCCCCTGGTTCTAGTTGATATACCTGTGTGCCGGGTTCAGGCGGGGAAACGGTTTGCATATCTTTCCCGTTCACCTGTATGATGATCTGCCCCGCTTCCGGGCCGCCTACGTCGAATATGCCGAATGCACTGCCTTTGAAACGGAAGGTGAATGAGGCGCCGGGTGTATCTGCTTTTTGGATGGCGGGGAACCATGCGGAGAATTGCGGTATACTGGCAGATTGCCAGCCGCCGCTGAAGGTGGCAATCTGCCCGGGGGCGTACATGCCGGCGTCCTGCCAGTTATCCGGGAAGAGCGGGGCGGGCAATGTATTTGATGATGTCGTTTTTTGCATCGGCTTCATCTTTTCCAATCCCCGCGCAATGGCCGCTGCGTAAAGATTTCCTCCCTCCCGGAGCGGGTGGATGCCGTCATTTGAAAAAAGTATGCGGGTGCTGTCTGCACCGTTGCCTTTCCATATCAGTTTCCCTTCTTTTTCCAGTAAGGAGGCTTCCAGGCCCATGTGTACGGAAGGAAGCCCGTAGTGATCCGCGATCTTTTCCAGGCCTTTGATATTCTCCGGTATATTTCCCGAGGCGTATAGCTGGGTTTGATTGCCTGTAATGGTGTAAATAAGACAAATGTCGGCTTCGGGGCCTTGTTGCCTGATCTGCCGCACAATGCCTTCCATGCCTTTGGCATATGCCCCGTTTACGGCAAATTCCACGAACACGAGATCAGGATGGTGCCGGAGCAATTGTTCCTGTATACGGCAGGCGCCCAGATCCGTGCCGGTGCCGGAAACCCCGGCATTCAGCCCTTTGATGTCCGCGCCGGGATACATGGCCTGGAGGTAACGCAGTGCCTGTGGACGGTAGCCCGCATTGCCCTGTGTAATACTGCCGCCAATAAAGCCGATCACCAATGGTTTGCCTGCTGCCGCTTTTTTAAAGAAATGCGGCAGGCCGTTCCGGGCTATGCATTCCCTGCTGTCAGAAAAATTGCCGGTACTCACCGGCGGTACACCTGCGCCTGCCTGAAAGAAGAGGGGAGAAGCCCCGGCCTGGGAGGCGGCAATAAGGTCCTGGCTGCTTTGCGCGGCCACATGGCCGGATACCAGCAGCAGCAACAATCCTGCTATGATCCTTTTTTGTTTCATAATACAACGGTCTTTTCAACTGTACGCCCATCTTTTGTTTTTACCCGTACTTTCAGGTGCGCCTCTTCCCCGGTTTGCAGCGGGTGGAAGGACCATTCAAAAGGATAAGCGGATATGGTTTCTTCCTTATGGTTCAGGGTGATAGTCACACTGCCGCCTTCCGCCGATTCCAGGTAGCCGTAAATCGAATCCCAGCCAAAAGGAGAGCGGATGCGGAATGTATAACACCTGCCGATGCCAGGCCCCATATCGGTGACCTGCATGCCTTCTTTTAAAGCAGGGGATTTTGTTTTAGCGGACTGGCGGGACAGGGGGAAAGACAAAGCCGCAAATCCTTTACCGGCCAGTTGCACGTTCACCGCCCGGTCTTCCACCGGCAAGGCAACCTGTTTTGCATCTGCGGTATACAACGAGGCAGTCCGTCCGGTTACCGGCGTTTCTTCTCCAAGCTCCACCCGGCAATTAACTGCGTCGGCCGCTTCGCTGGTCAATATGACCCAGAACCTGTTACCGGAAATGCCGGTGATGTAGTTCACTTCGGGGTTGCTGAGGTGTACCAGTCCTTTTTTAAGCCAGAGGTTCACCGCCTCATCGTCAAACACTTTGCCTGCGCCCGCGCCAAACATCCGGTTGGTGAACCATACAAACCCGTCCTGTTTTACGTAGGGGAAGCGCACCTTCCCGCCGGAACGCTGCATGGCTTCCGTTACGAGGTAATCCATCGTAAAAGCAAGATGCGGCGGGATATGATGATAGTAGATGGAACTTACATCCGGTCCTTTGTAAGGGAAGCCCGGCTGCATGGGAATGTCCGTATAACCCGTGGCGTAATAACCGGGATAGTTGGAGAACCTGCCGATCACCGCATTACGGGCGTATATTTCAAATATTTTCCTGTTTCCTTTTTCATACAGCCGTAACAGGTGTGGCGCCCAGCTGTTCATGAACACATGCCGTACTTCCTTGCCATGGGGGAAAAAAGTAACAGGTTGTTCAAAGCCAAGGCCAACGGGGGATACGAGCCATGCCGGTACTTTCTTTTCCGGCGCATCTCCCGGTTTACGGGGGAAGCCCAGCCGGTATTTTTCCCCGCCTTTCCACCACAGGGTGGTATTGCCTTCAAAAGTGTTTCCGGGATGGATGGTTTGCAGGGTGTCTTCTACCAGAGGATAACTTCTCACGCCCGCCAGCGTATGAAAAGCGGCGGCATAAGCGGCATCCAGGAACGTTTGATCGCCGGTGGCGTCGTAGAGGTCCGGGAGATCCCACCAGTACGCATAAAAGGAAGCGTTGTAGAAAGGCACTTTACCCAGCGGTACATCTTTATGTCCATATATTTCTTTACCGATAAATTCCCGGGCATGTGCTACCGCCGAATCGAGCCGGCGTTTTTGCCCGGTAAGCCGGTAAGCGGCCAGCTCCTGCGTCCAGGCGGGAACGGACACGGCATAACCATCCGCCCTGCGGATGCGGTCATCGGGCAGCGCGATCTTTTTCAGCCAGGGATTTTTTTCTCCCAGCAGTTTGTTCAGCCCTTCATAATAAGCAGTGGAGAATTGTGAATTGTACGGGCTGAACGCAGCCGCTGTTTTACTCATTCCTTTCTGCGCCCATCGGAAACCGCTGCGCGAAAGCGTGTATTCGATAGTGGGCAGGGCGCGGCGTATGTAGAAGTCTTCGTCACGGGCCAGGATAGCCGCTGAAACAACGGCCAGCGGCGCAGCCTGCACTACTGTGGGTGCGACTTTCGGATCTACTTCGATATCATAAAAACCTTTCAGGGAGGTAGCCCAGCCTGATGCGGTATCGTTACGGATGAGGTCTGTGATGTTAAAAACCGTCTCGGTAAGGGAGGTTTGCTGGCGGCGGTAATCCTTTACGGTATAAACGCTGTCTGAAATATACTCCAGCGCATCGTTCCAGCCAGATGGCAACGCGCCGATCGCGAAGGAGCGCCGTATCACCTCACCCGCTTTAAGTTTTGAATTGTCCAGCCCGGGAACGGGCGAAAATGCCACCGGCTGTATTTCATTTTTTTCATTCCGGATGCCAAATCCCATAGGGGAGGTATTGGATATACCCCAGTCAACCGGGAAACTTTCTTTTGTACCGCTGATAAAAACCGTGAGCCCTTTTTCTTTCAGCTCTATCATCGCCAGCGGCTGCGGCATAAGGGCGGAAGGAAGTAATACCGGTTGCTGTGGAAGCCGCTGGTATTGGTACATGGGAGGCAGCTGGATGCTGGTTACTTCTTTTTCCATAACTCCCTGCAAGGCTCCCACAGCCATACTGTAAAAGGCTGCCTGTGGTGCTTTGTATTCCAGCGTAAGCTGTAAATGACGCTGCCCGGGCTGCAGGGACCAGCTGCCGTTGATCGTTTGCCCATCCGCCGACTGGTAGGTTACCAGCATTTGGCCCGAACCAGCTTTTTCGGCTTTAACCGGCGTAAATGCTGTGAGTCTACCGGAAAGAAAAGGGTTACCCAGGTTCTCGGGCAGCATGACAGTATATGTTTTGCCTTTACAGTTGAAGCTGCTGTAACCAAGCGAGCCGTTCCAACCGGGAATAAAGCCGCCGAAGGTGATCTGCGGGTCGTCCGCGCTCAGCAACAGGATGCGGTTCTCTTCAGTAGCGGCATCCAGGTATTGCCATTGTCCTTTTTGCCGGATAGCGGTACGGGTCATCAGACCGCCTGCCTGCAATATTTCCAGTTTAATGTTTTCATTTTCCAGTACCGCCACAACATCGGCGTTTGCCTTCATTTTCCGGGCGCCGGCGCCGGGTAATGGCGTAGGGGTTAATTGTATTGGAACCTGCGTGGTTTTGTACGGTTGGAGATTGGCTTTATCAGGTGTAATATTTTCAGCGCTGAGGAACAATGCATCCACTCTCGGGTAATTGCCGCGGGTATCCCGCAACTGTATTACATTTTCGCCGGTATCCATCCGCACCGTGCCTGCTTTTTCCCATTGCCAGGACGCCTGGCCATGCCTGCCGGATTCCTGCGCCATGGGCTCGTTGTTCACCAGTACCCTGAAAAGCCTCGTACCCGGCCTGTTGTCTGGGTAATCCAGCGTTTTGGCCCAGATGGTGTATTCACCCGCCTCTTTCACCCGGATCACCGTCAGCGCATCCGCCGCTTTTACGCCGCCGGAGATCACACGCAGGATATGCCTGCCTGAAACACCGCCTCCAACAGGTTTTTCAATGATCCATCCTCCACGGATGCTGAAGTCTTCCGCTTCCATAAAATAAGAACGCTGCGCCTTTGTCGTGGTGAAACCTACAGTCAGCATCCATGCCAGTAACATCTTTTTTATCATGCTCAGCGGAAGTTTATAGTGATCACACGGATGCCGTAGGGCGGTATGGTTACCGGTATATCCGCATCCGCCTTTTCGGGCGTTACGGGTACTTTTGTATAATCTGCATGCAGGGTAGTGCGCATGGGAGCATCGTCGTTGTTCAGCAGGATAAAGAATAATTTCTTTTCCTTCTTATTGATGGCGCAGTAATAATCAAGATAAGGATTATCGCATTGAAGCAGCCCTTCCCGCAGCAGCAGCGAGGCCTGTGTACCATTTACCTCACCGGGAGCAAAGCCGTAGGCCTGGTGCGGGCCGACTTTCGGCGTGATAAATCCTCTCGGGAATTTAACTTTCCCTTCAGAGCGAAGTTCCGCTTCCGCGAGCAGGTAATCCGTGATCCACCCGATCTGCCACCAGGCATGATGAGGATAGGGGCCCGCGCCTTTGTTCATATTCGTCCAGTAGTAGGAGGCTACTCCTGTAGCGGAATCCACGAATGCATCTCGCCCGAGTGCGGCCGCCCTCGCCATATTCAGGAAAAGAGAATCTTTTGTGAGGGCGAACATCCTTACGAACATACCCGCATGGCTGGCCAGCACGATCGGCCCTGAAGGGTTCGCGCTGCCGATGGTGCCGCCATGTTCGAATCCGAGCCCCACCTGGCTGATCTCCCAGTCTTTCCGTTGCACGCCGTTCACGGTTTTGACAACCGTTGAAGGAACAGGGTGGGTGTAAACGGAGGTAGTATAGATACGGGCCGTTTTGATGGCTGCGTCTTTATATTTTTTATCGCCGGTGATGTCGTAAAGGTCCATCAGGGCTTCCGCACTTTGACCGGTGGCAAAGTCCGGCACAAAACGCGCGTCTCCACATACGCCCAGGAAACGGGCTTCGTCCACCGCATTTTTAATGTACCAGTCGGCTCCTTTTTTGGCGGCATCCAGGTACTTTTGTTGTTTCAGTATCCGGTAGGCGATCACCAGGCCGTAGAACGTCGGGCGGAAGTCTTCTACTTCGGTAAAAAGCGGCTGTTTTGAAATGTGATCATACGCTACTTTCCAGCTGCCGTCTTTTCCCATCCAGGCCAGCAGGCGATCTGCCGCGGATGTGAGTGTTTTTTTCATCACGGCGTCCTCGGGGTTGAAAAGCAGGATATTCCCCGCGTCCATCATCATGTAATAGGTGAGGCCGACGGGCTCCACGTATGGTCCCCATTCTTCCGTGAACCGTTTACTTTTATAAAGAAAGTATTGCCCTGCGGCGGAGCCGTTGAAAAATCCGGGGCTGGTATTTTGCTGTTGCAGTTTAAAATTGCGGGCGTATGGCAGCCTGCTGTTCTGCAACACGGAATCGTTCATGATATTGGCCAGCATCCACATCGCGCCGTAATCGGAGTTTTTCATGGCGTCTTTTTCGGAGAGGTATACCCCGCCCAGGTAAGCCTGTGCGCCTATCTTCATGCCGTTCATGTCTTCAATGCGCCACATGGAAGTGGAATCGTCCGTTAAGTAGCGGTGCATGTCCAGTATGCGGTTGGTGAGCGACCGTTTTGTTTCTTTCAGCGCCAGGAAATCAGGGAAACGGTAAATATCGTTTGCAGCGTGCTGGTACACGGTGTACCAGTCCGCCGGCTGTATGCTGTACCGGAAGGAAAGTTCCACAGTCTCTCCTTTTTTCATGAAGGACCGGTCTTCTCCCAAAACGGGATGGTAAATGGTAGGCGAAAGCTCCGCTTTCCTGTTCATCAGCGAAAGGCCGAGCTTCCAGGTGGAATGTGTTTTTTTGTCTGTTTCCCAGGGATCGCGCGCCGTTCCCGGGTCCGGGATCACCGCGAGTGTAACCTGAGCCCGGTTGCTGATGAACGGGGATAAAGTGGTAGCCGTTCTTTCTCTTACCACCAGCGGTTTGGCCGGGATGCCCTGCATATACATGCCTGCTTTTATAAAATCTTTTTCGAGGTAACGGCCCTGGTAATAACCGGGTATGCCGCCCCAGGCAAGTTCATTTTCACGGAAGGTAACGAGGGTGGGAGAGGCCAGGGAAAAATACCCTTCCGTTTTTGCCCTCAATGTCATCCGCACCTGTACATCCGCCGGATAAGCAGGATCAATGCGCCAGGTGGATATGATATCAGCCTGTGCCGTTTCCGCTTTGAACACAATTGAATCGCCGTTTGCGGTCGCGGAAGAGGGGCGGAAATAAAATGCTTCGCCGGCCGTATTCAGCGATACGCCGTTCACCACTTCTTTCCATGCGGATTGTATATAACGGTATTTTTCCTCCGGGAAATCTTTTATCTCTTTCCCGTTCCCGTCATATACAGGCACCGGTGTTTTATCCGGCTTCACGGCCGAATACAGTAAGGTATATTCCCCGCCGGGCCGCGGCAGCGTATGCCATGTTCCGCCTTTTTTTACCGCCAGCGACTTAAGCGCATAACCACCTGTAGTTTGCGCCCATTGCAGGCGCAGATGCCCGTTTTGCAGGGCCACAGGCTGCTGACCGGCGGCGGTAAGGCCGGGCAGGCAGCATAACAATATCATCGTGTATCTACGGATCATCAGTTAATTTTTAACAGGGTGCACTGTGTGGTGCGGTTTTTTTAAAGAGGCCCGTAACGGGATAAGGGCCAGCAGCATCACGACCGTGGCAATAGTACCGACCAGCGCCGCGCTGCCCGCCGCGAAAAAACACAGGATATACAGCAGCAGGGCAATGAACGCCAGGGAAAAGGAGATCACTTTCAGCCCGAAGATATTTTGCTGCGCTATCGCTGCCGCTTCCTCCGGGTCGGGCGCCTGCATGGAAATTTTCCGTGCTGCTTTTACCACCTGCAGGTGCGCATATTCTTCACTTGTTTTTCCCGCCATGCGCGCATATATTTCATATGCAAGCAACATCAGGAACGGCAGCCCTACACCGATGAGCATTTCGTCCGCCCTGCTCAGGCGGGTATCGGAGGTAAAGGGAAGGATCACTTTGAAGAGGAGATTCACGGAGAGGCTCACGACGGTAATGAACAACGTCGCTTTCCCGTTCAGCCTTTTGGAGAACAGCGCCCAGATAGGCGGAGCCAGCAAAGGCCCGCCGGTAATAGCGCCGATGCTCAGTGTAAATTCCACGATGCCGCCTATATACGGAACGATCAGCGCGATACCGATCATTCCCAGCCCGAAGAACCAGGAGGAAAGCCTGGCCACCAGCATGAGCTTTTTATCGGAAGCGCCGGGATTGATATTTCCTTTGTAAATGTCATTGGTGAATACGGCGGACACGACGTTCAGCGCCGTGTTCGCGGAAGCGGAGGTGGAGAAATACATACCGGTGAGAATAAGGCCCATCAGCCCTGCGGGCAATACATGCCTGCACACCATCAGGTAAGCATTTTCTGTGTCCAGCCCTATCAGCGAAGGATTGATCAGTTTATACAACATAGGCGGCAGCATCCACAGCACGGGGCTGATAATATAAAGCCCCGCGAACAGGAACGCTACTTTGGAAGCGGATTTGGGCGTGTCCACGCTGGTGTACCGCTGTACAAAGGTCCAGTTGCCACCGATGTAAAAAATATGATACAACGCAAAAGCAAAAATGAACCCCCAGGTGTACTCGCCATTCACCACGCTGAAAAAACCTTCGGGTGAAAAATGCAGGAACCGGTCCACGCCACCCGCCGCGTCAAAGGCGAGGGGAATGATCAGGAGCACCGCCGCGGTGAGTATCACAAATTGCAGGATGTCCGTGACCATTACCGCCCACAGGCCGCCTACGGCCGTATAAGCGATCATGAACAAACCCAGCACCACCGTGCTCGGCATCAGGGGAAAACCCAGCGAAGAACTGACCAGCCGCGCCACGGAATATAACACAGAGCCTTTTATGAGCAGGGATACGATCATAAAAATATAGATGTACGACCGCTGTACCGTGAGGCCCAGCCGCTCGCGGATGAACTCCGCGGCGGTAAGATTACCCGTGGCCTTCCATTTGGGGGCCAGATACAATCCCGTTACCAGCCCGCCGATGCACATTGTCCATTGTATGGTGACGGCCACCCATCCATATTTGTAAGCAATAGATCCCCAGGCCACGAAGGTGCCCGCGGAAAAGAAACTCATAAAAAGTGAAAGCCCTCCGATGAACCAGGGTACCGCTTCCCCGGCGGCAAAGAAGGATTTGAGGTTCCTTCCCGTTCTGGAAAAGGAAAACCCTACCAGCATTATAAAGATGGAAAATATCACTATCACGGAGGTGTCTATCGCTGTGTTCATATCTGTGCTATGGTGTAACGGTTAAATTGATCTCGCGGGTCAGGTACTTTTCGCCATTGTAACGCACGGCTGAACCTTCAAAGGTGACTTTATAGTTTCCGGGTTTTGTATACACGTAAGCATATTCGCGTATCGAGGTGCTCACGTTTTTCAGCACCACACCCACATCGCGCTTGATGTACCAGGGGTTAAAACCTTTGGTGATCACCCAGTCTTCGTTGTCAGCTTCGGTGCTGCCCGCCTGGGTTACCAGTAATTGTGCGGTGGTGATGCTCCATCCAAATCCCGGGTTTTTGAAATCCACCTTCATCCATCCGCCTGTGGCCATGACCGCCAGTGGGCTGACAACGCCATCGCCGGATACATTATTGGCGGTGAAGGTGCGCACCACCCATTGGTTCTGGCCTTGTGGTTTTTTATAATCGGTATAACGGAATGCTACATAAATAAGCGCCGAATCTGCTTCGGGACGCGTAAATTCTTTCAGGCTGAGCACGCCGGAAGGCGTCTGATCCACGCCGGTAGAAAAAGTGGCGCGGTCGCTCAGGTCCGTCCAGGTGGCGGATTTTACGGAATTGGTGTCCGCAATGCCGCTGAAGTCGTTGGACACCAGCACCTGGAGATTTTTACGGATCACCCCGTAACGTACCCACGTTTTGAAATCTATTTGCAGGTCGTTCGCGGCAGATGACCTGTTGCGGAATTCATAATTATGACCTGGCTCGCCGGAATAAAATACAAGATTGTCCGGGCTGCCGGTGAAGGTGAACCGTACGGAATCCCCGACCTTATAACTCAGGGATTCAGCCTGTACCTGGAAATCCGGCACAGGTACTTTTTCTTTGGCACAGGCCAGCAGCAAAACGGCTGACGCCATGGTATATATTACTTTGCGCATAAATTACCAGTTCGGATTTTGTGTTACAAGATGGTTGACGGTCAGCTCCGTGGAAGGGATAGGGAAAAGCACATTCCGGGGTGTCGTGTTTTTAGCGGCGTTGGCGGAATATTTGAAATTTGTGGGCGCTTCGGCGGTGGCCTCTATGGCCAGCGACTGCATTTTGGAAATGAACAGTCCCCAGCGTATCAGGTCATGTTTGCGCATGCCTTCAAATGCAAACTCCCTGCCGCGTTCATCCTGTAATGAATCCCTGAAGGAAGCCTGATCAAGTCCTTCGGCCAGATCTGCCACAGCATCGGGTGTATTCACCGGTTTGCCGTACCCTCTTCTTCTCACCATATTGATGGCTTCGTATGCGGCGGCATTGGGGCCGTTCACTTCATTTTCCGCTTCGGCTTTCATCAGCAGCACATCGGCATAACGCATCACGGGGAAGTTGGTAGGACTGTAACCCCTGCTTTTAGGCGTGAGCTGCTCATATTCCCTGCGCCATTTGCCGCAGGTGCGTTCATAGATCTGCGTAGCGGTATAAAAACTTTTGCTGGTCACGCCGTTGGTGGTCACATATTTGTATGGTGCAATAGCCCAGTCCCTCCGCAGATCACCGGCTCCGTAAAGCTTAAAAAGACGGCCGGTGGGTTTCAGCGGCCCGTTGCTGTAACCGATCGCATCATCAGGGCATTCTATGCCGTTTTCGAGGCCTACACGGCCTGCCAGCTGTACGCTGCCCAACTGGTTGCCGGTCATGCCTATTTCCCACAGACATTCCTGGATATCGTATTTTTCCTCGCAATGATTGATGAATATCCTCGCATAATCAGGGTTCAGCGAATGACGGCCGGAAGTGATCACCTTGTCTGCATAAGTAAGCGCATCCTGGTAACGGGCAACGTCTTTCAGCGGCTCGCCCGCCATGGTGAGGTACACCTTTGCTAATATTGCCTGCACTACCGTTTTGGTGATCTTTTCGTTGTAATTGTATTTGCTGATGTCCCCCACCAGTGTTTCCGCCTGCAGCATATCTTTTAATATCTGCGCATATACCTCTGCCACGGATGAACGGGGGAGGTAAGGCTCCGTAGGCGATTTGGTGGAAGAAAGTTTCAGGGGTACTCCGCCGAAATTGTCCACCAGCAGGAAATAATAATAAGCCCGTAGGAAGAGGGTTTCGCCATGGATCTCGTTCTTTCTCGTTTCATCCATATCCGGTTTGTCAATATTCTCCAGCAGCTGGTTCGCCCTGTCTATACCGGAATAGAGCACTTCCCAGAACTTGTTGATATCGAGGTGGCCTGCGTCAAAATCCATCACCCGCTGGTCATTGATGCTGATGCCCTTGTAATAAAATTCATCGCTGATCACCAGGTAGCTGTACAGCCCGCGTGAATACATGCGGCCGTACTGGTCTATCAGCCGGTTATACACCCCGGCCACCGCGCGTTCCATATCGGCGCCGGTATTATAGAAATTGTCAGGTGTTACAAAATCCTCCGGATCTGTCTCCAGGTAATTGCAGGCGCTGAAAGTGCCGGAGGTAAGTAAAAGAACTATTAGAATGCGTTTGATCCCTTTTTTAATACTCGGTTTTATCCGCTCAAAATGTCTTTTTAAAGGCCGGATGGAACCTCGCTGTTTATTTTCCAGTGTATTAGATGCTGAAATACTCGGTTTCATTTTGCACGTATTTAAAATTAAAAAGTAAGGTCCAGTCCGAGAGTGATCGTTCTGGCTTTCGGATAGGCGGACCAGTCGAAGCCGGGCGTAAGCGCCGAAGGCCTTGTAGACACTTCTGGATCAAGCCCTTTGTAATTCGTCCAGGTCAGCAGGTTCTGCGCCGATGCATACACACGGAGCGTTTGGATATGCGCTCTTTTTAAGATTGGCGCCGGTACGGTGTAGCCGAGCGCAACGGTTTTCAGGCGCAGGTAACTGCCGTCTTCTATCACACGGGAAGAGTATACCAGCGGGCCCTGACCGCCTACGCGGTACAGTTCATTACTCGGATTGTCCGGCGTCCAGCGTTTTTCGTAGGATTTGAACATGTTCAGGTAACTCCTCGCCTCGCCGTTTTCGAACACGATACGGTTCACATTCAGCAGGTCATTGCCATAGCTCCACTGGAAAAATACGTTCAGGTCAAAATTGGCATAGGTGAAATTATTGGAGAAACCGCCGGTGTGAATGGGATTGGGATTACCGATGATGGTAAGATCCGTATTGTCCACCAGCCCGTCCTGGTTGATATCCTTGTATTTAACGTCTCCGGGTTTGATGTTCGCGCGCGGCGAGCCGTTGTTCGGTATATGATCCTTCAGTACATAGGCGCCGGTGGGCATCTTGTTGAAATCGCTGAACTGGTAAATACCGTCGAACAGGTGGCCGTAGAGCATAGCGATCGGGTTGCCGGGAATGGCAATATACGGATATGCGTTGTTGAAATTACCCCAGGTAATGCGGGAGGCGTAACTGGGCTCTCCTTCGTTCAACTGCAATACTTTGTTGCGGTTAAAGGAGATATTAAAATTGCTGCTCCAGTTGAATTTTTTTGTTTGTACGTTGACCGTATTAAGCGTAAGCTCGAAACCTTCGTTGGACACACGGCCTACATTGCGGTACCCGCTGAGGTAACCGGTGGAAGGCGCCAGTGTGGCAAACAGCAGCAGGTCTTTCGTATTTTTTTTGTAATAGTCGGCGGTAAGCATGATCCGGTTTTTGAAGAAGCCGAGATCGATCCCTATGTCCGTCTGCGCGGTGGTTTCCCATTTCAGCTCATCGTTGCCCAGGTTGCTGGAAATGATGCCCGGTGTCACATTGTTGCCAAACACATAACCGGAATGCGGGAATTGCTGAAGGGAGGATAGGTAAGCAAAGTCACCCACCCGGTTGTTTCCCGTGAGCCCGTATCCCGCGCGTATTTTCGCGTCGGACAGCCAGGAGATATCTTTCATGAAAGATTCTTCCACCAGCCGCCATGCCACTGCACCGGATGGGAAATAAGCCCATCTGTGGGCGTCCGCGAATTTGGATGATCCGTCCGTACGGAATGAAACGGTGAAAAGGTACCTGGAATCATAACTATAGTTCACACGTCCCAGGAATGACATCAGTTTGTTCGTGGATTTCACGGTAGGGGCGGTGTTGATGATACCCTCGTCCAGCCCGCTCATGCCCAGCGATTCGTTCGGCACCTGGCTGGCGGTAAAGCCGTAGCGGTATAGGGATAATTCCTGCAAAGTAGCGCCTCCCACTACATTGAGGCTGTGTTTTTTATTGAATGTGCGGGCGTAGGTAAGCGTGTTTTCATTCAGCAGGTTGGTCGTTTCTATATTATCCACCGAACCGTTCACGCCCAGCACGCTGCTCCTTGAATTGCCGAGGCGGGTATTGGAATTGTTGAAGATCTCCTGCCGTATGGCTATTTTGGTAAGGCCGCCGGTCACGCGCAGGGTAAGATATTTTATTGGTTTGTATTCCACGTATGCATTGGCGATAAGCGTATTGCCAAAACGCGGGTTGTATTCGTTTTTGTTGGAGATCACAGGGTTGATGCGGTTTTCGTTCCCCGGGTCTACCGCGGGATCGAAAGGCTCGTCGATGATCACCTCGTCCAGGGCGGGATCTCCTGTAACCGGGCGGTAGCCCCATATGCTGTACATCAGGCTGGAAGTATTGCCGGCCGTCGTGGCATTGGCGTAAGTGCCGTACGTTTTGGTGAATGTATAGTTGAGGTTGACGCCCGCTTTTAACTTATCCGTAACGGTCTGGTCCAGCGCCAGCCTGCCCTGGTAACGGTTGAACCCGCTGTTGATAATGATCCCGTCCTGCGAAAGCATTGAACCGGACAAGGAATATTTTGTTTTGTCCGTGCCGCCGCGCAGCGCCAGGTTATGGCTTTGCATAAAGGCTTTGCGGATCGTCAGGTCCTGCCAGTTGATGCCTTTCACATTCCGGTAGTCTTCCAGCGTTTTGCCGTCTTTCAGGTATACAGGCGTGTACAGTGCAGGATTTACCTCCAGCTGGTACTTCACGAACTCGTAAGGCTCCATCATTTCCTGCTGCCTGGGAATCTTCTGCGTGCCCATCCACGTCTGGTAAGATACAACAGGCAATCCCAGCTTTCCTTTTTTGGTAGTGATGATGATCACGCCGTTTGCACCGCGGGCGCCGTAAATGGCTGTGGCGGAAGCGTCTTTCAGCACTTCAAAGGATTCGATCTCCACGGGATTGATCACGTTATTGTCCGGGGATTCCACCGGGAATCCGTCTATCACGTACAGCGGGGAGTTGTCCTGGGTAACGGAGTTGTTGCCCCTGATCACGATCTGCATAGCCGCGCCGGGCTGACCGTCCACCGCGCTCACCTGCACGCCGGCCACCCTGCCCGCCAGCGCCTGGTCAAAGCTCGGTACCGGCGCTTTTTGCATGTCTCCCACTTTCACTTCTCCCACCGATCCGGTAACATCTTTCCGTTTCACCGTACCGTACCCGATCACCACTACATCATTCAGCCCCTTCACCGAAGGTTCGAGGCTGGTATTGTACACGGTGGCCGTGGCGCCTGGTTTCACTTCTTTGGTATGGAAGCCCACAAAGGAAAATAAAAGCACGGCATCCGCCGTGGCCGGGATGCGGATGGAATACAGGCCGGATTCATTGGTCATGGCCTGCGTCTTGCCGCCTTTGAGCAGCACGGTAACGCCGGGGAGAGGCTCGCCCGTCATGTCTGTGATCTTTCCCGTAATTGTCCTGGTGGGGCCGGCTGTAGTGGCCGGCGTCTGTGCAAAGCCCGTCCCGCAGGCGGCTATCCACAGCAATAATGTAATAAAGATCCTGACATTCATATAACCAGCTTGTTTTTAGAATGAACTAAACATCTTGTGAAGAGGAGGGGGAATGGATGCAACGTGGTATAAACAGGCGCCGGTATGCCCGTGGTAAGCAACAGTTTTTTCATACGTGTGGATTTAAGTGACAACCAAAGATTGTAACTAACAACAATTCCCCGTACAAAAAAATGATGCAAGTTAAATTGGGAACATTCCCAATTTGCGGGAATGTTCCCATATTTGGAAATAATTCGTTCCTTAGCGGTATGAAACCGGGCATAAGCGTTTTCTTGAACAGGAAATGTTTGCGAGGTTGCATCTGACCTTTAACATCAATTATTAACGGATGAAACGGCACCAGGTAACCATCATTGATATTGCAAAAGAGCTGAACCTATCCAAATCCACGGTATCCAGGGCGCTCACAGGCCACAAAAGCGTGAAGCCGGACACCCGGCAGGCAGTGCTGGAACTGGCGGAAAAGCTGGATTACCAGCGGAACATGCTGGCCATTAGCCTTATCACCAAAAAAACGAATACCATCGGCATTATCGTGCCGGAGTTTCACAGCTCATATTTTCCCAAAGCGATCATCGGCGCGCAGGAAGTGGCCAGCAAAGCAGGGTATTCCACGGTGATCTGCCAGTCGGACGAAACCTACGAAACCGAAGTGGCGAACACCCGTGTAATGTTGGCAAACCAGGTGGATGGCATTCTCGTGTCTATCACCAAAGAAACAAAGAATTTCGACCACCTGAAGATATTCCAGCGGAAGGGTATTCCCATCGTTTTTTTTAACCGTGTATGCGATGAGATGGACGTGCCGAAAGTGATCGTGGACGATTACGACGGATCTTTCCGGGCGGTCAGCCACCTGATAGAACGAGGCCGGAAAAGGATCGCGCACCTGGCGGGGCCGTATTCGCTCAAGATCAGCGAAAAAAGACTGAACGGTTATAAAGCCGCGCTCCGGAAACATAACGTAGCGTTTGACGAAGACCTGGTGATCTCCTACGACCTGAATATCGATAAGGTGAAGATATATGTGAACCACCTGCTGAACATGGAGAATCCCCCGGATGCCATTTTCGCGGTCAACGATCCGACTGCTATTGAAACGATACAGGTGATCAAAAAACGGGGGCTGAGGGTGCCGGAGGATATTGCGGTGGTGGGTTTCAGCAACGATTTTGTGTCCGGCCTGATAGATCCCGCGCTTACCACCGTGGCGCAACCCGTGAAAGAGATCGGCCAGGCTGCCGCGCAGTTGCTGATAGACCAGATCAACCGGGAAGTGGGGGATTGGAAAGCGATCATCAGGGTACTGAAAACGGAACTGATCATCAGGAAATCCAGTTAAACCTGCATTTTAAAAACGCCCTCCCGGGAAACCAATACAGTAAAGGGTTTCGGAGTGACTAATGTTTTTTAAACCCGGATCAAGTCCGCCTCATCTCCGCCTCAACTCCGTCAATCCTTTATCTATCCTATATCTTTCCTAAAGCTACCCTACATGGATACTTTAGGTTAACTTAATATCAGCGTCTATGTAAGGCGGCCTGTGGTAGTGACTGTGGAGATATAGTAAAAGTGTAAATGTGTTCAAAATGTGCATGTTTCTAAACAAAAATGCCCACCTGCTGGCGGGCATTTTCTGATATCGTTACATCTTCACCACTTTCCTCAATTCTTTTCCTTTCGGCCCGCTCAGTTGCAACATATACACCCCCGGCGGCACCTGTTGCAAATTGATCTCAAATTGCTGCTTCCCTTCCAGTTTTTCCACTTTCAGTACACGCCCGGAAACATCGTGCAGTTCTGCTTTATCGTATACCTGGTCCGTTTGTACCCTTACAAATGTACCGGCGGGCACCGGGAATATCTTCGTGCCGGATGCCGGTGATTCCTGCATTACAGGCTGCAATTTGGAGAATAACAAAGAACCGGCGGTATATACCAGCGAAGGCCGCAGGCTGGCTGTGCCGGTCTCTTTTGAGCTGAAAGACGCGTCCGTGGTGCTGCCGGTGGCATTGGACACTACTTTCACAGACAGTATCCCGTCTGCCGATTGCTGCGCCAGCGCAACACCGGTCACATCCCATTCTACATAATTCCCCGCGGCCATGCCCGTTGCGGTATCAATATTGGACGTCACGATGGGCATGTTATTCCAGTTGATGCCGGTTTCCGTCCAGCTGTCGTTGCTTACGTACTGGGCAATCCAGGGCACGGCAGCGATACCGGTGTTCGCATAGTTCACATACAGGCGCATTTTCACCTGGTCCGCGCCGGAAGGCAGCCCCGATACATCGAACTTAAAAAAGGTCTCGCGCGCATATCCCGCCGCATCTTTTTTGATTACAAGTGAAGTGGCGGTGCCGTAATTGGTCGTGGCATAAGTACCGTTCCGGACAAATGCGTCCGCAATGGCGGGGATGGCTGTGGGCGGCTCATACACCGGTGTGGAAAGGTTGACCGTATACGCCACCGATGAGCCCGCCAGGTTGCCCGAAGGCAGGTTGGCGGTGAGATGCCTGGTCTGCGGGATGTTCGGCAGGTCAAGGTATACATTCACCGGGCTGGAAGATTGCGCGGGGTCCGCGACAGACACGGTTACATTCGTGCTTCCCACATTTTTCAGCATAACGGCGCAGGCCCTGTCCACGGTTATGGTAACGGAATCTTTGGTGAACGTGCCGGCTTTGTAAAATACGATCTGCCGGATGTTCAGCCCCATATGACGCACCGCCTGCACGTCCGCTGTATTGGATTGAATACGCACCTGCGTGGTGTCGTAGGTGGCCATATTCTGCCCCGGCAATATGTAATAGGCATAGCTGCCGTTGGTTGGCGCCGTACCGTGGTCGATCCAGAGTTTAAATACGTTCATCGTCTGTGTGGCCGTGGTGCCGCCTGTGTTTATGCTCTGCCAGGTACCGGACTGCGCCTGGTTGCTCAGCTGTATGTTCCCGCCGGACGGGAAATAATAACCGATGCCGTTGTGCGATACCCATTTCAGCGTATTGTTATAATTGAAGGAGCCCGTGCCGGCAGTGCTTTGCGCACCGTTGGCAAATACCGTCACCGTGCCGTTTTGCAGGCATTGGTTCACCGTGGTATTGATGGCCTGTGCGGCGGTGGACTTCACGTCCGCGCCTAAACAAACGATTTCATTATCGAAAAAGAACCAGGATTTGCGGGCCTGTGTATTGTAGTCGTTAAACGCGAGCGCCGTTGCACCGTACAGCGAGTCGGACACGCCGCCGGAAAAGGCGGCCGTGCCGAAATTAACGCCCCAGGCTGTACGAAGCGGGAAGCTGGTGATAAAAGGCACGGTGGTGCCGGGTATCCGGCTCCAGTCCCATACAGGGAAGATATTGTGATATTCCATGCCGCTCACCGTGATGTTGGTTGCGCCTTCGGAGAGATAATAACCCTTCAGGTTCTCGCCGTTGCCATTCTCGGATTTCGTAGTGCGGGGCGATACATTTCGCAGGCCGAAGAAATACCCCGGGCGGTGATGTACGGTATAGTCCGAATGCCAGAAATGTGTATGCAGCGGCGTTACCATGTAAGAGGGCGGCTGGCTGCCGTTGTTCCGGGCGATCTGCGCATCGTATTCCGCCAGGTTCGCGGGGTCCAGCGCTTTTAATTTGGTGAGGGTCGCGGTGCTTCCCTGCGCCAAGTTATTGTTCCGGCTGATGCTGCGGCCGTTTACGCTGAAGTCGATGTACCGGGCGCGCATGACCTTCAGATAGGCGTTGCGTACGAAATCGCTGAAAAGCGCCAGTTTGGTGCCGGACAAAGCCCAGGCGGTGCCGTTCAGGTAAGTGGCGGCCTTCACTTCACCGTCTACGAACACGGAGCCGTAGCCATAGAGGTACAATTGCGGGCCATGCTGCTGGTAACTCAGGTCCGGCTGTATGCCTTCCCCGGTGGTGAGCACGATGGGCTGAAATGCCTCGGTGACGCCGGTGTTCATGAGGGTGGCGTTTGCGGTAAGACAGGCCCGGTAAATAAAATGAAGCGCGATATCCAGTTTGTTCGCGCCGGTCTGCGCGGCGGGGTTGCCCCGGTTCATCTGCGCCAGCAGGTTGTCCCGTAGGGTGGTGGGCAGGGAGAGCGGTGCGGTGTACAGTACGATCAGTATCTCGCCCAGCCGCTGCGGGTTGGATATCTGGTTGTGATACCAGTTCCAGCTTTGGGGATCGGCCGTGTCCCAGTATTGCAGCGCGCGCGTGATGGCGTCAAAAAGGGTGGCGCTGTGATAGTGGGTGCTGCTGGTGTAGGAATATGCCAGCACAAAACTCTTCACCCGGTTGATGTGGGTATCCGCCGTGTAGGTGGTGGAGCTGTAGGCATAACTGATGTCCGGCCAGGAGCCGTTTGTTTGAAGGGTGGCCAGCGTACTGGTCACATTGTTGTCAAGGGTGGTGATGTTCCCGGCCGCGGCCAGTTGTTCCGCGCGGATGCGGTCCATCACCAGGGTGTAATCCGTTTGGGCCACGGAGGCAAGATAACAGGTACAGAAAAATGTAATGAGCAGCAGTGAGCGTTTCATAGACGTTTGATTTTGGTGGAATTACGTGGAAAATGATAATTGTCTCCCGCACAAAACAAATCTAACGAACGCCCTGAGGGAAGGGGGTGAATTTTATAACTAAAAGGGGGGAAATTTATAATTCAGGCTCTCCCGCGTACTCTGTAGGGGTCTTGCCGAACTGTTTTTTGAATTCCCGGCTAAAGTATTTCCGGTCGTTGTACCCGACCATATACGCCACTTCGTATACCGTATGCTGTTTTTTCCGGATCAGCTCGGCCGCTTTTTTAAGACGGAGGGATTTCACAAAGTCATTCACGGACATATTGGTCACCGCCTTCAGTTTTTTGTACAACACCGGCTGGCTCATGGCCACTTTCCGCGCCAGCATGTCCACCCCGAATTCCGGGTCGTCCATATGTTCGTCCACCAGCTGGGACAGTTTTTCCAGGAAGGTATTGTCCAGCGGATTAGGCAGATGGGCGGTAACGTCCGTTGTTTCTTCTGCCTGCAGCTGCGTGCTGTATTTCTGCCGCATTTTTTCCCTGGAAGCCAGCAGGTTGCGTACATTCAGCTCCAGCACGCGGGTGCTGAATGGTTTGGTGAGATAAAGGTCCGCACCGGTTTCCAGCCCGCTCACATGGTCTTCCTGCGAACTTTTGGCGGTGAGCAGTATGACGGGGATATGGCTGGTGCGCTCATCCGTTTTGAGCAGATAACAGAAACGCAGGCCGTCCATTTCCGGCATCATCACGTCGCTGATCACGAGGTCAGGGATCTGTGCGGTGGCCAGCTCCAGGCCTTCGGCGCCATTTTCGCTTTCCAGCACCTGGTATTGGCCGCTGAAGGTCTGGCGTACCAGCTCGCGCAGCTCGGGGTTATCTTCCACTATCTGGATCGTCACCGGCCGGCTCTCTTCCGGCAGTGAAAGTGCTGGCAGTTCTTCTTCCCCGACAACAGGAACCGCCGCCGCATCCGGTATATCATATTTCCCGATCACATGCTGCGTGCCCGCAAAGTGTTTGCTGCCCTGCTGCAAGGTGACGGTAAAACATGTCCGTCCTTCTTTCCCCGCCGCGGGCGGCTCGCTTTCCACCGTCAGCGTGCCTTTGTGCAGCTCCACGATATTCCTGGACAGGGCCAGCCCGATGCCATACCCCGTGTTTTGAAATCCATGGTCCGCCACCTGGAAGAAATTGGTAAACAGTTTATCCAGGTACTCCGGTGCAATGCCGCGGCCATTGTCCGTGACGGTGATCACGAAAGTATTTTTATGCTGCGCCACGTGCAGGCTGATCCGGCCGCCTTCGGGCGTGAATTTAAATGCGTTGCTCAGCAGGTTGAAAAATACTTTATCCAGTTGTTCCCTGTCAAAATAAACGGGCGCCTGCTGCATGTCGTGACTGAACGAAGTTTTGATATGCCTGCTCTGCGAAAGTTCCCCGAAACTCGCGTAAATGTTCTCCAGGAAAGGGATCAGGTCTTGTTCAGACACATGCAGCTTCAGGTGATTGGTCTCCGCCTTGCGGAAGTCCATCAGTTCGCTGACGAGCTTCAGCAGCCTGTCCGCATTGTTGCGCACGGTATAAAGTTGCTGCTGCATGGGATCGTCCCGCTTCAGGGTATGGATCATCTTTTCCACCGGCGCCATCAGCAGGGTAAGGTGGGTGCGTATTTCGTGGGATACGTGGGTGAAAAAGTTGAGTTTCACCTGGTGCAGGTCTTCTTCTTTGGTGAGCAAAGCCCGCATAAAGAAATAACGGGTGACGAGGAAAAACAGGAAGGCCAACAGCGCCGCATACAGGCAATAAGCCCACCAGGTGCGCCAGAAAGGCGGCAGGATGGTAATGTCTATCCACACGGGAGTGCTCCATACGCCGTCGTTGTTCGCGCCTTTCACCCAAAGGGTGTAGCTGCCGGAAGAGAGGTTGGTATATGTCACGGAAGGGTTGCCGGTTTCCACCCAGTCGCGGTCGGCGCCTTCCAGCTTGTATGCGTAGCGGTTTTTGCTGCTTTTGATGTAATTAAGCAGGGCGAATTCCAGGGTGAATACTTCCTGGTCGTGCCGGAAACTAAGTTTGCGCGTATACCCGATCTCTTCTTTCAGCAAACCGTTTTTTTCATGAATGCCCACCGGGTTGTTGAACAACCGCAGGCCGGTGAAAAGGATGGGAGCGGAGTAGGTATTGGCGGCGATCTTGTCCGGGAAAAAACTGGTGATGCCGTTGAAACCGCCAAAGTATAATTCGCCCCGGCTGTCTTTCAGGAAAGCGTTGTAGTTAAAACTGTTGCCCGCAATACCATCGCTGGTGGTATAGGTCTGGAAGGTCTTTTTCTCCGGGTCGAACTTTACGAGCCCGTTGCCGGTGCTGATCCAGAGCTGGTGATGTTCGTCTTCCAGCAGGCCCATGACGTTGTTGTGCGGCAGCCCGTCCTTTTCGCTATAAAGCGTTTGTTTCTGCAGGTCGGGGCTGTATTGAACCAGCCCTCCGTAATAAAGGCTCACCCAGATATTGCCGCGTGAGTCTTCCTGTATGGCATTGATATAATCGGAGCGTATCTCTTTCATTGGCCCGCCCGTGCTCATAAAAAGCCCTTTGGTAGCGCCCACCCAGTACCTGCCGCGCGAATCCTGGAATAGATACCGGACAGAAACGCCCGCGGTAGTGCCGGTAAGCGAAGAATCATCGTACGGTATCAGCCCGGTGCCCCTGCGGCGCATAATGTGCAGCCCGGTGTTTGAACCTATCCAGAAACGGTCTTCGTTATCTTCCATCAGGAACGTGATCTCCCTGGGGAAAGGGTTGGGGTCCTGCTGGTTGTAAAAGTATCTTTTAAACGGCCCCTTTCCTTTTTCCATCACGTTCAGCCCGCCGCCGTGCGTGCCCGCCCAGATGTTAAGGTCTTTGTCCTCGTACACGATCTTGACGAGATTGGAGCCGATAGTGCCCGCGTTGCCGGGGGAATGTTTATAATAGGTATAGGCGCCGGTCTGCCGGTTATAATAATTAAGGCCGCCGCCTTCCGTGCTGATCCAGAGGTTCTGCCGGGCGTCTTCCAGGATGCAGCTTACCACATCGTTGCTGATGCCGGGCTGCAGGGTACTGTTTTGCCAGGTGCTGAATGCGGTGCTGTAGGAATGGACCATGTTCACGCCGCCAAAATAAGTGCCCATCCATACGGAGCCGTTGTTGTCCTCGAAAAGCGAGTGAATGGAATTTTGCGAGAGACTGTTTTTATTGCCGGGATCGTAGCGGTAGGTGGCAACTTTCATAGTCACGGGATCTATCACATTGAGGCCCTCCTGCGTGCCCGCCCACATTTTGCCTGCTTTGTCGCGTATGATGCTGCGCACGAAGTTGTGCGCCGCGACGGGCTGCGTGATATGGGTGAAGGTATTTTTTACCGGGTCGTAGATGTCTATCCCGGCGTATTGCGTGCCCATCCAGATATGGCCGTCCTGGTCCTCCGCCAGGGAGGTGATGTAGTTCATGCCCAGGCTGCCCGCGTTCCCTTCTTCGTGCCGGAAGGTTTCGATACGGAACTGCCCGCCGGTTTCGCGGAGGCGATTCAGGCCGTTGTTCGTACCTGCCCAGATGTCGCCTCTTTTATCCTGGCGGATGCTGCGCACGTTATATCCCGCCAGCTGCCCTTTGCCTGCTGTGAATTTGCGGAAATGGTACAGGGAGTCCGTTTGCAGGTAGAGCCCGCTGCTGGCGCCTACCCACAGCCGGCCTTTACGGTCTTCGAATATGGAATTGATGTTTTCCTGGCGGCCGGGCGTGAGCACGATCCTTTGAAAGATGTCCTTTTCGGGATCGTACCGGCAGAGACCCACGGCCGTGCCTACCCAAAGCGTTTTCCTGGAATCTGAATAAATATCGAGGATAAGATTTTCCGAAAGACTGGTGCTGTCTCCCGCACGGTACTGGTAGATCCTGAACCGCTGCCCGTCGTACCGGTTGAGCCCGTAACGGGTGCCATACCACATAAAACCCCTCGCGTCCTGCGCAATAGCGAGCACGGAATTATGGGACAGGCCGTTTTCCACCGTCAGGTGGTTAAATGCGATGTTCTGTCCTTTGGTTGAAGTAAATGCCAGTAAAATTAACAGGTATAAGTACACCCCCCGCCTGAAAATCATACCTAAATATAAGCACTTGGATAAATTAAACCCGCAACCAGGGGAGGAATTTTCAGATTATCTTTTTTTCATTGACTTGATAATCAAATAATTAAAACGGGTTTAGGATATTCACCCCATTCCTTTACGATTCTCCCCCCTCGTTCTTACCCCGGAACCACATATTTGCGATCATGTGATGTTTTAATTCAACCAAATTCCACCAAAATTCGTGCTATGCGCTTTTTGAAACACGTAGAACTTTCCCGTTATGCCTTAAAGATATTCCCGGGGACTATCTTGATGCTACTCTTTCCTGTTCTTCTTTTTGCCCAGAAAAAGACCATCACCGGCACCGTTCGGGATAACAACGGCGAGCCGTTGCCAGGGGTTTCCGTTACCGTCAAAGGGGACAAAACAGGCGCCGCCACAGATCCAACCGGCAAATTTACCATCTCTGTTCCGCAGGGGGGCGTCCTTATATTTACATACATCGGCTTCGAGCGGGTGGAGCAGGTAGTGGGCACCGCCACGGACTACAACATCAAACTGGCTGAAAAGGCCGGTACGCTGAACGATGTGGTAGTGGTAGGGTATGCTACCCAGAAAAGAAAGGATATTACCGGCGCTGTGGGCAGCGTGAACATGAAGGACTTTGAAAAGGCGCCTGTAAAGTCGTTCGACGAAGCCCTGGCCGGCCGTGTGGCCGGTGTGGCCGTAGCCAGCAACGACGGGCAGCCAGGCTCTGTGGCGAATATCGTAATACGGGGCGCGGGCTCCATCACGCAGGACAACTCACCGCTGTTCGTAATCGACGGGTTTCCCACGGAAAGCTCCAACGCGAATGCCATCAGCCCGGCGGACATCGAGTCCATCGACGTGCTGAAAGACGCTTCCGCCACCGCCATCTATGGCGCCAGGGGCTCCAACGGCGTTATCCTCATCACCACCAAAAAGGGCAAGACCGGCCCGCCGCAGGTAACGCTCAATTCCTATTACGGCTGGCAGAAAATACCGGAAAAGGTGGAACTGATGAGCCCCTATGAATTTGTACGTTACGTGGGCGACATCAACCCCGGCATCCGCGATTCCGTGTACCTCGCCAAAGGTGTTACCCTGAACGATTACCGCAACGTGGAAGGGCTGGACATGCAGGATTATATTTACCAGACCGGCCAGACGATGAACCACGACCTGGCGGTAAGAGGTGGTAATGATAAAACCCGCTATTCCCTTTCCGGCAACTACATCGACCAGAAAGGCATTATCATCAACGGCGGTTTTAAACGTTACCAGTCCCGGCTCACCCTTGACCAGACGGTGAACGACAAACTGAAAGTGGGCATCAATGCAAACTATGCCTACAACGAAGCATTCGGCATCCCGGTGAGCGCCACGAACTTCTACGCGTCCGCCACCACTTTGTATTCCGTATGGGGAGCGCGCCCCACCACCAGTATTTCCGGCCGGGACAGCGGCGTGAACCTGCTGGATGAATTTTATGATCCCACGAATGAACTGGCGAACAACCAGGACTACCGGGTGAATCCTTTACAGAATATCCAGAACCAGGTTACCAAAAACAAAACCAATACACTCATCGCAAACGCATATGCAGAGTATGCTTTCTCCAAAGAGCTGACCCTGCGGGTGACGGGCGGTATCAATTATAATAATGTCGAAACGAATGTTTTCAACAACTCGCGGACGCAGAGCGGCAGTAAATGGAGCGCCAGCGGGGTGAACGGGCTTATTTCCTTTGCGCCCAGCGCTATCTGGAGCAGTTCTAATTCGCTGAATTACCGCAAGACATTTAACAAAGATCATAATTTAAACCTGCTGGGCGTATTCGAAGCGCAGGGCGCCAAAACTTCCTTCCGCCGCCAGAGCGCCACGCAGATCCCGAACGAAGAACTGGGGCTGGATGCGATAGATCTTGCGTCACCAGCCAATGTCTCCCTGAGCTCTTACGCCTCCGAATGGACGATGGCCTCATTCCTTGGGCGTGTGAATTACGACTATAAATCCAAATACTACCTGACGGCGTCAATCCGCGCGGACGGTTCTTCCAAATTCGCCGCCGGCAATAAATGGGGATATTTCCCTTCTGCTTCCGTAGCCTGGCGCTTTAGCGGTGAGAATTTCATGGAAGGGCTCGCCTTTGTATCCGATGCCAAGATCCGCCTGGGTTACGGCGCTTCGGGAAACAACCGGGTGCGCGATTTCGCCTACCTCCCGCAATTGCAGCTTACGAGCAACCAGTATTGGTATTCACAGGGCGGCAAGCCGCTGGCTATCGGTTCGGTGATCACGTCATCCGGTAATGAAAACCTTCGCTGGGAAACAAACGAACAAACCAATATCGGGCTGGACCTTTCCTTTTTTAAAGACCGCCTCTCGCTGACAGTAGACGCTTACAAACGCACTACCACGGATCTGCTATTGGAAGCCGCGCTGCCATACATGCACGGTATCGAAACCTCCACCGGTTTTAAGAACGTGGGCAAGCTGGAGAACAAAGGGCTGGAGTTTTCCTTGAACGGCGTTATCGTTGCCAACAAAAAATTCAACTGGAGCAGCAACTTCAACATCAGTTTTAATAAAAACAAGATACTCGCACTGGCCGAAGGGCAGGCATCTATCCTTTCCGGCTCCGGCACTTTCTTTAACACCACGTATTCCGGCCTGTTCCCCTACATTTCCGCAATTGGCCGCCCGCTGGGTGAAATGTACGGCCTGGTGTTCGACGGGATATACCAGTATTCCGACTTCGACCAGATGCCGAACGGCACTTACCTGCTGAAGCCGGAGATCACCACGAATGGTTCCGCCAGGAATGCCATCCGCCCGGGAGATATTAAATACAAAGACCTGAACGGCGACCTGCAGGTGAACAACCAGGATTATACCATCATCGGCAGCGGCCTGCCCAAACATACCGGCGGCTTCAGCAACAACTTCCAATATGGGAACTTTGAGCTGAACGTGCTGCTGCAATGGTCTTACGGAAACGACATCATCAATGCCAACCGTTACGTTTTTGAAGGCGGTATCGTAAACAACCCGAACCTGAACCAGTTTGCAACCTACGCAGACCGCTGGACGCCGGAGAACCCCAGCAACACCCTCTTCCGCGCAGGCGGTATGGGCAATGCGGCATATTCTTCCCGCGTGGTGGAAGACGGTTCTTACCTGAAACTGAGAACCGTATCCCTGGGATATAACATTCCGGGAGAGCTGCTTCGCCGTGCTAAGATCAGGAACTTCAGGGTGTACGCATCCGCGCAGAACCTCTACACCTGGACGAACTACTCCGGCAAAGACCCGGAGGTGAGCGGCAGGAACGGTAACCTGACACCCGGTTTTGACTACGCCGTGTATCCGCATTCCCTCTCTTATGTACTGGGCTTAAACGTAACCTTCTAAATTCCGACACATGAAACCGAGCATCATAAAACTTAACATACAGGAAAATATACAGCGAGGTTCCATCCGATATTTTGGACGGATAAAACGCATGTGTATCATTGCAGGCATGGCGATAGCGGGGCTGACTTCCTGCAAAAATTTCCTCGATACAAAACCGAGTGATTTTTATTCACCGGACAACTATTATACCACCGAAGCCCAGCTGAACCAGGCGCTTACCGGCATTTACGGGGACCTGATGCGGTCCGAACTGTACGGGCAGGTGATGCACTTCAACTTTGTGTCCACCACAGATGAGTCCATGAGCAACCGCGCGGCGGACGGCGATGCGAGAGGGTTGCGCTACAACTATGATGCATCGCTGGTGTACGTGGGCGGTATCTGGCGTTTTTCTTATCTCGGCATCAACAACATCAATTCGCTGCTGGAGAATATCGGTAAACCCGAAATGGATGAAGCCAAAAGAGATATCATCAAAGGCCAGGCGCTTTTCCTGCGTGGGTTCCTTTATTTTATACTCACCAGCAATTACGGCGATGTACCGCTGGTGCTGACGCCGCTGAGCATCAGCGAAGTGACCCTGGCCGCTACTCCGCAGAAGCAGGTGTACGAGCAGATTGAAAAAGACATGAAAGAAGCGGAAGTGCTGCTGAAAGATTTCACCTTAACAAAGACCGGTTACAATGATGTGGTGACGCTCACCGCCGTGCAGGCCATGCTGGCGAGAGTGTATCTCTACTGGGCCGGTTACCCGCAGAAAGACGAAAGCAAATACGAGCAGGTGATCGCTTATGCAAATAAAGTGGAGCAATCGGGCCTGCACGCGCTGAACCCTGATTACAAACAGATCTTCATCAACCTTTGCCAGGATAAATACGATGTAAAAGAGAACATCTGGGAACTGGGCTCACTGGGCGCAGCCGCGGGTGTTGTGAACAAAGGCGGAAATGATATCGGCAATTTTGTAGGTATCACCTCCGGCGTAACTGCCGCCGATCCTACCTCTTACGGCTCAGCCAGCTGGGTGTCCGTGACCCAGAAACTGTACAACGCTTATGAAGTGGATCCGAACAGCACCGCTACGCCGTTAAAATCCTCGCTGGACATCCGCCGCGACTGGAACTGCGCGAACTTCATCTACGGCGGCACGCCGCGTGGGAGAACAGCCCGCAACAACGTCTGGCAGATGAGTTGCGGTAAGATCAGGAGAGAATACTGCCCCGCCGAGATCCGCAATACAAACGGCGTTGGCGGCACCTACAATATCAACTGGCCCGTGATCCGTTATGCGGACGTGCTGCTGATGCGCGCGGAAGCGGAAAATCACCTGCACGGCCCCGGTAATGCATACGAAGACGTGAACAGGGTGCGCAGGAGAGGTTACGGGATCATGAACGGGAATGTGGTTAAATCCCTGACTGTGACCAGCCAGGGCGCCGGTTACACTGTTGCGCCCGCGGTTACCATTTCGGGTGGCGGCGGCAGCGGCGCTACAGCCACGGCGGTGATCACCGGCGGTAAAGTAACGGGCATATACCTGAGCAATCCCGGCACGCTGGCGCCCGGTTCTTATTTTACTTCCGCCCCGGTGGTGGTAATAGGCACCGCCTGGACGCCCGGCGCCACCTACGCGGCCAACGCACAGGTTACCAATGCCGGGAACCTCTACACGGTAACCACTGCGGGCACCGCCACGAATACGGCACCCACGCACACTTCCGGCGCATCCAGCCCTGAAGTGACCGGTGCAGTGTTCACCTTTGCGGGTACCCCTGCTACCGCCACCGCCACCATCACAAACGGTACGGAAGCAGAATTGCCCACCGGCCTGAGCAGGGAAGATTTCCAGCTGGTGATCCGTGATGAAAGGATGCGTGAATTGTGTTTTGAAGCGTTGCGCAAAGCGGACCTTATCCGCTGGGGGAATTTTTACCAGGACATGCAGACATTCGCCGCCTGGGCCGCCTCCAATGGCGCTGGCGTGACCGCCACCGGCAACCCGAACGGCCTGCAGGGTGTGCAGAACATTTTACCCCGGCACGTACTGCTGCCCAAACCTACCTATGAACTGAACCTGAACCGCGCGCTTGTGCAGAACCAGGGCTGGTAATTCATGATCTTAAAACATTCAACTATTAACAGATGAAACGTTCATTTTTTATCATACTCGCAGGCCTGGTTGTTACGGCGGTTTCCTGCACCAAAAACATGGAAGTGGACAGGCCGGATTTTCAGGTGAGCCTGAATGCCGCCAATCTCGTGGCAGATACATTCACTTACCGCATGGGCGATACCACACGTTTTCAATTCACCGGCAGCGCGGGCAACATCGCGTTTTATTCTGGCGAGATCGGGAAAAGATATGACAACAGGGTGGTATCCCACAGGTTGGGCCAGCTCACATTATCTTTCGCCTCCAAAGCGGAGTGGGGTACACAGACCAATACCCTGAAGGTATTCGTCACGAACAAACTCACCGGCCTCGACTCCGCCACCGTGGTAAACGCCCCATGGACGGAGATCACTTCCAGGGCCGCCCTGGCCACCAGCGCCACGGTGGTGAATTCCGGCACCATCGACCTTACAGACCAGGTGGCGAACGCCGAAGATTCACTGTTCATCGCCTTCAGGTACAGCGGCGTAACCGGCAGTACCCAGCGCACCTGGACCATAACGAACTATTTGGTGAACAACGTTTTCCCCGACCAGACCTACAACGTGAGCAGCCTCACCACAGATGCCAGCTTCTGGACGCGTTACGGCAACGTGTGGAGCCCCGCCACTGCAAGATGGACGGCCACCGCGGGCGATCTGAAGATCACAGGCGGTACCGGCACCGCGCCTACCAATACCAGCTGGATCATCAGCCGGCCGTTGTACGTGGGCAGGGTATCGCCGGATGTGAGCACAGGTATCAAAAGCATCAACGAGCCGGACAAAACCGGTTATGATTACAGGTACAATTCACCAGGCGTGTACAAAGCCACTTTCGTGGCGTTTAACCACACTTTGGATGAAGAAAAAAGCGTAATAAGGGAATTAATCATTAAAGTGATACCATAAACAAACTCATGAAACCATTTATTTATCTCATTGCAACCGTTAGCCTTCTTGCATTTACTGTCAACAGGGGAGAGGAAGACTTTATCAAAGACAACCTGTCTTTTGCCAAAACACAGCTGAAATACATGCTCAAAGAAACGGATTCCCGCGATCCGCTGGCTTTCCCGCGCACCACCAGCAAAACGGGGCAGCTGGTCACCACCAATATGTACGACTGGACGCCCGGTTTTTTCCCCGGCAGCCTCTGGTATGCCTGGGAACAGACCAAAGACCCGCAGCTCCGCCTGCAGGCCGCCACATGGACGGAAAAGCTGGAGCCGCTGAAAGACTTTACCAAACACCATGATCTTGGTTTTATGGTATACTGCAGCTACGGAAACGCTTACCGCCTCACGGGCAACAAAACCTACCGCGACATCCTGGTGCAGGCGGCGCGCTCCCTTAGCACGCGCTTCAGCAAAACCACCGGCAGCATCAAGTCGTGGAACGTGTTTAAATCATGGCATGGCAATAAGAATTATTATTACCCCGTGATCATCGACAACATGATGAACCTGGAACTGCTTTTCTTCGCTTCCCGCGAAACCGGCGATACATCTTTCCGTCACGTAGCCGTAACACATGCGGAAACCGCGATGAAAAACCAGATCCGCCCGGATTTCAGCTCTTACCACGTCGTATGTTACGATACCCTCACCGGCAAGGTGGAAGGCCGGGAAACGGCCCAGGGATATGCGGACAATTCCACCTGGGCGCGCGGCCAGGCCTGGGGCATCTATGGTTTTACCATGGTGTACCGCGAAACCAAAGACCCCCGTTTCCTGAAAACGGCAATGGGCATGGCGGACTTTTACCTGGACCACAAAAACCTGCCGGAGGATAAAGTACCTTACTGGGATTTTAACCTGCAGGAAGCGGGATATACGCCCGGCAAGCTGTCCAACGCCAATAAAGTAAACACCAGATACCGGGACGCTTCCGCTGCTTCAATCACTGCTTCAGCTTTGTTTGAGCTGAGCAATTATGCGGGAGACAAAGCAGGCAAATACCGCGATGCGGCGATTAAAATGCTGCACACGCTCGGCGGCAGTGCTTACCGCGCTCCTGAAGGCGGGAACGGCAACTTTGTGCTGATGCACAGTGTGGGTAGCATTCCGCACAATACCGAGATAGATGTGCCGCTGGTGTACGCCGATTATTATTTTATCGAGGCACTGCAACGGTATGAAAGTTCCTTAAAATAGCTCGTAACGCTTAGAGCTTG
Source organism: Chitinophaga barathri (assembly GCF_003807585.1). Lineage (GTDB taxonomy): Bacteria > Bacteroidota > Bacteroidia > Chitinophagales > Chitinophagaceae > Chitinophaga > Chitinophaga barathri. The sequence continues at coordinate 314,027 of NZ_RMBX01000001.1, read as the reverse complement.
AGAAGGAGGGTGTTCCGGAAGGGGCACCCTTTTTTTGTTATGGATTTGCCGGTATAGTTATTATATTTGGTTTATTCAACCTGTGTCATGAAATCCATTCTGTTCTCATTATGCCTCTTAAGTTCCGCCGTTTGTTTTGCGCAAAAAAAGGAGGAAATCATTCTCAATCGTTCCAATTTCACGTACGATGACGATCCTTATGTAAGTGAAACCTCGTCGCTTTTCCTTTCCGAGATGCGCGCGGGTGAACTGAGAGCCAGCGCGGAGTATTATAAATCGATCAGCAAGGTGTCCTTGAACAGGCTGAAACAGGTGGCAGGAAAGGCCAAAACCTGTTTGCCTAAATCGTTCTGGCCCAAAGACCGGAATAAGGGCGTGACAGGCATGTATGCCGAAGGCACGCACTTTGAAGAACCGGGGTTGTGGAACGAAGAGTTGTTTTTGAGCGCGGATGAACGGGGGAATGCTGTGTATCATATGCAGATCAAAGTCCGCTTCGGGACTACACCCGCCTCCGGTAAAAGGAAGATCGAAGAGGTGGTGGTGCTTTGTGGCAATGATATTAAACCTATCCCGAAGGAAGAGCTGGCCGCGATGATAAAAAAGGAGAAAGCAAAACAAGTTGGGGTTCCTCCGCCTCCGCCACCATTGCCGTCTACCGGTCGTTAAAAAGAAATGAATATAATACATCCTTAAGCCATACTGCCGCATAACGTCAAGAAAAGGCGACATTTCATGTAATCTCAACTGCATTACGGTATATGAAACTGTAGATTTGAGTACAATCCTATCGTTATGGAAATGCTCAGACCTGTTTTTATTATCCTCTCCCTGTACGTCTTCAAACCGGCTGCCACACTGCCTTCCCCGGAAGTATTCGCCGGTACCACACCTTGTGGCCAGCTGATCAGGCCGTTGCAAAATATTGCCGCGAACAAAGACTGCGCACTGGTGGAATGGACACTCAGTCTTCAACGCGACGAAGCACAGCAACCCGCTACCTGGCAGCTGACTGCATACAGCCGCCACATACTGCCAGACAACAACTACTCCCAGCCCGGTATTAAACATGAAGCCTCCGGCAAATGGAGCATCGTACAAGGCACCGGTGCACACAACCGCTCGATGATCTATGTGCTGGATACCGGCAGGCCCGGGTACAGGCTTCGTTTTATTAAACTCAGCGACAATCTCCTGCACCTGCTGGATGAAAAAGGCAGGTTCATGACGGGCGATCCCTTCCAGAGTTATACCCTCAACCGAATCAAATAGTGACGCTGATGAAAAATATTCTTTTGCTGATAATTTTTGTAACAGGTATGTCTGCGGCTAATGCGCAGTCCCTGGTACCGAAAGATACACCTCCTCCAGGTTCTGTTATGCTGGCATGGTACGAAGGCAGAACGCCCTGCAGGGAACTGGCTGCCGAACTAAAGCTGGGCTTCCGGGAAGAATGCGCCAAACGTAAACTCTCTCTCATTTTTTACGTGGATTCCACTAGCCGTAAACCAACATTCTTCCGGATGGGGGGCGTAGGTGTGCGCTCAGGAACGGGTAAATGGTCGATAGAAAAAGGAATGCCTTCGGATTCGTTAGCCATTGTGTACCGGCTCGACTTTGGGGAAGCGGAGCTGTACCTGATGAAAGGATTTGAACAGGTATTGTTTGTGCTGGATAACAAAAAGAATTTCCTGGTAGGGAATGAAAAATACAGCTACACCCTGAACCGCGTCACTGAGCAAAGATCCTGGGACAAATGGCGCGAGCTGGTGCATCGCGGGGCTTCGTTTTAGCTGGTACGTGGCAGATCGGCCCAGTGAAATCCCGACGCGTCAAAATAGGTGCCGGTCCAGATGATCCCGACATACATGGCAATCAACGAAGCGAAGAGCAGCACTGCGCTGATGGCAAACATAAAAAAGAAAAAAGCGCTTTCTCCCGCCATGTCTCCGAAGGATTTATAATAGAGGTTGCCCCATGGATCGGTTTTGTAAAATCGTCTCCTCCGGACAGAAGCCAGAAATAAGATCGTGGAAACAAAAACAAAAATGCCGACGTGCAACAGTTTGTATCGCATGGCACCATCTTCTTCCCGGCTGAGAAATAACAATCCTCCCAGCAGGATGAGGATGATCACGATGATCGTATTACGAAACCTGTTCCCAACCGGAGCTTTTTTACCCTCAAAGTTCTGGATGCCTTCAAAGGCCGTGGTGATCTGTGGTCCGGCCGGTGCCGTATTTATAGGCCGGGCTTCAGCAGTTGTTTCACGATAAGCGACCGGGTGAATGATCCTTTTCCCGAAATAGTATAGCAGGTAAAAGAAGAAAACATACAATGCCCCGGTGAACATCCATTGGAACGTACCCGAATGATCAAAACTGAAGACAACCGGCGCCAGTGGCGCCAGCAGGTTGACTATAAAGAGAAAACCAACTATGGTGCATATTAGATAAATGACGTTTTCGGTTCTGGAAGAAAAATTTGACGTTTTCATGGTATGGGTATTTCATAGGTTTCGTCCGGGACTATTCAGCTGTGCAAAATAAATAATCCCCCAGCTAATACTCTTATTTTTTTTGAATCCCCAACTGCTCCGTGCTGATCCACTTCACATCCAACTCGCTGCTGAAAAAGAGATACTTCCCATCCGGTGTGAGATAGGAGCAGTATTCGTAAGTGGGCGTATTCACTTTCAGGCCCGCATTGACGGCTTTGCCCCACTTCCCGTCGGCGGTTTTGCGGGAGATGTAGAGGTCTGCGGAACCGTGGCCGTCCGGGCGGTCCGCTGCTGTAAAGACCAGCAGTTTTTCATCTGGCGAAATACAGGGATCATGCTCGATGCCTGGCGTATTGATGGCCGGGCCAAGGTTTTCAGGAACCGTATAGGAGCCGTTTTCCAGCCGGCTGTAATAGATATCCAGGTCCCCGTTTCGGTTAGACGCAAAATAGATATTGCCATTGGCTGAAAGGGAAACATAATATTCCGTGCTGTCTGAATTGATGCCTGCCACATTTTGCGGGGAGGACCAGCCGTCCTTTTCCGGGCGTACGTACCAGATATTAAAGTCTCCCGCTGTGTCCCCGGCGTTCCGCGGCCGGTTTGAAATAAAATACAAAGCCCCGTCCGGCCCGAAGAACGGGTCCGCCTGCGAATACGCCTCTTCCGAAAACGGCGCATGTCCCGGGGCGGTCCATTGCCCGTCTTTATATTCCGTTTGCCAGATACTCCACTTGCCTTTGCCCGAGCGGCAGAAATAATACGTTTGCCCGTCCGGCGAAAAAGCCGAATTAAAATCCAGCGAATCGGAGCACACGATGCCCGGAAGGAACCGGAGCGCCGCCGTATCCGGTGCCGGAGAGGGATATGAAATGCCGGTGGTGATGTTGCGGCAGGCCGCCGTCAGCAGGATAACCAGCACAAGCATAGGTTTCATGGAGGAGATCATAGGAATGAATATACGAAAAGTACCCTTTCGGGAGAAACGGGCCGTTTTGCCATTTAAACCTTCCAGCAACCACTGGAGAAAGTTTTCGGGGCGGGGTTATGTATTCAATAAATTGTTTGATAAGTTTGCCTGTTACGAATGTTCCCAAGTGGAACCGGCCAGACCAGCCTTTCTGTATGCCTTTGATACGTTGCTACCTTTATTAAAAATGTTTGTATGAATTATTTGTCGAAGCGGCTTTGCTGTCTTTTTGCGCTGCTCATCCTTTGCAGTCACTTTATTGTAGCCCAGGAAATTAAGTACGTTTCCGGCCAGAATTCCTGGAACCCGGATTCCCTCGGAAATCACCGCGCCGTGGTGCAGGTCACCGCGGACGGCCCGGTAAGCCGCGCGGCCATCGAATGGCGCCGGAGCGATGACGCCGCCGCCAAAGCCATATACGTGGTGGATGCGCAGACCTCAAAACGGATCATGAACGTAAAGACGGAGAACGTTTCCCGCGAGCGGGCGGATATTTATTTTGAGCCTGTTTCCGGGAAAGGGAAATACTTTATTTATTACATGCCCTACAAAGTAACTGCCCGCAGCAATTATCCCAACGCGGTGTATTACAAGCCTGAAAACACAGCTTCCGCCGACTGGTTGCAGAAAACGGGTAATTACACCCGGGCGGACCTCCTGTACCTGGAAAGCGTCAATGAAATGAACAGCCCCTTTCCTATGAAGGTGACCGCCACCGCCGCCGAGGTGGGGCAACTGGTAAAAACAAATCCGGGCAAGGCGTACCTCGTATTCACCGAAGACCGGAAATTCCCCGTAAAACTCCGCCACGATCTTCCCCGGCGCTGGATTCAGCAGGGTGTTACGGGCAGTTTTTCCGGCACTGCGTCAAAAGGGGAGAATTATAGTTTTCAATTGGGCGTTTACCCCGTGGCGGCAGACCTAAAGAACGTGACTATTTCATTTGCGGGCCTCAAAGATGCCGCCGGGCACGCGATACCCGCCGCGGCTATGAGCTGCCTGAATACAAACGGCACGAAATACAACGGCAGCCCTTTCACACAGGTGGTGGACGTGAAAAAGGGTGATGTGCAGGCCCTGTGGTGCCTCGTGAATATCCCCGTGAGCACCGCTGCCGGTATTTACACCGGCACCGTCACCGTAAAGGCCGCGGGGCTGCCCGCGACGCCTGTTAAAGTCTCCCTCCGCGTGACGGACGATGTGGCGGTAAACGGGGGCACTGATCAGCCGGAGCTTCAGACCCGCCTTGCCTGGCTGAACTCCACCCTGGCGCAGCACGACGATGTGATCAAACCCTATACGCCTATCACGGTGAATGATAAAACCATCGGTTTGCTCGGCCGGAAGATCATCCTCTCCGGCAGCGGCTTCCCGGAGCAGATCCAGACGTTTTTTACACCGGAAATGACCGGCATGACCAGCACACCGCGCAACCTGTTCACAGACAAGGTGCGCTTCAGCGTTATCAGCACCGCCACACACGAGGAAATCCCTTTCAAAAACACAGCGCTTCGTTTTACCCAAAAACAACCCGGTATTGTAAAATGGGAAACCAGCAGCCGGTCCGAAACCCTGACAATGGACGTGAGCGCTTCCGCCGAGTTTGACGGGTATCTTTTCTACACTGTAAAACTCACCGCCCTGCGTGACGTATCGCTGGAAGACACACGGCTGCAATTCCCCTTCGAAAAAAACGTGGCGAATTACCTGATGGGCCTTGGCTTCAAAGGCGGCAAACGCCCCGTGGCCGTGGATTGGAAATGGGAAGTGGCCACCAAAAACCAGGATGGCGCCTGGATCGGCGATGTGAACGCTGGCTTGCAGTACACCCTGCGCGACGAACATTATTCCCGCCCGCTCAATACCAATTTTTATCTCCAGAAACCGCTCGTATTGCCTTCTTCCTGGGGCAACGCGGGCAATGGCGGCATCAGGGTGAAAGAGGACGGCAATACCGTGCTTTCGGACAATTACAGCGGCCCCCGGAGCATGAAAAAAGGAGAGGTGCTGTATTACAACTTCACCTTGCTGGTTACGCCGTTCCATCCCATCAACACGGATTTTCAATGGGCTACCCGTTTTTATCACAAATATAACGCCCTGGACACTATCAAAAAACTCGGCGCAACGGTGGTGAACATTCACCATGCCACGCCCATCAACCCTTATATCAACTATCCTTTCATCGAGCATGAAAAGATGAAAAAATATATCGACTCCGCGCACGGACTCGGCTTAAAGGTTAAGATCTACAATACCGTCCGCGAACTCTCGAACAGTGCGTACGAAACCTTCCCGCTGCGCAGCCTCGGGCATGAAATATATTCAGCGGGCAAAGGCGGCGGTTATTCCTGGCTGCAGGAGCAACTGGGAGACGATTACATCGCGGCCTGGTATGTGCCCGGCATCAAAGACGCAGCGGTGGTGAACAGCGGCATGAGCCGCTGGCACAACTATTACGTGGAAGGCATGAACTGGCTGGTACAAAATGTAGGCATAGACGGTATTTACCTGGATGATGTGGCCTTTGACCGTGTGACGATGAAACGTATCAAACGGGTGCTCACCAAAGACGGCCATCCCGGGATTATCGACCTGCACTCCGCCAACCAGTACAACAAAAGCGATGGTTTTATGAACAGTGCAAACCTGTACATGGAACATTTTCCTTACCTGGACAGGCTTTGGTTCGGCGAATATTTTGACTATGAAAAAAATGAACCGGACTTTTTCCTGACGGAAGTATCCGGCATACCCTTCGGCCTGATGGGCGAAATGCTGGAAGGCGGCGGAAACCCCTGGCGTGGGCTCGTATACGGCATGACCTGCCGTATGCCCTGGAAAGAAGACGCCGATCCCCGTTATATCTGGAAAGCCTGGGATGCATTTGGGATGCAGGGCACGGAAATGATCGGTTACTGGGTGGAAAACAATCCCGTGAAAACGGACAATGGCAAAGTACTGGCCACCATTTACAAAAAAACAGGCAAGGCCATGATCTCCATCGCCAGTTGGGCGGCTGAAGACACAAAAGTGAAATTGAAGATCGATTGGAAAGCCCTCGGCATCGATCCTTCACAGGCAAAACTAACAGCAGACGAGATCAGGGGCTTCCAGCCGGCGGCACAGTTTGACGTGAACGGGGAGATACCGATAAACAAAGGGAAAGGTTGGCTGCTGATATTGGAATAAACCTGCTGAGTTAGATGATTTAATATTACTGCTCCCGGAGAGTAGTGGAAAATAAAAGAAGGCCGTATCAGCGATACGGCCTTTTAGTTTATCAGTTGACTGCAGGCGGTCCGGCGAGGATGCCGAGCCTTAGCCATTCGTCTATCAGTTTTGCAGAAATGGTCTCGAAAGTTTTGCTTTTGGCGGCGTCCCCGGAAACAAATATTTCCCCTCTCCAGATCACTTTGTCCCCGCCAGGTTCCCACAATACAGCCTGCAGGTTCTCCGAGAAGACCTGCCTTCTTGAGTTGACGGCCCTTTGGTATTTAACACCAGGATACAGCAGCCAGCGCATGTAGTCGCGGTTTTTTTTCATGGTAAGCGTATCCGGGTCCTCCGGCAGTTCGAAGATCACCAGCGCAATATCCGGCTGGTGTTTATGGATGGCGGCCTGAAGGTTGTTATTAAAGACGGCCAGTTTGTTGCCTACATATTCATAGGTACCGGGCACCGCCTTCCCGGTGTAGTGATTGATCAGCAGCCCGGAAAGGTTGTCCAGGAAATGTCTTACGGGGATGGTGCCAAAACCGGCTATCAGCAATTTTTTATACGGTTTCCCCGCGTCGGTGGATTCGTAGGTGACCACATCGTTATCGGCATGTGCGGTTGTTTTCTGGGCATGCGTGGCTGTGGCAAAGATCAGCAGGAACGGTAGAAGAAGGCAAAGGGAAACTCGGTACATGGGACAAAATAAATAATTGGGATGCAAAGTAAAAAATCCCGGGAAATTATCAAAACTGGCCACTGAATTGGATATTTCCTATCTTCGCATTTGATAAACGAGCCCCAAAAGAATAATTCCCCCGATCAACAGGCAGGATATTGAAATGCTTATTGATAACCGCTTCAATTTATTTTACTTGTACAGTCTTTACGGAAAAATCATCAGCAACCCCGGGAGTTTCAGGCAGCTTTCCTGTGGGGAAACGCTTATCACTTTGTCAACTGTCCCCTTTTAGCCATTGCATTCTGGCGGAATAATAACACCCTTAACCGGTTGGCTATTTTAAATATTAGTACTGATTTGCATATTTTCGCCGGAATTGTTATTTTCATCCATTAAATCCTTTACCTATGGACTACAACCAGGAACACTTTCTTGGAAGTGAAATTAACTTAGTGCAGGCTTCCACCGGGAAACGCTTTGCCAACTACATCATCGACACGATCTGTTATTATGTGCTGGTTTTCATTTTGGGCATGATCCTCGGATTGGTATTCCCTCAGTACTTTGATTTTGTGGAAACCTCCTCGGGAGGCGAACTGCTGGACAGGATTGTATGGATACTGATCTATGGGGCATTAATGGGCCTGTTGGAAGGAGTCCTGAAAGGGAAGACACCTGGCAAATACATCACAGGCACTATCGCGGTGAATGAAGATGGTAGCACTATTTCTATGAGCACGGCCTTTAAAAGAGGCTTTATCCGCATGATCCCTTTCTGTGCATTCAGTGCTTTGGGCTCGCCCTGTTATCCCTGGCAGGACAAATGGACCAACACTTATGTGATTGACCAGAAAACCTCAGTGCTCAGGCAGGACGTATAGGCTGGTTTTGTGCAGTAAACTCTTTATTACATGGACGTTGTTACTTTGCCGTCCGTTTGTACATCCTCTTCCTGTCTTCTCCCCGGAGGCAGACCGGAAGAGGTTTTTTTATTCAACGCCACCTCTGAGCCCGATTAATCTTTCATAGATATCTCTCGTTATTTCCCCAGGCTTTCCATCCCCGACGGCCTTTCCGTCTATCTTCAGCACCGGCAGCACCACCTTCGTTGTGCTGGCGATAAATGCTTCGCGGATATCCCGGAGATCGTCCAGCGATATGTTCCCTTCTTTTGCTCCCAGCCCTTCCAGCCCGAGTATTTTTTTCCGGGTGATGCCTTTCAGTATTTTTTCAGCGGGGGTAATGATCTCCCGGTCCCTGGTGACGATAAAAAAATTGGAACGCGGGCATTCGCGCAGTTCGCCGCGATCGTGGTACAGCACGTCGTCCGCAGCATGTTCGTTGATGAATGGCTGCAGGTAAATGGATTGCAGGTAATCGATGGTTTTGACCTGTGGCAGCTGCCGCTGGTGATCGTAGGTGACGAGGCTGATACCTTTTTCAAAGGCTTCGGTGCTGAAGTTGTAGGCGGATTGTGTGATCAGCAGGTTTGGACTGGAAAGATTATAACCATTGTCCGAATACCCGCCGGTAAGCGTAATGCGGATGCCGGAATGGGGGAGGTTGTTTTTTTCTATCAGACCTGTGATCAGCTGTTTGAGCGCTTCGCGGGATTGTGTAACGGGCAGGTTCATCACGGAGGCGGACTGATAGAAGCGGTCCAGGTGGTCTTCGAGAAAAACGGGCTGTCCGTCTTTTGTCCTGAAGTAATCGAATATGCCGTAGCCGCGCTGGATGGAAAGATCGTTGATGTGGATCTTGGCATCCTGTACCGGTACATAATTTCCGTTGATAACGACGTATTGCTGGCTCATGGGATACTGTTGTGTTTTTTCAGGATGGGTAATACTTTGTCCAAAGGTAAGGCTTCCACTTCGCGGCCGTTCCTGCCTTTCATAGGTTCCGCCGCAAAAAGCGAGTTGATGATCGCTTCTTCCGTGGCTTCGATGGTAGCCATAAAAAGGGGCGAAAGGGCGTCGTTTTGCAGCAGGGTGATGGTCATCACCGGGCTGTTGCTGTTGTGGGGGATACGCAGCGTTTCCGCGGTGGAAAATGCGACCACGTAATCCCCACTGCCATTGGAGGCGATGCCGCCTGTTTTGCCCAGGCCCAGCATGGCGCGTTTGGCGAGCCGGAGCAGGTTGCGGTGGTCCAGCGGTGCATCTGTGGCTATTATCATCATACAGGAGCCATCCACGTTATTCAGCAGGTGATTGCTGAAATCGAATTTGCCAAGCGATTGTCCAACGGGGACGCCGTCTATCTGTAATGCGCCGCCAAAGTTACTTTGCACCAGCACGCCTACGGTATAGCCGCCCAGGCTGGCCGGCAGTTTGCGGGAAGCGGTGCCGATACCGCCTTTGAAACCAAAACAGACTGTGCCGGTGCCCGCGCCGGCATTGCCTTCCGCTGGCCGGCTGGTATCCGCGTTGCGGATGGCTTTTAATACGTCTTCTTCCGTCACATGGCGGCCCCTGATATCATTGAGATAACCATCGTTCGTCTCGCCCACCAGCGCATTGACGGAACCCACATTTTCATTGCCTTTTTCGCGGAGTGTATAACCGATCACGGCATTCATGGCGGTGGGCACGCTGAGGGTATTGGTGAGCACGACCGGCGTTTCGATATTGCCCAGCTCGTTCACCTGCGTGATGCCGGCCAGTTTGCCAAAACCATTGCCTACATACACCGCCGCGGGCACTTTCTGCTGAAAGATGCTGCCGCTATGCGGTACAATGGCAGTAACGCCCGTTCGTACCGAATCCCCTTTGATAATAGTGGTGTGGCCCACTTTCACACCGGCCACGTCGGTGATGCTGTTCTGGCGGCCGGGCTGCATTACGCCGGTGATGATGCCGTATTCCCTGGGTCTTTTCTTTTCCTGCGCACAGAGGGGGGCGGGCAGGAAAAGCAGTACAAAAATGGTTGACTTGAACATACCTGCAATGATACTGATTTTGGGCACGGCTGTATAAAAAAAATAGCCTGGCGGACAGCTGCCGCCAGGCTACCGCGGTGCTTGCCGCCGGTTAATGCGCAAAACGCAGGGGAGAGATATGCAGCTCCCGCCTGGCTTCGGGACGCAGGGCCCAGGAAGCGAAAGTAAAACCGGTGAACAGGAGGGGGAAGATCACTTTTTCCACGCCATCACCCACAAAAAGATGGGAAGCCACCGCGCCGGTGAGGTCAAAGATGGCGCCAGCGTAAGCCCATTCTTTCAGGCGGGGGAGGCCGGGCACGGCAACGGCGATAGCGCCCAGTATTTTCCAGATACCGAGTATCACGCAGAAATAAGCCGGGTAACCAAGAAGAGCCATGCCGTCCACCACCGGGGCAGCCTGTATCAGGTCGCCGCTGCCGCCGGAGCCCAGCTGGAAGATCACCAGCGCGGTAAATATCCAATAGGCGGCCTTCTGCCCGCGCATGGAAAGGAAGGAAAAAACATTTGCGCTGAACAGCGGCCCGTAATTGCGACGGCCTGCCGGGCGGAGATAGTATGATACAAGCGTTAAATCTGCAAAGACAAACGGGCCGGGGGCTCCGGAGATGTCACCTGCCGCAAGGTGCAATGCGCCAGCGGTAACATAGATAAAGATCAGGCCGGCGTACACCCATTCTTTCAGCCTGGGCATGCCCGGCGCCAGCAGTACGATCACGCCCACTGCTTTCCAGGCGCCGATGATCGTGAGCACATAATAAGGGAGGTGGATAACATCCATCACATGGATCACAAAGGGGATCTGTAGCAGGTCCCAGCCGGCGCCAACGGCTGTTTCGAGGCCTATAATGCCGGTCGCGAGCCAGAATGCGGTCAGGCGGATGATTCGCAGGAGGTTTGTCCTTTTTTCAGTGAGCGTTTTCATGTGGTTCTTTTTTGTTTTGATGAACAGTGTATCTGAAACAATAAGAACCGGGAAAACCGGAATTGGACAGGTAGGAGAAATTATTTTCAGGAAATCTTTTCTATTTTTTCCCGGATCACCGCTTTTTCAGTGTGGGTTTTGGCCAGGTCGTACGCTTTGCGGAAATGCTGCCTGGCTGTTGTATTGTCTGCCCCGGTATACAATTCGCCCAGCAGCAGCCAGTAAAAATGATCATTTTCCATGTGAAGGGCTTCAGCTTCAGCCAATGCTTTTTTGTTGCCATGTACTTTATAAAAAGCGAACACCCGGTTCAATGCCACGGAGGGGGAGTAGTTCACCAGCAGCAGCTGGTCGTAGAGGAAAAGAATGTCTTCCCATTTTTCCCGGCTGTCTTCTTTTATACAGTGCCAGTAGGCGATGCGGGCTTCCAGGTGATAGGAGCTGATTTCGTCGCCTTCGGCGGACAATTGCAGGAAATGCCGCCCCTGCGCGATCAGGGTTTTGTCCCAGCGTTTCTCGTCCTGCTGCTCGTAAAGCACCGGGAACCCTTCGCCGGAGCGGGCGTCGAAGCGGGAGGCGTGGAAACACATCAGGGCAATGAGGGCATTGGTTTTCGGGCGGTTGGCGGGCGGGTATTCCGTAAGGGTAAGGCCGAGGCGGAGGGCTTCAAAACAAAGGTCTTTCCGCAATATTTCGTCCTGCGTCTGTGAATAATAACCCTCGCTGAAAAGGAGATAAATGATATGCAATACATTGTCAAGCCGGCTGACTATTTCATGCTCCGGCGGCAGTTCCATTTTGATGTTCTCCGTGCGTAGTTTTTCCTTTGCCCTGAACAGGCGCTTGTTGATAGTCTCTTTGTTCGACAGGAAAGCCTCCGCAATCTCATCGATGCCGAAACCGCAGAGGATGCGCAGTGCCAGGCCTATCTGGGCCTCGCTGGCAATGGCGGGGTTGCATACGGCAAACAGCATTTGCAGCTGGCTGTCTTTGATATGTTGCATAGAAAAGTCGAGGTCTTCGATCTGCTGTTCTTTTTCCTGCCTGGACGAGAGGGCTGGCGCCACTTTTTCGTCGAATATCCTGTTCCTCCTGAAGTAGTACAGTGTTTTTTGTTTGGCCACCACATACAGCCAGGCCGTGGGATTGGCGGGAAGGCCTTTCACGCCCCAGTTTTCGGCGGCCATCAGGAAGGTTTCGCTTACAATATCCTCGGCGGTCTCGATATGCTCCAGCCCGAACAGTTTGCTGATCACCGCCACCATTTTTGAAAACTCCTCCTGGAAGAGGTGTTTTAACGATTCTTGTCCTTTTTCCATATGCTGCTGAAAGGACTGGTCAAAACGGGCGTTTGCCGTTTTAACCAGTCCTGTTTTTAGATAATATCAGATTAGCCGATGATCTCGCGTATCTCCACGCTGCCGCCCTGATCCAGTGCGGGGCAGCCGTGTGCCAGGGTGGTGGCCTCGTCCAGGTTCTCGGCTTTTACCACGATAAAACTGCCAAGGCGCTCGCGTATCTCCACAAAGGGCCCGTCCGTCACCACGCCGCCTGCTTTTAATACTTTGCCTTCCATCGCAAGACGCGGGCCGTTGCTGGCCAGCTTGCCCTGTGCAGCCAGGCCGCCGGCCCATGCCTTCCATTTACTGGAGAGTGTTTCCATTTCTTTGGGTGATGTGCTGCTGTAGTCGTAGCTGGGCTGGCGGAACAATAATGCAAACTCTTTCATGAATGTCAGTTTAAATTTGGTGAATGAATGTATGATTTACATTTCAATAATGCGCAGCCGGGCAGAAATTGGACAGTGAACAGGAATTTTTTTTCAGGCGGTGTTAATGCCTGTTTTCCCAGTCTGCCCTGTCCAGCCGGTACACGGCGCAATGATCGTCACCAAACACCCTGTTTTCCACAAACCGGAAGCCCAGTCTTTCATAAAACCGGCGAGCCGCTGTATTGGACTCCAGCGGGTCTATCATAATGGCCGTTACCTCTTCCGGGAGGAAACACCGCGTGATGGCCATCTGCATCATGATGGTGCCGTAACCCCTGCCCAGGTCTTCCGCTTCGCCGATCCAGATGTCGATGGCACGGAGGTTTGCGGGCACGTCGCCCCAGTAATGGCTGTCTTCCAGGGCGGGGTCCAGTATCTGGATAAAACCGAGGGGGCGCCCGTCCAGTTCGGCGATCAGTTGTTCCCGCCATTCAGGCTGGTGGTGTAGCGCTGTTTCCCAGCCCCAGTCGTCATTCGGGTCCGATGCGACGGTATGAGGCTGTTCGTCCCAATGTTGCAGCAGGGCCAGATCCGCCGGGGTGGCGGGGCGAAGGGTGATATGCGGCGTGGAGTTTATCATGTTGTAAATGTAAGGCTGTTTGCCAGGATCAAAAAAGCGGTGTTTTTGCGGGGATTGTATAATTTAAGGGAAAAGAAATATTGGCTTATGATCTATATCACACAACTGATCTATATTCATCCGGGCATGGAAAAAACCTTCGAAGAGTTTGAATCCGTGGCCCTTCCGCTGATAGATAAATATAACGGGAAACTGCTGCTGCGGGTGCGGCCGGAAGGCGGCAGCATGGTAGGCGGGGAGCTGGACCTGCCGTACGAGATACACCTGGTGAGCTTTGAGGGAGAAGAGGATTTTGAGCGGTTCAAGGCGGATCCCTCACGGGCGCAATTCCTGCACCTGAAGGACAAAAGCGTCCGGAGAATGATGCTGGTGAAGGGCATTGCGTTGTAAAAAAGGGGGGAATTTACCCTTTGTCGCATAACGCCTGCTTTATGTCGTATCCGCACATCATACGTTACGTTTGGCGGTTGTATGTTTGCATTATCAAATCAAACATTATTCTTTAAAAACAAAACACACATTTATATGGAAGCCTCAAACAAAACACAGGTAACAGTAGAAGCCACTATCAAAGCTCATATTGACAAAGTATGGAAATACTGGAATGAGCCCGAGCATATCGTTGAATGGGCGTTCGCATCACCCGACTGGCATGCACCCCGCGCCGAGAACGATCTGCGTGTAGGCGGCAAATTTGAAACCAGGATGGAAGCGAAAGACGGCAGCTTTGGTTTCGACTTTGGCGGTGAATATACCCAGGTGGTAAAGCACGAAGTGATCGAATACATCATGAGCGATGGCCGCCAGGTGAAGACAGTGTTCACCCCGCAGGGCGAAGAAACAAAGATCGTGACCGTTTTCGACGCGGAAGACACCAATCCGATCGAAATGCAACAGGCAGGATGGCAGGCTATCCTGGAAAACTTCAAGAAACTCGTGGAAGCATAAGCGACACTTGTTCTTCCGATCAGAAAATTTCGCCGTGGGTCACTACGCGCGAAATTTTTTGTTTTGGAGAATATTGGAAAAAGCCTGGCGGACAAAAGTGCGAGTGAATGCGACTCCCTGGCAGGGGGCGTTTGCAACCGAGGCACATTATTTGTACCGCAATGGCTAAAATGTCATTATGGAAAAGAGAATCTTAGGGATTGTGTTTTCCCTGATGGGGGCCATCGGGCTGATCATGGCGGCTGTAACCTTCGTAAATGGCGCGGGAGGCACGCGGAACATAAAAATGATCGTCATCTACGCCATCCTGGGGGCGATATTCTTTTTTGCCGGGATGGGGCTGATCAGGAATACAAAAGATAAACCTTCCTGATCCGGAATTGGGGTGTTTTTTACCCACAGCTTCCATGTTTGAGGCAACGGTCATTTAAAGTAATTGCCGTAAATTTCGGCCCTAAACCGAATTTCAGCATGAGAAACCTGCTTACAGGCCTTGTTGCCTGCCTTACCGTATTTTATTTTTCAGCCTGCAAACAAACGCAGAAATCCGCTTCCGGCGGCGAAGGCCTGGAGACTGTTATGTCCGTGCCCGCCACCATACCCGCCGGCGGCCCCGTCATGCTGAACTTTACCGTGTACAACCGCTCTTCCCGCGACACGCAGTTCTGCAAATGGCATACGCCTTTCGAAGGGTTTATCAGCACCTTCCTGGACATTAAGGATGCCGCCGGCACGGAGGTGCAGTATCGCGGCGCCATGGCCAAAAGAGTAATGCCGCCGCCCGCGGAGGCATATATCAAAGTACCGGCGGGAGACAGTGTATCTGTAACCTTGGACCTGCTGAAGGGATACGACCTCACCAAACCCGGGCAGTACAAAGCTGTATACCAGGCCGGCGGCATGAGCGGGTTGACGAAAGTAAATGATATCAGTTTTTCCGTGCAGTAAAACATTGACCCCTTTGAGGCGCGGGTGTATGATGGCGGTATCTCCGTATAAGGATGCCCGTTATTTCAGCGGCTGCGCCTCAAATTTCTCCTCATAATCCTTCCGGATAGTCCCCATCCAGCGGTCCCACCAAAGGAAGTACAGGCCGTAATTCCCCTTGAAGTACTGATGGTGCTGGTTATGATTAAAAGAAGTATTGATCCACTTCCCGAACCAGTGCCGGGCGAACCAGCGCGGGTATAGCTCCCAGCCCAGGTGCCCATATACATTATACAGCATCATAACAAAAAAGAACACGACCAGGTGGATGAGCGTAAGCGGCATGATAAATACCAGTATAGGAAAGATCCCTACTTCGAGCATTCCTTCCAGCGGGTTGAACGAAAACGCGGCCCAGGGAGAAGGGTTCGTGGAGAGGTGATGGACCTTATGCACATAGGGGAATAACCGGGGATGATGCATCAGCCGGTGTACCCAGTAAAAATAGGCATCATGGACCAGGAACATTAAAGGGAACGCGGCAAAATACCAGAAGGTGCTGTGCGGGTCCGTGGCCCTGTAATATTGTGTATAGGGCCGCAAAGGGGAGAAGAGGATCAGCACGAACACCAGTGAAAACATCAGGATCGTAAGGCAGGAATACAGTATCTCCCGCCGGTAATCTTTATTCCGGGGCATTTTTGGCTGTATCTTTTTATAAAAAATGCGCTTGCGGAATAACAGGTACCATATAATAAACGCAATCCCCGCGATCAGGAAATACCGTAAGCCAAGCACCCAAATGATAGAGGGCCATTTGTCCAGCCAAAGCATAACATTTATTTAATTTAACAAATAACAGCCCCGCATCGTCTATACAAAAATATCGTTTTATTATTTTTTATCGTCAACAATTACGCTGGATAATTTTAATATCCGCGCGGGACTGTAACTACATCGTTTTCGTAGATTTCAACAGTCATTTGTCAGGAATCATTTATATTACGCCATCAACCGTTCAAAGTCAGTCTGGGCGCTAGATTCAACGTTATGGCCATGATATTTTCCACGTAACATTCCGTTAATATAAGAGTGTTTCTTTCGTCCCCGTATTAGTAATCAAATCTCAATCGCTTTCCATGAACAAAGTCTACTTTCCTTACCGCATGATGCAATCGTTTTTCGCATTGCTGGTGTGTGGTCAATGCAGTATCCTGCCAGCCAGCGCGCATGCAAGGATAACGCCTCCCGGAAATGAAGTTTCCTTCAGGCAAACCGTAAAAGGAACCATTAAAGACGCTGCCAGCGGCAAACCGCTGTCCGGCGCAACTATCGGTGTGAAAGGCGCCTCGCAGACCACCAGCTCCGACGACAATGGGGCCTTTACGATCAACGTGCCGGACAATGCAACGGCACTGATGGTAAGTTATGTGGGTTATGTAACCCAGGAAGTGCCTATCGCAGGCAAAACCACAGTAGATGTAATGATGCAGACCCTTTCCACGGACCTGAACCAGGTGGTGGTAGTAGGTTATGGCACCCAAAGCCGCAAAGATGTGACAGGCGCCACGAAAACCCTCAAAAGCGCCGAATTTAATAAGGGTATTATAAACGCTCCCCAGGAATTGCTGCAGGGCAAGATGGCCGGTGTGAACGTAACCTCGGCCAGCGGCGAGCCGGGCGGTATGCTCGGCATTACCGTGCGCGGTCCGGGCGGCGTGCGTACCAGTAACACTCCCCTGTTTGTGGTGGATGGTCTGCCCCTGGACAACTCCAGCACCGGCGGCGGTGACCCGCTGAACTTCCTGAACCCGCAGGACATTGAATCCATTGACGTATTAAAAGATGCCTCCGCCACGGCCATCTACGGAGCCCGCGGTGCGAATGGCGTAATCCTCATCACCACCCGTAAGGGCAAGGCCGGGGCTTCCACTCTTGGGTTTTCCGCTGGTATAGGTTTCTCTACCATTGCCCGCGCATTGCCGGTGTACTCCGCTTCGGAGTTCCGCAAACAGGTGGTGAATGTAGGCGGCATCCTGGATGACCAGGGCGGCGATACCGACTGGCAGAAAGAGATCACCAGGACGGCCGTTACACAGAACTACAACCTGAACCTGAGCGGCGGCGCCGATAAACTGACCTATTATGCATCCTTCGGTATGCAAAAGCAGCAGGGCATCCTCAAGAATAATGATATGAACCGTTATTCCGGCCGTTTTAACGCCACGCAAAAGTTCTGGGACGATGCATTGATCATCGAAGCCAACCTGGGTGTGGCCAACACGAAAAATGAACGCCCGCCCATCGGCGGCATGATCGGCGATGCAATTGCCAACAACCCGACTTATCCGGCATACGACGCAAACGGGAATCCCGCCAAATACCAGAACCTCAGCAACCCGCTGGTAACGCTGGAGCTGGAAGACGATATCACTACCATCAACCGTGTAACGGGCAATATCAGTCCTTCCCTGCGCATCATCAAAGGGCTGGTGTACAAACTGAATTTTGGCATAGACAATTCCACCTCCACCCGCGACATCGTGAGCAGGCCCAATGCCGTGCCTCTCCGCGACGGCCGCCTGGAAACATGGAACACCTATAACCGCAACACCCTTATTGAAAACTACCTGACCTATAACTTTGACAAAGGCGCCCATACTTTTTCAGCGCTGGCGGGTTATTCTTACCAGAAATTTTTCCAGCAGGGACGCAATACCAGCATCAACAAATTTCCCATCACGCCAATAGATCCTATCTACAACCCCGGCCTGGGACAGGAACTGACGCTGGCGGCCAACAGGCCCGGCGGTTTTGCCCTGGAGAACGAGTTGCAGAGTTTCTTTGGCAGGCTCAACTATGCGTACGACGACCGCTACCTGCTGACGGTGAATTTCCGCGCGGACGGCTCTACCAAATTTGGTGAGAATAACAAATACGGTTATTTCCCTTCATTCTCCGCGGGCTGGAGAGTGAGTGAAGAAAAATGGATGAAGGGCTCGCCGTTCAGTAACCTGAAGCTTCGCGCAGGCTGGGGTATTACCGGCAACCAGGAGATCCCTTCCAAGATCACCCAGGCATTGTATAATACTACTTTATCGGCAGGGTCCAGCTACCCGTTATACCCGACCGGGCCTTATCCCGGCGGTACGGCTTTCGTCCGCCTCGCCAATCCTGATATCCAGTGGGAAACGTCGAACCAGACCAACGTTGGTATAGACTTCGGTTTCATGGGCGGCGCGCTCACCGGCTCTATCGACGCATTCAGCAAAACGACCGGCAATATGCTCGTGAAAGTGAATGTTGCGGATCCCATACAGCCTTCAAATGAAGTATGGACAAACGTGAAGGATGCGAAGGTGATCAACCGCGGCCTTGAGGCGGACCTGGAGTATAACTACAAATCAGGCCGCAACCTGAATTTTAATGTAGGCGGCAATATCACTTTATTAAAGAATGAGCTGAAGAACTCCCCGTATTCGGTGATCACGACAGGCTCTGCTTCCGGCTCCGGCCTCACCTCCGCAACCATCAACGGCTACGTGAACGGTGAATCGCTGGGGACCTTTTACCTGAGAGAATGGACAGGTTTCGACAAAGACGGCCTGAGCACTTACCGCGATACAGACGGCGATGGCACCATTAGCGATAAAGACCGCATTGCGGCTGGCACCGCATTACCTACGGTGATGTACAGTTTCCACGCAAGCGTAGCTTATAAGGGCTTCGACCTCCTGGCAAATTTTAATGGCGTGGGCGGCAACAAGATATATGACAATACGGCGAACGCTAACTTCTATAAGCTGAGACTTTCCAAAAGCGTGAATACTACGCCGGAAGCGATCAAGTACGCGGAAGAATCGGTGAATAATGCCGCGCCGGTAAGTACCCGTTACCTGAAAGACGGTGCATATCTCCGCCTGAACAACGTGACCCTCGGATATAACTTCAACACCAGGGCGCTCGGCATCAGCAAATACGCTTCCATGCTGCGCCTTTCCGTTACCGGTCAAAACCTTTTTGTGATCACCAAATACAATGGTTACGATCCGGAAGTGAATACAGACCGTACGGTGGAAGGGGTTAACTCTTACGGCGTAGACTGGCTGAGTTACCCGAAAGCAAAGTCCATCATCTTTAACTTAAATGTTTCATTCTAATATCCCGGATCATGAATAAGAAAATAATAGCACTGCTGCTGGGTTTCTCAGTATTTGCAGGTTGCACGAAACTGGAAGAAAATGTGCTGGATGAAACGTCTTCCACCGGCTCCACGGATAAACAGATAGCAGAGGGCCTGATTGCACCGGTATATGCAAAACTGCCGGACATCTTCCTGCATACCAACTATTTCGCTTTACAGGAAATATCTACCGACGAAGCCATTCTGCCATACCGCGGCGGTACAGACTGGGGGGATAACGGTATCTATATGTCCCTGCACAGGCACGAAACCACCAGTACAGACCCGAATATCCGCAGCACCTGGAATCATATCTTCCAGGGGATCTCCCGCGCGCTGTCTGCCGTGGTGGCGCTGCCTACCAATACAGATCCCAACGCAAGGGTGTTCCTCGCGGAAGCAAGGGCCACGAGGGCGTATTATTGTATGCTTACGCTGGACATGTTCGGCGTGGTATTCAAAAAAGAAGACCCCACCGCTACCTCCGAAGTGCTGAGAGGCGAAGAGGCTATGACTTATATCCGGACGGAACTGGAAGCGGCGGAGCCTGTGCTGGATAACACTACCGGCCCCGGCAGGCTTACCAAAGCCGGCGTATGGGGTTTGCTCGCCCGCCTGCACCTCAATGCAGCCGTGTACCGCGACCGCTACGCCACCGCATTCACTTTCCAGAAAGCGGATATGGACAAAGTGGTGGAGTACTGCGACAAGATCATTGGCAGCAATGCCTATACTTTGTCACCCAGCTACTTCGCCCTGTTCGACGATGCGAACCATACGAACAAAGAGCTGATCTTTGCCGTGGACCAGCGTGCCGACCTGAACGGTCACAACCGTATGGCTTACTTTTCCCTTTCCGGGGACCAGTTCCCCATCCCGGCTTATACCGGCGCGAACGGTACGGACGGTCCCGGTATCACACCGGATTTTTACCGCAGCTGGGTGAATGCCTATGCACCGGTAGACCCCGCCGCCGCGGATCCCCGCTTTTACAAACAGAACCTGGGCGTTTATACCAATCCCAACGATACCTGCGTTGCCGCCGCCGCCTTTAACATCAACCGCGGCATCCTTCGCGGCCAGCAATACGGCCTCATCCGCAAAGGCGGCGTATTCCTCAAATGCGACGACGGTAAAATGAAAGTAGGCCCGCTGTTTTACGACACCCGCAACAGGCCCACCATGGCGGTGAATTTCACCGAGCAGTGCGACTTCACCGTTGCCGGCAGCAATTACAACACCGGCTTCAGGGTATCGAAATACGAATTCAGCAAAACCTCTGTAAGCGGCCGTAACTTCGGCGAACACGACATCGTGATCCTGCGCCTGGCGGATGTATACCTGATGCGTGCTGAGGCCAAACTCAGAAGGGGAGATGCGATGGCATCCGCACTGACGGATGTGAACACCGTAAGAGCTTCCAGGACGGCTTCCACACCCGCTCCTGCGCTCACCACCATCGACCTGGACCTGCTGCTGCGTGAAAGAGGCTTCGAGTTCTACTGGGAATGCCAGCGCCGTACGGATATGATCCGCTTCGGTAAATACGAAGGCACCTGGACGGAAAAAACAAACACAGACAAAAACAAAAGGATCTTCCCGATACCGCAAACCACTATTGACGGCGCATCGGTGATCCCCGGCTACCTGGTACAAAACCAGGGTTACTAATACGGATTGATTACTTTTTCATAACTGAGCGTGCAGCCACATCTGTGGTTGCACGCTTTTTTGTTTGTCAGATCAATACTTATGTATGGGGCATTTATTAATGTGATTATTAGGATTAAATTCCATATATTCAATAGTAAACTTATCAGGTAAAACCCCTTCTATACCATGAACCACAGGCCCTTTCTACACCGGGCAGTAATGGCTGCCCTTCCCGTTATGCTGATCGTGAGCGCCCCCCGTGCCCAGGACCCCAGGAAGGTCAATGATTCCCTCAGCAACTCCTTACAGGAAATGAACACCGCATTGCTGGCTGCCCACCGCACCTGGGCGGACCTTGCGGACAAAGAAGCTGCTTACGCGCCTGTTATCAAACAGGTGGACCGGATAGACCAGCTCATCACAAAGATCTCCGACTGGAACTATTCCGATGCGAAATTTAATGTCGTGAACTCCCTCCGGTACAAACAAAAACTCTACCAGGAGCTGGACAATTACGCCGCCCTTATGAATGCATCTTTTGCCTTCAAACAGCCCGATTCCATCATCGCCGTGCTCGGTTATATAGAAGATGACATCAGCGGGAAAATGACCGGAGCAGGAGCCGCAAGCCCTGTAACGCCGGCCCTGGTGAACGTGAAGGTAAGCGTGGAAGAAGAAGGCGCCCCGGGCGTGCAGATCCCCGGCATCAAGGTGTTCATCAAGCCGGAAATGGTACTGGCGCCACGTTATACCGAAGAGCTGAGCACAGGCGCAACGCCCCTCAAACGCCTGATGCCCGGCCGTAAGATCATATGGATCGAGCAGGACGGCAAAGTGCTGGCCGAAAAGAAAACCATCGTACATGCCGGGGTAGACACGGATACCATCGCAGTCTACATCGGTAAAAAACAGCATTAACAAAAAAAGACATTCCCATTACCAATTCTCACCCTGTACTTCGTACACATTAACGAAGCGACCCTACGTTACACCAATTGATTGGTGTAACTTATAACCGGTGTTCTATTCACCCGCATTATTCCAAAGCACAGGTTTATAAAAGACACAGGTTCAGTTCGCTACTGCCATCTTTTACCTCTTCCTCTATTGTATATGCAGCTAAGACATGATCAACCCGCGTACCGCGAAGTTGAAAGGAAATAACCATTCGATATATTATGATTATTAACCATTAAACTTTGAATCATGGGAGACATGTTAAATGCAAACACATTACACTACCCCTTTACTCACAGCACCAATCCGCACGCTGAAGACATGGAGAACATCATTCATTCCTGGGTATCCGTTCACTTTGATTTCCTGCCGGAAAAAGTAAAAAAGAAATACCTCCACACCGGCATGGGCCATTGCGGCGGATGTATCTTCCCGAAGGCCTCCATGCAGCAGCTGCAGGCCATCTGCCGTTTTTTTATCTGGGCGTTCACGGTAGATGACAGTTATGAATTTTCCTCACCCGAACAGGTGCAGATCATCGAAGACATTTCATTGCAGGCGCTGCGGCATGGCCGCTTCACCAGCAATGATCCGCTCTATGCCACCCTGCCCGTCATGCGCGAAGAACTGCTGGCCATCTCATCGCCGGAATGGCTGGAACGGTTCTGCGAAAGCATCGAATTGTACTTCCAGGGCCTGAAGGAAGAAACGAAATACCGCGTGCCCATGATCTTCCCGGATATGGATACTTTCATAGCCGTGCGCACCAAAGCGGTGAACGTGCTGCCGATGGTGAACCTCGCGGAAGCCATTACCGGCACCGTACTGCCAGGGCCTGTGATCAGGCACCCTTACCTGGAAAGGCTCGCTTATCTCACCTGCCGGATCCTGTCATGGAGCAACGATTATTTTTCCGCGCACCTGGAAAAAGGCCATGATGTGCTGAACCTTGTGCTGATGCTGGAACATCACAACGGGAGCTCGCTCAGCGAAGCGTATGTGGAAATGCTGAAAGTGCACGATAAGGATGTGGCGGAGTTTGTCTGTATCAGCGCTTCCCTGCCCAACTTCGGGGAATACAATAAAGCGGTGGAGGAGTATGTGGACAACCTGGAACTGATGATAGCCGGATACCTGCACTGGACGCTGCAGCTCACAGACCGCTACAAAAAAGGCGGGCATCCCAGCCTGGACCTTCAGCCTGCTAAAACGGCGTAGGTATATTCGTTAATACTGGTCTGCGCTGATGGCCAGCAAATGACGGCTGATAACGCTGAAGAGCGTCTTTTTGTCGAAGGGTTTGGTAATGATCGCAGAGGCGCCTGCTTCCAGCAGTTCTTCTTTGTTTTCGGTCCTGCCGGTGATGATGATGACGGGTATTTCGTGATACACCGTGTGGCTCCTGATGTAACGGAGGGTTTGCAGCCCGCTCATTTCGGGCATCTGCCCGTCCAGCAGGATGCAGTCCGGCAGGATGTTGCACTGTCCCAGCGTTTCTATCAGCTGCCGGCCGTTGATGCTGCCGGAAGCCGTGCAGCCAAAGGATTGCAGCAGGTTGCTCAGCAGGCGGTGATTCATGAGATCGTCCTCTGCGAACAGCACCAGCGCATTGTCCATCCGGTAGATGTAGTCGTCGTGCTCTTCGGGCAGGTTGCCCGGGTGGCCGGACTTAAGCGGCAGTTTGATGGTGAAGGTTGTTTCGCGCTGGCTGCTTTTTACAGCGTAAGTGCCTTTGAAACTATCCACGATGTTTTTGACGATGTAAAGCCCCAGGCCCGAACCTTCCACCTGGTTGTTCTTTTTGGCGGTGAAGAATTTTTCGAAAAGATATTTTAGTTTATCCCCCGCAATCTCAGGGCAATGGTTGCTCACGGAGATGCGGAAAAATGCATCGGCCACTAATATCTTTAGCGTGATCTCGCTGTTTTCATTGGCGTATTTCACCGCATTGGACAGCAGGTTGGTGATCACGATGTTCAGCTGGTTGCTGTCGCTGACGATGATGGGCGGTATGCCCTTGTCTATGTAGAGTTTGATGGTAACACCTTTCAGCCGTGCTTTAATGCGGTGTATGCCGACGATATTGTTCAGGAAGGGGCGTATGTGGAACGTATGGTTTTCGAGCGTATCCATTTTGCCGCTTTCAATTTCTCCCATGCTCAGCACATTGCTTACAACGTTGCTCATACCGGCATTGATGATGCTCAGCTGATCTATATACGGCCTGATCCGCTCCAGGTCCGGGTTTTCCTTTGCATCGTTTTTCAGCAGCTCCAGCAGGATGGAATTGGAGGTGAGGTTGTTGCGCAGCTCGTGGGTAGTTTTGAATACAACCATTTTCACCTGCTGAAACAGACGTTTGTTTTCCTGGATGTAATAATACAGCACCATCGCGTCAAAAAGCAGGAAAGACGGCATGGCGATCCAGCGGAAAAGGTATTGATTCTGTAAGGATATTTCGATGGGAGGGACGAAGCGGTAATAAAAATTGATCTCCAGGAAAAGAAGCGTCAGCGCGGTGGCTGCAAGGCCAAGGACCCGTTGTCTTTTTTTGGAGTATACCAGGAAACACAGCCCGAAAAGGAACACGACGATGAGCGAGAAATTCATCAGTTGCCCCAGCAGCATGGAAAAATATAATGCCCCCGCGCAATGCACCAGCAGTACGCCTACGCTGGCCGCGCCGTAGTGCCTTTGCCTGTTCAGTACAATGATGCCTGCAAACAATACTCCTTCCGTCACGGCCGGTATAAATATCTCCCGCAGCCCGGTGGCCCGGTAAAATACATACCCGATGGATATAGCCAGTACGGCGGTGATGAAGCAGAGCGTGTTGACCAGTTGTACCTTTTTCCTGGCTTCTTCTTCCAGGTTGAAAGTGCCGGCGAGAATGACAGATCTGACGGCTTGCACAAATAATGCAAACCAGTTTTTCAAGCGTTGCAGGGGCTCCATATGCACGGAGTTTGTTTGGGTGTAATCGGAAAACAGTGGATATGTTCGTTGTGAAATCTAAGTTAATTAAATCCGCACCTGATTTTGTTAAATGATTGTGAATGGCATATTGTGTGCAAAGACAGCAAAACAAACATGGTTACTAAATAATAAGTATTAATGGTTGGTTCTGTTTGGTGTGAAATGCAGAAACAACAGTAAGTGAAGTACAGGGTGTGTAATCTGTTTGTTAAGAAGAAGCTGTGAAAGTAATGCTGTGGCGGCTTTGATGTAACCCGGTATGTTTTACCTGCCGGCGAACTATGCGGTGCCCTCCCAGATATGCCCGTCTTCATAATACTTCGGCACACAGGCCAGCTCTGTGGGTAAGGAACTGCGGTGCATATGCAGCAGCATCAGCGTGACCAGCACGGCCAGCATCAGCATGAACAGGGCCAGGAAGGCGCCCGCGATGATGAGGAAAGTTGTCATTGGTTACGAACGGTTTTTCCACCTGCGGTGCGTCCACAGCCAGTATTGCGGCTGCCGCCGGATGTCTTCTTCCAGGAAACGGGAGAAACGTTCCGTAATGGCGAACGGCGGTAACTGGCCGGGTGCGTCGGAGATGAGTTGAAAGGATATTTCCCAGGATGCGGAGTGTGTCGATTTGCTGACAGTGGCGTACAATACCACGGCATCCGTCGTTTTGGCGAGCCGCTCCGCCCCGGTGATCACCGGGGTGGGCTGGCGGAGAAAATCGACGGTGTGGGCTTCTTTGCCCGGGCATTGATCCGCCACGAATATATAAGCCCCGGCTTTGTTCCGCGCGGTGAGCATATGCCGCGCCGCTTTGTCCACCGGCAGCAGCTTCATCCCGAAACGGGAGCGGAGCCTGCGCATCACCCTGTTAAAAAACGCATTGCTCAGCGGCTGGTATACGGCGTGTATGTCAAAATCTACATGGGCAGGCAGCACACTCAGGCATTCCCAGTTGCCATAATGCCCCAGCATGATCATGACGTTGCGCTGTTGTGCATGGTAATGTTTCAGCAGGTCAATGTTTTTCACCTGTACCCGCCGTTTTACGAAACCCGCCGGTGCCAGCAGCATCAATGCCATTTCCAGGAAGATGCCGGAGAAATGACGGTAAAAAACGTCCGCCAGGCGGTTCACCTCCTCATAGGACCTTTCCGGGAAAGAACGGGAAAGGTTTTGTAATACTACTGCATAACGGTACCCCAGTACCTTGTATAAAATCAGATAGATCATCCGCCACATATGTTAAAGTAAACCGAATATCCTGCCGCGCATAGGGGTGCGGAACGGATATGCCGTTTTATGAACAGGCATTGCAACCAGGTACAACGCATTCCGGATACAAAGAGACGGATTTACCGCGGCGGCATGTTGCAGGATCGGGATTATTTATTGCGTAAAATGAAAAGAACTATGGAAAGGGTCTACAGGTACGGTACAAACGAGATTTTATTCGAGTCGGACAGGGAGAAGGGCCTTCAGCCTTCCAGGGCCTGGGAGGAATGGCAGGGCGAGCGCATGCCTTTCTGGGATGTGCGCGTGCGCGATCATTTTTTTGACGGCATGCATATCAGCTTTTTTAACATCAATATATATGAACATATACGGCTCACCACCAATGAACAGGCTCCCCTGCCCGGGATGGGTTTTCTAAAACAGGGCTGCCTCACCACCACGCCTTATTCCGGCGGCGGGCCGCGCACGTTCACCGCGCGCCAGCACAACGTGTTTATGAACCCCTATACTGCAATGAGCACCGAAATACCAGTACAGCAAGACCTTGAGATCCTGCTGCTGGGCTTTCAGCGCGAACGGTTCCTGCAGCTGGCGGAGCACGCCGGCCCGGTGATGGGGCAGCTGGCGGAAAGCATCGCGGCAAATAAACCGACGCCTTACCTGCACAGCCCGAATATGCCGCTTACGCCGCGTATGCTGGCCATCATCCTGGAGATCGAGCAGGGCTGTTATCATGGCGGACTGATGAACCTTTTCCTGCAATCCAAAATGCTGGAACTGCTGGCATTACAATGCGGGCAGCTGGAAGCGGCCAATAAAGGAGAAGTGCGCCCGGAAGGGCTCAGCGCGGCGGATATGAACAAAGTGCGTGACGCGCGGGAACTGTTACTACGCGACCTGCAGAACCCGCCTACGCTCAGCATGCTGGCAAGGCAGGCGGGGCTGAATGAATTTAAACTGAAGAAGGGGTTCAAAAAGATGTTCGGTGCTTCCGTATTCGGCTACCTGAAATCGTACCGCCTGGAAACGGCGCGGGAACTGATACGCGGCGGCGGGAAAACTGTTACGGAAGTAGCCTATGAAACGGGCTATTCCACCCTCCAGTATTTCAGCAATGAATTCAGGAAAAAGTTCGGTGTGAGCCCGGGAAGTTTACGCTGATATTTTATTAACCGCGGATCCATTCCCAATACCCGAATATTTGTGTTTTTTTACAATAGCCGGCCGCGTTATAGTTTGATAACGTTACAGGACACACGGTAATTTCAGATATCAAAACAGGCTATCTACCTGGAAACAGGTAGGCTTGTATACCCGTAACCATGTATGGTTCCATCCGGTTAAACCGGTAAATATGACAACTCAGCCTGAATCATTATTCTGGCAATAAATAATGTTATAATTTGGCGCCCAAATCAAAATAAAACATTCATGAAACAAAGAGCAATTTATCCAGTGACGCTGTTTTTTCTTTTGTTGTGCTCAACAGCCTACTCCCAAAAACTTTCTGTAAACGATAATGTGATCAACGTCGGCATTGGTTTCGGTTCCACTTATTCTTTCAATTCCTCCTACAACGGTTTCCCCGCCCTCAGCGTATCTTACGAGCGCATCTGGCCCAAAGAGATCGGCCCCGGCCTGCTGGGCGTAGGCGCCATCGTGGGTTACCGCAGCCTGGCGTACAAATACAATATCGGTGACAACCGTTATAAGGATAAGTTCAACACGCTGCTGATCGCTGCGCGCGGTACTTATTACTGGGAAAAACTGGTGACTGAAAAGTACAATGTATACGGCGCTGCGCTGATAGGTGTACGTACCGAAAACTACAAAGCAGACGGCGCTCCCGGCGTTTTTGTAGAGGACAACACCGTGAATCCTTTTGTAGGTGTTGTAGTAGGCGGCCGTTATTATTTCACCTCAAACATCAGCGTTTTTGCGGAGCTGGGCTACGACATCAGCTGGACCAAAGCGGGTATCAGCGCAAGATTCTAAGAACTGTATCTATAAGACATAAAAAAAGAGCGGTGACAATCACCGCTCTTTTTATTTTGTGGCAATCAATGCCTAACTTTTTTTACGGAATGCCGCATCAAGTGAATACCGGCCGCTGCCCAGGATAAATATCACGATGGAAAGCCCGAGATAAACAAATGCAAGCTCCTTCACCTGGAAAGGATCTTTGCCATGAGCTATGAAAAATGCCACCAGCATGGTGATAAAGATGGGGATTACGGACAGGCGGGTAAAGAAGCCCAGCAATACAAAGATGCCGCAGAAAAACTCCGCGAATATCACGAGTATCACTGTGGGTTTTATGCCGATGCCGATAATGTCCTGGAACATACCGAGCATAGCCTCATAGTTGGACAGTTTCCCCCAGCCATGATAAATAAATAAGCCGCCAAAGAGAACTCTCAGCAGGAGTGCAGCCAGGTCGGTACTGAATGGTTGAATGTTAAGGATGCTGTTCTTCATATTGTAATGGTTTGTAGGTTATGTACGCATCAAAAATAAGGGGAATATTTAACTTTGCACAGGGTGAAATGCGACTTTGTTAGGGTGTGGATTACGCAGGTAGCATGGTGGGTTGTACCAGGGGATACCGGTGTAGTGCTGTTTCTGGGCCGGGAAAGTGCCCGGGCAGAGCAGTAGATAGGCGATAAAGGAGCGGAGTATGTCTGCAAATATCTTCATGCGGGGTCAGGGAGCGGGAATGAATTTTTCCATGGTCATCCAGTATTTGTCCTTGTAAATGCGGTAATTCACGTCGATATTCAGCGGGTAATTATCCAGGTAGGCGGCGGTTTGCCGGGATATTTCCCGGAATTCGCGGCAGGCTATAAAAATGAAGCGGGAGCCGCCTTCCGTGCTTCTGCCCAGGTACAGATGACCTTCTTTTTCATGCAGGCTGTCCAGCAGGCCGTCCTCGAAATCGCCCAGGGCCTCGTTCATGTCCGCGGAAGGCATGCCATTGTCGTTCGCATGAAATTCATGTTCTACCACCAGCATCCAGGGATGGGAGGGTTTGGCATCCCATTCCAGCAGTTCGGAGTTGATGCAGGCGATCAGCGGCATGTCGTAATTGTCGTGGCCTTCTACGACGGAGTAAAGGTCGTTTTCATTATTGCTGCGGGTGCCTTTGTATTTTTCCACGAATTCTTTTTCGCGCCAGCGCAGGAAATCTTCCAGTTTTTCGAGCGGGATCAGCGTTTCCCCGATGCCGCTTCCAAATTGTATATTGTCTATCAGTGTGGCGGTATCCAGCTCCCCGAGGGCGTTTTCGAGGAAGATCATGATGCCGTTGCCGATCTCTTTTTTGTTTTCTTCGTTGTAGTCCGTATGTACAAAAGTGATATCTATCTCGTCGGGGTACTCGTTGTTTTCATTGCTGTAAAAACTGATGTTCTGGCTGCTGAACTCATAGCCGTTCATGCCGATTTTGATCTCGGAGAAACCGAGGCCTGGTTTCAGCGCGGTAAATTTCCAGCCGCGCAGGGGAGGGGCGGCGGCCACCAGGTCTTCCACGAACACGAAGGACTTGATGTCCCCTTCGGCGGATATCACCATTTCAACGGTTTGTTCGTCATATTTGCCGGCCAGTGAATAAAAATGTTCGTTGAGCTGGTGCAGTTGCGGGATCACTTTATCCATGAACCGGCTGTCTATATCCGTTCCTTTGTCCAGCACCTTGTAAAATTCCTTATCGTGGCGGGCAAACCATTTCCAGAAAGAGGCATTGGTCATGACCTCCACTTTTTCCTTTTTGCCGAATAACCTGCTGATAAAGCTCATAGGAAAGGATTATTAAACAATAATACAAATATTTGCATCCCTGCCAATGCGATATGTCTTTTTTTAATGATTTGCACCTGTCATCTGTTTTTTTACTACTTTTAATTCAACAAGGAATCACCAAAATCGTTTTAACCGTCTTATCCCGTCTATCGGTTCATGCAGAATATTCCACATAGTGAAAAGGAGTTGTTGCGCCTGCTTGCGGACGGAGACGAGTATGCCTTCCAGGTTATTTTCGAACGGCACTGGGATGCCGTGTTTTCCACTGCTTTATTACTCACCAAATCCGCCACCATCGCTGAAGACGTAGCGCAGGACGTGTTTGCCATGATCTGGGAAAAACGCGCCACACTGGCCGGGGTGGACAGCCTGGACGGTTTCCTGTTCATTTCCGCCAGGAATATGATCTATTCCCGCTTCCGGAAGCTGGCTTCGCAAGACGCTTACCGGAAGTACATCCTTTCCTGTTTCCGGGAAGACGGGGCGGAGCGCGTGGATGACGCGGCGGAGCTACGTGAGCTGGATCGTACCATCCAGCAGGCCATCAGGCGGCTGCCGCCTCAGCAGCAGAAGGCTTTCAGGCTGAGCCGGTATGAAGGCATGCGGCACGAGGAAATAGCTGTTACCATGGGTGTTTCCCGTATTACCATTAAAAGTTACATTGTACAGGCCATCGCCAGTCTCCGCAAAGCCCTGGCCAACCACCCCTCAGGCGCCCACCTGCTCGTCTGGGCCGTGTTTTTATTCCATTCCTGACTTTTTTGCCCGGTTGTATCCTTTCATCCCCGGATCTATTTTACCCCGCTTTCCCGCCAAGGGAAAGGGATTTCATTATTTCCCGCATTTTTTTTCAACAGCGGCACCTCCCTTGGGGCATGTCGCGCGTCTTTACATTGTTCAGGCTTCCCAGGCCCGGGCTTTAATTTAATACACGTTATGGATCAGAAAACTTTTGATGCATTGCTGGACAGGTTCCTAAGCGAGGATTTAAGCCGGGAAGAGGCCGAGAAGGTATTGCATTCCCTCACGGACGAGGGCATGCGCCGGCGATGGGAGGCCGCCATCAGCGGGCTGCTGGAAAACCGGGAGCTTCACGGCATGTCAGATCCCGCGCGCCGGGATGCGGTCCGCAAATCCATCCTTGCAAAACGCCCCACCCCCGTAAAAGAGACACCTACCCGTTTCGGGTACCTGAGATATGCCGCCGCCGCTGTATTTGTCGGGGCAGCGGCCGTGCTGGTCGTCCTGGACCAGCCCAAACCACGCAGCCGGCAGCAGCAGGCCAGCCAGGCGCAGGGCGCCGGCCAGGTACAGCCTGGCGGCAACAAAGCCGTGCTTACCCTCGCGGATGGCAGCCGCATTACGCTGGACAGTGCGGGCAACGGCGCCATCGCCAGCCAGGGCAATGTACAGGTGATCAAGCTGGACAGCGGGCAGCTGGCTTACAACGCCTCCGGCGTTTCCGGCAAAGGTCGTGCAATAGGTTACAATACACTGGCCACGCCACGCGGCGGGCAGTTCCGCATCATATTGCCCGATGGCAGCAAGGTATGGCTCAACGCAGCGTCATCGCTCCGTTTCCCGAACGCTTTTGAAGGAAAGGAAAGGGAAGTGCAGCTGAGCGGCGAAGCTTATTTTGAAGTGGCGAAAAACCCTTCCATGCCGTTTAAGGTAAAGGTGAACGAAATGGCCGTGCAGGTGCTGGGCACGCATTTTAATGTAATGGCCTACCCTGACGAACCGGGCATACGCACCACCCTGCTGGAAGGCGCGGTGAAGGTGCAGCACGGCACGCAGGCGGTGCAGCTGGCCCCCGGGCAGCAGGCGCAGCTGAGCCCTGCCGGGAGCATCACGACGCAGGATGGCGTGGATGTGGAAGAAGTGGTGGCCTGGAAAAACGGTTATTTCCATTTTAACCGCGAAAGCCTCCAGGGCGTGATGCGGCAGATAGGCAGGTGGTACGACGCGGAGATCACCTACGAGGGACAGATCGCGCCCAGGCAGTTCGGCGGTAAGATCGAAAGGAGCAGCAGCGTGACCGAAGTGCTGAAAATACTCGAATTAAGTAAAGTGCATTACAGGATCGAAGGAAAGAAAATAATTGTAATGCCGTAGTTCAATATTCGTTATGAAAAAACAAACAGTTATGAAGAAACACTAACAGCAACACTGGCCCATAAAAAAACCGGCCCGATGGCAGTCGGAACCGGCAGAGATCGTAAGGGCAAACCATGATGAAATCATTCCACGGTATTCCGCAACCCCGGCTTGTTTGAGCCGGGCGGGATTCTTTTACCCTAACAAACCAAAATTATGCAATTTATTCCTGATTGTACGCGGTATTTTAAATGGCGGCTGATCGCCAAAACACTGCTAGTTATGAAGTTTTCCTTGATTATTTTATTGTGTGCATGTTTGCAGGTGAGTGCCCGGGGATACGCCCAGAGCGTAACTATCTCCGAAAGGAACGCGCCGCTGGAAAAAGTATTCCGGTATATTGAAAAACAAACTGGCTATGTCTTCTTCTTTGACCATTCCCTCATCGACAAAGCAGCGCGCGTCAACGTCAACTTTAAAAACTACCCGCTGGATCTCGCACTGGACCTTTGCCTCAAAGACCAGCCGCTTACTTATTCCATCGTTGGTAAAAACATCGTGATCAAACAGAAGGAACAGAGCTTTGTCACGAAGATCATATTCGACGCACAGCAGGACACCCTGATCGTGGCCTCGGGTAAGGTAACGGACGACAAAGGCCAGGGCCTTCCCGGCGCTTCTGTGATGGTAAAGAACTCTTCTACCGGTACTGCTACGGATGTGAATGGAGCTTATAAATTCAAGGTGCCACGGGGCGCCGTGCTGGTCGTGTCTTACATCGGCTACAAAAGCCAGGAAACACCTGTGACCGGCACAGACCCCATCAACTTTGTACTGGCACAGTCCGTGAGCAGCACAGACGAGATCGTGGTGATAGGTTATGGTACCGCGCGTAAATCGGACCTGACAGGTTCCCTCTCCCAGATCAAATCAAAAGACATTACCTCCTATCCGACCACCAATATCATGCAGGCCCTCAGCGGCCGCGCGCCGGGCGTGCGGGTGATGCAGAACAATGGCTCGCCGGGTGGCGCCATGAGCGTGCGTATCCGGGGGGTGAACTCCATCCTGGGCGGAAACGAACCGCTGTACGTGATAGATGGTTTCCCTGTCTCCGGTAATCCCACCTTTTTACAAAACTCGGATATCGCATCCATTGAAATATTAAAGGATGCTTCTTCCACTGCGATCTACGGTTCACGTGGCGCAAACGGTATAGTGATGATCACTACAAAAAGCGGCCGGAAAAAAGAACAGACTTCCGTGGACGTGGAATTTGGTTACACCACACAGCGTGTATCCAAAAAAATGCCGCTCATGAACGCGCAGCAATACGCCACACTGTACAACGAACAGGCGAAGAACGACGGCCTGGCCCCTTATTTCACGCAGGGCCAGATAGACAGTTTGTCGGCGAACCCGGGTACGGACTGGCAGGGCCTGGTGCTGCGCGACGCCCCGATGTTTACGGCCAGCGCCACGGTGAACGGGGGGACGGAGAAAACGAAGTTCTCCATTTCCGGCGCCGCATTTACGCAGGATGGCATTGTGCGCAACAGCGACTATAAACGATATAATATCCGCGCCAATGTTGAGCACGACATCAGCAAGATATTTACCGTGAACTACAACGTGATCCTTACCCGGCTGAACAGCAACCGGAAAAACCAGGAGCCCGGCAACCGCGGTAACGATCTCATTTCCGCCATGCTGATGTCTCCCCCGAGCCTCACGCCTTACCTGCCCAATGGATCCTATCGCAGGTTAAACACCGCTTATCCTTTCATCTCAAACGTGATCGTGAACCCGCTGGTGCCGTTGCATGAGCAGTCTGACCTGATCAAGGGCGACCGCGTGTTCGCCAATGCGGCCTTAGTGATCAAACCCTGGAAAGACCTGAGCATCAGGATTTCCGGTGGTATCGAGAACTCGAACGACCGGGTGGACCAATACAACAACATCGAGCCCTCTGTCAATTCCGTGGGCAGCGCCAATGTGTTTACGGACCAGACGACGAGCCTGCTGAATGAAAACGTGGCCACTTACAGCAAACAGTTCGGTAAACATACCCTGAATGTAACCGCGGGCTTCACATACCAGGATTATACTTTCAACACCCTTCGCGGGTCCGGTCAGGGTTTTCTCAGTGATATTACCGGCACCGGCAACCTCGGTAGCGCAAATACGCCCGGCATTCCCGGCTCAGGATACAACAAATGGGTGCTGTTGTCTTATCTCGGCCGTTTGAATTATAACTACAACGACAAGTACCTGCTTACCGTAAGTTTCCGCAGCGACGGTTCTTCCCGTTACTCCGAAAGCAACAAATGGGGGAACTTCCCTTCCGCAGCGCTTGCCTGGAGGGTTTCCAGCGAGGACTTCCTGAAACAGAGCAAAGTCATTTCAGACCTGAAGCTGAGGGCCAGCTACGGCGGTACGGGCAGCACGGCGGTAAACCCTTATCAGACGTTGAACCAGCTCAGCTCTTCCAATACTATCTTTGGGGACGCATTGTACATCGCGTTTGCACCGGGCACCACGCTGCCCGGGGATCTGCGCTGGGAAACCACCCGGCAGTTTGATGCCGGTATGGACATTGCTTTTCTCCGCAACGCGCTGCGTTTTACAGCTGATTTTT
Organism: Chitinophaga barathri; assembly: GCF_003807585.1. Classification (GTDB taxonomy): domain Bacteria; phylum Bacteroidota; class Bacteroidia; order Chitinophagales; family Chitinophagaceae; genus Chitinophaga; species Chitinophaga barathri. Next base: position 279,035 of record NZ_RMBX01000001.1, on the reverse strand, counting down.
ACCAAAAGAAAACCACTAACCTGCTGAACAATGTGCAATTGCCCGCTTCCATGGGCTATCGCACCACGGTGCAGAACGTGGGCGAGATCCAGAATACCGGCGTTGAGCTGAACCTTGAAGCGGATGTGCTGCAGGGAGATGTGAACTGGACGCTGGCGGGCAATATTGCATTCAACCGCAACAAAGTGCTGAAACTCTATAACGGGCAGGACATTTTCGGCAGAACTTTATATACCGGCTCACTGAACGACTATGTGAACCTTCTCCGTGAAGGCCAGCCACTGGGCATCTTCTATGGTTACAAAGAAATAGGGTATACCGAAACCGGCAATCTCCGGTACGAAGACATCACCAAAGACGGGATTATCAGTGCGGAGGATAAAACTTACATCGGCGATCCCAATCCTGATTTTATTTATGGCCTCAGCTCCATCACCGCCTGGAAAGGGTTTGAGTTGACCGTATTTATCCAGGGCAGCCAGGGCAACGACATCTTCAACCTGAACAAAGCCGCCAGCCTCGATCTGGGCATGGGGCTGAACCTGCCCCGCGAAGTGTACGAAGATCACTGGACGCCGGAAAATACCAATGCCAAATACCCGAAGATCACACGGAACCTGGCGGGCAACATGAGTACCCGCTTTGTGGAAGACGGCAGTTACCTGCGTTTTAAAAACATCCAGCTGGCCTACAACCTGCCGGTGCGCAATTTTGGCTGGAAATGGTTCAAAAGCGCGCAGGTGTACGCCAGCGGGCAGAACCTGATCACCTTCACCAAATATTCCTGGTACGATCCCGAGATCAACGCCTATGGTGGCGCCAACTCTATCAGTCAGGGTATCGACTATTCCACGTACCCGACGAACAAATCGGTGACCTTCGGCGTCCGTTGCGGGTTCTAATCCATTTCTTTACACTAATCATTGCATATGAAACAGTATTTGCTCATCATATTATCCGTTCTGCTGCTGGCTTCCTGCACCAAAATGCTGGAAGAAAAGCCAAAGTCCATTGCGGCGGAACTTTTTTATAACACCCCGGCTGAAGTGGAGGCCGGTCTGAATGCGATATATGTGCCTTTACGTCAGGAGGGCGCGCTGGGCGCACTATACCAGTGCCAGATGGAGATCTACACGGAATATATGTACGGCCGCGGCAGCCATGCCCCTTTGAATGATTACATTGGTCTTGACAATACCAATATTACCCGTGTGGGCGGCATGTGGACCAATTTTTACCTGTCTATCCGTAATGCGAACATCGTAATCCAGAAAACGCCGGAAGGCAACCAGCTGTCCGACGCGGAAAAACAGCGTTACCTTGCGGAAGCGCGTTTCCTGCGCGGGCTGTCGTATTTCTACCTGGTGCGGAACTGGGCCGGCGTGCCGATCCGTACAGAGTTCAATATGGATTCCATCAACCTGAAAAGGAGCACGCAGGCGGAAGTGTATGCCTTTATCATGGAAGATCTGCAATATGCCGAGCAAAATCTGCCGGACGTGCCCCGCCTGGGCGGCACACCTTCCAAACTCGTGGCCAAAACCGTGCTCACGGATGTACTGATGAACCTGAACCGTTACGCGGACGCCAAAAACAAGGCGCTGGAAGTGATCAGCTCGAATAAGTTCTCCCTCGTGAATGTAACAGTGGCAGCCGATTTTGACAAGCTCTTCGGGCCGGACATCACGTCTTCCACGGAAGAGATCTTCTATCTCAAATATTCCCGGACGCCGGCGGGGCAAGGCTTCGGGTACCTGATATATGCGCATTACCCCGGCTCCGGTTATTATCCCCCCGGCGGTTATTATACGTTCTATAGCGATTCCGAGCAAAATAGTTTTATCAAAAACTGGGATAAAAACGATCTGCGTTATACTTTTAACTGGTACTCGCAAACTTTCGGCCTGGGCGCCACTACGCTCATCAACCGAAAGTTCAGCGACAAAACCACGACCACCAGCGGCGGAAACGATTATCCCATGTACCGTTACGCGGATATCCTGATGTTTTACGCGGAATGTGTGGCACAGGCGGACGGCGCGCCCAATGCGGACGCCATGGAAAAACTGAACATGGTACACCGCAGGGCCTATGGCAAAAATCCGCTCATTGCTGACCCCGCTGTGGATTTTAAGCTGGCGGATCATAACAGCAAACAGGCTTTTATTGACCTGGTGGTAAAAGAGAGGGCATACGAGAACTGCTCCGAAGGCAAACGCTGGCCGGACCTGAAGCGCCTCGGCATTGCCGGGCAGGTGATACAGGCGGTGAAAGGCAAAACGGTGCTGCCGAAGCATTTGCTCTGGCCCATTCCCACGATCGAATACAATTATAACAAAGCAATAGACCCGGTAAAAGACCAGAATCCCGGCTACTAAAAACTTACCAGCATGATGAAATTACGAATCCTTTTAATCCTTTGCCTGGCGGGCGTTTCCACCGGGCTTTCCGCGCAGTCTGTGCGGGAGGTGGACATTTGCGTATACGGCGGCTCCTCCGCCGGCGTAATTGCCGCTTACACCGCCAAAAAACTGAACAAAACGGTATTGCTGATAGAACCGGGCAAACGCCTTGGCGGCCTCACCTCCGGCGGCCTGGGCTACACCGATATCGGGAACAAATATGCCATCACCGGCATTTCCCGCGATTTTTACCGCCGCGTCGGCAAACATTACGGCAAGTTTGAGCAATGGATATTCGAGCCGAGCGTAGCCGAACGTACCTTCCAGGAATACATCCGCGAAGGAGATGTGGAAGTGCTGTACCAACACCGTCTCACCGGCGCGCAAAAAACGGGCGGGCGTATTACGGAGATACAGCTGGAACCCTCAGCAGGCGGCACCGCCAAACATTCCGTGATCCGCGCCAAAATGTTCATAGATTGTTCCTACGAAGGCGACCTGATGGCCAAAGCCGGCGTGAGCTATACAGTAGGCCGCGAAGCCAATGCACAGTACAACGAAACTTACAACGGCGTGCAGCTGCTGAACAAACACCAGTTCCCCGACGGCATCGATCCGTACAAAGAACCGGGCAAGCCGGAAAGCGGCCTGGTATGGGGCATCAGCACAGAGCCGCTGGCACCGCATGGCGCCGGCGACAAAAAAGTGCAGGCGTACAATTTCAGGATATGCCTCACGGACCAGCCGGACAATATGATACCCATCACCCGGCCGGAAGGATATGATCCCGCCCGTTATGAGCTGCTGGCCCGCGTGGTGGAAAAGGCGAAACCCGGCGGCCTCAGCCATTTCCTCAAATTCGACCTCATGCCCAATCATAAAACGGACATCAATAATAATGGCTCGTTTTCCACGGACATGATCGGCATGAATTACAATTACCCGGAAGCGGACTACGCTACGCGCGAAAAGATCACCAAAGAACATGAACTGTATAACAAGGGCTTGTTGTATTTCATCGGTCACGACCCGCGTATGCCCCAGCACCTGCGTGAAGCCATGCTGAAATGGGGCTACCCGAAAGATGAATACCAGGACTTTGGCAACTGGAGCCCCCAGATGTATGTGCGTGAAGCGCGTCGCATGGTGGGCGCCTACGTGATGACGCAGGCCAATTGTGAAAGCAAGGAAGTAGTGAAAGACGGTGTGGGCATGGCCGCTTACACAATGGATTCGCACAACTGCCAGCGTATTGTGCAGAACGGGATGGTGAAAAATGAAGGTGACGTGCAGATCGGCGGTTTCGGGCCTTACCCGATCAGCTACCGTTCTATTATCCCGAAAGCGGAGGATTGCGAAAACCTGCTGGTGCCGGTTTGCCTGTCCGCCACGCATATTGCTTACGGCTCCATCCGCATGGAACCTGTGTTTATGGTACTGGCGCAATCTTCCGCCACTGCCGCCGTGGCCGCGATAGACGGCAAAACTTCCGTGCAGAAAGTGGACATCAGCAAAATACAGCAGCAGCTGAAAGCCCGTCCGCTGGCAACGAACAGCACCGCCGAGATCCTCGTGGACAACGACGATGCCGCGCATGTGGTGAAAAAAGGCGAGTGGAAGCAGGAGAAAAAAGGCGCTTACGGTCCTACCTTTTATGTGGCTGACAAAAGCAGCCAGGCCATGTCCCTGCGCTTTACACCTGACGTGCTCACAGCCGGTACCTACAAGGTATACACCTATGTACCGAAAGTGGCCGGCCTTTCATCCACCACGCACATCAGCGTGTACAACGGGCAGAAGGAAAGCAAGGTGCCTTACACGGCGGAGTCCGTGCGCGTGGAAGGACAAACCTCCGGCGAATGGGTGGACCTTGGCAGTTACGTATTCCCCAAAGGCAAAAAATCCTTTGTGGAGATCACCAGCGAAGGCGGTGATGGCGTAACGGTAGCAGATGCTGTGTTGTTTATTCCTGTAGGGAAATAACTGTTAGCTAAAATGGTTTTACCAGCCGGGCGGATGTATTTCCGCCCGGTTTTTTTATTCCGATTGCTGGAGCCGGCGGCTTTCTTCGTTTGCGCCTGCCTCCCGCGAAGGGCGTGTGTTTTTGCTGCCCTGGCTGAAGCGGTAGCTGAAAAAGAGCGTGATATTCCTGGTGTCCCATTTACGGGAAGAAAACCCGGTGACACCATTCAGCCGGTCGTAGTCCTGCCTGTCCACCCGGGTGTATGCCATATCTCTTACATTCAGTTTGATCACGCCGTTGCTCCGCAGTATCTTTTTGCCGATGCCCGCATGAATATGCCAGCTGGCGGCCTGGGTGAACTGTGCGTATGCCTGCGGCGTGCTGTAGCCGCTGTTTATCTCCGCGCTCCAGGTCTCCAGGAAATTGAACTGCTGTATGAGATTAAAATTCCAGTTGTCCGCCGTGAAGCGGATAGGCAGGTTGTACAGCGTGGCGTCCGTGCGGGTGCTGGTGTACAGCACGGTGGGGTTTGCCGTCCACCAGGAGGCGGGTTTGAGCGTGGCGTCCAGCGTAAAGCCGGTGACAGTTCTGTTGCCGATGTTCTGCGGGCGGCGGTAAAATATGTCGTCCCGCACTTCGATGGTAGCGTCTATCCCGTCGCGCAGGCGGTTGTGAAAAACGGATGCGGTGTAAGCATTGCGGTAGGTGTAGGAAAGCTCGGAGTTGATGGAGAACTGCGGCAGCAGTGCGGGATTCCCCTGGTCCCAGGTGAAGCGGTCGCGGGGCGCGGCGAAAGGAGTGAGGTCTGTGTACCCGGGCCGGTCTATGCGCCTGCCCAGGGCAAGGGATAGCTGGTGCTCGCCGGTACTGCCGGGTTTGTAAGTGACGAACAGGGTAGGGAAGAGCTGGGTGTAATTGCGTGAAAAAGCAGTATCCCGCGCGTCTTTCGACGCTGGCTGGTTTCCTTTGGCGCCGGTATGCTCCAGGCGCAGCCCCAGCTGGTAAGTGAACCGGCGGAACGTTCCCTGGTAGCTGGCATATGCCGCATGAATGTTCTCGCGGTAATTGAACTGCTGCGTAATGTTGAACTCCGGCAGGTTCCCGGTATAAACGGCGCGGTTCTCCGTTCTCATAAAAGAGGATTTATAACCGGCCTCCAGTTTGGCGCCGTTGCGCAGCGGCAGTTTGTAGTCGGCTTTAACGGTGAAGATGTGGATGTCGAAAGGTTGTACGCCGGACAGGCTTTCCGCATAACCGCCGGGCTGGCTGATGCTGTAATTATCAAAACTATTTCTTTGGAGGAAGGAGATATAATCAAGGTCGGCGGATATTTCATGGCCTGTGCTGTCGTAGCGGTGTTGCAGGTAGATGTTGGCAAATATGTTATGATGATTGCGCGAAGCGCGGTTGTCCGCCGAAATGGCCGTGTCCGATGCTGATGCTTTGTAAGTCTGCTGTGTCTGCGGTTGCGCGTTTTCGCCACGGTGAAAATAATTGTAAGTAGCCGATCCGCCCATCGTGGTTTTGGGGGTCAGGATGTAATCGGCGCCGAGTTTTACCAGTATCTGGTCGTACGTTATTTTGTTGAAACTGGCCTGGGACACGGTACGGTCCGCGTAATGCCTTTCGCTGGTAAAATCCGAGAAACCGGTGCCTTTGTAATTGTAGAGGTTGCCGTACAGGTTGAGGCGGTCCGCGCGGTAGTTGAAGTTCGCGCTCTGCGCGATCCTGGTGTATCGGCCCTGCGTATTATCGAAGTTCACCGTGCCGTTGAAGCCCCGGGCTTTCCCTTTTTTAAGGACGATATTGATGATGCCCCCGTTCCCCGCCGCATCGTATCCCGCCAGCGGGCTGGGCATGATCTCGATCCTGTCCAGGATGGCCGCCGGCAGCGATTTGATGTAATTGGTCAGTTCTGTGCCTTGCAGGTAAGAGGGTTTCCCGTCGATGTATATGGTCACGTCCTGTTTGCCTTTCAGGCTGATGACGTCATTGTCCACCTTCACGCCGGGGGATTGTTCCAGCACTTCCAGCGCGTTGCTGCCCGCGTTGGACAACAGGGCGTCCACGTTGATGATGGTCTGGCCGGGTTTTCTTTCGATCAGCTGTTTCTGGCTGGTGATAGTGACGCCTTCCAGCTGCCGGACCTTTGGCGGAGGAATAGAATCCCCCTGCAACTGCCGCCCGGCGGAAAGCAGGGCTTTCTGTCTGACGGAAGGAACCGAATCCTTCGGCTGTGCCTGAACGCCGAAGGAGAAACACAATAGGAACAAGAAAGTACGCATAGCGGTCGTGTTTTATCCGGCAAATGAACGCCATAATAAGGCCTGCGGGCCGCGTTTTCGCCTAACGATGGCTTTGGGAAGGCATAAGACAGGCACGGGCTGTTTTGAGCCGTTTTAATGCTGAAAAGCGGGTGAAATATGTCGTTCGCCGAATAAGAACGGCGGATGGTAGAATATCCTTAATTTAGGCCTCGACTGATGCGGAAACATTATTATATCGCCAATAGCCGTGTGCTTACACACCTTCTTTTCTGGGTCTGTTACATGCTCGTCAATACCGGCGTACATGCGGAAGCGGAGCGGGGCACGCTGTTTTATTTCCTCGAAGAACTGGGAGGGCTGCCTGCCGCTGTCCTGGTGGCTTATGTGAATATGTACGTATTGTTCCCCCGTTTTTTTCTCCGGAAAAAATACCTGGCATATACGGTTTCCGCTGTCCTGCTGCTTTTTGTGGGTTCGGTGATCAACCGCATCGTCCAGGAAAAGTTCTTTGAACCGGTATTTTACCCGGATACCACTTACCGCGAGCAGGTGTTCGTCTGGTACATGATCTTCAAAGGCATGCTCTGGTTCCTCAGCCCGGTGCTGCTTTTTACGCTGGTGGTAAAAATATTCTCCCAATGGTTCTCCCAGGAGCAACGCCACCAGGAGATCGTACGTGAAAAACTCGAAGCGGAACTGAATTTTCTCAAAGCGCAGGTGCATCCGCACTTTCTTTTTAATACGCTCAACAACCTCTACTCACTCACATTGCAGGCCTCCCCGGCGGCGCCAAAAGTGGTGCTGAAACTCTCCGGACTGATGAGTTATATGCTCTACGATTCCCGCGCGGACAACATCCTGCTGGACAAAGAGATCACGCACATCCGCAATTACATCGAGCTGGAAAAGATCCGGTACAGCCAGCCGCTGGACGTTTCCTTCAATGTATCCGGCGATGTGAACTGCAGGCAGATTGCACCCCTGCTGCTGATCCCCTTTGTGGAGAACGCCTTCAAACATGGCGTGAGCAACGAGACCGACCCCGTCTGGGTGACGATAGACGTGAAGGTGAAAGACGATGTACTCAGCGTAAAAGTGGAGAACAGTCATACGGAAAACGATGCATTCCCGGCCGCTGATGCGGAGAACAACGGCATCGGCCTGCGGAACGTGATCCGCCGGCTGGAACTGCTGTATCCCGGCAGGCATACGCTGGCGCTGAAGAAGGAGTCCGGCCGCTTTACCGTGGACCTGAAAATAAACCTGGAAGGATGAACAAGATCAAATGCCTGGTAGTGGACGATGAACCCCTGGCGGTGGAAGTGCTCGTGAAATACATCGGCCAGCTGGATAGCCTGAGCCTCGCCGGCACCTGCCACAATGCGATAGACGCCTTGCAGTTCCTGCAAAAGAACCGTGTAGACCTGCTCTTCCTGGACATTCAAATGCCAAAGCTCAGCGGCATCGACTTCCTGAAAACATTACCGCAACGCCCCAAAGTGATCTTCACCACCGCCTTTCGTGATTACGCCCTGGATGGTTTTGAACTGAACGTACTGGATTACCTGCTGAAACCCATTCCCTTCGAACGGTTCCTGGTAGCCATCAATAAATATCACGCCACGCAGGAAGCCTCGGTAACCCTGCCTTCCATGCTCGTATCCCCGGCAACAACAACTGCCGCGGATACTTTCATCTATCTGAAAGCGGATAAAAAAATGGTAAAGGTGTTTGAGAAGGACATCCTGTATATCGAAAGCCTGAAAGACTATGTGAAAGTAAAAACCACGGACAAGGAGATCATCAGTTACCAGCGGATCACATACCTGGAAGAAAAACTTCCCGAAGGCCGTTTTCTCCGCATCCACCGTTCCTACATCATCGCGGTGGACAAAATACGGTCGTTCAACAGTACCACGATCGAAGTGGGGGACCAGGAGCTGCCCATCGGGCGGCAATACCGCGCGGAAGTTATGCGCGCGCTGGGCGTGAAAGAATAACTATGCTCTTCCGCCTTCCAGCCAGGTCTTAAAATCATTTACCCTTTCCCTGCTGATGATCACATCTTCGGCGGCTGCCGGCTCCAGCTGGAGTATGAGGCGGCTGTTGTAATAAGCCATGATCTTTTTAATAGCGTCTATGTGGATGATGAACTGGCGGTTGATGCGGAAAAATACGTGTTTGTCCAGCAGCTTCTCGATCTGGTCCAGCGAATAATCCAGCGGCATCCGCTGCTGTGCGAAGGTGGTGGCCCAGGTGACACCTTTCGAGAACTGGAGGTAAGCGATGTCTTTTGCTTTTACATAGATCAGCTGGTTGTTGATCCGGCCAATGAACCGCGTATGGTCGCGGCGCAGGAACTCCTCCGCAATGCGGGTGATATCCACCTGGTAATTTGGCGCCGGGCGGAACTGTTCGAACTTTTGTAAAGCATTGCACAGCTCCTTCTGCTCGATCGGCTTCATCAGATAATCGATGCTGTTCAGTTTAAATGCCTGCAGGGCGAAACCATCATAGGCAGTGGTGAAAATGACCGGCGTATGCACTTTGGTATGGGTGAACATTTCAAAACAGTTGCCGTCGGACAGCTGGATGTCCATAAACATCAGGTCTACCGGATGCTGCTCCGCGAGCCATTGCGAGCCCTGCGCGATGGATTCTATGATGCCAAGCACTTCCACGTCGGGATTACACTGGCGGATCAGCTGGATCAGCCTTTCCGCGTTATGTACTTCGTCTTCAAATATCACTACATTCATGATTGCTGGATAACCGGTATTTTAACAATGAACAGATCGTAGGAGGGAAACACCTGGATGCCTTTGCCAATGGCCAGCTCGTACCTTTTATGAATATTTTCCAGCCCGATGCCCGAGGGTGTTTCAGGATTACTTCTCGCCCTTACTTTGTTGGTGATCACCAGTTCGTCTCCTTCGCTTTTGATCGTGATCAGCAGCGGGTCGTTGGACGAAAAACGGTTGTGTTTGATGGCGTTCTCTACCAGCAGCTGCAAGGTAGCGGGCGGTATCATGCCTTTGGCCCTGATCTTTTCACCGATCTCCACGGAGCAGCGGATACTGTTCTGGTGGCGGATGCGGATAAGGAAGAGGTATGAATCGAGAAAGTCCAGTTCGGTCTGTACCGGCACGAGGTTCTCAAATTTTTTGTCGAGGATGTACCGGTAGGTTTTGGCCAGCTGGGTGATGTAGTCCGCCGCCACATCAGGGCTTTTGTACACGAGGTTCGTCAGCACGCTGAGGGAATTGAAGAAAAAGTGCGGGTCTATCTGGTTGCGCAGCGCGTCATATTTCGCCTGGATGTTCTCACGCATCAGCCTTTCCGTTTGCAGCTGGTATTCCTTCCAGCCTTTATAATAGTAGATGATACCGTTGAACGTGAGTATAAGCACATAGAAAAGGAACGTGCCGAAGTTGAGGTCATAACTGAGGCTGCTGGCGCTTTCCCAGGCTTCGTAACGGTGGTAGAGCAGTACGTCGAAGGCGGAGTATACCAGCCCGAAGCCAATGGAAGCGAACATGCCGTAGATAAGGAGGCTGATGGCCAGGGCGACGAGTTTTTTAGGCCCGGTATGCCGCTCCACCCAGGCGGAAAGCCGGATGGCGCCTTCCCAGACGAGCAGCCCGTACACGACGTACACGATGCTGAACATCTGGCCTCTCATGCTCCATACATGCATATCTTCCACAAAACTGTGATCGAAGGATTTGAAGATCGTGCTGAGGATATAGAGGATCAGTATCCTGGTAAGATATCGGAAAAGCTTGCTGGTGAATAGTCTGTCGTGCTTTTGAAAATCCATATTGGTGATTCGCTTCATTAAAAGTATGCATTTTCCCTAAACCAGGAGAATGCCTCGCGTACGGCAGTCTCCACCGGTGTGTATTGGAGTTGTAGCTCACGTTCTGATTTACGGCCGGAGTAATAGTTTTGCAGGCATAAAAGATACGCGGACGTATAATTGAGCCGGGGAGAGCGGCCGGTAAGCCCGGCAAGCATGGAACCGGCCATCCCGGCCAATTTCAGAAAGAAGGGAGGAATCCTTACGAGCAATGTTTTGCGGTGCTGCACCTGGTCTATCAGCCGGAAAAACTCCCGGTAGCTCAGGTTCTGTCCCGCCAGCAGGTAACAATCCCCCGTCTTTCCCTGATCGATCGCCTTCACAATGCCCCGGCACACGTCCTGGATATGGACAAAATTTTTCCCGCCGGGTGGATAAAACAGTATTTTTTTGCCTACGCCATACAGCAACAGTTTGCCCGAACTGGGTTTCACATCATTCGGCCCGATCATAAAAGTAGGGTTCACGATCACGGCGGGCAGGCCCGCATGTTCCACCTGCTCCAGCACGTATTGCTGCGCGAGATATTTGCTGTTGATATAACCGGAGTTGGCGTTAAAAAGTGAAAACCCGTTCAGCTCGCTGCCGGGATTGGTGCGGCTGCCCGGCCCGATGGTGTTCGCGGTGCTGACATATACCAGCTTCCGCACCTGGTGATGAAGACAGGCCTGCACCACATAACGGGTACCGGTGAAATTGATCTTTTCATATTCCTCGAAGGAAACGCCCCATTGGTCTGTGATACAGGCGGCGTGCACCACGATGTCGCAGCCTTCCACTGCCTGCATTACATGGTTGATATCGTCCAGGCGGCCGGAGAATATCTCGCATGGAATGTCCGCGATGGCCTTCAGGTCCGCCGTGGGGCGCACCAGTATCTTTACTTCATAACCCAGGCGGTACATTTCCCGGGTAAGGTTGGAGCCGAGGAAGCCATTGGCTCCGGTGATCAGCACTTTGGTCATATCGAATAACTGATTTCTTTTTTTACCTCCCTGGACACCAGCCGCAACTTAAAGCCGGCGGGAAGCAATTGCATGAGGAAATGGCTGATCCTGTTCATGAGGCCGGGGATGATCACCGGGTAACCCGCCAGCGTCATCCGGATGGCTTTCCGCGCAATGTCCGGCGTGGGCAGCAGGCCCATTTTGCCTTTCAATCCCTGGCTGATGATCCTGCGCGAGGTGCCGGAATTGGTGAGTATAGGCCCGGGGTACACGACGCTCACGGAAATACCGGTGCCTGCCAGCTCTTCCTTCAGGCCCAGTGAAAATACGGAAATAAAAGCCTTGGAAGCCGGGTACACCGTTTTGTAGGCAATAGGCGTAAAAGCCGCCATGCTGGAGATGTTCATGATATAACTCCTCTCGTGCCGCAGCATGTGCGGGATCAGCTGGCGGGTGATCAGCGCCGTGCTGCGCACGTTCAGCATAATGATCTTATCGATCCTTTCCAGGGAGGTATCTGTAATGGATGCCGTGCCGCCGATGCCGGCGTTGTTGATCAGGAAGTTGACCGGGTATTGCCGGAGAATATCGTCGATGCGTTTTTCGAGCTCGTCCGCATCCGTCAGGTCAAATTCAAAAAACCTTACGTCCACGTTGTATTCCAGCATCAGCTGTTCCGCCAGGGAAGCGGTATTGCCGCCGGGAAGCGCCACGAGCACGATGTGCATACCCATGCGGGCGCACTGGATGGCAAATTCCCGGCCCAGTCCTGAACTGGCGCCTGTGATCAGCGTGTATTTCATTGTTCGGCGAGTGATTTAAACTTCGACATGGTTTTGATGAGATTGTTGTGCACGATCGGGTCCGATACCCAGCGGGGTATCTTGCGGCTGCGGTCCGTGGTGATAAAGTAGGTGACCTTCACGTTCCCGGAATGCATGTTTTCCAGCACCCATTTTCCTTTTGTGCCGGATAGGCGCATGATGCCTTCTTTTTCGGGGAAGGCGCTGTGGTGAGTGCTCTGGAAACTGACTTCGGAATCAGTGCTCTGGAAGGCGAGGCAGCAATCCTGGTTGTCGAAGGGCCAGGGGATATCGTACTGTATGTAGCTGATCCAGCGGTTTTCTTCCGGCAGGGGCAGCACGCGGTATTCTTTGGCGTTTACATTCCATTCACGGCCTTTCACGGGGTCTTTCAGCAGGCTGATCAGGTTGCCGCGACTGGCCCTGACGAGGAACACCGCTTTGATCTCCCTGACCTTTTCGTTGTTGCCCGCGGCGATCCAGCGTTCGTACAGGAATATATTTTCAGATTGTTTGACCAGTTTGAATTCCTCCGCGGGCAGTTTGCCTGCGATTAGTGGCTGGATAAAGACCGCGCTCATGATTAATATGGTTATGATACGTTTCATGCTTTGGCATTTAAGGGCAAATTTGAGGGGAACGGGATGCCTGGCCATGGATTATCCGTCGAACTGTTGAGTTGAGGGGTTGAGTTGTCAGGGGAGCTGTTGTGTGGCAGAAAGGTGGTCAAAGGGGGTAAATGCGCAAATTACCCCCTTCAAAGTGAGGACGCCGGAGTAAAAAGCTTCGACGTCGAGGTAAAAAGGGAGGAAAAGGTACTTCGGAAGCACAAAGTCGATACCTGGAAGTACAAAAAGGTACTTCGGAAGTACAAAGTCGATACCTGGAAGTACAAAAAGGTACTTCGGAAGTACAAAGTCGATACCTGGAAGTACAAAAAGGTACTTCGGAAGTACAAGGTCGATACTTGGAAGTACAAAAAGGTCCTTCGGAAGTACAAAGTCGATACTTAGAAGTACAAAAAGGTCCTTCGGAAGGAGAAAGTTCTCGTTCGGAAGAGCAATTTCAAGTTGAAAGAAACAAAAAGGTCCTTCGGAGGGAGAAAGTTCTCGTTCGGAAGGGCAATTTCAAGCTAAAAGAAACAAAAAGGTCCTTCGGAGGGAGAAAGTTCTCGTTCGGAAGAGCAATTTCAAGCTGAAAGAAACAAAAAGGTCCTTCGGAAGGAGAAAGTTCTCGTTCGGAAGAGCAATTTTAAGCTAAAGTAATCTAATAAGGTACTTCGAATTGGGGAAAGGGGGTAAACCGGGATAAAATAGTGCAATAGGAATAGGCCTTACTGCGCTTTCGTCCAGACGGTGGTCCTCCCGAACATGGAGATCCCCACATAACCGCGGATATCTAGGGTATTGCCTTTGTGTTTTATTTTGCTGCTGTAGGTTTTCCCGCTCTTGGGATCGTAGATCTTACCATCTTCCCATTCGCCGTCATCGTATTCAAAATCCGTCAGGATCACCATATTTATGATGCTGCGGTTGCGCAGGGAAGCGTCCGCATTTTTGCTGTCTTTCCGGGGTGTTTTCCCATCCGCCTCATATGCATTGGCGATCCACACGATCTTGCCGTAATATTTATCGCCCGTGCGGTAGATCTGGATCTTTGCGTCTTTTTCTTCATTGAGCCAAAGGCCAACAATGGCGTCCGCGCTCTGGGCTTTGGCATAAACGGGGATCATCAGCAAAAGCAGGGCTGCCAGCAATATGTTTTTCATGGGTCCGGTTTTGATTAACCCTTCAAATATCGGGTAAAAAGCAATATAAACGTTTCCACACCATGACTTTATGGTGCGTAATAATCTCTACAGTTACACGTCATTTACCCCGCTTTTTCCAGTTATTTCATATGGCATGGTTCTTTCGCCGGTTATTAAAAAAATACCATGGCAAAGGGAAATGATCTTACCGACAACAAACGCGATGAGGACCGCATGAAAGGCACCCCCGCGAGTATGGACCTGCCGCAGATGCACGACATACCCGGCCAGGAAAATGTAAAGCCCGCGCCCCTCGGCGAGCTGGCCGATACTACCGCCTCCTCCGACGATGAAGAAGGCAAAGGCCTGCTGGACAACCTGGAAGAAACCACCGACGAAAACGAACAACTGCTCCAGGGCGATGATAACGTAACTGATGAAGAACGCCGCATCCTGGAAGACGCCGCCACCCGCGACCCGGCGTATGAAGAAGAAGAACGTATGCATAAAGCCGAAGTGGATATGACAGACGAAGACGGCGACCCGCTGAACGAAGGAGAGGAGCTGGATGTGCCCGGCAGCGAAGATGATGACGAAATGGAAGATATCGGCGATGAAGATGAAGAAAACAATGAATACAGCATCGATAAAAATGATGACTAAAAACTGATCCTTATGGCAAAGATGGCAAAAAGAAAACTGGCGGTGGACAAAGTCAGCAAACACGAAGAAGGACCCGTGGCGGAAGCGATAGAAGAGCAGACGGCAAAGCTGCCTTCGGATGCCTTTTTATGGGCGGCTGTGGGCGCCATGAGCGTTTCGCTGGCGCTGCAATGTTTTGGCCGGAAACACGCAAGTCTTTTTATCGGGCAATGGGTGGCGCCTTTCCTGCTTTTCGGTATTTACAACAAAATGGTAAAACAGCAGGGGCACGATCAGAAGGGATAAATGATCATCGATATAATGCACGGCGGATTCCTGCCCGGACCTCATCCGGCAGGCTGCCCGGCATTTGCCTGTCTACATAATTTTCCTGAAAGTAATATTAATGCGCGCACCGAGCGGCTTCGTCGTTTTCGGGATGGCGTGTTGCCAGTAATGCTGTGTGGCGTCCGCCATGATCAGCACGCTGCCGTGCGTCAGTACCACTGAGCGTTTCATGGAGCGGTTCATGTAATGGCGCAATTGGAATTCACGCTCCGCGCCGAAACTCACCGAACCTATCACGGGGTTCAGGCCAAGAGAACTTTCGTTGTCCCGGTGCCAGCCCATACTATCCTGCCCGTTGCGGTAAAAATTCAATAAGGCGCTGTTAAAAGATTGCCCGGCCACGGCTTCCGCTCTTGTTTTGATGGCGAGCAATGCCTCCGTCCAGGGGACCGGCTGCATCGTGATGCCGGAGTAACTGTAGGCCTTGCCTTCATCCCCGTACCAGGCCGTGAGGCGGGGTTGCATCACGGTCTTCCCGAACATGATCACAGGTTCCTGTTTCCAGTTTATTTTTTCCTGTAATACTTCCAGGTAATGATCGCTTTCTTCCCTGGTGAACAGCGCGGGGAATAATACTGCCGTTCCATCCACCGGCAACAGGTTGTCCATATCCGGCAAAGATACGGGCGGCACGGAATTGCGCCACCCGTTTCTTGCTGTTAGATCTTATTTCCCCCTGAAGATGGTGATATAACCTTTCAGCACGGTTTCCTTGCCCTGCCTGTCCGTAAGTTTCAGCAGGTAATAATAAGTGCCTTCCAGCAGGCCGGTTGCCTCCCAGGTGTTGCTATAATTTTTCTGTTCAAACACATGGTTGCCCCAGCGGTTGATGATCGTGAGCTGGTTTTGCTGGTAAAGCTCCAGTCCTTTGATCACGAAGCGGTCGTTCATTCCATCGCCATCTGGGGTGAAGATATTGGGCACTTTCAGGTCCACGATCTCCTTGTTGTCCGTGGAAGTGTTATTGCCCGGGCTGGCATCCGCCAGGCCTGAGACGATGTTCACGCTGTTGGATATATTCCCGGTGGATCGTGCGGTGACCGTGATCACCAGCGTTTCCGAAGCGCCCGGCGCCAGGGATGCGATGTTCCATGTCAGGGTGTTGCTGGCGTTGGAATGCGCGGCCGTGCCGGTGGTAACGGTGTGGCTCTGGTAACTCAGCGTGGCCGGCAATACATCAGTCACCACCACATCCGGCGCGGCAACAGTGCTGTTGTTCGTGGCCGTAATGGTGTACCGGTACACATCGTTCGGGCGTACGGCCTGTGCGTCGGATATTTTCCTTACTGATACGTCTACCTGTGCGGCTGTTACGCGGATCACAAACGTTGTGCTCACCGAACAGTTGCCGCCGCTGGTGTAAGTGTAGGTCAGCGTATGACTTCCAGCCCCGGCGGTGGCCGGGTTAAAGAATGCGCGGCCATTTTCCGTAACTACGCCATTGCCCGAGAATATGCCTCCGGCAGGCGTGGCGGTGAGCTCGCGCCTTGCATCCGCACTGTTCATGTCTGCGGTGCTGCTGGTGATCTGGGGCGTGGGTTTCGCGAATACTGTTACGACCAATGCGTTGCGCAGACTCTCACATCCAGCCGCATTGCTTTGAGAAACCCAGAAGGTGAAGATGCCCGGGGTTGCCGTATTGGGCACCGGCGTAGCCGCAAGCGGCACTCCGCCGGTTTCGGAATTGTACCATTTCAACAAGGTACCTCCGGCTTGCAACGGTGTGGCGGCGTCTCCCTGGCAATAACTGATAGCAGCTACTGCCGGAGCAGGCAATACAGCGGGTTGTGCCGGTACGACGGCGCTGGTGGCCGTTGAAGTACAACCCGAGGCATCTCTCGCCGTCACGTTGTAAGACCCTGGCGCAACACCGGCAAATGTGCCGGACGGCTGGTAGTCTGTACCATTGATGGAATAAGTCATGCCTGCAACCATCGTTGCGGAAATCTTTCCTGTGGCCACTGCGCAGGTAGGCGCGGTGACGTTCACCACAGGCGCGGCGGGTGAGGCCGGCTGGGCCGGTATCACAGCGGATGTGGCGGTAGAGGTGCATCCATCTGCATTCCGTGCGGTGACGCTGTAGGTGCCTGGTGTTACATTGGTGAATGTAGCGGAGGCCTGGTAGTCTGTACCGTTGATGGAGTAGGTGAGACCGGCGCTTGCAGTTACTGTAATGGTACCGGTTGCCACTGTGCAGGTGGGCGCGGTGATACTGATGACAGGTGCCGCCGGGGTAGCCGGTTGTGCCGGGATCATCGCCGTTGTTGCCGTGGAGGTGCAGCTTTGTGTATTCCTCACGGAGACGTTATAAGTGCCGGGTGCAAGGTTCGTAAATATGCCGGTGGCCTGGTAGTCTGTGCCATTGATGGAGTAGGTAAGGCCGGCGGTTTCCGTTACGGTAATGCTCCCGGTCGTTATTGTGCAGGTAGGCGCGGTAATGGCCACAACAGGTGCTGCCGGAGCGGGCGGCTGGGCAGGCACTACAGCCTGTGTGGCCGTGGAGGTGCAGCCATCGCTGTTCCGTGCGGTGATATTATAACTGCCTTGCGCTATGCCCGCGAATGTTCCGGACGGCTGGTAATCTGTACCATTGATGGAGTACGTCAGGCCCGCAACTTCCGTTACTGAGATCGTGCCTGTAGCGACCGTGCAGGTAGGCGCGGTCACGTTGGCTGCCGGAGCGGCGGGGCTGGCCGGTTGTGCCGGTATCACCGCGGATGAGGCGGTGGATGTACATCCGTCGCTATTGCGCGTTGTTACGCTGTAGGTGCCGGGTAATACATTGGTGAACGTACCGGATGCCTGGTAGTCAGTTCCATTGATGGAGTAAGTCAGCCCGGCTGCTTCAGTCACGGTAATCGTACCGGTGGCTACCGTACAGGTCGGCGCGGTGACCGTTACAACCGGAGCGGCGGGGGTGGACGGCTGTGCCGGTATCACTGCGGACGCGGCGGCAGACGTACATCCGTCCGCGTTACGTGCCGTCACGCTGTATGTCCCGGGCGCCACATTGACAAATGTACCGGACGCCTGGTAATCCATACCATTGATGGAATATTCCAATCCTGCGATCTCTGTTACCGTAATCGTTCCCGTCGCTACCGTACAGGTCGGCGGCGTCACCGTTGCGATGGGTGCCGCCGGGGTAGCAGGTTGCGCGGGTATCACGGCGGATGTTGCGGTGGAGGTACAACCATCCGCATTACGCGCTGTAACGCTGTATGTTCCCGGTGTCACATTTGCGAATGTACCGGATGCCTGGTAGTCTGTACCGTTGATGGAATATTCCAGCCCTGCAATTGTTGTCACCGTAATGGTACCTGTAGTGACAGTACAGGTAGGCTGTATGAGACTGACAGCCGGTGCGGTGGGGGTGGGTGGCTGCGCTGGTATCACAGCGGATGTTGCTGTTGATACGCATCCATCAGCGCTACGCGCTGTAACGCTGTATGTTCCCGGTGCGGCATTGCTAAATGTGCCGGATGCCTGGTAATCTGTTCCATTGATGGAATATTCCAATCCTGCAATCACCGTTACTGTAATCGTTCCCGTCGCTACCGTGCAGGTCGGGGCTGTGATGTTTATTGCAGGCGCGGCGGGTGTTGCCGGTTGTGCAGGTACCACAGCGTTTGCCGTGGCGGTACAACCGTTTGTATTCCTCACGGTGACAGTGTATGTTCCCGGCGCCACATTCGCGAATACACCGTTATTCTGGAAGTCCGTTCCATTAATGGAATATACCATTCCTTCCACATAAGTAACTGTGATAGTGCCCGTTGCTACCGTACAGGTGGGGGCGGTGATATTCGCCACGGGAGCCGCCGGAGTTGGCGGTTGTATGCCAATAACAGCCGGGGTTGCAGGTGATGTACATCCATCGGTGTTACGGGCTGTAACACTGTATGTACCGGTGGCAACATTTGCAAATGTACCCGAAGCCTGGTAGTCTGTGCCGTTGATGGAATATTCCAGCCCTGCAATTGTTGTCACCGTAATGGTACCTGTAGTGACAGTACAGGTAGGCTGTATGAGACTGACAGCCGGTGCGGTGGGGGTGGGTGGCTGCGCTGGTATCACAGCGGATGTTGCTGTTGATACGCATCCATCAGCGCTACGCGCTGTAACGCTGTATGTTCCCGGTGCGGCATTGCTAAATGTGCCGGATGCCTGGTAATCTGTTCCATTGATGGAATATTCCAATCCTGCAATCACCGTTACTGTAATCGTTCCCGTCGCTACTGTACAGGTAGGCGGCGTCACCGTTGCGGCTGGTGTGCCGGGGGTAGGCGGTTGCGCGGGTATCACAGCGGATGTTGCTGTTGACACGCAACCATCTGTATTGCGCGCGGTAACACTGTATGTTCCCGGGGCCACATTCGTAAATGTACCGGATGCCTGGAAGTCTATTTCATTAATGGAATATTCCAGTCCTGCGATTTCTGTCACCGTAATCGTTCCCGTTGCTACCGTACAGGTAGGCGGCGTGACGGTTGCAGCGGGTGCGGCAGGTGTAGCCGGTTGTGCCGGTATTACCAGGGATGTCGCTGTTGATATGCAACCATCAGCATTACGCGCGGTAAGACTGTAAGTGCCCGGCGTTAAGGTTACAAACGTACCGTATGCCTGGTAGTCTGTTCCATTGATGGAATACTCAAGCCCTGCGATCGTTGTTACCGTAATGGAACCTGTTGCCTCTAAACAGGTAGGCGGAATGACCGTTGCAGCCGGCGCCGCCGGGGTTGCCGGTTGCGGGGGAATGACCAGCGGCAGCGGATTGGAGACGCAGCCGTCGGTATTCTGTACAATGAGCGTATAATTACCCGGCGCCAGGCCCGCAAATGTACCGCTGGTCTGGAATGCGCTGCCGTTCAATGAAAACGTATTGCCCGGTACTTCAGGCGCCACAATGCTGCCCGTTGCCACCGTACAGGTAGGTGGTGTCACGGTGCCGCTGGCGGATGGCGGGGAGGTCGTGATGGTTACCAGGTTGCTCTGGCTGTTACAGCCGGATATGACTGTCCTTCTGAACCAGGTATTACCGGTTACAGGCCCGGGGCTGTAGTTGATGGTGTTATTGGTGCCAGGCGCCGGAGCAAACCCTTCTGAGTCACTGGTGGTGCTCATTTCCCAGAGATAAGTAAAGACGCCGGTGCCGCCGGTGGGCACAGTGCCCGTCAGCGTCGCGGGTGTTGCATTTTCGCAAAGCGACTGGTCGGAACTGATGACATTGTTCCCGATCGCGCCTGTTATTGTGTGGCTGAATGACTTGATATTATTACAACCAGTACCGCTGGGCGGGGCATCACATTCAGCAAATCCATCCGTTGGCGGCGCGGCGTCAGGATTAGTGGCATCCGGATCGGTGCAGTCCGCTATCCTCATCACACGGCCATCTACCGTCAGCGTTGTACCGGCTAAGCTAACCGAGGTGCCTGAGATCGTGATAAATAAAGAAGAACCGCTTTCCATATTCAGGTCCGCGCTAAAGCCGGCGGGGAAAAGCTGGGGGTTCGTTGCTGAGGCTGTACCGGTAGCGGTGATCTCAAAGGTGGGGTTCAGGAGCGGTGGAGGGACCGATGCAAGGAAAGTCGCGCCCGTCACATCGCTGGGCCCGTTGTTGCGGATATGTATCGTATAGGATATAGGTGAGCCAACGCAAGGGCTGGGATTATCGGCCGTCACGGCCACCACCTCAAGGTCCGCTTCCCGTACTTCCAGCGGCGCGGTGTTGAACAACTGGTCGCTGCTGATGTAACTCCAGCTGTCCATGCCATTGTTGTCTCCGAAGTTTAAATTCCAGGTATGCCCGTTCGTATTGCTGGGCTGCCCGGCCAGGTTGCGTACGGGGTTGGACGGTGTGCCTACCACGGGGATATTGGTATCATCCCAGTAAAGAATGTTGTTGGGCGCACCCGCCCCCGTTATCCGGGTAACGATGATGCCGGCGGGATTCCTTTCCACATCCAGCAGCGGGAAGTGTACTTCGCCGCTGAGCATTTCCACTTTTATGCTGCCCGGCGCGAAGGTGGTGCCGCCGGGTACGGGATTCCCTTCACCATCCAGCGCATCCCAGGGCACACTGTTTGTGCCGATGACGGAAAAGCCGGTTATCACCCTGTCCTGTACGTCGGTAAATATGCCGTTCTGGTTCACGTCCAGGCTGAGCCTGTACGCGCCCACGGCTGTGGAGTTGAAAGTAAATGTGCCGCCCAGCGGGAAAGTGCCGGTGGCATTCGGGGTGCCTTCTCTGCCGGTAAAGGTGAGCGTACTGAGGGTAGGATCTATAGGTGTGGTCAGCAGCCAGACCGTTCCCCCGCCCGCGATCGGCGCGGAGGCCGGCATGTCGGCGGCTGCCTGGTTAAAAAATAGTTTGTGCGTTACATTCGTCGCGTCATCGGGTGTGGTGGGGTTGTGTACGGGGATGGTGCCGGGAGTGGTGCCGATGCCGGCCACACTGGAGTACGCTGAATTGCCCGATCCGTCGCGGAAGCCCTTATTGTTCACAAAGAACTGGAAAGCCACACCCTGCATGCCGTTTGCATTCACCGAATATTCAAAACCATCGCGGGTGAGCACGTAGAAAATGCCGTTGAAGGAACCGAAGGTGGCGCCCACACTGGCTGTATTGCCTGAAAAGATATGAAGATAAGAACGGCCGGGGATAAACGCGGTATTGCTGCCATTACGCACGGATACGTCGAACGCCGCCAGGTACACGCTATTGATATTTTGTGTCCATGCGCCGTTTGCCGGTATAATGGGCGTAGTGCCGGCGGCCGTGGTGCTGGTGGACGTAAAGGTGATCTCCCAGATGCCGGCCTGCCCTGCGCCCACCGTCACGATATAGGGATTGTATCCGGGATCGGCGCCATTGGTGGTAAGCCTGGGCCCGAGCAGTTCCGCCGCCCTGTCCGGTATCAGACCGACGGTTGCGCTGTTGCCGGATGAGCCTGTAGCCCCATTGGGCGCCACCCAGGAGATAGTGCCGCCGTTGATGCCCTGTGCACTGGAGCCCAGGTAGATCCGTTCTCCCACATTCGCATACACGCGGATGATGCCGGGATTGGGGTAGGGGAACTGAGCCGTGGACGTGCCGCTGCATCGCCAGAAGGCGCGGCTGCCGCCGTTGGCGGATAATTCTTTGCTGCCTTCGGCGTAAACGCGCACAAAAGCCAGCAGGCTAAACAGGATAAGATAGGTCGTGCGTACGGTTCTATACATATGTAGGGTGTTTCGGGGACTGACGATAAAATACACTGTTATGCATCGCATGATGAGCGGGATAGGGAAAACAGGAACAGGTAAGGCATAGCCATACAAGCATGGTGCGCCTCGTGGGGTAGGCAGGTTATGATAAAATCATACGCACAGACTAGGAACACAGGCCGTGAAGCTCAAAAAGCCGGAATAGTTATGACGCAGTTATAAACACGGATCAGCAACACAAGCATCGTGCAGCTCTGAAGTCGGGAGGTTATGACACAATATGGGTGTCGGATTAAGCTAAAGGGGAGAATTAGGGTGGTAATAAGGGATATACGAATATACAATTATTTATCTTGTTGCAAGGTGTTTTTAACAGGGGTGCTTTCTTTTGTTAATGGACAGAAAATACCCGCTCCGGGTAGGACATGAGGGGGATTTATGGACCGGCTTTTCCGCTGCTTCGGCTTTCCCGCATATTTGTTTAATTTCGCCCCAAATTTCCGGACAATGAATTTTTATACGAGGAAGTGGGTGAAACCTGAAGACCTGAATGCACACGGCACTTTATTCGGCGGCAGCCTCCTGAGATGGATCGATGAAGAAGCGGCTATTTATGCCATTATCCAGCTGGGCACCAATGGTTGTGTTACAAAGTATATGTCGGAGATCAATTTTATCAATTCAGCCCGGCAGGGCGATATCGTGGAGCTGGGTATCAAAGCCACGCACTTCGGGCGTACTTCTATCACCCTTGCCTGCGAGGTGCGCAACAAGATCACGCAGAAGTCGATTCTCACAGTGGATAAAATAGTATTTGTAAGTGTGGATGAAAACGGCGTACCGAAGCCGCATGGCAAAACGGAGATCACTTACACGGACGAGCGCCTGCGCGAAACGCCCTGACCGGCGTTATTGTATGATCCGGTAGGAATATTCAATTTCCAGTTTCTGTTTTCTCTCCTGGAACCAGGCTTCGATATCTTTAAGGTCGTGGCCTAGCGTATACATCGCCGCTCTCACTTTTTGGAAGGATACATTAAATTTTACGGCCAGTCGCATCAGCTCCTGTGCGGGAAGGTTGTTGTGTTTCGTCTTACGGCTGTTTTCCATCGGGCTGTCATTTAGCCATTATACATACAATTCTGTGCCAGGATTACGGATAGCGGCTGAGCGGGCTTCCCTGTACCAGCCATTTTACCGCCTGTGGAATTCATGCGGCAAAATGGGGACGGGCGGATGTGGAAGTATCGAAATCTTTGTATTTTGATCCGCATTAAAATTCCACTTATGAGACTTACCATGCTCTTTATGATCCTGAGCCTGCCCGTTTTTGCCCAAACGGATACATTACCCAAAAGCACGGAAGTGCCGGGGCATCCGCGTATTTTGTTATTAAAAGGAGAAGAGGCGCAACTGAAGAAGCTGGCCGCATCGGATGCTGTATGGCGGAAGATGCACAACGCCATCATCGCGGAAAGCGATATGATGCTGGGCCTGCCCAACCTTCAACGTGAACTGGAAGGCCGGCGCCTGCTGGGCGTTTCCCGCGAATGTATCCGCCGCCTCTTTTATCTTTCCTATGCCTGGCGTACCACCGGTGACCGTAAATATTTCACCCGCGCGGAAAATGAAATGCTGGCCATCGCCGCGTTTGCGGACTGGAACCCATCCCATTTCCTGGATGTGGCCGAAATGACGCTTGGCATGGCCATCGGTTACGATTGGCTCTACAATGCCCTGCCTGCCTCTTCCCGCAAAACCATCTCCGCTGCTATCCTCGAAAAAGGCGTGAAAACCTCGCTGGACCCGAAAAATAACGGCTGGCTGCGGGCTACGCACAATTGGAACCAGGTATGCAATGCGGGCATGATGTACGGCGCGCTGGCTATTTACGAGCAGCGGCCCGAACTCGCTTTGCAGATCATCAACCGCGGCATTACCACCATTCAGCTGCCCATGGCGGATTATCAGCCGGGCGGCGCGTACCCCGAAGGATATGGTTACTGGGGATATGGCACCAGCTTCAATGTGCTGTTCATCAGTGCGCTGGAAAAACTGTTCGGAAAAGACTTCGGGCTGACGGAAAAACCGGGCTTCCTGCAAACTGCCGGTTACCTCGAAAACATGACCGGCCCCACCGGCGCGCCCTTTAACTATTCCGATGCGGGCAACGGCGGAGGGTTGAACACCGCCATGTTCTGGTTCGCCGGCAAACAAAAAGACCCCTCGCTGCTCTGGGTAGAGAAAAGCTGGCTGGAAAGCGGTAAAACGCACACGCGCGACCGCCTGCTGCCCGCTATTATGCTTTGGAACAACAACATCCCTCTTTCCTCCGTACAGCCGCCTTCCGCTCTCCTGTGGACCGGCGCGGGAAGAAACCCCGTGGCGATGATGCGCACCTCCTGGACGGACAAAAACGCCATATTCGTGGGCATGAAAGGCGGCTCTCCCTCCGTGAATCACGCGCATATGGACGCTGGTTCTTTCGTGATGGAAAGCGACGGCGTACGCTGGGCCATGGACTTCGGTATGCAGGATTACAATTCACTGGAATCGAAAGGCATACAGATCTGGGGCCGCGCGCAGAATTCGCAGCGCTGGGAAGTATTCCGTTACAACAACTTTGTGCATAATACACTCACGGTAAACGGGCATCTGCAAACCGTGGAAGGAGATGCGCCCATCACCGCGTTCAATCGTGGCGAAGATTTCCTCCAGGCTACTACAGACATCACTTCTTTGTATAAAGGCGATCTTGAAAAAGCTGTCCGCGGCATCGCGATCGTGAACAAACAATATGTGCTCGTACGCGATGAGATCGTTGCACCGCAAAAAGAAACTGTTATCCGCTGGACCCTGCTCACGCCCGCTGATGTGAAGATCACCGGCGATAATACAGCCGAGTTTTCCAAAAACGGCCAGTCGCTGACGCTGAAAGTAGACGCGCCGCTGCCTGTGCGGATGAAGACCTGGAGCACACAGTCTGATAAAGATTATGATGCGCCGAACAAAGGCACTATACTCACGGGTTTTGAAATGACCGTGCCCGCTGGTTTCAAAGGCGCGCTGAACGTGTACCTTTTGCCGAAAAAAGACATACAGACCGCTGCGGTAAAGGCTTTGGGCGAGTGGCCGGCTTCGAAATAAATTCTTGCCGGGAATTATGAAATCCGGGAATTAATGCGCATATTGAAGAACTCTTTATAGACTCTTTATTGTTTCGCGCTCACCCGATTTCTTCAATAAAAACCAAAACCCAATGGTAAGAAAGAACATCCTGTGCTGCGGCCTGCTGGCCGGCACCCTGTTTTTTGCAAGCAGCTTCATGAACCCGGCCGTGACCCCGGCAACACAAACTGTGGCCTCGTTCGCAACGACGGACACGGAGTACTTTACCCTCCACGGACGCAGTGGGGAAGTTTCGATCACCTATTTTACATCAGGCGGCATCTATTCAACGCCCATGGTGACCATCGCCGGCATCGGCTCGTATCCCATGACCAATGTATCGCATTCGCCCGGCACACCGCCTCTCCCGAATGTGGACGGTTTTCACGTATCCATTCCCGGCCCTGACGGGGACTATATCGTGGACATCAAGGTACACGGCGTGGTGAACAGCTGGTGGAATATAGCGGAGGTGACGAAAGACTTTATTGATTTGTAGACATTTTTAAGCCCCTGCAGTGTTATACCGCAGGGGCTCTTTATATTGTATGCCGGGCTCTGTTATACCCTGGCTACCCTTAATAAGATCGGGAACCTCACCGTCAGCAGCGACTCCTTTCCCCATGCCGCTTTCAGATCGTCGGAGATCAGCTCCACGGGGTCCGTGCGGCGGTCCTGTATGTAATGATGCACCGCGCTCCAGGTAGACAAATACCCTTTCAGATGCTCCAGCGACCATTCTTCTTTATGTTCAAAATACGGGGAGGGCTGGCAGGCGTATGGAAATGGAATGGTCATGTAATTTTCATCAATGTATTTTCTTTCCCTGTCCCAATACTCGCCCACGATCTGTACGTACAACCTCCTGATTACTGTGTCCACCGCGGGCGTGATATGCAACAGGCCATAACCGATCACCGCCAGTACGCCGTCTTCTTTCAGCGTACGGTTCACTTCTTTATAAAATGCGTCAAAATCAAACCAGTGGATAGCCTGCGCTACAGTAATGAGGTCGAAGGTATGATCGGGGAAAGTGGTCTGTTCGGCGGGTTGTAAGGAGTATTCGATCTTCGGGTCCGGTTTGGCCTGCTCGATCTGCTGGCGGCTGATATCTGTTGCATATACTTTCCGGAAGTGCTGAGAGAGCCTGGAGGCTACCTGCCCGTTTCCCGTGCCGCAGTCCCAGGCTGCGCCGTGTGCGGGCACCAGGCCGAGGAGATAATCAAACAACGCGTCCGGGTACTGTGGGCGGAACTTTGCGTATTTCCCGGCGTGGACGGAGAAGTTATCTTTCATGGGGGAAGGGTTTATACTGCAAAAATAGGCATTATCCATGTAGCGGAGCCGCTGCCCGTCAAAGAACAATAAAGCCCGCACCGGCGGCGCACCAGTGCAGGCTTTACCGTTAAGGTATCCTGGTTGTCCTGTTTTTCGTCAGCCGCTTTCCGGGAGCAGGAAAAAACATGCAATTCCGGTGCGGCCCTCTGTGATCTATTGGAGCGGTTTGGCTATCATGATCAGGTTGCCGCAGGTGTCCTCGAAAATGGCGTGCCTGGAAAGGGTGTCCTGTTTGGGTTCGCCCCTGAACACTACGCCCAGGTCTTTCAGGCGTTTGTATTCCACATCCACATCATCCACCCCGAATACGGTCAGGGGAATGCCCCGGCTGTACAGTTCTTTTTGCCAGGTAACGGCAAAATCAAACCCCAGGGGCTCCAGCAGCAACTCCACGCCTTCGGTGGCGTCAGGGCTTACTACAGTGAGCCAGCGGGCGCCGCCTGCGGGGAAATCTGTCTTTTTAACGAACCCGAGAATGTTCGTGTAAAACTGTAATGCCTTCTCCTGGTCAGGCACCAGCACGCTGGTAACTACTATTTTCATTTCGTTTACGTTTTAAGATCAGTGCGCTGATCAATGTTATAAGAATGCCCATGGGCAATATTTCCATGTATGTAACAAGTATTACGCCGATAGGAGTTTTGTACCACATCCTGTACATGGCCATTTCCTTTTCCACGTCCGCCTTGCCGTCAGGCCCCATGGCCTTCAGCCTGGATACTTCGTATTTATCCAGGAAATCCGGGATGAAAATGTAAAAGTCTATCAGCCAAACGACCACATACATCGTGGACGCCACCAGGGTGATCAGCAATCCCACTTTCAGCGCTTTCAGGAAAGTGATCTGCCCGCCCAGGTATTTGTCCCGGTAGTTTTTAATGCCCACGAAAACCATGGAAAATGCCAGGGCCATCACCGCAAAGCCAATGACCATGTTCCCCTCGAAATCCGCGTTGTTGTAACAGACGGTAACCGAGCCGATCATCATAGCGGTTACAATTAACCCCGCGATAAGCCCAAAAATGAATACGATCTTTTTCATCAGTAGTAGGTTTTATGCTGCAAAAATGCGTGAACGGAATGGGTTTTCCCTCATACTTTAGGCTGATTCTGAGGATTTCAGCCTAAAGTATTAAATCTCTTAAGGTATGATATTCAGTTTCTTAGCTTTGTCGATGGCCTGGGTGCGGCGGCGTACGTCCATTTTCTCGAGCACTTTGGACGAATGGGTTTTGATAGTGCTCAGGGACACATATAACTTTGCGGCGATTTCCTGGTTGCTCAGCCCTTCCGCCATCAGTTGCAACACTTCCAGCTCCCGGCCGCTGAGCCCGGTTTTTTCCAGTTCTTTTTCGTTGACGGTAAATTCAGGGGGGCGGGGGAGGAACACTTCTTTTTCGACCACTACGGTATTGACCTTCGGCGTGGAAAGTTTCAGCGCCAGCCAGATGCCCAGGGCGGTGAACAAAATGGCAATACCGCCGGCATATATCTCGAAAGCGTTGTTGATCACAAGGAACCTCAGTTCGAGCCAGCGCAGCACGAACAGCAGTATTGCCAGTGAAATGGTGTAGAGTATGGTGGATTTATGCTTCGTGAGCCATTTCCGCACGGATAGACAAATTTTGGTTTACCCGTCAAAATTAATACAATTTTCGAGGGAAGGGATAACCCGGCCTTGGAGCCATCCCTTCCGCCGGATCTATGGCGTTTTTACAAGCTCTGCCGGTTTGAGCGGCTGCGGGGAATTGTTCCAGGTATCATTATAATAGATGATGTCGCTGAGGTCCGCATCGGGGGATTCTTTCAGGCCGATCACGTGCTGTACGTCCTTTGATTTCACCATTTTCAGCCCGGAAAGCTGCGCCTTTTTCACATCGTCCAGGAAAATGGCGTAACGGCCATCCCTTTGTTTGTAATTAAAGCTGGATGCTTTTACAGTAAGCCCGTCCACATGTCTGGCCCAGAGACCATAGGAGGGCTGTGTCTTCAGGTTGCCCACATTGTATTGCCCCACGCCCAGTTCCGGTGGCGCGGCTTTAGCATCGTCCGCAGGATTGCCGCCCATGTCCTGGATATGTACGTCAGTGAACTGTACGTTTTGAATATAACCGGTATGCCGCCCGTCCGGCAGGCGGAAGTCCAGCCCGCCCTGTACGGCCGATGATTCCGGCAGGCTGTACCCCGCAATGATGGAGGTGGAACGGCGCTGCGTGCCGTCGAATGGTTTCCAGCGTTTGCCGCCGTAGGAGCTGCCGCTGTATACTTCTGAAATGTCAATGCCGTTGATGATGATGTTTTCCACCCGCCCGATATTCACATTTTTCACGAGCAGCTCATTGCGGGTCTTGCCGCTTTCTGTAAAGGTGTATTTACCAGCCGTGGAACCTATCACGCGGCCACGGTTGGAAATGGAGATAAAGAACGGCGCGGTGGTGCGCAGCATTTTGGAACGGGCGTGGATGGGGCCGGTATGGCCGCAGTTCAGGTGCACGTCTTTGATATGCGCGCCATCGTTCGTGGAAATGGAAAACCCTGCTTTGTTCGCACCCAGCACATATATGTTGTCCACGCAAAGGTCTGTGATGTCGTCCGCTGTTTCGGAGCCGATCTGGAACAGGTTGCAATTCGTATCGCCAATAATATTGCGCACCCGGTAATGCGTGGCGGGGCGGGTGAAGCCGAGTGAACAGTCAGAGCCGGGTTTCACGATATCGTCCGAGCTTACTTTGGAGTAGATGTTGACGGCCTCCACATTATTGCAGGCCATAAAATCGTAAATGTCCCGCACATTGCCGGTGCTGTATTTCCCGAAATAGGTATCGTGCACATGAATATTGTCCGTGCCCGTAGCGAGCAGCACAAAGTGGCCGCCACGCTCTATTTTGAGCATATTGTCCGTATTAAAATCCTTGCCGCCATCCGGTGTAGCGTAATAAGGTTCGTCTTTTTCGGCATCATACCAGAGGTCTTCTTTCCGCTGGATGCCGCCAATTTCAAGGTTGGTGCAGAGCTTCAGGGAAAATATTTTGTCCGCCCGGTTGTCTGGCTCATTACTCATTACTTTGTCACTGTTCACAAGATTGCCGTTGCCCGTGATCAGGCCGTTGCCGATGATCTTGATATTGTCCAGGCGTTTGCCGGTGAACATGGCATTGTTAAAATAATGATGGCCCACGTCCTGTTTGGTGAGATAGTTCTCCGGATCGTCATAAGGGCCGGGATCGGTGGGAGAGGTGCCGGAGCGGTATTTTTTATCGCTGAACCAGGTGGGCTCGGGCGCGTCTGCGCCTTTCATGCCTTTCAGCACCGCGTCCTTGCTTACGTAAAGGTATACGTTGGATCGGAGATGGATCGTGCGCACGTTGTATTCGCCTTTGCTGAACAGCAATGTGCCGCCGCCGAGATTATACAACGAATCGATCGCCGTGTTGATCACTTCGGTGTTATCCGTTCCTGAAGGTTTAAACCCGCTGATGTCCATTTTGCCGGTGAAAAACTTCGCGGTATTGGACGGGCCTGTGCCTTTTACATCCAGCCGGAAAGTGTACAGCATACCGGGCTTCAGCCCGGAAACGGTGGCGCCGCCATCACGGATCACGGCTTTGGCAGGCGTCCATTTTTTACCATTGTCCAGGGACTGCATCAGCCGGATGTTTTCCGGATTACCGGTGGCAGCCCAGCGGAAACTGGCGCCGGTGTATAGCTCCGGTGTTTCTATGTACGTTTTTACTTTTAAAGGTTCGCGCGCAAAATCGCTGATGCCGCGTTTTACGGTAATGGCGGCAACGGCGGAAGGGCTGGTGAGCACAGCGGGCTGCGCGGTGGTGTACTCTGCTTTGATATCGGGTTTGCCGGGAGCGGCGAAACGTACTTCCTCCACAATGAGTATGATATCCGCCCCATTGTCCGGCCGGAGATCGAGGTGGCGGAGGGTGATGATGGTAGAGCCGTCCGCTGCTTTGCTGACATCGGCATCACCTACTTTGGAATAAGAATAGTTCGTTCCTGTGCGGCCGATGGATTGCAGGGGCAGGCTATCCAGCCTTACAAAGCCGCGACCGATCACATTGACCAATGTATTTTTCAGCGAAACGTTTACAACCGCGGGGAATTGGATGCGTACCGTTGCATCCGGGCTGCGCTGGCCGGCGGTGAATTTTATTTCAAGGCGGCGGGGTGCGGCGCCCGCGGTAAACGCAGGCTGAAGTATCTCCAGTTCTCCGCCCAACGCCATTTCCTGCGCACCGACCTTATATATTTTCCGAACAGGCCCGTCGCCCAAACCGTCTGTAACATGCAATTCATCACCGCTCCTGGCCGGGCCGTCCTTTTGCACTATGCCATGTCTCATCACTTTATACGTGGGTATGCTCACGCCGCGCCTGGGCGAGAGCTGCTTTATGGAAACATCCGTATAATACCCGAGCATGGAAACATCAATGTTAGTGAGCACCGGCCCCTGGTCTTCCGGGGAATCCACCGTAAAGCTCCGGGTAGTACCCGTGATGATAATAACGGAGTCCCGGGTAATGCGGGAAATGTATTTTGACCGGGCCTCCGGTTGAAAGGATTGCGCCATAGCGGGCACCGCGCAGCAGGCCATTGTAATGGAAGCCAGTACCGGTAGTAGTTTCATACGAGGAATTTGTCCCCGGAAATTACATATCTCCAACGGGAAAACCGGCATTTTGTGAAAAAAGTACCGGGGATGGTTATTTCAGGATTATGCCGGCTCGTAGGTGAGCAATACCGTTCCGCTTTTGAATACCCGGTGATCCACCAGCTTCAGGTCCAGCTTTTTTTGCATACCGGTAAAAATGGACCTGCCTTCGCCGAGGGCCACCGGGTCTATCATCAGCTGGTATTGGTCTATCAGCCCCAGGTCGGACAGCTGGGTCACGATGCTGCCGCTGCCCAGTATGGTCAGGGATTTATCTTTTTTCAGTTTTTTGATCTCTTCACCGATATTGTCTTTGATGATCCGCGTGTTTTCCCAGTCAGCCCTGGTAAGGCTGTGTGAGATCACGATCTTCTCCGATCTGTTCATTCCCTTTGCTATATCGGGCATGGTTTCCATCGCCATAGGCGTGGGCCACCAGCCGGCCATCATTTCGTAGGTCACCCTGCCAAACACCAGCACGCTGCCCGATCCCGCGCCTTCCGCCGCATATTCACCTTCTTCCCCGCCGGGCTGATGCGTATGCCAGGATACATCGCCTTTTTCTTTGCCTTCATAAAAGCCGTTCAGCGTCAGGAAATTAAATACGGATAACTTTCCCATAAAAATGATTTAGTGATGAGCAATGAAGGTAATGCTGCAAAGCTAATGCCATGGCAGCGGGTGGAAGGGGGGCATATATGTCAATGTAAGGGCGTGAACCGGCCATTGGGGACAGGTTTTTTTCAACAGCGGTTTGTATTCTGAATCATGGCGCCGTATCTTGTTAACCCATGCAGACCGGGCCACCGGGAAAACCTAAAAGATTCCATGCTTTCTATTCAAGTTCAACACACAGCCGCGGTTGCGGAACGGGAACCGCTCATCCGCCCTTTTGGTTTCAAGGGCAATTACCTGACCGAATTATGGCAGGCCGTAAGCCGCATCACATCGGCGAATGGTCATTCCGCCATTGGTCTTGCCACGCAAAGCGTACTGTACGGCGATGCGGACTTCTTTGCGGCGCATCCCGAACAGGATGGGAATGAAAAGATGTTTGCCCTCACCAGGGAAGCGCTTTCCCTGATGAAACAGATCCCTTTCACAACGCCGCTTGACCTACAGGAGCAATTGCTGCCGCGGGTAGTAGCCGCGGCGGGGGATATCACGGGCAAGCCGGATATTCATATCAACTTCGTGCTCAATTCCCTCGTGAGCGTGGACAATGCCGCCTGGCTGCTGTACGCACGGGAGAATGGCCTGCGGAGTTTTGATGAAATGATACCCGCCGCATACCGGCAGGCGCTGAGCCATCGTAATAACCAGATCGCCGTGATGTTCCAGGTGTCTTACAACATGCCGGTGGAAGATGTGGTGAACGCGGTAAAGGCGGGATATTTTGTGATCAAGATCAAAACAGGAGCCCCGGGTACGCAGGAAGAAATGCTGGCCTTTGACAGCGCGCGCCTCACGGAGATACATGAAGCAGTGAAAGACCTGCACACCCCGCACGGCCCGGTGCGTTTTACGATGGATGCAAACGGCCGTTACGAAACAAAAGACACGCTGCTGCGTTACCTCGATCATGCGCGGCGCATCGGTGCATTCGACAGGATATTGTTGTACGAAGAACCTTTCCGCGAAGAATTTACCCAACCTGTGCATGACATTGGCCTGCGGCTGGCGGTGGATGAAAGTGTGCATTCCGAAGCGGATGCCCTGCAACGGCTGGAGCAGGGATATACCGCCCTTGTGCTGAAAGGCATTGCCAAAACGCTGAGCCTGTCCATGCGCATCGCGAAGCTGGCGGCGGAAAGAGGCGTGCCTTGTATGTGCTCGGACCTCACGGTCAATCCCGTGCTGGTAGACTGGCATAAAAATCTTGCCGCGCGCCTGAGCCCTTTCCCCGGCATTGGCATGGGCATGATGGAAACCAACGGGGATATGAATTACACACGCTGGGCGGAGATGAAACAGTGGCATCCCGCCGCCGGCAGCAGCTGGACAGAAGCGGAGCAGGGCGTGTTTAATCTCGACGCTGATTTTTATGTGCAAAGCGGCGGGATACTGGCGCCGCTGCCGCATTATGAAGAACTTTTTAAACAGACCTAAACAAGATTCATGCGGCATCCGTGAAGTACGATATAACCTGTGCCGTCATTGCGAGGAGCAGCAGCGCTAAAGTGGGTGGGGCGACGAAGCAATCTCCTCCATCGAATGGATGTACGCCAATATCTGGAGATTGCTTCGTCGCGGCTCCCGCACAAATCCCCCGATGCTCCTCGCAATGACGAGCTTTTCACAACGACGCCCCAAACAAGGCCAGTTCTGAGGTAGATTTTCCCGCATTACTAAAGCCCTTGCACCAAAGTGCATAGTTTTAACTAACGGCTGGGACCAATAAACGAACAAAGCGGCGCAGGCCGCTTTGTTCGTTTATATATACTTCGGTTTCCAAAGGATTATTATTTACCCGAGATATTTTTTCAGTTCCGCCGCGCCATGTTCCACCAGCGAACGTGTTTCCGGCAGGTGCGCCAGCCCGTCCAGCATACCCCAGTCGTGTATCACGCCGATGTAGCGGATGGTAGTGACGGTTACGCCCGCTTCAGCCAGCTTGCGGCCATAGGCTTCGCCTTCGTCGCGCAGAATGTCGTTTTCCGCCACCTGGATCAGGGCGGGAGGCAAACCTTTCAGTTGTTCTACCGTTGCCTGGAGAGGTGAGGCATGGATATCCTTCCTTTTTTCCGGATCGGGAATATACATGTCGTACATCCAGCTCATCAGGGATTTGGTGAGGAAACGTTGTGTGCCGAACTTACGGTAACTTTTGGTGTCAAAGTCCGCATCCACGATCGGCCACATCAGCAGCTGGAATTTGATCTTCGGACCGCCGCGTTCTTTTGCGAGGATAGTGGTCACGGTGGACATATTACCGCCCACGCTATTGCCTGCAATTGCCATGTTTTTTCCATCCACGCCAATTTCGGCGCCATTCTCCGCTACCCATTTGGTGGCCGCATAAATTTCGTTGATCGCCTGGGGATAAGCCGCATCAGGGGTCCGGGTATAGTTCACAAACACGGAGGCGAAGCCGGAAAGCACCACCAGGTCGCGCATGAGGCGCTGGTGAGTGGGGAAGTCGCCCAGTATCCACCCACCGCCATGAATGAACATAAACACGGGCAGCGTGCCTGTTGCGCCTTCAGGTTTCATAATATGCAGCTTGACGGTATAACCATCCGCGGTGATGGTCTTTTCTTCGACGGTAACGCCGGACTTGTCCACCTTCGCCGCTTTCTGGGCATTTACCAGCACGTTGCGGGCATCTTCTGTGGAAAGGCTTTCCACCGGTGTGTCTGAAGCGTTCAACACATCCAGGAAAGCTTTTACCTGGGGTGTAAGATGTGGATCGACAGCGTAATCCACTGGAGTTTGATTTTTACTCATAGCAGAACAATTTTTTAAATTGACAAAGTATGCCCTTAGATAACGAAAGTGATGCCATTAAGGTTTATGGCTGTAAATCAACCAGATAAGAAGTGTTGAATAAAAAACGGCAACGATAATTCGTTGCCGCGCGTGTTTTATCACGAAATGCCGTAATCAGAAGTTATACTCCGGCGGTACGATCCCCTGTATACGGAGGGATATGGTAGCCTGGCCGCGGTGATGACTGATATGGTCCAGCGTGGCGTGGAAACCGTTGTGAATATTCCCGCCCGCGCTCACGGTGTCCTCCAGCGAAGCATAAGCCGCTTCCAGCTCTTGGCGGATCTGCGCTTTATTGCCCTTTACCGGTGTGGGCGCCCAGGCTGTTTCCTGTTGTAAAATGTAATTGTCCCGCCACCACAGGATGCCGTATGCAATGTGGTGCATCAGTTCCCGGAAGCTCCACACACCGGGCGCGGGAGAAAATTCATATGCGTCTTCGGGCATGGCATCGGCTACGTTCAGCGTATAGTCGCGGGAAATGGCAAGGTGTTCCAGAAATTGTGCTTTCATAAAATGTGTGTTTTTATTACAACACGAAGGTATCCCCGTGCCCGGGGAAGCACTTAAGGAATCCTGCTCTTTTGCCGTGAAGTTCTGTAGGCGGTGGGAGGGCAGTGATACCGCTGCCTGAAAGCCGCCGTAAAATGTTCAATACTGTTGAAGCCGGAGGTGAACGCGATGTCGGACACCGGGAGGTCTGTATTCTGGAGATAAACGGCCGCGTTTTTCAGCCGGATGTGCAGCAGGAACTGGTGCGGGGAATGCCCGGTGAAAGCCCTGAAAATACGGCTGAAATGGAAAGGGCTCACATGGCATTGGTCCGCCAGCTCCTGGAGAGAGATGTCGTCGTTGAAATGTTCCATGAGCCAGGCTTTCGCTGTTTCTATAGTACCCAGGTGGTTTTTCTTGAAACGCGGGCTGATCTTTTCGTCCGGGTTATAATCCGTGATGCCGCCCAGCACTTTGTGAATGATCTCGATGACCAGTGAATCCGTTTGCAGGCGGTGCATGCCGCGGTTCAGGATATTCTGCATTACGAGTGTGTGCAGGTATTCAAGGTCCGGCCGGGCGAAGAGGAG
This sequence comes from Chitinophaga barathri, assembly GCF_003807585.1. GTDB lineage: Bacteria > Bacteroidota > Bacteroidia > Chitinophagales > Chitinophagaceae > Chitinophaga > Chitinophaga barathri. The sequence goes on along the minus strand of NZ_RMBX01000001.1, from coordinate 243,108 downwards.
CGTGGAATGAAGGTCCGGGTTGGAAAAGAACAGGGTATTGCCGTAAAGTTCCTGCAGCTCGTTGTAAAATGAGGGTTTCATTTCGAAGATGGTGCATTCGTCCGGCACGGCGTGCGCGTGGGTGACGGTCCTTTCAAACCCGGGTTTGGTGATCAGCACACAGCCGGTGTAGGAATCCAGGGAACGGCGGAATACGTTGAACAGGAAATTGCCTTTCCGTACAAAGCTGATACTGAAAGCCTGGCTGTACTCCGGCTTTGAAGTAGTGCAGGCGGTGCAGCGGCATTTGAAGTCGAGCACCCGGTAAAAACCTGAACCGTACAGTTGATGAATATCCGCTTCCATGGCTGAAAAGGTGAATGTCTGATAAAGGTACAGATATCGTGCCTATAACACGAAATGGGAAGGGAATAACGGCCGCGGGCGGCTATCTTTGCCCTTCATTTTTAACGATATGAGAAAGATTTTATCCCTGTGCCTGCTGGCAATGTTGCCTGTAGTGGCTTTCCCCCAAATGAAAAAGGTCGCGGAAAGCGCCGGATTTCCTGAAACAGAAGAAGGATTCGCGCGTATACTACAGTTAAAGAACGGTTATACCATGTTCATTGTTTTTCCCTTTAAACGGGGAACAGATGATGCCGCGATTGATATTAAGATCTATGACGCGAAACATAAGCCAAAAGTTTCCAAGCGGCTCACCCCTAAGTATGGGAAACTGGACCATAATGGCAGGATACTGGCCATTTTTGAAACGAACGGCGACGCGGTATTGCTGGTGCAAGACCAGGAAAAAAGGACGCCTGTCCTTCATCGCCTGGTGATCGACGGTACAAAAGGTGCATTTAAAAAACAGGATGTTGTTGCCACAATACCCGATATACATCTCGGAAGCGCTTTTGCGGTAACATTCGGGAAGTTGCCCCTCCCTGGTTTTTATGTTCATAAGGACCCCAACAGCGATCTGTATGCCATCGCGACTATGAACAGTCTTGAGCCTGATCGGAATAAAAGGATAGAAATGTGCCTGTATAATGGCACTCACGAAGAAGTAAGCCGGGGGTTTTATCATTCACCCGAAGACAAATACAAATACGTTGAGTATATAGATATGGCGATAGTTGACCAGACGGTGAATGTGCTCGGTTATGCCTACAATACCCGCAGAAGCGGCGGCAAAGAGAATATCATGGTGCTTGGCACGCTGCAAAAAGGCGACACTTCCGTAGATGTAAAAGAACTCGATTTTACGCACGACCTTGAGCTGGATCGTGGGGTACTGAGTTATAATCCGGCGTTGAAAAAACTGATGATGCTGGTATACGTCACAAAATCCGGCGGCGATAATGCCAAAGGCTTCACCCGCATGATTTACGTAGATCCGGTAACAAAAAAACAATTAGATGCGGATGATCTTTTCCCGCAGGAAGCGGATGCCAAAAGCAGGGAACTATTCGGCCGGAAAGCCGACTACGAAGGCCGGCCGGTTAATTTTTCCGTGAATCCTGACGGTAGCTTTGTCGTAGTGTACGAAGACCTTGGCGTATACATTCGCGGTGGTTCGACGTATATGAACTCGGGCGGCCAGATGGTGTCCACCTCGTCGAAGATGAACACCGAACTGCAGGACATCGCGGTATCCCTGTATGATGCAAACGGAAAGATCGTCAAAAGTTATTTCCTTCCTAAACGGCATTTCCTGTGGAGCGGGCAGCCGCGCGCTTTTTACCACGCTCAACGCGAAGGGATGGCGGCACGGTTGTTTAAAGGCGATCAGTATAAATCATTCTCCTACATCAACGGTAAAGACAAAAAGTTCATACTGTTCAACGACGTGGAGGAAAATACCGAAAGAGTACAGAAAGGTAAAATCACCGCTATCAAAGGCGTAAGCGACTGCGATGCCTTTTATTATGTGCTGGAAGGTGAAGATGTGCTGCCGAAGCGGGATTTCGTGTACGGTGATGCCGCCAGGAGAAAAGATCACCATTTGGGGCTGTTTGCTGTTGGCGATTACGACAGGGAAACAAATCTGTATGTTACCGTAAAACTCGATCCCGACGCAAAGATCATCAAACTGGTATGGATGGAACCATAAACAAATCATTAACCAAAAAAGCCCGCATAATACTCCATGCGGGCTTTTTTTATGCCCTCATGAAAAATTAATCTGCGCAATTAAAAATAATTTCTATTTTAGTTCAGCAGCCGGAATTGTGGAATTTATCCCACACCGGGAAACAAGACAGTACACCGCCAGACGCGCGTTAACCTATTAATTTTCAGCAACTAACAGCCTGACAAACATTAAGGCCTCAAATTTGTTTATTTATTAGCCGAACCCAAAAAAGAAGATATGATACACCAGCCTTATACAGCCATCAGGACGCTTATCTGGAACAACAGCATCACCACCTTTCCCGAAATAATCCTCAGGATCTCACTGAAACAGTTATGCAAAGACGCCGATATTGAACCCTCCCAAATGCGGGAATGGCTGCATAACATCAGCAATATCACCCTCCAGGAAGTGAAACAACTCTCAGAAATGCTGGAAATACCCGAATACAGGATGATGCGCATCGTGATCGCCACCGAAAAGATGCAGCAGGCCATGAGGAACTAACCCCTCCTGGCAAAGGTAGGAAATATTTCGTACGAATGATAATTTACCTTACTTTAGAGGCAAATTCTTCGTCATGAAATATCTAATGGTTCTTGTCTTACTATACGTGCAGGCCGCCTATGGGCAGACTGCGCTGTACGACAGCATTATCGCCGCGGAAACCAAACCCGGTATGCCCGGCGGCGTAGCGCTTATCGCAAAAAACGGCGTTATCGTATATGAAAAAGCATGGGGCATGGCCGATGTGGAGCTGGAAGTGCCCATGCAAAACGATATGGTCTTCTGCATCGGCTCCGTTACCAAACAGTTCACCGCCATTGCCATCCTCCGCCTTGCAGAGCAGGGCAAACTTTCCCTGGACGACGAGCTTACAAAGTATATCCCGGATTACGCGGTGAACGGCCACCGCATCACCATCGAGCACCTGCTCACGCATACGGCCGGCATCCCGGAAAACGGGCAGAAAGAACTGCCGCCCTCGCCAAGGGCCTACAGCCCCGGCGAAGTAGTGAACACCTTCAAACATCTCACCATCAAAAAGACGCCCGGCGAAGCTTATTCCTACAGCAACCACGGCTATATTATCCTCGGCGCCATTATCGAAAAGGTGACTGGCGTGCCTTACAAGACCTATCTCGAAAAGGAATTTTTCCAGCCCCTGGGTATGATGCAGACTTTTTATTCGGACAATGCCCGCATCTGGCGGCACCGTGCCAGTAGTTACGTATACACGCGCAACGGGCAGATCGAGAACGGGCCGGAAGCGGCACGGGGCTCCGCAGCCTCGGCCGGGGCCATTTATTCCACGGTGGAGGACCTGCTGAAATGGAACCAGGCACTTGTTCAATACAAGCTGGTGAAAAAAGAAACCCTGGACCGCGCATGGACGCTTTACCGGCTCAACAATGGCAAACTTTCCGAATACGGTTACGCCTGGTGGGCAGGGGAGCTGCAGGGCAACAGGCTGGTGGAACATGGCGGGAACGCGGGCGGGTTTATGGTGCACGACATCTATTTCCCGGATAAAAAGATATTCGTCGCCGTGTTTGAGAACTTCCGCGGGAAACTGCCGGAACTGGTCGCCACAGACCTTGCCGCCGCCGCCCTGGACAGGCCGCTGCGCTACCCGCAGTTCCGGCCGGATAGCCTGACGCTGCAATCCTATACGGGCCTTTATACAGACAGTTCAGGTGCGGGAAGATATATCAGCCTCAGGAACGGCAAACTATGGTACCAGCGCGAATGGACCGGCGGATTTGGCGTCACGCCGTATGCAAAAGACAGCGTGGTGTTCGACAACACCGGCAGCGTGGGCCAGTTTGTCCGCGACCGGAACGGGAAGATAGCCGGGCTTGAAATACGCAGCGTCCGCCGCGCGCCAACGTCAAAGGGTTACCAGTGGAAAATACAGAAGCTGTCCCTGGCGCAGGAGTTGGAGAAAATCGTGCGGAAAGACGGAGCGATCGCCGCGCTCAAACAGTTTTATATAATGAAAGAAGATACGGCCTGTTATTTTATCAAAGAATTCCAGTTCAACCAGCTTGGCTACCAGGCGCTGAACAACGACCTGGTGGTGGCTGAGCTGATGTTCCGGTTTAATGTGGAATTGTTTCCGCGCAGCGCCAACGCCTTTGATAGCTATGGGGAAGCACTGGCAAAAGCGGGCAAACGGGAAGAAGCCATTGTGGCGTATAAAACGGCTGTTTCGCTCAACCCGGATAATGCCGCCAGCCAGCAGGCTCTGGCAAAACTTACGAAACAGCCCTGACGGCAGTTTTGTAAAGCGGGCGGCAGTAATGGCGTACTGCCGTCCCGTTCATTCGTTGTATCAGGACTTTGTTTTGTTGATGATCTCCTGCCACACCAGTCTCGCGATCTGCTCCTGCTCCACGGTGCGGAGGCCTTCTTCTATATCCGCACGCCCGTTTTCATCTATCCTGAAATCCTGTGGCAGAAATTCCTCGTCATTTTCCGAAGACACGAGGTAGGTGGTCTTTTCCAGCTTGTGATCAATGTTCACACGGAAACGGTACGGTTTATTGTCGATGTACACGGTAATGATATGCTGATCCATGATGGGATGTTTTGGTGATATATACGGGTACCGCAATATCCGGTCCATCCTTCATTGGCAGCCATAAAAAATGCGCACCGGTAAAGTGCGCATCTGTAAAATATTGCATTCTCTTATTATCGTTTTTTCATGCGGACCGTAGTGCTGCCATTGGTGATAGAACGGGTAGTGATACCCATTTGCGTAGTGCTGGTGGAGGTACTGAACTTCGCAGTGAGTATGAGCGTATTGCCTGTAACTACGAACCTGGCACCGCTTGGGCCTGAAACCATGGGCGCGCCGCCGCCGGAGGGAGGGCTGATAAAACCGCCTTCAAAATACAGCGAATCCTCGCCGATCAGTTTATAAGTGCCGGCACTGTTTAAAGGTGGAATGGTGGCCGCGAATGGTAATTCAAACTCATCATCCTTCACGCCGTCTACGTAATACACTGCTTTTAAAGTAGTATCCACGCTATAACCAACGTTCATCCCGATGATCTTTTTACCATCGAATGTGTAGGTCCCGGTATTGTTTTTTGTATGATAGATCACTTCGGCCACCACCTTCGTGGTCTCGTCCGGGAATATCGTTTCGCTGACGGTAGTGCCGTCTACGGACAATGATACAAAATCATAATCGCCGATGAGTTTGCCTTCGGAGTTGGGCTCAATGCTTTCTTCCGCGCAGGAAAATAAAACCGTTGCCAGCAATAGCGGCAGGTACAGGGACCATCTTCTTGTCATAAAAACAGCTTTTGAGATTACCCTGCAAAGTAATGTAAATAATTTCATGATATGTAATACTTCGCCTTAATTCTCCTTGTGGATCAGCCCGATCAGCCGGGACAGCAGCAGGTAACCCGCATAGGAGCACAATGCCCAGGCGCCCATAAACAGGAGGCCTCCGCCTAAGGAATCGGGGTCTATCCAGTTGTAGACGGTAATGCCGGTGAGCACACTAATACCTACCGTTGCGAAAAGGAGAATGACAGCGAGGATGCTGCTGAGGTCGTTTTTCATAGGATATAGTTTTAATAAACATAGTAATTAAAAACTATATATGCAAGTCTTCTGGCGAAATTCTTTTAATACTCTACAAAATCCTCATCCGGGTAACACCACAGCCATTGCTCGCCGGGCTCCGCGGAAATGATCACCGGGTGGCTGGTGGCGTGATAATGGGCCGTCATGTGTTTGTTCGGGGAATTGTCGCAGCAGTAGGTGCCGCCACAGGTTTGGCAGGTGCGCAGGTGCAGCCAGTCCGAGCCGGTTTTGATGCATTCTTCGCATTCGTATGTTTTGGGCTGGGTCAGTTTGTCCAGCGCGCGGATGTGTTTGCAGGGTGAATCTCCCATGTCAGATCTCGTTTAGGTATTTGTGAACAAAACTAATGGCCATGGAGCCTTCCCCAACGGCGGCGGCCACACGGTTCATCGCGCCCGCTCGTACATCGCCCGCGGCAAATATACCGGGACAGCTGGTTTCGAGGATGTAGGGATCGCGCTCTGATTTCCAGATCTTTTTAAAACCGGGATAATTCTTCAGGTCGCGGCCCGTTTCGATAAACCCTTTATCGTTTTTGATGATCTCAAGGCCTACCCAGTCCGTATATGGCTTGGCGCCGATAAAGATGTACAGGGCATCGGCCGGCACTTCGTTTTCGGTATTGGAGTTCAGGTCCATGATCTTCAGCCCGGTGAGCCGCTGATCGCCAAAGCCGCTGGTGATCTCCGCGCAGGGCACCAGGTGGATGTTCTGCGTATGGCTCAGCTGGTCTATCAGGTAGGAGCTCATGGAGGAGCTGAGGTTGGGCTTGCGCACCACGATGTATACGTTCTTTGCAAACTTGGAAAGGTACATGGCGGCCTGCCCGGCGGAGTTGCCGCCGCCCAGTACATATACTTCCTTGTCGCGGCAGGAGGCGGCTTCGGTACTGGCCGCGCCGTAATACACGCCCGCGCCGGTGAACTCTGCGATGCCGGGCGTTTCCAGCTTACGGTAGTCCACGCCGGTGGTGATCACGATGGACTTGGTGAATATTTCCGTGCCGTCGTCCAGCAGTATCATTTTGTAATTATCCTTCAGCCTGATTTCGTTCACGGACAAAGGGGAGAGGAATTCCGTACCAAACCGCGTGGCCTGGGTGATGGCCCTGCGGGTAAGGTCCGCGCCGCTGAGGCCGGTCGGGAAACCGAGGTAGTTTTCGATCCTGGAGCTGGTGCCCGCCTGCCCGCCGGGAGCGCGCCTTTCTATCAGCAGCGTGTTCAGCCCTTCGGACGCGCCGTACACGGAAGCGGCCAGCCCGGCTGGCCCCGCGCCAATGATGGCCACGTCGTACACGGCTTGTTTTACCGTGGGGTTCAGCCCGATGCGCAGCGCGATGTCTTTTAAAACGGGTGTCTTTACCAGTGTGCCGTCTTCAAATATGATCACGGGCATGTCCGTAGGCTGAAGGCTGTTGGAGGTGGCCAGCAGCTTGCCCTGCTCGTGGGTTTCCACATCCATCCAGAGATAGGGTACCAGGTTGCCCGCCAGGAAATCCTTGATCTCGTGGCTTTTCGGGGAAAACTGGTAGCCCAGTATTTTGATGCCTTTAAAATCGGGGTGGTAATTAGCCTGCCAGTCGTCCAGGATTTCGTTTATCACCGGGTACAGTTTGTCTTCCGGGGGATCCCATGGTTTCATGAGATAATAATCCAGCTTTACGGCATTGATGGCTTTGATGGCGGCTTCGGTATCCGAATAGGCGGTGAGCAGCACGCGTTTGGCATCGGGGAAGATGTGCATGGCTTTTTCGAGGAAGTCCACGCCTTCCATCTCGGGCATCCGCTGATCGGTGAGGAACAGGGCCACTTCTTCGCCTTTGTTCTGCAATTCGGGCAGGCTGGCGAGTGCTTCCTGTACGGATGCGGTGCTCAGGATGCGGTAGTCGTCGCGGTATTTGGAGCGGAGGTCGCGGCTCATGGCCCGCAGTACCTGCTGGTCATCGTCTATCAGAAATATAATCGGTAAGCTCATGGTCGTTAGTTGATGGCGTTTCACGCGTTGATGGGGAAACAAATGATAAATTCCGTGCGCCCCGGTACAGAGGCTACTTTCACGGTGCCATGATGTTGTTTGATGATCATCATCACTACATCAAGGCCCAGCCCGGTGCCTTTGCCAATTTCCTTGGTGGTGAAAAACGGGTCGAACACACGGGTGAGATGTTCGGGCGGAATGCCCGGCCCGTCGTCCGTAACGGTCACTTTCACGAATTCGTGATCTCTTTCGGTACGGATGGTGATGGTGCCTTTTCCTTTGGGCTCCAGTGCATCAATGGCATTGTCGATAAGGTTGGTCCAGACCTGGTTCAGTTCGCCCGCCAGTGCGTGCACTTTGGGCAGTGTTTCGTCAAACTGTTCCGCGATGGTGATGTTTCCTTTCCTGATCTTATGTTGCATCATCACCAGCGTGTTGCGGATGCCGGTGTGGATGTCGATAAATTGTTTGTCTGCCCCGCCGTCCATATGGGTGAAGATCTTCACGCTTTTCACCAGTTCGGAGATGCGCTGCGAGGCTTCCTGTATGTCGGATACCATTCTTTCGGTGGTCAGGTTGTTGTTGATCCAGGTGAGCACGGTCTCCAGGAATTCCGGCGGCACCTGCGCGGCCAGTTCGTCCATGTCTTTGGTGGTAAGGCCGAAGTCCGTGAAGTTCACCGGTATATCGCAGGGGTCTTCGATATCGTGATCATCCAGCCAGTCGCTCACTTCGTCTTCCAGCGCGCTGCGTTCCATCAGGGCCAGGTGTGTCCGCTGGCGGCTGATGGCGTCCATCATTTTGCCCGTTACGAGGTCCACCTGCTCTTCCGTCATGGTGGCGGAAATGAGTTTTTTGAAGGTTTCGGGGAACAGCTGGAGGTGTTCTTTTAAAGTGCTGGAACCGCGCACGATGGCCGCGGCGGGATTGTTCAGCTCGTGTGCCAGGCCGGCGGCCAGTTTGCCCAGGGCCATCATCTTTTCATTCTGCTGCGCCTGCGCCGTCAGCTCCCGTACACGGGTGATCATGGAGATCACCAGCACCTGCGTGAGTTCGTAATGCAGCTCCACCATTTTTTTGATGAGGGGCTTGGGCAGCGTGAGCATGTCCACATCGGTTTTGCACAGGGTATAACCCAGGGACAGGTTCGCCCTCGAAAAGGGGAGCAGGCCGGTGGCCTGGTGGCTACCGATCTCGGCAATGATCTGTTTGTTCCCGTTTTGCAGGCGGTAAAATTCAATCGTGCCTTTCAGTACAAAATGAATGCCTCTCAGCGGGACTTCGGGTTTGTAAATGAATTCGCCTTCCGGGAGGTTTTCGCGTTCGCAATGGTCAATGAGCCACTGCAGCTGGTTTTCCGGAACGTCCTTTAATATGTTGAATTCCTGTAGTATCTGTGTAGTCACGGGTTGCATGTGCCTGCCTTTGCGCTAAAGATAAATATAAATCAGCTTATTACGTTTCGCCGCCGGAAATGCGGGGAACCGTACCACGGAATGCAGGAATGGGGAAATACAAAAGTGGGATATCCCGGAGCAAGAGGATATACGAAAAAGGAGAAAAAGTATACCGGATGGGAAAATCCTCCATCGGGTAAATAGTATTTTAACCGAAAGGGGAACTTATACGAAGCTTATACGAAGGATATAGGATAGATATAGGATCGTTATAGGAGAAGGTTTGGTAAAATAGTATTATCGGGATATTATGACCTGAAATGAATAACAAACCGGGTATCCTTTTCGCCATAGGTTTTCAGCGAAAAGTCCCAGCCATGATGCAGCAGGATCTCCCGCACCAGTGTAAGGCCGATGCCCTGCCCGTCAGGTTTGGTGCTGTAAAAAGGGGAGAAGAGGCTGCCGGGCTCCTGTATGCCGCCGCCACTGTCTGTGATCGTCAGCTCCTGCCCGTGGATGCTGAAACCGATAGCCCCGTCGCGGCCGATAGCTTCCATGCTGTTTTTGATGATGTTGATCAGCGCCTGCTCCAGCTGCTGCCTGTCCGCCTGCACCCATACTGCCCCCGCGGGGAATTGAAAGCTGAACCGGATCTGTTTTTCGGCGGCCTGCAGCTCCATCAGTTGCGTCACCTGTTGTATCAGCGCGGCAAGATCGATGCGTTTGCGGTCCGGCGGGGGAAGTTTTACAAGGTCCGCAAAGTTGCGCATAAAACGGTTCAGGTGCTGGTTGCGCTCGGCGGCCACTTCCAGGGCGGAGCGGTGCTGTTCATCCAGCGGCTGCCCCTTGATGGTGGAGGCAATGATGGAGTTCACCGGGCCAATGGTATTGTTTACCTCATGCGCCATCATCCGGATCACTTTGCCGTACACGTTTTTCTCCGCCGCGAGTATCTCGGCCGTCAGCTCTTCCACCATCACAAAATGCCGGGGAAAACCCCGGTCAATGAAATGCGACTTCTGTAATTTATAGGTATTCACCCCGTTCAGGGAAATACTCCGGGACTCGCCGGAGCCGAGGCGCTGCACTTCATCCAGCAACGCGGGCAGGGTTTGTAATAATTGCTGCGCGCGCGGGTTGGTCTGGTGCAGGTTGCCGTCGTAATCAAGGATGATGATGCCGGTGGGGGAGGTCTGGATCAGTTTTTCAAGGAAAAAGTGCTGCTGCTCCTGGAGCGTACGTTCCTTGCGGAGCTGGTCCAGCATCTGGTTGTATACGTTGATGAGCTGGTCCATCTCGTATTTGCCGGTGGTGAGGAATTTGACGTTAAAATCCTTGTCCCGTATGGCTTCCACGCCCCGCATCAGCATTTTCAAGGGGGCTATCAGCTGCCGGTAAAGCCGCCAGGCCACTACCAGCGAAAAACCGACAAAGACTTCGGAAACGAGGAACAGCCACCGGTTTTCCCGGAAGATAAAATACGTGAGCACCAGCGCAACGGCGTGCAGGATCACTACAAACAACAGGTATTTAGTCCTCAGCTTCATCATACGGAATGTTATATTTCTCCAGCCTCCGGTACAGCGCGCTCCGCGTCAGCCCCAGGGATACGGCTGCTTTTGCGATCTTGTTCTGGTGGAAGGCCATCGCTTTGCGGATCATTTCCACTTCCAGTTCTTCCAGCGTTACGCTGCCCACGCCGGGCAGTTGCAGTTGTCCTTTTTTAACGGGTGAAAGTTCCAGCTGTGAACGGAAATGCGGGATGTCCAGCTCGTCCGTATGGTTCACCAGGATGCTGCGTTCTGTCAGGTTTTTGAGCTGCCGTATATTACCGGGCAGCGGCAGTTGCTGGAGCCATTTCATGGCTTCTTTTGTAACGCTGAGCTGCGGCCGGTTGTAGATCTCCCGCAGGTTGCGGAGGAAGCTGTTCACCAGCAGGGGGATATCTTTCGGTCTTTCGCGCAGCGGCGGCAGGTGGAGGCTGATGAGGTTGATGCGGTACAGCAGGTCTTCCCGGAAAGTACCTTCGGATACCATTTCGCCGAGGTTTTTGTTCGTGGCGCATACCACGCGCACATCCACCGTTTTGGTGCGGCTGCTGCCCAGCACTTCATAGGTCCTGTCCTGCAATACACGCAGCAGTTTCACCTGGCTGCCGGCATCCAGGTCGCCGATCTCATCCAGGAAAATGGTGCCTTTGTTCGCCATCTCGAAACGGCCCGTGCGGTCGTAACGCGCATCGGTAAAGGCGCCGCGGATGTGGCCGAACATTTCGCTTTCGAAGAGGGTGGTGGAGATGCCGCCCAGGTTCACTTTTACAAAGGGTTTATTTCTCCGCAGGCTGTTCTGGTGCACGGCTTCGGCGATCAGTTCCTTGCCGGTGCCGCTTTCGCCGGTGATCAGCACGGATGCGTCCGTAGCGGCCACCCGCCCGATGGTTTCGAGGATGCGGAGGATGGCGGGGTCTTCCCCGATGATATGCGAGAAGTCGAACTGCCCGTCCAGCTGCTTGCGGCTTTGCTGCGTGGCTTTTTTGCCTTGCAGGTCCAGCAGGGTTTTTACCGATTGCAGGATGTTTTCGTTGCTCCAGGGTTTGGTGATAAAATCGTTCGCCCCCAGCTTCATGCCCTGTACGGCCAGTTCTATACTGCCCCAGCCGGTGATGAGGATCACGGGAATAGTATTGTCGAACTGCTTGATCTGCCGGAGCAGGTCCATGCCTTCCTGCCCGGACGTACCGAGGGAAAAGTTCAGGTCCAGCAATACGAGGCCGGGCCGGGTATGTTGAAGGGAGGCCATGGCTTCCGAGGGGTTGCCCGCGGCGCCGGCCTCGTAACCTTCCTGGCGGAGGAGGAGTAATAAAGAAGTTCTTACAGCAATATCGTCATCAATGATCAGGATCATACGGTCGTAAATGTAATATTAATCTTCATGCAAAGCCACAGCCGGGTATATCTGCGCCGCCTGCCTGCCCGGGTAAAACGCGCAGATCACCACCAGGATGTAGATGAACAGGACGGACAGCACGATGGCCGTGATGTATACGCCGGAAGGCATATTGAACAGGTTCAGCAGGGGGAACTGAATGGCGAAAAACACCCCGATCAGCAGCGCAAAGGTAGATAAGACCAATGTTTCACTCACTATCTGCCCGGATATGCCGCTGCCGGAAGCGCCCACCGCGCGCCGCAGCCCTATCTCCGCTCTGCGTTTGTTTACACTGTACCACAGCACGCCGAAAATACCCAGCGCCACGTTGATGATCAGGAAGCCGCCCACTACCAGCAGGAGGATCATGGGAATGAGCGAGACGCTGTTTGTGGATACACGTTTTTTGGTCAGGTATTCTATTTCGATAGAGGAGGTTTTCAGTACACTGCTGAACGTTTTGAACAGCCGTCCTTCAAAGCCCGCGTCCGTATTCAGGTCGTAGGAGATCAGTATGCGCGATAGCCACAGCGGCGCGTCATCTCCCGCGCGTTTATAGGTGCCGGCCTTCGATGCCACATAATCCCCTTTGTCTTTCAGGGTTTGTACCACGCCTGTTATACGGTGCGGTTCATCACCCATTTTTAATATTTTCCCAACGGCGTTTTCCCCGGGAAAAAAATTTTCTTTTAATGTTTCATTGATCACTACCGGCGGCTCTTTGGCATGTGCGTCGGTAGCGTTGAACCAGCGGCCTTCCAGCATTTTCACGCCCAGCACCTGCGGGTAGGCATCGTCTACCGTATAATACATGGCCATCACTTCCTGGTTATTATGATTGATGACATTGTTGGACGTATTCATCGAAAAAGGGCTGTTGCTGCTCACGTAGCTCATACCTTTTACTTCCGGCAGGGCCAGTACGGTCCGTTTCAGCGTTTGCATCACCTGGGCGGCGGAATCTTTGTTGGCAGTGCTGCCGGGAGGGAGGGAGATGGAAACAGACAGCACATTGTCGTACCGGAAACCCATCGGCTTGCGGTAATTGGTGAAATAATAAACGATGAGCGTGAACACGGCAAACAGCACCATGAATGAAATGATCATTTCCAGTATCACCAGCGAATGCTGTTTCTTTTTATTCCAGATCAGCGTAAATAAATGCATCAGCATACAAGTCGTTTTAATAAGTTTTTAAAGCAGCCACCACATGCAGCCGGCTCATGCGCCAGGCAGGGTATACGCCGGACATAAAACCGAACACCAGGCATACCAGCAGGCTGATGGCCAGCACCCTGTAATTCAGGTACAGGTACACATCGTCCAGCGCACCGGAAGCGTTCCAGACGGTGAGGATGATAAAAGACAGCACAACACCTATCAGTCCGCCTATCACGGTCAGGATAAGGTTTTCCACGATGAACTGGACGGCCAGCGTACCGGATGATGCGCCGAAAGCCTTTCGTACGGCTATTTCCGAGGAGCGTTCCATGATCCTGCTGATGTTGATGTTCACAAGGTTGAGGGTAGGCAGCAGGAGGAAAAACAACAGCACGGCGCCTATGGCGAGCAATAACCCGGTGACGCCCGAATCATTCTCGTTGCCCAGTACGATGCGTGAAAAGCTGGTCAGGTAAGGGTCTGCCTTGCTGGAAATACGATCGAAGCGGGAGGTGTCTACCTGTACTTTTCTCACCACATCATCGTATTCCGCTGCGATGGCGGGCAGCGAAGCTTTGTTTTTTCCAAGCAGGATAGCGAAATATTCTCCGTTGAGGCCTTTGTCCAGCGGGTCTCTTTTGGCCAGGGTGTGAGGTACGAACATATTGGCGTAGGCGGCGAATTGTGTGATAGGGACGTTCTTTACCACGCCTGATACACGGTACAGCAAGTGGTCCAGTTCAATGTATTTCCCGGTCGCTTCCTGTCCATCGCCGAAATACTGCCTGCGTACGCTTTCGGTGATCACAGCCACTCTTTCCCTATTGTCGATTTGCTGCTGCGTGTAAGGTTTGCCTTCCAGGAATTTGTATTCCAGTACCTCCCAGAAAGTGGCATTGGTGTATTTCAGGTCGATCACGACTTTTTTGTCGTTGCTGTACGTATTGGACGCTTCAAAAAAAGATGCGATGGCGATCTTTTCCGGCGTTTTCATGGTTTTTACGTACTTGTCCATGTAATAGTAGCTGGCGGGGCCATTTTGCCGGTTGCCGGTTTTCTCCTGCGAAAGCGTTACCAGGCTTATGTACAGGCTGCGGTCCCTGTTGGTATCGGGATAGGAGGAATTCACCAGGTGCTCCGCGAAAGCTGTCAGTACCATGATGATGGTAAGGGAAAAGCTGATGCCGAAAAGGCTGATGAAAGTGAAGAATTTTCTTCGCTTCAGTACGGCTATCGCTATTTTGAAATAGTTCTTTAACATGGGAAAAGTTTAATGGGTTTATTGCACCTGCGATCCGTCGAACAAACGCACGAGGCGGTGCGTTTTACGGGCCATGTTTTCGTCGTGCGTCACCATCACGATGGTGGTGCCTTCGTCTTTGTTGAGGCGTACGAGAATATCCATCACATCGTTTCCCATGGCGCTGTCCAGGTTGCCTGTCGGTTCATCCGCGAGGATGATATTAGGTTTCCCCACAATCGCGCGGGCAATCGCCACACGTTGTTTCTGCCCGCCGGAAAGCTGGGTGGGAAAGTGTTTGGTCCGGTTGCTGAGGCCTACTTTTTCCAGCGCTTCCAGCGCCAGTTCTTTCCTTTCTTTGGCCGTGCTCTTGCGGTAGAGCAGGGGCAGCTCCACATTGTCCAGCACCCGCAGATCGTTGATGAGGTGATAACTTTGAAAAATGAAACCGATGGTGCGATTCCGGAAATGCGCCAGCTGTTTGTCCGAAAGCCGGTCCGCCGTGCTGTCTGCAATGCGGATGCTGCCGCTGGTAGGTTCGTCCAGCAGGCCCATGATATTCAGCAACGTGCTTTTGCCGCAGCCTGAAGGGCCCATGATGGACAGGAATTCGCCTTTGGCCACCTCCAGGTTAATGGCGTTGAGCGCCTGGGTTTCTACCGTATCGGTGCGGTATACTTTTTCAATGTTCTGTAAATGTATCATACGTGATCTTTTTATTTTGTTCAAAATCGTATAGGGATAAATAACGCAATTCATAATAAGCGCCCCAGAAGCCGCGGAGGGCCAGCACAAAGTCCCGTTTGGCCTGGTCTTTTTCCGAGAAGGCGATGCTGAGGTCTGTAATGCTCAGATCACCCAGCACGTAGCGGTTCTGCGCAATATCGTATTTCTCCGACGCAATGCTGTCCGCGTGCGCGCTCAGGGTCACCTGGCCTTTCATCATGTCAAACAGGGTTACCTGTGTTGTAACGGCCTGCATGAAATTTTGTTTATCCTGCTCCACTTCGTATTGCGAAAACTCCAGGTTGGCTTCCGCGGTTTTGGTGCGGGAGCGCGAGCGGCCCCAGTCCAGGATAGGGATGGAGAATCCGATTTCCACCAATTGCTGGTTCTGCGGGTTGCGGTAGACTTTAGACACATCGGGCGCGGTGTTCGTATAACCCAGGTTCGCGTTCAGCGTGGCGTTCAGGCCGGTTTCACCGCGTGCTTTGGCTACGTCCCTCCTGGCTTCCTGTATCCGGCGCATATAACCGATGGATTCCGCGTTGTTCGCAAATGCTTCTTCCAGCACCCGTTCTGCCTGCACGGTCATGTCGATTACGGCCGGGGGCAGCTCCAGCGCTATCTTTCCGGCGTTTTGCAGGCCAGTGTAGGCGCGCAGGTTCATGCTGGCGATCTCCATATCACGTTTGGCGGAGCCGACGGATTTTTCGGCTTTCAGCGATTCCAGCTGCAATTGTAGTATTTCATTGCGGGAAATCTTCCCCAGCGCAAATTTTTCATCGGCAATCCGTTGTATCTGCCGGGTGTTCCGGAGATTGGCTTCGGCTATCTGGTGGTTCACCTGCGCCAGCAGCAGGTCAAAAAAGTAACCGCTGGCTTTTACGGCGATCAGCTCCATGTCCGCAATATACTGCTGGCGGCTTTCCTGGTAGCGGAGCGGTTCAATGCGTTTGTCCCACTTCAGCTGGTTGAACTGGAACAGCGGCTGGCTGAACCCGATCGTGTAGGGGATGGCGTTATAGAGGGTGGTATTACGGTCGAAGTCATCAAATCGCTGTAGCTCCGTGGCCCCGTAGATGCGCCCGCCGGTGGCGGTGATGCTCTGGCTGAAGGCGAGGTTCAGGGTGGAGTTGTTGTTGTGGATGGGCTCGAATTTCACCGTACCGTTCGGCTGGGTAACGGGCGTGGTGGTTTTCATAAAACCGGGCAGGGTGCCAGTAAGCGCCAGCTGCGGCTGGTAGTTGGAGCGGTAGGTGCGCCATTCCCAGTACTTAGTTTTCCGGACGGTGCTGGCCTGTTTGGATGCGATGGAGCCCGCCCGCGCCATGGTCACCACCTGCGGGAGGCTGAGCAGGAGCGTGTCCCGCGCGGAATTTACACCCGGTGAAGTGAACGTCAGGGTCTTTTCCTGTGCTGAAACGCCTGCCGAAACCCACAACAATATGATCAGTATCCTTTTCATTTCAGCTTGATTTCGCGGGCGTTCTTAAATTCACTCATGTCTGAAGTGATGATCACTTCCCCGGGGCGCACATTGTCTTTCAGCTCCACGTAATCAAAATTGCTCATACCGGTGTGTACCATGCGCCGCACGGCCTTGTTGCCCTGCACTACAAACACCGGCTGGCCGGAAGCGCCTTTGAAGGCCGGGCCGTTTTTGATCCGCATGATATTGTTTCCGGTAGCCGTTACGAGATACACTTCCACCTTCAGGTTGGGCCGCAATGCTTTGTGATGCGGCTCCTCCAGCCTGATGTCGAAGGTGGCGGCGCTGTTTTGCACGGCAGGATACACAGTTTGTATGCTGCCCCTGATATCCGTATCCTGTATGCGGATGATCACCGGCATACCGTTGGAAAGCTGCCCGAGGTAACTGTCCGCGATCGTGCCAGTGGCTTTGAAGCTCGCCAGGTCCGCGATACGCGCCAGGGATTCTCCTTCCCGCACCACCGTGCCGATGTTTTTATTGATCCAGGTGACAACGCCGCTGCGGCTGGCAGTGACGCTGGCCTGGTCCAGTTTCCGTTTTAATTCTTTCAGTTCCTGCGCCTGTATGGCGGAAGATATCTCGGACTCGCGCATTTCGAGCTTCATGGATTGTTGTTTGTTGCGGATCTCGTTTTCCAGCTGTGTTTTTTCCAGCCGGGCCACTTTCAGGTTCATCTCCGCCTGTTCCACATCTTCACGGGTGCCGCCCCCGGCTTTAAAAAGGCGTTTGCTGTTTTCCACGTCCGCCTGCAGGGCATTGATGCGCAGCTGCTTGATCTCATTACTGCTTTGGAGGTCGAAATAACTTTTGTCCAGCGCCAGCTTCAGCTTGCGCAGTTCGTTCTGCCTGGACTCCAGCTGGAATTTCCCTTTTTCATATTCCCCTTCAATACCGGACTTGTCCAGCCGCAGCAGGCTCTGGCCCGCTTTGATATTACTGCCCGCATCCGCCAGCACTTCCTGGATGGACGCGCTCACGGGGCTGGTGATCACGGCTTCAAATTCAGGGAGTATTTCCCCGGCGGCGTTCAGCGTATTTTCGATCCGGCCGGTTTCCACCGTGGCGGTGGTAATGGCGGACCGTTTGATGGAAGGGTGCAGCAGGATGCGGAGGAGGATCACTCCCGCGGCCAGCGCGCCGGCGCAGGCCAGCAATAGCAGGAGGCGTTTCCTTTTGCGTTGTGCAACATAGGCGGCAGGTAACTCTTTGTCCATGGGCGGTTTTAAAATTTATCCGCCCTGGTATTTCAATGAAAGTGCCAGGATTAAGTAATGGATAATCAGATTGTTATGAAAAAGTGGCGGGCGAAAGTTGTCCGATAACGGACAAACTTTCCGGTATCGGAAACAGGTAGCGGGGTAATTTTCTGGCCAGACAAGCCGGAATTCTGCGAACGTTGGCGGGAATATATTATTTTGAGGGCATCATTACTTAAATTTTAAAATTCCATGTACACAGTTTTGAAAACTATGCTCTGCGCATTGCTTTTCCTCATGCCTTCTACCGGCATATTCGCGCAGGGTTACCTCAAAGCCTCCGGGCAGCAGATCGTCAACGAAAAAGGTGAAAACGTTTTACTCCGTGGTATCGGCCTGGGCGGCTGGATGCTCCAGGAAGGGTACATGCTGCGCGTTCCGCGCGAAGGGCAGCAGTACCGCATCAAAGAACGGATCGCCGCTATGATCGGGGCGGAAAAAACGCAGGAGTTTTACGACGCCTGGCTTGCGAACCACACCACCCGGGCGGACATTGAAGCCATGAAACAATGGGGCTTCAACTCCGTGCGCCTGCCCATGCATTTTAATCTTTACACCCTGCCGGCGGATAAAGAACCGGTAGCGGGCAAAGACACCTGGATCGAAAAAGGTTTTACGATGACGGACAGCCTGCTGGCCTGGTGTAAGGACAACGGCCTGTACCTCATCCTGGACCTGCACGCGGCGCCCGGCGGCCAGGGCAATGACCTCAACATCTCGGACCGCGACGGTTCCAAACCTTCGCTCTGGGAAGATGAAGCGCACCAGCGCAAAACCGTAGCCCTCTGGCGCAAACTGGCCGAGCGGTACAAAAACGAGCCCTGGATAGGTGCGTACGACATCATCAACGAGCCGAACTTCGGCTTCACGGATCCCGTGAACGACAAAAACGGTACGAAAGAAAAAGACAACGCCCGCCTCCGCAAACTGATGGTGGACATCACCGCCGCTATCCGTGAAGTGGATCAGAAACACATCGTGATCATCGAAGGCAACGGATGGGGTAATAACTACAACGGCGTATTGCCGCTTTGGGACAAAAACATGGTGATGAGTTTCCACAAATACTGGAACTACAACGATGAAAAATCCATCGCGCACATTCTCCGCTACAGGCAGGAAAACAATGTGCCCGTGTGGGTAGGCGAAACCGGTGAGAACTCCAACGTATGGTTCACCGAAGCTATCCGCCTGATGGAAAACAATAACATCGGCTGGGCCTGGTGGCCGCTGAAAAAGATCGGCATCAACAACCCGCTGGAGGTAAAAAACAACGCCAGTTACCAGCAGATGCTGGCGTACTGGCAGGATACCACGAAACCCCGCCCCGCCGCGGATGCGGTATACCAGGGCCTCATGGAACTGGCGAACGCTACGAACTTCCGCAACAACGTGATCCACAAAGACGTACTGGATGCGATGCTGCGCCAGCCGGCAAACCCGAAGGCCATGCCTTTCGCCAAAACGGCGCTGAAGACCGGCACCGTGATATCCGCCGTGGAATATGATTTCGGGGCAAACGGTTATGCGTATTACGATACCGACACCGCGAACTACCGCGTATCCAATGCGAACCATACCGGCGGCAACCGTGGCGGCGCGTTCCGCAACGACGGGGTGGACATCCGCCGCGACGATACCGGTTATGCCGTGATCAACATCGTGAAAGGAGAGTGGCTGCAATACACCGTGGATGTACCAAAAAATGCGACCTATACCGTAAAACTGCTGGTAGCGGCGGACGCGGATGGCGGAAGCATCCAGTTGCTGGGAGATGGCGGAAAAGCGCTGGCACCCGCAAAACCGCTGGCCGTTACCAATGGCTGGCAGGTGCTGGAAATACCGGGCGTGTCTGTAAAGAAAGGCGCATTGCCTTTGCGGGTGATGGCTGAAACCGGCGGTTACCGGCTGAGGGAGATACGGTTTGAATAAGCGGTTAAGATCAGCCCGATCATTAAGTACTAACTACTTAGCCATGTATACAATGCCGGGCCGGGATTTCCTGGCCCGGCATTGTTATTTCCCTTGTAAGGCATTATTCCAACATAAATTATGAAGTAATAAAAATTTAATATATATTAGTGATGAAAATTGCTTATTTAGCGCCGGAATATGCCTGAACAATCTGTCATAAAGCGGTTCGAAACCAGCTGTATAGCCTGTGATACATGGATCATAGCATACCGCTCTTCCGCCTTCCCGCAGCCGTATTACCTCGTTTGGTATACGGACAACTCCACGGGGGACAGGCTGCTGATGTACCGGAATGCGGGCATTTTCGTTACAGGAGACCTTGCTACCATCACCGCTGAGGCTGAGGCCCGGCTTTCTTCCCTTCAACATACCGATAAAACCGCCCGTTGGCTGAAACAGGTACAGGGGCTGGAGCCTTCCGTGAGCAATGTGTATGATATGGATTATATCTGCAACGCACTGCGCAGGAAAAAACTCAGCCTGAAAGTAATGGACGCCTTGTCCAATTTCATCGACCTCTTTGGCGACTACGCCAATTCTCTTACAACCACCGACCATTTGCAGGTATTCCGCGAACACCCTGTGATCGAAACGTTCATTGCGCATTATTACCAGTACATTTTCTGGCCGAGATTGCAACAGGGAGAGAAGTTCAGGGATGCGGAAAGGCCGGAACTGGCCGTAGATCATCGTGCCTTGCTGGATGTATTCCAGGAGATGAGAGGGTATTTTGAAGCGGATATCAGGGTGATGAGTCCCACAACACATTAATTCCTAAACCTGAAATACCAATGGAGAAATCAAATTTATTCGACCTGACTGTGGACACGGAAATATCCGGTTACCTGTCAGAAACCGCCCGATGGGGGAAGTTCCTGGCCATTTGTGGCTTCATAACCTGCGGCTTTATGATCTTAATTTCCTTTATTCTTAACTTTGTGCCGTTTTCACCTTATGGTTTTGGTCAAAGCCCTGCGGTGCCCGACCAGATTAGCGAGACTTACAACACCAGCCAGGCCATCGGGAAAACGATAGGGATTGTGTTTTATCTTGTTTTCGGTATTGTTTGCATTTTCCCTTATGTCTATTTGCTGAAATTTTCCAACAGGGCGAAGCTGGCATTGCAGTCTTCTGACCAGGATATACTGATATCCTCATTTGCGAGCCTTAAGTCTTTATTTAAGTTTGTAGGTGTGCTGACGATTATTATGTTGTCGTTTATTGCACTCGGTATCGTTTTTGCAATAATTGGAAGTGTTATGCTTGCCACCGCTAATGCCTGATTTAATGATATTCGACAAATACAAAAAAGCCCCGCATATTGCGGGGCTTTTTGTTTAATGCGTTTTCCGGACCACTTCCATCTCCAGCCTGAAACTGACCGCCAGCGTAAGTTTCCGCATGGCGATAGCCAACTGGTTCTCTACCGTTTTGGCGGAGAGCTGCATGATGTCCGCTACTTCTTTATATCGTAATCCGTATTGTTTGACGAGGATAAAAACTTCCCTGCATTTGGGCGGAAGCTCGCGGATGGCTTCTTCCAGCCTGCCCATCATTTCCGTGGTGATCATCAGCTGCTCGGGGTCGGGCATGAGCTGTACATCGTATTCATCGCTTTCTTCAAGGGGAACGTTCCTGTTTTTGCGGCGCATATAGTCCACCGCGCGGTTACGCGCGGCTACAAAAAGGAACACCTGCGGGTTGCGTACTTCGCGCAGCGATATTCTTTTCTGCCAGCAATGCACAAATACGTCGTGCGTAATTTCTTCGGCAACTTCCTTATCTCTGAGTAGCGTGGATGTATACCGGAACAATATCACGAAGAAATGATCGTAGAACTGCCGGAAAGCAATTTGATCCCCTTCTTCTGTCATTTTCCTGAACAAGGATGCAGTGTCTATCATACCGGCTGCAATTTATCATACGTAGATTACGCTAAAGTTAACAAAAAGCCGATATGAAAAAAATATTCCTGCCTTTGGGGGTTTTTTGAGGCTGACCTCGTCCTCTCTCCAGTAAATGGAATTATTCTGATGAAAGAACAGCTTGAACGCGTATACATATTAATGGCCAGGAAGGTTGCCGGGGAGATCTCGGCGAAGGAACTGGCAGAGCTGGAAACCTTGTTGACCCAACATCCCGGATTACAGTACACTTTCAGCATGACTTCCGAGCTGGCCCCGCTGCCGCGCCCGGAAAGCCCCGCCACGGCGGATGAGCTGGCCCGCAAAACACGGGGGCAACACAAGCTGGATGAACTGCTGAGCAAAGAAGAGCCGGCGATGAACGATTACAATCCATTGCAAAACCAACCCCGGCGCATCTTCCGCCTGCCCGTGTGGGCTGTGGCGGCCTCGGCCATCCTGCTGGCGGGTATTGGGGTACTGATCGCAAAAAGGAATACAAATACACCCTCCGGGCTGGTGGAAACCGCGCATGGCAACAGCAAAACCGAAGTACGCCTGCCGGATGGCACCGTCGTGACGCTGAATGCCGGCAGCCGCCTGCGCTACGATTCCGCCGCATTGCTGGCCGGTACCAGGGAAGTGAGCCTGGAAGGGGAAGGGTTCTTTAACGTAAAAGCCGACCCGCAGCATCCTTTTATCATTAAAACAGGAAAAGTAGATATCAAAGTACTGGGCACCACCTTCAACCTGAAAGCCTACCCGGGTGACAAACAGGTGGAAACCTACCTGTACACCGGTAAAGTGGAAGTGACCTATAAGCATTTGAACAAAGACAAAGCCGTGGTGTTGCATCCGAAAGAACGCCTGGTGATCAATCTCCCGGCCCTGGAGCAGGTATCCGCCGCCGCGCCGGACAAACAAGTGAAAGATATAGTACGCCTGGTGACGCCGAAAGCCGAAGAACTGCAAACCGATTCCATTGCCGCTCCCGGCTGGATGCAGGGCAGGCTTGAATTTGAGGACGTAACATTTGAGCAATTAGCCAACGACCTGGAGCGCCGTTATAACATAAAGATCGACATTAGAAATGAGCAGCTGCGGAAAGAAAGATTTACCGGCAGCTTTAATCAGAAGCCGCTGCCTGACATCCTGCAGGCATTGCGTTACACATTACAATTCACCTATAACATTAACGAATCACAGCACCAGGTGGAGATCTGGTAATTATTCACCTTTCAAATAAATGCCTATGTAGCAGGAAAATACTCATGTATGAAAGGCCATGAAAAAAGGGAAGTGCGGCAACACCTCCCTTATATCTGGCTGAGAAACTTTTGCCGTCTGTCGCGAAACAGGGGATGGCTCATTTATTCAACCGACAATTCAAAAATATGAAAAAAATACTTTCATGCACATTTCCTATATCTGAAGCGTTCATTTTCAAAATAATACTGCGTATGAAATTAGTAGCCATCCTGATGCTGGCCGCTTTTTTGCAGGTTAGCGCAAAGGGGTATTCGCAGGAAAGAATTTCGCTGGACTACAGTAATATCAATATCAAGAAACTGCTCAGCCTCGTCAGCAAAAAAAGTGATTACACCTTTCTTTACCGGAATGTAACCATTCCCGATAAAAACGTGAGTATCCGCGTAAAGGACGTTCATGTGCTCCGCATTCTCGATGAAACCCTTGCCGGTACTGATCTTTCTTATAAAGAACTCGGTGGTAAACTCATCGTGATCATCCCCGCCGGTGATAAAATAAACGCGCGTACCATTACCGGCAAAGTAACGGACGCAGACGGCCAGCCGCTCATTGGCGTAACGGTGATCGTAAAAGGCACCACCAAAGGCGCCCAGACCGATGCCAACGGCGATTATTCGCTGGAAGTGCCTGAAAACGCCGTGCTGGTATTCTCCTACATCGGCCATGAGTCACAGGAAGTGCCTTTAAAAGGCAATGCCGCCCGCCAGGACATCGTGATGAAAGCCGGTGCCAGCGGTCTTTCCGAAGTGATCGTAGTAGGGTACGGCACTCAAAGAAGGATCAACCTGAGCGGCGCTGTGGACGCGATCTCTGGTAAAGCCTTGCAGAACAGGCCTATTACAAACGTAAGCACGGGTTTGCAGGGCCTTCTGCCCAACCTGAATATCGGTGTCTCCAACGGCCGTATTTCTTCCGCGCCCTCGCTCAATATCAGGGGCTTTACCTCCATTGGTAATCTCAATAGCAGCAATCAGCAGGTGGACGTAGATCCATTCATTCTCATCGACAACGTTCCCGCTACCAAAGAAGAACTTTCCCGCCTGAACCCCGCGGACATCGAAGGCGTGACCCTGCTGAAAGACGCGGCATCCGCCGCTATCTACGGCGCCAGGGCGGCTTATGGCGTACTGCTCATCACCACCAAAACAGGTTATTCCAAACGCGTATCCATCAGTGTTAACAGCAACTACGCACTGCGCACGCTCGGCCGCGTACCTGAAATAACCACCGATCCTTACACGGTGATGGACTTCAAACACCGCGCCGCCACCCCGCTGTACAACCTGTACCCGGACGCCGTGCGTGAATACGCCAAAAAACGCTCCGCCGATCCCTCACTGCCCGCGGTGATCGTGGATCCCACCAATCCCAACGCCTGGGCCTATTACGGCACCACCAACTGGCTGGAAGAAGCTTACCGCCAGACAGCGCCTTCTTCCAACACGAACTTCAGCATCTCCCAGAAGACCGATAAACTGGCCTTTTATGTATCCGGTGAATACTACCGCTACGACGGCCAGCTGAAATACGGCAACGATATTTACAACCGTTACAACCTGCGCGCCAAAGCGACCTACGACGTGAACGACCGCCTGAAATTCGGCGTGAACACCGTATTCACTTCCAGCGACTACAACGCGCCTGTGTTCCTGGACGGCAACTTCTTCCACAACCTGAACCGGACGCCTTCCCTGTCCGTTCCCCGCAACCCGGATGGCACCTGGACTTCAGACGGGGCCGCGCTCTTCGGTGCGCTCCAGGAAGGCGGCCGTACCAAAAGTTACCTGAACGAATACCAGGCCACCCTGAACGGCGAACTGGCCATCATCAAAGGCATCTGGGACCTGAAAGGCGATATGACCTTCCGCCGTGGATCGGGCAACGGTAAGTCTTACGACATATCTATCCCCTACAGGACCGGGCCGAACCAGCCATTTGCTTATGCCGGTTCCAATCCTTCTTATGGCCGCAACACCTCAGACGCTACGCGTTACAATGTATACAATGTGTACACGGACTTCCACCGCACTTTCGCCAAAAAACATTTTGTGCAGGCGCTGGCCGGTTTTAACCAGGAATACCGCAATTACAGCACAAACACCACCACCCGCCAGAACCTCATCAGCAGTTCCCTGCCGGACCCGCTGCTCACTACCGGCACGCTGTCGCAGACCGGCCGTGTGGAAGACTATGCCGTGCGTGGTCTTTTTTACCGCCTCAACTATATCTACAACGATAAATACATCGTGGAATTCAACGGCCGTTACGACGGTACGTCCCGCTTCCCTGACGGCGACCGCTGGGGTTTCTTCCCTTCAGCCTCTGCTGCCTGGGTAGTAACGGGTGAAGAATTTTTCAAACCGATCGCAAGCAGCATCAAACTGGATGTACTGAAGTTCCGCGCTTCTTACGGTGCATTGGGCAACCAGGTGACGACCAGTTATTATCCTTACATCCCCACCATGCCCACCGGCCAGATTGGCCAGATACTGGACGGCACAAGGCCCATCGGCGTAAAACAGCCCGGCGCGGTATCACCCACGCTCACATGGGAAAAAGTGCAGACGATGAACTACGGTGTGTCTATGGCCTGGCTGAACAACCGCCTGAGCCTGGATGCGGACATTTATACCCGCCGCACCAAAGACATGCTGGTGAAAAGCAAAACCCTTCCCGCTGTATTCGGCACCGGCGAACCGCAGGAAAATGCGGCAGACCTGAAAGTAAAAGGCTGGGAGCTGAGCCTGAAATGGAGCGACGCGGTACAGGTAGGCGGCTCGCCGCTGAACTATGGCGTGCGTTTTATTCTTGCTGACAGCAGGGCTTATATCACGAAGTATGACAACCCCGCCGGCCTCCTCAGCGATTATTATGTAGGCAGGGAAATAGGAGAGATCTGGGGCCTGGTGAACGACGGATTTTTCCAGTCGGAAGACGAACTGAGGAACTGGCCCGATCAAAGCGGCGTGGGTTCCGATGACCAGGGTTATAAATTTTATGTGGGTGACCTGAAGTTTAAAGACCTGAACGGCGACAAAAAAGTGAATTACGGCAAAAACACCGTATCCGATCCGGGCGACCGCGTCATTATCGGTAACTCTGCCATCCGCCTGCCTTACAGCGTCATGCTGAATGCCGACTGGAAAGGAATTGACGCGAGCGTGTTTTTCCAGGGCGTAGGCAAACGCGACTGGTACCCGAACGCCAGCAATCACTATTTCTGGGGCGTATTCGCGCAGCCATGGACGAACGTACAGACGCACAACCTGGACAGCTGGACGCCCGAACACCCCGACGCCTATTTCCCCCGCGTGAAGGCATACATTGCGGAAGACGCATCGGAGCTGGGCGCGCCGCAGACGAAATATTTGCAGAACGCAGCATACCTGAGGCTGAAGAATGTAACCGTAGGGTACACCCTGCCATCGTCCTTCACCCGGAAAGCGCATATCGAAAGGCTGAGGATCTACTTTGGCGCGGAGAACATCTTCACCAGATCGCACCTGAAAGCGCGCATCGATCCTGAAGGGCTGGGCGGCAGCGTATATCCCTTCCAGCAAACTTATTCCGGCGGCATTAACCTGAACTTTTAATCCTGCATGAAATCAAACCACATGAAAAAGATCCATCGCTTAATATATATCGGCATGTTTGCGGCCACCGCCGTTTCCTGTAAAAAGGAATTCCTGGACCGCTTCCCGCAAACGGACGTAACGAAGGAAACATTCTTCAACACGCCGCAGGACCTTGAAACGTACACCAATACTTTCTATGAGTATATGGGCCCGGGATGGGACGATATCAATTCGGACAACATCAGCAGCTATAGCGGCAGCGGGGAAGTGGATGTACTGGTGCGCGGCACTATCAACCAAACCAACGTATCCTCCTGGGGCGGCTGGAACAAAGATGCCTGGGCTCCTTTGCGCCGCTTCAACTATATGCTGGACAACGTAGGCAAGACCACCGGCGATCCCGTTGCCATCAGGCATTACATTGGTATCGCGCGTTTTTTCCGCGCACGGTTCTATATGGGCAAGCTGGAACGTTATTCAGACGTGCCCTGGTACAATACCGCGCTGGCCACGAATGACGAATCCCTGTACAAGGCCCGTGATACGCGTGCCCTGGTGGCGGATTCTATCCTGAACGACCTGAACTACGCGGTAGAAAATATCAAACCGGACGAAGGCAACCGCACCCGCGTATCCAAATGGAGCGCGCTGGCATTGCTGGCCCGTTTTGGCCTGAACGAAGGCACCTGGCGCAAATATCACGCGGAGCTGAACCTCGGCGGCGACCACGCCCGTTTCCTCGAAAGAGCGGCTTGGGCGGCAGATCAGCTGATGACCAGCGGCCGTTTTTCAATCAACAATACCGGCAAAGGAGGGGAGGACTACCGTGCGCTGTTCGTGAGCCCCACCCTGAGCGGCAACAAGGAAGCCATCCAGTGGGTGGACTACCAGCAGGCGCTGGGCGTGGGCAACAATACGCATACCGTGCTCGGCTGGACCTGGTCATTGAGCCACAGCCTCGCGGAAACCTACCTGATGAAAGACGGCACACCGTTCACCGCGCAGCCCGGTTATGCTACCAAAGACTTTGTGAACATCTTTGCCAACCGCGACCCGCGTATGGCTGAAACCATCGCCCCTCCCGGCTTCTCACCGAACCTGGACGGCAAACCTTACATCGCCAAACCTAACCTGGGCGGTTATGACCAGGTGAAGTTTTATCCCCGTAATCCTTCACAACGCCAGGGCTGGGTGCTGAACTACTCCGCGCTGCCCGTATTCCGCTACGCGGAAGCACTGCTGGCCTATGCTGAAGCAAAAGCGGAACTGGGTACCATTACACAGGCGGACATCGACAAGACCATCAACCTGCTGCGCAGCCGCGTGCTGATGCCGGTTATGAACATCGCCGCCGCAAACGCACAGCCGGACAACGCGCTGGCATTGCAATACCCTGATGTTTCGGGCGCAAACAAAGGCCTGCTGCTGGAAATACGCCGTGAACGCCGCGTGGAAATGGCTTGCGAAGGCCTCCGTTTTTCCGACCTGATGCGCTGGAAAGCGGGTAAACGTCTGGAAGACGCGCAGGCAGGCATGTACGTGCCCGCACTCGGCGCGCTGGACGTGAGCGGAGACGGTATCCAGGATATCGCCATCCTCGCTTCCCCCAACGATGAATCACCCATCGCGGGCCTGCCGGAGAACATCAAAAAGAACCTTGCGAAGTTTTACCTGAAAGATGCAACCGGGAAAGACAATAACTTCTACCTGAAAAACGGAAACTCCGGCCATATCTTTTTCATCCGCGACCGGGATCAGCCGCGTGTATTCATAGAACCGAAATATTATTACCGCCCCATTCCCCAGGATCAGCTGCTGCTGAACAGCAACCTGAAACAGATCTTCGGATGGGAATCGTAAATAAATGATCATTAAATCCGGGGGCTGTTGCTGCAAAAAGCGACAGCCCTTGTATTTTTGTCCGAATGGCAACACAGCGGGAACATTCTTCCGCATGTAAACCTGATTTGTATGATAAGAGCATGGATATTATTACTGGCGGCCGTCCTGTGGATGCCCGCCAAAGCCCAGTTTAAAGGCCGTATTTTGATTGAAGGCACGCAGCAGGGCATGGCCTCCGTCCGCGTAAGCGACGGCCTGAATGTGACGCTTACGGACGCACAGGGCCGTTACATATTGCCCGGCCATCCCAAACAACGTTTTGTGTTTATCACCACCCCGGCCGGGTTCAGAACAACGGAGACTTTCTGGCAACGGGTAGATTCCACCCGGAAGGAATATGATTTCACGCTTCGCCCCATGGTACAGACTGGCAAGTTCCTCCGCATCACCGATACGGAGACCTGGCGTTACGACGCATGGGTGACGGACCTGAAAGAATATGTACAGACCGAAGGCGCGGACTTCCTGGTGCACACCGGCGATATCTGTTATGAAAAAGGCATGGCCTTTCATGCGGACCAGGTGAACACTTCCACCATGGGCCTGCCCACTTATTATTGCATCGGCAATCATGATCTCGTGAAAGGCCCGTACGGAGAGGCTTTGTATGAATCGCTTTTCGGCCCCGTATTTTATTCCTTCGACGCGGGGAAAGTACACTATATCGTAACGCCCATGCTGCATGGTGATTACAAACCTTCCTACACCGCGGACGATGTATACCAGTGGCTGAAAAACGACCTTGCCAAGGCGGACCCTTCAAAGCCGGTGATGATCTTCAGCCACGATCTGCTGACGTACGACAGCCTCTTCATGTACAAAGATCTGAACCTGAACGAACACCGCCTGAAAGCATGGATCTACGGCCACTGGCACATCAACTATGCAAGGAAACATGGTAACAACGGCGTCCTGTCCATCTGTACCGCACCGGCGGCGGATGGCGGCATCGACAATTCAGCCTGTAACTTCGAAGTGTTCCAGACGGATCAGTCCGGCATTACGAACATTCATAAAAAATACACGTACGTTCATCGCAACCTGGTTACCCGGCAAACGGTACAGGGCGGCAAACGTTCGCTGAGCGTGAATGCTTATCATGCCGCGGGCACGGTGGAGCAGGTGACGGCGCGCGTGTTTGACAAACAGGGGAACCAGCTGCAATCACTTGCCCTGAAACCTGTCACCGACTGGAACTGGCGTGGCGAACTGCCCGCCGGGGCTAAAGATTTTACGCTCACCACCGAAGCGCGTCTTCGCGGCGGAGAGGTGATCTTCAAACGGGATACATTGCAAAATACCACGCTGCAATGGACTACGAACGTAAAGGGGAACATCTGGCGCAGTACGCCTTTGCTGGCGGAAGGAAAAATATTCATCGGTTCCATAGACGATGAATACAATCATCATTCTTCCATCTCCGCGCTGGATGCGGCGACGGGCAAACTTTTATGGCAATATCCGACCGGCAACTCCATCAAAAATATCCTTGCGTATAAAAACGGCCTGGTAATAGGCACCGATGCAGAGGGTGTTACTTATGCGCTGGAAGCCGCCACCGGCAAACTCCGCTGGAAACACGAAGGGCCGATGACGTCATTGCCGGCTTATATCTCGGGCGGCATTATCAGCGGCGATACTTATTATACCGGCGCGGCGAAGTTCCTCGAAGCGCTCAACGTCAATACCGGTAAACCTTTGTGGCGCAATACCGCCTGGGGCGGGGGAGAAGGCACCACGGCCGTGATGGCCATACAGGATACGCTGCTGGCTGTTTCTTCCAACTGGAATGCCTTGTTCATGCACCAGGCCGCCACCGGCAAGCTCCTCTGGAAACGCAGCGACGGCGGTATCCGCTTCCGCAGCAGCCCGCCTGTATTTGCGGACGGCCGCCTGTATGTGTGCGGCATCAATATCCTGCATATCATTGATCCTGCCACGGGCCGCACTACGGACAGCATCCTGGTGCCGGACGGGCTGAAGACCATGGCGGCGCCGGTGATCACGGACAAGCTGATCATCGTAAGCGGTGCGGAGAAAGGGCTGTTTGCCTTCCACCGGAATACGCTCCAGCCTGCATGGCAGTTCAAGCCGGGCGAAGCGCTGTTTTATTCCGCCCCTTATTCCAAACCTTCCAGCGCCACGATAGAAAGCACGCCTTTGTACCACGATGGAAAGATATATGCGGCCGCGTTGGACGGGAATGTATATGTGCTGGATGCGGCTACCGGTAAAGTACTAAAACATTACGCGCTGGGAAGCCCTGTATTCGGGCCGGTTACAAGAGAAGGAGACAGGATATACCTGGCTGATTTTGCGGGAAATGTGTACGCCTTTAAAATATGAGTCATTGAACATTAAAAAGCCGGTACTGCGACAGTACCGGCTTTTTTTATGCAGTATATTTTTTAAGCTTCCACCAATGCTTCCACGGGGATCTTTTTCTCCTGGTTCATGCCGCTCAGTTCCTGCATGAACTCATCCGCCCAGTATTCGATATTGTAATGGCTGACGATCTGGTACAGCCGCTTCATCCTGATCTGGCGTTCCGCGCGGTTCATGGAAATGGCTTCCAGCAGGGAATTGATCATGGATACATTGTCGTAGGGATTGGTGAGCAACGCATTGGGCAGCTCCACGCTGGCGCCGGCGAACTCGGACAATACCAGTACGCCCGCGGAGTCAGGGTTCAGGCCCTGCACGGCTACGTATTCTTTTGCCACGAGGTTCAATCCGTCGCGGAGCGGGGTGATCCAGGCTACGTCCGCAATGGCGTAATAAGCCAGCACTTCTTCAAAAGTAAAGGAGCGGAAAAAGAAATGAATGGGCACCCAGTCCATGGTGGAATACTGCCCGTTGATCTTGCCGATGAGCTGTTCCATTTCCTGTTGTACCTGTTCGTATATTTTCATGCCGCTGGCCGGCGGAGTGCAGATATTGATCAGTTCTACCTTTCCGTGCATATTAGGATGTTCTTCCAGGAACTGGTGGAAAGCTTTGAGTTTTTCCAGCGGGCCTTTCACATAATCCAGCCTTTCTATGCTGAGGATGGTCTTTTTGCCTTTGGTGGGTTTCTTCAGCTGTGTGATCATGTCCTGCACGGCAGGTTTTTCCGTGAGCTCGCGGATATAATCCACGTGTACGCCTACGGGATTGGCGCCGAGGCGTATCTTCCGGCGGCCGGTGTCTATTTCCCGGGTCATGGTGCCTGTGCCCATGGCGCAGCTGTAGGTAAGGAAACGCGGGGCGGCGTTCACCTGTTCCGTGATCTTCACCGGCATCAGGCTTTTTACGACGTCCACGAAGTTTTCCACGTAACGCGGGATATGAAAACTCACATAATCGCATTGCAGCAGGCTGTGGATGATCTCGCTCCGCCAGGGAATGATGTTGAACGTATTTGCGGCGGGGAAAGCTGTGTGATGGAAGAAACCGATCTTCAGATCGGGGCGCAGCTGGCGCAGGTAACCCGGCACCATCCAGAGGTTGTAGTCATGGATCCATACCATGGCGTTGGGCTCGGCTTCGGCGGCGGCTTTTTCCGCGAAGATGCGGTTCACCTTCAGGTAATGTTCCCAGTGTTTATGATTGAACTGCACCTTTTCGATAAAGGAAAAGATGGCGGGCCAGAAGGCTTCTTTTGAAAAGAGTTTATAAAAGATATCGATGTCCGATTTCTCCAGCGTTACAGGACTGGCCTGCAGCCGGGGATATGTTTTTTTATCGATGTAAAAATTGCCCGTATCAGCTTGTCCTTCCTGCGCTTCCTGCCAGGCGATCCAGAGGCCGGGCCTGCCGGTCTTGAAGAAGTTCGTGAGGGTGGGCAGTATCCCGTTCGGGCTTTTGGGCGCGCGGCGTACTTTACGGCCGTTTTCTTCCACGGTTTCGAAGGGGAACCGGTGATACAGCATCACCAGCTGGCTGGATTCCTTTGCTGGCGTTTTGGTCACCGGCATTTTTTTATAAAAAGGCCTGAATGGCTCAAAATGATCCAGGGCTTCCAGGATGCCTCCCGCGCCCGCTGTATCGGAAACATACACGTCTTTCAGCTCCCCGGCGGCATGGGTGAGGGCCTGTTCGGCATCTCCCACGATCACGCCCCTGAAGCCGCGGCCGTATAAAGAAAGATCGTTTAAGGTATCGCCTGCTACCAGTACTTTTTCCTGCGGCACCTGCAAATGGTCCACCAGGTGACGTAAAGTGCTGCCTTTGTTGACGGAGGCGGGCAATACGTCCAGGTATTTGCCTGCGGAGAGGATGATGTCGCAGCCCAGTTTGGCTTCCAGTTGTGTCACCTGTGATTTTACGAGCTCATCGTCAAAATAAAAGGAACAACGGCGCTGCTGGGGCACTGCCTGTATGCGGATGCCTTTTACGTCTTTGAGCGCGTCCATCACGGCCCTTTTGCCGGGCCATTTCAGTTCGATATTGTTCTGAATGGGTTGGACAGGACGGAGCGTGCGCCCGTCCAGCACGGTGGCGCCCACGTCGCAGATGATGTAGTCAGGCCTGGGGATCACCGGATCGCTGAGCAGGGGGATCACGCTTTCCATGCCGCGGCCCGTGACGAATATGAGCCGGAAATCTTCGTTTTCCCTGATGGTTCTGTATAAATGTTCCTTATGCTGTTCGCTTCCGCCTAAAAAAGTGCCGTCCAGGTCTGTTGCTAAAATCATGCTTGTTTATTTAGTGATAGAATAAGGCATCAAAGCCGTTGGCTGTATGATAATGCCGTGATTGTCAATGAGTGATACGAGGGGTATCGGGTCCTGATAGGGACCACAAAGGTACGAAAAAAGGAGGCGCGAAAAGGTGACAACTTGGCGAAAAAGGTGACTATTAGGCACTTGTACTGCTGAATATTTTTACTAACTTGGTCATGATGATACAACCAAAACGATTATTTGACGCGGTCGCTACCCAGCAGGAGAAATTCCCGAAAAAAGACATGCTTGTTTCCAAAGTGAACGGCGAATGGAAGCCCTGGAGCACCGCACAGGTGCAGGAAACCGTGAACCGGCTTTCCGCGGGCCTTCTCAGCCTTGGCGTGAGCGGGAATGATTTTACCCCCGAAAATGCGGACAAAATTGCCATTATCAGCAATAACCGCCCTGAATGGGTGATCACTGACCTTGCGGTACAGCAGACCGGCGCTATCCTGGTACCTTTATATCCCACTACCAACCCGCTCGAGATCAAATTTATCCTCAACGATGCGGGCGCGAAGTACATTTTTGTAAGCGATAAAGAGATGTACGACAAGATCAGGGAACTGATGGGAGAGGTGCCCACCCTGCAAAACATCTATTCTTTCGAAGAGGTGCCCGGCGCGGCGCACTGGAGCAAGATACTGGATGCTTCCACGGACGAGCTGCTGGCAAAAGTGGAGGCGATCCGCCCCACCATCAGTGAAGAACACCTGGCTACGCTGATCTACACCTCAGGCACCACCGGCACGCCCAAAGGCGTGATGCTCTCTCACAGGAACATTGCGAGCAATGTATTTTTCTGCAAGGAAAGTTTCCCTTTCCCGGACGATCCGGCGTGTAAAGTGCTGAGTTTCCTGCCGCTGAACCACATTTTTGAGAAGATGGTGACCTATATCTATCTTTTCAGTGGCATCAGCGTTTATTACGCGGAGAGTATGGACAAGATCGCGGATAACCTGCGCGAGATAAAACCCGATGGTTTCACCACCGTGCCCCGCCTCCTGGAAAAAGTGTATGAGAAGATCATGAGCAAAGGCAACGAGCTGACCGGCATCAAACGAGGTCTTTTCTTCTGGGCGGTGGCGCTGGGTAAAAGATACGATAACAACATCAGCGGCGGCCCCTGGTACAATATCCAGCTGGCCATTGCCAATAAACTGATCTTTTCCAAATGGCGCGATGCGCTGGGCGGAAGGATATCTTTTGTGGTGACCGGCGGCGCAGCCTGCCAGGAGAACCTGCTGCGTATCTTCACCGCCGCCAAGATACCGGTATACGAGGGTTACGGCCCTACGGAAAACAGCCCGGTGATCAGTGTAAACCGCCGTTACCCGGCCGGCAATACGGTATTCGGTACCACCGGCCCGTTATTGAACGGCGTGGAGATGAAGTTCACCGAAGAAGGCGAGATCATCGTGAAAGGCCCCAGCATGATGCATGGGTATTACAAACGCCCGGACCTTACCGCGGAAACGATCATAGACGGCTGGCTGCA
Organism: Chitinophaga barathri; assembly: GCF_003807585.1. Classification (GTDB taxonomy): domain Bacteria; phylum Bacteroidota; class Bacteroidia; order Chitinophagales; family Chitinophagaceae; genus Chitinophaga; species Chitinophaga barathri. The sequence goes on along the minus strand of NZ_RMBX01000001.1, from coordinate 208,384 downwards.
CACGGGGGACATCGGTACGATGGTGGAGGGTAAGTTCCTCAAGATCACGGACCGTAAAAAAGAGCTGTTCAAAACCAGCGGCGGCAAATATGTGGCCCCTCAGCCCATCGAAAACAAAATGAAAGAAAGCCCCTTCATCGAGCAGATCATGGTGGTAGGCAACGAACGTAAGTTTGTGAGCGCGCTGGTGGTGCCGTCCTTTAATATCCTCAAAAAATGGATGTCGCAGAACAACATTCCGTTTACGTCCAACGAAGATGCCTGCAAAAACGCGCAGGTGATCGCGATGTATGAAAAGATCGCCGAGCGGTACAATGCGGGTTTCAACCATGTGGAACAGGTGAAAAAAATCAGGCTGATGCCGCATGAATGGGGTGTGGATACAGGGGAGATGACCCCGAAGCTGAGTTTGAAGCGGAAGGCGATATTGGAGAAGTATAGGGATGTGGTGGAGGAGATTTATAAATAGAAGGATTTTATTTAAAATACAGCCGGCCTGAAGGGCCGGTTTTTTTTAAACCTGTGAAATAATTACCGGGCGGCTCTTTACCAAGAAATAATGTAAGTCATGACCCTGCTGCCCTAATCTGATAGGATATTCAAATATTTCTCCTGCCAGGTTAGCGTTCGTTTGAATGACCGGAAGGTTTATCATGGATTAATAATATGTTGTAACTCAATAGATTTGCCTGCTATTTGGGTTTTTGATTTTTAATTGTAAGTTTGCTCTCACATCCCCGGTGAGCGTAAAGCAGACTAATCTATATTCAGGATATAAATTGTGTTTAACCTTTGTCTTGCTTTTCCGGAGATCAATTGTTGATTTTGATGGCCCATGGTACTTATGAAGAATATCCCTTTGCCGGCATATTTTACAGCCAGATTCGGCCGGAATACAACCCGTGGTATATATACCCGGGCATTCCGTTGGAAGATTTTCTCTGGCCCACTTTGTAAAATGGAATCCAGGAACATCTTTAAAGCCAACGAATCTATATAATATTAGTAAAATTGATTATCCATACTTATGAGATTTTTTAAAGCGCTTGTGCTGGCGATCTGTTGTTCGATGCCCGCCTATGATTTGTTAGCCCAGACCCAGTTAAGGACTCCTCCCGGGCAAACCGGTGACCTGAATTTCCGACCGCAATCTGTGCTTCCGCCGCCGGTGGAGGCAGCCGCTCTTAATAAAGGAGGTGATGTGCAGGTGAACCTGGCAGTAGGCTCGCCGGGCGTAAATATTCCCGTTGCGGACGTCAGGTCGAGGGGGATACAATTTCCAGTATCGCTCAATTATGCCTCAAACGGTGTGCAGGTAAACGAGCTTGCCGCTAATACGGGGCTCGGTTGGAGCCTGAATTGCGGGGGAAATATTACCAGGACCACCCTGGGACTGCCCGATGAGCTCCGGTCGGTTGGCGGTCCGGACAATTTTACGGTCACTTCCGCAGATATCAATCCCATGAAACGCACGGCGATGAATTACCTGTTGTATCCCTACGACCGGGAATCGGATATCTTCAACTTCTCCGTAAGCGGCTTTATCAGCGGCAAATTTATCCTCGATCAAAACCGTGTGCCCCAGATGCTGGATGGCCGGAATTACAAGATCGCTTTGCTGTCAACCACTATCCGGGATGGGTTCAAGATCATCGACGAACAGGGCATGGTTTTCCTTTTTACGGTGATGGACACTTCTTATTACGACCGCGGTGAGTGCGGTGACGGCGGAGAGCGGAACAGGCCTGTTTACAATACATGGCATTTAAGCAAAATTATAAAACCCAGCCAGGATACGGTTTATTTTAACTATATCAATAATCATTACAGTTACCTGGCGGACGTGAACGAGAACGAATCTATCTGCGTTACCTCCGGCATTGGCGGTTGCGCAGACGCGGAGCCTACAGGAGCTTGCCCGCTATGGGTGAGCCAGTATACGGTTTGCCAGAACAAACAAACAGTAGACGGTAATGTGCTCAGCCAGATCGTATTTACCAACGGCAGCCTCAATTTTGAATATACGGACGGCCGGGTGGACATGGAAGGAGGTAAAGTAATGAAAAGCATTACGCTGAAAAATCTTCAGGATACATTAAAATACGTAAGGCTCATTACGGACTATGGCGAAAGACGGGGTACCGGGTTTGACATATTGGACACCACGCTACGTTACCGCCTTTTCCTGCGGTCTGTCCAGGTGGGCGGCTCGAAATCTTTTGAAAATGAACACCGGTATGAATTTTCCTATTTAAATGAAAATAGGCTACCCGGCCGCATGTCTACAAAGCAGGACATGTACGGGTTGCCAAACGGAAATGGAAATACGGCTAAATACTTTCTAACAAATGTTGAGGAAGATCCTTATGTACAGGAGGCGTTCCCCAACCTGGATTATTACAGCCAGGTATCGCCCACCCAGCGGCGTTTTACAGACAGGTCGATCAAGCCGGATTTTATGACCGCCGGTTTGTTGAACAGGGTTGTATATCCCACGGGCGGCAGCGATTCTATCGTTTATACGCCCAACCTGAGAACGGTACAGAAGGAAAAACGAAATTTTTACCAGGAATTTATGAACGTATGTTCAGATGCGCCGCCTGTTGGCGGAGAAATCGATACCCTTTTGTTTACCGTTGCCAGCCGCCCTGGGGGAGTAGAAGTGCGGTTTGACATACGAGCGGAACCGAGGGACCTTGTTTGGTATGTTCATGATAACGTCCGGGCAAGAATCGTGAAGGTTGCCAATAATTACCAGGAAGGTACTTTGACGACCAATATCGATCTTGGGTCTAAGCAATTTACAAAGGATCTGAGTGGGGGGGATTACTATTTGATAACCAGCACTATGACTAAAAACGTGTGCGCGGAGTCTTTTTTGTATTATGAGGGTGTGCCGGACACCTTAACAATAGATGATCCCATCGGCGGCGTAAGCGTAGCCGGGATCATCAGTCACGACCCGGTGGCGGGCATCCGGCAGGTAAAAAAATATTCTTACAGATACCGTGACAGCAGCCAGTATTCTACCTTCCGCATCAACGAAAATGAGTTCAACGAAATTGAAGGTTATGTATACCCCAGGATGGTGAAGATGTTTATGAACTGCGACAGGGTAGCCGATTGCGTGGGGCTTGCATTTTGTAGTTACCTGGTGCACGGCGGGTCGCAAATCCTGCCGCAATCCGTAATGGGAAGCAGCAGCTTTTATCATGCATCCGTGATCGAAACAGTAACAGGGGCCGATTCTATCGACCGCTCCACAGAACATGTATATGATTTTAAAACGCTGATCGTAGGCAGGGTGGACCATGGTTCCTTCATTCCCGGCACCCCCTTCGGTATCCTGCCCGATTTCCTCATGGGAGAGCGCAAAACATCCAATTACGCCTACAACCGTCTTACCGGCCAGCAAATAACATTCAACACGACCGTGAGGAGGTATAATATGATTGAAAAACTACTGGCGGAAAACTTCAATGCAACCCAGGTATATACTTCCCCCTGCGGCGGAAGCGGTACTATCGTAACCGAGGCGGAATCCGAAGCGTTTAACGTAATGGCTTATCCCATTTATTACCAGGAGGTGCAGCTGGTCAGCCAGACCGATTCTGTTTTTAACCCGGCAGGCAGGCTTATTCAAGACGTTATACATGAGTATACGGGCAATCCGTATAACCTGTTAAGAAAAACGCTTTCATCAAATAGTAAAGGGAAAACGGAATACAGCGAAACAAAATACATTTTCGACGAAACAACCAACCCGATGTATACGCCTATGCTGGCACAAAACAAGCTCAGTGTGATATCATCATCCGCATTTACGGATACGGCCCTTACCAAACGGGTGCTGGTAGCTTACAAATCCCTTCCCAACAGCATCATCAGCGACTTTAGGGTGGATGAGCAATATCCAAACCGCGGCATCGGCAACCTGTCCGAGAAAACGAAATTCGATTCCTATGGGAATGTGCTGGAGGCAAATGTGAAAAGCCAGTTTTACAGCTATATATGGGGATATGGACAGTCCCAGGTGATCGCTGCTGCCGATAATGCGGCTTATGATGAGATCGCTTATTCCAGTTTTGAGGACAATAACGACGGCAACTGGGTAATTCCTTCCGCCACAAGGAGCACGCTTTTCGCGATTACAGGTAAAACATCATTCAGCCTTGACCTTGCCGGAAGTACCGGTGTCGTAAAGTCCGGGCTTACAGCCGCGAAGGCATATATTGTAACCTACTGGACGAAGTACCCTGCGGCTCATACCATTCCCGGTTCCGTGGAAATTAAGAAGGGTGCGGTGATAAATGGCTGGACTTTCTTCGAGCACCGCGTGAAAAATGTTACGCAGGTGAAAGTAAGCGGTATGGGCCTGATAGATGAATTGCGCCTGTATCCGGAAGGAGCCGCCATGAAAACATTCACCTATATCCCGCTGGTGGGCGTAAGCAGCCAATGCGATGCAACCGGAAACATTGTGAATTATGAATATGACAGGCTTGGAAGGTTAAGCATTATCAGGAATGGATATGGGGAGATACTGAAGCAGAACGAATACAGGTATCAGCACCCTTCTTATTAATTCCGGGCATCCATTTATTCAACGACCTTATTTCTTACTTATGAATATTAACCCGGTGAAATCTATATATTTTCTTCTCGGTCTGGTTCTCCTCGCCGGTGGCCTTTCCGCGCAAAAACCGAACACGCAGACGCTGCCTGCCGCACCGACGCAAACGATTAATCCACTTCCTCCCGGATATACCTCGGGAGTGAAAGTGAACTTCGTGCGTACTTTGGAGCCGGCACTGCCGCTCACCAACCCTGCTGTCGTGTCTGGTGAAATAGATGTGAATAAAGTCCGCCAGACCATGCAGTATCTCGATGGTCTTGGCCGGCCGCTGCAAACGGTGACCCGCAGGGGTTCGCCAGCGCAGAAAGACCTGGTGGCGCCGGTGGTGTACGATATCCTGGGCCGTGAGCAATTCCAATATCTGCCTTACGTTTCCACAGATGCGACCGGAGCTTTTAAGCTCAACCCCTTCACCGATCAGAGAAATTTCTACGCCCCCATTTCCGGTACAGCGCCTTATCCCGGTGAGCAAATGTTTTACAGCCAGACGCAGTTTGAAGCTTCGCCGATGAACCGTGTGTTGAAAACGACAGCGCCCGGCAATGCCTGGACGGGGTCGAACGTGGGCGTAAGCCAGCAGTACCTGGTAAATATCTCCACCGATTCAGTACGGATCTGGACGATCGCGGCCGCTGATGGCAGCTTTCCGACGAGCAATGGCAATTACCCGGCCGAAGAGTTATACAAAAACGTCACAACAGATGAAGCGGGCAATAAAATAGCTGAATACAAGGATAAATCGGGCCAGGTTGTGCTCAAAAGGGTGCAACTGTCCGCCAGCCCGGGCACCGCCCATATTGGCTGGCTGAATACCTATTACGTATATGATGATCTGAACCGCCTGCGATACGTACTTCCGCCTAAAGCAGTGGAAACGCTGATGGGTACGGCCTGGAGCCTTGCGGACCCCTCACTCCGGAAGGAATTGTGTTTCCGTTACGAATACGATCCCCAGGGCAGGATGGTGCTCAAACAGGTACCGGGCACTGAGCCTGTGCTGATGGTGTACGATATCCGCGACCGGCTGGTTTTCAGCCAGGACGGGAAACTGCGGACGGCCAATCAATGGCTGACCACGTTGTACGACGGGTTGAACCGGCCGGTCATGACCGCCTTGTACACCACCACCACGCCTGTGGGAACGCTCCGCGGCCAGTTGAATGCCGTTACTGCATCTCAGACCATTATCAAGGATATCCCGGCGGAAGATGACCTGGTGGTGAATTCCCATGATGGCCGTGCGGCTTACAAAGGCCGCGCAACTGTTACGGCGTTGCCCGGTTTTGACGTACAGGCAGGTGAAACCGTGCTGGAGATAGATGCCACGGCGGAACTCCGCACAGAGACTATCATCGCCAACAATCCCCTGCCAACGCTGGACACTTCCAAACTGTACGCACTCACTTACACGCATTACGACGATTATAACTACGAAGGGAAAAAAGCTGAAAAGCCGGCTTATTATACGACCACCGAATTACCGGTTCCGCTGGGTACGGCCGTTGGTGAACGCCCGGTTGTATTCTCCGGTATGACGAGGGGGCTGGTGACCGGCACGAAGGTACGGGTGCTGGATACGGAACAATGGCTGGTGACGACCACCTACTATAACGACAAAGGCCGGGTGCAGCAGGTGCTGGCTGATAATATCAGCGGCGGAACGGACGCTGTTTCGAATATGTACGACTTCAACGGCAAGCTGCTGGTGAATGCTCTGCATCACTTTAACCAGCGCAGCAGCGTAACGCCTAACTCGCGGCTGATCACCCGGATGGAGTATGATCACGGCGGCAGGGTGAAAGAGGTACGGAAAAAGCTGAACGAAGGCACTGAGTACACGATCGCAAAAAATACTTACGACGAACTGGGCCAGCTGACCAATAAAACATTTAAAACCGGTACCGGCACAGACCTGGAGTCGCTTCAATATGAATACAATATCCGTGGCTGGCTGCGTTCGATCAATAAGGACTATGTTGCCAACGCAAGTGGCGGTCACTTTTTTGGTCAGGAGCTGAACTACGACTATGGTTTCCAGAACCGGGAATTGAACGGCAATATCGCGGGCACAAAATGGAGAGGATACAACGATCCGGTGGCACGCGCCTATGGTTTTGCTTATGACAAAGCCAACAGGCTGCTGAAGGCAGACTTTAACCAGCAGGTAGGTACTTCTGCTAACTGGGACATTTCCGCCGGGTATAATTATACCGTACTGATGGGAGATGGAGCAACAGCTACATCCGCCTATGATGCTAACGGCAACATCCTGAAAATGCAGCAATACGGCCGCAAAGGTGCCGGCAGCCAGCTGATCGACAACCTGACCTACAGCTACAACGGTGTATCCAATAAACTGAAAGCAGTGACGGACGCGGTAGTAGACCCGGCCACCACGCTGGGTGACTTTAAGGAAGCTACTCCTGCCCAGGCCACTGACTACGCCTACGACGTGGATGGCAACATGTTCAAAGACAATAACAAACTCATCGATACGATCCGGTACAACCACCTGAACCTGCCGGAGCATATCCATATCAACGGCAAAGGCAATATAGCCTATCAATACGATGCAGCTGGTATCAAACACCGTAAAACGGTAACAGACAGTACGGTGAACCCGGTGAAAGTAACCACAACTGACTACGTTGGCGGTTTTGTATACGAGCAGGACAGCCTGCGGTTCGTCTCCCATGAAGAGGGCCGCATCCGCACGGGCTACAAAACGGGGCAGCCGGTGGCGTATTATTACGATTATTTCCTGAAAGATCACCTGGGCAACGTCCGCACGGTACTTACCGATCAGCAGGATTTTACCACCTACCTGGCCAGTATGGAGCCGGAGAGTGCTGCCAAAGAAAACGCCCTATTCAGCAATATCGATGCTACCCGCGCTTCCAAACCGTCAGGGTACCCAGAGGATGCCACCACAGAGGAAAACAGCTTTGTCTCGAAACTAAACGGTGATAACCCGGACAAAAAGATCGGGCCAAGCCTGGTGTTGAAAGTGATGGCGGGTGATACGATCCAGATTGGGGCGAAGGCATTCTATAAATCAGGCCCAACGCCGCAAAACAAAAAGGCAGCCCCGGCACAGGAGATGCTGAATGCATTGATCGCTGCTTTTGGCCAGGGGCAATCGCCGGCGGAGCCGGGTCACGCCGCCACAGCCACCGCTGTGAACAATACGCCATTCAACAATGACTTCAACAATACCTATCAGCGGTTAAAAGACAAAGATCCTGAAGCGGCCAATCCGCAACGGCCGAAGGCCTATCTGAATTTTGTATTGTTCGACGAACAGTTTAATTTGGTGGAGGACAACAGCGGAGTAAAACAAGTGCAGGCTACTCCGGATGAACTGCAGACGCTGGCGCAGGATAAGACGGTGATGAAGAAGAGCGGATTTTTGTATGTGTATACCAGCAATGAAAGCCCGCAGGATGTGCTGTTTGATAATCTGGTGGTCATTACGAACCCTGGGCCGGTGCTGGAGGAGACGCATTATTATCCATTCGGGTTGACCATGGCGGGGATATCAAGTAGAGCGATATACAATCCCATCAATAAGAACCAGCTATTCCAGGGGCAGCCTTTGGATGATGATTTGGGACTTAACTGGTATGGTTTTAAATGGAGGAACCATGATCCGCAGATAGGAAGGTTTATACAGGTTGATCCTCTTTCAGAAAAGTATGTTCATAACTCAACATACGCATTTTCCGAGAATAAGGTTACTGCGCATGTGGAACTGGAAGGATTGGAAGGTCTAAGTATAAATGCAGAATTTTTCAAAGCAAAGCTTTTAGGCAGTACGGGGATCACCAAAAGTTATAGCGGGAAGGAATTTGCACAAGACATGGGCGAGGCTGCTAAAAACCCTGAAGTATATAAGGGAGCTGGTCTCATGTTGGGACAATTTACCGTCTTATATTTAGCGGGAGTAATGACAGAGGGGATGGGTTCAGGAAGTCTGATGACCGTCGGAACTCGAAGTATTGGCCGTACGGTTTCTGCTTCAGTTGAAGTTGGGGAGGTTAGTCTTGCGGCGAGAGCAACAGAAATACACGGTACTTTACCTGCGGCAACGCAATCCAGGACTACTACCGCAGTGGCATCTGCGACAACAGCAGAAGGGAATTCTGTAACTTTAGTTGGTTCTAGTGAGGCTCGATTAAGACCAGCCCAGAGAGCTGCGCTCAATCCTGGAGAGATTGCTGTATCGGGACAGGGTCATGCGGAAGTAACGGTGTTAAATTATGCACAGGCAAATAGTATGACGGTAAGTGCAGTTGCGGCGAGCAGGCCTATTTGCCCTGGTTGTGCAGTTGCGATAAATAATGCAGGCGCGGTTCCTGCGAGTCCATTGAAGGTAGTGCCGCCACCGCAGCCGGTTGACGCTACATTTGTGAAGAAGCCAATAATACCTGGTCAATGACCTTTTAGCTTACTTTAAAAGAGGTAGTTTTATAAATTTAAGCTACCTCTTTTTTCATTTTCTTGAAGTTTAAGTAATGTTTGTATATCTCCATAATCCAATGTTTTGCTATTGTTTAAGAAACCAATGATGCCTATTTGGATAGCAATTTCTTTCTTCATTAAAGGATGATTGTCTATTTTATTCTGGAAGTCTTTGTCGGTATTAAAATCAAGATTTTCTAATTCTTGAATATACATATCGACGGTATCTGTTCCATAGGTAGATATGGACTGTATTTTTGAAAAGTCTTTATGGATTAAAAAATCTAAGCTATCCAAAATGGCGGTACAGGCATCCAGGGCAGAAGAAACGAATATCACACTGAAATCTCCCGTATCTGGTGTATTTTCTTCTACTTTTTGAACTATAGCCTGTATTTTATTTTTATCTGTATTTTGTTCAAAGAGATTGTCGTAAATATATTCTATCGCTTCTCTAAGTATTGAAGGATTACCGAATCCATAATTTAGAGAGAAATATACATAGTTGGGATAAAGTCGTACACAGGTGAGGTAAGCGAAGGCCGCTTGTTTGTGAAAATCCCAATCTTTTAGTTTATCCAATTCTTTTATTCCCATATAAGCATTTATTGCAGAACATTTTTAATTTTCCTGTTAGCGATAAATGAATCGAGGAACTCGAAGACGAGTTCTTTGTCTTTTAAGGAGAGTTTATTGATATCCTGTATCCTGCCGAGGGTAGCGGCATCCAGTTCCATATCGGTGATGCCGACAAGCCAGTCTAGCGACACGCCCAACACCTTCGCCATTTTAGTCGCTGCATCAATGGACGGCTTCATCTCATCCCGCTCATATCTACCGATAGCCGGCCCTTTGGTGCCGAGGTGAGAGGCCATCTCTTCCTGGCTGATACCTTTCTTTTTACGGGCTTCTAACAAACGTTTACCAAAACTCATACGTACTGATTAAAACGGCCAAACCGGTCGCAGGCCGAAATTATGGAACATAATTGTTGTTAACAAAACGGAATAATTTTGTTGATTAGAAAGTATCCGTTATCTTTGAAACGGATAAGTTCTAATCAAATATTTTTCCACATGGTACGCAAGGTTAACAATATGCGCCTGATAAAGGTAGGTGCAAAAGCGCATCCTCGTGACAGGGGCGATAAATATTTACCGTGGCTGAACCTGAGCGGGGTTTGGCTGGCGCAGGCCGGTTTTGCTATCGGCGACCAGCTAGAGATCACCGTAAGCGATGGTTACCTGGAGATCAAAAACCTCTCTACCAATGGAGATCAAAGAGCTTAAGGCGCGGCTCTCTCTTGCGGAAGTGGTTGCCCATTATGGGCTGCGGCCGGATAAACATCAGCGATTGTTATGCCCGTTCCATGACGATAAAACGCCTTCGTTGCAACTGTACCCGAAGACGGATACATTTTGTTGCTTCTCCACGAACTGTCACGCGGGTACGGGTGATGTGATCCGGTTCATAGAACTGATGGACAAGTGCAGCACACACGAGGCGATTATAAAGGCGAAATCCCTGATCGGCGGAGCGCTTCCACAACCGGCCGTTCCAGCCGCTCCTGCTCAACCACCAACAGATCCATTGGAACGGGAAGCCGTGTTAAACAAGGTGTTCAGTTCTTTTAAGAAAGCATTGCCAGCCTCCCGCAAAGCGGTGGACTATCTGCAAGGACGCGGGCTGGATTACAAACAACACGAGTGCGGGTACAACAGCGGCGGGCTGCATGTGGAGAGCAAGAACCATCATCTTGTCACCAGCATGGTTACATACGGTCTGCTCAAACCCCGTGCAGCCGGTGGTTACAGCGTATGGGCAAAGGATTGCGTGATCTTCCCGTTAAAAGATGTGCAACACAAGATCGTGAGCCTGTACGGTCGCAGCATTTTTAATAACAGCGACCAGCGGCATTTTTATATGACGGGCAGGACGGGATTGTATCCCGGCTATCCTGCACCGGCTACTACAAAGCTGATCCTGACGGAAAGTATCATCGATGCGGCGAGCTTGTTGCAGCAACCGGCCATTGCCGCGCAATACAGTGTGCTGGCGTTGTACGGCACGAACGGGCTCACCGATGAACATCAGCAGGCGATTATTACCCTTGCGGCGTTAGATGAGATGATCTTCATGCTAGACGCAGACGAAGCAGGCAAAGCCGCGACGATCAAGCACGCACAAACTTTATCCGGCCTGCTGCCGAACGTGCAGTTCACGCATGTACCGCTTCCTGATGGCGAGGATGTAAACAGTGTCTTGCAAAGCCACGATGATCCGCAAGTGTTGGCCGATCTGATAGCGCAGCGGCAGCCATTACATTTTTCTTTTTCAATTGAAAGTAAAACACCTTCTGTTATCCCTATACCTGTTTTACAAACTAATGAGCGGCTGAACACGGCCAACCCGGAGTTGCTGGTGTATGATGGTGTACTGCTACAGGTCACCGTGTTGGGTGGTGTACGGCTGACGGGACTGGACCGGTTGCGGGTGACGCTGAAAGTGGAACACCGGCAGGGCATGTTTTTGCCGGTGCGGCACAGCCTTGACCTGTACAATCACGGGCAGGTGCAGCAACTGGTGAGCCTGGTCACGGAGACCTTTGATATGAACGGGCAGGCGGTGGTGACGCTGGTGGCGCAGCTGACGGGTGCGCTGGAAAGCTACCGTGCGCAGCGTCTGGAGCGGCTGCAAGCCAAGCCGGAGAGCAAACCCGCGCTCACGCCCGCGCAACGGCAAGCCGCCATCCAGTACCTGCAACAACCGCACCTGCTAAGAAGAACCAGCGAAGACATCGGCCAGTCAGGCATCGTAGGGGAAGAAATGAACCGGCTGATCGCGTACCTGGTGTACAGCAGCCGGAGGCAGGCCACGCCGCTGCATGTGATGTTCCTCGGCGCGAGCGGCAGCGGCAAAACGTATTTACAAGAGAAGGTCAGCGAACTGATCCCTGCTGAAGAAAAGATCGAGATCACGCAGGTGACGGAGAACGCTTTTTATTACTTCCGGCAGGACGAGCTGAAGCACAAGCTGCTGCTGATCGAAGACCTGGACGGCGCGGAGAGTGCTTTATATCCCTTGCGGGAGCTGCAAAGCAAGAAGCGCATATCCAAGACAGTGACGATCAAGGACACGAAGGGGAACCTGAAAACGATCACAGTGGTGGTGGAAGGCCCGGTGAGCGTGAGCGGCTGCACCACGCGGGAGAAGCTGTATGAAGATAATGCCAACCGCTGCCTGCTGCTGTACGTGGATGGCTCGGCCGAGCAGGACGGGCGGATCATGGCCTATCAAACGAAATTATCCGCCGGGCAGGTCGATCACGGCAAGGAGCAGGCCATCAAATCTCTTTTACGTAGCGTGCAGCAAGTGCTGCAGCCGGTACGGGTAGTGAATCCTTATGCGCAGCACATTACGCTGCCTTCGGAGATCTTCAAGCCGCGGCGGACGATGACGCTGTTGCTGGCCTTTATCGAGGCGGTGACGTTCTATCACCAGTACCAGCGGGCGCAAAAGAAAGATGGCAGCGGCCAACCTTATATTGAAACCACTCCGGCGGATATTACGGCGGCGTTCCACCTGTTAAAGGAAGTGCTGTTCAGCAAAGGCGACGAACTGGCCAAAGCCACGCGGAACTTTTTGGAGCAGCTAAAGGCGCTGCTGGCGGTGGAGGGAAAGGACAGTTTTACCGCCCGTGAAATCCGCCAGCAGTTGCGTATCGCGCCTGCTACGCTGAAGCGTTATCTGTCGGAGCTGGAACGTTATGGTTACCTGAAAGGCAGCGGCAACCGCTACCGGCATTATGAATACACCATTGCACGGGCGGATGAATACGAGGTGCTGAAAAGCAGTATTGACAGCCAGTTGCAGGCCATCCTTGTGAAGATAAAAGAGCGATCAGGCCGTTCAGTGGTTCAGTAGCTCACTAGTGGACCACTTGCAGCAGTGAGCCACTGAAAGCGGCCACAGCAAAGGAAAATACGCCAGTGGCCCGGTGGTTCACCAAAAAAGATAACTATACGGTTATTGTTTACCCTTCCTCTCATTATCACCTTATCAAACTACCAATAATGGCATCAACCTATTTACTGCAAGGCAGTAGCTACGGGCTATTGTGCGAAAGTTTTAAACAGTGGTTGCAAACGTTGGGCTATGCCTCCACTACGGTGTACAACCTGCCGCGGCACGCAGCAGAGTACCTGTACTGGCTGCAACAACAAGGGCATGTTACGCCGGATGTGCTGACGGCTGCTTCCGCGACGGCTTTTATCGGTCACCTGCAATTGCAAACGGGTATCCGCACGGGACGCGGCCACAGTGCGGGGCATATCAATAAATACGTACAGGCGCTGGCGCTGCTGAGCCGTTACCTGCGGCTGACGGGCGGCAGCGGCGAAGGTTTTTGTTTGCCGCGGCTGGCCGGTGGTCAGCGGCTGCCGGTGTGGCTGACGGTGGCGCAGGTTCGGCAGCTCTACCATGTTACCGGGCAAACGATCTTAGGCCTACGTGACCGTGCCATGCTGGCGGTGTTCTATGGCTGCGGGTTGCGGCTCAGCGAAGGCGCAAGTCTAGCCGTATCGGACATTATCACCGACCGCCGCCTGCTGTACGTTAGAAAGGGCAAGGGTTACAAGGAACGATATGTACCACTGACGCAGCAGAATCTTTATCACCTGCAAACCTATCTTACCGAAAGCCGCCCGCAGTTATTGCAGCGTTCCACGGAAAGCCTGTTTTTAGGCGCAAATACGGGTAAAGGGCTTACGGGGCAATCTTTGTATGTCCGGGTCAAGCAACTGGCAAAAACGGCCGGTATTATCAAAAATATCGGTACGCATACGCTGCGGCACTCGATCGCTACGCATCTTTTGCAGAACGGCGTGCCGCTGGAAAAGATACAACTGTTCCTGGGTCATGAAAGCCTCGATAGTACACAATTATACACGCACCTTGTAAATACATCGTTATGAGTTTTAAGGATTACTTACAACGAAATGGTTATAGTGCAGCCACGATCTGCACGTACGAGAAATATCTACAGGTTTTTATAGACTGGCTGGGGCAGGAACTTCTGCACCCGGATGCGGTGACCTATACGGAGCTGCTGGATTGTATGCGGTGGCTGCAAGCCAAAGGTTGTAGCCGGGCAACGGTGAAGGCGGTATTAGGTGTGCTGCGGCATTTTTTTGACTGGCGGATCGCGGCTGGCGTTGGCGGCCATAATCCTGCGGCCGGCGTGTACATCAAGGGCATCCCGCGACGGTTGCCGGCGGGCATGCTGGAAATGGACACCTTGCAGGCGCTGTACCGTGATTATTGTGAGCAGTACGGCTCTACGCTGTGCGGACGGGTGATACTCGGGCTGCTGGTGTTCCAGGGCTTGACCGTTCGGGAGATACGGCGGCTGGAGATCACGGACGTACAGTTACGGGAAGGGATGCTGCAGGTGCGGAGCGGGCGCGCTTACAATGGGCGGCGGCTGAAGCTGGAAGCGGTGCAGATGCGGCAGCTGGAGCGTTGTGTGCGGGCGCACGGAGAGTTATCCAAACCAGCGATGCGGGGCATGCGGCTGCTGAACGGGCATTACCTGAGCGGGGAAGTCAGCAAGTTGTTGCGGGCGCTTAAAAAACTACATCCTGCCATCAAAAGCGTGCAGCAGATCAGGGGCAGCGTGATTACGGAATGGTTGCATTGCTACAACGTGCGGCAGGTGCAGTACATGGCTGGTCATAAATACGCCAGCAGCACGCAGCGGTACCAGCTCACCGGCCTCGAAGATCTTCAGGCGCAGCTGGAACAGCATCATCCTATTGAGATCGGCCTCCGCACTCACGGCGACGATCACACGAAATAACAACAAACATTAAAATCCCTATAACTCACCACGTTCTCCCGGCACAAAGAGCATGGGCAAAAATCCCTGTTAACCCGCAAGGTTCCCTCATCACAAGGCCAGGAAAAGCGGTCTCACTGCGGGCATGGGAAGGGCGCGGGTGTACTGGAGCGAAGGTTCCCTGTTACCGGCTGCGTTCCCTTGTGGCCGCCCTTCCCATGCCCTTCGTTCGGGCAGCTCCCGGTCTTTGCGCGAAGCGCGCAAATCCCTCCTCTGCCTCATATCTGTCCGCCACCTGCCGGCGGCGCAGGGTGACCGGTGGCTCCGTATTCGCTTCGCTCACACTCCCGCCCCCGGACCCTGCGCCGCATGGCGGTGGTGGTGGCGGAAGCGGATGGATCAGAGCGGATGAAAATGCAGCGGAGGGGCGGTAGATCAGGGACGAGCGGAAGAACACGACCTGCCGCGAACGGGGGCGGTAGTTCCCTGATCGGCGGCAGTGCAGTCTTGGCGCATCCATAGCGGGCGAAGGCGGCGCAAGGCGCTTCCTGTTCAACGCCTCCAATGCCGCCTTCACCCGCTATGGATGTGTTTTTTGCCCCTCCCTTTTGTTTTTTTCAATTGAAAATAAAAACCTATATCTTTAAAACCGGTTCTTTGAAAAAGTTGCTAACAGTGCGGGGAAGGCGGTAATTATTATCCATTCGGGTTGACCATGGCGGGGATATCAAGTAGAGCGATATACAATCCCATCAATAAGAACCAGCTATTCCAGGGGCAGCCTTTGGATGATGATTTGGGACTTAACTGGTATGGTTTTAAATGGAGGAACCATGATCCGCAGATAGGAAGGTTTATACAGGTTGATCCTCTTTCAGAAAAGTATGTTCATAACTCAACATACGCATTTTCCGAGAATAAGGTTACTGCGCATGTGGAACTGGAAGGATTGGAAGGTCTAAGTATAAATGCAGAATTTTTCAAAGCAAAGCTTTTAGGCAGTACGGGGATCACCAAAAGTTATAGCGGGAAGGAATTTGCACAAGACATGGGCGAGGCTGCTAAAAACCCTGAAGTATATAAGGGAGCTGGTCTCATGTTGGGACAATTTACCGTCTTATATTTAGCGGGAGTAATGACAGAGGGGATGGGTTCAGGAAGTCTGATGACCGTCGGAACTCGAAGTATTGGCCGTACGGTTTCTGCTTCAGTTGAAGTTGGGGAGGTTAGTCTTGCGGCGAGAGCAACAGAAATACACGGTACTTTACCTGCGGCAACGCAATCCAGGACTACTACCGCAGTGGCATCTGCGACAACAGCAGAAGGGAATTCTGTAACTTTAGTTGGTTCTAGTGAGGCTCGATTAAGACCAGCCCAGAGAGCTGCGCTCAATCCTGGAGAGATTGCTGTATCGGGACAGGGTCATGCGGAAGTAACGGTGTTAAATTATGCACAGGCAAATAGTATGACGGTAAGTGCAGTTGCGGCGAGCAGGCCTATTTGCCCTGGTTGTGCAGTTGCGATAAATAATGCAGGCGCGGTTCCTGCGAGTCCATTGAAGGTAGTGCCGCCACCGCAGCCGGTTGACGCTACATTTGTGAAGAAGCCAATAATACCTGGTCAATGACCTTTTAGCTTACTTTAAAAGAGGTAGTTTTATAAATTTAAGCTACCTCTTTTTTCATTTTCTTGAAGTTTAAGTAATGTTTGTATATCTCCATAATCCAATGTTTTGCTATTGTTTAAGAAACCAATGATGCCTATTTGGATAGCAATTTCTTTCTTCATTAAAGGATGATTGTCTATTTTATTCTGGAAGTCTTTGTCGGTATTAAAATCAAGATTTTCTAATTCTTGAATATACATATCGACGGTATCTGTTCCATAGGTAGATATGGACTGTATTTTTGAAAAGTCTTTATGGATTAAAAAATCTAAGCTATCCAAAATGGCGGTACAGGCATCCAGGGCAGAAGAAACGAATATCACACTGAAATCTCCCGTATCTGGTGTATTTTCTTCTACTTTTTGAACTATAGCCTGTATTTTATTTTTATCTGTATTTTGTTCAAAGAGATTGTCGTAAATATATTCTATCGCTTCTCTAAGTATTGAAGGATTACCGAATCCATAATTTAGAGAGAAATATACATAGTTGGGATAAAGTCGTACACAGGTGAGGTAAGCGAAGGCCGCTTGTTTGTGAAAATCCCAATCTTTTAGTTTATCCAATTCTTTTATTCCCATATAAGCATTTATTGCAGAACATTTTTAATTTTCCTGTTAGCGATAAATGAATCGAGGAACTCGAAGACGAGTTCTTTGTCTTTTAAGGAGAGTTTATTGATATCCTGTATCCTGCCGAGGGTAGCGGCATCCAGTTCCATATCGGTGATGCCGACAAGCCAGTCTAGCGACACGCCCAACACCTTCGCCATTTTAGTCGCTGCATCAATGGACGGCTTCATCTCATCCCGCTCATATCTACCGATAGCCGGCCCTTTGGTGCCGAGGTGAGAGGCCATCTCTTCCTGGCTGATACCTTTCTTTTTACGGGCTTCTAACAAACGTTTACCAAAACTCATACGTACTGATTAAAACGGCCAAACCGGTCGCAGGCCGAAATTATGGAACATAATTGTTGTTAACAAAACGGAATAATTTTGTTGATTAGAAAGTATCCGTTATCTTTGAAACGGATAAGTTCTAATCAAATATTTTTCCACATGGTACGCAAGGTTAACAATATGCGCCTGATAAAGGTAGGTGCAAAAGCGCATCCTCGTGACAGGGGCGATAAATATTTACCGTGGCTGAACCTGAGCGGGGTTTGGCTGGCGCAGGCCGGTTTTGCTATCGGCGACCAGCTAGAGATCACCGTAAGCGATGGTTACCTGGAGATCAAAAACCTCTCTACCAATGGAGATCAAAGAGCTTAAGGCGCGGCTCTCTCTTGCGGAAGTGGTTGCCCATTATGGGCTGCGGCCGGATAAACATCAGCGATTGTTATGCCCGTTCCATGACGATAAAACGCCTTCGTTGCAACTGTACCCGAAGACGGATACATTTTGTTGCTTCTCCACGAACTGTCACGCGGGTACGGGTGATGTGATCCGGTTCATAGAACTGATGGACAAGTGCAGCACACACGAGGCGATTATAAAGGCGAAATCCCTGATCGGCGGAGCGCTTCCACAACCGGCCGTTCCAGCCGCTCCTGCTCAACCACCAACAGATCCATTGGAACGGGAAGCCGTGTTAAACAAGGTGTTCAGTTCTTTTAAGAAAGCATTGCCAGCCTCCCGCAAAGCGGTGGACTATCTGCAAGGACGCGGGCTGGATTACAAACAACACGAGTGCGGGTACAACAGCGGCGGGCTGCATGTGGAGAGCAAGAACCATCATCTTGTCACCAGCATGGTTACATACGGTCTGCTCAAACCCCGTGCAGCCGGTGGTTACAGCGTATGGGCAAAGGATTGCGTGATCTTCCCGTTAAAAGATGTGCAACACAAGATCGTGAGCCTGTACGGTCGCAGCATTTTTAATAACAGCGACCAGCGGCATTTTTATATGACGGGCAGGACGGGATTGTATCCCGGCTATCCTGCACCGGCTACTACAAAGCTGATCCTGACGGAAAGTATCATCGATGCGGCGAGCTTGTTGCAGCAACCGGCCATTGCCGCGCAATACAGTGTGCTGGCGTTGTACGGCACGAACGGGCTCACCGATGAACATCAGCAGGCGATTATTACCCTTGCGGCGTTAGATGAGATGATCTTCATGCTAGACGCAGACGAAGCAGGCAAAGCCGCGACGATCAAGCACGCACAAACTTTATCCGGCCTGCTGCCGAACGTGCAGTTCACGCATGTACCGCTTCCTGATGGCGAGGATGTAAACAGTGTCTTGCAAAGCCACGATGATCCGCAAGTGTTGGCCGATCTGATAGCGCAGCGGCAGCCATTACATTTTTCTTTTTCAATTGAAAGTAAAACACCTTCTGTTATCCCTATACCTGTTTTACAAACTAATGAGCGGCTGAACACGGCCAACCCGGAGTTGCTGGTGTATGATGGTGTACTGCTACAGGTCACCGTGTTGGGTGGTGTACGGCTGACGGGACTGGACCGGTTGCGGGTGACGCTGAAAGTGGAACACCGGCAGGGCATGTTTTTGCCGGTGCGGCACAGCCTTGACCTGTACAATCACGGGCAGGTGCAGCAACTGGTGAGCCTGGTCACGGAGACCTTTGATATGAACGGGCAGGCGGTGGTGACGCTGGTGGCGCAGCTGACGGGTGCGCTGGAAAGCTACCGTGCGCAGCGTCTGGAGCGGCTGCAAGCCAAGCCGGAGAGCAAACCCGCGCTCACGCCCGCGCAACGGCAAGCCGCCATCCAGTACCTGCAACAACCGCACCTGCTAAGAAGAACCAGCGAAGACATCGGCCAGTCAGGCATCGTAGGGGAAGAAATGAACCGGCTGATCGCGTACCTGGTGTACAGCAGCCGGAGGCAGGCCACGCCGCTGCATGTGATGTTCCTCGGCGCGAGCGGCAGCGGCAAAACGTATTTACAAGAGAAGGTCAGCGAACTGATCCCTGCTGAAGAAAAGATCGAGATCACGCAGGTGACGGAGAACGCTTTTTATTACTTCCGGCAGGACGAGCTGAAGCACAAGCTGCTGCTGATCGAAGACCTGGACGGCGCGGAGAGTGCTTTATATCCCTTGCGGGAGCTGCAAAGCAAGAAGCGCATATCCAAGACAGTGACGATCAAGGACACGAAGGGGAACCTGAAAACGATCACAGTGGTGGTGGAAGGCCCGGTGAGCGTGAGCGGCTGCACCACGCGGGAGAAGCTGTATGAAGATAATGCCAACCGCTGCCTGCTGCTGTACGTGGATGGCTCGGCCGAGCAGGACGGGCGGATCATGGCCTATCAAACGAAATTATCCGCCGGGCAGGTCGATCACGGCAAGGAGCAGGCCATCAAATCTCTTTTACGTAGCGTGCAGCAAGTGCTGCAGCCGGTACGGGTAGTGAATCCTTATGCGCAGCACATTACGCTGCCTTCGGAGATCTTCAAGCCGCGGCGGACGATGACGCTGTTGCTGGCCTTTATCGAGGCGGTGACGTTCTATCACCAGTACCAGCGGGCGCAAAAGAAAGATGGCAGCGGCCAACCTTATATTGAAACCACTCCGGCGGATATTACGGCGGCGTTCCACCTGTTAAAGGAAGTGCTGTTCAGCAAAGGCGACGAACTGGCCAAAGCCACGCGGAACTTTTTGGAGCAGCTAAAGGCGCTGCTGGCGGTGGAGGGAAAGGACAGTTTTACCGCCCGTGAAATCCGCCAGCAGTTGCGTATCGCGCCTGCTACGCTGAAGCGTTATCTGTCGGAGCTGGAACGTTATGGTTACCTGAAAGGCAGCGGCAACCGCTACCGGCATTATGAATACACCATTGCACGGGCGGATGAATACGAGGTGCTGAAAAGCAGTATTGACAGCCAGTTGCAGGCCATCCTTGTGAAGATAAAAGAGCGATCAGGCCGTTCAGTGGTTCAGTAGCTCACTAGTGGACCACTTGCAGCAGTGAGCCACTGAAAGCGGCCACAGCAAAGGAAAATACGCCAGTGGCCCGGTGGTTCACCAAAAAAGATAACTATACGGTTATTGTTTACCCTTCCTCTCATTATCACCTTATCAAACTACCAATAATGGCATCAACCTATTTACTGCAAGGCAGTAGCTACGGGCTATTGTGCGAAAGTTTTAAACAGTGGTTGCAAACGTTGGGCTATGCCTCCACTACGGTGTACAACCTGCCGCGGCACGCAGCAGAGTACCTGTACTGGCTGCAACAACAAGGGCATGTTACGCCGGATGTGCTGACGGCTGCTTCCGCGACGGCTTTTATCGGTCACCTGCAATTGCAAACGGGTATCCGCACGGGACGCGGCCACAGTGCGGGGCATATCAATAAATACGTACAGGCGCTGGCGCTGCTGAGCCGTTACCTGCGGCTGACGGGCGGCAGCGGCGAAGGTTTTTGTTTGCCGCGGCTGGCCGGTGGTCAGCGGCTGCCGGTGTGGCTGACGGTGGCGCAGGTTCGGCAGCTCTACCATGTTACCGGGCAAACGATCTTAGGCCTACGTGACCGTGCCATGCTGGCGGTGTTCTATGGCTGCGGGTTGCGGCTCAGCGAAGGCGCAAGTCTAGCCGTATCGGACATTATCACCGACCGCCGCCTGCTGTACGTTAGAAAGGGCAAGGGTTACAAGGAACGATATGTACCACTGACGCAGCAGAATCTTTATCACCTGCAAACCTATCTTACCGAAAGCCGCCCGCAGTTATTGCAGCGTTCCACGGAAAGCCTGTTTTTAGGCGCAAATACGGGTAAAGGGCTTACGGGGCAATCTTTGTATGTCCGGGTCAAGCAACTGGCAAAAACGGCCGGTATTATCAAAAATATCGGTACGCATACGCTGCGGCACTCGATCGCTACGCATCTTTTGCAGAACGGCGTGCCGCTGGAAAAGATACAACTGTTCCTGGGTCATGAAAGCCTCGATAGTACACAATTATACACGCACCTTGTAAATACATCGTTATGAGTTTTAAGGATTACTTACAACGAAATGGTTATAGTGCAGCCACGATCTGCACGTACGAGAAATATCTACAGGTTTTTATAGACTGGCTGGGGCAGGAACTTCTGCACCCGGATGCGGTGACCTATACGGAGCTGCTGGATTGTATGCGGTGGCTGCAAGCCAAAGGTTGTAGCCGGGCAACGGTGAAGGCGGTATTAGGTGTGCTGCGGCATTTTTTTGACTGGCGGATCGCGGCTGGCGTTGGCGGCCATAATCCTGCGGCCGGCGTGTACATCAAGGGCATCCCGCGACGGTTGCCGGCGGGCATGCTGGAAATGGACACCTTGCAGGCGCTGTACCGTGATTATTGTGAGCAGTACGGCTCTACGCTGTGCGGACGGGTGATACTCGGGCTGCTGGTGTTCCAGGGCTTGACCGTTCGGGAGATACGGCGGCTGGAGATCACGGACGTACAGTTACGGGAAGGGATGCTGCAGGTGCGGAGCGGGCGCGCTTACAATGGGCGGCGGCTGAAGCTGGAAGCGGTGCAGATGCGGCAGCTGGAGCGTTGTGTGCGGGCGCACGGAGAGTTATCCAAACCAGCGATGCGGGGCATGCGGCTGCTGAACGGGCATTACCTGAGCGGGGAAGTCAGCAAGTTGTTGCGGGCGCTTAAAAAACTACATCCTGCCATCAAAAGCGTGCAGCAGATCAGGGGCAGCGTGATTACGGAATGGTTGCATTGCTACAACGTGCGGCAGGTGCAGTACATGGCTGGTCATAAATACGCCAGCAGCACGCAGCGGTACCAGCTCACCGGCCTCGAAGATCTTCAGGCGCAGCTGGAACAGCATCATCCTATTGAGATCGGCCTCGCACTCACGGCGACGATCCCACGACATCACAGCAAGCTGTCAAATCCCTATAACTCACCACGTTCTCCCGGCACAAAGAGCATGGGCAAAAATCCCTGTTAACCCGCAAGGTTCCCTCATCACAAGGCCAGGAAAAGCGGTCTCACTGCGGGCATGGGAAGGGCGCGGGTGTACTGGAGCGAAGGTTCCCTGTTACCGGCTGCGTTCCCTTGTGGCCGCCCTTCCCATGCCCTTCGTTCGGGCAGCTCCCGGTCTTTGCGCGAAGCGCGCAAATCCCTCCTCTGCCTCATATCTGTCCGCCACCTGCCGGCGGCGCAGGGTGACCGGTGGCTCCGTATTCGCTTCGCTCACACTCCCGCCCCCGGACCCTGCGCCGCATGGCGGTGGTGGTGGCGGAAGCGGATGGATCAGAGCGGATGAAAATGCAGCGGAGGGGCGGTAGATCAGGGACGAGCGGAAGAACACGACCTGCCGCGAACGGGGGCGGTAGTTCCCTGATCGGCGGCAGTGCAGTCTTGGCGCATCCATAGCGGGCGAAGGCGGCGCAAGGCGCTTCCTGTTCAACGCCTCCAATGCCGCCTTCACCCGCTATGGATGTGTTTTTTGCCCCTCCCTTTTGTTTTTTTCAATTGAAAATAAAAACCTATATCTTTAAAACCGGTTCTTTGAAAAAGTTGCTAACAGTGCGGGGAAGGCGGTAATTATTATCCATTTGGGCTCACCATGGACCAGATCAGTTATAAGGCGTTGTATCGTGGAGAGAATAAGTTCCAGTATAACGGCAAGGAGTTGCAGAACAAGGAGTTTGCGGGTAATGGCGGAAGTGGATTGGAATGGTATGACTATGGGGCAAGGATGTATGATCAGCAGATTGGAAAATGGCATGCAGCGGATCCGCTTGGTGAAAAAGGCAGAAGATGGTCACCGTATGTTTATGCTTTTGATAATCCGATCCGGTTTATTGATCCGGATGGTATGTGGCCGGATTGGCCATCATGGAGTGATGTAAAAAGAGCCGCTAAAGTGATGGGAGCCGGGGTAGCTGGAACTGCAATAGGTGCTGCAGATAATTTTTTTGGGACGAATATCAGAGGAACGGCAGCCCCTGTCATCAGCAGCGCGGGGGATGATGCGATAGCTGCAGGATGGAATATAGGATTGGACGTTGCAGACGCGGGAAGCATGGTAGGAGGTGCAATTGAATCTAATGCAGGAAGGGGAGCAGCGGCAGGTTCTGTTGTAGTGTTGGCAGGATCCGGTGGAACAACTGCCCCTGTAACAGTGGTGACTGGTTTAGTTGGAGCAGGAATGGCAGTCCATGGAGTTTTTGTAATGAATAATGGGGCAGCTAATTTAGTTTCACAGAATGGCAGAGTGAATGTTGAAGGTGGTAATAGTAACAATGCGGCTAATAAGGCTGGTAGCGAAAATAATCCACATTCAACATCTAGTGCCGCCAGGAAAGATGCGATGAGGCAGGAAGGAATACCTACAAGCCAGCAACCTTCTTCTCAAAAAAAGACTCCGGCAGGAACAGTATTTGACTATGTTTTACCCAAACCGGGAGGAGGTTCGCAACACAAGGAGGTCCAGCAACAATTATCCGATAGAAATCATGGGCCACATTGGGAAGCAGGTACCCCTAAACCTGGAGGCCAAGTAGATCCATTAGGACGAAACAGGTTGAAAAACGGCAAATCAAAATCATTTTACAATGAATAAGATGGAATATTTAATAAGAAAAAATCGCCGAAAGCAGGAAATTGTTAAGTATAAACAAGACTTATCGTTGATTTTTGGTAAAAGTTTTGAGGACGCCGATTTCCTTGATTTGGAAGATTCGGATATGATTATCTCAAATTTCTTTAATGCATATAGAACACATGAAAATATAATTGTAAAAAAATACAAAGAAGAATGTAAGTCTGATCTTGAAAGAGATGTAAATATTATTGGCGAACAAATAGTTGATAATGATGGATATCTTATTACGAGTAAGAGCGAAATTTGCGGCGTATGTTTAATTAATATACAGACTGCGTTAAGAAAATATATTGCGCTGATTGAACTAGATGGAGATTCTTTGTGCATTACTTCTCTTGACAAAGAAAAAGGCATTTATATTGATTTCTTTAAAGAATATGAGGGTGATATTGAGTATTCTAAATACGAAGTAAGTGTTTGGGGATGGGGAATAGAGGATAATTAAGGTGATTCCCATATTTTGTTGATAGACAAAGCCATATAAAGAGCTGCCCAGCTGGCGCAGGTCTGAGGCGCAATAAATTAGATACCGCTATTTACAATAGGTTTAAGAATGGAGATATTATTGCCACTGAATTGGAGCCGACATTAGATGGATATAGAAGATGGTTGGCGATTTATCAACCTAAGCATGAACCCATAAGAGATTGCGTTCCCGCGCATGTTTATAGTGTTCTTGATTTTGAGATAGAGAAAACTAAAATGGATGATTATTTTTCAGGTGAGGATTTGATTAATGAAAGGAGATATTATGCAAAAACAGAAGAAGGGCTTTTTAGCCTTTTGGAATCGTTAAATATTGACTTGGGAAAGTTTACTTATCCTTGGAAATGTGATTATCCGCTTTAGTTAAATCTAACAATTAAATAAAAGCTGACTAAAAACAAACAGCCCATGCAGATCGCGTGGGCTGTTTTGTTTTGAAGCACACTTATTGTCCTGCTAATTACCTCCCCACCACCTTCGGCGGCATCAACTTATACACCACCGGCGTCACAATCCTCGACAACAAAGTCGAACTGATCAACCCCCCGATCAACACAATCGCCAGCGGCGCAATCAAGGGATTATTCGAAATCGCAATCGGCGTCAACCCCCCAATGGCTGTCAGAGAAGTCAGTACGATGGGCAGGAACCGTACCTCACCAGCTTCCCGTATCGCCTCATCCAACGTACGCCCCTGCTCCCGCAACTGGTTCGTAAAGTCCACCAGCAGGATGGTATTTTTCACCTCTATCCCGGCCAATGCTATCAGGCCGATAATAGCCACGAACGACAATGAATTGCCCGTAAACCACAGTGCCAGCGCCGCGCCCACGATACCCAGCGGGATCACGGAGAGAATGATCAGCGTGCTTTTGAAGGTCTTAAACTCCAGGATCAGCACGGCAATGAATAGGAATACCGTCACGATGATGATATTCTGGAAGCCGCCGAACGATTGTTTCCTGGACTCTACCTCGCCACCCATCTCGTAATTGTAACCCAATGGGAGCTTCATCGCGTCCATTTTGCCGATTACGTCATTGATCACCCTGTCCGCCAGGAAACCCTGCTGTACGAAAGCCTTTACAGCCACTACGCGGCGTTTCTCCTGGTGGTTGATGTTCACCGGGGAGGTTTCCATCTTCAGTTCCGCCACTTGTGAAAGAGGAATGGCCTTGCCCTGGAGGTTGTTGATGTAGAGGTTGCGAAATACGTCCAGCGTAGGCCTCCCTTCACGCGCGCGGGTTAGCAGGATATTGTATTCATTGCTGTTTTTGTCGGTGTATTTGCCCAACGTAAGACCGGCTACGGCCAGGCGTACCGTGCGGTCTATCTGCACGAAGGGGATGCCCAGCTGCTGCGCTTTCTCCGGGATGATGTTTACGCGGATGTCGCTTTTGTTCAGGTCCACCGGGTTGTCCACGTACATGGTGCCGCCGGTTTTGCGCAGCATGGATTCCACGTTTGCAGCCAGCTGGCGGAGAGTGTCCAGGTCGTCGCCGAAGAGGCGTACTTCCACGGGAGCGGCTACCGGTGGGCCCTGTTCGAAGTCTTTTACTTCCACCTTGGCGCCGGGGAAAGGCGTCCAGGCTTTGCGGAGGCTTTCCATGATCTCGCCTTTCCTTTTCGGGTTCGTATGTTCATCCAGCTGTACAAACACCTGGGCGAACTCGCTTTGTTCATTCCTCGGGATCACGTTGTAATAGATCCGCGGGTTACCCTTGCCTACGTTGCTGGAGAAATATTTCACGTCCTTTTCCTGCTTCAGCCTTTTTTCTATTTCCCTGACGATGCCATTCGTGTACCCGACCTTCGACTGTGGCGGCGCTTCCACGTTCACCAGGAATTGCGGTTTCTCGGAATTCGGGAACAGGCTGAACCCGATCATCTGGAACACGACAATGGACGCCCCGAATATGATCACGGTCAATACAATGGTGAGCACCGGGCGTTGCAGCGCTTTGTCCAGCAGGCGGGAATAACTGCCATGGATCAGCTTTTTCAGCGCGCGCATAAAGATATTTCCGTCCGGGTGGCCGGTATGGTGTTTCAGTATTTTGCTGGTCATAAAGGGAATGATAGTCAGCGATACCACCATGCTCGCCAGCACGCAGAAGATCACGGCCAGCGGCAGGCTGCGGATAAAATCCCCCGCGCCTTCAGGCATAAATACCAGCGGCATAAATGCAATGATCAATGTCACGGTGCAACCCACTACCGCCATGCCGATCTGTTTGGTGGCTTTCAGCGTGGCTTCCATGGCGCTGTGGCCTTCCAGCATCCAGCGCTCGATGTTTTCCACTACTACAATGCTATCGTCTACCAGCAGGCCGAGCGCCACCACCAGGCCCACGATGCTGAGCTGGTTCAGGTTGTAGCCGAATAATTGCAGGAGGATAATACCGATGGAAAGGCTCAGTGGGATGGAGATCATCACGATGAAGGCCTGCCGGTAACCCAGCGGCAGCAGCGTGATGGCCACCAGCCCGATGGCGAAGATAAAGTCCATGCCCAGGCTGCCCAGCCTGCGGTTCACGTTGTCCGCCTGGTCAAAGTGCTGGATCATGTCTATGTTCGCGGGCAGTGTTTTTT
Source organism: Chitinophaga barathri (assembly GCF_003807585.1). GTDB lineage: Bacteria > Bacteroidota > Bacteroidia > Chitinophagales > Chitinophagaceae > Chitinophaga > Chitinophaga barathri. The sequence continues at coordinate 181,132 of NZ_RMBX01000001.1, read as the reverse complement.
TGAACTGGTCCAGCACTGGTTTGTAGAGCTCCTGCGTTTTAGTGATGTTTTCACCTTCTTTCTGCGCGGCGGCTACAAACACACAGCGGTAGCCGTTCAGGCGGGTCTGGTAGTTTTCGTCTGCATAACCGTAGTATACTTTCGCAATGTCTTTCAGGAAAATGTTCCTGCCTGCGGAAGCGTATACGATGGTGTTTTTGATCTCGTCCAGGCTGTGGAAGTTGCCGCTGGTCTTGATGTTGAATGTTCTATTGCCGGCTTCAATGGCGCCGCCGGGGATGCTGAGCGTTTCGTTTTGCAGGCTGGAGATCACATTGTTCACCGGCAGGTTCATCTGCGCCATTTTCTCCAGGTCGAGTTCGGCGCGCACCTGCTGTTCGGGCAGGCCGAAGATCTCCACGTTTTTTAACTGCGTGATCCTTTCCAGTTGCTCCTGTAGTTTATCCGCGTAGAATTTAAGCCTGTCGCGGGGCGCGTTTTCAGAGATGAGGGCCAGCTGCATCACGTTTACGTCCGAGGGCTGGAACTTTTCCACTTCTATAAACAGGTTGTCCTGCGGGAGGTCGCGGCGTTTGTTGTTCACCACGCGCACTACTTCCTGGTATTTGTCTTCTACGTTGCTGCTGTATTTGTATTCGATGCGGAACACGGCAAGGCCGTCGCGCATGGTGGTGCGGATGCGCAGTACGTTTTCCATGGCGCTGAGTTCTTTTTCCAGCGGGTCCACGATCAGCTCTTCCATGTCTTTAGGACTGGTGCCGGGGTATACCACCACCACGGAATACGTGGGGGCGTGCATCTCCGGGTCTTCGGAGCGGGGCATGTTCAGGATCGTGGTGATGCCCAGTGCTATGATCATGATAAAGATCACCAGGGTGAACTGGTAGTTCTTTACGGCGTAATCTGATATTTTCATGACGGCGGTTTATGGGATGATGCGGATGATGCTGCTGTTCGTCAGGTATGCGCTGCCGGAGATGATGAGTTGTTTTGCGTTTTCAAGACCGGCGCTGATCAGCACATGGTCCTTTTCGATGGCCGCTACGGTCACCGGTACTTTATGCGCGGTTTTACCATCGTTGGTGATGAACACAAAACCGTTGCTGCCGTCGCCGTCCAGCAGGGCGTCGTAGGGGATGGACCAGCCGGACGGGCTGCTTTCGCCTTTACCGCTGGTGGCGATGCTGGCTTTGCCAAACATCCCGAATGCGATATTGGACGGTCTTTCACCAGTGAGCCGGATATCTACCAGGAAGGAACCGGTGGAAGGGTCTATGCCTTCGCTGCGGCGCGCTATCACGCCGCTGAAGGTTTTACCAGGCACGGATTCCACTTCCACGGTAGCTTTATCATTCAGCTGTATAGCCGCCCATTCGCGGTTGCTGACGCCGGTGCGCAGCAGCCATGCGCCGGAAGCCGCGCCGTTTGTCTGTACTACCGGCGTGCCGGGCTGTACCAACTGGCCTTCGGAGGCGAGCTTGCGGAGCACAAAACCGTTCCTCGGGGCGGTGATCACGCTGTGGCTGCGGTTGAACTGTGCGGTGCGCAATTGCTGCGCGGCTATTTCTTTGGCGGTCTGTGCGTTTTGTAATTGCTCCAGCGTGGCCACGCTGTCGTTGTACAGGTTCGTGGCGCGCTGATGGTCACGGCTGGCTTTTTCGAAGCCAAGCTGGGCCTGTTGCACGGCGGCGTCTATCTCGGTGCTGTTCAGCGTGGCGATGGTCTGTCCCTGGCGGATGGCATCGCCTTCTTTTATAAGGATGCGCTGGATGATGCCGCCCGTTTTGAAAGACAGCAATACTTCATCGTCCGTGGTGAACGTGCCGGATACGGGGATGTTGCCTGCCACGGGCTGTGCGGAAAGCGTCAGCAGCTTCACGGGCACGGCGTCCTGCGCGGGAATGCCGGAGGCGGTGGATTGGCCGCCGCAAGCGCTGAACAGGGCAGGGGCCGCTAACAGGAGAAGGAGATAAGATTTCATATAAAGTGCGTTTGAGTTCGGATTGTGTGCGTTTTGATATAGTCAGTGCCTGGTGGCGATGTTTAGGTTTAGTTGTGCTGCAAAGGATAAGTCGCCTGCGCGCGCTCGATGTCCGCCTGCGAGATCTGCACCTGGGCCCAGGCCTGCAACAGCTGGAGGCGTGCATTGGTGAGCTGGTTCTGCGCGTCCAGCAGTTCTATGTAGAGCAGCTGGCCTTCTTTGTAGACCTTAAACTGGTCCCGGTAATATTTTTCCGCCAGTTGGAGCTGGGTACGTGCGCTGCCGAAGTTGGCCGCGGCGCTGCGGTGGTTGTTCGCGGAGCGGTCCATCTCCAGCTGGATGCCCTGTTGGGTTTCGTTGTAGGCGGTCTGCGCAATGGCGGCGTCCGCGCTGGCCTGTTTGATGCGGTATTTGCGCTGGCCGCCGGTAAAGAGGTCCCACTGGAGGTTTACGCCCCAGAGATAATAACGGGTGTCTTTGTTGAAAGCGAAGTTAAAACCCTGTGAGCCGAGGTCCAGGAAGGTGTTCACCTTGGGCGTGAAGCCGGAGCGTTCTTTCTTTTCCACGAGCAGCGCCATTTTATGGGCGGATTCCAGCTGGATGAGTTCTTCCCGCTGTTGCGGGGCGCCGGCGGGCAGCCGGGCGCTGATATCTATGATGGTGCTGTCCAGCAGGATGGAATCTTCCAGGCTGCGGTTCAGCAGGAAATTAAAGTACGCTTTGGCATTCTGCTGGTTGTTCTGCGCCTGTACGATGGAAGCTTCCACGCGCTGCTGTTCGGTCTGCGCGCGGGTAAGGGCGGTGTTGTTGCGGATGCCGTTGTCCAGCATGCTTTTATTCACCCGGATGTTTTCCATGACCAGTTGGAGGGCATTGCGGTAAATGTCTACGGCGCGGGTGGCCTGGAAGTACTGGTAATAGGCCGTTTTGATATCTTTTACCAGCTGGCGTTTGTACACGTTCACGGTAGCCTGCTGGCGGGTAATGTCTTCCTGCCGGATCTTTTTGGCGTACCATATCTCGGTATTGACGAGCGGGAGGGAGGCGCGTACTTTGGCGTCGTAGAAGTTGTCCGGGTTCAGCTGGATGGACTGGTTTTCCAGCTGGGGGAACTTCTGGCTCTGGGTGAGCTGGTTGAGCGTGGAGTACACAGGGTTCAGCATGTCCCCGATGGGAATGTCTATGGTGCGGCCGCCGCTGGTTTTGGTATACATCCCCATCATGCTTGCGGTGGGCATAAAATAGGCCCGGGCTTCCTGGAGGGCCATCATGCTGCGTTCCAGCTGGAAATTCTGCCGGGCGATGGCCTGGTTGCGGTTGAACCCCTCGCGGATGTATGCATCCAGCTTTGTATCCTGCGCTAAAACGCTGGTACTCAACAAGCCGGTAAACACGATAAGGTTTATGACCTTTGGTAACATAATGAACGGTGTTTAGTAGTGTGCCTTAAAAAAAGCAATCCGTGGATTGCGTTTGTTTATGTTGATGATTGGGTCTTTAAGCCCTGGTTTCTTATGCTTTGATCGTCCTCAAAAACTCCCTGATCGTAAGATTGATCATCTGGCTCATCTGTTCATCCGCCAGCTGCATCACTTTGAAGCGGCAGCGTACCTGGAGGGATACGAGGCCATGGCCCATGGACCAGATGGAGAGCGCCGCCACCCTTGGGTCTGTGTACCGCAGCAGTCCTTTTTCCATACAGTCCCCGATGGTGTCTGTCAGGTATTTAAAACAGTCGTCACCATTTTCCCAGTCGCCCTTTTTCTCCGCGGTGTTCATGGGGGCACGGATGATAAACATCAGGTCGTACAGGTCCGGGTGATTGATGCCGAAGTTCACATACGAATACGCGATCTGCTCCAGTCTTTTCCAGGGGCTGCGGCTGGTGGCCTCGGCCTGGAAGGTTTCCAGCATTTTGGAAAACGCTTCTTTCTGCACGGCGTACAGCAGCTCGTCCTTGTCTTTATAATAAAGATAGATCGTGCCCGGGCTGTATTCGATCTTGTCCGCGATGTTCCGGATGGAGGTCTTTTCATACCCGTCTTCCACGAACATACGCAGGGCCGCATCGATGATCAGCCGCTTCATTTCCTGCTTCTCTCTTTCTTTTCTATCTGATATACCCATTTAGGATAAAATGTTTACGACACAAATATACTGAACAGTGTTCAGTAATTCCAAATTTATTTTTTGGGGTATCTTTGAAACTATGATAAGACCCGCCGTTCCCGGGGATGCAGCCGCAAGTATTCCTTTATTGTTCCTGGCCATGCGGGAAGTGGCCGTAAAGCTTACCGGGCTTGACAATCCGCGGCTTTCCATGCCCATATTCGAAGCGCTTTTCAGGCGCCCCGGCAACCAGTACAGCTATGAAAATACCCTGCTGTACGAGGATGCGGAGGGTATCGGTGGCCTCATCATCGCCTACGACGGCGGCCGGCTGGACGAACTGCGCAAACCGGTGCTGGATTTTATAGAACAATCATTGTCTTACCGCTTTCAGCCGGAAGATGAAACCGGCCCCGGAGAATATTACCTGGACAGTATCGCCGTATCTCCCGCCAGCCAGGGCAAAGGCATCGGGAAACAGTTGATACTGGCCGCGGCGGAAAGGGGCAAACAGCTGGGACTGGACTTTGCAGGTCTGCTGGTGAGCACGGAGAACCCCGGTGCGCAGCGGTTGTATGAGCGGCTGGGCTTTGGGGTGGTGAAAACGGTGCCTTTTTCGGGAGGGTTTTATTATCATTTGCAGAAGGTGTTGTAGGGACGTTGTTTATTAAAATTGCAAATAATCTGCAATTTAGCCGGATAAGCTGTACATTTGTAGCATGTTAATAGAGTTTCGTGCCAAAAATTACCGATCCTTTAAGGAGGAATTAGTGTTCCTGATGACAAATGTAAAGTCATTCAAAGAGCATATCGATACCAATGTTATTAAGACGGAGCGGGGGTTTGACATTCTGAAAGCAGCAGCGGTGTACGGATCTAATGGCAGCGGCAAAAGCAATTTCATTACAGCTTTTGACTGGATGAAATATTATGTTCATTATTCATTCAGTGATTCGCTAAAAAAAGAAGAGGATAAGGAGTACTGGGATAATCAATTTAAGTTAAATACCATAACCGAAAATGCGAGCACTACATTTGAATTGTCGTTTCTGATCGGAGGGGCAATCTACCGGTATGGTTATGAGTTCAATGCTGAAGAAATTGTGAGAGAATGGTTGTATCGAAAAGTAGAAAGAGAAATTCTGCTATTTTCAAGAGAGCGCCAGGAGTTTGAAATCAATCATGAATCTTTTTCTGAAGGGGAAAAATATATGGATGATGTAAATGCCAATGTTCTTTTATTAAGTCATCTTGCACAAAATAATCAACCTGTTTCTAAATTGATCTTCTCATGGTTTTCTAATTTAAACGTAATTAGCGGCCTGCATGAATGGAAACATGATAAAGTAACTGCCAAAATATTAAAAAATGAGCCAGGATTTAAGAATTGGGCGGCGCTGGCACTTAAGTATCTTGAGATTACAAATATTGAAGCAGGAGAGAAAGACGGAGAGGTCATTACCTATCATAATAAATACGATGAAAATAATTTGTTGATTGAGGCTGTTCCTTTTACCGCTTGGGAAGAATCGGAAGGAACGAAGAAGTTGATTAATATTCTCGGGCCGATCTACGATACATTAAGAAATTCAAGAGTATTATTGATAGATGAATTTGATTGCAAACTTCATCCTAATCTGTCAAAAAAATTGATAGACTTTTTTCAGAAGTTTAATAAACGCAATGCACAGATCATTTTTACAGGGAATGACGTAAATTTATTGGATAAAGATCTTTGGAGAAGAGACCAGATATGGTTTGTTGAAAAAGATCAGTTCGGCGCATCCGAATTGTTTTCATTGTCTGAATTTAGCTCTAAAACAGTAAGAGGTAATTCAGCTATAGATAAGAAATATCTGAATAACGAATTTGGCGCAGCCGAAACCATGGAAATTACAGACAATCTTATTGATCTATTGTATGGCCCCGAAAAAAAATGAAAGGAGAGATCCGTCTTATGTAAGGGAACAAGGTGAGAGAGAAGCAAGAGGAAGGAAAACCAGGAAAATAAGCTTTAGTCTTATAAAGTTAGTAACGACCCAAGGGCAAACCATTGATGAATGGGAAAAGGAGGGATTGTTAGGGATGTTCCTGAAAAGGAAACAATTTGTCAGTCAATTTACTGTACAACAGGCCCTTCAGTACAAACATATAAAACAATATACCAAAGTTGATTTCCCGCCTGATTCTGAGTTTGTCTGCCCTAAACATATTTTCGGTGTAGTGTGGACGGTGATGCATATCACGTCCAATAGTAAAGAAGTAGTAGTTGGTTATATTGAAGACGATGTTTTTTATGTGGTTTTTTTAGATAAGGAGCACTTGTTCTGGCCGAGCTCTAAAAAGAATACGTAAGCTGAATGGTACTTCTTCCACCTTTACACGTCTCCTTCAAATCATCTAACCTAATCTACCATGTTCCAAAAGACAGCAGCCTTACTCGCACTCTGCCTCACCGCCACCCTCATCACCAAGGCCTCCGATTCCCTCCGCCTCAAAGCCATCCCGCATCCCCTCAGCTGGAATGCCCAACCCGCAGGCGTCAGCATCCGCTCAGCCAACGCATTCAGCATGAAAGCCGCCAAAGGCACCGACCTCTATTCTTTCGTGGACGGCAGTTTTTACGTCCACCAGGTGCCTATGCTGCTCTTCAAACCGGATACGGCTTTTATCTTCTCCGCCCGCATCAAACCGCAGTTCAAAGCACTGTACGACGGCGCCGCCATCCTCCTGTACAACGATTCCTCCAACTGGGCCAAACTGCTCCTCGAAAAAATGGATGACGGCAGCGTGAGCATCGGCTCCTCCGTAGTGCGCAACCGCGTCACGGACGACAACTACCACCGCAGCGCGCCCACCGGCGAAATATACCTCAAAGCCGTACGTTCCGGCAAGATCTATTGTTTTTACAGCTCTGCCGACGGTAAAACCTGGAACCTCCTCCGCACGTTCTCCCTTTCAAACCCGGACAGCCTTCGCATCGGATTTTATGCGCAATCGCCTAAAGGTGAGGGACTTACCGTAGAAGTGACGGATCTGCGCTATAAAGGCGAACCGTTTAAGAGTTTCTTTACCGGTGAATAATGCCGGCTGATCTCCGCCGTATTTCTAAAAACCAAACAACCGGAATTCCGGTAATAACTGTCCATTCAACAATTTATTCTGCCGCTCAGGTATTCATCAGCGGCAGCCCGGTCCTTATGCTAATCCCCGCTAAAACGCGTTATAACACTATTTCGGCCGGAATGGCCGTCATTGCTGATGTGTAATCGTTTGCCATCCATCCATTTAATTCCATCCTTCCTGGTGGAATATGTAATTTGGCCACAAATGATATGTCATTTTTTGACGTCAAACATAGCATGAGGAAAAGTTTATTATTCTTATTGGCAACATTTCTGTGTATGAACACACAGACAATGGCGCAGGACAATGGCGCACAGGCGGAGATCCTTGGTAAATTATTGGACGATCAGAGCGGAAAACCCGTGGAATATGCTTCAGTGGCTCTCCTGAAAGCAAAAGACAGCACCGTCATCACCGGTATGCTCTCCAAAGGCAACGGTGATTTCGATTTTAAGAGCATTGCTCCCGGCACTTATATCCTGAAAATATATTTTATCGGTTATCAGACCATTTTCCGCTCCGTGAGCGTAAAAGGCCGGTCCGACGTGGGGAATATCCGCCTCAAAACCACCGCCACCGCCCTCAAAGGAGTGGAAGTAGTGGGAGAGAAGCCGGCTTTTACCATGGCGATAGACAAACGCGTGTTTAACGTAGAAAAAAACCTCGCCAGCATAGGCGGCACCGCCACCGACGTACTGCGCCAGGTGCCCTCCGTGAACGTGGACATAGACGGCAACGTATCCGTACGCAACGGCAGCCCCACCATCTTTATAGACGGCCGGCCCAGCACCCTCACGCTGGACCAGATCCCCGCGGACGCTATCGCGAACGTGGAAGTGGTGACCAATCCCTCCGCCAAATACGATGCGGAAGGTATGAGCGGCATCCTGAACATCGTGCTGAAAAAGAACCGCCGCGCGGGCATCAACGGCCTCATCCAGGGCGGTTATTCCACCACGAACAGCTCCAACCTGGGTGTGGACCTGAACGTACGCCAGGGCAAGATCAATGTGTTCCTCAACTATAACCTGAGAGACAGGCGCTCCCCCATGACACAGCATATGCTGCGCAAAAACTGGGAAAACAACGATACCACCTACCTGGATCAGTACCAGGACGGCGAGTTCGGCCGCAAGTTCCAGAACGGGCGCGTGGGTTTTGACTGGTTCATAGACAACCGCAACACCATCACCCTGTCCCAGGGCCTTACCGGCGGCGATTTTAACAACCTGAACAGCCAGACTGTTTACGACCTGGACGCCCAGAAAAACCGCCTCCGCTACGGCATTGGTGACAACGACAGCAAAAACAAGTTCCGCAACTATACCACCCAGCTGGGTTACAAACGCACTTTTGCCAAAGAGGGCCGCGAACTGACGGCTGATTTCACCTACAACCGTGCGAACAACAGCGGCAACAACGATTATTCCCTCCAGTATTACAATTTGGACGGCACACCCAGCAACTCGCCCAACCAGCCTGAGCTGCGTTATGGCAATAGTACGGGCAACACCACTTATCTCACCGGCCAGGTGGATTTTGTAACGCCGATCAATGAGAAATCCAAGATAGAAGCAGGGCTGCGTACCAACAGCCGCACGTTTAACAACGTGCTGAACACTTATGGGAAAGACTTTGCCACGGGCGAGTTCATGTATGACTCTTCTTTGTCGAACAACTACCATTATACCGAGCAGATCAATGCGGCGTATGTAAGTTATACCGGTGGTTTTGGCAACTTCGGTTTTCAGACGGGCCTGCGTGCCGAGCAGTCTTTTTACAGCGGTGAAATGAAAAATATAAAAGGCGCGAACTACGAGATCGATTACCCGATCGGGCTGTTCCCCAGCATTTTCCTGACGCAGAAACTCAAAGGCGATCATGAGCTGCAGCTGAATTACAGCCGCCGTATTCAACGCCCCTGGTTCCGCGACCTGCTGCCGAACATCGAATACAACGCCAACTCCGGCCGCAGGGGCAACCCTTCGCTGAAGCCCGAGTTCACCAACAGTTTCGAGCTTTCTTACCTGAAAGACTTTGACCGCAAGGTGAACGTACTGGCGTCTGTCTATTTCCGGAATACGAACAATGCGATCACCAATTACTCCATAGACACCACGCTGAACCTGGACGGCCAGGAGCGCAAAGTAGTATTGAGCTACCCGATCAACGCGGATGTGCGTAACTCTTATGGCGCCGAGCTTACTGTGCGCACGCAGATCACCAAGACCTGGGACGTAACCACGAACGTGAACATGCAGCAGACGAAGATCAGCGCGGAAGATGTGAACAACTCAGGTTTTACCTGGTTCGGCAAAGTGAACAGCAACACCAAACTGCCCTGGAACCTTACGCTGCAGGTGACCGGCGAATATGAAGGCCGCCGCATTGAGCCGCAGGGCGAAGAGGCGCCGGAATACCAGCTGGACATGGCGGTGAAAAAAGACTTCTTCAAGAAAAAGAACTTCTCCGTAGCCCTTGGCCTGAACGATATCTTCAATACAGACCGTGATCTCAGCTGGACCACGACTTCCTTCTCCGATTCAGAACGTTACCGCAAACGCGTGAGCCGTGAGCTGCGCCTGAATGTGAGCTGGCGTTTCGGTAAAATGGACACCAACCTTTTCAAGAAGAAAAAAGACGGAGAAGGCGGTGGTGACATGGGCGGGGACGGATTTTAGTATCTTATTTTTTCATATCCCATCTTATTTTATTCATCGTTTTATACCAGGGAATGCCCAGCGCTCCCTGGTATAAATTGATTTCCAGGTGATCGTTTGTTTCCACGGATTCGTAGAATTCACGCGACACCCTTATCTCCTTTATTTCATTCACGGGCCCCCAGGGTGCGAGCCGCAGCAGGTAGTTAGTACGTTTCCCTTTTCTTATGTGTTTTTCAACGATATCCGCGGAATATGACTGCGGCTTGGAGCTATCCAGCCCGCCGTTTAAAAACACGACCGATCCCCAGGATGCGGCCAGGAAAAACAGCGGATATATTATCATGATAAATATCCTGGTGCCCGTTTTGAGGCTGAAATCCCGGCAAATGTACCACAGCAGCCCGGTGAGTAGGGCAGTTAACAATAATACCATGGGCCAGACCTTTGCGGTAGTCACGTAGTGAGCATCTAAACTGCACGCGAAAATGCCAATTGAGCAGATCATCGTGGCAAGACCGGCGTCCGGGTATTTGGGGTTTTGGGGTTCATTGAGCGTGATAATGCCCTTGTAGCGGTAAACCGTGAAAAGCAGTGACAGGAGAAGGATTAGCAGGACCAAGGGCAACAGCCTCATATCATGACGCGAAATGTAGCTGAAGAATACGATGAAAAAGCTGGCGAGGTTGAACCGCAGGATGAAGGTTTTCGCTTTTTTAACTTTTAATCGGTTTTCACGTGCTTCTTCTTTTGTGAGCGTCTCAAGGTGGACCTGCCTGGCTTCATGCTGGTCCAGGTTTTTGAAGTTGCCCTCTACCCATTCTATGAGCTCGACTCCATTTACCCGGTAGCCGGAAACATTGATACTACGTTTGCCTTTTATGAGGGGGATCAGGTAAGTTGCGTCTTTGATCTCCTGGTAACCTTTGATCTCTGTGAGCAGCAGTTCGCGTGTATAAAACGAGGATTGATAACGAATGCTGTATTGATCGATGGTAATGCTCGATTGAAATTCATTGAACATCAATACATATATTCCAACAAGGCTGGTTGAGAGAACAGCCAGGAATATTTTTGTGCTGTGTTCTTCCGTGCCGTATATCAGCCAGCCCAGGGAAATGGAAAGGAGGGCGGCGAATAATAGCGTCATGAGTATTTTGGAAGTCCTGCTATAAGTATAGGTCTGCATTTCGTGCAAAATAAGACAAATAGGGGGATTTTAACAATGGCTGTGGCTAGTATAGCCATGGCGGCATAAAGGTCAGGAAGGGGACGGTGTTGCTGTCGACTGATGGCCTTGGAATAGGCCAGGCTGTGGCTTTTGCCGGATGGCCGTAGAGGTATTAGAATAGGCCAGCCTTAACCGGTAAAAAGGGAAGGGTGGTTGATAGCCCGTATGATAGGGGTTACAGGCCGGTTAGATAACCGTATGATAACCGTACTATCGATCAGTTGGGCAAGGATATCAGAGAGATTCCCGCATAAAAGGTGCACTTGATGTGAAGGGGATACGGAAAGGATGCGGAGTGAGGGAAATTTGGTCCCGGGAAGGCGAGAGGGGTATATTTTGTCTAAAAATGAAAGAGCGTATATCCGTTGCCGTGAAAAGTTGAGCGAAAAGAAGGACTGGTTTCAGGAAAATGTTGAGAAAAATAAGCGGGGGATGGATAAGGGATATGGGGAGTTATTCAGAAGCGGGCTTACTGTCAGGTGGCAGGGGATAAACGGGAGCGGTGGATATTATTTATTCCCGCGGAGGGCTGCCGCCTTTCTTGCGGCCTGTGCGGGCTGGGGCCTGGCCATGCAATTTTTTGATGCCGGGCCTGCCATAGCTGCGTTTGGGTTTTGCCGCTACGGTTTCGATCACGGACACAACTTCCGCCGCATAAAAACGGCGGTTCCGGATGGGGTAATGCACGCCGTTTTCTTTAGTGACAAATATCACTTCCAGGATGACGGCCGCTGCGTCCTGCGCTGCATAGGGGATAGTGAGCGTCAGCTCTTGAGGCGGGTTCCGGAGGTCTATCAGCACAGGTTCCGTGGCCACGGCATCTTTACGTTGCGCGGGATTCATCGCGATGGCTTTTATGGCGATGTGCGTAGCCTTAGGCGGTGTTTTGTTCAGGCTGCCGGGATGGTCGAGCAGGACGAGGATATTGCCGTGATAATCCCGTTGGATGCGAGGAGTGCCGCGGAGGATGTCGCCCAGCCGGGTATACCTGGAAAAACTGAAACCGGTGAGCGTGGAAAGGTCTTTCCAGTCGGGGTTTGTAAGTGCTTCCCGGTACAGCAGGCTGTTCAGCCTGTTTACCACGCTGGTATCATAAGATATATCCAGTGCGGGCATGACCGCTTCACGGATATATTTGCCACAGGCGCTGGCTGCGCCGAACAGGCGGCCGGCGGCTTTGGTGGCTTCGGACTGGTTCACCTTTTCCGGCGCGGTGCGCATAAAGTATCTGCCGCCGCGCCGGTAGCCGATCATGTCGCCCACCCTTCCGGTAAATTGTAATAGTGTTTGTTGCTTGCCCATAAACTCTTTTTTTTATGGAATTTAAGGAAAGAACAGCAATGAAAAAGAATAGCGGATATGATGTATGTTAAGGATTTTATATGCAAATGAAAAACGCCGGTGGGAGGGAGTTTCCACCGGCGCCGTGTCCTGGTTTCGGCTATGCTTATTGTATTTTCTTTTCCAGTTGTGCGATCTTTTCCTGCTGCTTCAGTGATTCTTTTTTCAGGTCGATGATGTAGAGGGTGAGCTCTTCTACTTTTTGCAGCAGGAGTTTGTTCATTTCGCCTACGTCCACGCCTTCTTTGATCACTTCGGCTTCGGAGGGGATGCCGGGCAGGTGTTTGTTTGTTTTTACGAAGGATTCCACTTCGTGCAGGGAAGGGAGCTTGTAATCGTCATGGAATACGAAGTCCGCCCATGTACCCTGCATTACTTTCACTTTTCTTGCGCCGATGGCTCCTTCCACGGCCAGTTTGTACATGGAGGGCGTGTTGATGCCGGTACCGATGCCTACGTTGCCATTGGTGCCGTCTACAGTGATGGAATAATCAGCTGCGCCGGAGCCGTCCGAATTTACGCGGGAAAAATATAAGCTGGAGGCAGAAGCCCCAATGCCGAATGACTTGGTGGCACCCGTGAATTCAATGGCGCTGGCGTTGTATAGTTTTATGGATTTAGTCCAGTTGTTCGTGGTCCAGCTCGGCCCGCCGGAAACAACCAGCCTGGCGGCTTCGCTTTGTATGCCAACGCTGAGATTGCCCTGGATGCCAGTCGGGCTGGCAATAAATGCCGTTACGCCGGTCACTACGTTATCTGTCACCAGCTGAAGCGTGGCGTTATTCAGGTAACCCGTAAACGAAAATGAATGTACGGTAGACCCGTTCAGTATCTCTACCGCCAGGTAGGTTTTGCTGTTGTACGTCAGCGTCACGAGCCTGCTGGCTTCGCCGAAATAGGTAAGCGTACCGATATTGGCGTTGTAGGCCGTAGACGTGTTTATTTCCACTGCGAACCTCCGGTTGAAAGAACCGGCGTTCCCACGGACGGCAGTGATTTTCCCGGATACATGCCTGTCGATAGATAGTGTACCGTTATAAGATTCGTGGAGCAGGATGTAATTGGCTCCCTGTGCATCTTCCGTTTGGCCGGTTATGGCTTTGTTTGCCACGTAAAATCTTCCGTTGTCCAGGATCTGCAGCCTGGCCGCGGTAGCGGTGACTCCGATGCCGATGGTATCGTAAGTGACTTTCTGTGCAAAAGCATTTGCCTGGATGAGTAACGCAACAATGGCGATCCGTAAAAACTTCATAGGTAACAAAATTTAGGGTGCTAAAGTAATGAAAGCCACGAAATAGAGTAGATTATTTCCACGATCGGGGTTTGATCGCGTTATTCCCGGCATGACGGGCCGTCTTTTACTGCGGTTGACAAATATAAGTCACGTATTATGCTTAATATCAATGCATTTTTTTAAACCCGATTTTAAAATGTGAGAAATAGCTATATATTTATACTGCGGTTTACTTTATTGACCGCAAAACCTATGCAACCTGATTGGCCACTTCCCCCGTATCGTTACTCCAGCGGCTATTGTAGCACTCAGGATTCGTATGCCCCTTCTAACCTGATTATAAATGTGTATTTGTATGGATATTATCGCGTACCAGGAGTTTCATAGCATCCGGCTCAGCGACTTTTATGCCGGTCCTGACTACAGGGAGGTGGAGAATTATGATTTTATGGGTGAGCAATGGGTGGGAGAGCTGTCCGGCTTCAACACATTTCTCCGCCTGACAAACGAACCTGAGGAAACCCGCGCCATTTCGCTGGATTTTACCAAAGACGACGGCGGCATGATAGGGAAAGTGCTGGAAGCACTGCATCTGCCGATCAAATCGGCCTGCTCCGAGTCCGACCTCGTGGCCCTTTTTGGCGAGCCGCATAAAAAGCTCCGACTGGCAAAAGACACCGTGACCATGGATTATATCATCGGGGAAGAGTTCACTTATTACCTTTCCTGCACCCTGCACCACGTGAACGGCCTGATGTACCTGGACATTATGAACGAAGAGAAAGTGATCAAAAAGTTGAAAGGAAAAGAGAAAAAGAAGAAGGAATAATATATCTTGCCCGCCAGATTCACTCTTATACCTGGAAATGTTTACCCGTATATTACTTCTTATCGCTTTGTCTTTACCCGCTGCCGCACAGGATAGCCTGCTGAATAAGGCCGGTGCGGTACCTGAAAAATATTTGTCCCAGGTGAAGCAGAAAAGCCGCAAGCTGGAAAGCCAGGTGGACAAACGCACGGAAAAGGCCCTGGAACTGATGATCCGCCAGGAAAAACGCCTGCAGCAGAAAATGATGAAGATCGATTCTGTGGCCGCCAGAAACATCTTTACCCGCTCCATCGATTCCCTCGGCAGCCTGAAAGCCTCTCTGAAAGGCAAAACGGACAAGTACCAGAAAGTGCTCAACGGGCAATATTTCGGGTACCTGGATACCTTATCGTCTTCCCTCGGGTTCCTCAAAGATTCGGACAAGCTCCTTGGCCAGGCCAAAGGCGTGCAGGACAAGCTCAAAGGTTCCATGGACCAGGTAAAAGCCCTGCAAGGCAAGCTCCAGCAGGCGGAAAATATCAAACAATACATCCGTGAGCGCCGGGAACAGCTGAAAAGCCAGCTCAGCCAATATACCAGCATGACAAAAGACCTCCAGAAGATCAACAAGGAGGCTTATTATTATGCTCAGCAGCTCAAGGGATATAAAGAGGTGTTCAGCGACCGTAAAAAGGCGGAGGCCAAAGCCATGGAGCTTTTACAGAAAGTGCCGGCCTATAAGGACTTCCTCGCGCGCAACAGCCAGCTGGCCAGCCTGTTTAACCTCTCCGCCGGAAGCGGTAGCGCTGCAAACCTGGAGCAGCAGCTGGAAGGCCTGCAAACCCGCAGCCAGGTGGAGCAATTGATCCAGCAGCGCATCGGTGGCGGAGGCCCCAATGCCCGCCAGGCGCTCAGCCAGCAGATGGACGCGGCCCGCTCACAGTTCGACGAACTGAAAAAGAACTTTCCCGACCTGGACAATGCGGCCGAAATGCCGGACTTCAAACCGAAGGAACTCAAAACAAAAAGTTTTATGCAACGACTGGAATTTGGCACCAATGTACAGTTCCAGCGTTCCAACCAATATTTTCCCACTACCGGCGACTTTGCCGGGCAGGTAGGGTATAAGTTCAGCAAAAACGGCATCCTGGGCCTTGGCGCATCTTACAAGCTGGGCATGGGCACCGGTTTTAACAATATCCGGTTCAGCCACCAGGGCATGGGGCTGCGTTCCTTCGGGGATTACAAATTGAAAGGGACCTTTTTTGTGAACGGCGGTTTTGAGTTTAATTACAACTCCGCGTTTTCCAGCACCACGCAGCTCATGAACGCCACGGTGTGGACGCGGAGCGCGCTGCTGGGCATATCCAAGAAATACAAGATTAATAACAAGCTGAAAGGAAATATGGTACTGCTGTATGACTTTCTGGCGAATACCCAGACGCCGAAGACGGATCCTGTAAAATTCAGGCTGGGGTATAGTTTTTAGTGAAATTTATTGTTTAGTATCTATACTTATGAGCAAACGGAAATTAGCGTATCTCTTTGTTGTTGTATTTGGCTTTGTTATACCCAGGGCTTTTTCACAGATCAAAAGCGATATCATCCCTATGAGCCCCTCTGCCACGACTTTGGGCAAGTTTGGGGAGATGCCTGTGAATATTTTTACCGGTATGCCGGGAATCAATATTCCCATTTATGAAATCGAGCTGGACGGCGTGAAAATACCGATCAGCGTGGCCTATCATGCCGGCGGATTCAAGGTAGATGAAGGCTCTTCCCATGTGGGTTTGGGCTGGGCATTGAATGCGGGTGGAATGATCAATAATATGGGTGTTCCGCAGAAGTATGAGGTGATGAAGCTGAACTATAAACCGACGGAGACTTCTACTGCAACAGACGGATATGGGAATTCATGGACATGGAATACGGATGGCACGGCGGTAAGGCGTAGAAATCAGTCGCCCAAAAGATATGTAAATGCGCCCGGTCTTGAATTCCGGTTCTGGGGGGACACTACGCCGATAGTGCAGGACCCGCCAATGTCGCTGGCCCGGAGAGATACCTTGCTGGGCAATGATCTTTGGATCACGAATGAACATGGTGTGCGGTACCGTTTCAGGGCGGATGAATTTCATGAGTATAAATATGTGCCGCCGCTGCCGTTCAATGAACCGGTAAATCCCAGCCTGAACATTTATGATATGATTGCGGAGAAAAATCCGAGTTATTCATCACCGGACAAAACGTCCTATCTTAAAGAGATTATTACGCTGCACGGGCAGAATATCCTGTTTGAGCATGATGAATATTCCATGTACAACACGGGGGGATTCAATGAATCCATATTTTTCCCCAGAAACCAAGTGTCCCCGTTTATTCAGAAAAGGGATGGCGGCATTCTTCCGATCGATGATGTGGGCAGGTTCACGTCTTATGCAACCAGCAGGATCAGGAAGATCGCGGCATCGAACGGTATTATCGTAGAGTTCAATTATGGGGAGTTCAGGAAGGATGTACCGGCGGATATGATGTTAAAAAGCATCCTGGTATATCATATAAAAAATGGTCAAAGGATTGTTTTGAAAACAGTGAAGTTTTACCAGAGTTATTTCGATTGCAAGTACCAAGGTGAGGTTACGCCCGGCGATATCCCCGGCTCCGTTTTTCACAGGCTGCGGCTGGATTCATTGGAAATTGGCAGCGGTGCGGTATACGAGCCTGAAAAATACAAGTTTGAATATAACGAGAATGATCTTCCGGAAAAAGGGTCTTTCTCACAGGATATATGGGGGTATTACAATGCTGCGCCAAACCTGGCGCTTATGCCTCAGAGAACAGAGAGCGTGGGGCCAGCGGGCAGGAGCCTGACCTATTCCACACCTATTGTGAACAGATTGGCAGACAGCCTTGCGCCGCTGAGCGCCGTGTTGAAAAAAATTACTTATCCTACAGGCGGCACTACTTCTTATGAATATGAAATAAACAGGGTGGAAACCAACCCCTATCACGCCGAACTGACGTATAACGGGATACCCTTTGGCGATAACAAAATGGATTTCCCCATTACACCGCGCAGCCTTCCGATCGATATGGTGGGAACAGAAAGAGATGATCAGCTTTTCAGGAAGTCCGGTCCGTTTTTCTTTTCCATCCGCTCCTTTGTAAAAGTGAACGGAGTGTATGGTAAAAATGTAAGTTTTATCTTCAGGACACCCCCGGCCACAGATGCGGGCCCTTTTTCCATTGAGGTAACAGCTGTCGCGGGCGGCGGGGTTTTTGGGACAAATCCCAATGGAACGCCGAGCTTTTTACCGAATGGTATTTACAAGTTTTACGTGACGAACACTGCCGAGGGGACCAGTTGGGATTGGGCAATTTGCCAGCTTACAATCAGGGAGCCGGCGTCTCTCGCGAATCCTATTACGATGGCACCGTATAATTACCGTGGTCCGGGCATCCGTGTAAAAAAGATCACCGACTACGATGGTAAAGACCATCTGAACGATATGGTGAGGAGCTACAAATATCATCAGTTCACCAATCCTGCAAGATCCAGCGGTAGATTGAGCTCGGAGAACGGAGGTGTTCCCGGAAAACCTTATTCGACCGACGAACTGGACGTGGTGATCCCCAGGTATGTATACGATGAAAGTCCTTTTGCTGTAACAGCTCCGATACCGACCTCTCAGTATGTAATGTCAAATGTGGGTACGCCTTCCAATCCGGAATATGTGGGAGGACGACAGGAAGGAAATGGTGTAATCTATTTTGATAACCGTAGTTATGTAATACCTATTCACCAGACTTATGACATCGTGTCCGCCGCTACAGGTTATCCCGGTGGCGCGGAGATACCTGTCTATGTCGGTTATAGCAACGTGACGGAAGAATTCGGAGAGGATGGCATCCACGGTAAAAAAGAATATACATTTACGAACAGTGGTCAACATTGGCAGAGAGGGCAGCGGCTCAGTGAACGCACCTATAAAAAGATGGGCAGCACCTATACGTTGGTAAACACGGATTCCACAATATATGCGATAGACAATAATTGGGTGCGCGCGACCGCTGTTATCAGCAAAACGCAGGGCAACATTGCCGGCAACCCGCTTGTGACCAGTTCCAGCTGGATGGGATATGATATTCCCTATCTTCCTTCCCCGACCTGGACAAAGACCCTGAACTCTGTTAAAGATACATTGATGACTGTATCCGGTTTTGCGGCGTCATATCCCGGTATTACGGGAACGGAAAATAATTCAGAGGCCATTAAAAGATTGAACAGGATAAATGCGCTGACACAATTGGTTGAAACCTCCAGCTTCCTGATTCCCGCAGGGACTACTACACCAAAACTGGTTTCATCTAAACTGAATACATACAGGAAAAATGCAACGCTGGTTGATACAACGTTTGAAATTGAAAACGACGTAGCATCCACTGCTTTTCATAAGGCCACCGTTGTATCCGGCAAATTTGTGAGGAATAAAGATTACGTGGTACAGGAAGTGGCTACGCGTTACGGGCCAGCTGGAAACCTGCTTGAAGGATATAAACCGGGTTTTGGCGCCAATGCATATATATGGGACTACAATAATACCTATCCGGTTGCGATTGTTGTCAATGCAGATAGCCTGTCCATTGCATACACCAGTTTTGAAACCTCTAATCATGGCAACTGGGTGATAACAGGAGGGCAGATGGATCCTTCGAATGCCCAGACAGGCAGCGGCAGTTACAAATTCCTTACAGGCGGAAGCATTTGCAAAACGGGCTTACCGACGACCAACAAATATCTGGTTACTTACTGGAGCAGGAATGGGACGCTTACCGGAGCCGGAACTTTAAAGAATTCAGAAGCAGGATGGAACGGCTGGGTCTATTATGAGCATGAACTGGCGGCAGGTTCTTCCAGTGTATGTTTAACAGGGAACAATATAGCAGTCGATGAACTGAGATTGTACCCGGAGAATAGCGCGATGTCTACGCAGGCCTTTGAGCCTTTTGTGGGCGTAGTCAGCCAATGCACACCGGACAACAGGATCACCCACTTCAGGTATGATCCCCTGGGAAGGCTGCAATTTCAGCTGGACGCGGACAGGAGCATCATCAAAGTTTACGAGTACAATTATATTTCCGGAGCAGCGGCTGGCCTTTAATTTTTTGACCTATGAAGCGTTTTCTATCAACTATATTATTACTGATATCTGTGATCTGTGCATGTGCGCAAATAACCCCACGGGTAACCGGCCTCACAGTAGGCACGCCTTTGCAGACAATGGTATTCCGCAACTGGGATATTCCCTCACTCAGCCTTCCGATGGGCACATGGGAAGTAATCAATGGTACCATACAAAATACCTATAATGGAGGTACTTATACGGCTGTGACTGTTAAATCCACAGGAGGGCTTGACCTTACGGCGAGATATACCTATATGGAACTGGGAACGGGAGAAATGATCACGCTCGAATGGACAACGTTGGTCAGGGCGGTTTTAACGCCCGGGACGGTTATGACCCCCACGGCACCGGTTGCGGTGCCACTGGAAGCTATGACACCGCCTATTGAACTGTCCGGTCCAACCGGCGGGGTAGACGGCGGCACCTTTTCCTGGGAAAAATCCGTGACGGCTGGTGTGTGGGTGCCGATGGGCTATGGAATGCCCCATTTGCCGCCGCAGCTGATGGAAGGTGCAGTGCAATACCGCCGTGCCTATACCTGTAATTATGATTATGTAACAACGCATAATGTACCCGCGGAAACAGTGTATTCCGCCGCGGTGCAGTTTACCTCGCTTCCGGCGGTTCAAGGTGGAACATTGAGCCCGGCGACGCAAACAGTACAACTTAATGCTAATGCTGCGATAGCCGCTACAGCAGGCAGCGGCGGTTCCTGCGGAACCTCTGTTGCCTATCAGTGGCAGCAGTCATTCGACAATGTTCAGTTCTTTGATATTCCCGGCGCTACTTCAACTGCATACACACCACTGGAAATGAAATTCCAGACATATTTCAGAAGAAGGACGACATGCGGCATTTATACAGTATTTTCCAATGTCGCAAAAGTGGATATCGCCGAGTATGCATCCAGCAACCCGGTAAACGAGAATTATACCCGTGTATTTGAGCTTAAAAAAAGAGGGCTTGCTACATTTGCGCAGGCAATGAGCGCATCCGCAACGGACAAATTTGAAACAACCCAATACTTCGATGGCCTGGGAAGGAAGATTCAGACGGTGCAGAGAGGGTTATCGGCTGCGGGGAAAGATGTTGTATCGCCCGACGTGTATGATAATGCGGGGCGGCAAGCCTTGTCCTACAGCCCATATCCTGCTACGGTCAGCGACGGAAAATACAAAGCGGGGCAGGTGGCGGCCTTTAATACATTTATGGGGGCACAATTCCCCGGTGAAAGCCACTTTCATTCAAGATCACAGTTTGAGGAATCTCCGGGAGGCCCGGTAGAAAAAATCTTTGCTCCCGGCGCCAGCTGGGGAGGAAGCAACAGGGGAGTGGATGCCAGGTCCGGTGGTAATACGCTGGCTGAAGGGATCAGGATATGGAAAGTAACGGGGTCGTATGCCAGCGTACCGGTAAGCAGCTCTTCCTATGGGGACGGGGAACTGGCAAAAGAAATTTCAGTGAACGAAAATGGCAAAGCGGTCCAGACCTTTAAGGATAAAGAAGGCCGGTTGATCCTGCGAAAAGTACAGGTGGACGACAGTCCTTCCGCAGGATATGACGGCTGGCTTTGTACCTATTACGTGTATGACGATCTGAGCCAGTTGCGGTATATACTACCACCCAGGGCAACCGACATCCTCAAGACCAATGGATGGAGCCTTACCGATTCTACAATTATTAACGGCTTTTGTTTCCGCTACGAATACGACGGGAAGGAACGTATGGTCTATAAAAAAGTACCCGGAGCCGAGGCAGTTGAAATGGTGTATGACATCAGGGACAGGCTCGTATTCATGCGGGATGGAAATCAGAGGAACAGCGGTAAATGGCTGGTTACCTTTTTTGATGATCAGAACCGTCCGGTGCAGACAGCGCTGTATACTTCTTCAGCCACGAGAGGTGCTTTACAAGCTCAGATGAATGCCATAACAGGGACTACCACGGTTACTTCCAATATTCCCGGCCCTAACGAGCTTATTGTGCCGGAAAGGGCAGCAGGCATCACACGGTATGTGGCTACGGGCAGTATTGTGTTAACAGCAGGATTTGAGAGCGGGGCTAATGATGAGTTTGTTGCTGAGATTGATCCGGCCCTCTCCCCGGTTGTCGTAAGTATACAGGCCAATAATCCCCTGCCCGGGATTTCACCTTCACAGTTATATCCGTTGACATATACGTATTATGACCGCTATGATGCCGCTGCGCAACCCTTTATTGCGGCTTACCTGGATTCACTGGAATCAGGAACGAGCACCACGGCGGAACTACCAACAGCTGCGTCTAAACAAACACGCAGCCTGGTGACGTCCATCAAAACGCGTATACTGGACACGGACAACTGGATATTCACCACCAACTATTATGATGCCAAAGGACGCCTGCTGCAGGTAATATCTAATAACCTGGCCGGAGGGGCTGATGTGCTGACGAACCGGTACGACTTTAAGGGGAACGCCTTATCCACCTACATCAGGCAGCAGAACCCGCTTAGCCAGGACCCCGTGATAACAACTCTCACGGTCAATAAATATGATTATGGGAACCGGCTTGTGAGCGTGGATAAAGAAATCAACGGCAGTTACCGCAGAACGATCGCAACAAATGAATACAATGAACTGGGACAGCTGAAGAAAAAGACATTGGGCAATAACCTGGAAACGCTTGAATACGAGTACAATATCAGGGGTTGGATAAAAGGGATCAACAAAAGCTTTGCACAAACCGGCGGTAGTCATTATTTCGGTACCAGCCTTCATTATAATGATGGGTTAACCACCCCTCAGTACAACGGCGATATTTCCGCAATTACATGGAGAAGTGCGGGGGATCTTGCGTGGAGGTCCTATGACTTTACTTACGATGCCTCAAGCCGGCTTAAAGGAGCGGATTTTAAAGAAAATAGTGGTGGTTCCTGGGCGAAAAATCCGAACGTGGATTTTTCTGTGTCCTCGCTTGCTTATGATGCAAACGGCAACATTTCGTCCATGACGCAGAAAGGGATGAAAAATGGAACCAGCAGCACTATCGATCAGCTAACGTATACCTATAACACCAATAGCAACCAGCTTAAAAAAGTAGCGGATGCGGCGAACGATCCAGCGTCTCAGCTGGGAGACTTCAAGGATCTGGATGTTTCAAATACCACGGATTATCTCTATGACCGGAATGGCAATCTTACATACGATAATAACAAAGGCATACAGAGTATCAGCTACAATAATATGAACCTGCCTTCGCGTGTCCATATTATGGGCAAGGGCACGATTTCATATCTTTATACCGCTACCGGGGTAAAATACAGGAAGATAGTTGTGGATAGCACTTACAGCCCTGCAAAGAAGATCGTGACAGACTATTTCTCAAACGCGGTGTTTGAAAATGATACGCTGAAGTTTGTTG
This sequence comes from Chitinophaga barathri, assembly GCF_003807585.1. Classification (GTDB taxonomy): domain Bacteria; phylum Bacteroidota; class Bacteroidia; order Chitinophagales; family Chitinophagaceae; genus Chitinophaga; species Chitinophaga barathri. Next base: position 158,054 of record NZ_RMBX01000001.1, on the reverse strand, counting down.
GACATGAAGAAGGACGGTTGCGTCCGGTGGTCAGAACAGGGCAGCCAAGAACTTTCGAATATGACTATTTTGTGAAGGATCACCTGGGTAACATCAGGGTGGTACTTACCGAGCAGGTAAATTTCGCCACCTACGCAGCTACCATGGAAACGGAGCGCGCGCCCGTTGAAAATGCGTTGTTTTCCAATATTGACAATACCCGGGCGGAAAAACCATCGGGTTATCCTGCGGATAATTCCGCGGGGAACAGCACCCAGGTGTCACGCCTGAATGCCACCAATGCAGACCGGAAGATCGGCCCTTCGCTGGTGTTGAAGGTAATGGCGGGAGACACCGTGGCGATCGGTGCGAAGGCATTCTACAAATCGGTTGGCCAGCCGGTCAATAAAAAACAGCTTCCGCTGACCGATATGGCAACGGCGCTGGTGAACGCGTTTTCTAATTCGGGAAGGAGTTCAGGCGTCAAAGTATCCGGAGATGCAGAGAACAGTACGCCATTCAATCAGAAATTCCTGAACGAAGATTATGAAAGGCTTAAGGAAAAAGATCCGGAAAGTGGTGGTTTGAGCGACCGGCCAAAGGCTTACCTGAATTTTGTGTTGTTCGACGATCAGTTTAACTTAGTAGATGAAAATAGTGGGGCCAAACAGGTAAAGGCGGAGCCGGACCAACTGCAGGTACTTGCCCAGGGAAAAATGGTGATGCAAAAAAATGGGTTCCTGTATGTATACACCAGTAACGAAACGCAGCAGGATGTCTATTTTGATAACGTGGTGGTGGAGTTCTCCTCCGGACCTATCCTGGAAGAAACGCACTATTACCCGTTTGGCCTGACGATGGCAGGCATCAGCAATACCAGCCTTCAACCTGATTGCGGATGCCCCAATCAGAAGAAGTTTAATGGAAATGAGCTGCAAACGCTAGAGTTTGGAGATGGCAGCGGCCTGGAATTATATGATTTTAATGCCAGGACCTATGGTCAGCAGATCGGCAGGTTCATACAGATAGATCCCAAACTCGAAGATGGCGGTCAGGAAAGCATGTCTCCTTACCAATATGCAGGCAACAATCCGGTGCGTTTCAATGACCCGGATGGTAATTGCCCGTGGTGCTGGGGGGCTGTGATTGGAGGTGTCCTTGGTGGCGGTATTGAGCTGGCGGGACAATTGATGTCAGGCAAATCGCTTGACGAAGTGGATTGGGCGGACGTTGCCGTGGAAACGGGGAAAGGTGCATTAGAAGGAGCGATGGGCGGTGGTGCTCTCGCAAAAAGCGGTACTATCGTCAATAAGCTTCTGAGAAAAGGAGTGGTTGAAGTAGTGGGAGAAGTGACCAAGGCTACTGTTGATATAAGTGTTAAAGACGGTGTGCAAACGACTTTCACCGGAGAGAAAACACTTGCTTCAGCAAGTGTGGATTTGGTGTTGGGGCTCGGAATGGGTAAACTCAATGGCGCGCTCGCTGACGGAGTAGCTAAAGGAACGTCCAATTTGGTAAAAAAAGCGGAGAAGAAGATCGCGACTACGGCAACCGCTGTTGAGCAGGCAAGTAAGAAGCTGGACAAGATTGTTAATAAAACAGGCGGTTATGGCGTGGGAGCCACTGTAGCAAAAGTAAAGCTGGAAAGTGCGCTGGCTACTAATCAGCAGGCTTATATGCAGCGGGCGGTTAGGCTGATATGGAGCCAGACCATGCCGAATACATTCAGGACCGGAGGCGAGGCGCTTGAAAACGTAACAGGGGAATTTCTTAAAAAGGCATACAGAACTGATGAGCAATAAAAAAAAGTCCGGGACAAGAAAGAAGCAGGGCGAAAAAAAACCTGTTGAGGAAAATGTATTGGATTTGTCCAAAATGACATTCCGGGAGAAGTTGAAGAACATTTTTTACTTCCTGTGTATACTTGCCGGTTTGTTCCTGGTGATCTACTTCATAGCAATGGGGGCCCTTGCCAGGAAAAATGAGGAAATAAAAAAGATAGAAGAAAGCAATACTTCCACAACCGGTACTGTGATTAGTACCGGCAACATGAAAGGCAGTTATGCGGTTTTGGAATATGTAGTGGACGGTAAGACATATACAAAAAAACAAGGCAGCCCTTCCGATCATGTTCAGCCCGGAGCACATTACATGGTACTGTATGACAAAGGCGATCCCCGGGAGTGTTGGGTTGACTATACTTCCCCTCTTTTTCTGCCGGATGAACAGGTAGAGGCTACTGAAGGCGAAATAATTAGAAAAGACAGCAAAAAAATCGGCTTCGCTTATACTGTCAAAGGTGAAAGGTATGAACAATTCCAACGATATAAAGAGGGCATAAATATAGATAAAGACAAAACATATACCGTCGAATACCTGGCAGGGAAGCCCAAGATATCAATAATTCGAATTGATCAATAATATGAGAAACACAATTCTGCTTGCATTTTTTATATGTATCTTTCAAATCACCTATGCACAATCTTATTTTGAAGGAAAGGTTGTATATGCGAATACATTCAAAAGTAAAGTGCCTAATGTGACAGGAGAGCAAATGGGAAAAATGATCGGCACGCGCCAGGAGTATTACATCAAAGACGGGAACTACAAAACCCTGACCAATGGACTGAGCGTTTCCGGCCAGTTGTACGACAACAAGCTAAACAGGCTGTATAACAAGACCCCGATGTCCGATACCCTGTATTGGTTCGATCCTTCCATGGATGGCTCCCCAGCTGTGAGTTTTGAGATTATCAAAAACAAAAAAAATATACTCGGAAATATGTGCGATGCATTGATTGTAAAATCAGCAAAATCGGTCACCACCTATTATTACAGCGCTAAATACAAATTAAACGCATCGCTGTATACGAAACATCATTATGGCGGCTGGTATTATTTCCTGAGCAAATCTGGTGCATTGCCATTGATGACTGTTGTCGACAATAACCAGTTTACAATGGTAAGTGTTGCCGTAGGTATAGAGTCGATGCGGTTAAAAGCCGAAGACTTTTTGGTAAAGCCGGGCACACCGGTAAAACGATCAAAGTGATTGATCATGTTTGAGGCTGCGTAAAATACCCTAAAATAATGTTCGAGAGGCTTCTGAATCAGAAGCCTCTTTTTATTGAAACAGGTGTATCATATGCGCGACAGGGTTAACGCTAAAAACGTTCCCCTGGCAGAAATTTTTCCAGCTATTCCATTTCCCACATCCAAAATCCAAATAAATCCCTATCTTCATTCCCGATCATGGGGACAATCCCTAACTTAGCAGAGCAAATACGAACAAAGAGTCAATTAGCCCGTTATCCCCGATGATCCTCCTATAAGTACCGTAACCCTAAGCAATTCGAATCAATTTAAGGACCCTAAAACTTCCATCCACATGGAACCATTACTCAGCATGATTATGTTGTGGCCCTGCAATTTTGCGCCCAGAGGCTGGGCTTTTTGCATGGGCCAGATCCTGTCAATTGCCCAGAACACCGCCCTGTTTTCCCTTCTCGGCACCACCTTCGGCGGCAATGGCCAGACCACTTTCGCTTTGCCCAATTTTAGCAGCCGCGTGCCTGTAGGCGCCGGTCAGGGCCCGGGCTTAAGTTCATATGTCCTCGGCCAGACAGGCGGCAATGAAAATTTCACCATGACGATCAACCAGATGCCTGGTCACACCCACGGATTTGCACTCTCCGTGACCATCTCCGCCGCGGCAGACACAGGCAGTGCTTCTGTAGCTTCCGCCGCCACAAACTCATTGGCTGGCCTGGCGGACCCTACTACAGGCGACGCCATTGTAGGGTACAATGCCACCGCACCTACCATACCCCTGAACGTAGGCGGTGGTACAGTTACCGGCCAGATACTGCCAGCGGGCGGCAATCAGCCTTTCCCGTTATTACAGCCATACCTGGCTATCAACTACATCATTGCCACGTCAGGGATTTTTCCCTCCCGCAACTAAGAAGCAGGTATCCGCTTATGAAAAAACTGAAGATCGGGCTACTGATCCCGTACTCCGGTGTATTCCCCGCGCTGAAAGAAGACCTCTCGCAGGGCCTCATGCTGGCTATGCCACCAGGGCACGAAGACCGCGTCTCTTTCCTGTATGAATACATCCATATGGGCGACCTCAAACATGTGCAGGAAGCCATACAGAAACTGATCCGCTTTCACCGGGTGGACCTCATTGCCGGTATCGTGAATACCAATGTGATAGGCCAGTGTACGGACACCTTCGCGCCATCCCGCGTGCCGGTGTTCGTACATAACCTCGGCGCACGTACGCCCACCGCGTCTTTCAGCAACCCCTACCTCCGCTACAACAGCCTCCACCTATGGAAGAGCCAGTGGGAGATGGGCCGCTGGGCGCAGCAGCAATTCGGTGGTCTGCCCAGTATCAGTATGGCCTTCTACGAAAGCGGCTACAGCCTTCATGAATGTTTTAAGCTCGGCGCAGCGGCCTCCGGCGCGGACAAGGTGATCCTCAACGTGCTCCGGCACCGGCCGGACCAGGTGGTGGATACCACCCCGCTGATCGATTACCTGCAAACACAGCAGTCCGCCCATGCGCATGTACTGCTCTCCGGCAAAGAAGCGCAGCATTTCCTGGAGCAATACCGGCACACCGGCTGCAACACAAGCCTCAGCATCAGCCCCTTTATGGCGGACGCTTCGCTGATGGAGGACCAGTTCCTCACAGAAGGTATGTATCACGCCACCACCTGGAGCGCGGACATGAACGGCGAGGCAAACCGCGAATTCACAGCGGCCTATGAAGAACGTTTCGGGGAAAGGCCCGCGGTGTTTGCCATGCTGGGTTATGAATCGGGGAGGATGATCTTCAATGACATGGACGATACCAAAATAAATGGACCCAGAGGGCCGGTGGACCTTTCCACCGGGCCCTTATCCGCGCTTCCGGCGGTTTATATCCGGAAGTCTGTAATGAGAGAAAATGCAGCAGTCCACGAAACCGTCCATACCGGGCAGGGCGTACACTGGTCGGACCCCTCGCTGGCCATCGGTGCGGCTCAGGAATTGTCCGGGTGGCAGAACCCTTATTTATGTGTTTAACCCGGGTTTATCCGGCATCAAATTTATTTATGAAAGAACTATACGCTAAGCTGGCAAGTCTTGCACTCCTTATATGCCTGTACGTTCCCGCGTTTTCCCAGAACCAGATGGAGCACGCGCCTGTCAATCCTTTCACCATGACCATGGCCACACCCGGGCAGGGGCGCATGATCACGGGAGATTTTGATAACGACGGTGATGTGGACATCCTGTATCAGAACGGAAATGCGATCGGGGCGGGTTTTGGTTATGTGAGGAACAACGGGGGCGGCTCATGGCAGGACTTTCCCACTGCCGCTGCGGCAGGTACGCCATTTAACGGGTTCGACTTTTCGAATGAAAACCTCGCGCCGGCGGGACATTTTGTGTTCGATTATGATAACGATGGCGACATGGACATCCTGGACCGGGATATTGACGGGGTGGGCGCAAGCCTGTGGCGAAATGAAAATGGCGCCTCTTTTACCAAACTTGCCACCCCCTTCACCGTGCCCGGCTGGACACTCGCGCTGGGCAGGATGATCGTGGGGGATTTTGACAACGACGGCGATAAAGATATTCTTTACCAGGTCGGCGGTACGGCCGGTACGGGAATTGGTTTTCTCCGGAACAACGGCAGCGGCGCTTTTACGAATGTAAGCCCGGCCAGCAGCGCCGGTACGCCTTTTAGTTCGTTTGACTTTACAGGCCAGCAGGTGTCGGCGCTCACCGTGCTGGATTATGATATGGATGGCGATGTGGATATCATCGACCGTGACCTCACCACCTCCATGGGCGTATGGAGGAATAATGCGGGCAGCTTTGTGTTTGAAACAGGGCCTTTTACTTTCCTTCCCATGACCCTCGGCCTGAACCGCCTGGTATTCGGGGACTTTGACGTGGATGGTGACCCGGATATGCTGTACCAGAACGGTAGCGTGGCGGGCGCGGGTTTCGGCTACGCGCGCAACGACGGGGCAGGGGCATATACTCATTTTGCTACAGCCAACGCCTCACCGGGAGAACCTTTTAACGGTTTTGATTTTACGAACGAACAGATGTCCGCACTGTTTGTATTCGACTATGATACAGACGGTGATGTGGACATTGTGGACCGTGATCCTACCGGCAGTTCATTGGGCGTCTGGCGGCAGGCTGGCACGCCACCGCGCATTACAGCTACCTCCCCGGCGGACAATGCTACGGGCGTAGCCAAAAATACCAATATCGATCTCACCTTCAGCGAAGCCGTCACTAAAAATACCGGCAACATCTATATCGTCAACACCGCCACCAACGTGACGGTGATGACCATTGATGTGAACAGTGCCGCCGTAACATCGGTTTCGACTACGGTGTGGCGTATCAATCCGCCTGCGGACCTGGCGGTGTCCACTACCTATGCCATTCGCATGGATATGGGCGTATTTAAGGATGTGGATGATATGGTCACCCCGGCTGTAAGCAATAACACTACGTACAATTTCACCACGCTCACGCCGGTGCCGCCAACGATCACCAATCTCAATGGTGATGCGGTTTCATATACAGAAGCTACTGCGCCCGTTAAGCTGGACGTTGGCCTGAACGCCACTGCCAATGATGACCAGGCCAGTTTTAACGGCGGTTCGCTGAACATTGCATTTACAACAAATGCAGTAAACGGTCAGGACCTGTTGGCTATTGAGAACCAGGGGTCAGGACCAGGGCAGATCGCCGTTTCTGCCGGGAACGTATTGTATGAAAACGTTGTGATCGGGACGGTCACCGGAGGCACTGCGCCCAATGCGATGCTCATTTCCTTCAACAGTGCCACTGCTACGCCCGCCGCGGTTACCGCATTGATAAGGGCCTTGCAGTATTCCAACAACAGCAACAACGCTAACGGGAACACACGTACGCTGACTTTAACGCTCACAGACAGCGACGGGGCCACCGCCACTGCTGCGGTCACTGCCGCACTGATACGGGTGAACGACATACCGGGCCTTACAATACCCGCTACGGTGACCGTAAAGGAAGATGTGCCGACGGCCATCAACAATATTTCCTTTACGGATGCTGACGGCGGGGGGCTTCCTGCAGGCGTGACCCTTACAGTCCCCAGCGGCACCTTTGCTGCTGCGGTTTTCGCGGGCGTCGTTATTACCGGCAACAATACCGGCACGCTAGTTCTGAACGGCACCAGCACGGTGCTGAATACATACCTTGCAACCGCGGGCAGTATAACTTTTGCATTTCCAGCTAATCAGTCATTTAATCAAAATATAACCGTTACTGTTAGTGATCTCGGCAATACGGGAACTCCCGGGGCGCAAACGATAACGGGGACTATCGGCATCATTGGCCAGGCGGTGAACGATGGGCCATCGATCACTGCTCCGGCTTCGTTTGGCGCTGCGGAAGACGTGCAATCCGCTATCACCGGATTTTCTTTTGCAGACATAGATGCAGGAGCTTCCCCGGTAACAGTTAGTTTGTCTCTGCCCTTCGTGAGCACCATCCTGGCTGCAACCAGCTCGGGCGGTGTAATAGTTACGGTTATTGATCAGCAGAATATTCAATTGAACGGCACAGTTGCGGATATCAACGCTTTTGTAGCTGCGAACAACGTGCTGTTTACGCCAGCGCCAAACGTTACGACAAATGTTCCAATTACCATCACGATCAATGACGGCGGCAATACGGGAGAAGATCCCGGGTTGACGGGCACGCCCACCAGCGAGGAAGCTACTGTTACCGCACCGATCGTGGTAGCACCGGCGAATGACCTGCCGACGATCGCTGCGCCTGCGTCTTACACAGTTGCGGAAGACAACCCGTTAACGATAAACGGCATCATATTCTCAGATGTGGATAATGGTACGTCCAATCTCAATAAAGCAACTTTCACATTAACAGGCGGTACGCTCAGCGCTACCGGAACTCCACAGGTAACAGTAACAGGTTCCGGTACGAATACCCTGGCGTTGCAGGGAACAAGGGCAGACATCAATGCATTCGTCGCTGCAAACAGCATAACAGCTGCATTCCCGGCCGGATATCTCGGCGCGGCGTCTGTCATCATTGAGTTCGATGATGCGGGAGATGTAGGCGGCGGGCCGCTCGTGGCGAATGCAGGGCCTATAAACATCAACATTACAGCGGTGAACGATGCACCGGCGATCACTGCGCCTGCTTCTATCACTTCAACGGAAGATCAGTCCACGGCCCTAAGTGGCATCTCATTCAGCGACACGGATGCGGGAACTTCAACTGTGAGAGCGACCTTCAGTGTTACTTCCGGTACGCTCAACGCTACCAGCGGCGGGGGGGTAATCGTTACACAACTCACGCCCCAATCGGTACAGCTTGATGGTTCCATCACTGCTATCAATAGCTTTGTCGGCAATGTTTCATTCCAGAATGCCCCCAACAGCACGGCGAATGTGACACTAAATATTACTATCAACGACAATGGCAATACCGGCGCAGATCCTGGCACATCAGGCGATGCGACCAGTGAAGAAGCAACGACTGCTGTTACTATTACTATCACAGCGGCCAATGATGCACCAACTGTGGCAACACCTGCAAGTTTCACTACAGCGGAAGATGTAACGCTTGCGCTTACCGGTATCATCTTCTCAGATTCTGATGCAGGCACATCCGTTCTTACCAAAGCAACCCTTGTTGTAACGCAGGGTATGCTGAATGCCACCAGCGGCGCGGGAGTGACGGTTACCGGAAGCGGTACGGCCACACTTGAACTGCAGGGCACGATGGCGAATATCAATGCTTTCATTGCCGCAAGCGGTGTTTCATTTGTTCCTGCCGCGAATTTTTCCGGTATCGGAACATTGAACATTACATTCAATGATGCTGGCGATACAGGCTCCGGTGGCGCGCAAACAGGCACTGCCGGTCCGGTCAACATCACTGTGACCGCGGTAAACGATGGTCCGGCGATTGCAGCGCCTGCTTCAATCGCCGCTGCGGAAGACCAGTCTACCACGCTCAGCGGTATCACGTTAGCTGATGTGGATGCGGGAACTTCGGCTGTGGAAGCAACATTCAGCGTTACTTCCGGCACGCTCAGCGCTGCGAGCGGCGGCGGTGTAACCGTTACTCAGCCTACGCCGCAATCCGTACAGCTTGTTGGTTCTATCACTGCTATCAACAGCTTTATCGGCAATGTTTCATTCCAGAATGCCCTCAACAGCACGGCGAATGTGACACTAAATATTACTATCAACGACAATGGCAATACCGGCGTAGATCCAGGCACCTCTGGCGATGCGACCAGTGAAGAAGCAACGACTGCCGTGACGATTACCATCACCGCAGCCAACGATGCACCAACTGTGGCAACACCTGCAAGTTTCACTACAGCGGAAGATGTAACGCTTGCGCTTACCGGTATCATCTTCTCAGATTCTGATGCAGGCACATCCGTTCTTACCAAAGCAACCCTTGTTGTAACGCAGGGTATACTGAATGCCACCAGCGGCGCGGGAGTGACGGTTACCGGAAGCGGTACGGCCACACTTGAACTGCAGGGCACGATGGTGAATATCAACGCTTTCATTGCCGCAAGCGGTGTTTCATTTGTTCCCGCTGCGAACTTTGCGGGTACCGGAACGCTGAACATCACATTCGATGATGCGGGCGATACAGGCTCCGGTGGCGCAAAAATAGGCACTGCCGGTCCGATCAACATCACTGTGACCGCAGTGAACGATGGACCTGTCATTACAACACCCGCTTCGATCGCCGCAGTTGAAGATCAGATCACAGCCCTCACTGGTATTTCTTTCGCTGATGCAGATGCCGGTACTTCGCAGGTGACGGTAACGTTCAGCGTTGCTTCAGGTGCATTGACCGCAGCATCCGGAGGCGGTGTCGCAGTAACGCAGCTTACGCCGCAATCCGTAAGGCTCACAGGTTCCGTTGTCGCGATCAATAGTTCCATGAACAACGTCGTATTCCTTAATTTACCGGACAACACGGCGAACGTGGCGCTGAGCATCACGGTCAACGATGGCGGCAATACCGGAGCAGACCCGGGCACATCCGGCGATGCGACCAGTGAAGAGGCTTCAGCAACTGTGACTATCATCGTTGCCCCCGCGAATGACGCCCCGGCCATAACCACTCCATTCGATTATACCACCGCGGAAGATGTAACACTTGCGCTTACCGGCATCATCTTCTCAGATCCTGATGCGGGTACGTCCGCCCTTACCAAAGCAACCCTTGTTGTAACGCAGGGTGTACTGAATGCCACCAGCGGCGCGGGCGTGACCGTTACCGGCAATGGCACGGCAACAGTTGAATTGCAGGGAACGATGGTGAATATCAATAATTTTATTGCCGCAGGCAGTGTGGCATATGTACCGGCAGCAGATTTCACCGGTACAGCGACATTGAACGTCTCATTCGATGATGCGGGCGATACAGGTACGGGCGGACCACAAACCGCTTCTGAAGGGCCTGTTAATATCAATGTTACCGCGGTGAACGACGGGCCGGCTATTTCGGCGCCTGCTTCGATCAATATAACAGAAGATCAGGCCACCGCGCTCAGCGGTATTTCTTTCAGTGATACAGATGCGGGTACTTCACCGGTATCGGTAATATTTGCCGTAAGTACGGGTACAGTGAGCGCTGCCAGCGGAAGCGGAGTGACGGTAACACAGATCAATCCGCAGGCGGTCCAGCTCGACGGTACAGTCACCGCGATCAACAGCTTCATTGGCAACGTTATATTCCAGAACGAAGCCAACAACACGGCGAACGTGCAGATGGTCATCCTCATCAACGACGATGGCAATACCGGCGCAGATCCGGGTACCACCGGCACTCCGACCAGTGAACAGGCAACGGCTACCGTTACGTTGCAGATCGTTGCGGTGAACGATGCGCCTGTAATTGCAGTGCCTGGTACGCAGACCACCCTGATGAACATCAGTAAGGTGTTCAGCACGGGGAACGGCAATCTCATCTCCATCAGTGATACCGATGCAGGAACGAACCCGGTTAAAGTTGAGCTGACCGCGTCGCTGGGAACGCTTACACTGAGCGGCATCACGGGCCTTGTATTTAGCGTGGGCGATGGAACGGGTGATGCGACCATGACCTTTACCGGCACACTGACCAATATCAACGCAGCACTAAGCGGCCTCACACTTGTGCCGCCTACGAACCATACCGGCAATATCGTGATCACCATCCATGCGGATGATCAGGGTAATACGCCTGCTCCGGCACAAACCGATACGAAAACAATAATTGTCGGGGTGCAGCCCATAACGCCAACGATAACCGGCGTTACCTCCACCGCGGCGGACGGCATCTATAAAACCGGCGATGTATTGTCACTGACGATCAGCTTCACACAGCCGGTGACTGTCACCGGCACACCGCAATTACTGCTCGAAACAGGCACTGCGGATGCGCTGGCAAACTATACATCCGGCTCCGGCACCACTACGCTTACATTTAATTACCAGGTGCAGAGCGGAAATGTATCCCCTGACCTGGACTATACCGCTGCCACCGCACTTACGCTCAATGGCGGCACGATCCGCAATACCGGCGCGATGGATGCCGATCTTACGCTTCCCGCGCCGGGCGCCGCCAATTCACTGGGTGCAAACAAAGCCCTGGTGATAGATGGCATCGCTCCTGTGGTAACGGCGGTGAATCTGCCTGCCAACGGCACCTATGTGGCCGGGCAGCAGATGGATTTCATGGTTACCTTCTCCGAAGTTGTGGCAGTTACAGGCACGCCATCGCTGGGTGTTACCCTGCAGGGCGGCGCGGTACCGGCGAATTATATTTCCGGCTCCGGCAGTAATACCCTGGTGTTCCGCTACACGGTCGTGGCAGGCGATCTTGACAATGACGGTATTGCACCGGGAAGCCTTGCCTTAAATGGCGGCACTGTCAGGGATGTGGCGGGTAACGATGCTGTACTGCAGTTGCAAAACATGCCTTCTGCTTCCGCTATCCTCGTGGATGCTGTAGTGCCGGTGATCACAGGCGTTACATTGCCGCAGGATAAAATATGGAAAGAAGGGGAAGTGCTGGACTTTATCATCCTGTTCAGCGAACCGGTAACAAAAGCCGGTGCGCCCAACCCGGCCGTAGGGCTTACGGTGGGCGCCACGGTGAAACAACTGTCAAACATAAGCGGTACAGGCACCAATTCGCTTACATTCCGTTATACTGTTGCCGCGGGCGATCTTGACCGGAACGGCGTAACACTTGCGGCGGCATTGGCACTCAATGGCGCCACCCTGCGGGATGCTGCAGGCAACGACGCGCTACTGGCTGTGAACAACGCCGGCGACCTCAGCAACATCCGGGTAGATGCTGTGCCGCCGGTAGTAACGGCGGGCCAGGTATTTACTGTTGCTGAAAACAGTGCGGCAGGCACCGCTGTGGGGACTATAGCCGGTACAGATCCAGGCTCCACAGGCACCCTGCAACAATGGGCCATCACCACAAATATCAATCCTGACGGCGATGCGAACCAGGCATTCAGTATCAATGCCGCAACCGGCGTATTGACGGTGAATGATGCGGGGGATATGAACTTTGAAGATCAGCCAACACTCATCATCTCCGTGACCGTCAGCGACGGCGTGAATACCAGCGCTGTGCAGACCGTTACGGTCAATGTGACGGACCGGCCGGAACCGCCACTGGATATTACACTAAGCAGTGCTTCCATCCTGGAGAACAACGCGCCGAACGCACAGGTGGGCATACTTTCCTCCACTTCCACAGAACCTGGGGCGACCTTTACCTACAGTATGGCGGCAGGCGGGGCGGACAATGCGGCGTTCGCCATAACAGGCAATGTATTGCAGGCCATACCGGTGCTGGATGCGGAAACAAAAGCCACTTACAGTATCAAAATAAGATCCACCACGCAGGCCGGTGAATTCCTGGAAAAAGATTTCACCATCACGGTTACGGATGTGAACGAAGCGCCCACCCTCGGCGCCATCACGGACCGCCAGTTCTGCGCCACCAATGCGGACCAGCTGATAGGCCTCACGGGTATCACCGCCGGGCCTGAAAGCGGGCAGACGCTGACAGTGACGGTTGCGTCGGACAATAATGCGCTTTTTGCAGTACTGGCCGTGGACAACAGCGACCTGCGCGTGCGCTTTGCGCCCGGGGCAAACGGTTCGGCGAATGTGACCGTTACCGTAAAAGACAATGGTGGCACGGCAAACGGCGGCACAGACCAGGCTACGCGCACATTCAGGATCAACGTCACCTCCATTGCGGCGCCAACGATCGTAAGCGATAAAGGCCTCAATGTATCGAAAGGCGATGTGGTGATGCTGACGGCAAGCGGCGGCGTGACCTATGTATGGGATAATGCGCCGGGCATCATATCCGGTCAGAATTCCGCGACGCTCACTATCCGCCCGCAGCAGAACGCTGTGTACAGGGTAACCGCTTCCAATGCGGCAGGCTGCTCCGCCAGCGCCCAGGTGAGCATTGAAGTGAAGGAAGATTATAAGGTGAACAGTGCGAATATTCTTACACCGAACGGCGATGGTAAAAACGACCGCTTTATCATCCAGAATATCGACAGTTATCCGAACAACGAACTGAAGATATTCGATCAGTCCGGCAGGCTGATATATACGAAGAAAGGGTACCAGAACGAATGGGATGGCAGGGTGAACGGCAAGCCGCTGGAAGAAGGCACTGTTTATTTCCTGCTGGACTTCGGGCCGGGCCTGCCGAAAGTGAAAGGTTATATTACCATCATCCGCGACAAACGTTAAAACATGCAGCACATGAAAAGATATATCTGGGGTTTTATGCTGTGCCTGCTGGCGCAGCAGGCCGGTGCACAAACCTGGGGCAACACCAGTACGCAGGTGGCGCCGTTGGGCACACAGTATTTTCAGAACCAGTACCTGGGCAACCCGTCCTTTGCGGGCGTGGACACGGGCCTTCACCTGAACGGCGCCTACCGCCGCCAATGGAACGATGTGCCGGGCGCGCCCGTTGCTATGGCTTTTACGGCGGACTACCTGGTGGGCAAAAGAGTGGGGGCGGGCCTGAACATCTTCCGGGATGAGGCAGGGCTCATTACCCGCACCCGTGTCTCCGTTACGTATGCCTATCATCTGCCGTTGAGCCTGTCGGGCCGGCAGAAGCTGCACTTTGGGTTGTCCGCAGGGCTCCGGAACGATCGTCTGGATCTTTCCAAACTCAATGGTGACGCAACCGATCCTTCACTAAACCTGTTCAACCGCCGCGATAACTATTTCGATGTGGATTTCGGGGTGGCTTATACGGACGGACATCTGAACATTCAGGCCGCGTTGCCGAATGTGGTAGGGTATTTTCAGTCGGACAACAAGGATATTGCCAATAGTTCTACCTGGTTCACCGCGGTGAGTTACCGGGTGGATGTGGGAGAGGGCTTTACGTCCATTGAGCCGAAGGTCTGTTTCCGGGCGGTGCGTGGCTTTGACAATATCTTCGACTTCGGGGCCAATATTGCCTTGCTGAATAACTGGGTGAATGTGTTCGGGATGTATCACACCTCGCAGAACTTTACCGTGGGGGCGGGGTTCAGTTACCGGACACGGTTTGGGCTGCAACTGATCTATTCGACGCAGACGGCCGGGCTGAAAAATTACCTTGGGGATAATTTTACGCTGGGTCTGACGGTGAACCTGTTTGACGGGAAATAAATTTTTTTACTCAGACTATGCGGAGGGCTGCGCCATTTGGTGCGGCCTTTCTTTTTTGGGCCACGTGATAGCGTTAGAAGATAAGTGATACTCAATATGACACATTGTAAAATTTATAATATTATTATTGCGCGGCTATATTGGCGGAATAATATGTTATTCAATTAAAAATATATCATATAGCTATAATTAATATGAATTTACTTGTACTTTTAGCTGTATAACAATGTATATGTAAACATGTAATATATCTATCCTATGCCTCTTTGCCAGAAGCGGAGAGTAGCCCGGCGGTCCAGTATTTATGCATGAATGTGAAAGCCGCGCGGGTGATCTCCGCCTCGGGTGAAGTACCGGTTCATCCTTATGCTTATCTTAAAAGACCGAACGATCCATGATTAGTGTAACCGCCGCCATCCAGCAAATCGCGGCCTGCCGTACCAGTTGGGGAACCGAATCAGTGCCGCTGGAAAAATCCGCAGGCAGGGTTTTGGCCGAAGCCATTACCGCAGACCGGGATTACCCGCCCTTTCACCGTGCCGCCCGGGACGGTTTTGCCATCCGCAGTTCAGACGTACAGACCACCCGAAAACAGCAATTCCCGTTGAGTCATGCCCGTTACCCGGGAGAAGACCTCCAGCCTGGGCATGCCATGAAAGTGGCTTCCGGCAGCCTGTTGCCGCCTGATGTGGATGTGGTGATCGGTATGGAAGAAGCGGAGGAAAAGAACGGTCATGTCGTTTTCCTGGATCATAACATCCGTGTGTACCAGCACGTCCGCCCGCGCGGGGAGCAGGCTACCGCCGGCAAGGTATTGCTGGAGCCGGGCCTCCGGCTCAATTTTCAGCACCTTGGGCTCCTGGCCTCACTGGGCGTCATGAATGTAAAGGTGGAGCGCCCGCCCCGCGTGATGTTTATTGCCGTGGGCAGCGAGCTGCGCATACCCGGTGCGCCGGTAAATGATACACAACTGCGTGATGCCAATGGTTTTACGCTCACCGGCCTGCTCCTGCAATATGGAATTACGCTGGAAGCAAGTTATATCGTGCCGGATCATCCGGCGGCCATCCAGTCTGCCATCATGCCCTGCCTGGAGGCGGACCTGCTGGTGATCTGCGGGAATGTGCAGCCTAAAACGATCATTGAATGCGGGGTGGAGCAGGTGTTTAACAAAGTGAAAGCGCATCCCTGTAATCCATTCTGGTTTGGTTACAGCCCCACGCGTACAAGGGTGATGCTGATACCGGGGCAACCGTTCGCCGTGCAGGCGGGGTGTAAACTGTTCGTGGAATCGTACATCCGTGCCTGTTGGGGCATCCCTGTTATCAAACCCTGGCTGATACCGTATATGGAGCATCGTACGCCTGTTCACGCGCAGGATGAGTTTGTACCTGCCGCGCTGGTCAGTAAAAACGGGCTGAAAGTGAAGGCGTTGTCATTTTCCGGCCGGGCGGACCTCACGGCCACGGCGCGTGCGGATGGTATGATCTGTCACAATGCGGAGGCGGGAAGCCTTGAGCCGTCGGCGCTGGTCACTTTTTATCCCTGGATAGAAACGGCGTGAGTAAAGTAATGGGCCGGGCGCCTGGACGGCCCCGGCCTGGTGACTTACCTGAACAAACGGATCTTGATGCCCAATCCGAAATTGCCATCTATATTATTTTTAACACCCGCTGTCTGCGAGGTATAACTTGCCTGCACTTCAATAGAGTTTTTGAACTGGAAACCTACGCCCGCGGTCACCGCGTTGCTGGTATGATACAACGCGAAGAGGTTCACGAAGTTTTTGGCGAGGCTCACTTTTGTACCTACGTCCAGGATTCCCTTGTAGCCTTTTACGCCACGGAACGCCACCAAAGGCTCAATGGAGGATACCTGGAAACTTTTGGTGCCGAACTTGTAAGATGCAGATACCATAAAGGTGGAAGTGTTGCGGGGCTCCACTTTATCCTTGTTCTGGAAAGTGCTCACCAGGTTCGGCAGCGTCGCCTGGATGGTGAGGTGCTGGTTTGTATAGGCTACGCCCAGGTCTGTTTCAAAGAAATTGTCCCGGCGGTTGAACTCATCCACTGCGGGATCGGCCGGGTTGCCTATTATCTTTTTCCTTTCAACGCGTTTATTGTCAAGGGCTGCAGTCATACCGATGTGAAGGAACTCGGTGTTGTTTTCATCCAGCGCCATGTGATAGGAGTAAGAGAGTGCCACGCGGGTCTGTTTCAGGATGCCTGCCTGGTCGTTAAAAACGGTAAGGCCCACGCCGATCTTTTTGGCTATCTGGTAATCGCCGGTGAGCGCGAAAGTAACGGGAGCATCGGGCAGGTCTTTCCATTGTTTACGGTAGCCGATGTTCACATTCAGCCCGGTGTCCGCACCGGCCATGGCCGGGTTGCCGAGGAAGCGGTTTTCGAAGTACTGCGCAATGAGCGGGTCCTGTTGCTGGATCGGGTTGCCAACGCTTTGTGCTTTTACAGCGGCCGGAAGCATGGCGATCAGCAGGAGCGTGGAAAGTTGTGTAAAGATTTTCTTCATTTACAAATCAATTAGGTACAGGAAATATGTTTAACGATTGCTTCTGATCAGGGTAATCGAGCCCTTAAAAAGGTTCAGCCCTGCTCCGAAATCTATGATATAAAAGTATACGCCTTCGGAAAGCTGCCCGCCATTGGTGAGCTGGCCATTCCAGTCATTTGAATAATTGCGCCGGTGATATACCACTCTGCCGCTCCGGTCCATGATGCGGACTTCGTTCATACTGTGCGGCGGCAGGTTGCGGATCACCCAGGTGTCGTTGATGCCGTCCCCGTTTGGCGTCACGATGTTCGTGGCTTCCAGGGTGTTGTTCACTTCGTATACGTCTATTACTTCAATCTGGAATGCCTTTTCAATGAAATCGCCGTTTGCGTCTGTACAACGTACACGGATATAGCGGTTTACTTTGCTTTCGAAGTCGAGGATGGTGAGTGTCTTGAGCGTGTTGCCGGCAATGGTGAAGAGATTGTTGTCTGCGCAATTATCTCCCTCCACCAGCGAGTATGTACACACGCCGGCTTCAGGATCGGTGGAAAAGGTGCCTATAAGCGTGCCAATGGCGTTGTTCTCATGTACAAGGGTACTGCTGAGGTTCAGGGAGTAAGGGGCGGTTAAAGAGCCTGGAATGCTGAAGCCCGCCTGTTGCCCTGGTGTAATGTTGCCCGCTGAAACCATGCCCGGACATAATCCCAATGTGCCCCACAGCATCATCGCTCCCCGGAGGGAACTTCTTCTGATGGTCGTATAGGGTACGGCAGCGTTCATGGGTTTAATGGGTTACGTATTTATCCAGTATCTCATGCCCGTTTGGTTGAATGGGGTGTATTCCGGATACTGGTGCTCACGTAGACTGCAAATATATTTTAAATGTTTAATTAAACAAAAATATAAATATGAAATAAAGTCCATGAGATGCCCGGCAGGCGTGGGTTTCGGGCGAATGGTGAATTGATGGTTATTGTAAGTGAATATATACTGACTATTGATAATCAGTAATTTGGTTACATTTACCTGTAGTGGGAAGTTACTTGAAGTAAATGGTAAAAAAAGATAGTGTGGAACATACGCCGGAAGCGCAGTTGAGCGGAAAAAAGAACCCGGCCGTTCCCGGTATCTTACTTAAAGTAATAATATAAGGACGGCCGGGCCAGGCATAAAAGCTGGTTATGGAAAGGTCGGATATCAGGTTCGGATCGTTTGAAAGCGGATAAGTCCATGATGAAAAGCGGGCCGTTACCCCAGGGAGCGCTGTCAGAACGGATACCCGATGGCGATGTTCAGGATCAGGTTCTCCTTCCGCCAGGCCTTGTCACCCAAACTGATCTGGTTAAATACCCATCGTTCCCCTTCGGGCAACCAGGGTTTCCGCAACGGGAAGGAAATATCAAAACGCACCAGCAGGATGGAAGCGTCTATCCTTAAACCAATACCAGTGCCCACGGCTATCTCTTTATAGAACCGGTCAAAGGCGAATACCTTTTTAGTCGAGTCTGATTTGCCCAACCAGATATTACCCGCATCCACAAAAGCCGCCAGCTCGATCAGTTTCTGGGGTTTGAAACGCAGTTCCGAGTTGAATTCCAGCTTGATATCCCCCGCGGCATTGGCCAGCAGCAGGTTGGTCGTATTGTCGGGGTCCTCGTGGTAGGAGCCCGGCCCGAGCGTACGCGCCCTGAAAGCCCTGATGCTGTTGCTACCGCCGCTGAAGAACTGTTTGATAAACGGAAGGGTTACCGGGGTGTTCGGATCCTGGAGGTTCTTGCCATAGGCATATCCATACCCCATGTACAAACGGTTCACCCAGCGCAGGTTATCGCTTAGTTTCCAGTAATGCCGCCCGTCCACGCTGCCGCGCAGGTATTGCGAAAAGGCCTGGTTGGCGATCGTCTTGGTGCCGTCCGCTTCGCTTTGGGCCAGCAGCCCGGCCACGTTCCCCGCAACGTCCACATTGAAGCTGGCGAAGAAGCTGTGATACCGGAAAGGAGCCTGGTTATTAAATGTCAGCGTGTAGTTACTTCCTAAAATGAATTGTTTGGATACGGACTGTTTCAGCGCCGGGTCCTGGTCCATTTGCTGCTGGAATTCCGCGGATACATTGCCGGGCAGCGCATAGGTGATGGCCACCGGGAAAAGGGCGTGGTCCAGGAATTTCGTCTGTTTCCAGATGTAGCCGTATTGCAGGGTGAACGCATTCAGGTTATACAGGGAGGGCCTGTTCAGCAATTCGTACCCGATACTGAACCTGGTCCTGGGCACGTAAGGCGTGCGGGGGTTGAACCGGATAACAGGGGTGTAGAACCTCGGGATGGTCAGGGCCACTTCCGCGTTGAAGCTGTATGCGTTGGTGGATATATTGGTGGTCCTGCCGCCTACCTGTGTTTCAAAACCGCCGCCGAGGTTGATCTCCAATACATTCGCCTTCCGCTGGAAATTACGGTTGCGGGCGGATATCTTCACCTGGCTGCCTACAAAGCCGGTGCTTTTGGAGGTGCCGGATACTTCGAACTGTAAAGACCGTTTGGGGTACGGCGTCAGGTAAAAACGGGCGGCGAGCAGCGAACTGTCCCTCAATGGCCTGAAGTTGCCGCGCACGAACTTAAACGTACCCAGGTTCACCAGCCTTTGCAGGGTGATATTGTGCGAGCTGAGGCGGTACAGGCTGTCTTTTTGAAGGAATACGGACCGGTCGAATACAATCGGTTTAAACAGGCTGTCGGGATCCACGATGGTGAAATTCTGGTATTGCTGGCCGGGAATTGTTTTGAGCGCACTGTCCCGGGTGAGGTCATAGTTAGGGTATACTTCCACGCTCCGCATCCAGTACTGGCGGAGGGCGGTGGCCGGCGCGGTGTTTTTTAGTTTGATGTACAGGTCCACCTGCCCTTTGAGCGTACTGTCCACCTGTATCAGCATATAATCCGGCGTGAAATAATAAAAGCCTTCTTCTTTCAGGTGGGCGTGTATACGCTCCCGTTCGGCCTTGATCAGGTCCAGGCTGTAGTTATCATTGGGTTTCAGCAGGGTATGTTTGGCGTTGAGCATGATCTGTTTGCTCAGTACGCCGGTATCCGTATCGAACCGCACGCGGTGGATGGTATAACGGTGATTGGGCTCGGCGGTGAATACGATGCTGGCTTTTTTGCTGCCCTTGTTTTTTATCTCGCTTTCTAATTCGCTCTGGAAATACCCGTTGTCTTCAAGGTAACTGTTCAGTATCCGCTCTGTCCTGTTGGGTTTCAACTGGCTGAGGAGCACGGGGGCTTCGCCCCATTTGTTGCGCAGCAGGTGGTTCAGGCCTTTGCCTTTGGGTTCATTCCCGAGGTTGTACAGCCAGAGTTTGAAGGGCATGCCCAGGAACTTGCGGTTGGGGGAAGGGCGCACGCGCTCGTCCATACCGGCTTTGAGGGTGCTCCAGTCTTTTGGTTTTTTCTTTTCTGTCCATTTGATCTCATGGCCTGTATACAGGCGGTCTCCCTCCGGCACCGTGCGGGTGGTGGAGCAGGCGGCAAGCAGGGCCGTGAGTGCGGTCAGGCTTATGTATCTCAGGTTACGGGTCATGTTACTTGTTTTCCTTGCGCAGGCGTTCCTGTTCTTTTTCTTTTTTTGTTTTACTGAATATTTCCCTGAACTGGTTATAGTCCATGATGAGCATAAATGTCAGTCCCGTTTCCACTACCTGGCCCTGTATCACGGCTTCGGTGATGTTCCGCTGGTAGGCGCGTATACGGTAGCGTCCGTCCGCGGTGAGCATGTATTCCGCGCTCATATCCCCGATGATGGAGCTTGCGTCCTGTCCCTGGGTCTGTGCGCCGGATATGCCGATGTTAGAACCCACGCTTACGGTGAGGCGGTCGCTGAACAGGCGTTTGGATACGTCCACTTTCAGGTTCGTGCTTTCCTCGCGCGAACCGGCGTCGTTGTAGGCGTTTTCGCTTTGCAGGTCAAAATTGACATCGAAGCCTTTGATGAGGCTGCCCGCCAGGTTGTTCAGCTGTTGGGAGAGGATCTTGCTCACACTGTTCCGCGCAATATCTTCCGCCGCACTGCCGCCCTGGCTGTCCAGCCCGTCAAACGGATTGTCTGAAATAAACCGGTTGAGCACCAGCAGGCCCATTACCTGTTTGTTCAGCTCGGACTCCACCTGGTTGATCTGTTTGATACGCGTGTACACCTGCCCGTCCAGCACGCCCTGGTCTTTTTCGGGCATGTCCAGCTCAAAGGCGATGTTCGGTTTCAGCAGCTCGCCGGTGATCTTGAGGTATACTTCCACGGGTACTTTCTGTTTGTAACGGTTGCGCGCGGGGTCATCAGACCTGATCTGGTCCTGTATCAGGTCCGCCGCCACGGCGTTCACATCGTACCGCGCGGTGATGTTCACGTCCGCCAGCATCGGGTCGCCGTTCCAGATGATGGTACTGCCTTTTTCTATCTGGAACTCCCGTTTGATGAGCTGGTTCAGGCTCATGTTGTATTTCCCTTCGTTGATCTCGTAACGGCCCGTGAGGCTCATTTTACTGCTCGGGTCCATGGAGAAGTTCAGCGTGGCGTTACCTTTTACTTCCAGGAAGTCTCCGTTGACCTGGTCTATCACCAGTTTCAGGGTCGATTCCGGGGTTACTTCAAGGTCCGCCGATATCACAAATCCTTTCAGGCCGCTGGTGGTGGCCGTAGTATCTTTTTTCAGGCGCAGCGTGGTGTCTGTCCACATGGCGGGGTCAATGAACTGTACCACGCCCTGCCGGTCCGCAATGCCCGGTTCTTCTTCTGGTATCATTACGGTCACCTGCGATTTTTCGCGCAGCTTCAGTTTCATCTGCACGCGTGGGAGGTCCAGCGTGCCGCGCACCTGGGCGGTCACGTCCACGTATGCCGGGCCGTAGTAGAACTGGTCTTTATTTTTTACATCCTGCGGGCCTAGTGCCATGAAATTGCTGGCTTTTACGTCAAAGTTCAGCTGGAACGCGCTGAGGTCCTTTGTCAGGATGTCCCCGTTGATCACCGCTTCGTTCCCGGTGCTGTCCGCGATCACGAACTGGTTGAACCGTATGCCTGTTTCGGTGAGCGCCAGGTCCTCGGAGGGCAGGCGCAGGTAGTTGTTGATCATGGTCACGCGGCCGGCCACATTGTCGAAGTGCATATTACCGCGTATCACCGGTTTGTCCGTAGTGCCCTGGAGGCTGGCCTTGCCGGTGAGTTTACCGCTCATGTTGGTCACGTTGCCAAACGTGAACGCCTCTACGCTTTTCATATTCAGGCTGTTGATGTCCAGCTGGAAGTTCATTTGTTCGGCATAGGTGCCCGCGAGGCGTACATCGTTTTCGTTCCCCTGGATGGTGGCGGTGAGCTGCACCTGCTGGTCCGCATTGGTATTGGCGTCCAGCGCCAGCGTTCCGATGGCGGAGCCCATAACGTTCAGGCTGTCCACCGTCAGTTTTCCGTCTATCAGCGGCGTCTGGTCCAGCCCGCTGATCTTTATCACGCCATTGCTGATGCCTTCCGCCAGGGCGGTGTCTTTTTCGATCAGGCTGGTAACGGTGCTGAGCCTGAAGTCTTTGAGCGTCACCGTCAGGTCCGGCAGGCTGGCGCCCTGCGCGGCGAGGGAGGATTCTATGAGCAATTGCTGGCCGGAGCGTTCCAGGCCGATGTCCGCAAAGGCCACGCCTCCGTTATATATCACCACCTGGTTGTCCCCGGCCACGTTCCACTGTTGCCGGTTGAGCAGCAGGTCTTTTTTGAGGGATATCAGCAGGCTGTCTCCCTGGGCAAACCGCACGAGTCCTCCCAGTTTGTATTTCGGGTTGTTCTGCCGCCGGCCCATCACGAGGTCCCAGTCCAGCAGGCCGTTTTTGGCGGTTACATCCGCCGTGGTCCTTTGCAGGGGGATCTGCGGGTGCCGCAGGCGCCCAAGTAACACATGGGCTTCCATTTGCGTACTATCCGCCGCTATGTCCACCAGCAGGGTATCCACCCTGAATGAGTCATACCGCATAGTGGGCACGGAAAGCTGTGCCACAAGGAAACTGCTGTCCGTATCCAGCCGCCCGTTGAGCACTACCGGTTTGGGCAGGCTGATATCGGGCAGTAATTTCTGTAAGGTTTTGGGAATGCTGATGCTGCCGTTGAAGTTCACCCACTGCGATTCGGAAGGCGGCGGCGGTTTTTCGCCTTCGGCTTCCAGGTGGCGGGTAACGAGGTTGCCGGCCTCGGTGGCGAAGGTTTGGTAATTAAAGTCCCCGGAGGCGGTCAGGAACCCGAACGGCCCGGTAAGGCTGATCTTCTGCACGCCGTCTGCCGCGTCGGCCTTCAGCAGGATGCTGTCCAGCGTATAAATGTCCCGGTCGTCCGCCAGCTGTATCTTATGTATGGCTGCAAAGCCGCTGAGCCTGCGCGGGCTGAGATTGTCCAGCTCCGCATCCAGGCAGGACTTGATCGTGAGGGGCGAAGTGGTGAAGTTCGTGGCGTAGAGGTCCAGTTTGTCCAGGTCTGCTTTGGCGGTGATGGCGGGGTTCAGCGTGTCCAGTTTGCCTTTCACGTCAAAGCGCGCCCTGACGCTGGAATCTGTGATGCTGCCCCTGGCGGAATAAGCGCCTTTGCTGAGCGCGGCATCCATATTGATGCCGGTGTAGGTGTAACGGTTGTAGGTAAACGAAGTGATGTTCACATCAGCTTTGATATCGGCCTTTTGCGGATCGGTGCCTTTGCCGTGCACCGCAAAACGGCCGTTCATATTGCCCATGGAAGTATCTCCCAGTATTTTCCCCAGTTGCAGGTTCCGTGTGCCCAGCCCAAGGTCGTAACGGATCTTGTCCATGTCCATAAAGTCGGCCACTTCCCCTTTGATATCGGCATTGCCAAGATCGGTATTGACGGCGAGGTCCGGCTTCAGCAGCCGCATACCGCCGCGGATGCTGCCGTTCACGTTCAGCGTGTTGGGGAGGGTCATGGATGCGGGCAGGGTATTGGGTGGCAGCCATGACTCAATGCCTTTTTTGCTGCTCCGCAGGGTGACGGTGGTAAGGTCCGCGCCCATGCGGTCCGGGTCCGTCACCTGGAAGGCGGTGCCTTTTACAAAAAGGTAATTGCGGTCATTATCTTTTACCTCGAAGCCGGGAATGATGAGTTTGGCGAGGTTGCCGCTCATATTGCCTTTGATGGCGAGGCGTTTTTTCCAGAGGGGTTGGAGGGAAGGGGTGGTCCGCATTTCGGGCACAAAAAACAGGGCTTCTTTCATCGCGATATCCGAAGGGCGCACGGTGGCCTGAATGGCCAGCAGCCCCAGCTGGTCGGACACGGTTTCCCAGGATTCTGTTTGCAGCAGCACGTCCGCGTCTATGCGGCTTTCGTTGGTTTGCAGCAGGAGGTTGCCCAGCCGGGCTTCTTTAGGTGTGTAGCGCACTTTGCCCCGGAGGGCTTTCAGGTGCATGCCGCTTTGTTCTTTTAGCGAGCCGTTGCGGATGGTGAGCAGGGTGCTGTCCGCGCTGTAGGTGAGATCGTTTACATCCAGGAAGAGGCCGGTGATGCCGAGGTGGTTGTAATCCACGGCGTCTTTATATTTTAAGGGAGGCGCCAGGTGATTGTCCATGCTGAAATCCACTTCGCGGGTCTGCACGCTTTTGGCCGCCACTCTCCAGGTCATGGGGGCAGCGGGGGAATCTGCTACTACGGCGGTGGCGGTGTCCATGGGTTTTAGGAAGCCCAGCGAAGCGGTGGTTTTCTCCAGCTTCAGTTCGTCCGCTTCAATAAGTGTCTGTACGAGATCGAAGCGGGCTTTGCGCAACGATAACGTACCGATGCGGCCTTTGGTGTCCATGCCGCCGGCTTCGTCCGTGTAGGTCCACGTGGTATTGCGGATGGCAAGGTCGCGTACGGTAAAGTCGAAAGGAGTGGAGGCGGTATCGGCGGAGGGCGGCTCGGGCACGGCGGGGCGGTATTGCTGCAGGATAGCGGCCTGGAGGCCGTCCAGCCGGAAGTTTTTCAGGTGATATTTGCCATCCCCGGGCTGGAGATCGTCCGGCAGCATGTCCAGTTTATCCAGGCGCACGCTGGCCAGCATGCCGCCCAGGCTGTCGTTGTACCGCACGTATATGCGTTGCAGTTGTACTTCGCCTATTTGATACTGGAGGGTGGTGCCGGATTCTTCGATGATCGTATCCTGTTTTGCCGCAGGGGAGCTGAAGGCGTCTATGACGAACTGGAAATTAAAAGAGGAGTCGCCGGCAGGGCGGTATACGTTTACCACGGCGTCTTCCCAGCGGACGGATCTGATCTTCAGGTCGTTATTGAGAAGCGCCAGGAGGTTGTATTTTACCGAGAGCTCACCGCTGGACAGCAGGGTGTCTTTCCGGGTATCGCCCACAAATACCTGGGAAAGGGTCATGGAGTTCCACCAGGAAAAACGCAGGCCGCCGATTCGCACATCTGTTTTTAATTGTTTCTGCAGGTAAGATTCCGCCTTGCTCCGCATGAAATTCTGCACTACCGGCAATTGCAGCAGCAGCAGCAGCAGCAGAACGGGCAGCAGCAGCAAGGTTAAAACACTACCTATGATCCAGCGAATGATTTTTTTCCGGCGGGGGGTACTCACGTATTAATTACAGTTTATGATGGTAAAAGGTTAAAGCAAGGCTCTCTCAAATATCATACCTGCCGCAAAAATAGTGCTTTAGGCCCTATGGTGGTATAAAAGGCTTTTATAATCATATCTTTAGAATTGTAATAAAGTGGAAAATTGTATAATTTAGTTCCCGGTTACACATGCCCCGGATACTTTTTTGTTATTCTGAAGCGTTGTAGTAATCAGTAACCTGTTAAAACCTTACAACCTTGAAAAAGATCATCGGGTTCGTTTTACTGCTCGCTGCCCCCTTTGTTAGTAAATCCCAGGACTGGCACGTTGGCGGAATCGCCGGTATCAGCAATTACAGTGGAGACCTTTCAGAAAAACGTGTGAACTTCAGTTATACGCGTCCTATGCTGGGCCTTTTGGTAAAAAGGGATATCAACCGCTTCCTGACGTTAAGGGCAGGATTCACCTGGGGTATGGCCGCCGCGGACGATAAGTCCAACGAAAGCGTTGCCCTCCAGGCGCGCAACCTCAGCTTCAGTTCCCATCTCTGGGAAGGTCACCTGGGCGCGGAGCTTAATATCCTTGATATAGATGATAAAGGTTTTACCCCGTATGTATTCGGAGGAGTGGCTTTGTTCAGTTTTTATCCCACGGCAAAAGATTCTTCCGGCGCCCGTGTGCCGCTTCGCCGCCTGAGCACGGAAGGGCAGGGGCTGCCGCAGTATCCGGAAAGGGGCAACCAGTATTCCCTGCACCAGATATCCATCCCCTTCGGCGTGGGCTTTAAATATATCTTTACAGACCGTATCATGCTCGGCATCGAGGTAGGCCTCAGGCCCACCTTCACCGATTACCTGGACGACGTAAGCACCACTTACGTGGACCAGAACACCCTGCTGGCGGAAAGAGGGCAGACCGCGGTGGATTGGGCATGGCGCGGCGATGAAGTAAATAAAACCGGGGTGACGGGCAACTACCCTACGGATGGTACGCAGCGCGGTTCCGCAAAATATAAAGACTGGTATACATTTTCAGGCATCACCGTAATGTACCGCATTGGCGGCAGCAGCAGCGGCGGCCGGAGCACGAACTTCTCGAAGTGCTTCAAAATGTAATCGCATAAAATAACTTTGGCACGATGGTTGCATAAAGGTGATTGTACACCCCCAATCAAGTCCAAATAGAAAAGTAAAAGGTTGTCTTTAAAGACAGCCTTTTTTATTTTATACCACCTGCGTTTCTCACAAAAAAGTATACGCATCATAAGATCATCTCCGCAACGTTTTTTCTTCGCAAAACATGCACGCATTTTCTTCTTTGCATGAAATGATTTCTCCTGCATGTTTACATTTTCCGTTTATCATTTTTTCGCTCCGGAACGATGGATTGCATTTCCGTTCATCCGCTCCGGTTACGCTACCAAACCCGCTGTGGCAGCGGATGCGCGTTGGAACAACGTTATTGGCATACTTCTTGAAATTATGATAACAAGTCCGTCCGCCTTAGGCAAATAAGGGGATGAACGGACAGAGAGAACAATTAAAACAGCAGGCTATGAAAAAGCTGATTCTCGTGATGCTCCTCCTCGGGGCAACCTATGCAACTACACAGGCACAGCACAGGGGCCGCGGCCACGACCGAGACCGTGACCGCGACAGGCATGAACGTTATGACGATTGTGATGATGACCGCAGAGGACGCGGGCACTACAAAAAAGTAGTGTATGTGGACAGACGCCATCGGGATTACCGCAGGGATGATTGCAGGGAAAGAGTAGTGGTGGTGCGCCCGCGCTATCATTATTCTCCTCCGCCGCCCCCGCTGCCTATACCGCGCAGGCCAAGGGTTTCAGGCGTGATTGTTTTTGGCAACAGGTAACGTACCTGGGTGACGACAATAGCCTTAAGGCTCCGTTTTAAACGGAGCCTTTTTTTATTCCCTATATCCAACGTACTTTTACCCATTGAACGAAAGCTGGAACCAATGGCATTTAAGCATTTAAGGCATTTTATCGATACGCTGGAAAAAGCGGGGGAGCTGGTGAGGATCAAAGAATATGTGAACCCCCACCTGGAAATCGCGGAGATCACGGACCGCATCAGCAAATCACCGGACGGCGGCAAAGCCCTGCTGTTTGAAAATACCGGGTACGACTTCCCCGTGCTCATCAACTCCATGGGAAGTTACCGCCGCATGTGCATGGCGCTGGGCGTGCAGGAGCTGGACGATGTAGCCTCCGAAATAGAAGGGCTCTTCAAAATGCTCTCCAAACCCAAAGAAAGTATCCTGGACAAACTCGCCATGCTGCCAAAGCTCAGCCAGTTCGCCTCCTGGATGCCGAAAGTGATATCAGGCCGCGGCGCCTGCCAGGAAGTGGTAATGACCAGCCCGGACCTTGGCAAACTGCCCGTAATGACCTGCTGGCCGCAGGATGGCGGACCTTTTATCACCCTGCCCGTGATCCACACCAAAGACCCGCATACCCAAAGCCGCAACGTAGGCATGTACCGTATGCAGGTGTTTGAAAAAGACATGACCGGCATGCACTGGCACAAACACAAAGTATCCGCCAAACATTTCTCCGAATACAAAAAGCTCAACAAGCGCATGCCTGTGGCCGTCATCCTCGGTGGCGACCCCGTATACACCTATTCCGCCACCGCACCGCTCCCCGAAAACGTGGATGAATACATGCTGGCCGGTTTTCTTCGCAAAAAGAAAGTGGAGCTGGTAAGATGTATTTCCCAGCCCGAACTGGAAGTGCCCGCCGACGCGGATTTCGTGATCGAAGGGTACGTGGAGGCGGATGAAGAGCTGATCTGGGAAGGGCCCTTTGGCGATCATACCGGTTATTATTCCCTGGCGGACTGGTACCCCCGGTTTCATGTTACCGCCATCACGCACCGCAAAGATGCCGTGTATCCCTCCACCATCGTGGGCATTCCCCCGCAGGAAGATGCCTGGATCGGGAAGGCTACCGAAAGGATATTCCTCGCGCCGATCAAAATGACGCTGGTGCCGGAGATCGTGGATATGGAAATGCCGGTGGAAGGCGTGTTTCACAATCTCGTGATCGCGCAGATACAAAAAGACTATCCCGGCCAGGCGCAGAAAGTGATGAACGCTATGTGGGGCGCCGGCCAGATGATGTTCAACAAAATACTGGCCGTAACCGATACGGGCACCCGCATCAACGATTACAAAGCGCTGGCGCAATACGCATTTAAACACCTGAACCCGGCTACAGACATCTATTTCAGCCAGGGGCCGATGGATGTGCTGGATCACTCCTGCTCCCGCATGGGTTTTGGCGGCAAAATGTGCATTGACGGTACCGCGCGCCTCCCCGAAGAAACAGACGACCGGTTTGATACCGCCTCTTTTTCACCGGAGGTGAACATCGCCGCGCTGCGGGCCGCTTTCCCGGAGATCAAAGCTGTGAACGCCACGCTGCTGAAGCTGGACATTCCCTGCATCGTGATAGCCGTGGAAAAGGACCGCCGCAACCATCTCCGTGAGCTGCACCCGCAGGTGTATGCACAGCCCGGCATGGAGGGCATTAAAATGGTCCTGTACGTGGAGCATACCGTGGACCCGATGGACCTTCCTTCCGCTCTCTGGCGCTTCTGCAACAACCTGGATCCGAAACGCGATAATTTCCTGGCGGAACGCCCTTCCAGCCGCAACGCGCATAAAGTAACCGCCTGCATGGGCCTGGACGGCACCATCAAAACCAAAGAGCTGGACGATTTCCAGCGGGACTGGCCGAATATTATCGTGGCGGACGATGCCACCATCAAAATCATCGATGAGAAGTGGCAAAAGCTGGGGCTGGGTGATTTCCTGCCTTCGCCTTCCCTCAAATACAAACAGCAGATCTACGGCCAGGGCGCCGTGGTGGCATTGTAAATGGGAAAATTCTATCAGTCAGGCCTTTAAACCTACGAACATCGTATTGCAATCCTTCGGTAATCCTTCGGTTGCGTTCGGTCGTGGCGCGGGTTTGAGGGTGTTTCACCGAAGGATGACCGAAGGATCATCGAAGGATGATCGAAGGATGGGTGATAAGTGATCTGAAAATCAAGTAATTATAGAAAATATCCCTCAACGGGGTGATTGAATATTAGCAATAGTATTTTCAATCACCCCGTTTCGTTTTTGGGGATGCAAAAAACTGGGATTTCCTCTAAAGTTTGGGTTGCGTGTGAGGTGCGGATAAATTGCGCGAAACCTTAAAGTTTTGGATGAATGAACCTGACGAAATATGACTATAACACGGATTCAACCTGCGCGAGTTTTACTTTCCAAAGTGTTGGCCCTAAAGGAATAATTGAAAAGATCGTTACGTATACGCCAATTGATGGTTTTGTAATTCTTGACGGAAAGCAGGTTACCAACCTTGCGTTTGGAGATCTGGACCGGGAGAAAAATGAAATAGATGATTTAACAACATCCAATAATAACGACCGGGATAAAATACTGGCAACAGTTGCGGCAACGGTGGTTGCTTATACAAGCCGGCATGGACAGCTTCCGATCTATTTTCAGGGAAGTACAGCTGCGAGAACAAGGCTTTACCAGATGGGAATTAATGCAAACCTGGCTGAAATACAGAAATTGTTTGAGATCAGGGGGCTATTGAATAGGAGGTGGCTTGCCTTTGTACCGGGAGTTAACTTTGAGGCGTTTCTGGCAATACGGAAATAATAGTATATTTGTAATGTAAAAAACAGGAGGTGAACATGCCTTTAAAGAAACTAAAAAAAGAACAAGAAGTAAAAACCGTTACAACCGGGAAAATGACAATTGATCCCTCCATGAGGGATTACAGCAAAGATGAGTTTGTCATGAAAAAGGTCGAAAAAGCAAAAGAAGTATTGACTAAATATGGCCTGCCCGAAGATTGGGTTACTCGCAAATAACTTATTTTATATGATCCACCGATCATGAATGATCCCCCGGTAACGGGGGATCATTTTTTTATATGGATACCGGAGTGTCCCCCTAAAATGATACAAATCGGCTACAGGATGATACGAATCGGCGAGACGATTAAATGGAGGTGTGTTATTTTTAGAGTGTTCAACCCAATTAACCCTCTAAAAATTTATCTTATGATCAAAAAAACTTCCCTTTTTGTGGCTGCCCTCATCCTTAGCTGCGGCTTTAGCATGAAAGCCACTTCCGCGTTGAGAAATCCTGATCCCGCACCCGGTTTGCATGCGCCCGCTTTTGCCTGGAACTTCATCTATGCCTTCGGTGCCGGCCCGGTATCGGGTTTGAGCTGGTCCGGCGATTACCTGTATATTTCTTCGGGCAGCTATACGGTATATTCCGCGGACGGGTATGGATTCCTTACCCCATCCACCCCGGTGTATGTAAATGCCGTGAATAATGCCAATACCTATGTACAGGTATGGCCAAGCGGCGGGGGCGCCGAGACCGTTTCCTACTATGATTTCATGGAATATTAGGAATAATCTTTTCCGCATTGCGTAAATACATTTACCAAATTCATAAATGATTGGCGTGCGGCTGGCCTACTTTTGTGACTCGCGCAATAGCCGAGCTTTACAATAATTGAGTTGGTCGTACATGAAAACGGCGCCTTTTTCAAGGCGCCGTTCTGTATTTTGAGCAGAGGGCTGCTTATTTATGTATCTCGGAAGTAAAATGGAACTCGATCTCCGGGTTGTTTGCCCTTTCGGTGTTCAGGTACCATTCGGACTGGGCGAGGTATACCAGGTGGCCGTCCTTGTCCTGCACCACGTTCGCGCCTTTGAAGCGGATGAACTCTTCCAGTTTCTGTTTGCTGCCGGTGATCCAGCAGGCTTTGTAGAACGGCAGGGTGTTGAACTGGCAGGAGGCGCCGTATTCCTGGAGCAGGCGGTACTGGATCACCTCAAACTGGAGGTCGCCCACGCAGCCGATGATCTTGCGGTTCCCATTGTGCTGGGTGAACAGCTGGGCAACGCCTTCGTCCGTGAGCTGGGAGATGCCTTTTTCAAGCTGTTTGGTCTTCATCGGGTCTTTGTTCACCAGTTCCTTGAACAGTTCGGGAGAGAAGCTGGGGATGCCGGTGAAAAAGAAATTTTCGCCTTCGGTGAGGGTATCGCCGATCTTGAAGTTCCCTGTGTCGAACAGGCCTACCACATCGCCTGGGTACGCATCGTCCACGATGTTCTTTTCCCGTGCGAGGAAGCTGTATGGGTTGGCAAAACGCACGTCTTTGTCCAGGCGTACGTGATGGTAAAATTTATTACGCTCGAACTTCCCGGAGCATACGCGCAGGAACGCGATACGGTCACGGTGGCGGGGATCGAGGTTTGCATGGATCTTGAACACAAACCCGGAGAATTTATCTTCCTCCACCTGCACCAGGCGGGTACTGGATTCGCGGTCGCGCGGGATGGGGGCGATCTCCACGAAGGTATCCAGCAGGTCTTTTACCCCGAAGTTGTTCACGGCGCTGCCGAAGAACACGGGCGCCAGCTTGCCTTCCAGGTAGGGCTGTTTGTCGAACTCGTCGTACACGCCTTCGATCAGTTCCACGTCGTTGCGCAGCTGGGCGGCGTCCTGTGCGTTGAACAGTTCGTCCACCTCGGGGCTGCTGAGGTCCGCCATCGGCAGGATATCTTCATCGGTGGCTTTGCGGTTGGCCGCGAAAGACACGAAACTTTTATCGTACAGGTTGTATACGCCCTTGAAGTCCTTGCCGCCGTTGATAGGCCAGCTGAGGGGGCGTACGCGGATGTTGAGCAGTTCCTCCAGCTCGTCCAGCAGGTCGAACGGATTTTTGCCGTCACGGTCCAGTTTATTCACGAAAATGATCACCGGCGTATCACGCATACGGCACACCTCCATCAGTTTTTTGGTTTGTTCTTCCACCCCTTTCACACAGTCGATCACCAGCACAACGCTGTCCACGGCGGTGAGGGTACGGTAGGTATCTTCGGCAAAGTCCTTGTGACCGGGGGTATCGAGGAGGTTCACGAGGATGTCCCTGTATTCGAAGGTCATCACGGAGGTGGCTACGGAGATACCGCGCTGCCGTTCGATCTCCATGAAGTCGGAGGTAGTGTGTTTTTTGATCTTGTTGGACTTTACCGCACCGGCCGTCTGGATAGCGCCGCCGAACAGGAGGAATTTCTCCGTAAGGGTGGTCTTACCGGCATCAGGGTGGGCAATGATCGCAAAGGATTTCCTTTTGCTGATCTCGTTAAGATATTTTGTCATAAATGGCTGCAAAGGTACATTTTTCTCCGAAAACCCCGGATAGTTGGAATGCTACTTCACGGGCATGCCCCCTTTTTTCCTTAAACCCGGATGGCGGCCATGATTCTTAGCCCAAATCCCTTTTTTCCCGGAAAACCGGGAATGTGGCCACCGGTAATAATGCCATTGGCCGCATTGTATAATATGCTAAATTTGGATCATGCTATCTACCCTTAAAATTCTTTGGAGCAGCTTCAAAATGGCCCTGCAGGAGCTGCGGGTGAACAAGCTCCGTACTTTCCTGTCCTTACTGGGCATTACTATCGGTATATTCTGCATTATCGCCGTGCTGACCGTTACGGGCAGTATGGAATCCAATATCAGGAAAGATCTGAACACACTGGGCAACAACGTGATATTTCTCCAGAAATGGCCATGGGACGGAGATGGGGAATGGTGGCGATATATGAACCGCCCTGAGCCTAAATATTCAGAGCTCAAAGCCGTTAAAGAAAAAGTACAGTCCGCCGATGCGGTCACGTTCCTTTTCAGTTCCGGCGGCAGGAAAGTGGAATATGGCTCCGACTATATGGAGAATGTGGAGATGCTGGCCACCACGGCGGATCTTGAAAAACTGCAGCCGGTGGACCTGGCGGCTGGCCGGTATTTCAGCCCCACGGAGCTGACGAACGGCTCCAATACGGTGATACTGGGTGCGAACATTTGGGAAGGCCTGTTTTACACCCCCGAGGCCTCCGTTGGCAAAGTAGTGCGGATCGGCGGGCGGAACACGCGGGTGATAGGCGTGCTGAAGCGGAAAGGAGAAAGCCTGATGGGGGGCGTTATCAACGACAATACATTTATACTGCCGTATACATTCGCCAGGACCATCATCGACGAGCGGCGTTTTGCCGATCCCTGGATCATGGTCAAGGCCAAACCGGGAATTGCCATTGGCCAGCTGAAAGACGAACTGACCGGCGCCATGCGGGCCATTCACCGGCTGAAACCCACGCAGGAAAACGATTTTGCACTGAACGAGATCACCACGGCCCAGAAAGAGTTGGAAAGCGTCTTCGGCGCTATCAATCTCGGCGGCTTTATAATAGCCTTCTTTTCTTTGCTGGTAGGGTGTTTTGGCATTGCGAACATCATGTTTGTGACCGTAAAAGAAAGGACGAACATCATTGGTCTGAAAAAGGCCATTGGCGCCAGGCCGGGCATTATCCTGCTGGAATTCCTGATGGAATCCGTTTTGCTGAGTATGATCGGCGGCGGGCTTGGGCTGCTGTTTGTATTCATCGGCACGCTGATTGCCCAAAACATGTTTGCCAGTTTTCAGATAGCCATGTCTCCCTGGAATATCATCCTCGGATTCTCTATATCAGGCGTGGTGGGCGTAATTGCAGGGTTTATACCCGCCTTCTCCGCCAGCCGGCTGGATCCGGTGGTTGCGATACGCAGCAATTAGTGTAACTTTGCGGCCTTATGCCGGTCAATATTTTAGCCATCGAATCTTCATGTGACGATACCAGCGCCGCGGTGATCGCGGACGGGAAGGTATTGTCGAACGTCATAGCAGGCCAGGCCGTACACGAACAGTACGGCGGCGTGGTGCCGGAGCTTGCTTCCCGGGCGCACCAGGAGAACATTGTACCCGTGGTGGACCTTGCCCTGAAAAAAGCCAATATGCAGCTTGCGGACCTCAGCGCCGTAGCTTTTACACAAAGCCCGGGCCTGATAGGCTCTTTGCTGGTAGGCAGCTGTTTTGCCAAATCCATGGCCCTGGCGCTGGACGTGCCGCTGATAGGCGTGCACCATATGCAGGCGCATGTGCTGGCTAACTTTATTGATGATCCCCAACCGCAGTTTCCCTGCCTCTGCCTGACGGTGTCCGGCGGGCATACCCAGATCGTATTGTGCGAAAGCCCGCTGAAGATGACCGTGATCGGCGAAACGATGGATGACGCGGCGGGAGAGGCTTTTGACAAAAGCGCCAAACTGCTGGGGCTGCCCTATCCCGGTGGGCCTTTGGTGGACAAACACGCCAGGGATGGGAATCCGGACCGTTTCCGTTTCCCGGAGCCGCAGATACCGGGGCTGAACTTCAGCTTTTCCGGGCTTAAAACGGCCATCCTGTATTTCCTCCAGGAAAACAGGGCCAAACAGGCGGATTTTGTGGAGGCGAACATCGCGGACATCTGCGCATCCATCCAGCTCCGCATCGTGACCATCCTGATGAACAAACTGGTGAAAGCATCCAAAGAAACCGGCATCAGCGAGATCTGCATCGCGGGCGGCGTGAGCGCGAACTCCGGGCTGCGCAAAGCGCTGGAAACCTACGGCGCACAGCATAACTGGAACGTATACATTCCCAAATTCGAATACTGTACGGACAATGCGGCGATGATAGCCATGACGGCGCATTACAAATACCTGGCGGGCGAATTCAGCCCGCTGGACACAGTGCCTACCGCACGGGCAGCGTTTTCCGCGATATAATTTCACATGGGCAACAGTTACTTCCGGTTCAAACAATTCACGGTACAGCAGGCGGGGAGCGCCATGAAAGTATGCACGGACGCCTGTATACAGGGGGCTTTCACGGCGGCTTTTGTAAAAGAAGAAACCCGCATCCTCGATATCGGCACGGGCACCGGCCTGCTGAGCCTCATGCTGGCGCAGCAAAGTCCCGCGGCCATCGATGCACTGGAACTGGATGAAGCAGCGTACCGCCAAGCCGCAGGCAACTTCGAGGCCTCACCCTGGCCCACCCGTCTTAAGGCCCTTCAGCAGGACGTACAAACTTACCAACCCGGAGAACAATATCCTTTTATCATCACCAACCCGCCCTTTTACGAAAACGATCTCAAAAGCCCTGACAGCCGCAGGAACACAGCGATGCACACTACCACGCTGGACTACGCCGCTTTGTTACATGCCATCCGGCGCCTGCTGACGCCCGGCGGCCGTTTCTCCGTATTGCTGCCCTATGAAGGGTTTCAGCGTTTCAGGGAGATGGCGGAAGCGGCGGGTTATACTTTACAGGAACTGCTGGAAGTACGGCAAACGACCGGTCATGGCTTCTTTCGCGCTGTGGGTATATTCGGGAAAGGAGGGGAGATACACGTGCGCGAAATGGCGGTGTACGATGCGCACAGGCAATACACACCGGAGTTTACGGCTTTGCTGAAAGATTATTATTTATACCTGTAGGCGGTCATTTTAGCGGAAGCTCTATAATAACCGCATCGGAGTTGTCTGTGATCCGTTGTTGCAGATCAGTCACCCGGGCCAGTATATCATTGTACTGCGGGGACCGGGCAGTCCAGCCGCCGGCCGGGTCACCGATCCTGGCAAAGGCCTTTGCAGGCAGCAGGCCCGTCATTGCGGAGGAGGATGAAAAATGGACCGGGATCCCGACTGCTAAAGGGAAAAAGTTATTGATCACACTGTCGGTGTAAAGCCTTTTCCCATCTTCCAAAACCAGGCACTGCGCGGAGACGGGGCCTTCCTTTCCCTCTTTTGAATAGTCCAGTACCAGGCTGCTCCCGCTGGCGCCCGTTGTGTGCAGTGAGCGGAACCAGTATTCGCCGTGATCAATATCAAAGGCGCGGGTTATCTTATCGCCGTGGAAGCGAAATGCGGCGGTAGCATAGTTGGATACCAGCGTGATGCTGTCGCCAAAGCCGCTGAGGCAGTTTGAAGGGAAATATTCGATGGGGAAGTCCGTTTGCAAGTCCATCATCTCCCGGCCGAATGTCCCGTCTTCCTTCACGCTGAAAACGGCCGCGCCGGATCTTTTACCATTCAGCTCATTTTGCAGGCCGGGCGCATATACGATATACTCCCCCTGCGCATTACAGGCCACCTCCCGGTAGTTATACGGAAAAGCCAGTTCCCCGGCAGGTTTGCCATCAAAACTGTATTTCAGGACCTTTTTGGCTACGCCGTCAAATACCTCCAACGTCCGGGTTTTGGTGTTGATGCTGAACCCCATGATCTTTTTCAGTGTTGCCCCGGCGGTATCCGAAGCGGACAAAGTGAAGCGTGGATTCCCTTCCGGGTCGAATGACAGGAGTTTTTGCTGCCCGTAGTCCAGGAGGTAATAATTGTGCTGGTATACCTGGATATCGTTGATCAGCCCGATACTGTCCTGGTCCATGGATTTGAGCCAGATGAAACGGGCGCCTGCAAAGAGGTCGTCATAAGTGAAATGTTTTCCTTTTTCATCTAAACGGAGGTGGTTTCCTTCATCGGTAATGTCCACACCGGGAGCGGGATACATCACATTCAGGGGTTGCGGGCGATGGCAGGCGATGCAGCAAAGCAGCAGCAGGGCCTGGAAGCAGGTGGATCTCATACGGGACAATAAAGAGTTTATATGTTGAACACAGCCCGGCAGCACGATACGCTATGGGGGCTGCGCACAAGATAGTTATTTGTGGGAATTAATATAGCCGTGCCGGTTTATTTCACGGCGGTTTCTTTCACCACACCCCTGGCATACTCTTCCATATAGGCATATCTTTTTGTAAGCTGCCCGCCCAGGGTGATGGTGGCTTTGTCTATCATTTCGCTGTTGCCTTTCAGCAGGTCGTCGAAGATATATTTCATGAGGTGATCCCCGAAGAACTGTGATGCGTCGCGGGGTAGTTCGTTGGGGAGGTTGCCTACAGCCATCATGGTCACGGAGCCGTCTTCGTAGGGGGCTGTGCGCTTCCTTGTGCTGCGGTTTACGCCGTATGCCGGGTTCTCGATGGTGGCGTCGCCCAGGTTGCAGGGGATGGAGCCGTTCTGGTCATCTGTGATATCGGCTATCACTTTGATGCGGAAGTTCTCTTTGGCAAGGTCTTCCCAGGTGAAGAGCGGTTCTATCTTTTTATCCCAGTAAATACCGTTCATGAGGATGTCGCTGCAGGTGACGTAAGGGAGGAACTTGCAGTCGTACAGCTCGGGATGAGCGTGAAAGTCTTCGCGGCTGTAAGTCTTGTCCGACCGGCGGAGGTACAGTTCGCCGGCTTTGAGCTGGGTATATACCGGGTATTCGTAGCTGTTGATCAGGAATTCTTCCGGCGGGATGTATTTGATGCCGAGCAGGCCCATTACTTCGAGGATACCGGCAGTGACCCTTCCGGAGCCGGTGGTGACGATCTTTACGGGCGGCAGTTTTACGCCAAAGTAATGGGTGATCAGCTCCTGGAAATCGTGGCATTCGTGTACGCGCTTGAAGTCAAACAAGCCGGTGCGCCGGCCGTATTCCAACAGGCCGTTGTGCGCGCCCACTACTCCGGCGAAGAAGCCGAAGCCGAGGATACGCTGGCCGTCCGTATGCACGAGGCATTCGTAGTCTATGAGGGTGATACCTTTGTCTACGATAGCTTTCAGCATGGCCTGGTTTTGCGGCTGGAGCTTTTTGGTATGGGAGAAAAAGAGGTATGTTTTATGGGGGATGAGCTTGTCCACCGGTACTTCCTTGATGCCCAGCAGGATGTTGCAATGGGAGAGGTCCTCCGCGAGAGGGATGCCTGCGGCAAGATACTCAGCGTCTTTGTAACAGCGGTGGGGTGAGGGCTGCACGGTGATCTGCACGTCCGGGTAATTGTTCATGATCCATTGGCATTGCAGCGGTGTGAATGCAACGCGGTTGTCCAGCGGTATTTTCTCTTCCCTGATGAGCCCTATGTGTAGTGATGCCATGATTGTTTTTGGGTATGTCAACTGAATGCTGCAACATTACTGTAAATTTGCATTTTAGCAAAATAAGATGGAGTACCTGGATCAATTGAAAGGAATACTGGAGCCCGGGGAGAATTTCCCGCTGCCCGAGTTATTCAAAATGGAAATGCTGGCGCTGACCGAGCGGTTGCTGGAGCTGGAAATGGCGGCTTCGGCGGAAGAGCGGGCGCAGTTTGAAAAACAAGTACATGAGCTGATGGGGCGCCAGTTCCTGGAGGTGTCCGAAGACATCCAGGCTTATGCCCGTGGTAAGGCCTCCCTGGGGCAGGTAACGCTGCTGAAGGAGTACTATGTGAAACAAAAATATTGTTTGCGGATTATGGAGAGATTATCTACATTTGCATCCCGCGATCAGGTTTCCTAGCCTGAAAGCGATTGCCCAGATGGCGGAATTGGTAGACGCGCTAGACTCAAAATCTTGTTTCGGCAACGGAGTGCAGGTTCGATTCCTGTTCTGGGCACGGTGATTTTCAATTTCTTATGAAGGCTCGCGAAAGCGGGCCTTTTGTATTTGCACAAAGTTTGCACAAAAATCCGGATGCAAAGGTGTTAAAGAACTTAATTTAGTGAAGTTAAATTATTTTGGTGAAGGTTGATATTCCGGCAGAGGGAAACGCCCCGTTGATTCTCGTGTTATTTGGGCTACCACTCACAACTGTTCGATTATTTATAATTAACTTCATAATATCTAAGACAGTAAATCACTTATATAACCTCAACAAAAATCCCAACACTATGAAATGCATTTTTCTGACCATATTGTCAATGGTCACTTTTGTATTTAATTCTCTTTCCCAAGGTAAAATAATAAAGGAAACTGATCACATCATTGAATATAGAGGGTGGGTGCTAAATTCGAATGTTGCATTACCAGCCATACGGTTTAATATGTTCAAAGAAGAACCTGCAGACAATAAATCTGTAGGAAGTATAGAATATTTTAATTCAGCCGGCGCTGGTATTTCTTTTAATTTCGGTAAAATTAAAGTGACATCGATTAAACCCTTCGCCACTAAAGAAGAAGATGAAAATGAAGGAGACTTGGAAACTCGGTTTACAAATTATATAGGCTTTTCATTGGGTGTTCTTTTTTCTCAGAATAATAATGATGGCATTACCAGAAGTATCTTTGCACCGACTATTGGTGTGCAGGTATTAGATTTCCAACTTGGATTAGGCTTGGAACTTGGGACATTGAGCCCCGAATACCGTCGCGCTTTTGTTACAATAGCTTACTCCATACCAATAAGCAAACTAACAAATTGGGGTGGGTTGGTTTTGACTAATCCAAAGTCCCCCAAACACGCAGGCACAAAAGTTCAAGGGAATCTCTTTTAAGAATAAGGTATCGCGCAAAGCGTGGTTCCTATTATTTGTAAAAGTATAGCAGGTTGGCTTTGCTATCTCTCTTCAATAGGATAGTAAATGCTGTCTAATTGTTGAAATCCAAGAGACAGACCAGATGCTATAAATTATGATAACGCTTTTTTGACTGCTTTGAATGCATTGATGCGTCCATAACCTGCCCTGTGAAAATATGGAATGGTTGAATCGCCGTATACCTCATCACAAGTTGATAACAGTATTTCGCGCACTTGTATAGCTGTCAGGCTCGGACGCACGGCCAAGACCAAAGCGGCCACCGCCGATACAATTGCCGTAGCGGCACTTGTTCCAAAAAAATTGTATGTGTAGCCTCCGTCATTCATAGTAGTTGGAATGTAAAGTCCCGGAGCAAGAATATCCATTTCGCGCCCATAGCAGGAGCCGAAGCGGGCATCCGCCGGCGTATTCGATAAATTGGTCCATTCCCCCCGGTGATTGCACGCACCTACAGTAATTACTTCGTCCATCATTCCTGGAAAGGCTACTTCTTTCAGTCCATTCCTGCTCATGTAGTTTCCCGCAGCCGCGCAAAATAGTATGCCTTTATCGTAGCCATAACGGATGGCATCAGCCACTACAGGAGAGAAATTTTTTAACCTCCAGCTAAGATTGATAACCTGCGCTCCTCTGTCGACAGCTATGCGAATGCCATCGGCTATCCGTAGTGGATCTACATGTGGCCCTCCTTCTGTATAGTATATCCGTCCTATCATAATCTGGACAAAAGGATTGATACCGGCAATACCGCGTTGATTTTTCTGTACTGCCGCAATTACGCCCGCCACATTTGTACCATGATGATCCTCCAGCAAGGGGAGCGGGTTTTTCCTGTCACCGTACATGCTGAAGTTGCCATAGAACATTCCTTTGTCTGAGAATTCTGGATGCTTAATATCAACCCCTTCGTCCAGTACGGCTAGTTTTATACTATAGTTTACATCTATATTTTGCTCTTTAATGAATTGCAAGGCTTTGACAATGCCGATGTCTACACCAGGCACGCCTCCCATTTGACCGTTATTCTCAAAGTACCATTGTTTCGCATATAATGGATCGTTGAAAGGAGATTCGCGCCGGATTGTTGTCATCATATGTGGTTCAGCAAAAGATGCCACGCCGGAATCATGATATGCTTTTGCTAAATCGCTGAGTTGTCTTAAAGGCATCTGCTTAAATGTGCATAGATATATAAGATCATTTCCCCATATACGCCGTATTTTTGATATTCCGTTAATCAAGTT
Organism: Chitinophaga barathri; assembly: GCF_003807585.1. Taxonomy (GTDB): domain Bacteria; phylum Bacteroidota; class Bacteroidia; order Chitinophagales; family Chitinophagaceae; genus Chitinophaga; species Chitinophaga barathri. The sequence continues at coordinate 116,631 of NZ_RMBX01000001.1, read as the reverse complement.
AAATGCTTTGACACTATCCGATAACCCACCGCGAAATTTTACGATTAAAGTTGATGGCATGTCGTTTCTAACAGGCTTACTCTTGCCATGTATAGAATATTTCTGGCCCTGTATGTAGATTTGATAACTCATGGAGAAATATTTTACCAGGAATAAGTGATGGCCGCACTCCCCCAGGAATGATTGCGGGCTAGCGGCAGAGCTATTTCTGATGTTCGTAGAATATAGGGTTCAAATACAAGAGTGAATTTTTGAAAACCTACTAGCAAACCTGCTTCAGCTTCCACAATGAAGCGATTTACCTGTTCCCTAGATAACTCATACTCATTTTTTCTAAATTGACCTGTTAGCAAGGCGTTATATAGTACTGCACGTCCCCTAAACTGGGTAAAGAAGTTAAATTCGAACTTTCTGTCTGTTTTGGGGTCTTTTGCCGCTTGGTTTGATACAGTCATGCTTGAGTGGTTCATTCGCCAATACGGAATACTGAAGCGACCAAGGCGGAAACTAATCCCCGTGGCCATGTTCGTATAGTATCCAAGGTTTGCCTCTAACAACCAGGAGGCCTCGATTGCTTTTAAATTGCTGTCGTAAGGCCTCACATTAAATATCGGTTTAATGAATTGAATTTGATACAATATAGTTGGCTCACCTCCGTCGGAGATTTGTGTCGGCCATCCCACAGGTTCAGCACGTGTTTTTGGGAAAAATTGCCGGTGAACCCAGGATTGAAAGACCTCCGATATCCTTGTTCCTAATATACCAATAGCCAATCGGCTTGATATGGCATACTGTTTTGTCAAATCACGATTATCGCCAAAATATGTCAGGCGGCTGCTTGACAAAGCTGTAATACTTGCATAAGGCCGGTCGTCGCGTACGGGTACTTCGGACTCAATATTCCGGGGAGTAAAGGATCCATTAAATAACTGCAAACCAGAAACGGAAATACCATCATATTTGTGCCATTCCCGCAGTCCGAATAGCCAGTCTACTTGATTACGAAGCCACGGAAGTCCAAAATACCACTTATCGGTAATTGGTGCTGTGAAATTAAAACTTAGTCCCATCGTATAGTTTCTATCTTCATTCTGGGGAGTGAAGAAGTCTTGATCTACGACTATGCCAAAAGACTTCGTTGGGTCTTTTGTGGATTTATATTTGGTCGGTGGAGCATCAGGCGCCTTTTGGAGAGTAGTGTCAGAAGGCATCCGTGCAGTTGTATCTTTCGTCGGTGTCCTTTGTGCCATTATTGGGAAAGGGAAGGATATAAATAATAGTAACAACAATTGTTTCATGGGGTATAGATTTACTTTATTGTGGGGTTGATGAATCTAAATTAATAGTTTTAATGTATTTGCTGGTTCAGTCAGGGAAGGGAAAAACTGCGTCTCAAAATCTTGTTTCGGCAACGGAGTGCAGGTTCGATTCCTGTTCTGGGCACGGTTGAAATCCTTACCAAAGAAGGATTATGTTACTCAATAAAAAGGCCGCATTTGCCGGCCTTTTGTCATTTTATCAAATTTACCGGCAGCGCCATTAAAGCTAGAGATTGTAACCGATGGAAGCATAGTACTGCGCGCCCACGGTTGGGTTACCCCATGACTGGATATAGGTGTTCTGCGTAAGATTCGCAGCACCTATTTTCACAGTCACCTTAGGTTTGGGGAACAGTTTGCTGATCTGTGCATCCAGCGTACCGAAAGCAGGGATCTCTCCCAGGTTCGCAGCTCTTACAGCCGGCCCTACGAAGGAAGAAGACCAGGTGAATTTATCCTGCCATCTCCATGTAACATTAAAGCTGAAGAAGGACCGTGCAATGTTCCGGTTGCCCACATAGATATTGTAGCGCACTTTGGGAGTGTTATACATGGCCTGGAAACTACCCAGGTCTTCTTCATTACTGAGTTCGTTATAAGATACGTTCCCCCCTGCAACAAATTGTAGCGGCAGGTTGTAATCCAGGCCCAGCGCCCATCCCCAGGATTTTATATCTTTTTCGAAATTCACCGGTACGGAGTATATATTCCGTGTGGTGGGGCTGGTCGGTTGTACCAGTATCTGCACACCGTTGAAGTTTTTAAAGGTATTGGTATACACGTAAGCATCTATCACCAGTTTATTGGCGATGAGGGCTTTGTATCCCAGTTCAAACGCTACTATTTTTTCAGGCTTGAACTCTTTGAAAGTATATTGCTGCGGAGCGCCTGCCTGTACGGATTCCAGCGTGTACACCGGGCCTGTGTTGAGGCCGTACCTTTCGCGGAGGAAGGGCAAACCGCCGATCAGCCTTGCCTGTGGTGTGAGCAGATCTATGTATTGATCCTGGGTGGTCGGGATGCGGAAACCGGTTTGATAAGATGCACGGATATTATGTGTTTGCAGGAATGTGAATACTGCGGAAAGGCGGGGGCTGAACTGGCCTTCGAAGTTTTCATTCTTGTCGTACCGCAATGCGCCGGTGAGCTTCAGCTGATCGTTCAGCAGTCTTTTACCGATCTGAAGGTAACCGCCGTATTCCAGGATATTGAATTCTTCCCCGTTATCATCTTTGGCGAAGATGGTACCATCAGAGTTGAGATCATATTGCCTGATGTTTCCACCTACCATCAGTTCCATGAAGGAGACCTGGTTTTTGAAATTGTACATGAACTCTCCCTGGTAAAGGTTGGTCTTATCATTGAACTTAGCGCCTACGCCGGTTGCGTCACCAGGAATAGGTTTGTCTTTTACTTTTTGTGCTGCTGTTTCAAACTCAGGAGTACCGGGTAGTAAACGGCCCTGGTCCGCTGTGTTCCTTGCGGCATTGTGGAAGTTGGAGGAGCCGCCCTGGGCGGCGGCTGTAGCGGTGGCAAAGGCTTGTGCGGGAGTCTGACCGCCTCCCAACGCCTGCTGGAAGGCTGTACTGAAGGTTTGTAAGGAGCCACCTGCATAAGTGCCGAAATATTGCTGGAACCAGGTAGTGCTGGGTTTCCATGCTTCGTTGATCCCTGCGCCCAAAGTACCGATGGCATAGGAGTCGCCGGAACGTTCCTGTGTGGTATAGGCACGTACGTAGAAATTATCCGCACGCAGTTCTATCTTATATTGCCCCATCCTGAAATTCTTGATGGAGTAACGGTCTGCGCCTGTATACACGGTGGTGCCGGTACCGTAACTTCCCTGGCCTAATAACTCCAGGTTGCTGTTGAACTTATAGTGGAGGGCCACATTCGCTTTCAGGTTCTTGGTATCATAGTCCGCGAGATTGCGTTCGTCGTAGCCGGTACGGGATACATAAGCATTGTTGGAATCCGGCATGATGGCATTGTAGATCTGCTCACGGCTGATAAGCCCGCCGGTGGCAGCAGAAAGCGCTGCAATACCATTGCCGAGCGGATTACCGGTGGTCATAGCCGTAGAGCGCAGGGACCCTTTCATGTTCACATTCGTTTCATCTCCGTAGGTGTTCACGCCATTGTAACCGGGGTTAGCGGTATGGCCGGTGTTTTTAAGGCTGCTGCCGTTCAGGAGGCTCTGGTCACGGTTGTCATACGCCTGCCAGTCATCGGCTTTTATATAACTGAAGTTGACCTTAAAGGCAAACTTATCGTTGAAGGCTTTGGCATAACGAACAGATACATCATAATAACCCGTACTGCTTTTGCTTCTGCCTGATTCATTGAGCAGGCCGGTTTTGATATTGGCGCTGAGGCCCTGGTACTGGAAGGGGCTTTTGCTGTTCAGCAGTACAATACCGTTGAGGGCATTGGGCCCGTATAGGGCAGAGGCTGCGCCGGGCAGTACTTCCACATTATCCATATCCAGTTCCGTGATCCCCACGATGTTACCTACGGAGAAGTTGAGGCCGGGGGCCTGGTTATCCATACCGTCTATCAGCTGCAGCATGCGGGTATTGCCGTTGCTGTTGAAACCGCGGGTGTTAACGGATTTGAAGGTGAGGCTCTGTGTGCTCATTTCCACCCCTTTCATGTTGGCCAGGGCATCGTAAAAAGAAGGAGCGGGCGTTGCTTTAATGGCCCTGATGTCCAGCTTTTCAATTGATACGGGCGATTGCAGGATACTTTCCGCCACCCTGCTGGCAGATACTACCACCTCTTTTCCCAGGATCTCCGTGGAAGAGAGCTGTATGTTCACACTTACGGAAGCATCCGTAACAGAGGCTTCTTCCGGTTTGTAGCCAACGGAAGAGAACTGCAGTGTAAGTGGTAAGGAGTGCCCCGTGGTGAATTTGAAAGCACCCCCGGCATCTGTAATAGCGCCCGCAGTGGCTCCTTTCACGGAAACGGAAACGCCTTGCAATCCTTTGCCGGTGGTGGCGTCAACAACAGTTCCGGTAATGGTACGGGAGTTTTGGGAGAAGGCGGACTGGCACAGAAAAATAAACAAAACAATGAGCCATGCTTGCCTGGATAGATAGCAATTCATAAGCGTCGAATTTAATGAGAGTATTGGCGGACCTTAATAAAGTTTTTCTACCTGTATAATTAAATATAATGAAAATTAAAGGGATATAACACCGGGCTAAATCGTCGTTGGATTTTCTATGGAGAAGTTAAGGGGTTTTTGGATAAATGAAAAGTTTTCTATTACTGAGTTGATTAATAGTTAATTAAGAGGCACAAAAAATCAGATAATATTATTTGTTCTATGATTAAAAACCACATTCTGCTTCAAAGCTCACCTTCTCCTTATTCCCGGGATGCGTAAATTCGAGGTAAGCCGCATGCAGGTACATTCTTTCAGACGCTGTACCATATAGATCATCACCGACGATCGGCGCATTCAGCCCCAGCTCATGAGCGGAATGCATACGCAATTGATGGCTTCTTCCCGTAAGCGGCCAAAAATCAACCCTGGTCATGGATTCGTACCGCTGGATCACTTTCCACTTCGTCACGCTTTTTTTGCCGGATTCAAAGCAGACCAGCTGTCTTGGCCGGTTTAAAAAATCTGTAATCAGGGGAAGATCGATCTCACCCTCTGACTGGTCGATCACTTTTGAAAGCAGCGCGGTATAACGTTTACTTACTGTACGTTGCAAAAATTGCCGTTGGATCTGTTTGTGGGCTTCCCTGGTTTTAGCCACCACTAAAAGTCCCGATGTATCCATATCCAGCCGGTGAATGATAAGGGGCTCAGTATCTCCCAATATATGTTTTAACCTGGCATAGACCGAATCCTGTATATTAACACCCGGTACAGAGCGTAAGCCGGCCGGCTTATTGACTACAACAAAACTTTCATCTTCATACACTATTTCCAGCTTGCCGGTTTCTTTCGGGGCATGTAAAAGCGGGTTTTCATCAACGGGCATGCCTTCAAGCATATGCGCCAAAATAGGCTTGCACTTACCTGTGCAGGCGGGATAAAAGTGTTTATGTTTTCTAACCTCGGATTTTGGTGCGGCCCCCCACCAGAACTCCGCCATCGCAATTGGTTTGTAGCCACTCTTAAACGCATATTGCAACAACTTGGGCATCGCACATTCACCTGCGGCCGAAGGCGGCTTACCAAAAGGCGTCAGGCTGAAGATCTCTTGTAAGCTTTTGTTTTTACCATCTTTGTTCAAAAACACATATTGATCGAAAAGTTGTTGTTGCAAAGCAGCCGATCTTTCCTTTCGTTCATTTTTTAATGCTTCGATATTAACCTCAAATTGAGCCAATCTTGTTCGTATGTCTCCCAGGAGGCTTTCCCACTTGTTTGTAATCGTCCTGAGCTGGTGTTTGTCACACAAACTCTGTTTGACCAGCTGCCCTTCGGCAATATCATATTCCTCCCGGCTCAGGCTGTTCTTTAACTTCTCCCGGAGTTTCTTGCGGTTTTCCTTATTACTTTTTAATTGTTCCTTTAAAGCTGAGATCTCCCGCAGGGATTCGGCTGATAGCCGTTCGATGTCAAGGTTCAGGCGTTGATAATATTCGTCCGAGGTTATTTCCTTTACCCTGGCGTTAATACTGCTGATAACTTCCAGCTCTTTGAGAAAAAAACCGTCCTCTGCCAGCATATCAAAAACCGGCGGAACAAATTTCGGATGATCATTGGAGCCTGCCAGTTTTCCTGAAAAAGCGGATAGGTATCCCAGTCTCTTCCCGGTATCCTGTACAACCAGGACGCCAAACATTTTCCCGATGGCAGCTCCTTCCTCACCGGCATTTAGTCCGAAATTATGATCAAGTTCGGTTTGAGTTTCCAGGTAATGCTGTAGCTCAGCCGCGGCAATCTTTGCCAGCGGATGAGGCTCGTAATAGAAAGGGAAAGTAAACCTTTCAGGTAATACAATTTCATTGACCGATTTATCCAAAAAATAAGAAATCATACTTTCACTGCTGCCACCGGAGTGCTCTTTTGTTTATTTAAGCGGCAAAATTAGGATTTCTGCTTTTAACAGGCTAAAAAATAACCCAATGCCCTCCTGACAGGCAATATCGGACCCTCCCGGGGATCCCGGTGAACATAGGCGATGTCCTTGTAAACCAGTCATCTATCCCCGGGACGACCGTCCCCGGTAACACTATTCCGAAGTCATGATCTTTGGATACTCATTCTTTGGCCACCGGTCTTTTGCGCGGCGTTCTCGCCGCACTTGGCTTCAGGTTCCTGAATACATCCAGCGAAGGCTCAGTATTCCTGTTGACCGCGTTAACCGTATTCAGTAACGACATCAATTTTTCGTTGCCTGGCCGGAACAATGAAGCATTCATTCTCATTCTGCGGATAACGGAGTTTGAAAGCCATCTGGCCAGCGGAAATCTAAGCGTGGCTTCTCTTTTTGAAGTGTCCATACCAGTGCTCAGGTCGTTTAGTATCTCCCTTTCGATCTTGATACTATCCGCATCAGCAAAGGCCGGCTCTGTATTGTCTATCACCATTTGATTGTCCAGTTTTACCACTATATAGTTTAAGGCGGTTGAATCCCTGCTGTCAATATACCTGGCCCTCTCCTCGAAATACGAGGCGCTTCCCTGGAATGGTTGGCTGGAAAAGGCTTTCAGTGGAAGTACGATCGGTATCTCTGAGGAAAGTGGTTTATACAGTTCCTTTTCTGAAGAGCCGTTCTTAAGATAAACGATATAGATCTTGTATTTCCCTTGCAGGCTGTCTTTTTGCAGCATTTCTTTTAACTTCTGGTATATGTCGAGCGTTGTTTTCAGGCCGGTGTTTTCATGATAGCCGCCGTCCACGAAGCTGCCCAGGCTGTCTATGTAAGCGGGGGCGCTGAACAAGGGGAACAGTTCACTGCTATTGCATACCTGGCCCAGTGATATCGTTTTTTTGATGCTGAAGCACAACCTGGTGCCGGTGTAATCGCACACAGAATCTTCATAGAGGTAACCCGCTATGTCGATGGCGTCGTTAAAGTAATCATTGCCGAGTTTTACGGGAGAAAATATTCCCCTGCGGCCGTCGTTGCTGCGGCAGGTATTAATAAATGCCAGCGGCCTGCCTTTTTTGAAGACGAGCCCGCTGCTATCCCTTGTATAGAAAAAACTCATAAAGTCCCTGTTCAGTATCCTTGCACTGTCGGGGATATTTACTTTCCTGGCAAGGCCTGTGTCTTTCATAATTTCCAGGCATGCACGCTGGGTATAAAACGCTTCTTCCTGCTGCAGGATGTTGTTGCGGTCCGTTAAACTTGTACTGAAAGGAAGCAATAATTTCAAAAGATCGGTCAGCAGCAGGCCGCTGATAGAGCTTCCAACGAAGTTGTTGTTATAGACTTTTGAAGGCAGGCTCAGCCATTTCTCATCCACGCCGCCGCCGTCTGTGAGGTCCCAGAATGCATAGACGGTGCTGGCTCCCACGGAGCTGCCTGAAACGGTGGAGACGGAAAAGATGTGCTTCCGGAAAGAACCCCGGGTATAATAATCAAAATTGATCAGGTTTTCGCTGAACCACATGCCGGCCCTTGAGCCGCCGCCTTCTCCGCTGACCAGTATGATGGGATAGGGTGTTGCGGAGGTATTCGCGATGATTTCTTTTTTCAGGTCGTTGTATTTATCTTCAAAAGTCAGGCGCTGTGCCCGGTTAAGGATGGAGGTGTCTTTGATCCCGTCCAGCGTATAGTGGCGCAGGTTGAGATTAAAGGATGTGCTGAAGCCATAGACTGCCACGACCAGCACAAACAATACCGCCCCTACAAAACGCCTCCGGGCGCTGACATTAAAAAAATAGACCACCAGGTCGATAATAAATATATCCAGCGAAAAAAGATACAACAGCATCGATTCCGGTGCGATCTCGAACCAGCTGTGGGCATTGAATATCATTAAAACGATAAACACATGCAGTACCAGCAGGGAAACATACACCCAGCTGTTAATGCTATACCTGCGGAAGGCACTCACCTGGGGATGGTCCCCCCTTTGATGTTCCCGCTGCAGCCGGCTGTCTACCAACAAATAAACATAATGCATGAGAAACGCAAGCAGGTAAAAGATCACCGCCAGCGCTATCTTCGCTTCGCTGTATTGAATTTTATAAATGAGGGTGAACCAGGTAATAGCCGCCGCCAACAAAATCAATACAGCAACTGCATACCATCGCCGGTTTTCCTCTTTTACCTTTTCATGGAACAGGAACATCAGCATCAGCTGGATCACCGACAGGCCGATGAAAAGAAAGCCGATATATTTTTCGTTGAACAACACGAATGCCAGGAGCCAGAAAGGGATCAACGGTAATACACGGTGAATAAAAAAGAGGTGGCGTTTGAATATGGATTTATAAAAGCGCCTCCCGGCATTGGCCCTGTCCCGCTGCTGGAACAAAAAGGCCGGTATGATCCACATGGAAACGGAAAAGCTGATAGCGCTGAGTATGGTCCAGTAAATGCGGTCGATGGAATAGATGCTGTCGGGCTCAAAGAGGCTTACAATAAGGTCGCGGCCCTGGCCCATAACGGTAATGATATACCAGAAGATCAGGAGGAAGATCAGTTCTATCCCTGCGTCTTTTAATACCAGGGTTATCAGTTTCGCGGCGGTCTGGAACCATCTTAGCAGGCGGGATAACCAGGTTCCGTTGCCAAAAGCGGTGGTTTTGCTCAAAAGCCGCCAATAGGAGCGGAGATTGTTGTTTTCGTAGGTACTCATAATATTTGTATTATAGAGGTAAGGAATATATCTTTAGTACTCAGACCCTTGCCATGAAACAACCCCTTATTACGCCCCGGCTCATTGTTTTCGCAATTTTATTTGCATTGGCTGCTTTCACTTTCCGGTTGATATCCTCATACGGGTATTTTGAACGAACAACGGAGGCACCACATATTATCGATGCTCATTTGATGCCCGGCCCGCCGGACAGATCCTTTCAGGATTACAGTAAACGTTTCTTCGATAGTGCTTATGTACGGCAGGCTGCCAGGCATTATAATCCGAATAAATACATGCATAGCTATTTCATATTGGATCTTTTATTCCCCTTTATATATTACTGTTTTTTTCTGGCTTTAGCTGGCTACTGGAAAGGATCTACATTTTACTCTGTGCTGCGTTGGGCGATGGTGGCTGTTGTGCTGCTCGACCTGGCTGAAAACACGGCTTTTGCGTATTTTCTTTTTCATCAGGAAGGGAATATGCATCAGTTCGTTGCTGTTTTCACCACATTAAAATCGGTATTGTTCTGTTTGGGGATGTTTGCCGCTGCGATTTCATTTGGGGTAGCTGGGGTAAACCGGCTAAAAAAATAAATGCCCGGGGCATTTTGTCTTAATTATCCCTGGTTGTAATTTACGATTAGTATTGATATTATCCAAGAGGATCGGGGAGCATAAACGGGTTTAATAACATCCCCAAATACAACTATTATCCCATTCCATACATCCCGCGGGCTTATTAATTTTGCCGGATGTTTTATTCCCATACCTGCCGCCGGGCCAAGTGCCTCCGCGGACTTAACCGGATATCGATATTCCTGCTGCTGGCCCTGCTGATGCAAACTTCCGTGTCCCATGCCCAGCTTCAAAACAGGGCCAAATACCAGCTGCTCTGGCGGGTGGAAGGCCCTGGCATGCAGTCCCCGTCCTATCTTTTCGGCACCATGCACCTTACGGACAGCCGGGTATTCGAGTTCAGCGACTCCGTACTGGCCGCCCTGCGCAATGCCAACGCTTTCGCCATGGAAGTGGATATGGATTCCGTGATGGCATATTTGTTTTCGCCCACAGGCCCCCTGGGGGACACGGTGAACCATATGCGCCGCATCCTGAGCCCGGATGAATACCGGTATGTGGACAGCCTGGTAAAAGAAAAGACCGGCGGGCCGCTGGATCAACTGAAGCTGAAACGCCTCTGGTTCATCGAAAAACTGCTGATCAATGAAGTGGAGGAGCTTAGCAAAACAGCGGACGCCACCCGGAAACCAGGCAGCATATTCCTGGACGGCTGGCTGCACCAGAAAGCGATCGGGCTCAGTAAGCCGGTGCACAGCCTGGAAAGGCTGGAAAACCAGCTGGGCATGATGAGCGGGAATGTAACAGACGTTCAGAAAGAAATATTCCTCTGGGGAATTGGTTATAACACCACCGGCGCCGGCAGCGCAAAAAAAGGCCGCGAAGAGCGGCTGGATCAACGGGTGGCCTACCTGGATAAGCTGGTGAACCTCTATTACCAGGGCGACCTGGACGAGATCACCCACATCCTGCGGGACTGGGAAGAAAGCGGGGACGATGACGCCCTGCATCTCACGCCGCGCAACCGGGAAATGAGCGGCAACCTGGCCACGCTCATGGGCAAAGGCAGTGTGTTTGCGGCGGTGGGGGTAGCCCACCTGCCGGGTAAAACGGGTATGCTGGCCCTGCTTCGTGAAAAAGGATTCACCGTAACGCCGGTGCCCGCTACCTTTACCGGTATGGCCGGGCGTGAGCGCCAGCGGCTGGACAGTATGAAAGGTTACCCGCTGAACAGGATCGCGGAGGGATACAGCGTGTCTTTGCCTGGCCCGCCCATTACATACCCGATCCCCAATATCAACCGCAAAATGTACATCGGCGCCTCGAACAGTGAAGCGGGATTCGTGTTTTCGCTGGATATTGCGCAGCTGGCAACCGATAAGGACGAACTCGTCAAATCGATGATCGCCAACATGGCCAGGCAGGGCAATTCCGAATTGCAACGGACATATCCCATTGTTTACCGCGATATGCCCGGTACCGAAGCCGTGATGCTGCAAAAAGACATACCCTTTTATGTACGCGTATTTATCCGCAACAACAGGGCTTTTATGTTCATGCATAGCGCCGGGACCGGGACCAAAGACAGCAGCTCCCGCCATGATTTTTTTGAATCCGTTCGGTTTTACGATATCGTACGGGCCACCACCGTGTACGATACGCTGAAGATCCCGCAGCTGGGCTTCTCCGTGATCCTTCCCGCAGACGCCAACCATGTGCGGCTGGAGAAAGATGTGGAACGCCCGGAAGAAGTGTATTCCGCGCTGGACAATGCCAATAATATCTCTTATGCGGTAAGGGTGGATAAAATGAAAAGGGGATATTACAATTCGAACGACAAAGACCTGCTGGATGGTATCCGTGCATTGGTACTGGAACAGGACAGTTTGGCACAGGCGATCGATTCCGCGGTGACCGTGAAGGATGGTTTACCGTGTCACCAGTATACCTACCGGCACACGAACGGGTTCCTTTCCCGGTTGCATTTTATACCAAGAGGCAATCTTGCCTACACCCTGTTCTGCAGCTACGATGCAGCCCGGACAGACAGCAGTTACTGGCGGCGTTATCTGCATGCATTCCGTGTACTTCCTTTGCAGGCAAAGGCCCCGGCAGTGTCTTTTACACCGGCAGACAGCAGCTTCACGATCAGCGGGCCGGAACTTTTTACCGGCGGGCAGAATGAGGCTCTCAGTTCGGAAGGGGTCTTTGACGGCTATTTCTATGTGGCTATGGACAGCGCTTCTTTTGCCATGTACCTTGTGCAGCAGGAAAAATACTCCCGTTATTATCACAACGAGCCGGACAGCATCCTGGACCCGTTTGTGCGTGAGACGGACTCGGCTTTCTCAGTGGGTGCGGTAAAACAGCTTAAAGAAAACGGGCTGCAGGTATATGAAACAGAAATGAAAGGGCGGCATAATGGCCTGCGCTGGCACCGGAAGGCGATAATCGCCGGGCATACCGTTTACCGCCTCACCGCCATTCTGCCGGATGAGATAGCCTCCGCCGGTTATGCGAAACAATTCTTTGCGTCTTTCCGCCCCGGTAGCAGGGAAAAGGCAGACACGCTCAGGCTGGAGCAGAAGAAACTCCACCTGCTGCTGAAAGACCTGCAAAGCGCCGATACGGCTGTCTTTAACAGGGCCGGCGAATACCTCGAGAACTTCTCGCCGGACAGTTCCGATGTTAAATCGATCATCAGCGCACTGGGCAAACCATTCCCTTCGGATACCGGTGAAAGCCAGGTGAAACTGCGGCTGCTGTTGAGCCTGCGCCAAACGGGCGGCGATGCTTCGGTGAATGCCGCTGAAAAGTTGTTTGCGGCCACGGCGGATTTTGATCAGCGGACGAGCATCCTGCGTTACCTGAATGGCCTTGCCACCGATTCATCTATCCGTACCTTCCTGCGCCTGGTGAAAGAACTGCCGGATAACAGCGCTCCCGGCTGGGCTATTTTTAATTATACACTCAAAAGCGACCACGACAGCATTTACCGTCAATACCTGCCAGCCATGGTTGCCACTGCCGAAAAACACCCTGCTTTCCTGCAGGCATTCGTGGCGTTTACCGGTTATGATTCCATCTGGCTGGCCCCACAGTTTGAGCAATATGAGCTGAAGCGCCTGCTCCCGGGAATTGAGCGGATGTTCAAACAACAATTGCTGACCTGGAAAAACAGGAAGGCAGATTCAGACAGCGCCTGGATGTGGCAAAACAGCCTGGTGTATACCGCCCGTGTGCTTGGTTTGCCCGGTATGCCGGCAACTGCCGAAACCGACTTGCGTGAAATGCTGGCGGACACTGTTATCGCGGTGCGTGCCGTTGCTGCGGCGGGGCTGATCAACCATGGCATCCGTCTGAATGATAAGATGCTCGGCAGCATCCTTGCCGATCACAGTTCGGGGTATTATTTCGTGGAAACGCTGGACAAGAATAATAAACTTTCCAATGTCCGGCACCTGCTTACGCAGGAGGTGATGGGGCGCCTCACGGTCGGTTATTACCTGTCTGATGACTATGAAGTAAATGCCATTGAGCAGGTAACCCGCGTGGAAGTGCCCCAGGGGAAATCGCCTTCCGTATGGCTGATATTGTACCGCTACAAAACAGATGACGGCGGGGAATGGCAATATGTGCTGAACGGCCCTTTCGAAAAGGACGCGGCTAAACTCAACATGGAACCGGACCTGCTGTATTGGATCGCCGAAGAAGATGCGGATGTGGTGAAGGATAAACAGAAACTGGCAGCGGAAGCAGTGAAAGCCTGGGAAGAATACCAGGAAGAAGGGGAGGAGTAAACTTTTTTAGAAAAAGAAGGGGCTGTCTTAGCAGGCGGCCCCTTTTTTATGCGGATATCTTTTAATCTTTTCGGGTACTGATATCCATATTTTCTTTATTTTAGTAACAGCAATAGTTTTAAGCCCCAGCATTCAAACTTCGTCAAATACCCCACATCGGCGCAAAGATTTTTCCGGCAGGTTTTATCCCTCTAACCTCAATCCTTCATGTATGCTCATACTGCAGCTCCTTATTCTTGTTATCGCATGGGCCTCCGCTATTTTTGGCATCTGGTCCAAAGACGGGATCAATAAAAAAGTAGCGTGGACGGCTACGGTCATTACTTCATTTGGCCTGGTGGCGGGCAGTACGATGGCCGTTATAGAATCCGGCAGGAAAAAAGATGCGGCGGCAAAAGCAACGGCCCACCAGGAAGTACTCAACGAAAGACTGAAAGGCCTCAGCAACGAAAGCGCAGCGCAGAAACAACGCGCGGAGACCCTGCTGCAACAGCTGAGACTGGCCCTTACAGGCACCGCGCTTAGTACGCTGGAGATCAGGTGGGAGTTTGATTCCGTTCCCGGCCATGTGCTGGACATTTTTTCCATCGGCGATGCCATGGAGCATGCCGGCCGCCTGTCAGACGATGAGATCGACCGGCTGGATGAAACCACGCTTTCCCGCCTGCGCCAGGCCTGGTACATTGAAAATGTGCTGGAGCCTATGATGGGGATCTTGTCAACCGGTAATACTGATCTCAATAAACTGTTCTCCGGTGATGTAGCCAAAGCGATAGCCGCCTTTTCAGGAGGCGTGCCTTCCGGCAATCCCGATGACAACTGGTTCCAGGTATCATATGACGGTTCCCGTTTCCATACTGTATTTCCCCTGAATGTTCAGTATACGTCCGCGCTGGGTCTTGGGAAAACGGAAGATGATCCGGCCTGGGCGCTGGATGAAGAGGTGGAAGGCGGTCTGGCGGGATATCTTCATCAAAAGCTGAACTATGGCTTTTATGCGGGAATACAGGAGAACAAGACCGGTTTTGTATTTACCTGGAAGTATGATATGAAGTCGCTGGAACGCGCCAGCATGGGGAATAAAAACAATACCGCGGCTTTCCCCGTACAGTTTCATTTTATGTCCCTGGTGAACCCCGCTTCAAAGGATTATATCGATATCCTGCGGCAGCAGCCATTTGACAGCCCTTCGGCGGACAAACCCCAGGCGGAAAACTGGATGGTCCATTCCAGGATGATCCTGATCCCCAATGAAATTGAAGAAGCCGCCGTGGTGTACAACGTGGAACGGATGGGCATCTACGACCGCATGGTGGAATACAGCAAATACGACCACCCCGAAAAACTTTTTGAATACACTTTGTTCAAAGCAAAGATGAAACAATAACACCCCGTTTTTACCCTGAAAAAATATACGTATGAAATCACCGCTCATTCCCATCAACATCATTTCCATTTACAAAAACAAACTGGGAGACCTGTTGCCCTTGCCCGTAAGAATGGCAAAATGTACGCCCGATACGCATACCGCTATTTTTAACACGGCCGCCGCATTGGCGAAAAAAGGGGGAAGACTGATCCTTAGCGATCTTTTCCGTAGTTACGACATGCAGGCGCAATCGCACCAGGATTTTATCTCCGGCAAAAAGAAAGCTTTCAGCCCACCTCCCGGGGGCAGTTTTCATGAATCCGGCCGTGGGTTCGATATGGATCTTAAAGCGATGAAGATAAAGCTGGCGGACTTCTGGAGCATCGCGGCAAAGTTTGGTATCGTGCCGATCATCAGCGAGCCCAAACCTACCAAATCCGAAGCCTGGCATTTTGAATGCAGGGGCAGCCACCAGCTGGTATACGATTATTATCACGCGAAAAAGGGTACGAATTTCAGCCCCTACAAAGCAGCGGCCGTCAGCAGTATACTGTCGGTAGGCGTGCAGGTGGACGACTTTGGCGACAACCAGGTTGCGGCAACTTTACAGTCCGGCCTGATACGCCTCGGCAAAGTCATCGGCAGCATAGACGGCCAGATCGGGCAGCGTACGCAAAAAGCGCTCGAGGAACTGAGCATCACTTTTGATCCGCAGAACCCTGAGCGTATGCTGATAGAAGTGGAAAACCTGGTGCAGCAGAAGTTCCCGGCGGAATTTATCTTACCGCCCGCCTGATCAGCCCGCGGCAAAAGCGATCGCATCGATCTCCAGGAGATGGTCGGGATGCCCGAGTGCGGCCACGAGTATAACGGTGATGACAGGCGGTGCGGCCGCTTTGCTCATAAACGGCTGTGCCGCGGCGAATGCCTCAGCGGGGTCATTGCCCTGCACAAGACAGATAGTGAGCTTCACCACCTGGTCCAGCGTAACGTCCGCCGCCGCCAGCGCCGTGAGGATGTTTTTCATCACCTGTTCCGTTTGTGTTTTGATATCGCCTTTACCCACGGTTTCACCTTTTGCATTCACCGCATTTTGCCCGCCGATATAGATGGTTTTCCCGCTGCCTTCGGTAACGATCACCTGGGAAAAGGCGGGGCTCTGAAGCATCCCGCCGGGATTAATGTGCTGGATAGCGTTTGTCATGTTACAGCCGTTTATAGTTAAGAGTACGGAGTGTTCATGCAAACTTTACGCCAGTCCTTTCAGCTGTGATGGCCGGTACACATCACGTTATTTCTTTTCCGGAGGAGTAAACTGCACAATATCGATCCCGATCCCGTTCGGATCTTCGATGGCAAAGTGCCTGTCCCCCCAGGGCTCATTGCGGATGGCAATCCTGATATCCACACCTTTCTTTTTGATCTCACTGTACAGTTTGTCCACATCTTCCACTTCAATGGTCAGGTACATGCCCTGGCCTTTAAAGGCTTTATGGAAAATGGGCTGCTGGGAAGGATGGTCCGGCAGCAGGAAACTGATGGCGGATGATTTGTCCGGCGTGTGCAGTAAGAGATAAAATTCGTTTTCGAACGTCACTTCAAAACCGAGAATGCCCGTGTAGAATGTTTTGCTTTCGGCAAGCCTGGTGGTCACAATCCCGGCATTCATTTTCATTTTCAGGTCTTTCTGGGCGTACAGATTGGCAGTGAACAGCAAGGCTGCCAGCATAATAGTTAGTCGTTTCATATGTGTTGGTTTAACAGTACAAAGATGAAACGATGGCGGCAGCCGGTATTGTAAAAATCGGACAAAGTTTATAGCCGGAAGGCACGGGCAAGGCTGTCCGTAATATCCCGGCCGATGTGCCTGTCCTTATCCAGCGCGGGATTGAACACGGTGATGCTGATGCCCGCGATCCTGCCGGAGGGAAGCAGCCGGCTGATGATATGTTCCGCTTCGGCAAAACTGAGGCCGCCGGGAAGACGGTAGTCCACGGCGGGGTTAATGTCGTCTGACAATACATCCGCATCATAATGCAGCCAGTAACCGGCCGCGTCTGTTCCGTTCAGTTGCTCAAGCACTCCCGCGGTCACATCTTCTATTCCGCGTTGTTGTATTTCATTAAAGCTGATGCAGGTGATGGCGGTATCCCTGATCTCCTGCGAGCCGTATCGGATGGTTTCCTCCTGGTCCCGCTGGCCGAGGTGTATCACCAGCTCGTCCTGCACGTAGGGCCCCAGCTGCTCCATATCGGTCAGTTCTTCCGGGCCGCGGCCTGTTACAAGGGCAAGGTCCATATCGGCTTCCTCACCGGTGGTGGATTTTTCCGGCTCATAAAAATCGGCGTGCGCATCCATGAATACGAGACCGTAGCGGCCGCGTTTTTTGAGTGAGGACATAATGCCCAGCAGGATGCTGCAATCTCCGCCCAATACAAGCGGGAAATGTTGTTGATCGAGGCATCGTGTCACCGCCTGGCGTAAAGTGGCTGAAAAGTCCTGTAAAGCCAGCACATTGAGGCAATGGGTGGCGGGGTCCCTTTCACGGGAATACAGGTGGTTAAGCGTCGGTACTTCCACGACGGGCAGGGTAATACCCAGGCGTTCGGCCAGCCCGGCTTTGAGGAGTGTCTCACCCAGCAGCTGCGTGCCGGCGGGGGAAAGGCCGAGGATGGACGGAGCCAGCAATATTTCGGGTAATCCGCGGAGCATAATGGTCAATTTGCGGGATATTCCACAAAAAACGAACCAGCAGGATGCCCACGGCCATCAGGAAGTTGCCCCGGAGGAACGTTTTGGGGAATAAAGTAAGCAGGGCGGCAATCATTGTTGTCAGTTTGTTGCAGCTGACAATAGAGATATGCTTTTCCCGGCCTTACAGTTGGTCTTCCCTTTCCTGCTGGATGGTTTTGTTCACCTCCACGGGGTCCGACGGCCCGGGCGGGAGTAATTCTTTCCGATCCTTACGGTTCCGCCTTATCAGGAATACGACCAGGGAGATGGCAGCCAGCACTACCAGCAACAATAACATCATATCAGGAATGCCCATGGGAGTTAGTTTCCGGTAGAGGCCCAAATCCGGTGCCAGACCACGGCTGTTTTTCCCAAATGAGCAAAATAATTTCCCGAATTGATAAACCCGCTGAATATCTGATGCCTAGCTTCGCGTCAGCAAATCACTATGAACTGGAAAAAGATATTCGGATGGCTTCACCTCTGGCTGGGACTGGCAGCAGGCATTATCGTGCTGATCGTGGCGCTCACGGGGGCTATTTACGCCCTTCAGCCTGAAATATCAGCGGTTTCCGAGCCGTACCGCTTTGTGCAGGTAGAAGATAAACCCTTTCAGCCGGTAGCCGTACTGCGCGACGCGGCGGAAAAAAGCATGGGCGGCATGAAATCGTTCCGCATCATTTATGGTGAAAAAGGAGAGGTCCCCATCGTCCAGTTCTTCCGCAGGGAGCCCTATTTCTACTACAACGTATACGTAAATCCATATTCCGGCAAAGTGATCAAAGTGCTGGACCGGCAGAAGGAATTCTTTAAGTTCATCCTGGACGGGCATATGTACCTCTGGCTGCCCCAGAAGATAGGGCACCAGGTGGTGAGCTGGGGCACCGTCATGTTCCTGGTGATCATCATCTCCGGTATCATCCTGTGGTGGCCGAAGAACAAAGCCAGGCTGAAAAGCAGTTTTAAGGTAAAATGGAGCGCATCGCCGAAACGCCTGAATTACGACCTGCATAACGTCTTTGGTTTTTATGCCAGCTGGATCATCCTGTTCGCAGTGCTGACGGGGCTGGTATGGAGCTTTAAATGGGTGAGCAATGCAGAGTTCTGGGTGTTCAGCGGCGGTAAAAAACGCCCTGAGAACGTGCTGAAGTCGGACAGGCTGGCGATGATAAAGGACGGCAGCACTTTTAACGCCGTTTTTGAAAAGGTGACCGCCATGTACCCGGATGCGCAGGGTTACAGCATTACCGTGCCGGCAAACGATTCCGCCGTGATCACCTGCCGCGCCTATCCCAGCGGGAGCCAGTATTATAATGCGGACTATCATTATTTCGACCAGCATACCGGGGCGGAAATTCCCGTGAAATACATGGGCAAATACAAAGACGCCAGCCTGGCGGAAAAGGCCGCGCGGATGAATTACGATATCCACCTGGGCAGCATATTCGGGATCCCCGGCAGGCTGCTGATGTTTTTCGCGGCGCTTATCACCGCATCGCTGCCGGTTACCGGCTTCCTGATATGGTGGGGCAAAAAGAAGAAAAAAGGAGGGAAAGCGGCGGGCCAGCACAAAAAAGGCACTACGCGCATCCTGAAAGATAAAGTACCGGTCGCTCCGCAGGTACCTGCGGTTTAAGCGGTTTGTATAGTTAAAACGGGTTGATGGCCAAAGGCTGTCAGCCCGTTTTGTTTTAGATACCTGATAAAATGAGTAGCCTACTGGTACTATTTTAGCATTCTTCCCGTTGTGCTCTCCTATACCTCTCCTATACGTATCCTATACTTACAGTATACTTTGGCTATAGGAGAATATAGCATCACTTATTGTTTCTAATAGTAGTGGTAGTGTAGTGTAAGAGTAGTCTAATAGTAGTAATAGAGTAGTAATACAGTAGTAATAGTGCAGTCTAATAGTAGTAATAGAGTAGTAATAGAGTAGCACTGAAGCTGTTCCTAAGCAGTACCGAAGTAGCAGACAAGTAGTAAAAGAGTAGTAACCCAATAAAAAGGCCGCATTGCTGCGGCCCTTTTCATGATAGCAGTTTGAACATCGATTATTCCATCACCACGTTGTGACAGGCTCCTACATAATACCAGGGCGTTGGAGCGTTCGCCTTTATAAAATCATGGGTGATCTTTTCCCCGCTGTGGAACTTTTCGCAAAGTTCCCTGAATTCATCGTCCGTCATCGCGGAGGGCAGGTAATAAGAGTTTAAGGTCACGGAAGCGCCTATGGGGATCGTAATGTCGTTCCGCCAGAACGATACGACCACATAGCTGCTGAATCCCCTCGGCAGCTTCGTCCACAGCCCGATCACTTCGTTGGGCTCATTCAGCCGCACCCTCGGTTTGATGATGAGCGGGTCCGCCTGCTGGTCCGGGCAGCTGAACTGCACGTCCACACCGGCCGGCATGTCCGTAAAGTCCAGGAATACGTAGATCTTGGAATTCTCCGGGATGCTGTCGTCTGCCGGCAGGTTCAGCAGGAACTGGCGGCTCCATTCGGGTTTGTCTTTGTTCACCGGGTACACGTTCCGCCAGCCTACATTCGGCTTCCTGATCCAGGTGAGCAGCTCGTCCCAGGAGAAGTTCACCGTGGGCACCGGCTCATCCAGCCGGGCTACCAGGCAGAAGTGATCGGCTTCGGGCGGCAGCTGGGGTGTATTCCAGAGGAATGGCACCATGGACACCCATTTGGAACTGGCTTCCGCGGTCACTTTCTGACTGAATTCGCCGGGTTTGCCGCTGATGGGCATCAGGTTGTCCGCCCAGTTGCTGGGCCACATTACGAGGTTGGAAGGCGACCAGTTCAATTCCAGGGTCATTGTTTTCTGTTCGGTGGCATTGTTGTCCCCGCGTACATAAAGGTTGTTGTATTGGGCGGATAACACATCTTTGGCCATGTCTTTATTCCAGTTTTCCGGGGTGATGAACTCCTTCGGGTCCTGGGTGGGCAGTGTGCCGTAGGGAATGATGTCCGGGCTGATGGTCACGCCGCTCTGGACGGGTATGGGGCCGGTCTGGCCGAGGTATTTCCGGATATACATGCCTTCGTAGGCTGCTACGTCATCGCCGGGGTGTGCGATGTGTTCGGTGGCGCTCACCGGCTGGATCTGTCTTACCACGCTGATGCTGTTGGACAGCAGGTTTGGCACGTACAGCGCGGACGCGTCGCGGAGATAACAAAGATACTGGGGGAACTTGCCAACGGGCAACTTAGCGAATACCGTATAGGTAAGTGTGTCCAGCATCAGTACATTGCCGCCCTGGGTATCGGACACCACGATGTTTGAACCGTCCGGCGAAATGGCCAGGCCGGATACATAGTTGCTGTAGCTGTCCGGTATCAGGTAGGTCTGGATTTCGTAATGTTTTGTATCGATCACCGCGATGCTGTGGCTTTCGCTGGCCACCACAATGGCTTTGCTGCCGTCGGGCAATATGCCCGCCACGTTGCTCTCCTTGCCCACCGTAAGTTGGTGGGAATCCAGCACATATTCGTTGCCTTCTTTTTTCAGGATAGACACGGTATCGTTCTGCACGATGAATATCTTCGAATCGTCCGGGGTTACGGCCAGCGGCAGGGAAGTGCGGTCTTCCACTTTGGGCAGCAGGATGGTTTGCAGCACTTTAAAATCGGCGGTATCCACGATCACCACTGCCGTGTCTTTGTTTGCATTCGCTCCTGATACGGAAACGATCAGCCTGCCGCCGTCTGTGGTCACGGCCAGCCTGTTGGGTACGCCGGTGAACCCATCGATGGTATGAAAGTCCGTGAAACCGGTCACGGATCGGGCATGCAGGCTCAGCGTATCGTCTTTGCCCTGGATCACAAACGCCAGTTTTTTATCGGGGGAATATACAATGTCGTACACATCCAGGCCCACCATTACCTGTGCGGCCGTTTGCGTTTTTACATCGATGAGGCTGGCGCCCTGGCCGCGTTTGGTGTTCACGCTGGGGCGGGCCCATATGGCTACTTTCCGGTAGTCCGCGCTGGCGGCGGTGGAGGTAGGCGTCGTTATTTTCGATGTGAGCGCCGGGCTGAGGGTTTCGTAAGTATCCAGGCTGAGCACGGAAAATGCGCTGGCGCTTCCGCTTGCGGCAAACACCTGGTGCCCGTTCGGCGAAATGGCCGTGCCCATAATACCCGCTCCGCTTGAAATAGCGCGGTCCAGCACTTTGTATTTACCGATGCCGATATCCATCCCGATCAGCGTAACGGTTTTGTCGATCCTGTTGGAAACAAACAGGTAATCCGATGAAGGCGTAACGGAAATGTAAGTGGGTTCTTTACCGGTAGAAAGCAGGGTACTGGTGGCGGACAAAGTGGAGGCGTTGATCACCATCACATTGTTTGCCGCCGCGTTACATACGAATATCCATTTGCCGTCAGGGCTGGTGCAGAGGTCCATCGGCATGGCGCCGGTGGTGATGGTTTTGGCTACTTCGAATGAATCCGCGGAAGTGCGGGCCACCACCGTCATTGAGTTGCTGCCGGAGTTGGTGGCGAAAATGTATTCGCCTGAAGGGCTCACTGCAAGGAACTGCGGCGCGCCCTGCAACTCTACGGTAGCGGCATTATTATAGTTACTGCCGTCTTTGTTGAATACGATCAGCGAGCCGGTGATGCCGCTGCCCCTGTCCACCACGTAGATCTGGGTGCCGAGCGGTGATACGGCAATGTCAACCGGCTGTGCGCCTGCGTCTTCTATCGTGGTCACCACGCTCATGGAGAAAGCGCCAGGTTTGTTGTCCACTTTTACGACATAGATCTTTTTGTCTGCCGAGCTTACTACATATACCAGTTTACCATCCGGCGATACGGCCAGTGCCTTGAGTCCTTTGCCGAGTTGCAGGCCGTTGCAGGCTTTTTTAAGATCGATCGTGTTCACCGCATTCAGTTCCTCCGAGTCAAAATTGATCGTAAAGAATACTTCGCCGGTGGGCAACAGGTCTATGAGTGTATTGGGTACATTGATGTCCTGTTTCGTGCTGGTCACCTTAAATGCGGACAATACCACGCTGCGGTGGAAGATCGGGTTTTTCTCCCCGTCCGGCACCAGCGTTACCATCTGCGGTTCTTTGATCATCTGGTCCACCATGGCGACAGGATTAAATGAAAAAGGACTTTCCCCCGTGATGCTGCTGATCAGCCTTATTTTCCCACCAGTGCTCACGTTCCATGAAAGCGCTACTTCGTCGGGGAAACTTTTGTAATACACATTCTGCGGGCTGGCTACAAATGAATTCACCCTGGGCAGCACGGTCACCTGCAGCGGCCGGGAGGCCGTGTTCCCTTTATTACTCAGTTCCTGCCCGGTGGCGGCAAGTGTAAACGATGACGTGGTGTCTATGTCCACGTCGTAGTAATTCAGTCCTGTCAGGTTCACCAGCGATGGATAAAGCATCAGGGTACCTACGTGCTCCGCGTCCCAGGTAAGCCGGATGCGGGCTTTGCCGTTTTCGTCCAGGTAAGCGGGGTTGGGCGAAGCGTCGAATGAATGAATGGCCACATGTGGCACCTTATTCAGCAGGATGTAATAGGAGCCGTCGTTGTATCCGGGTATATTTTCGTATTGTACGAACATCAGCGTAGGGCCTGGTTCAAATTCCGTAATGATATTGCTGATATTAAACTCCACGATCGATTTTACACCCGTGCCGATGATCGGCGCGCCATCTGGCGGCACCAGCTGCCAGGTAGGGTTCTGCTGTCCGGGGTCCAGGATTACGGACCAGTCGGATGCGTTCTGCCCTTGTTTCAACAGGATGTCCGCGGCTCTTTTCGGCGTGGTGATGGCGCCATAGCCGGGTTTGCCGGATGCGTATACAAACGATACGAAGAACCTTGTATCAGGCCCTGCCGGTACCGTGGCGGGAGTAGGCCCGGGCTTCAGCACAAAAGAAAGATTATTGGCAACCTGGTAGTCAGGAATGCTGTTCACAACAAACGGCTCGCCGGTAAGCGCCACGTCTATGCTTTCATAAAGATTTTTATTGCCGTCCGGCGCCGCCTGCAATAATACTTTGAAGAAAACTACTTCCGGCATTTTATCGTCCAGGGTTACGGGCGGTGTTCTGAAGGCGGTCACGTTCAGGTCCGTATTGGGGACGGAAGGCGGTGTGGCCAGCGTCAGTTTGTTGATAGAGATGGTAATGGATGACGAGGTGGAGTTGTTGATTACGACTTCTTCCGTGGGCGTCATGGCCAGTGTGGCGGGTGCGTATTTCTCAAAAGCCCAGCCGGTGGCGGACACTTCCAGTGCCTCAAATTCGGCCGCTGAGAGTTTCAGGTTCGCCAGGTTCAGGTATAATAGGGAACCGGTGCCGGTGGGCGCTTGTGAGATGGGCACCAGTGTGCCCGGTGTAAAAGTGGTATTGTCAACATTTGTGGTGATCACAAAAGTCAGCTTGTTCAAAGCCGGATCGGTGGTGATGTAAATAGTATTTTCAACATCCGCGTTGTTCACGGCAAAGGACAGCTGATCGGGACCTGCCTGCAGCAACAGGTAATCCGGCAGGTTCATCCGCCTGGCATTGCCATTGCTGACGGCAAATGCGGCGTCCGGAGAGGTGTTTTGAATTAGCATAACATTTCAGATTTTGTCAGGGTTAAAGAATTATTTTTCAGTATTGATAATGGATGCGTCTGTTCCGTCATTGATGCCGGTGATGTTGTAGTAGTCGAAGAACACCTGCACCTGGCCAACCTGTGCGGTGGTTTTTACATTTCGCAGGTGGAAGGCGAGCGACTGCCCTGCCTCCAGTATCACGGCTGCGCCGGGTGTGCCTCCCCAATAACTCCCGTAGTAAGGGTTTTGCAGGTTCTTAAATGACCAGCCGGGCGCGTCGATCTGTACATTCTCCACGTCCGCCTGGCTTACAAGATCGCCGAAGTGGATATAGATCATAGAGCCGGTATTGGGCTGTTCTTCGCCGATCAGCTGCCCCGGTTTAAATTGCAGCTTCGAGGGTTTTTTGTTGGTCACGTGCAGGTCCAGGTCCACAGTGGAGGAGGTCTTGACAACAGGCTGGCCCAGGTTGTTCAGCAGTTTGAATTGCAGCAGCATGGGGTTCAGCCGCAGCCATCCTTCCGTGATCCGCTGCGGGGTGTAAGCGGCCACCGCCTGCCCGGTGGTGGTGGCGATTTCAGGGTCCGTTACCCAGGTATTCCCGCCGGGGATCATTTCTTCTTCTATCCATGACCATTGGTAACCTTCCTCTTTGGGCAATGGCAGCTGGAAGCCGCTGGCGCCGCGGAATACAGGGGCTACCAGGAATGTCATTTCAAGGATGCTCAGCGTGTCCAGGTACATGGACGCGGGGATGTCTATCGCCTTGGTGGGAAGGATGCCCATGGTGGCATGTACGGCCGCGCGTGGATCGAGCAGCAGCAGCACGCGTTTGCTTTCGGTAACAGAGGAGCCCCTGCGGGCGGTGAGCCGGAGCGTTTTTTCATCTGGCTTCGTAACACCGGTACCGCTGGTATTGTCTGTACCCTGCGTGAAAAAAGATGCATAATCGTACACGGATGATTCCTGTTTGAAGTACCCGATCAGCCCGTCATTTATTTTTTCGAGATCGCCGAGGATGACGGGGAAGTCCACACCGGTGAAGTTATTGTCGTATTCAAATTCCTGTTTGTTCACCGCGATATAGCTCTGGTTATACACGGGGCCTCCGCAAAGCTCCAGTTGCAGCATTACCTGCGCCACAGCCACCGGGCGGCCTATGAGCACGGCGAGGTCTGTGTTCTGGGCATAACTTTGCGGGTTGATGAAGTTGTGCATCTCGTCGATCGCTTTGTAAAAACCTGTAAAGAAATCCACGGAGGCGGTGCTGAGCGCTATCGCCATGTCCTTGTAGGGGGCGGGTTGGAGGTTAAACACCTGTGTTACGTCCTCGTCGATGGTGGCATCGTTTCCGGGAGCGGATTGCCATACGATGGCGGTATTGTTGCCATTCAGCCCGAGATTGCCGAGCGGCCTGCCTTCCTGGTCGTAAAAAAAGAGGCTGCCGTCCAGGTGATTGGGCATGAGCCAGCCGATCACAGGCGTTACGGAAGGCAATGCGTCCATTTCCTGTATGAAGTCCGAGCCCAGCGAAGCCAGCCAGCGGAACAGCAGCCGGGAGGGCTGCGCCAGCCTTGCGGGCATATACACGATATCTTTCACCGGTTTTTTGTCGAACCAGGTGCTCATGGAAGCCGCGGTACGCAGCTCTTCTATCTTCACTTCCCGCTTCTGGCCGTATACGTCAATGGCCTTGAATTTCAGTTTCATAAAACCCGCGCGCACGGGGTTGTAGTGCCCGTTGGGCAGCGGCGATACCTTTTCAAAATCCCCCGCAATGTCCGCCACGGCGGCGGTGAGAACTACATAAGGATTAGTTTCGGCCGCTTTGATGTTCAGCTGTACCTGTTGCTCCTGCATGGTGAGCTGGCTGGTAAATCCGTTCAGCGATTGCGAGAAGAAAAGGTTCTGCCCGAGCGCGTCGAGTATCTTTTGCAGTTCTTCATCCGTATGGTCCGCGAGGTATTCGCCGAGTTGTTTCACCAGGCTTTGCGCCGCACTGGTGCCCATGATGGCGCCGCCCACATATTTCGGGGCCACATCAAAATCGATGGTTGCGGGGTCCAGTGTACCGGTATAACTCACCAGCCCTCCCTCTGAAGTGCCTATGGTATAATGATCGGTGAAGAAGCCGGGCTTGTAGTCCTGGAGTTTGCCGTCTTGTTCCGTGGTGTGCAGGGGATAAAAAAAGGCGGACCATTCCAGGAACACCGGGCTCCAGTTATTACCGTTCCACCAGTGTACAGCTACTTCGGCGGGTGGCAGGCCGGTAAAAGTATAATCTGTTTGTGCGCCGCCTTCCAGGGCCGTTTTGAGAGCGGCTTGCAGTTGAGGTTCCGGCAGGCCGGAGAGGTTCGCCACTACACTTGTATTGAGCAATACGGATTCCAGCAGGAGGTTGTTGATCGTATCCGGCTGGGGCAGGTGATTGGGAGTGGGAAAACTGATGGAAGAAAAGCCGGATGCGGGGATGTCTGTTTTGTTCACCTTTATGGCTGAAAGTAATTGGTTGGACAAACGGCATTGCAGATAACCGTTCTCCGCGGAATAGATCACATTGCCA
Source organism: Chitinophaga barathri (assembly GCF_003807585.1). Classification (GTDB taxonomy): domain Bacteria; phylum Bacteroidota; class Bacteroidia; order Chitinophagales; family Chitinophagaceae; genus Chitinophaga; species Chitinophaga barathri. Next base: position 89,912 of record NZ_RMBX01000001.1, on the reverse strand, counting down.
TACCGTACGCTTTGCCGTGGCTGGTGCTCTGTGGTAATAAGCACTACGGGTTCCGAAGGCTGCCAGTATCGCGGCGCTTCGGTTGTCTTTAAAAGATAAGCCGCATCCAGCGCATTGATCTGGGTGGTTACGGAAGTTTTTTGGTTGGCTTCCAGCGCCTCGTATGTTTCATACTGCTGCTGGATGGTTTTCCATTCCGTCGTCACCATCTGCCTCAGCTGTCTGTACAGGGTATTACGTGTATCGGTATCCGTTGTTTTCATCAGGCGGTACCAGTCGGAGAATAATTCCCATTGGAAGCTGCTCACAAAAAAGCGGTATTCATCCAGCTGCTGCCGGTAGAAATTCAACAGGTTGAGCGCGTCGCCCAGTGCCACCGGCAGGTTTTCAACAGGGATTTCTTCGTTCCGGTCATTTTTGACAACGATCAGGTAAATGATGCCGCTTTGCTGGTTGGCAAATTCATCCTGGTGCAGCGCCTCTTCCAGCAATGCCATCTGGTCCGGCGTCGGTTGCCGGAAGTCCTCCAGCAGGCCCATCTGGAAGGCATCGAATAATTGTTCGAAGAAAGGCTGGTCCTTGTAATACTGATCTTTAAAATAAGCCGAAAAGGTCTGCGGCGGCGTATTACCCACGGTCACCACGGCTTTTATCGGCTCCTGCAGGGCCTGGCCCACGATGTAATCTTTATCCGGGCTCCATGTTATGTTTTGTATAAGACCGCTGTACAATGACCAGTGGGCCTGCTGATCAGCCACGTCGCTGGTGAAGGTCCAGTCGTACAGTTCCTGTATCTGTGCGGCGGTTTTGCCGCCGTTCAAAGGATCGTTGACGGGGTTGGTGTACCAGCCTGTCACCTGGTACATGATATTCACCGTGCCGCCGTCCGGCACCTTCACGCCGCTCATATTGTCGTAAAACCCGAATACGCTGTTGCTGTCCGGGTAATACGCCGCGAACGAAGGCTCACCGTTGGATACGGCGGTCAGTTCGCCGCCGGTCAGCCCTACGAAGTCCGGTGCATTATCCGGTTCTTTCCATTGTGCGTCAAATGGCACATTCCGGCCGGAGTAACGGTAGTTCTGTTCCGCTTCGGTAGCGGTGATCACCGGCAGCGTGATGGCCAGCTGCCTGGCGGGCAGCTTCTCGTAGAGGAAATCGCTTTCCACTACCCAACTCGTGCGCGTAAGCGTGGCGCCGTCTGTGATAATGCGGCTCACCAGCCAGCGGTTGGGCGCCGCGGAGAACTCAAGATCGCCTTCTTCTGTATGTTGCCCGTGTGTGAGCGCCTGGGGTAAGGCCCAGTGCACATGTATGCCGGTCTGCAACTGCTGCCACGGCGCCTGCTGGAAGGAGAGCGCCACGTTGGAGCCAAGGAAGGCCTGGTTGTCCCCCGTCTGGTCCGTAAAAAAAGTAGTGGCGCCGGCAAAGGTGGATGTGCCGTGTAGTTTGTCCTGCTCGTCTTTGATGCCTACGCACAGCGCAGCGATATCCACGGGCACCGTCAGGCCTGTTGTCAGGTCGTTGCTCATGTTGTTGATTTTATCGGGTCATAGATAAATTCCACCTTGACGGCGCTCCTGATCATCTCCAGCGCAAATTCCGCGGAAGTGAAAGTGGTGATGCCTTCGCTGATGGGCGGCGCGTTGAGCGTATCGAGAATGTTCTTTGCGGCAGTTTTGACCTGGATGGTCTGATTGTCCGTCCGCATGGGGATGGGCGCGGTGCTGGTGCCGATCTGCTGCCCGGGGTTGTCGCCTTTGATCACGCGCAGCAAAGTATTGAAGCCGGTGGCAGCCGTTCCGTTCACGCCCTGGTGAAGGGTTTCCGGTGGTTCGTGTACGGCCAGGCATTTTAGTCTGCCGTCAAACAGTGCGATCATCACTTCTGATGAAAGCCGTTCCATCCTGATCAGCGGTATTTCTTCTTTGGCGTCCAGGTCTTTGTATGCGTTTATTTCCAGCCCGGGCCAGCCGCCTACCAGCATGGAGCGCATCAGGAAACCGGTTACCACTTTTGCGTCGCTGCCCGCGTTGAGCAAATGTGGCCGCCTGGCGCGTTGCCGGCAGGATGCGGCCCTGGCTTTCGGAAAGATGGATGTGATATGTTTCTGGTCGCGCATCCGCTCTCTTTCGGTAGAGCGGCCTACGCTGAAAGCGCCATCCATCATGGCGTCTATCCAGCTGTTGTTGAGTTCGAAAAACCGGAGGGATTCAGGCGGTAGCATACTGGTGTCCGGCAGGAGGTAGTTGAACGGCACGCCGTTCAGCGTGCTGAGTTTGCCCAGCCATTCCGTAACTGCTTTCAGCAGTTCGTCATCTTCCGCTTTAGTGCTCAGGGCTGCCTTGCGGGCGTTGAAGATCTTGCTGAATGCTTTAATATTTTTGTATTTCTCCCGCAGGATGATCTCTTCTTCCGCCACCACTTCAGCGGCGGTTTCCTGGCGTTTCCAGTTGTACAGCGCCGTTGCGTAGTTTTTATTCTGCAGGGCCAGCAGCTGCCCCAGTTGCCAGGCCGCGCTGTAAGACACGTCGAACATGCCCGTTTGCGGATTGTACCGGTTCAGCGCATCCGGTGTGGATACGGGTACCTTCACCGTTTCTCTCACGGCAAATGGGGCCAGCGGCCCGCGGTAAAATGATACGGTATGCCCGCCATGCCGCAGGTGATGATCCGCGGGGATGTAACCCATCATCATGGCGTTTTTTACCAGTACATCCGCCTGCGCGGAGCTGAGCGTGCCGGCCGCCTGGCCGGCGAGGGCGGCCTGTACCTCCTCGACTGTGGGCGTTAGGCCGGGGAAAGGGAATTGCAGCGTGGTAAGCCCGTTCTGGTCTTTATTCAGGTTTTCCAGGAGGTCCCGGAAATTCTGGTCCATGTTGTTGAGAAAAAAATTCCATGCTCGGTAACAAAGCAGCCGCACGTATTGTGTGCCGGCGGGAATGTTGTTCGTGCCATCAGTTCCTGGCAGGTATGCTCCGAAGTTCTCCAGCGATACGAGATAGGCGTAACTGTCCGCACCGCCCAGCGGGATGCGGTTGCACAATGTCACGGCATAGTCGCTGTCTTCCAGTGAAGCATCCACGCCGGCTTTTGCAATGGTGTCTGTTTTGCGCAGGTGTGCGAGGAAAGGCAGGTCTTCTTTTGCCGGCGCGATCTGGTTGAACAGGGCTACCGGTATATCTATCACATTGCAGGGCGTATCGGGCGTTTCGCCATATTCCAGCGTCTGGAAACCGGGATAACTGATATACCCGGCCGGCATTTCGCCGGTGCCGGTGAGGGTGGAGCCCTGCACGGTGATGGCTGTTCCTTTCGGTACCAGGTCCCTGGCTGTTTTCCGCTGCACGGGCAGCTCAGTGTCTTTGTTCAGCAGCAGCACCGCCAGCCAGGGTGTATCCGCCTGACCGGCCACCGCGGTACGTTCCCAGGGCAGTGTTCTGCGGTTGAACACCACGTGGGCCATGGCGCCGGAGAATTCCCCGTTGGCCAGGTTCGGCGGGAACACCGAGTTGATGTCTTCATCAGCCAGTACAAAACGTTCGCCGGATACGGCAAACTTCCGGGTGACGGTATAAGGCTCGGCTTGCAGGTTCACCTTTTGTTTCAGCGTGATGGTGTACTCCCCGGCCTGAAGCGGCGGTTCGTCGAACTGGATGAAGGTGACCTGTTTTTCGTTGTCTGTGATCATGCGTTATATTTTTTCTTCTCCGAGTAATTGCATTAAAGGATCGGCCAGCAGGTAATCGGTGGCAGCTTCCGCCAGCCCGTCCACGTCCACGGTTTCTTTTACGTTCAGGTGGTTGCGGTTCACGGCTTTCAGCAAGGCTGTGCGGTTGGCTTTTGCTGTTTTGTCCATGATGGTGCCGGGCACCGTATCGTCTTTGAAGTCGCTTTTTGTAGCGATATACGGACGGCTCCAGTCCCAGCGCGGCTTCTCAGGGTCCACGCCGTATTGCAGCCATTTCAGCAGGATGGGGAGGGTATCGTGCGGCGTTTTTACAAAAGGCGATATCACAAAGCCGGTGAGCACATTTTTTAAAGTAGTTCCGTTCAAAGGATCGCCTATCGCCGGTTTGCCGCCCGGGCCATTGAAATTGATCTGGTCCCACATGGCTTTGGATACATTCTGCAGCACCTTGGTGGCGTGGAATACGCTGGTTTCGATGGAGGTGATCGTAATGGTCTGCTCGGAGGTAAAGTCCGCGCTTTTTACATTCACCGGCCGTACCCCGAAGTCTGTATTCTGCTGTTCTGGCGGCTGCGCCGGGCCGAGCGTGATGTTTCCGCTGAAGGCCCATGTTTTGGAAGGGATGAGCGCGGTGGCCGTCAGCTCGAACTTCTCGGGGTTCACGATCCAGTTCAGCTCGCCGTCCTTGTCGCTGAGCGTGGTCACGAGCCCGTTGCTGATCATGAGTTTACACACATCCGGCGCGGGAGTTGTGGCCATGCCTTTGCTGGTGTACACACGCGGCGCGGCGCCTTTTTCCTGCGGCAGCATTTCCTGTGTGAACTGGCCCCAGGTAAGCGCGGGCGGCACGGTCCTGCCTTTGGCGCCAAAGGAAATAGTAAAGGATATAATGGCCACGTGGATCTTCGCGGTGCCTGAAAAGTCCGGCCCCCAGATGTGAAGGCTTACGCCTACGTGGATGGTGATCTTTTTATGGATGAACCATACCTTGATGGTGAACGACGCGCCAATGTCTACACTGGCGCTGATGTCGTAATAGAAGGGTTTCCACATGATCAGGAAATCCGCCTGGAGGCTGAACCATGCGCTGATGCTGCCGCTTTGCCACATGGCTTCCAGGTAGCCGCCGGCCATCACCGCGTTGGACGTGAGCGCGAAATATTCCCCGCCTTTGACGGACAGGTTGCTGTCCACCTGCCAGTTGATGCCCAGCCTGGGCACGGTGGGGTAGTAGTTCGGTTTGGTAAACGCATTGTTGTAACCGCCAAGCGTGATCACAAAGTCGCCCGCATGATCACCCGCGAACCAGAAATAAAATGCGAAGCCGCCGGTGAGATGACAGCTGGGAGAAAGTACGTAAGAGTTGGTGGTAAGCTGCCCCTGTATAGCCACCAGTCCTGTACCCGAGGTGTAGGACGCTTTCAGCGCCAGCTCCGCGCGCGCCACGATAGGCACCGGTGAGCCGGGTATGCCCGCCCCGGGCGGAATGATCAGGCGGGAGAGGCCCAGCAGGTCTATCTCCACGGTGGTGCCGATAATTACGTTCAATAAGGCGAAAGAATCGATGATCTCGAAGGAAGTAAAGCGTATGCCCGCCGCGAGCCAGTTCGTGCCCACAGCGGGCGCTACGGTGCCTTTATCGATGAGTGTCTGTAAAACGCTGTTCACCTGCTCCGCTATGTTCCCCTGCGGGTTCGGCACCTGCACGTTGCCGGTGCCCATGGCGAACTGTACGAAGGGGAAAGTGGCCACGCCGTTGATATCCGGTATCACCAGGCTGCGGTTGTATCCAAAACCCGCGGAAAGACCGGTGATAAAGAAAAATGCCGGCCCGCCGATAGGATAGTTGATCACCGCGTACAGAAACATGGAGGGTTTGTCGTTCACCGTCGTATATCCCCCGATGCCGCTGATGGTGAGCACCTGTACTTTTATCAGCACGAGGCCGGTGAGGTTCACCGGTTTGAAAGTTCCCTGTAATGCCCCGCTGATCGTTACCGGGCCGCCGGAATAGGTGATGCCGACGCCGCTCAGGGTAAACTTCACCGCAAAGTCCGTGATGGGCAGGCTGATGCCGATGCCATTCAAAGCGATCGTGAGACCGCCCGCGGTAGCGGATATATTCGCCACCACGTAAATGTGGGAGTCCATGTAGGAAAGCCCGATCTTGTCGAAGTACAGCGGGCCGAAGCTCTTTTGCAGATTATACCAGAGCGTGGTGCCGCCGGGTGTGGTGGCAAGCGCCCGGGGCGGCGTGTTGGATGCGGCGCCCAGTCCCAGCGGTATCCTCGTGCCGCCGATGTTCAGCACCATGGAAAAATCCACGGCCTGCTGCATGCCGCCTTCCGGCACTTTGGGATAAGTGATGCCCGGCGGTGAATATGCATCGATGAGTTTGTTGATGGCGTCCCCGGCGGCTTTATCCAGCGCCTGCGAAGCAATGTCCACCTGGATGCCTTCTATGGCCAGCGTTGCGCTGGCGGGCAGAATGCTGTCTATCACCGGGAGGTTGGACAGGTCTATCTTCGCGCCGGTGGACAGGCCGAAGAAAAACAGCCACTTGGTTTGCAATATATTTTTCGTCGCTACAAATACCGTGTTACCAAACAGGTTCGACGCGGAGTTCATCACGAACTCGTTTTTGGTATAGTTGTAGGTGAACTTCAGTGATTTTAAGCCCAGGTCAAGCCCTTCGGGAATAGCTGGGATGTCGTTGCCCAGCCCCAGCAGCCCCGCGATATCGCCGAAGCCGATCGGTTTGCCTTTGTCTTCCCATTCAGCGGAGAAGGTAACATCTGTGGAGGTACTGTCAAAGATGAGGGTGAACACCTGGTCATTGTAGGTAACAATGCCTTTCGCTTCAATGTCTTTCCTGAAGGTAGCGCCGGTTTTGATCGCGGTAAGGCTCACTTCGATAGTGAGTGTATTTTCCGCCATGGGCAGGCTGCCCTTGCAATAAAAAGTAAAGTTGCCGGAGCTCGTGTTGTAGGTAAGTACGAGTTTGTCCAGCATTATTTTCGCGATAAACGCGGGTATCTCCGTCACGCCGAACTTCGAGGCCAGGTCTGCAAGAATGGCACCGATGGGCAGGTTGTCCACTTCCCCGCGGATATCCAGCCCGGTAGCCGAATTGTAAGCGGCGGACATGAGCAGGGTAGTGGTTTGTATCGTGAACTGGCCCTTCACACTGCCGAAGGGGCTCAGCGCGCCGGTATTGGGATTGTTGGCGGCGCCTATTTCGAAATAAAAACTGTCGAAGGATACGTTTGCCGCAATGGGGATGGGTTTGGTGATGCCCAGCTTAAAGTTGAATGCATTGCTGGACGTATAAAAAACAAACCCGAGCAGGCTGATGTCCACCTGCGGGAAGTTTTCAGGGAGCGGTATATGAAAGAACTGGAATACGCTGTTCACGTTCAGTGAGCTGTCGGGCAACAGGTTCGCATACACGGACTTGTCCGGGAACTGGCCGCCCACCTGGAATTTCGTGCCGCCCAATGTCATGTTCGCATACAGCAGCGCGTGAAAGGATTTATTGACGGACAGCGGCTCGGTGATCTCGAAATCAAGGAAGATGCCGTCTACGATGAATTTGTCGTTGAAGAATTTCCAGTCCGCCGCATACTCTATCACCACGCGTATAAAGGAGCAGGATTGCGCTACGGGGTTAAATGCCATCTGGAAACCATTCAGCCTGAAGTTGCTGATGATCGCCAGTTCTGAAGGCAGAATGCTGGTGATGGCTGTGTTCCCGGCAATGTCATCTATCAGTTCAGCCGTAAGGTTGCCGATGCTGGTGAAGCTGCCGGATAAGGTCCAGTCACCTTCAAAGGAAGCCACGCTGATGTTCACGGGTATGTTGATGTTGGTATTGCTGCCCGATTGGATGTCGCTGGTGAAAGACATGGCGATGACCTGCAAAGATTCATCCGGTGTGAAGGTGGCTTTGAGGTTCGTGAATGCCAGCGAAAAGCTTTGGATGAGGGTCCACTGCACCGATGCGTCCAGGTCCAGCCGGAGGCCGGCCAGCAGGGCAGTGGCGGGTTGAGTAAACACAAAAGTGATCGCTGTGTTCGCCTGGCCGATGATGGTGCCGGTGCCGGAAAGTGTGGCGGTGGCGGTCTGTACATCAATGGTTGCGTTGTTTACCGCAATGACGGTTTCAGGCAGGAACCCGAACAGTTTATTGACCAGCGCGGCGCGGAACATATCGTTCGAGACGTTCACCGTAGTGCCGGGTGTTTGCGCATTCAGCCAGGTTTTAACTTCCGCCAGGGAAGTCATGGGAGTTATCAGCTGCATGTGAATTAATTGATCAGGTTCGGGAAATTGACGAATGCGGTGCCGTTGTAAAATGCGTTCAGCGCTACGTTTGCGGCTACGCGGATGTTTCCGCGGCCGGCAAGGTTCGGCGGGTTTGCATTCATATTGGCGCCTTCCGCGGTGGATATCGCCAGCGTCCATCCCGCGTTCTGCCAGGCTACAATGGCCGCGGGCACAGGGAAACCGTAGGGATGATTACCGTTATTGGAATTCACGCCGTAAGAGAAAAATATCCTGCCCGCGTTATTATAATTAGCGGCCTGTGCCGGAAGATTGGCGGTGGCGCCATTGGCATTGGAACCATGATGCACAGCCAGTATGCCGGTAAGCGGCAATATGCCCGCCGCCGCGCCTGTATACATAACGTTCGCATCAGCCGTGAGCAGCACCGCGTTCCAGGTCAGATCGGCGGTAGGCAGGTTGATAAAGACGGAAAGGGCCAGGCCGGTATTATTCTGGATCATGGCTGCGGGGGTGCCCGGCGGCACCGTGCATTGATAGATCGTATAATTGGGTAATACCTGGAACGGCGCAGCGAACCTGTTCCTGTTTGCTACTGCGAGGGAATTGATAAAATTGGTGCCGGACGGCCCGATGTTCTGGTTCGGATAGGTCCAGCGGATGTTGTTCAGCCCTGCCACACGCCCCAGGCGCCAATGGTCCCAGTCCCAATGCGAAAGCACGACTTCCAGCGTGCCGGCCTGGTTCTGCGCGATAGGGCCGAGGTAAGCGGCATTGCCGGCGCGCATGGTGTTGGGCAGCGTGGAAAGATAAAACCAGAGCGGGTAACCCAGGTCGTAATACAGGATCGGTTCGTTGTTCTGATCAATCAGCATATTGCAGTTCGCTATGCCAACGTCCATGATACCTATGCTGCTGATGGGTGGCAGTACCGGGGGCGCAACCGGCCCTGGCGCCACCACTGGCGCGGGTCTTCCATATGGATTGTAACGCCGGCGCAATCGCCCGTCCCATTTGCCTGTAGGTGGTTTCACGGCCTCGGTCGCGGGGTTGTCAGGATTGCCAATTGTGGGCAAAGAAATCAGCTGTACGTTGGACATTGAATACTGTCCGTGGTATAACCTGGGATTGGTGTTCATAGCCGGGTAGATTAACAATTGTCGAAAGTGCTTGTAAACGGGTCAGATAAGAGAGGCGCGGGTTTTCAGTATTAATTTTTATCCGTTCTGAGTTGTCAGGATCAGTCTTACAGCCAGGCATTCAGCCGCCCGGGGGTTCATTGATCAGTCTTGTTTCCAGGAAGAAGTTCGGGTTTCATATACCCGTAATAAGCCATCACGCTCACTTTATGTACGGGCTCAGGTATCAAATTCCATATCCAGGTCCGGGTCGTACAGGTCGCCGCTGATGCCGGAGGTGCCTTTTTTCAGCTGCATGACATACCAGGAACCTACAGCCAGTTCATCAGGGGATTTGAGGCCGAGCGCATTCAGGATGACGTTTTCCGTCACGCCGTTTATCCAGTAGCAACTGGCAGGCGAAACGGGCGCAAGCGTGCTGATGTCGGCGTCTCCACTCATGATCACGTTGTCCACCCACTCTTTGGGCACAACTTCGAACATGACGTAATAAAGACCGTTTTTTTCATCCTGGTCCACGGAAGACAGGAAGGCAAAATACCAGTCACTGGCCGATAAAGGTGTGTTGAATGTGCTGCCTTGCGCCGATAGCTGGGTAAACAGGCTGTTCCAGGCAGACGGGGGTAAGGGGGGTGGATCCTTAAGCATTGGATGCTGGGTTTAGGTTAATTCAATGGACGGTCAACAGGCAAATAAAGCTATTGATAAATTTTCAATGAAGCAAATTAAATAATCGAAGAAATTAAAATTTGTATATGTCAAAACTATTATTGCATCTCCTGGCGTGTTGAGGTAGATGCATTATCCCGTGCAATCCCCCGGCATTAAAAATGTAGTGGAATGTATGAAAGAAACAGACGTGAAAGTAAACCTCATAGTGAGCCATGGCATTTTCAGCAAAGGCAATTCCATTGAAGGGGTCGACGATATCTATACAACGGATTCTTTCAGGTATGTAGAGGGTATCAACTGTTTTCCGGTAGGGGATTACCTGGCATAGCCACTTTGTTCAGGTAAGCATTGTATCCGCATGAATGTTGAATGTCCAGGAATAAATTTTGAAAAAGCATATTCAGTGCAGGCGGCATAGGCTGTTTCCCTTTCATGCCAAACCACTCCAGCGCAAACGTATAACTTTCCCTGCCGTTGATGATGAGCCGGGTGTATTCCGCCTGGCAGCCTGTGGTTGTTTTTTCTTTGATGTCGAGCACGGCCCATTCTCCCTGCCCGTTTGGGCTGAATTTAAGCCCGATGCGGTCCTTTTTTACAGCCAGCCAGTATCCGCTGCCGTTTACGGGTATCTTGTCGTCCTGCAGCCTGAACATGTACTTCTCCCAGTCTTCCAGGAAGCCGCTGGCATGAGCGCCGGGGTGTACAGGCACGGGGATGCCCGTCCGTTTTTTGATCTCCATTTTCCCTTCGCGGATCTTGATGCTCATATCGTCCCTGCCGGGAATGGATAGATACTGGTCTGTACGGGAAGCGGCGGCGGAAAGGGATTTGCCATGTGACTGGAAAAACGTTTCGATCGTTTCATCCGGTTGTGTAAAGAACCAGCGGAGCTCCCCCGACTTTGCACTGCCGGAAGCAGCAGCTGTTTTGTTAAAGATCAGCATCAACAGTACGCGCACTTTCCTGAAAAAGTCACCCGCTCCGCTCTTCCCGGTTTCACGCACCCAAACGCGTTGTTCCATCAGGCGGCTGTACATCATGGCGGACTCCGCGGGCTGAAACCGGATGCCTGAGGCGGTGATCACATACTGGTAAGCCGTTTCTATAGCTTTGCTTCTTTGTGTGAGATACCGTATGATGGAAAAGAAAACGAGGACAAACGCCGTCACGGCCATCCACCATTCATTTTTAATGCAGGATATGATCACCCCGGCCAGCAGTACTACCACCAGGCTTCTGAAGAACTTTGATTCCGCAATATGCCGCTCCACCACGGAATACATCGCCGGTTCATGTTTCAGCAGCCAGGCGCAGCTCCATTTAAACGCGTTCAGCGCGGCGCGGTCCGCAATGCCGGTTTTTTCTTCTTTGAAGTTGATGACAATCGCCTTCAGCAACGGGTCTTTCCAGAACACTTTCTGGTATGGCTCAAACAAAATATCATCCAGGTAAGAGCCGAGGAAAAAGATAAAATGCCCCAGCATATAGGCGATGCCGATGTATACCACAATGGCCATCCAGTTGTCGCTGTCTGTAAGGAACAGGCTGGCGTATTTCCCCGCAAGGCCTTCAAAACGGGCGAGCAGGGCTACCAGCAGGCCGCCGGGCAGCAGCACGGACAATATGTCCAGGAGATATATTTTGAAATTTTCGGCCATTGGGGTTGTTGCTTGCGGATATACCTAATATACCACTTTTCCCCGGTTATTCGTACCGAATGCCTATCCTCAAAGCCCGCAGGCCGCTCAGCCCCTGGAGGTCTTCCAGCTCCAGTTCTTCCGTACCCGGCTCAATGACGCCGGTCTCCTGCAGGTAACCGATGTAGGGCAGGTAGTCTTCCACATCCCTTTTGTTGAAATAGATCAGCGCGATCTTACCGGGCTGGGTAAGCCTTTCGCCGGTATGGCGGATATGTACTTTGTCGATACGTTTTTTGATCATCTGGTAACGGATGTTGTATGCGCCTTCCACGTCAAACTTCCTTTCGTCTGTTCTGAAACTGATATCGATGGGGTGGTTGTGTACAAAAATGAGCTGCGTGGTTTCAAGCGCCACGGGCATTTCGGGCAGCAGCGAGCGCGTGAGCCTGGCAATGGCGGCCATGGAAGACAGCTGCCAGAGGCGCAGGTGTTTCAGGTGGAAATGATCAAAAGGCTGTTTGGGTGCAATGGACTGCCCGATATAGATATCGTATTCAATGCCATCCGTCCTGAATTTTTCAAAATAACAGGGATAGGATTGTTGTAGTTTATCTTTTTCCAGCTCAAAATATTGATTGATCGCCGTGTTGAGCTTTTGCATGGAGGTTTCCAGCGAATGACGGTTGCGCTGCGCCTGCCCGTCCGGTTTTTTTACAATGTCCAGGTAAGCGGCGATACCATCGCGGGTGGTGGGCGCCTGCTGGGAGATGTGCCGGAGGTACGCGGCGGTCTCTTCATTCAGGAAATGGTTGAGGTTCGCTTCGTCCGTAGTGGGCAGGGGGCCCTGATCCAGCACCTGCTGCCATTTGCGGCTATGGAAGATCATTTCGTCCAGTATCACGGACTGGTGATGCGGCTGTAAAGCGGCAAGTGTGGTGGTAAGCAAAAGAAGATGCGCGTCAAGGTCCGCCATGGCCGCCTTGTTCCGCTCCATCGTGGAGTTCCGGATGTCAATGGCGCCATACAGCGGGTACACCTGTTCAAAACGGATCGGCTCCGTTTCCACGCTGAGGTTTTTCTTTTTATGATGAAGGATATGCCAGGCTACTTCGTTGAATTTCCATTGCACGGCCGGTTGTATCGACGTGAATTTTTCCTTGATGATGTTTTCCAGCTCCAGGTTAAATTCATCGATATAGATCTGCAACAACTGCCCGATGGGAGCAATGACAGGCTCCAGCAGGGCCAGCGTTTTTTCATCGAACTGATCGTCGCCCCAGGTATGCATGCCCAGTACGCCCACGGCATTGCCCTGGTGGAATACCGGCGTCAGCGCCAGGGAACGGACGCCCAGCTTGCGGAACATCTGTACGAACGACATCTTTTTTAACCCTTCGTCGCTCACGTCCGGTGAATAAAAGGAATCAGGGCGAGCGGAATAGGCTTCGGCGTTTTTGGCAAACTCTTCCGGTGTAAAATTGTCTTCACCCCATACGGAGAACAATACGCCTGTACCGCTTTTTTCATAGCCGTACACCGCCCGGTTGTTCACCCGTACAAAAGGGAACAGGTCAAATTCGATACGGTCGTTTTGTACGAGTGTTTTCAGCGAACGGATCACATCTTCGTACCCTTTTCTTTCTTCCCCGGGCCGGGCCATCAGCCGTATTTTCCGGATATTCTCCACCGCTTGTTGCGCCGTAACGTCCGTAGCCGTTACGATGGCGATGCCCCGGAACCGGAACTGTTCCAGCGGCAGCATCTTTTCGAGCGCGGCAAAACCGTCAGGGCCTGAAAGCAGGGCCAATAGCTCGCGTGTATCCAGTGATGGCAGTTCGCCTTTTACGGTCACTTCCAGGAAATCCATGTTTACGGCGGTATAATAGTAGCGCAGCAGGCCTTCGCCGCCTTTGGACCAGGCGTGATACTGGCCGGTCTTTACCGGGGGCTGGAAGTTGTACAGTCTTTGAAGGATCAGTGAGTAGACCAGTTTCAGGCGGTCGCGGTGATATTCCTGCGGGGTTTTGGCGATGGTATAATCGTCCGGCGCCTGGAGGTTGTGGGTCAGCATTTCGTAGATGGAAGCGGTACCGTAGAATAGTACGGGCTGCAAAGGAAAAGCAAGGCCCCATGCCAGTTCGCTTTCAGCTGCGAGGGTAGGGGAAAGTATGGCATAGAGGTATTCCAGCAGGTCTTCGTACTGATAAATGTGCTCAAGGTCTATATCCGCTTCCACATTGGGTTTTTCGTGGAAACGTTCGAGCACGGTGCGGTAAAAATTTCCTTTCAGGCCTTGTTCCTCCGAAGCGCGTTTTTCGAGATGGGCCATAAACGGCCTGAAAGATATGGCAGCATCCGCCGGAAATGCAAAGGCCCGGTTGCCGGATATATCAATAATGGTTTTTTTCATGGAAAGCTGATTTCCTGAAGCCAGGTTAAATGCTTTGTGAAATTAAGGAATTCCATGGAAGAATGGGAAAGGAAAGGCCGTATACACGGCCTTCCGTCTCTTATTCATTTTTAAGGGGTGAACTACCGAAGCCCCAGTTGAGGCCCAGCAGTGCAAATACGTTGTTGATATTGCCGAAGTTTTTGCCGTAGGTGCCCATTACATAGAGCTGGTTGCTGATCTTGTATTGCAGGATGCCTACCGTTCTTTCCGTATCGATGGCGGAGATGTCGTTGTAACTGCGTTTTACATATTCCACGGAAAGGCTGAACCTTTTCAGGTTATATTCCAGTTTGCCGCCGTAATCGATCGCCCTGTCCTCTTCAAACACCAGTTTGGCGGTATCTTTCAGGACATTGTCATTCGTGATCCTGCCCAGGACAATGAAGCTGAGGAAATGATCGGTGGCTTTGAACTGCGCATTCGCCGTGAGCGTGGCCCAGAAACCTGATTTATGGAACCGTCTGTTGGCGTATTTATTATCCGCAAAGGCGTTGGAATAAGCATAGGCAACATCCAGCAGCAATAAAGGTTGCCGCTGAACGCCCGCTAAGGCTGCCTGGTATTCTTCGTCTTCTTCAAGCAACTTATCAACCTCATCCACGGGACGCCGTATGATTTCTCCGCCAGGCCCGTGAAGGGCGGCGGCTTTTTTGAGCATGATCTGCGTCGCATTGTGCAGATCGGCATGGATATTTTCCACCTGTCCGCGTGTTCTGAGCGTCAGGAGGTTCGTACGTGCGCCCACCGCGATGTAATTGGTGTTTTTCAGACTGCTGCCGCTGGTGGAATCGGAAAATGCGGACGCGAGGGAGATGGAGAATTTACGCAGCGGGGCTTTCAGGATTTGTGCCGGCGGCAGTTTTTCGCCTTCTTTGGGAATGCCAAGATAATTGTAGACTGTTTCGTCTTTAGGTTTAAAGCTCCAAAAGGGGGAGAACTCAAACGAGAAGTTTTTGGGGATGCCATTGCCGCTGCTGAAGAGGTTCAGCACTTTGACGGAAAATCCCTGTGGGTTGGTGGGCCTTTCCACACTGGAAGGCGAGATGTCCAATATCTGGAACCCGGGTGAGTTCGGGGTTTTGAGGTCTGTCAGCTTTATGTCTTTGTTCTGCGCGTATGCAGTGGTCATGCTGAACAAAACAACAGCCAAAACTGGTAAACATTTCATGGGTTTGGTTTTTAGAATAACACGATGCGGATATTACCGGCGAGCAGCTTTTTGGATGAACTGCGTTCTTTCTCCGCGGCCTCCAGCGTAAAAGGTTGTGCTCCCTGAGGGCCGCCGCGCAGGATGCAGGTAATGGTAAATTCTTCAAAGGCCTGCTCCAGATCGCTGTCTGGAACGCTTACCAGCCGGGCAATGGTGTAGATATCCAGTTTGCCTTCTTTCAGTATGGGGGAATGGCCAATCCCTCTTTCCGTCACCATACCGGCCGCATTTGCATTGGGCGGTTCCGTAGACTTGATGATGGATACGTATGATCCGCCTTTTAACCTGCGGCTTACTTCGGTGGCGGCAATGCCCCTGGTGGAGACGATCACCTCGATCGTAATATCTCCGCCAGAAGGATCGATCTGATAAGTTCTTTCCATAAAATGAATTTTGTGCCTACTCTGATTCCCGTTTTCGGCTACGCGGGTTTATTTGAACAACAAGTCGAACAAAGTCTGCAGGAGACTGACCAGCAGTGGAGAGGCTGCTGCCAGCACGGTCTTCAGTTGGGCAAAGGGGTCTTTCACCCACTCATACCATTTGCCGTTTGTCGCTGTTGCGGCGGCTGCGGCGGGAGTGCCAGGCCCGGCTTCGCTTACATGCATCCTCACTGGGATATATACCAGTAAAAGGATCACCGTGTACAGTCCGCCATAGAGGTAGATAAAGTCCGTCCTCACAGGGCTGAACCCCCAGTTCTGCGTGAGCAGTTTTACAAACTCCAGTGAGTTTGCAGTGTTATACAAAGCGCCGGAGCACAATACCATCGTTGAAAGGATAATGGCAGCCAGTATGAAGTAGGTGTTGAAGACACCGGAAAGTTCTTCCTGCCTGGCTTTTAGGTCTCTTGCCCGGATTTCCGCCTGGTCCAGCTGGGCCTGAACCGCGGGAGCCGCTGCCGCATTTTGGCTCAAAGTGGTTTGCAGGGCCGCGCTTAAAGCGGCTGCATTTTTCACCTCCGTCACCAGTTGGTTTCTCAGGGCGCTTAGTTTCGGGGCGGTATAAATAAAACCGGACAGGCAGAGGGCGCCGGAAATGCTGCCTAGCACCAGCATGGAGAGCTCCACAATTTCAAGGTGTCCCATGAAGTACAGGTCTTTGACAACGCTGGCGTCATAAAAACTGTGTTTCCATATCCATGCGATGATAAACAGGACCACGGCCATGATCACGCAGATGAGGGCATAACGGCCTTTGTCTGACGGATCAGGGTCTGCCAGGGTTTTGACCTTCCCGCTCAGGAAACAGCACATGGTGAAGGCCAG
The DNA here is from genome assembly GCF_003807585.1 of Chitinophaga barathri. Taxonomy (GTDB): domain Bacteria; phylum Bacteroidota; class Bacteroidia; order Chitinophagales; family Chitinophagaceae; genus Chitinophaga; species Chitinophaga barathri. Next base: position 73,556 of record NZ_RMBX01000001.1, on the reverse strand, counting down.
GAAACAAAAACTGGAATAGATGAGCACCAGTAGCAGCCAGATACCAACTTCAGGATGCTGCGCGATATAAGCGATGTTGAAAGGGAAAGTCTGTACGGAAAAGATCACATGGCCCGCCGGTTTCAGTGGTATCGCCGGATCTTGCAGGGTATACTCCACGGGAGGGCTTTCCCATAGGCGCCCATCCTTTACGAACGCGCTGTCCCAACGGCGCAGGCTATCCTGGCTGATCTTCAAGTTCAACGGACTGTTCAGGGCTTTAAACGAAAGCATGTCCGTATTACCACTATCTCGAAATATCTCCTTATATTGGGTCAGCTTATTGATGAGCCCCGCATCCCTGTTTGCGGCTTCAAGCCGTTCCTGTTTAATAATTTTAGCCGTATCGTTATTGTTGCCTGTGAGTTTTGCATACGCTCCCCATGCATGATCCCGGTCCCTTTTTAAACTGTCGATATGCGCATTTACCTCATTGAAACTTTGCCCCTTGATTGACCAGGTAATGTCATGAAATACCGGTTGACGTGGTTTGCTGCAACTGAAGTTCCCGAGGAAGAGAATAAAACACCCTGTGATAAAACCGGCGATGCCTGTGGCGGACAGCCAGGTGATCTGGTACCCGGGGCCTGAAGGGCTGGTGGTAGGAAGTGTCATATAGAGATTTTTAGGGTCAGAGATGAACTGTCAGGGCAAAGATGAGAACAGGATGTAGTCCGGAACAGGGGGATTATGCCGGGTTTCATACGGGAAATTTCCCGGCCGGGAAACGGGGAATACGCTGTTGAGTGCAAGCCAGGGAATCAGGAGCTTTACAGTGTCTATATTTTATAACCTTAAAATCATCTTTTATGTTAAGAGGAAAAATACTTCCCCCGGGTGATGCTCTTAAACAGTATGGGAAATTTGTGAAGGACTTTAGTAAATATACCCTGTCGGAATTTCCTGTTGCCGTTTGTTACAGAATTGACGAGTTGCATTCTTTTATTTATGAAGCAATTCAAATGTTTGACAGAAAAAATATTCCGGAGGCAGAACGGGGTGTCGGGGTGATGTTGGGCACAAGCGTAGCAACAGGCGGCCATATTGGAAACAAGGTTACCCTTATGCTGGTGGCCACCAGATGGGTAGAGGCTCCCGGGGACAAAGGAAAAGTTTTGTCGATCAGCAACCCGATCATTCATGCTGGCTGGCCCGGGCAGCCGCCGGAAGGAATTAAAGGAGGAGACCCCGATGCGGACGTAGCCTACGACGCCGGCAGCCTGTGGCCGTAATCCCGCAGACCCAATAAAGACCAGATCAAACAAAGAGATGTTAGCATTATACTCAATTGCAGAATGGATGGCATTCCTATGCAGTATTCTACTGTTTGCGAAAGGGGTAGGGAATGGATACCGGTTATTTTTTCTCTACACCCTTTTCGTGATCATCATTGAATTTACCGGCAGGTGGATGGCGGAAGCTAAAATACCGAATCACCGGCTGTTCACTTTTGCCTGTTTTGTATTCACCTGTTTTTACCTGTACACCGTGAGGAGTTTCCTGGCGGATGTACGCCGTCGCAGGGCCGTCCTGCTATTGCTGGGACTGTTTGTGGCCGTGTACATTGTCAACCTTTCATTTTTTCAGGGCCTTACCGCCTTTAATTCCTATTCGTTCATCATTGGTTATACGCTGCTGGCGATTGCCTGTACTATTTATTACATCGAGTTCATCCAGCAGGAGGTGATAACACCGGTGTGGGAAGAGCCCGATTTTTTTATCGTAACAGGGTATTTTATCTATGGCGCCATCACCGCCATTCTTTATACCCTTCACCGGTATTTTGCCTATATGCAGATCCCTGACGTGGAATACAGGAGCCTGTTCAGGAAAACCAGCGATATAGCCAATGTATCCCTATACCTGTTATTGGCCGTAGCTTTTGTCATTATATGGAAAAAGAGAAAGTCATAAGTATATTTTTCCAGGTGGCGGTGATCGCCTTTACGCTCATTGTAGCGTTTGTGACCGTCATTGTTTATATCCGTTTTAAACGCAACCAGGATATCAGGCAGAAACGTTCCATGGAAAAGGAATTTGCAGAACAACTGAAACAATCCCGGATCGAAGTGCAGGAGCAGACCTTCGGGCAGATAGGAAAAGAACTGCACGATAATGTCAGCCAGCTGCTCAGCACATCCAGGATGCTCCTGGGCCTTACGGAACGCAGCCTGGTGAACCCGCCGGATACCCTGCTTTCCGCCAATGCCACGCTCGGGCAGGCTATCAGCGAGTTACGCTCGCTGTCACGGTCTATGGACAAAGACTGGCTGGAACAATTCAGTTTTGCGGATAACCTGCAAACGGAGATCACCCGCATCAACGCGGGCGGCCTTGTAAAGGCGGACTGTTCCCTGCAAGGCATTCCGCTACTGGCTTCCGGGGAGCAGATCATCCTGTTCCGAATTGTACAGGAGGCTATACAAAATGCCCTCAAACATGGCCGGCCCGCCAGTATCAGCATTCAATCCCGCGTCACGGAAGCCGGGCATCTTATTACCGTCACCGATGACGGCGCCGGTTCCTCCACCGTTCCGCCAGATGCCGCTTATCCCGGTGCCGGTATGGGCATTACCAATATGAAACTCCGCACCGCAACGCTTGGCGGCCGTATCTCCTGGCATCCGGGCACCGGCTCGGGCACCATTGTTTCCATTCATTTACCCCACCAAACACCTCCCATATGAAAACAAGGATCGGGCTGGTAGACGATCACCAGTTATTCCTCAAATCACTAAGCCTGATGCTGGATACCTTCCAGGATTATGAAGTAGTGATAGAAGCCCTGAACGGCCGCGATCTGCAGGAAAAAATGAAACTGCTCGAAACACCGCCTGATATGATACTGGTAGATGTAAATATGCCCGTTATGGACGGCATCGCCACCGCCGGCTGGATCACGGAAAATCATCCCGCCATTTTACTCATTGCGCTGTCGATGAATGATAAAGACGATGCCATTATCCGTATGTTCCGCGCAGGATGCTGTGCCTACCTGTTAAAAGACACTCATCCCACCGAACTTGAAAAGGCGTTGCAGGAAGTAAGAATAAAAGGGTATTACAATGCGGACACGGGGAATATCAATTTCAGGCGGCTTCTCCGTAAGGCGGATGAAAAGCAGGAGGTCCCAATTACTGCCAGGGAACTGCAATTCCTGGAGTATGCGTGCAGTGATCTTACTTACAAACAGATCGCTGCGAAAATGTACCTCAGCGAGCGCACGATCGACGGTTACCGGGAGGCGTTATTTGAAAAACTCCATGTGCAAAGCCGGGTAGGCCTTTGCCTTGAGGCGCTGCGGAAGGAATTGGTCAGGTTATAGGGACGGCGGACAGGCTGATGCAGGGGAATGACCGGGCAGGAATACCCGGGTCCGTTACATTATCCATTTTTTAAGTTCCGTTTAAACCCCTGCCGTAGGCATCCTCAAACGCCTGGGCAGGTGTATAATGCTGGCATAGATAAAAGACAGCGCCGGCCTTTACCGCGTCTGTCAGTACGTGTGCTGCAAGGTAACGGCCTTCACTGCGGACTGACAGCAATGTGTAAAAGCGGAATTTGAGAACGGTTTTTGCTGTTATTTTCTAAACAAAAACGGTTGGGTTTGGATAGATTAGCAAAACAGGTAAACTGCCGTTTATTAAAGTAAATAATGTCCTGCTTCATCAAAAAGCGCTGAAAAAACCAAAAAAAACCTCAAAATACTCCTTTCTAAGTCCAAGGTAAGTCCAGGTAAAGTCCAAGTAAAGTCCAGGTAAAGTCCAGGTATGCCAGTACTATACCAGTATGATGCAAGCCTTATACTTCCCTCATACTTTATTCTAACCTGCGTCATACTCCCTTCTTCACCCCATGCGACCGCTTTAGATGATCTTCATCGTCCCTGCATATTTCTTTCCGGTACGCTTCGCGGTTACCGCTGGCCATCTTTATTCTTTTTCGCTCCATTCATCCATATTTCCTGCTATGTTACGTCATTTCGCTTCAGGCCCGTGGATGACCGTTCGTTTAGTCTTTGCCTGTTCCCTTCGTGAATTTTCCCTCCGGCGCTTTGAGGGCCGGTTTTGTTTTATTACTTTTTACCCCGGAAACTTTAACCGTACCCCCGCATGAAATTATTCCACGCATTATTGTTGCTGGCTTTCCCGGCCCAAAGCCAGGTTTTGCAGGCAGATAGTTTTTTTACCGTTCCGGACGTTTACCAATCACAATACGGCACTTACCGCAGCCCGCTGAAGTTTTATGACGGCACACCCGTAAAGACCGCCGCAGACTGGCAGCGCCGCCGACTCTCCTGGTGTCCGGCGGGGCGGAAGATACACCCGTGCGGTGGGTGGCGCTGAACCATACCGTTGCCGTGAATAAACTGCTGGGTTACAGCCACCGCGTAGCGATGACGAACCGCGCGGAACATGCGCCCAATCCGCATTCCAACGAACAGGCCTTTCAATTCCTCATTTATTTTCTGAAAAAATAAAAGCATGTACAAATTTTCAAAAATCCTCTCCGGCTTATTGTTCATTGCCGGGGTAGCCGCGGCCCAGCCTGTGGAACAGGTGGTGAAAGTGGTGGTGGCGCCCGATCATTCCAACTGGTTGTACCATACCGGTGAAAAGGCGAAGTTCACCGTCACCGTATTCCAAAACGGCAACCCGGTAAAAGACGTAAAACTGGATTACGAAGTAGGCCCGGAAAAGATGAAACCCGCTGTCAAACAAACCGCAACGCTTGCGAACGGCAGTATCGTGATAGAAGGCGGCACCATGACCACGCCCGGCTTCCTCCGCTGCGCCGTTACCGCCGAAGTGAATGGTAAATCCTACAAACGCCTCGCCACCGCGGGATACGATCCTGAAAAGATCAAACCTACGGTGGATAATCCCGCGGACTTTGACAGTTTCTGGGAAAAAGGGAAAGCCGAGCTCTCCAGGGTTCCCCTGGATGCGAGGATGACCCTGCTGCCCGAACGTTGTACGGAAAAGGCGGACGTGTACCAGGTGAATCTGCAGGGCTACGGCCAGTCCCGGCTGTACGGCATTTTGTGCCTGCCGAAAAAAGAAGGGAAATACCCGGCGGTACTGCGTGTACCAGGCGCCGGTATCAGGCCTTACGCGGGAGATATTGCCAAAGCCGAGGCCGGCGTGATCACTTTCGAGATAGGCATCCACGGCATCCCGGTGAACCTGGATCCTTCGGTGTACACCAGCCTTTCCAGCGGCGCGCTCAGCGGTTACCCGATGTTCAACATGGATGACAAGGACCGTTTTTATTACAAACGCGTTTATCTCAACTGTGTGCGTGCAAACGATTTTATCGCCAGCCTCCCGCAATATGATGGTAAGAACCTCGGCGTACAGGGCGGCAGCCAGGGCGGTGCGCTTTCCATTGTGACGGCGGCTCTGGACCCGCGTGTGAAATGTCTTGCCGCCATGTATCCCGCCCTCAGCGATGTGACCGGTTACCTGCACAACCGCGCAGGCGGATGGCCGCATGTGTTTTATCACAGGAACGAAGACCGGAAGGATTTTGTAGTGACCGCGGGTTATTACGACGTGGTGAACTTTGCCCGCCGCCTGAAAGCCCCCGGCCGTTACACCTGGGGCTTCAATGATGAAACCTGCCCGCCGACGTCCATGTATTCGTCCTACAACGTGATCACCGCGCCGAAAGACCTTTCGCTGTACCTGGAGACAGGCCACTGGGCGTATCCGGATCAGCATGAGGAAATGAACAACTGGCTGATGGACAAACTGAAGGGGAAATAAGAAAGAGCATCATCAACGAATAACAAAGGGGCAATAACGATTTATTGCCCCTTTTCAGGCTTTATCAGCCCCTTATTTGGAATGGAGAGTAAATGTTTACAAATTATTCAGCGCCAGCCACGCCATCAACCCTGACCCGATCTCCAGGCTTTTTTCATCCAGGTCGAAAGTGGCGGTATGCAGGCCGGAGGTGATGCCTTTTTTTTCATTCCTTACGCCAAGCCGGTAAAAACAGGCGTCTGTAAGCTGCGAATAAGAAGCAAAGTCTTCCGCTGCCATCCAGATGGGGAGGTCCACTACGTTTTCTTTACCAACATAATCCTCCGTGAGCGAACGCGTGCGCGCTGTCAGTTTTTCTTCGTTGATCAGCACGGGATAACCCACGGTGATATTCACTTCGCATCTGCCGCCCATGCTTTCCACGATGCTGCGGGCCATTTCTTTGATCCTGCGGTGCGCCTCAAATCGCCAGGTTTCGTCCATGGTACGGAAGGTGCCGTCTATCGTTACCTTGTCCGGTATCACGTTGTGCGCGCCGTTGGCGATCACTTTGCCGAACGATAATACGGAAGGCACGGTGGGATTGGCGTTTCGGCTTACGATCTGCTGCAGCGCAACGATCATATGGCTGGTGATCAGCACCGGGTCTATCGTGGTGTGCGGCATGGCGCCGTGGCCGCCCTTGCCCTCCACGGTGATGTAGATCTCATCCGCGCTGGCCATGTATCTTCCCGCCCGGAACCCGATCCTGCCGGTTTCCAGTTCGGGCATTACGTGCTGGCCGAGGATGTTTTGCGGGGCGGGGTTTTGTAACACGCCTTCGCGGATCATGATGCTGGCGCCGCCCGGGGTGCATTCCTCGCCCGGCTGGAAGATAAACTTCACGGTGCCGGCAAATTCATGTTCCAGTGATTTCAGGATGGCGGCTGTACCCAGCAGGGACGCGGTATGCCCGTCGTGCCCGCAGGCATGCATAACGCCGGGCACGGTGGATTTGTAAACCACATCGTTCAGCTCCAGGATGGGCAACGCGTCCATATCGGCGCGCAGCGCCACCACTTTGTCCGAAGGCCCTTTTTTGCCATGCAGCAGGGCCACGAGGCCGGTATTGGCCATTTTTTCATATGCCAGGCCGATGGCGTCCAGCCGGGATGCGACATAGGCCGCAGTGTTTTCTTCTGAGAACGAAAGCTCCGGGTGAGCATGCAGGTGCCGCCTTGTATGGATGGTTTCTTCGTGCAAACGGTGGGCTTCTTCCCTGATCCTTTCTTTTAACATATCCGAGATCAAATTTTATCCTTCGCAAGGAATGCCCTGACGAACGCATCATCCGTGAGTTCGGGATATGCGGCCGTAACGCGGTCGATCTCTTCCAGCTGGCCGGGGGAAAGGGTCTCTTCCGGGTCCAGGCACCAGATGCCTTCCAGGAAGCCCTGCCTGCGGAGTACTTCGTGTATCCCGGCAATAGAGCCCGCAAAGGCATGGGAGGGATCAAAGAGCGCGGCATTCATGTCTGTAACGGCGATGCCTGTACGCAATACTTCCTGCGGGCTCATGTGGCGGATGTCCGCAAAAAGGGAAGCCACATTGCTGGTCCATACGGACCAGTGCCCGAGTAGCCCGCCGGCAAATCCTTTTTCCACCGTTTGCCCGTTCACGGTGAAACGGTAGGTGGTGAGAAGGTCTGCCAGGATATTGTCATCGTTCCCTGTGTAGAGCGCGATCTGGTCCCGGCGGGGAGAGCTGCATACGGCACGCACCACGTCCAGGGTCTGGTAGCGGTTGAACGGGGCCGTTTTGATGGCCTTTACGTTCGGGATGGCCGCCAGCTGTTCCCAGAAATGGTAACTCAATATACGCCCTCCTACGGAAGGTTGCAGATAAAATCCGAAAACGGGGATCTCCTGTGCAACGGCTGTAATATGTTGGATCAATTGCTCCTCGCTCAGCTGCTGCAACCCGCCCAGGCTTACAAGGCCCAGGTGGTAGCCAAGGCCGGCCGCCAGGCGGGCTTCTTTTATGGCCTGCTCCGTAGGCCCGCAAACGCCGGCCACTTTGATGAAAGGACGGGTCAGTTCCGCCTTTTCTATTTCTTCCGCCGCCAGCCGCAGCACGGTTTCGTATAGATTGATGGAAGGATGGCGGATGGCGAATTGGGTGGTGTGTACGCCCACAGCCACGCCGCCCGCGCCGGCGGCGATGTAATAACGTGTAAGCCTGCGCTGCCGGGCTTCGTCCAGTTTACACTCCGCGGTAAGCGCCAGCGGATGGGCGGGGATGACCGTGCCCGAATAAAGCAATTGTTCTATAGATGGTTGCATGATATTAAGTTGATAGTGCCGGTTGTCAGCCGGCGGATTTCCGTAACATTTTACGTTCAGGGTAAAATAATCGGGAGTTGTGTGAAATACAGGGCGGCTGAACGTCAGCCCGCTACCTGCAAGGCTCCCGCGAACATCACATCATTTTCCGGCATCAGAATTTCCCGGCCCTTTCCTGGAAGTGCGTGGGTTTTTGGATCGTGGCGCCGCCCTGCTGGAGCCATTCGGCCGTCAGCCCGATCATTTGCAGCAGGCCTACCCTCGGGTAGCCGAATAAACGGAAACTTTCCGCTGCGTTGCTCAGCAGGGCAGTAGGCTGTTCCTCATTGATGAACTGCGGCGTTTTGTTCATGATCTTCCCGAACTGCTCCGCGATCCAGCGCACGGGCGCCGTTTCAGGGCCGGTGATGTTCAGGAATTTGGCCGGTGCGCTGCATTGGTGGAAGCTGCGAAGCGCCATTTCGTTCGCATCGCCCTGCCAGATCACGTTCACATGGCCCATGCGCAGATCGATGGGTTTTTCCGCCAGCACATTTTTGGCGATCTCCAGCAATACGCCATAACGCAGGTCATTGGCATAGTTGAGGCGGTACACGAGAATGGGGGTATTGTATTGGTTGGAGAAATGTTCGAACACACGTTCACGGCCGAGGCATGATTGACCGTATTCGCCCACGGGAGCGGGAGCGGTGTTTTCATCCGCGCCGCCGGAAAACACCGGGGTGAAAGGATACACATTGCCCGTGCTGTATACCACGATCTTCGAATTTTTATATTTCTCCGCCACACGGCCCGGCAGGTAGGCGTTCATAGCCCATGTAAAGGCTTCTTTGCCGGTGGTGCCAAACTTGGTGCCGGCGAGGTAAAGCACATTCCTTGCATCGGGAAGCCCGGCGAGATCATTTTCATTCATCAGGTCCGCGGCGATGGCTTCCACGCCATAGGATTCCAGCTCTTCTTTCAGCCCCGGCTCCGTCAGGCGGGATACGCCGATGACCCTGCGGGCTACGCCGGAAAGGTTCACCGCCTGTCTTGCGAGCCTGGCCAGGCTCGGCCCGATCTTTCCGCCAACGCCCAGGATGAGGATGTCTCCTTCCAGTTTGGCGATATCCGCTACGAGGGCGGGGGAGGGCTGCAGCAGTCTGTCTACGGTTGTTTGAATATTTTTCATGAAAAATTGAGTTATCAGGAGAAGAATAAAGTTTTTACGTTACTGGCTGCCAGCAGCAGCATGATGATGAGCCCCGCGGCGCCCGCGATTTTGATGAACAGGGTATTTTTATAAGGGCCCATGATCTTTCCGTCGTTCGCCGTCAGGTACAATGCGATGCCGATGAACGGTACGATAAAAATGGTCACTGCCTGCGCCAGTACAATCACTTCCAGGGGCAGCTTGCCGAAGATCACGGCGATGACGGCGCCTACCAGCATAATAACGCCGATAAATACGCGCACCATGGAAGATTGCAGCTGGCCGCCATATCCCAGCGCATCACCCAGCAATGTACCGCCAAGGGAAGCGTTGCCGATGAGGGAAGAAAAAGAGGCGCCGAAAAGACCGGAGAGGAAAAGGGCTGAGGCATAGTTGCCAAAAATGGGCTCCAGTGCGCGCGCCATGTCTGTGGCGGTGTTCACGGGGATGCCTTTGGTGTTCAGTACCGCGGCGGAGCATACCATTACAATAGCACTCAGCAGGCCAAGGATGATCATGCCGGGGTAGGTTTCACGGCCGGTCTGTTTTGCTTCGGGGCTGATGCGTTTTCTTTCCTGTACCAGGTACGATTGATAAATGGCGCCCACGATAGAAAAACAGGAAGCCATAAACGCGATCAGCAGCTGTTCCGAGCCGGCGGGAATTGAAGGCACAAAACCGCCCGCCATTCCGGAGAGGGAAGGTTTGGACAGTACGAACGTGGCCATAAAAGCCACCAGCATCAATGCGATGAGGGCGATCATCACTTTTTGCAGCATGTTATAAAAGGTCCTGAAAAACAACATACCGATGGCCAGGATGTTAAACACCACAATCCATATCACCGGGCTGGTGTTGGTAGCCTCGGCAACAGCAATGCCGGTGCCGATGGAGTTGCCTGCCTGGAACGATGCACAGACAAAAAACACGCCCACACCGATGCCGATACGCGCCGCATTGCCCCATTTGCGGCCGATGGTGGTGAGAAGGGATTCGCTGGTGGCAATGCCCACTCTTGCGGCCATGGTGGCAAAAACGATCATAAAAAAGATAGCGACGGCTACGAGCCAGAGCAGATCGTAACCATAACGGGCGCCCATCATGGAGGTGATGGTGATCTTGCTGGGTCCGAATACCAGCGCCGCGGTGATGAGCCCAGGCCCGATGGCCTGCAGCCATGTCCGGTACCTTGAGGCGGGTGTAACCGCAGCCTGAGGCTCCTGCATAACAGTGGTGTTGTTCATGTTGCGCATTAAATTTTGGTTTCCTGAAGAACGAAAAAACGGGTAGATGCCGGAGGGTATCTCGCCGGCAAAGCAGTATAAAAACGACCGGAACTAACGGGATTTCCGGGTACGTACACGAAAGTACACGCCTGAGATCATAAATGCAAATATTTTATACAGAAAAAAGGAGAGGGATGGAGTTGCAGAAATACCCGAATGTTCCTTGATTGTAAATCTTCCGATTATATCGTATTTCCCTTTATTTAATGAGAAATATCCACCAGTCCGATTAAAATACTTTGCAGTTTCAGGAAATATTTTCTAATTTCCGGGTGCGTACCCGAAATACGGGTATATACATCAGATAAGCTGCCAGTCAGCTTTATTTTTGATGAAATATCGGGTACGTATACGAAAATATCCTTTCCTTTCCCGGTTTCAACCATTTAACCTATATTAAAGTAGTCAACCGAATCATTCAGTATAATTAATCAGACTGTTCCTCATGACGCAATTGTATGACCGCCGTAAGTTCCTCCAGGCATTTTCAACAGCCGCCGCAGGCGCCGGCCTGGCCGCCGCTTTACCTTTTAAAGCATTCGCATCTTCGGCCGATCCCGTACGCATCGGTATCATCGGCTGCGATAGTTCCCATGCCGTAGCTTTCGCCAAAAGCTTTAACAGTCCCACGCCTGTAGCCGGCCTGGAAGGGTTTAAAGTAATGGCCGCATTCGCGGAAGCCAGCCCCGACATCGAAAATAACCTGAAACGTTTGCCGGGTTTCGTGGAAGAGCTAAAAAAACTCGGCGTTGAAATGACCGGGTCCATAGATGACCTCATAACAAAAGTGGATGTGATAATGGTGGAATCCAACGACGGCCGCCCGCATCTCCGGCAGGCGCTGCCCGCCCTTAAAGCAGGCAAAAAAGTATTCATCGACAAACCGCTGGCAGCCTCCCTGGCAGAAGGCATGGCCATCTTTGACGCGTCCCGCAAATACAATGCGCCGGTATTCTCCGCTTCTTCTCTGCGTTACATGGAGTCGGCACAAGCTGTAGTTGGCGGCTCCGTGGGCAAAGTATTGGGAGCGGATACCTTCAGTCCCTGCCACCTTGAAAAAACACACCCGGACATCTTCTGGTACGGTATTCACGGCGTGGAAACCCTTTTCACCGTGATGGGGCCGGGTTGTAAATCTGTCACCCGTACGCAGACCGAAAATGCCGAGGTGATCGTTGGCGTGTGGGAGGACGGGCGCGTAGGCACTTTCCGCGGCACACGGTATGGCAAAGCGGATTATGGCGGCACGGTATACGGTGAAAAGGGCGTAGCAACGCTCGGGCCTTTCAAAGGGTATGTGCCACTGGTCGTGCAGATAGCGGAATTTTTCAGAACAGGCAAGGCGCCTGTACAGGAATCGGAAACCCTGGAAATACTGGCGTTTATGGAAGCCGCGGATGAAAGCAAAAAGAAAAACGGCGCTTCCGTGACGCTGGAATCAATGATAAGCAGGGCGAAAAAACACCGCAAATAGCAGGAAAAATAATCCCGCCGCCTTTTGTTTTCTGATTATTAGTAGTATTTTCGGGTACGTACCCGAAACCTTGAAATAAATTACAACCAAATATGGAAAAGTCCCGCAGAACATTTTTGAAAAATACCATCAAAGGATCGGCCGCTGTGGCCATCGGGGGGATACTGCCCGGTTTCAGCGCCAAAAGTTACGCCAGCATCATCGGCGCGAACGAACGCATCAAAGTGGGCATGATGGGAGTGAACGCCCGCGGGTTTGCGCTGGCGGGCAATTTTGCCAAACAGCCCAACTGCGAAGTGATATCGGTTTCGGATGTGGACACCCGCGCCACCGCCAAATGTATGGTGAAAGTGACCGAGATACAAAAAACAGCTCCAAAGGATGTTCCTGACTTCAGGAAAGCCCTTGAAAATAAAGACGTGGACGCGCTGGTGATCGCCGCGCCGGACCACTGGCACGCACCCGCCGCTATACTGGCCGCCAAAGCCGGTAAACACGTATACCTCGAAAAACCCGCCAGCCACAATCCTGCCGAAGGCGAACTGCTGGTGGCCGCGCAAAAAAAATATGGCGTGACCATCCAGATGGGTAACCAGCGCCGCTCCTGGCCAAACGTGATCGCCGCCATCAACGAACTGAAAAGCGGCGCCATCGGCCGTGCCTATTTCGGGAAAGGCTGGTATACCAACAATAGAGAATCCATCGGCATCGGTAAAGAAGTGCCCGTGCCGGAATGGCTCAATTACGACCTCTGGCAAGGCCCCGCACCGCGTACTCCCTATAAGGACAATATCCTTCACTATAACTGGCATTGGTTCTGGAACTGGGGCACCGGCGAAGCGCTGAACAATGGTACACATATGGTGGACCTGCTGCGCTGGGGCATGGGTGTGGAATACCCTGTTAGAGTTTCTTCCTCCGGTGGCCGCTACCGCTACCAGGATGACTGGCAGACGCCGGACACACAGGTGATCACCCTTGAGTTCGACAACAATACCAGCATGATCTGGGAAGGCCGCAGCTGCAACGGCAAGCCAGTGGAAGGCGCCACCGTGGGTGTGGTATTCTATGGCGAAAAAGGCTCCCTCACCATCGACGGCAATGCCTATACCATTTACGACCTGAAGAATAAGGTGGTAAAAGAAGTGAAGAATGAAGTCAGGATAGATCCGCGTAACCTGACCAATCCTGCGGAAACACTGGATGCTTTCCACTTCCAGAACTTCTTTGCGGGCATCCGCGAGGGCAAGCCGCTGAATGCGGACATCCTGAGCGGTCACCAGAGCACACTGCTTTGCCAGCTGGGCAATATCGCGCTGCGCTCCGGCAATACACTGCACATAGACCCGACGAACGGGCATATCCGCAACGACGCGTCCGCCGAGAAATTCTGGAAACGTGAATACCAGCCGGGTTGGGCGCCTACCATCTAATCATCATAAAAAAGCACTGATGCAGCATAAACCAAAGACGGTGGAAGTAGGCGCAATGTCCAAACGGGACGTGCGTATCTCCATTCTTATCATCGGGATGATGTTTTTTATATTCGGGTTTGTAACCTGGGTGAACGCCATCCTGATACCGTATTTCAAAATAGCCTGTGAGCTGAGCAGCAGCCAGTCTTACCTGGTGGCTTTTGCATTTTACATTTCCTATCTGCTCATATCCGTGCCATCGTCGTACCTCCTGAAAAGGACCGGCTTCAAACAGGGGATGATGGTCGGTTTCTGGATCATGGCCGCGGGCGCCTTCATTTTTGTGCCCGCCGCGCTTACCCGTACTTACAGCCTGTTCCTGATGGGCCTGTTCAGTATCGGGGCGGGGCTGGCCGTGCTGCAGACGGCCGCTAATCCCTACATCACTATCCTGGGGCCTAAAGAAAGCGCCGCACAGCGTATCAGTATCATGGGGATCTGCAACAAAGGGGCGGGCATTATTGCCCCGCTGATCTTTGCCGCGGTGATACTGCGCGCAACGGACAGCGACCTCTTCAAACAGCTGCCCGGTATGGATGCCATCGCAAAAAGCGCGGCGCTGGATGAATTCATCCGCCGTGTGATCGTACCGTATTCCGTGGTGGGTGTTGTATTGTTCCTGCTGGGCCTGTTGGTGCGTTTTTCACCACTTCCGGAGATCAATACCGAAAGCGAAACCAGTACCGTTGCGGCAGCGAATGCAGGCAAAAAGAGCATTTTTGAGTTCCCTCACCTGATCCTCGGCGCGCTGGCCATCTTCCTGCATGTAGGCACGCAGGTGGTAGCGATCGATACGATCATTCCTTACGCGCAGACCATGAACATCTCGCTGCTGGAAGCCAAAACATTCCCTTCGTATACACTGGCAGCCACCATCATCGGCTATTGCACGGGCATTACGCTCATCCCGAAATACATCAGCCAGGTGAACGCCCTGCGTGTGTGTACGGTGCTGGGCGCATGTTTTACCCTGGGTATTATTTTTATGAACGGGCAGGTGACACTGCTGGGCCATACGGCGGACATCAGCATCTGGTTTGTAGTACTGCTGGGGCTGGCCAATTCACTGGTATGGGCGGGCCTCTGGCCGCTGGCGCTGGAAGGGCTTGGCCGTTTCACCAAGCTGGGCGCCTCCGTAATGATCATGGGCCTTTGCGGCAACGCGATATTACCGCTTGTATATGGCCATTTCGCGGATGTTTCCGGCGAGCGCCTGGCATATTGGGTACTATTCCCCTGTTATATCTATCTCATCTTTTACGCTTTTTACGGTCATCTCATCAGGAGGTGGACATTTAACCTTTCCTCATCACCCGGTATCCAATTAAAAAAGGAAGTACAGCATTATGGAATCTCGCAGGATCAAGATATTTAACGGCAGGATCATTACCCCTTACCGCATCATTCGCGGCGGTACGGTACTGATAGAAGGGAACAGGATACTGGCTGTCGCCGAGGATGATATTCCCGTGCGGGATGCGATCGAAATTGATGCCCGCGGCCAGTATATTTCACCGGGTTTTATAGACATTCATGTGCATGGCGGCGGCGACAGCGACTTTATGGACGGAGACGTTGCTTCCTTCCTGGCCGTTGCCGAAACGCATATGCAATACGGCACCACTTCCATGGTGCCCACCACGCTCAGCAGCGATACGGCCAGCCTGCTGAATGCGGTGGAGTTATATGAACAGGCGCACTTACGTAATACAAAAGGCGCGGCGTTCCTGGGTATTCACCTGGAAGGCCCGTATTTCGCCATGAACCAGCGCGGGGCGCAGGACCCGCGTTATATCCGCAACCCGGATCCTGAAGAATACAAAGCCGTACTGGCTTCCACCAGTTCCGTGGTACGCTGGAGCGCGGCCCCGGAATTGCCCGGCTCGCTTGAATTCGGGCGTTATCTGACCAGCCGTGGGATACTCGCGGCCGTAGCGCATACCGACGCCATTTACGAGGAAATGCTCGAGGCTTTTGAATGCGGTTACACCCATGCCACCCACCTGTATTCCGCCATGTCCGGCGTAACGCGCCGCAATGCCTTCCGTTATGCGGGAGCGGTGGAAAGCGCGTTCCTGATGGACGAAATGACGGTGGAGATTATAGCGGACGGTATTCACCTTCCCCCGCCCTTGCTGAAGCTGGTATACAAGATCAAAGGAGCGGACAAAACGGCCCTGATCACGGATGCCATGCGTGCAGCCGGTATGCCCGAAGGAGACAGCATCCTGGGCGCCAAAAACAACGGTCTCCGCGTGATTGTGGAAGACAACGTAGCCAAACTGCCGGACCGCAGTTCGTTTGCCGGCAGCGTAGCCACCACGGACCAGCTGGTGCGCAACATGGTGAAGCTCGCGGACGTGCCGCTGGCGGATGCCGTGCGTATGATGACCAGCACACCCGCCGCCATCATGAAAGTAGCGGGCCGCAAAGGTTCGCTTACCGCGGGCCGCGATGCGGACGTGCTGATATTTGATGAGGACATTCGCATCCATACCGTGATCTGCGGCGGGCGGATCATGCACCAGGCCAGGCATACAAAAGATCACGTTATTGTTTCATAACCGGATACGCTTTACAATGAAGGCGGCGCCGCGCAGCAACGCCCATCACAACTTTAAGAAATAATCATATGCTACTAAAAGACCAGCTGAAGATACACAGATACGATACGAGGAAACAGATGGGCGCTGTCGCCGCCGCCATGGTGGCGGACAAGATCAAAGAACTGCTCAGCGTGCAGGAGCACCTGAACATCATATTTGCCGCCGCTCCCTCGCAGCAGGAATTCCTTGAAACACTGGCCGCAGACGCCAGTATTCCCTGGGACCGCATCAATGCTTTTCATATGGATGAATATGCCGGCCTGCATGCGGATGCCCCGCAGGGCTTCGGCAACTTCCTGAAAGCGCGCATCTTTGGCAAAGTACCTTTCCGGGCTGTTCATTATATCAACGGCAATGCTGCCGACCTGGATGAAGAATGCACCCGTTACGCCGCCCTGCTGAATAAGGAAGGCGTGGATATTGTGAATATGGGGATAGGGGAGAACACCCACATCGCCTTCAATGACCCACATGTGGCGGATTTTGAAGACCCGGCCACCGTAAAAGTGGTGGACCTGGACCTGGCCTGCCGTCAGCAGCAGGTGAACGATGGCTGTTTTGCCGCTTTGGACGAAGTGCCTACGCATGCGCTGACGCTCACGGTGCCGGCGCTGTACCGCGCCAGGTTCGTGTATTGTATGGTGCCCGGCCCCACCAAGGCTGAGGCTGTCTGGCAAACGCTCAATGCACCGATAGCGGCTGAGCATCCGTCCACGATATTAAGGCGCCACCCTCGTGCACAGTTGTTTATCGATGCGGACAGCGGGGCGAAACTTGAAAAATAAAGTATCACAACCTCAATACTTCTGCTACTAAAAAAGTACTTCAATAGCGATCAAGTACAAAATTAAGGCCGCTTCATCTTCATGAAGCGGCCCTTATATTAATAGCAGAGTAGGTCAGTTTTTATAATACGCGTGGTTTTCCCGCGTAATGATATCTATCGGCATAAAGGATACTTTCTCCACGGGCGCGGCCATCACGAGATGCTGGTACAGCGCCATGATGCCCCGGTAGCCCTGTTCCTGCGGCTTCTGGCAGATGAGGAAGTCTATCACGCTTTTTTGCAGGTAGGCGATATTTTCCGGCAGGAAGTCGTAACCCACGAGCAGGATGCCTTTTTTGCCTTTGTTTTCCAGGTAATGCGCCACGTTTGCCACGCGGGAGTTGGTTACAAAGATGGCTTTGATATTGGGTGTTTCATCCAGCACTTCGGATACTTTCTTTTCAACAGATCGGTCGTTCGTCTGCCGGATATCTATTTTGACGATCCGTTTGTCGTTATCCTTAAAATAAGACCGGAAACCTTCTTCCTTGCGAAGCAGGTGGTGGTGGTTCTCTATCTCGTGCGATACGTTCACCACCAGTATCTTGTCCCTGGGTTGTATGCAATAATTGATCACATGCGCGCTGAGATAACCGCTGTGAAACAGGTCCGGGCCGATATAACAAAGGCTTTCGCGGTTCGGTATGTCTGAGTTGATAAATACGTAGGGGATGTTTTTTTCTTTCAGCGCGTCGGTGAAGGTGATGGATTCCTCGATAAAGGAAGGCGCCAGCAATATCCCGTCCACTTTGGATTTGAGTATCTGTTTGGTTTGTTTGACGAAAGAGGTTTTGCTGTTGAGGTCAAAAAAATACCGGTCCACCCTGATGCCCATCTGCCTGATCTCTTCTTCCGCCTGTTGTATGCCTGCGAGCGGGGCCGCCCAGAAAGCGGTTTCCGCGGACACGGAGGGGATGAGTATGGCGAAGTTGAGTACCTTCCTGGATGCCAGCCTGCTGGCGATGATATTGGGCTGATAGTTCAGCTCCTGTATGATTTTCTCGATCTTCGTCCTGGTTTTGGCGCTTACGCCGGATCTGTTATGGATCACCCTGTCCACCGTTGCGATAGAGACTTTCGCCCTGCGCGCGATCTCTTTTACGCCGTTGGGCTGGTCGTTTTGATTCGCTTTCATAGCTGTATTTACACGTGTACGTACCCGAAAGTAGTGAAAAACAAATAAACGGAATTTTTTATTTTGTACCATGAAAAAGACCCTGACCCTGCTGCTGACCATGGCGGCAGGCATACTCCACGCACAGGAAAACACCTTTACAAACCCGTTGCTGCCTTCCGGCGCGGACCCGTTTTCCTTCTACAAAGACGGTTACTATTATTACACCCACACCACCGCCTCGAGTGTTGACCTTTGGAAAACGCGCAGCCTGGCGGACCTGAAAACCGCCGAGCACAAAACCATTTACCGCCCGCCTTCGGGAACGCCCTTTTCGAAGCACCTCTGGGCGCCGGAGATACACTTCCTGCAAGGTAAATGGTATGCCTATTTTGCGGCCGATAGCGGCAAAAACGAAGGCCACCGGATGTATGTGCTCGAAAATGCATCGGCGGACCCTATGAGCGGGGAATGGACCTTTAAAGGCAGGGTGGCGGACCCCTCAGACAAATGGGCCATCGACGGGAACCTGTTTGAATACAAAAAACAGCTGTACATGATCTGGAGCGGCTGGGCAGGCGATAAGGACGAGCGGCAGAGCATTTACATCGCGAAGATGAAAAATCCCTGGACCATCGAAGGCAAACGCATCATGCTTTCCACGCCCGAACATGAATGGGAAAAAAGCGGCCAGAAGGTAGTTGTGAATGAAGGCCCGCAGGCGCTCATGCATGAGGGTAAACTCATGATCGTATATTCCGCCAGCGGCTGCTGGACGGACCACTACGCCCTCGGCCTGCTGCGTTTCTCCGGCAAGGGCAGCCCTATGGACAGCGCCGCCTGGACCAAACACCCGGAGCCTATCTTCAAAACCAATACCGCCAACAAGGTATTTGCCCCCGGCCACAATTCGTTTTTCCAGTCACCGGATGGGAAAGAGGACTGGATACTGTACCATGCGAACAATGCGCCGGGGCTGGGCTGCGGAGGCAAACGCTCGCCGCGTATGCAACGTTTCAGCTGGAGCAAGGACGGTATGCCGGTATTTGGAGAGCCGGTTGTGGAAGGGGCTGTGCTGGCACGGCCGGGAGAGAGTACAAAATAGATACTGCATTCAATAAAAAACGAAGCGCCTCCATTACTGAAGGCGCTTCGTTTTAAAACAAGATTTTTTATTACAATTTTACAAGGATCTCCCCGATAGATTTCGCCACGAGCGCATTCCCTTCTTTATTCAGGTGTACACCGTCCGTGGTCAGTATCCCTTTTTCCGCATTCTGCGGGTTATTGGTTTTGTCGAAGTCTGTAAACAGTTTGCGGAGATCGCAGAGGGGCAGGCTGGTTTCCTGGCTGATAGCGCGGATGCTGCTGGAAAAACGGTTCAACTCAACGTCCTGCGAATTGTCGCCGTCTTTCTTTTCGCCGATCACTGCCGGGGTGCAAAGGATCACTTTAGCGCCGTTGGCCTGTATCTTTTTGATCAGCGCGCGGTAGAAGCCGCCGAATTTGTCCAGGTCCGTGCCGGTATGGGACGTGGCTTTGTGCCAAACGTCGTTCACACCGATATAGATCACTACCACATCGGGTTTCTTTTTTAATACATCATCTTCCATGCGGAGGTAAAGGTCATATACCTTGTTGCCGCCTATGCCCGCGCCGATCAGTTCATACTGGTCTGCATGGCTTTTCTGAAGGATGCCACCCAGCTGCGTGATGTAGCCATCGGGGCTTACGCCGGCCTGTGTAATGGAATCTCCGAAAAAGATCACTTTTTTCTTTTTAGGCAGCCCCGCGGAGAGAAGGGTGATGGCACTGAGAACGAGGAACATCGTTGAAAGTCGTTTCATGACTGGAATTTTTATGGTAGAAATGTCAAGATAGGGAAAAGTCCGGCAGTTTGCAAGCCCGGTGGCGCTCAAATACCCAGTTCTGGGTATTCCTGGTCTTACGCCCATCGGTTACATTTGCGCGGTGAGCGCAAAGGTGTATTTCACAGTGTAAACCAGTGTGATTGATCCGGGGAGATGATAGTGACAGGATTTTTAGAGGTGAGACCAGGAAAGCGGCAGTGGGGCGCGGAATTAACTTGAATAGTGTACAAGGTGTAATAAAAAAGAACGCCTTTCCATGGTTAGGAAAGGCGTTCGTATTTTTAATAAATGCTGTTCACCAGTCCGCCTTCTGCTTTCAGCGCCGCACCGTTGGTGGCGGAGGAAAGTGGGCTGGCAATGTAAGTGACCATGTTCGCGATCTCCGCTACATCCGCAAAACGCTGGAGGAGAGAAGAAGGGCGCATGGTTTTGAAGAAATCTTTTTCCGCTTCCTGTGGCGTAATGCCTTTGGACTCGGCTACCTGTTTGATGAACTCCACTACGCCTTCGCTTTTGGTAGGGCCGGGCATTATGGTGTTCACGGTCACGCCGGTGTTTTTGGTAAGCAATGCAAGCCCGCGGCTGATGGACAGCTGGGCGGTTTTGGTAGTGCCGTAATGGATCATTTCCTCCGGTATCATGATGGCGGATTCGCTGGAAATGAAGATGATGCGGCCCCAGTTCTTCTCCAGCATGCCGGGGAAATAATGACGGCTGAGCCTGATGCCGCTCATTACGTTCACTTCAAAAAAACGCAGCCATTCTTCGTCGGTGATCTCGGTAAATGGTTTTGGCTCAAAGATGCCCGCGTTGTTCACGAGTATATCTATGCCGGGTAGTTGTTCTGTGAGTTTGCGTACATCGTCCGCTTTGGAGAAGTCCGCCGCGATCCCGTTCACGGGGGCGCCGGGCACATGTCCTTTCAGTTTTTCCACGGCTTCCGCCACGCGTGCTTCCGTTCTGCCGTTGATAGTAACGGCGGCTCCTTCCAGCAGCAGCTGCTTGGCAATGGCATATCCGATACCCTGCGTGGAGCCGCTCACAAACGCTGTTTTTCCTTTCAATTGTAAATCCATGGTATGATTGCTTTTAATATCCGTTAATAATCCCCGGTGGCGCCGCCTCCTCCGCCGGTGCCTCCGCCGAACTTAAATGAATCGTCCGGCTGCGGGGTTTTATGAAATGTTTGTGCGATGATGATGGCTTCCGCGGCTTTCAGGCCGGTCATTTCTTCCCCTGATTCGTCCGCTTCGTAAGTGAAGCCGTAGCGTGGCTGCTTCAGGTAACGTATCACCGCCCAGGCGGCCACGATCAGTACAGCGCCTCCCAGTACCATAGCCGTTTCTATCGGCATCAGGCTGTGGTAATAGCGTACGGTGAATACGATCATACCGAGCAATATGAGCCCGGTGCGCAGGCGGATACGGTCTTTGCGGCGGATGCCGAAGTAGATATACACCGGCGGGATCACGAAGGTGAAGATCCAGAAGAGCCAGCCGATAGGCACGGGGCCTGTTTTGCCGAGCATTTCCGCGCCTACTTCGCGTACCACGAAATAATTACCCGCCATGTACAAAGTGATCAGCGCGGCAGTGGTTAATACGTCCAGGCAGGCTTCGTAGTGCCGGAATTGTTCTTTACCGGAGAGCCGGGAGAACAGGACATACGCCCCCAGTGAAACCAGCATGATAATGAACGGCATGAGGTCCGCCGCTATGGGAGATACTTCAAATCCTGCAAAAAATATAAACCCGATGGCGCTGCCAAACGCAGTGAGCGCCATGAGCATATCCGCAAAACGGAGGGTCATCCAGGTGGCGATGGCGCAGATGACGCCGCAGAGGAAAGAACCTTCCAAATCAAAATCTGTAAAAACGATCATGGCCGTCAATAGCGCGCCGCTGCTGGCCCAGGTGAGCGCGTCATCTATTCCGGACCGGTAATGCTTTTTGTCCTGCACCCACCATAGTTCCAGCATGGCATAACAGCAGCCTCCCCAGAAAAGTATCAGGCCGCCAATGAAGTTTTCATTATTCAGCCCGGCCATCATCACCAGCATTATCAGCCCGAGCGCGCAAATAACGATCACCGCCGTGAGCAGGAACAGCCCGATGCGGATAAAAAAATTAGGCGTGTATAATATTTCGGGGAATGCCGTTTTGATACCAGCCATCTCCACGGCGGTGATATTCCCCTTTTTGTATTCTGATTGAGCCTGATCGTTGATAACAGCATTATCCAGGCCGGTGGGGTTATATGCTATCATTCGTTTTCAGTTTTTTGTTTTGAACAATCAGCAACCTCACCACCGCCACAGCGGAACCGATAAAATAAAACAACCCGAGGTATATCCCTCCCAGGTCGAGGTTTGTGTAAAACAGCCACCGCAGGATCATATAACTCACCCCAATATACAGGTACAGCACGGTGATCATCATAAAATAAAAAGACTTCCGCTGTGAGCTTTGCCAGTAACAAAAAGCACCGATGCCGCAGAGTACCAGGAAAAAGAGATAATAGAATTCCAGCAGGAACATGCCGGCCAGCACGGCGATAAACAGGATGTGCACGCCGAAGTTGTCATACGTAAAAGCAAAATGTTTTTTGAAATCAAACCTTTCGCTGAGATAACCGGCCGTCATAAGTATAGCGCCCAGCAGCACACCGGTGTAGATGAGCCGGGTATCCGTGTTAAAGGCATTATTGCTTAGTATCTCGTATGGCGTGATGGCGATGCCCATCCATGCGGCGAAGTTCGTAATGGCCAGGCTCAGCACGCCGAGATGATCGAAATAATACGCGCTGAACAGCAGCACCAGCATGGGAATAAAAGTAGCCGAGCCATACCGTGTGCCAAACACATTGTATTGCGCCTGTAAATAAGTAATGAACGTGATGAACAGCAGGCAGGCCAGCAGTACGATATAATCCCAGCCCATATTCGGCGCCAGCACTTTATGACGGCTGAAGGGGCGTTTCTTTTTGTTGGCTATCACAAAACAAAGCCCGCAGGTAAGCCCTATTGCCAGCAGGATCACCTGGTGGCCGATGGTATCTATGTTTTTGTACACCAGTATGCCAAGGCCGCCGCTCAGCAATAAAACGCCAAGGTATAGCAGGGTGGTCACTTCCCAGTGAACGGAAAAGAGGCGGGGCAGCAGCAGCTTCTCCCGGCTCTCCGGCGAAAGCAGGCCCTGTTCGGAAAGTTTGTTGATGAGGCGTTGATTCATAGGTAAGGGGGTGTTTAATATGCAAGGGTGCCGAAGACCCCGTTTTTATA
Organism: Chitinophaga barathri; assembly: GCF_003807585.1. Lineage (GTDB taxonomy): Bacteria > Bacteroidota > Bacteroidia > Chitinophagales > Chitinophagaceae > Chitinophaga > Chitinophaga barathri. The sequence goes on along the minus strand of NZ_RMBX01000001.1, from coordinate 50,304 downwards.
ATCTTCAATAGCCTGGTCCACTTCTTCCATGGTGTTCATCACAAAGTTATCTTTCGCGGCCACCGGTTCATCGATCGGTTCGGCGGAGAGGAACAGGATACCGGCGTCTTCGTCCGCTGTGATGCTGATGCCGCTTTCTTCTTTTTCAAAGACATACAGCTGGTGCATGGAAGCGGCGGTGCCATTGACGGTCACGCTGCCGCGGAAGATGTACAGGAGCGCCTGGTAACCGGGCAACGCTTCTACCTGTACCTGTTTGCCTTTGGCAATGGTGCCGATGATGGCGGTGATGGGCGTGAAACTTTTCATGGGGCTGCTTTTGCCTTCGTAGCTGCCGCTTGCCAGGCGCAGTTGTACGCCTTCCTGCTCCAGCACAAAGGGCAGCTGATCCGCCGGGGCGTTCTGGTAATACGGATCGTCCCATTTATGCGCTTTGGGCACGTTCACCCAGATCTGTATCATTTCCTGTACGCCGCCTTTGGCAAGAAATTCTTTGGTAGGGCCTTCGCTGTGCAGCAGGCCTTTACCGGCGAACATCCACTGGATGCCACCAGTGGCGATGGTGCCCTTATGGCCCGCATTGTCCATATGATAACCTTCCCCTTCGATCATAAAAGAAACGGGGGAGAAGCCGCGGTGCGGATGCGGATGTATGCGCATCTCCGAGCCGGGGGGAATGGTTTCCGGGCCTATATGGTGTATGACGATAAAGGGATTGGCAAATCTGAAATCCTTATGAGGCAAGGGTTGTATCACGGTTTCCTCGGGGGTGATCTGTTTGGCACGGCCGGTGAGCACATGCGCAATCTTTTTGTTCATACCTGTTTATTTTCAGTCAGTTAACAAATTTAATCTATTGGCCCTCCATAAAAAAAATAAAATATCTTTAAGGCTGGTGACATTATAGCGGTATGAAACTGGACGTTTTTTCATTATTGGTATTGCTGGGAGCGTTACAAGCCTTGTTCTTCGGAGTGTACCTGTTGTTTGCAAAGTCTGAGAACAGGTTTCAGAACAGGATGCTTGCTTTTTTCATCCTCATCCTCAGTTACAACGGATTTGAAACCCTGAACTGGAGTTCGGAGCTTGGGAAGTACCTTTTTATCTTCGATATCTTCCCGTTTGTGCTGGTCTTCGCCATAGGCCCCAGCCTTTATTTATATGTACGTTCGTTCCGGAAAGTACCACCGGTGACGAAACCCTGGAAACACTTCCTGCTTATGTTAGTCCCTTTCACCAACCGCTTTTTGCTGGTGATCGGTTATTTTGTATGGAAATTCACGCCCAACCATTTTCTTCTTTTCCAGCCCGCCTGGCTGGACAAGTATTATGCTACCATAGCTGAGCCGGCCAGTATACTGTCTTCCTGTACCTATTACCTGTTCGCCGTGCTGGAACTCCGCCGTCAGCGTAAAGAGAGCCTGCTGATACCCGAAGAGTACCGCTGGCTGAAAATGCTGCTGGCTGTCATGGGTTTCTTTAACACCCTGTGGCTGGGCACCTACCTGTACGCCCATATCTTCAATGTATGGGGCGGTGAGCAGTATTACGTGATCGAAACCTTCCTTGTGATCTTTATCTACTGGGTCGGGTTCATGGGGTACCACCGTACGAAAATCATTTACGTTGCGCAGCAGAAAAAGACACAATCTTATTTTGATAATCTTTCCAAAGAGGATGTGGACAGGGTGGATGCCGCCCTTCGGAAAGCCATGGCGGAAGACCGCCTGTACCTGCAACAGGATATTTCCATACAGGGGGTGGCAGAGCATATCGGCACCAGCGCCAAAACATTATCCGCAGTACTGAACCAGCGGGTGGGCAAAGGATTTAACGAATATGTGAACGGATGGCGGGTGGAAGCCGTGAAGGAAATGATGCTGGACCCGACCCATGCGCACCTTACTATCACCGGTATGGCCTTCGAATGCGGGTTCAATTCCCAGCCTACTTTCCAGCGCGCTTTTAAGGCGGCCACCGGGCAGACGCCCCGGGAATTTATGCAGGGAACTTCTATCCAAAAACAGCCATGATACTGCTCAAATCCGGATTTGAATAGGCCCGGAAGGAGCCTTTTTGTTGGTTTGCCATTGAACGAAAACCGACAATCATGTTATCCAGAATTATCGTCATCCTGCTTTTCCTGGGCGCAGGTACACGGGCAGGCGCGCAAACCACCGCCAATTACGAAGGCATTTACCAGTACAACCCGGAATGCCCCCGGGTGTTCATGATCAGGGCGGACAGCGGCAAATTATGGTTTCACCGGGCCTTATCCAACGATCAGCGGGCACAACTGCTACCCATTACCCTCCACAAATTTAAGATCGACAAACTGCAACCCGAAGTAACCCTTGAATTCCAGGTGGACGACAAAGGGGTAACGACCGGGATGGTGGTACGGCAGGGCGGCAGCTTTGAGTGTTACAAGCTCCGCGGAACCACGGACATGCCGGATGCAGGCCGTCTCTCCAACCGGAAGAACGGTTTTACCAGGGCGGATACGCTTCGGGGGAAGCTCAGTCCGGACAGGAGTTGTTATGACGTGGATTATTACCATCTTACCGTAGACATTGTACCCGACAAACGCAGCCTGAGCGGCAGCACGCTGATACATTTTAAGACAGTTTCCCCCTTCAGCCAGCTGCAGATCGACCTGTACGCTCAGATGACGATAGACAGCATCATTTACAAAGGCCGGCCGCTTTCTTATACCCGCGAATTCAATGCGGTGTTCGTCCGTTTTCCGGAAGAGTTCAAGGCGGGCGATAAGGGCCGGTTCGAGGTCTTTTACCACGGCATGCCGCAGGAGCCGGACCTGAACGCGCCCATGCACGGCGGCTTTGTCTGGCGGCTGGACGACAACCGCAAACCATTTATCCAGGTAGCCTGCCAGGGTTCCGGCGCCAGCCTCTGGTGGCCGAACAAAGACCATCTTTCAGACGAGCCGGATAGCATGCGCATCACCGTTACCGTGCCGGAAGGATTGCAGAATATCTCCAATGGCAGGCTCCAGCGCAAAGAAACGCTGGCAGATAAACGGAACCTTACCGAATGGCTGGTGACATACCCCATCAACAACTATAACGTGACCGTAAATATCGGGGACTACCGTCATGTGGCGGATACCCTCGGCGATCTCACCCTTGATTATTATTACCTGCCCAATCACCGGGATTCAGCGATGAAACTGTTCAAGGAAGTAAAACCCATGCTGCGGTTCATGCAGGCGCATTTTGGCCCTTATCCTTTCCAAAGGGACGGGTTCAGGCTGATAGAAACACCTCACCCGATGGAGCACCAGAGCATCGTGGCCATGGGCGGCCTGGGCGGTGGGCACGACGGCATGCGGCGGCTGATGTGGCATGAATCGGCGCATGAATGGTGGGGGAATAACGTGAGTGTAAAAGACCTCGCCGATTTCTGGCTGCACGAAGCATTTGCCACTTATACCGAAATGATGGGCGTGGGTATGTATAAAGGTGAAAAAGAAGCGCTGCGCCAACTGGGCGAAGACAAACCAGGCAATAAAGAACCTATCATCGGGGAGCGGGATGTGAATCATATCCACTACGGTCTTTGGGATATCTACGGCAAAGGCGCCCGCATCGTGCAGATGATCCGCGCGATGCTGAATGACGATAAACAGTTTTTTGACATCCTGCGTGGCATCCAGGAGGAATACCGCTCTAAAACAGTAACCACCGCGGATATTACCGGTTATATCATCCGCCGCAGCGGCATGGACCTTCAGCCCTTCTTCGACCAGTACCTGCTGAGCACAAAGGTGCCCGAGCTGGAGCTTGGATTTCAGCAGGAAGGAGCGGACCTGGTATTGCGGTATAAATTCAGCAACGCGAATGTTGGTTTTAAGATGCCGGTAAAGGCCTTTCTTCCAAAGGATAACACAGTGTTCCTTGATGCCACTACGGAATGGAAGACCCTCCGCCTAAAAAACACGACGGAAAAGGATTTTAACCTGGATACCGCGCATTACTACATGACGGTAAAGAAGGCGTAGGTATGATATTGTAAATATACAGGCGGGCGCATCCGGATTATGTTCCCGCTGCTTGGTGAGTGTATGGCAGGCGCACGGTGGATCGTGTGCCTGCTTTTTTTTTTATTGGCCCCAGCCGTTAGTTAAAACTATGCACTTTAGTACAGGGGCTTTAGTCATGCGGGAAAATCTAACACAGAACTGGCCTTGTTTGGGGCGTCGTTGTGAAAGGTCGTCATTGCGAGGAGCAGCGGGGGATTTGTGCAGGAGCCGCGACGAAGCAATCTCCATATCCTGGCGTACCTCCATTCGATGGAGGAGATTGCTTCGTCGCCCAACCACTTTAGCGCTGCTGCTCCTCGCAATGACGGGGCTGTGTAATGCTTCATAAATGTTCATTATTTGAACATTTTCCTGCTTTGCCTCCAAAAATAGGTAGCCATGGTAGCGGGTTTCAGGCAAGGGTGATCCTATATTAACAGTATAGGCCTTTTTAGGTGGCTATATGGAAGATATAGGATAGATATAGGATAAACGGAGTTGAGGCGGAGATGAGGCGGACTTGATGCGGGTTTAAAAAATATCACCCTTCCGGGGAAGCCCAATGGGAGAGGGTTTTACAATGAAAAAGGAAGGCCCGGGACAAACCGGGCCTCCGTGCTCAGGAACTGAAATGCTACTAATAAAACGGGTATTTTATCAACCAACTAAATTTTACTCTTCAAAGGGCAGCTTCGCGGGCTCCGTTTTCCGGACCATCCCCAGCGCCACCGCAACCAGGCCAAAAGCGATATAACAAAGCAGATGCGCCATTTGTATGCAAATAAGCGCTTTATTGCCGGCCCCGACAGGGAGCTTCTACGGTAATTTCAGCGTAGATATACGTATCCGGGAGGGTAGTTGCTGTTGTCAAATAAAATAGTTGACAAAATCAACTAAATTGCTATTTTTGTTAAAAGCAACCTAACGATGTTACAGGAAACCATCACGGCAAAGGAACCGATTATATCACAGGAAGCCGCTCTCATAGCGGGTATCAGGAAATTTAACCGTTATTATACGAGCCAGCTGGGCCTTTTGCAGCAGCATATCTTCGACAGCGAATATTCCCTTACGGACGTCAGGGTGCTGTATGAGGTGCAGTTCAACGGCAAAACCACCGCCACCGGCATCCGGGAGGCGCTGGGCATAGACCCGGGTTATCTCAGCCGCATTCTCCGGAAATTTGAGAAACAGGGCCTGGTGATCAAACATCCGCTGCCGGAAGACGGTCGCTCTTCCCACCTTACGCTTACGGCGCGGGGAGAAAAGCTGATGCGGACGATGAACGAACTGTCGGACAACCAGATCAGGCAGATGCTGGAAAACCTTGCGCCGGAAGAACAAACAAAGACCGGCGAAGCGATGCGGCAGCTGAGATACCTGCTGAAGGCGCCCGGTGGCGCGCCGCGCCTGGAAGATGTGGAGATCCGCCACGATCTGCGGCCCGGCGACCTGGGTAATATCGTGCGGCTGCACGGCGAGGTATACGCCAAAGAATACGGCTACAATATTGAATTTGAACAATACGTGATGGAAACCATCGGCGAATTCATGAAAGCCTACGACCCGGCGAAAGACCGCGTATGGCTGGCCAGCTGTTTTGGCGAAATAATTGGCATGATCGCCATCATCCACCGGCCGGACCGGCAGGGGCAATTGCGCTGGTTCCTGCTACGGCCCGATTTCCGGGGCATCGGCCTGGGCAGGGCGCTGATGGATAAAGCCATGGAATTCTGCCGACAGCAGCAGTTCAAAGAAGTCTATCTTTTAACCACGAACCAGCAGGGCACAGCCGCTTCGATCTATACAAAACACGGGTTTATGAAAACCGCATCCGTCCCTGAAACCCTTTGGGGGCAGGATCTTTACGAAGAAAGATATGTACGGAAAATGTAGAGGGCTCAGAGATAACTCAGCCACCACTGCCTGTGCGTACGTTTGTATTCGGAGTACCACTTGCAGGGTTTATACAATGCAGCCACCAGGGCAATCCAGATGATATATACGACCCACAGCGGATACCCGAAATCCACCGGCCTGAACAGGAATGGTACCTGTGGGTCCACGATATCGTTCACGCCATAACCATGTATGAAGAAGAGGATCATACAAAGCAGGTGAATGGCATAAAAATGAATGATGTAATAAAAGAAGGGCACGCTTCCATACACTTTGCATATCTGCGCAAAACGGCCGCGCGCATGTTCAAAAGCAGCCAGCGCCAGCAGGCCCGGACCGAGGGTGGCGCAGGTATACATCAGTGAAGGCGGGTACTTTGCAACGTTCATAAAAGAAAAGATAGTTTGCTGCAACGTCGGGAAGGGCTGCCAGGGCCGCGGATCGCCATAGACGTTCACCGCTCTCAGTACAAAAAAACTTCCGATCATCGCAAGGCCCGCCGTAATCAATACCTGTTTCCTGGTTGCCACCGTCACATCCGGCTGGAATAACCTTCCCAAGCCATAGCCCAACATCATAATGCCCACCCAGGGAAGGAATGGATAAAATACGATCACGCCATGACCAGGGAATATCTCGAAGAAAGTGAATTGCTGCAGATGTGCGAACTCCCATAAAGGCCCGGCTTTAAATCCCGGCTGGGACTCCCAGAAATTCAGGATGTTGTGCCCGAAAGTGACCAGCAGGCCCAGGCCGAGGACGGCCTGCCAGGGCAGGAATACAAATAGGGCAAGAAATAGGAAACTCACGCCGATGGCCCATATCACCTGGAGAAATATGGTGTTCATCAAGGGGTTAAAAGTAAGACCAAAAGAAACAACGGTCACTTCTATGAGTATCAGCCACAAACCGCGTGAGAGCAGGAAACGGCTGATCTCCGCTTTGGTTTTGCGGCCGTTCATCAGTTGCACGGACATACCGGAAAGAAATACAAAAATAGGGGCGCAGAAATGCGTGATCCAGCGGGTCATATACAAAGCGGGATAAGTCGTTTGCGGGTCCAGCGGATCGGATGTAAAGGCGGCGGTATGAAAGAAGTCCCGCACATGATCCAGCGCCATCAATATCATTATCAGACCTCTCAGCACATCAATGGAATAAACCCGTTCACGGGAGAAGGCAATAGGTTGCATGATATATATTTTACTGCTAAAATACATTAATCCGCCAGCCCGGGCTATAGTACTTTAGTACCTTATTCCTTTTCCGAGTAGCGGTGCAGCACCACGATCTGCCCGAGATGATATGCGGCGTGCTGCAATATGCCCTGGATATAATAATAAGCGTTGTGCTGGGTGTTTGGGATGGGCAGCCATAGTTTCTCCTCGGGGAAGTTGCGGATGGTTTCGGCCATGGTGGTAATGGAATGTTCGAAGCGGTGAAGCGTGGCCTGCCAGTTGTTCTCCCCATGGTTTTCCGGGTAATAAAAATCGGGCAGGTCGCCGTCCTGCTCGGGTTTTTCTCCCATTAGTTTGCGGGTAACGTTCTGATGCCAGAAAATGATATGGTTCACCAGCTCCCAGGTGTTGTGGGAGGTGTTGAAACGGCGGCCGGCTTCTTCGGCGGTCATATCCTGGAGATGTTCCATAAAAGTTACATCCAGCCAGGGATCGCCCTGGTAAAGATGCTGTAATGATTCTGCGAGAACAACTAGTGTGGACATGCGGGTTCGTTTTGGATGTTTAGATGTTTATACAATTAGCAGGCCATTCCCCCATTTTCCCTTACATTTAGTTCAAATTATCATCACTTTATGGAGCAACAGCAACTGGAATTTAATAAAAATGAGGATAATATGCGCAGGTTGGTGAGCACAATGAAAACGAAGCTCTCCACGATCGAACAGGGCGGAGGTAAAAAAAGCCTTGAAAAGGTGCGCCAGCGTGGCAAATTGACCGCCAGGGAAAGGATCGCTGCGCTGATAGACAAAGACAGCCGTTTCCTTGAACTGGGCGCTTTTACCGCGTATGAGATGTACCCCGAGTATGGCGGCTGCCCGGCGGGCGGCACCGTGGCCGGACTGGGATATGTGAGCGGCCGCCAGTGCGTGATAGTAGCAAACGATATGACCGTAAAAGCAGGGGCCTGGTTCCCGCTGACCGGCAAAAAAAACCTGCGCCTGCAGGAAATAGCCATGGAGAACAAACTGCCCGTCATCTACCTGGTAGACAGTGCGGGCGTATTCCTGCCCATGCAGGACGAGATCTTCCCGGACAAAGAACACTTCGGCCGCATCTTCCGCAACAACGCGAAGATGAGCGCCATGGGCATTACGCAGATAGCGGCCGTCATGGGCAGCTGCGTGGCTGGCGGGGCTTACCTGCCCATCATGAGCGATGAAGTGCTGATGGTGGAAGGCAACGGCTCCATCTTCCTGGCCGGCCCATACCTTGTAAAAGCCGCTATCGGTGAGGACGTGGACGCGGAAACCCTCGGCGGCGCCATTACCCACACGGAGATTTCAGGCATTGCCGATTATAAGTTTAAAACAGATGAAGAATGCCTGGAACGCATCCGCCATATTGTATCCCGCATCGGGCACAACAACACTGCCGGGTTTGACCGCATTGCGCCCCAGGAACCGGAGAAACCGGCGGAAGGCCTCTATGGCATCATCCCGCAGGACAGCACCAAATCTTACGACGTACGCGAAGTGATCCATCATATCGTGGATGGCTCTGTGTTTGAAGAATACAAAGAAGATTACGGCAAAACCATCCTCTGCGGCTATGCCCGTATAGACGGCTGGGCGGTGGGCATTGTGGCGAACCAGCGGAAGATGGTAAAAAACAAAAAGGGTGAAATGCAGATGGGCGGCGTGATCTATAACGACAGCGCGGACAAGGCTGCCCGTTTTATCATGAACTGCAACCAGAAAAAGATACCCCTGGTATTCCTCCAGGACGTGACCGGTTTTATGGTGGGCAGCCGCAGCGAACATGCCGGCATCATCAAAGACGGGGCAAAGATGGTGAATGCGGTAGCGAACTCCGTGGTGCCCAAGATCACCGTGATCATCGGCAACTCATACGGCGCGGGCAATTACGCGATGTGCGGCAAGGCCTACGACCCGCGTTTTATCTTTGCCTGGCCGAATGCCAAAATAGCCGTAATGGGCGGCGAACAGGCGGCCAAAACGCTGTTGCAGATACAGGTGGCATCCCTCAAAGCCAAAGGCGAAACGATCACGCCGGAATCCGAAGCGGCTTTGCTGAAAGAGATCACCGACCGGTATAACAGCCAGACTACTCCATACTATGCCGCCGCCCGCCTCTGGGTGGACGAGATCATCGATCCCGCGCATACCCGGATGGTGATCGCCGAATGTTTAAAGGCCGCCAATCAGGCGCCGGTGGAAGAAATATTCAGGACGGGGGTGATACAGGTGTAAATTCCATTAAATTTGCGACCTCTAAAAGCACGGCATTTTGACGAATCAGCATTTGATCATTTATACAGACGGCTCTGCGCGCGGCAATCCGGGCAGGGGAGGATACGGCATTGTACTCATCTGGGGCAAGGTACGCAAAGAAATGAGCCAGGGTTTCCGCATGACCACCAATAACCGGATGGAACTGCTGGCCGTGATCGTGGCGCTGGAAGCACTCACCAAAGAAGGCCTTCATATCATGATCTATACGGACAGCCAGTACGTGGTGAACTCCGTGGAGAAAGGATGGATATGGAACTGGGTGAAGACCGGTTTTAAAGACAAAAAGAACGTTGACCTCTGGCAGCGGTTCATTCCGCTGTACCGGAAACATAAAGTGCAGTTTCACTGGGTGAAAGGACATGCCACCAACCCTGAAAATAACCGCTGTGATGAGCTGGCGACCGCTGCCGCGGATGGGGGCGGGTTATTGGTGGATGAGGGGTATGAGAGGGGGATGTGAGGCGTTTTGAAAAAATAATATGACTTTTAGTCGGGAAATTATACTTTTCTGCCAAACATACACCTGTGAAATATTTATTCATCCTTGCATTGGTTTTTCCAGCAAGCACCGTCAGGAAAATTTAATATTGAATCTGACACCCAAAGTATATTTTAGCTTTTAAATAATTACCTGTGGAATATGCAGTCATTTTGTGTTGACTTTACATGTTATGAGGACTTGTATCCCCTAGTGTTAACCCAGGCTCTTTCGCAGGTAGGTTCATAGATATTAATCCGATCTTTTCTGCCGGATGATGTATCAACCGGCAGTTAAATTATTATCCCATGCTTAGAATATCCGCTGTCATTCTGCTGATTGTTGCCCTTGTGCATTCCGCCAGCGCGCAATCGATCAACTATGATCTTATGAGGGTTATCCCACCTTCTCCTACTGCCGCATCCATCGCGAAATACGGGGATGTACCTGTATCATATTATACCGGGGTTCCCAATATCAGCATTCCGATTTATAACGTACAGAACCGGGACATTTCGGTACCGATAACTCTGAGCTATCATAGCGGGGGGATAAGAGTAGATGAGGAGGCTTCGTGGGTAGGGCTTGGCTGGAATCTTTCAGCGGGCGGGGCTATTACACGCACGGTAAGAGGAGGGGACGATCTTGGGGTTGGTGGATATCCGGACAGTTATATACCTACTTCCCTAACCCCCGGTACAGATGAGTATGTGCTTCCTATGGATCCGGCGGAATGGACCCGTGATATTTCCTTCGTGGAAGAAGTATTGACAGGCCAGGCAGACAGTGAGCCCGACGCATTTGTGCTGACTTTCAATGGCCGGTCCGTTAAATTTTTTCTCAACAAACGAACTAATCCTTCACAACCCTTAAAGTGTACATTCATTTCACAAGCAGACTTGCAGTTTGAAGCGTCTTATTCGTCGGTTGCGCAGACTTACAAATGGACGGTAACAGACGAAACAGGAACGAAATACTATTTTGGTACACAAGAGAAGTCGGTTTCCCGTACAGCGGGTGACAGGGATGAATTCCTGGCTGATCAACATGTGCTGGACGGCATTCCGGAGGAAGTGGTGTTATCATGGTACCTGGACAGTATCGTTTCGGTAACCGGCGCCAGGGTACAATTTAACTATGAAAATGCAAGCCTGGTGGGGCGTGGTACAAGACGTATTTTTTCCAGGTCCCAGACCAAAAGTCAGCTCGTTGAAACAACAATGGATAATCCTTTTTGCATTCTTACCCCGAATATTTTTGATTATTTCACCACATCAACTGAAACCCAGGATGTATATCTGAAGGAGATTATATTCCCTAACGGTAAAGTGGAATTTGTTTTAAGCAACAGGACGGATATTGAGCCCGTGCCGGGGGCAGCTCCGCTTACCTATGCGAAGAAGCTGGATGAGATTGTTGTCACGGCCGATTCAAAGGTGATCAAAAGGCAATCGCTCACTTATTCTTATTTTGGTGGGACTGACTATAAGACCAAACGCCTGAAGCTGCTGGCGGTTACTGAAACCACGGGGACGGTTCCAAGGCCGCCACATGAGTTCTCCTATAACAGTCTTGCATTGCCTGCAAAAGATTCCAAAAGAATTGATCATTGGGGGTATTTTAATAATGCGCCAAATGAAACGGTGAATGATAACCGTTATGGTGATGTTTCCCTGAATGGTACATTAATACCTGCTACTTCTGTGAGGCTTCAAAATGGAACGATGAGGGATTATCTTGGTGCGAACCGAGAGCCGAACCCGTCATATAACCAGGCCTGCATACTGACCGAAATAAAATACCCTACTGGAGGGACTACTCATTTTGAATATGAAACAAACGAGTATTACGGTAATATTTCAAAGATTGTAACTAGCACCGGAGAGGCTTTCCGGGAAAAATGGGGGCCGGAATCTGGTCAGCAAAGTCCCATTCCGGATACTATTACGGTCACATTTCCTCAGCCGGCCAGCATACAGCTAACTAAAACACTTACATGCCGGGGGACACTGGAAAATCCATGCATACCCGAAGGCGAAACCTGGGAATATGATTTTGTCAATATTACATCGGTGGGCGTTACTCCGCCATTCTCGCAATGGTTGGGGCATACGCTGGCTTCTGATGCACAATGGTCGGGCATAAGCGAGACGGTTGACGTGAGTCTGCCTGCCGGCACATACAAATTCACTGTTCTGGCGGAGGGGAACCTGGCAGCGAAACTGCTGATATCATGGAGTTACAGGGATACCATTCATCTGGATACCGATCTTGGAGGCGGCTTGCGCATCAAATCAATGCTCGCCTATGATGGTATTAGCCATAATAATGACAGGCAAAAGCGGTTCGAGTATAAAACGTTGATCAACGGAGTAAATAAATCTTCTGGTGCTTTAATGGTCACCCCTATCTATGAATTCAAAGAAGATGCAGAGCGGCAATGTGAAACCACTCCCTTCAATCCGGTAAGAGGGACCTATTTTACCAGAACGACTTCCCCGTTTGTCCCTTTCAGCAATTCGGCAATGGGGAATTCTGTCGGTTATTCCGCAGTTGACGAGATTGTGCCTGGCCTGGGGAAAACAACTTATGAATATCATAATACGCCAGATGGGCTTCCTATACCCTTTCTCCCCAATGTGCCTACCAGGCCGAGTCTTGGGAATGGATTGGAGAGAAAACAGACGGTATTCAAAGAAGAGGTGAACGGCAGTTATACCCGGGTGAATGAAACGGAGAAGCTATACGTACCTGACAATAACAGGAATTATTTTGCTTTTGGAATGAAAGTGCCCCCGTCCGCGATCTGGCATGTTATTATTTTCGGCCAGCATTATAACGCCTATACGTTCAGGGGTGTCAGTTTTTATCGGCTGGAGTCACAGTTCTGGCACCAGGTTGATGAAAAGGTAACTACCTATTCGCAAACCGCGGGAGACGTTCCGCTGGTAGAAACAAGTTATCTTAAGTACGACCATCCTGTGCGGCTGCAGATCACAGGAAGGGATATAATTGACAGCAGAGGCCAGACCGTTAGTACAACCTTCAAATATCCTTACGATTTCCCGTCGGACCCGGTATGTGTGCAGATGGTGGCAAAAAACCATATATCAGCATTGATAGAGCAGGTTCAGACAGTTGGCGCCACGCATAGGCAGACGCTGAAAGCCGTTTATGTTACCTCGTCCGGTATACAGCTTCCTGGTTACGTTCAGGTGAAAACAGGCAACGGAAGCATGGAAACCCGTCTGAGATATCATGCCTACTCAGATAAGGGACAGTTGTTAAGCCAATCCAAAGAAAGTGATGTTCCAATGTCTTATAAATGGGGGTATTCGGACCAGTATCCGGTAGCTGAAGTTAGCAATGCACAGCCCAATGAATTTTATTATGAGAGTTTTGAAGAAGGGGGAAACACGGGTACTTTGCAGGCAGGCGCGAAGACGGGAAGGAGAATCAAAGAAGGCAGTTTTACGGTCAGTTTTACACCGCCGAACACCAAGGAATACCTATTGAGTTATTGGTATAAAACATCCGCTGGCGGAGCCTGGCTTTATAAGGAAAGAACCTATACAGGAACACAACAGGTCATCAATGATGGGGTATGGGTAGATGAGGTAAGGGTGCATCCAAAAAATGCCCAGATGATCACACGTTCATATGTTTATATGGTAGGTATAAGCAGTGAAACGGATGCCAGTGGTAAGACAGTCTACTATGAGTATAATGATTTTAATGAATTGAAACTTATCCGTGACCAGGATGGCAAGATCGTGAAGCAATTTGATTACCAGTATAATGTTAACCCCTAATGCCGAGTCCAATGAAACGATATATATATCTTCTTTTTGTTGTTATAATTTTTCTGCCGGGCATAACGGCCATTGCGCAGAAACCCAATACCCAGACGCAACCCGCGGCGCCTACAGTGACGGTAAACCCCGTTCCTGCTGCTTATGGCGCTGGCATAAAATTGAATTATATCCGTACCTGGGAGCCTGCGAAAGCACTCTCAGATCCAGCAGCGGTCACCGCTGAGACGGACGTAAAAAACGTGCGGCAAGCCACACAGTACATCGACGGCCTGGGCCGACCGTTACAAACGGTAACCCGCAAAGGCTCTCCGGCTCAAACGGATATTGTAGCCCCGGTTGTCTATGATGCCTTCGGCCGCGAGCAGTTTCAGTATTTGCCGTATACTTCGGCAGCCACAGACGGCGCCTTTAAGACCAATCCCTTTACGGATCAGAAGAACTTTTACGCACCCACCTCCGGAACAGCGCCTTTTCCGGGAGAACAGGTGTTTTATAACAAAACGGAGTTTGAAGCCTCTCCGCTAAACCGTGTGACTAAAAGCATGGCGGCCGGCAATAGCTGGGCTGGTTCCGGTGTAGGCGTTGGGCAGCAATACCTGGTAAATGCAGTGGCGGATTCGGTAAGGATCTGGACGATTGCGGCTGCCGATGGCAGTGTACCTGCCAGTACCCTTCACTATGGAGCAGGGGAGCTGTACAAAAATATCACCACCGATGAAGCTGGCAATAAAGTCATTGAGTTCAAGAATAAATCCGGCCTGGTGGTCCTGAAACGGGTCCAGATTTCGGCTACCCCGGGCACGGCGCATCTCGGCTGGCTCAATACCTATTATGTATACGATGATCTGAATAACCTCCGCTACGTACTACCCCCCAAAGCGGTGGAAACACTGATGGGGACCGGCTGGAGCCTGGCAAATGCCGCTTTTCGCAAGGAACTGTGTTTCAGGTATGAATATGACCGCCGCAGCCGGATGATCCTCAAACAGGTGCCGGGCACGGAACCGGTCCTGATGGTCTACGACATCCGGGACCGGCTGGTATTTTCCCAGGATGGCAAGTTGCGGGCTACTAACCAGTGGCTGACTACCCTGTACGATGAACTGAACCGCCCTACAATGACGGCGTTGTACGAGACGACCACTCCCGTGGCTACGCTGAGAACCCAACTGAATGCCGTCACCACCACCCAGACGATTACCAAGACCGTCCCGGTGGAAGATGACCTGGTGGTAAACAGCCATGACGGTCGTGCCGCCTATAAGGCCCGTGTAAGTATAACGGCGCTGCCGGAATTTGACGTGCAGAGCGGGGACGTGACACTGGAGATCGACCCTACAGCCTTACTCCGAACTGATACGGTAATAGCCAGCAATCCGCTGCCGGCGCTGGACCCTGCCAAACTCTACGCATTGACTTATACTTATTACGATAATTATACTTACGCAGGGAAAAAGAACGCTAACGCTACATATTATACTACCACAGAACTACCGGCTCCGCTGGGCACCGGGCCTTTTTACGAAGAGCGCCCCACCACGGCATCCAGCCTTACCAAAGGCCTGTTAACCGGCTCCAAAGTAAGGGTATTGGATACCGAGCAATGGCTGGTGACCACGACCTATTATAATGACAAAGGCCGTGTGCAGCAGGTGCTGAGCGACAACATCGGCGGCGGCGTGGATGTAGTGACGAATATGTACGACTTCGGCGGGCAACTGCTGGTGAGCGCACATCATCACACCAACCAGCGCAGTGCGGTTACCCCCAATACGCGGCTGATCACGCGGATGGAATATGATCATGCAGGCAGGGTGATGAAGATCGGCAAACAACTCAACGCAGGCACTGAATATATCATTGCGCAAAATACCTATGATGCGCTGGGCCAGCTGAGCAACAAAGCATTAAAGAAAAGCACTGGCGCCAATATTGAAACGCTTGAATACGAATACAATATCCGTGGCTGGCTGCGTGCGATCAATAAGAACTATGTAACCAACGCAAGCGGCAACCACTTCTTTGGCCAGGAGCTGAACTACGACTACGGTTTCCAGAACCGGGAATTGAACGGTAATATCGCCGGCACAAAATGGAGAGGATCCAACGATACGGTGGCGCGTGCCTATGGTTTTGCCTATGATAAAGCCAACCGGTTGCTGAAGGCAGACTTTAATCAACAGGTAGGTACTTCCACCACCTGGGACATATCGGCTAATTACAATTACAGTGTGCTGATGGGAGATGGGGCTACGCCCACCATGGCCTACGACGCCAACGGCAACATCCTGAAAATGGTGCAATACGGCCGTAGAGGCACTGGCAGTCCTGTAATCGACAACCTGGTCTACGATTATCACCCGGCATCTAACAAGCTCAAAGCCGTAAAGGATGATGCCAATGATCCTGCATCCACCCTGGGAGATTTTAAAGAAGTCACCTATAACCAGGCAACAGACTACGCTTACGACGTGGACGGCAACATGTTCAAAGACAATAACAAACTGATCGATACGATCCGGTACAACCACCTGAACCTGCCGGAATATATCCATATCATTGGCAAAGGTAACATCGCCTACCAGTACGATGCGGCAGGTATTAAACATCGTAAAACGGTAACTGACAGCAGTACGGCTGGGATTGTAAAAATCACCACGACTGACTATACCGGCGGCTTCGTGTACGAGCAGGACAGCCTGCGGTTCGTCTCCCATGAAGAGGGCCGCATCCGCACGGGCTACAAAACGGGGCAGCCGGTGGCGTATTATTACGATTATTTCCTGAAAGATCACCTGGGCAACGTCCGCACGGTACTTACCGATCAGCAGGATTTTACCACCTACCTGGCCAGTATGGAGCCGGAGAGTGCTGCCAAAGAAAACGCCCTATTCAGCAATATCGATGCTACCCGCGCTTCCAAACCGACTGGTTACCCAGAGGATGCCACCACAGAGGAGAATGGCTTTGTCTCAAAACTGAACGGTGACAACCCGGACAAAAAGATCGGGCCGAGCCTGGTACTGAAAGTGATGGCGGGTGATACGATCCAGATAGGGGCGAAGGCCTTCTATAAATCGGGCCCAATGCCGCAAAACAAAAAGGCAGCCCCGGCGCAGGACATGCTGAATGCATTGATCGCTGCTTTTGGCCAGGGACAATCGCCGGCGGAGCCGGGTCACGCCTCAGCGGCTACCGCTGTGAACAATACGCCCTTCAACAATGACTTTAATGATACCTACCAGCGGTTAAAAGACAAAGACCCTGAGGCGGCCAATCCGCAGCGGCCGAAGGCTTACCTGAATTTTGTATTGTTCGACGAACAGTTTAATTTGGTGGAAGACAACAGTGGGGTGAAACAGGTGCAGGCCACACCGGATGAACTGCAAACGCTGGCGCAGGACAAGACGGTGATGAAGAAGAGCGGATTTTTGTATGTGTATACCAGCAATGAAAGCCCGCAGGATGTGTTGTTTGACAACCTGGTGGTGATCACCAACCCGGGGCCGGTGATGGAGGAGACGCATTATTATCCGTTTGGGTTGGTGATGGACCAGATCAGTTACAAAGCGCTGTACCGGACAGAGAACAAGTTCCAGTATAATGGGAAGGAGTTGCAGAATAAGGAGTTTACTGGCAATGGCGGCAGTGGACTTGAATGGTACGACTATGGTGCGAGAATGTATGATCAGCAGATAGGAAGATGGCATGTGATTGATCCGCTGGCTGATCAAATGCGCAGGCACTCACCTTTTAACTACGCTTTTGACAATCCGCTTCGGTTTATCGATCCGGATGGGATGGGGCCGACTGATATTATCGTTAAAGGCACCGAAGAATTCAAGAAAAATACTTTAGCTGACTTGCAGCAACTCACTAGTAACAAACTGACATATGACGGTGATAAGGTAATTGAAGTGAAAGGAGAAAAAGTTGAAGGTTTGGCAAAACAGGTAGGCACCTCAATGGTATCTGGTCTGATTGAATCCGGACATGTGACGACGATTAACGATGGGCCGGACAACCAGGCTACTCCGGTAAGTTCTAAAGACGCTTCAGACCCTTCCAAAGGTTCTGGAACAGCGATAAATTATAATACTAGCAACACGGATGGAAATTATGTAAGAAACGAAGATGGCACAACAGGGGGACTTCCGTCATTTATCGGGCTCGCGCACGAATTGATACATGCGGAGAATAATATAAACGGAACGCATGATGTCAGCACTGACAGACAGCGCTATGATCCTGATGATGACAGAGGAATAAAAGGAACACTGCCGAAGGAAGAACTGCCCACCCGTACAAAGGAAAATATGATCAGAGCGGAACATCAGTTTAAACTCCGGGCTCTTCCATCTTACTTTCAGAAGATTTACCCGCAGAAATATACAGCGCCGGTGCAATCGCAGCCAACAATGAAAAGATCAGTATTAAGCCAATAAATCCAAAATATGTTGATCAGGTATTTTTTTCTTTCGATGATAATATTTGGAAGTTATTCATTCGTTGAAGACTGGAATAGCGACAAGCTATTTGTAGAATGGAACACTTCCACGCTCGCTTCCATCGAAGTAGCCAAAGCCCATGGCGAATCTGAATATGAACGTTTTCTGCTCCAGGATGCCGGAGAAGCAATGGTCGTGTTTTGGGAAATTGAAGATAGTGCTGTTAATTCCAACTCAATCAGGTATCAATTCCTTGAAACGGTCAGAAATGAGAATGTTTATGACGAACGTGAGTGGAAAGTTGTGGAAGAAGTGAGGCCGGGCCAGGTCATGAAGTATTTTAACTTTTTATTCATCCCTGCTAAAAAAGGGACATACAGAGTGATCAAATACAGGTATCTGAATGGGGAATGGCAAAAAATAGGCGAAAAGAACGTAGCGTTAAATAAAAAGGATTTTTCCGACGCTCACCTCAGAAAACCATATGAAACGGTGATAACTAGCAAGAAAACGACCGTATCGCAATTTTCACGCATGAAGGTAAAAAGCAGTGAATTTTATCTTCAAACTACCTTTTCAGATCGGTCGGATCTGTCCAAAGTACTTGAATCACTATTTTAAAATAACATATCCGGAGGAGACGCATTATTGATGGATCAGATTAATTATAAGGCGCTTTACAGTACAGAGAACAAGTTTGTTGGAAATGGCAGCAGTGGTTTGAAATGGTAAGATTATGGCGCGAGGATGTATGACCAACAGATTGGAAGTGGCATTCAATTGACCCTAAAGTTGAAAAAATACAACTCGTTAACCCTCTATAAGCAATTTGTAGGTCCATAAAGATTAATAATATGGAGTCAGAGACACTTAACTAATTGGAAGAGATACATTATTGCCCATTTGGATTGACCATGGACGCGATCAGCTATACGGAAGGGTGGTAGAACGAAATTATAAATGTGTTAGCCTTAGATATAGTTAATTTCCAAAATAAATACTAAATTGCTAATGTCTTTAAGCAATTGTATAACCCGTTTGAACCGTTAAGCATCATTTTTCATTTATTGAAATTTGCCCATGCCTCAGCTATTTCCAGTAGAGGTCATCGAGCATTCCGCCATGACGTGGATTCCACGCATACAGGTGCGGACGCAGGTGATCTATACAACGGTTCTCTTCGCAGTGCTCCTCAGCCTGCTCGCTCTCCCATTTATTAAGGTGGATGTGTCCGTAAAATCCGGCGGCATCGTGCGCCCCGTAACGGAAAAAAATGAACTTCGCAGCCTCGTGGCCGGCACTATCGAAGAAGTGCTCGTGCGCGACGGCCAGCATGTCGAAAAAGGACAGCTCATCCTCCGTCTCCAGGAAGATATCAGCAATTCAAAACTCAGCCAGACCTCCTTTGAGCTGCAGCAGCGCGCCGGTTATATCAATGACCTCACACGCCTCGCGGCAGGCGGCGGCAGCGGCCTGCAAACGTCTTTGTACCAGCAGCAATATAGCCGTTTTGTTTCCTCCCTCAGCGAACAGCAGGCCACTACCCGCAAGCTGGAAAGCGACCTGGAAATGTATAAAAAACTCTTTGCGGATAAAGTGATCGCCGAAAAGGAACTGCGCGACAAACAATACGAATTCGATAAAAGCCAGGCCATGTACCGCCTTGCCGTACAGCAGCAGCGCAGCGCCTGGCAGGAGGAGCTGAGCCGTTATAAAATGGAAACCAACCGCCTCCAGGCAGATGCGCAGCAGCTCGAAAAACAAAAGGAATGGAACCTGATCAAAGCCCCCGTGAGCGGCACGCTGCAGCAGTTCTCCGGCAAATACAGCGGTGGGTATTTGCAGGTCGGGGAAATGATCGGCATCATATCGCCGGACAGCAACCTCGTGGCTGAATGCCTGGTGTCTCCCAAAGACATTGGTTACCTCCGTGCCGGCATGCCCGTTAAGTTCCAGGTGGATGCATTTAATTACAACGAATGGGGCACGGTGAATGGCGTCGTGGAAAGTGTGGAGAATGATTTTACACTGGTGGACAATCAGCCGGTGTTTAAAGTTCGCTGCCGTTTTGATCATACGGATGTGCATACCGCCCGCGGCGTGAAAGGCCAGCTGAAAAAAGGAATGACGCTCCAGGCGAGATTTATACTGACCAAACGCAGTCTTTTCCAGCTGCTCTATGATAAAACCGATGATTGGATGAACCCGAATACGACCGCAAAAAACTAAGCAATGCCGAATGTTACCCGTTTAAAGAAAAGCGCCCGCGTCCGTCAGCGGGACATCAGCGATTGCGGGGCGGCCTGTCTCGCGTCTATCGCAGCCTATCACCATTTACAGCTTCCCGTCGCCCGCATCCGCCAGATGGCCGCTACAGACAGCAAAGGCACCAATGTGCTCGGCGTGGTGGAAGCCGCTACCAAACTTGGTTTCCAGGCAAAAGGCGTGAAAGGGCCTTTTGAAGCACTGTTTAATATTCCCAAACCCGCCATCGCCCATGTGATCATCCGCGAGCAACTGCATCATTTCGTGGTGATCTACCGCGTTACCAAAACCCATGTGGTGGTCATGGACCCATCGGACGGGCAATATCATTCCCTTACCCACGAAGCCTTCAAGAAGATATGGACCAATGTGCTGGTGCTGCTTTTGCCCGGTGAGGACTTCAGGGCGGGTAACGAAAAAACATCCCATCTCGCGCGTTTCTGGTTCCTGCTCAGGCCGCACCGTTCCGTGGTATTGCAGGCCTTATTCGGCGCGATCATTTATACCATCCTCGGTTTATCCACTTCTATCTACGTGCAGAAGATCGTGGACAATGTGCTGGTGGAAGGGAATAAAAATCTGCTCAATCTTTTGGGCATCATCATGCTGCTCATTCTTGTACTGCAATTATTCATCGGCCAGCTAAAAAGCATATTTGCCCTCAAAACCGGCCAGCAGATAGACGCACGGCTGATCCTCGGGTATTACAAACACCTGCTCCGCCTGCCGCAGCAGTTCTTCGATACCATGCGCGTGGGCGAGATCACTTCGCGTATCAACGACGCGGTGAAGATCCGCGTATTTATCAACGACGTGGCCATCGGGCTGGTCGTGAATGTGTTCATCGTGTTGTTTTCTTTCGGCCTGATGTTCACCTACTACTGGAAACTGGCGTTGATCGTACTGGCCATTCTGCCCGTGTATGCGCTCATTTACTGGATCAGCAACGAAGTGAATAAAAAGATGCAGCGCAAGCTGATGGAAGATAATGCGGAGCTGGGTAGCCAGCTGGTGGAATCGCTCAATTCCGTGGCAACCATCAAACGTTTCGGGCTGGAGGAATATGCTAACCTGAAAACGGAAACCCGTTTTGTAAAGCTGTTGAAAACGATCTTTTCTTCCTCTGTGACCAACCTGTACATCGGCAATGCCGGCGGGTTTGTGACCAGCGCCTTTGTGGTGATCCTGCTCTGGGCGGGGTCTTATTTTGTGATGGACCGGCAATTGAGCCCGGGCGAACTGCTGAGTTTCTACGCCATCATCGGGTATTTTACCGGGCCTGCCATGAGCCTGATCGGGGCGAACAGGAGTATGCAGGACGCACTCATTGCTGCGGACCGCCTGTTTGAGATCATGGACCTGGAACAGGAAGAAAGCGGGAACAAAGTAGCGCTGCAAAAAAACATGGTGGGCGATGTGGTGTTCCAGAACGTGGGATTCCGCTATGGTACCAGGGTAGAGGTATTCCGGAATTTCAATATGAAAATACAGAAAGGGAAGATCACCGCGATCGTAGGGGAGAGCGGCTCCGGGAAATCCACGCTTATGTCCCTTTTACAAAATATTTACCCGCTCCGCGAAGGCAGCATTCACATTGGCAACCTGGACATCCGGTACATAGAGCACGAGAGCCTGCGCAGGCAGGTGAGTGTGGTGCCGCAACAGATAGACCTGTTTGCGGGCACCGTCATGGAAAACATCGCCGTCGGTGAATTTGAGCCGGATATGCAGCGGGTGCTGCAGATATCGGAAAAGCTGGGCATCATCCAGTTCATTGAAAAACTCCCCGAAGGCTTTAACACATTACTGGGCGAGCATGGCGTAAATCTCTCCGGCGGCCAGCGGCAGCGTATTGCCATCGCGCGGGCGCTTTACCGCAATCCCGAAATACTGATCCTGGACGAAGCCACCTCCTCGCTGGATTCCGTATCCGATCAATACGTGCAGGAAGTGATGCAGCAACTGCGCGACGAAGGGAAAACCATCATCGTGATCGCGCACCGGCTCAGCACGGTAGTGAATGCGGATAAGATCGTGGTGCTGCAGGAAGGGGCGATGGCGGAGGAAGGCACGCATCGGCAGCTGCTGGAGAATAAATCGTTGTACAGCAGGCTGTGGCAGTCGCATCAGGCGATACTTGAATGAAAAAATACGTCATGCCATCTTTAAATTTGATATATGAATAAGTTCTTGAAGATAGTTATGGCTCTCGTTGTGATAGTATTAGTATGGGGGTATCTCAGCTCTGACGGCTGTGAGGATACTGGAAACGTACCTACGGATGACAAATACGTTAAGAATTGGAGTTCTTCAAGTGAAGCTCCAATTGGTGTAGCGAGGGCTTTCGTGAAGAATAACAATAGGGATTGTGGTGAATTTTATATTCGGGAGAGTAAGGAATCCAGCGGCGAATATCTTGTGGCATGCTCGAGAGATGGCGAAACTTGGAACTATTATATTGTATGGGCAAGTATTGAAAAGGTTATGGGGCCATTTTCGGATAATATCACGCCACCAAGATAGTGGATTTATAGTTCCAGTTAGTAGGGCTTTGAATTTAAACCATGATGAAACTAGACAGATCAAGTTAGAATTTTACTTTACTCACCCTATAAAAAAGCGGCTGTCTCCATCAAGAGCAGCCGCTTTACAATATCTAAGCTTCCTTTTATTTCGCTTTGAAACGCAGCAGGGCGGTTTCTCCCTGGCTCAGTACCAGCATGCCCTGGCGCACGGACCATTTGTTCACCTTGTTGCTTGCTTCGAGGAACTTGTTTTCTATGCTCATGTCCGGGCAGGCCATCCTCGTGGCTGCCAGGCCCGGGAAACTGATGTTGTCCGGAGCGGTAAGGCTGAACTTGCCGAAGATCCTGTTACAGCCCGCGGAGCCGCTGAACTGGCTGTCCGCTTTTTCAAAGGTGAATTCAAGCGGTTTGGGGATGCCCGTGGTATCTATCGTTTCCCCGTTCACTTCCACCAGTCTCCAGGTTTTGTACAGGTCGGCCTCATTGTTGGTGCCGCTGGTCTTGTTGGCAGAGCAGGCGGCCAGGTAGGCTACGCCCGCCACAGCAAGGCATAGTATCAGGATTCTTTTCATGTCATGGGTTTTGATGTATAACAAACTTGCCGGAAAAAGGTTAATACTGGTTGTAAAACGACTGCAGGTCGCTGGCCAGCCGGTCGTAGATGGGGCGCGTCAGCTCCATGAACAGGTCCTGCGGGGGCGGGGGAGGTATATCGCGGCCGCCCATCAGCCTCCTGTCTTCTTCGCTAAGGGCCCTTTCGTCCCCCCGGTAAGTGCCAAACTGGTTGCGCCAGGTAAAGGAGCCGGGTACCCGGTCCTGCCGTAATACGCGGTTATTATCCACGTCTGTGATGCGGTAGTCCAGCACGCCGTTGGAGGCAACGGTTTTGGTGGTGACAAACACGGTGGCTTTTACGGTGATGTCTACCATAATAGCCTTGCCGGTGCTGTCTTTTTTACTGCCCGGCACCGATATCACTTTGGATACGTCGCGGGAGTAACGGTCCACATAGGTCTGACCGACTATAAAGTCCATAAAACGCATTTCCATATACTGGTCCGGGCGGAATTTGCTGTCGCCGCGCACCATCCGGGAGTCGTAGAATTTCACGAAAGTGTTGATATTGCGGGTTTGCAGGTTACGTACCAATGCGTCGCGGAACTGGTCCGCAGTGAATTGGTAATAGGGGCTGCGCACCTCTATTTCGCTGACCATCACGTTTACAAGGCCTATGGCATAGGCTTCGTCGCGGAGCTCTTTGGCGTTTTTATAGTTGGGCGTCAGGCGAAGGGCGGCGTCAAATTCCTCGAAAGCCTGGCGGGCGCTTTGTTTGTCGCCACGCTCCAGTAGTTGCACACCACGTTCATAGCGGGCTTCGGCTGCGTTCTCCAGCGCGCCGGTGATGGCGGAGGAATAGTCCTTTGGTTTCACGACGGCATTGGCGGCGGGAGCGGAGCGGATGATGTTGTAGAGGTTCTGCATGGAACGGTATTCGTTCTTCACGCTTTCCCATTTCAGGTCGTTGTTGGAGGCGAGGGCCTGTTTGGCGCGGCCTTCATGGAATTCCATGGCGGCGTTGTATGCCTGTGGCAGAAGGCTGAGGGAAGTAGCGTCCGAGGGGCGGCGCTGGAGCTTTTTGACGAATGCTTTTACTGCATCGTCATAACGGCCCTGGTTATATAATTTTTCACCTGATTTGCACGAAAATAACATGACAGCCAGCACTGCGAGGGATAGGTAACGGAGATATTTGTTCATATAGCTGTGTTTACAGGTTTCTACAGGCAAATGGTACGCCAGAAAAATTTATACGTATAACAAGCCGGAATTTAAGAAGGTTTTAACAAAGCGCGAAACCCGCGGGGTTAATTTATTGCGGATGGAAGCGGCGGTTTGATTTACCGGTATACCTGCATTCCCCGGTATGCTGCGTCTGGGAAGGGATGGGCACCGGTCAGATCTTATAGTTCCGGCGCAGCTCACGGTCCACTTCACGGGCTTTGATGGAGTCCCTCTTGTCGTGCAGTTTTTTACCTTTACCCAGGCCGATCTCCATTTTGGCGATGCCTTTTTCCGTCATGAATATACGAAGGGGTACGATGGTATAACCCCGTTCCTGCATCCGCTTTTCCATTTTCTTCAGCTCTTTTTTCTGCAGCAGGAGTTTACGTTCACGCATGGGGTCGTGGTTCGCATAGGTGCCGTGGGAGTATTCGGCGATGTGAAGGCTTTTTACATAAAGCTCTCCTTTGGAAAAGTAACAGAAGCTGTCGTTGAAGCTCACCCTTCCTTCGCGGATGGATTTGATCTCGGTGCCTGTCAATACCAGTCCGGCGATATATTTATCTTCTATCGCAAATTCGAAATAAGCCGATCTGTTCTTTAATTCTGCCATGATGTGGGAAGGCCGGCCATGCAGTGTTACAGGGCCGGCCCAGGGTTATTATTGCTTGAAGAGCACCAGCAGGGTGCTCAGTTTGTTCTTGAGTTCTTTACGGTCGGTGATAAAATCCAGGAAGCCTTTGTCCAGCAGGAATTCTGCGCTCTGGAAGCCTTCGGGGAGGTCTTTTTTAATCGTTTCCTTGATCACGCGGGGGCCGGCGAAGCCGATGAGGGCGCCGGGCTCTGCCGTGTTGATGTCTCCCAGCATGGCGTAAGACGCGGTAACGCCGCCGGTGGTGGGGTCTGTCATCAGGGAAATGTAGGGGAGGCGGGCAGCTGCCAGCTGTGTGAGCTTGGCGGATGTTTTAGCCATCTGCATCAGTGAAAATGCACTTTCCATCATACGGGCGCCGCCTGATTTGGAAATGATCATCAGGGGCAGTTTGTTCGCAATGCAATAATCTATGCTGCGGGCAATCTTTTCACCTACAACGGAGCCCATGGAGCCGCCGATGAAGTTGAAGTCCATACAGGCCACTACAAGCCCGTTCCCGTTCACCTGGCCGGTGCCAACGCGCATTGCGTCGGAGAGGCCTGATTTCGCCTGTGCTTCCTTCAGCCTGGCACCGTAAGGTTTCAGGTCGCTAAAGCCCAGCTGGTCCTTTGGATAGATATTGCTGAAAAGTTCTTCAAAGGCGTTATCGTCAAAGATGATCTCGAAATACTCGGGTGAATTGATACGGTTATGAAAGTTACATTTGTCGCATACGTACAAATTCGCTTTCAGGTCTTTCATAGTGGTCGTTTTCTTGCAATTCGGGCATTTGTGCCATAAACCATCCGGCGCTTCTTTCTTTTCACTGGTAGTGGTTGATATACCCTGTTTGATTCGCTTAAACCAGCTCATACTGAATGTTGTACTAAATAATTAGATTAAAGAATAGTGGTGCAAGATACGATAAAATTAAATTTTTCGCTAAATCAAAAGGCCCCCGGGTGATCCGGAGGCCTTTTTGCACTTATTTCTGACGATTAAGCGTTGCGGTTGATGCAGTTCAGGTCGGTGAACGCTTCTTCCAGGCGCGATACGAAGGTTTCTTCGGCTTTGCGCAGCCATACGCGGGGATCGTAGTATTTTTTGTTGGGTTTATCCGCCCCATCGGGGTTGCCCAGCTGAGCCTGCAGGTATGCTTCCTTGGCTTTGTAATAGCCCAGGATGCCTTCCCAGAACGCCCATTGCATATCGGTGTCGATGTTCATTTTGATCACGCCATAGCCCAGTGTCTCGTTGATCTGTTGTTTCGGGGAGCCGGAGCCGCCGTGGAACACATAATAAACGGGCTTTTTAGCCGTACTGTGCTTTTTCTCTATATATTCCTGGCTGTTTCTCAGGATTTCAGGGCGCAATTCCACGTTGCCCGGGCTGTATACGCCATGTACGTTACCAAAAGCCGCGGCCACGGTAAAGCGGGGGCCTACCTGTGACAGGGTTTCGTAAGCGTAAGCCACGTCTTCGGGCTGGGTGTACAGCAGGGAGTTTTCCACGCCGGAATTGTCCACACCGTCTTCCTCACCGCCGGTAACGCCCAGTTCGATCTCGATGGACATACCCAGCTTGTTCATTCTTTCGAAGTATTTTTTGGATGTCTCGATATTCTCATGGATAGGCTCTTCGGAGAGGTCCAGCATGTGGGAGCTGTAAAGGGGCTGGCCGGTTTCTTTTTTGAATTTTTCACCCGCGTCCAGCAGACCGTCGATCCAGGGCAGCCATTTTTTAGCTGCGTGGTCCGTATGCAATACAACGGGCACGCCATAATATTTGGCTACTTCATGCACGTGTTTAGCACCGGAGATACCGCCGGAAATGTTGGCCTGCAGCTTGTCGTTCGGCATACCTTTACCGGCAAAGAACTGCGCACCGCCGTTAGAAAACTGGATGATTACCGGGGAATTTACCTTGGCGGCTGTTTCCAGTACCGCGTTCACGGAGTTTGTACCCACTACGTTCACTGCGGGCATGGCAAATTCATTCTGTTTGGCATCATTGTAGAGCGCTTCCAGCTCTTCGCCGAATAATACGCCGGCTTTGTACTTTCCCATAGACGATGATATGTTTTATTTTTTTAAAGGAAAGCAAATATAGGCAATTCAATTTTTAGTTTTCCCGCAAAGTTGACGGCTCCGTGGCGGGCGCAGGCAGGTTCAGCGCGGCTATGGCTGTGTAAGCGCTTTCATCGGGCTTCATACCCCACTTGCGGAAAAATACGCTGAGGTTATGCCCGCTGATGGTGCAGGCCTTCAGCATAAACCATTTCATTTTGGCCGCATCGTCCGCCAGTGAAGGTTTTTCCTGCCTTGCCGCCTTGTGCAGCCGGTGGTAAAACGCATCGCCGTAAGCCATCCATAGCTGGTGGAACATACAAAGGCGCACCCATACGTCTGTTCCGTCCCCGTTAAAGTCCTTGTCCGCGTCCGGTTTGGCGAAATAGGTATCTACTTTGGGCCATACATTGTCCTTTTTCAGGCGGGAAGGCGTGATGCCAAACTTGCGTTCCACGGCCAGGGAATAAACATTTACGGTCACTTCTCCCAGCGCTCCCCATGTCCAGGCGCCCTGCTGGTGCATATGGCCCAGCTCATGCCAGGGCCCCCAGCCGTCTTTGCCAAGCCCGTTCTGGGTGAGCACGGCCGCCAGTGTATTCTGGTAATATGCGGTGCGGTACCAGGTGGCCACCATATAGTAATCGGAGTTGTCCGTCTCCGTCATGAGGTATTTGTGGACATTCACGTTTTCCGCCGGGGAAGTACCATCCAGCCCGCTGATGGAATCTTCGATGTTGATCACACGGTCTGCAAGGCGCAGCACGGCGTCCTGGTCTTCCACCTGGTAGGCGACGGCGTTTGCCCGGGAAGCTACCATGATGGTGCGGTTGCTCACCAGCTGTACGTCCGGTACGTCCGTCATGGTTTTGAGGGCCTCCATCCAGTCTGTATGCGTGGTTTTGCCCAGTTGATAATAAGGTACGGGTTTCTGGCCGCTCACGAACCGCACCTTTGCGCTGGAATTACCCGGTGTGGTAGCGGTGAAACGCAGGTACAGCAAACCTCCCAGCGGATCGGTGATGGTGTTTTCACCGCTTTTCAGCTGTACTTCCTGCGGGTTCCATTTGTTCTTATAGCGGGAATAGGTGCCTACCAGCAGGATAGGCAATTTGCCGCCGGACACCTGCTCCACGTTCACTTTCAGCGGGATGTTAGGCGGGAGGTAAAAGCCCGTGGGCGTAAAATCAGATGCGGGAAAACTCTGCCCCAGCCGGTTTGCCTCGGCCGTGCCTGAAAATGTTTCAGTAACCTGTACCAGGCTGTCCGCTCTTGCGGTGACTGCTGTTACTACGACAGGTTTGGGTTTTTCTTCTTCAGGAATGATGGCGGGTGATGACGACTTTTTACAGGCAGCGCCAAATAAAATGGCTGCCAGAACAATAGAGTAGCTGCTCGTGGACATATAGATCTGGTTTTTCTGGTTATACAGTAAATGTAGTGTATTCCATTCCGTTAGCAGACCGAACTATCCGGATAAATGACATTGGTATTACAGAGCATGGAAAGGGCCGGCCGTTGCGGGCCAGCCCTTTGTAAGATAAATTTTTCACGGCGCGGGATTTCGGGTGATACCATCCGTCACCGCGATAACGGCCGTTATTTCACGGTAAGGGTATTACCGCTGATCTCAACGGTATATTTTGTGAGTGCCGCGGTTGCAGGGCCCATATTCACAGAGCCGTCCGAATTAAATTTGCTGCCGTGGCCGCAGGAGCTGCCGCATTCGATGATGCCGCCGTTCACGCCGGATAAGGTACAGCCCATGTGTGTGCAGGTGCTGGTTACCGCGGAGAATGACGCGGGCACATTGGAAGCGGCCAGCCTGATGAGCACTACGCCGCCGCTGATGATGGAGCTGCCCACAGCGGTGAGCTGGGTGGCGAGGTCTACCGTAAGTTTTGCATTGTTTCCGGGAGGATTGCCGGGGGGATTACCCGGAGGATCAGGCGTCGGGTCGTCGCCTTTCCCGCCGCAGGCCGCCAAACCGCCGGTACAGACAATAGCAAGGGTGATGCCCATATTGGACAAAAATTCTCTTCTTTCCATAATTGAGATGGTTTAAGGTTGTTGGTTGTTTATCAGATTCGTTTTAACGGCTTGTAAAAACGGTTTTTCAGGAAGATTACGGGAGATGATTTGCGTGGGTTGCCTCGGGAAAGAAAAAAAGCTCGCAATGATGGGATTGTTCCTTGCAATGAAAGGCTTTTTGCAGCGCTATCAGCATAATGTTTTCAGCAGGTCGTTGAAATAAGCGGGCGTATGCAGCAGCCTGCTGCCATACCAGGAGAACATCTCACCGTCCACCAGTAAAATATCCGCATCCGGGAGGTAGGCCCTGATCTCTTCGATATGTTTTTCTTTGAAAGGATAAGGCTCGCTGGACAACAATACCAGCTTACACGCACTGGCTGCCAGTTGGGGAAGGGTAACGGAAGGATAACGGGGGATATCCGCGAACACGTTTCTTAAGCCGCAGGCGCGCAGCATTTCATGTATGAATGTATCGCCCCCTGCTACCATCCATGGATCGCGCCAGATAAAATAAGCGGTGGGTATGGCGGTTTGAAGCGGTTGAACGAGATCAAAACGGTCCCGGATATTTTGTGTGAGATGCTGCGCGGCATGGCGTTTTGAAAGGATGTCGCCCAGTGAAGTGATCATATCCAGCGCATCATCCAGTGTGTGGATATCGCTTACCCATACGGGGTAATCTTTTGCCAGGGCTTCCACCTGGTCTTTTTCGTTTTCTTCTTTATTGGCAATGATCAGGTCCGGCCGCAGCGCCGCGATCACTTCGGGTTTCACCTGTTTGGTGCCGCCCACGCGGGTTTTGGTTCGGAACCATTCTTCCGGGTGAATGCAGAATTTTGTGATGCCCACGACATCCGCGCCCAGGTCGTACAGCAGCTCCGTTTGCGAAGGCACCAGCGATACGATACGCTGCGGCGGCGAAGGGATGTCCACCACGCGGCCGGTCTGATCTGTATACAACATGTGATGGGTTTAATTGCCGAGCGCCTGGATGATGTCGTATTTCGTGACGATATGATGCGCGCCGGTATCGTCCTGCGTGAGCACGGCGCCGTTCTCTTTGTTGATGTACACGGCCAGCTTTTCAATCGGCGTATCCATCGCCACGATTGGAAACGCTTTATGCATCACGCTTTCCACGGGAGCTTCTTTCAGTTCGGGCTGGTCTATCAGTTTGCTGAAGAGCCCGCCTTCGGAAATAGCGCCTATGATCTGCCCGTCTTTGAGCACGGGGAGATGTTCTATATCGAACTTCTTCATTTTGGCGATCACTTCATGCACTTTTTCTTCCGGCGCGATGGTCACCAGCGGCAGGTTGCGGCGGCTGTTCACCACGTCTTTCACTGTTTTTACGTCGAGGAAACCGCGTTCCATCATCCACTGGTCGTTGTACACCTTGGCTACATAACGGCTGCCATGATCGTGAAATACCACTACCACTACGTCCGTTGGTTTCAGTTTGTGTTTCAGCTGCTGAAGCCCCGCCATGGCGGAGCCTGCGGAATAACCCACAAATATGCCTTCTTCTTTGGAGATGCGGCGGGCCATTACGGCGCCGTCTTTATCCGTCACTTTTTCAAAGTGATCGATCACGCTCATGTCGTAGTTCTGCGGCACAAAGTCTTCCCCGATACCTTCAGTGATGTAGGGATGCACTTCGTTCATATCCAGTTCGCCGGTATCGAAGAATTTCTTCAGCAGGGAGCCATAGCTGTCTATGGCCCATACCTGTATATCCGGGTTCTTTTCTTTGAGGAATTTGCCGGTGCCGGTGATGGTGCCGCCGGTGCCGGTGGCCACTACCAGGTGCGTGATCTTACCGTCCGTCTGCTCCCAGATCTCGGGGCCGGTCTGCTCATAATGCGCGTCGCGGTTGGCCAGGTTGTCGTATTGATTTACGTAAAAAGAAT
Source organism: Chitinophaga barathri (assembly GCF_003807585.1). Lineage (GTDB taxonomy): Bacteria > Bacteroidota > Bacteroidia > Chitinophagales > Chitinophagaceae > Chitinophaga > Chitinophaga barathri. The sequence continues at coordinate 18,913 of NZ_RMBX01000001.1, read as the reverse complement.
CCGGTATTTCAGTGGCCAGGCGGCGGCTTACGGAGTAGTAGGACTTGGGATCTTCAGGCAGCACATTGGTGGGGCATACGATCACTTCCGCGCCTACGGCTTTAAGGATGTCCACCTTTTCCTTGGATTGTTTATCGGTAGTGGTAAAGATACATTTATAACCTTTGATGATGGCCGCCAATGCCAGGCCCATACCGGTGTTGCCGGAGGTGCCTTCGATGATGGTGCCGCCGGGTTTCAGCAGGCCGCGTTTTTCGGCTTCTTCCACCATACGCACGGCCATGCGGTCTTTGATAGAGTTGCCGGGGTTAAAGAATTCCACTTTTGCAAATACGGGGCAGGGCAGCCCGGCGCTTACGCGGTGGAGCTTCACCAATGGGGTATTTCCTATCGTTTCCAGTATGTTTTCGCAGTAGTTCATAAGTTTTGGTGCTTGGAAAACGAAATTAAGGTAATTGGTTGAATGATGATTTATATTTGCTTTTATGAATAATATCTTCATCACCGGCATAGGTACCGGCGTGGGCAAAACGGTGGCATCGGCCTGTGTAACGGAGGCGTTGGGTGCACAGTACTGGAAACCGGTGCAGGCGGGCCTGCAGGACGCAACGGATACACAAACCGTAAGGGCGCTGCTCAGTGAGCCGGCCAATGTGAAAGAGGAGCTGTACCGCCTCCGGATGCCCGCATCGCCGCACCTGGCGGCACGCACGGAAGGGCTTACCATTTACGAGGATCGCATTATCGAACATGCGAAACAGTTGCAGCAGGCTGATAAACCTTTGGTGATAGAAGGCGCTGGCGGGCTGATGGTGCCGCTCAGCGGGCAGTATTTCACGCTGGACCTCATCAAGGCGCTGGGTGCAAAAGTGATCATCGTGGCGCAGAATTACCTCGGCAGTATCAATCACAGCCTGCTCACCGCTATGGCGCTGCGCAACGCGGACGTGCCGGTGCTGGGCTGGATCTTTAACGGGGACCATCATACGAACGAAGACGATATCATCAGCTGGAGCCGCTACCACCGCATTACCCGCATCCCGCGGGCGCGCAAGCTGAACCACGATTTTGTGGCTGTACAGGCGGAGCTGATGCGGCCCGCGCTGCAGCAGCTGTTATCGGCCGTTTAAATACAACATCATACGAAGCCTGAACTGATCAAATGCCATTATACAAAAAGGATATCCGGAAAGACTATCTTGCGAAACGGCTGGCCATGAGCGAAGAGGAAGCCGCGCAGCTGAATGCCTCGTTGCTGGAACATTGCAGGGAGCTTACACTGGGCACGCCTTCTTTCATTCACCTATTTTTACCCATCGCCGCCAAAAAGGAAGTGGATACTTTCCCGCTGGCGGACTGGCTGAAGCGGCAGTACCCGGGCGTGCAGCTGGTGCTGAGCCGCTCGTACCTGGCCACCGGCAGCATGCAGCATTTCCGCTGGGACGATGCCACCCGCCTGGTGCATAACTCCTACGGCATACCCGAACCGGAAAGCGGTGAATTGGTGGCCCCGCAGGATATCGATGTGGTATTTGTGCCGATGCTGGCCTTTGACAAAACAGGGCAGCGTGTGGGTTATGGCAAAGGCATGTACGACACCTTTTTGCAGCAATGCAGGCCGGATGTGAAAGCCATCGGCCTCTGCCTGTTTGATCCGCTGCCGGAGCCGGTGGCAGACGTTTACCGCGGCGATGTGCCCATGGAAACCGTCGTGACGCCCGGCGGCATTTTTTATTTTTCAGCTTAAAACGAAAGTCCCGTGTGGCGATACCTGAATTACCTTTTATACCCGTTCTCCCTCTTATACGGCCTTGTATTGTGGATACGCAACCGGCTATACGACAACGGCCTGCTTACTTCCGTGGAATTTGACCTGCCAGTGATCGCCGTAGGCAACCTGTCTGTAGGCGGCACCGGCAAAACCCCGCATGTGGAGTACCTGATCCGCCTGCTGAAAGGGCAATACAACATTGCCACCCTCAGCCGCGGCTACAACCGCCGCACCAAGGGTTTCCTGCTGGCAACCGCCGGCACCACGGCCGCGGACATCGGTGACGAACCCATGCAGTTTCACCAGAAATTCCCGGACATCACCGTGTGCGTGGGTGAAGAGCGGATGCTGGCGGTGCCTGAGCTGCTGGGGGACCGGCCGGAAACGCAGGTGATACTGCTGGACGATGCTTTTCAGCACCGCTCTATCAAACCCGGCATGAACCTGATGGTGACGGATTACAGCCGGCTTTTTACCCGCGATCACGTAGTGCCCTTCGGGCGGCTGCGCGAAGGCAGGAAAGGATACGAGCGGGCCAGCGGCATCATCGTCAGCAAATGCCCTCCCGGCCTCAGCAGGCAGGAGCAGGATAAGATACGGGCGGAAATACAGCCATTGCCTCACCAGCGGTTGTTTTTCACGACCCTGAGTTATGGCCGGCCCTTCGATATGCTCACGAACGAAACGGCGGAAATACCCGCGGATGCGGGCATCCTGGTGGTCTGTGGCATCGCCCGGCCGGATCCTTTGGTACAACATTTGCTGCAAAGGCACAAAAACGTACACCTGCTCTCTTTCCCGGACCACTACTACTATACGCAAAAAGACCTGGACAAGATCAAACTGGAGCTTGACCAGCTGGACGGGGCGCCGAAGTTCATCATCACCACCGAAAAAGACGCCGTAAGGCTCCATCTGCTGCGGGAGCGCATCGGACATATGCAATTGGCCTTTAAAGTGATGCCCGTGGAAGTGGCATTCCTGTCAGGAGAGGAGGAATCGTTTAATAGTTTTATTTTTGACTATGTTGCAAATGTTATGTTGACGGCTGAGAATGACGCCTGACAATAAGCACCGCACCCTAAAATCATGTAAATGGCAAAGAAGAAGAAACCCAAAAAAGAAAGCAGCCAGAAAAAGACCTATAAAGGTATTGTGGATGTAACCCGCTCAGGGATGGCCTTTGTGGCGGTAGAAGGCCTGCCGAGCGATATTATGGTAAAACAGAAGAACCTGAACACCGCGCTGGACGGAGATGAAGTACTGGTGGATGTGATCCGCCAGGGCAAAGGCGTAGGCCGGATGGAAGGGTTCGTTACCGACGTATTAAAACGTAAAAAGACAGAATTCACCGGTACTATACAACTCAGCAAAACCTTCGCTTTCCTCGTGCCTGAGAAAGGAGCCGGGGTCCCCGATATCTACATTCCCGAAAACTCGCTCAAAGGCGCCAAAGACGGCGATAAAGCCGTAGTGCGCATCACGGCCTGGGGCGAAAAGACCCGCAAGCCCGTAGGCGAGATCGTGGAGATACTGGACGCCTCAGATTCCAACGACCTGGCGATGAAGGAAATACTCATAGAAAGTGGCTTCCCGCTGCATTACCCGGAAGAAGTGCTGGAAGAAACGGCCCGCATCTATGAAAAGATCACCGCGGACGAAGTGAGCAAACGCAAAGACTTCCGCAAGATACTCACCTTCACCATTGACCCCGTAGACGCCAAAGACTTTGATGATGCCCTGTCTATCCGCCGCCTGAAAAACGGCCTGCTGGAAATAGGCGTGCACATTGCGGACGTAAGCCATTACGTGGAGCCGCTCACCGCCCTTGACAAGGAAGCGGAGAAACGCGCCACCTCGGTGTACCTGCCGGACAGGGTATTGCCCATGCTGCCGGAAAAGATATCGAACGAGCTGTGCTCGCTTCGGCCGAACGAAGATAAACTGACCTTTTCCGCCGTGTTCCAGATCAACGACCAGGCGGAAGTGAAACAATACTGGCTGGGCCGCACGGTGATCCATTCCGCGCACCGCTTCACCTACGAAGAAGTGCAGGAGATCATCGAAAAAGGCGAAGGGCCGCACGACCAGGAAGTACTGCTGCTGAACAACCTGGCGCAGACCCTGCGTAAAAGGCGTTTCAAAGACGGTGCGATCAATTTCTCCTCGCAGGAAGTACGTTTTCAGCTGGACGCCGCCGGCAAGCCCATCGGCGTCACCATCAAGGAAAGCAAGGAAGCGCACCAGCTGATCGAAGAGTTTATGCTGCTGGCGAACAGGACAGTGGCGGAATATGTCTCCAAACAGAAGGTCAATAAAAACCCCGTGCCTTTCCCATACCGCGTGCACGACACGCCGGACGAGGAAAAGATGCATGTATTTGCCGTTTTTGCGAGTAAATTCGGGTATAAATTCGATGTGGCCGGACCGGAGACGATCGCGGCGTCCTTCAACAAGATGCTGCAGCTGGTACAGGGCAAACCGGAACAGCATGTGCTGGAAACCCTGGGCATCCGTACCATGGCCAAAGCGGTGTACACCACGGAAAACATCGGGCACTACGGGCTCGGTTTTGAGCATTACTGCCACTTTACCTCGCCCATCAGGCGTTATCCCGACGTACTGGTGCATCGCATCCTGGCGCAATGCTTGGCGGACGATGTGAAGATCGACAAGCAGCTGGAGAAACGCTGCAAACATTCCTCCGAAATGGAAAGAAAGGCCATGGACGCGGAACGCGCGGGCAACAAGTACAAACAGGTGGAATACATGCAGCAGTTCATCGGCGATACCTTCGAGGCCGTCGTAAGCGGTGTGGCGCATTTCGGCTTCTGGGCGGAAACCGTAGAGGCCAAATGTGAAGGTCTTATCAGCATTCACAACCTCAGCGAAGATTTCCGGCATTCCGAATCGGAATATGCGCTGGTAGGCATGCAGACCGGCCGCAGGATCAGGATAGGGGACAGGGTGACCATCCGCGTGGTGGCCGCCAGCCTTGCCAAACGCCAGCTGGATTACGACCTGGTGGAAGCCGATACGGACGGCGAAGGCAAACGCCCCTCCAAACGCAGGAGCGCCGAGGTACCGCGCGAAGGCGTATGGACGGAAGGCGCTGGCCCGGGCAGAAGCCGGAAACCAGCCGGCGCGGGCAAACCCGAACGCAGCAGCAGAAGCCGCAAGCCGGCTGAAGGCAAACCGCCGGCCAGGAAGAAAAAGAAGTAACAGAAGAACAAGAAGAATATAACATACGCATCATGCATTCATTTAAAGCTTTGTCAGCGCAGTTTGAAGAACAGTTTAGCAAAAGACAATTCCCGGACCATCCAGCCAACTTATACGACCCGGCCCAGTACATACTCGGCATCGGGGGAAAGCGGATCAGGCCTGTGTTGTGTTTGCTCGGAAATGAATTGTTTGATGAAATACAGCCTGACGCATTTCATGCGGCCAACGCCATAGAGCTGTTCCACAATTTTACCCTCATTCATGACGACATCATGGATAAAGCGCCGCTCCGCCGCGGCATGCCCACCGTGCACACGAAGTACAGCGATTCCGCCGCCATCCTGGCCGGGGACGTGATGCTCATCCATAGCTACGAGTACCTGAACAGGATCGCCGGCAAATACCGCACGAAGATCATCAACGTGTTCAATAAAGCGGCCCGCGAAGTATGCGAAGGCCAGCAGCTGGATATGGACATGGAGCAGACGCAGCCGGAGCGCGTGAAATACGAGGATTATGTGAACATGATCGCGCTGAAAACTTCCGTACTGCTGGCCGCCAGCCTGCAAATGGGCGCCATCACCGGCGGCGGCAGCGACGGCAACCAGAAGCATCTCTACGAGTTCGGCAAAAACGTAGGCATCGCCTTCCAGATACAGGACGATTACCTGGATGCTTTCGGCGATCCGAAGAAGTTCGGTAAAAAGCAGGGAGGAGACATCCTGATCAACAAAAAAACCTTCCTGCTCCTGAAAGCGCTGGAGCTTTGCAATCCCGCGCAGCGGCAGCACCTGCACCAGCTGATGGAAACCAATCCGGATAACAAGGTGGACGAGGTATTGCAGGTGTTCCATGATTGCAGGGTAGACGAATGGGCCGAAAAAGAAAAGGAACGTTTCAGCGAAATCGCCTACGGTCACCTGGAGGCCATCGCGGTATTATCGCACCGTAAAGAGGCGCTGAAAGAGGTGGCGGATTTTCTTTTGACGAGGCAACATTGATAACTGAATAGTATTATATTTGACCGTTAATGGTAAATGGCAACGAGAATTACAGTTGCTGTTTACCATTAACGGTTTTTAATATCAACCCTCAACTACAACAGATGTCTAAATCGCTTTTCAGGAAAAAGTCCCTTACCAGCATTTTGCAGGAAGCCAAGAAAAACGAGAGCGATGCGCATGCTTCAGGGCTTAAAAAAGTACTGACCGTGCGTGATCTTACCCTGATGGGTGTGGCGGCGGTGATTGGCGCCGGTATCTTTTCCACTATCGGCCAGGCCGCGTACGACGGCGGCCCCGGCGTAATTTTCCTTTTTGTGCTGACGGCGGTTACCTGCGGATTCACCGCGCTTTGTTATGCTGAATTTGCATCCAGGGTGCCGGTAGCAGGCAGCGCCTATACCTATTCTTATGTGGCATTCGGCGAACTGGCTGCCTGGATCATTGGCTGGGCGCTGATCCTGGAGTATTCTATCGGGAATATCGTGGTGGCCATTTCCTGGAGCAGTTATTTTAACAACGTGCTGGAAGGCATGAACGTTCACCTGCCCGCATGGCTCGTAACGGATTACCAGACGGCTAAGGAAGCCTTCGCCGAAGACCCCGCCAAAGCCCTCGCCTGGACCACCGCGCCTATTGTCAACGGCTGGCGTGTGATCATGAACATTCCCGCTTTCCTGATCGTGGTGCTCATCACTATCGTGGCCTATATCGGGATACGAGAGAGTAAAAAAAGCGCCAACGCCATGGTGGGCCTGAAACTGGTTGTACTGGCCGTGGTGGTGCTCATCGGCGTATTTTACATCGATACCAGCAACTGGACGCCCTTTTTGCCCAATCAATTTGAAGGCGTGCTGAAAGGCGTATCCGCCGTGTTTTTCGCCTATATCGGGTTCGACGCCATTTCCACCACCGCGGAGGAAAGCGCCAACCCGCAGCGGGATATGCCCCGGGCCATGATCTATTCCCTCATCATCTGTACTATCGTATACGTGGTGGTGACGCTGGTGATCACCGGCATGGTGAACTATTCGGAATTCAACAATGTATCGGACCCGCTGGCTTATGTGTTCGACAAACTGAACATGGAAAAAGTTGGGTACGTGATCTCCATCAGTGCCGTAATAGCCGCTACCAGCGTGATACTCGTGTTCCAGATCGGGCAGCCCCGCATCTGGATGAGCATGAGCCGCGACGGCTTGCTGCCCAAACGTTTTGCCAAAGTGCATCCCAAATTTCACACCCCCGGCTTTTCCACGATCGTAACGGGTTTTATCGTTGCCATCCCTTCATTGTTCCTGGAAAGCGGCATCGTTACGGACCTTACCAGCATCGGTACGCTCTTCGCGTTTGTACTGGTTTGCGGCGGCGTACTGCTGCTGCCTCCGGCGGATAAAAGTACCAAACGATTTAACCTGCCATACATCAACGGGATGATCATCGTGCCGGTGCTGTTCGTGGCATTTACGTTTTTCTTCCGCGAGCGCATCAAGGAAGCTTTTGTGAACATCGCTTATTTTGACCATGAACTGGTCCTGTTCCTGATATTCTACATCCTGGCGGCCGCCATCACCGTGCTTACGCTCATTAAACGCCTGTCGCTGATACCGGTGCTGGGCATGCTCTGCTGCCTATACCTGATGATAGAGATACCCGTATCCAGCTGGATCGTGTTCTTCTGCTGGATGGCCGGCGGCCTGGCGGTATATTTTATGTACGGCTACTGGAAAAGTAAACTGGCGCCTAAAACTGCTTAAATTCCATACGGACTGATATAAAGAACGGCCGTTTCCCGAAAAAGGGGAGCGGCCGTATATGTTTGGGGGATTTCGTAACTTTAGTACAGTAGCTCTTTCCTTACTTAAAACTTTCGTTATGAACCTCCTGCAACGCATTGAACGGTGGGGTGACAATCATCACCCCAAATGGATTGACGGTTTAAGGATTTTGCTGGGATTGCTCCTGATGTGGAAAGGTATTCAGTTTGTCGCCAACATAGACATCCTGAAGGCGCGGATCGCGGAACAGCCTTTCCTCACGGCGCTTTCGTTCTGGCTGGCTCATTACATAGTTTTCGCACACACTGTCGGCGGGTTGTTCATCGCCCTCGGCCTGCTTACCCGCGTAGGCGTCATCGCAAACCTGCCCGTACTGATCGGCGCGGTATTTTTTGTGAGCGCCGGTACCGGGCTCTTCTCCGTTTACCCCGAACTGAGCCTTTCCATCGCTGTTTTACTGATGCTCCTGTTTTTCCTCGTAGAAGGCAGTGGCCGCATTTCCGTGGACGAATATATGCGGCGGCACCCGGAGCCCGATAAAAGACCGGTGTAATTGAAGTAAAACTTATGCTTATTTTTGCCTGCTATGAAATATACAGTAGGCGACAAGATCCTCATGCTCCATTCCAAAGAGGAAGGTACAGTAGTGGATATCATCAACGATAAAATGGTACTCGTGGAAGTAGGCGGCGCCAGGTTCCCCGTGTACATGGACCAGATAGACTTCCCCTATTTTCACCGTTTTATGAAGAAACAAGCCCCTTTACCGCCCAAAAGGACCCCGGGTGAGGAAATCCGCAGGGAGAAGCCCGTACCCCACGTAAACAGGCCCGAAAGAGGCGTTTTTCTGACCATGCTCCCCGTATGGCAGACGGACGCTTTTGGCGATGACGTGGTGGAAGACATGAAATTTCATCTTTCCAACGAAACGAACCGCGCATATACCTTCCGCTTCGAGATCTGGCTGAACAATACCCTGTTCCTGGAGCTGAAACAGGAGATATTTCCCTTCCAGCACAATTACCTGGCAGACCTGGAGTTTGACCAGCTGAACGACAATCCCCGTTTTGAATTCAGCTTTTCGCCGAAGGAAACGGACCTGAAGCTGGCGGCTGCCCTCGTCAAGACCTGGAAAGTGAAGCCCAAACAACTGTTTCAGCAGCTGGAAACGCTCAAACAGCAGGAAAAGGCCACCATCGAATACCTGCTGTTCGACAAATACCCCTACAGGCAGGAGAAGGACGATTATGGCTTTACGCCCGTGGAAAAGAAAAAACTTTCCACTCTCACGTCTTTCCAGTCCCTGAAGGAAAACGCCCGCGTGGATGCCAAATATGAGATAGACCTGCATATAGACCGCCTGGCGGACAACTGGCGCGACCTGAGCCCGCTGGAGATCGTTGCCATCCAGCTGAATGAGTTCCAGCATTACCTGGACCTTGCCATCACCCAGCGCCAGCACAGCATGATCGTGATCCACGGGGTGGGCACGGGCCGCCTGCGGGACGAGCTGCACGAGATACTGAAGACGGTGCCGGAAGTGAAGTTTTTTGTGAACCAGTACCATCCCTTCTACGGTTACGGGGCTACAGAGATATTTTTTAAGTAGTTTTGCAGATTCCGGTTCACAACACCCGGCATAGCGGCGCTATCGTCTTTGCTGCGCAAGCGGCAGGGAAGGAAAGTCCGGACAGCATAGGGCAACGCACCACCTAACGGGTGGGGCGCCTGTGAAAACAGGCGTACAGAAAGTGCCACAGAAAATTACTTCCTCAGGGCAACCTGCGGTAAAGGTGAAAATGTGGGGTAAGAGCCCACATCCCGGAATGGTAACATTATGGGAGGGTAAACCTTGCGTGCTGAAATGCCATGTAAACGGTCGTTTGAGGGCTGCCCGCCTGATGACCGAGGGTAGGCAGATACAGGCGCTCAGTGATGAGCGTCGCAGATAAATGATAGCGGCCGATGCGAAAGCAAAGGCACAGAATCCGGCTTATAAGCTATGCCGGGTGTTGCAACCGGAGCCTTTAACCAAAATCGACATACTGATGGAAACACAAAAAGAAGACATCCGCGCCCGGAAGGACGACAGAACCTGGGGTTTTCTCGCACATCTTGGCGGTGTAATAGGCCAGGCCTTTTTCTCTCCCGTAGGCAACATCATCGGCGCGCTGGTGATCTGGCTGTTTAAAAGAAATGAATCAAAGTTTGTGGACATTGAAGGCAAAGAAGCCGTGAATTTCCAGATCACGATCAGCCTGCTCATGGTAGCCCTGAACATTATCAACGGCATCGCCTGGGGCGTATGGTCTTTCACGCACTTCCTGGTAAACGAGCCTTTTGTGCGGCACGGGCACTGGGATACGGAGTTTTTCTTCACCTTCGGTTTCAGCAAGGTCATCTGGGCCGTCAATCTTGCATTCTCCATCATCGCGGCCATCCAGGCGAACAAAGGCAACCATTACCGGTATCCTTTCAGCCTGAGGCTGGTGAAATAAATACTTGCGGTTTCCGCATACAGAAGGGCCGGTTGAAAAACCGGCCCTTCTTATTTTAACCTGTATGCAATTCCCGGTTAAACTAAAAAGGGCTGACCAGAAAGTTTACTTCCGGTCAGCCCCGTTATAATAGATGATAGCACTAGTCTTTTGTCAAAGACTGCATCTTTACTTTATTTTTCTTCGCGTTTTCGCCTTTGGTCTTAGCCGCCAGTTTCAGCGCCTCGTACACATTCACCACGCCACCGGAGCGGGAAAGCTCGGAGAAGGCCACCTGTTCGTCCTTGGCGCCAGGTTTGTTCACCATGTTGCCATCGGGCAGGGGAGTGGCGGATTTTTCGAGGATCTGTTTCAGCTGGCGCGCGCTCAGGTCCGGGTTGTAGGAGAGCACAAGCGCCGCAACCCCTGCTACTACAGGCGCCGCCATGCTGGTGCCGCTGGCGCTGCCGTATTTGTTGCCGCCGGGCACGGTGGAGTAGATCTGTACGCCGGGGGCGAATACGTCCACTTCTTTTTTACCGTAGTTGGAAAAGCCCGCGATCTTTGAACCGCTGCGCCCGTTGCCGGAAGCGCCCACGGTCAGCAGGTTGTCCGCCTCTTTGCCGTCGTTGAAAGTATCTTTAGGATAGTTTTCCACTTCGTCGTTGTTCGCGCCGTCGTTGCCCGCCGCATGTACCAGCAGCACGCCTTTTTCCTGCGCGTAACGGATGGCTTCATCCACCCATTCTTTCTGGGGAGAGAATCCTTTGCCAAAGCTCATATTGATGATCTGCGCGCCATTGTCCACCGCATAACGGATGCCCAGGGCCACGTCTTTATCTCTTTCATCGCCTTCAGGCACCACTTTCACGGCCATGATGCGCACATTGTCCGCAATGCCGTCTATGCCCAGGCCGTTGCCCCGGATGGCGCCAATGATGCCGGCTACGTGTGTGCCGTGGAAGGCAAACTGGCCCTGCACATCGTTGTTGCCGTAATAACGGTCGTTGATATCGTTCAGGTTGTCGCCCACAATAGTGGCGCGTTTATCGTTTGGCTCGCTGCCGGTGAATTCGGCTTTGCGTTTCAGGTCTTTTACGTATTCGCCGAGGTCGGTTTTAAGGGCCTGGTAGGTAGTGCCTTCTTCGCCGGTGCTGTTCAGCAGGCGCAGCGCAAAACTGCGGGCCAGCATCACATCCTGGTCCGCGCTGCGGAGCGTGTCCAGCTGTTCCATGGTGAAGTCGTTCGTTTTGAGATGCTCGGCGAGGATACTTTCACATTTGAGGAGGTTTTCCTGCACTTTGAGCATCATCTTGTAATCCGTTTTGGCCTGTGAGGAAGGCTTCTGGATACGGTCTTTCAGCCGCGTCCAGTACACGAATTCCTTGCTGTCCTTTTCCAGGGCGGAATCGGGGTTGCCATATTGCCTGCGGAGGCGGTAATATTCGCGGGTGGCTTCGTCGGAATCCTCTTTTACGGTCCCGCCGTCTTTGGCCCCCAGGAAGTTCCAGCCATATACGTCGTCCACGTAACCGTTTCCGTCGTCATCAATATGGTTGCCGGGGATCTCTTTCGGGTTGCGCCAGAGAATGTCGCGAAGGTCTTCGTGCGTCGTGTCTATACCGGAATCTATCACGGCTACGATCACGGTTTTGCCTTTTTTGCCTTTCAGCAGCTCGCTGTAGGCTTTTTCGGCTCCCACGCCATACACGCTGTCTGTTCCATAGCTCAGTAATTGCCAGTTTTTCGGCACTGCTGCTTTCTGTTGACTAAAACCGGTTGCAGACGTTGTAAAAACCAAACCTGCTACAATGGCCAGCTCTCTGCAAATGTTCATTTTATTCAATTTTCCTAGATATTACAATTCAAATACCGCAATTCGTTAAAGGTATGGTAAATGCGTTATAACAGATGATTATGTGTGGTGAATGGCGCATCAGCTTGACTATTGGTTAGGAACCACTAGAAAACATGGTTCCGATATTTATCATGCTGGCGGCCTTTACACTGCCATAGCTCCTTTTGTCATTAACCGCTTTACAGACTGCGGTTTTCCCGGTATTTTTATAGTACATCAACCTACAAATCTCCTGTCGGGAAAAGGGGCAAAGATCATGATTTCGGCCCTATGCTTACACTCAATTAACATTTCTTTCACTTTAAACCACCCTGTTTAGTTTTTTCTTCATATATTAAATTTTCCGCCATGTTTAAAACAATTGTATTAGCAACCATGACCTGGACCGTGCTGAGCGCCGGCCAGCCGCCGGGGGCATTGCCTGCCGGCAATTTTCTGAGCAGTATGCTACCCGGGCCTGCAGACCGGCAGGAGCCCCGGCCAAAGGAAGCCGCGCCCACTGCCATTATTTTTGTGAATTGTGCTGAAACCCTGCAAAAGGGGACCAAGGCAAGCCTCAGTATCACCGGCAGGGAGCAGGCCGGCCACCTGGCGAAATTCCTGGAGAATGAGCCTGTAGCCGCCATTTATTCCCCGTACAACTCCTGCCTGGTGGAAACGGTGACGCCTTTGGCACAAACAAAAGGGTGTAAAGTGGAATATTACCGGGACGCCTGTGATGACAACCCGCAGGTGATGCGCCACATCCTGGAAACGATGCTGGAACGGAACGACGGTAAAACCATCGTTGTCTGCGCTCCCTCAAAAAGTATTACGTCGATGGCAAAGATGCTGGGGATCAGGGAAAAAGACCTGAAATACAGCAGGGGCGTGTTTAACGAGGTGCTGATCGTCAACGTTTTAGGTTTTGGGGAAGCAGTAGCACAAAAGTTGAATATGAATTTTCAAAAAAAAGTGTAATATTTATACCCAGAGAGCGTACATGATGCTTCTCAGCATCAGTATTCTTTCTCATAAGCATGGTTTCCGTTTAACGAAAAAGCGGGGTTATCCAACCCCGCTACTTCACTTAAGACATATACTTTTCCTCCCGCTTTACAGATCGAATTTAATCCCCTGCGCCAGCGGTAGTTTATCCGTGTAATTGATCGTATTGGTCTGCCTGCGCATATAAGCCTTCCAGGCATCTGAGCCGCTCTCACGGCCGCCTCCCGTTTCTTTTTCACCGCCAAATGCACCGCCTATTTCCGCGCCGGATGTTCCGATGTTCACATTGGCGATACCACAGTCGGACCCGCCCTGGGAAAGGAATTGTTCCGCTTCGCGCAGGTTGAGGGTCATGATGGCTGAAGAGAGGCCCTGCGGCACGTTGTTCTGCAGGGCAATGGCCTCGTCCAGCGAGCTGTAACGTACCAGGTAAAGGATGGGCGCAAAGGTTTCGTGCTGCACGATGCTGTATTCGTTTTTCACCTCGGCTATGGCGGGTTTCACGTAACAGCCGGATTCGTAGCCTTTGCCTTCCAGCACACCGCCTTCCACGATAAATTTACCGCCTTCGGCTTTGCATTTTTCGATGCTTTGCAGGTATAGTTCCACCGCCTGTTTGTCGATCAGCGGGCCTACATGGTTGTGCTGGTCCAGCGGGTCGCCGATGCGCAGCTGTTTGTAAGCGTTTACCAGTTTGGTTTTGAAGGTATCGTACACGCTGTCGTGAATGATGAGGCGGCGGGTGGAGGTGCAGCGCTGGCCGGCGGTGCCTACGGCACCAAACACGCAGCCGATGAGGCTCATATCGAGGTCCGCGTCTTTGGAGATGATAATGGCATTGTTGCCGCCCAGCTCCAGCAGCGCCCTTCCCAGGCGTGCGCCTACAGCGGCGCCCACGGCCTTGCCCATGCGGGTGGAGCCGGTGGCGGATACGAGGGGCACGCGCGCGTCCGCAGCGAGCCATTCGCCCGTGTCGCGACCGCCTATAATAAGGCAGCTTACGCCTTCGGGTACTTTATTTTCGGCAAATACTTTAGCGGTGATGTGCTGGCAGGCCAGCGCGGTGAGGGGCGTTTTTTCGGAAGGCTTCCATACGCATACGTCGCCGCAAACCCATGCCAGCATGGAGTTCCAGCTCCATACGGCCACCGGGAAGTTAAACGCGGAAATGATGCCGGTGATACCCAGCGGGTGCCATTGCTCATACATGCGGTGGCCGGGCCTTTCCGAGTGCATGGTGAGGCCATGCAGCTGGCGGCTGAGGCCTACCGCAAAGTCGCAGATGTCGATCATTTCCTGTACTTCGCCATATCCTTCCTGGAGGCTTTTGCCCATTTCGTAGCTCACGAGGCGGCCCAGGGATTCTTTATGTTCTCTTAAGGCCTGGCCTACCTGGCGCACTACTTCGCCGCGGCGCGGCGCGGGCCATTGGCGCCATTCGGTGAAAGCTTCCGCCGCTTTGCTGATCACTGCGTCGTAATCGGCGCGTGAAGCGGTTTTGACGGTGGCGATATCCTTCCCGTCCACGGGGGAGAAGGAGGTAAGTGTGTCCCCGCCTGCTTCCAGCCAGGTGCTGCCGGTGGAAACCCCGCTGTTGGCGGCTTCAATATTGAATTCCCTGAGAATGTTCTGCATCATGCTTATATCTGTTTTCAATGATGAATTTTTGTACTTTCAATTTATGAATATCCTGAAAGAACCTTGGCCCTGGTACGTAGCGGGGCCGCTAATAGGGCTCGCCGTGCCGCTGTTGCTGATCATAGGCAACAAGGCCCTTGGTATTTCCTCTTCGCTCCGGCACATCTGCGCCGCCTGTATCCCCGGCAAAATTCCTTTTTTTCATTATGATTGGAAAAAAGAAAGCTGGAATTTAGTTTTTGTGGGCGGCATCATGCTGGGCGCCATCGTCACTTTACTGTTCCTGCAGAATGGTGAGCCGGTAAAGCTCAACCCTTCCACCATTGCGGCTTTGCAGGCTGCGGGCGTGCAGGAATTTGACGAGCTGATGCCCGGTGATATTTTTAACTGGGGCAATGCTTTTAATGCCACAGGACTGATATTTTTTGTTGCCGGCGGTTTTATGGTCGGTTTTGGCACCCGGTATGCAAACGGATGCACTTCCGGTCACGCTATCATGGGCATCTCCACGCTGCAATGGCCTTCCATGGTGGCTACCGTTTGTTTTATGGCGGGCGGTTTTGCCATGACTAACCTCATTTTACCTCACCTCATGAAATGGCTGCTGTTATGAAAAACCTGAAATTCCTCCTGGTAGGGATGGTGTTCGGCATTATCCTCGTAAAATCCGAAGTGATCTCCTGGTTCCGCATCCAGGAAATGTTCCGCCTGGAATCTTTTCATATGTACGGGG
This sequence comes from Chitinophaga barathri, assembly GCF_003807585.1. GTDB lineage: Bacteria > Bacteroidota > Bacteroidia > Chitinophagales > Chitinophagaceae > Chitinophaga > Chitinophaga barathri. The sequence continues at coordinate 3,445 of NZ_RMBX01000001.1, read as the reverse complement.
TAATAGGCAGCGCCATTGCCACGGCTATGATCGGTGTATTGCTGATCCGCAGGCTGAAGCTGCGAACACTCTCCGGCGAAGAGATCGTGATCCCGAAAAAACCATTCACCAAGGGCAATGTGATCGGCGGGCTGATCTTCGGGCTGGGCTGGGCTATTACCGGCGCCTGTCCCGGGCCGCTGTTTGCCCAGATCGGCAGCGGGTTCACCGTGGTGATCATTACGCTGTTGAGCGCTATTGCCGGCACCTGGGTATATGGCCGGTTCAGGGAGAAGCTACCGCATTAACGGCCGTTATCTCCTTTTTTGCCCTGCCCCGTCAGCCGCAAACCGCCGCTCTGTAACCAGACAGCCCTGCATCGTGCCGGTAAAAAGGCCTTTTGCCTTCATTTTTCCGTCCCTTCCGGCTACTTTTTGCCCGTTTGCGCGGAATAAGTGCTCTCAAATATCTTATCCGCGTTATTCGCCTCAAATCCTTCCCTGCGATGCTCACGCCTGATCTCTGAAGCGGGCAGCTGTGCAAACTGCGGCAGCACCCTTCTTTCCGCAAACTCCACGTAAGAGCCCGCGATCTCTATCGATTCATTGTCCGCAAAGGTGGCGGAGATCATCCGCGCTACGGTGGAGCTTTGCGCCAGGCCATTGTCCGGGCTGGTCTTTACTTTACCGCCCGAATCGTTCAGCCGGAATCCCTTCTTTTCAAGGAAGGCATTGAAATCGGCCACGGTATTATATCCCGGCTTCAGGTTGTGTACGCTTACGGTGAAATGGTTCAGGTAATAACGGTTGTAGATCACCCAGGCCGCGTATTCGCTTTCCGCCGCCAGCGTTTTATAATCGGCAACGGTAGGCGTGCGCCAGAGCGCGCTGTGCAGGAAGTGGTCCACGGCCCCGCCGTTGTCCAGGTCCAGGCTGTCCACCGGGTCGGATGTTACCTCGCCGGTATAACTGTGAATGATGTCCTGCGCCTGCCGGCTGAGGTCTTTCACACGCAGCTCGCTGATAAAGATGCGGGGATATTTATCCGCCGGGGGTGCATACCAGTAAGCATCCAGCTTTTTTTCCGGGAAGTCGTAGTAGTCCTTTTTCGTATATCCGTAATGGAGAAATATTTTCTCAAGGGACTGGATGCCCAGGTGAGGCACGCCCAGCGTACGGAAGGCGATATGGTCATTTTCGATGTCCGCGTCACTGGCAATAATTCCTTCCGTCACCATTGCATCAATAATAGCGCCCACATCGGGAACGCGCTCTTTATAACGGCTCATCAGTCCGTTCAAAACTGTTTCCAGCGTAGTCATGTTCTGTGTTGTAGTAATTTATGAAATGGAGGTTAATAAGCAGGTGAAGGCATACGGCTCATGGCACATGCGAGCAGGTGCTGCGCAGAAAGGAGAGGAGTGAGAGTTGTATGTTCAATAATGCGTTCACGGGAACGAATATAACGATCAATCCGGAATTAGAAAAATGAGCGGGTGCCGGCAGGTATGACTATAGCCATCAGGCACAGGTTGCGCCGGCTGGGAATATGCTTTATATTACGGCATGAACCGTATTTCCCTGCTCATGCTCCTGCTGGCTGCCACCTCTCTCAAAGCACAGGAGCCGCGTTTTATCAACCAGCCCGATAACGGCTACCGGGGCATCTGGTATAGCATCGGCGCCACCGGCAACGAGTATGCTTACAAATACGGCGGCGGCCTGGCCACGTATCCTTCCAACCATTACCCCTTCTCCGTATATGCGGCTAAAGTCAACAAAACATTTTTCTGCTACGGCGGTACGGACTCCACCGGCAAAACGCTGCTGCACGAAGTAGGCTGCTTCGACCACCGCACCGGCATGGTATCGCGCCCTACCATCGTGATGGACAAAGCCACCGGCGATGCGCACGATAACCCCGTGATACAGATAGACAAAAACGGCTACATATGGTTATTCTCCACCTCGCACGGCGTGGAGCGCCCTTCATTTATCTACCGCAGCAGCAAACCTTACGATATCGGGAGTTTTGATAAGATCAAAGCATTCAAAGGCGATGTGCCCATGGATAATTTTTCCTACCTGCAAATGTATTACGATCCCGCACACGGCTTCCTCGGCCTGTTCACACACTATGAAATGCAGCAGCTGAAGTATGGTAAAAAGAACTGCCGCGTGATCTCCTGGATGACGAGCACAGACGGCATTCATTGGTCGCCCTGGAAAGACCTGGCCAATATGGAAGAAGGCCACTACCAGACCAGCGGCCAGAAAGGCGGGCGCATCGGCACCGCGTTTAATCATCATCCGAACGTGCAAAAGGGCGCTGGGCTTGATTACCGTACGAACCTGTATTACCTGCGGACGGACAACTTCGGCGGCAGCTGGACAAACGTTAACGGCGCGCCGCTCAGCCTGCCGCTGCGTACCGGCGATACTTCGGCGCTTGTGAAGAATTACGCCGCTGAAGGCCTGAACGTATATATCAACGATCTCAATTTCGATCGTTCCGGCAATCCCGTGATCCTTTACGAAACCAGCAAAGGCCCCGAGCCCGGCCCTGAGCAGGGTATGCGGCAGTGGTACACCGCGCATTGGAAGTCCGGCCACTGGCAGATCAGGCCGCTTACCGCCACGGATCACAATTACGATATGGGCTCGCTGATGATAGAGAAAAGTGGCATATGGCGTGTGGTGGCGCCTACCACCAACGGTCCGCAGGCCTACAATACCGGTGGCGAGATCGTGATGTGGGAAAGCCGCGACGAAGGGAACACCTGGAGCGCAAAACCACTGACGGCAAACAGTCAGTACAACCATTCTTACCCACGCCGCGCCGTAAACGCGCATCCCGGCTTTTACGCCTTCTGGGCGGATGGGGACGGGCGCAAACCTTCCGTTTCGCACCTGTATTTTACAGACGATAAAGGAAATGTATACCGGCTGCCGGAGAGGATGAAGGAGCTGTATGAAAAGCCGGAACTGATGCCGAAACCAAAAAGATAGCCGCCAGCGGAGAGTCGTAGTCTGCCTGGGCACCGCTGGCGCAAAGCCCGTCATTGCGAGAAGCAGCAGCGCTAAAGTGGGTGGGGCGACGAAGCAATCTCCTGCATCGAAGAGATGTACGCCAATATCTGGAGATTGCTTCGTCGCGGCTCCTGCACAAATCCCCGCTGCTCCTCCTTTAGTTCAAAATAGTTCTTTGAAAAAGATTGCTACTACTATTACTACTATAAGCATTTAAGGAGGGGGGCCCGGGGGAGTGCGGATACTGTGAAAAAGATGTGCATTTTTGTGGAAAGAGCGGGGGGAACTTGCTGCTCCTCTAGACTTTGCAGGTCTATATTGCGTATTAGTCCCCGCTCCTCCACCGTTGCTTCAGGCCCAGTTAGAATTTTAGACAATGTAGGTCTAATAAAGGTCTTAGGCTACAAGCAACATTTTTTCATACTTAATTATAAAGT
>NZ_RMBX01000019.1 GCF_003807585.1 Chitinophaga barathri | reverse complement strand
GCTTTTATGTCAATCCAAATCCGTATTATTGACAACCCCTGTAAACCTCCAGCAGGATAAAATAATCGACTGTAAAGTCCTGCCAGGACAAAATACCCCACTGTAAAGTTTTTTCAGGACAAGACACCTGCTTCATCACTACTGTTGCACTACTGTAGTACTACTGTTGCACTACTGTTAGCCCGCACTATCCCACTATTTAGAAGTCAATTGTCATGCTCATGATAAATGAGTCTTTAGGAGTATCCATGGAGTATTAGCCTTTTTCCACTTTTTACATAAAGGCTAGCGGGATGGAATGATGGTATATTCACCTAAACCCCATCTTATGCGAACCTTATACGATCGATATAGGATAGATATAGGATCGTTATAGGAGAAGAAATGGTAAAATAGTACCGGCAACTGCTGCGGTGAAAATCGGATTTCAGGATAATTTAATTGATTATCAAGCCTTAAGATCCAGTTTGCGCATCGCCGGCGAAATAACGTACGTCGTGATCACCACCGCCAGCGTCATACAGCCGCCAAACACCACCGAGCCCACCGGCCCCATGATCCTCGCCGCCACCCCGCTCTCAAAACTCCCCAGCTCATTAGAACTGCCCACAAAAATGGAGCTCACGGAAGATACCCGCCCCCGCATATCGTCAGGCGTCTTTAATTGCAGGATCGTCTGCCGGATGATCACGCTCACCCCATCCATCATGCCACTGAAAAACAGCGCCGCCAGCGACAGCAGGAAATTCCTGGACAGCCCAAACACAATGATACACACCCCGAACGCAAACACCGCCGCCAGCAGCTTGATGCCCGGTTTGGTAATGATCGGCCGGTAAGCCAGCATGAGTAGCGTGAGGAAAGCGCCCACGGCCGGGGCCGCGCGCATGGCGCCAAAACCCGCCGGGCCTATGTGGAGAATGTCATTTGCATAGATCGTCATCATCGCCACCGAGCCGCCGAACAATACGGCGAACATATCCAGGGCCATCGCATTCAGTAAAACCTTCGTGTTCCACACGAATTTCAGGCCTTTGGTCAGCCTTTCTTTCACTGTTTCCCCGATTTCCTTGTAAAACACCGGTTTGGTGGAGATATGCAGGATGCAGAAGAGCGCTACCAGTACAAACCCGATCACCAGCAGCATGCTCCAGTGGATGCCCAGCCAGCCCATACAAAGCCCGCCCAATGCAGGCCCCGCGATGGCGCCTATCTGCCAGGCGGAAGTGCTCCAGGTGGTGGCATTGGCGTACAAAGGCCTGGGCACCAGCAGGGACAGTAACGTAAAATTGCTCGGGCTGGTGAATGCCCGGATGATGCCCCCGCAGAACACCAGCAGGTAAATAAGCAGCAGTACCGTGGGCAGGGGAATGCCGGACATCAGGTGGTCCCAGGTGAGCAGGAACAGCCCGGTGCCTGTAAACAGGTATCCCACGATGCACTTCAGCACCATGCCCCTTTTTTCACGTTTGTCTACGATATTACCGGCGAAGAGTGCCAGGCTGATGGCGGGGACGAATTCCGCCAGGCCGATCAGGCCGAGGTTCAGCGGGTCGTGGGTAAGCTGGTATACCTTCCATTCCACAATGGCGAACTGCATGGCCAGTGCAAAAATGAGGGCAAAACGGATCACCAGGAAGTACCTGAATTCTTTAAATCGCAGCGATGCATACGGATCGTTCGGTAGGGAAGCGGCTTCGTCCAATCTGTTAGTTTTTTGAGCTGCCTAAAATTAAACCTTTCCGGCTAAACTGTTCATTATCCAGCGGTCAACTTTTTATAACAAGTATGCGGGCAATGATTATTTTTATCGCCTAAAATTCCAACAAACGTATGAAGCTAGTTAAATTATTATTGGCCGGGGCTTTGACCATACCCGCAGCCGGAAACCTGTATGCACAAAAGGCGAAGGTGCAGCTGGTGACCGACAAGGTGCAGTCCCCCGTATGCATGGCTACCCCCGCCGATGGCACCAATCGTCAATTCATTGTTCAGAAAGAAGGCAGAGTGTGGGTGGTGGAAAACGGCAAACTGCTGGACAAACCGTTCATAGACGTGAGCGCGGACATGGTAAAGGTAAACCCCGCCTATGATGAGCGCGGCCTGCTGGGCATGGCTTTTCACCCGAAATTCAAGACCAACGGCAAATTTTACCTCTATTTCAGCGCGCCAGTGGCCAATGCCACCAAGGGCCTGAACCATAAAAGCGTGATCGCGGAATACCGCGTCGCCAAATCTTCAGATGATGTGGCTGTACCTTCCACCAAAAGGGTGATACTGGAATTTAACCAGCCCGAAAGCAACCACAACGGCGGAGATATCATCTTCGGCCGCGACGGTTACCTCTACATCTCCTCCGGCGACGGCGGCGGCGGCGGCGACAAACACGGCACCATCGGCAATGGCCAGGACCTGAACACCCTGCTGGGTAAAATACTCCGCATTGATGTGAACGGAAGCCCTTACTCCGTGCCGAAAGACAACCCGTTTGTGGGCAGGGAAGGCGCCAGGCCTGAGATCTGGGCATATGGCCTGCGCAATGCATGGCGTATTTCCTTCGACAAGGCTACGGGCCGCCTCTGGGCCGGTGATGTGGGCCAGAATAAATACGAGGAAGTGGACATTATCGTAAAGGGCGGCAACTACGGATGGAGGATCATGGAAGGGTATCATGACTTCAACGTGCCCGCGGGCGCGGATAAAACCAAACTCATCGCGCCCGTGCACGAATATGACCATGACGATGGCATCAGTATTACCGGCGGTTATGTATACCGCGGCAAAGGAGTGCCCGCACTGGCCGGTAAATATGTATTCGGCGATTACAACGGCAAAACGTGGACATTGACCCCAAAAGGCAACAAATGGGAGCGGGAAGACCTCGTTTTTGAAAACAAACCCGAAGGTAATCTGCAACTGCTCAGCTGGGGCCAGGATGACGCCGGCGAGATCTACATGCTGGTGACTATCGCGGGCGCCAGCAACAAGGGCGGCGTGTACAAGCTGGTGAAATAAAGTACGGGCGATCAATTACGGGTTACGAATGGCGCAATGTTTGTTCCAATGGTAACTGGTGAGGAAAAGAAGCGCTTTTTTGCCGGTAAGAATATGTTAAAATGCCCTGACAGCAATGGGCGGATGAATGCCCGCTGCGCGTAAAGGCTTATATTTGAATAAGAATTTCGGAACAACTGTTCGTAATTCGTAATTGATATTCTGTAATTGATCTTTGGGTTATGAAGATGAAACTGAAAGTGATAGTTCCGGTAATGCTGATCAGCCTTACCGCAGGCATATTTGCATTTACAAAAATCGCCGCTAAAGACGATCCCCCTGGCCGGTACGAGGCCATTATTTCCCTGGTGGGCCAGATCCTGAAAGAAGGACATTACCAGCCGAAACCGATTGATGATGCTTTTTCGAAAGAGGTGTTTGTGAAATATCTCAAAAACCTGGACGGAGAGAAGAAGTTTTTCCTGAAAAGCGACATCGCGGCCCTGAAACCGCTGGAAACGCATGTGGACGATGAACTGAACGGCGCATCGCTGGACTTTTTCAACCGCTCCACGGAAATCATCAAAAAACGTACTAACGAAGTAGCCACCCTGTATACGGAAATACTCGCCAAACCTTTTGACTTCACCAAAGAAGAAAGAGTGGTGATAGATCCCGAAAGCATGGACTGGCCGGCGGATGACGCCGCGCGGAAGGAAGCATGGCGCAAGTCGCTGAAATACCGCGCGCTGGAAAAGTACTCGGAGCTGGTGGATCAGCGTGAAAAAGAGAAAAACGGCAAAACGGACGCGGCCCTCGAAGCCGAAGCCCGCGCCAAGGTGAAAAAGATCTACGACCGGTATTTTGACCGGCTGAAGAACCGCACCAAGGAAGACGACCGCTTTTCCCTCTACGTGAACTCCATTACCACCACCATGGACCCGCATACGGATTACATGCCTCCCATCGAGAAACGTTCCTTCCAGGAATCGATGGCCGGTAAGTTCTTCGGTATCGGCGCCCAGCTTCGTGAAGACGAAGGCCGCATCAAGATCGTGAGCATCGTGACCGGCAGCCCCGCCTGGAAAGACGGTAAGCTGAAGGCGGATGACGTGATCCTGAAAGTGGGCGAAGGCAGCAAGGAACCGGTGGACATCAGCGGTTACGCCGTAGATGAAGCGGTGACCGTCATCCGCGGTACCAAAGGCTCCGAAGTGAAGCTGACCGTAAAAAGTGTGGACGGCACCATCAAGACGGTATCCCTCCTCCGCGACGAGATCAAGCTGGACGATACATTTGCAAAATCAGCCATCATCAATGGCCCTCATAAGATCGGTTATATCTACCTGCCTGAGTTCTACGCGGACTTCAACGACCGCCAGGGCGCATTTTCCTACGAGGATGTGGCTGCGGAAGTAAAGAAGCTGAAAGACGAAAAGGTGGAAGGCATCATCCTGGACCTCCGTTTCAACGGCGGCGGCTCCCTGCCTGATGTGATCAAGATGGCCGGCCTGTTCGTACCCGAAGGCACTATGGTGCAGGTGCGCTCCCGCGGCGGAGAGATCCAGCAGCAGAAAGACCGTGATAAATCCGTGCAGTACGACGGCCCGCTCGCCATTATGGTGAACGAGTTCAGCGCATCCGCTTCGGAGATCATGGCCGCGGCTATGCAGGATTACAAACGCGCGGTGATCATCGGCAGCCCTTCCACTTTCGGGAAAGGCACCGTGCAGCGCCTGCTGGAACTGGATAATTTTGTAAGAGGGGACCTTGGTGGCAGCCTCGGCGCCATCAAACTCACCGTGCAGAAATTCTACCGTGCGGACGGCGGCTCCACCCAGCTGAAAGGCGTGGCATCCGACGTGGTACTGCCCTCGCCCTACTACGAAGTGGGTGAAAAGCGCGACAAGGACGCCCTGAAATGGGACGTGATCCCCAAAGCGAATTACGAAGTATGGCAGGATCCGGTAGACGTGGAACCGCTGAAAAATAAAAGCGCCGCGCGCCTTGCGAACAACGAAGCGTTTAAAATGATCAACGAGAACATCGCGACCCTCAAAAAACTGGACGAACAGAAAACATACCCGCTGGACCTCACCGGTTATAAAGCGGATATGAAAAAGAACGCGAACGCCTCCAAACGTTACGATGCCGTGAACGATAAAGTGAGCCCCCTGAACATCACCAGCCTGAAAGTGGACATGGCGAAAATGGGCAGCGATACCGTAAAAGTGGCCCGTAACAAAGACTGGATCAAAGCGCGTTACAAAGACCCGTACCTGAGCGAAGCGGTGAACGTGATGAATGACCTCATCATGCAAACCAATTATCCCAAGCTGAAAAACAATTATACGGATGCAAAAGTGCCCGCGCAGAAGTAGGCCACCGTATATAAACGATAACGAAAAAGGGTAAAGCGATCGCTTTACCCTTTTTTATTGCAGATAGTTTTTTGCTTACTTTTTATCCAGCGCGATATCGATCACCTTCCGGGTCTTTTTCGCCTTCATCTTCTCCGGCACATGTGCCAGGATTTCCTTCTTAAACGCCTCAATTACGCCCTGTTTGATAAAATAGCGGTGAGTGACCAGGCTGATCTCCCTGACGGGCTCAGGAGCCTTAAAAAAGCGCACCATGTTCATTTGTTTGGCGCTAAGGTCCTGGAGGGAGAGCTCGGGCAGGATGGTATACCCCTCGTTCAGCTCCACCATACGTTTGAGCGTTTCCACGCTGCCGGTGTTGTATTCCAGGTTTTTGAACTCGCCCATGCTGAACTTGTCCCGGCAGATATTCAGCACCTGGTTGCGCATACAATGCCCTTCGTTGAGCACCCATATGTCCTTGGTTTCCAGGTCTTCCGGCTGTATGAGTTTTTTATCGGAGAGTTTGTTGCTTTTGGCGGTGAATATCACGAAGTTCTCGTAGAACAGCGGGTGCTCCTCCAGGTGCTGGTTGTGCAGCGGGGTGGCCAGCAGGCCGCAGTCCAGCTGTTCCTGCCGCAGTAGCAGGATGATCTGCTCGGTGGAGTATTCCCAGACTTCCAGCTTTACTTTCGGGTATTTTTTCATGAAGGAGGTGAGTACCCTCGGCAGCAGGTAAGGGGCCAGGGTGGGGATGATGCCTACTTTCAGCGTGCCCTGCACTTCCTTTTTCTGGTCCGCGATGATCTCCCGGATGCGGGCGTTTTCCTTCAGTATCACCCTTCCCTGCGCGATCACCGCCGCGCCGATCTCCGTGGGCACCACGGGCAGCTTGCTCCTGTCGAATAATTTGATGCCCAGCTCGTCTTCCAGCTTCTGGATCTGCATGCTGAGGGTAGGTTGTGTTACAAAGCATTTTTCCGCCGCTGTCACAAAGCTCCTGTAGGTGTCCACTGCTACAACGTATTCTAATTGTACCGTAGTCATATATTCAGTAATAAATAGTTGGAATCAATTGCAAGGTAGGATAGTATAGGCAAACTCTATAAAAAGAATTACGAACGGGTATGAGCCGTTCGTAATTCCAATTGGGGTGTACAATGAATATGTTTAGAATATCCGGTAGCGGTATTTGATCTTGTCCACGTTGAGCGTCAGCTCCCGCATGTTGATGGAAGCCTGTATTTCTTTTACGGCTTCGTCTTTCAGCGAGCGGAACTCCGCCTGTTTGGCTTCCACGACGCTCCTTTCGGCCAGGGCATTGTCCTGCGCGAGGCGGAGGGAGTGGTTCACTTTGGTGTAGTAGCTGTCCAGCAGGCTGAAATACTCGTTGTAAAGGTTCTCGAAACGTTTGGTCTGCAACACCAGGTCTTCCAGCTGGTTGTTCGCTTCTTTCAGGTTCGGATTGTCCTTCAGCAGCGCTTCGTAATTCACTTTGTTCCCTTTGGTGTACTGCGTTTCCAGCTTTTGGAAAAAATCGATCACTTTATCTTTCCTGAACTCGATGAAATATTCGTTCAGCGATTCGGCGATGGTTTTGTTTCCGCGGGCGGGCAGGGGCATTTTCAGTACGTTGGAGGTGAAGGCCAGGTGGTCGTACATATTGTCCTGCAGCAGGGAAAGCTGGTCTTTATTGAAGTTCAGCCCGAACTCGAACTTCTGGTTCGCATCGTTCAGGGCGTTGTAATAGATCACGTATTTGTTCAGTTCCTTCTCAAACTCCTGGAGCAGCTTATGATTGATGGCTTTGTTGCTCTGGCTTACGCTGTGCAGGAAGTTCATCACGGAGCTGGCGATAGCCAGCGGGGGTGTGAGGGATGTGAAACTTTTGAATATCGGGCTGTTGATAATGGATTTGGTGGATTCCACCAGTTTGGTGTTCCTTTCGTTTTTATCGGATTTGCCTTTGAGGATGATCTTTTCCACGAGCTCCACCACGCGGTCGCTGAGGGAAAAGCCCAGTTCCTTGCTCTCGGGGTTGTTCAGCGAGGTGATGAATACGTCCAAGTTGCTGGTGGTGGTCCTGGACTTGAGGTCGATTATCTTTTTGTTAAGAAGGTAGTACGTTTCTGATGCCTGGATCAGGTTGTTTTTGATCAGTTCGTATTTGGTAATGTTGTCAAACTCCCTTCCCAGCGAAAGTTGTTCGATAGCTTTAGCGTTCTGTTTGTCACTGTCTGCCACCCGTTGAAGATCGTCGAGGATCTTCTTAATGGTGGTATCTGCGGTGCGCACCTGTGGCGGTTTTACTTCCGGATCCTGCGCGCTGGCAGTCATCGTCACAAATCCCGTCATCAACAGTGGCATCATCCATCTGATTAGCTTGAGCATGCTTGAAAGTCCTTTTTTTATGTTAAGAAAACCTTAAAGAAAATATAATGCCAAAAAAATCCCAAGTGACAAAGATAACATTTTTATCTACTGCATAACCCAAAGGCTTGTAAAAGCGATGAACGTATTAGGAGTATTTTTATACCTTTGCCCCTCAAACGACCCTATATTCATGCTGAATAACAAAAAGGTAGTAGTGGTACTACCTGCCTACAACGCAGCTTTGACGCTGGAAAAAACCTATTTGGAAATACCTGTGGATGTCGTGGATGAAGTGGTGCTCGTGGATGATTGCAGCAAGGATGATACGGTGGAAGTGGGCCGCAGGCTCGGTATCCGTCATATTGTGCGCCACGATGCAAACAAGGGGTACGGCGGCAATCAGAAATCCTGTTACAACAAGGCGCTGGAGCTGGGCGCGGATATCGTGATCATGGTACATCCTGATTACCAGTATACGCCGTTGCTGATCACGCCGATGTGCAGTATTATTGCAAACGGGGTGTACCCCGTGGTGTTCGGCTCCAGGATCCTGGGGAACGGGGCGCTGAGAGGCGGGATGCCGATGTACAAATACATCTTCAACCGTATGCTCACCTTGTTTCAGAACATCCTGACAGGGCAGAAGCTGAGCGAATACCATACCGGTTACCGCGCATTTTCAGCGGAGGTGCTCAGGGACATCAATTTTATGGCAAACAACGATGATTTTATATTCGACAATGAAATGATCAGCCAGGTGTTTATGAAAGGGTATGAGATCGCGGAAGTGACCTGCCCTACTAAGTATTTCGAAGAGGCTTCCAGTATTAATTTTGCGCGAAGCAGCAAGTACGGCCTCGGCGTGCTCCGGGTGTCCATACAGCATCGCATGCATAAATGGGGATTGATAAAGGCTAAAATTTATTAAATAGTGAGTGTAAGGCACCAGGCGGAATTGGCAAAAAAGTATATCCGTTATTATTTTTCATCGGGCAACCGGCACAGCGTGCATTCTCCCTTCGTTTATTCGTTGGTGGATGATGTACTGAATAAAAAGAAATTCCTCCCCGCCTACGCCCCGATGGAATCGTTGCGGGCGGAGCTGCTGAAAAGCACGGAGGTGCTGAACGTGACAGACCTGGGTGCGGGCTCACTGATGGGCGCCACCAATACCCGCAAGGTGAAAGATATTGTGCGTCATGCCGCCAAACCGCCGAAATTCGGACAGCTCTTCTACCGGCTGGTGCAATATTTACATGCCTCCACCGTACTGGAGCTGGGCACGTCCATGGGCCTTTCCACGGCTTATATGGCCTCAGCCGGCGCGGACGTTCATACCATCGAAGGCTGCCCGAACATTGCGGCGCGCGCCTCCAAAAATTTCCAATCCCTTGGGCTTCAGCATAAAATTCACCAGTATGTGGGCAACTTCGACACGGAGCTGTCCAAAGTATTGAAGGAGATCCCCGCCCCCGATATCGTGTACATAGACGGCAATCACCGCGAAGAGCCCACCGTGCAGTATTTCCTGGAATGCCTCCCGCACCTGAAACCATCGTCGCTCCTCATCTTTGATGATGTGCACTGGACGGAAGGCATGGAGCGCGCCTGGGAAACGATCAAGACACATCCCGCCGTGACCACTTCCATCGACCTGTTTTTTATCGGGCTGGTGTTTGTGAGCCCTGATTTTAAGGAGAAACAGGCGTTTGAGCTGAAGTTTTAATTTTCTTTCATATGCACGAACAGATCATCAGGAATATCTATGATGACATTCTTGAGCTATCGCGATGATGCCGCCATTATAACGGACGGACGCTGGCACGAAGTATCGGCATGCGCGAAAGAGGTGATTGCGCTATGGAAGTATCCCTGAATTACCTCCATACAAACGGCAGAAAATATTTTTTGGACGAGGAGCCACGCCTGCGTCCGGCATTTTCCCCGGGTTACGGACATGCCGATATTTTTTAAATTATGAAATATAGAATGTTTTGTTTTATTTTGGCCCCGGACAAGAATCGATAGAGAATTAGCTATACCTAAATCAAATCCGTAAACCAAGAAGTAACCAAAATATAAGTTCGACCCGGAAACCCGTGCCTTAGCCCAGTTCACTTGTATTTTATTCATAGTAACAACATTTTGACTTGAGAATCCTCGGTATTATTATACTAATGATATCCGCATGCCAATGCTGTGCCCAGTCGTTTCTACGTACGATCTCCCGCGAGAAGCCTACGGATACGGCAGGTGGTTATTATTACTATATAAAAGACAGCAGTTTCGCCCTTATGCCTGCAGGTACCTGCAAAGGCGTGATGTTGTTGCCCGTGTACAACTATGAATTAAGCGAATATACGGTTACCGGTGTGCGTATCCGTGAGCCACGCAACTACGTCACCGTGGCGGCAACCGCAAAAAAACCGTTCCTTGTCATTCACGGCAATGTGATGTATGATTTTTATTACCAGTCCAATTCAGATACGCCTTATATCGAAAAAGAAATTTACCAGCATACGGTGCAGACGACACTGGACATTACCGTGCGTGACCAGTACCCGCTTCATCTTTCATTCAGTACCAGCCAGAGCAATTCCAGCCTGCTGCGCGATATTACCGGCATGAATTTCCGGTACAGCAGCCGCGACCTGAAAAACTCCATCCTGCAAAAGGCCGCGGCCTGGGATGATGGCCGCCTGAAACAACGTGGGGAGCTGGATTTGATGAAGCTGAAACTGAACCAGAAGTGGGATTCCCTTTACCGTATGAAAGCCTGGTTTTCCACGCCTTCACAGGTACAGCGTTTGATAGAGGCGCGTGAAAGGGAGCTGTATGGCGTGAAAGATATCAAAGTAAGGGAACTGCCGCAAAAATTCCCGCTGCCACTGAAAGGAGGCCTGCGCGATTACCAGCCGAAGTTTCCTGTGAAAGACAGCAGTGTGCAGCTTATCGCCAGAGAATATGAAGCCCGTAAAACGAAGATCGATTCGCTGGAAAAAGAGATTGCCATCCTGGAGCAGCGATACGGCAAGGCATTGGAAAAGCTCGGCCTGCAAAAGGAAAGTCTTGCCAAAGTGCTGACGCAAAAAATGAGCATCAGAGAACTGACGGATCGGCTGGAAGCGATGAACCTGCCGGACAGTGTGTTGCCAAGGGGCTATAAGCCATTGCTGGCGCTACGTTCTGCGGGCATCGGCAGAACGATGATAGATTATTCCGAGCTTACGGCGAAATACATCAGCATCATCGGTGTGCAGGCTGAATTTAATCCTTCATGGTATTTCGCGTTTGGCAGCGGTGCAGTGGATTACAGGTTCCGCGATTTTGTGGTGAACACCGGGCGCAGCAGGCAATACCTGAATATTATCAGGGGCGGTTATGGAATGCGCGATGGAAGTAATCTTATTCTGAGCTATTACACCGGCAAAAAACAGGCGTACAATTTTAATACGGGAACAGATCCGGACATCATCGTGCCAGACAACCGCATTATGGGCGTATCGCTGGAAGGCCGCTGGCAATTGGATAAAAATAATTTCATCGTTGGTGAAGTGGCGAAATCATCGCTGCCGCAGCATGAAAGGCTCAATCATGGTGTAGTGGGGAGCATGCTGGAGATGAAAGAGCACAGTAACCAGGCATACTCATTGTCCGCAGGCTCTTTTATACCGGCCACAGGTACGCGTATTACCGGTATGTATAAAATGATGGGTGCGAATTTCCAGTCGTTCAGCCTGTACGCTTCCGGTTCTTCACAAACGGGATGGACGATGAAAGTGGATCAGCCTTTTTTCCGCCAGCAGCTTACAGTGTCTGCCTCCGTAAGGAAAAACGCGTTCACCAGCATTTTCGAAAGCGCCAGCTACATGAGCAATACCGTGTTCAAAAGTATTCAGGCCACTTTCAGAAGGAGGCACTGGCCCGTGGTGACGGTGGGGTATTTCCCAAGCTTACAGCTGATCAAGACGGGGGAGGATAAGTTTATGGAGAATATGTTTTACACGATGGTGGGAACGGCGAGTCATTTTTATCAATATCGCGGCGTAAGCATGAACACGATGCTGTCCGCCACGAAGTTTTACAACCGCCAGTCAGACAGCAGCTTTGTGTATTTCAACAGCACGAACCTGGTGATGCAGCACAGCGTGTTCCTCGGAAGGCTCACGCTCAATGGAAGCGCCAGCCTGGCATCCAATCATGATTACAGATTGTACGGAGGGGACGGGAACGCTCTCTATAAAGTCCGCCAATGGCTGGATGTGGGCGGCGGATTAAAATACAGTTATCAGACCGTGTACAATCTTCGGCAGCTGGGTTATTCGGCGAACCTCAGGGTGGAGGTGCCGAAAGTGGGAGAGATCATGTTGATGGCGGACCAGGGGTTTGTGCCGGGTACAGACAGAAGGCTTGTTCCCAATAAAACGGGACGGGTAACCTATACCAGAATATTTTAAAAGACATATAGAATGAGAAGATCCCTATGCCTTGTAATGCTTTTACTGGCTTTACGCGCGGGCGCACAGGTGAGCATGATGCCGCAGGTGCCCCCGGCGGGTGTGATATTAAAAGCGCAGTTGTGGAACATATTGCTCACGTCCGCATCAGACAGGCAGGTGACGGTGACCATCGCCCTGCGCCTGCTGGACGTCAGGGAGAACCAGCCGCTGCTCACAGGCATCACCCGGCGCATCGTGCTTTCGAAAGGCGCAAAGCAGCTGCAGGCGGCGGATGTAATGCCTGTGCAGTATGAATATCTTTCCGCCAATATAGACCGCAGCGTGAACGGCTTTTTGCCCGCAGGCCAATACCTGGCCTGCTACACTTTGCATGTGGAAGGCACCAAAGCCGAAAACAACCGGGAAGACTGCATCCCATTCACAATAGAGCCTGTGAGCCCGCCACTGCTCAATCTCCCCGAGAACGGCGCTGTGCTCGAAAGCCGCCTGCCGCAATTTACGTGGCTACCGCCCGCGCCGGTGAACCTTTTTTCCCAGCTGAATTACGAAATGTTGCTCACGGAAGTGTATGAAGGACAGCCCGCGCCAGAAGCCGTACAGCAAAATCTGCCGCTGCTGCGGCTTACAAGGCTGAAAGAAAATTATGTGAACTATCCTTCCTTCGCCATAAAACTGGATACGGGGAAAATATATGCCTGGACGGTGATTGCGAAGAATGGCGGACAGTTCGCCGCGCAAACGGAAGTATGGACTTTCAGCATCCGCGAGGCAAAGCCATCTGTTCCCAACAGCAACACGGTATACACCCGCCTCAGGCGTGAGCTGGACGGCAACGTACTGTATGCCGCGCAAACGCTGTATGTAGATTATACGAACGAAACGGCGGACAGTACCGTGCGATTTGAAATCATTGCCCTCGAAGAGGGGAACAGGAGCGTGCACGGCGGCACGCTTGAGCTTAAAAGAGGTAATAATCGCCTGGATGTGGCCGTGCCGGGGAAATCCGCTTTGCGGAAAGGTTCCAGCTACCTCTTCAGATTACAGAACAGCAGGAGCGAATACTGGCAGCTGAAGTTCGTTTATCAACCCGAAAAATAACCTGTACCTGAAAATATTGTATGATGATTCTCGCATTGGCTAATGGACGAAAAAAGATCGCATGGAGCATGCTGACGCTGCTTTACCTTGAAACGGCAGTGCCGGCGCATGCTGCTTTGCCTGCTTCAGGCAGGGCTTTCCGGGAAAAAGCAAAAACGGCGGCGCATTTGCCGCCTGCCGCGGTTGTTCCGCCCGCACCGCCGGCTGCTCCGGCAGCCGCAAAAAAAACGTTCAACGGCGGCCCTACACAGCCGGAAACGCAGGGTTTCGCTTCTGTGAATAGCGAGAACATGGTAGACCTGTTCACGGGGGATTTCAGCTATAACATCCCGCTGGTAGACGTTGGCGGGTACCCGGTGGCAATGGGTTACAGCAGCGGCGCCAGCATGGACCAGGAAGCTGCCTGGTGCGGGTTGGGATGGAATATCAATCCCGGTTCCATCACACGCAACATGCGCGGCATCCCCGATGATTTCAACGGGCAGGACACCATCGCTAAAACGGCGCGGGTAAAAATGAACAAGACCATCGGTGCGACAACAGGGGCGGGGATAGAGATCGCGGGTTTCCCAAAAGGGGCCAGCGGTGGCGGTGGGGTGCAAGACAGTATCAATATCCGCCTGGGTGTTAACCTCGGCATATTCCACAACACATACCGTGGCTGGGGCCTCGAAGCGGGCATTAATCCCAGCATCAACGCTGGCGGTGTTGCCGGCGGCTCGCTCAGCGGAGGGCTCAGCATTACTTCCAATTCACAGGAAGGCCTTACGCTTTCGCCAAGTCTTTCCTTTGCACTGGCGAGGCAAGATGCGGACGGATCCGGCGGTTTCGGCGGCAACGTTTCCATCGGTACTGCCTACAACTCGAGATCGGGAATGAAATCGTTTCAGTTTTCCGGTGGCGTACGCCAGTTCAAGGCTGCATCCAAGATAAAAGAGGAAGTAAAAAAGATCCAGGATAGCAAGGAAACCAGCCTGAGAATGCTGGACAACGGCTCCTCCGGGGTATTCAGCAGTGGCATGTCTTTCGCATTCCCCAGTTATACCCCCACCATTTCAATGCCTTTCACCAACAGCATGTATACTGCCATGGTAAAAGTGGGTATTGAATACAAATCGATAGATCCCAACTTTTATGTCGGCGGGTATATAACAAAACAGTTCATCGAGGATGCAGATACCACGCGGTACCTTCCCGCATACGGCTATCTTCATTACCAGGATGGGGCGAACAATCCCGCCGCGCTGCTGGATTACAACCGCGAGCGCGAGATAGCTTACCGTGACAAGCCTGAATTCCCGAACATCGCAGTGCCGGTGTATACGCACGATGTGTTCACGATGTCCGGCGAAGGAACGGGCGGTACTTTCAGGGCTTACAGGAGCGATGTGGGTTTTGTGTTTGATCATCAGATGCGCACTAAAGACAAGTCCCTCACCGGAAACGTCGATCTCGGGTTCGGCGATCTCGTGCATGTGGGCGTAGACGTCTCCGTTACAAAAGCATTTACCGAAACCTCCGCCTGGAGAAGCGCAAATCCATTGGCCTCCGCTATACCGTTCACCAGGTCTACCGGAAAATACCAGGCGGCTTACTTCCGCAACCCGGGAGAAAAAACGGTCAACACCACCGCTTTTTACGACAATATCGGCGGAGACGATGTGGTGTTTGCCAAACTGAACCAGCCTAACAGGGTGCTTCCTTCCATCACTACCACCAACAAGCTCGTGCGTTTCCGCGGCGGGAAAAAGATCGCTGAGGTGAACATCCTGCCCGGACAGGCCATCAAAAAAACAAGGGATAAAAGAACGCAGGTGATCTCGTACCTCACGGCAGAAGAAGCCAGCACTGCCGGTTTTCCCAAGTACATAGAAAATTACGGGCTGAATCAATTCGTGGCCGCTGGTTGTGATGAAGGTTTTCCGGCGGATACGGACGGTGAAGGCGTAGGTTGGTTCGGTGAATATTATAAAAAACAATTCGAGCAACTCATGTTCTCACGGGTGGATAAGACTGTAGATTTCGCGGACATCCAGGAATACTTCCGGCGGCAGGACAGGGATTATCAGTATATGGGCAATAATGAGTCTACCGTAAGATGGACGGGCCGCATTAAGGCCCCGGTGACCGGGACTTACAGGGTCTCCATGTGGGCGGACGACGGTGTGCAGCTGGCCGTGAACAACAAATGGGTGCTGGAAACCTTTCCAGGTGAGAACAACGGTGACTACGAACGGGTCTGCTTCCTCAACCTGGAAGCGGGAGAGGTATACGATATCCTGCTGGAATACGTGAACAGGAACACCAGGGGCGCTAATTTCAGGATGGTCTGGAAATGCGGAGAAACGCAGCTTTCGTGGAAAGACATGTACCTCATGCCCGTTACGGATACTTTCGAAGTGGTGAAGGACAAACTGTACAAAGAGAAACGCGTGAATGCGTTCCGGAAAAAAAATCATATCTCACAGATCGATGTGCTCAACAGCAATGGCAGGAGATATGTTTACGGCATCCCCGTCTATAACCTGAAACAAAAAGAAGTGACCTTCGCCGCAAGAAAAGAGAACGGCGACCCGCTGAACGATACGGTGAAATATGTTCATGGCGTGGATAACACAGCCATAGAGAACAGGAACGGAATAGATAATTATTTTTCCAGCGAAACGACGCCCGCCTACGCACACACATTCCTGCTTTCCGGCGTGCTTTCCCCCGATTATGTAGATGCTACGGGAGACGGAATATCCGACGACGATCCGGGGGATGCCGTCAAGTTCAACTACACCAAAGTGGCGGGTGTGAAAAATCCTTTCAAATGGAGAACGCCGAACGGCTACGCCGCTTCTTACCACCAGGGCCTGAAGTCCGATAGCCGCGACGAGAAAGGAAGTTATGTCTATGGTGAAAAAGAGCTGTGGTACCTCAATTCCATCGAATCCAAAACGATGATCGCCACCTTTAAACTGGAAGACCGCAACGATCTTTATTCAGTAAAGGAGAACGGTGAACCCGAGCTGAACCTCAGGGCAAAAAAGCTGACGGAGATCAACCTGTACTCTAAAGCCGAGTATCTCAAACGCGGCAAAAACGCACGTCCCATCAAAACCGTTCACTTCGAATATGAGGATGAGCTGTGTCCCGACAATACCTACTCCGGCATGCCGCGCGCCAAGCTGACGCTTAAAAGTGTTTACTTCAGCTACAACGGCAATAAAAAAGGAAGGAAAAATGCATACAGGTTCCATTACCATGCAAACAATCCTTCCTACAACGCAAAATCTTACGACAGATGGGGTAACTATAAGGACCCGATGAGCAATCCCGGCTCCGTTTCAGGTAAGGTGGTTACAAACGCGGATTATCCATATGCACTCCAGGACAGTGCTACGGCTGCTTACAACGCGGCCGCATGGGCGCTGGATTCCATCGTACTGCCCTCCGGCGGAAGAATGAAAATAAAATATGAAAGCGATGATTATGCTTTCGTTCAGAATAAAAGGGCGGCGCAGATGTTCAGGGTTGCGGGTTTCTCCGCCACGCAGCCGGCCAGCAAAGCGGGGCTCAGCAACAGGCTGTACAGCAACTCCGGGGATCATTTGTATGTCGCGATAGACGTGCCAAGCTCCGTGACCTCAAAAAATGAGGTATGGGAGAAATATCTTGAAGGGATAGTGGATATGAATTTCAGGCTGAGCGTGCTGATGCCTGGTGATAAATGGGGAAGCGGGCATGAATTCGTATCGGGTTACACGAAGCTGGAAGGAGATCAATACGGTTTCATCAACGGCGGCAACACGATATGGGTGAAAATGGCGACAGTTAGTAAAAACGGATTGGAAAACGGTCCTTACAGCCCGATGGCCAAAACCGCGGTGCAGTTCCTGCGGCTCAACCTTCCTTCTAAAGCCTTCCGCGGCTCCGATGTGGGTGACGACATCGATCTGAAAGACGGTGTGCAGATGATCGCGGGCATGGCAGACAATATCGTGAATGCTTTCCGTTCCTTCGACGAATCCGCCCGCAAGCAACACTGGGCACAGGAAGTAGACCTTACCCGCGCTTATGTGCGGCTTCATTCGCCGGATTATAAAAAGCTCGGCGGCGGTCATCGTGTGAAGCAGATATTGATATACGACAACTGGAAAGCAATGACGGGCCAGAAAGAATCCATTTATGGCACTGAATATACTTACACTACCACTCGCAACGTACACGGAAAGAATATCGTGATCAGCAGCGGTGTAGCGGCTTATGAGCCCATCATCGGGGGAGAGGAAAATCCGTGGAAAGAGCCGATACAATACCGCGAACAGATAGCTTCGCTGGCGCCTACTACAATGGGATATGTGGAAATGCCTTTGGGTGAGTCCTTCTTCCCTGCGCCTACGGTAGGTTACAGCAATGTAAAAGCCCGTTCGGTAAGAACCGCCAAAACACGTTCTGCTACCGGATACGTTGAAACCGGTTTTTATACGGCGTACGATTTCCCCGTGATCGTGGAACATTCACTGCTCGATCCTGGCACGAAGCTGAGTTATAATCCAAAACTTACCAACCTGCTCCAGGTGAACGTAATGCGTCACCTGGTCATCAGCCAGGGCTTCAAAGTAGAGCTGAACGACATGCATGGTCAGCTGAAATACCGGAAAACATATGGTGAAACGGACAGCCTGATCGCCAGCACGACCTATCATTACCGGCTGGACGAAGGGGCGGCTGAATTCAAACATTTGAGTAACACCGTGCCAGCCATGGGGGCGGACGGGCAGATAGATGCCCAGACCATGATCGGGAAAGACATGGAGCTGATGATGGACATGCGTCAGCAGCTGAGCGTCAGCCACGCCATCGACTTTAACGTGAACGGTGACATATTCACCTTCGGCATCCCGCCGATACTGGGTTACCCGTCCTTCTGGGCGTTCCCGCACCGCCAGGAAAACCTCTTCCGTTCGGTAGCCGCTACGAAAGTGATCTACCGGCACGGTATCATGGACAGCATTGTGGCGACGGACAAAGGCAGCAGGGTATCTACCCGTAACCTGCTGTTCGACGCGGAAACCGGAGACGCGATCCTTACAGCTACACAAAACGAACACGACGATCCGGTATATAATTTCAACTATCCCGCGGGCTGGATCTACGACGGTATGAGCGGCGCCTACAAAAACATCGGAACGATGCTGGAAAATGTGGAGTTCCGTGAAGGGCGGCTTATTACCAGTCTCGGAACGGATTCGGTATCCGGCTATTTCGCATCGGGCGATGAGATACTAATGTATTCTCAGAACAACATCAGCGCAAACGGCTGCGATCCTGTAGTAGCGACATTCAGAAGCGCCAGCGTCATCTGGGCCGTGGATGCCAACGCTCTGACGGGCGGGCCGGCCAATATCTTTTTCCTCGATAAAAATGGTAAGCCGTTCTCGGGCAGTGGCGCCAATCTGAAAGTGATACGCTCGGGCAGGAAGAATATTTCAGCCACGGCAGGAACGGTGACGATGCTGGAGAATCCGCTTAAGAAGAATGGATCCGGCCAATATTATCTCCAGATCGACGAGAACAGCAGAATCATCAACGCACAAATGACGGAATTCAAACAGAACTGGCAGGTGGAAGACAAGAAGAAAGAAAAGATCATCTGCCTGTTTTAAAATCATTAACTGAATCTGACATGAAAAAATATTTTTTACTGTTTTGGCTGCTGGTCGCCTTTGGAACGATCACTGGGAGCGCTCAGGCGACAGATACTGCCGTTGCGAAGATCGCCGGGGAATGGGAGATTGCGCAGGTGGTGGTAAGGGAAACGTCATATGACACGCATGTATTCCTGAAGGAATACATGCTGACCGATAAAAGCGAAATTAAGAAGCTGAAAGCCGGGCTTTTGACAGAGATAATATTCGGCATCTACCAGTACGAAGTGTCGAGGAAAGGAAGGCGGGAAACAGGGGAATTCCGATGGGCTGGCAGAAGCATGGTTCAGCTGTCGAGAACGCAACCCGAAGCGCAATGGAGCTTCGTGTATGAATGGGAAATGCCTTCGGTGGACAAACTCATTTTCAGAAATCCCTTTTCGGTGTACAGGGATACTGTTTCCGGCCAGCTGGTAAGAGCGGATTATATCAGTCATTACAGCAGAAAACCCAAAAATCAATAACCGATTGCAATGCGGACATTAACAGGAAAAATACTTCTCACGGTAATAATGGCGTTTGGCTGGATGGCTGTTGCGGAAACAGCTGAGGCCCAATGCAACTGGTCGGTGCAGGCGGTTGTTGATTCATCGCGTTGTGCGGCCAGCGGAAAGATAACGGCTTCGCTTACGGGGCCGGACAAAAACAATGTAACCAACCTGCTTTACAAGCTGAAATCAGCAGACGGGCTGGAATACCCGGAGGTAGGCAATCCCTCGTTCGAGAACCTTCCTGCGGGAACCTACGAACTGATGGCGAAAGGTGTTTGTAACAGCCAGCTGGACTCCAGCACCATAATAGTGACCGTTCCGGGAAACTATGTGGCCTTTTCAGCCAACGGCGTCGGGTTGAGGAATGCATTCAGAAATTGTAATACAGGCCAGGCGAAGATGAGCTTTTTCAACGGGAGGAAACGGTACCGGGTATCCATCACCGGGTGGCCGGCGGCATACCAGGGTGAAAAAATATTCTATACCCAGGCCAGCGAGTTGGTGGTGGACAGTCTTCCCACAGGTAACTATACTTTCATCCTGTCGGATTCCTGTGGCTCGTCCGCTTCGCCGCAATCCGTTACCATCGGGGAATTACCAACGCCCACGGTCAGCGAAATGGGCATTGGTTTTCTTGACCTCATACAGGCTGATTGTAACAAGCTGAGCATGGCGCCGCCATCCATCCATCCCACGTCACCGTTTTATCCTTATGTCAATGCAAATTCAGGGTTTAAGTTCGGTGTGGCATGGCCTGGCAATGAACCAGCCGAGTACGTGTCCGTAATGGGGACCAGGCCGTGGCTAAATTTGCCTGCTGGCCAGACCATGAAAGATATTTATGGCCAGACGATCAATTATTACATCAAATCGCCCTGCGGCGAAGTGACCATACTGCCTCATACAGTGTTCACGCCATCGGGTTCTGTGTTTATTGTGAAGAATTGTAGTGTAGACTTTGGGCTCGACGGCAGCTTTGGCAGCAGGTCAACCATTTGCCTGCCTATATCGGTAAAAGTGAAGAACCGGCAAACGGAGCAGCATTGGGATATTACCTTGTACGATGCCAACGACTGGACCCAGCATGGTTTCCCCTATGGAAGTTATGATATATCCATCTTGTCGGCGGACAGCGCGGTATTGTATTCCGCTACGAATTACATGATAGCGCCAGATACGGACAATGATAAATATACTGCAACGGTAAATCCCGGTCAGGGAATTTACGGACTGGACAGATCGGCCAATATCCGGATAACGATCAAACCTGGCCAGGTTTGGGCCGCTGGCAGCATTATCGAACTGGTATCGCCCGCCACTCACCGGTTAAAGGTGGTACTTCCGACAGACGGAGGGAGTGTTTATGAGTATGCTGTAACAGACAACCAGCAGTTCTTCAAGCCGGGTGTCTATACATGGAAGGTGACTGATAGATGCGGATCTCAATATATTACCACCGAAGTAAAAGAATCGGATGTATACAAGTACGATTGGAGCATTGCTGAGAAAGACAGCTGTAATGGAAAAATATTGAATATTACGAAAAATGTCACACTAAATGGTCAGCCAAAACCGACCTACTATGCAATAGTAAGAGACCCCTCCGGCGTAGTATGGAACCCGGTTTACGTTCAGCAGGGTCCCCTGTTGCTTCAGAGCCCCGGCGAATACCGTATCGGTATTTCGGCTTACCCGTATGTCCCGGATTATTACGAGGTGTTTGGACGTACTGAAAATATAAAATTCATCAATTATACACCAAAGCCTCTTGCCATCGATCCCAATCTCACAGCAGGGTATATCTGCCCGCAGGGGGCGCCCAACAGCGGCAGCATCGTGGTGCGCGCAATAAACGGCATCCTTCAGCCGGGAGCCAGCTATCAGTTTAAACTCGCAGCCGCGGGTAATGGTTTTACAGGTCCTTACCTCGATTCCAACTACGTCGGCAGATTTAATTCCGGATCATCGTACTCACTGATGGTGAACCAGAATTATGATGTGAAGATCATAGACGGATGCGGCGCATCCATCGTGCAGACCGTGCGGATACTGGATTATGCCACCGCGCAACTGGCCCTGCTGGATAAAGAGGCATATTGTGTGGGAGACATCGCGAAACTGAACGTACTGCAACTGCCTTCCACCGCCATCAAATACAGATGGACTTTCCCGGATGGTTCCACCGATACTTTAAAAGCCCCGATCATCCGCAATCTTGGGCCGCAGGACCGTGGGGTCTATCACGTGGCTATCAGCGCGGACATCTGCCAGGATACCATCAGGGGGCAGGTAACGCTGGACCTTGCGGATTTTGAAAGGATCTGCTACAGCGCCGTTACCGACACCAGCGTAAACCCCTACACCGCGGGTCTGCTGGGCAACTGGCGGGCATTCCGGGCGTACTCCTATTATGGCGCCCGCAAAGAATCCGATCCCAACCAGCAGACCAATACCAGGACGGACGGTACTTACGCAGACTTCATCACCTTCTGGCAAAAACAACAGCATGGCTGGAAAGCCAGCCAGGATACAACCCGCTGGGTATGGACGGCAGAATCCACGCTCTTTAATAAAAAAGGTTTTGAGCTGGAAAACAAGGATCCGCTCGGCAGGTACAATACGGCGATATACGGGTTTGAAGATGCGCTGGCGGTTGCAGCCGTGCAGAACAGCCGGTACCGCGAAGCTGCATTCGAAGGATTTGAGGATTATGATTTGTCGTCCAACATCTGCGAAACAGGCTGTTATACCGGCCGCCGTTTCGATTTCAGCAGTTTCCTTGGCATGATCGATTCCACGCAACGCCATACCGGCAGGTATTCCATCCGGATAGCCGCTGGCGATACGATGTTCACCAGCCACACCGTGACCGATGTGGCAGGTGAGGCTTCAAAACCTGTGTTCCAGACAGGCGCGGCTGTATGTACTTTGCCGGGCCTCGTATTAAAAGCCATCAAGGCCGATTCGACGGTTCTATTGCCGCCTTTCTCTCCACTGGCGGGCAAAAAGGTGCTCTTCAGTGCCTGGGTGAAAGAACAGGCGGATTGTAATTGTAACGGATATACGCAAAATGTGGTGAAGCTCGTCGTTAAAAAAGGAGAGGAAACCTTCATTCATACCATCCTCCCTTCCGGGAACATCATCGAAGGATGGCAACGTTACGAATACGCCGCCGATGTGCCCCAGGGCAGCACGCAGCTTTCAGTGCTGTTCATCGCCAATGGCACTTCCGATTTATACATCGACGATATCAGGCTGCATCCCTACAACGCTAACATGAAATCGTACGTTTACGATCCCATGACGCTGCGGATGATGGCAGAACTGGATGAGAACAATTACGCAACTTTCTTCGAATACGATGACGACGGCGTATTGATACGCGTAAAGAAAGAAACGGAAAGAGGTATTAAAACGATCAAAGAAACCAGGAGCGCACTCGTAAAAGAATAAATGATGTACAGGATAACGGCAATAACCATTTGGATGATCTTTTCCGCGCAGGGCCTCAGTGCCCAGGCGATAGATACCGTCAGGCTTTTCAACGAGATAAAACAGGTGCAGGCAATGTTCCGGGACAAGGAGCTGGCGGTGGACATGCGGTATACCTATGCGGACGAAAACCGGCCGCAGGCTGTTCTTGATTCCTTAAAAGGAAACATGGAAGTTACAAAAGCCGGCAGCCGCTACGAAATGGCCAATGTGCTTTGCGTCAGCAACAGCCGTTATGTGATCGTCATGTTCCGGGATGATAAACTGATGTATCTCTCCAAAGCGTTTCCCATGGCACCGGTAGATCCTTTCCAGCAGGTTCGGGCGATGATCAGCCAGGGGAGCGTGAAATCGTTCAGTACCGAAATATTGCCGGATGCCAAAAAACTGCTGATGAGCTTCGATGAGCAGGCGCCGTGCAAAAAGATCGAAATGGAAACAGACCTGGAGAAAGGATACGTAAAATCCATCAGGTATGTCATCAGGACGGAAATGATTAAAGGTGGGCTGGGAGAGCTTTCTTCCGAAGAGGGGTTTGGCGAATACGCCGTTGTGACCGTGTATTTTGAAAAATACAGGAAACCTGACGGAGATACCGTGAGGTTTGATGAACATAGTTTTTTTTACAGGGAAGGGGACGAAATAAAAACGACCCCGGCTTACAGCGATTATACAATTTTTAAAGCATCGACCAATTTATAGTCCCGATAACCTATGAAATTGTTCTTACATAAATACCCCGGTATCATTACCCTGTTGGTCTGTTTGTTACTGACCGCTTCTTCGGCTTCGGCCCAGAACCGGAAAAGTATTGTGCTGAAGAAAACGCTGGACGGCGCTTATAGCCAGCTGGCAAAGGATTCCGTCCTTGAAGTGTCCGACAGTGCGTTTTATAACCCTGCGCTGGCAGGAAAGCTGGATACGCCTTACAAGGTAAGGAACATCGTTACGTTCCGGATCAATGAATATTCGAACAAATATCTACCGGATAATTTCCAGGCCACCGCTTCCATAAGAGTGTATTATCACGGCCGCGGCAGTGTATACGATTCCGTTGACCAGTCGCTGGTGATCAACTACGATACCGCGCACCCGTATACGATGCGTAGCAGCTTCGTTTTCAACAGCGCTCAGAAGGTGAAAGTAAAGGTGCTGGACATTGCAGTGCCCGCCGGTATGCTGGAAGTATTGCAGCTCGACAATGAAATGGAGGTGCAGCCGGTGTACAAACTTTCCTGCACGGACGACGCGGTGCAGACCATCTCGTTCCAATCCCCGGCTGAACCGAAGCCGGATGAATTGCAGGTATACTGGCCGGTGGTGCAGGGCGCAGACGGCTACGACCTGGAATGGACCTATGTGGACTCCAGCACGCTTGCCTCCGGGCGTTTCGGTTTGCCGCTGAACGCAGCACTTGTTTTTGATAATAACACAACGAGGGTAAGTCTCGCCGAAAATACTTATGCCATTCCATTGATGTACGACGGGAAAGGAAAACTGTTCTTCAGGGTGAGGGCCGTGCAGGTACGCGAAAACGATCAGCGGGTTGAAACGGTGTGGAGTTCGCAGTTTGCGGGCGGTACCGGGGAATTCGAATTCGGTGGTCATGAAACAGGGCTGAACTGGCAATCGAACATCGTATTTGCGGAAGATGGCAAACGGAAGGTGGTCACTGAGTACTACGATGGCAGCCTCCGCGGCCGCCAGACCGTAACGAAAGACAATACTACCGGCACCACCGTTGTGGCGGAGAATTTTTATGACTACCAGGGCCGCTCAACCATCCAGGTGATGCCCGCGCCAACGCTGGACAGGATCATCAAATATACACCGCGCTTCAACAATGACATCAACGGTGCGGAATATGATAAAGACCATTACGATCTTATCAACGACGATGAAGAATATTTAACCGGCAGCGCTGCGCCAATGGGGAAAAGCTCCGGCGCCAATCAATATTATTCCGATAACAACCCGCTGAAATCCTCTGGTATCCATCAATTTATCCCCGATGGCGAGGGAAGAGCGTTTACGCAAACAGAATATACACAGGACAATACCGGCCGCATATCCCGCCAGAGCGGTGTAGGGCCGACTTTCAAACTGGGAAGCAACCACGAAACAAAATATTACTACAATTCCGCCACGCAGGAAGATCTCGACGCCATCTTTGGTACTGAAGCGGGACTTGCGTATCATTATTTCAAGAACACGGTGGTGGATGCGAACGGCCAGATGTCCGTAAGTTATCTCGATATGCAGGGCCGTACTGTGGCTACTGCGCTGGTGAGCTCACCGGAAAGCGCGGAACTGGACGATCTGCCTGGCAAAGAAGAGATTGTTGTCACAGATTCATTGTCCGGCTCGAAAAAGAATATCGTGCAGGAAACCGTTATCCAAAGCCACCATTCGCAGACAGTAGGCAAAGCGGGCACTTACCAGTTTAAATACCAGCTGGTTCCACCTGTATTTACCAAAAAGGACTGTAACAACAATACGATCTGTTACAGCGGCATCTACGACCTTCACATCAGGATCACAGATAATGTAAAGAACCTGCATCTCGGCGGAAGACCGTATGATACCATCATCCGCAATTTCCACCCGGACAGCCTGGTAACGGATTGTTCTGCCCCGCGGCCGATCAACGTGGAGTTTTCTCTTTACCTCGAAAGAGGCAGCTACGAGATCACCAAAACCCTTACGGTTAACCAGGAAGCGCTTGCCTATTACCGCGACAGCGTCTTTATGGCCTCCAACGTATGCACTACGCTTGAGGAAATGGTAGAGCAGGAAAAAGTGGAGCAACGTACCGCCGCGTGCGTTCCCGATTGCCAGACCTGCCTCGACGGCATCGGTGACTGGAACACTTACCGTGCGCGGTATATGAGTGAATCCGGAATTCCCGTGGCCGACACCGCAGCTTACAGGTCTGAAGCACAGGCCGCTTATAACAGCGCCATCGCCGCCTGCGACGATCTTTGCGATAAGACCAATATCATCGACAAGTTGCGGCAGCTCATGCTGCTGGATATGACCCCGCCTTCCGGGCAGTATGCCAGGCTTGAGGACCGGGCAAAAAAGTATTCCATTTTTTATTCGGAAGGAGCGGGTGTTACTCCGGTCTTCCAGCAGCCAGGCATCCTGTATACGGATGAGACTGGCAGGCGCGATACGGTGAACGATCCGCTGACCGGCGTGAGAAAGATCCCGCAGGAATTGACTGCTGAATCGTTTGTAAGCACTTTCAACCCATCATGGGCGGAAAACCTTCTCCGTTTTCATCCTGAGTACTGCAGGTTAGCAGAATATGAGAAATTCAGGCAGAGCGTGGACTGGGAAAAGAAATTTGAATCGACGGACACCTATTCCGAAGCGAAAGCGCTTGGTTTCCTGAATCCCACCAATCTTGATTCGGTGCCGTTCCCGCATGGAAATGACCCGTTGGCTGTAACCACCGCTTACCGCAATGCATTAAACGATTCGCTGAACAGGCCGTGGGCAAAGTTCTCCGCATGGAGTACAGCCGGTGCCCTGGTAAAATGCGATCTAAAGGATAATCAGTGTTTCTTCGACAACCGCAGGCCGCAATTCGCGATAGACAGCACAGCCATGTGCGCGGCGGACCGGGATATGGCCTGGAGGCATTTCAGGGGCATGTACCTGAACGCCAGGAAAAACATCATTGGCAAAGTGGTGAACGATGCGAGCTGCCCGGTTTCCACGAGGGATCTTGCGTTTAATTATGAGCCGCGTATTCAAAGCCCCGGCTACCTGATGTCGGAATCCGGCATAGGAAACATCACTGGCGGAAACATGTCTGAAGAAGCGTTGCGGCAAATGGCCAATGAGCGCGAGCAACAAATGTACAGTGATAACTGCGACGCATGGATCGCGGCATGGATACAGCAACTGGCGCCTTGCAACTATCCCGCGTCCGACATCAAAGATATTATCATCCCCCGTCTTAAAGAAGTGTGCCGCCAGGGTGCGGACCGTGATCATCCCCGCGGCGCGAGCACTGTGAAGCCTTCTTCAACCTACCGTTACAGGAGCTTCGAAGACGTTATCAATGAATATAATACACAGCACGGGATCACTAATTCCCTGCAGTGCAACCCGCAGCTGATCACTATGCCTCTTGCCTATGGCAAACAGCCTCCCGGCGGCGACAAGCTCAGCTACAACAAACCTGAGGACTGCGAATGCCGCACGCTGCAAGGCCTGAACCTGGAATACGGTAAATTGGCTACAGCAGCAGATACCACGCTGGCCGCCTACATCAACCGCACCAGAAAGGCCAACGTATCACAAACTAATCTGAATATCCTGCTGGATGCGTGTTCTCCCGGTGGCATGGCCGAGTGTCATTACCTGCCTTCACCAGTCGCGATCCCCGTGCTGATACAGTGCCGCACGGCGCCTCCCTGCGTGAGCTGCGAGGAAGTAAAACTTGTTTACGATCAGTACCTGGTAGAATATCCCGACATGACGCCGGATTATACCGTACTGGATTCTTTACAGCTGGCGAAAAATGATCTGTTCACCCGTTACATGAACAACCGTTTTGGTTATGGCAAACAAGGTTGGGAGTATATCGGCTTTATGGACAGCTGCGATGTACCGGGGCCGATTCATAACGAAATGGTATGCGTAGCGGGAGATTCTGCTTCGAGGAAACTGGTGAGCGCGTATACTAACGGCGGTAGCAATGTGATCAATGACATCCAGCGCACGGCGGATAATGGTTATATCCTTGCCGGTTCTACCACAGTGAGAGGCAGCGGTGGGAAAGACGGTTACATCATCAAAACCGACAGTCTCGGAAACTTCAGCTGGGCCAAAACTTTCGGGGCTGAAATGGATGATGAGTTTACAAGACTGAAAGTTACTCCCAATGGTAGTTTCATCATCACCGGCAGTACTTATTCCTATTGTTACGACAGGGGTGCGATAACAGTGCTTAAGCTGGATTCCTCCGGTAATATGGAATGGAACCGTGTGGTTGATTTTGGGGAAACACATGGCGGAAAAGGAACGGACGTCCTCCCGCTGAAGAACGGTCACTTCGCGTTCGCTGGTCTTCGTACGGCAACGGGCGTGAGCACGGATTGGGTGACCGGCGTGTTCAGTGCGGACGGTGAGCTGAAATGGATGAACCAGACCGGTTCTACTGCACCGAGACAATCGCTCAGTCTTCTGGAGAACGTGGATACGCTTTACGCGGCATCTTCGATTATGGACGGCGACAACTACGACGCGGTAGTGTTGAGGCTCGATAAAAATACAGGTGCGGCGCTGAGCTTCTGGCAATATGATCTGGAAGGCAGGGATAATATTTCGGGCAACCTGATCAAAACATCATCCGGTTATAAAGTAGCGATGGTGAACCTGACGGGAGCCGGTAGTACAAACGGCAACGGCGTGCTGATGGATGTTACGGGCGCAGGCGTGATCGCAAATATCACGAAACTGGAAAGCCCCGGCAGTCTTGATGCGCAGTCCTTCACGGTAACTCCTGCACTGGACGGCGGCTATTACGCCGCGCAGTCTTACCAGGACGTGTACTGGCACAAGCTGCGCGCGGACAATACCGTACAATGGACGAAGCAGTCCCGCAACGGCGGCACGGACCGCCTGCGCCGAATCTTACAGGACCCTGACGGTACGCTTGCAGGCGCGGGTGAATACAACGATCAGTCCGCCCTGCTGATGCTCGCCGGTGCGGACGGCCGCTCAGGCTGTAGCGATACGGCTTCCGCGCTGGGTTCTACAGATATCACTGTTTCCGGCATCCGCAAAACGATCGCTTTCCAGCAAACGTTGGCGCTTTCCAGCAGGCAGGTGAGCATGGTGAATATCATAGAAACAACGCTCACGCCGGACAGGCTGGTGATGAACTGCCCCGGTCTGGATACCTGTTATGCAGTGAACGACCGCATTATGCTCTGCGGCAATGCAGCGCCGGTATTCTTCCCCGTTGAACTGGAAAATATCACGAACTGCACAGACAGTACTTA
Organism: Chitinophaga barathri; assembly: GCF_003807585.1. Classification (GTDB taxonomy): domain Bacteria; phylum Bacteroidota; class Bacteroidia; order Chitinophagales; family Chitinophagaceae; genus Chitinophaga; species Chitinophaga barathri. The sequence continues at coordinate 42,782 of NZ_RMBX01000019.1, read as the reverse complement.
TTTCGCTGTAAGCGCCGGTTCTGTGAAGTATAACTATTATGTGGATTCGGTAACGAACGATTTTGTGTCCGGTTATGTACTTAAAGCGCTGGAGGCTGAGCGGCTGGAGAAGTTCTCCGTGACTTATACTTCCAGCGAATATCATTACACGCTATATTATTATGACCAGGCAGGGAATTTGGTGAAGACTGTACCGCCGGCGGGAGTGGTGAAGAGAAGGGAGCGTAGCTGGCTGGATAGTGTGGCGGTGGCGAGGAGAGCGGGTGAGCGGCTGGTGCCGCCGCATGGGATGGTGACGCAGTATAGGTATAATACGTTGAATAAGCTTGTGGCCCAGAAAACACCGGATGCAGGGATACATCATTTCTGGTATGACAGGTTGGGAAGGATTGCGGCGTCGCAGAATGCAGAGCAGGTGTTGACAAATAAGTATAGCTATACGTTATATGATGGGATCGGGCGTATTACAGAAGGGGGTGAGTTGACTAGTGGTAACCCTATGACTGAGGCCATATCCAGAAGTGTTGGTGAACTCGGTACATGGTTGACAGATGCAGGAAGTAGCAAGACTTATATCACCAGGACCGTTTATGATCTTCCGCATACACCGTTTGCAGGCCTTGCCTTGGATCAGGTAAATCTGAGGAACAGGGTTTCCTGGGCCGCTGTGTATGATAATGCATCGGAATTGGCGGCGGGAGACAGGGCTTCAGGATCGTTTTATAGCTATGATATTCTGGGGAATGTGAATACGTTGGTGCAGGATTATAATTCAAGGACTACTTCGGATGTATCTAACAGGTTTAAGAAAATAACTTATGAATACGACCTGGTAAGTGGAAAAGTTAACCAGGTAAATTATCAACCCGGGCAGGTAGATGCCTTCTATCACCGGTATAGCTACGATGCTGAAAATAGGCTTGTTAATACGGAAACAAGCCGGGATAGTGTTTATTGGGAGAATGAGGCATATTATCAGTATTTCAAACATGGCCATTTAGCGAGGACCGTAATGGGACAGCAACAGGTACAAGGTCTTGATTACACCTATTCTCTGCAAGGCTGGCTGAAAGGAGTGAATGCAACTGCACTTACACCGGATTTTGACATGGGCCAGGACGGTAAGGCCGGTGGGATCACTGCGAGAGATGCTGTGGGGTTTGCATTGAATTATTATGGAATTGGAGACTATCAGTCCGTAAATTCGCTGAAACAACCCTTTGCGCAGTTCAGTGGATTTAAACCGCTTTACAACGGGAATATCAGTGCCATGAGCGTGAATAATCCAAAGGCTGGCGAGGCACTGCTTTATGGATATAGCTATGATGTTCTGAACCGAATTACACGGCTTGATGCTGCCAAAGGGCTCACCCCGGTGACAAATACCTGGAATCCTATCGCAGTTTCTGACTTCGCTGAGCGAATAACATATGACCCAAATGGAAATATTTTGCGCTATATCCGGAACGGGAATCAGACATGGGCAAATATGCCGCTGGAGATGGACAAATTGCACTATCACTACCTTTCCGGCACCAACAGATTAGGTTATATAACAGATTCTGTGCCATCCAATGCTTATGATGAAGATATTGACGAACAATTGCCTTCCAACTACAGTTATGACCAGGTCGGTAACCTTACACAAGATCAGCATGAGGGAATTACGGTAGAATGGTTGCCTATGGGGAAGATCAAAAAGGTGCTCAAAGGAGATACGCTGAGTATCACATATAGATACGATGTGGCCGGCAACAGGATCAGTAAGCTGGTAAACGGGGTAGAAACCCGTTATATCCGGGATGCAAGTGGAAATGTTATGAGCATTTACGTTGAAGAGGATAATAATTATAATAATGGTAAACTGACGCAGCGGGAAGTACATCTTTATGGCAGCAACAGGATCGGCCTTTCGGAATATTCAACAAATGTAGAGGACGGAAGCATGGGCGGGACAATAGTTTTGCCTAATTTAGGGACCGGAATTAATAGTAATTTCAGAAGGAGAGAAAAGATATTTGAATTAAGTAATCATTTGGGTAACGTACTGGCCACTGTAAGAGACAGTAAAGCAGCTGTGGACAATGGCGCTGGTGTGATCGATTATTATGTGGCTGATGTTCTTTCTGCGCAGGATTATTATCCATTCGGTATGCAAATGGTCGGCCGGAGTTTTTCATCTGGTAAGTATCGTTATGGGTTTAATGGGAAGGAGAACGACAACGAAATCAAAGGTGAGGGGAACCAGCAGGATTATGGGATGAGGATTTATGATCCGAGGATCGGAAGATTCTTGAGTGTTGATCCGCTAACGAAGAGCTTTCCATTTTATTCACCGTACCAATTTGCAGGAAATAAACCAATTTGGGCCGTGGACTTAGACGGAGGTGAGGATAAATGGTACATGCGGGTATGGAATAGTGGGCCGAATCAATTGTATAGCTTGTCTTATGATATCGTAGAAGGTAATATTAGTAGTTTCGTTCTGTTCGGTAGCGGTGTCGTCATGCCAATCGTTAATCAGGCTCACGTAATCTGGAAAGAAGGGCCACATCCAGGAGGAGCATATGATCCAAATAATAATTTGAAATGGGCAGTACCTTACAAATTTAAGTTTAAGGGGGTGGGTATGGAACTTATTTCTCAAGAACATCTAATGTATGGAAAGATTACACTTGATGAAGGAAAGGAGGTGATCGGAGCATCGGTTGATGTATTCCTAACAGGATCGCCGAAGGTGTTGATGCCTTTCAGCATAAGCAATAAATTGCTCAGAAAAGTAGCTGATGAAAGTGCAGACGCTATGGTGAAAGAAATAATTATTCCTGATGCCATCAGTGGAGCTATAGAGACGATACAATTACCACCAATCACACCCGTTGGAGGTGAAGGGGGCACCGTACCAAATCAAACAGAAGCCGCTCCAACTGTTCAACAGCCGGGAGTGTTGGTGAAGCCATTGTCAGGTCCTGCTCCAAATGAAGTTGTGCCCAAGCGGGATATAACCAGATTGGACTTGTTTCCATGGATGACAAACGACGAGGGCCAGAAGGGAAATCAATCGAACTCACAAACCGGAGTTCAAAACAGTCGTTCACCGCATGCAGCACATGCGCGACGACAACGAGAGAGGGGGAATTGATTAAAAGCTAATTCAATTATTTATGGATGTTATTTTGAGAGTATTAATAATGGTTGTGCTAAGCTATCCTGGCGCATTTATAGTCTGGTTGTTTAAAAGACGCAAGAAAAGCTTTAAAGAGATAAAGGAAGAAGGTAGTGCTTATACACATGCAATGATTACTTCATTGTTAATTGGGTTAATTGCGGTATTGATAGAGTGCTTACGAGCCATTTTCTAACATATGGCTCTATTGTTGGTTTTCAGACTAGTGCCGGCGAAAATTATATATGGAATGAAAGGCCAAATGGTATATTAACCCAGCTGGAGCAAAGTCTTGTGGGCGAGAGATGAGAGTAAGCTGACTTGTGCCGTCATCGGAAATAGGAGAAGTTTTAGAGATGATATAACGTACTAAAACGCAGCCCTTCCGGGTTGAGTTTTTTTATTTTGTGTTACCTTATCCTTGCTATGAAATTATCATAATAGGGCTAATATTACGGAGCAATGATCCAAATTTCAATTAACAAAAAAAACGATTTACTGAATTTAACCTGATCTGAACAATAGAAAACTAGTTAGGAAAAAGTAATTACAGAATGAAACGTATCCTATCCCTGATACTTTTGATATCCGGAGCATTCACCTCCGCCACCTATGCCCAGGACCATCTCGTCACCCATCGCTTCATACGCGACAAGGTAACAGAGGGGTATTTCCAGCAAAAAGCCGGAACCACCATCCCCTTGGATGACTATTGCATCAACGCCACCGAAGCCAAAACATGGCTTCATTTGGTGGAAAATATGCTGCCAGCGGAACCAACCCGCATGCCCTGGTGGAGCGAACTGGTTCCCGTACCGAAAGTAACGCCTTGTGGAGCATATTTCGACCCGGCTTGCCAGGCGGATTACGAATCTTATGGCGCCTGCGGTGCCTGGTTATATCAGCCCGGCTTCAATGTGAATTTTAGTTCCTTTAACAGGGCACGGATCGGAGGAACCACGAATCTTCTGTGGATCCCGTCCACGGCGCTGGCCGCCCAATATTGTTCCACACCGCCGGTTACACAGCAATCAGGGCTGATGATGCAGAGCATGGCTCAATTGCCGGCCGGCGACACAGTGTTGAAATCCCAGACCTTCGGCGCCACGTCCATCTGGGGAGGAGCATTGAACCGTTGCGGCGTGTGGGCCTGCGATAACACGGTGGGTACAGCAGTTTGGATGTCTGTGAGCGGAGTTTTTACAGCTCCATCGGCAAAAACATATTACATAGGAGTAGGCGCGGACAACCTGTTTGAATTGTATATCGACGGCATTTTGATTGCTGCCATGAATGATCCCGTAGTTGCTTCGGAGGAATCCTTTTTATTATGGCATATTCTTCCTGTTTCGCTCACTGCCGGTTCTCATACCATTGAGTTAAAAGCCCGGAATACACAGCCGGGCCCTGCCTCGTTGGGATGTGAGGTTTATAGTAATACACCCGTAGAAATTGGCAACGCTACAAGCGTGGATGACCTGAATATTCTGTTCACCAGCCAGGCTTACCGGGGACAGTCCATTTGCCGGAGCGGGCCTATAACACCTGTTATCCGTTCGGTAAAGGCGACAAACTTAATGCCTGCTTTTACCGCGACCTGTTTTACCAGCATTCCCAACTTTAATAATTTCAGCCTGGGTGGATTTCTTTGCCCGGGAGGAACGCAAACGGGGACCTATACCAACCCAGTTTCCTATACAACGATATCTATTTCCTGTGACTGGCCGGCATATTTGCATGTATTGGTCAACAACGAAATAGTAGAATCGATTATGGTAGATGATACGGGAGACTATTATGTGGATCTTTCCGCTTACCCGCAAAGCCACTACGAATTCAGGCTGGAGCCGAGACAATCATGAAACAGTAACAAAATATAAATTATTAATTCTTAGTTCTTATACCCATGATGAAAATTAATTGGCTGTTGGTTCTCCTTTTGCTGTGTGCAGGCCAGTCTTATTCCCAGCATGTATACCAGATACGTGCGGACAGCGTACGTATTTACAACGTTTGCGACACGGCGGAGCTGATCATAGAGAACCGCACCCGTGGGGTGGCCGGTTACCTTTACAATAAAGGCAACGGCCGCACGGAGTTCCGGCGCATCAGGCTCGAAACGGTGGGCAACAACCAGATCGCCATCACCGGGCAGGATACGCTTAACCTGTCCAGCCTTTCGGGCATCGGGGGAGTGGATACTATTTACCGCAGCGGGGATAATATCCTGTATGTGAAAAAAGGCGTGACCTATACGATCAATGCGCCCATCGTGCAGCCGGGCAGTTTCGTGCAGAACCAGTTTACTTCCGCACAGGCAGGGAACCTGTGGCTGACGGGGATAGTAAGGGGCAACAACAGGCTGGATGTTCCAAAGGACGGTTCAAACGCTTTTGCAGTTGCTACAACTCCGCATCTGCTGTTGCAAAATGCAGCAGGTTCGAGAGGAGCAGGTTTACAGTTAAACGGAGATGCAAATCCAGGCCTTGCCACCTGGCTCCACAACGGCACCACATGGATGAAACGACTGGAATTATTGTCAAACGGGGATATCATCAACATAGGCAGTGCCGCCAATCTTTCTTTTAAATCCGGCACCACGATAGATTTCAGCAGGAACGGGGCGAATTATATCGCAGCATCCGATGTAGCGGGTTACCTGAATTTTATTACGGGAGGTGCTGCCACGGAAGAGCTGAATGCTGCGCTGACGCTGGGTGCGAACAAAGATGCAACTTTCCGCGGACAGGTCAGCCTTACGAACATCCCGGCACAAAGCACTACTGCTTCTAATTACCTGACTTCCAATGGTGGAGTGGTGAGCAGCCGTACACCGGCGCAACTGCTGGCTGATATCGCCGCAGCGTCTTCTGCGAGGAGCATCATCGCCGGAACAGGGTTGACCGGCGGCGGCAACCTCACGGCGGACAGGACTATCTCGGCCAACTTCGGCACGGCCGCAGGCACTATTGCACAGGGCAATGACAGCAGGATACTGAATGGGCAGACTGCATTCGGATGGGGCAATCATGCTTCGGCCGGATATCTGACCACAGCCACAGGTGACGCGCGTTACCCCTTACTTACCGGCAGTTATGCAAATCCGTCGTGGTTAACTTCGCTTGCATGGGGCAAGATCACCGGTGCGCCGGCTTCATTTCCGACCAGCAGCAATCTTTCTACTGTTCTCACCAACGGGAACACGGCTGTCAATAATATCACACTGGGCGCGGCCGGAAACACCAATGCATATACGTATAGGGTACTCCGAAATATAGGCTCAGCCGAAAGGGACGGTTTTTTATCCGTTTCCGGGAATTCAGCGGTAGGTTATGGTGTGATGATAGCCAACAACACCGGCGCAACATCCCGCGCACTTTATGTGCCGGACGCCGGGAATTCTGCTTATTTCTCGCCCAACGGTTCAATTAACATGTATGAAATGTGGCACTCCAGCAATCACCCGGCGGGAATTGCGAATAATTCAGCTTTGACGGGCGCTTCAGTATATTCCAATATCGTTACGAACAGCGCGGGACATTTATCGGCTTTAACGACAAGAACGCTCGCGCCTTCCGATATCGGAGCTGTCAGAAGCACTGCCCCCGCCAATACAACCTGGAACGCCTTCAACGGTACCACCACGGCGGCATTCAACGAATCCAACACCAATGCGCCTACAGGCGTGGCATACTTTGGATTGAACATCCCTTCATTAGACGCGACGTTCGGAGCACAGCTGGCTTTCAGATCCGGTACCGGTTACTTCAGGACCCTGGAAGCGGGAGCATACGGCTCCTGGATGCAATTGGCCGACCGCGCGTGGGTTTCCGGGAACTTTGTACCCACAAGCGGTTCAGGTAATTATATACAAAATCAAAATGTTTCTGCTCAAGCCGCCACCTTCAGATTAAACGGTGCTGCTGTGATGCAAAAAGATGGTTTAGCCACCCTTTTGCCAAGTTTTTTATTATATAACGCAGCAGGTACAAGAGGAGCTAATTTTCAGCTTAATGGTGAAGCAACGCCGGGATTTGATACATGGCTACATAATGGCACTTCATGGATTAAAAGAGGTAGTTGGAATGCTACGGGTGGGCATTTGACCATTTATGGCGATGCCGGGGAGGCCCTGAATCTAACGAGGTTGGTTAATTCGGTTTCTGGTGCAACAGGCGGTCTTAGATTCAACGCTTTAAATAGCTCTTCCGCTGAAGTTTCATATGCCCAGATCTGGGGTATTATTGCAGGAAATACTGCGGGAAGCGAAACGGGTCATTTAGGTTTTAATACACGAAATGCCGGAGTGGTAGGTGAAAAAATGCGTTTAACGAATACAGGTAATTTACTGATAGGAACCGCAACAGATGACGGGAGTAATAAATTACAGGTACAGGGCGGGATCAAAGCTTTAAATGGCAACATTATAAGCACAAACGGGACAGTAAATGGCACATTAACCCATTCGGCAACTGAAGTAATTTTGGGCGCTGTTTCTAATCATGATGTAGTTGTCAGAACTAATAATATCAACAGGGTTAGGATCAATACGGCAGGCACCTTCGAAATTGCCAATATTCCCGCGCAGGCTACCGCAGGTACCTTATTCCTGACTTCCAATGCCGGAGTGGTGAATAGCCGCACGGCCGCACAGGTATTGACAGACCTTGGGGCCGCTCCTTTAACCGGCTCTGGTAACTACCTGCGCAATCAGTTTAGCGCTGTGCAAACGGCGGATGCCTGGATCACCGGATCTCTCCGGGCGGACACCAGGTTGTTAAGCCCCGAATTACTAGGCGTAGGAGCAGGTGGAGCAAGCGTGATCGGCAACAGTACTACTGGCGCTTTACAGCTGATCGGTGGCGCAACCGGTGCCACGTCAGGCAGGGGGGCGCAGATCAACTTATACGCAGGCGGTCATACCACTGGTCTTGGCGCCATGACCTTTTTTACAGGCTCAGGCTCTGGCGGAACCATACAGCCAGAAAGAATGCGCATAACCCCGTCAGGCGCAGTGGGCATAGGTACGGCCAATCCTTTATTCGATCTGCATGTACAAAGCGCCACCGCCAACGGCATCGCTATTCAGAATACCATAGCAATGGCCACCACATCAGGAGCTTTTATGAGAATGTATAATTCAGGTGTACCCTCAGCGGTGGACCACCGCCTGGGAGGTTTGCTCTGGGGCGCAAACACGACGGGCAGCACCTACGCTGTAGGCGCACAGGTACAGGCAGCCGCTGAAGGCGCATGGACAAGCGGTACTTCTCACCCCACCTATATCAGTTTCCAAACAGTATCCACCGGCATCGCCCTGTCAGAAAAGCTCCGGCTGAATTCTACCGGCATGATAGTGACCGGCAGTGCCAGGATCAACAACGGCGGTATAAACGTGCCCACCGGCGGCCTGACTTTGGGCTCCACGGCAAACACCACCGCCTATAACCTGGATATCATCCGCAACATATCCTCCGTGAACTATACTGCCCGCCTGAACATAGGCGCAGCCGGACAGGCCGTACTGACAGCTTCAAACGGCACGGCAGCTTCGGATAAAAGCATCTATCTCAATTTCAGCGGGGATCCCGCATATTCTCCCAATGGCGGAACTACTCAACATACGCTCTGGCACGCAGGCAACCAGCCCGTAGCTACTACGGGCACAGCCAATACGCTCGCAAAACGGGATGCAAGCGGCGCTGTATATGCCACCGGGTTTTATCAATCGTCAATGGCAGCGCTGAAAGACAATATCGAAGATTTTACAGCGCCTGCATTGCCGCTTATCAACGGTCTTGCCATCAAACAATTTACCTACAAAGCAGACAGAGGCAACAACATTCACTTCGGCATCATCGCGGATAATTCCGACTGGCATTTTTCCACGAAAGACCACGACAGGTTTGATACAAACAGTTCACTTGCCATTACCATAAAAGCCATGCAGGAGCTGAGCCAGGAAAACGAGCGGTTGAAAGAGCAGGCGAAATCGATGGAAGAAAGGCTCTCTAAACTGGAGAAGTTAGTAGAACAACTATCGGACAAATAATAAATTCAAAGACCCTATGAAAAAGATCCATTGGCTGTTGAGCTTGTTACTATTCCCTATGACAGGAGCATTTGCCCAGCACGTTTACCAGATCCGCGCAGACAGCGTGCGCATTTACAACGTATGCGACACGGCGGAGCTGATCATCGAGAACCGTACGCGGGGCGTTGCCGGTTTTCTTTACAACAAAGGGAACGGCCGCACGGAATTCCGCCGTTTGCAGTTGGAGACCATCGGCAACAGCCGCCTGGCGATCACCGGGCAGGATACTATCGATATCAGTACGATGGCCGGGGGGATTGATACCGTTTTCCGCTCGGGAGATAGCATCCGTTACCGGAAGCTGGGAACGGAATATGCTATCAATGCGCCGCTGCCGGTGTATTTTAGCATCCCTTCGGAAGGAGAATATGGCTACTATCAGTTCCCTGTGAGACATATAACAGGCTTCGATGCGTATAATTCGCCGGACATGCCATTGGTATCCGATCAGGCGCTGACGAATCCTGGTTCTGAATCTTCTTATTACACAGGTCACGTGGTAAGCAACGGATCTGTCGGTTACCAGATGGCGGTAAATTGGGACGGTGAATTGACCGGCCCGAAAGGCGTGTTCGTAAGAACGAAGGACGATACCAAAACCACGTGGAGCGTTTGGCGGGAACTGCTTTTCAAGGATTATGCGGATAATAAATACCAGCTTTCGGGATCTGGTGGAGGAGGGCAGGATACGGTGCTGGGCAACAGTGAACTTAAATTCATGGTCACGCCTTCAAAAAAATCATTCATTACAGGGCCGTATGACAGCGTTGCAGGGACAGGTAACGTGGGTATCGGGTATAACGCCAGAACACCGGGCTTCAATTCCGTTGCGATTGGTAATGGTGCTTCAACGAATGTGGACGATGGCCTGCAACAGGGATCAATTGCAATTGGCACCAATGCCAGAACACCGATGGCGTCATCTATAGCGATTGGGCTTAACACTTCAACTACCGGTCGGGCTTCTATTGCAATAGGACAAGGAACAAGGACTGTCATGGGCGTTGCCATTGGACGTGGTGTCAGGGATGATGCCGAAGAAGGTGTTGCAATCGGGCATAGCATTTCTACAATCGGAAGCAAGAATATTCTGATTGGTCAGGATTACAGGCTGGAAGGCCAGTATAGTATGCTACTGGGATCAAATTTGGGAATTAATCCTGATACGATCAGGGGAACAGCAAAGTTTTTTGCCTTTTTCCAAAATGGATTCGATTTCCAGTCAGATTCATCCTTTTCTGTGAGCAAAATGATTTATAAAAACCGTCCGGAAAGAACTACTTATTTCAAAGCAGCCCCGACAGCTACTTCGATCGGAGCATCCAATATCGCGCAAACCAGCCGTCTGAACGTAAACGGCAGCATGGCGCTTCCCATTAAAAAGGTCGCAACACCGTACACGCTCACCGCGGATGATTACAATGTGGTTTCCACTGCCGCAGGTATACTTACATTACCCAGTGCGGTAACGGCCATTCAAAGGGTGTATGTTTTGAAAAATGCTTCCCCGGGCATAGTTACGCTGAATACAACTGCCTCTCAAAAAATCAAGAACCTGGATGCGGATATTGCTGTCAGCATATCCATTCCAACTGGTGAAAGCCGCACGCTGCAGTCCGACGGCACAGATTGGGTTGTGAAAGATGTGCCGGCGCCACCAGTAGTTACTCCGCCAGCAGGATCAACCGGATTGCTGCAATTTAACAACGGCGGAACTTTTGGCGCATCTCCCAGCCTCAAATGGGAAGAAGGTACCAAAACTTTAAACCTGGGCACCAGTTCAATATTTGATAGTTGTAAGATCAACATAGGCGGCAGTCATCCTTCAGTGATTGCGGCATTGAATTCTGCAAGCGGTAATTTTAACATTACAGGCAGCAAAAATGTTACTGCTACTGCTGGTCAGAATATGACGATGAATGGCAACCATCTGCTCACGCTGAATACAACCAACTCCAATGGTACAATCAGGCTGAATCAGAATGGAGTTGAAAGGTTAAGTGTGTCGAGTTTGATATTGATGAAGGGTGTTCAGATATTAGGGACCGCCGATAACAGGATTACGTTAAGCAGCCGCGGGGCTTCTCTGAGTATTGATTCTACATTTTCATTGTATGATGCGGCGAATAATGGGTTATACCTTTCTTTAGATCAAGGAGTTAATTTGAACAGCAATTCTTCGATGTACATCGCCGGATACACAGATGTTACTTTGGAGGGATATGAAAAAACTAATATCAGTGGAAAGAAGATCAGCATAAATTCGGGAGATTATTTTGAGGAGCGAATCTCGATAAACGAAACAGGCGAAGTCGGCATCGGCACCGGCACTCCGGCTTACAAGTTGGACGTTGCCGGTAAAGTGGCTTCAAACAACTCTTTCTTGTTAAATAATGTTTCTCCTCTCTTTAATAGTTATACCCCCGCGTTTGAAGCAAATTTTAAGAATACAGGTGGGAGCCCCTGGAAAATTAATCTTCAGCCTTCGAATTTTGGCGGCACTCCGGGTGCAGCTATCTATATACAGGAAGTTGGTGGAGGTGGAAACGAAGTGAAGTTCCAGTTTGCCGGTAACGGAGAACTGGTGGTTCCGGGCAATGTTGCTGCTGCTGGCGGTGTATTTAACGGGAATATCGTTGCAAAATCAGTCAAGATCGATGCAAGGGTTATATCGGCCTCTACTTCCCTTGATCTGAATTATAGTCTTATTGAAGCAGACAACAGCGCCGCAATAACGGTCAATCTGCCATCGGCAGGTAACAGCAAAGGTGTGGAATATACCATCATCAAATCTTCCAACAATGCTCATGCCGTTACAATTCAGGCGGCCGGCTCGGATTCGATAAACGGCAGTGCTGCATTCACCCTCGCTGCGCAATGGAAAACGGTGACCCTTTGGTCTTCCGGTGGCTCGCGGTGGCTGGTCAAGTATTCAAACTAAAAGATATAAAAAACAAACTCCGGTCCCAAAGGACCGGAGCTTCTATACTCCCACATTCTCTTTTCCCTTCGCCGGCATTACCCGGATCAGGTTCTAAAGGTTTCAATCTCAGGCTTTGAAGTTGCCACCCTTATGAGAAAAAAGCGGGGTAATCTCTTATTTTAATTTGGCCTGTTCTGCCTTGATCATATCCAGGTGCTTGCGCAGTTCGGGCAAGGTTTTACCAAACCATTCCTTTACTTCAGGATCATTGGCATCAGCGGCTGTTTTGTCAAACAGTTTGATGGCGCTTTCATGCGCATCCGCCAATTCTTCTAAGAAAGCTTTATCGAAATCTGTGCCGCTCTTTTCGAACAACTGTGATACGTCTTTTGCTTTTGAATCAGGCAAGGCGTTCGGCAGGATCACGTTTTTCTTGGTGGCCAGTGCCAGCAATTCTTTGTTTGCTTTTTCATGAGCATCCTGCATGTGTTTCGCCAGTTTTTTAACACCGGCGTTCGTGGTTTTGGTCTGTGCCTGGGTAGCTACCAGCACTTCCCATACTCCCGCCTCCGCTGCTTCGGTCAATGCTTTGGAATCGCCACGAAGGCTGTCCCCTTCAAGCATATCCTTATTTACGTCATGCGCAAGGTCCTGCGTAATACCGGTGTCCGCGGCGGTCGTGGTGTCGCCCTGGTTCCTGTTGGCGCCACTGTTGCAGGCAAAAAGTCCGGCAACGGCCAACGGTAATAATAATGTGGTTAGGTTTTTCATTTGCTGATTTTTTTTCTTTTGCCAAATGGGACCTCGCAAGCTTGGCCTCATCTGTTTGATTTCAGGAATAGTAATGAAAAGATTATGCCATGAGCTTATACGCTGTTTTACAGGCACTTATCTGTGGAAAGTGTGGAATTACATGCATGGCTGTTTTCCCGGAACAGGTAATTTAATGCTGATTTTCCTCCACGCCGGAGTAAAAAGTATGATCTCCTTACTATATGTATTGTAAATATTTATTATATTTACAGGGAAATACATCCTTTACCTATGATTTCCTGGAACTTCCTTGCCTTTTTCCTGGTGCAGATGAGTTTCTCCCAACCGGACACCAGGGCATTCCCTATCGCGGATTTCAACGACAAACTGAAAACCGCCGAATGGATGATCTCTTATGATAGCGCTGCCTGGCGTATGTCCGAGCTGGTTTCCCATGTGGACAATGACCTGCTGGCCCGTATGGGCCGCGAATGGTTTTGTTTCCGCGGGCCGGACAGCCTGTGGAACGGGGTGTACGGGAAATATAAAGACGGGAAATACGACCTCGTGGTTCAGTATCATATAGACGAATCGGATTCCATTTCGGAGGTGAAGGAAAAGCTGGACAGCAACATGCTGGTGGCCGTATCCCAGGCGATCAATACCGCCTACACGGAAGCGGGGCTGAGACTGGGGAAATCCTACGTGCGGTTTAATAAGTTTGTAAGATATCATAACGATCAGACCATTACCATCTGGCTGCTGCCCGCTTTGCAGCCCAATGAAATAGCCCTTTACGGCGGAGAGTTTTATTACCGTTTTGATAAGACCGGCGCAAAGGTCCTCGACCGCTGGGAGTATTTCCAGGGATTTAAAGGATTCCGTTTTGGAAAGGCAAGGGAAGTGAAACTGGAATATGAAGCGGTTACAGCGCCTCCGCAGGGCGCGGTGTATTTTGCGCTGCAATACAGGGAGCAGTTTAAAGGCGTGCATATAGAGACGAAGGAAAATAGCAGCAGGTTAAATTTTAACCAGGTAAAGGGATATTACTGGGAACATAAAGAAAAAGACCTGCGGAAAATTGTAAATTAATGGGTTTAAACCCTTAGCACCATGAGACACATTTTTTTATTCCTGCTCCTGTGCTGCCCGTTCTTTGCAGGGGCGCAGGATTTTGAGGCGAAATGGTTCCTCCGCGGCGCCGATACCCTGCCATACCGCATCCTGCTGCCTGAAAATTACAGTACTGTCAGAAAATATCCGTTGATCGTGTTTATGCACGGCGCTGGTGAAAGAGGGAACGATAACCAGGCGCAGCTTACCCATGGCAGCGCATTGTTCCTGAAAGACAGCATACGTAAGGCATTCCCCGCGATCGTTATTTTCCCGCAATGCGCGAAAAACACATCCTGGGCCACCCTGCGCCCCGAGCTGGACAGCGCGGGCAACCGCATCGGGTTTAGTTTCCCTGCGGAAGCGGCGCCAACCGTGCCTTCCGCACTGCTATACCAATTGATAGACAGCCTGCTGGCCTCTAAAAGCGTGGATACAAAACGGGTGTACGTAGGTGGTCTTTCCATGGGCGGTATGGGCACGTTTGATATGCTATCCCGCTTCCCGAGCCGCTTTGCGGCCGCTTTCCCGATCTGCGGCGCGGGCAATGAAACGCTGAGCAGTCGTTATGCAAAAAATACCGCGCTCTGGATCTTCCACGGCGGAGATGATAAAGTAGTGCCTCCGGGCTCTTCCCGCAAGTTTTATGCGCTGCTCAAAGCAGCGGGCGCGGACGTAAAATATACAGAATACCCCGGCGTGGGGCACAACAGCTGGGACAACGCATTTGTGGAACCCGAGCTGCTGCCCTGGCTGTTCTCACATCATAAGTAATGTAATATTGGACATTCACAGGTGTAATCATTGAAGGCGCGGGCGTTCCGCGCCTTCTGCATTTCTGTCAATCAAATCCCCGGATAAAAAAAGTCCCGGCGTATCGCCGGGACTCACTCTCACATTACCTGGATTGATTGTTAACTTCTTTATTTGATCGCCTGCATGGATGCTTTGGCGGCTTCAATAGTGAATTCGATGTCTTCCTGACCGAGCGCATGGCTGATAAACCAGCTTTCAAACGCACTGGGCGGCAGGTATACGCCTCTTTCCAGCATGGCGTGGAAGAAACGCCTGAACAGCTCGTTGTTCGCTCCGGATGCGGCGGAGAAGTCCACGATGGGATATTCCGCAAAGTGCACGCTCATCATGGAACCGATGTGATTGATCTGGTATACCACGCCAGCGGCGCCGAAAGTTTCGCGGAGGCCCGCCACCAGCTGGCTGGTCTTTTCTTCCAGCTGTGTGTAGATAGCAGGGCGTTCCTGGAGGGTCTTCAGCAGGGTATAACCGGCTATCATCGCAATAGGGTTGCCACTGAGCGTGCCGGCCTGGTATATTTTACCCGCGGGGGCAATGTGCTCCATGATCTCGCGCCTGCCTGCGAACGCGCCTACGGGCATACCGCCGCCGATGATCTTGCCAAAGGTTACGATATCCGCGCGAACGCCCAGCAGCTCCTGTGCGCCTCCTTTCGCCAGCCTGAAACCGGTCATTACTTCATCCATGATAAACACGATGCCGTGTGTATCGCAAAGGGCGCGCAACCCTTCCAGGAAGCCCGGCTGCGGCAGGATGCAGCCCATGTTGCCTGCAACGGGCTCCACGATGATGGCCGCTATTTGTTCCGGGTATTCAGCGATCAACTGCTCTACCGCGGGAAGGTTATTGTAAGGTACGCTCAGCGTGTCTTCCGCTACGGTGGCCGTTACGCCGGGTACGGACTGGATGCCCAGGGTGGCCACGCCGCTGCCCGCGCTCACGAGGAAAGAATCCGCGTGGCCGTGGTAGTTGCCTTCAAACTTGATCACCTTGTTGCGCCCGGTATAGCCGCGTGCAAGGCGCAGGGCGGACATACAGGCTTCCGTGCCGGAGTTCACCATCCTCACCATGTCTATGTTCGGCACCATGCTCACGATCAGCTCCGCCATGGAGATCTCCAGCTCTGTAGGCGCGCCGAATGAAGTGGAGTAGGTAGCGTATTCCTGGATGGCTTTCACCACCGGCTCGTACGCATGGCCCATGATCATAGGCCCCCAGGAGTTGATGTAATCGATGTAGCGGTTGCCGTCCACATCGTACATATAAGCTCCTTTGGCGTGCTGCATGAACACGGGCGTGCCGCCCACGCTTTTGAAGGCGCGCACGGGCGAGTTCACACCGCCTGGAATCACCTGCTGCGCTTTTTCGAATAATGTTTTGCTCTTGGTATACATGCGGAATAAGGTTTTTATTGGTTTAACAGGCGCACCGCGTCTTTTGCGAAGTAGGTGGCGATCAGGTCCGCACCGGCTCTTTTGATGCTGGTGAGGCTTTCGATGATGGCTTTTTCTTCGTTGATCCAGCCCATTTTTGCCGCCGCTTTGATCATGGCGTATTCGCCGCTGACGTGGTACGCGCTCACGGGGAGGGTTACACTGTCTTTGATGAGACGGATAATGTCCAGGTAGGCCATGGCGGGTTTTACCATCACAATGTCCGCGCCTTCGTCCACATCCATCAGCGTTTCACGCAGCGCCTCACGCGCGTTCGCGAAATCCATCTGGTAAGTCTTTTTATCACCGAAGCCGGGAGCGGAATCCAGCGCGTCGCGGAAGGGGCCGTAGAAACAGCTGGCGTATTTGGCGCTGTAGGCCATGATGCCGGTCTTCGTAAAGTTATTTTCTTCCAGTGCCTCGCGGATAGCCAGGATGCGGCCGTCCATCATATCACTGGGGGCTATAATGTCCGCGCCTGCCTGTGCATGGCTTACGCTCATCTGTGCAAGCACTTCCACGGTAGCGTCGTTCACGATCTCTTCACCTTCCACGATACCGTCGTGGCCGTAGGAGGAAAAGGGATCCAGCGCTACGTCCGTCATCACGACCATACCGGGCACCGCGTCTTTCACGGCTTTGATGGCCCTTTGCATGAGGCCGTCCGGGTTGAGGGCTTCGGTGCCTTTGTTGTCTTTCAGTTCATCCGCACATTTTATGAACAGCAGTACGCTTTTGATGCCCATGGCCCAGAGTTCCTTTACTTCCTGCACGGTGCCGTCCAGCGAGTGGCGGAAATACCCGGGCATGGAGGATATCTCTTCTTTAACGCCTTTGCCTTCCGTGATAAACAGCGGGGCGATAAAATCGTTCGGCGTTAAAATGGTCTCCGCCACCATAGCTCTGATGGCGGGGGTGTTGCGTAAAATTCTGTTTCTTCTGATCATCACATTTTATTTAAAGATCCGTCTAATCCTTCACCCATTCACGCGGCTTCAGGTATTCCAGCAGCTTTGCTTCTTCACTGCCGGGTGCGGCCTGGAAGTCATATTCCCAGCGGGCTCTCGGCGGCAGGCTCATCAATATGGATTCGATGCGCCCATTGGTTTTGAGGCCGAAAAGGGTGCCGCGGTCATGTATCAGGTTAAACTCCACATAACGGCCTCGCCTGTATTCCTGCCAGTCCGTATGCGCTTCGGTATACGGCATATCTTTTCTTTTTGCCACGATAGGCAGGTAAGAATTGATGAACGCGCTGCCGTTCGCCACCTGGAATTGCAGGAGTGCTTCGGCGGTACGTTCAGGCTGCGGGCGGAGGTAATCGTAAAAGATGCCCCCGATGCCGCGGGCTTCGTTGTTGCGGTGTTTATTGATAAAATATTCGTCGCAGTGTTTTTTGTACTGGGGGTACAGTTCTTTGCCAAACGGGTCGCAGGCTTCTTTGAAAGTACGGTGAAAATGTGCGCCGTCCTCCTCGAAGATGTAGTAGGGGGTGAGGTCCGAGCCGCCGCCAAACCAGCTGTCCGCCACCTGGCCATCCGCACTGTACAGTTCAAAATACCGCCAGTTTGCGTGTACGGTGGGCACAAACGGGTTCTGCGGATGTATCACGAGTGAAATTCCCGCGGCAAGGAAACTGCTGTTGTCCGGTACGTTGAACTGCTGCGCCATCACGGCTGGCAGCTGCCCGTGCACCACGGAGGTATTGACGCCGCCTTTCTGGAATACGTTGCCGTCTGCTATCACGCGGGTGATGCCGCCTCCGCCGCCTGCGCGGTCCCAGCGGTCTTCGCGGAACTTCGCCCCGCCGTCCATGGTTTCCAGGGACTGGCAGATGTCGTTCTGCAACTGGTGTATGAATGATATAAACTGGTCTTTGATACTCATGCGCACGGTTAATTTAAGAAATCTCTGTTACACGGTATGTTTCTGCATGATCATAATATCGTCAGCGGGGGCATTGGCATTTTACGCGTAGCTTTTTACCGCCTCTATGAAAGCCTTTGCATGATCCACCGGTATATTCGGCAGGATGCCATGGCCCAGGTTTGCAATGTAACGCTGCGGGCCGAAGGCGTCGATCATTTTTTTCACGGCTTTCTGAATTTCCGGGATCGGCTTCATCAGCTGGGCGGGATCGAAGTTGCCCTGCAAAGTTACGGCCGGGCCTGCAAACTGGCGCGCCAGCTGCGGTTTGATGCCCCAGTCAAGGCCAAGGCCCTGTGCGCCGGTAGCGGCCATTTCTTCCAGTGCGAACCATGCGCCTTTTGCGAACACGATCACAGGAGCTACGCCCTGCAAAGCGGCCACGATGCGGCGGATATACTGAAGGGAAAATTCTTCAAAGTCTTCAGGGCTCAGCAGGCCGCCCCATGAATCGAATATCTGCACTACGTCCGCGCCCGCCAGCACCTGGGCTTTCAGGTAAGCGATGGTGGTTTCGGTCACGCGGTTCAGCAGCTCATGCGCCACTTCCGGCTGGGTATAACAGAATGCTTTTGCTTCGTCGAAGGTTTTGGAGCCTTTGCCCTGTACCATGTAGCAGAGCAGCGTCCAGGGGGCGCCGGCGAATCCGATGAGGGGCACGCGGCCGGCAAGGGTCTGTTTGGTGAGCGTAAGGGCTTCCATTACATAGGACAGGCGGTCGTTCACATCGGGTATCACGATGCGGTCCAGGTCCGCGGCGGACTTGATGGGCTGTGGCAGCAGCGGGCCGAGTTTTTCCACCAGTTGCACTTCCATGCCCATTGCCTGGGGCACCACGAGGATGTCCGAGAATATAATCGCAGCGTCCACACCTACCTGGTCCACCGGCATCACGGTGATCTCAGTGGCCAGTTCAGGGGTCTGGCAGCGTTCAAAGAAAGAATATTTATCGCGCAGCTTGATGTAATCAGGCAGGAAGCGGCCGGCCTGGCGCATCATCCATACAGGCGGGCGGGGAACCGGGGTTCCTGCCAGCGCCTTCAGCAGTAAGTCATTCTGTAATCCGCTCATTCGTAGCAATTGATATTGTCAAAGTAAAAAATAGCTGTCTCCACCAGCTTCGCCACTGAAGGCCCGGGGCTGGTAATCACCCGGTTGTTGGTAAACATCCCGATGGCCGCGGCGGTAGTGCCGCCGATGGCAAAACATACAGTACCGGCAGGGAGCGAGTTGGACGTAAAGAAACTGCGCACGCTGCTGGGGCTGAAAAACAAGATGCCGTCGTAATCTTCGTTCAGCGCGGCGGGTGTTTCAACGGTGTGATACACCACCATTTCTTCCAGCCCGATGCCGTTTTCCTGTAAATGATCGGGCAGGTCCGGCCGGCGGATGTTGCCGCTGAAAAATATCACCTTATCCGCGATCCCGTCTTTTACGATCCGTTTGGCCAGCTCCAGCGAATTGGCGCCGGTGCCTTCTATCACCACGTTCCGCATTCTTTCTTCCACGGCCTGGCGGGTAGCGCCTTCCAGGCAATATACCCGGTGCCTGGCGGCGAGGTTGTTGGCGTTTTCGCTGTGCATCCACACGCTGGTAACGAATTTCACGGCATTGGGGCTGGTGAATACCAGTACGCCGCCCGCCGAAGAAAGTTCCAGGATACGTTTGCGCATATCGCCGGTGATCACGGGCTGTACGTCAATAAAAGCCTGCGCCACTATGGCGATGCCATGCTGCGCGGCCGTGTGCACCAGGTCCTGGGGCAGCGGCTTTGTGCTTAATATGCGGTAATTAGCCCTGGGCATTCCTGATCTCTTCAATGATAACATCCCCGCCTTTGTCCAGTACTTCCTGCGCGGCGTCCTTCCCGATACCTTCAGCTTCCGCTGCCGGCACCTGCCGGGTAACGGTAATGCTGCGGTCCCCGTTCAGGCTGCAGAGGTTCCCTTCAAAAAAGAGCTGGTTCCCGTCTATGTACGCATATGCGCTGATGGGCGTGGTACAGCCCCCGAGAAGGGTGCGGAGGAATGCTCTTTCTATGCCGGTGCAAAGTGCGGTTTCATCATGATTGAGGGGGAGGAGGGCTTCGCGGCAGTGGTCATCGTTTTCACGGCAGGCCACCACGATGGCGCCTTGTGCCGGTGCGGGCAGCATCCAGTCCAGTATCACTGAATTGGCGGGCCGCACGTTGATCCTTTCCAGCCCGGCGGCGGCGAAGATGGCCGCATCCCAGTTTTCCGCGGCCAGCTTTTGCAGGCGCGTGTTCACATTGCCGCGGAGGTTGTGCAGCTGGTGCTGCGGGAAACGCCTGAGCCATTGCGCTTTGCGGCGGATGCTGCTGGTGGCAATGTTCGCAGCGTAAGTAGTATCGCTGAGGAAGTCTGTATCTTTTTTGTAGACCAGCAGGTCTTTTACGTTGCCCCGTTCTATCACGGCGGCGTTCATCAGGCCTTTGGGCAGCTGGGTAGGCACGTCTTTGTAGGAATGCACGGCAATGTCTATCCGGTCCGCCAGCATGGCTGCGTCGAGGCTTTTGGTGAAAATGCCCTGCACGCCTATTTCGTACAGCGGGGTGACGAGGTCTATGTCTCCATCGCTTTTGATGGGGACGAGCGTGGCGGAATGACCGTTGGCGGTCAATAAATCTTTTACCAGGTTAGCCTGCCACAGTGCGAGCTGGCTTTCCCGTGTACCTATCCTGATAACTTTGTCCATTGCTTATTCCTGGTTAAAACCGGTCTCGAATATTTCGCTGATCATGGCGATGTATTGGTCGCCTTTGTCAGATTCAGCTTCACGGCGCACTTTACCGGCCATGAGATTAATCATTTTCTGGATGATACGTGAAGATACCTGTTCCATGTCTTCCAGTTTATAGTGCGCGCCGTTTTTCTGTTCTTTGATCTCGCGGGCGTGGATCTCGGTGAGCTTTTCCTTCACGGCTTTGAGCACTACGGCATGTTTGCGCATCTTGAACCAGTAGAGGAATTCCTCCATGTGCTCTTCGATGATGGACATGGCTTTGGGCACTTCGTTCAGGCGTTTCTGCAGGGTTTCGTCCTGCACTTTGCTCAGATCGTCCACGTTCACCACTTCCACATGCGCCAGCTCCCTCACTTCGGGGGCTACGTTGAAGGGAATGGAGAGGTCCACGATCAGCTTGGAGGCGGTGCCTTCCATGTGAGCCTTGAGAATGGTGGGGTGGGGGGCATTGGTGGCTACGAGGATAACGTCCGCGCTTTTCAGCACGCCGTCCATCTCTTCGTAGGGGGCGTATTGCAGGCCATGCTGGCCGGCAAAGTCTTCCGCTACCGCGGTGGTGCGGTTGATGAGCGTGATATTGCGCACGTTCAGGTATTCCATCATGTTCTTGCAGGTGTTGCGGCCTATTTTGCCCACACCCAGCAGCACGATCTTTTTCTGTTGTATATCAGTCACTTTGGCTTCCAGCAGCCTTACCGCGGCAAATGCCACGGACACGGTGCCTGAGCTGAGGCCTGTTTCGTTTTTGATGAGTTTGGAAACCTGCAGCACGCTGTTCACCAGCCTTTCCAGGAAAGTACCGATGCAGCCCTGCGCTTTGGCGAACTTCGCCGCGCCTTTGATCTGCCCGATGATCTCATAATCCCCGAGTATCTGGGAATCAAGCCCCGTACCTACATGATAGAGGTGGCGGATGGCCTGCTCGCCAGACTTGTGATAAGCCAGTTCTGCGAATACCTGCGGATTGCCGTTGGCGGATGTGCACAATAGGTCCATCAGGTCCCCGGGTTCGCCGGCAAAACCATAAATTTCTGTACGATTGCAGGTGGAAAGCACGAACAGATCGTCCATGCCTGCTGCCTTGGCGGCGAGTAAGAGTTGCTGGTATTGGTCCTGATTAATCGCAAATAATCCACGGATCGCAGCGTCAGTTTTCTTATAGTTGATTCCAACAATATGAAAATTCGATATGTCTTTGGGCTGATTGACCTGCATGTTTTTCTAAAAAAGCTTCCGGTTGCAAAAATACAGGCCAGCGCTACAAAACAACGTATAGGGCTGTCACTCCTCTGTCATTTCTACCCCTGGTGATCCGCGCTCTGAAAAAATGATTTTAATCAGGTACGATCATATGCAGCACAGCATTGCGTTAAAACAAAATGATGACACAGTTTAACGGCATGTACGTGATGCAGATCATCTCAAACCAGCCTGTGTAAAGGGCTTTCAAAGTGTTGAATCTAACAATTTAATGACAGAAGAAGGAGGAGAAAGCATGAAAAGCCCTTACTTTTGCATCAATTTTTTAGGTCTATGGTCGCGAAGTCTGATACAGCAATTATACTGATGAACCTTGGTTCGCCGGATTCAACCGCCGTTCCGGATGTGAAGAAATATCTCCTGGAATTCCTGATGGACAAACGGGTGATCGATTACCCCTGGCTGATGCGCAAGCTCCTGGTAGGCGGCGTGATCGTTCCGAAGCGCGCGGAAAGAAGCGCGGAAGCATATAAAAGCATCTGGTGGGAAGAGGGCTCCCCGCTCATCGTGCTCACCAAACAATTACAAAAGGCGCTGCAGCACGACCTGGAGATCCCGGTAGAGATCACCATGCGTTATGGTACGCCTTCGCCCGCGGAAACGTTCGACAAACTCATGAAAGAACATCCGGGACTGAAAGATGTAATACTCGTGCCGCTTTACCCGCATTACGCGATGAGCAGCTACGAAACCGCGGCGGAATATGCCAAAGAGATCCACCGCAAAAAACGTTATCCCTTCGAACTCAGGATAGTGGACCCGTTCTACAAACACCCGGATTACATTCATGCCATGGCCGAAAGCATGCGGCCTTACCTGGAGAAAGAATATGATCATTTATTGTTCAGCTACCATGGTATACCGGCAAGGCACCTACGAAAAGGTGACGTTACCGGCGGCCATTGCCTGAAAGTGAACGATTGCTGCCATGTGGACAGCAAGGCGCACAGCCAGTGTTACCGCCACCAGGTGACCGTTACTACAGAGCTGGTAGCCAGGGAGCTGGGCATCCCCCGGGAAAAATGGAGCATCAGCTTCCAGAGCAGGCTGGGCCGCGAGGAATGGATACGTCCTTATACGGACCATTTGTTCCAGGAATTGCCCGCACAGGGAAAGAAAAAACTCCTGGTAGTATGCCCCGCTTTTGTGAGCGACTGCCTCGAAACGCTGGAGGAAATTGCGGTGGAAGGGAAACATTCCTTCATCAGCAGCGGGGGAGACAGCTTTGTGATGATCCCTTGTATGAACACACATCCCGTGTGGGTAAAGGCCCTGGGCAACCTGTGCCGCGAAAAGATGGAAGCAGTAACGGTCTGAGGCCGTTTTGAAAATAATACCGAAGCCTGCGCTGTGAATGCACGATCAGCGCAGGCTTTTTTTATGTACGGCGGGGTGATTCTCCGCTTTTTTCTTTAAATTCCATCAGCAAAAATCAACACTGATGATCCTGGCCGTACTTAAAGAAAAATCAGGAGAGAACAGGGTGTCGCTCGTTCCGGAAGTAGTGAAACAGCTTGTGCAGCAGCACGTGGAAGTATGGGTGGAAGAAGGGGCGGGCCAAGGTGCTTTTTATCCGGATACCATGTTTACGGAAGCAGGGGCGGTGATCAAACCGCGCAGCGAACTGCTTCAGAAGGCAGACCTGCTGCTTTCGCTCCGCCAGCCCTCACCCCAGGACTGGGAGCAGGTGCCGCCCGGGAAGATATGGATGGGCCTTTACCAACCCCTGTACAACGTTCCTCTCATGCAACAATGGGCGGACAAAAAGTTCACCGTCTTCAGCCTGGATACCATTCCCCGCACCACCCGCGCCCAAAGCATGGATGTGCTCAGCTCACAGGCCAACATTGCCGGATATAAAGCCGTATTGCTTGCAGCGTATACCTATAGCCGTTATTTCCCGATGCTGATGACCGCCGCCGGCAGTATCCCGCCCGCCAAAGTGCTGATACTCGGCGCGGGCGTGGCTGGTTTGCAGGCTATCGCCACTGCCCGCAGGCTGGGGGCCGTGGTAGAGGTGTTCGACACGCGGCCCGCCGTAAAGGAAGAAGTAATGAGCCTCGGCGCGAAGTTCGTGGAAGTGGAAGGCGCCGCGGATGCTTCCAAAGCAGGGGGATACGCGGTGGAGCAATCCGCTGATTACCAGGCCAAACAGACCGCCAGGATCGCCGAAAGCGCCGCGAAGGCGGACATTATCATCACCACCGCGCAGATCCCCGGCAAACCAGCCCCTGTACTGATCAGCAAAGCCATGCTGGAATCCATGAGGGCCGGTTCCGTGGTCATAGACCTGGCCGCCGCCACCGGGGGCAACACAGCGCTTACAAAAGACGCATCTACCATAGTGCACAACGGTGTGACCATCATCGGTAATTCGGACCTGGCAGGCGCCGCCCCCGCGGACGCCAGCAAACTCTACGCCCGAAACGTGCTGAATTTCCTGAAGCTGATGCTGACCAAAGAAGGCGCCATCAACCTGAATTTCGAAGATGACCTGGTAAAGGGCACCTGCATCGTGCATAACGGGGAGATCGTGAATGACCGCGTGAAACAGCTGCAACCCGCCGCCGTATAGATTTTCAAACTTTTTAACTGGCAGAACATGACCGCAGTACTGGACTTTTTACAACTGCATATTGAGATGGTGTATATCGTCATACTCTCCATTTTTCTCGGGATAGAGGTGATCGGCCGTGTGCCCTCCGTGCTGCATACCCCGCTCATGAGCGGCGCAAATGCGATCCACGGCGTGGTGATCATCGGCGCTATTATCGTGATGGGAAAAGCGGAATCAGACAATTACCTTGCGCTGATCCTCGGCTTCCTGGCCGTGATACTGGGAACGCTGAACGTGGTGGGTGGTTTTGTGGTGACGGACCGTATGCTGGAAATGTTTAAAAAGAAGAAATAATCATATGCCTGGAATTCTCCTGAACATCGCGCCCGGAATATTATCCGTTGCCTACCTGATCGGTTCCGTTACATTCATCATGGGGCTGAAAATGCTCAGCAACCCCGCATCCGCCAGGAAAGGCAACCTGATAGCGGCCGCGGGCATGTTCATTGCCATTGCGGGCACCATATTCCTCTACGAGGAAAACGGGGAGAAGCTGGGAAATTACGGCTGGATATTCGCCGGCCTCGTCATTGGTTCCGTGATAGGAGTGCTGGCGGCCAAAAAGGTGAAGATGACGGCCATGCCGGAAATGGTGAGTATGTTCAACGGGATGGGCGGCGCCTGCGCCATGCTCATCTCCATCGTGGAGTTTAATCACCTGGTCCACGGCGGCGCGGAAATAAACATCGCTGCGGGTTTTAAAGCAATAATAGCAGGCGCGGAATTTAATGCGTTTACGAATATTACCGGCAAATTGCTGGTGATATTGCTAGGGCTCATCATTGGCAGCGTATCCTTTGCGGGCAGCGTGGTAGCATGGGGCAAGCTGAACGGCAAGATTAAAGACTATGCTTTCAAAGGCCAGCATATTGTGAACCTGGCCATCCTTGGCGTGATCGTGATCCTGATGGTGTGGCTGCTGGTATCCGCGCACCATAGCGGGTCGGATTTTAATTATTCGCTGGAGATATCGGATGCATCCCTCAAGCTCTCCGGAGATGGTGGTTTGAGCGGGTTAAGCGCCGGTTTTTATATCATTCTCGCACTGTCCATCGCCTACGGCATTTTGTTCGTAATGCCGATCGGCGGCGCGGATATGCCCGTGGTGATCTCTTTGCTCAACTCTTTCACCGGTGTGGCAGCTGCCTGCGGCGGGTTCCTCTACAATAACCCCGTGATGCTCACCGGCGGTATCCTCGTAGGTTCCGCGGGAACGATCCTTACCATCCTGATGTGTAAAGCAATGAACCGTTCCCTGAAGAACGTGCTGATCGGCTCATTCGGGGCCTCCGCCACGGGTGGTGGCGGCGCTGCGAAGGAATTCGGGAATTACAAGGAGATAAGCCTTTCGGATGCGGCCGTTGTGCTGCGGTATGCCAGCAAAGTAATGATCGTGCCCGGTTACGGGCTGGCCGTGGCACAGGCGCAGCACGTTTGCCACGAGCTGGAAAAACTCCTCGAAGAACACGGCGTGGAAGTGAATTATGCGATCCACCCCGTTGCCGGCCGGATGCCCGGCCATATGAATGTATTGCTGGCCGAAGCCGATGTGCCATATGAAAAACTGGAAGAGATGGAACAGGCGAACGCCGCCATGTCCACCACAGATGCCGTGCTGGTGCTGGGTGCCAATGACGTGGTGAACCCCGCCGCCAAAAACGATCCGTCCAGCCCCATCTACGGGATGCCCATCCTGGAGGTGGAACTGGCCAAAATGGTGATCGTGAATAAACGCAGTATGAAACCAGGATACGCGGGCATAGAAAACGAGCTGTTTTTCCAACCTAAAACCTCTATGCTTTTCGGCGATGCCAAAACTGTGCTGCAGCAGCTGGTCGCGGAAGTAAAAGCGCTATAGGGGAGGATATCCGGTCCTCTGCGATAAAACTTTCCCTGTCATCGCGGGCTGCATTTTCCGCATAATTATCTTCAGGTTTATTGCCTCTCCGGCTATAGTGAAAATCCTATAAATCTGTAACTTTGCGGAAAAACTGAAATTGCCAGCATTACCCACGGCTTTTACGGACTCATTACAGGGCCTTCCCGGCTTCCGGGAAGAGACGTTTTTACAGGTGCATCAGTCGCCCGAACGAGTTACTTCCATCAGGCTGCAGCAGCAGAAAATAAGCGGCATCAGCGCGGTATTTCCGCAACTGGATACTACGCCCGTCCCCTGGACTTCAGGCGGTTATTATCTTTCCAGCCGCCCCTCATTCACCTTCGACCCGCTTTTCCATGCCGGCACCTATTACGTGCAGGAAGCCTCTTCCATGTTCCTGGAAGAAGCCATCCGCCAGACCACGGATACCGGCGCCCCGATCAGGGCGCTCGACCTCTGCGCGGCTCCGGGTGGTAAAAGCACGCTCATACAAGGGGCGATTCACCCGGACAGTGTGCTGGTCGCGAACGAAGTGATCAAGACCCGCGCGGCCCTGCTGGCGGACAATATCACCAAATGGGGCGCTGCGAACGTGGTGGTGACCAACAATGATCCCCGCGACTTTACACGCCTCCCCGCATATTTTGATCTCATGATAGTGGATGCGCCCTGCTCCGGATCGGGCCTTTTCCGCCGCGATCCCGAAGCAGTGGAGGAATGGAGCCAGGACAATGTGATCCTCTGCAGCCAGCGCCAGCAAAGGATACTGGCCGATGCCCTGCCCGCGCTGAAGCCCGGCGGCGTGCTGATCTACTCCACCTGCTCTTACGCGGTTGAAGAAGATGAGGAGATCATGGACTGGCTGATGGAACATTTTGAAATGGAAAACATCCCGCTGCAACTCAGGCCGGAATGGCATATCGTGGAAACTGCTTCCGTGGGGCACAAAGCCATGGGATACCGGTTTTACCCGGACCAGGTGCGGGGCGAAGGTTTTTTTATCGCCTGCTTCCGCAAGCTGGGCGGCCCCGCCCAGCCGCCTAAGATCAAAGCCGGTTTCAGCAGCCTGCCCCGGAAAGAAGCAGAACTGGTGCGGCCCTGGTTGCAAAATGCGGAGGAAATGGCACTGATGGCGCATAAGGGCGAAGCCATGGCGCTGTCCATACCGCTGGCAAAAGAAATTGCGCTGATACAGAAACAATTATACATCCGGAAAGCGGGCGTAAAAGCCGGGCAGCTGACGCCCCGGGAGCTGGTGCCTGACCATCAGCTGGCCGTGAGCACCTGCATCGCGGATAATTTACCCGCTGCGGAACTGTCGCTGGAACAGGCTTTACGTTATCTTCGCAAGGAAGAGTTTACGCCGGAAGGCGCCGCAAAAGGCTGGAACCTGATGCGTTTTAATGGTAAAAACCTGGGCTGGGCCAAAGTTCTGCCGAACCGTATCAATAATTATTACCCGAAGGAATTGCGTATCCTCAAAGCAGGGATGCCTGATTTATAAACATGTGAAGAAATAGTACCGGTATGGTTTGGGCGGCTGCAACAAATTCAGTTTTTTGCCGTTCCATAATAAATGAAATTTCGTATTAAACACATATATTCGTTCCCTTAAAGTATTAGAAATTATGTTAAAGTCAGTTTTGATAGGTGTTTTGATGACCGGTGCAATAAGGGTAGCCGCGCAGGATACGCTGATTGTACAGGGCAGTTCACCCGATCTGTATTTGACGCACTCTGTAAAAAAAGGGGAAACCTGGTACAGCCTGGGCCGCGCGTACGGCCTCAGCCCCAAGGATATTGCAGCAAAGAACAAGATGCAGATGGACCAGGGCCTGAGCCTCGGTAAACAGATTACAATACCGCTGAATAAAAATAATTTTGTGCAGGCGAAAAGCGCCGGTTCCGGCACACGGCCGGTGTATCACCGCGTGCTTGAAAAAGAAACCCTGTACAGGATCCACGTGAAATACGACAAAGTGCCGCTGGACAATGTGCGCGAATGGAATCGTTTCAGCGGAGACGGTGTGCAGAAAGACGCTTACCTGATCGTAGGCTACGTGAAAGGCAACGGCCAGTCCGTAATACTGCCCACATCCACGCCTTCCGCACCTTCGGCACCTGAAGTAGCGGTGAACACACCGAAACCACAGCCCGCCGCACCGGAAACCAAACCTATTCCCAAACCCCAGCCCGCGGCGCCCGAAACCAAACCAACTCAGCCCGCGGAGCCGGAAGCGAAACCCATAACAAGATCGCAGCCCGCCGCACCGGAAACCAAACCAGTTCCAAAATCACAGCCCGCTGAACCGGAAACAGCACCCGCCGAAAAAGAACCGACAGTAACGACCAGCATTGGCAGAACGCCCTCGATCCCCGAAGGCGGATTTGAGCAGCAATACCAGCAGCAGACGAACAACGGCCGCGACGTGACAGGAGAAAAAGGCCCGGGCAGCTGGTTCAAAAGCAACGCGGTAGTAGGTTCCGGCAAATATTACGCACTGCACAACACGGCCCCGCGCGGCACTATCGTAAAAGTGACCAACCCGCTCACCGGCCGCTCCATCTACGCCAAAGTGCTGGACGCCATCCCGCAGCTCAAAGCCAATGCAAACCTGATCATCAAACTCAGCGACGCCGCACAGGATGCGCTGGGCATCAACGAATCCAGGTTTTACTGCGAGCTGAGTTACGATGAAAAATAATAGCCGTCATGAAATGCGCACAACTGCTGAACCCCGATGAACTATCCGCACTCGCAAAAGCCGAGAGCGACCATGAGTTGCTTGACTGCCTGATCAGGGAAAAATACCTGCTGGTAGTGGATTGGAAAGGAGAGGAAGAGGCATCCCAGATAGGGAAATTCCTGCAAAGCAGAGCCACGGCGCTGATTCCCGGCACATTGATCAATATCGGTGACGCTTATGCTGCCATGGAAAAAGAAGAACTTTCCGTGGGCGATGCAGTGCCGTTTCTTTTGAAACATTTTCAGCAAATACTCAAAAAACTCAAACTTACCATCATCCTGCTGGATCAGCAGAACGACAGCTATTACATCGGGCTGGTGAAAGACGATGGGCTGAAAGACCTGAAAAAACAGAATGACGAATTCTGGAAATTCTCAGCATTTGGCAGCAGCACGGGAGAAGTGCTGTATACGGTGAACTGCGACTGCGGCAGTATGAACGTGTGGCAGCTGAAACGCGGGGAGCCGCTTACAGACGATGTTTGCCAGGATTGTGGCAAGGAGTTGTTTGATAAGGAAGGGAATGCTTCGCTGCCTGTTATCAGAGAATATATCTAAAACGGGAGACTTCCCTGCGGAATCACGAAGGTGCTGTAATTGCACCTTTTTTTATTTAATGCTGTTGAGTATCTAAAGCCCGCTACCGCCTGCGTAATTAGATTGCATAAGTATCTCATTATTGTTATATTTGGTTACCTGTCATTCTGATTTCTCATAATACCCACTACTCACTATGAAAATCAATGTAAACTCCACCGACTATAACCTGGACGTGCCGGATAATACCAGTCTTCTTGATGCACTGAGAGTTCATTTGAACCTGACAGGCAGCAAATATGGTTGCGGGGAAGGGGCATGCGGCGCCTGCAAGGTGCTGATAGATGGCCGTGCGGTAGCATCCTGCATTACGCCTGTAGCCAGCGTACAGAACAAATCCATTATTACCATAGAGGGGCTGGAAAAGGACGGGAAACTGCATCCTGTGCAACAGGCGTTCCTGGATGAAGATGCGTTTCAATGTGCCTATTGCTCGTCAGGGATGATCATTTCGGCGGTAGGGCTAAAGACGAAAAATCCGAAACCCAGCCGCCAGCAGGTGATAGAAGCCATGCAGGGCAATATCTGCAGGTGTTGCGTTTATCCGCGTATTATCAATGCTATCATTAAAGCTTAACCTTCAAAACAGGAAGCATGAAGGAACCTAAGACAGCCGGCGAAATAACCCAGGGGGAACAATCCGGCGCAGGGGAGCGTACGATCCACAGACGGAATTTCTTTAAACTGTTGGGCGGCGGCATTGCCGTTGTGCTTTCTTATTCTGACTTGTTTGCCCTGCCAGGGCTGCTAAGATCGGAAGGAGAGCCTTCACTGGCAGACGCGGCCCGCGTAGACGATAATTCCATCGCTGCATGGATCCACATCAGGGAAAATGGAACGGTGGCGGTGTATACAGGAAAAGTGGAGGTGGGGCAAAACATCCGGACGTCGCTGGCACAAGTAGTGGCGGAGGAGTTAGCTGTGTCGGTAGGCAGCATAGAAATGGTGATGGGTGATACGTTGTTAACACCTTATGACCGGGGCACCTTTGGCAGCCGCACCACACCTACTATGGGACCGCAGTTGCGGAAAGCGGCCGCGTCTTTGAAAGAAGTGCTGGCGGACATGGCCGCCGCCCACTGGAAAACCGCTAAGGGATCAGTGCAATGCAAAGATGGCCGGGTGGTTCATACCGAATCGGGCAAAACGTTGGGTTACGGAGAAATCACCAAAGGCAAAAAGATCGTAATTCCCCTGAATGATAAAGTGGCGCTAACCCCGGCTGACCAATGGACAGTGGCCGGTACGCCGGTGCCTAAAGTAAATGGAAGAAGTTTTGTTTCCGGGAAACATAAATACGTGTCGGATATGGTGTTGCCGGGTATGGTATACGGGAAAATACTGCGGGCGCCATCCTATGGGGCATCATTGGTGTCCGCGGATTTGGAAAAGGCCCGCCTGTCTGCCGCGGTAACCGTTGTAAAAGAGAATGATTTTATCGGTGTGACGGCGCCTGATCCCCAGACAGCCGCCAGTGCGCTGGCCAGGATCGACGCCCGCTGGAACAGCACTCCTCAACCTTCCCGGGCAGACATTTTCAAATACCTGAAAGACAATGCCCGGCAAACAGACGCCGGCAATAACACAAAAGAAGCGGCTGAAAAAGCATTTGCCGCAGCAACCGTTCAGCTCAGGCAACACTTCGAAGTGCAGTACATCGCACATGTTCCTCTGGAGCCCCGCGCTGCGCTGGCAATATGGGAAAACGGGCGGTTGACCGTGTGGACAGGTACCCAGCGCCCCTTTGGCGTGCAGGAAGAACTGGCGGAAGCTTTTTCCCTTTCTAAGGAAAAGATCAGGGTCATGATGCCGGATACAGGATCTGCCTACGGAGGAAAACACAGCGGGGAAGCGGCGCTGGAAGCAGCCAGGCTGGCCAGGGCAGTAGGTAAACCGGTAAAAGTAGTATGGACCCGCGAAGAAGAATTTAAATGGGCCTATCTGAGGCCCGGGGGCCTGATTGAAGTGGCGGCCAGTGTGAGCACCGACGGAACGGTCACTTCATGGGAATTCCATAATTACAACTCCGGCAATGCCGGCATCGAAACACCCTATGAAGCCGGCGCCACCCATATCCGGTTTCATCCCTCTGATACTCCGTTAAAACAAGGGTCGTACCGCGGCCTCGCCGCCACGGCTAATATATTTGCCATGGAAAGTGTAATGGATGACCTCGCCAGGATGGTAAAAAAGGACCCGCTGGAATTCCGGCTCCATAACTTAAAAGATGAAAGACTGAGGAACGTGCTGCATGCAGCGGCGGAAAAGTTCGGCTGGCAGAAAGAAAAGAAAGCGGGTCACGGCCACGGCATCGCCTGCGGTTTTGTGAAAAATTCCTACATCGCTACTTGTGTTGAAGTGGCATATGACAAGTCCGCTGAACAATTGAAGATACTTCGTGTGGTGGCTGCATACGACTGCGGGACGGTGATCAATCCCGTGCATCTGGAAAACCAGGTTATGGGCTGCATCCTGCAGGGCCTTGGCGGCGCCTTGTTCGAAGAAATCGACTTCATGGACGGCCGCATTCTGAACCCTTCCCTCTCCAGCTACCGGGTACCCAGGTTTGATGACATACCTCTGCTGGACATTGTAGTGCTCAACCGCAAAGATATTCCGTCGGCCGGCGCCGGAGAAACACCCATCGTTGCTATTGCCCCGGCTATACGCAACGCCATAGCCGATGCTACTGGTATTAAGCTCAACGCTTTACCGCTGATCCCTCAGGGGCTGAAAACAAATTCATAAAATATATTCTAAAACCTGAACCCCCTCAGAAACTCTACCACCCCCATTCTTTTTTTCCCTTCCAGCTGGATATCCACCAGGTGGATATATCCGCCGGGCGCTGCAAACTTCAGGAAAGTCTTCTGATCGGTGTGCACGGAACCGGGCGCATGCGTATGCTGTGTGGTCTCTTTTTCCGCTTTGAATATCTTCAGCGTTTTGTCCTGCAACGTAGTGAAAGCGGTAGGATAAGGGCTGAGGCCACGGATGAGGTTGTAGATATTTTCCACCGGGTTTTCCCAATTGATCCGGCAGTCCTCCTTGAATATTTTGGGTGCGTGTTTTAATTCTTCCGGCGGGATATTGTTCTGCACGGTGCCGCTGATGTCTCCTTTTTCGAGGGAAGTCACGGTCCGGATCAACACTTTCGCGCCTTCTTTCATCAGCGTATCGTACAGTTCGCCCGCGGTTTCGTCTTCACGGATAGGTACTTTGGATGCATAAAGGATATTGCCGGTGTCGATCTCGTGTTGCAGTCTGAAGGTCGTAACACCGGATTCTTTTTCACCGTTGATCACGGCCCAGTTGATAGGCGCGGCGCCACGGTATTGCGGCAGGAGGGAAGCATGTACATTCACCGTGCCCAGGCGCGGCATGTTCCACACCACTTCCGGCAGCATACGGAAAGCCACTACCACCTGGAGGTCTGCGTTGTAAGACTTCAGTTCTTCCAGGAAAGCGGGGTTCTTTAGTTTCTCCGGTTGTAATACGGGGATGTTTTTTTCCACGGCATATTGTTTCACCGCGCTTTGCTGAAGTTGTAAACCTCTGCCGGCGGGTTTGTCCGGGGCCGTGATCACCGCTACTACCTCGTATCCATGCTGTACCAGCGCATCCAGTGAAGCCACCGCAAACTCCGGTGTGCCCATAAAAATGATCCTCATGGGTGCAAAGGTATTTTATAATTTGCTGAATGTGCTTTGTGCCGGTGGTTTATAATTCCCCAACCTTGTAATAACGGCCACCTTCTTTCAGCGGAACCTGGTATTTTTTTGCCATTTTTTATCCTATAGCGATCCTATAGCGATCTTATACCGATCCTATAGCGATCGTATAGGCAGGGTTTTGAGAGATCATACAATCACTTTCCCGGGTAAAGCAGGTATTTACTGCGTATTTTCTTAAACTTTTTCAGTCCCGGCTCCCAGCTTTTGTAGATGGCCTGTGCGGACTTTCCGGCTTTGATCTGGGCTTGCAGTTCTGCATTCCCGGCCAGTTTGTTAAAAAACGCATTGAAGAATTTATCCTTGTCGGGGAACAGTTTGTAGGCGTTAATGAGGTATTGCAGGTTCACGCCGCCTTCCAGTGCTTTCCGCGGGATCGACAGGTCGTAGCCATAACAGATGGAATCCATCAGCACCGGCGATTTGGCGCCCGGTACGCTGCGGGGTGTGAAAGAATAGAGATTTTTCGGGAAAGAGGGATGCCCGTATACCTCAAAAGGTTTGTCCGTACCGCGCCCCAGGCTCACGGCAGTGCCTTCGAACAGGCAAACGGCGGGGTAGTGGTGGATGGCGTTCATCGTGCGGAGATTGGGCGAAGGCGGTATGGTGATGACATAACCATAAGGCAGCCTGCGGTCGTAATTTTCGCAGGTAATCACCGTGAGGTCGCATCGGATGCCGTTATCCAGCCAGCCTTCGCCATTCAGCATTTTAGCATATTCCCCCACCGTCATACCGTGAGCAATGGGGATGGGCTGCATACCCACAAAGGAACGGAAAGCCGTGTCCAGTATAGGTCCGTCGATGGTAAAACCATTGGGGTTGGGCCTGTCCAGCACGACCAGCGGTTTGCTGTTTTCGGCGGCTGATTCCATCAGTTCTTCCAGCGTGGAGATGTAAGTATAAAACCGTACGCCCACGTCCTGTACATCAAATACAAGGATGTCCACATCCGCGAGGTCTGAGGAATCTGCCTTACGGTGTTTGCCATACAGGGAAATGATGGGCAGCCCGGTTTTTTCATCTTTGCTGTTCGCCACTTTTTCCCCTGCGTCCGCATTGCCGCGAAAACCGTGTTCAGGACTGAATATTTTCACGATCTTCACCCCTCTTTTCAGCAGGGAATCTACGAGGTGTGTGTGATCGTTGATCACGGAAGTCTGGTTTACCAGCATGCCCACACGTTTTCCCGCTAGCAGCGGGAGGTAGGCTTCCGTGCGCTGTGCGGCGGTGACTACAGGCGGTGTCTTTTGCGAAAAGGCGGTTAAGCAGCTGGTTAGCAGCAATATGCAGGCGAAGAATTTCATAGCGTTATGGTGTTGGCAGCAACAAAATAACGCGGCTGTTCCAGAAATCAAAAACAAAATCAGTACCTTCACTTACTATTATCTTATTTTAAATATTTTATATGCAACAAGTTAAGTCCGGTGATACTGTTAGGGTTCACTATCACGGCCGGTTACAGAATGGTAACACATTTGATTCTTCAGAAGGAAGAGATCCGCTGGAGTTCAAGGTTGGTGCCGGAATGGTGATCAAAGGGTTCGATAACGGCGTGCTGGATATGAAACCCGGGGATAAGAAGACGCTGAACATTCCCGTGGAAGAAGCATACGGCCCCAAAAGCGAAGAGCTGATCATGGAATTCCCCAAAGAGAACATCCCGGCAGACCTGAACCCTACCGTGGGTATGGAACTGCAGATGAGCAATCCCCAGGGCCAGGTGTTCCCCGTAAAGGTGGCCGCTATCGGCACTGAGTTCATCACCCTGGATGCCAACCATCCCCTGGCCGGCGAAGCCCTGATCTTCGACATTGAGCTGGTGGAAATAGTGTAGCACATTCACATCATTTCAAATACTAAAGTAAAAAGCGGGCCCTGTCCTGCTTTTTGCTTTTTACATCACACCCATGGTTAAAGATTACGTTTACTCAGTAACAGAGCGCTTCCTGCGTTATGCGCAGATCGATACGCAGGCGGATCCTTTGAGCAAAACTTTCCCCTCCAGCGCCAAACAAAAGGACCTGTCCCGCTTATTGGTACAGGAATTGCAGCAGATCGGCCTTTCCGATGCAGTCACCGATCAATATGGTTATGTATACGCCACTATTCCGGCTACAACGGACAAAGAAGTGCCTGTGATCTGCCTCTGCGCGCATATGGACACCGCGCCGGACTGCAGTGGGGCAAACGTCAGGCCGATCGTTCATAAAGCATACGATGGCAAGGATATCATTCTGCCGGACGACACCACGCAGGTGATCACCGTCAAAGAACATCCTTACCTCGCTGAAAAGATCGGCGACGACATTATCACCGCCAGCGGCAATACCTTGCTGGGCGCGGATAACAAAGCCGGGGTGGCAGAGATCATGGATGCGGCGCAGTATCTCGTGCAGCACCCGGAGATCAGACATGGAAAGATCAGGATACTGTTTACGCCGGACGAAGAAGTGGGCCGCGGCGTGGAACATGTGAACATGGAGCAGCTGGGAGCACAGTTCGGCTACACGATGGACGGCGGCGAGCTGGGCTCACTGGAAGACGAAACGTTCTCCGCAGATGGTGTGAAGATCACCATTCATGGCATCAGCGTGCATCCCGGTGCGGCAAAAGGCAAACTGGTGAGCGCGGTGAAGATCGCGGCGGACATCCTGCACGCCCTGCCCAAAGACATCCTTTCCCCCGAAACCACCGAAGACCGCCAGGGTTTTATACACCCGGTGCGTATAGAAGGCATCACGGAAAAGGCGGAGATCGATTTTATCATCCGCGACTTTACCACGGAGGAATTGCAGGGGCATGAGTTTTTCCTGCGCAAGATCATGGAAACGGAAGTGGCGAAGCACCCCGGCGCAAAAGGCGAGTTTAAGGTGACGGCGCAATACCGCAACATGAAAGAAGTGCTGGACAAACACCCGGAGGTAACAGCCAATGCGGAAGAAGCCATCCGGCGCGCGGGCATTAAACCTTTGAAAATGAGTATCAGGGGAGGAACGGACGGCAGCAGGCTGTCATTTATGGGCCTGCCCTGCCCGAACATTTTCACCGGCGAAATGGCGCTGCACAGCAAACATGAATACGTAAGCATCCAGGATATGCAGAAGGCGGTGGATACAATTATCCATCTCGTGCAGGTTTGGGAAGAGCGCAGCTGATAATATTTTCAGGGCAAATCCGTTTTTATTATTACTTTAAACCCTTGTTTATACTTCAGGTATATACATTTGCAAGGCTAAAATTCAATACATGTTGCTAGGACTCGTTACAGTTATGCAGGACACGCTTTTGCAGGCAAAGGCGGACACAGTGGCCGCGGGCGTAAGCGCGGCTGCCGCAGTGCCCCAGGAGATCAAACTCTGGGATATGATCGTCAAGGGCGGTCCCCTGATGATACCGCTGGGCATACTTTCCGTGATAGCCGTATACGTGTTCGTGGAAAGGTATCTCACCATTTCCCGGGCAGGTAAGCTGGAAAACAATTTCATGCCGATGGTGCGCGATCACATCACCACAGGCAATATCAGCGCGGCACGCTCATTATCCAAAAACACCGCAGGGCCTATCGCCCGTATGATCGACAAAGGCATCCAGCGCATCGGCAAACCCACGGACGCCATTGAGAAATCCATGGAGAACGTAGGTAAGCTGGAGATCTATAAAATGGAGAAAAATCTCGTTATACTCGCCATCGTCGCGGGCATAGCGCCTATGTTCGGCTTCCTTGGCACCATCGCCGGGATGATCCAGACCTTCTTCAACATCTCCCAGACTTCAGACATTACCCTCAGCACGATCGCGGGCGGTATCTATGTAAAGATGGTGACTTCCGCGGCGGGCCTTATCATCGGCCTCGTGGCATACATCGGTTACAGCTACCTGCAGGCGCAGATAGACAAGGTGATCAATAAAATGGAAGGCGCCTCTTCGGAGTTCATAGACGTACTGCTGGAGCCTTCTAAATAATCATTGATAATTCGAAATCGATTCAAATATGAATTTGCGGAGGAGTAAAAAAGGACATGCGGAATTACACAGCGGCGCGTTGAACGATATCCTGTTCATCCTGCTCCTGTTTTTCCTGATCGTGTCTTCACTGGCCAATCCCAACGTTATCAAGCTGATGTTGCCCAAGGCCAAAAGCAATACCAAAGCAAAACAGACCGTAGTGGTAAGCATCGATGCGGGGCAGCAGTATTACGTGGGAACAAATAAAGTGGACTTTGCAAGCCTGCGCCAGGTGCTGATTACCAAGATCCCGCAGGGCGAAGTGGACCCCACGATCGTGATCAACGCGGAAGAGACCGTGCCCATCGGCATGGTGGTAGGGGTGATGCAGATCGCGAGGGAACTGGGGGCCAAAACCGTGCTGGGCACTGCCAATCCGCAGAATGCACCACCGGCGAAATAACAAGACCCATCTTACAGGACAAATAAGTGAGTAGTCCCGGCATTAACGGCCGGGATTATTTTTTTACAGCCCGCACCATCCTGTCTTTGCCAAACATATCCTGCCTGAGCTGCACCTCCGCATACCCCTCTTTTTCCAGCAGGCTCATTACTTCTTGTCCGAACGATTCATGTATCTCGAAATACAGTTTGCCACCGGTTTCGAGTTTTTCCAGCGCCAGCAGGGCAATGCGGCGGTAAAACAGCAAAGGGTCGCTGTCCGGCACAAACAGTGCCACGGAAGGCTCAAAGGCGGTTACCAGTGCCTGCATGTCGGCGCGTTCTGTTTCAGGGATGTATGGCGGATTGCTGATGATAATATTGAGGGAGGGAAGGACTTTCGAAGCATCAGGGCTGAGCACGTCCTGCTGTACAAAACGGATGGGCGTGTGTTGCAGGCTGGCGTTTCGGGTAGCCAGGGAGATGGCCCCGGGGCTCACGTCCATGGCCCAGATATCGGCCGCCGGCCAGTGTTTTTTCAGGGCGATGGGGATGCAGCCGCTGCCGGTGCCAATGTCCAGCAGGCGCCAGGCGGGCTGGGAAGGATGGTCTTTGAGGATCCATTCCACCAGTTCTTCCGTTTCCGGGCGCGGGATCAGCACCTGGTCGCTCACAAGCAGCTCCAGGCCGTAGAACCAGCTTTTGCCGGTAATATGCTGGATAGGTTTTTGCGCCAGCAAGGCGGCAAGCGACTGCTGGTACAGGTCTTCCTGGGCTGGTGTGAGGTCGCCGTCTTTATGCACAATGCGGTCCAGCTTGCCGAGGCCGGTGATATGTTCCATCAGCAGGTGCCCGATGTTGGCGGCTTCGCGGGCGTCGTACAGGTGGCCGATGGCAGCCGTGAGGCCGGCGAATGCGGATTGAATGGTCATGTTATTCAGATGATCAACGGGAAAATCGCCGTTGAAACGATATTTTTGCACAAACTTATTATTTCAACCGCAATCATGCACAGCAATTCTCACGAAATTTTTATGCAGCGCTGTATCAGCCTGGCCCTCAACGGGGAAGGCATGGTGGCGCCCAATCCGATGGTGGGAGCGGTGCTGGTGCATGAAGGCAGGATCATCGGCGAAGGTTTCCACCGCCTCTATGGCGAGGCGCATGCAGAGGTGAATTGTGTGAACAGCGTGGAGCCGGAGCTGCAGGAGCTCATTCCCCGCTCCATCATGTATGTGAGCCTGGAGCCCTGCGCGCATCATGGCAAAACGCCGCCCTGCGCGGACCTTATCATCGCCAAAAACATCCCTGAAGTGGTGATCGGCTGTGTGGACAGTTTTTCCAGAGTAGCCGGGAAAGGCATTGAGAAGCTGCGGGAAGCAGGGGTAAAAGTGACTACAGGCGTACTGGAAGCGGAATGCAGGTACCTGAACCGTCGTTTTTTTACCTTCCACGAACAGCAGCGGCCTTACGTGATCCTGAAATGGGCGCAAAGCCCCGATGGGTTCATGGCGCCGCCGGACGGGAAGCCGGTGCGTATTTCCGGCCCTTATGCGGACAGGTTGGTGCACCAGTGGCGCAGCCGGGAGGCAGGCATCATGGTGGGCACACAAACCGCGTTAAAGGACAATCCCAGGCTTAATACGCGCCTCTGGCCCGGTAAAAGCCCC
Organism: Chitinophaga barathri; assembly: GCF_003807585.1. Taxonomy (GTDB): domain Bacteria; phylum Bacteroidota; class Bacteroidia; order Chitinophagales; family Chitinophagaceae; genus Chitinophaga; species Chitinophaga barathri. The sequence goes on along the minus strand of NZ_RMBX01000019.1, from coordinate 2,906 downwards.
GTCCGCATCGTGCTGGACCTGGATGAAAAAATACCGCGCCATTTCCATCTTCACGACGGATCGGTGCGTACCATTTTTATCACCGGGAAGGAAATAGACCGTTCGGAGGAGCTGCTGCCGCAAGTGATGGCCATTTTGCATAAAGAATCCGTGCAAAGCATCATCGTGGAAGGAGGCGCCAATCTTTTACAGCAGTTCATCAACAGCGGCACCTGGGACGAATTACGGGTGATCACAGGGCAGGAGCCCCTGGGCAATGGCCTCCGGGCACCGTATATGGGAAGAACGGTAGTACAGGAGAAACTGGATGCCGGGGGGGACCAGGTTGCAGTATATGGACGGCCAACAGCGCGAAAACTGCATGAGTAATGCCGGAAGGCATGGGTTTCAGCCAGGCGGGGATAACAGGGTTGCATCATTGGCAACCGGTATAAAACAAGAAAATGGAAGTTTATTATACGATTGAAAAGAAGGCAGTAGCGGAATTTAAAGACAGGGGAAGCAAGTTCCTCGCGTTTGCATACCCCGTAAAATCTACCGACCAGGTGAAAGAATGCCTGCAGGAGGTAAAAAAAGAACATCCCAAAGCCACGCATCACTGTTATGCTTACCGTCTTGGCACGGACGGGCTGCAATACCGCGCGGTGGACGATGGAGAGCCATCCGGTTCCGCCGGCAAGCCGATCCTGGGGCAGATAGACAGCAAACAACTGACAGATGTGCTGGTAGTGGTGGTCCGTTATTTCGGCGGCACGCTGCTGGGCGTGCCCGGTCTGATCAACGCGTATAAAATGTCCTGCGCGCTGGTGCTGCAACTGATACCCGCCGTACAAAAGAACGTGGAAGCACGTTACCAGCTGGTATTTGACTATACCATCCTCAACGATGTAATGATGGTGGTGAAACAAAATAACTGCACCGTGCTGAACCAGGACATCCAGCTGTTCTGCAATATGGAAATAGGCATCCCCAAAGCCAGCCTGGACCTTTGCCTGCTGCGGCTGAAAGATATTTACAACCTGGAAGTGAAAGCGATGTAATTACTGAAATGCTTTTTCCACATCTTTAAGGCTGACCCCGAATAATTTTTTCACGATGGGATCGAGATGTTTTTCGCTGCCCTGCAAATGGATGGTGCGGTGATAATGTTCCATTTTATAGCCGGGCTTCAGGCCGGCGGCAGGTGAGGAGCTTTCCAGTTCATAGAAGCGGCCCAGCTGCGGTTTTCCTTCCCCGGGAGGGCCGTCGTTGTAGGCATTCACCATATCGCCCGAAAAGGGTTTCGGCTGTATACCCCAGGAAGAGTTCACGTATTTCTGCGGGTTGGTGGGCATGGTGAATTGTACGATTGTTAAAACTTTATTGGCCGCATCGTAGCTTCCGAGCACGTTGTAACAGGCTTCCTGGCGCAGGCCTATCTTGCTGCGGAAATTGGCGTCCGCCCGGAAATACGCTATGTTTTTGCCGGTTTTTAGTCTTTCCGCGGGCACTTTCCCGAAGTAATCATCATTCACGGTGCCGCCTGCACGAAGCGGTATCATCACCGTATTTTTTTCCGCCGCGGGAAACATGCCGAGTATCCAGATGGAGGGCATGCCATAGGCGGTATCCCATTTTTCCTTACCGGCGTTGCTGATGGTGTTCGCCGAATGGAAGCCCACTGCGTGAACGCTGCGGTGGAGGTCTGCGCCGAGGTAATTACGCAGGTCGCGGCGCGCGATCAGTGTAATGGTGCGTGTCACTTTGATGTCGAACATATGGCCTTTGTAATTCGGCAATTGTATGTTCCTTTCGAAAGTAACGGCGGATCTGGAGCGGGCAATTACCTGGAAAGGCTCCGTGTCCAGCGCGGCGGGCACCTGCCAGTGTGCAAGGTCGAAAGTATCGCCGGGCGCAAAATAAAAGCTGTTCTGGCTGCCTTCAGGCCCCAGCCAGAAGCGGTCTTCCCCGCCAAAGGCGTTGATATGCGGTTGTAGTTTTTTTTCCGCGATGAGAGAATGATTGAGCCATCCGAGGCTGCGGCCTTTATCGCCATCCACCGTACTGGTCATTACGCGGCCTTGCCAGGCGGGCACTACAGCGATGGCCGATTTGCTGGTGCTATCGGACAATACGATGGTTTCCGTATATTCTTTCAGGAATGCAACATCCGCTCCGAAGTTTTCCGGCCTGGATATGGTTTGTTGCTTTTGTGTTGCGGGCTGCTGCTGGGCCGGCTGTTTGCGTGGGCCGCATGCGGCGAGGCACAGTGTGCCGTAGAGCACATATTTTTTCATGAGATAGTAGTGGAATAATTCATTAATGCACTGCAATGATAAAGTTTAATTTTAACAACATTAACCGCATCAGTATTGTGTGAAAGAAATTTTTTAAAGGAATTGGAAATATTATTTGCTGATTTCAAACAGTTTCCTATTTTTGCAATCCCAAAACGGGAAGCGCGGAAGTAGCTCATTTGGTAGAGCACGACCTTGCCAAGGTCGGGGTGGCCGGTTCGAGCCCGGTCTTCCGCTCAAAAACACAAAAGCCTGGTTGTTTCAACCGGGCTTTTTTTATGCCCTTTTCAGAGGGTTTCCATTCTCCCGATGTGTGCCTTTAGATCCCGGAAAATGTCCTTTCCTGATAATCCCGATAGACGCCTGGCCGGTCCTGAACTTACGTCCTGCAGCTTAATAGTAGCCAGATAGTACTGAAACAGTAGTATAACAGTAGTGTAACAGCAGTGATACAGTACTGTAACAGTAGTGATATAGTAGGGTAAAAGCGTTCACAAAGCATAGTGTCTTGTCCTGAAAAAACTTTACAGTGGGGTATTTTGTCCTGGCAGGACTTTACAGTCGATTATTTTATCCTGCTGGAGGTTTACAGGGGTTGTCAATAATACGGATTTGGATTGACATAAAAGC
>NZ_RMBX01000018.1 GCF_003807585.1 Chitinophaga barathri | reverse complement strand
TTATAGCAGTAGCCAATAAACTGATTAAACAAGCCTTTGCAATAGCCACTACCCATACAGTATATGATAAAAATTATCTAAATAATAGTTGTTTTTAAACACAGTTCATTGCGAGGAGCAGTTGAGCCAAGTGGGTGAGGCGACGAAGCAATCTCCCGCATCGAATGGATGTACGCCAGGCTATGGAGATTGCTTCGTCGCGGCTCCCGCACAAATCCCCCACGGCTCCTCGCAATGACGACCTTTTCACAACGACACCCCAAACAAGGACAATTCTGCGATAGATTTTCCCGCATTACTAAAGCCCTCGCACTAAAGTGCGTAGTTTTCAACTAACGGCTTGGACCAATAAATGTGCTGAATTTAGCAGTATTGAAGTCTAAGCATATATACAAGTACCTTGTTATCAAATAAATAGAACGCACATGATAGTATTTTGCTTTTCACTTTACAACTACCCTGCTACTACCATGGAACTACCGGGAACCTGCTATGGTCGCTATATGAGAGATACAGGGGAGGCGGACTTGAGGTGGAGATGAGGCGGACTTGATCCGGGGTTGATCCGGGGTAATATCCTATCAGTCCCTGTTGAAGATCGCGGACCCAAGCCTGATCACCAGCATGCCCGCCACGCTGAAACCAGCTACCAGCAGCCAATCCAGTTGCGGTATCATCTCCAGGCGAAGCGCTTCTTTTACCGGCGGGATAAACAGGCACAACAAGGTAACCGCCGCGCTCAGCAACATGGCGCCGACCAGGTAAGGATTCCGCATCACCGGCCCGCCGATGTACTTTTCTTTTCCTTCTTTCATATTTAAGGCGTGCAGCAATTGGGAAAGAATGAGGGTATAAAACATCACGTTGTTCGCGGCATGTACATCAATATCCCCTTCCCTGAAATATTCCGCCGTGAAGGCGGCGCCCAGCGCGCTCGCGCCAATTACCGCCGCGTAGAACCAAATTACTCCCCATGCCTTTTTGCTGATGATGGGCTGCCGTGGGTCAAGCGGCTTTCGCTGCATCACGGTCTGGTCTCCTTCCGTGAAACCAAGCGCCATGGCGGGAAATACATCCGTAATTAAATTGATGAACAGTATCTGGATGGCAGCCAGCTGGAAAGGCAGGCCCGCAGTAGCTACCAGCCCTATCACCAGCAATTCGCTGAGATTACAGGAAAGCAGGAAAATGATAAACCGCCGGATATTCGTAAAGATCACCCTGCCCTGCCGCACCGCCATCACAATGGATTCAAAGGCATCATCCTTCAACACCATATCCGCTACTTCCTGGGATACCTGCGTGCCACGGATGCCCATGGCAATGCCGATATCCGCCTTTTTAAGCGCCGGCGCGTCATTCACCCCGTCGCCCGTCATGGCTACGATCTGGTGATCCTCCTGCAGCGCGTTCACCAGGTCCAGCTTCTGTTTGGGGCTTACCCTGGCGAACACGGTGCGCTGTGCCCAGGCATCGCTTTCATTGCTGAGGTCTTTGCCTGTCACCACATCTTTTTCATCTTTGCTGATACCCAGCTGGTAAGCGATATGCGCCGCGGTAGCGGGATGGTCGCCGGTGAGCATGATCACGCGGATGCCCGCCTGGTGGCATTCCGCGATCACTTCCTGTACACCGTGGCGGGGCGGGTCCATAAAACCGGTGATGCCGAGGAACACGAGGTTTTCCATGAACTGGTCCGCCTGGTAGGTCATTTCACGGTAGGCGTATCCAAGTGTTTTGAGGCCGGAGGCGGCGAGTTTTTCCGTTTCCCGCATCCATTTGTCCCGCTCTTCCTCCCCCAGTTCTTTCGGGGAGCCGTCGTGCAGGGCGTGGGTGCATATATCCAGCAGGTTTTCGATCGCGCCTTTGGCGGAAACGAGGTATTTTTCTTCGCCTTTTTCTTCTCCTTTATGCAGCGTGCCCATTACACGGGTATCTGAATTGAAGGGTGCTTCTTTCAGCTTGTGGAATTTTTCCCTTATCTGCGCAACATCCGCCCCGGTGTCCGCTGCGAAATTGAGGAGGCTGACTTCTATGGGGTCGCCTATACCTTTTTCCCCGTCAAGCGAGGCATTGTTGCAGAGCACGGCCACCAGCTGAAGGCAGCGGAAGGTTTCATCGTCGGGGCTTTTTTCTTTTTTATGCCATTCCGCCGCGGGCAGCAGGGCGTCCGTCACTTCCATCCTGTTTTCCGTGAGGGTGCCCGTTTTGTCCGTACAGATCACCGTGGTGGCGCCGAGGGTTTCCACTGCGGAGAGTTTTTTCACGATCACATTCTGCCTCGCCATCCTGATCATGCCCCTGGCCAAAGCCAGTGTAGCCACCACCGGCAAACCTTCCGGGATGGCGGCAACCGCCAGCGCGATGGAGGTCTTCAGCATTTCCAGCACGGGTTCTTTGTTCAGCAGGCCGGCTGCGAATATCAGCACCACAATACCCACGGTGATGCCTATCAGGCGTTTGCTGAAACTTTCCAGCTTCTTTTCCAGGGGTGTGGCGGATTTTTTAGCACCGGCCACCATATGCGCGATATGCCCCAGTTCGGTGTCCATACCGGTAGCGGTGCACAATACCTTTCCATTGCCGTTGCGGATGAAGGTGCCTTTGTAGACCATATTGGTCCTTTCCGCCAGCTGCGTATCCACGGCCAGCTCGCCGGGCAATTTGTCCACCGGCAGGGATTCCCCCGTGAGGGCGGATTCGTCCGATTGCAGGTCCATGGATTCGAGGATGCGGCCGTCCGCCTGCACCATATCCCCCGCGTCCAGCAGCATGATATCCCCGGGCACGATCTCGCCTGATGGTATCTCCTGTACCCGGCCGTCCCGCAGCACCCTGGCCGTCTGGGAGGTCATTTTCTGCAAGGCTTCCATGGACCTTTCAGCCTGGAACTCCATGATAAAACCGATCACGGCATTCAGCAGTATCACCACGGCAATGGCAACCGCATCCAGCCACTCCTTAAAAAACATGGAAAGGCCCATGGCCAGCAGTAAAAGATAGACCACCGGGCTTTTGAACTGGTGCAGCAATATCATCAGCGGGGAAATGCGCCGGCCGCTGCTGATCTCGTTCGGGCCATGCTCCTCCAGCCTTTTGCGGGCCTCGTCCGTGCTCAGTCCTTTGCCCGCATCAGCGGAAAATTCCTTCAGTATGTCCTGCTGTTTGGGTTGATGTGCTTCCATTCCGTGAGAGTTTTACTCATGATGATTACAATCCGGATACCGTTTTTGTTCCTCTCCCTCAAAACAACCGTATCGTGGCATGGTATGTGGGGCCAGACTGGTAGACGGAATATATGGCAACCCATGCAAAACGGGGCCGCCCTGCAAGAAAAACAGCAACAAAATATTCCATTGGTACCATAAACGATTGATATGCCTGAATTACCGGACCTCGAAGTATTCAGCAAACATCTTCAGCAAAAACTGAGGGGTAAAAAGCTGAAAGCTCTTTCCAAAACGGGTACATGGAAAAAAGATTTCCTCCGGCAGCCGCTCAGGAAAGTATACCGCGAAGGGAAGGAACTGCGGTTCCTTTTCGGGAACGGTCACATCCTGGGCCTGCATCTCATGCTGCACGGCAAGCTGGTATATGAAAAAGAAAACAGCAAACCGGCCCACACCGTTTTCACGATGCAGTTTGACGACGGCTCCGTACTCTCGGTGACTGACTGGCAAAAGAAGGCGCGCATCACGCCGGACCCGGAGCTTTCAGAAGTGCCCGATGCATTGTCCAAAGAATTTTCTTCCGCCTATCTCAAAAGACAACTCGAAGGCTCACGCGCCGCGGTAAAAAAGTTGCTGATAGACCAGCATAAGATCCGCGGGATCGGGAATGCCTATGCGGATGAAATCCTCTATGACGCACGAATCTCCCCGTTTTCCATCGCGGGAAAGATACCGGACGCTGCCTCTGCAAAACTGGTGCGGTCCGTCAAAAAAGTGCTGAAAGACGCCGTGAAAAAGATCAGCAAAGATCACCCGGACATCATTGCGGGTGAAGTGCGCGATTTTATGCGGGTACATCTTCACGGGAAAGAAAAAAGCCCGGGCGGGAAACCTATCGAACACATGGAGATGAACGGGCGCAATACTTATTTCACTGAAGAACAAATAGAATATAAATAAACAATACAGTTATGAAACAGCCCATCGAACAACCGGACCCGAAAGGCGCACCGGTAAACAAACCACACCCGAAACCATCCACCACCGGCAGTCCCATCAAAGAAAACAATCCCGAAGGCACGGACGAAGCCAGCGGCGGGATTATCAAAGAAGACCTGCCTGACGGCACCGATCAATCCACCGGCGTACCCGGCAGCGGCCAGCGGCCGGATTCGAACTGAAACAGTCATAAAATTCACCGGTATCGTTATATTTGAAAACAAAATACCGGGAAGCATATGAAAGAAGAATACAAGGCCCTGCCACTCGTGAAAAACGAAGCCATTCATCACTTTGAACTGACCGTGGAAGGGCATACCGCCTTCATCGACTACAAGGAAAGCGGTACAAAGATCTGGCTGATCCACACGGAATCGCCGGCGGAACTGGAAGGAAAAGGCGTGGCCACGGCACTGATAGAAAAAACACTTGTTTACCTGGAAGAACATCATTACACGCTGGTACCGCTTTGCCCGCTGGTACATGCCTATCTCAAACGCCATCCCGAATGGCAGCGCCTGCTGGACCCGTCTGTGAAACCTTTTAACCCACCTTTATGAGCGATGAAACTTATGAGGTGGTGAATAACCGGGAGAACCAGCAGTTTGAAGTGCATCTGAACGGTGAGCTGGCACAGCTTACCTACCGCTACTACAAAAAAGATATTGCATTGATGCATACCACCGTGCCCGACAGCCTGGCTGGTAAAGGCGTGGCCTCCGCACTGGCGAGGGCGGCATTTGCTTTTGCGGAAGCCGAGAAAAAGCTGGTGATGGTATACTGCCCGTTTGTGGCGGCATTTATCAAAAACCACCCGGAGTACCGCCGGCAGCTTGACCCTGCTTATTACGGGAAAAGCTGAAGGCACAAAAAAGCGTTCCCGCCACAAGGACGGGAACGCGCACACACAGGATTTACAGCTGCGATTACTGCATCCAATACACTTTCACGGACACCTGGTCAGTGGGGGATTTCCCACTGGTTGCCTTCTGCCAGTTTTCGTGGTTATTTACATTTTCATCGTCCGGGTATGGCATGCGGTTGATGGATAACGTCGGCAGAGCCGGATCGCGCGGGGTGAGCTGCGTTCTGCGCGCAATCGCCCAGGCTTCCCAGGGCTGGAACATCGTTGCCAGCCAGGCCTGTGTCGCTATCTTTCTTAATGCATCCGCATCGTTCGCTCCGTTGTACAACACCTTGGGATTGGCGAGCATAGCCGTCATCTGTACAGGTGTTGGCAGAGTAGGTTTGGCCGTCCAAATGGCGGACAGCTGCGTGTAAGCATACCAGAAATCCACAGAACTCCTGATACCTGCTTCATATTCCGTTCTGGCTTTTGTAACATCTTTCGCAACGCCCATACCACGCTGGTAGATCTCCGCCAGCAGGAAATGCACATCCGCTTCGGTGATCACCAGGATGGGGTAAAACAGCCTGTCGTAAGCAATAAAGTAATTAAAACTTGCAAATTTATTGGTCGGGTCCGTGCCAAAAGGCCTGCGGGCAGTGCCTTCTCCCCTGTACGGCGTACCGCCTTCCGTTTGTGAACCGTCCTGCGGCTGAGGCACCCAGAGGTTGGCATCGTTTGTCTGGAAAAATACAAAACACCTCGGATCGAAGATGCCGGAGCCGTTTGTGGCGTTTGTGGATGACATCTGGTTCCAGACGTTGCTGCTCATCCTGATGTTTGAGATGGACAGCTCGTGATAGGAATCCCATTTGCTCGCCAGGGCATCTTTGATGGTACCGGCCGGCGCCACTAGGTTTGGCCATAATCCGAAGTTGTCATTCTGCAGCGTGCCTGCCTGCTGATTGTTCGGCAGGGGCTTGTTGCCACTGATAATGTCCGTAATGATGGCCGAGGAAATGGCGGTTTCTTTATTAAACAATCTCACCGCATAACGGAGACGCAGGGCATTGCCGAATTTTTTCCAGGCGAGGATATTCCCGCCCAGGAAACTTTCGGATGAGCCGATATTCACCTGCGAAGGATCGTCGGACAGGCCGTCCGCCGCTTCTTTCAGGTCTTCCAGCACGCTTTTGTACACATCCGGCGCCGCGTCATATTCCGGGCGGAAAAACTGCGTGCCGCTGTTTGCATTCGAGGCCTTGCTGTAAGGAATGTCCCCGTAATAGTCCAGCATACGCAGCGTTTTGGACGCCAGCAGGATGGTGGCCATATATTTTACGTTGTTAAAAGACCCGGGATCGGTCTGCTCGGTGATCTTTTTCAGTAATGCGCGGTAGGTAACCAGGTCCGGATAATACTGGCTCCAATAACCACCCGCATAGTTCACGAATGGGGTTGCAATGTTCTGAAAGGCCTGCTGGTTGGCAGTCGGGTAGAGTACGCCCACGTTCAGCACATCGTCTCCATATTTCCCGAGAGAAGATACAAGCCCGTTATATAAGCCGGGGATGGAAGCGGATTCTTCGCCGGCCTGGTTGTAGGGCTCATTGAGTTCCTCAAAATCTTTCCTGCACGATACGGAACTGAGTAAAGCACCGCAAAGGAGGGAAGTGTATAATATGTTGGGTATGATTTTCATTGTCGGTCTTTTTTAAAGTTTTAGAGAGCGGCTCTTACAGTGAAGCCAAATGAGCGGATGCGCGGCATGGAAGAGTATTCTATACCCTGCATGTTGCCGATGCCATTCACGCCTTCAGGATTCAGGCCTTTTGGAATTGTGGTAAAGATGTAGAACAGGTCGCGGCCGATCAGCGACAAGCTCAGGTTCTGGAAGATCTTCGTTTTACGCACCAGGTTTTGCGGCAGCTGGTAAGTAAGCGCTACTTCGCGCAATTTCATCCAGGTATTCTCAAAAACAGATTCAGAGCGCGGCACGCCGATGTGATTCCAGGAAGTGTAGGTGCCGAGGTATTTCCAATGGTAGCTCACTACATCCGTGTTGGGCTTGCCATCCGCGAATACACCGTCGAACATAACGCCGGTATTGGCCGTAGTGCCGTCCGGATAGATGTAGGGAAGTCCTCCCCCGTCTCTTTCTTTCAGGGTTTCATTCAGCAGGCCATTACCCATAGCGGCCGCATAGGTGCCAAAGTAGGTATCGCCGCCAAACTTCCCGTCCACCATGGCATACAGGCTGAGCGATTTGTAGCGGAAAGTATTGGCAATGCCGCCGGTAAGGAACGGCTGCGAATTCCCGATCGCCACTTCGCTGCCTGAAAGTACCCATTGAGTGCCGGCTGCATAGCGGGTGCCATTCACATCATAATACAGTTCTTCGCCCGTTTCAGGATTTACAGCCCTTTTCACCACACGTTTCCCATTCAGGTAAGTGTAATCCTTTCCATAGATCGTTCCGTAATTCTCGCCCACTTTCACACGTTGCGAAACGCCGCTGCCGCCAAAGAAAGAACCGAGCAGCAGATCATCCGTGCCTTCGTCCAGCGCCAGTATCTTGTTCTGCGCATGCGCCCCGTTCAGCGCGATGCTCCAGCTGAAGTTCTTCGTGCTCACCGGGGTGGCGTTGATGATGAACTCTATCCCTTTGTTGCCCAGCTCGCCCCTGTTCAGCTGTATGCTGGTCCAGCCGGAAGACTGGGGTAGTGCGTTCGTGAGTATCTGGTTGAATGTTTTCATTGTGTAAGCCGTTACCTCCATGTTCAGGCGGTTGTTGAACATACCGAGGCTCAGGCCGATCTCGTATTGGCGGCTCCTTTGCGGTTCAATGCCGGGAAATTTCAGTTGTGCGGGATAGGTTTGTGCCGCCTGTCCGTTGAAATTCGCGGTGTTCAGCACATTAAAGATGGAATATGGGTCTGTATCGCTGCCGGTTTCGGCATAAGACAGGCTCAGTTTACCAAAGCTCAGCCAGGGCAGTGCGTTCTGCATACTGCTGATGCCATCGGTAAATACATAGCTCAGGTTAGCGGATGGATAAAAATAGGAGTTGTTCGTTTTCGCGAGGGTGGATGACCAGTCGTTGCGGCCGGTCACCTGCAGGAACAGGTAATTTTTATAGGACAGATCCAGGAAGCCGAATGCGGAATTGATCTTTTTGGTAAAACGTATCTCGCGTGCCGGATCGGGCGCCTCGGCACCATTGTCCAGCGCGAAGATGAAGGGTTTGATAAAATTCCCTTTCGTGCTGTTGCTCACGGTATAATCATTACGGTAATAGGATTCCACACCGCCGGTAAGGCTTGCGTTGAAAGACTTGTCCCAGAGATTATCTTTAAAAACCCGCACCATTGCATTCATATTACGGCTGAGGTTGCGGGACAGGGCTTCCCGGTAGGCGCCCGTTGTGCCCTGGATGTTCTTGGGGTATTCTTTGATCTCCGTACCGTCTGAAGAATTATCCAGGCTGGCCTGTGCAGTAGCGGTAAGCCAGTCCGTGATATCAGCGGTCAGTTTCAGGCCGCCAATGAGCTGATTGCGGTTGAAAGTGGTGTTATTCTGATAGATGTTCCAGTAAGAATTGGCCATGTAAGAATAATACGGGTACGGGGGCGCGTTTGCGGGGAAGTTGCCGCGGGCAGTCACGTCACGCTGCGACCCGTCCGCCCTGGTGTTGTTCATGCGCTCCACGTCGGACCGGTAGTCTCTCGTAGCCGCGTAGGAAAAACCGGCCATAAACGCGCCGGCTCCTACGGGCGGGGTATTCAGTCTGGTATAATTGACATAACTGGCTGTTATGTCGGCGGACAACATTTTACTGATCTTTATACTCGAACCTAAATTGAAGGTATTGTTCTTGTAATTACTGTTCTGGATGTTCGCCTTGCTGTCGTCTCTAGTGTAAGAAAAACGGATGGTCCCGAAATCGCCGCCGCCGGATACGGAAATGTTATGCTGGTTCACATTACCATCAGGGAAATAATCTTTCCAGTTATTGGGCTGCGCGGAATAAGGGCGCTGTACGCCATCGTACCAGAGTACCGGCTGGTTATCGAAACGTGGGCCCCAGGACAGGCCGCTCGGGAAGGAAAAGATATTCCAGGCCTGCGTGGGATTAGCATAAGGCAAAAAACCCCATGCGCCGGTTTTATAATCACCGGCGGCAAATGAACCGGAGTAAGTGCCGATCTGCATACGCTGGCCATCCACATTCACAGGAAACTGTTTCTGCTGGTCCGCCGTCCACATGGAACCTACAAGGCCGGAGCCGTAGGAGTTCTGGAAATCAAGAAATTCATATACCTGTGTTTTACGCGTGGAAAAAGAATAATCCACTCCCAGGCCTTTACGTTTTTCTCCTTTTTTACGGGTCACAAGTATCACGCCGTTTGCACCGCGCGCGCCGTACAAAGCCGCGGCTGCGGGGCCTTTCAGCACGGTCACATCTTCGATGTCTTCGGGGTTGATAAAGTTGAGGCCGGTACCCCAGTCGTTGTAACCGCTCACATCTGCGCCCTGCTGCGTGCCTACTGCACCGCCACCGCCGTTGTTCGCGTTGTTATTCACGGGGTCATTGTTGATCGCCACGCCATCTACGATGATGAGCGCCCTGTTGTCTCCCGTCAGCGATGTATTACCGCGGATCACGAGGCGGGAAGAACCGCCTTCCACACCGCCGGAAGCCTGGCTGATATTCAGGCCGGCCACCTTTCCCATCAGGCCCTGCGCGATGGTGGGCGCCTGCGCGATATTGATATCATCGCCGGTTACTTTTTGTACGGCATAGCCGAGGGAACGGGGAGAACGTTTAACGCCCATGGCCGTTACCACCACTTCACCCAGTGCTTTTTCATCCGTTTCCATCGTTACGGCGTAATCGGTTTCCGCGGTGATGTGCAGGGAAATAGTTTTAAACCCGATGGCGGAAAGTTCCAGCACATCATTGTCATTGGCTTCCAGTTCAAAACGCCCGTTAGCGTCTGTACTGGAACCTTTGCGGGTTCCTTTTATCACAACGGTCACGCCGGGAACAGGATCGCCTGAGGCGTCCCTTACTATGCCCGTTACTTTTTTGAACCGGGTGGTTTCAATTGCGGCGGCCAAATCGCGTTCTCCTTTCAGCAGGGTGAACAGGCGGCTGCGTTTGAGCACCACCTGGCTGCCGATAGCCTCAAACTGGATGTCGTATGGCTGAAACAGCTGGGTGAATACATTCGCCAGCGTTTCATCTTTGGCCTGAAGGCTCACCTTTTCCTTTTCGGGAAGGGTGTTGCGGGTGTAGGAAAATTTCACGCCGGCCTTGCGGCTGATCTTCTCCAAGACGGTCCTGAAGGTTTCATTTTCCACGGTGAGGGATATTTTCTTGTCTAAGATGCCTTGTCCGTTTGCAGGAGCGGCTGATGCCACCACGGAAATAGCAAGTGTAAGAAAATAATGTACCAGGGCGGCCTTCATAAAAAACGAAGTGGAATAAATTTTCTTCATTGCTGTACGATTTAGTTGATAAAACATAGCTTGATACGGGCATAGGAATGCCCTGCCGGTCTTTGCGGCCTTTTCCTCAATTTTGGTAGTATGTAATTTGACTGATTGTTACTAACCCGATGCCGCAACTGAATGCAGCTTTTTGTCTCAATTTTGGTAGTGCGTGATTAACTCAAACTCATTTTAGCTGATGCCGTTGACTTATTTGCATCCTTTGCCTTCTATCGTTATGCCATAGCTGCTCATGCTATACGATGCATCGACCGTTCTGGTGATTACTTTTAAAATTTCTTCCAGGCTCTCATCACCGAGTGATATTGTTATATAACAGTTTTTAAACGTTTCGGAATTATACTTCACGGGAATTGCGTACATCTTTTCGAGGGTTTTCAGTACGTCGGACAGGGGCGCTTCTTCAAATTCGTAGCTTGTGATCTTTTGCAGTCTGGCAGCTGCCGGGTATTGGCCGCTCCATTCGTTCGTGGTAAGCGCCAGGTGATCTTCCGTGAGGGATACCACCTGTTTGGGCAATACGATCCGGGCGGCGGATTGCTCCAGGTCCTGCCCTTTCAGGTATACAGATACTTTTCCCGTGCTCACGGCCACCGATTCCACACCACCGGAGGCGTGCACCCTGAAACTGGTGCCCAGTACCTTTACCACCACGTGTTGCGTATAGATATAAAATGGTTTCTGCGGGTTGGGGGCCACGTCAAAAAATGCATCCCCGGAAAGGGTGATCTCTCTTTTGTTGCCGTTCATTAACAGATTATAGGATATACGCGCGCCTTTGGACAGGATCACTTTGGAACCGTCCGGGAGGAACAGCAGCTCATCTTCTTTATTTCCATTATACCGTACCACATCCGCCGCTTCCACCTGCTTTTTGCTGTTTTCTTCACCGGAGCGGAGCTCGGGGAAAGAAAACAACGAGGCTATCGCTACTGCACCGGCTACCAGGGCGGCCGCCATCCAGTACCATTTTTTGCGGGACCTGCGTTCCGGCGCGATGCCGGTTTGTATGTTCAGCAACATATCCTCCAGCCTGTCATCCGGCACATCGTCGGCTGCTTCCTGCTCGGCCAGCCGCATTTCCAGGATAAAACGCTTCGCTTCTTCCGCCAGGGCGGCATTGTTGCTGTCCGCCGCGATCCATTGCAGCCAGTATTCGGCATACGGGCTCTGGGGGTTCACCACCCAGTCAATGAACCGGTTGTCCAGCAGTAAAGTGTGTATGGTCGCTTCGTGTTGATGCATAGCGTCTATAAGGTAATGGAGAATTCCATCCTTTTATACTCACTTCGGGGCAATATTTTTTAAAATAATTTTTAAAACCGGTCCGGGCGGGCGGCGTAGGCTTTGCGGAGGGCTTTCAGGGCGCGCTGCATGAGGTTCAGCACAGACTGGTAGTTCATGCCCATCAGCTCCGCGATCTGTTCGTAGGGGAAATTGTGGTAAAAACGGAGGTGGATCACTTCCTGCTGGCGGAGGGGTAGCTGTTCCAGCAGGTGTTTGAGGGTATTGCGGGTCTGGGCTTCCACTTCCCGGGCCATTATTTCCAGCTCCACGTATTCCACCTGCAGGCTGTCCGAAGCGAGGCGCAGTTCGGATTCGCTCACGAAAGACTGGCGGGAATGGGCTTTGGCCAATTTATTGCGCAGGGCGCGGAAGAGGTAATATTGAGGGTGAGTGGTGTCTGAGAGATTCTGCCTGTTTTTCCAGAGCTCGATGAACAGGTCCTGTATGCTGTCCTGTATAAGATCAAGATTGTGGGTGATCTTGCGGCCATACCGGATCATGGATTTCACATGGGTGCGATATATCTCCTCCAGGGCATGCAGATCCCCGTTCTTAAACCTTTCCCAGATAATATTGTGTTCCCCCGGAGGCAAGCAATTTGAAGTATTAGGCCGTTGCGGCATTTCATTGTTCAATACCAAGTTAGAGATTCCCCGAAGTATTTCCTAATTTATATTTCTGCATTCCGACCCCGGCATCTTTTCCCGTATCCATAATTTATCCCGTTCATCGGGAAGTGGAACCTTGTATCTTTTCTTCCGGGTCACCCTTTTTTTCCAGCACGCAACCTTGCAGGAATGTCATTTTCACAACCGCCTCCGTTTCTTCAAAACCCGCATCCAGCCAGAGCTGCCGGCAACGGGGATTGGCATACAGCACTTTCATCGGGCGGCTGTTCCTCCGCAGGCTTTCCATCACCTTCCCGATAAAGGCTTTCATCACGATCTCATCAAATGGGTTGAACAGGAAAATGACGCCGATGTGATCAGGGATATCGTAATGCCGCGCATCTATGCAATGGATTGTACAACGGTCCGGTGGAATAGCTTTTATCAGCCTGGGGGATATTTCAATCCCCGTCACCGAGGCAAACCCATATGCCGAAGCAATGGCCAATACCCTTCCTTTGCCGCAACCCACATCCAGGAACCCTGTTTTCTTTTCTTCCTCCGTCACACGATCCATCAGCCATTCCGCCGTAAAATAATTCACGGGTTCGTACATGGTCGCATGCACGCGCTCCTCCGCGGGCATGATCCCTTTCAGGTTATCGGTCCCGGTGGTATTGATACGATATTTCCGCTCACCGGCTATCTCCCGCTTCACGATAAAAAAGGCAAGGGCCATATCCCAATACCAGGCAACATACAGGAAATGGATGATGTACTTCACTGACCGAATGTACGAAGTGTCCGTTAGCGGACAATCAGCGACCGGGAACGGACAGGTTTAAAGTTAAATCTTATTGATTTTCAACAACATATATCCCGGCACCAATTTCGTGGATTTGGAGCAATTCAATTCCGTACTATGTTTTCAAACTACGTTAAAATAGCCTGGCGCAATTTCCGTAAGAACCGGTTCTACGCTGTCGTGAATGTATTAGGCCTTTCCGCCGGCATAGGTTTCAGCTTGCTGGTGGCGGCTTTTGCCTGGAAGGAATTGAATGTGAACAAACAGCTTAAAAATGCGGACCGCCAGTATATCATCCAGAGCCGCTGGAAGGAAAGCAGCCAGGGTAGCGAAATGATCACCGTCGGCATGCTGGCGCGGGCCATGAAAGAAGAATACCCGCACCTGGTGAGCAACTTCTACCGCTGGGACGGCGTGACTACCAACGTTTCCAAAGGCGACAAGGCTTTCAGGGAAGGGCTTCAGCTGGGAGACAGCACCCTGCTGACCATGTATGGTTTCGAGCTGTTACAGGGTGACCCGAAAACCGCGATGGAAGGTCCTTACTCCTTAGTGCTTACTGAAAACAAAGCGAGGAAATTCTTTGGTAAAACAGACGTGCTGGGCCAAACCCTCACCATCGAAAACTTTTCCGGCGCCCGGCAGCCCTTTACCATTACCGGCGTGATGAAGAATCCGCCGGACAACTCCATAACGCGCTTTGATGCAAAATATCCCGACGAGTTCTATATATCCGCCGGCAACATGTCTTACTTCGACCGCAGCCTGGACGATTGGTCCAACAAATACATCATCGCAAACGTGGAGCTGCAACCCGGCGTAACGCCCGCCATGCTGGCGGAGCCCATGAAAAAACTATTGCAGCAGAACGCCCCGGCGAACATTTCCGCCAATCTGACGCCTGTGCTGGTTCCGCTGAACATCTACCACCTGGATGCGAATAACGGTATCGTGCGGAAAATGCTGGTCGCCCTCTCGGCCGTGGCCATTTTTATTCTTTTTATGGCTATTATCAATTTCGTGAACCTTTCCATCAGCAAATCCTCTTCCCGCATGAAGGAAATAGGCGTAAGGAAAGTGCTGGGCAGCCTGAAAAAACAGCTGATGCTCCAGTTCCTCACGGAATCCACCATTACCGTAACAGTGGCTACTATCTTCGCTTTCCTGCTATACCTGGCGGGGCGCGATTATTTTTCCGCCGTGCTGGGCACCAGCATCCCCGGCCTGTTCGATTTCCCGGTTCATTTTATTATTTACCCTATACTTTTTATTTTATTCACCGGGCTGCTGGCGGGTATTTATCCGGCGTTCATGTTGTCTTCCCTTCAATCTGTGGATTCGCTGAAGGGCAAGCCCGGTACGGTAAAAGAAAACATCTGGATGCGGAAGGCGCTGATTACTTTCCAGTTTTTTACCGCCGCAGTGGTGCTGATCGGCGCGATCATCATCAGCCAGCAGATCGGCTTTTTGTTTAAAAAAGATCTTGGGTACGACCGTGAATTCGTGATCGCCGCGCAACTTCCCCGCAACTGGACGCCCGAAGGCCTTCAGAAAATGTATGGTAACCGCGACCAGTTCGCCACCCTGCCCGACGTGCAAAACGCAAGCCTCTCCTACGAGATCCCGGACGCAAACTATTCCGGCACACGGCCCGTATTTAAAACCGGCGCGGATTCCGCTTCGGCCATCTCCTCCATGAACATTTACACCGATATCAAATATGGTTCCTTATACAACCTGCATGTGATCGCGGGAGACTATTTCACGAAAGACACCAAACTGTCCGATCCATTCAAAGTGGTGATCAATGAAACATTTGCCAGGTCCATGGGCTGGACGCCGCAGGATGCCCTGAACCAAACGTTCCGCGGTGCGGATGGCGATCAGAACGTCTATCGTGTAGCCGGTGTGATCAAGGATTTCCATTTCAAGACCATGCGTGAAAAGATCGAGCCGCTGATGATCCATTCCACCGACCGCGTGAATATGTACCGTTACATGTCATTTAAACTGAAACCAGGCTCTCCTTCCGCCAGAATTGAAGCCGTACGCGCAAAATGGGCGCAGCTGATGCCCGGCGCACCATTTGAATATACATTTATTGATGACAGGCTGAAGACGCTCTATTCCGTGGAAATGCAGCTGAAAAACGGCACTTATCTTGCCACGGGCCTTTCACTGGTCATTGTGCTGCTGGGCATTCTCGGGCTGGTATCTTTAAGCGTGCACAAACGCACAAAAGAAATAGGGATACGGAAAGTGCTGGGCGCTTCAGCAGGCGGGATTGCCGCGCTGTTTGTAAAAGATTTCCTGGGCATGATCATTATCGGCAGCGTAGCTGCGATCCCGGTTGCGTTCCTGATCATGCAAAAATGGCTGGGAAACTACAACTACCGGATAGATATCACGGCGCATCCGTTTGTGCTGACGATACTGATCCTCGGCATCGTGTCCATGCTGCTGATCGTACTGCAAACCTTCAGGGCCGCTATTGCCGATCCGGTAAAGAGTTTAAAAACCGAATAAAAAAATGCCGGCGCAAAGCCAGTCATTGCGAGGAGCAGCAGGGCTAAAGTGGGTGGGGCGACGAAGCAATCTCCTGCATCGAATGGATGTACGCCGATATCTGGAGATTGCTTCGTCGCGGCTCCTGCACAGATCCCCCGCGGCTCCTCGCAATGACGACCTTTTCACAACGACGCCACAGACAAGGCCAGTTCTGTGGCAGATTTTCTCGCATTACTAAAGCCCTTGCACTAAAGTGCATAGTTTTAACTAACGGCTGGGACCAATAAAAAAAGCCCCAACCTTCCCGGTTGGGGCTTTTCTGCAAAATGGTATCCGTTAATTCTTTAAAACCTGCTCCAGTTGCAACCGGAGTTTGGTTTCCACTTCCGGTCCTTCAAACCCGATGTTGCCGAACTGGATATTCCCTTTTCTATCGATAATATAGGTAGCGGGGATGATGGTAAATTTGAACTTCTCCCCTACTTCCGGATCGGTGTTGTAATACACGGGGAAGGCATATTTTTTATTTCCGCTCCAGCCCTGCGCGTCCTTCAGTGTATTACGGGCACCACTGTTCACGATCATGAATACTACGTCCGGGTTGTTTTTGTACTGGTCGTACAACCGCTGGATATACAGCATTTCCTGCATGCAGGGAATACACCAGGTAGCCCAGAAATCGATCAGGATTACTTTGTTTTTCAGGTCTTCCGTTTTAAGCGGATTGCCTTTCATATCCACAAAAGCAGCCAGGGACGGAGCCGGGCGGTTAACTCTTTGCGCGGCGATCCTGGCAGCCAGGTCTTTTTCACGCAATGCGTTTAATGAGGCTAGTTCGTCCTTCATATCGGCCATCTGGTAAAAAGCAGCAACATTGTCCAGGGTTTCCCTGTCTTTGTAAGTTTGCAGTGCTTCTTTCATTCTGACAGCAGCGTCCGCATTTTTTCCGGCTTTCATATCCAGCAGCCCGAGGATGGACAGCATATTGGCCCTGGCTTTGGCGGTTACGGCACGGCGCGTGCTGTCATCTACAGCGGGGTAGATATGGCCGGTTTCCGGGAAATGACGGATGATGCCCGCCGGAAACCTGTCCGCCATCGACAATGCCTTTTCGGCATAACTACGGGCGAGATCGGGCGCTACGTTGTAATCCAGCAGGGTCTGCGCCATGCTTTTGTAAGTATTGGGCAGGTATGGGTTCGTAGTGTCCAGCGAGATCTTCCCGGCATGGTACCACACTTTCGCTTCGTTTTTCCGCGCGGCGTACAGGTCAAACAGGTGTTCGTGCACCGGCGAGAACTCGCTGTTATTAGCCGGTGTTTCGGCTTTCAGCATGGCCTCGTAAAGCGCAATGCGGCGCGAGGTGTCCGGTTCTTTCGAAATAGCATCCGAGCGCAGGCTGCGGCCGGTCTCGCTGTTTGGGTAACGCTCCCGTACCACTTTGTAAATGGAATCCACACGGCTTCTTTCGCCGAGGATCAGGTAGGCCATCGTCACTTTGTTCAGGTTGCCCATTACGGTCGGCGCTGTATTAAAACGTTCCGCGATCACTTTATGGGCCTGGGCATAGTATTTTTCTTTGTCCTTCCCTTCGCTGATGCTCATTTTGTATTGCAGCAGGCGTACCTGTGCTTCGTAATTGGACGGGTAAAGGGCCAGTTCCTTTTCATATTGCGCGGCCTGCGAAGCAGCCAGATCAGGGCTTTTGCCAAGCTGTGCGCTCAGGCTGTACCCTTTGTACAGGTTACCGTTCTCCACGGGTTTGCCGTTTTCATACACAGCCACTTCATAATGTTTGCCCGCCGCCGGTTTGTCCGCCGCATCGCCGCTGATGAGCGTGAAAGTGGCAAAGGCCGCGAATTTCGCCAGTTTAAATGAAGTAACCCATTTGCCTTCTTTTTTATCCATTTTTATTTTCCAGGGCAGGTCATAAAAATTGGAATAAGTGAAATTCAAAGTCACCGCAGCTGCATCCGCGGGAATGGGAGAGCCCGGCACGGAAGGATCGAACGTAACGGTTACCGTCTGGCCCCGCTCAGGCATGGCCGGGCTGATGGTAACCCGCTGCTGCGCGCCCGCCGTAAATACGGAGAGCAGCAGCAGAAGCGTGAATATTTTATTTATAGCCTTCATTCTGTGTCAGGTTTATATTGGTTTTAATGGCATCAGTGGGAATGGGATACAGTGTGTCCGTAGCCTGCCAGTTCGCACCTTTGATAGGGCTGAGTACGGCAGAGGAGCGCTGGGTACGTTTCAGGTCAAACCAGCGGTGCCCCCATTCGGTGAACAGTTCCACCTGGCGTTCTTTTTCCACTGCCAGCAGCAGGGCGGATTTATCGAGACTGGTGGACAGCACCGGCAGCTTAGCTCTCAGGCGGATGGAATCCAGGTCTGAGCGGCCTTCGTTGAGTTTATCCTGGCGGATGCGCGCTTCCGCGCGGATCAGGAATTGTTCGGCCAGGCGCATCACCATGGAATACTCGGTGGGCGCGGCGGCTGTGCTCGTGCGCACTTTATATTTCATCGGCCAGTAAATATGGGCACCGGTAGCTAAAAACCTGTTGCCTGTCCAGTTTGTACGCCTTGCGTCGTTTGGTTCAAATTTCCCGACCAGGTTTGTCGTGTCCAGCCGGAAGGTAACCGTAGAAACGTCGGAGAAGGGCACAACGGTGAATCCTTCCCAGGTGTTGCGGCCACCGGCTACGTTCACGGCCTGCAGCTGCCAGATGGCTTCGCGGCTATTGGCAAGGAATACGCTGTTCAGATCCTGGAGCAGGGTGTAGCGGCTGTTGTTCAGCACTTCAGTGGCTTCGGTTTCGGCTTTTGCCCAGTCTTTGGTGTAAAGGAAAGTCCTTGCCAGCAAAGCGGTGGCAGCGGCTTTGTTGGGACGCACGCGGTTGCTGGACGGGTAATTGTCCGCCATCCTGGCTTTTGCTTCCCGGAGGTCGCTGATGATCTGCGTGTAAACGTTAAGCGCCGGTTCACGGCCTTTGCTGTCGTTGGTCACATAATCGGTAGTGGTTATCAACGGTACATCGCCATAGATATTGACCAGGTAAAAATAAAAGAATGCCCGCATGAAGTAGGATTCCCCCAGCAACTGGTCCTTCACGGACGGCGTAAGGTTCTGCGCCGTGGTAAGCCCCTCGATGCAGGCATTGGTATGGTAAATGTAGGAGTATACGGATGACCAGTATGCGGTCACATAATTACTGTTGGGCAGCAGCCTCACCTGGCGGAATACGTCGTAATTTTCGAAAGTGGTGAAATAATACAGATCGTCTGCATGTATCGCAGAGAGGTAGTTGATCAGTGAATTCGCGAACTGGTAGTTAAAACCGTTCATATCCACGTACAGGCCTACCACTGCGGCGGAAGCCGTTTTATCGTCCGTGAACACCAGTTGCGAAGCGAGTTCGGTCTTTGGCGTCGGCGTATCCACAAATTTACTGCAGGATGTGAAAAGAACGGCGGCGCTTATTATCAGGAATTGAATGCTTTTCATCGTTTGTTGTTTAAAGTCCATTAAAATGTAAGCTGGATGCCGGCGGTGATGTTTTTCAGCGGTGGCATTCTAAAACCCTGCGTTTCGGGGTCCATGCCTTCGTAGTTCGTGAACGTGAACAGGTTCTGCGCGTTGGCATATACCACCAGCCTGCTCAGTTTCAGCGCACGCGCATAATCAGACAAATCGTATCGCAGCGAAACGTTCTTCAAACGGATGTAAGAAGCGTCGCCCCAAACGGCCGTAGAGAGGCGATAAAGGTCCCAGCGCACATCGGCGGCCGTTGTAGTGGCACGGGGATAATTGGTGATGTCGCCTTTCTTGCGCCAGCGGTCCAGCGCACTGCGGTCTTTGTTAGCCATCACCCCGTAAGGGTTGGACTCATACCCGTAGTTGATGCCCGGGCCTTCCTGGTTCACGAACTGGAACAGGAAATCCAGCTCCAGTTTTTTGTACCGCAGGGAATTTTGCAGGCCGCCGTAGTATTTTGGCATGTATTGACCGAGTATCACGTAGTCCGTAAATTCTGAAATGGAGCCGTCGCCGTCAAGGTCGCGGAATTCAGCCACGCCATTATCCGGGTTCACCCGTACAAAATCGTATCCTTTCTGGATAGTGAGCGATTTGCCGACCACGTACTGGTCTTTGTACACGGATGTTTCGATCCCGTCATATTTTTTCAGCTTGTTTTTGTTGATGGTCAGGTTAAAAGAAGAGTTCCAGGTGAAATCGTTTTTCTTCACGTTCACGGTGCTCAATTCAAACTCCCAGCCGCTGTTTTGCACCAGCGCATCGAAGTTGGCACGCAGCGAGCCAAAGCCGACCTGCGGGGTAAGCGTATAATCTACCAGCTGGTTGCCGGTGAGGTTATAATAATAATTGGTGTTGAGGATAATGCGGTCATGTAGGAAACCCAGTTCCAAGGCTACTTCCGACTTCCTTGATTCTTCCCATTTATATTCATTGTTCGCCAGGCGGGATGGAGAGATACCGGTAATACCGTCGTAAGGGAAACTTACGGGGCTCCAGCTGTCGAGATAATCGTTGGTGCCGATGTTATCCGAACCAACCGTACCCCAGCTGCCTCTCAGTTTACCAAAGCTCAGCACATTGTTGCCTTTGATGAAATTCTCATTGGAGAAGATCCAGGCTGCGCCAATCGCGCCGAAATTGCCGAAGCGGTTACCGGGACCGAAGCGGGTGGAACCGTCGCGGCGGAAACTGCCGTTCAGCACGTATTTTTCGTCCCAGTTGTAGGTAATACGTCCGAAGGCGGAAGTGTAGCGGTACAGACTGTAGAGGAAAGTGCTTTTAAGGTTGCCGGCGGCTTCCATATTTTCAAGCAGTGCGTCGCTGGAGAAATTCGTAGCGTCTATGCGGTTCCCTTCGCGCAGGTTCTGCTGCCAGGTAGCGCCTACCAGTACCTGCAATTCACCTTTCGCGATCGTACGGTTATATTCCAGCTGCGGCTCCACAAGCCAGGAATTAACGTCGGTATTGCCGAAGTACGTCATGCTGCCGGGCGTGGACTGCGGGTTGAACACGATGTTCGGGTATACCTGCACCTGGTCCATGTTAGTGGAAGTATAACCGAGATTCACCTTGGCATTGAGGCCGGGCAGCACTGTATAACGGATCACGCTGTTGGCGATGAGGTTATTAGTACGCGTGTTGGACTTCCGCTGCAGATAAGCAATCGGATTCTGCTCATTATTGAACCAGTAAAACTTACCGTCGTCACCATATACGGGATAATTGGGCGCCACGTCGTAATAGTACGTGAGGTCGCTGGAGATGGAGCGGTCTTTTATGGTGGAATAGTTCACGGAGGCGGTAATATTGAATTTGCCGTCCGCGCTTTTATGATCAATATTCAGGTGCGAAGCTCCGCGTGTATAGGCGGGATTGTTCGGCATCACCGTCGTTTGACGGGTATAAGTGCCGCTGAGCATAAAACGCGTCTGTTCCGTACCGCCGGACACGGAGCCCTGCGCCTCGGTGATGTTCGCGGTGCCGCCGATCAGTTCTTCCTGCCAGTTGCGGCCTTGCTGTTGGTCCCATACGGTGAGGTCCGGGGCGTTTTCGGCGGTGGGGGTTTTACCGTCGTTGGCAAATGCTTCTCTGCGCATCGCCAGGTATTCTTCGGTGTTGAGTACAGGCAGCATATTCACCACTTTGCTGGCACCGCTGAACACGTTGAAGTTCACCCGCGCTTTGCCGGCCTGTCCTTTTTTGGTGGTGATCAATATTACGCCATTGCCCGCGCGGGAGCCGTAAATAGCCGTGGCGTCCGCGTCTTTCAGCACGTCTATCCTTTCAATGTCCGAAGGGTTGATACTTTGCAGCGGGCTCAGTTCACCATTGGCACTGTTAAAGGTATTGTCGTTGAGCGGTTCGTTGAAATAAGGGATACCGTCTATCACGTACAGCGGCTCGTTGCTCTGCAGCAGAGAATTCTGGCCGCGCAGTGTTACGTTGAAACGTGCACCGGGGAGGCCGTTGCTGGAAGATATGAATACGCCGGCTAAACGGCCCTGCATGGCAGCAAAGGGATCTACCACCGGGTTGTTGGCGATGTCTTTGCTTTTAATGGAAGACACGCTGCTGGTAAGGTTCCTCCGTGAGGCGGAACCATAACCGATCACCACCGTTTCATCCAGTGAACTTACCGTGGGCTTCAGCCTGATGGCAAGGGGATTGCCCGCCTGCGCGGTTACTTCACGGGTTTCGTACCCGATAAAAGACACCACCAGCACGCTGCCGGGTTCGGCGTTGATCGAAAAATTACCGTTCACATCCGTGACCGTACCGGTGGACGTGCCTTTGATCTTGATGCTCACGCCTATCAGGGCCAGGCCGTCATCTCCCGTTACGTTACCTTTTATTTCCTGCAATACAACACTGGCGGAAGGAGAAGCGGGAACAAGCGGTTTGGGACTGATGAAAATGGTTTTGTCTTTGATGGAGTAATCCAGCGGCTGTTCCTTGAACACTGCGGCCAGGAAAGTGCCCAGCGGCTGATTATCTGCCGTAATGGTTACTTTACTGGTGCTGCGCAGCAGGTCCCGGTCGTAAAAGAACAGGTAGCCGGTCTGTTTTTTGACCGCGGTAAACACTTCTTCGAGGGAAGCGTCCCGGAGAGAGAGCGATACGCTCTGCGCATAAGAGCCTGCAGAAACTTTCAGGCTGGCCACGATCATGAGAATGACAGTTAATCTCATAGTGCGTCTTAGTTTGGTTGAAAAAAGCCCAGGTAAGGAATGGGCCTTTGCATGATCATTCAATTGCATAGATTTGCATTGTTTGGATAATAGTAATAACTAGTTGGTTGCTATATTTCCTGACATTAGCCGGGGGCGGGTCCAAGCGCCTCCGGTTCTGTTTTTATGGTACTACGACGATCTTTTTTCCTTCTATACTAAAACCGATGCCGGTGCTGCGGAGCCCTTCCAGCACATCGGAGAGTTTTAAATTTCGTTGTATTTCACCCTGGAAGCGGCGTGAAGGCACTGCTCCCCGGTATTCCACTTCCACATCGTACCAGCGTTCCAGCTGGCGCATTACGGATTGAATGTCCGCGTCGCGGAAATAGAATATCTCATTTTTCCAGCCTATGGCTTCTTCGGTATCTACCTGCTGTAATACGGTGATCTGCCCGGAGCTGTTTACACGGGCCTGCTGGCCCGGGCTGAGCCTGCGGGAATCGTTGCCGGCGGTCACCTGTACGGCGCCTTCCAGCAGGGTGGCGCTGATGCCGGGCTCGTTGGTATAGGCATTGATATTAAAATGTGTGCCCAGCACTGTTACGGCGGTTTGCGGCGTCACCTGCACCGTGAAAGGATGTGCGGCGTCCTGTTTTACTTCGAAATAAGCCTCTCCGGTCATTTCCACTTTTCTTTCCGGCCCGCTGAAAGCTACAGGGAAACGCAGGGAAGATTCCGCGTTGAGCCATACGGCGCTGCCATCCGGGAGGGCGATGCGGAACTGCCCGCCACGGGGCGTTCTTAATGTATTATACACGTTCCCGGCGCCTTTTTCCCCTGGTTCGTATTCCAGTAATCCGCCGGTCTGTTTTACGGCGGCGCCCTGCTGAGCGATCACCTGGTTCCCGCTGCTGTCAAGGGATATGGTGGTGCCGTCGGCCAGTGTGAGTATGGCTTTGTTTGAGCCGGGCATAACATCGTTCACCTGCTGAACAGCTACTGCCGGCTGCTGTTTGCGGGGCAGGAACATCCAGGTGCCAAGCACCAGTACGGCAATGGCGGCGGCAGCCATCCACCAGCGGTTGCGGGAACGGATGGTGCGGAGCGGTGTTTCGGCTGTTTCGCCGCCCTCCTGTACGCCACTACCCGCGTTATCGGGACGGGGACCCGGGACGTTCAGGCTCCCGGGGAAATATTTTGCGGCAAACCGTTGCCAGCCCTGTTCCTCATCGGCAAGGGCGTAGGCAGCGAGTTTCCTGTGAAGGGAATCATCAACCGTGAGGGAGTCAAAAAAAGCCCTGTTTTCCGGTGAAGCCGCCACCCAGGCGTCCAGCTCTTCCTGCTCCTGCGCGCTCAGCTCCCCTCTCAGGAAGCCAAGCACCAGGAAAGCGGTCCTTTGCATTATCGGTTGATCTGGTTCCAATTTTAGTGGTTTTAATATAGAAACAACGATCCCTTCGTTTCGATGAAAGGAAACAGGAATTTTTTTTGGGATTATTTAAAAAAGGAGGGGTAAATAAGAGAAATATTTAATTTATACTCTTCAAAAAGGCCAGGTAGGCCATGAGCGCGGGCAGCAGGTTTTTCTTCAGTAACGCGCTCCTGATGAGCTTCAGCGCGCGCAGCTTCTGGGTACGGACGGTATTATAGGAAATACCCAACGTGGTGGCGATCTCTTCGTTTTTCCGGCCTTCCAGGTAACTCAGGGTAAATACACGGCGGCATTGGGTGGGCAGGTTCTCTATCTCCCGGTACAGCTCGCCGATGATCTCGGTTTCCGCCAATACGGGATCAAAAGTGCTGAGGTCATCCCCTTCCTGGAGATATACAAAGGCTTTTTCCCTTTCGTTGCGGCGTTCACGTAGTTTGCGGTAATTAAGACAGGCGTTTTTGGTGGCGATATATAAAAAAGCCTTCACGGCGGCGGCGGTAGGGAAACCGGCCCGTTTGTCCCAGAAGCGGGAAAAGGACTCCTGCACAATGTCCTCCGCCTCCTGCCTGTCAATAATGATAGATGCGGCAAAAAAACAAAGTGCCCTGTAATGCTGGCTGAATAAGGCTCTGAAAGCCTCCTGGTCGCCCCGGGCCAGTTTTTTCAGCAGTTCCTGCTCGTTATTTAGATTCTCGGACATTCCACGGAATAACAGCCTCGCCTGTGTTTAATGTTGGTTTCAGGGCTTAAAAATACCAAAATTCGTCCGCTTTTGGGATAAAGTGTCCGCTTTTGCAAACCACCGTTTTTGTACGACCGGTCGTCCCTGTACCGTACAAAACACCTTTGAGGGCCTTCAGACCATACACCATCCCCAAACCCGCCACAGATGCCGGTGTCCGCATAAATCCCAAATCCGGACAATCACCGTTTGACCCCTCCATTAATACCTATTTGCTTGCCAACCGCCTGTCACGGGAGTACTTTTACATCATCAAACAACACAAACACAAAACAAATTTTCAAATCCTAAAAAACGCTATAATCATGAAAAAGCTCATCCTCCTCGCCGCCATCGTTCTTACCGCCGCTACTTCTTTTGGCAGGGACATCAGCCGTAAAGTACAGGTTGCTTTCGCCCAGGAATTCGCAGGCGCCGCTAATGTAAACTGGTATGAAGTGGACAACAACTATATGGCCAAGTTCACCCTGAACGCCCGTAAAATAACCGCTCACTTTGACAAAGACGGCAACCTGATCGCCACTTCACGCCTTATTTCCGATGTAGAGCTGCCCTACGACGTGATCACCCGCCTGATCCGTAAATATCCTGACCAGAAGATCAACAATATCGTGGAATATGTAGTGGACGGCAACACTTTCTACTCCATTGTACTGGAAGGCGAAACACATTGGACCACCCTCAAATCAAATACTTCCGGCGATATCATCTTACTGAAGAAACTGCAGAAAGCATAATACTCTCCTTCCGCCGGTAAAATACTGAAGCGTGTACCAAAACGGGTACACGCTTTTTTTATGTAACTTTAATAATGCCCCTCAACGAACCCGGAAACAAATTCGCCAGCCTGCTGCTGCGGCTGCATCCCTTTCACAAGGTGCTGGCCGGCCTTGTGCTCGCCCTTGTTACGTACCTGCTGCTGCGCAATACAAACCTGAACAATCTCCTGATGTACACCCTGCTCTGGGAAGTGTTCGGTCTTACTTATATCATTATTACCTGGACTATATTTTTCACCCGCTCCATTGAGCAGATACGCAAACTGGCGCGGATAGACGATGGCAGCCGCATATTTGTATACTCCTTTGTCCTGCTGGCCGCCCTGGCCAGTATGGTCACGGTGATGCTGCTCATCCTCTCCAAAGACGCGGGAGACACTTCCATGTTGGTATATCTGCCGGTAGCCATCGGCGGGATATTGATATCGTGGTGGCTGGTGCATACCACGCTGACCGTTCATTACGCCAACCTGTATTACGATGACGATGAGACCGACACCACCAAACAAGCCGGTGGGCTTACGTTCCCGCATACCAAAAAGCCGGATTACTTTGATTTTGCGTATTTCGCTTTCGTCATCGGCATGACCTTCCAGGTGTCCGATGTACAGGTAACCTCACGGAAGATCAGGCGGGTGGCGCTGATACATGGTTTGCTTTCTTTTTTCCTGAATACTTTCGCGGTGGCGCTTACCGTCAACCTGATTGCGGGAATACGGGGTTAAAAAAATCCCGGCCGCCACAGGCAACCGGGATACTACACGTTATTTATTTTTCTTTTTATCCTTTCACCAGTTTGTTTAAAGTCTCCTGTGCCAGCGGGTGATAATTCTGTTTGTATTTCCCATAAATGCGGATGGCCATTTCTTTGCCCTTCGGCGTTTTCATCATTTCGGTGTACAGCGGCGTGAGGAATTTGCGGCGCCCTACTTCGCTGAGGAATTTTTCCATTGCGGGATAAGCGGGCTCGTAATCCGCCGCAACGGCCATTACAAACCATTGGTCGGCCATTTCGCTGTTGCCGGTTTGGGTGAAACGGAAGGTGGCATCCAGTTCTTTCATCTTTTCCTTGCTGATACCGCTGAGCGCGCGCAGGAAATACAGCCATTCATGAGAGCTCCAGCCGGTAGTTTGCAGTTCTTTCGCCGCTGTACTGCCCTGGAAACGTTTCACCTCTTCACTCACTTTCGTAAAACGTTTTTGTGGCGCCCTGGGGCAGTTGTCAGGGATGCCCGGGCCATATACCCAGTCATTGATCCTGATCTTTCCAGCCATGGCGGTATCGCCTTTGATGAGGTTGGCATCCAGGTATTGCAGGAATTGCGCGGTGTTCATGGTTTTAAAAGCGTGACTGTCGAAGTAGGTGCGCAGGAAAGTATCCAGTTTGGCGCGTCCGGCTGTTTTTTCGATCAGGCGGAGGAAGTGCGCGCCTTTTTCATAAGCGATATCCGTGAGGCCGTCGTCAGGGTTGCGGTTGCGCAGGTCCAGCTTCAGCCAGGTGTCTTTACTGTCTTTACCCAGCTCTTCCACGGTGCCCTGCAGGTCCTGGTAGCCCAGCTCCCACAGCATGTCCGAATAGTCTTCGCCCTGCATGGCTTCCATGATGCGGCGTTCAAAATAAACAGTGAATCCTTCATTCAGCCAGAAGTCTTCCCAGGTGGCATTCGTCACGAGGTTGCCGCTCCAGCTATGCGCCAGCTCATGCGCAATGAGGGATACCAGGGAACGGTCCCCTGCGATGATGGTAGGCGTGGCAAAGGTCAGGCGCGGATTTTCCATACCACCCAGCGGGAAGCCCGGCGGCAGCACCAGCACATCATAACGGCCCCAGCGGTAAGGACCGTAAAGCTGTCCCGCGGTGGTTACCATCTTACCTATATCGGCCAGTTCCCAGGCGGCTTTGTCCAGCATAGCGGGCTCGGTGTATACGCCGGTGATGCTGTCCACGGCTTTAAAAGAAATATCTCCCACTGCCAGGGCCATCAGGTAAGCAGGCACGGGCTGCTCCATCGAAAAAGTGTAGATGCCGCTGTCGTTGCGCTGCTGCACGTTTACCGCGCTCATCAGAGCCATCAGGTCCTTTGGCACTTTCACCCTGGCGGTATAAGGGAAACGGATGCCCGGGCCGTCAGGGCAGGGTATCCATGTGCGGGCGTAGATAGATTCCGACTGGGTATAAAGGAAGGGCTGTTTTTTGCCCATGGTCTGCGAAGGTTCCAGCCATTGAAGCGCAGTGGCTTCGGGAGAAGTTTTGTACCAGATCTGTACCAGGTCCGCCTGTTTATCCACCGGGATGTTCAGCCTGCTGCCCAGGTTGGGCACGGCCGCGTCCAGGGTATGCTGTACTTTTTGGCCATTTACGGTTACGCTATCGATAGAGAGGCCGTAGGTATCGAGTTTCAGCACGGCAATATCCTGCGGGTTCGCTACATGCCATCCCGCGATGCCCCTGATCTGTTTTTGACTAAAATCCACCTCGATATTGAGATCCAGGTTGCGGATATGGATGCTGTCCGCATTGGAAAGCGTGTGCAGGTCTTTCACCGGGGTGGTGTCTGCCTCCTGTTTTGGCGCAGGTGTTTGACAGGCGGCTGCGGCGAGCAGTATTCCCGCGAGCGTTGCGTATTTCATGAAGCTGGTTTTGATAAAGCTCCGAAGATATTACAAAATCCGGGGAGAAAGCGGGGGAGGAACACTTTATGCGCCACGCAAAACATCCATGGAACGGGAAAGGGCCGCCCTCACGGGTAGCCCTTTCAATATCATGATAAGAAAACAGGTTACCTGATGGGCTCCGGGGTGAGCTTCGGCGATTCCATATAATAAATGCCCTGTTCTTTCAGTAAAGGAAGATGCTGTTGCAGACGCTGTTCGAACTGCGGGAAATTGCGGCTGGCGGGTGCCGTCCAGGCTGCTTCGGCGAAGGCGATCAGGCGGGGGAAGGTCATATAATACATCCTCTCGGTGGTTCTTATGGTTTCCGTCCAGAGGTTCGCCTGGATGCCTTCCACCTGCGCGGTTTTATTTCCCACGGGTACAGGGAGTGTGGCGAGGGAGAAGTCGTACACACGTTTCAGGGGATTAAATCCGCCCTGCCACCTGCGGCCTACGAGGTTTGTACTGTCCTGCACGAAGTCAAAATAAAAAGGCAGGCGGGGACAGAGCACCACCTGGTAACCTTTATCCAGCGCATCTTTCAACTGCCCAGGTTTTTCCTGGCGCCACCAGAACACGATGGTTTCTTTGGCCGGCAATTCCGCCGCGGTCACCTCATCCCAGCCCAGCACTTTGCTGTTCAGCTTCAGCAGCGTATCCGCCATACGTTTGATAAAATAATGCTCCACTTCCAGCAGGCTGGTATACCCTTTTGTTTTCATAAGCTGCTGCACGGAGGGGTCCGTTTTCCATTTCTCAGAACCAAAACTCACCTCATCTCCCCCGATGTGGATCATCTGCGAGGGGAACAGTACGTTCACCTCTTTGAGGATATTAGCCAGGTATTGATAAGTTTCTTCTTTCCCCGGATTAAATGTGAACTCGGGATATTTGGCGGAGCCGCCGCCGCTGAACTCCGGGTAGGCTTTGTTCGCCGCGGTGGCGTGGCCGGGCATGTCTATCTCCGGGATCACCGTGATGTGCCTTTCTTTGGCGTATGCCACTATTTCTTTGATCTCAGCCTGTGTATAATACTGTGCGGGTGCGGTAGCATCACCAGTGTTGCCGATGCCGCCCACGAGGGACAGGCGGGGATATTGTTTTATTTCAATCCTCCAGCCGGGCTCGTCTGTGAGATGCCAGTGGAAGCGGTTCAGTTTATAAGAAGCCATTTCGTCCAGGATCTTTTTCACGACGGCTTTGCCAAAGAACTGGCGTGATTCGTCCAGCATAAAGCCGCGCCAGCCAAACAGCGGTTTGTCCGTAATGTTCCAGCAGGGCACCTGCGCGGCGGCCAGTTGGGGCTTCGCGGTACGCACCAGTTGCATAAAAGACATGAGGCCATAAAATATTCCTTCATCCCCTGCGGCGCTTACAGTCACCTGTGTGCCCGTCATTTCCAGCGAGTAGGCGGCGGGGTTATCCCCTTTTACCCTTTTCAGCAGGATGCCGTGGCCGGGCGTTTTGCCGGAAAGTACCAGCCGGATGCCGGCGTACTGGAGCAGCTGCTGTTGCAACATATTGGCGGAAACCAGCAATGATGGCTCGGAAACGGCCAGCGGCGTCTGATCATTCAGCTGGAATACGGCTTTTACGGGTGTGCTCTGCGAAGGGAGCGGGATAACGGGACAATTTTGCTGCGCCCTGGAGAGGAAGCCGGCGCACACGAACGCCAGCAAAAGGAAAAGAGACCTTATCATACAGATTATTACGTTTATGAAGCTTTAAAGATAATAATCTTCGCGAGCAGTGTCTATGTTTGAAATCGATGATCGACCATACGGCTACCCGGCCGCTGATAGAATATTAACCGCGTCAACTCCGGATCAAGTCCGCCTCATCTCCGCCTCATCTCCACCTTCCCTATATCTATCCTATATCTACCATGGCTGGTTCCAGCAATAACCCAACCATCTCCCGGTTATTTTCCTGTAAAAAGCAAAATAATATCATAACAACCGTACCTCTTCGCAAAACGCCCATATTTCCTAACTTTCAGGATGCTTAATCTTAGCCTGAATTATCCGTCTGTGCCCCGGGAAATGGAAGTATTCCTGGATTATTGCCGCCAACTGCCCGCCGGCAAACAATATGATATTCTGCATCCGCCTTATAAGCCGCTGGACAAATCCGCTGAAGCCGCGCTTGGCAAATGGCTGCACTTTTCACCCGAAGATCATCACATCACCATACTACCCAGCGCCAATGGCGGCCTTTCCGCAGTGCTTACCGGCCTGAGGGAAAAAATCAAGGAAATTGCCGTTGAACCGTTCACGTTCCCCGGGTTCAGGCAAAATGCAACGGCGGAGGGCTACCATTTAAGGGCAGTTGAATCCGATGAAGAAGGCATGCTGCCGGAGAAACTGGAAGAAACACTAAAACAATACCCCTGCAAGCTGATCTATATGCAACCCACGGTGCACAATCCCACCTGCGCCGTGATGTCTGAAGAAAGAAGAAAAGCCATCATCGATGTGGTGCGTTCGTTTGAAGACGTGTATATTCTTGAAGATGACGCCTACCGTTTTCTTCACCCTTCCCCGCCCCCGTCTTTCCTGGCGCTGGCGCCGGACCGCACCATTCACCTCTACAGCCTCTCCAAAGCATTTAACCCGATGTTAAAAGCAGGCTTCGCCATTCACCCGCGCAATGTGCTGCCGGACCTGATCAATATCGTGAGAATGCAAAGCAGCGGTGCCTCGCTCCTGTTCCTGCATTTCGGGCTGCACCTCATCGAAAGCGGTTTGCTGAAAAAAATCATCGATGAAAAACGCTCGGTAGCCCTGCGCAGTGCCGGGATGTGGAAGGATATCTTCAACGGCATCCCCTACCGCACTTTCCCGGGCAGCTTCCATTATTGGCTGCCCTGTAAAGATCCGGGCGCAACGGTACAAAAACTGCTGCGGCAAAACATTGATATTTCCAACGGGGAGATGTTCAGTATGACAGACGATAATCAATACGTACGCGTGGCGCTGGGCACCTGCTGGCACAAGGAAGAACTGCCGGATGCATTGCGTCTTGTGGCTGCGGCGCTGTAGGCTTATTCCATCTCTTCTATCCTTTTCAGCAGGCCGTCTTTGAGCCGGGTTAAGAAGGATGCCGTTTCTTTTTTGCGCATCCTGATGTCGCGGAAGTTGCTGTACACATTTCCGAAATCGATTTCAAGGGAGTTCTCAAGCCATTCGAATATCTGTTTCAGCTCGGCGGAACCATTGTTGAAACTGCCGTTCAGGTGAAGGGCATATACCAGTTCCACGAGGTCGGTTTTGGATTCCGTCCAGCGGAGGCGGGGCTTGTAGTGAAGGTTGCGGGGCAATGCATAGATCTGTTCCAGTTTGCCTATAATATATTTACTGACGTCTTCCAGCGCGATCAGCTCGGCCAGCCTGAAGGAGGTGACTGTGCAATAACGCGTGTCCAGCACGCCGTCCAGGTCTGTGGGGTATTCGTTGTTGTAATAACTGCCGCGGAGAAAATACTGCTGGTCTTTTTCGATGGCGCCGCCGCGGTAATAAAGATAAAGCGCGTTGTGCACTTCGAAGAACATGGTGATGCGGTGCAGCTCCTGGTCAAGGAATTTTTTGTAATCGTCGCGGATACTTTTGGGCCTGTCCGCTTCTATCCTGAAAAGCTGGCTGTAATAAATTTTCCTGCTGAGTATTTGCGGCTGGATGTTTTTGAAGAAATAAATTTCGGTGGCGGTGTTGCTGAACCGTTCGGGCACGGATTCTTTTAACCTGGCGGCAGCCCGGTCCGCCAGCTGCGCGCCTGTTTTATATCTTTCCAATACGTTCGGGATGCGGGTTTCTATCTCTGCCAGGTCCTGTTCCAGATTTGCCAGTAATTGCGTAAAATAACTTTTCATTTCAGCGTGATTTTGTCCAGGGTTTTAGTGTTGACTTAATTGTCGATATATGCGCGCATCTGGTCTTCGTAGTCGTTTAATCTGTCCAGCACCCTGTTCAGCCAGCTTTTGCAGGTCATCACAGTGGCGAGGCTCGGGTTAAAAAATTTTAATCTGAATACATCTTCCATCCCCGCATCCATCTTTTTCAGCTGCAGCATATCCGCCACGGTGGAGAATATCTGCTGGATGGAAGCGGAGCGGATGATCCCTTCTTCCATGTACACCCTTGCCATAAGCGCCGCCTGCGGGATCGTCAGGAAGGCCCTCATTTTTTCTTCTTCCGGGCTTACTTCTGTTTTATACGTCATGGTTTCCATCACGGTGCGGATAAAGATCCTTTCTTCTTCCAGCCATGCGTTCAGCTGGTCTTTGATGGGGAAACCGGTAGCGCGGAAACCTTTGCTGCGCGGGAATGGCGGGATCGTTTTTATTTCCTTGATGCACCAGGTGAGGGTGTTGATCCTGTCCTGCATGTTGCTGAACTGCTTCAGCCATTTGCGCAGGCGGCTGGTACAATAAAGGAAATATTCAACGGAATTGAAGTTGAGGTGTACAAGCAGGTAATGCACCTGGAGGTTGAACTGCTCCGCGGGCACCGGTTCGAAACTGGCCGCGGTGAGCAGCTGGCTGAGCATTTCGCGGTAATAGGTAAGCTCCCGGAAACAGAGGCGGACGTCCGCGTCATCAATAAACTGTTTGACGGGTTCCAGCAGCAATGCCAACAGGTCCGTATCCAGCCCGCATTTTTTCAGTTCGCGCTCCGCTTCGTTCACCCGTGGTTTCAGCTGTTGCCTTGCCCTTGCGGCGTAGCTCAGCGGCAGCGGCAGATCCGGCAAAAGGCAATCCCTGAAATGCTGTTCCAGCCCAACGAGTACGGCTTGCAGCATTTCTTCCACGGCGCCGTAGAACACATCCGTTTTATCCGGCTCAGCGGAAGCGGCCATTGTAGCGCGGTGGCTGAACCGGAAGCGGTGCAGTGCCTCCAGCAGGTTTACGCACATGGCCTGCCATTCCTGTATGACGGCGGCATGGGGCTGCCCCTCACAGGGTGTTGCTGAAAGCTCAAGCAGCTGGCCAGTGATCCGCAGTTTTTCTTCCTGTACCCGGCTGAGATAGGCGGGCAGGTTGTCCGTATTGTTCACCAGGGTTTCCGGACTTAACTGTACCGTTACGAAGTCGTTGAATGTTTTCATATGGCGGTGAAATTATTATTACATAATTTTTCCGGCAGCTGTTAGCGGGAGCAGCATTGTCTTGTTAAAAATGAAGAATAGGTTAAGAACACGCACATATCAATGTAAAAGTCCGGCTATAATTCTGAAAGATTTTACATCATCGTCACAGGTGTGAGAATTATTTTTTCATAGCCGGTATATCAGGTTTTTCAGGGGGTCAACCGCACGTTGTGGTATTCTCTAGGAATCCCAGGTAGTGAACAGCGTGTGCAGGAACAGCTTTTCTTCTTTTATCCATTCCAGCAGCTGGCCGCGGATGGATCCTTTACCGTTGTGCAGGGCGTATTCATTGGCTGGCATATTCTTCAGTTCTTTCCCGTACCAGATCAGCAGGGCTTTTTTTTCCTGAAGGGTGCGGAGCTGCGATACTTTCTGCCGCAGCATCCTTGTTGAGTACCGGAACAGTTCCGGCGAATTAAAATTATAAGTGTACAGAATATAGTGGATCCTTTCGTTTATGTCCATATGGCGGAGGGATTCCTGTGCCTGCAGGTCCTGTACAAGCCGCCTGTAATACATCACCATACCGAAGGTGAGCTGCGCGCCGGGCTGGCGCAGGGGCTGGAATATCAGCCTTACCAGTGTGCGGTCTGTTTTTTTATCGGTCAGGTATTTTTCCGCGGCGCGAATGCGTGGCTCAAGCTGAGCGGTTACGTGGCGGGCATAGGCTTCCGGCATGTAGATGTCTTTGGCCAGGTATTCCGGGAAATGCTGTTCAAGCGCGATCAGGATATCCAGCAATACGCCGGATACCTCCCCGTAAAAAACGTGCAGCGATTGCGCGGCCTGCTGGCGGAAAAGCTGCAGTACATCCAGCATGGCTACTGTCTGCATCTGGTATTGGCGCAGGGCGCGCACATTGGCATCCCAGCTTCCGGCGGCGGCCTGCTGGTCTATGCTCCGCAGGTCTGCCGTGATCCTGAATTTTTCGTTCCTGATCTCGTCCAGGTAAACGGGCATCTGGCCTTTTTCGCAGATCAGATCACCGGGTACCAAACGTACATACACCAATTGGTTTAGCCTGTTCATTGTTCACGCTGAATTTCCTTTTTATAAGATGCTCATACGGGTCAAAAAGGGTGAAATTGTGACACGCAATTTTATACCTTGAGATGCATGGTTATAAAAACACTTACATGATTGTGTGGGAGTGGCGTAAATGTTTCATGCAAAAAGGCTGCAGAGAGATGTTGTAACTTATAATTTAACTCAACAAAAATCCCTTTTCCCGCGTTTATATCCTATGGCCTGGAGCGGGCGTTATTAACAAAAAAATGGCTCAATTTGCCTGATAATAGCTCCCAAAACAGGTTTACGTTAACAAAAAGAAATTATTTTTCCTCCCGATTCACCCTACTACCTCCAATAACGTATCTATATATTCAGATGGAAAACGAATTTCAAATACGCATTCTCCTCGTTAAGGAAATTTTCGGCACCATTACTCCTGAAGAGCAGGAGAAACTGGACAAGATCCTGGCTACCAGCGAGGAGGCCCGGGCTTTGCGTATTGAAGTCAAAAACAACACTATTACCGCCAGCCGCAAGGAATTTTATACGCGGGACATGGAAGCGGATTTCCAGGAAGTGCTTCGCCGGCACCATCTTATCAGGGTACGGAGGGTACGCAACCGGCTGCTTTCAGCATTTATGGTTGCAGGCCTCCTTACAGCCGCATACTGGGCCTGGCCCCGGCTGCCTGAAGCGGTGCCCCCAAGGTCCGTGATGCCGCCCAGGAACCATGCCGCAATGCTGCAGTTCGCAAACGGGGAGACCATCACCCTGCAGGAAAGCGGCCTGCAAAGTTACCGGATAGGCGGCACCACCGTATATAAAGACAGCCGTTTCCTCCGGTTCAGCCCGGCCGACGCGGATGCATACGGCTGGAACACGCTGAACATACCGCCCCGCAAAGAGCAGCGCGTGTTGCTTGCCGATGGCTCGGAGGTATATATGAACAGTGCGTCCAAACTGCGGTTCCCATTCCGGTTCCCCCCGGGTAAAAGAGAAGTATATCTTGACGGAGAAGCATATTTTATTGTTCGTAAAGACCCGGTACGGCCGTTTATCGTACACGCCGGGCAGGCAGATATTCATGTGAATGGTTCCGAGGAATTTAACGTGGACGCCTATATGGCCACGAGGGTTACAACATCATTGATAAAAGGCGAACTAACAGTTGCGGCGGGAAACCAAAAAGTGCGTCTTCAGCCCATGGAACAGGCGCTGGTGGCCACGGAGCAACCGATCATAAAAAAAGTATATGACCCGACATATACCACGCAATGGGTGAACGGGGAAGTGTATTTTGAAGACATCACTATCCGGGATTTCGGGAACCTGACCAGCCGCTGGTTCAACACCACGCTGTATATCGATTCCCCTGAAGGGGGAGAAAAGCTGGTGAAGGGTAAAACCTTCCGCAACCAGCCGCTGGACGACCTGATAGACCAGATCAACCAGCTCAAGACAGCGGAGCTTTACTGGAAAAACGGTATGCTCCACGCAAAATAGAAACCTAATGTGCAGATTTATGATAGCAATTCCAGGCTGAGACAAACCTGTACGCTCCAACTAAATAAGTGATGTGTAGATTAATGATAGCGACTCCATCACGCTGAGACATTGAAAAAAGCCGCTCCCGTAAGAGCGGCTTTTGAATTCCGTTACCTGAGATGATTATATTTTTAAACGGCAGGCACTGCGGCTGTAGCTGGTTTCATACCGAGCATACGCATAAACCTGAAGTGTGAACGTACCGCGCTGGTCATGGTCGGCATACTGTTGTACTGCAACCCGAACTCTTTACACTTGGCTTCCACGATCTTGCTGAGGGCCGGATAATGTACGTGGCTGATGCGGGGGAACAGGTGATGCTCCACCTGGTAGTTGAGCCCGCCTACGAACCAGGATACCACTTTATCCTCGGGTGCGAAGTTCGCCGTGGTTTTGATCTGGTGTATCGCCCATTCGTTTTCGATCATTTTGTCATCTTCTCCCACTACTTCAAAAGTAGTTTCCTCCACTACGTGCGCCAGCTGGAACACGATAGCCAGGGTAAAGCCCATTACAAGGTGCATGGCGATAAAACCAACCACCCAGGCCTGCGTACCTACCAGCAGGATAGGCAATACGATGTAAAAAAGAACATACAATACTTTGCTGCCCCAGAACACAAGATGGTCCTGCAGTTTCATTTTCTGCAACGGGGTCCTGTATACTTTGCTGGAAAAGTATTTCACGAAGTCCATGATAAATACCCAGGCAAAAGAGGAAATTCCGTATATCAATATCACGTAAAAATGCTGGATACGGTGCATAGGCACCCATTGCTGGGTACTGCACTGGCGCATCAGCGGGCTTTTGGCGATATCATCGTCCACCCCGTCCACATTCGTGTAGGTGTGATGGATGATGTTGTGTTTTTGTTTCCAGATAAAAGCGTTCCCTCCCAGGGCGTTGAGCGTAAGGCCCAGCGCATCGTTCACCCAACCTTTGTTTGAGTAGCTGCCGTGGCAGGCGTCGTGCATCACATTAAAGCCGATACAGGCCAGGGTAAAACCGAGAAGGCAACTCATAAGGATGCCTGCCGCGGCATGCAGCGGGAGTGTGAGCAGGCACACATACAGAATTATGGCGGCGGGGATCAGCACGATCGTTTTCAGATACAGGTGCAGGTTACCCGTTTTTTGCACGTTATTCGATTTAAAATACTCTTCTACCGACGCTTTTAAGGACGGGAAGAACAAGGCGTTTTTGTTGTTAAAAGAAACTTTAGGCATTATGTAGGTATTACAGGCCGGCGTGAGTAGAAATGATGAATTCAGTTCGTCATCTGTTAAACACAGTTGGCATTCCCTGTAATACTAGACAAAATATCCCGGTAAATAAAATATATTACCCTTTGAAAACCCTATTGTATTGTTAAATATTCGTGCCGCCATCCACTACAAAACCGGCCCCCGTCACGTACCTGCTTTCAGGACCCGCCAGATAAGCCACCATGGCGGCGATATCGTCCCCCGTCCCGAACTCCGGAATGGCCATAATTGAACGCTCATAATCCGCATGCGGACCGTCCGCCGGGTTCATATCCGTATCGATGGGACCGGGGTGCACGGCGTTCACCGTAATGCCCTTCGGGCCGAGGTCCCGGGCCATCCCTTTTGTAAGCCCCACGAGGGCGCTTTTGCTCATGGCATAGAGGGCGCCACCGGGGGTGGGCATTCTTTCCGCCTGGCAACTGCCGATATTGATGATCCTTCCGCCTTTGCCCATATAGGCCAGTGCGGCCTTTGAGCCTGCAAATACCGCGCGTATGTTTACCGCTGTTATGAGATCAAAATCTTCCAGGGAAAACTCAGTAATGTCTTTGTAAAAAGCTATCCCGGCGTTGTTCACGATAATATCCAGCCCGCCGAGCTCACTGGCAGTGCGATCCACTGAAGCTATAACCGACTGAGGATCAGCACTATCTGCCTTAATAGCAAGGCCTTTTACCCCGAAAGCCTCTATTTCTTTCACTACGGCTGTTGCCTTCTCCGCGGAAGCATTGTAAGTGATGGCCACGTTTGCGCCTTCTTTTGCCAGTCTTTTGGCTATGGCCGCCCCGATGCCGCGGCTGCCGCCCGTAACGAGGGCTGTTTTTTGGTGTAATGTTTTCATGGCTCAAAAGTAAATTAGAAGTATTAATTTTGCCGGTACAGCTAAAATTGTTAAGTACTAACAAAAAGGTAAGTATGCGTAAACAGGACTCTACAAACGCCCGGAACGAAGCCAGCATTCTCCGCAACTGCGGGATGGCTTATGCCCTGAATGTGATCGGCGGCAGGTGGAAACCGACGATATTATTTAGCCTCCTGGAGGGGAAGATGCGGTACAACGAGTTGCGGAAAACAATCCCGGGCGTTTCAGAGCGGATGCTGGTGGCGCAGCTGCGGGAGCTGGAGGAGCATGGACTGGTGAGAAGAAATGTTTTCCCGGAGGTGCCGCCGCGGGTGGAATATGAGCTGACGGAACTGGGGCATTCCACGGAACCGATGCTGCAGTGTATGTCCGACTGGGGGAACATGCACAGGAAAAAAGAGCAAGTGATTGCGGTTCAATAAAATCTCCGCAGAAATTTTTGGATTTGTGGATGAAATACCTACCTTTGCCATCCCAAAAATGACCAATGCCGCGTTGGTCAATCGGCTAAGACGCCTCCCTTTCACGGAGGAATGACGGGTTCGACTCCCGTACGCGGTACAACAAAAAGGTTGCTTAATAGCAGCCTTTTTTGTTTATATACACCGGTGGCGGTGTGTTAATCTACTAAAACACCTTTGTTCTCAACCTGGCTCAAGCCCCTATCAAGCGGTGCCATACATTAGATACGAACCTGCTCGCCAACACCGTGTCGAAGATTTACACCATACAATGTGTGCCAAACAATTTCCTCGTCTTCCCGCGAAGATGCAGTCATGTATTTTCCGGATAAAAAAAGACCGGCAAAAGCCGGCCCTTTTCAAACTACTCTCCTTTCCTAAAAAATACCGGGGTTATCAATAATCAGGATTCTGCTCCAGCACCGGCGCATTCCGGTCTATCTCCGTCTGTGGAATAGGCCACAGATCGTAATGCGCTTCATATTTTGTTTTGATGTTCGGCTCCCGTGGATTCTTTACGAAGCCGTTCAGTTTTTCCCGCGCTATGCCCCACCTTCTCAGGTCGAAGTAACGCAGGCCTTCCAGGGCAAATTCCACTCTCCTTTCATGCCGGATGCGCGCACGCATGGCATCCTTGTCCAGGCCGGCGGGAAGGTCCGGCATATTCACCCGGTTCCTCACTTCCTTCATGGCACTGTATACACCGGCGTCCGGGCCTGCTGCTTCATTCTGCGCTTCGGCGTACATCAGCAGCACGTCCGCATAACGAAGCAATACAAAATCACCGTCATCTATGGTGCCGTAGTCAGGGTCTACCAGCGAGGGATCCAGCCATTTTTTCACCGCGTAATATCCTTCCAGCCAGCTGTCTTTCCCCGGCGTAGCCACGGCGAGCGCGCCTGTGAACGGCCAGCCCTGCGTTTTGGTATCCCCCGGGAAAAAGAAGGTCATGCGCATACGCGGATCACGGTTCTCATACGGTTTGCCTTTTACATATACGGCTGAAGACGCGGTATCTTTTCCATCCGCCGCTTCATATTCATCGATCAGGTCCTGTGTGGCCAGCTCGCCCTTCCAGCGTTGCAGATGCACTGCTACGGCCACATCCTGATGCAGGATGTTCGGGCGCAGGTATTTCACGGAAAACATGATCTCTTTGCTGTTGTTCTGGTCGGGTTTGTGAAAATTCCCCGCATAGTTCGCATATAGGATGTACTTTTTGCCTGTGATGATTTGCTGCGCCAGCGCGGCGGCTTCCGGGTACTTTTTCTGGAACAGCAGCGCGCGCACTTTGTATCCCTGTGCAGTAGTTTTGGTGGCATGCCCGTCCCCATAAGCAACATCCGGCAGTACTGCAATGGCCGCATCCAGGTCTGATTCCACCAGCGCCAATACCTCGGCTTTCGTGGATTTTGCTTTCACCGCGCTGAAATCCTCGGTAAAAGGATCATCCGTGGTGATGACCGTATTGCCATATAGCTGGGCGAGCCAAAAATAATTGAAGGCCCGGATAAAATGCGCTTCTCCTTTGTAACGGGCCAGCTTGTCACCGCTCAGCACCTTCTCCACATTCGCGAGAAAATTGTTGGAAGCCGCAATGGCCCTGTAACAATTGAGATAATAATTG
Source organism: Chitinophaga barathri (assembly GCF_003807585.1). Lineage (GTDB taxonomy): Bacteria > Bacteroidota > Bacteroidia > Chitinophagales > Chitinophagaceae > Chitinophaga > Chitinophaga barathri. The sequence continues at coordinate 42,131 of NZ_RMBX01000018.1, read as the reverse complement.
TACACAAAATCACCGGACTGCGGCGTAATACCGGAGGACAATGCGGCCTGGCCGCCGCCGTAGTTATATTGACCGTAAGAATCGTCGGTAAAATTATCCCAGGAGAATACCGTAAACATAGATGTGGCATAACCGCCGCCACCGGCGTAAAGATAATTGTACAGGCCTGTCAATGCCAGGTCTGCGTCGGCCTCCGTTTTCCAGAAAACGGCAGACGATAACCTGTCAGGAGGCGTAACATCCAGAAAACCCTTTTTGCAGCCCGGCAGCACCGTAAATGCAAAACACAGGAGCAGAACGAGATATTGCTGATACTTTTTCATATGCTGATAATTTGACGGGTTGAATTAAAAGCGGACCATGGCGCCGAAAGTGAATGTTTTGGTTTGCGGATAGGTAACGTAATTGCCATCGCCGGTGCGCTCGGGATCGAGGCCGGGGTACTTGCTGATGGTAAATACATTGTCCGCGCTGGCGTATAAACGGAGGGACTTCAGGCCCACCCGGCTGATCATCGCCTGCGGCATGTTATAACCCAGCTGCAGGTTGCGCAGGCGTATGAACGATGCGTCTTTCAGGAAATAAGTGGACGCATAATTCTGTACGGGCGCGTATGAATCCGCTACATATATCTTCGGCATCTCGTTAGTAGGATTGGTGGGCGTCCAGCGGTTCCGCCAGGCCGTGGTAGGTACGGAGCCCTGCCTGAAGGGCTCAATGCCCCAGCCGTTCACATAGATCTTCTGCCCCTGCGAGCCATAGAATTGTGCGCTCAGATCAAAATCACGCCAGTTCAGCCCCAGGTTAAACGCATACTGGAATGCGGGGTATTTTCCTTTTACATAAGTGCGGTCCTGATCGTCGATCTTGTTGTCCGCCTTTACATCGTTGATCTTAAGATCGCCCGGCGTGGGCGTTACGGGTTGTTTAGGCCATTTGGAAATGTCTTCGGTGGACTGGAAGATGCCGCCCCATTCATAGAGATAATAACCGTCCAGTTCATGCCCTTCCTCGCGGATCGTGGTTCCGCCGATCTCGCGTTTGCCGAATTCTTCCAGCGTGTTCTTATACGTTTGCAGGTTCGCGCTGATGTTGTAGCTGAAATCTTTGCCGATGCGGTCGTTGTACTGGATATTAAACTCAAATCCTTTGTTGCGCACAGCCCCGTTGTTGATGGTGGGTGCGTTCAGCCCCAGCCATAAAGGCACCTGGGAACTTCTCAGGATGTCGAAAGTATATTTGTTGAACCAGTCCGCGGTGAAATTGAGCCGGTTGTCAAAAACGGTCAGGTTGATGCCGATATCCAGTACACGGGTGGTTTCCCAGGTAAGGTTCGGATCCGTGAGCGAGCTGGCGGAAAAGCCGTTCGAAATAGTGCCGCCGAATACATATGGCCGGCTGTCCAGCGTAGCCTGGTAAGGGTAGTTACCAATGTTCTGGTTGCCCAGTTCTCCCCAGGAAGCACGGAGCTTCAGGTCATTCAGCCAGGGTACATTTTTGAGGAAATTTTCCTCAGACACACGCCATGCGCCGGAGAAAGAATAAAAGAGACCCCAGCGGCTGTCTGAAGGAAGACGGGAAGTACCGTCGTACCGCAGGCTTCCGCCGAACAGGTATTTGTCTTTGTAATCATAATTGGCATTGCCGTAGAAGGACCGGATGCCCCATTCGCTGGAAGTGCCGCTGTTCGTCTGCCCGTCTGCCGGGCCGGCGTTCAGCTCACGCAGCAGGTTTGTGGGGAATTGATTACGGCTGGCATTTAATTCTTCGGCTTTGTTATGTTCCTGCTGGTAGCCGGCCAGCGCGTTCAGATTGTGTACACCGAAACTTTTTTTGTAGGTAAACTGGCTGTAATAAACCGTATAGATATTCCCGCGGTCGCTGATGTTAAGGCCGGGTGTACCTACATCCAGCAGGCCGGCGGGGCTCATGTCGTTATAAAAAAAAGTGGGTACGGTGGGCCTGAAGTCGTTGTTGCGGATTGAATTATAGTTCATCCCCGCCCTGTTTTCCCATTTCAGTCCGTCTATGATATCCACATCAACGGAAAGGTTGCCCTGGGCGTAATAGTCGTTTGAACGGACGATCACGTCTTCCCCGACGATGGCCACCGTATTTTTGTTTCCCTGCTCGTTGTTATATGCCCGTTTGATCCAGCGGCCATCGGGTGCGCGGGGCGGGTATAGCGGCGACTGTGCGAGCGTGGAGAGGAACATATCCCCGGCACCCTGTGGAGGGAATTTGCGGTTGCCATAGCGGAACTGGATGTTTGTGCCCAGCGTCACGCGTTTGTTCACTTTGGAGCTCAGCCCCAGGTCCAGCGTATATTTTTTATAGTCGAAGCCGATCATCACGCCCGGTTGCAGGTTCACACCAATGCCCAGGCTATAACCGACGTTCTCGCGCCCGCCGCTCATGTTCAGGTAATGATTCTGTGTGTAAGCTGTGCGGAACAGATCGTCCAGCCAGTTATGATTGGGGTATTTTACACGGTCGGTGGCGTTCCGGTAGAGGTCTATCTGCTGCTGTGTGTATAGCGGCGCCAGGCCGGAGTTGGTACGCGCTTCGTTGTATAGCTCCATAAATTCGGCGGAGTTCGTAATGGTTTCCGGGATCTTGGTGGCCTGGGAGATGCCGAGGTTATAACCATACTCCAGCGAAAAGCCCGTGCCCCTTCCTTTTTTTGTTTTTACGACGATCACACCGTTCGCGCCACGGGAACCGTAGATGGCCGCCGAAGCAGCGTCTTTTAATACGGACACGGATTCAATGTCGTTAGGGTTCAGCACGCTCATGCTGCCGGGCAGCCCGTCCACGATCACGAGCGGATCATTGCCCGCGCCGCTGAAGGTACTGACGCCGCGGATGCGCAGCAGCAGGTTTTCATTGCCCGGTTCCCCCGAGCCCTGCGTTACCTGCAGGCCGGGCAATTGCCCCTGCAGCAGGCTCACGGGGTTGGTGGCCACGCGTTTGTTCAGCTCAGCCCCGCTCACGGTGGCAACGGCGCTGGTGAGTTTATGTTTTTCCTGTGTGCCGTAACCCACTACCACTACTTCGTTCAGGCCGGCTACATCCTGTTTCAGGCGAACATCCAGCGTGGTGCGTCCCTCCACGGCTATTTCCTGTTTCAGGTAACCTATTGCGGATATTACGAGCACGGCGCCTGTGGGAACGTCCAGCGTAAAAGTACCGTCTTCCTTCGTCAGCGCGCCCGTCATCGTGCCTTTGATCTGCACGGTGATATTAGGCAGCGGGTTGCCGTTCTCATCAATTACCCTGCCTGTTACTTTTTGCGCGCGGGCCTGTGCGGGCGATTTTTTGAACACCACCATTTTGCTGTCCACGATCACGTAGTGCAACCCGGTGATACCCGCAATGGAATCCAGTATCCGGGAGAAAGGGGCATTTTCCATCCGGAGGCTCAGCTTAGGCAGCTGCTCCACTTCGTTATTGCTGTAATAAAATACGTAGCCCGTTTTCTTTTCCAGGTACTGGAAAACTTTTTCCACTTCTGTTTTGGAAAAAGAAACGGAGAGCGTCGTTTGGGAATAACCGGCGGCAGAAGCGTTGAAGAACAACAGCAGCAGCACCGCTGTAAATTTCACCTGGTGCATGAGCTGGCGGATGTGCCCGGCCGGTACGCGGAAGAGGAAAGTAGTAGATTTTTTCATAACTGTAGTTGGGTGCTGATAAATATGCGGAAAGAATGATCTTTCGCAGTTCAATGAACTTGTCAGGGCATACCTTTCCCTGCAGGGCTTCCCCTGATTTTACTGACGTAGAATATCATCCGTATTTAGATTAAGTTTTTCTTCTGGTTGTTCACACGTGCAGGGTCATCTTATAATTACTGTATCGCCCTGTACGGTATATTCAAACGGCTGGATCTCTCTTAATACAGACAGCAATTTTTCCAGCGGTAAATTGTCTGCCCGGCCGCTGAACCTCAACGTGGAAAGCTCAGGTTTTTCAATTATGATCGTTGTTCCATACCAGCGTTCCATACGCCGTGAGATGGATTCCATTGTTTCGTTCTGAAATATCAGCTGGTTGCTCAGCCAGGCGGTTTCAATCACCAGGCTGCTGTCCGGCGAAGGCACTACCGATATCTTTGTTTGTTCAATGACGTTTTGAGGTTCGCCAGCCGTTTTGTCTTTCCCGCCTTTTGTTTTTACATCCGCCGGTTCCCGCACCACCAGCTTTTCCCTGGGTTTCAGCAATACCCTGCGCACAGCGCCTGCTTCCTGTACCGTTACTTCCACCGCGCCGGATATCAATGCTGTTTCCGAGAATTTTTCATCTTTGTAAGAACGTACGTTAAAAGAAGTGCCCAATACCCTGATATTCATTTTGTCGGTATGAATAATGAAAGGCCGGTTCGCATCCTGCGTCACATCAAAATAGGCTTCTCCGCTCAGGTACACTTCACGCGCCGTTTTCCCGAACTTCTGCGGATATTTTACCGTACTGCCGGCATTGAGCCACATCATGGTGCCGTCGGACAGGCGGATGCGCGTTTTCATGCCGGCATCGGTGGTCACCACTTTCAGTTCAGCGGGAGACAGGATGCCGGAAAAATAAATCCCGCCGGCAACCAGCAGCAGGCAGCAGGCCGCTATCCACAGTTTCCCGGCCGGCCGCCTTTTCGGAGGTGGCGCCGGAAGAGCGGCGTCCGCATCCATTGCGGCTATCCGTTCTAATACGTTATCGGCCAGACTTTCAGCGGCAGCCTCATCCATTACAGGTTTCTTTGTAAAAGAAAGCTGGTTCAGCTGGCCGGATTTCAACCAGGCTTCCGGGTGCTCCAGCAACAGTTGCTCCAGCTCGGCCATCTCTTCCTTCGAAATCTCGTTTCGCCAGTAAAGCCCTAATAATTCCCAAAATCGATTGGACATTTACAACCAGTATATATGCGCTGTTAATAAGTAGACAACGGCTAAAATGAAAACAATTAAGGAACCGGAAAAAAAATTCAGGAGTGGGATACCCGGAGGGCGGGTGTGAGGGCTGCCCATATCTTTTTGAGGGCGAGCGTCATCTGTACGTTCACAGTGGCTTTTGAGATATCCAGCAGCTGGGCCACTTCTTCGTACGTAAGACCTTCTTCCTTTACCAATATAAATATCTGCCGGCACCGGGGCGGCAGCTGGCCGATAATATTCTGGATGGAGCGGATATCTTCTTTGCTGATCAGGATCTCTTCGGGGCTATGGTCGTTGCGGCGGCTTACCTGTACTTCCCATGCCGCGTAATGCGCGGCCCGCCGGCCTTTTCCCTTGAGATAGTTGAGCGCGGTATTTTTTACGGCAGTGAGCAGGTAATAACGGACATTGTCGGGGGGAGGAAAGTGCTGCCGCTGCTGCCAGACTTTAATGAATACGTCGGACACAATCTCTTCGGCTTCCTGCGCATTTTCAACGATGCTGCCGGCAAAATAATGAAGCATGGGGCCAAACGATTTCATCAACCGTTTAAAGGACTCCATGTCACCTGTTTTCCAAAACGTGTCGAATGTTGTCAGTTCACTGTGCATAGAAACAAGTCATACTAAAGCTACACCTCCTTTTTGAAAAATAATACCGCATAATTAGCTGATAGTAATGCTAAATTAGCAGTGGCCGCATATCGCGCCGATATTGCATAAATCCATACCAATTCTGGTAAAATTTAACACGGGATATGCTGTAAAATTGAGGGCATACCCGGCCGCTGCGTTATGCTGCATTTTAATAGGGGCACTTTTACAGATGAAGAATGGGCAGGCCGAATCAGCCAGCGATTAGTGAATTCGGGGCAGGCAATTAGTTCCGTTCTTATTGAGTAGTGGTATATCTTTACATATCTCTTTATTGTTTTGTATGAAAAAAGCGATCCTTATATTATTTACTACAGCCATGCTGCAGGCGCAGGCACAGCAGGCCGATGTGCCCGCCCGCAATACGATAGCCGTGGATGCTGCGGACGCCCCGGCGGATATCATCCGCAAAGCGGCTCATGTAGTACCTACTGCCAACCAGTATGCCGCGTTGCAAAATGAATTTATCGCCTTCATTCATTTCGGGCCCAATACCTTTACACGCATGGAATGGGGCACCGGGAAAGAAGACCCGGCCATCTTTGCATTACAGCACCTGGATACAGACCAGTGGTGCGCCGCCATGAAAGCGGCCGGGATGAAAATGGTCATAATTACGGTGAAGCACCATGATGGTTTTGTGCTGTGGCAGAGCCGCTACACGGCGCATGGGATCATGTCCACCGGTTTCCGGGGCGGCAAAGGAGACATTCTCCGCGACCTAGCCGCCTCCTGTAAAAAATACGGGCTAAAGCTCGGTGTTTATCTCTCGCCTGCGGACCTTTACCAGATTGAAGATCCTAAAGGTTTGTACGGCAACCTCAGCGCATATACGAAAAGAACGATCCCGCGTGCTGTGCCAGGTCGCCCTTTCCGAAATAAAACAACCTTTGAATTTGTGGTGGATGATTACAATGAATATTTCCTGAACCAGCTGTTTGAACTGCTGACCGAATATGGCCCTGTGCATGAAGTATGGTTTGATGGCGCACATCCCAAAACAAAAGGCGGCCAGCAATACAATTACCAGGCCTGGAAACAGCTCATTCATACCCTTGCGCCCAAAGCGGTAATATTCGGAAAAGAAGATGTGCGGTGGTGTGGCAACGAATCCGGTAAAACACGGGCGGCGGAGTGGAACGTGATACCTTACCAGGAAGATCCTGCCCGGGCGAACAGTTTTGCGGACCTGACGGCGCCTACGGTAGGCAGCCGCGAAGACCTGTATGGCGCCAGGTACCTTCATTACCAGCAGGCAGAAACCAACACGTCCATCCGTGAAGGATGGTTTTACCGTGACGATACCCGGCAGAAAGTACGTAGCGCGGACGATGTGTTCGATATTTACGAACGCTCCGCAGGCGGCAATTCAACTTTTCTGCTCAATATCCCGCCCAACCGCGACGGCCGTTTTTCCCCGGCAGATTCAGCCGTGCTGATAGAAACAGGCCGCCGCATCCGGCAAACCTATGGCGCCAGCCTGTTCCGCAATGCAAAGGGCCCACAGGCCGTACTCGATGATAAAACCACCACCGCCCTCCGCCTTCCTGATACCACCGGCGCTATCGAAATCACAACACCCGCAGCCGTTACCATCAACCGTATAACGATACAGGAGGCTGTAAGCACCGATGGAGAGCGGGTGGAAAAATTTGGGGTAGACGCCTGGAAAGATGGCCGGTGGGAAGAGATGGCCGTATCTGCGAACATTGGCTACAAACGCATCCTGCGTTTCCCGGATGTAACTGCCAGCCGCTTCAGGCTGCGTATCCTGGAATCTCGTTTTCCTCCGGCGATCAATCATATTTCCGCGCATTATTACAAAAACCGGCCGCCGCAGCTCGCCATCAGTCAGTCCGCAAGCGGGATGGTAACCATCGCGCCGGTGCAGCAGGAGTTCAACTGGAAACCACATGGCGAGGATGCTGTAAAGAACCTCGGCGCAAACTTCGATATTTTCTACACTACCGACGGCTCCGAGCCTTCGTTGCATTCAGCCAAATACACCGGGCCGTTCCATATGCCATCCGGCGAAGTGAAAGCCATTTCGGTGCAGGCCAAAGACAAAAGCCCCACGTTCAGCCAGGCTATCGGCATCACGAAACAAAACTGGCGCATAACGGCGGCCAGCAGCGAACGGGACAAACGGCCCGCTTCCGCAGTGAGCGATGCAAACAGGAAAACATTCTGGCAGACAACCGATGACGGGCCGCATTCCATTACCATTGATCTCGGCGCGGAACATCAGCTCAAAGGATTTGCTTACACACCGCAGACCGTACATGCCGAAGGCATGATGGCGAAAGGAGTGCTGATGGTAAGCCTGGACGGGCAAACATGGCGGCAGGCAGATACGTTTACATTCGGCAACCTGGTCAACGATCCGGTGACCCGCTACCACTACTTTCCCGATTCCGTTACCGCGCGTTTTGTACGCATTGACGCAACAGAAACCGCCGCCGCCAGCAAATCACTGGCCATTGCCGAACTGGATTTCTTCGAATAACACCGACGCATGCAAAAGAATTTTCTTCTATTCATTCTTTCTATGGTTACCATTGCAACATCGGCGCAACAACCCATACGGGTTGCCTGCATCGGCGATGGCATGACCTCGGGGACAGGAATGGCCAACCGGGAAAAGAACAACTACCCGGCGCAGCTGCAAAACATGTTGGGAAGCGGATATACAGTCAGGAATTTCGGAACTGACAGTTCGTTTATTAGCGGGAATAACAGCCGTTCCTGGCGGCAGGCGCTGCAATACCGGCCGGACGTTGTGCTGGTCGGTTTTGGCAACATCCCCGGAGGTTCCGGCCTCAACGCGGCCATGCACGAATACCAGGAGCTGGTGCGTGTATTCGGAGCACTGCATGAAAATCCGCGGATTGTTTTGTTGCTTCCGCCTGTATTACCGGCAGACAGCCTGCGGGTGACGGAAACATTTGCCCGGGAGATTCGTCGTGCGGCATTGCTTACGGGTAACGAAACCGTGGACCTGCACCAGCTTATGGCTGAAAAACAGGAATTTTTCCAGGACAAAACACATCTCTCCTCTCTTGGCGCTACTGTCATTGCGCGCCGTTTATATGAAACCGTCAAAATGCAACCGGTAGGCGGGATCAATATTTTCATACCCTTAAACGCAAAACAGGATAACAAGGGGTTCCCGGGATACCGATCAGGATTGTTCACCTGGAAAGGGACAACCGGCCGCGCCATCCGCCCGCAAAGGGCGGCAAAAGGCCTGCCCTGGGCCTGGCTGACCGGCGAGCCTTACGATACCCTCACGGCAGTTGCTTTGCTGGAAAGAGGATTTCATATTATTTGTTCTCAGGACACTTTGCCGGAATTGCGGAAGAAGATGCTGGCCAAAGGATTTTCCGGCCACGTACCCATTGTAAGGCCCGGGACTCCGCTGTCCGCTGCGTTGCAGGCCGCCGGACGAAAGATCAATTTCGCGGCACTGCCTGCCCCCGGCAGCGAATACCGGTCCGGCGCCGGATGGAAAGAAGGCAAAGACTGGTGGGCACAACATGCGGACATTGACAGCCTCCTGCATGCCTCCCGTAACCTGGACGTACTTTTCATCGGCAACTCGATCACGCAAGGCATTGGCGGACACCGGACCGGCACCACTTACCGCCCGGGATTTGCCGTATTCGACTCAATATTAAAAGGCCTGAGCTGGGAATGCGCGGGCATCAGCGGAGACCGTACGCAAAACGTGCTTTGGCGCCTGCAAAACGGCAGTTACAGGCACGCGGCGCCAAAACTGGCGGTGCTTACCATCGGGGTCAACAATTTTCCGGACGACGGGCCGGAAGAGGTTGCTGAAGGAATCAAAACAATCCTCGGCTGGTTGCGCACGAATATGCCTGCTACCCGCGTAATATTGATCGGCCCGCTACCCGCCGGGCTTACGAAGGACGAGATGCGCCGTATAAAATATGACCGCACGCAGGCAATTATCAGCCAGTTCCGGATAACCGGCGTAACCTATCTCCCCCTGGCTGAAACATTTATCCAGCCGGATGGCAACATCAACAGGCGGCTTTATTCAAACGATGGTATTCATCTTTTACCCGCAGGTTACCGTGCATGGGCGCAAGCGCTGGCGCCGGTGATTGACAGGGAATTGAAATGAGAATATTGATCACCCCGCTTTCGCCTGGGCGATCATCGCGTCGAAGAACTGGCTGATGCCTTCGGCGGCATATCCCAGCAGGCGGGACTGGTCGCCCAGTTCAGAGCTTACGATCTGTGTTTTTTCACGTATCTGCGTCATACAATATGTATTGATCGCCTGCTGCATCGGCAGCGTGATATACTGTCGCGCGGCTGCGATCTTTCCGCTAAGGATCACCAGTTCCGGGTTGAAGAGCTGTATGAGAATGGAAATTCCTTTGCCGAGGTTGGTACCGATATTGGACAGCAGCTGGATGGAATACTGGTCGCCGTTGTTCGCCGCGCGGATGATCAGCTCCGTTTCGATGCGGTACACTTCTTTATTCGACAGATCGTTGATGATGGAGTTCTGGCCGGAGAGGATACCCTGCCTGGCGATCTTGGACAGTGTCATGCCGGAGGCGACCGTTTCGAGGCAGCCATGTTTCCCGCAGTAACATAATTCACCGTTTTCCGCGAAGGGCATATGCCCCATTTCACCGGAAAAACCGGAACTGCCCTGCTGCACTTTCCCGTCCATAATGATCCCCAGGCCAATGCCCCAGTCCATGAGGATGACCAGCACATTTTTTTTGCCTTTCGCGTGGCCTACCCGGAGCTCAGCGAGTGCAGAGCCTTTTACATCATTCTGGATCACTACGGGCAGGCCCAGGTGTTGCTCAAACGCCTCACGCAGGCTCATGCGGCCGGTTTCGTCCAGCAGGTAGCTGAAGTTTTCGCCGGACTGTGTGTTGATCAGCCCGGGCATGCCGATGCTGCACCCGATCAGCCAGCCGGAACCGATATTGGCGGAGTCGATCAGTTCGCGTACGTGCACCAGCAGGCTTTCAAAAAAAGCGCTCCGGTTGCGGGAAAGCGGTACAGCCACCGATTTCACCTGCGTGATAAAATTGTTGTTATTATCCACGATCACCATGCTGGTTTTAAACAGCTCGATGTCTATACAAAGCACAAACAGTACGTGCCTGCGTAAACGAAAAAGATCAGGCCGCCTTCCCCCGATGGATTCTCCCTGTCCTTTTTTCTCGACGATCTTTTCCCGGTTCATCTCCGAAAGGAGCTTCACCGCGGTAGGAGTGGAAATGCTTAATGTGTCGCAGAGCATGGCGACTGGCGAAGGGCCACTGGTATATAAGTGTTGCAAAAGCTTATATTTCAGTTGCTCTTGCTTTCGATTATTGTTTTTCTGAAACCAGAATAACGATTTATTCAATAAATGGACGTTCATTTCTTCAAATTTTTTGTCATTCCCACGAAGACTTCTTAAAATATCTTCAAAAAGGTTTTTTCATTGAGTAAAAAGTCAAAAAACTTTACTCTTTAGCGAAAATAGTACGCATATTGGAACTGCATACGACAATTATTTGAGGATTTTACGCATTGGAAAGTTAAAGAAAAGCAAAAAAGATAATAACTACTTGTAAAAAATTGATCGCTTTCGAAACCAGCAGATAAACTGATTGGACCAGCAAAGTCAGGAATACTTTAAAAGGACAATAGCCAGGCACACCTATGCTCGCTCAGGGAACTTAAGCCCATAGCTCATCCGTATTTTGTTTGTAATGATAATTTACCGCCGTCCGGCATCAATGACGCTGGCGGCCCGGGCGGAGCCATGCTATTTTTTTTCCCGAACCTTCAACCACCCTAAATATGAAGTATTTACTCTTATTCTCATCGTTTCTGTTCTGCATGCTACAGGCCCAGGCCCAGCAGCGGACGATTACGGGCAGTGTCGCGGATTCGTCCGGCAGTCCCGTACCGGGCGCAACCGTGCTCGTAAAAGGCACCAATATCGGGACCGCCGCGGGCGGCGATGGGCGTTATGCCATCCAGGTGCCGAATGACAATGCCGTCCTTATCTTCACCTCCATCGGTTTTCAGGACCGGGAAGTGACAGTGGGCCGGGAAACTGTTTTGAACGTGCGGCTGCTGCAAGGCGGAAAAGACCTCAATGCCGTAGTGGTAATGGGTTTTTCCAAAGTAGAACGCCAGCACGTTGCCTCTTCCGTTGCCCAGATGGATATGAAACAGGCCAAAACGCGCCCGGTCATTAAATTGCAGGAAGCCTTCTCCGGCACTATTGCGGGCGTGACCATGCAGCAGGGAACCAACCTTCCCGGCGCTGTGCCCGGCACTATTTCCATCCGCGGTATCAGCACCCTGCAGAATGCGGAACCGCTGGTGATCGTGGACGGTATGGAACAGTCCCTTACGGACATTGACCCTAACCAGGTAAAAAGCATCACCATCCTGAAAGACGCCGCCTCCGCCTCCATGTACGGCTCACGCGGCGCAAACGGGGTGATCATCATCGAAACGGAAAGGGGCACCACCGGCAAGTTCAAAGTGGACCTGAACACCTGGTACGCCATCCAGAAACCTATCGATCTGCCAAAGTTCGTAAATGGCGCGGAGTACATGCGGCTGAACAACGAAGCCCGCACACTCCAGGGCCAGACGCCTACCTTCTCCGCGGATTCCATCCGTAAAATGGAAAGCGGCCAAATCCCCAGCGTAGACTGGCTGGACGAGGTAATGCAACGAAATTCCAACTCACAGAACACCGCCCTGAGCGTATCCGGCGGCGGCGGCGTGGGCACCTTCAACCTGATGCTGGGCCACCTCCGCGAAAATGGCCTTAACAACATTGAAGGCTCCCGGAAATATTCCGCTCGTTTTAATACCAATATCAATATCGCGGACAAGTTCGTACTCCTTGCAGACTTCTATGCGCACCGCCTGCAGGTGGACCGCCTGTTTGCCAATGATAATGGCAACAGCCTTTACGCCGATGCCTGGAAAATGAACGCCTCCCAGCAGCTGTTCTATGAAGACGACCGGGGGCAGAACATCCCGGAGCATTACATCCTGCATAACAACCTCAACCCCGCGGCCTCCATCGAACGCGGCGGTATCAGGAACTACCTGCATGATCATAGCGCTATTAACCTGCGCCCGAAGTATAACATCAACAAAAACCTCAATATTGAGGGCAACGTGTCTTACCTCATCACCAAATCCGCTGAAAAGTGGAAGCGTGCTACCTTCAAGTTCTACGACGGCAATGGTAAACCGGTAACCACCTGGGGCAACATTGTAGACGCATTGCAGAGAGTAAGCACCAGCCAGGTGACCGGCCGCGTACTCGCTAATTATACCAGCAGCCTTCGCCGTGGTAAAGACAAGATCTACTTTACCGCCGGTGCGGAAGCAATGAGCTGGAACTATACTGATTTCCGGGAAGTGAGCAAATCTTCCTTCTTCGGCAAACTGAACTACTCTTTCGACAACCGATATATCCTTGAATTTACGCCCCGTGCAGACGGCAGCAGCAAGTTCGCACCGGGCAACCGCTGGGGCTTCTTCCCCTCCGGGGCATTGGCCTGGAACGTGACCAACGAAAACTTCATGAAGCCGATCGTGCGGTCCGGCAAATTAAACAACCTGAAGTTCCGTGTTTCCTATGGCCTTATCGGTAATGAAAACGTAGACCCTTACCTCTGGGAAGAGATCGTGAACACCTGGGGCTGGACCATGCGCCTTCCCAATCCCGCGTTCTCCTGGGAAAAACAAAAGCAGGCTAACCTTGGGATGGAAGCAACTTTGCTCGACAACCGCCTGACCATTACCGCCGACGTGTATAAGAAACACTCCTTCGACCTGATCTATTCCGACTTCCCCGTACCACCGCTTACCGGCTCACACACACTGGAATCGGCCGTGAACATCGGTGAGGTGGACAATAAAGGTTTTGAGCTGTCTGCCACCTGGAGCGACAATATCGGTGATCTCAAATACAGCATCGGCGGTATGCTCTTCGACAACCGCAACGAAATAATGAAAGCCGGTTATAAAGCCAACGATACGCTGATCTTTAAAGACAACAACGATAAGGTCTGGTACCGTGGCATCGCCCTGGATAACTATTATGGCTACAAGGCAGATGGTTTTTACCGCGATGCGGCAGAGGTGGAAGGTTCTCCGGCGAGATTTCCGAACACCCTTCCCGGCGACATCCGTTATGTAGACCAGAACAAAGACGGCGTGATCAACAACGAAGACCGCGTGAACCTCGGTGATCCGTACCCGCACATGAATTATTCCGTTAACCTGAACCTTAGCTATAAACGTTGGGACTTTGCCGTGCTTGGCCAGGGCGTAGGCGAACGCACCGGCCGCCTTAACGGCATGGAAGGTTATCCCGTACTCGTAGACGGCGCCACCAACGCTCTCGGGGCACCCCGCCAGTACTATGCAGACAACCGCTGGACGCCTGAAAATCCCAACAGCCGCTTCCCGCGCGTTTGGACCGGCACGTCCACCAATACCAACCTGTCTGACGTATGGCTGAGCAACGCCGCTTACTTTCGCGTCAAAATGATCCAGCTGGGCTATACCATTCCAAGGATCGGCTCACAGATCCGCAACGTGCGCATCTATGTGAACGCGCAGGACGCTATCACCTTCACCAACTGGGAAGGCCTCGAGCCAGAGCGTAACGGCGGCAATGGGAACTATCCCCGCATGGCCAACTTCAGCATCGGATTAAAAGCCACAATGTTCTAATCAACTTATTCGCCGAATATGAATATGAAGAAATTAATTTATGCCTCCCTCCTGCTTACTGCCTTAACGGGATGCGAGAAGTTCCTCGACAAGAGTGACCCGACAGCCACAAAATTCTCCGAGTTCTTCAATACGGAAGAAGACCTCCGCCGCGTAGTATATTCCAGCATGTACGACGTATATACCAATCACACCGTGCTGCAAAGGCTTCCTTATATGGAAGACGGCAAATCAGACGATGCCTACAGCCGTACAGAAAACCATCACCACCAAAGGATCGCTAACGGCAACTTCAACTCCAACACTGCGGCATTCCTTTACCACTACGAGCTGCACATGAAACACCTGGGCCGTCTCAACGTGTTCATCGCCAATGCTGACATTCCTTATGTGGAAGACGAAGCCGTGCGTGAAAAATACCGTGGCGTCCTGGAAGGTATCCGCGCCTGGCACTACTTCGAGCTGGTAGCCCGCTGGGGAAGCGTGCCGTTCTACCTGGAGCCCGCTGACCTAGAATCTGCCCTGCAGCCTTCCAGGCCTAAAGAAGATATCCTTAATGAACTGTTCCCATTGGCCGAAGCCGTGGCCAACAAACTGCCCCCGGACGAGTATGGTTCCGACGCTTACATGTTCAACCGCTATTCCATGAAAGCGATGATCATGCGTTACGCGCTGTATTTCGAACGGTATGAACTGGCGGCCCGCCTAGCCAAAGAGATCATGGACTCGAATAAATACCAGCTGCACCCTGTATATGGGGACCTGTTCAGTTATAAGGCAGACAAGACCAACAAGGAGTTCATCCTGGAAATGGATATGCAAAGCCATAACAACTCCGCCACCCAATCGTTTCAGCACCTGGCCCCACAGTACCGCACCGGCAACGGGCAGTCCTTCGTGGTGCCGCTGAAAGCCCTGATAGATTCCTACTGGACACTGCAAGGCGATCCGATCGATCAAAGCCAGTTGCACACCAAACAGGAATACGAGCTTAATCCCAAACTGAACCGTGACCCGCGGTTGGCGGCCAGTATATTCATTCCCGGTGATATTTTCGTGAACGAGCCGATCAACATCTACGACCCGAACAACCCCATGTACTACGAGAATGCCCGCGCCAGCCGCTCAGGCTTCTGGTACAAGAAGTTCGTGGACGTGACCGACGCATTTAAAACCGGCGGCAACATGCATTTCCCCTTCATCCGTTACGCCGAAGTACTGCTGACGTACGCCGAAGCGAAGATCATGCTGAACCAGGTGGATGCCCTTACCAAAACCAACATCAATGATATCCGCAGGCGCGGCGGGCTGGACATGACAGCCGCCGATGTGACCCTGACTAAATATGCCGGCTACTCACAGCAGCAATGGATCGCGCTGATCCGCAACGAACGCCGCATTGAACTGGCTGGCGAAGGACGCCGCTACGACGACATCATCCGCTGGAAGATCGCCGAAACCGTGCTGAATCAGCCAGCTATGGGCCACTCCCGCATGCTGAACGGGCAGATGACTACCCTGAAAGTGGAAGACCGCGCCTTCAGGCCCAACAACTACCTCTGGCCGTTCCACGAGAACAGCCTCAAGGTGGAGCCGGGTTTGAGACAGAACGACGGATATTAATTCCCTACTTCATTTAATACAAAGGGCTGGCCGGATGGTCAGCCCTTTTTTCATAGAGGAAATATTTCAGCATATCCTGTTTAACACGCCGTTTCGGCTGCATGTAGTAAATCAGGTGAAACCGGTGGGAAACATCAGCGCGGTAAAATCCCGGGAAGTCATTTAAAATCCCGCAGGATCATTTCACTGGGAATTCCTTCATCGTCCGGAACAATGGTTTCTTCATCTTTTTTCCGTCCGCAATCGCCCAGTTCGCCATAGCATGCAGCACGGGCCGCAGCGCCATGCCCTTATCGCTCAGGCTGTACGTGACATGCGGCGGCACCACGGGCAGCGACACGCGCGATACCAGTCCGTCCGATTCCAGTTGTTTGAGATGCTGCACCAGCATTTTTTCCGTGACATGCGGTATCGCTTTTTTTAATTCGCTGTAACGTTTGCTGCCGGATAACAGGTGGAACAAAATGATCGGTTTCCAGTAACCCCCGATCTTCTCCATCAGGTAGGTGATCGGGCACAACTGGAGCGCCGTTTGTTTGTTCAGCTGGATGGTGGAGCTTTCTTTAACCTTCGTCATGGGTATACATACTTTAGGGTAAGTACTTGTCAAAAAGTAAGTACAAAGATACTTTTGCATAAGTAAATAACCAAACAACAAAATTATGCATATCACTCTCACCGGTTCCATTGGGAACATCAGCGGCAGGATCGCGGAAATCCTTATCGGGCAAGGGCACAACGTAACCCTCATCAGCCATCAGCCTGAACGCGCAGCACAAATAGAAGCCATAAAAGCCTGGCCCGCGATCGGGTCGCTGGAAGACAGCGCCTTCCTCCACCGGGCATTCTCAGGGGCGGACGCCATCTATACCATGATACCGCCCAATCCCGGCGCGGCGGATTATAACACATTTGTCCGGAATGTACAGAACAGCTATGCGGAAGCGATCCGGTCAGGCGGCGTAAAATATGTGGTCAACCTCAGCAGCGCCGCTTCTCCGCTCGCCGGCAGCGCCCCGCTGGAAGGGTTTCAGAATATGGAAGATCATCTCAACCACCTGCCGGATACAAATATCCTGCACCTGCGGCCCGGTCTTTTTTATACGAACCTCTACGGCAGCATCGACCTGATCCGTCACCAGTGTATCATCGGCAACAATTTCGCTGCCTCCACCGCCATGGTAATGAGCCATCCGCAGGATATTGCCGAAGCCGCGGCGGATGCGCTTCAAACCCGTGCATTCCGGGGAAAGGAAGTGCTTTATATCTCCAGCGACCGTAAGACAGGAAAAGAGATTGCCGGGATACTCGGCGAGGCTGTAGATCGCCCGGAGCTGCAATGGGTACAGTTCCCGGATGAGCAGCTGCTGGAAGCGCTGACTGCCAGGGGGCTCTCACGCGATATAGCACAGCATTATCTCATCGATATGGGGATTGCCATCCGTGAAGGCGTGCTGGACAAACACTACAGCCGGTATGCACAGAAAGTATGGGGAAAACGCGGCCTGGAATCTTTTGCCAATGAGTTTGCGCAAGCCTATTCCCGCCAATAACATTATAAAGGCTTCGCCTCCCGGAGCCTTTATTTTTTTCATAAACAAAACCGCCCGACCAAACGGCCAGGCGATTCTGTCTGATTGAGATATTAGCGCTCTCTCTAAGGTTTTCGCGTCACCTTCGGTAACCTTACCGTTACCTCATATGTTCCTTTCACCAGCAAACGGAAAGCCCAACGGGGGTTCACGTTGTAAGTCTGACCGGGAACATTCGGGGTTACTCCCGGGTCAATGATCACTTTGTTGCTGGGGATGCGGTAATACATCAGGTAACCGTAACCCGGGGCCTCCAGGATCGGGAAAGGTGTCAGTTCATAGTTGCAGATCATGGTCGTATCGGTGTATTCCACCGGGTTGAACTTGGCGTAGGTTTCGAATAACGGCCTGTCACCGCGCTTTTGCAGCTCTCCCAGTTTTGGGTTGAACGCCAGCCCATTTTTGTCCACCACCTTCAGACGCACCTGGTAACCGTCTCCGGAGATCTTTTTGTACGTCATGGTGGGGATGGCGATGTCGCCGCTCGTGTTTGTACCGTCTATGAAATATGCGCAGCCGGTCCCTTTGTCTTCAAAAGGCTGGTCGAGCATTTCGATAACGGAAATGTTCTTGAACGTCTTAACACCGCTGCCGTTGGTCACCTGTATATCAAAGGCGTATTTGCCGACAGGAATGTCCAGTGAGCCTTCGTTGAGGATCAGCTGGCCGGACTTTTCCACGATTTCGAGGGAAGGCACGTTCTGTTTGTTCCTTTTTTTGTTCAAAAGGGCTACCGTGGTATCCGTATCAACATTAAACAGCGCATTCCAGATATATACCTCATGCGGCTCGTTGAACACATCGGTGGGTTTGCCGGTGGCCAGGTCCCTCACTTCCAGCAGTTTTACGCTGATGGGATAGTTGGAGCCGTCCAGCTCAAAGGCCTGCGGGTTGCTTTTATAATTGGTACCCCTCGGTATGCGGAACGTATCGTTCACGTAACGGATCTGGTCGCTGATGTAACCGATGGGCACTTTTTCGCAGGACATGAACGTCACAAACCCCAGGGCGATCAGCATCAGGCAGTTGGGAAAATTTATATACTTCTTCATAAATGATCTGGTTTAAGGTGCGGTTGCAAAGGTGAAAGTATGGCCGTTGGTCAGTACATGTAAGATGCCATTCGTCGTCTGTATACCGGATGTCTGCACCTGCATGCGCATGTCCCTTTCTGTCTGGGGAACGGCTTTGTTATCCAGGGGGTCCAGCGAACCGATCACTTTGGTGAAATAAATGTACTTGGGCAGGTTCGTGAGGCCGCCGGAAACATAGTCGCTGGTGGGATCGTCCCAAAGCGTAATGTGGCGCTGCTCGCCGTCTTTCGCGGAGAAATACTTGCCTGTGCTGTTCAGCGCCCCCCTTTCGATCTTTTCACCGAAGATGTAAGCCCGCAGGGAATCTTTCAGTTGTGCAAAATCCAGCTCGCCGAATTCAAACACCAGGTTCTCATCCCCTGTTTCGAGGCGCTTCCGTTCCTGCACCACGCCCTTCACGTATTTTTTAATGGCGTAATCCGTGGGCGCAAAAAAAGTGGTATTGGCCGCGTTCACTTCGTCCTTCAGGCCGGTCTTGTCTATCAGCAGCAGCAGCGTATCGAAAAGCGGGTTCGTTTTCAGGTACTCGTAGGTGGTACCGTTGAATTGCGGATTGTGCAGGCTGCCACCGATGAAATAGTCGTCTTTTTTGCAGCATACAAAAGAGGCGACCAGCAAAGCGGCGATCAGCATTTTTATGGAAAGTTTCATGATGTACGTTTTTAGTTGATCAGGTTAAAGTCTGCCGTTCCAGTAGGTGGTTTGTTTCATCAGCAGGTTGTCTTTGAACAGCTTGCGCGGAATAGGCCAGTAATTGCGCCCGTAGGTAGTGCTACCCGGGTGCATTGCTTCGGTGAATACCGTGTTGAAATACGGCGTGGCAATGTCCGTACGCAGCAGGTCCCAGTAAAAATGCCCTTCGGCATACAGTTCACGGCCTCTTTCCCAGATCAGCTCATAAAAGAAATCTTCGCCGGTGAGCCCGGGGTCCACATCGCCGATCCCGGCGCGGTTGCGGGTGATGTTCATCAACGTTCTCGCATCGCCTTCCTTCCCTGTTTTGTACAGCGCTTCAGCCCTCAGCAGGATAATGTCGGACAGGCGGAAGATGAGGATGTTATTGGAATAGCGGGGATCTCTTCTCTGGTCGCCGTCTTTGTAGATCACGTTGGAATATTTCGTCAGCATGTACGCGTCGGCGATATTGTCATGATAAAACCAATGCTGTGAACGTTTGTCGCCGGCTTCCCAGAAAAGGTTGCTCATGGTTCCCTGGTGTACTCTCCAGGGCACTCTGTCTTTGTTATCGTCTATGAAACGGGTGGCCAGGTAAGGGTTCCAGAGCGTTTTTTGACCAATGCCATTCCAGGAAGCTTCATTCTGTTCATAACTGATATTGATCTCAAAGATCGCTTCGGTGGATTTACCGATGCTCATCCTGGAATACGCGGCGGAGTCTGTAATAAATGTAAGACCATAACTGCCGGGATTGCCCACCAGGTCGCGGGTCACTTCCTCGCATTTTACGTAGTCCTTCATCCAGGCGAGGATATGCGCCTTTAAAGCAATGGCGCTTGCTTTGGTAGCCCTGAGGCCACGGTCGTTGGAGGACAGCGGGGCTTGTGGCAACATGGCCAGGGCTTTGTCCAGGTCGTCCAGCGCCTGTTTCAGCACTACGTCCTGTTTCTCACGGCCATAATTTTTCGCTTCGGCAACGTCTTCCACAGCTTCCAGTACCAACGGCACATCGCCCCATACGCGGGAGATAAAAAAGTAATTGTACGCCCGCAGGAAGTAGGATTCGCCGAGATAATAATTCTTAACGTTTTCCTGGAAAGCGGATTCCGGTATTCCCGGTATCTTTTCGATCAGCAGGTTCGCCTGTGCGATGGCCTTGTAGAACTTTGTCCAGTCCTGGAGGTTTTCCAGGTAGCCGTAATAAACGCCGTCAAAAGAGCCGTCGCGGATCTGGTGAATGGAGTAATCCGAATAATAGGTGATCTCAAAAGTATTGGCGGGCACATCCCCGTACACATAATACCTGTTCTCATCCGTCAATGCGTCGCGCAGGAGAGAATAACCGCCCAGCAGGCCCGCCAGGGCGTCTTTGTCTGTTTTCCAGAACTTATTGCTGGAAGGCACGTTTTTGCTTTCCAGTTCCAGTATTTTTTTGCAGGAACTGCCCGCCAGCAGAAGCCACGTGGTTATCAGCGCGGGAAGGATATATTTGAAACGTTTCATTTCTTTCAGTTTAGATGTTACAATTATTCACACTTATCAAAACCCGAAATCCAGCCCGAAGGTGAACTTCTTGGGGATGGGGTAACCATCGCCGTCATACACACCGTAAGCGTTCACGGCTTCCGCATCGGGAACATTGGAATGCTGGAAAGTATAGATGTTATCGATCACACCATACAGGCGGAGGCGTTTGATCTTGAGGTTCCGGAGCATGTGCTCGTTGAAATTGTAACCAAACGTGATGGTTTTGATGCGGAGATAATCGCCGTTCTCAATGTACATCGTGCTTTTATCCAGGAAACGATAGGGAGAGCGCTGGCCGTTTACGAGGGAGAAAGTGGGAAGGTCCGCTTTATCGCCCGGTTTTTTCCAGTAGTTCAGTTTGTCGATATCCATAATGGCCCGTTTGGCGAGGTTACGTTCGCCTTCGTCGCCGGTGGCTTCAAACAGGTATTCAAAACGGCGGTTATTGTAGCTGTTCAGGATGTCCCTGCCGAAGGTATAGTTCAGGAATACGCCGAATGTGAATCCTTTCCAGGTAAGGTTGTTCAGCACGCCTCCGTAAAATTTGGGATTGGGGTCTCCACCAACGATCTGGTCCATCGGCTCTTTCAGGTCAAAGTTGCCGTCCTGGTCCACGAGGATCGGGTCGCCCGCGTAATAATCCCAGCCCACGAAGTTCTTCAGCGGCTGACCGGTGAGCAGGTTGAAGGGAATGTCTTCCTGGCGGGAATAAATACCCTTGTATTCAAACACATAAAACTGGTTGGCGGGAAGCCCTACGGACAGCAGGTAATCCGAGCCATATACCCCGGTATTGTAATTGAACACAATACTGCGCCCGCCGTTCGGCAACGCGGTGATCATGTTCTGATTGTAGGAAAAAGTAAGGTCCGTATACCATTGCAGCTCGCTCTTGGGATTGAGGTTGCGGGTATTGATGGTCACTTCCAGACCGGCGTTGCGGGTACCAATGGCGTTGGTCTGCGCTTCGGTGTAACCGCTTGCATTGGGCAGCAGGTATGAGAAAAAGCCTTTGGTCGTCTCACGTTTGTAAGCATCCACCACCACATGTATCCTGTCTTTAAAAAATCCTGCTTCGAAACCGATATTGCCCTGCTTGGATTCTTCCCACGAAAGGTCTTTCTGCGCGATCCCATCCCTGTAGTTCGGGGTGATCACGGAAGTACCATTGTAGGAAGTAACGTCGTTGTTGTCACCAAAACCGGCCCTGTTCACATTGTAATTATTATAACCCAGGTAGTTCTTCTCAGGCTGGTTGCCCGTGATGCCGTAGCTACCGCGGATCTTCAGGAAACTGAGCCAGTTGAGGTCCTGGAAGAACGGTTCGTCGGACACGATCCATCCCGCGGACACGGAAGGGAATGCGCCCCAGCGGTTATCCGCGCCAAATTTGGAAGAAGCGTCTCCCGTGAAAGAAGCGGACAATAGGTAACGGTCTTTAAAATCATAGTTCACGCGTGCGAAAAGACTTTGCAGACCTGTTTCCTGTATGGAAGAGGAAGTATTGGAGAACAGTTTGTTCGACACGTTCACCGCCCATGCATAGTCGTTAGGGATCAGGTCCGCGTCGCCGGAATTCCAGACCCATTTGGTGTATTCCAGGTTCTGCCCGCCGATCAGGTTCAGATGATGCGCGCCGAATGCCTTGGAATATTCCAGGGTGGTGTAAAGGGAGGCGATTTCCGTTTTATCGCTGTAGAAATAGGCGTAACCCTGTTTATTGTCCCGCACTACGGAAGGCTGGTAATAATCACGGTTGGATGCCCTGTTTTCATAGTTGGCGGTGACGTTGAAGTTCAGGCCTTTGGCAACGTTGGCGTTAAAGGCGGTGGTGAACAGCACGTTGTTGTTGATGTTTTTGTCCTGGCGGCTGTCGTTGCCCAGCAGGTATTCCCTCGTATTGTCCGTCAGTTTATAGAACGAAGAAGGCAGGCTGTAGGAATCAAATGCAAAAAAACTGCCGGTACGTTCGTTGATGCTGCGCGGGCGGTCTGTGCGGGTTACGCGGAAGCGGGTCTGGTTATTCAGCCAGGGCGCCAGCTGCGAGCCGATGGTACCCATGATGGTATACCGTTTGAAGCCGGTGTTTTTAACGATACCGTCTTCCTTGTAATGCCCCACGCTGATGCGGTAATTGATCACATCGTTGGCGCCGGACATAGAAAGATCGTAGTTGTTGATCATCCCGTTCTGGTAAAAATAACTCTGCCAGTCGGTAGCGTTGTTGAAGTCCGGGTTCAGGCTGTCCGTGAGCATCATGGGCAATGTTTCATCGTCGATGGGGCCGTTGTACAGGTCCATCACGGCCATTTTCATCCTGCGTTCTTCCGCACCGGCTACTACTTCCGTCAGTTGGGGTTTCTTTGAAATGCCCATATAGGTGCTGAAGTTAAATTCAGGCTTGCCTTTTTTGGCGCGTTTGGTTTTTATGATGATGATACCGTTGGACCCACGGGAACCGTAGATGGCGGCAGCGGAGGCATCTTTGAGGATGTCCAGCGATTCGATATCGTTCGGGTTGATGCCGGCGATGGCGTTGGTGCCTGTGCCGGAAGCGTCTATTCCGCCAAATTCGGTGGCGGAGGTGGGTACACCATCTATCACGTACAGCGGTGCGCTCAATGCGCGCGCCTCGTCATAGCCGCGCAATACGGAAGAGTTGCCGCGTACCACGATGGTATTGCGGATACCCGGCTCCCCGGAGAAGTTCTGCACGTTCACGCCGGATACGCGGCCCTGCAGCATCATATCCACGCTCGGGGCGGGCAGGTTCGCAATCGTCTCGCCTTTAACGGTGGCGATGGACGCGGTGTTTTTCCGGCGGGATACTTCCTGGTAGCCGATCACCACCACATCTCCCAGCGTTTTGGTGTTCACTTCCATTACGACGTTGATGCTGGTTTTGCCAGCAACGTCCACTTCCTGGTTGTTATAACCGATGATGGAAAATATCAGGGTTCTGGCGGTGCCCTTTACGGTAAGGGAGAAGTTGCCATTGGCATCGGTTACGGTGCCGCTGTTTTTTACGCCTTTGTCTGCAATGGTAACGCCCGGCAAAGCGCTGCCGGTCTTGTCCTTCACCGTACCAGTGACCTTCTGTTCCTGGGCGGCTCCATGCAATGACAGCAGGAGCAGGAACATCAGCTGGAGAGTTCTTTTAAACATAATCTTAAATTTTGGTTGTTATAAGTTTTAGATCAGGTGCTAATAATTCAATCATGTTGTAAGTGTCAGGTCATTGTGTGTTTTTATGGTTAGGAATATATTTTCTTCATGTAAAGGCAATAGGAAGCCTCGCCGCTATATGGGATAGCAGCGGAGGACATGCTTTTTGATAAAGCCGGGCAATAAAACGCCGTACCGCTATGCTGGATAGCAGTGGAGATCGGGCCTTGATATTTCAGGAAGCGGCAAGGCGTTTAGATAATGGCTGTCTGGTCTCAGATGTCTACATACTCATATGAAATAGTTTAGGCACAAATGGTAAATTGTAAGAGTAACGTTTTGTATTTGATCCAAGGCAAAATCGATTTAGCATACTACCATGGAGTTTCAGGGATATTCTTCATGATGGACAATGCCCCGTGAATAAGTTGGGAAAATTAATTTTTGCCTGGAATCATTGTGTCAATTAAAGCCGACAGGTGGTTGATATTAGTCGCGGCAGAAACTCACTGTTCTCCTGGGGACGGGCGACATTTTTTTCAATCTGACGGCAATTCTTTCAATTCTGATCTTGGTTCACTATGTTGCGATTTTACGCTAATTCTTCTATCCGGACTTGCTCTCAGGAATCTGTTGCTATGCTTTTTGGTTGTTTTTAAATCCGGTTTATGTGCTCCGTGAGCCTCTCTTTTTCTCGATTTATTTGCGCTGTTTAAAAGACTTCTATCCTTCTGATGTCTAATCTATGCCCTTCTTCGGCAATATTAAAATTTGATGCGTCGAACTGACATAGTTGTGACCGATCCCGATTTAGCGATAAGGTACGGCGTTTTATCGGTAAATTTTATAGTTTCTTTAACAAATATTTGCGATCTGCCTGACATAAGGTGGCTTTTGCGCAAATCCTCTCATAGAACTGCTCATATTTTAACCCAATCCTTCGGACCTCTTTTTCAACGATATCGTGGTTTTAAATTGTCATTGATCTGTAAACCGCGATCAGGCACAACATATTGAGGCACGTTAATTGTGCCTTACTGCCTTCAAAAAATTATTACACGACGATGAGGAGGATGTTTACTTTTTTATTTGTACTGCTGTATGCCGCACCTGCTTTTTCACAGTTCAGCGATTCCACACATTATTATATCAAATACGCATCCACCGGCGCTATCAACAAAACAGACGATGGCAATTCATACCTGCTGAACAATGCGATGGCATTTAAAGTGAGCCGGAAAAAAATATCGCTGAATGCGGACGCATCTTATCTATATGGCCAGTCCAACGGCGATGTGAGCAACAATGATTTCACCGGTTCTATGAACTTCAGTCTTTACCCGCACGGCAGGAACTTCTATTACTGGGGCCTTACCGGCTACGACAAAAGTTATTCCCTGAAGATCAACAACCGCTTCCAGGGTGGCGCGGGCGCTGCCTGGAATGTGATCAGCAAGCCCAACGCCACGCTGAACGTCAGCGACGGCATCCTGTTCGAAAGCAGCGACCTGCTGCTCCACGACACGATCCCCGATGTATATCACACTTTCCGGAACTCCCTGCGCATCTATTACAAATGGACAGTCAAAAATATCATCGTACTGGAAGGCGCTCATTTCCTCCAGCAATCGCTCCAATACAGCGATGACTATATCATCAAAAGCACCAATGCCCTGTCCGTCAAGCTCCGCTCCTGGCTGGCCATTACTGCCGTGCTCAACTACAACCGGATCACCCGCACGGACCGCGAGAACCTCTTCATCAACTACGGATTGACCATCGAAAAATATTTTTAGTAGCGCCTTCCCCAACAGCATATCCATGCCCCCGCATGAGTAGTGAAGAAAGACATCCATCAAAAAACACCTGTTGTTTTCCTAAAATTCCCCATCTTACAACCTTATCCAGCGCAATAACATTGAACACTACTACCACTAAACCAGCAGAGCAGCAGCTCAAACGAGGCTTACAAAACCGGCATATACAACTCATCGCACTTGGCGGCGCCATCGGTACGGGCCTGTTCCTGGGCATAGGACCGGCCGCGGTATTGGCCGGCCCTTCCGTTATTCTTGGTTATTCACTGGCAGGGATCATTGCATTTTTTATCATGCGCCAGCTGGGTGAAATGGTCGTGGAAGAGCCGGTGTCCGGCAGTTTCAGCCATTTTGCCTACAAACACTGGGGCACGTTTCCAGGTTTTGCTTCCGGGTGGAATTACTGGGTATTGTATATCCTCGTAAGCATGTCCGAACTGACGGCCATCGGGATATACGTGCAGTTCTGGTGGCCGGAGATCCCTTTGTGGGCTTCCAGCCTTTTCTTTTTTGTAGCGGTGAACGCGCTGAACCTGAGCTCTGTGAAAGTATATGGGGAAGCGGAATTCTGGTTCTCCATCATTAAGGTAGTAGCCATTATAGCCATGATCGTGTTTGGCGTTTACCTGCTGTTCAGCGGTACCGGCGGGCCACAGGCCGGCATACAGAATCTTTGGAACGATGGCGGCTTTTTCCCGAAAGGCCTGCTGGAACCCGATGGAAATGGCGGCTACCAGGGATTGCTGGCTGCTATTGCCCTCATCATGTTTTCTTTTGGCGGGCTGGAGCTGATCGGCATTACCGCGGCGGAGGCGGACAATCCTGAAAAAACAATACCCCGCGCTACCAACCAGGTCATTTACCGCATCCTGATATTTTATGTGGGCGCGCTCATCATCCTGTTCGCATTGTCGCCCTGGAAAAGCATCACGACAGACAGCAGCCCGTTTGTAACGGTCTTTAATAAGCTCCAGGGTTTCCAGTTCACCCTTGCGGGCCATACCATTTATTTTACCAGCCTGATCGCCAATGCGCTGAACCTGATCGTACTTACCGCCGCCCTTTCTGTATACAACAGCTGTGTATTCAGCAACAGCAGGATGCTGTATGGCCTGGCCGAACAAGGCAACGCTCCTTCATTCCTGTCTAAATTGAACAAAAACCATGTGCCCGTGAATGCCATCCTCATATCGGGATTGCTGACGGCCGTGTGCATCGTCGTGAATAAACTGATGCCGGAAAAAGCACTGGGCGTACTGATGTCGCTGGTGGTGTCTTCCCTTATTATCAACTGGCTGATGATAAGCGTAGTCCACCTGAAGTTCAAAAAACAAATGCTCGCGGAAAATGTGCGCACCAAATTCCCCTCCTTTATGTACCCTTTATCAAATTACATTTGCCTGGTGTTCCTGCTGGGCATCCTTGTGCTGATGTGGATCACCGGGATGAAACTTCCTGTAGAACTGATTCCCGGCTGGATCATATTTTTATACCTGTGTTATCTGCTCGTGAAAAGAAAAAAACGGCAACAGAATTAGATCAATCATTCCTACCAGATACAAAAGCACCGGCATATACCGGTGCTTTTTTTATTGATAAAAAATGGTTGTCAATTTAGCGGTTGCCCGCCCCTTTCCCTCCGCTTACTTTTGAGAAAACAAATATCACCGCGGGCGGCCCTTCATTCATTTACCTGTAAATGGACAGGGAGATGCTGTGCCAGCCCCGCACGGAATCCTCAATATGAAAAAGAATAACAGATCCGGAAGACTGGCGTTAGTCACTATTCTGACCGCACCTTTATTGTATGTCATCGACATTTTTATCATTAACATGGCCATCCCGGCGATACAGAAAGGATTGTCCGCCACAAACGGGGACATCCAGCTGGTAATTGCCGGTTACCTGCTCGGCAGCGCCGCATTCCTGGTCACCGGTGGCCGTGCCGGCGATTATCTTGGCAAAAAGAAAACCTTTCTGTGGGGAATGTTTTTCTTTACGTTTACCTCCTGCCTCTGCGGGATTTCACAAACAGCTACCCAACTTAATATCATCCGTTTTTTCCAGGGTATCAGTACGTCTATTATGGTCCCTCAATCTATCGCCTACATCAATGTGCTGTATATGGACCAGAAAAAAAGAGCGATCGCCATCGGCTGGTATGGTGTCACATTAAGTATTGCCGCCATCATCGGGCAGATACTCGGCGGTTACCTGGCAGATACTACGCTGTGGGGCATTGCAGGCTGGCGGCTTATCTTCCTGATCAATCTGCCCGCGGGGATCGTGTCTTTACTGATGATATGGTCATTCCTCGATGAAACGAAAAAAGACAGGTCACAGCAATTTGATTATCCCGGCGCATTGATCCTCACCGCCGGGCTTGTTTCCCTGATCTATTCATTGACGGAAGGAAGGGAAAAGGGCTGGCCGCTGTGGAGCATCGCCCTTTTGGTGCTGGCGGTATGTATATTCATCCTGTTTATCCGCCATCAGCGACATAAAACCCTGCAACATAAAGGACCATTGATAGACATTTCATTATTCAGGATCAGGGAATTTAACCTGGGCTTGTTAACCGTCCTGTTCCATTTTATGCTGCACACCGCTTACCTGCTGATGTGCGCCGTGTACCTGCAAAACGGCCTGGGATTAACCGCATTCGCCTGCGGTATGTATTTTATCCCGCATGCCATCCTGTTTATGATCTCCGCCATGGCGGCTTCTCATCTTATCGTCAGGTTTGGTAAAAAAGTATTGCTGCTGGGCGCCGCCCTCATCATGGTCTCATTCATACTGCAGGTATTTTTGTTCAGGCAACAGCCCGGCGGATTTTGTGTGATGCTGCTGATCGGTTTATATGGCCTGGGGAACGGGCTGGTACTCCCCTCGCTACTGACGGTTGCGTTGGGCAACCTCCCGGAGAAACATGCGGGCGTTGCCGCGGGAATATTCTCCACCTTCCAGCAAACAGCTTCGGCCCTGGGCATCAGCATCATGGGCGGGATCTATTATTATATACTCAACCAGACCCCGCTTCCCGATCATCCCATGGCTTTTGCCTATGGTATCGGGGCCAATATTCTCTGTCTCTGTGTGGTGATCTTTATATTATTCCTGCTACCGCAACCAGGTAAACAGGGCGCCCTGTCAGCTCACGCAGCCTGAATGAAAGCCCTTTCAAAAATAAATTTGCGTAAGTGAATGCTTACATGTACTTTTATGTAAGTAAATACTTACATAATGTCTATTGAAACAAGAAGAGATGTCTTCCAGGCCATAGCGGACCCCACCCGCCGCCAGATCATCGGCCTGATCGCCAGCCAGTCTATGAACCTGAACGCCATTGCGGAGAACTTTGATATCACCCGGTCCGCCGTATCCCAGCATATCAAGATACTCACGGAATGCGGGCTGGTTGTGATCAAACAACAGGGCCGGGAAAGGTTCTGCGAACCGCAGCTGGACAAGCTTGCTGAAGTCTCTTCCTGGGTGGATCAATACCGTAAATACTGGGATCGCAAGCTCGATACGCTGGAAAAATATTTAGCTAAACTTCAAAAAGAAAAAAAGAATGCAGGAAAAAAGTAACTCCTTCCGCCAGGAAGGCAATCAGCTCATCCACACCCGGCTGCTGGATGCCCCACGGGAACTCGTATGGGAAGTATGGACACAGCCGGAGCATCTTAAAAAATGGTGGGGGCCCGATGGTTTTACCATTACGAATCACTCCATGGAAGTGCAGCCCGGTAAATACTGGCGGTTTATCATGCACGGCGACGGGATGAATTATGACAACAAAGTGCAGTACCTGGAAGTAGTGGAACCCTCCCTTCTCGTTTACCAGCATGGCGATGAGCAGGATACTATCAGCTTTAAAGTATACGTGAGTTTTGAAGAAGTGGATGGCAAAACCCTGCTTACCATGCGCTCCGTATTCGCTTCCGAAGAATTGATAGCAGAGCTCAACCGCAAGGTGAACGCAACCGAACGCGGCAAAGAGACACTGAACAAGATGGAAAAATATATCCGCGAGCAGATCCAAAAACAACAAGGATGAAAAAGATAGTGATTGCCATGCATATTTCGCTGGACGGCAACAATTCAAGTCCGGTGTGATCGGCCTGAATTATGAAAGGAGCAGGTAAATAACGATAAAAAAGCTGCCGCGCCGGTGGCATACTGGTACTGGCTGGCCATATGGCTCAGCAGCAAGCGGGTGAAAACTAATTCCTGATACGCAGCACCCACACACTGTCCAGTTCTTTTGCTCTTGTGGCGCGGTTCACAAATTTTCCATCCAGCCGG
This sequence comes from Chitinophaga barathri, assembly GCF_003807585.1. Classification (GTDB taxonomy): domain Bacteria; phylum Bacteroidota; class Bacteroidia; order Chitinophagales; family Chitinophagaceae; genus Chitinophaga; species Chitinophaga barathri. Next base: position 11,995 of record NZ_RMBX01000018.1, on the reverse strand, counting down.
GTGACGCGGTAGCTGGAGAATACCCCTTCCGTTTTATACGGCACGCCTCCTTCATCAAGGGCGGCTACGCCTTCCCTGCCGGTGTACACCAGCCCGGAAGCGCTGTCGCTCCGCTCTACCGGGGCATCGCTGTAAAACTCGAAGGAGTAGGAATTGATCTTATAAAATTGCACCTTTTCGCCGGGGAATTTTTTGTTCTTCCAGTGCGCGGTTTCCGATCCTCCCTGGTAAGTGACCAGTTCGGGATAAAAAAACACGTTCAGGAAAACAGCCACACATACACCCGCCAGCACGCTTACGCGCACAACATCCTCCGGCTTCTTCAGCAGCCACCATACCCCAAGCGCCACAACGCTCAGCACCAGGTATATCCACCAGAACGGCGGCTGGAATAGCACGGTTATTCCCGCCAGCAGCACTACCACGATCATGGAGATCACCCGCTGCGTGATAAATATTTTCTTTGCCGGCACCAGCTCAAACAGCCAGGCGGCCAGCAGTATGCTGAAATACGGGAATAAAATATTCAGGTAATGCGGCAACTGGAATCGGGAAAGCGAAAACACCAGCAGGGTGACCATACCCGCCCCCAGCGTGATCCATTCCACTCCATGGCGCAGCCTGCGGAAACGTTGAAAAACAGCGATGTACAGCAACAGGCTCCAGGGCAGAAAAGCCCAGAGCAGTGTATGCAGGAAGAAAAAAGGATCACCCTTCCCTTTGATAGGCCCTGTGTTAAAGAATCGGCCAAACTGGCTGTCCCACAGGAAAAAGCGGATGCCGGAAACACCCTGCCGTTCAAACACTGCCTTTTCCGGATGCGCGTCGAACTGGAGGTAGAGGCACCAGATCTCCGGCAGTACGAACACGGCACAGAGCAGCAGGTACACGTACCACTTCCATTGCAGGAACTGCCGCCAGTCCTTTTGCATTGCCCAGTGCAATATCATACCGCTGCCGATGGGGATGAGTACGAAGGGGCCTTTTGTCATCATGGCCAGCCCGGTGAAAAATGCCGCCGGCACGATGCTCCAGGTATTGCCAACCGCTTTTACGAGATACCAGGATGCGCCGATGAGGAAACACGTCAGGTAGGGTTCCGCCCGCACATCGTTGCTGCTGATGATGGCGTGAAGCCCGGTGAGATATACGAGCGCGGCGATCTGCGCGGCGCCTTCCCCGTAAAAATGACGGGCAAAAAGATAGGTAAACCTGGCGCCAAGCAGCCAGCAGAGAAAAGCGGGCAGTTTATAGGCAAACGTACTGATTCCCAATATCTTGAAGCTGAGCGCGCTGATCCAGAAAGGAAGATGTGGTTTGTCCAGCCAGTCTTTGCCGTCCGCAAAAAGGTTCACCCAGTCGTGGCGCCATACGATCTGTTTGGCAATACCGGCATACAGCGCGGCATCGGGCTCCATGAGCGTGGTAAAAAGGCCGGGAATAAGGGATACGACGATAATGGCTACACACCACCAGAATCTGGTTGTTGCAGGATAGGTTTGCATAATGTCTCTAAGTTAAGGCATCCAGGCGACGATTGGGCCTGATCAGCCTGAAACCGGATTGGTTCCACCAGATGAAAAGTCTTGATATCAGCCAGCCTACCAGGAAGCCGTACATGGCGCCGCCCACGATATCCAGCGGGTAATGTTTGCCCACGTACACCTGTGCGTATCCTATCACCAGGGCCCAGACCCAGACCCACCACCATCTGCGGATGCCGATGGAGCGCAGGCTCAGGAACCAGAAGGTGGCCAGTGCAAAATGGTTGGAAGCATGTGAGGAAGGGAAACCGTAACGCCCGCCGCATTCTATCAGGTTTCGCAGGTGCCCCTGGAGGTCTTCGTTAAAACAGGGACGGAGCCGCTGGAACATCGGCTTTAAAATGCTGGCGCTGCCATAATCCGCGATGGCAAAGGTGATCAGCGTACAGACGAGAAAAATCAATGCCTTATTTTTCCGGTACCGGATAATATAGAAAAGCACAAAAAGGTACAAAGGCACCCATGTAAGCGCGTTGCGCATAAGCAGCATAAACACGTCCAGGAATTCGTGGGAACCCGCCTGGTGGATACTGATGAAAAGTGCTTCATCAATCTGCTGCATCCAGTCTTTCCAATTCATGTTCGAAATTTCTTGAAATTGTGTTTCCTTAATGTTACGGGAGTATGATGAAATCGTTTTCTTTTGGCTGAGATTCTTCGTTCAAACCCATCATGTTACTGAACCGGACAATGATTGTACCAAAACCGGACAGTTGTTATTTTTATATAATACATAATAGACTAACAGCGCAATCCGCGATACTCTGGCACCTTCTTCGCGGCACCCTGAACTATGATTAAGAACTACCTCAAGATCGCATGGAGAAACCTCCTGAAGAACAAAATGTTCTCCCTGATCAATATCGCCGGCCTTTCCATCGGGATGGCCGTGGCACTGCTGATCGGCCTGTGGATATGGGATGAAGTGACTTTCAGTAAGCAGCACGACAACTACGACCGTATTGTACAAGTCATGCAGCACCAGACGTTTAACAATGAAACAGGCACACAAACAGCAGTACCGTACCTGATCGGGGATAAGATCCGGGAGGAGTACGGCAGTGATTTTAAATATGTGGTGATGTCCGGCTGGACCTACGAACATGTGCTGTCGTACCATGGGAATTCTCTCCTCAAATCGGGGAATCATTTCGAGCCGGACTTCCCTGAAATGCTCTCGCTCAAAATGCTCAAAGGCACCCGCGCCGGGCTGAAGGACCCCAATTCCATCCTCCTCTCGGCCAGCACCGCCAAAGCCATATTCGGTGACGGGGACCCGATAGACAAGATCCTGCGGCTGGACGACCAGTCGGACGTGAAGGTGACCGGGGTATACGAAGACCTCCCCTACAACTCCGCATTCCGTGCCCTGGAATTTATCGCCCCCTGGCAGCTGTACATCAATAATTCACCCTGGATCAAGGAAATGGAGAATCCCTGGCGTTCCAATTTCACGCAAACTTACGCGCAGCTGGCCGATAACGCAGACCTGGCCACTGTTTCAGCCAGGATAAAAGACGTCAGGCTGCGCAATGTGCGGGCGGAACAAAAGGTCCATAAGCCGGAAGTGTTCCTGCACCCCATGAGCAAATGGCATCTCTACTCCGAGTGGAAAGCGGGGAAAAATACCGGGGGAAGGATACAGTTTGTATGGCTCTTTGGTATCATAGGCGTGTTTGTGCTGTTGCTGGCCTGCATCAATTTTATGAACCTGAGCACCGCGCGTTCTGAAAAACGCGCAAAGGAAGTGGGTATCCGCAAAGCCATCGGTTCCGTCCGCGGGCAACTGGTAGCGCAGTTCTTCAGCGAATCGCTGCTGCTGGCGGCTATTGGGTTCGTATTTGCCTTAATGTTAGCACAGGCCGGCCTTTCCATATTCAACGATGTGGCGGACAAAAAGGTCCGCCTGCCTTTGCTGAACCCGATATTCTGGATGCTCGGCCTCGGCTTCACCTTTATTACCGGATTGCTGGCCGGCAGTTATCCCGCTTTGTATCTTTCTTCCTTCCAGCCTATTAAAGTCTTAAAAGGCACTTTCCGCGCGGGCCGCTTTTCCGCGATGCCGCGGAAAGTATTGGTAGTATTGCAATTCAGCGTATCGGTGATATTGATCATTGGCACCGTCGTGGTGTTCCGGCAGATCTATTATGCACAGAACCGGCCCATCGCTTATGAGCGCGAAGGGCTGCTGGAAGTCCCCATGACCACACTGAGCATATTGGATAAGTCCGACCTGATCAGTGCCGACCTGATCAATTCGGGCGCCGTAACTGCTGTAGGAATGTCCAACAGCGGCCCTACGGCCATCAATGCGGTAAACAACGGTTTTACCTGGAAAAACATGCCGCCGGACGCGCAGGGCAATTTTGCGCAGGTAGATGTTTCGCATGATTTCGGGAAAGCGGTGAAATGGCAGATCATTGCCGGCCGTGACTTCTCCCGGGATTTTGCAACCGATTCATCTGCCATGGTCCTCAACGAATCCGCCGTTAAATTCATGGGCCTTAAAAACCCCGTTGGGGAAATCGTCAGGAAAGATGACCGTGCATATATCATCATTGGCGTAGTGAAAGATATGGTTATGCAGTCTCCCTACGAGCCCGTATTCAGAACCGTGTTCACGCTGGACCCAAAGAATACCGGCCTCTTCAACATAAGGCTCAATCCATCCAAACCGCCGGCCCAATCTATCGCACAGATACAGACGATATTTAAGAAATACAACCCGGGCTCGCCTTTCGACTACAAGTTTGTAGATGATCTCTATGGCGCCAAATTCGAGACTGAACAGCGCATCGGCAAACTCGCCGGCTTTTTCGCCATCCTGGCGATATTCATCAGTTGCCTGGGCCTCTTTGGCATGGCGTCTTTTATGGCGGAGCAACGGGTGAAAGAGATCGGGGTGCGCAAGGTGCTGGGCGCTTCGGTGTTTGCTTTATGGCGCCTGATGTCGAGGGATTTTGTGGTGCTGGTATTTATTGCGCTGGTGATAGCCGTGCCTGTGGGGTATTATTTTATGCAACAATGGCTGCTGCGTTATGATTATCATACGGAAATATCCGGATGGATCATTGCAGCCACCTGTCTTGGCGCGCTGGGTATTACTTTGCTCACGGTCAGCTTCCAGAGCATCAAAGCGGCTACCATGAACCCGGTGAGAAGCCTGCGGTCCGAATAGAAAATTTCCTTTCCAAATAGTAAAGAGGGTTGCTCAAAAGGAGCAGCCCTTTTTTATTTCGCCCTGATGTTCCCGGCGGCTTTTTCCACTGTTTCTTCCAGCCTCTTCTGCCGCGTTTCCGGCCTTTTGGCCGTTGCTATCCATTCAAAAATGGCGCGTTTGGTGGAAGGGGGGAATGTTTCGAAATGTTTGAGCGCGGTGGTATGTTTGGAGAATAACTTCTTCAGGTCGGCCGGCATCACGGTGTTCTGCGGATCAACAAAATTGTCCCAGGTACCGATTTCTTTAGCGAGGTCGATCATGGCCTGGCCCCTTTTTGTCATCTGCCCTGTTTTGATCATCCTTTCCACGCGTTCGCGGTTGGAAATGCTCCAGTTGCCTTTGGGCTTGCGCGGGGTGAACCGGATGTAACGGGAATCTTCGTCACGGCGGTTTGCCTGGCCGTCTATCCACCCGTAACACAGGGCCTGCTCCACCGCTTCTTCATATTTCACGCCTTCCTTGCCGCTGTCTTTGCGGTAAAAGATGAGATGCACCGCCGTTTCTTTCTCCCCGTTTTTACTCAACCAGCCGCGCCATTCTTTTGCATTTTTGGCGTAGAACGCCGGTGTGTCTTTGAAAGTTTCCATTTTACATCCGTTTAAACAAAAGTAAAACAGCGGTTTGACAGCCTTATGTCAACAGCTATGAAACAAATTCCCCTGACCCTCCGGGCACTACGACGCCGTTTCCCGGAGTATATTCAGCAGCGAAGGCGTCAGTGACCCAAAGATGGATACGCCCGCCGCACCGTTCTGAAGCGCCAGCCTGATGCCTTCGCGTACGTCCGCGTCTTTCCCTTTGAAGTCCGGCAGGTAAAGCCCCGCATACAGCGGAAAGCTGCCATGAAGCGCCTTCACTCCTTCCGCCACCGCATCGCCGATCCATTTTACGCCTTCGCTGTAAAAACCGTGGTAGATCATCGGACAAACGGCGTCCAGCGGCCAGTTCACCCAGTCCTGCCGCACGATCCTTTTGGCGATCTCGGGTGTGGGGAACACTGCCGCGGTGATGGGCTTTTTGTGACGATGCGCCACCCCGGCCATATTGCTCACCACGTTCGTAATGCTGTCGTAGCGGAATTTGCGCCAGGACGGGCTCTGGTCCGGGTGCTCCATCGTCAGCGGGTCTATGCCGTAAGCCTGCTGGTATTTCTCCCGGCAGGTTTTACAATAACAAAAATCATACTCCGGCAACTCACGGCTCTGGTCGATACCGTAATTTTTCCAGAGGTTCACCGGCAATATCACATCCACAAAACGGATGTAATCCAGGTGAATACCGTCCACGTAATCTTTGGACAATATCTGTTCCGCCTGGCTTTTCAGGTAGTCCACCACGCCCGGTTTATTCGGGCACACGAAGCGGTAATACCCCACGTAAGGCGGTTTATCCACGCAAGACTCTCCCTTCCTGCTCTCGGAATAAAACTCCGGGTGCTGGGCCATCAGGTTTTTATCCGGCCGGTTCATGGTCCAGAACCAGCGGTGGGCGGCTATCCCTGCTTCTTTTGCGGTCCTGAAATGCAGCTCGCTGTCTTCTTCAAAATAGATCACGCCAATACCCGCCGCTTTGTACGAGGCATACCGCAGCTTCAGATCTGCCGCCGTATCCTTATGATCGGGATTGACCCATACGCGATGCTGTACTTTGGCGGCCGCTGCCGGCTTTAATATATTCGCGGCTTTCGACGCGATGCCTGGTTCTATCATGGCGAGGCTTCCCAGCCCCAGCGATTTGATGAAATTTCTTTTATTCATGACGGGACGTGATTTTTCCTTCCTGGTTAATAATTGTTTCGAAGCCCGCATCCTTCACCACCGCGGTGAATTGCGAAGAAGTAGCTTCTATCACCGGCGATAGCGGCAGCTCCGTTAAGCCCAGCGTGGCCGCGTCTTTTGCATACTGCCTGTGTTCGCGGCGGTATTGCTGCTGGCGGTAATATATTTCCCACAACACTTTCCGCGCGGCTGCGGTTTCCGGTTCTTTGAACGGCACAGGGCTTTCGGCCGAAGTGCTGAACTGGAGATACCCCCATCTCTCCGGTGCGTGCATATTGATGATGCCCTGCGGGGACCATACCCAGTTGTATTCGGGCGTGTTTGGTTTTTTAATGTACTGCCCGTTGCCGATATCCGTTTGCCATTGTACGCGGGAGAAATTGATCCGCCACTGGCTGCCGTCCTGCGGGGTGGCGTTGCCCCTGGCGAAAAAACTCAGCGCCCTGAAAGGGATCGCCATTTCCACTGTCCAGGAGCGGTCTTTATCGCCGGGTTTGTTGATGGTGCCGTTGATATGCACTGCGGTGCGCAGGCCTTTCGTATCCCAGTTGAGCATCGCGGCGCTGCCGTTGCGGTATGGTTTGACCATAAAAAGATCCATCACTGTATTCAATGCATTGATCTCGATTTCGTAATACTGGTGCGTATCGCCATCCGGATCGATGAACACTTCAAAATCGTTGTCGTGAAAAATGATCGTATCATGCTGGTGAAGCCTGGCCCAAACGTCCGGCTCTTCCAGTTCCGCGAGGATGTACAGGTAGCGGCTGTTCCAGAGCATCTTTACCCTTGTGCGGTGAAGCGGGGCGGGTTTGTTTTTCCCTTCGATGTCCATAAAGTCTTCCGTCCAGGGCGCTTTTTGCCAGGCCCTTTCGTTTGGAATGCCGTCTATGCGGATGGAATCGGGGGCCTGGTAACAGACGTAGTGGCGGGGCGTTTCGTTGTACGACTGGAAATTTGCAGAAAAGGTCTGGGCCTGGGACATGGGCACAACCGCCAGCAGCAAGGCCAGCATTGTACTGAAACGGATCAATAAACACCTGTAAACGCGCATAGGCTTAAATATAATCAATCAGCGCTTTCTACGGTTGTTATTTATGGATAAGCGGAGGGAAAATAGGAAGGCTGCCCCGTGGAAGGAGCAGCCTTGCGTTCGTATTATTTTATGTTGTTTTATTTTTTCTTTCCCTGGCGTTCTTTCAGCTGCGTAAAGTACAGCGACTCAGGCTGCAGCCCTTCCTGGTTTTGTCCTTCCCAGATTGCGTCCGGCCTGCCTTTCAGGCGTCCTTCCACTTTGTTGCCTTTAAGGCCGATGCTGTAGTTGTTGCCGGAAGCCCAGGGATTCTGTATGGCGGCGGACTTCACCGTGCAATTCCAGATCACCTGTGTAACGCCCGCCCAGCCATGGCCGCTGCCCCAGTTGCCACGGTCCTGTACGTTGATCTCACCATCCGTAACGATGTTGTCGTACAAGGTGCCGCTGGCCCATCGGTGATGCGGGCCAATGTCCGCATGGGTGCGTTTGGCGGTGCAGTTCACGAACACGTTCGGGCCGCAGGTCACTGCCCCTGTCACGTAATCGTGGCGGCCGTCTGTGGCATGGCAGTCCATGAACAGGTTCAGCTGGCCGTCATTATTAAAAGAATAACGGCGGCTGCCGGTGATGATGGATTTATGTTCGAAACAATTACTACTAACGACCGTTACATTTTTCGCGGTGCGGCTGAGGTTTACGCAGCTGTAGCCGAAGTAACGGGCCGTCACCTGTTTTACCCAGCAATGCTCCGCTTTCTCAATAGAGATGGCATCCCAACCATGGTTTTCAGCAGTGTCCGATGCAAAGACGGATTCGCAGGTAAGGTTTTCAATGCCTGATTCCGCGATACGGCCTTCGAACGTGTACTTATACAAAGCGCCGCCGCCATACTTCGTTTCCATTGCCATCACCACGGGATTGTCCAGGAATACTTTTTTTCCTTCCACTTTGGCGACGGTCCTTTCGTATTGCAGGTTGTAATCTTCAGGTTTCCACTGGCGGGTGCCGCCACGGTCTTGTATCTGGTCCATTTTAAGATCGCTGATCCATTGTGTGGTGCCGGGCCTGTACAGGATCACTTTGTCCCCGGCTTTGAACCGGCCGGCATCCGCCACCTCAACGGATACCGCGCCTACGGGTACATATGCACTGGTGATGGCGCTGCGGGTGCCCGGAATTTCAGTGATCTGGCCTTTCCCGGAGATCTTGATCAACGATACTTTTTTGCCGGCGGTGGCAATGAGCCTGGTGCCTTCTTCCCCGCGAAGCACAATACCACCGGCGTTTACCCGGATATGATCGGGGATCTTGTAGGTGCCTTTGCGGAGCAGCAGCGCACCACGGAAACCGTTTTTATCCGGCGTCCGCTGCGATACTTCATCGATGGCCGCCTGGATGTTGTCCTGGTCGTTTTCAGTACCGGTAGGCGTCACTTCTTTCACCACCCGGAGTACCGGCAGCGGCTTATCGCCATAATGATATCCTACCCTGCTGAAATCCGGGATGATGTCTCCCTTTTCGTCGGGAATGTATTCCAACTTTCCCCCTTTGATCTTAATGAATTTGCTTTCCCAGTCTTTTCCTTTGGGAGCAAAAAAGGTAAAAGCCGCTGTGCCGATCAGTATCGCCGGCACGATGGCGTTTCTTGCTAATTTTCGCATAACATGGATTTCTTGCTGATTATTTCTATATTGTCCGTTATCCCGGACCTCCCGAACGGTTCGAAATATAGTCATTTTCCACGTCAGCAGCAGTTCATTTTATTTAAACGAAAATAAAACAACACGCATGAAATTGCTGTCTGCAAAGCCGGTGCTTCTTATCGCCGCTTTTTTTTACACAACCGGCTTTACCCGCGCCCAAACCGTATTACCCGCCCAGCAGGACCGCTGGACGATCCAGGACAACGGCAGCATCCGCTGGGATGTGAGCGGCCGGCTGCCACATACCGACCACATAGAAATGAGCGGGGAAAAAGTATCCATCTGGGTGCGTTACGGATTGGATAGCATCGGCCGGTCCAACGTATACCGCACCGTGGTATTCCCCACTTTCCGTATGACGCCCGACGGCACCCGCACCCACATCAGCGCTTCTTTTACAGACACTGAGCTTCCGAAAATGTATGTGAACAACCGGCTGGTGAATATGGAACTGATCAAAAACGGCCCTGGCCGCAACGGAGAACTTTCCTACAACGTAAAAAGTTATGATCAGTCCGGCATCATGCACATCAGCGCACAGGCGGGCACACCGGCGTTCGTAAATATTGAGCGCACTTTATATCCTTCCGTGGACAAACCCATGGCGCTGGAAACATTTACATTCAAAAACATCACAGGCCAGCCCGTAACGGTCACGATGGAATACCTCCGCAAGGAAGTGAGGACCGATGCCAAACGTAGCAAGGGTTCGCAGCATTCCATCATCATGGGCTCCGTGAAAGAAGGCACTGAAACCGTAGCGCCGGGGCAGAGCGTGAGCTTCAGCGTATTTTATCTTGCCACGGATACGCCCGGCAATCTTGCCGCCATTGATCCACCGGCTGAAGAAAATGCCCGCGCACAAAGGGTGGCGGGTATCAAAGAAAAGTTACAGCTTGAAACGCCCGATAAAATATTAAATACTGCGTTCGCTTTTGCGAAGCTGCGCGCAACGGAAAGCATCTTTAAGACCAAAGGCGGATATATGCATGGCCCCGGCGGCCTGGCCTATTACGCCGCCATCTGGGCAAACGACCAGGCGGAATATATCAACCCGTTCTTCGCTTTCCTCGGCGACCAGACCGGCAACCTCTCCGCCATGAATGCCTACCGGCACTTTGCGCGGTTCATGAACGATAATTACAAACCCATTCCCAGCTCCATCGTAGCCGAAGGAGACGCTACCTGGCATGGCGCCAAAGACCGTGGCGACCAGGCGATGATCGCTTACGGCGCCTCACGTTACGCACTCACGTTCGGGAATGTGGATTCCGCCAAAGTGCTGTGGCCGCTGATTGAATGGTGCCTGGAATACAGCCGCCGCAAGATCAACGACCAGGGCGTGGTAAACTCGGACAGCGACGAACTGGAAAACCGCTTCTCCGCCGGCAAAGCGAATCTTTCCACGAACATTCTCTATTACGATGCGCTGCGTTCCGCCTCCATGCTGGGCCGCCAGCTGGGCAAACCCGCATCCCAGACGGATACATACCTTAAACAGGCCGCCACGCTGCGCACGAACATCGAGAAATATTTCGGCGCCAATGTGGAAGGGTTTGACACTTACCGTTATCACGAAGGCCTTGAAAAACTCAGGGCATGGATATGCCTGCCGCTGACGGTAGGCATCATGGACCGGAAAGAAGGCACCATCCAGGCACTGTTCTCCCCCCGCTTATGGACGGCGGACGGGCTGGCCACCGAAGCTGGCAAAGGCACTTTCTGGGACCGTTCCACGCTCTATGCGTTACGCGGTGTATTGCAGGCCGGGGAAACGGAAAAGGCGATGGATTTTATCCGTTATTATTCCCGCCGCAGGCTGCTGGGCGAGCACGTTCCTTATCCTGTGGAAGCATATCCTGAGGGCAACCAGCGCCACCTCTCCGCCGAAAGCGGGCTGTACTGCCGCATTTACCTCGAAGGGCTTTTCGGCATCAGGCCTACCGGCTTCACTGCGTTCGACTGCACACCGCGCCTGCCCAAAGACTGGGATCATATGGCCCTGCGAAAGATCAGCGCCTTCGGCCAGGTGTTTGACCTGGAAGTGGCCAGGGGCAGCAAAGGCAAACTGGACGTAACCGTAAAAAAAGACGGCGGGGCTGTTAAAAAGTATGCCATCAAAGATGGCGCTACACTGGCCGTGAAACTTTAAGAATCTGCCATAATTTAAAAGCAAAAAGGGCCTGGCTAAAAAGTAGCCGGCCCTTTATTCTTTGCACCTTAAACAGGCGTTATTTTATTGATTATCATTATACTGCATGTACCAATGATACTTTTTTATCTCCAGATCAAGTCCGCCTCAACTCCGCCTCATTTCCGCCTTTCCTCCGTCTATCCTATATCTTCCATATAACCACCCTTTAGGCACCCTACTGTTAATGTAGTATTATACAGTTTTGAAGATTAGCCACAGTAGCCGGTCTCCATATTCACCAAAATCTGCCCGGTGCGCTTTTTTGATCAAAAAAGTCCTTCTTTTTCTACGGCCTTACGCGAAAAGGAAGGCATATCAAAATTGATACGCCTCAACTAAAATTCCGCTTCGGTGCTGATCCTCAACATTAATGCCCCAAGCTGGCGCAAAGCACGTCATTGCGTATTCTAAGATAAAGAGACTACCAAAAAAAAATTCAGGCCGCTGCTAAATAGTTCTTATCAAAAGGCGTTTGGCGTTTTATGACAGCAAACATTCTGTAAATGAGTTTATTACGGAC
>NZ_RMBX01000017.1 GCF_003807585.1 Chitinophaga barathri | reverse complement strand
GCCAGGATACCATTCGTGCTGTAAATGCTTGCCTGAATAACTACCAACTCCGCCGTGTATGGATTGCGACCGATGTATGTGGCAACGAAGACTCGGTGATACAGATTATCACTGTAAACGACGTTACGCCACCGGTATTCACGACCCCGGCTCCGGCGAACATCACGGTAGAATGTGATGCCATCCCGGTTATGGATGTCCTGACTGCTACGGACAACTGTAATGGGGCGGTGACCATCACGACCAGACAGGATACGGTTCGTGCTGTAAATGCTTGCCTGAATAACTACCAGCTCCGCAGAGTATGGATCGCTACGGACGTATGTGGTAACCGTGATTCAGTGATACAGATTATCACTGTAAACGACGTTACGCCACCGGTATTCACTACCCCAGCTCCGGCTGCTATCACGGTAGAGTGCGATGCCATCCCTGTTCAGGATAACTTAAATGCAACGGACAACTGTAATGGCCTCGTAAGCATCACCACCCGCCAGGATACCGTTCGTGCTACCGCTGCCTGTCTGAATAACTACCAGCTCCGCCGTGTGTGGATCGCTACCGATGTATGTGGTAACCGTGATTCGGTAATCCAGATTGTGACCGTTCGCGATACAAGACCTCCGGTATTTACTACTCCGGCTCCGGCGGACATTACCGTAGAATGTGATGCCATCCCGGTTATGGATGTCCTGACTGCTACCGACAACTGTAATGGCCTCGTAAGCATCACGACCCGCCAGGATACCGTTCGTGCTACCGCTGCCTGTCTGAATAACTATCAGCTCCGCCGTGTGTGGATTGCTACCGATGTATGTGGTAACCGTGATTCGGTGATCCAGATCGTGACTGTTCGTGATACAAGACCTCCGGTATTCACGACCCCTGCTCCGGCAGCTATCACCGTAGAATGTGACGAGATCCCGGTTATGGATGTCCTGACTGCTACGGACAACTGTAATGGTGCAGTGACGATCACGACCCGCCAGGATACCGTTCGTGCCGCCGCTGCCTGTCTGAATAACTACCAGCTCCGCAGGGTATGGATCGCTACGGACGTATGTGGTAACCGTGATTCGGTGATACAGATTATCACCGTAAACGACGTTACACCGCCAGTATTTACAACCCCTGCCCCGGCGAATATCACGGTAGAATGTGATGCCATCCCGGTTATGGATAACTTAAATGCAACGGACAACTGTAATGGCCTGGTAACCATCACCAGAAGACAGGATACCGTTCGTGCCGCCGGTGCATGTCTGAATAACTACCAGCTCCGCCGCGTGTGGATTGCCACGGACGCGTGTGGCAACCGTGATTCGGTGATCCAGATCATTACCGTTCACGATACAAGACCTCCGGTATTTACTACTCCGGCTCCTGCTAATATCACGGTAGAGTGCGATGCCATCCCGGTTATGGATAACTTAAATGCAACGGACAACTGTAATGGCCTGGTAACCATCACCAGAAGACAGGATACCGTTCGTGCTGCCGGAGCATGTCTCAATAATTACCAACTCCGCAGGGTATGGATTGCTACCGATGTATGTGGTAACCGTGATTCTGTAATCCAGATCGTGACCGTTCGGGACACCCGTCCTCCGGTATTTACTAACCCTGCTCCGGCTAATATCACGGTAGAATGTGATGCCATCCCGGTTATGGATAACTTAAATGCCACCGACAACTGCAATGGCCTGGTAACCATCACCAGAAGACAGGATACCGTTCGTGCCGCCGGTGCATGTCAGAATAACTACCAGCTCCGCCGCGTGTGGATTGCCACGGACGCATGTGGCAACCGTGATTCGGTGATCCAGATCGTGACCGTTCGCGATACAAGACCTCCGGTATTTACTACTCCGGCTCCGGCGAACATTACCGTAGAATGTGATGCCATCCCGGTTCAGGATAACTTAAATGCAACGGACAACTGCAACGGCCCGGTTACCATCACCAGAAGACAGGATACGGTTCGTGCTGTAAATGCTTGCCTCAATAACTACCAGCTCCGCCGTGTATGGATCGCTACCGATGTATGTGGCAACCGTGATTCGGTGATACAGATCGTAACCGTTCGGGACACCCGTCCTCCGGTATTTACTACTCCGGCTCCGGCGAACATTACCGTAGAATGTGATGCCATACCTGTTCAGGATAACTTAAATGCAACGGACAACTGTAACGGCTTGGTTACCATCACCAGAAGACAGGATACGGTTCGTGCCGCCGGTGCATGTCAGAATAACTACCAGCTCCGTCGTGTATGGATCGCTACGGATGTATGTGGTAACCGTGATTCTGTAATCCAGATCGTGACCGTTCGCGATACAAGACCGCCTGTGTTTACTATTGCAGCTCCTGCCAATGTAACTGTAGAATGCAGTGCCATCCCGGGACAGATTGACCTGGCCGCTACCGACAATTGCAGCCCGGCCAATACCATCAGGATACTGAAAAACGAGATCAGGCAGAACATCCCGGGCGCCTGCGCGAACAACTACCTGCTGATCCGTACCTGGACCGCGCTGGACGAATGCAACAACGCCACTACCGTAACACAGACCATCACCGTGGTGGACCGTACAGCTCCTGTATTCACCTCCACAATACCGGCCAACGTAACAGTAGAATGTAACAGCATCCCGTCTGCACCGAATATGACAGCAAGGGATAATTGCAGCGCGACGAACAGGATCACCATCACATTCAGCGAAACCCGCGTGAATATCCCTGGCGCCTGCGTGAACAATTACCAGCTGCGCAGGACCTGGACGGCTACCGACGAGTGCGGCAATTTTACCACCGCCGTACAGATCATCACCGTACAGGATACAAGGCCGCCAGTGTTCACCACTCCGGCGCCTGCAAACATCACCGTTGAGTGTGACCCAGTGCCCGCACAACCGGATCTGACTGCTACGGATAACTGCTCCGGCATCGTGAGCATCACCAAAGCACAGCAAAGGATAGACAGCACCTGCGCGAACACTTACCGCCTCATCCGCACCTGGACGGCCACGGATGTATGCGGCAACGCCACCACCCTTACACAGACCATTATTGTGGCAGACCGCACCAAACCGGTATTCACCACAATAATACCACGTGATACCACTGTGAATTGCGACGCGATACCGACGGCGCCTGTAATGACGGCCCGCGACAATTGCGCATCCGCAGTGAGCATCGCATATGACGAGCAACACATCGATATACCGGGCGCCTGCGCCAATAATTACAGGCTGCTGCGCACCTGGACCGCAAACGACGGCTGTGGCAACATCACCCGCGTGATACAGATCATCACCGTACAGGATACCACCAAACCGGTATTCACCATGGCGATCCCTGCGAACGTGACCGTAAATTGCGACGCCATCCCGGCACAACCGGTACTGACCGCTACGGACAATTGCAGCCCCGCCGCAAATGTGACTGTAACAAGAGCAGAACGTCGCGAATCAGACCCGGGCGCATGTGTGAACAACTACCGCCTCATCCGCACCTGGACCGCCGTAGACGAATGTGGCAACACCGCCATCGGCACCCAGATCGTAACCGTACAGGATACCACCAAACCGGTGTTCACCCTGCCGGTGCCCGCGGACATGACCGTAGAATGTAACGCTATCCCGGCACAGCCGCAGCTGACCGCTACCGACAACTGCAGCACGTCCGCAAGAGTGACCATCACCCGCGCCGAGCGCACAGAACAGATACCGGGCGCAACCTGTGCGAATAACTACCGCCTGATACGCACCTGGACCGCTACGGACGAGTGCGGCAACAGCACCACCCTCACGCAGGTGATCACCGTAACAGATACCACCGCGCCTACATTTACCATGCCTGTACCGGCGGATGCCACCGTGGATTGTAACAACATCCCGGCACAACCGGCCCTGACCGCAACAGACAACTGTACCGCCACCAACCGCATCACGGTAACAAGAGCAGAACGCCGCGAAGACATCTCCGGCGCCTGTGTGAACAACTACCGCCTGATCCGCACCTGGACCGCTACCGACGAATGTGGCAACGCCAGAGTGGTAACGCAGACCATCACCGTACAGGATACCACAAGGCCGACCTTTACCGTATCCGTACCGGCGGACGCAACCGTGGAATGCAGCGCGATACCCGCAATGCCTGACCTGAACGTAACCGATAACTGTACGCCTTCAAACCGTGTAACAGTGGTGAAGAACGAACGCAGGGAAGATATACCGGGCGCCTGTGCGAACAACTACCGCCTGATCCGCACCTGGACCGCTACCGACGAATGTGGCAACAGCCGCACGGTAGAACAGGTACTGACAGTGACAGACCGTACCGCGCCGACATTCACCGTCTCCGCTCCTGCCAATGCCACCGTGGAATGTAATGCCATCCCTGTACAACCTGACCTGACCGCGATGGACAATTGCAGCATGGCAAACAACATCCGCTATATCAAATCAGAACGCCGCGAAGACATCCCCGGCGCCTGTGCGAACAACTACCGCCTGATCCGCACCTGGACAGCGATAGATGAGTGCGGCAATAGCAGGACGGTTGAGCAGACACTCACGGTAGAAGACAACACCGCACCGGTGTTCACCACTACCGCCCCTGCGAACATCACCGCAGATTGTGACGCCATCCCGGCACAGCCTGACCTGATGGCAACCGACAACTGTTCTCCGGCGAACACCCTGAACATCGTGAAAACCGAAGTGCGCGAGAACATACCGGGCGCCTGTGCGAACAACTACCGCCTGATCCGCACCTGGATCGCTACCGACCAGTGTGGCAACAGCACCACCGTAAGGCAGATCGTAACAGTGGAAGACAAAACCGCACCGGTATTCACCCTGCGGCCGCCTACCAACATCACTGTAAACTGCCACGAAGTGCCCGCGGCACCGGTGATGACAGCAACGGACAACTGCTCCGCGAACAACGTAACGATCACATACAGCTTCAGCAAAATGCAGCTGTCCAACGATTGCATCAATAACTACAGGCTCACCCGCACGTGGGTGGCTACGGACGAGTGCGGCAACAGCGCCACCGCCACACAGGTGATCACCGTGATAGATACCACCAGACCGGTATTCAACATGGCGGCACCGGCGGACACCACGGTGAGCTGCGATGCCATCCCCTCGCCCATCAGCATCTCTGCATCAGACAATTGCAGCATTGCCGGTGCGGTAGCCGTAACCTTCAACCAGGTTCGCGAGAACATACCGGGCGCCTGCATGAACAATTATCGCCTGATCTACACCTGGACCGCCAAAGACGAGTGCGGCAACACCGCCACCATGCGCCAGGTGATCACAGTAAGGGATACCACCAGGCCGGTGATCGAAACACCGCCCGCGGACATCACCCTCACCTGTGGTCAGGCCATCCCGACCACGATGATCGAGCTGAACGCCACAGACAACTGCGACGCCAGCTTCCCGAAAAAAGTGAAATACACCGTTGACCCGTACACACCGGATCTCTGTAACGGTTACACCATCATCAGAAGGTGGAGCATTACGGATGAGTGCGGCAACGCGGCCCAGGACGTGATCCAGCGCATCATTGTGATGCCTTGCCCGAAACCTGAGCTGGAAGCCGATGTATTCACCAACTGTAGCACCACACCGTTCATCACGCTGAGAACACGCGGTAATGTGAGCAGGCCGGTATACACCCTCGTAGCAGTTACGCCTGCGAACGCGGTACAGGTACCGATTACCTCCAGCAACCCGAGGTTCAACGTGAACGGCGCCACTACTGCTTCCTTCATCGTAAGGGACGGCGTGACAGGCTGTGTGTCAGACACCATGACCTACACCATCAACTACCTGAATATGCCGGTGGTGAACCTGGGCAAAGACACCAGCCTCTGCGGAGGAAACGGTATGGTACTGGATGCGGGCCCTGCAAACTTCGGGTACAACATCACCTGGAGCACCGGGGAAACCACCCAGCGCATCAGGGTAACGCAGGCCGGCAAATACAGCGTAACCGTGAGCAACGGTATGTGTACCGCCACCGATTCCATAGAAGTGAGCGTGATACCGATGCCGCTGATAGACATCCCTGACACGACCATCTGCCGCGGCCAGAGCGTAACGCTTGACGCAACCGTAGCAGGCGCATCCAGCTACTTCTGGAGCACGGGCGCCACTACACCGAGCATCAACGTAAGCACACAGGAACGCTTCTGGGTACAGGTGATCAAAAACGGATGTATCACCATCGATACCATCAACGTAACCGTAAATCCGCCGCCGGATATCACCCTCAGCAGGGATACCACCATCTGCCCGGGCCAGACCGTGATGCTGACCGTTAACACGAACGCAGGACGTATACAGTGGGGCACCGGTGAGATGGGCAACTCCATCCTCGTAAGCAGGGCCGGAACCTATTCCGTAGCCGTGTACAGGGACAATTGCGTGGTGAGGGAATCCGTAAGAGTGGCAGAACGTCCGAACATGACGTTCGACCTCGGACCGGACCGCATCATGTGCCCTGGCGGAAGCATCATCATAGACGCACGTCATCCTGATGCGGCCACCTACCGCTGGAACGACGGGGATCTGAACCCTGTGAAGAGCATCAACACAGGCGGTGTGTACAAACTGGGCATACTGGACCGCTACTGCGACAGGTACCAGGAAGACAGCATCAGGGTGACCATCGCCGGTCCGCCGACAGTGAACCTGGGCAACGACACGATCATCTGTAAAGGCCGTCGCCACATCCTGAAGGCGAATGCTGTGAACGCCACCGCTTACCAATGGAGCACCGGCGCCACCAGCGCCACCATCGAGGTGACCCAGCCGGGTACTTACAGCGTGACGGTGTTCAACGATTGCGGCAGCACTACGGACGAGATCACCATAGATGTGAAAGAGTGCGACAGCAAACCTGAAGTACCGAACGCCTTCTCTCCGAACGGAGACGGAAACAACGACCTGTTCCGCCCCGTGGTAAGAGGCCCGATGTACGACTACGAGCTGCGCATCTTCAACCGCTGGGGTGAAATGGTGTACATCAGCAAAGACCAGCACAACGGCTGGGACGGTACTTACAAAGGCCGCCCGGTAGATGTAGGAACCTTTGTATGGTGGCTCACGTACAAAAAAGTAACAAACGGCCCCGCCTTCATACTCAAAGGCGATGTGACCGTGGTGAGATAATATTTTCAAACAAAAGACCCGATTCTTTCACTGGAAGAGGCCGCTCATTTGGGCGGCCTCTCTTTTTTGGAGGTAACAGTAAACTTTCCATGAGGGAGGGTTCTTTTGAGATATATTGTAACTTTTTAATTTTCCCGCCCGTTTAAAACAAAACGGAGATCATGAAACTATGCCTTATGGCCGCAGCCTTGCTGCTCGCCCTCACTTCGTGCAAAAAGGATCCGAAAGAAAGTAAATACGAAACCATGGTAAGCCCTGTATACGATACTGAGCTGCTGAACCACACCGGTGGCGGCCTCACCATCAATATGAAAGTGACCTTCGCGGTATTCAACGGCTGCGGCCAGTTCGGTTCGTTTGTGTCTTCCACACAGGCGGATACGCTGGTGGTAAAAGTTTTGGGCCGTTATCCCAAAGAGGCGGTCTGTACCGATGACATTCCGACGCGCACAGCAACCTTTACCAAAACTTACCCTTCGCCAGGCACCTATTACATCAAATGGGTTGGCCCCGGCGCCTGGGGCCCGGAAAGCATGATCCACAGGGATACAATTGTATTACGCTAAAACCTCCGCATATGAAAACAACCTTCCTCGCGGCCGCTGTTACACTGCTGGCTGTTTCCTGCACCAATGATCCGGATCCCATAGTAGAATATGAAAAGACACCGGGATCGGTTGCCAAAACAGAATTGATCGGCGCAGCCAGGGCTGGTGTGCCGGTACAGCTGGACGTCACGTTTTCCCTGCATAACAGTTGCAGTTCATTCGACTCCTTTGAAAGCTGGAAAGAAGCGGATACCCTCGTCGTGAAAGTATGGGGTCTTACGCCGAAAGATTCCGGTTGTACGAAAGAAATCAGGTATCATACCAAAAGATTTACATATACCTATCCCAGCCCCGGTACCTATTACCTGAAATTCATGAGATTCAATGGCAATTTGCACCGCGACACCTTGATAGTGACCCCGTAATGCACCTTTGCTTCACACCTGCAAAGCACCGTGAGATAACTGATATTATGCCGGCGTTGTTGCTGCCGGCCGGTGCTATTTCTTCCCGATGCGGCCCAGGTGGGTATCCTGGAAGCCGGTCACCAGTTTAAGGCCATAACCGAACACACGGTCCATGGAAGAATGGGCGAACAGCACGATCCCCGCAAAGGTCAGCGGCTCCACCTGGAACCAGGTGCCGGCGAAGTAGATCAGCAAAGCCACCCCTTTATGATGGAAAAAATTGTAGACGTAAGCGCCTGTGCGGGTGTTTACGAGGTAACCCAGCATGCTCAGGTCAGGTAATAACAGGCATCCCCAGAACCACCACCACGAAAGGTCGCACTGCTGTACAAACATCAGTAAAGCCAGTAAAAACATGGCGGCTTCTTCCAGTTTCAGCAATTTGGTCATATGTTGATCAATAATTTGAAAAGCAAAACTCCGGAGAATTAGCGGGATAACAAAATTCCGCTTTGGGCGGGTTTTCCGGAACAAAATGCCGCCAGAACGTGAACTATGGCGGTATGATTATTGTTTTTATGTTGATAACCGGGACCTCAAAACCTCCTCCGAAGCAGCTGGTAACATTATTAAAGCCCGGTAAAGTTCAAGGTAATAATCTGCGCGATCTGACCTCAAAAAAGATAAAAATCCCCCAAAAAACACATCCTAAGTCCGGGTAAAGTCCAGGTAAAGTCCAAGTAAAGTCCAAGTAAAGTCCAAGTAAAGTCCAGGTATGCCAGTACAATACTAGTATGAGGCTTGCATCATACTAGCTTCATACCCTATTCATACCTGCGTCATACTCCCTTCTTCACCCTTCTTCATTCCCTTTCCTGCCACCGCCTGACCGCCCTGTCCCCTGTATTCAACCGCGCTAAGTTTTGCAGAGAGGTATTTCCAGGCATAAAAAACGCCCCCTTCATAAGGAGGCGTTTTCTGGCTGATAGCCTGGTATCAGTACAGCATCCTGGCTTTGATGGTGTGGTTCACCTCTTTCAGCAGGGCAAATGCTTCCTGGGAAAGTTTGGAATCCACGTCCAGCACCACGTAACCGATCTGTTCGTTGGTTTTGAGATACTGGCCCAGGATGTTGATATGTTTGCCGGATAATGCGCTGTTGATCTCGGACAATACACCCGGCACGTTCCGGTGAATATGCAGGATGCGGTGTGTATTTTCGATCGGTGGCACACTCAGCGCGGGAATGGTATGAGAGCCGAATGAAGCGCCTTTTTCAAGGTAATTCAGCATCTTGCTGCTTACGTCCAGCCCGATGTTGTGCTGGGCTTCTTCCGTGCTGCCGCCGATGTGCGGGGTAAGGATCACGTTGGGAACCTTCTGCAATGGTGTGCTGAAAGCGGCACCGTTTTTCTCCGGCTCCACCGGGAACACGTCTATCGCCGCGCCAGACAGCTGGCCTTTCTCCAGGGCTTCTTTCAGATCTTCCAGCACCACTACTTCCCCACGCGCATAGTTCAGGAAAATAGCGCCTTTTTTTACGTTTTTCAGCGTCTCTTTATTGATCATATCCGCCGTGCTTTTGTTGGAAGGCACGTGCAGGGAAATAATATCCGATTGTTTGAAAAGGTCTTTTAATGTCCTGATCTGAACCGCATTGCCCATGGGCAGTTTGGTTTCCACGTCATAATAAAGCACGTTCATGCCCAGCGCTTCCGCCAGCACGCTCACCTGGCTGCCGATGTTGCCATACCCCACAATACCGATGGTCTTACCACGCAGCTCGTAGCTGCCGGTGGCTTCTTTCATCCAGGTGCCCTGGTGGGCGGCTATATTTTTGTCCGGGATGCGGCGGATCAGCATGATCGACAGGCCGATCACCAGCTCCGCTACCGAACGGGTGTTTGAATAAGGGGCGTTAAATACGGCCACACCGTGCTCGGTGGCGCTTTTCAGGTCCACCTGGTTTGTACCGATACAAAAACAGCCGATGCCCTGCAGTTTGTTCGCCGCGGCCAGTACGGCCGATGTTACCTGGGTTTTTGACCGGATGCCCAGCAGGTGGACATCTTTCACTTCCCTGATCAGGTCTGCCTCACTAAGGGCGCCTGTGATCTTGCGGGTGTTCACATAGCCCGCTTCTTTGAACTCCGCCACCGCGGCATCACTAATGTTTTCCAATAAAAGGATGTTGATCTTCTCTTTCGGATAACTCGTTAATTTTCTTTGGCTCATGGTGCTGGTTATATTACTGAGAATGACGATGGCATGACAGTTGTGGCTGTAAACATATCATCAAAAGTCACCGCAAACCTAGCGGAGTTTGGGGAGAAATCAAATAAGAGGCCCGGCAAATTAGAGATTGGCGAAAAAAGATGCGTCTTCTTTGGTCTTTTTTAAATAATTTCCACCCTCCAGGCCTATAAAAGGCATGAAAATTGCTAACAATCTGATTTTAAATACTTTTATCAGCAGCACTAAATGAACCGTTCGAAGGCAATTGTACTTCTGGCCATATCCGCCAGCTCTGTGATCTATTCCGCGTGCAACAGCAGCTCTGCACACCGGAACAAAGAAAAAAACGCTTCCAAGACATCTACTTCCATTTATACCATCGGGCTTACAGACGAAGAAAAAACGGCCGTGCTGAACGATCCGCGCAATAAACGCATCAGCCGTGAGGTAGAGGAACTGGTACGCGCCCGGCTGTCTTCCTCCTCTTTCAGCGGCGCCGTGCTGGTGGCAAAAAAAGGGGTGATCCTGTACGAACACT
This sequence comes from Chitinophaga barathri, assembly GCF_003807585.1. Lineage (GTDB taxonomy): Bacteria > Bacteroidota > Bacteroidia > Chitinophagales > Chitinophagaceae > Chitinophaga > Chitinophaga barathri. Next base: position 119,028 of record NZ_RMBX01000017.1, on the reverse strand, counting down.
ACCAGGGGCTTGAAAATCATGCCACCAAAACACCGGTGACGGACAGCTCCATGTTCCAGCTCGCCTCCGTGTCCAAAACCTTTACGGGTATGGCTGTGCTCAGCCTGCTTGAAAAAGGGAAACTCGGCCTTGAGGACTCCATTCAACATTATTACCCTGATTTCCCATACCCGGGCATCACCATCCGCATGTTGCTAAACCATCGCAGCGGGCTGCCTAATTACCTTTATTTCTGCGACAGCCTCATCAAAGACAAATCGCACTTCCTCACGAACGAAGAAGTGATCGGCCTGATGACAGTACACAAGCCAGCTGTGCAATACCAGCCGGACCGCCATTTTAATTACTGCAATACCAATTACCTCATTCTCGGGGCCATCATCGAAAAAGTGAGCGGCCAGAAGTATGCGGATTATCTCCAGCAGACCTTCTTCGCCCCGCTTGAAATGAACAATACTTTTGTGGCGGATCCCGCGAAGACGCCCCGCCCCCATCAGACCATCAGCCACCTTTCCAGCTGGCGCCCCGAGCCGGACAACAGCTTTGACGGCGCCGTAGGCGACAAAGGCATTTACAGCACGGCGCAGGATATGTTGAAATGGGACCAGGCGCTGTATTCCGGCAAACTCTTCAAGCCCGAAACACTCCAGGAAGCATTTAAACCCTACAGCAATGAAAAACCAGGCATCCGCAATTATGGCCTGGGCTGGCGCCTGCTGGTATACCCGGACAGTACGCAGAAGATCATCTACCACAACGGCTGGTGGCATGGCAACAATACCGTGTTTTACCGTTTTGTGAAAGATTCGGCCACGGTGATCATCCTCGGGAACCGTTATAACCGCGGCATTTACCAGGCGGTAAAACCTTTGCGCGAGATCATCGGGCATAGCGACGGCGAGGAAGCGGGAGAAGAATAAATTACCTGAAACCCTTATTATACAGACAAGCCGGTCCGGATATTCCCGGGCCGGCTCTTTTTTTATATGCCGTTGGCGGTTTCAAACGCCTGCAATGCTTTCTGAAACTCCTCGTCTTTTTGCCGTACAGCGGCCGTTACCTCCTTCTTGGCAATGGCGAGTTGTAAGAGGCTATCCTGCGCCGCGTGGGATAGCTTTTCATCTTTGTCCAGGCTGAGGGCCTGTTGTTCTATTTCCTTCCGCGCGTATATTTCCATCGCCTTCACTGCCGTATAAAAGTTGATGGCGGCCGTTTTCAGCTGTTCACCTTCTTTGACACCAGTGACGGGAAGACTTTTTATCCTGTTGATGATACTGTCTAAGGCTTTTTCTTCGGCATCAACGGCCAGCTGGGCGCCGGTAAAATCGTCTTTTATCAGGCTCTCCAGCTTTTGTTCCGCAGGGCCTCCTTTGCCCACCATAATGGCCAGGGCCCTTCGTTCCTGCTGAACGATCGAATCCCTGAATGCAGTGGCTCTTCCGGATTGGCAGGAGGGTAAACACCATAACAGGGTTAGCAATAAGATATGGGTTATTGTTTTTGCATGCATTAAACAAATATAATGCATACCGGCAAAAAAAATCCGCCCTGCGTTTTCTCATTTACGGCAGGGCGGAGAGGATTAATGCTATGAAACAAGGCGTTTCATAACCATTCTATCAACCTATTTATGCGAACTAAAACCTGTAACCTGTATTGCTATTGTTGCGCCGGGGCTGCTTTTTTAGCCTCGTGTTTTTTACCGGAGTGATGATGCTCCGCTTTTTTTTCTGCTTTATGCTCTTTCTTTTCTGCTTTTTGTTCTGTTTTTGCAGCGGGTTTGCTTTGTGCATTTGCTGCGGAGATGCCACCAACGGTGATCATTGCGGCGGCCATCAGAAACATGATCTTGTTCATTGTGTTTGTTTTTAATTGTTATTGGTAAGTATTAACTTCTTCGATGTGTTTTTGTATGCGCTGTAAAATATCAGCGGGAAAATAAGCAGCGTCAGCACCGTAGCGGTGATCAGCCCCCCTATCACCACGATCGCCAGCGGCTTTTGAGTTTCGGAACCGATGCCATGGCTCACCGCCGCGGGTATCAGCCCTATGGCGGCCATCAGTGCGGTCATTACCACCGGCCTGATACGTTCCTCCACTCCCATCCTGATCGCGTCGTTCAGCGGCATTTTTAATTGCAGGTTCTTATGGAATACGGAGATCAGGATCACCCCGTTCTGGATACATATCCCGAAGAGCGCGATAAAACCCACTCCCGCCGAGATGCCGAAGTTCATGCCGGTAACGTGCAGCGCCAGTATGCCTCCTATGAGCGCAAACGGTACATTCAGTAATATGAGCCCCGCGTCTTTTACGCTGCCCATCATGATGAACAGGATAATAAATATCGCTACCAGGCTTACGGGTACTACCTGCCCGAGGCGCTGCGTGGCGCGTACCTGGTTTTCGAACTCACCCGTCCAGCCGATGGAATAACCTTTCGGCAGTTTCACACCGTTGTTTACGCTGGCCTGCGCTTCCGCAATGGTGCTACCAAGGTCCCGGTCGCGGACGGAGAACTTCACGCCGATAAAACGTTTGGTATCGTCCCGGTAAATGAATGCCGGGCCTGTAAGGGTTTCTATACTGGCGATCTCTTTCAGCGGGATGCGGTTGCCGTTCATTGTGGGCACCATCAGGTTGCGGAGGTCTTCCTCGTCTTTACGGGAATTCTGATCGTAGCGGATACGCACGTCAAACTTCCGTTCGCCTTCGTAGAGCTGTGTGGCGGTTTTGCCGCCGATGGCCATTTCGATGACGGCCTGTGCGTCCGCGGTTTTTACGCCGTAGAGGGCCATCTTCTGTTCTTCAAGGTGCACGCTCATCTCCGGCTGGCCTACGTTTCGCAGGATGCCCACGTCCTTGATGCCGCGTACGCCTTCTATCCGGGCTATTACCTGGTTGGCGAGTTTGTCCAGCTCCTCCAGGTCGTCGCCGTATATTTTTACCGCATTGCTGGCGTTGATGCCGGCCACGGCTTCGGCCACGTTGTCGATGATCGGTTGGGAGTAATTGTACCCCACGCCCTGGTATTGTTTGAGGCGTTTGTCCATTTCTTCCACCAACTGGTCCATGGTGATCTTGCGTTTCCATTCTTCTTTCGGCTTCAGGTTCACCTGGCACTGCACGTAATAAAAACCTGAAGGATCGGTGCCGTCGTTTGAGCGGCCTGTTTGCGAGAGTACGCCGTTCACTTCCGGGAAGCTTGCCAGTTCTTTGCGGAACTTATGCACGAACTTCACGGTTTCGTTCAAGCTCATACTCATAGGCAGCTTCGCCTCCACCCATAATGCACCCTCATTCAACTGGGGCAAAAATTCCGAGCCGAGGAACCGGGCGGAGGCAAAACTAATTCCCATGAACAAAATGGCGATGAGCAAGCTGAGCCTCTTGCGGGCATACGTCCAATTGAATCCTTTCATCACGATCCGGTGGAAAAAATTCACGACCGGGTTATGTCTTTCACGAACATTCTTTTTAAGCAGGATCGATGTGAGCACCGGCACCAGCGTGAGGGTGAACAGCAGGGCGCCCAGCAGGGCAAAACCGAGCGTCCAGGCCAGCGGTGAGAACATTTTACCTTCCACTTTCTGGAAAGAAAAAATGGGCAGCAACGAAATGATGATGATCAGTTTGGAGAAAAACACCGCTTTACCCAGCTCGCCGCCAGTCTTTTTGATCCAACCCATCTTGGCGAGCCGGTTAAAGCGTTCCATCCCGTAATGTTTGGCCTTATGGTCCAGCATGACGAAGATGCCCTCCACCATCACCACCGCACCGTCTATTATGATCCCGAAGTCGATGGCGCCCATAGACAGCAGGTTGGCGCTCATTCCCCTCAGCTTCAGGCAAATGAAGGCGAATAATAATGATAACGGTATGATGATGCCCACGATCAGCGTCGTTCTCCAGTCCGCCATAAAGAGGAATACGATCACGGTCACAAAAATGATCCCTTCCAGCAGGTTATGCATGACTGTCTTCGTGCAATAACTCATCAGCACATCGCGGTCGTAGAACGTAACCATTTTGATGTCCGACGGTAATACTTTTTCGTTGAGCTCGGTTACTTTGGCTTTGATGCGGCCCAGCACTTCGTGCGGGTTTTCGCCTTTACGCATGACGACTATACCCTCCACGATATCATCGTTGTCATCGAGGCCGGCCTGGCCTACCCTGGGAGCGGAGGTTTCCCGCACGTCCGCCACGTTTTTCACGAGAATGGGCGTGCCGTTGATATTCTCTACGATGATGTTTTCAATATCCCTGATATTATCCAGCAGCCCGATGCCCCGCACAACATACGCCTGGCCGTTCTTTTCGATCACATCGCCTCCAACGTTGACGTTGCTTTTGTTGGCGGCTTCGTAAAGCTCCAGCGGCGTGATGTTGTATTTCGCGAGGCGCACAGGATCCGCCGTAATCTCGTATATCTTTTCCTGTCCCCCGAAGGCCACCACGTCCGCCACACCGGGCACGCTGCGCAGCTGGCGGTCTATCACCCAGTTCTGGTAAGTGAGCAGGCCCCGGCTGTCCCGGTGGTCGCTTTTGAGCCAGTAGCGGAACACTTCACCCGTGGGGCCGTATGGCGGCTGCACTTCAGGCTCCACTGTTTCGGGCAGGCCCACGTTGCGCAGCATATTGTTCACCTGTTGCCGCGCAAAAAAATCTTCCACATCGTCTTCAAAAATGATCTTGATCACGGAAAGGCCGAACATGGAAATGGAACGTACGCTGGTCTTGCGTTGCACGCCGTTCATGGATATCTCTATGGGCGTGGTCACGAACCTTTCCACTTCTTCCGCGCTGCGGCCGTTCCATTCCGTTACGATCACGATCTGTGTGTTGGTCACGTCCGGGAAGGCCTCAATGGGCGTGTGGAGGAAAGCCACTACCCCGCCGACACTGAGCACCGCCAGCATGAAGAACACGAAGAACTTGTTCCTGAGCGAAAAGCCTACAATATTTCTGATGAATCTGTTCATGTGCTGTTAGTCGTTCAACGCGTCGTAGATCAGTAACTGGTTCCGGGAGATGATCTTATCCCCGGGCTGGAGGCCGCGGCTGATGTACGACGTTTCGTTCAGCGCCTTGGCCACTTTTATTTCTCTTGTATCGATGTTGAATTTGTCGCGGAATACCATCACGAAATTTTTGCCTTTGTCGAAGATGACGGCGGAGCTGGGAATGGCGGGCATTTCGGTGCCTTCGCGGTAGCGCAGCAGCACGGAAGCGAACATCTCGGGTTTGAGCAGCATGCCTTCATTGTCCAGCCGGATGCGCACCTGCATGGTTTTGGTATCCGGGTCCAGTACGTTGTATACCTTGTCTATCCGGCCATGGAAAAGCCTGTCCGGGTAACTGATGGTAGAAACATCCGCCGGGTAGCCTTCTTTGACGCGGGAGATGTCCGTTTCGAACACGTTGGCCATGATCCACACATCATCCAGTTCTGAAATGGTGAACATGTGCTGGCTGTTGTCCGAGCGCAGTTCCATCCCGTTGTTGATGTTCTTTTCTATCACGTATCCGCTGATGGGGGCCGTCACGATGGATGTGGAGCCGCTGCCTTTGCGGTAGATCTGCAACAGTTCATTGAGCCGGGCTATTTCCGCTTTGGCTTTGTTCAGCTCTCCTTCCGCGTTTACCACGTCCTTTTCGGTGGACAGCTGGCTTTTATAGAGATCCTGGGCCACTTTCAGGCCCTTTTCGGCCACGGCCAGGTCGGATCCGGCCTGGGACAGCTCTTTGTCATAACCGGCTATTTCCCCGCTCTGGATCACGGCCAGCACCTGTCCTTTTTTTACATAATCGCCCAGCTGTACTTTGATATCCTTTACGTAGCCGCTCACCAGGGGGTATAGTTTCAGCACTTTGCTCATATCGGGCGTAACCTTGCCGGAAAGGCGCAGTTCGCTTTCCACGGGTTTGATCACGGTGGTATCTATTTTGATGGACGCCATCATCGTGTCGCTGAGCACAAAGGTGGTGGCGGCCGTGTCTTCCGCCTGCGTATGCCTGCAGCCCGTCCATCCGGCGATGGCGGCGATGAGCGCAATGGGAAGTATATATCTTTTCATTGTCAAAGCGTTAATTCACAGTGTTGAATAATTGGGTGCCGGTCGTGTAGTTCAGTTCTTCGTATGCCAGCACACGATCGTTCAGGAACTTGTTGGTATGTTTTACGTGATCGCTGTAGCTGTTGAAATAGTCGATGAATTGCAGCAGGGAGATATTCCCCTTGCGGAAGTTCGACGCTACTTCGGCGATCAGCTGATCGTATTCGGTGTTGAAGGATTTAAGATCGGGCCAGCCGGAGCCTTTTTCGAGGAACTGTATCCTGGTAAGGGCGTTGGCCACTTCCGCGCTTACGTTGAGGCGTTGCTGCTGAAAGAGCGCGTCCTGCGCTTTTATTTCGCTGGCGGCGGAGCGGATATTGCCTTTGTTCCGGTTCCAGAGCGGGAGATCGATGCCAAGCGTCATGCCCACGAAATTGGCGGCATAGCTGCCGTTTTTATCATAGGTGGCGCCTACATGCAGGTCCGGTACAGCCAGGGCTTTTTGCAGCCTGTAGTTCACGTTCGCCTGCTGCAACTGCGTGTTTGCCAGGGCAAGGTCCGGCCGGTTGGCCAGGGCGGTATCGGTGAGCGATTGCAGCGTGAATGACCCTATCGTATATTGCTGCAATACGTCACCGGCCACCACTGGCGTTACCGGGAGCGGACTTCCCAACAATGTCTGGAGGTTAAGCGAAGCAGCCAGTTCCTGCTGGCGCAGATCGGTATAATCATTGGCGATGCCCACCTGGAGGGCTTGCAGGCGGATCACATCCGCATGGGCCACGCTGCCTTTGCTATCGGCTTCCCGGTAGGCATCTAAAATTTTCTGGAGATTGCTGAGCTGTTCACGGAGGGTCTTCTCCGTTTCTTTCAGGAAATACAACTCGTAATAACTGCTGCGCAATTGCAGGCGCAGGGTACGCATCAATTCATCAAAGGCGGCGGCGGACGAAGCTGCGTTCCATTGAGCCAGTTGTACCTGTTTGTTCCTTTTGCCTGCCAGTAAGATCAGCTGGTCTATATTGCCTTCAAACTGTCCGCCGCTGCCTATATTGAAGGGCTGCACCTTATTGAGGGTACCAAAGCCCAGGGTGGTCGAAAAAGAGGGATTGTTCCATTTACGGGCCTGGTCTATGAGCGCGTTGTCCGCGTCCACATGATACCGTTGGGCCAGTAACTGTAAGTTGTTTTGCAGGAACTGTTTTTCCGCTTCCGGTAGCGTAAGCGGCTGAGCGTCCTGCGCCATCGCTGCTTTTGTAGTGAGAATGATCAGTACTATAATCCGGAGCCGTTTCATTGACACAAAGCTCCATACTGCGAATTAAAGCGGGCTTTAAAGGAGATTAAAAAGGGATTAAAAAAAATTAAGGGGGGTACGAATTAAAATAATCTGCACTGAAAGTGCAAAGCCCGCCATTGCGAGGAGCAGCAGCGCTAAAGTGGGTGGGGCGACGAAGCAATCTCCTGCTGCGAATGGATGTACGCCAGTATCTGGAGATTGCTTCGTCGCAGCTCCTGCACAGATCCCCCGCTGCTCCTCGCAATGACGAGCTTTTCACAACGACGCGCCAAACTCAAGACGGAGCTATATTATGCCTCCGGCTTCGCTGGCGGCGTGGTGGGCATATCCCGCACATGTATATCTCTTTGCGGGAAAGGGATCACGATGCCGGATGATGTAAATGCGCGGTCTGTTTTGGAAATGATGTCGCTGGTCACCATGAGGTGTTCGCGGATATTGTGCACCCAGAAGATCATTTTAAAATTAATGGAATTGTCCCCAAAGGAGCGCGCCACCACGAGCGGCACAGGCACGGGCATGATCCTGTCGTCGTCTGAAAGTATATCGGTCAGGATGGTTTTTACTTTTTCCAGGTTGGTGCCATACGCCACGCCCACGTCCAGTTCCACCCGTTTGATGTTTTTGTTCATGGACCAGTTCACCAGGTGCTGGCTCAGCAGTTCTCCGTTCGGTATGATGATGCAGGCGCCGTCTACGCTCACCACGATGCTGCTCCGGAACCCGATGGATTTCATAGTAGCGGATTTGCCGTTTATTTCGATGATATCTCCCACGTTTACGGGTTTCTCGAATGCGATGATCAGCCCGCTCACGAGGTTGTTCACCAGGCTTTGCAGGCCCAGGCCCACGCCTACGCCCAATGCGCCGAGGATGATGGTGATCCTGTCTATCGGTATGCCGGTGGCTGCGAAAGCCAGGAACAGGCCAAGGCAGATAATAAAGATACGGATGAGTAATATCCAGCTGCCCCAGGCGAGACGGCCTTTTTTGGCGTCACCCTGAGTGGGCGTTTCCGTGGCGAAGTAAGACACGATGCGGGACAGCAGGGTGGCGCAGACCAGGATCAGGGTGAATATCAGCAGGCTGTTGATCGTAAAGTCATATTGCCCGAGCGTGCGTTCGCGCGATAAAAAGCTGTTCAGCGGGTCCGAGAGCATCCTGAAACTGTAGAAATTCCTGCCTACCAGTATAAACCAGCCCAGCACCAGCAGCACATAAAAAAAACGCGGCACTTCCGTACCTACTTTCTGGAAATTGAGCAGCTGGAATTTCTGATCCGTGTGCCGGTATACGACATTGGCGAGGCGCAGCAGCTGGTTCAGTAGCCGCACGGTCCAGAGGAACAGGATGGCGATCACCACGCCGGCGAACCCGCTGATCAGGAAAGTTTTGGCAAGGTTGTGCCGCCCGAAGGCGTTGAACAGGACGGACGCTATTTCCATTACGGTTACAAAGCCGATAAAATAGAGGATGTATTTTTCACGGAGTTCATTCTTACGTTTGCTCATCAGTACGAAGGCCGTGTAAATGGCGCCGGCAAAGGCCAGTGCGAGCATGATATAACGCTCCGTCCTGGAAGCCTGAAGGACGAGGTTGACCACGCATGCCAATACAAAAAACAGGATCAACGTGATCCAGAAACGCATCCAGTATGGTGTGACGTAGTTGCTGAATATAAAACAGAGGCTGATGGCCGGCGCGAGCCAGAACAGGCAGGCGATCACAAACGGAGGGCTGGGGAAAATGAACTGAAAGATGCCGGATACCACCAGGATAGCGGAATGCAAGGGGTACTTTGTCACCAGCTGTGCTTCCGATGTTCCTTCATGCAGGCCTTCCCTCAGGATACTGCGGCGGAGCGCGCGGATAAACAGGTAACACAGCGCGAGCAGCGCAAAAAAGAGCATAAAGCGGCCTGCATAGTCGCGGATGTAAAATGAGAAGGCCAGTTTTTCCTTGGCCCATGAGAATTGCAGGATCTCCCGGAAAGGGCGTGAATAACCGACCGGCCCCCAGATGTTATTAAACTCCCTGCTGAAAGTTTTTTCGGACAGGTCTTTCCGGTATCTTTCTATGTCTTCCAGTGCGGACCGTAGTGTAAATACCATGGGGTCCAGCTTCAGCTGAAGGTCCTGCACACGGGTGATAGCCTGTTTCAGGCTGCTGTCCGCCGGGACTATTTCGCGGGCGGTGAGCAGCAGCCGGCCCACATAATGCACGGTGGTGGCGGAGTCTGAAGAAAAACGGTACAGTACCGGGTCGCTGTTCAGCGAATCGAGTTTATCTTTAAACCCGATCAGGTCGTTGGCGTATTTATTCAACGTTTGCTGCCGGTGCGCCATGGTTTTATACAGCTCGGCGAGAATCGACGCGGACACGCTGAGGTTCCGCTGCGTCTGGTTGCTGCCTTTGTTTTCAAACACACCGTCTTTTACGATAGCAAAATATGCCATACTTTTCTCCAGCTCGCGGGCCACGCCCACCGTATCTATTCCATCCCTGAGGTACAGCTTCGCCTCCCCGATCGTTTTTTTCAACAGGCTCAGCAGCTCATTCTGCCGGATAGAGATACGGCCTTCCTTATATTCCCGCTGGCTTTTCACCTCTTCGATCTCCCCAAAACGCTGCAGATCATCGATCCATTTAGGACGGAGAGTATCCCCCGCCAATGAATCCAGTACCGACTGTGCTATGGATACTGGCGGCGCTGCCCGGTTGCCCGTATTCGTAGAATCCGTGGCATCCTGCGCCATCAGCGGCAGAAAACCGTGCAGGAAGAGGAACAATAAACCAATAAAAATGTATGATCGTTTATACAGTTTCGCCATGATGCTGGTTGTGCCCGGGAATATAATGCCGGTCCGGGTTTTTTATTTCTGGTAAAGCGGTGTTCTTTTTAATAAATATTCCAGTGTGTTCTGGTAAGCGTCCTGCGTATTGAAGAACGACCTGCGCGACTGGCTGTACACGGTGGCGCCGGCGTCGTTGTAGATATTCAGGTTCAGGTTCGTTTCAAAGTTCTGCTGGCTGGAGGAAAAGGTGGAGCCGGACACTTTTTTATCCTTGTCTTTATCCTTCACATCGGCATTGGCGGTGGAATAACTCGTTTGCGTGGTGCTGTTCATCAGTACGGTGCCTTCCACGACGTATTCCACACCCAGCAGGTTGCAGAGGTCGGTCATCGTATAGTTTTTGATGTTCTCCCTGGTGACGCCCCCTTTGGCCAGCATGGCGTTTGACGTACGGGGGTCCAGTATGCTGAGCTGGCCGGCGTGTTTGTTCATGTAGGAAAAACAATCATTCTGCACTTTCAGGCTTATTTCATCGGCGGCATTCTGCCCGTCCCTCACGAAACCGAACGGCAGGATGGCTACCTTGTTATGATGCGATTCCCCGGAGGCGGGCGCTCCGCCGGTATTGGCATTTCCCGCGGCGGGGGCGGCGGGTTTGTTAAAAAACTCTATCCTGCCGCTGCTGAAGGTTATTTTCTGTATCTCGGCCTTTTTGATGGCGTAGACCAGCGTTTCGTTCGCATACACGAATTTTACTTCGTCGTCGGTGATCTCGGTTACTTTTCCCGTCAGTTCATCGCCATTCACTTTGAGGATGACGTCCGGTTTGGTTGTTTGGGCGGGCTGCTGCGCGTTAGCAAATACGGTCAACAAGAGCATTCCAATGATCAGCATATATTTCATTTCCTCGGGTTTGTGGGGTGTTTAAAAAGGTTACTCTCTAATATACGGAATTTTTCAGACGTGGGGCAACTGCACGGTGAACGTGGAACCCTCGCCCGGTATGGAAAACAGGCTGATCTTCCCTTCATGCAGCTCGATGATCTTTTTGCAGATGGACAGCCCCAGCCCGTGCCCTCTCGTCATCTGCCCGTTGCTGCCCCTGAAGAAAGGCTCGAACACACGGCTCTGCTCCTCCTGTGGGATGCCCAGGCCGTGGTCCTTTACATGTACAATAATGTATTTATCGTTGAAGTCGATGGTAACTTTGGCGGACTGGTCTTCGGAGAATTTGCAGGCATTGTCCAGCAGGTTGAGGAAAAGTACTTTCAGCAGCGTTTCGTTGCCATTGCTGGTGAGATAGGTATCCAGCTCGGGCTCGCGGAGGAACTGGATCTCCACCTTGCCCACGGGTCTTCTTTTTTCGCGTATCTGCTCGCCGGTTTCCCATAGCAGTTCGTCCACACGTACAGGGGTGAATACAAATTCCTTGCGGCTCAGCTCCGATTGTGCCAGCTGTAGCAGGCCGTTGGAAAGATCGGACAGGCTCTGGGCGTCTTCCAGTACGGAATGTAATACCACGGCGTACTCCGCCCCTGTCCTGTCTTTGGCCAATGCTACCTGCAGCTGGCTGATAATAGCCGCCAGCGGGGTGCGCAGCTCGTGGGAGGCGTTGCTGACAAAACTTTTCTGCAGGTCAAAACTATGGCTCAGGCGCTGCAACATCGTGTTGAAGTTCGCGCCCAGCTGGGCTATTTCATCTTTGCCATGTACGTCTACTTTGACGTCCTGGAGGTTGTTCGCATTGATGGAGTCCACCTGCTGCACGAGCCTGTCTATGGGCTGCACCATCTTTTTGGCGAAGAAGTACCCCACTCCCACCAGCAGCAGCACGGCTACGAGCAGCTCTATCACGAGGATGCGGCGGAGGTTCTGCAGGTTCTGGAAACCGTATTTGTCAAAGGAGGACACGATCACGAGTACGGACACATTGTCCTCCGTATAAAAGATACCGGCGGTTTCGCCCTCGCTGTCGTTGTGGAGATAGGATTTATGCTGTTTGACATAATCCAGCAGGTGTTTGGGCGTGCGTACGGCCGTATCCCGCATATTGGTGTACAGGAGGTCGTAATTTTCGCTGTACACGAGGATGGTTTCGCGGTAGAGGTCCTGGAACGTGGTTTTGTCCAGCTTGCGCAGCAGGCTGATCTGTACATGATCGTTTTCGATGATTACGCTGCCAATGGAGCGGGCGCGGTATTCCAGGCGGTCCTGGTACTCTGCCCTGCGGCTTTCCGCGGAGAAATAATAGGACAACCCGGCAAATGCGATCAGCAGTAATGCGGCGGACAGTGTGTAATAGACGGCTATTTTATACTTTATGTTCAAACCGGGCGCTATTGTTCTTCTGAAATATAATACCCCATGCCTGTTTTGGTATGGAGCAGCTTCAGTTCAAAGTCTTTGTCTATTTTTTTACGGAGGAAATTCATATATACCTCTATCACGTTCGTACCTGTGTCAAAATCGATATTCCAGACCTTCTCGGCGATGGAGAGTTTGGAGATCACTTTCCCTTTGTGAAGGGCCAGCAGCTCCAGCAGCTGGAATTCTTTGGCGGTGAGGGGTATCTTTTTACCGGCGCGGGATACTTCTTTCCTTTCGCGGTCTATTTCAAGGTCCGCGATGATGAGTTTGTAGCGTTGTGTGGCGGATACGTCCGCCCCGGCGCGTTTGAGGAATACGCGGATGCGGGCCAGCAGTTCCCGGAAATCGAAGGGTTTGACGAGGTAATCGTCCGCGCCCAGCTCAAAGGCCTGCATTTTGTCATCCATGCCGCCGAGGGCGGTAAGCATGATGACGGGCACCTTGCTGTTTCGCCGGCGGATCACTTCGCAGATCTCATAGCCGTTGTGATGCGGCAGGTTGAGGTCGAGAATCACGAGGTCGTAATCCTGGCTGGCGGCCAGTCCCTTGCCGATGCGGCCGTCATAGGCCACGTCCACTTCAAAGCCGTTTTCTTCCAGCCCCATTTTGACCGCATTGGCCACTTTCACTTCGTCTTCCACGATCAGGATCCTTTGCATAATCTGCTAAGCTAGGAAAAATTGAATAATCCGGGCGGCCGGGGAAAGGAAAAAACAAATACGGAGTAACGGTAACGGATGCCCTGTTTGTCTATTATGTATGTGGCTGCTGTTGGCGGCCGGAGCAAAGGTATGCTCCCGCCGGGCCGGTACGCCCGGATAATAAGGCTGGTAGCGGATGTCAAAATGAATGTTTGGGGCTGATATGCCCAATAATAAGACTGGTAGCAAATATCAAGCGGTATGTTTTGGGCTGATATACCCGATAATAAGACTGGTAGCAGATTTTACGCAGTATGTTTCCTGTTGGGCAGTACATTTTCCCGCGTCCAGCCGATGGTATGTTCGTAAGGATGGCTTCGCACAGGGCATTCCATGAGGGTGCAGTGCGGGCAGCTGCTGGGAATGCAGGGGTCCACATGGATAAAAAACTCCACTTCGTGGCCTTCCAGTTCTTTGTTCACCAGGTTTTCCATGGCTTTGATCTCCTCGTGCACGAGGGTAAGCTCGAGGTAATATGGCAGCGTTACGTGGCAGTCTATGTGATAATTATTGCCATACTGCTGTACGCGCATGTTGTGTACGTCAATCCAGTTGGGATGTTCGTGCCGGTGACGGTTCAGGATGCCGATCACCTGGTCCACCACCTTCATATCGGTTTCGTCCATGAGGCCTGAGATAGACTGCCGCATGAGCTGGTAACCTTTCCGCAGGATGAGTATGCCCATGGCTGCGGACACGGCCGGGTCCAGCCAGCGGAGGCCGGTATAATGAATGATGACCAGCGCGGCAATGAGGGCCACGGAACTGTAAGCGTCCGTCAGGATATGCTGCCCGTTGCCGCTGAGGGTGATGGAACGCAGGTTCCGCCCGCTCTTCACCAGGTAGATCCCCAGCAGGAGGTTCGCCACGGAAGTGCCGGTGATCAGCCAGATGCCGTGGCCTATTTTTTCCAGTTCCGGCTGCATGATGAAGTACTGGCCAGCCTTAAAAAGAATGAGAATGCCCGCAATGAAGATCATGGCTCCTTCGAAACCTATGGAAAAGAATTCCACCTTGCCATGGCCGTACGGATGATTTTCATCTTTCGGTTTCCCGGTCAGGTAAATGCTGTAACAGGCAAAACCTCCGGCCACCACATTGATAATGGATTCCAGCGCATCCGAAAGGATGGCCACGGAATGTGTAAAAAAATATGCCACGAACTTGGCAACCGTCAGCAACAGGCTGATGCCGAGGGATAGCAGTATGATCCGCAGTTCTTTCCTGATCAAGTTCAGTTTTGTTGGTAACAGCAGCAAAGAAAAGATAAAATGAGCGAGAATGCCACTTTGGAAGGGTTTTTTATTCCGTTTAATTTCATTAAATTAGATGAAGTTGAACAGATTGCCCGATTCCTAATTTCGCTAAAATCAAAGTCTAAAGCTACAGCTAACAAGTACCCGACACAAGACAGTAATAGAGAAAGAACCAAATGTTTATGGCATCCATCACCAGTTTTACTCCGGCCTGAACCGGGGTATGCCGGCATATTGTGTTCAGTAAACCCCAATGTTCCTTTAAGTATTTAACGGGTCGAATCGCTTTTATTTCATAACTACCAAAATCTCTGTCAAAATGATGAGACGTCTATTCCTCTTCCTTTTACTGCTGGGGATCATTCCCGCTGTACAGGCGCAGAACACGGTGCGCGGCACTGTAACGGCCGCCGAAGACCGGGCCCCTCTCCCCGGCGTAACGGTGCGCATACAGGGCACCAGTACCGGCGTGGCCAGCGACGCCAACGGAAACTACAGCATTGCCGCCAGCCCGGGCCAGGTGCTGGTTTTCAGTTTTCTCGGCTACGTTCCCAAAAACGTGACCGTCGGTAACAACAATACCATTCACGTAGAACTGCTCGTGGATCAGAAAAACCTGCAGGAGTTTGTAAAAACAGCTTACAACATTTCCAAAGATCCGCGCTCGCTTAGCTCCTCCGTTCAAAAAGTGGACGGCGCGGACGTAGCGCAGACGCAGCGTGAAAACTTCATCAACGGCCTGGCCGGCCGTGTAGCCGGCGCTACCATCACCGGCACTTCCGGCGCCCCGGGCTCCAGCTCGCAGATCGTACTGCGCGGCGCCACCTCCATCGGCGGCAACAACCAGCCCCTGTTCGTAGTAGACGGCGTACCGTTCGACAACCAGACGCTGAACCAGGAATCGCTTATCAGCGGCCAGAGCGTATCTTTCGCCAACCGCAACTCCGACTATGGCAACCGCGCCATGGACCTCAACCCCGAAGACATTGAAAGCATCACTGTATTAAAAGGCCCCGAAGCGGCCGCGCTGTATGGCTCGGACGGTGCTTCCGGCGCCATCCTCATCACCACCCGCCGCGGCAAAAGCGGGCGGGCGACCGTTACCTACGACAACAATTTCCGTTTTGAAGACGTATACATGTTCCCGGATGTACAAACTACCTACAGCCGCGGGCTGAACGGCGTAGCGGACGACAATGCCACCGTGAACCCGTTTTCCTTCGGCGCCATGTCCGCCTTTTTCGGGCCGAAGTACAACATGGATACCACACAGTTCTACGACAACTTCGACAACTTCTTCCAGAGCGGCTTCCAGCAACGGCACAGCCTGACGGTGGATGGCGGCAATGAAAAATATACTTTCCGCATGAGCTCCAGCTACCTGGATCAAAAAGGCGTGGTGCCCAACACCTCTTTCAGCCGCGGAACCGTACGTCTCTCCGGCTCCGCCAAAGTGAGCCCGGTGTTTGATATGAACGGCTCTTTTACCTACACCAATTCCACTACGGACAAAGGTTCTAAAGGTGCGGGCAGTTATTTCCTGACACTGCTTACCTGGCCGGTGGACGATGATGTACGCAATTATATGAACCCGGACGGCAGCCGTAAAACGCTGCGTGGTGTGGCGTACAACTCGGAGTTCGACAACCCGTTCTGGGACGTGAACAAAAACGTGTCCAACGACCATACGGAACGTTTCACCGGTAACCTCACGCTGAATCTCAACCCAACAAACTGGCTCACCTTCAGCGGTATCGCCAGCGCGGACATCTATACCACCGACGGGTTCTTTATGACGCATCCGCAATCCCGCTACGGTTTTGCAAGCAACGGTTTCCTTTCCGGGCAGGACATCCTGACACGTAACTTCAGCGGCATCATCCGTGGAACCGCGAACAAAACCTGGGGCAAGTTCGGCAACATCCTCACCGCCGGTTTTGCATTCGATGACTTCACCACGGAGATCAATGCGTATAAAGGCGAACGTTTTTACGAACCGGAATTTATCTCCATCAACAATACGGACCCGCTCAGCCGTGACGCCAAACTCACTTATTCCAACATCCGCAAGATGCGTTTCTTCGGCAACTACGAGGTGAGCTGGAACCGGCTGCTGTATTTATCCCTGGCGGGTTCAAGAGAAGGCAACTCTACTTTTATGAGCCGGTTTGTGGACAAAGATCCTTTCTTTAACTACGGCGCGGCGGGTCTGAGTTTTGTATTCTCCGACCTGTTGAAGAACTGGAAATGGCTGAGTTATGCCAAAGCGCGCATTTCATACGCCACCACCGGTAAAGGCCCCGCTACGCCTTACGTGATCGACTACACGATGCAGTCGCAGATCACCACGGGCGGCGGTTATGCCTATGGTTTTACGGGTAACAACCAGGGGCTGGTACCGGAAAAGACCAAAAACTTCGAGTTCGGCGCCGAGCTAAAATTCTTTGACAACCGGCTGGGCATAGACATCACGCGTTATTCCCTGCGGAGCAGCAACCAGATATTGTCTGCCCGCGCCAGTTATGGCACCGGGTATGTGATCAAATACCTGAACGGCGGCCTGGTGGAAAACCGTGGCCTGGAGATTCAGCTCACCGGCGACCCGATCCAGACGACCAATTTCCGCTGGCATGTGTTGGCCAACTTTGACCGCAACAGGGGCCAGATACTGGAAATGCCCGCCAGCCTGCCAACCTATTATGATTCGGACACCTGGGTGTTCGGCAACCTGCGTTCCCAGGCATACAAAGGCGCGTTCACCGGTAACCTGAGCGGTTACAGCCTCCGCCGCAACAGCAAGGGCCAGCTGCTGATCAATCCTTCATCCGGGCTGCCTGTATCGTCCGGGGACTTTGTGATCGTGGGCGACCGCCAGCCTGATTTTAAAGTGGGGCTTATCAATGAGTTCACATACAAAGACTGGAGCCTGAGCTTTAACCTGGATTTCCGCAAAGGCGGCGATGTGTTCAACGGCAACGAATATTACCTGTACCTGGCCGGCCTCAGCAAACGCACGCTGAACCGCGAGGAACAATTTGTGATCAACGGCGTGCTGTTGGACGGGCTGGAAGAATCCGCCAAACCCACGCCCAACAACATCGCGGTGAACCCCTATTACAGAACTGATTACTGGAACTCTACTTCCGCAACAGAAGCGGACTTCATCGAATCCGTGGACTGGATGCGCCTGCGCGATGTGACGCTGATGTACCGCCTGCCGCGTACGCTGCTGGCCCGTCAGAAAGTGATATCCAATGCTTCTGTGTTCATCACCGGCACGGATCTGTTCATGATCACCAATTACACCGGCGCGGACCCCAGCGTGAATGCGAACACAGCTTCCAACCGCGGGTATGGTGGGGCCGGAATCGACTTCGGCTCCCTGTCCACCCCGAGGGGGATCAACTTTGGCGTAAAAGTGCAGTTCTAAGACCTAAAAAACATTACCATGAAACGAATATTCATCATACTATTCTTCTTACTCACCGTACTGGCGGGTTGTAAAAAGTGGCTGGATGTGAACAGCGATCCCGATACCCCGCAGAACCCGGACGCCGCATCCGTATTTCCCACGCAGCTGGCGGGCATACCACGCGGGACACAATATGACGCCAGGTATATTGGCCGTTATATCCAGAACTGGAATTCAGATCTCAGCACCCGCGCCGCGGACGTGAACTTTGACAGGATGGGGTACACCGGCGCCAGCGACGCCAATGGCGACATATGGCGGCAGACCTATTTCGGGCTGGGGCAAAACCTGCGTTATATCATCACCGTGGGCCGCGACAAAGGCCAGTGGGATTACGTAGGCGCTGCTTACGCGCTGATGGCCTTTATGTTCCAGAGCTGCACCGATCACCATGGAGAAATCATCTTCACCGAGGCGTTCAAGGAAAACACGGCCATCTTTAAATTCGACGGGCAGGATACGGTATACAACGGCGTACGCGTATGGTGCGATTCCGCGTTGTTTTACCTGAACCGTACCGACCTGAACCCGGCGAACAACAAACTCAGCCGTGGCGACTACGCCCTTGGCGGCAGCAACCAGAAGTGGATCAAATTTGTGAACGGCATCCTGGCGCGCAATTACAACCATCTTTCCAACAAAACGATATACGACCCCGCCAAAGTGATCGCATACTGCAATGCCTCCCTGGCCTCTATCGACGATGATTTCATGATCCCCTTCGACGCCACCAAAAACGACGATACCAATTTCTTTGGCCCTTACCGGAATAACCTGACGTTTTTCAGGCAAAGCAATTTTATCGTGCAGCTGCTGGACGGGACTATCCTGGCGGGAGATACCAGCGTGTATGAGAACCGCGACCCGCGTATCCGTCATATGTTGTCCACCAGCAATGACACGACGAACGGCAACGGCGGCTACCGCGGCGTGGACCCCGGCGCGGGCGACCCGAACGCTTCCGGCACGGCCAATGCCAGGAAACGCGTGGCAGTGCCCTGGGGAGACAGCATCTATGAAAACCCCAGCGCCAACGTATTTACACCGAATGGTGGTAAATATCTTTTCAGGGATAAAGTGGTATCGCCGGTGATGACCTATTCCGAGATACAGTTTATCAAAGCCGAAGCGGCTTACCGCATGGCGGATTATACCACGGCGCTGGCAGCATACACCGAGGGGATCAAAGCGCATTTTGCTTTTATCAATAATTCCAAAATGCCGCGGAACAATAACGTGCTCTACAACGGTTCCACTATTTCCAACACACAGCGGGACATTTACCTGAACAGCCCGAACGTAAAACGGACGGCGGCGGATCTCACCATGGCGGACATTATGCTGCAGAAATATATCGCGCTCTGGGGATGGGGCTTTACCGAAACCTGGGTGGACATGCGCCGGTTCTACTACGGCGTAATACCCGACCCGAGGAACGGCCTGCCGGTGTACAAAGGATTTGTGTTGCCCGCTACCCTCTCCTCGCAGAACTTAGGACTGCTGGTATGCAGGGCGAGGCCCAGGTACAATTCAGAGTATGTCTGGAACCAGGACGAGCTGGCTCGCATCGGCGCACTGGAGATAAACTATCATACAAAACCAATGTGGTTCATGGTTCCCTAACGTAAATCTGTCTAAATATGAAAGCAACATACATCATCGGATTAATAGCGGGCGTTTGTTTTATGACGGCGGCCTGCAAAAAAAATACTTTCCATATCACGGAGCGTACGCCCGTGGAAAATATGGTGAGGCTGAAAGTGGGCATCTTCACTCCCAGTGTGAACAATCCCGGGGTACAGATAAAAGTGAACGGCCAGCGGGTAAGCAGCATCGTGGCATATCCCACACCATTTCCCGGCGGCGGGCTGAACACCGGCGGGTCGAATAACAGCGATTACCTGAACGTAGCGCCCGGCGAAACGAACGTGGACGTGAGCGCGCCGAAAGTAGGCACGGATGTGGATTCCGTGAATGTGCTGAACTTTTCCCAATCGCTGGCGGCCAATAAACGGTACACGCTGTATGTGACGGATACTGTACCCAATGCCGTGGGCGTAATGGTGGACGATGATACCGAGGCGCCGGACAGCCTGGCCCGTATCAAATGCCTTCACCTGATGCCGAACGTGGCGGCGGTGGACTTCTACCAGGGCACCGTGCTGATTGCGGCCAATGTGGCGTACAAACAGGTGACGGAGTACAGGAACGTTCCGAACGGCACGTATATTTATTACATCCGTGAGGCGGGCACCGGCCCTACCGGCGCGATACTGGCCAGCAGGAGCATTGCCACGAGCAACCAGCGCATCTATACATTTTTCTCACGCGGTTACAAAGGCACCACGGGCGTCCGTGCGCCAAACGTATCCGCACTGATCGTGCAATAAGATCCCGGTGTATCAGATATTCAAAAAGGGCGGCCCGTTGTGGCCGCTCTTTTTTTATCTTCGGGATATGGATCTACGGTCTGAAATACTCCGCGAACATTCAAAAGAAAACACGGCAGCCATCGCCGCATGGGTGGGAAACGATCCTGTGCGCCTCGCGCGGCTCGCCGATCTTTTCCTGTACGACGAATACCGCGTGGTACAGCGTGCCGCCTGGATATTGAGCCAGGTAGCCGAAAAACACCCGGCGCTTATACAGCCTCATTTGGCGGCCATGGTGGACCGCATGGGCCATCCGGGCATACCGGTAGCTGTAAAGCGGAATGTGGTGCGTATACTGCGCGATATGCCCGTTCCTGAGGACTTGCAGGGGCCGGTGATGAACTTTTGTTTCCAGTTCCTGGAAGACCCGAAGGAGACCATTGCCGTGAAAGCCTTTTCCATGAAGGTGCTCGGCGACCTGGCGAAGATATACCCGGATATCAGGGGGGAGATCGTGATGCTGATAGAAGATCATCTGCGGGAAGGAGCCACGCCGGGCATCAGGAGCCGCGGGATGAGGACGCTGAAGGAACTGGGTGCGCTAAAGAGCGGCGGGAAACGCGCCCACGGGGATTAAAAATACAGGCTGATCATAAGGCACAAAAAAGCCCCGGCGATCGCCAGGGCTTTTTATTAGAATCTATTTCGAAATAACACTTAAAACTTAGTTGCTGCCGTTGTTGTCCGCGGGTTTGTCTTCCGGTGCGGGAGACGGTGCGGGTGTGGGCTGTTTGTGTTGCGGCGGCTTCGCGTATTTTATCTCGATGGGCCTGCGTACGGGAGCTGCCTGGGGCTGCTCGCTGGGTTGCGGGCGCGGCGCGGGGGCCTCACCTGCGGGACGTTCCGGACGTTCGGCGCGCTCCGGACGCTCCGGGCGTTCTTCCTTCGGTTCCTTGGGGCCCTGCGGTTTTTTCTTGGCCGATTTGGGCGCGAAGATCGCGATCATACGTTTACCTTCCATCAGCGGCATCCCTTCAAGGGCGCCTACTTCCGCGAGGCGTTCGGCGAATTTCAGGAGGATGAGCTCACCACGTTCCTTGAACATGATGGCGCGGCCTTTGAACTGCACGTATGTTTTTACCTTGTTGCCTTCTTTGAGGAATTTTTCGGCGTGTTTGGCTTTGAAATCAAAGTCGTGATCGTCTGTATTAGGCGTAAAACGGATTTCTTTCACCTCGCTCTTGTGAGCGTTGGCCTTCATTTCCTTTTCCTTCTTCTTTTTTTCGTAGAGGAATTTATTATAGTCGATGATGCGGCATACGGGGGGGACTGCATTGGGGGAGATTTCCACCAGGTCCAGCGCGAGGTCTTCCGCCATGCGCAATGCATCATCGGTTCTGTAAACGCCCGGCTCCACATTATCGCCCACCAGCCTCACTTCGGGTACACGGATCATACGGTTGGTACGATGTTCCTGCTGTTGTTCTCTTCTGAAATTGGGGTTTCTGCCCCGGAAATTTGGTCTTGGTCCTTGTTGCATTAAAATGTTGAATTGTTAGATAAAAATAATGGCGCTGACGGTGGACTGTTTATTTTAAACCGGCAAGCCATTGCAATGGTTAAAATTGTTTTATTAGAACAAACGGATCATTCAAAAGGTTTGCGATTGGTCACTTCTTCGCTCACGATGCCAGTGAATTCTTCGATACTCATCACGCCCAGGTCGCCTTTTGCCTGCCTGCGCACGGATACCTTTCCTTCCGCCTCTTCTTTTTCCCCTACCACCAGCATGTAGGGAATCTTCGCTAATTCCGCCTCTCTGATCTTCTTGCCGATCTTTTCGTTCCTGTCATCAATTTCAGCGCGAATTTCCGCTTTTTTTAGCAATTCTGCTACTTTTTCTGTATATGGCACGAACTTATCGCTGATCGGGAGGATTTTTACCTGTGTGGGAGTGAGCCACAGCGGGAACTTCCCGGCGCAATGTTCGATCAGTACAGCAATAAAACGCTCCAGGCTGCCGAAGGGCGCGCGGTGGATCATCACCGGCCGGTGCGGCTTATTGTCCGCCCCGATATATTCCAGCTCGAAACGCTCAGGCAGGTTGTAATCCACCTGGATGGTACCCAGCTGCCATTTGCGGCCCAGGGCATCCTTTACCATAAAATCCAGCTTGGGGCCGTAAAAAGCCGCTTCCCCGTATTCTATCACGGTGGTAAGGCCCTTTTCGGCAGCGGAATCGATGATGGCCTGCTCGGCTATCTTCCAGTTTTCCTCTGAACCGATGTATTTGCTGCGGTCTTCCTTATCTCTCAGCGAAATCTGTGCCGTGAAATCAGTAAAGCTCAGGCTGTTGAACACATACAGCACCAGGTCGATCACTTTTTCGAACTCTTCTTTTACCTGGTCCGGGCGGCAGAACAGGTGCGCATCGTCCTGGGTAAAGCCACGGACGCGGGTAAGCCCATGCAGCTCGCCGTGCTGCTCGTAGCGGTATACGGTGCCGAATTCCGCAAAACGGACCGGGAGGTCCTTGTAGGATTTCGGGGACGTTTTGTAGATCTCGCAGTGGTGGGGGCAGTTCATGGGTTTGAGCATGAACTCCTCTCCTTCTTCCGGCGTATGGATGGGCTGGAAGCTGTCTTTGCCGTATTTCTCGTAGTGGCCGCTGGTCACGTACAGCTGCTTGCTGCCGATGTGCGGGGTTACTACAGGGAGGTAACCGCTTTCAATCTGGGCTTTTTGCAGGAAATTCTGCAGGCGTTCGCGCAGCATGGCGCCTTTAGGCAGCCACAAAGGCAGGCCGAGGCCTACTTTTTCGGAGAAGGCGAACAGTTCCAGTTCCTTCCCCAGCTTGCGGTGGTCGCGTTTTTTGGCTTCCTCGATCAGGGTCAGGTACTCGTCCAGCTCTTTCTGGGAAGGGAAAGTGATACCATAGATGCGGGTGAGCATCTTATTGTTCTCATTGCCCTGCCAGTACGCGCCGGCGATGTTCGTGAGTTTTACCGCTTTTATAAAACCCGTGCTGGGGATGTGAGGCCCGCGGCAGAGGTCGGTAAAGTTGCCCTGTGTATAGAAGGTGATGGAGCCGTCTTCCAGTTTCTGAAGGAGGTCTATCTTGTAGGGATCGCCTTTTTCGGTGAAATATTTGATGGCGTCGGCTTTGGGAACCTCTTTGCGTACATACACGCTGTTCAGTTTGGCCAGTTCGCTCATTTTGGCTTCCAGCTTACGCAGCTCCTCGTCGGAGATGGCGCGGCCGTCCAGGTCCACATCGTAAAAGAAGCCGCCGTTTTCCAGCGGGGGGCCGTAGCCGAACTTCACTCCCGGGTACAGGGCTTCGAGCGCCTCTGCCATCAAGTGGGCGGAGGAATGCCACATGGTGGCTTTACCGTCTGCGTCCGTCCAGGTAAGAAGCTGGAGGGTGCCGTCGTGCGTGATGGCGCGGGTAGCGTCTATCACCTGTCCGTTAAGTTTTGCCGCTAATACTTTGCGGGCGAGGCCTTCGCTGATGGATTTAGCAATGTCCAGTGCTGTAATACCTTGCTCGTACTGCCTGACTGCGCCATCCGGGAATGTAATGTTGATCATAAATCCTGTTCGTAAATAAAATGCATGCGAAATTACGAAATTGATCGCACAATTGCCTGTATTTACGGATGATGAAATACGGTCATCTGACTGATATGGGGCGGCGGTGGTAAAAGAATCGGGAATTATCGCTTGCGGAATGGATTTGCAGTTCTAAAAATGGCCCCCGACCCGCCTGGAGATTGTTTATCACGTTTCTTCCAAATAACTCCTAATTTTGTATAAATTAGGAACAAATATGAAACGACCGGAACGTCCCCCGTATATTTCCAGCAAATACAACTACCGGAGCATCCTGGATGAGCTCAGGGAGAAAGGCCGTTTTCAGCATTTCCTGGACCTGAACGAAAACAAATATCCCTATTGGGACAAATGGAAATACGCCGCCAAAGATTGGGGCATGGATGAAAAACGCCTCTGGGCGGCGGTAAAATCCCTGCGGGTGAGTAACCAGCGGATACAGTTCTCCGCGCTGGAAGGATTTGTGTTCCAGGTAGGCACCCCTTCCATAGTACAGAACTACCTGCATGCCTTTGATCTTACACTGCCCGGCGCTTTACAGGGTGATGGCATCATATCGGACGAAGACAGGACCCGTTACCTCGCCAGTTCACTGATGGAGGAAGCAATTGCCTCCAGCCAGCTGGAAGGTTCCGTCACCACGCGGAAAGTAGCCAGGGAGATGCTGGAGAACAACCGGAAACCGAGAAATCTTTCAGAGCAGATGATCCTGAACAATTACGAGGCCATGAAATGGATACTGGCGAATAAAGACGCAGCCTTCACCCCTGCTTCCATCCGCGCGCTGCATGCCATCATTACCAGCCAGACCTTGCCGCAGCCCTCGGAAGAAGGAGCTTTCAGGAAAGATGACGAAGTGAACGTGGTGGACGTGCAGACCGGGCAAACCGTGTACACCCCTCCCCCACACGATCAGCTGGATCAGCTGGTGGCGGATCTTTGCCGGTTTGCCAACGATGAAGAAAAACATCCCTTTTTTATACACCCTATCCTGAAAGGGATATTCCTGCATTTTATGCTGGGATATATCCATCCTTTTTCGGACGGGAACGGGCGCACGGCGCGTACGGTGTTCTATTGGTACCTGGTGAAAAAGGGCTACTGGCTGATCGAATACATGCCGCTTTCACGCATTATCCTCGGCTCAAAGGCACAATACGCCAAAGCCTACCTGCATACGGAGGCCGACGAAAACGATCTTACTTATTTCCTCATCTACAACCTCAAATCCATTGCCACCGCGCTGGAAGACCTGAAAAAATACCTTGCGCGCAAAGCAGAAGAAAAGAAAAGCGCGCTGGTGCTGCTGCGGGAAACGTCCTTCAACGACCGGCAGATCCTCATTATCCGGGAGATCATCCAGGACCAGGATGTCTATTTCTCCGTACAACAGATCCAGAACCGGTACGGCGTAAGCAACCAGACCGCGCGCACGGATCTGATGGGGCTAATGGAGCAGGGATTGCTGGACATGCGGGCGCGGGGTAAGATGAACCAGTTTTTCCCGGTGAAGGATTTCCTGGTAAGGATCAAAAAAGAATTTAATCACTAATCTATCAAAATCACGATTGTGTAAATGCCTGATCCGCACCCCTCAGGGTTCGCCGGCGCATCCCGTAAACCAGGATTTCCCCGCCTATAAATGCAAAAACATGCATATATGATGCCGGATTATGCCTGTACTAGAACAGAATAATGCATTTATTTGCCGGAATCTGCATGTTTTTTCCTATATTCATTAGCATAATCCCTGCTATATGCTGAAGGAAGAAAGGCAAAACTTTATTCTTCACGAGATCAACGTCCACAACAAGGTGCTTACCACTTACCTCGTGGAAAAGCTTACCGTGTCCGAAGACACTATCCGCAGGGACCTCAACGAACTGGCGGAGGCCGGCAGGATCATCAAAGTACATGGCGGCGCACTTTCCAGGTCGTTCCACAATTCATCCCACACAGACATTTATTCACTCGCCGAAAAAAGGCTGATCGCACGCAAAGCCGTGAACCTGATACAGGACGGTATGTTCGTATTCAGCACCGGCGGCACCACTATCCTGGAAATGGCCAGGATACTCCCCGAGAACCTGCGCGCTACTTTCTTTACCGGTAGCCTGCCGGCGGCTTTTGAGTATGTAGCGCATCCGCATATAGACGTGATCATCATCGGCGACCGGCTCTCCAAAAACTCCAGGATCACCGTGGGCGGCGCGGCTATCGCGCAGATACGCCAGGTAAAGGCGGACCTTTGTTTCCTGGGCACCAATGCCATAGACATTCACGCCGGCCTTACGGACAACGACCTGGACGTGGTACAGATCAAAAAGGCGATGGTGGAATCTTCATCCAGGGTTATTTCCCTTTCAATTTCAGAAAAGATCAATACTTCCCAACGGCTCAAAGTTTGCGACGCAACGGATATAGATACACTCATTACGGAACTGGACCCAAACGATTTACTCCTGAAACCATACCGTGAAGCGGGCATGGAAGTACTCTGAGAAATGCTGTAAGATAAAAATGTGAACAATGAGAAAGCGGCTATAGCCCCGTCAACCGGCATGCCGTGCCCTACGCCCTGTAGGTGAAATACTATCTTTTTTACAACGCCAAAATTTATTCGTTATGACAAATCCACTAAAAAAGCAACATGGAAGATGGAAAACGTTTCCGCTGCTACTCCTGCTGCAACTGGTAGCCACGCTGGCCATGGCCCAGGTTCGTATCAGCGGGAAGGTGACGGCGGCGGACGGTTCGCCGGTACCGGGCATTTCGGTACAGCTTCGTAATACCACCACAGGCGCCAGTTCTGACGCAAACGGCCAGTATAATTTTACGGCCAACATCCAGCCGGGCAGCTATACGCTGGAGTTCACCGGTATCGGGTTCAAAACCGTCCATAAAGCTATAAGCGTAAGCGGCGCCGCCGCCTCTGCTGATGCCATCATGGAAGAGGACGTACTGAACATGGATGAGATCGTGGTGATCGGCTCCTCTCTCCGGCAATCCAGGAAACAGTTGGGCAACACGGTCAATTCCGTGAACGCCAAACAGCTGCTTAACACCGGCTCCGGCAACATTGGCGCGGCCCTGCAGGGCAAAGTGCCCGGCGCGCAGATCACGCAGACCTCCGGCGACCCCTCCGGCGGTATTTCCGTCAGGATGCGCGGCACCAGTACCATCAAAGGTTCTTCTGAGCCGTTGTACGTGATAGACGGTGTAATCGTCAGCAATGCCACTACAAATGTGAATAACCTGAACGTGAGCGCCGCCGCGGGCGTAGTGTCCAGTAATCCGCCCACAAACGAAGTGGGTACCAACCGCATGGCTGACATTAATCCTAACGATATTGAAAAAATAGACATCATACCGGGCGCATCCGCTTCCGCCATTTACGGCTCCAGGGCCAGCAACGGCGTGGTGCTCATCACCACGAAGTCAGGGAAGGCCGGGCGGCTCACGATAGATTTCAGTACGGGCATCATAATGAACCAGCTCCGTAAAAAGGTCTACATCTCCACCTACGGCAAACAGTTTGGCTCCGCAGCCCTACGCCTGGGCAATATCAGCGACGGACCGGGGAACATCATCACTTACACCCGGCCGGACGGGCAGGTCAGGAAACTGTCCACAGACCTGGTGGACGTGACCCGCTACGATTACCAGGACGATATCTTCCAGACCGGCCTCGGCACCGATAACTACATTTCGCTCGGTGGCGGTACGGAAAAAACGAAATATTTTTTCTCCGGCGGTTTTTATAAAAACGAAGGCATTATCCGCAATACGGATTTCAGGCGGTTCAATTTCAAAACGAGAATCGAACAGGTGATCAACGACTACATCACTGTGGCCGGCGGCGTAGCCTACACGAACAGCTTTTCCAACGAAAAGCCCAACGGCAACGTATTCTGGAGCCCGATCAATTCGGTAAACATCACGAACAATCTCTATAACATAGAGGAACGCGACGCAGCCGGCAACCTCAAAGGCGTGGAGCCCACCCGTGTAAACCCGCTGAGCGTGATAGAAGACATGGACCTTACCCAGGCCGTGAGCAGGACCATCAGCGACCTGCAAATAAAGATCAAACCAGTGAGAGGGCTCAGTATCGATTATATTCTCGGTATAGACAACTTCAGCCAGGAAGGCAGCAACCTGATCAAAAGATACCCTTACATCTCCGCGCAGGAAGGCCTGGGGTATGTATCCAGCGCGATGGTCAATTCTTTCCTGATCAACAACGATATCAATATTTCCTACAACGCACAGCTGGGAGATTTCTCCTCTCTTACCACGACGGGATTCAATCACCAATACCAGAAGATTACCGGCCTGGTCAACCAGGGCCGCGACCTGCTGAACGGTATCACTACAATCAATGGCGCCGCCACCAAGCTGGATCCGCAATACAGCTACGATCAGCGCCAGGTATTCGGTGGTTTTTTACAGCAGACCTTCGGTTATAAAAACATTGTTTTCCTGACCGCCGCCGGCCGTATAGACGGCAGCACCTCCTTCCCGGAGGATACACGGACCTATTTCTATCCCAAAGTGAGCGGCTCCTGGAACATCAGCGATATGGGTTTCTGGAAGGATATGGGTGGCAAATGGTTTAACTCCGCCCGCCTGAGAGCTTCGTGGGGCCTGGCGGGCAACCTCACCGGCATTGGCTCCTACGAACGGTTTTCCAACTACATCTCCGGCAGCCTGAACGGCGTGGCCACTTACAATATCAATACGGCCCTGGGCAATGCATTGGTAGAACCTGAAAGATCCAGCGAATTCGAATTCGGGACGGACCTTTCCTTCCTGAACAACCGGCTGGGCATCCTATTTACGGTGTACAACAAAAAGATCGTGGGCAATTCCCTGCTGGTAGACCGTGTGCTGGCGCCGTCCTCAGGCGGCAGCACACGCGTAGAAAACGTGGGTGATCTCACCAATAAAGGATGGGAACTGGGCATCAACGCCATGCCGGTGAACACTAAAAACTTCTCCTGGAATGTAGGCGGCTCGCTGAGCAGGAACAAAAACCTGGTAACGGCTTCCAGCCAGGTGACGCCCATTTCGCTCGCTAATGCCGCAGGATCGGGCTCCGTTATCCTGGCGGGTGAGTCCGTAGGTGTTTTTTACGGCAACTATTTTGAACGCGACGGCAAAGGAACCATGGCGCTGGATGCCGAAGGGCGGCCCATCGCGGCGATCAACGCACAGAAGGTACTGCTGCGTAAAGTGATCGGCAACCCGAACCCGGATTGGATTTTAAGCTTCAACAGCCTGCTGACGTATAAAAAACTCAGCTTCAGTTTCCTGTTCGACGGCGCTTTGGGGCAAGACGTATTTAATGCGGACAGAAGGACCCGCCAGGGTGTAGGCATCGGCGATTATTCCGAAAGGGAGATCAAAGGGGAACTGCCCAGGGGATATATCTTCTCAGTATACAACACGGAAGAATGGCGGATCGAAGACGCCTCGTATGTGAAACTCCGCGAAGTGTCGCTTTCTTATGAGCTGCCTGCTTTCGCAAAGTTCATCCGCACGTCGTCCGTATCACTGGTGGGCCGCAACCTGGTAAGTTTTGACAACTACGACGGCTTCGATCCTGAAACGAACGCAGGCGGCAACAGCTCCGTGCTGAGAGGCATCGACTTCGGGAACGTACCGATTCCCAGGACTTTCCAGTTCACCTTCAGGGCCAGTTTCTAATCTCAAAAAGCTAACATCATGAAAAATCAAAGGATAAAACGAACCGCTTTAATGCTGCTGCTGGCAGGCCTCTTCCCGGTTGTGTCGTGCAATAAAGAGTATATCAACCCCAGCGCGGCTTCCGTACCCAGTGTAACGACCAGTCCGGATGCATTAATGACGCTCTGCGCCGGGCTTCAACGGCGCTTTACGATCGGGCGCCAGAGCCCCCTGTATTGCGCGCCCATTGGCGGCGCCTATAGTGTGTATGCATTATATACGCTGAACATTGGTAATACCACCGAAAAGGAACTGGAAACCGGCAAAGGCGCCATTACGCTGAACAACTCCGTGGTCACGCAAATGTGGACGCAATGCCTCCTCACCCGTGTGGAAGCGGAGACGGTACTCGACAACCTGAATGTTGCCGCGGACGCCGGCGATAAAGTAGGCCTGAAAGCATACGCCAGCATCTTTTACGCGCTGAGCATGGGCACCCTGGTACAATTCTACGAGCAGATACCGCTGGTAACGGAAGACAACGCCGCATTCAGCCCGCGTGCCGAGGCGCTGAAAAAGGCCATTGCCCTGCTGGAAGCCGTTGATGCGGACCTTACCACCACCGCCCCCAGCACAAAGTTCCTGGGTAAGGTACCTCCGGGCATCGATGTAAAAAATACAGTAAAAGCCCTACTGGCCAGGTATTACAACATCCAAAGCATGATCACCGGCACCTACGACCCGGCCATTGGCAATAAGGCCATCGCATCCGCCGCCGCCGCCAGCAGGCTGATCAAATCGGAGTTCCGCTTTTCAACCGCCACCACCAACCCGCTGGGCGAATGGAACTTTACCGTGAATGTGTTCGGCGCTATCGATTCCACGCTGGGCCTGCGCAACGGGCTTGCCCCGGTACCCGCCGCCACCGATCCGCGCGTGGGATTTTATATCAGCCGCACCGGCCCCACCACCTACCCGCTGAAAGCCTTTGCGCTGAATACCACGGCCAATTACCCGGTGTACCTGCCTGGTGAAATGGACCTGATCGCCGCTGAAAACTACGCGCGCCAGAACATGTTCCCACAGGCCAAAACCGCACTGGACATTGTACGCACGAAAACGACCGACATCTACGGTATCGGCGCCGCACAGCCGGCATACAGCGGGGCTATGACACAGCCGGCGCTGCTCACGGACATCTATAAACAAAGAAGGCTGGAATTATTCCTCTGCGGCCAGGAGCTGGAAGACAGCCGCCGTTTTGGCCGCCCCGGGCCTAACCAGCCGGGCGAAGAAAGGAACCGCAATTTTTATCCGTATCCGCTGATAGAAAGGGATAACAACCCCGTGACACCGCCGGACCCGGCGATTTGATGAAGGGGTCTTATGACATTCAAAAGGGCTGGCGTGAGAACGTCAGCCTTTTTGTTTTATGCGGTTTGTGATATTAAAACAACAACCGGAAAAGATGGCTGCCGCCATCATCGTTGTCCGCCACAAGCGTGATCTCGAGTGCGTCTTTTAATTCCCGCAGGCAGATGGATTCGATCTTCTGGCCTTTGAAAACGGGATGAACTTTTTCGAGAGGGAACCATTCGTCAGGGCCTACCCTTGGTTGTCGCAAGGCTTTGGTGGCGTTTTTGATGATGCCGATGCGGCTCTCTCCTATTTTTCCATCGTCGTAGGTGCTGGCGGTTTCTTCGGTGGAGGTGGTAAAATAGAGCCAGTCTTTCCCCGGGAGCCATGCGAGGCCTGAGATGCCGGAGAAGTTGGGTTCTTTGGGTAGGATCAGCTGGCAGGTGCGGGTTTGTACCTCCTTCTGCCAGATTTCCTGGGTATCGCAGAGGATGAGGATGTTCTCAGGTTTCCCGAGGTGGCCGCGGTTGCCGATGAGGAGTTTCTCTCCTATCTCCGTGGCGGCTTCTATGTTCAGGTCGGTGCCCCGGCTGATTTGCTGGTAGAAGCTGCTGAGGTCTTTTGTTTCGATCTTTTGTGTATCCGGGTAAAAGAGCAGGGCGGCATTTCGGTATGGGGCGAGGGAGCCGGAGCCGAGGGCTAATAATGCTGTTCTGCCATTTGTGGTGATGGTGCTGAGGCTTTCCCAGTCGTGTTTTGTTGGTTTTGGAAGGCGCTTTTGGGTGGTGTCTCCAGGAAGAGGGATTTGGTTTGCGGGGGTAAGGTCGGCGTTTAGGAGGAATAGTTGAGTGGCATCATCGCCGATGATGTAATAGTGGGCCTGGTGGAAAGTGAGGCCACTTGCGGAGGGGATGCCGGGGAAATGTTGATGGTGGGTGAGGCGCATGATCTGTAAAAATAAATTTTACCACATTATTCTCTAAGAAAAGTTTTTGGATATCGCCGTAGTAGCTGGTATTTCTTGCAGATCATTGCTTCAATTTAACTGAATTTGCGGGAGAAAAATGAAATGCGGGAAGTTCTCCGAATTGCGGAGATTTTGTACATTGTTTGCAAGCTAATCAGCATGATTGAATTTCTAACAACTTACAGCGCCTGGGTTTACTGGAGCTGGGCCGGAATCTTTGCGTCCACTTCATTCTGAACTACCTGATCTATGACAGGATCGAAAAAGAAGAGTTCCGTGGCCTCACCGGATTGGCCGGAAAGTCCCACATGCCAGCATACCTCCTCTCCGCCTTTACCCTGAAGTGGCCGGCGGATTATGAGGAGCACGAACGCAACAGCACGCGGAAAATGATGCGTGCCAGCAATAAAATAAGCCTGCTGTTTATCGCTTATACCATACTTTGTTTTTTTACCTGGTATGTACGTATGGCCGCTGATACACAGCCATTACCTGAACTTCTCTTCACACGCCGCGAACAATTCCTTCACCCTGTTATCTTCCGCAGAAGCCAGGTGCGAACCGGTGAACTCAAGCAGTTCTCCTTTGGATGCGATATAAAAATACACGTTGTAATCGCTCTCCAGTTTTTTCGGGAGTTTGTCGAGCGGAACAGCAGAAAGCCCTTCCAGCCCGGTGTACGAGATGTGGCCCAGCCTGTATAGTTTCCCGATATCGAACCCGGAATAATCTCTTCCCGTTCCTTTGGTGAGATCGTAAAAATAAGCGTTAGTGCCGTTGATCACCAGCACACTGGCGGTAGTGGCGCTTCTCTCCGCAATAAATACGATGTTGGGGCTCATATGCGTGTAAATAGCCCGCAGGCTGTCGAACTGGGCGTTGAACCGCTTCAGGTCATACTTCCCGAAAGAAGGGTATTTTTTGCCGAGATTTATATCGGCGGGCGGAGCGGTTTTCTTGCGTACTGTGGGGCTCGGTTCGTAGTTCATGGGCATTCCGCTGCCATGGTCTGAGCAGGCGCTTGCCAGGATGGTCAATGCAAGGCAAAGGCTGCCCAGGAGGTTCGTATTAATCATATGGTGGGATTAAAAAAAATAGTTTCCTTATTCGTTATTCTGCATTCTGTACGTTAAAATAAATCAATATTTCCCCCGGTACAAACAGCGCAGCTTAAAAAGCCCCGTCAGCACACCGTTTAAACGCAATTTTTCCCCGCAAACCCTTATCGTCTTTTTACCACCCGTATTTCTACGCAATTTTTTTTCAGCGTACCATTTCTCTTGTCAGGGGTTGATGCCCACCCTATCTTTGCATCTTCAAATTTGTTAGCCGCATATAACCCCTGTAAGGAAGCATTTAACCCTTTGGTATTTTATTTAACCTCAAAAAAACACCCAACAATGAGAACTGATCTGTTCCGCTTTGTGTCCAAGCGGTCTGTACAACGTATGCCCAAAGACAATGAGAAACAACAACTCATTACCCTTTTCCCTCCCGGCCAGTCCCCCGCCCTCGCTCACGAAGCCCCCATTACCCGCGCCGCCGCAGCGGAAGTAGTGAAAATTTTCCTGGACGACAACGAGGACCCCAAAGACATTAAAGAGCTCAACCTCATCACCCCCATTTACCAGGTGGACCAGGCGTTGCTCAAATGCAACAACCGCCTGCGTGCCGAAACCATCGGCGAAACCGTTAAAAAGGAAACCAATCTGCGTCTGAAAGACCTCGTGAAGCTTGATTCATTCAAAAGTGAGTTAACCCAACTTTCAAACCTCCTCTGGGGCGTGGTATCCACCCCTTCCAGCCGCGAAGCATTCCGGGAATTACTGCTGCGTGCGCGTTACATTTTCAGCCTGCTGGAAAAGCTGGCGGAAGCCGAAAAAGTAACCGGGAACAACGTGAGCTACAGCGTGGATGCCGATTATGTATTTAACTTCCTCACCCAGGGCATCATGGTGCTGCCCCGCCTCGAAAACGCGCCCGGCAACGCCCTCTCCCGCCAGCCTTCTATGGGCGACCTGCGCGTGGTAAAAGAAGAATGGGTGAGTTATGAACTGGGCGAAGTGGCCCACATCGAAAACGCGCTGCGGGGCGAAAGCCGCGAACGTACGCACAAGCTCAGCTCCACCCGCGAAGAAACCGTGTTCGTGGAAACGGAAACGGAGGTAACCACCCAGCGCGACCTGGAAACTACGGACCGTTTTGAAATGCAGTCCGAAGTGAGCCGCACCCTGGCCGAAGACGCAGATATGTCCATCGGCGCCAGCGTAACCGCCTCCTACGGCGTGATCAAAGAAGCTACCGCCACCTTCGATTATGCCACCAGCACTTCCCGCGAGGAGTCCAACAAAACGTCTTCCCAATACGCCAAAGAGATCACGGCCCGCTCTTCCGAACGCGTGAACGAACGGATCAAAGAGCAGCGCACCGTGCGTACCGTCGTGACCATGGAGGAAAACAACCGCCACACGATAGACAACAGCCGCGGCGACAGGCATGTCACCGGCATCTACCGCTGGGTGAACAAAAAGTACAAAGCCCAGGTGTTCGACTACGGAAAACGTATGCTGCTGGAATTTATCGTGCCCGAGCCCGCCGCATTCCTCAAAAAAGCAGTGAACGGAAAGTTTGACAACCCCGAAATACCTGAGCACATTCAGAAAAAGAAACCCGTGTTTCCCGGTCCGGATTTCCAGCCCTCTTCCATCACCCGTGGCAACTACCTGGAGCTGAGCAAACAATACGGCCCGCAGCTGGATGCGCCGCAGCCTGAGCTGGTGACCGTGAGCAAGGCCCTGCACCTCAGCGACGAAGAGAATAAGGACTTTGTGCGCAACTTCGTTTCCAACAACGAACTGACCATCCCCGCAGAATACGAAGGCCGCCGCTTCTGGGCCACTTACCTCTGCTGGACGCATACCGAAAACGGCGGTTATTTTGCCCTCTCCGTCGGCAACCAGTGGATCAACAAACAGGTCACCGGCGACGGTGACGCGGAAGGCCACCTGGGCATTTTTGATTTCGGGGAAGTACAGACCCAGAGCGTGCCGGTAAGCATCCGCTGCGAATCGCTCTACGGGTATACCTGCAACATCGTGATAGAATGTGTGCTGCGCAAAGAGCAGTTGGAGAAATGGCAACTGGCCGCTTATGCGAAGATCATGGACCACCTGAACAAACAGCAGCTGCAATACGAGCAGGAAGTACGCGAGTTCCTGGCCACCACCGGCATGGAGAAAATCATAGCAGTACAGGGTAAAAACCCGGCGGACAACCGCATCACGGAAAGGACCGAACTGAAACGCTCCGTGATCGCCATGCTGCAGCAGCATTATTTTGACCAGCCGCCTTTCAACCAGCAGGCGGTGACAAACGGGAAGATCAACTTCGACGTGGCCCGTATGGAGCGCGATCATATCCAGTGGTTCGAGCAGGCCTTTGAATGGCAGAACCTCACCTTCGCCCTTTATCCTTACTTCTACAACGATGCCGCCGAGTGGCCGAAGATACTGACCGCAGAAGGTCACCAGGACCCGAAGTTCGGCGCTTTCCTGGACGCGGGCGCGGCAAGAGTGGTAGTACCGGTGAGAAGCAATTTTGAAAAAGCGATGGCATTTTACCTGGCCACCGGCATTATCTGGAAAGGCGGGCAGGTGCCGCAGGTGAACGATCCGCTGTACCTCTCCATTGTCCAGGAGATACAGGAGCAGACGGAAGGCGGCGCCGAAGGCACACCGGTGGACGAGCCATGGGAATACTCCCTGCCCACCAGCCTGGTAATGCTGCAACCAGATGCTACCCTTCCCCGTAACACGCAGAATTGACCACCGGCCCAAATTATAATACAATGACTTCATTAGATAAACCCCTCAGCCCTGAGGAAGTGGAATACCTTTCCTTTGAAGGCGGAGGCGGAAAGGGCAATGCTTTTCTCGGCGCCATCAGGGCGCTGGAAGATCACATGATCCTGCGCGTGGAAAACGGCCTGCCCGCCGGAATCAAAGGCATATCCGGCGCTTCCGCGGGCGCTATCACCGCTATGCTGCTCGGCACCGGGCATTCCAGCCTGGACATCGCCAACATCCTGAAAGCGGATTTTGAAGACTTCTTTGACGGGCCCGATCCCTCCATGGTATTCAAACCCGGCACGCGGATGAACTTCGTGCCGAACAAACCGGCACTCTCGCGTTTCCTGATCGAAAAGGAACACCTGGTGAACACCCTGCTGCATATGATACCCGTGGTGCCGGACTGGATCCTCAGGTGGCTGCTGAAAAGTTTTATCATGGATGACGGGCAATCCCTCCGCGACAAGATCGAAAGCAGCGAATGGCACGCCAACTTTCTCCGGACGGAACCGGTGTACAAGGTGCGGCTGCTCAATCAGATCATGGCGAACCTGGGTGACTTCAGGGACAGCGTGTTTATGGATTTCGGGATATTCAACGGGATGAAGATCCATTATTTCTTCAACCATGTCGTGGACATGAAAATGCGCCCCGATCCCAAAAAGAAACTCATCGACTGGTCCAGCAGTTTCCAGTACACACACGACGCACGCGTAAAATGGTGGACGATGAAAGAAGTGGTGGATAAATTCGGGATAGACCTGAAATTTACCGCCGTGAATTTCAGGACGGGCAATGTGCAGATATTGTCCAGGGATACCACGCCGAACCTGCCGATAGCCACGGCTGTGCGTATGAGCATGAGCCTGCCGCTGATCTTTAAGCCGGTACTCATAGACAGGGTTTTTGCGGATCAAATCGTGCCGCCGCAGGACCGCGCGGATGCAGGTAAAATATGGGAAGGGCTCTGGGTGGACGGCGGGTATTTCGATAACGCGCCCATCCGCGTATTCCCCGGTGAAAGCGCCCTGCTGTTCCGTCTTGGCCCCCGCGCCGAAGATAATACCCTCACGAACTTCGGGCATTACATGAGTACGTACCTCAAACTGGGACTGTTTGGCAGCGGCGCCGGACAGGTCACCAAAACCAGTTACCAGTACAACAAACACATCATCCAGCTGGACGTTACCGGCACAGACCTTCTCAAGTTCAACATGACGCCGGCCGAACAGGCAGAGCTTATGCGGAAGAACCAGAAAATAGTGACGGACTATTTCAAAGAGGCGAAGGCTGGTAAATAAACAGTAAAGCCCTTGCGATTGCAGGGGCTTTATTCATTTGGCATGAACCGGCATACCCGGTATCACCAGGCTAGGTATGAATTTTAAACAGCACCAGCAAGGTGAGTATACAAATAAGCCAGGTGGTAAAGTCATGTATGAGTTTCTTTCGCCAGAACAACAGGGACAGCACCAATATCTGGATAACCGCGAAGACCCTGGGCATTACATGCATATTTTTAACGGACATTGCGCCTTCCCCATACCAAAAAAAATCAGCTAAAACACAGGCGAACAACATCAGGTAAGTGAATCCAACATTCAGGATAATTATCAAAACTCCAGGCAGGGATTTTTTCATCATGCGGGTAAAAATATTAAATAATTTAATGGCCGCAAATGCAGCGAACATTTTTTCCTCCCGGAACCTTATTTTTGGGGATGCAAACTTTCGCGGACAAGATCATCCACTTCAACACCCATCTCCATTACACCGGCCAGCTGCCCAAAGGCGTGAACATCATGAACCCCTTTGCGGAACAGCCCATGGTAGTGGAAGTCATGAAACAGTTCTACCGGAAATTTTACAACGATACCCACACCCGCCGCATGATCATCGGCATTAACCCCGGGCGTTTCGGCGCGGCGCTCACCGGCGTGCCTTTCACGGATTCCAAAAGACTGGAAGATCCCTGTGGTATTCATTTCCCAGGCCCGCCGGCCTACGAAGTGAGCAGCGTATATGTCTATGATGTGATTGCCGCCTATGGAGGCCCGGCCGCTTTTTACAAAGACTTTTATATCGGCGCCATGAGCCCGCTGGGTTTTACGGTGGACAAACCCGGCGGAAAGGTCGTGAACTATAATTACTACGACAGCAAAGCCCTTACAGAGGCCGTGTATGATTTTATGCTGGAAAATCTGCGCAAACAAACCACCTTCGGCATAGACCGGGCGGTAGGTTATTGCCTCGGCACCGGCAAAAATGCCGACTTCATTTTACGCCTCAATGAAAAGGAAAAGTTATTCGACCGGATTATTCCTTTAGAACATCCACGGTTCATTATGCAGTACAAGCTGAAGAAAAAGCAGGAATATATTGATAAGTACATGGAGGCGTTCAGTGCTGGCAGGGAAGATTAGAATTTAAAATTCCAGGTAATGGAAGGAATGATCGGGAACAGCGACACTTGTTTCGCTTTGATCTCCAGGCTCCCGTCCAGCACGTTCCCCGTCTGGTCGAAATAGATAAAATAAGGATTCATCCGGCTGTAAGTATTGTAGATGGAAAAAGCCCAGCTGCTGGTGAGCCTGCGGTTCGGGTTTTTCTTTTTGGGGGTATACACGGCTGAGAGGTCCAGGCGGTGATAGGGTTTCATGCGGTAGCTGTTGAGATCACCGTATTCCTGGGTGAGCACGCCGTCCAGGAAATAAAACTTCTCGGGTAAAGTAGTAGTGTTGCCGGAGCCGAAGATAAACACCCCGGAAAACGTCCAGCGGGGGCTGTGCTCGTAGCTGGCTACCACGGCGAGGTCATGACGGCGGTCGTATTTGGCGGGGAAACGTTTGCCACCGTTCAAGGCGGGGAATTGCCGCCAGGTCCAGGCAAGGGTGTAACCTATCCAGCCGGTGAGTTTTCCTTTTATTTTGTGGATGAACAGCTCCGCCCCATAGGCATATCCTTTGCCGTATACAAATTCTTCTTCAGGGTCCTTTAAGGAAGGCGTATATCCTTCGCGGTATTCCACCTGGTTGCGCATGTCCTTGTAATAGGCTTCCAGCGAGGCTTCCCAGCTATTGTTCGCAAAGTTGCGGAAATAACCGGCGGAATATTGCCAGCTGAACTGCGGTTTGACGAGGTAGGTACTGGGCACCCAGATATCTGTAGGCAAGGTACTGCCGGCATTGGTCACGAGGTGGATATACTGGTTGTTCCGCGTCACGGAGGCTTTCACGGATTCGCGGTCGTTCCAGGCATAACGAAGCAGCAGGCGGGGTTCCAGGCCGCCGTAACTGCGCACCTCCTGCCCTCTCCCGTATACGGTGCTGTCCAGTTTGTTACCATCCTGGTTGCGGGTGTAGCGGGTATAGGGGCCTATCTGCCGGAAACCGCTGTACCGCAGGCCGATATTGGCTTTCAGGCGCGGGCTGATCTCCCAGTCGTCCTGGATGTACAGCGCGGCTTCATGGGCGTATTTACGCGCGGCATTGTCCGGCTGAAATACCGTAGTGTCCTGCCTTCCGGATACGGAGCTGGGTGTAAAGGTGTGATAGATATAATTGCCGCCGAATTTGATATGATGTTTCAGGTTCAGGAAATAGTCGAAGTCCAGCTTGCCATTGTAGTCTTTTATGCCGGAATTCAGTTGAATAGTAAACCCTTCATTGATGGCGCCGAAGGAGAATTTATAATCGTTGTAGATCAGAGAGGTGTTCGCAAAGAGTTTTTTATTGAACACATGATTCCAGCGGAGCGTGGCGGTGTTGTTCCCCCAGGGGATGTGCGCCTCAAAACTTCTGTCCCCGTTGCGGAAGCGGAATACATCGCGGCCGAGGTAACCGCTCAGGAAGATTCGGTCTTTGGCGGAGAACTGGTAGTTTGCTTTGGCATTGAGGTCATAGAAATAATACCCGGAACCGTAGAAGGAACTGCTTTTCCGTACGAAAGGTTTGGCGAGCAGATCGGCATAGGTCCGGCGGGCGGAGATCATAAAACTGGACTTGTCTTTTTGCAGCGGCCCCTGTATGTTCAGCCGCGAAGCGATGGCGCCGATGCCGCCTTCCGCCTGCCATTGCTGGTTGTTGCCGTCTTTCATGGTCACATCCACCACGGAGGAAAGCCTGCCGCCGTAATTCGCTGGCATACCGCCTTTGATGAGGGTGACGTTTTTGATGGCGTCCGCATTGAAAATGGAGAAAAAACCGAACAGGTGGCCGGTATTGTACACGGGCGCTTCGTCCAGCAGGATGAGGTTCTGATCCGGCCCGCCGCCCCTTACATAAAAACCGGCGTTGCCCTCTCCCGCCGCCTGTACGCCGGGCAACAGCTGTAGTATTTTCAGCGGGTCCACTTCGCCCATAAGGGCGGGGAGTTTTTTCATTTGTTCGGTGCTCAGCTCCACCTTGCCCATGTCCGTATTTTTGATGTTTTCATCCTTCCGCCGGTCCGTGATCACCACTTCTTTGGCCTGGAAAGAACGGGGCACCAGCAATGCGGTCACATTCCGGTCCGCGCCGGCCTTTACGGGCCGCTCCTGCGGCTGGTAACCGATGAAGGTAAAAACAAGCGTATGTTCACCCGGGGGAAGCGTGACGGCGAAAAAACCGTAGGTGTTGGTCTGTACGCCCCTGGTAGTGCCTTTGATGCCGATGCTTGCGCCAATGAGGGATTCGCCGGTGGTACTGTCGCGTACATAGCCGCTCACTGTATACCCTTGCTGGGCATAAGCCTGCTGTGCAAACAGCCATGCATATACGAAAAGGAAGATCCTTACGGCGGTGCGGGGCATGGTTACAGGTTTATCAACTGATATGGTATATACAGGCGGCGCCGGCATATTGTTCCCGGCGCCGCCGGATTTATCAAAAAAGTAACGGGTCTATAGGAAGCTGCTTTATTGCTGTTAAAAAGGGTGCGTGCGGCTATTGGAACTGTAAAGTATCCGTCACGGACCCGCAATGCAGCATTTCATCCCCGAAATAAGGATTTACGACTTCTGTGGTATCGCTCAGCCAGTGCGCGCCACGGTTGTTGAATGCCATGGGGCAATGCTGGCGGTACACGGTCCTGCCTTTAAAACCGGTGGTTTGCAGCAGATCGTACAGCTGGTCGCTTACCATCTGGAAAGAAGACCGGCGGCTGTCCAGCCCGCCTTT
Organism: Chitinophaga barathri; assembly: GCF_003807585.1. Taxonomy (GTDB): domain Bacteria; phylum Bacteroidota; class Bacteroidia; order Chitinophagales; family Chitinophagaceae; genus Chitinophaga; species Chitinophaga barathri. Next base: position 78,079 of record NZ_RMBX01000017.1, on the reverse strand, counting down.
TTCGATGATCAGGCCCGCCAGCTCCGCGGAAATGCTGCCGGTGCTCACCGCCAGGTCCGCCGCGCGGCTGCTGTCTATCCCCAGCCGGGCGATGGGCAGGCTGTCCATATGATACTTTAATGCCATCGCGGCGATATCCGCCCCCATGGTATCCCCCTTCACCAGGGCGCTGCTGAGCTGGTAATAGGCTGCCATGGCTACTTTCAGCGAATCATAATATTCATCCGTAAACGGGGCCTGCAAAGTATTGGCCGCAGCCGCGGAATCCGTCCCGGTATTCTCTTTCCCGCCCTGCTGGCAGGCCGTGAATACCGCGCCGGCGGCTATGATCCATAAATATTGTTTAATTCTCATGCGGTGCATTTTGCCTCAAATATAGGACCAAAAAATATACTATCTTTGCGGGTTTAATAGCAATTAGGTATGCTCATCGCCCTGCAGGACATAACATTTGAATTTGGCGCAAGAACCATTATAGAGGATTCTTCCTGGCACATTATTCCCGGTGACCGGGTAGGCCTTATCGGCCTGAACGGTACCGGCAAATCCACGCTGCTCCGTATTATCAACGGGGATTATACCATCTCGAAAGGCAGTATCAACAAGATCAGGAACCTGAGCCTCGGGTTCTTCAACCAGGATCTGTTGAGCTTCGAAACGGAGAATTCCGTGATTTCTGTGGGAATGACCGCCTTTGAACAGGCGCTGAAAGTGGAAAAAGAGCTCGAAGAGCTCACCGCAAAGCTGGAACACTCGCAGGATGATGCGCTGCTGCATGAATATGCGGACAAACTGCATGAATTCGATACGCTGGACGGCTACAATATCCGCCACAAAACCGCCACCGTACTGGAAGGCCTCGGTTTCAGCACCGCAGACCTCGAGCGCCCTTACAACCAGTTCTCCGGCGGCTGGCGCATGCGTGTACTCCTCGCCAAACTCATCCTGCAGCAGCCGGACGTGCTGATGCTCGATGAACCGACGAACCACCTTGACCTTCCCTCCATCGAATGGCTGGAAAAATACCTCAGCAACTACAACGGCGCCGTGATCATCGTGAGCCACGACCGCTATTTCCTCGATAAAATGGTGAACAAGGTGGTAGAACTCTACCAGCAGCAGCTTCACCATTATGCCGGCAACTATTCCGACTACGAAGAAGAAAAAGTAATGCGCCGCGACCTTCAGCAGCGCGCTTACGAAAACCAGCAGGATTACATCCGCCAGCAGGAACGTTTTATCGAACGTTTTAAAGCCAAAGCCTCCAAAGCCGCCCAGGCGCAGAGTATCGCCAAAAGACTGGACAAACTCGAGCGCGTGGAACAGGTGGACGGCGGCCCGGCCAAGATCAGGATGAACTTTTCCGTGGACAAAATGCCCGGGAAGATACTCTGCACGCTGAACGGCGTGGGTAAAGCGTTTGGCCAGCTGGAAATTCTAAAAAACGCCTCCGCGGAGATCAACCGCGGAGACAAAATAGCCCTCATCGGGGCCAATGGTAAGGGTAAATCTACCCTCCTGCGCGTGATCGCAGGCACAGAGCCTTACACCGGCGAACGCGTGCCGGGTCACAACGTGGTGACCAGCTTTTACGCACAGCACCAGCTGGAATCGCTTCACCTCGAAAACGAGATACTCGAAGAGTTGAAAGGCTGCGGTAGCGGCCTTACGGAAATGGAATTACGTGGATTGCTCGGGTGCTTCCTTTTCCAGGGCGATGATGTGTTCAAAAAGATCCGCATACTCTCCGGCGGTGAAAAGGCGCGTGTGGCACTGGCAAAAGTGATTGTGGGCAAAGCGAACTTCCTGATGCTCGATGAGCCCACGAACCACCTGGACATCAATTCCGTGGAAATGCTCATAGACGCCCTCGGTAAATACGAAGGCAGCCTGGTGCTGGTAAGCCACGACCGTTATTTTGTGTCCAAAACCGCGAACAAGATCTGGGAGATCGTGGACGGGGAGATCAAAGAATTCAAAGGCACCTACGGCGAGTGGGAAGAATGGAAAAAGCGCCAGGCACTGGCTGCTTTACCGGCCAAACCTGAGAAGGAAAAAAAAAGTCCTTCAGTAGCCCAGCCGCAGCCCGCTAAACCGGCTTCTACGCCCAAAACGGCCATAGACAAGGACCTGCAAAAAGAGCTGCAAAAGCAGCAACGCCAGTTTCAGCAGCTGGAGCAGCAGATCGCCGGGTTAAAAGACAAACTGAAGCAATTGGAAGCAGATATGGCGGAGCCGGAGATCTACGCGAACAAAGACAAGTTCCGGGCAACGGAAGATGCCTATAAAAAGACCAATGCAGACCTGGCAAAACTCAATTCCGATTACGAAACCATATTTGAAAAGGTAATGGAACTGGAAGAGAAAATGCAGGGATAGAATCATATTTGTTTGAATTAAAAGACCGCACTGCACTGGCAGCGCGGTCTTTTGTATTTCAGGGCTTTCCCCCGGCCCTTTTGTATTTAGCGCATACCCCTTCATCCTCAATACGTTCCGTTTTCCCCCTCACAGTCTTAATTTTAACTTAACACATTAAAGTTGTTTATCGTCCAAAACTTGGTAATTTTTACTTAAACTTTCCACCCTGTGAAGCGGCTTGTTTTGTATTGCATTGCTTGTTATCTACTCCTGCCCGGGCTTACCGCCTGTAATAAGCAAGATGCGCCTTTCATGCCCACCGACAGCATCGGCCGGGTGAACAAATGGGTGCTGGACAGCATGAAACGGTATTATTACTGGTCCGATCATCTTCCCAACCACCCGGACTATACCTTATCCCCGCCGGATTTTTTCAGCAGCCTGCTGGTTCCGCAGGACCGTTTTTCCTGGATCAGCGATGCAAGGACCATATTGCCGCCGGGCAATGCTTATTTCAGCTACGGGCTTCATTACGCGTTTATTTCCCTGCCCGGCTACACCGACGGGCTCGTGGGTGTAGCGACGTTTGTGAACCAGGGCAGCGCGGCGGCAAAGGCGGGATTGGTACGGGGCAGCTGTTTTATAAAAGTGGACGGCAACGCGGTGACGGCGCAGAACCTGGAGGCGGTGAACACCCGGATGAACGGGCACGGCGCTACGCCCCTGCGGATCACGCCCGCGGTATGGGACAATGGCGTGCTGACCCCCGGTGCGGAAAAAAGCCTGGCCGCTGACTTTGGAATGGAAGAGGGCGTGTTGTATACGCGCAGTTTTACGGAGAACAGGAAAATCACCGGGTATCTTTATTACGGTTCCTTCAACGAAGCATACGATTCGCGCCTGATAACCGCTTTTCAAAAATTACGGAATGCCGGCGTAAATGAGCTTATCTTAGACCTGCGTTATAATGCGGGCGGCAGTGTGGCCAGCAGCGCAAAACTGGCGGCCATGATCGCTTCGGGCCTCAAAGCAACGGACAATTACGCGATATACGCGGGCAATGCAAAGTTGGGAAAGGCCCCGAGAACCTTACAAGCCGTGCTGAATACATCAGGCAATGCAGTGGGCAGGAATTACAGCCAGCTGCAAACCGTACAGCTTAATCTGCAGCGGGTATTTATCCTTACCACCAAAGGCACCGTATCTGCGGCAGAGCTTATTATCAACAATCTTAAACCTTACCTGCAGGTGATACAAATAGGAGAAACCACAATGGGAAAAGACGAAGCCGCATTTCTGATGCAACAGGCCCCGTGGCAGATCCAGCCAACCGTATATAAATTATTTAATGCCAGTAACCAGGGGGATTACAGCAACGGGCTGGTGCCGCAGCACCGTATCACCGAGCTGGCCACCCTGCCGCTGGCGGAATTGGGTACAACAAACGAACCGCTGACAGCCGCCGCTTTAGGGCTTATTTACGAGCATATGCCACCTGCCCCTCCCGTACAGCTCAGGCGCGTGCCCGTCAAATTAATATATGATGCCGCGACAGAACAGGCCAGGCACGCTTCTCCCGTTATCATTCATTAATCTGAATTATTATGACGCCTACAGAACAGGACATTGCTTTCCGCCGGTACTTCGATGCCAGCTACCCGCGGGTAAAGGCTTACCTGGCCAATGTGCTGGACACCAACCTGCATGTGGACGATATCGCACAGGAAGTATATATTAAACTATGGAATAAGTGGGATACCCTGGATCATTCCCTGAACACAGACCCGTACCTGTTCACCATCGTGCGTCATACCATCATTTCCTATTTCCGTAGCGCAAAGACCCGGAAGACGGTAGTGCTCCGCGAATCCAGCGAAGAAGAACATGCCCAGGAAGAATCCGCTTCGGAAAGGATCCAACAGAAAGAGTATATCCAGGTGTATGAACAAACCCTCAGCAATATCCAAATGGACAAACAAAGATGTTTCCGCCTGCACTGGGACGGAGGCCTCACCTACCGCCAGATAGCAGAGAAAGAAGGTATATCCGTGAAGACGGTGGAGCGTTACATCCGCGAGATCAAACATATCCTCCGCAGCCGTCTGGATGTAAAAACATTGTATGTAATCCTGCTTATCAGGCTGTTTACCTGAGTTAACATTTTGGTAATACAAAATTTGTCTGTTGCCCACCCTCAGATGCGTGTTATTGGTATGGACACACAATTGATCCGATCTTATCTCAAACAAATGGCAGCCGGCGGGCTGGACCGGCAGCAGGAAGAATGGCTGCTGCAGACGCTCGGGACCGCTACGGAAGACGAGCTGCTGGAGATATACCCGGAGGCTGAATGGCAGGAAACAGTGCCCGCGCCCGTCAGCCAAAGGGAACTGGATAGAGTATATACCAAAGTCACCGGGAAACGCCACACCCCGGTTTTACATATTTACATATGGAGAGCCGCCTGCGCGGCAGTGGCATTACTGCTTACGGGCTCGCTTTACTGGGCTTACGAAAAACAGCGCCCCGCCACAGAAACCGTTAACGACCTGGCGAGATGGAATACCTATTCCACTTCAGAAGGAGAAAACAGGGTGATCACACTGGCCGATGAATCCAGGATCTACCTGAACGGCGCCACTACCCTGCAGATACCGGAGCAATTCGATAAAGACGGGAGGCGTATCAGGCTGGTGAAAGGGGAGGCATTTGTAGTAGTAGCCCATGACCCAACCAAGCCATTTTCGGTGGAAATGGACGCTGTACGGGTAAATGTACTCGGCACGTCCTTCAATATGCGCAGTTACCCGGAAGAGCACATTGCTACGGTAGCCGTACAATCCGGTAAAGTGGCAATGCAGCTCACGGGAACACCCCATGAACTAATACTTACGCCCGGCACCATGGGCACCTTTGAGAAAAAAGGGCGCTTGCTGAGTATGCGGGAAAATAGAAGCAAACACGATGGTTGGATCAGGAAAGAATTTTATTTCGATGATGTGCCACTCCGTGACGTGCTCCGCCGGCTGCATTATGCATATGGTTTTGAGTTCCGCACGGACGATGAACACTTATTAGACAGGCCAGTGAAAGCTACCTTCAAACACATGAAGGTGAATGAGATCGTGAGAGTACTGGGAAAAATGGGGCAGTTCAGATATACGGTAAAAGATTCTGTTGTTTATATACGCTCATCTCAAAAATAAAACCTCCCTTATAAAATAAATTGTACGAATGAAAAAAACTTTACAGATGCCCTTGATCAGGAAGGGCGTGGGAATGTTATGTCTCGCTTTGATGCTGTTCACCCTCATATCAGGATTCAGGGTCAGCGCTCAACCAACAGAAAAGAGAATGGATGCAATATTTACGCACGCACCATTAAAGGAAGTATTTGATTTTCTTGAAGCACAAACCGGCTATGCCGTGAATTATTTCAAAGATGAAGTGAACCTCCAGGACAAAGTAAGCCTTCATTTACAACAGGCTACCACCGAAGAAATTTTAAAATCCGCCCTGCAGCAAACACATTACAGTTACCAGCTGGACGGCCGGATGATCATTATCCGGAAAAAACAGGAAACGCCCGCCCGCGTGAACACCGGCAAAGTAGCCGGCACCCTGCTGGACGAAAAGACCGGCGAGCCCATCATTGGCGCCACCGTGCGCACCGGCAGCAAAGGCACCGTTACCGACGTAAAAGGACAATATATACTCGAACTCCCCACAGGCAGCTATACACTGGAGATCAGCTCTGTCGGTTACAATAATAAAAAGATCACGCAGGTGAATATCACCACAGGACAGGTGGTAACCCTGGACATCACTTTATCCCTGGCCAAAGGCACGCTGAAAGGCGTGGAAGTGGTAGGCACGGCCCAGAGAGAAACACTCTCTGCGCTGTATGCCCGCCAGCGGAACAACATCGCCCTCAGCGACGGCATCAGCGCGGAACAGATCCGCCGTACACCGGACAACAACGTGGCGCAGGTGTTAAAACGCATCAGCGGCCTCACCGTACAGGACAATAAATTTGTGGTAGTAAGGGGCATGAGTGAAAGGTATAACAACGTGCTGCTGAACGGATCTTCACTGCCCAGCTCCGAACCCAACCGCCGCAACTTTTCTTTTGATATCGTGCCGAGCAACCTCATAGACAATGTAGTGGTGAACAAAACCGCCACTGCGGATATGCCCGGCGAATTCACGGGCGGCCTTGTGCAGGTGAACACGATCGATATACCGAGGCAGAATTTTATCCTGTTCCAGGCAGGTACCGGATGGAACAACAACAGCACCGGCAAGGACTTCTACAGCACCCGCCGCCTGAATAGCGACTATTGGGGCGCCGCGGGCGATGAACGCCGCTGGTTCAACAAAGAATGGAAACCTGCTGGTTACCAGGCGGCAATAGTCGACAATGACCGCGCCACCATCAACGCCATGAATGCGAAGGTGCCGAACTTCTACGGTCTGCATAAATACACCGCCAAACCCATGCAGCAATACCAGCTTTCCCTGGGTGGCAGCAAGGAAGTAGGTGAAGGCAGAACACTGGGACTGGTACTGGCCGGCACTTACCGCCATGAAGAGAACATTGAGAACTATGACGCCTGGTTCCGCGCAAGCCCAACTATCGTGGACACAGCGCACGAATACCAGTTCATCACCTCTGTCGGTGCCATTGGCAACATTGCTTACCAGACTAAAAAACACAAGCTGGTATGGCGTAATATCTTTAACCGCCGTTTCCACCACGACAACATCGTGCAGAATGCCACCGATAAAGGACGTTTTGGCACACAGCGGGAATATATATCCCTCCTGGAAACCGGCGACCTTTTCCAGACAAGGCTGGAAGGCGAACATCTGCTCAGCAAAGGCGGTATCAAATTCAATTGGTTTGCGGACCATGCCAAAGTAAATAAAGAACAGCCGCACACGATTTATTCACAGGCGCAGATAGAGGATTTTGACGAGGCTTCCGGAAAACAAAGACTCCGCTGGGATGTACTCCGCTCCGATGCGTCGAACATCAACGAAGGCGGGGTATTCACCTACGCACTGGAAGAAAAGAAGCAGAATATCGGGGGGGATTTTACCATTCCCTTCAAAGTAGGTGAACTGGCACAGAAGATCAAGACCGGCTACTGGGGCACCTTTCGAAAGGCTACCTACGAGCAGGCCACATTGATCCCAACCACGGTTGAAAGAGCGCCAAGAGGCACACAGATAGCCGATTCCATCGGTTTCGGCAGAGCGGATTATGAAATCTATACACCGGAGAATTTCGGGGCGGGCCTGCTTTATTACAAACCCGTATCCGCTACCGGCGTGAGCGCGGCGGATTATTACGACGGCACACAAAACCTGCATGCCGCCTACCTGATGGCCGATCTTCAGCCGCTGGAAAAACTGCACATTATAGCTGGTATAAGGTATGAGAACAATATGATGCGGGTGCACAATTTCGCTTCCTTCGCGGACGCTCAGAGCGCCAACCTGCTGGACACCACGGTGACCTACCGCGAATCTGACTGGCTGCCTTCGTTGAACATCATTTATAACCTCACCCCGAAGATCAATGTGAGAGCGGCTTACAGCAAAACGCTCGCAAGACCGGACTTCAGAGAGCGCGCCAGCTTCGTGTATTACGACCTGCGCCTTCGCCAGACCGTGATCGGTGCCAAAGGGTTGGAATACAGCAGGGCAAACAACGTGGACCTTCGTTTTGAATGGTACCCAAGCCCGGTAGAGATACTGTCTGTGACCGCTTTCTATAAAAAATACAAAAAACCGGTGGAGACGGTGAACAACCAGATGGCCGACAACAAATATTCCGTTTTCTACTTTAATCTGGAAGACGCTGAGAATAGAGGGCTGGAACTGGATTACCGCCACTCTTTCTCCTTTATCAAAAAAACATCCAACTTCTGGAAGAATCTTTTCCTGAGCGCGAACTTCACGATCATGGAGAGCAAGGTGAGCTACAATGAAAAGAAACTGAGAGCGGAAGCGCAGAGCATCCCTTACGATCCGAGCATGGATTCCGCTGCTACCATACGCACCAGGCCTTTGCAGGGATTGTCCCCTTACATCATCAACGGCGGGCTTTCTTACCAGGGTAATATCATCGGCGCAAACGTTACGTACAACCGCATCGGCCGCCGCGTGTTATTTGCCGGGATAGATGATTATGACGATATCTACGAAAACCCGCGCGATGTGATCGATCTTCAGCTGAGCGCGCGCCTGCTGAAGCAGAAAATGGAGATACGTTTTAATGTAAGCGATCTGCTGAACCAATACTATATAGATTATTTCAATAAAGTACCTGAAGCTAACCCACCCACTTCCCCTTCAGGTCTCAGTAATGTAGATGACCCGAAAGGCATGGGATATAACCCGGATTCAGACTGGAAATTGAAACGTACGAAAAGAGGTACCGCTTTTACATTCACCATTAGCTACCGCCTGTAGCAATGCGAAAACCCACAGTTCATTCATCATGATAAAACCCGACAAGTTAACTGCTTTTTAAAACACTTTTATGAAAAAACATGTTTTGTTGATTGCCCTCGCAGCCGGTGTATTTGCAACGGCTTGTAAAAAAGAAAAAGAAGCATCAGGTGCTGATGACCGCGGACTGACTGCCGGTACCATCAACACTCCCTGCACCGGTGCCTTTGGCCCTGTTGACCTGCCGGAAATCATTAGCGGAAACCGCACCCTGTCCAACGATACTATCTACCTGCTGGATGGTAAAACCTGGGTAAAAAACGGTACCCTCACCATTGAACCCGGTACTGTTATCAGAGGTGTAAAAAAAGCTACCGCAGCCGACGCGTCTGCGCTGATCGTTACTACTGGCGCACTGATCAACGCGCAGGGTACTGAAACCTGTCCGATCGTATTCACTTCTAACGAAGCTACACCTGCCCCTGGCGACTGGGGTGGTGTTGTGATCTTAGGTAATGCTGAAATTTGCACTCCCTCAGGTACTGCACAAATCGAAGGTATTACCGCTGCTCCCGCAGGTGTGACTTACACTTATGGAGGTACTACTGCCGATGCGACATCTGGTGTATTCAGCTATGTGCGTATCGAGTATGCCGGCGCTGTGATCATCGAAGGTAATGAGCTGAACGGCCTGACCCTGGGTGGCGTAGGTTGCGGCACCAAACTGGACCACGTTGCTACTTATTACGGTGCTGACGATGGCTTCGAATTCTTCGGTGGCAACGTAAATGCTAAATACCTCCTGGCAGTAGCCAACAACGATGACCAGTTCGACTTCGACTTCGGTTATCGCGGTTCCCTGCAGTTCCTGGTGTCTATCATTGACCCTGCTGCTGCATATGCAGCCAACAACTCAAACGGTATCGAATCAGATGGCGGCACTGTAGTAACAAATCCTGAAAGGATTTGTCATACACGCCCTGTTATTTCCAACATGACCATTGTAGGTGCTGAAGGTTCTACTACCAGCCCGCTCCTGTATGGTGCTCGCGTTAGAGTAAACAGCCATATCGTATTCCGTAACAGCATCATTACTGGCTATCCTGCAGCTGGTATCACCCTGGAATCTGCACATTCAATAGCAAGCAACGCCGGTACTGCAAACGATACCTGCCGCTCTGCTGTAGATAGCACTTACATCTTCGATGATATCGTAGAAACTTCAGGCACTACCGAGTATCTGAACGTATCACCCCGTCACAGCAGCGCAGCAATCGCCGCTAACCCGGGTAACATTGGTCTGAATGGTCCTTTCTCTACCACTATGTCAGACTACTTTGATTCGTTCTCTCAATTACTGGCCCCCTCAACTACACCGGCTACGCTCCCGGGTCGTTTCTGTGGCCTGTCTCCTGTTGCATGCAGCACTGTATTCTCATTCAACACCGTATCCTGGAAAGGTGGTGCACTTGACGCAGCTGGTAACTACTGGCTGAGTGATTCCTGGTTACAATTCTCAGGATATTAATAAGATTTAAATCCGTCATGATGAATTAACTGAAGAGGGCGGGCCGTAACCCGTCCTCTATTTAAATAAAATACAAATATGAACAAAACGATTTTTACACTGCTAACCATCATTTTATTTGCTTCCTGCCAGAAAAAAGGCGAGTTGCTTACTTCTCCTGAATATTTCGAAGTCACCCTCAAATGGTTTTACACTCCGAACAACCTCACCGCATACCGCGTTGAAGTAGAAGGCGAGAAGCTGACAGACAGCCTGATGTATGGCAGCGCCCCCTACAACCTGGTTACCAAAGTACTTTCCGGCAGCACTAAAGGCATGAAAAGACTGGTGCTGAAGGTAAATGAAACGGACAGCACCGTGCTGGACACTACTTTTGAAATAAGTGGTAAAACTACCTTGCAACTCCTGGCCATTGACCCCACAGACAGGCCCCAGATAATGAAAGGTAATAGTGGTGGTAGCGAAGAAGCTGACCCGGCCGACAGGAGCAATACAAAGATCAGATACTATTACTCTGATCCCAAACTCCCCGATTCCATTAAGATGATCTTTTACCGTGGCAATCCAAACGTAAGGCCTTTTACATACGAACAACCTTCCGTTGCCGAACTGGTTGTAAAACGCTCGGAATTCTCTTCCTATCTTGATCTGAAAATGGATACCTACGGCAGAAATACTTATTTCCTTTTCCAGATCATCAATGCCCAAACGGGCGAAATGGTGCAGGATATCTCCATTACCAGCACCGTACTGGCCAATGCCATCGGTTATACAGAAACCATGAGCGCCACCAGTACCAAGGCTTCAAACGGCCTCCCCAATTTTAAAATAGTGACTACCATCCTCAAGTGGGGTGAAGCCGATGCTCCCGCCGCACGAAGAAACAAATTTCATGACCAGCCCTTATTCCAAACTCGTTGGTAAGTAAAAACCCTCTTTGTCCATGTTAGCCATCCTTGTGAAAGGCAATCAGTAAAATGGTTGCCTTTGTTTTTTGTATCTGCTGCTATGCTGCACCGGCCTAAGAGACAACCGCCCAATATCATCATCTTAAACACTTATTAAAAGGGTTGGAATACAGCAGGGCAAACAACGTGGACCTTGTAGCAATGCGAAAATCCACAGTTCATTCATCATGATAAAACCGATAAGTTAACTGCTTTTTAAAACACTTTTATGAAAAAACATGTTTTGTTAATTGCCCTCGCAGCCGGTGTATTTGCAACGGCTTGTAAAAAAGAAAAAGAAGTAGCAGGTGCTGATGACCGCGGACTGACTGCCGGTACCATCAACACTCCCTGCACCGGTGCCTTTGGCCCTGTTGACCTGCCGGAAATCATTAGCGGAAACCGCACCCTGTCCAACGATACTATCTACCTGCTGGATGGTAAAACCTGGGTAAAAAACGGTACCCTCACCATTGAACCCGGCACCGTTATTAAAGGTGTTAAAAAAAGCACACCTGCACAGGCTTCTGGGCTGATCATCACCACCGGCGCACAGATCAACGCACAGGGTACTGAAACCTGCCCGATCGTATTCACTTCCAACGAAACTTCTCCCGTACCGGGCGATTGGGGTGGTGTTGTGATCTTAGGTAATGCTAAAATTTGCACTCCCACAGGTACTGCACAAATCGAAGGTATTACAGCTGCTCCTCCAGGTGTGACTTACACTTATGGTGGTACTACTGCCGATGCCACCTCTGGTATATTCAGCTATGTGCGTATCGAGTACGCCGGCGCTGTGATCAGCCAAGGTAATGAGCTGAACGGCCTGACCCTGGGTGGCGTAGGTTGCGGCACCAAACTGGACCATATTGCGACCTATTATGGGGCTGATGATGGTTTCGAGTTCTTCGGTGGCAACGTAAATGCTAAATACCTCCTGGCGGTAGCCAACCACGATGACCAGTTCGATTTCGACTTCGGTTATCGCGGTTCCCTGCAGTTCCTGGTGTCTATCATCGACCCTGCGGTCGCTTATGCGAACAACAACTCCAACGGTATCGAATCAGACGGTGGCACCGGTACTGTGATCATCCCTGAATCTGTTTGTCACACCCGTCCTGTGATCTCCAACATGACCATCGTAGGTGCTGAAACTCCTACTTCCAGCCCGCTCCTTATGGTGCGCGTATCAAGGGAAACAGCCATGTAGTGTTCCGTAACAGCATCATTTACGGTTACCCCTTAGCTGGCATCACCCTGGAAGGTGGACACGCCAATAACGCCGGCCTGGATAAAGATACCTGCCGTTCAGCCCCAGACAGCACCTACATCTTTAACGACGTTGTTGAAACTACAGGCGCTATCGAGTACCTGAACGTTTCTCCCCGTCACAGCAGCGCTGTTATTGCCGCCAACCCGTCAAACATCGGTCTGAACTCACCGTTCCTGACCAGCGGCATGCTGGATTATTTCGATCCGCTGATCGAAGCACTGGCTCCGTCAGCTACACCGGCTACTCTCCCGGTTCGTTTCTGCGGTCTGTCTCCGGTTGCCTGCAGCGGCGTATTCTCTTTCGACACCGTAACCTGGAAAGGTGGTGCACTTGATGCATCCGGCGCTTACTGGCTGTCTCAGGATTGGGCACAGTTCTCCGGATATTGATTAAAATTCTGAATCCGTCATGATGAATTAACTGTAGAGGGCGGGCCGTAACCCGTCATCCTTGTGAAAGGCAATCAGTAAAATGGTTGCCTTTGTTTTTGTCCCGTCAGGCCCCCCATTCGTCAAGCCGATCCAACTTTTCATGTAATACAGGTATCCGCCAAATGCCGTACATTTAAATTACGGTATGAACTTCCTGAAAAAGATCTACAACTGGCGGCTGCATCATATCCTGTTCTGGGCCGCATTCTTTGTGGTGTGGATCACATTGCGGATAGACGATTACCCGGACCTCACGCCCACCGTGCTGGCTGGTCTCCTCAAAGTGCTGTCCCTGGCGGGAGCGGTCTATTTTACCAATTACGTGCTGATCCCGAAATACCTCTACACCAGGCGGTACATCGCCTTTTTTCTCAGTTTTACCGCCCTGGTGGCCGTTACCGGCTTTGCCGTAATCAAAGTGCTGAACCTGATACTCCGGCCCTACGCCTCCACCATCACCCACTGGCCCAATGCCACGCTGAATTCACAGCTCTACGATGTGTATATCCCCCTCTTTTTTATGGTGGGCGCGGCCGCGGGCATCAAATTCTATATCGACCAGCTCAGGACGCTCCACCGCCTGCAAGGCGCCCTCCGCGCCGGGGCCGAACAGGAACTGCAGTTCCTCCGCTCCCAGATCAACCCGCACTCGCTGTTCAACTCCCTCAATACCATTTATTTCCTGATAGACAAAGACAACCGCGAAGCCCGGGACACGCTGATGCAGTTCTCCGGGCTGCTGCGTTACCAGCTGTATGAATGTAATACCGAACGGGTGGACATTGCCAGGGAGATCCAGTACCTCCGCAGCTACGTGGCCATCCAGCGGCTGCGGCACGGGGAACAGTACGATATCGTGTTCGAACATTCCCCGGGGGTGAAAGACTTTGCCATTGCACCGCTGCTGCTCATCCCCTTCGTGGAAAACGCCTTCAAACACGTATCCCATCACGGCGCCAATTCAATCCATATTATAATGGAGCGTCATGACGGCGAGTTCCGCTTCCGCGTGCACAATACCCGCGAGCCCAAACCCGCCGCGGGAAACGGGGGTATCGGCCTGGCCAATGTGAAAAGAAGACTGGAATTGTTGTATAATGGCAAACATTCACTGGTGATCCGCACCGAGCCGGACACCTATTCCGTCACCTTAACGCTTCAGGTATGAACCTCCGGTGCCTCGTAGTGGACGATGAGCCACTGGCCCGCAAAGGGCTCAAAGAATATATCGCGGACGTCAGTTTCCTGGATCTGGCGGGCGAATGCGATTCCGCCATCAAAGCGGTGGATTTCCTGCATAAAGAACAGGTGGACATCCTGTTCCTCGATATTCAAATGCCCCGCATGACCGGGCTGGAACTGCTGCGCACCCTGCCGCAGCATCCCCTGGTGATACTCACCACCGCTTATGCGGATTATGCCGTGGAAAGTTTTGAGCTGGACGTGTTCGACTACCTGCTGAAACCAGTGTCTTTCGAACGGTTCCTCAAAGCCGTGAACAAAGCCAAAACCCTGCTGAAAAAGGAAACGGCGGAGTACTTTTTTATCAAATGCGATAATAAACTGGAAAAGATAGCTTTAGCGGAAGTGTTGTACACGGAAGCGCTGCAGAATTATGTGGCCATCCATACCCCTACGCGGAAATACATCACCTACCTGACGTTTAACGGAGTGGAGGAATACCTGCCCGGGGAACGTTTCCTGAAAGTACACAAGTCATTTATTGTGGCGCTGGACAAAATAGAAAGCATCGAGGGCAATGAACTGATCATCGGCGGCCATCACATCCCTATCAGCCGTAACCTGAAGGACGAAGTCATGGAAAAGATCCTGCACAACAGGTTCCTGAAACGGTGAGGGCCGCCCTTTAAAAGACAAAAAGCCGCCCGGCTTCTCTTGCCGGACAGCTTTTTATCTTTGCTTGCCAGATGTAAAAATTTTCAGATCAATACCGGCCTCCTCTTCTCCGATTGCTTCTTGCTTCTGAGCTTTTCGCCTTCTGATCATTTCCACCGAAGTGATAGGCCGCGAGCCGGTATAACCAAAGGGCAACAATAGCGGCGACGAAATAATACGTATACACATTCATATAGGTGCTTTTAGGGGTATTTAAGTGACTGTCCTCACGGGGTCTTGTCCTACTCTACTTCCCTATTTTCCAAAAGCGTGCCATGTTTGTTAATGCCGGTTCGTATGTGAAACAGCTATAAATGAATTAATTGATTTATGTGTTTTGATTCCCAATACTTTTGCCTGAGGGGTAAACTGACTCAAAAAAATTTATCGTAAATTTGCGGCGTCATAACACGGATGTGCTATGTCAGGAATTTTGTTCCACCGGCGTTGGTCCTTAAAATTCAAACATGGTTTTACATAACAGATTGTCTGCCACAGAGCTTAAGCAAAAGCTGGCGGAAGAAACATTCAAACGCGTTACTGTTTCCTTTTATCAGTACGCCAAAATAGCAGCCCCCCGGGCCTTCCGGGATAGTCTTTACGAGGCCCTCTTTCAACTCGGCGTTTTCGGAAGGATCTATGTGGCGCATGAGGGTATAAATGCCCAGGTGAGCATCCCCGAACAACATTTTGTAGCATTCCGTCAACACCTGGACACCATTCCCTTCTTAAAAGATATCCGCCTGAACGTTGCCGTGGATGACAATGGCAGGTCTTTCTGGGTTTTAAAGATCAAAGTGCGGGAAAAGATCGTGGCGGACGGCATCACGGACCCCGCTTTTGGCATGGATAACCGGGGGAAATACGTAAACGCGGAAGAATTTAACCGCCTGACGGACGACCCGGACACCGTGGTGATAGACATGCGCAATCATTATGAATTTGAGGTGGGCCACTTCGACCAGGCGCTGGAAGTACCCTCGGACACTTTCCGGGAGCAGCTGCCCATGGCCGTGGACATGATGAAGGACCAGAAGGACAAAAACATCATCATGTATTGCACCGGCGGCATCCGCTGCGAAAAAGCCTCCGCTTACATGCTCCACCAGGGGTTCAAAAATGTGTTCCACCTGGAAGGCGGGATCATTGAGTATACGAACAAAGCGCGGGAAATGGGCCTGCCCAACAAGTTCAAGGGTAAAAACTTCGTATTCGACGATCGCCTCGGCGAGCGTATCTCCGAAGAGATCATCAGCCAGTGCCACCAATGCGGCGAGCCCTGCGACACCCATACCAATTGTGCGAACGAAGGCTGTCACCTTTTGTTTATCCAATGTGAAAAATGCGCAGCGAAATATAACGGATGCTGCAGCGATGCCTGCACGGAAGTGCTGGCGCTGCCGGAAGAGCAGCAGGCCGAGCTGCGCAAAGGAATTGATAAAGGCCTGATGCTGTTCAACAAACGCAAACGCAGGAGGAATTCTGCTTCAAAAGAAGACGGAAATAAACAAACTGAATAACATACACACCGCATTTCAGCGGATGAAATAAACAAAAATGCCGGAGGTGGTTTATCCAACCCTTCCGGCATTTTGATTGAAGACGAGTTCCTTATTCGAACCTGAACGCACTGCCCAGCAGCCCGCCAAAACCCAGCCTTACACCGATACGCGTATCCGCCTGGCTTTGATAACCGGCCACTACATCCACCCGGAGCACTTTGAAGATATTCTCCAGGCCCGCAAACACCTCCACATAGTTATTGTCCCTGTTCACATAAAATGCATTAGAGCCAGCCACCAGGTGCCATTTCAGGCGGTTGAACAACGGGATGCGGTTGGTGAGCAAACCATTGAAGTGATGTTCCACATTCGCGGTGCCGTAAAGATTCGCGGTGGTGCTGTACTGGTAATACGGCGCCAGCTGGAAGCTGTTCAGGTAACGGATGTTCAGGAAAGTCTGGTTGCCGTTGAAGTGCTGCATATCGGGAATGCTCACTTTTTTATTGTTCAGGAAACCGCCTCCTGTGAAATGATAACGCAGCTCGCCGAACAGTTTGAAATTCATGTTGTCCGTTATGCCGATGTTCCATTTATCAAAGTCCGCATCCAGCAGGCCCTTGCGGTAGGACGCGGTGAAGGTCGGGTATTTGGAGCCCATGGCCACCTTGCGGTTCGGGTACTCGATAAAGCGCTGCCCTGGCTGGTAACTCAGGCTGCCGCCGATAGACAACACCTCTTCCCGGACGAACGGGATGTTTGCCAGCTCCTCCGGGTGATTGGGCGTAAAGGTTTTATCCGCGTTCTTGAACAATACAAAATCCGTGGTATTCTCCACCGGCCGGCGGTTTTCGTAAGTCACACCCAGGCCGAATGAAAAGGTGCTTTCAAAGTTGCGGTTGAAGTTCAGGCTGCCAAACCAGCTCTCATAGAGTTTCATATAATTCTCTTTCAGCAGCAGCGTGTACAACGAGTTCATAATTGGGCCGATAGGCTCACCTCTGTTGAATTGCGTGATACGTTTGCCGCCCGAAAGGTTCCATACGTTGCGCGTGCCGTACTCCCCTTCCCCGCTGCCGGCATAGACCAGTGACGTGTAGGCATTCAGGTGAGTATTGTTAAAACCGTAACGGATATTGTTATGCCAGCCCAGCGTCCTTTTATTGGGAAGGCTGAATACCACGCTGGGTGTGATATACAAAGAAACGCCTTCTACCGTGTTGTAACTCAGCCCCCTGATGAGCGAGCCCATATTAAAGCGGTGGGAGGAAATAGTGGAGTCGCTGTTCCGCTGGAAGTACCAGGTATGGCCCCATCCGCCGAACAGTATCGCGGTCGGTTTTACCGGCTGCGGTTTTGCCCTGAGCGAATCAAGATGATATTTCGATTTGGCGGAATCCCTGCGGGCCTGCGCGGTGCTGTCTTTCACCCTGAAATCCTTTTGCTCTTCCACTTCCAGCGGCACGGGGCGGATGCTGTCCCAGTAGTTGATCCCCCTGAACTCCGCGTTTTTTTCATACTTCATCACCACCTTGTTAAAATATCCTTTCGGGAAAACGGGGCTCAGGTTATAATTGGAATATACGTTCACGGAATTGGCCACGACATCGAAGCCGAAAAGTTTGGTGGCTACATACACTACCTGGTCCTTCGTACGCCACACATCCGCGTTCACCGGCACATGCGTCTGCCTGATCACCAGCGTGTCCAGCAGCTCCAGCTGGTATTCCTTGGTAAGCATCAGGTCCGTGCTGTGGATCCGCCAGTCATCTTCCGTAATAAAGATATACCCGGCGAATACCGGTTCATATTTGCGGCGGGGGATCACTTTTATTTTATTGACGAGTTTGTTGTCGTCCATAAAAGTGCCTTCCAGCCTGTATTTGTAATAGAACAATGCATTCTCCGATATGGGCGAGATAAAACCGCGCGGCCCCAGCTGGGAGGTTACGGCTTCCACATTGTTGTCATAAAAACTGATCATCATGGGAATGCTGAAACCCAGCCCTCCCCCGCTCTGCCTGCTGGAAAGCACATCCAGCTTCATATCCGGCGCTCGGTAGGATATTTTTGTAACGGATTCTGAAAGCGATACGATGCCTTTGCCGGTGGAATCCACGCCAATCTCTTCTTTATCGATCTTCTGGCCAAACACGCGTTTGGGCACGGACCGCAGCCTGGCGAGCATCTTGATGTAAGATTCCACGGTGTAATTCTTTACCTGCGACTGGTAAAAGGAACGTTTTTTTATCGCCTGGCGGATAATGGCGTAGGCAGGATCTTCCCCGCCGGATTTCACCACTACTTCTTTGATCTGCATACTGAGGGGTTGCAGCACGAAATTCAGCTCCTGCGTGGCGTCGCCGGCCCGTACGGTTTTTTCTTCCTTGCGGTAGCCCATGTACTGGCATACGATCACGTGGCTGCCCTGCGGTATATCAAGCTGGTAAGCGCCTTCGGCGTTGGCGGTGGTGCCCTGCGTGGTGCCTTTGATCATGACGGTGGCGAACGGCAGCGGCTCGCCTTTGTTGCTGGTAACGGTGCCCCGGATCAAAGCGGCATGGGCTGGTAAGACAAACAGGATTAAAATAGATAAGGGTAGATATTTGGTCATATGGTAAAAGTAACGGATACCTATAAACGTTATAGG
The DNA here is from genome assembly GCF_003807585.1 of Chitinophaga barathri. GTDB lineage: Bacteria > Bacteroidota > Bacteroidia > Chitinophagales > Chitinophagaceae > Chitinophaga > Chitinophaga barathri. The sequence goes on along the minus strand of NZ_RMBX01000017.1, from coordinate 59,032 downwards.
CCCCCGGTGCCGTTTTAGGGCAATTTTAACATTGTTTATCTTGATCTTTTCGCCGGTCTTAAGACGCTGGCGGAAAGCGCGCTTACACCGCCTACGAGGCCTCCTATCACGCCTGTGATGAGGATCATGACCACGGGAAGGCCGGTTTTCAGGATGAGCTCGCTCATGCGGGCGGACAGGATATGTTCGTTCCGCACGTCTATTACCAGCGCCAGCGTGCCCCAGAGCAGGAATACCGCCAGGAAGCCGCTGCCAAAGGCGCGGCCGGGAGACTGCTGCCAGAAAAGCGCTACGATAAATGCCGCAAGGGAGATGCTCCACCAGTCCAGGAAGAGCCCGAGGATGTAACCGAGTATAATAGTGAGGATCAGAGCAAGTACAAAACGCATAAGCCCAATTAAAAAAGTGATGCAGGGTAATCAGGAAGAAAATTAAGGTATTCTTCGCAATTAACCCGCATCACTTCAGAAGAACACGGAGAATTATTGTTTCAGCCGTAGCTGGTTATCATTGTGTACGTTCCCGTCGTATTATTTGCTGTTTTCCAGCGCCTGCGTGATATCCCGGATGATATCGTCCACATGCTCCAGCCCTACGGAAATACGGATCAGGCCGGGCGTGATGCCTACCTTCACCCTTTCCGCCTCGCTCAGTTTGGCGTGGGTGGTGCTGGCCGGGTGGGAAGCGATGCTGCGGCTGTCCCCCAGGTTCGCCGTGAGGCTCAGCAGCTCCAGTTTATCCAGGAAACGCTGGCCTCTTTCCAATCCGCCTTTCAGCTCAAAACATACGATACCGCCGCCCGCCAGCATTTGTTTCTGCGCAATGGCATACTGCGGGTGGCTGGGCAGGAAGGGATATTTCACCCATTCCAGGTGGCCATTGGTTTCCAGTGCCTGCGCCAGCTTCAATGCGCTGGCGGAGTGGCGCTCCATGCGCACATGCAGGGTTTCCAGGCTGCGGCTCAGCACCCAGGCGTTGAAAGGGCTCATGCTGGGGCCGGTGCTGCGGCAAAAGGCATACACTTCGTCCACCAGTTCCTTGCGGCCCAATACGATGCCGCCGAGTACCCTGCCCTGGCCGTCTATCCACTTGGTGGCGGAATGCGTCACCAGGTCCACACCCAGTTCGATGGGCCGCTGCAATGCCGGGGTGGCAAAACAGTTGTCCACGTTCAGGATCACCTTGTGTTTTTTCGCGATCTGCGCCAGCACCTCCAGGTCCACCAGGTCCAGCCCGGGATTGGAAGGCGTTTCCACGAAGATCATTTTCGTATTGGGCTTTATCAGCGCCTCTACGGTCTCGGGTTTGGTGAGATCGAAATAACTATGTTCAATTCCCCATTTGGGCAGGAACTTGGTAATAACGGTGTGGGTGGAGCCGAATATGGAAGAAGAGCTTACCAGGTGGTCTCCCGTTTTGAGGAAAGCCATAAAACTGGCAAATACGGCGCTCATGCCCGAAGCGGTGGCAAAGCCGGCTTCGGCGCCTTCCAGCGCGCGCATACGGTCTATAAACTCTTCTACGGTAGGATTGCTGAAACGGGTGTAGATAAATGCGTCCGTTTCGTCCGCAAAGGCGGCGCGCATGGCTTCGGCATCGTCATAACAGAAACTCGATGTAAGGTACATCGGGCCACTGTGCTCCATGTGTGATGTTCTTTCCGATTGTATCCTGATGGCCTGCGTTTCCGCGTGCCACGTTGGCTTATTCTCTCTTTTCTTCATTGTATTATCTGGACTTGGATCAGGCGTTCAGTTTTACTTCCCAGGTCAGCTGGGTTTTGCCCTGGCGGAGCGTTTCGGCCACGGAGCAGTATTTGTTCATGGACAATTCCACGGCGCGGGCCGCTTTGTCCGGATCAATTTTGCCACTGAGATGAAAGATAATATGCGCTTTTTCCCAGAGGGAAGGCTCTTTGCCTTTTTCGCGCTCGGCTTCCACCTCAATGCGGAAGTCTGTGATCTCCTGGCGCTGTTTTTTCAGGATCATCACCACGTCTATGGCGGAGCAACCGCCCAGGCCCATCAGCAGCATCTGCATGGGGCGCACGCCGTTGTTCTTACCGCCGTTCTCCACGGAGGAATCCATTAATACCTTGTGGCCCTGTTCGTCCACCGCTTCCATGTTAAACCCGTCGTCTATACGTTTTAAAGCGATCTTCATATTTGGTGCTGATATTTTATACAAAATTAGGAGTAAACCCGACAAACAAAGATAATTCTTTACATGTAATAACATGCAGGTGACAAATGGAGTTCGTAAAAGCGGATAGGAAAATCGGGAGGGCTTTTGTAAGTTTGCGGAAATTATAGAGAGGACGTTGTCAGCACAGACCCATCATAACAACCAGCCATTTACACTGGAATCCGGGGAGGTTTTACCCGGCATCGACATTACATTTCATACTTACGGGACCCTGAACAAACATGCCGATAATGTGGTATGGATCTGTCATGCCCTCACCGCCAATTCAGACGTGGCGGACTGGTGGCAGGGGCTGGTGGGCGAAGGAAGAGTGATCGACCCCGCTAAATATTTTATTGTCTGCGCCAATATCCTCGGCTCCTGCTACGGCAGCTCGGGGCCGCTTTCCATCAACCGGGCGGCTCATTATCCCAAAAGGAAAAAAGGCGCCGTACTGAGCGAACTGCTGCCGGACTTCAATACCTCCGAACTGAACGACGAAGGTGATGACTCCTACGACGGGCAGCGCTGGTACCGCGATTTCCCACAGGTCACCATCCGCGACATCGTGCATGCGCACATGCTGCTCCGCAAACACCTTAATATAGACCACATCCACCTGCTGGTAGGCGGCTCCATGGGCGGCTACCAGGTGCTGGAATGGGCATTGACCGAGCCGGAACGTATCGGGCGGCTGTTCCTGCTCTGCACCGGGGCTGCCGAAAGCGCCTGGGGCATTGCGGTACATACTTCCCAAAGGCTGGCCATTGAGGCGGACAGCACATGGGAGCAACCCCGCAAAGACGCCGGCGCCGCCGGCCTCAAGGCTGCAAGGGCCATCGGGATGCTCACTTACCGCAACTACAAAACCTTTATGGCCACCCAGACGGACCCGGACAAGGAAAAAACCGACGGTTTCAAAGCATCCTCCTATATTGAATACCAGGGCGAAAAACTGGTGAAACGGTTCAATGCCCAAAGCTACTGGCTGCTCACCAAAGCCATGGACAGTCACAACATTGCCCGCGGCCGCCATGGGGACGTAGCCACCACCCTGCGCCAGATAGAACAGAAAACCCTGCTGATCGGCATCACCAGCGACATCCTCTGCCCTCCCGAAGAGCAGCTGCTGCTGGCACAACACATGCACAATACCCTGTACCACGAAATAGACTCCCCCTACGGCCATGATGGCTTCCTGATCGAATTTGAAAAGATCGGGCGCATACTGGCGGAATTCCTGGACAAGGCCTGACATTCCCGATGAAACACGGCATGACGTTCCCACTCGTCTTCCCTACGGCCACCGGTGAAGATCATGGTGGAAATACCAACCGGTTTGCAGCGGTTCCGGACCCATTCCCGGGCCTGCGCGCGCCCGCACTGAAAACCCTGATAGACAGGCCCTCCAACGCATCAAGTATTAACCTATTCTTTAATAGAAAAATTGTTGGTATTCTAAAAAATATGTAACTTCTCTCTATAATACAACTGATACCGTCATACCAATAACAACCAAAAACGCTTGTACCTTTTTTAGTCCTTTACAATCAATAATTAACTCAAATCCAGCATTAACTCAATCTAAGACTGCCGATCCTATCATCAAATTCTCACTTTATGAAATTAACTCGACAAAAGCATCGTTGGCTCATTGTAGTGCTCCTGCTGCTTGGACATTTAACCTATGGTCAGACCCAGCACACCATTTCCGGAACTGTAGTAAACGCAACCACCAGCCAGGCCCTGCCGGGCGTAACGGTGTCTGTGAAAGGCGCAGCCACGGGAGCGGTTACCAACAACAACGGTGAATTCACTGTCAAGACCACCAGATCCCTGCCTGTCACCCTCGTGTTCACTTATGTAGGTTTCAAAACGCAGGAAATAAGCGTACAGGACGCTTCCGCCAGCGTGAATATACAACTGGCCTCCACCGAGATCCTTGGCCAGGAAGTAGTTGTATCCGCCAGCCGCGTGGCGGAAAGCATCATGGAATCCCCCGTGTCCATCGAAAAGCTGAGCACCAGGGCCATCAAAGAAACCCCCACCCTCAGCTTCTACGACGCCATTACGAACTTCAAAGGCGTGGAAAGCAGTGTGCAAAGCCTCACTTTCCGCTCCATCACCACCCGCGGCTTCAATGCCAATGGTAATACCCGCTTCAACCAGTTCATAGACGGTATGGACAACCAGGCCCCCGGCCTCAACTTCTCCGTGGGCAACATCGTGGGTATCTCCGACCTGGATGTGGAAAGCGTGGAACTGCTGCCCGGCGCTTCTTCCGCGCTGTATGGCGCGGGTGGCATCAACGGTACGCTGCTGATGACCAGCAAAAACCCTTACGACTACCAGGGCCTCAGCCTCCAGCTGAAAGCCGCTATGAATAATGTAGGCCCCTCCGCACGTGGCTCTTCCGGCTTTATCCCCGAGATCAACGCGCGGTATGCCAAGTCCTTCGGCAAGTTCGCCTTTAAAGTGACCGTGGGTTACCTCCAGGCAAACGACTGGTGGGCCGCGGACTCCACGAACTTCGACAGGCTGAACCTCACCAAAAAGAACGGCTTCAACCACGGCTCCGACCCGAACTACGACGGCGTAAACGTTTATGGTGACGAGATCAACGCCAATATGCGCTCCGTGGCCAACTCGGCCGTGGCTGTAGGCACCAATGCCTTCATTCAGCAGTTCACCGCAACGGCGGGCAGGGCCCCAACCCCGGCTGAGATACTGAATTTCCAGACCACCAATCCCAACGTAAGACCCTTCTTCCTGGGCCTGCAGGGTGGCATTATCCCGAACCAGAGCGTATCCCGCACCGGCTACCGCGAGTCGGACCTCGTGGATTACGATACCAAAAGCCTCCGTACCGGCGCGGCTTTCCATTACCGCTTCAATTCAGAGCTGGAAGCCATCGTACAGGGCAACTGGGGCATGGGCACCAGCGTGTATACCGGCACAGACCGTTATTCCCTCCGCAACTTCAACCTCGGGCAATATAAACTGGAACTGAAAGGCAAGAACTTCTTCCTGCGCGGCTATACCACGCAGGAACGCTCCGGCGAAGCCTACAACGCCACGGCGCTGGCTTCCCTGATCAATGAAGGCTGGAAACCCAGCACCGCCTGGTTCCCGCAGTATGTGGGTAATTATGTTGGCGCAAGAGGTGCCGGCCTGGATGATGCAGCAGCTCATGCCGCCGCCAGAAATGCAGCGGATGTAGGCCGTTTTACACCGGGCTCCCCGCAGTTCCAGACCGCAAAGGATACCATCTCCAATAAATACATTGGCGTGGGAGCCGGCAAAAACGGCGCCCGCTTTGACGATAAAACCAATCTTTACCACTACGAGGGCATGTACAACTTCAGCCATCTCGTGAAGATATTCGAATTGCAGGCCGGCGCGTCTTACCGCCGCTACGATCTGAACTCCGGCGGCACCATCTTTGACGACGCCAACCGCGATATCAAAATAGACGAATACGGCGCGTTCCTCCAGGTGGGCAAAAAGCTGGTGAAAGACCGCATCAAACTGACGGCCTCCATGCGTTTTGACAAGAATGAAAACTTCGAGGGCCGCTTCACACCCCGTTTCACCGGCGTGTTCACCGTTGCGAAAGACAACAACATCCGTCTCTCCTACCAGACCGGCTTCCGCAACCCCACCACGCAGAACCAGTACATTGACCTGGAAGTAAGGGCAAATACCCGCCAGATAGGCGGCCTGCCCGAACTGCTGAACAAATACAACCTGAACACCAATAAAGGATATACACAGGCCAGCGTACAGCGTTTCCAGCAGACCGGCAATCCTGCTGACCTGAAACAATACACGCCCACCGAGTTCAAACCGGAAAAGGTACAGGCGTATGAGATCGGTTACCGTGGCCTGATTAAGAACAGGCTGCTGATCGACGCGTATTATTATTACAACAGTTACAAAGACTTCATCAATACGATCGTGCTGATACAAAGCCCTGACGGAACGCCCGCCGGCCTTGCCGCCCCGAGGATATTCTCCACCGTGGACAACAACCCCGAGCAGGTAGTTACACAGGGCTGGGCGCTGGGCCTGGATTATGTAGTGAACACCTGGAACATCAGCGGCAACGTGTCTTATAACGATATGACCAAGCAGCCCGTGAGCCTGTACAACGACTTCAATACCCCGAAATACCGTGTGAACCTCGGTTTCGGCAACAGGAACGTGTACAAGAACCTTGGTTTTAATATCAGCTACCGCTGGCAGGACAGCTACCAGTGGAATTCCACCTTCGCCGTGGGAGACATCCCCGCCTTCAGCACGCTGGACGCGCAGATCAGCTACAGGGTACCTACCGCCAAAGCCACTATCAAGCTCGGCGGTTCCAACCTGCTGAACCACTATTACAACACCTCCTACGGCAACCCGATGATAGGCGGTATTTATTACATCAGTCTTACTTTTGACGAGCTTTTACGATAGCCGTCTCTTTGCCATAATATATAATAGCGAAGGCCCCGGTTTTACACCGGGGCCTTCTATTTTGTTGTAACCCTCATGATTGCTCATGGGTATCTTTACACGTTAAAACGGAAGTGCATCACATCACCATCGTTTACCACGTACTCCTTTCCTTCAATACGCAGGCGGCCGTTGTCGCGGGCACCTGCTTCGGAGCCATATTTTACATAATCATCATAAGCGATCACTTCCGCTTTGATGAATCCTTTTTCAAAATCGGTATGGATCACGCTGGCGGCCTGCGGGGCTTTCCAGCCTTTGTGGATGGTCCAGGCGCGTACTTCCTGGACACCTGCGGTGAAGTAGGTGATCAGGTCCAGCAGTTTGTAGGCGGAGCGGATCAGGCGGTGCAGGCCCGGCTCTGTGAGGCCGTATTCGGAGAAGAACAGTTCTTTGTCCGCGGGATCTTCCAGTTCGGATATCTGCGCTTCAATGGAGTTGTTCATCACGATCACCTCAGCTCTTTCGGCCTTCACGGCTTCTTCCAGCGCTTTGGAGTATTTGTTGCCCGTGTGCAGGGACGCTTCGTCCACGTTCGCTACATACAGCACGGGTTTGGACGTGAGCAGGAAGAGGTCCGCGATAGCGGTTTCTTCTTCTTTCGCCAGACCCAGTTCGCGGATATTTTTACCTTTTTCGAGGTGTTCCTTGCAGCGTTTCAGCACTTCAAACTCGGCTTTGGCTTTGGGATCGCCGCCGGTTTTAGCCATCTTTTCGGTACGGGCTATTTTCTTTTCCACGCTTTCCAGGTCCTTCAGCTGCAGTTCCGTATCAATGATCTCCTTGTCGCTTACGGGATTGATGTCCCCTTCGTCGCGGAGGATATTTTCGTCTTCAAAACAGCGGATCACATGCACAATGGCGTCCACCTCGCGGATGTTGCCAAGGAACTTGTTACCCAGCCCGTCTCCCTTGCTGGCGCCCTTTACGAGGCCGGCAATGTCCACGAACTCGATGACAGTAGGCACGGTCCGGTTGGGCTTCACCAGCTCTTCAAGCTTGGAAATACGCTCATCCGGTACGTCCACCAGGCCTACGTTCGGTTCTATCGTACAAAAGCGGTAGTTACTTGCTTCCGCTTTCGCGCTGTTGGAAACCGCATTAAACAAAGTGGACTTTCCTACATTGGGTAATCCTACAATTCCTGCTTGCAAAGCCATTTCTTCAAAAATTTGCGCAAAGATAATGAAAGTATAGGGAAAATGGGAATGACAGATCATGAATGTTTAGAGGGAATTACAGGTAAGAATTTTTCTTTATTGATATTACGAATTGCGTATTTTGGCTCATTATTTCAATCAACACGCATTATGGCTTTAAACTACGTCTGGATCGGCTTCTTTGTGATCTCATTCCTTGTAGCCCTGGGACAGCTGATATTTTTCGGCAATACGGAGATCTTCGGGAAGATGATCACCAGCCTGTTCGAAAGCGGTAAAAGCAGCGCGGAACTGGCCATCGGCCTCACCGGTACCATGACCTTCTGGCTCGGCATCATGAAGGTGGGCGAAAGGGCAGGTATGATCGAAATGTTCGCCCGGTTCGTGAACCCCCTGTTCTCGAAACTTTTCCCCGGCATCCCTAAAAAAGACCCGGCCATGGGCAGCATCGTGCTGAACTTCTCCGCGAACGCCCTCGGGCTGGACAATGCGGCCACCCCCATGGGCCTCAAAGCCATGAAAGAGCTCCAGGACCTGAACCCGCAGAAAGATACCGCCACCAATGCCCAGATCATGTTCCTGGTGCTGAATACGGCCGGCATCACCATCATTCCCACTTCAGTGATGGCCCTGCGCCTCTCCGCGGGCTCTGCAAACCCGGCGGACATCTTCATCCCCACCATGATCGGCACCTTTATTTCCTTTATATCCGGCATGATCGCGGTGGCCATGTACCAGCGCATCAACCTGTTCCGCCTCCCCGTATTTGTATTTATCGGCGGATTCCTGGCCATCCTGTACGGGTTTTATACCTGGATGAAAGACATGCCTCCTCAGCAGATCGCCACAAACACGGCGATGGTGGGCGGTTTGCTCATCTTTACCGTGATCGTTTCGTTCCTGCTGCTGGGCCTGAAAAAAAAGATCAATGTCTACGAAGCCTTTATAGACGGGGCTAAAGAAGGTTTTACCACCGTGGTGATGATCATTCCTTACCTCGTGGCCATCATCGTAGGCATCGCGATATTCCGCACCACCGGCTGTATGGACTTCATCAACAACGGTATCGGCGCGTTCTTCGGCTGGCTGGGCTTTAACACGGACTTTGTACCCGCATTGCCCGTTGGTATCATGAAAATATTCAGCGGCGGCGGCGCCAGGGCCATTATGGCGGAGCTGATGCTGCCGCAGAACTACGGCCCGGATTCGTTCGTGGGCCGCCTGGCCTGCATTTTACAAGGATCCACCGAGACAACCTTTTACATCCTGGCCGTATATTTCGGCTCCGTGAATATCAAAAAGACACGTTATGCGCTGACCTGCGGCCTGATTGCGGATTTCGTGGGAATTGTAGCCGCGATCATTATAGGATATATTTTCTTCCACTAACCATTAAAACAAGATGACTACTCAGAAAAAACCATTGCACGAAGACTGGATCGCCGTGATCCTCGCGTTTACCGCCATTTTGCTGATATGCCTGGGCCTGCGCCCTTCCATGCCCAAATTCGACTGGAACAACGGGGACTCCCTCGTTGCCAAACTCACAGACCTCTCCAATCTCGGTAAAATGGGCAGCCTGTACCTGTGGGTGCTGGGCGCGCTGATTATTGCGTTCCTGCTGGGTGGCAAAAAGATCACTTTCCAGCTGGCAACCGGCCTGCTGGCCATCATGGCCATTTCCATGTTCGCGCAGGTGATCACGGGCAATGCCTGGGTGAAAGACCTTGGTATCGAGATCGTATTGTTCAGCCTGCTGCTGGGCCTTTTTATCAGCAATGTGCTGGGGGTGCCCGCCTGGCTGAGGGCGGTGCTGCAAACGGAACTGTTTATCAAAACCGGCCTGGTATTACTCGGCTCGGGCATTATATTCCAGGAACTGGTGAAAGGCGGGGGCCTCGGCGTGCTGCAATCCGTAGTGGTGGTATTCACCGTTTGGTATTTTACTTTCTGGCTGTGCAAACAATTTAAACTGGACGATGAGTTCAGGATGATGATCTCCAGCGCGGTGTCCATCTGCGGCGTATCCGCTGCCATAGCCACTTCCGGGGCTATCGAAGGGGATAATAAAAAACTCTCGCATGTGATCTCGCTGGTGCTGATCGTGGCTATTCCCATGATGATCTTTATGCCTTACGTGGCAAGATGGATGAACATGCCCCCTGAAGTAGCGGGCGCATGGCTGGGCGGCACGATAGATACTTCCGGCGCGGTAGTGGCGGCTGGCACCATGCTGGGTGAAGAAGCGCTGAAATACGCGACGCTGGTGAAGTTTTCGCAGAACGTATTATTGGGTATCGCCGCTTTCCTGATCTCCGTGTGGTGGACGTATTCCAAAAAAGAAACCAACCAGCCCAAACCAGGCCTGCGCACCATCTGGGACCGTTTCCCGAAGTTTGTACTGGGTTTTATCCTGGTGTCGCTGTTGTTCTCTTTTGTATTGTCGCCGGCTTTTGTAAAAGAAATAAAAGGCAATATCAAAGACCTGCAAACCTGTTTCTTCGCGATCGCCTTTGCCTGCATTGGCCTTGAAACGAAGTTCACAGACATTTTTAAGATGGAAAACGGGCGCCCGGCCATGGCTTTTATCATAGCGCAGGTGTTTAATATCCTCGTTACGCTGGGCATGGCTTATCTCGTGTTTGGAGGGCTGTTTGGCGGGGAATCCTAAATAGCAATAATTTCCTTTACCAGGTGATGGACGAGCGTGCAGGGATTACGCATATGAAAGGGCACTGCATTGGCAAATTGTGCTTCCAATTCTTCGGCACGTGTAATAGCTGCTGATGTATTGTTTTTTAACAAGGGCAGTATATGCTTTAAAAAGTGACTGCGTTTTTTAAAACTGTTTTTATAATTAAAGTGAATATTTCCGGTAATAGCATCCAGTTCCTCAGTTCGGGGTGTTATTACCTTGAATATTTCAGTTAAACGGCCATAAATATAATTTCTGTGAAGCCTTTGCCGTGCAGGCATATCTTCAAAATGGAGTAGTATCCATAATTCAAACGCGTCGTTACTCCAGGCCACATGTAAGCCCGTTTGTTGGGCAGTTTGAATAGAGTAATCAAATTCAAGATGATCCTCATCGCTAATGTTCTCCCATTGTTCGGATTCTAAATCCCGGTCATACACACACCAGATATGCTCAGTAATGCCATCTATCAGCCGATAACAATTCGCATCAAAAGCAACAAGCCCATCCGCTTTACATTTTTGGAGGGCATTTAGTATATTCAGCTTTCCTTGTTTCTGATTAGGGATAGCATTTACTTTTATCTTGTCATTCGAGAACGAACGGAAATACAGGGGTTCGCTATTGTCATCTTCACAGAAAATTATAAATGTTTCCAAACTATCTTCTTGCCTCTCATCGTCCACTTTAATATCCCAGGGGTCTACGTGAGCCATTGTTTTGTATAAAGTTGAGGTAAAGGATTATTGATCGGTATCTTCCAGGTAATTCCCGAGTTGTGGTAATGCTCCGTAGAATCCGGCCAGATATTGCCTGGCGAAATCAGCGTTATTCCTGATTCCTTTAAGGTCGGAAAGCGAATATAGGTGGGTTTCTTCAAAAATGGTTTTTTCAGTAAAATAGAATTGATCTCTTCTCATATAATCCGGGCTCATCAGGTTAGTATCGTGACTAGTGAACAAAAGCTGGGCATTGGCTTTGTTAACATCACTATTCTGGAAAAGGCTGATCAGTTTTCTTAATAGGGATGGATGAAAGTTACTATCTATTTCATCTGAAATGAAAATTCCTCCTTTTTCAAATATGCTGTGTAAATGACCAATATATGAGTAAAATTTTTGTGTCCCGGCGGATTCCTCTCCGTCCAGGCTCATGCTGGCTTTCCCTGCTATTTCACCCTTATCGTTATAACGATTCTTAGTAAAATAAACCATTTCCGCCCAAGAGCTTTTATCGGAGCCGATTTTTCTTATGTTCACATCATCATACATTAGGCCTGCTTCTTTCATCCATTGGAGAATAACCTCTTTCCTGCCACTTGAAATCAACGCATTAGTAGATCGACGCAGGTTGCTGTGATCAAAAAACCTTGAAGTTGGAGGACCTATCAAAAAATCCCCATCGATTGAAACGTTATTTACAATATATTCTTTGATCATTCGGGTAATCTCGCCGTCATAAGCCGCACAAAAACTCAAGAACAATGCATCGTCTCTTAACTTATCATATGGAAGCGATAATCCTTCTTTGAATCTGTCAGGATTTGATGTAACCCCTTTTTCATCTCTTTTGAAATAATAGGTTTCATTTTTCTCAGCGGGGCCAAACAACCATTCAGTTTGAATATTCCATTGATCATCCAGCGTAAACCCATATCGGAACCGATTTCCGCCAATTAAAAGCATGATCTGGAAATAACCGAAATTTTCATTCCCATCCCCGGAAAGTTTAAAGGGATTCGTCCCAAACATAGCAAGCCTATCAGATTCCAGTGAACTGGCAACCATCTCCTTTAAAAAAGACAACCCCTTTATTAAATTAGATTTTCCACTTGCGTTGGCTCCGTATACACCGACAATTTTTAGAAACTTACTCTTACCTTCAGTTATAATATTCTCCTCATCCACACTTTTCTCTTCCGAAACAAGCCCTGTAGCTTTAAAGCTTAAAGTTTGAACTTTGTTAAACGAATGGAAGTTAGCAAGACTAAATTCAATTAACATAACACGCTGTTTTACAAGTTATTTTCGCAGAACATCTATCCAAAACTAGGCATATTTTTCTTCTAATTGCAGAAAAAGTGCAAATTTTACCTTTTTAAACGAATTCATCTCTTTGGAAATTCCTTTTTTCGATAATATCCAAACCCCGTCGAATGCCCTTTCGTTAACTTCTAAAGTCAGTATATGCGGCATTGAATAAATTCCAACGACGGTCGAACAGCCCTTAGATAACCGTCATCTGCCCTCTCCGTGCCATTCCCGGCGATCCCGTACATTCATGGAAAAACATTGAATTATGGGAAAACAAACAGGTTTATTACAATTTACAGGCCGGCTCGGGAACGTGATCGGCTACCGGCGCAACGGGGAGTATTTCCTGCGCAGCGCGCCGGAAGAAGTACGGCAGACGCCCGCAACCCGCAGGGCTTCGCGCGCCTTCGGCATCGCCAGCAGGAAAGCAAGGCTCATCCGTGAAGCCATCGTGCCGCACCTGGACGTAAGGCACAACAGTTCGCTGGTGAACCGGCTGAACAAAACAGTGATGCTGGCGGGGAAACAATTCCTTCCCGCCATAGAAGGCTTCCGGTTCAATGCACACGCGGGCCTGGAAAAACTGCTGCCCGTTCCACCCGTATTTACGCAGGACGGTGTATTGCGCATCCCCCCGCAAACCCCGGACAAACCCGGGAAAGCAACACACCTTGAAATCAGCGTGATCACCTCAAGGATCAGTTTTGAAGAACGGAAGGTAGAAGAAACGGACGTTTCCGGGGAGATCATTGATCTCGATCAGCCTTTTGAAGGGCTGGAGCTGGGGTTTTCCGCTCCGGCGAAAGGCGTATTGCTGGTAACGCTCCAGGTGCGGGCGTGTACAATGGTTAATGGCAAACTATATCCTTCGGGCGACCGGCGGTATATAGCGGCGGACATTGTGGCGGTGATTCCCGCGCCTGCCGCCTCTGCCGGCGTTGTCCGCGGTAAAAGGATCATACGGATCAATCAGCGGGCCGTTCGCCGGGTATCAGTTCCGTCGCATTATCACAGGCAGCAGACCGGTTATTACTGCCAGCGTGAATAAACCCTTTTCTTCCGCCGCCCTCCTTCTCACTGTTTTTAATTTACCTGGTGCGGCACCGCGCCGGGGAAACCTGTGCCCGCTCCTCAACGATCCGCTCTTTTCCTTGCCTACGCTGCCTTTCAGCGCCTTCATTTCCTTCTCACATCACTGTCTTTTACCTGGTATGCTACACATTTCCTGTCATTTTACCACTTCGGACACCCCTTCTGCCCGCCCCCGCAACAAGTCCTGATCAACTCCACCTCACCAGCGCATATCCTGTATCAATCATATAGTTACACTATATCTTCCAGACTACTATAAAAGAAGGCTGCCTCACAGGAGACAGCCTTCTGCTTTAAAGAATGTTCATACCCTCACCCGTCGTACTTCCCGGTCTTATCCTCTATCGTTACCGGACCGGCCGAATTGTTCTGGATCTTGATATACACGAGCAGCTGCCCCGCTCCTGCTTTAAAACATACTTCCTGCGTACGTTTTACGATATCCATCAGCAGGTCATACGGGCCTTCCATGACGGTTTCGAAGGGGCAGACGCGGTATTTCACGCCGGATTGCTGAATTACGGCAATAGCTTCGTCTACTACGGCGTATACCTGCTCTGAGGGCACCTGCGGCAGTATCTGCAACGCCAGGTTAATGTTGTGTTGATGCATGGCTTATTTTTTCTTCGTCGTTACTTCATACAGATCTGTGCGAAGATCTTTCAGGTTTTGCACACTTCCAAATGCGTGCAGTTCTTTCAGCAGCACCAGGTCCACGTCCGCCACCACGATCATTTCCGTATTGGGTGTGGCATCCGCCTTTATGCCCGTTACCGGGAATGCAAAATCCGAAGGCGTGAGCACGGCGCTTTGCGCATATTGAAGGTCCATGTTCGTAACACGGGGAAGATTGCCTACACAGCCCGCAATGGCCACATAACATTCATTTTCCACGGCCCTTGCCTGCGCGCAGAAACGCACCCGGTTATAGCCGTTTTGCGTATCCGTGAGGAAAGGCACAAAGATGATCTGAACGCCCTGCTGCGCCATGATGCGGCCCAGCTCGGGGAACTCGATATCATAACAGATCTGTATCCCGATCTTCCCGCAATCCGTATCGAACACTTTTACTTCATTCCCTCCTTTCATGCCCCAGGCGTACACTTCGCTGGGTGTGGGATGTATCTTTTTGTACGATTCCCAGGTGCCGTCCCTGCGGCAGAGGTAGGATATATTGTACAACTGTTCATCCACCACGATCGGCATAGTGCCGGAGATGATGTTCACATTATAACTCACCGCAAAACGCGAGAATTCTTCCCGCAACTGTTCCGTGTATTTCGCGAGGCCCCTGATGGCTGCGCCCGGCTGAAGTTCGTTGAACTCCATCATGATGGGCGCGTTAAAAAACTCGGGGAACACCACAAAATCCGCTTCATAATCGCTCACCGCATCCACAAAAAACTCCACCTGCTGCAGGAGGCCCTTCATACCGCTGTAGGTACGCATCTGCCACTGCACCAGCCCGATGCGGACGGTGGATTTGTTGTACCGGATGGTATCGCGGTCTTTTTCGTAATAGATATTGAACCACTGCAATAACGTGGCAAAACCCTTGGAGGCGGCGTCGTTCGGCAGGTAATTGCGAAGGATCTTTTTAACGATAAAGTCGTTGCTGAACTGGAAAGTGAGCGTGGGGTCGTAGATCTCCTTGTCCCGCACCTTTTCGATGTAAATACGGGGGCTCATCTGGTCCGCATACTTCTCGTAATTGGGAATACGGCCGCCGGCTACAATACCCTCCAGGTTGAGGTTTTCGCACAATGCTTTCCTTGCGTCGTACAGCCGGCGGGCAAGGCGTTTGCCGCGGTATTCCGGGTTCACGAACACTTCTATGCCGTACAGCGTGTCTCCTTTAGGGTTGTGGGTGTTGAAGGTGTAATACCCGGTGATCTGCTCGTAGGTATGATCGTCCCCGAATTTCTCGTAATCCACGATAATGGCGAGGGCGCAGCCTACCACTTTCCCGTTTACGGTGACGGCTATCTGGCCGTCCGGGAAGAGGCTGATCAGCTTTTGAATGGTGCCTTCGCGCCAGTAACTCCCCTGCATGTCCTGGTAGGCGGACACCATCGATTCTTTAAGGTCCAGGTAATCCTCCGCCGTGAGCAGGCGCACTTCTACTGTTTCTTCTGCCATACTGTATAATTTACAATTAGCAAAAGTTAACTAAAAAACTGAAAACTAAGTTATTAAATCTTGGGCAGGGGTTGTTTATTGAGTATATCCTCGATGTACAGCACTTTGTTATTCTCCGTTTGCAGGAAGGATTTGCTGGCGGCTTTGATCTTTAGCAAGGCTTTTACCTGCCGCAATACAAAGAATGGCAGATAAAAAAGAGAGCTGAATATCTTTTTCTCCCGCTGCATGAGCAATACGATCAGGAAAAATGATACGACAAATGTAAGCACCACACCCAGCCAGAAACCCGTCATCGCCAGGGAAATAAACACATTGACCGCTGCCAGGAAAAATGCGGCGGCGAGCAGGATGAACAAAGGCGGGCGCAGCAGGTTGATGCCGAAATAAACAAGGTTGAAGCTGGGTCTTCCAAGGCCGGTGGCCAGCACATCCCAGCCGTATTTGAAGTATTTGAAATAAGCGTTGATCCAGCGGGTGCGTTGTTTTTCCAGTGCGGCTCCGTTATCGATCTTTTCATCATATACCATCGCTTCAGGGGCATAAGCCAGCAGGGGTATTTTTTTTACGATATCCGCCTGTATCTTTTTGTCGAAGCCGCCGAGGAAATGCTGGTAAATGATCTCCCTGTACAGGCTGGTTTCCATGGCAATGCCCAGCCCCCATATATTGGAGGAAAGCCCCAGCTCCTTGCGCATCAGGCGGTCGGAGAAGTTGTTGTACAGGTTACCGGCGGCGTCGAGGCGGGCGTAGAGGGTATCGGTGTTTTTGGGCTGGAGGTTTGTCTGCACAGCCCTGTGGCCCTGGTTAAAATAATGATTGAGCACGGACAGGTAATCCGGATGCGCCAGGTTGTCCGAATCAAATATCACCAATACATCGTGCGGCTGGATAAAGTTGTTGATGGCAAAGTCTATGGACCTGATCTTGGCATTGAGGCGGGTAGTGGGACGCAGCAGTTTTACCTTTGGGTGGTCGTAGGTAAGCGGTTCATCTTCACAGGCGTCCGCCACAATATAGATCACATAGTTGTCATAGTGTTGTTTCAGCAGCGAATCCACCAGCGGAGGCACCAGCGAGAGGCTTTTATGCGCCGTGATAATCGCGGCAAAGCTGCGCGGCGTTCCTTCCTGGATGGCCGCGGCATTCACTTCAGGCTTACTGAGGCCCAGCACTTTTTTGATCGCATAAACGACCAGCAGCAAGGTAGGTTGCAGCAGGTAAAAGGCAATCACTGCCTGGAGTATCACAAACAGTACATACAGTACTTGCAGTAAGGTATTCATATACTAAAGATTCAAACGGTACCCGGCTGGTCAGCCTTTTTCCATGCGGTAAAAAATCCGCCTGTAAATCGGTCGGGCAGCAGGTCCGCCAGTTTGCAATCCAGTTTCTGAAAGAAGGAAATACGTTTGGCCAGGATGGAAAAAGGAAATACGTCTTCCACGAAATTCGCCTTGCCAAAACGCACGATCCTGAAATGATTTTCAGTGGAGAGTTTTTCCAGGTCTTTTTTGCTGAAGAACTGCACATGGTCCAGGTTGTCCGCGGCGGACTGAACGGTGGTGCCGCTGTAGCCCAGCAGTTTTTTGGTGCGCAGCAGCAGTTTCCACATCCAGTTGTTTTTACTCCTGATCTTCAACACCGGCCTTGTCACCAGCATTTCACGGGGGCCCTGCCCGTTGGGCACGGTCACGATCAGCTGGCCATCGGCTTTGAGCGACTGGTACAATGTTTTCAGCAGGGCCGAGGGATTGTCCAGGTGCTCCAGCACTTCGCTGCAGATCACCGCATCATACTGATTGCCCTGTGCTACCAGGTTCTCCGCACTGATCACGTCAAATTTTACATTCGGCAGATCATTCAGGCTACGCGCGGTCTGGATCGTTTTATCGCTTACATCTATGCCCAGCACATTGTAGCCCAGGCGGCCGAGGTGACGGCTGATAACGCCGTTTCCACAGCCCACGTCCAGCACTACACCTTCCGGGGGTATTTTCCCTTCCAGTGAGCCGGATATGAAATCGAGGCGTTTCCTGTCTGCGATCCTGTTATATTCGTAGGTGATCGGTGTTGTCATGATTGTACACTTAATTGCGAAATAAGCCGCTTCCCTTCGGTACGGAATACGTCTTCATATATTTGTTCCACCTGGCGCGTCATAAACTCCACGCTGTAATGCTCCTGCACCGTAGCGCGGGCCGCGGTGGCCAGGCGGTTGCGGAGCGTGCCGTCCGCCGCCAGTTCCAGTATAGTACCGGCCAGCATGGCCTCATTTTTTGCTTCCGTCATGCAGCCGTTCTCCCGGTCGCGGATGATCTCTTTGGAGCCGTCCACATTTGTTACGATCACGGCATTGTGCATGGCCATAGCTTCCAGGAGGCCGATAGGCATGCCTTCCCAAAGCGAGGGCAGGCAATAGATATCAGTGGCGTGCAACAGGTCCGGCACATCCTGGCGGAAGGGCTGGAATACAATACGATGGGCAATGCCCAGCCGTTCGGCGAGCTGCCGCGCTTCCGCCTGCAACTCTCCTTCCCCTACCATCAGCAGGGTGATATCTTCCCGTTGCGCGGCTGCTTTGGCAAAACCGCTGAT
The DNA here is from genome assembly GCF_003807585.1 of Chitinophaga barathri. Classification (GTDB taxonomy): domain Bacteria; phylum Bacteroidota; class Bacteroidia; order Chitinophagales; family Chitinophagaceae; genus Chitinophaga; species Chitinophaga barathri. The sequence continues at coordinate 40,631 of NZ_RMBX01000017.1, read as the reverse complement.
CATCGTCAGCGGGTCCTTTTGCGCCGTCATGCGGGCTACAAAACCGATCAGTATATGACTGGCCGGGATATCCAGTTTCTGCCGGATGTTTTTATACGCGTTGGCCGGGCTGAATTTCTGCAGATCGATCCCGTTGTTGATCACGGTGGACCTGAAATTGCGGAAATGTTCCCTGCCCGTCTCGAAATTGGAGGCGCTTACGGAGATATTACGCTGCATATTGGCCGTCAGGAACTGTTCGGACAATACGCGGAGGCGTTTTACAAACAATGACTGGTCATTATGAAATGACCAGCCATGTATAGTGTAAAGCAGAGGAATCTTTTGTTTACGGGCGGGGAAAAACAGGTTGCTGGCCGCTCTTGAACCGTGCGCGTGCACGATGTCTATGTTTTTTTCAGCCAGCAGGCTGCCGATCTTTTTCCATTGCCGCAGGTCGAACGCTTTCAGCGTGGGGATCACATAGTGCTCCACCCCTGCTTCGCGCAATTGATCTATCATGGGGCCGTCTGTAAACGACAGCACCACGGGCTCAAACCTTGAACGGTCCAGCTGGCCTGTGAGGCTCAGCACATGGGTTTCACCGCCGCCGATCAATCCCTGGCGGATGGTTTGCAAAACGCGTATTTTCCCTGTTCCGGACATTATACGTTTGTTGCAACAGTGGCTTCAACTTTGGGAGCCCAGCCCTGCGGCAGTTTTTCGTTTATTTCAATGTTATCAAACTCTTTGCTCTGCCTTGCGCCTACTCTCTGCGCCCAGGTTGCCATACGGGCAATGCCTTCGGCGAGCGTCACACCGGAGCCTTCGCCAAACACGCCGTGCGCCTTGCTATGGTCGGAGTAAGCGTGCATCACTTCGTTCCTCGCTTCCAGGTAATTGATATCCGGGGTCACACCGAAGTTCGCACATACTACTTTCGCCAGTTCATTCACCGTATAAGGCTTATCCGCACCGATGTTGAACACCTGGTTGTAAGCGCCTTCGATGTTAACAGATTGCGCGATCGGGATAGCCACATCATCGATATAGCTGAAAGCGCGTGTCTGCTCGCCGTCTCCGAATACTGTCAGTTGTTTACCCTGCATGATCTGGTTCATAAATATGCCGATCACGTTGCGGTATTTGTCGCCGATGTTCTGATTTTCACCATACACATTGTGCGGCCTGAACACTACGTAGTTGAGCCCGAACATTTCATGCGCGGCCTTGAGATCCAGCTCCACAGCGTATTTGGATACACCGTACGGATCTTCCGGCGTCGGGATCATATCTTCCCGCATGGGCAGCTGCCCTGCGCCATATACGGCAATAGAAGAAGTGAACACAAAACATTTCACCTTATGTTTCACCGATTCGTTGATCAGGTTGATGCTGCCGATCAGGTTATTGTTATAGTTGAACCGGCGGATGAAGTGAGACAGGCCTTCTGCCGCATAGGCAGCCAGGTGATATACATAATCGAATTTATATTCGGCAAACAGGCCGGCTACCAGTTGTTCGTCCGTTACAGAACCTTGTACGAACACTGCGCCCGCGGGAATGTGGTCTTCAAAACCTCCGCTCAGATCGTCCAGCACCACCACCTCGTGGCCCATTTGCAAACAATGGTTCACAACATGGGAACCGATAAATCCGGCGCCGCCGGTAACGAGAGATCTTATCTTCATGATTGTTATTTTTTAAACGGGGGAATAGCTTGATTGGGTTACATTCCAGAATGTCCCTCTGAGAAACGATTTCAGATGCTCAAACTGTCCTTTTAAAGTATAGCGTAAAACTGATTTCGGGAAAGTGAGAAATGTAAAGAACAACAGGAACCCGGTCAGCTGTAGCTTGTTCGTGTTCCTTCTCATATACAGTATACGGTTGCGCGTGTGATAATATACTTTCACGGCGCTTTCTTTGCCCATGGTAATGGATTCCTTATGGAAAATGAGCCCTTTACCGTTGTAGTATATTTTATAGCCGGCGCGGATGATCCTGGCGGACCAGTCGGATTCTTCGTAGTAGATAAAGAACTTGTCGGCAAACATTCCAACTTTTTCGATCACTTCCTTTTTTACCATCATCGCGGCTCCGTGTGCACAATGGGTGGGGCCTTCGCCGTCGTGTTGTCCGTTATCTTCTTCCTTGCTGCCTACCGCCCATGTTCTCCCGGTGAGCAGGTTCATTTTATGAAACCCTGCATACTGGATGATATTCGGGTTGTGGAAGAAGCGGATCTTGGGGCATACCACACCAATGGTGGCATCCTCATAAAATGGCTCCAGCAGCCGTTCTATCAGGTCAGGGGTTACTTCCGTATCATTATTGACAATGAAAATAAAATCACCTTTGGCATGTTTCATACCGAGGTTGTTGCCACCGGTAAAGCCGAGGTTCTTATCGCTGAGGATGATCTTCAGGTTCGGGTAATTCCCTGCATTCAGCGCTTCGGTAGGGTTTACCTTGGAGCCGTTATCCACTATAATTGTTTCAAAGTTCCGGTAGGTTAACAATTTGGTGGATTCCAGAAATTCGCACGTAACAGCCGTTTGGTTATAATTCAATGCAATAACCGATACCAGTGGTTGCAAGTGTGGTTCCATTTTAAAATTCAGTAGTGTTCAGTGGTTAGTAAAAATATCCAGTCTATACGTTCTCCTTTTGAATCAATGCGCCCGGTGTGTTCGCCAGTATGCGCATATCGTAAAAGAATGAGTTTTTCTTTGCGTAATCTATATCCAGCCCGATCCTTTCATCCACGCTCATATCTTTTTTTCCTCTCTTTTTCACCTGCCAGAGGCCGGTGATGCCCGCCGGGGCTATAAACCGTTCAGCGTATTTGTCCGTTGTAAGCGAGGCTGCCTCATACAGGGGCAAGGGCCTGTTGCCCACCAGCGACATATCCCCTTTCAGCACATTGATCAGCTGGGGTATTTCGTCCAGGCTGGTCTTCCTCAGGAAAGCGCCGATCTTCGTTACTCTCGGATCATTGTTGAGCTTGAAGAATACGGGGCCGTTGTTCTCATCTTTTTTATCGTACTGGTTCAGGTGCTCCAGGTCTTTTACACGTTTGTCCGCATCGGCCACCATGGTCCTGAACTTATAGAAACTGAATACCTGGTAACGTTTACCGGCACGGGGCGCCACGTAAAATATGGAGCCTTTCGATTCCAGCCTTACAGCGGCGGCCACCAGCAGGAACAGGGGGCTTAGCGCCAGTAACAGGCCGCTGGACACGCAGATGTCAAAAGCGCGTTTGGCCACTTTACTGCTTACCTGCAGGCTGTCCCTGATGTATTCACGCTTGCGGGCCTCTTCGGCTGCCGCCAGCTGTTTTATCTTTCTTGCGAATTGTAATATGGCGTTGAATGATTCGTAAGTGGTCGCGGCAGTGAGTATACCGTCTATCCCCCCGGTTGCGGCCAGTTTGTCCCTACCGGCTTTGTCCAGTGTATTTTTGTACACGAACATCGGTACGGCGCTCAGGGCACTGCTCTGCCGCACATAATCCATGAACGGCTTGAACAAACCCGGCTGTTCGTCCAGGTTGAACACAATGCATCCCGGAAGATCGGCGGAGCGGGCCTTTGAAGGCAGCACCCGTTTGATGCCGGTAAAATCATCAGTAGTTATGATCAGTGCATCGGTCTTGTACAAAATATGATCATACGCGTCGCTTCTGCCAATGGATAAGTTGAAAAAAACGCTGGTGGCTGCTGGGAGTGTAACCATACGGGGCCTCGACATTTCCTTCATTTCTTTCGTAACAGGCAAGCTTTCTGACAAATTGTAAATCATAGTTTTCAGGGCTTTACAAATTCGGCAATAAGAATATTGTGTATTCGGTCAAAAGCATTAAGCAGTAATGGCAACGGCGCTGCCAGCCATCTGCATACTTTTGTCAACTATTGACATCAGATTTACGGGGTCAAACGGTTTCCTGATAAAATTTGCGATTTTATAGGCTGCACCTTCTCTGGGAGCTTCCGTGCCGGATAATACGATCACAGGTACGTCGCTATACAGTTCATTACTGTTCAGATGTTCGATGAGTTCCCATCCGTCTATATTCGGCATATGAATATCTGTAATGATCAGATCCGGTTTGTTCCCTTTCGCCAGCCACAACATCGCACTGTACCCGTCCTTCGCAGACACCACTTTGTGTTTCTTGCTCAGGAAAGTCTCCAACAAAAACCGGATCGGTTCGCTATCGTCTATTATAAGTACTGTTTTTTTCATTTGAACTTTTTAACGTTAACCACAAATCTGCCTCCTGAAACAACAAGAGACTTTTTTTGGTGATCTTCCATGAGGATGCTGGTCAAAAAACCGGGAAGCTATAAGGAAAGGACATTAAAATCCCGCCTGAAGCGCCACGACTTTCGGTTCCAAGGGTTAAGGTTAAAAGTTATTCAGAAATTCAAAGGAGATGGTCAGGTTGTATGAAGAATAAAATTATGGATATTTCTTGATCTATGCAAATTACTTTAAAATTAACACGGTAACATCCATTTTTCATTCAAATCTGGCGTAAAACTATAATAATAATCAATCTGTAATATCTCAAATTGGTAAATGGTCCGTTTTTCTTGGTAAACGGTTTGAATCGGAATGTAAGTGATTGGTTTTTTTTGTTTCTCGTATCATTCCCGCATACTGGTAATTAAATTGTTTTATAAGTTTGTCCTCACAAAGACCCCGGGGCACAGCCAAATACATCATGAAAGCATTGATAATTATATTCTTCTGTAGTTTTCTCATCCTGTTTTACAGTTATGCCGGATATGGGCTGCTACTATATATAATGGTAAAATGCAGGCGCATTTTATCCCGCCGCCGTGTACCCGCGGGCGTCTTGCCGGAGCTAACCCTGCTCATAGCCGCTTATAATGAAGAGGACTTTATTGAGCGGAAGATCGCGAATACGCAGGAGCTGGACTATCCTGCGGGCAAACTGCAGGTGATGATCATCACAGACGGTTCCACAGACCGTACGCCGGAGATCATCCGCCGCTACCCTGCTATCCGGCTGCTGCACGAAGACCAGCGCAATGGCAAGACCGCCGCACTGAACCGGGCTATGGAACAGGTAACGACGCCCATCGTTGTTTTTTGCGATGCCAATACATTATTAAATAAAGCGGCTATCCTCAACCTGGTAAAACATTACGAAGACCCCAGAACGGGCGGCGTTGCCGGCGAAAAGAAAGTGATAGCAGGCCAGGACGAAGGCGCCGCCGGCATGGAAGGCGTGTATTGGAAGTACGAATCCACGCTGAAACGGCTGGATGCGGAACTGTATACGGTGGTAGGCGCGGCGGGAGAGCTGTTCTCCGTACGCACTGCCCTGTTCAGGCCCGTTGAGCGTGATGTGGTGCTGGATGACTTTATCATCTCGCTGCGGATCAATCTCATGGGCTACCGTATTGCTTATGCGCCGGATGCCTACGCTATGGAGGCGCCGTCTTTTTCCATAACGGATGAGCATAAACGTAAAGTACGTATCAGTGCGGGCGGGTTTCAGTCAATTGTGCGGCTAAAGGCCCTGCTGAATGTTTTCCGCCACCCCGTTCTGTCGTTCCAGTATATTTCGCACCGGGTATTGCGCTGGACGCTTTGCCCGCTGTGCCTGCCGCTGCTGCTGATCAGCAATGCGGCGCTGGTATGGATGGGCGCCGGTGTGGGATACAGCATTTTCCTGGCGGCACAGCTCGCGTTTTACGTGCTGGCCATTACAGGATACTGGCTGGCGGGCCGCTCCGTCAAAATAAAGGTGTTTTATATACCGTTCTATTTTCTTTTTATGAATGTGGCGATATTCGAGGGATTTTTCAGGTATATTAAAGGACGGCAGTCCGCAGCCTGGGAAAAATCCGCCCGCAGTATGGCCGCCGTTTCCTGATAAATTAGTCAACACACCCATTTTTATACCTGATCAAAATGAGTACCGTAAAGAATCTTCTCAAAAAAACAGCATTGCCGGTCTATCTCAGGCTGCGTGGAATGTATTACCAGGGCAGCAAAGTGGAATGCCCCGTATGTAAAGGAAAGTTTTCCCGCTTCCTGGAGATCGGCTACAACAACCGCCCGGCGCAGTGTCCCCGCTGCCGTTCCAATGAAAGGGACAGAACTTTCTGGTTGTTCCTGGAAAAAAATCCGGACTTCCTTTTTCCCGGCGTAAAGATGCTGCATGTGGCCCCCGAGGAGATCTATTATAAGAGATTCCGGAAAGACCCCTCCATCCAGTACACCGCGGGAGACAAGTTCGTCACCGAATACGAGGACACCTACCCGGCAGATACCATTTACCTGGACCTGACGGATATGAACAACATACCGGACAACACTTACGATGTGATCCTTTGCAGTCATGTACTGAGCTGTATCCCGGACGATGCCCAGGCATTCCGTGAAGTACGCCGCGTATTAAAACCGGGCGGCAAGGCCATCCTCCAGGTGCCTGTACGGGAAGACCTGCCCGTAACCATCGAAGACCTCACCCTTTCCGATCCCCAGGAAAGGATCAGTAAGTTCGGTGACCCGAACTACGTGCGGTTCTATGGCAGGGACTACGAACAAAGGTTGCTGGCCCAGGGTCTGAAGACCCACTTTATCCTGCTCAGCAACATGATCAGCGAAGCCGAAATCAGGCGCTACGGGCTGGTAGGTACCGATGAGATCCACCTGGTCAGCAAATAAACAAACCCGAAATGCATCTGTTTCAGCCTGCGATGCAGGAGGAAACAGATCACCAAATTCATTAACTTGAATATTTATCTCATAAGCGGAAAAAGAAATCAACCTGCGGTCACACAGAAAAGACCGCAATTCACAGGCAAAATCCGACCGTTTACCAATTTTTGTGAACCAGATTGTTTTTTCTTTATATCTTGCATTCAGTTTTTCCGGTTTATACACCTAAAAAGCGTACAAAACCAGTGAGATAAATACCGAATATCCAACTACAGCGGAAGAACTGACACAATTATTTTTGCCATCTCCTATCTCAAACCACTGGTGATTTACAGTATCATTTAAGGTCGCGTTTGATTCGCTATACCCCGGCGTAAATACCTGAAATAGTTTTAGCCATCACATCCTGCGGAAGATCTGAGTAATGTTTCAGTAACGGATAGTTACTGGGAAATACTGAATGCAATTAGGCCATGAGCTTTAATGAACATCATATATTTCATTACCGGATTCACAATTACGATCTATGAATAAATTCTACATGCTGTTATTATCCTTCCTCTGCGTGATAGGATCAAGCTCTTTACGGGCGCAAACAGGCATTCTGGACCCCAATGATCCAGTTATTGAATACAACCCGGCTTCTCCCCCCGCTACCCCTACCTGGGGCATCATAGCCAAGTGGGTGAAGACCACAAGGGTTGGCTGGAACACCTCCTCCTACAAATGCTATTACTACAACGGTATTCAATTCCGTATCAAGTTCCCCAAGTCTTACCAGCACGGCGTTGCCGATGGTAAAAAGTATCCCCTGATCGTATTCTGGCATGGCCTTGGTGAAAAAGGCACCGCGTATGACAACGAATACCAGTTGTTCCACGGCGGCGAAGTTCACCGCAATGCAATTGACAATGACAAGTTTGACGGCTTTATGCTTTACCCCCAGAGCCAGGCCGGCTTCTTCGGTAATGCACAATATGATGCCGTAAGAGACCTTATCATGAATGTACTGGTTCCCCAGGTAAAGGTGGACCAGTTCCGTATTACCGCCAACGGTCTTTCCGGTGGTGGTACCGCCGTTTGGGGCTTTATGATCCGCCACCCGAAACTGGTGGCCGGCGCTGCTCCCATCAGCGCAGTTACACTGGCATTTAAAGATGCCATTCCTTCTTACAAATACACTCCCGTTTGGCTGTTCCAGGGTGGTTCCGACGTGAACCCTCACCCCAGCGCGGCGCAGAACGTAAATGCAGCCGCTCTCGCAGCCGGCGCAAATTTCAAGTTAAGTGAATACGCTGCGTACGGCCACGGTTGCTGGTACGCCGCATGGGCGGAACAGGATTATTTCCCATTCATGACCCGCGCGCACAAAGCCAACCCCTGGCCGCTTTTCGGCAGAACGGAATTCTGTTCCAATGACCCCATCAATGTGACCCTCGGCCTCACCGCGGGTTTTGACCAATACGAATGGCGTAAGAACGGCACCGTAATACCCGGCGCCACCGGCAATACCCTGGTGGTAAACAGTATCGGTACTTATGACGCACGCCTGAGAGACGGTTCCACCTGGACTCCCTGGTCTCCCGTACCCGTAGTGATCAAAATCAAAGCCGCTACCGTAAGCCCCAATATCACAACGCCTCCTTTAACCAGCAAGGTAATTCCCGCACTGGATGGTAAAGACAGCGTGGTGCTGCAGGTACCCGCAGGTTTCACTTCCTACCTCTGGAAAAAAGCCACCGACAATACAACCCTGGGCACCCAGCGTATTTTCGTAGCAAAAGATTCCGGTTTATATGTAGTGAAAGTAACCGAACAGTTCGGCTGCTCCAGCGACTTCTCCGCTCCTTTCAAAGTAGTGAAAGCCACCGGCACACCGGCTCCTTCGCCCGCCAGCAACCTGATCGCAAAAGCCATTTCGAAAACGCAGATAGAACTGGATTGGAGTGAAAACCCCAACCCTGCCAACAACGAAACCGGTTTTGAAGTATACAGGAGCACCACAGCCGGCAGCGGCTATACCCTCGCCGGTATTACCGCTCCTAACGTGGTAACATTTACCGACAGCAACCTGGATCCCAACAAAACTTACTATTATGTAGTAAGGGCTGTGAACGAAAGCGGAGCCGCTACCACCAGCAATGAAGCCAATGCTATCACGCAGGCGGACAGCACTCCTCCCACCGCTCCCGGCGCAGTAACAGTAACGGCTACTTCCAAAAACTCTGTATCCCTGTCATGGACAGCATCTACAGACGATGTGGGCGTTCATAAATACGACGTGTACATCAACGGTTCCAAAGCCTACACACTGCCCGGAACACAGACCACCTTCACCGCCGCGAACCTGATCTATCAGCAGTCCTACACCTTTGTGATCAAAGCAAGGGACCTGACCGGCAATGAATCCACTGCCAGCAACCAGGCTACCGCAGCCGCTGTGAACAGGGGTCTGAACTATAAATATTATCACGGCTCTTTCAGCACACTGCCGGACTTTGCGACGCTCACTCCTGTGAAGACAGGCGTTTCGCCCAGGGCAGACATCACTGTAAGAACACAGAATGATAATTTCGCTTTCCTCTGGGAAGGTTACATTAACATCCCTGTGACCGGTAATTATACGTTTGAAACTTATTCAGACGATGGCAGCAAGCTGTACATCGGCAGTTACAGCCACGGAGCAACCGCTGTTGTGAACAACGACGGCCTGCACGGCAGCCAGTATGCAGAGGGCACCAAATACCTCACTGCCGGCGTTCATCCTTTCGCAGCTACGTTCTTTGAGCAGGGCGGCGGCGAAGTGATGCAGATCTTCTGGAAAAACACGGCGCATGGCGTTACTTCCAGGCAGGAGATCCCCGCCAGCTATTTCAGCGACGAGCCTCCCGCAGGCGGCGCCAAACCGGCTGCCCCCACCAATGTGAAGGCTACCGCAGTGTCCTACAAACGGATCAACCTCACCTGGAACGACAACAGTAATAATGAATACGGCTTTGAGATCTACCGTGGCAACAGCCTGAGCGGTACTTTCGAGATCATCGCCACCAAACCCGCCAATACCGTATCGTTTGCAGACAGCACACTGCAACCGGCCACCACTTATTATTATAAAGTGCAGGCCATCAATAAAGACGGTAACTCCGGTTTTGCAGCATCAGAAGCAGGCGGATTGCAATATTCTTATTATGAAGCCGCCAGCTTTAGCCAGCTGCCGGACTTCAACACACTCACGCCTGTTAAATCCGGCGTTGTTGAGAATGTGGACATCAGCCCCCGCAACAGGAACGAACAGATCGCCTTTAAGTTCTCCGGTTACATCAGCATACCGACGACCGGTACTTATACCTTCTACACTGCTTCCGACGACGGCAGCAAACTGTACATCGGCGGTTTCGCACCTGGTGACCTGGTGGTGAACAACGATTATGCCCAGCCAGTTACCGAAAGGTCCGGCAACAAGACCCTGAATGCGGGCATCTATCCCATCTACATCACCTTCTACCAGGGCGGTGGCGGATACGGCATGAGTGCGGGCTATACCGGCCCGGGCATTGCCAAACAGGCATTCCCGAACTCGGCTTTCGCAAACCCGAACATGATGGCTACCACCCTGCCGCTGCCGGGTGCGCCTGTAGCTCCCAGCCTGCTGGGAACCACACTGGTTCAATCCAACAAGATCGGCCTGAAATGGAATGATAATTCCAACAACGAGACCTCCTTCGAGATCTTCAGGTCTGTGAACGATAACAGCAACTTCAAACTGCAGGCAACCATTGCCGGCAGCGACAGTTCCAAAGCGGTATATACAGACAGCTCACTGTTCGCCAATGTAAATTATTACTACAAGGTGAGAGCGGTGAACGTAGGCGGCAGTTCCGCTTTCAGCAACGAAACAACTGCCCTTACCCTGAACACTGTGCCCGTACTGGAAGACCAGCCGCACCGTTACATGCACTTCGGCACACAGCTGACGGTGAATGTAACCGCAAACGATCCTGACGGCGAGCCCATAACACTCACCGCGGCAAACGTACCGGCATTCGGCACCTTCACGGACAACGGCGACGGTACAGGTAGCTTCCTGTTCAGCAACCCGGGCGAGTCCGCACAGCAGACCTACAGCGGCATTTCCATTACCGCTACGGATCAGCACAGCGGCGTGGTAAGCAAAACGTTCGACCTGACCGTTAACGCGAACTTCAAACCCATCCTGGGCACAGTAGCGAACCAGACCATCAGCGAAAAAGGCACCGCGCAGATCAATGTAGCGGTAACCAACGATAACGGTACGGATGATCTTACCTGGACTTACACCGGCCTGCCTTCATTCGCAGCCGTGGTATCAGAAGGTAAAAACTCCACCATTACGCTGAACCCCGGCTATGCCGATGGAGGTACCTACAATGTGTCTGTGAAAGTAGCGGACAACGTGGGCGGAGACGATACGAAGAACTTCACCATCACCGTGAACGAGGTGAACCCGAACTTCTTCGTGTACATCAACTTCAACGGTACTGTATATGATGAAGCGGCTCCGTGGAACAACACCCACAAATCAGCCATGGTACTGAACGACCTGTTCTCCAACCTGAAGAACAACAGCGGTGCGAACACCGGCTACAGCCTGAAGGTAATGACCCCATGGCAGCAGATCAACGGCGGCAGCAACCTGTTCAACGGCGGCCTGCGCACCGGCAACAACTCCGGCGTGTACACAGACAACGTGCTGTCCGGTTCATACTGGACCACCACTGTGAAACAGACGATGAACGTAGCAGGTCTGAATTCCAACTACAAATACAACTTTACCTTCACCGCCAGCCGCAACGCTTCCGGTAACTATACCGCCAATTACATCATCGGTACGGACACCGTATCCCTGAATGCGGCCATGAACACTGCCAATGCAGTATCTATCCGCGGCATCTCCCCGGATGTAAATGGTGTGATCCCGGTACACTTACAGGCTCCCGCTGGTTCTTCCGCCGCACACATCGGCGCGATGGTGATCGAAGCGGTGTACGACGACGGTACCGCACCTGTTGCGCCTACCAACCTGGCGGCAAGAAATACGCCTACCGGCATCAGGCTTTCCTGGAAAGACCTGGCTTATAATGAATCCGCATACGAAGTGTACAGGGCTACTACCCTGAACGGCACTTACACGCTGCTGAACCCCGGCATCTACAGCCCGAACGATACAGCGTATACCGACAACACTTCCGCTGCCAATTCAGAATACTTCTATGCAGTACGTGCGGTGAGCACCGGCGGCGCAAGCTCTTCCTATACAGACACTGTTTCCATCGTAGCCGCCAACAGGCTGCCTGTGGTGAACGCAGTGACCAATGTATCCATGAAGACGGGCGACGTACTGAACATTGCACTGTCTTCAACAGACAGCCCGGGCGAAACCCTGACGCTGAGTGCAACCGACCTGCCTGACTTCGCCATCCTTACCCCTTCCGGTAATGGCGCAGGCACACTTGCCCTCACCCCGACAAACACCAGCATCGGTAAATACACCGTTACCCTCAAAGCAACGGATAACCACGGCGGCGTAGGTTCACAAACCTTTACCATCACTGTAAGGGATAAGAACATCACCTCCATCTATGTGAACTGCAACCAGGTGAACCCTGAAGCCGCTCCGTGGAACAACTTCAATACCCTGCCGATGGCCGGCCGCGCTATCACCAATATGCTGGATGAAACCGGTGCGGCAAGCGGTGTTACCATCACCCTCGTGGATCAGCTGACCGGTGCCAACACACTGGGCGGCGTAACCGGAGACAACTCCGGCGTGTTCCCTGACAGGGTAATGAGCTCACTCTACTACGAGCAGACTACTACTGCGAAACGCATCCGCCTGACCGGTCTGAACGCAGGCCGCAAATACAACCTGGTGTTCTTCGGCAGCGAAGGCAATGTGTCCGACAACAGGACCACTGTATACACCGTAGGTGCACAGTCCGTACAGTTACAGGCTTCCGGCAACACCAGCAAAACGGTGCAGCTGAACGGCCTCACTCCTGACGGTTCCGGCGCGATCGAGTTCACCATTGCGAGAGCTCCCGGCGCGATCATCGCTTACCTGAACGCCCTGGTGATCCAGTCATATGTGGAAACCGCAGTACCGCTGTCTCCGGACAACCTGACCGCTGTAGGCAAATCAAGAAGCACCATCCAGCTGAACTGGAATAACAAAGCCAGCAATGCTACCGGTGTTGAGATCTACCGCTCTGCTACCCTGAACGGGACTTACAGCCTGGTGACCACCGTAGGCGCTACCGTGACTACATACCCGGACATCAACCTGAGCGAGAACACCCGTTACTATTACAAGATCAGGGCGAAGAACGCAGCACAGTTCTCCGACTACAGCGCAACCGCTACCGGTTCTACCCTCAGCCACGCTGTATATATCAACTTCAACGTAAGCAACCCTGCACCGACGCCGTGGAACAACACCAATACCCTGCCGAACGCGGGTAATAACATCGGTCAGAAGCTTGACAATATGATAGATGACCAGGGCAGCCCTGTATCTACCGTGATGACGATCCACCGGAACTTTACCGGTACCATCCCGAACGGTATGAACACCGGCAACAACTCCGGCATCTACCCTGACGCTGTAATGTCTGTTTGTTACTATGTGGACAAGGGCGATACCTCCGGCGTAACCTTCTCCGGCCTCAACCAGTCCATGGCTTACTCCTTCGTATTCTTCGCAAGCCGCGCAGGCGGTGGCGACAAGGTGCTGGGCACATACGAGATCAACGGTAAGACCGTATCTCTGAATGGTATGAACAACATCAGCGAAACCGTACAGATAGACAATGTAGTACCAGATTCCAACGGTGAAGTAAAACTGACCATCTACACTGCGCCTTCCGGCCAGCTGGCTTACCTGAATGCACTCGTGATACAGGCAACCACAAGAGCGGATCTGCCCGGCGGTGGCGGCGGCTACGGCCCCCCGAGCCTGGTGATGGCAACAGATAACAATGGCGGCAACTTCCAGGCGGTAACGAACAACAACGCTAAAACAGGCGTGACAGCTATTACCGTGGAAAATGTCTACCCGAACCCTGCTTCATCATTCGTGAACCTGCTGGTGAAGAATGAAGGCAAATCAGAAAAAGTGCTGATCAAGATGTTTGATCTCACCGGTAAATTGATAATCGCCAAACCAGGCCTCGAATTACCGACCGGCACTCACCAGATCCGCCTCGACTTCAACGGAGCAGTAAGACCAGGCATCTACCTGATACAATTATTGACAACGGACAATAAGACTATCAAAGTAGTGAAATTGATAAAGCAATAAAAAGTTAATCCGGCCACTAAAAAATCCGGCTAACCACCGGATTTTTTAGTGTTCTTTAAGTTAAAATATTTTATACTTTAAAGAATCCTTCAATATGGATCTGATTTATTTGTTTAACTCATTAATGCGCAGGAAATGGCTGATTATTATCAGCAGTGCAATGGCTGTGGTAATAGCATTTCTGCTCACTTTTGACCAGGAAAAACTATACCGCTCAGCTGCGCAGATTGCAACAGGTTTTACAACGAGCGATCAGGTAAAGTTGAAAGACGAGAACTTCAATATCTATGAAATAGATGTGAAGTTCAGCAACGTTATGGAAGCGTTGCGTTCCACCAAGGTATTGAGCATGGTCACCTATAACCTGATGCTGCACGACCTGGAAACACCCGATAAGGCCTTCAGGAAACTGAGTGCCGAAGATAAGGCCACCGCTGCCTACCAGGCCATCAACACCGCGTCGGCCATTAATATCTTAAAGGGCAAATACATCAATGAAAAGCTGCTCAGTTCCTTTGATCCGCAGGAGCGGAAAGTACAGGAGCTGATGAAGCTGTACAAATACGACCTGGAAAGCACCCGCAAAATGCTTTCCGTGAACCGTATTCAGAAAACGGACTTTATAGACATCCAGTTCTGGTCCGAACACCCGGAACTATCCGCTTACATGGTGAACCAGGTATGCTCCGAGTTCATGAGAAGCAATGAATCTTCCCGCTCCCAGCAGAACGTACAGTCCATCCAGACCATGGAAAAACTGGTAGGCCAGAAAAAAGCCGACCTGGACGAAAAGATCAACAACCTCCGCACGATGGGCGGTGTGGACGTGGCGGTGGAAAGCACCAGCAAACTGGAGCAGATCAGCATCTTCGAAAGCCGCATGACCGAAGAACAGAATACGCTGAACAGCGCTACCCTCTCCCTTCAGCAGGTGAACAGGCAACTGGCCGATATGGACCGTACCAATGCCCAGTCCGCCAGCGCCGTGACTGCCGCCGGCACCGAGATCAGCAAGCTGCGGGCGCAGATGAATGAAGCCAACCAGGAATACATCAACAAAGGGTCCAACGACCAGGAGTTGTATAACAAATATCTTAAGATAAAAGCAGCCTACAGGGACAAACTGGCCAGCCTGGCCAGCACCTCCGCTCCCGCCGGCACTATCACCAAGGCGGACGTTCAGCAGAAACAAAGAGAACTGGAACTGCAGATCGGTACATCCCGCCAGAATATCGAAACTTACGAGCAAAAGATACGCACGCTGAACTACGGCGTGGGTGCCGCCGCTTCAAGGAGCGCCACAAACCAGGCTTTACAGAAAGAAGTAAGCCTCGCGCAATCCGAATATGAGAACATCAAATCCCGGTACGACGCGGTGATGAACAACACGATCGTGCCGCTGGACAACTTCAGGCAGATCCTTTTCGGGCAGCCCTCCGCCGAGCCGGAAGGTTCCAAAAGACTGATCATCCTCGCCCTTGCGGGCCTGAGCATGTTCATCTTCTGCTGTATCGCCATCATTTTCCTGGAATACATTGATGTGTCTATCAAAACACCGTCTATGTTCCTGAAAACGATCGAACTGAAACTGCTGGGCGTGGTCAATAAAGTAAACCTGAAACGCGCTACCATCGATGATATATTTGATGGAGAGACGAAGAAGAAAAAAGACGCCAACGTCACTTTCCGCGAGCACCTGCGCAAGCTGCGTTTCGAGATCGAGAACGGCAAACACCAGGTATACCTCTTTACCAGCGCCCGCCCCAGGGAAGGTAAATCCACCATCATCAAAGCCCTCGCGCACAGCCTGAGCAAAAGCCAGAAAAAGGTCCTGATCATCGATACCAACTTTGTGAACAATACCCTTACCCGGGAATTTGAAGCCAAACCCGAACTGGAGAGTTTTTCTTCTTCCAGCAAAGACTTCGGATATGCCAAAGTAAAAACGATCATTACCGAAACAGGTATCAGCAACGTGGATATCATCGGTTGCCAGGGCGGCGATTATACGCCCGCCGAAGTACTGGGTGATGTGAACCTGCTCAACAACCTGTCCGCCCTCAAGGAAAAATATGATTATATCCTGATGGAGGGCGCTGCGCTGAACGTACGCTCAGACAGCAAGGAACTGATGAGTTTTGCCGATACCATGATCTCCGTAGTATCCGCCAAATCCACCATCAAACAGACTGACAAAGAATCCTTCATGTTCCTGCAAAGCCTCAATGGTAAGTTTACCGGCGCCGTGCTGAATTGTGTGAACAAGGAAAATATTGACATGTAGAACGGTTATGGGAATCAAACTCATCAATACTGATATGCTTAAAAATAACCGGCTGGCCTGGGTGGACTATACACGTGGTATAGCCATCATCCTCGTGCTGTACCGGCATATTTTCGAGGGCATTTCCCGGACCGGCCTCCCCACAGCTGAATATAGCTACCTGGAGCATGCCAATATCATATTTTACAGCTTCAGGATGCCCTTGTTTTTTATCCTGTCCGGTATATTCATCGGGAAAAGCCTTGCCAAAAGGCCGGTTGGAAAATTGATCGCGAACAAGTTCAGCATCCTGCTGTACCCTTATTTCGTCTGGTCCATTTTGCAGGTGACGTTGCAACTGGTGCTGAGTAAATATGTGAATGCGGACAGGCATGCCGCGGATTATGCCTATATCCTGTTTTTCCCGCGCCGTATAGACCAGTTCTGGTACCTGTACGCGCTGTTTAATGTCACCGTGCTGTATATGCTCACCCGGGAGAAACTGAAACTCGGCATCTGGCAGCAGCTGCTACTGGGCGCAGGAATGTACCTTGTCTCCAGTTATGTGACCCAGAAGTCGATAGACCTTGGATTTGTATACGACATCCTGCATTATTATATCTTCTTTGCGCTGGGCGACCTGCTGTCCGCCAGGATACTGGACCAAGGCAATTTCAGCCGCTTCGCATCCTGGAAAACGTTCCTGTTGCTGTTGCCGGTCTTTGTTGCCGGGCAGTTTTATTTCCTGACCAAAAACCTGGAAGTGAATGACAACCTGTACGTTGAAGCCTGGCAGCCGGTCCTCTTTGCCGTTATTGCCGTGAGCGGCTGCGCCTTTATGGCCTGCATCGCTTTCCTGCTGCAACGGTACAACGCGCTCAGGATGCTGCGGGTGGTAGGGTTCCATTCCCTGTACATCTACGTTTCACATGTATTGGTAGCTTCCGCGGTGAGACTGGTGCTGATGAAAGGGCTGGGCGTTACCAATGTACCGGTGCTGCTGGTCATCTGCCTCGCCGCGGCCATTATAATACCTATCATGATCTATAATATTGCCATGCACTACGGCGCATGGTGGTTATACAGCCTGGAAAAACCCGCTGGTAACGGGAAAACACTGGCTGTACAAAATGCATAACTGTCGAACTGAACAACAGCAATGAGCGATCAAAAATATACCTACTGGCTCCGATCCGGCATCTATAGCGGCCTTCAAAAGGCGGCTGTGCTGCTATTCGGCGTTGGTAGCATCCTGATCCTGACCCGTACCCTTTCCAAGTCCGATATGGGCACCTGGAACCTCTTCCTTGTGTACACCGCCATCATCGAGGTGATCAGGCATTCCCTGATCAAAAATGCAGTGATCAAATACCTCAACACCACCGGCAAAGAAGCACACACGCATATCCATTCGGCTTCCTTTACGCTCAATGCCATTACCACGCTTTCCCTGGCCCTGCTGATCATATTGTTCATCGCGCCGGTGAGCAACTTCCTGAATGCGCCGTCGCTGGCGGAAGTAATGTATTATTTCCTGCCGGGCCTGCTGCTGCTGATACCTTTCTCTCATTTTGAATGGGTGCAGAATGCCAATGCGGATTTTAAAGGTATCTTCTGGGCCTACCTCACCCGCCAGGGCGTTTCTTTCGGGCTTATTATCATCAGCCTGGTCCTTCACCTGCATATAACGCTGATCATGCTGGTGCTTTATTACAATGCCGGCATCCTCTGCGGCGCTTTCGTTTCAGGGTATTTTGCAAAGAAATTCCTGACCGGCCACTTAAAGATAGATATGGCCTGGACGAAAAAACTCTGGATGTTCGGCCGTTATGTGTTTGGGACGAACATCAGCGCCTCCGTGTTCCGCAATACGGACCAGTTCGTTATTTCTTCTTACCTGTCCACCGCCTCCGTCGCGTTATACGGGGTATGCCTGCGCATTTCCAATCTCGTGGATGTGCCTTCGCAGGTATTGGCGGATATCCTGTTCCCGAAAAGCGCGCAGATGATGGAAGCCGGCAATATGGAAAAAGTGCGGTTCTATTACGAAAAGGCGGTGGGCGCCGTACTGGCCATCGGCGTGCCGGTGAGTATATTTATCCTGCTGCTGCCCAAGCTCGTGCTGTTTATCATCGCAGGGCCTGCTTATGAAGAGGCGGCGCCTATATTGCAGATCACCATCCTGTACGGGCTGTTTCTCCCGTTTATCAAACAATTCGGCACCATCATGGATTCCATCGGGCTGCCCAAAACGAATTTCGCGGTGACCACCATCACGGCCATCTGCAACATTTTTATCTGCTGGGGGTTTACCAGGCGGTTCGGCCTGATGGGCGCCGCTTATGGCACCATGACCTCCTACGGTATCTGTTTCATCATCACACAGGTAATACTCTATAAAAAAATAGGCAGCAGCCTTAGCAATACTTTCAGGCACATGATACTTTTTTACCCCGATATCATGTCAGTTTTACAACATAAAATTCTATTAAAATGGAAAGCAAGATGATTAAAGGCAGAGATGTTCTTGTAGTGGGTTTACAACCCTGGGATATTGCCATCGGCAGTAACTGCAAAAATGTGGCGAAAGAATTATCCGCCTACAACCGCGTGCTGTATGTGAACCGCGCGCTGGACAGGATCACCCTTATTCGTTCCAAAAACGACCCCAAAGTACAAACACGTCTTAAAAGCCTGAACAAAGAAACGGACGATATCACGCAGATCGGCAACAGCTTCTGGACCCTGGATCCCCGTACTATGCTGGAATCCGTAAACTGGATCCCCCTGGCGCCCGTATTTGATTTTGTAAATAAAATAAACAACAAACGGCTGGCGCGCGAGATCAACAAAGCCATGGAAAGGCTCGGTTTTAAAGACGTGCTGCTGTTCAACGACAACGAATTCTACCGCGGCCAGTACCTGATCGAACTGCTGCCGGCGGTTAAGGATTGTATCTACTACAGCCGGGACAACATCGCTACCCACCCCTTCTTTGTAAGGCATGGCAAACGCCTGGAACCTTCCCTGATGCGCAAAGCTACCATGGTGGTGACCAACTCCGATTACCTGGAGGATTATGGCCGCAAATACAATCCTGAAACATACAACATCCTGCAAGGCTGCGACTTCGAGCGCTTTTTCCCTTCCACGCCCTTCACTATGCCCGAAGAGATGGCGCATATCAAAGGGCCCATCATCGGTTATATGGGAGCGCTGATCGTATCACGCCTGGATATAAAGATACTGGAGCATATCGCGACCGAACGTCCCGACTGGAGCATCGTACTCGTAGGCCCTGAAGACAGCACTTTCAAAAAGAGCAGGCTGCATCATATGCCCAACGTACACTTCCTGGGAAACACCACCGAAGTAAGGGTGCCGCAGTTCATCCAGTTCTTCGACGTATGCCTGAACCCCCAGCTGGTGAACGGTATGACCATCGGCAACTATCCCCGTAAACTGGATGAATACCTGGTACTGGAAAAGCCGGTGGTAGTAACCAAAACGCTGGCCATGAAACTGTTCGACGGGTACATCTACCAATGCGTGACCAAAGAGGATTATGTGACCAATATCGAAAAAGCATTGGCGGAAGATCCTGAAAGCGACATGAGAAAGGCCCGTAAGGAATTTGCACTGACGCATACCTGGGAAACCAGCCTCGGTAAAATGACGGCGCATTTCCAGGCTTTGAAAAAAACTAAACCGCTAAATAATGTCAGATAAAAGATTCAGCAACGACAGCATACTCGAGATCATGGTCACTGCATTTGCAGCGTTTACCATGCTGGCGCTTTTTCTCAAAATGTTATTTTTCTAAAGCAGCGAAACATTGAACTATTCTTCCATCAATAAAAAAACAGGCATCTTCCATAGTTTTGCCAACATGCTGAAACGGCAGATAGCGGACAGGAAGCTGAACTCAGTACTGGGATACTGTCTGCTGGGCCTCGTAGCCGGCGTGATAGCGTTCGCGGTAGCCAAAATAGATGAGAAGCTGGGATTCCTGATCATTGCCGGGCTTATTGGCGGCACGGTCGCTTTCGTTTGTTTGCTGCATACAAGGCTGGGATTTTATCTCACGGTCATCGTGGCGTTTTTTGTTTTTTATGTGAACAGGATGCTGAATGATGCCCTGCCGGTGGGTGTAGCCGTGGATGCCATGATACTGCTGACGTTCATCGGTATCTACCTGAAGAAAACGATCATGAAGGCAAAGTACTGGCTGCATTCCAAAAATGCCATTACCGTATTTTTCTTTCTCACACTGGCGTACCTGCTGGTAGAAGTTTTCAACCCTTCCATGCATTCTACCGCAGGCTGGTTTTTTATATTCAGGAAAAACCTGAACTTCCTGTTCATCTTCTATATTGCCCTGCATGTATTTGACAGCCTTGCGGTGGTAAAAGAGTTCATCAAACTCTGGCTTTTACTCTGTTTCTTCGCGGGCGTATACGGCTGCTTCCAGGAATGGCACGGCCTGCTGGGCTTTGAGGAACGGTGGGTGAATTATGACCCGCAACGGTATAAACTATATTTCCAGGCAGGCTCCATGCGAAAGTTCTCCTTCCTGTCGGACCCTACCGCTTTCGGTATGCTGATGGCGGATGCGATCATCCTTGCGCTGGTGATCATGATGGGGCATATCACGCGTAAACAACGCTGGTTGCTGATCCTGATCATCGTGCCGATGGTCCTCAGCATGGCCTATTCCGGTACACGCACGGCCAATGCCATGCTGCCCGCGGGCATTATCATCTTTATCCTGATGACCATCACCAGCAAAAAGACGCTTGCATTCGCGATCTTTTCCATCATGGTGTTTATGGTGGTTCTCTTCGGGCCTTTTCACAACGGCACTATCAACCGTGTAAGGACTACTTTCCTTTTCTCCGAAGATGGATCATACAACGTCCGGGAGGTGAACCGGCAAAGGATACAACCTTACATTATACGGCATCCGCTGGGCGGCGGCCCTGCCACTTCAGGCGTGATGGGCCTGCGGTACAACCCTGCGCATTACCTGGCCGGTTTCCCGCCGGACAGCGGGTACCTGCACACCGCACTGGAACTTGGCTGGCTGGGGCTGGCCCTCACCTGCGCGATGTACTTCGTGGTATTATGGACCGGCATACGGAATTATTACCGGACTCATTCGAAGGAGATTAAAGCATTATACCTGGCCATCCTGGCTGCGTTATACGGATATATTATTGCGAACTATGCCCAGGTGGCCGTCGGTCAGCTGCCCGGGTGCTTTTTCTTTTATGCTATGATGGCCGTCCTGATTAAGCTTAAAACATTTGACAAAGAACCAGAACCGAAAAAAATATAAATCAAACTCAGTATGAAACACACTTTCATTTTATTCTGCATCGTATTGCTTTCATCAGGATTGTTTGCGCAAACCAAAACCGCCACGCAGTCCCAGCCCCAACCAGATTCAATGATAAGGAACCGTTTGGTGGAACTGGCCCTTCAAAATCCCGCCATGAAGATAGCCGGATACGAAAAAGATAAAACCAGGTATGAAGTGACCAAAGCCAATTCCAACTGGCTGAACTACGTTACGGCTACCGTAAATATCAACGATGTGACTACGGGAAGCGCGCGCAGGAATAATCCCGACCTGAACAATATTTATTATCCTTTATGGAACATTGGCATCAACGTGCCTTTGGGTTCTTTCACCGGCAAAGCGCAGGACGTAAAGATCGCCAAAAGGAATAAAGACATCGCCACCGAGAATCAGAGCGGACAGGCACGCCTGCTGAAAAGACAGGTATTGTCCCTGTACGAAGAATATATCTCCAAAAGAGAACTACTGAAAATGCAAAGCGAAATGACGCTGGACGATAAGACTGCTTTTGAAACGCTGGAAGAAAAATTCTCAACCGGCAGCATCTCCTACCAGGAATACAGCACTGCCAACAAGCTGTATAATGAACAAATGGCCAAACAGAGAATACTGGAAAAAGAACTGAATGTTACCAAGCTCGAGATCGAAGAGATGATCGGCGTACCGCTGGAAGATGTACTCCTGCTGAAGTAAGCATTGCCGGAGAACAATTCAGAAACTTAAAATTCAGAGAATGAAATGTACACTTACTGCCTTCACGGCCTGCCTTTTATTGGGCACGGCGATAGCTGCTTTTGCTCAAAAGAATATGGACAAGACCCAGGTGCCGGTATCCGCACGGGGCAACAAGGTAGGCGCGCTTGTGCAGCTGCCTGACGATTATAATACGGGAAATGCAAAATATCCGTTGCTGCTGGTATTCCACGGCAAAAGCAAAGCGGGTACCGACCTCAGCAAACTGATCATAGACGGCCTGCCTTACTGGCTGGACAAAGGCGTAAAACTGGACAGCAGGAACCCCGTGGATAAAAAACTATACAAGTTTATTATAGTGATGCCGCAATCGCAAAGCTTCGGCCTGCGTCCCTGGGAAGTGGAGAATGTACTGAATGATGTAATGAAAAGGTACCGTGTAGACCCTTCCCGCGTATATCTTACCGGCTATAGCGCGGGCGGCTGGGTATCCCTGATGACGATCACGGAGAAACCGGCGCTGTCCAAACGCATCGCCGCGATCGTATCATTATCCCCTACTTCACTGGAAGACAAAAACGTTCAGCAATTTAAACTGATCGCGGATGCGAACGTACCGGTATGGTTCCTGGCCGGCGAGCACGAGCCTCACTTTATGGAGACCGCGCAGAAGTATACGGACAGTGTCAATAAATACAAACCCGGGCTGGCGAGGGTTACCATTCATGGCAACAAACATTGCTGCTTTAAGGATATTTACAATCCCAGCTACAGGCCAAACGGCCTTAATGTGTATGAATGGCTCCTCCAGTACACGCGTAAATAATTCGCGTCAGGTTATTGTTTCACAAATTTCCTGACCTCTTTCAGGTCTTTGCCGTTCGTGATCTGGAGTAGGTAAAACCCTTTTGCGAGGCGGCTGATATCGATGGGTTGCTGGATCAGATCTCCCTTTTTGAAGGGCATGCTTTGTTCCAGCCTCCCGGAAGTATTAAAGATATTTACCACCACATTATCAGGCAAAGGATCATTCAGTTTAAGCTGGATAAAGTCAGTAGCTGGATTCGGATATAGTGAGATAGAGACAATATCATGAGCGGGCGGTACTGAATCTCTCAATACCGTGATCCTTACAAGATCGGAAGCGGTCTGCCCCTTATTGTCCGTTACGGTCAGCCTGAATTCATGCACACCGCCGGCAAGGCCCATACGCACTTTTGTAGTAACGCTGCTGGGTGAAAGGATGATGATGCCCTGGTTGCCGGAGACATATTCCCACTGGTATCTTTCGATACTGCCGTCCACGTCCCTCGAAGCGGAGCCATCGAGCGTAAATTCCTCATCTACCGCATTCACCTCCCTGTCTGGCCCTGCATTGGCTATGGGCGCCTCATTCACAGGTTCGTTAGCTTCCAGTACGTTCACCGTTACCCTGTCCTTTGCCGTAGCGTTATCATTATCTGTCACCGTCAGTTCAAACACATAGGTGCCGGCCACCAGGTCATTGATAGCCGTGCCGGCAGCGCCAGGCGTTGCAATGCTCGCGGCGGGGCCGCTTATTTTTTCCCAATGATAGGAAACGACCGTGCCGTCCTCGTCACGGGAAGCAGCGCCATTCAGATCCGCCGTGTTTTCCGGCAGCCTGATGGTGATGTCGCTGCCTGCATTGGCTACGGGCAGTTTATTGTCCACGGATTGTACCGTAACGGTTACCCTGTCTTTGGAAGAAGCATTTTTATCATCCCTCACCGTCAGTTCAAATACATAAGTACCGGCCGTCAAACCGTTCACTAAGGTGGAGGAAACATTGGCATTCGTGATCGTGGCGGCGGGGCCGCTGATCTTTGCCCAGCTGTATGCATTGATAGTCCCGTCTTCATCGGTGGAGGCAGTACCATTGAGCTGTACGGAATTTACCGGCAGTTTGATGGTGATATCGTCCCCCGCCCGGGCTATAGGAGATTTGTTGTCCGCGGCGTTAACAATAACGGTCACCTGGTCCGTGGCGGTAGCGCCCTTGTCGTCTGTCACTCTCAGCTCGAATACATATACCCCGGCTTCAAGACCGCTGATGGAGCTCACTGCCGCGGCAGGCGTGGCAATGCTCACGTCCGGCCCGCTGATCTTTGTCCAGCTGTAGGTATTGACTGTTCCATCTTCATCGGTGGACTCACTGCCGTTCAGCTCAGCGCTGTTGGCCGGAAGAGTGACGGTAATATCACTCCCCGCCCGGGCCACCGGCGGTATGTTCTCCGACGGGTTCACCGTAACGGTAATGCGGTCTTTTGCGGTAGTATTTTTATCGTCTGTCACCGTCAGTTCAAACACATACGTGCCGGCTGAAAGATGGTTGACAGTGGTAAGCGAGGAGGCAGGCGATACGATATTGGCGGCGGGACCGCTGATCTTCGCCCAGCTATAAGAACGGATAGTACCGTCTTCATCGATGGACGAACGGCCGTCCAGGTCAACGGCGTCGGTTGGCAGCGTGATCACGATGTCATCCCCCGCTTCAGCCACAGGCGGTTTGTTGGCCGCCGGGTTCACGATGATGGTCACCTGGTCTTTTGCGGTAATGTTCTTGTCGTCCGTCACGGTCAGTTCAAACACATACGTGCCTGCTGAAAGATGGTTAATGATCGTGATGGCCGAGCCGGGCGATACGATATTGGCCGCGGGGCCGCTGATCTTCGCCCACTGATAGGACTGGATGGTGCCGTCTTCATCGGTGGAGGCATTGCCGTTCACCTCAGCAATGTCCGTAGGCAGGGTGAGCGTAATGTCGTTTCCCGCTTTGGCCACGGGCGGTTTATTGCCCGCCGGGTTCACCGTAATGGTGATCCGGTCTTTTGCCGTAGCGTTTTTATCGTCCGTCACCGTTAATTCAAACACATACGTTCCGGCTACCAGCCCGTTGATAACAGTGATAGCTGAACCGGCCGAAACGATCGTCGCGGCGGGGCCGCTGATCTTTGCCCAGTTATAGGACTGGATGGTACCGTCTTCATCCGTGGATGCATTGGCATTCACCTCCACAACGTTTGCGGGAAGGGTGATGGTAATATCGTTGCCGGCCTTAGCCACCGGCAGCTTGTTGGCTGCCGGATTCACGGTTACGGTTATACGGTCCTGGGAAAAAGCGTCTTTATCGTCTGTAACGGTCAGCTCAAACACGTAAGTACCGGCGGCGAGGCCGGTTACGTCTGTCTTGGAGGCGTTTGGGGATGTTATGGTTCCGTTTCCCCCGCTGATCTTCGCCCAGTTATATGATTTGATCGTTCCATCCGCGTCGGTGGAGGTGCTGCCGTCCAGCGATGCGGTGGTGACAGGTAGCGTAATAGTGATGTCGCTCCCTGCTTTCGCCACGGGAGGTTTATTCACGGCAGTGCCGCCTGTATATTCAAATGCGCCCGCATCGAATACATTGTTGAAGGGTCTTGCATTGCCGTCAAAGTCCAGGTTCACGCCAAAACTTCTCGCATCAATGCCCTTGTCTATAGCCTGGGAACCGGCCAGGAGGCTGTAATCGCCACCTGCCACGTTTTTGTATTCCGCCGCGGCAATGTCCGTCAGCAGCACGTTGTTCGATGTTTTATTATCAACCCCGGTCATGATATTGATGTAAGCCCTGTCTCCCGTCATCGGGGAACCAACTTTCGTGATCAGGTTGTTATATACGATGTTGTTCTTGCCTGTTGTGCCTTTCGAGCTAAGGATCATGACGCCGTGTCTCCTGGCATTTATAATGGTGTTATTGATGATCTCCACCTGGAGGGGCACATATCCGTCGGTAATAGGCCTGTCATCCGCGAAAATAGCATCCTGGCCCACGGTGCCGCCATCCCATCCGGCGTCTATCACGATGTTGTCATATACTTTGGTAAGGCCTGAGCCGAATATCTGGATGCCGCTGCCGGTGCCTTTTTCAACTTTGTTGTTGTAGATCAGGCCGCTGGATGCGCCGCCCATAATAATACCCGCCTGCTGGCTGCCCTTGTTCACCGTTCCGTAGTTGTAGATATCATTGTTGTAGATCTCCACGCCTTCCGGTGCGCTGGCTACCTGGATGCCGTCCCAGCCTGTATTGCGGGTGGTCACATTGTAGATCTTCAGGTTGTAGATGCGCGGGGGCGCCGCCATGATCACGCTGCCGTCCGTACAGGTCACTTCTCCCGGGTTAGGCAGCGTATGACCGATATATAAACCTTCGCCGCCGATATCATGCACATACAGATCGTGCAGGCTTACGTTGCGGATCTTAAAATTCGGGTAATGGGTAGCGGGGTCGCAGTCCGGGTTCACTTTACAAAGCAGGCCCGCGGATGCGCCGGACACCTCGATCCTTTCCGCTTCATAATCGGTACATCCTTTACCCATGGAAAGGCCCGCATTCAAAGGGATGGCATTCGGCCTTCCGTCTACCACAAAACCGTATTTGTCCGCCGTGCCGGAGCCGGTTACTTTAAAGAACTTACACTGGTTGAAGATAAGACCGTATTTACCGCCGTCGCCGATCTGAACGATGCCGCCGCAGTTGATGAACACCAGGGGCTTTTCAGCGGTGCCGGAGTAATTAAAGAATTGCGCGTAGGGATATTTGCCGGCGGGTACACAGATAGTGTCTCCCGGCTGGATATTGTATTTGCTGCCGTCGCTGTAAATACCGCCGTCAGGGCCGGGGGTAATGGTATGACTGCAATGGCAGCCGCCGGCGGGCGGCGGTGTATTGGCTACCACCACGTTTACGGTGCCTGAGCTGGAAATGCCCGCGGCATTGGTAACGGTAAGACTGTATACGTAATTCCCGACAGCCGGGTTGGTGATGTTTGTTTTTGCAGCTGTGGGTGAGCTGATGGCGCCGCCCGTGGGGCCGGAGACCTTTTCCCATTCGTAGCTGGAGATCGTACTGCTGGGCGCGGAAGACCGGGAGCCGTCGAGCGTGACCGCCGTTACGGGAGCTGTAACGCTGATATTATTGCTGACAAAATTTACAACCGGGGGCGGTATTGCCGCCGCCTGCACCACTGCTGTTACTCTTGCTTTGGCGGTTGCATTGTAGTTATCGGTCACGGTCAGTTCAAACACATAGGTACCGGCCACCGTAAGACCGGATGCCGTTGCTCTTGCCGCGGTATTGGGGCTGATGGTGCTGGTGGCAGGGCCGGACACCTGCGCCCATCTGTAAGCTGAAATATTCCCGTCGGAATCGGCGGATGCGCTGCCGTTCAGGCTCACGGAACTAACCGGTAAGGTAACGGTAACGTTCGTGCCGGCATTGGCTACAGGGGGCTTATTGGCAGCCGGGGGCGGCGTTACGCCTCCCTTTTTGAACTGCAGCATCCACTCGTAAATATTCGGATTATTGTACGTATGCGTTGCATCGTACGCCTTGTCCCAGGTATTGGCATCATGGCCGCCGCCTGCGATCACGGTAGAAATAGCTTTTACAGTAGGGTTACAGCTGTTATACCTGGTTTCGAATTTCTCCATGTTGCCGCGGAAAGAAGCATCTCCGCTGGTGCCGCCGGAAAACTGCCACACGGGTACATTGGCTGCAACTACCGTGTTACAGAAATTATCCAGCTTATTTACCGCGATGGCCGCCGGGGAAACGGGCACTATCGCGGCTACATTGTCTGCATATTCTTTGCCGGAGGCTACATAATTCCAGGTACCGTAACCGCCCGCGCTCAAGCCAGTCAGATATACCCTGGTTTCATCCACACGGTATTTCGCCTTCACGTCGTTCATCACATTCTGGATCATGGCCTCACTGGCCCAGCCTCCTGCGATCTGCGGGGATACAACAATAAATTTGTACAATTTGCCGCCTACCGTAAACTCCATTTTCGCCCCCCGGGCTATCGCCTTCGGAAGACCCTGTGCCAACACTTTGTTCACATCCGTCCCGCCTTCGCCAACGCCATGAATAAATATTATAAGGGGATATTTTTCGGTCGTACTGTTGTAATCGGCGGGAAGATGGAGCCACGCACCGGTAGTTCCGGTGGCATTAACCTTTACTTGGATAGCTTTTTGATCGCCTTGCGCAAAACATAGGCAGGAATAAGAGAATAGTAAGGCGGATAGAAAGACACGGTTAAATGCCTTTACAATAGTTCGGTTTTTCACTAAAGGTTAAATTTTACAGATTCTAAATAATACCTTTTCCTAATACAAAGCCCACCTGTTCTCCGTTAATCCTTACAAAAATAACACATAAATGCTACTAATTATAGTGTTTTCAGTAAAAAACACATATAAATTATCTGATCATTTATTAATAAATTTAATGCATAAAATCGTAACCTCCAAATAAAAGAACGAACCGATGTTTTAACGTATTTCTGTATTAATATATTAGAGAAAAAAGGTCTCAGTCACGCCGGATGACGGATTTACCGCGTACCTCCTGCAGTGAATTTAACGCCAGAATGCCTTTCACAGCGGATTCAACAGCAATAGAAGGGCGCTCGCAATTGAACCGGTGCAGGATCTGCGGATAGATCTCCCGCCGCTGATTATTGGTCCCGAACATTACATCCAGCGCCGGAGCCTGGCGCTCCAGCAACCGGTCAAAAAATGCCTGCGGCACCCCCGCGTCGCTATGCGGGAACGCAAATGCCCGGTAATCCAGCCTGAACCGTTCCGTCACAAAATCCACCGACTCCACCGTCTGCCGGATCATTTCCTCCAGCGTAAGCCCCGTATAATACGGATGATCCACACTATGCCCGCCCAGGGCAAACCCCTGCCCTGCCAGCCCGCTGATCTCCTCCGAGGTCATAAAGGGTCTTTTCTCCGCCAGGTACTCCTCCAGCGATATCTCCAGCACTGCCGCCGCCGCCCGGACCATCGCGCGGTTGGCATAAGTAATGCTTTTTATGGCGTCGATCAGCTGCTGTTTGCCGGCAGCAGGCACGGCCAGCGTTTCTCCCAGCGCCTTTAGCGTGGCCGCGCTGTATTGTTTCGTGAGCAGGGCTTCCGTCAGCAGGCTTACGCCGAATTTGTAAAACAGTGTTTTGTTGTCCACAAAAGCGCTGTTCAGGAAAAACACCGCCGGGATCCCTTCCCGGTACAGCAGCGGTGCAATCGTTTCATGTACCTCCCGCAGGCCGTCGTCGAACGTAAGCAGGAAGCTGTGTTCGGGCAACGGCGTTTGACGGCGGATATTTCCGATCACGTCCTGCAAGGTCACCGGTTTAAAATATTTACGCAGGTAATCAAGGTCTTTTTTGAATGCCGCCAGGCCTTTGTAGGGGTACAGGTGTTTGATATGCGGCACATCCACATCCGAAACGAGGTGATGGTAAGGTAACAGCAAACGCTGTGGGGTCAGGCTTTTCAGCAAGGATAAATTAACAAGCCGCACGCCCTTGTAGTAGAGATTTTTAGCGATGCCCATAGTATCAGGAATTCCTTGGGGTGAAAGTTAAAGCTTAATTGATGATACCAAAACAAAACCGGCAGGGAACATACGCTTCCTGCCGGCTTTTTATCTTTAAAGTTCCGTATTACAAGCCGAAGGCTGCCTTCACTTTATCTACGTAGTCCAGTTTCTCCCAGGTAAACAGTTCCACGTCCACTTTCTTTTCGTTCTTTTTACCTGCGTTGAATACTTTGGTCACCGTTTTGCTTTCGCGGCCCATATGACCGTAAGCAGCGGTTTCGCCGTACATCGGGTTGCGCAGTTTCAGGCGCTGCTCGATAGCGTAAGGGCGGAGATCGAAGATCTCTTCCACTTTGCGGGCGATCTCACCATCTTTCAGGCCTACTTTCGCGGTACCGTAGGTGTCCACGAACACGCCGCAGGGTTTGGCCACGCCGATAGCGTAGGAAACCTGTACCAGTACTTCGTCCGCAACACCGGCAGCTACCAGGTTTTTGGCGATGTGACGGGTAGCGTATGCAGCGGAACGGTCCACTTTGGAAGGATCTTTACCGGAGAATGCACCGCCGCCGTGCGCGCCTTTACCACCGTAGGTATCCACGATGATCTTGCGGCCGGTGAGGCCGGTATCGCCGTGAGGGCCGCCGATCACGAACTTGCCGGTCGGGTTGATATGATAAGTGATCTTGTCTGTAAAGAGGCTCTGCAGCTCAGGTTTCAGGCCTTTTTTCACGCGGGGGATCAGGATGTCGATCATGTCCTGCTTGATCTTGGCCAGCATAGCCTGTTCGCTTTCGAAATCGTCGTGCTGTGTGGAGATCACGATGGTATCGATGCGGATGGGCTGGTTGTCATCGGAATATTCGATGGTCACCTGTGATTTTGCATCGGGGCGCAGATATTGGATGTCTTTATTTTCGCGGCGGAGGGCAGCCAGCTCGATGAGGAGTTTGTGTGCCAGGTCCAGCGCCAGCGGCATGAAGTTTTCCGTTTCTTTCGTGGCATAACCGAACATCATACCCTGGTCGCCGGCACCCTGCTCTTCGGGGCTTTTGCGTTCAACACCCTGGTTGATGTCTGGTGACTGTTCGTGAATAGCGGAGAAAATGCCGCAGGAATTCGCCTCGAACATGTACTCGCTTTTGGTATAACCAATACGGCGGATCACTTCACGGGCAATGTCCTGTACGTCTAAATATGCATCTGATTTCACTTCTCCGGCGAGTACTACCTGGCCGGTGGTTACAAGCGTTTCGCATGCTACCTTGGAGGTAAGATCGTAGGCAAGGAAGTTATCGATAAGGGCGTCTGAAATCTGGTCGGCCACTTTGTCCGGATGTCCCTCGGACACGGATTCTGAGGTAAATAAATAAGGCATAAAAGATGAATTCTATGATTATAGTTGAGTGTAAATGATCCTTAGCTTCACATTAGCCGGTGGCGTGGCATTGCCGCCGCCTGCTTTCAATCTTCTCATGTCTATCGGGTAACGGCTGGATAAAGCTTCGAGTTTCAGCACCGAGTTCTCCAGTTTTTTGTCCAGGATGAACTGCAAATGCCGTGCAATATTAAACTTATATTGGACAACTTTATAGGGCCCTACCTCACTAATGACAGTTTTATTACCGCCGAAATACGCCAGGTCAGGCTGCGAGGGGTTTCCGTAGTCTATAAGAAATCCAAGGCTGTCGTGCGTGATATAACGCATCAGGAAGAGGCGGTCCGGTTCGGTGAACAGGTCGTCCCTGCCGCTGCTGCCGCTGTTGATCTCGGTGATCACCAGTTCGGCTTTATTGATTACGGCTTTCGGGATGTTCTCTATCTCAGGCAGCTGCAGCTGTGCATAGATGCCGGGCGCTTCCTGGAGATACAGCAGGTTGTCCCCGCCGGGCCTGTTTGTATTGATATTGTTCGCCACTTCCGTGCCGGTGTAGTTGCGGCTGAAGTAGTTCGCATGCGCGCTGCCGCCTACGCCCGGGTTGGGCACAAACGGGAAGTTCGCAATGATGGAATCTTTCTCTGAGTTTTTATAGTATACCGTCAGGCGGGTCTCGCCGGTGTTCAGGTTGGTGAACAGCATGGTTTTGCTGGCTCCGCTGGTGGTATCCGGCACGATGGCCAGGCCGCCCAGCCATTTGTTGAAGGCGGAGTCCGACAGGAAGGCGCCGTCCGCGCGCTGCTGGAACAGTTCGGTGCCAAATGAGTTGTTCAGCTTAATACGAAGCTGGGGGCCTACTTTGGTACCATATATGTTCAGGGAGTCTTTCGGGTATACCGGGTACACAGTGGCGGAAGCCAGCTGTTTGGACGGGTCGTAAGACAATGCGCGGTCGTAACGGTAATTGGAATCGATCTTAAAGGTTGGCTCGTTCATCCTGTACACGCTGAGGTTCTGCGGAGCATTTTCGCCGTACCATACGGTATCGCAGCCGATATACAGTACCACTGAGTCCACCGTCCAGCCGGTGCCTTCGAAGGTGAATTCCGCCTTGGGAAGGCCTACCTGTGTGTACAGGAAGCCATGGCTTTTGCCAAAGAGAGGGTCGCTGAAACTGCCCAGCGCGCCCACAAAGTTGTCCTGCCCGGTGAAGATGCTGGAATCGATGTTGGCGATATTATGGGTGATCAGCGTATTAATGGTCGTATCTTTTACTATCACCTTATCAGCGCCGGGGATGAGGTCCTTACCGAGTACGGTAGCTTCATTACATCCGGAAAAAGCATAAAGGGCAGTTAAAAAAGCAGCTGCAAAGCCCAGGTTCCTGAAATTGATCTTCACGTAATTGAATTGAACGGTTTGTTGAAAAACTAAAAATAAAAAGTTAAACGCAGGAAACGATGAACACGTTACAGTTTTAACTTTTCATTTTTTGATTCCCAGTCTTATTTAGCGCCTAACAGCTGGTGATAAAGCTGGATGTAATCTGCCAGGTCTTCGTTGTCTTTTTTGAAGGGGAGAATAATTTTGCCTTTCTCGGTCTTCAGTTCATCCACGATCTTTTTATCTGCTTTATCGCTGGTAAGCACCACCGCGTCCGCATATTTGGCAGCTCCTTTATTGAGGGCGGCATTGGTTCCTTCTTTGTAAAGTTCCAGGTCCTTTTCTTTGATCTGGTTGCTGATCACGGCCTTTTTCAGGAAGGTGGCGCCCAGTTTTTCCTTAAAGGAATTGGGCTCCATCGAATAGACCGTCCTGGAATGGGCGAAGACCGGTTCCTTTTTATAGGCCGTCTTCAGGTATACGGGGATGAGGGAGGTCATCCATCCGCTGCAATGGATAATGTCCGGAGGCCAGCCGAATTTCTTAACGGTTTCAAGCGCTCCTTTACAGAAAAATACCATCCGCGCGGCGTTATCGTCGTAAAACGTACCGTCATCGTCATTAAACACAGCTTTCCGCTTGAAATAATCCTCGTTGTCCAGGAAGTACACCTGGAGCCGCGCATTCGGCAAAGACGCCACCTTGATGATCAGGGGATAGTCATCCCCGTCTATCACGATGTTGATGCCGGACAATCTAACCACTTCATGCAACCGGTGCCTCCGTTCGTTAATGTTCCCAAACCTTGGCATGATAACCCTCACTTCAAGACCGGCCTCATTAGATTTGATCGCCATTTTATTGACCATTGCCGCATATTCACTCAGATCAAGGTATGGCGACATTTCCTGGGCAATAAAAAGAATTCTTTTCTTTGTGGACATTTATTGCTGATTATTAATGCAGTTATTTTTAATTTGGCTTGCAAAACTACGAAAAATTTAGGTAAAAAGGGCCAAATTGTCACTTTTAACATCCTTTTAAGCAAAGGTTTATGTATCTATTCAAACGGGTAGCGGATCTACAGGAGGCGCTAGGGCAGGAAAAAAAGGCAGGAAAACGGATCGGCTTCGCTCCCACCATGGGTGCTCTGCACCAGGGCCATATTTCCCTTATCAATGAAGCTAAAACGCAGTGCGACATAGTAGTTAGCAGCATTTTCGTGAATCCTACACAATTTAATGACCCCAAGGATTTCGAGAAATACCCGGTCACTATCAAAGAAGATATCCTCGCCCTCAGCGGGGCCGGCACAGATATACTTTTTCTACCCTCCGTGGAGGAGATGTACCCGGAGGGTGTTAACGGCAAACATCCCCACTATGGCTTCGGATACCTCGAAACTGTGCTCGAGGGCGCCTACCGCCCCAACCATTTCCAGGGGGTCGGCATCGTCGTTCACAAGCTTTTGAACATCGTGGAGCCCGATGACCTCTTCATGGGACAGAAAGATTTCCAGCAATGTATGATTATCAAGCGGTTACTGGAAATAACCGGAATTCCGGCAAAATTACACATTTGCCCTACCCTCCGCGAAACGGATGGTTTGGCCATGAGCAGCCGGAATATGCGCCTCAGCCCCTCCGAAAGGCAAACCGCCGCCCAGATCAGCCGTACGCTTCTTTATATAAAGGAAAATGTAAAGCAGCTCCCCTTTCCGGAAATTAAGCAGAATGCCTGGAAACAGCTGCAAGATGCTGGTTTTCAGCCGGATTATGTGGAGATCGCCAATGCGGACGATTTGCAGTTACTGGATAAACCGCTCCCTTCCGGCCAAATGGTGATGTTAATAGCCGCCAAACTGGGAGAGATCCGCCTGATCGACAATATGCTCACCTAAACCATGTGAAAATAATATCAGTCCTCCTGCCATCCTGACCACATTCCCTACTTAACCACTAGGATATTAACCAGTCATCAAACGGCCATGGTGCCGCATTTGACCGGCAAGGCTACTGACATGCTACTGACATCCTTCGGTGATCCTTCGGTGGTGTTCGGTCGCAGCCCGGGTTTGAGGGTGTTTCACCGAAGGATGACCGAACGATCACCGAAGGATGACCGAAGGATCGCTGATGTTTTACTGACGAAAAAAGCCAGCCTGTCATAACATATTCACAAATACTCCCCTCCGTTCTCGGTATTCATCAAAATTCCTCTACCTTTGCGGACTACACCAGAAATATGTTGATCGAAGTATTAAAATCCAAGATTCACAGGGCGGTTATTACGGAAGCCAATCTGAACTACGTAGGCAGCATCACCATCGATGAAGACCTGATGGAAGCGGCCAACCTGATCGCCAATGAAAAAGTGCAGGTCGTGAACGTGAACAACGGCGAACGCCTGGAAACCTACGTTATCAAAGGCAAAAGAAACTCAGGGGTAGTCTGTATGAACGGCCCGGCAGCCCGCCTGGTAGCCGTGGGAGATGTGGTGATCATTATCTCCTATGCCACCATGGACTTCGAAGAAGCCAAAAAATTCACCCCCATCGCCATATTCCCGAAAGAAGGCAACAAATTATAGATTGGTTCACCATTATCAGCACAAACAAATGCCTAAACTGCTCAAAACCATTTTAAAGTTCATCGGTTTTCTGGGAATTGGCATCCTGCTGATTTGGCTGGTCACCAAAAATCTCACCCCCTCACAGGTTGAAGAAATCAAAGACGCCCTCCGCAGGGCGAACTACTGGATATTGCTGCCCGCCGCGGTACTGGGTTTTCTCAGTCACTGGGTACGGGCCATGCGCTGGCGCCTGCTTTTTTTCCCGCTCGGTTATCAGCCCCGTAAACTCAATACCTTTTTTGCCGTGATGATAGGTTACCTCGTGAACCTCGCCGTGCCCCGCCTGGGAGAAGTGACCCGCTGCGGCATCCTGGCCCGGTACGAAAAGATCCCGGTGGATAAACTCGTGGGCACTATGATCGCGGAAAGAGGTTTTGACCTGATCTGTCTCATTATCCTCATCACCGTCACCATCCTGGTGCAGGTAGATGTGGTGGCCGGCGTGGTGGAAAGTTATATTACAAACCCGCTGAACAATATGTACCAGAACGCCAGCGTGAGCCGCCTGCTGATCATCCTGGCCATTATCGCCGGGGTGGTACTGCTGTTCGTGTGGCTGCTGCGCCGCTTTGCCCGCACCAAAGCCGCCATTGCCCTCCGCGCACTGATCCGCGGCGTGATGGAAGGCATCTTCTCCGTGTTTAAAATGAAACAAAAGGGCTGGTTCCTTTTTTATACCGTGGCTATGTGGCTGCTATACTTCTCACAGGTATACATCGCCTTCCGCTGCCTGCCTGAAACCATGGGCCTGGGCGTAAAAGCCGGCCTGTCCATCCTCGCGTTCGGCAGTATAGGCATGATCGTTACCCAGGGCGGCATCGGTGCATACCAGATCATCGTGCAAAATACCCTCGTGCTCTATGGCATCCAGCAAACCATCGGTTACGCCTTCGGCTGGATCATCTGGGTGGCCCAAACCCTGCTGGTGATCGTACTGGGCCTGCTCAGCATGCTGGGATTCCCCGTGTACAACAAACATTACCAGCCGGCTCCCAGGAAAACAACATAAACTACTTACCGGAGAAAAAGGTGCGGATCCTCCCCTTTCTGATGCCTTACTACTGCCACGGGTTAAACAATCCGGCGGGAATTGTGTAATTTAATGAAAAGATAACACGGACTCTAAGGCCTTGTTGGTGAGAAATTTATAACTTCCGCGTGCCGCGTATTATGCCCGCGCCTCAAATCATCGTGAATATGAAATTGGACTCCGCCGCCAGCGCTTTAGAGCCGGTAAAAACAAAAAAACCGCCGGTGAAAAAAACAACGAAAACCAGCAAAGCAGTAACCTCTAAAAGAAAGACCATTGTCAGGGACATCAGCTGGCTCTCCTTCAACGCCCGTGTATTGCAGGAAGCCGCGGACACCACGGTACCCCTCTACGAAAGGCTCCGCTTCCTCGGCATCTTTTCCAATAACCTCGACGAATTTTTCCGCGTGCGCGTGGCCACCCTCAAAAGGATGGACAACATCATGAACCGCACCGCCAAAATGCACCTCGAAGAAAATCCCGACGAGATCCTGCAGGATATCCAAAGCACCGTGATCAGCCAGCAGGCTGAATTTAACCGCATCTGGCACGAGATCGAGGAAGAACTGAAACACGAAAAGATCACCCTCCATACGGAAAAGCAGCTCAACCGAGAGCAGCAGAAGTTTGTACAGAACTACTTCAACGAAGAAGTGCGCACGAACATCATTCCCCTCATGATAGAAGGCATCCAGCAAATGCCCTACCTGCGCGATAAATCCATTTATCTCGCCGTGATGCTGGCGAAGGAAGACAATTCCATCCGCCAGAAATTCGCCCTCATCGAAGTGCCCAGGGCCGTGCTGAGCCGTTTCCTCATCCTGCCTTCCAAAGAAGGAGAGCACAGCATCATGCTGCTGGAAGACGTGATCCGGTACAACCTGCCGCATATCTTTTCGTATTTCGGGTACGACAAGTTCTCCTCCTGGGTCATCAAAGTGACCCGCGACGCGGAGCTGGATATAGACAACGACATTTCCACCAGCATCATCCACCAGATCGAAAAAGGCATCAAGGCGCGCCGCAAAGGCAAGCCCGTCCGTTTTATATACGACCAGCAGATAGACCCGCTGCTGCTGGAATACCTCATGCGCAGGCTGGGCCTTTCCAAAAAGGACAACCTGATACCCGGCGGCCGCATTCATAACTTCAAGGACTTTATGGACTTCCCCGAAAAGGTGTTCACCCGGGAACGTATGCGCCGCAAAGTACTCACCCATCCCCTGTTCCACAACGCGCCCAGCGTGATGAAAGTGATGCAGGAACAGGATGTGATGCTGCACCTGCCCTATCATTCTTTCGATACCGTGATAGACCTGCTTCGCGAAGCGGCCATGGACCCGGAAGTGACCACCATCAAGATCACCGCCTACCGCCTGGCGCGGAACAGCAAGATCATCAACGCCCTGATCAACGCCGTGCGCAACGGCAAACAGGTAGTGGTAGTGCTGGAGCTGCGCGCCCGGTTTGACGAGGAAGCGAACCTGCAATGGAAAGAACGGCTGGAAGAAGATGGCGTAAAAGTGATCCTGGGCGTACCGGGCATGAAAGTGCACGCCAAACTCTGCGTGATCAAAAAACGCACCGGCAACACCACCACCCAGTTCGGCTTCGTGAGCACCGGCAATATGAACGAAAGGACCGCCAAAGTATACGGCGATCATTGCCTGCTGACCTCGAACCGGAACATCATGGCGGACATCAACCGGATATTCGCCTACCTGGAAAGCCCGCGTCACGACGTGAAGTTCCTCCAGGCCTGCAAAACGCTGATCGTAAGCCCTTATAACATGCGGAAGTTTTTCCTCCGTATGATAGACCGCGAGATCAGGAACGCCCGCCGCAAAAAACCGGCATCCGTCATCCTGAAAATGAACTCCCTCTCCGACGATGAGATGATCTCTAAACTCTACGACGCCGCCAAAGCCGGTGTGGAGGTAAAACTCATCATCCGCGGCATCTGCTGCGCCTATACGGAGAACAAAAAGTGGAAACGCAATATGGAAGCGGTGAGCATCATAGACGAATACCTGGAGCATGCACGTGTGTTCGTATTCCACAACAACGGGCAGGACAAAGTATACATCGCCAGCTCCGACTGGATGATCCGCAACCTGGACCACCGCGTGGAGGCCGCAGCAGCCATAGAAGACCCTTCCATCAGGCAGGAACTGATAGAGATCCTCAACATACAGCTGAACAGCAATGTGAAAGTGCGCATCATAGACAACGATCAGCGCAACGCATACAAACATGCAAGTGGCCGTAAGATGCGCGCCCAGCTTGAGATAGGAAAATACCTTGCGGAAAAGTCATATTCCTGATCAATTGCGTTTCGATTTCAGCAGCGTTTTAAATATCTTTGAGCCTGTTGTAGTGTGTACACGTTATTGTTAATCTGAACAGGCATGAAGCTGGCAGCAATAGATATCGGATCCAATGCGGCGCGTCTGCTGATTTCGGAGGCTTCTCCCAAATCTACCGGCGAAATGGACTTCACCAAGGTAAACCTGGTGCGTGTACCCCTGCGTTTAGGTATCGACGTGTTTTCCACCGGCGCCATTTCAGACAAACGGGCGGACAGCCTGGTGAATACCATCAAAGCCTACAAACTGCTGCTGGACGTGTACGAGGTGAAATACCTCAAAGCCGCCGCCACCTCCGCCATGCGCGACGCGGCCAACGGGAAGGAAATACTGGAAAGGGTGAGGAACGAAACAGGGATGGACATCAAAGTGATCACCGGCCAGGAAGAAGCATCCTACATTTACGAAAATCACATTGCCGAAAACCTCGATAAAACCAAAGGTTACCTTTATATAGACGTAGGCGGCGGCTCCACCGAGCTCACCTTTTTCAGCGGCAACCGCCTCGTGTTCAAAGAATCCTTTAACATCGGCACCATCCGCCTGATGCAGAACCAGGTGAAAGAATCGCACTGGCAGCAGATGAAGGATTTCCTGCGGCAGCAATTGCGGGCATACGGCCCCGTAGTGGCCATCGGGTCCGGCGGTAATATCAACAAGATATTTTCCATGTCCAAAAAGAAGGAAGGCAAACCCCTCACCCTGGACCTGCTCAAGGATTATTATAAAGAATTCAGCAACTTCACCGTGGAAGAACGCATCCACGTATACAACCTCCGTGAAGACCGCGCAGACGTGATCGTGCCCGCCCTCCAGATCTACGTGAACGTGATGCGCTGGATGGACATCCCCGAGATATTTGTGCCTAAAATAGGTCTTGCGGACGGTCTTGTACGCTCCCTCTACAACGAGATCAGCAAGCTCAGCGTTACCTGACATCAAAAAAATGCAGTCAAATCCGAATTATGTTGCAACTTTGTGGATTCCCGGGGTTGGCCGGGTATAAATTTATCTGCAATGTCTGCTGTAAACAAAGAGATCAAACGCATCACCACGCATATCCTGCAAAAAATGAAGACCGACGGCGAGAGAATATCCATGCTCACCGCTTACGATTTTTCCATGGCAAGGATACTGGATGATGCGGGGATAGACATCCTGCTGGTAGGCGACTCCGCCTCCAATGTAATGGCAGGCCACGAAACCACGCTGCCCATTACCCTCGACCAGATGATCTACCACGCTTCTTCCGTAGTGCGGGCCATCCGCCGGAGCTTTGTGGTAGTGGACCTTCCGTTCGGCTCTTACCAGGGCAACAGCAAAGAAGCCCTCATTTCCACGATCCGCATCATGAAAGAGACCGGCGCGCACGGTATCAAGATCGAAGGCGGGGAAGAAGTGATAGAATCCGTAAAAAGGATCATTAGTGCAGGCGTGCCCGTGATGGGCCACCTCGGCCTCACGCCGCAGTCCATTTACAAGTTCGGCACCTATGCCGTACGCGCCACGGACGACGTGGAAGCGACCAAACTGCTGGCGGACGCCAAACTGCTCCAGGAAGCAGGCGCTTTTGCACTGGTGCTGGAAAAAATACCCGCCATGCTGGCCAAACAGGTAGCCGAGCAGCTTACGATCCCCGTGATCGGCATCGGTGCCGGCAAATATGTGGACGGGCAGGTGCTGGTGATGCACGATATGCTGGGTATCAACAAAGAGTTCAAGCCCCGCTTCCTCCGCCGCTATCTGAACCTGTACGACGATATCTACAAAGCCACGCAGGAATACATCCACGACGTCAAAAGAAGGGACTTCCCGACGGACCGTGAGCAGTATTAGCCACCGTGAGGCGGTATAACTGCTTCATATGTACATGAACGTTACCGGCGTTGCCGGTGTATATAAAAGATCCCCGGGGCCTGTGCTCCGGGGATCTTGCATTTTACCAGTTACTTGCGCCAGCGGTGACTTTGTTTGGGGCGTCTTTGTTAAAAAGGTCGTCATTGCGTATTCTAAGATAAAGAGACTACCAAAAAAAAATTCAGGCCGCTGCTAAATAGTTCTTATCAAAAGGCGTTTGGCGTTTTATGACAGCAAACATTCTGTAAATGAGTTTAT
>NZ_RMBX01000016.1 GCF_003807585.1 Chitinophaga barathri | reverse complement strand
GGCGCTTATAGCAGTAGCCAATAAACTGATTAAACAAGCCTTTGCAATAGCCACTACCCATACAGTATATGATAAAAATTATCTAAATAATAGTTGTTTTTAAACACAGTTCATTGCGAGGAGCAGCGGGGATTTGTGCAGGAGCCGCGACGAAGCAATCTCCGGATCCTGGCGTACCTCCATTCGATGGAGGAGATTGCTTCGTCGCCCCCACCCACTTTAGCGCTGCTGCTCCTCGCAATGACGGGATTGGGGAAATGGAGCGAACGGCATTCTCTGCCGGGCCGGTCCTTCATCCTTCGGTGATTCTTCGGTGATCCTTCGGTCATCCTTCGGTGAAACACCCTCAAACCCGTACCACGACCGAACGCAACCGAAGGATCACCGAAGGATGGCAGGAGGATGTCAGTAGGGTCGTGAGGTAAATGCAATACCATGGCGGGTTTAGGGCAGGGGAATAGTACACCGGACAAGTAGGGAATGTCAGCAGGATGTCAGTAGCTTGATGAGTTCAGGCGGGTGGATTGTCATGATTATGACAATAGCGGGACGGTTATTTAGGTTGCCGGTTGCGGTTGGTATCGGCAGGGGCGGCATTCAGGCTGTCTTCCCGGGCGCGGCGGGCCGCCGCGGCGCGGTTGATGCTGTCCGCCGCCCGGCGGATGCGGCCGGCGTTGAACAGCTCGTTGAGTTTGTTGTAGTCGCGCACGTAGGAGAGGCCCACGCCACTACGCATACGGTTGTCGAAGGTATAGGCGTCGTAATCCGTTTTGCTGAAAGCATTGATGCGCACACGCCCGTCCGCGCTCAGGAGGTATTCCACCCGGAAGTCCCCCGCGAAGTTCTGGGATGTGGAGGTGGCGCTTTGCCTGCCCCAGTCGTAATCGCCGCCTACATATACCCGTATCCGGTTGTTGTAGAACGATTTGGTGATGCCCGTGCTCACGAGGTTCCTGTCGTAGCTGCTGCTGGTGGGGCTGTTGAAGTTATAGGCGGTATAATTCACGTTGAACCCGATGCCCGCGTTTTTCAGGAAGGTATTTGAAAAGTTGTTCAGGATGGCGGAGGCCTGGGCGCTCAAAGCCTGTCCCACACTGTTTTTGCCGGTAATAGCCACGTTCGCGGAGCCATCCGGCGGCTGGAACTGGCCGGTGGCCAGCAGGTAAGATATCTGGTATAGCGCCTTGTTCTGGTCCTGGTTGATCTCTTTCAGCTGGCTGGCAATGCCGCTCTCATAGGCTACCGATCCCACTTCGGGCAGCGTGATCTCGTAAGTGATGGTGGGCTGCATGAGGGAATTGCGGAGGTACAGCAGAATGTCCACCCGTTCGGAGCGGCTCAGTACGTCGGTGTTCGCCGCACTGTTATTGCCGGTCACGGCGGCCGTGCTGAGGTTGTACAGGCTCACCTTGGGCAGGCTGTATTTCGCGGTGATGTTCACTTTCGCTTCCACGGGGTCGCCGTTCCAGGTGATGGTACTGTTTTTATCGATATCGAATTTCCACTTGGCGAGGCGCTGGAAGCTGAAGTTGTACGTCCCGGTATTGATGGTGTAATTGCCGTACATGGTAAAATCCCCGTCCAGGTTCACATTGATGGTGAGCGCGCCGGTGCCGTTCGCGGAAATGACGTCGTTCGTGGCGGCGTTGATGATCACGTCTATCTGCGCATCGGGATTGGCGGCGATGTCCATCTTCACGTTCAGCTTCACATCGCTTTTTTTCTTCGTTTCCTCCACTACTTTACCATACTGCTTGAAGTTGATGTATTCGTGTTTGCCGATATCCTTACTGTCGGACAGCGGGAGGTAAAAGTGCGTGCCGCTCAGCGGGCGGGCCAGCACGCGCAGCTGCAGGTTGTCCATGGGCCCGGTGAAATACACCCTGCCCTGTGCGATCACATCGCCGTAATAGAGATTGTTGTCTGCCGCGCCGGTATTGAGGAAGAGGAATTTCTGCGACTGTACGTCAAACTCAAAGCTCATCTTCGAGAAGTTCTGATGACTGATAAAACCGTGCACCGTCGCCTGGTTTTTAAACTTGTCGATCATTGTGAAAGGATGCATCTCTATCAGGTTGTCGTCCATATTATGAACGTGCAGCAGGGGGATCTTGTAATACGTGCCCAGGTAATTCACCTTCATGCCGATGTCCCGCACTTTTACATTCCCCCGGAAAGAGGGTTTGTCTGTAGTGCCGGTAACGGTCAGCTGGCCGGTGGCGGTGCCGGTGAGCTCACTCACGTAGTCGCCGAGGTATTTGTCCAGCAGGCCGATGGAGGCATTGTTCAGATCGGTGGAAGCATTTACCACGCGGTTGCTGTCGCTGAGGCCCACGGTGCCTTTGGCGTTGAAGCTGGCCAGGGAATTGTCCGACTGTACATCGAACTTTACTTCGCCTATGCGGCTGTCGTAATCGCCTTTCAGGTTCACCAGCCCAATGGAATCATTGTCAATACGCAGCTGCGTGGTTTTTATATCCGCATCTACCTGCAGGTTGTTAAACGGGTCGTGTATGTTGATGGTGCCGTTTGCCAGGCCTTCTATGAGCGTATTGGTAATGCCGGCGGGGATCACATCCGCCAGGTTCAGGTCCTTCAGCGCGATTTGGAAAGTGGATTCATCCGGGTTGAACTCGTTTGTACTGATGGTGATGCTTTGATCGTTCCGCGAAATACGGAGATTGTTCACCGTCAGGAAGTGTTTGCTCCAGTATACTTCGTTGCCGGGCGTCATGCTCCACTGTTTGCCGTTCACGGTAAAACTGCTGTTCAGGAAGTTCACTTTTATCCCGTCTCCCACGGTGATCACGCGTGCATAAAAACCATCGAGGGAAGTGGTGTCTTCCGCTTTCAGGTCCAGTTTGATGAACGACGTATCCCTGCCGGAGCTGGCAACAATGAGCGGGTTGGTGAATACGGTGCTGTCGTTGTACAATACGTTGCCGATACTGGTGCTTACATTGATCTTGGAGAAGTCGCCGTTTGCCTTCAGCAGCAGGTTGCGCACGCCAAACTCGTTGTACCCGGCGTAAGGCACGGCAGCATTCAGCGATACCTGGCCGCTGAGCGTATTCAGCGATCCGGCAATCTGTGTACCGTTCAGCCCTTTGATGTCGTTGGTAAAAGCCCGTATCAGTTTGTCCACCTGGCCGAACTCGAAGGAGAACGAGAAGTCCTGCCCGGCATTGGCAGCGGGCGGGCTGGTGAAATAACTCGGGTAATATTTGTTGAGGAACAGCCTGAATGCGTTCGGCAGTTCCATAAAGCTGTAGGCGCCCTGTACATAACCGTTCACTTCGTTGCCCTGTATGCGGAGGGTTTTGAGATTGTTCTCCTGTTTGGTGGACACGGTAAGGGAGTCGAACTCCACGCGGCTTTTGTTTTTGAACAGGGATAAGTCGTACAGGCGGGCGGTACCGTCGAAGTTGTCGATGTTGCTGCCTGCAAAGTTCAGGTCTGCCTTGGCCTGGAGGGTGATAGAATCTTCCGTGAGGTGCAGCGCCTTAAGGTCGCTGTTGCGGATCTCTGAATAAAAATTAAAGATGGGCAGGCGGCTGTTGAAGTCGATGGTGCCGGCAAAGTCCATATCGAGGTTGGGATCGTTTGCGGTGAGGGAACCGTTGAAGAACTTGCGGTTCATTTCCCCGGCCGCTTTCAGGTTCTGGTATTCGTAACCATACAGCCCGATCTTCTGAATATCCGCATCCACTGAGGCTTTCAGGGTCTTGAAGTTAAAACCTTCCCCTTTCACTTTGGCTTTCATGGTGGCGGTGGTCACCAGGTCTATATTCAGCAGTTTGCCAAGATCAAAATTATGGGTGGTGAGGTTCCCGGAATAAACGGGAACGTCTTTGCTGGTCTTGAAGTTGATATCCGAATCGATATTGCCCAGGTTCGTCTGGAACTTACCGTATGCCACGAAGTCGTTCACGAAGCCGGAGAACGAGCCCTGGAAGGCGAGTGTGGTGATGAGGTCCGTGCGTACCTGGGAGATATCTTTGAGCATCGGTAAAAACTGCCGGAGGTCCTGCCCGCTGGTCACCAGTTCTTTGGCGGTGAAGTCGATAAAGGTCTGGTTGATATCCGGCAGGCCGCGCATGTCCGCCGTGCCTTTGAGGCGGGTGTTGTTGCCGCCTTTGATGTCCAGGCTGTCGCCGGAAAGGTTGCTCACCGGCCCGTCCACCCGGCCGTTGATTC
Organism: Chitinophaga barathri; assembly: GCF_003807585.1. Lineage (GTDB taxonomy): Bacteria > Bacteroidota > Bacteroidia > Chitinophagales > Chitinophagaceae > Chitinophaga > Chitinophaga barathri. The sequence continues at coordinate 174,965 of NZ_RMBX01000016.1, read as the reverse complement.
TCAGTTCCGTATCCCAGGAAGAAAGGGGAGGGGCGAAATACGCAATATCTTCCGAGGCCAGGCGCGTGTCTTTAAAACGGGCGCGCATGGTCACGTTGTTCACATAATCATTCATTTCGCTCAGGTCCTCGTATTGCATGGTGTAATAGTCGCGGATATGGCTGTGATTCGTGCGCAGGTCCAGGTTGCTGAACTCCATTTCCACGGGGCTCATTTTGAACCTGCTTTTCAGTGACTTCACCTCAAACCCGCTGCGTTCTTTGGTGCTGAGCGTGAGGTCCGCATAAATGCTGTCTTTTACGAGGCTGCTATTGCTGATGGTGAGATTGATATTTGCAAAGCGGATGCGCGAAGGGTCGAATTCCCCGGGTGTGCTGGGGATGGAGTCTTCGGGATTGTCCACGCCAAAGAGGCCGTTTTTGATGCTGAGGGATTTTACGACCAGCTTCCAGTTGTCCGCATTCCAGCGCAGGGGCACCGGTTTGAGCGAATCCACGAAGGCTTTGGGCATGGATACGGAGGGTGTCCTTTTTTTACGGAGGGGGCTGGCGGAGTAACTGGCGATGATGAACTCAGGCTTGTCCAGCGTCAGTTCGTTGATCATCACGTCGTGGGCGCGGAGGTCGAGTTTTTCCGCGTCCAGGTAGATGCGGTTGGCGGCCACATGCATGTCTTCGCCCACCCATCGGTCCACGATATTGAATTTTACGCGGCGGAGGTCCACCCGTTTGAGATCGAGCGATATGCCGGCTTGTTTTTTCGTTTTGGGCTGAGGGGAGGGGCTGCCGCCGAATTCATCTATGATGAACTGGTAATTCCAGAGGGAGTCGTTGCGGGGGCGGATGAGATTGATCTGCGCGTCTTCCAGGCCGATGAACTTCAGCACGGGTTTGTCCTGTATAAAGAACCAGTCGGTGATACGTACCTGCAAAGCCCCGGCGTAGAGGATGGTGTCCCGGTGGCGGTCTTCGATGAGGGCTCCTTCGAGGCGCATGCTGTTGAACAGGCGGAAATTGACGTGTTTGATCTCCACACGCGTTTGCAGTTGTCTGGAGAGGCGTGCGGTCACTTCCCGCACAAGCAGGTTCTGTACGGCGGGGATATTGATGAGGATACTGACCAACAGTACCAGGCCCAGCAGGCTCAGCAGGGTGATGGTCAATATTTTACGTACTTTTCTCAGGGAACAGCGTTATTTATCCGACAAAAATAGTCATTCGCAAAATGTTTGCCAATTGAATCTGGTATTGCGGAAGCCGGTATCGTAAAAAGCCCGGGCGGCGCAGCCCCGGCTTCGGCATTCCGGCGTATAGCCAGCGCCGTGAGTGCGGTAATGGGCTGTAAAAGCCCTGCAGTGAAAATCCATTAATGGTACTGTTAAAACCGTTGAAAGCATCAAAATAACCGACCATCCGGTATACTGTCATTTAATTGTCATGGTTAATGAGAATAACAGATGTTATATTAACTCAAACTGATAGTATTTTATACACAAACTTCCGGCCCCGCACATTTGCTAAATAAAGTACTTCATAATTGATTGATTATTAATTGCTAAAATGCTATTTAAGGTAAAAATATACCATTGATGGGTTGTTTCCGGCAATTGTCTTGGGAGTATCATGATTATCTGCCGGAGTTTTAACAAAAATTTAGAGTTTATACCTTTCGATTGGACAGTTTGCAATGATAAGCCGACTTTATTAATCAGATAAGCACGTAGTTTAATTAACATTTAAGGACTGAGACTAAGGATAGTATTTATCAACCGAGACTAGGGACAGTATATCAACCTGCTGGACTGAGTAATAGGACATCGTTACATTTTTATCAATTCAATATCTATGACCAAGAAGCTACTCTTTTTGTTGGTCGTCCTCATGGGGATGGTGTATTCCGTTGCCATGGCACAGGACAGAAAAGTGTCCGGAACTGTCAAAGACAGTAAGGGTGAACCGCTGCCAGGCGTGTCCATCCGTGAAGCCGGCACATCCAACGGTACCGCGTCAGACGTGAGCGGCAAATTCTCTCTTACCTTAAAAGGTGCAAACCCGGTGCTTGAGCTCACCTTTCTGGGTTACGCGAAAACAACAATTAAGGTGGACAACCGCAGTGACTATTCAATTGTGATGCAGTCGGATGCACAGCAACTGAAAGACGTGGTGATCACCGGTTACGAGCAGAAGAAGCGTAAAACGCTGACTACTTCCGTAACCCGTCTTGACGCTGAAGAAATTCAGAACATTCCCGCCGCCAGCGTAGTGAACCTGCTGCAGGGCCGCGTGGCTGGTCTGTCTGTAGTGAACAACGGCGGCATGCCCGGCGTGGGCGCTCCTGTATTTATCAGGGGCAACGCAAGCGTGGCGTCCAGCTTCAACGACGACCGTATTTTCTCCGATCCCCTGTTTGTAGTAGATGGCATCCAGGTACCCGCGGACCGTGCGTCCGCAAAAGGCTTCACCGCGAACGCCCTGGGTACCGGCAACAGTCCCATCTCATGGCTTAACCCGAACGACATTGAGTCCATTGACGTATTAAAAGATGCGGCAGCCGCAGCGGTATATGGTTCCCGCGGTGCAAATGGCGTAATCATCATCAAAACCAAAACCGCCAAGACCGGCAAGCCGAAGATCGACCTGCGCGCGTATAACGGCATCAACTTTGCCCCTTCGCTGTTCCCCATCCTCGGTGGTAAGTCGGAGCGCGAAGCAAAAGTGGACATCTGGAACCGTTTTGCGCCCTATGACGCAAGGATGAGCGGCATGCCCATCCAGATGACGGATTCCCTGAATCCTTTCTTTAATAACTCTACCGACTGGCAGAGCATGTATTTCCAGACCGGAAGGATCCAGAACTACGATGCGAGCATTTCAGCCGGTAACGAAATGGGCAACTACCGCATCGGCGGCGGTTACTATAGCGAAGACGGTATTGTGATCAACACCGGCTTCAAACGTTACACTGCAAACTTCACCGGCCGCCTGCTGCCGAACAAAAAGACGACGATCGTGATGCAGACCTACCTGGGCCGCACAGATCGTAGCCGCGGTAACAGTAAGAACGGTCAGGGTGTAAGCTCTCAGGGTATCTGGAGCATCCCTTCCTCCACTTATATGATACCGGACAAGAGCCCGTATGGCGGCGGTATGCTGGACGCATACAAACTGAACAGGGACAAGAACTTCACCAATACCGTGAACTCGAGCCTCCAGCTGATGTACGCCTTCACGCCGGAAATCATCTTCACCTCCACCGGTTCACTGAGCTATGCGAACGACAAGCGTGATTATTTCTTCGCTTCCGTAGCCAATAACAACTCTTCCGACGCGGGCCAGTATAACGCTCTCAGCAATGGTTATACCTGGACCAACCAGTTGTCATGGAACCACTACACCCCAAACAACGATCATAACTTCGGCGCATTCCTCGTGCAGGAGTTTAATAAAAATACCATCGAGGTTACCCAGATAGACGCAAAAGGCGGTTCTTCCGATCTGATCCAGATCGTGCAGGGCTTCAGCCCCAGCAGGACGGTGACTAAAACAGGTTACGGCGCCAATGCCACTTCTTCCGTGCTCGGTAAAGTGAACTACGGCTACCGTGAAAAATACCTGATAGACGCGTCTATCCGTGCGGATGGTTCTTCCAAACTCTCCCCGAACAAAAGATGGGGTTATTTCCCCACCGTATCCGCTGCATGGCGTATTGCGGAAGAACAATGGGTGAAAGACAACCTGACCTGGCTGAACGAAGCAAAAGTGCGCCTGAGCTGGGGTAAAACCGCTAACCAGTACGTTGAGAACTTCGCCAGCGTAAGTTCACTGAATGGCAACGCGGGCGGTTTCAACGAACCTTCTTACTCTTACGTAAGCAGCTATGGCGGCAGCAAAGTAGCGATCCAGAACTTCAACCAGATGCAGAACCTGGACCTGCAGTGGGAATATTCAGACCAGACGAACCTTGGTCTTGAGCTTACCGCGCTGAAAGGCCGCATCAGCCTGATCGCCGACCTTTATCAGCGTTATACCGAAGGCGGTACTTACGACGAACAGCTGCCTACCAGCTCCGGCTACAGCATCATCAAACGCAACGGTATCGACATGCTGAACAAAGGCTTCGAGCTGACGCTGAGCGTGAATGTACTGGACCCGAAAAGCGCCGTAAGCTGGACTACCCGCTTCATGCTGGCGCGCAACACCTCCCAGGTAGCCAAGCTGCCGAACAATAACCGTCCTTTCATGCTGGACAACGTAACCATGGTAAAAGTGGGTTCCGCTCCCTATGGTTTTGTGTTCATGGTGAACGACGGCGTATGGCAGAGCAACTCCGAAGTGCCTGTTGACCCCTTCACCGGTAAAAAACTCTTCTTCGACTACGGTTACCTGCCTTACCGCGAAGGCGCTCCGCGTTTCGTGGATCTGAACGGTGACTATAAGATCAATGACCTGAACGGCGACGGCGCCCGCGAGGTGAACGACCGCACGTGGGTAGGCGACCCCACCCCGAAGATCGACGGTGGCTGGGTGAACACAGTATCCTGGAAAGGATTTACCCTGGACATGATGTTCAACTTCCGCTGGGGCGTGAAAGTGGTGAACTCCGCTTTACAGCGTTACTGGAACTCTACGAAAGTAACGGGCGGCTACAACCCGAACTATACCACCTTTGATTATTTCAACGGTAACTCCCTGGACTGGGGCGGTATCCCTCCGATGAGCGAATTTGACATCTACGGTTTCGCTCCCGGCGACCGTGGCGGCAAAGACGCCCGTTTCCCCACGCTGGATTACTGGACCGGTTCCATCCAGACGTTCTGGAACATCTATGATTATAAGAGCGCATTTGTGGAAGACGCATCTTTCCTCCGACTCAAAAACGTAATGCTGAGCTACAACCTGCCCAGCAAGTTCCTGAAGAGGTTCGGCATTGAACGTGTAATGGCATATGGCAACACAGAGAACGTGTTCATCATTACCAAATACTCCGGCCGCGATCCTGAAGCGATCGAGTTCCCTTCCGGTTATGACCGTGGCAGGAACTACCCGCTGAGCCGCAAGATGACACTGGGCCTGAATGTTACCTTCTAATTAGTTTAAAAGTATTAGTATGAAAAGAGGAATATATTATGTGATGCTTTGCCTGGTGGGTTTCTCTGCGCTGTCCTGCAACAAGCAGCTGGAGATCAACCCGATCGACCAGATACCGGATGCCCTTTACTGGTCATCGGAAAGGGATCTTGACGGGGCGGTGGCCGGCGGTTACGCACTGCTGCGCAAAACGCTGTCAGAAAGCCCGAAGAATGCAAACGACGACAACGGTTACCATCCCCGTTTTTATATGTACGGAGACCGCCGTGCGTCGAACTTCATGGCAGTGGGGAATGACCCGATCCGTGCGAACATCGACAACGATATCAAAGTAAACCGTCTCCGTTCCGTACTGGGCGGCACCCGCCAGTGGGAAGACGTACTGTTCAACTGGCTGCCTTTTTACCAGGTGATCGAGCAGTGTAACATGGTGCTGGAAAACGCGCACCGTGTGCCGGATAAACAGTTCATCACCTACAGCCGCGAACAGTATATAGCCGAAGCACGTTTTATCCGCGCCTTCACTTATTTCTATATGGTGCGTGTATGGGGCAATGTGCCATTGGTGACCAAATCCAAAACTACCGACAAACTGGGCCGTACACCGATGAACGATGTGCTGGACTTTGTGGACGCAGAGCTGAAAGCATCAGAAGCCGGCCTGCCCCTTCAATATGCCGATGCCGGCCGCAATTCCTTCCGCGCTACAAAAGGCACAGTATATGCAACACTTGCACACTCCCTTGCGTGGAGGCATAAAGATGCCGAAGCGGTAACCTGGGCTACTAAAGTGATTGACGGTGGTGTGTACAAGCTCATCAAAGATGCGAAACCGGTAAACGGCACCATCGTGAACCCGCTGTACCGCAATATCTGGAAAGGCCGCAGCGTGGAAGGCATCTTCGAGATAGACTTCGACGCAGCCACCGGTGAATTTGGCAGAAACGGTTCACTGGCGAACATGACGCTCTTTGGCGGTGTGTATTCCACCAGGCTGCAGCCTTTCTGGTCCCCCGCTTATATGAAAGTGGACCCCGTAAGCGGCAACCGTGCTATCACCCGCATTTCCGATCCGAAAATGATCTTCCCGGACAGCACAAAAGACGAGCGTTTCTACATGGTGCTGACCGCGCCGATAACGGCTACGACAGGTCAGAACTACGTATTCTCCAAATACGGTTTTGCCGTGGATCCCGTTGCGAACCTGTTTGATGCGAACATCGTGGTATTCCGTATGGCTGACCTCATCCTGCTGCGTGCGGAATGTAATGCCCGCCTGCTGAATTACAACGCCGCCAGAACAGATCTGAACACCATCCGTAACAGGGTGTGGCTGGACAACTGGGTTGGCGCCGATGCAGACCTTTACCTCGAGATATTCAGGGAGCGTAGCCGCGAACTGCTGGGTGAAGGCCATTATTTCTACGATCTCGTAAGAACCGGGTTCATCATCGATCCGGATTATAACAAAATACCTACCAGGCCTGATATGACTGCAACAGACTTCGCTGAGGGTGCATGGACCTGGCCCGTAGCGCAGAGAGCATTCACAGACAACCCGAACATGGAGCAGTTACGCTACTGGCAACGTTATTAATCTTTAAAATTATTAGTGATGAAAAGATTCAAATTAAAATATCTCCTGGTTGGTGCAGCATTGATTGCCGCGGCGGTAGGCTGTAAAAAAGAACACTATATAGACGGCGGCGTACATTCCGGAAAGCTGGATATGAATATTTACGACTTCCTGAAATCCCGCCCGTTCGAATTTGATACGATCGTGCAGATACTGGACAGAACAGGGCTTGCGGCGGAAGTACAGAAATCCGGCGTGACCTTTTTCGCCCCCAAGGATCTCTGTATCGTCAACTATCTGAAAAGAAGAAGCGGTATGGCGTTGAAAGACGTACCGGACGCCGATCTGCGCGCTGCGATGGCCAAATATATCATCCCGGCCACCATGGTCTGGCGCGATCAGGTGCCTTTCTTTAATGCACCCAATGGCGGCGGGCAAATGCTCAAAAGTTTCGCGGGAGACACCGTTTGGGTGGATGCTCCTGTACGCCAGGACTATAACGGCGTAAAAGAAGCCGGCCCTAAATACATCCGCGCCTGGTTCGGTAATGGTTTTGCCAATACCTGGGCAAGGAGGTTCGATGCAGCCAACACTTTCCCGGAAACGAGAGAAGAAATCAACGGTGTGATCAGGTACTACAATCCCTGGGTGAACAGCGGGAACGTAATAACCAGCGACCTGCAGGCCACCAACGGAAATATCCAGGTGCTGAACGGCTCACATACCTTCAACTTCCCTTACAAATAGGCAATTCATTTATTTGAACGGTACTTAAAACTTTGAATCATGACGCATAAAAATATAGCAGTAAAAACAGCCCTGTGCCTGGCGCTCCTCGGCGGTGTCCTTTACGGATGCCGCAAGGTAGACCTGCAGGATGGTTACATTGCTGAAACCATACGGTATAAAGACAAGATCATCACCCTGGAAACAGGCCGCGATATCATGAAGGGCGACCTCATCCTGGACCGCACCACCGGCCCCATCACCGTGGAACTGGTAGACATTCATACCAAAGACGGCAAACCCGCCCCTGAAATGCTCCAGGAAGTGGACGCCGTGGAATGGAAAGAAGAATTCACCGGCCAGGAAAAATCGCTGGAAGAACTGGAAGCCAAAAAACAGATCGTAAAACGCCCGGTGTTCGAGATCAACAAATCGGACGGCCGCCTGAAATTCAGGAAAGAAAGCTACGATATGTCCGCAGGCGTGTATATGATTGACGTAAAAGTAACCAACGGCGCAGGCTCCCGCGTTATCAAAGATGCGGTGGAAGTGAACGTGGTAAAAGGAAAGGACTTTGAATACCGCAATGACTATGCATGGATCGTATGCGCGGACTATGACTGGGACAACTGCGCTCCTTATTTCGATTCCGTGAACATACAGATCGAAAGCTTTAAATACATGGGCCCCGGCAGCATGATGACCTGGAAGTTCAAAGACCCTAACGGGAACCTGATGGATCCTTCCAAGTTCCCCGAAGGCAGCAAACAGAAAGGCAAACGCCTGGAAGACTTCGTGTTCGCCTACCGCAAGTTCAGCGACCGCCTGGAGTACGACTGCGCATTCCCCTTCAACGCCGGCAGCAGCCCCCGCGAATTCGAATGGTGGGTACCCGGTTCTTCTTTCAACAAGGAAGAGCGGTATGATATGTTCTCGGCAGTATTCTTCCAGATATTCAGGCCCGGTAAATGGGAGATCGTCTGGAAAGTGCAGCTGCTGCAATAGACATTATAGCAATTGATTTGAATTACTATAGAGAAAAACAAAAAGGCTCCGGTATCGCTCCGGAGCCTTTCTTTATTTTTTGTTGGTCATGATCTTTTCCTTCATCTGGTTCATAAACGCCTCCCGGTAGGTGTCGCCCACCGGCACGGCATCCTCTGTATGCTCCAGGTACACCAGGTTTCCTTCTATCATCCTGATAAATCCCGTGGCCAGCAGGAATGACTTGTGCGTGCGCGCGAAATCTCCCGCGGGCAGCCGTTCTTCCAGGTCTTTGATATTCAGCAGCGCGATAATCTTTTCGCCCTGCTGGGTATGTATCTTCACGTAGTTCTTCAGGCCTTCTATAAATACGATATCCCTGATGTTGATCTTGATCAGCTTGCCTTTCTGCTCCGTTTTCACAAAAATAAAATCGTTCTCTTCCTTCGTGCCCGGCGTTACCGGCTGAATAAGAGAAAGGGCGCGCTGCGCGCCTTTGATAAAACGGGCGAAGGAAATGGGCTTCAGCAGGTAATCCACTACCTCGTTCTCAAATCCTTCCATCGCATATTCGCTGTAGGCGGTGGTAAGTATCACTTTACACTTGCCGTTGATGGCTTTGATAAAATCTATCCCTGTCATGGACGGCATCTGCACGTCCAGGAAAATGAGGTCCACTTTGTGCTGGTGCAGCAGCTGAAGGCCTTCCAGCGGGTCCGTGGTGGAGTAAAGCAGGTTCAGGAAAGGCGTTTGCCTGATATGATGGGTGAGCAGGTCTATGGCGTGCTGCTCGTCGTCTATCACTATGCAGTTGATCATATACTACAGGTTGATGAGGAGTTCGGAGGTATAAAAATGTTCGTTTTCGTTGACGGTAAAAGTATGCCTGCCCGCATACATCAGCTGGAGGCGTTGTTTTACATTGTTCAGCCCGATGCCGGTGCTCAGTTCTTTAGGCCCGGTCTTCTTTTTGTTGCTGATATAGAACCGTATCCGGTGCTGGTCCGATTCGGTTCTTACCACCAGCGGGTTGGCGGGATCCAGCAGGTCGCCGTGTTTGAACGCGTTTTCTACCAGGGTGATGAGTATCAGCGGGGTAATACGCGCGTTCGGGTTGTCTATCTGCTCGCTGTACTGGATGCTGAGTTTGTTGTTGAACCGCATCTGGTTGATCTCGATCACGTTTTTCATATGCGTCACTTCTTTGAACAGGGCTACTTTCCCTTCCGCGTCTTCTTCTTTCCCCAGCGCATACCGCATGATGTCCGACAGCAGGAGCACGGCGTTGCTCACTTCCTCGCTCAGCGGTACGGTTTTGCTGTAGATAAAACTCAGGGAGTTGAACAGGAAATGCGGGTTGATCTGGTATTTGATGGCGCTCAGTTCAGCGTCCATCTTTTGTTTCTGCAGCTCGTCCTCGCGTTTGTTCCGGTTGTTGTAGTCTATGAATATGGCTACCACAAAACAGACAAAAAGATGGAACAGGTAAGAGAACAGGGTGATAAAGGAATAAAACATGAATTTATTCCGTACCATAAAATTCCGCATATTCTGCGGGTTGTTGCTGGCGTTAAAATCGGTTTTGTCGTACTCGAACAGGAAGGTATAGGCCGCTTTCAGTGCGAACATGACGAGGATGATCAGCAGGAACTTCCCCAGCCGCCGGTCCCGCAGGTAGGGGAGGCTGGCCACGAATATGAGCACATAATAAGTGATGGTGAACTCGACGATGGACCGCAGGGTGGTGAGTATGAACCCGCCATACTTTTTATAAGCGGTTTCGGTTACCTCCGGGTCCACGGTGTAGATGAACCCATACATAAAAAGATAAAATACCGCTGAAATGACTACCAGGATCAGTAATCTTTTCCATTCGGTCTTGAAGAATTTTCCAGTTTGTTCCAGTAACATGGTGGCTTTTGGTGCGTTTGTTCAAATATAAGGAAATAAAAAAGGAAGCTTCCCGGTGAGGGGAAGCTTCCCTGGATCTGCTGTTACAGCCCCTGTTGTGCGTTTGTTCTGCCCGCTTCGCTTTCGATGGCGTTCTTACGGGTTTTGGCCGCTTTCACAGTGCTGCTGCCGAACCTATAGTTAAAGGTCATGGTCACCACACGGGTGTCGTTATTCATTTTGGCCAGGTTGTGCACATTGGAATATTGCACTTCAAACCGCATCGGCTGGGTGTTGAATATATCCACGATGCCGGCTTTGAGGGAACCTTTGTTTTTCAGGATGCTTTTGGTCACCCCGAAATCCAGCCCGCCCGCGCTTTTCATGATGGCGTAACCTGCCATGAAGGGCCCGCGGAAATTACCGTTCAGCTCAGCTGTAAATCCTTTAGGCAGGGTAAAAGTGTTTTGCATATTCACCATGGCCGTCACGCTGCTCTTTTGGTAGGCAATGCCGTCCATGTTCGTACTGATGTCCAGCCAGAGACCGGTCACGGTCCAGGTGGTGCGGATCTTGGGGGTGATGGGTTTTACCCATACCACGTTCGCATATGCCACGTTGAAGTTCGTCTGGTTGTCGAAGCTGGTTACCTGCACCTTGGTATCCGGATCTACCCTGAAGATCATGCTCAGGTTGTCTTTCACACGGTTGAAGCCGAGGGTGGTGAACAGGGTGTAGTTATGGCTCCAGGTACCCTGGATGGTCTGCATCAGCACGGGTTTGATGTTCGGGTTGCCCTGGCGGTAGCTGTACGCGTTCTGGTAGGTCACGAAGGGGTTCACGATATCGAAACCGAAACGGGTGATGCTCCTGCGGTAGCTGAAGTTGAACTGGTCTTTGGCGCTCTTCATATAGCTCACGCTGGCGCTGGGGAAAAACTGTACATAGTCGCGTTCAAAGTGCTGATTGATGGTCAGGCTGTTGCCGGTGGCGTGGGTATGCTCCGCGCGGACCATTGCCTGGATCGTGTACTTTTTGATGGTTTTGGTCAGGCCGACATATCCTGCGTTGATGTTTTCCTTGTAAATGAAGTGGTTTGTTTTGCCCGCATCATTTTCCCATTTGTTATTGACCTGGTTCTCCCAGCGGGTATCGTTGTCCGTTTCGGTGAAGGTGGTTTTGACACCAGCTTCCAGCTTGGCGAATTTCAGCTGCTGGGTGTAGTCTGCGCTGAAAGAATACAGGTTGATGGCGGATTCTGTGTTGTTGCGGATGTAGGTGGGGTCGCCGGTGGGCACTTCTTTCATGGTGAAGTAGTGGCCGTTGAAATCGTCGTTCCAGTCTTTCCGGTGGTTGAAATAATCGGCGTTGATGCTCAGTTCGTTTTTATGTTTTTCGCTGCCGGTCTTAAAATATACGTTGAAGCTCGGGTTCACCAGGGTCTGGCGGCCGGTGGCCGTCTGGCGGAAGAGCGAATCGGGCAGGGAGGTCTGGTTATCGTTGTCGCGGTGGCGGTTGTTGAACATGCCTTTTGCAAGGAAGCCGGCGCTGGTGGTCTTGGAGATGTCGAAATCCGCGCCTGCTTTTACGCTGTGGCTGTTGCGTTCTTCGCGGTTGTAGTCGCTGTCTTCCAGCTTATAGTTACCGGGGAAAAAGCGGTCGGAAGTGATATGGGTGAACTGTTTGGCGTACACATAATCATAACCGCCGTACAGCGTTACTTTTTTGGTGCGGTGGTTCAGCGTGAAGCCGTCGCTGCTGCGGGCGTACCGGCCAAAGCCGCCGCTGAGGGTTACGGAACCGTTGGTACCCATGTCTTTGCTTCTCAGCATTTTGATATTGATGATGGCGCCGTCCGCCGCGTCATATTTTGCGGAGGGGTTGCTCATCAGCTCCAGCTTTTCGATGTTGGCGCCGGGCGTGCTGTTCAGCAGGTTCTTCAGGTCGTCCCCGCTGAGGCGGCTCGGGCGTCCGTCGATGTAAACGCTTACGCTCCTGCCGTTCAGCTGCAGGGTGTTGTTATTGTCGGCGGTTACACCGGGCGCTTTGGAAACGATCTCCCAGGCATTGGACCCTGCCGCCGTGGCGGATTTGGAAATGTTTACGGTCATGGTGCCACCCTGCATGGTGATCTGCGGGGCGGTGCTGGTTACGTTCACTTCTTTAAGCTGTTTAACAGAAGGGGCGGGGATCGAGTCCTTTTTGATGGCGGAAGGAGCAGGTACCGTGTCTTTTTTCTGCTGGGCCTGTGAGACGGCAGCGGTCATAAGCATTGTGGCGGAAAGGAAAGTGGTATAAAAAGTTCGCATATAGGTGATTTTGATGATGCAAACTTATCGCCGGGCCGGGGCGCCTGAAAATTTGATACACCAACTGGTCATTTTAAGGGATCAACCGGATTGGTCATACACGAACCAGCTTTTGGGAAGGACAAAAAAGGGATGTACAATGGGTACATCCCTTTCCGGGGTGCTTTTCGGACCGTTTTAAGGTTTTATTTCGTCACCGGCTCAACTTTATAGCCCTTTTTACGCAACAATTCCACCACTCCCTGGTCTCCGCCCAGGTGCATGGCCCCGCAGCCAAAAAGCACCGTTTCCTGCTGCATGGCTTTTTCCATCACCGGTATCCAGTTGCGGTTGCGGTCGTATACCAGTTTATCCTCGTACCCGGCAAACTCGGGTGATTCGCCGAGCAGGTTGTGCAGCCTGGTGATGTCCTGCTTTTTGTAAGCAGCCACCAGTTTGGAGTAGATGGCTTTCTGTTTGGGCAGGTCGTTAATATAATCCATGATCATACGGGCTTCCAGGGTATCCGGGAATGCGTCGAACACGTCTATCTGGTCGTCCAGGGCTTCGAGGCCGAGTATTTCTTTTTGCTGTTCTTTGGCCATGCTGACGAACTTGGTTTCGTATGCCATAGCGGTGGGGCAGTTCAGCATTTTGGGAAGTATCATGGAAAGGATCACGAGGGGCTTCATCTTTTTGAATGCATTCACGTCCATGCCCATGCTGTCCTTCATATATTTTGTGAGTTTGCGGTAATCCTGCGGGGTGAAGGCTTTTTCCAGCGAATACTGCTCGTCCTTTTCCTGGAGGCGGCCCAGCATGGTAGCCATCATGGCGGGATCGTCCATGTCTATTTCCAGGTAAACGGATTTGGACTGGTCAAATGCTTTCTGAAGCGGGGCGGACAGGAAAAAATCATCCGGGCATATCAGGTGGATGGTACCATACACGTAGGAGGGCTGTTTCAGGCCTTTGCCGGATATCTTGTATAACAACGATTGCTGGGCGAAGGCGGGTAAAAGCAGGCAGAGGATGAGAAGCGTGGCAAAGGTTCTTTTGATCATATACGAGCGGTTATAATTGGGTGTAAAATTGAACGAGCTGTACCATCAGTATCTCAATGTCCGCCCGGGTATGCAGCGCGGAAAGCACCACGCGGTGGATCTTCGGCCCCTGCGGGTCCGGGTAGGCAAAGGATGATATGATGGTATCGCGTCCCAGCAGGTATTCGTTCACGTCCTCTTCACGGTCTTCCAGTACGAACACAGGCAGGGATGGCTGGTGGCTGATGGCGGCAATGCCCGCCGTCAGTCCTTCCATGGTGAGTATATTTTTTTGCAGGCGTTTGCGGGCGTTGGCAAAGGCGCTTTGCGCTTTCAGGAAGGCATGGGCGTATGCGGGTATCATGGTGGTGCTGGCGGTAAAAAGCGGCAGCTTGCGGATAGCCGCAATGTCTCCGGCATGCCCGGCCACCATGCCGCCTTCCAGGCTGTATGCCTTTGCCAGCGAGGCAGTGATGAGGTAACGGATGCCTTCATTTGCGGGCAACAACGAAATGATGCCTTCGCCTTCCGGGCCAAGTATCCCCAGCCCGTGACTATCATCTATCAGCACGAAGGTCTTGCGTTTTAATCCTTTCAGCGCGCTGAAATCGTTGATGGTAGCGGTGAGCGGGTTCACCGCATCGGCGATGATCACGTATTGGTGGTCTTCCCCGAGGTTCACCATATCCACCACGGTATCTATCCACGCGGCCCAGCTGCCCGCCGGTATCTGTGCGCCGGGGTAACGGATGGCGGGGTGCGCGCCGGGCGAATACAGGGCTTCGCCTTTACTGACGGCGTAAGTAACGGCCGCCTGCGCGGCCAGGTAACCGGAAGAAAAACAGGCGGCGCTCTGCTGGTGCAGCTGCGCGGCCAGCGCATGTTCCAGCTCTTCGTACAGCCGCAGCTGTAAGTTGCCGATGCGCGAAGAAGGATATACGCTGCCGTAACGCTCCAGCCCTTCGGCCAGCAGGTCGCGGAACGCATGGGACACGTGCATGCCCAGGTAGGCGAAACCGGAAAAGAAAAGACAGCTTCTGCCTTCGATCTGTGCCGTTCTGCCGGGTGTGCTGTCTGTGATGCTGAACATATTATTGTTTCCGGGTGCGTAAAATGAAATGATAGTCGCCGGACGCCACTTTCATATCGAAATTATTTTCATCCAGCTTTTCCACTTCCACCAGGTGTTCCGCATTGCGGGAGCCGTTGGAACTGGTGACGGAAATGATCTTTCCGTTGCTCAGCAGCGAGTATTTTCCGCTGTCCGGCACGCCGCCGATGGTGGCTATGAACAGCCCGTTGTCCAGGAACTGGTAATAGGCATCGGAATAGTAGCCGTCTTTCAGGTCCTTCGCCTGCGTGATCTGCACGTTGTTGTACGGGTCCGAGGAGGGCACGCCCACATCGTACACCTTCCATTTTTTGTGTTTGAGCAGTTCGTCTGTTTTGCCGCTGTTGCAGGCGGTAAACGCTGCTATCAGGCAGCAGGTATAGATCAGGTATTTCATTTGCCGGCGGCTTTTTGCGCGTTGAATTCACTGGTTTTCCCTTTGGGGATGGAAAGGCTGTGCCAGTCATCCGCTTTCATCACTTTGCCCAGGTACACGATCTGGCCTACATGGTAAGGATAATGGGAGAGCTGGCGGTTGAGGGCGTCTATCACGATCAGCGGCTCCGTCCTGATATGGATGGTTTTGCCCAGGTCCGCTTCGGTAAGACTGTCCAGCGTCTGCATCAGGCAATCCCAGCCTTTGTTCCATATCTCCATCATCTCTGTTTTGGTGCATTGGGGCTCATTGTCCACAAACTCCGCGTCGCGCTGGCGCCAGGGTTTTTCGCCGTCTGTGGTCAGGAAGTCTGTGAACCGGCTGAGCATATTGCCGCTCATATGTTTTACGATGATGTAGATGTTGTTCGGCTCCCCGGCGGGCTGCCAGTGGATCTGTTCGTCACTGAGCTGCGCAAATGTTTTCTCCGCGAGGTCCTTGTAGGAAAGGAGCCGTGTCTTCAGGCTGTCTAAATAAATGCTCATACCAATCTGTTTTTATATACCGAATGTACAATTATTCTCCCGCAGCGCTGTCATCGCCGCGGTTGTCCGCCACGGCTTCCAGTTTGTTCTTTCCCGTGATCTTTATCAGCTCCGTTCTGCCGATGGATTCGCGGGATGTGAATTTATAACCCATCCTTTCCAGCGAATATTTCACCGGATCGGGAAATCCTTTTTCGATATATACCACGTCCGGCAGCCACTGGTGGTGGAATTTCGGGGCGTTCACCGTCTGGTCCGCATCCAGGTTAAACACGAGGGCGTTCACCAGGGTCTGGAACAGGGAAGTGATGATGGTGGCGCCGCCGGGCGTGCCGGTTACGAGCAGCGGCTTTTTATCTTTTAACACGATGGTGGGCGTCATGGAGCTGAGCATACGTTTGCCGGGCGCGATGGCGTTAGCTTCGTTGCCTACCAGCCCATACATATTGGGTGCCCCGGGTTTTACGGAAAAGTCATCCATTTCATTATTAAGCAGGAAACCCGCGCCGCCTACCACTACATCGCAGCCGTAGCCGCCATTGAGCGTGGTGGTTACAGCCACGGCATTGCCGGCCGCATCCACTACGCTGAGGTGCGTGGTCTGGTCGCTTTCCCTGATCTGGCCCGCGGGCACACGGGCGCTGAGAGAAGCAAGCCCGGGCGTGAAGTCCGCCATGCGGCGGGCGAGATAATTTTTATCAATCAGTGTGTCCACCGGTACTTTTACAAAATGCGGGTCGCCGAGGAACTGCGCCCTGTCCGCATACGCCCTGCGTTCGGCTTCTATCATCAGCTGCACGCTTTTAGGATTGTGAAACCCCCAGTCTTCCATCGGCTGGTTCTCCACCATGCCGAGCATCTGCCGCAGGCCAATGCCGCCGCTGCTGGGGAGGGGCATGGTTATTACATCGTAGCCGCGGAACTTAAACTGCAAAGGCTGTAATATTTCAGCATGGTAGGCTTTCAGGTCTTCCGCGGAGATGATGCCTCCGCCGCGCCGCATTTCTTCCACGACCTTTTGGGCTGTTTCGCCTTCATAAAAACCGGCCGCGCCTTTTTCCGCGATCAGTTTCAGCGTGCGGGCCAGATCTTTCTGTACCAACGTATCGCCTTCTTTCCAGTCGGTATCTTTTACGAATGCTACGGGGCGGGTGTTGAGTTTCAGGAAAGAAGCCCTGGCGCGGTTGAGGCCGCGCGCTTCGGCGGCGGTGATGATATACCCCTGTTCCGCAAGACGGATGGCGGGGACCACCAGCCTGGCGAGTGGCAGTTTTGCGTAAGGCAGTGTAGCGATCAGCCCGGCTACGGTGCCGGGTACACCGGCGGCGAGATGGCCTTCCAGGCTTTTGCTTACGAT
This sequence comes from Chitinophaga barathri, assembly GCF_003807585.1. Lineage (GTDB taxonomy): Bacteria > Bacteroidota > Bacteroidia > Chitinophagales > Chitinophagaceae > Chitinophaga > Chitinophaga barathri. The sequence continues at coordinate 157,982 of NZ_RMBX01000016.1, read as the reverse complement.
GGGCTGGCCCGAACTGTCCAGGTACATATCGCGATGGGCTTTGCCGGGCGCCTTTTCGCGGTAGTTGATGGCGATCTTTTTGCCGTTGGGCAGGGTGGCTACGAGGAAGCCGCCGCCGCCCAGGTTGCCCGCTTCAGGGTACACTACGGCCAGCGCCAGCTGTGTGGCGATAGCTGCGTCAAATGCGTTCCCGCCTGCTTTCATTACTTCCGCGCCCGCTTTGCTGGCGAGCGGATGAGCGGATACCACGGCATATTTACCGGCTTCAAGGCGTTTCGTAATGGTATAACGCTCCGGGCCGGTTTGTTGTGCTGTAGCGCCGAAAGAAAGGATCGTCAAAAGAAAAATAAGGGAACGCATCATCGTTGGCATCATTTGAAGCTAAATTAATATTATTTCCCGGCGAATCCAGCGTATATCAGCAGGTAACAGCGGGCTGCATTTTTTCCCTATCTTAGGGGGATACAACCAAACTATGAGGTATATTTTTTTATTCCTGGCGATTTTAGCCGCTATTCCAACATCACAAGCCCAGCCTTCCCCGCAGACGTTCCTCCAATACCAGCCGGGCGCCCGGTTCACGCCGCACTTCAAAGTAATGGAGTATTTCCGGCAGGTGGCGGAGGCCTCTAAAAATGTGAAGCTGGAGACTTATGGCGAAACCTACGAAGGCCGCCCGCTGGTGATGGCTATCCTCTCCAGCCCGGAGAACATGGCCCGCCTGGAAGATATCCGCAAACATAACCTTGGCCTCGTATCCGGGAGCGCACAAGGCGCCCAGCCGGTGATCATCTGGCTCAGCTACAATGTACACGGAAACGAAGCCGTAAGCACGGAAGCCGCTATGAAAACGCTGTATACCTTACTCACCGAACGGCAGGAACTGCTGAAGAACGCCGTCGTGATCATAGACCCCTGCCTCAATCCTGACGGGCGGGAACGGTATGTCAACTTTTACAATTCCATCCATAGCAAACAGCCTGATGCCACGCCTTACGCAAGGGAACATTACGAACCCTGGCCCGGCGGGCGCAGCAACCATTATTATTTCGACCTGAACCGCGACTGGGCATGGCAAACGCAGACCGAATCGCGCCAGCGCGTATTACAATACAACCGCTGGATGCCGCAGGTGCATGTGGACTTTCACGAACAGGGCGTGGACGCGCCGTATTATTTTGCACCCGCCGCCGAGCCGCTGCACGATGCCATCACCGAATGGCAGCGCGCTTTCCAGGTGCAGATCGGGAAACACAACGCCACTTATTTTGATGCAAAAGGATGGTTGTATTTCACCCGCGAGCAGTTCGACCTGTTTTACCCGAGCTATGGCGATACCTATCCCACTTACAACGGCTCCATCGGCATGACCTACGAGCAGGGTGGCGGCGGCCGCGCGGGCCTTGCCATCACCACCCGCCAGGGCGATACGCTTACGCTGAAAGACAGGGTGGAACATCATTTTATCACCGGTATGGCCACCCTGGAAGTATCCGCCGCGAATGCGGACAAGCTGGTAAAAGAATTCACGGGTTATTTCGCGGATGCGCGCAGCAAACCTTCCGGTGATTATAAAACCTATGTGGTAAAAGGAGCCGGGAACGCGGAAAAACTGCTCAGCCTCTCCGAAACACTGCGCCGCAACGATATCGTGACGGGGTTTGCCACCGGAAGCAGCGCGGGTACAGGATTTAATTATTTTACCGGTAAAACGGAAAAGTTCAATATTGAAAAGGGAGACCTGGTGGTGAGCGCTTACCAGCCGCGTTCCAATCTCGTAAGAGTATTGTTTGAGCCGGTAGCCCGCCTCACGGACTCCGTGACATATGATATAACCGCATGGGCGTTGCCTTATGCCTATGGGCTGCCTGCCTATGCCGTGACCGCTAAAATTGACCCGCCGGTAAGCGCGGAGCCTGAAAAGACCGTTGTCGTGCCCGCGGAGGGTAATACCTACGCATATCTCGCTCCCTGGAACAGTACCAAGGACCTGAAGTTCCTCGCCGCATTGCTGAACAGGAATATCAAAGTGCGGTATTCCGAAGCGCCTTTTACGATAGGGGAAAAAACATATCCCGCCGGTACGCTCATTATGACCAAAGCCGGCAATCCTTCGCTGGACGCGGTGCCCGCGATCGCCGCTAAAATGGAAGTGTCGCTGGTGAAAGTGCCTACGGGTTTTGTAGATAAAGGAGCGGACTTCGGCTCTGATAAGATCAGGTTCATACGCAAGCCAAAAGTAGCCGTGGTGGCCGGAGACGGCGTATCCTCGCTGAGTATGGGAGAGATATGGCATTTTTTTGAGCAGCAGATAGATTACCCGCTTACCGTTATTCCATCTTCATCGTTGGCCAGCGCCAGCTGGCGCGACCTGGATGTGCTCATCCTCCCGGATGGTAATTATTCCGCGCTGGCGGACAAACAAACCGCCGAACGCCTGAAAGACTGGGTGAAAGCAGGCGGCCGGCTCATTGCGCTGGAAGATGCCGTAGGGCAGCTGGCGCAGGGCGAGTGGGGCTTCAGCCTGAAAAAAGAAGAAGAAGAAAACAAAGACAAAAAAGAAGAGGAGAAAAAAGACCCTTACCTCCCGCTGAAACCTTACGAAAACCGCGAGCGGGAAAGCGTTTCACAATTCATCCCCGGCGCTATTTACAAAGTGCACCTGGATAAAACGCATCCGCTGGCATTCGGGTATCCTGAATATTATTACACGCTCAAACAAAGCGATAAACTCGTGCAGTTCATCGAGTCCGACGGATGGAATGTGGGCGTGCTGAAACAAAATGATTATCTCACGGGTTTTGTAGGCGCGCAAACCAAACTCCGGCTGAACAATGGCATGCTGTTCGGTGTAAAGGAAATGGGGCAGGGGGAAGTGGTGCTGCTTACGGACAACCCGCTGTTCAGGAGTTTCTGGGAAAACGGGAAACTGATGTTCGGGAATGCGGTGTTTATGGTAGGGCAATAACAGGAGAATATAAAAGAAACAGGAGAATATAAAAGAAAAGCCCGGCGGAATGTATTTCCCGCCGGGCTTTTTTTACTTCCCGCATTTCCGACAGCGGCAGCGGGCAAAAAGAACCCCATGGGAATTGCTCCCACGGGGTTTCTTCATTATGAGCTGATCTTACATTTTACGTTTGATGCCGCAGCCTACAGAAGCGGTAGTGGTCACCGGCACTGCTTTGCCGCTTACCATGGCGCCGATGGCATTGTGCAGGTATTTGGTCTGCACGCCTTCCGCGCTGCCGGGATTGTCGTCTATCGCGCCTTTGTACACGAGTGTAGCGTCTTTGTTGAAAAGATAACATTCGGGCGTGCGGTCTGCCGCAAAGGCGTCCGCAATCTGGTTGTCCTTGTCTACGACATAGGGCCAGCTATAATGTTGCCCTTTACCATAACTCTGCATGGCTTCGTAGGAATCACCGCCGGTACGTTCCGCTTCGTTGGAATTTACGAGTATCACACCGATGTTGTTTTTTAATGCAAACTGGCAGATCTCGCGGGTGCGGTCCTGGTTACGTTTTACGTAAGGGCAGGTGTTGCAGCTGAACATGACCAGCAGGCCATTGCTTTTTTTAACATCATTTAATGAGAACTCCCTGCCGGAGATGTCTTTCATTTTGATATCTGCCTTCGGCAGCTTCGCCCCGATGGCAAGCCCATCGGGAAAACGGAATGCCACAAGCGAACACACTGCAAGAAGCAGTATAAGAATTTGCTTTTTCATAGGCTCCCTCATTTGGTTCAACATGAAATTAAGGCATTTCGCAGGGAATAAAAAGCCATCCATCCTAATTTAGAAAATCTTCAGCGGGGAATTGATATGATATTAACAGGCAGGTCATGAAAGCCCTTGTAATTCAGGCGCTTCCTTCAGTTCGCGCTCTGCGGCAATTTCGCGCAGCGTACTGATGCTGGTGTTCAATTCGAAGCCGATCAGCAGTATAAATGAGTTAAAATACACTACAAGCATCAATACGAGGATGGTACCGATGGAGCCGTAGATCTGGTTGTATTGCGCAAAATTCGTCACCCACACGGAAAACCCCAGCGTTACCACGATCATGGAAATGGTGGCGAAGGTGGAACCCGCGGAAATAAATTTCCATTTCTTTTTGGTGGCGGGGCCCCAGCGGTAGATCACGGAAATGATGGAGAAAAACAGCAGCACAATGAGCAGCCAGCGTACAAGGCCGATAGAAAATTGTGAAATGGTCTCCGCTATGCCGATTTTTTCCAGCACCATTTTTAATACAGTGCCCTGCATGATGATGAGCGTAACCGTTACCAGCAAAAGCAATACGAGGAACACGGTGAGCATCAGTGCGGTAAGCCTCGTCTGCCACCAGGTGCGCTGTTTGAACCCGGGCAGCAGTTTGTCGAAAGAGTGCAGCATACCCATCACGCCGTTCGAGGAATAATAGAAACTGAGCACAAACGACAGGGAAAGCAGGGTATTCCGTTGTGTATAGAGGAAGTCGTGGATCATGTCCCGCACAATGATATAGCTGTTATAATTGGGCGTGAGGCTTTCCGCAAGGTCGTACAAAGTGGGCTCCACATTCTGGAGGGGAATGAAGGGTACGAGGGTGAACAGGAAGATAAAAAACGGCGGGATGGCGAGCAGGAAGTTGAAAGAAATGGCCGCGGCCCGTTCGGTCAGGCTTTCTTTGGCTGTTTCTTTCAGGAAAAAAACAATCACATCGTACAGGGGTGCACGGTCAAACCCCGGCAGCACCAGGGATTTGCTTTTATGGATCACCCAACGTACAGGTTTGGAACTGAGAATGATTTTTTCTACATCGATCATCCGGGGATTTTGTTGGACCGGTGTAAAAGTACGAAGAAAGGGTTATTTAATCCCTCTTGCATTCAATTCCTTCTGGTACGTGCGCGCGTTCTCCAGGTGTTCCTTAAAAGTGGCCGCAAAGGCGTGATACCCGCTGCCGTCGGCCTTTGCGCAGAAGTAGAGGTATTCCGTGTCCGCCGGTTCCAGCACTGCTTCGATGGATTTTACCGAGGGCGTGCAGATAGGGCCGGGAGGGAGGCCGGCATAACGGTAAGTGTTATACGGAGAATCGAATTCGAGATAAGAGCCCCAGATGCGTTTCAGCGCGAAGTTTTTCAGCGCGTATTTTACGGTAGGGTCCGCGCCGAGTTTCATGCCTTTTTTGAGCCTGTTCAGGTATACGCTGGCGATGCTGGGTTTTTCGTCATGACGGTTGGTTTCTTCTTCCACGATAGAAGCGAGGGTGATCACTTCCGTGGGGCTGAGACCGAGTGCGGAGGCTTTGGCCTTGCGTTCGTCCGTCCAGAAACGGGCATAACTTTCTTCCAGTTTTTCAAATACTTTGCCGGCTGTCGTATTCCAGTAGAACTCGTAGGTGTTGGGCATTACGGCGCACATCACGGTCTGTGTGTCCAGGCCAAACTGGCGGAGATACACGCCGTCGTCCATAATAGCACGGAAGGCGGTGGAGTCCGCTTCCAGCTGGGTGGACACGAGGCGTACCAGGTCTTCTTTCAGCCGCAGTTTATTGATCACCAGTTTTACGGGAGATTGCCTGCCGGAGCGCAATATCCGCACAATTTCGAGGTTGCCCATGCCTTTTTTGATCTCGTAACGGCCGGCTTTCACACGGTTCGGGTAATCCAGCTGGCGGGCTACGATATTGAAGGTAGCGGGGGAGGTGACGATCTCCTGGTCTTTCAGGCCCTGGAGCACGTCCTCATATTTGCTGCCGGTAGGAATGTAGAAATACTTTTTATCGCCAAAGGAACGGGTATTAGGGCCCATCAGGAGGTAACCTCCCAGTACGAGGGCGCCCGCCAGCAGGCAGGCTGCAATAACGGCAATACGGCGTACCCAGGGGGAGTTATTTTTTTTGGTCTTTTGTCTCATGGAAAGAAGGCGGTAATTCAATAAAAAACCCCGCTTTTAACGGCGAGGTCCTTTCAAATATTATATTGGCAAATAATATTAATGTTTGCCCGTGTCTGCCGGGTTGGCAACGGGAGGTGTAACTGGCTGGTTGGTAGCGGGAGGAAGCTGCTGTGTACTGCCAGGTGTAGCTGCGGGCGCGCCTGCTGATTGTTCGATGGCGCTGCCGCCTTTTGCGGGGCCTGCGGGGCCGCCTTTGCCAACGAACATGGCCGAGGTGAGGCAAAGAACAGCAATAACCGCTGCCAGTATCCAGGTGCCTTTTTCCAGTACGTCCGTGGTTTGACGAACACCCATCACCTGGTTGCCGAAACCGCCGAAGGAGCCGGAAAGACCGCCGCCTTTAGGGTTCTGTACCAGCACAAAGAAGCCCAGTAAAATACAGGCTACTACGATCAATATTCCAAAGAAAATCAACATATTAGTTGCTATTTATTATTGTCTGTAAGTTGTTTAAGTTCATTAATCCGTTGCGCAAAATAAGCGTTTTTACCGGGATTAAGCAAACTTAATTTTTGGTAAATAGTTATCGCTTTTTCAGGCTGGTGCTGGCGTACCCAGATCTCGGCCAGGGTTTCGGACACGATGTCGTCGTTGAGCGTGATGGATTGCATGGCCATCTTTTCCACTCTTTCGGTCACTTCCGGATCATCGTCTTCGTATAGTTTGTGCATTTGCTGGTGATACCAGTCCTTGGCGGCTTTACCTGAAAAATTGTCTTTCAGTTCGCGGAGCCAGTCTGTAAAACTTCTCATCTCAGCGGAGGCTTTCTCAGTCATCTTTTCTGCAGTAACAGGGTCTTTCAGCTTTTTATAGGCAAAATAATCTTCCGTGTACAAGGGCTGGAAGGTGAGCACCGTTTCCTCCGTGGGGGTATCCATCGGGAAAATGCGGATTGGGGCTTCTTCTTCAGCAGTGGTGGTTTCCGCGGCAACGGCGTCCGTCACAGGGGCTTCCGCTGCTGCTGTTGTTTCTTCAGTAGCCGGTATCTCCATTTCGTCCGCGAAGGCGGCTTCCGGCAGGGCTGCTTCTTCCACATCCTCATCGGTGGCTACTTCCACCAGCGGCATTTCCGGATCTGCTTTGGGTAAGGCCAGGCCGGGGCCTTCCGGCTCGGTCTCAGACGGCACTACAATTTCCTCTTCCTCTATTTCGGGTGCGTATTGCAAAGGTTCTTCCGGTTGCGGCGCCTCATGATCTATATCGGCCTTTGGCAGGGCCAGGCCCGGGCCTTCCGGCTCGGTTTCTGACGGCACCACAATTTCTTCTTCCTCTATTTCGGGTTCGTATTGCACCGGTTCTTCGGGCTTCAGCGCATCGTAGTCTATAGCTACGATCTCATCTTCCGTGGAAGTACGGGCTGCTTCGGCCTCGGCGGCTTCGTAGTCTACCGCCACGATCTCGTCTTCCGTGGAAGTACGGGCTATTTCAGCCTCCACGGCTTCATAGTCAACGGCCACTATTTCATCTTCAATGGAAGTACGGGCTATTTCCGCTTCGGCGGCTTCGTAATCTACCGCTATCACTTCATCCCGCTCTACGACTTCTGGTGTTGCCACAAAGGTTTCAGAACCTGCGGCTGTCACTTCATCCTGTTTCGCTGTTTCGGGGGCAGTAGCCTCGGCGGCTTGCTGTGCTTCAGCCTCGGCGGTTGCTTTAGCCCGCGCGGCTGCGAGGTCTTCGGCTTCCAGTTCATCCAGGATGGCCTGGTCTTCCGCGCTGATCTCGTCTTCCAGGGCTATTTCTTCGTCCGGGCTGAGCGGGGAGAGGACATGGACGGGTATTTCTTCCGCCACAACGGTTTCCATCAGCGCATCAGGATCAGGGGAAGCGTCCGCTGTCAGGCTGGCCTCGGCTTCCGCTTCCAGTTTAGCAACAATATCATTATCTGCCGCTGCCTGCGCAGTGGGTATTTCGGATTCCATTGCTGCTACGGGTTCTTCAACAGGTGTTTCTTCCGTAATTATTTCAGCTACCGGCTCTGCCTTTATCTCTTCCCCGATTTCTTCCATTACCGGTACTTCCGCCACGGGTATCATCTCTTCCACAATTATTTCCGCCTCAGCTATCTTTTCCTCCGCTAAAGGAGTCTCCTCCGCAATGATTTCCGCCAGGGGGGCTTCCTCCCATGTTTCTTCCACCACCGGCGCTTTCACTGTACTCTCCGGAACCTCTTCCATGGGCGCAAGGGGCTGATCGGCCGCCATTGTAAGCTGGTAAAGGTATTGAGGAGAGCTTGTGTATAACTGCGCTTTCTTAAAAACAGGCGTATTATAATCCGGAATGTAGGAGAATTGTTTCTGTGCCAGTAAGACCCTGGCCGCCGCAAAGTAGGGGTACGTCTCCACCAGCCGCTCCAGGCTGGCCTGGTCAACGTTCCGGAGGTCCGGTTGGCTAAAAATATGGTGAACGATCCTGTTAGCGGTCATGGGTGCTAAAATATGAAAATAATACTTAAATCAAATAAACCGCCCTACCAGTTGGCGAACGCCCGGTTGAACACATCGTCCACCAGGTTCGGAACGATCTCGGCCAACAGGCGGCTTTCCGCCGAGTTGAGCGACTGCGAGGCGTTGAAGTCCGCGGAACGGGAGAATGACTGGTTGGCAAACCCCTTTTTATCTCCCACCCGGTTGATAAAAGTAATGTTCAGCGTAATGGTCAGACGCGCCGTGGCCGGTTTGTCGATGTCCGTCACCGCGGCATTGGATACGGAATATCCCGTCACCGTGCCTTTGAACTCATAATCGGCGTTCTGCTCATTGGTTTGTGTAAGACGCGTTTGCGCAAGTATCTTCTGGCGGAGTTTTTCCGTGATCTGCTGGCTCAGCTGCGGATTGTTCTGCGGGGCGCGGTTTTCGATAAACCTCACCAGTACCGTTTTCGCATCCGGGTGTATACTCGCCCCGGCGGCGGAATATTTGATGGAACAGGCGCCCAGTACGGTCCACAGGCCAAGGCAGGCAATAAGATAGCAGTATTTTGACATAGGGTAATTACTCATTGATGTTGTATTCCTTCAGTTTCCTGTACAAAGTCCGTTCCGAAATCCCCAGATCCAGCGCGGCGTCTTTTCTTTTCCCCTTGTGTTTTTTCAGGGCCTTTTCGATCAGCTCTTTTTCTTTGTCCGCGATAGACAGCGTTTCCTCCACTTCTTCGTGATGGTCTATCTTATTACTGTCCTGGATAATGTAAGGCTGCGCCGGCGAAGCGATAATGGCCTGCGAGGCAGGTGTTTCCGCAGGCTGGAAATTATGCATGGGAGCGGCTTCCTGGAACGCGGCGGCATGTGCCATGTTCGGGTTCTGCAGGATGTCGAAGAACATTTTTTTGAGCTCTGTTACATCTTTCTTCATGTCGAAGAACAGCTTGTAGAGGATGTCCCGTTCGCTGGAGAAGTCCCCTCCGCCGTTGTGAGAGCCTGGTACGATGGCGGGCAGACGGTTCATGGCGGGCTGATCCGGCAGGAATTTGCGCAGGTCCGCAGCGTGTACCAGCTTTTCTGGCGCCAGTACGGAAATCTGTTCCGCGATGTTTTTCAGCTCGCGCACGTTGCCGGGCCAGGGATAATTGACCAGCAGTTCACGCGCCTCGTCATCCAGCTGGATGGAGGTGGTTTTGTAGCGTTCGGCAAAGTCCACGCAGAACTTGCGGAACAGCATGGGAATATCTTCTTTCCTGTCCCGGAGGGAGGGTACGCGGATGGGTACGGTATTGAGGCGGTAATACAGGTCTTCCCTGAATTTGCCCTGCTCGGTACGTTCCAGCAGGTCCCGGTTTGTAGCGGCTATTACGCGCACGTCTGTTTTTTGCACTTTGGAGGAACCTACGCGGATATATTCGCCGGTCTCCAGCACGCGCAGCAGGCGGGCCTGTGTACCGAGGGGCATTTCCCCGATCTCATCCAGAAAGATGGTGCCGCCGTTCACGGTTTCGAAATAACCTTTACGGTTGTCCACCGCGCCGGTAAAGGAACCTTTTTCGTGGCCGAACAGTTCGGAGTCGATAGTGCCTTCCGGGATAGCGCCGCAGTTCACGGCGATGAAGGGATTATGTTTGCGGGCGCTGAGCGCATGTATGATCTGTGAAAATACTTCTTTACCCACACCGCTTTCGCCGGATATCAGCACCGTCAGATCGGTGTTAGACACCTGGGCGGCCACCTGCAATGCGTAATTGAGCGCCTGCGAGTTGCCGATGATGGCGAAGCGGTTTTTGATGCTTTGAATATTGTCCATTTCCTGAGTTTTGTTAGGCTGGCACGATCGTACCGATCAGTGTGCCTGCCGTACAGTCATCTATTTTAACCATCACGTAATCCCCTTTCTGGAAATTTTCCCGGGGGAATACGACTACTTTATTCTGATCATTCCTTCCGAAATAATGTGCGTCCGAACGTTTGGAAACGCCTTCTATCAGCACTTTGCAGGTTTTACCCACTTCTTTCTGCATGCCTTCCAGCGAATGCCCGCGGTGAAGGGCCACCACTTCGGAGAGACGGCGTTTTTTCACCTCTTCGGGCACATCGTCCGTATACCGGCGAGCTGCCAGGGTACCGGGCCTTTCCGAGTAAGCGAACATATAAGCCAGCTCGTATTTCGCGTAATCCATAACGGCCAGGGTGTCCTGGTGGTCATCTTCAGTTTCCGTGCAGAAGCCGGTGATCACGTCCGTGGACAAAGCACAGTCAGGCAGGATCTCGCGGATGCGGTCTATCTTTTTCATGTACCATTCCCTGGTGTAGGTACGGTTCATGAGCTGGAGGATGCGGTTGCTGCCGCTTTGTACGGGAAGGTGGATGTAATTGCAGATGTTCTCATGGCGGGCCATGGCATGCAGCACTTCATCGGTAATGTCTTTGGGATGGGAAGTGGAAAAACGCACGCGCAGCAGCGGGCTGACGGCGGCTACTTTTTCCAGCAGCAGGGCAAAAGTGACGGTTTCGTCCTTCGCCTCATCCACGAAATAATAGGAATCCACGTTCTGGCCCAGCAGGGTCACCTCGCGGTACCCCCTTTCAAAGAGATCGGTTGCCTCAGCGAGAATGGAATAGGGATCGCGGCTGCGCTCACGGCCACGGGTGAACGGTACCACGCAGAAGGAACACATATTGTTGCAGCCCCGCATGATGGATACAAAGGCGGTTACGCCGTTGCTGTCCAGCCGCACCGGGCTGATGTCCCCGTAAGTCTCCTCCCGGCTCAGCAGCACGTTGATCGCTTTCTGGCCGGTGCCCGCCTCTTCGATCAGGGCGGGAAGGGTACGGTAAGCATCAGGCCCTACCACCAGGTCCACCAGTTTTTCTTCTTCCAGGAACTTGGCTTTAAGGCGTTCCGCCATGCAGCCCAGTACACCCACGAGGAAGCCGGGTTTATTTTTTTTGGTCTTTTTGAATTCGGTAAGGCGCTGGCGGACGGTCTGCTCCGCTTTTTCACGGATGGAACAGGTGTTCAGCAGCACAAGGTCGGCTTCGTCCACGTTGCGGGTGGCGCCAAAACCTTCCTGGTTAAGGATGGACGCTACGATCTCAGAATCATTAAAATTCATCTGGCAACCATAGCTTTCTATATAGAATTTTTTTGAATAAGTGCGCGTGTCCCCATTGGCCGGGACAATTGCCTCGCCCTGGCGGCTTTCATCTTGTATTTTCTGTACTGTTTCCAGCATGTCCTGACTTCATTTTTAGGACTGCAAAAATACATAAAAAAATGACAGAATGACAGGAATATGTTGGACGGACCGTGGTTTAACTAAATGATCATCAGGAGGGGAGGGACGGGTCAGCTTTTGAACGGGGCTTCACCGGTTTTCCGGCCAAGGTCGCTGAAGAGGATATTGATATGGGTGCCTTCGCGGGTCTGGATGGTAAAACTGCCCCCGAGATCGTCCGTAAGCCCCTGCAGCAGCTCCATGCCCATGGAAGCGCCAATGTTGTTACGGCCGAAGTCCTGGGGCAGCCCCCGACCGTTGTCCGAAATACTAAGCAGGATCTGGGAACCGGACATGCGGCTGAGTGATATGGATATCTTCCCGTCTTCCTGCTCCGGGAAGGCATATTTGATGGCATTGGTGATCGCTTCGTTGAGGATCAGGCCAAGGGTAATGGCGGAAGAGTGGTTCAGCTCGATGTTTTCCACCTGGAGGTCGAACAGGATGTTTTGCCGGATCGCATAACTTTCCCGCAGGTACTCTACCAGCTCGTAGATGTACTCCGGCATATGGATCGTGGAAAACGTTTCGGACTGGTAAAGTTTCTGGTGGATGATGGACATGGAATGTATCCGGTTCTGGCTTTCTTTGATGGCGGAAAGGGCTTCTTTGTTTTTCAGGTAGCTGGACTGGATCTCCAGCAGGCTGGCTACGATGTGAAAGTTGTTCTTCACGCGGTGGTGGATCTCTTTCACCAGCCATTCCTTGTCTTTCACCAGCTGTTCCAGCTCCAGGTTCTTTTCCTGTATCTGTTCATTGCTTTTTTGTTTGTTCCGGTACTGGATATACACCAGCACGGTGACCAGTATCATGGCCAGTATGCCCGCCAGTGTGAAGTTTTTGATCAGGTCTGTCCGCTGAAGCGTGGCCAGCCGGGCTTTGTCTTTCTGTTCAAGCAGTTGAATGTTTTTCTCCTGGCTTTCCGTTTGGTACTGCACCTGCATTTCGGTGAATTCCCTGGTTTTTCTCATGTTAAAAACGCTGTCTTCCAGGATGCCGGCGGCATATCTCTCGGCAAGCGCCCCGAGGTAATTCCCGGTGCTGGAATCGAGCTTGTATTGTACCCAGTGCACCCTTTTCACCTGGAATACCTGGCTGCTGTCCATGATCATCCTGGCTTTCGTGGAATACTCCCGGGCAAGGCCGGTTTGGCCGGTGGTGATGCGGAAAAGAGCAAGGTCCATGTACGCGGAAAACAAACGATCCTGTTCCCCGGGATCGTCCCGGAGGGAATCCAGGTAGGGCAGCATGATGGTATAATATTTTTCACTGAGATCGAGCTGGTTCAGGTCGTGATAGCTATAACCCAACACATGGGCGATATGCATTTTTTCATGCATGGCCACCGGGGGATATTTTTTGATGACAGGCAGGATCGCGTCCAGCGCCTGTTGAGGGTGCCCGTATTTTGAGATGTTCAGGGTCACATTATAGAAGTTGTCATACCAGATCCGCTTTGAAACATTCTGTCCTTCTTTATGAAAACCTTTGTTTAACCAGTACAGGGCTTTTTCATAATTGTCAAAACCTGCATACGCATTGGCCAGCGCGCTGTATATGAAATTGGAAAATGCGTAATCGCCATTGGTTTCCATGATCTCAACGGCCGTTTTGGCTTCCCGGAATATATCCACAAAACTCCCTGTATAAAACGCCAGTGATGCCAGCACGGAATGGTTGTAATGGATATGCCTGAAGCCCACCAGTTTTTCGAGCTCCGTTACATGCCGCAATTGTTTTACAACCGTATCAAACTTCCCCTGCACAAAATGGATCTCGTAGATCTTCGTCAGTATCTCTATTTGTTTTACCGTGTCTTTTTGCTGCCTGTACAGCTTCAGGGATTCATTGTAGTCTGTTTCTTTTTGCGGGTCATTGTAGGCATTGCCGATGCCCCTGTTCGCCAGTGCCCCGGCCAGCCAGGAAGTATGGCTGGTCTTCCGGGCGAGGTCCACGGCAAGTGTAAAACATTGCCGGCTTTTATCCGGCTCGTTGTTTTGCAGGTAATACCTGCCCAGCGCGGCCAAAGCTGCTTTCTGCCAGTAGACGTTCCCGGTTTTGTCCGCTTCCTGCCTGGCGGCGGATAAAAAGTTATAAGCATTTTCCAGGTCGGACCTGTGTGCGCCGGAACGGTGGAGATAATCATTTCCTAATGCCAGCAGTTCTTTCACGCGGCCATCCGGCCCCTCCCTGTAGTCTTCGTCATAGTAGAGGGAATAGGGGAGGTTTTCACCCTGGCTGACCATAATGGCAATACTGTCCATATCCACCCGCCCTTTCAGGCAGAAAAACACATACGCGGCCGTATGTTTCAGCTGCATGCGCTGCAAGGGGATGGAATAGCCGGAAGATGCCTGTTGTGCACAGGCCTGTTCGGCGGTGAAGATCCCGCCCATTGTCAAAATGAAAAAGATAAACAGCAACCCTGTTTTCATGGTGAAGGTTGATTTACGGGGGTGTCCTGGCGGCTTAACTTTTCCTGGCAATGATCTCTTTTTGAATCCCCAGTTTCCTGATCCTTGAATTCAGTGTATTGACATTGATGTCCAGTATCTCGGCGGCCCCGCCTTTCCCGGATATTTTCCAGTTGCAGCTTTCCAGTACGGAGATGATATGATCCCGTTCGTTCTCTATCATCGTTTTGAAGCGGTCTTTATCGGTGGAGGGCAGCGTGATGGACAATCTTGAGGTGGGAATTTCGAGCTGGTCTATCACGGCGCCGCTGGTCATCACGATATTCCGCTGGATGGTATTTTCCAGTTCCCGGATATTGCCCGGCCAGTCGTAGGCCATCAGCGTTTCCGTGGCTTTGCGGGAAAGCGTGGGCACCGGTTTTTTTTCCTCGCTGTATTTTTTTATGAAGAAGTCCGCCAGCAGGGGGATGTCCGATTTCCTGTCGCGAAGGGCGGGCAGCCGCATCGGGAATACATTCAGGCGGTAATACAGATCGATCCGAAAGCGGCCCGCGGCTACTTCTTCTTCCAGGTCTTTGTTCGTGGCGGCCAGCAATCTTACATTGATCTTCCGGGGTTTTCCGCCCAGCGGTTCTATCTCCCTTTCCTGGAGCACCCGCAGGAATTTCACCTGCAGTTCCAGCGGCAGTTCCCCGATCTCGTCCAGGAATATAGTGCCGCCGTCCGCCAGTTCGAATTTGCCTATGCGTTTTGCCAGTGCGCCGGTAAACGTGCCTTTTTCATGCCCGAACAACTCGGATTCGATCAGGTTCGCGGGCAGCGTGCCGCAGTTCACCACCACAAACGGTTTGAACCTTCGTGCCGACAGCTTGTGGATGGAATGGGCGATCATTTCTTTTCCCGTGCCGCTTTCGCCGAGTATCAGCACGGAAGTATCTATCGGGCCTACCATTTTCACCTGTTCCAGTACTTCGTTGAATTTCGGGCTGCTGCCGATAAGCTGGCTCAGCTCGGGAGGAAGCGCGGTGGGCGGTTTCTTTTTAGCTGAAGAACCGGCGTCTATTGCCGGCTGCCTGTTCTGGTGGAGATACAGCGCCACGTCCAGCATGATCAGCACATCCTTCGCACGGAAGGGTTTGACCATAAAACCATATGGCTTCGTTGATTTTGCGGCGTCCAGTATCTGCCGGTTGGAATTGGCGGAGAGGTAAACAAACGCCATGTTTTTCTCATGCAGTATTTTCCCGAGGTCAATACCGGTGCCTTCGCCCTGTAGGAAAATATCAACGAGGACCAGGTCCGGTTTTTCCCTTTCGATGACGGACAATGCAACGGCCACAGACCTTGCGATGGTGCAGGTGGAATATCCCGCATTGGTCAGGATGACATTGAGGCTTTTGGCTTCAATAAACTGATCTTCTACGATGAGTATTTTTGGTTTCAATGATAAGGACGGTTTATGGGTGGTATGCTCCGATAAATTTACGATAGTTCTTTTTGAAAATTACAAAGTATTCTCTTTCAACATACTACCATCTGTTTTTCCGCAACAATTATTGAAATGCCAATATTTTATTTCCCGCTTTAAAAATTAAAATATTGCAAATCAACCCGCTGAATTCGTGGCACAGGTTTAGTTCCGCCGCTGTTAGATTTTTAACAAAAGGCCAGAAACAGGGCCAAAAGGAGGAACCATGAAAATTGTAATCATCGGTGGCAGCGGTCTAATAGGCTCAAAAGTTGCCACCAGGCTCGGCGCGCTTGGGCATGAAGTGCTGACGGCGTCACCGGCCACCGGGGTGAATACCATTACCGGCGAAGGGTTGGCGGAAGCGCTGAAAGGCGCATCGGTGGTCATCGATGTGGCTAATTCCCCATCATTTGAAGAAAATGCCGTGATGGAATTTTTCACCACATCGGGCCGCAACCTGCTGGCCGCGGAAGCGGTAGCGGGCGTAAAACATCATATCGCATTGTCCGTCGTGGGTACGGACCGCCTGAAGGACAGCGCCTATTTCAGGGCAAAGATGGCCCAGGAAAACCTGGTCAGGGATTCGGGCATACCGTATACGATCGTCCACTCCACGCAGTTCTTCGAGTTTGCCGGTTCCATTGCGCAGTCGGGCAATCAGGGAAAGGCCGTGCATCTGCCGGCGGCGCTGGTACAGCCTATTGCGGCGGATGACGTAGCGGCCGCCGTGGCAGATGTAAGCCTGGGGACACCGCTCAATTCGATCATCGAAATAGCCGGCCCCAAACGCCTGGGAATGGATGAATGGATACGCCGCTACCTGAGCGTTACCGGCGATCCCCGCCAGGTGGTGACGGATGTGGAGGCATTATACTTCGGCGCGAAGCCCGATGACAAATCCCTCGTTCCTGGTGAGGGCGCCCGTATCGGCGCCATTGGTTTCGACGAATGGATCATTGCCGATACACTAAGAAAAAAAAATATGTAGTAACATTTTAAGTGCTGAATGATGGAGAAGGCAATTTCAAACAACGAAAAAGAAAGACCCGCATTTCCGCCGAAAGAGGATGAACCCAAACCCCCGAACACCCCGGAAAAAAACACGAGCGAGGGATGCGAATTCCTGGACGACACTATCCGCATGAAAGAACAGCCACTCAAACCAAAACGGATAGAACCGCCTCAATACCGAAACCGTTTATAAATCAATTAAAAAAGCAAACATGAATGAATTTTTGGTAGCGATCCACCGTGATCTGACAAGCAAAGACCCAAAGCCGTCTGCCGAGGAAATGAAGGCTGCCCTGAAGCCTTACCAGGACTGGATAGCCGGCATAGCCGCGCAGGACAAACTCGTGAATCCCCTCAAACGTTGGGATACAGACGGAAGGGTGGTAAAACAAAATGACATGGTGTTAAACGGTCCGTATGCGGAAGAAAAAGCATCCATCGGCGGCCTGTTCCTGATCAAAGCAAATGATTACGAAGAAGCTGTGGAAATCGCGAAAGGATGCCCCATTATCGAAGTTGGAGCGATCGTGGAGGTAAGGATGGCGATCCCACCGGAGGTGTAAGGAACCTGAGCACTAAAAATGCCCCCGCTGTTGGCGGAGGCATTTACAGCCACGCGGGGAGAACCGGCGTGGCTGTTTTTATAACAGGCATTCTTACATCGTATATTTTTCACGCAATGTCCTAAGCTCTTTTTCCCCGATACCCAGCTCTTTCGAAAAGAAATTTTCCACGGAGCCGTAGGTGTTTTTCAGAGAGTTGAACATACTGCGGAGATGCTCCGGTTTCAGCGCCATGGCTTTGCTGATCTGCTGTTCGGTCATACCGGTCATCTGTTGGAGCCCCTGGAACATCCGGGCGTTCATCGGTGCCAGGTATACGTTGCTGGCGGTAAAGTCCGCTTCTATTACATCCTGCGGCACCTGTAAGGCGTAGAGGAACAAAGCCGTAGCCATGCCGGTACGGTCACGGCCACCGGTGCAATGATACATGACGGATTCATTGGCGGGCAACACCAGCAATTCCTGGAACAGGGGTTTGTACCGCTCTCCCAGCGGGGTTACATTGCTGTAGAATTTTTCGAGAAAACCACCCTGTTTGATAATGTCCGCCATCATAGCGGCATTGGGCAGGCTATCGCTGCCAGCGGGGCAAAGCGTGTACCTGCTGCCGGGCAATATGTGATCCGGCGCGGCGGCGGCTTCTTTCCGCCCCCGGAAATCGAATACAGTATGGATGTGTTTTTCTTCGAGGGTTTTCAGGTCCTGGTCTGTAAGCCTACTTACATCGGCGGAGCGGAATACCTTCCCGGTGACCACCGTTTTCCCGTCACGGGTTTTATAACCGCCTACATCCCGGAAGTTGAGCGCTCCCTGCATACGCACCAGCCGCTGCGTGCTGTCCGCCAGCTGTGCAAACGCCACTACGGGGGCCAGCATGGAAAAAACAAGAATCAATTTTTTCATTTTCTATACCAGTTTAAAATTATTTGATAATGTCCCAACGGATACCGGCCTGCCCGCGGCTGCCGTACCACTCGTTACTGACGATCCTGTTGCGGCTGCCCATGTATACTTTCAGCGGCTCGTTCGTGAGGTTGTTCAGCTCCACGAATGCACGGATGGAAGAGGTGATATTGACGGTAGCGGAGGCATCCACGGTGAAGTTCCGGTCTGTATAAGTGTAGAAGTCCGGGCCTAGCTGCTGGTTGATGGATTCCACGGAAGCCCCGCGGTAATTACCCGCCAGGCGTACCATTACGCCTTTCCTTTCGTAGAACAGGATGCTGTTGAACAGGTGTTTGCTCTGGTTGGGCAGGGTAGTGGTGTAGGTGCCGGTGGGTTTTACTTCGGAGTTGATAAAAGTATAGTTCAGTTCCACGCCAAGGCCGGAGAGGATACCGGGAAGGAAGTCCAGTCTTTTGTTGATGCCGGCTTCCGCGCCTATCAGCCAGGAATCGCTGAGGTTCTGCGCCTGCGTCAGCGTGTAGTTCTGGCCGTCCTGCTGAAAATTGATCCTGTTGCTGAACACCACGTCTTTTATCTTTTTATAGAACACGCCGCCGGACAGCAGGCCGATGTTTTTGAAATAATATTCCCCCATCAGGTCAAAGTTGCTGGCGAAAGTGGGTTTCAGGTCCACGTTGCCTTTGGTGATCGTAACGGGATTTTTGGTATTGTCCACCGATTCACCTGGGGTAAGGTCGGAGAAGTTCGGGCGGACGAACGTACGGGTGTACGCTGCGCGCAGGCTGGCCTGCTGATTGATGTTGTATTTCAGGTGTATCATCGGCAGCAGCGCGTTATACGTATTGTTCACCGTTACGGGGCTGAGCGTGGTGGCGGCGGGTGTACCGGCGGTGGTCGCTTTGGTGCCGTGAAGGGTAAAGGTGGTGTATTCGTTCCGCACGCCGGCCACGATCTTAAAACGGTCGCTGGCGTCTATTTCAGCCATGGCATAACCGGCCGTTACCGCTTCGGAGCCACTGTAAATATTGGTGGGATTGGTTTTCGGTGTCACGTTCATGAACCCGTTTTTGCGCAGGGTGGCAGTATCCAGGAGGTCGAAAAGCTGCTGTTTGGTGAGCGGATTGATGGCATAGGAATCATAATTCCCGTCCATGCCTTTAAAGAAACCGCCGCGCATAGGGAAGTCCGTGCGTTCCAGCTGGCTCAGCGGCAGTAGGGCGGGCGATTGCGGAATGCCAAGGGAAGCCCCGGCAAGGTATACGATGCTGGACCCGAACATACCGCTGCGGTCTTTATACCTGTATTTGGCGCCTGCTTTCAGGTGTATCTTGCTGCTGAGGTTGAACCTGAAATTCAGCTGCGCCGTTTTGTCTTCCTCCCGGGTGTCCAGCTGGGCGATGACGAGCTGCTGAAGCGTGAGTTTGGAAGGATCCATTTTTTCGCCGGCGTCTTTTATTCCCGGGTCGAAAGACAGGGGTGCGCCGCCTTTCCCGTCATTGGAGTCGAAGCCCCAGTAACGTTTTCCATCCGAGGAGAGATTGGTGAAACCGCCCGTGATCTTTTGCCTGAAAGTGGAGATGGGCAACCCTTTATTGGAATTGGTCGGAGGTGTTTCGAGGAAATATTTTGTGTAATAATTGCTCACGGTCCAGTCCATTTTTATTTTGGCTCCCAGCTGATGTTCGCCGCCCAGTTCCGCGCCGTTCAGCACCGTCTGGTAATAGGAATAGCGGTAATTGTACTGGTACTGGCTGTTGTTGTAATCCACGTAGGATTCGTATACCGGGCGGATGTCGTTGAACTTGTCCATCAGGCCGCGTATAAATATCTTATTGCCCGCGTTGAAGGTATAATCCAGCCCCAGGTTCGCCCCATAGGTTTGTCGTTTGCCCATATACCGTTTCAGCATCACGGTGCTGATGGACTTCCGCTGGCCGGGATCGCTCAGCCCGGTGTTGTAGGATACATCAAAGGCATCGGTACCCCACTGCCGGTTCCAGATGGCGGCAGCCAGCATTACGCCCAGCTTGTTTTTAAAGAAGCGGTCGCCGTAAACGACAGAACCATTGTATGTGCCGTCTTTTGAAAAAGTATTGTAACCGGCGGCCGCACTTACGTTCAGCTGGCGTTTGGCGGGGGAGGTGCGGGTAATAAAATTGATGGATCCCCCGATAGCGTCGCCTTCCATGTCCGGCGTAATGGCTTTTGACACCTGTACGTACTGGATCATTTCAGAAGGCACGGCATCCAGCACGGAATTGCGGCTGCCCATTACGTTGGCGCTCGGCAGGCGGTTGCCGTTAAAAAGGATGGAGGTCCATGCGAAAGGCGTACCGCGTACGGTAGCGGCGTCCGCTTCGCCGTGATAGCGGGCTACTGCCACGCCCTGCACACGTTGCACGGCTTCGGCGGCATTACGGTCCGGCAGTTTGCCGATCGCATCGGCCGCAATCACATCCATGATCGCGAGGGAATTTTTTTTGATGCTCAGCGCCTTCAGCTGCGAAGGCGCCATGGTGCCTTTGATCAACACTTCTTTCATCTGGCCGGCTGGTTCCAGCTGGATGATGCCGGCGTCTGTAATGCCTTTTTTTACATCCAGTTCTATTGTCCGGGCCTCGTGGCCTATATAGGTAACAATGATCTTTACCTTTCCTGTAGCCTGCGTGTTAAGGGTAAAACTCCCGTTGAGGTCCGTGGCGGTGCCTTGCCTGGTAACGGGTGCCTGAACAGTTGCCCCGGGCAGCTGCCCGTCTTTTCCGCTTACCACTCCTTTGACGGTCTGTGCTTTCGCCGCTGAAACGAGCGTCAGCATAAAAATGGTGATAGGGATTTGTTTAAAGCCAGCGATCATAGTTGATAAATTTTCTCCAAAAGTCAGAAACCGGCGGAAGCCATACGACCGGGTAGATGTACCTGTACCCCAGGAAGACCATTCCGATGCAATAGTACGTGCATGTATTGAAAACCATTTAGTTAGAGGGTGTTACCAAATTATTACCAATGCCCTAAATGCGGCGTAAATCGTTTGAGTTAACATTCGCATAATACGATAGCTCTAATTTTAACCCAGAATCCGGGGTATGTTATATGTAATTTCAATAGGCGCATTCCAGGCATTGATAGCAGTTTTGCTGTTGTGGAAAAACAAATTCCGCAACAAAGCGGATGCCCTGCTGGTCGTATTGTTATGTTGCATTGCCACGCACCTGGGTATCAAATTTTATATCTATTCATTTGTGGAGGACCTGCAAATCCGTACGCAGATGAATACTTTTATAGGTTTTTGTTACGGGCCGCTGGCCTATTTATATGTGCTGAAGCTGCTGGACGATAAGTTTATCCCCGCCACGCGGATGTACCTTTTTATTCCTTTTGTGCTGGCCGCCATCGGTTACCTGACGGTATTCTGCCTGCTGCTGGCGGATGTGCCGGTAGGGCACCGTGCTTTACAGGTGTATAACGATACATCCACATGGCTGTTTATGGCATCCGGCGCGTTTTACCCGCTCATTATTTTCCGGAAGCTACGCCTCATCCAGGCAAAAGGGGAGCGGCAGCTGGTATTGCACATCAGCGTACTGATGCTGGCCGTGGCGGTAACTGGGGCCATTTTTAAAACGATCAGTTTATTCACTGGGCCTTCCATGGAAAGCATGCTGCTTTGCCGGAATATCTGTTACATATTGTTGTCGGTTATCTGCATCGAAATACTGCGGTTTAAATATGCGGGTATACCGGGAGCGCGCACCCCGGCGCCCGCACCGATTCTGCTGCTTCCGGATATTGAGGAGGTGACGGAAGCGGAAATACCTGTTCCCAAAAAAATACAACTGGCGGAAACGGAACATAAAAAAATACTCCAGAAGCTGGATCAGCATCTTGCCGCCACCAAACTTTACCTGGACCCGGACCTCAGCCTCGATAAACTGTCCGCCGCCATCGGCGAAAGCAAATATCATGTATCCGAGGCGCTGAATGTGTATGCAGGGAAACCGTTTTATCAATATATCAACGAATACCGTATTTCCTGTGCGTTGGAAATAATGACGGCTATCTACCAGAAGAACCTGCCGGTAAACATCCTCATGATTGCCTTTGAATGCGGCTTCAAGGCCAAGTCCTCCTTCAACAATTACTTCAAAAAGATCACCGGCGAAACGCCCAGCGCGTATCTTTCCAGGTTAAAGACCGGGGCGGCCGCGGCCTGTTAGCGTCAGCACTTTTCCTGATTGCTCCCGCAACAGCCGGGGAATAATTTTTTCAACAAGATGACGGAATGTTAATTTTTTGAAGGGGACGCTGTATATTTGTCCTCCTTACCAGCGGAAATAGCTCATTTGGTAGAGCATCAGCTTCCCAAGCTGAGGGTGGCCGGTTCGAGCCCGGTTTTCCGCTCCAAAATGCCTGAAGGCCGTCTCAAAAGAGGCGGCCTTTTTGTTATTCAGCCTTCATTTTCCCGGAAAACGGCAACCTCCTGGTACTATTTTAACAGTCTTCTCTCAACGCTCTCCTATACCTCTCCTTTACGTATCCTATACGTACCGTATACTTTGGCTATAGGAGAATATACTATTAATCAAAAAAAGGCGGCTCAGCCATCGCCGCTCAGCCGCCTTACTGTTTTTTATCTCAATCGTCCCCTACCGGCTTCTTATTTTCCTACATCATGTTCACCCTGCTGCTATACCGCTCCGAATCGATAAACGACCAGTCCAGGTTGCCCCGTACGATCATCGCCAGGTCCGTAATGTACGTGCCGATGTCTTTTTGTTTGCCCACATAATAGTCCAGCCGCTTGTACAGCATATGGAAATCCCGCATCTCCTGGTTGTGGATCTGCACCGCCCTGTCGGATGCAATGTCCTCCGTCAGGCCGTATTCATTTTGCAGAATAGGCACCAGGTTGTGAAAATCCCCATGCCCCTGTTCCTTTTGCAGGGAAATAAGATCGTTTGCCCAGCAGCCAAGATGGCCGCATAATGTCGTCAATAGGTCCAGGGGCTTTTTACGGAAAGTGTTCAAAGGAGTTTGTGTGTTTTCGGCAAAAAAAATCAGGCTGGCCGCCAGGTGAGCGCCGCCGAATAAAGGCCGCCAGTGGCTGTACTCGTCCAGGGAAGGAATGATGCCTGATTGGGCATTCTGGTTCTGCCATTTGATGGCTTTGAACAGCAGCACGATATCCTGGATGAACTGCCCTTTCAGCTCCGCATTACACAGCTCGCGCATCCGGCGCCACACATCGCTCAAAGCAGCCAGTACCGGCCCGCTTTTGTAGGTATGCGCCTCGTCGTGGATCAGTACGTTGCAGAACTGTTTAGCCAGCTGCTCAAAGTTCACCGGCGGGGCATCGGGCCCGGACTCGTGATCCAGCATGTCGTCCAGCAAAAAGAGGAGCACCAGCAGGTCGTTCGTAATACACAAGCGTTTGAAACCCGCGGTGGGATAAAACCGGCTGGTCATGTGCCCGAAAGCGCTCCGTTTGTATTCCAGGAAAGAGTCCCCGCGGTGCAGGTCAAAGGCCAGGGTCCATTGATCGGTATGCTCTTCTACCGCATCAACCATGGCGTTAATACGCGCCGGGAAAGGGCAGTACAATGCCCGATCCAAAGTGAGTGTTTGCATAAACTGATGGTTTAGGTGATTGGATTCAAAAAAGAAAAAGCAAGGGTATGGCTGGCGCGTCTCTCGAAGTAACAGCGCATGGCCGCAAACGCAGGATTACTCTACAGGCAGGAATATCGCAGTAAAACATCAAACAGTCACACGGTTCCGCATGTTTTGGAACTGTATGGATCATTGGGCACTGTGTCTTTAGTTGTGCCGGTTTTTTCAGCTGGTTGTTAACGCGTTTTCTGACAATTGTATATACTGGTACAGGCGGTGCAGCTCGATGGGTTTGCTTAGGAAACCCGTTACCCCGGCTGCCAGTAATCCTTTATTGGTATCTATGCCGGCAACACCGGATGTTATAATTACCGGTACGTCTTTTAAATGTTCCTGTTTTCTGATCAGGCGGATGGCCTCCAGCCCATCCATGCCGTTTAGCTGGTAGTCAAGAAGTATAAGGTGAGGGCATTCCAGGAAAGTGGACTGGATGGCGGCAAGTACGTCCGTGTGTTTGATGGCGGCGCAGCCTATTTTTTTCAGCTGCATTTCCGATGCGCGGAGGTTCATAGGGTTATCATCCACCACCAGCACCGTTTTGCCCAATGGTCTTAACTGTTCGGTTGGCGATACAGATTCCTGTTCCGGCACGGTTACCGGGATGGTGACGGTGAATGCGCTGCCCATGCCGGTGTTGCTTTTTACCGTAATGCTGCCCCTGAGCAGTTTGAGGGTTTCCAGCACAATAGGCATACCCAGGCCGGTGCCTTTATAACGGTTGCCGCGGTCAGTAATATAAGCCTGGAAAAGGTGCGCGCGCTGGCTTTCGGTAAGCCCCGGCCCCTGGTCTGTCACCCGCATGATGATATTGTCACGCCCGGCATCCAGCTGCACGGAAATGGCGGTATCGGCGTGGGTGAACTTGATGGCGTTGGAAAGAAGGTTGGAAAGTATGGTGGTCATGGCCTTTTCATCGGCCAGCACTTTGTCGGGAAGGCCCGGCATCAGCTCCAGCACGATGCTCACGTTTTTCTCACCGGCAAATACCTGGTAGGACTGGATCAGGTCTTCCACCCACTGCTCCAGGTCTACTTTTTTGTAAGCGGGTGTTGGCCGGCTGTGCTCCAGCTGGCTGTAGTCCAGCACATTGTTCACCACTTCCTTGATGCGGTTGATGGAAAAACTCAGCGCTTTCGCGTCCCTCACCGGGATCGTTACGTTTTCCGTATCGCTGGGAAAGTTCCGCAGGTATTCTTCGCACACGGTGTTCGCCACGTTCAGGTGGTTGCGCGTTTCATGGTTGGTACGGTTGAATTCCTGGCTCTTGGCTTTGTTCAGCCTCACCAGCGTATCGATGCTTTCATTAAAATGCGCGGAATAAAAATAAAACACCATCACGTTCAGCAGGATGGTGGCGGCCAGTACGAGCCACTTCACGAAGTGATAACCGAAACTGATGCCAAGTATGGTCAATACGCCCACAACGGCCGCGATGCTGATCACTCTCGGGGTTACGTTCGGGTAGATCAGGAAAGAAAGCCCTATCAGGAATACAACGATCAGTTCGATATTCGCATTGGGCCCCATCAGCAGGCCGAAGTACAGCAGGCCGAGGCTATGGGTGGAATACATCACCAGTTTGGCAATGTTGTGCCGGCGCAGTACGTTCCAGAGCGGTATGGTAAAAAGGATGGAGCCTTCTATCAATGGACTGATCAGTATCGCCAGGTCACCGGTCACCCAGTAAAGGATGGGAGCCATGATGACGGTGAAAATGGCGGGGATAATGCCCATGATATTCACGATCACGATAGACCTCGCCTGGTTCGCATCCGCACCTTGTGCACCCAGGTTGATAATGTTTTTGAGATAATGTGAGATCGTGTTCATGACAGGCGGTTCCGATTAGCGGGTATTGACAGAATCCGTTACGTTTGTTTGTTAATGAAAAGTTAAATCAGTTTGGGCTAAAACCCAAATAAAAAAGGCAACTGATTGAAAACCAGTTGCCTTTTTGTTGAGATAGGAAAGTGTTTTTATTTCTTTTTTTCTTTCACGATCCACCTGTTGACCATATTCTCCTTTCCTTCCAGCACTACTTTGTAGAATTCGGAGGGGGTATCTTTGATGTCGATCTGGTAATGTTCCCTGGTCACGGGCACTTCAGCCACCATTTTGTACTCGTCTTCACCGCCTTCTTTGTATTTGTTCGTGCTGGCGAGCCATATCTTCACGGTGCCTTCCTTATCCATCGCTTTCCAGCTCAGGTCCAGCTGGCCGGGCGCTTTGAGCAATGTGGGCTGTGCAACGGATACCTTACCGGTGAGCGCAATGCCGTCCGATTCGCGGCTCACGTGAAGGGGTAAACGGAGATCCATAAACCGTGCGATGGTGGGCATGATGTCCACTACGCCTGGGTAATAATACTGCGCGTAGTTGTTCAGCTTCGCCTGGTTGGTCACGATCCAGCCGGAGCGCTGGCGGGCGGTCTGGCCGCCATGGCCTTTGCCGGAGTGTTCGTCGCGGCCATGGTCTGTCGTGATGATGATCAGCCAGTCTTCTTTATGTTCCTTCTGACGGTACTGAATAGCTTCCCAGATGCGCCCGATCTTGTCGTCCAGCTTGCGGATGGCGTTGTGGAACTGCGGGCTGTCGCCATACATATGTCCCATATCGTCTGTGTATTCGAGGTATACCCAGGACAGGTCCGGCGCATCTTTGCGGATGCTGTTCGCGGCTTCGGTGGCCACGAGGTCGTCGATCTTTTCCATGAAGTCGCGGCCTTTATCCTGCGGGAATTTCACCGTGTCCAGCTCATAGCCGTCGTACTTGTAATCGAATTTGATATTGCCGGTGGCGGCCATGCCGTCGCCTACGAGTTTGGTCCGGTTGTCCGTCCAGCTGCTGTAGATGGCGGTTTTCTTTTCCGGGTGCTGCTCTTTGAGTATGCGGAAGATGGTCTGGTAATGATAGTTGGGCGCGGCGATGTCGTTGTCCCAGACGTTGTGTTTATTCGCCCAGGTGCCTGTCAGCACGCTGTTGTAGCCTACCGCGGAGATAGTGGGGGTTTGGGAATAACCGCCTTTTTCGCCGCCCACATATGCGCGGATGTAAGCGCCCGTTTTGGCGATAGCCGCCATATTGGGCGTGTTCAGCGATTCTATCACATCGGCGGAAATACCGTCCGCAATGATAAATACCGCTTTCTTTTTGTTCTGCGCGAAGCTGGCGCCCGCCGTGAATAATACCAATAACAATAAGCCGTGTCGTCTCATCCGATTAATTATTTCTGTTTACAAATTAACGTCATTTTCCTACCAACCGAATATCTGTTTCAGATTGGGATTGAGCAATACCTGGCTTTGCGGCACGGGGCGGTAATAATACTTCGGTTCGATGAAGGTACGTGTGCCCGTTTCGGTGACCATGTAGCCGTTGGTGCCGTTGCTGAGGTATACCGTCACGTCGTCATTGATGGTGCCGGCTTTGTAGTACACCAGGCGCACGCCCAGGGCGTTCTTTTCCTTGGTGGCGTCCGGCGGGATGGTAGCGGTTTTGTCGATCAGGATGATGTCCTCATGACCGTCTCCCGTCATGTCGTATTTGCCCAGCCCGGGGAAGTACATGCCCTGGGGGATCTTTACGAGCAGCTGACCGGCAGCCCAGCGCATCAGGTCGTCGAAGCGGTAACCTTCCAGTGCGAATTCCACGCGGCGCTCACGGCGGATCTCAAGGATAGCGCCTTCCATAGCACCGCTAACCAGCGGGTAGGATGTACTCAGTAAGAAGTCCGGATTGGCATTGGCGGCGGCCAGGTTCATAGGCGCAACGCCTGCTCTTGCGCGCAGGAGATTAACCGATTTGTCCAGGTCCGCCTGTGTGAGCGTGCCCAATTCCGCCAGCGATTCGGCATAGGCGAGCAGGGCCTCCGCATAACGGTATACGGGGAAGTCCACGCTGTTCAGCAGGATGTTGTCCGTGGTATTGTAATATCCTTTCAATTGGTGGTAGCCGCTGAATTTTTTATTGAGTTTCTGAATGTAGGGAGCGGCATCGGCTACGAACTTCCAGCCGGGATAAGCCACGGTGTGCATCAGCCTGGCATCCCTGTTCTGGAATTCCTGGGTGAATGGCATCTGCATGGCGCCGGGCTGGTCTGTGAAGCGCGTGCCGTTTTTCATCAGGTATTCGTTCACCAGGCTGCGCGCGGGTGAGCCTTCGTAATCCCCGAAGATGGTGCCGTTGTTGCTGGAGCCCATCTGTTTGGTCTGATCATATGCTGTGGCGAGGATCACTTCTTTGTTGCTGTTGAGGTCCTGGCTGTTGAACAGGAGGCCGTAATCCGCTTCGGGCTTGCCGGTGTTGTATATCTGGAACTCTCCGCTGTTCATGATCTCCAGCGAAATGTCCCTTGCTTTTTCGAGGAAGCTGTTTGCGCTGCCACCGAGGCTCAGTTCAGGATGGTATTTGCGGTAAGTGCCTTCGTGCAGGGCTATGCGGGCGTACATCATCATCACGGACCATTTGTCCGGTGTATTGGTAGGTACGGCGGGCGTGTTGGAAGAACGGTCCTTTACATGCGCGGCGGCAAATGCCAGGTCGTTCATCACGCTGTCCACGATCAGCGCGCGCGGGTCGCGGGCTTTGTTGAGCTGTTCCGCATCCGAAGGGTCCAGCGGTTTGGAGTACCAGGGCACATCAGAGTAACGTTTTACTTTTTCGAAGTAAAAGATGGCGCGGTAATATTTTGCAAGGCCGGCGTGGTGATCTTTGATCTCCTGCGTGGTGGCGGCGCGTTCGTAGTTCTCCAGGAAATAGTTCAGGTTGCGCAGGCGCCCCCAGTCCCAGCCGCCGGTGATATTGGTGGCGGTGGGCGTGCCGGTCATGATATTTTTCATTTCCACGGCGGCAGTAGTGGCGCAGTTGTCCGTGTTCTGGTCGCTGAAGTATGCGCCGGTGCCGGGTTGGGACACCATACCGTTCATATAAAGCGCCAGGTCTTCCTGTGTTTTAAAGAAAACTTCCGGTGTGATGGCCGTTTCCGGGTAGCGGTTCAGGAAGTCCTTGTTGCAGGAAGTGGTTACTGCAAGCGCCGCTATCAAGTATATCGGTAATTTTTTCATGTTCAGTTCATTTACAGTTTTAATCCATTACAGGTCCAGGTTCAGGCCGGCCGCGTATTTACGTTGGTAGGGATATTCCCAGCCATAGCCGTCGGTGATGGATTCAGGGTCCAGGTATTTTTTGATGGACGAAAACTCGAAGATGTTCTCACCGCTTACAAACAGGCGCAGGCGGCTGATCTTGTAACGTTTGGTGAGGGAGTTGGGCAGCGTGTAACCGATGGTTACGTTTTTGATGCGGAGATAGGCCGCGTTCAGCAGATATTTGGTCTGTGGCATATCCAGGCCGGTCCTGCCGCCGCTGTTGGTATAATTGTTATCCGCCAGCCATGACTGCATTACCGGGAAATATGCGTTCGGATTGGCGTCCGCCAGGCCAGCCGCGATGTAGGATGCGGAGTGTTTGGCGCGCTCTGCGTCTGTATCGGCTTCGCCTCGGTAGAAGTCGAGGTTCCAGGGATAAATGTTGGCGTATGGCTGCTGGTAAGGGCCCCAGTACAGGTAGTGGTGCGGATAATAATCCATCTTGCCGATGCCCTGCAGGAACACGGAGAGGTCTATGCCGTTCCAGTCCATATCGAGGTTGATGCCGTAGCGGTAGCGGGGGGAGGTGTTGCCGATCACGCGCAGGTCTTTCGGATCGTTTGCGCTAAAGCCTCTTTCGATCTTGCTGTTGCCGTCAAAGTCTTTGTACCTGGGCCATCCGGGCACCACGTCTATCGCGCCCCAGGGAATAAGATCGGTCTGGTCCAGCTTGCCGATCTCTGCCGCGTCTTTGAAAGTGCCGTCGTTCGTAAGGCCCCACAGTTCGCCTATTTCCTGGCCTTCATAGTAGTTGTTCAGCAGTTTCTGATCGTTCCTGAATTTGGTGATCCGGGTACGGGAATCGGAGAGAATGGCGCGTACGGAGAAGTTCAGCGGTTTGCCGCCTACGTTCACATAATCGCGGTAGTTCACAGAAAGTTCCCAGCCTTTGGTCCTGAGGTCCGCCGCGTTCTGTTCTGGCACCGCTGTACCCAGTACCCCGGGGAGCTCCTGGCCCGGCGTGAGCATGCCGGTGGTGTTCCGTACAAAGTAGTCGAAGCCGGCCAGTATTTTGTCTTTGAATATGCCTACGTCAGCACCAACGTTTGCCGTGGTCACTTTTTCCCAGGTGTAGGTACGCGGGTCCACCTGGAGGGTGGGGGAGCCGGTGATCACGGGGATGACGTTGCCGCCGATCAGGTAATCCGATTGGTCGTCTTTGGGGAACAGCTGCATGTAACCGAAGTAGTCCACGCTCTGGTTGCCCAGGTTGCCATACGATGCACGCAGTTTGAGGGTGCTCAGCTGGCTGATATTGTTTTTGATGAACGATTCCTCGCTGGCGATCCAGGCTGCTGATACAGACGGGAAAAAGCCCCAGCGGTTGCTTTCGGGGAAGCGGGAAGAGCCGTCGTAACGGCCGTTCAGCTCAAGAATGTATTTGTCGTTGTAGGTATAATTCACACGGCCGAAGAAGCTGCGGATAGCATAGTTCCAGTCATTGCCGAACGGAACGGTGATGGTGCTTTCGCCGCTGGTAAGGCCGATGTAGGGCAGGCTGGAGGAAATGAGACCGTTACGGGTAGAGGTTGTCAGCAGCCATTTATAACTTTCCTGGTTATAACCCGCCAGCAGTTTGATGGCATGTTTGCCGAAGGTTTTGTTGTAGTTGGCAAACAGGTCGAACACATCATGGTTGATATTGCCCGTATTTTCGGTCACATAACCTGCGCCGCCCACCTGGCGGATGTCGTTCGGTCCGTAACCGATGCTGTATTTTTTACTGTCGGTGTGGTATTTCCACAGCTCGCGTTTGAAACTGGCGTCGCCGGTGATCTGCAGGTCGCCGTTCAGGAAGGTGCCGGTGGCTTTGGCAATGTTCTGGAAGCCGAAGCGGGTGTCCTGCCTGCCGCCGCCCTCTGTGAGCCTGGCTGCAAGATTGCCGGCGCCGGTATTGGCCCAGGTGCCGTCCGGGTTTTTGGCTACATCTGTTGGCTGGAGGTAGTAGATGTCGGTAATGTTGACGGTGGGCTGTGTCCTGCGTGTCTGGTAAATGTTCAGGTTGTTGTCCACACTCAGCCATTTGAGCGGTCTCAGGTTCAGCTTGCCGCGCAGGCCATAGCGGTCCCAGTCGTCTTTGGTGAGTTTGTTCAGGCCGTTTTCTTTAGTATAATCCGCGCTCAGCAGGTAGGACACCGGCAGCTTTTTGCCGTTTTCGGCGGAGCCGCTGAGGGAGATGGAATGATATTGTGAAGGGCTGCTTTTGGCGAAGAAATAGTCGTTCCAGTTATTGCTGCCCATGTAAGCCCATTTGTTGGGATCGGAGGGATCTACGCGCACTTCCGGGAGGGAAGGGTCTTCGGACCGTTGTTTGGCCCAGGCGTAATGGTCGTCGGTGTAGTTCACATAATCCCAGGGTGTATTGTCCGTAGCGGTTTCCAGCACGCGGGAATAAATGTAAGGGTCTGTAACCGCCTCGGGCAGTACGGTGAGCCTTGACATGGCGAAGTAGTTGTTATAAGACAGCAGCTGCCTGCCGCCGGACACTCCTTCTTTGGTGGTCACCAGCAATACGCCGTATGCGGCACGGGCGCCGTAAATGGCTGCGGAAGCAGCATCGCGGAGCACGGAGATAGACGCGATGTCTGAAGGGTTCAGGCGCAGCAGGTCATCCGTGGCGGAGGCGATACCGTCGATGATCACGAGAGGGGAGCCGCCGTTGATGGAGGTAAAGCCGCGCACGTTGATGGTGGGCGTCTGACCCGGCTGGCCGCCGAAATAGGTGATGTTGAGGCCGGGGCTGAGGCCCTGCAGGCCCTGGAATACATTGGCAATGGGCCTTTCAGCCAGCTGTTTGCCGCCTATCTGGTCTATGGCGCCGGTTACATTGATCTTGCGCTGGGTGCCGTAACCTACCACTATTACTTCTTCCATGGAGTTGGAATTGGGCTCCAGCTTTACCTGCATGGCAGATGCGGCGTTCACGGGCAGCTCCTGGGATTCATAACCCACATAGCTGAACACAAGGATGCCTTCTTCCGGCACTTTCAGCTCGAATTCGCCTTTTTCATTGGTAAAGGTACCTATCTGCGTATTTTTCAGGCGCACGCTTACCATCTGTAAAGGTTCGCCGGAAGGGCTGCTCACCTTACCTTTGGCCGTTACATCCCTGCGTTCGTTGCCGGCGGGGGCTATCACGATGAGGTTGTTCGGCATCAGGCGGTAGCTGAGCTGTGTATTTTGCAGCATCTGGTCCAGCACTTTGGTGATGGGCCAGTTCCTGGCGTCCAGGCTCACCCTGGTGGTGAGCGGGAGATGATCATCATTGTACACAAAACGGTACTCCGTTGTGAGCTCAATGAGTGAGAATGCCTTCTCAAGATTGGTGCGGGATAATTTTACGGAAATCGTGTTCTGCCCGCGTACGGAGGCACTAGCCTGCATGCATACAACAAAAACGATGATCGCGGAGAGCTTCATAATAAGGAGTAGTTTTTTGAGGCCTCGCCGGGGTGGAAGCCATCTCACCTCTTGACATTTTTTCATACCTTTGAATTGTCGGTTAATTGAAATAGTTCATGTATACGCATAGCAACGTCATTAGCCGGTAATTACACGGGGAATGGTGCGAACATTTCCCGTTTTTTTTGGCCCTATTGCTTTAATTAAAAATTTGTGCTGGTGTGTCTTGTTATACCATCGGCATGTCGTTAAAAATGTAATGATCCTTTTTCGAGAAATTAAATGTGTGCAAGGTCATGCCGTTGCACCCACAGCCTGTTAAGTTTTCACATGTTAAATGCAGGTATATCTTCCCGCATCCGGCTCTAATTTGTTCTGTTTGTTAGCGAAATATTCAATGCGGGCATGTCCCGATATACTATAATTCCCGCATTCGTTTTACCTGTTCCTGTTTACACCCGAAAATTGATTTTGTTTTTTATTCTATCCAGATAATGCCCGCGGCATCTTTCTTAAAATGAAATGATCCTGTCAGCTCCAGCGCTTCCAATGCCTCCGTCAGCGATTCTTTTTCAAATACGGCCGTCAGGCTCACCTGTTTTTTATCTTCGTTCCTGAAGCGGATATCCGCGCCATACCACTGCTCCAGCAGTATGACCACTTTTTCGAGGGGCTGCGATTTGAAAGCGAGTTTGTTCTGCACCCAGGCCGTCTCCGCGATCACACTGTCCCTCACTTCGGTCAGCGTGGATTTCACGGCGGGCGCGGGCACGATAGTCTCACGGTCCGCCACGCCGCTGCTCACGGGCTGAAGGGTGGATACGCTGAGTTTTTCGTTCGGCATCAGGCGCACGGTCTTTTTGTCCATCACCACTTCCACGGCGCCGGTCACCAGGGAGGTTACGGCATTGTCTTCATGCGGGTAGGCGCGTACGTTGAAGGTGGTGCCCAGTACCCTGATGGAAAAGGTGTTTGTTTTGACAATAAAAGGATGCTCGGCGTCTTTGGTTACGTCAAAGAAGGCCTCACCGGCGAGCGTCACTTCACGGGTTTTGCCGGCGAACTGTTTGGGATAGTCCAGCTGGCTGCCCGCATTGAGCCATACGGTGGTGCCGTCCGGCAGTTTGATCTGCGAGCGGGAGCCCTGATGGGTCACCATTTGCTGCAATTCTTCAGTGGCCTGGCCCTTCTGTTTGGGCCACAAGGCGTACCCCACATAAAACGCAAGCGCCAGCGCGGCAGCTACACCGGTCAGGCGGAATATCATCCGCCGGATGCGGCCGGTACCGGGCTCAGGCTCCTCTTCGGTCTCCATGGCGGCTTCCAGTCTTTGACGATGCCGTTGCAAAGCCTGGTCCGTTTCTTCCGGACTGAAGCGTTTGTGTTTGTCTTTCCAGGGCTGCATCATTACTTCCTTTACGTAAGAAGCGTCAGGATGCTGCTGGAGCAGGCGTTCCAGCTCCTTTTCCTCTTCAGGCGGCAACTGGTTTGCCATTTTTTTGGCCAGCAGGTTCCAGATCTTATCATGCATCATAATACAAGGACAGTTTCAGGAATAAAAGTTCCCTAAAGGATTAGAAATTTTTTTTCGGTTTAGCGGAGAAGGTAAGATTGGGCGAGATCTGCCGGCATATCCAGGCGGATCGCTTCGGCTATTTTTTTAACGGAGATGGCCAGCTGGGCGTCCACCGTTTTGGGGGATATCTGCAATAGTTCGCCCACTTCGCGGTATTTCAGCCCGTCCTGTTTCACCAGCCGGAATATCAGCTGGCAGCGGGCGGGGAGGCTGCGGATGGCGGATTCTATCTTTTGGGTCACTTCGGCGGAAAGCATATTCTGTTCGGTATCGGGAAGGATGGCGAGGGCGTCTGTATCCAGGTTGTCCAGGCTCAGGTGCTGGTGCCGGCGGTGCTGGCGCACGGCGTTGAGGCTCTGGTTGCGCGTGCACACGTACAGGTATACCACGGGATTGGCTACGTTCGAGAGCTGTGCCCGTTTGCGCCAGAGCATTATAAACACGTCCGACACTATTTCTTCAGCCAGTTGCCAGCTGCCGGTAATAGCGGCGGAGAAGTGGATCAGGCGCGAACACAAAGCTTTGTACAGCTCATTGTAGGCATCCTGGTCACCGTCGTCACATACCTGGCGGAAATATTGGTGGAGCACTTCCTCATTCATCATGCCGGAAAAGTATAGAATTGTTCGATGGCAAATATTAACGCAATATTATTTCTTCGTGGATTCTGTTGGATGTTCGGATTCTGATTGATTTTTTAAAAGAGTAACTGACCCAAATTAATAAAACTTTCAGCAAGCGGCCAACTATTATTTTCCCATAGGGCCGGAAGAGAAAAGGGTGCATCGGAATCCGGTGCACCCTTTTCAGCGCGGTGATTCCGCGGGTTAAATATCTTTTAATAGGCGTGCAGCCCGAGTTTGCCGGCCAGCCAGCTGTTTTTCAGCGGCACGAGCCAGTGTTTCTCCAGTTCGCCTTTTGTCTGCACGGTATTGTTCAGGTAAATGGTGTCTGTGGAAATATACCCTTTTTCGATCGCGTAGCCTACCTGCGCCAGGGGCAGCAGCTGCAATTTTTCCTTCACGATGAAACCCAGCGCCAGGCGGTCGAACAGGTTTACGCTATACTGGTTTTCCATGCTTTTTATGATCCTCACGGAGCTGTCTGTGCTGCATCCGCTTACGCCCGCCTCGCTTTCGTCCGCCATGAGCACGATCACCTGGTCAAACAGGAGGCGTCCCCAGCCTTTTACGGGCGTTCCGTGGGAGTTCCATTGTTCGGTGAACTGGTGGAGCTGTTCTTCGATCTCAACGGCTTCCTTGGCTGAAAAAGGCCGGTTGCTCTGGTATATCCAAACCCGGCTGGCCGGGGAGAAGTCTGATGGTAAAATATGTACGATATCGGTATTCATCCTGCAAAATTACGGGAATCCGGCTAAAACCGGACCGAAGAATTAACCCGGTTTTCTTTTTTGCATGGGATTATTTAGTTAGATTTGGTATAGTAACCGTTGTAGACTCCAAAGTTCCAAAAGAAAGAAGAATCCTTAGATTTCCTTTAACCTCAAAATTTCTCATCATGGCAGAAGATCACAATGTCCACATTGTCGAGTGGCCAAAAGAGGGAAACGCCCGCCTTGAGCACTTTTTCAACGAAAAACCTTTACAGGTCAGCATGCTGCACAACCAGGGACAGGCCGTTCCGTTATGTATCAAATTATGCGAGCCTATCTGCGCCGAAAGCAATTACCGCATCGGTATCAACCTGTTGGGACAGCCGTTCGCCGAGATCGTGATCAAAGGCGTCACCCGCCTGTTCAATTGCCGGGACAGCAACGATAAGCCCAATGACAAACCGAATGATAACCCCGGCGGCCCCACAACGCACGTACCGCCCGTAGGTTAGCAGTATATCGTTCATCCCCCAAAACATCCCCTATATGCCCGTAAAAGCGAAGCAAAAAGCGGCGGAGCCGGTGGCTGCCACACAACCGGCGCCCGAAAAAAGCGCTCCCGCCACCGGCATCCAGTTCGAAGGCCTGGGTAATATCGTAGACAGTGCATCCAAAATAGTGCTGAAAGCAGCCAATATCCTCGAAGAGGAGATTGCGCGCGGCATTGTGGCGGCCAAACAGATAGAAGGCAAACTCACGGACGTACAGAAGCTCAGGGGCGGGAACAAGGAAGAGCTCCTTACCCGCTTCAGGCAGGATGCGCATGATGTGATAGACCTCCTCATAGACTTTACCACCATTGCCGTGAAAAATGCAGGCAGCCTCGCTTCCCGCATCATCAATATCCGGCAGGGCGGTACGGACGGCACGGATGGCAGCCCGCAGGCCGAAGACCCTGTTCAGATCCCCCTTATCCACGCGCCCAAAGACATGAAAGCGGGCGAGGCCCTGGAAGTGCCCATCACGCTGGAAAACGACAGTAAAACGGACGTGAAGACCATCGAATTCACAAACACCGCGCTGATGGACGCGTCCAACAACCAGATAGCCGCGGCGGCTATCACGTACACCCCCAATCCGCTCGTTTTACAGCCTGGCAGCAACGGCAGTGTGAAGATCGCCATCAAAGTGCCGGATGGGGCAAAACCAGGCTCCTATACCTGTTTTATACAGGGAAAAAACGTGTCGAACCTCAAGGCCACCCTGCTGGTGAAAGTAGTTTAACGCATGCTCTCCACCGATATACAGGAACAATTCCTGGCGAAGCTGGGCGCGTACCGGGACCTCAGCCTCAAAACCCTGATCGATTTTATCCCGGACCGCGAGCCAAAGAAATATCTGTACGACCTGGTAACGCTTTACCCCAAACGCGGCGGTAAAGGTTTCAGGCCCGGGCTATGCCTTGCGGCCTGCAATATCTTTGGCGGCACCACCGCCGAAGCCATGAACTCCGCCATTGCGCTGGAACTGTTTCACAACGCCTTCCTGGTACACGACGACATCGAGGACGAAAGCGACGACCGCCGCGGCAGCCCCACCATGCATGCCGCACACGGCGTGCCCATCGCCATCAATGTAGGCGACGCCATGAACGTGCTCAGCATCCGCCCGCTGATGCACAACATCTTTACGCTTGGCCCCAGCCTTACCTGGCAGGTGTTTTCGGAAATAGAACATATGGTGCTGGAAAGCGTGGAAGGCCAGGCTATGGAGCTGGGCTGGCGGCAGGACAATCTCTGTGATCTCAAAGAAGACGATTACCTCCGCATGATACTCAAAAAAACATGCTGGTATACCTGCATCCACCCGCTGCGCATCGGCGCCATCATCGGCTCCGGCGGCGCCATGGACCCGGATGTGTTCAACCGCTTTGGTTATTATCTCGGCGCAGCGTTCCAGATACAGGACGATCTGCTCAATCTTGTAGGCGACCAGGATAAATACGGCAAAGAAATATGCGGCGATGTGCTGGAAGGCAAACGCACGCTGATGCTGATCTACCTGCTGAATACCTGCAATCAGAAAGAGAAACAAAAGCTGGAAACCTATCTTGCCAAAAAACGTTCTTTACGGATGCCCGACGAAACGGAGTGGGTGATGAAGATGATGAAAAAATACGACTGTATCGCGTATGGAAGGAAAAACGCGCAAAACCTTGCCGGCGCCGCGCTGAAAGAGTTTTATACGGTATTCGGGCATATGCCCGAATCGGAGGACAAACAGTTTATTGAAAGTATGATCCTGTATATGATCAACCGCGATTATTGATACCTTTCAGCACATGCCCCGCGAGCTGAAAAGAATTACTTACAATGCCTTTTCCCCAGCTGAGATAATTCCCGGGATGCTGCATCAGATCGCCGGCGGTCTGCATGCCGAACATCATCCCGCCCCAGGCCAGCCGGGTGATATTCCCGGGCCCTTTGGCTGCTTCGCGGAAAGCGTCCGTAGCCAGCGTCTGCACACCCTGCGTTATGCTTTTGCCGATAAATGAAGCGCTCATGGCTTCGTTTGCGGGTTTGAGGCCGGCGAGTATGCCTCCGGCGATATCCGCGTATTCATCATCCCGGCGGGCTTTCTGAACGATGATGTCCAGCAGTTTCAGCCAGAGCGGGTTCAGATTGCGGTTGCGGATAAATTGTATCAGCGTGTTGGAAAGCGACATGTCGAACCCCAGCTCTTCCACGATCTTCTTTTTGTAAGGCGCCAGCGCGGCTTCATGGAACTGCTCCCGCCGGATACATTCCGTGATCGTCTCCGCCGCCCAGCGCCCGCTGAGCGTGGCGTATTGTATGCCTTCCCCGTTTAGCGCGTTGATGAGCCCACCAGCATCACCCACGAGCACAAGCCGGTCCGCTGTTTTGGGATGATCGGGATTGTAGGTGGCCAGCGGCCAGCCCACCACTTTGTCCTCCAGTTCGCCATCGCCGATCTTTGCTTTCAGCGCGGGATCTTTTTCGATCAGCTCCAGCAGCAGCGTTTTCAGGTTCACTTCCTGGTGCGGGAAATTCTCCTGTACCATACCCACGCCCACATTCGCGGTATCGGGGCCGGTGGGGAAAAACCAGTAATAACCCGGGAAACTCTGAGAGGTGAAATACAGTTCGGCCTGGTCCGGCATGCACTTCACGTTTTTGTAGTATGCCCGCACGGCCAGTATCCTGTCTTCCGCCTGCGGCTTGCTGCCGGTGAGTATACGCGCCACGGTAGAACTGCTGCCATCAGCGCCTACGATCATTTTGGCGAACAACGATCCTTTTTTGTGATGCGCCAGCACGCCGTTGCTGAACACCTGGTAATCCAGCAGCCTGCCCGCCAGCAGTTTTGCGCCTTTTTTGACGGCGGCTTTCAGTATCCAGTCGTCCAGTTCCATGCGGGGTATCACACGGCCATGGTCGGGGATGCCGCTTACCAACGGGATGTTTTTGGTTATCATCGGTTTGCCGTCCAGGTAAAGGGCCGCTTGGGTGATCACATTGGTCTTGCGGAAAGCTTCGTACTGATCGATGCCCATGCCTGCCAGCTCCCGTATGGCTACAGGGCCTACAAAGTCGCCGCATACCTTATCGCGGGGGAAGGGCTGGTAATCGAGAATGGTGACCTGTATACCCTGCGTGGCGAGGTGATATGCGCAGGAAGCGCCCGCAGGGCCGCCGCCGATGATCAGCACATCCGTATCGTACTGCGGGGTTACATGCAGTTTCATGGGGTTTGGTTTATATCCGAATTTACGAAAAATAACATGCAGTCTCCATGGTTTTCCTTAAATTTGACATATCACCCCGAGCCCCAATTCAACAGCACAACGGTACTGCATATCATTCGCCCCAATAAAAACGCTTCTTATGGAAAAAGGAAAAATTTCCTCCCTGAAAGAATTGCAACAGCAGATGCCCCGTATTCTCGAACAACATGGCAAAGATCCTTCACTTACTTTGCTCGCACTCGCCAATCCTTTGCTGGCACTGGAAAAAATTGGCTACACCTTCAGCCCCGAAGCGAAGGAAGAGATCACCGCGCATATCCGTTTT
Source organism: Chitinophaga barathri (assembly GCF_003807585.1). Lineage (GTDB taxonomy): Bacteria > Bacteroidota > Bacteroidia > Chitinophagales > Chitinophagaceae > Chitinophaga > Chitinophaga barathri. Next base: position 118,748 of record NZ_RMBX01000016.1, on the reverse strand, counting down.
GGTAAAACAGGCGCTGCTAAAGTGGAAACACTGAAGGCGCAGATATTCGCCGTCACCGGCAAACCCTTCGACCTGCGTGACGCCGCCGCGCTGCAACAAAACCTCAACGCCGTGCTTTCCAAAACAGCTGCTTCCAGCGAAGTGAAACCAGATAAATCAATAGCCAAAGCAAAAGCGGCCGCCCCCGGCCCGGTGAAGCTGGCTTTGCCCAAAGAAGAAGTAGACGCCATCCTGGAGAGCGTTAAAAAACCGGTGAAGATAGTGGGAGGGAAAGTAACCGACCCGCTGGAAACATTCAGCGCAAAACACGCGGTGATAGCCCCTTTGCTGGAATACCGCAAACTGGAAGCCACTCATCCGCAGCTGGCGCAGCAAAGCGTGGCTGAAGCGCTCGTGAAACAAAAAGATAAGCTGCCCCTGCGCAATATCAGTTTCCGGATGAACCGTTCGAATGGCAATACAAAATAACATCCACCGGCATAACTCAGAACACTAAGACAAACACAATACGATATCAATACCGATAATCAGCGGCACTGAACCGCAACATGTTAAATCCCCATAAAACCCCTGCAAATGGCAAACACGCATGGTTTTGAAGTGATCGCGCAACTCACCGTTCCCGCCCTGAAACAATTGCTGCTGGCCGCATGGAAATCCGGCGGCGATGCCAGCGGCCCCGGTGTGATACCTGAATATGTCAACATTCCCAATACGATCAGCTTCGGCCCCTACCAGGTGGCCAGCGGGCATGTACAGATACCGAAGGAACAACTGGACCTGGAAATGGATACCGGCGTGAACGGCGTCCGCATCAAGCTGGGCACCATCAATCATATTGAGATCGCCAACCCGCCGATCGATGCGGCCAAATTGTTCGATATCACGGCGGACGTGCACGTGCGTGTGCCCATCCGGGAAATCAATACCGCCAATCATGAGATAGGGGCGGACTTCACAGCCATGCCCGCGGACGCGGTAAGCGTGTCCATCACCAGCGGCGATCCCATTGCGCCCATTACCACGGCCGCCATCGAAGAGTTTGTACATAAAAAATACCAGGAAGGCGCCATCCCTTCGCAGATCACGCCGGACCCCACCATTTCTTTCGGCCCCTTCAGCATGAAGGTACATACCGAACTGTACGATGACGTGAATGATCCCGCGCGTAAGATCACCATCGAAAAGCCGGACCCCACGCATGTGAAAGTGATCATCCCCTGTTACCTTCGGTTTTATGATATCACCGGCAGCCTTGCCGGGTTTTCTCTCCGCACGCCCATGGGCATCACCGGGAAAGCCGTAATGCTGGCGGAATATACGGAAGCAGCGGACCGCATCTTCGTGAAGACCTCTACCGCCACCGTTACGCTGGAAAACGTAACACCCGCTTCCGGCGACGAAGGCAGCAATTATACCTTCAACAAAAATGCCGCTTCCATCGGCGGCTACGACCTGGAAGCGCTCATCAAAACAAACTTCAGTTCCGCCGCCGCCGGTCCTCTTCACGCCTTTGGCGACGTGGAAGTATTTGTGCCCACCATGGCGCAGATAGAAGGTTTTATCGCCGCCCGCGTGCGGGACGAACTGGTGGCGCGGCAGAAAATACAGGTATGGAAAGTGGAAGACCCCACCGGCACCACCACCATCAATGATGTAACCCCACAGGCCTACAGCAATGGCTTTGCGCTTTGCATCAACGGCGGCGGAGGCGGCAATCCCGGCGCGGTGACCAGCTTTGTGCCCGCGGGCCGCGACTTTGCGATCGCTACCAGCGAAGCCAAAGTGCGGCAGGAATTCAACGAGACCGTGGCCGATCAATACGGTACATTGCCTACCACGCTGGATGAACCGGTGGAAGGCAAAACCGTAAAACTCAACAGCATCGGCCTGGACCTCCTTACCGGCGAGCTGAGCGTGAACGGGGAAGTGACGATCGTAGATGCCGTGCTGGACAGCATCGATATAGACGCCGGTTTTGACCAAAAGGTAAAACTCAAATGGGTAGATAAATCAGACGGCACGCAGATGCTGGAGCATGAGCTGATCGGCGACCCCGATGTGGACCTTGGCGCAGGAGCCTGGCTGCTGGTGGCTTTCCTCGGTTTCCTCACCTTTGGTATCATCGGCCTTATCATTGGCCTGATCATTATGGCGGTGGTGGAAAGTATTGCTTCGAAGATCGGCGGGGTAGTGGCAAAAGATGAATCCGGGAAAGTGACGGGCATCGGTGCATGGCCGGGTAGCCTGGATGCTATCGGTAATGTGCAGGCACGTTTTGAAAACCCCGTGGTGATAGAACCGAGCGGCCTGGTGTTCGCCGGCAATATGATCATCACCAGTACGCACGCGCTCACTTCTGAAGATATGGCCCGCTCTCATGGCCCGTACAACGTAACCGGCAACGCCTTTGTGAACTTCAACGGCGGTGCGGACAAACCTACTTCAAAAGCCCACTGGCTGGCGGGAGACGGCGCATCGTTCACCCTCCGCAATGTATCCCACCGTTTCGGAAAGAGCGGCGTATATGTTGCACGCGTGCAGATACAGGTGGATGAAACCGGCGGTGCCACCACCAAACATTACACCCGCGTGAATGTGAAAAACGTGGCCCCGGTGGTTAGTTTTGAATTACCCGTGATCACGGTGGAAGAAGGGGAAAAGGTGACGCTGAAAGCGGTATTCACGGATGATAACTGGCTGGATACCCACAAAGCGGTCATAGACTTCGGCGATAATACGGCGCCACAAACGCTCTCCGTCACTGAAACCAACAAAGAACCCCAGGCGCAGGGCACTGCCAGCGCGGAGCACGCCTGGTGCGACAATGGCACCTATACCGTCCGCCTCACCGTGCAGGACAGTGCCGGCGGCGTGGGTGAAGCCGTCATGACCGTGAACGTCACGAACGTGGCGCCTAAAGTATTCACCTACAAACGCCTCTGCGTGCTCAGGAATCAGCCCGTACGCCTCGACGCCGTATTTATAGATGCGGGCTGGTGCGACTCGCATGTAGGCACCTGGGATAGCGGGGACGGTCATATCAAAATGGCAACTATCCGCGAGAAAAATAAATCACCGCAGGGGGTGGGCATCGCCTCCGCTTCGCATGTATACACCTGCAAGGGCAATTACGTGGCCAAGGTGACCGTGCAGGACGATGACGGCGGCGTGGGCATGGCCTATTCGCTCGTCACCGTTACGGAGCTTCAAAACGCCGATTTCGAAGGTGGCTTCCGTTACAAACCGCAGAAGGAAGCGCGCAATACGCAGGAAGACGCGATCGTGGCCAACGAATGGCAGCCTTTTGCTTCGCCGGTGCTCATCATAGACCCGGAAAACTCGAACGTGCCGCCTTTTAAAGCCGCTTATTTTATCCCGGATGAGTTCATTTGCAGGGATGGCCAGCGTGCGCAGGGCGTGACCATAGAAGGCTCCGGGATCGCGGGCATACGGCAGAGCATCTGTGCGAACTGTGGCTGGGATTATGAATTCACTACTTTTTATCACCTGCCCACCCGCAGCAGGGGAATGGCAAGGATCGGCATCGATCCCAACGGCGGCACCAATCCCGTCTCGGAAGACATTGTATGGGTGGAAGCCGCCGCTGTTGACGAATGGGTGCATATGTCCGTACGGGTGACCGCGTTAAAATCCAGGATCACCTGTTTTATCGCCGTGTACCAGGAAAATGGAGAAAGCGAATTGTACATAGACCGGGCCGCGCTCTTTATGATACAGGCCTGCGATCCGTACCCGCTCATTATGCGTCCGAAAGACCGGCAGGACTGCTGCCCGGTGGACGAACTGGAACGGCATGATTTTGACAAACTGGAAAAATATATGAGCGACGATATCGCGATGTATTACCCCGGCACGGCCGCCTATCGCGCCAGCATGAGCGGAGTGAGAATGGTGGATGAAAACAATCCGCCGCCCGCCTTCCGGCTGGACAAACAATCCGGCGAGCAATTAATGAATATGGCGGTGAGCGGGGCTATACAGCTTACGACGGGTATTGCGAAAACCTTGATCAAAGGGACGATAGGGAGGATATTGCCTTTTGGAAAGAGAGGCTAGGTATTGGTTTTACATTATGGTTTATTGACTGATATCCAATGGATTAATATTATTGTGTATTTAAGGATACTATTTGCTATTAGGGAATTTGGTAAATTGCATTATTGATATTACTGAAAATTGTATGCAATGTCAGCTAAGAAACAAGTTTCCCCTGAGATAACGCCGAAGGCTGAGTTATCTGCCATTAGTGAACACGAACGGTTGAAGCGTGATATTTATCGTCCGGATATTGAAAAACTGCATCTTTTTACCCAAATGCTGCGGGTAAATGCTTTATTTAAAAAGGCTAAAGTCACTCATAAATAAAAAGAATGGACCTCCTGGATGAAGAACTGATCAGGTTTTGGCGGACGTTGAATGAGAAGAAGGTCAGATATATTATGGTTGGTGGCTTTGCAACTCGTTTCCATGGATTTAACCGGAGTACGGAGGATCTTGATATGTGGTTGGAAGATACACTGGAAAATAGAAAAAGACTGAGAGCAGCTTTTGTGCAATTAGGATATGGTGATCTTGAACCTTTAGAAACAATTCCCTTTATACCTGGATTTTCAAACATTACTATCTGTAAGGGAATCGAATTGGATATTCTTGGTAATATGAAAGGCTTGGAGCAGTTATCTTTTGATGAATGTTTGCAAATGGCTTCAATTGCTGACATTGAGGGGGTTGCTATCCCATTCCTACATATTAATCACCTCATTGAGAATAAAAAGGTAGTAAATCGTCCGAAAGATCAGATTGATGTTATCGAATTAGAAAAAATCCGGAAGATCAGGGATGAAGAAGCATAATCCTGTAATGCCAGAACTACATAATCCTATACCGTTTTATCCCCGATCATCTCTCCCACAATAATCTCCGCAATATCCAGCACTTTCACGGTATCTTCCTTCCCTTGTTCTTTCACGCCGTCCGTGAGCATGGTCATGCAGAAGGGGCAGTTGGCGGCTATCACGGATGCGCCGGTGTCCACGGCTTCGCGGCCTCTTTCGAAGTTCACACGGGTAGCGCCTTTTTCTTCTTCCTTAAACATCTGCGCGCCGCCGGCGCCGCAGCAGAGGCCCTTGCTTTTGCATCGTTTCATTTCCACGAGGTCCGCATCCAGCGTTTCCAGCACCGCGCGGGGCGCTTCGTAGATATCGTTTGCCCGGCCGAGGTAACAGCTGTCGTGATAGGTGATCTTTTTGCCTTTGAATGATCCGCCTTCCTTTATTTTGATGCGGCCGCCGTCTATCAGCTGTTGCAGGAAAGTGGTGTGGTGGATCACTTCATAACTGCCGCCCAGCTCGGGATATTCATTTTTGATGGTGTTAAAGCAGTGCGGGCAGGCCGTCACGATCTTTTTTACCCCATAATTATTCAGTACCTGGATATTGTTATACGCCATCATCTGGAACAGGAATTCGTTGCCGGCCCTGCGCGCGGGATCGCCGGTGCAGGCTTCTTCCTTGCCCAGCACGGCAAACTGTATCCCCGTTTTTGTAAGTATCTCCGCAAATGCCCGGGTGATCTTCTGCGCGCGCTGGTCAAAGCTGCCTGCGCACCCCACCCAGAAGAGCACTTCCGGTGTTTCCCCATTGGCAAAATATTCGGCCATTGTTTTGATCTGCATACGTTTGTTTTTAACTGTTGATCCAGGCATCACGGTCATCCGGGCTGAATTTCCAGGGCGCCATGTTATTTTCTATGTTGGAGAACATCATGTTCCATTCCTGCGGTGCGCTGCTTTCTTCCATGATCAGGTGCCTGCGCATCTGTAAAATGATATCCAGCGGGTTGATGCTCACGGGGCATTCTTCCACGCAGGCGTTGCAACTGGTGCAGGCGCGCAGCTCTTCTTCGGTGATATAATCCCTCAAAAGGCTTTTGTTGTCTGTTTCCCCGTTCAGCTTGCCGGTCTCTTCCGCGCGGTCCCTCGTTTTCATCATGATGAGGCGGGGAGAAAGGGCTTTGCCTGTTTGTGTGGCGGGGCAGGCTGCGGAGCAGCGGCCGCATTCCGTGCAGGCAAACGCGTCCAGCAGGTTTTTCCAGGTGAGGTCGTGTACGTCTTTTGCACCGAACTTCGGCGGCGTATCGCCGGGAGCGGCGTTGGCGGCCAGCTCCGGCTGCATGGCGTACAATACTTCCTGCTGTATCTCGGGCATATTGTCCATTTTGCCTTTAGGCTTCAGGCTGGCGTAATAGGCATTCGGGAAAGCCAGTATGATATGCAGGTGTTTGGACCAGGGCAGGTAGTTCAGAAAAGCCAGTACACCGAGTATGTGCAGCCACCAGGCCGCTCTTTCCACACCGGTGAGCGCGGAATCGGAGAGGTCGTTGAAGATGCCGGCAAAGTGCTGTGTGATCCAGAAAGGATCGGTGACCGGGTAATGCGGCACGCCGCGGCTTTGCAGGATGCCGTCCGCCGTGTTCATGGTGAGGAACAGCAGCATGAGCACGATCTCGGTGACCAGGATATAATTGGCGTCGGACCGTGGCCAGCCGTCCAGGTCTTTGCTGATGAAACGTTTGAGTTTTAGGATGTTGCGGCGCACCAGGAAGATCGCGCAGGATACGGCCACCAGTACCGCCAGTATCTCGAAGCAGCCGATCAGTACGCCGTATACCGGCCCCAGTACGGGCGCGAATATACGATGGGTGCCCGCCAGGCCGTCTATGATGATCTCCAGGATCTCCAGGTTGATGATCACAAAGCCGGCGTACACAAAAAAGTGGAGCACCGCCACCAGCGGGTTGCGGAACATCTTTTTCTGGCCGAATGCAAGCAGGAAAAGATTCTTCCAGCGCAATGCGGGCTGATCGTTCAGGTCTATGTCCCTGCCCAGCAGTATGTTCCGCCGTATACCCGCCGCCCTGCGCGAGAAGAAGTAAACGGCAGCCCCTAGTGCTACCAGGAAAAGTAGTTGAGAAACAATTTGCATATCCTTGATTTGACCGGTTGTTAGTTGCAATTTATGTATTTTTACGGCTGTACAAAATTGCGATATGGAAAATAAGAACGTTATCCTGACGCAGGAGGCGATTGAAAAGAAGATTGAACGGATTGCGTATGAAATATACGAACACAATTACGACGAGCCATCCATCATACTGGCGGGCATCTGGGACCGTGGTTCCATCCTCACCCAGAAGATCGCCGCGCATCTTCACCGTATCGCGCCCTTTACCGTGGAAGTAATGGAAATAAAGCTGGATAAACAGAAACCCGCTGAAGTGGAGCTTTCCCGCCAGCTGGATTTCACCGGCAAAGTGATCGTTCTCATAGACGATGTGGCAAACTCCGGCCGCACCATGCTCTACGCCCTCAAACCTTTCCTCCAGTTCCTCCCCAAAAAGATACAAACAGCCGTATTGGTGGACAGGAGGCATAAATCCTTCCCGCTGTCCGTGGATTTTGTAGGCTACAGCCTTGCCACCACCCTGCAGGACATGGTGATGGTGGACGTTTCAGGCGAAAACATCTCTTCCGCCTATCTTACCAATTAAAAATAAAGGGCGTGCATCTTCAGCCGCCCGTTCAGGTCCAGCTCCAGCGCGGGCGCCGGTATTTTGATCATGTTCAGTACCTGGAACAGTACTTTTACGCCTTTGTGCCTTGTCCTGATCTTTGTGAGGTCGATGTCCGGGGAGAGGAACAGCTGCCGTTTGCGCAGGGTATGGGTATAGTCATGGAATACGCCTTCCGCGTCCGTCCACTGATTGGAATAATCGTCGTACATATTGTCCGCGCTGTAACCCACGGCAATGTTCAGCCACCGGGGCAGGTTGCTTTCGGGCATCACGCTTTTGAGGTTGAGGCTCAGCCAGTAGGTCTGGGAGTTGTAATCCTTGAGCGTCCTTTCCGCGAGCGAACGCCCGAACTGGTCGGTGGCCCGCGCCTTTAAAGCGGGGTCTGTATACCGTACGGGAAAGGACGAAAACTTCAGCTGGAAACGCTGCTCGTTCCAGGCCAGTTCCTGGCTCATCATAATGGCCGTTCCGAGTGTATTGGCGGCCATATCGCTCCAGGACCAGCCCCAATGCTCGGAATGCGCATCCAGCAGCTCTATTACGCTCTGGTAGGCCAGGCCGCTCATCCCCCCGATCCATATCTGCTGCCTGCGCGGCAGCCCCGTCCAGCGCCATATTTCGCGGCTGTATTTGGATAACATATAGGCGCTGAATATATGTCCCGCTTTATCCATCTGGAGCCATTCCCCGGCATCGTTGAAAGTATGGAAGCTGCGCTGTGCGTAGCCGCTGTACCAGAATTGGTTCAATACCAGCAGGGAATTTGTATATACCGCCGCGGTAACCCCGCTGAGCGCCCATATCCTGCCTTTCATCGGCGCGTCCGGGATGTCGAAGAAGCCGATGTAACGCGCGCTGTCTTGTACGATGGGAATGCTGTCACGGACAGGTACAGGATGGAAGGATGTGTCCGTGGCGGTTGTATGCCCGGCAAATGATGCGGAGGCCCTGACCGTGCCGGTATCCGGCGAATGAAGGCGCATTCCGTCTTCCGCATACGCGGACACCGGCCACCAGCAGACAGCAAAAAGGCTGTAAGCGAAGCAGATGCCTCCTACAGCCTTTTTATTAAAAACTTTGATGCCTCGGATCATCCGAGCTGCATATCGTGAATAATATTGGTCACTTTTGCGTCCAGCTGCTGCTCCACTCTTTCGAGGTCCGCAATACTCTCCAGCGGCTCATGCACGCTGAAATAGAACTTGATCTTCGGCTCCGTACCGGAAGGGCGCGCCGAAATACGGCTGCCATCCGCAGTCAGGAATTGCAGCACGTTGGATTTGGGAAGATCTATCGGTGTTTGTTCACCGGTAGCCAGCGTAGTGACATGAGACAGTTGGTAGTCAAATATTTTTACCACGGGAGAGCCGTTGATGGACGCCGGCGGGTGCTGCCGGTAGCTGCTCATCATGTCCGCGATCTCTTCCGCTCCTTTCATGCCTTTTTTGGTAATGGAAATGAGGGATTCCTTGTAGAAACCGTAACGCACGTAGATGTCGATCAGCTGCTCATACAGCGATCTGCCTTCGTTTTTCGCGTAAGCGGCCATCTCGCAGATCATGGCTACGGATGCAATGGCGTCTTTGTCGCGCACATTGTCCCCGATCATGTAACCGTAGGATTCCTCGCCGCCGCAGATGAATTTCTCAGTGGCTTCCTTGCGGCGTATCAGGTCCGCGATCCATTTAAAACCGGTGAGGGTATTGTAACAGGTGATATTGTTGCTGGCGGCGAACACGTCTATCAGGTCGCTCGTCACCACGGTTTTGCAGATGTAATCGTTCGGCTGCGCGAGGCCTTTGCGTTTGCGCGCTTCCACGATATAGTTGAAGAGCAGCACGGCCGTCTGGTTGCCGTTCAGCAGAATCCATTTGCCGGTATGATTTTTCACGGCAATGCCTACACGGTCGGAATCGGGGTCCGTGCCGAGAAGGATGTCCGCATCCAGCGCCGCCGCCTTTTTCAACCCGATGCTCATGGCTTCGGCTTCTTCGGGGTTGGGATATACCACCGTGGGGAAGTTGCCGTCCGGTTTGGACTGTTCTTCCACCACATGCACATTGGTAAAACCAAAACGCTGCAATATTTCGGGCACCAGGGTGATGCCTGTGCCATGTATGGGTGTATATACGATCTTGAGGTCATGCTGCCGGGCCACGATCTCGGGGTACACGCTCAGGCTTTTGAGCATGGTGAGATAGGCCTCGTCCAGCTCTTTGCCGATGAGGGTGATGTTTTCTTCCCAGCCGGTCCATTTCACTTCGCCGATGCCGGCGATCTTTTCCACTTCCAGTATCACGTTTTTATCGTGCGGAGGCACCAGTTGTGCACCATCGTTCCAGTAGGCTTTGTACCCGTTGTATTCACGGGGGTTGTGGCTGGCGGTCACCACTACGCCGGCCTGGCAGCCCAGGTGACGGATGGCGAAAGACAACTCGGGGGTGGGGCGGAGGGCCTCAAAAAGGAATACTTTGATGCCGTTGGCGGCCATTACATTGGCGGTCACTTCGGCAAAAAAGCGGCTGTTGTTCCGGCTGTCGTGCGCGATGGCCATTTTGATCTCGCCCTGGAAGGATTTTTTCAGGTAATTGGCGAAGCCCTGCGTGGCTACTCCCACCGTGTATTTGTTCATCCGGTTCGTACCCACGCCCATCACACCGCGGAGGCCGCCGGTGCCGAATTCAAGGTTGCGGTAAAATGCGTCCGTGATCTCGTCAGGGTTTTCTTTCAGGAGTTTCTGCACTGTTGCTACCGTTTCAGGGTCATAGCCTCCGTTGAGCCATTGCTCTGCTTTGCTGAGAATGTTTGCGTCCATGTGTTGAATTACTTTTTACAGGGCCAGTGTTGTGATCAAATGGACTGTAAAATAATGAGAAAAAGGTTTTCAGTCAAAATGGTTTGTTATATAGTCCAGCGCTTCGGCCGGCGTTTTTACCGCAAATTGGGCGTACCGTTCGTGCACGCTCACGATTTCGTCCAGGGCTTCTTTCACCAGCGCCTTGTTTTTCCAGCCTTTCAGATGGGCAACTACCGTTTCCAGGCAGCCCTTTTTGTAGGCGATCTGGCCGATCACATGCACGAGTGTGTTGCGCACGCGGGCGGTCTTGTCCATTTCCAGGGCCTGGAGCAGCGGCAGGATGTCCTGCGGGTGCGTTCTTCCCCGGAGCTCGATGCCATGGCAAATTTCACGCCGTATTTCCTTGTCCGGATGTGTAAGATACGTTTTTGCCCAGGCCAGCACAGGCACGGGATTTTTTTCTCCCATCTTTTTCACCGAGCCGATCACCGCGTTCCGTACCATATGGTGTTCGTCCGTCAGCCCTTTGTCCATCATGGCCTGTACGGCCTCAAAGTCCTTCCGGCCAATTTCACCGGCGGCGTTGATGGCGGTCTGCCGCACTTTCGGCATGTCCGATCCCAGCATGGCGGCGATCGTTTTTAATACATTCCCCGGGTCTTGTGCATACAGCCTGCCAAGGGCGAGGTATACATTTTTGCGGATGTAAGTGTCCTCATCTCCCGCATATTGCAGCAAAAGGTTTTGTGTGCCGTTGCCGGTCTCCCGGGCTATTTCCGCTTCCATCCGCTGCGCCAGCGCCGCGCGTTCTGTTTTCGGAAGATCGTAATAAGCCATATGCCCGCTGTTTTGACTTTAAAAATCGCCTGTAATGGTTATTTTTGCGCCCATGAGGCGGTACGAAGATAATTACAAACAAAAAGGATTACGCAAACAATTGGTAGACAACATCAGGCAGAAAGGTATTACGGACGAAAACGTACTGGCAGCCATCAACAACATCCCCCGGCATTATTTCCTGGACACGGCTTTTGAAGGGATTGCTTATGAAGACAGGGCTTTCCCGATCGGGGAGGGGCAAACCATTTCGCAGCCCTATACGGTGGCATACCAAACGCAGTTGCTGGAAGTAAAACCATTTGAAAAGGTCCTTGAGATCGGCACGGGAAGCGCCTACCAGGCGTGTGTACTGGGCGAGCTGAAAGCAAATGTCTATACCATCGAACGGCAGAAAAAACTGTTCGACCTGGTAAAATTATTCCCATTCAAGGCAAAGTATCCCACCCTCCGCTTTTTTTATGGGGACGGGTATGAAGGTTTGCCTACCTATGCTCCTTTTGACAAAGTGCTGGTCACCGCGGCGGCGCCGCAGATCCCTGAAAAGCTGCTCAAACAGCTGAAAGTAGGCGGGAAAATGGTGATCCCTGTAGGCGGCGGCGATGTACAGCGGATGCTGCGCATTACCAAAACCGGCGATGAAGAATTTGAACAGGAGATCTTCGACGATTTTTCATTTGTGCCCATGCTTGCAGGCAAAAAAGGATAACAGAAAATCATTACAGGAAAAACGGCCGCCTTATTACAGGGCGGCCGTTTTTCTTTTTCCCGGAAACCTTTGTTTTTTCCCGCTCCTTTATTTTCAGTTCTTCATAACTAATTTAAAATCAATAGGTATTTGCTATTTTCTTCCCACAGGGCTACTGACATCCTACTGACATCCTCCGACCATCCTCCGACCGTGTTCGGTCGTAGCAAGGGTTTGAGGTACTTTGGTCGGAGGATAGCCGGAGGATGGTCGGAGGATCGCCGGAGGATGGGCGGTGAAAGACCGCCGGTGGGCCGAATGAAAAAAGCCGCCCCGGTATACCCGGGAACGGCTTCTTATCACTAAGATAGGGAAATGTTATGTTTAGAATCCGCCCTGTCCTTCCATCTGCATGCCTTCTGAACCGGAGCGGTTGTTCCTGCGTTTGAACAGCTGCGTGTCGAACTTGCCGAAACGGTAGCTGAGGTTCAGGCGCAGGATGCGGCTTTCACGTTTGCGCACCATGTCCTGCGAAAAGTACATGGATTCCTGCTCCATGCCGTACTCGCGGGTGTTGAACACGTCGCTGAGGCCGAGGGTGGCGGTGAGCGTTTTGCTTTTCAGGAAGTCTTTTCTCAGCGCAATGTCCACCGAGCTCATGCCCCTGATACGGCCCTGCGCGGAAGTGGGGATCATCATGCCCATGCCGCCGCCGCCACGGCCTCCTCCACCACCGCCGGTGGGGATGGTGATCGTGGGCGCCTGGTAGTTCGCTGTCAGCTGGAACGTGAGGTTCCAGGGCAGTTTGGTTTCAGAGTTGATCTTGGCCAGCCAGCTGAAACCGCGGTTTGTATAATTCTCTTTTTCGTTGCGCACCTGCAGTTCCTGCTGGTACAGGTTCACGTTGGTGGTGATGTCCCATCCCTGGATGATCTGGTTCTTCATCGTAAGCTCGGCTCCGTAAGAGAAACTTTTGTTCGCATTGATGAAGGTGGTGAGCAGGGTATCGCTGCCGGGGGCTATAGGCTCGTTCAGCGTGCTGATCAGGTTGTTTGTATTACGGTAGTACAATGAACCGAGGAAGTTGTGTTTTTTCCAGGTCTTCATGTAGGAGAACTCAAGGCTGTTCGTGTATTCCGGCTTCAGGTTGGGGTTACCTTCGCGGTGGTTCAGCGGGTCGCTGAAGTCGCGGTAGGGTACCAGCTGGAAGAAGTTCGGGCGGTTCACACGGCGGGAGTAGTTCAGTTGCAGCTCCTGCTCTTTTTGCAGCTTGTAGCTCAGGTATACGCTGGGGAACAGCCCGGGCACGGCCTTGGTAGGCTTGAAGGTTTTGCCTTCGCTTGGGATCTCGCCGGAGTAGATGTATTGCTCCGCGCGTAAGCCCAGCTGGTAACCGAAGTTTTTGATGGCGTTCGAATAATTGGCGTATACCGCGTATATCTGTTCGTTGTATTTATAATCGTTGCTGAGGCTGTCTATGGGTACATTCACGTTCGGGCCTTCGCCTACTTCGTAAGTGCTGCCGAATTTACGGATGGTGCCTTTGATACCGGTTTCAAATTTTCCGGTCTTGCCCATCGGGTCCACGTAATCCGCCTGGAAGGAATAGAAGTCCGTATTGCCGTCGCCACGGTTGCTTTGCATGTAAGGATCGCCCACGGGCGCGCCTGCCAGCGACTGCTGCTGTGTGCTGAAGCCGCCGCTGCGGTCGTTGCTGTTTAAGTTGATAGACGCATCCGCTGTCAGTTCTTTATTCGGTTCTGCAAACAGGTGTTTGAAGCCCAGCGTGGTGGAGTAGTTCCGGAAGCCGAACTGGCTGTTCGTATACCGGGTGTTCCTGCGGGTCATGTCCATTTTGGAATCGCTGTAAATGCTTCCCAGTTCTTCGTAGTTTTTGAACGTACCGTTCACGATGTTCTGCGAAAGAGAAATGGTATTCCGGTTGTCCATAAAATAATCCACGCCGATGCGGCCGAACTGGAAGTTGCCGCCGTTGCGGCTGTCGCTTTCCTGTTTGATATAGTTCAGGTCGGATGCGCCGGTGGCGAAGTTTGTACGATCTGTCGTACCGTTGCCCCAGTTGCGGTTTGCGTTGTAGTTATAGTTTGCGCTTACGTTCCATTTGCCCTGGCGCACGGCGATGTTGCCGCCGGCGTTGTATTTGTCGCCCGTGCCGATGCCGCCCTGGATCATACCGTTGAAGCCGGCTTTTTTATTCTTTTTCAGCACGATGTTGATGATGCCGCTCATCCCTTCCGCGTCGTATTTGGCCGAGGGGTTGGTGATCAGCTCCACGCTTTCGATTGCGTCCGCCGGTATCTGGTCGATGGTAAGGGTGCTGGGTTTGCCGTCCACAAAAATATTGGGGGAGGAGTTGCGCACTTTTACGTTCCCGTCTATATCCACGTTCACGGAGGGCACGCTTTTCAGCACGTCCGCCGCGGTACCGCCCACGCTGGTCAGGTTGCGGTCAACGTTAAACACTTTTTTATCGATGTTCATCTGGAAAGCGCTGCGCTGGCCGGTCACTTCTACTTCTGAAAGCGCTTTGGCATTGGGCTCCAGGCGGATGTTGCCAAGGTCCTGGTCCATCGCCTGCGGCGTTACCGTTACTTTTTTGAAGATGGTTTTATAACCCATGAAGTTGATACGAATGAGGAAGGGGCCGAAGGGAAGTTGTTCCAGGCTGAAGTCCCCGTTGCCTTTGCTGAGCATGCCGGTTACCACGCTGGAATCTTTCTGGCGGAGCAGCGCAACGGAAGCGTATTCCACCGGCTGGCGCGTTTGTGCGTCCACGAGTTTACCATATATATGACCGATCTGCGGCATTTGCCCGCCGCCGGGACGTTGCTGGCCTTGTTGGTTATTCGGTGCTCCCGCCGGACGGTTGCCTCCCTGGGGAGCCTGCGCTGCCACATAGGTTTGCATGACGATCAGTCCCAGGAATAATGCGTACAATTTTTTCATCTTAATGAACTTTGACTTGACTCAGATTTTAGACGTTGTTTTTGTAATTGGCATTTACGGTATCGGGAAATAAAGCCTTCGCAAAATTAACCGCAATTCGAAGCATGATCGGCGGAATGGTATGAAGGGAGGGAATTATATTACGAGTGACGGGAAAACGGTGTCGGAAGGTATTCGTCATTGCGAGGAGCAGCCGGGCTAAAGTGGGTGGGGTGACGAAGCAGGGAAAACCGTCAAGGAGGAGCAGTGGAGCTAATTCGGGAGGGGCGCGACGAAGCAATCTCCTTCATTGAAGTGAGGTATCCCAATCTTTGGAGATTGCTTCGTCGCGCCTTGCACAAAATCCCCGCTGCTCCTCGCAATGACGAATGGGCCGGAAATGAAAAATGGCTCCTGATTTACAGGAGCCATTTTCAAAACGATGGGGTGGATGAGGGGGCTCGAACCCCCGACCCTCAGAACCACAATCTGATGCTCTAACCGACTGAGCTACAACCACCATGTGTGTTTTATGGAGTGCAAAGGTAATATTTTTCATGTTCAATTTCCAAATGTTGAGGCGGAAATATTTTACAAAAATGGAAAATTGTTGTTTCCCGATAACCCCCTGATGCTGTTCATCGTAACATATAGCGAATGGAAATCTGTTTGCACCCCCTGGTTATGCACAGGATTTCCACAAAAAATCGCGTATCTTTGCCATTCGCAAATCACCCGAAACTTACTAGCCCAGCATGCGAAGTGCTGGGCTTTTCGTTTTTATGAACCAAAGAAAAATTATATAAAAAGTTGACATACAACTAACTATGCATATGGATCAGCTAAAATTGAAATTACAGGAGTATTATCAGCGTTACCGGAAGCAGGACAAACTGCCGAAGAAAGAGGCTCAGGAGGCGGGGAAAGATCCGGTTCAGGATCTCGAGAATGATATCCTCACACAGTTCGGGCTACCGGTATCCAAAAGGTTTGTACAGATATTGCACGATTTTGTCAATCACAGCCAGGTAAATGACCAGTTGCTGGACTACGTGAGCAAAAAACTGCGCACCGCCGCCCGCAAGTACCTGCTTGCCCCGGTGATGAGCGATGTGGAAACGCTCAACCAGGCCCGCGACCAGAAAAGGAATCCTTTCGATGTATTGCCGGAGCTGGGTTATCCCGCGCAGGAATACGCCGTGTTCCTCATCGGGGAACTGCTGTACCGCCGCAATATGGGCGCCCAGGACGTACTGGACGAACTGCAGCGCGCACATAAGCACAACAGTTGGGAAGACCTGCTGATGCTTAGCAAGATCAGCAACTTTTCCAGCCATGAACTGTACCAGAAACTGAAGAAATTCGACCTCCGGTTCGTGGATGATTTTGTACAGCACCAGCACCGCCAGGAAGTAACGCGCCCGAACAACAAACGCCTTACCCCCGCGGAAGAAGGGTACAAACCGAATTACAAAACCATTTCCAAAGTACAGGTGGAAGACATCGTGTTCGACGATAAGACCACGCCCAGTCTCTTTGGTAAAATCAAATCCGGCAGCCGTTACACCCGCATCACCATCAGCCTCGAATTTTCCGAGCTGAACCAGTTGCTTATGAGCAGTGGTGAACTGGGAGTGGAGATCAGCAACGCCATCAAAAAACGCCTGTCCAACCCCGCGGTAGCCAAACCGCTGGTGATAGACATCAAGGCGGAATTCGGCGAGCCGCTGAAGCTGGACAACTGCTTCCTGGAAGTATACAAGCCGCAGCACCAGGAGAACGGAAAATGGATGGAAGACAAGGACGCGTTTTATTTTGTGGATAAGATCCTGTCTAAAAAAGAATTCGAAAAACGTTCCAAGGAAGCGGAAGTAAAAACCAAGATACAGGAATGCCTGGAACTGATAGGCGGCTCATACGTATATTATCAGCGCCTCCGCAGGCTTGGTATCACGGAAGAAGAAGCGAAGCTGCGCGCCGGCCTGCAGGACGAGCTGCTGTATAAGCTGAGCTACTACCTGAACAAACTGAAGGATTAAATACAATCATAGCATAAAAAAAGCCCCGGCATATCGCCGGGGCTTTTTTGTGTCATCTGTAGTTATTTCTTTTTCGGGCGCGTCAGGGCCAATAATAATGCCCTAAAAGTTCTTTTCTATCCGGCCCACTCTTCCGAACTGGTCCATGCCTTCCACTACCACCCTGAAGTTCTTCGTGTTGTCATTGTTGTAGAAGATGAGGCGGGCCGTATGATTGGTGCTGTCCACTACCAGGTTCGGGCTCCAGAAGAGGGTGAGGCGTTTGTCCGGCAGCTCGTGTACGGCTTTGCGCACGGAATAATCAGGGCTGTAGAATTCCTTGATGATCTTGTAACCGCCTTTTTTTAGCAGCTCGAGGCCTTTCACATTCGGGTCCGGTTTATTGTCCCCGCCGCGGCGCGTCCAGATCGCAATGGCGCCGTTGCCGCCGCCGATGCCGCCCATAAACGGAGGGCGGAATACTTTGATCAGCGCTACGTCCTGCATGGGGATGCTGGACACGGTGCCGATATCCACCGGCATCTGGTCCAGGTATATGCCTGGTGCGCCGCCGCGCCATGAAAGCACGGGATTGCTGATATCCCCGGTGATCTGCAGGCCCGGTACGCGTGCCTGGAGGTATTGGAATACGTTGAAGGAGGTCGGGTTTTCGTTCGTAAGGTCAAACGTCATCGCGTTGCCGCCGGAGAACATCCCGTTCGCATACCGTTTTTCGGTGGTTTCGGCTTCGGTCGGTTTTTTCGCCGTTACGTCCACACCCTGCAACTGTATCGTGCGGTTGTTGATCCTGCGGTTCACGCTATTGCTTTCCACCACGGTGGCCAGGTAGTTTTTCAGTATCCTGTTGTCCAGCGGGGGAGGAGGCAATAAGGGAATGGGCGTTTTTACGTTGGCGTATACGTCAAAGAAGTGACGGTCGAAAGTAACGTCTACCGTTCTGCCGGCTTTACCGGCCGCGCTGCCCTGGAAGTATACGTTGGCGGTATCGTTGTAAAACAGGTTGTTCAGCTGGAACGAACCGTCCGGGCTCACGGGCGCGGACGCGAAGGCGGATGAACTGTCCACCGGTATTTTGATCAGGAAGTTCACATTGCCGTCCGTGATAAGCCTGCCGCCGGCGCCGGTGGCCTTGCCGCTGATATTGATGCCTTGTTCGTAAGGGTATTTGATCTGCGGGTATTTATCCTGTAATATCTGCTGCCAGCTGAACCTTCTCCAGCCATTGGTGAGCATCACGAGGTCCAGCGCCTGGAGGGTGCTGGCGCTGTCGTTCCTGAAATACCAGGCCGGGTTGTGCACATATCCATGAATGTCCGACGTAAGCAGGGTATTGCTCACGATATTGTTGCCCAGCGGGTCGAAGCCTACCTGGTCCGCGTCGGTTACGGAAGCGCTGATGCGGCCGCGCATGGAATCGGGCACCTGCAATACCAGCTCGGTGCGCTGGCGCGGGCCTTTGTTCAGTTCCTGCGGGTCCAGGAAATATTCTATCTGGTCGTTCTTTTGTGTTACATACACCAGGCGCTCCGACAGCGGCGTGCCTTTCTGATCGAACAGGGTGAGGGTGATAATGCCGGTGGGTATCTGTGCGGCGGGAATGAGACCGCTCACTTTACCTTCGGAAATATTCAGGTTGGCTTTGTAGATCACCTGGTTCTGCATCGTGGCGATCAGCAGCAGTTCGTTGATATCCGGGGCCAGGCCGTTGAAACCGGTGAGGTAAAATATCCTGGCGCCGCGGTTGTATACTTTCAGCGCGATGCCGGAAGATTTTACGGCGGGCAGGCCGATCGTTTTCTGCTGGCCGCCCGCGGTGGCTACTACGGCTTTATAACTTTCGCCCGCTACGGGTTTCAGTTCAAATGTGCCCATACCGTCGTGTTGGGTTTCTATCACGGCCACCTGTTCGTCTTTGCTGTTGCGCACGGCGCCGGCCACTTTGAGAGGATAACCGTTCTGGTCGATGGCTTTGAAGGCCACGAGGCTGTTCACATCAGCGATCAGATCCCCGCCTTCGGGGAAGAACTGTACGGCGTAATCTTTGGCGGCGGTGGACTCATCGCCTCCTTTGCCGGTTTTCGGGTCCAGCACCTGGATGTTTTTATAAAAAAGGAAAGTGCTGTCGTAGTTGAGCATCCATGCGGTGTAGGCCCTGATCTGGTAAAGGCCGGGCTTCATGTTTTCGGGTAGGGCAAACTGGCCGGCGGCCCCGCCTTCATTCACGAGCAGCAGTTCTTTCTGCACGATGGCGCCTTTCCCGTCCCGCAGTTCCGCATAGAGGTTGCGGGCGCCGAGGGCGGGGAGGTCGTTCAGCGTGAGGTAGGCGGAAAACCAGATGTTCTCGCCGGAAGCGTAGTAGTCTTTATCGAGATGCAGGTATACTTTTTCCTGCGGGTAGTTGTTGGTGAATTTCTCTAAAGCCTTGATGATCCTTTCGGTCCAGTCATCGGGTCGGGAAAAGCCCAGCGAACCCCAGATTGCCGTGGCCATAAGACCGGCGGTAAGCAGAATTCTCAGCTTTTTCAGGGAGTGTCGTTGCATGGAGTGCTAATCGTTTAATGATCCAAGATAGTGATTTACGAATAATTAGTAGATAAGGATATTGATATTTTAACATTTCGTTTTTAGCGCTTTATTGCGAAATTCGCCCCACCGGGCCAGCGTGGTGTCAACTGGCACTAAAGGCGCCGCCGGACCCCGGGTTATAACGTGCCGCGCCCATAAAGGATTGTTGGGCAATAATTTTTATAAAAGGGAACAGAGGAGAACATTCATGGCAAATAAACACCAGGATACAAACAGGCTGATCGTGATCGGCGGCGGCGCAGCCGGTTTCTTTTGCGCGGTGAACGCGGCCCGGCTGCATCCGGGGCTGGAGGTGACCCTATTGGAGAAAACGGGCAAACTGCTCTCCAAGGTGAAGGTTTCCGGCGGCGGGCGCTGTAATGTGACACACAATCTGGAGTCCATCGCTGAAATGACCAGGCGGTATCCCCGGGGCGAACGTTTCCTGAAAAAGTCCTTCTCCCGTTTCTTCGTGCCCGATACCATTGAATGGTACGCGGCCAGGGGCGTGGAACTGAAGGCGGAGGACGATGGCCGGATGTTTCCCGTCACCGATAATTCCCAGACTATTATAGACTGCCTGCTGCGCGAAGCGGACCGCCATCGCGTGAACGTGCGCACCCATACGGACGTGACGGCGCTGGAACGGACAGGGGATGACTGGACGGTACACCTCGCAGGCGGCGCCACCCTCAAAGCCAGGTATGTATGCGTGGCGGCCGGCGGTTTTGCCCAGGCGCAGAAGTTCGGCTGGCTCACCGCTTTAGGCCACAGCATCGAAGAGCCTGCCCCATCGTTGTTCACTTTCAACATGCCGAAAAATCCCGTTACAGAGCTGATGGGCGTATCCGTACCGCTGGCGCAGGTAAAGATTGCCGGCAGCAAACTCCTGGAAAACGGTCCCCTGCTCATTACCCACTGGGGCATGAGCGGCCCGGTGATCCTCCGGCTGTCCGCCTGGGGCGCCAGGTATCTGCAGGAACAGCAATACACGTTTACTTTGCTGGTGAACTGGCTGCCCGCTTACAACGAAAGCTCCCTCCGCGATGCCTGGCCGCAATGGCGGCTGGATATGGGGGGCCAGGTTATCTGGACTAAAAATCCTTTCGGCCTGCCGCAACGCCTCTGGCATTTCCTGCTGCAACAGGCAGGCATACACGAAAGTGCAAGGTGGGCGGAGCTACCCGCCAAAGAACAGAATAAACTCATCCGCAGCCTGACGGCCATGGAGTTTCCTGTGCAGGGCAAAACCACTTTCAAAGAGGAATTTGTGACCTGCGGCGGTATAAAATTGTCGGAGATAGACCCGCAGACCATGCAGAGCCGCATTGCACCCGGATTATATTTTGCGGGAGAGGTGATGGACGTGGACGGTATCACCGGTGGCTTCAACTTCCAGCACGCCTGGACAAGCGGATGGGTAGCTGCGCAGCTCGAGGGTTAAAAGAAACTGATCCCCGCCTGCCAGCCGAGCCAGCTGCCGTTGTTCCCTCCTGAAGAAATGGAAGGATACCCTTTCCCGGGGATCTGTTTGATCCCATTCTCATATTCCCCATAAGATACCACCGGCCCCGCCTGGATAGAAAACCATTTCGTGGCTTTGAAATGCAGCTGGGGGATGAACCGGTACACCTGGCCCATGCTTTTCCAGTCCTTGTCAAACAGGTTTTGCTGCAGGATATCCGTGGTGATGGCAAACCGGCTGTTGCGCAGCGAAAACTCCCGCCCGAAGCCCAGCCCCACGCTGTAAAGGTCGTTGCCCGCGCCGCCGGCAAGGATGGAGTAAAACTGTTTCCTGCCGCTTTTAAAGGAAAGACCGACCGGCATCAGGTCACTGGAATATATACTGAGTTTGTAATAGCCGTTTTTCCGCACGATGTTCAGCAAACCAATGCTGATGCCGCCCGAGCTGTCCGCCACATTCACGAGGCCAAACTGCACCCCGCGTACCAGCGTCTTTGCATAATTGCCGAACAAACCGATCTGTACGCCGCCTACCCTGCCGCCAGCATAGTTATACAGGCCGGCGAACTGCATGCCATGGAAGTTGTGCCCGGTAACATTGGTGATACCGGACAACTGTACGCCCGAAGCATCGTCTCCCACAAAATTGGTAATGCCCGCGATCTGTACGCCTACAGCCGTATCGATGTTCACATTGGCGATGCCGCCGATCTGGATACCGTTCACACTACCGCGGTAAAGATTGGTAATGCCCGCGATCTGCCCGCCTTTGGCGCTTCCTTTGGCCATGTTGGCGATGCCGCCGATCTGGATGCCGTTCACATTTCCTTTGCTGCCGTTATATATACCGCCGATCTGCACACCGGTCACTGAATCGCCCATCAGGTTGTAAATGCCGCCTACCTGCACTCCTTTCATCCAGCCTTCTGAGAAATTGCCGATGCCGGCTACCTGCACGCCTTCCACATTTTTCAGGTTGTGGTTGAAGATGCCGCCTACCTGCGCGCCCCTGATGTTGCCGCCCACCATATTAAAGATGCCCGCCACCTGTACGTATTGCGCGTCTTTTTTGTTGATATTAAAACCACCCGCGATCTCGAACCCGTCTGTACCGGCAGAGTAACCGCCCAGGATGTTCAGCGAAAACTTGTTCACCACCTGGCCGGACATCTTGCCATGGGAGCCGATGGAGGGTAAAATGGAAGATTGTACCGGTTTGCTGGCAAAAAAGCGGGAAATGTTATCCGTTTGCCTGCGGAGCCCTTCGGACAGCAGGCGTTTGCCCAGCCAGGTTTTTTCCACCTGGTCGCTGACGGTGAATTCCTTCAGCACCACCGTCCGGGCCGGGGCGATGGTCACCGCTACTTCGCGGTCGAAGCCGGGCATTACGTACATATTCGTGTCCGTATACAGCTCTTTGCTCACGGTGAGCTGTACGGAGGGCTGGCGGCCCTTGTCCCTGAGGCGCAGCTGAAAATACCCTTCGTGATTGGTAAAGGCGGAGGCCAGCTCCGTACGGTCGTATACGCTGGCGTTCACGATGTTCTGGCCGTTTTCACGGTCGCGCACGTATCCGCTGATCACATAATGCCGTTCCCGCACGGCGTCTGTCCGCTGGAGGATGATATGTTCCCCGCTTTCCATGTACTGGATGCGGCCCTGGAACAGCTGGTCCAGCGTCTGCCGGACGGTTTTGTTGGTCACGGAGAAGGTCACCAGGCTGTCTGCCCGGAAAGGTTTGCCGATATAAGAAAAATTGCAGTTGCCGGCTTCGCTGATGCGGGCCAGCACAGTATCCACGGGTTTACGCACCACTTTGACGGAAATGGTTTTGCCCAATTGCTGGGCTAAAAGGCCTGAGGGGAGGAGGACCAGTAGCAAAATACAAGCACGTAGCAAGGCGGAGCAGGGTTTATACATGGCGAACGCCGGGTCTTCTTTTCAGAACCCGGCGGCCAAAATTAGCGTAAATAGTACAATGGTTAAAAGGAGGAATACATAAGCGGTTAAAATACGCCCGCTTTTACGCCCAGGCGGAAGCCGGGAGCGCTCATTTTGCTGTTCTCAATGGACATACCGTCCGCACCCATGACCTGGCGCCAGGTTCCACCTGCAAAAATGCGGAGGTAGCTGGTGATATTGATCTCCGCATTGATATATGGTTCTACTACAAATACCCCGTCGGATTCATATACATGGTCTTTTTTGTCTTTGTCGTAGCTGGTGCGCTGGGATACGCCGCCACCGCCGATCAGTGCGCCCGCGCTCCAATGGAACAGTTTATCCGAGTTGTGCACGTATTCCACCACACCGCCGGTATACCAGAGGTTCCACCTGCGGTCGTCATTAAAGTTGTCTACTTTAAGGCTGTTTGTAAGGTTATAGACACCTGCCCCCAGCATGATCTTTTTGTTCAGGAATACGCCGCCGTAACCGCCGGTAAGCACGGCAAAACGGTCGTCGAAGGTGGACACAGTGCCCGCGAGTGCACCATAAGCGCTGAGTTTTTTACCGCCGCCTTTGTTTCTGAAACCGGCGGAGAGAGTTTCCATTTCTTGTGCCTGGGCAAACAGTGCCGTCAGGATCAGGGCGCATACAAGCGTAAACGTTTTCATATGTCGTTATTTTATTGTTCTGGTAATATGACCGGATAAATGCCGCCTCCCCCTATAAGCCCCTGAATTTTTTTTTGTGACGCCCTGTACGGAAGGAGTGAACAAATTGAATGGGAAGAGAATAAAATGAACAAACTGAACAGGCAGGGGATTTTTAACTTTATTGGTCACTCCATTAATCACCAAACTTTGTACTATGGAAAACAAACTTTTCGGTTGTGAAGAATTAACCCCCGTAGCCATGCAGGATATTACCGGTGGCGGTTATTTCGGCAATGTCATTATTATCGGCAAAGCCCTCTACGCCCTTACAAAAGGATTTGTAGCCACAGCTCCCCTGGCTGGCCCGCTGGTAGCCGGCCTGCTCACCTCTTTCGTCGATCCCGTAATTGACGCTGCATAGTCATACAACAAATGGAAATGAATATCGCTGAAAAAGGCGGCACATGTGTGCCGCCTTTTCTTATAAGTCCCTGTGCCGGTATTTATAACTTCAGCTTCAGGCCGCCATTTACCACAAATCCATCCAGCGGCGCGTAGATGTCGCGGAACACGGGGTTGGTGACCGTGCCGGTATAGATCGTGTCAAAACGCGTCTGCCGCGCATCCAGGAAGTTCTCGAAGTTGATGAACAGGGAGAACCGTTCCCATAACTTCTCCGCCATAAAGCCGCATATCCAGTACGGTTTACCCGTGGTACCGTCGCTCAGTTGCTGTTTGCTGTAATAATACGCTTCCAGCCCGATCTTCCATTTTTCCTCGATTTCATACATCAGCACGTTATTCAGCCGGTGGCGGGCCGTCAGCGGGTTTTCCCGTTTAATGCCGTTTTCATCCAGCTGCGCATCGGTGAAAGTATACCCCACAAATAGCTTAAAATCGCCATAACCCAGCTTCAGGTTCGTTTCCCAGCCTTTTGTACTGATGTAACCATCCACGTTTTCAAGCCTGTAAAGATTGCCGGGAGCGGTATTCATCAGCAAGGGGTCGCTGATGCGGGTGTAAAAGAACATCTGGTTGATGCTGAAGCTCACTTTATCGTCAAACAGCCCGGTCTGGTAGTTCACGTCGAAGTTTACGCCGTAAGACCGCTCCAGCTCGTTATCGTCCGGGCTGATGGGCAATACGGATCTATACTGTATACGTTCTGTCTCTTCCGTAAAGATGGTCGGGGTTTTGTATCCCAAACCGCCGCCCAGCCTTGAAGATACTTTGGGCGAAAACTTAAACAGGGCAGACAACCTTGGTAAAACAACAAACCCGTAATCAACGATATAATCCCCGCGAAGCCCTGTTTCAAGCTGCAGCCATTCGTTGGCCTTCCAGGTATTCTGCACAAACGCACCAATGGTATTCTGGTCATAGTCGCGTTTGGGAATGGTATCGGTTTGTTTTTCTTTAAAGTTATCGGTGTAGACATTAAGCCCCGCTATCCATTCCATATTCTCCCGCCGGTGGCTGTAAGCGGCTTCTGTGTAGGACGACAGTTGTTTACCGTCAAAAACATAACCCGGTATGGATATTTTTCGGTTAAAAACATTGACGGAGTTTTTAACGCTCAGGCTGCTGTTTTCATTGAATGCCTGATCGAATGCGAGCTGGGTGGAGAAACGCCTGGTATTGTTTTGCTCAAAATAACTGTGCGTATCGTCTCCCCGGCCTTTGATGTATTCGATATCTCCGCCGGTGCGGTCTTCCGTGATGTAGTTCACCCCGAAGTTCAGTTTGCTTTTTTCCGTGAAATAGAGGAACAGCTTTGGATTGATGACATATCGTTCAAACTTCGGAATTGCGGTGAAACCGGTGTTAGAAGGGTCGTAGGCCCGGTTGCTGTTGCGCGAGGCGAAAACGGTGAGGCCTGCTTTTTTAAAACGCTGGCCGTAGAATCCGCTCAGGTCAAGCCCGCCGGCGGATGTGCCGTTCACCAGGAAACGAAGGTCCCGTTCTCCCGTGGGCGTCCTCGATATGAGGTTTACCAGCCCGGCAATCGCGCCGCCGCCATACAAAGTAGAGGCAGAGCCTTTTATCACCTCCACCTGCTTCAGGTCCAGCGGTGGCGTCTGCAGCAGGCCCAGGCCGCCGGAGAAACCGGCATATAAAGGGAAGCCGTCTTTCAGGATCTGCGTATAACGCCCGTCCAGCCCCTGTATCCTGATGCTGGAATTGGCGGACGTGGCGGACACCTGTTGCGTCTGGATGCCCGTGCTTTCATTGAGCATCATGCGGATATCGCCCGGTTTCATATTGCCTTTTTCTTCCAGTTCTTCCCCGGCTATGAATTCCACACGCGTGGGTATATCGTCTATGCTGCGGTTGCTGCGCGTGGAGGAGATCACGATCTCTTCCATTTCTTCGCCCTCATGCTCCAGTAATACGACAAGCGTATCATTAAAAGGAAACGTCAGCGTGTCCGTTTTTTCCGCGTATCCTACAAACCGGAAAACGACCGCCTGTTTACCGGCGGGGATCCCTGTAATACTCACTATGCCATGTTCATCCGCCACAGCGCCTTTGCCGGTTCCGGCCAATAATGCGGACGCGCCCGCCAGCGGTTCTTTTGTTTCCGCATCTTTGATGATGGCGGTGAGTGTATGCTGCGCCATGCCCGTCTGCGCCATGCAAAGCATGAGCAGGCCGAATAAAATTTTACCCATTCTGTTTTTTGTTGTTACCTGAATAAATACAATATGCCCGCGAAACGCGGGGCATACAAACTAAAATTAATCAGGCTGCCTGGGGAGGTTGCCAGATGGCGGTGGCATATTCTGAGAGGAAATGTTCGGTATAATAAAAACGGAGGCTTTTTTCAGTGGTCAGCCCCGGTGTGACGGCGGGATCAATATCCGGTACTACCACGCCATGGCAGGTATTGCAGGAAAAAAACGGGCTGCAGGGTGCATCCGGTTTGTTGTGATCATGCTCTTCATGGCCGGCTTCGCCTGTCTCGAATGCCATCACTTCATCTTCGCAGCAGAAATCATCTCCACAGCAAGGCACCGCGGACAGTGCCAGGATATACAGTGAAAATAAGATCATCAGCCATTTCATATGGGCAAATATATAAATACCTTCCGATAAAGTTACAGGTAACTGATCCCCGGCGGATAATCCTTCTCCAGGGCGTTCAGCAGCGCCGTGAAATCCTCCGGGCGGTGCAGGAAGTCCATCCGGGTGGTGTCCACCATCAGCGTGCGCATCGGGTGCTGGCGGATGTACTGCATGTACATGTTGTGCACGTTCTGGAGATAACTGTCCTGGATCTGCTGCTCGTAAGGGCGGTTGCGTTTGCGGATGTTCTGCTGCAGTTTCGGAACGGGCGCATTCAGGAAAATGAGCAGGTCCGGCTGTGCCAGCTGGGGATTGATGATGTCGAACAGTTTCTGGTAAAGGCCGAACTCATCTGCTTTCAGGTTCATTTTGGCAAACAGCAGGCTTTTCACAAAAAGGTAGTCGCTCACCGTATATTTTGAAAAAAGATCGCGGGTGGCCAGCATTTCCTTCAGCTGTTTGTACCGTTCCGCCATAAAAAACAATTCCAGCGGGAAAGCATATTGGTCTGGCTCGGCGTAGAACTTGGGGAGGAAAGGGTTGTCCGCGAATTCTTCCAATATCAGCCGCGCCTGCAGGTGTTCTGCCAGTTTGAGCGCCAGGGTGGTCTTCCCGGCGCCGATATTGCCTTCTATGGTAATAAAACGGTATAACATGTCAATGGGTGGCGGCGATGTATTTATGCACGGGCAAGGGGTCCGGGCAAACCTCCAGCAGCTGGTTCACAGTCAGTTGCAGGATAGGATGTTCCCAATCGGGGATCACTTCCTGCAGCGGCGCCAGCACAAAACGGCGGTTCTGCATCTGCGGATGGGGTATTTTCAGGTGCGGGAGGGTGATCACTTCACGGTTAAAGAAGATAATATCGATATCTATCACCCTTGAATCCCATTTCAGCCGCCTGATGCGCCCGATCTCCCTTTCAGCCTCAAGGGTCACTTCCAGCAGCTGTACGGCGCTCAGGGGCGTCTCCAGCACCAGGGCCTGGTTCAGGTAATCCGGTTGCTGCACATCCCCCCAGGGAGCGGTTTCATACATGGCGGACTCAAGCGTTACCTTGCCGGCCCTTTCCCCCAGCAGCCTTACGGCCTCCTGGAGGTATTTCGGGCGGTCCCCCATATTGCCACCTATAAGTAATATTGCTGTATTCATGTATTTTTGACGGATCAAAAGTAGCTATATTCCCTATTTTTGAAAAAATTAATGAAGTTTTCGCAACTTGGGGCACGGCGAAGAAGGTGTTAAACAGCTTTTCTCCTATGAACCAAAGTCTAAACTAATCAAATCCTCATGCGCAGTTTCTTAAAATTTTTCCTGGCGTCCTTTGTAGCCCTGGTTGTTTTTTCCATCCTCGCTTTTTTCTTCATGATCATGTTATTCGCCAGAATGGGTACTTCCAATAAGGTAGTGACCGGGGCTAATGCCGTGGTGGTGGTGGACCTGAGCAACGCACTGCTGGAGCAGCGTATGGAAGACCCGCTCCGTGAACTGCCGTTTTTAGGCCAGGATCAGGACCAGGAGCCCGGTCTTTTCGACGCTGTAAGGCTCATCAGGAATGCCGCCAAAGATGATAACGTAAAAGGCATTTACCTGAAAGCGGACGGCAATGGCAACGGCTATGCCGCCAGCGAAGAGATACGCAGGGCTATCGTTGAATTCAAAAAGAGCAAAAAATTCGTATATGCGTACGCGGAAACGCTTACGCAAAACGCCTATTATCTTGCCTCCTCGGCGGATAAGGTTTACCTGCACCCGAAAGGTTTTATCGACTTCTCCGGCTTTTCCGTGACCACGATGTACCTGAAAGGCACGCTCGAGAAACTGGACATCGAGCCGCAGATCTTCTACAACGGCAAATTCAAAAGCGCCACCGAACCGCTGCGCGAAACAAAAATGACCGATGCGAACCGCATCCAGACCACCGCTTTCCTCGGTGAACTGTATGCCGACTTCCTGCTGCGCATCAGCGAAGCCAGGAAAATAGATACCGCCACCCTGCACCGGTATGCAAACGAAGGCCTGATCATGGAACCTTCCGATGCTGAAAAATACAAACTGGTGGATGCGCTGAAATATAACGACCAGGTGATGGACGACATCAAACGCAGTCTTGGCCTTACCGGTGATGAAAAGGTGAACTTCGTGTCGCTCAACCGTTATTTCTCCGCCAATCCTTTCTACGAATCCAGCGGGAACATCGCGCTGATATATGCGGACGGCAATATCGTAAGCGGCGGCGACGGTGAAAACCAGATATCCAGCGATGATTATGTAAAAACGATCAGGGAAGTGCGGCAGGACAAAAATATCAAAGCCATCGTATTCCGTGTGAACTCACCCGGCGGCAGCGCACTCGCTTCCGAGAGCATTTGGAGAGAGCTGACACTGGCGCGCAAAAGCAAACCTGTCGTAGTGTCCATGGGCAACTACGCGGCCTCCGGCGGTTATTATATCTCCTGCATGGCGGATTCCATTTTTGCAGAGCCTAATACGCTCACCGGTTCCATCGGCGTATTTGCGATCGTGCCCAATATGCAGGGTTTCTTCAACAACAAGCTCGGCATCACTTTCGACGGTGTGAAAACCGGTGAATTTGCGGATGCAGGCAACACGACCCGCCCGCTCACCGATAAAGAAAAAGCACTGTTCCAGCGTTCCGTGGATACGATCTACGCCACTTTCAAACAGCGCGTGGTGGAAGGCCGTAAACTGAGCCAGGGCGTGGTGGACAGTATTTCGCAGGGCCG
This sequence comes from Chitinophaga barathri, assembly GCF_003807585.1. GTDB lineage: Bacteria > Bacteroidota > Bacteroidia > Chitinophagales > Chitinophagaceae > Chitinophaga > Chitinophaga barathri. The sequence goes on along the minus strand of NZ_RMBX01000016.1, from coordinate 89,406 downwards.
GGTATGGACGGGTGTGCAGGCGCAGAAGATGGGCCTGGTGGACAGGCTGGGCGGCATCCAGGCAGCGGTGGATTGTGCGGCTAAAATGGCCAACATCCCGAAAGTGGAGATCTCCGCTTATCCCAAACCCAAAAACAAACTGGAATTATACCTCAAAAGCATCGGCGGAAATACCAAAGCCAATATGCTGAAGGAAGAACTGGGCAAGGATTATAAATTCTATGAAACCATCAAAAAGCTGCGCGCCCTCACCACCGGTGAAGTACAGGCGAAGCTGCCTTATGAGATGGTGATCGAATAACGAATTCCACTGCATCATATACAAACGGAAAAGTGAAAGGCCTGTGCTTTTCACTTTTTCATTTTATCTTCGTTCACAAACGTACCGTTACCTATGAAACGATGGATCTTTCCGCTCGGGTTTGTTTTAACCGCCGCCTGCCAGGGCAGCCCCTCCACACAACAATCTGCCGATTCAACCGTCCCCGCCGCTGTTACTTCAGCGGGAGCAGGCGTTGCGCCCGTTGTATTAAAGGAAAGGGATACCGTTACGATCTACGGGAAATTATACGACATCGTGGATATAGAACAGGTGGAGTTTGACGAGGTGCCGGGCTGGGTATGGGAGGCCAATAAAGAAGAAGAAAGTATAAAAAAATACGCGGATAAGGTTTCGAGGAGAGGAGATACACTGTTCCTGAAGCTGGATGATGGCAGCTACAAATCCATGGTATCCAACATGAGCGACAATGATGATAACCGTGAATATGAATTTTGCGGCTATATGCCGGCACTGAAATCGTACCTCGTGTATTGCGGGATGTATGAAGATTTTGACTACCAGCTGGTACAGACTGCCGGCGGCGGCATCACGACGGTGATCGGCGTACCGCAGCTGTCCCCGGATGAGGACGCTTTTATATGCAGCAATATGGATCTTGCCGCCGGTTTTTTCACCAACGGTTTTGAACTGTACAGCGTAACGGGCAATAAATTTGAAGAATTACAATTACGTATGCCCGAAACCTGGGGACCGGTGATCATCAAATGGAAAGACGAAAAAAGTTTCGTGGCCCATTTAAAAGAACTGGACCCGCAAATGCAGGAAATAAACCGTTACGTGAAATTTGTGCCGCGTTGATCACATTTTATATAACCCACTGATACCTATGAAGTACTATTTTCAACTGATTGGATTGGCCATCCTCTTTTCCTGTCAACAGGCCCCCGTTGCAGAACAGCCGTCTGATACCATCATTTCTCCCATGCCCGCCACCGCCGCTACACCGGTGGAACAAGCAGCTCCCGTGGTATTGGATAGCCTTGCCATCGGCGATACAATGTATAACGTCATTACCATCGGGAAAACGGAATTTGATACAGTACCCGAACAGGAATGGCGCGGGGATGAAGAACTAAAAATAAAAACCTTTGCGGGCAGGGCAGAGCGCCTGGGTGATTCTTTAGCGGTGAAACTGGATGATGGGAAGCGGCTTTTTTTTGTGAACCGCCCGCCCTTAAGTGAAGACAACCCGGAAGGGGAACGGATATACGAATTCCTTCACTACCTGCCCGGATTAAAATCCACCATGGTCATTTCCGTAGGAGACGAGATGTTCTCTTACATGCTGATACACACTGGTACCGGCAATGTGCTGGAAACGATAGGCGAGCCGCAGTTCTCGCCGGACATGCAGCGGTTCATCTGCAGCAATGCAGACCTGGACGCACATTTTAACCCAAATGGTTTTGAACTTTTCCGGGTAAAAGGGAACAAAATAATAAAGGTGCAATCGGCCTTGCCTGAAAAGTGGGGGCCGGTGATCATCAAATGGAGAGACGCACGCAGTTTCGTAGCCCATATAAAAGAACTGGACGCGGAAATGCGGGAACATGACCGGTACGTGAAGTTAGTGCCTCGTTATTGATTGCTCCGTTTGACCGCTACCGTTAGCATTACTTTTACCGTAAGTTCAAATCATACAGCTGGCTCAGCCTTCTTCCGAATACACCGGGTCCCTTTCTTCGGGGCTCAGCCTGATCACGTTGTTGTGATTGTCGTCCACTACTTTCTGCGCCTGTATGCGCAGGCGGCGCAGCCCGTCTGCCAGCGCTTCCATGCTTTTTTCGGCGGCTTCGGCGATCTCGTTGTGATGGCGTATCACGCTTGTAAGGCGTTTGATATGCTCATTGATCACATTACAAAGGATCTGCGACGCGGTGAACGGCTCGAATTCCTGGAGACCGCTCAGGATCTGATCGTAACATTCACACATTTTTTCCATGGAACCGGCCGGTTCCGCGGTGGTGGTTTGTTTTTTTAACTCTGCCATAATCAGTCGGGTTTACTGCCGGCTTTGTCCGGGCGATTGGTTGATAGATTTGGTTTAGATATGATGCTTACGCAACTTAATAAATGTTCCTAACCCCTTCAGCCTCAAATTTGTTAATGACCGGTTATTGATTTCCTGAGAAAAGTTTTGAGAACGGGGGTAACAAATCTTTCCATCCGTTTATCCTCTTCCAAACAAACAAAAACTCAAAACTTATTACTCACAAAAAATTGATATCTCATGAAAAAGCAAAGTTTAGCAGCCCTGTTCATCGCCGGTACATTATTATTTGCAGCCTGCAAAAAGAACGATTCACCGGAGCCGGCCAATCCCGTACAGGATACCCGCGACTTACTTGAAAAGCTGGGCCCCCAGACGCAGTCTTTCACCTTCAACGTATCAGAGCTTCCCAAAACGATATCCCTCAAAGGCGGCGTTAAGGTTACCTTTCCCGCCGGTTCCCTGACCAAAGGCGGTGTAGCCGTAACCGGTAATGTCACCGTGGAAGCGGTGGAACTGCTCAAACGCAGCGACATCGTGCTCTTCGGCGCCAATACCAACCACATCTCCGGCGCCCCCCTCCAGTCGGACGGTTCCTTCCTCATCGATGTAAAAGCCAATGGCGAAAAAGTGGACCAGCAGCTCAAAGTGCCCATCAGGGTAGAAGTGCCTGCTAAACGTGACGGCGGTACGCAGCTGTGGGTAGGGGTGGACAGCGTGCAGGGCAATCAGTTCGCATGGCAGCAGCCCCGCCAGCCCAATGGCGGCCAGGTGGATGTTAAAATGGAGAACAACAAATTCACTTTCGACTTCGGCCAGCTGGGCTGGGTGAACTGCGACATCTTCTGGTCATGGGCCAATCCCAAAACCACGGTGAAGGTATCCGTGCCGAACAATCCCGGCAGCATGGCCAGCTTCAGGGCTTTCAGCGGGGAAACGTTCGTATTCTTCATCGCAAAAAATGCCAACGTGGTAGCACAGCTTTACACACCGGACGGCGCGAACCGCGTAAAAAGTTATGACAACATGATGCCGGTAGGCGCGGAGGGACGCCTGATCGCCTTCTCCATCAAAGACGGCAAATATTACTTCATGAAAAAAGACATTACGATCAGCGCGAACATGGATGAAGCCATGACCCTTTCCGAAACCACGGAAAGCGCCATACAGGCAGAGATCTCCGCACTGGACGGTTTCTGATCTCCAAACCTGGTCATAAGAAATACAGGCTTTTAGTTCACTAAGGTTTACCTGGGTTTAAGAAGGGAAGTCCCGGCGCTTTGCCGGGATTTTCCGTTTTCCCCGCGTTTGGGAATGATCTGGAATAATTGGCCGGCGTTTGCTAGTTTTGCGTCCATCTAAAGCAAAACGCATGGCAGAAAAGTATAACCAGGGCCGGGCAATGTGGTCAATTACAAAGGCAAGCATCCGGGCGATGTTCAGAAGCCCTTCGGCGATCGTATTCAGCCTTGGTTTCCCGCTGATGTTCACAATGGTGTTCGGTTTCATCGGTGGTGGCGGTTCTTCCGTAAAAGTAGGGGTGGACCATGCGTCGGACACGCTCAACCCCGTTTACAAGGGGCTGAGGCTCAGCAAAAATATCCGGCTGGTAACGGACCTGTCACAGGAAAATATGGAGGATGACCTGTCCAAAGGCAGGCTCACCGCCATCCTGAAAATAGATACCGGCGGCCACGCGCCCGTGCCGCCTTATACCATACATCTCAAAACGTCCACCGCCAGCTCGCCGGATAACGTTGGCATGCTGATGAACATCATGGGCACGGGTATCAATATCGCGAACGACAGGGCGTATCCCCGCCCGTCCGTAGCGCGCATTGTACCGGAAACGGTGCCCGGGCGTATTTATAAACGCATAGACTTCATCCTGCCCGGGCAGCTCGGTTTTTCGTTGCTGAGCGCGGCGGTGTTCGGCACGGCCTTCCTGTTTTTCAGCCTGCGGCAGACGCTGGTGCTGAAGCGGTTTTTCGCCACGCCGGTGAGCAGGATGTATATCATACTGGGCGAAGCCATCAGCCGCCTGCTGTTCCAGTCTTTCGGCTCCATCATCATCATCGGGGTGGGGTATTTCCTGTTCGGGTTCACCCTGGTACACGGCTTTGCCACTTTCCTGGAAATGCTGCTCCTCTGCCTTTTCGGCCTGATCGTGTTCATGGGTTTCGGTTTTGTGGTGAGCGGGATTGCGAAGACGGAAAGCACGATCCCCCCGCTGGCGAACATCGTGACGCTGCCGCAATTCCTGCTGGCGGGCACTTTTTTCCCGATAGACGTGTTCCCCGGATGGCTGCAGCCTATCTGTAAAGTATTGCCGCTCACTTATTTGAACGATGCTTTGCGGAAGGTGGCTTTTGAAGGCCTGCACCTCTGGAACCTGGGGCCGCAGTTGCTGATCCTGACGGTTTGGGGTATTGTTGTTTATGCCGTGGCGGTGAAAGCTTTCCGCTGGGAATAATTGCTGGTTTTTTGCCGGAAAGGGCGTAACTTTTACGTTCTTCACCATCCTTAAAACACGCGTTATGCAACAAGCCTTGATGATCATCCTGGGGGCTTTGGCTGTGATTGTGTTAGGGTTATTTGTATTTGCAACCTATTTGCCTTCCCGCGTAAGAGTGGAACGATCCTTACTCATCCGCGCCCCCGCAGGCAGGATATTCAGCTTCGTGAACACGCTCCGCAACTGGCCCAAATGGAGCCCGTGGCATGGGGCGGACCCGCAGATGAAGGTGGAATATTCGCCGAAAGATTCCGGCCAGGGCGCTGCTTACTCCTGGAACAGCCGGAACCGGAACATTGGCAAAGGCAGTCTCAGGATCACCGAATCGCGGATGAATGAGTATATTGCCAACGAAATGGACTTCATGCAGCAGGGCCCCGCAAAAGGTTATTTCAGGTTCAGGTCCGCGGGAGCGGGTACACTGGTCACCTGGGGCATGGAAGCGGATATGGGGCACAATCCCATCCGCAAGCTGATGGGCAAACTGATGGACAAATGGGTGGGCAGCGACTTTGAAAAAGGGCTGAGCAACCTGAAAAGACTGAGTGAATTATAAAACCCCGCAACCGGTAATTTTGTTATAGAAAAAGGGCTGGAAAGGCCCTTTTTTATTGGGCCAAGGCCCGCATCGATACAACTATGAGATTTTTAAAAATGTTCCTGGCCGCAGTGGCCGTATTAAGCGTACTGGTATTTTTATTGTCCCTGGCTTTCCCTTCCACCGCCCGTATGGAACGCTCCGGCTCCATAGACGCGCCGCTGGAAAAAGTTTATGCGCAGATCGCCGATCTGCGGACCTGGCCCGACTGGAACCCCTGGAGCCCCGGCTACCGCGGCCGTGAGCATATCAGCCTGCAATATTCCGCCCCCTCCGCCGGCATTGGCGCCTGGTACACCTGGAGCGATACCACCGGCAATACCGCCTCCGGAAGGGTGGAAGTAGTGGCCGCGGACTCCACGAAAGGCATAGAATTTAACATGACCGATCCTTCCATGAAACCCGTAAAAGGGTATATCGAACTGAAACCGACCACAGATGGTAAAGGCACCGCTATTTTGTGGCGAATGGAAGCGAAAGTAGGGCTTACGCCCTGGTGGAAGCTGCGCGGCTTCCTGATGGACCGGATCTATGGCGCATCCATGGAAGATGGGCTGAATAAACTGCGGGATATCTGCGAAGGGCGGTGATTTTATTTGAATGGTATGGTAATTGTGAAACGAACAGCGTAAATTTCCATTTCATTCAAATCAAATCCTATTTTATGAAAAGTATGTTATTCGGCCTTGCCTTCCTGTTCACCGCCACTACCGTGCTGGCGCAGAACCCACCCAAGAGCCCGCGTGTAACAGCCACCGGCGACAACGTTGAAATTGCCTATGGCCAGCCGTCTAAAAATGGCCGTCAGATCTTCCCGGGCCTCGAAGCTTACGGAAAAGTATGGCGTGCAGGTGCCAACAAATCTACCGACATCACTTTCAAGAAAGACGCCAAATTCGGCGGTAAAGCTGTGAAAGCAGGTACCTACGCCCTCTTCATCGTTCCCGGCGAAAAGGACTTCACCTTTATCCTGAACAGCGTAGCCGGTCAGCCTGGTGCTTTCGACTACGAAAAGAACAAGGATAAAAATGTGGTGGAAGTAAAGGCTGCCCGTCAGAAAACGGCTTCCACGGTTGAAAAACTGACCTTCGCCCTGCCTAAAGGCTCCCTGGTGTTCGAATGGGACGATACCAAGGCGACAGTTCCCCTGACATTCTAAGAATACGCAAAAAATCATTCACGGTCCGGCAGCTTTTATGGCAGCCGGGCCGTTTTTTTGTCCCTTTTCCGCATGGTTACGGCCTTGGATTCGCCTTTAGACCGCCTTTAGACCCCTTCTTCACGGCCTCACAACGGCCTTGCAACGGCCTTCCTCCCGATCGCACGGCCTTTAACCCTGCCGGATCCAGGGGCTCCCGGTACTATTTTATCATTTTTTATCCTATAGCGATCCTATAGCGATCTTATACCGATCGTATACACTGGGATTTGGGGAAATATGCCGTCGTTTTTCCGGTTTCTAACCGGCCTCTAACCTACGTCTAACCTAGGTAAAAACCCGGTCTAACCTACGTCTAACCTACGTCTAACCTACGTCTAACCTAGGTCACATTTTTTTCGTACAATCCTGGGTCTTGTCATGAGCATGACAATTGATGCCGGGGTAGCAACAAAATGCCCGCTAACCTTTGTCTAACTCACTGCAACCTTTTGTCGATCCTTACCGGTGAAGTATAGATACTCCTGGAATACGCCTAGGATAGTGTATAGGGAGTGTATGGATACGCCACTTTTGTCATGAGCATGACAATCGGCTCTGTTACCCCCATTGCTCCTGGTACGCCTTCAGCATATCCAGGATGGATTGATACACTTCATCCAGCTGCTCATCGGTAATGCAATAAGGCGGCAGGATATACAGCGTATTGCCCAGCGGCCGCAGCATGATCCTCCTTTCGGTGAAAAAGCGGGAAAGGAAACCCGCCAGGTTGTTCACATACCCGTCCGCTTCCCCGGTTTCTATCTCGAATGCCAGGATGGTGCCCATGGTGCGCACGTTCCGCACATCGTCCTGGTAAGCCAGCTCCACGGCAAATTGCCGGTGCCTGGCATTGATCCGGTCCCGGTTTGCCCTGCTTTCCGGCTGGAGGAACAGCTCCAGGCTGGCCAGGGCCACCGCGCAGGTAAGGGGGTTGGCCGTGAAGGAATGCCCGTGAAAGAGGGTTTTTAGCTTATCCTGGCTCAAAAAGGCATCATAGATCTCCTCTGTGCAGGTGGTGATGCCCATGGCCATGGTGCCGCCCGTAAGGCCTTTGGAAAGGGTGATCATATCCGGGGGCGTTCTCAGCTGGTCCATGGCAAAGTTCGTACCCGTACGGCCAAAACCCGTCATGATCTCGTCCGCGATCAGCAGGATGCCCCTTTCGCGGCAGAAAGCCAGCAGGCGGTCCAGCAGTTCGGGGGCGTACATCAGCATGCCGCCCGCCCCCTGCACCAGCGGCTCGAAAATGAACGCGGCGGTATCCGGCGCCAGGATGGCCATGTCTTCCAGTAAACTGTCTATATTTTCTTCCGCGGGCCTGTCCATAAACGTGACCTCGAAGAGGTAGTCATCGAACGCGCGGGTGAACACGCTGCGGGCGCTCACGCTCATAGCCCCGAAAGTATCCCCGTGATAGGCATCTTTGAAGGCCAGTATCTTTTTGCGGGTGATCCCCTTGTTCTGCCAGTACTGGATCGTCATTTTCAGCGTCACTTCCACGGCGGTGGAGCCATTGTCCGAATAAAACACCCTTGCCTGCTGTCCCGGGAGCACCGGCAGCAGTTTTTCCGCGAGGGTCACGGCCGGTTCGTGCGTGTAGCCCGCGAAGATGGAATGGTGCAGCTTTGCGGCCTGTTCGGCCAGTTTGGCTGTGATATGCGGATGGGCGTGGCCGTGAATGTTCACCCACCAGCTGGAAGTTGCGTCCAGGTAACTGTTGCCCTGCTCGTCAAAAAGCAGGGCGCCTTCGCCCCGTACAAGCGCCACAGGAGCGGGGGCCGTTTGCATTTGCGTATAGGGGTGCCAGATCACCGCCTGGTCACGCTCGCTTAAACTTTTTTGCATCCGGCAAAAGTAATCCATTGTATGTATAACAGAAATGAGGAAATCCAAACATACATGAATATGCTAATGATTCCCGGACGGAACCATTTACGTAACTTTGTATTTTATTGTACGGCACAAGATTTGGTCATACCCCTAAAAGGACATTATGGAAACGAAGCTGTTGGAAGTTATTGATAATGTGAATGCCCGCCAGTTTGAGGCGAAGATAGACGGGCATCTGGCGAAGGTGGAATATATGTTCGGCGGGAATAAGATCTTCCTGACCCATACGGAAGTTCCCTCCGCGCTGGAAGGCAAAGGCATCGCCTCCGCCCTCGTGGAAAGAGTGCTGAATATCCTGGAAGAGCGCCGTCTTAAACTTGTACCTCTCTGCCCTTACGTGGCTACTTACATCCGTAAGCACCCGGAATGGAAAAAGCTCCTGGCGCACGGCATCAATGTTTAACCAATCCATTTTTTATTTATGCCTGTAGAAAACTACGACCAGCTCCATCGCCTGCACCAGGAATGGAAAAAAGACCTGCTATTGAATGAAAAGGAAATCAAGTCGCTCACCGAAGAGCTGACGGAGCTGGCTTCGCAGAAGCTGGACAACGACCAGCTGGCAAAGGTCGAACATTTTCAGAACGCCCTCATCCGCCAGAAGGAAGTGGTGAACGATCTGCTGCAACACGTGATAAAAGGGGACAAAATGATGTCCGAAGAAGGCGGCGACAATGCGCAGCTGCACATGCTGCACAACAAGCTGCAGGATGATATGGATACATTCGACCGGCTTTTTATAGACCTCCGCGAAGAGTTCAAAGGGTTTAAGCGGAGCCTGCTCAACGTTTAAAACTCATCTGATATGGAAGCAAAAGTGGAATATACCAATGGTGAAGTAACCGTGGTATGGCAGCCGCATATCTGCCGCCACACGGGCATTTGCGTCAGGGGCCTGCCCCAGGTGTTCCAGCCGCAGGAGCGGCCCTGGATCAAGGTGGCGAATGCCGCTACCGATGCGATCATCGCCCAGGTGCAAAAATGCCCTTCCGGCGCATTGAGCTTTTATATGAATGCGGACAAGCCGGAGCCCAAACCGGAATAGCGCCATTCCGGGATTCCCCAACTACCAGTACCATACAACCCGGAGTAATCCATGAATAAATACCGAAGCGTAAAGGATGTACTTTACGCAGACCAGAAAGACATGGACGGGATGCCGCTGCGGCAGCCGTTCCCCACCGTACATGCGGACCGCATCGATCCTTTCCTGCTGCTGCATCACATCCGCGCGCAGGTGCGCGACGACATCCCGCTGCGCCACGCCGGTGTAGGCCCGCACCCGCACAGGGGTTTTTCTCCCGTTACATTTATTTTCGAAGGCGGCGTTCACCACCGGGACAGCCGGGGGAACAACAGCGTGGTACACGCGGGCGGCACCCAGTGGATGCATGCCGGCATGGGCATCGTGCACAGCGAAAGACCGCCGGCAGACATTCATGAGACCGGCGGCGTGCAGGAGCTTATCCAGGTCTGGGTGAACTCACCCGCCGCGCATAAAATGGACCAGCCCTCTTATTTCCCGCTGCATGCCGCCGATACGCCCGTTGTAACCAGCGAAGACGGCCTTATTAAAGTACACGTAATAGCTGGTGAACTGAACGGCGTCAAAGGCCCCGTGCCTACCCTCAGCCCGGTGAACACCTTTACGGCGGAATGTAAAAAGGGCGGCAGCATGTACATCCCCATTCCCACGGACCATCATGCTTTTATTTACCTGCTGGACGGGGAGCTGAAAGTGGAAGGCGGCAGCGTGTACACCGGTTTTCATGCCGTGGTGTTCCACGAAGACGGGGAGGGCATCGGCATCATCGCGGAAGAAGACACCCGCCTGTTCATCGCCACGGGCAAACCGCTGAACGAAAAGATCGCGGCCAACGGCCCGTTTGTCATGAATACGGAAACGGAAGTACTACGGGCCATGCGTGATTACCAGATCGGCAAGATGGGTATCCTGATTGAAGATTAATCAGTAATTTTCATATAAATCTCTTTACCATGACCCTGCAGGAAACACTCAAAGCCATTGCCGCCGTGAGCACCGACAGCATTAAGCGCATACTGATGAAACACGACGCCAGAGAGCCGATCTACGGCGCTAAAGTGGCGGACCTGAAGGTGATCCTGAAAAAGATCAAAAACGACCAGCAGCTGGCGCTGCAATTGTACGACAGCGGCGTGTACGACGCGCAGTACCTGGCAGGCCTGATGGCGGACGGATCGAAGATGACCCCGGCGCAGCTGGATAAATGGGCCAGGACCGCCAACTCCCACGGCATCAGTCAAAGTACGGTGGTATGGGTGGCGGCCGAGCACCCCGATGCCTGGAAACTGGGCCTGGAATGGATAGAAGATAAAAACGAAAACGTGGCCAGCAGCGGCTGGAACCTGGTCAGCGGCCTCACTTCCCTGAAACCCGACGCGGAGCTGGACATTCCGCAACTGCGGAAGCTGCTCAAAAGGGTAGAAAAAGATATCCATAAAGCCCCGAACTGGGTGCGCTATACCATGAACAACTTCGTGATCCACCTGGGTACTTACGTGGAAGCCCTGCATGAGGAAGCCGTAGAGGTGGCCCGCAGGATAGGCCTGGTATCCGTGAATGTGGGCGATACGGCCTGTAAAGTGCCTGTTGCGGAAGAATATATCGGCGCCGCGCGCAAACGGGGGCCTAAAAAGAAAAAGACGCTGAAGTGCTGAAATACCAGGTTGCCGGGCGGCAACCTTTTTTTATCCCCACCTTTAAAAAAGAAGAGGTCACCATAAGGCAACCTCTTTTTATACGCGCTCTCTGGCGCTTACACCTATCAGGGAAAGTATTAGTTTTTCGTCAGGTACACGGCGTAAATGACGTTGCTCGAACTGGTGGGGTTAAAGCCGTTGCTTTGCTCCGCCGTAGCCACAATGCCCCCGTACATCCACCCGATCATCGTTTGCCCCGACGGTAATTTTGCAAAGTCTATCACATCTGCCGTGCCGCCGTACATGGCAATGCCCGGCGCGGGGATAAACGCCGCGTTCGCACCGATGTAACCCGGCAGGGGATTGCCTTTCTGCGGGTATTCCACGGTGCTCTTCGTGGTTTTTACCAGCGTACTCACATAGTTGAACCAGGGCATGAAGTTCGAGGCGTTACTGGGGACAGGGTCCCCGTTTTTATTAAAATAATAATCCGTAATGCCGCCGATCATGGACACATACATCTGCTGCCCGCTGGTGTTGTACAGCGGCACCACCGCGCAGTCGTACATGCAGTACATCTGCGAATAGGCCGTGTCGATGGTGGTGGTAGTGGTATGCCCGTAGTTCTGGATATAGATCGGGTTCCTGAAGGGGCCGCCCTGGCTGTTGAACACCCCGCCGAACACTCCCATGCCCACCGAGCGGTTCATGGGATTGATGTAAGTGGAAGCCACAAAATCACGCCGGTGAAATTGTGAAAGCCCCAGGTATGTCTGCTTCGTGGTGAAGGTCTGGTAATTGCTGATGGACAGCTGCCCGCCGTTGTTCGTGACCAGGAACCTGGCTATCTGCTGCGTGTATTTCCCGGTGACGCCGCCCTGGTATTTCCCATTGTAATTCTGCCCGAACACCAGGTAAAACACGCCCGCGTTTTTGGTAAGATAACCTCCTGTCACCGCCATCCTCGGATCTGAGAGGGTGGAGATATTCGCCGCTACATTACCGCCGGACTGTATCGCGCTGATGATGCCCGGCACATTGATAGCCGTGAGATTGGGGAAGGTCTGGTAACAACCGGGATTATCGCCGTCGCAGCCGTTGCCATAGCCGCCGATGCAATAGAGCGTATTCCCGTCCTGGCAATACGCCATGTTCGTACTGCGCAGCTGGTAAAGGAACTGCTGGGGGATGGGTGCGGTCCAGGATTTATTGTTCACCGGGTCTATCACATACAGCGTCTGGTTGTCAAACGCGGTAGGGAACGTGGAACTGGAATCCGCCGTGCCGTGAAAGCCGTTCGTGCGGCCGCCCACCAGCAGCCAGAGGCCATTGCCGGTGGCGATACAAAAAGATTGTAAAGCCGGTGCGGGTTGGTTTTCATACTGTTTGAGCGTAAGCGTATAAGGAGACTGACCCTGCGCGCTGAATGCGGCGCAAAGCAGGATACTGAAAAGTATATTTTTCATGCAATGGATTTTTAAGGATGAAAGAACGTTATGCATTAATGATCTTCAGGCACCAGGCATTCAGCAGCGTCCTCCGTGAATCGGAAAGGTCGCGGGTGCGGGGCATGGCAATGGACTGGCCCCATACTTCCAGGCTGATGCGCTGCATGAGCATACGCGCCATTACCGGGTCGTTCCAGGCCTTGGGATCGTTCAGCTTCACCACTTTGCTCATGGCCGGGTACATCAGGTAATAGTTGCGCAACACTTCTTCGTAGATCACTTCAAAGGTCAGCTTATCGTTGCCTACAGGTATCGCCGCGTTCGGGTCTTTATAAAACTCCGAGTAATCTTTGTAATTGGGCAGTATGCGGATATTGATATAACAGCCCGTCAGCGGGTCGAAATTGGAATAGAGGTCCGGCGGCGGGGGATCATTCTGCGGGGTGCAGGTGATGAGGAAGTTGCCGCATTTGCCTGCCGGGAACGTGATGGGCGCGCCGGCCTGGTAGTCTGTCTGGAGGATGGTAAACCGCTGCTGGCCATCGTTCTGGTTGGGCGTGGTTTCCCAGTAATAGAGCGTGAAGCGCATCGGGTCATCCGGCGGCAGGGGCAGGCCTTTTCTGTACACGGTAAAAGAAATAGGCGTGGTATCGATGCCGTCGTAGCGGAAGCGGCCGGTGGTGGGATTGAGGTTGCCAACTACCTGTTCCGCATACACGCCGGACTGTTCGGAGAAAATGAAGAGGTCTTTTTCCTGGAGGATGTATTGATTGATTGTATCGCTGTAACATTTCACGGAAACCACGCCGGTTGCCACCATGTCGCCGGTAGTGGCTGTCAGCGGAAGGTCGAATATCCAGCCGTTGGCATCGTTCTTCGCCATGTTCATATAATCGATATCCCCGAGAGACGTACGGATGCCATTGGCCACTACACTCACGCTCATGGTGCCGAAGGGATATTTGGGATTATCGTCCGTGGCCAGGGGATTGTACGCCGGGGCGCCGGCATAATAATCGGGCCATACGGCGGAGCAGTCGATAGACAGGACTTGCTGTTTCGCATCAATCGCCATCATGGCGGGCGGTACACGCATGGGCAGGCCGGGGCCTGAATTGCCTTTGAAGTCTTTGGGGGTGGGGAATGCTATTGGCTCCAGGTAACGGCCGATGGGCTGAGAAGTGGCATCACCCTCGAACCATGGAGCAATAGTGCCTTGTAAGGTCAGGTAATCCGGATTGATGCCTTGTGTGGAATAGAGTTGTATCATCGCGTTAAACCATCCCTGGCCCTGGTATTGCGGCGCGAAATAATTGATCTCCTGTAGCGGTCGGTATAACGTATACCGGCAAACGATTCCCGCCAGCGGTCTGCCCAAAGGCGATTTCTGCGGAAGGCCCGCCAGTATCGGCTGGCCTTGCAGTTCTGATAATGGAACTATCTGCTGAAAAGTGGCCGCGGCACCATTTGGCCCGGTGAGGTTTGCATTGCGCGCGAAGTTGATCCAGCGCGTCATGCCTTTGCTGGGTTTGCCGGAAAACAATACTTCGCTGCTTGTCATCAGCGACATCGTGTCTGCAAACATTTGCGTGTTGGTAGGGTCTTCGGAGTTGACGTCTATCACCATCCCCGTGTTCCGGCCGTTCGGCCCCAGCCTGTTCAGGAAAGAAAGCTGGCTGCTTTGCAGCTGCGTCAGCAGGCTGGCGGGTATCTGGCTGTTCGGGTCGTTGATGCCTGTTACGTTCACATTCATCATCGTGGCCCCCATATCGCCGTAATAATTCCATTCCGAAGGTATTACCTGGCCGTTGGAGGGCGCGCCTTCAAAACGGGGAGGCACTTTTTTCAGTTTTACATCCTGCGGCGGTTCATAAACATCCACAGTCTGCTGTACCCATTTCACCCATTCGTCGTCATCCATATTGTACATGATGGGTTGTACATTCTGGGAGTCGCAGAGGCGCATGGGCTGGCCGGCAAATTTAGAGCCGGTGGGGAACTGGTAGCCGGAATAATCGTCATTGTTTGCGGTGCCTACGTTAATGGCAATGAGGCCCTTTACGTTAATGCGGGGGTAATCAAAGATAGACATTGCAGGGGTGTATTAGATTAACAAAATAGATTTGACCGCTGCAAATAAGTCATTATGGCAATGCAAAGCTGTTAACGTGTGGTGTAACACGTACGCACAAATGAGTTTGAAATTGTTAATTTAAAAGAAGATGGCGGACCACTCTCTTTTGAAGATCTCTTCCGGCGCCAGGAGGTGGATGCCTTCCTTCTCCTCCAGTTCGCCGCTGGTATTTACCGGGTCCGCAATACCGCACCATGGCTCTATGCACACGAAGTCCGCATCCTTTGCGCTCCATATGCCCATGTAGGGGAACCCCGGGAAACTTACTTCCAGTCCATGCGGCGTCTGGGAACTGCGGATAGAGATGACGTCGGACGCGAGGTGTTTGAACACAAGCGCGTCTTTGTAAAAGAGGGACTTTTGCAGCATTAGTTCGGTCACGTCTTCCAGGTAAGGCACAGGCGCGGTTTGTATCAGCCCCGCATCGGATAGAGGCCAGACGCCGGCGGTTTCAGGTTTATTAAAATGAAGGGAATAATCGTCGAAGGCGGTCTGCTCCACGAGCGGCACTTTGAACGCCGGATGCGCGCCGATGGAAAAATACATCGGCTCGTCCCCGGTGTTCTGTACGGTATATTTTACACTCAGCGTAGCGTTCTGAATAGCGTAACGCACGGTGAGGTTAAAATGAAAAGGGTATTTAGCCAGCGTACTGTCGTCGTCGGACAGGCTGAAGGTGATGCTCGTGGGCGTGTGTTCGCTGACGTTAAACGCCATTTCGCGGGCGAAACCATGACGGCCCAGCTGGTAACTTTTCCCTTTATAACGGTAGGTATTGTCCTTCAGCCCGCCCACGATGGGGAACAGGATAGGGCTTTTTTTGCCCCAGAAGGCCGGGTCTCCGCTCCAGAGGTATTCCAGCTGGTTGTCTTTTCTTACGATGCTTTGCAGTTCCGCCCCCTGGGCACTTACCTGCACACGGATATATTCATTGGCAATTTCCATCATTCCGCAAAGTTACAGTTTCAGGCGGATACCTGCTTTAGTAAGTAACCCCGCGATCTGGATCATGAGTATGGAAAAAAGAAGGGACTTGATAATACCTGTCCAGCCCGCCAGTGCTTCCATGTCAAACACGCCGGCCATGGACAGGATCGCATACGCGAAATAGGGGATCAGGTAACAGAGCAGCGTATCCGTACCCGCCGGTTTGATGATCTTAAACCAATGAGCTTTCTGCTGAAGATCTCCCAGCCAGTAAGTGATCACAAACAGCCCGATGGTAAGCGCGCTGCATATCATTACCCAGCTGGGTGTGGCGCGGATCTTGGATATTTCCCATATCGGCCTGGTGAGCAGCCCGGCGGTAGCCAGTACCACGGCAATGCCCAGCAGCAGGGGGATAACGGATTTCCATTTCCCCGCGGCCGTATAACTTCTGAAGATCATAGACACCAGGGTGCCGCCCAATACCAGCGATGGCATGGCGCCATTGTCCAGCGGGCCCAGCAGGGTGCTGAGGAACGTATCGCGGGGCAGGATGTGCGCATGGGTGGCCATGCTCAGCCCGCAGAATACGATCCAGCCCGCCAGCACCACGGAAAATTTACCCTTGCCCAATACATAGATCACCGCGCTCGCAAAATATGCCCAGCCTATCAGGCCCAGGATGCCCCACCAGTAAGTGGAGAAACGCTGCGCATCGTCACCGCCGCGGCAGATCCAGGCCATCAGCAGCAGTACCGCGATGCCCAGGCCTTTCATAATGTTCTGGGCCGTTTTGGACCATTTGGCAGGATATTGATTCCATATGAGGATGAAACAGATGCAGCAGATAATGTTCCATACGCCCCGGTTCATACCGGTGGCCGCTTCGTTCAGGTTTTCGCCGTTCACGAGGAACAGGCCCATGACCAGCAGGCCGATGGAACGTTCTATTACATGGCGCAGCAGCTGAAGGGTATTGTCGCCCTTTTTGATGCGGTTGCTGATGGCGTAGGGAAGGCTCATGCCCACAATGAAAAGAAAAGCGGGAAAAACCGCGTCCGCCAGGCCCATGCCGTCTTCCTGCGCGGCCGTATGCTCCAGCCAGGCGGGTATGTCTTTCAGGCTCCAGAGGTCATTCACAAATATCATCAGTAACATGGTAAGCGCCCGTGTAATGTCGATGGAAGCAATGCGTTGCGTTGGCGTCATATATAGTCAGGGATTTTGGTGTATCAATATATAAATTATTTCCGCTTGTTGTATATAAAAAGGACCGGCAGAACAAGTGTTCACCGGCCCTTTATCCGACAGTGTGCTCATCCTGTATTTTTCATAAACATCAGCCGGGAAACTGTACAACCGGCTTTCAGT
Organism: Chitinophaga barathri; assembly: GCF_003807585.1. Lineage (GTDB taxonomy): Bacteria > Bacteroidota > Bacteroidia > Chitinophagales > Chitinophagaceae > Chitinophaga > Chitinophaga barathri. The sequence goes on along the minus strand of NZ_RMBX01000016.1, from coordinate 72,307 downwards.
TATTTATTTGCTGAGCATCAGCCTGTACTGTTTTTCAATATTACCGGCCCTCAGCCTGATGATATATACACCGTTGGCTTTGCCGCCGGTGTTCCATTGTACGTTGTGTTTGCCCGCGGGCTGCTGCCCGTTCACCAGTATTTCCGGCTGCCCGTTCATGTTATATACTGCCAGCGATACCTGTGCCGCGGCGGGCAGGCTGTAGCGGATGGTAGCGGAAGGGCTTACTACCGGGTTCGGATATACGGAAACGTCCAGTGTTTCTTTTCCGGAAGTGGTTTCTTCCGGTGCTTTGGCCGCCAGCATCAGCGAGCCGGTGGGCACGCCAAATACGCGGAACTCCGGAATGCTCGTCCATGGACCGGTATAGCCGGATGCGCCGGTCACATTGATGCGTACATACCTTGCATTGATAGCGGTGAAACTATTGGTGATGGGCGCCGCGATAGTGCCCGGTGTGGTATTGGTGTTCCTGTTCACGATCTGTGTGTAGCTGCCGCCGGAGGTGGTTTTGGAGGAAACGGTGAACTGGTAAGCTCTGTCGTCCATACAGATCACTTCCGTTTTGCTGATGCTGTACTCCGCGCCCAGGTCCACTTCCAGCCATTGCGGGTAGCCGGTGGCGGACCAGCGGGTGGCGGTATTGCCATCTACGGCGCTGCTGGCGGGGTTTTCAGGCTGTGGCTCGCTGCTGGCCGTTACGGTTTTGTTCAGCGCTACGTTCTCAGGGCCGGCGGGCTCTTCCGGATCGGCTGGGCCGCCCAGCCAGGAGGGGCCAACGTCCGCGGGGAGCAACGGGCGGTTCACGGCATTTCCGGTCACGCGTTCGTCGCAGCCAACGTCTTTTGAGCTGGTGCGTGTGTGGCCGTCTATATCTTTTGATACATTCACGTCCACGCCAAGGCCGGAGATATCCAGTAATCCGCCCCATCCGCCAACGCCTGCGTCAATGGCGGGGCTGGTGGCGCCGATACGCCAGCTGCCCGCTGCTTCCAGCTCAGGATCGTCCATGGTGATGCCGCCGGGATTGGTGATACCCAGTGTGCCGAACGCAATGTTCCCCTGCCAGGTTTCGCTGCCGGTGAGGTTATTGGCGATCAGGCTCTGGTTCGCATCCACGAAAATATTGTTCGCCACTTTTACGCCGGTGGGAGAGAGCGGCCTGCTGCCGTTGTTCACGTCCAGCGCCCTGCCGCTGGTGTATTCGGACACCGTGTTGTAAGCGATCACACAGCCCACGACCTGCGGGTTAAAACGTACTTCACCCGCCGGATAGGTTTCCCCTTTCTGGAGGATGATCACCGCGTCGCCCGTGCTGTTCGCCGCGTCCAGGCCGTGGAAAAAATTGTTCACGATATAGTTCCCGGAGCCGATCACCCGCACGCCACCGGTGTTCGCCTTGCCTTCGCCGAGGAACCAGTTGCCGTAAAGGATATTCCTGTCGCCATGGCGGAAACAGAACTGCCCTACGGAGCGGCGGAAGGTGTTGAACTGGTAAAGGTTCTCACAGCTTTTGTTTGAGATGATCTCATTTTCCCCGTCGCATTCCTGGAAAAGGTTGTACTGGAAAATGGTGCGGGAGATGTTGTCCATCTGGCCGGAGTAGCCTACACGCACGGTTTCGCCGCCATTGGCGCCCAGCGGTTCCCTTTTGGCGAAGTGGTTGTACTCCACGATGTGGTAGTCCGCCGTCTTGTCCTTCACTTCGATCTGCATGGTGGGGTCCACGGTGTTTTTGCCTTCAAAATGGCAATGGTCCACCTTTCCCCTCAGCCCGTCCAGCACGATCCATTTGGAGCCGGAGTTGAAGTTGATGATCGCGCATTGGGTGATGCGGTTGTTCCCGCCCCGGATGGTCACCACGTTTCCGCTGACGGTGCCGTTGGTCCATTTAAATCCTTTCACGACGAGGTAAGTGCCGGTAACGTTCATGGTGGAGTTGCCGGTAAACGTGACGCCGCCGGGCGTCTGCGCTTTCATGGTGATGGGATTGGAAGAGCTGCCGGAGCCGCTGAAAGTAATGGCAGCATTGTTCCAGGTGCCGTTTTGAAGAATGATGTTGTCGCCCGCAACGGAGGCGCTGACAGCCGAGTTCAGCTGTGTCATGTTCGTGACTAACCGGTCTGTTGCAGATGCGGATGATAAAAGCGATAACTGGATCAGCAATGCGCCGCCCAGTTTGTAAAACTGTTTCATAACATGTGGTTTTTATAAAGAAAAAAGCAGGGCCAAACGTTGGCCCTGCTTTATACATACTGCTTATTCCTTCATCAGTTTTTTGGTGATCACTTTTCCGTTGATATTCAATTTCAGGATATAGATGCCGGAGGGCAGGTGGCCTGCCTGGAAAGACGTTCTGTGTCTTCCGGCGGGTTGCCTTGCTTCTTTCAGCACGCCGGCCTGTTTGCCGCTCATGTCCACGAGTGAGAGCTGCACGCGGGATTCCTGCTTCAGCGTATAAGCCACATTGATCGTTTCACGGAAGGGGTTGGGATAACTTTCCACTTCCGCGGCTTTGCTGTCCATATCCACTTCGTTGTTGCCTTTCACAGCCTGGCGCAGCAGGCTGGTGCTGTGCGTTACCACCAGTTGCGGCGCGTTGCTGCCGGTTTCTTTGGAGTTGAAGCTGAGGATGGGCGTGCTGATCGTGACGGGGAGCATTGCGAAGGAAACAGTGTTCCTGCCCGCGGCCCTTTCAGCGTTCACGTAGCTGGTCACATCCCAGGTATACCATCTTGGCACGGAGTCCGTCACCACGGTGGTTGCCAGTGCGCTGCCGCCCGCTGCCGGTTTGTTGTTCCAGGTGATGGTGCTTTCCGTCCAGCTGGTAGTGGCCACGGAGTTGGCGGTGATGCTCACGTTGTTGGTCCTGTTGTCCGTCAGGCTGCCGAAGATCCTGATCTTCACATTCGTTACGGTTCCGCTGATGCCGGAAGTATTGAAGGTAAGATAGGCCTGTCGGTCGTTTCCTGCTGCGGGGTTGGAGTTGAGTTTCAACACCAGTGCCGCCGCATCTGTGGTGCCGTGTGTGATGGTGGCGGATGTGCCGTTGCGCACATATGCATCGTGAATGGGCGCCAGCGCGGTTTCTGTGGAACCGCCGCCGCCCGTGTTGATCTTCACTTCGGTGTAGCTGTTCCAGAGGTTCACGGAGTTGCCGTGGCCGAGGATGCGCACGTATTTGGCGGCTGTGGTGGTGATGCTGAATGTTTCCAGCGCCAGCGATGTGCCGCTGCTGGTGCGGTTGGCGGACACGGTGGTCCAGCTGCTGCCGTTGTTGCTCACCTGTATGTCGAAGGTGGAAGAACGGACGTTGCCGCTGAAGAATGCGATCTGCACGCCGGTTACGTTCAGGGTGTCGCCGAGGCAGAAGGCGATCCACTGCCCGTCTCCCTGGGCGCTCCAGCGCGTGTTCAGGTCATTGTCCAGTACATTGGCGGCCACGTTGCCGTCGTCCGCGCTGGCGGTCACGGGGTCGCAGCCCGCCGGCGTAGTGACGGAAATGTTCACGGCGGCGGAAGTACCGGTAGCCAGGTCATCGTCCGTCGCTTTGGCGGTAAGGCTGTAAGTGCCTGCGGCCACGTTGTTCCAGGTGAAGCTGTACGGTGCGTCCAGGTCTTCCCCGATCTTGCTGCCGCCGTTGAAAAATTCAACTTTGGTCACGCTGCCGTCCGCATCGGAAGCGGTGGCATTGATGGTGATGCTGGCCGGTGCGGTAAAGCTGGCGCCACCGGCGGGTGAAGTGATGGAAGCCACCGGTGCGGCATTGCCGCCTGCGTCTGTAATGATGGAAAGCAGCGGCGGGTTGGATCCGAACTCGCTGGCGTTCCAGAATATGCGCGGGTCGTGGGCTACCTGGCTTTTCAGCGCAAAGGACACTTTGTTCCTGCCTGCCGCTTTTTCAGCCTGCACATAAGCGGTCACGTCAAAGTCGTAATACGCAAATTCGGTATTGCCTACAGTTACGGTAGCGAGCGGAGCGGAGCCCGTTGCGGGTTTATTGTTCCAGGTGATGGCATTTTCCGTCCAGGTGGTGCTGGCTACTGAATAAGCGCCTACGGCCACTGAAGGAACGGCCGTGCCATCCACTTTCCCGTACACTTTCAGCACCACGGATGCCAGGGGGCTGGTGATGGAACTGAGATCGAACTGGAGATAACTTTCCCTGGCGTTGTTCAGCTGCCCGGCCGGGGATACTTTGGTGATAAGCAGGGTAGAGTCTGTTGTACCATGCGTGATGGCCGCATTTGTACCGTCCCGTACGTACGCGTCGTGCGTTACGCCGATGGAGATGGGCGCGGACGCTACTTTGAAGTGCGCGGTATAAGTGGTGTTGTTATCACCTACGGTAATGGTTTGTTGTCTTGCGCCGCCGTGCTCCCAGAAATCAAAAATGTAAGTAGTGCCGCCGAGCGTTTGCGGGCTGGGCGCGGCCATCGGCCTTACCATGCCTGAAAGCGCGTCCTGCGTGAAGGGCGTGGTGAAGGGGATGTCGTTCAGCGTAAGCTGTAATCCCGCCGGCACGCTGGCCAGCGTAAGATCCGATGTAACGGGGAAGATCTCGATAAAGGTCGTGTCTTTTCCGCCCTGCGAATCGGTTACCTCCAGATAGAGCCTGTACCAGATATCCGTTTCAGTATGGCCTTCGGGCGAGATGGGGAAGCTGCCGGAAGTGACGCCGTCGTTGATCTCAGGGCCAGGGTGCGTATGGTTCGCATGGTGGAAGTCCACCCACCAGGTGAATGCGCCGGCGGGCAATGAACCATCTTCTGCATCACTGGCGGAGCCGCTGAAGCTGATGTTGTCCCCTGCGCGGAACTGGCTGCCGTTGGCGGGTGTAAGGATGTTCGCAACAGGTTTAGTATTGGGCGCGGTCACGGTGAGCGTGGCGTTGCTGCTGGTTACGCTGCCCGCGCTGTTCGTTACCACTACGTTGTAGCTGCCCGCGTGCGAGGACTGTACGTTGTTGATGGTGTAAGTGGCGGAGGTGGCGCCGGAAATATTCGTGGTGCCTTTTCTCCATTGGTAAGTGGGCGCGGGTGTGCCGGAAGCGCTGACGCTGAAGCTGGCGTTGCTGCCCTGGGACACGGAGAGGCTCTGCGGTTGCGCGGTGATGATGGGTGCCGCGCTGCCGCTGTAGACGATCTTATACAGGGAGTTGTTGCCCCTGCGGATAAAATACAGGTTGCCGTCTATGCCTTGTTTTACGGTGGTAAGCCCGTCGCTCAGGCCTGTGGCAAACCCGTTGCGGGTAGAAGGGGAGGATGGGTTGATATAGTCCATCCATGCGCCGCAGTAATCCACGAAAAAGTATTTGCCGTGATAGGTGGCCGGGTAGTTGCTGATGGCCCCGTGCAGGAAAGCGCCGCCGTTGATGGCGCAGCCCTGGCCGGTGGCGGGCGGGTCGTTCCGGTTGGTCTGGTATACGTAAATGGGATTGGTAAGGCCGGTGCATCCGCTGGTACACATGCCTTCTTTGGAGGGCCAGCCAAAGTTACGGCCGCCCACGCTCGCGTCGTTGATCTCTTCCCAGGTGGCCTCGCCCACATCGTTTACGTAGATCTTACCGGTGCCGGGGTCCACGTTGAGGGTAAAGGGATTACGCAGGCCGTAAGCCCAAACGCGGCTCTGCTGGGCGCCTCCGGAGAACGGGTTGCCGGTGGGCACACTGCCGTCCGTGTTGATGCGGAGCACTTTGCCGTGGTAACTGTTCAGGTTGGAGGAATTGGTGCCCACTTTGTTGTCTCCCGTGGCTACGAGCAGTTTGCCGGTATTGTCGAATGCCAGGCCCCCGCCGTTGTGATAGATAGCGCTGAGGGTCGGCATATCGAGAATGGCCTGTTCGGACTGGGCGAGGTCGCCCACCATGGTGAAGCGGCTCACGCGGTTGTGCGGGCCGGAGGAGGAAGTGTAATAGAGATAAATATGACTGTTGGTGGAGAAGCTTGGGTCCACCGCGATGCCTATCAGCCCGCGTTCACCGCTGGTGTTTACAGACAGGGATACGGCCGGTGTGCCAAGTAATGCGTTGTTTTTGAATACTCTCAGCTGGCCGTTCTGCTGGCAGATGAGTATCCTGCCGTCCGGGAGCTGGGCAAAGGAGGTAGGCCCGGTGAGCCCTCCTGTCACCAGTACCCGCTGGAAATTGGCGGGCAGGGTTTGTGCATACGATTGCATTGCGGGTAACAGTAGGCACAGTAACAGGAAAAACATGACCTGCCTGAGCCGGATGGGTACATCAGTTTTGTACATAAGGGACTGGGTTTATGTGTGTTAACAAAAAGCCTGGTGAATTTTGATAAAGCGAAGAGGGGGCATGGCGCTATCGTCCAATCCTGGCGGGTCATTCACCGGATAACGGTCATACTTTGCGATCAGATTTTGCAGATGTCAGGCAGAAAAAGTGTTGCTGTTGTGTATCAGTTTACGCGATAGTCAGGGTGTGTTACGAACAGTTTATCTAAGTTATGCAATCGTTTGCGCAATTAAGCATAGTATTTTGTCTTTTTCAGATATGATTTTGTGATAAGGGCAATAAAAAAGCGCTTCCCGGATGGCCCGCGAAGCGTTTGTATGTATGGAAAGAAGGTAATGTTAGTTCCAGATACCGTTATCCCCGGTCAGGATCACCGGCAAACCATCCGTTACTACGATCGTATGTTCATGCTGCGCCACATAGCTGCCATCACGGGCTGCCAGCGTCCAGCCGTCGCCGTTTTCGTATGCCCAGGTGGCTTTCGTGGATATAAAGGTCTCCACGGCTATCACCGCGTTTTTCCGGAATTTACCGCGGTTGTATTTGTCGTAATAATTGGCAATGGAATGCGGCTCTTCATGAAGGCTGCGGCCGATGCCATGCCCCGTGAGGTTTTTGATCACCCGGTAGCCGCGTTTGCGGGCCTCGGCTTCAATAATGCCGCCCACCTGAGCGATCTTCACCCCGTCCCGTATGTTCATGATAGCAATACGGAGAATGTCGCGGGAAGCGTCCACCAGCTGCTGGTGTTGGTTGAAGTCCCGGCCCAGTACAAAAGACCCGCCATTGTCCGCCCAGAAACCTTCCAGCTCCGCGCTTACGTCCACATTCACGAGGTCGCCTTCCTGCAGGATCGTCTTTTGGGTGGGGATGCCATGCGCAATCTCCTGGTTCACGCTGATGCAGGTCCAGCCGGGGAAACCATAGGTGAGTTTGGGAGCGGAACGGGCGCCATACGCCGCCAGCACCGATCTTCCGAATTCATCCAGCTCCGCCGTGCTCATGCCCGGTTTGGCAAAATCCCGCATCCTTTTGAGCGTGAGGGCTACTGCTTCGCTGGCTTTCTGCATACCCAGCATTTCCGCCTGTGATGATATTGACATGTCCGTTCTGATTAATTGATCATACGAAGTTACGGATTTTCAAGGGCTTTTCAGTAGGCACTATTGCCTAAATGCGATACTTTAGCGGTATGAAAAACGGACCATCTCCCGTTACGAGGGTGGTGATCATTGATGATGAACCCGCCATCCGGAAAGACCTCCAGGCGCTGATGCAACAGCAGCCCGGTTTTATCGTGACCGGCGTTTGCGGCAGCGTACAGGAAGCCCGCACCATTATCCCCGCCACGGAACCAGACCTCCTGCTGCTGGACATCTCCCTCGGAGACGGCACCGGCTTTGATATCCTGCGTGAGCCGGCCGCGGCCAACTGCAAAGTGATCTTTATTACCGCCCACCAGGACTATGCCATCAAAGCCATCAAATTCGGCGCGCTGGACTATCTCCTTAAACCGGTAGATGAAGAAGAGTTGCAGCAGGCCCTCGCCCGCGTTTCAGCAGGCAGGCCCGCCGCGCCGGAGCAGCTCACACTGGCCCAGCAGCAATTCAGGCAGGGCGGGCTGCAAAACCGTATTGTGCTGCGTTCCCAGCAATATTTACAAGTAGTCGCGTTTGAAGAGATCATCTATTGCCAGAGCGATGCCGGATATACCACCTTTTTCCTGGCGGACGGCCGGAAGATAGTCGTGTCCCGCTCTATCAAGGAATATGAGGAGCTGCTGCCGGAAACCTGGTTCATCAGGCCACACCAGTCTTACCTGGTGAATCACCGCTTTATTGACCGTTATCATAAAGACGGTTATCTCATCCTCCGCAACAATACAGAAATACCGGTGTCCACCCGCCGGAAGGACTACGTGGTGGAATACCTCACAGGAAACCGATAACATGTTATGCGCCCGATCTCATCCCTGCTGAAATGTTTTGCCGTATCATCTGTCCTCGGCGCTTTCCTGCGCTCAGTATCCGTATGGGCCGCCGTCGTCATCACCATGAACGGCTGCACCCGGCAGCAGGCCGCCCGTATCCCCGGAAACGCCGATTCGGTGCTGGCTTTTATGAAGTCGGACATCAACCCGCATTTTCATGACCATCATCCCGAAGCAGCGGGGCGTATGCTGGACAGCCTGCATCCCATCGTCCTGAAACTGGACGACGTGGGGCTTACCTGCTCTTATCTCCGCTTCCGGGGCGTGCAGTACATCATGGAGGAAAAATATGACAGCGCGCGGGCTTTTATCAATGAATCCATGCAGCTGGCAAAAGAAAAAGACAGTACGGGCAAACATATCATCGCCGCCAAAATACAGCTGGCAGACCTGCTGAAAGAACAGCACCGGTTTGACAGCGCCCTGCATTACGCCCGCGACGCGTATTACCTCGCCCATAAATCGGACACCAACGGCCTGCCCATCATCTGCCTGCGCCTCTCCGAAATTTATATGGAGATAGGCGATGAGCCCGCCATCCGTAAATATCTTTTCGAAGGTTTTGAACGGGCCACACAGCCCAAACTAAAAACCGTTTTCGCCAACAACATCGCCAAATATTACGACGATCAAAACCAACCCGATTCCGCTGTGCATTTTTTTAAAGCGATGCTGAACGATACACTTTTCTCCAACCCATATTTTGACGCGGTGAAGTATGAGAACCTGGGCATCCTGCTGGGCAAACAGGATAAACCCGCGGAGGGCCTGCCATACCAGTTGCAGGCGCTGGCGCTGAATAAAGAATTGGGCACGCTGGATGGGGAATCCGTATTCGGCGTGGCGGATACTTATTACCTGATCGGCCGTTATGCAGAGTCCGAGGCTTACCTGGATACAGCCTACACCATGGCGAAAGAATCCGGCGACCAGGAAACGATCACGTCCGTGTGGCGTAAAAGAGCGCAGAACCATGCAGCCCGTGGACAATACCAGCAGGCGTATGCCTCCATGGATTCATCGCTTGGCGCATACCGGCTGGAAGTGGATTCCTCCATCGCCATGCAGGCGCGGGAACTGGAAACGCAGTATGCCGTCAAAGCAAAGGATGAAGAGATCCAGCAGCTGGCGTTCGAAAATAAAGTGAACCGCCAGATCAGGCAGCAGCAAAGGCTCATCATCGCCTCGATGATACTGGGCGCGGTGCTGGTGGCCGCAATAGGTTTCCTGTTGTACCGCAGGCGGAAGCTGGAGCAGCAGCTCCGCGAAACCTCGCTCCGGCAGCGCCTGCTCCGCAGCCAGATGGAGCCGCATTTTATCTTCAACACGCTGAGCGTGCTGCAAAGTTTTATCCGCAACGATGACCGGGAGAAGTCCATCCGGTACCTGAACAAGTTTGCCAAACTGGTGCGTATCAGCCTGGAGAACGCACGCGAAAGTTTTGTGCCGCTGAAAGATGAGATCACCGCCCTGGAAAGTTACCTGAGCCTGCAACTCATGCGTTTTGAAGGTACATTTGATTACAGTCTTGATGTATATGATCAGTACGAAGACGATGGCCTGCTGATCCCGCCGATGCTGCTGCAGCCATTCGTTGAAAATGCCATCCAGCATGGAATGCGCCAGCTGGACCGCAAAGGGATGATCAGCATCCGCATAGAAAGAGGGCCGCATGTGCTGCATTGTGTGATAGAAGACAATGGGCGCGGCATGCAGGAGGAAAAGCAGGACAAGACCTCCCTGTCCACCGTCATCACCCAGGATAGGCTCAGTATGCTCAGCAAACAGACCAAACGCCCGGCCAGCCTCCGCGTCATCGACAAACGGACGGAGAACGGCGAAGGGATACGCGTGGAGCTGGATGTGCCGTTCCGCCGGTAACGATAGTTTTATCTTCCCACCAATACGGATAATCCCTGAAAGCGCCCGGATTTAAAACAATCCCGGGCGCTTTTGTATTCCTGCCCTTCCCGATTCCTGTTTACCGCTATGTTTGCCCCCGATCCAAATACGCTCCTGTAGTAAAACCTAAAAAAAAACGGTAACATGAAAAAACTATGCGTTGCGGCAGTTGCGGCAATGATCCTGGCTTCCTGCCAGTTTTTCGGCGGCGGCGGAAGGGCTTATGACAATGACAAAGACTTGTCCGGCCTCGTGGAAGAACTGAAAGACAAATTCGGCCAGAATGCCGGCTTTACCAGCATCACCATGAGTTATCATGACGGCATCGGTACCAGTACCGTAGCCACTGGCGGAGACATCAACTCGAACAAACTGACGGAGAGATTAAAACAGAAAGGCATCTGGCAGGACAAAGCCGAGGTGACCCTGGAGATAGACGGGGAAGCCACGCCGAAAGATTTTATGTTCACCCTGGACCAGGTGCAGGACCTGCGGAAGATCCCGGGCCTGGTGAAGTCTTCCATCGAGAAGGTGGAGAAGGAAAAAAAGATCACGGACCTGGTGTCCAACATGGTATCCGTATCCATGCCCAGCCGCATAGATACCCCGGGAGACGAGCTGAGGATCACCGTATATGTGTCGCCAAAGAACGGCGGGACGGATTTTACGCTGCTCTACAACCAGAAAGGTGAATTCTTAAAAATGATGCACTGATCCATTCAACCGGAAGGCATGCTCTTATCCCGCTTATTCCGACAAACAAACCGGCCCCGGCCTTTCATCGAACAAATGTCCCTGATCAACCGGCAGGCGGAAGAGTTTATTGCCTTCTATGAAGAAAGATTCGGACGCAGGCTGAATGGCGAGCAGAACAGCCTGTATATACTGGATATGGTGCTATCCGAAGCCCGCAACAGCGCATTGCTCCATGACAGGAGGCAGTGGCTGGCCGTTCACGCAGGGGCTTATCTTTTTAAGGTGGCCTCTGAACGGTTCCGGGAGTGGCCGTTGCAATACCGCTGGTATCACCCGCTTGAGCAGGCGGTGCTGGTAGTGGGCTTGCCCGCTTTCCGCGTATCCCTGCTGGCCGAGCAGGCCATTCAGCAGCGGTTGGAGAATACGTCCGATATCCCTGTACCTCTTCTTTTTACCCGCTTCGAAAAAGCCGTGCTGGCGGCGGAGAAAGGAAACGACGAGTTATTTATATAGTTAGTGTTGCTACCTCAATCAATAGAACCCCGGAACCATGTTTATCAACATCCCGTCATTCTAAATGGATGTAACATGTGGATCAGAAACTCTCCCCTGAGAAGGAGAGTTTCTTTATTTTTGACAGATGCAAAAGAAGATCGTACTGGCCAGTACCTCTACATTGTTCGGCCAGCAATACCTGGAATACCTGGAGCCTGTGATCGCGGAGCTGTTTGCGGGCCTGGGCGAAGTTGTGTTTATCCCCTACGCCCGCCCGGGCGGTATCAGTCACGATGATTACACCCACCGCGCGGCCGGTGCGTTTGAAAAGAAAGGGATCCGCGTAAAAGGCCTGCATACTTTCGAAGATCCACTGGAAGGCATCCGCAATGCCCAGGCATTTTTTACCGGCGGCGGCAACACATTCCTGCTGGTGAAGCAGCTGCACGACCTTGGCCTGATGGGACCGCTTGCCGGAGCTGTCAACGCGGGCAAACCCTATCTCGGTTGCAGCGCGGGCAGCAATATCGGCGGCGTGAATATGCAGACCACGAACGATATGCCCATTGTATACCCGCCCAGCTTCAGCACGATGGGGCTTGTACCCTTCAACCTCAACCCGCATTACCTCGATCCCGTGGCCGGCCTGGAACATATGGGCGAAACCAGGGAAACAAGGATAAAGGAATTCCATACGCAGAACAACATCCCCGTGATAGGGCTGCGCGAGGGTAACTGGATTGCGATGAACGGGGAGGATATTACGCTGGAAGGCGCACACAACGCCCGCATTTTCCTGGCCGGCAAAGAGCCGTATGAACTGCCGGCGGGGGAGAGGCTGTCGTTTTCCTGACCCTGCTTCCTGTGAAACAGCAGTTTATGAACGGTAAGCCCCGATGTTAATTTTCTATCGCTTTGTGTAAGAACGGAAAGCTTTGTACATCGTTTAAATTTGCGCAACCGTTTGCGCAGATGCCCGTCCCGCTTGTTTTAGCAGGTAACGGGTGTTTTTTATGTTGTCAGCCGGTAATTCTATACCTGAATCCGTACGCTCATCAAAAAATGCTGAATAAAGCTCAAAACTTTACTATTTTAACCACTTCATAAGTCCACAACTCAACCAATAAATTATGAGTGCTACTCGACGTAATTTCCTCCGCCAGCTGGCGGTAGGCTCCGGAGCCCTTGCAATGGGCATCCCTTCCTTTGCAACTCCCACGGCTCCCAGCGACCGTGAGCTGAAAACAGCATTGGAACAATCAGCTAAGCAGCAGCGTTTCAACATGAGCGGTTATGCCGCACCCAAGATCGACAAAGTGCGTATCGGCTTCATCGGCCAGGGTATGCGCGGGCCGGGCGCCGTTCAGCGCATGTCCTTCATCGACGGGGTGGAGATAGCCGCCATCTGCGACCTTCTGCCTGAGCGCGCCGCCAAATCCAACGCCACCGTGGTGAAATCCGGCCGCCCCGCCGCTAAGGAGTATTCCGGCGAAAACGGCTGGAAGGAGATGATCGATAAAGAAAAACTGGACCTGGTGTACATCACCTCCCCCTGGCACCTGCACACCCCGATGGCCCTCTACGCCATGGAGCACGGCTGCCACGCCGCTTCCGAAGTGCCCATCGCGCTTACGCTGGAAGACTGCTGGAAGCTGGTGGATACATCAGAACGGACCAAAAAGCATTGTATGATGCTGGAGAACTGCTGCTACGACTTCTTTGAACTGCTCACCCTCAACATGGCCCGCCAGGGTATGTTCGGTGAACTGGTACACGCGGAAGGCGCATATATTCACGACCTGCGTGATCTGAACTTCTCCAAAAAAGGTTACCAGAACATGTGGAGGCTCCGCCAGAACGCGGCTCACAACGCGAACCTGTATCCCACACACGGTCTCGGCCCCATCGCGCAGTGTATGAACATCAACCGCGGCGATAAAATGGACTACCTCGTATCCATGGCCAGCAACGATTTCATGATGGGAGACATGGCGAAAGAAAAAGCCGCCGCCGATCCTTTCTACAATGAATTCGTGGGCAAGAACTACCGTGGCAACATGAACACCACCACCGTTCGCACCGCCAAGGGTAAAACCCTCATGATACAGCACGACGTTACCACGCCGCGCCCGTATTCCCGCATTCACCTTATTAGCGGCACCAAAGGCATCGCATCCAAATACCCGAGCCCTGAGCGCATCGCTTTCGGCCACGGCTGGATTAAGCCCGAGGAGCTGAAAAAACTGTACGACGAATACACGCCCGAGATTATCCGCAAGATCGGTGAGCTGGCCAAACAGGTGGGCGGCCACGGCGGCATGGACTTTATGATGGACTGGCGCCTGATAGACTGCCTGCGCAACGGCCTCCCGCTGGACCAGGACGTGTACGACGGAGCCGCATGGAGCAGCATCGTGCCGCTGAGCGAAAAATCCATTTCCAAACGCTCTACCAGCATCGATATCCCGGACTTTACCCGTGGCGCCTGGAAGACCAACGCACCGGTGGAACTGACGCTGAAAGGCGGCGGCACAACCGGCGTTATCGGCGTGGAAAAGAAAACCGAGTCCAAACAACTGAGTGTACAATAGGCATTTGATATGAAAGTGTGCCCCGCATAGGGCATGTATGGCCGGAAGAAATTCCGGCCTTTTTTTTGCCGGCGGCTTTCCTATAATTATCTGACCAGCACTGCCCTTCAAAACCGCTCCTGGCCAGCAATATGTCATAGATTGCCGGATGTGCCCCGAAAACGGGTAAACCCTTCATTTGCCTGCATAAAAATGAAGATTATGCTAACCCAAATATTTTAATTTGCACAGGGTTGAAATAAATTACCGGATTTTCCTGGGTGATGGCTAGAATGGTCTGGCTCGGTATTACATCTGATACAAATAATTTTCGGAATCCCCCGAAGGTGAATAGATATCTGGGGTCGCTGATCAGTTGTGTAAGCGCTACCGGATTGTCCTGGCATATTTCCCTTTCTTCGCTTTTAATATACCTGTATATATTTTTTCGTTTTGCGCTCAATATGTTAAAGCCTCCGGCATAGGCACGGGAATGACTCATGTTGTCATTGCTCAGGCTGATTTTTATTGCCTGGCCCATCAATGGTTTATAATCATCATCGCTGTAGGTATGATCGTCGCACATCATGATCACAAACTGAGACAAAGCGATAGCAATCTCCCGGTCTGTATAGGGGAGATTGCGCATGCCGTTCCATATGAGATTGCAACCTTTTTGTATCTGGTTGTTCAGCTTTTTGTTAAAAGGAATATGGATCCGCTTAACTAAAAGCTTTATTATAGTGCTTCTGTATGATGAGTACCCGGATAATACTTGCTCCACGTGTTCAGCGAGTGTATCTACCTCCCAGTTTCGTATCCGGGTATAGGAGAATTGAAACTCCAGCACTTTCTTATTTTCAAGGTGATCCCAGTGTTCTTCAAAGTGTTTTCGCCATTGGATTGTATTTTTTAGCCGCCAGGAGTAATGAGGTTTACATTTATCATCTATATAGTCAAAGATATTTTGCCCAGGTAACCGGCGCACCTTATCTTCTCCAAGCCAGGCAATAATTTTTTTCATATTATTGTTACGTCTTTCGGTTGTGAAAAAGTGATCGAGGTGCGATTCCAGTATGCTTTTTGAAGTGGGGTAAATATCTTCAGTTTTGAGACCGTCAAATGGCTCCGTGAAGGGGAACAGGATTCGATCGAATGGATAAATTCTTTCAATTCCGGGAAATGGCGTATATAGAAAATGTCCCTTCTGCGCCTGAAGCCGCCAGAGGTTTTTTACGTCAAATGATAAAAAGGCGGGTTGATGACCATTCTTCAGGTATTTATTGAATACAGGTTTTCCAAATGCAATTGTGTCTTTGAAATCCTCCTTGTTGGCGCAAATAATGCATGCATATTCGCCGGGCCGGTTCCCTGAGTGGGTCGCGAAATACGCAGCCACGTAGGGATCTGTTGTGAAATCTATATAACTTGTTGCCAGCCCATAATGCTGGGCGATAGCAATAAAATGGTGGAAATCGTGGATGTAGCTCTTTAAAATTTCATTGTTTTTCATAAAGAAGAACAGGGTTTCAACCCGTTCCAAGCACAAATCATGGTCGTTTTGATGTTTGTTCCGGTGAATACTGGCAAGGAGTTTCCAATTCCTGCTTTGACCCCTGAATAAGTCAAACTTTCCTTCACGTTGCCATTGTTTTGCCAGGGCAAGGGCTTCCTCCAGTGAACCAACTATTGTTTCATATTCCATATTTTAAGTCTTTAGAATCAATTAAGCCCATCAGCCTCTTTTGTCTATTTTTCCATTTCCCTCACATATTCCCTCGGCGCCAGCCCCGTCACGGTTTTGAACACCCTGTTGAACGTGGCGATACTGTTAAACCCGCAACGGTAGGCAATGGAAGCAATACTTTCCTCCGCGCCGCCCGCGAGCAGTTTGCTGGCTTCATGCACTCTCACTTCATGCAGGAACTCCACGAAAGTCAGTCGTGTATGTTTTTTGAAATACCGGCAAAAGGCCTGCGGCGTCATGTTTGCATGACGGGCAATGTCGTCCAGCGGAATGTCTGTTTCATAATGTTTCATGATATAATCATAGATGGCGCCGATGCGAAGGCCTTCCTGTTCGTTCACTGCGGCGGGTTTGGTACCGGTCACCAATGGCTCGAGGTCTGTAATGCCGCGCAGGTAACCCAGCAGCCTGATAAACTCGGCGAACTGCGCGGCGCCTTTTGTTTTGTCCAGCTGCTGCATCATCGCGCCTACGATAGGCGCCACACGGTCAGGCAGCTTGAAGCCGCGCGGGAACCGCTCAATAAAAGCCTGTACGGGTTTAAGTTCCGCCAGGGCAAATACCGGAGCCAGCCGGCCGGCCGGGTCGAAGAAAAGGGTAAAAGACTGGGAGCCGCTGTCGTTCTGGGTTCTGTCGCTGCGAAACACATGCGGCTGGTTGCCCGCCAGCCAGTATATCTCGCCGGGGCGGAAGGCGTGCATGCTGTTGTCCGCCACCAGCGTGCCGGAGCCCTGCTGTATCCAGGTGAGCTGCACTTCGCTGTGACGGTGCAGGTGAGGGTAGAAGTAAGGCAGGCGCTCGTTTTGCAGGATGATGTTTTTGTCGGGCGCTACGGGAATGGTGAACTGCAGAACTTTCATACCCTTAAATTATGCAAAATTTAACCGGATTGTACACTGTAAAATATCTCTTTGTTAAAAAATGAGCAATATTGATCAATAAGCATAGCTCCGGCGGTAACGCTTCCCTTTACTTTTGATAAAAAAACGCATGGCTATACAATGGAAAGGAGTGTATCCGGCACTCACCACTAAGTTCACCGCAAAGGAAGAGCTGGACCTCGACCTGTTTGGAAAAAACCTCGACGCACAGCTGGCCGCCGGTGTGGCGGGCGTGATCATCGGCGGTTCGCTGGGAGAAGCCAGCGCGCTTGCCCTGGAAGAAAAAGGGGAGCTGGTGCAATACGCCGTCAGGAGGCTTGCCGGTAAAATCCCCGTGATCCTCAATATCGCCGAAGGCGCTACCCGCGACGCGGTAAAACAAACCGCGCTGGCGGAGCAGTGGGGAGCGGAAGGGCTGATGTTGCTGCCGCCTATGCGTTATAAATCAGACGAACGGGAGACGGCGCAGTATTTCCGCACCGTGGCGGATTCCACCGGCCTGCCCATTATGCTGTACAACAATCCTGTTGATTATAAAATAGAGATCACGGCCGCCATGTTCGAAGAGCTGGCTGCCTGCGAAAATATTAAAGCGGTAAAAGAATCCACGAGGGACGTCACCAATGTGATCCGCATGCGCAACCGTTTTGGGGACAGGTACAGCATCCTGTGCGGCGTGGATACGCTTACGCTGGAAGAGCTCGTAACCGGCGCCGATGGCCTGGTAGCGGGCCTTGTATGTGCATTCCCGGAAGAGACGGTGGTGCTGTATAACCTGGTGAAGGCCGGCCAGATCAAAGAAGCGCTGGAGCTGTATCGCTGGTTTATGCCGCTGCTGGAGCTGGACATTCATCCCAAACTGGTGCAGTACATCAAACTGGCTGAATCCTATACCGGGATTGGTTCTGAGCATGTGCGCGCACCGAGGCTGGTATTGCAGGGGGAAGAGAAAAAACGTATTTCCCAAACCATAGAGCAGGCAATAGCCACGCGCCCCGACCTCCGGAAGTTTGCCGTGCCTTCCATCAACCCTGTATTAGCAAAAGAAATGAACGGCTGATCATTCATCCGGTCCATGCAAAGGACTTGATTCACTAATGATCCATCTTCCTGCCGGCGAAAGAAATGAACGGCCAATCATCCATCTGTTTCCTGCAAAGGAATTGACCCGGTAAAGATCAATCCTCTGGCTGGCGAAAGAAATGAACCGCTAAAAACCATACGCCGCTGAGGCTTGCAAACCACAAAATATCATGACGACGATCACCCAGATAATGCGGCAATCCGGCGAAGCCTTCGCGGAGTACCGTAAAACCGGTCCCGCGCAACGGGCATTGTTCCTGGAGACTATTGCATCCGGATTAGAAGCCCGGCGCGAAGCGCTTACAACAATCACGCAGGAGGAAACCAACCTGCCCCCGGCACGCCTGAACGGGGAATTGTCCCGCACGACCGGCCAGTTGAAAATGTTCGCCAACCTGGTGCGGGAAGGCAGCTGGGTATCCGCGGCTATCGATACGGCGGACGGGCAACGTACGCCGCCAAAGCCGGATACCCGCAAGATGTGCGTTCCCCTTGGGCCGGTAGTGGTATTCGGCGCATCCAATTTTCCGTACGCTTTTTCTACAGCCGGCGGAGACACTGCCAGTGCGCTGGCTGCCGGATGTACCGTGGTGATCCGCGCGCATTTTGCACACCCGCGCACATCCGTGCTGGTATTTGAGGCGATGGCGGAAGCCGTAAAAACCTGCGGCCTGCCGTCACATACCGTGCAGCACGTAACAGAGCCCGGTAATGAAGCGGGGAAAGAACTGGTGATACATCCGCTGACCACGGCCGTCGCTTTTACCGGTTCGCTCAGCGGCGGTACCGCGCTGATGCGATACGCCCATGAAAGGCCCGATCCTGTGCCTGTATTCGCCGAAATGAGCAGCATTAATCCTGTTTTGTTACTTCCCGGTAAGCTGAAGGAAGATGCGGCCGCATTGGCCCTTAAAATGGCCGGTTCTATCACACTGGGCATGGGGCAGTTCTGCACCAATCCCGGCCTGATGATCGGGATAAAAGGAGCGGAGCTGGATGCCTTCCAGGAACAGCTGGCGGAAGAGATCGGAAAATTCACCCCGCAGCCTATGCTGCATGAGGGGATACAACGGCACTACGACACATGCACCATATCAATAGCAGCAAAGCAGCAGGTCCGCATCGTGGCCGATCATACCGCTATGATCGCCACGGTGGCGGCCAGAGACTTTTTGCAGGACGTTCATTTCCGCGAAGAGGTATTTGGCCCGTATTCGCTGCTGGTGCAATGCCAGGATAAAACGGAAATGCAGCAGGTGATGGACAGCCTGAAAGGCCAGCTCACCGCCACGCTGATGGCCACGGAAGAAGACCTCCGCGGGCACGCCGCGCTGCTGGACAGCTGCATCCGCACAGCCGGCAGGGTGATCGTGAACGAGGTGCCTACCGGTGTGGAAGTATGCAGCAGCATGGTGCATGGTGGCCCATTTCCCGCCACGTCGGACCCGCGGTTTACATCCGTCGGTACCGCCGCCATCCAGCGATGGGTGAGGCCGGTATGTTACCAGAACTTTCCGGACCACCTGCTGCCCGAAGCCCTGCAACGCGCCAACCCGCTGGGTATCTGGCGCACAGTGAACAATGAATGGACGAATACATGATATCTTGTTAATTTTCTTATTTTGTATTGATGAAACAGGCCACCAAAAAGACCTTCTTTTGTATAGACGCCCATACCTGCGGCAATCCCGTACGCGTGGTGGCGGGCGGAGGCCCCTCCCTGAAAGGGGATAACATGAGCGAAAAACGCGCCCACTTCCTCCGGGAGTTTGACTGGATCCGCAAAGGCCTCATGTTTGAACCGCGCGGCCACGACATGATGAGCGGCAGTATCCTTTACCCGCCGCACAATCCGGACAATGATGTGGCGGTACTGTTCATCGAAACGAGCGGCTGCCTTCCCATGTGCGGCCATGGTACCATCGGCACCATTACCATCGCCATCGAAGAAGGCCTGCTGCTGCCTAAAACACATGGCACTGTGAAGATGGAAGCCCCGGCAGGGCTTGTGGACATTAAGTATACCACCGTCGGCAATAAAGTAAAAACAGTAAAGCTCACCAATGTGCCTTCCTGGCTGGAAGCTACGGACCTCACGGCGGAATGCCCGGAACTGGGAGAGCTTACATTCGACGTAGCCTACGGCGGCAACTTCTACGCCATCGTGGATGTACAGCAAAACTTCGCCGGGCTGGAACATTACCCCGCGGACAAACTCATATCCTGGGCCCGCGAATTACGGAACCGTATAAACGAAAAATATACTTTCGTACACCCGCACGACCCCACCATCAAAGGATGCTCGCACATCATGTGGACGGGCGCCGTGCTGGACCCGACGTCCACCGCGCGCAACGCCGTGTTTTACGGGGATAAGGCTATTGACCGCTCACCCTGCGGTACCGGCACTTCCGCCCGTATGGCGCAGTGGTATGCAAAAGGGAAACTGAAAAAAGGAGATGCCTTTTTGCATGAAAGCATTATCGGCTCCAGGTTTACAGGCACCATCGAAGAGGAGACGACTGTGGCGGGAAAGCCCGCTATCAGGCCCGGTATTGAAGGATGGGCAAGAGTTTACGGATATAACACCATCAGTATAGACCCGGAAGACGATCCCTATGCATACGGCTTCCAGGTATTGTAGTCAACCAAAAAGCTAAATACAGTCAGGATGAAATGTGTAATCATCGGCGGCGGCATCATTGGCCTCAGCAGCGCGCTTTACTTACGGCAGAGCGGCTGGGAGGTGACGGTGCTGGACAAAGGGGACTTCTCAGACAACTGCTCCTACGGGAATGCGGGGTACGTCTGCCCCAGCCACTTTGTGCCTATGGCAGCGCCCGGTATCGTCAAACAGGGTTTTAAATGGATGCTGGACGCCGAAAGCCCGTTTTATGTAAAGCCCCGCCTGAGCAGGGAGCTCATAGACTGGGGCATGAAATTTATCCGCAGTGCAAACGCGGCGCACGTGGAAAGAAGCGCCATCCCGCTGCGTGATATCGCCATCCTGAGCAAACGGATGTACGAAGAATGGCTGCAGCAGCCGGGCTTCGATTTTGCCTATGAGCAAAAAGGCCTGCTGGACCTTTTCCAGACACAAAAAAACGCGGAACATGCGCATCATACCGTTGAGAAGGCGCAGGAGCTGGGCCTTGATACGGAGTATCTTACCGCAGAACAGGTACAGGCCATGGAGCCGCAGACCCGCCTCAATATCCTCGGCGCGGTATATTTTAAATGCGACGCACATCTGTATCCCAATAAACTCATGCATAACCTGCGCCAGTACCTGCCCGCCACAGGCGTACAACTGGTGCCGGGCGAAGAAGTGACCGGCATCGAGCAGGCGAACGGGAAGATCACCAAAGTAAAAACACGGCGCGGCATATACGAAACGGACATGGTAGTGGTAGCCACCGGCTCCTGGAGCCGCGGCATGGCCGCCCGCCTGAACGTGAACCTGCCTATGGTGGCAGGCCGGGGGTATTCCCTGACCTACGAGGACGCGCCCTACAAAATGAACCATCCCGCCATCCTGATGGAAGGAAGGGTAGCGGTAACGCCCATGAACGGGAACAAGATCCGCTTTGGCGGCACGATGGAGATCACTTCTCTCACCGCCCCGCCAAACATGAACCGCGTAAAAGGCATCCTGCGTACGGTAAAGAACTTCCTGCCGGATTACGACATCCCGATGCCGGCGAAGGAACAGGTATGGTTCGGATACCGGCCCTGCTCAGCAGACGGGCTTCCCTACATTGGCAGAATTAAACATCTGAAAAACTGTATACTTGCAACCGGGCATTCCATGCTGGGCCTCAGCCTTGGCGCAGGCACCGGGAAGCTGGTGAGCGAGCTGGCCAATGAACAGCCTGTGAGTATGGACATCCGGCCGTTTGCGCCCGAACGTTTTTAAAACTTACTTATGAGAAAATTTCTTTGCTGCATCGTATTCGTCGCGTTGCAGTTCGCCGCCTATGCACAGTCCGCCGATACTGACCTCTACCGTCAATCCAGCGAGGTGAACAACATTATGGTGCAATACAATGCGGACCGTGGCACCCTCAGCCGCTTTTACGCCATCCCGAACACGCCCGAGCGCCGCGAAAGGATGAAACTATTGCAGGACACCTATATCAAACGCCTGGAGCAGCTGGACTTCGATAAACTCCCTACCGGCTCCCGCGTAGACTATATCCTGTTCCACCGCAACCTGGACGATGAACTGTTCCGGCTGAACGAAGAAAAAGAGGAGTATGCCGCCGTTGAAAAATGGTTCCCTTTCGCGGAACGTATGTATGCCATTGAACGTACCCGCCGCCGCGGTACCGCGCCGGACGCGGAAAAGCTGGCGGGCGAACTGAACAGTATTGCAAAGGAACTGCTGGTTAAAAAGGCCGCCTTGCAAAAGGACAGCGCCATGCCGCTGGCACTGAGCCGCCGCGCGGCAGGGATAGCCAGGGGATTGCAGGCTTCCATCAAAAGCTCCTACGATTTTTATAACGGTTACGACCCGTTGTACAGCTGGTGGATACCCATGCCGTACAACAGGCTGGACAGCCTGCTCAGTGGTTATGCCGCCCTGTTCCAAAGCAAAGGCAAAAACGCCGTCTCGCAAAAAGACGATGGCAGCGGCATCATCGGCAACCCCATCGGCAATGCGGAGCTGATCCGGCAGCTGAAGGAAGAGATGATCGCCTACACACCGGACGAGCTGATCGCCATTGCCAATAAAGAATTTGCATGGTGCGATGCCGAAATGCTGAAAGCCAGCCGCGAGATGGGCTTTGGCGACGACTGGAAAGCTGCCATGGAAAAGGTAAAAAACACCTATGTGCCCGCGGGCAAACAGCCGGAGGCCATGATGAAGCTCTACAACGAATCCCTTGATTTTATCAAGAAGAACCAGCTGATCACCATCCCCGCGCTGGCGGAGGAGACCTGGAGAATGAACATGCTGAGCCCCGAAAGGCAACTGGTTGCGCCCTTTTTCCTGGGAGGAGAGGAGTTTCTCATTGCGTACCCCACCAATACCATGGCGCATGAAGACAAGATGATGAGCATGCGCGGCAACAACCCGCATTTTTCACGCGCCACTGTTCACCACGAGCTGCTGGCCGGCCACGCCATGCAGCAGTTCATGAACAGCCGTTACCGTACCTACCGCCGCTTCGGTACGCCTTTCTGGACAGAAGGCTGGGCATTGTACTGGGAGCGCCTGCTCTGGGACCTCAAATTCCCGCAGGGCCCCGAAGACCGCATCGGCATGCTGTTCTGGAGAATGCACCGCTGCGCCCGCATCATATTTTCCCTTAGTTATCATACCAACAAATGGACGCCCCAGCAATGTATCAACTTCCTGGTGGACAGGGTGAACTTTGAACGCGCGAACGCTGAAGGCGAAGTGCGCCGTTCTTTTACAGGCGGTTACGGCCCGCTGTACCAGGTGGCTTATATGATCGGCGGTTTGCAGTTTGAGGCGCTGAAAAAGGAACTGGTAGACGGCGGGAAGATGAGTTATCGCGAATTCCACGACGCCGTGATTACGGAAAACGCGATGCCCGTGGAGATGGTACGGGCAATATTGCTGAAGCAGCCGCTGAAAAAGGATTACAAGACCAGCTGGCGGTTCTATAAATTATAAAAACGATTATCCTTTCACCCGAGGTTAGTAGGATTGGGAATAAAGTTGAGGAAGGCATTAAACTTCGTCTGGTACTTCCTTTTATCCAGCTTATAATAAAACGCGCCGCGTTTGGAACTGAGGCGTTCTTTGTCTTTTTGTTTGATCAGCAACCCCGTAGACAGCACTTTCCGAGAGAAATTCCTTTTATCCATCAGCGTGTCGAATATGCCTTCGTAGAGGTTCTGCAACTGCGGAAGCGTGAATTTCTCCGGCAGCATTTCGAACACGATGGGGTGGAAGGCGGCTTTGTAACGGAGTTTTTGTTTGGCCAGCTCCACCATATCCCGGTGATCGAAGATGAGGGAAGGGAGCTTTTTGAGCGGAAACCATTCGGAATGATACTCCTGGTTGATCTGTTTTTTGAACTTGTTGATATCGATCAGGCTGAAATATACCACGGACAAAGTTCTTTCCACGGGGTCGCGCTCCACTTCCCCGAAGGTATGCAGCTGCTCCATGTATACGTTCTCAAGCCCGGTGAGCTGTTTTAATACCCTGCTGGCGGCATGATCCAGCGTCTCGTTTGGATGGATAATGCCACCCATGAGGCTCCAGCGGCCCTTCTCGGGCTCAAAGCCCCGCTTGATGAGCAGGATCTTCATTTCGGTGCCGTCAAATCCAAAAATAATGCAGTCTACAGCCACCAGCACCCTGTTCTTGCCGGAGTATTGAGAGATTTTCAATGTTGTATCAGTTTAACGCGGATCAATTATAATAAATGTCGCTGAGACAATTTATAGAACATTCATGAAAAATAGCTGGAATTTTCGGGATTTAATGCGGATATTTAAAACTACATCCACCCACATTAAACCAAATCTCACGTCATGTTGAATAAGCTATCCACAATTATGGCCTACTCCTTCAGCGGACTGCTGGCTTTTTCAGCCTGTAACAACGCGGCGGAAGAAAAGAAAACAGGTACTATGCTCACATCACAGCCTTATGGCAACCTCGCCGGCACGGAGATCGTGCAGTACACACTGACCAATGCCAACGGGATGGTCGTGAAGGTGCTGAACTACGGCGGCGTTATTACGGACATTATTACGGCAGACAAAGACGGTACGCCCGGCAACGTGGTACTGTCCTACGACACCCTGGCAGGCTACCTCCAGCCCGGCAACCCTTATTTCGGCACCCTGGTGGGCCGGTATGCGAACCGCATTGCCAAAGCCACTTTTAAGATCGATACGGCTACTTATCAGCTGGCTGTGAACAATAACGGCAACGCACTGCACGGCGGGCTGAAAGGGTTCGACAAGGTAGTGTGGAGCGTTACCCCGCTCCCGGGAGACAGCAGCCTGCTGCTGGAATACCAGAGCAAAGACGGCGAAGAAGGGTATCCCGGCAATCTCAGCGCCAAAGTGATCTATACCCTCACGGATCAGAACGCCCTGAAAATAGAATACGTGGCCACTACGGACAAACCGACACCCATAAACCTTACCCAGCATACTTACTTCAACCTCTCCGCCGGTAAAAGCCCGGATATACTCAATCACGAGCTGCAACTGGACGCGCCGGGCTACACCCCGGTGGATGACGGCCTCATCCCGCTGGGAAGGATCGATTCCGTGAAAGGCACGCCCATGGACTTCACTACACCCCAGCGCATCGGCGCCCGCATCGATTCCGTGAAAGGCGGCTATGACCACAACTGGGTATTTGCCAAAGAAGGTCTGGCGCAGGTGGGCACCCTTCATGATCCCGCTTCGGGCAGGCTGATGACCATCTTCACCTCGGAGCCGGGCATCCAGTTCTACACCGGCAACTTCCTGGACGGTTCGCTGAAGTTCGCGCGCAACGGGACCACTTACGGCAAAAATGCGGGCCTCTGCCTGGAAGCCCAGCATTTCCCCGATTCGCCGAACCAGCCTACTTTCCCGACCACCATCCTGAAACCGGGCGAGAAGTATACACAGACGACGATCTACCAGTTCGGCGTGAAATAATATTAAGGAATAGCAGCGCGGACCGGGATACCTGATGAAACATACGAACCAGCTGATCGTGATCGCGATCATTACCAATATGCTGATACTCGTGCCTGCAGGGCATGGCATCGGCGTGATGATCATCCTGGAGTTCATGCTTTTTTCCTCCGGGCTGTGGAAAGAGCTGGTGTTTGTAAATCCGGGGGGCTACACGGGCGGAAGTATTTATATACCTGCTTCTGCTTTGTTGTCCATGCTGGGCCAGTTATTGTTGATCATCGGATTGTTTCAGCGGAACCACAGGAAGAAAAAAGCCTGGAGTCTCGCAGGGCTGCTGGCTGGTGCGGGAGGTCTGATCTATTATGTCGGGGCCTGTGATGGAACCGCTTTGGCAATGAGCATTCCTTACATTTTCCTGTTCCTGCTCCTGCTGGCAAGAATACTTTTCACTGATGCAGAGGAGGCAGCGTAACATTTCCTTTTACAACAGACATATTTCAGCAGATAAAGCGGAGGCCGCATACGGCCTCCGCTTTTTTATGCCTGCTATACAAACACCTCCAGCGCCGCCGTATTCCCCGGAATGTCCGAAGCAACGGCCCTGATCAGGGAACCGACAGGAACGGCATTTGTTTGAGTGGCGGTATACGTCCAGGTTAAAAGGTTCACCGGGCTTAGAAAAGCATGCCCTTCTTCCAGTAAAGTGCCGTCCGCATTGAAGATGCTCACCTTCACCGCCGCCACCCTGAAATCATCTTTCGCATGGATGATGATGGATGACCCCGGCATTCCGTTATAATCCGCCGTCCTGATCTTCTTCACCACCGGCGGTCTCAGAAAGTCGCGGATAGCAATGTTATGCGCCGTTTTGCCTTTTGTCGCCTTTTTCCGGTATGCCTTTTTATAGTCGGCGGACTGGAGGATATTCCTGGCGAAACAGGTGGCCGCTGCAAACCTGTTGCGCGTCTCCTGCTGCTCTTCCGACGACGGTGCATCCGGATCGAAGACAGGCATCAGGGTGATAATGGTGTCATCACCGTGTTTCCTGTACACGAACTGTTTACCTACATTCCCTCTTGCGCCTTTCACAAGAAGGTTTTTACTGATATCTGCCATTTTACAATGTTTTAAACGTTAAAAAATAATTGACCCGTTCCGCCGCGGGAAGGAAATGCCTGTGGCCGATACTCCACCTGCATTTTAGCGGTGCTTCCATGACGGCGGGATAAAACAAAAATAGGGTCCTGGCACACGCGGAAAAAAAGAAAGGGACGAGACTGCGGCGGAGTTGGGGCGGGCTTCGGTAAAACCTGGGACGAAAGGAAAACAGTCCTGTCAAAAACGGGTGATTTTCTGGCTAAACCCTGGAGAACCTTCAACACATCTCCCAAACTTCTTCAACAGATCCGCTGCAAACCTCCGGCCATCCTCCGACGAACCTCCGGCGATCCTCCGGCCAAAGTACCTCAAACCCTTGCTACGACCGAACACGGTCGGAGGATGGTCGGAGGATGTCAGCAGGATGTCAGTAACCTTGCCGTACCGGGGGTAAGTACAACAGGTTGTTTTTTATTGACTTAGAAATAACGGAAAAAAGAAAGGACCGGATTACCGGCCCTTTTTATAAAAATAATGTTTTGTATCGTCTGCTATACTTTCACGATCATCTTCCCGGTGTTCTGCCCGGTAAACAATGCCAGGAATGCTTCAGGTATCTTTTCAAATCCTTCCACGAACGTTTCGGTGAATTTTATCTTGCCGGCTTTTACCAGCGGGGCCAGGTATTGAATGCCTTCCGCATAACGGGTGGGGTAATTCCGGATAATGAATCCCTGCATAAGCACGCTGCGCGTAAGCAGGGTGGGTTGTATACGCGGGCCTACGGATGGTTCCTCGTTATTATAAATGGCAATCTGGCCACAGAGGGGGATCCTGGCGAAAAAATTCAGATGAGGCACCACGGCGTCCGTTACATCGCCGCCCACATTGTCAAAATAGATATCCACGCCATCGGGGCAGGCCTTGGCGATCTGTGCGGAGAGATCACCTGTTTTGTAATTCAGCGCTTCATCAAAACCATATTCCTCTTTGAGCATCTTTATTTTGTCTTCGGAACCGGCGATGCCGACCACGCGTAATCCAAGATGTTTGCCCAGCTGCCCCACTACCAAACCTACGGCGCCGGCAGCGCCGGATACCACGAGGGTTTCCCCGGCTTTGGGTTTACCGATGTCCAGCAGGCCGATATACGCTGTGAGGCCTGTCATGCCCAGCACGCCCAGGAAATAACTGGCGGGAGCGAGGTTGGTATCGATCTTTTTAACGGTTGCGGCGGGCACCACCATTTCAGTGGCCCAGGGCAGGTAAGGGCCCAGCACCAGGTCTCCCGGGGCAAAGGCCGGGTCTTTACTTTCCACTACTTCCGCCACTGCGCCGCCTTCCAGCGCGTGTTCCAGTTTAAAGGGCGGGGAATAACTTTTCACATCGTTCATCCGGCCGCGCATGTACGGGTCCACGGAATAATACCGGCCTTTCAGCTGCAATTCCCCTGTTTTGACCTCCGGCAGGGCCACATCGTCAAAACGGAAAATGGACATGTCCGGCATACCTTTTGGCCTGGCGGCCAGGGTGATCTGTTTTACTGTTTTCATGCTACACGGGTGTTAATTGTCACTTCTACATTATTCCTGACCGCATTGGAGTATGGGCATACCTGGTGCGCTTTGGCTACCAGCTCTTCCGCGGCGGCCTGGTCAATGCCGGGTATCAGTACGTCCAGCGTTACCGCGAGGCCGTATCCGCCAGCGCCATTGGAGCCGAGGCCTACCTGCGCGGTGACGGCGGTAATGCCGGTTTCGGCCTTTGATTTCCGGATCACCAGGTTCAGCGCGCTGTCAAAACAGGCGGAGTATCCGGCTGCAAATAACTGTTCGGGGTTGGTGAACTCGCCGCCGGGGCCGCCCAGTTCTTTCGGGGTAGCTGTTTTTACATTCAGAATGCCGTCATCGGACGTTACCTGCCCGTCTCTTCCGCCGGTGGCCGTAGCCGTGGCGGTATATAATACTTTAACCATTGTGAAGATGTTTCGGTTTTATGTTGTTTGAAAAAATATCAGATTTCATCCGCCGGCGCCTGTACCGGTTTGATCTTGTCCATCAGGCGCTGGAGCTGTTTATGCAGGGTTTCCCGCTCTTTGTCGTCCAGGTTGAGGCTGGCCTGCAGCTGCATGGGGATCTTCTGCGCTTTTTTGCGGAGGTTCATGCCTTCGGGGGTGATGACGATCTCCACGATCCGTTCGTCCGTTTTGCAGCGGTAGCGGGTGATGAGGCCTTTTTTCTCCAGGCGTTTGAGCAAAGGAGTGAGTGTGCCGCTGTCCAGGCAGAGCTTTTCGCCCAGGTCTTTCACGGTTTGCAGCTTATGCTCCCAGAGCAGCAGGAGCACGAGATACTGGGGATAGGTGAGGTCCAGCTTCTCCAGCAGCGGCCGGTAATGGGCGGTCACCTGCCGGGAAAGAACGTATAAAGGAAAACAGACCTGGTTATCGAATTTCAACTGTTCCATTGTTATCAATTAGATTGTGCAAAATTAAATAGGTTCAAATTATCAGCCGCGTATATGCCTGTTAAAGTTCTGCAAAAATATACCTACCTTACCGCAAGAAAGCAGCCGAACCAGCATGCCGCAACACGATAAAACACCTTCAGCCGGTGAGCCGGTATGGGAGGATTTCAGAAATGGGGACCGGGATGCATTTGCGCAATTATACCACGGGCATATACAGCAGCTGATAGCCTATGGAATGCGGATCAGTGGTGAGCAACAGGTGGTGAAAGACGTCATCCAGGATCTATTTGTGGAGCTATGGCGCTCCAGGACGCATCTACAGTCCGTTCAGTCAGTCAGGGGCTACCTCCTGAAAGCGCTTCGTTATAAACTCCTGCGAAACGCCAAAGTAAAAACACGTTATTATGCGGAACTGCCGGACCAGGCCGATCCGGACAATGCGGAACTGCACCGCCTGGAAGCCGAAACGGAACAGCAGCGCAAGGAGCGCATCCGCCAGGCCCTGCTCCGCCTGCCCGGCCGCCAGCAGGAAGTGATCAATCTCCGTTTTTACCACGGCTGTACCACGGAAGAAGCCGCCGAGATCATGGCGGTGAACTACCAGTCCGCCGTGAACCTTTTGCACCGGGCTATTGTTCAGTTAAGAGAAATGCTTGGCCCCGGACTGATCTTTATGCTATTTATCTTGTTTTAAAAAAAATATCCCGCCAGGTGAGTATCGGAACCCCACCCGGTACACTTGTATTTAACCGCGCATAATTTTTAAGCCGTATGTCGTATTCGCAACAGGAACTGGAAGCATTATTGCAGAATGATGAATTTGTACGATGGGTATTACAGCCCAACGAAGAAGGCCATGCTTACTGGGAAAGCTGGATGAATGAACACCCTGACCGCAGGGCGCTGGTAGCGCGCTCACGTGAGGTGATCAGGCTGATACACGAAACAGAACATGAAGCCGTCAGCAGCCACGACCTGGCTGAACAGATATGGGAGGACATGCAGGATGAGCTGCGCCCGCGCATCCCATGGTACCGGCGTTACGCCGCGGCTGCCGCCCTTCTTGTACTGCTGGGCCTCGCGGGAGGCGGCTGGTATGCGTTCATCCGCGTCAAGACCAGCACCATCCTTAATGAAAACGGCATTTTAATGGCCAGGACCGGCCACGCAGACATATCAGTGCAGAATACGGGCAATGCCCTGAGAACGGTCTACCTGGTAGACGGTTCCCGCGTCACCCTCAACCCCGGCGCGAAACTCAGGTATCACAGCCTGCTGGGCAAACGCAAAAGGGAAGTGACGCTGGAAGGAGAGGCCTTTTTTGAAATAGCCCCTGACGCTTCCAAACCATTTTCCGTATTAAGCGGCGGTATCGTGACAAAAGTACTGGGCACCAGCTTCCGCATCGCGGCGCAAAATGATGTGGTGGTATCCGTAAGGTCCGGGAAAGTGGCGGTGACCAGGCAGGAAAAGAACGTGAAAGAAAAACCCTGCATCCTGGTGATGAATGAACAGGCGGTGTACAGCGCCAGCCGGA
Organism: Chitinophaga barathri; assembly: GCF_003807585.1. Classification (GTDB taxonomy): domain Bacteria; phylum Bacteroidota; class Bacteroidia; order Chitinophagales; family Chitinophagaceae; genus Chitinophaga; species Chitinophaga barathri. The sequence goes on along the minus strand of NZ_RMBX01000016.1, from coordinate 41,963 downwards.
ATAAACTGGAGAAAACAACCGGCCCCGCGCCCACGCTGCTGGCCAATCCGGTACCAGCCTGGGAAACGATGTACTACGACGAAGCCACCATGGACCAGATCATTGCCGTGCTCACCCGTACTTACGGCGTGGAGTTCGAGTATGACCGGGAAGTATTTGCAAAATGTAAAATTACGATTGCCCTGGACCAGGGATCGATGTACGATAAATTAGACATATTGACCAAAGTGCTGAGCGCAACATATGAAGTAGACGAGGATGTTGTGCGGATTAGCGGCCCGGGATGTGGTAACTCAGCCGTCCTTTAGTTCGGGAATTTACATTACTGTCAACCAAAATAGTATGCGTATGAATACCTTCTTTTTAAAGATGCGGGTAGCGCTATTGATGTCCTTTTTATGCCTTGTTGCAAGCACATTTGCCTACGCCGGCAGATATTCTTCAGCCGGGATACTGGACAAAAAGATATCGCTGTCCATGTCTAACAAAGGCCTGAAAAACGTACTGGCAAAAATAGAACAGGCCGCCGCAGTCAAGTTTGCATATGCCACCCAAACCATCCCGCTGAACAATAAAGTAAGCATAGACGTAAAAGACCAGCGCCTGGGCGATGTGCTGGAAACGCTGCTTTCCCCTTATAAAGTGAGTTACGAAGCGGTGGGAAACCAGATCATTATTCAAAAAGACGGGATGAAAGTGGTGATCAACACCCGCCCCGTTGATCCCTCGGCTTTCAAAAAGGTGACGGGCGCTGTAAAAGCGGCGGACGGCACCAGCATCCCCGGCGTGACGGTGACCGTAAAAGGCACCGCCAAAGGCGCGGTGACGAATGCGGACGGGCGTTTTGAACTGGATGCGGACGAGGGCGCCACCCTGGTGTTCACCGCCATTGGTTTTGCCACACAGGAAGTGGTGGTGGGCAGCGGCGCTGTATACGATGTGGTGTTGCAGGAATCCAAAAAAGAATTATCCGAAGTGGTGGTAACGGCGCTGGGCGTACGAAAAGAAAAACGCGCGCTGGGTTATTCCGTTACGGAAGTGAAAGGATCGGAGCTGGCGGCCACAAACGAGGTGAACCCCATCAACGCTTTGCAGGGCAAGGCGGCAGGGATCAATATAGACCAGGGCTCTGGCGGCCTCTTCGGCAACTCGCGCATCCTGATACGCGGTAACTCCACGCTGAGCACAAACAACCAGCCTATCTTCGTAATAGACGGCGTGATACTGGACAATGATGCATTTGACGGGAAAGGAAGGGATTTCGGGAACGACCTGAAGAACCTGAATATGGAGGAGTTTGAAAGCGTGTCCATCCTCAAAGGCTCCGCCGCAGCCGCGCTTTACGGCACCCGCGCCATCAACGGCGTAGTGCTGATCACCACCAAAAAAGGTCGTACCCGCAAAGGATGGGGCGTGTCCGTTTCACAATCCGTGACTGTACAACAACCCTACGCCGGCCCCGACTTCCAGAATGAATTCGGCGGTGGCACCGTAGGCGCGTTTTTTACCGATACACGCGACCCGGGTTATAAAGACGGGCAGAACTGGCAGACCAAAGTATTCCCCACGAACGCGAATGGCGAGCCATACATAGACCCGCAGAAAAACAGGGAACTGGAGAACTGGGGACCCCGCTTTTCCAACCAGCGCGTGCTCAACTATGACGGCACCTGGACGGAATACAAAGCCGCTCCCAATAACTACCTGGACGCATTCCAGACCGGCACGAGTTTTCTCACCAATGTGGCGGTAGACGGGGCAACGGACAAATCCACCTTCCGCCTGTCTTATTCCCGCAACGATGCCGAGGGGATCAACTTCCGGAACAAAATGATGAAAAACGCCTTCTCGCTGCGCGCCACGCATAACCTCACCAGCTTCATCACGCTGGACGCGGGAGCGGATTATACATCGCTGGACGGCGAAAATCCCCCGCAGCTGGGGCTGAACAACTTCATCTGGATATTCCCACGCAACTACGATACAAAATACTGGATGCAACGCAGCAAATACACCAGCCAGCTGGGCGGCGTTCCGAAAGTATATGACGCGGCCGAAACGAATGTGGTGCCGGGCGCGGATTACTGGTTCCGTATATTCGAGAACAACTATCTGCAGGACGAACAGATGTTCCGTGGCCGCCTCACGATCACGGCTACACTGAATAAATGGCTGCGGATGCAGCTGGAAGGAAACTTCAGCAACATAGACATCAAAAATGAAACAAAGGAGCTGGGCCAGGGATACAACTTTACCGGCGCGGACAATACCTCCGGCGGGTTCTACTCCCTCAGTCATGCCATCAAAAAAAGCTACTTCCTGAAATGGATGGGCCTGGTGACCAAACAGCTGTCCAAAGACCTTTCCCTGAACGGTTACATCGGCGGGGAAACGCAGCGTTACAGCCAGACCTACAATCAATCGCAGACGGACGGCGGCCTGGTGTTCCCGGGGAACTACTTCCTGAGCAACTCCCAGAAACCGCAGATATCCAACGGCGGTGAACGCCCGCGGAAAAATATCAATTCCATCTACGCCAGCGCGGACCTTGCCTATAAAGAAATGCTGTTCATGCAAGCCACCTGGCGCGGCGACTGGTCTTCCGCACTCACCTACAGCGACGGCACCGGTAATAATTTCTACAACTACCCGGCCGTGAGCCTTTCCTGGATATTCACGGAAACCTTCAAGATGCCGTCCTTTATCTCCTTTGGTAAATTACGCGGCAACATTGCCTGGCTGGGTGGTGACCTCAACCCCTTCCTGATCAACCCGGGATTTGAGCTGAGGGGATTCACACAGGCGCTGAACGGCAACATCCCGATGCTGACCTTCGTGGATGAGAACGGGCAGAGTTTTGTGGTGGACAGAAATATCAAACCTCTCCGGAAACGCGCTATGGAAGCGGGGCTTGACCTCCGGTTCCTGAAAGACCGCATCGGGCTGGACGCGACCATTTACCGCGACAATACCTTCAACCAGGGCATCAATATCCCCGCGGCCGCCGAATCCGGCGTGAACAGCCTGCTGATCAACGCGGGGAATATCCAGAACTCCGGAGTGGAACTGGCGCTGAACGCAACGCCGGTGAAAACCACCAACTTCGACTGGAACACGACACTCACCTACACCCGCAACCGCAACAAGATCGTGGAGCTGTACCAGGACCGTGAATACTACGCACTGGATGACGAATCGCTGGGCGGAAACGACCAGATACCTTATGCCAAGGTAGGCGGCACCTACGGTGTGATCCGCACGCGCATCAGTTCCAAAAAATTCCAGGCGGTAGACGGCAGCGGCAAACCCGTCGATCACCCGAACAATGGTAAAGTAGTGCTGGACTGGCGCTCGGACGCCCGCGCCGCCTTCCCCAAACGCAGCAACGAATGGGCCGATGTAGGCGATATCAACCCCGATTTCCGGGGCAGCTGGGATAATACTTTCCGCTACAAAAGCCTTTCCCTCAATGTGCTGATCGACGCCAAAATAGGCGGGGATATGGTGATGCACACCATGCGTTACGGCACCCACACCGGCATCTTCAAATCCTCGCTGGAGGGCCGCGATGCGGCAAACGGCGGCATCAGCTGGACCAGCAAATACACCAACGACCTGGGCACCTACGACGACGGTATCATCCCGGACGGTGTGTTTGACAATGGCCAGACGATCACCCAGCCGGACGGCACCAATGTGAACGTAGGCGGCATGACCTACAGGGAAGCCTACGAAAAAGGATATGTGGAACCTACACATCTTCCGCAATACAATTACCGTTACGGCTCTTTCTCTACCGCGGTGGGCGATTACTGGGTGATCAAAAACTCCTGGGTAAGCCTGCGGCAGGTAGCGCTGAACTACACGCTGCCCGCTACAGTCGCATCCCGGCTTCATCTGAACAACCTGGGCGTGAGCCTCATTGGCCGCGACCTGTTCTACCTCTACAACTCATTGCCGAACAATATCAACCCGGCTTCCAATAACTCAAACAGAACCAGTGTGAACAAAGAGGAAGGATTTGTGCCGCCGATGATGCGTTCATTCGTATTCACGATCCGCGCGGGATTTTAACGGTCATTCACTAAACGAAGCAACATGAAAAAGTTAACGATATATACACTCTTCATCTGCACAACGGTTATTGCCGCTATATCCTGTAAAAAGGATTTCGGGGAGCTGAATACCGATCCCAGCGTGGTGACCGTGCCGGATATCAATTCGCTGTTCGCCTACTCTATGGACAACCTGGAAACCTACCAGGGCACCGAGTGGATATGGGAAAACCTGGAACAGCTGCTGCGTTTCAGCCAGCACCTCACCACGGACCCTTATGAGCTGAGCACAAACATCAACTCAAGGTACCGGGTATTGTACAACAACGTGCTGCCCAACCTGGTAGAGATCCGCAACCAGGTGGATATGCGCCCCGAGCGGCCGCGTTACCGCAACGTGCGCGCCGTCACCTATATCGCGGGCGTTCTGCAGGCGCTTAAGACGACGGATATGAACGGCTCCATGCCCTACACCGAAGCCGTTAAAGGCAGGACGGACCAGAACTTCAGGCCCGTGTACGATGACCAGAAAGTACTGTTCGACACCTGGCTGGCGGAACTGACCGATGCCATTGATTCGCTGTCAGAATCACCCACCGGCCAGCTGAACTTCGGCAGCGCGGATTTTTATTACCGCAATGACTGGACGAGCTGGATCAAACTGGCCAATACCCTCAAGCTCCGCATAGCGGTACGGTATGAAAACGCCGATGTGAACGCGGCCAAACGTGTATTCAGGGAAGTGATGGAAGACCTTACCGGGCCTATAGACAATGACATTTCCCAGTTTGTATATGACCGGCCGCAGTGGAACCCGATAGGGAACGATATCGATTACCGCAGCCCGCGCTTTGGTACATCGTCCATCATCAACTTCCTCAAGTCCACGAACGATCCCCGGCTGCCCATTTATTTCACGCCGAACGACCTGGTGGGCGCTTTCAGGGACACGCTGACCAAATACAACAAGACCCTTCCCGCGTTCATCAATATCAACGATCCGCTGGTAAGGTTCCAGGGAGGCCCGGCAGACTGGACTACAGACCCGGCCACGGCCACCTGGTACAAAAGCACCTTTGATGTAAGTACCTGGAGCAAATGGAGGCTGATCGGCTTCATCAACAAAAAGTTCTTCGCGCCGCGCTACGGCACCAATACATCCGGCCGTATGCTCGATTATATGGTGACGGAGGCTGAAACCGCGTTTTATATTGCGGAGTTTATCCAGAAAGGTTACGGCGCCGGGTTTGATACCAAAGGCTCCGCGGAAGAATGGTATAACAGGGGCATCACCAGCTCCATCCGTACGATGAATAAAATAGCGCTGGCCGCTGAATCTACCACCGGCTACACCGGCACGGGCGATACTGAAATAGGGGCGTACCTGGCGCATCCCAATGTGAAATTCAACGGGGTGAACAACCTGGAGCGTATCTATATCCAGCAGTACCTGAACTTCTACCGCCTGGCGAACGAGGCATTTACTTTTGTGCGCAGGACCGGTTACCCGAAGAACAATTCCGCTTATTATCCGCGTAATGCTTGGAATGAGCCCATTCCCCGCAGGTATCCGCTGGATGAGCCGCCGCTGGGCACGAACAATGCCAACTGGCAAAGCTCCCAGCAGGAGCAGGGTTTTACCCCGGGAGACAGGGGAGTGCCCGCATTAAGCACACAACGTTTGTGGTTTGACAAAAACAGCCCGGCATTCGGGCAGGGAAATTAAACTTTCCTTTATAAGAAACATCCCGATTGAAACTACAGTGAACCAAAGGGGCCGTCTCAATAAAATGAGGCGGCCCCGATGTTTATGGGAAGGCGGTACATGCGATGGCCCCGTTTTTGTGTTACCCCCTGTATGAAAAAGCCATTTTTCCTCAAGAACTGGTGGGAGCTGTTCAAATGCGCCGGGTCTGATTTTATGGATGACAAGGTGCTGAAACTAAGCGCGTCACTGGCTTATTCGACCGTATTCTCCATTGCGCCCATGCTCATCATTGTGCTTTTTTTCAGCGACATTTTCCTGAAAAAGGATGCGCTGGAAGGTAACCTGTACGGCCAGCTGAATGGCTTGCTGGGCCCGTCGGCCGCCACACAGGTGCAGGAAATAGTCCGCAACTCCGCTTTGTCCCCGGACCTGGGCTGGTCCACCATCATCGGTTTTATTACTCTTATCATAGGCGCCACGGGTGTATTCACCGAGATACAGGATTCCATCAACCTTATCTGGCGGTTAAAAGCCAAGCCCCGTAAAGGGAAGGGGCTGATCAAAATATTACTGACGCGGTTGTTGTCCTTTTCCATGGTGATCAGCCTCGGGTTTGTACTGGTGGTGAGCCTGGTGATACATGGCATTATAGAAGTGCTGCTGTCCCGATTGAGGGAAATGTTCCCCGATGTGACGGTAGTAGTGGTATATGTGGTGAACCTCGTTATCACATTCGGTACCATTGCGGGATTGTTTGCGGTCATTTTTAAAGTGCTGCCGGATGCGAGGGTGAAATGGAAACATGTGTGGGTAGGAGCCATCACCACGGCTGTGCTGTTTATGCTCGGGAAGTCCGCTATCGGCTTTTATCTTGGCAACAGTGCCATTGGCACTACCTATGGCGCGGCCGGCTCCATCGTGATATTGTTGACCTGGGTGTATTATTCCGCCACCATTTTATATTTCGGCGCGGAGTTCACGCGGCAGTATGTGCAGAAAAAGGGCGAACGTATTCACCCGAACGATTATGCCGTATGGGTAGAGCAGGTGGAGGTAGAGTCCAAAGGGAACATCCCTGAAAAGCAGGCGCCCGTAGTCGAAAAGAAGCTATAGTACCTGCAAACCCAGTTCACGGTAAGGCTCCAGCGATTCCTGCGCCGGATCGTCCGTAACGATAATGTCTATATCCGTGATACCGCACACCCTGTAAGGCTCCGCGGTCCCCATTTTATCGCCGGTAGCCAGCGCTACTATCCTGGCGGACGATTCCACGATCGTTGTTTTTATAGCTGATTCTTCCAGGTCCATGCCCGTTACCCCCAATATGGGATGCAGGCTGCATACTCCCAGGAAACCGATATCCGCTCTTATTTTCCGGAACATCTGGATGGTCTCCAGGCCGCCGGATACCTGCGAATCTTTGATGATCCGCCCGCCGGTAAAGATCACTTCCACGCCAGGATGTTCTATGAGGTGCATTACGATGGGTACACTATTCGTAATGACGGTGAGTTTTAACGTGGGGGGAAACAGTTTTACGAGGGAAAGGGTAGAGGTGCCGCCATCGAGAATGATGGTCTGGCCGTCCTGCAGCAAAGAGAGGGCTTTGCGGGCCATATTCACTTTATCGTCGGGATGCAGGTTGATGCGTTCTTTGAAGGAATAAGGGTTGGGGGAATGGGGGATGGCGCCGCCACGCACTTTGATAAGAAGGCCGCTTTGCGCGAGGGATTCGAGGTCCCGGCGTACGGTGTCTTCAGATACCTGGAGGTCCGTGCTCAGCTCTGTTTGCAGTACTTTCTGGTCCGTTTTCAACTTCTTGAGGATATAATCCAGGCGCTCTTCCTTCAGCATAATATTGCAGTTTTCAGCAAATTTAGGCAAAATAACGCAGATTTAATGTCGGAATATCGATAAATGTTGCATAACTTTGCATCAAATAGCAGAATATGGCAAAAAAGAGAATAGCAATCGATATGGACGGGGTAATGGCCGATCTGAACCAGCATTACTGCGACTGGTACTTTGAGCGTACCGGCGAGCGGGTGACGAAGGAGCAACTGAAAGGCCTGCCTGAAACGACCGGTTTTCCGCAGGAAGGCATTGTGCATCATTTTTTACATACGCCTGGTTTTTTCAGGACGGCGCCGGTGATGCAGGGCAGCCAGGAAGTGATCCGCGCGCTGATGGAAGACTATGAAGTGTTCATTGTGTCCGCCGCGGTGGAGTTCCCGCAATCCCTTACAGAAAAGATCGATTGGCTGAAGGAACATTTTCCTTTTATCAGCTGGAAAAACATCGTTTTCTGTGGTTTAAAAACGATCGTAAAAGCGGATTATATGATTGATGATTACGATAAGAACCTGCGTTATTTTGAAGGGGAGCGTATGTTGTTTTCCGCCCCGCACAATTCGAATTATGAAGACTACAACCGTTATGATACCTGGGAAGATGTGGCGAAGTTTTTCGCGGCGCGGCAGGTGGAAGTAGCGGGATAAAATTGTTTGAAGCAGGGGCGCGTGTTTGGGGATTTTTTTGATTGTAGGGGAATCAAAAATGAAGTTGAATGATTGTTTTTGGTAACTTCATTTTTATGGAAAAGGAAACAAAAACAACTCTTTTGTGCTCTGAAATGTCAACGCCCAAAAGAGTGGATTCATTCACAGAAATCCTGGTGGATATCATGCGGTGGCATGATGGCATTACCGAAGGGATTCCTGTATCATTCATTAAAGGATTGAAGTTTGTTGAACCCCTACTTATTGACGGAAAAGTCTTCCTCAGGCAGACGAGGAAAGGCGTTTGAGTTTGTAACCCGATCTGGTGACCGCTACTAGATCTACTTCGGCAAATATTATCTGATTGGCAGTGAAGATGAGGACCTGGTGGTAGATTCCATCGGCTTTAGCCGGGAAGGGAATCAATTGGGAATATTTGAGTATGATGAAAGGATTAAACATACCATCCTGTCAGTTATTCTTGACTTCTTTGACAAGAACAAAGATGAGGCACTTGTCTTCCTATGTTCCACGGAGGAGGGGCGTGCCCGGCACAGGAGTATCCTTTTTTCAAGATGGTATCATGAGATCAGCAGTGATATCAAACTGTATCAGCCGGATAAATTATTCAGGAGGATTGGTCTTTACGGCGGTTTGCTGGTACATAAAGATAATACCGGGAAATATGAGAAGATCAATGCCTTTTATCGTTCTATCAATGCACTTTTCCCCGATGGTGTGGAAGAAGCAGGAGTATCCGTCTCAATAGAAGAAATTATCGCTCCATACAAAGAAAGGCCGCTATAAGCAGCCTTTCTTCGTTTATATAAAACAATCCTTTGTTTTATTTCGCGGCATCGCTCCAGAAAAATGCATTCAGTTCATTTACCCATTCCTGTGGCGTTTCCAACGCAGCAAAGTGCCCGCCTTTCGGCATGACGGTAAACCGTTTCACATTTACATTTCTTTCGGCCCACTCACGCGGCATCGGCGCATCGCCGGGGAATACCGCCACGCCGGTGGGCGTATTTACCTTATTCGCGGAAGCCAGCTGCTGGTGGGCACCTACGGCATAGGAGCGCATGGAAGAATTGATCGTCTGGCTCACCCAGTAGATCATGATATTGGTGAGCAGCTCGTCTTTGGTAAAATGATCCTCGATAGTGCCATCCGGTGTGCGCCAGGTATTAAACTTCTCGATGATCCAGGAGGCAAGGCCGGCGGGAGAGTCGTTCAGGCCAATGGCTTGTGTTTGCGGCTTGGTAGCGTGCAGCATGGCGTATGCGCCTTCCGTATACCACCACTGCTGGATAAACTGGCCAAATTCCTGTTCGGGTTTGCTCATGGTGCTCCAGTCTTCCGAGCCATTGGGGTAACCAACGTCCGAGAGATGGATAGCGGTGACGTTTTCAGGATAAAGATTGGCGATCGATTTGGTGATGAGGGAACCAACATCGCCGCCCGCTGCCACAAAGGTTTTGTAGCCCAGCACGTCTTTCATCAGCGTGGCAAAGATCTTCGCGGAGCCGTGGTCTGTGAGGGCCTCGTGGCTGGAGAACCCGAAGCCGGGAATGGAAGGGATCACCACATCGTAACTCTGCTCTCCTTCGGTCAGCAAGGGAATGACTTTGATGAAGCGGTAAAAACAATCCGGCCAGCCGTGCGAAAGCAGCAGGGGCTTGGGGTTTTTCCCTTTGCCTTTGATGTGGAGGAAGTGAATGGTGAGCCCGTCTATTTCCACGGTGTACTGCGGGAACTTGTTGAGGGCGGCTTCCTGTTTGCGCCAGTCGTAACCTTTTTGCCAGTAGGCAACGAGGCTTTGGAGATACACCGGGTCGGTACCGTATTTCCATCCTACATTCTCAGGGGATTCCGGCCAGCGTGTCTGGCTGAGGCGGTGTTGCAGATCATCCAGTACGGATTGTTGCACTTCGATCTTAAAGGGCTTTACAGTAAACATATTGTTAGGTTTTTTGGGTTGCGCGTTCGCAAATAACGTGATAACAGCAATAGTCAGGGTGAAAAAGATCTGTTTCATATCATGTGTGTTTGATGATACAAATCTCTTACAGGGTTATGACAGCCGTATGTCAGCAGTAAAATACGGTTAAAAAATAAAAATGGGAACGGGGTTGCATAAATATAACAAAGCGGGTGCGGAGACGGCTTGATCCGTACCTGCACCCGCTTACAACAGATGTTGTGCTTTATTTTTTCCTGTTCACGATCCCTTCCAGGTTCATGATCCGGATATTCCTGAAGTCGATGGGCTGGCCTTCGCTCTGGAGGGCTATAAAGCCGGAGGAAAGCAGTTTGCCGTCTGTCTTTTGGGCGGGATCGTAGCGGTTCACCACGGGGCCGCCTATCTGGGGTTTGGAATATTGTAAAACGGTATCGCCGTTGATGATGTGCGTGATCAGGGAATCGCCCAGCACGATCAGTTCGGCTTTTACCCATTGTTCCCCTTCATAGGTTTTGGAGGTGGAATTGATACAATGCCGGGTGTCCAGTTTGCCTTGGTACACAATATGTGTGCCGGGAGAGCACATATTGCCGGTAGGCCGGGGTTTTCCATCACCTAACCCCGCCAGGAACTGCATTTCGATGGAAATAGGCCAATCCTGCTCCATGGGCATGGTGCGCGGGTCCTGGGAGTGAAACATCACCCCGCTGTTCAGGATGGTGTAGGAGGGGGCGCTTTTGTACCATTCCCCTACAAAGCGGTATTCCAGCTGGAGATGATAGTAGGAGTAAGGCTGTTTAAAATAGAGATGGCCAAACTGGTCGTTGAAGTCGCCGTACTGGTCATAGCGGACCTGTATCATGCTGTCTTTCACCCGGAAGGTATTGCCGTAGTTGTCACCGGTAGGGTGATGGTGGATCTTTACGAACCAGTTGCTGATGTCTTTACCGTTGAACAGGGGTTCCCATTTGCCTTTTTCCTGTGCCTGCGCATACGTGGAAAGGGTTGTGGCTGCCAGCAGGCAGCACCAGAGTTTTTTGATCATAATTATCGGAGTAGCTTCCGATAAAAATAATCATTTACTTCTTTTTCTTTTTCCTTTTTGCGCCTTTCATGGCTTTTTCGTGTTCGTCTATCAGAAGCTGCCAGTTATCGTTGGGTACTTCTTCGGAGAAACGGATGGTTTCCTGGTAATCGGACTTGTTGATGGTCATCACCTGTATCTCCCTGCCGGTGTATTGCTGGATGGCATCCAGCAGCGGTTTTTCTTCGGGGGCGCAGAAAGATACGGCCTGCCCTTTCTGTACGCCGCGGCCGGTACGGCCCACGCGGTGTACATAGTTTTCCGGCTCTTCCGGCATATCATAATTCACGACATAATCCACATTGGGGATATCAATGCCGCGGGCATTCACATCGGTAGTGACCAGTATCCGCACGTCTCCTTTCCTGAATTCATTCATCACGCTCAGCCTGTCTGCCTGCTCCTTGCCGCCGTGCATCACCAGGCTTTTGATACTCACGCGCTCCATAGCCAGGGCTACTCTTTCCGCTCTTACTTTTGTGCGGACAAATACGAGGACCTTATTCTCGGGGAATTCACGGACCAGCCTTTCAAGGAAAAAACGTTTGTCGTCCATACTCACAAAAGCCACGGAGTGGTTCACGTTTTTGGACACAGGATCGTCCGGTGATATCTGGATGCGGATGGGATTGCGTACGATGGAATACGCCAGGTCTTTGATCTCTTCGTCGATGGTGGCGGAGAAAAAAAGCGTCTGGTGGTTGCGGGGGAGGTGTTTGATCACGTCCCTTATGTCGCGGATGAAGCCAAGGTCCAGCATATGGTCCGCTTCGTCGAGGATGAGGGTTTGTACATGGCCGAGGTCCAGGTGGCCCTGGCTGACGAGGTCGAACATACGGCCGGGGGTGGCGATCAGGATATCCACGCCTTTGTCCAGCTTTTTGATCTGCGCTTCCTGTTCCACGCCGCCGTAAAGGCCCATGATGTCCACTTTGGTGTATTTAGCGAGGTGTTTGAACACATCGGATATCTGGACGGCCAGCTCGCGGGTAGGCACCATTACGAGGCATTTTACCTCACCTTTGGTGCGGGAGCGGCTCCGTTGTTGTAAAAGCTGTATGATGGGAATGGCAAAAGCGGCGGTTTTGCCGGTGCCGGTTTGTGCAATGGCCAGTACATCGTCCCCTTTCAGAATGGAGGGAATGGCCTTGTATTGTATGTCAGTGGGCCTTTTAAAACCCAGTTCTTCGAGGCTTCTTTTTAATTCTTCCGAAATGCGGTATTGTTCAAATTTCATGCGAGACTGCTTGTACTAAAGGGTACAAAGGTAGGCAAATTCCCGCTGGGCGGAGGAATAGTTCAGGCCGTGGCCCGGGAGCTGCCCGCAATCACTGAGGGCTGGGAGATAATACAAACGCAGGGACTTGGTGAAATTCGCTTGTACAGCACGTCGCGGATGAGGTATCCTCCTTTTGCCAGTTCGCCGGAGATCTTGTCCGCAAAGGACTTTACGACATCGATATTATCGGTGGGTGGCGGCTGGTGGAAAATGTACAATGCGCCCAGCGGAGCCAGGTAATCCCGGATCAGTTCCAGTTCTTTTTCGGCGTCTTTGTGGAACACGTTCACGTTAAAGGCGAAGATCTTGTCGAACTGCCGGTCTTTGAGCGGCGCTTCAATCAATGATCCATTGACGAAGGAGGCTTTTAATCCTGCGTTTTTCCGTATGGCCTTGTCTATCATAGCCGGGGAACTGTCTATGGCTGTGATGAAGCCTTTTTTTAACTGCGGCGCTATGAGTGAAACTGCAATGCCATGCCCGCAACCAATCTCCAGAATACGATCGTCGGGATGCACATGCAGCATTTCCACTGCCCAGTTGAATCGCTCGTTCATTTTCATATGCGTAATCAAACGTTATTAATATAAATATATTAATTTAATTTGATATTCTTACCGCAGTGGGCTGTGGTAATTTTGCAGCGGGTTAAATGATTGATATCCAGGGAAAAAGAAATCATTTCCCCATCTCTTTACAGTTGGCCCCCAGCCGGTGGAAAGTACCGGTATGATAGTATTTTGCCTTTTGCCCGCGGATAGCCTTGAAATAACAGTGCATTAGCCGGAGAACAGCCAGGGTAGATATAGGAGAGGTATAGGCAAAGCGGAGTTGAGGTGGAGATGAGGCGGACCTGATCCGCCGTTGAACCGGTTAATATTTTATCAGGACCACCGGAAAGTCGCGGAAGAGTTTAATCGGTGAGACCCTTACTTTTCAAAGAAATCCAGGTAATCGTCAATGGCTGCCTTTACGGCTTTTTCTTCTTTTTTATCCAGGGGGATGGGGAAATCGGTCTGTATTTTACCTTTTTCATCTTTCAGCCAGGTACCCCTTATCCTGCCATCCACCACGAAATTGTGGAGGTATTTGCGGGGGCCGGGGTGATTGTTAAGGAAACTTTTGTCTTTATAACTCATGCCGTATTCTTCATAATCAGGCATGATGAAGGTGGTCTGCCGGAGCGTGGCGGCTTTGGGTGTAGCCGGCACAAAATAATAATCCCCTTCTTTTTCAATGGAAGAGGGCAGGCCGTCCAGTCCGGCTCTGGCTTCTTTTATGGTTAACCCCGACCAATACACGAAATCCTGTATGGTGGCGGGGCCTCTTGTAATAAAAAAGCGGTGGAGGAATTGCGCCAGGGCTTCTTCCGTACTCATCTTTCTGACGGGGGGTACTCTTTCTTCCAGCAAAGCGTAAGTGAACTGTTTACCGATCCTCGGCCCGCTGCAAATGATGCCTTCCAGTTCGGCGTACATCAGCAGGTAGGCAAGCCTCAGTTCTTTCGCGTCCACCTTTGCTTTTTTAAATGCCTCGTTCAGCTCCGCACGGGTGAGATGATTGCCCGCCAGTGTTTTTTCAATCACTTTACAGGATATTGAAAACACGGTTTTATCCAGCCCCAGCTGCCGGTAATAATAAGCATTGGCCTGGTGTACCCTTGGCGCGGTAAGCGCCAGCAACCACCGGATATCGGCGGGGCCGGCGAAGTGCCAGGTGGGGCGCATGAGGTGCGTGCGTAATATTTTTCCTTCGTTGAAAGCCTTGTCTGCCGCCGCTTCGGTAAGCCCGGGCAGGCGCAGGCGGAGGGAGAATTTGGAAGGCGCATAATCCTGCGCCTGAACGGCGATCATCGCCTGTACCACTTCTTCGGGGCTTTTGCAGGCAGGCTCGGTGATCTGCTGGTTGTGCAAACGGAGCTGGACGAGATCGGCGGGTTTCATGTCTTAAATGTAAAGAAAAAAGCGGCTGCTCCCGGGAGGAACAGCCGATTTTTGAAAACGTTTTATTTAATACCAGCGGTCCGGGTGGGCCATTTCGTAATCCTGTTTGTATTTCTCCGGGATCTTGTTCGTGATCATGCAGCTGGGCTCCAGCGAAGGGAAAATATCTTCGAAAGTACGCACTTCGTTCATAAATACGCGGCGGTAGATATGCGAGCGGGTCAGCTTTTTATAATCATCAATGCCGGCGGCGCCCATAAGCTCCACGAATGATTTCACCGTGTCTTCGTGATAATTCGCCACGCGTTGTTTTTTATCGCTCACCACCAGTCCGATGGAAAGGGCCGGGTCCTGTGTGGCTACGCCGGTCGGGCATTTGTTTGAGTTGCATTGCAGCGCCTGGATACATCCGATGGCCATCATCATCGCCCTTGCGCTACTGCAGGCGTCCGCCCCCAGCGCGATGGCGCGCAGCAGGTGGAAGCCGGACAATATCTTGCCGGAGGCAATGATCTTGATATGCTGGCGGATATTAAAACCTACGAGCATATTGTGTACAAAGGCAAGCCCGTCCAGCAGGGGAGCGCCCACGTGATTGGAGAATTCCTGGGGAGCGGCGCCGGTGCCGCCTTCGCCACCGTCCACGGTGATGAAGTCCGGGTAGATGTCCAGCTCCAGCATGGCTTTGCAGATGCCGATAAATTCGCTTTTGCGGCCGATACACAGTTTGAACCCTACGGGTTTGCCGCCGGACAGCCGGCGCATCCTGTGAATGAACTGCACGAGTTCTTTCGGGTTCGTGAACGCGCTGTGATAGGGCGGGGAATAGATCGTGGTGCCGGGCTTCACGTGGCGGATGGCAGCAATTTCCGGTGTGTTCTTTTTAGCGGGAAGGATGCCGCCGTGGCCGGGTTTTGCGCCTTGTGAAAGTTTGAGTTCCACCATCCTGATCTGAGGGGCGGCAACATTTTGGGCGAACAGTTCATCGGAGAACTTCCCGTCATCGTCGCGGCAGCCAAAATAACCGGTGCCTATCTGCCAGATAATGTCCCCGTTGTGTTTCAGGTGATAAGGACTGAGGCCGCCTTCGCCGGTGTTGTGAGCGAAGTTGCCGATCTTTGCGCCCGCGTTCAGGGCCTCTATTGCATTGCTGCTCAGCGAGCCGAAGCTCATGGCGGATACGTTGAAGATACTGGCGGAATAAGGCTGTGTACAGTCTTTATTGCCGATCGTTACGCGGGGTTTATGGTCCAGGTTGTGAAAGTCTTTGGGGGAAATGGAATGGCTCATCCATTCGTAACCTTCTTCGTACACATCCAGCTGGGTGCCGAAAGGCATGGTGTCCATTTCGCGTTTGGCGCGCTGGTAGATGGTGGAGCGGTCTATGCGGTTGATAGGCCGCCCGTCTATGTCGGATTCCACGAAATACTGGTACATTTTGGGGCGGAGGGCTTCCATCCAGTAACGCATCCTGCCAAATACAGGGTAGGTGCGCATGATGGAGTGACTGGTTTGCCGCATGTCGTTGATCCCCATGATAAAGAGCGTGATAATCAGAGCCAGCAGTACGTACCACCAGGGGCTGGCGAAAAATCCGAGGAGGAATGCGCCGATTATCCCGATGACCGCACTGATAATAAATCCTTTCCGCATTGTTGGTCGTTTTTAATCAACTGCAAATTTAGGGAATATTCAAATTGGCGGCTGTTTTACAGAATTCAAACGCAAAGCCCCGGAATTCAGGAAAGCCGTTCACCCAATGCTGCAAATCGTGAAGATTTGTAAAAAAATCAGCATTAACTTTAGAATTCATCTTATGAAGAAAATTTTCGCACTCTTTTGTTTTCTCTCTTTTGCAGGCGCAATGAGCGCCAGGGCGCAGGTATTTTTTGAGGACCATGACATGAGCCACTATTTTCTATTGCAGAAAACGATAGTGACGGTACATGCCAATTATTTCGTTCCAAAACAAACCCCCAAACGAGACCCCGTCTTCATCGATTCAGCTTCGCAGCTTTTCGCATACGATACCTACAGCAGGGACCTGACGGTGAGCATCGTGGAAGCGGATCATAAATACTGGTCATCCCCGCGTCTTTCCGGGCAGTTTTTTACAGATCAGAAAACCAGCAGCCAGGATTATTATAAAACGGACAGGATGGAAGTGCGCATCACACATAATGGCCGCATAAAGGACTGGAAACCGGTGGAAACCATGCCGTCCTTCGAAGATCCATGGATACGCAGCAATAAAGACGGCGGGTATAGAATTTCCTGGTGGCTGTTCAAAGACACGCTGGCGGTGGGAGACAGCCTGTTGATAGAACTTCGCCGCAAAGACGGCCTGAAGCTCCAGCGTATTGGTTTCGTACGTAAACCCACAGACTTTAAACCGTTTGTCATCCAGATAGGTCACGATACTACGCAGCGCTCGGAGCAGGCATACATCAATTCATATATCAAAATGCTGCGGCTGTCCGAAAACGGCGAGGCCTTTTATAAAGACCGGCCGGGTAATAACGGGCCGGAAAAACGGGAAAGATACTTTCCCGGTTCGAGGCTGACCTTTTTCTTTCGCAGGCCCTCCTTTTCGAAAGATGAACAACCTTTTGAGTACCGCATCACCGGTGGCCGCTTTAAGATGGACTGGGAATCATCCGGGCCCGTGATCATCACCGGCGCGCTACAGGCCGGCGACGATGCGGTGCTGGAAGTACGATACCGTGAAAAGCCACAGGAGGTGTACAGATATGGATTTTATGTACCGGAGGCATATTACCAGGCGCCCTGGTTCAAAATACTGGAAATAACAGGCATTATCTTCGTGATAATGCTTGTCGTTTTTATTTTCATCACGCGCCGCAGAAAACGTGAACTGAGCCGGCGTAAACTGGAAATGAAAGCCCTCTACGCCCAGTTAAACCCGCACTTTGTATTTAACGCGCTCAGTTCCATCCAGGGCCTCGTAAACGACCGGCAGACGGACAAAGCCAATGAATACCTCACCGGCTTTTCCACCCTGCTCCGCAATTCCATGCAAAGCGGCCAGAAGGAAACCGTACCGCTGGAACTGGAACTTCGCCACCTGGATAATTACATCCGCCTGGAGAAACTGCGCTTTAATTTTGAATACGGCCTGGAACTGGACCCTCTATTGCCGCTGAATGACCTGGAAGTACCGCCTTTTCTGGCGCAGCCGATGGTGGAAAACGCGGTGAAACATGGCGTGGCCGCAAAAGGAGAACAGGGCGAACTGATCATCAGGGTTAGCCGGGAAGGACGGGATATCGTATTTTCCATTACGGATAATGGCCCGGGCTTTAACCCCACGGCTGTTTCAGACCGCCAGGGCATCCGCCTCACCCGCGACCGCATTGCCCTGTTCAACAAAACGAACCGCGAAAAACAAGTGCAGATGAACATACAAAGCAACCAAACCGGTACTACCGTTGTGATACTTTATAAAAACTGGACAGAAAATGCTTAAAGCCGTACTGATAGACGATGAGCCGCATAACCTGCTCAACCTCCGGCGCCTGCTGGAGCAGCATTGCAGCGAAGTAACCGTGGCGGGTGAAGCGCATAACGCGGATGAAGGCATTCTCCAGATCGGCAAACACCAGCCCGATATCGTTTTCCTGGATATCCAGATGCCCGGCAAAAACGGTTTTGATGTGCTGCTGGCCCTCCCTGACGCGCAATTTGAAGTAGTTTTTGTAACGGCTTACGATCAATATGGCATTCAGGCGGTGAAGTTCTCCGCCATGGATTACCTTCTCAAACCAGTCAACATCGATGAACTGAAAGGGGCCGTCAGTAAAGCGCTTCAGCGCCGCGCACAAAAAGACCGCCAGCTGGGGCACCTGCTGACGGTCTTAAAACAGGGCAGTCTTCAACAGGACCACCGTATTGTATTGCCTTCGGCGAAAGAAAACCGCCTTGTATTTGTGAATGACATCACCCGCTGCGAAAGCAACAACAGTTACACCACCATGTACCTCCGGGGCGGTGAAAAGATGCTGGTATCCGTTCCGCTCTTTGAATACGAGGAAATGCTGCGCCCTTACGGTTTTGTACGCTGCCACCAGAGCCATCTTGTGAACCGCCGCCATGTGCGCAGCATCCTCAAGGACGGCGGCATGGACCTGCTGATGGAAGATGGTTCCCGCGTGCCGGTTTCCCGGGACAGGAAGGATAAGGTGAGGCAGGAGCTGGTGAACTAAGTATGTAACAGGGCTGTCTCCCGGCCGTTTATTGCATAGGTCACTTATGGGCATCCTTTTACAGAAGACAACAAATAACCTATCTCCGGCGTTATACCTAAACCCCTTAAGCATCAGCACACTCACTGTTCTCCTGTCATCTTAAAACCATGCATATGGCACAGGTGTTGATTTTTTTCCACGGTATTAACCCACCGGAACATGCTCCTCCCTGAGTACAGGACGCTCACCCAGGCCCGTTTTTCTATAATTAACCGGCAACAAAACAAACCGTAAAACACGGCAAACTTCTTGTTACGTTGAAATATGAATCCAACAGGTGATCCATTGATCAACAAACCGGAACAATTACCCTGAAACACTGAAGCGCCCGCCCCGGCATAAACATTGAGCACCTGCCTTCCCCCACTGGCCGTGGAAACACTGCCGCAAATCATATTGTATGAGAAATCTGTTAGTAATCTGTTTGTTAGGAGCACAGTTAACCGGCACGCCCCTTTTTGCTCAAAACGAAATATCCGGCGAAACACCGGTCAAAAAGGAAAAAGAATCCCTTGTGGCCGATAATGATATTGTATTCCGGCTATTCGGGAAAACCCGTGAAGACCTCTTTTCCAATTACCTCCACATAACGCGCAGCGAACAAACGGAGTTTACCGAAGCCCTGATGCAGTACGAAAACGAAAAAGCCCCTTTCACGGAAGAAAGGATCGCCCTGCTGAGACTGTATAACGAAAAATTCCAGAGCGTGGACGAACAAATGATGACCGAGCTGACCAAAAGCATCATCAAAAACGATAAGGAATTTGTATCGCTGCAGATCCGGTATTACCGCAGAATGATCAAATTGCTGGGCAGCAACCGAGCGGCGATGTTCTTCCAGCTGGACAATTACCTGGAGCTGAGCAGCAGGCTTTATATACAGGACGGCCTGCCGTTTATCAAAGAACTTGAAACGGACCGCAAGCTGGCCGTTGCACGACTGCAGACGGATATACATTAGCGGCCTTTCATATCTCGGCTCTTCTTTCCTGACTGCCGGACGGCAGCCAACGGGTTGTTTTGGGCTATGCCGGAACAATTGGCGCGATTTTGTTGTTCTTCATCATATGCAAACCGATTTAAAACCAGCTTTACAACAGGAGCTGACCAGCGTCCTGGATTTTTGGATGAAACATACCGTGGACGAGCAATCCGGAGGTTTTTACGGAAGGCTGGCGAATGATAATACGCCGGACCGTTTTGCGCTGAAAGGCTCCGTGCTGAACGCCCGCATCCTCTGGGCTTTTTCCGCTGCGTATACGGCAGACCGTAAGCCTGAATATCTTGAAATGGCCCGCCGCGCCTACGATTTCATCAATACATACCTGGTGGACAAAGAGTTTGGCGGAGTGCTCTGGTGCGTGGATTATTCCGGCCATCCTGTGGAAACGCAGAAACAGGTATACGCCATCGCCTTCACCCTGTACGCTTTCAGTGAATATTTCAAGGCCACGGGGCTGGAAGAGGCGAAAGAAAAAGCGATCGGGATGTACAGTCTTATCCAGCTGTACGGGTATGATTGTATCCACGGAGGTTACCAGGAAGCGTTTACCCGCGACTGGAAGGATTTTTCACAGCCTGAGAAGGACATGGACGTCAAAAAGTCCATGAATACACACCTGCATATCCTGGAAGCATATGCGAACCTGTATTCCATCTGGCCGGACGAGTCGCTGAAAACCCATCTCCGGGACCTGCTGCTGGTATTCCACGACAAGATCGTGAACAAAGAAACGGGGCATTTGCACCTGTTTTTTGATGAACAATGGAACCCGCAGGGAGAGACGCTGAGTTACGGTCATGATATTGAAGCCAGCTGGCTTTTGCAGCAGGCAGCCGAAATACTGGGTGATGAAGAATTAACAGGGAAGTTCAAAATACTGGCCCCGCGGATGGCCGATGCAGCTTCTGAAGGATTGGATACAGACGGTGGTCTCTGGCAGGAATTTGATCTTTCAGATCAAAAGCTGGTCCCTGAAAAACTGTGGTGGCCACAGGCGGAAGCGATCGTGGGGTTTGTGAATGCATACCAGGCAAGCAATGATGAGAAGTACCTGCGGATGGCTGAAGGTTCCTGGGATTTTATCCGGACGCATATCCTGGACAGGGAGCATGGTGAATGGCACTGGGGCATAGATGCGGAGAAACAGCAAATGAAGGAAGATAAAGTGGGCATCTGGAAATGCCCTTATCATAACAGCCGGGCCTGTCTGGAGGTGATGCGCAGGCTGTAAAGATTACAATATGCCGTGGTGCATGGCAAAGTTCGCTGCCTACATCCTGATAATCTCCACTTCCCGTTTCGTGAGCTGGTGTTACCAGCCCGTCGCAAAAAGATTACGTGCGCCTTTGATGCCGCAGTGCTGGTATTTGTTGTACGCCTGCGCCACCTTTTCACGGATGGATGCGGCGGTTTCGTTCAGCAGCCAGGCATCCACCATCGCATCCAGCGTATAGGCTTCGGGAGAAAGCAGGTGGGTGGTCCAGATCAGGGGCTGGGCGCCTGTTTTTTTGAGGGCTTCGTAAAAGTAAGGTTTGCTTGCGCAGGCGAATATCGCGGCCTGCCGGGGCCTGTTATTTACCGGTGACGGCGTTTGTGTGAGCTGGAAGTCCATCAGGCCGTTGTGGCCCACAAAACAGATCAGCTGCGAGCCGCCGCCTGCCGGTATGGCCGGTTCGCCGAGAGTGAAGGATTGTTTGCCGGCGGCATAGTCCAGGAAGGTGGAAACGGTTTGTTTCATATACGCGCCGTTGTACGCATCCGCCACCAGGTAACAGTCCTTGCCGGTATGTTTGAACACCAGCCGTTCGTAGATATTGGCGGAAGGATTGGCGATAGTACGCAGCAGTTTCCAGTCCGGTTGTTTTTTCAGGAATGTTTTGACGCCGTAGCCGCAACCCCAGTAGAGATTGTTAGCGGGGTCCTGCCCGTTGCCGATGCGTGCGGGCACTTTTACAATACCCTGGTATTGGTTGTCACAGAGGGCTACGAGCACGTGAATCGTTTTGGTCTGGGCGGACAGCAGCTGTGTGCAGCAAAGGCAGGTAAGGAGGATTATCACGCGCATGTGGATGTTTTACAGGTAGATGCTTTGCGTCGTTTATTCCATAAGGTATACTACCGCATGATCACCACCGGCACATCCGCGTTAAAAGCCAGCCGTTTGGTAATGCTTTTGTGAAACAGCTCCGCAAAGAACCCGTATTCCCCGGGAATGGCGAGCAGCATATCCGCGTTGCTCTCCGCCGCGTATCCCTGTATGCCGGCGATAAGGTCAATATTCTGTACTTCGTGGTAAGATGAAGGCGTGAGGCCGAATGCCCGCAATACCTCTTCGGGCGCTTCGCCGCTGTTTTCTTCCGTGGTGGATACATGCACGATCTCCAGCGTGGCATGCAGGTCGTTCAAAATCGACCGGATGCCGGATACCTGGTGATCCTGTAAGGGTTGTTTTGTGTTGTAGGCGAACAATATGCGGTGCACTTTTTCGTATACAACGGCATGCGGCACAATTACGAGCGGCAGATTGGTTGTATCGGCTGCGTTCAGCGCGTTGCTGCCGATAAAACGTTGCTCCAGCGCACTTTTCCCGGTGATGCCCATGACGGCCGCTGAGATGTTTACATCTGCCAATGCTTCGTGCAGGCCTTCGAGGAAGGTGAGGGGGCTTATTTTTGTTTCGATGTTGACGTACTCCACCAGCAGGCTTTGCAGTTCCTGTTTCAGTTTAGCCATCTGCTGATCCAGCATCTGACGATATTCGGGCGTATCCGCATCCGTCAGCGCGAGTATGGCGCTGGTAGGCTGCGGGGGAAAGCCATAGGCATGAAAAAGAACAATGTCCGTGGCTTTTGCCTGCCGGGCAAATGAAACGGCATAACGGGCGGCGTTGAATGCCGTGTCTGAAAAGTCGGTGGGTACGAGTATTTTTTGCATGTCTGGTCTGGTTATGTAGTGTAATAACAAAACATGTACCGGGTAGTTGAAATATACCAGAAAAACGACAATAAATAGTAGCTTTGCGGCGCGGCTTTCCGCATTTTACTGATCTAAATTTTAACATATCCGCATGTCCGTTCAAATAGATGTAGTTATACCTTCATTCAGGCTGGAAGAGCATTACCTGTTGCCGATCCTTTCTTTGAAAAGGCCTGCGGATACTGAGATCAGGTTTTTCCTGGTGGCGGACAATCCCGCTGTGGTGCCATCTCCCGCCATTCAGCAACTGGTGGACAATCAGCGTGTATTCCTCTCTATCAACCCGGAGAACCTGGGCGCGGCGCGCACGCGTAATAAAGCCATGGAAATGGGCAATGCCGAATGGATATTGTTCCTGGACGATGACATCACCGTGCCGGCCAACCTCCTGGAAATTTACGCGGAAGCCATCCGCAGGTTCCCAAAGGAGATCGGTTTTATCGGGCTGGTGAATATGCCGCCGCCACACAAGGCTTTCTCTCACGCTATTGTTGCCAGCGGCAGCATGGATATTTTTAAGATCGCGAAAGACAGGAAATCTTTTGCCTGGGGCGCTACGGCAAATATGATGATCAGCCGCGTGGCCATGGGGGATGTACGTTTCTCCGAGATATTCCCGAAAGCAGGAGGAGGGGAGGATGTGGACTTTTTTATGAATATCCGTGAGCGGAATAACTTTACCGATTTCAAATCCTTACCGGAGGCCGCTGTGGAGCATCCCTGGTGGAACAACGAAGCGTCTAATTTCAAACGGCCTTTCCGTTATGGCATGGGCAACAGCTGGCTGCCGCAGCTCAATCCGAAATATGCTTACCACGACTTTCCGAATACCATAGAAACTGTTTTCCTCGCATTGATAACCGGCATTGCCGCCGCTTTTCTGAAACCGTCGCTGCTGCCTGCCATTGGCCTTTT
Source organism: Chitinophaga barathri (assembly GCF_003807585.1). Lineage (GTDB taxonomy): Bacteria > Bacteroidota > Bacteroidia > Chitinophagales > Chitinophagaceae > Chitinophaga > Chitinophaga barathri. The sequence continues at coordinate 18,274 of NZ_RMBX01000016.1, read as the reverse complement.
CATCGGGGGCGTGGTGTTAATAGAAATAGTGGCGGGAGCCGTACAGTCCGCCAAAAGAAGAGCCAAACCCAGCATTGAAGTGTATTTTTACCTGCTGCTGCTGAGGCTGATCCAGGAAGCCGGGATGTTCTGGGGGAATATTTCCAGGGGGCGCCTGGTGGGTATTACCGAGCGCTTTAATTACAACGGCAGTTTCAGGAAGACCCATTTCTACCGTACCAACACTTACAAACTCGTGAAATGGGTGCTTTATCCCTTACTGGTGATCTGGATCTGGCGTTACACCTCCGCGTAACCGTTCAGGCATGAAATGATCTTGTAACGGATCGTTTCCATATACCGGTATTCATTCGCAATCACTTCTGATTTTGAATTGCACTTGTGGTGAAGGTGATAACACACCGCCGCCATTTTAAGGCGTTTTTTGAGGATGCCGGCATTGATCAGCCGTGCCGCAAACTCGTTGTCTTCAGAGCCCCAGCCGTTGAAGGTATTGTTATAACCGTTGATGGCAATGAAGTCCTCTTTCCAGAAAGCAAGGTTGCAGCCTTTGGTGTTAGTGGATTTTTGTTTGGTCATCTTGAAGATAAAAGACAACCAGGGCATACGCAGTGAATTGATCCTGCTGCCGATACCCGTGCTGAAGAAATGCAGCGGGCCTGAATGACCGTGTGAAAGGATATCTCCGGTCCTGGATTCGCTGATCATGGTGCGGGCGCCCTGGATAAACTGGCCGCGGCGCGCATGACGAACGTGATCCTGCACAAAACGGGGGTGTAATAAAATGTCCCCGTCTATTTCAATGATGTAATCTACTTCGGATAATTTAACTGCCTTGTTCAGGATAATACTTTTTCTGAACCCGTCATCATCATGCCAGGCATGTTTAAAGGGGATCTGAAGGATGTGCTCCCAACGGCGGATCACTTCCGCTGTGGCAGGTCCGGAACCGTCATCGGCAATGATGATCTCGTCCGGCATTCTCGTTTGGTTTTGGATGCTGGCAAAAATAGTTTCGAGCGCTTTTGGCCAGTTGTAGGTTGAAATCAGCAATCCTACTTTGAACGATTGTCTTTCCATTCAAGGATTATTTCAGGTTTTTACTAAAGATTGGCCGTTCGCAGACCATATCTTTGGTCGATAGTTGATAGTCAGGTTTCGGCATCCCTGTTCCTTTTATAACGGGGATCATTCGAAAATGTTACAGCACGCGCTTAAAAATATGAAAATATAAGTTATAAAAATAGAGTATATATTTATTTTTTATCAGCTGCCGCTAAAAGTCTGCATTTCTATCAACTTCCTGTATAGACCATTTTGGGCTAATAACTCAATATGAGTGCCAGTTTCAACAATCCTTCCCTGCTCCAGGACAATGATTAAATCAGCACTCTGAATAGTGCTTAAACGGTGGGCAATTATAACGGAAGTCCTGTTTTTCATGAGATTATTGAGAGCATCCTGCACCATTTTCTCGGATTCCGTGTCCAGGGCGGATGTAGCCTCGTCAAGCAGCATCAGGGGCGGGTTGCGGAGCACTGCGCGGGCAATACAGATACGCTGGCGCTGGCCGCCGGAAAGTTTTACTCCGCGGTCCCCAATACGCGTCTGGTAGCCGTTTTCAGTGCCTATGATGAACTCATGGGCATTCGCGATCCGGGCTGCGGCTTCCACTTCTTCCTGCGTAGCAGCAAGGTTCCCGAAAGCGATATTGTTAAAAATGGTGTCGTTGAACAGAATGGTATCCTGGTTGACTATTCCCATCAGGTCCCTTACGGACTCCAGGGTGTATTCCTTGATGTCATGCCCGTCTATCCTTACTTCCCCGCTCCAGGGCTCTATAAACCTCGGGATAAGGTCCATCAGGGTGCTTTTGCCGCCGCCTGAAGGGCCTACCAGCGCCACGCTTTTCCCTTTGGGGATACTGAAGCTCACATGGTCCAGGATCGTCCTTTCGCCATAACCGAAGGTCACGTCGCGGAACTCGATCCTGTCTTTAAAGTCCTTGATGGGCTTCGCATCCGGCGCATTTACGATGCTGGGTTTAGTGTCTATCAGGTTCAAGACCCTTTCACCGGCCGCAATACCGGAGTGAATATTGGAGAATGATTGTGAAATAGCCTTGGCCGGGCGCATGATCTGGGAAAAAATAGCAATATATGCGATGAACGCCGCCGGTTCCAGCTCCTTGCTGCCCCCCGCAATGAGGGTGCCGCCGTAATAAACGATGCCCGCCACCATCAGTACTCCCATAAATTCGGATACCGGGGAGGCCAGCTGTATCCTTTTGGCCATGGAGCGGATGATGCGGCTGTATTGTTTGTTCTCGTTGTTAAAACGTTCCTTGATATATGGGGCTGCATTAAAAGCCTTGATGATCCTGATGCCGGAAAGGGCCTCATCCAGGTAACTGATCATATTCCCGTAAGTTTCGTGGCTTTCGGTAGCCTGCTGTTTCAGCCGCTTTACGATCTTGGAGATCAACCAGCCCGCCAGGGGGATCACCAGCATGGAAAACAGGGTGAGTTTATAAGAGATCATGAACAACATGACCAGGTAAGTGATTAATGTTAAAGGTTCCTTAAAAATTACCTGGAGGGTGCCTGTTACTGAAAATTGAACGGTCTGCACGTCCGAAGACACCTTCGACATGATATCGCCCTTCCTTTCATTGTTAAAATAAGCAAGGTCGAGGTTCATCACGTTGTTGAACACGGATTTCCGGAGATTCAGCAAGGTATGGATGCGGAGGTTTTCCATTGTCTTTTCGGACAGGTACCTGAAGATATTGCTGATGAGTACGGATAATATAATAACCCCGCAAACCCAGAGCAGGGTCTTTTCGAGCCCGATGGTCGAGTTGAATTTGGCGGCGTAATAGTTCAGGTTATCAATCACGTTAAAAGAGCTGGTGGGCGGCTCGGGGTTGACTTTGGCTTCCTTGTCAAACAAGGTGGTGAGCAATGGAGCCACCAGCGCAAGGTTCAACGTGCCGAACACCACGGATATCAGCGTGAACAGGATATATGGGACTGCATATCTTCCAATCGGTTTAGCAAACGATAAAAGCCTGAAATACGTCTTCATGTATTGATTAATCTAGATAAAACGTGCAAAGCTAGTTATTATTTGGCAGATTGCCCCCGAAATGCGTATGGTACGCCATGGACGGATATCTACAGAATGGGCAAAACAGGCCGGAAACAGGCGGTTTAGGGGGATGGCATGTTTATGGCCCTGTATACTGTGAGCCAAAACCCATTTTTATGAAAGAGATACAAGAAACAACAGGCATCCTGAATGACCTGATTGCTATTCATAACGACCGTATTGCCGGGTATCAGACGGCCCTGAAGGAATTAAAAACCGACGATACCGACCTGGAAAGACTGTTTACCGGCATGATCGGTGAAAGCCAGGACATCAGGGAAACCCTCGCCGCCGAGGTAAGGTCTGCGGGAGGTGACGTGGAAAGAGGCACTACCGTAGCCGGCAGGATATACCGCGCATGGATGGATGTAAAGGCGGCCTTTACGGGCAACGACCGTAAAACCGTGCTGGCCAATTGTGAAGCGGGAGAAGATGCCGCGCAGAACGCCTATAAAATGGCATTAAAGGAAGACGGCCTTCCGTCTTACCTGAGAGAAGTACTTACTTCCCAGATGCAGTCGCTCAGAGCGTCTCATGATGAAGTGAGAGCTTTGAGGGATGCAGCGTAAACAGTTAAGTTAACTAAAATGGTTTTGAAAGTATGGGATCTCTATAAAGGAACCGTGCTGAAAAGAACGAATGTTTGGGAACCAGGTGGACGTAGTAAGGAAGAACGGGGAGCCGCGCAAGCTCCCCGTTTTATTTGAGCCTGTTTTTATAACACCAGTTCTGCATGTAATCTATTAACCGTTTCTTCCGGGCTGCCGCCGCAGAGGCCGGGATGTACCCGTGAGGTCTGGAGGATGGAGCTGCGCATGGCCGTGAGCCAGCGGAAGCGGCTGGCAAGGTCCAGCTGGCCGATGGGGCCTTCGCCGTGGGTGACTTTCTCAAAAGCCATCACATATCCTTTGAGCGCTTCGATATCGAGTTCGGGATAAAGTATCCGTAGTTTTTCCTCGTTGAGAGTGATCATGGCCTGCAGGAACTTTTTCTGCTTGCAGAACAGGATCACGCCGATGTTCAGGAATTCCTCCCTTTCCACCCGCGGCACAACACGGATCACCGCATATTCATATAAGTGATTGTCTGGCATGTAGTGCTTCGTTTAAAAAGATAGGGGAATGTTGTAAACGCGTGGTCAGGAACTGATAGTACACCTCGCGGGACGCTTCGGGCTCTTCGCCGTGTGTGATCAGCCACTCGTCAGGGATGAGGGATACTACGGCGCGGATATGCGCGGGCGTTAGCAGGGCCTTGTATCCGGCATCCACGGCGGCCAGTTCGCTGGCGTAAGGAAGCAGCACATGTTCCTTTACCTGTACAAAAGGTTTTTTGGACTGTTCTTCCCAATTGGTCCAGGAGTGATGGAAATAAAGGGCCGCGCCATGGTCTATCAGCCACAGTTCGCGGTTCCAGAGCAGCATATTGGTATTGCGCGCCGTCCGGTCCACGTTGGTAAGCAGGCAGTCCAGCCACACGATGCGTGAAGCCGTGAGCGGATCGATGGTAGTGGTGGTGGGGTCGAAGGTGATGGCGCCCGAAAGGTAATGCAGGCCAAGATTGAGTCCCACGCTGGCTTTCAGGAGGTCTTGTATTTCTTCGTCCGGCTCTGTGCGGCCAAAGGCGCTGTCAAGGCTGGCAAATACGAGTTCGGGCACTTTCAGGCCCAGCAGGCGTGCTATTTCCCCACCGATCAGCTCCGCGATCAGTGCCTTGATGCCTTGCCCCGCGCCGCGGAACTTCAGCACGTACAAAAAGCCGTCATCCGCCTCTGCAATGGCCGGGAGGCTTCCGCCTTCCCTGAGCGGCGTCACGTACCGTGTCACATTTACCTGCCTGAGTTGTATTACTTCCGTCATAGTTGAAATGATCATTCCCTGTTGGAATAAAAGGGGAAATTACCGTAAAAATCTCATATCACGAGGCGGAAGCAACAGCCTCAGACGTGCACCGGGTCGCGTGACGCGATCTTAAAATCGTGGATATTGCGCGTCTGGCTGCTGAAATTGAGGCCCACGAGAATGATCTTTTTGTTTTCCAGCTCGTAGGGGAGATAATATTTTTTACGGTGTATCTGGCTGATGGCATCTATGGAACTGCCGTCCAGCTTGATCTCGAATATGTAAATGTAATGTTCCGTTTTTAAGATGATGTCCGCCCGCCCGGCCGCCTGCATTTCGTCTGACACTACCGCGCTGCCGAAAATGGCCCGCAGCATTACGTGCAGGGGTACATGGTAAGACTTCTCGGTGTTGTCGAACAGGAGATAGGATACGCTGCTGAACACGGACTGGATGATCCTGATCAGCTCGTCTGTAATGCCGTTCTCCACTGTTTTTTTGATCTTGTACGAAGTGGTGCCTATCAGTTTTTCGATCTCCTGTTCCATTTCCTTTCGCGTCATCAGCACGCCCAGCAGTTCATTGATCCGGACGCGCTGGCCTGAAAACTTGCAGAGATGGAAGTCGTTGTTATTATCCCTGGCGCTTATAAGGGCGTTGTAATCAAAATAATGAGGTTTGTCCGAATGGCGGCACTGCGGGCAGAAACAGCGGATGCAGATCTCGTAATCAAGCCCCTCGTACAGTTTGTTGATCTTCTCAAAGTCGGACACAATGCCGGCAATATACCCGCGTTTTTCCTGCCCGTGTACGTAACAGGTGATCTCTTTATCTTCCTGGTCCACACGGATGAGGCCGGTGCTTTCATAAAAGGGGTTGGAGATGACGAGGCCTGTGCGCCATTTGATGTCCTGGTGGATTTCTTCGTGGCGGCGGACCATAAACTTTGGCAATACCGATTTGGGCAGGAGATTTTTGTATTTCACTTTCAGCGTCAGCAGGCCTTTCTCCGGGAATTCAAAATCTGGCTCTTCTTTACTCAGCAGGTCCGGCAGGATAAAGTTCTCTTCATCGATCTGGTAGCACAATTCGAACTTTTTCATGAGGTTCAGCAGGAAGGCGTGTTTTTGTGCGGGATATTTTGTTTTGTGAAGGATCCGCTCCAGCTGTTTCAGGTGAAACTTGCCGTGATGACTGGCTACCAGCCTGCTGTTGATGATCGTGTAAAATGCCTGGGTGATCCAGGAGGGATTGATGACGTGTGTTTCGCTCAGCCCGTGATCTGAAAAATAAGTGATCACGCCCAGCTGGTGGAGCCATTTTATCAGGGTATCCCGTTGCAGGACGGGAACTTCAAACTTGTCGCAAAGTTCCTCGTATTTGTCGTAGTGGATATAGTCTTTCAGCAGGTGCCCTTCCCGCATTGCCTCCAGTTCTCCTTTTACTTTCAGCCAACTGTAGCTCCATAGGGTTCGTACATGGCTAAGTTCGTTGACAGTGGTGAGGAGCATTTTTTTCAGGTCTTTGAGCCCCGTTTTTTTTCGGCAGGAGATCTTTACATACCGGCTGTTGATATTCGGGTATTTTGTATTGAGGTATTTGATATTCTCGTGTGCGGATGCATTTTCGTCGATCTTGTTGGTAGCGATGATGACCGGAGAATCCCCTCCGAACACCTGTATGAGTTTCAGCCACTTTTCCGTGTCGCTGTTTTCGCGGGCATTGAGCAGCAGGATGTAAATGCTGTTTTGTGTGAGGAAAAACTGGTGGGTATGATGCATGATGTCCTGGCCGCCAAAGTCCCATAGTTTGATGGTAACGCCGTTATCCAGTTTGAGGTTTTGCAGGTTAATGCCATGCGTTTGTGATTCGGAGGGGTTGAAGGGGCGGCCCAGTAGGTGGTTCAGCAGGGATGTTTTACCGGCGGAACCGTCGCCCAGGAGGATGACTTTAATTTCATTGATAGGCTGCGTGTTTGTTTCGAGGGATTTTAGGTAGTTGAGTATGGCCGGGGGATCCAGCTTTAGTATCCCGGAGGGGATGTTTTCGATGGGGTTGTCAGAGAAGCCAAGCGCATTAAACCAGCTTGTATATTCGAAGAACCAGCCGGGCAGCTCCCTAATATCATTGTTCCGGACATTTAAATGTTTCAGTTGACCTTTAATATCTCTCAGAGGGGAAATGTCTTTGATGTGGTTGTGACTGAGATCAAGCGCGCGTAATTTTTTCAGATGCCTGACCGGGTTGATGTCCCAAAGATTGTTTTTATTCAGATAAAGATGGGTCAGGTTAGGAGTATCCGCAAGAAAACTTATGTCGCTGATAAAGCATTGCGAGAGCCCTAATGTATCAAGTTTTTTCAGCGTGGCAAAAGAAGGCGGACGCCTGATGGATAATCCGGAGAGGTCCAGAACCCTGAGTTCTGTCAGATGCCTGAGTGTATACAGCCTTGTGAGGCCGGGGTTTGTAGAAAGGCTTAGCCTTTTGAGATAACTTAACCGCCTGAGGCTTGTAATGTTTTCAATGTTGTTGTTGTTGAGGATCAGTGTCTTCAACTTTTCGCAGGTTCTCAATGGGGCGATATCACTGATAGAATTACCGCCGAGATACAGATATTGTAATCTGGAAAGGTTTTTCAGGGGAGTAATATCATCTATCCTGTTATTACTCATGCGCAACATTTCGAGCTGCTGAAGCCGGGCCAGCGGTGTGATGTCAGTCAATTCGTTGGATGACAAGACCAGGTTCCTGAGTGTAATATTCAGGCATAAAGGCAAAATGTCAGTAATCCTATTGTTGTCGAGATAAAGGGACTCAAGCCGGGTGAATGCGGATAACGATTGTGGAACTGAAATGAGCTGGCAATTGACAAGGTTGAGCGATATTACTTCTTCATCCTCTATGACGAACGAGCGCTCTCTTAGCATAAAATCATCTTCACTTACTTCACTCAGCTTAATATTACATTCCTCTTCCAGCGCACGGATAAGCGCTGTTGCATTGGTTGGTTTCATGGCGGGTGATGTGCGTTTTGGTGTGGAATACAGGGTGTAAAATTACACCTGCCCGCAATATTCCCTTCACCATTCAACACATAAAGAACGCAACCATGTTTGAGAGAGGCTTATTGTACAATCATGTTGGCAGAAATATAATCCCTGATCGAATTGACCTGCCGGGAGGGAACCTTTACCGGCTGTTCCAGTATGGCTTTCCCCCAGAACGTTGCTTCCCGCGGGCGTTGCTGGCGCTGGTAAAAAGTAAAAAGTTTCATTTTGGAAACAAACCTGTTGGGGACCATGTAGGCCGCTACAAGGTAGGTGTCTTCCGCCTGTTTTGTTTGGGCATTGGCCTCATAGGCTTCCGCCAGTTTAATCAGCCAGGTATTTTGGGGCTGCCGCCGGTTGGCTTCTTCCAGCACGGGTACAGCCCGGGCAGGCTGGTTCATTTCCAGCAGGTGGGTGCCATAGAGTTTTAGAAAACCCGGCTCATTTTGTAAAACCGGGTATAGTGTATCGAAGTTATCCAGCGCCTGCGCCCGGCTGCCGGTGGCCAGCAGTTCTTTTGTTTCGGCCAGTTGCTGATAACTGCGGAAATGCAGGAGATATTGCCCGTAGTGAATAAGGCATACGAACACAGTAGGCACCAGTGATATCTGCCAGCGCAGGCCGATGATCACCGACAAAGAAAATACGGTGATGAACTGCGGCAGCGGTCTTTCGAACACATGGGTGAAACAGGCCGCGATCATAATAGCCGCCAGCTGCGCCACGGCGGATACGTTCAGCGGGGTGTTCCGCTTTTGTAATGCGCGGATGCAGAGGAATATGATCAGGGCGAGGCAGAGCGGTATCAGCGCCGCCGCTATCCATCCGCCTTCGATCAGCCATTGGTAATAATCGTTGAAGGCAAACCAGGTATTGTCCGCAAGGAGCATTTCTTTTTCAGTGTAGGCGCCTTTTCGGAAGTAGTCTGCCTGGTAGTAGTTATACACTTCTTTGTACCTGCCCCAGCCTATGCCCGATGGAAAATGTTCTTTCAGAATGTTGGTGGATACTTTATAGATCAGCAGCCGTCCCCTGCTGGAATCCTGTTTCAGGCCGGCGGCGAGCAGCAGCGGCAGGGCCAGCAGCAGTACGGCTGCGGCGTAGAGATACCATTTCCGGGGCTTCAGGGCCGGGTGCATCATCAGCGTGAGCAGCAGGGCCGCGCTGTAGCCGCATACATACGCCCGGCTGCGGGCGATTACCGCCAGCAGCAGGCATATCGTTACAATCTCCACGGCAAGGGTGTTACCACCATACCTGCCTGCCATTTTCGTAAGTAAAGATTCTTTCTTCATTGCCGCGGGTTAAATTATGAAGTATATACACGGCGCCGGCGGGCACCTGCTGAAATACTACTTGCTGGTCGGTGGCCACCTGTTTGCCTGCTATTGTCCAGCGTGCGCCGTCCCAGTACCGGAGCTCGTATTCATCACCCTCCAGTATAAAATTGGTGTCGCTGCGGGGGCAGTAGCGGATGCGGGTAAGCTGCCGCGGCTGCCCGAGGTCCAGCCCGGCCCAGCATACGCCGTCCTGCATGCCGGAAAAATACGTTCCTACATCGCCGTCAAATGCATTTACCAGCGCGGTGCCCGTTTCTTCCTGCGATACATCCGGGAAGCCGGTCACTTTACCCTTTAAAGGTAGGCCGTCTTTGCCGATGAACTGCAACTCCGCTATGTTCGCCCGCACTTTGGCAGCGGGTATAAAACGTACATACCGGAAAGGTTGTGCGGTGGTGACGTCCGCCGATTCTATCTTTTCCGGCACCTGCGTGACGGTGAAAAGATTGACGGAATCCGAGAAGTCGGCTTTGTTTGCCCCCTGGAACCGTCCGCCTGTCATCGCTTTCATGTGATTGAGGGAGAAAGGGAAACAGGGATATTTTCGTAATAAGGTCATCGCCAGCGTTTGCCCGGACAACTGTACATAACGAAGCTGCCCGTTTTTGTCCAGGATGAAAGGGTTCGTGGCGGGATAAAACGTGCCCTGGTGATAATACATCACGATATATAACAGGTTGCGCCCCATTTTTTGGAAAGTGGCGCGGCCGTTCCGGATGGGGCCGTAGGCCTGGGCGCCCCAGCTGGTCGTTCTGAATGTGCAAAGTATGGCGTATTCGCGCGGCAGATCAAATTTGCGGGTCAGCGGGATGTCCAGGTCGCTCACCTGGTTGTAAAGTTCTGTCACATCCATGTCGTGTATGTCCACCAGGCTTTCGGGCACTTCCTGCCGGGGCGGGATGGTCCGTGGCTGTGCGGCAAACATTCTCCGGTATACTTTGCAGAAGCGGTAAGGATATGTGTAGATACCTCCGAAAATAAGCGCGGTGGCGTCGAAGGGGTAGGTGGTGCCGTCTTCTTTCAGCACCACATTCCAGGTATGGCCGCGGTTGAGATCGCCCCACATGGGTACATAGTCGATGGCGGCGGGTATGCCGTTGGCCCGCAGCGCCATCATTTCAAACTGCGCGAGGTGCTCGCAGGAGCCCCGGCGGCCTTTTTCCATCTGGCTGATGCTGATATCGAAAGGGTAGAGGCGCATCATATTACTGACGCCCATAAAGGCGCGCGCCTGCAGGTTGAACTGTTCGGTGAAGTCATAACGGTTACGGGCTTTGCAGGTATCCCTGAGCGCGGCAAACCTTGCGCGCATACGTTCGTGCACCGGCTCCGGCGCTTCGGTGGCGGCACGGTAAGGGAGGATGTATTCGCAGAATGCCTCCACGGAAAGTCCTTTGCACCAGGGGCTGGTTTTCCAGACCTGTACACTGCTGTCTATATGCTGTATGAGAAAGTCCGCTTTCAGTGCAAGGTGATCAGGCTGTTGCTGCATGTCTCCTTTCTTTGGGGCCCCGCCGGTCTTTACCAGCGAATCCCAGGCCTGCGCAAGGATGGGGGAGGTGATGGGCACCGGTATCTTGTGGCGGTGCAGGGAATCCAGTACGGTGAAGATCCCCGCGTAATGTTTCATCTCGTCTCCCGTGAGCGTATAATGCCCGTCCATATTGCCGATGAGAAAATACGCGGCTTTCAGTTTATCCGGGTCGTCTTTACAATGCTCAATCACTTTTTCAAGCTCCGCGCGGTTGCCGCCGGCTTTGTCCAATACGGCGCTCACGTTGGCGGGGCGCTGATGGCATGAAGGTAAAAGAAGGGTTACCAGGAAGAGGGTTACAAGGTATCGCATAGGTGGAATTGTCTTCTAATATAATGGCTTTTTTGAAAAATTGCACCGGGCGGAAGAAATTTTCGCAAACGTTTGCATATTCCGGTTACTGGTCTTATATTGTTTACCGAACCCGATACCGTGACCCAGTAAAGTGTTTGTTGAGTGCCCTGTTGAACCCGTGTCCCTTTTATTTTTCCAGTGTAAATGATATTGTTGAGAGTTTACAACCAATGCCCGGTAATGCCATGCTGCCATGCATATCCCCGAACCATGTACCTGTTTGAAGCACAGTGAACCCCTATTGTCGCCCTGAGATTTATTGAACATTTATAACTAAACATTCCACTTATGAAAATCAGAAGCCCGCTTTTTGCGGTGCTGGCTTTATGCGCGGCCAGCATCATTACTTTCATTGCCTGCCGGAAAGAAAACAAATCTTCCGCGGATGAGCCATCCGTCCCGCAGGAATTGACCGTGAAACAGGCACGCGGTCATTTTTACAAAAATGTACGCCCGATCCTTGCACAGCATGAGCTTAAAAATGAGCACAAAAGGGGCAAGCTGTACCCGATCTGGGATAAAGCAAAAGCTTATTCCAAAGGGGAATTTGAAATGGTGGAAGTGCCCATCTATTGGGAGCGGCGCCAGCTTACTACCATGCACCGGCGTAGCACAAAAGACACTACGAAAAGGATGGCGCCGGACATGTCCGATCTGGCGGGTTTCGACCGGATCGTGTTTTTTAAAGACAAAAAAGGGAATGTAGGGCAGAAGCTCGTTTCCTATTCCCCGGATGCCGCTTACCTGGCCCGCCACCGCTATGATGCCAGCCAGAACACGCTGGGAAAAATGGATGATGATTTTTCCGGTTATCTCATCGAACGCTCGCTGAGCGGGAAGATCACCTTTCTGAAAAAGGTGAAGAACGGGAAAGTGACCGGTACCATGGATTATCAGAAGGCGCTTGCCAAACGCAAACAGAACCCGCAGGCAAGGTACGAGGAAGAATGTACCCTGGTGGAAGAAATCTACATTTACGAAAATATTTGTCTCCTGATCGTGGTAGATTCGCCGGAGGAGGGTTACTGGGAATATGTGGACTGCGGCGACTGGGAACTGGTGGAAGTGATACTGGTGTATGAATGCGTGGATGTATGGGTGCCGGATGATCCCTGCGAGGAGAACCCGCAGCCCGGATGCCCCGGTTACGATTACTGGCCGGACGGCGAGCCCAACCCCGGCCCCACAGAACCCTCGGCGATCCCTTATCCCGTGCAGGTTCCTGCCGGCGCGCCGATCACAGATCTCGCTTCTTATCTCTCCGTATTTGACACAGGCGATCCCGCCACGCTGACGGTGGCTGTGAATCAGCCTTCGCCCGGCTTCCGCACGGTGCACAATAACTATTACTTCGGGGATGTGTACCTGACCATCGAACAAACCGTTGGCGGTCTGGTAAGACGCAGAACGTTGAGCCTGTTCCCTTCGGCGCAGGTGTCCTACATCAACATTTCCGCGATCTCCCGGTTTGCGCAACGGAAGGATATGATGTACAGCGCGGATTACGATGTGAAGATCGAAACGGGAATTTCCGGCCTTCAGCTGCATAATCTCATCCTGCTGTTCCAGGGCTGGAATGGAAGTCCCTACAATTTGAATACCTACAACAACGCCACGTTCGGCGGCGTTGCTTTGCGTACGGTGGGCATCAATGTGCCGCCTACGGAAAGTACGTGGATATACGGCGGAAGAGGCAATACCCCGGCCGATCTCGGGGAAGATATCAAAGCATTCTCAGGCGTAACGGTAGGTTACGGTACCACACCGGCCAACCTGAACTAAACCCGGGTAAAAATTACAGTGCCATCCCTTCGTTTCACCGGGATGGCACTTTTTATTTTAATGGCGATAAATTACTCAATGATCCGCTGATCGTCCCCGGAGATCACCAGCACTTCTTCGTCACCCAGCGGCAGGGTGTTATATCCGGCGGCCTGGAGGTTCATATTGGCCTGGTGGGCGCCATCGATAAAATCTGCGTTGTCTATATGCGGTATCACGATGATATTGGTCAGGTTCAATCCTTCCAGGATCACTTCCGGTGCATCGGCGGGATCATCCATGGTATCGAAGTATTCGATGGTGGGGCCTGCTACGATGGCACCCGCGCTCCAGCCGGAAAATACTTTGCCCTGGCTTACGAGGGTGCGGATGATATCATCGGCGCCGCTGGCGCGGAGTATCCACCGGAGATAAAAGGTATTGCCGCCGCCCAGCCAGATCACGTCTTTGGCGGAGAGTTTGTCCCGCAGCTGCTGCTGGCGGTTGCGGAACAGGCGGAGGTCCACCGGCTCCACCTGGTAACCTTTGCGGCTGAAACTGTCGCGCACGGCCTTTACCCAGCCTGCAGACTGCGGTATCACGTCAGCCGCGTTTTCAATAAAAGCCAGTTTGATCATGGAGGGTTCTTTGCCCACCAGCCGGTTTAGTGCATGCAGCTGCCGGTCATTTATTCCAAGGGAATACAGGAGGAGTTTATATTGTTTAGGCATGAGCTCGTTTGGGTTGCGCAAAAGCAGGTGTTCCCGCGGGTATTTCCTGCCTGCTTATTATAGCTTGATTACTCCTGTAAAGGTAGAGGGGTTTGGGTGAACCGGCGGGTTGCTTTCCCGACAAATTAAAGGGGTAAATACGACAACTTTCAGGCCTCTTGTGCCAGCACGGCTTCTTTGTTGTATTTGTTCCGGTATTCGATGGGGGAAAGGCCGGTTACGCGCTTAAATACCGTACGGAAAGCTTTGGTATCGTTGTACCCAACGTCGTACATCAGTTCGTTCACGCTTTTACGGCTGGTTTCGAGGCCTTTTTTAGCCACTTCTATCTTTACCCGCTGGATGTATTCCACGATGGTGTTGGAAGTAGCTTTTTTGAAACGCCTTTCGAGGTTGCGGCGGCCCAGGGCGAACATACCGGCGAGTTGCTCGACGGTGATCTTTTCCTCGAAATTCTGTTCGATATATTCCTGTGCCCGCCTGATGGGCTCGTCCTCATGCGCCTTTTGCCCTTCGAACATAATAAAAGGGCTCTGGCTGGTGCGGTCTATGTCTATCATATAGGCTTTAGCCGCCAGGATGGCTACTTCGCGGCCCGCATATTTTTCGATGAGGTAAAGGATCAGGTTGAGCCAGGAATAAGCGCCGCCGCTGGTGTAAATACCGTCTTCCTCCGTCATGATCTTATCATCCACCAGGTTCACGTCCGGGAACATATTGCGGAACTCGTTCGCCAGTTTCCAGTGGGTGGCGCAACGTTTGCCTTTCATCAGACCGGTGCTTGCCAGGAAAAACGCGCCGATACAAAAGGCCGCCAGTTCGGCGCCGTGGTTATACTGGTCGGTTATCCAGGGAATAAAACCTTTGTTCAGCTCCAGTGCCTGGTACTGATCCCCGTGCATGGCGGGTATAATGACCAGGTCGGTTTTTGTCACTTCTTCCACCAGTTTGTCCGGCCGGATGGAAAACAGGCCATTGCGCTGGCTGTTGTCTTTCACGAGGCCTACCATCTCTATCGTAAAAAGCGGCGGCCTGCCTAAACCGGCAAGGAACCCGTTCACTTCAGACAGGATCTGGAGCGATCCTTCTATGTTCGTTACGCTGGTGTGGCCCTGGGGCACAAGGATGGATATGTGTTTCATACCCTAAAATTACAGCGGCCTGCTGTCGCAATCAACCCCCTCGAATGTCTCTTTTGCATCCCTTCCCCGCATCAAAAAAGGTTAGTATATTTGTTATACCTAACTTTTGGTACATGAAATACCAGCAACTGGTTCCTCCGTCACATTTAAAAGACTATATCCGCCACTTCTGGATACTGGAGAGCGAGCACGCGCATAGCGACCGCACTTTCAGGACCATTGCGGACGGCAGTCCCGGCCTCATCATCCAGGATGTAGACAAAGGCGTGATGTTCAAAAACGACCAGGAGTTGCCAGACGCTTTACTCTACGGGCAAACCACTTCCCATGCGGAAGTGAAGGTGGACGGTATGTTCAGTACCATCGGCATTTATTTCAGTCCCAGCGCGCTCCGCACGGTATTTGGCTTACGTGCCGACGAACTCACCAATGGTTGTTTGCCGCTTGACGAGATCGCCCGCTCTTTTTCCCGGCAGCTGGCGGAAGCCGGCAGCCTGGAGGCAAAGGTAAAACTGCTCACCGGTTTTGTAAGCAACCAGGTAAGCCGTCACGAGCAGCGTGTGGACAAGAGCATGGAACATGCATTGAACCGTATCTGGACTTCCGAAGGCACCGTGCCCCTTAAAGAACTGCGCGATGAACTGGCGATGTCCGAAAGAAGTTTCGAACGCCGTTTTAAACAGATCGTAGGCGTACCGCCCAAAATGTTCCTGCGTATTTCGCAGTTCCAGGCCTCGCTCACCCAGCTGCGCAACCTGAAGTATGAAAAACTCTCCGATGTGGCCTTTGGCAATGAGTATGCAGACCAGAGCCACTTTATCCGCACCTTTAAGGAATTTGCCGGCGTATCGCCATTTAAGTTCAGTACACATGCGCCTGAAGTGATGGAGAACTTTTCCGCTGTAAACAAATAATCTCACCCGAAACATTTTTTCCGCCCTGACGGTTTTATTCTATTTTCCGGCATACCGGCGGGTTAGCTTTGCTGTATAAATAATCCAAATCATGATCGTCAACATCGTACTTTTCCTGGCCACTATGGCCGCCATGCTGGCCGCGGGCCTTTTTTACGCATATGCCGTATCCGTAAACCCGGGTCTTGGCCGCCTGCCGGACGCCGCTTATCTCGCGGCCATGCAGAACATCAACCGTGTTATCCTGAATCCTCTATTTTTTATGAGTTTTATGGGCGCGGTATTTCTTTTACCGGCAAGCACTTATCTGCAATACAGCCGGAACACCGTTCGTTTCTGGTGGCTGCTCGCAGCTTCGGTGGTATATGTGGTGGGGGTGTTTGGCGTAACGGTAGCAGGCAATGTGCCGCTCAATAATTCCCTGGATGCCGTGAACCTGGACGGGGCGTCGGCTGAGCAGCTGAGCAGCTTTCGCGCCACGTTCGAAAAACCATGGAATGCATTAAATACCGTACGCACGCTTGCGGCTGTAATTACAGCCGCGATACTGGCCGGCATGTTCATATTCACGAAGGATACGCAGGCGGATTAAATCCGCCTGTTTGTGACCTTTTTAACAGTAATTTGGTTATCTTCAGTAAGTCTTAGAAATACACTGT
Organism: Chitinophaga barathri; assembly: GCF_003807585.1. GTDB lineage: Bacteria > Bacteroidota > Bacteroidia > Chitinophagales > Chitinophagaceae > Chitinophaga > Chitinophaga barathri. Next base: position 1,801 of record NZ_RMBX01000016.1, on the reverse strand, counting down.
ATTCTCCATACAACTGCTTTCTCACAAACGAACAATCATTTCCCGGCAGCTTTATTCCTGAATCTCTGCGTTTTTATTTCCATTCCGGGAACCTGGCACTGCGTGCCTTTATGATGAGTCCCGCTATAAGTCGCATATCTCCTGCCATCCAGGACCATTAGCCGGACAGCCCGCTTTTCTCACTTTCTAAAATATTGATTATGAACATGTATGTTTCGAACCTGATGTCTCATGTCACGGACACCGATCTTAAGAACCTCTTCTCCGTATATGGCCGGGTAACGGCCTGTAAAATAATATCAGACAGTGTTACGGGCGTATCCCGCGGCTTTGCTTTTGTGGAAATGAAGGATGATGAAGCGATCCTGGCTATGAAAGAACTGGAAGGCGTAAACCTGGAGGGAAGGAAATTATCCGTGGCAGAAGCAAAAGGAAGCCGGAGAGCGTTCTGAAATAGAACCTGTTATGCCTGTTGACCCGATATTGCGGCCGTTATTCCCGGCCGCTTTTTTTATGCACTGTCGTATTCAACCCCATTTTTGTCTTAATCACACATGGCCTGGAAACGGAATTCAGCCTAAACTTGCAGTACGATTTCACCACAAAACTTTTAACTCATGAAACCTAAGACAATTAAAATTACGTACTGGATACTGACTTCCCTCTTCGCCCTGTTCGCCATATTTGACGGCATCGGCGGTGTAACGCGCCAGCAGGCGGGCATAGACGCGCTGAACATGCTGGGGTATCCCGCTTATTACCTGACCATCGCGGGCGTTGCCAAGATCCTTGGCGCCATCGGCATCCTGCAAACGAAATATACAACTATCAAAGAATGGGCTTTTGCAGGTTTTGCCTTCCAGTCGCTGGGGGCTTCCGCATCCTGGTCGTATGTAGGCGCGGAACCTTTCCCGGTCATCTTCCCGCTGTTCGTCCTGGCCTTTATGTTTGTGACGTATTTTTTCTGGAAAAAATACGAACAGGTTAAGGCAAATGCTTATTTTCATACAAACAGTTACACCAAATGAACATCCTTATCACCATCCTGCTCATCCTTGCCGGTATCATCGTATTGCTGCTGATCATCGGGCTCTTTTCAAAAAAGGATTACGCCATTTCCCGGGAAGTGGTTATCAATAGACCGGTACCCGCTGTATTTGATTTTGTAAAGTACCTGAAGAACCAGGAACAGTATTTCAAATATGTGATGATGGACCCCGGCATGAAAAAGGAATATCATGGCACAGACGGTGCGGTGGGCCTGAAATATCACTGGGATAGCCAGCACAAGAACGTTGGTAAAGGCTCGCAGGAGATCAAACAGGTCGTGCCGAATGAACGGATCGATTATGAAGTGGTATTCCTCAAACCATTTGAGGGCGTGCTTCACAGCAGCCTGCATACGGACGCCGCCGGACCTGACAGCACAAAAGTGACCTGGAAAGCTGCCAGCAGTATGAAATACCCGATGAACATCATGTTGCTGTTCATGAACATGGAGAAGATGATCGGGAAGGATTTCGACGAAAGTTTGCAGAACCTGAAGAAGGTGTTGGAAAAGTAGGATGTACTTTGAATATATTTGAAGGCTGCTCCGGGATGGGGTGGCCTTTTTTATGTCAAAGGTGATACTGGGAAACCCTTCAGAAGTGATACAGTCAGCCGTATCAAATGTGTCTCCTCCTAAATAAGCTTTACAGATTGCGGTAGAAAATATATAGATTCAAACTACCCAATATGAAAAAGAAGCGACAGGGGAAGCCCCCCATTTACGAAGATGCCTTTAAGATATCCGTGGCGC
>NZ_RMBX01000015.1 GCF_003807585.1 Chitinophaga barathri | reverse complement strand
GGATTAGCATTGCGAACGGTCTTTTGACCAATGACGACAAATAATCTGATTCCTTTTTCCTCTTCTGTTTTTTTTACATAAAACTAAGTTCTTCCTATTTTATAGCCACTACAAACATAGGATGACGATCTTTTCACAACTACGCCACAAACAAGGCCAGTTATGTGTTAGTGCATAGTTTTAAATAACGGCTGGGATCAATAAAAAAGGAGCCTGTCCCAAGGCTCCTTTTTTTATTTCTTTGATATTTCGAGCTTCAAATTCGGCATCCCCATTTCGTCATGCGGCGTGAGCGGTTTTGCCAGCTGCCAGCTTACCGGGTAATATTTCCCTTTCTCCATTTGTACGGCGGGTAAGGTTTTCCGGTAATACACCTGCGGCACCGAATAATCGATGTTAAATGGCAGTGACTTTTTGAAGTGGTTGAAAAGTTTTACCACCAGCTGGTTTTTCCCTTCGGAAAGCGGCAGCAGTACGTAATGTACGATGCTGTCCTTTTTGTAGGGATTGTTCTGCAGGAACAGGTTCTTCCCGTTCAGGAATACCATGACCGCATCGCCGCTGGTCACTTTCACCAGCAATTGCTGCGTGCGGGGAGAGGTGATCTCCTGGAAAACATAATACCCCGTCATCAGGCCGGCGGGCAGGGTATATTGTGTACCGTTTTTGTATTCAGCATGTTTGGCCCAGGGTTTCCCGTCGTTGCGCGGCCAGGGTTTGTTTACATCCAGGTCTTTCAGGCTTCCGTTGGTGCCGCCTACGCCGGAGTACAGCGGGCCTTGCAGGTACAGTTCCCCGAATTTTACCTGCGTGATATCATTATCCAGTTTTATTTCTTCGTCGTTGCTCAGTTCCAGTTCGCTGGTGTTTGTACCCAGCTGCAGCGTGATCTTTTTCCCTTTTTCTTCGGCGGCGTACGTCAGCACCGGCTTGTAAGCCCCGCTGCGGGCGGGCGCCAGCGTCCAGGCATTGCGGATGGTGCTGGTGAAACTGGTGTTGTAATCCACCGTCGCGTTGCTGAAATATTTGAAGGCGTTATTATTATCCAGTACCACCGGTTTGTCCAGCGGCTGTATGTTCACCGGGGGCACGCTATAGCCGCCGGGTATATCCAGCACGATCACTTTGAACCATTGGCTTACGTCCAGGCCGGCGGGAACCTGTACGGTTACGCCTGCCGCGGTGGAAGAAGTTTTGACAGGCGTTTTATCTTCCAGCAGGTAGGCTTTGATCACTTTTCCTTTCAGGCCGGGCAGGAGGATAGTGTTGTTTGCCGGCGTGGTCATGATGTGGAGGTAGAGTTTATTGTCACGGCTGGTGATGCTGCCCCATTCAAAAGGCACATGGAACGGATCGGGGTGGGTGCCGTAAATGGCTTCGCTGTTCTTTTTGAGCCAGTCCCCGATGGCCAGCAGGGCGTCCTGTTCAAAAGGCACTACGGTGCCATCACCTTTCGGGCCGATGTTCAGCAGGAAATTGCCGCCACGGGAGGCCACGCGTACGAGGCTGGTGAGTTTTTCCCTTTCTTTTTTACGGATATCCCCTCTTTCCTGCCAGGAGCGGTAGCCCCATGTTTCATGGAAAAAGGAGGCCGGGCTTTGCCAGGGTACGCCGATGATATAATCCGGCTCCTGGTTGTCCCCCATCACGGTAAAGTCGCCCATATTATTACCGATGCGGCTGCCAATAAGACAATCCGGCTGAAGGCGGTGTACCAGTTCGCGCATTTCCTGGCTTTGGGCGAGCGTCATGCTGCCCATGTCGAACCAGAGCTCGGACACCGGGCCGTATTTGCTGAGCAGCTCAGTAACCTGGTTCTTATTATAAGTATGATGATCCGGGGGGATGGAGTCCGAGTTGTGGCCGGAGACGGGCATAGCTGCCGGAAAATGCCAGTCTATGAGTGAAAAGTATAGGCCAAAGGCAATACCATGGCGTTTGCAGGCTTCGGACAGCTCTTTGAGGATATCCCTTTTGTAGGGGGTGGCATCCATGATATCAAAGGTGGTAAAGGCGCAATCCCAGAGGGCGAAGCCGTCGTGGTGTTTGGACGTGATCACGACCGAGCCCATCCCCGCGTTTTTTGCCAGGATGGCGATACTGTCCGGGTTCCACTTTTCGGGGTCAAAGGTGGCGGCCACTTCTTCATACGTATCACTGTACAGGCCGGCGGCGTGCGCCCTGATCTGTTCGCTGAGGCCACGGCTGATGGGTTTGTTTTCCCATACGCCGCCCAGTTTGGAATACACGCCAAAGTGAATGAACATGGAATATTTACGGTCTTTCCACTTCTGCAGGGCGGCCGGGCTGATCTGCGCGGAAGCGCCGGAACAGGCCAACAGGCAGGCCGCCATGATATACAATATCCTTTTCATCTGATCAAGGTATTAAAAGATTTTTAAAATTGCTTATCTTCAGCCTTAATGAACTACAACTGTTCGACTGAGATGATGCGTGTGAATGAAGCATAACATTGGTCTTACCGTACAGCTTGCAGGGATGCCGGTGCAAAGAACTATACCAATTAGCCAGGAAATCAAGTGCACAACAAAATAAAAACGCGCCACGCTGCACCCTGCGAAATTTAATATTTTATGCCTGCGTATGCACGGCAGCCGCATCCAGATGCTGCAATCCCCGGAACCGGATGGCACAATTTGCCTGATCGGGTTTCGTTAAAGGTTTGCACTCTCTAAAATGCGGGGTTAAGAATATAATGATGGGTTATTTTTCAGACAAAGTGGTGTGGATCACAGGCGCCTCGTCCGGGCTGGGAGCCGAGCTGGCAAAGCAGCTTTCCCGCGAAGGAGCCAGGCTGATACTCACCGGGAGGAACGCCGCGGCACTGGAAGCAGTGCAGCAGCAATGCCAGACAGCTTGTAAAATTTTACCGGCAGACCTTGAAAAAGATGCCACGCCGGAACTGGCCGCCGCCGCGCTGGCCGCGTTCAACCAGGTGGATATACTGATCAACAACGCCGGGATCACCCAGCGGGCGCTGGCGGAAGACACCCTTCCGGAAGTGGAGCGCAGGCTGATGGAGATCAATTTTTTTGCACCGGTAATGCTCACCCGCCAGCTTTTACCGCATTTCCGCGAAAGGAAAGGCGGACAGATAGTGGTGATCAGCAGTATGGCCGGACTAATGGGCTTCCCGCTCAGAACCACCTATGCAGCATCCAAACACGCGCTGAAGGGTTATTTCGAAACGTTGCAGGTGGAGCACACCATCCCGGGATTTGACATTACGATCGTAAGCCCCGGGCGGGTAAATACTCCCATCTCACTGAACGCAGTAACCGCATCGGGCGCCGCACATAACCAGATGGACGAAGGACAGGCAAACGGCATCCCCGTGGCGGACTGCGCCGCAAGGATACTGAAGGCGATGAGGAGAAAGGAAAAACACGTGATCATCGCAAGGAGCGAAAGAGTGCTCTGGTGGTTGCGTAAAAACATCAGCCCATTATACTATACCATTGCCCGGAAAGCCGGGATGAAACATTCATAATCCTTTATTATGGCATATATCACAGGAATACAGCAAATAGGGATCGGCGTGAAAAACGTGCGCGAATCCATGTTAGGGTATAAGGACCACTTCGGAATGAACGTGCTCATTTTTGATGATACTTCCGAAGCCGCCCTCATGACGCCTTACACAGGAGGCACCGTATATCGCCGCAGGGCAGTGCTTTCCCTGAATATGCAAGGCGGCGGCGGCTTTGAGATCTGGCAGTTCCAGGACAGGCAGCCCGCGGAACCCCTTCAGAAACCCCAGTACGGCGACCTTGGCATCTATGCGGCCAAGATCAAGTGCCGCGACCTTGCCGCCGCGCGCAAACATCTCCTTCAATACGAAGGCCTGCAGCTGAGCGAAAACTACAAAGATGCGGAAGGCCACCTGCGCTTCCAGGTAACGGATGCGAATAACAATCACTTCGAATTTGTGCCGGGCCACCACTGGTTCCACGACAACGCGGGCATCTGCGGCGGCGTGTCCGGCGCGGTGATCGGGGTGCGGGATATGGATAAGGCCATCGCCTTTTACCGCGACATCCTCGGCATCCGCGATATGATCTACGACGAAACCACCCCGCAGTTCCGGAAAGTATTGCTCCGCAAACATCCCGGTGGCATCGGTGCGTTCAATAAATTGCTGGGATCAGCCGAAATAGAGCTGGTGCAGGCCCTGGACAGGGAGCCGGTAAAGATCTACGACAACCGCTTCTGGGGAGATTGTGGATTTATCCACCTTTGTTTTGACGTGATTAATATGGCCGCGCTGAAAGAACATGCGCTGGCCCACGGTTATACTTTTTCCATCGACAGCGAAGATTCCTTTGCCATGGAAAGCGCGGCAGGCCGGTTCTGCTACATCGAAGACCCGGACGGCACGCTGATAGAGCTGGTGGAAACCCATAAGGTCCCCTTGTTTAAGAAGTGGGGGCTTTACCTGAACCTGAAAAAACGTTCGCTGGAGAAACCGCTGCCGGATTGGATGATCCGCATGCTGTCACTCAGCCGTGTGAAATAAACGGTATTCCTTGTAGGCCCATGCGGTGAACGGCAGCAGCGGCAACGCGAGCCAGCCCCATGGGCCTGCAATCATTACCAGCAGTGCCGTTATGATGAGCACGAAAAAAGGATAGGTCAGCATCAGCAGGCAGAATACCACGGAATCATAAAACACCGTGTTCTTTGTTTTTTTCCTCGCAAAATTTCTCCAGGCCACATAAAACCAGCGCTGCGTGATATACCCGATCAATGCGGGGAGCGCCAGCAGGATGGAATGCCCTTTACGGGTGGCGGGTTTATGCAGGCCGGCTTCCAGCCGGTCGTGCAGCAGATCGTTCAGATCCCTCACATTTTCCGCATCTCCTTTTTTTATCTGTTCCCCGAAGGTGATCTCGATGTGTTTCGGCACGGCGGTGAACGAGCTGTAGTTGATGGATACCGGTTGAATCATCAGGTCGTCCAGCCCGGGCTCTTCCCAGGCGCTGAAGCTCAGCCTGGCGGTGCCTTTTTTGAGGGGGCGCACTTTGTTTTCATTCACACAGATGCCTTCCGGGAATATGAGGATGCAGCCGTTCTGCCTGAGCACGTTCAGGGACAGCTTAAATGTTTCTTCGTTCCGCTGGAGGTTTTCCTTGCCTTCGCTTAACCGGAAGATAGGGATCATATGCATGCCCCGGAGTACGGAGGCTACACGCGGTTTACGGAATGCGTCGCCACGCGCGAGGAAATGGATGCTGCGCGGCATATAGGCTCCCATGATAATAGCATCCAGGAAAGAATTAGGATGTGTACAGGCAAGGATGCAGGGTGCGTTTCCGCCTTTGTAACGGAACACGATCTTCCCGCAATAGAACCATAAAGCAAGCCTGGCCCAGATTTTCAGCAATGCATACAACAAAACAGATCAGTTTTTTAACCTTTTCAGTTACCGGGGAAATTCACATGATGCCGGCCGGTAAACGAAATGAATGAATAGACGGGCTGTAATATCGTTCATTGTTTTGCTGAAAACAAGTGGGGGAAGCCAAATTTGTTCTAAAATCTTAATCCCTGTAATTCCGGAGGAACAGGCTCCAGTCGAACTGCTGGAAGCGGATAGCCTCAAATTCGGGCAGGCCCAGCCTTTGAAGGATGCCGCGCATGCCTTTTTTGCCGCCAAAGTCCGAACGGTACCAGTCCATAAAAGCGGGCAGGAAAATGGTGCCGGGCGTTTGTTTTGCCTCGCCCTGCAGGTGGCTTTTCATGGCGATGTTCAGCTGGTCGTCAATGCGGGCATCCTCGTAGTAGTCGATGGGCGGGCAGCTCCTGGCGCCATAGTTCAGCGCAAAATGGACCCGGTGATCCAGCCGGTCTACCCTGAATTCCTTTTCGAATGCGGTGGGCAGCAGTTTCAGCAGCTGGCCGTCCCTTAACCGGAAGCCGGACCTGCGGAGGATACCATGCTCGATATCGTCCAGGCAAAGCGGCTGGCTGGCTACGGTGATGATCTTTTTGGTGAAAAAAGCGGGCCGGTCTTCGTACAAAGCAGTGTTCTGCTGCAGTACGATCTGTACGGCCGCATTGTAGACGTTGATCCAGAAGGTCATTTTTAACGGATCTGAATCCAGCTGCTGCCGCAGCTCTTCACGGTTAACAGTAGAAAGGGCGTGAAGCTGGGTAACTACCGGGTTCCCGGTACGGGCGGCAAACAGCAGTTCCTGCGAAAGCGGGATGAGCGCATCCTGCGCTTCATGTATATACTCATGACTACTCAGCACGGTATAACAAACGAGATATGGTTTGATGAGGTGTTGCATCGTAATAGATACGGATTTAGGGGTGAACCGGATTTTGGGGTGTCTGACGTTTGCATAAAGTTACAATTTACAAACGCGATTCCCAACCCGGCGGGCGAATAAATTTATCCACCAATTGAAATAATAACTGGTACATTCCTTCGATCTTATTCACCATCTCACGCATGCTTTTTTCATCTATCGTTTCGGTTTCTCCCTTGATGAGCCCCATCAGGTCTTCGGGTTTAAATGAAAAGAAATTCTCCATGGTAAGCCCGTACAATGCCAGTATATCCTGCACTCTGCCGATGGGCACTTTCCTTATCCGGCCTGCTTCCAGGTCTATATAGGATGATATTGAAACGCCTATCTTTTTTGCGACGTATTCCTGGGTATAACCATGCAGCATCCGGATGTAAAAAAACTTTTTGCCGATCGTGTCTCTCATATCAGTTTAGGTTTTAATTGGTTAACGGATATAATCTGATACGGCAAAGTTCTGCGATTTATTTATGATGAATATTCACAAATGTGAAGAAATTCACTTTCGTTCGGTCCTGATCCTGCTGATGGTACCCGGCGCTATCCCTAAGTAAGAAGCGATGTCTTTCAGCGAAACGCGGGCTATTATTTCCGGGCTGTGCTGTTCCAGCTTTAAATATTTTTCTTCCGCGCTATCCATACGCAAAGAAAATGCCCGTTCTTCCATCTGGATATAATACTTCTGCGTCAGCACGCGGCCTACAAAATTAAACTCCGGGAATTTCAGGTAGATCTCCTGCAATGCCTCGTGCGTAAGGCCGATGCAGATCGTGTCTTCCAGTGCGTGAAGTTCTTCCCTGCTGGGCACCTGGTCAAAAAAACTCTGCACGGTGATAATGATATCCCCTTCTTTCATAAACCAGGAACTGACATCTTCCCCTTCATCGGTGATGTAATACGCTCTTGCCAGGCCGCAGCCTGCGAAATAACAGTACCGGCAGATGTCATTGTGTTTCAGGATGATGCTGCCTCTTTTGAATTTTACGATCTCCGAGTTTTTGACGATTTCTTCTTCCAGCTCCTCGCTGATGGGATAGATCTGGTTAATAAACGAAAACATGGTGTTGTACATTGTTGCTGATAGTTCTTCCGGCTTTAGTTTCCATAGTTCTGCCGGGTCGATCCTGGTCGTGCTCATGCGGGTTAAGGTTTTATGTAAGGAATATGGCTGGTTAACAGGGTTGACGCAAATATAGGGAAAGAAATAATTCACCCTGAACAACAATGAAATATACATACATGTTTGAATAAAAAGACCTTTGGGCATATGCTTTGGAAGTATATACCTGCGTAACCGCTACCCGCAGGGCGATAGCGCCATAGCCGCGGAGGTTATACCGCAGGGCTGCGGCTGGTTGTGGATTTTCGGCAGCAGATGCGCATTTGTTTGCACAAAACGATGATCCCTTTAAAACAGCTGTAAGCCGCCACCGCGGAGATTATTCAGTCTACTCAAACATACCGTCATGACAGTAGCCAGGAAAACAACACGCGCAAAACCAGCGCCGTCAAAAGTTACCACCGCCGTTAAAAAAGCGCCGGCCGGTTCGTTCCCTATGAACATAAAGCCGATGCTGGCTACGCTGGTGGACAAACCATTCGACCGCGAGGGCTGGACGTACGAAATAAAATGGGACGGTTACCGCGCGTTGGCATTGATGCGGAAGGGCGGGACGGAGCTTCGTTCGCGGAATAATAAATCTTTTAATGAAAAGTTTTATCCCGTGTATGCTGCTTTGGAGAAGTGGAATATACAAGCGGTGGTGGATGGGGAGATAGTGGTGGTGAATGACCAGGGCACGGCGAACTTTTCCGCGCTTCAGCAATGGCGCAGTGAAGCGGACGGCGAGTTGCAGTATTTTGTTTTCGACCTGTTGTGGTATGAAGGGAAAGACCTTACAAAACTCCCGCTGAGTGCAAGACGGGAGCAATTAAAAAAACTGATACCTGCCAGCGGGCTCATCAGGCTGAGCCAGGACTTTGAAACGTCGGGTGAGGAGATGCTTCGCGTGGCGAAAGAAATAGGATTGGAAGGGATCATGGCTAAGAAGGCGGATAGTTTGTACCATAGCGGCGAACGGTCGAAGGAATGGCTGAAGGTCAAATCCTCGCAGCGGCAGGAAGTAGTGATAGGCGGATATACAAAAAATGAAGATTCCAGCAAACCGTTCAGCGCATTGCTGGTGGGCGTGTACGACAAAGGAAAACTGGAATACACCGGCAAAGTAGGTACGGGCTTCAACCTCCAGCAACAACGCGATATGTTGCAGCAGTTTAAACCGCTGCTGATAAAAAAGAGCCCGTTCCACACAGAGCCTGATGTGAATAAACCATCCCGTTTCAGACCCAATCCTCCCAAGGCAAAGGCTTTCTGGATAAAACCATTGGTAGTGGCGGAAGTGAGTTTTGCGGAAATGACGCCGGATGGGGTGATGCGGCATCCCTCTTTTGAGGGACTTCGGGAAGATAAAAAAGCAACCGCGGTGGGTTTGGAAAAATCAGTTCCCGCTAAAAAGATCATCTCCCCCGATGTAGGTATTATTCCTCCAGGAGAAAGTTCCCGCAAAACATTGCTGAATCCCACGGATGAAACACAGGTCCGAAAAGTGAACGGACAGGATTTGAAATTCACCAACCTCAGTAAAATATACTGGCCTAAAGAAAAGATCACCAAAAGGGACCTTATCAATTATTATTACCGTATCGCCCCATTCATTTTACCCTACCTGAAAAACCGCCCCCAGTCGCTGAACCGCCATCCTGACGGCATTGAAGGCGAGAGTTTTTACCAGAAAGACGTGACCGGCAAAGTACCCGGCTGGATTGAAAAACACCCTTACAAGGCCGACGGAGACGCCACCAGGAAACATTTTATGGTAGCCACCAATGAAGCCAGCCTGTTGTATATGGCTGGCCTGGGCTGCATCGAAATGAACCCCTGGTCCAGCACCGTCCGGAAACCCGATCATCCCACCTGGTGTATCATTGACCTGGACCCTGCCAAACAATCTTTTGACAAGGTGATAGAGGCCGCACAAGTCACCAAAGCCGTGCTGGATGATATGGAGGTGCCTTGTTATTGTAAAACGAGCGGTTCCACCGGCCTGCATATCTACATCCCGCTTGGCGCGAAATACACCTACGAACAATCAAAGGAATTCGCCCGTATCATCGTCACGCTGGTGCAGCGGGAGATCCCGCGGTTTACGAGCATAGAGCGGCAGGTGAATAACCGGGGCGGGAAAATGTATCTTGATTTTTTACAAAACCGTCCGCAGGCAACGCTGGCGGCGCCTTATGCATTGCGGCCGAAGCCCGGCGCCACGGTGTCTATGCCGCTGGAATGGGATGAGGTGAAAAAGGGACTGAAGATGAAGGATTTTACCATTCATAATGCGGCGGAGCGGGCGGAGAGTATGGGGGATATATTTAAGCCCGTGCTGGGGAAAGGGATTGCGTTGCAGCGGGTGATTGGGAAGTATAGGGGGAAGAATGGGTAGCCCGGTATTTCTCCCATATTGTTTACAAAACATTCATCGAAAATGGATAAAATACTCCAGGCGGTGCAGGAATTTGCAGACAAGGCACACGGCGATCAAACACGGAAATATTCCCCGGACAGGTACATCGTACACCCCATCCGGGTGATGGAGACGTGCAGGGAATATACAGCAGATATGACGATCCTCGCCGCCGCTTTACTGCATGATGTGCTGGAGGATACGCCCGTAAGCCCCCAGGCATTGCTTCAGTTCCTGGAGACTATAATGACCATTGAAGAGGCTTTCCGCACACTGGGATATGTAACCGAACTGACAGACGTATATATCAAATCAGTCTATCCCCACTTGAACCGGCGCACGCGGAAAGCAAAAGAACTGGACCGGCTGGTGAAGACCTCCCCGGCTTCCCAGACTATCAAGTATGCCGATATCCTGGATAATGCCAAAGATGTAGTGAAAGCGGACCCTGATTTTGCGAGGGTATTTTTACGGGAATACAAGACCATACTGCGGAAATGCGATAAAGGGAATAAGAATCTGAGGGCCCGGGCGATGGCGTTGGTGGAAGAAGGTCTGGAGTCCGGGGATTTGTAATTTCTTCACAAATGTGAAGATTTAGATGATCGGCGCCGTGTAATTTTGAGAAAAATTCCGGCATATGAGATGTATGTTTCCCACAGATCTGCAGGAAGATATTACCTGCACTAAACTCATCCCTCCCCTCGACCTGGGTTATCTTTTACCTTATGCAGAAGCTGATACTATGAGGACCCGTTCGGGAACCTGAATACTCAGGAGATGAATAGCAATATGTGCTACATATAACTTCGCAATTATATCTAAAAGCATATAATTTGTTTAATTATTGAGATTTATATTCAAAAGCATATAGTTATGAAAACATTAGAAGCCTTTGTTAAATTAAAGCGCAAGGAGACTAGTCTTACTCAGCAAGAGTTTGCAGAGAAGGCAGGTGTGGCATTAACTGTGGTCCAAAAAATAGAACAAGGGAAAAATAATCTCCAACTTAAAAAGGTAAATCAGGTGCTTAAAATGTTTGGACATACCCTGGCGCCTATAAGTTTAAAACAAATTAAGGATGAGGAAAGCGAAGATATACTATAAGGGGATTTTGCCGGCTATTTAACCGAAACGGACGATGGAGAATATGTGTTCCAGTATGAGGAAGATTACGTGCAAATTCACGGAAATCAATTTCTCACTTTTATAATGCCGGTTAGAAAGAATCTTATAAACAAAAAGATATAAATTTGCTCATGTTGAGACTTAAAGTCTCAAACTAATTTGTTCAGCCCCACGTTAACCACCATTATCAATACAAAAAACCACTGCTATGAATACCACCAACCGAGGCACTAAAATCGCCTTTCAGTACCCTTTTAAGCAAAAGAAAATAGAAAAGATGTTCACTGGACTGATTTCCATGATGAAGCTGCATAATCCTGAACTACAGGAGGCCGCGATAGATGAGATCATATCCTGTTGTGAAGTGATATCATTTAATAAAAATGATATCCTGGTGGACTACGGCGAAGTGTGCCGGCATGTATATTTTTCAGTAACAGGGCTTGTGACTGCCCTGGAAAATGTTGATGGCAAGGAACGTAATTGTTGGTTTATGACAGCGGGGGATGTGGTGATAGCCATTGAAAGCTTTTATAAGCAGCAGAAAAGCATGGAACAATTGCTGGCACTTGAAAAAACCACTTGTTTAGCCATACATGTGAAGGATCTTAACAGGCTCTGTGAGAAATACCCTTCTTTTTTAGAAGTCCGGTTGAAACTGACGGAATATTACTATCAGCAGGCATTCGACAGGTCCAAATGGATATTTAGAAGCGCGGAAGAAAGATACGCGCTCCTGCTGGAGCACTATCCCGTGCTTGTCAATCTCGTATCCGCAAGGGCATTGGCATCATATCTTGGCATATCGGAGGGGTATTTGAGCGCCATTAAGAAGGATTACTACTCAATTTCTTCATAAATCTGAAGGTTTTTTTATTTCCCCCGGCATAACTTTGTATTGTATAACACTTATGAAAAACCTGTTTCCCCCTGATACCCAAAAGGGCTGAAACAGAAATGTAGAGATAAATCCATTTTTCGATGATTTAATTAATTCAACAAAAACTATTGAAAGTTACCTCCGCCGGAATTTATCCATGATTTCCGGAAGGGCTTTTCATGCATTCCTGAAGGGCAGCAACATGTCCTAACGGGCGCTCTATTTCTTAATCATAAAACACTATGAGCATGGGAAAAACATCTGTAAACTACATTCGTCACCTCGCCCTGTTCTTTTACTGTAGCGACAACGATGGCAGGATGCGTACCAATCACATCAGCTTGTATCTCGCGATGTTTCGCGTGTGGAATCAAAACCGCTTTCACAATCACTTTCGTGTAAGCCGGAAACGCCTTATGCATACGAGTAAAATAAGTACCGGCGCCTGTTACAGTAAATGCATCAATGAACTTGCCGACTGGGGGTATATTAACTACCACAAGCCTGAGAACAAGATGGACCATCCATATGTGACCATACTGGAACTCTCCTACTTCGAGAACTTCATGAATGAAGACAACAAAACTCATGGGAAAATTGTAGAAGACATCTTTGCTTTCGAACCGAAAACAGAACTGAAAACAGCACACATTAATAAACAAATAAACGAAAAAGGAAAAACTGAAAATATTACTCCCTCCCAGGAAGAGGTGTCCGCATATTTCCGTTCTGCCGGTTATGGGGAAAAAGAAGCAAAGAAGTTTTTTTCGCATTATGAGGCCAATGGCTGGTTGCAGAATGGCCAGACTCCCATCAGGGTATGGCAGGCTGCCGCCGATAAATGGGTGCTAAACGCCCGTGACCAGAGGCGGGAACGCCGAAATCATGATGATCTTCCGCCAAACCTCCCAAACTATGGAGCTCCGTTATGATTATCCCGATTACAAACGGATGATCGAAGAGCAGGGAAAGATTTTTTACGGGTGCCGATACAAGATCCAGCCTGTTGATGACCCGCCATTGCACAGGATGATCACTTACTTCATCCAGGACGTGGAAGAAGCCCGTAAAGAAAACCTTCACCTTGGAAAAGGTCTGATGCTCTGCGGTCGGATTGGTTGCGGTAAAACAGCTTTGATGCAGATTTTTGCAGCAATGAGCGGTGGAGAGTTTGCCCCTCAGGTGGTAAGTACCCGGCAAATTGTTATGGATTTTAACAGCAAAGGGCATGAGACGATTCGAAAGTATAGCGACCGGGCTTTTAATCCCCAAACATCTCTACCGATTGTTTATTGCTTTGACGGCCTTGGATCAGAAAGGGATGGGCACTATTTCGGTGAGGTTTGCAATGTAATGGCGGAGATACTGATCATTCGCAGCGAAATGTCATCTCCGAACCGGATTATCACCCATGCAACCACGCAGCTGGATGCCGAGGCACTGGAAAAGAAATATGGAAAGAATGTAAGAAGCTGTATGCGGGGAATGTTCAACCTCATACACTTTGACCCGGAAAGCCCGGATAAAAGATATTAAAAGCCCCGGCAAAGCGCCGGGGCTTCACAAACAATAAAGAGCAGGCTCTATTCTTTTTCAGTGGCGGCCTGGCCAATGCCAGCCATCACAGTTCCTGCAATTGCTACCCCTCCGGCTATCTCCGTAAGTACCGTTGGTAGATCCAGCGGAAGGCTGAATACAGCGGAAGCAATAGCGGTGAGGATAATCCCCAGGTTGCGCACCTTCTGGAAAAAGGGCGGGGTGGGGGCGACTAAACGGTTTATCAATTCCATGACTTAAAATTTAAAAAAATGTTAGAAAATGTAAAACCATCAGGCAGGTACGTCTACCGCAAGCAGCTTCATAACGTTGTATTTGCTGTTGAGGATCGGGTACACGAAATCGCCTTCCTCCTCCTGGTATTCAATGCTGATCGCGAGGAATACAGGGTCCGCGGTGTTTTGCGGCAGTTGAAAGTTCAGGGTGAGCGGCGCTGTCAGAATATCATCCAGCGGCATATCCTCGCTGGCGGTCTGGCTGAATTCAAACGCATTCGCATCGAAATTCAAAGTCGCACAACCCACTTTCAGCTTGTAGTGGCTCGCCTTTTCGGGCGGCACGATCATTTCCACCGGCACAAACGGCGGCAGCACGATGCTGGCAGTTCCAGCCACGCGGTCGATCGTGTGGGTGATGGGGACAATAAAAGTGGTACGGAACATACCGGCCGGATTGAACTCAAATCCTGTGAACAGGTTTGTATCACCATCCAGCAGGTTGCGGAAACCGCGTTCATGCGTAGCGTCAGACTTGATGACCTCTTTGCACAACGTTGTAAGCCGGGTGAAGATGTCCGAATTGGCGTATTTGGAGATCATAGGCTGGAAGGCCTGTTTGATCAGCAAGCCCGCCTTTCCCGCTTTACCAAAATCTTTGGCATTCTGCCTGATGGCGATAAAGTTGGGATCCTTGGCCAGCCTTTCGGCGTCAACGCCTGTTTTTCTCCTGAAGCCATACTGGCCGTTTTTTTTGCGATAGATGGACATGTTTTGCGTCTCACCCACCATCTGTAAAAGCGTGTCTTTCTTTTTCATAAAAAATGGTTTAGAAAATATTCAATAAGGCAATTTCCGTAGCCATGCCTCTTAGGCTTTATCACGTGATCAGCGTGATGTGACGTAATTACGAAGCGAAAGTATGTGACAGTGGGAGGAGCAGAAAATCGGAGTACCATTCTGGCCGCAATTGGCCGCTATTGGCCGGGTTTGGCCGTTGTTTTTTGACGAATTCATGCATAAAAACAAACCTCATAGGATCGTTATCACCACCAAGGATGTTATGCTTATTCTTGGGAAAAGTAATCGTACGGCAAGGAGACTGATGAAGCAGATGTGCATGTATTTTAAAAAGAAAAGAGGCCAATACATTACTGTGGCTGAGTTCTGTGAGTTTGTGGGGTTGACGGAAGAGGAAGTCCTGAAATTTTTCTAGTTCTAACCGGCCTCTAACCTACCTCTAACCTAGGTAAAAACCCGCTCTAACCGGCCTGTAACCGGCCTCTAACCTACGTCTAACCGGCCTCGTAGTTTTTTGGTGGCGAGGAAGCAAAAAGGAGTTCGGTACATCAGGCATTTAAGCCTGGGATCATTTACAAAAATGTGTACAGCATGACAAGATATTTTAGAAAAGACTGATTTTATCTAAAAGTTTGGCTGATTTTAAAAAGTTGTATAAATCCAGCAGGGCGTTTTCATTTTTACGTGCGCCACGCTGTTAAACATCAGATTATTATTACAGTATGAATCCAGTATGGCGTTTTCTTTCTAGGTACGCCGCCACTGCTTTTTTTTTACTCAAAAAACTCTGGTCATCAAATTTTCCATTGGCTTAAGAACACATAACCCTTCACTTTAAAAAAATTGAACAGTATGAAAAAACTGATTTCTAATTTGATGTATCCGCTATTTTTCCTGCTGGTAATGTACGCATGCAGTAAAATGCAGGATGACAAGCCTGGCACTGCTCCAGCTGGGAATGTCAGGCTTTCTGTAGACGAGGCCAGAAATTATTACAATTCAAAATTCAAACAAACAATCGGCAGTTCTACAAATTTGCGTCACAAATCCCCCGACATTTTCCCAATGTACCCACGCTGGAAAAATGCAACCACCTTCAGCAAAGGGGAATTTTCTTATGTGGAAGTGCCCACAGCTTTTACTGTTAAAAAAGACCATAAAGTAAAAATTAAATCGGGCCAGGGGCGGTCAGAAAATACTTCACCACGCAAACCTGTGCCAAGTCTGCAAAGATTGCTGATCTCTAAGAATTCCAGGGGTGAGGTAAGTGAGATGTATATCAGTTATGTACCTGATTCGGCCTATTTTGCCGCCAGTGGCTATGATATCAGCCACAATAGTCTCCACCAGCTCGATCCTTCTTTTTGTGGCTATGTCATTTACTCACGTTCGAACAACATCCCACTTTTCATAACAAAAGTGGAGCAGGGTAAATTTCTGGGGACAGCATTATTTAGAACCAGCGGCGAACAGCAGGCCCGCCAGGCGCCGGACAGTACAAAGTTGTTCGCTGGTTATGAATGCTGGGAGTACTGTGTGGAACATTGGGAGCAAGATTGCTGGGCTGTACCTGACCCTTTACCGGGCCAGCCCCCAGAAGAATGTGGGGAGCCGTATATGACGGGGGAAACGTGCACCTATGAATGCTTTTATACAATGGAGGATTTGCCGGAACCGGATAATCCTGCGTCATATGATTATCCGGGCGGTGGAGAAGGAGGAAGCGCGTCGTATTTTCCTTATATGGGACAGTACCTTGTGTATGCACCATCTAACCCTGTAAACATCAATGAATTCCTAAAATGTTTTAACAAAAGCCTGGGCGCGAAATTCACAATTTATTCAGATCAGCCTATGGCCGGTTCCAGGGCGCCTATTGGGGTCAATGTCAATGGTTCCCAGGTAGGGCACGCATTTGTAACGATAGAACAAACCATTGGGGGTGTAACTTTCTCCAGGTCTTTCGGCTTCTATCCAGCAGGGGAAAGCGGTCTGTTAGATCCACAGGATAATTCGGCATTTTCAAACGATGGCGGGCAACTTTACGATGTTAAGCTCAGTACCAACATTTCAGCAAACCAATTGACCAGTATCATCAATAAAGCGAACGCTGCGAATAACGTTCACTATAATCTTTATCTGTACAATTGTGCTAATTTTGCAATAGATTTAGCGAATATAGCCGGGCTAAATATCCCTTACTCAAAAGGAATGGTATTCCCCGGTTGTAACCCCGGAGACTTAGGTGAAGATTTAAGAGCACTGCCAAGCTCCGTACGTACCTCGGGGGTGGCTCCTTCAAAATCAGGAAATTGTAATTAACTCATAAAACAACCCGGCATGTTTACATTTTTGTTATACACCCTGCTTCAATTCGGCACCTATGATATTGCCGATTGGTCAAAAGTAACAGAGTTTCAATACTATGGAAGAATGTCCCTGGAGGAATTCACGGATCTGACGAAGGCCGATATTTCAGGGAAGAAGTATAAAGTATTGAATATAGACAAAGCGAAAAATTTGCTATCGCATTCCAAAGTTTTCTACGGTATGATAATGTGGAAGGGCGGAGGGTTCCTGGCTATCGCCAGGTTCAAAGATGGAAGTAGCCGAAAGATCCTTATAAATAAATTTGGCGGGACTTTCAGAGATGGCACCGGGCAGAGAGGCTATATTATCGACGAAAGGGTTAGGGATGAATGGTATTCATTCATCACTGCTGAAGATTAGGAATAGAATCTGGCGGTTGTAATAGAATGTTGTAATCGCCAGAGTTGTTATCTGTACAAGTAATTTTTTTCATCTTGAAATTTTAGATTTATCATGCCCACAAATATTACCCAAAGACTGGTTATCTATCCCAGGGATATAATGGATATATTAGGTCTAAGCGAAAGCTCAGCACGGCGATACCTGAAACAGCTAAAGAAAACTCTTGGCAAGTCTGAACATCATTTTATAACAGTGATGGAGTTCTGTCTTTTTTCAGGTATTTCGATTGAAGAGATACGTGCAAATCTTTCCTAATCTTATGTATGACTTTCGCTACCCCTGAATAGTTTATCCTACACAGGTCTGCGGTATTGGGGATTTACGTTCACACGCGACATAACACCCCTTTCAAAAGCATAGGGGTCTGGTATTCTCAGGAAACTCTATTTCTCCTGAATTCAAACACATGGTCAATTGATTTCATGTAATCCTCTGCCATCACACCAAAAGTGTCGAACAGCAACGACGCAGCTCTTTGCTCCTTTAGGAATTTTTCCATTCCATTCACAATATTTGTACAATGGACCTGATATCCTTCATCATGAAAGTGGGCTACCACCTTGTATGAAGGGTGGCTATAACTTCGGTGTTTACCCGCTGAAATTACAGCATGACGTCCATTAGTTTTTGTCATTAAATCCCAAAAAAACTTATGATGGTTTTTTATAGATCCATGATGCGGAAGTTGGCAAATCTTAAACTTTCTTCCGGTAAGCTTTACGGCATCTCGTTCTATAATGCCTTGCAGCGCAAAGATTTCAGCATCTGAAGTAAGCAGCACATGGTATCCGGAAATATCTAAATGAAATACCGCCGATAGTAAATTAGCCGCCTGACTGGCCTGTTTACTATTAACGTCCGGATCCATTTTTACAATACGCATATATTCCTCCATGTCATCATGCGAAGGTGCCATACACTTTATCAATATATAATCCTCAATCTCCAAAACTGTATTATCTGCTAACAGGTCCATTCTTCTAATTATCCCACTATTCTTCAAACGCTTCGATGTTCCCATTATTTTTCGCAATAACTGAGTGTCATTCCGGCCAACTTCGAAATACTTCCAAAACCCCTTCCCTATATGAGTAAGAGTATGAGCAAAGCGGTGAACAGTAATTTGCTTGGTTTCAATGTACTCAAGCAGCTCCTGCAGGCCTGAATAATGATCCCGGTGTGGATGAGTTAAGACTATAAATTCTACTTCGCAATAATCCAATCGCTGCAAATGGGTAAGCACAGGATTGCTCTTCCCTTTCTTATTACAATCTATAATACCAATTTTTGCTTGGCCGTTGTGCTCCCACTCTAGTATAATCGAATCCCCTTGCCCTACATCTTTAAATGTAATTTTCATCAGTGGAATAATTAGTCATCAGCTAAAAAAGATATATCTTCAAGATCCTCAAAGTCATCAGGTTTAACAAATAGCGCTGACCTGTCAATCTCATCAGCAAAGAAATCGATGGTCCTACTGCCCGGCTTGGTTTCTATGCGTACCATTACAAAACTTCCATTTTTATGTGGAATGCCTTCAAGAAGTTTCAGGTCAAATCTACGCACTTCATATGTCGCAGTTTCTTTATGTATGAGACAATCAATTAATACACAGTCTTCCTCCTCTGAAATAATTCTACCATGAAATTCCTGCACATCAGAGTTCACTTCAGGTTTGGACAATACCCCCAATTCATCTAGTAATCTTTCAATATCATATTCATTCCCTCCTCTGAGTTTATAGTCCGTTTTTGACCTTGTTTCCACTTGATATGGCATAGGCACTCCTTTTTTTCTCATTAACTCGAGCAATTCTTCTGACCGGCTCTTATCTTTAGTCCAGATCACCAGGTAATATTTTTGCCCGGGAGGGATAACTCTTTCAATCCATTCAGTACAGGCATTTGGGTCAAACTGTGCTGCAAACGGACTACCGTAGTATAAATCAAGGAACACAAGTTGAACTGTATCTATTGGTGTTAGAGGATAATCAGGTTCGATTGGATCAGCTTCAAAGAAAACACTTCCTATATGCTTCTCCTCAAGGAATTTTTCTATTGCCTCAATCTCCTCCTTTTTATCGTCAATTAAAATGACCTGAGGTCCAAGTTCAGGATACATATTTATATTTTTTTATTAAATACCAGTTCAACAGCAGCTCCGTTATACATTTCAGGCACCCCACGTTCCCTTAACGATTCCCGGTCGTGAATAATATTCAATTTCCCAAACTGAATCATGACAGTGTCGATAAGGTACATCCCTATGCCAATACCGTCCTTTTTCCTTGAAAAAAATGGTAAGACAATATCTTCCGTTTTATCCTTAAATCCGGGGCCATTATCAACTATCAGAACTGATGTGTTATTTACTTCTCTGGATGTTGATATGTAGATTCCTTTTTCCTGGCGATGCACGGTATCAAGCCAGTAGAGGCTATTGTCGATGAGGTTCATTATAATCGTAATAAGAACCCGCTTATCGGCAATAATCTTATCAGCATTACTATCAGTATTGATTGTTACCCGAATCTCATGATCATTCAGTCTTGTGGAATAATTCTTTACAGCCTGATTAATCGCTTCACTTAACAGTACCTCGTTGTTTCCTCCTTTTTTCAACACGGACAAAATTCCTTCTACATAATCATCTAGTTCATCAATCTGTCCCCGCATTTTTTTGATATCAACTGGCATTTCCCAAATGCTTTCCTTCATTCTCGGCACTAATTTTTCAATTTCATGCATGGCAAACGAAGCTGTCATTCCCACTCCAGCCGGGATAAGAAGATTATTTCGGTCCTGCTCATATTTTTCTTCCACTCTTCCTGTTTCCTGCATCAGCTCATCCTTTTGCACCTGTTGCAATTCCAGCTTGAATATTAATGCCTTTAATGCAGAAATGCGCGACTCAAAAGATTCCAACGGCCCAGTTTTATTAAAGAGTAACCATTTCCTGCGATCTGACTGTCTTTCTACACTAAACTGAGTTAATATATAATCAAGCATAACTTTGAAATGATCAAACGACTCATTTTCGATAAAACCTTCCCTGTTGGTCTTTTCTATTAAAGTTCCTGAGGTTTCTGAATCCAGATAGATATATCCAATATTCTGGTTATTAGAAAACCACTCTTTGTTTTGAATACGTTTCAAATCAAGTCCAAGCCAGTCGTTTCCGGGATCTCCATAGTCATATACACGTAAATCCCCTTTAAACACTTTAATGCCAGAGTGATCTTTTAATAATTCCTTCACAAGTTTTGCAGAGTCCGTTGTATCTCTGAGTGATTGGGAATCCAGATCGAATGAATAAATTTCGAGCATCAGGCTGCCATAAGATACTGGAGGTGTAAGCTGCTTTTCAACTGCTTCTTTGATAGATCTTTCTTCGTATCCTTTATTTCGAAAATATGTTTCGAAAAAAGGTTTCAGTTCTTCCTTTATATTCCTTTCATATTTTCCCTTGTCCAGCAGGTCAGTGGTTTGGTCATTGATTACCCTGCTGCCAATTTGTGCATTGTTTTTTAATAAGAACTGGTATTCAAAAGTTATCTTATACAGCTCATCAATCAGAACTATCAGCTTAAAAGGAGCCGATTGCAGTATTTGTTCTGTTTCGGGAAAGCGATCCAGCCAACTGTTATGAAAATTAAGGTCAATCCTGAACTTGCTATAATCATTCTTTGGCGACAACATGGAAATGGTATTCCTTTTCAGCTGCCGTGCCATCCCTCTTGTCCATCCCTCCTTCAGATCGCCAATTTCAATATACGTTCCCGAGTCTTCTT
Source organism: Chitinophaga barathri (assembly GCF_003807585.1). Taxonomy (GTDB): domain Bacteria; phylum Bacteroidota; class Bacteroidia; order Chitinophagales; family Chitinophagaceae; genus Chitinophaga; species Chitinophaga barathri. Next base: position 234,629 of record NZ_RMBX01000015.1, on the reverse strand, counting down.
TAAACTTGAAGCTACTCTGATCCTTATTTTTGTACCAAGTAATATCAACATCTTCAAGGTATTTGCTTTGGGAAAAACGCCTCCAGTCAATATCCACTATTAACTCATAGTCGAGTAGTATCTTTTTGATAAACTTTCCGTCTTCATTCGTATAAACCAACGACGGTCTCGAATACATCCGGATTCTGTTGCCGAGCTTATGTACAGCAAACCGGCCTATGCCTTTTTCCCCCATTGGCACTCTTTCAAAAATGGGACTTCTTTTAACAACTCTTATACCTTCCTCATTAATGGGTTTCCTGAAGTCTGAACCCGGTTCAAACCAAACGTTCTCCAAGACTTCTTCAGTAATACCTGTTCCATTATCCTTTATTACAATAGCTGCCTCTTCCAGATTTTCAATATTTACAAAACTTACATCTACAGACTTGGCATCTGCATCATACGCGTTCTTTATAAGTTCATAGATAGCCATTACCGGGCTTTTGATAAGCTCCTCCCCCAATAATATAAGAATATGAGCTTTGGGTCTAAAACTAATAGCCTTGGATTCATAGCTCACCGGAATCTGTTCTTTTTCCTGTCTATCTGCTACGGTGTCTGTCACCAAGTAATTATTATTCTCTAAAATATCATTGGGTGCAGGACGGATTTCTACTTTAGAGGGAGAGTGGTCGGGGCTCCGATAAGGAATCAAGTTATTGGTATCTCTCCTGGCCAAGCCGAATGTCTGAAGAAAATATTGTTTATCGTCAGGACTTGTAAGACAAAAGCCTGAATATCCGGTATCTTCGTTTTTTACTATAACAATGAGATCTTCTTCCTGAAAACTGCGGCCAAGATTTGTGATCCGATATTCATTACGGGTCTTACGTCCATAGTAAATAAAACGACAGCTTTTTGTCTCAGCTCCCCACCATGTAATGTTTACCCACTTTTCCAACTGCTGCCCCTTTATGCCGGGTGTATTAAAAAGTAACTTTATCGAATTACGGGGGATATATAGCCCGGCCTGATGAGCGCCTGTAGTGCCCGCATCATTAGATGAAGCAAATTTACAGAAACTCAATATGCCATTCTTTACAGCGTTGATAGCTCCCTGTAATTCCGTCATAGTCCCGCTTTTTATTAATATCTCCGAAAATAAGGTTTATCTGTCAAATGTTTACCCTGCTGTAGGAATTGTATATCCAACAAGAGATGTGGATTGTTGTTTTTCAAGCAAAATGCTGGAAAAATCTTTAAATGTCATAAGCCAGTGCTGTTGGTTAACACTAAATGTTCGATGAATTTCTGCCGGCACAACAAGCTGGAGGCCTTTATGCCGCATCTCTGTTGTCTGATGTTCGCTTATGCCGGGTTCCAATGTAAGCAGGTGTTTCAGACTGATCCTCGCAGACTCTGCAAGTACCTGTCTCCATCTGTCTTTCAGAGAAGTCTTTACTCCAAGCATTGTCAAATATTCCGCCGGGAAAGACGTGTCTGCATACAAGCTTATGTGTGGAAAAAGAAAATCAGGCTTTGATTTATTTTCTGTGGTTTTACCTTTTGAAAAATGAATGCCAAGTTCTGTAAATAAATATTTTACGTGCTCCTCAAAAGCGCTACCCGCACGAGCTTTCCTCCGATTATGTACACTTAGAGAATAACTAATAAAGTTCTCCACATCTGCCTCTCCATCCCGTATGAATCCTTGTTGAAGGCGGATTATGATATTATTTCGTTCGAGCCGGCGAAACAGTTTTTCCTCCCAATTCATATATTCCACCAATGCATGATCCGGATCTTCATGAATGTTTACAGTTGATGTGAGCGTTTCTCTCGCGAGTTTTGAAAATTCAGCTGTGGATGGGAAAACACCTGAATACGGGGCAATTAATCTATTTAGCAATTCACTCTCTGGCTCAGCAATCTCAATACCAATTTCTTCAAGAATAAACCTGGCAGACCAGTCGATGGCACGGTCCTGCAATGCATCTATTTCCACCAGTGAAAAAAGATTTCCTTGAGGTGGAGTAAGATTAAAAAGCCAATAGAGTTGTCGTGTAACAGTACTTGTAGCTGGGCTTACTATTATCAGCAACGTATCGTCCGTACTGCGCGCAAGAAACATCACATCTCCTTCAGATGCTCGCTGCATAACAGCATTATCCTGAAAATAAAGCCGATATTCGGCACTTCTGTTTGGCTGATTTTTTCTGGCATCGTACCAGCTAACCTGTGTGTTGGCAATTATCGGTTCCTCCTCGTTGTCCAACCAAATAAAACGGCACACAAACTGCGCTGTTTCGGTCGTACGAATAACTCTTTTTAGCTCACGCGTACCATTAAATTCGTGCTGATGGGATTTTGCCGAATTCGCTTCCACAGCACTCAGTGTTTTAGCGACTACCGCCTGAAAATATTGGGACAGTAACCCGTTTCTCATATAGATGTGGGTATGGGTATGGGATTATTAACCGGAAGGGTTGGCTCCAGATTGTTGTGCCTGCGTATTGTTTCCAATATATAGGGTCGCATAAATCGCGCTATAGCCTTTGCTGCGGGAACGACGACTGAATTACCAAATTGTCTGTAGGCTTGTGTATCCGAAACGGGGATTTTAAATCCCGACTCCATGGGGCCATCAAATCCCATAAGCCTCGCACACTCTCTTGGAGTCAGACGCCTTGGCCGGTTTCCGTCCTGATGTATCAATATTTCTGAACCGTCCTTATGGTATCTGGCAGATAATGTTCTTGTTACATCATTAGGCCCGAAAAGGCTATATCCAAACCCATTGCCTTTCGCAGCATGCTTTTCTCTATATGCGCGCAGATATTCCCACAGATTGAATGTAAGGGTGTACTTTTCAAATACATGACCATCTTCATTCATGTATCGCGAACTATCTTCAACCTGCTCATCAGGAGAATGTAAAATAGTACCGAGCTTGGGACCCTGATCTCTGTCCGGAATCACAAAATTCTCAAACCTGAATCCAACGTTTTCGCGAAAGCCTGCAATGAAAATTCTTTCCCTGTGCTGCGGAACCCAACTACGGCCGTCGATAATTTTATAATCAACATGATAGCCCAACTCTTCTGTCAGTGTCCTGTATATAACATCAAAAGTCCGGCCTTTATCGTGCCCTCTTAAATTTTTTACATTCTCCAGTAGGAAAGCAGACGGCCTGTGATGATCAATAATTTGTGCCAGATCAAAGAACAATGTTCCCTGTGTTTCATCACGGAAGCCATGAGAACGCCCAAGAGAGTTCTTCTTGGATACCCCCGCAAGTGAAAATGGCTGACAAGGAAAACCGCCAACAAGAAGATCATGTCTTGGAATCCTGTCCAAAGCTGCCGGGCTGCCGGTAAATCCACGTATATCACCTTCTACAGGGTGAAGGTTGGGATAGTTTGCCTGATAGGTAATCCTGCAGTTTTTGTCCCATTCACTTGTAAACACACACCGGCCATTAATCGCGTCAAATGCTTTTCTGAATCCGCCGATTCCCGCAAACAGATCTATATAATCAAAAGATGCATGCTCTCCAGGAATTTGCACAGGAGTATTCCTTAAGCGTACATATTCACACAGGTCTCTTATAATATAATCTTTCGGGTCGGCCTCCTCCCACCGATAAATTGTTCGTACATTAACCTCATATCTTTCTGCAGCTTCCTGATGGGTAAGCCCGGACCATTCTAATAATTCTTTAAATTGAGACATCGCTGGGTTAAATTTTGACAATATGTCGCAAATATCTATAAAATTGGGAGACTAAAAAAATTAGTTTATAATGACTGCTTGTAACAAGGCCTTTAACGTAACCTCCTGATTTTGCTTTTTCAAATCACATTCCCATACTGTTATAACTCTCCATCCGTTTTTTTCAAGAAGATGTATTGCCTTTTCATCGTTGGTAATATTCCCATTGATTTTCTGTTGCCACCACTCTGTTCTTGTTTTAGGCACTACATAGTATTTACACCCTGCATGCCCGTGCCAGAAACAGCCATTAATAAATATTACGGTTCTATACTTTGACAGCACGATATCAGGCTTGCCCGGCAACTCCTTTACATGCAACCGGTAACGCAGTCCATTGCTAAAAAGGAATTTGCGTACAAGCATTTCAGGCTTTGTATTCTGCCCTTTTATTCGACTCATGTTGTAGGCTCGTGTTGCTTTATCATGTACATCCATAAGAAGATAACTTATTGCAATAAAAGATTATAAACTACTGATCGCTGTTATAACGGCTATCGCAAATAACCAGCCATCTATAAGGCGCAAATATTTTTTACTTAGAAGTATGCGGAACTGGAATTCAGGTGGCTACCCGATGTAAAATTAAGGGCCAATCAGATATGGTGGTAACTATTCTTGTATTGCATTTGCCATGAGAGAATCTCTGAACAAAATTGATGTTAACTCGCTTAACATCATCAAATAAAAAAGCCATAGCAAAATGCCATGGCTTCGTTTCTCCGCTCCCCCTGTTGGACTTGAACCAACGACCCTCTGATTAACAGTCAGATGCTCTAACCAACTGAGCTAAGGAGGAAGATTTCCCGCTTCACTATTGAATCTCAATCGCAAATTGGGATTGCAAAAATAGACAAAATTTTATTTCCGCAAAATCTATTTCAACTTTTTTTCTAAACATCCCTATTTCTGATATCTTTATAGCAGCCAGAATTAATATGAAGTGGATCCTGTTCACCCTGCTACTGCTTTTCACAAATGCCAGGGCCTCCGCCCTGCACGGTAAAGACAGCACGTTGCATCAACTCAATATCACCCTCGAAAAAACCGCGGAATTCGATGCGCTGAAATATGCCCGGTTGAATACCCTCAAAGCTTCCTTTCACAACGCCCGGCTGCCTGAACAAAAATACTCGGCCTGCCTCAAACTGTACGAAGCCTATAAAGCCTTCAACTACGACTCCGCCTTCGCCTATGCCCTCCTCCTCGGGTCCATCGCCGACAAAATGCAGGATCCCAACCGCATGGCGTACGCCAATATCAAGCTGGGCTTCATCCTCCTGTCCTCCGGCATGTTCCGCGAAACGGCCGCCGTCATGGACACCCTCCGCATCCGCCACCTCCCGGATTCCATGCGGGCTGAATATTATGTGCTCATGCGCCGGTATTATTACGACCTGGCCGATTATGTGAACGACCGCCATTATTCCCCCCAATACCTCCGGGAAGCCAACCGCTTCACCGACTCCGCCGCCGCTATGTACCCCGAAAACCATTTCGAACGCCTCAGCTGCCTCGGGTACAAGTTCTTCAAAATGGGAGAGATGGACTCCGCCCAGTATTACCTGGGCCGCTGCCTCGCCCTGGATCTCACTTACCACCAGCAGGCCATGATCAAGGCAAACCTCGGCTCCATATATGTGGCGAAAAAGGAATACGACAAAGCCATCGAGCTGCTGGCACAGTCCGCCATGGCGGATGCCAAAGGCTCCATCAAAGAAACCACCGCGGCTTTTAACCTCGCCTCCATCCTTTTCCAGACCGGCGACGTGAAAAATGCCTCCCATTATATCGAAAGAGCCATCAAAGACGCCACTTTCTACGGCGCCCGCCAGCGTAAAGTACAGGTAAGCGCCATCCTCCCCATCATCGAAGGGGAACGCTTCAATACTGTGGAAAGCCAGAAAAACCGGCTGTTCGTCTACCTCGGCATCGCCATTTTTATGCTCCTGGCCTCAGTCGTACTGTCGTTTATCATCTTCAAACAGTTCAGGAAACTGAAAAATGCCCAGGATATCATCACCAAAGCACACATCCGCCAGCAGGAAATCAACGACAAACTACTGGAATCCAATAAGATAAAGGAAGAATACATCGGTTATTGTTTCCATATCGCCTCCGCCTTTATAGACAAGATCGAAAAACTGAAAACCCAGGTGGACAGCCGCCTCACCGATCACAAATACGCCGAGATCCGCTATATCGTCAACAATATCAATATCAAACAGGAAAGGGAAGAGCTTTTCCACAACTTCGACCGCATCTTCCTCCGCATCTTCCCGAACTTCGTCACCGAATTCAACTCCTTCTTTAAAGAAGAAGACCGCATACACCTCAAAGAAAACGAACTGCTCAACACAGACCTCCGCATCTACGCCCTCATCCGCATCGGCATCTCCGAAAACGAAAAGATCGCCCGCATCCTCGAATATTCCGTAAACACCATTTACGCCTATAAAACCCGCATCCGGAACAAATCCACCCTCCCAAACGACGAATTTGAAGACCGGATCATGCAAATTAAGATATAAATCAACCTATATTACGAATATTTATATATATCAACAACTCTTTATACATCAATGATTTAAGTCGAGACAACCAGCGGATGAGCTTGATAATTTCTATAATTAGCCCATACTAATTTGCCGCCACTGTTATACCCGTTTACTTTGATACTGTTCAACCAAAAAATGATTCCACGTACAGTATTCCACCCACTGTACTTATCCTAAAAATTCTCTAAATACTACGTTATGACCAAAATGCGACTACTAAAAGCGCTGCTTTTCTGTCCGCTGATCTTTCTTGCGACAGAAGTCCTGGCCCAGACAAAACCAGTTTCCGGTAAAATCACAGACGACAGGGGCGAGATCATCATCGGCGCCAGCGTCCAGGTGAAGGGAACTTCCACCGGCACCGTTACGGACAACAACGGGATCTTCAAACTCAACGTCCCTGCCTCCGCCACCACCCTCCTCGTGAGTTTTATCGGCTACACCCAGCAGGAGGTAAGTATCGCCAACACCTCTGAAGTAAATGTGGTGCTGCAAACGGAAAACACCACCCTTACAGACGTGGTAGTGGTGGGTTACGGCACCGCCCGCAAAAAGGACCTCACCGGCTCCGTAGCATCCCTGAAAGCCAAAGATTTTAACAAAGGCATCGCCAATGCCCCCGATCAACTCATCCAGGGTAAAGTGGCCGGCCTTATGGTGGTGAACACCAGCGGCGCCCCCGGCGCAGCCACCACCGTGCGCATCCGCGGGGTATCTTCCGTACGCTCCGGCAACCAGCCGCTGTACGTAATAGACGGCGTACCGCTGGACGGCCGCGTAGCCCGGCCAAACATCAATGCGAACGGCCTCGGCATCACCCCGGATGCTAACCCGCTGAACTTCGTGAACGCCTTCGACATCGCCTCCATGGACGTGCTGAAAGACGCTTCCGCCACCGCCATTTACGGCTCCCGCGGTTCTAACGGCGTAATTATCATCACCACCAAAAAAGGCTCCGAAGGGCCCGCAAAACTGGACTTTAACTACTCCGTAGGCATGTCCAGCATCATGAAAAAACTGAAAGTGCTGGATGCGAACGAGTTCCGCGACGTACTCAAATCCTATAACTTAACCAGCGGCGACGGCGGCGCCAATGAAGACGGCATGAAAGCCATCACCCGCACCGGCATCACGCAAAACTTCAACCTGGGCATCAGCGGCGGCTCCGAAAACGCCCGTTACCGCGCTTCTTTCGGCCTCATGAACCAGGAAGGCATTGTCCGCAAATCCGGCCTCAAAAAATATACCGGCAACCTCTCCGGGCAGTTTAAATTCCTGGAAAGCAAAAAACTCGGTCTCGACTTTAACCTGATGGCAGCTCAGACGGTTGAACAACTGGCGCCCATCAGCAACAACGCCGATTTCAGGGGCAGCCTCATTGGCCAGGCCCTCCAGTGGAACCCTACCGTGCCCCTCTACAAAGCGGACGGTTCGTTCAACCAGCTGGGAGGCAACTCCGCCATCAACCCGATCGCCATGTCCGAAGCATGGGACGATAAGCCCAATATCTCTTACATCCTCGGCAGCATCAGCCCCTACTTCAAGATCACGGACGACCTGGAATACCGTTTCCTCTTTTCCATCAACCGCCAGACCGGTATCCGCCGTACGGAAATGAAAGGATACATCACCATCCCCGGCGTGGAAGGCCTCGGCCAGGCCTATTACGGCAACGCGGAACTGACCACCAAACTGTTCACCCACACCCTCAGCTATAACAAACAGCTCTCCACCGCCTTCAACCTGAATGCAGTGGTGGGTTATGAATACCAGGATTTTGCTTACCAGGGAGTGGACCTGGGCGCGCTCGGCTTTACCACGGACGCGCTGCCTTACACCAGCATCCTCCAGAACGCCCTGCAGAGCAATACCTTTATTTCTTCCTTCGTGAACCCGCAGTCTGAACTGCAATCCATCTTTGGAAGGGTTACGGCGAACCTGCACGACAAATACCTCGTTACCGCCACCATGCGTGCGGACGGGTCCAATAAGTTCGGGAAAAACAACCGCTATGGTTATTTCCCTTCTTTCGCGGCTAAATGGAACATCAGCAGCGAAGGTTTCATGAAAGGCGGCACCTTCTTCCAGAACCTGGCATTACGCCTCGGATGGGGCATCACCGGCAACCAGGAATTCCCCGCCGGCGCGGCGCAGGAACAATATGCCCTGGCCGGCGCGGGTGGCGCAAGACAAGTGAACGTGGCCAATCCTGACCTGAAATGGGAAAAATCAAACCAGATAAATGCAGGTCTTGACTTCGCGATCCTGGGCAACAGGCTTACCGGTAGCGTGGATTATTTTAACAAAAAGACCACCGACCTCCTCTTCAATTACACCGCCATCGTGCCCGGCCCCGCATCCAACCTCTGGATCAACATGCCGGGAGACATCACGAACAAAGGCGTGGAAGTAGCCCTGCGCGGGGACATCATCCGCGGCAAAAACCTCAACTGGGGCATCGGCGTAAACGCTACATTTATCAGCAACGAATTGCAGAACTACACCGGGCCGGACGTGCTCACCGGCGCCATCAGCGGCCAGGGCGTTACAGGCGCCACCGTGCAGCGTTTTGCAAACGGCCACCCGCTGAACGTGTTTTACGTGCGTAAATACGAAGGCCTGGACAAAGACGGCCTGGCCCAGTATGCGGACAATGGCAACACCATGTACTACATGGGCGATCCCAACCCGAAACAACTGCTCGGCATCAGCACAGACCTTTCCTACAAAAAATGGTACGTAGCGGTTAATTTCAACGGCGCATTCGGGCAGGATATCTACAACAACACCGCCAATACCGTATTGCCGGTGAACAACCTTTCTTCCCGCAACATCGCCGCCGCACTGAAAGGCAATAACGAGAACCTCGCGAACCCGATCACCACCTCTTCCCGTTATATCGAAAATGGCGACTTCCTGAAACTCACGAACGCCACCATCAGCTACAGCCTCGGCAGCATCGGCAAAACCTTCAAAAACATAAATATCTCCCTCACCGGCCAAAACCTTTTTGTGATCACCAATTACAGTGGGTTCGATCCGGAAGTGAATACGGATAAAAGCATCAACGGCGTGAATTCATTCGGCATCGAATATTCCCCTTACCCAACGGCAAGGAATATCATCCTCGGCGTAAGCGTATCCCTCTAATCCATTATTCACTCAAAAACTACGATCATGAATTTCTATAAAAAAATATCAATGCTCGCGCTCACCGGCTTCACGCTGGTTAGTTGCACCAAGCTGGACGAAAAACTGGGCTCCACCCTCGAAAGAAGCCAGGCGGACTCCGTGATACAGGTAGCATCCCTTTTAAAAACCGCTTACGACGGATTACAACTGCCCTACCAGGACCAGAGCAATCTCTGGGCCCTGCAGGAAATGCCGTCAGACGAAGCGGTGGCGCCCACCCGCGGCGGCGACTGGGATGACAATGGTCAGTGGCGCTCGCTCAAAACCCACTCCTGGACGGCCGAGCACCCGATCATCGGCGGCACTTTCACGAACCTGCTGCTGCTGCAATACTCCGCCACGAACGTACTGAACTTCCGCCCGTCCAAACAGCAGGCGGCCGAAGCCCGTTTCCTCCGCGCCCTGTCCATGTTCTCCGTACTGGACGCATTTGGCCAGGTGCCTTTCCGTGAGCCCGGCGAAGACCTTCGCCAGGCGCCCAAAGTGCTGAAAGGCGCGGAAGCGGTGAGTTTTATTATTGCTGAACTCACTGCCATCATACCCGACCTGCCCGAACGCTCCGCCAGCGTAGCCGCCTATGTGGCGAACAAAGACGCTGCCCGTACGCTGCTGATCAAAACGCACCTGAACAAAGGCGCGTTCCTGAACCCAGCGCAGCCTACGTTTGATGCGGCGGACCTCACGCAGGTAATCACCCTCTCGGACCAGATCATCACCTCCGGCCGTTATTCCCTCGCCAACAATTACTGGGACAACCTTGCTTATAACAACGACGAGATCGGGACAGAAAACATCTTTACCCAGCAGAACGGCCCTGGCTTCAGCACCGTGCGCGGAGGTAACGCGGCTTTCTGTCATTGGGCGCCCACCCTGCACTATCACCAGACGCCGGGCGGCTGGAACGGCTTCTCTACCGTATCCGATTTTTACGACAAATTTGAAGCGGTGGATACCCGCCGCGGCGGCCCCTACGCCAGCGTAACGCCGGTCACCGGCCTGCACGTAGGTATGCTCGTGGGCCAGCAATTCGATAAAAATGGCACCGCACTCAAAGACCGTAAAGGCAACAATCTTGCTTTCACCCGCGAACTTTCTTTGCAGGAAAGCGGCAACGATCTTGAGATCAAAGGCATCCGTGTAGTGAAATATCCCCCGGATATGGTCACCCCCGGCGGCTCCAATAGCAACAACGGCAACAATGACTGGGTGTTTTTCCGCCTCGCGGACGTGATGCTCATGAAAGCGGAAGCCCTTATCCGCAACGGCCAGGCCGGCCTGGCCCTCCCGATCGTGAACGAGCTGCGCGCCAAACGCAAAGCCACCGTACTGGGAGCCGTAACGCTGGACATCCTGCTGGATGAGCGCGGCCGTGAATTGTACTGGGAAGGATGGCGCCGCCAGGACCTCATCAGGTTCAACAAATTCCTGCTGCCCTGGCAGCTGAAACCTACCGACAATCCAAGGTACCTGCTCTTCCCGATACCCGTAAGCGATCTGGCTGTTAACCCCAACCTCAAACAGAATCCCGGATATTAGATCCTGCTTACCCAGGAGATCATCCCAGGGGCTGACCCAAAAGGTAAATGAAGGCGCTGAGAATCGCATAAACGCTATTTCCTCTCCATCACCTCCCCGAGAGGGGGTACCCTTTTTAGTCAGCCCCCGGATTCTTTTTTGTAAAAACCTAAGACAGATGATAGGAAAAATAGCGCTTTACTGCTGCCTGCTGCTCCCCGCGGCCCTGATGGCACAGCCGGTAAAAACTCCTGGAAAGGTAACCGCTGTGAACATCAAAGGACAGGAAGTAAATATCACCACCCAAAACAGTTTTGCCGTGATCACGGCTTATAGTCCTTCCGTGATCCGCGTGAGAATGGACAAGCAGCCGCTGGCAAAAGACTTCTCCTACGCCGTTATCAGCCAGCCACAGGCGTTTACGCCGCGGGTGACGCAGAACGGGGAGGAAGTGAGGATAGAAACGGATTCGCTGGTGGCACGCATCGGCAAAGATCCTTTCTCCATTACTTTTTATACGAAATCCGGCGAAGTGATCAGCGCGGATGAGCCCGGGCTGGGCACCAGCTGGATAGGCGAAGAAGTGACCACCTACAAAACCATGCAGGAAGGCGAACGCTTTGTAGGCCTGGGAGAAAAGACCGGCAACCTGGATCGCAAAGGCAGTTCGTATACGAACTGGAACACCGATGCCTACGGTTACACCGTCACCCAGGACCCGATCTACTCCACCATCCCGTTTTACATCGGCATACATCACGGCCTCAGCTACGGGATCTTTTTTGACAACACCTTCCGCAGCGATTTTAATTTCGGCGCGAGCAACAACCGCTTTTCGTCCTTCACCGCCAACGGCGGGGAAATGAATTATTACTTTATCTATCACCCGCAGGTAGCGGGTATTGTTTCAGCATACACACAACTAACCGGCCGCATGAAAATGCCGCCCCTCTGGAGCCTCGGCTACCAGCAAAACCGTTACAGTTATTACCCCGAAGCCGAAGTGATGCGTATTGCGCAGACCCTTCGCGAAAAACAGGTGCCCGCGGACGGCATCACGCTGGACATCCATTACATGGACGCCTACAAACTTTTCACCTGGAACAAACAACGTTTCCCCGATCCGGCAGGTATGAACGCGCAGCTGCAAAAGCTCGGCTTCAGGACCACCGTGATCGTGGACCCGGGCATCAAAGTGGAAAAGGGCTACCATGCGTATGAAAGCGGCCTGAAGGACAACATCTTCATCAAGTACAGCGACGGGCAGAACTACACCGGCCAGGTATGGCCCGGCTGGTGCCACTTCCCGGACTTCACCAGCGTCAAGGGCAGGGCCTGGTGGAAACAGCAGGTGAAAAGTTATACCAGCGCCGGCGTTTCAGGCCTCTGGAACGACATGAACGAAATCGCCACCTGGGGCCAGCGTATGCCGGACAATGTGTTGTTCGATTTCGAAGGTAACCCTGTTACGCACCAGCAGGCGCACAACGTGTACGGTCTTGCCATGGTGCGCGCCAGCTACGAAGGCGCGAAAGAAGCCCTGCCCAATGAACGGCCCTTCATCCTGACCCGCGCCGGCTACGCCGGCCTGCAACGTTACTCCGCCATCTGGACGGGGGACAATCGCGCGGAAGACGATCACATGCTGCTGGGCGTACGCCTCATGAACAGCCTCGGCCTCAGCGGTGTCGCTTTCACCGGTATGGACATCGGCGGGTTCACCGGCAACGGCGGCCCCGCGTTGTACGCCCGCTGGATACAGATCGGCGCGTTCACGCCTTATTGCAGGAGCCACACCGGCATCAACACGAAGTCCGCCGAACCATGGGCCTATGGCGAAGAAGTGCTGGAGATCTCCCGCAACTACATCAACCTGCGGTACAAACTGCTGCCGTACATTTATTCCTGCTTCTACAACGCCACGCAGACCGGCCTGCCGCTCATGCGCACCCTCGCGCTCACGGATACGCACGACCCGAAAGTGTACGACACGCGTTTTCAGAACGAGTACCAGTTTGGCCCCGCATTTCTCATCGCGCCCTTTGAAAGTAAACAGGCATACGCGCCCGTATATTTCCCGAAAGGCGACTGGTACAGTCTGTATGATGATACCAAAGAAACAGGCGGTCAGGAAAAAATGCTGACCCTCGGCATGCACACGCTACCGGTGTACGTAAAAGAAAGCAGCATCATCCCCATGCAAAGCCTGGTGCAGACCACGAAGGAAAAACCTTCCGATACCCTGTTCCTGCACATTTATAAGGGCAATATTGCAAACGATTTCATGTACTATGAAGATGATGGGGAAACTTTCGACTATGAAAAGGAAGGATATTTCCGGCGCAACATTTCATACCGTCCGCAGGAGGGCGTGCTATTGCTGGAAAAGGCAAGTGGGAAGCTGGCTTCTAAGTTCAAAAACATCCAGCTGATCCTGCATGGGTTTGCCGGGCAGGAAAATATTTCCGTGGAAGGAAAACAGGTGAATGCCGAGAAAGGAAAAACATCATTCACACAACCCATATCCCGCTTCGATCCCACGGGAGAAACCAATCCTGTGATCAGTTGCGGGGTATTAAAAGTGGTGGTGCCAAATAGTTATAATGCGATCAAAGTAAATTTTGGTCAATAACGTGCCGGTGGGTTCTCCCACCGGTATAGGCCGCTCCAACGGGGGCGGCCTTTTTATTTACCAGCTCAGCCAGCTTTTCTCCAGGCCCAGGTACTGGCCGTCCTCCCTTTGTTCCAAAGGATAAGTTTTCAGGTAAAAACCCTCTCCGCTGCTGTTGTAGCCGTTCCGCAGACTGAACTTATACCGGTGAAGCGGGCATACCACGTTCCCCCGGTCATCAATAAATCCCTCGGACATCATGCCGCCGGCGTGGGGGCACTTATGCGCAAAGGCATACAACTCGCCCTGGAAACGGGTGAAACAGATCTTTTTACCATTCACTTCATGTACGGCAATGGCCGCTTCGCCCGTCACGGGATCGCCTGCATCGGCAAAACGGTGCCAGTTGTACTCTTTGGCCATTAAAAGAAATATTCGGATTTGTAGGGATAACGCTCGCGGTAAAGCTGTATCACCTTATCCAGTATGGTTTTGCGCAGTTCCTCGATATTTTTCCTTTCGGTCGCGGAAATAAATACGCAGTTGCCATTGGAGCGGTGCTGCCAGCTTTCCTTCAGCTGGTCCAGGATATCCTTTTTGATATCATCCGTCAGCCATTCATCAAAGGTCTGTTTTTCGTACAGGTCCATTTTGTTGAAGATGAGGATGGTGGGCTTGTCTATGGATTTCAGCTCCGTAAGGGTACGGTTCACTACTTCGATCTGGTCTTCGTATTTGGGATGGCTGATGTCCACCACATGCATGAGGATGTCGCTTTCCCGTACTTCGTCCAGCGTGGACTTGAAGCTTTCCACCAGGTGGTGGGGCAGCTTGCGGATAAAACCAACGGTATCGCTCAGCAGGAAAGGTGTTTGCTCAAACACTACTTTGCGGGTGGTGGTATCCAGTGTGGCGAAGAGTTTGTTTTCAGCAAATACGTCGCTTTTGCTGATGAGGTTCATGATCGTGCTTTTACCCACGTTCGTGTATCCTACCAGGGCCACGCGGATGTATTCCCCGCGTTCCTTGCGCTGGGTGAGGGATTGTTTGTCGATCTCAGCCAGGCGTTTGCGGAGCAGAGAGATCTTGTCCTTCACGATACGGCGGTCCGTTTCAATTTCCGTTTCACCGGGGCCTCTCATACCGATACCGCCTTTCTGGCGTTCAAGGTGCGTCCACATACCGCGGAGGCGGGGCAGGATGTACTGGTATTGCGCCAGCTCCACCTGTACCTTGGCCTGGGCCGTACGGGCGCGGCGGGCGAAGATGTCGAGGATCAGGTCACTCCGGTCGATCACCTTTATTTTCAGCTCTTTCTGTATGTTGGAGATCTGGGAGCCGGACAGTTCATCGTCAAAAATAACGAGGCTGACGTCTTTCCCCACCACGTATTGCCTTACTTCCTCCAGCTTGCCTTTGCCGATGAAGGTAGCCCTGTCCGGGTGCGGGAGCCGCTGGGTAAAGCGTTTTACCGCCGTAGCGCCTGCCGTATCCGCCAGGAAAGCCAGCTCGTCCAGGTATTCGTGCACCTGGGCTTCCGTTTGTTCTTTATGGATCAGGCCTATCAGCACTGCTCTCTCGTCCTGGGCTACTACTTGTGTTTTTTCTATCAAAGTATATTCAGAATTTTTGCAAAGTTAATGAATTACCGCCGGGTGAGGCATGAGGTTAAATTTTCCTACATTTACGCCTCACCACAACAAAATCTACACCAATGCGTAAAACATTCCTGTTAGCAGGTATTTTATTCATTCAGCAAAGCATGGCACAACAAAAAATGACCCCTGAGCTGCTCTGGCAACTGGGCAGGGTAAGCGGGGAAACAGTGACAGACGATGGTACGGTCCTATTCGGCGTTTCCCGCTACAACATGCAGGAAAACAAAAGCGAACGCAACCTCTGGGCCATCCCGGCCACGGGCGGCGCAGCCAGACAACTCACCACCTCGCCCGGCGCTGAATCCGTAGTGCAGTTGCTGCCCGGCGGCCGCATCCTGTACGCTTACAAAGGCCAGTTATGGGAAATGGACAAAGACGGGGCCAATGCCAAACAACGTACCGAAATAGAAGGCGGTATGCAGAATGTGCGCATTTCACCCGATGGCGCGCACATACTTTTCTCCAAAGAAGTAAAGCTGGAAAAGGTAAGCGGGGCGGACTTCTACCCCGATCTCCCCAAATCCAGCGTACAGATCTATACCCATCTCAATTACCGCCACTGGGACACCTGGGAAGACGGTAACTACAACCACGTATTCTACGCCACCTGGGACGCTGCCTCCGGCAAAATCGGCGAGCCTGTGGACATCATGAAAGATGAAAAGTTCGACTGCCCGCAGATGCCTTTCGGCGGCGGTGAAGACTTCATCTGGAGCCCGGATGGCAAGCAGATCATTTACGTCACCAAAAAGAAACACGGCAAAGCATACGCCATCAGCACCAATACCGACATTTATCGTTACACGCTGGCCACCGGCAAAACCGAGAACCTCTCCGAAGGCATGATGGGCTACGATGTGGCGCCCGCCTTCAGCACGGACGGCAAACGGATGCTCTGGCTCAGCATGGAGCGCGACGGGTTTGAGGCGGACAAAAACGACATTATCGAATACGACCTGGCCACAGGCAAACGCAATAACCTCACCGCCAAATGGGATGGCACCGTAAGCGCAGCCCGCTACAGCGCGGATGGCAGCAGGATCTGGTTCCTGGCGGTGGCCAAAGGCACCGAGCAGTTGTTTGAACTGTCCGGCACCACGGTACGCCAGCTCACCAAAGGCCAGCATGACCTGAACGGCTTCGTGGGCCAGCACGGCAATACCATGATCGTAACCCGTACGGACATGAACCATGCGGCGGAACTGTATGCGGTAGACCTGAAAAGCGGCGCTGTGAAGCAGCTTTCAGACGTAAATAATGATATCAACAGCAGCCTTCAGCAAAGCAAAGTGGAAGAACGTTGGGTAAAAACCACGGACGGGCAGCAGATGCTGGTGTGGGTGATCTACCCGCCGGGCTTCGACGCTTCCAAAAAATATCCCACCCTGCTGTACTGCCAGGGCGGCCCGCAGTCCGCTGTGAGCCAGTTTTACTCCTACCGCTGGAACTTCCAGCTGATGGCGGCGCAGGGCTATATCGTAGTAGCGCCCAACCGCAGGGGTATGCCCGGCCATGGCGTGAAATGGAATGCGGACATCAGCAAGGACTGGGGAGGCCAGCCCATCCGGGATTATCTCTCCGCCATCGACGATGTGAGCAAAGAACCCTACGTGGATAAAGCCCGCCTGGGCGCGGTAGGCGCCAGTTATGGCGGTTATTCCGTGTTTATGCTGGCGGGCGTTCACCAGAACCGTTTCAGGAGTTTTATCGCCCACGACGGCCTGTTTGACCTCCGCAGCTGGTACGGCACCACGGAAGAGCTGTGGTTCGCCAACTGGGACCTGGGTGCGTATTTCAACAAAGCGGACGCCAAAACATATGACCAGTACAATCCCAGCAATTTTGTCAATAACTGGAACACGCCCATCATGATCGTGCAGGGCGGCATAGACTTCCGGGTGGGCATCGAGCAGGGATTGCAGGCCTACCAGGCCGCCCAGCTGAAAGGGCTGAAGAGCAAACTGGTCTATTTCCCTGAAGAAAACCACTGGGTGCTGGGCGCGCAAAACGCGATCACCTGGCAACGGGAGTTCTTCGGCTGGCTGAAAGAAACATTATAATCCTTACGGGATACGGCTTCCCGGCCGTATCCCTTTATAAAAAACCATTCCATGTTCACCACGCTTAACCTCGACGTCCAAAACAATATCGCCACTATTACCCTCAACCGGCCGGACGTATACAATGCCTTCAACGATGCGCTCAGCTACGAACTGCAGGACGCATTAAAACAGGCAGAGAAAGACGCCGCCGTGCGCGCCATCGTGCTCACCGGCGCCGGCAAGGCTTTCAGCAGCGGGCAGGACCTGAAGGCTTCCCTGGAATCCACCGGCAAAAGGAACCTCGGGGACTCATTGCATAAAAGGTACAATCCCATCATCCGCGCCATCCGCAATATGCCCAAACCCGTGATCTGCAAGCTGAACGGGGTGGCGGCGGGCGCAGGCTGCTCCCTGGCCCTGGCCTGCGACGTGATCATCGCATCGGAGCAGGCCAGCATGATCGAGATATTCATCAATATCGCGCTGGTGCTGGATTCGGGCTCTTCTTATTTCCTGCCGCGCACCGTAGGCTACCACCGTGCCTTCGAACTGGCCACCAAAGCCACCAAACTCACCGCGGCCGAAGCTTTACAGATGGGGCTGGTGAATAAGGTCGTGAAACCCGAAGAGCTGGACGCCGCGGTACAGGCAGAGGCGGAATTTTACGCGAACGCCCCCACGAAGGCCATTGCGCTGATGAAAAAGATGCTGACCAAAGGCATGACCGAAGGGCTGGATGCCGTACTGGATTATGAAGCATATTGCCAGGAAATAGCGGGGAACACGGAGGATAACGAAGAAGGCGTGAAAGCGTTCCTGGAGAAAAGGAAACCCGCTTTCAAAGGAAAATAACAGCCCGTCACTGCGAGGAGCAACAGCGCCAAAGCAAAACAACCCGTCATTTGCGAGGAGCAGCAGCGCCAAAGTGGGTGGGGCGACGAAGCAATCTCCCTGGATTGAATGGGATACCCCGATATTGGGAGATTGCTTCGTCGCGGCCTCCTGCACAAAACCCTCCGCGGCTCCTCGCAATGACGGCTATAAGTACATAGTATTCGCCGCTGACTTGTCCACATAAAAAAGCCGTCCCGGGAATGACCCCGGGACGGCTTTTTTGTTAAAACTTCGTTTGTATTATAAACCGCTAAGGGCAATACCGATGGAATACGGACGGACGTCCAGGTTCGTGTTGTCCTTGAACAGGGGGTTCAGGTTCACGGTGCCGAACACGGCAAAGTTCCCGTACCCTATGCGCGCAGTACCGGCAAAACGCCAGGGGTTAAAGAAACGTTTGTTCTGTTCTTTAATGATATTCTTTTCACCGCCCAGGCTGTTTTTCCCTTTCGTATGTGCGTTTACGAGCATGCCCACTTTGGCGCCGATGGAGGCTTTGAAACCTTTGTTGGCATTGTCGGACACTGCACGGTAGCGGAATTCCAGGGGAATCTCAAGGTAGTTGGTGGATACTTTATATTTTTTGTACTTATCTGAGCTGACGAATTTTACCGCATTGGACTGGCCATTGCTCATATCTATGTACTGATCGTCAAGGAAAATGTTACTGGAGCTGAAGCCAAGACCTGCCGCCACACTGAAATGCTCTTTCGAAATGGGAATGTCATACATCAGGGCGATATTAAACCCACGGCTCAGGCCTTTGGTCTGAACGCTGTCCGGAGCGGATGCCCAGCCGTCATAAGAGAAACCGATCACCAGGAAGTCCCTTGAGAAGGAAACCTTTTCCCGGGCTTTACCCATGGCCGCCGCGCCAGCCCCATTGTCCTGTGCAAATACACTTGCGGAAACCGCGATTAATCCCAGCGTAAAAAGTAATTTTTTCATAATATGTTTAAATGCTTGGCAAAAAGAATATCAGGCAAATTTAATGGAATGCAAATAAATCAATAGGTTAAAATATTGCAAAAATAATGCATGGTAATTACACGGTGCCCGTTAAGCAGAATTTAAGTAAATTGGACAGACGACCGAATACTGAAAATATCCCCTTGTTCCGGAAAAAAGCCACACGCAGAGAAGGATTCTGAAAACAATTCGATGCATGAAAAAGATCAGCAGCCCCGTTATCATTGTTTTTGTTGCTGCCATCGTGTCCGTTGCCTGGTTTGCCTGGAGTGCCTGGTTTTCAGATGCCGATGCCATTAAGAGGAACGAGCGCATTCAACTCACCAACGACAAGATCCGCCTCCTTGAAAGGGTAGCCTATACCGTTAAGAGCCTGGAATCTTCCGTGAGAGCATATGTTATCACCGGGGACAGTGGTTTCCTGACAAGGGAGGACTTTACCGAAACACAGCTGCGCACCCCCGTAGAAAACCTGCAGTTCCTGGCCTCCGACAGCCGGGAGGCCCACGCCATGGATTCCCTGCGCGCCATGGTGTACCAGCGTATCGTCTATTTTAATTATCTCATCAGTTCCACCAGGGAATCGCCCGTGATAGCCGGAGCCATGATCCGCCCTGTGCAGACGCCCGCCCCACCCGATCCGCTCACCAGCCTGATAGACCGGCTGCTGGAAGATCAATACAGCCACATGGAGGCCCGCCTCAGCAGCAGCCTCCCGAACCGCCTGCCTTTCCTCGTCACCCTCACCGCCAGCGCCCTGGCCCTGGGCGTTATTTTCTGGGGATTGTACAAGCTGGTGAAGGATATGCGTAAGACCAAAGCCAGCGAGTCCGCCCTGCGCACCAGCGAAGCCAAGTACCGCAGGCTGATCGAAGACGCGGGCGCCACCATGTTCACCACCAACCGTGGCGGTTTTTTCAAATATGTGAACAGCAAAGCCCTGGACCTCACCGGCTATACGCCGCAGGAACTTATAGACAAACAATACACTATGCTCATAGACCCTCCGGAGCAGCAACGGCTCCGTGAGCATTATGAAAAACAGGCGTTTGAAGGCACCACCGAATCATCGCTCCGCTTCCCCATCCGCTGCAAGAACGGGGACCAGAAGTGGGTGGAACAGCATGTGGTGCTGCTGCGCCAGCACGGCATCTTCAGCGGCTACCAGTGCATTGTGAAAGATATTCACGCCAAAAAGATGGCGGACGAAGAAGTGGTGAAGACAAAAAACGAGATGAATACCCTGCATTCAAGGCTTCAATCCATCCTGCTGAACTCGCCGTCCATGATCTTCATCAAGGACATCAACAGTAAGTACGTCCTGATCAACAGGCGTTTCGAAGAGGTGTTCGGCATCAAAAGCGAAAACATCCTGGGCCGGGCGGATAAAGACTTCCCCTCCAAACTCAAGCCGGAGAAAAGCATTGAATCGGACAGGGCGGTACTGCTGCATGAAAAGCCCGTTGAATCGGAGGACAGCATCGAGATCAACGGCAAAACGCATTACTTTTTTATCACCAAGTTCCCCCTCCGCGACCATACCCACCGCGTGTACGGCCTCTGCGGCATCGCCACGGACATCACCGAGCGCATACAGCACGAGCATGCCCTGATCGATGAAAGAAAAAGAGCGATAGACGCCCGCCGCGCGCAGGAATTTTTTATGGCCAATATGAGCCATGAACTGCGTACGCCGCTGAACGGCATCCTTGGTTTCACTTACCTGCTGGAGCAAACGGCCACCAATCCCCAACAGTCCGAATACGTACGTGAAATACTGGATTCGGCAAACAACCTGCTGGCGCTTGTGAACGACCTGCTGGACTTCTCGCGTATCAAAACCGGCCGCATGGTGCTGGAGCACGCCGCGTTCGACCTGCGCGAACTGATTGCCCAGAAAGCCGACAAATACCGTCCCCTGGCTGAAAAAAAAGGTCTGCAACTGCTTTGCGACATGCAGGAGAACATGGAAGGCCTTGTACTGGGCGACCCGCTCCGGCTGAAACAGATCCTGAACAATCTCATAGACAATGCCATCAAGTTCACGGAAAATGGTAGCATCAGCCTGTCTGTAAGTATTGAGGAGGAAAACGAGAAGCAGCTGAAATATGCATTTGAACTGAAGGATACCGGCATCGGCATACCCGGGCATCTGCATCATGAAATGGGCGAGACGTTTATCCAGGTGCATGCCGGCAATGACCGGAAACACGGCGGAACCGGCTTGGGCCTGGCGCTCGTACGCCAGCTGGTGGGCCTTCACCAGGGCACCATCCACATTTGCAACAACCCGGAAGGCGGCACCATCATCCGCTTCATCATTCCGTACAACCGGCAGGTGCAGGAACCAGTATTCGTTCCGGAGGCCAGCAAAGAAACGTTGCTGCTGCCGCCTTTACAGGGGAAAAACATCCTGCTGGCCGAAGATAATCTCGTAAACCAGAAACTCGCCATCCGTACCCTGGCCAATGCCGGCGCAGCAGTGGAGCTGGCGGAAAACGGGCTGGAAGCGCTGGAAAAGCTGCGGCATCATAAATACGATTGTATCCTGATGGACATCCAGATGCCGGAAATGGACGGGCTGGAAGCCACCCGCAAGATCCGTGACTCGGGGTCCGCCATTCCCATCATCGCCATGACCGCTTCCGCCCTCAAAGGCGACCGCGAACGCTGCCTGCTGGCGGGCATGAACGATTATATCTCCAAACCTTTTATACCGAACGACCTTTTCCAGAAGATACTGGAAGCCCTGGGCGAGCGCGACCCGGTATTTGCCAAATTCACCGGGCCCGATTATGAAGAACAGAGAGTACCGTCCCTGGTAGACCTGCGGTACCTGCGCGACGTAGTGGACGATAACCCCGAATACATGCTGGACATCCTGAACACTTTCCTGGAAAGAACAGACAGTATGCTCACAAACATGGAAAACAGCGCGCAGCTGGAAGCCTGGGACGAAACCAGCCAGCACGCCGGTCTTTTACGCAGCAGCCTGATGGTGGTCCGGATACAGCCGCTTTCCGCGATCGTTCATGAAATTGAGCAGCAGGCAAGGAACAGGGAGAGCCTTCATACCGTCCTGCCGAATATTCACCTTGCCATCAAACTATACAAGGATGCGCATAGTGTGTTGCTGAAGGAGGTTAACAAACTTTCTTAATTACGCTTTGTACAAAGGCAAAGCAAACCAGAAACGGCTGCCTTTGCCAGGCTCGCTTTCCACACCAATGGAGCCGCCCTGTGCTTCGATGAATTCCTTTGCAATGGCCAGCCCCAGCCCGCTTCCTTTTGTATCATCGGAATCGGGCACCTGGAAAAATCTTTCAAATATTTTGTTCCTGAACGCCGGATCGATGCCTTTGCCATGATCGCGGACGCTGAAGTGCAGCGCGCCCGTGCCGGTGGACAGTACGTCCAGCTCCACATCCGAGCCGGGGGAGGAATAACGGATGGCGTTGGTAAGCAGGTTCACCAGCACCCAGGCGCTCTTTTCCGCATCCGCATTGATCTGCACAGGATCGGGAGGCAGCGTGGTACGAACATTTACCTGGCGGCCGGCGGCTTGTTTGCTCACCGTGTCCAGCGCGTATTGTACGATCTGCTGGGGCTCTACGGGTTGTATCTGCAATTGTATATTCCCGCTTTCCACCCTCGAAAAATCCAGCAGTTCGCTCACCATGCGGATCATCCGCCGGTTGTCGTTACGGATGCTTTCGAGCAGTTCCTTCTGTTCTGCTACCAGCGGGCCGGTGCGTTCATCGTCCAGCAGTTTGAGGCTAAAGTCTGTAGCGGCCAGCGGGGTTTTAAGCTCGTGGGAGATAGTGGCGATAAAATGCGACTTCGCCAGGTCCTGCTCCTTGAACGTGGTGATGTTTTTCAGGATGATCACATAGCCGATCTTCTCTTTTTCGTGGAAGATGTCCACTGTTTCGCGCATAAAAAAGCTTTCCC
Organism: Chitinophaga barathri; assembly: GCF_003807585.1. Lineage (GTDB taxonomy): Bacteria > Bacteroidota > Bacteroidia > Chitinophagales > Chitinophagaceae > Chitinophaga > Chitinophaga barathri. Next base: position 211,486 of record NZ_RMBX01000015.1, on the reverse strand, counting down.
GGTTGTTTACCACGATCTTGACCGGGCCGCCGGGGCCTTTTTCCATCAGGAATTTCAGGAGATCGTTGCGTTTGGCGGCTTCGGGCGCGGGTTGCCCTACCAGTTCTTTATCTGAAACATTGAGGAGTTGCAAGGCTTCGGTATTGGCAAATAGAATGGTGCCGCTGTTGTCCAGCCCGATAGTGGCGTCTTTCAGGCTGCTGATCACTGCTTCCGCCCGTTGTTTTTCAAACATGATGCGGGCCAGGTTGCTATGCTCGTATTCATCCAGCTTTTGCGCCATGGTATTAAACGCGGCGGCCAGCTCCCCGAATTCGTCATCGGATTTGAAGTACAGGCGCTGCTCATATTTTTTCTCCGCGATTCCCCGGATGCCTTCCGTCAGCTCGCGGATGGGATTGGCGATATAACCAGGGAAGTTGTACACGAACGTGATGCCCAGCAAAAAACAGATGCCGCTGATGATGGCGATGTACAGCAGTGCTTTGTCCGCCGTGTCCATGGCTGCTTCGTTTTTGTTCACGATGGCTTTCATGTTCACTTCCATCACGGTGTAAAGGTCTTTTTTGATAGCGGGTATCTGTGAACTGTCACCTTTCCTGAGCAATTCATATCGTTTACGAACAGATTGGGTAGGGATGCCTTCGCCCGGCTCCGTTATATTCACTTCCTGTTTTTTGAGATTGGCCTCAAACTCCTGTTCTGAAGTAAAAGGTACCAGGCCCCAGGTATCCATAGCCCGCAGCATGTTCCGGGTATATTCCACGGATTCGTAGTTGTCTTCCAGGATGGCGCGGGAGACGCGGTTCACCCGGTCTATGTAATAATATCCGAGGACGCTCACCAGCAGCAGCATGATGAAAAGGAACAGCACCCCGATGGTGATCTTTGATTTGAGCCTTAACCTTGTCATGACAGTATTACGAGGTCGATTTCGTGAGAGGATAACGTTTTTAACAACTGGTTGAATACACTTGTTCGCAAAATGATGCCGAACAGGCTGATATGCGGTTTGCCGATGCTCACCGTGGTGATCTCTTTTTCCCGGGCCGTTTCGATGATGGCATGGGCAACGTTGGTGTGCTGCACTCTCAACACTTCGGCGCCCAGTTCCGTGGCCAGCTTCAGGTTGTTGATCAGGTGCCGCTGGTTCGACAGTTTGATGCGGCCCACGCTTTCCTTCGGCGTCTGCACGTACAGGACGTACCATTCGCCATGGTAGTAAGCGGCCAGCCGGGCCGTTTTCCGGATCACCTTTTTCGCGATCTCGTCGTTGCTGGAAATGCAGGCCAGGAAACGTTCGTGGCGCATCTGCTGGTTCCTCGGTATTTCAATCTCCACCTTTCTTTCCACCTGCGAAGCTACTTCTTTCAGGGCAAGCTCGCGCAGCTGGAGTATCTTATCCGACTGGAAAAAGTTGCGCAGGGCGTTCTCCACCTTGCTCTGGTCGTATATTTTGCCTTCTTTCAGGCGGGTGATCAGCTCGTCTGCGGTGAGGTCTATGTTCACCACTTCGTCCGCGATCTGGAGCATGCTGTCCGGCACGCGTTCCTGCACTTCCACGCCGGTGATGGCTTTCACCTGGTGGTTGATGCTTTCCATGTGCTGGATGTTCACGGCGGAGATCACGTTGATGCCGGCGTTCAGCAGGTCCATCACGTCCTGCCAGCGTTTTTCGTTCTTGGAGCCGGGGATGTTGGAATGGGCCAGCTCGTCCACGATCACCCATTCCGGCGCCAGCAGCAGGATGGCGTTCAGGTCCATTTCGTCCAGCATCTTGCCTTTGTAGAATACCTGCCGGCGGGGTATCACGGGCAGCCCTTCCATCAGGGCCTCGGTTTCTTTCCGGCCATGCGTCTCGATATACCCGATCTGCACATTGATGCCTTTGCGCAGCATGGAATGCGCTTCCTGTAACATGCGGAAACTCTTTCCCACACCCGCGCTCATGCCAATGTAGATCTTGAATTCCCCGCGCCCGGCCTTATTGGCCAGATGTAAAAAACGTTGCATCATGTGCCGGTCTGTTAAACCACCTCAGCGGAGCTCTTGTACACAAGGCTCCGCTGTTAAGATGGGATTTTGCTAAGGATTTAAAATGAAACTGCCAGGGATGTGGTGATAGCCACGTTCGTGTTCTTTGGTTCCAGGTTTTTGGTAAAGATGTCGTCTTTACTGTTATATAATTTCCCTTCCACGCGGAACAGCACATTGCTCACGGGAGCAATATCCAGGTTCAGGGAATAACCGCTGGTCTTAAAACCGTTCGGCGTTCCCGTGGCGATTATTACACCCTGTTCATCGTTATAATACTCATACCTTGCCGCCATGGCCACTTTGTCTGTGAAGGCGTAGCGGGCGATGGCCATCGGGCTGTACCAGCTGTTCATGTCGCTTTCACCTTTCTGTTTCTGTTCAATGCCATAATCGCAGCCGGCTATGAGACTGAATTTATCCGTGATGTTAAAGATACCGTAAACATCGTTGAAGTAACGCATCTGGCGTACGGAATCGGGCTTGTCGTTGCCGATGAACGTGCTCCAGTTCAGGGTTACCCTGCTGCTGGGCTTAAAGGTCAGCTGTGTGCCGAAAGCAGGTGTCTGGTTCGCGTCCGGGCGTTTGATGCGCTGCCAGCCGTTCAGGTACATGGCGGAAACGGTCCATTTTTCATTCGGCGTCCAGGTTACTTTTGCACCGGCCTCATAGTAAGGCGTGTTTTCAGCCATGATGCTGCGGGTAAGGGTGTAGCAGTCTTTGGAAATGGCGCTTTCGAAGCCGATGTGCGAAGGCATGATACCCGCGTCCACCCATACGTTTTTGCCGATCCTTACGCCCACGTTTGCTTCGTAGATGTATTTCGTCAGTTCCTGTTCAGCCGCCATGTTGTACTGAGCGTAGGTGCCCGCCATAAGGGCCACATTTGCCCTTACACGGTCACTGCTATAATTCGCTTTCAGGAATGCCAGGTTGATGTTCAGTTCATTGTGGCGGTTGTGGTTGTACAAAAAACCAGGTTTGGTATGGTTCTCCGGCTCATTGAAGTCGAAAGAATAATACGCTTCCGCGTAACCGGAAAAAGTCAGCTTCGGTTCGGTTTTCTCAGGCTGGTCCTGCGCCATTGCACTCATGCAAAGGATGGAACCAGCGGCGATCATCAGTGTTTTCTTCATTTTTATAGATGGTGTTTATAAGCTTTTTTAATTGGTTTGTACTGCTCACGCTTTCCAGGATCGTGTTCTATCCTGGTGAAGCGTGGCATGTACTTTTTTCTGGGGCCTTTCATAGGTAGGGGCTGTGTGTGAACTATTACAGATTGTCTAGCGCAATATTCAGTTTCAGAACGTTCACTTTGGAAGGGCCGAACATGCCCAGCAGCGGGCCGTCCGTATGCGCCTTCACCAGGTCGTTCAGTTTGCTTTCGGGCAGATTGCGGAGTTTGGCAATCCTGGGAACCTGCAACAGGGCAGCAGCTGGAGACAGATGGGGATCCAGCCCGCTACCTGATGCTGTTACAAGTTCCGCAGGAATGTTTTCCTTCTTCACTCCGGGGTTATGTGCCAGGAAGGTGTCTATCCTTTCCTGCACTACTTTCAGATAATCTTCGTTGGACGGGCCTTTGTTGGAACCGCCGGAACCGGCAGCGTTATAACCAACGGCCGAAGGGCGGCCCTGGAAATATTTGTCGTCGGTGAAATTCTGGCCCACGTTGGCATAACCCACCACGCGGCCTTTATTTTCTACCGTCACGCCGTCCCCTTTGCCGGGGGCCAGTTTTGAGACGCCTGCGATCAGCAGGGGATATATACCCGCGGTGAGCACTATCAGTACAGCGGTCAGTTTTAATGCGGGAAAGAAATATTTTTTCATGTTCAGTTCAGATTAAAAGAATAAAGCAACCACCAGGTCTATCAGTTTGATACCGATGAAAGGCACGATCACACCGCCGAGGCCGTAGATCAGCAGGTTCCGGCGAAGCAAGGCACTGGCGCCTATCGGTTTGTACGCTACCCCTCTCAGGGCCAGCGGTATCAGCAGCGGGATGATGAGGGCGTTGAAGATCACCGCGCTGAGGATAGCCGTTTCAGGGCTGTGCAGCTTCATGATGTTGATGCCCTGCAAAGCGGGGATAGACAGGATGAAGAGGGCCGGCACGATCGCAAAATATTTAGCCACGTCGTTCGCTATGGAGAAGGTGGTGAGTGTACCGCGCGTCATCAGCAGCTGTTTACCGATCTCCACGATCTCGATGAGTTTGGTGGGGTCGTTGTCCAGGTCCACCATGTTCCCGGCTTCTTTCGCAGCCTGGGTACCGCTGTTCATAGCTACTCCCACATCGGCCTGCGCGAGGGCGGGCGCGTCGTTTGTACCGTCACCCATCATGGCTACCAGGCGGCCTTCATGCTGTTCTTTTTTGATGTAGTTCATTTTATCCTCCGGTTTTGCCTCGGCGATAAAATCATCCACACCGGCTTTTTCAGCAATGTATTTGGCGGTGAGCGGGTTGTCCCCAGTTACCATCACGGTTTTCACACCCATTTTGCGCAGGCGTTCAAAACGTTCCTGGATACCGGGTTTGATGATGTCCTGCAGTTCTATCACGCCCATGATCTTGCTGTTCACGGCTACTACCAGCGGGGTACCGCCATTGCCGGAGATCTGTTTCACCATCTGGTGCGTTTCGGCGGGGAAGGGCTGGCCTTCGTGCTGGGCAAGGTTGCGGATGGCATCGTATGCGCCCTTGCGGATGCGTGTGCCATCGGTCAGGTTGATGCCGCTGCTGCGGGTTTCCGCGGTGAATTTCACCATGGTGGCGCCGTCCAGCGAGAGGCGGCTCACGATCTCTTTACCGGCCAGCTCTACGATGGATTTACCTTCCGGGGTATCGTCCGCCAGGGAACTGAGGGCGCTGATGCGGATGAATTCTTCATTGGAGTACCCGTTTGCAGGATAAAAGTTGGTGGCTTTACGGTTACCGATCGTGATGGTACCGGTTTTATCCAGCAGCAACACGTCCAGGTCACCGGCGGTTTCTACGGCTTTACCGGATTTGGTGATCACATTGGCGCGCAACGCACGGTCCATGCCCGCAATACCGATGGCGGATAAAAGGCCGCCGATGGTGGTGGGAATGAGACATACGAAGAGCGATATGAACGCCGCGATGGTGATAGGTGTGTTCGCATAATCCGCGAAAGGTTTCAGCGTCACGCACACGATGATGAACACCAGGGTGAAGCTGGCCAGCAGGATAGTGAGCGCGATCTCGTTCGGTGTTTTCTGGCGGGTGGCGCCTTCTACCAGCGCGATCATTTTGTCCAGGAAAGATTCCCCGGCTTCGGTGGTCACCCTTACCACGATGCGGTCGCTGAGTACTTTGGTACCGCCCACCACGCTGCTTTTGTCCCCGCCCGCTTCGCGGATCACAGGGGCGCTTTCGCCGGTGATGGCCGATTCGTCTATACTGGCAAGACCTTTCACGATCTCACCGTCTGCGGGGATGATGTCGCCCGGTTCGCAGACGAACAGGTCTCCTTTTTTGAGCAGGGAGGAGGATACTACTTTTATTTCATCGGTGAAGATCTCGCCTACGGCCAGTATCTTTTTGGCCGGGGTTTCTTCCCTTGTTTTACGAAGGCTTTCCGCCTGCGCTTTACCGCGCGCTTCCGCAATAGCTTCTGCAAAGTTGCCGAACAGCACGGTGAGCAGCAGCACGATAAAAATAGTGAGGTTGTAACCGAAGCTGCCCTGTGATACGTCTCCGGTGAATAAGGTCCGGAGCGTAACGATCAGCATCACGATGGTGCCCAGCTCTACGGTGAACATCACCGGGTTTTTAATCAATACCCGTGGGTTCAGTTTTACGAAGGATTGTTTCAGGCTTTCCTTTACGAGATCCGCCGGGAACAGTGTATTATCTTTTGTTTTCATGATCATTCAGCATTTTTCATTAATACAGGGAGAAATATTCCGCAATAGGCCCCAGGGCCAGTGAAGGGAAAAATGCCAGCGCGGCAATGATCACGATCACGGCAAAGGTCATGATACCGAAGGTGGCTGTATCCGTCTTCAGCGTACCGGCAGATTCGGGTACATATTTCTTCTGCGCCAGCAGGCCCGCGATAGCTACCGGTCCGATGATCGGCAGGTAACGGGACAGGATCAGCACAAAACCAGTGGATACGTTCCAGAAAATATTGTTATCCCCCAGCCCTTCAAAGCCGGAACCATTGTTCGCCGCTGAAGAAGTGTATTCGTATAACATCTCGGAGAAACCGTGATACCCGGGGTTGTTCAGCCAGTTGCCCGGTTGTACCGCCCAATTGGCGCCCCAGCCGTGTGCTATTGCGAAAGATGAAAGCGCGGTGCCCGCCAGTATCAGGAAAGGATGGAGCAATGCGACCAGCGCCGCTATCTTCACCTCTCTCGCTTCTACCTTATGGCCCATGAACTCAGGCGTCCGCCCTACCATCAGCCCTGAAATAAATACCGCGATGATGATAAAGATGAAATAGTTGAGTATCCCCACACCACAGCCGCCGTAGAAGGAGTTCGTCATCATGGCTACCAGCTGCATCATACCGGTGAGCGGCATGGTACTGTCGTGGAAGCCGTTTACCGAACCGGTGGAGATGATCGTCGTGACGGTACTCCAGTATGCAGTGGCCGTAGGCCCGAACCGGACCTCCTTGCCCTCCATGGCCCCGGTCAGTTGCGAAACGCCCATTTTGGCGATAGCGGGGTTGCCGCCTGTCTCCTGTATAATGGAAGGGATCAGCAGGATCAGCATGCCCAATGTCATTACGCCGAATATGATATTGGCGAATTTGCGGCGCCTGATGAATATGCCAAAAGCAAATATCATGGCGATGGGGATGATCACCTGTGAAATAACTTCCGTCATATTGGTGAGGTAGTTCGGGTTTTCCAGCGGGTGGATGGAGTTGGCTCCAAACCAGCCGCCACCGTTAGTACCCAGGTGTTTGATGGCGATCATGCCGGCTGCGGGGCCGCGGGATACGCCTACGGTGTCGCCCTGCATGGTTACGATGGTATCTTTACCGGCGTAGCTGGCGGGTGTACCGTTAAATGCCAGTATCAGCGCAATCACCACGCAGATCGGGAGAAGGATGCGGGTATTGGTTTTTACCAGGAAGTCCCAGAAGTTGCCCAGCTTGGTAGTGGTTTTGTCCCTGAAGGCTTTAAACACGACGATCAGTGCCGCGATACCGGTAGCTGCGCTTACGAATTGCAGGAAGGTGATCACGAACAGCTGGGTGAAATAAGTAAGGCCGGATTCGCCGGAGTAGTGCTGAAGGTTACAGTTCACAAGGAAACTGATGGCCGTATTAAACGCCAGGTCCGGCGTCTGGCCCGGGTTGCCATCCGGGTTGAGGGGAAGTTTATCCTGGAAAATCAACAGGAAGAAGGCATATACAAACCAGAGCATGTTGATGGTAAGCAATGCCTTGAGGTGCTGTTTCCAGTTCATTTCCTCTTTGGGATTGATGCCGCAGATCTTGTAAATAAATCTTTCGAGCGGCGCCAGGAAGTCCATCCAGGTCTTTTCGCCGGCAAATGTTTTGGCGATGTACCGGCCAAGAAAGATGGCTATGATCAATGTCAGCGCATAGGAGGCTATGACGCCTAAGAGTTCTGTATTCATTGTTTAAATAGCTGTTAGGGATTCAGAATTTTTCCGGTTTCAGGAGTACATAGATCATGTAGATGAATACCAGGATTGATAAGACGAATAGTGCGTTCATCATAAAGCGTTCGGTTTAAATGTTTTCGAAATAGTCCACAGATTTAAAGAACAGCCAGAAGCAAACGAGGCCCGCAAGGAGCAATAGTCCGATTAACATAATGCGTTATTTAAGATGATTTGATGACGGATTTGTCTCAGTGAAACCGGCAGGTAAGATTTGATCGGAGAGTCCAGGAAGGGAGAGATGCTGTAGAGAAAAACAGATTCTATCGCATTTTTAAGGCCCTTGCTGCCGTTTTTGTATAGAACCCCTGCCATGGACAGGCATTTCCTGATTTCAGGAACCTGGCCTTCCCTGATGGCATTACGGGTATAGGCGGAAAATACGCCGATGATTTTTGTCAGTACCGCGCCCTGTTGTATGCCCGACAATGCGGGTATCTGGTGTGCGATCAGTAACGGTACTTTTGCGTCCGGTAACATAATGATTACGTTTGACCCCCTATTAACCATTGAAATGCCAAATGGTTTAAGCAAGTCGTAACCTTCTGACAAACAAACAATTAGTAGTTTTCAGGCACTGTATGCCTATGCACGGAACCATGCAGAATCTGAAGGGTGTTTGCAAAAACGGGTAGTTCGGGGAGATTACGGATTAATAGCATATTACCCGGTTTTCGTCCTGATCAAGTCCACCTCATCTCCACCTCAACTCCGCCTTGCCTATACCTCTCCTATAGGCTCCATATAGGTTTCCTGTATTTACGAGGTAATTCCCAGGCAAAAAGCAAAATACTATCAGATCCGCCGGAAAGCGGACCGGAATACTACTCCAAAAGGGCTACTGGATATTGTATTCTTTGATCTTATTGTACAGGGTGGTGAGGCCGATCTGCATAACTTCGGCGGCTTTCGTTTTGTTGCCTTTTACGTGGTGAAGGATGCGGATAATGTGTCTGCGTTCCGCATCCGCGAGGGTGAGGGCGTCATCCGCCGGGCCGTTCATCCTGAAATCCAGGGGAAGGGCGGAGATATCCAGCTCGGGTGTGTCCGAAAGGATCACGGCCCTTTCTATCACGTTCCGCAGTTCCCGGATATTACCTTTCCAGCTGTGCTCGCGCAGGGCTTTGCTGAAGGCTTCCGTCATCCCGGAAATTTTCCGGCTGTTTTTGGGGGCGAGCTGCTGTATAAAATATTGCGCGAGCAGCGGAATGTCTTTCCTGCGCTCATTAAGGGAAGGCAACGTGATCTGGAAAGCGGAGAGGCGGTAATACAGGTCCGCCCTGAAATGGCCTTCCGCGATCTCTTTTTCCAGTTCGCGGTTGGTGGCGGCGATGATCCGGATGTTCACTTTAATGGGTTTGGAATCCCCTACTTTGTAGAACTCCCGCGTTTCGAGCACACGCAGCAGCTTGGCTTGCAGCTCTATGGCCATTTCGCCGATCTCGTCCAGGAAGATGGTGCCGTTGTGGGCTTCTTCCAGGAAACCTTTTTTATCTTTTATGGCGCTGGTGAAGGCGCCTGCTTTGTGGCCGAACAGTTCGCTTTCGAGTATTTCCTTGCCAAAGGCGCTGCAGTTCACCGCCACAAAAGGCTGTGAGCCGCGTTCGCTGGCGCGGTGAATGGCCTGGGCGAATACTTCCTTGCCAGAGCCGGTTTCGCCCAGCAGCAGCACCGTCACGTCCGTACCCGCCACTTTGCGGGCCAGCGCGATGGCTTCTTTTATTTCAGCCGATTCGCCGATAATGTTATCAAAATCGTGTTTGCCGCCTATTTTGTCTTCCAGCGAACGCACCCGGTACTGGAGGAACGCTTTGTCCATGGCTTTACTCACCAGCGGCAGGATGCGGTTATTGTCATCTCCTTTGGTGATGTAGTCAAAAGCGCCGTTTTTAATGGCCTGCACACCGTCTTCGATGTTCCCGTAGGCCGTGAGCACGATGATCTCCGTCTCCGGGTATTTCTGTTTGATGGACTGTGTAAGTTCCACCCCGTTGCCGTCCGGGAGTTTCACATCGGACAGGATCACCTGCACCTCCTCCCGCTCCAGCAGCTTCTGCGCAGCTTTGACATTTCCCGCTTCCAGGATGGTGTACCCTTCCAGCGCCAGCAGCCTGCCCAGCAGTTTACGGAGCTGTTCTTCATCATCGATAATCAGTATGGTGCCTTTTGACATGGAAGCAAAAGTAATCAGTAATCCACATTAAATAAAAAAACCGGGGCGCAGTCCTCAGACCGGCCCCGGTTATCTATGATTGATCCGTTATACTTTATTTTGCATCGGTGGTCTTCTGGTTGCGCTTCACCGTTACCGCGCCCAGCAATGCGCCAAGCGCGCCCAGTACGGCATTGGTCACAAATACGCTCGTGATCGTAAATATCCAGTACCCCTGTCTTTTGTAGTCACTGTATTCGTTCATCCGCGCCCCGTCAGACGGGATGTTTTCCCCTGTACCCATCACGGGTTCCGTACCCAGCTGGAAGAGGATATTGGCGGTAGACACCATCACCACCGCCACAAAGGCTGTGAGAAGGCCTGTCATAAACAACCTGCCCAGCGATGCTCTTCCGCCATACGCCTTGTTCGCGTGTATCACAGATACCATTACCCCGACAAAGATCAACGTATTGACGAAGTAACCGGTCCACAGGTCGGATATCCACTGCGTGATATAAAAGAACAGGGTGAATAAAATGCTGATCAGTCCTATCAGTACACCGTATATCCACGGCAGTTTACGTGGTGATTGAATTGTTTGTTGCATACGCATTGGATTTGGTTAAAAACATCATTCCACATTCACACCCCCGTTATCCAATGTTTTAAACAAAGCCAATAACGTGCCTATTGTGCCACCGTTTTCAGAATTGTCTTCAGGTCGTTTTTTTCTTTCAGGATATTTTCCCAGAGATCTCCCTGTTTTTCCAGTCTTTTTAATGTATTGCCGATATGGTAATCTTTTACGTTGAGTTTGGCATTCACCTCCTTCCAGTGCAGCGGCGTGGCTACGGGCGCGCCGGGCTGCGGCCTTGCGGAATAGGGGCTGGCTATCGTCTGCCCCCAGGCATTCTGTAAAAAGTCGATGTAGACTTTCTTTTTCCTTTTTGCTTTGGCGCGGATGATACTGGTCATTTCGGGCAACTGTTCGTTCGCCTCCTGTGCAATGTATTCCGCAAACAGGCGGCAGGTTTCGTACGGGTACTTTCCGCCGGTGGGAATATAGATATGCAGGCCGCTGGCGCCGGAGGTTTTGCAATAGGAAACGATATCATGCGCTTCGAGGATCTTGCGGATGGTTTGCGCGGTTTCCACCACGCTGGTAAAAGCAATGTCTTCCGGGTCAAGGTCTATCACCACATAATCAGGATAGTCCGGCTTACGGATGCGGGAGAGCCAGGGGTTGATCTCGATACAGCCCAGGTTCACCATATAGGCAAGCGTAGCCTCGTTGTTGCACACCAGGTAATCGATCACTTTATTGGTGGATTCGGAATGCACCGGTGTGGTCCTCAGCCAGCCGGGCACCTGGTCCAGGTCCAGGTCTTTCTGGTAAAAACTGGTGCCCGCGATCCCGTTCGGGTAGCGGTGCAGCGACAGGGCGCGGTCTTTCAGGTGCGGCAGGATGTAATCCGCCACAGACAAATAATAATCGATCAGCTGGCCTTTGGTGATCTTCTCTTTCGGCCAGTAGAACTTTTGCTGGTTAGTGAGCTGAACGTCCTGTTTGTTCAGCTTCAGCACACGGTCCTTTTCTACTTCAGACGGGTTTTGCATGGTTGCTTCGGACTTTTTCATAGCAGCTTTTTTAGCGGCGGCCGGTGGTTTCCCGGCGCCAGTGATATGTTTGGCCACTTCACGTTTTACGGCGGTGGCGGGTTTGTCTTCACGCAGCGCGATAAAAATGGGTTGTCTTAAAATCCCTCCCTGCGTCCATTCGGAGAACTTCACTTCACATACGAGCTTCGGTTCCAGCCAGGTGACGGGCATGTTCGTTTTTATTTTTTCTTCAAACGGCGAAGTATCACGGCGGTATTCCTGTAATGTTTTGTAAAGGCTTTTGAGACCGGCGTCATTGAACCCGCCGCCGCAAAGGCCGATGTATTGCAGCTTTTTGCCTTCGTATACGCCCAGCAGCAGCGCGCCGATGTTCTTGCGGGCGCCACGGGGCTCGGTATATCCGCAGATCACGGCTTCCTGGCGGTTCAGCACTTTCATCTTCAGCCAGTTGAGCGTACGCACGCCGCCTGCGTAATTACTTTCCCCATTTTTAGCGATAATGCCTTCCCATCCTGCCTTTGCGGCCTTTTCGAATAACTGTACGCCTTTGTCTTTCACATGCCCGGAGTATTGCACCCTCGGATCATTCAACTGTTTCACGATCTCTTCCAGCAGTATTTTCCGCTCCAGCAAGGGCAGATCTTCCAATTTATGGCCATCAAGATGCAAAAGATCAAATACCTCGTAAATGAGCTTCCCTTTGCCTGTAGAACGATAGTTCTGCAAAGCCTGAAAATCCGATCTTTTGTTCGTGCCCAGGATGACGATCTCTCCGTCCAGCACTACATTGTGTGGAATATTCTCCACAGCCTCAACGATAGGCGCATAGGCTTCGTTGAAAGAAAGTTTGTTGCGGGAGTACAGCTCAGCCTTCCCGTTCTTCACGGAAGCGATGGCGCGGTAGCCGTCCCATTTGGTTTCGAAGATCCAGCCTTCCCGGTCAAAGGGGGCGTCTACAAGCGTGGCCAGCATTGGCTTATAAAATCCCTTTATGGCGGATGTACGCTCGGTTTCTTTTTTCGCGGCCGTTTTAGTCTTTGTGGCGGATGCGCTCTTTTTAGCACGGGGCGTGGCTTTCTTCGCGGTCGCCGCTTTCTTTTTAGGCGTAGCCTTTTTTGCCGCCGCCTTTTTCGCCGGGGCCTTTTTCGCCGGCGCCTTTCTCCCTTTCGCCTCCGCGACTTTATTGTTAGACGGGCCTTTCAGCTTCTCAATGATCCGCTTCGGCGTATGTTCTTCACTGTCGTAGGCTTCATCCACCGCGTATTTGTCCCGGTGTTTGATCATCAGCCAGGCATTTTCTTCACGCCCTTTCATTTTCACCAAAGCAAATTCGCCTTTCAGTTTTTTCCCGTGCAGCACCACTTTCAGGTTCCCGGATTTCCATTCCTTCAGCGCCGATGCGTCAAACGATTTCCCGTTCTCATGCAGCAACTCGTAAGTGCCCTTGTCCCAGACGTACACGTACCCCGCGCCATAGTTGCCCGGCGGTATCTCTCCCTCAAAATCCTTGTAGTCGTAGGGATGGTCTTCCACCTCCATCGCCAGGCGTTTGTCTTCCGGGTTCAGGCTGGGGCCTTTCGGCACGGCCCAGCTTTTCAGCACACCGTCCATCTCCAGCCGGAAGTCGTAATGCAGGCGGGTGGCATGATGCCGCTGTACCACGAAAATATGTTCCTTGCCTTTGTTTTTGCCGGACTTCGGCTCCGAGGTCTGTTTGAAGTCCCGCTTCTGGTTATATTTCTGAAGGCTCATGATGCTCGTTTTTTACTGCCCGTACCAAGACTGGCTTTCAGTTGATCGAACAGGTCCGTGCTCTTGGTCGTGACCACTTTCATCTTCTTCACTTTGGCGCGTTTGCCGCTGGCTTTGGCTTTGATGATGCGCAGCAATTCCTTCCTGTATTCATCTTTGTACCCGGCAATGTCAAATGGCTCCGTGTATTGCTGCACCAGTTTCATAGCCATGTCCAGTTCCTTTTTAGGGATGGCGGTTTTAGCGGGGAAGGAAATCTCATCCGGTTCCCGTACTTCTTCCGCGAAGCGGAGGCGGTGCAGCATCAGGTAATCATCCTTTGCGCGGACGACCGCCAGGTGTTCCTGCGAGCGCAGTACAAAAAGGGCCACGCCTACCTTGCCTGTTTTTTCAAGCGTTGCGCGCAGCAGTTCATAAGCCTTGGCGCCGCTTTTATCCGGCGCGATGAAATAAGGCGATTCGAAATACACAGCATCTATTTCGTTCGTGGCGGTAAAGGTGGTGATCTCTATGACTTTGCTTTTTTTCGGGCTGGCGTCCTCAAAATCGGAATCGTCCAGCACCACGTATTCATCGTTGTAGTTGTAAGCTTTCACGATGTTTTCCCAGGCCACTTCTTTGCCTGTTTTTTCGTTGATCCGCTGGAAGCGGATACGGGAGTGATCTTTTTTATCCAGCATGTCAAGGTCCAGGCGACTGTCCTGGACGGCGCTGTATAATTTCACCGGGATGTTCACCAGCCCGAAGCCTATGCTGCCTGTCCATATTGATCTCATGGAAGATGGTTTTTCCTTTGTACAACAATGATTATACCACCGGGCACAAAAAAATAAGCCGCCCGGGGAACCGAACGGCCGTGTTTTCTTTAATATGCATAACTATTGGGGGGAATACATTCTTCGAATAAATATCGTATTTAACGGTTGGTGTTAATACTTTCTAAAAAATACAAGCCAACAATCAGGCCAGATTCTATGGCATAGGTTTTGGCATTTAACGGTAGAACAAACCCGATACAATTATGGAAACACCCACACCAAATAGACCCAATGAAATGACCACCCTTTCCCAGGTGCTGGCCAAGCTGCACTCCAAAGGTTACGACAATGAATTTAAAGTAAGCGACCACGGCAGGATGCAATCTCCTGACGGGGAACAAATCTATAACCCGGAAGATTTGAAGATCATCAAGACCTACCGTTTTGAAGGAGAATCGGACCCATCGGATAATTCCGTATTGTACCTCCTGGAAGACCAGGAAGGCCATAAAGGCTATGTACTGGATGCGTATGGCATGTATTCCTCCCACGACGAAGCAGGATTTGATGAGTTCCTGAAGAAGATACCTGTTGAAGACAGGGAAGACCAGGTGATCTTCGGCGGACTGTGATGAATGAGGGTAATAAGAGAATAGAGACGTACTTCACGGTCGTCTCTATTTTTTTTGCGCCTGGTCCTTCAGGATGCGTAACAGTAGTTTTTCATCCACATCTTTTTGCAAATATTTCCCCAGTTTTTCTTCTTCATAAAGGGTGAGCAGGCAGGGATGAACGTAGTATTTTTTACACACTGCGCGGGTATTCCCCAGTTTCTTCGCCACATGATCGATCACTTCCACGATCTGCCTTTTGCAGGCCGCCTGTGACTCAAAGGGCTCGCAGGCCGCCAGCAGGTGCAGCGCCTCCAATGTCCCGGCCCAGGTGCGCAGGTCTTTGCAGGTAAATTCTTCGGCTGTAATGTCCTTCAGGTAATCGTTCAGTTCGCCGGAGTCCAGGCTTTTCACTTCACCGTCTTCATAATATTGAAACAGTTCCTGGCCGGGGATGTCCCGCACTTTTTTCAGCAGCCTCGCCAGCGAAGCATGGCGCAGCGAAATCTTTTGTTCCACGCCCTTT
Source organism: Chitinophaga barathri (assembly GCF_003807585.1). Classification (GTDB taxonomy): domain Bacteria; phylum Bacteroidota; class Bacteroidia; order Chitinophagales; family Chitinophagaceae; genus Chitinophaga; species Chitinophaga barathri. The sequence goes on along the minus strand of NZ_RMBX01000015.1, from coordinate 196,356 downwards.
TTGCCTTTGAAACGGAAAAATAATTCGTTGCCGCTTATTTTCACATGGTTGTTGTGCAGGGTGGTAAGGCCGTAGGAATGATACTTCTTTTCATACTCGGCGTTGCCCACGCGCATGAGCGTTTCTTCCATGATCCGCAGGGCGATGGCGCATACGCGTTGTTTGTCCAGCTGTTTCCTGCGGAGGTCTTTTTTGATCTGCGCGCGGATGCGCGGCAGTACCCGCCCGAATTGCAGCAGCCGGTTGTATTTCGTCTGGTTGCGCATGGAGGCCCAACGGGTGTGGTAGCGGTATTGCCTGCGGCCGAGCGCGTCCGTGCCGGTGGCCTGGAGGTGACCGTTCGGGTAAGGGCATATCCACACGTCTTCCCAGGCGGGCGGCAGCACCAGTTTTTTGATGCGGTCAATGATCTCTTCGTCGGTGATCTTTTTGCCGGAGGTATCGAGGTAAGAAAATTCCTTGCCTTCGCGTACACGCGCATAACCCGGGCGGGCCGGCGAAACGTAGCGCAGGCGGGCCGCCTGGGCCATCGCGGCGGGGTCATTAGCCGTTAACAATTTCTCCTCCATTGGGGTGCAGTATTTGGCCGGTTATATATCCCGCATCGTCTGATGCCAGGAAAACGTAACTGGTAGCCACTTCCACAGGCTGGCCGGCTCTTTTGAGCGGTACATCCGAGCCAAATTCCGCCACATGCGAAGCGGGGAACGTTGCGGGGATGAGCGGGGTCCAGATGGGGCCCGGGGCTACGCCGTTCACCCTGATCCCCCTGTCCGCCAGCATGGAGGAAAGGGAGCGGATAAATGACACGATGGCCCCTTTCGTGGAGGAATAATCCACCAGGTGGCCGCTGCCGCGGTAGGCCGTTACGGAAGTGGTGTTAATAATGGAACTGCCTTTCCGCATATGCGGCAGGGCAAACCGTACCATATAAAATTGTGCAAAGATGTTGACTGAAAAAGTGCGGACCAGTTGCTCAGATGTAATGTCTTCAATTTTTTTTTGCGGGAACTGAACGGCGGCGTTGTTCACCAGCACGTCTACCCTGCCAAAGCGGTCCACGGTTTTTTTGATGATCTTCTGGCAGTGTTTCTCCCTGCTGATATCGCCCGGCACCAGCAGCACCTCCCGCCCCAAAGCTCGTACCCTGGCGGCGGTATCTTCCGCATCCCCGTCCTCATCATAATAAGAAATGACGATATGTGCGCCTTCGGCGGCAAACGCCAGTGCCACGGCCCGGCCAATGCCACTGTCCCCGCCTGTGATCACCGCGATCCTGTCCTGGAGTTTTCCGCCCGCGGGTTTATCTGTTTTTTCAGCCACGGGCTGCGGTATCATTTTCGATTCTATTCCCGGCTGCCGGTTCTGGTGCTGCGGCGGGCGTATATCCTTTTTTTTATTTGATTTCTGCATAGTTCCGTTGTTAAAAATGAAAAGAGGCTGGAACGGGTGACCGTCTTCAGCCTCTTTCCCGCAACGGCGGCTATTCCGCCATTGCCTCTTCGTTCACGGAAGATTCTGCGATCTGCGTGAGCAAAGAATCCGTTTCCTTTTCCTCGTCCAGCGTCCGGCCAAGGATATTGGCGGCTTCCATATGCCCCATCCTGGTGGCCAGGGTGCGGAGGCTGCCGTATGTGGCAATCTCGTAATGCTCCACCTTTTGCGCGGCGATGATCAGCCCGGCATCCAGTACGGATGACTCCTCTTCTTCACTGATCAGTTCCTGGGCTTCGGTCACGAGCCCGTCCATGGCCTCACATTTTTTGGCGACAGGTTTTGCGCCCATCAGCTCAAATACTTCTTCCAGGCGGGTGACGTGCCCTTTTGTAAGGGCCAGGTGATCCGCAAATGCGTCTATCAGCTCGGAAGAGGTAGCCGCTTTCTGCATTTTGGGCAATGCTTTTACCAGATGTTTCTCTGCCCAGTAGATATCTTTCAGCTCATCCATAAAGAGCTGGTGGAATTTTGAATTGGGCATATCACCGTTTTTCCCGTTGCTTTTTGCGGTGTTTTTACGGGTGGGGGCGGCGCTTTTTGCGGCCGTCGTACGTTTCGTGGTGTTTTTGCCGGTTCCGTTGCGGGAACCTGTGGATTTAGTTGCCATAACATGAGAAGATTATCTGGTGATGAATTGCGTTGATTGACTACTTGTTAGGAAATGGGAAACGATCGCGGGGATCCACCAGGCTTTCTTCCTTTTTCTCTTCTCCTGTGATGTCCGGTGATTGTTCTTCCACGTCGTTATTTTCTTCGTTTTCGGGAACCTGTTGTTTAGGGCTTTTATCGGGCCCTTTGTCAGGTATTTCAGGCTTTGGGCCTGTTTCCGGTTCGGACTGAGGGTCGCTGGGCTTACGCTCTATTTCGCGTTTGGGCACTTCCTTGGGAATTTCGGGCTTTGTTTCGTCTTCACCCTTGTCGAGGCCTGGTTTAGGCTGTCCGCCTCCCTGGCCATGGCTTCCCTGGTCACGGTTTCGCTCCTGGTTCCCTTCCTTTCCCGGGGGTTGCTGGCTGTTCTGGCCTTTTTGTCCGGGCTTGGCCTGGGTGTCCTGATTGGCTTGGCTCTTCATAACTCACAGTTTTAAGGTGTAAAAAAATTCTGATAGTAACACAGTGAAAGTCTCTGTAGATTTCAGGTTTACCCAATAGGTAGTCCAAACGGCATTCCAATGCGGGGCATATGTTTTGCTGTGAAATGGGCAACAACAATATAAACAGCTACCCGGATGCGTTCCACCTGCTGTTTAATCCGCGTTTTGAGCGGCTTTTTGTAAATTCAATCCTGTTAAATCCCGGAGGGGGAATTTCTTTGTAGAATTACGTTTTCACTATGTAGAAAATCGTTCACAGGAAAAAGGGGGACATAAAACGTTTGAATTCATGCATATCAGCGTACAAAAAAAAATCAGGATCGGTTTTTTTATCGCATTTACGATAATAGTAGTGGCTTCCGTCGTGTCATATGTGATTGCCAGAAATCTCATGCACAATGCGGACAGGCTGAGCCATGCCGTGGAAGTGTCCAAGCGGCTGGATGCCATTACCCGTTACCTGAAAGACGCGGAAGCCGCTATCAGGGGCTACAATCTCACCAAAGAACAGGCTTTCCTGAACCCGAGCATGGAAGAGCGGAGCATTAAGATAGAAAATGAATACCGCAAGCTTCGCCGTATTATAGACGATCCCGTACAGCAGCGCAACCTGGACACGCTCAAACGGCTGCTGGACGTGAAATACATGCAGCTCACCGCCGGGCAGGAAAAAAACGCGAGTACGGCCACCATCCAGGAAGCGGAGGTGTCCATGGACCGGATAGACGCCAAAGTGGAGCAGATGATCCTGATAGAACAGGCGCAGCTGAATGAAAAAACACGCATGTTCCATTTTTTCTCCGGCCTCTCCATTCCCGTCGTATTCGTCATTTCCCTCATAGCCATTCTTATCGGGATCTATTCATATGTTACGCTCACCCGCGAATTCCGCCTCCAGCTGCATATCGAAACCCGCATGAAAAGCTACCAGCGGGAATTACAGGAAAACATCACACTGCTGAACAAAACCAACAAAGAACTGGAACAGTTTGCCTACATAGCCTCTCATGACCTCCAGGAGCCACTGCGCAAGATATCCACGTTCTCAGACCGGCTGCTCACGAAACACCGGAACGAGCTGCCGGATGAGGCCGGTCAGCTCATTGACCGTATGGTAGCGGCGGTGGGCCGTATGCGCGTGCTCATCAACGACCTGCTCGTATTTTCCCGCGCCGGCCGCATTACCCCTGAAAGCCTCGTACCGATCGACCTCAACGAGATCCTCCAGGACGTGATCGGCGACCTGGAAGTATCCCTCCAGGAAAAAAAAGGCTCCATCCTCTTCGACCAGCTACCCGTCATAGAAGGCAGCGATACCGGTTTCCACCAGCTGTTCCTCAACCTCCTGTCCAACTCCATCAAATTCGCCCACCCGGACCGGCCCCTGGAGATCCGCATCCGGCGGGAACTGATCACCGGCCGGGAAGCCGGCATGGCCAGCGAAAAAAAATGGGGAGATACCTATTGCCGCATTTCCTTTGAAGACAACGGCATTGGATTCGACCAGGTGTATGCGGACAGGATATTCCTACTTTTCCAGCGCCTCCACGGCGTCAGCGAATACAAAGGCACCGGTATAGGCCTGGCCATCTGCAAAAAGATCGTGGACTCCCACAACGGCTATATCAGCGCCTTTGGCACAGCCGGCGAGGGCTCCACCTTCGTGATCGTACTCCCCGTAAAACAAAAGAGTGACGATTAAAATGTTTTGCATGTTTATTGCATTAAGAAATCTAACTATTGGGAAACAACAATGAAAGACACCCGGAAACGCATATTGATGGTGGACGATGATGAGGATGATTTTTTTCTTGTCAATACACTACTGCAGGACGTTACTAGCAACCAGTACACCATAGATTGGGCCGCTACTTACGACAAAGCGATTGAAGCCATTGAAAAAAAAGAACACGAGCTGTACCTCGTGGATTACCGCCTGGGCCGCTACACCGGCCTTGATATTCTCCGTCATTTTCAGAAAATAGGCTACGAAGCCCCCGTGATCATGCTCACGGGCAAGGGAGACTATGCGATAGATAATGAAGCGATGATGGCGGGCGCCTCCGATTACCTTGTGAAAGGCGAGATCACCGGCCCCGAGCTGGAGCGCGCCATCCGTTATGGCATCATGGAGTTCAAACACCTGCGCACCATCGCGGAAAACGAACGCAAGTATTTCGGGATATTCGAGAAAAGCCATGACCTTATCGTACTGGCCGATTGCAACAAGAACATCATCGAGGTGAACCCGACCGTGCTGCGGAAAATGCAGTACAGCCGCGATGAATTCCTGAAAATGAACCTTAAGGACCTGTTCGTACACGAAGCGGAGGCTTTGCAGTTCCTGCTGGACATCTGTGAGGACGATGCGATCATTCAGAAAGAATTTTCCTTTAAAAATAAAAGCGGGCAAAAGATAGAAGTGCTGGTAAATGCCAACAAACTGGACGAACAGCTGGGCACATTCCTTTGCGTGGCGGAAGATATTACCGAAAAGAAAAGGGAAGAGCTGGAAAAACGCCAGCAGGAAAAGTTCGTGATCTCCGGCCGCATCGCCCGTGTGATTGCGCATGAAGTGCGGAACCCGCTTACCAATATCCTGCTGGCCGTGGGCCAGTTCAACCAGGATGGCACGCCGGACTCGGAAGACCACCAGCTGTACCTGGATATCATAGAACGGAACTGTACCCGCATCAACCAGCTGGTGACGGAGCTGCTGCAATCCACCCGGATGATGGAGCTGCACCTGCAGGATTGGCACGTGAACACGCTGTTGAAAAATGCGCTGGCCCTGGCTTACGACCGCCTCCAGCTGAATAATATCCGACTGAAGGAGTTTTACACCGAAGAAAATGTAACCTTGCAGGCCGATGACGAAAAAATGAATATCGCGCTGCTGAATATCCTGATCAACGCGGTGGAAGCCATGATACCCGGCGAAGGCATCCTGACGGTGAGCACGCAATCGGAAAACGGCAAAGCCTACATCCGCATCCGGGACAACGGGATGGGCATCCCCGAGGATAACAAAGCCCGCCTGTTCGACCCGTTCTTTACGTCAAAAACAAAGGGAACCGGCCTTGGACTAACTTCCACGCAGAATATCATTATCAATCACAAAGGGACCATACATGTAGAAAGCGCGCCCGGGGAAGGAACGCTTTTCACGATCATATTACCTTTGTCTTAGTTGGAACGCGGCATCAATATCGGCCTGCCCCTGGAGCCGTCCGGTTCTACCGTATACACAGTAGACCTTATGGACGCCGCCCAGCGGGCTTTATAGATCTTCAGTCCTTCTTTTTTTAATACGCTTTTACCCTCCGTGTTAAAGATCTCATCCGTCCACCATTGTTCTTTCGGCACGGTGACCAGCGATGGTGTGCCGTGGCCGGGGGATACGCTTTTCACGTCATGCTGCAGCGCGCTTTTGACGGGGCCGAATTGTTTACTGGGAACATGAAACTCCAGCAAAGTGTCTTCCATGCTGAGCCACATGGTTTGTGTAGCGGGCGCCACGATCATGTCATGCGCATTTTTGCCGGGGATCTTTAAGGAATCTTCTTTGTTGAGGGTGGGCGTTTCGCGGGAGCCGTTGTACCGGAAGGAATACAGTTTGCTGCGGCCCGCTGCCCACAGCCGGCCATAATACCATACGGCGCTGTGCGCGTCCGCCAGGAAGATCTTTTGTTTCAGCCGGCCCTGCTGGTAACCGCCGGCCGTGTCCGCCCTGAAAACGCAGAGGTAATTCCCGGTGCTGGACGCTGTTACAATATTCAGATCGGGGAGGATGTCCGCTGAATGTGTGTTGCCTCCGGCATAATCATAAAATACCGTCTTCCCGTCCCGCAGCCTGATAAGCGCCACACCGCCGCCGGAAGCGCAGGTAAGCACGTATTCCGTATTCAATACCATTTTTGCATCGCTGGGATTGCTGAACCATTTTTTGTGCCCATCCGGCACATCGTCCGCTTTCCATTCCCAATAAACGGTTCCGGATGTGGCATCGGCCATAATAATACGGTGCTGCGCCTGATCTGTGATCAGTATGGGAGGCATGCGCTGCTGTGCGAAAAACAGGAGGAAGGGCAACAAAATTGTATTCATAGGTGGAATTTACAAACAAAACGGGAAAAAAGCAGTCTTACAGGATTGCCCTTTCCCCGTTTTTATGGATCGAATTTTTACCCTTGGTGTTTATACGGCCCTGCCACGGATGATATTGATCAGCACGGCAATGATCGCCAGTACCAGCAATGCGTGAATAAGGCCGCCTGCGGAGTAAACAAAGAATCCGAGTAACCATCCTATAATAAGGATCACCGCGATCAGATAAAGTAAATTACTCATGGCATATGATGTTTAGTTCAGAAGATACAGTTAAAATATTATGCCAATCCTAAAACGCCTGTTTATTAATGCTGTAGCGGATTTCAGCCCCCGGTATGTGGAAGCGCTTCCCCCATCAGTGGTGATAGATCGCCATCAGGGCGCCATTAAGGCGCGGTATCCGCATGGCGTCCTTTTTGGACAGGATGGGTTATCAGATCACTCAAAAAATTTAACCATCATGGAAAATCATCAGAAAATCGCAGCTGTCGTAGAAGACCTTGTCAAAATTAATAACGACCGCATTGAGGGTTACGAGAAAGCCGCGAAACAAACGGACGAATCAGACCTGAAGACACTTTTTGACACCATGATCTCGGACAGCAAACATTTTACGGCGGAACTGAACCGTTACCTCCGTAATATGGGTGAAGACCGGGAAAGGGACACCACCTTCGCAGGGAAGATCTACCGCACCTGGATGGACGTAAAGGTGTCTTTCGGCGGCGCGGACCGCCACGCGATACTGGCCTCCTGCGAATATGGCGAGGACGCCGCCCAGAAATCATACCGCCAGGCAATGGAGCAGGACTACCTGCCGGAAGACCTCCGCACAATCATCCGCCAGCAGCAGGACAAATTGAAAACCTCCCACGACAACATCCGCCACATGCGCGATGTGGAAGCCGTGAACAGGTAATAAAAAAGACAGTCCCGGAAATTTACCGGGACTGTCTTTTTTTAAGCAAAAATCGTTGTTTCGGGGTAACCTGCTGGATGAGAAAAAAATGAAGGATCAATCTATGACAAGAAGGTTGGGGCTAAGTGACTATGGAGCGTGCCGGGCAACAAAGAACGGATATCTTAAAAAACTGTCCCGCACCCTATGGTGCAGGACAGCCTGGCAAGCTTTCAGGTTGTAAATATGTTTTGCTTGTGCATTGAACATGTAATCCGGTTCTGGATACCTGTTGTAATACTGCTCAACATTTTATAACCATATAAAGCAGCCAATAACTAAAACAACAGCTATGATAAAAGTATAACCGGTTGTAAAACGGCTATAGCTCGTTGATTAGCTTTTCAACTTCTTCTTTGGACTTTCCGAGTTTCGTTTGAAGCTTTCCGTAGAGTTCGTCCTCTTTCCCTTCGGTGTAAAGGAGATCATCGTCTGTCAGGTCCGCATACTTTTGTTTCAGCTTACCTTTGATCTCGTTCCACGCTCCTTTTAATTGCAGTGAATCCATACGATAGTGTTTAAAGGAAAAAGTGCAATTAATGTACCACCATGCCAATTGCGCTTTCAGCCATGATTTTGTTTGTATATTATCGCAGATTGGGGAAACAGCAGGAGGTAAAACTGTGGAAAATATTACCCATCTATTGCTGTTTAGACATGTAATCAGTCCGGCAGAATGTTTGCAATGGTCTAATTAGTGTATTTAATTGTAAAAAGTAATTCTATCAAAAAACGGACAGTGAGTTTATGAATCCAGGAAAAAACATACCTAGTGCCTACCGCGTACATTCCCGTGATATCAGCAACCCCTCAAATCCGACAAAACCCAACGCCATGGGAGATCTGATCTTAATAATAGACGACGAGCCGGATATTTGCCAACTTTTGCAGCTCAGCCTGGGTAAACACGGGTACAAGGTGAAATATGTGCACGGCCTTAAAGAAGGTATGAAGTTCCTGGAGCGCCAGCAACCAGACGTACTTTTCCTGGATATCCACCTGCCGGACGGGTCCGGCCTGGATGCGCTGCCTCTCATCAAATCCCGGTACCCGAACCTCCCCGTGATCACGATCAGTGCCTATGACAACGGGATGGAGAAACAGAAAGCGTTAACAGCAGGAGCGGCCCACTTTTTGCCGAAGCCTTTTAATGTTGGGGAATTACAGGAAATCCTGTTCGAAGTAAAAAGCTGACTGACCATCCAAGTGCATAATTATTTGTAAATTTAATATCCGTCCAATATCGATATATTATGAAGAGTATCCTCATTATTGATGATGAAATAAACATTTGTACCCTGCTCAGCAAATTCCTGAGCAAACATGGCTTTAAGACAGACAGTACGATGACCGGCGCCCAGGCCCTGAAAATGATGAAAGAAGAAGCCTATGACCTGGTGCTCTGCGATTACCGGCTGAAAGACACAGACGGCGCCCAGTTGCTGAACGACATCCGGGCGCTCAGGCCGCAGACGGTCGTGATTATCATTACCGGTTACTCCGACGTGCGGATAGCCGTGGAAATGGTGAAAAACGGGGCCTACGATTATATTTCAAAACCATTATATCCGGACGAAATACTCAGTCTTGTAAATAAAGCCCTTTCCCAACCCGCGCCCTCCGTGCAGGGCACGCCCGTCGCGCCGTACGTACACGAAGAAAGGACCCCGCAACACAGCGAGCCCGGTAAAAACGGCGGAGGCAAATACGTATATGGCGAAAGCGAACCTTCCAAAGAACTTTTCCGCGAACTCACCCTCGTAGCCCCCACGGATTACAGTGTGATCCTTTTCGGGGAAACCGGTACGGGTAAAGAATCCGTGGCGCACCTCATACACGACCACAGCAGCCGCAGCAATCAGCCCTTTATTGCGATAGATTGCGGCAGCCTTTCAAAAGAACTGGCAGCCAGCGAACTGTTCGGTCACGAAAAAGGCGCTTTCACCGGGGCCATCAACACCAAAATAGGCGCCTTTGAGCAAGCTCACGGCGGCACCATTTTCCTCGACGAAATTGCAAACCTCTCTTACGACATACAGGTTGCCCTGCTGCGCGTGATCCAGGAAAAACAGATCCGCCGGGTGGGCAGCATGAAAGAAATTGCCGTGGATACCCGCCTGATCGTCGCTTCAAATGAAAATCTCTTTGAAGCCGTACAAAAAGGTAAGTTCCGCGAAGACCTTTTCCACCGTTTTAATGAATTTACCATTCATATACCCCCGCTGCGGGTGAGGAATGCAGACCTCCCGCTGTTCGTGGATTCATTCCTGAGCCAGGTGAGCAAGGAGCTGAACAAACCCGAGCCGGTAATGACGGAGGAAGTATGGGAATGTTTCCGCCAGTACGACTGGCCGGGCAACATCCGTGAGCTGAAGAACGTGATCCGCCGGGCGAGCCTTCTTACCCCCGCCGGAAAAGAGATCACCATGGCCGCTTTGCCGCTGGAAATGAAAGCCGGTGGTTTCTCCCGCCTCAACTCCTCCGCTATGGCAGCATCCGCCGGTGTAGCAGAAGACAGCGACGATATGCCGGACCTGCCCATGCTGGACGAAAATGACCTGAAATCCGTTGCGCTCAAAGCGGAGTACAACAAGATCATCAACGTACTGAAGGCGGTGAAGTACAACAAAACCAAAGCCGCCCAGTTATTAAACATCGACCGCAAGACCCTTTACAATAAATTACGCCTGCTGAACATCAATTATTGATACATGGAAACTAAACCCACGGTTCCGGCGGGCAAGAATAACAAAGCTCCGGTTTTCGAGCGGTTCTCCACCAAAGTGGTGAGCGCCACCGGCAGTCCCTGGGCTTTTATCCTGGCAATGGCCACTATAATTGTATGGGGCATCACCGGCCCTTTGTTCGGCTTTTCGGACACCTGGCAGCTGGTGATCAACACGGGCACCACCATCGTCACTTTCCTGATGGTGTTTATTATCCAGAAATCGCAGAATAAAGATTCCAAATCCATCCAGCTGAAGCTCAATGAGCTGATAGCCGCCACTAAAACGGCCAGCAACCGGCTGATAGATGTGGAATCTTTATCCGAAGAGGAATTAAATACCCTTCACCGTTTTTATACGAAGCTGGCTTCTGAGATGCAGAAGAACCTGGACCTGAAAAGGTCCCATTCCATTGAAGAAGCGATGGAAAACACGGAAACTAAAGTGAAGGTGAAACTGAAAGCCTGATTATTTCCCCAGCTCCTGCAAAAGGCCTGAAAGGTTCAGCCGTTCCGTATACATGGTAAGGTTGCCTTCCCCATCCACCGGCCATTGGTCCCTTGGCCTGTCCCAGTACAACTCCAGCCCGTTTTCATCCGGATCGTTGAGATACAATGCCTCGGATACTCCGTGATCGGCAAAGCCGGTAAACTGCACTTTTGCTTCAGTAAGTCTTTTGTAGATAGCCGCCAGGTCTTTCCTTTCCGGGTACAGGATGGCTACGTGATACAATCCCGCGGCATTTACGGGTGCGGGCGGCATGCCTTTACTGTGCCAGGTGTTCAGCCCGATGTGATGATGATAACCGCCGGCTGAAATAAAAGCAGCCTGGTCCCCGAATTTTGTCATCAGTTCAAATCCCAGTAAACCACAATAAAAATCCAGCGAACGCTGAAGGTCGGAAACTTTGAGGTGCACATGCCCGATGCGGGTTTGTGCCGGAACGGTATAGCTCATGAATACTGCTATTTTTTAGCAAAGATAGGCGGTTCCCTCCTTCGACCGGTAATATGTATTTGTCCGCTGAATCCGGTCGCGCTTGGAGAACCGCCCGAGTATCAAAGTATCACCAAAGGACTGATGATACCAATGGATATTCTGTAGTTATCGTGATTGGTCATGCCCAAAGTTTGTTTCGCGTAATCCGTGTAATTGTATTTACGCCCGATGAACGCGCCAAACACTTTCAGGTTTAAATTCTTAAACGGATAAACCTCTACTCCTGGTATGTACCCCCAGGCCTGCCGCAATTTTGTCCTGCTGTCCGCCTGCGGTTCCTGCCAGTAAGCATCGTCTAACATACCAACAAAAAAGAGATTCACTTTGTTGCTGAGATGATAGTCCAGCCGCGTCCAATGGCTGACGTACCGTACATTCCGGGCGGTTTTGATGCCAATGTTATCCGTAAAGGACGAAACGATCCCTTTCCGGTCCAGCTGTTCGTCGCTCCATTTAAAATCGTACTCCACCTGGAATTTTTTTCCTTTATACTGGTTGCCCAGCGCGAAATAATTCATGTATTCATATTCCGCTTCGCGGAAAATGGAATAGGACCAGATGGTGTTGAATTTCCCTCCGAAAAAACTACCGCGCCAGTTCAGCACTGCCGCAAAAGGAAAACGGGCTTCCTGTATGCCGGGGATGGTATCGTACAACTCGAAAAAATTGGCCGTCCGGGCATTGAGCAGCTGGAGGGTGAACTCGTGCTTTTTATTATTGAGTGCATAACTAACACCGGCGCCCACCAGAAAGTTGTCCGCGTACTCAATAATATCTGAATATTCATAAATATCGATGGGATTCGCGTCAAATTCATACCCGCCCCAATCCGCACAGAGCTTCCCGCCATAGATCTTCCAGTGTTCATCCACGTCAAAACGGAGGTACGCCAGGTCTGTGGAGCGGCTGATATTGTCGATGGACTGGGGCACGACCGTCCTTGTATAGCGGTCCCGGAAGCGGAAGTACACTTTTTCATGCACCTTCCCTTTGATCTCCAGCCTGAACTGGTTCATGACAAACCGTGAACGGATGTAGGTCCCGTCTTCGAACTCGTTTTGGAAGCTCATCTGCATGTTGGCGATCACATCCACGTTCGCCAGCAGGGTCTGTTTACTCACCGGCACAATGGGTTTGTAAATGCTGTACGAGGTGTCTTCCTGCTGCTGGGCCACCGCCGTCAGGGGCAGCCAGAGCAGCAAAAAAAACATCAGTTTGCTTTTGCAGTTCATATCCGGGTGTTTAACTTATTTCTACCAGAATAAGTTGGCAAACAGGAACCCCGCCGCTACAGATGCACTCACGCTCACAAGTCCGGGTATCATAAAACTATGGTTCACGAGATACTTCCCGATATGGGTGCTCCCGGTACGGTCAAAATTGATGGCAGCCAGCAGGGTGGGATAACCCGGCAGTACAAAATCCCCGTTCGTGGCGGGGAACATGGCCACGAGGTTGTGCGGGGCAATGCCCAGCAACACGCCCAGCGGCATCAGCGCCTTGGTGGTAGCCGCCTGGCTGAACAGCAGCATACTAAGCACGAACAGCGCGATCGCGAACGTCCAGGGGGCGGCGGTGACCATATCTCCCAGCGCATGTTCGATCGTCGTTTCGTGGGCGGCCATAAAGGTGGCGCTCATCCATACCACCCCAAAAATGGATACCACCGCCTGTGCGCCCGCGGTAAACAGGCTGGCTTTGGCTACCTCGGTGGTGGAAGTTCTGGTGAACAGCAGCATGAGCGCGGCGGCGGCCAGCATCACCAGTTCTATCACCGCGGCCATTTTGATCGTGCCGTTCGCATTCACGGAAAGATTGGCCACGCCCGGTTCAAATGTGGGCAACATGCCTTTGAAAGCGCCGGCCAGCACGATGACCAGTACGGCTACGGCAAATATGATCACGGAGATTTTGGCGCCTGGTTTCAGCGGTTTGGTATCTGATTTTGTCTCCGCGTCCAGTTCGGCTGCAAACTCAGGGTCTTTCATTTTTTCGAGGAACACGGGGTCTTTTTCCAGTTCTTTCCCTTTTTTCCAAACCACTACCACACCCGCCAGGATACCTACCAGGCAGGCGGGGATACATACCTTCAGGATCTGTATGGGCTCCAGCCCCCCGGGCAATATGGTGATCATCGCTGCGGTAGCGGCGGATATCGGGCTGGCGGTAATACCCAGGTGCGAGGCGATTACGGAAATGCTCAAAGGCCGCTCCGGCCTGATGCGTTTTTTGGTGGCTACTTCAGCGATGATGGGCAGCAGGGAATAGGTGACATGTGCGGTGCCGGCAAATACGGTGAAAAAAAAAGTCACCAGCGGCCCCATCAGGGTGATCATGGAGGGTTTGCTGCGGAGGATCTTCTCCGCCACCCGCACCAGGTAGTCCATTCCGCCCGCCGCCTGCATGGTGGCGGCAGTGGAAACCACGGCAAGGATGATCAGCATAACGTCTATCGGCGGTTCGGCGGGCCGCATACGGAAAAGGAAAATATACAGGGCAAGAGCGACCATACCCATTACGCCCAGGCCAATGCCTTTCATCCGGGCGCCAATGAAGATAGCCGCTAAAAGGATTGCAAATTGAAGCCAGATCATGTTTTCGATTTATGTTTACGATGTGGAATGAATGCTAATATTCGAAAAACATTTCCTGGATCTTCTTCGGATCTTTTGTCTTAAGCAGCGCCAGTTGCAGCAGGATGCGGGCTTTCTGCGGATTAAGATCGTCGCTCACCACGGTGCCCAGCGCCTTATCGTCCGTTTCCGCGTTTAAGGTCACCCGGCCGCTTCCCGTGCGGGAGGCCCGCACCACCACTATGCCGGAGCTTGTAACTTTTTTGATCCGCTGCTCTACCGTAGGGTAAAGATTCCCGTTGCCAACACCCGCTATCACGATGCCTTGTGCTTTGTCTTTCACCAACGCGTCTACCAGTATAGGATTCATATTCGAATAGCCGTACAAGATATCTACTTTTGGTAATGTATTCACCCCGCTGATATCAAATTCTGTTTCGACAGTATGTTTGCGCAGTATCTTGTGATAATATGCCACATCCCCGTCATAGACCACACCCAGCGGGCCCGCGTTCGGGCTTTGAAAAGTAGCTACGTTGGTGGTATTGGTTTTTGTCACCTCCCGTGCGGAATAGATCCTGTCATTCATACATACCAGCACGCCCCTGCCGGCTGATTTTGGACTAGCCGCGGTTACAATGCCGTTGTACAGGTTCATCGGCCCGTCCGCCGAAATAGCTGTGGCGGACCGCATGGCGCCCACCAGCACCACGGGTTTGGAGGTTTTGACGGTGAGCTGGAGAAAAAAGCCGGTCTCATCTTCGGTATCGGTTCCATGGGTGATCACAATGCCATCCACATCGGGCCTCGCGGTCAGCTCGTTGATCCTTTTAGCGAGTTTCAGCCACACACTGTCGTGCATGGCCTGGCTGCCTACGGATGCGATCTGCTCGCCACTGATGTTCGCTATTTTTTTCGCTTCCGGCACGGCATTTAGCAATACCTCGATGGGGAGTTTGCCAGCGGTATAAGCCGTGCCCACGCTGGATTCCCCGGCGCCGGCAATGGTGCCTCCCGTGGCGAGGATCACAACATGGGGGAGCTTCCCGGTGGTTGCCTGCGCTATTACTTCAGCGCGGCCGCATAAGGCGCAGGCCAGCAATAGTAAGGTGATGGGTTTCATGGGTAAAACATTAGCTGTTGATGAATGTGGGGCGGATCATATTCTCGAACGTGAATATTTCATCCCACTTTTCCTGGGTCACCAGTTTCTTTTCTTTAACGGCTATATCGTGTACGGACTTGCCTGTTTCCAAAGCTTCCCGCGCAATGGCAGCGGATTTTTCATACCCGATGATCGGGTTCAGCTGGGTCACGATGCCGATGCTTTGCATCACCATCTGCTGTGTATGATCCGCGTTCGCGGTAATGCCGTCCACGCATTTTTCGCGGAGCGTGTTGCAGGCATTTGTCATGTAGGTGATGGAAGTGAACAGGGAAAAAGAGATCACCGGTTCCATCACATTCAGTTGCAGCTGACCGGCTTCCGCGGCCATGGTGAGGGTAAGATCCGCGCCGATCACATAAAACGCGGTCTGGTTCACCACTTCAGGGATCACGGGGTTTACTTTGCCGGGCATGATGGAAGAGCCCGGCTGCATGGGCGGAAGGTTTATTTCATTCAGGCCGCACCGTGGGCCGGATGACAGCAGGCGGAGGTCGTTACAAATCTTGGAAACCTTTACGGCGGTACGTTTCAGCACACCAGACAATTGCACGTACGCGCCCGTGTCATACGTCGCTTCAATCAGGTCCGTAGCCAGGGAAAGGTCCAGGCCGGTCACCTCGCGGAGGTGTTTGGTCACCAGCTCAGGATATGTTTTCGGCGCATTCACGCCAGTACCGATGGCGGTAGCGCCCATATTGATCTCGGAGATCAGGCGTTTGCTGTCTTCTATGCGGGAAAGTTCTTCGCGAAGATTGGTAGCGAAGGCTTTGAACTCGTCGCCCATGCTCATGGGTACGGCATCCTGCAATTGGGTACGGCCCATTTTGAGCACCTGTTTAAATTCTTCGCCTTTATTTTCAAAAGACTGCGCCAGCCTTTCAAGACTGGTTTTATAATCAGTCAGTTTGTTCATCAGCGCAATGCGGAATGCGGTGGGATACGCATCGTTCGTAGATTGCGAGCAGTTCACATGATTGTTCGGATGGCAAAATTCGTAATCGCCTTTTTCTTTGCCCATCATTTCCAGCGCCACATTGGCGATCACTTCATTGGCGTTCATATTCACGGAGGTGCCTGCTCCGCCCTGGATGAGGTCTGTGATGAACTGGTCGTTAAACTCCCCGTTGATCACGCGGTCACTGGCTTTTACGATTGCGGAGGCAATCTTTTTGTCGAACACGCCCAGCTCGGAATTTGCCAAAGCCGCGGCTTTTTTTACATACCCGAGCGCCTGTACAAAAAGCGGCTCCACTTTCAGCGGGATGCCCGTGATGTGAAAATTTTCTATCGCCCGAAGGGTCTGGATGCCATAATATACATCTTTCGGGATCTCACGTTCTCCCAGGAAGTCATGTTCACGACGTTGTGCCATCTGCTATTTTTTGAATGGTTTAGGAATACTTTCATTAAAACAGTGGAACTCAGGAATTTGTTTTAAGGACCAGAATGAACAATTTCCGCGTTGGGGCATTACATAAGTAACCAACGGGCCACTATGAAAAACAAAGGTAAAATATCCCTGGCAGCCGCCATATCTATGGGTGTAGGCGCCATGATCGGGGCCGGGATCTTTGCCCTGCTGGGGCAGACCGGCGCCATTGTAGGCTCGGCTACCTGGTTGTCTTTCCTGCTGGCCGGCGGTATTACGGTTCTTTGTGGTTATACTTTTGCCCGGCTGGGTGCGCGGTACCCGTCAAACGGCGGCGTGCTGGAATACCTGGTGCAGGCTTATGGCGTAAATGTCTATTCCGGCGGGATGGGCATTTTTTATTACGTGAGTATGATCGTGCTCTCCGCCGTGGTGGCAAAATCCTTTGGCGCGTATGGCGCTTCCCTGCTGGGGCATACCGGCTCCCCATGGATACAGAACCTGCTGGCAGCCGGTATTGTGGCGGTACTGGTCATACTGAATTTTATCAGCGTCTCGGCTTTTGCACGGGTGGAAAAAATATTCGTGGCCATCAAACTTGTCGCCCTGTTCGGGTTTGCCATACTCGGTTTTTTCACCATCCGGCCGGTCAATCTTCAATGGCCGACCCCGCTACCCGCCGGCAATATTCTTTCCAGCGTGGCGGTTACCTTTTTTGCCTATACGGGCTTTAATGTGATCAGCGGGGCGGTGGAACATATGGAAAATCCCTCCAAAACGCTTCCCCGCGCCATCATGACCACCGTGCTGCTGGTAACGGTCATTTATGTGATACTGGCCGTGGTCGTATTTGGCAATCTCAGCGCCCCGGAAGTGATTGCCGCAAAAGAAACGGCCCTGGCTGAAGCGGCAAGGCCATTCCTCGGCCAGGCGGGATTCGTGATCATTTCCATTGCCGCGCTCATCTCCAGCATTACGGCCATCAATGCAAACCTGTTCTCCACCGGGAACAATGCATACGTGATGGCGGCCTACGGCACGCTGCCCAAAACATTTGAAAAACATCTCTGGGGCCGGGGCACGGAAGGGCTGGCTATCACCGGTGTTTGTATCATCGGGCTCATCATGTTATTCGATCTCACGGTGATTGCTTCGCTGGGCGGTATGGCCATGCTGCTGTGTTACAGCATGGTGAACATCGGGCACCTGCGGCTGCTGAAAGAAACAGGCGCAAACGTTTTCTGGTCATGGGCGGCTGTGGTGGTAAGTGCTGGCACGGTGCTGCTGGTAATTGTTGTAGATGTTTTGTCCGCTCCTTTGCAACTATGGGTAACGGGAATATTCCTCGCGCTGTCTTTCGGCGCTGAGTGGATCATCAGGCAGACGACGGGACGGAAGATAAAACCGAATATTGTTCATCCTAAAAAACCGCCACATGACCGCTAACTATTACGGTTTCGCCGCGGCTGTGTTCATGGGATTTTTCTCTATCGTAAATCCCATTGCCAATGTACCCGTGTTCCTGGACCTCACCGGCTACATGACGCCGGCGCAGCGCAAAAAGATCGCGTTCAAATCGGTAGTGGTGGCGTTTATCATTATCACCATCTTCTGTGTAGCCGGCACTGCTATTTTCAGGGTGCTGAACATTTCCCTGCCGGCCCTGCGTATCACAGGCGGGGCTTTACTTTTCGTGATCGGTTACAGGATGATCCTGGAAAACAAAGTGGAGCCGGAGAAAAGAATAGACACCACGGGAGCGGATCCCGGCATCAGCGTGGCGGTAACGCCGCTGGCCATGCCTTTGATGGCAGGGCCCGGCACCATCACCACCGCCATGAATTACACCGCCAGCAGTGACCCCGTGCATACGTTCATCGTGATCGGGATATACGGGCTGTTGTGTTACATTGCTTATATCCTGTTCATTTCCGGCGGGCAGATCGTAAGATGGGTGGGAAACAATACCATGATCGTGATCACTAAAATGATGGGGTTGATACTGGCCGTACTGGGCGTACAGATGCTGCTGGAAGGTATTAACGGGGGGATTAAACTGACTGCCTGAATGTTATCGGGGGATATTCTGGTTCTGGTATTCCTGTCTCACCTTTTCGCGCTCAATCTGGCGCTCTTCCACCTGGCGGTATTTGAAGTAAAAATAGATCGCGGTGAAAAGACAGAGCTTAAACAACAGGAAAGCTGCAATAAAGATCCATTTCCAAACCTTGTGTACGGTGATGAAGTCCGACTGGTTGGGCGCAATATTGATGAAAGTATAATTCGGTTTTTTCTCCGGGCCGGCGCTGGTATCAGCCCAGTTGTAAGGTTGCAGCGTGCGCTGGCGCAGTTCTATCGGCGGAGGATATGCATCTTCCAGCCAGAGCTTGTGAAAAGTGTTTTCAACGATCCGCAGCTCGGTTTGTAATTCGGGATGGTCATGCAATAGTCTTTCCATCTCCTCCTTTTCGTCAGGAGTAGACAGGCCGAGCACGTAGCTTTCAACCATACCATTTTTTATGTATTCTTCCAGATTCAACTGCGTTTGGAAAATCTTCTGAGTTCTGTCAATGCTTCCTTCAGGCAACGAAGCACCTCTTCTTCTGTCATGTCTAATTGCTTACCCGCTTCAATTCTTGAAAGTCCCCTGCAGTAACACAAAACAAACACCTTTCGGCATTGTTCGCTGAGTGTATTCGTAAAATGCAGGATTCCACTTCTGCTGTGAGTTAATTCATTACCAGTTAATCCGGCAGACGGGAGCATTTTAATTGCTGTTTCCCGCGCCATTTTTATTACCCACGAAAATAAGGATATTCCGTGGCTTTGGTCATATTCACGGATATTTTTAAAAATTCGTTCGAAAGAAATTATAAGCAGTTCATCAGCAAGAAGTTTCGTGCCCGCCAGCAGAAGGAGATGCCCGTAAAGAGGCGCGGCATAGCGGTCATACAGCCATTGCCTCGCTGCAATATCGCCGGCACGCAGCTTCGCGAGGAGTATTTCTTCGGTAGGGAATACCTGCTCAGGTTGCAATAACAATTGCTTTGGTGTAAATAAAGTTAAACAATAAAAACAAAAGGCCAGCCTCGCGGCCGACCCTTTGCTCAATTAACCAAAAATGTACTATTTCAATGAGTTATGTAATTCTTTCAGCAACGCTTTGTCGTCACCGCTGTCATAGTCCGCCGCCCAGAGGTATGCGCCTTTGTAAGCGGAGGTTTTAATGAAGTCTCCTTTCCGTTTTACCAGCGGCTGGCCATTGTAATACACGCCAAATGCATGATTCACCAGTTCTTTGGTAGCGGCCTGCGGATCGTAGCCCAGGATGGTTCTGTAGGCTACATAATCGTACGAGCCCCAGTCAAGGTTGTTGCCCACACCGTCTATTGCATTGTATCTCAATCCGAATGCGGGTATACCTATCACCAGTTTGTCCGCGGGCAGGTGAAAGTCCACCCAGATCTTGGCTGCCGCCAGCATATAATCGTAAGAGGAAGCCTGGCCGCGCGGAGCTCCGGGGCCTACATGAATGCCGTCTTCAAATGCGCGTACGTTCACCCAGGTGGCTGCCGAGAGGCTGGGATAATCCCAGTGCTGCCATCCTGCGCCCACCGTTACGGTTACGATGGAGTTTGCGGGAAGAGCGGCTTTCAGCTCGGCGATGAATGGCGCGATGGCGGCTACATTCTGCGCATAAGCGCCGGAGTTGATGTCGCTCATCATAATATCCACCCCGTCAATCCTGCGGGTGGCTACGTAGTTTGCAACGGAAGCTACCAACGCTGCACGGGTAGCGGGTGTGCGGATCGCTTCGCCGAAGTCGTTCGCTTCGTAAAGCGCCCAGCCGTCTACGGGAGAAAGACGACCTGCCAGGCCCAGCAGTACTGCCCTTCCGGCAATGTGGCCGCGGGCTACCATTTCATCCATACGTTGGTTGATCTCCCCCGCGGAGAGGTCCACGGTGCCGTCTGAGGCTACCCTGCCGGCGAGGAAAGTAACGTGCGTGGCCTGCTCCCAGTTCACGCCCAGGGCGGTGCCTTCCGCGGAGAGGTACGCCATGATCACTTTATCATAAGGTTTCGGCGTATAAGTGGCAGGCTTTACCAGCACCTTGGAGGAACGCTGGCTTTTCATGCCGTTCAGCTCCACTTCCAGCGAGATCGTGTATTCGCCGCCGGCGGTGGGGGTAAAGGAAAAAACAGTGTCTTTGGATTTTTCTTCCCCGTTCACTTTCCAGGAAATATTCACTTTGCCGCCGGGAGAATATACCAGGCCTTTGTAATCCGCCGTCTGCCCTTCATTGATGATGCGCACAGGCGAGATAAAAGCATTCTGGATGTCGAAGATGCGCGGGTAATCCCCGGGCCCAAACTCGGGGTCTTTGATGCGTTCTTTCCCGCAAGCGGCCAGGGCGAGGATGCTAACCAGCAGTATATATAGTTTCTTGTGCATGACCTTGTTTGTTAATGATTGAAATGCTTATTCCTTATCCCACCATACACGGCCGGTCCAGTCGTTCTCCTTTACGTTTATCGCCTGCACTGCCTTGTTATAGTTTTCAGCGTTCTGTTCCTTTTCTGAAAGCGGGTATTCAAACCTGCGGGGAATCGTGTTCACGCTGGAATAACCTGGCTTGTAACCCGGCGTAAGCACGGGGAAGCCTGTGCGGCGCCAGTTGGCATACGCTTCGGGGCCGTTCATGAAAAGCGCCACCCACAGCTGGTGGTTGATCATCGTCAGTTCCTTGCCCTGGTCTATCACGTTGTCTGATTTGTATTTGCTGATCTCCGCGTCGGTGATCTGCGGGCCGCCGGGGTAAAGGCTCAGCTGCTTCATGGCGGCTTCTATGCCACGGTTGTAATGTGCCAGGAAATCGCCATTGAGGTTGAGGCCCCAGCGGAAACACGCTTCGGCCAGCAGCAGTTCTGTTTCGGCATAAGTAAGGTGAAGGAAAGGCGCATCGTTCGCTATCAGGAAATTCGCCAGCTGCATCTTCTGTGTATTGTTGCCCACGTCGTAAGAGCCGATGCCGGGCACCTGGATGGTGAAAGTGTTCTTCCAGTCGTCCCACACAAAGTCCCCGTTTTTGCAACCCGTAATACCTACCACGGCTTTTACTTCCGTGGTAATATCGGTGCGTTCCATGAAGGCGTAGGGTTTGTCTATATAGTATTTCCCGATGTGATTCAGGCGCGGGTCGTTCGTATTGCGGAGCGCATCCAGGAACACCTGGTTGTAACGGTAGGCGATCACTTCACCTTGTGTGATGGATGCGGAGAGGCCGTTGCCGCGCACGTCCGCATAATTGTTCAGGATGTCCGCATGGGTCATTTTGCAGATATCATCGTTGCTTGCGAATACGCCGCGCTGGAAAGCTTTTTCAGCTTCGGCACGGGCTTTCGCCGCATCTCTTTTTACGAGGCGCATGGCCAGGCGGAGGTGCAGGCTGTTGGCGAATTTTTTCCATTTTGCGATATCTCCTTTATAGAACTGTTCGTTGCTCACATTGTCTTTGGAGGCGTCCAGCGCGGTGGAGGCCTCGGTCAGCTCCTTGAAAAAGTCGTTGTAGATATCTTCCTGCTTGTCGTATTTCGGGCGCACGATCTTCTGCGTATAACCGGCTGATGCCTCGCTGTAAGGGATATCGCCGTAAAGATCGGTGAGGCGTGCGAAGAGGTACACCTTCATGATCCGCAGGATGTTGTAAAGGTTCGGCCGCTTCGGATCATCTTTGGCGCGGCTCACGGCGTCCGACAGGTTAAGGATATCATTGGTGTAGTTCAGCTCCCAGAGAATGCTCATGTACTGCTGCTGCTTCACGTAGAAGCCGCCGTACTGGCAGGCCCAGGCTCCGCCCAGCTGTTGTACCATGGGCATACACAGGAAAGTGCTGACCCTTTCATTGGATTCCAGGTCGCCGGAAAACCGGGCCTGTACCTGCACCAGTTGCAGGGCAGGGTCCATGGTGGTGCTTTGCGTGGGATTGGTGTTCATATCCCCGAAATCATCGCAGCCCGTGAACCCCGCCACCATCAGCAGGCATAGGCATACCAGGAAATTATAATAACGTTTCATACGGGTTCTTTTTTGTTTGTTCATACGGCATCAGTTTAAAGGCGCACATTAAGATTCAAGCCCCAGCTTCTGCGTGAAGGCAGGGAGCCGTATTCGAGGCCCTGACCGTTCCCGTTGTTGTAATTGGAATCCGGGTCTACGTTCGGTACATTTTTATGCAGGATGAAAGGATTGCGGCTCACTACAGATACGGTTACCGCGCCGATCTTCGCTTTTCTCAGCATCGACTGCGGCAGGCTGTACGTCAGCGACAGCTCGCGCACCTTGATGTAGGAGGCGTCGTACAGGAATGGTGTGGTGATGCCTTTTGCATCTGCGTAAAACAGCGACCAGTATTGCCCGGGATCCATAGCCCGGGTGTTTTTCACATACACCGGTTTACCCGAGTTATCCAGTCCGTTCCTTACTACGCCCTGCGGCACATACCCTCTTACATTTCCTGATTGCTGCCATTCCACCGGCGTTTTGTTGGCAGCCATTCTTTCTTCTTCTGAATGTATCCATTCCTGGCGGCCTTCCAGCGTAGTCTCATGGCTACCTCTCAGTACGGCGAACAGGTTCGTCATGGAAAAAAGGTCGGCGCCCTGTTTCATATCCAGGATGGCGTTGAACGTAAAGTTTTTGTAAGACAATGAGGTGGTCATACCGCCCGTCCAGTCCCAGGTGCCTTTGCCCATCACCTTCCGTTCGTCCGTAGGTACGGGGGTGAGGGTGATGGAGTCGAGAATGATATTGCCGGAAGGATCTTTCTGGTAATCATATCCGAGAATAGCGCCGTACGGGGCATTGGGCTGTGCTACTACAGAAACGCCCAGCCAGCGTGCATCGGAGAGCGTCAGGAAGGGAATGCCTTCCGCCAGGCTCTTTACGGTATTTTTGTTGCGGGCCGCATTCACGCTGATGTCCCAGCGGAAGTTTTCGGTGCGCACCGGTGTGGCGGATATCGCGATCTCAATGCCCTTGTTCTGTATCACACCGGCATTTACCAGCATGGTACGGAAACCTGAAGAAGTAGGAATGGGCACGTAGTTGATCTGGTCGCGGGAATCCTGTGTGTAGGCGGTTACATCCAGCCCGATGTTGTTATCTAAAAACTTCATTTCGGTGCCTATCTCATAAGAGCGTGTGCGCGTTGGTTTCAGATCACCGGGAGGCAGCACCGTCGTACTGATGCCACCCGCGGCTTCACCGTTTATTTTCTGCTGCAGCAGTGCGTAATTGAGATTGAGCATATGCGGATCGGTGCCGCTGCCTACTTCCGCAACGGACCCGCGCAGCTTGCCATAGGTCAGCACTTTGTTTTTCATTTTAAACGCATCGGTGAAAATGAAGCTGCCGGAGAAAGACGTATAAAGGTATGAGTTGAATGATTTTGGTAAGGTTGAAGTGGCATCCCTGCGCAGGGTCACGTCCAGGTAAGCCCAGTTTTTATACGCTCCGCTGAAAAGGCCGTAGAAGGAATTGGTCCTTTGACGGGATTCAATTTCAGTAGCCACGCGGTCGTTGAAGCTGTTGATGGAAATTTCTTCCAGCGCCATATCAGTGCCCAGCAGGTTGGTGCCCGGGCGGGAATATTGGGAAAGGCTGCTGCCGAGGCGGGCCGCGCCGTACCAGTTGGGCGTGAACTGTTTCTGCAGGGTAAGCAGCACGTCCGCTTCGGTGGTCTGGAACTTCTGGTCGATGCCTTCGTAGCGGCCGGTGATAGAGCCCGGTGTACTGGGCGGGCTGTATTTCCTGTATTTAAAATAGGTGATGTCCGTGGAGAAGCGGCCCTGTAAAGCGATCCAGTCGGCAAACTGGTAGTTCGCCACGATGTTCCCCATGATGCGGTCCTTCTTCGTTTTATTGCTCATTTCGTTGATCACCCAGTAAGGGTTCAGACGGTATTCGCCACCGCCCCAGTCTACATAGTCGCCATTGTCGTTTTTGTAGCCGGAGGAAAAGATGCTTTGATCGATGTTATTCGCAAGGCCTACAAACGCGTTGCCGATATTGCCGGCATCGTCCGCGAGCGCGGGGCGGTTGTTTACTTCCTCGCGCATGTACATCACCTTGGCGTCCACGCTCAGGCGTTTGCCGAACTTGGAGTTGCTGGAGAAGTTCGCGGTGTTGCGCCGCATGTCGCTGGTGGGCACGATGTCGTTGTTCTTCAGGTCGGACAGGGAGAGGCGGAAGGCCGTGTTGTCCGTGGCGCTGGTGAGGGAAATCGTATTGGTGAAAGTGGAGCCGGTGCGGAAGAAATTTTCGATGTTGTTGCGCACCAGGCCGTAAGGGCGCTGTTTGCCGTCGAAGCTGGCCACCATCAGCGTGGGATCGAGCCTGGCGCCGAAGTTGCTGAACATCGTGGTGCGCGCCTGGTCCCTGTCGCGGGGAATGGTACCGCCCGTACCCTGACCGTATTCGTATTGATAGTCGTCAAAACGGGTCAGTTGTTTTTCCATGGTGGCGGTGCTGTTGATCTCTATGCCCAGGGCCTTTTTCAGCGACCCTTTTTTGGTCGTGATCAGGATCACGCCATGGCCCGCGCGGCTGCCGTACAATGCGGAGGCGGAAGGGCCTTTCAGCACGCTGATCGTTTCAATATCGTCCGGGTTGATGGCGGAGATAGCGTCTCCAAAGTCGAAGCCGCTGGAGTATTTGTCGCCGCTCACCTGGCCGTAGTTGGAGTTGTCTATGGGCACCCCGTCTACCACGTACAGCGGCTGGTTGTTGCCGGAGATGGAAGTATTTCCCCGGATGATTACGCGGCTGGAGCCTGCCGGACCGCCTGCCGTGCTGTTGATGATCAGGCCGGGCACTTTACCGGCGAGGGAATTGATCACATTGGTTTCGCGGGCGCGTTTCATATCGTCGCCGCTCACTTCGGCGTGCGCGTAACCCAGCGCCCGGGCTTCGCGCCGGATACCAAGGGCCGTTACCACTACGGTGCCCAGGTCCGTCACTTTTTCCTTCATGGTGATGTTCAGCAGCGAGCCTTCGGCGCCTGCTTTCTGCACCTGCCGTTCAAACCCGATCATGGTAAATTCGATCTGGTCTCCCGGCGCGGCGTCGATGCTGAAAACACCATCTGCTAATGTATGCACAGCCTTTTTAAGCCGCTGGTTGTGAACGGTCACACCCGGCAATGGCTCGTTTTTTTCATTGGTCACTTTGCCATGCAGCCGGTAATCCGCCGCGGTGGCCGATTCTCCGGAGGGGCGTATCATGACAATGTTTTCCGTAATGCGGTAATTGGAGTTAATGGCCTGGCAAAGCCGGGCAACCACAGCATCCAGCTGCTGGCTGTCGATCCGGAGTTTGATGGGCATATCTTCTTTGATGCCCGAGGGGTTGTAGGAAAACCTGACGTTGGCGGCCTGTTCAATTTGCCTGAACACGCTGGATAGTGCTGTGTTTTCCCAGTTAAACGAATAAACTTTTTGTTGCGCTCTGGTTGCTGTACTGATGGTAAGGCAAAGCCATAGCAATGCCGGCATCATACATGAACGTGGTATAGTTCTCTTCATGTATAAAGGATTTAGAATCTGATAAATTGCGTCCCTGTCTAAAAGCGGATCACCACCTCATTATGTTCCAGGCGGTAGGTAAAGTTGTTGGTAAAGCTAATTGCGTCCAGTACTACATTCAGTTGTTGGTCATGAAATATGCCGGTAAACATTACTTTGCCGGCCGGGCGTTTTTCCATCCTCACGTTTACGCCATAATATTCTTTCAGTATAGCGGTGATCTGATCCATATCTGCATTGGCGAATTCCACTTTCCGGTTTATCCAGCGCTGCATTTCCTCTTTCTGATAAACCATCTTTTTCAGCGGAGCGCCGTTTTCCACCACGGCTTCTTCCCCGGGCTGCAGTTCCATCGCAGCCGCGTCCGCCTCTACGCGCACCTTACCGCTGGCCAGCATTACCTGGGCATCGTCGCCGTAACAACGTACTTTGAAAGTGGTGCCCAGCACGGTGGTAGCGGCTTTGCGGGTAACTACGGTAAAGGGCAGGTTGGTATTGGATTTTACGGTGAAAAACGCTTCGCCTTCGAGGTATACGTTACGGTCTTTTTTTCCGAAGGCATCGCTGAGCTGCAGGGTACTGGCGGTACTGAGCAGTACTTCGGAGCCATCGGGCAGGGAGAGGGTCTTACGGTCCTGCATGCCGGTTTGTGCGAGGGTATTGTAGTGAATGATGTGTTTTTCAGGGTTCTGCATCAGCAGGAAGGCGGATGCCGCAATGACAGCAACGCCCGCGGCCGCCATCCAGCGGTAGGGGAGCCTGCGTACACGGGTAACTGTCTCAGATGTATCTGTTTCCTGCGCGTCCAGGCTTTCTTTTAACCGCTCCAATGCGGCGGCTTTTAGTGAAACAGGCGGGTATCCTTGCATAACATGGAATATTTCCCGGGCGCGGGCTGCCTCGGGCTGCTGGTCCGGGTAATTACGCAGCAACGCTTGCCAATATTGTACATCAGCCTCAGGCGCGCCTTTGCAATAGTGGATAAATGATTCTATAAGCAGCAATTCTTCTGCCGTCTGATGCGAATAATGCATGTGCTGATCTGGTTGATACTATACAAGTGCGGGAAACCTTCCCTTTTTACCAAGGAAATGCAAAAAATAATTTATTTTACTCCTGATCAACCAAAAGAACCGTTTTCATCGTCTGATGATGAACCCGCATCGCCATGAAAAAATAGAAAAGAACTGGCAATTGCTCGCCGGGGGAGACCGTCAGGGCCTGTACGAATGTTTTGACCTTTTTTACGACGATCTTTTCCGCCTGGGCGTTTCCCTCTACCGCGATGTAGACCTTGTACAAGGCTGCATCAATGAACTATTCCTGGAACTCTGGAAGATCAGGGAGCGGCTTACCGGCGTGCAGAACATCCAGCAGTATGTGATCACCATTTTCAAACGTATCCTTTATAAGTCTTCCAACGGGCGCAAAGAAGTGCAGTTCAACGAGGCCGCCCATCCTGAGCTTACCCAGTCTTCCTACGAAGAAATGCTGATCGAGATCCAAACGGATGAAGGCGTGAAAGCCCGCCTCCAGCTTGCGTTGAAACAACTTTCCGGCCGCCAGCTGCAACTGGTGCAGCTGAGATATTTTGAAGGGCGCGGGTTTAAGGAGATCGCCGAAGTCACCGGGCTTACGGAACGCACCGTTTACAACACGCTTCACAACGCGCTCCAGGTACTGCGCAAGGAAATGAACTAGCTCTCTCTCCTCCTCACACTTCGAATTGAACTAAAATTCTTTAATTTCATTGGCATGAAACCGTTTAACCTCCTGCTGGCCCTTTTCATGTTGTTGAAAGGAACCGCTTTTTCGCAGTCCCATGCTTTGGTGTTACAAACAGATTTCGGGTTAAAGGACGGCGCCGTATCCGCCATGAAAGGCGTGGCCTTTGGCGTATCGCCCGAACTGAAAATATTCGACCTCACCCACGAGATCCCGGCCTTTAATATATGGGAAGCCGCATACCGCCTTCAGCAAACGGCCGCTTACTGGCCCAAAGGCACCGTGTTTGTATCCGTCGTGGACCCGGGCGTGGGCTCGGAGCGTAAATCCGTGGTGCTGCAAACAAAAAGCGGGCATTATTTCGTGAGCCCGGACAATGGCACCCTCACGCTCATCGCGGAAAGCCTGGGCATAGAAGCCGTGCGGGAAATTGATGAAAAACGGAACCGCCTCCCGGGCTCTTCCGCCTCATATACCTTTCACGGCCGGGATGTGTACGCATATACCGGCGCCAGGCTGGCCGCCGGCGTCATTCCTTTCGACTCCGTGGGCCACCGCCTGCCGGACACCGTGCTGCACATTCCTTACCAGCAACCCACCTTCAGGAACAATACCGTATACGGGAACATCCCCATCCTGGACGTCCAGTATGGCAACGCCTGGACGAACATCGATGAAAAAACGCTGGCTTCCCTCCATTTGAAATTCGGGGATAAGCTCCGGATCAAAATATCAAAGGATAAAATGGTGATCTTCAACGGGGTAATGCCTTACGTGACCACCTTTGCGTCCGTACCGGAGGGTTCCCCGCTGGCGTATCAGAACAGCCTGATGAACCTTTCATTTGCCATCAACTTTGGCAACTTCGCCGAAAAACACAAGGTGGCCAGCGGCCCCGAATGGATGGTGGAGGTAACAAAAGAATAAAACAAACTGATGAACAAGGAATTAAGGATACAACAGTCGGAAACCCGCATCTTCAAAGCCGTGTTTCCCAACACCACCAACCATTATGATACCCTTTTCGGCGGCACCGCCATGCAGCTCATGGACGAAGTGGCCTTTATCGCCGCCACCCGGTACGCCCGGAAAAGGATGGTCACCGTCTCCTCGGACAAAATAGACTTCAAAAAGGCGATACCGGCGGGTACGATCATAGAGCTGATCGGCCGGGTGGTGGAAACGGGGAATACCAGCCTGAAGGTGCTGGTGGAAATTTTTGTGGAGGAAATGTATTCCACGGAACGGTATAAAGCCATCAGCGGAACCTTCACTTTTGTGGCGATCGATGAGTATAAACGGCCGGTTCCTTTGGAAGCCTAGAAGGGATCACAACTGCAACTCTGTCAGCCACTTAGGGCGCTCAATTGCTTAAAACAACTGGAAATAGTGGAAAAAGGATTAACGGCCATTTTACACAAATAATCAATACATACTATTTAAACGCAATTCATAACCAGTGGGTAAATAACGTATCAAGGGTTATTTTACGCTCCTGCCAGATTAACAGGGCATCAGGAAAGTGCCAATGGGGTTAAACGAGGCCTTCGCTCTTGGGGTAATCGAAGAAAAGGAAGCGTTTTTTGGCGCGGTCGAACTCCTCCCAGTGCTCCGTATTCGCCTCAATACCAAAAATGCCCGTAGTGGGCACATTGTCGATTCTTATCTCTTCGGTCAGGTAATTGGCAAAGTCGGTAATACCCGGATTGTGGGCAAAAATGGCAACGGCATTAAAATCGTCGTCTATTTTGGTGATCACCTTCAGGAAAGTGGAGGCATAACAGAGATACAGCTCTTCCTCCAGCAAAATGGCTTCTTTGGGGTACTTCCATTCTTTGGCCATAATGCGGGCGGTAGCGCGGGCGCGTTTCGCCGGGCTGGAGATGATGAGCTCGGGCACAACTCCCCTGGAGAGCAGCCTGGTGGCCATTTCCGGGGCATTGAGTTTACCACGCTTGTTCAGCGGGCGGTCAAAATCATCCATTTCCGGATCGTTCCAGCTGGATTTTGCGTGACGGACTAACAGTAAAGTTTTCATACACATTGGGTAAACAATTGAGTACAAACACTATCCGAAAATACGTCTTTTTCCCGGGAGGTGAAACGATGACCCCGAATTAAAAGAAAATTAACATGTTTTGTGAGGATTAGTAACCCCTTTCGTTCTTGCCTTCCATATAGTTCATAAACGCCTTGTTTACCACGCGGTTACCGCCGGGTGTGGGGTAATTGCCGGTAAAGTACCAGTCGCCCAGGTTGTTCGGGCAGCTGGCGTGCAGGCTTTCTATGTTCTGGTAGATCACTTCCACATTGGCATTGATGCCTACGGGGGTGATGATCTGGGCAATTTTCGCGGAGATCTCTTCAGGGGTGAAAGGTTTGTAGATGTTTTTCACCACGTTCTGCGCGTTGAGGGTATTGGTTCTTTCCAGCTCCTTGCACAATCCGTAAGCCTCCTGGAGGATGTATTCCTTGCCCTGCTCGCGGAGCAGCGCAATGCAGGCCTGGAAGGCTACGAACTCGCCCATCTTGCTCATGTCTATGCCATAGCAGTCCGGGTAACGTATCTGGGGGGCGGAGCTCATGATGATGATGCGTTTGGGGCCCAGGCGGTCCAGCATTTTGATGATGCTTTCGCGCAGGGTGGTACCGCGCACGATGGAGTCGTCTATCACCACCAGCGTATCGGTGCCGGGTTTTACCGTACCGTACGTGATGTCGTATACGTGCTGCACCATTTCGTTACGGCTGGAATCTTCCGTAATGAAAGTGCGCATTTTCACGTCTTTGATAGCGATCTTATCGATCCGCACACGGCGGTTCACCATCTCGTTGAGCTTCTCTTCGTCAAAATCTTTACCCCAGCTCATGATCCTTTCCACCTTAATGCGGTTCAGGTAATCTTCCAGCCCTTTGATGAGGCCGTAGAACGCCACTTCCGCGGTGTTCGGGATGAAGGAGAAAATGGTGTTGCGCAGGTCGTTGTCGATGGCTTTAAGCACGGTTTCGGATAAGTGATACCCGAGCGCGGAGCGTTCTTTGTATATTTTTTCGTCGTTGCCGCGTGAGAAGTAGATACGTTCAAAGCTGCAGGCGCGGCGTTCTTTGGCGGGAATGATCTCTTCGATGCTGTAATCGCCGTTTTCTTTTACGATCAGGGCGGTGCCGGGCATCAGTTCCATCACTTCGTTTTCGCCCACGTTGAAGGTGGTGCGGATGGCGGCCCTTTCGGAAGCGGCCACGATCACGTCGTCGTTCACATAATAATAGGAAGGACGGATACCGTGCGGGTCACGGATCACGAAGGCGTCACCGGAACCGATGAGGCCGCATACGTGGTAGCCGCCGTCGAACATGCCGAAGGCCTGCTGAAGGATGGCTTTTACGTCCAGCCCGTTCTGGCGGATCTCGTCTTCTTTGTTCAGGAAGTGGGCCACTACCTCCAGCATGGCTGCGAGGTCGCTGTTTTTATGGGTTTCGCCGGGCGATACTTTTACGTAGTTGAACAGCTCGTCCACATTCACCAGGTTGAAGTTCCCTGCCATGCTAAGGTTGCGGGCGGGGATGGTGTTGTAACGGACAAAGGGGTGGCAGAGCTCCACGTTGTTTTTGCCCTGGGTGGCATAGCGGAGGTGGCCCATCATCAGTTCACCGAGGAACCGTACGTGACCTTTCATAAGTCCGGGGTACTTGGTGATCTCCGGCTGGTATTTTTCTATTTCTGCTATTTCGTCGCGGATCTTACCGAATACATCGCCGATAGGCTGTGGCTGGCTGCTGCGTATCCGGTGCATGAAGGGAACACCTGGTTCGGTGTGTAATTTTACAGTGGCTACCCCTGCGCCGTCCTGCCCACGGTTGTGCTGCTTTTCCATGAGGAGGTAGAGCTTGTTGAGTCCGTAGAAAACCGTTCCGTATTGTTGTTGATAATAAGAGAATGGTTTTCTTAATCTTATGAATGCCAAACCGCATTCATGCTTTATCGCGTCACTCATGCTGTAAAATTGAAGTCGCAAAGTTACGCTTAAATATCCAAACCACCTTCGCCTTTAGCATTCCGCTAACAGTGATACGATTTAGGCAGGGAAATGCCTGTAAATAAACATCCCGGGCCTGTTTCGGACCCGGGATGCAATATCTTTCAAACTATTTGTGCCGTCACTTGGCGGCCACGGCATTCGTGGCGGTCCACTTCGATATATTCTCGCACTGCCTGTATTCAGGTTCTACGTGTACATAGAAAGTGGGGATCTTGTCCTGCAGCCATTTGTTCAGCGCGGTCACCTGTTTTTCCTGCAGCGTCCTTTGCTGGATGCGGGAGTAATCGTCTTTCAGGTTCTCGCGGTGAGGTTCGGTGCGGGTTTTCAGGTATACCAGGCGTACGGCTCTGCGGCCCTGCTCATCATCAAAGATCAGGGGTTTGGTTACGCCACCGGGTTTCAGGCTGTCCAGCAGCATCACGATGTCCTTAGTGGACGGGTCGTTCAGCTGGTCGATGGTGATGTAAGTGCTGCCCGTGTTCGGGTTCTGCAGCATACCGCCGTTGAACTTGGCCATCGGCTCGTCGCTGTATTTGGTAACGGCTTCGCCGAACGTGCTTTTACCGGAGATGATGTTTGCCCGGATGGTATCCAGTTTATTGATCGCGTTGTTGATATCGGCGGTCAGTACGTTCGGTTTGATGAGGATGTGCTGAACGGTCACGTTGTCACCGGCCCTTTTGATCATTTTGATCAGGTGGTAGCCGAATGCGGATTTAGTGGGGCTGGACATATCTCCTTCTTTCAGGCGGAAAGCGGCCTGCATAAAGGCGGGGTCCCAGTTTTTGTCGTTACGGTTCAGTACGTATGTGCCGCCGTTCTCTTTCACCGCGGGGTCTTCAGAGTAAAGGCTGGCGTAGGTGGAAAACTCGCCTTCTTTTTTCTCCACTTTGCTTTTAAAATCATTCAGCCTGTCGATGGCATATTTATCCATTTCGTAGCTCGCTTTGGGCAGTACTACCAGCTGGCCGATCTCCAGCTCCGATTCGTAGAACGGCAGGCTGTCTTTCGGTATCTTTTCGAAGTGGTTCTTCACTTCGGTGGGCGTTACTTTCACGGAGTTTACGATCTTATCGCGCATGGCTTTAGCCAGCATGCTTTCGCGGATGGCGTCGCGGAAACGTTCACGGAGCTGGTAGATGGTATAACCGGTCACTTCGGTCATTTTCTCACGGCTGCCGTAACGTTGTTCCGCCCAGCGGATCTGGCTTTCGATACGGCCGTCCACATCCGCTTCGCTGATGGGCAAGCTGTCACGTTCCGCCTGGAGTACGAGTATCTTTTGTGCGATGATCTGTTCTATCGCCTGGCAGGTAGCGTTTGCGGGGAGCTGCTGCTGGCCTTCGAGGGCCTGCTGCTGCATGTCTACCAGGGCAGATTCAATATCCGATTTCAGGATAATTTTTTCACCTACTTTGGACACGATCTTGTCGGCCACCATTTTCTGTTGCTGTGCAAAAGCGCCTTGTAAAAGGAGCATTGCGCCAAAGGAGGATATAAGAAATTTTTTCATAGTAACGTTACTGTAATCTCAAAGTAACCAATAAAAAATTAGCCGCACAAAGACGGCTAATCTATTTAACAAAAATTTCGGGATTGCGCGGGGCTTACACAGCCCTGCGCAATTGGATTTTAGAGTGTTCTTTTAACTTCCACCTCTTCGAAGCCTTCCACGATGTCTCCCACCTTGAGGTCGCTGTAGTTTTTGATGGAAAGACCGCATTCCATACCGGATACGACTTCTTTCACGTCATCTTTATAGCGTTTCAGGCTCTGGAGCTCCCCTGTGTGCACCACGATACCGTCGCGAACCAGGTTTATGCGCGAATTGCGGAAGAGTTTGCCATCCAGCACGTAACAGCCAGCCACGGTAGCCTTGTCGAACTTGTAAGTTTCGCGGATCTCCACGTTGGCGGTGACCTTCTTCTCGATCTTGGGTTCCAGCATCCCTTCCATCGCGCTTTTCAGCTCGTCGATGGCATCGTAGATGATGGAGTAGGTCCTGATCTCGATATTTTCTTTTTCCGCCAGGCGGCTCGCGTTCATGGACGGGCGTACCTGGAAGCCGATGATCAATGCGTCTGATGCGGTAGCGAGCAGTACGTCGGATTCGGTGATCTGGCCCACGCCTTTCAGCACCACGCTCACTACGATCTCTTCTGTGGAGAGCTTCTGGAGTGAATCGCTCAATGCTTCCACGGAACCGTCCACGTCGCCCTTGATGATCAGGTTCAACTGTTTGAAGTTTCCGAGTGCGAGACGGCGGCCGATCTCATCCAGCGTAATGTGTTTCTTGGTACGGATACCTTGTTCACGAACGATCTGGGCTCTGCGGTTGGCGATGTCTTTGGCTTCAGATTCATCTTCATACATCCTGAATTTCTCACCTGCCTGCGGTGCCCCGTTGAGGCCGAGCAGCTGTACGGGTGCGGAAGGACCGGCTTTTTCCACTCTCTGGCCACGTTCGTTGAACATGGCTTTGATCTTACCGAAGTGAGCGCCAGATACGATGGTGTCACCCTGTTCGAGTGTACCGTTCTGTACCAGTACGGTGGTTACGTAGCCGCGGCCTTTATCCAGGGTCGCTTCAATTACGGTACCGATAGCTTCCCTGTCAGGGTTGGCTTTCAGTTCCAGCAATTCCGCTTCCAGCAGGATCTTTTCGAGGAGTACGTCTATATTCAGGCCGCTTTTCGCTGAGATCTCCTGGCTCTGGTATTTACCGCCCCAGTCTTCCACCAGGAGGTTCATGCCGGCCAGCTGTTCCTTGATCTTCTCAGGATTGGCGCCGTCTTTATCGATCTTGTTTATGGCAAACACCATGGGGAGGCCTGCCGCCTGTGAGTGGCTGATGGCCTCACGCGTCTGGGGCATGATGGCGTCATCCGCTGCTACAACGATCACGGCAATGTCCGCTACCTTGGCACCACGGGCACGCATCGCGGTAAACGCTTCGTGACCGGGGGTATCGAGGAAGGTCAGTTTTTTGCCGCTGGCGGTGGTTACCTGGTATGCACCGATGTGCTGGGTGATACCACCGGCTTCACCGGCTACTACGTTCGCACTGCGGATGTAGTCAAGCAGGGAGGTTTTACCGTGGTCCACGTGGCCCATGATGGTAACGATGGGGGCGCGGGGCGTCAGGTCTTCCGGATCGTCCACGATTTCTTCCTCATCTTCCTCCGTTGCATCGTCTATGCCAATGAATTCCACCTCGTATCCGAACTCGCCGGCTACCAGTTCTATCACCTCTGCGTCCAGGCGCTGGTTGATGGATACCATGATGCCGAGGCCCATACATTTCGAGATCACTTCCGCAAAGCTCACGTCCATCAGGTTGGCCAGCTCGCTCACGGAAACGAATTCCGTTACCTGGAGTTTGTTGCCATCTGCTCCGCTTTGTGCTTCGCGGCGTTCGGCCATTTCGTGCCGTTTGTCGCGGCGGCGGCTGGCTTTGGTATTTTTGCCACGGGAGTTGCCTCCCAGTTTGGCCATAGTTTCTTTGATCTTGTTCTGGATCTCGTTTTTATCGATCTCCTTATCATCAGGTCTGCGTGGTGCGCCTTGCCCGTATCCGCCTCCGCCCTGGCCGGGACGCTGGTCCCTGCGCTGATGCGGACGGCTCGGACCGCCGCCTGGAGCCCCTGCGGGCCTGTTGCCGCCCTGGTGATGGCCTCCGCCACCGCCCGGACCGCGGTTTCCACCCTGGCCACCGCCTGGGCCGCGATTACCGCCCTGGTGCTGACCGCCGCCACCCGGGCCACGGTTACCACCCTGGTGATGACCACCGCCACCGCCCGGGCCGCGATTGCCGCCCTGGTGCTGTCCGCCACCGCCTCCGGGGCCTCGGTTGTCCCTGTTTCCGGGACCGCCCTGGCCGCCTTCTTTGGCGAATTCGCCCGGTTTAATGGGCTCGGGTTTCTTTTCTATAACGATGCGCTTGCGCTTACGTTTTTCGTCTTTGTTGAAATTCTTGTTGTCCCTGCGTTCCTGGGCAACCGGCAGTTCGATCTTTCCGATCACTTTCGGGCCGGAAAGCCTGGTAGCCTGTATGTTCTCAATAACGGCGGGGTCGTTGCTATCGGCAGCTTCCGGCGCGGCCTGGGGAGCGGGAGCAGCGGGTGCTGGTGCTTCCTTGGTTGCAGCGGGTTTCACCACCTCAGGAGCTTTGGGCTCCTTTGCGGGGGGAGGCGTTGCTTCAGCGGGTTTTTCTTCCGCTTTGGGAGCAGGGGCGGGCTTTTCAGCTTTCACCTCCTTAGGCTCTTCTTTTTTCGGCTCTTCCTTTACTTCCGCTTTGGGGGCGGGAGTAGCGGGCGCTTCTGTAGGTTCCGGAGCGGGCGCATCCTGCCGGGGAGCGGGAGCGGCTTTTTCTTCCGGTTGTTCCTTTTTAGCTGCGGGCTTTTTGCTGCGGTTGGCAGCATTAAGCGCGTCCAGGTCTATGGTGCCCATGATCTTGGGACCGGCTACGCGGGGCGCTTCCGCTTTGGGAGCTTCTTCCTGCTGCGGGGCAGGGGCGGGCGCTTCCGGGGCTTTGGCCTGTGGCTCGGGAGCGGGTTCCGGTTTGGGTTCCGCTTTAGGCTCAGGTTTGGGCTCTGGTTTCACTTCCGCTACCGGTTTGGGTTCCGGCTGAGGTTCAGGCTTGGGCTCTGGTTTTTCCGCTTTTACTTCCGGTTTGGGAGCAGGAGCAGGTTTGGGAGCTTCCGGTTCAGGCTGAGGCTCTGCTTTGGGCTGGGCCTCTTCTTTCTTTTTGGTTGCAGCTTCCGCCTCTTCCTTTTTCTTTGCCGCCAGTTCCGCTTCTTCCTTCTCCTTCTTTTTCGCTGCGTCTAACACCGTTCCTTTAGGCAGGGCAATCTGGTCGCTTTTGCGCTTGTTTGCCTTGTCCTGCTGGAACTCTTGCTGGAGGGAATTGTACATCTGGGCTGTGAGTTTGGCGTTGGGAGACCCGAATCCGTCCATATCGAAGCCCTTATTGGCGAGGAATTCGACGAGCGTATCCTTTCCAATGTTGAATTCCTTGGCCGCAGCCAGCAATCGCGGTGTGTTGTTTGTTACTTCAGGCATATCGTATTCTCGTCCTTCCCGTTTAATCCCCACCAACCGGCGGAGTAATTCTTTTAACATTTAACAATAACTCAAATATCTCTGCAATCAAAAAAGCCTACCCCATGGGAAGGTAGTAGCGGCCGGCTTTATTCTTTTTCAAATTCTTCCTGCAAGATCCTTCTCACCTCATGTACGGTTTCCTCTTCGAGGTCTGAACGGCGTACAAGTTCTTCCGGAGTCAGGTCAAGCACACTGCGGGCGGTATCGCAACCGATTCTTTTCAGTTCGTCTATCACCCAGGCTTCGATTTCGTCTGCAAATTCTTCCAGATCGATGTCGAATTCAGTTTGTTCCTGTTCCTCATCGCGGAATACATCAATTTCCATTCCGGTGAGTTCGCAGGCAAGTTTAATGTTTACGCCCTTTTTACCGATCGCCAGTGATACCTGGTCAGGTTTCAGGTAAACGGATGCGTATTTATTTTCAGTATCCACGTCCATCCGGCTGATCCTTGCGGGCGTAAGCGCGCGCTGGATAAGCAGCTGAATGTTGGCGGTATAGTTGATAATATCGATGTTTTCGTTCCGGAGCTCACGAACGATGCCGTGAATGCGGCTACCTTTCATACCCACGCAGGCACCTACGGGGTCTATCCGGTCATCATAGGATTCCACGGCTACTTTGGCTCTTTCGCCCGGCTCACGCACGATCTTTTTGATCACGATCAGCCCGTCGAAGATCTCCGGCACCTCTATTTCGAGGAGTTTAGCCAGGAAGGAGGGATGTGTTCTGGAAAGGATGATCAACGGGGAATTGTTCTTCAGCTCCACTTTCTTTACCACCGCCCGTACGTTTTCACCCTTTTTAAAGTAATCTGTCGGTATTTGTTCGGATTTAGGCAATATTAACTCATTCCCTTCATCATCCAATAATAAAACTTCCTTTTTCCACACCTGGTATACTTCGCCTGTTACGATCTCGCCTACACGGTCGGCGTATTTCTTAACCAGGATATTTTTCTTCAGGTCCCCGATGCGCGCGGTCAGCGTTTGTTTTGCTGCGAGGATGGCGCGGCGGCCGAAATCCATGATCTCCACTTCTTCGTAGAGGTCTTCACCCACCTGGTAGTCAGGCTCCACCAATATAGCTTGGGAATAGGCGATCTGGGCATTGTCATCTTCCACGGTGCCATCGTCCACGATGGTACGGCGGCGGAGTATCTCCAGGTCACCTTTCTCGGTATTTACAATCACGTCAAAGTTCTCATCTGAGCCATATTTCTTACGCAGCAGCGTCTTGAACACATCTTCCAACACCTTCATCAGCGTGGGGCGGTCAATGTTTTCCGCCTCCTTAAATTCGGTGAATGACTCAATCAGGTTAATACTAGCCATGTTCTGTTATAGTTTTTAAAACACGATACACACCTTTGTGTGCTTTATTTCGGATAAATTGATGTTTGTTATAAAAATCTCTTTTTTCTTGCCTACCGTCTCTTCCAGCGTCAACGCCTCATCGGTGAAGCTCAGGAGCTTACCTTCCTTGATGGCCCCGTCCAGCAGGGTCACTTCTACCTTGCGGCCGGTGTTTTTCACGAATTGTCGTGGAGTTTTCAGCGGTTCATCCAGCCCGGGGGAGGATACTTCCAGGGAAAAATCATTGTCCGGAAATAACCCGGAGGTTTCCAGCTGGGGGTATAGTTGGCGGTTCAGGGACACCAGTTTGTCTATCGAGGCACCATTGTCAGCATCCACAAACACCTTTACATTATTGGTGGGCTTAATCCTGATCTCTACTAAAAAATACTCTGGTTTGTCCGCCAGCAACGCTTCCAGCATTTCCCTGATGCGCGTTATCACTTGTTCGTTTGCCATATGAAATAGAAGAAGGGGACTCTCGCGTCCCCTTCATTTGAATCATTTTACCTTTACAAAATTAGCATTTATTTTCATTCCAAGAACAATTTCTTCTAAATATAACCCCACGGAACCCCGGCCAGCACACATTATCATTTATTATAATTGGATAGCCGCCGGGATTATCTTAATTTGAGATAGATATGATTTCCCGTATCAATATCGAACTGGTGGCCTGGACGCTGGGGCTTATCCTCCTCGCGTTCCTCGACCCGCACGCCGGCCTGCCCAGCTTCTGCCTGTCAAAGCTCGCCGGCCTCGGCAGCTGCCCCGGATGCGGACTCGGCCGCTCCATTTCCCACCTTTTTCACGGGCAATGGCTGGAAAGCTGGGAAAATCACAAACTCGGGGCGCCCGTATTACTGATGCTGCTATGGCGCATCGGCAAATTATCCAAAGACCAATATTATACTTTCAGATATGAATGACTTCTATTTCGCCATGTTGCCCGGCATCGATCACGAGGAGCTGATCTGGCTGGAAGAACTTACCAAGAAGTTCGACCCGGAAGCCCGGAAAAAATTCCTCTATCTCTACCAGGGCCGCCGCAAAGACCCGCAAACCATCCTGCTCACCTGCCTCCTGGGCTTCGTGCTGGTAAACGGGATACACCGCTTCCTGATGGACCAGATCCTGATGGGACTGCTGTTCCTTTTCACCTGCGGTTTCTGCTTTATCGGCACTATCATAGATGCCGTAAACTACCGTAAGCTCACCTGGGAATACAACAAACAGGTGTCCCTCGAAGTAGCCTCCATGATCGGCAAGTTTTAGCGCGTTCGTTAAAAAAACCTTAAAATGGACCGTAAAAATGGAGATACCGCTATCTTTGTGACATTATGTTAAAGCTTCTATTCTACATCTTTTTAGGATGGCTCTTATATAAACTGGTATTCGACTTCTTCATCCCGGTTTACCGGGGCACCAAACAAGTCCGCCGCCAGGTGCGCGACATGCAGGACGCCATGCGCCAGCAATTCGAACAACAGCAACAGCAGCAGGGCCAGCAGCAACAGGCCCCGCCCCGCCCCGCTGAGCCGATCAGGCAGGACAAAAAAGGCGATTACATCGACTTTGAGGAAATCAAGAATTAATCTTTACCGTTTTCCCACGAACTCCCTGTGTGAACCACAGCGGGCTTTCCGAGGAACAAACTACCCTTTCCGGAAAATATCCAGGATGGTTTTGGGCGCCTGCAGGTGAATCGTCTGTATGCCCAGGGCTTTCGCACCGTCAATGTTCGGCAGGGTGTCGTCTATGAACAGGGTGTGTTCCGGTTTCAGCCCGTTTTCGTCCAGGATCACCTGGTAGGATTCTTTCTCGGGCTTACGGTAACCGATGAGGTTGGAGTAATAACTCCGGTCGAAGAACGAGGCCAGTGAGGGGATACCTCTTTCCCTTTCCAGTTGTTTATTTAACGCTTCCAGGTGGATGGCATTGGTATTGCTCAGCAGGAAGAGGTCGTAGTGATTGCGGAGCTGCTGGAGCAGTTGCAGCCTTGCTACCGGGAAATCCAGCAGCATAGCGTTCCACGCGTGGACGATCTGTTCGTCAGTAGTACCCTCCGGCAGGTGTTCTTTGATGCTGGCCAGGAAATCCCCGTTCGTCACGCGCCCGGTTTCCAGGTCTTCAAATAACGAATTGGCGTGGAACTGGTTGTACAGTTCGTCGAAATTCTGCGCGCCGAGGTCTTTAAAAGCCTGGCTGGTGAGCCGGTAGTCTATATTGAGGATGACGCCCCCGAGATCGAAAATGATGTGTTTGATTCCTTGCATGGCGGGGTAAAGTTAGGGCGCGGGAGGAAAAATTTGTAAAAGATTCAGTAAAAAATATTTACTTTTGCCGTCCCCCGGGAAAGGGGGCCCAATCAAGTTCTATATATTTTTGCCTGCAAAGGCACCGGTCCTATAGCTCAGTTGGTTAGAGCATCTGACTCATAATCAGAGGGTCCCTGGTTCAAGCCCAGGTGGGACCACTTTATTGAAAAAGCCTTATCAGTTATTATAAGCTGGTAGGGCATTTTCATTTTATGGCCTGCTGGAATGTGTGGTTTTCCTTGTTTTGAAGGTGTCCCAAAAGGGGACATGCCCAAAACAGAGAGGTGTACATTTTTTCCTCCCAAATGCAGTACAGGTAAGGGTTTGTCAAATTAAAACTAATTGACAACTGTTCAGATTCCTCAAAGCTGAACATCTAAAACCTTCCAGCAATGTCAAATAATATCAACATACTTTTCTGGATAAAAAAGAACAGAGCCAATAAGAGGGGCCAAGTTCCCCTCATGCTCAGGCTTACCTACAATAATGAGAGAAAGGAATTTTCTACAGGCTTGGCTGTTGACCCTGAAAAGTGGGATAGCAGCAAATACAAGGTGAAAGGCAAGACAGAAGATGCAACACAGACCAATAAATATATCGATGAGGTAAAGGGTAAAATCCTGAGCCTGTTTAAAGATATGCTGCTGGATGAAAATGTAAGTCTTGGGCTACTGGTAGATAAATTCCTTGGGAGGGATGAGGGCAATATGTCCTTATTAGAACTGATTCAATATCACAACGACAACTTTGAATCCAGAATAGGCACAGACTTTTCCCTGTCCACCTTTAAAAAGTACAGGGTAACTTTTAGCAGAATCAAGGAATTTGTCCAGCACTCCTTTTCAAAACCAGACCTGAAGCTGAAGGAACTGAGCTATAAATTCATGGCAGATTTTGAACACTTCCTGAAAACAGTTCATCACAATGACCACAATACAGCCATCAAGCACTGCAAGAACCTCAAAAAGATCATAAACATGGCTCTGCTGAATGGCTGGATTAAATCAAACCCTTTTACAGCCTTCAAATGCAGCTATAAAGATGTGGACAGAGTGTATTTAACGCAGCAGGAGCTGGAACAGATTGAAAATAAAACTTTTAGCAGCAGAAAGCTACAGATCACAAGAGATATATTCCTATTTCAGTGCTACACAGGGTTAGCCTTTGCTGATATGGCAAAATTGAGGCAGGAGGACATTTCTATGGGCATAGATGGGGGTAGGTGGATTATCACCAGAAGAAAGAAAACAGATGTAAGAAGTGCAATTCCCCTGCTGCCTAAAGCATTGGCCCTGCTGGATAAATACAATGCAGGGGCAGATAAGCCTATTCTTCCATTCTACAGCATCCAGAAATTTAACTCCTATCTGCATGAAATTGCTGATGTCTGTGGAATCAATAAAAACATCACCTCCCATGTGGGCAGGAGAACTTTTGCCACCACAATTGCTTTGGCTAATGGGGTTTCACTTGAAAGTATTTCCAAAATCCTTGGGCATACCTCTACCAAGATCACTCATCAGTATGCAATGGTAACTGATATGAAGGTTAGCCAGGATATGCAGGAGCTGAAGGAAAAGCTATCTAATAACCTCAAAACAGCATCCAATGAATAATATCATCCTGATCTGGACAGTTTTGATGCTGGTGTTGATTTGTTGGGGTTTGGGAACTTTTATCAGTAAATATATCATACCACATAAATATCCCAAAATGCAAGAAAATCCTGTGGTGCA
Source organism: Chitinophaga barathri (assembly GCF_003807585.1). Lineage (GTDB taxonomy): Bacteria > Bacteroidota > Bacteroidia > Chitinophagales > Chitinophagaceae > Chitinophaga > Chitinophaga barathri. The sequence continues at coordinate 154,004 of NZ_RMBX01000015.1, read as the reverse complement.
AATAATACTGGGCGTATTAATACTAATGTTGCTTTGTTTTTGGTGCTGTCTGTAGTTGAATCAATTTTATGTAAGGTGCAGGATTTATTTACCTGCACCTTTTTCAGCTACACTACCAGCTTCAATTTATCTCCATGCCAGTAATCTTTCTTAAAATGTGGTGAAAATCCTAAGCAATTCCCAAATTCCTCTTTCATCACATTTTCTACATAATCTTCGTACCCCTTCAATGTTACAACTGAATCGTGGAGTGTGAAAATTGGCAGGTATGGTCTTTCCTGTGTAATTCTTACCACTATGCGATAGTACATGATATAACTCTCAACCCTTTGCAGCAGGATAGGCAAATTTTCAGCCTTGGCCCTTTTAATGGATGCTGTGATCTCGTATATCTTAGGAAATATATCTCTGAAAAGCCTTTTGGGAGCAGCTTCTTCTTGCCCAATGAATCTGTTATCTGTAAACAGCACTGTGAACAATATGGGCTTCACTTCTTCATTAGTTATAAAATCTAATCCCAGTTTGTCTTTTAGTAGCTGACGAAATTCAGAATAAAAATTTCCACTACTTACCATTCTATAATAATTCCACATTTCATCTCCCTCCTTTATTCTATTATTCTGGGCATTTTTACACAGAGTAATGGAATTGGTGAAGCTGTTGTGGTTGGAGAATATTGGAGTAATGAATAGGTAAGGAATAACTGAAGAATTTAATTTTCCTCCCTTCGCCTCATTTGTCCAGAACTCATCATCTAGCAGCAAAGTAAGCAAAGTGGGTTGGCTATTAGACAAATCAATGGCAACCAACTGTTCCCCATCGTAATTAATGGCATTCCTGATTTCTCTTTTGCAGGATGTCAGTGCAGAATGATACCTGAATACATTTTGGTCGAAATGTGGGTTAAATAAGCCTCTCCTTAGCTTCTCAATATTCAAATGGGTGCCAAGATACTGCGCATAGGGGTTTTTCCATTTAATCCCTTTGCTTACAATAGTTTTATCCCATTTCGATCTGTCTTTTTTCTTTTGCAGGTATATTTCTGCATTGTAAGCATGTGCAAGTTTATCGTTGATTTTTAAGCCACCAGACTGGTACCATTTCTCAATGGGCTTATATTTTCTGGCAATAGTAGAAAGATCAATCTTAGAAGATGCAGTGGGTTTTGCAATTATTTCATCTTCATCCTTCTCAACCTGCCTGTTATTCGCCATCTTTTTGAGCAGGGTTAAATTGGTTACAGGGATTGATTTTAGAGGCTGTTGGTACTTGGCGCAAAATCTGTACCCTCTGGATTTTATCCCTGTAATAAAATGGTTGTCTGATTCGATAATGCCAGCTTCCTGTAAGTAGGTTAAATAATCTGAATACCCCTTGCCAATCCACTGTTTCAAGATTTCAGCATTAATTGGAACATAACCATCCTCGTTTGTTAAATCTTTGTTGTTGGAGGGGATTTCTGCAAGAAGATGTAAAATGTAGAGTAGCTTATCTCTGTTAAAGCCAACTATGTGGTTGATTGGGTTTTTCCTGAGAATATCATCTATATCTATATTCTCAGGAATGTAAAATAATTGTCTGGTCATTCAAAAATAGAATTTTGAAAATCAACTTGTTAAAAGATGATTGCTTGTTGAATAATTTTTTCATTTTTTACTTGTTTAAAAGTGAAATAGTTGTATACCACCTGACCAAAATTTCTTTTCAAAATTTCGCTCATTTTTAAAATCGAAATGTAAAATTACATTGGACTAAATTATCTGCCAATAGCATTGAAAAAAATCTATTCTAGCAACTGAATGTTCATGTAATAAGCTTCCAAATATTGCGTTTCCACACAGTTTAATGGTTGATATTTTGGTGTCGAGCAAGTTTGAAACAATATTCCCTTGCTTAAAAGTTGTCAAATCAGTTTTTAGCACTTAATTAAGTGCTAGTTAGGTGCATGTGGAATACTGCTTAACTGGTTACTTATCTTATACAAGCTATTTTGAACTTATCGTTATTACAATAATAGCTAAAGAAATGAAGGCAATCACCCCAACTAGAATAAGTGTGTTGTGATTGTTCTTTTTCTCTGAGCTTTCTGCTGGTGCAAAAATTTCAGCATCAGTATTAATCTTGCTGGTATCAGATGTATTGTAAACCCCTTTAGGCGCAACAGGATGTGTTGCAGGATTAGAACTCATATTGGGGCCATTATCTGATTCTAAACTCTCTATAAGTTGATCTAATTCAGTTTTTTTTTGAGGGCTGTCGTTGCCTTGTATTGTAGGATATGAGATATTCCTCTTCTCATCATATTCCCTCAATTTCTTCATGTCTTCTTCTAACCTATTTTCTTTACTAATCTCTTCTTTTATTTTATCTGGATTATAAGATTGGAAAGTGGAATCTTGCGAATATGATTCTGTTAACAAAAGTGTATTTAGGAGTATTACAATTAAGTATTTCATAGTTTTTGGCATATAGACAACAAGTTAAAATAGAATTTCCACATTATTATAAAATGCTATTCATCCTATCACTGTGATTCTTTCATTTTCATTCAACACACACACACGATTGTAGCTGCTATATAGCTGAACATTTTCACCAGAATTTTCCAGCCCCAAAAATTTGATGTTAATATAAATATATAGCATTATTGAGCACCCCTCCACCTTTCCCCCTTCCATATTTTAAGGTTTGGTACTTCCCCCTCTCTTAACCATCTGAAGTATAACCAACCTGAATTAATTCCTTAACCAAAAAACATTAACATGAAAGAAGATCAGATTGCAAAATTTCAGGCTTTTGCCCAGAAAGCTATTCTGGCAGATCAGACGCACCTTATTAACACCTTCCTTTTGGAAAAACCTGAAAAGGATCAACTTCCCTTCATGCACAATTCTTTGGCCTACGAGATTCTGCTGGAAGGAAGATTGCATAAAGGCACCAGCCTGTTTGTAAAAGACCTGATTTTGCGAATAGACAGGGAAGTGTCCATTTTGACCAAAGAGCTTTTCAATCCCCTTATTACTTCAGAAAAGCAGGAACAACATAAAAGTAGGCTGGAAACCCTAAAGGCTGAAAAAGAAAAGCTGGAAAAGCTCAACCCCAAGGAAAGATATGTTTTCCAGTGGCTGCTGGTTCCTCACTGGATGGGGGATGAATTAATTGATCTGGGGGAGCTGGTCTACAGGAACTATAGCTGCAACTTTTGGGGCACCACCTCCATTTTAAGGGAGAACTACACCAAAGAGGACACCATTTTGGGCATTTTTGAAGAACTTCACAAAAGTTAATCGATGGAAACATTTGAAATTGAATCAGTAAGCATTCTGAAGGAGTTTTATTTGGCTTTTCTTGGCTCAGGAAAGACCTTTCGCAATAGGGTTTGTAAGGAATTGGGCTACAATCACAGCCTTTTCTACAAAAGGATGAATGAGCCAAAGCACACAGACCTGTCAATTGCTGACAGGGAAAGAATTATCCACGAAGCTGAAATAATCGTGAAGGATATTTCCAGCCTGCTAAAAGTTCAAAAAGATGCCTTAAATCCACCAAAAGGTGTCCTAAAGGTGGGCAAATGAGCCATTATATGCTGAAACCCTTAACTGTATTGCATTCTGGGACTGGTTCAAGCCCAGGTGGGACCACTTTCTAGAAGCCCGAATTACTTGGGCAAATTTGCTGAAACCCGCGTAAGCCTTGCGTTTGCGCGGTTTTTTTACGAGTAATTTGTACAAATTTTCACAAAGATGTTCAAATCATTCGGTGAGCAAATCGGTGAGCAGAACCGCGACGTACATTTGTTATTATCAAGAACCGTATCAAGACGGATAACCCGGAGCGGGTGCCGTTGCTCCCGATTCCGATGGAGATAATTTCCCAGTATAAAATACCCAATTTTTTTACGCTGAAATAGTTATATTTCGCTTTTTAGCTTTGCGTCAGTAATTTTCACTTATGACCCAAACGAATTTTGAGGAAAAGATTGCCTCGTACGTACTTGGTTATCTTACAGAAAAAGACTTGCCTGACATTGCAATAACTGCACTTACTAATGGAAGGGATTCGGATTCACTCCTCATCCTTGCCGGGATGTCTTCCTCGGACAATGGATTTGAATTACGGGCGTATTTCGCTAGTGCATTAGCTGAAAATAACTTAGTCTTACCTGACAAAAAGGAGGCCCTGGAATTTTACATTACGTCCATCATAAAACGAATAAACTCCCTTTCACAAAGCCCTTATGATGGATTTTGCGAAATCTATAACGCAGTTGATGGATCCGTTTACAGTTTTCAAGAACTAGGCTTATGGGATTGTTACTGCTATCACCTAGAGATCTGGGAAATTGAAACCGGAGGGACTGAATACTACCCAAAAGATTTTTCAAGGGAGAAATTTATAGCTGAGATGGAAGAGCGTCTTTTGGAGGCGTTGAATTTATGGGACAAAAACCATAGTAATTGAAAGTAGATAGTAATGTTGCATGTGTATGGCAACCCTTTTTATATTTAATATTTCTTATTCCCATCGTATATTGATTTCAATCCCTGACCTGGACTAAAATATCCCTCGACATGAAAAAAATAACCCGGATCATTCCCACATTTTTATTCGCATGTATACTGCAAGCCAATGCACATCGCTGGCGAATTTTTTTATGCCAAAAGATTTACGTTGTAACACAATAATTAAAAAGAACATGAAAAAAATCTATCTAACCTATTGCCTTCTTTTCTATTTTGTTTGTACGCTTCATGCGCAAAATTCTTTTCCGTCCACTGGCCCTGTAACTATAGGGGCAAATTCCCCTTTTTCTCTCCAGGTCGCTGGGGCTTCAAGATACTATGGTATTGTGAATTTTGGAGAAGAATATGACCCAATTGCATATGGGAAGGGGATCCAGATTTCAAGGCCAGCAGATCAGGGTGACAATGCTTTTCATCTATCATTTATAAGGTCATGGCGGACTATTGCAGGTATGGGATTTTTACGAAACAGTAGCACGTTTGCTATACAAAACGCAGCCGATAACAGTACGAATTCAGGCATTTTCCTTGCTGAAACAGGAAACGTGGGTATTGACATAAATACTCCTACGCAAAAATTTATGGTAAATGGAAATATCTCTTTGGGAAATTTAGGGGATCATCTTGGAGTATCTTTGAATGACCGTTTTACTTATGATACTAAGTATCAGCCACATTATGGAATGCAATGGGTAATGGATAGTTGGACGGCAGCCGGCCCAACTTTATGGATGAGTGGTTATGGTGGAATGAAGTTTTTCACACTGGGGCTGGAAAGAATATCGGTTGCAGACAATGGCAATGTAGGAATTGGCACCTCTGCGCCGACTAACTATAAACTCGCTGTTGAAGGTACTTTTGCTGCCAGAAAAGTAAAGGTTACCCAGGAAGTATGGGCCGATTTTGTTTTCGATTCAACGTATGTATTGCCACCTTTAAAGGATGTTGAAAGCCATGTGAAAACATACAGGCATCTTTCGGGCATCCCTGCGGCAGAAGAAATACAGCAACAAGGATTAGATATTGGAGATATGCAGCAAAGGCAAATGCAGAAAATTGAAGAGTTGACTTTATACCTGATTGATCAAAATAAGAAGGTAGAAATGCAACAACAATTGATATTAAAGCAACAGCAGGAATTGCTGGAGCTGGGTAAGCGGTTAAAAGAGTTGGAGAGAAAACAATCTAAGTAAAGTTCGATTACGCAAAATTTCTTATTCCCAAGGTATATTGATCTTCAATCCCTGACCTGGACTAAAATATCCCTCGATATGAAAAAAGTGGAAGTTCCGCATGGCCGGACTATGTTTTCAGCGACACGTACCAGCTTCCATCATTGCAGGAAGTAGCCGCTTTCATCAAAACAAAAGGACATCTTCCCGGAATGCCTTCCGCAAAACAAGTTGCAGACGAACATCTCGACCTTGGCGAAAACCAGGCCGCCATCGTAAAAAAGGTGGAAGAACTTACCCTCTATCTTTTACGGCAAAAGGAACAGATAGACCGGCAACAGAAACAATCATGCAACTGGAAGAACAACTCCGCCAGCTTCAAAAAAAGTAAGTATCATCTTTTGCTCCCTTCAATTGGAAGGGAGCTTTTCTGAGAAACATATTGCTCCAGCAAACGCGCTGTTTCCGCCGATCCCGGCCCCGGCGCATTTTTATGAACCAGCCGCCCGGACTTATCATACAAAAGATGCCGGGGAATAGGGCCAAAGCCAATGGATTTCAGAAACCGGGAAGAGCCCCAGTTCAGCAGAATATAATTATGCGGCAGTTCATTGAGCTTATCCGCATTATACGCTTCGGTCCATTGCGACTTCTGCCGGTCGATGGAGAAATAGGCAAACACAACATCCTTATCCTTAAATTTTTTCCTCAACGCCTCTCCACTTTTCATTTCACTTCTACAGGGCACACACCAGCTGGCCCAAAAATCGATATAGATCACCTTGCCCTTGTTTTGCGCTACAAAAGTTTGCAGGTCTGTTTGATTGCCCCGCGCATCCAGCATCAGTAAAGAATCCCCGCTTTGAGATGTTATGTCATACGGAGCGGGAAACTCCTGCCTGATCTCCTTTATGAGTATCGTATCATTTGTAAAAGACGAGAACCTGGACAGGTATTTATTAAAATCAGTCACCGAAAACCCGGTCCCAATCTCTTTCAGATACCCGTACAATAGCTGCTTCCTATAAAGATCATTGATCTCATCCCACGCGCTTACTTTGTCATATACTTCCCTGTAATCGACGATATTCCCATGCTCATATTTAAAGACACGGGCCCTGCTGACGATGTTTTTCCTCGCAACCGTCTCCAGGAAAGGCAGGAAATATGAATATGGCATATCGGACGGCATTGTTTTGTTTACCCGGAGCAGGTCCCGGAGGCTATCCGCAGGGAGTTTATTCTGCTCAAAATCCAGTCTTTTCACCAGGTAAGTCAGTTTATCCTGGAAAAAGTTAAACATCATCGGGTACTTCCCGCTAAGACCGGGCATTTCAGACAAGGATCTCAATTCATTCAACAGGTAATTCCTGGCTTTAGGGTACCAGTCAGCTTTGGCCGTAGGCTCGTTGTTCATAAGCTCATTCAGGCTTTTCGCCACAATAGCATAATTTATATAGATCTCGTACGGGGTATGCTCCGGAGTCCCGGCCATACGCCGGCTATATTCATGATTGAGATAATCAGTATAGCCCTGGTCTGTTGACGTAGCATAGGACATGTCATTTCTAAACCGGATGGTGACCGTATCTCCCTTCCGGATAACATAGTCGAACGGCTGATGCATCATCGAATAGAAAAAGGATAATACGATGTATCCGCCTTTCGGATATAAAACGATCGTATCCTTTACCCGGGACCGTGGATTAATACCCTGCGTATAAAAATTATCCCGGATATAGGCCTGTGGTTGCGTGTGAACATGCGTCAGGTTCGAAAACTGGCGGACTTCCCTGGTGAACTTTGGTATACTATCAAAGATCAAAACGGTAGCGGGGCCGGGGGCCTTCTTGTCTGCCTGGCTGTAACAAAAGGTAGATGGCAGTAACCATAAAAAGAGGATGCAACAATAGAATTTCATATCATACAAGGGTTCAGGTAAAAAGAGCAGATCGAATATAGATGTATTTACCCCATTTCTTATTATCTTCCCCCCCAACCCACTACTCTTTAACATAATTTTGTATGATCAGAAAACTATGCTGCCTGCTAGGCATACCGGTATTAATGGCCGGTTGCAGTGTATCCAAAAAAACGGCGTCACTCGCGCCCGTGCCTTCCTCCGTTCCAAACGAAGCACAGAAAAAACAGATCGAAAGGAAATACGGAATGTTCATTCACTTTGGCATCAACACCTTTCACGACCAGGAATGGACGGACGGAACACTGCCACCATCTTCCTACAAACCCACCGCCATTGACGCTGAACAATGGGTGCAGACGGCCAAAGCCGCCGGCATGAAATACGTGATCCTCGTCACTAAACACCACGACGGCTTCTGCCTCTGGGATAGCAAATACACCACTTACGACGTAGCCGAATCCGGCAACAAAACCAATGTGATAGAAGCCCTTGCCAAAGCCTGCGCCAAAAGCGGCATCCGCCTCGGGCTGTATTATTCGCTGTGGGACAGGCATCACAACGATAATGTAAAAGACTCCACCCTCGATGCCGCTTATAATAAGCTGATGACAGACCAGCTGGCCGAACTGATCGATATCACGAAAAAACATACCTCCATCGTTGAGTTCTGGTTCGATGGCGGATGGACGAAGCCCAACCACCGCTGGCCTGTAGAAGCAATCTACCAGACCATCAAATCCCGCGAACCGGAATGCCAGGTGGGCATCAACTGGAGCATCGGGGCACCGGGCAACCCGGACCAGCACATGGTACTGCCCACCCAACAAAAAGAAGGTTACCCGATCCGTTATTTCCCCAGCGATTTCCGCATCGGCGATCCTTACCTGCCAGCGAACCCCGACCCGAAGGTATTTTCGCACGACGGCAAATACTATTACATGCCCTGGGAATCCACGGTATGTATGAGCGGGAAATGGTTCTACAACACCCAGGACACCAAATACAAATCACTGGACCAGTTGGAAGACCTGTTCAAAAAAACCACCACGCAGGACAATATCCTCATCATCAATTCCCCTCCGAGCCGTGAAGGGAAAATGAGGGATAAAGATGTGGAAATGCTAAGCCAGTTGAGGGAAAGGCTGGGATTGTAAATATCTACGATTATAAATTTCTGCTCCGCCACTGCAATTGCCGTGGCGGAGTTGTTTATACCTGTCGGTTAACCTGAATGCAAAACGCCCCTAATACTATTTTAACCACTCTTCTCCTTGCTCTCTCCTTGCTCCTTCCTTCGACGATCGTTCGACGATCCTTGCTCTTTCATTCTGGTTAAAAAAGTATTTGTCTCAACGAGATTTTCCCATTCGGTATACTTTTTCTCCCGTTAAGTAAATCCTTTCGGTGTGCGATAACCCAACTTTGTAATTGTAACGAAAGGGCCCGTAGTTACTGAGTAAACAATTTTATTAACTAAAAACTTAAACAATGAAACAATCTCGTAATTCAATTATGAAAGGCGTCAGCGGCGCACTGGGCACTGAACTCATTTTCAGGCAGCGCGCCGGCAAGACGATCATCAGCCTTCCGCCTTTGCCCAGGGAAGACAACCCGACTGAGTCCCAACAGGAAATAAGGACGAAGTTCCAGGAAGCATCTCTGTATGCAAAGACGGCACTGGCCGATCCATTGAAAAAAGCCGCTTACGCTGCTAAAGCCAAAGATGGCCTGACCGCTAACAATGTGGCAATGGCCGATTATTTCCATGCCCCCGTCATCGTCAGCGCAGATGCCGGAAACTTCAGCGGATCACTGGGGGATACCATCACAGCATATGTCATAGACGACTTCAAAGTCCAGTCCGTGCATATTGCCATCCTCAATGAAACAGGGGATATCCTTGAACAAGGCCAGGCATCACCTGCCGCCGGAGGAAAGGACATCTGGGCTTATATCCTTTCCAATGCCCTGACAGGCGCAGTAAAAGCAAGGATAGAAGCCCGCGACATGCCCGGTAATGTAACCAGCGCGGATCTGTCCCTGTAACCCATGCGGTTGCCAAATGACGCCGGAGGTACTAGTACTCCGGCGTTCATTTACGGCAATGCACATTTCCCGCTCAAAACTTTAGCACCCGTTTTAGCAGCCTCCCACCTATGATTTCCCGAAAACATCGCTTAATTTCAGTCCATCCTAAAAAATCCACATGACTACAGCAATTCCACGTACAGCCGTCAAAGACTATGGTTACGCCGTTCGCGTATCGCTCATAGCCGCGCTCGGCGGCTTTTTATTCGGTATAGAAGTGGCCGTTATCTCCGGCGCTGAAAAAACTATCCAACAGTTATGGTCGTTGAACTCTTTCTGGCAGGGCTTTACCGTAGCATCCAGCCTTATCGGTACGGTATTCGGGTCTTTGCTCACCGGGGGGCCGGCACAGCAATACGGCCGGAAAAAAGTACTGATCGTGATCGCCCTTATGTATCTCCTATCCGCGATAGGCTGCGCGCTCAGCTCAGCCTGGCTGCTGTTCGTATTGTTCCGTTTTATCGGCGGGCTGGCAGTGGGCGCGTCTTCCGTGGTAGGTCCGATGTACATCTCGGAGATAGCCCCGGCAAAGATCAGGGGCGCATTGGCTGGATCATTCCAGGTGAATATCGTGGCGGGCATCCTCGTGGCTTACCTGGCAAACTTCCTGCTGGCAGGCACGGGAGACGATGCCTGGAGATACATGCTCGGTGTAATGGCGATACCTGCGGCAGTGTTTGCTTTACTGGTGAGGACCATCCCCGAAAGCCCGCGCTGGCTGGTGCTGAACGGGCAGGATGAAGCGGCGGAAAAGATCTTTGCGCGTACCGGCGAAACAGGCATCGCTGCGCTCATCAGGGAAGAACATGCGTTGGCAAAACAAGGCATTAAAGAGCGCCTTTTCTCCGGGAAATATAACAAACCCATCTTCTATGCCATGCTGCTGGCAATGTTCAACCAGCTCTCCGGCATCAACGCGATCATTTATTACGCCCCAAGGATATTCGAAATGGCCGGCTTTAACCAGGCCAGCGCTTTCCAGCAGTCGGTGTACATCGGCGCGGCCAACTTCCTTTTCACCCTATTGGCCATGAGCGTGATAGACCGCTTTGGCAGGAAAAAACTATTGCTGATCGGCGCGGCGGGCATGTTCGTATTCCTTGCGCTCACGGCCATCGCGTTCAACAGTCCGGGCGGCGGCGGTAGCAGCGTGATCATCTACCTGATCGGGTTTATCGCCTGTTTTGCTTTTTCCCAGGGCGCGGTGATATGGGTATTCATTTCTGAAATATTCCCCAACGCCGTACGTTCACAGGGCGGCTCACTCGGCAGCTTCACCCACTGGATCATGGCCGCCATCATCTCCTGGACCTTTCCCATCATCGTGGAAGGCAGCCCGAACGGCGGTTTTTATTCTTTCATTTTTTACAGTGTGATGATGCTGGCATCTTTCCTGTTCATCTGGCGCGTAATGCCGGAAACAAAAGGGAAATCGCTGGAACAGATACAGCAGGAGCTGGGGATCAAATAAAACAACCTGTCTCTCAAAACGCAGGCTGGCCGGAAGATTCCCGGCCAGCCTGTTTTATTTTCCAACACAATTGCTTATTCTTCTTCAATCGCCGCTTCGGCGGCGTTCGCCTTCACAGAGGCTTTGCCCGTTTCACGGCCACTGCTGCCCTGGTACATCTGGCTGGTGCCGATCACTTCCTGGTTGCCGCCTTTCAGCACAAAATACAGCCTTCCGTCGTTGGCCGTCCTGTCCTCATACTGCCTGTCCATCACCGCGTTCCTTTTTACGGACGCAACGCCTTCCAGGCATTTGTCTTTGGTGGTGTAATGTTCGCTGGTGAGGATCACTTCGCCGTTGCCGGCTTTCAGGTTAAAATAAAAAGAGCCCGAAGGGCCATTGGCGATGACAAATTTGCCCATAAGATGTGTTTTTTGGGTAATACAATTGAGGGGTCAACCTGAATTTACGACAAAATGCCGGCATACCTATGCACATTCCACGCTTAATATGAACTTAACATCGCAGCCGTGGAAATTACTGGAACGGCTGTTATCGCTATCATAAAAAAAGAAAGGCTGCCTGGAAAGACAGCCTTTTTTGGGTTTCATAGGAATTTAATAGTTGGTCAAATGAGCTACCATCCCGGATTCTGAGGGGCCAGTGCCGGGTTCAGCGTCAGTTCGTTCGTTGGCAGCGGCAACAGGTAGTCGCGCTGTACATTGAACCTGTATCCTGAAGCCATGGAAGCAATATTTTTAAACAGTTCGATATATCCGTCCGCATCTACAGGGTAAGTGCTGAGCTGCCCGGCAGGCACTACGGTGAGCCATTGCGACAGTTTTGCGCCTTTCGGTTTTTTACCCACCAGCAGTTCGTCCGCACCGGCCCAGCGGAATACATCATCCCTGCGGAAACCTTCCGCGGCCAGCTCCACGCCTCTTTCGCGGCGCACTTCATTGATGATGCCGCTCAGCGCGGGAAATTGCCAGGCGGGGTCCGCCTCTACGCTGCTCACCGTCATGGCCGGCATACCCGCGCGGGTCCTCAGTTTGTTCACAGACTTATCCGCATCCGCCTGGGTAAAGGTTCCCAGTTCGGCTTTGGCCTCCGCGAAGTTGAGCAGTACTTCCGCATACCTGAAAAAGATCACGGCCGTTACGCCCACATTCCCTGCGTATTGCTGCTGGTAATCGGGGTTATGACCTTTGTAAAGCTGGTAGCCGGTAGCGGGCTTGCCTTCGTTCGCCTGCTCGAAAGACGGCAGGGTGAACAGCCGGTTGGGCGCGCCGCCGGGCTGGTTCGAGGTGATAATGTGTTTGCCGTCCGGTACGTACATAGTCTGCACCAGGCGGGGATCACGGTTCGCCGCCACTCTCGCAAGGGAATCATCGCCGCGGTACAGCGGGCTGGAGGATATGGGCCGCCCGTCCGTACAGAGATAATAGTCCACCATAGTTTTGGTCATGCCACGGCCCGCGCCGCCGGTGGTGTAGCGGTGCCAGTTGTGCGTGAGGTTCAGCGTAAGGTCAAACTTGCGCCAGAACATCACTTCCTTGCTGTTCGTATGATCCGTCTGGTTAAATATCTTCCAGTAACCGAAGTCCACGCCTTCGTTATCCAGCGAATGCACATTGCTGTTCATCAGCGCTTCCGCAACGGTAGCGGCCTTTTGCAGGTATTTGGCGCCGTTGGAGCCGGCTACGCCGAAGTCTGTACCGGCATGGTACTTTTCCCATGTGCCTTCATACAGCGCCACTCTTGTAAGGAAAGCCTGCGCGATCTCTTTCGTGATCCGGGAGGCCTGCGCCTGGGGTTTGGAGGGCAGGTATTCTATCGCTTTGTCCAGGTCCTGGATGATGGAATCGGCGATCACATTCCTGAGCAGGCGGGCGCTGAACAGTTGCTCCGTATCCGTGAGGTTCAGCGGTTTCGCGATCCAGGGCAGCGCGCCGTAGATCTTCATCATGCTGAAGTATTGGTATGCGCGGAAGAAATACGCTTCGCCCACGTATCCTTTTACGTTGTCCCAGGAGGCGATTACTTTGCCGTAGTTCGCGAGAAAATAATTCGTGTTGCGGATGCCGCCCCAGGCCCAGCTGGCGCTGGTGGCCGGCACGGTGATCTCGCCGTTCAGCGAGCCGTTCACCCCCATGGAGATCATCTGGTCGCTACCCTGGTCCGCATCCAGGCCGTATATGCCGATGTTGCCAAAGCCGCCATAAGCAGGCAGGAAGTTATTGTAAAAGTTATTGCAGTAAAGTTTCAGGTCATTGGGCGTTTTCCAGAAATCCGCTTCGCTGATGTTCGTTTCCGGCGCCCTGTCCAGGAAATCTTTGGAGCACGAAGCCATCGTGGTTGCTGTTATAGCCAGTATCGTCCATATTTTGTTCAGTCGCATAGTGATCAGTTTTAGAAGGTTACGTTAAGGCCGCCGGAATAGGTGCGTTGAAGAGGGTAGATCTTGGCATCGCCGATGGACAGCTCGGGGTCCATGGTCTTCACGAGATTGGTGAAGGTGGCAAGGTTTTCCACGCTTACATAAAACCGTACTTTCTGAGCCTTTATACGCTGAATGACATGCGCGGGAAGGGAATAACCCAGCTGCACGTTTTTGATGCGCATATAGGCCGCATTTTGCAGGTAACGCGTCTGCGTCTGCGTGTTCTTACCGTTCTCCCCGCTCATATAATACTTGGGGAAATAACCGTTCGGGGTTTCAGGCGTCCAGCGGTTGCGGTGCACGGTAAAAGGCGAGCTTTGCCATTCGTCGCCCACGATGCCCCAGAAATAGTTGGAGCCTACCCATGCGTCTCTTTTTGCCACCCCTTGCAGGAATACATAAAAATCAAACCCGTTCCAGTCTGCTTCGCCGATGAAGCTGTAGGAATAACGCGGGGTGTTGTTGCCGATCACTTTGCGGTCGCCGGGATTGGCCAGGGTATTGTTTCCCCAGTCTATCACATTGTCCCCGTTCAGGTCCGCGTATTTCACGTCGCCCGCCGTCCAGTTGGCGGAAGATAGTTTGGTCTGGCGTGGGCCCTTGGCCTCTTCGTCGTTGCTGGTAAAGAATCCTACCGTGGTGTAACCCCATATCTCACCCATTTTCTGACCGGCGTACCAGGTCGTGTTCAGACCGGTAGGATTGGGGTATTTCAGGATGGAGCCGCGGTAATCGCTCAGCACGCCGCGAAGGTGGTAATTCACTTTGCCGATGCGGTCCGCCCAATTGATCATCAGCTCAAAGCCGCGTGTTTCGATGTCCGTATTGTTTGCCTGCGGCACGCCGGTGCCCAGCACTGCCGGTAATACCTGGGACGGGCCTGCGAAATTGCTGGCCTTGCGGATGTACCAGTCAAAAGAAGCGGTCAGCCTGTCCTGCAGGAAAGATGCATCCACGCCTACGTTTGAACTGGTGGTGGTTACCCAGGTAAGATCCTGGTTCACCAGCCCCGGCTGCGATACGGATGCCTGCTGTGTGCCGCCGAAAAGCCAGTTCGTACTGGTGGGGCGGCTGGTGCCGAGGCTCGGGAAGAAGGGGTAATAATTAGGTCCGTTGGCATCCAGGAAAGACTGGTCGCCCAGCTGGCCGTAGGAGCCTCTTATTTTGAAAGTGTTGATGGTTTTGGCGAGCGGCGCCCAGAAGTTCTCTTTGTGCAGGTTCCAGCCGGCGCTCATACCGGGGTAAAACCTCCAGCGCGCATCGTCCAGGAACCGTGAAGTACCGTCATACCGGCCATTCAGCTCCAACAGGTATTTTTCTTTGTACGAGTAGTTCACCCTTCCGAAAAATCCTTCGGAAGCCAGCTTGCGCACCAGGTCAGAAACAGAAGGGCTCAGGCCGTACGCCAGGTTCAGCGCCGGGATATTGTCGGAGTACAGCTGGTTGTTGCCCGCGCTGAATTCCGTCAGGGATATCAGGTCTTTGATATAACCGCCCATTACCTTGAACTGGTGGTGCCCGATCTCTTTTTCGTAGGAGGAATACACGTTGATCACGTGATGCTCGCGGTTGCTGGTCCAGCGGGAGAAAGCGTTCGGAAAGGTGCCGCCCACATTGGCCGTGGTGCCGTCCGGCAGGTATTCGAGGACGGTTTTGGTGTGATTCGTCTCATCCTGCCTGATACCGTCGAAAGTATAGTTGGCGGTCAGGTTCCAGCCTTTGGCGAGTTTGAATACAAATTCGCCGGTCAGGAATACCTGGTCTTTGACGTTTTTCAGCCGTCCGCCTTCGGTATGCAGCGTTACGTTGCTGGTGGCGGAATAGCGGCCGTCAGGATTGTACAGCGGCACGCTGGGGAACTTACGCGCAAACTGGTGCATGTAGTTGCCGCCGGTCTGGCCGGCGTAGGTGTTGGGTGTATTGTAGATCTCGCGGGACATGGAGTTACGCACGTTCACCGTGAGCCAGTTGGTCAGGTTGCTGCTCAGGTTCGCCCGTACGTTGAAACGTTTGTAACGGTCGTCCCCGAAGTTGTACATGCCCTGGCGGTCGTTGTAGCCCAGGCCTACGTAGTAGCTGGAGTTGCTGCCGCCGCCGGATACGCCGATGTTGTGCTGCTGGCTGAAGGCCACGTCGCGGAAGTATATCTTAAACCAGTCGTTGTTCGCATTGCCGCCGTTCCAGGATTCCCAGCCGTTGGCATTCGGGCTTTTGATGGTTTCGTCCTTCATTTTGCCCGACTGGTAATCTTTGATGCGCTGAATGGCGTCGTCGCTGAAGAATTTGGCGCGGTTCGCGTTGGTGAACGCTTCGTTGTACATCTCCGCGAACTCAAGCGAGTTGAGCATCTGCGGCAGGTTGATGGGCTGCGCCCAGCTGAGGTTGTTGTTGTAGGAAATAGAAGGCGCCTTCCCTTTTTTTCCCTGTTTGGTGGTGATGAGCAAGGCGCCGTAAGGTGCGCTGGAACCGTAAATAGCTGCGGACGCAGCATCTTTGATGATGGAAATATTGTCGATATCGCTGGGGTTGATGGAGTTGATGTCTCCGCCGGGCACGCCGTCTATTACGATCAGCGGGCCGCCGGTGGTGCCCATACCGGTATACCCGCGGATGTTGATGCTTTGGGTGGCGTTGGGGGCTCCGCCCGCGCTGGTGGTGCCGATGTTCAGGTTGCCCACCATGCCTTGCAGGGCCTGTGAAATGCGTGTCACGGGGCGGTTCTCCATCACTTCGCCGCTCACCTGGTCCACCGCGCCGGTGAGATTGGCTTTTTTCTGGGTGCCATAGCCTACCACCACTACTTCGCTCAGCTTGCTATCGTCCACCACGAGGCTTACCTCGATGGCGCTGCGGCCGTTTACGGGCACGTCTTTGGTCACATAACCGGTGAAGCGGATCTCCAGCACGGCGTCTTTCTGGACGTTCTTCAGCCTGAACGTGCCGTTGGCATCCGCCACAACGCCGGAGGTGGTGCCTTTGATGATCACGCTGGCGCCGATCAGCACTTCGCCCGTGTTATCCAGGATCCTGCCGGTCACTTCAGGCAGGATGGAGGTGTCCGCCAGCATGTTGGGGAATATGCGCAGGGGCTTCTTTTTGCGCAGCACGATGTTTCGTTCCACGATCTCGAATTCCAGGCCGCTGTCTTTCAGGGCTGTTTCCAGCACCTGCTGCAGGGGCGCGTCTTTCACGTAGATGTCCACGTGAGTGAGCGGCGTTATGATCTTGTCGTCGTACAGGAAGAGGTGGCCGCTCTGTTTGCGGATCTCTTTGAATACTTTTTTCAGCGTGGCCTGTTTGAGCGACAGTGTGATGGACTGCGGAAGGGCCTTGCCGCTTACATGCAGCAGTCCGGCGAGTAGCAGAAATGAGGTCATTTTCATAACCATCCAGATTTTGGTCGTTCCATACCCCGCACGTAACGGAGTACTTCCATTAGGTTTCAAATGCATAATTTTGCAATGTTTGGGTGAAGTGTAAGTGGTCTGCAACGATTGGTCAGTTACGCTCATCCGGATAAATCCGCCGGTGGTGTGTCCAGCACCACCGGTTTTTTATTACCGGCAGCAAATAGTCAGATTACATTTTCATAAAGAGTAGTTTTAGTGTGGAAAAATGCGGCTCCCCTGCCGCCAGTTTATGTGCAGCTGTGTTGTTCACTCGTCCGTTAAACTTTTATCAGGAAATGATTACTACCTTTTTTCCCTCGATTTTAAACTGTAGACCGGCAGCTTTCAGCACTGCCAGCACCTGCGATAAATTATAGCTTCTGTATACTTCTCCGTTCAGTTGTATGTCTTTGGGCGCGCCTTCGTACTCCACTTCCACATCGTACCATCTTTCGATCTGCCGCATGATGGTGGTGATGCCGGCGTCCTGGAAGATGAACAGGCCGTTTTTCCAGGCCACCGCTTCTTCCACGTCCACTTCTTTCACGGCAATGTGGCCTGAGGCGGGCATACTGGCCTGCTGGCCCGGTGCCAGCCGCTGCTGTTCGTTGCCTGCCATCACGTTCACCGCGCCTTCCAGCAGTGTAGCCTGGATGGTTTCTTCATTCTCATAGGCCATCACATTGAAGTGCGTGCCCAGCACCGCCACATCCATTTTGCCGGCCTTTACCCTGAAGGGCCTGGCAGCGTCTTTCGCCACTTCAAAATAAGCTTCGCCTTTCAGCTCCACCGTTCTTTCTCCTTTATGGAACTGTATCGGGAAACGCAGGGAAGAGCCCGCATTGAGCCATACCTGCGTGCCGTCCGCCAGTTTGATCTTATATTGTCCTCCCCGTGGCGTGCGGAGTGTGTTGTACAAAGATTCAGGGCCGCTGCTGCCGCCCTGGTAATGAAGCTGGCCGCCGGATGCCTGCGCAATGGCGTTTCCCTGCGCGGGTATTACCGCCCCTGTGCTGTCCAGCTCTACTACAGAGCCGTCCGCCAGTGTCAGTACCGCTTTGTGGGAGCCGGGCGGGAAGTCCGCCTCAACGTTCCGGCGGGCGGTAATGTCCGCCTGCCTGCTGTGCCGGGTTAACAAGAGGAATGAAAGGCCGCCTGCCACTACGCCTGCCACTACTGCTGCCGCTACCTTGTATCGGCGCACTGTCAATATCCTGAGAATGCCTTTTTTTCCCGATACTTTCGGCTCATGCAGGGTCTTCAGCACATCTTCTTTTACCAGGTCATCAAATGTTCCGTCCGCAACGGCCTGCGCAAATTGCTGCATCTCTGCGCCGCTGAGCTTCCCATGTTTATACCTGGCCAGCAAATCCAAAAATTCCTGTTCTGTCATTGATGTACTGTTAGTGCCTTCTGGCGGTCAAGTTGAAATAAAGACAATGCTGAAATGCCGGAGGACTATTCCGGCGAAAAATAAATTTTTATCCCAGTATGCTGATGCAGAGCAAAGGCAGCAGGGTATGCATGTGGTGGAGAAGGTAGAGCCTGATGGATTGCAGCGCCTGCACCATCTGGTTTTTAACTGTGAAGCGGGAAATACGTAGTTCGGTGGCTATTTCTTCATAGGAAAGGCCTTTTTCCCTGGCCAGCTGGTATATCTTTTTCCGTTGGGGCGGAAGGCTGGCAATGGCGGTATTGAGGATAAATTCGCATTCCTGGTTCCTTACCTTAAAGTCCGCATCGTTGATCGTTTCAAGGGTTTCGTACAGGCGCTGCTTGCGTACAGCAAGCTCCTGCGCGGCTTTTTTGAACTGGTTGAAAATAAGATTGCGGGCGATGATGAACAGGTAATCTTTGAGGCTTTTGATCTCAGTGAGTTTTTCGCGTTTTTCCCAGATTCGGCGGAACACTTCCTGGACGATCTCCCGGGAGGCTTCGGGGTCTTTCGTGTACATGAGCGCCACCTCGCGGATGTGCTGCTCATAACGGCGGTACATGATGGTAAATGCAACGTCATCTCCCGCGGCAATTAGTTGCAGGAGCGTTTCGTCAGGTTGCTTATCATACATATTTACGGCCAAAGCCACGCGATTTCAATAATTTATGCAGTTAAAACTACGTAAATCACCAATAATCGCGGGCTTAATTAATGATCCGATCTTACCATTTTTCCGTACTAAATTACCCGCCGCCCGGAAACAGGCGTGGAATACATTATTAGAGGCGGATTTATTTTAATAAATTGGTCGTCCTATGATAGTCCTGATTCAATCGATAGACCGGGTAGGCCTTGTGGCTGGTATATCCGCCATTATGGCGAAGGAGCGGCTGAACATTGTTTCGCTCAGGGAGTTTGTGGATAAAACAGACAACCGTTTTTACATCCGTATAGAAGCCGAAAACGACAGCGACCCCGTGGCGCTGGAAGCGGCCATCCGGCTGGTGCTTCCGCCGGAGGCATTTGTCAGCATTAACCCCCGGCCGGAAAAAAAGATCGTGGTGATGGTGACCCGGGAGTACCATTGCCTGGCGGACATCCTGGTGCGCAACCAGTTCAACACCCTGGGCGCTACCGTGCAATGCGTGATCGGCAACCACCAGGTGCTGGAGAACATCTGCCAGCGGTTCGCCATTCCTTTTCATTATATCTCCCACGAGCAGGAAAGCAAAGCCGCCTTTGAAGAAAAAGTGCAGTCGGTGATTGCCGGTTATAACCCGGATTATATTATACTGGCGAAATACATGCGGGTGCTAAGCCCGGATTTTGTGGCCCGGTACCCGGAGCGGATCATCAACATCCATCATTCCTTCCTTCCCGCTTTCGCCGGCGGGCACCCTTACAAACAGGCTTTTGAAAGAGGGGTGAAACTGATAGGCGCCACCTCCCATTTTGTGACGAACGAGCTGGACGAAGGGCCCATTATTGCCCAGCAGGTGATCCCGGTGAACCATTCGTTCACCACGGCGGATATGGTAAAGGCTGGCAAGGAAATAGAAGTGTCCGTGCTGGCGAAGGCGCTCCGCCTCGTTTTCAGCGACAGGGTGTTCGTCTACCGGAATAAAACGGTGGTTTTTGAGTAACGGGAGAGCCATTCTCCAGTTGCAACCGCTGGAAACAAACAGTGGTGATCGGTGAGAATACCTGCTATACCGTATAAAAGAAAAGCGCACCTATCGTGCGCTTTTCTTTATTCATCAGGCGGGATTAATACAATTAAGCGGCGGAGGCGGAGCGCCGTCATTCTGTTGAGCCGGGGAATGAGCCCGGTGATTCATTCTTTTCTCAGTCTTTTTTCACGGGTTCGTCTTTTTTGATCACGGGAGGAGTGAAAGGTACCATTTCACTTTTCGGAGAAGCCTCCTTTTTGATCACAGGAGGAGTGAACCGTACTTCCTTTTCTTTATTTGTTTTAGCAGCTGCATCTTTTTTAAGCACCGGCGGCGTGAATTTTACTCCGGATGAAGCCGGGGGCGTCCTTCTGTACCCGGGGCAATGCGGGCGGCGGAGGCGGTGGTACTTTTCCTTTGGAAGGAGAAACCTGTTTGATTACAGGAGGAGTAAACTGCGGTTCTTTTGCTTTTGCGGGCGTGGTCTTTTTTTCCTGGGCAGAGAGCGCAGTGCACGCCAGCAGCATTACGGCAACCAGGATGGAGGATAACTTCAGCATAACATGGGTATTTTTATGTAGATGCCCTCCCCGGTGATTTCCATAAAAACTCTCCGGATTTTCCCAAAATACCCCTCCTAAGTCCGGGTAAAGTTTTCTCAACCCATATGCGCCACTCCCGCACCGGGAGCGATCTCAAAAGCGATGTTCACTTTTGTGCCTTGCGCTGCGCCGTCTTCGCTGTACAGGTCTATCACCCGGATATGGAAAGTGGAGTTAAAAAGCACTTTGTACAGCTCTACCCGCTCCATACACAGGCTCATACCTTTGGAAGCATGGCTGGAAGGCTGGCGCCGGGTGGACTGTGCGCGGCCAACACCGTTGTCCGTGATCTCGCACAGCAGTTCTTTTTCCTTCGGTCTGCGCCAGTGGATATGCAGGCTGCGGTCCCCTTCTTTATTCATCAGCCCATGCCAGATGGCATTTTCGAGGAACGGCTGGATCAGCATGCCGGGCACAAAGTATTCGTCCGGGTTAATACCCTCGTCTATAAAAATGGAATAATGAAACGGTTTGTTTGTCCGCAGCGCTTCTATCTTCAGGTAATGCCCCAGCAGCTCCACTTCTTCCCGCAGGGAGATAAAATTTTTTTCCGCGTGCATCAGTACCATCCGCAGCAGCCTCGCGAAGTTGGACACGTAATCGGAAGCTTTGTCTATATCCGAAGACAGGATACAATGATAAATTCCGTTCAGGCAGTTGAACAGGAAGTGCGGGTTCATCTGGCTCTTAAGCGTCACCAGCCGGAACTCTGCCAGCTGTTTGTGCAGCAGCTGTACTTCCATGGCCTGCCGCCGGCTTTTTTCTTCCATCACCGTACGGGAGATCTTAGAAGCGCAGATGGCCGCAACCCGCTCCAGCAAGAGGAGATGCTCCGTGGTATAAAAGTCCCGGTGCGAGTTCTCCGAATCGATGATGCCGATCACTTTACCGGCGTCTATGATGGGCACGGTTATCTCGGACAGGCGGCGTTCATCATCCACGATATACCGCGGATCTTTGGAGGTGTCCGGTACGATCTCCGGCCGGCCCGTAAGCGCCACCGTGCCTACGATACCGCGGCCCAGCCTGATCTCTATGGGGTCCCGTATCTCAAAACGGACGGGGTTTTTAGGGCCGTAGGCGGCTTTCTGCACCAGTACGCCCAGTTCATCATCCAGGAGATAGATCACACAGTCTTCCAGGTGAAGGCGTGAGATACAGTTCTTGGCTACATCCCAGAGGATGTCGTCCACGGTGTTTTTGCCGAATAATGAAGTGGTGAAGTAGTTGAGTGTGGCTTCCGTTCTATATTGCCGCCTGTACCTGGCCATCCGGCGGTAGAGGACCGCCAGCAGGAGTAAAAGCACAGAGACAATTGCGATATAAACGGTTATAGGCATTGGATTCCCCAAATTCCACTCCAATTTACTCTTTTTTCTCCGCAGCACGTTATATTTGCACCCATGGAGCAGATAGTGCAGCAAATAGAAGCATATAAGCAGGAAATTGCCGCCTTCCAGCCAAAAACGGCGGAAGAACTGGAACAATACCGCATTAAATTCCTCGGTACCAAAGGATTGGTGAAAGCCCTCTTCGGGGAAATGAAATCCGTGCCCAATGAACAGAAAAAAGAGTTCGGGCAGGTACTGAACAGCTTTAAGCTGCTCGCCGAAGGCCGATACGAGGAGTTTGAGCACCTGAAAAACGGCGCCGCGGACGCTTCTGCCCACCAGGACCTTACCCTTCCCGGCGAGCCGCACCGCCTGGGCACCCGCCATCCTATCAGCATCGTGCGGAACAAAGCCATCCGCATTTTCGAACGCCTTGGCTTCACCATCGCGGAAGGCCCCGAGATCGAAAACGACTGGCATAACTTTACCGCCCTCAACCTGGACGAAAACCACCCCGCCCGGGACATGCAGGATACGTTTTACGTACATAACAACCCGGACTGGCTGCTGCGTACGCATACCTCCTCCGTGCAGGTGCGCGTGATGGAAGAAGGCAAGCTGCCTATCCGCATTATCTGCCCGGGCCGCGTATACCGCAACGAAACGATCAGCGCCCGCGCGCATTGTTTCTTCCACCAGATAGAAGGGCTGTACATCGCTGAAAACGTTTCTTTCGCCGATCTCAAACAAACGCTGTATTATTTCGTACAGGAGTTTTTCGGCGAGAACTTCAAAGTACGTTTCCGCCCCTCCTTTTTCCCGTTCACAGAGCCCAGCGCGGAAATGGATATTTCCTGCCTGATCTGCGGCGGCGAAGGCTGCAACGTGTGTAAACATACCGGCTGGGTGGAAATACTCGGCTGCGGCATGGTACACCCGCAGGTATTGGAAAACTGCGGCATCGATTCCAAAAAATACACCGGCTTCGCCTTTGGCATGGGCATCGAAAGATTGACCATGCTCAAATACCAGATCAAAGACCTCCGGCTGTTCTCGGAAAACGACCTCCGTTTCCTGAAGCAGTTCCAGGGCGCTGTATAAATTTCCTTCAAGGCCGGAACAACACGTTTCCGGCCTTGTTTTTTCCCCGTGTTTACCCTAATCTTCCCACATATGCAAGCTGTACAGGACATCAAGGTAATTGCCGTTTGCGGCGCTGGAACGATGGGCGCCGGCATTGCACAGGTGAGCGCCGCCGCGGGTTTTCATACCCGCCTTTTTGACCTGGATGAAAAAGCCCTTCAGCAAGGTTATACGCAGATACGCGGCAATCTCCAGAAAGCGGTGGACAAAGGCAAAATGCCGCAGCAGCAGATGACGGACATCCTTGCCCGCCTCACCCTTTGTAATGACATGGCGGAATGCAAGGCAAACGTTGTGATCGAAGCCATCGTCGAAAAGATCGATGTAAAGGTTTCGCTTTTTAACCAGCTGGCTGCTATCAATCAAACGGACACCATCTTCGCTTCCAATACATCATCTCTTTCCGTTACGGAGATCGCCCGGCAGGTGGCGCACCCGGGGCGTGTGGCCGGTATGCATTTTTTTAACCCCGCTCACCTCATGCAGCTGGTGGAAGTGGTAAGCGGGGAACAAACCACCCCTCACACCGCCCGCCTCCTCTATGCGCTGACCATGGAGATGGGAAAAACACCGGTAAGGGTAAAAGATTCGCCCGGCTTTATCGTGAACCGTGTAGCCCGTCATTATTATCTTGAAGCGATGGAAGCGGTGGAAGCCGGCAATGCGGACATCTCCGCTACGGACCGCCTGCTGGAAGCGGCGGGTTTCAGGATGGGGCCTTTTGCCCTGATGGACCTCATCGGCAATGATGTCAATTACGCTGTCACCGTTTCCCTCTACGAAGCCTTTGAGCGCGCGCCACGATTTAAACCCGGCGCCATGCAGGCCGCCCTTGTAGCAAAAGGCGAGCTGGGCCGCAAAACCGGCAAAGGTTTTTACAACTATTGATTTACATTTGTGCCGCAATAACAATTCATCTATCATGATCCTTGTAACCGGAGGAACAGGTTTTTTAGGCAGCTATCTTTTGCGGGCACTGGTAAAGTCCGGCAAACCTGTGCGCGCCTTGTACCGCAACCGCATCCCCGGGCAGGTGAATGATTTCAAAGACAAAGTGGAATGGTTTCAGGCTGATGTGCTGGACACCGGCGCGCTGGAAGACGCCATGCAGGGCATCACTGAAATTTATCACTGCGCGGCGATTGTTTCTTTCCACCCGGAAAAGCGGGATGAAATGTTCAGGACCAATATCGAAGGCACGGCTAACGTGGTGAACATGGCGATTGATGCGGGCATCCGTAAGATCGTGCATGTAAGTTCGGTGGCGGCGCTCGGCAGGGCCAGGCAGCAAACCGCGCTGAATGAAGATGCACAGTGGGAAGACAGCGACAACAACTCGAACTACGCTATCAGCAAACATCTCAGCGAAATGGAAATATGGCGCGGCATCGCCGAAGGGCTGAATGCCGTGATCGTGAACCCCTCCATTATACTCGGCAGCGGTTTCTGGCACGACGGCACCGGGCTGATGCTGAAAAATGCCTGGAAAGAATTCCCTTATTATACGGAAGGCGTGAACGGATTCGTGGACGTACGCGATGTGGCGGAAGCGATGATCCGTTTGATGAACAGCCCCCTCAGCGGCGAAAGGTTTGTGCTCAACGGGGACAACTGGGCATACCGCCACCTCTTTACCCGCATGGCGGAAGTAATGGGCAAAAGACCGCCGCATATTGGCGCTAAACCATGGATGGCCGCCCTTGTATGGAGAGTGGAAAAGTTCCGCAGCCTCTTCACTGGCAAGCGCCCGCTCATCACCCGCGAAACGGCCCGTACCGCACAGCTGAAAGTATATTACAGCAGTGCGAAGATCACGCAGACGTTGCCCGGCTTCCGCTTCAGGCCCCTGGATGAAACGGTGACGGACGTAAGCAGGGATTACCTTGTTTCCCGGAATGCCTGATAACCTTTAACGAATCTCCCTCCCTTCACCTGGTATCAAATAAAAAGGCCGCCTTTCCCGGGCAGCCCTTTCAGGATATTTTATCGTCCCGCAGCTCTAACAGCTTTGCGGGTTTGTTAATCGTCAGGACGTTATCCTTCCTTTTATGATTTAAACAGCAGCCCGAGCATTATTGCCGCAAGTGTTCTTTGCAGGTTTGCATCCGCTTTGCTGTGTATCCATGCCCGGGGATTTTCGCCGGTGACCACGGCGGCTACAGGCACGCCCTTCAGCTGGAATTCATAACAGATCTTCTCCGTACTGTTCCGGATGCCGTAGCGGTTATGCGCGGTGATCCTGATCTCGTCCGTGGAGGAGCGGAGGATGCCTACCGGTTTATTGTCGTTCAGTTCCAGGAAGGCAATGTTCTTTTTCAGCAGCAGTTCCCAGCTCTTCAGCGGGTCCTGCGCGGTGCCGCCGGCAAAGATGTACCAAAGCGGCGCGTCGCCCGGCAATGTATTCAGGTAAGCGGGAAGGGGGCGGTTGGAAAAGGTGATCTTCCCGGTGCTGAGCACCTGCACGGGCAGTTCCGCATCCTGGCCTTTTACGGTGAAATAAAAAGCGTCCGAGGTGCTTTTGAATTGTTTGGCCGGTGTGTTCGCCGCCACGCCGTTTGTACGGGAGGAGGTGGTATAGGCGCCGAGCGTAAGCGTTTTGGCGGTAAGCCAGCCGTCCTTGATCTTAACGGGCAGTTCATTTGCGGCAATATAAAGACCCGGATCGGCGGCGGGCTTCTTCACGGTGGCACAGGCAGTAAAAAGCAGGCAAAGGGCGATAACGGGGCCGTAAATAGTTTTTATCATGGTATTTGAACTAGCTGTTGAGCTTTGACCAGATCTCCGGGATGCGTTTGATCCAGGCCAATTCCTTTTTCTTTTCGCGGGCATCTTCCACGGGTGAGCCGAAGTAGGTTTTGCCGCCTTCGATGGATTTGCCGATGCCGCTTTGCCCGAGCACAACGGCGCCTTTGCCGATGGTCAGGTCTTTGTTCACACCCACCTGTCCCCAGAGGATCACGTTGTCTTCGATGATCGCTTTACCGCCTACGCCTACCTGGGCGGCAAAGAGGCAGTTCTTCCCGATCACCGCGCCGTGACCGATGTGCACCATGTTGTCGAACTTGGTGCCCGCGCCGATGATGGTATCGCCGCTCACTCCTTTGTCGATCGTGCAGCTTGCCCCGATCTCCACATCATGTTCGATGATCACCCGGCCGCAGCTCAGGAGTTTGTCGTACATCACGGCCCGGTCCGCCCTTCTTTTGAAATAAAAGGCATCCGCGCCGATGACGGTGCCCGCATGAATGATAACATTGTCCCCGATGGTGGTATGGTCGTAGATGGTTACGTTCGGGTGGATGATGCAGTTCTTTCCGATGGTGACATGGTGCCCGATGACAACGCCGGGAGATACAACGGTGCCTTCACCTACCACCGCGGTATCGCTGATGGGGGAAGTAACCGGTACAAAGGGACGGTACTTCTTCACGAGGCTTACGTACGCGCTGAAAGGGTCCGCGGTGACCAGCAGCGCTTTGCCGGCGGGCACGTCCACCTTCTTGTTGATGATGATGATCGTGGCGGGGGAAGTAAGACAGGCGTTGTAATACTTCTCGAAATCCACGAACGAGATGTCTCCCGTTTCCACTTTGTGAATCTCGTTGATGCCGGTAGCCATGAGTGTATCATCGCCTACCAACTCTGCTCCAATGAGCGTTGCTATTTCTTTTACCGCAATCGGTGCTTCAAACTTCATAGTTCATCTTTAAAGTAGACAGCAAAGTTAGGGGGCGTTATCCACACTTTTTTTCTGCCTGTGAATAAAATTTCTTGTAAAATTTTTCTTTTGTGATGAAATTCTTTTTAATATTGTGTAGGGAATTTTATTTCCCTGTACTTACTAACCCATTCACATAACAAGAAAGTCTGATTGTTCTCACGGTCAGACTTTTTTTATTGCCCCTGTAACCCGCGGCAGCAAAGCGTTTCAAAGCATTCATTTTTTTCACGCACTACATCATCAGCAAAAAGAACACCCGGTTTTGACGGATTAAAGCGTTCAGCTGACCTTTACCCCTTCCCCGTTTTTTCATCGGAAAGACCCTTTTAAGCACTTTTGAAGGCAAAAATTTTTGGTTACAGCGGAACCGGAGAGGTTAATCCTGGAGGTTAGCCATCTTAATGAGTTGCTGAAGGCGGAGTATCCTGATCTTTTTACCCGTCAGGTCTATCACCTTTTCCTTTTTGAACTCGGAGAGCAGGCGTATCGCGGACTCGGTAGCGGTGCCAACAAGGTTCGCGATCTCTTCCCTGGAAAGGGTTACGTTGATGGTCTGTTCATCTTCTTCCAGGCCGTAAGTTTCTTTCAGCGTAAGCAGGGTTTCGGCCAGCCGTTCCCTCACGGGCTTCTGCGCAAGATGGGTGATCTTTGTTTCCGCCCTTCTCAGTTCGCTGGTGATGATCTGCATCATCTTCAGGGAAAGCGCGGTATCCGTTTGTAATATCTGGAGGAAAATATCGCGGGGGATGAAACACACCGCACTGTCTTCCAGCACGGTAGCTGTTGCGGTATATGGTTCGTTGTCTATGAGCGCTTTATATCCGATGAGATCACCGGGCTTCACGAGGCGGATGATCTGCTCCCTCCCTTCGTCACCGCTGTGCGAAAGTTTCACCTTTCCTGTATTGATACAGTAGATGCCATAGGGATGTGCGCCTTCCTGGAATATCACCTGGCCTTTTTTGTACACTTTGCACTCTTTGGCGTTGGCAATTTCCGCCACATGTTCAGGTGTGGCCGCGGAAAATATTTCGCCCAGGTATTTGTTGCAGAACCGGCATTCTGTTTGATCGCTTAACATATCATATGCCATAAAACCTCTAAGGATGCGGCAAAATTACTAATTTACAGGCCCTTAACCAAAGTAAGCATTGTGAGCCTGCACTATTTTTCCGTGTATAAGCCATACGAAGTGTTGACCCGCTTCGGAAAAGAGGGAGATAAAGCCGTCTTGTCCGACTTCTTTGACGTACCCCGCGATGTTTACCCCGTTGGCCGGCTGGATTATGACAGCGAGGGCCTGCTGATACTTACCAACGACAAATCGCTCAACCACCGCCTCCTGGACCCCAAACACGCCCATGAAAGGGAATACTGGGCGCAGGTGGACGGCGCAGTGACGAACCAGGCCATCCGGCAGCTGCAGGAAGGGGTGACCATCACCATAGACGGCAAACCTTACCGGACCCGTGGCGTGGACGCCGGGATATTTGAGACTGACCCCATCGTGCCGGACCGTAACCCGCCCATCCGTTTCCGCAAACAAATACCCGCCCCCTGGATACGGCTCATCCTGAAGGAAGGGAAAAACAGGCAGGTGCGTAAAATGACTGCTGCCCTAGGTTTCCCCACGTTGAGGCTCATCCGTTACAGGATAGAAAACCTCAGCCTGGACAACATGCAGCCCGGCGATATAGTAGAGCATTCACAGCAGGAAATGTACAAAGCCCTCTTTCGTTAACATCCTCCCTCCCCAAAATGGCCTGGTTCCCAATCAGAAATATGGGTTCATTTAACTAGATTTGTCACATTAAACAGATAATATGCTCAAATCCATGACCGGCTTCGGCCGTGCGGAGGTAACCCGGGGAGAAACAACCGTTGTGGCGGAAATAAAGTCGCTGAACGGCAAACAGTTTGAAGTGAACCTGAAGATGTCCCCTCTGTTAAAGCCCTACGAATTCGACATCCGCAACCTCCTGCAGCAGGAACTGCAACGCGGTACGCTGGATGCCACTATTAACATCAAGCAGAACGGCGCCACCCGCCCCGTTGTGATCAACACCGAGCTGGCGCGTTACTATCACACCGCTATCTCCTCCATGGCCACCGAGCTTTCCCTTCCGCAGGAAGACATGCTGAATGTGCTGATGAAACTTCCCGAAGTGGTAACCCCCGCTTCCGAACAAATGGAAGAATCCGAATGGCTGGAAGTGGAAAAAGTGATCCGCACAGCCGTGGGCGATATGGATGCCCATCGTATAGATGAAGGCGCCATGCTGGAAAAAGACCTGCTGCTCCGTATAGACAACATCCTGCTGTACACCGAAAAGGTAAAAGAGCTGGACCCCCTGCGCAAAGACAAAGCGCGCGCCCGCCTCGAAGGCCTCCTGGCCGAACACGTAGGTAAAGAAAACGTGGACGCGAACCGCATGGAGCAGGAACTGATCTTTTACCTGGAAAAACTGGACATCTCCGAAGAACTGATCCGACTCCAGAATCACTGCCGCTACTTCAAAGACATACTCGCCGAAGCAGAGCCCGCCAAAGGCAAAAAGCTCGGGTTCGTATTGCAGGAGATCGGCCGCGAGATCAACACCACCGGTTCCAAGGCAAACGACGCCGGCATCCAGCAATGGGTGGTAATGATGAAGGACGAACTGGAAAAAGCTAAAGAGCAGGTACTGAACGTACTATAAGCTGAAATATACTATGACCGTAAAGACGAACCAGGGATACGCCGCCCTCCTGTTATGTTTGCTTGCATTTGCCTGCAAGCCTCCCAGGCTGGAAACATTTGAAAAGAACAGGGACATACCCAATTCCGAATGGGCGGCGGACAACAGGCCGGTATTTGAGCTGGAGCTCTCTCCGGAAGATACCGCCTACGCTTACAACATTTATGTAAACGTGCGGCATACGGACGCATATCCTTACAACAACCTCTGGTTGCTTGTAAGCACGCAGCTGCCGGGAGACAGTACCGCGGTTACCCGCCGGGTGGAGCTGCCCCTTGCAGATACGTACGGCAAATGGCTGGGAAGCGGCATGGACGATATCTATGAGCACCGCATCCCCATTCAGCAGAATGCCATCTTTTCGAAGCCCGGTATGTACCGCTTTACTTATGAGCAGAACATGCGTCAGACCCCCCTCCCCGATATGCTGAGCGTGGGCCTGCGTATAGAAAAAGCCGCGCTGCGGAAGTGATATGGGTAAACAATCCTCATCCGAACTGCCGAGCAAGAAGATGATCACCGGCATCTATGTTTTTGTACTCGTCTACACCGTCGTACAGCTGCTGTGGTGGGGCCTGCTGCTCCATCAGCAAAGCGTACAGATCGCTAAGTACGAACAGGGCGCGCTTGTTCACAAAATGAACGAGCTGCACCATCCCGCGGAGTTTATGCAGGAAATGCAACGCCTCCACAAGGAACAGCAGATGCGCACTTTTAAATACATCGGGGAAGGCGTGATCTTCCTGGTGCTGATACTGGCAGGCGCAGCCATCGTGTACCGCGCCGTGTGGAAACAGATGAAACTCGGCCAGCAGCAGCAGAACTTTATGATGGCGGTAACGCATGAACTGAAAAGCCCCATCGCCGTTGCGAAGCTGAACCTGGAAACGCTCCGCCGCCACAAACTGGATGAAGAAAAACAACGCAAGCTGCTGGATGCCACCATCCGCGAAACGAACCGGCTGGACCAGCTGTGCAACAACATCCTGCTGGCATCGCAGTTCGAGCACCGGAAGTACCAGCCCTTCCTGGAACACCTGGACTTCTCCAGGCTGCTGAAAGACTCGGTGGAAGAATTGCAGTGCCGCACCGTAAGCCACCACATCGATTCGGACATTATGCCGGGAGTGGAACTGCAGGGGGATAAGTTTATGATCACCCTCATGCTGAACAACCTGGTGGAAAACGCGATCAAATACGCCCCGAAAGGAACGAACATACACGTGAAGCTCTTCCGGTCCGGCGACGCCCTCAAACTGGTGGTAAGCGATGAAGGTGAAGGCATTGCGCAGGAGGAAAGGAACAAGATCTTCCTGAAGTTTTACCGCATCGGCAACGAAAACACGCGCAAAAGCAAAGGCTCCGGGCTGGGGCTGTACCTCACCCGCAAGATCGTGGAGCAGCATGGCGGGAGTATAACCGTGAAAGATAATACCCCCAAAGGCACCTGTTTTGAGATCACATGGCATGATTATTCCGTACAATCTGTATAAAATTAACCGGTTGTGCGTAATTTTATAGGCAATAAGCAAAATACCACTTACCGTTCACCATCACCCAATGCATCAATATGAAGGAAGCGACGAAAGCATCAATATTGCTGGTAGAAGATGAAGAAAATCTCCAGGAAGCCCTTAAGCTGAACCTGGAACTGGAAGGATATGAGGTAACGGCCGTAGATAATGGAACAAGTGCACTGAAAGCCGTTAAGAACGAATACTTCGACCTGATCATCCTCGATATCATGCTGCCAGAAATGGACGGCCTGGCCGTGTGCGAAAACATCCGCATACAGAACAATGAAGTACCCATCCTTTTCCTCAGCGCCAAAAACAGCAGCGCGGACCGTGTGCTGGGCCTGAAGAAAGGCGGAGACGACTATATGACCAAACCTTTTAACCTGGAAGAGCTGCTCCTCCGCGTTGAAAAGCTGATCGTCAAAAACAAAAAGATCCAGGACAAGGATTCCGTGCCCAATGTGTACCGCTTTGGCAACAACATGATAGACTTTGCCGCGCAGGAATGCGTGGGGAAAGACGGCAAACACCACGAGCTCAGCAAAAAAGAAACCATGCTGCTCAAGCTGCTGATCGAAAACAAAGGCGAAGTGGTGACCCGGGAAAAGATCCTCCAGGTAGTATGGGGTTACAACGTGTACCCCACCACCCGTACCATAGACAACTTCATTCTCAACTTCCGTAAATATTTCGAGCAGGACAGCCGCAACTCCCAGTATTTCCACTCCGTACGCGGGGTAGGCTACAAGTTCACCGACGGCTGAAATATCCCCTGAACCAACTATCCTTGTTCCGCTGCCGATTGTAAGGCCGCCTCCGCCAGCTATTCAATCCCCCTTTTCCGGGCGTGGAATGCGGCATATATTTGAGCGGCTTAGGAATCTGATATGTATAACCCCACTAGCGGACTGGTTTTATCGCATGCTTTAACGGCCTCGCCGGCATTGGAATTACTGCCCTTACCCGGCGTATTCATTCTTCTTATTGTATTCTTCGTGGTGGCCGCGGCCACCGGCCTTTACTTCTGGTGGAGGGAGCGGAAGCTCAGGCGCAATATGCAGGAAAAGATCGCCATGCAGGGCAGCCGCACCTCGCTGGAACTTCATACCATCCAGAGCCAGATGGACCCCCATTTTATCTTCAACAGTCTCAACGCCATCCATAGTTTTATCCTTTCCTCCAGTACGGAGCTCGCATCGTCTTATCTCACCCGTTTCAGCAAACTCATGCGGCTCACCCTGGAGAACAGCAGCAAGGAATGGATATCGCTGGAAGAAGAACTGGAATCGCTGGAGCTCTACCTGCAGCTGGAGCAGCTGCGCTTCGAAGGACAGTTTGAATACGTGATACACCGCCTGCCGGACTGCCCGCAGCTCTCCGTGCTGGTGCCGCCTTTTGTAGTGCAGCCCTACATTCAGAACGCCATCTGGCATCGCCTGCTGCACCGCGGTTCGGAGCATAAAGGGCTTATCAGCATCGAGATAGGGCGTAAGGACGGGGAGTTTTATATCAAGCTGGAAGACAACGGCGTGGCAAGGCAAAGCGCCTTTCACAGTTACCAGCAGCGCACGCCCGGTACCCGCGTAGCCGCGGAAAGACTGCACTGGCTCAATGCGCGTTATCACACGCATGCCGCCATCACCACCGGCCATGTGTACGATCAGCATCACCAGAAAAAAGGTACTTACACCCTCATCAGGCTGCCGGATGTAACGGCCGCTTCTCTTCCCGAAGAAGCGGAGATTTTTAAGTAAATTAGCATAGCTGAGGTATATTCCTGTTTATCACCCTAATAGAGGGCTTTCATGACTACCATCATTATAGACGATGAGGAACATTGCCGCGATGTGTTGCATCTGCTGCTTTCCCGTTATTGCCCTGAACTGCAGGTGGTAGCGGTGTGCGCAGGCTCCGAAGAAGGGCTGAAGGCCATCGCGAAATATCAGCCGCAGCTCGTGTTCCTGGATGTGGAAATGCCCGGCATGAACGGGTTTGAGCTCCTCGAAGAACTTGGCCGCCCCAATTTTTCAGTGATCTTCACCACCGCTTACGATCAATACGCCATCAAAGCCATCCGTCACAGCGCGCTGGATTTCCTGCTGAAACCCATTGACAAGGAAGAGCTGATAACCAGCGTAAAAAAAGCCACCAGCCAGCATCACACTTCCGGCCCAAAAACAGAAGCCCTCCTCCAGTTCCTCCACCAGCACATGCAGCCAAACGAAAGGCTGGCCCTGCCTACGGTAGACGGCCTGCGGATGATGCCCGTGCGAGAGATCACCTACTGCGAATCTGAAGGGAGTTACACCCGCGTGTTCCTTCAGCAGCACGCCATACCCCTGCTCATCTGCCGCTCGCTCAAAGAAGTAGAGGACGTGCTGAAAGACAAAGGGTTTTTCAGGGTGCACAACAGCTACCTGATCAACCTTTCCTACATGTACAAATATATCAAGGGAGACGGCGGGGAGATCATCATGACGGACGGGCGGAGCGTGCCCGTCAGCCGCCACAGGAAACAGGAGTTCCTGACAAGGATCGAAAAATTATAAGGATTAAAGATTCTTCAGTTCATTCACGGCTACCCATCCGCTTTTACCATCCGCCAGCTGCACTTTGCTAAACTGGCTGGTGCCGTCCAGCACTTTTACTTTCACACCTTCCTTCAGTTCAAACAGGTCTTTGCTGCCGTCGTCCGGCGCGGATTTTACCTTCACGGCGTTGTGCATCACGATGGCTTCCCCGCTGTTGTATGCTTTGTTATGCATCCAGATGGCCATGGAGAAATAACCAATAAAAAGCACACCGGTGAGCACCATCGCCCATCGGAACAATTGTCTCCGTTTTACCGGCACGAAAAAATACACCGCGGCGGCGGCGATCAGCAGCCAGAACCACACGATGCTCCACACCGCCCAGCCTGCACCGGAATGCAGCTGCTGCCATTTCAGCCACCATTTTTCAAAGAAAAGCAAAGGAAGTGTTTCGATATTGCTGCCCACGCGCTGGTTTGCCAAAGCCAGGTTCTGCTCTATAGCTTCGTCCCCGGGTTTGAGGTGCAGCGCTTTTTCGAAACTGTACACCGCCATGGCCGTCTGGTTGCTTTTGTAATAAGCATTGCCCGCATTGAAGTACAGGTCCGCCACCTGGTAGCCTGAGTCGATCAGCTGCTGGTATTTCGCGGCGGCTTCTTCATATTTTTTCTGCTGGTACAGCTGGTTGCCTTCAGCGAACAAGATGGGGTCTTTGTGCGCCTGCACTTTCAGCGCAGTGCCGGTAAGGAGGCAGCACAGCAGTACCTGGATGGAATGTCTGATAGAACGCGTCATAATCGGTTATTTTCCGGCGGCGCCTCCGGCTCTGCCTTTAAGTTCATCTTCAATGGCACTGATCACTTCCACCGCTTCCTGGTAAGCTCCCTGGCGGTGCTCGCTGGTGCTGGCCGGCGCGTACAGGGCCATCTCGCAACGGTCCGTAAGCTCCAGCAGTTTGTGCATGGTGGCGCCGCTCACCAGTTCGGCCGCCAGCTTATCCTGTACCAATTGTTTGGTCAGCTCGGCCATGGGTATTTTGAACTTATGGCTGAGATACCCCCAGATGGCGCGGGAAGTTTCCTCGTAAAATGCTTTGTCTTTTCCTTCTTTGAGATAACGGGCGGCCAGCTCCAGTCGTTTGAGCGCCACGCGGTTCGCGTGTTTATGCCTCAGGAGGGCAGCATTGCTGCTGCGGAAATCCTGGCGCCTGCGATACCAGGCGATGGCCGCAAAACCCAGTAAGGGCAGCAGCAGGAGTATCCAGAAAAGCGGTTTGCCAAAGAAGAAGGGGCTGTTTTTGCTCCAGCTTTGCCCGCTTACGCGGATGGCGGCCAGCTCTGTGTTCACACCAAAATCCTCGCGGTCCCTTTTGGTTTGTTTTCCTTGTGTAACGTGTATGGCAAAGGGAGAAGAAGTAAGCGTCCTGTAAGCCTGCGCGGCGGGATCGAAGTAAGAGAACTCAACCGGCGGCAGATCGTAATCGCCCTTTTCCTGTGGCATCAGCGCGTACTGGAACTGGCGGCTGCCACTGAGCGGGTTGCTGTTCCTTTCGATATTGTCCGTTACGGTAGGATCATATTTTTCAAATGCGGGAGGAATATTCAGCGGCGGCGCGCTCAGCAGGTTCACGTTCCCCTGCCCGGCGATATTCACCTTGAGGGTAAGTGCATCGTCCGTGCTAAGCTCTTTTTTATCCATTTGCGCCGTCATGGTGAACTTACCTACCGCACCGTTGAAGCTGGCCGGGCGGCCTGCCGTGGGCAACGGTTTTACCGTCACTTTTATCACCGGGCTCTGGATCTTGTAGGGCACTACTTCGTATTCCGGCGTGCTGAAGGGGTCATCGCTGAAAAAGTCATCAAACGCGGCACCGCCGAAGGCATCCCGGAAAAGCGGGTCGTTGAAGGGATCGTTTGCCGCGCGTTTTTTCCTGCCGCCCAGTTTTACGAAATGCACCTGGTTATCCACCTCGGCAGGGTCCAGCTCCAGCTCACCCGATTGCAGGGGGAACAGCAGGGTCTTACGGATCACGAACACGTTGAATGGCGCGCCGTTCACCAGTTCTTCCTGTGCGCGCGGCGGATTGGGCAGCTCAATGTCTTTTGCGGAGAAACCTTTGAATGCCGGCACCTTCGTCACATTGGAATTCGTGGGCAGGCGGGTGTAGAGTTTGTAAGTGGCAGTGATCTGTTCGCCTTCAAACACGGTGGTTTTATCCACCTCCACTTTCACGAAAATATTTTTGCGGAGTTTATCTTTTACGTCTTCTCCTTTCCTGATCACACCGGGGTGCGACTCGCCATACACGTCCCCATAACCGCGGCGGGGCGCCTGCTGCTGTGGCTGGGGCTGCTGTTGCGGTATCTGCGCGCCGGGGCCGCCTTTTACCACTTCGATATTGATCGGGTTGCTTTTTACCATCCTGCCGTCCACACGGGCGGTAGCGCCGGGAATGGTGTATTGGCCGGGAGCCTGCGGCTGCAGCACATAAGAAAAAGCAAGATAATTGGATACTTTACCATTCACGTAAGAAGTGCTTTGCATCACTTCCGGGCCCTGTACTACGGTGAAACCTTTGAAATTGGGTATGACCTGGCCGCTGAAATTCACCGGGTTTTCCAGCAGGAACTGTACGCGCACCATCTCGTCCATGGCTATCACGTTCGAGCTGCTGTGGGTGGTAAAACGGAACTCCTGCGCATAGGCAGTAAGGGCTGCACAACAGAATATCAGCAGCGTGAATAAACTTTTCTTTAAAATGGCAGTATAAACCTTCATCCTGGAAACAAATTTAACCAAAGCCGCACCGGCGTACGCGCGCTGTGAGTTAAAAGTAAGTTAAAAAAAGTGCTAAAACAAGCCACAGGAAAGGATTTGATCCATTTCATCCGATATCGCCCAGCATCGGGCGCATCAGGATGTCTTCTATCACGGCCTGCGGGCTGAGGTTATAGGCGGCCCAGATCATATCCGCCACATCGGACGCTTCCATGAGCCTGTCCGCGGGGGCTTCAAAGCCTTCCCAGCTGGCGGTCCACACAGGGCCGGGGCTTACCGAGGTCACTTTCACCCCGAACGGTTTCATTTCCTCGCGCAGGTTCTTCGAAAAGCCCAGTAAAGCGAATTTTGTGATGCTGTAAGAGCCGCCGTTCGGGTATGCTTTATGGCTGGCGGTGGAGCAAAGGTTAAACACATGGCCTTTGCCCGCCGCTTTCATGGCGGGTATAAAAGCGCGGGTAAGGTGGTAGGCGCTGTAAAGGTTCACCGCCATCATCTTTTCCAGGTGGCCGTCTTCCTCTTCGTGCACCGCGCCGGGCGTGAATATCCCGGCATTGTTCACCAGTATGGCGGGTGTATCGCCGAAAGTATCTTTTATTTTTTGCGCAAAGGCCAGCACCGCCTGTTTGTCGCCCATATCCACTATTTCAGCGAGCACTTTTACGCCTTCCCGCCGCTGTCCGATGGATTCTTTCGCAGCGTCCAGCGCTGCTGGATTGCGGGCGCAGATGGCAATATCAAATCCTTCAGCAGCCAGCTTTTCAGCGGTCGCTTTACCTATTCCCCTGCTTGCTCCTGTGATGATCGCGTACATAATCCTGGTTGCCTGTTTTAAAGCCCTTAAAAATAATGCAAAAATTACGGAATCGTTAAATTGACCCCGCTTCCCGCCGATTGTCGTAAATTTGTGGCGAAACTATTGCTGCCAACGCTACAGACCATTATGAGATATAAACATATTTTTTTCGACCTGGACCATACACTGTGGGACTTTGAGGCCAACGCCACGGCCACGTTACAGGAGCTTTACGCTGAATACGCACTGGATAAAAGAGGCATTCCCTCTTTTGAAACTTTCTATGCATCTTATTCCGTGATCAACGACAAACTGTGGGACCGCTTCCGCAAAGGTTTTATCAACAGGAACGAGCTGCGCACCAAACGTTTCAGCATGACCTTCCTGGATTTCAGGATCTGCGACGACAAACTCTGCGACGATATGGGTGCGCGCTTCATCGAAGTGCTGCCCACGAAAACCGCGCTGTTCCCCCACGCCACCGAAGTGCTGGATTATCTCCGCGATAAAAATTATCCTATCCACATGATTACCAACGGATTTGAGGATACCCAGCGCCTGAAGATGAAACATTCCGGCATCAACGATTATTTCACGCATGTGATCACTTCGGAAAGCGCAGGCAGCCTTAAACCCCACCGCGAAATATTCGATTATGCCATGAAACTTTCTTCCACCACGGCGGCGGAAAGTATTATGATCGGGGATACGCTGGATGTGGACATCCTGGGTGCGCAGCAGGCCGGTATGGACCAGGTATATTTTGCGCCGGACAAACGGCAGGAAGGCATTCAGCCTACCTACACGATCAAAAGCCTGCATGAACTGAAGGAGATTCTTTAAAATACGCCTGACGGCAACAAAAAAGGCTGTGCTCCATATGGAACACAGCCTTTTTTAATATTGTCAGCTTCGGTTTATCCTTTTGTGGCGGGCTTTGCCTTTTCAGCTTTGGCGGCCGGTTTGGCGGCTTTGCTCTTCATAGCGGCAGTGGCTTTGGAGGGCATCGGCATACAGCAGGATTTGCCTTTGGCGGTTTGTTCTTCTTTACAGCAGGCATCGCCATCTTTGTGGCAGGCTGCTTCTTTCATTGCTTTCTTTTTTGCGGCAGGTTTTTCCTGTGCAAGTGCCGGGCCGGCCATCAGTGTTACTGCCGCGAGGGCGAAGAATATTTTTTTCATATAAAACGGTTAGAAACCTGTAATCAGTTTTTATACAAGAAGACCCAGGAGCTCAATAATAAAACCAAAGAACCACAGGCCTTTTTGCAAACGCCCGGTTGTTTTCCTGAGTTCTGATTTTTGTACCTGTTTTTCCATGTTCTGAAGATAGATCAATACATCCTAAAATCATGTTAAAAAATCAAGGAGCTGGACGATCCCTTCCAGGATGCCCATCAAAGTAGCCCATCCATCCATGTTTTCTTTGAATCCGGATCTTGATCTTCGTTTTGGTTTCATGATGTACTGAAGATAAACCAAACCGTTCTAAAGAACTGTTAAACCTTAGCCCAGCTTGGCGATGATGGTCTGCCCGCCTCTCACGGTCTGTTCCAGCGCTACATTCACTTCGGTGCCGATGGGCAGGTAAATGTCTACACGGGAGCCGAACTTGATAAAGCCCATTTCCTGGTTCTGCTTCACCTGCATGCCTGCCTTGAGATAGTTCACAATACGGCGGGCGAGGGCGCCTGCGATCTGGCGTACGAGTATCTCGTTTTTGCCGTTGCCGATCACCACGGTGTGGCGTTCGTTCTCGGTGGAGGATTTCGGGTGCCAGGCCACCAGGTACTTACCGGCGTGGTACTGGCTCAGCTTCACTTCACCGCTGATGGGGTTGCGGTTCACATGTACGTTCGCGGGGCTCATAAAGATGGACACCTGCAATCTTTTATCCTTAAAGTATTCAGCTTCGAAAGTTTCTTCAATCACCACCACTTTACCGTCCGCCGGCGCGATCACCAGCTGTTCGTCCTGTTTCATCACCCTGTTCGGGATGCGGAAGAAGGAAATGATGAAAAGGAATAAAACGAGTGAA
Organism: Chitinophaga barathri; assembly: GCF_003807585.1. GTDB lineage: Bacteria > Bacteroidota > Bacteroidia > Chitinophagales > Chitinophagaceae > Chitinophaga > Chitinophaga barathri. The sequence goes on along the minus strand of NZ_RMBX01000015.1, from coordinate 114,713 downwards.
ATGCCCGCTACGATATAGCCGGTCACCGGGGAGCCCGGGAGCAGGTAAAATACCGCGCCATTAATCAGCGCCAGTACCACAAAGGTGATGGCGATGGTAGCCGTTCCCTCACGATGGATAGTCATTGTTCTGTTTTGATGATGAAAGATCGCCGGTTTTTTCCGGCGGTACGAAGGTATGAAGAAAATAAAAATTTATCGCACAAAGAGGCTCACGTATATCCATGCGAAAGGCGCGGCTACGAGCAGGGAATCGAAGCGGTCCAGGAAACCGCCGTGCCCCGGCATGATCTTCCCTGAATCCTTTACGCCGGCCAGCCTTTTGAGGCGGGATTCCAGCAGGTCGCCCGCCGTGCCGAAGATGGCGGCAATGAAAGCGAGGGCCACCCAATGCGGCCAGGCCAGGCCGAAACGTTCGGCGCCCCAGAAATAACCGAACACGCCGGCGGCGGCGATGGCCAGTATCATACCGCCCACCGTGCCTTCAATGGTCTTTTTCGGGGAGATGGACGGGAAAAAAGGCGTGCGGCCGATCAAAGAGCCTACAATGTAAGCCATGGTGTCGTTTATCCAGATAAAAATGATCAGCAGTAAGGGGATCAGTATTCCTTCCGATCCGGCGTATCCGGTCCAGTGCGGCACCGTGTCCGGATAGATGGTTGTATGCCAGCCGGGTATTACGGAATATGAAAACGGCACCAGCCGCAGGTCCACCATCATGCTCAAGGGCGCGGTGACGTATATAAGCCCCAGCATGGAATAGCCGATGGTTTTCAGCGAAAAGTTTTTACTCATCAATATCTCCCCAAGCGGTAGCAAGAGGATAAAGATGAACGCCAGTACAAACCCTATTTCACCCATCGTCACACCGCTTCCCCCAAAATGCCTGTCCGTTACCGCCATCATCACTGCACAACCCGCTATCAGCAGGCCAACGCGGTGCCAGGGCGATACTTCGCCATAGTCGCTGTCCATCAGGCGTACGAGCTTCATGTACTCCCGCAGGGCAAAAAAGTTGATCAGGAAAAATAGAAGAAAGAAACTCAATTCATTCCACAGGATGCCCCCCAGCATAATTGCTACAAAAAAGAGGGCGGTAATAGTGCGCGTGATGAAGGTCTTCATACTGTGCTCAAAAAAGTTAGATCGGGCGTAAAGCTAAGGATTGTTTTCGATCTTCCCTTCCTGGCTGGCCGCGATCAGTTCTTTGGCTTTTGCCTCGTTGCTGTTATGCACGTATACCTCGTCCATACCCGGCAGCATGGTCACAAAAGAGGAGTCCTGCCGGTTGATGATCACGGCTTCTATTTCGTTTTCAAACAGCATGCCTTTGATGATCTCGGATTCAAAGGACACATTGCTGGCAAATACTTTTACCCAGTCTTTTTCCATATCAGTATTCTTTTTCTGTTGTTGTAAATTCGGGTTCCTTCGCCAGTGATTCCAGCCTGTACCCATTTTGTTTCGATCGGTTATACAATCTCCATATCAGCAAACCTGATACCAGGGCGCTCAGCAATCCGAAATACAGCGGTACATGTTCATCCGCCATGGCGTCGTAATTGGTCATCTTCACCTGGTACAGGTAAATTAACACTACCTGGAGCCCGTTGTTCAGCACATGGGCGGCTATGGACAGCCAGAGGTTGCCGGTCGTATAATATATGGCCCCCAGCAGGAAACCCAGCAGCACCCTGGGCATAAACCCGAGGAATTGCAGGTGCACCGCGCTGAATATAACAGCTGTAATGAGCGCGGCTACCCAACCGTTCTTAACCAGCTGTGTGATAATCTTTTGCATCACGCCCCTGAACATCACTTCTTCCGCGATGGCGGGCGCCAGGGCTATCAGCAGGAGGTTGGTAAGCATGGAACGGAGGTCCGGCATTTTGAGGAGCATTTCCGTCTGCGTTTTTGCGGCTTCTTCCACGTCCATTAAGGATTTCGGTAGGTTCCAGGTTTGGTTCCATTCATTCAGCAGGCCTACCATCGGCAGGGCGCAAAGCATGATCAGTATCACCAGGCCCAGCTGGATAACGCCCACCGGCCGTTCCAGCCCGAGGTATTCACCGGGTTTCGGACTGGCCAGCCATGCTAAAATGCCCGCAGGGACCAGGAACACCAGGGTGGTGTACAAAAACTGGAATACTTTGAACGCAAAAGCAAAGGAAGGGTTGCCCCACAGCGCGGGATCTTCTATTTTATCCAGCGTATAGCCGCCGCTGATAGCCGGAAAAACTGACACCATCAGCATCCCAAAGATGAAATAACAAACGAACATCAGGGCGAAAAGCAATGCCAGCCGGGAATAAGGAGTTGATCTGCGTAATCGGTACATAAATTATCGCTGTGGTAATTTTGCGTAAATTTACACCGTGTTTGCCAGTTGACCGATAAAATAAAAACAGGCAAGATTAATATGGTGAAAATCGGAGATATAGAACTGGGTGAATTTCCGCTGTTGCTGGCGCCCATGGAAGATGTAAGCGATCCTCCCTTCAGGGCGGTATGCAAGCTGAACGGGGCGGACCTGATGTATTCGGAGTTCATTTCCTCTGAAGGCCTCATCCGCGACGCTATCAAAAGCCGCATGAAACTCGACATTTTCGACTACGAGCGGCCGGTGGGCATCCAGATATTCGGGGGAGACGAAGAGCCTATGGCCATGGCGGCCCAGATCGTGGAAACCGCTAATCCGGACCTGCTGGACATCAACTTTGGCTGCCCGGTAAAAAAAGTGACCTGCAAAGGCGCCGGCGCCGGCATCCTGAAAGACATCCCCAAGATGGTAAAGCTCACGGAAGCGGTGGTAAAAGCCACAAAGCTGCCCGTTACCGTCAAAACGCGCCTCGGATGGGACGATGATACCAAAAACATCGAGGAAGTGGCCCAGCGCCTCCAGGACGTGGGCATCAAAGCGCTCACCATACACGGCCGCACCCGTACACAGATGTATAAGGGCAGCGCGGACTGGACATTGATAGGCAAAGTGAAGAACAACCCGAAGATACATATACCCATTTTCGGTAATGGAGATATCTGCACGCCCGAACAAGCCAAAAACGCCCGGGAAAAGTACGGGGTGGACGGGGTGATGATCGGCCGGGCGGCTATCGGGTACCCCTGGATATTTAACGAGATCAAACACTTCCTGGCTACGGGCAACCATCTGCCCCCGCCAACTGTTGAAGAAAGGGTGAAGGTGTGCAAACAGCACCTGCGCCACTCGATCAGCTGGAAAGGAGACGTGGTCGGGATACTCGAAATGCGTAGACATTACACCAATTACCTGAAAGGGCTGCCGCATATCAAAGAATTCCGTGCACAATTAGTAACTTGCAATACAGCGTCAGCAATAGAATCGGTACTGGATGCCGTTGCATTACAGTACAAAGATCATATATTTGAGCGGACAATGGCCCCAATGGCTGGCTCGGAAGGAACAGCAATTAAGACAGAAAGAGAACTGGCGTGTGGTATCGCGGATTAACCCCGAATTGAATCACCAAAAAACTGCTTTCACAATGGCCACGGTTAAAAATCTGAAAAATGAGGTCTGGAAAGACTTGCAGATTAAAAACAAATCTGCCCTGCGGAAAAAGTACGCAGTGTCCAACATGGGAAGAGTGATCAGTTACCACGAAAGTATCGAAGACGGAAAATTGCTGAATGGTTCTACCGTTGAAGGTTATACGGTACTCAACATCAAACCCGCGGACACCTATCAGAGCCTTTACCTTCACCGCGAAGTGGCGCGGCTCTTTTCCCCCAAAACCAGCCGTACACAGAAATACGTTATTCATCTCGACTTTAATAAAAAAAACAACAAGATCTCCAACCTCCGCTGGGCAACCAAGGAGGAAATGGAGAAACACCAGCAGAACAGCCCCGCCAAGCTGGCCTACAAGGAATTGCAGCGCCACCGCCTGAAAGGCCTGAAGCTGAACGTGACCAAGGTGAAAAGCATCAAACGGCTGCTGGATAAACCCGGCAGAAAAACCATGAAGCAGATCGCCGAACAGTTCTCCATCAGCGAAATGCAGCTCTACCGCATCAAAAGCGGGGAGAACTGGAGCCATGTAACCCTGGATTAACACCTGAATCTTCAGGAATGATCATATTTTGATGTTGTCTGACGGTGGTCCTGCGTAATGCCGGACCACCGCCTTTTTTACCCCTCCTTGCTTGCTTCCGCGTTTTGCCGTACCTTACTCTTCCAAAATAGTAGACTATGGCAGATAAGAAAATAGCGATCATCGGCGGCGGAAACCTCGGTTCCGCCATAGCGGAAGGACTTTTAAAGAGCGGATTCAGCAAACCCGGAAGCATCACCGTTACCAAACGCAATACCGCCACCCTGGCCGCCCTGCGTGACAAAGGCGTGCACATCGAATCGGATAACGCCAAAGCCATCAGCGAAGCGGACGTAGTGGTGGTAGCCCTCAAACCATACAACGTAAAAGAAGTGCTCAGCGAACTGCGCGCCAGTTTCGACGCCAAAAAACAGATCCTCATCAGCGTGGTTACCGGCGTACTGCTGGACGATCTTGAAAAGATCACCCTGCCCGGCCTGCCCATTTTCCGCGCCATGCCCAATACCGCCATCGCCATACAGGAATCCATCACCTGCATCTGCGGCCGCAACATGACGGACGAACAAACCTCCTTCGTAAAGGAGATGTTCGACCAACTGGGCGTAACCGTAAGCATAGATGAAAAACTCATGGACGCGGCTACCGTGCTCGGCGCCTGCGGCATTGCCTACGCACTCCGTTTTATCCGCGCGAACATCCAGGGCGGTATCGAGATCGGGTTTGACGCCGCCACGGCCAATCTCATTGCCGCACAAACCGTAAAAGGCGCGGCGGAACTGCTCATCAAAGGCAACCGTCACCCCGAGGCGGAAATTGATAAGGTGACCACCCCCAAAGGATGCACCATCGCAGGGCTGAACGAAATGGAACACCAGGGCTTCAGCTCTTCCCTCATCAAAGGCATCACCGCCAGTTATGATAAGATCGTGAAAGGATAATCAAACTTTGTGGATACAACTAAAAAACAAGGCCGGGATAAGAATATCCCGGCCATTTAGTTAAACCTACAACTGTTACACTGTTTGTAACAACTATTATCACTTATGCAAGTATTTTATCAGTTCATCATGGAAGCGGCTTCCATGTCGCGGCCCTGCAGCTCCTGTACCGTAGGCGCCACCATCCGCTGGCGGATGAAACGTTTCTTCGAAATACGGTTCATACCAAACTTCGCCATGATCTTGTCCACTATCATGTAGATCACCGGCACCACGATCAGCGTCAGGAACATGGAAGAGATCAAACCTCCGATGATCACCCATGCCAGGCCATTCTTGGTGGAGGCTACACCGCCCGTTGCCAGTGCGATCGGCAGCATGCCTATCACCATTGCGATGGTGGTCATCAGGATCGGGCGCAGACGCGCTTTGTTCGCGTGGATCAATGCGTCATACGTGCTTTGCCCTTCTTCTTTCATCTGGTTTGTGAAGTCCACGAGGATGATCGCGTTCTTCGCCACAAGGCCTATCAGCATGATCATACCCAGGATGGTAAAGATGTTCAGCGTATTGTTCGTAAGCGCCAGCGCCAGTAATGCCCCGATAATGGACAGCGGGATGGAGAACATCACCACCAGGGGATAGATGTAGTTGTCGTATAACGCCACCATGATGAGGTACACCATGATGATCGAAATAAGCAAGGCCATCCCCAGCGTGGAGAACGAATCTCCCTGGTTTTCCGCGTCACCTCCGAACTTGTAAGATACGCCGGTTGGTTTTTGCAGTTTGGCCAGTTTGGTGCCGAATTCCTGCGTTACGGTGCCTGAAGGACGGCCCATCACCTGGCTCTGCACGTTCACCGAAGTGTTTTTGTCCCGGCGCTCCAGCCTGCTGGGCCCTGAGCCTTCGGTAACCGTTGCAAACTGGCTCAGTTTGATCAGCTCGCCTTTATCGTTTTTAAAATCGATCTGCGAAACGTCCTGTATATTTTTCCGGTTAAAATCGTCGAACCGGATGTTGATGTCGTATTCATATTCACCCTGGCGGAACTTCACTTTGGAATCGTCCGCGGTGCCGCTGAACGCGGTCTGCATAGTACTGCCCACGTTTTCCAGCGTCAGGCCGAGGGCGCTCATTTTGTCCCTGTCCACCTGTACGTTGATCTCGGGGTTTCCTTCTTCCACGGAGAGTTTCACCTCGCTGGAACCTTCAATCGTTGTCAATTCAGCCATCGCTACCTTGGCAAAACTCATCACGCTGTCCAGGTCCGTACCCATTACCACCAGCTCCACAGGGGCGCGTTGCGCGGTACCCATGATGCTCACCGGTGTGGTTTTTACTTTTACGCCGGGCAGCTGGTCCTTCAGTTCCTTTTTGATCTTCGAAGCGAAGATGTCCGATGGTTCGCGCAGGTGCTGATCCACCAGCATTACGGTGATCTCTGATTTGTACGCGGTGGACTGCGAAGCGCCGAAGCCGTCTTCGGAGGTCTGGCCCACGGTGGTGATCAGGGAAGTAACCGTGTTGTTATTGCTCATAAACTGCTCCACTTTGCGGGTAGCCTGGTTGGTTTGTTCCAGCGAAGCGTCTTTCGGCATTTCGAGCATGATAATGAACTGGCCACGGTCACCGTTCGGGATAAACTCACCGCCGATGTAGCCCCTGCCCACAAGCTGGAAAGAAGCGATCAGCAGTACGAGGGAACCTACGATGGTGATGGTCTTATGACCCAATGCCCATTTCAGCAGGCCCGTCATCCAGGCGGTGAATTTGTCCAGCTGCCTTTCGAACCAGAGGATAAACCGCTGGAACACGTTCTTACCGGTGAGATGCGTGACCTTACCGAAGCGGGAAGCCAGCAAAGGCACGATGGTAAAGGAGGTGAGCAGGCTCAGCATGGTGGAGATCATTACCACTACGCAAAACTCGCGGAGGATCTTGCTCACCAGCTCGTTCGTCAGAGAAATGGGAAGGAACACTACCACGATCACAAGCGTAATGGAGGTAACGGTGAACCCGATCTCTTTCACCCCGTCAAACGCGGCGCGCACTTTGTTTTTGCCCATCTCCATGTGGCGGTAAATATTTTCCAGCACCACGATGGCGTCATCCACGAGGATGCCCACCACCAGCGAAAGGCCCAGCAGGCTCATCAGGTTCAGCGAGAAACCGAAAAGTTTCATGCCGATGAACGTGGCGATCAGTGAAGCGGGAATGGAGATCATTACGAAGATTGCATTCCTGAGACTGTGCAGGAAAAGCATCATTACCGCGGCCACGAGCAGGATCGCGATGACCAGGTCATGGATCACGGAGTCCGCGGACTCCAGGGTGAACACGGATGCGTCGTTCGCCACTTTTACTTTCAGGCTGGCGCCGGCGTATTCTTTTTCTATTTCCGCAATCGCTTTCTGCATGGCTTCACTCACGGTCACGGCGTTCGCATCCGTTTGTTTCTGCACCTGCATAGCAATGGCGCTTTCGCCATCCACTCTTGCGATCTTTTCCGCGTCTTTCTGGCTGTCCTGCACGTCCGCCACATCGCCGAGGCGCACCTGTGTGCCGGTGGCGGTGGTAGTGAGCACGAGGCTGCGCAGCTGGTCCACGTTTTTATATTTACCGGCAAGGCGCACCAGGATCTGCTGATCCACGGTTTTTACCTTACCCGTCGGGAAGTCCAGGTTTGCGTTCGTGATGATCTGGCGTACCTGGAGAATGGAGAGTTTATAGGCTTCCAGTTTCTTCGGGTCGATATTGATCTTTATTTCTCTTTCCTGTCCGCCGATGAGCGTGATCTGCGCAACGCCAGGCAGGCGGGAAAGCTGCGGCTGGATCTTTTTGTCCACCAGGTCGTAGAACTGGCGATCGTCCATTTTGGCGGTGGCGGAAAGGGTCATGATGGGAAGGTCATCCAGCGAGAACTTGTTCAGGCTGGGCGGTTTGGCATCGCCGGGAAGGTCCGCCAGGATGGCGTTCACCTTACGTTGCGCGTCCTGCAGGGCAATGTCCACATCCGCATCGTTATTCAGCTCCACCGTCACCATGGAAAGGCTTTCGGAGGAACGGGAAGTAAGTTTTTTAATATTTTCCATGGAAGCCACCGCGTCCTCCACCTTTTTGGTGACGGTGCTTTCCACTTCCTGCGGCGAGGCGCCGGGGTATACGGTGGCTATCGTTACGATGGGGGAGCTGAACTTGGGCAGCAGCTCATAGTTCAGGGCTTTGTAGCTGATCAGCCCCAGCAGGGTAAGGATCGTGAACAACACGATCACGACGGTAGGCCGCTTTATCGAAATCTCTGTAATCTTCATCGGTCAAAAATGTTTTGGTAAGCGATCCTGTTACTTGGCCTGCACGGTTACTTTCGCTCCGTCTGTCAGGTTGATCTGCCCGCTGGTGATCACGGTTTCGCCTTCGGCAAGGCCTTCGCGTATCTCTACCCTGTCTCCGTAAATGCGGCCGGCGGTCACTTTGCGGAGTTTGGCGGCGTTGCCTTCCATGACATAAATCTGGTTGCTGTTCACACCGCCCACAAACGCGTTGCGGGATACGAGGATGGCAGCGGCCTGCTGTGGCATGGCGAAGTTCGCGGTGCCGTACATACCCGCTTTCAGTTGTTTGCCGCTTACGTTGCTTACTTCCATTTCAACAGGATAGCTCAGTGTAGCGTCTCCTTTGGCAGCGATGAAGGTGATCCTGCCGGTGTATTTGGTTTCGGGGAATACGTTCGTGGTCACTTCTACCTTATCGCCGAGTTTCAGGTGGATCACCTGCATTTCGGGAACGGTCACTTTCAGTTTGAGGCTGCTTACGTCCACGATGTCGAACATTTTGGTGCTCGTGGCAAGATATGCGCCCTGCTCCACGTATTTGGCGTTGACGATGCCGGAGATCGGGGCTTTCACATAAGTGTCGCGGATGCGGCGGGAAGCTGCATCGTAGCGGCTTTGAGCCAGTTCGTACTGAAGGCGGGTATCGTCCATTTGTTTCTGGGTTACACCGCCGGTTTTGAAGGCGCTTTCGTATCGTTCCTTATCCACCTTCAGCTGCTCCAGGTTCACTTTGGCGGATTGCAGGTCTGTGCCCAGCAATTCGTCATCTATGCGCGCCATGATCTGGCCTTGTTTTACGTACGTTCCTTCGTCTACCATCAGTTTGGTGATGCGGCCGGATGTTTCGCTCAGGAAGGTCAGCTCGCGGGCGGGCTCAAAGTTCCCGTTCACGGCAAACGCCTGGTCAAAATCGGTGCTGGTCACTTTCTCTGTCAGCACCGGCACATCGCCCGTGTTGCTTTGTTTTACGAATTCTGTCTTTTCCGTGTTGGCTTTTTTGTTCGCATTCAGCTTCCACATGATGGCAGCGAGTGCTGCTATTGTTAAAACGCCGTAGATTAAAACTTTCTTCATGGCTTGCATTAGTTTAAGAGTGATGGCAGGTTACCGTGTGATTTGATAAGGTCGAGCTCCGCTAATTTGTATTGCAGCAGGGCTTCGTTGTAGCTGTTCTGTGCTTCGGCCAGCGAGGTTTCCGCGTTCAGCAGGTCCGTCAGGCTGGCGAGGCCCTGGTTGTAATTATTCTGGGTGGAAGCGTACACCTCATCTGCCAGGGATACGTTTTCCTTTTGTGTTTTGATGGTGCTCAGGCTGTTCAGCAGCACAAGCCGACTGTTTTCAAAAGCGGTGGTCAGCTCCAGTTTGTTCGCTTCCAGTTGTTTGTTCACCTGTGCCAGCGTCACATTCGCCTGGTCCACGCGGGAGCGGCGGGCAAAGCCGTCAAAGATGGGGATCTTCAGCGTGAGCCCAATGGAGGCCATGCCGAACCAGTTCGCGGTGGAGCCGCCTTTGAACAGGTCAAACTTGTCGCTGAGGCCGTTGTAGCTGTAGCGGCCGTTGAAACTCAGGCTGGGGAAGTATTCCGCGATGTATGCTTTTTTCTGGAAGGTTTGCAGCTCTTCGGTTTTCTTCAGCAGTTTGAATTCGGTCCTGTTGCTGAGGTTGAAGTTGCCAAAGTCCGTTGTAACGGCGGCTTTCCTTTCTATATCGCTCAGTTCAAGCGATGGCAGCGAGACGTTTTCTTCCACGCTCATGCCCATGATCTGTTTCAGTTTGTTTTCTTCCACGCGCAGCTGGTTTTGCAGCTGGCTTTTCTGCGTCTGGTAGTTCACGAGGTTCACCCGGATGCGGTCCAGGTCGATGCGTTTGGCAAGACCGTTGTCCAGCTGGCTTTGCGTGGTTTCCACGAGGCGGGTCAGCTTATCGATATTCGTCTGGATGACGCTCATTTTTTCCTTTTTCACCAGCAGCGCGTAGTAGAGGCCGGATACGTTGTAGATCACGTTCTCTTTGGTCTGTTGGGTTTGCAGGCTGTAATATTCCTCGCCTGATTTGGCGGCTTTGAGACCGGTGAACACGCTCTGGTTAAACACCTGCTGGTTCAGCTCCGCGGTGGCGGTAGCGTTCCAGGTGGTGCCCACTTCCACGGGCATGGGTTTGCCGGGCTCTGCCTGGTTAAAGGCGCCGGGAAGTACCATTACCTGTTTCTGAAGATTGTCCGTGAGGTTGCCGCTGCCGGTCACCTGGGGGAGGGCCTGGGCGCGGATCTCTTTTGTTTTCAGCCTGCCCATGTCTTCTTCCAGGCGGCTCACTGCCAGCGTCTGGTTATGGTCCAGGGCAAATCGCAGGCAGTCCTGCAGCGTGAGCTGTTTCGTTTGTGCGTTCGCGTTGAACGTTCCTCCGGCGGTCAGGAGCAGGAACGGTATGATCCATTTTTTCATGTTACGGTTTGTATGGCGAATTTGTTATGCAGTTGTTTTTTCGGGAAGGTATTGTTCCACCAGGCGTTGGCCGGCCGGGGTGGCTATTCCGTGTATATAATGAGCCGTCATTTGTTCCACCACTTCGTGGAGGTCAAATTCCGCGGCGGGATAAAGCAGGGGGTTGAACAGCGCGTTCAGTTGCAGCAGGCGCATGTGCACCAGGATGCCGATGTGCAGCGTGGCGCGGTAAAGCCCTTCCCTGATACCACGCTCCAGGTTCGTGCGGATAATGCCGGTCACCTGCTGTTCCCTGAAATCCTGGATGGTTTTCCAGGCGGTGGGATGGTATTTTTCCAGTTCAAAGAGCAGCACGGGATTGGTGCTCCTGGCCAGGTGTTCCGTATGTTTGATGGAAAGGGCCAGTTCTTCGATGGCATTGGCCCCGGCGGTGGCGCACTCCGCCAGCTGCCGGCAGTAGGTATTGGTCATAAAGGCCACTACTTCGTTGACCAGCTCGGTTTTATCCGCAAAATGTTCGTACACTGTTTTTTTGGATATGCCGCATTCACGGGCAATGTCCTGCATGGTGATGCTTTTGATGCCGAACGTTCTGCAAAGCCTTAATGCCGTTTCGAGTACCCTTTCCCGCATGATCAACTTTTTAAGCCTTTGATGAAGATGTCGGCCAGTTGCACCTGCCACTCGCGCACCATTTCAAACTCCTCCTCACTGATCTCATCCGTCAGTTCACGTGTGGAGAGGGACAGGCGCAGGCCGATCATAGATTGTATATAAAGGGCAGCTACCTGCTCCGGGTTGTCCGAAACGAGTTCTCCGCTGGCGACGCCTTTGCTGATGATTCCTGTTACGATGGTCGTTTCTTTTTCCCGGGCCTGGCGGAACGTTTCGTCGGAGTTTAATAACTGCTTGTCTTTCAAAATTTTAAATAATTCCAGGCGGCAGAATTTGCGGGCAAAGTTCTGGCGTACCGGTATCATGTCCAGGAGGGCGTCCTGGGCGGTGGGGGCGGCAGCCGTGCTTTGTTCCAGTTCCTGGAAGTACATTTCCCCGGCTTTTTCGAGTACTGCAATGTGCAGGCTGTGTTTGTCAGGGAAATAATAGTATAAAGAAGCCTTTGAGCAATGCAGATCGTCGGCGATCTCGTTCATGGTCGTTTTTGAAGCGCCATAATGAGTGAACCTTTTCAGAGCCGCCTCGATGATCCGCTCGCGCATTTCGTCTCTGTTTTCTGTGTGCATTAACTTTCTGACTTTTTTAGTTACAAAGTCAAAATTAGAATAAGTTTTGGAATTTGGTAAGCACGGTTGACCATTTAACGGATTTTTAACTAATTTTTGATGGTGGGAGGCTTGGTGGTTTTCGGAGTTTCCGGGGATTGAAAGTCAAGGGCTTAAGAATTGACGGAAAATAACGAAAAGCTCAATATCAATTGATTTTTAATTATTTGAGAAGTGATATAATAATTAATATGCATTATACACAATTAAAAATGAAATAAGTTAGGTTTGAAATAAAATGTGTAAAAACGTCATTAATATGGTTTTAGGCTTATGCGGGCGTTTATAACTGTTTTGGGCATGGGTATTGGTTAAGAATATATGCCGGCTCTATGGCCCTCATAATCAATTGATATTTTATAGCGCATAAAGGGATTGGTGAAGCTGATTCCTGAAGTCGCCGGCCCGGACATTCCGTCCAGGCGAAAAATGCGGAAAAAACATAACGGTTACATAGCGGTTAGAAAAAGGTTACACCGGCATTTATAACGGTTAGAACGCTTTTACTCCGCTTTTACAACACCGTTAGACCGGGGAGGAAGGCCGTTGGGTTGCCGGTACGAGGCCGGTATGACGCCGGTATGACGCCGGTTAAAGGCCATTACAAACAAAAAAGGCGCTCCTTCCGGAACGCCTTATAATATAATATCTCTCTGAAAATTATTGCAGTTTCTCCAGCGCGGCTTTCAAAGCAGCCAGCATCGCCGGGATCTCTTCCTTCACGCAGGTGCCTACGCTCAGGCGGTACCAGGGGGAAGATTTGTCGGAACCGAATGCGTAGAAAGGAACCACGGCCAGTTTCGCCTCATCCAGGATGTAGGAGGTAACGGCGCCCTGGTCTTCCAGCACTTTACCGTCAGCGGTCTTTTTGCCCTTCAGGTCCAGTTTGATGGTGAGATAGATGGCGGCCTGCGGGGCGATGGCGTCCACCTGGTGACCCGCTTTTTTCAGCGCGTCAAACCCTTCGTAGATCTTCACCAGTCTTTCTTCTACTTCTCCTTTGAAGTGTTTCAGGTATTTGTCCACCGCTTCTTTCTGCACGAGGTATTTGGCGGCGGCTTTCTGCTCTGCCATCGGGCTCCATGCACCTACGTGGGAGAGGATGGCCTTCATTTTGGTCATCACGTGTTTGGGGCCCAGCGCCCAGCCCACACGTACGCCGGTACCGGCAAACGCTTTACTCATACCATCGATGAACACGGTGTAGTTCTTCATTTCAGGACGGAGCGTTACGGGGTTGTAGTGCTCGGTTTCACCAAAGGTGAGTACCCAGTACATCTGGTCGAACAGTACGTAGAGGGGCTTTTCGCCTTCTCCGCGGCTTTTGTTCTCGGCCAGTACCATATCGCAGATATCTTCCAGCTGTTTTTTACCAAAAGTGGTACCGGTGGGGTTCTGCGGGGAGCAGAGCGCCAGCAGGGTTGCGCCTTTCAGCAGGGGTTTCAGTTCCGCCGCGGTAGGCATGAAGTCGTTCTCCGCTTTGGCTTCCAGTACTACGTGCTCTCCTTCGAGGAAGTGCGTATAGTGGTTGTTGTTCCAGGAAGGCGTGGCGTAGATCACTTTTTCGCCACGGTCCACGATGGTGCGGTAAGTAGCGTAGATGATGGGGCGGCCGCCGCAGGAGATCACGATCTCGCTGGCGGGGTCGAAGGTGATGCCTTCACGCTCCGCGATAAAGTCACCAACAGCTTTGCGCAGCTCGGCAATACCGTCTGCGGGCGGGTAGTTCGTATATTTATCCCTGTACGCCTGGATGATCTCGTTTTCGAACTCAACCGGGATGGGGAAAACCTTGGGGTCAAAGTCACCGATGGTGAAATTGTAAATCTTTTCACCCTTAGCCTGCTTTTCCTTGATCTCTCCTGCAAGTTTGATAATTTCGGAACCTATCAGCGTTTCGGCTAAATGAGACAGTTTCATAACCCCTGTTTTTATTGTTTTAATGAATGGATTGTTTTTGCGCCCGCAAAACTAACCGATTTATTAATAATTTAAAAGAAACGGGCAATGGTTTCCAATATTTTCAAGATTTCGGCAAAAAACAGTGGTTTTGTTCAAAAACAGGTCGTTTTACTGCATTTTTAGCAAGGATTAAGTTTCCCTTCAACGCCTGCTGCTATTGCTCCCGGATGTGGAAAAGCCGTCCGCGATCATTCGCAAAACTTTATATCTTTAACCTTACATTTGCAACAATTATTAAGTAACCTTATGAAGTTTATCGTTTCTTCCTCTACTTTATTAAAACAATTGCAACAGATCAGCGGTGTAATTAACTCTAACACGGTGTTGCCCATCCTCGAAGACTTCCTCTTCTCAATCGACAAGAATGAGCTGACCGTAGTGGCAACCGACCTGGAAACCGTTATGAAGGTAAAGCTGGAGGTGGAAGCCAAAGAAAGCGGCCGCATTTGTATCCCCGCCAAGATCCTCATGGATTCCCTGAAGAACCTGCCGGAACAGCCGCTCACTTTCAATATAGACCTGAATTCCTTTGCCGTGGAGATCACTTCAGACAACGGTAAGTATAAAGTGATGGGCGAAAACCCGGAGAATTTCCCCAAAGAACCCGCGGCTGAAGACGCCACGAAGTTCGAAATGCCCGCCTCCGCGCTCATTACCGCTATCGCCAAAACGCTTTTCGCTGTCAGCAACGATGATCTCCGCCCGCAGATGACCGGCGTATACTTCGAGCTGAACCCGGAAAACCTGACCTTCGTGGCCACGGACGCGCACAGGCTGGTAAAATACATCCGCACGGATGTGAAATGCCCGCAGGCGGACAACTTCATCGTGCCTAAAAAACCGCTGAACCTGCTGAAATCAGCCATTCCGGACAACGAAAGCACTCTCCAGATCGCGTATAGCCGTAATCACTTTTTTGTGACGCACGAGAACGCACAGATGATCTGCCGCCTGATAGACGCCCGTTTCCCTGACTATAAAGTGGTGATCCCTAAAGAGAACCCTTACCGCCTCACCCTCGTGAAAAACGACTTCCAGAACGCGCTGAAACGCGTTGGGGTGTTTGCAAACAAAAGCACGAACCAGGTGGCGCTGAACATCAGCGGCTCCGAGCTCCAGCTTTCCGCGCAGGATGTGGATTTCTCTTTTGAAGGTAACGAACGCATGAGCTGCCAGTACAACGGCGAAGACATGCAGATCGCTTTCAACGCGAAATTCCTGATCGAAATGCTGCACGCGGCCGAAGGTGACGAGATCACCATCGACCTTAGCGCACCCACCAAAGCCGGCATTCTCCGCCCCGTTGAAAAAACAGATGAGGAAGACCTGCTGATGCTGGTGATGCCGCTGCTGATGAACAACTAATTAAAACGCATCAAAATACGCGGGCCGTTATCTCCGGATGACGGCCCTTTTTTTATGCCCCCAACCGGCCAAACATTAAAAAGCACTATATATTAAACAATTAAACTATCAGTTTCAAAACCCCCTGTTTTAAGAAACAGTTAATTCTTTCTTCTTATATAAAGCATTCTATGAATGAATTTCTTGATTTTCCCGGAAGAAATTCTCCCCCTGAAACCCGCCACAATTGGGCAAAATGTTGTAAATTCTAAGTGCAATAATGCAGGATTTCACGTAACTGATATGGCTAAACGGCCCAACCCTGGAAACAAATGGTCGAATTCTTTGAACATATTCCCTCTTATTACCGTACCGCGATCCTCGTAGCCGGGCTGGTAATATTATGGATATTGGAAGGGGCTATTCCACGTTTGCGTTTCTCCGGCAACAAATACCGTCATGCCGGCACCAATCTCTTTTTTACGCTTACTACGGCTGTTGTGAACCTCGGGTTTGCCTTCCTGATCGTAAAAGCGTCGGACTTTACCACCGAAAAGCAGTTCGGCCTGCTGTACCTCATCCAGCTGCCGCTGTGGCTGCACGCCGTTATCGCTATCATGATGATGGATTTCATCGGTGCGTACCTCGTTCATTTTATACAGCACAAAGTGACCTGGATGTGGCATTTTCATAAAGTACATCATATGGACACCGCGGTGGACGCTACTACTGCGCTGCGCCATCATCCCGTAGAGTGTTTATTCCGTGTGGGCGCTTTGCTTACGGCCATATTACTCACGGGCATTCCTATCTGGATGGTGATGTTTTACCAGAGCGTCAGCGCGCTCATGAGCCAGTTCAACCACGCCAATATACACCTGCCGCATTGGGCGGACAGGGCGCTGAGCTGGATCATCGTTTCGCCGGACATGCACAAGGTGCATCACAGCCGCCACCAGCCTGAAACTGATTCCAATTACGCTAATATATTTTCTGTGTGGGACCGTTTATTCGGCACGTTTGTAACGGTGAAAGATACCACAGGCCTGCGTTACGGGCTGGATGAGTACCAGGATGAACGGTACCGGCAGATCGGGGCTTTGCTTAAGACGCCATGGGAGGACGTACCTGTACCGGAAAAACAAGCGGGATTTCAACAACAGTAGGGTTTTTTATTTGATAACTATATAATACCAACTACAATGCACCACCCAACAAGTCTGCCTAAGATTGCAGGATTTGCATCCATCTTTATCGGTGTGATCACTGCCGCCTTTGCATTCATCAGTAAATCTGCCGAAGCCGCTATTTATCTCGGCGCTGCGGGAGTTTTAGCCTGTCTCGTGTCCCTGGTCATCGCCCGCAAGAATATTGACGAACTGCAAATGGCTGTAGCCGGTCTGTTTCTTTCTATCGTAGCCACCGGTATCGGCGTTTGGCAGTTGTACAACTTTTAATCCGCGCGGATTGCGCTAACAAGTTCCTCCTTTCGGGTGCCGGTGTAATAACCGTACCCAAAATGATGAAACCTCCCGAATCCGGATCGGGGAACTTGCTCTTGATCCTATTTCCCTTTCCCCCTGCGCGTGTATTTTTCGAGGTAACCCGGCGCGGCCTTCAGTGGGAATAATACCATGGATGTATCGTCCAGCGACTTAACGAGGAGTGTGTCAATCGCTGAAACAGGATTTTTGACGCCTTCGGAATGGCTCCACAGAAACAACGTATCCTTCACTAATAACCATTTGTCGTACAGCAGCGTATGCATGTTGATGGAAGAGGCTTTGCCGTTTTTCCGGAGATTGATGCCCTGTGTAAGACTGTCCAGCCCCGGCACCGGCTGCATCCAGCGCCCCGCGATGAGGGTGGAATCTATATGCACCGTGTCCGGCACTACCGCTACGGAATCTGCTTCCATTACCACGGTATCCACTACGCTATCTGCCGGCAGCACAGCTGAGGTGTCCGTTGCGGTTTCCTTCTGCACAGGCGCCTGGCAGGCAGCCAGCAGTACGAGGCAAAGCAGCGGCATCCAAAGTTTGATCATACGGTTGAATTTACAGGTTGTTATCAAAGATAATGCTAAACACCCCGCGTTGTATCAGTTCTCTTCAAACCCCATTTGGAATTTGACATGCTGTAGTGTAGATTTGTATCCACTTTAGGGGTGTTCCGGCGTTACAACCGGAACTGAGATGATACCCTCAGTACCTGATGCAGTTCACACTGACGTAGGGAAAAGTAATACTGAACTCCTTCTCATCACATCCTTAAAGTTTATTGTTTCACCTAAACTCCAGCAAACATGGAAGTGCTTGTAAACAATAAACTTTATGCGGTGCAGCCGGAAACCACACTCGCTGCCCTCTTACAGTTTATTCAAATCTCCACCCGCAAGGGTATTGCCGTTGCCGTCAACCAGAAAGTAGTGCCGCGCCTCAACTGGAACGCCATTACGCTGCGCCCGGCGGACCAGGTCACGATCATCCAGGCCACACAGGGCGGTTGATCTTTTTTCCTGTAACCGGCTTCAGGACCCGACTCCGGCATCCGTTGCGTCGCACACTTCAGCGGCGGGATGCGGATGGGCGTTTGCGCGTATTCCCGCGCGAAAAGCCCCGCTATTCCCATCACTTTTAAAAGACCGTAAAAAATGCAAACGACCATCACCCGCACACCTTTCCCGGCTTCACAAAAGATCTATGTGAAAGGAAGCCTTCACAACATCGAAGTGGCCATGCGTGAAATAACCCTCTCGGATACACGCCTGCACGGCCGCAACGGCGGCACCGAACCCAACGCACCCGTTACCATTTACGACGCCAGTGGTCCCTACACAGACCCGGACGTGGCCATCGACCTGGCCAAAGGCCTTCCCCGCCTGCGCCAGCCCTGGATCACCGGCCGCGGCGACGTGCAGGAACTGGAACAGTTCTCCTCCGCATATGGCCGCGCCCGCCTGGCGGACCCGGCGCTGGATCACCTCCGTTTTGAACACCTGCAACTGCCGCTGAAAGCAAAGCCCGGCAACAATGTATCCCAACTGCACTATGCCCGCAAAGGCATCATCACCCCGGAGATGGAATACATCGCCATCCGGGAGAACCAGCGGGCGGAAGAACAATTCCGCGCGGACAATTCCCTCTGGCAGCAGCACCGCGGCACCGGCCGTCACAATGCATTCATCACACCGGAATTTGTCAGGAAAGAAGTAGCCGAAGGCCGCGCCATCATTCCGTCAAACATCAATCACCCCGAGAGCGAACCGATGATCATCGGCCGCAACTTTCTCGTGAAAATAAATGCCAACATCGGCAATTCCGCCGTTACCTCCTCCATCGAAGAAGAAGTGGAAAAAGCCGTGTGGGCCTGCCGCTGGGGCGCGGATACCATTATGGACCTCAGCACCGGCAAACACATCCACGAAACCCGTGAATGGATCATCCGCAATTGCCCTGTGCCAGTCGGTACCGTGCCTATCTACCAGGCGCTGGAGAAAGTGAATGGCAAAGCTGAAGAACTTACCTGGGAACTGTTCCGCGATACGCTTATTGAGCAGGCGGAGCAGGGCGTTGATTATTTCACCATCCACGCGGGCGTATTGCTGCGGTATGTGCCGCTCACCGCGCGCCGCATGACGGGCATCGTGTCCCGCGGCGGCTCTATCATGGCTAAATGGTGCCTCGCCCATCACAAAGAGAATTTCCTGTACACACACTTCGCCGAAATATGCGAGATCATGCAGGCATACGATGTGGCCTTTTCCCTCGGCGACGGCCTGCGCCCCGGATCCATTGCGGACGCCAATGACGCCGCGCAGTTCGCGGAACTGGAAACCCTCGGCGAGCTCACCCATGTGGCCTGGAAACAGGATGTGCAGGTGATGATCGAAGGCCCCGGCCATGTGCCCATGCACCTTATCAAAGAAAACATGGACAAACAGCTGGAACATTGCCACGAAGCGCCTTTCTACACCCTCGGCCCCCTCACGACGGACATCGCGCCCGGGTACGATCACATCACCAGCGCCATCGGCGCAGCCATGATAGGCTGGTTTGGCACTGCCATGCTTTGTTATGTAACACCCAAGGAACACCTCGGCCTGCCCGACCGTGAAGATGTGAAACAGGGCGTGATCACCTACAAACTGGCGGCGCACGCGGCGGACCTTGCCAAAGGCCATCCCGGCGCGCAGTACCGGGACAATGCATTGAGCAAGGCCCGGTTTGAGTTCCGCTGGGAAGACCAGTTCAATCTTTCGCTGGACCCCGATACCGCCCGCGCTTTCCACGACGAAACCCTGCCGTCCGACAACGCCAAGGTGGCGCATTTCTGTTCCATGTGCGGCCCGCATTTCTGCAGCATGAAGATCTCGCAGGAAGTGAGGGATTACGCGGACGCACAGGAAGGCATGGCCGAAAAGTCCAAAGCATTTGTGGAACAGGGCGGTGAAATTTATTCCTGATGATCTGGGTGGTAACAGCCCCGGATACGGTACCGGATGAAGCTTCTATCCTGTACGACCTGTTTTCCGCGGGCCTGGAAACGCTGCTGCTGCGCAAGCCCGGCTGGAGCGCTACGGAGTATGAGGCGCTGGTACAAAACGTACCGCCCGGTTTCCGCAACCGTATTATGCTGGCGGGATATCCCGAGCTGGTGGAACCGTACGGCCTGAAAGGGCTGCATCTCAGCGAACGGCTGCGCGGGATCATTCCCTCGCGGGAAACAGCCGTTTTCCGGGCATCGGGTTTTTTTGTGAGCACATCTATCCACTCGGCGGGAGAATTCAGCGCAAACGGCTCCGCAATGACGAATAACACCCCCTCCGATTGGGATTACCTGTTGCTCGGCCCCGTATTCGACAGTATTTCGAAAGCCGGCTACCGGGCTCAGCATTTTGATGACGTGCCTTACAATGCCATCGGCATCGGCGGCATCACGCCCTGTAATGCGGGTAAGGTGAAAGGAATGGGTTTTTACGGCGCGGCCCTGCTCGGGGCCGTGTGGCAGGAGCCCGAGCAGGCAGTGGAAGTATTCATGAAAGCAAAACAATCATGGGAATAACAGAACAAACGACAACTCAAATCATATGTCCACTTACGTAATGAGCCTGGCAGGCCTCGATCCCAGCGGTGGCGCGGGATTGCTGGCGGATATCAAGACCTTTGAAGCGCACCGTCTTCATGGCCTTGGTGTGTGTACCGCGCTTACCGCGCAGACGGACAGTGAATTCCTGGGCGTGGAATGGCTCACCGCGGACAAGATCATTGCACAGGCGCTGCCGCTGCTGGAGAAGTTCCCGGTGGAATATTGCAAGGTCGGCATCGTATCTCACCCGGATGTATTGGCGGAGGTGTTTCCGGCGCTCCGGAAGATAACGCCCGGGCTGCAGTTCATCCTCGATCCTGTGCTGAAAGCCTCCGCCGGGTACGTTTTTCACTCCGCTATCTTCCGGCAATGGGAAGCCATACTTCCTTACCTGCGCCTGCTTACGCCGAATTTTGAAGAAGCCGTGGCCATGAGCGGCGAGCCGCATGGTGAAAAAGGCGCGCAACAGATAGCGCGGCACTGCGCGGTGCTGTTGAAAGGCGGCCACCGCATGGACCGCAGGGGATGGGACACATTGTACCAGGCGCATACTGTACTGGACTTTGAACCACCCTCCGACGATGCATTTCCCAAACATGGCTCAGGCTGCGTGCTGTCCGCAGCCATTACCGCTTCTCTCGCAAAAGGGCTTTCCCTCGCGGACGCCTGCCGGGAAGGGAAGGCCTACACTTACAGGTACCTGCAAAGCAGCCCGGCATTACTGGGCTGGCACGATATGCAGACCGCCGATCAAAGTACTTTTTAAAACACTCAAAAAATGGAACGTCTTTTATACATCTCTCAACAAACACCGGGCGCATCGCATACCGAAAACATCCGTGCCGCCTGCGAAGCCGGCTGCCGCTGGGTACAGCTCCGTGTAAAATCCGGTGATGCCTCCGCTATTGCTTTTGAAGCAAAACAGATATGCGATCAGTACGGCGCTAAACTCTCCATCAACGATCATCCCACCATTGCCAGGGCGGCGGGCGCATACGGTCTCCACGTTGGTTTGCAGGACATGCCGGTGCTGGAAGCGCGCAGGATCGTAGGCACGGAATGCTGGCTGGGCGGTACCGCCAATACCGTGGCGGATGCGCTCATGCACGCGGAATCCGGCGCGGATTATGTAGGCGTGGGGCCGTTCCGGTTCACGGCCACCAAAGAAAAACTCAGTCCCATCTTAGGTATCGAAGGATACCGGCAGCTGATGAAAGGCATCGGGGACCGGCTGCCGGTGCTGGCCATCGGCGGCATCCTGCTGGAAGATATCCCCGCGCTGATGGATACCGGGGTGTATGGTATTGCCGTGTCCGGGCTTATTACGCATGCGCCTGATAAAAAGGCGGTGGTGGAGCAGATCCTGGAGCTGTTAAAACATTATTCGTTAAAAAACTGACATCATGGACCCACTCATTATAGCCGGGAGAACATTTGAAAGCCGGCTGTTTACCGGCACCGGCAAATTCGGATCATCAAAAACCATGGAAGAAGCTATCCTGGCCTCCGGGTCTGAGCTCGTCACCGTGGCGCTGAAACGTGTGGATATTTCCAACACGCAGCAGGACGGCATGATCTCCATGCTGCAACATCCGCACATTCACCTGCTGCCGAACACTTCCGGCGTGCGCACGGCCAAAGAAGCCGTCTATGCGGCCCAGCTTGCCCGCGAAGCCCTGGAGACGAACTGGCTCAAACTGGAGATCCACCCGGACCCGCGGTACCTGCTCCCCGACCCTGTCGAAACGCTGGAAGCCGCGAAAGAACTCGTGAAACTGGGCTTTGTGGTGCTGCCCTACATTCATGCGGACCCCGTGCTGTGCAAGCGCCTCGAAGAAGCAGGCGTAGCCGCCGTGATGCCGCTGGGCGCTCCCATTGGCAGCAACAAGGGCCTTCGGACATTGGATTTCCTGGAGATCATCATCAGCCAGAGCACGGTGCCCGTGATCGTGGATGCGGGCATTGGCGCGCCCTCCCATGCCGCGCAGGCCATGGAGATCGGGGCGGATGCAGTGCTGGTGAATACCGCCATCGCGGTAGCGGGGCAGCCGGTAAGGATGGCCGCCGCATTTAAGCAAGCCGTGATGGCAGGCAGGGAGGCTTACCTGGCCGGATTGGGCGGCATCAGCGTACATGCAAACGCCAGCAGCCCGCTGGTGGCATTCCTGGATGAATAACCGGTCTGTTTCATTCCGGCATCGTAAGCAGAGCCCTGTTAGCTGCCGGCCGCCGATACCGGGCTATTCCGGCATCACAGCCACAGTTCGGTTTAAGGATCAATAGCCAGTGTTGTCATTCCTGATCATTCAATTTTACCACATGTCTTTCGAAGATATATTCCGCCAGCACCGCTGGGACGATATAAAGTCCGCCATCTACGCCAAAACGCCCGCCGATGTGGAGCAGGCGCTCAGCCGCAGCCGCCGGACGCCGGATGATTTTATGGCGCTCGTTTCTCCCGCGGCCGCACCATACCTGGAGCAGATGGCGCACCTCAGCAGGCAGCTCACACAGCAGCGTTTCGGCAGAACCATGCAGCTGTACGCACCTATATACCTCTCGAACGAATGCCAGAACATCTGCACCTATTGCGGCTTCAGTTACGACAATCCCCTGCGGCGGAAAACGCTCAGCGGCACCGAGATCCTGCGGGAGATAGAAGCCGTGCGCACATTGGGTTATGAACATGTGCTGCTCGTAACCGGTGAAGCGCATCAAACGGTGGGAGTGGATTATTTCAGCAAAACGCTCCCCCTGTTCAGGCAGCATTTCGCGCAGGTATCCATGGAAGTACAACCCATGGACCGCGATGAATACGAACAGCTGATCCCGCTGGGACTTCATTCCGTGCTCGTTTACCAGGAAACCTACCACGAAGAGGATTATCGCAAACATCATCCCAAAGGGAAAAAATCACGCTTCGGCTATCGCCTCGAAACGCCTGACAGGCTTGGACAGGCGGGTATTCATAAGATCGGGCTGGGCGTTCTGATAGGGCTGGAGGACTGGCGCACGGATAGTTTTTTCACCGCCCTTCACCTGGACTACCTGCAAAAAACATACTGGCAAACCCGTTACAGCATTTCTTTCCCGCGCCTGCGGCCCTTTTCCGGCGGCCTTGCGCCCAAGGTGGATATGAGCGACCGGGAGCTGGTGCAGCTTATCTGCGCCTACCGTCTCTTCAGCGAAGAAGTGGAGCTAAGCCTTTCCACCCGCGAAAGCGGACAGTTCCGCGACCGCCTCGTGCAGTTGGGCATTACGACCATGAGCGCGGGCAGCAAAACCAATCCCGGCGGTTATGCGGTGGACCCTCAGTCCCTGGAGCAGTTTGAGATCAGCGATGAAAGAAGCGCGGGAGAAGTGGCCGGCATGATCCGGCAACAGGGATATGAGCCGGTGTGGAAGGATTGGAGCGCGTTTCAGTGAGCAGGCGGCTGGCACATCCCTGCAAAAGGGAGCGGGCATTAACAATCCGGGAATTGTTTTCGTCAGCTGATGAACGCGGGAAGGCAGATTCTGCAAAAATTCACACGTGATTTGCGGCCATCCTCCTAACTTTGCGGCATGGATCAGTCGAAGGGGAACATGTACACCATGCAGTTCTGGTTGCTTTGCTTCAGCAACCTGCTGTTTTCCGCCAGCTTTAACATGATGATCCCTGAGCTGCCCGCCTATCTCACCAGCCTTGGTGGAGCGGAATACAAAGGATATATCATCGGATTGTTTACCCTGATGGCGGGGCTCAGCCGCCCGTTCTCCGGCAAACTCACGGATACGATCGGCCGCGTGCCGGTAATGGTGTTTGGTTCTGTAGTATGTGTGATCTGCAGCCTCCTGTATCCCATGATCAGTTCCGTGGGCGCGTTCCTCCTCCTTCGTTTTTTCCATGGATTCTCTACCGGGTTTAAGCCTACGGGTACCTCCGCATACGTGGCCGATCTGGTGCCGTTCAACCGTCGCGCCGAGGCTATGGGCATGGTCGGGCTGTTCAGCACTATTGGCCTGTCGCTCGGGCCTTCCATTGGCGGCTCCATCGCCAATGCATGGGGCATCATGACCATGTTCCAGGTGTCTGCCGTATTCGCCCTGCTTTCTGTGGTGATCCTGATCGGGATGAAAGAAACGCTGCACAACCGCCAGAGCTTCAGGCCCGCCCTGCTGAAGGTTACCAGGCAGGAGATCTTCGAACCGCTGGTGATGGCGCCGGTGGTGATCACCTTCCTCACTTACTTTAGTTACGGCGCTTTGCTCACGATCATCCCGGACTTCAGCGCGCACCTCGGGCTTCAGAATAAAGGGCTTTTCTTTACCTTCTTTACGGCCAGCTCCATCGGTATCCGGCTGCTGGCTGGCAAAGCGTCCGACAAATACGGCCGTGTGCCGCTCCTGAAAATATCCGCCACCCTCATGGCCATCAGTATGCTGATGATCGCCTGGGCCACCACTCCCGCGCTTTTGCTGGGCGGTGCACTGGTGTATGGCGTAGCCCTGGGCATCAACAGCCCCGCCGTTACCGCCTGGACGATAGACCTCGGTCTTCCCGAACATCGCGGCCGCGCTTTGGGCAGTATGTATATTGCTTTGGAAGCAGGTATCGGGCTGGGGGCGTTCTTTTCAGCACACTGGTACAACAACGACCCGAGCCACTTTGCAAGGGTGTTTTATATCATGGCCATCGTCACCATCCTGGCCACCGTTTACCTGATGTTCATTTACCGGAACAAATATGTGAGGTATATGCGGAAGAGCATCCGCGCTTATGCCAGCAGGCACTAAGTATTAAACTGTCCCCTTTCAAAACGCATTTTTCCTAAAAATACCTGCCCGATGGAGGCGGCTTTTACTTTCGCCGTGGAAGCACGCGGGCCGCGGAACAATTCATCCACCGTGGCATGAAAAAGGGCGATCCATTGATCAAAGTGAGGTTTGTCTATCGGCAGGCTGCGGTGTTTGGCGTAGGGAGCGCCCTGGTATTCCATGATGCCCAGCAGTTGGGCGCCCCAGAAGCGGTACATGGTCTGGAGATGTTTCTCCCAGGCCTCCGGAGCGATACGCTCCGCGAAAACGGGCCCCAGCAAAGCATCCTGCTGGATCTTTCCATAAAAAGTATCCACCATCAGCTGTACGTCCTGTATTTGCTCAATGTCGCGCATGGCACAAAGTTCGGGCTTCCCCGGGGTTTTAACGATGATAAAGATCAGCCCGGCCTAGCGGTGGCGCACAAAACCGATCTCTTCCCGCGCATTATTTTCCCATTCAATCACCTCCATCAGGAATTTCTGGATATAGCGGGTCACGCTGTCTTCCGTTATTTCTTCAGGCTCAATGGTTTCCAGCATATCGTTCTTGGGTTTTTCGTCGTTCATCCCATCTATAAAAGGATAACTGATCCATACCACGATCTGCCCGTTGCGGGTCTGGGAAAAAGAAAGGAACCCGCCGATCTTCATCTTCTGCACTACGCTGAACGGCGATTGCTCCACGATGCCGCTGGGCTCATGGTCAAACACCAGGTATACGGCTTCGAGGCCCAGCATCATTTCATTGGCGCCGGCTTTCCATTTCAGCTTGTATTTTTCGGTAATGCCCGCGAGGAACCGGATCAGGAAGGGTTTGGACTTTGCCTGCCAGCAGGCTCTCCGCTCCTGTACCTTCAGTAATACCGCGGAATATTCTTTCGTGAGTTCTTCGATATTCTCCATAGCTATAAAAATAAAGGCTGCACCGGATCGATGCAGCCCTATGAAAAGTATTAGAGTTGTTCGTATAACTTTCTTAACCGGTCGCGGGTCATTTGCTGCTGCCAGTCTTTGCCCAGCGCGTTTTCCCACAGTGGCGCGAGGCCCATGCTCACGTCTATCATCTTATTAAAATCTTCGTCCGTGAGCCCTTTAGTGATATGCTGCGGTATTTCTACCTGGTGTTTCTCCACCATCTGCTTGAACTCTTTCACGCCAGCGGGGTAAAACTCCTCCAGCTTGTCGAACACGATACAGTTGCCAATGCCGTGTTTGGTGCCCAGCAGGTAGCTCAGTCCGTAGCTCACCGCGTGCGCCACGCCCACCTGCGAATACGCGATGCTCATGCCGCCCGCGTAGGAAGCCATCATGAGTTTTTCGTCCGCGTCATCGTCCCACTGGTCTTTTTTCAGGTAGATCTCCTGGCAGAGTTCCAGCGCCTTTTCACCGTAGGAACGGCTGAAAGCGTTCAGGTACGTACCTTCCAGGGATTCGATGCAATGGATATAACAATCCATCGCGGTATAAAAACGCTGGTTCACCGGGGCGTTCTTAATTAATTCGGGGTCCAGTACGATCTGGTCGAAAGGCGTATAGTCGGAGTTCATGCCCAGTTTTTTGGTGGGGCCGGTGAGTACGGTGGTCCTGCTCACTTCCGCGCCGGTGCCTGAAAGCGTGGGGATGCCTACTTTATACACAGCGGGATTTTTGATGAGGTCCCAGCCCTGGTAATCCGCGGAGGAACCGGGGTTGGCCATCATGAGGGAAACGGCTTTCGCCATATCCATCGTGGAGCCGCCGCCGATGCCGATGATGCCGCTCACTTCACCGAATTCCGCTTTCAGCTCGTCTCTCAGCCGGTCCACATACACGGTCTTAGGTTCATGGGTTACGTCTATGTACACGATCTTGTCTTTTCCGCGCAGGGGAATGCGGGAAACGAAGGGCTGATTGCCTTCAAAGAAGTGGTCCACAAAAAATATCATCGGCGCATCGCCTCTGCGGTGGGGCGCAATGATCTCGTCCACCTGGTTAAAAGCACCACGGCCGAAGATGACGTAACCTACCAGTTTAAAGTTTCTGAATTTCATGTATTCACAAAGTTTTCTGTGTTCTAAATTATTTCTCCAGCAGCCTGGACGCACGTTCCAGGTCTTCGGGCGTATCTATTTCCACGCCCATGTAATCCGTCACCACCATTTTCATGGGGATGCCGTTTTCCAGGTAACGCAGGCATTCGATCTTCTCGGCGGCTTCCAGCGGGCTCATGGGCGTGCGCGTGAATTGCAGCAGCGCCTCGCGGCGGAAGGCGTAAATGCCGATATGTTCGTAATACACGGAATTGATAGCTTTGTCGCGGGGATAAGGGATCACCGAGCGGGAAAAGAACAGTGCGTTGAAGTCTTTGTCCACCGCTACTTTCACGAAGTTGGGGTCTTCAATGTCCTTCCATTCTTTCAGCACCTGCATGAGTGAGGCCACCTGCACTTTTTTGCCTTCTTCGCCTTCAAATACCTTCAGCAGTTTTTCCAAAGGTTCTTTTTGCGTAAAAGGCGTGTCCCCCTGCACATTCACCACGATATCCACATCCGTCATGTCTTCCACGGCTTCAGCGATACGGTCGGAGCCGCTTTCGTGCTCGCGTTTGCTCATGATGGCTTTGCCGCCGTTGCGGGTTATCTCTTCAAAGATGACCTCGCTGTCCGTCACTACCATCACTTCGTCGAACACGCCGGTGGCGCGGGCTGATTCGTATGTGCGCCAGATAACGGTTTTACCCGCCAGCACGGCCATCATTTTACCCGGGAACCGCGTGGCTGCATATCTTGCCGGGATCAATGCGATTGTCTTCATGTGCGATGCTTGGATTATAAAACACTTTTCACAGCGGCGGCCAGTTTGGCGGCGCGGTCGCGCAGCTCTTCATCCGTCCAGGCGAGGCTGATGGGGAAAGAAATACAACGGCCGATGACTGCATCGGAAGCCGGGAATTCTTTGGTTTTATATTTTGCCAGTGCCTCGGCCAGCGGCGCCGCATAGGGCGTGAGCGTAGACACTGCTTTCAGATGGTCCCATTTGCGGAAATAATGCCAGTTGTTGTCAAACCAGTGGAATGCCGGCAGGCCTGCGGTTTTGATAGCTTTGGTGGCTGCACGCGCGGTATCCAGGTCCGGCAGGAAAAAGGTGAGGTGTGTGCAGCTGTCTCCTTCCGGATCGGGGATGCGGCGGAAAGTAACGTCCGGCACTTCGCTCAGTGCATTTTTCAGTACTTCTTTATTGTTGCGGAGAATGGCCAGGAATTTATCCAGCTTGCGGATCTGCGCCAGGCCCACAGCCGCGTGCAGTTCGGAGATACGGAAATTGTATCCCAGGAAAGGATGCCCGTCCGCGCCACGGTCCGCGCCGCCCAGGTGGTCATGACCATGGTCGGAGTACGCGTCGCATTTGGTGTATACGTCCTCGTCGTTTGTGATGATCGCCCCGCCTTCGGCGCAGGTGATGGTTTTTACAAAGTCGAAGGAGAAGGTGCCTGCATGGCCGATAGAGCCAAGCGCGCGGCCTTTATAGGTGGCGCCGGTGGATTGACAGGCGTCTTCCAGCAGCAGCAGGTTGTGTTCTTTACAGATAGCCATCAGCGCATCCAGGTCCGCCATGGAGCCGCACATATGCACGGGCATAATTGCTTTTGTTTTGGGCGTGATAGCCGCTTTTACCGCTTCGGGAGCGAGGGTGAGGGTATCGTCCACATCCACCAGCACGGGCGTGGCACCCACGGACAATACCGCTTCAAAGCTGGCTACAAAGGTGAAGGTGGGCATGATGATCTCGTCGCCGGCGCCGAGGCCCAGGGCCGCCATAGCGGTGGTAAGGGCGGTGGTGCCGCTGGAGGTCAGCTGTGCAAACTTAACGTTGAATCTTTCGCAGAGCGCCTGCTCCAGTTCTTTGGCTTTCCAGATACCTTTGCGGGGGCCGTCGAAGCCGTAACGCATGTAAATGCCTGTTTCCAGTACGTCATTTACTTCCTTTTTCTCTTCAGCGCCAAATAGTTCAAATCCGGGCATATTGATTTAATTTTTGTAGTTGTGCAAAGGTAGAACAATCCCGGAATGCGTAAATCATAAAAACTGTTTATCTTTTGCTAAAAATTTAACATGCGTTCGCTCATCATTATCATAGCAATATTCCTTCTAAACGCCCAGAATCCACTACAGGCGCAAGATCCGGAAGTCCCCCGCATCAAAGCCCTGATGAACGACCAGCTGAAAGCCTGGAACGCCGGTGACCTGGAGGGTTTTATGGGTACATACTGGAAGTCCGATTCCCTGCTTTTTATTGGCAAAAACGGGGTTACCTATGGCTGGCAAGCCACCCTGGACAATTATAAAAAGTCTTATCCCGGCAAAGAAGGCATGGGTACGCTTTCTTTTAACCTGCTGGAATTTAAGAAACTGCCCGGCGATACTTATTTTGTTATTGGCAAGTGGAGCCTGGCACGCACGATCGGCGATCTTTCCGGACATTTCTCCATCCTGCTGCGCAGGATCGGCGGGGAATGGAAGATCGTGGCGGATCATTCCAGTTAAGTTAAGCCCCGTCATTGCGAGGAGCAGCTGAGCTAACGCGGATGGGGCGACGAAGCAATCTCCTGAGTAAAGCTGACAAACCCAATATTTGGAGATTGCTTCGTCGCATCTCCCGCACAAAACCCTCCCGCTGCTCCTCGCAATGACGAACTTTCGCATGACAAGCTTTCTCCATCCTGCCTGAGCGGAAATCTGCACTAGAAAAACTGCCCGCCGATGCGTATTTTGTGTATACCGTTCAGGTCAAAATCTAAACATCGTATGCTCAAACGTTCCCTTCTTCCGGCGTTGCTGCTGGCCGCTTTTTCCGTAAAAGCGCAGACCGCGGACATTCTCATCAAAAACGCACGCATCATAGACGGCACCGGCAATAACTGGTATTACGGGGAAATAGCCGTGAAAGACGGCCGCATCCTGCAAACCAGCCGCATGCCGCTGAACCTCACCGCCACCCGTACCATAGACGCGGGCGGGAAAGTGGTGGCGCCGGGATTTATTGATGTACACACGCACATAGAAGGCGATGAAATGAAGGTGCCCACCGCGGAAAGTTTCATCTTCGACGGGGTCACCACCGTGATCACGGGCAACTGCGGCTCTTCCAACGTTGACCTCGGAAAATATTTCTACCAGCTGGACAGCCTGAAAGTATCCATCAACGTAGGTTCCCTCATCGGGCACAACGATGTGCGCAGGGCGGTAATGGGCAGTACGGACCGCCTGCCGAGCGCGGCGGAGCAGCAGCAAATGGAAGCACTGGTGGACAAAGCCATGCAGGATGGCGCCGTAGGCCTGTCCACCGGGCTGATCTATCTTCCCGGTCTTTATGCAAAAACGCCTGAAGTGGTGGGCCTTGCAAAAGTGGCGGCCCGTTACGGCGGCGTATACGCCACGCATATGCGCAACGAAGGCGATGCCGTGGAAGCCGCCATCAACGAAGCGCTGACCATTGGCAGGGAAGCGCAAATCCCCGTGGAAATATCTCACTTTAAAATAGGCGGAAAACAAAACTGGGGCCGCTCGAACGTGACGCTGGCCATGGTGGAGAAAGCAAGAAAAGAAGGGCTGGAAGTAACGATCGACCAGTATCCTTACACCGCCAGCAGCACCAGTCTCAGGACCATGCTGCCGGACTGGGCGCTCTCCGGCGGCACGGATTCCATCGTATACCGCCTGAAAGATCCCGCGATCCGCAAACGTATTGCATCGGAAATGACGGCAACGTATAAACGCCGTGGCCTGAAACACCTGGATTATGCAGTGGTGGCTTATTTTAAACAGGATACCACTTACAATGGCAAAAACATCGCGGAGATCAATAAGCTCAGGGGCCGCAAATCCACCCTGGCAAACGAAGTGCAGACCATCCTCGATATATCGGAAATAGGCAACGCCGGCATGGTGTTCCATGGCATGAGCGAAGAGGACGTCAAATACATTATGCAATACCCTTACAACATGTTCGCATCCGATGCGAGCATCCGCGAGTTTGGCGTGGGCGTTCCACACCCGAGGGGTTATGGCACCAATGCCCGTGTATTGGGCAAATACGTAAGGGAAGAAAAAGTCATCCGGCTGGAAGAAGCCGTGAGAAGAATGACCTCGCTGCCCGCGCAGAAGTTCCGCCTGCCGCAAAGAGGCCTGCTGCTGCCGGGTTACGCGGCGGACATCGTGGTGTTTGACCCTGAGACAGTAAAAGATCTTTCCACCTTCACTGCCCCGCACCAGTATTCTACCGGGTTCCAGTATGTGCTGGTAAACGGAATAATAACCCTGGAAAACGGGAAACACAATGGAACGCGCAACGGGACGGTCCTTAAGCTAAATAACTAATCGCGTTCCTGCGGGCCGAGGCTGAGCATGATGCCGCTGATGATGGACAGCACCACGCTGAAGATCAGCGCCCACCAAAAGTTGTCCACTTTAAACCCTTCCACCAGGCTGCTGGCCCAAAGCACAATCAGTGCATTGATCACGAGCAGGAACAAACCCAGTGTAATGATGGTTACAGGCAGCGTAAGGATCACCAGTATCGGTTTTACGATAAGGTTCAGCAAACCTAATACGATAGCTAGTATCAGCGCAGTAGTAAAGTCCTTGATATCCACTCCCGGTAAAAGATAGGCCGTTAGCAAGGCTGCAAGGGAGGTGACGAGGATACGAATCAGTATTCCCATGGTAGGAGGAATTTTGGATATATAGAAACTACACAAAAAGCATGCTGAAAGTTCAGCGGGCCATCAGATCACGATGAGCTCGTAGAAATCCTCCCTGTTGTAATATTGCTGTGCAAGCTGCTGTAACTCTGCGGCAGTAATGGTTTTGATGGTCTTGATATTGTTATGGAAATAATTTTCGTCAAGGTCGTTGAGAATAAGATTCTTCCAGCGCTGGATCACCTGGAAGGCCCCGTCCAGGTCGCCAAGGATGGACCCGATCATAAAGTTCCTTACCAGGCTCAGCTCTTCTTCCGGTATCTCTTCTTTTTGCAGGCGGTCCATTTCTTTATACACTTCAGTGAGCGTAGCCTCGCACACATCGCGGCCGGCTTCTGTTGAAATATTGATAGCGCTGGCCTGGCGGAAGTTGTACAGCTGTGAATGGATGCCGTAAGTATATCCTTTTTCCTCCCTGATATTACTCATAAGCCTGGAGCCGAAGTAGCCGCCGAAAATTGTGTTCAACACCAGCATCTTCGGGAAGTCCGGGTGGTAGCGGTTCGGGAAAGGTCGTGCTATACGCACCGCGCCCTGTACGCCGTTCTCATCATTGAAGATGCGGAATTTTTTTTCTTCCGCGGGCAGGATGGGCAGTTCGGGACGGATCGTGGAAGTTTCGCCGTTCCATAATGTGCTGCCGAAGTATTGGTTCAGCAGCGGGATGATATTTTCCGGGAGATTTCCCGCGATGAATATTTTACAGTTGGCGTAGTTGTAATGACGTTGGTAAAACGCTCTCAGGCTCTCCGTCTGCAAAGCATCGTAAGCCTCCATGCTGCTCACGCGGCCGTAGGGATGAAATTCGCCGAAGAGGTATTTGTCAATATGACGGTTGGCTACAAACTCGCATTTCTGGAGGTTCACCGCCAGCTTTTGTTTCATGTTCTGCGAAAAAATGGCCAGCTCTTCTTCCGGGAAAGCCGGGTCCAGCACCACTTCCTGGAGGATGGGCAATAGTTCAGCGGTATGTTTTGTAAGACAGTGAAGGGTATAGGTAGCGTTTTCGTGGTAGCAGTTACGGTTCAAATAAGCGCCGAAATATTCCGCCATTTCATTTACCTGTAATGCGGAATGTTTGCTGGTGCCGTTTTTCATCAGGAAGTTGGTAGCGGATGCCACCAGGTTTTCCGTTTCGTACCAGCTGCCTGCCGGGAACACCAGTTCCAGCTGCACCGTTTCCTGCTCTTCAGAGCGCACCACGTACACCGGGATACCATTGTCCAGCTTAAACAGCTCATACGGTTTCAGCGTTATGTCAAAATCTACTGCGTCTTTAATAGCGGGGGCCTGGCTTCTATTGATCATATCTTTAATTTCCTGCGTAATAATGAATGGTATTGGAGTTTTTCTCCGAAAAAATCAGCTGTGCTTCGTCCTGTATTTCTTTGGCCGTTACGCGTTCGTAGTTCTCAAACTCGGTGTTCATCAGGGAAGCGTCGCCGAGCAGTTCGTAAAAAGCGAGGTTGTTCGCGCGGCTCAGCAGGCCCATGTCTTCAAAGGCCAGCATACTTTCCACGCGGTTCTTCACCTTTTGCAGTTCCCTTTCAGGGATGATCTGCTGCTGTACTTTCACCAGCTCCTCCTGGATCGCTTTTTCCGCGTCTTTCATTTTCACGCCTTTCACCAGCTTGCCGTCTATGGCCATCAGGCCGGCGTCAAGGCTGCCGAAATGATAACAGTCGATGTTGCTGAAGAGTTTCTTTTCCTTTACCAGCACCTGGTGCAGGCGGGATGAGCCGCCGCCGCTGAGGATGTCGCTGAGAAGGTCCGCTGTATAATAACGCTGGTCTTTACGGGGATAAATGTGATAGGTCTTGTACAACGCGTCCAGCGGTACTTTGGCTTTTATTTCAAGTTTATGTGCTTCCTGCTGCGGGGGCTCCACGGGCAGGTTGCGTACGTATCTTTCGCCGCTCGCTATATCGCCGAACCATTTCTCCGCCAAAACTTTCACCTGTTCCGTGGTCACTTTCCCGGCCACAACAAGGATGGCGTTCACGGGGCGGTAGTGCCGGTAAAAAAAGGATTTTACATCATCCAGCTTTGCGTGTTCTATATGCGACAGCTCCTTGCCGATGGTCATCCAGCGGTAGGGGTGGCGGCTGTACGCCAGCTCGCGCATCTTGTGCCATACATCGCCGTACGGTTTGTTGATGTAATGTTCCTTGAATTCTTCCGTTACCACTTTACGCTGTACTTCCAGGCTCTTTTCGGAGAAGGCCAGGGACAGCATGCGGTCGCTTTCCAGCCAGAAAGCCGTTTCCAGGTTTTCCGCGGGCAGCTCTATATAATAGTTGGTAAGGTCGTTTGTCGTGTAGGCGTTGTTTTCCCCGCCCGCCATCTGGAGGGGTTCGTCGTACTCCGGGATGTTCACGGAGCCGCCGAACATCAGGTGTTCGAAAAGGTGCGCAAAGCCTGTCTGGGCCGGGTCTTCGTCCCTGGCGCCCACGTCGTACATCACGTTTACCACGGCCATGGGCGTAGTGGGGTCTTCGTGTACGATCACACGTAATCCGTTATCTAAAGTGAACCTGTTATAGTGAATCATATGTTACTGGTAATAAATGCCGTCTGGCCGTTAGTCAGCCAAAACATACAAATTTACGACAAATGCGGATAGCTACAATATGCTGCGGACCGGCAGTTTTTTCAGCATCAGTTCGCCGCCCCGCATAATGAGCAGGGTGGGCCGCGTACCGATGTTCTTCAGGATGTCCCGGTATACCTGCAGGTTGGTGGTGAAATTGTTGTTGATGGCCAGGATGAAGTCGCCGGGCTTGAAGCCGGCTTTCTCCGCCGGGGAGTTTTTGATCACGTCGGTGACCTCTATCCGGTTGTCTATCAGGTAAATAATGAGGCCGGTGTAGGAGTAGTCGAACTGGTCGCGGAAATGCGTGTTGGGCATCAGGTGGATCTCCTTTTTGGCGTAGTTCAGCGTGAGGTTGAACCGGCGGAGGAGGTCGTTGCCGATCATACCGGCCAGCGAGGGGTATGAGGTGATGTTCGTGATGTCGTCGAAGAGGTAGGTGGGCACATTCCGGAAATTGTACGCCCCGATCCTGAATTCGTTCATGGTGGTGATGTACATCTGCATTTTGCCGCCAAGACCCTGCGCTTCGGTGGGTATCACCTTGGCTTTACGTTTCACCAGCAGGGA
This sequence comes from Chitinophaga barathri, assembly GCF_003807585.1. Classification (GTDB taxonomy): domain Bacteria; phylum Bacteroidota; class Bacteroidia; order Chitinophagales; family Chitinophagaceae; genus Chitinophaga; species Chitinophaga barathri. The sequence continues at coordinate 79,534 of NZ_RMBX01000015.1, read as the reverse complement.
ACTGTCCTTAACGAATTGCGTACTAAGCAGCAGGCACATGCCCGCGCCGGTATCGAAGTAATAACGGTGGTTCACATTGTGTTTGCCGCTGCGCAGGGGTGCGCTCACCACGGGGATGTAAGTGAGGTTCGGGCGGAGCATATGCCCGCCGCGCGGGTATTTAAAACGGCCTTTGGAATAGATCAGGATCTCCTCTTTGTCATAATCCACCTGGAAAATATACCGGCTCAGCAGGCTGAAACCCATGATGCCGTCTATCTGTATGCCGTATACCTGGCTGATCAGTTCGTAGTTGTTGATATGGAAGTCCAGGCTGTCCACCTGGAGGCCGGGCAGGTGCAGGGTATTGTCCGAGGCAAAGGAGATGTTTTTGCTGGCTACCAGGCCGCGCACGACCTTGTCCGAGGGGGTGAGTTTCAGCCCGAGGTTGATGCTGGTGGTAGTGTCCAGCGAAATGCCGGCGCTGCCGGTGTCCAGCAGGAACTGAAGGGTATCCGGCAGGTTGTTCAGCCGGGCGGAGATCACCACTACGCCGCCATAATATTGTTTGAAAGGGAAACGCGTCAGTAATCTGGCTTCAGGCTCAGTGGTGTCTTCGGTTTCCTGCGCTATGGCAGGTACGGATGTGAACAGCAGGCACAGGACGATAACGTGAATAAAGGTTTTGGCTCCCATAATCAAAAGATGCTATGCATCGGTGTTTACCTAAATTTAACATTTCTGGTCAAACCGCCTTCATCTAATTGGTACAAGCGGCAAAATAAATTCTCCGGATACCCTACCTTTGTTTGCAAGATGCAATTACAGGACTTATACAAAAAGGCGCAGGAGTTCGGGTTTCTGACGGCGGAGGAAGGAGTGTTTATGTTTGAAAATGCCCCGCTGGCCGAACTGATGGAGATCGCCAATGAGCTAAGGAAGCAGCAGGTGCCGCATGGCAAGGTTACCTGGCAGATTGACCGGAATGTGAACACGACCAACGTATGTACGGCCAACTGTAAATTCTGCAATTTCTACCGCATTCCCGGTCACAAAGATGCCTATATCACCGGCATTGAGGAATACAAAGTGAAGATCGAAGAAACGCTGAAATACGGGGGTGACCAGCTGCTGTTGCAGGGCGGGCATCACCCGGAACTGGGCCTGAAATTCTACACCGACCTTTTCTCCGAATTAAAATCCCTTTACCCTGAGCTTCGTCTTCATACCCTCGGCCCTCCCGAAGTAGCGCACGTTACCAAGCTGGAAAAAAGCACGCACATCGAAGTGCTGCGCGCTTTGCAGAAAGCGGGTATGGACAGCCTGCCCGGCGCCGGCGCCGAGATACTCAACGACCGCGTACGCCGCCTGATCTCAAAAGGCAAATGCGGCGCGCAGGAATGGCTGGACGTAATGCGGGCAGCGCATAAGCTGAATATCGCCTCTTCCGCCACCATGATGTTCGGACATGTGGAAACCGTGCTGGAAAGGTTTGAACACCTCGTGGCCATCCGCCAGGTACAGAGCGAAAAACCGGAAGGGCATTATGGCTTCACCGCCTTCATCCCCTGGACTTTCCAGGATGTGGATACCCTGCTGGCGCGCATCCGCGGCGTACATAACATGACCACTTCAGAGGAATATATCCGTATGATCGCCATGAGCCGCGTCATGCTGCCGAATGTTAAGAACATACAGGCTTCCTGGCTCACCGTGGGCAAGTCTGTCGCACAGCTTTGCCTGCATGCGGGCGCGAACGACTTCGGGTCTATCATGATCGAAGAGAACGTGGTGAGTGCCGCGGGAGCGCCGCACCGCTTTACTTACCGCAGCATCCAGGATGCTATCCGCGAAGCGGGATTTGAGCCGCAGCTGCGCAACCAGCTGTACCAGTTCCGCGAGATCCCGCAGCAGATAGAGGAGCAGGTGATCAATTACTGATAATCTTTACCGGTTTATACGAAAGGCCGTCTCCTGTGAGACGGCCTTTCTTTTATAGTAAATTACCCGAAAAAAAGTTATTTCATTTTGATTTAAAATATTGATAATTAGTCGTTACCTGGTTTTACACCCACAAACGACACTTTTTCAACCTATTGATAAACAACATGTTCTGCGCATCAAGTCCACCTCATCTCCACCTTATGTCCACATTAAGAGCAATATTCCATTAGTGATCCTATAGCGATCCTATAACCACCCGGTATCCTTGCAGCAGCGATATATGGGCAACCCGGCGGTATTCAGCCAGCGATCCATGCGGCCGTTTTCTTCCCGGGGATAAATCATGGGGAAATATCTCCCTCGTTTTCAATTCTTTAACAGTTGCCCAAAAGTTATGTTAAATAGCATATGTCCATGTATCTTTTGCACCCTGTTTGCCGTCTAAAGAATATAAACACTGGAGCTATGAAGAATAAGATGAGATTTTTAACCGTAGGGATGCTTTCAGGGCTGGTGTTGTTCCTTGCATCCTGTTCCGGCACAAAGGTGACTTCCTCCTGGAAAGAGCCGGAAGTGTCAATACCCGCCGATCAGAAGATCCTCGTAATGGCGCTGGTGAGCGACCGCGAGGGCAGCCTGAGGGGCAGTATGGAAAAGGAAATGGTGGCCGCGCTCAGGCAGAAAGGGTATAACGCCGTTTCTTCCTATACAGAGTTCGGTCCTCACGCACTCAAAGGCCTCAATGAACAAAAAGCCATGAACAAGATCCGCAGAAGCGATGCAGACCAGGTACTGACCATCGTGATGCTGGACAAATCCAAAGAGAAGAATTACGTGCCCGGAGGAGGTTTTTACCGCCCGTTCCCGATGTATTATGGCCGTTTCTGGCCCTATTACAGCTCGATGTACAGCCGTATTTACGAGCCGGGGTATTACACCACGAACACGAAATACTTCCTGGAGAGCAACCTCTATAACCTGAAGGATAAGCAGCTGCTTTATTCCGTGCAAACGGAAACCTTCGATCCTTCGTCCGCCGCGAGAATGGCCGTTGTATACAGCCAGCAGGTGGTAAAGGATATGACGAAGCAGCAGCTCATCTCCAAACGTTAGTAGTACAGTACCGTCATAATCAAAGTCAACAGGTAATCTGCCTCCGGGTGGGTTGCCTGTTGGTGTTTTTAGAGAGTTTTTATATGTTTACCGGCCCGACTTATGCTAGAACTGCCTGTAAACGATACGATCATTCTCCGCCAGCTGCAGCCCGAAAACGCTCCTTCGCTTTTCCAGCTGATCAGCCGCTCCCGCAAAACCCTGCGCAAATATCTGCCCTGGGTGGATTATAATACTACAGAAGACCATTCCCTCCGTTTTATTGAGCTGATGAAACGTAAAGCGGAAGAGCAGGATGCCATTGCTTTCGGCATGTGGTACAACGATGTATTGTGCGGGGTGATAGACCTCCACGACTGGGACCATGCGCTGCAAAGGGCCGAGATCGGCTACTGGATCACAACGGATATGCAGGGGAAAGGTATCGTTACGGCCTCCTGCAAAACCCTGATCAGTTATGCCTTTGCCGCCCTGCGGCTGAATAAGGTGGAGATAAGGTTTGTGCTGCAGAACGAAAAAAGCGCACAGATCCCCATCAAGCTGGGGTTTGCCAAAGAAGGCATTCTCCGCCAGAGTGCTAAGCTACACGGCCAGTATGTGGACATGGTCGTGATGGGGATGCTTCGTAAAGACTGGAAATATCATTGATCGTTACACGTCGCAGATCAGCACGCCCTGCTTCAGGGATGCCAGCTTGTCCGCTCTTTTGGGTACAAACTCCTGCGCTACAAAACCTTTAAAACCGGTATCCAGCACCGCCTGCATGATGGCGGGATAATACAGTTCCTGGGTTTCGTCTATTTCGTGCCTGCCCGGTACGCCGCCCGTGTGGTAATGGGCGATGTATTGCTGGTTTTCGCGGATGGTGCGGATCACGTCTCCTTCCATGATCTGCATATGGTAGATGTCGTAAAGTAACTTGAAGCTGTCCGAACCTACCGCTTTGCAGAGCTCCACGCCCCAGGCGGTATGGTCGCACTGGTAATCCGCGTGATCCACTTTGCTGTTCAGCAGTTCCATTACCAGGGTCACCTTTTTCTTTTCGGCGTAGCTGATTATCTTTTTGAGGCCTTCCGCGCAGTTTTCTATACCCTGCTGATCGTCAAGCCCTTCGCGGTTGCCGGAGAAACAGATCAGGTTGCTGAAGCCGGCGGCGGCCGTCGCATCGATCATCGGTTTGAAATAATCTACCAGCTGGCCGTGATGTTCTTTCCGGTTCCAGCCGCGGGTAATGCCCCATTCTTTGCTGTTGGAGGAAACCATGGCGCTCGTGAGGCCGTATCTTTTAATAAGATCGAAGTCTTTGGGGCTCACCAGGTCGATGCTCTGTATCCCTATATTATTCGCGGCCTTACAAAGGTCTTCCAGGGGGATGTCTCCATAACACCAGGCGCATACGGAATGCCTGATCTTGCCTTTGAGTTTGTCGTCCAACGCCTGTTCGTGCGCGGATACACGGGATGTAAGTGAGGAAAGGGCGGTGCCTGCCAGTGCCATAGTTGCTACTTTTTTGATCGCATCTCTGCGGGAAGAATGGGTTGCCATAACGTGACGGTTTTACCGGTGGTGAATTTACTCGAAATCCCCGCCAAATGCAAGTAGGGAGGAAAGTACGTTTTTTTGATATTCCGGGTAAATACCTGACCAATGCGGTTCGTACCGAAACCCTTTACTGGTAAGCACTCCCGGGAATTTCGCCATCGTTTTCCCGGAAAGTGTCCCCGGTGTCAGTAACATTTTGGTAGGTTATTTGATTATATATACAAAAGCAAGTGAGTATGGAAAGGAAAACTACTCCCAGTTTAACGATGTGCCTCCTGATGGACCTGATTGGTCTGGCCAGCTATGCGGTGCCGTTGCTGGGCGAAGTGAGCGACGTGGTTTGGGCGCCTATTTCGGCCATCATCTTTTACCGGATGTTCGGCGGGCCGCTGGGCGCATTCGGCGGTGTGTTCAACTTTATCGAGGAATTGTTCCCCGGGCTGGACTTCATCCCCACATTTACCATCAGCCGCTTCGTGGTGTATATCACCCAGCAATGGACGGCGAACCAGAAAAAGAGGGTCATCAACGGCCAATAACCCGTTAACCCCCGATCAGAAGGCAGGAACCGCCTTGCCCGCTCTGCCCATGGCTGCGGACTTACCGCCAAAGCGGTTCAGGAAGTAAGAAAAGCTCAACATGAAATAACGGTTCAGCACCATGCTCCGTGTGTCTTCAATATAATTGTCCATCACAGTACGGTTCACGCTCACGTTCTGGTTTAGCAGATCGAACACCTGGAACTTCAGCAGGCCCTGCTTTTTGCTGAATACCGTTTTGGATACAAACCCGTTCACCATCGTAAACTGGTTGTTAAACCCTTCTCCCCGGCCGGTATTGGCTATGTAATCCAGGTCTCCCCCGACAATGAATCCCAACGGCAGGTTCACGTTAAAATCCAGGGTAAGTGTATAGTTGAAATAGTTCGTGTTATTCGTTTTATTCTCTGAAAAACGGACGCTGTTATAATTCACATTTCCCCCGGCAACTACATCAAACAGTTCCTTATAGATCCAGTTCACATTCACGCCTTGACCGAGGTTGAGGTTACTGGTGATGTTTTCCCGGCCGTTTACAAAGCTGATATCGCGGTTGTAGGTTATAACCGTATTGGTGTTCAGATACGATTTCTGCTTCCTGTTCAGTGCTAATCCGTTCACCAGGTAGCCACTAAGGTTATAAGAACCGTTTACGTTGATGGGCTTGATGATCTGTATCCCTTCCTTTGTAATGGTATTGGCATTTACGATCCTGTTCAGTGTAAAGGTGCCGTTAACCGACGCGAATAGGCTCCGCATGGTTTCATGAACATAGTCATTAAAGCTCAGGGAAAAGTTATTGTTGAAGGACGGTTTTAGGTCAGGGTTGCCTTCCCTTACCAGTAAAGGGTTCGAGATATCCGGCACAGGCTGTAATTGTTCCAGCGAGGGTTGTTGCGTCTGGCCCCTGTAGTTAAACGTGAGCCGTTTGCTCGCGCTGAAATTGTAATTCAGGACAGCCAGCGGAGAGACGTTCCAGGTTTCCTGGTGGATATTATCGCCTTTTGTCAGGTTGTCGCTGTTGAGGCTGTTTTGCTGGACGTTCAGGCCGATCGTATAATTGTAGCGCAGCTTCTGGGTCATCAGGCTGATGCCGGCCTGGTGGTTGCTGGATACATTTTCGAAGAGGTTCGTCAGGCTGTCTACCGTTACATCATAGATATCCCCGGTTTTGGACTTGTCGTACGTATGACGGTCGTTGGAATTGAATGTGTAATTATATCCATAATTGATCTCCAGGAACCGGTCCCGGAATACGGGCTCCGTGTAGCTCACCCTGACCCCGGCCTTGCGGCTGCTGCTTTCCTGGACTACCTTCTGATCCACGGTATCCAGCCTTTGGTTGGTTCCATCCCTGAAGTCAATAAAAGACTGGTTGATGGATTCCCGTTCCGAACTGTTGAACCCGTAGGTGAGATTGGCGCTGAGCGTTCTTCCTTTTTTATCGAACTTTTTCCTGAAAAGCGCCTGTGTGCTGAAGTTTGGCGTATTGGAGGTAGTCAGCGAACGGTTGCGGCTGCTGTTCACCGTATCCTTCGCATTGTTCATAGTAGTACTCCGCGATTCCGAAGCGTCCCCGCCGGTGGAATAGGCGAACATAGGCGTTACCAGCAGGGAATGGCTCGAATCTATCTGGTAATCCATCCGCATAAAAACACGGTGGTTCACCATATCGGACAGGGAGTTGTTGAAGTTATTGACGTAGGAGGAAGAATCCGGGCGGAAGATGTTCTGGCGTTCGCTGACCGTTTCATTTTCGGAATCCTTTTTATCGGCAAAATAGCTCGCATTCAGGCGCATCCCTTTAAAAAGCTCGTCACTATAATTGAGACCGCCGTTCCAGCTTTTGGTAAGACCGGTCCCCTGGCCACCTCTTACTTCCCCCACAGCAAAGCCCGGCGCATTCACATTGTTGGTACTGCCCAAAACGGAGAGCTGCTGCGTTTCCCGGAAGCGGTTGAAGGTAAGGCCGGCCTGGTAACGGTCGTTTGTGCCATAACCAACGCTTCCCCGCCCGAAGAAACCTTTCTTTTTTTCCTGCTTCACAGTCAGGTTCAGCGTTTTTTCAATCTCTCCGTCCGCAATACCGGTGAACTGGGATTGTTCGCTTTTCTGGTTGATCACCTGTATCTTGTCGATGATATCCGCCGGAAGGTTGCGGGTGGCCATTTTGGGGTCATTGCCAAAGAAGGGTTTCCCGTCCACCAGCACTTTTTTTATCGTCTCGCCATTGGCTTTGATCGTACCGTCCTTATCCACCTGCACGCCCGGCAGCTTTTTCAGCAGATCCTCCACCACCGCGTTTTCCCTGGTTTTAAAAGATCCCGCGTTGAACTCAATGGTATCTTCCTTGATACGGATGGGCGGCGCCACATCTACGATCTCCACTTCGTTCAGATTGAGCCCTGTGCGTACCATGCCGAGCGTGCCCAGCTCTATCAGCGCAGTGGTGTCTTTCACGTCTATACGCCGCGAAAGCTGCTTAAAGCCCATATAGGATACCACCAGGAAATACTCCCCGGGTTTGGAACCGGTAAAGGCAAAAGCTCCCTTTGCGTCCGCCACCACGGTCGTGTAAACGCTTGAATCCTTTCGTTCCAGCAAGGCTACCGCAGCATTCGGTAAAGCCTCTTTATTGGATTGATCCGCTATTTTGCCTGTGATCTTATTTTCTTTCTGCTGTGCCTTGGCAATGGTTCCGATGGCTATCAGGGCCACCAGGGTTAAAAGTAAGCGTTGTTTCATCCTGTTTGTCTCTTTTAAAGGTCGGATGGAACCTCGCATAAACATTATCCGCCCACATATTGTCTCTTAAAGGAAGCTCATGCGTGCTTCGCATGTTCCTATGTGGGGAAATTTATCATGCTCGGTTTCATAAGGGGGGTTTAACCGGGTCTATTGCATTTGTTGCTGCATTTTTTTGAATTGTTCGTTGTGCCACTTTTCCATGATGGACCTTCTTTTCTCTTTCAGTTCGGCCGCTGTTAGTTTCTGAGCCGTGGCAGGCAGGCTTACCTCCGTTTCCGCAATGGGCTTTAACTCTATTTTTTTAGCAATGTAGGAGCGTTTGCTGCTTTCAATGGACAGTACGACTCCCTTTTCCGGCAACACGCCGTTTACAGGCGAGAAAGACACGGGGATCTCTGTGGTGTACCAGAGCACAAACTGCTCGTCTCCCTGGTTAACGGTGGCGCGTTTGCAGCTATAACCCGCGATCTTTTTCGTTTTCCCGGAGGTTTTGAAATCCGGTGTCTCTTTATAGTTTTCTTCCGAATACCAGATGTTTTCCACTACGCTGTCCTTCCGCTCTTCCGATACGTCCAGGTACTTGCGGTTTTCAAGATCAATATACGTCGTGTTACTGACAGGGGGGCGCAGTGCATTAGCAGTAAACGGACGGCCTCCCCGCCCCGCTGCCCCCACCGGGACCGCGCCGGAGCTGGCAACAACGGTGTTGCTACGGTCAGATACCGTGCCCGCCGGGCCTCCCATCATCATCATCCTTGGCCCGCCGCCGCCTTCTGTTTCCAGTTTCCCCTTACCGCCGGAAAAGGTCAGGGTTTGTTTTGAAGTTATCAGGTTGGGTAAATCGGGCATCCCCTCCGGGGCGCCTTCGCTTCTGCCGCCGGCTGCGCTGTAGGTCACTACCCTCATTTGCCCGGCCTCCATCCGCATGGTCACTTCGTATTCTATCACGCCGGACTGCTGGGCCCTGGTTTCTATACCCGCAGCCAGTAACGCGGTGGCCGCAAGGATGGTTGTAATGGGTTTCTTCATGTTCTGATTTTTTCGTAAAATTCAGGTATCCCGGGCAGGCGGCGGGTTAAGCAATCTTATTTAGTGTTAAATAGTGTTAAGCCTTTGCGCCCGTTGATACAGATGCGATAGATTTACACCCGATGCGCAACAGAATCCGCAATATTCTCATCCTCATAACCGCCTCCACGGCCGGTATATTCGCTTTACAGGGTTATTGGCTTTACCAGGCCTACCAGATAAGGCTGGAGGAATTTAACAGGGACATAAATGATGCCCTCCGTACAGCCGTTTTTTATAAACAGTTCAACGATGCAGGCAAACTTCTCGGGTACAGCCATACCATGCGGGTACCTGGCATCCTTCCCGCACATGTGCTCAGCGGGCAGGCGGGCACAACTGTTTTTGCTAAAACTTCACCCACCCTGCCAGGCATAAGGCAAAAAGGCAGGAATGCCTTTTTTATGCGCAAAAGCACGACCACCTTAAACGACAGCACCGGCGAACATTATGAGGAGATAACCGAAAACGGGAAAACATTCCGGGTCGATCTCTCGCAGGACACCATTTACCGCGTGGCCGCGGATTCTCTCTCCCGGCGGATATCGAACATCCTCGTGCTGAACCGTTTCTTCGATTCCACCCTTACCCTGAACCGGCTGGACTCCATGTATACGGAGGAGCTCGTCGCCCGCGGCATCCATACCGGCTTCCGGCTGGATACGCTGCGCATGGAAAAAGAGGACTCTTTCTTCGCTTTCGCGGAGAATAAACTCCAGACCGCGCCCATTCCTTTTAACCCGGTACAGAACCTGCTCGTTTCCGCTACCTTCAAAAGCCCCCTCACACTCATTCTTGGCAAAATGATCTGGAGCCTCCTTGCATCCGCATTGCTGATGCTGCTGATGGTGCTTTGTTTTGTCTACATGTTGCGCACCATTCTCCGGCAAAAAAGGCTTTCTGAAGTACGGAACGACTTTATCAACAACATGACCCATGAGCTGAAAACGCCCATCGCCACTGTATCCGCCGCAGTTGAAGCGCTTCAGCACTTCAACGCGTTGCAGGACCAGCAGCGCACTTCGCAATATCTCAATATCTCGCGCAACGAGCTGCACCGTCTCAACGATCTCGTCGAAAAAGTACTGCACATCGCGGCGGAAGAGAAAGAAGATTTTGAACTCACGCCCGAACTCACGGACCTCAACGAACTGATCAGCGGCATCATTACCAATCACCGGCTCAAATCCGCCAAGAAAGTGGATTTCACCTATACCGTGCTGGCCGATGCCCAGGTAAAAGTAGACAGCACACACCTCTCCAACGCAATCAACAACCTGGTGGACAACGCCATTAAATATTCCCCGGAACCCGCCAGCATCACCATTATGGTCACGCGGCAGCAAAACCGGCTCAAGATCAGCGTAAAAGATAACGGCATCGGTATCCCGCATGCTTACCAGGAGAATATCTTCGAGAAATTTTTCCGCGTGCCCACCGGCAACCTGCATAACGTAAAGGGTTTCGGGTTGGGGCTCAGTTATGTGAAAAAGATCGTGGAGAAACACGGCGGCTGGGTACGGGTGAAAAGCGAACCGGACAAAGGCAGCGAATTCCTGCTGGAAATACCTTTAACTTAAACTGTATGAACCCACGCGTACTGCTTATAGAAGATGAATGGCAACTGGCCCAGATCGTGAAGGACAGCCTCGAAACACGCGGCTTCAACATGATGTGCGCCAAAGACGGGCGGGAAGGCCTGCGCATCTACCAGGAGCAGCGCCCGGACGTAATCGTGCTGGATATCATGATGCCTAATATGGACGGGTTCAGCTTCGCGGAAGAAGTGCGGAAGTCGGACAAACAAACGCCGATCATTTTCCTCACTGCTAAAGCACAAACGGCGGACGTGATCAAAGGTTTTGAAACCGGCGGGAACGACTATCTCAAAAAACCATTCAGCATGGACGAGCTGATCGTGCGGATACGCTCGCTGCTGGGCCGTTTCCAGCAACCGCAGATCTCTCCGGAAGGCGCGGTACAGATCGGCCAGTATTCTTTTAACTATACGAAACAAACCCTTACCCGCAATAACCACGCTGAATTCCTCAGCCATCGTGAAGCGGAAGTGCTCATGCGCCTCTGTAAGAACAAAAACCAGGTAATGGAACGGAAAGCTGTACTGCAGGAGCTTTGGGGTGATGATAATTTCTTCAACGCGCGCAGTATGGATGTGTTTATTACCAAACTGAGAAGGTATCTGAAAGAAGATCCCAGGATCCAGATCGTGAACATCCGGGGGATCGGGTATAAGCTGATTAGCTGAAGAGGTAAAGCACGTCTTCTTTGGTAAGTTTTTTGATAAACCCGCTGTCGTCCGCAATAATATCCTTCACCAGCGATTTCTTACGCTCCTGTAGCTCCAGTATTTTTTCCTCCACGGTATCCTTACAGATCATGCGGTAAGCGAAAATATTTTTCGTCTGGCCGATACGGTGCGTGCGGTCAATGGCCTGCTGCTCCACAGCCGGGTTCCACCAGGGATCCACGATGTACACGTAATCTGCCGCCGTGAGGTTAAGACCTACGCCGCCTGCTTTGAGGGAGATGAGGAACACGCGGCAGTCGTCGTTCGCCTGGAAGTTCTGGATGGCTTTTTCCCTGTCCATGGTGGAGGTGCTGCCGTCAAAGTATTCGTAGGGGATCTTCATGTGCGTCAGCCTGTCTCGTATCAATCCGAGCATGCCCAGGAACTGGCTGAATACCAGTACCTTGTGATTCCCGATATTCTCGGAGATCTCGCGGGTAAGCTCATGCAGTTTTACGGAGTGATTCGGATATTTCTCCGTTTCGTTCAGGATGGCGGGAGAGTCGCAGATCTGGCGCAGCTTCATCAGGCCCTGCAGGATGGTGAGCTGGCTGCGTTCCATGCCCTGGTCCTCTATCACGCCCAGGATCTTGGAGCGGTAAGTATTACGGTATGCGTCGTAAATATGTCTTTGCTCGGGGTCCATTTCGCAGAAGATCACCGTTTCGATCTTGTCCGGCAGGTCTTTGGCCACCTGCTCCTTCGTACGGCGGAGGATAAATGGATAGATGAGCTTTTTGAGATGTTCTTTTCTTTCTTCGTCCTGGAACTTATCGATAGGTGTGGCAAATTCGTTGCGGAAGAAGTCCACGCTGCCCAGCATCCCGGGGTTCAGGAAGTTCATCTGCGCGTAAATATCGAACGTGTTGTTCTGCATAGGCGTACCGCTCAGCGCAATACGGTTGCGGGTATTGAGCAGCTGTGCGGCTTTGGTCACCTTGCTTTGCGGGTTTTTGATCGCCTGGCTTTCATCAAGGACTACGTAATCGAAATCGATCTTCATCAGCAATTGCACATCGCTGCGCAGGGTGCCGTAGGTGGTGATGATCACGTCGAAGGCCTGGAGCTCTTCCGATATCCTCATCCTCGCGGGACCATGATGAATATGGTAAGTAATGCCCGGCGTGAATTTTTTGATCTCGTTTTCCCAGTTATAGATCAGCGTGGTGGGGCAAACCACCAGCATGGTGCAATGGTCGTGTACGTTTTTGTAATGCTGGATGAACGTAAGGGCCTGAACGGTCTTACCAAGACCCATGTCATCCGCAAGGATGCCTCCCCACTTCACTTCGTCCAGGTAGTTCAGCCACTGGAAACCGCTTTCCTGGTAAGGTCTCAGGTTGGCGTTTACGTTTGTGGGCAGCGGTACATTCCGGATCTCGTCAAACTGCAGGAGCTTGCGGCGTTTTTCATCCAGCTCCACCAGGATGGCGTCATCGTCAATGAACTCATACAGTTCGTCGATAACGGAGAAGTTGTATTTGCTCAGCTTGAGGCCGGCGCCTTTATCTTTTTCCTCGCCTATCTTAAAAAGTAGGGAGTATTTTTTCAGCCATTCTTCAGGCAGCAGACCCAGCGTGCCGTCCGCCAGCTGTACGTAGTTTTGTTTATTGACCAGTGCGCGTTTGATGTCACGAATACCTACTTTCTGATCACCAAATACCACTTCCACCTGTGCGTCAAACCAGTCGATGCCGGAGCTGATCTGCAGGTTGGTAACGGGTTTCTGCGGGTTAAAACGGAAGTTGCGCAGCTGCTCGAAACCAAATACACGGACGTCCATTTCTTTCAGCGCATCAAAAAAGAGGAAAAACCAGTTGTTCTTCAGCGCTTCTTTGGAGCGGAGATAGAAATAATTATAGTTGTTGAGGTGGGTAAAATTGGTGTGCAGCGTGCGGAGCTTGGTCACGAAGGCGTTTTCCGCCTCCTTGTTCCGGTGTATCACCAGCACTTTATTGCCTTCCTGCACGGTGATGCGGGTTTCTTCGTTCCATTCCACTTCGTGGCCGTGATAAGCAAAGCCCGGCTGGATCACGAAGGTTTCGCCCATTTCTTTCAGGTACACCCGCGTTTCCGGCACGATGTCATCCACTTCGGCCAGCAGTGCGGTGTCAAACTGAACAGGGTAGTTTTTGCCGAGGGGCAGCATCACGTCTTTCAGGAAGTCCTGCCACTCGCTGGTGGGTACTTTCAACGCGTTCATCTGCTGGTACCGCATGATGCTGATGCTGTCCTGCGAATTGGCGAAAGTGTAGATCACGCCGTTGTAAAGGAACAGCATGGGGCTGGCCCACTGGTTGGCGGACACGTTCACCGGTTCTCCATCAATGTCCACCCAGGCGGTCACTTCCACGTGGCCATCCACCTGATCCGCCTTAAAATACGGTTTCAGGGGATCGCTTTCCACCTGCAGGAGTTGCAGGTTTTTGGTTTTGAACTGCTGGCCGTCCCTTAACAGGAACACCAGTCCGTGCTCCGCCAGCAGCGGAAACAGTTTTATCAGTTTCGGATGCATGTAATCCACGATCAGCTCCATGGTTTCCATGGGCAGGCCGTCTTCATTTTCATGCATGATATTTTCCCAGATGCCCGCGAAGGGAGAGTTCTTATTGAGGAACTTACTGATTTCGGTATGCTGTATTTTCCGGATCGGCGTGATCAGGTCCCGGTCTCTTTCCTTGAACTGGTAAAAGTCCACGTATTTGGTCAGGTCCAGCTTGCTTACGAGGGATACGAATTCTGATTCGTCTTCGTTGGCTTCGCCGCTCACCAGCTCGGTCTGGAAGTAAGGGAACAGCGTATCGTTTGCGTTCAGCACCACGCCCAGGCGGCGTGTAGCCGTGATGGTTTCTTCCACTACAGGCTCCGGTTTGGCATTTGCGGGAGCTTCCACTTTTTTGATGGTGGGGTCCAGCACACGCAGGAAGGGTTTGCCGTTCAGGTAAGAGAAGGCGAACTTGCCGTTCAGGTCGTCCGTGAGGGAATAACCGTATAAAGAAAGGAGTTTGTTTTTTTCCTTGTCCCAGTTGCGGAGCGTATCAAAATAAAACGGGCCGTGCGCATGCAGCAGTTGCAGGAACAGGGCGGTTTTATGGACGCAGATAGGATGTTCGTGCTCGTCGCAGTTACAATGGGTGTCAAAGTTCCGTTCTTCATTCCTTTGCAGGATGAGCGGGTACTTTTTCCCTTCGTGCCGCAGCTCTGCTTCTACTTTTTCGTCCTTGGCGGATTTGATCACGGCCTGCGTTTTGCGCAGGATGCGTTCCGCTTCGGCCATAATGGTGCTGGAGGTGAGCAGTTTGATCGTTTTCAGATCAATGGATTTCATTTTTATCAGCGTATGCTGCTGATCGTATTGCGTTTCGAAAGATTCAAAATGATTGCGGTCCAGCATTTCCTGGAGCTGGAAAAGCGCGGCGGCTTCGTGCCTGCAAATGTCGCCGAGGTTGTAGGGGCATTGGCAGCGCACGCTCATGGTGGCCGGCTCATGGTATTTATTAATGGTAACCTTATAGTAGTTGGCGTGGGTGTCGCTTTTTACACGGAAAGAGGCAGAACGGAGCACAGGATCGCCTTCCAGCAGTTCCACACCGCCGGTTGCGAAGATGCGTTTTCCCCGCCGGATCACCTCATCGGTTCCGTTGTTGTAAACATATTTTAGTAAATGGGGCAGCGACATGCTTTTCCTGTGATTGCCTCTTTTTGCATCAGCCCGGGTTATTTTAACAAATTCTTATGCATTGATCTATTGGACTTTCACTGGTCTTTTTCTCAGTTCATCTTAAAAACGGCTCATGAAAAGGCAATCCACAAAAGTAAGCATAAAAATTCAAATAGCGCGTGCGGAAGGGAACAGAATAGCACGTTTGGGGGAAATGCGTTTTGAAAATTGTGCAACTGAAACAAAAAATTATCCATTGAGTAAGCGGGGTATATGATAGTAATTTTGTATAAAAATTATCTATGGGAAACACACAACTCTTCGACAACGCTAAAACAAAAAATCTCGGGTTCTTAATCCTCCGCGCAGGAGTCGGTATATTATTCTTCGTATTCGGCTGGCAGAAGATCGCCGGTGGAGAACAGGTATGGAACGGCGTAGGCTCCGCCATGCAGTTTGTAGGTATTTCCGCCTGGCCGCTTTTCTGGGGACTGATGGCTACACTGGCTGAATTTGCCGGCGGCCTGCTGCTCGCCATCGGGCTGTTCACACGCCCAGCGGCCGCTTTCCTGGCCTTTACCATGATCATGGCCACCATATTGAAAGGCGCCACAGGTGCGGGTATCATCGACTGGTACGCTCCGTTCACCATGCTGCTGATCATGATCTTTTTTATCATGAACGGTGGCGGGATCTATTCTATCGACAGCGTCCTCCGTTCAAAGAAACATACCGGCGGGCTGGTCGCTTAAAAATTAATACGAAACCAATCAAAAAGGGTGAGCTTTCTTATTGAAACTCACCCTTTCCCATTTATTTTTCTTTTACCAGTTCACCGTTCCGGAGTATCGGCAGCACGTTCGCGCCGTCCGGGGTGAGGCAGTAGCGGATATCTTCTTCCAGGCCATAGCCGGTCAGGCGCTGGTAATGGCTTGCATTTTTCATGAACCGGAAAAGGTCATCTTTGGCGCACTGGTAGAGCGTTTCGGCGGCAATCGCTGAATCGCAGCTCACGTCAAAGTGTTCGCGGATGCGGTTTACCACGGCGCCGGCGAACAGGGTGTCTTCCATATTCACCCGGTCTTTCCAGGCAGCGCAGCCGAGGATCACGTTTTGCCCCTGGGATATCAGGTATTCGCAAACGGCGGAGATGTTGGGGAAGGAACCGGTGATGATCTGTACCGCGTCTTTGGCCATATGCAGCAGTTTGGTACCGTTCGTGGTCGTGAGCACCAATACTTTTCCGCCGATAAATTCATTGGGATATTCAAAAGGGGAGTTGCCATGCAGCAGGCCTTCCGCGATTTTTCCGTCCCTTTCGCCGGCTGTGATCGCATCCAGTTGGCGGCCGATGCTTACGCATTCTTCCACGGTGGCTACCGGTATCACTTTCAGCGCGCCGTTGTTCAGGGCAGTGCAAATGGTGGAGGTAGCTCTCAGCACATCTATTATTACGACAATGCTGTTCTTTACGTCAAACAGGTGCAAAAGGGCCGGGGATAAACAGACTTCCAGCCTTGGTTTTGTATGCTCGGTCATTCGTTTTTTTCTTTTTTAATCCAGGATCACGCGCCATTTTTCACTTTCCGCATATTCCTTGATGATCTTATTACGCAGCTGCAACAGCCGTTTCATGTATTTTCTCAGGTAGATCTTTTCAAACCACTTGCCAAACCTGCCGTAAGGCGTACCGAATTCCATAATGTCTATCATCACCGTACCGTTTTCGATCTCGCGGAAAAAATGCTCGTGTTTCATAAAAGTGAAATCGCCTTTTTCCATTTCATCGCAAAAATACTGTGGTTTTTGCATCGCGGTGATCCTTACGGTGAGCTCGCGCATTTTGGTAAGGTGCTTCGCCCGCCAGGTTACCGATTCGTCATAATCTATCAAACCACTGGTGCGGCCTTTGACGGCCTCTTCCTGCAAATGTTCCATGCTGCGTTTGTGCAGCGTAATACTCCGGCTCAGGTCAAAAACCCTGGGCAGGGGCGCATGAATAACGGTGGTCAGATGAATAAGCGGCATAGCAGAGATACTTTAAAGATATGGTCATCAGATGGCTAAAATAGGCTTCAATAACGCTGCTGTTCCTGTAAAATTGTCCTTTCCGGGCCTTATCCCAGGAACGGAACCTTCACAACTTTCGCTTTCAGGAGTTTATCGCGCACTGCAATATATATCTCTGAATCGAGGGATGCAAAGGCTGTTTTAACATATCCCAGCCCGACGGCCTTCTGGAGGGAGGGGGACTGCGTGCCGGAGGTTACCCTGCCGATGGTATTGCCTTCCGCATCTTTGATCTCGTAATCGTGGCGGGGAATGCCTTTGTCTATCATTTCAAAGCCAACCAGCTTCTGCTGGATGCCTTCCGCCTTTATTTTTTGCATAATGGGGCGGGCGGTAAAGTCTTTGGTGAACTTGGTGATCCAGCCGAGGCCTGCTTCCAGGGGGCTGGTACGGTCATCGATGTCGTTCCCGTACAGGCAGAAGCCCATTTCGAGGCGGAGGGTGTCCCTGGCGCCCAGCCCGATGGGCTTGATGCCTTTGGAAGCGCCCGCGGCGAAAATGGCGTCCCAGATCTTGTCCGCGGCGCCGTCCTTGTCTTCAAAATAGATCTCAATGCCGCCCGCACCCGTGTAGCCGGTGGCGCTGATCAGCACGTTCTCCACGCCGGCAAAGGTGCCTTTTACGAAGGTGTAATATTTCAGGTTCACGAGGTCTTTGTCCGTCAGGGCCTGTAAAGCGCTGGTAGCGTTAGGCCCCTGGATGGCCAGGAGGCAGGTTTTGTCGGAAATGTCGTGCATTTCAACATTTTTAGTGTTGAAGCGGCTGATCCAGTTCCAGTCCTTTTCGATATTGCTGGCATTCACTACCAGCATGTATACGTTATTTTCTTCGATGCAATATACCAGGAGATCGTCCACGATACCGCCCTCTTCGTTCGGCAGGCAGCTGTACTGCGCTTTGCCGGGGGTGAGTTTGGAGGCATCGTTCGTGGTTACACGCTGGATAAGGTCCAGGGCGTTTTCGCCTTTGAGGATAAATTCGCCCATATGGCTCACGTCAAACACTCCCACACTGTTCCGCACGGCGGCATGTTCGTCATTAATACCTGTGTAGGAAATAGGCATGTTGTACCCCGCAAAAGCGGCCATCTTGGCGCCCAGCGCAATGTGCTTGTGTGTAAATGGCGTGTTTTTCATTATTTGCTATTTCTGTTTTGTTGTAACTCATTCAGAGTGCGGCAAATTTAGCATATAATTTGAGTATAAAACAAAGAGGAGGGCGGGGTCAGACAATCCTGTGATAATTACAGCGTTTGATAACCGATTCCCTATTTTTGTCACAAAATTCCCCTTGCAGTGAAAAAGATCTACCTGTTGCTCCCGCTCGTTTGTTTGGCAATGGCGGCGCATCCGCAGAAGAAAGCAGACCGGAAAACCCTCGGAAACCTGCAGACCCATGTTACGTATCTCTCTTCGGATAAGCTGGAGGGCCGCCGCACCGGCACCGCCGGGGAGCAACTGGCCGCCGTCTATATCGCGGAACAGATGAAACTGGCCGGCGTGAGCCCCAAAGGGGACAGCGAATATCTCCAGACATTTATAGTACGGGAAGGAAAAGAGCCCGGGAACAAAACCCGGCTCATAATCAACCACACCGCCCTGCCCGCCGGGCAATACCTCCCGTTGCCTTTCAGCGCAACCAAAGCCGCTAAAGGCGAAGTATTGCCGGGAGTGAACGAGCCGGACAATGTATGGCTCATCAATGTAAAGGCATCGGAAGATGAGATCAATCCCCATGGCGAGCCTCTTGATTTTTACGTTAAGAAAACCAAAGAAGCCAAAGAGAACGGCGCTACCGGCATCGTATTTTTTAACGGGCATGAAGACTTCCGCACCGTCACCCGCTGGCTGGACGGGAAAGAAACCCCGCTGGCCATCCCCGCCGTATGGGTAGGGCCGGAAGCCAGCAAAACCCTCTCCGCCGATGACGCGAACGGCTTCCAGCTGGAAGTGGAAGTGGATTTTAAACCCAGCAAACGCACCGGTACAAACGTAGTAGGGTTTATAGATAACGGCGCCGCCACTACGGTGGTACTTGGCGCACATTACGACCACCTTGGCTACGGCGAAGACCATAACTCCCTCGCCCCCTCTGAAAAAGCCATTCACAACGGCGCGGACGATAATGCCAGCGGCACCGCCGCGCTTATCGAGCTTGGCCGTCTCCTGAAAGCGTCCAAACTAAAGAATAACAATTATTTATTAGTAGCCTTTTCCGGCGAAGAACTGGGGCTTTTTGGCAGTAAATATTTCACCGAACATACCGCAGTACCCATGACGGCTGTAAATTACATGGTGAACATGGATATGGTGGGCCGCCTCAGCAAAGAAAAAGGCCTCCAGATAGGCGGTACCGGCACTTCCCCGGCCTGGGGCACCGTGCTGAAAAGCACCGTCCCGCCGGACCTGAAAGTAAGTTATGATTCCTCCGGCACAGGCCCCTCCGACCATACTTCGTTTTACCGCAAAGACGTGCCTGTATTATTTTTCTTCACCGGCACCCACTCAGATTATCACAAACCCGGCGACGACGCGGACAAGATCAATTACGAAGGCGGCCTGACGGTGGTGAAACTTGTGTACGACATCATCGAGAAAACCAACGCCCAGCCCAAACTCGCCTTCACCAAAACCCGCGAGCAGCAAATGGGCACCAGCGCACGTTTCTCCGTTACCCTCGGCATTATGCCGGACTATACCTGGACGAATGGCGGCGTAAAAGTGGATGGCGTAACCGATGGAAAACCCGCCAAAAAGGCCGGTATCCTCACGGGTGACCTTATTACACAACTCGGCGATTACCCCGTTTCAGACATCGAAACCTACATGACGGCGCTCGGAAAATTCAAAGCCGGAGACAAAACAACCGTAAAAGTCAAACGCGGCGAAACCGATAAAGTATTTGATATCAGTTTTTAATCGGGGTTTTTATAACTTGCACCATGCGTTACAACATCCTTACGCTGGCCCTATTGGCCGCCGCTGCGTGTAACCCTGTCCGTGAAAAGACAGATACCACCAACTATGATGTGATCAAAGAAAAATGTTTTGTGCTGAGGGAACACCCCATCCGCGCGGACAGTACCGTGAACGCAAGACGGGATAGTATTGTGAGCTTCCTGGAAGCGAATAATTATACAGCGAGGTATATCAGGAAGGACAGCCTGATGTTCCGCCGCGAAAACGGATTACAGGTGGAAATTGTGCTGCCCGCGCCTGCGGATGCCTGGGAATCCGGAACCATCATTGTTTTTGACCCACAGAAAAACCCGCTCTTTGTAAACCTGCATAAAGGAACATCGCAGGTAAAACAATATATAAGCGGGAAATGATCCCTAAAATTTTATCCCTTGCCAGTTCATCAACATATCAGGGTGACGGCAGATGCCGTAGTATTGCGATTTTCGTCAAAAGAAGGAATGATGGTGCTGCTCAGCAAACGCAGCATACCTCCGCATATCTTCAAATGGGGCCTTCCGGGCGGTTTTGTCCATAACGACGAGCCGCTTGAAGATGCCGTACACCGCGAGATCCGCGACGAAACCGGGCTGAAAGTGAATTACCTGGAGCAGATGCGCACCTGGGGCCACCCGGAGCGTGATCCCCGCGGGCGTATCCTTTGCGTGGCGCATCTCGGGCTGGTGAAACCCTCCACCTCCAAACTCATTTTAGGAGCCGGCAACAAAGAAGCACGCTGGTATTCCGTAAAAGAACTTCCCGCCACCGCCTTCGACCATGCGGACGTGATCGCCGGCGCCATCGAGCATCTCCGCACACGCCTCCGTTCCGAACCGCTGGCCTTTGAGCTACTGGATCCCAAATTCCCCGTTTCAGAGCTGGAAAAACTCTATGAATGGGTGTATAACCGCCAGATAGACCGCCGGAACTTTCAGAAAAAAATGCATTCACTGGGTCTGCTGAGCGTTCAGCAGGAAAAATTGAAACATCCTTTACAAGGCCGTCCGGCTCAATTATATAGCTTCAACCGGCAGAAGTTCCAGGAATTGAAGCAAAAAAACGGCTACATCGAGATTTTCTCTTAATATATTGATTATCAATTTTTGCATTTATTTTACACAAATAATATATTGCATTAAAGTAAAATGTCAAAAGTTTGTGTATTAAATACGTAAAAGAGGTTATACATACACCTAAACGATTATCTGTATTGAATTTCATGCATTTGGAGGGCAGGTAATGCACGTAAGTTCGGCCTGATGCCTTACATTCGTAAAGGCTAACCTTCAAAAGCATATGGAGAACATCATTTTACTGGCGGATGCTTACAAATACTCCCATCACAAACTTTATGTTCCCGGCACTTCACATATCTACTCTTACCTCGAGAGCAGGGGAGGCCGATTTGAAGAAACGGTTTTTTACGGCCTGCAATATTTCCTGAAAGCATACCTCGAAGGGCCCGTGATCACCGCGGAAAAAATCCGCGAAGCGGGAGAGATGCTGCCTGAAGTGTTTGGCAGAAACGATGTGTACGATCCTTCACGATTTGAATATATCCTTAAGAAACATAGCGGGCATTTGCCGGTGAAGATCCGCGCTGTGCCCGAAGGCACCGTGGTACCTGTGAAAAATGTGCTGATGACCATCGAGAACACAGACCCTGCCTGTTACTGGCTTACAAATTTCCTGGAAACATTGCTGATGCAGGTCTGGTATCCCTGTACGGTGGCTACGCTGTCGCGGGAGATCAAAAAAGTAGTGAAACAATATTACCTGTCTACCGCCAGCGAGGCGTCTTTGCAGGGGATAGACCTCGTATTGAATGACTTTGGCTTTCGCGGCGCAAGTTCGGTGGAAGGCGCGGGTATCGGCGGAAGCGCGCACCTGGTGAACTTCAGTGGCAGCGATACATTGGTGGCATCCACTTTTGCGAAACGGTATTATCATGCCGCTACCGCGCCCGGGCTTTCCATCCCGGCTACGGAACATTCCATCGTTACGCTGCTGGGAGAGGAAGGCGAAGCGGCCATCTTCAAACATGTGCTGGATACCTTTCCCGAAGGCACCATCGCCTGCGTATCCGATTCCTACAACATTTTCCGCGCCTGCTCCGAATATTGGGGCACGCAGCTGAAGGAACAAATATTGGCGAGGAAAGGCACGCTGGTGATCCGCCCGGATTCCGGCGATCCCGTGCGTACTTTGCTTGAAGTGTTTAAGATCCTGATGGGCAAATTCGGTTATACCATCAACGAAAAAGGATATAACGTCTTGCCGCCGCAGGTGCGCGTGATACAGGGAGACGGGATCAGCTACGCCTCCATTCCCGAGATATACGAAGCGTTGAAACAGGCGGGCGTGAGCGCGGAAAACCTGGTGCTGGGCATGGGCGGTGCGCTGCTGCAGCGTGTGAACAGGGACACGCAGGAGTTTGCCCTGAAATGTTCTTATGCTGAAATAAACGGCGAAAGCGTGGATGTTTATAAGTCCCCCGTTGAAATGGACGCCGAAGGCAACCTGCGTACTTCGTTTAAAAAATCCAAAGCGGGAAAACTGAAGCTGGTAAAAGACGCCGATGGGTTCAAAACCTTACCCCAGGCGGAAAACCCTGATGCTAAAGACATCCTCCAAACAGTGTTTGAGAACGGGAAAGTGATGAAAGATCAGCGGTTTGAGGATATCAGGAAACTGGCGGCTTTGTAGTATATTAGTGTGCTATGAAATATTTATCCCGGCCTGATATTCAGTTGCTCATTATTGCTGCAATTGTCGTTATCCTCGGGCAGCTTCAAGTCGCCAACAGTGCAATAGATATACATCTTCACGATACCTATTTCGTTATAGCCCTTTCCCACCTGGCCTGGGCGTATGCCATTTTCCTGGTCATGGAAGCGGGGTTATATACAACCACTTCATGGTTCAGACAATGGCGGTGGCTGCAGATATTTCATATTTTCAGCCTGGTATTGTTACCGCTTACGTTCATTGTCATGAGCGGCTACCATTATGAGCCGGAGCCCGGAATGCCAAGGCGGTATTTCGACTATAATAATTATTCTGAGCTTGCCGTGATGCGGCTACAATTCCTGCCCTGGTTTGTGACAGCCTCCCTGTTGATTTTTCTGGCTGGCCAGATCGGGTTCGTTGTAAATATTGTTGCGGGTTTCTTCCGCGGCAGAAATCATTGATTTGGTTGCAGTAGTTCAAGTTCAAAAAAATCTTCGAAAATGATGCTATTTTAACAAATATTTATGTTAAACAACCGTAAATAGCACAATAAAACAACACATTGCCGGTCAAGAAAATTTTTGCATATTGCGACCCTATGCGTAAAGCGATCTCGGCTCTCTCTCTGTGCGTGTTGGCAAGCTCCGGTTTAAAGGCGCAGGATTCCCTCCTCGCCCATCGAAAAAACAGCCTGTTCCCCTTGCCCGTACTCGGTTTTTCCCCCGAAAAGGGCCTGGAACTGGGAGTTGCAGCGCTTTATTCTTATTACGGGGACAAAAAAAATCCCTCTCCTTTTACCAGGAACTCCACCGCCAGCCTGCTCGCTACCTTTACCACAAACAAACAGTTCAAAATAGATCTGCGTACCGATAACTGGACGAGGAATAACGACTGGCATATCAAAACCAATCTCCGGTACCACGATTTCCCCGTTTATTTCTACGGGCTCGGCGATACCACGCATTATTCGGACCGCTCGCTGGTGGGCAACAAACGGTATAAAGTTGTCGCGGAGGTGGAAAGACGCGTCACCAGCCATTTCTACGCCGGTCTTTCTGTACAGTACCAGCACGATGTATTCACGCAGGACGAGGACAAAGGCATTTACCCCACGGAAACCCTCGTGGACAAAGAAGGCGGATATGCCACCTTCCTCGGTGTAACGGCCATCTACGACAACCGGGACAACCAGAACTACTGTACCCTCGGCACCTACGTACGCCTGAATGCCGCTTACGCTCCAAGTTTCCTGAGCAAACACCCGCTTTGGCGGATAGAAGCCAAGGCCAGCCAGTTTTTCCGTATCTCGCAGCGGAGCACATTAGGGTTGAACGGATACGGGCAATCTCTCCAGGGCAACACCCTTCCTTTTTACCTCCTGCCCGAAATGGGCAACGATAATATTATGCGCGGATACTACACCGGCCGCTACCGGGACCAGAACTACCTGGCGGCACAAGCTGAATACCGCTACTACATCGACCCCAAAATGCATATCAACATGTGGTTTATCGATATGCACCCGACCTTTGCGGTGGCTGGGTTTGCCGGCACCGGCATGGTTTTCTCCAACCGCGATTTCGCCCTGGACAAGCTAAAGCCCAACTACGGGCTGGGCATCCGTTATTTCTACGACAAACATACCCGCCTTACCATCCGGCTGGATTATGGCTGGGGTGAAAAAAGAGCGGGAGAGAAGCGGCAGAGCGGGTTTTACCTTTCTGTATCGGAAGCATTCTAATCTTTAGGGCAATAAAAAAAGCCGTCCCGACACTTAGTCGGGACAGCCAGTAATATCTTAGAGTAAGTTTAAATTAGCGTTTTACGTACTTCACCATGGCGTACAGGAACATGGCGCCAAAAATGATAATACAGAACCAGGTGCCGTAGTGGCCGATCTTATTGCCGATCTCATAAGTAGAGTTGAGTAATACAGTCGTCAGCATGATATACAGTTTTTAGATATTTCAAGGGGCAAGTTAGCGCATTATGCCGAAAAAGACAATGAGTTTCCTCATTTCCGTTCCGTTAAAAATTCTCTCGCCCCCATTTTTCTGCTGACACACTGCTGTCAATCCCCCGCATGATCTTTGTATCCTCACCTCTTAAATGCACAACGATCATGAAAAACAAAACCTGTTATCTCTTCGTCTTCAACGGCTATTCCGACTGGGAGCCCGCGCTGGCTGCCGCTTCGTTACAGCAGTTCTCCGAATATGAGGTCCGCCCCTTTTCGATTGACGGCAAAGCCGTGATATCCGCCGCCAATCTCCAGGTGATCCCGCAGCTGTCCCTGGCGGAGCTGGATGCAACCCTTGCGGACATCGTGATCCTTCCCGGAGGCGCCGCCTGGGCCGAAGGGAAAAACCGCGAGATAAGCCCCTTTATCCAGGATGTGCTACGCAAAGGCAAACTGCTGGCCGCCATCTGCGACGCCACGCTTTACCTCGCCAGCCAGGGCATCCTGGACAATATACCGCATACCAGCAACGACCTTGGATTACTGAAAGAAGCAGTGCCGGAGTATAAAGGCGAAACAAATTATGTCAATAAACCGGCGGTTACGACGGACCAGGTGATCACTGCCAATGGCGCGGCTGGTACGGCTTTCGCGCTGGCGATCGTGTCCAGGCTGGGATTGCTGGAAAATGAACAGTTCGCTTTCTGGTTCGGATTTTTCCACAAGCCGGAGTTTCAGAGCCTATGGCATGAATAAATAGCCATGGGGCTGCTCCCGGCTTTGGCCTTATGTCGGCTACTGTTTTGGATACCGGGCACAAAAAAAGGAGGCTGCTTCGCCTCCTTCAAATAGTCTTATGCCGGAAATCATTTCGCCTTTTCCTTTGAGACCACTTCCACCAGCTTGTATTCATACGCACCTACATCCTGGATCTTCGGGTCGCGGGGGATGCGATTTACCCTGAGCTTGTAGATGTTTCCCTTTTCAAAAGTAAATCCTTCGATGGGCTCCATCAGTTTGTCCCAGGTTTCACCCATCATTTTATCACCGTACTGCACCTGGTAACATTTGGTTTTGCCAAAGCCCGGTCCGCGGTCGCACTCTTCTTCCGCCTTCACCCATACCACCAGTTCTTTGTTCGCAGGGGCTGGTTTTTCTTTTTTCGTGAGCGTAAGACCGTCCGTGCCGTAATCCGTACCGGTATACCGTAGGCTTTCGCCATCCTGCCGGAAGATCAGCGTATCCTTATCAGGGTTGCCGCTTCCCACGGTAACGAGCGTGATGAATATTTTCCCGCTATCCAGTGTGGACCAGTTGCCCATCTGTATTATTTCTGGTGTGGCGTTGAGATAATCTGTTGTCATTTCCACGTCGTTCGTGGGGCGAAGGGTGAGGCCGATCAGTCTTCCGGGGCTGGAAGCTGCCGCAAGACTGGCTTCGTAATAACCTTCGGCGGGAGATGTTTGTATTACCTCCGTGCTGTCCTTGCCGGCGGTTTTTGTACTGTTCTGGCAGGCCGCAAAAACCAGCGCTCCCGCAAGCATCATGATATGGTGCTGTTTCATGAGATTGTTTTTACTGGATAACAAACGAAAGGCATTTGTGTTGATAAAGCACTATTGATACATCACTTTCCCTGGGTGAAAAACATTTGCGTAAGACCGCTCTTTATTGCTCTATAACTGTTACCAGTAAAGGGCTATCGTAAATAACGCCGGGAGAGACCATTTTTTCATCCAGCGGTACTTTGTTCCCATAACGTTCTTTCATGGTGGCTTTCACAAGCGGATGACTAAGATCGTATTCGCGCATCGGTTTCAGTTTTCCAACCTCAAGGCCGGTTGTAGAATAATAGATCTTCCACACCAGCTCCGAACAATATATACTTTCATCCGACCATCCGAAGTAACTGTCGTAGTTTTTGCCGAGATATTTTTTGCCTTCTTCTTTCATTTTTGCCACTACCTCAGGCGTGATAACCGAATCCGCTTTAAGGCGTTTCACCACGTAATGCCGGTTGTTCCGCATGGTCCACTCTTCGAAGGTGGTAATGCTTACCGGCTGCACCGCTTCAAACACCATCCAGCGCCCGTCTTGCTTAAAAACAAGACCGCAATGACTGAATTTGGAATGCGTGGCAAGCTCGATCGCTTTGCATTGCGGGGAAATGTCGGTCTGGAAAATGATATCCCCTTCTTTCAGGTTCTTTTGCTGTGCAAAAGCTGCGGCGCCGAATAAACAGGCCGCGAGCGTGAGTATTTGTTTTAAAGCGGGCATATAGATGATTTTATAAAACAATGAAATCGATCACCAGGCTGCAAACCGTTCCGTCTTCCCCGATACCCCAGTAAGCGGGATAAATACCGTCGCCATAGCCGGTATGGAACATGATCACATTCAGCTGCGGATGGGTTGGCAGGTAAAAGTTGTAAAACAGCTGTTCCTCCCCGCGCGCCTTCCGGGCAAACGTCCTGTTGAAGAGCGAATCGTAAATATTTCCTTCCGGGTGATCTTTAAAAAAACGCTCCAGGTAGTTATTGTAGTGTTTCTGCGTATAGGCGTCGCAGACGCAGCCGATGCCGGCGTCCGCGGTGAAACCAAAAAAGCCGTGGCTGCCGGTAAAGCGGCCCGTTTGGCCCGGAAGTTTGGCCAGTTTGAAGCTGGCCGGCTGCTGATCTTTGAATTTCAGTAGCAGCAAAGCATTCCGGCGGCTGAAACCAGAGCGGGCCATTAGCATGGTGGCGGGATATTCGCCCGGCGGCACTTTCCTCGAAAAAGGAAATGTATCATGCAGCCCCAGCAGAGGGTCGCAGGCTACAATAAAACCCCGCGGCAGGTGCAGTTTCCCGATGAACCGTTTCTCCAGCCGCATGCCGTTCACTTCGTCCATTTTAAAGAACTTGCAAAAATCGCGGTTGACGGCGGCCGGTACTTTTTCCCTGTACCGGCTCCATATCTTGTTGAAGAACTTCATCCGGTGTGGTTAATGCATACAGCCCATGTAAACCTGCGTTTTCATCACCCAGGCTTTGTTATATTGTTTGCGGATCAGCTCAGCGGTGGAATCGGCTTCCCGCTTTTCAACGAAAAGCCCGGCTACCGCAGCCAGCATACTGGAAGAAGTATCCTCGTGTTTACGGTAGATATCCAGGTATTCGATGCTGCCTGAGGGGCCTATCGCCCAACGGGGATAATAAGCGCCGGCCCACATTTCGTCTTCATCATCTACGGGGAGGATCACGCTGTCTTTCGCCGCGTCATAATACCGGCCCAAAGTATCTATTTCCTGGCCTGTAATGGCTTTCACCCCGTCCAGCATGCCGCGCAGGGCGTAATAATCCATCCCGGTGTCCGCCACCACCACGTAACATTCCTGCCAAAGCTCCTCTTCAGAGAAGTCTTCCACCACGGAATCTTTTGTTAAGACGGTTGAGTCCGTCAAAGGTTTCATGGCCTGAGCGGTTTGTTTTGCAGGGGCTGCCTGATGGCATGAGATAATGATTAACAACAACGGGATTAACCATATCGGAGCATACAAGGTAGTAACAGTGTGTTTCATTAATATAGTTTCAAATTAATATAACAGCGAATAAAAATACGACCAATGTTCTGAAGAATGGAATTTCGGTCCTTATATTCTCTACTTTCTCATGACATATAAATTTTTACGTTGTATAAAAAGTTTATATATTTGTTTTCGCATCAATAGTATGTTTACCGGGGAAACAGCAGTACCATCAGACCGGCTTTATTGAAATTACCTCCCGGTACCTGTGAAGACAATTTACAAACCATTAACATTCAATGTGTTAACAGTAATTTTACATGCGGAAAGGCGTAAAATCCGGGACTGATAAATTATCTTTGCAACCTCCATACTTATGAACAGCCGTTCATTCATCATCCTGACCCCAACCTGTCAATACTTTTATCCGTAGCCTTCCGAAAGCCAGCTTTATTGTTCACCATTTAATCATTAAAAGACAATGATTTTACGATTCGTACGTCCTGCGGTCAGGACCGCCGTATGCGTATGGCTGCTCGCGTGTGTAGCCTGTAGTAAAGAACCATTAACTGTTTACACACCGCCACCGCCCGAGCCCATTGGAGACACCACCTTTTTGATGAACAACCCTGTGGATGCCGCGCTCCTGCTGTCTTTGGTGAACGATGTAAGGGCTAAAGGCTGCCAGTGCGGAGATACTTTTATGGCTCCCGCGCCACCCATCCGGTGGAACAAGTCGCTGGAAAGGGCCGCCTATCTTCACAGCCAGGATATGGACAGGAACAGCTACTTCTCTCACAACGACCTCCAGGGCAACACCGCCGGCAAACGCATCAGCCGCATGGGTTACAGCTGGCTCGCCTGGGGCGAAAACATCGCGCTGGGCATCCTCTCCGAAAAAACCCTGGTGGACGGTTTCTATAAAAGCCCTACCCACTGCAAGGTGCTTATGAACAGTAAATTTACGGAGATGGGCGTAGCCAAAGTAGGCAACTTCTGGAGCCAGGAATTTGCCAGTCCTAAGCCAGGCCACTAATCCGCCTGCATTATTTCCGCAGTGACATGACAAACCACGGATCATACTACATTGATCTTTAATTTGTTATTTTCGTTAACATATTTTTTGCAAGCCCCATGCTTGTTTATTCAGCGTTCGCTTTACCTTTGGCTCCTGAATAATTCTTAACCCTTTCCTCTGAAAAAGCCAACGTGCTTTAACCTCCTTCCTATTAAGAACCCAGTACCTGATTGTTTTTAAATTAACTGGGAAATAATGTCACTTAAACTTGTTCGTTTTGTACCCTTATTTGTAGTAATCAGCCTGTTCATGGCGTCTTGCGGTAAAGAAGACCTCGTACAGCCTGAAACAGAAGAGGAAATCACCAATCCCGGCGGGTCCGTGGATGTGATAGAGAACAACGTGGATAAGAATCTTCTCCTTGAACTGGTCAATAACGTACGCGCCAAAGGCTGCAACTGCAAAGGCACCTGGATGCCCCCTGTACAACCCGTAAAATGGAATGTACTGCTGGAGCTGGCGGCGGCCAAACACAGCCAGGATATGAAGGATCGTAAATATTTCGATCACAACAGCCCTTCCGGCTCCACACCTCAGTCCCGCATCAAAGCGGCCGGGTTCAATTACTCCTGGATGGGTGAAAATATCGCCAGCGGGCCTTCAAAAGAGGAATCCGTGATCAATGGCTGGCTGGCCAGTGAAGGTCACTGTAAAAATATCATGAACGCGAACTTTAAAGAAATGGGCGTAGGCCGTGCGGGCGATCTCTGGACGCAGGTATTCGGCACAACGAAATAACTCATCAAACGTGGCTCATGGCGGGGGCATCTTCCTCCGCCATACCCGCCACAGGAAATAAATGTAGGCGGCCAGGCTGAGTGCAAACCACCCGTAAAAGAGGCCCATCCTCAGCGGGGTGGATTCCTCGGGAACCCCAAATCCCAGGTACAATCCAAAAAATATATTGATCAGCATCCAGAACATCCCGATGAACACCGTTCGGATGATCCTGGTGAAAAACTCCATCAGCCGCCAGTCAAACTGATCTTTTTGTTCTTCCGGGTCTTTCTGTTCGTCCATAGCTTAAAGTTACGGAATACAAAGGTTAACCAGCTCCGAACTGTCTCCCCTGAATACATTAAAATCAACCGTGGTGCGGATGCCGTTCACCCGCCCGATGTCGCTGTGCTGCCAGAATACCCAGTTGCGGGCGCTGCGGGGTTTGTCTTTTTGGTAATAATGCGCCACCCACAGCGGGTACTCGTCAAATTCTTTCCCCAGGTACGTTTCGTAGAAGTGAATATTGGTGTAGATGATCGGTTTTACGCCATATGCTTTTTCCATTTCCTCCAGCCAGATGCGGGCGGTGCTGCGGATCACGGCGGGCGGCTGGTTGTTGTGCACCTCTATGTCCAGCACAGGCGGGAGATCCCCGGATTCCAGCTGCACGACGTTCTTAAAATTGATGGCCTGCTTGAGCGGGTCGCGGGTGGAGTAAAAGAAATGGTAGGCGCCGCGGATGATACCGGCTGTTTTGGCCTTTTCCCAGTTACGCTTAAATGTAGCGTCCTGGCGGGTGATGCCTTCGGTGGCTTTGATAAACGCAAAGCTGATCCTGATCTGCTCCACCTGCATCTGCCGTACCGCCATCCAGTTCACATTCCCCTGGAACTTGGAAATGTCTATGCCGTGCACGGTATAACTCACCGGCATATCGATCCCGAATTCCTCATAACGCACGAATTCCAGCGGCGTTCTGTTCCGCAGGAACCACCATGCGCCGGCAATTCCGGCCACTACGAGTATTAAAACGATGAAAATAAAGGGGCGGCGGCGCATGCGTTTTGTTCTTGCCACGATGGTGTGTGCTTTTCTGTTCTCCTTAAAAATCAACAGCAAGTATAGGGCAATTTTTTGTCCTGTGCATGAAAGGCCATATTGTTGTCGTAAATTTATGATCCTAAAGAGGCCCGATTTATGCCGAAACCGAACCTGAACGACGCATTGAACTTCCTTTCCAAATTCACACTGCGCCGCGGTCTGAATGCCGGGAAAGTGCTGGGAAGCTACTACTGGAGCAAATGGAGGAAAAAACCCATCCAATGGGGATTGCCCATTTCCATCTCCTTTGAGCCCACTACTTCCTGCAATCTCCGCTGCCCGGAATGCCCCAGCGGGCTCAGGGCTTTTACCCGCCCGACAGGCATGCTGGACAATGAGTTCTTCCGCAAAACCATCGACGAGCTGCATAAAGAGCTGCTTTACCTGATCTTTTATTTCCAGGGTGAGCCCTATCTCAATACCGCCTTCCTGGATATGGTGAAATACGCTTCCTCCAAAGGCATTTATACCGCCACCTCCACGAACGCGCATTACCTCACGGACGCGAATGCACGAAAAACAGTGGAAAGCGGGCTGGACAGGCTCATCATTTCCATAGACGGCACCACGCAAGACGTGTACACGCAATACCGCGTGGGCGGGCACCTGGACAAAGTGATCGCCGGCGCAAAAAATATCGTGAAATGGAAAAAGGAACTGAACTCAAAAAAACCCTTCGTTTTTTTCCAGTTCCTGGTGGTGAAACCGAATGAACACCAGATCGAGGACATTAAAAAACTGGCCGCGGAGATAGGAGTGGATGAAGTGCGCTTCAAGACCGCGCAGGTATATGATTATGAAGAAGGCAACCGCCTGATACCCACCATCGATAAATATTCCAGGTATCATAAGAACGAAGATGGCACCTACGCCATCAAAAACAGGCTCAGCGACCATTGCTGGCGCCTCTGGCATTCGCCGGTAATTACCTGGGACGGGCTGGTGGTGCCCTGCTGCTTCGACAAAGATGCCACGCACCGTCTTGGGGACCTGAAAAATTCAACCTTCAAAACGCTCTGGCACAACGATAACTACGTGCGTTTCCGCTCGCAGATCATCAAGGGCCGCAAGCATATCGATATTTGCGCTAACTGTAGTGAGGGTACGAAAGTGTGGGGGTAGAAGAGTTATTCTTCCGGGTCTGCCTGCGCCCTGGCTTCCGCTTTCCTGCGGTGCCTTTTACTCTTGAAGTTGTTGAACAGCTTGATGCCAAAACGCACCGCTACAAATTCCAGTGCGGTGAGCGCCGCTTTGGTCAGCATGGATTTTGCTGACCCGCTCTGCCAGAGGGTTTTGGCCATTCCACCCAGGAAACCCATGGCCCCGCTGTTCGCGATGCCCGGCACTACGGAATTGACGGCCATCTTTTTGTAATTCCCTTTAAAATGATCGATGCGGTTGCCCAGCTGGTCTTCCAGGCGGCGGCTCTTTTGCTGGAGCCGCGTGATCTCCTGTTCCAGCATTGCAAGGTCTTTGACTTTAACTTTCGCCATGTGAAGAAGGGTAAATTTTAATCATTGGATGCTTTTCTTTTTTCTTCCCTGCGCTCTTCCCTTCTTTCTTCCATCTCTTCGATCTCCTCTATCAGTTCAGCCGCCAGCATATTGGCCAGCGGGCGCTGGATGAGCCCTTTACGGAAAAAGATCATCACCAGCAGCAGCACAATAAAGAAGCCTGCCGCACAGGAAAAACCGAGGGCCATGCTGCCCGTTTTTTCTCCTATCCAGAAACCAAGCACCATGCCCAGGAACACTACCACAAAAAAGAACAGCAGGAAAGCCATAATCAGCGAAAAGAACAAACCTAACGCCTTTGACAGCTTTCCGGCTGCCTGCAATTTGATAAGGTCCAGCCGGGTTTCCAGGTATTCCCTGGCTACCTTGCCTGTTTCCGTAAAATAATTGGAAAAGTTATCTTCCATGCATAAGGATTTTTAGATGCCGAATTGGTATCAAGTTAATTCATTTTCCATAGCATCTTCGAACTGTTGCTTTTTTGCGCGGAATTTATCCTTCAGTTTATCCGCCTGGTATTTCAGCTTGCCTACCAGTTCTTCTTTTTTGTCTGAATTAAGAAAATAACCAACGGCTACGCCTACAGCGGCTCCTATTACAAAAGATACCACTGCTTTTGAACTTCTGCTCATAACTAGATTTTTTTAAAGTGAAAGAAATCGGGTTTCAGAGAGTACGGGGTGCCCATTCAACTCCACATCTATGGTTACAAACTTTGTTCCATAATTGTTCAGCTCCTCCGGAGAAAACATAAAAACAACATTGCCCGGGCCTCCCGGCTAATTTGTGGCAGACTTTGTGATCATATTAAAATCCCGTAAATTATACAAGAACAGCAACTATAACATGAGCCAAATCGACAACGAACGTATAAAACAGATATCCTTCCTCCTGATCCTTGCCTTCCTCGGCATTATCCTTTTTAAGGAGCTCTACGCCTTTTTCCCGGGGTTCCTCGGGGCGGTCACCTTTTACGTTTTATCCCGGAAATACATGTTCCGGCTGGTGGAAATACGGAAATGGAAAAAGAACTGGGCCGCGGCCACTATCATGATCCTTTCTTTCCTGATCATCCTGCTGCCCATAGGGCTGCTGGTAAATATGCTTACTTCCAAGGTAGCATACGCGATCACACACTCTTCGGAGCTGATTAAAGGGCTTGAAAAAATAAACGAACAGCTGAAAAACAACATGGGTTTCGACCTGATGACCGAAGCCCGCCTGCAAAAATTGCAGGAATACATCACCAATGTGCTGCCGGGCTTCGTAGGCGCCACTTTCAACACGCTCACGGCCGTGGCCATCATGTATTTTATCCTGTATTTTATGCTGGTGAATGCCCGGGAAATGGAAGAAGCCCTGTATGAATATATCCCGCTGAAGGACGAAAACGTGGAATTGCTGGGCAAGGAAATGAAAAATATGGTGGTAAGTAATGCCATCGGCATCCCGCTCATAGCACTTATCCAGGGTATCATTTCATTGATAGGGTACCTGATCTTTGGCGTGCCCGAGCCGGTATTCTGGTTCGTCGTGACCAGCTTCTGCGCCATGTTGCCCATTATCGGGGCGGCGGCGGTGTATGTGCCGATGGGGATCTATATGCTTTCCGCAGGGCAGACCTGGCAGGGCATTGCGGTGCTGGCATATGGTTTTGGCGTAGTAGGCTCCAGTGACAATATCTTCAGGATGATGCTGGCCCGCAGGATCGGGGACGTACACCCGCTGATCACCATCTTTGGCGTTATCATCGGCATCAGCCTCTTCGGCTTCATCGGCCTGATATTCGGGCCGCTGCTCATATCGCTCTTTATCGTGCTCCTTAAGATCTATTCAAACGAATACCTGGTGAAGAAACGCGAGGTGAAAGTGGTAAAAACCGCTCACTCCAAAGAAAAGCAGATGAAACAAACGGGGGAATAAATCCACAGATTGTTGATCAGCCCTTGTAATAATTGTTTTCATTGATATACTTCCACACGGCATCCGGCACCATATAACGGATGCTTTTGCCTTCCTGTATCCATTTGCGGATGTTGCTGGAGGAAATATCCAGCATAGGTGCGTTCACGATAGTGACCTTTGCCCCAAAAGTGTCCGTCACAGGGTGTTCCGGGCGGTTATACACGTATATTTCATAATTGTCCAGCAGCTGGCGGTAGTTTTTCCAGCGGGGAATATTCTGAAAACTGTCGCTGCCCATGATCACGACAAATTCCTGCGTGGGGAATTTCTCCGTCATGTAAGTAAGCGTATCGATGGTGAAGGAAGGGCGGGGGAGGGAAAATTCTATATTGCTCACCCGCAGACGCGGCTCCTCCTGGATGGCCATTTCGGCGAGGTGCAGGCGGTGATGTTCGTTGAGCAGGCTGGAGGAGGCTTTCAGCGGGTTATGGGGCGATACCACCAGCCACACCTTATCAAGGTCCGTATGATACGCCATGAAACTGGCGATGATCATGTGGCCGGTATGGATAGGATTAAATGATCCGAAGTATAAACCGATTTTCATGGTGCCAATATACCTAAAATTGTCCGCTCACTCCAATGGTTTGAAGTGTTCAAACACATGCCCGCATTCCCGGCAATAGTGGATGGCCCGGCACAGGGTGCTCCCGAAGGGGGAGCGCAGGTAGGTGTTTTCGCTGTTGCAATGCGGGCAGGCGGTATGCATCAGTATTTCCGAGTAGGCTTCGCCGTTATGTATCTGCGGCGGCGCAATCCCGAAGTTTTTCAGTTTTTCCTTCGCGCTTTCCGCCATGCGGTTGCTGTTCCAGTGCGCCTCTTTATCTATTTCCACGGTCACGCTGGCGCCCAGCTCTTTTTCCACAGTAGCGCGGATGTTGTTCCGTATCAGCTCCACGGCGGGGCAGGCGGAAAAGGTCGGGATCATTTTAATGAGCACGGTATCGTTCTCCCCGATCCGCACCGCGGTGATCATGCCCAGGTCCAGCACGTTCAGCACGGGTATCTCCGGGTCCATCACCTGTTCCAGGGCTTTGTATATTTTGTCTTCGGTTATTGTCATATTTATTGTTTTCCTACGGCCTTCCGCAGCTACCAGACAGCCTCCGGGTCCAGCCGGAACACATATCCCATCTCGTCCAGCAGGGGCTGGAGGTATTCTGTATGATATCCTTTACGGCCGCCGTACACAGGCGTTACCTCATTTTCATCGGGCAGGTTGAGGCCGGCCACGGCCAGTATGTTATAGATCCTGTCCATCCATTGTGCTCTGAGGGCAGCTTCCCCGGCATACACCTTTTCGGCGGTCAGCAACTGTTCCGCCTCGGGATTGGGCTCAAAGATCCCAAGCGCCAGCGGGAAACAGGTATTGAGGGCAGACTGCATGCGGGCGTAACTTTCTTCGCCGGCCCGGCAGAGCTGCGTGATCCAGGCATTTGCGTGCAGGGTATGATATTTTATTTCGCCTTTCAGTTTCCGCGCCAGTGGCACCAGCGGCTCAAAAGAGCTTTGCTGCAGTTGTTCCCAGCGGATAGCCTCCGCATGGTCGAACAGGAAGTGGCGCATCAGGCTGAAATCATATTCCCCGTTGGGCATTTCCACGAAGTGACAGCATTTGTATTCTTTTTCTCCGCGCAGGAACGCAAACCGGTCGGGGTCCGTACCTCCCAGGTTTTCGTGCAGCGTGCGGTAAAGGGCCCAGGCATGACCTATTTTGTCCTGTGCCATGGAAGAAAACGCAATGTCTTCTTCCATGATCGGGCCGAGGCCGGTCCATTCGGAGTTCCGGTGCCCCTGTATGAGCGAGTCGTCCGCCATAGCGGTGAGCAGTTGACTGATGGCGTCATTCCTTGTCATGCGCGGATTTTTTAAACTTGTTGATCTTCTCCATTACTTTGAAGCCGCTCGCGTCGCGGTAGGTTTTTTCGAGATTGTTGGCGAACATATCTTCGTCTTCGGTGTCAAAAGAAAGGATGTCCGCGCTGCGCACCACCCAGAGGTTCACGCATTTTTTTCGGCGGCCAAATTGTTCTTTCGCGAAAACGAGCGCCAGCTGGGCGCTTGGAGCATGCACACAACCTACATGTTCATGATGCGCACCACGTTTTTCCTGGTGGAATACTTCAAAAACATTCCAGTTCTCTCCTTCCTGTACGGTAACGGGTTCCCCGCTGCTATTAAGTTTCAGGCGTTTTACGCGCGGGTCTAATGATTGGTTGTCCATGCTGGTATTATTATGCAACCGGGGCGGTTGTTTTTTCTGTCGGATTCATTAATGCCTTACGCACCCAACGGCCATGTTCTTCGGCCCATTTACGCACGTCCAGCCTTTCCTTATTACAGGGGCCGCCGCCGTTGATCACCTTTTTGAACAGGTCCCAGTCCGGGTCTGAATAAGCCCATTTACCCGTGGCGGGGTCTTTTTTCAGGTTTTCATCGGGCAGGCTGAGGCCAAGGTCCCATATCTTCGGAACGTAAGCGTCCAGGAACTGGTTGCGCATATCGTCGTTGCTGGCCATTTTTACTTTCCACTGCATGAGTTTTTCACTATGCACGGAGTTTTTATCCGGCGGGCCAAAGAAGTGCATGATGGGCTGCCACCAGCGGTTAAGCGCGTCCTGCACCATGGCGCGCTGGGCGGGCGTGCCGGTGGCCAGTTCAATGAATGCGTCGTGGCCCTGTTTCAGGTGGAAACTTTCTTCGTAACAAATTCTTTCCAGCGCGCGGCAATAAGGGCCGTAGGAGCCTTTGGCATTGGCCACCTGGTTCACGATGGCGGCGGCGTCTATCAGGAAGCCGATCACCGTCACGTCCGCCCAGGTTTCAGCAGGGTAATTAAATACGTTTGAATATTTGGATTTGCCGCTGAGCAGGTCGTTGATCATGGCTTCGCGGCTTTTGCCGAGCGTTTCGGCGGCATTGTAAAGCAGCTGGCCATGGCCTATTTCGTCCTGCACTTTGGCGATAAGGGCGAGTTTGCGTTTGAAGCCGGGCGCGCGGGTGATCCAGGTGCCTTCCGGCAGTGCGCCGATGATTTCGGAATGAGCATGCTGCTCTATCAACCGGATGAGCTGCCTGCGGTATTCAGACGGCATCCAGTCCCCCGGTTCAATTTTTTCTCCCCGGGCAATACGGGCCTCAAATTCCCCGAGCTTTTCCGGATCATCGTGCAATTGCTCTTCGTTCAACTGCCGTTTGTTGGGCTCGTCGAAAATGTATCCACCTCCGTACATGGAATGATTGTTTTGGTAATCTTGTAAATTACTGAATTTTAGCCGTTCGCCCAATTCGGTAATTCTTGCGCCCACTGCGGATTTTAACAAACTTTTTTGTGGTGCTTGCGGCACATTTCCGATCTTTAATACAGCATGATCACGGCTGCCATTGCACTGGTTTGCTGCTGCCTTTCCGGGTGGCAGTGCCCGCGGAGCGGGGACGGGGGAAATGTGTCCGCGGCGCCTGTCATCAAAGTAGTTTTTGTAGAGGAGACCCGCCCGGAAGATCCTTCTTCGGATTCGCTTTTTTACCACCAGCGCCACGTCACCCCAAACGATTTTCGCGGCCAGAGCAGCTCTTCTGGCCGCAGCGAGGCCGTCAGCTACACCAGCTTCGCGTTCGACGGCAGTACCCGCCAGTACCGGGACACGCTGGAGATCCGCCTCGTTTTACAGGTTTTCTGGGTAAAAAGCGCCTCCTGGACCCGCACCATGCCGCCTACCCGCCACACGCTCGAGCACGAGCAGCTTCATTTCGACATCACACGCCTGGTGGCGGAGCGTTTCCGCCGTAAGGTATTGTCTATGCCCCTCACCATGGACGATCACGACAGTCGCATCCAATACGAATACCTCGAGTCTTTCCGCGAGATGAACCGTATGCAGGAAGACTTTGACAACTCCGTGCACCGTGGCGCGAATGTGGCAGCCCAGCAGGACTGGCTGCGCCGCATCCGGAACGAACTGCGCGAATATGGCGTGCCCACGCCGGAGATGTAACGGCCTTACGGGTTGACCAACATGCACAAAAAAGCCGCCCCAAATGAGACAGCCATTTTATCCTCTCCGGAATTTATTTATTTATTAAACTCTTTCACCACTTCCAGTACACTGCCCGCTGCACGGTAAAAGAAAGACAGATTGATCTTCTCAAATTCATCCGTCACCTTATGATAATCCGCGTGATCTTCCACGCCAAAATAGAGGAAAGGAATTTTCACTTTATGGAATTCAAAATGATCGCTCTGGGAGATCCAGTTCTGGCTGCCGTCTGATTCCTTGTCGTGGCCAAACGGCATGTTCACCTTGCTGCGGGCCGCTGCCGCGGCTACGGGCGCTTTCAGCACGGGATACGGGGTGGTGCCGCACACGTACAATTCATTTTTGTCGTTGTGGCTTACCATGTCCATGTTGATATCCAGGATGATCTTCGCGGCCGGTACCGGCGGGCGGGCTACAAAAGCTTTTGCGCCCTGCAACCCCATTTCTTCCCCGTCAAAGGCGGCGAATATCAGGTTGTATTTCGGAGCGTGTTCTTTAAAATATTTCGCGATAGCGAGGAGGGTGGCCACGCCGGAAGCGTTGTCGTCCGCGCCGTTGAAAATGCTGTCCGTGCCGTCAGTAACCTTTTTGGTTCCCACATGGTCGTAATGCGCGGAAATAACGATAAAGCTGTCCACCCGGCCGGGGATATACCCGTAAAGGTTGGTACCCATGATCCTTTCCTGGCCGCGGTTAAAGTAAAACGGCTGCTCGAATGTGTTATTAAACTGATTGATTTTCAATTGTTTCAGCCTGTCCAGCAGGTAAAACTGCGCCATCCTGTTGCCCCTGGTGCCGGTTTTACGGCCTTCCATTTTATCGGCGGCGAGGGTTTTTACGTCTTTCATGAGCTGGGCGGAGTCGATCTGGGCATGGGCGGTTAGGGAGGCCAAAATGGCCAGTAGCAGAAGGGTGTGTCTCATAATGCCGGGTTATTTTATCAAAAATACCATTTCGCGGCGATACCAATTCATACTTTAAAAGCTTTCATAAAACCTTCTTATCTGCGGCTTGCAGTTCCCTGGAAACTCCGGTACTACTATCCTATAGCCTGGATAAGGTATTTATAAACCATTTATAAACTATAGTTGAAGCATAGATAAGGCATATCTTATAGATATGCCTTATCTATGGGATATATATGGGATATCTATGGGACATATATGCCTTATCCCTACTCTAGTATAGTACCAGCAAGGCTTTACGTTAACTGTTAGATAATAGTATCCAGGAAGTGCGAGGAAACAGATTGGCTTACAACCACTTATGCTTCGGGCACAAAAAAACCGCCGGCAAATACCGGCGGTCTTCGAAAATGATTATCTGGAATCTTTTATTTAAAAATCTCAAACACCACCCAGCTGCACACGTACGCTATCGCCGTCATGTACACAAACTGGATAATCGGGTATTTCCAGCTCTTCGTTTCCCGCTTCACGATCGCAAGCGTACTCATACACTGCATGGCGAAGGCGTAAAATATCATAAGCGATAAACCTGTGGCAAGGGTATACACCGGCGTACCGTCCACACGGGTGGCGGAGGCCATTTTTTCCCGGAGGGTGGCGTCGCTTTCGTCCGCGTCTCCCACGCTGTACAGCGTGGCCATCGTGCCTACAAACACTTCGCGGGCCGCGAAAGAGGTGATCAGCGCGATACCTATTTTCCAGTCGAAGCCGAGGGGTTTTACAGCCGGTTCAATGGCGTGGCCCAGGATGCCCGCGTAGGAGGCTGAAAGTTTATCCGACCGGAACTGGTGGTCAAGATCGGCCAGCTGCGTGCTGTCCTTGGTTTGCGACTTCAATTGTTCGTATTTCGTATGTACGGCCTGCATCGGTTTGGAAGGGCCGTAAGAGGCCAGGAACCAGAGGATGATGGAGATCACCATGATCACCTTTCCCGCGTCCATCACGAATATTTTTGCTTTTTCCACCATGGTGGTGCCTACGTTTTTCCAGCGGGGAGCGCGGTACACAGGCAGTTCCATGATAAAATAACTTTTCTCGCGGATCTTGATAAAGAGTTTCATGACCGCCGCCACGAGGATGGCCATAAAAAACCCGAGCAGGTAAAGCCCCATCATCACCAGGCCCGGAAGGCTCAGGAAACCAAGCACCGGCTTGTTCGGGATCACCAGGGCGATCATGATCGTATAAATGGGCAGGCGGGCGGAGCAGCTCATCAGCGGCGTGATCATAATAGTGATCAGCCTTTCTTTGCTGTTTTCGATATTCCTCGCGGCCATGATGGCGGGCACGGCGCAGGCCACCCCGCTGATCAGCGGCATCACGGACTTCCCGTTCAGCCCCACCTGGCGCATCAGCCTGTCCGTCAGAAAACTGATGCGGGCCATGTAGCCGGTGTCTTCCAGCACGGTGATGAGCCCAAACAGGATCATGATCTGCGGAATAAACACGGCGATACCGCCAAGGCCGGCAATAACACCATTCACCAGCAGGTCGCTGAAGTTGTTATCCGGTAATATGCCGGACGCCCAGCCGCTCAGCGAGCCAAAGGCGGCTTCGATGAGGTCCATGGGGTAGCTGGCGATCCAGAAAATGCTCTGGAACAGCAGGAACAGCACGGCCAGCAGGATGGCGTATCCCCAGAAGCGATGCAGCAGCAGGTTGTCTATCCGCTCCGTCTGCAACTGCTGCTGCAAAGGATCGGTTTCCACCACGGTGCTGTTCATAATATGTTTGATGCGGGCGTAACGTTGCATAATCTCTTCCGCCTGCACTTTGGTTTTATTGAACTGCTGCTGTTGCTGCAGGTTTCGGATGGACTGCTGGCGGGACTTGTCAAGGAATTCCAGTTCGTCGTAATTCACTGCCACGTGCAGCGCGGCATAGTCGCTCAGGCCCGGGAGCGCCTGTTTCACGCCGTCTATCATGCCGGGAGCCAGCTGGTGATTTTCGATGAAATCCCTTGCGGGGGCGCCGAATTTCTCCTGGGCTATCAGCTCTATATTTTTTTTGAGGGCGGGAAGGCCTTTGTTTTTCCTCGGGTTGATGGCCACCACCGGTACGCCCAGCTCTCTTTCCAGGCCGGCGAGGTCTATTTCAATGCCTTTCTTTTTGGCCAGGTCCATCATGGTAAGGCCAATGATCACGGGCATTTTCAGGTCTATGATCTGGGAGCAGAAAAGGAGGTTGCGTTTGAGGTTGGAAGCATCGGCGATAATGAGGACCATATCGGGCCGGTCTTCCCCGTTGGGGTTCAGCAGTACGTCGTAGGTCACAAATTCATCCGCGCTTTTGGGATAAAGGCTGTAAGTACCGGGCAGGTCAATGATATTGGCCGTCAGCTGTGGCGTGATCCGCGCAATACCGGTCTTTTTATCCACGGTCACCCCGGGGAAATTACTAACCTTCTGATTTAATCCTGTCAGCGCATTAAAGAGAGAGCTCTTTCCACTGTTCGGGTTACCGACCAGGGCAATGTTAATTGGTACCTTCATCCTTATCTGATCCTTCAATTTTTGAATATGCAAAACTAGCAATTAAAAAGCGGGGAGAATGATCGGATCGGGAAAAATGGAGGAATGGTAGCTTATTGAGCCGGAAACGGGCGCCAGGCGGCCCTGTTTCACAAAAAAACCGCAGTGGATACTGCGGTTTTATCTGAATTATGTGAAACTAAACTTATTGTGACGAAAATTATTTCAGGTTACCTGGTAAATGCATTGCTGAAAACGAAGCTCAGCAGCCCTATGGCCACGCCGCGTTTGTTTTTCGCCGCGCCGGAATCTTTCTGTTTGCTGTCCTCCACGGGGGTGGTATTGATCGTGGCCGTATCTACCTGGATGTTGTTTTTCCTGCTGGGCCCCTGGTAGCGGTAGTTCTGGTACACGGAGTCCGTACCACGCTGTACGGGGTCTTCCCTTACTTCGGGCTCCCAGCCGTTTTCGTTCATCTGTATCTTGATCACGCGGTCTTCGTCCCAGTTGTAATCGTGGTTTCTCCACCATTTATGCCCCCATTCGTTGATAATGCGGCGCACATCGCGGTCCACGGTCACTTCGCGGCCTTTCGGCACGAACACGTAGATCTCCACTTCCTGGTTGCGGTAGATGGAATTACGCGGGATGGAGAAGCCGCCGGGGATCAGGAGCACGGAGTCCTGCTGGTGGATCTTGTAGCTGATTTCGCTGGCGAGCATGGCGGCCTGGCTGGAAGTTCTGCCATGGGAAGCCTTTTTCACCTCCACGGCGAAGCTGTCTGTAGGGCTTTCGCGGAAATACATGCGGATGTCTCCGATGATGGCGGTATCGTCCACCACGCGCAGGTTGCCGTCAAAGATGTTCAGGTCGTCTATCACCAGCATGTCTTCCGCTTTGCGGATCACAAGCCTGCCGTTTGACGGCTGGGTGATGTGTACTTCCTCTTTCACGTAACGTTTGGCGCCGGTGAAGTCCTGCGTTACCGATACGGCCAGCCATACGGCGAATACAATGCCCAGGATCCAGAAGAAACCCAGGGTGTAACCTGCGTATTTATTGGTTTGTTTGATACCAGTCATTTTGCGTACGAGGAACAGTATCAGCGCCAGGATGGGGATACCGATCAGCAGTGCGATGGCGGGCCAGAACAGGACGGTCTGCGCGCCGGCGTCGAAAATGAGCGTTTTTACCGGGATAAGGACCGCGGAAAAGATAGCGGCCACTATAAGGCCCACCACCAATACGAAGAGCATTACCACGCCGAGGAACAGGAAGAAGCCTTTGGCCATGAAGCCGATGACATTCAAGATCCCCCGGAAGAACCCTTCTATTGCAGAACCGGCATCTCTACCGAACTGTTTCCCGCGGCCCTCCGAAAAATTTCGGACGTCGTCTCCCATTTTGTCCATACGGCTGCGGAACGAGTTCATTTCTTCCTGAACGGTGTTTTTAATATTGTTCAGGTCTACACGCTCCCCCCGCATTTCCAGTTTCTCCGCGGCGGTAACCGCTTCGGGAGTGGCAAACCAGAGAATGAAGTAAAGCACGATCCCGCCGCCATACAGGCCGATGGCCGCGAGGGCGAAGATGATGCGGAAGACGATCGGGTCTACATTGAAGTAAGCACCCAGGCCGGAGCAGACGCCGCCCAGCACTTTGTTGTCTGTATCGCGGTAAAACCTTTTACGGGGACGGATGTACGGTGCGAATGGTTCTGTGGCGGAAGAAGAGGATTTGGATTGATTGGTATTCGCACTGCCACCGGCTTCTTCCCCGAATTGTTCGGGTGTGCCCATGGAGGTTTTGATGGACTGCACATCTTCATCGGTGATGCAATGTGCGCCTTTGCGGATCTTGTCCTGGAAGATCTCCGCGATACGGCTCTCGATGTCACCCACGATCTCATCCGCACCTTCTTCCTGCGAGAAATAACGCTTGAGGCTGTCCAGGTACTGCCGCAGTATCTCGTAGGCACTGTCCTCGATCGGGATCAGGCGGCTAGACAAGTTTATATTGATGATCTTTTTCATTTTCCAATCGTGTTTTTAGGTTTTAGGTAAACGGATGGACGTTTATTGGATGGTATTTGGTTGAGTGAGTTGTTGTACGGCATTGGCCAGTTCGTTCCAGGTATTTTCCAGGTCCCGGTAAAAGAGCTCCCCTTTATCGGTCATGGAGAAATATTTCCGCGGGGGCCCCGAGCTGCTTTCCACCCAGCGGTAGGTGAGCAGTTCCGC
The DNA here is from genome assembly GCF_003807585.1 of Chitinophaga barathri. GTDB lineage: Bacteria > Bacteroidota > Bacteroidia > Chitinophagales > Chitinophagaceae > Chitinophaga > Chitinophaga barathri. Next base: position 35,316 of record NZ_RMBX01000015.1, on the reverse strand, counting down.
ATTTTTAAGGCGTGTCAAAAGCGGGTATAAGGTCCCTTCCAGGATATCCAGCTTCGCTTCTTTCATTTTTTCAATAATGTCTGAAGGGTAAGCCTCGCCTTGCTTGATGATGGAGAGGATGCAGAACTCAAGCACCCCTTTTCTCATCTGTGATTGTGTGTTGTCTATGTTCATGGCAAGTGAGCTTTTTAATGTCTGCCGGCCAGTTTATCAGCCTGACGATACAAAGATAGAAAGAATTTACTACTATGCAATACACAATACCCTACATTGCAAACTAATTTGCTTAGAACATTACCGGCATTAATCCATCATATTAGCCATGGTGGCTATTATAAAACGATTCTTGGCTGGCTGCTGGGAAATGGGATTTGTGATGAACGGTTTGTGGGGCTGATAAGCACCCAATTGCCGAATCAACTGTAAGTGACAGGTTTATAATCTATTACAGTAGGATTTAACATTTTTTTGACCTTGCGGAATATGTTTTATAGTTTTAGGGGGTTATTTTTGCTTTTGTATAAGAATTTGATGAAAAAGTTACTCAGCATATTTCTCGTGAGTCTGATGTGTATTCAGATGCTTCCGATCAAGGAGGTGGGGAAACTGCTGTTTAACAACCAGATCGTTGAAGAACATGTGGACGGGGGCTGTTCCTCCAAAGGTTCCAAACCGGCCGCCCATGATCTGAACTTCCACCGCTACGCGGAAATGGAGACCGAGCTGAACCCGGAATTGTTCCTAAGCACTCTTAATTATAATTACTACGAGGAAATTCCTGCGAGCCCGATCCAGGAAATACAGACGCCGCCCCCCAATGTGGCCCTCGCTTAACTAACTCACACATGCGTGCGCTCACGCCATGTTTTTCCTATTTTATATTATTCCAAGAACAGATCAAGCACCGATCCCGCAACCGCGGCTGATTTGACGGCTTTATGCATGACCCGCAGACGTGCGGAGGATATGCTGCCCGTTTTCACAGCCCGGCCAGAGCGGACCGTTCCTGCACGCATCTCATGACTGCATGCATTGCCAGGAGTGGCTTCAGTGCCTGGAATCTGTATAAACCATTAATCAGATGAGTACGAAGACTTCTATCTTCTCCAATATCAAGGGCGACCTGTCCTCCGGCCTTGTTGTATTTCTTATTGCCATCCCGCTTTGCCTCGGTATTGCCCTGGCTTCAGGCGCGCCTTTATTTTCCGGTCTTATCGCCGGTATACTTGGCGGTGTGGTGGTAGGCTTTTTCAGTGGCTCACAACTCAGCGTAAGTGGTCCCGCCGCGGGCCTTATCACGATCGTGGCCGCCGCGATCATTAACCTGGGCTCTTTTGAAACATTCCTGATGGCGGTGTTTATCGCGGGCGGGTTTCAGCTGCTGCTGGGTTTTGTAAAGGCCGGCGTGATCGCCAACTATTTTCCATCCAACGTTATTACCGGCATGCTTACGGCGATCGGTATCAGCATCATCATTACCCAGATTCCTCATGCCATAGGGCACGACGAACAGGCTGAAGGCCAGTTGGCCTTTATCCAGGTAAGCGGGGAAAATATTATTTCCTCCGCGTTGAGCAGTATTCGACATATACAATTAGGCGCCATGATCATTACCCTGGTGTCTATCGGCATACTGCTTTATTGGTCTAAGATTCCTAAAGTAGGCGCTATTCCCGCCGCACTGGTAGCGGTTCTTGCAGGTGTTGGCCTCAACCAGTTGTTCCTCGCAACAGGTTCAAACCTGGGACTGGAGCAGTCACACCTGGTAACGCTGCCTGTAGCAGATTCCTTCAACGGTTTCCTCAGCCAGTTCTCCCTGCCCGATTTCAGCCAGCTGCTGAACGGACAGGTCTGGATCGTGGCGGGCACCATAGCTGTGGTGGCCTCCATTGAAACATTACTGAACCTGGAAGCGACGGACAAACTCGATCCCCTGAAAAGGTATTCCGGTCCCAACAGGGAACTGAGAGCGCAGGGTATCGCCAATATGGTCAGCGGCCTGATCGGCGGCCTGCCCATCACTTCCGTGATCGTGCGTTCCTCCGCGAACATCAACTCCGGCGCCCGTACGAAACTGTCTACCATGACGCACGGCATGCTGCTGCTGGTGTGTGCCGCGCTGATCCCGGTGGTGCTGAATAAAATTCCGCTGTCCACCCTCGCGGGCGTGCTGCTGGTGACTGGTTATAAACTGTGTAAACCCGCCGTGTTCAAAGCCATGTTCACCAAAGGCAAATACCAGTGGATACCGTTCGTGGTTACCGTGCTGGTGATCGTATTCACCAACCTGCTGGTGGGCGTTGCGGTAGGTCTCTGCGCAAGCATCCTGTTTATCATGATCGGCAACATGAAAGTGCCTTATTTCTTCCAGAAGGAAAAATACCGCACCGGCGACCTGTTCAACCTTGAGCTGAGCCAGGAAGTGTCTTTCCTCAACAAAGCCAACATCCTGCTCACGCTGGATAAGATGCCGGAAAACTGCACCGTGGTGATAGATGCCAGCAAAACGCACTACATCGACCAGGACGTGCTGGACATCATCCGCGAGTTTGCCCAGATCAAAGCACAGCAGAAAAATATCAAAGTAGTGCTCAAAGGCTTTAAGGACGCTTATAAAGTCAATAATACAGATCATATGTTCCATGAATCAATGGATAAGGAAAAACCCGTTGTGGCTGTCACAAACGGTACGCACAAAGATCTTTTGAAAGAGTTATCAGTAAACTAAATGTAAAGGCAGGGTCCTTTTCAGAGAGCGTTAATCAGTAAACGTAAAATCATCAGAACAGTAAAAAAAATAAGAATCATGAGAACACTCAATAAAACCGTCCAAAGTAACCTGACACCCGCCACCGCGCTTGAACTGCTTCAGCACGGCAACGAAAGATTCGTGGGCAACCTCCGCGCGCACCGCAACCTGCTGGAGCAGGTGAACGAGACCAAAGAGGGACAATGGCCTTTCGCCGCTATCGTAAGCTGTATGGATAGCCGTACTTCCGCCGAGCTGATCTTCGACCAGGGCCTGGGAGACATTTTCAGCATCCGTTTAGCCGGCGCCGTAATTTCAGACAACGTGCTGGGCAGCCTCGAATACGCCTGTAAAGTAGCCGGTTCCAAGATCATCGTGGTGCTGAATCACACGCATTGCGGAGCTATCAAAGGCGCCTGCGACGGCGTTGAAATGGGCAACCTTACCGGCCTGCTGGGCAAGATCCGCCCGGCCGTGTTCCAGGAAAAAACTTTCAAGGAGAACCGCAATTCCAAAAACCATGATTTTGTGGATGCGGTTGCGAATATACATACTGAACGCTCGGTACAAGCGATACTCGAGCAGAGCGCAATTCTCGCTGATCTTATAAACAGCGGTGAAGTAGGCATCATAGGAGCCATGTATGATGTTGAGACAGGCGTGGTAACTTTCCACGAGCACACAAAGCGGGTAGGACAACCGCTGCAGGTGGCAGAGAAATCAGCCTGAATCTGAAAAAGCAAAAGCCGGAAGAGCAGTCACTTCCGGCTTTTTTTATGTCTTTTTGTGTCGGTAATTACATGTATTTGTCCCCTTTGTGGCGTTTCACTTCAGCCACGTATTCCTTGATCTGCTGCTCGTTTTCTTTTTTACAGATCAGCAGCACGTCCGTCGTATCTATCACGATCATATCGTCCAGGCCCTGAAGCAGCACCAGTTTATCGTTCGGTGCTTTTACCATACATTTTGTGGCGTCTATCACCATCACATTTTTCCCCTGCACGGCATTGCCCAGGTAATCCTTTTCCAGGTTTTCGTACGCGGAGGCCCAGGTGCCCAGGTCGCTCCAGCCGAAGTTCGACGGGATCACATATACATTGTCCGCCTTTTCCATAATGCCATAATCGATAGAGAGATTGGTGCATTGCGAATAGATCCGCTCGATGATATCTTTTTCCCGCGGGGTGTTCAGCGCTTCTTTTTCCGCCACGAACAGTTCGTCCATTTCGGGGAGGTAAGAGGCGAACGCCTGGAGGATTGCTTTGGAATTCCAGACAAAAATGCCCGCGTTCCAGAGGAAATCCCCGCTTTTCAGGAAGGTTTTAGCCAGTTCCAGGTTGGGTTTTTCCGTGAAAGTTTTCACTTTGTACACATTATCGGCCACCTGTTCTGTTTCATACTGGATGTATCCGTAGCCCGTATCGGGGCGGGTGGGTTTGATGCCGAGCGTAAGCAGGGCGTTGTTCTTTTGTGCAAAGAGCAGCGCGTTCAGGCAGGTGCTGGTAAAGTTCGTCGGGTCCATGATCAGGTGGTCCGCCGGGGCGCAGATCATGCTGGCCTTTGGGTCCTTTTTATGGATCTTATGAGCAATATAGGCCACGCAGGGCGCGGTATTTTTCCTGGACGGCTCGCTCACGATATTGGCTACCGGGAGGTTGGGGAGCTGCTTGCCCACTGTATCCGCATACTGGTGATGCGTAACAACGTAGATATTTTCTTCGGGAATGAACTGCGTGAACCGTTCATAGGTCCATTGCAGAAGGGTCTTACCCGTATTGAGGATATCCAGGAACTGCTTGGGGTAGTCCGTGCGACTGTAAGGCCAGAAACGGCTACCAATACCTCCGGCCATAATGGCCACGTAAAAATGATTATTCATCGGTGTCATCGCTCAAATAATTCCTTCTCTGATTAAATCGTGTAAATGTATAATTCCATGATACTGATCACCTTTCATGACCAGTAGTTGCGTAATGTCAAATTCTCTCATCGTTTCCAGGGCGTTCACCGCCAGTTCATCGAACTGGATGGTCTTAGGGTTGCGGCTCATGATGTCTGCGGCTTTTACCCCGGCCGCGTCCATATTCTTTTCCAGCATGCGGCGCAGGTCCCCGTCTGTTATTATGCCCTGCAGGCGGTCTTCCGCATCCACCACACCGGTGACTCCCAGCATTTTGGAGGAGATCTCTACGATCACTTCCCGCAGGCTGCTTTCGAGTTTTACCTTCGGTACCTGGTGAAGACGGCTCAGATCCCCCACCCTGAGGTAGAGTTTTTTCCCCAATGTGCCGCCGGGATGGAACTTTGCGAAGTCTTCCGCCGTGAAACCTTTCATTTCAATGAGGCACACCGCCAGTGCGTCTCCCATTACCATCTGCGCTGTAGTGCTGGAAGTAGGGGCCAGGTTATTGGGACAGGCCTCCTGTGTAACTGACGTATTCAGCACAAAATGTGCCGATTGCGCCAGGTATGAATCCAGTTTTCCCACGATGGCCACCAGGGTATTGCCCAGGTTTTTCACCAGGGGGACCAGTACTTTGATCTCCGGTGACTCCCCGCTTTTGGAAATGCACATCACCACATCGTCCGGGGTGATCATCCCCAGATCGCCGTGTATGGCGTCCGCAGCGTGCATAAATAAGGCAGGTGTACCTGTGGAATTGAGGGTAGCCACTATCTTTTGGGCTATGATAGCGCTTTTGCCGATGCCGGTGATCACCACGCGACCCTGGCAGCGGGCGATCAGCTCCACTGTTTGTTCAAAGTCATCATCGATAAATTGCTCCAAACTCTCAATGGCGGCGGATTCCAGCCTGATCGTCCTTTTCCCTGTTTCCCGGATGTCAACGGTGGTTTTCTGTTTCATGCGACAGCTGCAAATTTATCATTTTTTTAAGCAAGGCCAACGATCATATAATTTATATTGACACAAAGGGGTTTTTTAAGTAATTTCGTGTCCCCCAAAAATACATGTTGAATAATTTTCATCTATCGGCAGGCGTTTTAGGTCCTGAATTACAAGTAAAATTTTAATGTGATGGCTGTTGCAAAGGTAAGTTTGTTGGATGCATTACACGAACATTTTGGGTTCGATTCCTTCAAAGGGAATCAGGAGAAGATCATTAAAAGCATACTTTCCGGAAAAGATACATTCGTGATCATGCCAACAGGCGGCGGTAAATCTTTATGTTACCAGCTGCCAGCACTGATGAGCCCTGGGGTGGCGCTCATCGTGAGCCCGTTGATTGCGCTGATGAAAAACCAGGTGGACCTGGTACGTTCATACAGCAGCAAAGACAACGTGGCGCATTTTCTTAATTCCACCCTCACGAAGGCGCAAATCAAAAAAGTACGTACAGATCTCCAGTCCGGAAAGACCAAAATGCTGTACGTCGCGCCCGAAACACTCACCAAACAGGAAAATATCGACTTCTTTAAGGAGCTGGAAATCTCCTTTATTGCGGTGGATGAGGCGCATTGTATCTCCGAATGGGGGCACGACTTCCGCCCGGAATACCGCCGCCTGAAGGAAATGATCGACCTGATAGGCAGCAACCTGCCCATTATCGCCCTCACGGCCACGGCTACGCCCAAAGTGCAGAGCGATATCGTGAAGAACCTGGAACTGAGAACCCCCGAAATCTTTATGTCCTCCTTCAACCGCCCGAACCTGTACTATGAGATCAGGCCCAAACGCAAGAAGGACCAGGTGATCAAGGAAATCGTGAAGTTCATACACTTGCATAAAGGCAAAAGCGGCATCATTTATACGCTGAACCGCAAGACCACGGAGGAACTGGCGGATATGCTGGTGGCCAACGGCATCAAAGCGGTAGCCTATCACGCCGGCCTGGACTCCGGCACCCGCGCACAGCGCCAGGATATGTTCCTGCTGGAGGAATGCGAGGTGATCGTAGCCACCATCGCCTTTGGCATGGGGATAGATAAGCCTGACGTACGCTTTGTTATACATTACAATATTCCAAAAAGCCTGGAGAACTACTACCAGGAAACCGGCCGTGGCGGCCGCGACGGGCTGGAAGGGCTTTGTCTTTGTTTTTATTCCTACAAAGACGTGCAGAAGCTGGAACACCTGATGCGTGACAAACCCCTTTCAGAACGCGAAATGGGCGCCCAGCTGATCAACGAAACCGTGGCCTATGCCGAAAGCGCCGTTTGCCGCCGCAAGGTGATCCTGCATTACTTCGGCGAGAAGTACGAAACGGAAAACTGCGGCAAATGCGACAACTGCCGCAACCCGAAAGAAAAGATCGAGGTGAAGAACCGGGTGGTGATCGCTTTAAAAGCCATTTCCAGCCTCGAGGAGCGCTTCGGATCGGATTACGTTATAAATATCATCACTGGCAAATCCAACCCGCAAATCAGCACTTTCCAGCATGATAAGCTGGAGGTGTTCGGCGAAGGGAAGGAATTTGACGCTCACTTCTGGAATTCCCTGCTCCGCCAGATGATGCTGGAAGGCCTCATCGAAAAGGACATCGAAGAATACGGCCTGCTCAAGATCACCGATAAGGGCAAAAAGTTCATTAAAAAGCCCTTCTCCATCTACGTGGCGCTGAACCACCAGTTTGATGAAGACGGGGGAGACGATGAAGAGAATGCAGGCGGCGAAGCTGTGCTTTCCGCGGACCCCGTGCTGTTCGAAATGCTCAAAGAGCTCCGTAAAAAAGTTTCAAAGGAAAAAAACCTGCCGCCGTTCGTGATCTTCCTGGAAACTTCCCTGGAAGACATGGCCACACAATATCCCACCACCGTACAGGAACTGGAAAAGATCCAGGGGGTGAGCAAAGGCAAGGCCATCCGCTACGGCAAAAAGTTCGTGGACGTGATCTCCAAATACGTGGAGGAAAACGATATCGTGAAGCCGGACGATTTCGTAATGAAAAGCGTGGTGAACAAAAGCGGCCTGAAAGTTTTCATTATTCAGAACATCGACAAAAAGATGCCGCTGGAAACCATCGCGAAAAACAAGGAGCTGAGCATCCCCCAGCTGCTGGATGAAATGGAAACCATCGTAGCCAGCGGCACCAAGCTGAACCTGGATTATTGTATCGACGAAGAGCTGGACGACTATGCCCAGGACGAAATCATCGAATACTTCAAAGGCTGCGAAACTTCCAGCCTGCAGATAGCGAAAGAGGAACTGACGGAAGGCAACTATACCATCGAACAACTGAAACTGGTGAGGATTAAATTCCTCGTGGAATATGGGAATTGACGCGCAGTAGCCGGTTGTACCGCATCTATTTTATGGAATTGCATCCTGCAACAGCAGGAAATTTTTTCATAACCTATTGGTTTTTTGAAAGATTGTCTTACTTTTGCATTCCCCTTTACAAACGGGGTGCATGGTGTGGTAGCTCAGTTGGTAGAGCAATGGACTGAAAATCCATGTGTCGCCGGTTCGATCCCGGCCCTCACCACAGAAAAAGCCTTCGGAAATCCGAAGGCTTTTTCGTTTTAATTCCTTTCTGCTGATTCATTTTTTCAGGGGCAGCACAATGGTGAATACACTGCCCACTCCCACTTCGCTCATCACTTCAATGCTGCCGCCCATTACTTCCGTCAGGTTCTTCACAATGGACAGGCCGAGCCCCATCCCCCCAAATTTGGATGGCGCTCCCGCCACGATCTGGTGATATTCCTTAAAAATATACGGCAGTTCCCTGGCGGGAATACCAATCCCCTGGTCCGCGATCTCCATGCACATTTTTTCTCCATCACGCAGAAAACAAGTGATGGTTACCCTCGTGGATTTAGGACTGTACTTGAGTGCATTGGTCAGGAGGTTATAGACGATCTGGGTTAAATAGGTCCGGTCTGAAAATACGGTGTGCGGAAAATCGTCCGACATCCGTTTTACAACTGATATCTGTTTTTCCATAAACAGTGCCGCCATAGAACGAAGAATACCGTCCAGCAGTTTGCTGAAATCGAAGACGATCTCGTCCAGCTGAAACCGGTGGAGGTTTTCCTGCTGCGCGGCCAGGCGCACCCGCTCAAATATCTCCTGCAGGTAATTGGCCGAAGTGCCGATCATCTGGATAAGCTCTTGTATAAATTCATGGTTCCCTTTGCCCAACTCCTGCTCCAGCAGCCGCGAGGCGCTGACGATACCGTTGATCGGCGTACCGATCTCGTGCAGGGTGGTGCGGAAAATGGATTTCATTACTTCGCTTGCGTCCGGCGCTTCCATTTCACGTGCAGACATGTTTTTTGTTTTGGATGTACGGTTGATCCGAGGTTTCCTGCTTTGGGTTCAAAGCACAAAAATCACTCACCGCGCAGGCAAAAACAATAAGGCGATGTTCCTATTTTTATACGTACAAAGAAGAAGAAGGCTTTACCATGGCTGGTTTCAGAAGGAATACACAAACACTTTTGCGGGGAACTCATCAGGCTTCCAGTTTATTGATCAGCTGTATTTTATTCGTGATGGACACTTTTTCGAATATGTTCTGGACGTGTTTTTTAACCGTTCTTTCGGCAATAAACAATGTTTCCCCTATCTCTTTGTAGGAATACCCTTCGCCAATCAGTTTTGAAATGTCGATTTCGCGGGCGGTGAGCTGGTACAACTTACAGTTCTGCTCAAACCTCCCACCCGTTTGAGGGGCAGCCTCCTTTTGCCGGAACTCCAGGTTGCCGGCGGATTTCAGGGCTTTTAACGCATTGTCCAGCAGTTTCCGCCTTTGCTGGAAGGTTATTTCCAGCATCGAGGCCATCTTCAGCAGCAGTTCTTCGGTGTTGAAAGGCTTTTGAATATAATCCAGCGCGCCCAGGCGCAGACCGTAGGATTTGTCCGCCGGGGTTTGTTTGGCGGTGAGGAAAATGATCGGAATGTGTTTAAAATCAGCGTCTTCAGACAGGATCTTCGCCAGTTTAAAACCATCTACTTTGTCCATCATAACATCCGAAATGATGAGGTCCGGCAGGGCGGGGTAGTTCCTGATCCTGGTCAGGGCTTCGGAGCCATTCACGGCCACGGTCACGTTGTATTTCTTCGTCAGTTTTTTGAAGAGGTAGCTTAGCATGGCGGCATTGTCCTCCACCAGCAGGATGGTAGGTTTCTTTTCGTCGTACTGGGAATCCGAAATGCCAATGTGGCCCAGCTCCAGGCCGGAATAATTACTTACGCTGTAGTTTGAAACGGCGGGACCGTTTATTTCCGGCGCATATTTTTTCAGTTCAATGGCGATCAGCGTGCCATTGCCCTTCGCGGGATTGCTTTCGATGGTAATGCGGCCGTCCAGTTCCGTCAGTGTTTTTTTGACGATGGGCATGCCCAGCCCCATACCCTGGAAACCGCCCTTTTCCGAGTTGATCTGGTAATAGGGCTCGAATACTTTTTCGTGCAGTTCTTCCGGGATACCGATCCCATTGTCCCTTACGTTGAAATTGATGCGGGCGCCGCTGGTTTGCAGCAGGATGCTGATCTCCCCGCCGTCATCCGTATACTTGATAGCGTTTTCCACGATGTTGTTCACAATGCCGTTGATCGCGCCAGGGTCCGCTTTTATCAGCACATCCTGTTCGATATTTTCGTGCAAAGTCACCTGTTTTTTCCGGCAGTAGACTTTGAACAAAACAAGGTTGTCCGCCAATATCTTACTGAAATTGGCCACCTGGTTGTGATTGTAGATCACAAACCCTTTGTTGTACCGCTCAAGGTCAAACAGGTTGCTGATGTCTCTATTCAGTTTGTCCAGGTTATTCTTGACGATCTCCAGTTCTTTTTTATACCCGTATTTATGAATATACTCCTCCAGGTAGTTATTGATCAGCGTCAGCGGTGTTTTTGTTTCGTGCACCAGGTTCACCAGCGTATTCGTGCGCTGCTCGTTCGAACGTTCCAGCTGGATCGTTCTCTCCCTGACCTTTTCGCTGAGCGTGGTATTTGATCTCTGCAGCAGGTCGTATTCTTTCAGGAAACGTTTGATGGTCTGCCGCATAAAAAAGCCACTCATCAGGATGAAGTTGATATTGTTGAACAGCGCGCTGATCACCCATTTGGGCGTGCTCCACAAATCATCGATCGCAGGGGAAATGCACCATATCACCACTGCGGCGAAGATCCAGAGCCGTTCCCGGAACCCGGCCCTGTCACCGTTTTCCTTGTACTTCAGGTAAATGGCCCTGTATGCGGCTATCAGCGCCACGATGGCGTACATGGCCGGCGCGTAATAGGAATATTTTGAGGTGAAGGCAAAATCGTTGTAAATGGGGTAATGGATAAAATACATGAAAACGGTGGGCCCGAGGATGAACAGGTAACCGTATTTGCCGTGAAAACTCAGTCTTTCCAGACCCAGCGTTTTGTAACAATAAAACGGGATATACATCGTCACGAAGTACCCCGCACTGTCGCTGACAATATTCTGTATCATCAGCGGGAGCGGAATATATGGGTCCGGCAGGATGAAGAGGTTCTCGCAGACATTGTACAGGATAAGCAGCCCGGTGAGTATCACATGATACAGCCTGTTCTTTTCATATGGCCGAGCCATATATGATAATAACTGGTTAACAAAGATGGCGATCTCGAGAATGATGATCACCAGGATAACCAGGTTGATATGAATAGGCGGGAGAAGCATTTTGGTGCCGTTTTCGCAAGCCGGAGCGGTGAAAAAATACGCGCCAAGAAAGGAATTATATCACTCCGGAGCAGTTAAACGTTTGTTAATGACACTATTCCCACCAGGTACGGATTCTTGCACGGGTGTTTTCACATTTGGATAAAATCTGTTATATTTCGTTTTTTCTCCCCATACCCTACAACCAACAAATGCCTACAAACCCTCCAATCAGCCTGCTGACAACAGCGAAACAACTTTACAAATTACACTCGCAGTTAAAAAAGCAGGATCAATATTTCAGGCAACACTTGCCGCCTCTGCTGGCCGCGCTGGAAACCGGGCAGGAGGAATCTTTCGGGCCATCGTCCGTCAAACGGTTCAATAAATACTGGCAGCTGGCGCTGAATGTGATCTGTAACAGTTTTTACGACCTCGTGGGCAAACAACTAAGCGCCGGCGAACAGCAGCGGATCTTGTTGCTCAGTATTTTTGGCCCTTTGTACGACGATCTGTTTGATGACAATATCCTCAGTCATGAAAAGATAGAGACATTCACCCTGAACCCGGAAGATCACGAACCGGGTTCTTTTAAGGAATATGTGCTGCGGAAGATCTATCTCCTGCTGCTGGAGCAGGCGCCCTGCCGGGAGAAACTGCTGCAGCATATGCACCAGGTTTTCACCTGGCAAAAGGCCTCCCTGAAACAGATGCAGCCCGGCATAGAAGAAGAGGAGCTGTACCAGATCACTTACCGGAAAAGTTATTATTCTATCCTGCTTTTCCATTCCATCCTGGATCATTATCCGTCCGAAGCCATATCCGAAATGCTTTTCCCGATGGCGGGGCTGATGCAGCTGACCAACGATGCTTTTGATGTGTACAAGGATATACAAAACGGCATTTACACGATCCCCAATCATTACCTCGACTACGAGCGCATCCAGCAAAAGTTCCTCCACGATGTGGCGCAATTCAACCGCTCACTGGCCGGCCTGCCTTTTATCCCTAAAGCAAAAGGCAATTACGGGATCACGATCCACGCGCTGCATGCTATGGGCTGGATGGCGCTGGAGCAGCTAAAAGAAAACACGCGTGGTACCGGGGACTGCCGGGCACTGAACATGCTCAGCCGGAAAGAACTTGTATGCGACATGGACAATTTCCCGCAGAAACTCCGTTGGGTGAAAAAAGTAAAACAACTCGCCAACCACCAATAAAGACGTTACTAAAAAATAGGGGAGCAACCTGCGCCGCTCCCCTGTCTGATAAAATATCCGGAATGTCTATTGCGCCAGCGGATTGTTCTGAAACTCCACGTCCGGCAGCCTGAACAGCAAAATGTTCGGCACAGGCTTACGGGTAGGGATAGAGATTGCAGCGCGAACATCCCCGATTTCTTTCGCCGCACGGTTGGTGCGCACAAGATCAAACCAGCGCTTGCACTCCCCGATGAATTCATATCCCCTTTCGCGGAATACCATATCGTCAAACTGTGTCTGGGTGAGGCCCGCGGGCAGGTCCGCCAGTGCGCTGGGTGCCGTCATGCTCACGCCGTAACCTCTTCTCCTTACAATATTGATGGCTTCGTAAGCCGCTGCACCGGGGCCGTTCAGCTTGTTTTCCGCTTCCGCGAAAATGAGCAGTACATCCGCGTAACGCCAGAAATAAAAGTCATTGCCATTGCCCGTGTCAATCGGGGCATTCGGGTCTTTGTATTTGCCAAGGCGTACGTCGTAGATGCCGGGTTCTATTTCTGCCGCCGTCACTACCCCGTTGATTACATAATTCGTGTACAGGCTGAATTTTTTCCGCTGGTCGTTGTCATCCCAGTTTTTGATCAGCGGGGCTACGGATATGATCCCGCCGAATTTATTGCCGCTTACAGAAAACCCGGCTTGTTTCGCTCTTGAATCCGCGTAATAGGAAGCGAGGAATCCGCCACGGTCCACTACCTGGGAGAATTTCAGGGAAAATACGTCTTCTTTGTTCGTGGCCAGCGCGGGCGAATAAACGGTAGCCAGGGAAGTTTCGAGGTCGTAACCGTAAGTGGCTTTGGTATCCATCACTTCCTTCGCTTTAGCACGGGCGTTGGTGAAGTCGCCCATGTGGAGATAAACGTCCGCCAGGGCAACTTTCGCCGCACCGGATGTGGCGCGCCCCGCATTGGCGGCGTTCACGGTGGGCGGCAGCGCGGTTTCCGCAAACTTCAGGTCGGTGATGATCTGTGCGTATACCGTTGCCGCGTCAGAAAGGGCCAGGGGTACGTCCGCGGGAGTTATTACCGGTTTGAGCCTGAGCGGAAGCCGGCCCCAGGTACGCACGGCAAAGAAATAACAAACGGCCCTGATGAAATATGCTTCGCCATAAGCTTTTTGTTTAAGGGCATTATCCAGTGTCGTGTTTTCATCCAGCCGGTTGATCAGCCCGTTTGCCCTGCCAATAGCTTCATACAGCGTTGTGTACGGCTGCTGCATGGCGTTCGGGTTATTCATGATGTTGTTATAATTGCTCCAGGCGGATTGTACCGAGCCGCCGTCCGCATATTCGCTCATCAGCTCAAAACCCAGTCCCACGGTAGATTCCCAAAGCCTGCCACGGCTTCTTGTCATCGGTTCATATGCGCCGATCACGGTTTGTTCCAGCAGCGTGGGGTCCAGTTCTCCGACGCGGATGGTCGTTTTCGGCTTTTCTTCCAGCAATTTGTCACAGCCCGTGGTAAGCGACACCAGCGCTATGGTAGCCAGTATAGTATATAGTTTTGTGTGTTTCATGTTCGTAAGATTTTAGAAAGTGATGCCAAAGCCTACTGTTACGGTTTTTGCCGCGGGGTAAGACGCCAGGTCTATGCCCTGCCTGCGGTCGTTGCCATTAAAGGTGTTCACCTCGGGGTCGAAGCCGGAATATTTCGTCCAGGTGAGGAGGTTCTGGCCGCTTACGTATGCGTTCAGATTTTTGATCGTTTTGGATTGGCCCATGTTGAAATTGTAATCCAGCCGGATGTTGCGCATACGGAAAAACGAAGCGTCTTCCATGAAGCGGGACGAACGCAGGTGATAGTTGCCTGCGGCCTGGCTGGGTTTGGGGTATAGTTCATTGGCTACTTTCAGTTTGTTGTAGGTGCCCTGCACGATGGGGCTGGTCAATTCAAAAAGCCCCCCGTTGTTGATCTTCGCGCCGCTCACGCCCGCCCAGATGGATGAAAGACTGAGCCTTTTCCAGCGGATGGTCGGATTGATACCGTAATAAAGATCGGGGTAGGGGCTGCCGATGATCACCCAGTCCGGGGCGCCGATAATATCATTCCCGTTGGGGTCTTTATCGCCGTTCACATTCAGGTGCATGGGCACGCCGTTTTTATCGAGCCCGAGGAACAGCGGGCCCAGGAAGGAGGATAACGGTTCGCCCACGCGGATCACGCTGTTAGTGCCCGATGCATCGTTTCCGCCTACAGATGCCTGGATGTCTTTATTATCCTTCGTTTTGGTCACTTTGTTTTTGTTCGCGGAAAAATTCACTTCCACATTCACGGACCAGTCTGAAGTGTTCACAATGTTCGCACCCAGGCTCAGCTCCCATCCTTTGTTTTCCACTTCGCCCACGTTGTCTATGATCTGGCTGGGGCCTGTGCCGATGCCCGCGCCGATACCCGCTGATGGCGGCATTTGTACCAGCGCCAGCAGGTCTTTGGTTTTTTTGATGTAGTAGTCGAACGTAACGCGAAAACGTTCATTCACAAATCCCGCATCCAGCCCGATATTAGTCTGGGCGGTGGTTTCCCATTTCAGGTTCGGGTTCGGGAAAGTGGTGCCAAGACCTACGGCAAGCCCGGTACCCGCTCCCTGCCCGGTATTCACCGTACGGCCGAGGAACAGCGACTGGTAAGGCCTGATGGCCGGGTTACCCGCCTGGCCCCAGCTCAGCCTGAGTTTCAGGTTGGAAAGCCACTGCGCGTCCTTCAGGAAGTCTTCCTGGTTGATGCGCCAGGCGGCGGATACGGAGGGGAACACACCATATTTGTTATTTTCCGCGAACACGGAGGCCCCGTCCCGGCGGATACTTGCACCGATAAGATATTTATCCCGCAGATTAAAACGCACCCGCGCAAAGCCGGAGATGAGCGTGCTCTCCGTGATCTCAGTCACAGGTTTGCCCACGGTATTGGCGGCTGTGAAGTTATAGTTCTTCAGATCGTCCGTTCCGAAACCGGATGCCGCGAGGTCCACTGTATTCAGCCTGTCGCGCTGGAGGGAAACGCCCGCGATCGCCTCGATATAGGTGTCTGGCGCGAAATCATAACGGTATTCCAGGAAGTCTTCCGCCAGCACAGCGGTTTTATCGTACAGCCCCAGTTCGGCGGAGCCAATATTGTTCCCCAGGCGCGGCAGGATCCTTGGAAAATAAAGATCACGGCGGATGTGGTAGAAGTCCGCGGAAACGCGGGTAGTGTTGGTCAAACCCTTCATGATTACAAACTTCAGGTCCAGCCCACCCTGCACCCGGGTGGTAGTGTTCTGATCCAGCACTTCATCTGCAACGGCCACCGGGTTTTCCACATCAATACCGTTCAGGTTAAAAGGCGAAGTATCTGTATAGGTCCCATCTGCATTCTTCACGGGCACGGTCGGAACGGAGCGCAGGATAGAGCCTATGCCGGACTTGCCGAAGTTCCTCGTGTTATCGCCCAGCGAAGGGGAGAAGCCGTTCTGTATCGCGCGGGAAGCCATCAGGCGGGTCACGATGCTGAAACGGTCGCTTACTTTGCTGTCAAGATTGAGGCGTACGGAAGCCCTTTTATAGCCGCTTCCCCGCACAATGCCCTGCTGGTTCGTATAACCGGCCGATACAAAGTAACGGTTGCGTTCTGTGCCACCGGATACGTTCAGCGAACTGTTGGAAAGAAGGGCGGTGCGGAATACTTCATCCTGCCAGTCTGTATCCACCGTCTTTTTAAAGTTCTGGATATCGGCGGGGTAAGGCTGGCCCATATTATCATAAAACGATTTCACGAAACTGATATATTCATCGGCATTCATCAGGTCCAGCTTTTTGCGGATGGTCTGGAAGCCGAGCGAAGATTCGAATGTAACGCGGGGCTGACCGACCTTCCCGCTTTTGGTGGTCACCATCACCACGCCATTGGCCGCGCGGGAACCATAGATGGCAGCAGCCGCGGCGTCCTTCAGCACTTCGATGGATTCGATATCCGAGGGGTTGATGGTAGACAAACCATTTGCGCCGCGTACGTCATCGTTAAACTGCGGCAACCCGTCTATCACATACAGCGGCTCATTGCCGCCGGCAAAAGACGACACACCCCTCACGCGGATACTGATGCCCGCGCCCGGCTGCCCGGATGTGGCCTGCACCTGCACGCCCGCCATCCTGCCCTGTATGGCCTGTTCGATGCTTACGGCGGGGATCTCCTGGAGCTGGGCGGATTTCAGCGAGGATACGGAGCCTGTCAGGTCCGTTTTCCGGACGGAGCCGTAACCGACCACCACTACGTCCTGGAGGCTTTTGGCGTCTTCCTGCAGTTGTACCTGTACTGCCACGCCGGCGCGGGCAGTCACTTCCTGCCGCACAAACCCGATGGAAGAGATGACAAGCGTCACCTGGCTTTCCGCGGAAGAGAGGACAAAAGAGCCATCTTCGCCCGTAGCCACGGCAGTTTTGGAGTTTTTGATCTGTACGGTTGCGCCTGGGATGGGGGCGTTGGAGGCTGAGATTACTTTACCCGAAAAACGATTGTTCTGTGAATATGCCGTCATGCTTAATAGCAGGGCTATTAGCACGAACAGGCAACTTGTCCTTTGCATAGTCTTTCATTTTTTAGTGGAATCAATAAATATTCAGTAACGCGATAGATCCTAGTTGGTTAAATGTTTCTTACTTTTAATACAATCGATTGCAATCTTAATATAAGCTACATCTTTTTTATGGAAAAACGGCTGTTGAACGCTAAAAAAATTTCATGATAAGCAGGATTGAAAGTACCGGCCATCCGGATGTTCAAACGTTGTAATAGCGGGTGAAGCGGTTAATTGTCATGCGGTTATTGCTTTCCCCGCAACTGATCCTTACTTTTAACCATGGGCCGCGTTATGTAAACAGGGAGCCGTATTGTATTCCACATTTAATCATTTTCTCACTTATGACAGGTAAGAGTTTTAAGAGACCGTTTATTTTCCTCGCATTATTTTGTTTCGCCGTTTATGGCATGGCCTGCAGCTCCGCCGCGGGCATCAGCGGCAGCGATGTGAACTGGAAAAAAACCCGCGTACTGGTTTATACCAAGAATGGCAAAGGGTTCGTGCATGATAATATCCCCAGCGCTGTGGCGGCTTTCCAAAAGATGGGAACAGATCACGGGTTTGCCGTGGACGTGTCCGAAGATCCTGCTGTATTTAACGACGCCAATCTCGGCAAGTACGACGCCCTCATTTTTACCAGTACAAACAACGACGTGTTTGACACGGATGCTCAAAAAGTGTCCTTCATGCGGTATATTCAGTCCGGCGGCGGTTTTATGGGTGTACACTCCGCCATCGGCACCGAACGTAAATGGACCTGGTTCAAGATGATGATCGGCGGTACTTTCAGCTGGCACGCCAAATACCAGAAGTTCACCCTGCAGGTGATAGACCCCAAACACCCGTCTATGACCAATGTACCGAAGGTTTGGGAACGCCCGGATGAATGTTATTTTTCAAAGGAAATGTACCCGGGCATCAAAACGCTCATCGCACATGATGTATCCAGCCTGAAAGATGTGAACGATACTGTGCTGACAAAAAACCAGGGATCTTTTGGCAATAACTATCCCGCGGTATGGTACCAGGATTTCGACGGTGGGCATATCTGGTTCACGTCCCTCGGTCACAACAAACTTGATTACGCCGAGCCAGTATTTGTCAACCACCTGTACGAAGGCCTCCGCTGGGTGGTGAGCCAGAGCGGCAACCGTAACCTTTCAAAAGCTTATGCTACCAGCCCCGGGACGCCGGTGCGGTATGAATAAATACAAACGCAAACCATGAAATACAACAGCTACATCCTGGGAGCCGGCCTGCTGGCGGCGGCTTGCAATCCCTCAACACCGAAAGAAGAACAACAGCAAATGGTACACCTCATTACCCTGGCTCCCGGGCACTTTCATGCCGCGCTCGTCCAGAAAAGCACCACACCAGGCATCGACAGCGTCGTGAATGTGTATGCGCCCGAAGGCCCCGAGCTGGACGCGCACATGAGCCTCATCAACTCCTACAATGCCCGCCCGGACAATCCTACACACTGGAAAGAAGAAGTGTACACCGGCCCGGATTTCCTGGAAAAAATGGCCGCCGATAAAAAAGGCAGTGTGGTCGTAATTGCCGGCAATAACCACGACAAAACAAAGTATATCAGTACAGCCGTACAGGCGGGTATGAACGTACTGGCAGACAAGCCGATGGCTATCACCACGGAAGATTTTGAATCGCTGAAAGCCTCTTTCACAGCGGCGGCGGAGAAAAAAGTCCTATTGTACGATATCATGACAGAACGCTCCGAGATCACGAACATCCTGCAAAAGGAACTGATCCATCAGCCGGCCGTATTCGGCGATCTGCAACCCGGCACTGTGGATAAACCCACTATCGAGATCGAAAGCATTCATCATTTTTATAAAATGGTTTCCGGCAAAACGCTCCGCCGCCCGTCCTGGTTCTTTGACCCCTCACAGCAGGGCGATGCGATTGTGGACGTGAACACCCACCTGGTGGACCTCGCCCACTGGATGCTGTTTGATACCACCGCGCTGAATTACCAGTCGGACATCCAACTTACCAAAGCCGATAAGTGGAGAACACCGCTTACGCTGGGGCAGTTCAACGCCATTACCGGTGCAGCCGCTTTCCCGGATTTTCTGAAAGCATATGTAAAACAGGATACGATCGTGGAAGTGGCGGCCAATGGTACGGTTCACTACGCGGTAAAAGGCATTAACGTTCGTGCGTCCGCGTTATGGAACTTCCAGGCGCCCGAAGGCGGCGGAGATTCCCACTACGCAATTGCGCGCGGAACCAAAGCAAACATCGTGATCCGCCAGGGGAAAGAAGAAAGCTGGAAGCCGGAGATCTATATTGAGGCCATCAGCACTGAAGCCGGTTACGAACAGGCAGTACAGGCTGCTATCCAGCAGCTGGCGGGTAAATATCCCGGCATCACCCTGGAAAAACAGGATAAACGCTGGAAAATACAAATACCTGAAAACCTGAAAACAGGCCATGAAGCGCACTTCGCAGAGGTATTACAACGCTACATGCAGTTCCTGAAAACGGGGAAGGTGCCGGATTGGGAAGTATCCAACATGATTACGAAATATTACGTTACTACAGCTGGTCAGGCCATGGCCAAAGAAAAATAGCGAACATGAACGAGTTCAATCTGTCAGGCAAACTGGTACTGGTTACCGGGGGCGGTTCGGGCCTGGGCCTTTCCATGGCCTGCACCTTCATCCGCTTCGGCGCCAGGGTGATCATTGCCGGCCGCCGGGAAAATGTGTTGCAGGAA
Source organism: Chitinophaga barathri (assembly GCF_003807585.1). GTDB lineage: Bacteria > Bacteroidota > Bacteroidia > Chitinophagales > Chitinophagaceae > Chitinophaga > Chitinophaga barathri. The sequence goes on along the minus strand of NZ_RMBX01000015.1, from coordinate 15,417 downwards.
GCTGTGGAAAAGCTGGGGCCGCAGGCCTCGTTTATCACCGCGGACCTTTCCGCGCTGGAAAACATACCGGCGCTGGTGGAGCGCATCGAGCAGGAGTACGGCCCGCTGGACGTACTGGTGAACAATGCGGGCATCCATCTCAAAAAAGATGCGCTCGATGTATCGGACGCGGAGTTTGAGAACGTGGTACGCACGAACCAGTCCGCGGTGTTTGCCCTTTCCCGGGAAGTGGCCCGCAAAATGATCCCTCGAAAAAAAGGAAGCATCGTAATGGTGAGCTCCATGGCCAGCCGTTACGGTATTCCCAAGGTGATTGCGTACACCGCCGCAAAGTCCGCCATAGAAGGTATGACCAAAGCATTGGCGGTGGAATGGTCACCCTCCGGCATCCGCATCAACTGCATTGCGCCGGGTTTTATCGAAACGGAAATGTCCGCCAAAGCGCTGAACAACGACCCTGAACGGAAGTCCAAAGTACTGGGCAGAACGCCCATGCAAAAACTTGGTAAACCTGAAGACGTTGGCCTCGCCGCGGTTTTCCTTGCCTCAGACGCTGCCGGTTTTATCACAGGCGCGAGCCTTGCGGTAGACGGCGGCAATTCTATTGGTTTTTAAAAATCTAAATCCATATTCCACATGCATTCCAAGAAAACTGGCCAGGAATCGTCCCGGAGGAAATTCCTGAAAAATTCCATCAAAGGCGCCGTAGGCACACTGGCGCTTACGAATTTACCCACCATTGTGCCCGCTCACGTTATAAAAGGGCCCATGGCGCCCAGCAACCGCATCAATATCGGCGCCATCGGCAACGGCCGCATTTCGCGTGAACATGACATGCCCGGCGTGTGGAAGCACGACCAGGCCAGGATTCTTGCTGTTTGTGACCTGGATAAAAACCGTGTTGAATCCGCCCGGAAACTCGTGAACGAGTATTATACCAAAAAAACCGGCCAGGCTTCGGACGCGGTAAAAACGTATGAAAATTACGAAGACCTGTTGGCGAACAAAGATATCGACGCAGTGATCATCAGTACGCCGGACCACTGGCACGTAATGCCGGCCGTTGCCGCCGTGCGCGCCGGGAAAGATGTGTACATGCAGAAACCAGCTTCGCTCACTATTGCGGAAGGACGGTTCCTCAGCAATGAAGTACACAAGTCCGGGCGCATTCTCCAGATCGGCAGCCAGCAGCGTTCCATGCCGCAGTTCAAAAGAGCCTGCGAGCTGGTACGCAACGGGCGCATCGGCAAGCTGCATACTATTTACGTGGGCCTTCCGATAGACAACCCGGCGGAAAGCACCGTGGAGCATGACATGCCCGTTCCCGCTTCGCTCAATTATGAAAAATGGCTGGGCGAAACGCCGGTAGCGCCGTATACCCTCAAGAGGGTACATCCGCTCAATGATTTTTCCCGCCCGGGCTGGCTCCGCTGCGAGCAGTTTGGCGCAGGCATGATTACCGGCTGGGGGGCGCATCACTTTGATATCGTGAACTGGGGCATGGGGACCGAATACACCGGCCCGATAGAAATCACAGCTGAAGCGGAATTTCCCAAAGCAGGCAACCTCTGGGATGTACACGGCCCCTTCAAATCAGAGAACATTTATGCCAACGGCGTAAAAGTATTGGCCAGCAACAGTTTCCCGAATGGCGTGAAGTTCGTTGGCTCCGAAGGCTGGATCTTTGTTTCCCGCGGAAATTATTCCGCTACGGCAAACGATCCTACCCAGGCAGCCAAAAACAGCAAAGCCCTGGATGCCAGCGACCCGAAAATATTAACCTCCGTAATCGGGGAGAACGAAATAAGACTGGTGGACAGCAAAGATCATCATGGAAACTGGCTCGAGTCCATCGTGAGCCGCATCCCGCCCATCACACCGATAGAAGTGGGGCACCGCGCCTGCACCGTATGCCTGCTGAACCATGCGGGCATGAAGCTGAAGCGCAAGCTCCACTGGGACCCGGTGCTGGAACGTTTTAAAAATGATGATGAAGCAAATCTTTTGTTAAGCCGGCCACAACGATGGCCCTACATCCTTGCTTAACTCTGGCGGAAGGGAACAGGGCGTATCTATCCAGGTACGCCCTTTTTTTGTTAATGGCATTCCCCGGCACCCTTCCGTTCCTATTTCGTTCTCCCTCAACTGGCTTTATTTCGCGGAAATTTATAAATAATGTTATTTTGTAAGATCGCCACATTACGACTTCTTCACCCGGGTTTTCGTATGCCCGTTATCGTTCCTGGATAAATCCGAAGTTGATTGTCTGTGGCAGCGGCGGTGAGGATGCAAAACGAAAAATGATGCCGCTTACAAACCTGACGCTGCTGTTGATAGCCTTATACGGCGGCATTGCCATACTTACCATTCTCGGTGTAGCATTTCTCATCAGGTCTTTTTATTATAGCAAAAAATATGTAGAACAAAAAGAACGACGGCTACTCCAGGAAAAAGAAACCGCCCGCCTCCAAATAATCCTGCTCGAAAAAAACAACCATAACCTCTCCCATGACCTGGATCAGGCCGAGTTACGCAGCAGGCTATACGAAGAGCAAACCGCGGCACAGGCGGAGAAAATATTTGTCCTGGAAGAAGAAACGGCCCGTGTCACCGCACGGCTGGAGCAGCTTCAGAAAGAAGTAATGGCCTCTGCCCTTCAGCTGGAAAGGAAAAACGACATCCTTCAGGCCCTCCGCGAAAAACTACATCAGCCCGGCCTCAATATGGACAAACTCATTCATAAGGAACAGCAGGTGGATGATGATTTTAAAGAATACCGGGCTTCGCTCAAAAATATCCACCCCGGTTTTTATACCTCCCTGCATGAAAAAGCCGTGCAGAAATTAACCCCGCTGGACGAAAAGTATTGCGCCCTCATTTACATGAAACTCTCCAATAAGCAAATCGCTTCTTTGCTGAACATAGAGCCCCGCAGCATTCAAATGACCAAATACCGGCTTAAACAGAAGTTCGGACTGGGGAAAGATGATTCCCTGGATGTCTACATCCGGCAAATAATTTGATTGAATATCAATTGATTATAAAAAATATGCTGTAGTGTAGACTGTTTGTAGGGCCTGCTTAACCCAAATTTATCATTCAACCCGCCATATTTGCACCATCGAATAATTCCATGCTTAGGCACTTATAACCCAATCCCATGAAACACAAATCCTTAAGGGAGCGCCTGTCTGCCCTGTTCAACGTAAGCCTGCCCATCAGCGGCGGCTCTGGTGAAACCATCGACGAGCCCATTATTATATCCATTACCGGGTGCGCCCTGTTTGTGGAAGTACAGTATCATGTCCTCGAGCTGATCTGGAAATCCCGCGGGCTGCCCTGGGAGGTGCACAAACAAAACCTGATTGAACACCAGGACCGTACCATCGACAAACTTGTGATCAAAACCCGCGAAGTGAGCGAGGATCACATTTCCTACCGCTACGAAAATTTCTTCTTCGATATTACTGATTGTCTCGAAACCAAACTGGTGCAGGACAACGACGTTATCTGATCATCCTTTGTTTCAACGGTTTTGCAGATAACCTGTCTGCAAAACCAACCCATTTTTATTTGGGCACATAGGTGATCCTGATTTCGTTATTCCGTTTCATATCGGTGTTCAGCCCGAAACTTTTCGTTTGCCCGCCGTACCTGATGCGCAACTCTGCGGTATTGGGCGGGATGCTGCCAAGGTTATCCGCGATAAACACCAGGATATTTTCTCCCGGCTTCAGCTCCACCGGTACCCGCGACAATTTTTGTTTCACCGGGAAGCCGGACTGGATAAGCGTTCCGTTCAGGCGGAGGGTAACGCTGTCCCCATCTTCCACCTGCCCGTCCCATAGTTCGAGCGTGAGATTTTTTTCGTTTACCCCGAAAGCGCCAAGGGGCTCGGTTTTCCGGGTGTTCTCTGCTATGGTTGCTGTGGCCGAATCTTTTTTACCGGGCTCATATACTACCTGCGCCACCATAAACGTGGCGAATGCGTTGGCCCTGTAAGTAAAGTCCAGTGAATATTCGTTTTTGTCGATGCCCATGTAAAGCCGGCCCGTGTTGGGCGGTAGCCGGCCGTAGTTGTCCGCGAAAAACGCGAGGATGTTCATGCCGGTGTCCAGCATAATATGCTGGCGGCGGTTATCTTCATTTACTTCCGCTTTATCCAGCAGCCGCTTCCCGTTGTGCACAAGCGTTACCGTGTCTTTGTCCAGCGTCTCCTGGTCGTTGATCTGCAGCACGACGGACCTTTCATGCGAAATGATCTTGTCATACATCCCGTAAAAAATGTCCCCGTTCTCAGGATGCAGTATTTCCTGCACAGCAGTGTCTTTCCAGGGTGTATTGGCCGTTTTGTGAAAAGTGAGGGAATCGCGGTAGAGCATATCGCGGAGGGTCACTTTTGTATTGACATAAATTTCGTCATCGTCGTAAAGGCCTTTCATCCAGATGCCAAAGTTGTCTATCCACATCCTGTTCAGCTCCAGGTTTTTCCCTTTCAGGTCCAGCGTACCGTTCAGGTACATGAGCCAGATGCCCAGCCGGAAGGGCACTTCGCTCAATGGTACTTTGTTCCTGCCGATGCCCAGCTGGCGTTCATTCTTTTTTACCAGCAATACTTTATAGGAGGCGGAGAAGATGCTGTACCGGATGTTGAGCTTCGCGGGAAACAATACGCCGTTCGACGGTTCCCCAATTTCCAGTTCCATAATGGTAGCCGGGATATGGGGCCATGGTTTGCTGCTCATTTTCCAGGTGCCGGTGAACGGGTTCTGCCGGGCCGATGCTGTCAGGAACAATCCCATCATCCAGGTACAAACAATTATCAATTTCCGCATACACTAAAATAAATATAATTTCGAAGGGTATGACTATCGCTGACATCCTTCAGCTCCGCCTGGAGCAACAATATATCACGAAACCTTTTACAGGTAAGGCTCCCGGGCTGGCCAGCCACCTATGTGCCATGCAGGCGCAGGATTACGCGGCCGCCAAATGGGCAATGGGCCTGCGTATGCCAGGCTTCACGGATGAAATGGCGGATGCGGCCTTTGCGGATAAATCACTTATCAGGACGTATAGCGTACGAAGTACTATACACATCGTGCACCCGGAAGACGCCCGGTGGCTCATCGCGCTTACACGCGACCGTTTTGTATCCACCAGCGCCAGCCTTAACCGTAAGCTGGAGCTGGATGAAAAAACACTGTTGAAAAGTACCACCATTATCCGCGATGCTTTGACGGGAGGGAAAGAGTTGACAAGGGATGAGCTGAAACTTTTGCTGGAAAAGAAAAAGATAAACTGCGAATCGCAACGTCTCAATCACATGCTGTATCGCGCGGGAATGGACCAGGTACTGTGTTTCGGAAAACGCCGCGGCAAAGAATTTACATACGCCCTGCTGGATGATTATGTGCCTGCCGGTAAAAAGATCCCGCAACAGGAAGCGTTAAGCCGGCTGGCGCTCAGATTTATCACCGGTCATGGGCCTGCCACCGCACAGGATTTTTCCTGGTGGAGTGGTCACCCGGTCACGGCCTGCAAAGCTGCTTTCCTTTCCCATGGGAAATCCCTGCATTCCGTAACTGTACAGGACCAGGAATACTGGATGCTCCCGGATATAAAACCCGGCAAACCCGCCACTGGCATCAAACTCCTTTCCGGCTTCGACGAATATTACATGGGCTTCAAAGATAAAGGGCTCATGCTGGATAAAGAATTTTCCAAACCCATGTCCACGCCCAACGGGTTGCTGCCTTACATCATCCTGCTAAACAGAAAGGTGGCCGGCACCTGGCGGAGGAATATCAAAAAAAATATCATCGGGATGGAATACACCCCGTTCAAACCTTTCACCGCGGCACAGCAAAAAGCCCTGAAAGAAGCCGCAAAACCTTTTGGTAAATTTATAGGACTGCCGCTGGAGTGGGAGAAGTAAATCTGTTTGTTGAGTTACTTTATCCCCCACATTTTCCGGTAACGTTCATGAAGGCTATCAATCCTCATAAAACTTTCATGCAGTGAAAGCTGTTGCTGGTGCTGCTTTTGCTGAATCCTTCGGATAGTTTTCCGCATCTGGCTCATGCGTATCCTGATGTTGCGGTTAACTCCCTGCCTGTTGTTTTCCATAGTTTCCGAATATATACTTTTTTAAGACCCGCCCGCAAAACCTACTTGACCCGGAATTAATTATTTTTGGAGGATGACCACTTCCACGATCCCTAAAAATGCCGGCACCGCCTGGCGCCTGAAAGCCATTTTTACCGGTTCTGTAGGCAACCTGGTGGAATGGTACGACTGGTATGCCTATGCGGCGTTCGCTTTATATTTCGCGCCGGTATTTTTCCCCAAAGGAAATCCTACCGTCCAGCTGCTGAACACGGCGGCTATTTTTGCCGTAGGTTTCCTGATGCGGCCTATCGGCGGATGGCTCTTTGGCAGCATCGCGGATAAACGCGGGCGCAAAACGGCCATGACCTTGTCCGTTATGCTCATGTCCTTCGGATCGTTTATGATCGCCTGCACACCGTCCTATTCGAGTATCGGGATGGCCGCGCCGGTGTTGCTTTTGCTGGCAAGACTGCTGCAGGGGCTGAGCGTGGGAGGGGAGTATGGTACTTCCGCCACTTATCTCAGTGAAGTAGCGGACTCAAACCGGCGTGGTTTCTTCTCCAGTTTTCAATATGTGACCCTCATCGGCGGGCAGCTGCTGGCGCTGGGAATCCAATTGCTGTTGCAGAAAGTTTTCCTCGATAAAGAACAACTGGCGGAATGGGGCTGGCGTATTCCTTTTGTGATCGGTGCCATGCTGGCGCTGGTGGCCTTGTATCTCCGGCGGAACATGCACGAATCGGTGAATGTGGATATCAAAAAGAAAGAACGCGGCTCTGTAAAAGCGCTTTTCAAAAACCACCCGAAAGCCGTGCTCACTGTAATCGGGCTCACGATGGGAGGAACGCTCGCGTTTTATACTTACACCACTTACATGCAGAAATTCCTCGTGAATACCGTGAAACTCACGACGGAACAATCCACGCTCATTACTTTTTGCCTCATGCTGATCTACGCGCTGCTGCAGCCTTTGTTCGGCATGTTGTCGGATAAAGTGGGGAGAAAACCTTTACTGATGGGCTTCGGTATACTCGGAACTATTTTCACCGTACCGATCCTCACCGCTATCAGCCATACTACTTCACCATGGTCGGCTTTTTTCCTGATACTCGCGGCCTTGCTGATTGTAAGCGGCTATACTTCCATCAATGCAGTTGTGAAAGCGGAATTGTTCCCCGCTGAGATCCGCGCGTTGGGCGTGGGTTTCCCGTATGCCATGACGGTCGCGCTGTTTGGCGGAACGGCGGAATATCTCGCACTCTGGTTCAAAGACCTTGGCCATGAGCCTTGGTATTATTGGTATGTAGCGTTTTGTATTTTTATTTCCCTGATCGTATATACGGTTTCCAAGGACAGCCGGAAAGATTCGTATATGGACAAAGAACAGTTATAAACATTCGCGTATGAAACCCTTTGCCGGCATGCCTTACGGCTATCCGCCCTTTTTCTGTTATCCTCTTACGGAATTGTGCATGTACATCCTGTTCATGTTGTGCATATACCACGCCTGGAAAAAAGGGCCCGGCCACATGGCATACCTGCTGGGCGGCCTGGGCTTCGGCCTGCTGCTGGAGTATGTGAATGTGAGGGCGAGTGCGGGTTATGTATACGGAAAGTTCTGGGTGATGTTCGGCAACGACCCGAAAGATATCCCGCTTTGCATTGGCATGGGATGGGCCGTGATCATGTACACGGCAAGGTTGGTAACGGATGCGCTCAATATGCCCATCTGGGCCGCGGCCGCAGTAGACACACTGCTGGCGATAAACATCGATCTCAGTATGGACGTGGTCGCTTACCGCCTGCACATGTGGCATTGGGACTGGGAAAACCGCACCGGTGTTCAATTCTCATTGACCGGCCAATGGTTTGGCATTCCTTACGGTAATTTCTACGGCTGGTTGCTGGTAGTATTTTATTACTCCGTATTTGCACGGCTGCTGGAAAAAGTAAAGTGGGCAGGCCGCAAAGCCTGGAGGATTGCCACACCATTATTATCTATTCTCATTTCACAGGTGGCTTTGTATATTTCCCTGTTCCCCCTTTCGGACTGGCTGCGGACTTTGGGGATTACCAGCGCACACAGGCTGGTGGCTTTGTTTGTGATCTTTATCACCATAGCGGTATTAGGTTTTATGAAAAAAGGCACGGTGACACGAACACACTTACCATTGGTAACCTGGCTGGTGCCGGGATGGTTCCACGTGTATTTTCTTTGCTGGTTTTTCGCCGCGGGGTTTTACCAGGAGAATAGCTGGATGACCTTCTGGTGTATCCTGAATTTCCTGGTGGGTATTGTTATTCATTGGATAATTTACCGTTCGCTGCACCAGCGGGAAATGTTACCTGCGCGGAATCATGCAGGCGGTAGATGATTTTATGTAATTTTGCCGGGTATGTATCTCACCATTAAGGCCCTCCATATCATTTTTATTGTCACCTGGTTTGCCGGGTTGTTTTACATCGTCCGTCTTTTTGTGTATTACACGGAAGCGGAAACGATGCAAGAACCGCGCAGGCAAATTTTACAGGAGCAATACCGCATCATGATGAAGCGGCTCTGGTTTGGGATCACCTGGCCTTCGGCCGTGCTCACGCTTATCTTCGGGCCCTGGATGTTGATACTTTTAGGCAGTGTTCCGTTCTGGTTGTGGATAAAGTTGGGTTTTGTGCTGGGGCTGTATGTCTATTTCTTTTTTCTCCACGGCATTTTTAAAGACCTCATGAAGGGCCGTGTGAAACTTACTTCCACACAACTCCGCGTGTGGAATGAAGTAGCCACTATATTTCTCGTGGCCATCGTTTTCCTGGTAGTGCTGAAAAGTTTTCTCAGTATGATCTGGGCGATGGTTGGGCTGATAATATTTGTGGTGGTGCTGATGCTAGCGATAAAGATTTACAAAAACATCCGCGAGAAAAAATCCCGTTAGTCTTTTTTCTTTCCCAGTATAGCCTGCACCGTTACCCCGGCGGAATATACTCTCACGCTTCCCTGGCCCACACCGTTCACGGGGATTTTTACATACGGCTGCAATCCCCAGCTGAGGCGGCTGCGCGTTTGTTTTTCCCAGGTCACGCCGAGATTGATCACTGAAAAATAGTGGTGGTTCTGGTTGTCGTATTCGCGGGTATATTTTACGTTGTTCGGGTAATGGTATTCGTATTTTTCCTTGAGCATAAGGTAAGACGATGCACCGGCCGTTGCGCTCCAGCTGCTTTTTTTGCCTTGTGCAAAAGTGTAACTTATATTCAGCGGGATGTCTATCACATCGCAGTTCGCATCGATGGCGTAATAGGTCGGCGGATAATTGGATGAATATTCAGAAGGAGAAGCGCCGTACAATTTTTTAGCATACCCCACGCCGCTGCTGATATACCAGCGGTTATTCACATGATATCTTACGATCAGGCCGGTGGTGATGCCCACGGGCATTCCTTTAAATGCGGGTGTCACATTCATATCCGGACCTAGGAACAAGCCACCGTCAAATCCGCGTTGTTGTTTTTTGCGCGCGGGTTTCTTTTTATCTTCTGTATTCATCGCTGAATCGCTTACCGTGCCTGGCTTTTGAGCCGGGTTATCCACATTTGTTGGAGTGAGAGGGATGATCCCGGGAAGCGGGTTTATTGTTGAAGGGTTATTCACATTCCCCGGGACGGAAGAACCACTTTGCGGATTCCCTGGGGTTACACCGGATGTGTTTGGCGTGTTATTCACATTTTCGCCGGAAGATGAATTATTTTTTATCGGTTCAGTTCCTGCAACGGGGTTATTCACATCTTTCGAATGCGTAACGGATGAATTGTTGGAAGGATTTACCGTAACAGGATTATTTCCTGCCTGCTTGTTAATGTTTGCGGAGATGCCTGAATTTCGCACGGGGTTATTCACATTCTTCCCGCTTTGCGGATAAAGATTTGCGGTGCCGGCCGGTGCTGATGAATATGGCCTGTGTCTCCCGGCCGGTTTATCCACATCATTGTTATTCGCTCCTGGATTGGCGGAAGGAGGAACTTTATTTTCCCGGATATTCGCTGAGTTGTTCACAGATCCACCGGTGCCGGATTTATTTACATCAGTAACGGCGGCGAACCACCACCAGCCACCCAGGCCTACGATCAGCAGCAAACCTCCGGCCCACCACCACCAGAACGGTCTGCGGCGGTCTGCATCGTCCAGCTTCGATTTCATTTGTTCCCAGGCGGCGGGGTCAAATGAAGGCTCAGCTTCCTGCAGCTTTTTACGGATTATATTTTCAAACTGTTCGCTCATTTTTTCACGGTTGCACCGAACGTGCCGGCGCCTGGTATTTTAAGGGATGATAATTCTTCTATCTTTTCTTTCAATATTTTTTTTGCTTTAAACAGGTTCGATTTGGATGTGCCTTCGGAAATTCCCAGCATAGCGGCAATTTCCTGGTGTTGAAAACCTTCCATCACGTATAAATTGAAGACTGTCTTATAAGCCGGGGGGAGATTCTGAACAAGGAGCAGAATTTCGTCATAGGATAGTTTGTCTAAAGCTTTATCATCGGAAACCCCAAGATCATACGCCTGGGATATATCTTCCGCAAAAGCAATTTTCTTACGGCTGCGCAGATGATCAATAGCCGTGTTGGCCATGATCTTACTGAGCCAGCTTTTAAACGGTCGGGACGTATCGTAAGAATTGATGTGGTAAAAAACTTTCAAGAACCCATCGTTTAAGATTTCAATCGCCTCATTCTTGTTATTCGCGTAACGCAAACAGATAGCCATGGCATATCCGAAGAACTGCCGGTAAAGTGCTTCCTGGCTGCTCCGGTTCCACGACCTGCAGCCTGCTATGATTTCAGAAATGTCCTGCACTGTTTTTTGTTACTACCTGTTCTTTTTTGTTTCTACAACCCCCGGCACAAAATATTACCAGGTACCGCGCTGTTTTTAAAAGTTGTTTTACAGTTTACGGGGCTTTAACTCATTCGGTTGCCTGATGCCTGGAAAAAAATAATGCACTGGCGAAAATTGAAGCTCTTTTTGGAGGAAAAATCACTGGTTCAAATTTAAGGGGATTTTCAGGCTTTTTTATCGATTTTTATCCTTTTTGAGGGCATAACCTTATACATGCCGAGATCGTTAAAATTTGAGGTTGTTTTTATTTTATTGAAAGTCAATTACTTATATATTTTCTGGTCTTGTGACAAAAAAAGAGCATCAACTGATGCTCTTTCTCTGAAAAATTATGTTGAAAATTTACCGGCCCATATAAACCATGAGGATTTGCACGTCGCTCGGATTTACTCCGCTGATCCTGCTCGCCTGGCCCAAAGTTCTTGGTTTGATCCTGGTGAATTTCTGACGCGCTTCGTTGGATAAAGAAACGAGTTTAGAATAATCAAAAGTGTCCGGAATCATCAGGTCTTCCAGTTGACTCATTTTCTGCACCAGTTCATTTTCCTTTTCGATATATACATCGTACTTCACCTGGATTTCTACCTGTTCCAAAACTTCCCGGCTGAAACCTTCCAATGCTTTTGCAAGTTTGGGCAGGTTGTTTTTCATGGACATAATATCCAATCCCGGGCGGAGTAATACCTGGTGAGCACGTTGTTTTTGTGTAAGCGGAGCGGAGTTATTTTCCTGGAGCCAGGTATTTGTCTCTTCCGGTTCCAGCGGCAATTCCTTCAGAATAGTTTTTACTTTTTCCACCCCGGCCAGTTTCTGGCGGGTTTTCTCCATTCTTTCTTCTGTGGCAAGACCCAGTTTATAGCTTCTTTCTGTCAAACGGAGGTCTGCATTATCCTGGCGGAGGAGTGTTCTGAACTCCGCGCGGGAGGTAAACATCCGGTAAGGTTCGTCCGTTCCTTTGTTGATCAGGTCATCTATGAGTACCCCGATGTATGCTTCGCTGCGTTTCAAAACCAGCGGCGCCTGTTCTTTTACTTTCAAATGTGCGTTGATGCCGGCCATTAAACCCTGGCAAGCTGCCTCTTCATAACCGGTAGTCCCGTTGATCTGGCCCGCGAAAAACAGGTTACTTACCTGTTTTGTCTCAAGGGAAAACTGCAATTGGGTAGGTGGGAAGTAATCATATTCGATGGCATAACCGGGTCGGAACATTCTCACGTTTTCAAAACCGGCCACCATTTTTAATGCTTTCAGCTGAACATCTTCCGGGAGGGAGGTAGAAAAACCGTTCACATAGATCTCGACAGTGTTAAAACCTTCGGGTTCTACGAACAATTGGTGGCGTTCGCGTTCGGCAAAACGGTTGATTTTGTCTTCGATGCTGGGGCAATAACGTGGGCCGATACCCTGGATCCTACCCTGGAACATGGGAGATCTGTCAAAACCTGTGCGCAGTATCTCATGAACCTGCTCGGAAGTGTAGGTGATCCAGCAGCTGCGTTGCTGATCCGGGCGGATTTTTTCAACGTCCATGTAGGAGAAGCCTACTATTTCTTCATCCCCTTTTTGTTCTTCCATTTTGGAATAGTCCAGGGAGCGTCCGTCTATCCGGGGAGGGGTGCCTGTTTTCAGTCGGTCGCTTTCAAAACCCAGGGAAACGAGTTGTTCGGTGATACCGGTAGCTGCTTTTTCCGCTACACGGCCGCCGCCGAATTGTTTATCCCCGATATGGATCACGCCATTGAGGAAAGTTCCATTGGTCAATACCACTGCTTTGGCTGAGATTTCATGACCGAGGCCGGTGATCACACCCTGGCAGGTTCCGTTTTTGATGATGAGGCCTTTCACCATATCCTGGTAAAAGTCCACGTTCGGCGTATTTTCAAGGGCTTCTCTCCACTTGGCGGCGAAGAGCATGCGGTCGTTTTGTGTTCTTGGGCTCCACATGGCAGGACCTTTACTACGGTTCAGCATGCGGAATTGTATCATGGACTGGTCTGTAACGATACCGGAGTATCCGCCGAGGGCATCTATTTCGCGAACGATCTGGCCTTTGGCTATACCACCCATAGCGGGATTACAGCTCATTTGCGCGATGGTTTGCATATTCATGGTTACCAGCAGCACCCTTGACCCCATATTAGCGGCAGCGGCGGCGGCTTCACAACCGGCATGTCCGGCGCCCACAACAATTACATCGTAAGAAGGGAACATTACTTGAATTTTGAGAATGCAAAGTTAAGGCAAAAGATTGATGGGGAGGGGATTAAAAGGGGTAGAAAGGTGATGAGGGAAAGGAGGGGGAAGGTAGCAGTCTTAAAGGAAGGCAATTTCAAAGAATTCGGTATGATTTGATATCCGGGTGAAAGGAAAGGAACGCGGGTATGGGGAAGTAAAAGGAGATTCCTGGAGGGAAAGGACAGTGGATCAGGTCTTATCCATCTCTACAAAAGGTACATGGAGGCAATGTATTTATTGAGCAAGGAGCTATTTCCTGAAGGAACAGGATAGTGAAATTGGGCTTTTTCATACTTCTAAAGGGATGAGTTCCTTCCTTTTGATCAAAGAAGAGGGGGTGGAAGGAGTAAGGGGAATAGGAAACCTTGCTGAGAAGCCAGGTAATTTAACCCTGAGATATATTAAGGCAATAAAAAGGAAGGAATCATACTTTAAGGGGTACGGTACTATTACTATGAAAGGGGTTAGTTTCCGGGGGAGGAGTGCAAGATAGAATACAGAGAAAGACATCCGGGAAGTATAGTAAGGGGTAGTTACAGGATGATATCAGTCCGAAATATTAAAAAAAGTAGGCTGACTTCTTATCTAAGGGTATTCTTTTTCTCCTTTTAGAAGGAGAGACCCGGCTTTCAAAGGGAGGGGAGATAAGGGATATTGCCTAAAAAAATAAACAATGTTCCACGTGGAACATTTCATTTCATCCAAATAATCAAACTCTATTACCCGGAAAATCAAATACAAGTCTTCAAAAAACAAAAAGAGGAATGTTCCACGTGGAACATTCCTCCAAACATCCTATTCGAAACAACAATAAGTAAACCCTATTGCTGAAAGTACAGCTGTAAATATTCATCCTCTTTCTGCCTCATCAGTTCTTCTTCCTTCTTCGACTTATCTTTATACCCGCATAAGTGCAAAGCCCCATGAAAAATCACCCTATGAAGTTCATAGTTTTCCGTCACCTCATACTTATCCGCATTCTCCTTCACCCTGTCGATACTTATGTAAATCTCTCCCTCCGTAACATCCGGATCATCCGAAAGCTCGAACGTAACGATGTCTGTATAGGTATCATGCTTCAGGAACTCTTCATTTAACTGTAGAAGATATTCATCCGTACAGAATATGTATTGGAGATTGGATAATCCCTGTTCCTCTCTTTCGAATAACTCCCGGATGAACTGCTTTAACCTGGTACGGTGCTTAAGACCCACTTTCACTTCATGGGCGGAAAAATGTACTGCCATAGTGTAAAATTATAGTGAAAATTCGGATCGTCCACCTTCATTTTTTGCATATTGGCCATTGTGCAATACCTTTGCGCTGTAATAGCTGGGGCCATGGTCACAGATCGGTTTTAACTCGCTCAACAAATATTTATGATTAAACTCTCATCCCTAACGATTGGCAAAAGTGCAGTAATCCGGGAATTTGAAAAAAGCGATATTCATATAAAACTCATGGAGATGGGATGTGTTCCTGGAGAGACCATAAAAGTAGAAAAGGTGGCGCCGCTGGGAGATCCAATATGCATTATTGTTGCCGGCTATAATCTCTCCCTCCGTAAAACCGAAGCCGATCATATCTGGGTAGAAGAGATCGCAGTGTAATAAAGAAAGATATTCTGAAGGGGCCGTTCTAATAGAACGGCCCCTTTTTTATTGGTCCCAGCCGTTAGTTAAAACTAAGCGCATTAGTGCACGGTTTTAGTAATGCGAGAAAATCTAACGCAGAACTGGCCTTGTTCGGATCGTCGTTGTGAAAAGGTCGTCATTGCGAGAAGTAGCGGGGATTTGTGCAGGAGCCGCGACGAAGCAATCTCCTCCATATCCTGAAGTACCTCCCATCCGATGCAGGAGATTGCTTCGTCACCCTACCCACTCTAGCGCTGCTGCTCCTCCTTTAGTTCAAAATAGTTCTTTGAAAAAGATTACTACTACTATTACTACTATAAGCATTTAAGGAGGGGGGCCCGGGGGGAGTGCGGATACTGTGAAAAAGATGTGCATTTTTGTGGAAAGAGCGGGGGGAACTATCAGCTCCTGTAGACTTGCGGTCTATATTGCGTATTAGTCCCCGCTCCTCCACCGTTGCTTCAGGCCCAGTTAGAATTTTAGACAATGTAGGTCTAATAAAGGTCTTAGGCTACAAGCAACATTTTTTCATACTTAATTATAAAGT
>NZ_RMBX01000014.1 GCF_003807585.1 Chitinophaga barathri | reverse complement strand
CAAAAGACGCTTTTCAATGGAAGTAAGGGATTTGGCCATTGCCTTAATTGTACTACAATGCGGGGGAAATCCTGATATATTCTTCAAAACATAAAAATGGTCGGAATTTCTTCCGACCATGACTGGCAGTATGCCGGCTTTTTTATGAATATCAGGGGAAAGATATTTGCCCGATATAAGATATTAATTTCCAGTACTTAAAGCATGATCATACGCCGCTTTGGTAATCTGGGCGATCACCTTTTCGCGGGTAGCCTCATCTGCATGGGAAAGCGATACGAATACCGCAATCGCCAGCTTCTGCCCGCTCGGGAGCACAATAATGCCCACATCGTTCGTTGCGGCAGCCAGGCCGTCGGGATTCACGCCGGAGGTACCGGTTTTGTGCGCCACCTGCAATTCCTTTGGCAGCAGACCGCGGATGCGGCCGGGGCCTGTGGTGGTCTCGAACATGATCTTCAGGAGGAAATCATTGCTGGCTTTGGAAAGGGCGGTGCCTTTGTCCAGGATGTCCAGCAGCTGGGTGTAAGCGGAAGGCTGGCACCAGTTGGTGAACTGAACGTCCCAGGCCTTGCCCATTTTGATTTCGCTGGCTACAATGGCGATATTGTTCACACCAAGGCCGTGAATAAAGTCATTTGCCACAGGTTCGCCGCCTATAAGTTCCAGCAGCACGTCACAGGCCACGTTGTCGCTGAGGGACACCATATAGCTGAGCATCGTGGCGATGGTGGGCTTGCCGGCTGCTTTTACTTTTGCGAGGGAATCGCGGAGCGGGCTGTGGTATTTGGTGGCCATCCAGTTTTTACCGATGGGTACTTCCTGGTCCAGCTTCAGCTTGCCTTCATCCACCTGTTTCAGCACCGCCATGGCGATGGGGAACTTGAAGGTGCTTTGCATGGGGAAATGAGCGGTGTCGTTGAGGGTGAGCGTGTCCCGGCTGCCCAGGTGGAGGATGGCCACGCCTACCTTACCATCCGTTTGGGTGACAATACTGTCGATGGTTTTACGGAGAGAGGCATTTTTGTCGGTGGCGGTTTGCGTACTGTCTGCGGTCTGCTGGTTCCGGGCCGTGGGTGAGGAGCAGGCGGCCAGGGCCAGGCATGCTGCTGCGGCTAAACATATTACTTTCATGGAGTGTGTTGGATTAAGGATTCAATTTAGGGCTTATCCGGTAACCATTTTTGTGCCAATTTGGCAAGTTTTTCATGTGGCTTGTTTTTGGTAACACCCTACGGATAAAGAAGGAGGTTTTATGGATGCTTATTCCCAGATCATCCATCACGCGGTGGAAGCCGCAGGCAGGTCAGTCGTAAAAATAGAGCGGCTGGATGCCAACAGGAACGTAACCGGCACTGGCTCGGGATTTTTCTTCTCGTCAGACGGTTACCTTTTCACCAACTCCCATGTGGTGCACAAAGGGAGTTATTTCAACGTGATGTTACACGACGGCAGCGTTTACCCTGCAACTCTTACGGGTGAGGACCCCGATACGGATATTGCCATTCTGAAGTCGAGCGCATATGATTTTCAGCCTGCCCTGCTGGGCCACGCGGAAGATCTGCAGATCGGCCAGCTGGTGATAGCGATCGGCAACCCGATGGGATTTCAGCATACCGTTACCGCCGGCGTGGTGAGCGCCCTGGGGCGTTCGCTGCGCAGCGAAACAGGCCGGCAGATAGACGGCCTTATCCAGACAGACGCGGCGCTGAACCCGGGTAATTCCGGCGGCCCGCTGATCGATTACAAAGGAGAAGTGGTGGGTGTGAACACTGCCATGATCCGTGGCGCGCAGGGGCTTTGTTTTGCCATCAGCATCGATACGGCAAGGATGATAGCGGCGGACCTGATGAAAAACGGCAGGGTAAGCCGCGCTTACCTGGGCCTGAGCCTTCAGCAGATCACGCTGGTACCCAAGCTGAGAAGCGGGCTGGAGCTGAAGAACAAAAGCGCGCTGTTTGTAACCGGTGTGGAGTCTAACAGCCCGGCGGGCAAAGCGGGCATTACAGACGGTGATATCGTCGTGTCTTTTAATGACGCGCCGGTGGAAACCTCGGATGCGCTTTTCCGGCAGCTGGACCGTGACAAGATCGGGCAATTCCAGTTTATCAGGGTCATCCGGCAAAACAGGCTGGTGGAGCTGAGGATCACCCCGGTGGAGAAGATCGCGGTGTAAATGCACTGAAAAATAAAGGAGGCAACGTCGTTGCCTCCTTTATTTTTTTATGGTGCCTGCTGATATTTCATCTTAAAATAACCGTCGGTGATGATCCTGACGGAACCATCGTCCATACTCACCAGGGCGCCCGAGAAGCTCGCGCTGATCACCGAATCTTTCATATCCAGTACCTGCACGGCCAGGTTGCCGTAATCCTCGTCGGCGGTAAGCAGCTCAAAGTCCGGGTGCATCTCCATGGCGATCAGGTTGCCGGGGATGGAGTTCGTATACAGGCCGGGCGCAAGCGTAGGGCCGGGAGCCGCCAGGCGGATGTTGATCACATCGCGGGTGTAAGTGTACCCGGTGATGAGTATTTGGGCCTGGTCGTTGTCAGGGTCGGCATCTGTGATATTGCCGGGCGTGTAATACGCGCGGTTGGACTGTTCGGAAAGGGCTACTTTCCCGTCCATTTTAAAAGAAATGAATCTGCGTTTGGGCTCCACTTCTTCCAGATCCTTACCCTTACAGGCCGCCAGCATGGTAATGGCGGTCATAATGGCTAAAAAGGAGCTTTTTGAGGGCATAGGTATTATAATTTAAAAAGTTTACAGCTTATCCATGGATTCCTGCTTCTGCCGTCCGATACGGTAAAGCGTATATCCCATTACAGCAAAGAACAGCACGCCGAGCACCTGGTAACCGCCGCCGCCGAGGATTGCCGAAAGGCCATGTTCCAGGTTTATGTTGGAAAGCCCGGCAGCCACGCCTTCGTTCACAGACAGTACGGCTACGATCACGCCGGCTACCGCTCCGCCCGCCACGAGGCCCGTTGCAAAGAGGTTGCCTTTGCCCAGTTCTTCTTCTTCCGCGGTCAGTTTCACACCGGAACGTTTTTGTTTCCACTCTACCAGACCACGTATCACACCGCCGATAAAGATAGGCAATGTAGTGGAAAGGGGAAGGTATGCACCTACCGCAAATGATAAAGATTTAACACCGCAAAGCTCCAGCGTGATGGCGATAAATACGCCCACCAGCACAAACTGCCAGTCCAGGTTAAAGGAGAGGATGCCTTTGATGAGGGTGGCCATGAGCGTGCCCTGCGGCGCGGGATATGCTTCCGTGCCGATGGCGTGCGTAATGCCTTTGGCGGCCATTGCGGCGGTAGGCGTATCAAGGATATGCACCGTCCAGCCGATTACCAGGGAGGATACGATGGCGCCCGCGAACAGCGCGATCTGCTGGTTGCGCGGCGTGGCGCCCACGATGTAACCGGATTTGAGATCCTGCGAGGTGGCACCCGCGTTGGCCGCCGCAATACAGATCATGCCGCCTACCACCAGGGCCATGGGCTCATAGGTCTTGCCCGTCCAGCCGATGGCGATAAAGATCAGGCAGGTGCCCATGATCGTGGCGATGGTCATACCGGAGATCGGGTTGTTGCTGCTGCCGATGAGGCCTACGATGCGGCTGCTCACGGTCACGAAAAACGCGCCGAAGATTACTACCAGCAGGCCGATCAGCAATTTGTTCGGGATGGAGCCGCCCGGCAGCTGCGGGAGGAACGCCATCAGCAGTACCAGCACGATGCTGCCGATGATCACGAATTTGAAAGAAATATCTTTTTCAGTCCTGGGTACAGCGGTGTTGTCGCCTTTTTCTTTCAGCGAGCCCATGCTGTCCTTGAAGGACGAAATAATGGTCGGAATGGTTTTGAGCAGGGTGATAAAACCACCTGCCGCTACAGCTCCTGCGCCGATCTGTTTCACATAGGCCTGGTAAATGGCCGCGGAATAATCGGTGAAAGTGCGGGTAACAGGGTCCCAGGTGCCGCTGCCGCCTTTGGTGTCAAGGTTGGCTAGGAGGCCGAGCTTCACCAGTTGTGTGGCGATCACTTCGCCGGGAATGAGGGATGCGAGTAAAGGAATAAGGCAAAGCCAGGCCAGAACGCCGCCCGCCACCAGCACACCGGCTATTTTAGGGCCGATGATGTAACCCACGCCCAGGTATTCCGGTGTGATCTCGCCGCTCAGTTTGGCGGAAGGGAATATTTTGTTCGCCTGCCGGGTCATAAAGGTGGGCACTTCGGCAATGACGTGAAACACCTTTTGCAGCATGGCGTAAGCCAGCGCGAAGCCGAGGCCGAGGAAGGCTGTTTTGGCAAATTCGCCGCCCTTCTCACCGGCTTTCAGCACGGAGCCGCAGGCCGTTCCTTCAGGGTAAGGAAGCGTATCGTGCTCCTTTACGATCAGCGAACGCCGCAGGGGTATCATCATCAAAGTACCGAGAATACCGCCAAATACGGCCAGTATCAGGATGGTCATGTAATCAAAAAAGGATTCTCCCTGGCTGCCCGCGGACAGGAACAGGAAGCCCGGCAGGGTGAATACCACCCCCGCGGCGATGGATTCACCGGCGGAGCCGGTCGTCTGGATAATGTTATTTTCCAGGATGGTGGTCTTGAAAAACTTCCGCCCCAGCGTGATCGCGATCACGGCGATGGGAATGGAGGCGGAAACGGTCAAACCCGCCTTCAGGGCCAGGTATACGGTAGCTGCGCCAAAGATGACACCGGCAAGGCATCCCAGCAGGATGGACTTGAGGGTCAGCTCTTTCATTTTCACTTCCGGCGCTACAAAAGGCTTGAATTTGGTTTCAGACATAAGGAGGTATTGTAGTTGGGTAGACTAAATATAGTATTTTTTTATGGTACGTAAATAAAAAGCATGCAGGCTGGGAAGGCGCTGCATGCTCTCGAATAAGTTGGTATTACTGGGCATTCATCATCTTCTGGAGCTGTTTGGTAAGGCCAAACAGGATCAGGGAGGCTACGCCGGCCATTACTACGAACAGCATAAAAAATTCATAGTTGTTGTTCATACTGTAACCTAAGAATTTGGTGGTTTTGCCATCCGGATAAAGGGCGCTCAGCTCGCCTGCCAGCTTATTGGCAATGGCATTTGCCAGGAACCATACGGCCATGAGCAGGGAAGCGAATTTGACAGGGGCCAGTTTATTCACCAGGGCAAGACCAATCGGGGAGAGGCAAAGCTCGCCCCAGGTATGCAGGGCATACATGCCGATCAGGTACATCATGGTCACTTTGATGCCGGGTGCTACATCCCTCACGCCAAAGGCGATCACCAGGTAACCCACCGCGAGCATCATAAGACCGATGGCCATTTTGGTGGGGGAGGACGGTTCGTATCTGCCCAGTTTCAGCCACAGAGCGGCAAATACAGGTGCAAATACCACTACGAAAATGGAATTGAGCGACTGGAAAGTACTGGCTGGTACTTCACCGAGGAAGATGGAGCTTTGGCCCTTTACAAGGAAACCAATGTTCACGTACAGGAGATAAACCACACAAGCCGTCAGCAAGGTGTAAATGATAACACGGACACCGCGGGGATCGGTTTGCAGGTTTTCCCGCGCACCGGCATAAGCCTTATACAGGAGATAAAGCAAAACGGCTGATATGACGGAAACCAGCCATACCGGTATATTCCAGTTCAGCACACGGTTCGTCTGCTCATCCGCGAAGAAGGTAAGTGAAGCGCCCGCCTGCTCAAACGCGGACCAGAAGAAGATCACGAAAAAGGACACGATGAAGATCACCATGACTTTTTTCTTTTCAACCCTGGAGAGGCTTTTGTCAGAAAACACGAGATATATGATCACGGCTAAAGCCAGTATGAGCAGGTAAGTGATGAAGGGAAACACCTTCGCATCCACATACAGCATGCCGATCATAGCGGCGGACATAATAAAGAGCCCGATGTACACCAGTATGGCATTGCCTTGTTTGGCGCCTTCAGGCGGGGTGCCCAGGGGCGTGCCGTCCGGCCTGCGGATGTAGTGGTCTTTCAGCCAGCGGAACACGATCACGCTCAGCAGCATGGCGATGCCCGCAGCGAGGAACGACCATTTGAAGTCCGCCGGGTTACCCGTATCGCCTACGGCGCCGCAGATAGCGGGGCCTAAAGCACCGCCCACGTTGATGCCCATGTAGAAGATGGTGTAAGCCGCGTCTATCCTCCGGTCCTTGTCAGGGTAGAGCTGGCCTACCATGGAAGAGATATTGGGCTTGAAAAAACCGTTGCCGGTGATCATGAAGCCCAGGCCGGAAAAGAACAGGAAAGTAGAGAGTTGCTGGGAAGTGTTATATAAGGATGCGCAGCCGAACAGCAGGAATTCCCCGAATGCCATCAGCAGGCCGCCGATGATAATGGACCGCCTGTTTCCCCAGTACCGGTCCGCTACAAATCCCCCGATGAGGGGAGTAAGGTATACGAGGCTGGTATAGCTGCCGTAAAGGCTGGAGGCAAATGCCTTGTCGAAAGCGAGGGCTTTGGTAAGGAATAGTACGAGGATGGCCCTCATACCGTAATAGTTAAAACGTTCCCACATTTCAGTGGCAAACAAGACATAGAGCCCTTTCGGGTGGCTCGCCTGGGCAGCCCGTTGATTCATAAATGGTCAGTTTAGATTTGCTGTTTTCTTGACGATAATACAGTTGCGCTATAAAAATAAGGCTGAAAGATAAATAAAATCAGGTATCCGCATTCAAAAACCGGTTTTTTTGACCGTACTTTGCAAAAATTTTCCGCGGGTACTACAACGCGTTCTACACCGGAGATTCCCCTCATTTTATTACGTTTCAATCCATTATGAACATTTTACTGTTAGGTAGCGGCGGCCGGGAACATGCCCTGGCCTGGAAAATGACACAAAGCCCGGCTTGCACGAAGCTCTTTATTGCCCCCGGCAATGCAGGCACCGCGCAGCACGGGACCAATGTGAACATTGGTGTGAGCGATTTTGCGGCCATCCGCGACTTCTGCCTCGACAATGAGATTACTATGGTGGTGCCCGGCTCAGAAGAGCCGCTGGTGAACGGCATTTACGATTATTTTAAGCAGGACGAAACCCTGCGGCACATTCCCGTGATAGGCCCTTCCACCGAAGGCGCCAAACTGGAAGGCAGCAAGGCTTTCGCCAAGGAGTTCATGCTCCGGCACAACATACCCACCGCGGCTTACCGTGAGTTCAGCGCCGATAACTTCGAAGAAGGCGTGGCTTATCTGCGCCAGCATTCCCAGCCCATCGTGCTGAAGGCCGATGGCCTCGCTGCAGGCAAAGGCGTGGTGATCACCTCCGATCATGAAGAAGCGGTGAAGGAATTTGAAGAGATGATCAAGTCCGCCAAGTTTGGCGACGCGGGCCGGAAAGTGGTGATAGAACAGTTCCTCACGGGCATCGAATGCTCCGTGTTCGTGCTCACCGACGGTAAAAACTACCAGCTGCTGCCGGTGGCAAAAGATTACAAACGAATTGGCGAAGGCGATACCGGCCTCAATACCGGCGGTATGGGTGCCGTATCCCCCGTTCCGTTCGCGAACCAGCCGTTTATGGCGCAGGTGGAGGAACAGATCATCCGCCCTACGGTGGAGGGTCTTGCCGCGGAGAACATCATTTACCAGGGTTTTATTTTCTTCGGCCTCATCAGCGTGGATGGCGCCCCTCACGTGATAGAATACAATTGCCGCATGGGCGATCCGGAAACGGAAGTGGTGATGCCGCGCCTGCAGAACGATCTGCTGGAGCTGTTTGCCGCCGTACCGGGCCAGCAGCTGGATAAACTCCAGGTGTACGAAGACCCGAGAGCGGCCACTACCGTGATGCTGGTAAGCGGCGGTTATCCCGAAGCCTACGAGAAAGGCATGGAGATCACGGGCATCCCGGAGCCGGCGAAAGACCAGCTGGTGTTTCATGCGGGCACGAAAGCCGATGGGGACAAGGTGCTTACGAACGGCGGCAGAGTGCTGGCTATCACATCTTTGGCAAGCGATTTGCAGGTAGCGCTTGCTCACTCAAAGCAGACAGCAGAGCGCATATCGTTCGGGGGCAAGTACTACAGGCGGGACATTGGCTACGAGTTTGTCAGTTAACAGACTTCGTACAGGGCTCAGGGAGAGCGAAAATATGCATAAAGCATTTCTTTCATTTATTTCTGTATATCTGTTGAATAATCCAATAATTGTCTCGTATATTCGTTAGAATTATTCATTTTTGCATTCAAATATTTTTGACCGTATCAAACAATGGGCTTCTTTAACTTTTTAACTCAGGAGATTGCAATAGACCTTGGAACCGCGAATACACTGATCATTCACAATGATTCCGTGGTGGTGGACGAACCTTCCATTGTGGCTATAGAACGCGCCAGTGGCAAGATCGTTGCCGTGGGCAAAAAGGCGATGATGATGCACGAGAAAACGCATGAATACCTGCGTACCATCCGTCCCCTGAAGGACGGTGTGATCGCGGATTTCAATGCTGCAGAGGGTATGCTCCGGGAGCTTATCAAAATGGTGTATCCGAAGAAGCCTTTATTTGCACCCAGCTGGAAAATGGTGATCTGTATCCCTTCCAGCATCACGGAAGTGGAAAAACGCGCCGTACGCGACTCTGCCGAACAGGCGGGCGCCAAGGAAGTATATCTCATTCACGAACCAATGGCAGCCGCCCTTGGTATTGGCATAGACGTAGAGGAACCGGTGGGTAACATGATCATCGATATCGGAGGTGGTACCACCGGTATTTCCGTGATCGCCCTGGCCGGTATTGTGTGCGACCAGAGTATCCGCATCGCCGGAGACGAATTTACAGCAGACATCATGGAAGCACTCCGCCGCTACCATTCCCTGCTGATCGGTGAAAGGACCGCCGAACAGATCAAGATCGGCATCGGTTCCGCTCTGAAAGAGCTGGATAATCCGCCGGACGACATCCCCGTAAACGGCCGTGACCTTGTAACCGGCATCCCCAAACAAATCATGGTATCGTACCAGGAAATAGCCGAAGCACTCGACAAATCCATCTTCAAGATCGAAGAAGCCATCCTGAAAGCGCTGGAAACAACCCCTCCGGAACTAGCAGCGGACATCTACCGCCGCGGTCTTTATCTTACCGGTGGCGGCGCCCTGCTGCGCGGCCTGGACAAAAGGCTCAGCCAGAAGATCAAGCTGCCCGTGCACGTTGCGGACGATCCGCTGCGCGCCGTGGTAAGAGGCACCGGCATTGCCCTGAAACACATCGGCAAATATCCTTTCCTGATGCAATAAAATCATTTACACCCCGGTTTGTACCAGCACGCCGGGGTGCAATCCGGAATCCTTAGACTCGTATCCAGTGCGCAATCTGATCATTTTCTTAAGGCGGTATTTCAACTTCTTTCTGTTTCTGCTGCTGGAAGTGATCTGCTTTATTTTCGTATTCAGGACGAACAATCACCAGCGTGCGGTATACCTCAACTCCGCCAACGGCGTAAGCGGCAAACTCTACACGCAATACAACGACGTTCAGTATTACTTCCATCTTAAAGCCACGAACGACAGCCTGGTACGGGAAAACATGCGCCTGCACAACGAACTGTCCACCAGCTTCGATATCAGGGATACTTCCGCGAACGTTATACACGACACCCTCCGCAAATACAGCAACGACACGGCCCGCAAACTGCTGAGCACCGAAGTGCGCAAGTTCCTTTACCGCGAAGCCAAAGTGATCAACAACTCTGTGAACCAGGAGATCAATACCATCACCATCCGCCGCGGCAGCAAAGACGGCGTACGCCCGAACATGGGCGTGGTAGGGCCGAACGGCGTGGTGGGCGTAGTGCGCAGCGTAAGCGAGAACTATGCCGTGGTGATCTCGCTGCTGTACAAAAGCCGCGGCACCGGCAACGCGTCGAACTTCGGCGTGAGCGCCCGCCTGCGCAACTCCGGCGAAACCGGCACCGTAGGCTGGGATGGTATGAACGCCGGGTATATCCTGATGAAGGATATTCCCCGCAGCGCCAAACTGCACAGAGGCGATACGGTCGTAACCAGCGGTTACTCCGCCGTATTCCCCGAAAACCTGCCGGTGGGTTATATAGACACGTTCTATACTTCCGACAAATCCAGCACGGCCTACACCATCCGCCTTAAACTCGCTACCAACTTTTACAACCTGCAATATGTGTATGTGATCGAAAACCTGCTGCGCGATGAGCAGACCAGGCTGGAAGATTCAACACGCAACCTGATAAAATGAGCGTACTGTTAAAAAATATCATCCGGTTTATTTTATTGATCCTGTTCCAGGTATTGGTGCTGGACCAGATCCTCATTCACCAGTTGATAAACCCTTACCTATACATGCTCTTCATCCTGCTGCTGCCCTTCAACCTCCCGCGCCCCGCGCTGCAGCTGCTGGGATTCCTGCTGGGCCTTACCCTGGATATGTTCACAGACACCATGGGCCTGCACGCCGCCGCCTGTGTATTTATCGCTTACCTGCGCCCGTTCATCCTCAACATCCTTTCGCCACAGGGCGGTTTTGAAGGAACACAGCGTACGCCTTCCGTGACAAGCATGGGCACTTCCCAGTTTGCCATCTATGTATCAGTGCTCGTGCTGTTACACCACATTGTTTATTTTTGTTTGTCTGTTTTTAGTTTTTCCGATCCCTTATACCTGTTGATGAAAATATTGCTGAGCACAGCAACCAGCCTGTTCCTCATTTTGATCTATGAGCTGTTGTTTTTCAGCAGGAAGTAATACGGAGCATAAATTTTTTTAACAAGGTACCTGCATGTCTGTTTTTAATCAGCCCAGAAAAAGAGTGATCCAAATGATCTTCCTCGGCATGGTGGCCCTCATCGTGGTGAGACTTTTCTTTTTGCAGGTAGTGGAAACCAAATATTCCAAACTCGCGGATGCCAACGCGCATTTACGCAAGGTGATATATCCCAGCAGGGGCATTATCTACGACCGTAAAGGCCGCAGCGTGATGCGCAACGAAGCCCTCTACGACCTGATGGTCACTCCGCGCAGCGTAAAAAATATTGATACCGCCTATCTCTGCGAGGTACTCTCCATCACCCACGAAGAATTCATCAAACGCATTGCAAATGCCCGTATGAAGGAAGGGCCGGTGCGCCCCTCCGTATTTGCCAGCCTGCTCACTCCCGAAGTATACGGCAAACTCCAGGAAAGCATGTATATGTTCCAGCCCGGCTTCGAACTGGTGCTGCGGCCTGTGCGCAACTACACTTACGGCGCAGGCGCCAACGTTCTCGGCTATATCAGCGAGATCACGCCCGGCATGCTCAATGATACTTCCGGCAAATACAGCGCATACCAGCAGGGTGACTACCTGGGCATGACGGGGCTGGAGCGCACGTATGAGAACATTCTCATGGGCCAGCGCGGCATTCAATACCTGGTAAAAGATAACCTGAACAGGCCGCAGGGCCCGCTGGAAAACGGCGACTTTGACACGGCCGCCGTTGCCGGTAAAAACCTGCGCCTCGCGCTGGATATAGACCTGCAGGTACTCGGCGAAGCCATGATGAAAGGAAAAGTAGGCTCCATCGTCGCCATAGACCCGCAAACCGGCGGCATCCTCGCCATGGTGAGCGGCCCCGTCTTCGACCCGAACCTGCTTTCCGGTTCCTACCGCTCGCAGAACTATAACAAACTTTACCTCGATACCACCAAACCTTTCTTTAACCGCGCGGTACAGGCGGCTTACCCGCCAGGGTCCACCTTTAAGCCCATTACCGGGCTTGTAGCCCTGGACGAAGGTGTCATCTCCCCGGACTTCGGTTTCCCCTGCCATGGCGGTTACGGCCTTTGCGGCCGCTTCATCCGCTGTACGCACAGCAACCCCGGCCACGCGGCGAACATGCGCATCGCGATGGCTAATTCCTGCAACTCCTATTTTATGCACCTTTACCGGCTGTCTGTAGATAACCGCAAATGGGGCGGCGTGGTGAACGGGCAGGTGCAATGGACCAATTACCTGAACCTGATGGGTCTGGGCCGCAGGCTGGGCATCGATATACCCGGCGAAGTGCGCGGCGTGGTGCCGGACACGGCGAGGATGAACTACGTATACCGCGGCTCATGGAACTCCTGCTCCGAAGTATACGTGGGCATGGGCCAGGGCCAGCTGATCCTTACCCCGCTGCAAATGGCCAATGCCATGTGTATCATTGCGAACAGGGGATACTATTATATCCCGCATTTTGTGCAATCCATAGACAATGACAAGTCCGATCTCCTGAAAAAATATAAACAGAAAGTATCCGTTGCCGAACACATTTCCGATGAAGCCTTCAGCACGATCATACTGGGAATGGAGGATGTGGTGACGAAAGGTACGGCCCGCGGCGCCCAGATAGAGGGTATCGCGGTGTGTGGTAAAACAGGTACGGCGGAAAATAAAGCAAGAATAGACGGGAAGGTGGTGCAGCTGAAAGACCACTCGCTGTTCGTAGGTTTCGCCCCGAGGGACAATCCTAAGATCGCCATCGCGGTGATCGTGGAAAACGCGGGTTTTGGCGCCACCTATGCAGTGCCCATCGGCAGCGCGCTGATGGAGAAATACCTGACGGATACCATTTCCACCAAACGGCTACCCATTATCCAGAGGATGATGGAAACCGCCACCATGTCCACCGAAATGCGCGCCCGGTCGAAAGTGGATTCGCTCAACAGCGTTTTTGCCGCTTCGGTTGAACGCGACGCCTTGTTAAAAAGAATTCTTTCAAAATAGTCACAATGAACCGCCCACAAGCGAAACTTACAGCAGGCATCGACTGGCCCATCTTCGGGATGTACCTCGCACTGGTATTTATCGGCTTTCTCGCCATATTTGCCGCGGAGTACCGCGAAGGGGACCATGTGATACAGAACCTTCTTTCCCAGAACAAAAACTGGGCGAGGCAGGTGTTGTGGTTCGGCGTGTCCATGGTACTGGCGTTGGGCATCTGGCTCACGGACAGCAAGTTCTTTACCGCCACGGCAAACCTGCTGTATGCTTTTGGTATCCTGCTGCTGCTGGTGGTACTGGCCATCGGCACGGGTGTAAAAGGCTCCAACTCCTGGCTGGAGCTGGGCGGCTTCCGTTTTCAGCCCGCGGAGTTCACCAAACTATGTACAAACCTGGCGCTGGCGAAGTACCTGTCCAGTATGGAAACGGACTTTACCAAAATGCGCAGCCGCCTCATCGCGTGTGCCATGGTACTGATCCCTTTCGGCCTCATCATCCTGCAGGATGAAACGGGGCTGGCGTTGGTGTACCTCTGCTTTTTCCTCGTAATGTTCCGTGAAGGCCTGCCCGGCATTTTACTGGTGATCGCGTTTTCCGCCATCATCCTGGTATTGTCCGCGCTGCTGGTGGATAAATATGTGCTCCTGTATGTCTTTACCGGTATTGCGGCTTTGGTAGTGTATTTTATGCGGCGCGAGATCAGGCGGAAACGGTCGAAGCTGATGATGATCATCGGCGTATGGGCTTTCTGCTCCGCGTTTGTGATGTTCATCGTGCCGTTTGCCTTTAC
Organism: Chitinophaga barathri; assembly: GCF_003807585.1. GTDB lineage: Bacteria > Bacteroidota > Bacteroidia > Chitinophagales > Chitinophagaceae > Chitinophaga > Chitinophaga barathri. The sequence continues at coordinate 254,847 of NZ_RMBX01000014.1, read as the reverse complement.
CAAAGTGCTGAAAGACTACCAGGTACGCCGTATTGAAGTGATGCTCGGGAAAGAGAACGATCCCAAAGCTACCTACAACACCCGCCAGAGTATGATCGCCATCGGCTCCGGCGGCTTCTGGGGCAAAGGTTACCTCAAAGGCACCCAGACCCGTTTCGACTTTGTGCCGGAACAAAGTACAGACTTCATTTTCTGCACCATAGGAGAGGACTTCGGCTTCTTCGGCAGCCTCCTGTTCCTCGGTATTTACGTCGCACTGCTCTTCCGGATCATCTTTATCGCGGAACGACAGCGATCGACATTCAGCCGTGTGTATGCATACGGCGTGGCGAGTATCATCTTTTTCCACCTGGCTATCAATATCTCCATGACCATCGGCCTTGCGCCCGTGATCGGGATACCGCTGCCATTGGTGAGCTACGGCGGCTCCTCGCTGATGACCTTTACCATGCTCATTTTCATCATGCTGCGCCTCGATGCGGACCGCCAGATGGTGCTGCGTTAAGCCGAATAACTTTAGAGACACATTTTTAACCGGGAACCCGCATGTCTGTTTTTAATCAACCCAGGAAAAGAGTGATCCAGCTGATCTGCCTTAGCATGGTGACCCTCATTGTGGTCAGGCTGTTCTATTTGCAGGTAGTGGAAACGAAATATTCCAAACTGGCGGATGCCAACGCGCATCTCCGCAAAGTGATCTATCCCAGCCGCGGCATCATCTACGACCGCAAAGGCCGCAGCGTTATGCGCAATGAAGCGCTGTACGACCTGATGGTGACCCCGCGCAGTGTGAAGAACATAGACACAGGATACCTCTGCGAAGTGCTGGGGATAGACAAAGAAGAATTTATCAAACGTATTGCGAACGCGCGCATGAAAGAAGGGCCGGTGCGCCCCTCCGTATTCGCCAGCCTGCTGACGCCCGAAGTATACGGCAAACTGCAGGAAAGCATGTACATGTTCCAGCCTGGCTTCGAACTGGTGCTGAGGCCCGTACGGAGTTATCCTTACGGTGTGGGGGCAAACGTGTTCGGTTATATCAGCGAGATCACGCCGGGAATGCTGAACGACAGCTCGGGCAAATACAGCGCATACCAGCAGGGCGATTATATCGGCATGACGGGGCTGGAGCGCACGTATGAGAACATCCTGATGGGCCAGCGCGGCATTCAATACCTTGTAAAAGACAACCTGAACAGGCCGCAGGGCCCGCTGGAGAACGGTGAGTTCGACACAGCCGCCATTGCCGGCAAAAACCTGCGCCTGGCTATGGACATAGAATTGCAGCTGCTCGGTGAAAAGATGATGAAAGGGAAAGTGGGAAGCATTGTGGCGATAGACCCGCAAACCGGCGGCATCCTCGCCATGGTGAGCGGCCCCACCTTTGACCCGAACCTGCTTTCCGGCTCTTACAGGGCCAAAAACCTGGGCAGGCTGCTGACGGACACCGTGTCGCCGATGTTTAACCGCGCCATTTCCGCCTCCTATCCTCCCGGCTCCACCTTCAAACCCATCACCGGCCTCATTGCGCTGGATGAAGGAACTGTCGGGCCTGAGTTCGGTTTCGACTGCCGCGGCGGTTACGGGAATTGCGGCCGTTTCAGTAAATGCCTTCACAGCAACGTTGGCCACGCGTCTAACATGCGCAATGCACTGGCCAACTCCTGCAATGCCTATTTCATGCATCTTTACCGGCTTTGTGTAGACAATAAAAAGTGGGGGAACACCGGGGCCGGGCAGGCCAAATTCGTGAGTTATCTCAACGACATGGGCCTTGGGCGCAGGCTGGGAGTAGACATACCCAATGAAAAAAGCGGTGACGTGCCGGATACCGCGCGGATGAACAGGCGTTATTCCGGCCTGTGGAATTCCTGCTCCGAAATGTATGTGGGCATGGGCCAGGGTTTGCTGGGCCTTACGCCGCTGCAAATGGCCAACGCCATGTGCATTATCGCGAACAGGGGCTTTTATTTTGTACCGCATTTTGTGGAAAGCATAGATGACGATCATTCCGGCATGCTGAAAAAATATAAAGAAAAACACCGCGTCGCCAATATTTCAGACGATGCGTTTAGTTCAGTGGTGCTGGGCCTGGAAGACGTGGTGACGAAAGGCACCGCCAAAGGCGTGCAGATAGAAGGCGTTGCGGTGTGCGGTAAAACAGGTACCGCGGAAAACAAAGCGCGGATCAACGGCCAGACTGTACAGCTGAAGGACCACTCGCTGTTCGTCGGTTTTGCCCCGAAAGACAATCCGAAGATCGTGATAGCCGTGATCGTGGAGAACTCCGGTTTTAGTACCACTTACGCGGTGCCCATCGCCAGCATTCTCATGGAAAAATACCTGACGGACTCCATTTCCCCCAAACGCAGGCTCGCGTTGGATAAAATGATCGAAGCCAATACCATTTCCCCGGAAATGAAAGCTAAATCCAAACTCGATTCGCTGAACAGCGTGAGTTATATGGCGCTGGCCGGCGATGAGCTTTTAAGGAAGATCATCGCCAAGTAGCGTTCGTCATTGCGAGAAGCAGCGCGAGGCCTGTGGAGAGGGCGACGAAGCAATCTCCGAATATTGGGGTACATCAATTCAGTGGCGGAGATTGCTTCGTCGCCCTCCCCGCTTTGGCTCTGCTGCTTCTCGCAATGACGAGTGTATCTAAGTAAGCGCATACTCATTTTGCTTATTTTTGTACAATGGCACGAATCATACCGCTTTCGGAAGGAAGTTTTACAGTAGACGGAACCAAAAAATTCATCCCGTATGACGAACGCAAGGATTCCATGAAGGAACGCGGCTCAGGCTCATTGCTGGTGGAAATACAGCCTTTTCTCGTGATCACGGACAGGGACATCCTGCTGCTGGACACGGGCCTGGGCTTCCGCAACGCGGATGGCATCCTGCAGCTGCACCAAAATCTGATAGACAACGGGATCAACCCCATGGAAGTAACCAAAGTGCTCATGAGCCACCTGCACAAAGACCATGCGGGCGGGGTGAGCATGGAAGATATCATGACCGGCGAACGTTCGCTGAGTTTTCCCCACGCCACTTATTACGTGAGCCGCAAAGAACTGGACTATGCCATCGAAAACGACGGGAAGTCTTACCTGGCGGAAGAAGTGAACCTGCTGCCCAAACGGGACAACGTGGTGCTCACCGAAGGCAACGGCACGATAGACGGATACATTCACTACGAGCATAGCGGCGGGCACTGCCCTTATCACCAGGTGTTCCTGATAGACGACGGGGAGGATAAGGTATTTTTCGGGGGGGACGAAGCGCCGCAGATCTCTATGATGCGGAGCCGTTTTATCGCGAAATACGATTACGACGGTAAAAAGACGATGGAGCTGCGCCAGCAGTATATGGAGCGGGGCAAAGCGGAGGGCTGGACCTTCCTGTTTTACCACGATACCAAACTGCCGACCACGAAATTCTAGGTCAATACCGGTATTATTTTAACAGTCTTCAACAGGCGTTCTCCTATACCTCTCGTATACGTATCCTATACGTACCGTATAGATTGGCTATAGGGTAAAATAATATAAGAAAAGCCGGCTCAGAAGGGCCGGCTGTCATTTTTTCCTACTTATATTATTGATGATATAAATTATTTATGACGCCGCATCATGCGGTTGTCTTTTCTTTCTTTCAGCTGCCTGATCATCATCCCCCTGAATTCCCTTTCTGCGCGGTAAAGGTTGCTCACTTTGCGGGCGGGCAGCACTTTCATGAATTCCTGTTTGTACCGGGTACGGATGTCGAGCATTTTTCTTTCGTAGCCCAGTTCTTTGTCCATGGCTTCTTCGGCTACGGCGTCCGTACGGGGCACGTTTTTCAGTTCCTTGGCTTTTTTACGGCGTTCGGTGATCAGCTGATTGACTTCTTTGGAGTATTTGTTGTACACCGGCCAGAATTTCTGGGCTTCTTCCGGCGTCAGGTCCAGTTCTTTGGAGATATAAAGTATCTCCAGGGATTTGATCTTATCCTGCTTGGCGGCGGCATCTTCCTGCTGGGCGTCCTGTGCCAGCAGATCGCCTGCGGGCAGTCCGGCCATGCTCAAAAATGCCAGCACCATCCATATCAGCTTGCATCGCTTCATTCTGATCATTGATTAAAGGGTATTTCCTGTAAAAGATTTTCCTCCAGCATCTTGTCTATCTCCTCGTTGGTGAGCTCGTCGGGCAATACGGAAGGCATGTCTTCGTCCAGGGAAACATTGGTAAAGATATTCTCATTGTCAAATTCGTCTGTATTGTATTGAAGATAATCCACGATCTCCTGGTCGCTGATCTGCGCCAGCTGCCTGTCCAGCGCGTTGCCGGAGTATTCTCTTGCGAGGAATACCGCGCCCACGCTGATGATGCCTGCAATGGAGGCGGCCACGAGGCAGCGTTTGAACAGTCTGATCCGTTTATTCAGCGGCAGGATCTTGGCGGTAGGCTCCGCATCCTTGTTCTGCACCATCTTCCGGTCCAGCTCGCTGAAGTAACCCGGGGGCGCATTATAAGGCGTTTTGCGGGGCAGCCCGGCGAGGGTGGGAGACAAGGTCGCCAGTTCGGATTCCACCTCCTCAGTGTTCTCTATTTGCCGGATATGCGTCATCAGTTGCCCGGGGAACCGGCCAAAGTACCCGTATGGCAGGTCAAAATCCGGCGGGTGGCCCAGGGGCCCCATTTCCGGAGCTACCTGCCCCAGTTCTTCCACGATATCTTTTCCTTTGGGTGACATATCTATTAAGACGTTTATTATCCCTGAGGGTTTAATAATCAATTATTTTTAAGGAATTCTTCCACCTTTTTCACCGCATGATGATAGGAAGCCTTGAGCGCGCCCTCCGAAGTCTCCAGCACCCGGCTCATTTCTTCATATGGCATTTCATCGTAATAACGGAGATTAAATACCGCCCGCTGTTTTTCGGGCAGTGCAAGGATGGCGTTCTGTAATTTCCATTCTATTTTTCCCACATCGTAATGCGGGTCCGACTGCAGTTTATTCGCCAGGCCCGTCTCCACGTCCGAAAGGGAAATGGCGGACTTGCGCTTCAGCTGCTCCAGGAATGTGAGACTTTCGTTTGTGGCGATCTTATACAGCCATGTGTACAGACGGGCATCCTCCCGGAAGTTCTCCAGGTTCTTCCATACTTTGATGAATACGTTCTGCAAAACGTCGTTGGCGTCATCATGATCTATCACCAGGCGCCTGATGTGCCAGTACAACCTCTCCTGGTATTTCCGCACGATGAGCGTAAATCCCTTTTCCTTTGTATCCGGTTCCCTGAAAAGCGCCAGTAGTTCTTTATCTTCTTGCGTTACTGCCATAGGCGGTTAAACAGTGTGTTGATGTATCCATGGATGGATGTGTAGACTATAAATATACCATTATCCATGGAATCAGCTTTATAAACGGAAAAAACCATCACTAGGATGGTTTTTTACACGTAAGGTTTAATGCCTTCAGAAATATTAACCTTTTTTACGGGCGATGGCTTTTTCGGCCGCTTCCACGATCTGGGGGGTATCCAGGCCGTATTTTTTCAGCAGGTCCGTAGGTTTGCCGCTTTCGCCGAAGGTATCTTTGGTACCGATGTATTCGATGGGGATGGGCAGGTGGCGGGCCGCTACCTGTGCAATGCTGTCTCCCAGGCCGCCGAGCACGTTATGTTCTTCGGCGGTCACCGCGCAGCGGGTCTTGGTGATGGATCTGATCACCGCTTCCTCGTCCAGCGGCTTGATCGTGTGGATATTGATCAGTTCCACGCTATAGCCTTTTTCTTCGAGGATGCGGCCTGCTTCCACGCATTTCCATACCAGGTGGCCGCAGGCGAACAGGGTGATGTCTGTGCCTTCGTTCAGCACCTGGGCCTTGCCGATCTCAAATTTCTGGTCTTCGGCGGTGAAATTCGGCCATTTCGGGCGGCCAAAACGGAGATATACGGGGCCTTCATAGTCTGCAACGGCTATGGTGGCAGCTTTTGTCTGGTTAAAGTCGCAGGGCACGATCACCGTCATACCGGGCAGCATTTTCATCATGCCGATGTCTTCCAGTATCTGGTGGGTGGCGCCGTCTTCCCCGAGGGTAAGGCCCGCGTGGGATGCGCAGATCTTCACGTTTTTGCCTGAATAGGCAACGCTCTGGCGGATCTGGTCGTATACGCGGCCGGTGGAGAAGTTAGCAAAAGTGGTGGTATACGGAATTTTGCCGCCAATGGTCATACCTGCCGCCACGCCGATCATATTGGCTTCGGCGATGCCGCATTGTACAAAGCGGTCCGGGAATTCCTTGATGAACGCCTGGAGTTTCATGGAGCCCAGCAGGTCCGCGGTAAGTGCGATCACATTGGGATTCCTTTTGCCTGCTTCAAGGATGCCCTCGCCGAATCCGCCGCGGGTTTCCTTTTCATTCAGTACTTGTATATCTTTTACCATAATGCCGATAATTTATAAGCCGCAAAGCTAGTAAAATAAAAATTTTAATTGTTCAAAACCCTGTCCCTCAAAGCCACTTCCCACTGCCAGGCCGTGCGCATCATCTCCTCGATGCCCGATTTCGGATCCCAGCCCAGCTCCGTGCGGGCTTTGGTATTGTTTGCATAAATGGCTATCACATCGCCGGGGCGCTCCGCTCCCAGCTCGTAATTCAGCTTCAGGCCGGATACTTTCTCGAAAGCGTGGATGGCTTCCAGCACTGTAACGCCGGTACCGGTGCCAAGGTTGAACACTTCCAGGTTTTTGGCATTGCGTTTTTCGATCAGGTACTGCAGCGCCTTGGTATGGGCGTTTGCAATGTCCATCACATGGATATAATCGCGGATGCAGGAGCCGTCGCGGGTAGGGTAGTGGGTGCCGAACACGGTCACTTTCGGCAGTTTGCCTATGGCGGTCTGCGTGATCACCGGCACCAGGTTGTCCGGCTTGCCCAGCGGCAGCTCACCGATCAGTGCGGAAGGGTGTGCACCCACCGGGTTAAAGTAACGGAGCAGGATGCTCTGCGTAGCGTTTACCCGGCTGTAATCCTCGATGATCTGCTCGCCAATCTGTTTGGTGCGGGCATAAGGGGATTGCGCTTCGCCGAGCGGCGTTTCCTCCACTACCGGGAGTTCTGTAGCATTGCCATATACGGAGCAGGAAGAAGAAAATACGAAGTTCGGGATGTTAAATTCCTTGATGCATTTGAGCACATTCACCAGCGAGGTAAGGTTGTTCTGAAAATAGAACAGGGGATCGTTCACAGATTCGCCCACGCTTTTGAGGGCCGCAAAATGAATAACACCCACGATGTCCCGGTTTTCGTGGAACACCGCATTGGTGTCTTCCAGGTTACACAGGTCCACCTTGTAATTCCGGATCTTTTTGCCGGTGATCTTTTCCACCCCTTCGAGCAGCTGGGTGGAGCTGCGGATGTTGCTGTCTACAGACACTACGTCAAATCCGTTGTTGATAAGGTCTACGATGGTATGCGAGCCGATGAATCCGCAACCTCCGGTAACGAGGACTTTTTGCATATTATATATCGTTATTTAATCAGGTTCATCAGGTAAGTGCCGTACCCGCTTTTTACGAGGGGTTTGGCCAGTTGTTCCAGTTGTGTTTTGTCTACAAATCCTTTCCGGAAAGCGATCTCTTCGATACAGGCGATCTTGATACCCTGCCGCTGCTCGATCACCTGTACAAACAGGGAGGCCTGCATCAGGGAATCGAAGGTGCCGGTGTCCAGCCAGGCGGTGCCGCGGGGCAGGATGGATACCTTGAGCTTGCCCCTCCTGAGGTACTCGCGGTTCACGTCCGTGATCTCATATTCCCCGCGCGGGCTGGGCTGGAGATCTTCGGCGATGGCCACCACGTCATTGTCATAGAAGTAGAGTCCCGGCACGGCATAGCTCGATTTGGGCTTTTCAGGTTTTTCTTCTATGCTCACGGCTTTCATATCCTGGTCAAACTCCACCACGCCGTACCGCTCGGGGTCCGATACCTGGTAGGCATACACGATGCCGCCTTCAGGCTGGGTATTGTTTGCCAGCTGGGTGCCGAGGCCCGCGCCGTAAAAGATATTATCTCCCAATACGAGGGCCACCTTGTCTTTCCCGATGAAATCCTTCCCGATCACAAAAGCCTGGGCAAGGCCGTTGGGCACTGCCTGCTCCGCATAGGAAAGTTTCAGCCCGTACTGGCCACCATCCCCGAAAAGGCGCTGAAAAGCGGGCAGATCGTGGGGAGTACTGATAATGAGTATCTCCCTGATACCGGCCAGCATCAGTGTGGAAAGGGGGTAATAGATCATGGGCTTATCATACACTGGCATGATCTGTTTGCTGATGGCATATGTAATGGGGTGAAGGCGAGTGCCGGAACCCCCTGCAAGGATAATTCCCTTCATGGATTTTCAACTATTTGGAGGCACAAAAATAGGTGGTCTGATCAATTTGCCATAAACAATTTGTTATTAACACTAAAAAAGCCGTCCCGAATGCATTCGGGACGGCTTTTCAATTATTTTAACCGTAAAAGGCTAGATGAACAGGTTTACGACGAAGTAGACGCCGGAAGCCAGCAGCGCACTGATGGGAATGGTGAGTATCCAGGCCCAGAGCAGGTTCACCGTTACCCCCCAGCGTACCGCGGAGAGGCGTTTGGTAGCGCCCACGCCGATGATGGCGCCGGTGATGGTGTGGGTGGTGCTCACAGGGATACCGAAGGTTTCCGTGAGGTACAGGGTGAGTGCGCCCGCGGTTTCGGCGCTCACGCCTTCCAGCGGGGTCACCTTGGTAATGCGGGTACCCATGGTTTTTACGATCTTCCAGCCGCCGCTGAGCGTACCGAGGCCGATGGCGGTAAAACACGCAAAAGGCACCCAGTCCGGCACGTCCATGATGGTCTTTACGCCGGGGATACCGCCGTGAGCCACCATGGCCGCCGCAATGATACCCATTACTTTCTGGGCATCGTTGCCGCCGTGGCCGAGTGAAAAGGCCGCGGAAGACACGAGCTGCAACCGTTTGAACCAGTTTTCAGCCCGGTAGGGGTTTGCTCTTTTACAGATGTTCACAATGATGACAGTGATGATGAAGGCTACCACCATGCCTATGAAAGGAGCGAGTACGATGAAATATACCGTGGGTAATACTTTAGCGTAGTTGATCACGTCAAAGGAGCCGCCTGCGTTTGCCACGGCCGCGCCGATGAACCCGCCGATCAGGGTGTGGGACGAGCTGGAAGGGATACCGTACCACCAGGTGAGGAGGTTCCAGGAAATAGCGGCCACCAGCCCGGAGAAGATCACTTTAAGGGTGATGGCTTCTTCGAAAACGGACTTGGCGATGGTATTACCCACCTTAAATTCCCCGTAAATGTATTTGGAAACAAAAAAGGCTGCAAAGTTGAAAAGGGCCGCCCACAATACCGCCTGAAACGGCGTGAGCACCTTGGTGGACACAATCGTGGCAATAGAGTTTGCCGCATCGTGGAAACCATTGATATAATCAAAAATGAAAGCCAGTATGATAATTACTACTAGAAAAGCCATGAGGATTCAGTTTGCGGCTATGCGTATTTGATGATGATGGTTTCTATCACATTGGCGGAATCTTCGCACTTGTCGGTAGCGATTTCCAGCGCCTGATAGATCTCGCGCATCTTGATGAGCTCCACGGCATTGCTTTCCTGCTCAAACAGGTCCGCAATAGCACGGTCATAGATATCATCCGCATGGTTCTCAAGGCTGTTGATCTTTACACAGGCATCGGTGATGATCCTCATATTGCTCATGGTACGCATTTCGGGGATAGCGCGGGCAAGCTCCTGCACACCTTCATTGATGAGCTGTGCGAGCTTACGGATGCTGTCATTCATCTCGGTCACCTTGTAAATATCAATACGTTTGGCCGATCCGTGGATATAATCCGCCACATCATCCAGCGTGGATGCCAGGTAGTGAATATCCTCCCGGTCGAACGGGGTAATGAAGTTCTGGCCCAATTCTACGAAAATACGATGGGTATAGTCATCGTTTTTATGTTCCAGCCGCTCGATCAGGTGCACTTTGTCCTTCCTGACAGATAAGTCTTTGGTTTCCACCAGTTCCACGAGCACCTGACCCATTTCTACCAGGTTAGCCGCCACGTCTTCAAAAAGTGAATAGAATACCCTGTCTTTCGGCATGAACAGTTTAACAATAGAATTAAAGCCTCCCATATTAGTTTGTTGTTTGTTGAGAATTTGCCGCAAAATTAGCTTTCTGTAAGTATAGGAGCCAAGAAATTTTCAGAATTAATGTTTTGGTAACACTGTAGTAATATAAAAGTAATATAGCATTTTTTCCTTTGCATAAGAAAAAAGAGGGCTCCGGTATACCCGAACACATAACTAACAAAGATTATATTAAATAGTTTGATCAAGACCGGATTTTCCCGAATAACTGAAAAATGTCCGACAAACGACCATTAGATATAGTTGTCATTTCCGACGTACACCTCGGGATTTACGGCTGTCACGCAAAAGAGCTCGTCCAGTACCTGGACGCTATTGATCCACGGATACTTATACTGAACGGGGATATCATCGATATCTGGCAGTTCAGTAAACGGTACTTCCCGAAGTCCCATACCAAAGTGATCCGCCGTATCCTCAAAATGATCGGCAAAGGAACGGAAGTATATTATCTCACGGGCAACCACGACGAAGCCCTGCGTAAATATGCCGGGTTTGGCCTCAGCAATTTTGTGATAGACAACAAACTGATCCTGGAAGTGGACGGCAAAAGACATTGGTTTTTTCATGGGGATGTGTACGATGTGACCATGAAAAATTCCAAATGGCTGGCCAAACTGGGGGGCAAAGGGTACGATATCCTTATTATTATCAACCGCCTGGTGAATCACCTGCTCGAAAAAATGGGCCGGGAAAAGATGTCTTTTTCCAAAAAAGTGAAAGAAGGGGTGAAACAGGCGGTGAAATTTATCTCGGATTTTGAACAGACGGTGGTGGAGATAGCCGTGGACAAGCAGTTTGATGTAGTATGCTGCGGCCACATCCACCAGCCGGAGATTAAGAATATGAGCTTTAACGGCAAAACGATCACTTATCTGAACTCAGGCGACTGGGTGGAGAGTCTTACCTCCCTGGAATATCACCAGGGCGAATGGAAACTCTACCAGCACGCGGAAAAGAAAGCTCACCAGCCGGAGGAAGAGGAAGAGACGAGCCTGATGGAATGGGCGGCGGTGGCAAAAGTAGTTACTTTCCCTGCTACCTGATGTAACCTGGCCGTACAATTAAGAACCAGAGAATTATATGTAGAATTAACCTTGCGGTAATATTTAATTAACCTTACCTACGTAAGTTTGGGAAACCAGCTAGAATATTGATGAAGACGCTCAAGTTACATCCATTAATGACGATATCCTTATTACAGATGCAGATACAGCGGTTGCTTCATTGCAACGCGGCTGTGTATATTCACCATTCCCTGGCGAATGCATTTGATACGCTCCGCGAAGCGGGGCTGGAGGAGGAAGTCATGGTGGAACATCCTATCGATGAAACACTCAGCCTCCGTGAATTTGAGGAAGAACTGGAAGAAAAGTTCCATTTCACGCTTGAGCTGTGCAACCAGGACTCCAAACCATTCATGAATAAAAGCCTGCGCCTGTTCCAGATTACGCCTTGCAGCGGAAACGGGGCGGACCGGTTGCTGGATATATCTATCGAGCAGCTGACGAGGCAAAATAAAGCCAGTTGAAAACCCTAAGATTGAATACCTGGCCGGTTCTCCGGCCCGTCCTATAGACCTATACCCCATTTTTTTAACCTTCACGCACCTTGTGATTGTTAACGATTTATTAATCATTTCTTAACAATTAACATTCTGGTAATATTGGCTTAACATAGGCGTAATACCCCGAAGGTAGTTTTGCGGCATAAATAACAGATCGTGAAACGTAGTATTATCGTTGTACAATTAATCGGGATTTTATTGTTGGGATGTTTCAACGTCCAGGCACAGACAGGCACCGGCAAAGTATCCGGCAAACTTACAGACAAAAAAACGGGCGAACTGCTGATCGGCGTGACCGTACTCGTTACAGGCACCAGCAAAGGCGCGGTTACTGACGTGGAAGGCCGTTACATCATCCAGCTGGAGCCCGGCACTTATACCCTGGATTATAAATATATGGGGTATTCTACCAAATCCATTGCGGACGTAGTAGTGAAGAATGGCCAGGTGACCACGCTGGATATTGCGCTGGATGAACCCAAATCCAAAGATCTCCAGGAAGTGGTGATCCGCGGATCTTACAAACAGGAAACCATCAACGCCCTTTATGCGGCGCAGAAAAATAACCCCAGCATTTCCAGCGGTATTTCCGGTGAAAGCATCCGCCGCTCTCCGGACCGTAACACCGGCGAAGTACTGAAGCGTGTCAGCGGCGCCAGCATCCAGGATAATAAGTATATTATTGTGCGAGGCCTGAGCGACCGTTATAACACGGCCACCATCAACAACGCCATCCTGCCCAGCACTGAGCCCGACAGGAAAACATTCTCCTTCGATATCATTCCTTCCAACCTGATCGACAATATCGTGATCAACAAAACCGCATCTCCTGAAATGCCCGGTGAATTTGCCGGCGGCCTGGTGCAAGTTTTCACGAAGGACATACCTACCGAAAATTATATTTCCGTAAGCCTCGGCTATGGCTACAATACACAAAGCACTTTTAAGGATACCAAGGGCATGGAGCGCGGCAAGAACGACTGGCTCGGCTTTGACGATGGCACCCGCGAGCTGCCTGCGTCTTTCCCTTCTTCCCGCAGCAAATATGCGGTAATGCCGCTGGATAAGCAGCTGAGCCTTACCAGGGATTTTAAGAATACTTTTGCCACGCAGAACTTCGGCGGGGCACTGCCCACGCAGAACTACCAGCTTACCTGGGGCAATCGCATCCGCCTGAAAAAAGACGGCTCATTCGGCAGCATCATCAGTCTCACTTATCGCAATGCAGAGAATATTCAGCCTGGAAGCCGCTATGACTATGACTTTACCAAGGCCGCCAGCTATCGCTTTACTGATGACATCTATAAATATAATACCAGCATCGGCGCCATTGCCAACTTTACTTATGTGAAAGGCAACAATAAGATATCCTTCAAAAATATCTTCAACCGTATTCTGGACAACAATTTCACCGACCGTGCCGGTGTAAACTACGATAATAACAATGACCTGCTGGTAACCAGCCAGGAATTGGTGATGAAAACCCTGCTGAATTCCCAGCTGGAAGGCAGCCATAAGTTGAATAAGAAAGACTGGAAGCTGGACTGGAACCTGAACTATTCATTGATAGACCGCAACCAGCCGGATATGAAAATATTGTCTTATGGTAAAGGCCTCGGCAGCGCCGAACGATACGAGGCCCAGGTGCCCTTTGGTTCCGCATCCAGACAGGCTTCCCGTTTTTATTCCCTGCTTACAGAAGACAACATCGGCGGTACCGCTTCTTTGACGATACCTTTCAATATTTCAGATGTAAAACAGAGTGTGAAAATTGGTGGACAGAAGCTCTACAGGCAGCGTGATTTCAACGCCAGGGTACTGGGGTACATATGGTCAGCCTACTCAGGTTATAATGAATCCCTTAAATACCTCCCTACGGGTGAAATATTCGCAGACGAAAATATTGTGAACAATGGTTTTGTGATGAACGATATCACCAATAACTCCGACAGATACTCCGCTAATACGGACCTGATGGCCGGCTATATACAGTTCGACAACAAGATAGGCGACAAATGGAGGTTCGTTTGGGGCGGCAGAGGTGAATCTTATTACCAGTATATTAAAACGGCAGATGCAACCGGCAAGACCATCAAAAAAGACATCACTTATTTCGATTTCCTGCCTTCCGCCAATATCTCCTATGCGCTGAACGAAAAGTCTAACCTTCGTTTGTCCGGCTCCAGGACGGTGAGCCGCCCGGAACTGCGTGAGTTGAGCAATTTCGTCTACTACGATTTTATTACCTACAGCATGGTTCAGGGTAACACGGATCTGAAACGCGCCAATATCACGAACATTGATTTCCGTTATGAGCTTTACCCCGGTGTGGGCGAAGCAATTACCGGTTCAGTGTTTTATAAACAATTCAAAGACGCCATTGAACAGTACGTGGATCCGGGATCGACACCGAACAGACGCCTGCTGCTGTTCAGAAACGCGCCTTCCGCTTCCGCTCTCGGCTTTGAAGTGGAACTGAGGAAAAAACTGGACTTTATCAGCTCCGAGCCTTTCTTTGACCGCATGACGGCGTTCACCAACTTCTCCTATATCCATTCAACAGTAGACCTGCAAGGGTATACATCAGATGGTAATGCGCGCGCTCTTCAGGGCCAGAGCCCCTACCTGGTTAACGCGGGACTGCAATACGCGGCTGAAGACAATGATTTTGTGGTGGGCGTATTATATAACAAGATTGGTCCGCGCATCTACCTTGTAGGTTTTAAAGACTACGCGGATATTTATGAGAATGGCCGTAATATCCTTGATTTCCAGGTTGCGAAGAAGGTGATCAAGAAAAAAGGAGAACTGCGCCTGAACGTGAGCGATATTCTGAACAATGAAGCCGTTTTCTATCAGAACCCGGTTGGCGCAGATAAGAAAAGCTATCAGAAAAATAGCGACGACCAGGTAATCAGCACGTTCAAATATGGCACTAACGTGTCTCTTACTTTCACCTATCAATTCGGATTAGGAAAGAAGAAATAAGATGTAATTACAGGCGCCTTAACAATTTGGTAACGCTTTGTTAAAGTACCTGTAACATTTAACCAACACCTTTGCGGAGCATATTCACCGAAAATTAAAAACTGAGTACTAATGAAACTTGCAAAATTTCTTGCCTTTACATTTGGCGCAGCTGTGTTATTGTCTGCTTGCCGCAATAACGACACGGACGATGACGACATGGACCCAATACTGCCTGAAACCCTCGTGGGCGATATCACGACCAGCAAAACACTGACCAATGACAGGGTATGGATTTTAAAAGGTCAGGTGAAGGTTAAAAATGACGCGATCCTTACTATTCAGGAGGGTACCGTGATCAAGAGTGACGTCACTGAAAAAGGTTCCCTGATCATTACACGCGGCAGCAAGCTGATGGCTGTAGGTACTGTAGATAAGCCAATTGTATTTACTTCCGGTAAAGCAGCCGGCAGCCGTGGTCCTGGCGACTGGGGCGGTATTGTGCTGCTTGGTAAAGCGCCGACCAATAAAGTTGAACCCCAGATCGAAGGTGGTATCGGCGAGAAATATGGTGGTACTGACGCGGCAGATAATTCCGGCACACTGAAATATGTGCGCATTGAATACGCTGGTATCGCAGCTTTCGCGAACTCTGAGATCAACTCCCTCACTCTCGGCGGTGTAGGCAGCGGCACTACAATTGATTATGTAATGACTGCGTATGCCAACGACGATGCTTACGAATTCTTCGGCGGCACCGTAAACCCTCGCCACCTGGTAGCCTACGCTACTGCTGATGACGATTTCGATTTCGATTTCGGATACACCGGCACTGTACAATACGCTGTAGCATTACGTGATCCTAAGTTCGTTGACCCGGGAGACGCTGGTAACGGTATTGAGTGCGATAACGACGGTCAATCCACCAACCAGACTCCGTTCACCCGCCCAGTAGTGTCCAACATGACCATCGTAGGCCCTAACGGTGCTGCTGGTACTGCCGGTAACCACAACTATGGCAATCGCTGGAGAAGAGCTACCAACCTGGTTTTCCTGAACTCTATCATCCTGGGTGCACAGAAAGGCGGCACGGCTTTCGAATCTAAACCCACCTGGGATTACTTCATGGCTAACGCGAATACTGCTTATAAAAACAATATTATCTATACAGTAGCTACTACGAAAGTAGCCACAACGGATTCTTCTACCGCCCGTCTCTTTGCAACCGGCACTTACGAAAGCCCGATGACTCCCGCCCGCAGGGATGAAATGATCCTCGACGCTTCTCAGAAGCTGATCGCCAAACTGACAGAAGTAGGTACTACTGTTGCTGCATCTGCTGACGCAGTTGGTCTGACCGATCCTTTCAACCTGGCTAATCCCAACTTCCTGCCTAAAACGGGTTCACCTGCACTGAGTGGTACATTTGCACCTTTTGCCGGTATTGAGACTGCTACCTACCGTGGCGCCTTTGGTACTACGAACTGGCTCACCGGCTGGGCTAACTTCGATCCTCAGAACAAGGTTTACTAGTCATTTCATCTGTCGATCATAATTAACGCGGCGCCCCGACGAAAGTCGGGGCGTTTTTGTTTCAAGGCGGCATTTCCTATTTTTGCGCGGTATGACAAACAGGAAGACCACCGCCCGGAAGGTAATATTGATAGTAATTTTCATATTTAGTTCGTTCGTGTCCAAAGCTCAGTTCCTGATGGACATGATCGATACCACTACCAGCCTGGGTAAGGGGATGATCTCCATGTACCTGCGTTATGACGCCCTGCGCATCAGCGGCTACATGCAGCCGCAGTTCCAGTATGCATCCGGTAAAGGCGTAGAAAGTTATGCCGGCGGCAACTTCGCGGGCAACAGCAACAACCGCTTTATGCTCCGTCGGGGCCGTGTCCGTTTTGATTACGCGCACTTCAACAAAAGGAACCGACCCACCGTGCAGTTCGTTTTCCAGTTTGACGGTACGGAGCGCGGCGTGAATATCCGCGACTTCTGGGGTCGCCTGTTCGACGGGCAGTGGGATGTTGCGGCGCTTACCATGGGTATGTTCGCCCGGCCTTTCGGTTATGAAGTGAACCTGTCCTCCGGCGACCGTGAAGCGCCAGAACGCGGCCGTATGTCGCAGATATTGATGAGAAGCGAACGCGATATGGGCGCGATGCTTACGTTTGAGCCCAGGGATAAAACGCATCCGCTTCATGCGCTTAAAATAGATATCGGTGCCTTCAACGGGCAGGGCCTGTCAGGCCCCGCGGACTTTGACAGTCACAAAGACCTTATCGCCCGCGTAGCTATGAAGCCCACCAGCATCAACCGGCAGGGATGGCTGCTGGCTGCCGGTGCCAGCGTACTATATGGCGGCATGGAGCAGTTCACAAAAGAAATTTATAACATGGGGATAGCGACCAACGGCCACCCTGATTTTGAGGTGGATTCCGCCGTGACCAATGTAGGGAAAATAGCCCCGAGGCATTATTACGGCGCGGATGCACAGCTGCTGATCCCGAACCGCAGCGGCGCCACACAGCTGAGAGCGGAATATATCCGCGGCGTACAGACCGCTACGTTTTTAGACAGTGAGACGCCCGGTGTGATACCCGTGAATCCCGCCGGTTTTGCGCCCCTGTACATCCGTAATTTCGATGGGGCATACTTTACCTTCCTGCAACACCTGGGCAGCAAAAAACACCAGCTGGTGCTCAAATACGACTGGTACGACCCGAACACGGACGTGAAAGGCCGCCAGATCGCGGAGACTTTAACCACACACCTTTCCCTTACGGACATCCGTTACGATACCTTCGGCTTCGGGTACGTGTATTATCTCAATGAAAATATGAAAGCCACCTTCTGGTTCGACCGGGTGTGGAATGAATCCACGGGCATAGAAGGGTTTGAGGACGATATTGCGGACAATGTATTCACCGCGAGGCTGCAATACCGGTTCTGAGTATTACTGCTCCCGGAAAAAATTAACGCCGTCGACCAGGATATGGCGATAAGATTTTTTCTTGATCAGTACATCGCTTTTGGTGTTATACGGATCCCTGGAAAGTTCAAACCGGACTACATCGTTGCCCATGGTGAAGATAGTTCTAAAGCTGCCGCTTTCCCCGATATCGCCTAGGTACAGCCGGGAATAGGTACTGTCTGCCGTAAAAGTCCAGCGGTCTGCCCCCATGCCGTGCCCATCCTGCATCACGTCCCCGGTTATCACCCACCGGCCCACCAGTGAATAATTTATGCCCAGGGCTTTTTCTTCCGGAGATTCGTAAGGTTTGTAGGGTACTTCTTCCACTACTACTACTTTTTCTTTTGTGCATCCGGCGGCAAGCAGGCCGGCGGTCAGTAACAGGAGATAAACATGTTTCATACGGGTAGTTTACAGGGGACAATAGTTTTAAACCACCTGTAAAACGGGCACTACATTGAAAGGTTACAAAACCAATGTTAAGTTTTGCGGTTAATTATCCTTGCCCAGTTCCAGGGTGAAACCAAAGGTGGAGCCCACCTCTATTTTACTGCGCACATTGATGGTCTGGTCGTGCGCTTCAACGATATGTTTTACGATGGCAAGGCCCAGGCCGGTACCGCCGATGTCCCTGCTGCGGGCGCGGTCCGTACGGTAAAAACGTTCAAATACACGCGGCAGATGTTCTTCAGCCATACCGATGCCGGTGTCTGAGATCTCCACCAGTACGCGTTTGCCGTCCATGTTATAAATGCTGGCGATGGTCTGCCCGTCCGGCTTACCGTATTTCACGGAGTTTTCGATGAGATTGATCAGCACCTGGCGGATCTTTTCTTTGTCCGCGTATACATGCACGGGAGCTTCGCAGCCTTTTTTGATGCTGAATTTTATTTCTTTCTGTTTGGCCTTGATGCTGAGCGTGTCAAACACATCTTTCACGAGGTCCTGTATCACGAAGATCTCTTTGTTGATGGTCATTTCACCGCTTTCGAGCTTGGATATTTCATCCAGGTCGTCTATCAGGCGGCAGAGGCGGTCAATGTTCTTGGTGGCGTTTTTGAGGAACATCTTGTTCACGGTAGGGTCTTCGATCGCCCCGTCCAGCAGGGTGTGAATATATCCCTGCACCGCGAAGATGGGGGTTTTGAGCTCGTGGGAAAGGTTCAGCAGGAACTCTTTGCGGAAAGCTTCGTTCCGGCGGAGATTGTCCAGCTCTTCTTTTTTCTGGGAAGCCCATTTTTCCACGTCTTCGCTTACCTCGTCAATAGTCTTCAGCGGCAGGATATTTTTGTTGAAAAAATCTTCCCGTTTGGAGGCCTTGGTCTGGTAAATGAATTTGTAGATCAGCTTGATCTTGCGATAGATAAAGTTCTGCAGGGTATAGAGGTACAGGTAATAGGCCACCAGGAAAGTGAGGGCGAAAGCGATAAGGGTTTCCTTGTAATTGGCGCCAATAAGAAGGCAGCCCGCGGCCATGATGGCGGAAAGTACCAGCGCTGTAAAGCCCGCCAGCTTTTGCGGCGAAAGGTTTTTTGCTTTGAACATACTCCAGAGTGAGTAATTTTTGTAATAAAGGGAAATTAAGCCAATTTTTTTACTTGCCATAATTCACGAAGCCAGGTTCACGCTCAGAGCATGCAGCGGGGAGAGGAATATACAGTGGTGGGTTACAATTATTACAGTTCGAACTTATAGCCTACGCCTTTTACGGTGGTGATCAGGTCCACGCCCAGTTTCTGGCGGATCTTGCGGATGTGTACGTCTATGGTACGGTCCCCTACGATCACTTCGGTGCCCCAAACCTGGTTCAGGATCTCGTTGCGGAGGAACACTCTGCCCGGTTTGGAAGCCAGGAGCTGGAGCAGTTCAAATTCTTTTTTGGCCAGGATGATCTCCACGCCTTTATAGGTAACGGTAAATTTTTCGCGGTCAATGATGAGGTCGCCGAGGTGCATCTGCTGTTCTTCCACTTTGTTCAGCCTGCGGAAAAGGGCGTTGATGCGGCTCACCAGTAATTTCGGCTTGATAGGTTTGGCGATATAATCGTCCGCGCCCATGTTCAGCCCTTCAATCTCACTCTTTTCATCGTTCAGCGCGGTAAGAAAAAGCACCATCGTTTCCTTGAACTCAGGCAGCTTTCGTATCTCGCGGCAGGTATCGATGCCGTTTTTGTTCGGCATCATGATATCCAGCATGATCAGGTCCGGACGGAATATTTTGGCTTTCTGGATCGCTTCTATACCATCCTTAGCGGTAACGGTATCGTACCCGGCGCTCTTCAGGTTATAGCTGATGATCTCGAGTATATCCGCTTCATCGTCTACTACCAGGATTTTTCCAACTGCAACTGAAGGTTCCATCAACATAATTTGGTTTTTAAGACGGCACAAAATTAATCAGCATATTCCCCATTCATGGAAAGATAACATTATGTAATTGTTAATTCAGGCCCGCTCTCCGCCTGTAAAGATACAGATTCCCCGCGCAAGCCCTTCACAACTGATATAATAGTTATTTCGCATTTAAATAAACCTATATGAGTAGGGTGGAATTGTTATTTAGTAATATTTGGTAGTAAATTTGCAGTATTCGAGAAGGCGTAATCATCTTATATGAGAAAAATATTACTAATCATAGCGTTAGGCATTGTATACAGTGGATGGAGCTATGGTCAGAAAGTACAGATCCCCATCAGCCGGCAGGGCTTTCATGACAATATTGACAAAGAACAGAACGCGGCTGACAAATTTGACAGCAAGCAGGACAACTTCGTGAAAGTCTCCGACGACGAAAGTATAAGCCTCCAGGTGACCAACGCCCTCCTCAAACAAGTGGATGACATCCAGACCGAAATAGAGCTGGACACAGCCATGGATCACCGCCTCAAAGTAAAATACCTCTCCGGCCTTCAGCAAACCCTCAAGGATTACAATACCAAAAGAGCGTTCAAAAAGATCGACGCGGAAGAAGCCCCCGCCATGGTACAGGCGTACCGCGCCATGATGCACGCCGATATCAAAGGCCAGAGCATCTATCCCATCGCCCGCAAGCTCAGTTTCGAAGCGGGAGAGCGCATGATAGAACCCTTTAAGGACAATAGCGGCTACGCGGAATCTCGCGCGGAGATGTTCTCCAAATACGCCTTTAAGAACCTGGAGGATATTATGCCCAAACTGGGGCCATACCTGGACTACCCCGTGACCGACTCCATCATAGCTGCCGTAGCGCGCCAGTACCCGAATAAGGTGCTCACCTACGCTACTTCCTATACACCCACCGCTTCGGCCATCCGCCGGAACAGCGACCCGCTTGTACAGCAGATCGTACAGATCGGCCGCTCTTCCCAGAGCACCAAACTGATGCCGTTCATAGACCAGCTGCTGGACGGCACCTCTACCATCAGCGACCTTGAAAGCGCCGTGAGCAACGATGACAATTATTTCCGCCAGATGGTAAAAGCCTCCATCGTACTGCAAAAACAAAAAGCCGAAGGGGGTAACCCGCTGGGACTCAAGTCTATGCAGGAGAATATGAAGGCCAAATCGCTGCGGTACATCCGCGAGATCAACGACCTGCACGACGAGTCGCACCCCGTGCGGTTCCGCATCGTGAAGGATTTTACGCCGGAAGAATTGTATTACCTGATCATCAACGGCCAGGAAGAGCTTTATACCTCCAGTTATACCAACGCCGCCAAAAACGGCCTTTACGACCAGATGATGCTGCGCATGAAACCGCCCCGCGGAGACAGCCTGCTCATGCTCGTAAGTTTCGACCGGTTTAAGAAATTCATCGCCATGGCCGCGGGCTTTAATACCCTGGACCATTTCCTGAAATCCATGGACCCGGAAAACGCCAATTACCTGATGGTGAAATTTGTGCGCAGCCTGGAGAAAACGGAAGACCTGGAAGACGCCGTGGACGTGGCCAACTCCTTTGGCAGCATCCGCGATCCCAAACTGCTGGACTTCTTACGCACCGAAGTGCGTAAAAACCTGGTGTTTGTGACCCAGAAAAAGGATAAACGCGGCATGACAATCTATGAACTGCTGAACAGCATATTCACCGAAGAAGGACAGGGCAGTGACTCTAGCTGGGCCAGCGATATGAGCGCCAAACTGAAACTCCCCCCCATCAACCACGTGGAATTCAAAGACCTGCCCAGCGACAGCGGCCGCATCTACCAGCAGGTGTTTTTCTACGGGGACGAAGACGGCATCAGCTCCTACGCCAGCTTTATGGGCAACTTCCCGCGCGGCGACTGGAGCGTGACCAAAAACAAGTACTGGACTACCATCAGCTCCATCAAAGGCAAGCCCACTACCATTTTTGCAAACAACCCGCTGGACGAACCGGAAGATAAGACCGCCATCGAAAAGCTCGCGGAGTTCCTGGACGAAAAAGACATTCATCCCACCATATTCATTCACCGCGGCCACAGTTATCATGTGAACACCACGCTGGATAACCTGCAAAGCACCGCCCGCATCGTGATCCTGGGCAGCTGCGGCGGTTATCACAACCTGGCCACCGTGCTGGAAAAGGCGCCTGAAGCGCATATCATTTCTTCCAAACAGGTTGGCACCCGCTGGGTGAACGAGCCGATCATCCGCAGCCTGGAAGACCTCGTGCGTGGCGGTAAAAATGTGGACTGGGTACAGATGTGGGCCGGCCTCAGCAAAAGGTTCGCGGCGGAACCGGCTAACAAACCCCTGTTTGACGACTATGTGCCGCCGCATAAAAACCTCGGCGCCATATTCATCAAGGCATACCGGCAGGTGATGAAAGACGAAAACTAATTACAGAAAGGGAGCAGCCGCTCCCTTTTTGCATTTTGGGATTATCCATTTACTTTTACTGAATGAACAACGGAAAGGCCAAACGTGTATTTGATTTCAGCCTGCTGAACCGGGTATTCTCTTTTGCGGCGCCTTACAAGCGCTATTTTTACGTCTCCATGTTCCTGACGGTCATGCTGGCGCTGCTGAGCCCGGTACGCCCTTACCTGATACAACTCACTGTCGATAAATACATCACGAACCAATGGACGCAGATGCTGGTGATCGTCTCCATCATCCAGATCGTCATGCTGCTGATAGAAACGGCCGTGCGGTTTTTCTTCTCCTACATTACCAACTGGCTGGGCCAGTCCGTGATCAAAGACCTGCGTGTGGCCGTGTACCGGAAAGTAACCCGCCTGAACCTTTCCTTTTTCGACAAAACCCCGATCGGTACCCTCACCACCCGCACCATCAACGATATTGAGGCCATCAACGATATTTTTTCCGAAGGCATTATCTCCATTGTGGCGGATGTGCTGATGATACTGGCCATCCTGGGCGTTATGTTCTTCGAGGACTGGCGGCTGACGCTGATCAGTCTTTCCCCTTTCCCCGTACTGATACTGGCCACTTATTGGTTCAAGGAGGCGGTGAACAAATCCTTTCACCGCGTGCGTAACGCCGTAGCCGCTTTGAATGCGTTCGTACAGGAACATATCACCGGTATGCTGGTGGTACAGGCGTTTTCAGCGGAGAACAGGGAGTTCGGGAAGTTCCGGGTGATCAATAAGGACCATCGTAAAGCCAATATAGACGCCATTTTCGCGTACTCCGTATTTTTTCCGGTGGTGGAGATCATCCTGGCTATTTCGCTGGGGCTCATGGTTTGGTGGGGTGCTAACAAAGTATTGAATTATGAGGTGACGCAGGGTGTGATGATCGCGTTCATCATGTACCTGAACATGCTGTTTCGCCCGCTGCGTATACTGGCGGATAAGTTCAATACCCTGCAAATGGGCATGGTGGCCAGCGAGCGTGTGTTTAAGGTATTGGACAGCGGGGAATACATGCCGGACCATGGCACGCATACCGCCACCGGCATGAAAGGGGAGATCAGGTTTGAAAATGTATGGTTTGCCTATACAGACGAGCGTTATGTACTGAAAGACATTTCCTTCCACGCGAAGGCCGGGCAGACGATCGCGCTGGTGGGGCATACCGGTTCCGGGAAAACCACCATCATCAGCATCCTGAACCGCCTTTACGAGATTCAGAAAGGCCGCATCACGATAGACGGGCTGCCGCTACAGGATTACCAGCTTTCCGAACTGAGAAGCCGGGTAGGAGTGGTATTGCAGGACGTGTTCCTGTTCTCCGGCTCCATCTACGACAATATCACCCTCCGCAACCCGGCCATCAGCCGGGAGCAGGTGGAGCATGCAGCCAGGCTCATCGGTATGCATGATTTTATTTTACAGCTGCCCGGCGGTTACGATTACCCGGTGATGGAGCGCGGCAGCACCCTGTCCCTTGGGCAGCGCCAGCTGATCTCGTTCATCCGCGCCCTGCTGTACGACCCCGCGGTGCTCATCCTTGACGAGGCTACCTCTTCCGTTGATACGGAATCCGAACAACTGATCCAGCACGCGATCGACAAACTGATCGCCGGCCGCACCGCCATCGTGATCGCGCACCGGCTGAGCACGATCAGCAAAGCGGACCAGATCATTGTGCTGGATAAAGGGGAGATCCGGGAAATGGGGAACCATGAGGAGCTGTTGCGGATGGAGGGGTATTATCATAAACTGTACACGATGCAGTTTCAGAAAACCCAAAGTGTATAATTCCTGAGTGTGTATCTTCTACACTAAGTTTGAAGCGCCTGTTATGTTTGGCGAAAACCCAAAGTGTGTATCTCCTACGCTAAGTTGATTGCATATTATAATATCTTAATAGGAAGAGTGTTTGCCGGCTGGTATGCTGCGGGCCGCTCCTCGTTGGACGGCCTAAGATGCTGATGTATAGCCCTTTAGCAGTGGTCGCATAATTCCACATGATCCTCGTCAGTTTTTTCATTCCCCGCTACTATTTAATATAAAATCGGTTACCTTTGCACAAAATTTCAGAAAACGGTGATTTCCTTGACTCGGTTCAAATATAAGCTGGTAGCCCTGATAACGGTGTTTTTAATGGCCGTTTCCGGCGCATTTGCCACGGCCAATGAAGGCCATGACCCCCATGCTGAAGGCGGGCACGAAGAAAAGAAAGGTTTTAACGCGAAGGAGGTGATCCTTGGCCACGTAAAGGACGCGCACGACTGGCACCTGCTGAGCGTGGGCGATTTCCACCTTACCATGCCCCTGCCGGTGATCATTTACAACCCCGCACGCGGTACTTCCATGTTTTCTTCCTCCAAATTTGAGCATGGTCATAAATCCTACGAGGGTTACCGTATAGTGGACGCCCACTACCTGGAAGCTAATCACCTGAGCCCCAAGCTGTATACCGAAGGCAAGATCATCGCGGTGGACGCAAATGACCAGCCTACCGGCGAAAAGATCTACGATCTGTCCATGACCAAAAATATTACCTCCATGATACTGGCGGCCCTGCTGCTGGTGATCCTGATGCTGAATGTGGCCAAAGCCTATAAGCTGCGCGGCAGCCGCCAGGCGCCCAAAGGCTTCCAGAGCCTCATTGAGCCGGTGATCATTTTCATGAGGGACGAAGTGGTAAAACCGAACATCCCCGGTGGTAAAGCCGACAGGTATGTTCCTTTTATCCTCACCATCTTCTTTTTTATCCTGATCAACAACCTGCTGGGCCTGCTGCCGGGCTCCGCGAACGTGACCGGTAATATCGCCGTTACCTTCGCGCTGGCGCTCATCAGCTTTGTAGCCATGATGGCTGCTACCAACAGGCATTTCTGGGGCCACATCTTCAACCCCCCGGTACCTGGTTTCGTGAAACCGATCCTGGCGCCCGTGGAGCTGATCGGTGTGTTCACCAAACCCATATCACTGATGGTCAGGCTGTTTGCCAACATCCTGGCGGGCCACATCATCATCCTGAGTATCATTTCACTGGTGTTCATCTTCGGTACGCTGAACAGGGGCATCGGTTACGGCTTCCTGCCCGTAACAATCGCGTTCAACATCGTGATGATGCTGCTGGAACTGCTGGTGGCGTTTATCCAGGCTTTTATCTTTGCGAACCTTACCGCGGTATTCATCGGCCAGGCAATGGAGCACACCGGGCATCATGACGAACATCACTAGTCAATAGTGACGGGCATCATACACTGACAACTGTTTAATCTTTAATTTCAAATACACAATTTCATTATGGCACTTTTAACTGTTTTAATGCAGGCTACTGAAGCTGCTTCTACAGGTCTGGCACAGGCTGGTGGCGCAATCGGCGCTGGTATCGCTGCTATCGCTGCTGGTATCGGTGTAGGTAACATCGGTAAGAGCGCACTGGAATCCATCGCTCGTCAGCCCGAAGCTGCTAACGACATCCGTGCGAACATGATCCTGGCAGCTGCGCTGGTAGAGGGTGTTGCCCTCTTCGGTGTAATCGCTGGTCTGCTGGCGGTAGTTCTGTAAGAACAAACTTATTACTGCATCCGGCGCACAGGGCAATGGATGCAGTAATTCTTATCATTCGTAAAGAATAAAACTTAAATACTGATATATGGATTTGTTGATGCCTGAATTAGGCTTATTCTCCATTTCACTGCTGATCTTCATTATCGTTTTCCTGATCCTGAAGAAGTTTGCCTGGAAACCCATCCTCGCCACCCTGAAGGAGCGTGAAGATTCTATCACAGATTCCATCGCTACCGCTGAGCGCGTGAAAGAGGAAATGGCACAGATGAAAGCCGAGCACGAACACGTACTGGCCGAGGCAAAAGCAGAACGCAGCAAGATATTAAAAGAAGCGAAGGAGCTGAAAGACCAGATCATCAGCGAAGCCAAAGCGCAAGCACAGGCTGAAGCCAAAAAGATCGTACAGGACGCTTCCGTTGCTATCGAAAACCAGAAACTGGCGGCCCTCACCGAAGTGAAGAACCAGGTGGGCAACCTAGTGATCGAAGTGGCGGAGAAAGTACTGCGCAAAGAACTGTCAGACAAAAAAGCACAGGAAGCCTATATCGGTCAACTGGCGTCTGAAATCAAAATGAACTAATTAACCGGCTGAATAAAACATTATGCAGAATCCCCGTTTAGCAACCAGATACGCTAAATCGCTGATAGACCTGGCGGTGGAGAGGAACGAGCTGGATGCAGTGCACAGCGATATACTGCTGTTGCAGGCGATCACCCGCAGCAATGCGGACGTGGTGGCTTTGCTGAGAAGCCCGGTAATTAAAGCCGATAAAAAAATAAAGATACTGGGCGCCATCCTGGATGGCAAGATCAGCGGTATTACCACTGGTTTTATCCGCCTGCTGGCGATCAAAGGAAGGGAAGCAGTACTGGCTGAAATAGCCGGTGAGTTCATCAGGCAATACAATGCGATCAAACAGATCACACAGGTAAAACTGACCTCCGCCGCTCCCCTGGAGCCCGCATTGCTCAACATGATCCGCGAGAAAGTAGAAACATCCACAGGGCGCAAGATACAGCTGGAAACAGCCGTAAATCCCGACCTGATCGGCGGTTTTGTACTGGAGACAGGCAACAACCTGTTCGACGCTTCTGTGCTCCGCGACCTGATGGACATTAAGAAACAGTTCCTCAAGAACATCTACGTGCCCGAGATCAGATAATTGTATTTAACAGCAGCCGCTGCGTATCCGCAAAGCTGTTGTCGTTATATTTAGTTTAAACCTTAACGACTCTTTTAAAAAAGCATAACAATGGTTGACATTAAGCCAGATGAAATTTCGGCGATATTACGCCAGCAACTGAGCAACTTCAACGCCTCCGCAGAACTGGAAGAAGTTGGTACCGTGCTGTCAGTAGGTGACGGTATCGCCCGTGTATATGGTCTCAACAACGTACGCTCCGGTGAGCTGGTTGAATTCGAGAACGGTGTAAAAGCCATCGTGTTGAACCTGGAAGAAGACAACGTGGGTGTGGTATTGATGGGTTCTTCCGCAGGTATCAAAGAAGGCGCCACCGTACGCCGCACCAGGCAGATCGCTTCCATCAAAGTGGGCGAAGGCATGGTAGGCCGCGTGGTGAACACCCTCGGCGAACCGATCGATGGTAAAGGCCCCATCTCTGGCGAATTATATGAAATGCCCCTGGAACGTAAAGCTCCCGGTGTAATCTACCGCGAACCCGTAAAGGAACCGCTGCAGACAGGTATCAAAGCGATCGACGCGATGATCCCCATCGGCCGTGGCCAGCGTGAGCTGGTGATCGGTGACCGCCAGACCGGTAAAACCGCCATCTGCGTGGATGCTATCATCAACCAGAAAGAATTCTTCGAAGCCGGCAAACCGGTTTATTGCATATACGTAGCGATCGGCCAGAAAGCATCCACCATCGCAGGTGTGATGAAAACCCTGGCAGACAACGGCGCTCTGGCTTATACCGTGATCGTAGCCGCTTCTGCATCTGAGCCCGCTCCGCTGCAGTTCTACGCTCCGTTCGCCGGCGCAGCCATCGGTGAGTTCTTCCGCGACACCGGCCGTCCCGCACTGATCATCTATGATGACCTGTCCAAACAAGCCGTGGCTTACCGTGAGGTATCCCTGCTGCTCCGCCGCCCCCCCGGCCGTGAAGCATATCCCGGTGACGTATTCTACCTGCATAGCCGCCTGCTCGAACGCGCCGCGAAGATCATCGCGCGTGACGACATCGCTCAGCAGATGAACGATTGCCCCGAATCTATCAAACACCTCGTGAAAGGCGGTGGTTCCCTGACGGCCCTGCCGATCATCGAGACACAGGCCGGCGACGTATCCGCATACATCCCCACCAACGTGATCTCCATTACCGACGGCCAGATATTCCTGGAAGGTAACCTGTTCAACGCAGGTATCCGCCCGGCTATCAACGTAGGTATCTCCGTAAGCCGCGTAGGTGGTAACGCACAGATCAAATCCATGAAAAAAGTATCCGGTACCCTGAAACTGGACCAGGCGCTTTACCGTGAAATGGAAGCGTTCTCCAAATTCGGCGGTGACCTGGATGCGGCTACCAAATCCGTACTGGACAAAGGTGCCCGTAACGTGGAAATCCTGAAACAACCCCAGTTCAGCCCGTTCAGCGTTGAGAAACAGGTAGCTATCATCTACCTGGGTACTAACGGTCTGCTGCGTGAAGTGCCCGTGAAAAACATCCGCGCTTTCGAAGATGCCTTCCAACACGAAATGGAAGTGCGCCTGCCGGAAGTACTGGGTGAATTCAAAAAAGGCAACCTGCCCGAAGATGGCATCAAAAAAATGATCGCCCTGGCAGACGAACTGAAACCCAGATTCGCTTAATAGCATTTTTGCTGTCAATATTAAAAGCCTCCCGCGCAAACGGGAGGCTTTTTTGTACCCCCCAAGCCCCGTTTTTCCTGAAATATCTAAAAAACAGTTTTACTCTTATAAATGTATGGTCTGCCTACCTGTATTTGAGATAATAAATTCATAATCAATTACAAATACTTTACTCTCCTTTCTACTAATCTACTGACATCCTACTGCCATCCTCCGACGATCCTCCGACCGTGTTCGGTCGTAGCAAGGGTTTGAGGTACTTTGGTCGGAGGATCGTCGGAGGATGGTCGGAGGATGGCCGGAGGATGGGCGAGGTTTTCGCTGATCCTTCCGCCGTTTTCACCGGGTTTTTGCCCCCGTTTACCTAATAGTTCACCCGAAACTATTTGATAATCAATGCCAGCCTGTTTTCACTACCCGCCGGTTTTAACAGATCGTTAGGTTTATATTATAAACTAGTCTACTTTTGATATGCCATTTAATCTAACTGTATGCTCAAGCCATTTGCCATTTGTTTCCTCATTCTTCTCCCTATATTTTTACGGGCCCAATCGGTCACCGTAAAAGGGAAGATCACCGATGCCAAAAAACGGCCCCTCGCCGGTGTCAACATCGCCATTAAAGGTTCCTACGACGGCACCACCTCTGCCAAAGACGGCAGTTTTTCCTTTACCACCTCCGCCACCGGGGAACGCATCATCACCGCTTCCCTCACCGGCTTCCAGACGCTTGAAATCAAAGCAGAACTGGGCGCCCTCCAGGACTTTAACCTCGTACTGAAAGAAACCGTGAACGAACTGAAAATGGTGACCATCTCCGCCGGCAGCTTCGAAGCCAGCGACGAAAAGAAAAACACCATGCTCAAACCCCTGGACATCGTGACCACCGCGGGGGCAAACGGCGATATCGTAAGCGCGCTTAAAACCCTGCCCGGCGCACAGCAGGTAGGGGAAAAAGAAGGGCTCTTCGTGCGCGGCGGCACTGGTACGGAAACGCAGACCTTCATTGACGGTATGCTGGTGCGGAATCCTTTCTCCACCGGTATGCCGGACTTTGCCGCCCGCGGCCGTTTTTCGCCCTTTCTTTTTAAAGGCACTACCTTCAGCAGCGGCGGTTATTCCTCGCTCTACGGCCAGGGCCTCTCCAGCGCGCTGATCCTCGAATCCACCGATCTGCCCGAGCGCTCATCCTATTCACTCGGCGTGATGACCATCGGCGGCAGCGTGGGTGTGGACAAACTTTCCAACGATAAAAAGAAAGCATACGGCTTTGAAGTGGACTACGCGAACCTCAGCCCGTATTTTAAACTGGTAAAACAGAAACAGGAGCCCGTGGTAGCCCCCCAGAGCCTCAACTTCTCCACCAATTACCGCCTGAAAACCTCGAAGACCGGTATGCTGAAACTTTTTGTGACCGGCAGCTGGAACAAATTCGGCTTCCTCGGCGAAAGCCTGGAGTACCCGGGGGAAAAGGAAGAATTCAGGGTCGAGAACAAATACATTTACACGAACGTAAGCTGGAAAGAAAGCCTGGGCAACGGCTGGCGCATCCAGCTGGGCAGCTCTTTCAGCACAAACCGCGACAAGATCTACATGGACACGATCAACAAATCGCCGCAACCCAGCCGTGTGAACGCACGCCAGGACTTCTCTCAGTTCAGGGCAGTGCTCAGCAAAAACCTCGGCAAGTTCTCCATGCTGCGCGTGGGCAGCGAGTTCCAGTATGCGGATGAAAGAAGCGCGCTGAACAATATGCACGCGGACTATGTGGACAGCTACAGCGCCACTTTCGCGGAAGCGGATATTTATTTCACGCCGCGTTTTGTAGGCCGCTTTGGTACCCGCTTTGAATATACTTCCGTGCTGAAAGCCGCGAACATCGCGCCGCGCGCGTCCCTTGCCTACAAGCTGGACGCGAAAAGCCAGGTGGCCTTCGCCTACGGCGAGTTTTACCAGAAACCGGAGCAGCAGTACCTGCGTTTTTTCCGTGACCTGAACTACCAGCGGGCTACGCACTACATTGCCAGCTACCAGCGCGTAACGGAGTTTTTCACCTTCAGGGGTGAAGTGTTTTACAAAGAATATCACGACCTGCTTAAAACCGTTCCTTCTTTCAACAATAACGGTACCGGCTATGCGAAAGGCGCGGAGCTGTTCTGGAGGGACCGGAAAAGTATTAAGAACGTGGACTACTGGGTGTCTTACTCCTACCTGGACACCAAACGCGATTACCTCAATTATCCGTACGAAGTACAGCCGGACTTTGCCGCCAATCATACCGCATCGCTGGTGTACAAACATTATATTCCTTCCGTGCAGCTGAATATCGGCGCCACGTATACATTCGCCACCGGCAGGCCGTATTACAATCCAAACCGCCCCCGGAGCGAGTTCATGCAGGACCGCACGCGTACGCTGAACACACTGGGCCTGAACGTGAACTATCTCACCACTATCGGGAAAGGGTTTACGGTATTTGTGCTGAGCATTACGAACGTGCTGGGCAACGACCAGGAGTATGGTTTCCGTTATTCTTCAGACGGCCTGAGAAGAAACATGGTAGGCCCGATGGCGCCGCGTTTCTTTTTTGTGGGCATGTTCATGAGTTTTGGTATAGACCGCAGGCAGGAAACGATCGACAGACAATAACATCTTAAAACCCGACTAATATGAAAAGGATCCTTTTTTCTTTAATGGCTGTGGCCGGCACCATCTTTACCGTACAGGCGCAGAGCGACCAGTACAAAAGCGCCATGAAACAGCAGGTAGCTTTGCTGGACAGTAACAGTACGTTTACCGTAGGCGGCATGCAGCAGCTGGCCAATACTTTTGAGCGCATTGCGGAAGCCGAAAAGACACAATGGCTGCCTTATTACTATGCCGCTTATTGCCGCGTGAACGAGGCGTTTATGACTGAAAACAAAAGCAAAACAGACGAGATCATCGACAAATCCGTGCTGAATATCGAAAAAGCGCAGGCGTTAAAAGGCCCTGATTCCGAGATCTCCTGCATCCTTTCCCTGATCGCATCCGCCCGCATTGGGGTGGACCCGATGACCCGCGGTATGAAATACGGCCCCGAATCCGCAGAGCTGCTGGAAACCGCGCAGAAACAAAACCCGGAAAATCCCCGTGTGTTCGTATTGAAAGGCCAGAGCGCGATGTACACGCCTGAAGCATTTGGCGGCAGCAAAACAAGGGCGAAAGAGATGTTTGACATCGCGCTGAAAAAATTCGCCACTTTCAAACCCGAAAGCGACATCGCGCCAAACTGGGGCGAAGGATATGTAAAAGAGCTGATCAAACAGGTCCAATAATTTTATTACTTTACGGGCAGTACAACCTACTGCCCGTAATTTTCATAACACCAAACAACTGTTGATGGACTTTAAAGAACTGGACCCGGTATTACATTCCCAATTGAGGCTGGCAGTGATGTCTGTACTGATCAGTGAGCAGGAAGCGGAATTCACCTACCTGAAGGAAAAGACAAACGCTACGGCGGGCAATCTCAGCGTGCAGATCAACAAGCTGAAAGAAGCTGAATATATCGAAGTGATCAAACAGTTCCGCGACAATTACCCGCAGACCATTTGTAAGATCACGCCCAAAGGCGAAGCGGCATTCCAGGCATACGTTAATTCCATTCAATCTTATCTATACGCAGGCAAAAGAAAGTAATCGTGTTCCATAACTGAAAACGGGATGCAGCGCAGTTTGTTAACTTCATCGTCCGCGCGGCGCATATTTGTATACCCATAAAGGACACAGGATGGAACTACTTGATCAAAAACTCAAAGTGGCGCCCACAGCTGCTGTAGTGCTGTTACAGGCCCGCCCGCTCTACACCTCGGGGCTTACCGCCCAATACTTCTCCATGCTCGATTTCGGGGACGTCCAGGAAATTTCAGGAGAGATCGGCAAGATCTTCAAAGACTTTACGGAAATAGTGATCTACCGCAAAAAGTTCGTCCGTCACCTGCTGGATCAATATCTACAGGATGGCGTGCCGGTGCAGGTATGCATCATGGGCGCCGGGCTGGACCCGCTTTCCCTCTGGCTCCAGGAAAACTACCGCGCAGCCATCAGCGGCATCTACGAGGTGGACAGCTCGCATCTTGATTTAAAATCATCGTTATACAACAGGCTTTTGCCTGATCCATCCATTGTTCATTTCATTCAGGCGGATATCACAGATACCCTGCATCTGCTGGATAAGCTCCGGGATGCGGGGTATTCTCCCGATAAGCCCACCATTATTGTATTTGAGGGGCTTATCCATTACATCCCGGATGAGCTTTTCCTGAACACGATGCAGGTGTTCCGCACGCCGAACAAGACCAATGTGGTGGTGATGGATTACATGTTGCCGGAAGATTATATCCCGGAGCATACGCTGCCCATGTATGGGGCGGTGAAGGCCAAAATAGAAGCTTTTATAGACGGGAAGTTCTATACCTACAGCAGGCCGCAGGTGTTCCGCCTTATTTCCGTATTACGCGGCGATGTAGCGGGAGTGGATTCCCTGCAGGACATTGAATTTAAGCTGAACGGCCGCAACGAGCTGTTCTATGAGGAAGGGGAAGGATTTATGGAAATGGTTTCTTTTTACCTCTAGTTTATACCGCGCCTTTTTCGGAGATCAGTTCTGTTTTCTTCAGCGGGTTACGGGTATTTTCCGCGTATGTTCTCCGCTTTTCGATCACATCGAGGCAGGTGAATACCGCCTGTCTGAAAGAAGCTTCGTCCGCGGTGTTTTTACCGGCGATATCGAAAGCCGTGCCATGGTCCGGGGAGGTGCGCACGATGGGCAGGCCCGCCGTGTAGTTCACGCCTTCGCCGTTTGCCAGTGATTTGAATGGGATCAGGCCCTGATCGTGATACATGGCCAGCACGGCGTCAAAGCTGGTGAACATTTCGCGGGCAAAAAACGCATCGGCGCTGTAGGGGCCGAAGGCGAGGATGCCGTTATGTTTGGCCTGCCTGATAGCGGGCGTGATGTGTTTGATCTCTTCGTCGCCTATCAGCCCTTCGTCTCCCGCATGCGGGTTCAGCCCCAGCACGGCGATCCTCGGGTTATCTATGCCAAAGTCCTTCACCAGGCTGTCTTTCATGATATTCAGCTTGCTGAGGATGTTTTCTTTAGTAACATACTTCGCTATTTCGGCAACGGGTAC
Organism: Chitinophaga barathri; assembly: GCF_003807585.1. GTDB lineage: Bacteria > Bacteroidota > Bacteroidia > Chitinophagales > Chitinophagaceae > Chitinophaga > Chitinophaga barathri. The sequence continues at coordinate 220,723 of NZ_RMBX01000014.1, read as the reverse complement.
GTGCTCGGTAAGCAGGCCCACGCGCATGTTTTCGGCGGTCATGAACATCAGCACGTCTTTGCTCTGGAAAGCGTTCTGGAGGTAAGGGGTATGACCGGTGAAGTCAAAATCCTTGCTCTGGATGTTCTTTTTGTGGATGGGGGCGGTCACGAGACCTTCTACCTGCCCGTCTTTCAGGCATTCGATGGCTACGGCCAGCGAGCGGGCGGCGTATTTGCCACCGGTCTCGTTCAGGATGCCCGGGATGATCTGCACTTCTTCCTCCCAGCAGTTGAACACGCTCACCTGTTTGGGATTGAGGCGGGTGAAGTCCTTTATGGACTGGTAATTGAAGTTGTTTTCATTGAGCAGCTTCCGGTAAAAATTGATCGTTTTGTTCGAGGCAAAGATCACCGGCGTACAAAGTTCGAGCATTCGGTTGTCCGCGAAGGTCTTGATGATGATCTCCATGCCGATGCTGTTCAGGTCTCCAACTGATATCCCGATCACGGGGCGGTTCGTATGTGAAGTGGCTGTGCTCATATGTTGTACGGGTAAAAGTATCAGACAAATATACGGTGAATAGTTGACAGATTACCGGGCGGGGGCAAACTGGCAAGGATTCCTTAAATTTGCAGCTTATTCCATTTCATGTATACGCTCAAGAAGTCATTAGGTCAGCATTTCCTCCGGGATGAGAACATGTGCAGGCAGATTGTGGATGCCCTGCCCGTAGAGGAAGGCATGCAGCTGCTGGAGGTAGGCCCCGGTGCGGGCGCCATCACGAAATACCTGCTTGAATTGCCCGTGCAGTTCAAGGCAGTGGAGCTGGATGCGGAAAAGGTGCGGTACCTGGAGCAGACCTATCCCGCTATCCACGGGAAGCTGATCAATGAAAATTTTCTCGAGATGAAACCTCCCTACGAAGGGCAGTTTTCCGTCATCGGCAACTTTCCTTACAATATCTCCACGCAGATCATGTTCCAGGTATTGGAATGGAAAAGCCAGGTGCCGGTGGTAGTGGGCATGTTCCAGAAAGAGGTGGCGCAGCGTATTGCGGCCAGCCATGGGAATAAAGAATACGGTATCCTGAGCGTACTGCTCCAGGTGTACTACAAAATAGAATACCTGTTTGAAGTACATGAAAACTGCTTCAACCCGCCGCCAAAGGTCAAAAGCGCCGTCATCAGGCTCACGAGGCTGGAGAAACCGCACGAGGTGAAGAACGAAAAGAAGTTCAAACTGCTGGTAAAAACCGCGTTCGGCCAACGCCGCAAACAGCTGCGCAACCCGCTGAAAGGCCATTTCAACAAAGAATATTTACAGGAACCGATATTTACAAAAAGGGCAGAAGAACTTTCCGTAGCGGATTTTGTAGCCCTGGCTGAACACATGTTATGAGCAAAAAAGTATTAATCACCGCCAAAGTTCACGAATACCTGATCAACGAACTGGAGGCCAAAGGTTACACTGTCAACTACCAGCCTTCCATTACCTACAACGAAGTGCTGCAATCCATTCACGATGTGAACGGCCTGATCGTTACCACCCGCATTAAAGTAGACAAAGCTGTGATAGACCGCGCCGGCCCGCTGGAGTGGATCGGCCGCCTGGGCTCGGGCATGGAGCTGATAGACGTGGAATACGCCGAAAGCAAAGGCATTCATTGCGCCAGCAGCCCCGAGGGCAACCGGGAAACGGTGGGGGAGCAGGCAGTGGGCATGCTCGTCATGCTGATGCACAACCTGCTGAAAAGCAGCCTGGAATTGCGGGAGAACATCTGGGAGCGGGATGGCAACCGGGCCTGGGAGCTGGGTGGCAAAACCGTTGCCATCATCGGCTACGGCCATACCGGCAGCGCCTTTGCGCGCAAGCTGCGCGGCTTCGACATGCGCATCCTGGCTTATGATAAATACAAGAAGGATTTCGGGAACGAATCCGTGGAAGAGGCGGATATCGAAACGGTGTTCCGCGAAGCGGATGTGGTGAGTTTTCACCTGCCGCTGAACGACGAAACGCGGCATATGGGGAACCTGGAGTTTTTCAGTTCCTTTGCCAAGCCCATATACCTGCTCAATACTTCCCGCGGCAAAGTGGTAAGCACGGCGGACGTGATTGCGGCACTGGAAAACGGGACGCTGGCAGGCGCCGGGCTGGATGTGCTGGAGAATGAAAAGCTGGACACTTTCGGGGAAACGGAGAAACAGCAGTTCCGTTTTCTGCTGGACCATCCGCGGGTGGTGATCACTCCTCATATCGCGGGTTATTCGCATGAAGCGAGTATCAAAATGGCGAAAGTGGTGCTGGAAAAGCTAAACGTTTAGCAGGCCGGGAAGTCTCTATATTAGCGATTTTTATATGTGAAACAGGGTGTAGAGGCTACAACATATTTTCGTTATATTTGCGATAATCATACTGAATTGACGTCTTTGCGCAAGCGGGGGCGTTAATTTTTTTTTCTTTATACTAAATCAAAACAAGGTTATGTCTGGCGTAAATTATGTAACCAAAGAATCCCTTGAGCAAATGAGGACTGAGCTTACGCAACTCAAAACCAAAGGCAGGGCTGAGATTGCCAAGGCAATTTCTGAAGCGAGGGAAAAGGGGGACTTGAAGGAAAATGCTGAATATGATGCTGCCAAAGAGGCGCAAGGTCTTCACGAGGCTAAGATCGCCGTACTGGAAAATGTTATTGCCAACGCCAGGGTAGTGGAGGCCGATGAGATTGATACCTCTAAGGTTTCCGTTTTGTGTAAGGTGACCATTACCAACCTGGGTACCAAAAAAACGATGACCTACCAGCTGGTGTCCGAAAAAGAAGCGGACCTGAAGCTGGGTAAAATTTCCGTGACCTCACCTATCGGCAAGGGGCTGCTGGGCAAAAAGGTAGGAGAAGAAGCGGATGTGGTGGCGCCGAATGGTACCATGAAGTTTAAGATCGATAACATCACCGTATAGACGTACGGCGCTGAATATTGAAAAGGCCCCGTTTGGGGCCTTTTTTTATGGGGATTTATAACGTAGCTTAGTTGTTGCTTAATCAATTATCATGACCATTTTTTCCAAGATCATCAAAGGCGAGATACCGAGTTACCGCATTGCAGAAAACGATCACTTCTACGCCTTCCTGGATATCTTTCCGCTCATGGAGGGTCATACGCTGATCGTGCCCAAAGTGGAAACCGATAAGTTTTTTGACGTAAGCGACGAGCTGATGGCCGAGTGGCTGTTGTTTGCCAAACCCATTGCCAAAGCCATAGAAAAGGCGGTGCCCTGCAATCGTGTAGGCATGTGTGTGGTAGGCCTTGAAGTGCCGCATGCGCATATGCACCTGGTGCCCATCAATTCTGCTGATGATCTGAACTTTACGCGTGCCAAACTGAAATTGAGCCCGGAGGAGTTTAAGCAGGTACAGGAGCGGATAATAGCGGGATTGTAATTTACAAGGTCGTTACATAGAATTTGAAACCGATGCCGTGGAGTGTCTCCAGCTTCACGTCCTTATCGTCCAGGAAGTGTTTTCTGATCTTGGTGATAAAAACGTCCATACTCCTTCCCAGGAAATAATCGTCTTTACCCCAGACATGGTACAGGATCTCTTCGCGTTTGAGGGTTTTGTTGGCATTTTCACAAAAGAACTTCAGCAGGTCCGCTTCTTTCTGGGTGAGGCTGGCTTTGAGTTTGCCGGCTTTATCCATGAGTTTCAGCTCTCCGTAATCGAATGTGGTTTTGCCCACGGTGAAGGTGGTGCGTTTGTCTGCGTTCAGGGGTCGGGTACGTTTGAGGAAAACCTCTATGCGCAGCAGGAGTTCCTGCATGCTGAAAGGTTTTGTTACATAGTCATCCGCGCCATGTTTGAATCCGCTGATCTTGTCTTCGTCCTGTGATTTGGAGGTCAGGAAAAGAATAGGAATAAGGTCGTTACGCTGCCTGATCTGTTTGGCCAGTTCAAACCCGTTCTTTTTGGGCATCACTACATCCAGCAGGCATATGTCGTACAGGCTTTTTTGAAACGTTTTCCAGGCAATTTCACCATCAGAGCAATGCGTCACTTCGTATCCCGATTCTTCCAAACGTTTTTTGGTAATTGCACCCAGGTTATAATCATCCTCCACTAGTAATATTCTAGCCTTCGTATCCATCTACGAAAAATATTAGGGGTGATAAAAGGAATAAAATTTCATTTGTAACGTTGCAGTTTGCGCTTTACGGTACTTTTAAAGCGCCTCAGCCTTAATTTAGTTCAAAATAAGTACATTTTCTCAATTAACAAACATCGGCCTCCCTCTTTTGTTCAATTGATGCTACGGCTTGCAAACCCTTTCCGGATGCTGCTGAAGGAATTTATCCCAGCCTTTTGATTTGCTGGCAGTTGCGAGCGGGCTGGTTTCCTGGAAGTGATGACACACCGCTACAGCCAAAGCATCCGTGGCATCAAGGTATTCGGGTTGCTCACTGAATTTGAGTATCCGCTGCAGCATCTGCCAGACCTGCTCCTTATTAGCATTACCATTACCGGTAATCGATTGTTTAACTTTTTTGGGGGAATATTCAGACACGCTCAGCCCCGCCTGCATGGCCGAGGCAATCGCCACGCCCTGGGCTCTCCCGAGCTTGAGCATACTCTGCACGTTTTTTCCAAAGAAGGGAGCTTCGATAGCGCAACTAACAGGTTTGTGTTGGCCGATGAGACTGATCATCCGGTTGTGAATAGCCTGGAGCCGCTCGTAATGGTCTTTCTTGGGATTCATTTTAAGCACGCCCATTTCAATGATCACCAGCTGCTGCCCCGTAACGGCAATCAATCCATATCCCATGATGATGGTCCCGGGATCTATGCCAAGAATTATTTTCGTATTGTTTGCCAAGCGGAGACTATTTTTGCCAAAACTCTGAAACGTCTGAACAAAAGTACCAAAATAATCCTCAATTACGTGCTGGGCGGAGCGTTGTGCATCTGGTTAACCTTCGCCATCTACCAACAGGTGCAGAACCAGCAGAACCTGCCTGCGGCCTGGACCCATATGAAGGAAATGGTACTGGAACGGGGCTGGAAGCTGCTGATACTGGTGGTGATCATGATGTTTGCCAACTGGGGGATCGAGGCCCGGAAGTGGCAATTGCTGGTAAAACCCCTGGAGGAGGTTCCGTTCAGAATAGCTTTCAGCGCCATCCTGAGCGGCGTTTCCCTTTCGGTGAACACCCCGAACCGTATCGGGGAGTATGGCGGGCGCATCCTTTACCTCCGCAATCCCAACAAACTGAAAGCCATTGCGGCCACCATCGTGGGCAGCTTCTCCCAGTTGATCATCACCATCGTTTTCGGGATGATAGGGTTTATTTATTATATTAATAAATATGGACTTACTGGCCGGAGCGGGTATTTTAAGCCTGAAACGGCTGAGAAATTACTGTTAAGTATACTCACGGTCATTTGTGTGCTCGTTTTTATCCTTTATTTTCGGTTGCGGATTATTGTTACCCTGGTGGACAAAATACCCTGGCTCCGGAAGATAAAGGTGTTCATACAGATCATTGCCCGATATTCCCCGAAAGAACTGGAGAAGCTGCTGCTCCTGAGCGCAGTGCGTTACCTGGTGTTCTCGGCACAATATTTGATTTTATTATATGCGTTGGGCGTGTCATTTGTATGGTGGCAGGGCTTCCTGATGATCAACGTGATCTATATTGTAATGGCGGTGTTACCCACTATCGCCATCGCGGAGATCGGGCTCAGGGGAAGCGTCAGCCTCCATTTTCTGGGGATGCTGAGCACCAACACTGCCGGTATTCTGGCCGCCACCGTAGCCATTTGGCTGATAAACCTGGTATTACCCGCTGCCATCGGCAGTATTTTGCTGCTGGGGGTAAAAATTTTCAAGGACAAATAGCGATCGATCGATGAAGTATTTTCTATTGTTATTTTGCGGGTTAACTTTTTTAGCCACAGGCGCAGCCGCGCAGGACAACTTCTGCGGCATCTCCAATACCAGCTTCAAAGCGGGGGAATCCATCACATTCAAGGTATTCTACAACCTCGGCAGCGTTTTCGTAGGCGCCGGCGAAGCCACCTTTACCTCCAAACTGGAAAAGTATAACGGGAAAGACGCCTATCACGTAGTAGGCGAAGGCCGCACCTACCGCACTTACGACTGGATCTTCAAAGTGCGCGACAAATACGAAAGTTATATCGATACGGCCACCATGCTGCCGATGCGTTTTATCCGCAATGTGAGCGAGGGCGGCCATACGATCTACAACAACGTGGGTTTCAACCGCGAATCCAACACGGCCACCAGCACAAACGGCACCTTTAAAGTGCCCAATTGTATCCAGGACGTGATCAGCGCCATCTATTACGCCCGGAACATCGATTTCTCCAAATACAAACCGGAAGATAAAATACCCTTCACCATGTTCCTGGACGATGAAGTGTATAATATCTATATCCGCTACCTCGGCAAGGAAGAAGTAGCCACCCGCTACGGCACCTTCAGGGCCATCAAATTCAAGCCCCTGCTCATCAAAGGCACCATCTTCGAGGGCGGGGAGCAGATGACCGTATGGGTGAGCGACGACGGGAACAAGATACCCCTGCGGGTGGACAGCCCCATCTCCGTGGGCAGCATCAAGGTGGACATGATCAACTACAGCAACCTCCGGCATGCCATGAGCTCCCTTGTCAAGAAAAGATAGCCCGGAACCGGGTTTCATCTTTATCCGTTATATTTGTTGCAGCTTAAAATCATTTAGATATGGAAGAACGCAAACCAAAGATCCTGCTGGCGGAAGACGATACCAACCTCGGCATGGTATTGAAAAATTACCTGGAGCTGAACGATTACGACGTGGAATTGTGCAGGGACGGCATCCTGGCGCTCGCCGCTTTCCGCCGCGAGAAGTTCGACATCTGCCTGTTGGATATCATGATGCCCAATATGGACGGTTTTAAGCTGGCCGAAGAGATCCGTGATGTGGACCCCGATATCCCCCTTTTCTTCCTTTCCGCCAAAACCATGAAGGAAGACATCATACAGGGTTACAAGCTCGGGGCGGACGATTATATCTCCAAACCCTTCGACAGTGAGCTGCTGCTCCTCAAAATAAAAGCCATCCTGAAACGCAACCAGGAGCTGAACAATAAGGAAGAAGAGCAGTTCGAGTTTAAGATCGGGCAATATCATTTTAATTCAAGGCTCCGCACCCTCAGCAAAGCCACGGACAGCCATACGCTTTCCCCCAAGGAAAACGAGCTGCTGCATATGCTCTGCGAGCACAAAAACGACCTGCTGCCGCGCGAAGTGGCCCTCAAGAAGATCTGGGGCAGCGACACCTATTTCAACGGCAGAAGCATGGACGTATACATCGCCAAGCTTCGGAAATACCTGAAAGACGACTCAAATATCGAAATCGTGAATATACACGGCAATGGCTTCAGGCTGGTCGTGAAAGATTAAGAGAGAAAGAAGTTTAAAAGAAAAAAGCACCGGAACTCCGGTGCTTTTTTTATGTCTTTATAGGAAGTGCTCCTTTAGAACAAAAGGTTCGATCCGCCTTTCAGCGGGGTCTTACCCAGGTGCGTATACGCTTTTTCCGTCACCTCGCGCCCGCGGGGCGTACGTTTGATAAACCCTTCCTGTATCAGGAACGGCTCGTACACTTCTTCCAGCGTGCCGGCTTCTTCCCCCACGGCCGTGGCGATGGTGGTAATGCCTACCGGGCCGCCTTTAAAGTTTTCGATGATAGTATTCAGGATGCGGTTGTCCATTTCATCCAGTCCATATTCGTCCACGCTCAGCGCTTTGAGGCTGAACTGGGCAATTTCCAGGTCTATCACCCCATTGCCTACCACCTGGGCAAAGTCGCGCACGCGGCGCAGCAGGCCGTTTGCTATACGTGGTGTGCCACGGGAGCGGCGCGCTATTTCAGCCGCGGCATCGGAGGTGATCTTAGAGCCCAGCAGCCCGGCGGCGCGCCAGAGTATCTTTTGAAGCGTAGCGGCGGTGTAATATTCCAGGCGGCTTTTGATGCCAAAACGGCTCAGGAGGGGTGCTGTGAGCAGGCCGGAACGGGTGGTGGCGCCCACGAGGGTGAAAGGGTGGAGGTTGATCTGAACGGAACGGGCGTTGGGGCCTGAATCGATCATGATATCTATGCGGTAATCCTCCATGGCGGAGTACAGGTATTCTTCCACGACGGTGCTCAGGCGGTGTATCTCATCCACGAATAACACGTCATTTGTTTCCAGGTTGGTGAGCAGCCCGGCGAGATCCCCGGGTTTTTCTATCACCGGGCCTGAAGTTTCGCGGATATTTACGCCCAGCTCGTTTGCCACAATACGGGAAAGGGTGGTCTTGCCCAGGCCGGGAGGGCCGTGGAACAGGATGTGATCCAGCGCTTCGCCGCGCATTTTAGCTGCTTTGATGAAAATTCTGAGGTTCTCAATGATCTGCTCCTGCCCGGAGAAATCCTCGATCTCTTTCGGCCGGATACTGTTCTCGAATTCCTTCTCAGCAGCACTCAGCCGGTTCTCATCGGGTCTTAGGTTTGAATTGGACATATCTTGGCCTTTCATCTTCAAAAGTAATGAGAAATTGTAGAGGATATTTCCATTATTTTTATCGAAATCTTTATCAGCCATGAAATTAAGCGCACTATGCCTCTTAGGCGCCCTGGCGGCGGGAATCATGCCCGCACAGGCGCAAAAGATCAGCGAAACGGAAGTGAGCCGCATCATCAGCACTTTAGCCGCAGATAGTATGCAGGGCCGCATGACCTACACACCGGGAATAGAAAAAGCATCCCTGTTTATAGAAGATGAATTCAAAAAAGCAGGCCTGCAGCCGCTTCCCGGCGAAAAAGACTTCCGCCAGCGGTTTGCCACCAGCGGCCGGAAGGTAGTTTCACTGGATTCCGCCGCCGCCGCGACCGACCCGAAGTTTCTCCACAACGTGGCCGGGATGATCAAAGGCAGCAGCAAACCGGATGAATACGTAATCTTCTCCGGTCACTACGATCACATCGGTATCCAGAAAGCCGTGGAGGAAGACAGCATTGCCAACGGCGCGGACGATGATGCATCGGGCGTTACGGCGGTGATCCTCCTGGCGAATTATTTTAAAGAACATGCGCCTGAGCGCAGCGTGATATTTGTGGCGTTCACAGCCGAGGAGATCGGCGGTTTCGGCTCCCGTTATTTTTCCAAACAGCTCGATCCTGCAAAGATCGTGGCGATGTTTAATATTGAAATGATCGGGAAAGAGTCCAAGTTTGGCCGCAACAGTGCATTTATCACCGGTTTTGAAAGATCCGATTTCGGGAAGATATTGCAGGAAAACCTGAAAGGCTCCAGCTTCCAGTTCCACCCGGACCCCTACCCGGAGCAAAGGCTCTTTTACCGGTCGGACAATGCTACGCTCGCGCGCCTCGGGGTGCCCGCCCACACTATTTCCACCACGCAGATAGATAAGGATACGCTGTACCACAGCGTGAACGATGAAGTGGAATCGCTGGACATGAAAAATATCGCGGATATTATTGAAGCAATTGCCATCAGCTCCGGCACTATTGTAGGAGGGAAGGATGCGCCGACGCGGATTGCGGAAGAAAAGAAGGATTAAAAAAAAGCCCCGGCATATCGCCGGGGCTTTTTCTTTATAAGGTGAGATTGGCAAATATCGAGTAGTGGTCCGAAGCGAACAGGCCTTTCCAGGTTTGTGTGATGGTGGCATGTTGCAGCACTTTCCAGGGGCCTTTCAGGAAAATGTAGTCGATCGGGTCTTCGGCGGTTTCATGCGCCTTGAAGCTGTTGAACGTGCAGTCCGGGCCGTAATGCGGTATTTTGCTGAGCGGTTTTGAATCTTTCAGGTGCAGCGGGTTCTGTTCATCCGTGATCACGCGGATGGGCTCGTCCGCCGGTGTGGCGTTGAAGTCGCCTGTGATCACCACGGGCAGTTTGCCGCTGATCTTTGCAATTTTTTCCAGCAGCAGTTTGGCGCTTTCGCGGCGCGCGATTTTACCGATGTGATCAAAGTGGGTATTGAAGTGGTAGAATTCTTTTTTGGTAATCCTGTCGCGGAAGCGGGCATAGGTTACGATGCGGCAGATGGCGGCGTCCCAGCCTTTGCTGCCGGTCACTTCCGGGGTTTCGGAGAGCCAGAAGGTATGTGATTGCAGCAGTTGGAGGCGGGTAGTATCATAAAAGATTGCGGAAAATTCGCCTTTTTTCTGCCCGTCGTCGCGGCCTACTCCTACAAATTTATATTGCGGAAGCCTTTGCGCGAGGTCATCCATCTGGTCCCAGAGGGCTTCCTGGACGCCCAGGAGCACGGGCTGGTGGAACAGTACCTGGGAGGCTACCTTATCTTTCCTGTTGGGCCAGGCGTTGATGCTGTCTTTCGGGTTGTTGTAACGTATGTTGAAAGACATTACGCGGATGTTGCGGTCTTGCGCCAGCACGGTGGTGGCGGCAAAGAGGCAAAGCAGCAGTGCTGAGGTGATCCTTTTCATGGGGGCCAAGTTAATAATTATACTTTTCAGAATCCATTCAAAAACCTGAGATATTATATAATTAACACGAGAAAGTCTCAGGGTAATTTTTGCGTGTCAATTCGGGAAGTCTTTAGTTTTGGCAGAGTGAAAAAATTCATCTTATGGAGAGATTTTCGTTTGACCTGCCGGCCAAGGATTATTGCCCGGTAAAGATCCAGGGCTACACATTTGAGGACGACCAGGGTTGTTTTCATGCGCACCTGCCCGGGTTGGACCTCACTGGTTACGGCGCTTCCAGACGGGAGGCCAAAGATTGCCTGGAGGTGGTGCTCCGGGCGTATTTTAAGGACATGCTGGAGAAAGGCTTGCTGGAGGAAGACCTTGCCGTCCGCGGCTGGACTTTCGGGGATGAACTGATCTGGCCGCCGCTGGATGACAATACCGGGCTGGAAGATATGCTGGAGCTGATCAAAAGCGGCTCGCCGGTACGCGGGTTCACCTGCACCCTTGATATGCCGCAACCGCAGGCATATGTTTCCTGAGCATTTAACCATTAGATCACCAAAACAATCATTACCATGAACAACCTTTCTTCATCCGGCGTCAGCCTGGATACCTTCCGTTCGTTCTTATTATCGAAGGGCTTTCAGTTCCGGTTTATTCCCGGCGGGTTTGAGAAATGGGCCCGCCCGGGGAAAGACAGGCCGGTTATCATCCGCATGTACCAGGACCCGGTGCCGCAGTTCATCGTGAGAACGGCATTGCGGGGCATATTGCTGCGGCAGGAAGAATTGCAGGCATTTATCGACCAGGAGCTGGCATAAAAAAAGGACTGCTTCAAAAGTAAAAACGAATGGGATTGATCATCGCTTAAATAAAAAATCGCGCCACCAGGTGCCCGAATAAATTAAGGTAAAAATTACTTTTGAGGCAGCCCTTTTTCAGGAACAATACGACCAGCATCTTGTTGACCGTTTAGTAATTGCTTTTTACAAAAACAATATCTTTTACCTCCGGCTCAAGGGCCGCTGCCATAGATATTATTCTCCCTTCTTTATTCATTTGAAAACGTAACCTGCCGCCAGGCACGCCGGCTCTGAATATGTCATAATTATAATGCCTGAAAAGTATAGGCTCATCATTATGGGCAGCCCGCAATGTATCGTTTGATAATGTGACCTGGACTTTTCCATAAGCGGGATGAATATATATCCCGGTATAGTCTGTCAATGGATGTGACAAGGGAACGACCGTTATTTCCGGTGCAGGCGCGGGCTTGTTCCCGCTGTTGTTGCGCTGGTACAGGGCAAGAAGTTCTTTGTTCCAATCTTTAAAAGGCAGCGTTAATAATTTATCGGCAATATAGTCACGGATGATCTCTGAAATAGTGGCGTCGAATTTATTAACCAGCACAACAATACCGATGCTATCGGTTGGATATAACGCGGTGGTGGATGAAAAAAGTGGAAGGTCGCCACCGTGCGTAGCCAAATAATGTCCGCGGTACGAACAAAGGTTCCAGCCATATCCGTAATCGCCAAAATAAATGTCCGGGTAGGCGGGCAAGCCCGGCCTGGGCCTGGACGGGTTGCTCACCTGGGGTGACGTGGCTTCTCTTATAAAACGGGCGGGTATGACCTGTTTATCCCTGTATTTCCCTTCGTGTATCAACGCAATCAGCCATTGCGCCATATCGTTGACAGAAGAATTGATACTGCCAGCGGGATTTGCGCCTGAATTGCTCATTTTACCGGGAATGATGGTATCATTTCTTACGGTATATCCTTTTGAATATTCAACCGCATTCTTCAGATCGGATATAAGGCAGGTAGTGTTGCGCATGCCCAGTGGATCAAGTATCTTTTCTTTCATACTTTGCTCCCACGATTTACCGGTAACTTTTTGCACAAAGCCGCCCAAAGCAGTATACATCAGGTTGCAATACTGGAATTTTTCCCGAAAGCCTGCGGAGGGTTCTAAAAACCGGATGCGGTACACAATACTGTCTATCGGTATGTCTTGCTTTGAATGTGTTAACCAGTCATGTCTCGGCAAACCGGTACGGTGTGCCAGCATATCCTTTATCGTTACATAACTGCTAAGCTGTTCGTTGTAAAATTCCAAAGCAGGAAAATAATTTCGTACGGGCCTGTTGATATCTATCTTATTTTCCTCCGCCAAAATACCGATGAGGCCCGCAGTCATCGCCTTTGTGCAGGATGCGATGGAGAATACGGTATTGGGGGTGACCGGAAGTTTGTTTTCATAGTCCCTGTATCCAAAACCTTTTAAATAGATCACTTTGTCTTTTTCTACGACAGCTACCGCAAGGCCGGCAACATGCCAGTCTTTCATGACGCGGGCTACTAAAGTGTCCAGCCCTTTTAACCTTTTGTCAATTTCGTTTTTTTGTGCAACCGAAATTTGGGAACAAATTAAAAGGCAGAACAAAAGTGAAAAAGTAAGTTTACTCATAACAATATCTCCTGAAGGTTATCGATAAATGTAAACATAAGCGCACCCTGTAGTGCCGCCCTTCTAAAGGCGTTGAATGAAATATGTGAATGGCCTGAATGCTTCACTGCCAACATTTCTGCAGGCACATTCATTCAAGCGCCCTGTTCTATTTCAGGTCTTTGAGTACTTCCTGTACGGCTCTTTCCAGCTGTGGGTCTTTGTTTTCCAGCCTGTCCGCAAAGGTGGTTTTTACATAAATGTCCGGGGCAACGCCTTCTTTTTCGAGGTTCTTGCCGTCGAGCGTGTAGCAGCCCCAGGATGGGAGGCGGTAGAAAGAACCGTCCACCAGGCCTTTGCCGGAAGTAAAAATGATCCAGCGGTAAGATTCTGTACCGATGATCTTGCCCAGCTTCAGCGCTTTGAAACCGGCGGCGGTCATTTCCGCGTCACTGAGAGATTGTTCGTTGATCAGGAGCACGATCGGTTTGCCGGCAGGTGCGAAGTTTGGCTGTGGTGACAGTTTTCCTTCACGGTATTGCCATTGCAGGTAGGGGCGTTGTGAGAGGAATTTCAGCACTTCATCATGTACGTTGCCACCGGTGTTGTAACGTAGGTCGAGAATGAGCGCATCTTTACTGCCCAGCTTGGCCGCCATATCGATGAGGAATTTTTCCAGCTCGAAAGTACCCATGTTTTTCATGCAGGTATAAGCCACTTTGTTGCTGCTGAGCTGGTCCACCCGTTTTTCGTTGCCCGCGATCCATTCATCATAGAGCTGGTTGCCGATAAAATAAGAAGGCTGTGGGTGCAGCTTTACGTCAAAAGTTTTACCGCCGCGCTCGAAGGAGAGCACCATCTCTTTTTCGAAAGAAGGACGGGTGAAGTACTGGTCGCGGCAGAGATTGGTTTCTACTGCGGTGCCGTTCACTTTGGTAAGAACATCGCCGGGGCGGATGTCTATGCCATGTTTGTCTGCACTGCTATTGGTTACGATGCGGTTTACTTTGTAAGGCTGCTGATTGTCGAACTCGATACCCGTTTCCATGGTACGGTAGCTCAGCGTAATCTTTTCTTCATCGCCGGAGCTGTTAAAGCCAAGGTGCGAGGAGTTCAGTTCGCCCAGCAGGTCGTTCAGCAGAATGCGCAGGTCCCCGCGATTATTGATGTATGGAAGGTAGCGGCTGTAATCGTCGCGGAGCTTGGTCCAGTTGGTGCCGTGGAAGTCTGCGTTGTAGAAATTTTCTTCCACATTGGCCCAGGTTTCATAAAATATCTGGCGGAACTCGGTGCCGAGGTTCCGGTAGAAAGACATGTTGATGTTGATAGCATCCAGTTTGTTGGCGTCCGGGTTCAGTTTGTTGATATTGCCGCCGGAAAGCGCATACAGTTTTCCGTCCACTTCACAAATAGTAGAGGCGCCTCTTTCAGTGCCGGCGATCTTATCTGTTTTGTTCTCTTCAAAGGGTTCGATGACGGTTTTCCACAGCGCGCCTTTTCCGTCTGCGTGATTGGAAAAGAAATAAACGGTGGATTTATCTCCTTTCTGTGAAATATGGTAGGGACCATATTGGCCGCCGAAGTCGGGGCTGATCTGTTCCGTGCGTTGCATGATCCTGTCTGCGTCGATGGTAATGGAACCGGTGACGGGTTGAGTTTTGGCGGCGGTTTTGGAAGTATCTTTCTTTTCTTCTTTTTTGAAAAGCTCGTCGAATTTATCCGCGCGGTAAGGCTCGTCCAGCTTTTCCAGCGGAATGCGGTATACCTTGGCGTTGCTCATTCCAAAGGGATAAGAAGGTTTGGTGCGTGAAGAGGTGAAATAAATATATTTTCCGTCGGGGGACCAATAGGGTGTGGTTTCTGTAACACCGGTATTGGTGAGGTTGGTGGTGGTATTTTTTTTCAGGTTGTGAACCAGGATGTCTGATTCAAAGTTGCGGTATGCGGTAAATACAATGTATTCATCATTGGGAGAGAAGCGGGGATCGGCATTCTGGAAGGCCCAGATCTCATCTTTCACCGCAGTTTTAGACTCAAGGGTTTTGAGGTCCATTACCCGCACTTCATCGCGCCCGCTGAGATATACAGCCTGTGTACGGGTTTTGTTCATAGTCAGCTGACGGTTATTGCGTTTGTCGCCGGTGAGTTGTTTTGCCGTACCGCTGCCATCTGCGGGAATGGTATACCAGTTCAGGTAGCCGTTGAGTGTTTGGTTAAACAGGAGGGTGCGGTTGTCCGCCAGCCACTGCACCTGCATGGCGCGTTCCGCGGGGCGGGAAAGCTGGCGTACGAATTTGCCTTCAATGTCTGATACGAAGAGTTCGCCACGTGAGATGAAGGCCAGTTTTTTACCGTCCGGGGAAACGTCGAAGTGGCTGATCCTGTCTTTTACTTCAAAGCCTTGTTCCTTGGGGAGTACCGGATTGCGGAAGAGTTTGACGGGGAGTTTTTCCGCTTTGCCCGCGGCTACGTCGTAGATCCATACCTGGTAATCCTTTTCGAACACCACTTTGCCGCCATTGGCATTGGCAAAGGGTCTTTTGATGGAGGTAGGGAAGCTGGTCAGGGCTTTTTTAGCGCCGTTGGCGAATGTATAAAGGTTGTATTCGCCGTTGGCTTCATCCGACGTGAAATAGATGTTGCCTTTGCGGTCTATGGTAGTCCAGAGGTCTTTGCCGCGATAGTCCGTATACCGTTTGTATGCCTTGGTAGCGGGTATGTAGGATTGAATATCCGGGTTGAAGTCCCCTTTGTAACGTTTACGGTTTGCCTGGTTGCTGCTTTCCCAGGTATCGTTGAAGAAGAGCTCGCCTGAGGAGGGATGCTCCACTACGTTGTGAATGAGGTTAAAATAATGGGGGAATATGCGCACGGGCGTACCGCCGTCTATGCCTACTTTGTAGCTGGTAGCATTGCCGGCGCGGCCGGAGGTAAAGTATACCGAGCGGGAATCCCAGCTCCAGGACTCCATCTGGTCGGACGCTTCGTGCATGGTAAGTTGTCTTACTTCCCCGCCGTCTATCGGAATCAGGAAGACGTCCGCATTACCGAACTGGTACGCGGTGAATGCGATCCATTTGCCGTCGGGCGATACTTTGGGAAGCGTTTCGTTCCCCTGCATGGCGGTAAGGCGGGTGGCGTGCGGGTTCTGGATATCTGCCTTCCAAAGGTCGCCTTCGAAGCTGAAGATCACCGTCTGGCCGTCGGGGGTGAGGGTCGGGTATGTGGTAAAATAGGCTTCTGTGGTCTGGGCTTTTGCGGGCAGGTACAGAGAGGCCGCCAATAGGGCTGGGAATAGAACTCTCATAAAGCTGGGTGATTTTAGTTAACGGGAAATTAAGAAGGAATCGGCGGATGTGGAAACCTTTCATCATGAATATTTAGCCGGGTGCGTATTCCAGGCCGGTGGGGGGCGACGGTCAATCTGGTTTACCGCCCATGCTCTATCAGCTGGAAAAAAGCCTCCCGGTATGTGTCGCCCACCGGAATTACGTCCGGGCCGACAAAAAGGCGGTTCCGCTCTATGCTGTCGATCTTTTCAAGTGCTACCAGGTAGGATTTGTGAACCCTGGCAAAATGCGGCAGCGGCAGGATGCTCTCCATCCGCTTCATGTTCTGGAGGGTGATGATCGTGTCCGTCAGGGTGTGTATGGCTACATAATCCTTCAGCCCCTCCACGTACCTGATCTCTGAAAGCATCACTTTTACCATTTTGCTGTCGGTTTTGACGAAGATAAAAGGAGGGATTTCAGTAGGCGCCTTTTCCTGTGGAAATTCGGACTGCTGAGGGCGTATGAGTGCGAGTGCCTTTTGAGCTGATTTATAGAACCGGTCGAATGCAATAGGTTTCATCAGGTAATCGATGGCTTCGTGCTCGTAGGAATCTACGGCATATTGGGAGTATGCGGTGGTCAGGATAGCCCTGGCCTTGCCATGAATAAGCCTCATGAACTGGAGGCCGGTAAGCTGCGGCATTTGTATATCCAGGAAAACCAGTTCAACCTCGCCGCGTTCAATCGCAGGCAAAGCTTCCAGCACATGCTGGTAAGTGCCGCAAAGCTCCAGGAAAGGGATTTTCCGGATGTAATCTTCCATTACATCCAGGGCAAGCAGTTCGTCATCTATTGCGATGCATCGGATCTTTTGCATGTATGATCTGATTTGCTGTTGTATTAAGCGCGGGGCATAACCCGGTGTTTTCCTTTGTCACCTGGCGGCACTTTGATGGTTTGCTTGTGAGGCAGACAGGTCCAGCTCCAGTTCACAAATGTAATGCGTTGGCGTATTACGTATATCAAGCTGGTATTTACCTTCGTACATCAGCTCCAGCCTCCTTCGGATATTGGGCAGGCCAATCCCGCCGGCCTGGTCTTTTAACGTGTTGCTGATCCTGTTTTGGACTATGAGATGCAGGCGCTGGCCGTCAACATTCACCTGTATCAGCACGGGGTCTTTGGGATCATACAGCTCGCCATGTTTAAAAGCATTTTCCACGAAGGCGATCAGCAACACCGGCACTATCTGTTGTGTCGTAACACTACCGCTCACAAGGAGGTCCACATAAATGGTTTCCTTGAAGCGCGCTTTTTGCAGGTCCACAAAACTGTGAAGATATTGCAGCTCCTTCTCCAGGGGAACCAGGCGGCCCTCGGAGTCATACAACACATATCGCATAACCTCCGACAGCTTTAAAATAGCATCGGGAGCCTTGGGGGACTGCTGGTAGGCAAGCGAATAGATGCTGTTCAGGGTGTTGAATAAAAAATGCGGGTTCAGCTGGGATTTAAGCAGGGCGAGCTCGGCCTTCGTACGCTGTATCTCCAGCTGCTGCCGGTCCCTTTTCATGCGAAACCAGTCTTCGATGAAAGGAATGACCGTGCCGGCCACAACCCAGGGAATCAGCCAGTAGAAGTTATCAATGTTATATTCGATTTTGTTGTAGTCCGAAGGATAGTTGCTGTAATTGAACAACGCGGGGGAGATCACCTGTTCCACCAGGTAACGTACCAGCGTGGCGCCAAGCCATATGATTACTGCCCATAAGAGCCACAAGCCATATTTTCGCTGACGCATAAAGCGGGGATACAGCCAGAAATAACAAACAGAAAAAATAGCAAGTTTCAGCAACACATAGCTTATACCAAAAAGTGCCAGGTTGTCCGGATAGCTCAAGCTCACTTCCCAGCGGATATTCAATATAGCGGCACCTCCCCTGAAATTGAGGTGGAACTGGAAAGTGGTAAGTATGAGCAGGACTATCAACGGGACGTAGATTGCCAGCTTTTTCCAGTTGATCCTTCGTGTATGCATTTCGCTCAAGGTGCTGTGTTTTATGCAAAATAACCTCCTCCGGGAGGCTTTCAAAATGGAATTTCGACCAACCTCCCTTTTGATCCGACCAACCGGAGGCGATGGGAAAATAAGCAGTTAGTCGTATTACCGGCAGGGTTGGTATAATACCCAGGGCAAGCGTGAACGGCTTCCGCCAATTTTACGGCACAACGAATCCCATATGAAATTTTTATCCTCTCTCCTTCTAAGCATTGTCTGCTGTACTGCCGCATCCGCTCAATTCAGGATCACAGGGACTGTCAGGACCGGCCCGGGTATACCGGCTCCCTATGCCACCGTCATGCTGCTGAATGCGGCGGATTCTATGCTGATAAAAGGCGCCGTGTGTGACAGCACAGGTCACTACATTATGGAAGGCCTTGCCACGGGGCAATACCTGGTGGCTGTTTCACAGGCCGGGTTTGCCAAAACCTATAGCGGGAGAATTGAACTCAACGGACACCGCACCTTGCCGGAGCTGCAACTGAAGCAGGCCGCTTCGCTGAAAGAAGTGGAAGTGCTGGCGAAGAAGCCTTACATCGAGGTATTCGCGGATAAAATGGTGCTTAATGTGGAGAATAACATCATCGCCACGGGAAACAGCATCTTTGAAGTGTTGAAGCGGGCGCCAGGAATCCGTGCGGACCAGCAGGATAACCTCCTGCTGATGGGCGCGCCCGGCACCGCTATCTGGATAGACGGCCGCCCTTCAAATTTTACCGGGGAAACGCTTACGGCATGGCTGAAAAGCCAGCCAGCGGACATCGTGAGTAAGATCGAGATTATCACTACACCGTCTTCCCGTTATGATGCGGGCGGTTCTTCCGGGATCATCAATATCCGCCTGAAAAAGAACATCCAGCAGGGGCTGAACGGAAATATATTCCTCAGCGGCGGCATGGGCAAATATCCCAAGGCGGGTTCCGGCCTCAGCCTGAATTACCGCAAAGGCAGATTTAACCTGTATGGCAACTACAATTACTATTTTTCGGAATCTTACAACCTGCTTACGCTTAACAGCGCCAATAAAGAAGGCGGGGAGCTGTTAAGCGAGAATTACTGGCATCCGTTCAGAAATTCACATTCCTTCAGGGCAGGCGTGGATTATATGCCTGATGATAAAACAACGATCGGCATCATTGCCAATGTATACCTGAACAATACAAACAGCCAGTCTGAAGCGGTGACGATAGACAAAGATCAGCGGAAACCTGAATCATCCCTGCTAACGGCCCTTACAGACCGTGCGGAACGCACCGGCAGCTATCGCCTGAATGCCAACCTCCAGCGAAACCTGGACACATTGGGCAGTTCCATAGCTGTGGATGCGGATATGGCTATCTACAACAAAACATTGTATGAAGGGATCCTGAATGATCTGAACTACGAACGTCTCGCGCAGTTGCGGAACCAGGCGCCCACAGACCTGGCTATCGTTTCCCTCAAAGCGGATTATACCCGTTATTTTGGCAAGGCGCTTAAACTGGAGACCGGGGTCAAAGCAAGCTACGTGCGTTCGGACAATGATTTTCGTTATGACTCGCTGCTCCAGGCCAAATGGACACCTGACGGGCTTCGGTCCAATCATTTTCAATATACAGAGCAGATACAGGCGGCCTATGCCTCCCTGAGCTACGATACCAAAAAATGGAGCTTCCAGGCAGGGCTTCGTGTAGAGCGTACGGATGCACGCGGGCTGAGCGTTACGCTGGATTCGCTGGTGAGCAGCCGGTATACCAATCTTTTCCCCACGCTGTACGTTATGCGCAGGCTCACGGAAGACCAGCAGATCACCTTCAGCTATGGAAAACGTATCGGCCGGCCGTCTTATCAAACCCTCAATCCTTTTGTACGCGCCATTGATCCGTATACTTTCATTGAAGGAAATCCTTACCTGAAACCCCAGCTCAATCATGTGCTGCAGCTAAGGCATAACTTTCAGAACTGGCTCTATACCACTGCATACTATCGTTATACAGAACACTACAGTGAGTCCATTCTCACCAGCGACCCCGTTACCCGGGTGATCCGCAACAAGACCGAGAACATCGGACACGGAGTGTATACCTATCTTTCGGTAACCATCGCACTGCCGGTCACGAAATGGTGGGAAATTGAAACTAACGCGGGATTCGGGTATGCGGGGTACACATCGGTGCTGCCCGGCAAAGAGTTCAAAAATAACGGCACGGGTGCGGAATTCTCTACTAATATGACTTTCACACTGCCCAATAAATTCCGTGTGCAGATTGGTGGGGATTATTCAACGGCTCAGCCGCAGGGCCAGTATCACAATCAGCCTGCTTATGGTGTGGATTTCGGAGTGCAGAAAAGTTTCTTTAAAGACAAAGGGAGCATCCGCGTAAATCTCAACGATGCTTTTAATACCCGCCGTTTTCGCGCGAATATTTACACAGATGCGGCCAGCGTGCTCTGGATCAACCGTTGGGAAGCGCGAAGGCTTAATCTCCAGCTGTCATGGAAGTTCGGCAATCAGCAGATCAAAAGCGCAAGATCGAGGAACACAGGGTCCAAAGAAGAGGAGAACAGGGTAAATCTTTAAAGTGACCGCGGAATTGAGTTTTGTACATCACTGATCAAACATAAAAAATCCCGGCTGAAGATCTTTCGGCCGGGATCCGTATCATTTTAACCAGGATCAGATCACAATATTGATCATCTTGCCGGGTACAAAAACAATCTTTTTGATGGTTTGCCCTTCCACCCATTTTTGAACGACCTCGTTGGAAAGTGCAATCTGGTGCACTTCTTCAGCTCCGGCGTCCAGGGAGATGTTGATAGTGGTGCGGAGCTTGCCGTTTACTGAAACAGGGTATTCCTTGGCGCTTTCCACGACGTATTTTCCTTCAAATTCAGGGAAGGCGGCGTCAAGAATAGAACCGCTGTTACCAATTGTTTGCCACAGTTCTTCGCTGACGTGCGGAGCGTAAGGCGCGAGCAGGATGAGTATCTGTTCGAGCACTGCTTTTTTATGGCATTTAAGGTCTGTCAGTTCGTTCACGCATACCATAAAGGCACTCACCGCAGTGTTGTAAGACAGCCGCTCGGTATCTTCTTCGATCTTGCGGATGGTTTTATGCAGGGTCTTCAGTTCTTCCGCTGTGGGCGCATCATTTTTCACGATCAGGCCTTTCTGCTCATCCATGAAGAGGCGCCAGAGTTTTTTGAGGAAACGGTGTACGCCCTCTATGCCTTTGGTTTCCCAGGGTTTGCTCTGCTCCACCGGGCCGAGGAACATTTCATACATCCTGAATGTGTCCGCACCGAACTTATCCACGATCATATCCGGGTTTACGGTATTAAAAAGACGTTTGCTCATCTTTTCAGACAACGTTCCGCAGATGTATTTACCATCTTCAAGTATAAATTGCGCACTGGCAAAGTCCGACCGCCATTCGCGGAAAGCTTTCGTGTCCAGCTCCAGGCCATCCACAATGTTCACGTCCACATGCAGCTCGTCTGTTTCGTATTTGTCTTTGAGGCCTGCGGATACGTACTGGTTAGTGCCACGCACGCGATACACCAGCCTGCTGCTGCCGGTGATCATACCCTGGTTCACCAGTTTTTTATAAGGCTCGTCGAACCCGATGAACCCCAGATCATACAGGGCTTTGGTCCACATACGGGAATAAAGCAGGTGCCCTACGGCATGTTCCGTTCCGCCAATGTAAAGATCCACCTGGCCCCAGTAATCGGAAATCTTCCGGTCGCAGAAGGCGGTATCGTTTTGCGGGTCCATGTAGCGGAGGAAATACCAGCTGCTGCCGGCGTAACCGGGCATGGTATTGGTTTCCCGGCGAAGAGAAGTGCCTGCGGAAGAAGGCAGGTTTACCCAATCGGTCACATTGGCCAGTGGCCCTTCACCTTCCTCACCCGGACGGTAATTTTCCACGTGCGGCAGTTCCAGCGGCAGCTCTTCCGCCGGTAATGCTTCGGGAACGCCGTTGCGGAACACGATCGGGAAAGGCTCCCCCCAATAACGCTGGCGGCTGAAACCCGCATCGCGCATGCGGTAATTGATCTGTTTTTTACCGATACCGAGGTTTTCTATCTTGCTGATCACCGCTTCTGTGGCGTCTTTCATCTCCATGCCGGTGATAAAGTCACTGTTGTACAGCTTGCCTTCCTTGGTAGGATTGGCATCTTCGCCGTTGAACGCGGGCCCCAGGATGTTCGTAACAGGGATGCTGAAGTGTTTCGCGAAATTAAAATCACGTTGGTCACCGCAAGGCACCGCCATGATGGCGCCGGTGCCATAACCTGCCAGCACGTATTCAGAGATCCACACGGGTATCTTCCTGCCGTCAAAAGGGTTCACGGCATAAGCGCCGGTAAAACAACCGGTGATCTGTTTCACTTCGGCCATGCGCTCGCGCTCGGAGCGGCTTTGTACGTATTCTTTATAGGCATTTACGGCCTCATGTTGTTCTGATGTGGTAATGCGTTCCACCAGGTCGTGTTCCGGCGCTATCACCATAAAATCCACCCCGAAAATGGTATCCGGGCGGGTGGTGTACACCACGATATTTTCCATGGAACCGGCCACGTTGAACTTGATCTCCGCGCCCTGGCTCTTCCCGATCCAGTTGCGCTGCATGTCTTTCATGGCTTCGCTGAAGGTGATCTTCTCAAGTCCTTCCAGCAGCCTGTCCGCATATTCCGTGATGCGCAGGAACCACTGGCGCATCTTTTTCTTGATCACGGGATGGCCGCCGCGTTCGCTTACGCCGTTGATCACCTCGTCGTTTGCCAGCACCGTGCCCAATGCGGGGCACCAGTTCACCTCGGCATGGGCGAGATAAGCCAGGCGGTATTCCATCAGTATTTCCTGCTGTTCTTCATACGTATACCCGTTCCAGTCATCGGCGCTGAAGCGGATGTGGCGGTCGCCGGGGCATTCGTGATGGATGTTGCCATCCGCTTCAAAAATGCGCACGAGCGTTTCCATGGGCTCGGCTTTGCCGGCATGACGGTTATACCAGCTTTCGAACAGCTGGAGGAAGATAAATTGCGTCCATTTGTAATACGAAGGGTCGCTGGTACGGAATTCACGCTCCCAGTCGAAGCTAAACCCGATATTATCCAGCTGGCTGCGGAAGGAATTGATGTTTGCTTCCGTGGTCACAGCGGGGTGCTGGCCTGTTTCCAGGGCGTATTGTTCGGCCGGGAGGCCAAAAGCGTCGTACCCCATGGGGTGCAGCACATTAAATCCTTTGAGGCGTTTGAAGCGGGCGTATATGTCCGATGCGATATATCCCAGCGGATGGCCAACATGCAAACCCGCCCCGGAAGGGTATGGGAACATGTCCAATACGTAACACTTGGGCTTGTTGCTGCTGTTACTGACCCTGTAGGCATTGGTTTTTACCCAATGTTCCTGCCATTTCCGTTCGATCTGCCTGAAATTGTACTCCATATGCGTAAAAAGCCCGGATTTCCGGGCGGTTATAGTAATTTAAGATTTTGCGCGTCATTTTCCAACCGGCTACATTTCTATATAATAAAAAATGTTAAAATACCGTTTGGGATGGCAAATGTAAACATAACTCCTAATTTTTATTATTTTCGCCCATAAACTAAAGAGGAATGGCTCAATCAGGGAAATCATCAGCAAAGAAATCGAAGCCGTCGTATATCTATTCAATCATTGGTGTTACACTGGTATTGATACTGCTCGGCGTACTCGGCCTTTTTATGATCAATGCCCGGAACCTCAGCCGTTATTTCAAGGAAAGCATTGAGTTACAGGTGTTTCTGCGCGAGAGTGTGAAAGACCAGCAGGCTAATCTGCTCAAAGATTCGCTCGCTGTGATGCCGTTTGTAAAGCAGATCGAATATGTGTCCAAAGACATGGCCGCGGAAAGGTTCAAAAAGGAAAACCCCGAGGAAAACTTCGCCGTGCTGGGCTACAACCCGCTGGACGCAAGCATCGACATCACCCTGTACGAGCGTTATGTACATCCGGACAGCCTGAAAATGATCGAGGATCATATCAAAAACCGGGTGGCCGTGCGTGAGCTGAACTATCCCAAAGCCCTGGTGACCCAGGTGCTGGACAAAGTACAGAAGATCGGGATGGTGCTGCTGGTGATCAGTATCGTAATGGCGATAGTCGTGCTTTTCCTGATAGACAATACCATCCGCCTGGCAATGTATAGCAACCGTTTCCTGATCAAAACCATGCAAATGGTGGGAGCTACCCGCTGGTTCATTGCCAAACCCTTTGATATGCGCAGCATCATCAATGGCGCCATTAGCGCCATCCTGGCCATTGCCACCCTGATAGCGCTGATGTATATGGCGGAATCCGCCCTGCCGGAACTGAAAGGCATGCGGGACTACGTGATGACCAGCCTGCTGTTCCTGGGCCTCATCGCCATCGGCATCGTGATCTCCCTGCTGAGCACGCACCGCGCGGTGATGAAGTACCTCAAACTGAAACTGGACGATTTATATTGATCAAAAGTTAACTTACGATAATGGCTAAAGAAATCAAACAAGGCGAACAACAACAAAGCCTCTTCGGGAAAATGAATTATCAGCTGATGCTGGCGGGCGTTGCCCTGATCGTGATCGGCTTTTTGCTGATGATGGGTGGCAGCAGCGATCCCAACCGCTTCGCGCCTGAAGAAGTATACAGCTTCCGCCGCATCACCCTCGCGCCGATCGTTATCCTGCTTGGCCTGGCCGTAGAGGTGTACGCTATCATGCGCAAACCCAAACAATAAACAGCACAAAAATCATTCGATCATACAGCGATGAGTACCTCATCGCTTTTCTTATTTTTTCAACACCATGAGCATCTTAGAAGCGATCATTATTGCGATTGTAGAAGGCGTGACAGAATTCATCCCCGTTTCTTCCACCGGCCACATGATTATAGCCAGCAGCCTGATGGGGATCAATAAAGACGAATTTACCAAGCTTTTTGAGGTATGTATCCAGCTGGGGGCCATCCTGGCGGTAGTGGTGCTGTACTGGAAAAAGTTCTTCAATTTCGGTAAACCGCAGTTTTACCTGAAACTTTTCCTGGGCGTATTGCCTGCGCTCATCCTCGGTTACCTGCTCGGCGACGTGATAGACGGACTGCTCGAAAGGCCCGAAGTAGTGGGCATCACCCTGCTGCTGGGCGGTATTGTGCTGCTGTATGTGGACAAATGGTTCAACGCACCCACCATAAAATCAGACGAGGAGATGGACTATTTTAAAGCCATCCGCATCGGGCTGTTCCAGTGCCTGGCGCTCGTACCCGGCGTGAGCCGCAGCGCGGCCACCATCATTGGCGGTATGCAGCAGAAACTTACCCGCCATGCCGCAGCCGAATTTTCCTTCTTCCTGGCTGTGCCTACCATGGCCGCCGCCACGGGATACAAACTGCTCAAACACCGTGATCTCATCCTGGGTTCCGCCGAGAATATCAAACTGCTGGTGATCGGCAATATCGTGGCATTTATCGTCGCTATGCTGGCCATCAGGTTTTTTATCGGGGCATTGCAGAAGTTCGGTTTCAAGATGTGGGGTTATTACCGCATCGTGGTGGGCATCATTATCCTTGGCGCCTTTTTTATGGGCTACCAGATGGAAGCTTAACGGAATTTAAAAAATATACATGAAGTCCCTGTACCTCACCTGTGCCTGCCTGTTGGCAGCCCTTTCCCTTGCCGCGCAGCAAAATTTCATACCCGGCACTCTGCTGCTCCGCAATGGGGACAGCATCCGTGGCCTTATTGATTACCGGAAGTGGGATGTAAGCCCGTTGCAGATCGTTTTCCGTGAAAACGGGGGAACGGAGAAAAACTATAAACCGGGGGACATCAAAGGGTTCCGCGTAGCGGAGAACGAAGAGCTCCACCTCTCCATCTCAGCCGTGCTGGACGTTACGAACGAAACCGTGAACGAACTTTCCGCTTCTTCCGCCCGTGATACCATTACAGGTGAGCATTTCTTCCGCGTCATGATGGACGGCCCTGTAAAACTGTTGCTCTACACCGACAGGAACAGCCGGGAGCATTACGCGGTGATGGAAAACGGCGATGTTACCCAGCTTGTAAAAAAAGAGGTTTTTATCGACAACCCGGAATCCGTCGATTACCATAAACTGAAGACCCATAATTTCTACCGCCAGCAACTTGTTAATATCGTCGGAAAGTGTGTGCCGGAGCATAAAATGCTGCGTATGGATTATTCAGAAAAGGCCATCCGCAAAGTATTGCAGCAATATGTTGCCTGCCGTTATCCCGGCGAACAGGTTACATTCAGGAAAGAAGACCGTCAAACCCGCGCCACTCTTGGCGTGATGGGTGGTGGAAGCCTGAACTTCACCAGGTTCACCGGCAGTCACCCGCTGGCAAATGGTAAATATGGCGGTAAAATTTCTCCCGTGCTCGGCCTCTTCCTGGACATACCCATTTCCCGCAACCGCCAGAAATTCTCCTGGAACAATGAGGTGGTGTATACCAGCCGCGCTATGGCGTCCAACTTCATGCGCAATGGCCTGAACTATAGTGTGGATGTGGACTTACAGTATATCCAGGTGCAGACGATGGTGAAATATACTTATCCGAAAGGAAACCTCCGCCCGTATGTGAATGCAGGCGTGGCAGGCGCAATCTCCATTGGGGGAAAAGACGAGCTGAGAAGGACGGGAGAATTCAATTCTTATATTCCGCCTGCTGAAAAAGCGCTGGACGGTGGCCGGGAGTTCATGCTGCCATTAATGGCGGGCGTGGGTGTACGGTACAATAAACTGCATGCGGAAGCCAGATTTGTTCTCCCGCATAACATCAGCCCGTTCCTGGCTTTGGACTCCCAGATTACGGGCGTGCAGCTGCTGGTGAGGTATACGTTGTTTTGATTCTCACCCTTTCACCGCCAGCAGCAGTTCCAGGTCGGTGTACTTTAATTTGAATTTTTCGCTGAGGTGGTAATTGGTGAGGGCGCCTTTGTAAAGGTAAATGCCGTTGCGCACGCCGCGTTTGATCCATACAAGGTTTTCGAAGCCGCCGTCATCCGCGGCTTCCAGCAGCAGGGGCATCAATACGTTGCTGATGGCTTGTGAAGCGGTGCCTGCAAAACCGGAGGGGATATTGGGCACGCAATAGTGGATCACGTCGTATTTTTTGAAGACGGGGTTTTCGTGGGTGGTCACCTCAGAGGTTTCGAAGCAGCCGCCGCGGTCGATGCTGACGTCCACGATCACGGAGCCGGCCTTCATGTTACTCACCATGCTTTCGGATACCACGATGGGCGTTCTGCCGCTTTGAGAAGAGAGGGCGCCAACGGCTACATCCGCATTGCGCAATTGCTCCGCCAGCACTTTCGGCTGGATCACGGAGGTGAATACACGTACGCCGATGTTATTCTGAAGCCTTTTCAGCTTATAGATATTATTGTCGAATACTTTTACGGAAGAGCCCAGTGCAAGGGCCGTACGGGCCGCAAATTCCCCTACAATACCCGCGCCGATGATCACGACCTTGGTGGGCGGGATACCTGTAACGCCACCCAGCAGGATGCCTTTGCCTTTATTCGAATTGCTGAGGTATTGCCCGGCAATGAGCATCACGGCGCCTCCGGCTATTTCACTCATAGCCCTTACGATGGGGTAAGTGCCGGAATCGTCTTTCAGGTTCTCGAATGAAAGAAGGGTGATACGTTTGTCCATCATCTTTTGCAACTGCTCTGCTTTGAGCACGGAGAGGTGGATGGGGGAGATCACGATCTGGTGCGGGCGCAGCAGCTCGATCTCTTCGTCGTTGAGCGGTGCGGATTTCACGATGATGTCCGCTTTGAACACTTCTTTTTTATCGTACACGATCTCCGCCCCCGCTTCGGAGTAGTCAGTGTCGTAGAAGTGAGAGCCGTCGCCGGCTTTGTGCTCTACCACTATGTGATGGCCATTGTTGCTAAGAATGCTGACTGCATCGGGTGTAAGCGCGATGCGGCTTTCCTGGAAGGAAGTTTCTTTGGGGATACCGATGAACAGCCTGGAGTTTTTCAGGGGTATATCCAGCGTTTCTTCCAACGGGGAATATGTAAATCCGGCACTCACAACAGTTTTTTGCCTTGGCTCCATAATCGTAGAAAATTGAGTGTGTTAGGTGCTTTCAAAGATACATTTATTTATTGCAGGGAAGGCGTAAATTCCCCCGGGTCGGCCGATCCGGCGATCAGCTTCCTGCGCTGGTCCGCCGTTACAGACAGGTATACATATACCGTATTCCCTGGCAGCAACTGCGTCACCACGTCCGGCCATTCCACAAAACAGATAGCGTCCGGATGGTAAAGACAATCTTCTACTCCTGCTTCTATGGCTTCTTCCAGGCTTTTCAGCCGGTAGAGGTCCAGGTGGTAAATGATCTTTTCCCGTTTGCGGGCATCTGTATACCGGTATTCGTTGATAATGGAAAATGTGGGGCTGGCGGTGGAGTCTTCCACCCCTTTTGCTGCGCAAAGGGCTTTTACAAAAGTGGTTTTTCCCACACCCATATCGCCATTCAATGCAAAAACCTGCTCATTGACGTAAGTTTCCCAGAATTGCCGGGCCGTTTCCGGCAGCTCCGCATGCGAAAAAGTAACTCTCATACGCTATAATCCCTGAATAAGCCATAAAATTAGCAATTCCGGCCCATTAATCCGTACGTCGTTCAACCGGCCTTTTAATTCCGTTTTTCCGGCAGTACGGCCCGCCCGGAATACCCGAAAAGCACCCTGGTTGCAATAATAATTCCCCTTTCGCGGAAGCCCCTCCCATGGCATTTCCTGCTATGGGAGGGGCTGTAAAAAGCACCGCCGTTGCAATAAAATCACTCCTTCTGAAGGGCGGTATGTGGTAATTTTGTATCGCATCCAGTTACCCCCGTGGAATAATTTGAAAAAGCTATGGAAACGATCAGTTGCAAAGTAAAAGGGATGAACTGCTCCAGCTGCGCCCTTACCATTTCCAAATACCTGGAGAAAAAAGGCATGGAAGATGTGGCCATCAGCGTGGCCACCGAGGAATTGAGCTTCAACGTTCCCCAGGGCGCCAATGCCGGGGACATCATCAACGGTATTAACAGTCTTGGCTACGAAGTAGTGCTGCCCAACCAGGGCGCGGGCACGAAGCCGTTTTATACTACGCTTGCGTTTAAATTCTGGTTCTGTCTTGTATTTACGGCCCCCCTGCTGTTGCACATGTGGGTGAGCTGGCACTGGCTGCACAATGCCTGGGTACAGCTGGCACTGACGCTGCCCGTATACATCGTGGGCATGCTCCATTTCGGCCGGAGCGCCTTCCGCTCCCTGCGCAACGGGATGGCCAATATGGACGTGCTGATCACCCTGGGCGCTACCGCGGCATTTGCGTATAGCCTTACGGGTACGCTCATGAACATGGGTGCGGATTATCTTTTCTACGAAACCGCTGCCGCCATTCTTACCCTGGTGTTCCTGGGCAACCTGCTGGAGGAAAGGTCCGTCAAATCCACTACCACCGCTATTGCGGAGCTGGCGAAGATGCAGCATACCGTGGCGAAAAAGATACATGTGAACGATAAAGGCCAGGAACACATAGACGAGGTGGACAACAGCGCCCTGCGTGTGGGCGACCGCGTACTGGTGAACACCGGCGACAAGATCCCCATGGACGGCACCATTTACTGGGGCAGCGGGCATGTGGACGAATCCATGATCACCGGCGAAAGCGGGCCCGTATCGCGGAATGAAAAAGAAAAGGTCATCGGCGGCACCATCCTGGACAGCGGCAGTATCAAGATGTATATTACCGCTACCGGCAAGGATACCGTGCTATCTTATATCATAGAACTGGTAAAACAGGCCCAGCACAACAAACCGCCCATGCAGAAGCTGGCGGACAAGATCAGCGGCATTTTTGTGCCCGCGGTGCTCGGTATTGCGCTGGTTACCTTCCTGGGCTGGTATTTTATCGGGGGCACAACGCTGGATGTAGCCATCATGCGCAGTGTAGCGGTGCTGGTCATTGCCTGCCCCTGCGCCATGGGCCTTGCCACTCCCGCGGCCGTGATGGTGGGCCTCGGCCGCGCCGCCCGCAATGGTATCCTCATCAAAGGGGCCAATACCCTGGAGTCTTTCCGGAATATCCGCCAGATCGTGTTCGACAAAACCGGCACGCTCACCACCGGCAAACTGCAGATAGGCCAATGGAAAACCATAGACCTGGAAGATGAAACCTTCCGTTCCCTGGTTTTCAGCCTCGAAAAATATTCTTCGCATCCCATTGCCCGCTCACTTACCGCTGCCTGGAAAGGGGTACCGGAAACGGCTTTACAGCAGGTGCGCGAACACAAAGGCGTGGGCATGGCCGCCAAAGACAAGGAGGGTAATGAATGGCGCCTGGGTTCCTACATTATGGCCAAAGACGCTACCACAGACGATACACACAGCATTTACCTGCTCCGCAACGACGCCCTGGCCGGCTGGGTCGATTTTATCGATGAGCTGAGACCGGAAGCGAAAAAAGTGATCGCGGACCTCAAAAACAGCGGTATCCGCACTATCCTCCTCAGCGGCGACATGCGGCGCAAATGTGAGCAACTGGCCGGTGAGCTGGGCATAGACGAAGTGTTCGCCGAGCAATCGCCGCAGCAGAAACTGCAAAAGATAGACGAGCTGATGTTATCCGCGCCTACCGCTATGGTGGGGGACGGCATCAACGATGCGCCCGCACTGGCAAAGGCTACCATCGGCATATCGCTGAGCGATTCCACACAGGTAGCCATGCAGAGCGCAAACGTGATATTGCTGAACAACCACCTGGGCGCATTGCCGCTGGCAATGGGGTTGGGCAAACATACTTATCTCACCATCAAACAGAACCTGTTCTGGGCCTTTATCTACAATGTGGTGGCCATTCCCGTGGCGGCGCTCGGTTTCCTGAACCCCATCGTGGGCGCGCTGATCATGGGATTGTCCGACGTTGTACTGGCCATTAACTCCGTCCGTCTCCGCTTCAAAAACGTAAGCCATTAAAATTTGTCGTTAATTCGTATATCATAATCGGTTTGCTGAATGATATACTGGTTTGACCTTATCGGTACGTTTGTATTCGCCATATCAGGGGCTTTGGCCGCCTGGGATAAAAAGATGTACCACGACATTTTTGGCGTGAGTTTCACCGCCTTCGTCACGTCCATCGGCGGCGGCACCATGCGCGACCTCATCCTGGGCGTACGCCCGGTGTGGGTAGGCGATAAGAACTACATCATTGCGATAGCCCTCGGCGTACTGGTCACGGTACTGTTCCGCGCGCGGCTGCTGCGTTTCCGCCGCTCCATCTTCCTGTTCGATACCATTGGGATAGGGTTTTACACGGTGATCGGTTTGCAGAAAGCGCTGCTGTACGGCGTGCATCCATGGGCCGCGGTCATCCTCGGCATGATCTCCGCTATTTTCGGCGGGGTGATCAGGGATATGATGGTGAACGAAATACCGCTTATCTTCAGCCGCCAGATTTACGCCACGGCCTGCCTCGCGGGTGCGGCGCTTTATATCGGCTTGCGGCATATCGGTGTGGATGAGGACTGGAATATGATCGCCAGCATTCTGCTGGTTATCGCGATCCGTTTAACCGCATTAAAAAAAGGCTGGTCTTTACCCTATTTACAGAAACATTGATCCATGGCTTCGGCACTTTCCATATTACACCGCTTCTGGGGTTTCCAGCAGTTCAGGCCCTTGCAGGACGAGATCGTTGCATCCGTTGCCGGTGGCCGCGATACGCTGGCATTGTTGCCCACAGGCGGGGGAAAGTCCATCTGTTTCCAGGTGCCGGCGATGATGAACGACGGGCTTTGCCTCGTGATCACCCCGCTGATCGCGCTGATGAAGGACCAGGTGGAAAACCTCAACAAACGCGGCATCCCGGCATTTGCCATCTACGCGGGCATGCAGGCGCGTGATGTGGAAAAGGTGCTGGCCCTGGCGCGTGAAGGGGAGATCAAATTCCTGTATGTGTCGCCGGAGCGGCTGCAAAGCCGCCGTTTCCGCTGGTATTGCGAAGTGCTGCCCGTAAAACTGATAGCCGTAGACGAAGCGCATTGTATTTCCCAATGGGGGTATGATTTCAGGCCGGCTTATCTGCAGATCGCCAGCATCCGCGAACAGTTTCCCGATGCGCCTATACTGGCCCTCACGGCCACGGCTACGCCAAAAGTAAAAGAAGATATCTGCGAAAAGCTCCAGCTGCGCGACCCGGCAGTGTTTGTGAAAAGTTTTGCACGGGCGAACCTTTCCTACAGCGTCTCTGAAGGTGAAAACAAACTCACCCGCATCCGGCAGATACTGGACCGTGTGCCCGGCTCCGCCATCGTTTATTGCCGGAACCGGCGGCAGACAAAAGAAGTAGCCAATCATCTTGCCGGGCAGGGCATCGCGGCGAGTTATTACCACGCCGGCCTCAGCAGCGCCGAGCGCTCCGCCCGCCAGGAATCCTGGATAAAAAACGACATACGCGTAATGGTCTGCACAAATGCCTTCGGCATGGGGATAGACAAACCGGACGTACGGATGGTCATTCATGAAGACCTGCCGGACAGCATCGAGGCCTATTACCAGGAAGCAGGCCGCGCGGGCCGCGATGAACAAAAAGCCTATGCCGTGATGCTGTATTCCGAGAGGGACATCACGGAGCTGGAAGCCCGCATCCCGCTTCAGTTCCCGGGTCTCGACGAGATCCGCGAAGTATTCCAGGCGGTAGTGAATTACCTGCAGGTGCCCAAAGGAACCGAAGGCGTGTATTACGATTTCGATATCAATGAATTTGTAAAACGTTTTTCCCTCAATATCACCACCACATTCAGCGTGCTGCGCATCCTGGAGCAGGAAGGCGTCTGGCAGCTCAGCGAAAGCGTGTATATCCCTTCAAGGGTTGAATTTGTAACCAACCGCGATGCGATGTACGAATATGAAACGGCCAATCCGCCCATGGAGCCGCTCATAAAAACGCTGCTACGTACCTACGAAGGCATCATTGACAATGCCGTTCCCGTCTTCGAAAAACAGATCGCGCGGATCATGCGCATAGACGAGCAGGACGTGATCCATGACCTTCAACTGCTGCACCGGCAGGCGATTATCCGGTATTATCCCCGCAAAGACAATCCCCAACTCAATTTCCTGGAAGAAAGAGTGGGTGCGCAGTTTTTACAGGTGAACATGGCCCGTGTGGAAGCCAGGAAAAAAGTAATGGAAACACGGATCGCCGCCACCGCCGCCTATGCGCGTAACAGCAATACCTGCCGCACACAGCAGCTGGTGGCTTATTTCGGAGAGAATGACGCAAAGCCCTGCGGCGTATGTGATGTATGCGTAAAAAGGTCGAAAGGGGAGGTGAAGGAAGGGGAATTCGGGAGACTGACCGCCGCCATCCTTGAAGCCCTGGAGGAAAAAAGAACCGTGCAGGCGCTGGTGGACCGGATAGATGCGGAGGAAAGCAGGGTGTTGGCCACCCTGCAGTTCCTGATCGCAGAAGGTTGTGTGTTGCGCGACGGAGATGGTATACTCTCCCTGAGAACCTGATCGCGCAAATGATATATTTTGCCGGGGCAATCGCGCTCTACAGCTCGATCACACGGCCTTCTTCGCTGCTTTTGAAGACAGCTTCAATTACTTTTACCACATTCAGACCGTCTTCCGGCGTTACCGGGTTCGGTTTGTTTTCGCGCAGCGCGGCATAAATGCCCTGGTAATAATCCAGGTAATTGCCATTGCCTCCCGGGAGGTATTCTTTTACGGTTTTGCCGTCTATTTCAGTGTGCAGCAATCCCCACTCGGCCGGTGATTCAGCGCCCCAGTCCGGCGTATCGGGCAGCACGCCCTTCATCAGCAGCGCTTCCTGGATGTCGGATTTGGATTTGATAAAAGAGCCTTTCCGGCCGTGAAGGATATATGCCGGCAGCGATTCCCTCACCAGGTAGCTGGATTTCAGGCGCACGCGCAGGGTGTCATAATACATCAGCATTTCAAAATAATCGTCCACCACGGAGTCTTTACGGATGATGCGCACATCGCCGAAAACGGCTTTGGGCATGCCGAAGATCGTGAGCGCCTGGTCGATGAGGTGGGAGCCGAGGTCGTACAATCCGCCGGTGCCTTTGGAGGCCACTTCTTTATGTGCTTTGTAGCTCAGTTCTTCCTTGAAGCGGTCGTAGTGGAACTCCACTTCCAGGATATCACCCAGCAGTCCGTCGTCCACTACTTTTTTCACGATCTTGTAATCGCTGTCGTAGCGGCGGTTTTGATACACGCTCAGCAGCAGTTTTTTAGAAGCCGCCAGCTGTATCAGCTCTTCGCCTTCCGCGGAAGTAACAGTGAATGGTTTCTCCACGATCACGTTCTTCCCGGCCATTAATGCGGCTTTGGAGTATTCGTAGTGTGTATAGTTGGGCGTATTCACCACAATCAGTTCCAGGTTCGGGTCCTTGAACAGGGATTGTACATCCGGGTATATTTTCACATACGGGTAACGCTGCTGCGTAAGATGTTTGCTTCGCTCCACCACTGCGGTGAGCTCAAAGCCCGGGTGCACGTGAATGAACGGGGCATGGAATGCGTACCCGCTGTGGCCGTAGGAGCATAAACCTGTTTTGATCGGTGCTGACATATCTGGATTATTTTTTCGGATTCCCTTCGTTATCAAAAAGTGATTTTAGTTTTCGCTCTGTAAAATAGATAGGAATTATGGTAGCTGCAAGTACCGGGAAAAGAGGAAGCAATACAATGAGTGCGGGATTGAGTGTATCGAAGTTGTACCCGGAAAACCAGAACAGGGGCGTTACCACCAGCATCATCACCAAACCGCTGATACACATGAGCCTGCCGGAGTATACCTGTGCAAAGTCCCACGCAGCCTGGCTTTTCATGGACCGTGGTGAACGGTAGCCGGCCAGTCGATTGATCCTCCGTGGAGGTTTTTTCCACATCCAGGCGCCAATGCCGCTGAAGACTAAGCCCAGCCCGACGATAAAAAGGATGATCATAACGATGTTTTTTTTGCTGAAAATGACGTTTTGTCCCCGCTTTGAAACCCTTCCTCAGCACGCCATACATCGGGCGGCTGATAGCATATTAACCGGGTCAACTCCGGATCAAGTCCGCCTCATCTCCACCTCAGCTCCGCCTTGCCTATATCTCTCCTATAGCTACCATAGCTGGTTCCCGGTATTACGGGGTAATTTCACAGTTATTCAGGTGCAAAAACGCAAAATACTATTATGTTAGTGATGCGGACCTTCTTAAACTATTGATCTTTAGTAGATTCCGAATAGCGAAAAGTTGTGTTTTTTGCTTAAAACCAGCTACTTTTTTTCCTGCTTTTCCCGCCAAGGCCCAAAGCACCCAGCAGGCTCCGGGTAATCACATTGGCGGCGGTCCTGCCGGCCTGCCTTGCGGCGGAGCTGGTTATAATCGTCTCCAGGAGGCCTTTTTCCTCTTTTGCCCTGCCTTTTTTGGCGGGGGCTTCCTCTTCTTCCGCTTTGGTACGCTCAGCAGCTTCTTCCAGTTTGGCGTTGAGTATCTCGTACGCGCTTTCGCTGTCTACTTCCGTGTTGTATTTTTTGACGAGTTTGGAATTGTTCACCAGCCCGTCCAGTTCGGAATCGTTGAGAATATCCATCCGGGAGCGGGGGCTTACCAGCATAGTGGCGGCCAGTGGCGTGGGCGTGCCTTTTTCGCTCAGGCAGGTGACCAGCGCTTCGCCGATTCCGATCTGGGTGAGCAATTCATCGGTTTTGTAGAAGTCGGAGAGGGGATAGTTTTCCGCCGTTTGTTTGATGGCCTTCCGGTCGTTTGCCGTAAAGGCGCGGAGGGCGTGCTGTACTTTCAGGCCCAGCTGCCCCAGCACGGATGCGGGCACGTCCATCGGGTTTTGTGTGCAGAAAAAGATGCCTACGCCTTTGGAGCGGATCAGTTTGATGATGGTTTCGATCTGCTGTAGCAGCGCATCGCTCGCTTCCTGGAAGATGAGGTGCGCTTCGTCTATGAACATCACCAGCTTCGGTTTATCCATATCGCCTTCTTCCGGCAGGGTGGCGTACAATTCAGCCAGCAGGCTGAGCATAAAGGTGGAAAAGAGTTTCGGGCGGTCCTGTATGTCCGTTACGCGCACAATGGAGATCTTCCCGCGCCCGTCTTCGCCGATATGCATCAGGTCGTCCACTTCAAAGGATTTTTCCCCGAAGAATACCGTTGCACCCTGCTGCTCCAGCTCAATCACTTTCCGCAGGATGGTGCCGGTGGAAGTGGTGGATATTTTCCCGTAGTCTTTTTCAAGTTCCTTTTTGCCCTCATCGCTCACGAACTGCAATACTTTTTTGAAGTCTTTCAGGTCGAGCAGGGGCAATTTGTTATCGTCGCAATATTTGAAGATCATGGCTACCAGGCCGGCCTGTGTATCATTCAGCTCCAGTATCTTGGAAAGCAGCACCGGGCCAAATTCCGTTACCGTGGCACGAAGGCGCACCCCTTTTTCATGGCTGAGGCTCAGCAGCTCCACGGGATAACCCGCGGCAGACCATGTGCCGCCGATCTTTGCATAACGCTCCTCTATTTTTGCATTGGAGGTACCGGGTGCGGCGATGCCGCTAAGGTCTCCTTTAATATCCATGAGCATAACGGGCACGCTGGCATCGCTGAGGCCCTCCGCGATCACCTGCAGGGTCTTGGTTTTGCCGGTACCGGTAGCGCCGGCGATCAGGCCGTGACGGTTCAGGGTTTTGAGCGGCAGCATTACATCCGCGCCCGTCACCACTTCGCCGTTCAGCATGGCGCAGCCCAGTCTAAAATGTTCGCCTTTGAAGGTATAGCCGTTTTTGATGTATTCGAGAAATGCTTCCTGGTTAGCCATGTGGACAGATTTTCAGTAATTAAGATAGGGAACTATTCTTCTTTCAGCAAGGTTTTGGCGCCTTTGATCGTGTTCTGCATCAGGTCCTGTACGTCGGTGATCTTCTTTTTCTCGGCTTCGAGATAGGCTTTTTTCTCGGGAGCGTTTTTATCCTTCAGCTCCATATCATAACCGGTCATCCAGGTGTTCATGGCGGCGGTGGCGCTGTCCAGCATTTTGCCGGTGGTGAAATATGCGGTGGTATCGGCTTTTTTGGCGGCAAGACTGTCTTTTATTTCATCCACGCGGGTTTTCAGCCTGCGGATGGTCATCATCTTGGCCATGCCTTCGTCGTGAATGGTCATTACCACGGCGGACAGCGAATCGATTTCCAGGGAGTCCTTCAGGGCTGCGGCGTTGGTTGCGGTGTTTCCGCCCTGGCAGGCGGCGAGTGCCATCACTGCGGCTACTGGCAGGATGCGGATGAGTAATTTTTGCATGGTTAAATGTTTTATGGGTGAATTACAATGAGCTTAACGGGAACGATTCCTTCAGCCGGATGCCTTTTTCTGTGCTTGACAGTGTACAGCATTCAATAGCGGGATCGTGTTCGAAATAAAGGACATACTGCCGCTCGTTTGCTTCCATGAGGAAACGTTTTTTTTCTTCGAGGGTGGTGAGCGGGAACATGTCGTAGGCCATTACATAAGGCAGCGGAATGTGCGCCGCTGAGGGCAGCAGGTCCGCCATATATACCAGCGTATGGCCGTTGTAGCGGATCTCGGGCAGCATCATGGCGTCCGTATGGCCAAAGGCGAAACGCACGCGCATGTGATCTGTAAAGGAAACGCCATCTTTTTCTTCAATGAAGTTCAACTGGCCGCTCTGCTGGATGGGCAGGATATTTTCTTTCAGGAAAGACGCTTTTTCCCTGTCATTAGGATTGGTTGCCCATTTCCAGTGAGATTCGTTGCTCCAGTAGGTAGCCTTTTTAAAAGCGGGAACGAGTTTGTCGCCCTGCCGTTCTATACTGCCGCCGCAATGATCGAAATGAAGATGGGTGAGGAATACGTCCGTGATGTCATCGCGGTGATAGCCGAGGGCTTTCAGTGATTTGTCCAGCGTATCGTCCCCATGGAGATAATAATGGCTGAAGAATTTTTCGTCCTGTTTATTGCCGATGCCGTTGTCTATGAGGATAAGGCGGTTGTTTTCTTCCATCAGCAGGCAGCGCATGGCCCAGGTGCAGAGGTTGTTCGCATCGGGCGGGTTCAGCTTCTGCCAGAGCGTTTTGGGTACTACGCCGAACATGGCGCCGCCATCCAGTTTAAAAAGGCCGGTATTGATCGTATGTAACTTCATCTGTTCAAGCTTATTTCCCGAAGGCCAAAATGGAACCTCCGGTTTCATCTGTTCAGGTTTATCCCGCGGGTGTTTGTCTGTTAATTCGTCCCGATGGACCTTTCGTCGGTCTGTCTCAAGGTCTTCGGATGGAATCTCGCGTTAAAGCTGCTCGGTTTCGTATACCGGCGCCTGCGGTTTTCCGTTTGCTAATCTACGTTGTTTCTGCAAAGCAGAAAAAAGCCAGATGAGCCCGATTGTGAAAAAGCCGATCAGCACCAGCACGGACGTACGCATGTTGTTCGTCATGTGCTCGATATAACCGAAGCTGAACACGCCGATGGCGATGGCCATTTTTTCGGTCACGTCGTAATAGGAGAAAAACGAAGCGGTATCGCGGGTTTCGGGTATCAGTTTGGCATAAGTGGAGCGGCTGAGCGACTGGATGCCGCCCATTACCAGCCCTACGGCCATGGCGAGGATATAGAACTGGCTTTCGGTGGTGATGTAATAAGCGCACAGGCATACGCCTATCCACAGTATCACGGTACAGATCAGCACTTTGAAGTTGCCAAAGCGGCCTGAAAGGCGCGCCATGCCCCAGGCGCCAAGGATGGCTACCAGCTGGATGAGCACCACGCAGATAATGAGGTTGGTGGATTCCATTTTCAGTTCCACGGAAGCGAAAATAACGGCCACCATCATCACGGTCTGCACGCCCATGCTGTAAAAGAAAAATGCGCGCAGGAACCGTTTCAGAACGGGCATTACGCGCACCTGCGCATATACTTTTTTCAGCTCAACAAAACCGTCTTTGAATACGCTGCCGGTATGCTCGCTGATGGCGGGTTTGGAAGCGGGAAGGCGTTTGAAGGTGATCTGCGCGAAGCCGAACCACCATACACCCACCAGCAGGAACGTGATCCTAACCGCCTGGGCGTCGTCCGGTATGCCAAAAGGCAGGAATGTTACCAGTGCGAAGCCGACCAATTGCATGAGCACGCTGCCCAGGTAACCAAAAGAAAACCCGCGCGCACTCACGCGGTCCTGGTATTCCGGCGTTGCGATCTCGGGAAGGTAGGAGTTATAGAATACAAGCCCGCCCCAAAAACCAATGGCTGCAAGCATTATGGAGAGCATTCCCGGTTCCAGCGGGTTGTCTTTTGTAAAAAAGAAAAGGGACGCGCAGGCCATCGAGCCCAGGTAACAGAAGAACCGCAGGAAGTTCTTTTTATTCCCCCTCGTGTCCGCAATGGAAGAGAGGATGGGAAGGCTGATGGCTATAATGAGGTAAGCGGCGGAGAGTACATAATCGTAGAGCACGGAGTT
Source organism: Chitinophaga barathri (assembly GCF_003807585.1). Lineage (GTDB taxonomy): Bacteria > Bacteroidota > Bacteroidia > Chitinophagales > Chitinophagaceae > Chitinophaga > Chitinophaga barathri. The sequence continues at coordinate 180,936 of NZ_RMBX01000014.1, read as the reverse complement.
TTTCAGGGTTTTGCCGAAAAACACGACATCGTCTCCCCCGAATTTGGCACGGGTAACGCCGAGGTAATAAATAGGGAAAAACGTGGTAGTGATAACAAGGTTATACACAGAGTTGGCCCAGTCATACATGGCCCAGCCATTCACTACTTTTTTGTTTGGAATGCTCATAGGGAATTTTTAGTATTCACATGAATGATTAAAAGTACTATTTATAATCACTGATCTGTATACGTTCTTTGCAAAATCCATATTCGGCCTCATCGTTGGAGCTTACGATCACGAGCCGGTTGCCGCAGTATTCGCTTACCAGCCGCTGGTACAGCGCGATGCCGGAGGCGTCGAGGTTGGTGCAGGGCTCATCGAGGAGGAGCACCTGTACGTCTGAGAAAATAGCCAATGCAAGGCGGGCGCGCTGTTTCATCCCGGAGGAAAAATTGCGTACCTGTTTGCGCCAGGCTTTATCCAGCCCGACGATATCGGCGATTTCCCGGCTTTTGAAGCCGGGGAGGAAAGATTTGAAGTGGAGATGGAATTCGAAACATTCCTCCAGGGTAAATTCTTCCACCAGCTCCAGGTAGGGTGCCACGATGGCGCAATGGCGGAAGAATTGGTCCTGCGGGAGGATCTGTTCGTTAAAAAGGTATTGTACCTGGCCTTCGCTGTGGTGATGGTGGCCGCTCACGATCTGCAGCAAAGTGGATTTGCCGGACCCGTTCGGCCCCAGGATGGCGTAATGGCCTGTACCGGAGAATGTAAAGGTAAAACGACGGAATATCCAGTCGTAGTTGAACCGCTTGCCTACTTGGTTAAGCGAGATCGTCATTCGCCCTGGTGCTGTACCCTCTCATGATGCCGCGGCCGGAATCGCGGATGAAGGAGAGTATCTCGTCCCTTTCGTCCGTGGCCGGAAATTCGGCTTCAATGATGCGGATGGCCTTGGAAATATTGTTGCCTTTTACGAAAAGTATCCTGTAGATGTCCAGGATGTGGTTGATCTTGTCCAGCGAAAAACCGCGGCGTTTGAGGCCGATGGAATTTACGCCAACGTAGGACAGTGGTTCCCTTGCTGCTTTTACATAAGGGGGCACGTCTTTACGCACCAGCGAGCCGCCGGTTACAAAAGCGTGGTTGCCGATCTTGCAGAACTGCTGTACGGCTACCATTCCCGCCAGTACCACGTGATCGCCCACGGTGATGTGGCCCGCGAGGGTGGTGTTATTGGAGAAAACGCAGTAATCGCCAACGGTGCAATCGTGCGCAATATGACTGTAGGCCATGATCAGGCAGTTGTTGCCGATGGAGGTTTTCCAGCGGTCTTTGGTGCCCCTGTTCACGGTCACATATTCACGGATGGTGGTGTTATTACCAATTTCTACCAGGGTATCCTCGCCTTCAAATTTGAGATCCTGCGGAATGGCTGCTATCACCGCTCCCGGGAAGATGCGGCAGTTTTTGCCGATACGGGCGCCTTCCATCACGGTCACGTTGGACCCGATCCAGGTGCCTTCCCCGATCTCTACATTTTTATGAATAACAGTAAACGGATCAATTTTTACATTGGGCGCTACTTTGGCGTCCGGGTGGATGTATGTGAGCGGATGAATCATGCTGTTATTTTCCTTCGCGTTTAACAATTTGAGCAACCATGTCAGCTTCTGTGCATACCTTGTTGCCTACGAATGCCGTTCCTCTCATTTCCACCAGACCTCTGCGGATGGGGCTGAGCAGCTCCATTTTTAAAACCATCGTATCGCCGGGCAATACTTTCTGTTTGAATTTGCAGTTATCGATCTTCAGGAAGTAGGTATCATAGTTTTCGGGGTCCGGCATAGGGTTCAGCGCGAGGATTCCGCCTACCTGTGCGAGTGCTTCGCAGATCAGCACGCCCGGCATTACCGGGTTTCCGGGGAAGTGCCCCTGGAAGATCTGTTCATTGAAGGTTACGTTTTTCACGCCCACTACACGGGTATCGCTCAGCTCGATGATCTTATCTACCAGCAGCATCGGGTAACGGTGCGGCATGGTGCGCACGATCCGGTTGATATCATAGATCGGCGGCTGGTTAGGATCGTAAATGGGTACGTCCTTGTTGTGTTTGTTCTTTTTGATATATGCCTTGATCTTACGGGCAAACTCCACGTTGGAAGCGTGACCGGGACGGTTGGCAATGATATGCGCCTTGATGGGGTAACCGATCAGGGCAAGGTCTCCCACGATATCCAGCAGCTTGTGGCGCGCCGGTTCGTTGGGGAAGTGAAGTTCTGCGTTGTTGAGAATGCCTTCGCGCTGCTGTACCGCGATCTCTTCCCGGTCAAAAGCCTTGGCGAGGCGTTTCAGCTCTTCTTCTGAAATCGCCCTGTCCACCACCACGATCGCGTTGTTGATGTCTCCGCCTTTGATCAGGTTATTGGCCAGCAGGTATTCCAGCTCGTGCAGGAATACAAAGGTGCGGCAGGGGGCGATATCTTTTTTGAAGTCTTCGAGGCTCTTCAGGTTTGCGTGCTGGGTGCCCAGTACCTGCGAGTTGAAGTCGATCATGGCGGTGATGCGGTAGTCCACCGCGGGGAGGGCCACCATTTCCACTTTCTTTACTTCGTCGTAATAATTGATATTGGTGTCTATGGAATACCAGATCTTTTTGGCGTCCTGCTCCTGGATGCCCACTTCTTCGATCACTTCTATAAAAGGCATGGAACTTCCGTCCATGATGGGGATCTCGGGGCCGTTCAGCTCTATCAGCACGTTGTCCACACCTTTGCCCACCAGGGCGGCGAGGATATGCTCCACGGTGCTCACACGGGCGCCGTTGTGCTCCAGGGTAGTGCCGCGGGCGGTGTCTACCACGTAATCCACGTCAGCTTTTACGATCGGCTGGTCGGGGAGGTCTATACGTTGAAACTTGATCCCGAAGCCTGGCATTGCCGGCTTGAGCGTCATATTCACATGAGCGCCTGTGTGCAAACCAACACCTGATATGGTCACAGGACCTTGCAGGGTCTGTTGGTTCTGTTGCTGATTATCCATCATTATAACTTCGTATTCAATGCGTTAAAACTCCTTTCTATTCGCGAAATAGTCCAGGCGGAAAGCTTTGATTATACGCCGGCTTTTTCTGCCAGCAGTTGTTTCACCATGTCTTCCAGCTCTTTCACCCTTTTTTCAAGGTCCGGCAAATTTCTAAAAATTGCCTGACTTTTCAGTGAACTTTTATAATCGTAGGCGGGGGAACCCGTTAAAGACGTGTTGGGAGCGGTTATTGATTTTGAAAGGCCGCTTTGGGCGTTGATTTTGGTGCCGTCAGCTATCTGGATGTGGCCAACGATGCCTACCTGGCCGCCGATCACACAGTTTTTCCCAATCTTGGTGCTGCCTGAAACCCCTGTTTGCGCCGCAATTACGGTACTGTTGCCGATCTCCACGTTGTGGGCGATCTGGATCAGGTTGTCCAGCTTCACGCCGGAGTGGATCACGGTGGAGCCCATCGTGGCGCGGTCTATCGTGGTATTGGCGCCAATCTCCACATCGTCGTGGATGATCACGTTGCCCACCTGGGGCACTTTTTTGTAAGTACCGTCCGCCTGCGGGGCAAATCCAAAACCGTCCCCGCCGATCACGCAGCCGGCATGGAGGATCACGCGGTTGCCCGCCACACAGTTGTCATATACTTTCACACCGGGGTACAGCACGGAGCCGTTGCCGATCTTTACATTATCTCCAAGGTATACGCCGGGGTAGATCTTTACATTGTCTCCCAGCACCACGTTTTCACCGAGATAGGCGAAAGCGCCAATGAACACGTTCTGCCCCATTTTCACGGAAGCAGGCACATGGGAAGGCTGCTGGATGCCCGTTTTGGCTCCCGCGCCGACCATTTGCTGGTATTTCTCCAAAAGGAGGGCAAAAGCGCTGTAAGCATCCTTTACGCGGATGAGGGTAGGCTTGATGGCCCGCTCTATTTCAAGCGTATCGTTGACGATCAGGATCGAAGCCTGCGTGGTATAAATGAACTCCTCGTATTTGGGATTGGCGATGAAGCTGAGCATACCGTCCCCTGCCTCCTCTATCTTGGCGATATTGTGCACTTTCACTTCCGGGTCCCCTTCCAGCTTCCCGTTCAGTATGGTAGCCAGCTGTAATGCGCTAAATTGCATAATTATAAGTTGAAATGTTACCTTCCAGGCCGTCTCCGGATAATATGAATGTATTCCCTAACATGTTGAGTTCGTATAAAACGTTGTCAGCCTAGAATTTTGGATGACAAATGTAGAATTTTTTTATCGGTCTTGCCAAAGTATGCGATACAAGGGCATTATCGATAGAAGAAATGTCTCTCACTTGGCCATCCTTAAATAGAATGTTGATTTCCTCGTCGTCTGCGTCATAGGCTTTGAGGCTGGCGGTATCTGTAAAGACCAGATAATCCGCTTCCTCTTCCGTTAACCCCCAGCGTTTACGAACTTTTGCCCTATAATCCTCCACCAGCCCCGTTTCGAACGGCTCGTTGCTGAGTTGGACCTTAAAGAGCTCCCGGTTCACCAGCCAGCCGCAAAGGAGGCTGAGCACTCTGTCCGGGTGTTGGGTCCATACTTTGATGGCGCCCATGATATCATAGTCATCTAATAAGCAAAATTGGATCAGGCAATCCTGGTCTCTTTCAAATTCCTCCCGGCCAATGCGGTTATATAGAAAATAACGCAGGGCGGGGGATGCGAACAGTTCCGTACCTCTTCCGGCCAGTGTTTTGGCCCTCTGAAGCACTTTTACCAGCATACTTTCCGCGCTCAGCACGGTTTTATGAAGGTATACCTGCCAGTACATCAGCCGGCGGGCTACAATGAACTTTTCAATGGAATAGATCCCTTTTTCCTCCACCATCAGCTCCCCGTCATGAACGATAAGCATTTTGATGATCCGGTCGTAGCTGATCACTCCTTCGGACACCCCGGTATAAAAACTATCCCTGCTCAGGTAATCCATCCTGTCTACGTCCAATTGGCTGGAAACCAATTGATGCAGGAATTTTTTCGGGTACCGGTCGTTAAAGATCTCCAGGGTGAGGTCGAGCGCCCCTTTCATTTCCCCGTTCAGGGTCTGCATCAGCAGCTGGGAAATCTCCTCGTGCGATACACCCTCCACCAGCGTATGTTCCAGGGCATGGGAATATGGTCCGTGCCCGATGTCGTGCAATAATATAGCCATTTTCGCCGCCACTTCCTCTTCCCCGGTTATAACAACGCCCTTTCCCCTGAGTTCACTCAACGCGCAACTCATCAGGTGATAGGCGCCCATGCTATGATGAAAACGCGTATGCATGGCTCCAGGGTATACCAGGTGCGCCAGCGCCATCTGGTGGATACGCCGGAGGCGCTGATAGTATGGATGCGATATGAGGCTGAAAATCAATGGATGATCGATGGTTATGAACCCATATACCGGGTCATTCACGATCTTTCGTTTGCGGTCAGTCATTCGGATTTTTTATGAACAATCGGTACAAATCTACACCATTGAAGGTAACTTTTCCGATCACAAGGTATTACGTGACAGTTGATAATTTAACAAATTTTTTAATACACTGACGCGCGCCAGGGCCTTTACCCCTATCCAAACCCGCCTGTCGGGTACGATTTTTGACCAGTTTCAAATAAATCGCAATAAATCATAAATATATTCGTAATTCGTAATTGACAAACGGCACCCTGGCATTCCATATCAATCCGTTTCAACTTACGTAAAGGAACATCATGAATCAAATCAACATACTCTGGGTAGATGATGAAATAGAATCGCTCAAATCACAGATTATCTTCCTCGAAAGCAAAGGCTACCATGTTTCCGCCCTTACCAATGGCTACGACGCCCTCGAGTTCCTGAAGGAAAATATCGTGGACGTGGTGCTGCTGGACGAGTCCATGCCCGGAATTACCGGCCTGGAAACCCTCGGCAAGATCAAAGAAATGGACCAGCAGATACCGGTGGTGATGATCACGAAAAATGAGGCGGAAAACGTGATGGACGATGCTATCGGCTCCCAGATCACGGATTACCTGATCAAACCGGTGAATCCGAACCAGGTGCTCCTGAGTCTCAAAAAGATCATCGACAACAAACGGCTGGTGGCTGAAAAGACCACTACGGCTTATCAGCAGCAGTTCCGCACCCTTTTTATGGCCCTGAACGATAACCCGAACCATACAGAATGGGCGGACATCTATAAAAAACTGGTGTACTGGGAAATGGAAATGAGCAAAAGCGATGCGCCTGAAATGCTGGAAGTACTGCATTCGCAGAAAGCCGAAGCTAATACAGAGTTCGCCAAATTCATCAACCGTCACTACAGCAGCTGGATGCAGCCGAAAGCACAGGAAGCGCCGATAATGAGCCACACCCTCTTCAGCCAGAAGGTGGTGCCCCTGCTGGACCCTACCGTGCCCAACTTTTTTATCCTCATTGATAACCTGCGCTACGACCAGTGGAAGACCATCCAGCCTATCTTCGGCGAATCTTTCCGGCTCGTGGAGGAAGATACCTTTTACAGCATTCTCCCCACTTCCACCCAATACAGCCGCAATGCCATATTTGCCGGTATGCTGCCCATCGACATCGAAGCGAAATTCCCGGAGGAATGGAAAAACGATGACGAGGAAGGAGGGAAAAACCTGTACGAGGAAGCATTTTTCGCCGCACAGCTGGCCCGCCTGAAAATGGACCCGCGTTTTTCCTACACCAAAGTGACCAATCACGCGGACGGCCAGCATATGGTGAACAACATGCACAACCTGCTCAATTACCCGCTGAACGTAATCGTATACAACTTCGTGGATATGCTCAGCCATGCCCGTACAGAAATGGAAGTGCTCAAAGAGCTGGCGGGAGATGAAGTTTCCTACCGTTCCATCACGGCCAGCTGGTTCGAACACTCCCCGCTGCACCAGGCGCTCAAACGGCTGGCGGATAAAAAGATCAACCTGATCATCGCCACAGATCATGGCAGCGTACGGGTAAAAACGCCGGTAAAAGTGATCGGCGACAAACAAACGACGACCAACCTGCGTTATAAACACGGCCGCAACCTGAATTACGATCCCAAGGAAGTACTGGCCTTCCGGGATCCCCGCGATGCCGGGCTGCCGAAGCCGAATGTCAATTCTTCTTATATCTTTGCCCGCGAAGACGGGTATCTTTGCTATCCCAACAACTATAATTATTTCGTGAATTATTACCGCAACACCTTCCAGCACGGCGGTATTTCCCTCGAGGAGATGATTGTGCCGGTGGCGAGGATGGTAAGCAAATAGTATAAAAAGGAGACAATATGAATCTGAAGAGTACCCCCAACAACGTGGCGAAGCTGGAAAAGATATTTGAGGAGGCGAAGTATATTTTGCGGTACGAAAAAGGCACCTTCAATTCCGGCTTCTGTGTACTGGAGCACAAAAAAGTGGTGGTCATCAACAAATTCCTGAATATTGAAGGGCGCATCAACACGCTGATGGACATTCTCCCTTCCATTATTGTGGAAGAAGGTTTCCTGACACCGGAAAGCCAGAAACTGTACCGCCAGGTGATAGATAGCAAGACCGCCGGGGCAGCCGGTGAAGAAACTCCATCTTCAGAACCCGAAACAGAATAAGCAGCCGTGAAAGTTATTTTCCTTGGAACGGGCACCTCGCAGGGTGTGCCGGTGATAGCCTGCCCATGCAGCGTATGCGCCTCCCCGGACCCGCGGGACAAGCGCCTGCGCAGCAGCATCCTCATCCAGTCAGACGGGGGGAATATCGTGATAGATACCACGCCTGACTTCCGTTACCAGATGCTCCGCGCAGAGGTAAAACGCCTGGAAGCCGTCGTGATCACACATTCCCATAAAGATCATATCGCCGGCATGGACGATATCCGCGCCTTTAATTTTTTCCAGCAGCAGCCTATCGATATTTACGCGTCCGATTATTCGCAGAACGTGATCATCCGCGAATTTTCCTATGCTTTCGCGGATTTTAAATATCCCGGTATCCCGGAGCTGAACCTACGCACCATCCTCGACGATCCTTTTACGATCAATGACCTCACGTTTATCCCGATCAACGTGCTGCATCATAAAATGCCCGTGCTGGGCTTCCGCTTCGGCGATTTCACCTATATCACGGATGCTAATTACATTGCGCCGGAAGAAAAGGAAAAGATCCGCGGATCAAAGGTGCTGGTGCTGAACGCGCTGCGCCGTGAAAAACACATTTCCCATTTTACGCTCGAAGAAGCGATCGCATTGGGCAAAGAGCTGGAAGTGCCGCAGGTATACTTTACGCATATCAGCCACCAGCTTGGCTTGCATGCGGAGGTAGGCCCCACCTTGCCGGAAGGTATGGCGCTGGCGTATGATGGTTTGGAAGTGGAATTGTGAGATGATTTTTCTTCGCTGAAAATTTTTTCCGTTCAAAAATTAATCAGACATTCGGCGCAGATCAATACCATTGTTTGTGCCGAACCAATTTTTTGAATTCTCCAGGAAGGAGCGTTGGGGAATCGCCTGTTTGTTAAGCCTGATCCTGCTTGTACAGTTTTTACCTTCCGCATGGAATACCATTTTTTTTAAACCGCCTGTAGCGGATACTGCTGGTCTTAACCGCGTTGCCACGGAAGTGGCCGCATTGATGGAATCGGAGCGGGAAGCCGCCGCGATACAATACCGTACGAAGTGGAAGGACAGCAGCTACAGACGTGATCGCTGGAAAAACGATGCGCATTATGCCAGGTCCGGTTTTTACCGGGATGACGGAAGATTTGACAGGCGTAAGTTTTATCGCGACAGCGGGAGATTTCCCAATGGCGGTTATTATACAAAACGGCCGTATGAAAACCGTCCCTACGCAGCCCGGCATAATGGAGCCGGCAACAATTCATATGCAAACTCATACCGTTATCCCGACAAACGCTTACCTATCCCGGTGATCGATATCAACGCCGCGGATTCTGCGCAGTGGGAACGTTTGCCGGGCATCGGGCCAACGCTCGCAAAGAGGATTGTGGGCTTCAGGGACCGGCTCGGAGGCTTCTATTCTACCCGGCAGGTAGGGGAAGTGTATGGATTGGTGGATTCCGTATTTAATAAAATTCAACCGTTCCTCCGGCTGGGTGATGTTTCTCTAAGAAAGATCAGTCTCAACGATACAGATGATAAATCTTTGGCCCTACATCCATACATCAACACGAAACTGGCCCGGGTGATAGTACGGTATCGCAGTGCCCACGGGCCTTTCAGGGAGGTAGAAACGCTCCGTGCCCTCGCTTTGGTAGATGATTCCATTTATCGTAAAATTGAAAAATACTTAAAGATCAATTAAACCCAATTTCAGGTTATGAATTTTCAGCCCACGGACATGCAACAACAGATAGCCCAGGTGATCCGGGATTTCGGTAAAACTCATATCCAGCCCCACGTCCTGGAATGGGATGAAGAACAGATCTTCCCCAAAGAGCTTTTCAAAAAGATGGGTGAGCTGGGCCTCATGGGCGTGCTCGTGCCTGAACAATACGGTGGCTCCGGCCTCGGATACCTTGAATATGTGACCGTTATCAGCGAAATATCCCGTATCTGCGGCGCTATCGGGTTGAGTGTAGCCGCGCACAATTCACTTTGTACCGGCCACATCCTGCAATTCGGCAACGAAGAACAGCAACAAAAATACCTGCCCAAACTCGCCACCGCCGAATGGATCGGCGCCTGGGGGCTCACGGAGCCAAACACCGGCTCTGACGCTATGAATATGAAATGCGTGGCAAAAAAAGAAGGAGACGAATGGGTGATAAACGGTACTAAAAGCTGGATCACACATGGTAAAAGCGGTGATGTAGCCGTGGTGATCGCCCGCACCGGCGAAGTGCGGGACAGCCGGGGCATGAGTGCCTTCATCGTTGAAAGGGGTACGCCCGGTTTCAGCGGCGGCAAAAAAGAAAACAAACTCGGTATGCGTGCATCCGAAACCGCGGAAATGATCTTCGACAATTGCCGCATCCCGGCCGGAAACCTGGTCGGTAAAGAAGGAGAGGGTTTTATACAATCCATGAAAGTGCTGGACGGCGGGCGTATTTCCATTGCGGCGCTTTCCCTGGGCATCGCAAAAGGCGCGTTTGACGCATCCGTAAAATATTCCAAAGAACGCCACCAGTTCGATCAGCCGATCGCCAATTTCCAGGGCATATCTTTTAAGCTGGCAGATATGGCTACACAGATCGCCGCCGCCGAACTGCTTACCATGCAGGCGGCAGATATGAAAAACAGGCATCTGCCTATGACCAAACAAGCGGCCATGGCTAAATATTACGCTTCGGAAGTCGCGGTATCCGCCTCGAACGAAGCGGTGCAGATCTTCGGCGGGTACGGTTATACAAAGGATTTCCCGGTAGAAAAATTCTACCGCGATTCCAAATTGTGCACGATAGGCGAAGGTACTTCCGAGATACAGAAAATTGTTATTGCGCGGGAAGCGCTGAAAGAATAACGGGTTTATTGCAGCAATCAATAGTGGTCAAAATAAAAAAAGAGGGTTCGTCAGTAATGATGAACCCTCTTGTCGTTTACCCCTTCAGATTTTTTAAGCAGCCATGACAATTCGAATTGCTTGCTAATAAATAACCATGTAATTTGCAATCGGTTGCATGTTTCGGAATCAAAGCATTAACAAGTAAGAAAACAATATTAGTTTATCGTATCCAATATAAAATTGTTTAGCGCAAATTGTACTTTGCGACACATCATGAGCGCTGAATGCCAATAATATTATCCGTGATTTTTTATTAACTACCCTCGATTATGACCACTTTTGAAGAACAATTAGACCATCTTTTCCTAACCGAAGACGCCATTCCGGCGGAATTCAGGCTGCCGGCGGAGATTCACCAGCGGGAGTACCTTTCCGGCGGTGAAATGAAAACCTGGACCGGCGATGTGCACACCGTATTATCTCCCATCTGTATTAAAACCGCCAACGGTCTCGAACGAAAGGTGATCGGCTCGTATCCCCTCTGCGGCGAAGAAGAAGCCATGGCTTCCCTGAATGATGCTATCCTCGCTTACCGCGATGGCCGCGGGGAATGGCCCACCATGTCTGTAGCGGAACGTATTGCCTGCGTGGAAAAATTCACCGGTAAAATGATCGCCCAAAAACAGGAGGTCGTATCGCTGATCATGTGGGAGATCGGGAAATCCTACGCGGATTCTGTAAAGGAATTTGACCGCACCGTAGAATACATCCACGCCACCATCGATGCATTGAAGGACCTGGACCGCAAGTCCTCCGGTTTTGCCATAGAGCAGGGCATCATCGGCCAGATCCGGCGCAGCCCGCTCGGTGTGGTGCTGTGTATGGGCCCGTTCAACTACCCGCTGAATGAAACTTTCACCACGCTCATTCCCGCGCTTATCATGGGGAATACCCTGCTGTTCAAACCTCCGAAACACGGTACGTTATTGCATTACCCGCTGCTGGAAGCTTTCCGCGAATGTTTCCCGAAAGGCGTGGTGAATACCATCTATGGCCGCGGCAACGTGATCATTGCGCCGCTGATGGAATCGGGGAAGATCAATGTGCTTACGCTCATTGGTTCCAGCAAAGTGGCGAACCAGCTGAAAAAAATGCACCCGAAAGTGAACCGCCTGCGGGCCATCCTCGGCCTGGACGCTAAAAACGCCGCTATTATTACCGATAAGGCAGACATCGACCTGGCAGTGAAAGAATGTGTGCTGGGCTCGCTTTCTTTCAACGGGCAGCGCTGCACGGCCATCAAGATAATTTTCGTGCACAGCAGCGTGGCGGATGCCTTCCTGGAAAAAATGAGCGCAGCGGTAGGCAAACTGAAATTCGGTATGCCCTGGGAAAAAGACGTGTTCCTCACCCCGCTGCCGGAGCCACAGAAACCGGGTTATTTACAGAGTTGCGTGGCGGATGCGGTTGCCCATGGGGCGAAGGTGATAAACACGCATGGCGGGGCTGCAAATGCCTCTTTTGTGTATCCGGCCATCGTATATCCTGTGAACGAAAAGATGAAACTCTACCGCGAGGAGCAATTCGGACCGGTAATCCCCGTGATCCCGTTCGATAATATTGAAACGCCGATCAATTACCTGATTGAAGCGGATCACGGCCAGCAGGTGGCCCTCTTTTCCAACGACGCGGAAGAACTGGCGTCGCTGATAGACCCGCTGGTGAACCAGGTGAGCCGTGTGAACATCAATTGCCAGTGTCAGCGCGGGCCGGACATCTTCCCCTTCACCGGGAGAAAGGATTCCGCCGAGGCCACGCTCTCCGTTTTTGATGCGCTGAGGGCGTTCAGCATCCGTTCGCTGGTGGCTACCAAACAAACGGAAGAGAATAAAGCGCTGATCAATAAGATCGTCAGCGACCAATCCTCAAACTTTCTTTCAACAAAGTATATATTTTAATAAACTGTAAAGGCATTGGTTTGCTAACATTTAGCCGGCCAATGCCCTGTTTTTTGCATTTTTTTTGATATTTACACCTTAGTGTGATGGAAATGTGTAAACAGAAAGTTAAATTTGGGTTAATTACTTTCCTTACCAATTTATCAACCTAAACACAAAACAGAAAGATCGAGAAAATTTCTACTCCAAATGTGAAACCGCCTCAATCGAGGCGGTTTTCTATTGGGGGTGTTTAAGCCACTACGATGAATGCTTTCAGTTTTGCCGGAGGGTATCCGAACATCTTCTTAAACGCGGCGGAAAAATGATTGGGCGAGCTGTAGCCCAGGTGATCCGCCACCTCATTCACATTCAATCTTTTTTCCACCAGCATCCGCCGCGCAGCTTTCATTTTCATTTCCTGCACGAAACCAAATACGGTGTTTCCGAAAAGCTGCTTGAAGCCTCTCTTCAGTTTAAATTCATTCAGCCCGAAACGCCTGCATATCAGGCCCAGACTGAGTTCCGGGCACAGGTATTCCGTGCGCAGGTAATCTTTCACCGCCTGTAAGCGCTCTGCATCCACGATGGAAATGCGTTGCGTGCCGGCCGCCGTTACCTGGAAATGCATTAAAGCCTGCAGGGGGTCCCACAGCTCATTGTCTGATGTTTGTTCTTTGGTGAAGAGTGTAGCATGGTCTTTAAAGAACGCGTGGTTCGCGATCGCATTCAGCGCGTCGCGTTGTGTTTTTGGGGTCATAACTGTAAATCCGTTTTACGTATAATAATATCCGTTTGTCGTACTATCCACTGGGGTTGTGTGGTATAATTTTGACGCAACAAAAATAATCATAAACATGTTGCGGAAAATACTGAAATGGACGGGCGGCATCATCGGCGTATTGGTGGCGATCATTCTAATTTTTTATTTCACCATGTATATATTGGTGAATAACAAGAAAAGCAAACCGTACAACGTAGAAGTACGGATGATTGATATTCCTTCGGATTCCGCATCTGTGGCGGATGGAGCGCATATCTACGCTACAAAGGGCTGTGCGGACTGCCATGGTGACAATCTAGCCGGAAAAATTTTCATCGACGACGCCGCGCTCGGGATGTTGCCCGCGGCGAATCTCACCTTTGGTAAAGGCGGCCGCCCCGCATCTTATTCTGATCGTGAATGGCTGCTTGCAATGCGCCATGGGCTTAAGTCTGATGGCAAACCCCTGCTTATCATGCCTTCATATGAATTTTACAAAATGTCTGATCATGACCTCGCGAATCTTATTGCTTATCTCAAATCTGTGCCTGCAGTGGATCATGAATTGCCCGAACCTAAGCTGGGCCCGCTGGGCGTTGTATTGTCGGGTCTGGATAAACTTCCGCTGATACCGGCTGAAAAGATCGATCACCGGTATAAACCTACGCAGGCTGTGCAACGCGCCCCCACAGCGGAATACGGGCAATATCTTTCCATGTCCTGCACCGGCTGCCATACACCGGCTTTGAAGGGCGGCCCCAATCCTGTGCCGGGTGGTGTATACGCAAGGGATATCACTTCCACCGCGAACGTAGGTAAATGGTCGCTGAACGAATTCGTGACTGTGCTCCGTACGGGCAAAACGCCTGATGGCCGCGAGTTGCAGAACGAAGACATGCCCTGGAAAATGACGGCCAATTATACCGACGAAGAATTGCAGGCGCTGTATCTCTATCTCCAAACGCTGTAACCTCCCGGGGTTTTAAAACGTTCTATCATGGCTTTACCACGCACGATCAGTAATCCTTACATCGGAGACAAAGTAACTTTCCTCGAAACGACGGAAGAAACCGGCGGCTCGCACGTGACGGTGCTGGTGGAACTGGCGCCGGGCGGGAAAAACGGGCTGCATTACCATACCACCTTCACCGAACATTTTGAAGTAGTGGAAGGGGAGCTGGGCCTGCGGATAGGAAAAGAATTTCTTTTCCTGAGTAGGGGTGGCAGGGCGGATGTGCCGTTACACATACAACATCTCTTTTTTAACCCGAGCAGCAAACATCCGGTGGCTTTCAAAGTCACGATCAAACCGGCAAGGCAGTTCGAAGCCTGCCTGAGAGTTGCTTACGGGCTGGCGGTGGATGGGAAGGTGAATAAAAAAGGGATGCCTAAAAAGTTCAGTCACCTGGCGGTATTGCTGGAGTTGGGGGAAACTTACCTAACTTTCCTGCCGCATAAGCTCCAGGTATGGCTGTATAGTTTCCTTGCCAAAAGGGCGAAAAGGAAGGGTGCTTTTAAAGAACTGGAACAGTATTATAAACAACAAGAGACGCCCGAAGGCGTCTCTGCTTAAAAAATATATCAAATGCTTTTATTGATCATTTCTTTTTTGAGGAACCTGGGAGACCTGGTGTTTTGCTTCTTTTACGATGCATTCCGTTCCATCTTCCGGGCTGCCTAGCCTGATTGTTGTTAATCCAGGAAGTCGTCAGCAGCGTCCTGCTTTGATGCAGCGCTGCCTGCCATTCCTTCGAACCATGCATCCACATTGCCCGCGATCACAGGGGGCAATTTGCTTTTCACAAAATCCTTCACGGCTTCTATTGCTTTAACGGCCTGCTCGTCTGTAATGCCTGCCTTGTCTTTCAATTGTTGGATCAGCTCCTGCATGGGGTTTGTTTTAGGCTACTTTTAAGGTTACCAGTGTGCTCTTATCCAGTTTCTCCGCGCAATATTCGCGTGTGAGCACGAATGTTTTTTCGTTTGCCGAGGGAAGGTTGAACATCGCGTCCGCCAATACCACTTCGCAGATGGAACGGAGACCACGGGCGCCCAGCTTGTATTCCAGGGCCTTGTCCACGATATAGTCCACCGCGTCGGGTGTAATGGTCAGCTCGATGCCTTCTACCCTGAAAAGTTTTTTGTATTGTTTTACGAGGGCGTTGCGCGGTTCTGTCAGGATCGCGGCAAGGGCTTCCTTGTCCAGCGTATTCAGGTAGGTCACGATCGGCAGGCGGCCCAGCAGTTCGGGGATAAGGCCGAATTGTTTGAGGTCCTGTGAATTCACGTAACGGAGAATGTGCTTGCGCGCGTCTTCTTCCCTTTCTTTGTTCACGGTGAAGCCGATGGAGTGCGTCTGGATCCTGCGGGAAATGATACGGTCCACGCCGTCGAATGCGCCGCCGCAGATGAAGAGGATGTTCTGCGTATTCACCTTGATGAGCTTTTGCTCCGGGTGTTTACGGCCGCCTTGCGGGGGCACAAGTACTTCTGTGCCTTCCAGGAGTTTCAGCAGGCCCTGCTGTACGCCTTCGCCGCTAACGTCGCGGGTGATGGAAGGATTATCGCTTTTGCGGGCGATCTTGTCGATTTCGTCGATATACACAATGCCTCTTTCGGCTGCTTCCACATCGTAGTTGCACACCTGGAGGAGGCGGGTGAGAATGCTTTCAACGTCTTCGCCTACGTAACCGGCTTCGGTGAACACGGTGGCGTCCACGATGGTGAAGGGTACGTTCAGCAGCTTGGCGATGGATTTGGCCAGGAGGGTTTTACCCGTACCGGTTTCGCCCACCATGATCAGGTTGCTTTTTTCGATCTCCACATCATCGTCCGTAACTGTCTGATTGAGACGTTTGTAGTGGTTGTATACCGCTACAGCCAGTATCTTTTTGGCGTCATCCTGCCCGATCACATATTCATCCAGGAAGTGCTTGATCTCTACCGGCTTGGACACTTTGGGAACAAAATGGGAGGGAGTGGCCTTTTTGGTTTCTCCACCCGGGTTCAGTTCCTGTTCTATGATCTCCTGGGCGTTTGCCACGCAGTTTTCACAGATATGCCCTTCCGCACCGGCGATCAGTATTCTTACCTCGTCTTTGTTACGGTTACAGAAAGAACAGCGTATCTTGGATTCTTTCATCTAAATAATTTTAATATGAATGCTGAGTCCCTTACTGGGACCACAAATTTAAGCATTTTTTCGGGGGGAGTGCAAAAAGAAAACCCTATTCCCAGCAGGGGCAAAAATGGAATCAGGCATCTCCGGAAGGGCAGGAAAGGTATCATGACCGGTCCCCGGGAAGATGAAAATAAAACGTCCCGCCGGAGCGGGACGTTTCTGCATTATTGAGGATTATTTTCCGCGGCTTTTTTCTTCGGGTTCTTTTCCAGAACGTCGTCGATGATGCCGTATTCTTTGGCTTCGTCTGCGGTCATCCAGTAATCGCGGTCACCGTCTTTTTCCACACGTTTTACGGACTGGCCGCTGTGGGTGGCGATGATTTCGTTCAGCTCTTTTTTGAGTTTTACGAACTCGCGTGCGGTGATCTCGATATCGGAGGTCTGGCCTTCGGCACCGCCATGAGGCTGGTGGATCATCACACGGGCGTGTTTCAGCGCGGTGCGTTTGCCTTTGGTACCTGCCACGAGCAGTACGGCGCCGAAAGAGGCGGCCATACCGGTACAGATGGTAGCCACTTCGGGGCTGATGATCTGCATGGTATCATAGATGCCCAGGCCGGCGTATACGGAGCCACCAGGGCTGTTGATGTACATCTGGATGTCCCGGTTACGGTCGGCTGATTCCAGGAACAGCAGCTGGGCGGTGATCACGTTTGCCACGTAATCGTTGATAGGGTCGCCCAGGAAGATGATCCTGTCTGCCATGAGGCGGGAAAACACGTCCATCTGGGTAACGTTGAGCTGGCGCTCCTCGATAATATACGGCGTCAGAGAATTGATCTGATGTTGGTGGTGACGCGCGTAACTATCTACAACCAGGCTACTGATCCCTCTGTGCTGGATGGCATATTTCCTGAATTCGTTGTTATTAATGTTCATGATGGTGATGTTTATGAGGTAATTTAACAAAATCTTCGGCGGAAATTTCCTCTTCTTTTACGTTCACCTTGGTTTCAGCCCAATCAAACAGTTTTTGGGTGATCATTTCGCGATAGGTCTGATCCACATACTTTTCGTCCTGCAGGAGGCGCTCCAGGTAGCTGTCCAGCCACTCTGCCTGTTCGCCGCCGAGGCCGTAGTATCCCATGATCTTTGCACGGGCGCTTTCTTTCAGTTCCTCGAAGGAAACTTCCAGGGAATTATCGCGGATCAGTTTGTCGCTGATGAGGGTCCAGCGCAGCTGATGGTCGAAGCTCGGGTATTCGTGTTCGGCTTCCTCGGCTGTTTTCGGGTTTTCCCCGCCTTTCTGCAGCCAGCGTTTGAGGAATTCTTTAGGAAGCTCGATGGGTGTTTCGTGCACCAGGGTTTCGAACAGATCGTTGTGCATGTGGTTGGTAGCTTCCTGCTTCCAGTACTTGCCGATCTCTTCTCTTAGTTTTTCCCTGAATGCTTCTTCTGTTTTGATCTCCTGGCCGGGATATACTTCGTTGAAGAACTCTTCGTTCAGTTCTCTTTTTTCGATCAGCCCCACTTTGGTGATGGTGAGCTGGAAGTATTTGTCCAGGGCATCTTTATCAGTAGCCAGGCCCAGATCTTTCACGATGGCTTCGCCCTGTGTTTTATCAAAGGCTTTGGACAGCTGGATAACCAGGGTATCGCCGGCTTTTTTGCCCATCAGTTCTTTCTGGGTGGCTTCGGAGAAGGATTTTACCAGCAGGGAATTTTCTTTCTTTTCAGCGCCTTCGGCTACATGGCCTTTTGCGTCTGATTCCAGGAATTCCAGGCTGAGTACATTATTTTCTGAATCAATGTTTTCGGGATCGGACATTTTGCCGCCTTTCAGCTGCAGGCGCTCCAGCTCCTGGTTCACCACCACATCCGATACTACTACGTTATAGCGGGTGAGGGAAGTTTTGGAAAGAAGGGCGTTTACATCGAAAGAAGGCTTCAGGCCCACTTCAAACTCGAAATTATAGTCGGAAGGTGTCGCGTAATCAAGGGATTTGGCTTCTGTATCCAGAGACAGGGGCTGGGCGAAGATCTCCAGTTTTTCCTGCTGAAGGTAACCCATCAGTTCCTTTTCTACGGTTTTCAGCACCTCGTCCTGGAAAAGGGCCTGGCCGCTCATTTTTTTGATCATGCCGGCAGGAACCTGGCCTTTCCGGAACCCCGGAATGCTTGCATTCTTGGAAAAATGCTTTACAGCTTTCTCGAAATTGGGAAGGTAATCTTCCTGGCTCACTTTCACAGTGATCTTATCATTTAATAAACCAATGTTCTCTCTGGTTACGGTTGCCATTTGTTTTTTGTTAATATATTAAAACACAGAATAAATAAAGCTTGTTTATGGCTGTGAAGCACTAGTCTGCGAAGATTGTGCCACGGGGCCGGGAGCGGGAATTCCTGCCTTTTTAGCAGAAAACGTACGGGCGGGGGCAGACAAATTATCATTTTATGCCGGCCGGGAACCCGTTCCCCTGAGCTCCGCCGGTTGCTGTAAAGCGGTAGATATCAGCTGTTTGCAGAAAAATGCCACCACCGGCGAAGCGCGAAGATAGTGCGTTTATGCGAGATTTGAAGGGGGAAAAGGATTAGCGTAGCCTCCCTTCCTGCAGCCGGCAAGGGGCTAATGGAATATTAACCCGCATCAACTCCGGATCAAGTCCGCCTCATCTCCACCTCAAGTCCACCTTCCCTGTATCTCTCCTATAGCCACCATAGCAGGTTCCAACTACTACGCAGCAGAAATAAGGCTATTTAAAAATAGCAAGGCAAAATACTATCATGTCATGACCTCCCGTGCGACTGGTGGCGGCTTTCCGTATGTCGTTCCTAGTCCTTAAACGTCAGTTTTTCATTCCCAAAGCCCCAATTCAACCCAAAAAGCGCCAGGATCCTTGATTTATCCATCCCGAAATCACTGCCAAAGGCCCCGTTCAGGTAAAGGTCTTTGCCCACCCGGTAATTCAGGAACCCGATCACACGCTGCGATTGCAGATCGCCTTCCACCACGTAATTCCGGTGCACCGCCTCAAAACCAATGCTCAGCGGGTCAAATTCAAAGGACAGCCTGCCGCCCACATCAAAACTGTTGGAATTGGTGATAAAACCTTTTTCCGTGGTGTAGTTGTCATACATATACCGGGTATAGGCAGATATCGTCAGGTAGTTCTGTTTGGTGCTTTCGCCATGCGCGTTCAGCAGGAGGTTGAGCGACAGCGTGCTCCAGATGCCCACTCTCCCTGTTTTCCACGCCGTGTCCGCGATGCCGTAAGTGGCGTAAGCGCCCGCCAGGTCCCACTGAAAGGCCGGCTTCTGCGCGATATGATCTTCTATGGTCTGTCTCAGGGAATCGATCTTGTCGCCGGCCTCTTTTCTTTTCCTGGCGAAGTTCTTCGTGGCTTCGGCGATCTTTACCGGGTCGTCCCCCGCGGCTATAAAGTCCGGATCGTTCACCAGCGCGGCGATGCGCAACGACTGGTTTGCCCGGATATCGTTGATGATATTGTTCAGTTTTTCGCTGTGAGCCGATGAATAGAACCGGAGCAGCGTGGTCCTGAAACCGGCTGAAAATACTTTCTGCGTGGCGTCCGCGGTATCCGGCACCAGGTCTTTCTGCAAAAAGGCCACGGAGATATTCGTCATCTTCAGCGCGGAAAAAGGATTGGAGCGGTACACATCCGCTTTGGTAACGGGGTCTTCATGCCGGCGGATGCCCAGGAATTTATATGCATCCCTGTTCTTCGGCAAAGCCCACCAGTAAGGCGTAAACTCCGCCGAGTAATTCTGCGGCCAGCTGCTTCCTTTATCAAAGTTCTGCAAAATGCCCAGCCCGAACGCTTTTGGCGTAACGGGCGTTTCTATCAGGGTGGGAGAGATGTCCACGAGTTTAAACGCGCTGGATTGCGGCACAGCCTTATGGTCCGGTTCTTTTTCCTGCTGCGCGAAAAGCTGGCTGCCGCACATCAGCAGGAGCAGGGTGAATATTCTTTTCATGCTCAGCTCAGTTTAATGGTTTTGTGCAGCCAGATATCCGTGAAATCATCCAGCGCATCGATCTTCAGGTCTGCCTCGGGAAATTCTTTGTGGCCGTCTTTACCATCGTCCATCACATACCGCGCGGTGATCTTTTCAAATTCGATCTTGCGGGTTTCTTTGTCCGGCCAGAAAAGAAGGATATTGGTTACGATGAGCAGTTTATTGCCTTTGAGGCTGGCAGCGGAACCGATGGGCATCTGGATGATGTCTCCGGTAGCATCTTTGGATGCGCAGCCGGAAATAGGGAAACGGTCTGTGGAAGTGATGAGGAAACCGCGGGTGGTGGCAATGCCGTTGCTGGTAATGTCTACCGCGAGCCTGATCTGCTGCCCGCCGGTTCCTACTTTGTAAGAATCCATTTTGTAGGGTTTTATAGGTTGAAAGAAATTTAAAAAGAATATATCATATATATGCCGGTTGAAGGATTGGCGTGTACTTAACACACTTGTTGCTGAAGCCCGCTGGTGCCGGGAAAGGGTTACCGGGGTTAATCTTCCTGGCATATAAAGTTAATGATTTATAAGGTTTAAAGGGCTGCATTTACAGCTGCCGGCTGAATACCCACCTGTTGGTATTTTGACTTTTTTCCCTGATTTAGGTAAAAGGATTTAGCAAACCCTTGGTTGGTCAGTTCCTTTTATTTAGATTTACAACACAAGGGGATTTCTCCCTGTAATTCCATGTGACCAAAACGTATGCCGGGCCCGGCGATGGGCCTAAATTTCAACCAAATGAACAGTATCTCATCAGAATCGGCGTTATGCAGGCGGATGGCCGCTGGTGATGAATCGGCTTTCGCCAGCCTGTATGAACAATACCAGCCAAAACTGCATCTTTTTATTTATCCGCTTACCGGCTTTTCGCTGCCCGATACCCATGAAGTGATCCAGGATATTTTTATCAAACTCTGGCTCCGCAAAGAAACACTCGTGAACATCACGTCGCTGCAGGCGTACCTGTTCACCATGGCGCGCAACCGCCTGGCGGACCTCCGTACCCAACAGGCCCGGCAGCGCAAAGTGATCGGCTTGTTGCAACTGCAGCAGCCGGAAAGCCATTCGGACGTTCAGGAAAAACTCGAGCTACGCGAATATCACCGCATCGCGCGGGCCCTCATCAATAAACTGCCCAAACAGAAACGCCGCATCTTTATCCTCCGCAACGAAGAAGGCCTTTCGCTGGACGAGATCGCCGCCGAGCTGAACATCACCAAGTTCGCCGTGAAAAAACAGCTATACGAAGCCACCTGGTATCTCAAAGCCTGTCTCAGCACACATGCCGATCTGAAAATTCTTAGTATCATTCTCATATTCAGCATTTTACAAACACTCTGACACCGCTGGAAATTTTTTTTCCGCAAAAGGTGTTCTTTCTCTTTCCCCAACAGTCTTATTAGCAAGCAAGGTTATGAGCCAGGAAAAAATCATTTACTTACTGGACAGGTATGCTTCCGGCACAATGACCGAAGCAGAGCAAAAAGAACTGTCGATCTGTTTGCAGTCTATGGACGAGCCGGAGTTTAAGGCCGTAATGGACAGGTATGCGCAGACGGTGGAGCAGTCCGGTGTGCCCGGCCCTCCGGATGCTGTGCTCTTTGAGCAGATCAAGGAGCGGATCGCGGGCATGGAAGCGGAAATGCGTCCGGCCCGCCCACGTATACGTTACTGGGCTGCGGCGGCGGTGCTGCTGGTATTGCTGAGCGCAGGGGCTTACCTGCTTAACAGGCAACCGCAGCAGACCATCGCCGTGAAACCCGCCACGGACACCTTGCAGCACGAAATCGGCCCCGGTGGCAACAAAGCGGTGCTTACCCTGGCAAACGGCGCTACCATCTTGCTGGACGAAGCGGCGGACGGTACGCTGGCACAGCAGGGCGGCAGCAATGTCGTGAAGCTGGGCAACGGGCAGCTGGCTTACGTTGGCGGCACCGGTGAAACGGGCGGCAATATGTATAATGTCATTGCAACGCCCAGGGGCGGGCAATACCGCATTGCGCTGAGCGACGGTACGCAGGTATGGCTCAACGCGGCGTCTTCCATCCGTTACCCCGCCGTGTTCAGCGGAGACGAACGAAAAGTGGAGATCACCGGCGAAGCGTATTTTGAAGTGGCCAAAAACGAAAAGAAGCCATTTAAAGTGGCCATCAATAAATCAACAGAGATCAACGTCCTCGGCACGCACTTCAACGTAAATGCCTACGAGGACGAACAGGATATCAGGACCACCTTGCTGGAAGGTAAAGTGAGCATTTCCGTCTTTCAGAACCAGCAGGTGCTGAAGCCCGGCCAGCAGGGTACAGTGATCTACGGAAATACCGGCGGTTTCGTGAAAGTGCAGGACGTGGATACGGAAGAAGCTGTGGCCTGGAAAAAAGGTATGTTCTGTTTCAAAAATGCGGACCTGCGCACCGTGATGAGGCAGCTGAGCCGTTGGTACGATGTGGAAGTGGCTTACGAGGGCGGTAACAACGGAGCGGTGTTTGAAGGAAAGATACAAAGAGAATTAAACCTGTCCGACGTACTGGAAGCATTGCGGAAAAACAATGTGCAGTTTAGGATAGAAGGCAGGAGGATCATCGTAAAACAGTAATTATAAACCGATAAACGATACAAAAGCGTATTCCACTATTAGAGAAAAATTTGATCTAAAATCCAGTTATGAACCAATAATCATTTTCCACATCCGGCCTTATACGAAAAATCCGCCCCGTTATTAACGGGACGGACGGACCTTGTATGTTCTCAGCATACAGGGCCTGAAAGGCGTAAAAAAAGTCGCAAAACACATTTTTATCACCCAAATCGAAGTTATGAAATTAACTGCTTTGTGCCAAAACGAAGCCGGTGCGATATTCCAGTGTCTCAGACATGTTGCCGGCCTGTTCGTTGGGTCAACCAAAATGCTTCACAAGCGAAGTAAACTATGGGAGATTATGAAATTATCTTTTCTTCTGCTCACCGTCGCCTCATTGCAGGTTAGTGCCACCGGATTTTCGCAGCAGGTCACCTATTCCGGTAAGGACGTGCCTTTGAAGAAAGTATTCACGGCCATCGAAAAACAGGCCGGTTACGTTTTCTTTTACGATGCGGCCATCCTCGAAAATGCCAGGCCTGTTACCGTAAACGTAAAACAGGGAACCGTGGAAGCCCTGCTGGAAAACTGTTTCAGGGATCAGCCCCTGGAATATTTTATCAAACAGAAAACGGTATTCATCGTGCGCAAGCCGGAGGCGCCGGTATCCACTGCTTCTTCTCCTTCGCCGCCGGTAAAGATCACCGGTAAGGTAACGAGCGAAAAAGGCGAACCGTTGCCGGGCGTAACCGTACAGGTGAAAGGCACCGCCACCGGTGCGCTCACAGACGGGGAGGGCAACTTCTCCATCACCGCGCCCGACGCCAGAGCGACGCTGGTCATTTCTTTCATGGGATTCATTTCCCAGGAAGTGCCGGTAACCTCAGCTGCCCCGCTGGACATCGTATTGAAGGAAGACAATAAAAACCTCAACGAAGTAGTAGTGGTGGGTTACGGCCAGCAGCAGAAGGTGACCCTCACGGGCTCCGTCGCCACGGTGTCCAACAAAGAGATCGTGACCACCAAAAACCAGAATGTGCAGAACATGCTGACCGGTAAAGTACCCGGCCTGCGTGTGATACAGAATACATCCGAACCGGGTGACTTCACGAACCAGTTCGACATCCGTGGTTTCGGCGCTCCGCTTATCGTAATCGACGGTGTGCCGCGCGGAAACATCCAGCGGCTGGACCCCAATGAGATCGAAAGCATTTCCGTGCTGAAAGACGCTTCCGCGGCTGTGTATGGCGTGCGCGCGGCGAACGGTGTGGTGCTTATCACTACCAAAAGCGGCGGCACCAGCGGCAAAGCGCGCATAGATTACTCCATGTATTATGGCCTGCAGAAGCCCTCCGGTCTTCCCCGCCCGCTGGACGCCGTGGACCGTTTTACGATCTTCAACGAGCAGTCCATGCACAACGTGAACTCCCCCACCTGGGTGTTTCCCGAAGAGATCATCAAACCTTACCGCGACGGTACCAAACAAAGCACCGACTGGTACGGCGAAGTAATGCGCGATTATGCCCCGCAGTCTTATCACAACCTGAGCGTGAACGGCAACGCCGGCAAAAAGATCGATTATTTCATCAACCTTGGTTATACCCAGCAGGGCGGTTTCTGGAAAAGCAACAGCCTGAACTATAAAAGGTATAATCTGCGCACGAACCTGAATGCGCAGATCACAGACAGGCTCACCGCGTCGATCCGCCTGAACGCCATACTGGATCAGAAAGACAGCCCGTACCGCGATTCCTGGGAGATCTTCAAAAACCTCTGGCGCTCACATCCGGACGATCCTTATTACGCGAACAACGATCCGAAATATCTCTACCACAACCTCGCCGACTATCACCCCGGCGCGATTGCGGATGAAGAGCAGTCCGGGTTCAAAAAGCGTAATTCCAAAACCTTCATGAGCACTTTTTCCCTCGAATACAGGGTACCTTACATCGAAGGCCTGACGGCAAAAGGTATGTTCAGCTACGATGCCACCATCAACGACAATACCACCTATCAGAAAGAATTCTCTGTATACGAATACAACGACGCGGGCGGTATCTATGTTCCTTACAAGTATCACATCCCCAATACGCTGAACCGGAGTTACGCCATCCTGCCCGGCACGCTGATGCAGTTTTCACTGAACTACGTGAAAACACTCGCCAAGCTGCACAACATCTCCGTACTGGCGCTGTATGAAGAAAGCGAAGGCACGGGAGACAGCTTCTTTGCGCAACGCGAACTGACGATCCCTCTGCCTTATCTTTTTGCGGGCAACTCCGCTAACCAGATCGGTAATAACAATACCGGCAGCGTGTTCAAAAATGCGAACAGGGGCCTTGTAGGTAAAGTACACTACGATTACAACTCCAAATACCTGCTGGATTTCAGTTTCCGCTACGATGGTTCCTCCCGCTTCCCGCCCGGCAAACAATGGGGCTTTTTCCCCGCGGTATCCGCCGGCTGGCGTATTTCAGAGGAGGCATTTATGAAGAACAACAAATCGTTTGCTTTCATAGACAACCTGAAGATCCGTGGGTCTTACGGTGAAATGGGTGATGACGGCGCTTCTTCTTTCCAGTTCATCACCGGTTACGATTATCCCGCCAGCGGCGGTAACTCACAGGCGCTGGCCGCGGGTTACCTGTTTGGCGACAAATGGGTAAGCTCCCTGGGCTTCAGGAACTCACCGAATATGAACATCACCTGGTACAAAGTACGTACGCTCAACCTCGGCCTGGACGCGAATTTCTGGAAAGGCCTGCTGGGCGTATCCGTGGACGTGTTCCGCCGCGACCGCCAGGGCCTGCTGGCCAACAGGCTGCTGTCCCTGCCCGGTACCTTCGGCGCCAACCTGCCGCAGGAGAACCTGAACAGCGATATGAACAAAGGATTTGAGGTGATGCTGACGCATAACAATAACATCGGCCGCGACTTCAAATACAACCTGAGCGCAAACGTTGCCCTCACCCGCGCCATGCGCAAATACATCGAAAGGGCGAGAGACGGGAACTCCTACAGCAACTGGCGCAACAACTACACGAACCGTTACAACGACGTGTGGTTTGGCTGGGGCTATAATGGCCAGTACGGCTCTTACGAAGAGATCGCGAAATATCCCGTGTACACCGGCCGTTCCGTGCTGCCTGGCGATTACATCTACGAAGACTGGAATGGCGACGGCGTGATAGATGACATGGACCGTCACCCCATCGCGACCACGGTGAACCCGACCGCGGCAGACTTCATGGACAAGGACAGCTATCCGCTGATGACCTTCGGCCTCACCATGGGCGCTGAATACAAAGGTTTTGACCTGAACCTGTTATGGCAAGGCGGCGCCATGTCCTACGCCGCATTCGGTGAAATGTACCAGACCATTTCGCAGAACGCGCTGGACTTCTTTATGGACCGCTGGCATCCGGAAGACCCGACCATGGACCCCTACAATCCCAACACGAAATGGATTCCCGGTTACAATGCCTATACCGGCACTGTGTACGACATCAACTCCGAGCGCGGCATCCAGAACTGTAATTACCTGAGGCTGAAAACAGTGGAGGTGGGTTATTCCCTGCCCAAAAACTGGCTCGGCAGGATAGGCATACAGGACCTGCGCGTGTATGTGAACGGGTACAACATGCTCACGTTCACCAAAGCTATAGGAATTGACCCCGAACATCCCACTGACCTTTACGGGTATCTGTACCCGCTGAACAAAACGGTGAATTTCGGCGCCAGTATTCGATTCTAATAAATTCTGCAACCATGAAGAAATTAAAATATATAGCTGTTTTCCTGATCTGCGGTGCTACGTTTGGCTGCGTTAAGCTGGACATTCCGCCTGTGAATGTGCTGCAGGACCAGGATGTGTTTACCAACGACGCCGGCGTAATGGCCTATATGGCCGCTTTGTACAGCCGCATGCCGATCGAGGATTTTAAATACAGTACTGTGGAAGGAACCCAGGGCTTTAATACCTGGAACATCATCAACAGCCTGTCTATCAATACCGGCGAAAATGCAAACCGCAACAACGGCGGTTTTACCGATCCCGCCAGGGGTTATTGGGGAGAAGCATACGGTGTGATCCGCCAGGCGAACAACCTGATCCAAAATCTCCCGAAATATAGCACCGTATTGAGCCCGGATAAAGTGGGCCGCTGGGTGGGTGAAGCGCATTTTATCCGCGCGTACACTTACTTTGCGTTGGTAAAACGTTACGGCGGCGTGCCTATCGTGACCGAAGTGCAAAACTACGACGGCGGCGATGTATCACCTTTGCAGGTGCCGCGCAGCAGCGAGGAAGCCTGTTATGATTTCATCGGGCAGGACCTGGATTATGCCATCACGAACATGCGCCCTGCCAGTGAAAACTCCGGCCGTGCGAACAAAAACATTGCAGCGGCTTTTAAATCCCGTGTGATGTTGTTCGCCGGTTCCATCGCCCGCTACGGTACGCCATACTCTCCCAAAGGTGTCATGATCACCGGTATTCCCGCCGCTAAAGCGAACGAATATTTCAAAGCGGCTTTTGACGCGGCGAAAAGCGTGGAAGGGGTATACAGCCTTTACAAAAAGAAATGGTCCGCTACCGACAAAGTGGCTACCGCCGATAACTACGCCGATCTGTTCCTGGACAAAACCAGTACCGAAACCATTTTCAGCAAAGGGTATTCCTACCCCGAAGCGGTGCACAGCTGGGATGCGGTGAACGCTCCTCCGCATCTTACTTCCACCTACGGCGACCGTTTCTGCCCAACGCTGGACTTCGTGGAACTGTTCGACGGGCTGCCTAAAAATGCCAAAGGTCAGCTGAACACGCTGAACCCGGACGGTTCTTACAAAGTATTTAACAATGTAGGCGAACTGTGGGAAAATTGCGAGCCGAGGCTGAGAGGCACTGCGCTGCTGCCCGGTCAGAAGTTCAAGGACGGGTTTGTGGACATCCGCCGTGGTACGTTCATCGAAGCGGTGGACCCCGCTACGCCCATTAAGAAGTTTTATCCGGACGAAGACAAGACTGCTTATTCCCGCCTGCAATGGTACAAGGATAATGTAAAGGAATCCAGCGACTGGAAACCTACCGGGCAGGTGGCCATCACCCTGTCTACCGGTGAGAAAGTATATCCTGCCGGGCTGGACGGGCCTACCTCTACCAATGGCGCAACCGTTACCGGTTTCTGCGGCAGAAAGTACATGGACCCCGCACTGCCGTCCGCCGCTACGGCCCTTCACCGTTCTATCCAGACCTGGATAGAGATGCGGTATGCCGAAGTATTGCTGAACAGGGCCGAAGCCGCACTGGAACTGGCGCAGAACGGCGGCACCGTACCCGGTGTGGACCTCATGCAGGATGCGTTTAATTCCATCAACGCCATCCGCGAAAGAGCGGGCGCCACCCTGCTCACCGCTCCAACAGACCTCGCCGCGGGCGCTTCCATCCCGAAAGAACAGGGTGGTTATGTGCTCGCGCCTAACCGTGGCCTGCAGATAATTCGCATCGAAAGAAGGAAAGAGCTGGCATTTGAAAACAAATTGTACTGGGACATGAAACGCTGGAGGACCTTCGACCAGGAGGTGAATGCAAGGACATGGAGGAAATGCAACCCCTTCCTGTTTGCCAAAGGCGCGGATCCTGTTACGATCGATTATGTGGAAGGCAAATATATTTTTGATTGCCGTTTTGACGAACGTAACTCCGCTTTCACTTTCCAGGTAAGAATGTATTACGAACCGATACCCGGTGGTGAATTGACGAAGAACCCGCAACTGGTACAGAATTCCGGTTATTAATGGATTTTAAAACAAGCGTAATGAAAAAGATACTTTATAGCCTGTTATGCGTTGCCGCTATCGTTTCCAGCGGCGCCTGCAAAAAAGATAACTACGCACTGCCGGACGCCACGCTGGAAGGCTCACTGAACGACGGAAAGGGCAGTATGCAGCTGGAGCAGGGCGGAGGCAGCGTGCGCATCAAGCTGGACGAGCTGAGCTGGAGCGCCACGCCCATCCCTATGTTCCTCAACTTCCGGCAGGACGGCAGTTATATCAATACCAAACTTTTCCCGGGCCAATACCGCGTGACACCGGTAGAAGGTCCTTTTTATCCCATAGACAGCGCGGACATTAAGATCGTGGATCTTCGCTCAGGAGGCAGCACCCGTGCCGATTTTAACGTAGTGCCTTATGTGAACGTGGAGTGGGTGACGCCCCCGTCTGTAACCGCGGACAAAAAGGTGACCGCCACTTTCCGCTTCACCCGCACCACGCCGCCTCCGGGTAAAACGCAGCCCGCCCTGCTGGATTACCAGATGTTCATTTCCACAACGCAATACGTGGGTAACAACAACTGGGACAATACCGTGATAGGCGCCGCGCAGGCCGCACCCGGCAAGGAAGCGACAGACGTGGTGATCAAGTCCACCGCTCCCATGAAATACGCAACCACTTATTACATAAGGGTAGGCGTAAGGGTGAACGACAGTTTCAAAAAATATAACTACACCACTATCAGCACTGTCACGGTTGCGCCGTGATAACGCTTGTACCGGGGCCGGGTTCTCGCGGGCCCGCCCCGGTTTTCTTTTTATTATAAACGGATTCATGCATGAGCACTCTCAATAAAAAGCTAAGCGTGCTGCTGGCGGCCGTATGCATATGCGGCACAGCCACCGCGCAGCAGAAACACAGCAGGACATCGAATTATAAAAGTTATAAAGGCCTCGTGATGGCGGGTTACCAGGGATGGTTCAATACCCCTGAAGACGGTGCCAACCGCAACTGGAACCACTGGGTGGCCAAAGGCCAGCTGGAGCCGGGAAACATCAAAGTGGATCTCTGGCCGGAAACAAAAGAATACGGGAAGACATACAAAACGCCTTTCGTCCATGAAGATGGAAGCCCCGCTTATTTATTCAGTTCCTACGATGCTTCTACGGTAAACCTGCACTTCAAATGGATGAAGGACTATGACGTGGATGGCTTGTTTGTGCAGCGTTTCGTAGGGCAGGTGAGGGGAGGAGCGAACCGGCATCACAACAACCGGGTGATGCACCATGCGCTGGAAGCCTCCAAAAAATACAACCGCGCCATAGCAGTGATGTACGATCTTTCCGGGATGCGGGACAGTGTGGACGTGCCCATGCTGATCAACGACTGGAAGAACCTGGTGGACAGCCTGCATATGACAGACGGCGGCGATAAACAAACCTACCTCTACCATCGCGGCAAGCCACTGGTAGCTTTATGGGGCGTGGGCTTTTCCGGGAGGAACTACACTCTCCGCAGCATCGAACGGCTGATGAACTTCCTGCAAAACGACCCGGTGTACGGTGGATGCGCGGTCCTGCTGGGCGTGCCCGCGTACTGGCGCGACCTGGCCAAAGACGCGGCGAACGACCCGCACCTGCATGATGTGCTCAAAAGGGCGGACATCGTTCATCCCTGGGCCGTAGGCAGGTTTAAGACCGAAGAAGAATACGCAACCTACCTGCAACAGGTAAAAGGTGACATCGCCTGGTGCCGTGAAAACAAAGTGGATTACGTGCCCGTCGTGTTCCCGGGCTTCAGCTGGACGAACATGTACCCGCGTTTCCCGCTGAACCAGATACCGAGGAACAACGGCTCTTTTTATTGGAAACAGATTTCCGGTGCGATAGGCGCGGGCGCTGAAATGCTCTACGTCGCTATGTTCGACGAAGTAGACGAAGCCACCGCCATCTTCAAACTATCCAAAAACCCGCCTGTAGGCAAAAGCCCGTTTGTAAAACTGGCCGATGACGAACCTTCCGACCACTACCTGCAGCTCACCGGCTACGCGGCAAAGATGCTGCGAAAGGAAGTGCCATTCCGTGAACAGATCCCCGCCGCCAAACCGGGAAAATAAAATAACATGTGTATGTTTTTAAAAACCGCAATAAAGAGCCTGTTGCTGCTGGCTGTTATCAATCCGGCGTGCGCGCAGAAGCTCACCGGCTACGTGGACCCTTACATCGGGTCCGGCGGGCACGGGCATGTGTTTGTAGGTGCCAATGTACCCTTTGGCGCTGTGCAGGCCGGGCCCATGAACTATTATAAAGGCTGGGACTGGCTCTCGGGATATAACTATACAGACAGTACGCTCATCGGCTTTACCCACCTGCACCTGAGCGGCACCGGCATCGGCGATCTCGGGGATGTGCTCATCATGCCATTTACCGGCAGCATCCGCACGGGCAAAAGCAAGCAGGAGACTTACCGGCAGGGTTATGGTTCGAAGTATGTGCATGAGCATGAAAAAGTAAAGCCGGGATATTACGCCGTAAAGCTGGAAGATCACGGTATTGACGCGGAGCTGACGGCCACCGAAAGGGTCGGTTACCAACGCTACCGCTTCCCGCAGGGCAAAGATGCGCATGTGATCATTGACCTGAAAGAAGGCATGCAGGACAAAAGTTATGAAACCTATATCGAACAAACGGATGCGGTAACGCTGAAAGGATACCGTTATTCACGCGGCTGGGCAAAGGACCAGCGGGTGTATTTTGCTGTCCGTTTATCCCGCCCTATGGACAAATTTGCGGTGTATGAAGAGGACTCTTTGCTCACAGGCAACAAGGCGCAGGGCGTATCCATCAAAGGGCTGATCAGTTTTAATACACCGCCGGAGATACTGGAACTGAAAGTGGGGCTGTCTCCCGTTAGCGCGGACAATGCGCTGGCGAACATCGAAGCGGAAATACCCGGCTGGAACTTTGATGAAATAGCCCGGCAGGCTGATGATAAGTGGGAGAAAGAATTATCTGTTATCAGTATCAGGACCAAAGACGAAGCGCAGAAACGCATCTTTTATACCGCGCTGTATCACACCATGATCAACCCCAGCCTGTTCAACGATCACGACAAAAGCTACAGGGGCGCGGACAAAAAGGTGGTGGAGAAAGCCGGGTTCGATCATTATTCCGTGTTTTCCCTTTGGGATACTTACAGGGCGGTGCACCCGCTTTATACGCTTACACAGCCGCAACGCGTGAATGAGATGGTTAACTCCATGCTGGCCATTTACGACCAGCAGGGCAAGCTGCCCATCTGGCACCTGGTGGGCTGGGAAACCGGCACCATGGTGGGTATCAGCAGCGTGCAGGTGATCGCGGAAGCATACCTGAAAGGTTACCGGGGCTTTGATGCGGATCGCGCCTGGAACGCCATAAAAGCAACGTTGATGTCCGATACGCTGGGCCTGGGTTACGTCCGTGATTTAAAACCTATTCCTTCAGATGTGAAGATCTTCCGCCCGGTGGCCCGCGCCCTGGAATACGCCATTGGCGACGGCAGCGTGGCCCTCATGGCCCAGGCAATGGGCAAAAAAGAAGAGGCGGAATACTTCAGTAAAAGAGCAAAAAACTACAAACTGTATTACGACCCGGCCACGATGTTCATCCGCGGCAAGATGGCGGACGGCAGCTGGAACCCGGTGTTTGATCCCGTAAAATCGTACCGCCCCTGGGCCTCTGATTATGCGGAAGGCAATTCCTGGCAATATCTTTGGCTGGCCCCGCAGGATGTGCATGGGCTGAAAGATATGCTGGGCGGCGAAAAGATGTTCCTCAACAAACTGGATACCTTCTTTACCCTTGAGCCCCCGCCCGATCCGCAGGCGCTGATAGACCTTACCGGCGGTATCGGGCAGTATGCGCATGGAAACGAACCGAGTCA
Source organism: Chitinophaga barathri (assembly GCF_003807585.1). Lineage (GTDB taxonomy): Bacteria > Bacteroidota > Bacteroidia > Chitinophagales > Chitinophagaceae > Chitinophaga > Chitinophaga barathri. Next base: position 148,327 of record NZ_RMBX01000014.1, on the reverse strand, counting down.
CCATATTGCTTACCTGTACGCTTACGGCGGGCAGCAGTGGAAAACGGCGGAGAGAGTGCGGCAGATCATGACGGAGTTTTACCACGACAAACCCGATGGCATTATCGGCAACGAGGATTGCGGGCAGATGTCCGCCTGGTATATTTTTTCCTCCCTCGGCTTTTACCCTGTATTCCCGGCCGGTGGCGCCTACGTGATCGGCAGCCCGCTGTTCGACGAAGCGGTGATCCATTTGCCTGAAGGCCGTGATTTTAAAGTGACCGTGAGCAACAACAGCGCGGAGAACAAATACGTGCAGGAAGTGTACATGCGGGGAAAGAAGTATGAAAAGAGTTACATCCTTCATAGCGATATCATGAAAGGAGGAGAGATGAAGATCGTGATGGGCGGCAAACCGAACCATGCCTTTGGTGCAAAAGCCGCCAACAGGCCCTGAACCCAATAATTCCACTTATGAAAAGAATATTGACCGTATTGCTCCTGCTGTTGGCAGGCGCTTCGTTTGCACAGAAGGCCGGAAAACCTTTTGTGCATCCCGGTATGATGCAGAACCGGGAAGACCTCGAATATATGAAGCAGCAAGTCCTTTCGGGTAAACAGCCCTGGAAGGACGCGTTTGCCAAGCTGAAACAACGCACATCCACTGACTTTAAACCGGAACCGCGCGCCCACATCTCCGTAGGGCCATATGGCGCGAACAGCAGCGGCGGAAGAGAATTGTCCGCCAGCGCCAATGCGGTATATAATCACGCGCTGATGTGGTACATCACCGGCGATAAAACGTATGCTGCAAAATCGATTGAGATACTGAACGCCTGGGCTTACACGCTTTGGGATTTTGATGATAACAACGCCAAACTGAGCGTGGCGCTCACCGCATATTATTTCCTGAACGCCGCGGAAATAATGAAATATACAGCGTCTGGCTGGCAAGCTAAGGATATCGATCAGTTCAAACGTATGATGCTGACGGTGTATTATCCCACCGTAAAGGATTTTTTCACAGAAGCCAATGGCAACTGGGATGCCGCCATCATTAATACCTTGCTGTGCATCGGCGTATTCACGGACAACCGTGAGATATACGACGCGGCGGTGGAGAGGTATTACCGTGGCCCGGGCAATTCCGGGATCACGAAATACATCTATCCAAACGGGCAGATACAGGAAACCACGCGCGACTGGGATCATGTGCAGTTGGGCATTGGCGAGTTCGCCAAAGCGGCGCAGGTAGCCTGGACGCAGGGAGAGGATTTTTACGGAGCGGCCGGTAACAGGCTGGCATTGGGTTTTGAATATACCTCGAAATTTATGCTGGGAGGGGAAGTGCCTGTGTACGGCATCCTGTCTCACCGTGCAAAAGAACGGTACCGCGATATTTACGAAAGCATTTACCATCACTATCACGAAGTGAAGGGGCTGGATATGCCTTTTACAAAAAGAGTGATGACAGAACATACCCGCAAGGATTCCTCGCTGGATGTACTGACGGCCATCCGCGCGCCGATGAAACGGCAGCCGGGCAAAACGAAGTTCCTTCCCTATGCTGACCTGCGCGGCGCTTTGGAGACGCCCACAGCGGAAGCTCCCGCATCGTCGGTGCTCATTGCTCCGGGCGGCAACATCCAGGAAGCATTGGATGCCGCTGCCGGCACCGGTAAATGGGTGGTGCTGGACAAAGGTGTGCACGTACTGAAAGCGCCTTTAAAGATGCGCAGCGGCGTAACACTGGCGGGCAAAGGCAATGTATCCATCCTGGTGCTCTCACCAGAACTGAGAACAAGAACCATCGTAAATGCGGACACCACACTGCACGATGTGACCATCCGGGACCTGCTGATAGAAGGGGCGGTGAACCCGGTGCCCAATACAGACCCGAATGCGGACCGGAGGAACCGGTCTTACATGAGCGCTCCCAGCCGCGAAGGCATTCTTTTCCAGGCGGAGCGTGAAGGACAGCTGCGCAATATTAGTCTTGTCCGTCTCACGGTACAGAACTTCACCAAAAACGGCGTGTCCGTACGCGGCGCGGTAAACGTGACCGTGGATAATTGCGATTTCAGTGACAACGGCGCTTCCGTGGTGCCGGGCGCCGGTTTTCATCACAACCTTCACCTGGCCCATGTGCAAGGCATTGCTGTTAAAAACAGCCGTTTCGATACATCGCCCTGGGGTAGCGGCATGGACCTCTCTTTCTGTTCGGATGCTGTCATTAAAGGCAATGAAACCGCGAGGAACAAACTTTCCGGCATACACTGCACCGAAAGCAAAAACGTTATTGTCAAAGGAAACCTAGCCGAAGGGAACGACGAAAACGGCATCAGGCTGGATGCGTGGATGGATGGCGTGAAGGGCTTTACTGTGCAGGATAATAAGGCGCAGTACAACGGAAAGGAAGGTATTTATATCAGTCAACCTGCTGCAGGCAGGCTCAGTAAAAATTCAGAACAAGGCAACGGCATCAAAAAATGAAACAGCTTTTTCTTTTCCTGCAATTACTCTGGTTAGTGCCGGCAAAGGGGCAGGACCCATTCAAGGCCTATCTATCCAGCGTTCCGGAAATCGCGACCGTCATCAGCGACACGCTCACCGGTGAAGGCGCGGAAGCGATCGTTACCCGCAAGATCACTTTCCGTTCCAGGAACGGCGCGAACAGGGTGTATGCTGTGATGGCATTCCCGCGTACGGAAGGTAAATACCCCGGTATGCTTTTCCTGCATGGAGGCGGCAGCCGCGCGGAGGATATGCTTGACCGCGTGCAGGAATACGCCCGCCGCGGTTATGTAGCGCTGGCGCCGGACCTGCCTGGTATTTGCGGCAATGGTAAAACTCCGTATTCCACTGGCGCATGGAAAAGCCGCCCCGGCGGTGAAGCGCCCCGTTTCGATCTTACGAACGGACCGGAAAGCAGCACCTTAACGGACGCGATCGTTGCGGGCCTGGAGGCATTTAATCTTCTGCGCTGCCGCCCCGACGTGGATGTATCGCATATGGGCATTACGGGTTTTTCCTGGGGCGGATATTCCACGACGATGCTCTCCGGCCTGCTGGGCAACAAAGTACAGGCGGCTTATTCCGTATTTGGAAGCGGGTATTACGAGCTGGGCTCTTTCTGGAAAGAGATCATCGCCAGACTCCCCGAAGCGGACCGCAAAGCCTGGCTGCAATACTTCGACGCCGGCCGCCGCGCACAGCACATCAAAGCGCCGTTTTTTATGGAAGCAGCTTCCAACGACACCTTTTTCTGGCCAGAAGCCGTTATGGCTACGCTTGGCCGGATCAAAGGCACTAAGAACCTCGTATGGGGGCCAAACATCAATCACAAACAGATACCGGGCGGCAGTAAAATGCAGGAGCTTTATTTCGACTATTACCTCAAAGGTAAAGGCCAACCCTTCGGAAGGGTGGAAGCAGCCCGTAAATCGCCCGAAAATGTGGAAATAGTGGTGCATATGCCACAGGGTATCAGGGCAGATTCGGTCATGCTCTATTACAGCGAACCTTCCGCCAGCTGGCAGGACAGGAACTGGATAGCGGTGCCTGCGGAGAAGACAGGTGAGAAATTTAATGCAGTGATTCCCGCCGCGGTGGCAGGGAAAGAAATTTATTTCTTTGGATATGCGAGGGATTCAAGGGGTGTGGCGCTGGCCAGTTTGATGTATGGGCCTGGGCTTAAGCAGGAATGATTCTTTATGACAGTAATGGCATGGCACGGTTTTTCGTCCGTTTTATTCAAAATACCCTATCATGACAGACAAAGAAAAACTGGAAAAGAAGGCGGAAGAAGAAGCAAAAAAACAAGGCGCATCCATCCAGCCTGACCCTGAAACCCTGGGTCCGGATCCGCAGGAGAAGATGGAAGGGCCTGTTTCTTCCATTGTTAAAAATATCGCTGAAGCGGGAGACGAAGAAGAGATGGACGAAGAGGACATAGATGAAGCAAAGGACATAGAAAAAAGAGAAGAAAAGGACAAAAAATAACTAAAAAGACCGCGATGTATCACGACATCGCGGTCTTTTTTTATTGATGATAAAAGTCGCCGTTGGTTGCCGCAGATAGTTTTTTATAGGTCCGGACATTCAATAACTGAATGGCTTTTTTATCCGGGCGGTCAGTTTGCAAGCCGGAGATATACAGGTTGTCCACATCGTCCGCGATCACAGGTATGCGCGGGTCAGCTGCCAGTGATCGGAGCAAAATATTATGCAGGTCGAGGGAGTTGGAATGACTAATTCACAAAGATCTCATCACAACAAACCGCTGGTTTTTTGTCGTTACCTCTCCATGCCGGCATCTGCGGCAAACAGTGCGCCGTTACCCTCACAAATCTTGCATTCGCCCGGGCCGCGAGTTTATATGTTTCCACATGCGCGCTGAAATCTTCTTCCGCTACGGCTCCAACGGCCTGCCGGGCAGCCGGTTGAAAGGATTGCCCGTCCGTGGACACTTCAATAATAATCGCTGTGGGGAGGAAAATATTATGCCTTGCATCCTGTAAAAAATTGAGCTGAATGCCACCGATCTTTTGCGCCTGCCCGAGATCGATAGTAGCCACCAGATCATTGCCGTAGGTGTACAGCCAGTTCAATGAAAAATCTTTTCCGCCCGTAAGCCCGTCTGTAAGCGTCGCTTCTTTTTTTGCGGTGTATTCCGGCGTAAAGGGATGCAAAAGCGTTACCTTTTTACGAAAGGCTAGGCTGGGAAGCCAGGGCCGGGCCAGCAACTGTTCCCATTCCTGCCCGTACGCTTCCGGACTGAGGCCGCCTTCCGCAAGCTCCGTTACACCGGCTTTCTGCGCCTGCTGTACAAATCTTTTTACTCTTTCCGCCCATTTCGGGTTCGGCACAAAACTATTACCGGACGGCACGAGGTAACCGTATTTTTCTGTTCCATACAGCCGAGACTGCTGCAATACGGTGTATTCCAGCGGAAGCCGCGCCTTGTAGACCTTTTCCGCCAGCGCGGTATTATCCCCCGCGGCTTTTTCGGCCTGGTCGAGTAAAGTGGAGTATTCATCGATGGCAGCGGGGGAGAGATAGTCCGTATGATTGTTTACCGGGCTGCCGTAAATGTCCAGCGGTACTTTGGCGGATTGAAGGTTACGCGCGAGCGCCTGGAGGTACTTTGTGATAAAAGGTGCGGCCGGACCGTAGTAGCCGTTCATGAAATCGCTGAAAGTGTTATCTATGCCTGCTTTCGGCTGCCACAATATTTTCGCCTGCAAATATGCATTCAGTTCCGCCATGTCCGAATAAGTAGCGCCGCTGCCCTGGGAAAATACACCGCTCACGCCATTGTCCGCAAAATATTGCAGGTTCTGCTGTAGCAGGAAATAGTCCGGGAAGGGCGCGAGGTAATTGGTGAACTGCGTGGTATAGTCCCAGATGAAGATGCTGGCGGAAACTTTTTTCCAGTCCGCGAGCGCCTTGCGGAAAACAGCAGCGGAAGGAGCACTGGCCAGGGGCTGGTTACGGTAAGCGTCTATGCTGCTGAGCATGATGATCACATTGGCGGCCGGACGCGTGCGGGCCGGTGGTTGCAGCGTGTAGGTGTACGCCAGCGTGGTGAATTGCTGAGCCGGGAATTGTGCGGCCACCCGGTTTACAAAACGGATCAGTGAGCCGGAATGACTGCCTTCTTCCTTGTCTGCCAGGCTGCATCGGTCGCAGGTACAATAGCCCGTGCCGTCTTCGGGTGAAATGCTCCAGTAAATGGCATCAGGATTGTCTGCAATGGCTTTGCGGAAATAGTCCGTTACGATCCGGAATACCTGATCGTTGCTCAGGCATAGCTGGGAAGCCTGCCGTTTGCCGTTCACCAGTGCGTAATATTCGGGATGCCCGGAAAAGTATTGTCCGGGCGGTACTAGTTTAAAAAAAGAATGCCCCCAAAGCCCCCAGAGATCTTCAAAGCTGTGCAGTTTGTGCCATTCCTGGTATTCCGCATCCAGCGGGGCGGGGTAGTAGGTTTCGCGGTAAACGAATTGTGGTTCCTGCTGGTCTGTGATCAGCGGCCGTATTCCGATCGTTTTTTTTGAAGGAGTGCATGCGGGCCCGGCGGCGTATTTGCGGCATCCAAAATATTGTTCCAGCAGGGTGTATACGCCATACACTACACCCTTGCCGCTTCCGCCGCGGATGTACAGGTGTTTGTCATCTGTGGCAATCAGGAATCCTTCTCCTTTGATCTTCTCCTCACCGAATTTTTCGGTGTGCCCCGTATTGCCGATAAAGATGGCGGCATCGCCTTCGCGGTAAGCATTTTCACTGACCTGGCGGAATGTGGCGCCTGACATTTTCGTAAGATGATCCCGCAATATGCCCGCAGCACGTTTTTCAGCGGGCGTGGCTTCGGCAGGCAGTACGATCTGGTGACGGGCTTTACCATTCTCCACCAGCACAATGTCTTTGGCCGAATTGCAGCCTGGGTGAAGGAAAAGCATGAGCGTACAAAAGAAAGTGTTTATCATGTTTTCCATTAGAATTTACGTTGTACCGTGATATAGATATCGTATTGATTCTGGAACTGGTTATCCCCGATCTTTTGATTGATCCATGTGCCGAAGAGCCCCAGCGTGGTGCGGTAACGGATCGTTTTCTGGTATCCCGCCGCGATGCTGCGGGTAAGCAGGCCTGTTAGCTCCGGGAACTGTACCAGGCGGCTGCGGTCATCCGGCGAGGTGCCCAGCCCGGCTATGAGGGCGAGGTAATCCTGCCGCCTGTTCATGTAATACCGGGTAGTAAGGTTAAACGAGGTGTTAAAATCCCCTTCCTCGCTGATAAAATAGGCGCGCAGGTTCACCCAGAAATCTCCGAACGGTTTGGCGATGGAGGTGACGCCGGTAACGGAGTTTGTACTGTCTGTCATAAGATAACGGGCGCCCAGTTCTCCTTCAATTTCATGATTGAACGTTTTGAAGATGGAGTAGGCAAGCCGCAGCTGCGGGAATACGATCTTGTTGCCATAGGCGGCCAGTGCGTAGGAGTACAGGCTTTTGCTGTGCGTGTAATACAGTTCGGCTTCGCCCATCAGCCCGGTCCCTTCTTCCCGCCCGGCATAGTTGGCCCTTGCGGCCCAGGAACCTTTTTTAAAGAAACGGCGGTATTCAACGGTGGCAATATTGTAATTGCTGCTGGCGTAATCGTAATTGGAATTGAGGTAAAACAGGCCGAACTGGTTTTTCAGCCCTTTAGATGCCATAAGGTCCGCATAATCTTTGTTGTCCGCCGAGGGAAACCGCCTTGCCAGCGTATCCGCGGCACGCGCAGCGGCTTCGTAGTCCTGGAGGCCCTCCAGGTTCAGCGCGCGCCGTTGTAGGAAGTTTTCACTTTCCGGGTAATACCTGAGCGCTTCGTTGGCGTACACCAGCGCGCTATCATAAGACTTCCGCGCATACAGGATGTTCATGCTGTTCAGCAGCGCGAGGGAATCTTTTTTATCGATCGCCAGCGCCTGCTGAAATATGGGGAAAGCACTGTCCGGCCGGTTATTCCGCCAATGAGCGAGCGCTTCCGCCACCAGTCCTTCCACGTAGGCGGTGCGGTATTTTACGGTGTAGGGGTAACGTTGCATCAGCTGGTAGTTGATGGTATTGGCGTCTGCATATCGTTTCATATCCGTGTACACGGAGGCTTTTTTGAGCAACATTTCTTTGTTGTCCGGTTGTAGCCGCAGGGCAATGTCCGCGTAATAGATAGCGCTGTCGTATTGCTGCCTGGCGGATTCCAGGTTCACCAGGTAGTTGAGCGCTTCCATGTTATCCGGGTCATTGTCCAGCACGAGGGAAAACTGGCCTTTGGCCAGCGTGTATTCTTCCGCCTGCATAAATTGCCGGCCGGCGGTGAGGTGCATGTCTGTGATGAGGTCCGTGTATCGGTGATTGCCGGGGAACCGCGTCTGTAAGCTCCTGGCAATATCCGCCGCTTCGTCGTACTGCCCGGTTTCCGCCAGCACGGATGCTTTTTTCATGAGGAAACGTGCGTTCGAAGGATGGGCCGCCAGCGCGGAGTTGAGCACGTCCAGCGCGCGGGGGTAATCTTTTTGGGTGATGTAGGTATTGGCCGTCATATCCAGCGCCGCGGTATCCGAGGGGCTTTCGCGGAGGGCGCTTTCAAATTCGGCAAGGGCGAGGTCGTATTGTTGCTGGGCAAGGTAATCGCGGCCGGAGGCTACTCTCAGGGCGATGTACCGCTGGCGTTTTTCGGCGGAGGGTGCGCTGCGCAGCAGCTTTTCAGCAAGTATCGCCGCCTCACCGAATTTGCGGTCGCTTTCCAGCACGTCCAGTTTGAGGGACTGAAGGCGCTGGTCGCCCGGGCTGCTTTTCAGGCCTGTGTTGATCCAGGCGAGCGCTTCGCGGTAGGCGCCACGCGCCAGGCTGATGCCTATTACTTTATCCAGCGCTTCCCTGTTACCGGGATTTTTTTCCAATATACCGGTGTACAACATATATGGATCGGTATTGGTATACCAGGAAGCGGCTTCCATGCGCAGCGAAAGGTCCAGGCCGCGTGCTTTGGCGTCGCCGGGGTGGTTTTTGAGAACCTGTTGCAATACGTTCAGGGCTTCCGGGTAGTTGTGCATATCCTGGAGCAGGCCCAGTTTGCGCATCAGCAGGTCGTACGAGCCGGGATTGCCCGCCAGCTCGCTGTTCACCTGTTCCAGCGCGCGTTCATAGCTGCCGCTTTTCAGGTGCATGTTCATAATGGAACTGCTGGCTTCCTGGTTGCCCGGCTGCATGGCGAGCGCTTTTTCGTAATGCTGCTCTGCCAGCGAAGGGATGCCGCGCTGGCGGTAGAAGTGGCCGGCCATCAGGTAGTGGCCCACATAGGCTTTGCGTACGGAAGTGTCACCGGTGAATTTTTCCAGCAGGTCTTCCGCATACACGTTGCCACTCTGGAAACGTTCGGTCACGTCCAGGATGCCCAGTTTTTTCAGCATAAATTCTTTATCGCCCGGGAATTGTTTCAACGCGTCATTCACATATTTTTCCGCCTGGGCATATTGCCGGGTCAGCATTTCGATATTCACCGCGTACAGGTAGGCATCGCGGTAGTTAGGGCTTTTTTTGATCACTTTGTGCACATACATCCGGGCGGCGGGATAGTTGTTCGTGAGCATATACAGGCGGCCGAGCAGCAGCTCCTGGTCGGTAAAGTCGGGCCGTATCTTCAGTGCCTGCTGGCTAAGGGCGATGGCTTTCTGGTATTGCCCGGCGCGGGTAGCCTGCACGGCCTCGGCGTATAGCTCGTCCGCATCTTTGTTCTTTTTGGTGTTGAATATCTGCGCCTGCACCCCGGCGGCGAGGCAAAGCAAAAGTGCTGTAAGTATGCAGCTGACCGTTCTTTTCATCCGTACAAAAGGTGTTTTAAAAGGTCTGATGGAACCCCGCTGTTTCATATGCTGATATGGATAAGTATGGTAAATCATGCTGTCTGTACTGTTCTCCGCTGGCCGAATCCCTGCCGCTGCATATTGCCCCAGTTGGATTTTTTGCCGGTGATAAAAAACCAGTATCCTCTCAGCGCGAAGAACACGATGAGCGGATGATAGAGGATCGGCTCGAGGAAGGCCATCAGGGCCAGGCCGATCACTTCGCGCCATGTTTTATAATACCGCAGCGTCAGCTGGTCCCAGCAGATGGCCAGGGTGGTGATCATGACCGAATAGAGGTACACGAATGCCAGCAGGATGAGCGCGTAGTCCCAGTTGATGCTGTTGGTGGCGATCAGGTAGATATAGTACAGCAGGCCGGTAAATTCAATGATGGGGGCGAGGAATTCGAACAGGAGGCTGCAGGGCAGTACTACCAGGCCCATTCTTTTGTACCGCGGGTTGAAGATCATTTTCCGGTGTATGGTGATGATCTCCGCCATGCCCCGGCCCCAGCGGGTACGTTGGCGGCTGAATACCTTCATGGTGGGCGGCCCTTCCGTCCAGCATTGCGTGGTGGGGATGTAACGCACGGCGTAACGGAGCTTGTTGTCTATCATGTACTGGCACATGCGGGTCACGATGTCCATGTCTTCCGCGAAAGATTTGTGGTCATAACCGCCGGCTTTGATGGCGATCTCTTTGTCGAACAGGCCGAGGCCGCCGGAGACGTTCGGCACGCAGTTGATCATGCTCCAGCCCATTTTACCGAGCACATAAGCGCGGATGTATTCCATTTCCTGGAAGCGGGGCAGCAGTTTGCGCGGCGGCCTTACGCGCACGATCACGCCCTGGTCTATCTCGCAATCGTTCGCCAGGCGAAGGGTGGCCCCGGCGGCTATTACCCGCACCCCTTCTTCCACGATGTGCACATAACCGCATTCCGGGCAAGGCTCACCGATCTGCTGCACCTTTTTATATTCCTCTTCCATAAAGGGTTTGATGAGGCGCAGCAGCGTATCTTTTTCGATGATACAATCCACGTCCGTGCAAAGGAAATAATCGTAAGACGCGGCGTTGATACCGGCATTGGAGGCATCCGCCTTGCTTTTCCCGTTCACTTTATCTATCACCAGCAGTTTGTCGTAAGCGACGTTCACGGATTTGAACAGCCTTTTTACCGGTTGTGTTTTGATGCGTTCGTTGTAAGCAAAGTCTATTTCCCGCAGCTCGAATTCCCGGATCAGTTTATCCAGCGTATCGTCCGTACTGCCGTCGTTGACGATGATCACTTCAAAGCGGGAATAGTTCAGGGTAAGCAGGGAACGTACATTGGAGATGATGGTCACGCCTTCGTTGAAGGCCGGGGCGATCACGGAAATGCCCGGTGCCAGCACGGAGTTGAGCATGCAGGTGTAATCCGTGTTTTCGTCCTTCCGTTTGAAGCGGATCACGCCGCGGAAGGAGAGCAGCGCCAGCAGGGCGTACATGATCAGCATGGCAAGGCCATAAAAAAAGATCGATCCTTCGTATATATTCCTGAACAGTTCCATGCGCTGTTGTTAAGGTTAAAAACTAGGCGGGCCGGTTGGGTGCCACCTGGAAGCCGCGGCGCTGCATATTGCCCCAGCCCGATTTTTTGCCGGTCAAAAAGAAATAATACCCGCGGAGCGAGAAAAACACGATCAACGGATGATACAGGAAAAACTCCAGGAACGGTGTGAGGCAAAGCAATGCCACGTCGCGCCAGGAATTGTAATACCGGAATGTGATCTGGTCGTACAGGATGGCCAGCGTGGTGATCATGATCGAATACGTATACACGAACACCAGCAGTACGATGGCCGTCGGCCAGTTGATGAGCCCCATGGCCACCATCGCGATGTAATACACGATGCCGGCAAATTCGATGATGGGTGCCAGCAGCTCAAAGAAAAAATTATACGGGAACACCACCAGTCCCATTTTCCCGTATTTCGGCTTGAGGAACATACTGAAGTGGGCATGCATCAGTTGCGCCAGGCCCCTGGCCCAGCGGGTGCGCTGCCTGCCGAATACTTTGACGGTAGACGGCACTTCGGTCCAGCAAAGGGTTTTGGGGATGTAACGGATGGCGTACGGTATCTTGTTGTCCAATGCATAACGGCACATGCGGGTCATGAGTTCCATGTCTTCGCCAAAAGAAGTATGGTCGTATCCGCCGCAGCGGATGGCGATCTCTTTGTCGAACAGGCCGAGGCCGCCGGATACGTTGGGCACGCAGTTCAGGAGCGTCCATCCCATTTTGCCGAGCACGAACGCGCGGATATACTCTACTTCCTGGAATCGTGGCAGCAGCTGTGCCGGCGGCCGCACGCCCACCATTACGCCCTGGTCGAACACATTGGAGTTGGCGATGCGCAGCGTGGCGCCGATGGCGATTACCCGTTTGTTTTTTTCCTTCATCACGGGTTTGATCAGCTCGATGATCGTGTTTTCGTCCAGGATGCAGTCTACGTCTGTACATACAAAGTGATCGTACGCGGCGGCATTGATGCCGGCATTCACCGCATCGGCCTTGCTTTTCCCGTTCACCTTATCGATGATGGTGAGTTTGGAGTAGACAGGGTCCGTGGATTTATAGATCTTTTTCACCGGCCGCGTCTGGATCTTGGCGTTGTAAGCGAAATCTACCGGCACCAGGCTGAATTCCCGGATCAGCTGTTCCATGCTGTTGTCCGTACTGCCGTCATTCACCACGATGATCTCGTACCGTACATATTTTAAAGTGAGCAGGGACCGTACATTGTAAATGATGGTAAGCCCTTCGTTGTAGGCCGGTGCGATCACGGAAATGCCCGGGGCCAGCGGGGAGGTGAGCAATACATCGCCGCCCTGGTATTTTTCGGACATCACCCACCTGCGCACCGCTATCAGCGAGCAGATGGCCAGCGCGGCGTAGGACACGAGCAATACGGAGCCGTATATGAATACGGTCGATTCGAAGATATTACCTGCTATTTCCCAGATCCGCTGCATCAGAATTTGATTAATGGGTTCATGCAATGTTTGAGGATCAGTTTGTTTTCCGCGGAGGAGGTTTCCAGCAGTTCCGTTATCAGTTCGCTGCCGGGCGGTTCGCTGTTGGTGAGCGATTTTGCGGCGTGTTTGCGAAGCTCAAAATCCGTAGAGAGCTGGAACTCCTGTTTCAGGAATTCGGTATGTTTCCCGCTGCCGATGCGGCCGAGGGCTTTTAATATTTCTATCTGGCAGTTGAGCGGCTGATTATTGTAGATGTATGCGAGTTTGTCTTCCGCATCGGCTATTTTCATCTTGCCCAGGCAGTTGATGGCTTCGGCGCGCAGCAGGTGGTCTTTGGTGTCCAGCAGTTTCAGCACGGCGGGTATGGCTTTCAGCTGGTGATAATGCACGACGAGTTTCAGGCAGAAGGAGATCACGCTTTTGTTGTTGGAATAGGTGATCCACTGCGCGAAGTTGGGTATGGCGATGTGGTTTGTGGTGGTGATGATGCGGAACAGTTCTACCTGGTCCCAAAGCAGGAGGGGCTCGGTGGCGAGGTCGAAGAATTTGAACGGTTCGTTTTTGGATAGTTTGATGTATGCATGCCGGGCGGCGGCACGCAGCTCACGGTTCCGTGAGTTGGTAAGCGGCAGGATGATTACGTCCGCCACGCCAATTTCCATATTGCTTAGCTCGTTCAGGGCGCGCACTTTGCGGTTCCATTTACGGGATTTGAGTTTTTTAAAGCTGTCTTTATCCAGTTCCAGCAGCAGGTAAAGGGTGCGTATTTCGTCACCCATGGCGCCGCGGACGTTGTTACGGTAGTTCAGCAGGCGGTCTATGAGCACCTGGCGGCCCCGGCGTTTGGAGAATTGCGGCAGGTGAAAGGCCTGGGCGGCCGTTTCTGCTGTTTGACCGGGTGTTTCAACGCTTTCGGGATCCTGGGACAGTACGTTGTCTATCAGCAGTTCGTCTATCAGTTCGTTCAGCCTGGCCACGTTTTTGTCGCGCCGGAAGCCGCGGAAGCGGCGGCGGAGGATGGAAAAGTAAGCCACCAGGGTAAGGCTTATAGCCACAAATACGAACAGGATCGCTACCTGTATGATCAGCGGTGCATAGCGGAATTCAAAAAAAATGCTCTCCAGGAAGTCTAGCAGAGAAAAGTTCATATATGCGTTTTTCAGTAGGGTGGTGCGGTGTGCGCGTGGAATGGCGGGGCGCGGTTCAGGAAACTTCTTTATTCAGCAGCCGCCGTATCCGCATCAGCAGTTCGGCCGGCAGTACGGGTTTTTTGAGGAAGTCGTCCGCCCCGAGTTTGAGGCCTTCCTGGATCATATCGTCCATGCCGGCGTTGGACAGCAGTATCACGGGCAACTGTCTGCCGTCCGGGATGTTCCTCACTTTGCTCAGGATCTCAAAACCATTGGCGTACGGCATCATGATATCGGTGATGATCAGGTCGTAGCCATACCCGGTGTGTTCCAGTATTTCAAATGCCTCCTTTCCGTTTCGTACGTGGTCAACCTGGTATTCGGCCTTTTGAAGAATTCTTTTGACGATGGTGGACATTACCTCATCGTCTTCGATCAGGAGGATTTTACTCATATCATTTAGGTTTATCGGCGCGGCCTTTCATTGCATAACAAATATGCCCTATAATTAGGTTTGACTCTCTTTATAAATATATGCCTATCAACAGGATATATCAAAAATAAGATGTTATTATGTGATTGCGGCAATTTGCCGAAGAAATTTACGGGGAAGGGGGGTAGTTGGGAAGTAGGTATTTAGATAATTAGCTCGATGCTGGAAGATTTTACAAGCCTGCTGCGGGAGTTGCTATAAATTCCACGCGCCGGTTTTCCGCCTTTCCGCTGGTAGTGTTGTTGTCGGCTACCGGCGCAGATTCACCTTTGCCTTCTGTTTGCAGGCGTGAAAGGTCAATGCCGTATTGTTTCTTTAATGCAGTTTTGATGGCGTCCGCTCTTCGTCTGGATAGTTCCAGGTTGGCATTGTCGGGCCCGTCGCTGTCCGTATGACCGGTGATATTGAGGTGCATTTCTTTATTTTCCTGCAGGATCATACCGATCTCCCGGATGATACCATATGACTGTGGTTTGATGCTCGCTGCATTTACATCAAAAAGTATCGCCGTTGTAGATACTTTTTCACCCGCCAGCAGCCTGCTTCTGAAATCCACACTTCCCTCCGCTACACGGAGGTTGCCGATAAAAAACGACTCTTTGGCTGCAGGCAGTATTTCCGCTGCCCTGAAATGAAAATTGGAGCGCAGTATAGTGGGCTCAAATCCACGCGGCAGATCGAACACCTTCTCCTGTTCAAGATATAAACGGATGCGTGTTTTATTTACGCTGATGCTGACCCTGACAGGTTTATTGGCCATGCTGTTTACCGGATATGATTTGTTATCCTCACGGCCTGAATAAATGCTGGTACTGCTGCCTACGAGATTTTTTACATGGTCGATCCTGAAATAGAACAGCTTTTTATAGGCCAGTTTATTTTTAACTGGATTGGCGTTTTCCGAAAACCCAAATGTAATGGGCGGCCGTGTGTTGCCTTCCGGGTAGAACAGGTCGAATTCGATGGTGAAGTTCTCCGGCAGAACTTTATTTATTTCCGGGTAGGTAATGGTATTGTGTGGAATTTTCAACCATTTTTCCGGTTGCCCATTCAGGGTAACCACCTCGCCGGAGCCATTGGTATTCCACCGGGAGGGGAAATCACCGATCTTGTCCGCCGTAAGATCATCGCTGAACAGTACTTTTTCACCTGCTATGAAATCATACCGGGAATCGATCGTCGTGACCGGTGATGCAGTTTGAACGCCCCCGTTCGATTTGAGGGGCTTGTCCTTTTTTGGGGCGGTAGCATCGTCAATTCCCTTTTCTGCTTTATCCAATCCCTTGTCTATTGTTTTATCAACTTTACGATCTACCCGGTTTTTTACTTTTCTTTCTATTCTGTCCAGTATCTGTGCATTGCTTTCCAAGGCGTTGATCAACAGTAAGCCCAATGGTATCAGCAGATGTAATGGTTTCATGAGCGGGTATTTTATTCGATGGTGACAGCATCATCGTCGCTGATACCGAAGGCTGCTTTTACAGCGTCATAATTTTTAAGGTCAACGGGGACGCTTTTCCGTGAAATGAAGTTGACTTCATCTGCCGGGATCAGTAACACTCTCAGCTTTGTGACATTTGGAGGATTAGTACCCGCAGGCAGATCCGACCCATCTTCGTTATAAGCGGCTATCCTGATATATGAAGGCGCTACGCGTACGCCGACGAAATAATAATTCACGGCGGGATTGGCTAAAAATATGTGCCCGGGGATCTGGTGCCAGGTATCGATGGTGCTCGTTCCACGGATTACGATGTATGTTAGAACGACGCCGTTTGTCCTGATGTCTGCCGGGACCGGCAGCAGCGTGTTGCTGATGTCCAGCAGATGGGAAGCATTCCAGGCCAGCTCAGCGGGTCTGGTAACGACATACGATATAACGCGTGAAATGCGGAGCGGCACTCCGTCACCCCAACCGGCGTCGGATTTCGGGCCATACATGACTGCCGCCAGCTTGTCAAAATAAAAATCGCCGTTAACCCCGGATGCGGGCGGGGGAGGCGCGATACCGCTAAGTATCCTTGCGCCGTTCGTACCATTTGCGCCAGTGGCGCCGGTAGCACCGGCCGGACCTCTTAAAGCAACGGCGGCGCCCCAGTCGGCAGCAGTTTTAGGGCCATATAATTGTGCAGTGCTTAGATTCACGTAATAATCGCCCGCTGCGCCAAGGTTAGCTGCAGGTACGGTAGTGCCATTGAGTATTTTAGATCCGGGTAAGCCAGCCGGGCCTGCAATGCCTTGTTCCCCCTGCGGGCCAGCGGGGCCTTGTCCTCCTGTTGCACCGTCTTTACCGCATTGTATACCGGTAGCGGAGAGTAAAAGGATGAAGGACAGGGATCGTGCCTTTTTCATGCTGCGTGATAGTGTATTCATCCTGCAAGCTTAACACTTCCCGGCAACGTGGGATTGTAAAAAAGACGCAAATTTTAAAGGGTCAATGGGCTATATTGGTCAGGATCTCGTCGTTGGTTGAATAGGCAGTTGGGGTTTTGCCGTAGAATAATTTGAATTCCTTAATGAAATGCGCCTGGTCATAATATCCGAACTGGTACGCTATTTCCGTCCAGGGGCGGCGATCCGCTTGTTGTTGTATGTGTGACAGCATTGCATTAAACCGGGCTATACGCTGAAACTGTTTCGGTCCCATGCCTACGATCTCCTTCATCTGACGTTCCAGCTTGCTTTTGGATACGCCTTCCTCCCTGCACATTTTTTTTACAAGCAACGGCTCCTGGCTTTCCCTCTTGATCTTTTTACTGATTTCATCAAATTGCCGGACCATGTCCGTGTTTTTTTGCTGAAGAAGGCGCTGCAGCAGGAATTGTTCGATGATAGAGCGGGTTTTGCGTGCTGTAGTACTGTCCTCCAGTTGCTGGCGCAGATTCCGTGCCACCTTGCCGCCGAGCAGATCGGAAAGATTGAACATATCATTCACACAACCATGCTGGCCTGCACCCAGTAATTGAAAGGCACCGCAAGGCTTGAATATCACAAAAAAGACATCAAACCGGTCGTTGATACTTATCTTTCTGAAATAGGTGCCCTGGCCGGAAAAAGCAACGGATTCGAATTTTCGGGCTGGCTCGTCATCTGCTTTTAACCAGACTTCCCTTCCTCCCATTGTCACAGGTAAAGCAGTGCATCCGGGTGGCACCATACCAAAATCAGACCATTGACCGGCTACACCAACACAAGTATAGACATAATGATGGATAAAAGGTTGTAAAGCAGGATGTGGAGGCAGTAGAACGGGATACATAGTTGTTCGTTGGGGTATGAGGAGTGCACTCAATCTTCAGTCAGGTTGAAAATACGATTTTCCGTTCATAATAGGCAGCAATAAAATTTGTCATCTGAGGGATTTAAAAGGATTACCTGGATGCCCAGTTCTTTAATTTCTTCCATTTTCACAATTGCTTGCAAATTGTTTGCAAATTTTGAGCAAAACAGAAAAGGCCGCCGAAGCAGCCTTTTCAACAAATTGAAAATCAATCTGTGCGGATGATAGGACTCGAACCTACATACCTCGCGGCACCAGATCCTAAGTCTGGCGTGTCTACCAATTTCACCACATCCGCGTTTTTTAGGACTGCAAAGGTATCGTTTTTCCAGAATTATAAAAATTATTGATAGATCGCCCGGAAGGCGAACCCCCTGGTACTATTTTATCATGCCTTCACCGCGGCTCTCCTATACCTCTCGTATACCTATCCTATACGTACCGTATACTTTGGCTATAGGAGAATATATCATCACTTTCCGGATACAATACCTGTACTTTAGCGGTACTTAAAGCATATCAAAAGCATAGCAAGAGCATATCAAAAGCGTATCAAAAGCATACTTACCCCCACCCGCTGCCATTTTGATCGTCCTTTTAGGCAAAAATGGCAGCCTTTCCTTGTGTCGGCTCCCAACTCCTTTGGACCCGCCATTTTCCCCGCCTTCCCGGCCCCAAATCCGGCACAACGGCAGTATTCCAATTACTGGTGCTCTTTTTGTATTTTTGATACTGCATGGAAACTGTGACCGTTCAAAAATATAACCTCGACGAAGAGCAGGAGAAAAAAGAGATCGTCCGCCACTACCGCGCCCTGTTGCGCGCGCTCAAACCCCGTTTGAAAAAAGGCGACCGTGAGCTCGTCCGTACCGCTTTCGAAATGGCCGCCGAAGCCCACCGGGATATGCGCCGCAAATCCGGAGAACCCTACATTCTCCACCCCCTGGCCGTAGCCCAGATCACCGTGGAAGAAATAGGCCTCGGCGTACGTTCCGCCATCTGCGCCCTGCTGCACGATACCGTGGAAGATACCGAAGTCACCCTCGAAGACGTGGAACGTGAATTCGGCACCGAAATAGCCCATATCGTGGACGGGCTGACCAAGATATCCACCGTGATCGATTCCAATACCAGCACCATGCAGGCGGAGAATTTCAAGAAGATCCTCCTCACTCTGGCCGATGACCCCCGCGTGATCCTCATCAAACTGGCGGACAGGCTGCACAACATGCGCACCCTGGACAGTATGAGCCGCGAAAAACAGCTCAAAATATCCTCCGAAACCGTGTTTATCTACGCCCCGCTCGCCCACCGCCTTGGTTTGTATACTATCAAGAGCGAGCTGGAAGACCTGGCCATGAAATACACGGAGCAGGACAAATACCGCGAAATAGCCCGCCGCCTCAAAGAAACCAAACGCGAGCGCACCCGCTATATCAACGAATTCATCAAACCTATCAAGGAAGTGCTCCAGGAAGAGGGCTTCAATTTCGAGATGATCGGCCGCCCCAAGTCCATCCACTCCATCTGGAACAAGATCAAGACCAAAGGCGTACAGTTTGAAGAAGTATACGACCTTTTCGCCATCCGCATCATCCTGGATTCCGCCGTGGAAAAGGAAAAAGCGGACTGCTGGAAGGTGTATTCCATCATCACGGACTTTTACCACCCCAGCCCCGAACGTACCCGCGACTGGCTCAGCAACCCGAAAAGCAACGGCTATGAAGCCCTGCACGTGACGGTAATGGGGCCAAGCGGCAAGTGGGTGGAAGTCCAGATCCGCTCCAAACGCATGAATGACTATGCCGAAAAAGGCGTAGCCGCCCACTGGCGCTATAAAGAAGGGAATTCTACCGTACAGGAATCCAAGTTCGAACAATGGTTCAGCCAGATCAGGGAGATACTGAACAGCCCGGATTCCAATACCCTGGACTTCCTGGCGGATTTTAAAAGCAACCTTTTCACCGAGGAAATATATGTGTACACCCCCAAAGGGGACCTGAAAATACTGCCCGTAGGCTCTACCGCGCTGGATTTCGCCTATTCCATCCACAGCGCCGTGGGCAACAAATGCATTGGCGCCAAAGTGAACTACAAGCTGGTGCCCCTCAGCCACAAGCTGCGCAGCGGGGACCAGGTGGAGATCATCACCTCGAACAAACAAAAACCCTCGGAAGACTGGCTGAACATCGTGCTCACGGCCAAAGCCAAAAGCAAGATCAAGGACGCGCTGAAAGAAGAAAAACGAAAAGTGGCCATGGACGGCAAGGAGATACTCGAGCGCAAGCTGGAGCACGTCAAAGCCTCCGCCAGCCAGTACAATATCAACGAGCTGGTGCAGTTCTACAAACAGCCCAGCCCGCTGGACCTGTATTACCAGATCGCCGTCAAAAACATAGACCTGAAGGAGCTGAAATCCTTCCATGTGCTGGGAGACAAGCTGGAGCCGCCCAAACCGGTAAAAGTGGTGGAGCCGGTGGTGGACGAGGCCCTGCACAAGCAGCCGTCCAAAAAGGACGCGGAACTGATCATTTTCGGGGAAAGTTCGGACAAGATCGCTTACAAACTCGCGAACTGCTGCCGCCCCATCCCGGGAGACGACGTATTTGGATTTATCACCGCCAGCGAAGGCCTCAAGATACACCGGACGAACTGCCCCAATGCCGCGCAGCTGCTGGCCCACTACGGCCACCGCGTGGTAAAGACCAAATGGGTGAAAAACCGCGAGATTTCCTTCCTCACCGGCCTGAAAATAGTAGGGATGGACGATGTGGGCGTGATCCACAAGATCACCAATATCATCTCCGGGGAGCTCAGGATCAACATTGCCGGGCTCACCATCGAGTCCAAGGAAGGCCTGTTCGAAGGGCTTATCAAGGTGTTTGTGCACGATAAAGACGAACTGGAAGAATTGTTTGAACGCCTGAAGGCGCTGGACGGCATCCAGAGCATCAGCCGGCTGGAAGATTAAATATTCTCCAACTTTTCATTCAATCGCCTTATTTTTGCCTCTTCTTTAAAACATAAAATCACATATCAACAATGGTAGATGTTCTGCTGGGGCTGCAATGGGGCGATGAAGGGAAAGGCAAGATAGTAGATTATTTTGCGGGTAAATATGACGTTATTGCCCGTTTCCAGGGAGGCCCCAATGCCGGGCACACCTTGTATGTCAATGGCCAGAAAGTGGTGTTGCACACAATCCCTTCCGGTGTATTCCACACCAATACCCTGAACCTCATCGGCAACGGTGTGGTGCTGGACCCCGTTACTTTCAAAAAAGAATGCGAAAAAGTGGCCGCCCTGGGCATAGACCTCGGTAAAAACCTCTTTATCGCTGAAAAGACGCATATCATTGTGCCTACCCACCGCGCGCTGGATAAAGCCTCAGAACTGTCCAAAGGACAGGAAAAGATCGGCTCCACGCTGAAAGGGATCGGCCCCGCATACATGGACAAGACCGGCCGCAACGGCCTCCGCGTGGGGGACGTGATGAATGCCGACTTCAAAAACTCATACGAAAAACTCAAAGCCAAACATCTCCAGCTGCTGGCTAACTATAATTTCAGCGAGGATATCGCCGAATGGGAAGCTGAATTCTGGGATGCCATCGACTTCCTGCGTACAATGAACGTCGTGCGCGGCGAATACTGGCTGAACGAACACCTGAAAGCCGGTAAAGAAGTACTGGCGGAAGGCGCGCAGGGCAGCATGCTGGACGTGGATTTCGGTACTTACCCCTTTGTCACCTCTTCCAACACCATTTCAGCCGGCGTTTGCACCGGCCTGGGCCTTGCTCCCAAATGGATCCGCGAAGTGATCGGCGTTACCAAAGCTTACTGCACACGCGTAGGCGGCGGGCCGTTCCCCACCGAGCTGGAAGATGAGACGGGCGAACAGCTGCGCAAAGCCGGCCATGAATTTGGCGCTACCACAGGCCGCCCCCGCCGTTGCGGCTGGATAGACCTCGTGGCGCTGGATTATACCTGCATGCTCAGCGGCGTTACCCAGCTGGTAATGACAAAAAGCGACGTGCTGGACGAATTCTCCGAGGTACAGGCCTGCACCGCCTATGAGATTGACGGACAACAGACTAAGGAGATGCCTTTCAATATCTGCGGAGTACCTATCAAACCGATACTCGAAAGTTTTCCCGGCTGGTCCGAGCCTACCGCAAAAAGCAACAGCTACGGAACATTACCTAAGGAAATGAAAAATTTCTTATCTTTTGTGGAAAGCTATCTGGGCGTGCCCGTACAGTACGTGTCCAACGGTCCTGGCAGGGATCAGATACTCGAAAAGTAAAGTCAAAAAAATACAAAAAAAACAGTCAAAAAAAAATTTGGCGAATCAAAAAAACTGTTAAAACTTTACCTTAGAATCTAATAGTAACGTACCATTATGAAATCAAAATCTGATAAAGAAAAAGAGACTAAAAAGACTACTTCGCCTAAGACTGACAAAGCTTCTGAAAAGAAAACCAGTGCCAAGCCTAAGAAAGAAGTAGACGAGGATGAGGATGAGGACGAGGAGGAATCTCCCCGTAAGTCTGCTGCTTCTAAAAAATCAGATAAGCTTACGGCAAAATCCAAAAAGACAGAGGAGGATGATGACGATGACGAAGAAGGTGACGATGATGATGCTCCCAAAAGAGGCCGCCCGGCTAAAGCAGCCACCAGGAAGAAAAAGGACGATGACGATGATTCCGACGATGCGGATGATGACGACGAATCCGACGATGATGATGCCTGGGAAAAAGGAGAAGACGAAGACTACGATCCTGACTTCGAGGAGTTCGATATGCCTAAGCCTAAAAACAAACGCGGCCGCCCCAGCACCAAAAAAGGCGCTGACGACGATGACCTGGATATAGACGACGACTTCAAGGACATGGGCATGTTCAACGACCGTTTTGATGATGACGATGATGATGATTTCTAAGCCATAAACGTGCTATCATACAGTTTTCCTGTTGAAAATATAAGCGCATTTAAACAGCAAATGTTGAGCTGGGGTAACCGGTTCAACATTTGTTGTTTTTTGGACAATAACGATTACCGGCTCACCGGCTCGGGCGCTGAAGCACTGCTCGCCGCGGATGCCGTGGAAGTGCTGCAATGCAGCGCCGGTACCGCGTTTCAACAATTAAAGGAATTCCATTCCGCCCGCCCCGGCTGGCTTTTCGGCCACCTGGGCTACGATCTTAAAAACGAAACCGAAAAACTCCGCTCCACCCACCCGGACGGTGTCGGTTTCCCGGATATGGCCTTTTTCAGGCCCCGCTACCTCCTCCAGCTCCGGCAAAATGAGCTGCACATCAGCGGCCCCTCCCTCACGGAAAAAGAAGCACAGGAAATATACTCTGACTGCCTCAGGCAGGAGGCCCCTTCTTTGGCCAATACCAGCCCCGTATCTGCCCTCGACGCTCACCTGGGGCGCACAGCCTACCTGGATGCGGTGAGGGCCTTACGGGAGCATATCCGCAAGGGAGATTGTTATGAGGTGAACTTCTGCCGCGAACAATTCGCAAGGGCGCCCATTGCGGACCCGCTGGCCCTGTTCCTCCGGCTGAACGTCCTGAACCCTTCGCCCTTCGCGGCTTATTACCGCCTCGGCCTCCGCAGCCTCGCCTGCTCCAGCCCGGAAAGGTTCCTGCGCAAAAAAGGCAATACCATCATCAGCCAGCCCATCAAAGGCACCGCCCGCCGCGCCGCGGACACGCAGGCAGATGCGGCCCTGCGGCAGGGCCTCCGCAACAGCCCGAAAGAACAGTCCGAAAATGTGATGATCGTGGACCTCGTGCGAAACGACCTGTCCAAAACCGCCGTACAGGGCTCTGTAAAAGTGGAAGAACTTTTCGGCATCTACACCTTCCCGCAGGTACATCATATGATCTCCACGGTGACGGCTATACTCAGCCCTGAACACCATTTCACGGACGCGATCAGGCACGCCTTTCCCATGGGCTCTATGACCGGCGCGCCCAAACTGCGCGTGATGGAACTGATCGAACAATATGAAAGAACCAGGCGGGGATTGTTTTCCGGCGCGGTAGGTTATATTACACCGGAAGGTGATTTTGATTTTAACGTGGTGATACGAAGTATCCTCTACAATGCGGAAACCCCATACATCTCCATCCAGACGGGCTCCGCCATCACATTCTACAGCGATCCGGAAAAGGAATGGGAGGAATGCCTGCTGAAAGCCAAAGCCCTGCAGGCGGCCCTGGGAGCTTAAATACTATCGCCTTACAATCAGTGAATACCAGTATTGGACAAGGAAAAAGACGGTCAGGGATTGGATACGATCTGTTTGATAGCGCTTTCCACGTCGGGGTAGGAGAACACAAAACCCGTCTGTTGTATTTTTTCAGAAGAGACTTTCACGCTTTTTAAGACTTCGACGCTCATCTCGCCCAGCGCCACTTTCAGCGCAAAGACCGGTATATGCACCGTGATGAAACTGTTGCCTTTTACAGCGCGGGCCAGCGTAAGCACCAGCTCCCGGTTCGTCACCGGGCGGGGGGCCACTGCGTTATAAGCGCCGTGCAGCTGGTCGTTCAGCAGCGCGTTGAAGTACAAACGCACCAGGTCCTGCAGGTGTATCCAGCTCACAAACTGGTCGCCATTGCCCATCACTGTGGCGAAGCCGAGCTTCACGGGCTTGTGGAATTCCCTGAGGGCGCTGCCTTTCAGGCTCAGTACAATGCCTGTGCGGAGGATGACCACTGTTTTGCCCAGCGTTTCCATCTGGCGCACACTGTCTTCCCAGGCTTTGCAGGTAGTGCCCAGGAAATCGCTGGCGGGGGGATCGTTTTCGGTGAACACCTTGCCTGTATATTGGCCGTAGTAGCCGGTGGCGGAGGCGCTGATCACTTTCCGGACCTTGTTCGGGTGCTGGCGGAGGCTGTCGTAGAGGAGGTTGCTGCTTTCCACCCGGCTGTCCAGTATCTCCTGTTTGCGTTTTTTGGTCCAGCGGCCGTCTGCCACGTTTGCACCGGCCAGGTGAATGATATGGTCCGCCGCCTGCAGCGCCGTGATATCCAGCGATTTGCGGGCAGGGTCCCACTGCGCGAAACGCAGGTTGGGGTGGGAAGAAGTTCTTTTGCCGCGGGTGAGCACGATCACATGGTAGCCTTTCTCCAGCAGCAAAGCCGTCAAAGCCTGCCCCACCAGGCCCGTGCCACCCGTAACTAATACCGTATCCATCATAATAACGCCAACGTTTTGCCAATAAAATTACACAATAAATTGCGCCCCGTTCTTAGTGCTTTGCAATAACGTAATTTTCGTGTAGGTTTGAAAGCAGAACTATGCATAAAACTGATACATTCAACGTTTATCCTGTATCTAACCTTAAATAATTGTCCATGCGCATTCGTCATATCGTGCAAATTTGTGTGCTGTTGCTGTGCAGTGCGGTAGCCAACGCCCAGAAGATTACTTACTCAGAGCCGGAAAGGGATGATTACAAAACCACCGAATTCGAAATTATCGGCAGGATGGCCGGTAACATTCTGGTTTACAAGGCAGACCGTGGAGAATATAATATTTCCGTATACGACAACGCCATGCAGCTGAAAGACCGCGTGAAGCTGGACTTCCTGCCTAAAAAGCTGATCAGCGTGGACTTTGTGGCCTACCCGGACAGGGCTTTTATGATCTACCAGTTCCAGCGCAGGGACGCAGTGTACAGCTTCGTGGGAGAAGTAACTCCAAACGGGACCTTCACCTCCGCCCCTGTAATGGTGGATTCCACCCGCATCGGCAACTTTTCAAAAGAGAACAAGATATATTCCGTGGAAGTGTCTGAAGACAAAAACCGGATCCTCGTATACAAGATCAACCAGGACAAGGAGAACGACAACGTGTTTTACACCTTCCTGTACGACAGCTCCTTCAACCTTGTGAACAACAGCCGCGTATCCCTGCCCATGGAAGGGAAACGCCAGTTCCTCAGCAATTTCACCCTGAACAACGAGGGCGACCTGCTCTTTACCAAACTGGACCGCACTACCAACCGGGATTATATCGTGAACGGCGAAGTGGTGATCAAAAGGGCGGTAGTGGATTCCTTTGAAACCGCGCACTTCGAAACCAAAAACCTGCTGCTGGATGAAGTGAAACTGAAGCTGGATAACCAGGACAAACAGGTGCTGGTGACGGCCTTTTTCTACAAACAGAAACGCGGCAACGTGGACGGGCTGTACGTAATGCGCCTGGATTACGGCAAACGGGAACGCATGTTTGAAAAACTGACACCCTTCAGCCCCGAACTGAAACAGAGCGCCCGCGGCGATGCTTCCACCTCCGCCGCTTTCAACGATTATTTTATCCGCAGGATCGTGAATACGGCAAACGGGGGCTTCCTGCTCACCGCCGAGTCTTATTACACTACTTCCCGCAGCCAGCCCTGGAACCGCTGGAACTATATGTACGGCGGGTATGGCGGGTACAATCCTTATTATTATTCACCCTATTCCCCGTACTATTATAACCCCTACGGCTGGAACGACGGACAGGGCACCCGTTATCACTACGACAATGTGGCCATCCTGAGCTACGACGAAAACGGCGACCTGCAATACAGCAACTTCGTGCACAAAAGCCAGTTTGACGACGGGGCAGACCTTTACCTCAGTTATATGCTGGTGAACGTGGGCAGCGAGCTGCACTTCCTCTTCAACGAGCTGGACCGCCGGCAATACGTGCTCACCGAAAACACGATCGGGCCGGATGGCAAGGTGAACCGCAAGCCCACCCTCCGCAACCTGGACAAAGGTTTCTCCTGGATGCCCAGGTATGGCAAGCAGATCAGCGCCCGGAGCGTGCTGATACCCTGTATTTACAGAAACTACATCTGCTTTGCTAAAATTGACTTTTAATCACATCTTTGCATCGTGATAAAATTTTTCAGATCCGGCAATCCGCTGACGGTATTGTTGCTGTTCATCTACCTGCTGTTTGTCAAATTCTACTACCTTATCCACCCGGCCGTTTACCAGGCAGACGGTTCTGAAGGCCTGCTGTATACGGAGATCACGGGTTGGCTGGAGGGTATAGCCGGCAAAAGCGCCCTATTTTACACCTGCCTGGCACTGCTGCTGCAGTTCCTGCAAGCCCTGCTGTTCACCCGGATCATCAACAACCACCGGCTGTTTTCCAAAGACACTTACCTGCCCGCCATGTGTTTCCTGCTGTTCACCTCGCTGCTGGAAGGCTGGAACGTGTTTTCCCCCGCTCTTATCGTCAATACCGTGATGCTCTGGATATTTTCCAGCATTTCGGACCTCTATATGCGCTCTTCCGCCCGGGACGTGGCTTTTAACATGGGGTTCGCCCTGGGCCTCTGCGGGCTGGTATATTTCCCTTCCGTACTGTTCCTGGCGCTGCTGCTGCTGAGCCTGCTCATTATGCGCGCCTTCAGGCTGGCGGAATGGATCATCGGGCTGCTGGGCATCATCTGCCCGTTTTACCTGCTGGGCACCTACCTGTTCCTCACCAACCGCACGGAGCTGATCCTGGACATGCCGCGGATCAGTTTTCACCTCCCGATGATCACGGATTACAAGGTCTGGGGCGCCCTGATCACCAACCTGCTGTTTTTTGTGATCGGCTGGCTGATGCTGCAGCGGACATTTAAGAAAATGCTGATCCAGGGAAGAAAGATATGGGCCACTGTAGTGATCTATGTGCTGGTAGCCATGCTGATACCGCTTTTCAGCGGCCATTTCAGCCCCAATTATTGGGTGCTGGCGGTATTGCCCATCTCGCTGTTTGCCGGGAACGTGTTCTGGACGGTGACTAACAATACCATAGCTAACGTAATACACGTAATTCTTTTGGTTTATGTGATTGTGATGCAATACTTTTCCCACTAAGCCGATGGTGTTAGCGGAATCATAAATCTATGAGCGGTTATTGTATATTCACAAAGGCGTAGTAATTTTGTTGTTTCCTGGATAAATTAACGGAGGTGTTAATATGAGACGGCGTAAAACCGGTGCATAGCCTCTAAAAAAATAAATATGCAGATGAGATGAAATCCCATCTGGCCCGTAAAAAAATTAAACTGAACAGATGAAATTTGGAGTTGTTACTTTTCCCGGTTCAAACTGTGACCAAGACATGATCGATGCCCTGCGCAATGACCTGAACCAGGATGTGATTAACCTTTGGCACAAAGAAAAGGACCTGAGCATGTTTTCCACCGAAGACTGCATTTTGCTCCCCGGCGGTTTTTCTTATGGCGATTACCTGCGTTGCGGCGCGATTGCCAAGTTCAGCCCGATGATGCAAAGCGTGGTGGAATTCGCCAAAAAAGGCGGCCGCGTGATCGGCGTTTGCAACGGCTTCCAGATCCTGTGCGAAGCAGGCCTCCTTCCCGGCGCGCTGCTGAAAAACCAGAACCAGCAGTTCGTTTGCAAAAACATCTTCATGAAAAGCGAAAACACCCATACGTCCATCACCAAAGAAGTGACCGGCCGCCCCCTCATGATCCCCGTAGCCCACGGCGAAGGAAGGTATTATGCGGACGAAGCCACACTGGACGGGCTGTTTGCCAACAACCAGGTGCTTTTCCGCTATTGCGATGAATTTGGCAATATTGTTGATTCTGCTAACCCGAACGGCGCTATCCGCAATATCGCCGGTATATGCAATAAAGAAAGAAACGTATTTGGAATGATGCCGCACCCGGAAAGGGCTACCAGCGAAGTGCTCGGTAACCGCGACGGCCAGCTGATATTCCAGAGCCTGATCAATAACAACTAGGGGAAACACCGCCTGGTTCATCAAAACCACCAACCAACCAGCAAAAAAAGGAACTATGAAGAAATTACTCGTTGCATTGTGCCTGTTCGCACTGCCCGTACTGGCGGTAGCACAGGACCTCGACCCGGTAAAATGGGCGTTCAGCACCAAAAAGGTGAACGCTACGACTTATGATGTGATCGCTACCGCCACCATCGAAAAAGGATGGCACCTGTACGCACAGGAAGCCGGCGAAGGCCCGGTCCCCACTACGTTTAAATTTGCCAAAAACCCGCTGGTAGCTGCTACCGGTAAAGTAAAAGAAAACGGCAAACTGAAAAAAGCCTTCGACAAAAACTTCGATTCTGAACTGAAATACTACGAAAACAGCGTTTCTTTCGTTCAGCGGGTAACCGTAAAAGGTAAAGCTGCCACCAAATTCAAAGGTTCTGTGGAATTTATGGTCTGCGACGACCATCAGTGCCTGCCGCCAACGCAAGTGGACTTTGCCTTTGATCTGAAATAATTACCAATATTTTTTCAGCATATCAGGAACGAGTTCTTTCGCCCGAAAGAACTCGTTTTTGCTTTTATCTTTAATTCAATCTGTTAAGTCTATCATATATATGAAGAATCTTTTAACGTTGATAGCCGCCCTGTTCCTGCTGGCGCAGCCAAAGGCGCGGGCACAGGAGGCGGATTCCATCCCTAAACACCTGAAGTGGGAGTTTAAAGCCGAAAAGAAAGGGGAGAAGGAGTTTGTTTTACATTTTACCGCAAAGATCGATGCAGGGTGGAAAATTTTGTCGGTAGCCATGGGTGACGATGAGCTGAATACGCGCATCGTTTTCGACAGCCTTGCTGCTACCCGCGCGAAGATCGTTTCCCTTACCGAAGCCACCGCGCCGCAGGAAGGTTACGATTCGCTGCTGGAATCGAGTGTCAAATATCACCTGGACGAAGTTGAAATACTGGCCACCATACGCTTCAACGATTCCGTAAAGGACCTCCGCGGGATGGTGAGCGCATATATCGCAAATACAACAGAAGTATACCAGGAAGACAATCTCTTCACCTTCTCCGCCGATGCCGCCGGCAACCTTACCGGTGAGCAGGGAGGTCTGAAAGCGAACGCTGATGCGGCCGCAAGCCTCAAACGTGAGAAGATCGACATGAAGAACCCCGTAATGCGCGTTGGCGGCATTGGCACGGAAGGGCAGACCAATCCCTGGTTTATCTTCCTGCTGGGTTTCCTGGGCGGCCTCGTGGCGCTGGTGACGCCCTGCGTGTTCCCGATGATCCCGCTCACGGTGTCTTTTTTCACCAAATCCGCCCAGGACAAGAAAAAAGGCATCTTCAACGCCACGATGTACGGCTTCTTTATCTTCCTGATCTATGTGCTCTTCAGCGTGCCTTTCCATGTGGCGGGCCTGGCGGAGCCGGAGATCTTCAATAACATTTCCACGAACGTATGGCTGAACGTCATCTTCTTCGCGATATTCCTCGTATTTGCCCTGTCTTTCTTCGGCCTGTTTGAGATCACGCTGCCCAGCGGCCTGGCCAGCAAAGCGGATTCCAAGGCGAATAAAGGTACGCTCGTAGGCATCTTTTTTATGGCGCTCACCCTGGTGGTAGTGTCCTTCTCCTGCACAGGCCCCATCCTGGGCTCGCTGCTGGCGGGATCGCTGAACTCAGATGGTGGCGCATGGCTGCTCACGGCTGGTATGGCAGGCTTCGGCGTATCGCTGGCACTGCCCTTCGCGCTCTTCGCCCTGTTCCCGAACTGGCTTAGCTCCCTGCCTAAATCAGGTGGCTGGCTTACTTCCGTAAAAGTGGTGCTGGGCTTCGTGGAGCTGGCGCTGGCGGTGAAATTCCTGTCCAATGCGGACCTCGTGACGCACTGGGGCATCCTGGACAGGGAAACGTTTTTCCTCATCTGGATCATCATCGGCATCCTCACCACGCTGTACCTGTTCGGCCTCATCCGTTTCCCGCACGACAGCCCCGTGAAAAAACTCGGCCCCGTGCGCATCATTTTCGGGCTGCTCTTCGGCCTGTTCACGCTCTATCTCATACCCGGCATCACCAATACCAAATATGCCCGCCTGAAACTCATGAGCGGCTTCGCACCCCCGATGAGCTACAGCTGGTACGGCAATACCGCGCATGAAAGAGGCTCCGTGGAGCCGGACGTGATCAACGATTACGACAAGGCGTTGCAGATGGCGAAAGAGAAGGGCAAACCCATCCTGATCGACTTTACGGGCTGGGCCTGCGTGAACTGCCGCAACATGGAAGAAAACGTATGGACGGACCCCGAGGTGCATGACCTGATCAAAGACAAATACATCCTGGTGTCGCTGTATACGGATGACCGTAAGAAACTGCCGGAAGACCAGCAGTTCAAATACGTGTCCCCTGAAGGCAAACCTAAAAATATCGTAACGATCGGTGACAAGTTTGCCACGATGCAGACTGTGAATTTCACCAATCAGAGCCAGCCTCTTTACGCGCTTATAACGCCGGACGAGCAGCTGCTCACCTGGCCGGTAGCCTATACGCCTGATATCCAGACGTATGCGGACTGGCTGAGAGCGGGGCTTGAAGGCTGGGAAAAAGTGAAAAAGAAATAGCGGGTATCTTCAACAACGCGAAAGGCCACCGGTTCCGGTGGCCTTTCTTTTTTGGGTAAGTGTATTCGGAACGGTGGTTTCCGCTTATAAAATATCTTTAGAACAGGGACTGTCCGCAACCGCGAAGCACTTTCCCATCCAGTTTCAGGGTAACGGTGCCGGGGCTCTTTTTGCCGGCATCGTCCGTGCATACTTTATTTTCAAAAGTGATATCGAGCGTATGCCCGTCCGCTGAAGTGCTGAATATAGAGGCGTCGTTATCTCCTTTCTGCGCCTGTGCCGGGGGGAATTCTATTTTCTGCTCCCCGTAATTGCCGGTGTACAGGATCTTTTTGTAAGGAATGATGGCCAGCGACCAGCCGGGCTCGTTGCCGGTAGCCCAATGCGAGGCGCCCATTTTGCGCGCATCGTTTGCACCGGGGCTGAGGTCGCGGCGGGTAATGGTGAGAGCGATGGAAGCACGTTGCGCCAGGTCGTTCACTTCCTGCGGGTCAAAGCGGAAGTCCGTATGCCCGTATGGAGAGGTGTATGGAACAATTTCAGCACTGTCCAGCGAGGCCAGGTCCGGTGCTTTGCGGGATTCCGACTGCAGCAGCGTATCCGCGTCGAAATAAAAACTGTTTTCTATCACGCCGGATTTGGTGGTGATGATCTCCCGCATCAGTTTCACGGCCACCGTTACGGTATCCAGGTAAAACCAGGTTTCGCTGGAAGTATCCGGCTGATTGCCTTCGGGGAAGATGTAAAGGCGGATGGGCGTGTTTTTGTCGGAGAATACGCCGACAACGCCGGAGGTATTATCCCCCTGGTTGAAATTATGCGCAGCCATGATCTTGTTGCCGCTGGAGGCTTTTACATCGATGCTGGTGGCATAATTGCTGATCGTGGAAATGGCGGCGGACAGTTCATCGGTTTCTTCGCTCTCTTCGGCCTTTTTTTCGGAGGATGGCCCCGCACAGGCGGCAAAAAGTACACACACCAGGATTACAATAGAATATGGTTTCATATTTATAGGTTTACGGCCGTTACTATACAAATCACCTGCCAGAATTGGGAATGACTGTAATTCAATCAGTTAATCTGTTTTTTATAACGCCGGGAGGCCCCAAGGGGTTGCGTTACTTCAAGATTGCTTCAAATTTCTGCGTAATTTGCATGGTCATATGAAAGTGTTGCTGATTGAAGACAATGTGGAACTGGCCAGCAGTATCTCCGAATTCCTGGCCAGGGAGGGCTATATCTGCGAGGTGAGCTACAACATCCGCGATGCCCAGGACCGGCTGATCTCTTTCCAGTACGACTGCGTACTGCTGGACATCATGCTGCCGGATGGCAATGGCCTGGACATACTTTCATTCATGCGCATGGAACGCATCCAGAGCAGCATCCTCATCCTTTCCGCCAAAAACTCGCTGGACGATAAGGTCATCGGGCTGGAAGAAGGAGCGGACGACTATCTCACCAAACCTTTCCACCTGCCTGAGCTACACGCCCGCCTGAGGGCTATTTACAGGCGCAAAAAGCTCAACGGCAGTAACATCATCGCCTTTAACGAGATCAGCCTCAATATAGATACCCTGGAAGCCAGGGTGAACGATATCCTGCTGGATATGACCCGCAAGGAGTTCGACCTCCTCCTTTATTTCATCGTGAACAAAAACAGGGTGCTCTCCCGCCAGAGCATCGCGGCGCACCTTTGGGGGGATTATACAGATAATCTCGCTAATTTTGACTTCGTATACCAGCATGTAAAGAACATCAGGAAAAAGATCAGCGCGGCAAACGGAACGGATTATATCGGAACAGTATACGGCCTGGGATACAAATTTAATACCTCTAAACAGTAACCTTGTTTATACCGATACAGGGAAAGCATCATTACGAGGGGAGCACGTCATTGCGAGGAGCAGCAGAGCCAAAGCGGGAAGGGCGACGAAGCAATCTCCTTCATGGCAGTGATGTACTCCAATATTGGGAGATTGCTTCGTCGCGGCTCCTGCACACTCCTTCGCTGCTCCTCGCAATGACGTGCTTTGTTTGCATTAATAATATTATCAAATGAAACTTGTTGACAGATTTACTTTGTGGTTCCTGGGCGTTACGCTCCTGATCATTGTGCCCATCAACAGTTACATCACTTACGTGAGCATCCGCCATGAGATCGACAAGTCCGCGGTGGAGCGGCTGAAACATGTGAATCAGCGGGTAGGTGAAGTGTTGAACAGGGGAGAGGAACCGGGTGAATTCACCCAGGGCTGCCGCATCAAAGTGGTGCCGGTGAGCGATACCAAACCCGCGGATTATTACGAGATCACGGACCGCGATGTAACGCATGACCCCGAGCTGAAAGACAATGACCGCAAGATCACCGTTACCAGCTGGCATACCGTAAACGGCCAACATTTCAAGATCACCTCCGGTGACTATGTAACCCGCTCTGAACAGATCCTGGCCGGCCTGCGCATCAGTATAGTGTCCAAACTCATCATCCTTATATTATTGCTGGTGCTTACCGCCCGCCTGGCCTCGCGCATCGTTCTGGCGCCGT
Organism: Chitinophaga barathri; assembly: GCF_003807585.1. Taxonomy (GTDB): domain Bacteria; phylum Bacteroidota; class Bacteroidia; order Chitinophagales; family Chitinophagaceae; genus Chitinophaga; species Chitinophaga barathri. Next base: position 115,098 of record NZ_RMBX01000014.1, on the reverse strand, counting down.
TTTACAGCACCCTCAAAAAACTCCAGCATTTTAACCTGAAAAACAAAAAGAAACTCGCCCTCCGTCCCACCCGCACCAAAGAGTTCAGCGAACTGAACACTTACGTGAGCAAAATGACGGACAAAGCGGTGGACGATTATATCTCCCTCAAAGAATTCGCTGAAAATGCCAGCCACGAGCTGCAAACACCGCTGGCCATCATCCGCAGCAAACTGGAATTGCTCTCGGAATCGGACATCCGTGGCGAACAGGCCGTGCTGATCTCCGATATGCAGAACTCGGTGGACAAACTCACCCACATCAACCGTTCACTGGTACTGCTTTCCCGCCTGGAAAACAACGAATACGAGGCCCGGGAGGAAGTATCCCTCAGCAAATACACGAAAGATGCCATGGGCTCTTTCGGCGATCTCATTACCCTCAAAGGCCTACACCTGGAATACAAGGTGGCGGACGATGTGGATGTAAAACTGCACGCCTCCCTCGTGGACATCCTGCTGAACAACCTGATCGGCAATGCCATCCGGCACAATATACCCAACGGCCGCATTGAAGTGGTACTGGACAAAGACTGCCTGCGCATCAGCAACACCGGCGTGCCGCCCACCGGCAACCCGGAAGAAATGTTCCAGCGCTTCAAAAAGGGCACACAATGCAACCATTCCATCGGTATCGGGCTGTCTATTGTAAAACAGATCTGCGACATAAATTCCTTCAAGATCCGCTACCAGTTTGCATCCAGCCTGCATATGGTGACCATCGCCTTCCCCGCGGCCTCCAACTCTTCAAAATTGCTTCAAAATGATGAGCGCTATTTGCATGAGAAAATTCAGCTTTAAAGCTGCCCATGCTTAAATCGCTCATAAATACAAGATGACACAACGCTCTGCTGTTCATCTGCTGTTGTCTGTTATCCTTCTGAGCTGTACCTGGAGCGCTAAAGCACAGGTGCTGACCATGAAAGATGCAGTGCAGACGGCGTTGAACAATTATGGTACCATTAGGGCCAAAGCTAACTATGTGAATGCCTCCAAGGCGACCGTACAACAAGTGAAACGGGACTATCTCCCTAATCTGAATATCTCAGCCCAGCAGGACTATGGTACAGTGAACGGACAGAACGGACCTTTGTACGGCTTTGGTGGTTTAGGGGTAGCCTCCTCGGGCCTTCCGCTGCCTGAGCAAAACTGGAATGCCGCTTTCGGCGCCCTTTACCTGGCCAATATCAACTGGGAGTTTTTCGCTTTCGGGAGAATGAAGGAAAGAATAAAGACCGCTGAAACACTTGCCCGCCGGGACGAATCCGACTGGCAGCAGGAGCAGTTCCGCCACGAAGTAAAAGTAGCGGCCGCTTACCTGAACCTGCTGGCCGCGCAACGCCTCACGCAAAGCTGGCAAAGGAACCTCGAAAGGGCGGATACGTTCCGCTCCGTGGTGGCCCGCCGCGCCAGCAACGGCCTCATTGCCGGGGTGGATTCCTCCCTCGCCAATGCCGAAGTATCCAGCGCCCGGATCGCCCTCACCCGCTCCATAGACCTTGAACAGGAACAAGGCAACCAGCTCTCCCAGCTGATGGGCGTGCCCGCGCAGGACTTCTCGCTGGACAGCCTCTTCCTCACCCGCCTGCCCGCCGTCGTTACAGACACGCTCAGCTTCCGGGGGGAAACGCACCCGCTGCTGCAATTCTACCAAAGCCGCATCGCGCTCAGCAAGGAACAGGAGAAATATATCAAAACACTGAACTACCCGGCTTTCAGCTTCTTCAGCGTCATGCAGACGAGGGCTTCCGGCTTCAGTTCTTCCTACGCCGTGGATCAGAGCGCTTATACACACGATTACTGGGAAGGCATCAAACCCACCCGCAGCAACTACCTGCTGGGCGTCGGCGTCACCTGGAACCTTACCAGCCCGCTGAGGGTAAAGCAGCAGAGCACCGCTCAGAACTTTACATCCAAAGCATTGCAGGATGAAATGACCGTGATAGACCAGCAGCTGAAAGCACAGATGGTACTGGCGGACGCGAAGATGAAAAATGCGCTGGACAACTACCGCGAGGCCGGCATCCAGATCAGCAGCGCATCACAGGCCTATCTCCAGAAAACAGTGATGTACCGCAACGGTCTCAGCACGCTGGTAGACGTGACACAGGCCCTCTATACCCTCAACCGCGCTGAAACGGACCGCGAGGTGGCGTACAGCAACGTATGGCAGGCGCTGCTGCTGAAAGCCGCGGCCGTTGGGAATTTCGGGTTATTTATCAATGAATTCTAATTATACAAGATAATGGGACTTATCAGAAGCGCACTGGAAAAACCGATCACCATACTCGTACTGGTGGCGGGGCTGTTTTTCTTCGGCCTCAAAGCAGTGCGGGACGTGAAGGTGGACATCTTCCCTAAGCTGGACATGCCGGTGCTGTACATTGCGCACCCCTTCGGCGGTTACACGCCAAACCAGATGGAAGCGTTTTTCGCGAAGAACTATGTGAACATCCTGTTGTTCGTGAACGGTGTGAAATCCATCGAAACCAAAAACGTACAGGGCCTGATGCTCATGAAACTGAGCTTTTACCCCGGTACGAACATGAGCCAGGCCGCCGCGGAAGTATCCGCGTTCTCCAACCGCGCCCAGGCTATATTCCCGCCGGGCTCCCAGCCCCCGTTCATCGTACGTTTCGACGCATCCACGCTTCCCGTGGGCGAGCTGGTGCTCAGCAGCGACAAACGTACGAACAACGAACTGATGGACCTTGCGAATGTGTATGTGCGTGCATCCTTCACCTCCATCCCCGGCCTGGTGGCGCCGCCTCCCTTTGGTGGCAACATCCGTACCGTGGTGATCAAAGCGGACCCCGAACAACTACGCGCGCACCAGCTTACGCCGGACCAACTGGTGGAAGCCCTCCGCCTGAACAACCAGGTGGCGCCCTCCGGCAACGTGCGCATCGGCGACAAAAACTATATCACTCCCACCAATACGATCATCAAAACGATCAAGGATTTTGAGAACATCCCCCTGTTCAAGGGCGGCGGGGTGCAAAACCTTTACCTGCGTGATGTGGCCACGGTTGAGGATGGTGCGGACATCGCCGCCGGATATGCCCTGGTGAACGGTAAACGCTCTGTATACCTCAACGTGGCCAAGTCCGCGGACGCCTCCACCTGGGAAGTAGTACAGAACCTTAAAAAGGCGATCCCGCGCCTGCAATCGCAGCTGCCGGAAGACGTATCGCTCACCTATGAGTTCGACCAGAGTACTTACGTAATGAACGCCGTAAAAAGCCTCATCAGCGAAGGTATCATCGGTGCCGTGCTCACCGGCCTGATGGTAGTGCTGTTCCTCGGTGACCTCCGCGGCGCGCTGATCGTGATCATGACCATCCCGGTGTCCATTATCTCCGGCGTACTGTTCCTGAGCCTCTTCGGGCAAACCATCAATATCATGACGCTGAGCGGCCTTGCCCTCGCCATCGGTATCCTGGTGGATGAGAGTACAGTAACGATAGAAAATATTCACCAGCACCTGGATATGGGCAAACCAAAAGCCCTGGCCATCTGGGATGCGTGTAAGGAGATCGCGTTCCCGAAACTGCTGATCCTTTTCTGTATCCTCGCGGTGTTTGCCCCCGCCTTCACCATGAGCGGCATCCCCGGTTCGCTCTTCCTGCCGCTGGCATTGGCGATCGGCTTCTCCATGGTGACGTCATATTTCCTTTCACAGACCTTTGTGCCGGTAATGGCGAACTGGATCATGAAAGGGCATAAAAAAGGCCATGTGCCCGCAGCCGCATCTGAAAACGATACCTGGGACCAGAAAAAAGTATTGGTGGAACGCGCGGACAGCAACGCAGACGGGAAGATCTCCCGCTTCGAAAAATTCCGCAACCGTTTCATGCGCTTTATAGACAGGATCATGCCTTACCGCGTGCCCATCGTGATCGCCTACCTGGTGATCATCAGCGGCCTGGCCGTATGGCTGCTCTCCGGCATCGGCCGCGACGTACTGCCTAAAACCAACGGCGGCCAGTTCCAGGTAAGGATCAGGGCGGAGGAAGGCACCCGTATGGAACGCACCGAAGCCAAAACCCTCACCGCGCTGCACGCTATCGAACAGGTGGTGGGGAAAGAAAACATTTCCATTACCTCCGCTTACGTAGGCCAGCACCCCGCGCTGTTTTCCGTGAGCCCGATATACCTGTTCATGGCCGGCCCTCACGAAGCGGTGATACAGGTGAGCCTGAACAAGGAGAAACATTTTGAGCTGGATGAAGTAAAGGACAGGATCCGTGAGAGGCTGAAAGAAACCGCCCCGGACCTGCAGCTTTCCTTTGAACCGATTGAACTGACGGATAAGATCCTCAGCCAGGGCTCGCCCACACCGGTAGAGGTACGTATCTCCGGCAGGAATAAAATACAGAACGAAGAATACGCCAATAAAGTAATCAACAAACTGAAGCAGATCTCCTACATGCGCGACGTGCAGCTGATGCAAAGCACAAAGTACCCTTCTATCAATATCGAAGTGGACCGTACGAGGCTGGCGCAGCTGAATGTGGACATGACGGATGTAACGCGTTCCCTGATCGCTTCCACCTCTTCTTCGCGCCTTACGGAAAAGAACGTATGGGTGGATGAAAGGGCGGGCCTCATGTACAGCGTGCAGGTGCAGATACCTGAAAACAAAATGAACAGCCTGGACGAGATCGCGGAGATACCGCTGATGAAAAACTCCGCCAGGCCGGTATTGGGAGATGTGGCTACCATCAAGCAGTCCACCACCTACGGTGAAAACGACAACCTGGGCGCGATGCCCACGATGTCCGTAACGGCGAACCTGAACGATAAAGACCTTGGCACCGCTTCCGCGGACGTGCAGAAAGCGATCGCATCGCTGGGCGAGCTGCCCCGCGGCCTGGCGGTAGAGGCGGTAGGCATGAGCAATACCCTTACCGAAACGCTGGACAGCCTGCAAAGCGGCCTGCTGGTAGCGGTGGTAGTGATATTCCTGATGCTGGCGGCAAACTTCCAGTCCTTCAGCGTATCGTTTGTAGTACTCACCACCGTGCCCGCGGTAATACTCGGCTCGCTGCTGCTGCTGAACATTACGGGCAGCACGCTGAACCTGCAATCGTACATGGGCATCATCATGTCCGTGGGCGTATCCATCTCGAACGCGGTACTGCTGATCACGAATGCGGAACATTTACGGCTACATAACGGCGACTCCATAGCAAGCGCCAGGGAAGCGGCGGCGCTGAGGCTCCGGCCGATCCTGATGACGAGCCTTGCGATGGTGGCGGGCATGATACCTATGGCTATCGGCCACGGCGAAGGCGGCGACCAGGTGTCTCCCCTCGGTCGCGCGGTAATAGGCGGGCTCGTGGCTTCCACCGCGGCTGCGCTCATTATCCTGCCCCTGGTATTTGCCATGGTGCAGAAAAAAGCATCCATTGCTTCCGTTTCCCTCAATCCAGAAAACAAAGACAGTAAACATTATATACCCTCCCTGTATGATAACAATCATCAATAGAACGCCCGGGCGCGTACTGATGGCGGCAGTGTTGCTGGCCGGCTGCGGCGTTTCGCAGAGCAAACCGGACAATAAAAAAGCGGAAGAATCACTCCCTGCGGCAGTGAGCACCTTCCCGCTGGAGAAACAGATATTTTCCGCTACCCTCAGGATGCCCGGTGAGCTGGTGGCATTTCAACAGGTGGACCTGTATGCCAAGGTGAACAGCTTTGTCAGAAAACTCTATGTAGATGTAGGTTCCAGCGTAACCGCGGGCCAGGTGCTGGCCACCATGGAAGCGCCGGAGCTCAGCTCGCAACTGGCCGGCGCGGAATCGCGCCTGCACAGCCAGGAGGCCGTATACCTGGCCAGTAAAGCCAATTACGACCGCCTGTACCAAACCAGCCTTACACCGGGTACCGTGTCTCAAAACGACCTGGACCTGGCGTTTGCCAAACAGAAATCAGACCTCGCACAGCAGGAAGCAGCCCGCGCCGCTTACCGCGAGATCGCCGATAACCGCAATTACCTGGAGATCCGCGCCCCCTTTGCCGGCGTGATCAGCTCCAGGAACGTGAGCGCCGGCGCCTATGTAGGCCCCTCCGGCAGAGGCTCCGAAATGCCGCTGTTTACCCTCCAGGAACAAAAGAAACTGCGCCTGGTACTGGCTGTGCCGGAACAATACACCGCTTACCTGAGCGGCAAAAGCGATGTGAAATTCACCGTAAAATCCTTCGTGGGCCAGGAATTCAAGGCAAGCATCAACCGCCTGTCCGGCACGCTGGACAGCAGGCTACGCAGCCAGCGCGTTGAAATGGACGTGACCAACAACGATAAAAAACTCCTGCCCGGGATGGTGGCGGAAGTATATATTCCACTCAATACCGCGGACAGTGTGTTTGTAGTGCCTTCCACCGCGGTGGCCAACGGCACGGAGAAGATATTTGTAATCCGCGTGAAGAACGGAAAAGCTGAATGGGTGGATGTAAGAAAAGGCCGCGAGGCAGACGGGAAAACGGAAATAATCGGCGAATTACAAACCGGAGATATGCTTATGGAAAAGGCCAATGATGAAGTACGCAACGGATCAGCAGTGACGCCTAAAAAGTAACGAATCAAAGACTGGAAATGTGAAAGGGGAACGGCACGGTGATAGGTGCTGTTCCCCTTGTGTTTTAGGCGGTTTCAGGCCATCCACAAACTGTGCCATTGTGAAACCCTTGCCAGTACAGCGTTAGCGCAGGCAATAAGTGTGGAGATAAATCTACAGTGGGATCGCGGGAAAATTAGATAATTTACCGGCTGTTTTTTTATTGTTATGACTTGATATGATCCTTATCGTAGACGACCGTCCCGAAAATATATTTTCCCTGCAAAAGCTGCTTGAGCTGAACAATTTCGCCGTGGACACAGCTTCTTCCGGGGAAGAAGCTCTCCGGAAGATTTTGAAGAATACCTATTTCCTGGTCATCCTGGATGTGCAGATGCCCGGTATGGACGGCTTTGAAGTGGCTGAAGCCATCACCGGCTACAGTAAGTCAAAAGATATTCCCATCATATTCCTCTCCGCCGTCAACCTGGAGAAAAGGTTCATCACCAAAGGCTACACCTCCGGCGGAATGGATTACGTGACCAAACCTTTCGACCCGGAAATACTCCTGCTGAAAGTAAGCACCTTTTACCGCCTCCACCTGCAGACGAGGGAGCTGCACGACGCGCAGCAAAAGCTCCGGGAGGAAGTCGCGGAGCGCAAAGCGGCCCAGGAAGCGCTGTATCACAGCCTGGAAGAGCTGCGCTCCATCCTGGAATCCATCCAGCACATCGCTTTTACCCTGAACCGCGAAGGCAATATCGAATTTGTGAACCGGTACTGGCACGAATATGCCGAGGGGCGTGAAAACCTCCCCGCCACACCGGAGGAGGGCCCTTCCATTACGGAATGTATCGAAAAAGCCATGGCCTCCGGCCGCCAGGAAGTGCTGGAAGTATGCATCAAACCACTCAAAAGCGAAGAATACCGCTATCACCTGCTGAGCATGACGCCGGTGCGGAAAGACAACGTTATCGCAAAATGGGTGGGCATCTTTACGGACATCCACGAGCAGAAAATGATGAACCAGCTGCTGGAAAACCGCGTGAGCCAGAGAACGGAGGAGCTGCAACGGGCCAACCGGGACCTCGCCGCCAGCAACCACGAATTGCAGCAGTTCGCCTATGTGGCCTCCCACGATCTGAAAGAGCCGCTACGGAAGATACAGGTGTTCGGCAATCTCATCCATGGCAAATTCGGCACGGATCAGCAGGATACGGTGCAATACCTCAGCAAGATCATTTCCAGCGCGGACCGCATGAATAAACTCATCACCGACGTGCTGGATTATTCCAAATTGTCCATCAGCGAAAAGTTCCATGCCACGGATGTGAACGTGATCATCCGCGAAATACTGGACGATATGGAGCTGCTTATCCGTGAAAAAAGCGCGGACATTGTTGTGGATAATATACCGCCCCTGTGGGCCGTGCCCGGGCAGATGCGGCAGGTATTCCAGAACATCCTCAGCAATGCATTGAAGTTTTCGGCAACAGGCGTGAAGCCGGCCATACACATCCGCGCGGAGCGCGTAAGCCGGCCGGCCCCGGATGCCACCGTGGATAAAAACGGGCAATATTGCCGCATTGCCGTTTCAGACAACGGCATCGGCTTTGATGAAGTATACCTCGACAAAATATTCGTCATATTCCAGCGCCTTCACGGCCGGAACGAATACGAAGGCACGGGCATTGGCCTGGCTATCGTCAAGAAGATCATAGACACGCACGGTGGCGTTATAACGGCCACCAGCGAGGAAGGGAAAGGCAGCAAATTTATACTGGTATTGCCCATGGGCAGCCAGCAAACAAAACAAACAGAACAAACATATTCATGAAGTCGACATTTCAAAGAAACCTTGCCATCGGGTTCGGCTTTTCATTATTCCTGCTGATCATCAGCGCCATCGCCTCTTACGTGAGCATCAGCAACCTTGTAGCGAGCGCGGAAAGGGTAGAGCATACCAATGACGTGATCCGTTACCTGGATGATGCTATTTCTTCCATGAAAGATGCGGAAACCGGCCAGCGCGGTTATATTATCACCAACGATGAAAATTTCCTCGATCCTTACCGCGGCGCGGAGGACAGTATCAGGAAATATATCCGCCAGTTCAAAGACGCAACGGTGGATAATCCCACACAACAGGCCGCCGCGGAGCAGCTGATCACCGTCAGCAACCAGCGGATGACCGTGCTGAACAACAACATCCGGAAAAAAAGAAAGGGTGACGTGCTCACCATGCAGGACATGGCTGAAGGCAAAGTGTATATGGATGAATCAAGACGGTTGATAGAAGAGATGAAAGACCGTGAGCGCGCATTGCTCGCGGAACGTACCGGCAGGATGAACAGGTTCGCCACCACTACGCCGGTGTTTATCGTAATCGCTTCCATCATCGCCGTACTGATCACGCTGATTTCTTACGCAAGAGTGAGCAAAGATTTCCAAGAACGGCTACTGATACAAAAACAGCTGGAAGACAAAGACGCGGACATCAACCGCCGTATCAATATTATCCAGAACGTGGCCGGAAATATCTCAGCCGGGGAATACAATACCCGCGTGAAAGAAGAAGGGGCGGACGGCCTGGGTGTGCTTTCCGTATCGCTGAACAGGATGGCCGCTTCGCTGGAAAGCAGTTTCAACGAACTGTCTGCCCGCGAATGGCAGCAAACCGGCATTGCCTCGATGAATGATAAAATGATCGGCGAATACGACCTGCCCACACTTTCCCGCAACATCATCGATTATCTCGTACAATACACCGGTAGCCAGACCGGGGCTTTTTATGTAGCCGAAGGCGATTCTCACCTCAACCTCACCGGCGGTTTTGCCATTGACAACGCAGGTACGGACAAAACCATCGCCTTTGGTGAGGGCCTTGCCGGCCAGTGCGCGCTCAGCCGCCATACGCTGAAGCTGGAAGACATTCCCGAAGAACTGCTCACCATCCGCCATGCCACCGGTACCCTCAAACCCCGCTCCGTGATCGCCATCCCGCTGTATCACGAACGGAAAATAACCGGCGTGATAGAACTCGGCTCTTTGAAAAACTTCGGCCCGCGCGAACAGTCTTTCCTCGAAGACGCCGCGCATAACATAGGCACCGCCATCTACAGCGTGGAAAACCGCAGGCGCCTGCAGGAACTGCTGGAAGAAACACAAAGCCAGTCAGAGGAGTTGCAGGCACAACACAACGAACTCGAAAATATTAACAGCGAGCTGGAAGCACAGACGGAAAAACTCCAGGCTTCCGAAGAAGAACTGAGAGTACAGCAGGAAGAACTGGTAGATGCGAACGACCTGCTGGAAGACCGCGCCCGTGTGCTGGAAGAAACCAACCAGCTGGTGATGGAACGGAATGCGGATATACAACGCAAAGCTGAAGAACTGGCGCAAAGCACCCGCTACAAATCGGAGTTCCTGGCAAACATGAGCCATGAACTGCGCACCCCGCTAAATTCCATCCTCCTGCTGTCTCGCCTGATGGCGGAAAACAGCAAGCAGAACCTGAGCGATGAGCAGATAGAATACGCACTCGTGATACAACAGTCCGGTAAAGGCCTGCTCACGCTGATAGACGAGATACTGGACCTTTCCAAGATCGAAGCCGGTAAAATGGACCTGGTATATTCCGAAGTGGATGTGAATGAGCTGACGCAGGATATGAAATCGCTGTTCACCCCCATGGCCATGGAAAAAGGCATCCGCTTTACGGTCACGCAGGAGCCGGATGTGCCGCCTTCCATGGAAACGGACCGCCAGCGGCTGGAACAGATATTACGCAACCTGTTGTCCAACGCGATGAAGTTCACAGACGAAGGCAGCGTGGAACTGAAGATATACAGGCCCGAAGGCTCCCGCGACAAGCTGGCTTTCGTGGTGAAAGACACAGGCATTGGCATTGCGGCGGATAAACAGAACCTGATCTTTGAAGCCTTCCGGCAGGAAGACGGCTCCACCCGCCGCAAATACGGTGGCACCGGCCTTGGTCTGTCCATCAGCCGGGAATTTGCCAAACTGCTGGGCGGCGAGATCCGCCTGAAAAGCGCACCCGGCAAAGGCAGCGAGTTTATCGTCATATTACCCGAAACGGCCGCCAGTATCATTGTGCCGGAAGAAGAACAGAACAGCGGGCCTGCTCCCTTAAAAGAGATACCGCAATTGCGCCAGCGTTTTGTAAGTGAAACCATCCCCGCGCCAATAGAAGACGACCGGAACCAGGTCAAACCCGGCGACCGCGTGATCCTGATCGTGGAAGACGATACCAACTTTGCGAAATCGCTGCTGGAATTCACCAGGAGCAAAGGTTACAAAGGTGTTGTATCCGTACGCGGCGACGAAGCGTTTAAGCTGGTTGAACAATATTCGCCGCTCGGCATCCTGCTGGACATCCAGCTGCCCGTAAAAGACGGATGGGAGGTGATGGAAGAACTGAAGAACAACCCGAAGACCAAACATATTCCCGTACACGTCATGTCCAGCTACCAGGCGCGCTTCAAGAGCCTGAGCAAAGGCGCGGTGGATTTTATAGACAAACCCGTGAGCTTCGAAAAGATGGAAGATATCTTTTCGCAGATCGAGTTTATGCTGAACAAAAACCCGCGCAAAGTGCTGATCGTGGAGGAGAATATCAAACACGCCAAGGCGCTGGCTTATTTCCTCGGCAACTATAAAGTGAACACGGAAATAAAAGACTCCATCAGCGGCAGCGTGGAAGCATTGCTGAAAAAAGAAGTGAACTGCGTGATCCTGGACATGGGCGCGTCGCGCAGCCGCTCTTACGACACGCTGGAAGAAGTGAAAAAACAGCAGGGGCTGGAAAACATTCCCATCATCGTATTCACCGGCAGGAACCTGGGCCGCGAGGAAGAGCAGCAATTGCGCAGCTATGCGGATTCCGTGGTGATCAAAGTTGCGAATTCATACCAGCGTATCATGGACGAAGTATCCCTGTTCCTCCACCTGGTGGACGGGCAGAAAGACGCCAACGGCAACGCCGGCGGCCTGGGTATGATGGATGTGGTACTGCGTGGCAAAACAGTGCTGGTGGCGGACGATGACGTGCGAAATATCTTCTCGCTGTCCAAAGCCCTGGAGCAATGCGGTATGAAGGTGATCTCCGCCATGGACGGCAAAGAGGCGCTGGATAAAGTGAAAAAAGAACCGGTGGACATTGTGCTGATGGATATGATGATGCCTGAAATGGACGGTTACGAATCCACCCGTCTCATCAAAGCGGACCCGCAAACCGCCGCCATGCCGGTGATAGCCGTTACGGCCAAAGCGATGAGAGGGGACAGGGAAAAATGTATTGAAGCAGGCGCTTCGGATTATATCAGCAAACCGGTAGACATTGATCAATTGCTCTCTCTGTTAAGGGTATGGTTGTATGATACCGGTAAATAACAAGGAGATGATGGAGGAATTTGGGGTGCAGGACGCACAGATAGACGCATTGCTGGAACAGATCCTGGACAGGTACGGATATAATTTCACGCATTATGCGCGGCCTTCCCTGAAACGCAGGATCAACCGGCTGTATATGCTGGACCGGTTCCGGGACTTTGAAGATTTCAGGAACAGGATACAGTACGACGCGGATTATTTCAGGCACTTCGTGGAAGAGATCACGGTGAACGTTACAGAGATGTTCCGCGACCCGCATTTTTACCGGTGCCTGCGGCAGGAAGTATTGCCTAAACTGGCCGCCGCCCCCCTGATACGCATCTGGCATGCGGGCTGCTCCACCGGCGAAGAAGTGTTTTCCATGGCCATCATGCTACAGGAAGCCGGCCTGCTGCAAAAATCGCTGCTGTACGCTACGGATATCAATCCCGGTGTACTGGAAAAACTCAGGAAAGGGATCTTCCCGCTGCGGTACATGAAACAATTCTCCGAAAACTATATCCTCAGCGGCGGCACCGAAGATTTTTCCAAATACTACTCCGCCCGCTACGACTGGGCGAAGTTCGACGAACAGCTCGTCAAAAGAATGGTTATTTCCCCGCACAACCTGGCCACAGACCGGTCCTTCAACGAATTCCAGCTGATCCTGTGCAGGAATGTGCTCATTTACTTCAACAAAGAATTACAACACAAAGCCCTCCAGCTCTTCGATGACAGCCTGGAAATAAACGGTTACCTGGCGCTCGGCGGCAAGGAAAATCTGAAATATTCCCCGATCGCGTATAAATACCGCCAGTTCCCGGACCACCAGCGCATCTGGAAAAAGAACATTTAACGGAATATGTGCCCATTCCGCGTAAACATAGCAGCGGGCAACCTATTCAGTCAGCCGGAAAAAATCAGTTAAAATAACGTTTGAGGATCTCCTTCAGCGAAGCGATACTGTATTGTTTCACCACGTAATCCGTCGCGCCAAGCTCTTTGGTGTCCTGGATATCCTTCGGGTCCGAAGAAGTAGAGTAGATCACTACCGGGATGGAAGCCAGCATGGGATTGCTTTTGATGGCGGTCAGGCAGTCTTTGCCGGTCATGCGCGGCATATTGAGATCCAGGAAAATGAAACTGGGAACAAAGTTCTCCTCCGTTTGCAGCATTTGCAAACCCTTGATACCATCATCCGCAGTCAGGCAATACACTTCCTCGTTTACATCCTGTAAAGCAAGTTTGAATATTTCCTGGTCATCCCTATCATCATCAATCAACAGGCAGCTAAGTTTGTGCTTCATTTGGATTGAACAATCTTTTTGTAATGAGCAAAGGTAATAAAAGCGAAATGAAAAAGTGTAGCCCGGCGCACAATACCGGGCTATATTTTATTTACGCGCGGCTTTTTTGGTAAGTTCCGCCAGATCAAGGTTTAATTCCCTGCCGGCCGGTCTTCCCTGCCGGTAAGAAATGACCCGGATATGATGAGCGCCTTTCGGAATAGCAACGGGGGCGCCGGTATAGCGGGGATAAAAATTATCGGGGCTGGTATCGTCGAAACTATAATGAATATCAAGCCCTTCCACTTCCGCGGCTAAACGGATGCAGTAAGTACTGTCCGGCATAATGACGGCATTTACGAGCGGTTCCAGGTATGCGGTGGCATATTTTACGCCGGCGCGGTCAAAGCGCGGAAACTGGGCCTCCATACGCCCGGTAAACCGGGGCCAGTTCAGGCTGTCCCTGGGCGACCACAATACTTCGGCCAGCGCCAGCGCCCGTGGCCAGGTCATATATTGGAGTTTCCGCTCGTTGGGCACCTGTTCCGTCCAAAGACTGCCCTGCCCGCCAAGTACGTTGGTTTCCAGCGCACCATCCGCCAGCGGGTCAAAGGCGTAGCAGCTGCTGAGGCGGCAAACGGTGAAAGGACCGTTTTCCAGCGAAGGATCGTTTTGATAAAAATCGAGGTAGGTAAAAAATGCGGGCGTCATCACTACTTTGTGTCCCGCCTGCGAAGCCAGCGCGCCGCCTTTGGTGTTTTTCCAGCTCATCTGCGCCATGCCGGGCACCATACTGCTATCAAGGTTTTCGTACCAGCCCATTACCTTTTTGCCTTTGCTCTCCACGATCTTCGCCACGCGGCCGATAAAGTAGGTTTGCAATGCTTCCGCGCTTTTAAGTCTTTCGCTATTGATGCGACGCTTGCAATGCGGGCATTTGTTCCAGTAGATCCGCTGTACTTCGTCACCGCCAACGTGAATGTATTCGCCGGGAAACAGTGCAGCCACTTCCGTGAATATTTTATCCAGCGCGGCGTAGATGCTGTCGTTTCCGGCGCAGAGCACATTCGCGCGCGAGGTATTCCATGGATCGCCGGCCAGTACCTGCTGCGGCTGTTTGGTACAGCTCAGCTCCGGATAGGAGGCAATCAGCGCAAGACTGTGGCCGGGCACATCTATTTCCGGCACGATGGTCACAAATCTTTTGGCGGCGTATTGTACCATTTCACGGATATCGTCCTGCGAATAAAACCCGCCGTCAGTAGCCGCTTCACCAGGCGCGGGTGCGGGCATGCCTTTCCAGTAACCGGTGCGCGGCACTCTCCATGCACCCACACTGGTAAGCTTCGGCATGGATTTGATCTCTATGCGCCAACCCTGGTTGTCCGTAAGGTGGAGATGGAACGTATTGAGTTTGTATTTCGCCATCTGGTCGATGTAAGAGAGGATCACCGCTTTGGAGAAAAAATGACGGCTCACGTCCAGCATCAGGCCGCGCCAGGCGAAGCGGGGCCGGTCCGTGATCTCCATGCAGGGAATACCGCGCTCCGCGGGAAGCAGCTGCAACAGGCTTTGTATGCCGTAGAACCAGCCCGCGGGCTGGTGAGAAATTATGTTGATCCGCCCCGGTAATATTTCCAGCCGGTAACCTTCATTGCCCAATGAATCCGCGCCCTGCAGAAAATAAATACTGCCGGGACCAGTAGCAGCTGTTTTTAGATCTATACCCGTCAGCTCCCTGACAGAGGCGGCTAATAGCTTTGCCAGCGCGGTATCCGGGGCCACAATACGCATGCTCTGTTTTATAACAAAACTGCCTTTTGTTCTCACTGTTTTTGCAGGCACGGGCAGGATAGAAATATTTTGCGCGGCCAGAGGGCTGGCCGCGCAAATGAATACAATACATCCGAATAAAAAAGACTTCATATTAAGGCACTATAGTCAACGTAATTTCTTTCACAACTGTTTTTATTTCCTTCGAGCTGGTATTCGATCCTACAAAAGTGACGGTGTAGGTGCCGGGTTTGGCGAATACATAGCTGTAGCTTTCTTTCCTTTTGCTGTAGTCTTTGATGGCAGTGCCTTTGTCCGGCGCTACTTTGGTAACCCAGATAGGTTTGGTGATCATCCAGTCTTCGGATACTTCCAGCGTGCCGTTTGGTGCAAACTGGATATTATCCGCGGCCACCGCCCATTTGTTGGCCTTATTGATCACGTCAATGGCCAGCCAGCCCGCGGATACGTGATTCACGAGGGTATTCGGAGAGCCGCCGGGCAATGTGCTCGTCAGCGAGAAACCGAGAATACGCCAGGTACGCTGTGTGGGGGTGGCGCCGGGCGGTTTTTCACCGAGGTACTGGAAACCGAGATACAGCGGTTTGCCTTTTACCACGAGGTCGGAGAGGTCCGCTTTGCCGGAAGGTGTGTTTGCGCTCAGGCCGCCGCCGGGCGCGGTAGCCAGCGTAAAGCGGCTGGTGATGTCCACCCAGCTGCTCTTTTTTACATTGGCGGAGTCGTAGATGCCCGTGAATTCGTTGGAGGCTACTACCTTCAGGTTGTTCGCCTGGCTGCCGTATAGCACGCGGCTGATGAATTCCAGCTGGGTAACGCCGGCTTCCATATCCGTACGGTCTTTGTAACGGTATTCTTTACCAGGCTCGCCGGAGTAAAATGTAATGATGTCCGGCTCGCCGGAGAAAAAGAAAAGCACGGAATCTCCCGCTTTATATTCCGCTTTTTCGGCACGCGCTTCGAAGGCTGGAAGCTCCACCACATCCCGCTTGCAGGCGAAAAGAAGGCTGATGGCGGCCAGGGGAAGCATATTTTTATACTTGAACATTTGTCGATGATTTAAGGGTTGCTGAATTGATTACCATTCCGGGTTTTGAACAAGCGCTTTGTTGATCGCCATTTCGGAACTGGGTATGGGCAGCAGCAGGTGGCGCTGGCCCAGGTTGTCCCCGTGGCGGGAAGCGTATTTGTAAGCCGCCGGCGCCGTAGTAGTGATCTCGTTCGCAAGGTCTTTCATCGTGGTGATGTAAATGCCCCAGCGGATGAGGTCGTGGCGGCGGATGGCTTCAAAACCAAGCTCCAGCGAACGTTCTTTTCTAACGGCATCGCGGAAGGAAACCTGGTCCAGGCCATCTGCAAGGTCCGCGTCCGCAGCAGGATCGGGAGGCGTGGGCAGCAGCAGGCCATAGGCTCTTCTTCTTACTTTGTTCACCGCTTCGTAGGCTTCGGCGGTCGGGCCGCTCACTTCATTGTCCGCTTCGGCGAACATCAGCAGCACGTCGGAGTAGCGGAGCACAGGGAAGTTGATGGAAGAGGTGTTGATGTTTTTGGGAAGGGCTGTTTCATATTCCCTTCTCCACTTTGCATTACACCTGTTATAAATGGAGGTAGCCGGGTAAGGTATTTTTGAATTCACCACACCGCCTACGGTGCCGTAATAATAAGCGTTGCTGGTCCAGTCGCGGCGCAGATCGCCCGCGCCGAACGCGCGGTAATATCTTTCGGTGATGTGCACCGCGCCGTAGCTGTACATGCTCCTGTCCGAAGAACCGATGCCGTTGATGGAGCCCACGGAACCTTCTTCGTCCTGGCTGCCGTTGTTCACTTTGTTGAACTCCACTTCCCACAGCACTTCTTTTGTATCGTATTTATCCTGGCACTGGTTGATGAAGATCTGTGCGTAATTCGGATTTAAAGTATGACCGTTCGCCGGTTCCATGGCCTTAAAAGCCCATTTGCGCGCTTCTGCCCAGCGGGTGGCGTCGTTCAGCGGATACCCCGCCATCTTCAGGTTCACCCTGGCGAGGATGCCCCATACTACAGACTTCGTGATACGGCTGTTGTAAGTATAGGCGCTGATCGGGTTCACCAGGTCCGCCGCCGCTTCCATGTCTTTTACGATGAAGGCGTATATCTCTGAAGAAGCGGTTCTGGCACGGCTTACATCGTTTACATTTTTGATGGATTCCAACCGCACCGGTACATCGCCCCAGTTGCTCACCAGCATAAAATAATAATACGCCCGCAGGAAAAGCGCCTGGCCTTTGGCAGCCTTGCGTTTGGCCTCATCCATTTCCACATCGGCATTGTCGATGTTCTCAAGGAATACGTTCGCGCGGTTGATGCCCTGGTACAAAAGGTTCCAGAGCGTGTTCACCTTGGTGTCCGACGAATTGAAGTTGTTGATGGACAGGTCGATGGTAGTGGTGGACAGGGCGTTGAAACCTTCGTCGCTCATATCCAGCTCAAAGAACAACGTACGGCCATAGGTGCCGGTTTTACCCAGCGGGTCGTAAATGCCGCTGAGCGCGGTATTCACGTCGTTCTCCGTTTTGAAATAATTTTTCGGCAGGGGGAAGTCCGTGGGCGTTTTATCCAGGAATTTGTTGCAGGATATGGCGCCGGTGGACAATATCAGGAAGCTATACAGGATGTATTTCATGTTCTCGCCATTTTGAAATTAGAAGGTAACGTTTAAGCCTACGGTAGCTGTTTTCGGCCGCGGGTAAGCGGAGTAGTCGAAGCCGGGCGTAAGCGCGCTGTTGCGGATGGACACTTCGGGATCATAACCGGAATACTTCGTCCAGGTGTACAGGTTCTGCGCGGTGGCATATACGCGGATGTTGCTGATCTTCGCTCTTTTCAGCACGCTCTGCGGGATGTTGTACCCCAGCTGTACGGTTTTCAGGCGAAGGAAAGAACCGTCTTCCACCATCCAGGTGGCGTAGGTCTTCATGGTAGTGCCTTTCACACGCGGGATGTTCGATTCGGGATTCTCCGGGCTCCAGTGATTCTTATAAGAGGCGTACTGGTTCGTGTTGTATTTATAACCGGTTTCCAGCATCAGGCGGTTCGCATTGTAAATGTCGTTGCCATAAGACCACTGGAAAAAAATGCCGAGGTCAAAACCTTTGTATTCGAAATTGTTGCTGAAGCCGCCGGTATGCACGGGCAGCGGGTTGCCGATCACCGTTTTGTCGTAATCGTCTATCAGCAGGTCGCCGTTCATGTCTTTGTATTTGATGTCGCCGGGCTGTACCTGTGTGCGCACTTCGCCGTTGGCGGTTACGTTGTCTTTGAGGATGTAATTTTCACCTACTTTATCGAAGTCTGAATATTTATATACACCGTCTGATACATGGCCGTAGAACTGTGCTACAGGCGAGCCAACCCTGGCGATGTACGCCGGTATCAGCACCCAATCGTCTCCCCAGTACTGGGTCGTGAGCATGGAGCGTTCGTTTTCCGCCAGTTCCAGTACCTTGTTGCGGTTAAAAGAGATGTTGAAGCTGGAATTCCAGTTAAAGTCTTTTCCTTTCACCACGTTCGCAAAGAGGCTGATCTCCAGGCCTTCGTTGCGCACCTTGCCGATGTTTTTGAACTGCGTGGCATAACCGGTACTGCCGGGAAGGTTCGCGTTCAGCAGCAGGTTGCTGGTGTTTTTGCGGTATACGTCCACCGCCAGTTTGATGCGGTCTTTCAGGAAACCGAGGTCCAGGCCGATGTCTGTCTGCGCCGTCCTTTCCCATTTCAGGTCCGGGTTGCCCATGGAACCGGGATAGCTGCCCGGGTTCTGGATGTTGCCGAAGGAATAGCCGCCGGTGGTGGGCGTGATGTAGTTCATATAATTGGAGAAGTTACCCACGTTGTTGTTTCCCGTGATGCCCCAGCTGGTGCGCAGTTTCGCGTCCGAGATAAAATGCAGTGACTGCATGAAGGGCTCCGCGCCGAAACGCCATGCGAACGCGCCGGAAGGGAAGGAGCCCCAACGGTTGCCGTTGCTGAAGCGGGAAGAGCCGTCCGTACGGAAAGATGCCGTGAACAGGTACTTCGACATAATATTATAATTCACCCTGCCCAGGAATGAAGCCAGGCTCCATGCGGAAGAAGTGGAGGTGATCGATAAAGGAACGCCTTCATCCAGGCCGCTCAGGCCAAGGCCCTCGTTGGGCAGCAGTTTGGCATATGCGCCAAACGCAGAGCTGGCGCCTTCCTGCATGGTAAAGCCACCGAGTACGGACAGGCTTTGGTGCTGGTTGATCTTTTTATTCCAGGTCAGCGTGTTTTCATTCAGCCAGCTGGAAGAGTTGATATAGGTCATGCCGCCGTTCACCTGGTTGTTCGTGGTAGGGTTGCCGCTGCGGGAAAGGCCGTTGTTAAATACGTCCACGCGGGTGGCGCCTTTGGTATAACCGATGCTGCTCCTGAATTTCAGGCCGGGCAGGATGGCGTATTCGCCATAAGCGTTGATGGAGAAATTGTCGTTGTAGTTTTCGCGCAGCTCGTTTTGGGTGGTGATGATGGGGTTCCACCTGAAATCAAAACCAGGCTCTACTTCGGGGTCCGTCCCTTCCTCGATGAGGTTGGAGGTAGAGTTCAGCAAAGTGATGGGGCGGTAGGCCCATACGCTGAAGAGTAGGTTCAGCTCGTTGTTGTAACTGCTGGAGGAAGTGGGCGTGCCGTACCGTTTTACGTTCGCATACGCGGCGTTCATCCCTACTTTCAGTTTGTTGGACACGGTGTGGTCCAGGCTCAGGCGGCCCTGCAGCCTTTTGAAGCCGGAGTTGATGATGATGCCCTGCTGGTCGAAGTAAGAAAAAGAGGCGTTGAATTTCGTTTTGTCATTACCGCCGCCGAGCGAAAGGTGATGGCTTTGCATAGGCGCGGTTTGCATCACCTGGTCTTCCCAGTTGATGCCCTGCACGTTTTTATAATATTCCAAAGGCAGGGTGTCCTTCACGCCATTCTGGTTCCTGATGCGGTAGAGCGTCATGGTCATGAGCGGATCGATGTCGTTCTGGAGTTTGATGAACTCGTAAGGGTCCAGTACGTCCAGGCGTTTGTTGCTTTCCTGCCAGCCGAAGTAGGTATTATAATTAATGGTGGTTTTGCCGGCTTTACCGCGTTTGGTGGTGATCACGATCACGCCGTTCGCGCCGCGGGCGCCGTAGATGGCGGTGGCGGAAGCGTCCTTCAGGATGTCGATGGATTCGATGTCCGCAGGGTCCAGCGCGTTGATGGGATTGCTTTCGTTGTCCCCGCCCGGGTTCTCCATGGGGAAGCCGTCTATCACGTAGAGGGGCGAGTTGTTTTGGGTAACGGAGTTACCGCCGCGGATCACGATGTCTATAGCGGCGCCGGGGCGGCCTTCGGAGGAGGTTACCTGTACGCCCGCCACGCGGCCGGCCAGGGCTTCGTCAAAGGATTTTACGGGCGCTCTCTGAAGGTCCGCCACGTTCACGCTGCCCACCGAGCCGGTGAGGTCTTTGCGCTGGACGGTGCCGTAACCTACTACCACTACCTGTTTCAGGGCCTGCGGGTCCTGGACGAGCACGGTGTTGTACACGGTGGCTTTGGTGAGCGTCACTTCTTTGGTGAGGAAGCCGATGCTGGAGAATACGAGGATCCCTTTCAGTTCCTGGGGGCTGAGGGTGAATAGGCCCTGTTCATTGGTGGCGGTGCCTGTTTTGGTGCCTTTTACCATAATAGATACACCGGCCAATGGTTCCCCATCTTCCCCGGTAACCTTTCCGGTGATCTTAACGGCTTGTGCTGCTGATGTGAGGGATGCCAGCATCAGCAACAGGATAGCGAATGTTGTTTGTTTCATTAGCGTACTTGTGGTTGATATGTTTCGAGATACTTGCGTTTTGTCCGTGGTATGCATAGCGTGTTATCAAAGCAATAGTTGAAAAAGCGGTATAGGAACGTGGCACTTCCCGGCAAAGGCCGGCTGATTACTTAGTTAATTATTTTAAAAGCGAGTTTCAAGTTAATAATTAATATTTTAATAGTATAGTACTTTTTAAATAATATTATTTACTAAGCTCCTTTGATACAAAAATGATAATTAATTAATAGAGAGGAAGATAAACGGGTTAGAAAGTATAGGATATGCGGGGCTGAATTTTGTATTTTGGGAGTAATTCCAATCGTTATGAAACAACTTGTCATGAGTTTGCTGCTGTGTATAGCCGCCGGAAAAGCGGGTGCGCAGCAGGTTCAAAGACCGGAGATCACCGGTATCGCTTATGTTGAGATTCAGGTGAGCCACCTGGATTCAGCCGTTAAGTTTTATGGGGATTACCTGGGCTATCCGCTGCAAAGGACGCCGCATACCCTTATTGCGCAGGTGAATGCCCGGCAGCACATCCTCCTCAGGGACGGCCTGCCGCCCACGCAGGACGACCGGCTGCTGAGCCTCGCTTTCCAAACCTCCGATTTAGCCCGAATGAAGGCTTATTTACTCCAGAAAGGGGTAAGTGTCCAACCCGGGCCGGATAAGTCCGCTATCGGCGTAAAAGACCCCGATGGGCATAAGATCTTATTCGTGCAGCTGGAGGTGGGTAAACCGGCGGCTACCCCCGCCATCTCGGATCGTATCCTTCACGCGGGCCTTACCGTGGCTGATCCCATCCGTGCGGATTCTTTTTACGCCGCCATCCTGGGTTTCAGCGAAACCTGGCGCGGCGGCGCCACGGACAGTGTTACCAGCTGGATCAACATGCGCCTTCCCGAAAGCACGGATTACCTGGAATACATGCTCGTAAAACCACCGGCAAACCGCCGCCAATTGGGCTCCGCCCATCACATCGCCCTGATGGTGCCCGATATGCAGAAAGCCGTGGACGCCCTGCGTTTCCGCAATGGCGGCGTGCCTTCTCCCCGCATCGGGCGAAACAACCGCTGGCTGCTGAACCTTTATGATTCGGATGGCACCCGGGTGGAGCTGATGGAGCCGTTCACCGCCCGGTAAACGGTTGCTGCACGTCGTATCCCCTGTACTTAGCGCAAACTGCACAGGCGATGGCGTTTCTAACCGGCCTCTAACCTACGTCTAACCTAGGTAAAAACCCGGTCTAACCGGCCTCTAACCTACGTCTAACCGGCCTCTAACCTACGTCGCCTTTTTTTCGTACAATCCTTTGTCATGAGCATGACAATGTGGTGGGTGGAGGGGTGAAATTTGGTTCTTATCGGGTCTACCTCGGTTCTATACCGGGTCTACATCGGGTCTATATCGGGTCTACACCGGGTTTGCACCGGGTCTACACCGGGTTTGCATCGGGTTTGCACCGGGTTTACACCGGGTTTGCACCGCAAATCATTGTAAGCCTATATCAGGACAAGACCGGGCAAAATGCCGGCTAACCTTTGTCTAACTCACCGTAACCTTTGTAAAAGCCGGTGTAACCTTTGTCTAACCTTTATGTAACCTTTATGTTTTTCGGGAAAAAATGGCTGCCCGTACCGTTGAAGTATAGATACTCCATAGATACTCCTACGATACGCCTGGGATAGTGTATGGTGAGTGTATGGACGGGGTGCTTTTGTCATGAGTATGACAATTGGCGTCTAATAGCGGTGTAAGAGTAGTGGTAGTGTAGTAGTAGAGTAGTCTAATAGTAGTGATAGAGTAGTAACAAGTAGCGAAGCTGTTCCTAAGCAGTATAGAAGTAGCAGACAAGTAGTAAACGGGACCGGTAATAAAAAGACCGGAACACCGTTCCGGCCTTTTTAATCATTTTATCCCGGCAAAGGCATCATTTTAAAATTTTACCCCGCCTGTATCTGAGTTTTAATTTTCCAGCCCACGGCTCTTCAGCAGGAACTTCACCTCCGGCGCGCGAAGGCGGAAGGCCTTATAAAGGTCCATCGGCTCCACGGTGCCGCCTTTTTCCAGCACATTCGTACGGAACGATCTGGCCGTAGCAGGATCGAAGATATTGCCGGTTTCCTTAAACGCGGCAAAGGCGTCATTATCCAGTACTTCGGACCAGATGTAACTGTAATACCCCGCGGAATAACCGCCGGAGAAGATATGCTGGAAATAAGTGCTCTTGTAACGCGGCGCTATCTGCGGGATGAGGCCGAGTTTATCCATCTGCTGTTTTTCAAAAGCGGGCGCGTCCACTTTCGTGCCGGCAGCGATGGTATGATAATTCATATCCAGCAGCGAAGCGGCCAAATATTCCACCGTGGCAAATCCCTGGTTGAATTTGGACGCTTCTTTCATTTTGGCTACCAGCGCATCGGGCACCAGTTCGCCGGTTTCATAATGTTTGGCGTACATCTTCAGTACTTCAGGCTCAAAGGCCCAGTGCTCCATGATCTGCGAAGGCAGCTCCACGAAGTCGCGGGGCACGGAAGTGCCGGAAAGGGTTTCGTACCGAACGTTGGACAGCAGGCCGTGCAGCGCGTGGCCAAACTCGTGGAAGAAGGTTTCCACTTCATCGGGCGTGAGCAGCGCGGGCTGGTTGCCGTTCGGTTTGGTGAAGTTGCATACGATGGATACCACCGGCGCAATGCGTGTTCCTTTTTCGGTGGCCTGCTTGCGGTAGGAGGTCATCCATGCGCCGCCGCGTTTGGACGCGCGCGGGAAAAAGTCCATATAGATCACACCGATGTGCTGCCCGTTTGCTTCTTTTACCTCGTAAGCGGTCACGTCTTCCCGGTACACGGGAATGTCCTTCAGTTGGGTGAACGTGATGCCGTAAAGTTTTTGGGCGGTGGCAAAGATGCCTTCGCGCACGTTCTCCAGCTTGAAGTACGGGCGCAGTTCCTCAGCGTCGTAGTTGTATTTTTCCTTTCTTACTTTATCCGCGTAGTAAAACCAGTCCCAGGCTTCCAGCTGTTCGTTTTTGCCCTCCCGGTCCATTACTTTCTGCATTTCGGCGGCCTCGTTTTTGGCAACGGGCAGTGCGGCGGTCCAGAGTTTGTTCAGCAGTTCGTTTGCCTGCGCGGGCGTTTTAGCCATGTTTTCTTCCAGTACAAAGTCCGCATGTGAGGCATAACCCAGCAGCGCCGCTTTTTCCGCGCGCAGGGTAGCCAGCCGGGATACGATCTCTTTATTGTCGAGCGCATCGTTGTTGTTGCAGCGGTTGGTATAGGCTTTATACATTTTTTCACGGAGGGCGCGGTTCTGCGCGTATTGCAGGAAAGGCATCACGCTGGCGTTGTGCAGGGTGAAACGCCATTTGCCTTCTTTGCCGGCGTCTTTGGCGGATGCCGCGGCGGCCGCAGTCACGGAGGCGGGGAGGCCTGCAAGGTCCTCCTGTTTGTCCACGATCATTTCAAAACCGTTCGTTTCGGCCAGCAGGTTCTGCCCGAATTTTACGGTGAGCAGCGACAGCTCCTTGTTGATGTTGCGCATCTGCATCTGCTGCGCTTCGCTGAGTTTTGCGCCGCTGCGCACAAATGCCTTGTATGTTTTTTCGAGCAGGCGGTACTGTTCGGGGGTGAGTTTGAGTGTGGCGCGATGGTCGTACACGGTTTTTACCCGGGCGAACAAATTCGGGTTCAGGTAAATATCGTCGCTGTGCTGGGCCATGCGCGGCGCTATCTGTCGGCTGAGGGCTTCCAGCTCAGGATTGGTATTGGCGGAAGTAAGGTTAAAGAAGACCGTGCCGGCAAGCTGCAATTGTTTGCCGCTTTGCTCCAGCGCCGCAATGGTGTTCTCGAAATCGGGCGCGCTTTTTTGTGCGGTGATCGCTGTTATCTTTTCCTGTTGCTGCTGCATGCCGGCTTCAAACGCGGGCATAAAGTGCGCTGGTTTGATGTCTGTAAAAGGCGGCACCTTAAAAGAAGTGGTGTAAGGCTGTAACAACGGGTTGTCCGCGGCCGGCGCCTGGCCGGATAAAGTAGTGGCTGTAGTCATGCTGATGGCGAATATCAGGTTGCGGGAAATGTTTTTTGCCCTCATCGGTTAGATTTTGAATGTAAAGCTGGCTAAAGCCTAAAAATAACAAAAAACACGGAGGATATAAACGGAACAGCCCGCAGGCTTCAAAACCTGCGGGCTGTTTTTATATTTTATTGCTCATGTATCTTAGCGTACACGCCTCACCCTGATCTGCCGGGAAAAACTCGGCGTCACTGTCCGGATCATGATCATGCTGTCCCCCTTTATCGTATACCGGTAACCCTGCACGGTGGAGGAAGAGGCCATTTCTATGCCGTGAAAATAAATACTGTCCGCCCCGACCGTGTAATACCGCTGGCCCTCCATTTTCAATTCGTTGTCCGAGGCCGGGATCTTCTGGATAAAATCGTATTTATCGCCATCATGAAAAGACAGGTAAATATCCAGGATATCCCTCTTGAGGTCGCCTTGCAGCGTATAGGTTATGCCTTGGTAATGATAATCTCCGAAGGGAGCATCGGGATTAATATCCTTTTTATTTTTTTTACAGGCAAAAAGCAGCAGTGTGGAGAGAAGCAGGAGGACTAGGGACCGCATAGCTTAGGTTTTATTTCTGTTTAAACGGAGCGGGGCCGGCGGATGTTACAGGCCCCACGCCATTAATTTACGTGTTTTACCTTAAAATAACCCTTCCAACCCGGGCATATAGGCAGTACTGCTCAAGTTTTCCGGTTTGGCGTAAAGAATTTTCCTTTTGCGTAAATGCCCTGGTTGTTTTTTAGCCACATTTGCCCTCCGGCAATCCGGGCCAACGCTAAATCATCATCATGAAACATCTCCGGCTCCAATGGGCGAAGCACCAGCAGCGCTGGTTCGGCAAATGGCACCTGTACCTGGGTATCGTCGCGGGCGCTATTGTGGCCTTTGTAGGCGTCACCGGCAGCATCCTGGTGTTCCAGGACGAAATAGACCGGGCGCTGAACCCGGAGCTGTTCCTCGTCATGGAGCAGCAGCACCGCATGAGCATCCCCGAAGTAGTGCCTGTCATCAAAAACAAATACCCGGACATACGTTTCGATTACCTGCTGATGGACGTGGAAGACAAGCCCAACCGCGCTTACCGGCTTTTTAACTTTAATACGGAAGACGAGTTTTTTATCAATCCATATACCGGCGGGCTAAGCGGGAAACGTATTCATGAAAGTTCTTTTATTCACATCGTCACGGAGCTGCACCGCACGCTGCTGATACCCGTGGCGGGAAGATATATTGTGGGCCTTTCGTCGCTCTGCCTGCTGATACTCACTATCAGCGGCCTCCGGCTCTGGATCCCGCAGAAGTGGAACCAGCTGAAGGCTATGCTGACGGTGAAGTTCAGCGCCGGGTTTAAACGCCAGAACTACGACTGGCACAATGTACTCGGGTTTTATTCCTCGCCTGTGGTCGCTTTGCTGTCGCTCACGGGTTTCTGCATCACCTTTTCCCCGCTGGTGATCGCATTGCTTTTTATACTGAACGGCCAGAACCCGCAGGGCGTGGCCGCGTTGCTGGGCGCACAGTCCACGTACACGGCGGGCGCCAAAACCTTGTCGCTGGACGAAGTAGTGTCCATCACAGGAGAAACGATGCCGGGCGCAAGGATCGCCGGGCTGGCGTTTCCGGTGGACAGCACCGGCAATTACCGCCTGGACCTCGTTGGCCAGGGCGCGCCCAAAAGCGGCAAGCGCGAAATGCTCATCCTGGACCAGTACAGCGGCAGGGTGCTGCTGAACAGCAGGACGGACTTTCCCCCATCCGGCAATGCTTACCTCAGCTGGCTCACACCGATACATTACGGCAGCTTCGGCGGCAGGCCTACGCAGGTGCTGGCCCTGATCGGCGGGCTGATGCCGCTGGCGTTGTTCGTCACCGGTTTTATCATCTGGTGGCCGCGTTACCGCAAACAAAACGGCAAACCGAAAGAACGCATCAGGATACTGATCCACACCGGTATCAGAAGCAGGATGCAATACTTCTTCACCATGTTCAAAAAAGGATGCAGGTATGCCTTGTATTGCCTGGCGGTGACGCTGCTGATGGGCGTTTTGTACGGGCTGGCCTCGGGGCTGGTGATTGAGCCCGCCGTGTTTGCCGTATCGTTCACCGCTTTGCTGGTGGTGATGAACTTCCTGGTGGCGCTGCCCGTCTGGGGTGTTCACTTCTTTTTCCTGGCGCCGTTCAGGAAAGGCAGCAGGAAGATAGTGCGGTATTTTGCGTTGAGTCTTTCTTTCCTGTTGGTGTTCCTGGTGAGTTATCTTTTACTGATGAATACAGGAATGGGGATATTTTAAAAGAGGATTGATTAATTTCAGGCTTTGCTACTCTGAACATGAAAAAGATATTCCTCCAGGCGGTATGCTGCCTGTTATCCATCGGCGGCTTCGCGCAGGCGCCCGTGTACCGTCAATCCTTCGACGATAAGGCCGCGTATCACACCGGCAAAGGGATACAGGGTGCGGCCCTGGACCTTGGCGCCGATGCGGCCGCACGCAAGCCGCTTTATTTTCCCTACGTTCTAAAAGATCATAACGGCTCTTATTCCGTTCAATGCTGGTTGAAGGCTTCCCCTTCCCAAAGCCGCTACACTGCCCTGGCGGCTTATGCCCCGAAAGGAACGGCATACACAGGCTGGCAGCTGGGCGTGCAGGAAAACGGCGCATGGTTCTGGGAAATGCGCGGCGAAAAGAACATGTACAGCTATCAGCCCACCCCGCAACGACAGACTGTCCGCGATACGAAATGGCACCAGCTGACGTATTGCTTCGATGCGGAGAAGTCGGAAGCCAGCCTGTATTACGACGGCCTCCAGGTAGCCGTTTATTTCATTGAAGGCATACCGGCCATGCAGCAGGCGGACACACTGTTTGCAGGAGGACGGGAGCAGGGTGACCGTGGCGAATGGAATACATTTTACGGCGCCATGGACGAAATTACATTGTACAAAGAAGTGCTCAGTCCCGCATACATCGCAAAGAGTTATGCTGCATTTTTCCCCATGAAACCCGCTGCACAGCTGGCTCCGGGCAAGGCGCTGAAAGTAATGAACTTTAATATCTGGCATGGCGGCAACGAAACCGGCAAAGACGCCGGCCCGATGCGCGTAGCGGAAGTGATCCGAAATTCCGGGGCGGACATTGTGTCTATGCAGGAAACCTACGGTTCCGGCGAAAAGATAGCCGACGCGCTGGGATATTACTTTTATCTGCGCGGCAGCAATCTCAGCATCATGAGCCGCTTCCCCATCGAAAATACACTTCCCGGTTCCCGTTCTTTTTTTAACGGCGGCGCGCTGATACGCCTCAATGCAAAACAAAAAGTAGCCTTTATTACGAACTGGCTCAGTTATCCATTCGATTACTGGGATATGCAGGAGAAAAAACAACCGCTGAACGTGGATACGCTCATCGCAAAAATGGAGATCAGCAACGCAGGCCAGCTGCGCCGCACGCTGGAAACGATAAAGGAAGTGACCGCCGCCGCGGACGAGATCCCGGTCATCTTCTGCGGCGACTTCAACAGCGGCTCCCACCTGGATTGGACGGAAGCCACTAAACAGTTCAACAATGGTTATGTGGTAAAGTTCCCGCAAAGCCTCATCATGCAGGAAGCGGGCTACAAAGACAGTTTCCGTGAGATCCACCCGGACCCGCTCAAAGAAAGAGGCATCACCTGGACGCCTGAATTCCCGAATGCTTTCAAAGACCGCATCGACTATATCTATTATAAAGGCAAAAACCTGAAAGCCCTGCAATCCGAAGTGCTGAACCGGCACCCGGTGCGGTGGCCGTCGGATCATGCGGCGGTGGTGACGACGTTTTCAGTGAGGTAATAAGAAGAGCTAAGTGATAAAATAGAGTAAGGATAAGTAATAAAGTGACAAGCCTGGCTACTTTCTGGCCGGGCTTTTTTATTTGTCCCAGCTGTTAGTTAAAAGTATAGTAATGCGGGAAAATCTAACACAGAACTGGCCTTATTTGTGGCGTCGTTGTAAAAAGGCCGTCATTGCGAGGAGCCGCGGGGGATCTGTGCAGAAGCCGCGACGAAGCAATCTCCGGATATTGGAGTACATCCATTCGATAGAAGAGATTGCTTCGTCGCCCCACCCACTTTGGCGCTGCTGCTCCTCGCAATGACGTGTTATTCCTAAAATATTGAAAGTGAGTGAATATCTACTCAATCATAGAAATATTTGGGCAACCAAATGGTTGTGCTTATATTTGAGCAACCAAATGGTTGTATAATGATAGAAAGAAGAGATGTTTTCCAGGCCATCGCAGATCCCACCAGGAGGATGATCATACAGAAGTTGTCGCGCGGGCCGCTGAACCTTGCCGGGATCGGGGAAGATTTCGGCATTAGCAGGCAGGCGATTGCCAAACACATTAAAGTGTTGAACGAATGCGGCATGATCTCCGTTACGCAAAAAGGGCGGGAGCAATTCTGCGAGGCTCACCTTGGTAAGCTGGATGAGGTGTTGAGCTGGGTGGCGGAATCGCGCAAGGTGTGGAACCAGCGGTTTGATAAACTGGAGAAATTCCTGGACGATACTTCGTCTGAGTAGCATATTGATAAATCGAAAAAACAATAACATGGAAAATCGTGTGAATACTACGGAGGTTTTCATAGAAAAGACCTTTAACGCAAGTCCTGAAAAAGTCTTCAGTGCCTGGACGGACCCTGAGAAATTGATGAAATGGTATGCACCCGATGGCTGCACTATAAATTTCAAAAAGCTCGACATTATAACAGGCGGGCGCTTCCACTCGTGTATTACGAATCCTCAATACGGAGACTGTTGGTGTATAGGAGAATACAAAGAGATCCTGCCGCATACAAAAATTGTGTTTACCCTGATCAATGCAGATGAAAATGGTGATCCTGCAAACCCCGCGGACATTGGAATGGACCCTGACTGGCCCGGAGAAACACTGGTTACTGTAACGTTCAAAGCAGAAAACGGGAAAACCGCTATGCAGCTAAGGCAGACCGTTCCCCAGGAATTGGCTAAGAAAACAGGCGCATACAGGGGCTGGATACAAATGCTGGACAATATGGAAACCATGCTCAACCTAAACTAATCCAATGAAAAGGACAATGATATACGCTGTTTGGACACTACTGGTATTATCGTCAAACAGCGGGAAGGTTAAAGCGGATTTTAATGATACCCTGGTTGCCAAAAGTGGTTATTCGGAAGTGAACGGGATTAAAATGTATTATGAAATCTATGGGCAGGGCAAACCACTTGTTTTGATACACGGTGGCGGCTCTACGATTCAGACAACATTTGGACGGGTCATCCCCATGCTTGCCAGGCACAGAAAGGTTATAGCCATTGATTTGCAGGCTCACGGAAGAACCAGTGACAGGAACAAGGATCTGTCCTTTGAGCAGGACGCGGATGATGTTGCGGCGCTTTTAAAGAACCTTGGTATTGACAAAGCGGACTTTTTTGGATTCAGCAACGGGGGAACCACTACGGTCCAGGTTGCCATTCGTCATGCCGGGATAGTCGATAAGATCGTGTTGGGTTCAGCGCTTTGCAAACGCAATGGTATGCCCGCATGGTTCTGGGATTTTATGAAACAGGCGCAGTTATCCAATATGCCGGCGGAGCTGAAGGAAGCATATTTACAGGTTGCGCATAATCCTGCCGGCTTGCAGGTAATGCATGATAAAGACGCCAAAAGGATGGTGAACTTTAAAGACATACCGGACGAACAGATCAGATCTATCAAAGCGCCGGCGCTGATCCTCATCGCGGACCGGGATGTGATACAACCGGAGCACGCTCTCGAAATGCACAGGCAGATGGCCGGCTCATCATTGGCGATCATTCCGGGTGTGCACGGTGAGTATATTGGGGAGGTAACGACGTTGAAGTCTGGTACTAAAGAGGAGGAGTGTGTTATTCCGATGATAGAGAGATTCCTGGATGGAGCAAAGACGAAGGCTGGATCCTTTTAGTATCCCTTAAGGATCTGCATAAACCAAACTAAGCTATAAAAATGCTCCAACCAGGTAGCAAACAAGAGAGATTTGAGGTTCTGCAAACAAAAAAGCCTCTGAATTTCTTCAAAGGCTTTTTTCTCTTGTGGAGGACAGGGGAGTCGAACCCCTGACCTCTTGCATGCCATGCAAGCGCTCTACCAACTGAGCTAGCCCCCCAAGCGGAGTGCAAATTTAGCCGGTTTTTTGAAAAAACAAAAAATAATTATTAAAGGCCAGCCATTTCGGCCACAGCCGCCGCCCGGGAAGCACCGGCGCCGGGTTAATCAACAGTTGATTATTCCCACATATCTGGAACATTTCCCCACCCCCGTCCGCCTGACAAACCCCACTCATCCTTTCCCCATAAATTTTCCATCCCCAAAATTTGGTAATAATTATTCATATCGTATATTTGCCTACATATTCTACAGAAATAATAGAGTATATAATTTACCACCACAAGACATTCACGGAAACCGCTCCCGGAGCAGGCTTCATTTAACTCGTAATAAAATGCATCAGCTCATGAATCATTTGCGTTTTGTGGTGTGCTCCCGCTCCTGTTCGTGTTGCACGCGAATGTAAAACTCATCGGAAATATTGTAACCTGATTATAAGCCTTTGTCAGGCTGCGGGGGAAGCACGCCTTGTATTACTTGGTGGTAAATTATCGGCGCCGCCGATCCCGCAACCGCCTGACACTATCCTGTAAAACCAGAAACCAACCATTTCCCAGTTTTTAAGGCCCCGGCGCCATATGTTGACTGCTATGGCGCCGCTCCGGCCTTTTTAAAACATTGTCTTTGCCAATATTGTTAATAATGATGGATCTGTAAACAGCCTGCGGAATCACTCCGCGGGCTGTTTATTTTTTTCAGTATATTCATTATCCAACGGAAAAAATGAAGATTCTTATCATTGAAGACGAACAGGCCCTGGGAAAGAGCATTGCCGCTTACCTGCAAGCGGAAAACTACACCTGCGAGCTGGCGCCGGACCGCAAAACAGCCCTGGACAGGATTGAAAGTTTTGACTACGACTGCATCCTGCTGGATATCTCATTGCCGGACGGCAACGGCCTGTACGTACTACAGGCCCTCAAAGAAAATCATAAGACGGACGGCGTTATCATCATCTCCGCCCGCGATTCCATAGACGACCGCATCAAAGGCCTGCAACTCGGCGCGGACGATTACCTTACCAAACCATTCCACCTCCCGGAGCTCAGTGCGCGCATCGCCGCCGTGATCCGCCGCCGCCGTTTCTCCGGCAGCAGCCTCCTGGAAGCGGACGAACTTACCCTCAACACGCAGGCCCGCACCGTGCAGGTGAACGGCCAGCCCGTGGAGCTCACCCGCACGGAATACGACCTGCTGCTGTACCTGCTCACGAACCGCAACCGCGTGGTGAGCAAACACGCCATTGCAGAACACCTTAGCGCGGATGGCGAAGGCCTCTTTGATAATTATGACTTTATTTACGCCCATATGAAAAACCTGCGCCGCAAGCTGGTAAGCGCCGGCTGGACGGACCGCATCAAAGCGGTGTATGGGATGGGA
The DNA here is from genome assembly GCF_003807585.1 of Chitinophaga barathri. Taxonomy (GTDB): domain Bacteria; phylum Bacteroidota; class Bacteroidia; order Chitinophagales; family Chitinophagaceae; genus Chitinophaga; species Chitinophaga barathri. The sequence goes on along the minus strand of NZ_RMBX01000014.1, from coordinate 82,581 downwards.
TATAAAATGGAGGTGGGGGCATGAAATGAAATTCCATTAGACAATTGAAAAGACATTGATTACTAATGAAACTGTTGAACAAAACAATACAGTATTATTTTATCCTCAGCATGGTATTGCTGCTGGTAGCGATACCTGTGTTTTATTTTGTGCTGCGGAAGATCGTGATCGCCAATATAGACGCGGACCTCGTAGCCACCAAAACCCAACTGATCCCACGGCTGCGGGTCATGGAGATCAAACCCGGCGACCCCAATCCATTGCTGAACAACGATGTGACGCTGGAAAAATCCCAGGGCAGGGGGGAAGCCTCCGATTCTTTGTATACATCCGAATCGCACCGCCTGCTTTCCTCCTACCTCGTGATCAACCAGGAGACATACCGGCTGCAGATCAAATCTTCCATCGCCAATCACCAGAAACTGATCGGCAGCATCATCATCCTGCAAAGCGTGCTGCTGATATTGCTGCTGGCCGGCCTGCTGCTGGTGAACCAGGGGCTTGCCCGCCGCATCTGGAAACCTTTTTACCAGACACTCCGAAAGCTGCGCGCTTATAAAGTAGACGATGCCGCGCCCCTGGAACTGGGCAGCTCCGCCGTCGCTGAGTTCAGGGAGCTGAACACCGCCGTGGAACAACTGGCGGAACGCAGCCGCAAAGCATACGTCGCGCAAAAGGAATTCGCGGAAAATGCCTCCCACGAAATGCGTACGCCCCTGGCTATTTTCCAGGGCAAGCTGGAACTGCTCATGCAGACGGACCCGCTCACGGAAGAACAGGCTGACCTGATCACCGATCTGGCCACAGCCAGCCAGCGCATGGCCCGGCTGAACAGGGGGCTCATCCTCCTCACCCGTATCCAGAACGGGCAATTCCCCGAAACGGAAGAGATCGATGTGAAAAGGACCGCCGAACACCTGCTGGATCAATACCAGGCCCAGATAGAACAGAAAAACCTGCAACTGGAAAAAGACTGGCTGGACGATATCTCCCTCACCATAAACCGCACCCTGCTGGAGGTGCTCCTCGGCAACCTGCTCTCCAATGCCATCCGTCACAACATCCCCGGCGGCAGGATCGTCGTGAAGCTGGCCAACGGCGCATTTACCGTGCGCAATACCGGGCAGCCCTACGCCCTGCCGGAAGACCGGATATTTGAACGGTTTACCAAAAGCAGCGCAGATACGGATAGTATGGGCCTCGGCCTGGAGATTGTGAATAAAATATGCGCCCTTTATGGCTTCTCCATCCATTATTCCTATGAAAATCAATACCATTCCTTCACAGTGCAAATGAAAAGTTAATTCTCTCCCTCACCCCGGCGGTATTCAGAATGTATTCAGAATGGGCGGTCATTTTTACACCATCTAAACTGGATACTATGAACAAAAGAAATCTTATTGCAGGCGGCCTCGTGGTCGCGGCTTTTACAGCCGGCGCCTTCGCATTCAGCGGAAAGGCCGGTGATCTTTATAACAGTATCGCACAGGACCCCACCCAGCCCCTGATCAAAACGGCCTATACCGGCACCCCGGCGGCTCAACCAGTAGATTTTGAAAAAGCGGCAGGTGCGGCAGTGCCTTCTGTGGTACATATTAAAACACTCGTTCAGTACAAACAGGCAGCGGACCGCCAGAATCCTTTCGGTGGCGAAGAAGATGATATCTTCCGCCGTTTCTTTGGCGACGGTGGCGGCCAGCGGCAATTCAGAAGCCCTGAACAACGCGCTTCCGGCTCCGGCGTGATCATCAGCGAAGACGGTTTTATCGTAACCAATAACCACGTGGTGGACAATGCCACCGAGATCACCGTCACCCTGAACGACCGGAAGAACTACAAAGCGAAAGTGGTAGGTACAGACCCGAATACGGACCTGGCACTGATCAAGATCGATGCGGACAACCTTCCGGCGGTAGCCATCGGCAACTCCGATGAGGTAAAGCTGGGTCAATGGGTACTGGCTATCGGTTTCCCGCTGAACCTGGACGTAACGGTTACGCAGGGTATTATCTCCGCCAAATCCCGCAACATCGGCATCAACCGCCAGGGATCGGCTCCCGTGGAGTCTTTCCTGCAAACAGATGCGGCGGTGAACCCGGGCAGCAGCGGCGGCGCATTGGTGAACACCAATGGCGAACTGATCGGTATTAACGCGGCCATTGCCTCTCCCACAGGCTCTTACGCCGGTTATGCCTACTCTATTCCCGCGAACCTGATGAAAAAAGTGATCAATGACATTAAACAGTTCGGCAGCGTACAACGCGGTTACCTCGGCATCAGCATGGCGCCGGAGAACCTGGAAGACGCACAGAAAAAGGAACTGGGCATTAATAACGATGTGGCCGGCGTATTTGTAGCCGGTACAGATCCGAACGGCGCGGCAGCGGCTGCCGGCGTTAAACAGGGCGATGTGATCACCAAAGTGAACGGCGCGGCCGTGAGCACAGGATCACAGCTCTCCGAGCAGATCGCCAGGCTGAAACCCGGTGACAAGGTAAGCCTCACCCTCAGCAGGAACGGCAGCGAAAGCACCGTGAACGCTACGCTGAAAGGCAAAATGGGTGACATCGCGGGCTCCCGTTCCGGCAGCGCGGTCATCGAATCGCTTGGCGGTGAATTCGCCAGCCTGTCAAGAGAAGAAGCTGCAAAGCTGGGTATTGCAGGCGGTGTGAAAGTAACAGACATCAGCGAAGAAGGCATGCTTGGCGACCAGACGAACATGAAGCCCGGCTTCGTGATCACCAAAGCCGGCGGCATCCCTGTGAGGAACGTGGACGAGCTGAAGGCGGCGCTGAGCCGGCAGAGCGGCAACTTCCAGCTGGAAGGCACCTATCCCGGCAGCGGCAGAACTTATTTCTACGGCATTAACGATTATTGATAAACGAAAGGAATTTAAACAGGGGTTAACTAGAAGTGGTAAGGCTTCTTCATCTTATGAAGGAGCCTTTTTTTATTGCTCCTTGAAGATGTTTTCGATCACTTCCTTCAGCTCTTTGGGCTGCAAAGGCTTTTTGAGCAGGCGGATCACCATGGGGTTCGCATTTGTACGGGAGATGTCGCCGAAGTCCAGCGAAGAGGAAACCATGATGATATAACACTGGTTTTTGATCTTCTGCGGGTAGGAATCAAAAGAGCGGAGGAATTCGAAGCCGTCCATCTCGGGCATCTGGATATCCAGCAGGATGACGGTGGGCGGAATGTGGGGCAGGGTGATGTTGCTGGAAAGAAATTCCAGCGCTTTGTTGGCATTGCTGAACGAAAGGATCGTATGGCTGAGCTGCTGGATGGATATCAGCCGCTCATGCAATAGCAGATCGATGTCGTTATCGTCTATCAGTATTACGCGAAGATCAGGAATCGAATTCATTTCTGTTTGGAATCGTAATTTCAAATTGGGTGCCTTCACCATAACGGGAATCAACACCAATGGTGCCGCCGATCTTGCTAAGGGCTTCTTTCACGATGTATAAGCCGATCCCGCTGCCGGGCTTGTTATTGTTCTTGGAGCGGAAGAACATCTTGAAAATATTACTTAAGTGCTCGCTCAGGATACCGATGCCATTATCTTCGATACGGATGGTGGCTTTGTGCGGTTCCACCTTGACAGACAGATTCACCTGCGGGCTCGATTCGTCAGGCTTTTGATATTTAACGGCGTTTGAAATGAGATTGTTCAAAATAACGCTGATCCTGAAGAAATCGCCTTTAAAAGGTACCAGCTGATCCACTTTCACATTAAAATTGATAGAGGTGTTCTGATGTTTGAAGGTATCGATACAATCATCGATCAGGAGGTTGAAGTCAATCTTTTCGAATTCGAGGTCAAGACGGGAGTTGCGGTAATATTCGATGATCTTCTGGATGAAACTGTCCAGCCGGGTGATGCAGACCTCTATCATGCCCATATATCCCTGCGGGTCCGTCATCGAATTGTCCAGCCGGCTGAGATTGATGATACCCTGCACACTCATGAGCGGCGCGCGCAGGTCGTGGGAAGTGGAGTAGATGAAACGGTTCAGCTCATCATTTGTTTTTTCCAGTTCCAGCACCTTTTCCTTAAGCTGTTTGCGGGCGGAATATATCTCGTAGGCGTTATTGATCGTTTTAAAAAGTTCGTGCTCGTCCCAGGGTTTTTTGATGTAGGAAAAAATGTGGCCTTTGTTGATGGCGTCTATGATATCCTCTACATCGGTATAGCCGGTCAGCAGGATCCTGATGGGGTCAGGCAGTAAGTCTTTGATCTGGTTGAAAAATTCCACACCCGTGGTGGTGGGCATCTTCTGGTCCGCAATGATGATGTGCACTTCAATGCCCTTCAGCACCTGCAGGCCTTCCGCGGCTGAATTGGCCGTATATATCTCGTAGCTCCGCCTGAAATTTGCACGGAACGCATTGAGGTTATGTACTTCATCGTCGATGTACAGAATTCTGATACGGTTATTTTTCATGAGGGTCTTTTAATTAGGACGCTTGACTTTGGGCAATTGGCACATTCTGCGGTAAATATATAATAAATTCCGCTCCTTTGCCCGGCTCTGATTCAACCACTATCTTACCATGATGCTTCTCAATGATACTAAATACAATGGATAATCCAAGGCCCGTCCCTTCACCAACATCCTTGGTAGTGAAGAACGGCTCGAATATCTTTTCTTTCACCTTTTCCGTCATGCCTATGCCGGAATCCTTGATGCGTATGCTGATCATCTTGTTCTCTTCCAGCCTGGTGGAGATGGTGAGGCTTTCTTCTCCCTGCTCCGGTTTCATTTTGATGGCGTTCAGCGCGTTGTTGATGATGTTCAGGAACACCTGGTTCAGCTTGCCCGCAAAACACTCTATCTTGGGTAGCTCCGCGTAATTGTAATGTACGGTCACGTTTTTCGGGACATTATTGCGAAGCAATACCATCGTGGAGTTCAGCCCTTCGTGGATGTCCACGAACTTCAGGTCGCTCTCGTCCAGCCGGCTGAATGTACGCAGCCCTTTCACGATCTCGGCCGTACGGTTCGCCCCGTCTTCGATGCCTTTGATGAGGGTTTCTATCTCCGTGTGTACGTAATCGATATCGATCTGCTGCTTGAACTGTTCTATCTCGTTGAGTTTCTCCTGCACATCATCCGCGGGATTGATGGATTCGTATTTGCGCAGCAGCGCCTTCAGGTCTTCAAAATCGAGCTTCAGCGGTTTGATGTTGCTGGTCACGAAGTTGATAGGATTGTTGATCTCGTGGGCGATACCGGCCGTGAGCTGACCGAGGGAGGCCATCTTTTCGGCTTCCACCAGCTGGGTCTGGGCTTCTTTCAGGTTATTCAGCACACGGTTCAGTTCTTTGTTCGAGTTCTGCAACGCCTCGGTGCGTTCGGCTACTTTGGCTTCCAACACAATGTTCTGTTCGCGCACCAGCTGCTCGTTCTCCTGCGATACGGCCAGCGCCATGGCCTGTGATTCTTCTTTTTCCTTGCGGTAGATATTGATCTTATTCGCCAGGGCAAAGGAGAGGAGGGTTACCTCCGCCGCGGAGCCTACCTGCAGGGCATAGTAGGTAAAGTCATTGTACGGCAGGATGTTGAAGTTCCGCATCACGAAAATGCATACGCTCGTGAGGAAGATGCTCCAGGCCAGCAGGAAATAACGGGCGGGTATAAAGCCCGTCCCCGCTACTTTGAAACCGATGAACATAGCGGCCAGCGAAGCGGTCATGGCAGTGATCTGGGCCATCATGTTCGCGATAAAGTACTGGTCTATGAACGTGGGGATGAGCACCAGTGAATAGGCGATCACCACCCCGGTGAGTATTTTGTGCCCGAGCTTGTAACGCTCGCGGGTATGGAGGAACGATTGTATGAACAGGGCGGCGGTGATGCCGTTCAGCACGGGGATGATGAGCGTGTCGTGCGCGGCCAGCCACATATTGTTCGGCCAGAGGAAGCGGAAGGTATAGCCCTGCTGCGATGCCTGGGTGAGGCCCACACAGATGATATAACTTACGTAGATGAGGTAGCTCCGGTCCCTGGTGGTAAGGTATATGAAGAAGTTGTACAGGGCCATTACGAGGATGATGCCGATGTACAGCCCGAAAATGAAGTTCCTTTCGTTGTTTTTGACGTTGAGGGTGGTCTCCGCGCCGAGGTAAACGGGCAGCTGCGCCTGTTCGCCGGCCCTTACTTTCAGGTAAAACTCCCGGGTTTCGCCATGCGGGATGTCCAGGGGGTAGATGTAGTTCTGATGGTCGTAAGGACGGTTCCGGTAAGGCTGGAACTGGCCGAGGCTGACAATACGGTAACCGCCGCCTGGGAGTACTTCGTACAGGGTGATCTCGTCTATGGTCGGGTATTCCACTTCCAGCAACAGTCGTGGCAGGTCTGTTTCATTTTTGATAAAGAAGCGGGCCCAGTTTGAAAAGGGGGAGATCTGGAGGTTAGGCACTGTTTGCCCGGTAGGCGCAAATTGCTGTTTCCGGATTTGGTCGATGGTAAGCAGGTTGGTACTGTCCCGGTAAAGGTCCAGAGATTGCCCTATCTGCATGAGTTTTGAGCTGTCTCTGAATACTACCGGTTCAGATGCAAAAACGTTCCCATACCCAGGCAGGACGAGGAAAAACAAAACAAAAAAACGTATAGGCATCTCAAATCGGGATTGTATATGCAAACATAACAGATTATTGCACCATTTGTGGCAGACCGAGCAGGTAATTCACTTCAAAAGTTCCTTTAGGGCCCGTTTCTGTCCTTACCTGGTTGGGGTTGCTGCGGAGGTTGCGTATCAGTTCTCTTTCACCGGGGTCCGCGCTGGCTACTTCGTGTATGTCCCTGATGATCATGGCGGTAGCCACCAGGTCGTCTTTAGGGTAATAGAACACCCCTTCGTTGCCGAGGGAGGTATCTATCACGGCGCCCACTCTTTTGGCCCCACGGGTGGTTACGGGGGCGCAGAGTACGTGCACGTTGTCCACCGGCAGCTGGGTCATGAGCGCCACGCATACCCTGCTGAGTATCAGGCTTCCGATGCCCATACCGGCTACTTCCTTCGAGTTCCACAAGCCGCAGATCTCCGCGCTGCCGATCTTCACATCTGAATATATCTTGGGATCATACTTGCCGATTGCCGTTTCGATAGGCAGGGGGAGTACCCCGTCCGCCATCTGCACGCGAGCGCCGCCATAGGTTTTGGTGCCGGTATCGTCCTCCACGATCACCACCACGGTATTCCTGTGGTTGATCCAGTCCACGTTGCCGGACGTGATCTTGGTGATACCGAAGTATATCTGCAACAATTTACTGTGGCCTTCGTAAAACCGCATAGCTGCCTCCGGGTCATCCGGTGCAAAAAAAGCCCTTACGTTAATCGGTGCGCTCATTGGTTGCTTCTTTTATTTACAGGGGCATTATTGAATAAGTTGATCAAAATCCACATAATACCGGCCTGATACCCTCAGCTGATCCAGCAGTATGCGCCTGCATGTATCAGTTACCATTGCACCTCCCAGCATCACAGATGATGCCAGTTGCGGCCAGGTCGTAATTGTTTTGCCGATCTGCCCCACGGAATATTTCATTCGTTGGCTCATATCGGCGAAACCTGCCATCGGGCCCAGGATGGGCACCTTTTCCTCGTTGGTGAGGTGGCGCAGCGTGCTGAGGTCATCAATCTGCGGAATGAGGCCGTGGAGCATCGGGTAATCCGGGTCCAGGTCGTACCGTTCAATATCCAGCATGCCGCGGTCGTTCGTATCCATCACCACGGGTATTTGCAGGGCTTTGGCTTTCTGGCGGCTGAGTATCTTTACGTCTATGCCGTCGCACTCTTCCACGAGTATATCCAGTTTACCGCCTTCGGTCAGGAAGCTGTCTAAATTGTTTTCTGTAGCGCCGTCTGTAAAACATTTGACGCTGAGATAAGGATCCATTTCCGCGATCTCGCGGGCCGCTACGATCACTTTGGGCATTCCCAGGCTGGACACATCCGTACGCAGCCGGTTCATGTTCGTCAGCTCCACCGCATCAAAATCCGCAAGCCGCAATTCGCCGCACACCCTTTCCATGGCCAGCGTGAGCGCAATCGTCTGCCCTACGCTCAGGCCGATAATGCCGATCTTTTTCTCTGCCAGCAAGTCCCTTTCTTCCGCGGTGATCTTATGCATGTTGCGGGATGTGCGCAAGGCTATGAACTCTTCCCTTCCCAGCAGGTGTACCACCTTGCCGGACCAGGGAAAATATACCCAGACGCCGTAGTCTTCCGGCTGTACCCCGTCCAGATGCCGCGCGATGGCGGCTTCGGTCTCCGCTGCCGTGAGGCTGCGGGTAGGATGGCTAATTTTGATAAGCTCCCTCATCTGGCTGTGGAGCTCGTCAAATACGCTGATCTGCGGGTTTTCACGCAATAGACCCAGCAGGGCATCCTTTTCCTCTTTCCGGGCTGGCTCAAAAAATACTGGCGAATAGGTTAAACGCTCATGCCGTGACTGCTGTATACGTTCCTGGATTGTCATGCTGCCTCCACTCTCAATTTTACTAGGTGATCAATTCTGCTTTTCGTGGTGCTCCTTGATGCTTCGTTAGGTTATTATGTACTTCAAAGTATAAGGACCATTCACCAAATCTTTTCTCCGCCGGAAAAGGGCTTTAATTAAAAAACTCCTCTCAGGCTTCAAAACAAGCAATAAGTGAATTAAAATTAAATCTGTTAAAAATACTGTTGGCTTCCCGGCTTCACAGCCTGGTAAAGTATATCTGTGTCTGCTAAGCCCCTCTTTTGGGGAATAGCGGTTAAATTATGAACTGAAGGAAAATCAAGAACTACATTCAAACATTTGCGGGGGATGGACGAGTGCCGGCGGCAGCCGGTGAAGGAAGTACAGGTTTCCCTCCGGCGAAGTCCGGTTCGGGGAAGGGTAAAGCCTTATTCCAGGGATAAATAGCTTCATCTTTCGAAAATGATTAAAATACTACTACTACAACACATGAATATAAAAGTAAAATAGCAATTAATTTCAAATTAAACTATATTCTTCTACTTTATTTTAATCAGTTAGCAAATATAACGATAATATTATGTTCGGTTTTTCAACCCTAAAACATCACATTGGTGTAAAATTTGCTCCCATTGTGATGTTAAATTATAGATTTGTAACATTAATATTTTCATATGAATAAAAGAGAATTCATAAAATTGGCCGGCCTCGCAGGGATTGCAGCTCTTGCAAACCCCGGAACCGGCTGGGCAGCCGCTCCCGCGGCGGACAATAAAAGCCTCCTGGCCCTTAAGGCGCCCTTTACGCTGCCCGCGCTGCCCTACGCTACGGACGCCCTGGAGCCGAACATCGATAAGATGACCATGGAGATCCACCACGGAAAACATCATGCTGCCTACGTTACCAATCTGAACAACGCCACAAAAGAAGGTGCTTTCGCCGGTCTCAGCCTCGGGGAAATCCTCTCCAAAGTGACCGCTAATGACGCCGCCGTTCGCAACAACGCAGGTGGTCATTACAACCACAGCCTCTTCTGGACCCTGCTGTCCGGCACCAAATCCGCTCCCGCTGATGCACTGAAGCAAGCCATCAGCACTGCTTTTGGTTCGCAGGAAGCAATGCAGACCAAGTTCGCCGATGCCGCCAAAGGCGTATTCGGCAGCGGCTGGGCATGGCTGATCGTGAAAAAAGGCGGTGGCCTGGCCATCACCTCCACGCCCAACCAGGACAATCCATTGATGACCAACCTGGCCAAAGAACCGGGCACCCCCATCCTCGGCCTGGACGTTTGGGAACACGCTTATTACCTCAAGTACCAGAACAAACGCCCCGATTACATCACGGCGTTCTGGAATGTGGTGAACTGGAATACGGTGAATGAGCTGTACGCGGAAGCACTGAAGAAATAACGCAGTCTGTACGACATAAAAATGCCGGGTGAGCAGCAGGAGATTCCTGTGTTTACCCGGCATTGATGTTTATGGCGCCGTGGGAGGGAAGTATCTTTACCTGGGCTTACCCCTTTTTCGGTCATTTCCGTTTGAAGAAGACAAACCCGTTCTTTTCCCCGATCTCCTGCAGGTTCGGGTGCTGTCGCCAGGGCTCCGCATCGGTGATGCGGCAGATAAAATAGGCCGGTTTGTCTATATCGCCTTCCAGCAGCCACTTTTCACGGCTGGCTTTGTCCGTGTAATAGGCCTTGTTCTGCGTCGGCTGTTTCCTGCTATAATAAAGGTGTGCATAACTGTGATAACTCAGCGGCTTCACATACACATCCTTCCCGATAAAGGATTCGTAATATTCAATGGCCGCACGCTGGCTGAACCCCTCCACCTTCGGCACAAAATGCACCACGGTGATCCATATCATCAGGACGCTGCTGGCAAAGAGGCAAAGCAGGCCCCGCTGCACTTTTTTGCGGAACAGCAGTACACAACTCACGATCACCAACACCATATATATAAGGCCAAACGCCATTTCGCCAAAACTGAAATGGATATCCGCCTGCAGGTTCGCCCGGGCAAAACGGTCGCCGATGTGCGGGATCAGCTCGTTTTTGTAAATACCCACCAGCGGCAGCACGCCTATTGCCAGCCCCAATATTATGCCGATCACCAGGATAAGGGAAATATTCCAGCCTTTGAGAGTGAACCGGCCTTCCAGCAGGCGGTACACCTGCAGCGCCGCGAGGTAGCTCAGCGGGAAATAACAGAGCGAGGAATAATGTACGATCTTGGTCTTGACAATGCTGAAGAGAATAAGTACTACCCAGAACAGTACCCACATCCATACCCTGAAATCCTTTCCCTCCGTGGGTTGCGAGAGATAAATGGATTTTGCGCGCGCGGTGGTGATATAACTGAAAAGGAACAGGCTCGCCGGGAAACAACCTATCAGCAATACCATCGGGTGGTAAAAGAAAGGCTGGTCGTGCCCCGCATCCGGCGTGGAAAACAGGCGCCACTGGTATTTTACGAACTCTTCCACGAACCACCAGCCATGGCTGGCTATCTCGTAACCGAACCACAGCAGCGTGGTGACGATGGCGGAAGTGGCGATCAGCAGCAGGTGCGGGATGCGGATATAAATGCGGAATTTGTTGTAGACCCAGTACACCACGAGCGTAAGGCCGGATATCAGGATGGCCGCGGGGCCTTTGGTGAGCACCGCCAGCCCGAGGAATATCCCGCTGAAGATCGCCATGCGGAACGCTTTTTCAGCATAACCGATGCGATAGGCAAAATACAGGCCGAGGAAAATAAAATAGTTAAAAGCAGGATCGATGATGCCGGACTTAAAATAAAAATGCGGCAGCCAGCTGCCGGCATACACCAGCGCCCACCAGAGGCCGAACTTTTCATCCACCTGTTTTTTGCCGATATGAAAAAAAGTGAGCAGCGTGGCAATACCGATCACGGCATTCGGGAAACGCGCGGCGAAATCATTGATGCCAAAGAGTTTCATGCTGAGCGCCTGGAACCAGATGAACAGCGGGGGCTTTTCCCAGAAAGGAGAGAAATCGATCTGTACCTGCGAATAGTTGCCGGTCACGATCATTTCCCGCGCAGCTTCCGCGAAATTGATCTCATCCCAGTCGAACAGGTGAGAGTCGCCAAGAAAAGGAATGAACAACAGGGCAGCTACAATAGCTATCAGCAGATACTTCATCAGGATAATACGATTTATGTGCTCCGGGCGCGGGGCCGCGAAGCACTGAGTTCCTCAGGTAAGGTGAATGACGCCGTTTCAGGCTACGCCCGCGGACGGAGTAATAACGGTTTCACGGGAGCGTGTAGTACCCGGTTTGCCCGTTTTTCTAAGTTCAAACAGCCCGTAGATGAATACGCTGCTGAAAGTACCGATGATGCTGCCGGCATATACGTCTTCAAAAAAATGCTGGCAAAGGTAGATCCGCGAATGTGCCGCGGCCAGTCCCAGTGCAAAGAACAGCAGACCCATCTGTTTTTTCTCCCACCAGATGGCCATAAAGCAGAATAGTGCGAAGGCCGTGGAAGTATGCCCGGACGGAAAACTGTTCCACGCATGTGGCGGCACCCATGATACCGTGTGCAGCGTGGAGGCGATATCCGCGAAATAGGTGATGGGCCGCGGCTCGTCAAACACATGTTTGCCGCTGATGACCAGCAGGGTTACCAAAGCAAGGATGGAAGCGCTGATCATAAAAGGCCGCCATTGGCGCCTGATCAGGAGGATGAGCAGGATGCCGCCGTATGTTTTACCATCGCCCAGGTAGGTGGTGATGGTGGTGAGGATGTCAGCCACCGGATTGTGCAGCTGATTGACGGTGAGGAATAGGTCTTCTTTCGGGTACAATAATATCAGGAGGCCGCCTAAGATTATCCATACAAGGAATGGAATAAAAAAATAACGGTTCTTCTGCACCATTGTAACAAGGGTGTAGAACATTAGTAATAGTTGTAGGTCCGCAATGTGTGTTAGTCAGCTACGGCGCTTAAGTGCTTATCTCGTGTTGGCTGCGCCGCTTCTGAATGTATTTTTTAACAGTATTAAATGCTCTGAAGTAAGCCTCTTTATTGAAGAGGTTCGAATCGTTCATGGCCTTGTATACCAGGAACGCCGCAATAGGTAAAAGGGCAATGTTGGCCAGCCACATCCCGCTCCAGGATGCCATTACATCCTTACGGGCCATTTTCTCCCCCAACATAAAAAATATATTGAATATCACAAAGAATATCACCGCAAATACGAGTGGAGTGCCTAATCCGCCTTTCCGGATGATGGATCCGAGGGGTGCGCCGATCAGGAACAGCACGATACAGGCCGCCGCCAGCGAGAATTTACGCTGCCATTCCACTTTAAAGAGCGCTATTTTGCTCCGGTTGTCCGTATAGTCTTTCGCGCTGGTGGTAAGCGAGGTTTCCGTCTCACGCAGGTTGGACTCCACGCGTTCCAGCACATAACGCTGTGATTTTTCGGGGACCACCTTCCAGAAACTGTCCACCTTCAAAGGCGGCGCTGTGGCCAGCCAGCCGGTATCTTTCCATTTGTAGAAAGGATAACGGGTGGTCACATAGGCATGAACGGTACGGATATACGAAGAATCGATGCCGCGCAGTGAGTCGATGCCCTCGTCCAGCTGGCGGATATTGAGCATCTGCTGGTTGGAGGCGAACGCGTCCAGCGGCAGGCGGTCAAATGCCAGGGCTTTGAGGTCGAATGGTTTGATGTATGTTTTGAAGCCCAGGCGGATCAGCTCATTGCCGCTTCTGCCGGAGCGGCTGCCGTCTCTTTCTTCAAAGCGCCAGCCGTTTTCAAGGGTAAAGTTCAGGTAACGTTTATCCGGCGACAGTTCCATGGTGCCTTTTTCCGCGAGTATCAGCTTTTCGTCGTTGCTGCCGCTGTTCGGAGAGCGGTCGTAGATCATCACCTGGTGGATGGTTTTGTTATCCGGGTCTTTTTTCGCCACTTTGATCACATACCCGGGAATGTCACTGTAAAACACGCCCTGCTTGATGTTGAAGGCGGGTTTGGACTGGGTGATATCGTACAGGAGCGATTTTGCGCGGAGGTTGGCGATGGGGATGATATAGTTGGCGAAAAGAAAAGCGCCGGTGCCGATGATGGCGGAGAGGAAAAACAGCGGCCTGATAAAACGCAGCAGTGAAATGCCGGCGGATTTGATGGCCACCAGTTCAAAACTTTCCCCGAGGTTGCCGAAGGTCATGATGGAAGAAAGCAGCACGGCCAGCGGCATGGCCAGCGGCACGAGGCTGGCACTGGTGTATACCAGCAGTTCCACGATCACCGGCGTGTCCAGCCCTTTACCCACGAGATCGTCTATGTACTTCCATACAAACTGCATGATGAGCACAAATAGCGTCACAAAAAAAGTGGCTATAAAAGGCCCCACGAAGGTCTTAATGATGAGTTTATCGAGTTTCTTCACAACCGCTCAACGGAAATTAAAATTGAAAAATGTAAAACTGCCTGGTTTTCAGTATACTTTTGTAAACCAGCCGCACAAAGTTAACACGAATCCCTGAAGCAGGAAGCGGCCGTAAATCAAAAAACCGTTAATTTATTTTCATGGGCACATTTGAGCTGAATAATACGGAAATGGGAATGGTGCGGGATGCCGAATGGATCCTCACCAAAAACCGGATCATTGACAAGGTGTATGGCCTGTTCGGGGCTTTGCAGGAGGCGATGGCGGCGGAGCCCGCGATACAGGCATTGCAGAAGGAGTATACGCAGGCGCCGAAGATCAGCAGGGGAGAACAATACGAAGGGCTTCCATATGTGATCCTGGATTACCCGCGGGCTTTCAGCCGTGAAAGCATTTTTGCCTGCCGCACGTTTTTCTGGTGGGGGAGGTTTTTCAGTATCACGCTGCACCTGGCGGGTGAATCGCTGGAGGGCTACCGTACACGGCTGGACGGCGTTCAGGCGGCGCTGGCGGATGCGGGCTGGTATGCCTGCGTGCAGGACGATCCGTGGCAGCACCATTTCGGGCACGACAACTACCGCACAGTACAGTCTCTCACACCGGCGCAATGGGGATCGCTGGTGCGGAAGCCGTTTGTGAAGCTGGCAAAACAGTATGACTTAGAGGACTGGGGAAACGTGATACCCGTTGCAGTGGCTCAATATGCCGCACTGCTGGAATTGCTGAAAGGGGAAACGGTCTAGTTGCCTATACGGTGGAAAAGATCTTTAATCTGGTAATCCCACAGCTGGCTCTGATCTGCCACTTCTTTCTTTTCGGCGAAATCTCTGATCACCAGTATGGTCATATTGGTAACTTCGGAAATCTGGATCCTGAACTCGAAGAATTCATTTTTTGGAGCGTGTAGCCAATGTAAACGGATGAACTCGTCTTCCTCCTGTTCCATTACTTCTGCTTCTTCCATTGATCCGTTCCAGGAGAAAGAAAAAACATTGTCACGGAAATCAACTTTATCTGCAAACCATTCCTGCAAGCCTGCCGGGGTGGAAAGAAATTCAAAAAGGATACTTGGAGAGCACCGAACCGGATATTCTAACTCATATTGCACTTTCTTTGACATCGCACAGTATTATTAATAAATCAAAATCATCTGCCCTGCAATTATAGAATTTTTTTCATGCTATCAAAATAAATTTTAGAAAATTTTCGATATATTAACTATTTCATTCTCAAACCTGAGTATTATTTGAAATATGAAGTTTTGTGATTATGTATCAGGCAGTTTCTTACCTTATTAGTCAGGTTTACTGACTATCTGCTTCAAAATCAAAGCGAATCCAGTATCAAAACATGTTAATAGAGTATAACACGAACAGATTACAGCCAACAATCGATTTAGCTTAAAGATGTTTCAACGGGGGGATATTTTTTTTGGGTGGTATCTAAAAAAAGTTATTTTTGTCTAGCATTCTTCTAAATTAATCTATTAATAACCTGTAACTGTTCCCGTGCTATGTCAATGCGCCAACTTAAAATCACGAAATCAATCACGAATCGTGAGTCACAGTCGCTAGAAAAGTATTTGCAGGAGATCGGCAAAGTGGATCTCATTACGCCGGAAGAAGAAGTGAACCTGGCAATCCGCATCAAACAAGGGGACCAGCGTGCTTTGGAGAAGCTGACAAAAGCCAATCTGCGTTTTGTGGTATCCGTTGCAAAACAATACCAGAACCAGGGCTTATCCCTTTCCGACCTTATCAATGAAGGCAACCTCGGCCTTATCAAAGCCGCCCAGCGATTTGATGAAACCCGCGGGTTTAAATTCATTTCCTATGCTGTATGGTGGATCCGTCAAAGTATCCTCCAGGCTCTGGCTGAGCAGTCCCGCATCGTTCGCCTCCCGCTGAACAAAGTAGGCCTGTCCAACAAGATCAGCAAGGCATATTCCCAGCTGGAACAGGAATTCGAGCGTGAACCCTCTCCCGACGAGCTGGCTACCATCCTCGAGATCAATACAGAAGAAGTAGAAGCTACCCTCGGCGTTGCCGCCCGCCACGTATCCATGGATGCGCCTTTCATAGACGGGGAAGACAACTCCCTGCTGGATGTACTGGAAAACCCGAACGCCGTTAGCGCGGACGAAGAGCTGGATCACCACGATTCACTCCGCCGCGAGATCGAACGCTCCCTGTCTACCCTTACAGACCGTCAGAAAGACGTGATCATGCTGTATTTTGGCATCGGTGTGGAACATCCCATGAGCCTCGAAGACATCGGCGAAAAATTTGGCCTCACCCGCGAAAGGGTACGCCAGATCAAAGATAAAGCGATCACCAAGCTCCGTACTACCAGCCGCAGCAAACTGCTGCGCAACTACCTGGGAGGCTGAGCCGGTACATAAAAAACAAGCTGAAAAAGTAAAAAAGAAGGTTCGGACGCAATGCCAGCCATCTTTTTTACTTTTTTAGTTTATATAAACCGTATTTTTGCAGTCCAAAATTTTTACCAGCATAATATATGTTTGAATCATTATCAGAGCGGCTCGAAGGGGCCTTCAAACAACTAAAAGGGGAAGGCCGCATCTCGGAAATCAACATTGCCACCACGGTGAAGGAAATCCGCAGAGCCCTGGTGGATGCCGACGTGAACTACAAGATCGCCAAGGATTTTACTGATAAAGTGAAGGATAAAGCCATGGGCGAAAAGGTGCTCACCGCCATTTCTCCCGGCCAGCTCATGGTAAAGATCGTGAAGGACGAGCTGGTGGAGCTGATGGGCAGCACGGAATCCGAGCTGGACATCAAGACCAACCCCACCGTCATTCTCATCGCGGGCCTGCAGGGTTCCGGTAAAACCACCTTTTCCGGTAAACTGGCCAATTACCTCAAAACCAAGAAAAACAAGAAACCCTTGCTGGTGGCGGCGGACATTTACCGTCCCGCGGCTATCGATCAGCTGAAAGTGCTGGGCGGCCAGGTAGGGGTGGAAGTATACAGCGAACCTGAGAACAAAAACGCGGTGCAGATTGCCGAAAACGCCATCAAACACGCGAAAGCCCAGGGGAACAACATCGTGATCATCGACACCGCCGGCCGCCTCGCGGTAGACGAAGTGATGATGACCGAGGTGACCAATGTCAAAAAAGCCGTAAATCCCCAGGAGATACTGTTCGTGGTGGATTCCATGACCGGCCAGGATGCCGTGAACACGGCCAGTGCGTTCAATGAGCGGCTGGACTTCTCCGGTATCGTGCTCACCAAGCTGGACGGTGATACACGCGGCGGTGCGGCCCTTACCATCACTTACACGGTACAGAAGCCCATCAAGTTCGTGAGTATGGGCGAAAAGCTGGACACGCTGGACGTATTTTACCCCGAGCGTATGGCCCAGCGTATCCTCGGCATGGGCGACATCACCACCCTCGTGGAAAGGGCCCAGTCACAGTTCAACGAAGAGCAGGCCAAAAAGCTGGAAAAGAAGATCCGCCAGAACCAGTTCGACTTCGATGACTTCAAGGAACAGCTGCAGCAGATCAAAAAGATGGGCAGCATCAAAGACCTGCTGGGCATGATCCCCGGCGTGGGCAAAGCGGTGAAGGACCTGGACATCAGCGATGATTCATTCAAAGGCATCGAAGCGATGATCAATTCCATGACCCCGGCCGAGCGCGGCAACCCGGACCTGATAGACGGCAGCCGCCGCAGGAGGATCGCAAAAGGAGCCGGTAAGGAGATACAGGACGTGAACCAGTTCATGAAACAATTCGAGCAGATGCGCCAGATGATGAAAATGATGAATAAGATGCCAGGTGGTGCGAAAGGCTTGAAAATGAAATAGTAAGGTATAACAGCAAATAACAGAGTTAATTTTATTTTGCGAATTTCAATTTTAACTCTACATTTGCTGCCCCAATAGAAACAATATTTTTTAACAACTCGCAACAAATAACTCGACTTATTTATGCCAGTAAAGATCAGATTACAGAGACACGGCGCGAAAAAGAGACCTTTTTACTTTATTGTAGTGGCAGACGCCCGCGCGCCCAGGGATGGTAAATTCATCCAGAAAATTGGTACATACAATCCTTTGACTGTACCCGCATCTATCAACATCGATACGCAGAAAGCGCTCCGCTGGCTGCAGAAGGGCGCACAACCCACCGATACTGTTAGGCGCATCCTGTCCTTCAAAGGCGTACTGTACCTGAAACACCTTCTCAGAGGGGTTAAACTCGGTCTGTTCGACGAGCCTACCGCTTACACTAAGTTTGAGCAATGGCAGGCTGACCACGAAGAGAAAGTATCCGCACGCCGCGAAAGCCAGAAAAGGGCTGTACGCGCTGTTACACCGGTTGTAAGGAAAGTTGAGGACGTAGCTCCCAGCGCTCCTGCTGCTGAAGGCGAAGCGCCTGAAGCATAATCCGGGCAACAAATAACATAATTCAGAAAGGGAAGATTTGTTCGCAAAGATTCCCTTTCTGCTTTTACAACGTACCCGTCCAATGGCTAATTATTTCAATATCGGCAAGCTGAGCGCCACTTACGGCACAGACGGAGAGTTTATTCTCCGCCACAGCCTGGGTAAGCGCACAACCCTGAAAGACGTCACGGCTGTTTTTATCGAAGAACGGAAGGACAGCTTTATGCCCTATTTCCTGCAAAGCGCCCGGGCGAAGGACGCCGAGCACGTATATGTGAAGCTGGAAGGCATAGATACCCGTGAAGCGGCCAGGAATATGCTCCAAAAGGGCGTTTACCTGGAAGAGACGGACTTTAAGGCACAGGCATCCGGCTCCGCGCCGCTCTCCCTGCTGGGATACCAGGTGGAAGACAGCGTGCAGGGCCCCCTCGGCCAGATCGAAGAGATCATCGAAATGCCGCACCAGGTGCTGGCCAAGGTGACTTACCGGGAAAAAGAAATGCTGCTGCCGCTAAATGAGCAGACGTTGCTGAAAGTGGACAAAAAGAACCAACTGGTGCGTCTTGAGCTGCCGGAAGGCCTGCTGGACATATATTTAGGCTAAGAAAAAGAACATTATGCGGATAGATATCATTACCGTATTACCGGAACTGCTGGAAAGCCCTTTTGCCCATTCCATCATGAAAAGGGCGAAGGACAAGGGCCTGCTGGAAGTAAACGTGCATCACCTGCGCCAATACTCCAATTTCCGCCAGAACCAGGTGGACGACTACCAGTTTGGCGGCGGGGCCGGTATGGTAATGATGATAGAGCCGCTGGTGAACGCGATAGAGGCCCTGCAAAAGGAAACTACTTACGACGAGATCATCTACCTCACGCCGGACGGCCAGACCTTTAACCAGAAAATGGCTAACAGGCTGAGCCTCAAAGGGAACCTGCTGCTGATCTGCGGCCATTACAAGGGCATAGACGAGCGGGTGAGGGAACATTTCGTGACCATGGAGATCTCCATCGGGGATTTTGTACTGTCCGGCGGAGAGCTGGCGGCAGCCGTGGTGGTGGATGCCATCGGGCGGTTATTGCCCGGGGTGCTGAACGACGAAACCTCGGCGCTGTTTGATTCCTTCCAGGACAACCTGCTGGCGCCCCCCGTATACACCCGCCCCGAGACTTTCCGCGACTGGAAGGTGCCGGCCGTGCTGATGAGCGGGGATCACCGGAAAATTGAGGAATGGAGGCACGATGAGGCGGTAAAACGCACACAGGAGCGCCGGCCGGACCTTTTAAATCACGATTAGAGTAATATTTTTATTAAAAACCGGGAAAAAGGTCTTGGTATTTGGAGATTGTTCCTTACCTTTGCCGTCCTATAAATAATTGAAAGATGAACGCAATTTCTTTTGTTCACGAGCAGTTGACTGCTAACAAGCAACTTCCGAAGTTCAAAGCCGGTGACAACGTTACCGTTAACTATAAGATCGTAGAAGGTAACAAGGAGCGTATCCAATCCTTCAAAGGCGACGTAGTGAAGCTCCAGGGTTCTGGATTTACAGCTTCTTTCACTGTACGCAAAATCTCCGACGGAGTGGGCGTAGAAAGGCTGTTTCCCCTCTACTCTCCCAACATTGACTCTATCGTACTGAATAAAGTTGGTAAAGTGAGAAGGGCTAAACTGTATTACCTCCGCGAACGCCAGGGTAAAGCAGCACGTATCAAAGAAAAAAGGGTTTAGTATTTTATACAGGGAAATTAGTATGCGGAGGTCCACCGGACTTCCGCTTTTTTTATGCCCTGCCGGCGCTGAAGCGGAATACCTTCAATGTCCCGGTTCACGAAGATTTCCGGGCTGGAACAGCTGTATATGAAGGCGGTTCATGCGTGAAGTGTCATTTTTTTGTGGCAGGAAGTCCGGCGGCCGGAAATAAACGTATCTTACCTACGGTAAATGTGTATGCAGACAGGGTGAGAGGAGCGTTGAAGGACCATGCCACGGCTGTTTTGAGGAACCTTAAAAGTTCATTAAAGTATAGCCATGTGCATTGAAAAAGCCCGAAATATACCCTACCTTTGTTAGCTGAACTTTTTAAAAACTGAGAAATGACTGCTATTTTCGCTAAATCACCGTTTTTACTTTTTCAAGAATTAGGCATGACCGAACTTATCCTTATTGCTGCCGTTGTATTACTCCTGTTCGGCGGTAAAAAAATCCCTGAGCTCATGCGTGGTCTTGGTAAAGGTATCCGTGAATTCAAAGATGCCAAAGACAACGTTCGTCGCGAGATGGAAGATGGCATGAAAGAAACCGAAGTTAAGAAAAACGCCTAGTCAACCTTACGGGAATGGCTGGTATAGCCCATTCTCATTGTTGTAGAAATCTCCGATTGTAAGATTTAAACTGGTTTGGGTTTGACTGAATTCAGCAGTATATCGTCTTTTCATGAGGCGTTGTATGCCGGAAAAACGACCTGCGAGTCCATGGTACGCATGTACCTTGACAGGATTGAGCAGGCCCGGCACCTCAATGCTTATTTAGAAGTATTTTCAGAAGATGCTTTGGCGCAGGCGCGTTCCCTGGATGAAAAGATCCAAAGGGGAGAGCGTCCGGGCCTTTTGGCGGGTGTGGTAGTGGGCATCAAGGATGTGATCTGCTACAAAGGCCATAAAGTTTCCGCCGCATCGAAGATATTAGAGGGATTCACCTCCCTGTATAACGCAACGGCGGTTGAAAAACTGCTGGCCGAAGGCGCCATTATCATCGGGCGCCTGAACTGCGACGAGTTTGCCATGGGTAGCACCAATGAAAACTCCGCATATGGCAAGGTGCTGAACGCGCTGGACGTCACCCGGGTACCGGGCGGCTCTTCGGGCGGTTCCGCAGTGGCGGTACAGGCCGGTCTCTGCCAGGTAAGCCTGGGCAGCGATACCGGCGGTTCCGTACGCCAGCCGGCCGATTTCTGTGGTATTGTGGGACTTAAGCCCACTTATGGCAGAATTTCGCGGCATGGCCTTATTGCATACGCTTCTTCCTTTGACCAGATAGGTATTTTTGGCTCGAATATTGCAGATACGGCGTTGGTTCTGCAAGTCATTTCCGGGCCTGATGCCTATGATAGCACAGCCTCTCAAAGTGAAGTTCCTGATTACCAGGCGGATCTCCGGCACAATAAAAGCCGGAAATTTGCGTATTTGAAAGATGCCCTGCACCATGAAGGTCTGGATACCGAAATGCGGGGGGGATTTGAAAGTTTCTTTGAACAATTAAAGGCTGAAGGTCACACCGTCGAAGGGGTGAACTTCGATTACCTGGATTACGTGGTGGCCGCATATTATGTGCTCACTACCGCGGAAGCCTCCAGCAACCTGAGCCGGTTTGACGGGGTGAAGTACGGCTACCGTACCCCTCAGAAAGGCCTGGACCTGACCGATTTTTACAAGAAAAGCCGGTCCGAAGGGTTTGGAAAAGAGGTAAAACGCCGTATCTTACTTGGCACCTTTGTATTGAGCGCCGGATATTACGACGCTTATTTCACGAAGGCGCAGCAGGTAAGAAGGCTGGTGGTGGAGAAAATGCAGCATATTCTGTCAGAATACGACGCAATTTTACTGCCTACCGTGCCCAGCACAGCCTTTAAGATCGGAGAAAAAATGGACGATCCCATAGCCATGTACCTGGCTGACATTTATACGGTATTGGCCAATCTGACCGGGGTTCCGGCGATTTCAGTACCTTTGCTCCGGCATTCAAACGGGATGCCATACGGCCTGCAGATCATCACGAAGGAGTTTGACGAAAGGAACTTGTTACAGATAGCACATAACATGTTGCAAGAGCAGCAAGTACAAATAGTATAAAAACAAACAACAACGCGTATGACGAAAGTCTTTTTATTACTCTTATTGCCGGCCTTAGCGGGGAGTACCAGTGCGGTAGCCGCCAGCAGTGAGAGCCCTAAGGAGATAGTGTTTCCGGTTCAGGAAGCGCGCGCCGATACCTCCGTTACGCTCAAAAAGTCCGCCCACCTGCCGAAAGACACGGTAATACACGGCGCACCCGCTTCACAGGCGGTTAAGCAGGCTGCCCAAAACATGCCTGTCGTGGTTCGTACCCCCAAGGTATATGAACAGCTCGGCAATCACTTCGTAAAAGGTTATATCAACGATTACGCGACCCGTTATTCCCGTCACCTCGCGGTGATGGTAGAGCGCTCCGCACCGTATTTTACCATGATAGAAAAGGTATTCACCGACCACGGCATCCCCGAGGAAATGAAATACCTGGCCGTGATAGAATCCGGAATGTCCTATAATGCCCGCTCACGCGTTGGCGCCGTAGGCATGTGGCAGTTCATGAGCGGCACCGCCCGCATCTTCGGACTGAGCGTTGGTAAAAAAGTGGACGAAAGGAAAGATTTTTATAAATCCACCGTAGCCGCCGCCAAATACCTGAATGAACTGTACGAACAGTTCGATGACTGGTTACTGGTGGTAGCCGCCTACAACTGCGGCGCAGGCGGTGTACAACGTGCACAGAAGATCAGTGGCAGGAGCGATTTCTGGGGTATCCAGTATTTCCTCCCGGCCGAATCCCGCGGGCATGTGTACAAATTCATCGCTACCGGCTACATCCTGGACCGTTTCAATACCTTCTTTGGTGTGGGTGACAACTACGCCGCCGCTCCCGCAGCCCGTATGACCACCGCCGCGGAGTTCCGCAAAGCGGCGCCGCTCACGGAAGATGATATGTTCAATACAGTGGAATTCAACATCTCCGGTAAATTCAGGCTGGAAGCCATTGCCAAAAAACTGGCCATGGAACCCGCTGAACTGGAACGCCTGAACCCCGGCTTCTCACAAGCCCTGGCCAGCGAAACCAACAGCTACGACCTGCGTATCCCGAAAGAGAAAATGAAACTCTTCCAGGCCGAAAAAGAGGAGATACTGAAAGAATCCCTCCAGATCACGCTCGACGACAAGGCTTCAACGGTTGACAGGTCCCGCTTCCCGGCCCCTGTTAAAAGACCGGAAGTGAATGCCAACCCGAAAAAGAAAGTGGTAGCCAAAAAGACCTCCACCCGCAAAAAAACAACGACCAAGAGAAAATAACAGTTCAGAAGATATAAGAAAAGGGCCGCTTGAAGAAAGCGGCCCTTTTTATTTGGTAAAGGCCCGGATTCCCGGGCCTTCGTTATTTGTAAAATGATATGCAGTTTCTGAAGGGTAGGAGGAATGCAGGCTTTTAAGCTGCCGGAATCATCCCGGTTGTTATCACCCTTCTAATGCTGGTGCAAAGTCTTTTGCCTTCCCTGTGCGTAGCTGAAATTGATAATGTCCAGCAGCGGCCCGGTCATGAAAGTGGTGGCCAATGCCATCAGTACAAGCATCGCAAACACCTGGGGCGTAAGAATACCCAGCTCATAGCCGATATTCAGCACCACCAGCTCCATCAGGCCGCGGGTATTCATGAGTGCGCCGATAGACAATGCTTCCGGCCAGGGCTGCCCCACGATCCTCGCGGTGAGCGCGGAACCTGCAAATTTCCCGGAAACAGCCACCAGCATGATCACGCCGAATACCGCCCACAGATGGCCTTCATTCAGCAACCCGATCTGCGTGCGCAGGCCGGTCAGAACGAAAAATATAGGGAGCAGGATCACCACGCTCACATCTTCCAGTTTATCCGTCAACACATTTTTGATATTACTTTCAACCGGCATGATCACGCCTGCCAGGAAAGCACCGAACAGCAGGTGTATGCCGATCACTTCCGCCAGGTACCCCGAGATCAGTAGCACAAAGAAACCCAGCGCCACTTTGGTTTTGGTGCCGTAAAGCGTACTCATCCTGTGTTTCAGCCAGGGGCGCACCACCAGCAGCATACACAGTACAAAAGCAATCGCCAGCAGGATAGTGAACAGGGCGCTGAGGATACCGCCTGCCTTTACGATCGCCACTACCACCGCCAGGATACCCCAGGCCGTGATATCGTCCGCGGCCGCGCAGGTGATAGCCATCACGCCCAGCGGCGTGCCGGTGAGCCCGCGCTCCTGCACGATGCGCGCCAGTACCGGGAACGCGGTGATACTCATCGCGATGCCCATAAACAACGAAAACGAAAGGAAACTGACGTGTACCGGGGCATATTGCTGGTAGATAAAATACGCCAGGCAAACGCCCAGGAAAAAGGGTATGATAATGCTCGCATGGCTGATCATTACCGCGTCATGGGCTTTCTGGCGGATCTTGCTGATGTCCAGCTCCATGCCTACGATGAACATAAAAAACGCGAGGCCGATCTGGCTGAGGAACTGGAGGTTGGACAGGGAGGCTGTAGGGAATACCCCCTGCATAACCGCCGGAGACAACCATCCCAACAGGGAAGGGCCGAGGAAAATACCGGCGACGATCTCGCCTACCACGGCGGGCTGCTTCACTTTACGCGCCAGGAAACCAAAAGCCCGGGACACACAGAGGATCAGGATGATCTGCATCAGCAGCATACTCAGCGGGTGCTGCGCATGATGCAGCAGTTCTGCGAATACATTGCTGCCAGCCGCTGCGGGAGCGGCAGGCGCCGGTTGCGCCACGGCATTGGTGAGCGGTGTGGCGGTGCGTTCAGGTAATTTTTCTCCCCGGGCGATGATCAGCCAGGTGAGCAGGGCAAATGCCCCGATGATCAGGGGGTAAAGCAGGTGGCTCCTTTTCATTCCGATAGATGATAATTCTCCGAAATATACGAACTCATCGCTTTATTCTCATGCAAAACGAAGGCCGGGAGATGTTACATTCCTGTAAAATCTCCCGGCCTGATATTGAAGTATATGCGTTATCAGCCGAAGGCTATATCGGTTTTACCTTCCTGTGCCAGCTTCTGCCTGCGCAACTTATGATAAAGGAAATAGGAGCCAAACACGAACGCCATGGGCAACGGGATGAACCCCCAGGTGCTGGCAGGATCACCGGACATAAAGTGTGAATACATGGCGCCGATGAGGTCGAATATAAGGCCGGCATAAGCCCACTCTTTCAGCCGTGGGAAGCCCGGTACCAGTATGGCGATGAGCCCCAGTATTTTAGCTACGCCCAGGAATTGAGCGATGTAGGCGGGGTACCCCAGCTTAGTGACGTAAGCCACGGCCTCGGGTGCGCCGCTGGCGTCATAGATAGCGCCTAGGCCCATAAATGCGGCCATCAGGCCGGTTACTATCCAGTAGAAGATCTTTGTTTTTTTCATAGTAGTGTGGTTTTGTGGTTGTGTGAAACAAAATTAAGCCAGGCCCTTTGTTCAGACGGGTTGTGATTGAGACATATTGGGGGTCGGATACGACATTTTGCGTAATTTTGCGCCCATGAGCGCGGAAAAAGTACGCCTGGACAAATACCTCTGGGCCATCAGGATATTCAAAACCCGCACACAGGCGGCAGCCGCCTGCGACAGCGGGAAAGTAAAGCTGCGCGGCACAGCCGTGAAAGCCGCAAGACCCGTGGTGACCGGCGACCAGTACGACATACGCACCGAAGCAAAACGCTGGAAGATAGAGGTGACGGGGCTGCTGGCCAACCGTGTGCAGTATACCGAAGCCATTAAATATTACCTGGATATCACTCCCGAAGAAGACAAGCTGTTCAATCAACGGACGGCCGCCAGCTTTGATACCGGCAAGCGCCAGAGCAAGATCGGGCGCCCCACCAAGAAGGAACGCCGGGACCTGGACGATTTTATGCAGGAAGATTAATATTCTTATTATTTTCGCACATTCAATTTACAAGATACAATGGCTAAACAAAGCGATGTTCTCAGCGCGGAGTTCCTGGTGAAAACCGCACAGGAATTCGGCACCCCGGTATACATTTACCATGCGGAAAAGATCAAAACACAGTACGAGAAGTTGCAGAGCGCCTTCAGCAAGGCGGATGCACGCTTTTTTTATGCCTGTAAAGCCCTGACCAATATCAACGTGCTCCGCTATATCAACTCACTGGGTTGCGGGCTGGACACGGTTTCTATCCAGGAAGTACAGCTGGGCCTGAAAGCCGGCTTCGATCCGAAGAACATCATTTTCACCCCCAACTGCGTTGACCTCCAGGAAATCATCGCGGCCAAGGAGCTGGGCGTGAACCTGAATATCGACAACATTTCCATCCTCGAACAGTTCGGCAACCAGTTTGGCGGCAGCTATCCCATCTGCATCCGGCTGAACCCGCACATCATGGCAGGGGGGAACTTTAAAATATCCACCGGGCATGTGGACAGCAAGTTCGGCATCTCCATCCACCAGCTGCGCCACATCGAGCGTATCGTGAAATCCACCAAACTGAAGGTGACCGGCCTGCACATGCACACCGGTTCCGAGATCAAAGACGTGGACGTGTTCCTGCGCGGCGTGGAGATCATGTTTGAAATGACCGAGCACTTCCCGGACCTGGAATTCATCGACCTGGGCAGCGGTTTTAAGGTTGCTTATCAGCAAGGCGATCCCGAAACGGACATCGACCTGCTGGGTAAAAAACTGACCGAAGCTTTCAACAAATTCGCCAAAAACTACGCAAGGCCTTTACAGCTCTGGTTTGAACCGGGGAAATTCCTGGTGAGCCAGTGCGGTTACTTTGTGGTGAAAGCCAACGTGATCAAACAAACCACGGCTACCGTGTTTGTGGGTGTGAACTCCGGTTTTAACCACCTGATCCGCCCCATGTTCTACGATTCTTTCCACCTGATCAAGAATATTTCCAACCCGAAAGGCACGGACAGGATCTATACCGTGGTAGGTAATATCTGCGAAACGGACACCTTCGGCTGGGACCGCAAGATCAACGAAGTGCGCGAAGGCGACTACCTCGTGTTCTACAACGCGGGCGCCTACGGTTTTGAAATGTCCAGCAACTTCAACAGCCGCCTGAAACCTGCCGAAGTGCTGGTGAAAGACGGGAAAGCGCACCTGATACGCAAGCGGGACACGATAGACGACCTGCTGAAAAACCAGGTAGAAATCACGATGTAATGATGACGGGCCAGCTGATCCAATCGCTCCGGGAACAAGGGTACGAGGAATACTCCCGGTTCAGCTTCAACGAGCTGGTGATCCCGCTGCGGGAAGGGCTGAAATCCGGCAATATATACGCCACTTCTTTTTTTGTAGTGATATTAACAGGCTGCGGAGGCATGGGTGCCCTCGCAGCCTTTTTTCTTTTATCCGATACCCTTACCGGCAGCCAGATGGCAGGCTGGACGCTGGCCTGCATACCCGCCACACTGCTGCTGGTGCCGCTGCACGAGCTGATCCACGGCTGGATGTTCCGCTGGTATGGCGCAAAAGACGTACGGTACGGCGTGATCTGGAAAAAACTGATGTTTTACGCCGTGGCGCACGGTTTTGCCGTGAACTACAGGCAGTTCCGCTACATCGCCCTCGCCCCTTTTGTGGTCATTTCCCTGCTTTTGATAGCCGCTTTCCTGTTGGTAACCGCCCCCTGGAAAGCGCTGATCCTGGGCGTCATGGTGTTTCATGCGATGTGCTGCGCCGGAGATTTTGGCCTCTGCGCGTACTTTTACCAGGTCCGCCACCGCCAGCCCCTCAGTTTCGACGATGCGGACGGGGACGTCACCTATTTTTACACGCTGCCGGATTTGAAAACGGAAAACCCGTAACTTTGCATAACTAACTATCCCTCGCAACCGATCTGTTTTCCTGCACTGTGACTGTAAGCACAATTGGATTTATGTATTGCATATGAAAATACTCACAGCACACCCCGGCTTATTTAAGGACGACCTCCTGATAGATAGTCACATCTCGTTTGTGCCATTTATCAGGTTCATGAAAGATAAAGCTGAACAAGCACAGGGTGCAAGAGCCGCATATTTTAGAGAAATCGTCCGCCACTTTGAGAGTAACCCGGAACTGCAGCAGCCGCTCAGGGAAGACACAGACATCTCGAAGTACCAGGAATACCTGGACCTGATCACCGCCACCGTGTTTCCCGTCACTATGGATGAGAGCCGGGATATTTACGGCATCGGGGTACCATACCGTTTCGCCATATTTTATTATTCTGACCGATTCCGCCAGATATTCACGGAAGACGGGAAGGAACTCATGGCCGTGCCGAAAGGTATTTCCGTGGATAAAGTGAGAAGGGATAAACTGTACTGGCTGTACAAAATGATCCTCGAACGCTGGTACAACCTGCCCATCAACTACGACCAGGAGCTGATCCATCATATCGTGAACCCGGAGACCGGGCTTTCCAAATACATCAAAGTACACATCGACCCGCGTTTTACAGACGTAAAACTCGTAGGCGAGCTGCCCAAGCTGGACTGCGGGGAGATCTGCGCCGGGGACTTTAAGTTCCAGGACATCGAGGAACTGGAAAAACTCGTGCCGCTGAAAAACTTTGAGCTGGAAGGTTTCGTGATCTGGACCATACAGGACGTGACCAGGGAACATGTCGTGAACGGCATGAAAAACCTGGTGCTCAACATCCGGAAAGATAACGAGCTGAAAACATACACCCAGGCAAGGGAGTACCTGAGAACACTCACGGGCCGCAGTGATATGAACATCCACCTGGTACCCTTCCTGAAGGTGAACAACAAAAGCGTGCTGGAAACCACCTATATCACGCAAAGCATCATCTTCTCCAGCGCCCGTAACGACCAGGAGCGCCAAAGCATCAACGAACAGCTGCAGGAATTCCTGGAGAACAATCCGCAGCCACTGGTATTGCCGGAAGTGAACCGGCAGACGGTGGAGCTGTATCCTTTCCTGAAATACCTGCCCCTGCATGGCGTAAAAAGTTTCCTGCTGTTTCCCATACAACATGAAAACAACCTGCTGGGTATGCTGGAAATAGCCACTACCGGCAGCCAGGGAGTGGATTGGGATATACTGGGCCAGCTGCAGCCTACCTATGCGGTGGGCACCATGTTGCTGGGAAGAAGCATTGAGCTGGCGAACGAACGGATCAATGAAGTGATCAAAGAACAGTTTACCGCCCTGCAACCTGCTGTGGAATGGAAGTTCACGGAAGCCGCGTGGGAATACCTGCATACGCCCAAAGCGCAGCAGAAAGACATCGGCAATATCCTTTTCGAAGACGTGTACCCGCTGTATGGCGCGGTGGACATCCGCAACTCTTCCGTAGAGCGCGGCTCCGCCATCCGCGATGACCTGAAGGAACAGCTTCAGCTGATCCAGCAAACGTTTAAACGCATCAACGGCGACCTGCACCTTCCCTTGCTGGAAGAACTGCAATTCAAGAACAATCGCATGCTGAACAGTATGCACGACACGCTGTTTGCGGAAGATGAAGTAAAGATCAATGAATTCCTGGATCACGAGATAGCGCCCACTTTCAAACACCTGTATGAAAGCGGGGAAGAGCTGAAACCTTTATTGAACCAGTATTTCGAGAAGATAGACAAAACTACCGGCCACGTATATCATCACCGCAGGGAATACGAAGAAAGCCTGCGCGATATCAATATGGCCATCAATCAATTCCTGGAAAAAGAAAAAGACGAACTGCAACGCTCTTACCCCTGCTACTTCGAAAAGTACCGGACAGACGGGGTGGAGTACAATATCTATATCGGGCAAACGATCGCGCCGGACCGTAAGTTTGATACGCTGTACCTGCGTAATCTCCGCCTGTGGCAGCTTTCAAGTATGGCATCCATCGCTAGGATCACGCGCGAACTGGAACCGAAGCTGAAACTGCCATTGCAGACCACGCAGCTGATCCTTGCGCATAGCAATCCTATCGATATCAGTTTCCGGAAAGATGAAAGGAGATTTGATGTGGAAGGGGCTTACAATATCCGTTACGAGATCATGAAAAAACGGATAGACAAAGTACGTATCAGGAATACCAATGAAAGGCTCACGCAGCCCGGAAAGATAGCGATCGTATATTCTTACGCACGCGAAGCGGACGAATACCGCAAATACATCGAGTTCCTGCAAAACAAAGACGTATTGCTGCCGGACGTTGAGATGCTTGACCTTGAAGAGGTACAGGGCATCAGCGGCCTGAAAGCAATACGCCTTACAGTGAATTTTCCTAAAACTTAAACCCGAACGTTACGTAGGGTAAAGTATCTTCGGTGGAGTGGCCTATCACTGCCGTGATTACCAGCAGGTTCACGGGAGAGAAGTAGAGCCCTCCGCCAAAACCGTCGTGCCACTGGCCGGACTTTTCTCCTTTCTGCCAAACCCTTCCCACATCGTTGAATGCGATCAGCCCCACAGAGCCGGGCACGATATACGATGCAAAGTCGAACAGCTTTACGCGGAGTTCCATATTGTTATAAACCATGCCGGTACCGGTAAAACGGTTGTTCCTGAAGCCGCGCAGGTTGGCCGTTCCGCCGAGGGACAGCGCCTGGAAAAACTCGGGCTTGCCCCAGGTGTAACCACCGCCGATGCGGGTTACCAGCACTACGCTGGGCGGCAGGCCGAGGGAGGCGTATATGCTCATGTCCGACCGAACCTGGAGGAAGTCATTGCTGAATTCATTCAGACCTTTGTTGCCAATAATGGAAGTATTCCACAGCAGGCCGCGGGTGGCCACTACGTTGTTGTCACGCGTATCAATATTAAATGTACCGCGCAGCCCGGCGAAATATTTATTCTTGAACAATGCGGCGGAATCCAGCCCATGAGCCTTGTAATTCGTGAGGAAGCGACCTTCGTTGTCCTCCTGCTCCAGCGTGACGGCTGTAAGGGAAGGGCCTATGCCGAAGCTGATATTCTGCGCGAGGTTGGTCCGCAGGAGCGCTTCCACGGAATACAGGTTAAAACGGCTGCGGTAATAACGTATAGGCGGATCAGTTATATTTTTATCATACACGGTTTCGTTCCCATACCCGAAGAAATTCGCTGTATTGTGCGGCGCTTTGGCGATGCCGTACAGCAGCAGGTCCGATTCTCCGATCACGTCATTGAACTGCCCTTCGTATTTGAACTGGAACGCTTCCGTAGCCACGGCATGTACGCCGGTGAGCGTATGTTTTACAGCAAAGGAATCTTTCCTGAAACCATGCCCGGTGTATTGGAGGCCCAGGCCGATGAGCAGGCCATCGTCCAGGTTGTAGCCGCCGGCAACCAGGGGCATGAGTTTGTTGTATTTAAACGCGAAACGGTTGTAACGGATCACTTCCGGGCTGGAAGAGAGTTTCAGCTTTTCACGGCGCGTGATGGCAAAGCTGTCTTCTTTTCCTTTGAGGTCGTAAATGAGCACACGTTTACCGCCGCCGGCACTGGCGCTGTCAATATAGGTATCCTTGTTCCTGCCGCCAACGAGGCGCACACGGATGGGGGATTTATTGTCTCCGCGTACCACGAACCGGTCTTCGCCCCCGAGGCCGTAAACGACCACTTCTTTCGTGTGGGCGGGGTTGAAGGTACGGTCGTAGAGCGTTTGCTCCAGCTCACCTTTTTTGCTGATCTTCTGCGAAGTAACCTGTACATGGCCGCCCGGCAGGCGGTTCACAGTGAACAGTTCGTTTTTCTGCGAGCCGGGCACATCCACGGCTTTAGCGAGGAAGCGGTAATATTTCATGGCTTCTTTTTCCATGATCCCTCTCCTGGCGATCAGCGTGCTCACCATCATGTCCTCCGTCTGTTTGCGGATAGTATCCGGGAGCTGCGCCACTGCGGCTTTGATCACGCTGTCCGTCATAGCGGCTACCAGTGCTTTTGATTTTTCCTTCCACACTTCTTCACCAAGCCCGGTCAGGAGGGTGTGATCAAAATAGCGGTTGTTAAAGGCAAAGCCGTTTACATTCGGGATCTTTTTGCGGAAACCCTGCGCGAAAGGTAAAAAGTAGGGCTGGCTCAGGATTCGCGGAAGCACGCCGGTGTTTATAAAAAACGCCTGGTCCCTGTCCCTGGGAATGGGATAAAAGATCTTCCGTTTTTTATCTTTCTCCGCATACCAGCGCCACTGGTCGTCATGACGGTCCCAGTCTGAAATGTAGGTGTCAAACAGCCGGGCATACAGCACGGACGGCTGATGAACGCTGTTGTCATTATCTGCCAGCATTTCTTCCAGCAGCTTCATGGTGTTATAGGTTTTGCTGGCGGTCACGGGCTCGCGCTCTTCAAAAAGATACAGTTTGTTGGCGAAGTCTTTCCTGTAAATGCCCAGCGCGGTATCGTCGGGGAGATATACAAATGTGGGCGTGGTGTGCGGAATGCCGGCGGCCTTCGCCAGTGGCGACACGGCCAGCGGGGCATAAGGGTTGGCGGCGGATATCTGGTCCTGTACGATCTCTTTCGCAAAAGTTTCTCTCAGTATTTCAGGCATGGCGCTGACCGGCCATTTTTCCAGCGAGCGCAGCACCCATTCCTGGCCGGTGGGATCTTCAAGACGGAGAGAGCGGGTCTGTTTGCCGCCGCCGCGTTTCAGGATCTTCAGGCCGCCTTTGGCAGTGTCCAGGTTTATTACCGGGAAGGTGAGGGGAGTGGCCCATACATCGCGGTAGTTCGTTCCGAGGAACCATTTGTGAAAGCCGTTTACATCCGCATATTGCGGATCCGCGGGCAGGGTCACGGTTTTAGGCGGCGGTATGGAAGCCTGCACGGCCAGGCGGCGCTGGTAATCTTTCAGGTTCAGCAGCGGTTCGCTGTAAATGGGCTGTGCATTTGTTTCATCATAAAAGTCCACGCGCACGGAACCGTTTTTCATTACGGTAATGGTGCTGTAACCATTGAGGTGGCTGGCGAAGAGGGAGTTCTTTCCTTTTTTGGCCCTGTTATCTTTTGCACCCGAGCCGCTGACGATATAATTCCTGTCGTGCTCACGGATGAGCTGGAGACTATGGTCATGACCGGAAACAAATACCACGGCGGCATCTTTCGGCATGGCCTCTTCGATGCCCGCGATCATTCTTTTATAGAGCGGGTGCGGGAGGTCTTCCCGGGTGCCAAACACACCGCGCACCAGGGGATATACGGATCCGATGACGGGCATGGGCACGTAAAGGAAACGTTTCGCATCCGTTAAGGGAAAAATATGCTGTTTGAGGGTATAATATCCGCCGTGTATGCCATGACTGCGCAAAGGGTGATGCGCGGCGAACACCAGCAGTTTACCGGGATTGCGGGCGGCGATGTCCGCCAGTTCGGTGAGTACTTCATCTTCCGTTTTCTGGTCGCAGCTGGATTCCACACCGGGTTTTCTGCCGGGGTACAGCCACCATTCGGTATCCATGATCACCAGCAGCACATCGTCTCCGAGGGGCACGGTAACGGGGCCGGGGCATCCGTCCTTTGGCAGGAAGTTCACATTCGGCAACAGCAGGGAATCGATGTATTGCTGCTGGTTGCGGATCTGGCGCCATCCGTCCGGGCGGTGTTTGCTCCAGTCGTGATTGCCGGGCACAAAT
Source organism: Chitinophaga barathri (assembly GCF_003807585.1). Classification (GTDB taxonomy): domain Bacteria; phylum Bacteroidota; class Bacteroidia; order Chitinophagales; family Chitinophagaceae; genus Chitinophaga; species Chitinophaga barathri. The sequence goes on along the minus strand of NZ_RMBX01000014.1, from coordinate 48,873 downwards.
ATGCCATCCGCCTTGGTGTCTTTCACGAGGCTCACCTGGTAATCGAGGATGAAGCGGGCTTCGTCATAATTTTTGGCGAGGGCGTCGGGTAACCCGAGGGGATACACGTTGTCTCCCAGGAACAGGACGGTGTTTTTACCCTGGTTCAGATTGATGTTGCGGCGTACGGCATCTACCACGGCGTTTTTGCCGTTCTGCATTTCACCGGCGTCGCCGATCAGGATGATGCGTTGCTGCACGCTGTCCTGCTGCGCCAGGGCGCCTGTGGCGATACAGCTGAGTAGGAGAATAGATAGGTATTTCAATTTTTCGGATGATATTTGAATTTGAGAATATCTGCGGTGTTTTCATCGTCCCCCTCATTGGAGATATACATATCCCCGTTAGGTGCGAAGGTAATACCTTCCGGTTGTGAAAAGTGCTTCCGGGGCAGGTGGTGCGCCTCCAGGACGTTACCCTGAAGGTCGGTAATCACCAGCAGTTCATTCACAGAAGCCACGATATATACACGCCTTTCAACAGGATGTACAGCGGCGCCGGAGGGGCGGAAGTGTTTGGAAGGGGATTCGGCCAGCCCCGGTATGGTGGCGGTGCTGATCCTGAAGGCGGTATCGGGGATGTAGGCCATGGAGTCCAGCCTGAAGGCATATACGCTGTTATAGGGCTGTTTTTTGTCCTCGTCACAGGTTTTGCAGATCACCATCACCTGGTTCCGCTGGATGTCGTAATAAGCGGCTTCCATATCCCGTTTGCCGGGTTTAAAGAATGGATAGGTAGTGGATTCTGTGGTATCAGTAAACAAATAATTGATCTGGTTGATGGCGCCGTTGCTTTTGAGCACGAGCCAGTCTTTGCCGGTGTAAACCAGTTCTTCGTAATCGCCGCCCTTCCCGAACTTCCAGAAAGGATAGGCGGATTTGGTGCGGAGCCCCACCTGGAACACCTTTCCCTGCTCGTCGTTATTGGCCATAAAGTGGTTCTCATCGCGGTAGAACACGAGGCTGGATATCTCCTGCAACGATTCCCTGACCTTAAAACGCTCATATTGCGCAAGGTTATAACCTTCCGGGGAGGTCTGGTGTTTCCTGGACTTTATCCCCAGCGCATCGCAGGAAATGAGGGTAGTGACCAGCAGGGCCTGCATTAACATCTTCATACGCCATTCTTTATACAATAAAATTAACGCAAAAAATGCCGTAATTTGGAAATAGAAATACTTTCTCAGTAAATACAACATCAAATGGAAATAAGTTCAGTGATTGCAACTGCACAATCCTATATTACCCGCCAGTATGAGCAACATGCGGACCCGGTGCTTGTTTATCATAATCTCGCGCATACTTTACAGGTAGTCAGCGCCGCGGAGCAGATCGCAGCTTATTACAGGCTCACGGAGGCGGACCAGCTGGTGGTGTACCTGGCTGCATGGTTCCATGATCTGGGTTATATACTGGGCGACCGTACGCAACACGAAGCGGCGGGCGCGGAAGCGGTCAAAACCTTCATCGCGCAGCAGCAACTGCCGGAAAGTATAGGCCAGGCCGTAGCCGACTGTATTTTGGCCACCCGCATCCCGCAGCATCCCCGCAACCTGGTGGAGCAGATCGTTTGCGACGCGGACCTTTTCCACCTGGGCAGCAAAGATTTTTCCAAACGCAACAAACTGCTGCGCACCGAATTGGAGCTGGCCACCGAACAAAAGATCTCCGGCGCCGACTGGGCGAAGTCCAGCATCCAGTTCCTCGAATCACATACTTACCACACCGCTTATTGCCGCACCCTGCTGAAGCAGCAGAAGGAAGAAAACCTTGAAAAACTCCGCGGTAAACTGGAGCAGAAGCTGGCCGAAGCATTGGAAGAGAAAAAGGATAAAACATTCAAAGCGGATAAAGAAGAAATGAAAGAAGGGAAAAAGGAAGAGAAAAAAGAGAAGGAAAAGAAACCGGAACGCGGTGTGGAAACCATGTTCAGGACCACTTCCACCAATCATATCAGGCTGAGTTCCATGGCGGACAGTAAGGCGAATATCATGATCTCCGTGAACGCCATTATCATTTCGGTGCTTTTATCAGTACTGCTGCGCAAGCTGGAAGATTACCCGAACTTTATCCTGCCGGCCATCATCTTCCTGACCACGAGCGTGACCACCATCGTGTTCTCCGTGCTGGCCACCCGTCCGAATGTAACCAGCGGCCGGTTTACAGACCAGGATATCCGCAGCAAAAAAGCGAACCTCCTGTTCTTCGGCAATTTCCACCAGATGACTTACCAGGAATACGAGCAGGGCATGGAAACCATTATGAAGGAAGGTGAGTACCTGTACAGTAATATGATCCACGACATTTATAACCTGGGCGTGGTGCTGGGCCGGAAGTACCGCCTGCTGCGCCTGGCATACAATACATTCATGTTCGGCATCGTGGCTTCCGTATTGGCTTTCACGATAGCCGCCATATTTTTCCCGGTAAAAGGATAGGCTTTGCAAAAGAACGATATACCACTGAACGACCGGGACCTTAGCTGGCTTTCCTTTAACCACCGCGTGCTGGGCATGGCGGCGGACCCGCAGGTGCCCTTATTTGAACGCGTACGTTTCCTGTCCATCTTCTCTTCCAACCTCGATGAATTTTTCAGGGTGAGAATGCCCGCGCTGATGGCGCTGCATCATATCGAGGAAGCGGACACCGCCGTGCTGCCCACCGTGCAGGAAGAGCTTAAAAAACAATTGCAGGAATTCGGGCAAACGCTCACCAAACAATTGTTGCCCGCCCTCAAAGCGGAAGGCGTGCACCTGTATTACGGCGAAGAAATAGACGCGGCAAATAAAAAACCGGTCAAGGATTATTTTTACAATACCGTACTGGGTTTTCTTCAACCGTTGACGCTGGAGCTGGATAAGCCCGTGGAAATGTTCCTGGAAAACAATGCGCTGTACCTCATCGTATGCCTCGAAGATGGCAGGCACGGCATCGTAAACATCCCGTCTTCCAATCTACCCCGCTTCCTCCGCCTGCCGGATAAACAGATCGTCTTCCTGGACGACGTGATCCGGGAGCACCTGGATTTCCTCTTCCCGCACAAAAAAGTCACCGGCTGTTACAGCATCAAAGTGACCCGGGACGCGGAAATTGATGTGGAAGAATTCAGCGGGCATCTTTTGGACAAGGTGGAGGATATGCTGATAAAAAGACAGCTGGGCGTGCCCACGCGTTTCCTGTACGATGCCCGTATGCCGGACGAACTGCGCGATTCCCTCGCTGCGTATTTCCGCATTGCGAACGTGGAGCTGGCTGCCGGAGGCAGGTATCACAACCTCAAAGACCTCGCGGAGCTGCCCATGCAATCCGGCAATTCCGCCTGCGCATACCCGCCCATGCCCGCCGCGCCCGTGGCTCCACTGGAAGGAGATGGCAGCCTGCTGGATACCATCAAACAAAAGGATGTGCTGCTGCATGTGCCTTACCAGAAATACGATTACATCGTCCGGTACTTTAACGAGGCCGCCACCGACCCTGATGTGAAGGAGATCTACGTGACGCTGTACCGTGTGGCTTCCGGCTCGCAGATCGTGCATGCGCTGATCAGCGCGGCGAAAAACGGTAAACAGGTGACGGTGATGGTGGAGCTGAAGGCCCGTTTTGACGAAGCGAATAACATCCGCTGGGCCAAACGGATGAAAGAAGCCGGCGTAAAAATATTATACAGCATCCCCGGTTTGAAAGTCCACGCCAAAGTAGCGCTGGTAAAACGGAAACGCGGTTTTCACTGGGATCATATCGGCCTGCTGGCAACGGGTAATTTCAACGAAAGCACCGCGCGTTTTTATACGGATCATATCCTGCTCACCGCCCACAAGGGCATCACGCAGGAACTGGAATTATTGTTCGTATACATGCAGACCGGCATAACACCTACCCGGTACAACTTCATGCATTTTGAAGACCTGCTGGTGGCGCAGTTCAACCTGGTGGACCGCTTTACCGCCATGATCCGCCGCGAAGCGGAAAACGCCCGTAAAGGCCTGCCCGCGCGCATCGTGATAAAACTCAACAATCTCCAGGAAAAACAAATGATCGCGGAGCTGTATGCTGCCGCCGATGCCGGGGTGGAGATAGACCTGATCGTGCGCAGCATCTGCTGCATCGTGCCCCGCAAGGGCATACGCCTGCGCCGGATCGTGGACCGTTACCTGGAACATGCGAGGATATTCATTTTCCACAACAACGGGGAAGAAGAAGTATACATGGGCTCCGCGGACTGGATGAACCGCAACCTGCACCGGCGGATAGAGGTCTGTTTCCCGGTATACGACCCCGTTTACCGCCAGCAGGTAAAAGATATCATCAATATTCAGCTCGCGGATAACACAAATGCCGTAATATTGGATGCGCAAATACGGAATATTCCCGTTACAAGGGAGCCCGGCGAGCCGGCCGTAAATGCGCAGAAAGGCATTTACGCCTATGTACATCAACGTTAATGACCCTGCATATGGCCACACCCTCTTCCACAGAACGGTTTATCGCAAAAGTGAACAACCGGTTCAAATTCTCCCTGTTCCTGCTGTACAAACTGCCCAGCGCATGGATGGCCGGTGTGCGTGTGCGTTCAATGACCGCTGAAACCTGCACCACGGTAGTGCCCTACCGCTGGCTTTCCCAGAATCCCTTCCGCTCCACTTATTTTGCCTGCCTGGCCATGGCCGCGGAAATGAGCAGCGGCGTGCTGGCCATGGCGCATGCGGATGCCGCACCAGCCAAAGTATCCATGCTGGTGACGGGAATGGAAGGGCTCTTTCTCAAAAAAGCCAAAAACAAAACTTATTTCACCTGCAACGCGGGCAATGATATCCTGAATGCAATTCATCAGACGGTGCAGACCGGGGAATCTTCGGCGCTGACCATTTCCGTGGCCGGCGTTTCGGAAGACGGTACGGAGATCGCCCGTTTTATGATCACCTGGAGCTTTAAAAAAATTTCATCATGAAGATAACATTTCACGGCGCGGCGCGTACGGTGACAGGTTCCAAACACTTGGTCACATTGAAGAACGGAAAAAAGATCTTACTGGATTGTGGTATGTATCAGGGTATGGGCAAAGAGACGGTGCCGCTGAACCTTGACTTTGGATTTGATCCGAATGAAGTGGATGTGATGATCCTTTCACATGCGCACATAGACCACTCCGGCCTGGTGCCCCGCCTTTCCAAACTGGGCTACCGCGGCAAGATCTATTGCACGCCTGCTTCCCGCGACCTCACCGAGATACTTTTACTGGATTCCGCGGAGATACAGGAAGACGATATCAAATACGTCAACAAAAAGAATGCCCGCGAAGGCAAACCGTATATAGAGCCGCTGTACCGCATCGAAGACGCGAAACGCGCCATTGATCAGCTGCATCCCGTGCCTTACGGCAAGTGGTTTAAGATCGACAAGGATGTGGAAGTACTGTTCACGGACGCGGGCCACATCATTGGCAGCGCCTGCGTGCACCTGCGTATCACGGAAGACGGCAAGGCAAGACAGATCACCTTCAGCGGCGACATCGGCCGTTATGGCGACGCCATCCTGAAATCACCCGAAGTATTCCCGCAGGCGGATTACATCATCATGGAATCCACTTATGGCGCCAGCCTTCACGAAGACATTGCGCCCACAGATGATGTGCTGCTGAAATACATTCACGATACCTGCGTAGGAAAAAGAGGTAAACTGATCATCCCCGCATTCAGCGTGGGCCGTACACAGGAATTGCTTTATACGCTCAACCGCGCGCAGCTGGCAGGCAAGCTCCCGCATGTGGACCTGTTTGTAGACAGCCCGCTGTCGCTGGAAGCCACGGAAGTGACCCGGCTGCATCCGGAGTGTTTTAATAAAAAAGTGCAGAAGATACTGGAAGTGGATGATGACCCGTTTAGCTTCCCCGGTATGAAATATATCAAAACCGTGGATGAATCCAAGATGCTGAACTTCCGGAAAGAGCCCTGCGTGATCATCTCCGCATCAGGCATGGCCGAAGCGGGCAGGGTGAAACACCATATTGCGAACAACATCGACCAGGAGCGGAACACCATCCTGATCGTAGGATATTGCGAGCCGCAATCCCTTGGCGGGCGCCTCATGCGCGGCGCGAAGGAAGTATCCATTTATGGCGAAAGGCACGAGGTGAAAGCCGAAGTAGGCGTGATCCGCTCTATGAGCGCACACGGCGATTATGAAGATATGAGCCAGTGGCTCGCCTGCCAGGACCCGCAGCAGGTTAAAAAATTATTCCTGGTACATGGGGAATATGAAGTGCAGACCGTCTTTAAAGACTGGCTGGTGAAAAAAGGATTCGGTGACGTAGAGATCCCTGAAAGACATTCGGAAGCAGGCCTCGGCTAATCTTCCAGCAGCGGGAACCAAAGGTTCACCCTGGTGCCGCTGGCATTTCCATTCGTTTCCTTCAGGTCCTCGATATCAAAGGAAGCATCCATATTGAACCGGCTGTTGTATATCTGCAGCCGGTCTTTTGTTATCTGCACGCCCCTCGAAATATGCGTGGGATGGCTTTGTTGTTTCAGCGTGGTGGCGGCGTCGCGGCCGATGCCGTTATCTTCAATGATACAAAGTATCTGGTCGCCGCGGCGGATAAATTCTATGGTCAGCAGCCCCCTTTCATTTTTATGCTGAAGCCCGTGCCAGATTGCGTTTTCCACGAACGGCTGGATCACCATGGCGGGTATTTCCAGGAAGTCTTTTTCGAGTTTGGGGTCCACCATGATGCGGTAATCGAAACGCTCGGAGAGGCGCAGGCGCTCCAGCTCCAGGTAGTTTTCCAGCATATCCGTTTCGCGGGTGATGGAGATGCTGTTCAGCTGCGAATGGTCCAGCACGTTGCGGATCAGCCTTGCAAAGCGGCTCAGGTAGGCCAGCGCCTGTTCCGTTTCATTTTTCATCATGAACGTCTGGATGGAGTTCAGCGCATTGAAAATAAAATGCGGGTTCATCTGCGCCCGCAGGGCTTTCATTTCAAGCTGCGCCAGCTCTTCCCGGAAAGCCGCGCGGCTTTTGGCTTCTTTCCTTACGAGGTACATCCTCACCCTGAAATATCCGTACACCAGCGATAGGATCACGAGCACAAACAGCAGGCGGAACCACCACGTCTGCCAGAAGGCAGGCAGCACATTGATGTACAGCGACGTGACGTTGCGGGAAAACACGCCGGCCATATTCATGCCCTTCACCCTGAAAATGTATTCGCCGGGCGGAAGGTTCGTATACCTTGCCACCAGCAGGTTTCCCGCATGTATCCAGTCTTTGTCCAGGCCTTCCAGCTTGTAGTAGTACTGTGTTTTTTCCGCGTGGTATTGCAGGGATTTAAATTCGATGCCGATATAATTCTGGTGATGCGTCAGTTTGAGCGGCGTGCGGGGATTCAGCGCGGAATCCACGTTCACCGGGTGATTGAGTACCCTGAAATCCAGTATGCTGACGTCAGGGGGCGGCGGTTTTACCTCCAGCCTGAATGCGGAAAATGCCACGGCATGGTCCGAAGCGCCCACGAGCAGCCGCCCGTCCTGGAGAAAAACAATGTTGCGGCGTACTTTCCTGGAATTGTCGATGATGTCGTCGTTTTGTACAAACGAGGACAGTGCGCGGGTTTTCCCATTGAGCCTGTAAAAACCGAAGGGTGTGGCGAACCATGTATCGTCATTGCCTGCCGCCTGCATGCTGAGTATCCATTCGTCAAACAACTGGTCGTTGATGGTCTGGGCTTCCCAGAAGTTGCCCCGGTGATTATAAAAAAAGATGCCATGATCAGTACCTGCTATGAGCACACTGTCCGAATAAGGTAGCAGCGCGGTGACGTTGCGCACGGTATCCGTGCCGTGGCGGAACATGATCTGCCTGTCCAGCTTTCCGGAGGGCCTGTGAAGCCGTAATATGCCGCCGTTGCTGGATGCGAGCCAGAGATAGTCGCCCTGTGGTACAACGCCGATCACGGATGTATTGCGGTGAATGTATTCCTGTAGTTTGTAACCCGTCACTTCACCGGAGTGCATATTCCAGCGCACGATGCCGAGTTTGTAAAGACCTACCCACACGAGGGAGTCGTTTTCCGGCCATATACAGAGCACTGTCTGGTCGCTGAAGCCGGGAGGATGATAATGTTTAAAGCGGCGGCTGGCCGGGTTAAATTCGGAGATATACCCGTTTTCCTGCCCGATAAGGATAGATCCGTTTTGCCGCTCGGCAAAACTCCATACCTGCGAACGTTCTTCCGGAATGCCGGAGCCGTCCGCCTTATGGGTGTAATGCGCTTTCATCCGCAGGTCCGGTCCCAGCCAGGCAAAACCCTTGCCCCAGTACCCGATGAACACATCGCCGTTGCGCGTGGTTTGGATGCCGGTCACTTCGGACTGGGGGAGGGGGCGGTTGCGGTAATCCAGCCGGGTGAAAGACTGGTTGTGCAGGCTCATGATATTCACGCCGCGGTCCGTACCTACCCAAAGGTGGCCGTCCCGGTCGGTAAGCAGGCAGTTAGTCTCATAATCGTAATGAAGGCCGAGAGGGTCCTTGTTATTGCCGGGGAGCTGGAGGTTGAACCCGCTTTTTTCGTTGTACCGGTGAAGGCCGCCATGCTCCATCGCGATCCATATTTCTTCGTGGATGTCTTCCGTGATATCGTACACCTGGTCGTTTTCGCCCTTTTTATACGGGAATGCGAATGTGTGGAGGCGGTTGGTATCCGGGTGCCAGGCATACAGCTCGTTGAGGCCCCGGGAGGCTATCCACAACCGCTGGCGGTGATCTTCGAATATTTTTTTGGCACTGGTAGGGATGTTCAGCACTTCCAGGCCTTCGGGGTTGTTGTGCTGACTGAATACTTCCTTCCGGTTTTTGGGGATCATGTACATTTCGTGGATACCGCTTATCCACAGCCTGCCGGAAGCATCTTCAAGAATGGCGCTCCGCATCCTGTTGCGCAGGCTGTCCGGTATGCCGGGAGCTTTGCGGAACAGGTGGTTTTTGGCGTCCAACCGGAGGAGGCCCGCGCCGGTGGTAAGCCAGAGCACCCCGTTGTGATCCTGCAAAAAGGCATGGCAGCGGAGATCGCCGGGGCTCATAATGCCGGGCTCCAGCGGCACGGTGGTCACTTTGGCGGTCACGGGGTCGTACACGCGTATATTGTCCGGGGTGCCCATCCAGATGCGGCCCTGGTGGTCTTCGAACAGTGCAATGTCTTCGTAATAAATGGAGCCGGGCAGCCGGTCGAAGTTGGAAATGGTGAGGAAGTTTTCACCGTCAAACCGCTGGAGGGCGGTGCTGGCGATCCAGATAAAGCCTTTTTTGTCCTGTAGAATAGCGGATACGTGGTTGCCGGCCAAACCATCTTCCATGTCCAGGTGGGAAAAGGTATAGGCGTGCTCGGGCTGTTGCGCTACCGCGCTTAATCCGAAAAATATGGCTGCCAGCAGATGTATAACTCTCATTCAGGTATAAGCAACTTCCGGGCGGGCGGATTGCCGGCCCGGAAGGTGTAAAGTTACTTCGTTACGTTCAACTGGTAAGCGGAAACATTGTTACCAAAGAAGGTCGGCACGTACACGATCTTCTTTTTGGCATCATAGCCGATGTCCGCGGACTGGAGCTTGTTCGCCTGCGTGTCCAGCACTTTGGTGGCAGTACCGGTTTTGATGTTTACGTAAAACACCTCGCCCTGCCAGCAGGAAACAATGTATTCATCGCCCTGGACATGTTCGATGCCGTCCGTACCGCGGGTCACGTCCGCCAGTTTGGTGAGTTTGCCGTCTTTTCCCGCACGGAATACCGCGCCGGCATCCAGCACCAGCAGGCCGTCAGCACGGTAAAGTACACCGTTGGGGCCTTTCAGGCCGTTGGTGGCGCTGTCCAGCAGTACGGCGGATTTGCCGTTGATGAGGGTGTGCACTTTTTTCCTTTTGGAATCGGTGACGTACACCGTGCCTTTCGGGTCCACGCTGAGGTCGTTCAGGTTGAGCGCGTCCGGAATGGCGTGCCTGGTGACGATAGCGCCCTTGGCGATGTCTATTTCCACTACCTGGCTCATATCCGCAACATACAGGCGATTGCCGTGAATGCCCATGCCTTTGGGTGAATTCAGGCCGTCCACCCAATGCAGGGAGGTGATCTTGCCATCAGGGCTCATTTTGGAAATAAAGCCCTGGCCGTCGTTAGCCCATGGCTGGCCGTCGATATTGGCGACGAAGAGCACATTACTTTTGGCATCGAAATAAACGGATTCGGGCACGCGGAGCGTGGTGTCTGTTGTCCATTTTTTCTCTAAAGAGGCCGATTGGGCGGAAACGCGCATAAGTGGAAGGGCTGCGCATGAAAGACAAAGGATAGCAGCTGTAAATTTCATAACTGGTTAAGATTAGGTCTTAAATTTAATAAATCCCGCCGGTATTAATGAAATAAGAAAAGCCGGCTTCTGGAGCCGGCTATGCCAATGTTGTTCTGTTGTTTTTCAAAAAGTGAAGCGTTCAAACTGATATTATTTTAACCAAACCGTGGAGCTTATACGAACCTTATACGATCGATATAGGATCGATATAGGATAGATATAGGAGAGAATGGTGAAAAAAGTACCGGAAAGGTGTCAGGGCTGCTGTAAATAATCCGGGGGAACATCCGTATCGTTCTTTTACTCTTTGATCTTCAGCAATCCCGCATTAATCGCCACCACCACCGTGCTCACGCTCATCAATACGGCGCCGGCCGCAGGGCTCAGCAAGATGCCCATGCCGCTCAGCACGCCCGCCGCCAGCGGAAGGGCCACCACGTTGTAACCTGTGGCCCAGGCCAGGTTCTGTACCATTTTACGGTAGGTGGCCTTGCCGAAAAGCACCAGGTTCACCACATCTTTAGGATTGCTGTTCACCAGCACAATGTCCGCCGTTTCGGCCGCTACGTCGCTGCCGGAGCCCACGGCAATGCCCACATCCGCCCGGGCGAGGGCAGGGGCGTCGTTCACCCCGTCTCCGGTCATGGCCACATATTCACCGGCTTTCTGCAACGCTTCTATTTTTTCAAGTTTCTGGTGGGGCAGCACTTCGGCGAAATACTGGTCCATGCCCAGGGTTTTGCTCACGCTTTCCGCCACCACTTTGTTGTCGCCGGTGAGCAGCACGGTTTTGATGTTTTGTTCGCGCAGCGTGCGGATGGCGTCCGCGGATTCAGGCCGGAGCTTGTCGGAGAGGGCGATGTAGCCGATCACCGCCTCATTTTGCAGTACGTATACCAGTGTTTCTCCCACCCGAATGTCCATCGGCTGCGACTGCAAAGCATTCGGGCTTACGATGGACACGGTCTGGCCGTTCACCGTGGCGGTAATGCCTTTGCCCGTAATGGCTGTTACATTGGAAGCTTTTTCAGCGGTCAGTTCCATTTCTTTTACTTTCTGCACAATGCCCGTGGCAATGGGATGTTCGGAGCTTTGCTCCAGCGCATAAGCAAGGCGGAGGATATCATCATCTTTAAAATTTTTATCCAAAGCCCCGTACCGCACCACGGCAAACTGGCCAACGGTGAGCGTACCGGTCTTGTCGAATACGAGGGTGCTGATTTTGCGGGCGTTCTCAAAGGCCGTGCGGTTTTTGATCAAAAGGCCATGCCTTGCCGCCAGCGCGGTGGATTTGGCCACTACCAGCGGGATGGCCAGCCCGAGCGCGTGCGGGCAGCAGATCACGATCACTGTCACCATTCTTTCGATGGCGAAAGCAAGGGTACTGCCTGAAAAATACCAGGCTGCAAAGGTGGCGAGCCCCGCCACGATCGCGATCAGCGTGAGCCAGCGGGCCGCTTTATCCGCCAGCAATTGGGTATGCGATTTGGATTGCTGCGCGTCGTTCACCAGTTTGATCACCTGCGAGAGATAAGACTCCGCGCTGTTGTGCGTCACTTTTATCCGTAATGCGCCGTTGCCGTTGATGGACCCGGCGATCACTTTGTCCCCTTCGTGTTTCTCCACCGGCCGCGATTCCCCCGTGAGCATGGATTCGTTCACGGCGCTTTCTCCTTCGGTCACCAGCCCGTCCGCGGCGATCTTCTCGCCTGGTTTCACGAGGATGATGTCCTCTTTTTTTAATGAACCAGTCTCCACTTCCATCACATGATCGCCATGCACAAGGTGGGCGGTGGAGGGCATCAGTTTTACCAGCAACTCCAGCTCCCTGGAGGCGCCGGCCACGGAAGTCATCTCTATCCAGTGGCCCAGCAGCATGATGAGTATCAGTGTGGCCAGTTCCCAGAAAAAGTCCATTCCTTCCAGGCCGAATACCGTAGCGGCGCTGTAGATGTACGCCACGGCAATGGCAAAACCGATCAACGTCATCATACCGGGATTGCGGGTTTTCATCTCGTCCGTGAATCCTTTGAGGAAAGGCCAGCCGCCGTATATGAATATGATGCTGGACAAAATAAAAAGCAGCCATTTGGATCCGGGGAAACCCCAGTCCACCTGCAGCCAGTGTTGTATCATGGGGCTCAGGAGCAGCACGGGCACCGTGAGCACGAGCGTCACATAAAAACGTTTTTTGAAATCCCCGATCATGGCGTGGTGGTCATGACCGGCATGGCCATGAGCGGGATTGGAATGGTTTCCATGACCGGCGTGGGTTTCGTGGCCCTTATGTGTTGCGTGTGCCTGTGGTGTCTGGGAAGGCTGCTGTCCTGTTGGGTGATGGCCGTGTGAATGATCCATTGTTGCTGTCGTTAGGTGATTAAAAATGAAACAGGTATACACGCGGGAATGTTCAAAATCCTTACCAAATAAGGGTTTTGGACGAATTATGTAACAGAAAACAGGAATTATATAAAAAGAAGGGAAGGCTTATTCAGCGGTGTGATTGACCAGCATGGTGCTGTTCAGGTGTTTGTCCAGTAGCTGACGCAGGGCGGTGAATTCGATGGGTTTGATCACGTAATCGGCGGCGCCTTCGCGGATGAACAGGTCCGCCGTTTCGGTAAAGGCGTCGCCGGAGGCGATGATGACGGGGATATTCCTGAGCTCTTCATCCTGTTTGAGATGATAGAGCATTTCGCGGCCGTTCATTTTGGGCATGTGCGAATCGAGGATGATGAGGTGGGGCGTTTCCTGCCTGGCGAGGTCGAGGCCTTCCACGCCATTGTTTGCAAGGGCTACGGTAGCGCCGTTGTTTTGCAGGAAGTTCCGCAGGATGGCCTGGTTCATTTTATCGTCTTCCACCACCAGGATAATTTTACCGGCAAACTGCCGCGGTATGGGCGCCGAGCGCAGCGGCGCCGGCGTATGGCGGCTTACGATATCTTTTGCGGGAAACGCGACGGTGAATGTGGTGCTGATGCCCGCCAGTGTGTCCACGGTAATGCCGCCGTCCAGCAGCTCCGCGAAATGTCTGGAGATGTGCAGGCCAAGGCCTGTGCCTTCCATAAAAGAGCTCCTGTCCGCTTCCAGGCTATGGTAGATTGTTTTCAGCTTGTCGCTCTCCACACCGCCGCCCTGGTCTGTAATGCTGATGTACCACTTATCTTCCCGCACGCCGCAGTCGATCGTGATCACGCTTTGGTTGCGGGTGTATTTGATAGCGTTCAGCAACAGGTTGTTCACGATCTGTGATAGTTTGGTATCGTCCGTAAAAACGAGATCGGGCATATCCGTAAAGGTGAGTTTGATCTCTACGGCTTTGGTAATGGCCACATATTCATACACGCCGGTGATGCCCTGCAGCAGGTGACGGATATGCACATGTTTACGGTTCACCGCATCCAGCTGCCCTGCTTCGATGCGGGAAAGTTCCAGCACATTGTTGATGATATCTTTTACGTTAAAAGTCGCCACGTACAGGTTATCCACCAGCGCGGGCAGGGATTCTTCGCTCCGGCCGTTCTTCAGGTCCAGCCGCATCAGCTGTACGATCCCGAAAATAGCGTTCAGCGGGTTCCTGATCTCATGGCTCGTTTCCTGCAGGAATATCTTTCTTGACTTATTGGCTTTTTCCAGTTCCTTCGATCTTTCTTTTAAAGCGGCCAGCAGGCTGTTCGCCGTGTTTTTATAAAACAGGATACACACCGTGTTGATGGTGAGGATAAATGCGATGCATACCCAGCGGATAAAAAAAGTAACGTTATGCGAAAATTCGATGGGTTTGATGATATTACTGTAGTAGAAAAACTCGGTGACGAATAAACCGCCCAGCGTAATACAAAAACAGATCAGGATAGATTTCCGTTTGTTAAACACCAGGTAGGTGGCGCTGATCATAAACAGCAGTGCCAGCACTACTTCCACCTGCGTTCCCAGCAGCACCCCGAAATACACCACGCACATGGCATGATAGCTGATCATGCAGATGCCGGCGGTTTCGTGTTTTTTAAGATGATTGAGATAAATGATGAAGAAAAAACCAAGCCCTTCGATGATGGCGGGAATAAGTATCTGTAGTTTGTGCGTGATCAGCCAGAAGATAAACCCAAAAACAATGGCCAGTACACCCGTAGTAAGGCATAGCGCGTTGTTGATGCGTATTCTCTGCTTTTTTTCATCGGTGAGGTCGTCGTGCGTACCTGTTGCGATGATGGAAGCGATGAGCGAAAATACTTTCATGTTTTGGTTATTCTGCACTGAACGTCATCAAATGATTTAGTGGGGCTTTGGGTTCATACGGCTGCTTTTATAAATTTACGCATAAGAGCCGTTCTCTCAAAATGAGAATTTCTATACAAACTAGTTTGTTGTCTATAATATACGAAAAAAGGCTGCTCTCAGGGAGCAACCTTTTTCTTCTTTCCTACGCCAATCTGTCAACACTATACTTTCTTATTTCGCACCGGCTTCTTCCAGCAGGCGGATGATCTCTTTCTGGCCTTTGTGGCGTGCATGGGTTAATGGCGTAACCCCATCTTTATCAGCGATATTTACATTAGCTCCTGCCGCAATCAGCATCTTCACTACCGCGATATGGCGCTCGCTGCCGGTGCCGAGGATGATCGCTTCCAGCAGGCCTGTCCAGCCAAGGCGGTTGATATGGTCCACCGGGAATTTCGGGTCGCTCAGCAGGGCGGCCACCGTTTCCACATGCCCGTGCTCACAGGCAGGGATCAACGCGGAGCCGCCATAGCGGTTGTATACGGTGTAATCCGCGCCGGCTTTCATACACATTTGTACGATGGCTGTAAAACCCTCCGCGCCTGCATAGAGGAACGGCGAGTTGAGGATCTTGTCCTGCGCGTTCACATTAGCGCCTGCCTCGATCAGCAGCCTGGCCACTGCGGTATGATTGCGGTAAACGGCCGCCATCAGCGGCGTCCTTCCTTCATTGTCACGGGTTTCTTTGTCCGCGCCGGCGGCGAGCGCCCGCTGAACGGCTGTAGTGTCGTTTGCTGTGGCGGCGGCCAGCAGTTTTTTATCCGCGTTCGTCTCTTTCATCGTCAAATCCTTTTTTTGTTGCGCGCATGCGGGTGTAACGCCCAGCATGAGTATGATAAGGAGCTGTTTCATATCAGTGTAAAATTAAGGATGAGGTACGAAGGAAAGGGGCGCTTATTGTGCGGATCCGGGTACTTTCTGAATGTGTTGGCGGAAAGCCACCGGCGTTTCGCCGGTATAACGGCGGAAAAAACGGGAGAAGTAGGAAGTGTCTGAAAAGCCCAGTTCAAAAGCGATCTCTTTCACATCCTGCCCGGTGAGTGTGAGCAGGCGTTTGGCTTCGAGCAGTACGCGCTGGCGGATGCAGCTGCCGGCGGTGATGCCTGTTTCTTTTTTGCAGACGATGTTAAGATATTGCGGCGTTACGTGTAGTTTGTCCGCATAAAATTCAACCGTCGCATTTTCCCTGTAATGTTTTTCGAGCAGCTCCAGGAATTGTTTTACCATGCGGCGCAGGGGCACCTGGTTATCTGAGGGATGTTTGACGTCATAATATCTTTCCAGTAGCGCCAGCAAGGTTTTCAGGCGGTGCGTGATGATGCGCACGGAGAGCCAGTCTGCAAGGGCATATTCTTTTTCGATGTTTTCCAGTTCCTGCATAACCGTTTCAAACTGCGGCGCGGAAAGTTGCAGGAACGGAGAAGCGGAGAAAGAAAAGAAAGGCCATTGCTGCGGCCCGTCCGACAGGAATTCGGGGCCGAACATCAGCTGGAAGCCGGTAGTGCGCGGATGCAGCTCCCAGCTGTGCGCCTGCCCCGGTGCAAGAAAACAAACGGAGCGGGGCGTCACTTTGTAAGTGGTGAAATCGATGGTATGGGTGCCGCCGCCTTTTTCGACGACCAGCAGCATGAAGAAGTTGTGTTTGTGCGCCTGCGGAAGGCTGGCCTTTCCCTGCTGCTCATGCCTGAAGAGGCTGAATACTTCAGCTTTCAGCGGTGTGCAGATGTCTGTAATGCCAATAACGGGCAGGTTATTTTTCTGGCGCATACCACGAAAGTAAGGATTTAAGGCATGCGGCTCAGCGGATGAGGGTGGCGGTGCCGGTGAGGAAAAAATCCAGGCCGAGATAATCGACTGCTTTCACTTGCCATACATACACACCGGTGGATTGCGGTGTGCCGTTGATGCGCCCGTCCCAGCCAATGCCGTTTGCAGTGCCCGTGAATACCATCTGCCCCCAGCGGTTGTATATGGAGAAATATTTGATCTCTTTGATGCCCACCCCGATCGGCCGGAGGTAATCGTTCGTACCGTCTCCATTGGGCGTGAAAGCGGTAGGTACAAATACCTGCGGCATCGTGTTGTACACTTTCACATTGATAAAAGCGGAATCCGTGCAACCGGCCTGGTCCTGCACATATACCTTGTATTGTATGGCGGGTGTGGGTGAGCTGAAGGTAATAACAGGATTGGGAATAAAAGGATTCGATAACCCGGCCGCGGGCGACCAGGTATAGTTCTGCCCGCCGGAAGCATTCAGCTGCAAAGGCTGGCCGAGCACAACGGCGGTATCCCTGCCCACTGACGCATTTACCTGCGGCAATACCACCACCAGTACAGTATCTCTCGACGGTTTGGGGCATCCGCGTGTATCCATGGCCGTGAATATATAGGCGGTGGTAACGGGGGGGCGCACCAGGGGATCGAGTGTGCGGGGCAGCACAGGGCTCCAGGTGTAGGAGCTGCCGTCTGTACTGGCATGCAGCGTGGCGAAGGTATCAAAACAGATCACGGTATCGGCACCGGCGAAGGCGCTCGGGTATGGAACGGTGTTTACGTTGATATCATCCGTGGCGGTGCAGTTGCTGATGGATGCCGTGACCGTGTAAAGGGTATTGCCGGTGGGCGTGGCCAGCGGGTTTTTTGTGCCGGCGTTACTGAGGCTGGCGGCTGGCGTCCAGGTATAACGGAGGCCGTCCGAGGCGGGCCGCAATGTGATGGCGTCTCCCAGGCAGATGACGGTATCCGTGGGCAGGGAAAGGCTTACACGGTTTACGGCGCGTATCATCACGGAATCGCGGTTCAGGCATCCGTCATAGTTGAGGTCCACGTAATATTTCGTATCTGTGGTTACGTTCACACTGGGCGTGGGCGTATTGGCCCCGGTCATGTTCACGGTCGGGCTCCAGGTGAAAACGCCCAGGCCTCCGGCCTGTAATTGCAGGGGATCGGGCGGGCAGATGAGCGTGTCGCGGAAGGAGAGAAGGATAGGCGGTTTGTCCAGTATCTCCACCGTCTGGAACAGGGTGTCTTTACATCCCACAGTGTTATGCGTGATAAGCCTTACGCTTTTCGGGCCGGTGGCAGTGTAGGTGTATGAAGGATGTTGCGCGGGCGAAAAATCGACTTGTGTGCCTACGTCGCCAAAGTCCCAGTCCCAGAAATTGACGGTGCCGAATACGGTGGTGGTCTCATCGCGGAAAAGAACAGGCTTGCTGATGCAGGCGCCCGCCGATGAAAAACGCGGTTCAAAGCCGGGGTATACGAGGGCTAATGATTCGGTGGAATCGGGGCACTGCATGCCGCGGTTAGTCGTGAGTTTCACGGTATAGGTGCCCGGAGCGGGGAATGTATAATCCGCCACCTGCTGGGAGGAGTTGTATACCACCGCTCCCGCATTGTTCCGGAATTCCCAGTTCCAGGATGCGATCAGGGGACTATTGCTTTGATTCGCCACGGTGAGCCGCTGGGTATTGCCGCAAAGCATGTATTCCGGTAGTAATGAGGCCGCCGCTATGGTACAACCGGTGATATTGAGTTGAAGGTCTTTCCGCTGTACTGCAATGGCTACGCCGTTCCTTATTTCCTGCACGCAAACGGTGACCACGTAAATGCCCACACCGGGCGCAATACCGGAGATCATGCCCGTGGAAGGGTTGATGGTCACACGGCTGCCCAAAGGGCTGCTGCCCGCGAAGCCTGAGCCGTAAGGCAGGGAATAATAGGGAGGGCCTACAACGGGCTGGCTCGTCTGCCCTCCGCCGCCCCCACCGCCACCGCCTCCCCCTCCGCCGGAATAACCAACGGTCTGGTAGGCCTCGCAGAAATAATATCTCAGTTCATCGCCGTCCGGATCTACCGCGGCGAAGCTGTAATTGAATGAATTCTCCGCGCAGATGGTCACCAGGTCGCTGCCGGTGAAATGTGCGCTGCCATTGGAAGGGGCTGATATGAGCGGTCTTGAGCCGGGGATCTCGGCAGTGTAGGTAGCGCCTATGCGGCCATAACCGGGGTCGAGATTCGTGATGCCATCCACGCGGTTCGTCACCTGCGAGGTGAGCAGGTAACCGTCCGCGGATACCGGCAGTGTCACATCAAATTCCCAATACCCCACATAAAAACAGATCAGCGGAGGCCGTGTGATACATGGGTCCGTACTGGTGGCGCTCAGCTCTTCTTCCCGGGTAAGCGGCACCTGTTCGTCCCGTATACGCTCTCCCGTTATACGGTTGAACACGCCGATATAGATAGGGTTGTAAAAATTCCTGTTGGCCGTAAAACAGCTTCTGAATTGTTTCAGTGTAACGTGATAGGTATTCATCCCCCCCGAAGAGCTACGCAGGACATAATACATCTCCCCGCCGGTGATATGATCGGCTTTAAGGGTGAGAAATGACCCCATGAAAAGGAGCAACAAAATGTGCCTCATTCAGATGTATTTGAGCTGACTAGGGATACGTAAATGCTCATGTACCGGTTGCTCCGGCCCGCAAATGTTAGGTTGGATGGTGCATTATAAATGTAAGCATCCCGGGGCATTATTTCACATTCTATAATTGCATAATATAATAAGGATTGCTTACGAACAAATAACTTTTTAACTTAGGGGATATGATAAGCTTAAAACGTATTTTTTGCTGCCTGGCGATCTGCTCCGCCTTGCAGGCAAACGCGCAACAGCGCCCTAATATCATCGTTTTCCTCGTGGATGATATGGGCTGGCAGGATACCAGCGAGCCTTTCTGGACGCAAACCACCCCGCTCAACAAACGTTACCGCACACCCAATATGCAGCGGCTGGCCAGGCAGGGCATGAAATTCACCAACGCGTACGCCACGCCCGTGTGCACGCCCACGCGGGTGAGCCTGATGACGGGCATGAACGTAACCCGTCACAAAGTGACCAACTGGACGAATTACCCCCGCGATAAACGGTCGGACGCAAAGGATTCCACGCTGCTATCCGGCAACTGGAACCTGAACGGGATGAGCCCCGTGCCGGGTATTCCCAATACCGTATATGCCACACCGTTACCGAAGCTATTGGCACAGGCCGGGTATTATACTATTCACTGCGGCAAAGCGCATTACGCCTCAAACGGCACACCCGGCGCCGATCCGCTGGCGATGGGTTATGCGGTGAATATTGCCGGTCATGCCGCCGGTCACCCGGCGAGTTATCTTCCTGAGAAACAATATGGCGCGGCCAATGCCTCGCATGGCGTGCCGGGATTGGAGGAGTTTTATAACACAGATGTATTTCTCACCGAAGCACTTACGCGTAAAGCGCTGGCGGCTATTGAGCAGAACCGCGCGGCGAAAAAACCGTTCTTCCTGTATATGGCGCAATACGCGGTGCATGTGCCGTTGGAGGCGGACAAACGTTTTTACCAGCATTACATAGATCAGGGCCTCAGCACGGAAGAAGCGAAATACGCCAGCCTGGTGGAAGGCATGGACAAAAGCCTGGGCGATATCATGGATTACCTGGAGCGGGAAGGCATGGCAAAAAACACGGTCGTGATGTTTATGTCGGACAATGGAGGGCTGAGCCTTGCGCCGCCGCGTACTCCGCCCGCGCATACGCAGAACCTTCCTTTAAAAGCAGGCAAAGGTTCGGTGTACGAAGGCGGCATCCGCGAACCGATGATCGTGAGCTGGCCCGCGGTGATCAAACCGGGAACGGTAGCGGCACAGCCGGTGATCATCGAAGATTTTTTCCCGAGTATTCTTGAGATGGCGGGTGTAAAGAAACCGGGAATGGTACAGCAGGTGGACGGGCAGAGTTTTTTACCGGTCCTTAAAAATAATGCGCTGAAAACAAAAGACCGGCTGCTGGTATGGCATTACCCCCACCGCTGGACGCAAGGCGAAGGGCCCGGCCTGCACTTTTTCTCCGCCGCCCGCAAAGGTGACTGGAAACTGATCTACGATCAGCGGAAACTGGAATTACACCTTTACAACCTGAAAGATGATATCGGCGAGGAAAATGATGTGGCGGCGCAGAACCCTGCCATCACAAAGGCGCTGGCAAAAGAACTGACGGATTATATGGGGAAAAGGAATGTAGTCATGCCCATTTCGAAGCTGACGGGCCACCCGGTAGAATGGCCGTCGGAACTGGTGGAATGACATCGTAACGGTCACGGCGCCACGTTTAACGCGTGGCGGGATATAAAAGCCCATGCAACAAACCTACCAGCTCGGAGAATTTTTCCGGCTTGGTAATGAACTGGAAAGCGCCGAGTTGTTTGGCTTCCTGGATGGTCTGGTTGTCTGAAGCTGTGGAGTAGATCACCACCGGCACGTCCTTGGCTTTGTGCGCCACTTTCACTTCCCGGAGGAACTGCACGCCGTTCATCACGGGCATGTTGAGGTCAAGAAAGATAAGGTCAGGCAGGGAATCGGCGTCGTTCAGCTGCATAATAGCTTCGTAACCATTCGGCGCAGTGTTGCATACAATGGATTCGTCTATAAACTCAAGGGCGGAAAGGAACATTTCCTGGTCATCGGTATCATCGTCGATCAGTAATATCGTGGGTACATTTGTCGTCATACGGCGCTGGGATTAAAATTAAAACTTCGAACAATCGGCTTATGCAATACATTGAAAAATAACCTCATGTATTCTATTGCAAACGCATTACTGTTAATTTAATCAATTTATGTTGAAAAAAGATCTATTTAATGAGTAAGATTGTAACCCGATATTTAATTAACGTTTACCCGATGAAAAAGTTACTCTTTATGCTGATAACGGGCCTCCTGGGCCCGGGTGCTTTTGCACAGCAAAAACCGAATGTTGTCATTATTTATGCAGATGATGCGGGGTATGGGGACCTGAGCTGCTACGGCGCCACCAAAGTAAAAACGCCAAACCTCGACCGGCTGGCCAAAAGCGGCATCCGCTTCACGAACGGTCATGCCACCTCCGCTACCTGTACTCCTTCCCGTTTTGCGCTGATCACCGGCAGGTATCCCTGGCGCAAGACCGGTACCGGTGTGCTGCCGGGCAATGCCGCCATGATCGTGCCTGTGGGGCAGCCCACCCTTCCGTCCATGATGCGGAAAGCCGGTTACAAAACCGGGCTGGTGGGCAAATGGCACCTGGGCCTGGGTGATGGAAAAGAGATCGACTGGAATGAGGATATCAAACCCGGGCCAAACGAAGTGGGTTTTGATTATTCGTTCTTTTTCCCCGCCACGGCGGATAGGGTGCCTACCGTGTTCGTGGAGAACGGCCGCGTGCAGGGGCTTGACAAAAACGACCCGATCACCGTCAACTATAAAGAAAAAGTCGGGAACGAGCCGACTGGTAAAGAAAACCCGGAGTTGCTGAAAATGCAGGCCTCCCATGGTCATAACAATACGATCGTGAACGGCATCGGCCGCATCGGTTTTATGAAAGGCGGCCAGAAAGCCCGCTGGGCGGATGAAGAGCTTGCTTACGCCTTTACGGACAAAGCGGAGCAGTTCATCGAAGAAAACCACAGGCACCCCTTTTTCCTGTATTTCGCGCTCAGCGACATACATGTGCCGCGTATGCCCGCTACTGCATTCAAAGGCAAGAGCGGCCTCGGTTACCGTGGGGACGCCATCCTTGAGATGGACTGGATGGTGGGCCGCATCATGGAAAAACTGAAAGCGCTGGGCCTGGAGAAAAATACGCTCGTGATATTTTCCAGCGACAATGGCCCCGTGCTGGATGACGGGTATGTGGACGAAGCGGTGACCATGCAGAACGGGCATCAGCCGCTTGGCCCATTGAGAGGTGGCAAATACAGCGCGTTTGAAGGCGGCACCCGTGTGCCCTGGATCGTGAGCTGGCCCGCTGGTGTAAAAGCCGGTCAGACCTCTGACGCGCTCATAAGCCAGGTGGATCTTTTTGCGTCTTTTGCAAAAATGACCGGCCAGCCCCTGGGCGCCACCGATGCGCCGGATAGTTTTGATATGCTGGGCGCGCTGCTGGGCAAAACACAAAAAGGCCGGGACTGGCTGATCCTGCAAGGTGGCCCGCTGTCCCTGGTGCAGGGCGACCTGAAATACATCTCCCCTTCAAACGGGCAGAAACTAATGAAAGAAGTGAATGTCGAATCCGGCAACGATTCCGCGCCGCAGCTGTACGACCTGAAAAAAGACGTAGGGGAAAAACAAAATATCGCGGCGGAGCATCCTGAAAAGGTGAAAGAGATGGCGGCTATGCTGGAAAAACTGAAAGAAGCGGATAAGACGAGGAAGTAAAGCGGTTGCATGGGAGCATGAATAGATGGTCAATACCTGGCACTGCCGTCGAACATGATGCATGTATGGGTCATACCTGGACTTACCCTGGACTTAGCTTGGACTTACCCTGGACTTACCCTGGACTTAGAATGGCGAATTTGAGAGTAAAAAGGGGGTTGAAGGTGCTGAGGGGCTTTATGTGTACTGCGTTTGCGTACTTTTAGCAAAGCGTGGCGGTTGAGCAAGCCGTTTGCCGGATGATGATAGAGAATACCGCATCAAAAACGAATGATATTATACAACAAATCCCCGGCCACAAACGAGCCGGGGATTTGATTTTTATAAGATATCTTATAGCTCTCAGTTATTGTAATCGCTCGCCGCGTTCAGCTGATCCATGGCATCGGTATCCAGCTTCAGGGAAACGGCGCGGAGCAGTTCGTCCAGCTGGGTGAGACTGGTGGCGCTGGCGATAGGCGCGGTGACGCCGGGCCGGTTCATCAGCCAGGCGATGGCTATCATAGCGGGTTTGGCGTGATAACGCGCGGCCACATTATCCAGCGCGTCCAGGATGCGGAAGCCTCTTTCCGTCATGTATTTGCCAAGGTATTTGGCGCGGCTGCTGTTCGTAATATCTTCCGCCGTCCTGTATTTGCCGGTAAGGAAACCGCTGGCCAGCGCGAAATACGGGATCACACCGAGGTTGTGCTCCATGGCGTAAGGCGCATATTCCGTTTCAAATTTTTCACGGTCAAAAAGATTGTATTCCGGCTGAAGGGTTTGGTATTTTGGGAAACCTTTTTCCTTGCTCAGCGCAGCCGAAGCAATGATGCGCGGCAGGCTCATATTGGAAGTACCGATGGCGCGCACTTTTCCTGATTTGATTATTTCGGCGTAGGCTTCCAGCGTTTCCGCGATGCGTGTTTCCTCGTCATCGTAATGCGTCTGGTAAAGATCGATGTAATCCGTTTGCAGTCTTTGCAGCGAATCTTCGATGGATTGAAGGATGTAAGCTTTTTTCAGCCCCCGTTTTTCTTCACTGAATACGCCGCCTACTTTGGTGGCGAGTATGATCTTATCGCGTTTTCCTGTTTTGCGCAGCCATTTCCCGATCACCCTTTCAGAATCCCCGCCCGTATTGCCGGGTACCCAGCGGGTATAGGTATCCGCGGTGTCCACCGCGTTGAAGCCCGCATCTGTGAATGCATCCAGCAGGCGGAAGGAAGTTGGTTCATCGGCCGTCCATCCGAACACGTTGCCGCCGAACATCAGCGGGGCGATCCGGAATCCTGTATTTCCAAGCGTTCTTGTTTCCATGAGCATGATTTAAGGGTACGAATCTAACAAAATAGCATGATCTTTATCCTTACAACCGGCATCGATCATGAAAGTATTCATCACCAGGATCATCCCTGAAACAGGACTGGAATTATTGCGTAATGCAGGCATTCAATACACAGAGCACCGTGAGAAAAGGCACCTCAGCCCGGAGGAGCTGATAGCCGCCTGTAAAACCCACGATGCGCTGCTGAGCGTAGGCGGAAACAAAATAAACGCGGCATTCCTGCAAGCCTGCTCTCACCTGAAAGTGGTGTCGCTCATGGCCGTTGGATATGATAATGTGGACGTTCCGGCGGCTACCGCGCTGAAGATCCCTATTGGCAACACGCCCGGTGTGTTGAGCAATGCCACGGCCGATACTGCTTTCCTGCTCATGCTCGCCACCGCCCGCAAGGCTTTTTATATGCACAAGGTGATCGGGCGGGGAGAATGGGGCTTTTTTGAACCTACCACCAACCTGGGCATTGAACTCAACGGCCGGACGCTGGGCGTGTTGGGCCTGGGTAAAATAGGTATGGCGCTGGCAAAAAAATGCCGGGGCGCATTTGATATGCCGCTCATTTACCACAACCGTCACCGGAACGAAGAAGCGGAACAACTGCTGGGCGCCCGGTATGTGAGTTTTGAAGACCTGCTGAAAGAAAGCGATGTGCTCAGCCTTCACGCGGCCCTTACCCCTGAAACCGCCGGTAAATTCGATGCAGCCGCCTTTGCTCAGATGAAACCCGGTTCCATCTTTATCAATACCGCCAGGGGAGCCATGCACAATGAGCAGGACCTGCTGGCCGCGCTGGAAAGTAAAACCATCTGGGGTGCCGGCCTGGACGTGACCAATCCCGAGCCTATGGATCAAAACAATCCATTGCTGAACATGCCCAATGTAGCGGTGCTGCCGCACATCGGGTCCGCCACGGTGGAAGCCCGCAGCGGGATGGCCAGGATGGCGGCGGAAAACATCATTGCGGGACTGAAAGGAGAGGCCCTGCCATATGGCGTGAATAAGGTGTGAAATATTTCATGTGGACTTCACCCTTTTGGTACTATAAATTGTCTTATATTAAGAATGATGTTCACACATGCATAACCCACCGTATTGAGAAATTTTGTCATCTGTCTCATCCTGGCGCTTTTATCTCCACGGTTGCTGCCGGCTCAGAATGTGAATGTACTGAGCAGCGACAGGCCCTACGTGCGCATAGCACAAACCTCCGGCTGGCTCGTGGATCCCACCGCTATGCTTACTTTCCAGCAGGTGCGCCAGCAGGCTTACGGTTCGCTTTTTCAGCCGGTGAAACATGAGATGGGCGCATTCGGCATTACTTCCTCCGCCGTGTGGATACATGGGAGGGTGAGCAATAATGCCACCAACGTTACTTACCTGCTGATAGAGTTTTCCAATATAGACAGCCTGAGCCTCTATTACGAACACGAGGGCCAGCTGCATACCGTACAATCCGGCAGTATGCAGTACAAGCCCAATACTTTCCACTTCCATGGGTTTACTTTTGAGCTGCCGGCAAACGATGGGCTGCCGGTGGATTTCTGGCTGCGGGCGCGTACGGGCAACGCCCTGATCGTGCCGCTGGCAGTAGCTACCGCAGAAGGCATACCCACCGCGCTGGCGGGTATGTACGTGGTGGAGCTGATCTATCTCGGGGTAGTGCTGGCGTTGTTTTTCTACAACCTTTTGTTGTTTATCTGGATCAGGGACAAGGCTTACCTCTGGTACCTGGGTTATCTTATTTCGCTGGCGGGCTTCAATCTTCTTTACCTTCGCGGCTTTCATTACAGCCTGAGCCCTTCCGCCGCCTTGTTCTTTAACCAGTACGGCATCGGGATGGCGGCGATCAGTTATATGTTCACCATCGGGTTTTCCATCCTTTTCCTGCAAAGCAAAAAATATGCGCCGCTGCAAACGCGCATCCTCCGTGTTATATTCTGGCTGCTGTGGGTGCCGGTGTTTTGCCTGGCATTCGGCTGGCGCGAACCGGCCATCCGCATCAATGAGCTGTGCAGCTTCTGCATTCCCATCCTGTTCATCTGGATGGCGATAAGGGCTATCAGGAGAGGATATAAACCCGCGCTGTATTTCATCATTGCATGGAGCACGCTACTGGTCTGTATCCTGCTGTTTGTGACCACCAATATCGGCGTTTTGCCTTACGGACATTGGTCGTTCCACATATTGCCCATTGGTTCCGCTGTTGAAATGGTATTGCTGTCGCTGGCTTTAGGCCACCGGTATGCGCTGCTTAAAAAAGAAACGATCGACATGCAGGCGGCGCACCTGCAATATGCCATTACGCAAAAGGACCTGCTGGAGGATAAAGTGAACCTCCGCACGCAGGAGCTCGCCAAAATGATGCAGCACCTCCGCGAAAGCAATACGGTAAAGGATAAATTGCTGGGCATCATTTCCCACGACCTGCGTACGCCGCTGGGCACCTTGTCCGGACTGCTGGAACTGCTGGAAATGAAAGCGCTTACGCCGCAGGAGATCAAGGAATTTGCACAGATGGCACGGCAGCATATCAAACATATCAATTCCACCATGCACAATATGCTCAACTGGTCGCTGTCGCAGATGAACCGCATTGAGACGAGACCCGTGAAAGTAGAACTGGCGCAGCTTTTCCAGCTTATTACCGATACTTACCGGTTTTCCGCGGGGCAGAAAAACATCAAACTGGAGGCTTCCGTGCCGCCGGGCGCCGTTGTGTATGCGGACGATCACCAGCTGGAACTGATCGTCCGAAACCTGCTGGACAATGCGATCAAGTTCACGCCCCGTGGCGGTACCGTTTCTCTCGGCGCCAGGGACGCCGGCAATAAAGTGGAATTGTTTGTAACGGACAGCGGCAATGGCCTTACCAGTGAAGCGGTGTACAAAATACTGTATGGCAATAAACTCTATTCCACGGACGGTACGGCCAACGAAAAAGGCACCGGCCTGGGCCTGTGGCTCTGCAAGGAATTTGTGGTGAATAATGGCGGCGAGCTGCGGATCAACAGCATTCCCGGCCAGGGCAGCACGTTTTATTTCCAGTTGCCCAAAGAACCGCCGGCCGTGTTCTAAACACGAAAGTTTGTAATTTACCCCTGCATGATCACTCCCTCTTCAGACTTCAATAACGAGAAGGCCAGGATGCGGCGTACGACTGAAAACAACCATAATAATATTCATGGCACATCATTTGGGCACACAAGGGTAACTTAGCAATACACCTTCAGTGCCCATGGAAACAGATACAAACAACCAGCACACAGATAAACCTGCAGGGGGGATACCAGGGGCGGGATACCTGGATTTCATTCAGACATTACCGGCAGCTATATACTCCACTGACGCTTCCGGGCGGATCAGCCACTATAACCACGCGGCCACCCTTCTTTGGGGCCGGGAGCCCGAGCTGGGGAAAGACCTGTGGTGCGGTTCCTGGAAGATATATGATACTAATGGTGAGCCCATGGCGCTGGACAGCTGTCCCATGGCGATCACGCTCCGGGAAGGCCGGGAGGTGACGGGTGTGGAGATCATAGTGGAACGGCCGGACGGCAGCCGCCGGAATGTGGCGCCTTTTCCACGCCCCATGTTTGACGGGGAAGGAAAAATGACCGGCGCGGTAAATATGCTGGTGGACATCACGGACATCCGGAAAGCGGAAAACCTGCTACGAGCCAGCGAAGAAAACTCACGCCTGATGGTGGTCAATCTCGAAAAAAACGCACTGGAGCAAACCAGGGAACTGATCGAAAAAAACCGGGAGCTGAAGATCAGCGAAGAGCGTTATCATAAAATGATTGAGGAAGTGGAGGATTACGCCATCCTGTTAATGAACAAGGAAGGAATCATACAGAACTGGAACAAAGGGGCGGAAAAGATCAAAGGGTACCGGGAAGAGGAGATCATCGGGAAACATTTCAGTATATTTTACCTGCCCGAAGACCGGCAGCAACAACTTCCCAATAAGCTGATGGCCGCCGCGGAAACATTTGGCAAAGCCATGCAGGAAGGATGGCGCATCAGAAAAAACGGCACCCGTTTCTGGGGCAGCATCGTGATCACCGCACTGCACAACGATGCGGGAGGCATCATCGGGTTTTCAAAAGTAACGCGCGACCTGACGGAGAAAAAGATCGCGGAGGACAAGATCAGGAAATACGCGGAGGAACTGGAATTTCAGAACAAAGAACTGGAACAGTTTGCCTACGCGGCGGCGCATGATATGAAAGAACCTTTACGCAAGATACAATTCTATAATAACTACATCAATGAGCACGCCGGAGCGCTGCCCGAAAAAATGAAAGAATATCTTGGCCGGTCCGTTAACGCCGCCGGGCGAATGCAGCAGCTGATAGACGACCTGCTCACCTATTCCAAAGCCTCTTCCTTTTCGCAGGAACTGGCGCCTGTGAACCTGAACGCGATCGTGAATACCGTTGTGCTGACCTATCACGATTCCATTGAAAGAACGGGCGCGGTGATAGAATGCGGGCTGTTGCCCGTGATCAGGGCTATTCCTTTTCAATTCAACCAACTGTTCGAAAATCTCATCAGTAATTCGCTCAAATATTTTCACCCGGACCGTGCGCCAAAGATCACCATCGCCGCCAGTCTTGTGCCCGGCTCGGAGTTAAAGGACATCAGGAACCCGGAAGCCATATATCACAAGATTACCATAACAGATAACGGGGTAGGGTTCGATACCTCCTATACATCAAAAATATTTGACCTGTTTCAGCGCCTGCACGACGATCCGGGGTATGCCGGCACGGGCATAGGGCTGGCAATCTGCAAAAAGATCGTACAGAACCACCAGGGGATCATCAGGGCGAGCAGCCTGCCCAGCCAGGGTGCTGAATTTGCAATATATCTTCCCGGAACGGGTTATTGAGGGCGTTTGTCCAAAGCGTTTTCGCAGAGGTCCAACATACGGCGGGCAATCTCTGCCAGTTCGCTCATCTGCATGGGTTTCACAAAATATTCAAGGGCGCCTTTCTGAAGGCATAATTTCACATGTTCCGGCTGGTTGGAGGTGCTCCATACTACTTTGGGAATGGGATGCAGCCTGGGGTGGTAATGTATCCGTTCCAGCACTTCCACTGCATTGAACACAGGCATTTTATAATCCAGGATGATAAAACAAGGCAGGTCCGGGTCGCTGCAACTTTCAAGGTACTCTATCGCCTGCTGCCCGTTGTGCACCATGTGCAGTTTGATCTCCGGATCAATGGCCTTTATTGCATCTTCCAGTATTTCCTGGTCTTCGGGATCGTCATCTGCGAATAAAAAGATCTTCGGACGGTTGCTCATGGTATACACAACAATTTTCAATTGCTAAAGTAAGGCAAATCACTACTCTTTCAAAGTATTCACTTCTTTTGCCATATCCCCCTGTTCCGGCCACCAGATTCCACGAATGGAACAACCATAGATCAGGCCTAAAAACGTACCTTTAAGAACGCTAACCAATCAGCCCCGGAGCAGACCTCAAAACCGGCACTAATCAGACGTTCGTATTATAATCATCTGAATATCAGTTTATGGAAACAAATAAAAAGACGATCCTGTTTGTAACAGGCTCATTCGTGACCCATCATTGCTGGGATGAATGGAAGACCTATTTTGAAAAAAAGGGCTATAATACCATTGCCCCGCCCTGGCCTTTTAAAGACGGCACCGCCGCGGAACTGCGCGCACGCCAGCCGAACGACGTGGACCTGGCAACCCTCACCGTTTCCGAGGTGATCGACAGCTACGCAAAAGTAGCATCCAGCCTGCCGGAAAAGCCTTACATCATCGGGCATTCATTTGGAGGGATGATGACGCAGGTGCTGAACAACCGTGGCCTTGCCAGGGCCGCCGTGGTTATCCATTCCGTGCCTACGCTCGGTGTGTTCCCCTATGAATTTACTTTCCTGAGATCAACCTGGAAAAGCCTCGGGCTGTTCACTTCCGTGAGAAAGACCTACCTCATGTCTTTCAAAGACTGGCAGTACGCTTTCGTGAACGGCATGCCGCTGGACCAGCAGCAGAAAGGCTGGGAACAACTGACCATCCCGGAATCCAAAACCGTGTCGCGCGGTGGCCTTACCAGTGCGGCTAAAGTGGACTACGATAAGTCCCATGCGCCCCTGCTGTTCGTCGCGGGCAGCGAGGATCAGACTATTCCGGCGCATCTCAACAGGCGGAATTTCAAAAGGTATAAACGAAACGGCTCTGTGCTGGAATACAAGGAATTCCCCGGCCGCAATCACTTCGTACTGGGACAGCCCGGCTGGGAGGGGAATGCGGATTATGTGGCGGACTGGATCGCGAAGCACTAAATAGAACGGCTTATACACAGTCCTTATCGCTCTTCCGGGTGGTAAGGGCTTTTTTGCGGGCCGGGAATATGGAAGTGAAAAACGTGAAACGTTTTGTGTTGATGAGCGGCCGGGCGCGGGGAGGTGAAGAACTGGATACGGCGCAATAATATCAGGATTGTTTCTCGGGTATGCCGATGATAAACGTCGTGCCATGATCTACCTCGCTGGTGGCGGTAATGGTGCCGTTATGATGCTCCATGATCTTTTTGCAGATGGAAAGCCCTATGCCGGTCCCTTCGATCTCCTGGTAACTGTGCAGCCGTTTAAACACCGCAAAGATGTCTTCCAGGTAGCGGTTGTCTATCCCGATGCCATTGTCCGCCACGAATATCTGGTACATGCCGGGTGTTTCCACATCCTTCGTTTTGCGCGCATAGATATGCACTACGGGCATCACGTTCTTTTTCCTGAATTTGATGGCGTTGCTGATCAGGTTGTTGAACACCTGCCGGATCATGGTGGGGATCACGGGTATGCAGGGGAGCGGGTCCACCTGTATGCTGACCTGGTTGTTCTGGATGGCGATCTCCAGCTCTGATACGGCTTCTTTCACGATCTCGTTCAGGTCCGCGTTCACATAATCGCGGCCCTGGGTGGAGTGGCGGGAGAAACGCAGCAGGTCGTCCACCAGCTGCTGCATCCTTTGCGCGGCCTCGCCGATCTTGGAGATATAACGATCCAGCTCCTGCGGGGTACCGTTGCTTTTGTTGCTGATCAGGTCTGTGAATACACGGATCTTCCGTAGAGGTTCCTGTAAATCATGGGAAGCTACGTAAGCAAAGCGGTCCAGCTCTTCGTTCACTTTTTTGAGATGCACATTACTGCGGTACAATTGCCTGTTCAGTTCCAGTACTTTAATTTCAGACGCTTCTCTTTCCTCAATTTCCTTTTGCAGCAGGGCATTTGCCTGTAGCAGGCTTTTTTCCTGCTCCAGCAGCGAGTGTGTTTTCTGGTACAGTTCAACAAACAGTCCTACCTTGATCTTCAACAGCTGCGGGTTCAGCGGTTTGTGAATAAAATCCACGGCGCCCACGTTGTACCCCTTGTATATCGCCTCTTCTTCATGGCTGTGGGCAGTGATAAAGATGATAGGGATGTTCTTCAGTTTTTCACGCTGGTATATGAGCGCGGCGGTTTCGAAGCCGTTCATATCCGGCATCTGCACGTCCATCAGGATAAGGGAGAAATCGATATCCTGCAGCAGGGCCTTCAGTGCGGCCCTGCCGGAGGATGCTTTGACGATGTGGTAGTTCTCCTTTTCCAGGATAGTCTCTATGGACAGGAGATTATCCGGCCGGTCGTCTACGATCAATATTTTTACTGCTTTGTTCATTCACCCGGTTAAAAATGTTACCTGTAAAGCCAAACCCTCATCAGCGATAGCAGTTGGTCTATCTTCAGCGGTTTGGTGATATAATCAGATGCGCCGGCCTCCAGGCATTTTTCCCTGTCGCCTTTCATGGCTTTGGCCGTTACGGCAATAATGGGCAGCGCATGATTTTTATGTTCACGCCTGATCTTCTGCATCGTTTCATACCCGTCCATTTCGGGCATCATGATGTCCATCAGCACGATATCTATATATTCCTCTCTTTCATCAAGAATGCCCATGGCTTCATGACCGCTTTCCGCCGTAATGGTGTTGATGTGATATTTCTCAAAGGCGGTGGTGAGGGCGAACAGGTTACGCACGTCGTCATCCACTACCAGCACGTTTTTATTGCTCAATACATCTTTCTGCGAACGGAGATCCTCTATCAGTTTCCTTTTTTCTTCCGGCAGCGAATGGTGGTTGATATGCAGCTGAAGAATCGTTTCTTCCAGCAGCAGGTCGAGCGAGTTCACGTCTTTCAACAGGATCTTATTGGCGTATTGTTTAAGCTTCGATTTTTCCGAGATGGAGAAATCTTTGGCTGAATATACGATAAGCGGCGTAGTATTTTGCCTGTTTGATGCCTGGATGTTGGCAAAAAGATCGGAACCCTCCACATCGGGCAACATATAATCGGCGATAATGCAGTCGTAGGAATTGGTGCTCAGTTTTTCCAGCGCCATCTGGCCGTCTTCCACGAAGTCCAGGTCTATCAGCTCGCCGTTCTCCAGTATCCTCGCGATCTGTGAGGCATCAGGCTGGTTGTCTTCCACTACCAGCACGCGTTTCTTTTTCTGCTCGTGCTGCTCCATTACTTTTTTGAAGAGTACGGTGAGGGCTTCGGCTTTGAGCGGCTTCAGGCTGAAGCTGCGGGCGCCGCGCTGCATGGCCAGCAGGCGGTTCTCTTCGCCGGAAATGAGATGGATGGGTATATGCCGAAGGTTCACGTCGTTTTTGAACAGGTCCAGGATGCGCCAGCCACTGGCATCCGGCAGTTTCACGTCCAGTGTCACGGCAATGGGGTTGTATTTGTTGGTGAGGTCGAACACTTCGCCGAAGCTCACCGCCACCACTACCTTGAGGCCCATCTCATGCGCCTTTTCCTGCATGATCTTGGCGAAGCGCACGTCATCTTCGATGATCAGCACTACTTTGTCGCCTTCCATGATATTGTTCCGGTCATCACCGATCTCGTTGATGATCTCGTTGAGCCCGTCCAGGTCTTTGGTCTCGGTGTTTTTGGGCGCGCTTTCATAAGGAGCCGCACCGAAGTTGCGCGGTTTTTCCTTACGGACGACGGTCATCGTCTGGTTGTTGACCAATGGCAGGAAGAGCGTGAATTTGCTGCCCATGCCGGATTCACTTACCAGTTCGATGGAGCCGCCCAGGAGGTCCGCCAGGCCGCGGCTGATGGACAGGCCAAGGCCGGTGCCGCCGTATTTCCGGCTGGTGGAGCCTTCCGCCTGCTGGAATGCTTCAAAGATGATATTCTGTTTGTCTTTTGAAATGCCGATGCCGGTGTCCCGTATCTCGAACGCTACTACGTGTTCGGCGGTTTCGAGGCTGTCGTTTTGCCCTTTCCAGTTGCGGTCCGCCATGTAGACGCGCAGCTTTACCTCGCCTTTTTCGGTAAACTTAAACGCGTTGGACAGCAGGTTCTTTAATATCTGGTTCAGGCGCTGTACGTCCGTTTCCAGCATCTGCGGCAGTCTTTCGTCCAGCTCTATGCCAAAGCGCAGGTTCTTGCTTTCGGAAATGTGTTTGAAGGTGGTTTCCACGAAGGTGATCACTTCCTGGAAACGTACTTTTATAAAGTCCGTTGAGATATACCCGGATTCGATCTTCGAAAGGTCAAGGATGTCGTTGATCAGCTGGATGAGGTCATCGCCGCAGCTGTGGATGGTTTTGGCGTAACGTACCTGTTTGTCGTTCAGGTTGCCGTCGCTGTTTTCGTATAGCTGTTGCGCGAGGATCAGCAGGGAGTTGAGCGGTGTGCGGAGCTCATGGCTCATGTTCGCCAGGAACTCTGATTTGTACTTGGAAGTAAGCTGCAGCTGTGCGGCCTTTTCTTCCAGGGACAAACGGGCTTCTTCCACCTCCTTGTTTTTTTCCTCCACTTCGTTCTTTTGTTTTACGAGGAGGTGCGCCTTGTCCTGCAGCTCTTCGTTCGCTTTACGCAGCTCGTCCGCCAGTGATTGCGACTGTGCCAGCAGGCCTTCCGTACGGGAGCTCGCCTCGATGGTGTTCAGTACGATACCGATGGACTCCGTAAGCTGGCTCAGGAAGTCCAGGTGGGTTTCGCTGAAGTTGTCGAACGAAGCCAGTTCGATCACGGCTTTGGTTTGTGATTCGAAAAGCACGGGCAGCACGATGAGGTTGAGCGGCGGCGCGGCGCCGAGGCCGGAGCTTATTTTGATATAATCGCCCGGTACATTCGTGAGCAGGATACGTTCCTTGTCCACGGCGCATTGCCCTACAAGGCCCTGGCCGAGGCCGAACTCACGTTTGCTATGGGATTCTTCGCCGTATGCGTAGGAGGCGTGCAGCTTCAGCCTGGGCAGGGAGGTATTTTCGTCCTGCTTCAGCACGTAGAACATGCCTTTCTGCACATTCACCACGCGGGCCAGCTCTGTAAGGATGCGGTTGGTTACCGTATGCAGATCCTTCTGGCCTTGCAGCATCTGGGTGAAGGTGGCGAGGTTGGATTTCAGCCAGTCCTGCTCCTGGTTCAGCTGCGTCGTTTCTTTCAGGTTGGCGATCATCTGGTTGATGGTGTCTTTCAGCTGTTCCACTTCGCCTTTTGCTTCCACGCGGATCATCTGCGTGAGGTCGCCTTTGGTTACGGCGGAGGCTACGGCGGAGATGGCGCGTACCTGTGTGGTGAGGTTTTCCGCGAGCTGGTTCACGTTTTCCGTGAGGTTCTTCCAGATGCCGGAGGCGCCGGGTACGCTGGACTGTCCGCCCAGCCTTCCTTCCACGCCCACTTCCCTGGCCACGGTGGTCACCTGGTCTGCGAACACCGCCAGGGTATCGATCATTTCATTGATTGTTTCCGTGAGCTGGGCCACCTCGCCGCGGGAAACGATGGAGAGTTTCTGTTTGAGGTTACCGGTTGCCACGGCCGTCACTAC
This sequence comes from Chitinophaga barathri, assembly GCF_003807585.1. Lineage (GTDB taxonomy): Bacteria > Bacteroidota > Bacteroidia > Chitinophagales > Chitinophagaceae > Chitinophaga > Chitinophaga barathri. Next base: position 13,785 of record NZ_RMBX01000014.1, on the reverse strand, counting down.
TTTCGCAATGCCGCGCACCTGGTTGGTGAGGTTGGAGGCCATCATGTTCACGGAGTCCGTGAGGTCTTTCCAGGTACCGGCCACGCCCTGTACTTCGGCCTGGCCGCCCAGCTTTCCTTCCGTGCCTACTTCCCGCGCCACGCGCGTTACTTCGTAGGCAAAGGAGTTCAGCTGGTCCACCATGGTGTTGATGGTATTTTTAAGGTCGAAGATCTCGCCTTTTACGTCGATGGTCACTTTTTTGGAAAGGTCGCCGGAAGCTACCGCTTTGGTCACTTCCGCGATGTTGCGCACCTGGGAGGTGAGGTTGCCGGTCATGTTGTTCACGGAGTCCGTGAGGTCTTTCCAGGTACCGGCTACGCCCGGTACAAAGGCCTGGCCGCCGAGTTTACCGTCCGTACCTACTTCCCGCGCCACGCGCGTTACTTCGGAGGCGAAGGCGCGGAGCTGGTCCACCATGGTGTTCAGGGTTTCTTTCAGCTGGAGGATCTCGCCTCTTACGTCCACCGTGATCTTACGGCTCATGTCCCCGTTTGCCACCGCAATGGCCACATCCGCAATGTTGCGCACCTGTGCGGTAAGGTTGCCCGCCATCATGTTCACGGAATCGGTGAGGTCTTTCCAGGTACCGCCAACGCCGGGTACGTGTGCCTGGCCGCCCAGCTTTCCTTCCGTACCCACTTCCCGCGCCACGCGCGTTACTTCGGAGGCGAAGGAGCGAAGCTGCTCCACCATCGTATTGATCGTATTTTTTAATTCCAGGATCTCCCCGGCCACATCCACTTCGATCTTGCGGGAAAGGTCGCCGTTCGCTACGGCGGTGGTCACTTCTGCAATGTTTCGCACCTGCGAGGTAAGGTTGGACGCCATGATGTTCACGGAATCGGTGAGGTCTTTCCAGAGGCCTTCCACGCCCGGCACACTGGCCTGGCCGCCGAGCTTTCCTTCAGAGCCTACTTCCCGCGCCACCCTGAACACTTCGGAGCCGAATGAGTTCAGCTGGTCCACCATGGTATTGATGGTATCTTTCAGTTCGAGGATCTCTCCTTTTACATCCACGGTGATTTTACGCGAGAGGTCACCTTTGGCCACGGCGGTGGTCACTTCGGCGATGTTGCGCACCTGCGCGGTAAGGTTGGAGCCCATCTGGTTCACGGAGTCGGTAAGGTCTTTCCAGGTACCGCCCACGCCCTGCACTTTGGCCTGGCCGCCGAGTTTTCCTTCTGTACCTACTTCCAGCGCCACGCGCGTTACTTCGGAGGCAAAGGAGTTCAGCTGGTCCACCATCGTGTTGATGGTCTTTTTTAATTCCGCGATCTCACCGGCTACATCCACCGTGATCTTTTTGGAAAGGTCGCCGTTTGCCACGGCGGTGGTCACTTCGGCGATGTTTCGCACCTGCGCGGTAAGATTGGAGCCCATCTGGTTCACGGAGTCGGTAAGGTCTTTCCAGGTGCCACCCACGCCCTGCACTTTGGCCTGGCCGCCGAGTTTACCTTCTGTACCTACTTCCAGCGCCACGCGCGTTACTTCGGAGGCGAAGGAGTTCAGTTGGTCCACCATGGTGTTGATGGTATTTTTCAGTTCAAGGATCTCGCCTTTTACATCCACCGTGATCTTGCGCGAAAGGTCGCCTTTGGCTACGGCGGTGGTTACGTCCGCAATGTTGCGCACCTGCGCGGTAAGGTTGCCCGCCATCTGGTTCACAGATTCGGTAAGGTCTTTCCATACGCCGCCTACGCCCTTTACGGTGGCCTGGCCGCCGAGTTTTCCTTCAGAACCTACTTCACGCGCCACGCGCGTTACTTCGGAGGAGAAGGAGTTCAGCTGGTCCACCATGGTGTTGATGGTATTTTTCAGTTCGAGGATCTCGCCTTTAACGTCCACGGTGATCTTACGCGAGAGGTCACCACGCGCCACGGCGGTGGTCACTTCCGCGATGTTCCGCACCTGGCCGGTAAGGTTGGAGGCCATCTGGTTCACGGAGTCGGTGAGGTCTTTCCAGGTACCGGCCACGCCTTTCACTTGCGCCTGGCCCCCCAGTTTTCCGTCCGTACCTACTTCACGCGCCACGCGGGTTACTTCGGAGGAGAAGGAGTTCAGCTGATCCACCATCGTGTTGATGGTGCCTTTTAGTTCCAGTATTTCGCCCTGTACGTCCACGGTGATCTTTTTGGAAAGGTCGCCTTTGGCCACGGCGGTGGTTACGTCCGCGATATTGCGCACCTGCGCGGTAAGGTTGCCCGCCATAAGGTTCACGGAATCGGTGAGGTCTTTCCATACGCCGGCTACGTCCTTTACTTTTGCCTGCCCGCCCAGTTTTCCTTCGGAGCCTACCTCACGGGCCACGCGGGTCACCTCCATGGAAAAGTTATTGAGCTGCTTCACCATGCCGTTCACCTCGGTGGCAATGCGGGCGAACTCGCCCTGGAGTACGTTGTCTTCTATCTGGAGCTTCATTTCCGTGGAAAGGTCGCCTTTGGCCACGGAGCTGATCACATGCGCTATTTCGATGGTGGGGTGCACCAGGTCGGAAATGAGGGTGTTGATGGCGCCCACGGAAGTGTTCCAGGAGCCTTTGGCGGTGCGGGGCATCATCACGCGGTGGTTCAGTTTGCCCTGTTTGCCGATGGTATTGCGCGCCAGGTGGAGTTCTTCCACGAAAGTTTCATTAAGGAAGATAATTTCGTTCATCAGGTCGCAGATCTTGCCGTTCAGCCCGGTTTTGTCCACCGGCATACGGGCGGTAAAGTTTCCGTTCCTGACTTCTGTTAATACCTGGAGGAGTAGGCTGGGATCTAATTCTTCGTGGCCGTTCGTAGAGGAAGACTGGGTAGTTTTTTCCACACTTCGGGTTTTGGGAACTGTGGGCTCCCCGGTTTTTTTCCGTGTGTTCATTGTAAAGGAATTAGCGCGTATAGGTCGATATTATTTTATTAATCATGCATACCGGTGACTTCGCAATATCAAAACAAGTATTAATTTTGCCTGTCAACCATTTTCAATCTTGCATATATGCAATTTCCAGGCCACGCAGCTACACGGTTCATCGTCCTCGCGGAGGACGATCAGGACGATCAGGAGATGCTGCAATTTGCCTTCCGGGAGGTAGACCCGAAGATGCCGCTCATTTGCCTGCCTAATGGCAAAAAATTTATGAACTGGCTGGAAGAACAGCCCGATGATGCTTTGCCGTCCGTTATAGTGTTGGATTACAATCTTCCTGAGCTGAACGGGGCGGAAATTATGCAGCTGCTGGAGCCGGACGAGCGCCTGAAAGACATTCCCCGGATCGTCTGGAGCACTTCCAATTCCCCCGTTTTCAGGACCATTTGTATGGAGCTGGGCGCGCGGGATTATATTGCCAAACCCAGTGACCTGGCATCTTACATTGCCATTGCCCGTCATATCCTGACATTTGTCTGAATCTTTTTCTATTTTAAGGGTTTCAATCCAACTCCCTGCTCATGAAGAAGGTTATCAGCCTGATGCTCATTACTTTAGTATTTCCCTGCGCGTTATTTTCACAGGAACGTAAGCCCGACCGTAAACTGGAAAAGGCGCTGGCCGCGATGGTCGGCGAATTTAAAGGCACCGCCGGCGTGTATGTGCTGCATGTGCCCAGCGGGCGTTTTGCGGCCGTGAACGCGGATACGATCTTCCCCACCGCCAGCATCGTAAAAGTGCCCTTGCTGGTAGGCCTGTTCGACAAGATCGACAAAGGCGAAGTGAAGTGGAACCAGCCCCTCGTGTACCACGATTCCATCAAATACGGCGGCTCCGGCCTGATGCAGTTCTTTAAAGACAGCTCGGAAACGGAAGTGAGCGTGCTGGCTGCCTTGATGATGGCTTACAGCGACAATACCACCTCTCTCTGGAACCAGGCGCTGGCCGGGGGCGGGGCGCAGGTGAATATTTTACTGGAAAAATACGGGCTGAAAGATACCCGGGTGAATTCCCGTACGCCCGGCCGCGAGGAGGACCGGAAGGTGTTCGGCTGGGGGCAGACCACCCCGCGCGAAATGAGCACGCTGCTGCTGAAGATCCGCAATGGTGAAGTGGTAAGCAAAGGCGCCAGCGAAAAGATGTACCGGCTGATGACAAAAGGTTATTATGACAACCAGGCCGTATCTGAAGTGCCGCCTTACGTGCAGGTGGCCGCCAAAACCGGTTCGGTGAACGAGTCCCGGTCGGAACTGGCGCTGGTGAATGCGCCGCACGGCGATTATGTATTTTATGTCGGAACCAAGGGGATTAAAGACCAGCGCTGGGAAGAGGAAAACGAAGCCGTGCAGCTGATCCGCAAAGTAAGCGCATACCTTTGGGCGTATTATGAACCGAAGAGCGGGTGGAAGCCTAGCTGGGACGTGTTTAAAAAATAAAATCCTGTTGAATGCCTGCAATCATCGCGCTGCATAAAGTTCAGAAGAGTTACCAGGATTTTCCCGTGCTGGATATCGCGCGGCTGGAATTGTCTCCCGGCATTTACTGGCTGCAGGGGGAAAACGGCGCCGGGAAAACCACCTGCATGAAAGTGATGGCCGGGCTGATCCCTTTCAAAGGGGAGATCGTGTTACAGGGCAACGTGAGCAGCAGGCAACATCCTGTACAGTTCCGGCGGCTGATCAACTACGCGGAGGCGGAGCCATTGTATCCTTCATTTCTCACCGGCCGCGACCTGCTGGAGCTATACCTCGGCACAAAAGGCGGGGACCGCGAACATATCCGGCAGCTGGTAGAGCGGCTGGGGGTGAAGGGCTACCTACACAATCCCGTGAGCACCTATTCCAGCGGGATGCTGAAAAAACTCTCGCTGCTGCTGGCTTTCACCGGCAATCCCATTCTTATTTTACTGGACGAACCTTTGATCACGATCGATACGCAGGCGCTCGCGGTGTTGTATGATCTCATCAGGGAATACAGCGCAAAAGGCGTCACCTTCTGCATCACTTCCCATCAGCCGCTGGATCAGCGCGAATTGCCCTTGAGCGGCACGCTGCGGGTGGCGGATAAAAATATCACACTGGTCTGATGGGGAGGGTAACCGGTATATTACAGACGATATTCGTGCAGCGGTTCTACATTCAGAACACGCTGTTTTTCCTCGTGCTTTTTTATTTGCTGTTCGGCGTGGTGAACGGGGGCAACCTGGTAAGTTACCACCGCTCGCTGATGATGGGTTTCCTGGGCAGCCTGCCTTTCCTGCTGATCGTACTGGCCTTGTGGGCGCTGTACGGGTTGAAATGCGCAGGTTTTGTGCTGAAGACATTCCAGACGCAGGGTTTTGAGTTTTTGTACCCCACCCTTGGAAGCCTGGAAAAACACCGGCGTATGCGGTTGTGGCTGCTCATTCACTGCGGGATCTATTTGCCGGTGCTGGTGTATGGCGGCGTTGCGGCGGCGGTGGGGATCGCGCACCGGTTGTATGTACCCGCCGCGCTGGTCGTTGTGTTTAATGTCCTCATGTGCCTGTGGCCGCTGGCCGTCTACGAACGCAAACTTCACCACCCCGATGTTAACTTTTTTACCGGGCATCTCCAGCGATGGCTGAACCGGCGGTTTACCAAACCGCCCGTACTTTATTTTATTTACGAACTGCTCTCCAACTACCCGCGCCGCATCCTGGGCGTAAAACTGGCTTGTGCGGGCATCCTCTGGCTTACTTTTTACCTCCTGCGGGAGACGGGCGGCTTCGACATACGGGGGCTGGCGCTGGGCCTGATGCTCTGCGTGATCGCGCACGGGCAGCTCATGATGCAGCACCGGGCTTTTGACGATACCTATCTCGGGTTTCTCCGGCAGCTGCCGCAGCCGCTTTGGCAGCATTACCTGCGGCTGGCCGGCGTTTATATCCTGCTTTTTATCCCTGAAATGGCCATGATGGCGGCGAATAATATCCCGCCCGCCGCGCTGCTCACCTGTTTTGCCCTGGCCATGTCCATGCTCCTGCTGTTCCGCTGCCTGCTTTATTTTCCTAAAATGAACGCCGAGATCCATATGCGGTATGTGCTGCTCAGCTCCTTTGTGACACTGTTCCTGGTGCTGGGCGGGTACGGATGGCTGGCTGTGGCCGTGATGCTGCCGGCTTCACTGGCCCTGTTTTTGTACCTGTTCCGCAGTTACGAAACATATGTGGATCAGGAATCATAGTATTCTCCGTTTATATGTGTGTCAAAAAAAAGCGTCACAAATACATTTTCTTGATAAATTTGTTCCAGACCAACAGCATTTATTCCATTGTCTACGGGTATGCAATCAGAGAAGGAGTTGCTGCAGCTTGCAGCAGGTGGAAACGAATTGGCATTTACCAGGCTTTTCCACGGATATAAATATAAATTGTACGGTTTTGTTTTCAGGCTCACCGGTTCTCATTCTTCAGCGGAAGATGTGGTGCAGGATATATTTGAGAAGTTGTGGAAAGACCGTGAGGTGCTTTTGCAGATAGAAAGCTTCCAGAGTTATGTATTCCGCATGGCGCAGAACTATGCGATCAACGGGTTTAAACGCATGGCCCGCGAGGTGGTCATCCTGAAACAACTGGCGGATGCGCCTGTAACTTCCTCCACCATTACCCCGCAGGGCAGCCTTGCTCTGAAAGAAACGCAGGAACGTCTTCATAACGCCATCCAGCAGCTGCCGCCGCAGCAAAAGATCGTTTTCCTGCTCAGCCGGGAAGAAGGCATCAAACACGAAGAGATCGCCCGGCGCCTGCAGATCACCACGGGCACCGTTAAAAATCACATGATCCAGGCGCTGCGCACCCTGCGCAAACACATGCAGCAATATCCTAACTCGCTGGATACCATTTACCTGCTCATGTTGCTGGTGCCATTGTTCTGCCTCTAAACGACGCCGGATGCCGTGCCCTTACAAACTATCCTCCGGCAGATGCTCCGGGCCTTATTACCTTTTTCTTAAATTTTTTTTCAAACAGACTATGCCTGTTTCGCTTCCCGCTTGTCTTACTCTATTACAGGGGGCAACCAACCCTTTATTTAAACATTCAACCATATGTCTGACGCCAGGGTCCACTATCTCGTTTCACGCTTTTTTGAAGGTTCCATCACCACGGTGGAAAAAGAAGAGCTGGCTGCATGGGTAAACCAGGCAGAGGAAGATGATATGTTGAAAAAGGTGTTGGAAAAAGCCTGGGAAGATTACGAGCCGGATGCCGCATTAAAGGAACAGGCGGATCCCGCGCTGAACAGGATTATCGGCGGTATGTTCACCGACGCGCGTGGTGTGGATATAACAACCCGCCCCGTACGGTTCCGTTATGTAAAACGTATCGCCGCTGCTGCCGCCATTTTGCTGGTAGCGGGCACGGGTATTTATTACTGGTACAATCCCGCTTCAAAACAGGAAACCACCACCACCCTGATAGCCAACGACGTGATGCCGGGCGGCACCAAAGCCGTGCTGACGCTTTCCAACGGTCAGCAGATCGTGCTGGACGGCGCCGCGGACGGGGTGCTGGCAAAGCAGGGCGGCACCAGCATCAGCAAGCAGGCGGGCGGGCAGATCGTATACGACGCCAGCGGAGAAGCCACAACAGAAATATTATACAACACCATGAGCACGCCCAGGGGAGGAGAGTACCAGCTTACGCTGCCGGACGGCACCAAAGCCTGGCTGAATGCCGCCTCTTCCATTACCTATCCCACGGCTTTTGCCGGGAAAGAAAGGAACGTGCGCATCACCGGCGAAGTATACCTGGAAGTGGCAAAAGATAAAACCAAACCCTTCCTGGTGGAAGTGAACGATGTGAAGCTGGAAGTGCTCGGCACCCACTTCAACGTAAACGCTTACGACAAAGCGGTGAGCACCACCCTGCTGGAAGGCAGCGTGAAAGTGAATACCGGCAGCAACAGCCGCGTGATAATACCCGGTGAGCAGGCGAAGGTGGAGCAGGGCAAAATGACGGTGAAAAACGTGAATCTATCCGAAACGATGGCCTGGAAAAACGGCCGTTTTGTATTCGAAGGTGCTTCCATCGAAACCGTGATGCACCAGCTGAGCCGCTGGTACGATGTGGAGGTGAAAGCTGTGGAAAATGTGGACGACCTCTTTTTTGTAGACGTGCCAAGGAATAAAAAAATATCGGATGTGCTGAAAGCACTGGAGCTGACAGGGAAGGTGAAATTTAAGATCGAAGGAAAAACAATTATGATACTGAAGTAAAAATTCGTCCGATAGGAACGGAATGGAAAACGCCCTGCCTGGTCCGCAGGGCGTTGAAAACGTCCGAGCTTATCCAGTTATCCCGTTATCGAAACACAGTTTTATTGGTTCACTCAAACTATGCAAATCTATGCATTTAAAGCTCCTTTGTACCTCTCTCCCGGAGGGAATTAACAAAAAAATGCGGGTTATGAAACTTACCGCTATTCTACTCTTATCCGTTTGTATGTGCGTCAGTGCTAAAACTGTCAGCCAGACTGTCACGTTATCTGAAAAGAATGCTCCTCTTGACAAAGTATTCCGCGAGATTAAAAAACAAACAGGATACACGTTCGTTTACACCGCGAAACAGCTGGCCAAAGCCACGCCTGTAACGCTTACTGTAAGGAACAGCAACATCCGTGAAGTGCTGGACATCTGTTTCCGCAACCAGCCGCTTATTTACACACTGATGGACGACATGGTGATCGTCAAGGAAAAAGCCGTGTCCGGCGCTATTGCCATGGCTACTGAAGCCGCGGCGAAACCGCCCGTCAAGGTAAAAGGTTCTGTAAAAGACGCCTCCGGCGCGCCCCTGATTGCTGCCACGGTGGTGATCAAGGGCACCCAGAAAGGGGTGCTGACGGACGAAAAAGGAAACTTCCAGATAGACGCGGAACCCAATGCCGTGCTGGTGATCTCACTCCTGGGCTTCCAGTCCAAAGAAGTGACGGTGGCCCAGGAAGAGATCTCCGTAGTGCTGGAGCCCAAACAAAGCGACCTGGAACAGGTTGTGGTAGTGGGTTACGGCGTACAGAAAAAAGTGAACCTCACCGGCGCGGTAGCTACCGTAAATTCCAAACAACTGGAGAACAGGCCGGTGACCAGCGTATCCAACGCTTTGCAGGGTACGATGGCCGGTGTGGCGGTAACCGCTGCGAGCAGCGGCCAGCCCGGTAAAGACGGCGGTACCATCCGCGTAAGGGGTATCGGTACCCTCAATAACAGCAACGCCATGGTGATGGTGGATGGTGTTATTTCATCCATGAACAATGTGAACCCAGACGATATTGAGACCATTTCCGTGCTGAAAGACGCCGCATCAGCGGCTATCTACGGCTCCCGCGCCGCAAATGGCGTGATCCTGATCACCACCAAAAAAGGAAAAAAAGGCGCCCCGCAGATCGTGTTCAACACCTATGTGGGTAAACAGAACGCTACCGCGCTGCCGGACTTCCTTCCTTCATGGCAGGCCGCCACACTCTACAACCAGGCGCTGAAAAATGAAGGCAAACCCGTTCGTTACACCGACGCGGAGATCGGCAAATTTCGCGACGGCTCCGATCCGTTCAACTACCCGAATACGGACTGGCTGGACATTGCCTACCGCGGCAACGGTATCCAGCAGAACTATTACCTGGGCGTGAGCGGCGGTACGGACAAGGGGCAGTATTCTTTCTCCCTCGGTATGTACGACCAGAACGGTATCATGGAAGAAACCAACGCCAAACGTTATACCACGCGTTTCAACATCAGCCAGAACCTGACCGACCGGCTGAAAGTATATGGCAACCTGGCTTACACTTATTCCATTACCAAAGAGCCGCAGGCCAGCTACCCGGGTGTTCCTGATTTCACGCAGATCATCCGCCAGTTCAACCGTATTTCTCCCATCATCCCCTACCAATACGCAAATGGCCACTACGGCAGCATCGGCGACGGAAACCCCGCAGCCTGGCTGGAATCACCAAGCTACGGCCGTGAGAACTACGCGGACCTGCTGGGCAATGTGGGCGCGGACCTGGAGATCGTAAAAGGGCTGCATTTCAAACCGTCCATGGCTTACACCATGCGCGCCGGGCAAACGAAATCTTTTGTGGCGGACATCCAGTATTACAATGCCGCCGGTGAAAAGACTTTCTACCAGGGCCCCAATTCGGTGACCGACGAGAATACCACCACGAACGTAGTGACCTTCCAGCACCTGTTGGAATATGGCCACAACTTCGGCAAACATAATTTCAAAGTATTGGGCGGTTATTTCCAGGAATACACCAAATACACCTGGGATGAAGGCTACCGCAAAAACCTGCTGAACAACGAGCTGAGCAACGTGAATCTTGGTTCCACAGATGGCCAGCGTGCCGGCGGTTATTCCTACGAAGCGGCGCTCCGCTCTTTCTTCGGCCGCCTGAACTATGATTACGACGGCAAATATCTTTTTGAAGCGAACGTACGCCGCGACGGTTCTTCCCGCTTTAAACCGGATAACCGGTGGGGTACCTTCCCGTCTTTTTCCGCAGGCTGGAACATAGACCGGGAGGACTTCTTTACGCCGGTCAAAAGTGTGGTATCCAACCTGAAACTGCGCGGCGGCTGGGGCCAGCTGGGCAACCAGACGCTCACCGGCTTTGATGACGTGAATTTCCCAACCTACCCATATTATCCATACATCCCAACTGTCAGCGGCTCACAGAACTATGCGCTGGGCGGTACCTCCGCCATCATCGCGGCTGGCGTGGCTCCTATGAATGGAGCGAACAACGACATTAAGTGGGAAACCACCACAGAAACTAACGTGGGTATAGACGCTGGTTTCCTGGGCGGCAAATTCACCCTTACCGCGGACTGGTTTAAGAAGAGAACGGCGGACATCCTGATAGCCGTGCCTGTGGGGGCTGTATATGGCCTCAATCCTCCTACACAGAACGCGGGTATTGTTGAAAACAAAGGCTGGGAGTTCACCGCTGGCTACAACGACAGCAAAGGGGACTTCTCCTGGAATGCCACCGCGAATGCTGCCATTATCGACAACCAGATCGTGGAATACATTTCCGAAGGCCCATCAGGCTACACCATCAAACAGGAGGGATTGCCCATCAATGCACTGTGGGGTTATATCGCCGAAGGCATCTTCCAGACCAAGGAAGAAATTGCCGGACATGCCAAGCAGTCGGCCAATACACAGCCCGGTGATCTGAAATACAAAGACCTGAACGGGGACAAAGTAATTGATACGAAAGACAAACAATATCTCGGTAATTATTACCCGAAAGTAACTTACGGCCTGAACCTCGGCGGTTCATGGAAAAACGTGGACGTTATGGTGTTTTTCCAGGGCGCGGCGGGTGTTAAAACCTACATCGATGCGGGTAAGCTCGGCACGATCAGCACCAGCTCCGGCAAACCCACTTCCGCCTTGCTGAACACCTGGACGGATGCGAACACTTCCGCTTCACTGCCAAGGGTATTGTCTACGCAACAGCAGAACGACCCATCCAGCATGCCTTCTTCTTTCTGGGTAAAAAACGCTTCTTATATGCGCCTGAAAAACCTGCAGATCGGTTACACCATTCCGCAGGGCCTCCTGGACAGGATCGGGATCAAAAAAGCGCGCGTGTTCTACAGCGGGCAGAACATCCTTACGTTTAGCGGCCTGTACGACTGGATAGATCCGGAAGCACCTTCCACCAGCAGCATTTATTATTACCCGCAGGTGAAAGTGAACACCGTAGGCCTGAACGTAACTTTTTAAGGGTAGTAAAAAACGAATACGATGAAACAGAGCATGTTAATGCGAAGTTCCATCCGGCAAATTAAAAAGATAAATATTAACGGATGAAAAGGAAATTATTTTATCTCATAGCCATTTCAGGCGCTCTATTCACCACAGCTTGTAACAAAGACTTCCTGGACCGTGCCCCGGAAGACCAATACAGAAACGAGGTCCTGTGGACTTCCGAGTCCGATGCCCGCGCGGCGCTCAGCGGCTGCTACCGCGACTGGGAAGACAGCTACAATGTCATCTACATGGACTGTGCATCGGACAATGCCTACAGCCAGTTCCTTTGGGAAGGGTATATGAATATCGGCAATGGTTCCCTGACCCCCGCGGACGTAAACGTAACTAACCGCTGGAATTTCAAGACCATTCAGAAATGCAACTGGTTCCTGGAGAACGTGGATAAAACGCCCATGGACGAAACGCTCAAAACCCGTTTCAAAGCCGAAGCCCGTTTCCTGAGAGCTTACCAGTTCTATACGCTCACGCAGCTCTATGGAGATGTGCCGCTGGTGCTCAAAACGCTTACCACAGGCGAAGCCAACGTTGTAACCCGTACGCCCATCGCGGAAGTACAGAAATACATCCTTGACGAGCTGGCCGCAATTGCGCCGCAACTGGAGCCTTCTTATTCCGGTGCGGACGTTGGCCGCATCACCCGTGGCGCCGCTTATGCGCTGCGCGCAAGGCTGGAGCTGTACATGGGCAATTACGCTGATTGTATCGCCGACTGTGAAAAGGTAATGGCCCTCGGCTACGACCTGTTCCGCAATACAGCTACTCCTGCAAATAGTTACCAGGACCTCTTCCGTATCCAGAATGAAAACAACGTGGAAGTGATCCTTGATATGCAATACAAGGAAAACGATTATGCCAATGGCAACATCGGTATCATGCCTACTTCTTCTTCAGGCGGCTGGAGCTCCGTAGATCCTACGCAGGCGCTCGTGGACGCTTATGAAATGAAGAACGGCAAACTGATCACCGATCCGTCTTCCGGTTATAATGCAGAAGACCCATACACCAACCGTGACCCGCGCCTTTCAGCCAGCATTGTTTACCCGGGGCAGATGTACGATGGGAAATATTACAACCCCATCGATCCCGCTTCGGGAGATTTTATGCTGGGAGACAACAACTCCAAGACCGGCTATCTCCCGAAGAAATTCATCTCTCACCTGGAGGACTACACCGACATGTGGAACACCGGCCTGAACATGATCCTGATCCGTTATGCGGACGTGCTGCTGATGTATGCAGAAGCAAAGATCGAAACAGGCGTGGTGGACAACACTGTGTACGACGCCCTCGACAAGATCAGGCTGCGTGCGGGCATGCCGGCGGTAGACCGCCTGGCGTACAATACGCAGGCTACCCTCAGGACGCTGGTGCGCAGGGAAAGAAGGATAGAGCTGGCATTGGAAGGCCTTCGCTGGTATGACATCAAACGCTGGAAGATCGGTGACGAAGTAAGGAAAGGCACCGTGTATGGCGCAAGACAAGGCACAGTGAACGCGACAAACGGTAAGGTTACCTTCACCGCGGATCACCAGCTGGTGGAAACCCGCCTCTTTGACCCGAGCATTCACTACCTCTGGCCCGTGCCGCAGAAAGAGATAGATATCAACGGGAAAATTTCACAAAACCCGAATTATTAATCCACATTCTACAGGGATATAAAGGGCTGGCCGTAAAAGGCCGGCCCTTTTCATTGGTCCCAGCCGTTAGTTAAAACTGTGCATTTAGTGGAAGGGCTTTAGTAATGCGGGAAAATCTACCACAGAACTGGCCCTGTCTGGGGTGTCTTTGTGAAAAGGCCGTCATTGCGAGGAGCAGCGGGGATTTGTGCAGGAGCCGCGACGAAGCAATCTCCATATCCTGTCGTACCTCCATTCGATGCAGGAGATTGCTTCGTCGCCCCACCCACTTTAGCGCTGCCGCTCCTCCTTTAGTTCAAAATAGTTCTTTGAAAAAGATTGCTACTACTATTACTACTATAAGCATTTAAGGAGGGGGGCCCGGGGGAGTGCGGATACTGTGAAAAAGATGTGCATTTTTGTGGA
>NZ_RMBX01000013.1 GCF_003807585.1 Chitinophaga barathri | reverse complement strand
TGGCGCTTATAGCAGTAGCCAATAAACTGATTAAACAAGCCTTTGCAATAGCCACTACCCATACAGTATATGATAAAAATTATCTAAATAATAGTTGTTTTTAAACACAGTTCATTGCGAGGAGCAGTTGAGCTAAAGCGGAAGGGGCAATCCCGTCATTGCGAGGAGCAGCAGCGCTAAAGTGGGTGGGGCGACGAAGCAATCTCCTCCATCGAATGGATGTACACCAGGATCCGGAGATTGCTTCGTCGCAGCTCCTGCACAGATCCCACGCGGCTCCTCGCAATGACGACCCTTTCACAACGATGCTCCAGACAAGGCCAGTTCTGTCCTGGATTTTCCTGCATTACTAAAGCCCTTACACTAAAGTGCATAGTTGTAACTAACAGATGGGGGCAACAAAAAACCCCTGCCGCTTTCACGACAGGGGGGACTACAAATACAAAGCCTTTATGAGACAATTCCGCTTGTTTACTGCTTAGATGGGAAACTGCTCATAATCTTAGCGATGGCTTTGGGGATTTGCGTGTCCGGATCTTTCAACGGCGAGTCGATCTGGCTGTTGCCTACTCCCTGCCAAACCAGGTGTCGTTTATTCCTGTCTATTACGTCTACGATCACGGAGCCGTCTATGTATTTATCCACCGAATAATTGGTGGTGCTGGTTGCCATGCCCATGCCGCCGCCCCAGTAACCATAAGGCCTGTACATGCCGCCATAACCATAATAATCAGTATTGGCGGTCACGCTTTTCCCTTCTTTGGCAACGGTGATCGTATTCACCAGCAGGTCCGCGCTGGCAGTATCAGCTTCGGTATATCCTTTGGCTTTCATCTGATCGATCACCGCATTCTGTATGCGGTTGCGGTTCAACTCGCTGATGGAGCTTTTTTCTCCTGCCGGGTTATAAAATGCAAATGTTTTGTACGGTGCGAAATTGGCCTGACGGTCGTAGTCAGACGTGACTTTTAATGTCGGGCCGCAGGCCGCCAGAAGCAGCACCAGCGTTAAACCTGTGAACGATAGTCTTTTCATGTTTTTCTTTTTTAGTGATGATGATATATATGTTTGTTGTTCTCTACCATGAATAACCGATACTGAACACCACGCCGTAATCTACTTTCCTCGCGGACGCATCCAGGGGTTTGCTGTCGAAGTTCGTGTACAGCTGGAGGTCCGTATTCAGGTGTTTGATGATCTTCCAGCTTACAGTTGTATTTTGGTCGAAGCGCCAGCGGCCGGGCTGCGTGGTGCTGAAAAACACATTGTTCGAAACCTGCAGCTGCAACCGCGGCGTGCCCAGGCGGAACAGGTAATAGTTAAAAAACACCGGTATTTCCACGGACGAACTTCTCGAATCTCCTTTTATGCTGTCCGCGCTATACTCCTGCTGAACGGACACTCCCGTTGCCAGCCGGAGGTCGTTGTGCCGGTTTTTGATCAGGATAGGCCCCAGCCCTTCCGTGCCCTGTATACGCGCTGTCACCCCCAGTTCTGTGATCCGCTGATATTGTACCTGCGTAACGCTGAACCATTTTTTCCAGAACTCGATATAACCGCCCAGCGCCAGGTCTGCTTTTTCGATTCCCCTGAACTCCTCGTCTATCGTGTAAATAATGTCGCCGGTGAGCTGGTAGGTCCACAAGCGGGTGGCGTAGCTGAGCGAATTGCTGCCGTTGATGCGCCCGATATTGCTGCTGCGCGTGAACGAAAAACCCAGGCTGACGTTACCGGTGAGCCGCTTCCAGAAATTGGCTTCCAGCTCATGGATATTATCCAGGTCTTCCACAAACACATCCGCGGTATCGTTTGCCATCATGATCTTCACCCAGCCCGGACCAATGCCCTGTTCCATCGTGCCGTAATATTTTTTCGTATAAATGTCTTCTATCACGTAAGGGATGCGGCGGGCGCGGAGGATCTTAACGTCTTTCAGGTTGATGGTCACATCGTCGTCTATTTTATCCGGGTCAAATACCAGCTCGCCGCGTTGCATCCTTTTTATCTCTCCGATCAGTTTATCATCGTTATAAAACACCACTTCGTCCCTGTCCTCCGGGTGCAGCACCTGCGCGGCCGCCCTCGGGCAAACAGACAGGAGGACGAACAGGAACAGCAGCTGAATGTTTTTCATCACCACCGCCACCGGTAGTTTGCGGACAGCAGGCCCGACTGTCTGCCGCCCAGGAATCCCACTTCCACCCTGGCCTGCCAGCGTTTGCTGAACTGGTATTGCCCTCCCACCAGCATACTCCAGTTGCTCACCGGTCTTTTGCGGAGTGAATAATTAATAATAACCCCATCGGGGTTATTGGTCTCAATCTTGTCTATCAGCTTGTCCGCGATATCTTTCACGACGATCTGCTGCGGGCGGCTGAGGCCCTGGTACCAGGATGCCGTTTCGTCTTTGATCTCCTGTAATTTATCCTGGGGTATATCTTCAGTCAGGTTGCCGATATTGATAGAGCCCGCTGTGCCTTTATCCACCAGGAGGCCCGTGGTGCCGACCCAGAAGGTCAGCATCCTGTCTTTCGGGAAATTGAAATTATAGCCCAGCCGCGGCGTTATCATCCAGGTTTTCACCGCGCCTTCAATATTATCCAGTATCGTCCAGGTATGGTTGAAGTCGTTGATGGATACAAAGCCGTGATACCCGCCGGCGAGCGTGACGCCGAGGCCTAACACATGCCCGTCAAAATTCGCTTCGGTATTGAACTGGATGGGAGATACCACACTCACGTTCGTTTTGCTCCACACCTTCCCGGCAATGCCGTAAACATCCAGGAAAGGCAGCACCCAGAGGTCCATACGGGCGGTAAGGGCCTGTATCTCCGCTTTCACTTCACCGAATTTGACAAAGTCAAGATCTACCGGCTCGTGGCTGCCGATGCCTACTTTCAGGTCGCTGATATTCACTTTCTGGCTGCCGGGGGAAAAGTTGATCATGGCACCTACCGGATATTGCAGGCTGAAACCACGCGAGGCTACCTTGCTGCCCAGCAGCGGGAAACGCCAGGGATACCCTTTACCCTTCATGCTGTCCGCATAATCGGAATCCTTTTTATGCACCTTTACGCTGCCCGTTTGGGCGGACGCCGCCATATTCAGCAGTATGCATGTAAAACATAAAAAGAAAAACTGGCGGAATGGGATCATTCCGCCCGGTTCTATTATCAACCTATATAAACCTATCAACGTATGATAAAACATAATGAATGAGTTTTCCGGGCATCAGCGGTATGGCGTACTATGACGTCAGATAAAGGAAACTAGCTAAGGAGATGAGGTTGTTTAATGCCAGGGAGAGACTGCCGCTCATAGCGGCTCCAGAATACTAACACACATGAAGTTTGATTGTTCTGAACACGAAAAATATTTTTTGATTCGCGAATTACTGGTTAAATTGCATATACGTTTATAATCCCTCCTAAGCACACATTTCCTCTCATCATTATTGTTCAGAAAAGGATTACTCATTTATTAATAATGACGTATGCGCACATTCTTAAGAATGCTGGCGGTGATGATCATTGTCCTTGAAAGCCCTGCATCAGCCCAGTTAAAAGGCACCCACCTCCTCGGCGATGTCGGCCTCAAAAGCGGCTCGCAAGCCCCTCCCGGCTTCAGCCTGGTAGTACCCGTTTATCTTTACAACACAGGTAAGCTCCGTAACGACAATGGCGATGTGATCACGGACAACGTAGACCTTAATATGTTTATCACCGGTATTGGCGGGGCATGGGTATTCAATAAAAAAATACTGGGCGGCAAACTGGGCGGTACGGTACTGTTCCCTTTTGCATCCAACCGCATTTCCTCCAATCTTACGAACACCAAACACAGTCTTGCATTCACGGATATTTATTTCCAGCCGGTACAGCTGGGCTGGGAAGTAAAACAGGCGGACTTTATATTCAGTTACGCCTTGTATTTCCCGGCGGGGAAATATGAACCCGGCGCAGATGACAACACCGGGCTGGGTATGCTCTCCAATGAATTCGCCGCTGGCTCCACCGTTTATTTTGATCAGAAAAAGACCATTCATTTCTCCGGCCTGTTCTCCTACGCGGTGAACGGCAAAAAGCGGGACAGCGAAGTGAAGGCGGGCAACCTGCTGACCATCGAAGGCGGGCTGGGAAAAACCTGGTACAAAAAAGCCATCGACGGCCCGATACCTGTGATCATCAACGCGGGGCTGGTGTATTATTTCCAGTTCAAAAGCACCGCCGATGAAGTACCCGTAGGTTCGGAGATCGTGTCACTGGGCGGGGACAAAGACAAAATGTTCGGGCTGGGGCCGGAGGCAAACATTTACCTGCCGGGGCTCCGCAGCCAGCTGGGCTTCCGCTGGCTGGGCGAGATCATGGCCCGCAACAGGTTCCAGGGAAACACATTTATGCTCACCATTGCTTATAACGTTAAATCATTCACTAAATAATCTGCAAGGATGAAGAAGATATTTTACCTCCTGTCTGCTGTTTTGATGATCACCGGGTGCAGACAACCTGCACCCGGCCATCAAAGTTCCAACTCCGACCAGCCTTTACCAGACTCAGTGCTGCCTTCCTGGAACGAAGGCAAAACACGTACCGCCATCCTGGAATTTGTGGATGCGGTGACTGACAGTAATGATGTGAATTACGTAAAGCCGGAAGACCGCATCGCCGTATTCGACAACGACGGCACACTGTGGTCCGAACAGCCGATGTATTTCCAGGGCCTTTTTGCATTCGACCGCATCAGGTCGCTGGCCGCACAGCATCCCGAATGGAAAACGAAACAGCCTTACAAAGCAGTACTGGAAAACGATATGAAAACGCTGGCTGAAGCGGGTATTATGGGCATCGGCCAGATCGTAGGAGCCAGCCACGCGGGCATGACCTCCGCCGAATTCAAACAGATTGTACTTAACTGGATAGACACAGCCAGGCACCCTATCAAAAAAGTTAAATACACCGAACTGACCTATAAACCCATGAAAGAGCTGATCCTGTATTTGCAGCAGAACGGCTTTAAAACCTTCATTGTATCCGGCGGCGGCGTGGACTTTATGCGCCCCTGGGCGGAGCGGGCGTACAACATTCCGTCAGAGAATATCGTGGGCACGTACGCGAACCTGAAGTTTGAAATGGTCAATGATACGCCGGCATTACGCCGTGAGAGCGACGGCCTGTTTGTGGACGACGGGCCGGGCAAACCCGTGGGCATCCAGCGGTTCATCGGCAAACAGCCGATCGCGGCCTTTGGTAATTCAGACGGGGACCTGCAAATGCTGCAATACAGCACTATCGGCAAAGGCATCCGTTTCGGCCTGATCGTACATCACACGGACGCGGAAAGAGAATGGGCGTACGACCGGGCTTCGCATATCGGCAAGCTGGACAAGGCGCTGGATGAAGCCGCCAAAAGAAACTGGACCATCGTGGATATGAAAAAAGACTGGAATACTATCTACTAATGATACCGGCCTGAATCATCCTGAATTATTGGAAACCCTGAATAAGCTGCAGGTGTGGTGCTAACGACCACGCCTGTTTGTTTTTATAACAAAGCCCGTCATTGCGAGGAGCAGCAGCGCTAAAGTGGGTAGGGCGACGAAGCAATCTCCTCCATCGAATGGATGTACGCCAATATCCGGAGATTGCTTCGTCGCGGCTCCCGCACAAATCCCCCACGGCTCCTCGCAATGACGACCTTTTCACAACGACCCTCAAAGCATAACAAAGGGCGCGGCCATCGCCGCGCCCTTGTACTTTTTGCTTAATCCGGTCTGTCAGTCTTTTGCCACCAGGATTACATTCACACGATTTTATTCCGCGAACACAAATATTATCACGCCCCTCAACCCGAAGTTTGCTTTGGAATGGCTGGGCCCGGCCACGGGAATTCTCGGGCCAACGGCCAGCTGTACCGGTTGTTTACCAAATTTGGTGAGGCCGGAGAACACGGGATTGATAAAAGCAGTGGTTTCTTTCCCTGCCCAGTTTGCCGTTATCTCCGCATTGACGCCAAAGCCCGCGCCGCTTTGCCAGTTGTGGGTAATAAAAGGTTGTATAAAAAGCTGGTTCACCTGCCCCCTGTCCTCATCTCCGGCGAAAGACCAGATCTGGTTTGCCAGGAAGCCGGCGGTAAGCCCCTTGCTTTGGTGCAGGGCGAGCAGCGTTGGGCCTGCGCCCCACTTCCGTGTAGAGAGAAAGTTTTCCGTACCCGTAGGCACCAGGAAAGCAGGCCCCACGCCCCATATCAGTTTGGAGGGTTTAGAGGGAGAAAAAAAAGCCGATACCGAAGCATCGCTCAAACCGAACTCATGATTGCCCTCGCCGGAAACATCGTATTGATCCACCACCGGTAAAATATACCGGGTGATCAGGTTCACGCTTTTACTTAGTTTGAAGGGAATCACCGGCTGAATGTTCAGCGTATACTTGGAACCGTTGTAAGGACCAATGCCCCAGTCCGCATTGTTCTGCAATGGGAAACTGATCATGCTGGCAACGGGATTGGCGAGTTTGTCCGCCAGCTCCTGTGCGCTGGATTCGGGCTTTTCCTGGGCGGCCGCCTGTATAACGGCAGAAGCGCTGAGCAATAGGGCAACTGTTGTGCGGAGTAATATCTTCTTCATACGAGCATTTGACGGGTTTGGAATAATGCTGCTGAAGAGGCTAATGATGTTTGTGCAGGAGTACTGTATTATAACACCGGGTATTGCGGAATGTTCGTTCCACAGGAGCGTAAGGTACTATTCAGGGCCATGGCCGCTGGTCCGCCGATACGTCCGGGCCGCTCTTTTCCGCAGGCGGCGACTTTTTCCATTGTTCGCGGTATTGCGTGAAGACCTGTTTTAAGGTTTCGCCTTTTTCCTTATCGATATGATCGTACGAGTATACTTCTTTTATGTAGTCATGAAAAGCCGATCTTTCCTCCACGGTTTCAGTAATAGTCTTTTGCGGGAATAAGAACCGGTCCCACCAATGGTATAGTTTCCGCAGCAGGTCCGGCGAGCCCGCGTCCGCGCTCCTGAATTGCCTGAACCAGTGCAGCTCGCTCTGTAAATAATGCTCACGGGCCGTTTTGGCGCGGCGGTACAGGATGATGGTCATTTTCACCAATATCCATATAACCAGTAAAATGACGGCTGCATACAACAACGCCCAATACCAGGGCAGGCCCAGGATGCGGTACGGGCCTTTGTGCGCGGCCGTTGCAGGCGGGGCGGCGGCGGCAAGGCTGTCTTTCAGGGTAGTGAGCATTCCGAGGTCGGGATTTGGCTGGACGTGGATGGTCCTGGCAGGAGCGGATTTTTTGTACAACCTGCCCACATATGGATTCCACCAGTACACCTCCACCGCCGGGATATTAAAAGTTCCCGCTTCCAGCAGCAGGTAACTGGCACGTTCGGTCCTCTCGCCGTTGGCGTTTTCCTCATCGCGGGTGTCTTTCAGTTCGGCGTTTTTAGGGTATACGCCCGCCCATTTGCCCGCCGCCGTGTTTACTTCCGGGATCAGCTGCGGCAACGTCCCCAATGCATCCACGGTGATGGTCCTTTCCAGTACATCGCCCACTTTTACTTTATCCAGCGGCTTGCTCCAGTTGTCGCTGATACTTACATCCCTTGCTACCAGCCATTCATGGCCGGAGGGGTATTCCTTGGGGACGGGCTTTACCGTGAAACTGACCGGGGCGGTATGCACGGTTATTTTCCTGCCGGTGGAAGTGCCTTCTGCCGGGCTCTCCGCGGTTATAGCCATGGACGGTAAGGAAAAACGGCCGGCTTTGTAAGGGAACACCATGTAATAAAACTGTACGCCCGATAAATATTTGCCGTTCATTTCGTACTGCCCCGGTATGCTGCGTGTGAAAGGCACGATGAAAGCGTCGCTCACCTGGAGATTATCAAATTGCAGGGGCGCGGTGTACCAGGTGGTGGTCACTACCGTGAAAGTGACTTTGAACGGCTGCTGGTTATATACGCTGTTCCTGTCCAGCTCCGCCCGGGCGAATACGTTCGTTTGCGCCGTGGTGTACTGCGGCAGCAACAGGAAAAAACATATGTACGCGTAAGTTCTCACTTTATGGTTTGATGTTTTTGTAATACCGTTTTTGTTGCAGCACAAACCGTTTGTGCAGGAACATACCCGGATCGGCGGGCGGTTTGCGCAGGATGAGGTTTTTCATATCCAGCGGTTTACCGGCCTTGCCTGTTGAATCTCCCGATGGCGGATCGTCGCTTTCATGCGCTTCATGAATATTCGATTTCACTTCTTCGGTAAGCCGGTCACCGGATTTGGGCAGGTCTTTCACTTGTGTTTCCGAGGCCAGTTTCTGATCCTGGGCGGTCGGTTTGCGTTCTTTCAGGGAATCTTTGCCCTGTGCTTTTTTTACAACGGAGTCACTCTTTTTATCGTACCGCATCACGGAATCTGTTTCTACTTTAGTGACGTTCAGATGTTGTTTCCCTGCTTCGGCCAGGCGTTTAAACGAGCTGTCCTTTTGTTCCGCCAAAGAAAAGGCTTCCATCGCTTCATCGTATTTGCCGAGTTTGGTGAGGCTCAGCCCACGGTTGTACTGGCCGGCAGCAGTGGTGTCCAGCGCGAACACTTCGGCGGCGGCTTCGTAGTCTCCCGCTTTGTAGTACGCCACGCCTTTGTGCGGCAGGTCTTTGAAGCGGTCCGCGGCTTCTGTGTATTTACCTTCGTTGTAAAGCACCTGGGCCTGGTAGTCTTTGGTATACCACCAATCCGCCTCCCGGCTGTTTACACTGCAGCCGCCCAATGCCAGCATCAGCGCCGCCCAGCACCATTGGATGGCCCAGCCTTTGCGGAACCAGTAAAGCGCGATCAGCAGGGCGGGCAGAATAAGCAGATACCCCATATCCTGCCAGTGTCGGTCATCCTTCTTTTCATCCTTTTCGAAAATGAGCTGGTCCCGCACGCGCCCGGCAATGCTGCCTACATCGGTAGTGTCCAGCGTGACCGGCGTAACGTTGATGTTTTTATTATGCAAAGGAACGCCCTGTGCCGAAGCGGGCGATACCAGCAACACTTCCAGTTTGTGGATATGCGAAGCAGCGTAGTTTTCGAAAATCCCGGCATCCGTTGAGGAAATACTGTCCGTCATGAGCACAATATGGCTGGGCGCCAGTATGGGCTGCATCAGCGTATCCACGATGCGCATCATCAGTTCGGTGTTCCTGCCCTGTACAGGCATTTCCCAGTTATCGAGGCTCCCCGCCTGAAATTTGATCAATGCGTAATCCGAGGTGAACGGCAGCACCAGGTGCGGCGTACCCGCGTAGGCCAGCAGGCCGGTGGCCGCGCCGGGTTTGGCGTCCAGGAAATCGCTCAGCTTCAGTTTGGCGCGCTCCAGCCGGCCCGGTGGAATATCTTTCGCCAGCATGGACTTCGAGAGGTCCATCACTACCATCACCACAGCCTGTACTTTCTGGCCGGGCACTTCTATCTTTTTCCAGGTGGGGCCCGCCACGCCCACGATGATCAATGTTATGCCAACGATAAACAATACCAAAGGCAATATCACCGCCCTGCGGTTGCCCGGCGAAAACATGTACCGGCGAAACTGCGGGATGATGAACTGTTTCCATTTCGTCCTTTCCCGGTTGCCCAGCGCGAGCAACACCGCGATGACCGCCAGCGGGATGAGCAGGTACAGGGCGGCGGGCCGCAGGAAATGGAACTGATGCCAGTCGATATTTGTATAGTCGGAGAAGTTCATTGTTTCTTTGCCTGTTAAATGCGAATGGTTTTACTGGTCATCACTTCCAGCCGTATCTGCCTCTCTTCCGCTTGCATTCATTTTACGGGAAGGGTGAATAATGTTTTTGCCGGTTAAGATATTCCGGCGGCATTCATTTGCTGAACAGGTGAATGATCCCCGCCGCCAGGTGAAAAGCCAGCCCCAGCAAAGCCGCGGCCGCCAATGGGTAGAAATACAGGAGCGTTACAGGCTTGTAGTTCTCTTCTTCGTAAGTGACGGGGGCCAGCTTGTCCAGCGTGGCGTATACATTGTTCAACTCCTTTTCGTTCATGGCATTAAAGTATTGACCGCCGGTGGCGGCCGCTATGCCTTTTAATGTCTTTTCATCCAGGTCGTAACCGCTGCCGCTGTGCGTAGTGCCGATGCCCATCGTGTAGATGGTGATGGAATCTTTCCCGGCGGCATGCGCGGCGTCCAGCGGCAGGATGTCCGTGCCGGTGTCCACCCCGTCCGTGAGCAGGAACATCACTTTCTGCGGGATGGTATCCGCTTTGAGTATCTTCATGCTAAAGGCGATCGCATCGCCGATGTTTGTCATTTGCCCGGCCATGCCTACTTCCGTCTGGTCCAGCAGCCAGGAGATCATCGGCAGGTCCGTGGTAAGGGGCGCCTGCAGGTAAGCGTTGCTGCCAAATACCACCAGGGCGATCTGGTCGCTTTTCCTTTTTAGTACAAAATCCTTCATCAGTGATTTTACCGCATCCCAGCGGCTCATACGTTTGCCATGTACGACCCAGTCCGTTTCCGCCATGCTGAAAGAGATATCCGCCGCGATAAGAAAACTGCGTACTGTTTTGGGTTTCTTCCCCGGCTGGCTCACCAGCCTTGGCGAAGAAGCGGCCGCGAGCAGGCAGATCCAGCAGAGGCTCATGGCCAGCCACATCCAGAAGTTGCGGGTAGTGACCCATGAGTTGCGCCGTGGCTTGCCGCCGGCGATGTCCACCGCCCTTTGGAAAAACGGGGCAATGAGGGCCGTGCGCCGCCGCCGGAGCAGCGGCAGCAGCCAGTATGCCAGCAGCGGCAACGGCAGCAGCAGGAATACCCATTTATATGCAATCTCGAAATGCGTCATCATTTTTATCTTCGGTGCCCTGTAAAAAACCTTCCCGGCTCATCGCCTGTGCCCTTTGATCCAGCGTTTGCTTTTATCAAGGAACGCTGCGGGCACGGCGGCTGAAGACTCCCGGTATAATTCATCGCTCAGGGCTTTCCCTTCTTCCGGTGTAAATGCCGCTTCTTTCCACACGCTGTTCAAAAAATCCACCCACTCATCCCCTCGCAGGGCGGCTACCGCATCCCGGCCATAATTGCGCATGGCGATCCTTTTCATCAGCATATTTACTTCGTACAAACCCTGCGGCCCCGCCGCGATGGTTTCCAATTGCTGCAACGCCTGTCGCCGGTAGCGGTTGCGCAGGTAACGGTGGATGAGCAACACGGCCAGCACTGCCAGCAGGATCACCAGCAGCGCGCCCGATACATACCAGCCTGGCGTAACAGGCGAAAACTGAACCGGTGGCGGTTCTATCAATTGTCCGGCATCCTGTATCATCCTGCTGTGGTTTGTTGTGTCCTGAAATATTTCATCACCTGGTCTTCCACCCGCGTAGCGGTATCCATCGTCACGAAAGGCATGCGGTAGTTGCGGAACTCTTCCGTGAAGCGGCTGATCATATCATTGTAGGAAGCCGCATATCGTTCTCCCTGCTGCCCCCGGCCGTTCTGCCACATCAGCTGGTAACGGCCATCGCCCAGTACCAGTTTGCCGTCCGGCAGGCGGGCGTCCAGCGGGTCTGTAATGTGGATCAGCAGCACGTCGTTGTGAAAAGAAAGACTGCGCAGGTGGTGACGGGTTTCGTCATCGATCAGGGAAAAATCGCTGATCACCGTCACCACGTAATCGTGCGTGACGGTGGAGCGTGCCCTCCTGAGAATATCATTGAGGTAAGGGGTATTCGGTTTTAATTGTTTGCGTTGGGGCAGCAACTGGTTCATATCCGCGAGGGATTGCAGCAGGAACTGCACATGCGACTTGCTTCTTTTGGGTGCAATGAACCGGTGACCGTCTTCGTTAAAAATGATGCCGCCTACCCGGTCTCCTCTTTTTAGGATATAAAATGCGCTGAGCGCGGCTACCTGCGCGGCGGTAACGGCCTTCACAAACATACGCGAACCAAAGAACAGCATGGCCGTCTGGTCCGCGATGATAAACGCGGGCCTTTCTTTTTCTTCGTTAAATACCTTGGAATGGGTAATGCCTGTGCGCGCCGTTACGCGCCAGTCTATATTCCGCACATCATCACCCGGCACATACACCCGCACTTCTTCAAAGTCAAGCCCGCGGCCACGCAGCTTGGAGGCGTGACGGCCGGCCAGCAGGGAATATACCGGGTGCTGGGGAAGCAGCGGTATCTGCTGCACGTAATATTCATAATGCATCAGCTCCTCCAGCGAAACGGTGAGGCCGGGCGGATATGTGTTATGCTCAGGCAACGGCCACTGTTTTTAACAGTTCGTCAATCACCTTGTCCGCATTCATGCCCGCTACATTGGCTTCGTAACTGAGGATGAGGCGGTGGCGCAGCACATCATGCACGGAGGCACGGATATCGTCCGCCGTTACATAATCACGCCCTGCCAGCCAGGCTGCCACGCGGGAACATTTGTCCAGCGAGATAGAGCCGCGCGGGCTGGCGCCGTAGCTGATCCACTTCTCCAGTTCTTTGCTGAACTGCCCCGGGTAACGGGTAGCGGAAATGATATCCGCAATGTACTTCTCCGCCGCGTCGTTCACCTTCACCTCATTGATCTCCTTCCGCGCATCGAAGATGAGGGACTGCGGGAAAGCCGGTTTGGTTTCCGGTTTTGCTTTTGACTCTTCCCGCACGAGGCGGATGATCTTTATTTCGCTGTCGTGGTCGGGGTAAGTGATCTCCACTTTCATCACAAACCGGTCCAGCTGGGCCTCCGGCAGCGGGTAAGTACCCTCCTGCTCGATCGGGTTCTGGGTGGCCAGCACCATGAACAGCGGTTCCATTTTATGCGTCTTCCCGGCTACGGACACCTGTCTTTCTTCCATCGCTTCCAGCAGGGCGGACTGCACTTTGGCGGGCGCGCGGTTGATCTCATCGGCCAATACCAGGTTGCTGAAGATGGGCCCCTGCTGGAAAATAAATTTCTCTTCGGACTGGGGCTGGTATACTTCCGTGCCGGTAACGTCCGAGGGCAGCAGGTCCGGCGTGAACTGGATGCGGCTGAGCTTGCAGTCCAGGTTGCTGGCCAGGGCTTTTACGGCGCGTGTTTTAGCCAGGCCGGGAAGTCCCTCCAGCAGGATATTGCCGTCCGTGAGCAGGCCGGTCAGTATTTTGCTGATCACATCTTCCTGCCCGATGATGCTTTCGCCGATGCGTTGTTGTAGTTCCAATACCTGTTCGCGGGTGTTCATGCCAAAAGAGGTTATAATAAAAGAGCGGGTGATCTGCCCGCTCCTTTGTATGATCAATGTGATTTTATGGCGGTGTTCAGTTTGTCGATCACCTGGTCTATGGAGAAGCTCGCCGGTTTTTGCCTTGGCGGGAATGCCTTATAACTCTGGAGGTATTCACCTACTTTGGATACAGCCGGCAGAATGAGGAATGCACGGTCTATCATCCATTTTTCGTAGGCAATGGAACCATCCACAGCGTATTCATATGGGTCGGTCATCAGGTCGATGATCACCGGGCCGCGCAGGTCCATCATAGGATTGCGCCAGATCTCCATCCCTTTTGCCATCTGGATGGCGAAGGTATATTTGAAACGTTCGTCGCGATAGGCTACCAGGTGGCCATCATCGTCGAAATAAACGAAGTCATGGCGTTTGCTGGGCGTTTCGCCTTTCAGGTAAGACAGCTGGTTATATCCATCCAGGTGCACTTTGAAGTTTTTGCCGCCTGCGCTGAAACCGCTGCGAGCTCTTGCGGGAAGATCGGTATCTCCGCCGGCAGCAGCCACCAGCGTGGGCAGCCAGTCTTCAGCGGAAAATATCCCCGTGAAATTGGAGCCGGGTTTGATCACGCCAGGCCAGCGGATGAGGGCGGGGCAACGGTAAGCGCCTTCCCAGTTGGTATCTTTTTCAGAACGGAAAGGAGAAGAGCCGCCGTCAGGCCACTGGTTCTTCATAGCGCCGTTGTCCGTGGTGTAGATCACAATTGTATTGTCTTCTATACCCTGGTCTTTCAGGAACTGCAACAATTCTCCTACCATTGCATCATGCTCCACCATGCCGTCTGCCTGTAAACCCAGGCCGGTTTTACCTTTAGAGGCGGGTTTCAGGTGCGTGAATACGTGCATGCGGGTAGCGTTGAACCAGGTAAAGAAAGGTTTGCCTGCTTTCACCTGCCGCGACATGAAGTCCTTGGCAGCTGCCAGGAATTCTTCATCTACTGTTTCCATCCTTTTCGATGTCAACGGGCCGGTATCTTCAATCTTGCCGTCCGCGGTGCTTTTCAGCACACCACGTGGGCCGAATTTTTTCTTAAACTCCGCACCCTTCGGGTAATCGGGATTTTCCGGTTCTTCCTCGGCATTGAGGTGATAGAGATTACCGAAGAACTCATCAAAACCATGCGCGGTGGGCAGGTATCTGTCCTGGTCTCCCAGGTGGTTTTTGCCGAACTGGCCGCACATATATCCCAGCGGTTTCAGGAATTCGGCCGTGGTGGGGTCTTCTTTCTGCAAACCAATGGGCGAGCCCGGCAGCCCTACTTTGGTAAGACCGGTGCGGAAAGGGCACTGCCCCGTGATAAACGCCGCGCGCCCGGCAGTACAGCTCTGCTGGCCGTAATATTGCACAAACACTCCTCCTTCGTTACCGATGCGGTCGATATTCGGGGTCATGAATCCCATCAGGCCACGGCTGTACGCACTGATGTTCGACACACCGATATCATCCCCGAAAATGACGAGGATATTCGGCTTCTTTTGTGCAAATGCACCCGGCAATGCCCAAAAAACACTCATTACACAAATGATGATCTTTTTCATAATTGTAGCACTTATTTAATAACCAATGGGGGTTGTTCCGGCAACCGGTGCGATTCCAGCTGTTTTATAAATGGGATGTTATTCTGCAGATAGGCTCTTGTAGCCTGTTCGATATAATTATCCAATTGAAAGAACTGCGCAGTGCGTGCCACGCCCAATACCTTGATCATACGCCGGTAATACCGCATCTGGTATTTGGTGTATTCCCGGTCGCTGGCAATGAGGCGTTTGGTGAGGGAAAACATTTTCTGTTCGTCCAGCGATTCAAACTGTTCATTGTAGATCTTCAGCAGGTAAAGCCGCTCCAAAAACCAGGGATGTTTCTCGGTTTCATAATCATTCAGCACGGTCACAAATTCAAATGACTCGTCCTTGTAGATCTTCAGGCATTCAAAAAACAGCAGCGTTTTATTTTTGCCGAATATCTTTTCCACTACCACCTGTTCGAAGGGGATGGAATCTTGTTCGTTCTGCGCCAGGGCTGTAGCAAAGGGGAACAGCATCAACAGGCCAATAATCAACAGGTTCCTCATAGCATTCAGTTTTTAGGAGATGCCTGCTGTATTGTTATGCTTAAGTGCGGGTAATAAAAAGACCGTTGCGGGGTGAGAACACCCGGCAGGTTTCATATTCAAATTCCACGTCATGAATTTCTTTGGATGGGGTGCTTCTTTCCGGTCTATGCTGAGGGTGCGTGTTATTGATAACAGTGTTTATTTCAAATGGTTCAAAAAATCATTCCGCGCCCACCACTTCATATACATTTTCGCCATTCTGCTGGGTGGGCTGGTAATACGTGCCGTTGTATTCCACGTACTTCTGCCCGTCCACCGTCACTTCTTTGGCGCCGTCAGGCAGCTTTGACACCACGCCTCCGGCAGGCGGCTGCACTACCGTGTACTGCGAGCCTGTTTTGGTATAAAACGCCCCGCCGTAATAATAATAATTCTGCCCATCCACCGGCACCATGCTGTAACCGCTGGGCATGGAACTTACCGTGGCGCCTACGGGCGCGGGCACGACCTTGTACCCTCCGGAGCTTTGTTCGTAATACACGCCCTGGTCGTAATGATATTGTTTTTCGGCTACGGACACTACCACCGCAGTGACGGCCATCGTAGTGAGCAGGAAACCGACCGGGTGCCAGGCCGGGCCCCAGCGGTAAGGTGTATACGGATGATAATAATAATTGTAGCGGCCGGGATACACACGGTACGCGGGCCTGTTCACCACCGTCACGCCGCGGTTCACCACCACGGTGTTCCGGTTGTTCACGTTTATATTATTCCGGTTATTCACGTTTACGTTGTTCCGGTTGTTCACGTTCACATTATTCCGGTTATTGATATTGGTGTTTCTGTTGTTGTGGATACCGGTGTTGTTGTTCCGGTTGAAATTGTGATTGTCCGTGCGGTTCACGCCTTCGTTGCGGTTAAGGGCCGAGTTGTTATTACGGTTGGGGCCTGCCTGCCGGTTGAGGCCCTGTTTTTTGTTCAGCGCGGGATTATTGTCCCGGTGCACCTGGTTGGTACCCCGGTTGAAGCCGCCGGCTCTGTTCTCATTGTGGCTGCCACGGTTCAGCCCACCGGATGGTGCATTACGATGTGCGGGCGCCGGGCGGCTTGCGGGCGCTGCACGTTTTGCGGGCGCTTGCCTTTGCACGCCACCGCCGCCTCTGCCTTTTCTTTGCGCGGAAAGGTCTTGCGCGCTAACAATTATTAACAGGGACAAGCCATAAAACAGGATATGTTTCATAAACGCATGAGTTTAGAAGTAAAAGAAGATGTGCGCTATCTGCCAGGCTTAGTGTTGAAGTACGGGTTAACCACTGTTATTGTGAGAACTGAGGAATACTAATTTACTACATTTCCCGGAAGCAGAAAAAAACCTTCTTACATCATATTATATATTTGGTTAATTTACATCATACGAGTCAGCATAATACTCCCATTGATGTTCAGCTTTGCCGCACATAAAGCCTTTATCATCGGCATCAGCGACTACGATTCTTTCACCTCCCTGCAAACGCCCCTGCAGGACGGGAGAGAACTGGCGAAGCTCCTGCGCAGGCAACAATTTGCCGTGAAAGAGCTGTATAACGCCACCAGGCAGGAGCTGACGGACTTCCTTGAAGAAATGCGTACAGACATACAACCGGATGACCGCGTAATACTCTATTACGCCGGCCATGGCATGGCCCGCGATCATGCGAACCGCCCGGAAGGCTGGCTCATCCCGCGTGACGGGCAGAAGGACGTGGCCAGTTTTGTATCCATGGAATGGCTTTCGTCCATCATCAACGCACTGCCCTGCAGGCATTTCCTGCTGCTGCTGGACTGTTGTTTTGCCGGGGCCTTCCGCTGGTCATCCGGCCTGCGCGACCTTGGCGAAGGCGTGCCCAATGTGATGTACAAAGAGCTGTTTGAAAGATATACCACAGACGAGGCCTGGCAGGTGATCACCTCATCCGCGCACGACCAGAAAGCCATAGACGAACTGCTGGGCTTTGGCAGCCGTGGAGAATCCGCGGGCGGCCTGCATTCCCCCTTCGCGGAATTCCTGTTCAAAGGCATTGCCGGAGCAGCGGACATGATCGGGGACGGTATCATTACCGCCACAGAACTTTATCTGTACCTGCGCCGGGAAGTGGAAGAGAGCAGTCTCAACCTGAGCGTGAGCCTCCGGCAAACGCCCGCCATCTTCCCGCTGGCGCGGCACGACAAAGGAGAATTTGTCTTTATCCCCCATATCCTGCCGAAGGACCTTCCATCAAAACCGCCCGGCCTCAATCCTTACAAAGGCCTGGAGAAATTCAGGGAAGAAGACGCGGATTTCTTTTTCGGGCGGAGGAAAGTGACCGATGAACTGCATACGTTCTGCCAGGGCAGGAAATTTACCGTAGTGGCAGGGTCTTCCGGCAGCGGCAAATCCTCGCTGGTGATGGCCGGCCTGGTACCCAGGCTGCGCGCGGAAAGACGTTCCCTCGCCATCGTCCGCCCGGATGAAGGCCTGCCTTCCCCCCTGCCGGACGTTCTCATCATCGACCAGTTTGAAGAAGCCCTGCGGCTGCCCGACGCCGAAAGATACCTGCAACAGGTAGCCGCGCTGCCCACGCAGGTCATTGTCACCGTCCGTTCCGATTTTGAGCGGTACTTTATCACCGGCGCTTTCAGGGACACGTGGCAGGCCGCCCGGTTCCCCATCCCGGCCATGAGCCGCGACGAGCTGCGCGAAGCCGTGATACAGCCCGCCAAACAAGCCGTATTGTTATTTGAAGGCGCCGAAGGATGGGAAGAAAACATCGTGACCGAACTGGTGCAGGCGCCCAGCCCGCTGCCTTTGCTGTCTTACACCCTCTCTATCGTATTCAAACGCTCCGGCGGGCATGTACTCTCAGAAAAGGTATACAATGAGCTGAACGGCGTATATGGCGCCATCAGCATCACCGCGGACGAACTGTACGAACATATCCACGAAAAAATACCCGGCCCGAAAGAAGAATTGCAACGCACCATGCGCCACCTCCTTTTCAGGCTGATCAATACAGACGGCGGGCGCATCGTTTCCCGCCGCATCAGCCGTTCCACCCTTGTATTTAACGACCGGCAGGAACAACAACGAATGGATGCCGTCATTGATTTAATGACCTCATCGGATTACCGGCTGCTGGTAGCCAATGACCAGCACATTGAAGTAGCGCATGAATCTTTCCTGCGCTCATGGCCACAGATATCGAAGTGGGTGCAGGAGCTGGGCATGACGGACTTCGTGCTGCTGAAGCGACTGGAAGATGTGGCCAATGAATATAAAGCCGGCGAAGGCGCGGAAGAAGAAACCGTGCTCTGGCACGACAGTCCCTACCTGGACGATCTCGCCGATATCCTCCAACTTCATCCCCATTATCTCACACGGCAGGAACACCTTTTCCTTGAAGACAGCCGGGAACTGCGGAAAACAAGGCGCCAGCAACAGCAACGGCGTATTGCGCTCATCACCGTTTCAGAGATATCGTACCGCGTGGAGCAGCTGGAAGAATCGGACCTGACGCAGGCGTTGCGGCTATTGGAAGATGCTGTGGCGATCTGCCGCGAGCACGGTATTGCGGTGCCCGCGCGGGTGTATCACCTGCTTTGCCAGTTGTTCAACAACGAATGGCTGCTGAAGCGGCGGGCGCTGTACAAATGGGAATACGTGCACGAACGTTCAGTGAACGATATCGCACTGTCCCCGGATGGCGGCCTGCTGGTATCTTCAGGCGGAGATAACCGCGTGTACGTCATCCAGCTGAAAAACGGCAAACAGCTTACCCATACTTTTGACAGCGAAGTGGAATGGGTGGACGTGATGGCGGATAACAAAACCGTGCTGGCGCTTAGCAGTCATGGTGAATTGTGGATGCTGGGGAAACAGAAAAAGAAACTCAGCGGCAAACAACCCGTCGTACACGCACAGCTGACCACAGACGGGAAACTCGCAGGCGCCTTTGGCGGAACGCTGTGGCGGCTGTGGGATACCAGCGGGAAACTGGTGCATGAGCAAACTTATACGGAAGAATACACCAGTACCTATCTCGTCAACAACGGGAAAAATATCATCGTCCTTTACAATTATGATGAATACCAGGTACGCAGTTTTGCCACATTCCGCCTGACCGGCAAGCTGGACCTTTCATCGGTGAAAGAGATACGGGAAACGCCGCAGGGAAAATTATACGCGCAGACCTACGAGGCCGGGTACTTCTTTTCCCTCCGCGGTAAACCGGAGAAAATAGTGAGCCAGCACGGGGACCTTGGCGTGGTGCATATCAGGGCGGATGGTAAATATATTTTCAGTACAGACTCAGAAGGGAACGTATCCGTAAGGGACAAAGACGGTAATGTACTGCACCGCTTTAATTTCGAAGCGCTCGTGAACTACATTGCGGCGGGCAGCGGGGATACCCTGCTGATATCCGGCTCCGATTCCAGCGCAGTGGAAACAGATTTTAAAGGGCTTCCGCTCCGCACGTTCGACCATAGCCGGAAGATCCTGAAAGCGCTGGCCATACCCGATACCGGCGTGATCGTGACTGCGGGCGGCGATGGGAAAGTGCGGGTCTGGGAAGATGTGTATCCTTCCTTTATTCATTTCCCCGCGCCCGGTATGCAGCAATTCTCGGCCTCGCCGGGCAATAACTTCTTTTTCTTTTACGACCCGTCCACCGGCAAAAATGCGCTTTACCACGCCACACGGGGCCTTCAAAGCTCCGGCCTGAAATCGCTGGAAGTGAACCATTCCGCCTTCAGCCCCGATGAAAAAATGCTGGCCGCCATGGACCGTTCGGGCGGGCTGGCGCTGATATCCACGGAGGGAAAACGCACGGTCCGCCGCCCGCTGAAGCAACAATCGAATACCCGCAGCATCGCGTTCACGGCAGACTCACGGTTCCTCATCATCCAGAACAGTGATAACTATTTTCATATACTGCGCGGGGACGATGGCCTGCCTGCTTATCCCGACCTGCCCGGGCGTATCATCGCCGCGGCGGATGGCGGGGAAGGGCCGTATACCGTTCATTTATTAAATCCCAGGCAGGCGGATCTTTTCCATGCGGGCAAACACCTGTGCAGTATTCACCGGCCGCAAGGCATCAAACGCGCCGTGGTGCTCCCGGAAATAAAACGGGTGATCCTTTCGCTGGAAGGCAAAGTGCTGGAGTTCCTGGATTATTCCGGCAAGGTGCTGGGGCAATATACCGCCGGGGATTCACCCACCTTTTCCAAAACAAGGACCGTATTCGGGCATACCATGATCTTCCTTCCCGTATCCCGCGCAGGCAGCAAAGCCCCCGCCCATACCCTCCGCGACGCTTTTTATCTCTTTACCCCCGACGGGGCGCACCTCGCCACCGAACAAAGCAACCGCAGGTTTGTAAGCCGGGTTTTTGATTCCGCGGACAAACTCTACGTACAATTCGATAACTCCTACATCACCCGGCAATATAATAGGAAGGGAGAACCGGAAAAAGACATCCACTTCTCTGTTAAGTCGTTGGAATTCACCCGCTTCTCCTTCAACGGCAGTTATTTCCTTGTGAACGGCCGTAAAGAATCCGTACTGTTCGATCTACAGGAACAGCGCGTTTTTACCTACAGGAACTGCCCGGACGCCCACTTTTCCAGGGACGGGCAGAGTGTTTTCGCCCTGGAAAACGGAGCGCTCCGCCAACATTTCCTCCCCGGGCACATCCTCTCCACGCTTAAATTATCTTTCGCCGCCCCGCTACAGGACAACTTAAAAAAAGAATTACGAAACCAAATGAAATAAAATAGAATTAACATTGGAAAGTACACTTGGCTGACTTATTTTTATACTTTGTCCACGATTACGAAAAAACGCTACTCAAATCACTCCTATATACACATGGATAACAGAAGAGAATTCCTGAAGAAATCTATGCTTTTATCCGGCGCCGCCGGACTGCAAGCATTTTTGCCGTCTTCCATCCAGCGGGCAATGGCCATCAACCCGGCGCCGGGCAGTACCTTCCTGGACGCGGAGCACGTAGTGATCCTCATGCAGGAAAACCGGTCGTTCGACCATTGTTTCGGCTCTCTCCAGGGCGTTCGCGGGTTCAACGATCCCCGCGCCATTTCCCTGCCGGACAAAAAGCCCGTATGGCTGCAAACCAACGACAAGGGCGAAACCTATTCCCCTTTCAGGCTGCACATCAAAGACACCAAAGTGACCTGGATGGGCGCATTGCCCCACGGCCGCCACGACCAGGTGGATGCGAACAACGGCGGTAAATACGACCAATGGCTGCTGTCCAAAAGACCCGGCAACAAACAATACTGGCACATCCCGCTTACCCTGGGATATTACACCCGCGAAGACCTCCCGTTCAACTACGCGCTGGCGGACGCTTTCACCGTGTGCGATCAGAATTTCTGCTCCGCCATGACCAGCACCACGCCTAACCGCGCTTTTTTCTGGACCGGCCAGATCTTCAGCGAAGACGCGGGCCTGCCTAAAGCGAACATCCGCAATACGGACTATACCTACGCCAAACAGCCCTGGAAAACATTCCCCGAGCTGCTTTCCGAAAACGATGTGAACTGGAAGTTTTACCAGAACGATCTCAGCTGCGGCGGCGGTTATGTAGGCGAAGAAAGAAGCTGGCTGGCGAACTTCGGTTGCAACAACCTCGAGTTCTATAAAGCCTTTAACGTAAAATTCTCCGAACGTTACGTGCGTAACCTCCAGAAACTGGTGGACACCCTGCCGGACGAGATCAATAAACTGAACGAAGCTACTTCCGGCTCCGATGACGAAACAAAAAAACGTAAAGCGGACATCGCCAAAAAACAGGAAGTGCTGGACGAAGCAAAAGCAGAACTCGCCCAATGGAATAAAGAGAACTTCGAAAAGCTGAGCCCCCGGCAAAAAGAACTCTACCAGCGCGCTTTTGTGATCAACAGCGCCGATCCCGAATTCCGTAAAATGACACAACTTAAATACAACGACAAAGGCACGGACCGCGAGCTGACCGTACCCGCCGGCGACCTGTTCTACCAGTTCCGCAAAGACGTACAGGAAGGCAAACTCCCCACCGTATCGTGGCTGGCCAGCCCGCAGAACTACTCGGACCACCCAAGCGCGCCCTGGTACGGCGCCTGGTACATCTCCGAAGTAATGGACATCCTCACCAGCAATCCTGAAGTATGGAAAAAGACCATCTTCATCGTGACCTATGACGAGAACGACGGTTATTACGACCACGTACCTCCCTTCTCCATCCCGGACAACAAAAAACCCGGCACCGGCAAAGTATCCGAAGGCATAGACACCGAAGTGGAGTTTGTACGCCTGGAAAATGAGATCGCGCAGGGCATCCCGAAAAAACAAGCCCGTGGCGCTGCCATTGGCCTGGGTTACAGGGTTCCTATGATGATCGCTTCGCCCTGGAGCCGAGGCGGCAAAGTATGTTCACAGGTATTTGACCATACTTCCACCATCCAGTTCCTGGAACATTTTGTGAACAACAAATTCAGCAAAAACATACACCTGGATAATATCAGCAAATGGCGCCGCGCCGTTTGCGGGGATCTCACCGCCGCGTTCAGCCCGTTCAACGAAGGCAATGACAAACTGCCTTTCCTTAACAAAACGCAGTTTGTAGAAGATATCTACAGCGCGAAGTTCAAAGACGTGCCTTCAGGTTATAAACAAGTGACGGCGGAAGAGATCAAAGGCATGATAGCCAACCCGGCTACGGCAAACCCGCTGGCAGAGCAGGAAAAAGGCATCCGGCCGTCCAGCGCATTACCTTATGAGCTGTATGCGGACGGCGGCTGGAATGACCAAAAAGATCATTTCACCATCCGCATGACCGCGGGCAACCAGGCGTTCGGTAAAAGGTCGCAAGGCTCACCGTTCACCGTGTACGCGCCCACCTCTTTCGATGGCGAAATATCCCGCAACTGGCACTTTGGTGTTGTGGCCGGAGATACCATTCAATACGAATGGCCCGTTAAAGAATTTGACGCCCAAAAATATCACCTGCGCCTTCACGGGCCGAACGGGTTCTTCCGCGAATTCCGCGGCAGCAAAAAAGATCCTTCCCTGGAAGTGAGCTGCGTATACGAGCTGGACAGGGCTAAAAAACCGACCGGCAACCTGGTCGTGAAACTACAGAACACCGGCGATGCCACGACTGTGGTGTTTAAAGACCATGGTTACAAACAGGCGGACAAAACCCTGGAAGTACCCAAAGGCGGCAGCAAAGAAGTGATCCTGCCGCTTGCAAAACAGCACGGCTGGTACGATTTCAGCGTGCTGGCAAAGGGCTCGCAGGACTTTGAAAGAAGATATGCGGGGAGAGTAGAGACTGGAAAAGAATCGTTTACAGACCCGGTGATGGGCAGAGTATAAAAGAAATAAAAAAGCAGCCGGTCGGCTGCTTTTTTATTTATAAGCCGAATTGAACATTACCTTGTTTATCATATACCAGCGTCCAACTGCTGCTGGATCGGCTGAGGCTGCCATTGTTCATTGATGCCGATTCGTACTTTGTAAAATTATTATTGGATAATGAGCGGTAAAACGTTTCATCCCACAACCAGAGGTTTTTCAAAGGGTTTGTTTTGTTATCGTATCCTTCAAAAGTCTCGGTGCTTTCGCCATATTGCTGGCCGTCTGATCTGAAATAGCTGGCGCCCAGTATTTTTTCCAGGTTCCCCGCTCCGCTATAGGAAAAGGTTTTAACCACCCGAACATTCTGATTATACTTTTCAGTTCGGGATACCTTACCATTCGGGCCATAACTTACAAGTAAAGTATCATTCCATTCAGGCCCGCGCTCATCGTAATATATTTTTGTTTTGAGACGGCCGTTTTCGATCAGTAGTTTTCTCCTAAACGGCATCACCTCGAGATCGGGCCGGGAATCGTCCTGAGTGATGATGATGGAATCTTTCAAGTATTCCACCTTTTCAAATACATCCAGTGAATACATATAAGACCAGCCGGAAGAAGTGGCGATGGGGACGTACCCGCCGTCCCGCCGGGCTACTTTTCCGTTTACATAAGTAAAATAGAACTTTGACGGTCCCCCGGCAGGAGGAATAACCACGCCGGTACCACCGGGAATGTAGGCCAGCGGAATGCCCATGGTATATTTCAGGCTCAGGCTGTCCACTCCGGATTCGGAAGGGCGGGCGCCGCCTGATTTTTTACAGGCCCAGAAACAGAACGGAAGTATCAGCAGCGGGAGAAAACGTTTAAGCATAGGTTAAGCGGTCTTAAGGCATAACTAATTTACGGAAAAAGAACATTCAGCCTCATCCTACTTTCAGGGGATGGCTCAACGCTTCAGGGCCGCAGCCGCCATTTCAGCCACGGCCAGGTCTATGGAGGCATCATCCCCATCCTCCAGTATCCAGGTGGCGGAGAGGGCGGACCAGGCGTATATCCATTGCAGTAACCGTTTGGGCTCCAGGCCCGCCATTTGGGTGATGATCTCAAAACGTTTCTCAAACCGCCCGGGCGTTGTAACAAACTCAAGTTCAAGGGGATTGGAGAAAATGTTCACATAATCAAAGTATCGCTCGCCGATGAGGCGCATGGGATCGATCAACAGCCAGCCCCTCTCTTCAAAATCGAGGATGTTTTCGTGGTGGATATCGCCATGCAGGGGAACGATATTCTGCTGGTCTGCTACCAGGTTGCGCGCGGCAGCGGCGGCTGAGGGGAAAATGCCGCCGTATTTGTCCGCGTGGCGGAACAGTTCTTTGAACCATTGATCAAGCGGTACCAGTTCCGGCAAAGGTTTATTCCGGGGGAGATGAATGCGGCCGGCTACCTGGCAGATAATACGCGTGGCTTCTTCGTCCTGCCCGTTACGCACCATCTGCAGCAGCGACTTTTTGCCCATGGCCCTTTCCATCAGCATCACATTATCCTGCCGGGCCAGCACCTTTGCCGCGCCTTCGCCATCCCAATAACTCATCATCAATGCGCCGAAACGCTCGTCCTCCTTTTCTCCTATTTTAAGCATCGCGGGCACGCCATCCTGCCGTACAGGCAGCAGGCGGCTGCCATGGGTTACGATCATTTCACCATCGGGGATGAGGTTCCAGGCGTCGAGGAATGGACTGAAGATTGAAGTTTCCGTTGATTTTTCCACTCTTCAAAAATAAGGATTACCACCAGATCTGCTTTCCGTTTTCGTAAGTGAAGATCCTTTCTTCTTTCCCCCGGGACATGTTCTTCAGGATATAAACGCCGCCTGAAGGGATGTTGCTGAAATGAAGCGCCTGGCCGGATGCCTTTTGCCGGGCCGCTTCGCGCCATTTTTCGCCGTCCCAGTAACGGAGGATATATTCGTCCCCATCCAGTATAAAATTGGTATCGCTGCGCGGGCAATAACGGATACGCGCCACAGATTGCGCCCTCCCAAGATCAAGCCCCATCCAGCACACACTGTCTTTCATGCCGTTATAATACGTCTCAAGATCACCGTCGAACACATTGCCGAGGCCCGTGCCGGTTTCTGCCTGCGACACTTCCGGAAAACCTTTCACCTGCCCCTTCAGCGGCTTCCCGGCATCATCCAGGAACGCCAGCTCCGCCACATTGGCCTTTACGCCACGGGCCGAGAGGAAACGGACATAACGGAAAGGTTTCCGGGAAAGCGCATCAGCCGTTTCCACTTTGTCCGGCACATCTTTCACCATATACAAAAGCTCCGCGTCGCTGAAGTCCGGCCGGTTCGCGCCTTCAAAACGGCCGCCTACCATGGCTTTCATATAGTTAAACATGCCCTGCAGGCGCGGGTATTTCCTGAGCAGCAGCATATCCTGGCCTTCCGGCCTCAGTTGCAGGTAACGGATGTTGCCTTCTTTATCGAGAATAAAAGGTTCGGTGGCGGGGAAATAATTGCCGCCGTAATAATACATCACGATATACAGCAGGTTGCGTCCCATATTGGTAAAAGTGGCCACACTGTCTTTGATGGGCGCATATGCCTGCGGCGCCCAGGTTTTGGTCTTAAAAGTGCAGATCATGGCGTACTTCCGTTGGATGGCGGCGGTGCGCGTGAGTTTTACGGACACATCGCTCACCTTCGTATAATCCGCCGTAACGTCCTTCTGCAGCCTGTTCACCAGGAAAGGCGGTACATCTCCGCTACCGGGTATGTTTTCTGTCTGCGCCGCGAACGTTTTCCGGAACACTTTGCTGAAACGGTACGGACAGGAATCGATACCGCCAAAGCCCGCGCCGCCCGCATCAAAAGGAAAATATTTCCCGTCTTCCATCAGCATCACATTCCATTCATGGCCCCGGTCAAGATCTCCCCACATGGGAGTGCAATCAATACCTACCGGCAGCCCGTTTGCCCGCATGGCCATCGCCTCGTACTGCGCCAGGTGCGCGCAGGAACCTCTGCGGGCTTTTTCCATCTGGGTAATGCTCATATCAAAAGGATAAAGGCGCATGGTATGATTCAGCCCGATAAAAGCCCGCACCTGCTGGTTGAACTGCGCCCCGAAATCGAAACGGCGCGTAGCCTTCGTGGTGTCGCGCAGGGGGCCGAACCTTTTCTGCAAACGTGCGTGCACTGGTTCGGGCTGCTCATGGGCAATGCGGTATGGCAGCAGCAGCTCACAGAATTCCGTGAAACTGAGGTTCCTGCACCAGGGGTTTTCTTTCCAGACGCGGAAACATTCCGTGATATGAGGGATCAGCAGGTCCGCCTTAATGGAAAGCAGATCAGGCAACTGCTGCGCATCCGCAGGGTCAGGCATGCCATGCAGCCGTACCAGCGAATCCCAGGCCCCTCGTACGATGGGGGAAGTGACGGGCACTTTGATCTTGTTCGTATGCAGGGAATCCAGCACGTTAAAAATATAGCCGTATTGCTGCAACTCTTCACCTCCGTAGGTAAAATGATAACGCATATTGGCCAGGAGGAAATAAACCGCTTTGAGCTGCTGCGGGTCTTTCTCAAAATGCCGGATCACCTTTTCCAGTTCGGCGCGGTTGGCGCCTGCGAGGTCTAAAGCCTGGTTAACCGATTCGGGGCGGCGGGCGCAGGAATACAGGAGACAGAATACCAGGGACAGGGACAGACAATGTTTCATAAGTGGAATACTTATTCCCAATATAATTTATTTCCGGAGGAATTTTATCCCGCCCATGTTTGTATTTTCCCCATCCGCCGCTTATATTGCAATCGATTGTTGATACCCGTGACCCTGATACCTTTTTTAACCCAGATTACCTGACGAGAGCCCGGAAGCATAGCCCACATCTTTTCTGTTTACCATTTATAATTTAAAATCCCCGTTATGAAAATCAGATCCCCTTTTGTGATCCTTTTCGTGCTGCTGCTGGCTGGCGCCGGCACCTTCCTGGCCTGCCGGAAGGAAAAAACGCACACCGGACAGGAAAAAAGCACAGCGCCTTTATTTGACGAAAAGGCAGCCCGCAAACATTTTTACAAATCCATCCGCCCGTCCATGGAGCAGCGCAACGCCGCCAAACCGGGCAAAACCTCCAAGCTGTACCCCATGTGGGCCAAAGCCAAAACCTATACCACGGGCGAATACCAGATCGTCGAAGTGCCGGCTTACTGGGGCAACCGCCAGCTGCTCACGGCCAGGCAAAGCACCCGGAAAGACACCGCCGGCAGGGCCGCTCCCGCGATGGGCGATCTCGGGAACTTCGACCGGCTGATCATGTACATGGACAAAGACGGGCGCATTACCGAACGCATCGTATCCTTTGTGCCCGATGCGGCTTACATGGCAAGGCATAACCACGACGCCAGCCACAACACCCTCAAAAAACTGGACAAGGACTTTTCCGGTTTCCTGGTGAACCGCACGGTGGACGGCAATCCGTACAGCCTGCTGAAAGTGAGGGGTGGCCGCGTGGTAGCCAAAATGAAGATCAGCAAAAACATGAAGCTCCCGCAACGCGATCCGAATGCCCGCTGGGAAGAGCAGTGCGAGATCACGGAAGTGATCGAGATATGGTCGCAGGATTGTATCTACATTATGGTGGATGAGCCGGGGCAGGGTTATGTGGAGTATGAAGAGTGCAGCGACTGGTATCTTGATTACCTGATTATCGTGGAAGAATGCGAAATGGTGTGGGTGGAAGATGACCCCTGCTGGGAAGATCCTTCCA
Organism: Chitinophaga barathri; assembly: GCF_003807585.1. Taxonomy (GTDB): domain Bacteria; phylum Bacteroidota; class Bacteroidia; order Chitinophagales; family Chitinophagaceae; genus Chitinophaga; species Chitinophaga barathri. The sequence continues at coordinate 249,465 of NZ_RMBX01000013.1, read as the reverse complement.
ATCCTGCCTGCAACCCCGGCGGCGGTGGCGGCGAAGAACCTGAAGAACCGGAAAACCCGCCAAGTGGCCCGGTGCCCAGCCTCCGCCATTATCAGCCCGGCAACCCCGTTACCAACCTGACCACCTACCTGAGCCATTTCAACACCTCTTACGATGCTAAAGTGACCATTTATGTGGATCAGCCGGTACCCGGCACCAGGAACACTTCCTCCGGCTACGATATGGGCCATACCTTCATCACCATCGAGCAGGACATCAATGGCACCATCGTGCGCAGGTCCCTCGGGTTATTCCCCGACGTATCGGTGAATGTATTTTCGCCCAGCACCCAAAGCGTGATCGGCAACACCGAGGGCAATAGTTACGATGCCAAACTGGATGCGTACATTTCCGGCTACCAGTTGCAGTTGCTGCTGGATGTGATCAACAACAGCCCTTCCATGGACTTCAACATGAACTCCTACAATTGCAGCACCTTTGGTATTGAATGCATACGGGAAGTAGGCGTGACGGTGCCTTACACGATCGGTAACTGGTCCGGCGGCAGCGGATGTAATGCCGGCGATACCGGTGAAGACATCAAGTCATTCTTCGGAGGCTCAGCCTCGTCCGGCTCAGCTCCCGCTAATGCCGGATGATGACGATCCAAACCTGTTTATAAAAACGAAGGGCGGGTTCAGTAGAACCGCCCTTTTTTAATACCTGAAAATATTTTTTATTCAATACTGAGATTTGCGGCATTCAACCCCTTGTGCATCAGCAGCAGGATTTCACTCATCGCTTCCTCGGACCGCGCCACATCCTTGCACCAGAAGTATGCTTTCAGATCAAACCCGTTCTCATGCACTTTGGTGAACAGTACCTGCGGCTCCCTGTTCTCAAAAATAAACTTCGAGCCCTGGATAGCCTTCTTAACCGCGGTAGACACTGTTTCCATGTCATTGCTGCCGGTTACCGTCAGTTCCATATCAAGGCGTTGCTGGTTATTGCTCAGGGTCCAGTTCACGATCTGCTGTGAAAGGATATCCCCGTTAGGAATGATCACTTCCGCGCCGTTCTGCGTCATCAGTGTGCTGGAACGTAAACCGATCTCCCTTACTTTCCCGGATTTATCGCCGATCTCCACCACATCGCCGATCTGCAAAGGCCGGTCGAAGATGAGGATGATACCGGACACAAAGTTGTTCACAATATTCTGCAGGCCCAGACCGATACCAACGCCCAGGGCGCCGAGCACGATCGTGATCTTGTCCACCGGCACGCCGGAGGCCGCCACAGCCAGCAGGTAGCCGAGGCAGAGCAGTACCAGTCTTGCTATCAGCAGGCGGTTGCGCTGGCCTTTGTTGCTGATCTCTTCGTCCAGGCCGGCATCCCCGAAAAAGTAACCCACATATTTCTGCAACAGGTGCGCAATCCAGATGATGAGAAAAAACAGCAGGATACCGCCGATGGTAAATGTTGCATTGCCGATGCTGCGGTCCGTCTGCATCACCTGCAGCAGCCCGTTCAGCACGACGGTATAAATATTCAGGTTGGTGGTGAACACGATCAGCCACAATATCACCACGAGGAAAAGTACTGGTCTCCTGAAGCTATCCAGCACCGGCTGGTAATCGATGCGGCTTTGTACGCCACGTTTCACGCGGCTGGCTACGATCTGCAGCAGGATAGCCTCCATGCATATTTTGCTGAACACCGCCAGGCCGATGGCCTGTGTGAAAGCAAATATGGCGGCGTTGCCGAAGATCTGCGCGAGGGATACCCTTCCCCAGAGATTACACAACAGGGACAGCACATTCATCACATTGTGCAGGATGATCACATACCGCAAAAACCCTTTCAGGTGCAGGTGATCCTTCATCCTGGAAAGGAACAGCACACCGAACAGGATGGACAACCCGTTCAGCAGGATCAGCCACAGGCGCTGGCCCAGGCCGGGGTCCACCATATGGTGCGTGAAAGAAAAACAGATGTACAGGATCACCATGGCAATCCAGTAAAGGAACAGCCGGCGCGGCCACTTTTTCCAGCAGATGATGGTAAGGATCACGATCAGCAGGAACTGCATGGACTCTATATACGCGGATGGCGCATGCAGATCGAAGAGCGGCGCGATGGCGAACATTACGATAAAGGAAGAAACAATGTACCCTGAAGGCAGGTATACAAAACCCAGGTCGCTGATGCTGCCCGTTGCGTCGTGGCGCCGGATGGTGCGGATGTTCCGGAAGATCCAGATAAAAAACAACAGACCGATCAGCAGCAGGAAAAGGCGTTTGTTGCCGCTGTCTTTAAAATAATAGTCCAGCGCCTTCTTTTCACCTTCGTATGCTTTACCAAAAGAAGAGCGGGTGCCTGCGGAAACGTGGATGGTATCTCTTTCCCAGAGGTAGTTATATTCTTTCCCGAATACCCTTGCCGCGGAAGTATTCAGCAGGTTGTTCACTTTTTCCAGCAGCTTGCTGGTGGTGATGGCATTGGCGGATGTGTGCGTTTGCAGGCTGTTCACCCTTGCCAGGCTTTCCCGCAGCGCACGGGTGCTGCCCCTGAAGGCTTCGCGCATGTCCTTGAGCTGCGGCGCAAACTCCTGGCGCAGTACGGAATCCCGCAACAGCTGGCGCAGTACGGTATCGCCTGCCAATGGTTTCAGGCTGGCGCGGAGATTGTTCAGTTTGGTTTCCGTGCTGTCCAGCAGCTTCCGGTGCTCCCGCAGGTCCAGCTGGATGTTTTGCAACAGGGTGCGGAACACTTGTAAATTACGCAGGTTCAGCGCCCGGCTGTTGTTCAGCACATTGTCCTTCAGCACGGAAAGCACCGAATCGCTGTCCATCAGCCTGATCGCTACCAGCTCTATCCCGATGGGCAACTCGCTTCTATTCTCAACATTGTTGAGTATTACATAAGTATTTTCGATTTGCTGCTGGTAATCGCTGCTGGTCATTTTTGCGGAATCGGCAAACAGGGAAGCCATGCCCATGCCTCCTCCCCTGCGGCGGGAGGTATCCCCTCCCCTCCTGCTGGAATCCGAATCAAACCGCCGCCGGCTGGAATCGCCGGGCAAACGTTTGAACCTTGCGGTATCCTGTGCCTGGACGGCCAGCCCGGTCATCAATAATATGAAGCAGACAAGAAGTGGGCGCATGCGGTTCCTCATAAGGTTGATTTTTTGCTTTGCTAAACTATGAAAAGAACTTATGTATAAGAAATTTTTATATGAATCACGGTGATGATTGTAAAAACCTTAACAGGCGGAGGCTTTAGTTTCCTTTCCGGCTGGCCGGACAGTAAGCCCGGCAAACGGCATGATAGTATTTTGCTTTTTGCGTGGAAATTACCGCGTAATTACCGGAAACCTATATGGTACCTATAGGAGAGGTACAGGGAAGGCGGAGTTGAGGTGGAGATGAGGTGGACTTGATCAGGGCTTGAACCGGTTAATATGCTATCAGGATCCGGGAGATAGGTATTTTCATGAAATATAAATAAGCGTATTTTTAAGATCAATAAAATTCCACATGAAGAAAACAAGTCTTTTCATCAGCCTATGCCTGCTGATCTGCCAGACCGTATTGGCAAAAACCGTGATTGTTGGTTCCATTGCGGAGCTGCAGACCGCCATCAGCAACGCCCTTCCCGGGGATGTCATTCTTTTGAAAAAAGGAGTGTATACCACCACCGAAGACATTCTTGTCAACAAAGCCGGGACGGCCGCCAAACCTATCGTCATCGGCGCGCAGATGCCCGGAGAAGTAGAGATCACCGGCGCGGGCGGCTTCCGGATCGTAAGTCCTGCTTCGTATATCCAGGTCATCGGGTTTAAGTTCACCCATGCTTCAGACAAGGCGAAGATGGAGCCCGGCACCACTTTCTGCCGCTGGACCAGGAACGTGTTCCAGACCACGGGGGAAGGAAACTACCTTACCATCATGGGCAGCGACCACCAGGTGGATTACAATACCTTTCAGCATAAACGCACGCTGGGGAAGTTTATTGGCGTGAGGGGAACAGGTAAACAGATTGCGGAGCGCCTCTGGATACACCACAATTATTTTGTGGACTTTACCAAACAGACCGGCAACGGCGCGGAAGCGTTCCAGTTCGGCCTCAGCGGTTACAGCCTGTCTTCCAGCAACAGCATCGTGGAATACAATCTTTTTGAGCAATGTGAAGGGGAAAATGAACTGATCTCCGTAAAAGCTTCAGCGGTGACGCTTCGTTACAACACTATCCGCGACTGCAAAGCGCAGTTCACCCTTCGTCACGGGAATTTCTGCAAGGTGTATGGCAATTATTTCACGCTCACGCCGGGCCTCCGCATTTTCGGGGACGATCATATCATTTTCAGCAATTATTTCGAACGTTGCAATCCCGCCATCAATATCGGCAATGGCGGCGCGGAAGTGGCAGACGGAGCACCGCTCACCTCCCACGACCGCCCGGACCGTGTGCTGATCGCTTTTAATACGCTGGTGGATAATGAAGACAATATCACCCGTACCATCCGGCCGAACGGCATCGGCAGCACGTTTATCACCCTTGCTTACAACGTCATCCAGGGCGGGAATGAAGCGGCTTCCATCCAGGGGCCGCTGTACCTGAACCCTTCCTTCAAAGGGAATATCATCTACAATACAAAAGGCGCCGGCCAGCTGCCCGATTCGGGTTTTGTACAGGTGAATCCCATGTTGCAAAAGGACAAAGCCGGGATCTACCATTTACAGAAAGGCAGCCCCGCGATAGGAGCGGCCAAAGGAAGTTACGCGGGCATCGTGGCCGATATGGACGGGCAGCCCCGCACATCTCCCCTGGATGCAGGAGCAGACCAGGTTTCGGTAAAACCCGTGACGGTTAAAATGCTGAAACCGGCAGATGTAGGCCCGCTCGCGGGAAATCCTGTCTTTAAGAAGCAGGCCAGATAAAACAACTATCAGATCATATTATAACAAACAAAAAAGCGGCGCCGGAGAGTGCCGCTTTTTTGTTTTCACCTGCATCACTTTGTCATATATTTGGCGGTATAAGTACGGAAATGATCAACGAATAAAAAAGAAGAGCCGATATGAAAGATAAATATTCAGTACTGGACAACCCCGCCTGGAGTGCGCTCAACAGCCAGCACCGGGAATTTGCCCTCGGGTCGGAGCTGGCGAAAAGATACCAGCCCGATATTGTTTCATTTGTAGGATTTGCAGAGCCCAGCGAAGCGGCAACGGCTTCCCTGGACCCGTTGATGAAAACGGGAGAGCAGTTTTTTATCATCGGCGATCTGCCGCCTCTGCCGGATGGCTGGGAAATAAAAAACGAGCTGGCCTGCGTACAGATGGTTTGCCAGTCGCCCATACAAGATCCGTTCACAGCGGACGTTGAGCCGCTGGGAGAAAAGAACAGCCGCGAGATGTACGAACTGGTACAACTCGTGATGCCGGCCTATTACCTGCCGGACACGCACCGGATGGGCAATTATTACGGCATCCGCCAGGAAGGCAGGCTGGTGGCCATTGCGGGGGAACGGATGAGAACGGATAACTTCAGTGAGTTAAGCGCCATCTGCACACACCCGGATTTCACCGGCCGCAAATATGCACAGCAGCTCATCACCCATCTTGTCAACCGGCACTTCGAATCGGGTAAGATCCCTTTCCTGCATACCGGCACTACGAACGAAAGGGCTATCAGGCTGTATGAACACATGGGTTTCAGCATACGCAGGGAGATCTTTTTCCGGCTTACGGCAAAGACAAAATAAAAGAGCCGTACCCAATGGGAGTACAGCTCTCTTTTTTCGATATCAACTAAAAATAAGGGGCTATTGTGCGCTTCCGCCAATGTTTCCAATCGCCACGATGCTATCCTTGTTGGGCGTCACATCTTTCCTTACAAACGCCACGCGTGCGAACGCTTTGTACTTCAGCAGGCTGTCGTAGTTAAATTTCTTCGTTACGCCATCCACCGTTACACTTTTTACGCCGGCCCATTTGGCTTCTATGGCCGCGCCGGTGGTTTCGCTCTTAATCGATCCGATGGTCTGGAATAGTTCCAGTGTACCGTCTTCCTTTTTGCCTTTGTACAGATCGAACTTATACGTAGTGTCCCTGGTGGATTTGTCGATCCGCAGGATCAGGTCAAACGTGCTGTCAGTAAGTTCTTTGGCAGTTACTTTACCGCCGCCGGTGCCGGTAGATACAGTGAAGGCGTACTCCTTGGTGCGTTTTGGCGGAGGAGTCGGAGAATCGTCATCATTACAGGCTGCCAGGAAAATTCCGAACAAAGCAGTGGCGAGCAGGGCCTTCCCAGGCACCCGGAGTGTGTGTTTCATCATGGTGTTCCGATTTTTAATAGTCAGGTTAAGTACCCTAAGTAAGCAATACGGTTTAAACGCATGTGAAAATGAAAAAGTTACAATGGCGCCAGTTTTTTTTCATTTCCGGTTTGACTATCTTGGTACAAAACAATATTCAGTGGAACAATCCTATCTGCGGGAACTCGCTTCTGACACGGAATACTTCGGGTATTATCTTGCCGGCCTCGTAGCCGACAAACTGGATGAAGGGCATTCCCTCGGTTATTCCCACCGTGATTACTGCGGGATGGGGCTGGAGAAAAACGACAAAGGCGAATACCTCTACGGTGAATTGTATGACGGCGGAATGATGATTCCTTCAAAGTTTACTAACAGGGAAAGCTTTGTGGAATGGCTCGCCTTTCAATCCACCGCTTCTCTCGCCAGGCTGAATGACAAAGAAGAGTTTTACCGCGGCAATCAGACCCTCACGCGGCAACGGCTGGAACAATTCATTGGGCAGTCATTTGGCAAATTTTAAGGAACTTTAGGTATGGACAATACACAAAGGTTCAACAACCGCGTAGAAAACTACGCCGCATTCCGCCCCGGTTATCCTGCGCAGGTCGTTACATACCTCCAGGAAAAACACGGCCTCGGGGTTGATAAGACGCTGGCCGATGTAGGCGCGGGAACGGGCATATCCACTGCATTGTTCCTCAAAGCGGGTTATACGGTCATGGCTGTGGAGCCTAATATGGAGATGCTGGACAAAGCCACGGAAACCCTGGGGAAATATCCCGGTTTTCATGCCGTGCACGCCACCGCCGAAGACACTACGCTCCAAACGGCAAGTGTGGACGCGGTGATTGCGGGCCAGGCTTTCCACTGGTTCCATGTGGAGAAAAGCAAAACGGAATTCCAGCGGATATTAAAGCCGGGCGGACTGGCCGTGCTGATCTGGAACGAACGCAGGGTGCACACTCCTTTTGAACAGGAATATGAAGTATTGATCAACCACCATGGTAAAGATTATGTAAAAGTGCAGCACCGGAATATAGACATGGCGCACCTCAAGGCCTTTTTCACCCCGCATGCCGTGGAACTGGAGATATTTACCAACGAACAGGTATTTGACCTTGACGGCCTTAAAGGCCGGCTGTCTTCCTCGTCCTATATGCCACTGAACAGCGACGCCGGTTATCCAGCCATGATGCAGGACCTGGAGCAGTTATTTGACAAATACAAAGAGAACGGTTTTATAAAGATCAGCTACGAAACAAAGGTGTATACAGGAACACTAAAATAGATGCGTACCGTAAAAATATTGTTCCGCTTCCACAGCGAGACGTAAAGGTATCCTGGATTATGCCGAAACCTGCCTGTCCCCCAATCACTGACCATACCGGAAATAATCACACTCATCCTCATCGCACAATAAGGTTTTATACACCGGGTGTCTCAACACTTCTGTGTAGTCCATCCACTGTTTATCCACTTTTATTTTCCGGTATACCAGCCTGATGCCGTGTGAATAATCCACGTACCAGTTTACATGCCCGGTATACAACGGCTGGATGGGTTTGCCATCCGGTTTATGCCAGCCGTAAATGGCCACGCGCTCCGGCCGCGGATCGCGGGAGACTTTGCTGCTGATCACCACGTCTTTTTTTATTCCCGCAATCAGGCCCTTTTCCCCTTTCCGCTGCCCTTCTATGATCATATGATGATGCCAGAAGATAATGGCGCTGTCGCGGAAGGCATACAGCGGTACCGGCTCAGGTTTCACTTTTGCGGCGAGGTAAATATCATTGACCATTTTCCGTGTGGGCAGGAAACATTGCAGGCTGTCCGCGATCAGTTGAGCCGTCATGGGAGTAAGTGGTATCCTTGCAAAATCGTCATTACCGCCGATGGACAGGTAATCGGGCGTTACGTAATAGGTGGCGGTGATGGTTTTGCCATTGGCGCCGGTGATGGATGTATGCACCGGTACCAGCTTCCGGAGAAAGGCGGGCACATTCCCGGATAATATTTCTTTCAGCGCTATGGGCTCTCGGGTATTCCATTTCATGCTGTCCACCTGCCGGTAAAAGGCGTTGCCTGAAACGGCCTGTGGCGGTCTCGGCGGCAAAGGTAGCTCGTGAGCGGTGCGGCAGGACATTATCCAGGCGGACAATACAATAACAGTGATCGTTTTGCGGCAGGTGTACATGGGTGTTAAATTACTTCTTTAACACGAAATCTTCTTTGGCTGCCCATTGGCCAATATCCTGCTTGCTGAGGGCCGTAGCCATCAGGTCCGGGAACTTGTCCGGGGTACAGGCGAATACAGGGATGTTCAGGTTGGAGAAAAACTGCGCATTGCCATGATCATACGCAGGAGCGCCTTCATCATTCAAAGCCAGCAGTGCAACTACCTGCACGCCTGCCGCGGCCAGTTCAGTTGCCCGTTTTCTCATTCCATCCTGGTTCCCGCCTTCGTACAGGTCTGAAATCAGTACCAATACCGTGTCCAGCGGACGGGTAATGATCTGCTGGCAATAAGTGAGCGCGGCATTGATATCTGTACCGCCACCCAGCTGTACGCCAAACAATAGTTCCACCGGGTCCGTAAGTTCTTCTGTCAGATCCACCACAGCTGTGTCAAATACCACCATTTTGGTTTTGATAGCCGGGATAGACGCCATTACCGAACCGAAAATACCCGAATACACAGCGGAAGTGCCCATGGAACCGCTTTGGTCGATGCACAGGACGACGTCTTTCAGCGATGTCCTTTTGCGTCCATACCCTATCCTCGATTCGGGAATAATGGTTTTGTATTCGGGCTGATAGTGTTTCAGGTTTTTCTGTATCGTGGCGTGCCAGTTGATCTCGTTGTGCCTTGGACGGGAGTTGCGGGCGGAACGGTTCAGGCTGCCGGCGATAGCCTGCTGTGTGGGCTGCGCCAGTTTCGCCATCAGTTCGTTCACTACTTTGCGTACTACCTGGCGGGCGGTATCTTTCGTTTTATCGGGTATCACACGGCTCAGCGTCATCAGGGTAGCTACGAGATGAACATCTGCGTCCACGTTTTCCAGCATTTCCTTTTCCAGCAGCATCTGCGTGAGGTTCAGCCTTTTCATCGCGTCTTTCTGCATCACCTGCACCACGGTATTCGGAAAAAAAGAGCGGATATCTCCCAGCCAGCGGTTCACATTCGGCGACGAAGCCCCTAGGCCCGCGCTGCGGTCGCTGTCGTACAACGCTTCCAGTGTTTTATCCAGCTGCAGGTCCGCCGGGTTCAGAGGGTGATCTGTTCCGTCGCTTTGGTTACCACCCAGGATCAGGCGCCATTTCCGCATTTGTTGATCTTCACTCATGTTCGCTCATTAATGTTGTAAACCTAATAATGCCATCACAACGGGTATTCCCTGTTCCGCGCGTTGCCCGTCGAAACTTTTCTCCGTTACGGGCACCGCCGCGCGGCCGCCGCGTTTTACCATTTCCCCGAGTTTTTTTCTTTCAGGGCGGGAGAAGTTGGAAAACGTTCTTCTCAGCAGCGGCAGTACTTCTATAAACATGTCTTCTTCCAATTGTTCCACCCAGCTGCTTACCACTCCCCAGAGATCATTGTCCAGCAGCAGGATGGCGCCGCTGCCCGTGAGGAAACCTTCCAGCCAGGCGGCTGCAATGCCGGGGCCACTTGCGGAAGACATGGCGTAATAAAACGCTTTCACCAGTTCGTCACCAGTCAGCAGTTTCCGGTCTGCCAGCAAACGCGTGGCATAACCGGCCAGCACGGGAGCAGTGCCCTGGTTTTGGGAGATGACCTTTAAAGTCTGTTCCCATTGCCCGGTCAGCTCCCCGTGTTGCAGGAGATTGATAGCGTCGTTGAGTTTTGGGAAAAGCGCCTGCAAATGCGCGGCGGCGTCTTCGTCAATGGCCTGGCAGGCGGGCGGCAGGTTGATGCATATGCGTACCGTCATGCTTTCCACGATGCCCATCACCAGCGCTGCGTCCGTTTTGCGCACGTTGCCGTAACGGCTTACTTCCACCAGGCCGGGCAATACTTCCATCAGCTGCACTACATCGCTGCTGGCCGCAGCAAGGTTATTGATCCGTTGGATCAATGCATCCACGGCAAGCGGCAGTTCCGCGGGGATGGCCGCTTCCAGCAGTTTCCCAACAGCAGGCAGGTCCGCCGCTTCTTTGGCGAGGTGCACCAGGTATCCGGTTGCTGCTTCCTCTACGGTATTGCCCCATACGCCTTTTTCGATAATATCGACAGAAAAGCCGGGGTCCCACTGTAAGCGCCATTGTTCCTTAAAGGTCCCTTTACCTGTTACATCAGACCGGTGACCCCATTTCAGCTCAAGGATCTGCAGGCGGTGCAGGAAGACGCTGCGTTCCAGGTCGTTTTCTTTACGGAGGTCCAGCAGGTAATCTTTCCAATCCGCGGCAGCCGGCAGGCGGAGGCGTTTCTGTATTTTTTCAATATCCTGTTGTAAAGGCGGCTTGGGAATATCCACCGGCACTTCGCCTATCCTGTTATTGACAATCAGTTCAGCCTGTACCAGCGAAAGCAATACCGGTTCACCACCGCAGAGCACGCTCAACGTGGCTTCGTTCAGCTCCTCCAGGCCAGCTTTGGGAAGGTTGCGCAAAGCAGCCAGGGCATTGGCCAGGCGGGAGGCTTCTATCACATGAGCCACCGAGGTGTCCATTTGTTTTTCGCGGAACAGCTTGGCGACTTTTACAAGCCACTTCGTACCGTCATCCTCCTGGTGATGCCAGATGTGCTCGTACCAGCCGGGAGAATTGATGCCCGCGCCATAACCGCTGTAGAGGCTCAGGCGGCTGTTTGTCCAGGGTACCCAGGTACATTCTGTTTTTACTTTGCTAAGACCCTTCAGCAATTCGTTATCGCCTTTTTGCGGGGGCATGTTGTGCAGCGCGGGAGCGTGCCATGCGCCACAGATCACGGCGATGTTCTGGAACATTTCTCTTTCAGCCTGCCTAATCACTTTTCGCATATGCGCTTCGCGAAGCAGTTCCAGCTTATTGTCCTTTCCGTCGTAGATTTCGCGCAGGCTGCCCATGCCTTCCATGACGGCGGTGAATATATCCTGGTTATCCGCCCGGTGTTCGAACATATGCTCCCACCACTTTTCGCCATCATCATAACCGGCCGCATGGGCCAGTGATGCTACATCATATCGGACAGGTATTTCATGCAGCACTTCATTTTCAATCGCGGGCTGGCCCGGAACTGTTGTTGTGTTTTCGTCCTGGGGTGGTGAAGGAGCGGTTTCCTGTCCGGCATTTTCAGGCTGGGATGAAATTGCTGCCTGCGCTTCATTCTCCAGGGCGTATTGATGCGCCACCGGCAGGTCCATAAAACGGATGTGGATGTTCTGCCGTTTTGCATACAGGATCGCCTGCCATTCAGGAGAAAATTCCGCGAAAGGATAAAAGCTGGACTGGCGGGGATTATCGGGCTGGTAACACAATATTGCCACCGGCGGCCTCATTTCCTCATGCGCGGCCCATTGCAAAATACCGTCCGCTTCAGGCGGGCCTTCCACCAGCACAATATCCGGCTTAACCGATTCCAGGAATGTTTTTACATTCCTGGCGGAACCGGGGCCATGATGCCGGATGCCAAGTATATGAATCGCCATATTTACATTGCCCGCAAGGGGCTTTTGAATGAATGATAAGGTTTACAGCAGCTCCCTGCATGCCCTGTAAATGTCTTTCCAGTTGTCCCTGGGCTTCACAACCGTTTCGAGGTATTCCTGCCACACCAGTTTATCCTGCACAGGGTCTTTTACGATCGCGCCGGTAATTCCCGCGGCCAGGTCGCTGGCGGTAAGCCTGCCATCGCCGAAATAAGCGGCCATAGATAGCCCGTTGTTCATCACGGAAATGGCTTCCGCGGTGCTGAGTGTGCCGCTGGGCTGTTTGATCTTCGTTTTACCATCCAGGGATACACCGCTGCGCAGTTCCCTGAAGATGGTAACGATCCTGCGGATCTCTTCCAAAGCAGGCGCTTCCGCCGGCAGGGCCATTACTTTTTCAAAACTTTCCACCCTTCTTTTCACGATATCGATCTCCTCGTCCATAGAATCGGGAACGGGCAGGATAACGGTATTAAAACGGCGTTTTAACGCGCTGCTCAGCTCATTCACGCCTTTGTCGCGGTTGTTTGCAGTAGCGATGACATTAAACCCTTTAACAGACTGTATCTCCGTGTTCAGCTCCGGAACGGGCAGCGTTTTTTCAGACAGGATGGTGATCAGCGAATCCTGCACATCCGCGCCGATACGTGTCAGCTCTTCGATCCTCGCGATGCTGCCGGTTTTCATCGCGCGCATCAGCGGCGTTTCCACCAGTGCTTTTTCGCTGGGGCCTTCCGCCAGCAGGCGCGCATAGTTCCAGCCGTAACGGATGGCGTCTTCGCCGGTGCCCGCCGTACCTTGCACGATCAGCCGGGAATCGCCGCAGATGCCGGCGGCAAGGTGTTCGCTCACCCAGCTTTTGGCCGTACCGGGCAGACCGTACAACAGCAAAGCACGGTCTGTGGTAAGCGTAGCCACGGCGATTTCCATCAGCCGCCGGTTGCCGATATATTTGGGAGATATTTCAAAACCGTTTTTCAGCTTGCCGCCCATCAGGTAAGTGACTACCGACTGCGGGGAAAGTTTCCAGTTTTCAGGGCGCTTTTCATGATCCTGTTTGCCGAGTTCCTCCAGCTCCTGGGCAAACTGGGCTTCCGCATGCTGACGTAATAAAGTTGACATAATAGATGGTTTATTAGCTAAAGGATGTTTGTGTCTGGTATTTTATAGAAACGAGTTTCATGATGTATTCGCAGGACGTGCTCCACATGCTTTGCAGGTGAGGCTCCGCCGGCGCGCATTTTTCCAGCTCGCCCACAATCGCGGGCGGTATCAGGTGGATATGCTGGTTAAAGAATGAACGGTAATACTGGTAAGGGTTTTTAGCGATATGCCGGAAGATCAGTTTGGTTAACTCCATATCCCAGCCGGCTTCTCTTCTCACTGCCTGTTCGATGATAACATCTTCGTGTTTCTCAAAGAATTTTTTGCTGTAAATGTCCTGCTGGGCCAACGGCAGCAGCGGCAGCAGATCGATATAAAATACGGCACTGTGCTGCACAAATTCCATCGCCCAGCCTTTGTCTTTAAAATTGCAAATGGCCAGTACAAGGGAAGGGATCAGTTTTTTACCGGTCGCGTCTTCCTGGAAAAATGAAATGACTTTGTCCGGAGAAAGCCCCAGCAACATTTCCCAGCAGGAAGGTGGTACGGAGCGAACAAGCTGGTACATGATAAACTCATCGTCGGACATTCCCTTGATATTGCTGAGTTTTTCGATGCCTGATTTATACACATCCTCCGGGATATTGACCGGGAACTGGAAATGCAGCGCCATTTTGCTGCCCAGGCCCAGCATTGTTTTTTCCTTTTTCAGCGATACGATCTGCTGCAACGCAGCCTGGTACTGCAGCACTACGGCCGATCCGGGTATTTGTTTCAGCAGCAGCTGCGCCTGTTCTTTTACTTTTTTGCTTTTTTCGGAGGAAAGGCTTTCGAGGAAGGGGATATCGTCTGCTGAAATATTCACTTCAAATAATTCAAGGAAAGCTGTTTTAGCGGCCGCATCTTCCTGCGCCCAGGTTTGTTGCAGCCATTCCCTTGCCTGCGCGGGGGCCTGCTGCCTCGTTTCCCGGAGGATAAGTTTCCGCTGATCCGCGGTGCCGGCTTGCCAGACTTCCTCAGCGGGCAGGCTTTGCGAATAATTCCAGTCGGCATTGAACCTGCCCAGCCACTCCCCTCTTTTGCCGCAGCAGCTGCTGATGAGCCGTTTCAGCTTTTTATTTTTCAGGCCCGTATCCAGCAGCACGGGGATCATTTCGGGACGCACGATCTTCCCGCTGGCATCGCAGTGCTGGAGCCAGAAAGTAAGCAGCGGTATGCTGTCTTCGCTGAGAATGTCTTTGAGTGCCTGAGTGGCGGAAGAATTGCAGTACGGTTTTTCTTCATCCGGCGCCGGAGCGATTGCCGCCTGTTCCGCCTGAATGGGCGTAAACCCGCATTGCCTGTAGTTGAGTATCAGGGCGGCAAAGCCCAGGAATATTTCCTCCCTGTCCGGATCTTTGCCCCCACGGATCTTTTTCTCAGCTTCCTCCAGCGCGGATGGAAGCCCCGCAGGCGAGGCCGCCTGTTTATCTGTGCCCAGCATGGCTGTGTTGAGAATGTCGTCCCAGAATTTCATTGCATTACTATAGTTTACCGGCAACGCGGCTTACAGGATCGTAAACTCGTTATTATGCCAAACGGCCACCGTTTCATATTGATCTTCTTTTCCTATCACCACCATATCCATCGCCTGTCCTCCACTGAGGGAAAGCAGTTTCCAGAAAGTGTTATACCTGTTTTTCAGCTGCATCATATGCCGCGTTTCATCCTGCAGCCACCAGCTGTTGTTATATTGCACCGGTTTCAGGGCTTTTACTACAAACGGCCGTTCGCTCCTTACCGGCAATGCGGCCGCGGAAGCTGTTTCCGCTTCGGCTACTTTCAGCCAGCTTTCCAGGCCTTCCGGTTTACCGGTCCTTCCTGAGGCGGATTGACTCTTTACGATCGCTCTTAAAGGGGAGGCTGAGGGGAAAAACACCAGTTCCGCTTCCAGGTTCAAACCGGGCGTCAAAGACAGCTCCGCCCCCTGGCCGCGGATGATAAACTGCAAAACCAGCGCATAACGGCCGGAGTTCATGCCATACAACCAGTTCCGTTCGGTGGTGATATTGTCGGTGTCTATGGTCTGTTTTGCAATTACGAGCCAGGTGTCTGTAATCCCGGCCTGTGCTCTCAGCTCATCCTGGTTTTGCGGGAAACCGATCAGGGTGCGCAAATCCTGCTGTAGCGCCTCGTGAAGGCTGTCGCCGTTCGTATATCCTTCTATTACAAGGTAGATATTCACGAGCCTGGCCATAAATTCGGACTGCCAGCCGTCCGCGTAGAAGTTCGTTTCGCCAAGGCCGCGTACCATCCCCGCCAGGCCGCCGGCCTGGGCATCTACCATTCGTTTGGCCATGTTGTCGAACCAGGAGGCGCCTTTGGACGGAATGTTTAATATCCCGTTCCTGACGATATCTTTCAGCCATAAACGCAATTCGGCAATGCCATCCGCGACTTTCCGCTGCCGTGCCTGCTGGCGTTTTTGCTGGGCGGCTTCGTCCACGGGTTTGTCTTCACGGGTTGCTTTTTTCTGCTGCGTATCCGCGCGTTTGCCCAGCCACTCGGTCACCCAGGCAGGCTCCGCTGTGCGGCTGAATGCATCCGGCTGCCGGCTGTGATGCAGCAGCAATCCCAAACCATGTTTGCAAGGAAATTTCCGGCTTGGGCAGGAACATTTGAAAGCGATATTGGCAGTGTCTATCTGCGTCTGATACGGCTTGCTGCCGCTGCCCTGGCATTCGCCCCACAAAGCCTGGTCACTGATGCCTTTGGTAACCCATTTGGAGGGGTTCGCAAGGTCTTTCCCGGCTTTTTTGGAGGAATCGTCCGGGGCGAGGGATAATATCTGATCTTCTGTGAGATTCAACTAAAAATATTTCCTGTAATATAAAACAACATCCGAAAAAAAGAATTCCCCCGCCGGAATTTCACTTTTCTTTAAATCTTGTGTTCAGCCTCATGTCCGATAAATTCATTAATTTTCGAGACATGTTTTTCCCTGGCAAAGACTTAAAAATGTAAAAATGAACGTTAACAGGATACACCTCAGGCTGGTACTCTTTTTTCTGCTGCTTCTCCCCGCCCGTACATTTGCACAATCCGCTCAAACAGCCACCGTTACGGATGTAACACAAGGCCTTCACAAGTGGATCAAAGGAATGAACACGAACGTGGACAAGTATTTTTCGCAGGACAGAGGGGCGGAACTGTACGATCGCCTTGAAGAACTGAAGTTTGGATTAAGCGGTTACCTGAAAACGAGGAAAACCCTTTCCGACAGCCTGATCCGACACAACGCCGCGCCGGGGAAACGGGATAACAACGCACTGGAGTCGCTTAAAATAAAGATGAGTACCGTGATGGCGCAAATGCGCGGTATCTCCAACCTCGTAAGCGAAGACCTGAGAGCCGAAGGAGATAAACTGAACGACGAAATATACAATGCCATCTATAGCGAACAGCCTCGTTTCCTGTCACACCTCGAAGCCTTCCTGGCTGGGATGGAGGTGAGCAAAAAGGACCTTGCGGTGGAAAGCGTCGCGGCTTATGACCGGCTGACGGAGAGTGTTAGTCTTATTACCGACCTCCAGGGTAAGCTGAACAGGAAGTTGAAGAAATAGGGATTTGTAACAAGGCAGCGGGGAAAAGATTATTTGAGCATATTTATTATCTTACCGCCCAATTCCAACGTTATGAAGCAACTTCTTGTACTAGCGGCAATGCTGCTTTGTGTAGCGGCCTATGCACAAAAAATAGATAACCTCCCGGAGCTGAAACAGCAATCCTCCAACATCATATTTCACAACCTGGGCGAAGCTCCCCGCGGCGGCGGTTTTTCCATGAAAGGATATTGGGTATGGTGCGGTTCCGCGGTAAAGGGATATGACAATAAATATCATCTTTTTGCATCACGCTGGCCGGATTCGCTGATCTTTCATCCGGGATGGATGGTGGCGTCGGAGGTGGTGCACGCCGTGGCGGATAAACCGGAAGGGCCTTATACTTTTTCCGATGTGGCATTACCTGCCCGGGGCGCCCAGTATTGGGACGGCCGCGCCACCCATAATCCACAGATCGTTAAACACAAAGGGCAATATATCCTGTTTTACATGGGCTCCACCCACCCTTTCGAAGATCCGCGGGCGAAGGAACTCACGCTGCAAAGCCATTGGTGTATCGCCGCCAGGAATAATAAACGCGTGGGTGTCGCCGTGTCCGAAACTCCATATGGCCCCTGGAAACGGCTGGACCAGCCCGTGCTTCCCGTCAAACCCAACACATTTTACAGCTTCCTCACCTCCAATCCCACCGCCGTGGTGCACGACGATGGCTCTGTGCTGATCATGTTCAAAGGCAGGGGGCATAAAGGGAATACACATTCGCATATGAGCCTTGGTGTTGCGAAAGCTCCGTCTATACATGGCCCTTATAAGGTACTGAATAATGACCAGCCCATCTTCAGAGTGGATGCGCAGGGCGAAGCGGAAGATCCTTTTATGTGGAAAGACGCTACCGGTTACCATGTTATCTTCAAAGACCAGGTGGCAAAATTCACCGGCGAAAAAGGAGGCGGTGTTTCAGCACATTCAACAGACGGCCTGAAATGGACGATGGACAAAGACCCCAAAGCCTATTCCCGCACAGTAGCCTGGAATGACGGGAAAACTGAAATGCAGGGACAATTGGAACGCCCGTTTATTCTTTTTGAGAATAACAGGCCCGCCTATCTGTTTTTTGCAACGATGGACGGCCCCGGCGGCTTTAACAATGCTACGCGGTCCTGGAACATGGTGATTCCTTTCAGAAAATAATATTCAAAAAGATACTGATACACTTTATCGTACCATCACCGTGCTTCCGCTGTCATCGCCCTTCGGCAATGATACATCAATGATACGTTCATTTACTTTTATCTGGAGAGCCGTTAATTTCTGAGTGGGATCTGAAACCGCAATACTGCCGGCAACTGCTCCATTCGCATTGATCATTACGAGGCAAGGTGCTGTAGCGGCCAGCGTCAGTTTATCATTGATCCTGACGGTACCCGCTTTGTAAAAAACGATCCCGGTCCTTTGCAATGCGGTATGTTGTACAGCCTGGAGGTCCGGGGTATTTACAAGAATCTTTACCGGCGTTTTTTTACTGTAGGCTGCTGCGGAAGCCGCATCTATACCTGGCACCACAATCCATGCATAACCGGCATTTTGCGGCTGTACACCATGATCCAGCCAAAGGGCAAATACATTTTCCTTCACGGTTTCTTCTGTAGCCCAGGCCTGGTGGTTGATCCGTCGCCAGCTGCCGGTAGCTTCCCCATTGCTGATATTTACGCCTGCCGGCTGCGGGAAGATATAAGCCACGCTGTCGTGATACACCCAGGATACGGCAGGCAATACATGTTTGCCGGTTTTTAATGTGGTGGTTTTGTTATTGGCCCCAACGATCACCTGGTTGTTCAGCAGGCACTGGTTCAGGGTAGTCAGTACAGGCAAAGCCGTGTCCGCATGAATACCCGCGCCCAGGCATACGATCTCATTATCAAAAAAGAACCATGCCTTGTGTGCTTTGAGCGGATCGTGCACACTGGCAAAATCAAATGCAGCCACACCATACACGCCGTCGCTCAGGCCGCCGGAAAAATCAGTCCGCCCTTTTTTAGCCAGCTGGCGCCAGTGGGGCACGTCTGTTTTTTGCAGGATCGTAGTGCCTGGTATCTTTTGCCAGTCCCATACGGGGAAAATATTAAAGAACTCATGACCGGTGCGCGAAATAAAAAGGGAGCCGTCGCCATAATGATGGTTTTTAATACCTTCTTCATTGTGCGGCTCTTCCATATTATTCGCGCGGGCGGAATGCATACGCACAGATGCGTAATAACCGGGGCGCTGATGCGTATAATAATGCGAATACCAGAAATAGCGGTCCCTTGTCCGGTTGTATCTTATTTCCCCTTTCCGGGCGCGGATGACGGTTTCCAGCTCCGGCGCCCTATAGTCTGTAGCGGCAAGAAGGTTCTGCGGCAGGCTGATATCTTCTTTCTCCAGTGCGTTCCGGCGGCTGATATCACGGTTCATGGCGCCGGGATCGGGGTATGTAGCGTAGATGAGTGCCTGGCAGATGCCATCCAGGTAATAATCAACAAGGAGTTTCATGGATGTTTCGGGGAAAGAGAATTGTGTGCCGTGTATCCTGGCTGCCCAGTAGGCAAAAGAGCCGGCAAAATTGCTGCCGTACGTAAGGATGGAGATCACATTGTCCGTACGATGGTGAAAGCTCATATCCGGTTTGAGGCCCCGGCCTGTGCTGATTTTTATTTCCCTGGCCATTACGTCTATAACCCGTTTCAGCGTATCCGGGCTGTTGGTGAATAACGCCTGTTTTCCCAACATGCCGGCAATGGGCATAAGGTCGCCGCCAGGGCGGGCGCCAAAGGTTTCAAGATTTGCCCTGCGGGCGATCTTTAACCCCTCCGTTCTTTGTTTTTCCGTAAGACTGCTGTCCATCACCAGCAAAGTATTGATCATAAGGTTTGGCGTGCCCATTTCATTCCACCACCAGTTGTCGCACCTAAAGTCATGGGCCAGCCAGAAATCAAGCGCCGCTGAGAAAGCCTTTTTTACCGCAGCGTCTCCAAAGAAAGGGGAGCCGGGCTTTTTATAGACACGGGCCAGCGTCAGCATGTTCTCCAAATGGTCTTTGTGCTGAAAACCTGTGCGGGACACATCTTTATAATTGATGCCCGGCCAGGTGCCGTCCGGTTGGATGGATTGTACCAGTTGCGTAATGGCGTTGCTGTTTACCGAAGGTTCCAGCAGGTCGCCCACTACCCGTTTTTTAATAACCTGTATATCCTGTGCCTGGCTGTTGCAGAATGATACCAACATGAGTATAACAATTGCGAATACGGAAGTGTGCCTTTGCATGGTAAGAAATGATTATTTAAGGCGGTTTCAGGAAATAGCCGCTGGTTGTAATTTGTAATCAGTTTTTTCCAAAATACCATTTCTTTTTTCTTGAAACAACGGTGCAGCCGGGCCTTGCCTCCCAGTCGTTTGTACGTTGAAAACATCCTCTGCCTTCGTCCTGTTTTGGACATCAATATGACAATTTCATGAAATGGGAAGGGATTGGGTTAAAATTTTATCAGAATTGTCTTTAAACCAGGCTGTTGGAGTTAAAATTTAACATTTCTACAGTAATTCCGGTATAAACTTTTCCCTCAATTAGTCGTCTTATATAATGAAACAACAGCCTATCGTATGAGAATATTACATTCATTGCCAGCCGTTCTGATCAGCCTCCTGCTCACGACCGGTGTACAGGCACAGGACGAAACGGGTTTGCCTGGGGACAACTTTAGCCTTGAAGGCGCCCTGGAGATGTTCAAAAAGGCCGGAAGCCCTCAAGAATTCGAGAAAATGCTGAATACCAAGGAGAATGGTGTAAATAATCTTGATCTGAACCAGGATGGGGATATCGACTATATCCGCGTTGTCAATAAAAAAGATGGAGATGTGCAGCTCTTTGTATTGCAGGCATTGGTATCGTCCTCAGAAAGCCAGGACGTTGCCGTAATAGAACTGGAGAAAACAGGAGATGAACATGCGGTGATACAGATCGTGGGGGACGAGGATATATATGGTGTATCAAAGATCGTGGAGCCCAAGGATGAAGAGAGTGTTGCTTTTAATGATGAAACCCTTTCTGACAGGCCGCACGGGCCGAATGCCGCCGCTTTCGCTCCATCAGGAGTGATCGTCAATGTGTGGTTCTGGCCGTCAGTGCGTTTTGTGTTTGCGCCTTATTACACCGTTTGGGCATCTCCCTGGAGGTGGTATCATTACCCTGTGTGGTGGCGTCCCTGGAGGCCGTTGGCATGGCATGTTTACCAGCCTATCTGCTATCATTACCGGCCAAGGTATGTCGTGGTACATACGCACCGCGTTGTGCGGGCCCCGCGTATCTATCGCCCGATGCGTGTAACGTCTGCAAGTGTGTATAGCAGGAACCGCGTGGTGGTGAACAACTACCGTACTAATTACCGGAGCACGTCACCCCGTCAGTTTGACCGGGATGCCAATGTGAACAGAAGTACACGGCCACGGCAGTTTGATCGTGAAGCAAACGTGAACAGGAGTACACCCCGTCAGTTTGATCGTGATCCAAATGTGAACAGAAGCACTCCGTCACGCCAGTTTGATCGTGATCCGAATGTGAACAGGAGTACTCCATCACGGCAGTTTGATCGCACTACAAGGCCGCCGGCAGAACGCAGTTCTTCTCCGGTTACCAGCCCCCGGCGCGAATATAACCGCGGTTCTTCTTCAGAACCACGCCGCGAGATAAACCGAAGTTCAGGCTCAGCAGACCGCCCGCAGCGTCAGTTCAACCGCAGTTCGGCCCCGGCCGCAAGACCGCAGGGAGGGCAGATTAACCGCGGCTCACGTTCGTCCACCACACCGCAAAGGAGTATACAATATACCCGGAGCGCACGTGGAGGCCGTAATTAGGGTCAACTTACATTTGATATTGTTAAAGGGAACACATCGTTTGATGGTGTTCCCTTTTTCTTTTAAAGAGGGTTTGGAATCACCTTCAGCCGATAAACCAGAAATACTTCAACCTCCTGCTCCGGAGAAATCCGATACGCGTATAAGCGCGCCAGATTTTCCTTTACACCACTTTCAGGAAATCAGTTTCCCTTCCCAAGCGGTCTTTTAATCTGAAAGCGGTGATCGTATCTTCTTCCATTTGAAGAATAATAAGCAGGTATGTCTCCTCCCTGGCATAATTAAATGAAATTTCCAGGCGATCTTTGAGCAACTGGTATGTGCCAAATCTATCAGCACCAGGAGTTTTCCATATCAATTTGTTACCTTCCGTATCTGGAAAGAATTGAATTGTTTGGTCTGTTTTTATGTCCCGGAAGACTGTGTGAGGAGGGAACAACAGCATGATCAGTTCCAGTTTGAATGCATAATATTATAAAAAAGTTAGGAGATTCAACTTGCGAGATCGATCTAAATCTTCCATCATGACAAAAAAAACTAAGATGGCTGCCATTAGGCTTTCTGTAATAGCTTTGGTTATCGCAGGTGGGCTTTATTTTTTTCACTCTTTTTTTAGCGCCTTTGCGCCGCCAGAGATAAAAATAACAAAGAACTGTATTTCGACAAATCGAGACTTCATTAACGGAGTTTCAATTGAGAAAATTCAGGTTGACTTAATAGGTGACAAAAACCATCCGGTTAAATATACCGTCATTTACACGACTTCCTGCAATATACATCACCCGATAGGCAGACCGCCTGATCCGCCCAACAGGATAGAGTTTGATAAGCCTGGCAACTATTCATGGGATGAAGATACTGTTAAGGTGCGGTACATCCATGATGGTTTATCAAGAGCGTCGTTGGATACAACAAACGAGTTGTGGTGGCTCAACAAATTTGGTGACCATGCGATTTGTCCAATAAAATTTGAGCGGGAACAATGGTATTTTATTACTATGGGCGATCCGCAGGTGACTGGCATATTCTTTTACATTGACAAGTCAGGAGAAGAACACCAGTATTTTCTTCATAGTGGCGTCTCTCCAATTTAGCCCGCGTTAATCCGTAGCGGACGCACTAATTTGTTCTCCCCAAAATGATTTTTACACTCTCTGAGTACACCAGCGAGCTAAACCTGCACGCGGCGGATATGAATCCGGCACGTTGTTGTGGTGTATTTAAGAGGTTTAATTTTCGAGAGTAAAAGGTGTAACGGTATATGTCATAGGCGGTGCATAAAAAAAGGCCCCCTTTAAGGGAGCCTCGTAGCGAGATCGGGAGTTGAACCCGAGACCTTTGGGTTATGAATCCAACGCTCTAACCACCTGAGCTACCTCGCCAATTTTTGGAAGGCCAAAGATAAAAAAAGGAAACTTAAAATTCCAGTATTTCCCGCACGCATTCCGTCACTTTATCCGCCGTCGGCAACATCTCTTTCTCCAACGTCATGTTTAGCGGAACGGCCGGCAGGTCCAGCGCGCCGAGTGTATATACCGGCGCATCCAGCCAGCGGAAGCAGGCTTTGGAAATTCTCGCGGCAAAGGATTCCGCGAAGGAGTTGGTCAGTTGTTCTTCCGTCAGCACCAGGCATTTGCCCAGTTTGCGCACGGAAGAAAATACCAGCTCTTCATCCAGCGGGTATAGCGTGCGCAGGTCGATGATCTCTACGCGGCCGGGGAATTTTGCGGCGGCGGCTTTCGCCCAGTATACACCCATTCCGTATGTGACGATGGTCATGCCTTCATCTGCGGACGTCACCGTGTTGCCTTTGCCGAGGGGGAGAATATAATCGGAAGACGGTTCGATGGTCATGGCTTCCAGCGTGCCGGGCACTTTGCTCCAGTAAAGACCTTTATGCTCCAGCATGATCACCGGGTTTGGATCGAGGAAAGCGGCTTTCATCAGGCCTTTCAGGTCCGCGGCATTGGAAGGGTAACATACCTTGATGCCTTTGATGGTCAGCAACGTACTTTCAATACAGCCGGAGTGGTAAGGCCCTCCGCCGCCGTACGCGCCGATGGGGATACGGATGAGCGTCTGCACGGGAAATTTGCCCACGGATAAATAACAGCTTTTTGAGATTTCTGTTACCAGCTGGTTGAAGCCGGGATAGATATAATCCGCGAACTGCACTTCCACAATAGGTTTCACACCCACGGCGGACAATCCCGCGGTGCTGCCGATAATATATGCTTCCTGGATGGCAGTATTAAAAACACGGTGATCACCAAATTTTTCGGCCAGTGTAGCGGCTTCGCGGAATACGCCGCCCAGCCTTCGGCCTACGTCCTGGCCAAAAAGGATCGATTCGGGATAAACGCTCATGATCTCTTCAATGGCATGCAGCGCAGCGTCTACCATTACCACTTTGCTGCCGCCGGCAGGTGTGCGGGTACCCGTCTCCTCCGTTACGGGAGTAGGCGCGAACACATGGCCTTTTACCGTGGAAATAGCCGGATCAGGGCTGTTCACGGCTTCTTCAAACGCTTCATTTACTTCAATTATCGCCTCTTCTTCTATCAGCCGGATATCGGACTGGTCTGCCAGCAACTGTTTAAGCCGCGGCAGCGGGTCGCGGGAAACGTGTTTGGCATAATCCTCAGCGGTGCGGTACCATTCTTTTCTTACGCCCGAAGTATGATGACCAAGCAGCGGTGTGGTGGCATGCACCAGTACCGGCTTGCGCGCGGAGCGTACGTAACGTATGGCGGATTCCATCGCATGGTAACTGGCTTCAAAATCACTACCGTCTACGCGGATGCGTTCCAGGCCTTTAAAGCCTGCTGCATATTCAAATGCATCCATCACGCGGGCCTCTTCCGCGCTCACGGAAATTCCCCATTCATTGTCCTGCACGAGGTAGATGATGGGAAGGTTTTTTAACACGGCAAATTGCAGGGCTTCGCTCACCTCTCCTTCGGTAACGCTGCCATCTCCGAGGGAACAGAGCACCACTGGTTTGTCCGTGCTGTCCAGCAGGCCGGCGTTTTCCAGGTACTGCACACCCTGGGCCATGCCGGTGGTGGGTATCACCTGCATACCGGTGGCGCTGCTCTGGTGTGGAATAGTGGGCTTGCCCGGCTGGCGGCCGCTGGGGTGACAATAATACGAACGCCCGCCGCTGAAAGGATCGTCGCCTTTGGCCAGTAGCTGGAGCATCAGCGTTTTGGGCGCGTAACCCATGGCGAGCATCATGCTGTCGTCCCGGTAATAGGGGCTCACATAATCACAGGCTTTCAGCAGCATACCGGCGGCTATCTGGATGGCTTCGTGCCCTGCGGAGGTGGAATGCACGTATTTGCAGATGGAACGGTTGGCTTCGTACTTTTCAGACATGGTCCGGGCGGTGAACATGAGGCGGTAAACCCGCAGCAGCAAGGCCTGGAACTCCTGGTCCCTTTCCCGGTGAGTAATAGTGGCTTTAAAAGTCGGAAGGCTTATGTTATCTTTAAGCACGTAACAGCGTTTTGGTGTATGTAGAGCCAGACTGAATATTAGTTGCTATAACAACTATTGCTACTGCAAATTAATTAATATGCACGACACTTTTGTGAGCAATCCATCTTTTTTTAAGCTGGATGCTACCCTCAAAAAAATTCGTAACTATTGGCAGAAGAATTTTGATGCCCGGCAGATGGACATTACGGTGGACCAGTGGTTGCTGATCGAGAACCTGTATAAGCATAAACGAATAACCCACAATGAGTTAGCCCGTCTCACCTCGAAGGATATCACAACGGTGTCGCGTATCATTGAATTGCTGGTGAAAAAAGACCTGGTAGAAAGGCAGGGGTCTACGGACGACCGCCGGAAGGTATTTGTGCAGCTGACGCCGCAGGGCGTGAATAAGTACAAGGACGTTCGCCCTTTGGTGCTGGAAATGAGGAAAACAGGCTGGAATAACCTGAGCGAGAGAGATTATAACGAGTTGACCCGGATACTGGACGTGATCTATGCCAATATCCCTTAAAAAGAAAAAATTAAAAAGGAAAAAGCCCGTCCTTTTAACTTTTTAATTTTAACTTTTTCCATTCAGGGCTACTTTACCATAAATTCAAGCAGGCTGTCATTCTCAATAAATGCTTCAAGAGAGTCTCCGATCTCAACCGGGCCTACTCCTTCGGGAGTGCCTGTAAATACGAGATCACCGATATTGAGCGTGAAAAATCTTGAGATATAGGCGATAAGCTTGTCGAACGTGAACAGGAGGTCCTTTGTGTTCCCTTGTTGTGCAATTTCCTTGTTTTTGTAAAGGCAAAAGTTCAGGTCTTTCAGATCTGTTTCTTCCGTAATGGGAATGAACTTACCTACTACAGCGGAATTATCGAACGATTTGGCTATTTCCCAGGGCAGGCCTTTCGATTTCTGTTTTTCCTGGAGGTCCCTGGCCGTGAAGTCGATCCCAACGGAAATACTGTCGTAGTACTTACTGGCAAATCTTTCCTGAATGTGTTTCCCGTTTTTTGATATCCGCAACACCAGTTCGCATTCATAGTGAAGGTTATCCGTGAATTCCGGATAATAGAAAGGATGGTTGTTCTGCAGCAGGGCATTCTTTGGTTTCATGAAAATCACGGGTTCGGAGGGCACTTCGTTCTTCAATTCTTCTGCATGTTTGGCATAGTTTCTTCCAACGCAGATAATTTTCATAATGCGTGTATTTTGTAAGGTTAATAAAGCCTATGGTTTGACCCATAGTCCACAATACATTGCCCACTGTGCGTACTATCATCCGGATTGGCATCTTCAATGCTCAGGTGATATAACGATCAGTGGTACACGGATCATGACCTATAGCGGTTAAGGTAGGGGTACCTTTCAGGCATGAAATATACAATTTACTTCTATAATGGAAAAGTAAGGTTGTTATAATTGTTCATAGATCGTTGTAAACCAATAGAAGCAAAGCTTTCGATCACTTCTGTGCATTTATCGATCTTTTGCTGCACCACAGGTTCCTCTTTTGCGGTCCATCTTCCCAATACGTAATCCACCTGCCGGCCTTTCGGAAAATCGTTGCCGATACCGAAGCGGAGGCGGGGGTATTGGTTGGTACCAATGGATTCCTGTATGCTTTTGAGGCCGTTGTGGCCGGCATCGCTGCCTCCGGGGCGGAGGCGGATCGCTTCAAGTGGCAGTGCAAGCTCATCCAGGATCACCAGCGTATTTTCCACCGGGATCTTTTCTTTGTCCATCCAATATTTCACGGCTTTGCCGCTGAGGTTCATATAAGTGGTTGGTTTTATCACTACCAGTATGCGCCCTTTCCATTTGATCTCGGCTACATCGGCCAGCCTGTCGCTTCTGAACAGGGCGCCGTGTTTTGCCGCGAATGCATCCGCCACATCAAAACCAATGTTGTGACGGGTGTGATGATAGTCCGTTCCTATGTTTCCTAATCCTACAATCAGATATTTCATGCTACAATTGTTACGCGGTTTGCGATAACAGGATGCCAAAAATAAAAAGCCCGGCTGAATTTACGCCGGGCTTCATTATATAAATATTTTGCCAATTTATTTCTTCTTGGCATCCTTCTCGGCAGCAGCTTCTTCCTGTTTCAGCTGACGCGTCATTACAACGGAAGCAACCGGGATACGGGGAGAGTTGAGGATTTCCACGCCTTCCGCTTTCACGTCTTCAACACGGATGTTTTCGTTGAGGTCCAGGTTAGTGATGTCCACTTCCAGGTTCTCGCGGAGGTCTTTAGGCAGGGCCTTCACCTTCAGAGACTTCATTTTCACTACCAGTTTACCACCGCCTTTAACGCCGATGGACTGGCCGGTGAGTTTCAGCGGCAGGGTGGCAACTACTTTTTTGTCGTCTACCAGTTCCAGGAAGTCCACGTGCGTGAGCTCGTCTGTAACGGTGTCAAACTGCAGGTCCTTCATGATGCAACGGAAAGTTTTACCGTCCACTTTGATTTCAGCGAGCTGAAACTCAGCAGTGTACACCAGGTTTTTGAAAGCAGTCGCAGGAGCTGAGAAGCTCACAGTTTCCGCACCCCCGTAAATAACGCAAGGCACTTTTTCCTCAGAACGGAGAAGGCGGGTGGCTTGTTTGCCGAATTCGCTCCTGAGTTGTCCTTCGATGGTTATTGTTTTCATTGTTTAAACATTTATGATATAAAAGAATATACTGGTTTATTGCATCCGGCGGTTGCTGTGAACAAAAAGGCTGGTGATGGACTTGTTCTCGTGCATGTTGCGGATAGCCACTGCAAAGAGGTCTGCCACGCTGATCACTTTTACCTTAGAGCTCTGCTGTTTGAGCGGGATGGTATCGCATACCACCAGTTCATCCAGCACCGAATTTTCAATGTTCTCATACGCCTTGCCGCTGAATACCGGGTGGGTACAGAACGCCCTTACGCTCCTTGCTCCCTTTTCCATCAGCAGGGCGGCTGATTTGGTAAGGGTCCCCGCCGTGTCGCAGATGTCATCTATCAGCACAATATCTTTATCGGTCACATCTCCTATCACCACCATGGAAGCGATTTCATTCGCTCTCTTACGGTGTTTGTCGCAGATCACCATTTCAGCGTTGAAATAGCTCGCCACTTCGCGCACACGGGTGGTAGAACCCACGTCAGGGGACGCAAAGGTAAGGTTTTTCAGCTTCAGATTCTCTATATAGGGGATAAAAATGGCCGAACTGTCCAGGTGGTCCACCGGGATGTCAAAGAACCCCTGTATCTGGGGAGCATGCAAGTCCATGGTTATCACCCTGTTAGCCCCCGCCGCCGTGAGCAGGTTGGCTATCAGTTTGGAGCCTATGGCCACGCGCGGTTTGTCTTTCCTGTCCTGGCGGGCAAACCCGAAATAAGGAATAACAGCCGTAATGTAACCCGCGGAGGCGCGTTTGGCGGCGTCTATCATGAGCAACAGCTCCATGAGATTGTCAGAAGGCGCATTGGTGCCCTGTACGAGAAAAACGTAGTGGCCGCGGATACTTTCCAGAAATACCGGCTGAAACTCGCCGTCACTGAACTTCTGAATATTCACCTTGCCCAGCCCGTTTCCATACCTGGCGGCGATGCGCTCTGCCAGCGCGGGATTACTGTTCCCTGTAAAGATTTTTACCGATGGATTCATGATAAAGAAAGAGGTTGCAAAACTATGACTTTTATAGTGGATATGCGTAAAAAAAATCCGGAGGGGTTGTGGAAAAGAAAATGCTAAAAATGTTAGCAAACCAGAAGGGAAGTTGTAAATTGGTGGTATGGAAAAAAGGATGATTGTTAGCCCCGGGTTGTTGCCCCCTATTAGTACGTACCTGCCGCCCAAACGTTTATTGCCGGCCATCAAACACTGGGCTGAAGAAGACCGGCCCTGTGAGAAGGTCCTTCACAACGGCGTCCGGACGCTTAGCCATGCGGAGCTCCTGGCCATCCTCATCAATTGCGGCAACAAAACACAATCCGCCCTCGAACTGGCCAAAGAGATCCTTTGCAGCTGCGGCAATAACCTCTCCGAATTGAGCCGCCTGGAAGTTGCACAATTGCAGCGTTTTCACGGCATCGGCATCAAAAAGGCCGTCCGGATACTGGCCGCCCTGGAGCTTTGCCGGCGCAAACAAATAAGCCCCCTGCTCCGGAAACCACTTGTCCGTACGGCAAGGGAAGCCTCCGCCTGGCTGCGGCCGTTACTTGCAGATCATTGCTGCGAAAGCTTTTACGTGCTTTTCCTCAACCAGGCAAACCGCCTGCTCCATCACGCCTGCATCAGCACGGGCGGTATCACGTCCACTACCGTAGATCCCAGGATTGTTTTCGGAGCCGCCCTCAGCCACAAGGCCACCAGGCTTTTCCTGGTACACAACCATCCCTCCGGCAACCTGCGGCCCAGCAGGGCAGACGTGAGCATCACCCGGAAACTGAAAGAAGGCGGAAAAATGCTGGATATAGCCGTCGTGGATCACATCATCGTCACCGATGCCGGATATTTCAGCCTGCTTGAAGATGGCCTGATGGATGACTGATAGTGATGGAGAAAATGAGACGCCGGGGACGGCGGACGGACGGAAAATGACCCAGGCTACCGCAACAACGTCGCCACACCTTTCTGGAATACCCGGTTGCCTAACTCCGTATCTGTATATTCCAACATCCAGGCATAGGTGCCTACCGCAGCAGGAGAGCCGTTGATCCTGCCATCCCATTTTTGCGACCAGCTACGGGATTCAAACACCAGCTGGCCATTGCGGGCAAATACCCGGAACACCAGGTCGGCCGTCTTATACCCGTTCAACGGGTACAGGAAGTCATTCACACCGTCATTATTCGGGCTGAAGGCCGTAGGCACCGCCACCCGGCAGCTCGGGACGGTTTTCAGCGTATGGATCACCGTGTCTTCGCACCGGAGATCGTCCGTCACGATCAGCCTCACCTGGTATACCTGCTCCCGGCCCGCTATAGGGAAGCGCAGCGGCTGTGGCGTGACCAGCCGCGTACCCGGGCCAAAACCAAAATCCCAGCGATGACCGGTGATGTTGCCGATACTTTCGTTGGTAAAAGTTGCCATATCAAGCGGGCAGAGGACAGGCGTACCTATCCTGAAAGCCGCGATCAGCGTATTGTTCAACAGGATGTTTTCTGTATGCTCCGCTTCGCAGACGCCGTTGTTCACTTTCAGCATCACCGTTTTCTGACCGAATAAGGTGTACACTTTCACCGGTGATTGGTCCGTACGGGTATCACCATCCTCGAAAGCCCAGTTCCACGAGTTTACGCCATGGGCGCCGTTGTGGTGAAGGAAAATCGTGTCGTATACGCAATCCAGTCTCACCCGGTTATCGAAGCGGGCATTCACCGTGTCTTTTGTAATAAAAGGCACCATCTGGCCGAGCGAGGTTTCCACGCTGCATTCGCTGATAAGCGTATTGCCGTCCGCGCCGCGTACCAGGTCTATCCTGAAATTGCCTTCCAGGTACACCGGGCCGTTGAGCAACAGGTCGATCGTATCCGTCAGCTGGCCGGCACAGGTAGTAGTGGCCGCTATGACGCTCACCGCCGGACCGGTACCGCTGATCCTGAAATCGCTGCCGTCGGCGGCTACGGAGCTGCACAGCACGGGATCGCTGAGCAGCACCCTGATCCTGTCCGGCTTGCAGCCTACCTGTTCGATCCTGTCAAAAGGTACCGCCTGCGGAATGGGCACGCTGATGGCAATGCTCCGGCCCGCGGCAATGGGATTATCGCAGGCGTCCAGGAGAGTATTGCCGTCGGAGCCGGTTTTTACCTGGAGGGTGTAATTCCCGGCGGGCAAAGGCCGGTCCAGCGTAAGCACCACGGAATCCATATCAAAACCGGTTCCGCAGTTCACGCCTGCCGCACTGGTGATACCGGCAGTGCTTCCGGTCAGTACAAAGTCGCTGCCGTCCGCGGCCAGGGTATTGCAGCGGAATAGCTTGTTCAGCTTGACCGTGATCCTGTTATTGAGACAACGGTATTCCGCATTGGCGAACTCCCCGGGTTTGGGATCGGTGATCACGGCGGATCCGCCGCCAAAGGCCAGCTCATAACCACTTTGTGTGTTGGTGAAGTGGCTTACCAGTAAAAGATATTCGTGTCCTACCTGCAACGTAGGCATACTACTCCATTTAGGATAGGCCCTGCCTTCGCAGTTCATCAGGCGCGTGCCGGTATTGTTCGCGCCGGTGAGACCCTCTATTTCACTCCAGTTGCCTGCTACCTGTATGGATGCATTGGTGTACACCTCGTTCAGATTGCGGCCGGTGACGTCAAACAATTGCCAGTCGTAATCATCCCCGAGATCGTTTGGCGTGATAGTGAAACCCAGCGAGCCCGCCTGGTAACAGGTGAATTTATACCAGAAAGGATTCCTGTCAGTGAATTCGGTCGGCGGCACAGCGTCCCGGCAGGAAGGCATATTGATCCTCCGGCCCGCGCAAAGCGGTACAGACGCCTGTTTTAGCTCCCTCGTACCGCAGATGGGAAATGCACTTTGAGGAGTCTGCCCCATCTGCGGACAGGCCTGCGCAAACGCATGGTTTACCGTCAGCATCAGGGGCAATATGATCAGGAAGAAAAAACGCATGGAACTAATTGAGGCAATATAGAATTAATATATAAAGTAATAACATGCGGTTTTGTTACATTTGCAGGAATTTTCCATAAAAACTCAATCAAATCATGCTCAAAATAGGTTTGTTCGGTGTAGGGCATTTAGGCAAGATCCATTTATCCCAGCTTGCGACAATGAAAGATGTGGAAGTGGTGGGATTTTTTGACCCCAGTGAGGATAATGCCCGGGGCGTTCACGACCTATACGAGATCAAACGTTTTGATTCCGCCGAAGAGCTGATCATGGCTTCAGACGCGGTAGATATCGTGGCCCCTACCACCCAGCACTTTTCACTGTGCGAAATGGCCATCCGCAACGGGAAACATGTATTTGTAGAGAAACCCATGACCAATACCATGGAAGAGGCCAAACTGCTGCTTAAGCTGGTGGAAGAAGCCAATATCAAATTCCAGGTAGGGCATGTGGAAAGGTTCAACCCCGCATTCCTCGCACTGAAAGGAGTGTATCTCAATCCTATGTTCATCGAAGTGCACCGCCTCGCGGAATTCAACCCGCGCGGTACGGACGTAAGCGTGATCCTTGACCTGATGATCCATGATATAGACATCGTGCTGAGCATCGTGAAATCCAGCATCAGCCGCATTTCCGCAAGCGGTGTGGCCGTGATGAGCGACACCCCCGATATTGCGAACGTACGCATCGAGTTTCACAACGGCTGCGTGGCCAACCTCACCTCCAGCCGCATCTCCCTCAAAAAGATGCGGAAGATGCGCCTCTTCCAGAAAGACGCTTACATTGGTATCGACTTCCTGGATAAAAAGACCGAGATCATCAAACTCAAAACCCCGGCGGACGAAGGCCTCTTTACGCTGGACATTGCCACGAACAACGGCAAAAAGACCATCGCCATCGCCAATCCCGAGATCAAACAATCCAACGCCATCCGCATGGAACTGGAGCTGTTCCGCGACGCCATCCTGGAAAACAAACCCGTGCCCGTAAACATCATAGATGGTTTCCAGGCGCTTGACGCCGCGCACCAGATACTCTATAAGATCGGGAAAGGGCAGCAGCAATCGGAGTAACCGGCACGCTAAACCAAAGACCTGCCGCCGCCCCGCTTCATTAAAGCGGGGAACCGACGCGGCGCAATCCCATTCCAGCCAGTACTGTAACCTTTTCGCCCCCGCTCCCGTTTCATCCTAAACCTCAAATGATGAAAACTATACTATGGAGTATGCTGGCACTGATGTTATGCACAACCGCCTGTAAACGCAACCAGGACACCACGCCTTATATCAGCATGGCAATCAATGAAACACAATGCGCCAACCCCTGGTCCTCCGAGGTTGTCGGCCGCGACAATTACGAATACAGGCTCACTCAATGGCTGAAAGACAAAAGAGGTATCCGCATAAAGACAATAGCATATGTCAAGACCGGTGATGAAGGAATGTATGCCTCCTGTTCCAGCCCTTCCAATTACCAGATCAGGATCAGCGTGCGGGAGAGCGATGTTACAAAAGCGGAAGAACTGGGGTTTGTCAAACAATAACCGTCTACAACCCATGCCCGGCCAGGAAAGCATTGGCTATCGCAAGATCCACGGGGCGTGTGATCTTGATGTTCTGCTCCTCTCCTTCCACCAGGTGTATCTCTTCACCGGCCCTTTCCACTACACTGGCTTCGTCTGTAAATAAGGGATCGTATGGCTGCTCAAATGCAGGCAACAGCACTTCGGATAAAAATGTCTGGGGCGTTTGTATAATTCTGAAGCGGCTCCGGTCCACCGCCATATTTCCTTCATCGTCCACTTCACGCAGGCTGTCTTTCATTTCCACCGCCGGAATGGCATTGCCTTTCGCAAGCGCGCTTTCATAACATCGGCGGATCAACGAAGGGCTCAGCAAAGGTCGCACACCATCATGTACAAACAGGACGGCTGGCTGGCGGATAGTTGCCAGCCCGTTCTTTACAGAATGAAAACGCGTTTCCCCGCCATGAACCAGGGCAACGGAAGGCGGCCTGTCAAAAGCAGTGAGCAGTGTGGCAATATACGCCTGGTGTGTTTCCGGCACCACCAGCACGATATGCATATCGTCGTACGCCTGCAAAAAAGCATTGATGGTATGATACAGCAGGGGCTTACCGCCTATTTCCATAAACTGTTTCGGCGTGGCGCTGCCCATGCGGGTACCGGAACCTCCGGCAACTATAACGGCTACTTTGATCCTGTCTGCCATGAATACGAAGTAAAACAATTTTTATAAAAAAAGGCAAACAGCGTGATACTGTTTGCCTTTCCGGTAATGTTGTGTTTCATCAGATGATGAGCATCGCGTCACCATAGCTGAAGAAGCGGTATTTTTCCTTGATGGCCTGCTGGTATGCTTCCATGATCAGGTCGTAGCCGGCAAAGGCGCACACCATGATCAGGAGGCTGGTTTTGGGCAGGTGGAAGTTGGTCACCAGTGCATTCGGGATAGAGAAGTCGTACGGCGGGTGGATGAACGTGTTCGTCCAGCCCTCGGCTGCCTTCAGATGGTTCTGGGCAGTTACGGACGATTCTACGGCGCGAACGGTAGTGGTACCGATAGCGCAGATCTTGCGGTTGTCTTCCTTCGCCTTGTTCACGATCTTCACCGCATATTCATCGATGTGGAAATATTCCGCATCCATTTTATGCTTGCTCAGGTCTTCCACCTCAATGGGGCGGAAAGTACCAAGACCTGTGTGCAGGGTTACTTCTGCAAATTTCACACCTTTGATCTCCAGGCGTTTGATCAGCTCGCGGCTGAAGTGCAGACCGGCGGTAGGCGCGGCCACAGCTCCTTCGTACTTGGCGTAAACGGTCTGATAACGTTCTTTGTCATCTTCTTCCGGCTTACGTTTGATGTACTTGGGCAGGGGCGTTTCACCCAGGCTGTCCAGCACGGCTTTGAACTCGTCATCGTTGCCTTCGAACAGGAAACGGATGGTACGGCCGCGGGAGGTGGTGTTGTCGATCACTTCTGCTACCAGGCTCTCATCATCTCCAAAATACAGCTTGTTTCCCACCCTGATCTTCCTTGCGGGATCAACGATCACGTCCCAGAGACGGTTCTGCTTATTGAGCTCACGCAGCAAAAATACCTCGATCTTAGCGCCGGTTTTCTCTTTACGGCCATACAGGCGCGCGGGGAATACCTTGGTGTTGTTCACCACCATTACGTCTTTGTCGTTGAAATAACCGAGGATGTCTTTGAATACCTTGTGCTCAATTTTACCTGTGGCGCGGTTTACGATCATCAGGCGGCTCTCGTCTCTTGTCTTGGAAGGATGTTGTGCGATCAGGTTTAAGGGCAGATCGAACTTGAATTGTGATAATTTCATATTACGGTATGAATGAATTTAAAGTGTGCAAAGGTACGGAATATAACATATTTTACGAAAAAAGGTTGGTATCGCCGCGATCAGCTCACGGGTGTACGCAGACTTCGGGTGATGGTAAACCTCGCCTGCATCGCCGATCTCCGCAATCCTCCCCTTGTTCATCACCATCATCCGGTCGCTCATAAAATGCACGACGGATAAGTTATGTGAAATAAATATATACGTGAAATTAAACTCCTGTTGTAATTGGGTCAGCAGGTTCAGCACCTGTGCCTGAACGCTCACATCCAGGGCGGATACGGATTCGTCGCAGATGATGAACTCCGGGTTCACGGCCAGCGCCCTGGCGATCACCACCCTTTGCCGCTGCCCGCCCGAAAACTCGTGGGGGTAACGGTGGTAATGTTCCGGCAGGAGGTTCACTTTTTCCAGCAACTCCAGCACTTTTTCCTTCCGCGCCCGGTCATTTTCATACAAACCATGCACTTTCATCGGCTCCAGGATGGCCTGGCCCACGGTCAGGCGGGGGTTGAGGGAAGAATAAGGGTCCTGGAAGATCAGCTGGATATGTTTGCGCATGGCACGCATCTCTTTGGCGCTCAGGCTGCGGAGGTCCCTGCCGCGGTACTGGATGCTGCCGTGCGTAGGTTCTATCAGCCGGAGCAGCGTGCGGCTAAGGGTCGTTTTACCGCAACCGGATTCTCCTACCAGCCCAAGGGTTTCCCCCTCGCGCACTTCAAAACTCACGTCATCCACCGCTTTGGTATAATGATGCACCTTGCCCAGCAGGCTGCGTTTGCCCGGGAACCAGGTGCTGAGGCCTTCCACCTTCAGCAGGGGCGCGCGGGTGCTCAGCAGCTCCTCCCGGGCCTTTTGCTCGGCTTCCGGCAATATGAGCGAACGTACAAACGCGTCCACATCGGCCGCCCGGCCATCTTCTGTAAAGTCCCGTACTACCGGTAGGCGCCGCAGGCGCAGGTCCAGCGGGGGGCGGCAGGCCAGCAGGCCCTTGGTGTAAGGGTGCCGGGGGGTGTCAAAAATATCTTTTACGGCGCCTTCTTCCACAATCTCGCCTTTGTACATTACCGCTACGCGGCTGGCTATCTCGGCGATCACGCCCAGGTCATGGGTGATAAAGATCACGCTCATGCCCATCTCCTCCTGCAATTCACGCAGCAGCGACAGGATAGTTTTCTGCACCGTCACGTCCAGGGCGGTGGTAGGCTCATCCGCTATCAGCAGGCGGGGGCCGCAGGAAATGGCCATGGCGATCATGACCCGCTGCTTCTGCCCGCCGGATAATTCGTGGGGGTATTTGTCATATGCCTCTCGGGCATCAGGTATCCTTACTTTTTCAAATAAAGCGATGGTTTGTTTTTTTGCCGCTCCTTCAGACACCTTTTTGTGCAGCCTGATGGCTTCGGCCACCTGGCGGCCGCAGGTATGCAGGGGGTTCAGCGAGGTCATCGGCTCCTGGAAGATCATGGCTATTTCGTGGCCACGGTAGCCGCGCAGGTCCGTGGCGGGAAGTTTCAGCAGGTCCACCGGCGGTTTCCCCGGGGGCTGGTACAGTATCTTCCCTCCGCTGATCCTGCCCGGGGCGGTAATGAGCCGCATGAGGCTCAGCGCGGTAACAGACTTCCCGGACCCGGATTCGCCTACAATACCCAATATTTCTCCCGGCCGGATATCCAGCGATATGCCTTTAACGGCCGTTACCAGGCTTTCTTCCGTACGGAATGTAACTTCCAGATTGCTGATGGATACGAGCGGAGCTGAACTCAAAAGCGCAGGTGTTTAACGGTTTGGTGACTGTTGATCAGATTTTTGAGGGAATCTACCCCTATTTTCAGGTGGCGCTCCACGTATTCGGTGGTCACCTTTTTATCGCTTTCTTCGGTCTTAACGCCTTCGGGCACCATCGGCTGGTCCGATACCAGCAGCAATGCGCCGGTGGGGATCTTGTTGTAGAACCCTACGGAGAAGATAGTGGCCGTTTCCATGTCTATCGCCATGGCGCGGATGCGTTCAAGATATTTTTTGAAGTCGGCATCGTGCTCCCACACCCGTCGGTTCGTACTGTAACAGGTGCCCGTCCAGTAGTCGCAGCCGTATTCGCGGATGGTGGTGGAAATCGCTTTCTGAAGGGCAAAGGCCGGGAGGGCGGGTACTTCAGCGGGAAAATAGTCATTGGAAGTACCTTCTCCGCGGATGGCCGCAATAGGCAGGATGAGGTCACCGATGGCATTTTTCTTTTTCAGGCCGCCGCATTTACCGAGGAACAGCACGGCATTGGGCGAAATGGCGCTGAGCAGGTCCATCACGGTGGCGGCTCCGGGGCTGCCCATGCCAAAATTGATAATGGTAATGTCGCCGGAAGTGCAGCACTGCATAGGCCGGTCCGCACCAACGATCTTGGCATTGTTCCATTTGGCGAACATCGTCACATAATTGGAAAAATTAGTGAGCAGGATATGTGAGCCGAAGTTCTCGAGCTTCTCTCCTGTGTAGCGGGGAAGCCAATTAGCTACTATCTCTTCTTTCGTCTTCATAGCTTTTTGACAAGTGAATGTAATGTTTTTTCCCGAAAACGCCGCGTTTGCATAGTTTTACAATATGATCGCGATCCAGTTCCCCCCGCATGATTTTAAGATCACTGCCAGCAACGGTCAGGAGATGATTTTTGACCCATTCCGCAAAAAATACGTGAGCCTGACCCCGGAAGAGTGGGTACGGCAGAATTTCCTCAATTACCTGGTAAAAAGCCGGCAATACCCCGGCGCGCTGCTCAGCATCGAAAAGGAAATGAACCTGGGGGAGCTGAAAAAACGCTGCGACATCGTGGTGTACACCCGCGAAGCCGCGCCCTGGATGATCGTGGAATGCAAGGAAATGGGCGTGCCCCTGGGCCAGCCCGTACTGGAGCAGATCGTACGGTACCACATGGCGCTGCCGGTCCCCTACCTCGTGATCACGAACGGCACCAATACCTGGTGCTGCAAGCTGAACACCGATGCGGGCAGCTGGCAATTCGAAAGCGATCTGCCTGATTACCCGCCTGTTATACCTCCGGAAGTGAACGAAGCCTGACAAGTTCTTCCCACCTAACCTTTTCCTAAAACGACTTAACACCCCGGCGCCCGGAAATGGCTTTTCCTGCGTGATGGAAGTTCGATCCTTCGGTGACCGTTCGGTGATCCTTCGGTCATCCTTCGGTGAAACACCCTCAAACCCGTACCACGACCGAACACCACCGAAGGATCACCGAAGGATGGCAGGAGGATGTCAGTAGGGCCATGGGTTAAATACAATACCATGGCGGTTTTGAGAAGGCCCAGTACTATAGTGGTTTAGTAGGGAATGTCAGCAGCATGTCAGTATCATGATAAGTTCATCAGCCTGGTTAAACGAAAAATGGCCAGGCATACGCCCGGCCACTTCCGCCTTTAAAAATAAAAATATCAGATCAGGGGAAAATGCCCAGCTGCTCATACGCCACGCCCACCTTGTCGATAGCGCAAACGTACGCCGCGGTACGCATATCCTTGATCTTCTTATGTTCGAGTGATTTCTCGCGTACTTCGTGAAGGGCGGTGATCATGGTCTCTTCCAGGCCGGAATATACCAGGTCCACTTCATCAGCGCCATGGCCGATGAATTTCCTTTCTTTTTCAGACACTTTTTTGCCGGTCAGCTCTTCGATCTGGCCGAGGATGTGCACGTTCATGTTTTCGTCGAAACGTTTGCCCAGGCGGCCATAACGTACGTGGCTGAGGTTTTTCAGCCATTCGAAATAAGAAACGGTCACACCGCCCGCGTTCAGGAACATATCCGGCACCACGATCACGCCTTTTTTGGCGAGGATCTCGTCCGCTTCAGGCGTCAGCGGGCCGTTCGCGGCTTCGCCGATGATCTTTGCCTTGATGCGGGGTGCGTTTTCTTCGTGGATCACGTTTTCCAGCGCGGCGGGAATGAGGATGTCGCATTCCAGCTCCAGGCCGTCCGTATTCTTTTTCAGGTTTTTGGAGCCGGGGAAGCCGGTGATGGAGCCGGTTTCGTTGCGGTGTTTCAGCACGGCGTCGGGGTCCATGCCCTTGGAGTTATAGATGGCGCCATCGTATTCGATGATGCCGATCACTTTCGCGCCGGCTTCGTGGAAATATTTGGCGGCATGGTAACCTACGTTGCCCATACCCTGCACCACGACGGTTTTGCCTTCGATGCCAGGTTCCAGGCCCAGTTTTTTCATGTCTTCTTTCACATTGCACAGCTCGCGCAAACCATAGAACACACCGAGGCCGGTGGCTTCTTTACGGCCGCGAACGCCGCCCATGGGCAGGGGTTTGCCGGTCACACAGCCGTAACCGTCGATCTCCCCGGGGCGGAGGCTCATGTAAGTGTCCAGTATCCAGCTCATTTCGCGCTCGCCGGTGCCGTAATCGGGGGCGGGCACGTCAATGCCGGGGCCGATAAAGTTTTTCTTCACCAGTTCCGCGGTATAACGGCGGGTAATGGCTTCCAGCTGGAAGGGGGTATAGTTGCGGGGATTGATCTTGATGCCGCCTTTTGCGCCGCCGAAAGGCACGTTCACAATGGCGCATTTATAGGTCATCAGGGCGGCCAGGGCCATCACTTCGTCCTGGTTCACTTCTTCGCTGAAGCGGATACCGCCTTTACAGGGCAGTTTGTGGTGGGAGTGCTGCACCCGGTATGCCTCAATTACGTCGATACTATCCCCTACCCTTACCGGGAATTTGATGCGGTATACAGCGTTACAGGCTTTGATCTGTTCCAATATTCCTTTATCCCACTTGGTGAAATGAGCGGCTTTGTCGAAGCTCATTTCCACGCTGTGGAAAAAGTTATAGTGCTGTTCTTGCGTCAGCGCTTTTGCTTTAGCCATAAAAAACGGTTTAGATATGTTGTTTTGGTGTTGTTGTAAGCAGGTTCTCTATAAATATGCGGGGCCTATTCCTTTTCCAGCTTTGTCAAACGCCGGTCCAGCCGTACCAGATATAACACGATCGCGATAAAAATGATCACAAGAATGCCCATAGGTACGTAAATCTTTGCGTTGCTGCGGAAGAACTCGTTCACAGGGCCGGTTTCGGTATTCTGCTGCTGAACGGCTTCCGTTACCGTGCGCGCCGTGTCTTGTCCGAAAACGCTGGTAAGGGAGAGCATAAAGCAGGCGAAGAGGAGATAAGAAAGTCTTTTAACCATGAAGGATATTTTTAAGCACTAATCTTTTGTAGCGGTTCCGTAAGGTATAGATCCAGATGCCGAGCAGTGTCCAGCCGAGGAACGCGGGCCACAGCACCATTTTGATGGTACCGGCGGTATCCTGGGAGCTGAAGCCGGGGCTGGTGGCGCTGCCGGGATGGAGCGATTCCACCATTCTCGGGATGATATACGTAAGCGGAATAAGCAATGCGAAGGCAAAAACGTTGAAGATGGCGGATACGCGGGCTCTTTTGTCCAGGTCGGTGAAAGAGAGGCGCAATACCAGGTAAGCCATGTAAATGGTGAGGGCAATGGCCGTGGTCATCTGTTTGGGATCGTTTACGATGGTGCCGCCCCAGGTATAAGTGCTCCAGAGCATGCCTGTGGCAAAGCCCATCATACCGAAAAGCACGCCGATGCTGCCCGCGCTGGACGCCCTGATATCCCTGCGGAGATCGTTGGTAGCCAGGTACCAGACAGAATTAACAACGGAAATTGCCAGCAATGTGTACATACACATCCACATCGGCAAGTGAAAGAAGATGCTCCGGGCAGCCTGCTGGTTATTGCCTATAGACGGCACTTTGACGCTGAAACCTCCGATGATTACATAGAGGAGGATGAGGACGCAGGCGATTTTCCACCAGTTTTTAGCCATTATTCAATTGAAATATGTGGGGGCAAACCTACAGGTTTTAAAGGTAACGGCAAAGCAATTTGCTGATTTTGACGTTCGTGCAACAGCACCCCCGATCATTGAAAAACCTATACCACAGAGGGGTATTTGTTAAAATTTATTCTTTCCAGAGGAAAGGGAAAAGTATCAGCGCCAGGGCGATCACCAGCACATCCATGCCCCCCAGCAGGAGGAACATGCCCGCCAGGCCCGGCTGTACCACCGGCGCGAAGGCGCTCTGGGAAATATTGTTCAGCAGCATCAGGATGGGCATTATGAGGGGAAAACCCATAATTGCCATCAGCGCCGCATTCTGGCTGGCCTGGGCCGCGATGGCGGCCAGCATGGTAAAAAGCAGGGACAGGCTGATGCCCCCCAGCAATACCACCCCCAGGAAATACAAGCCATGCGTGAGCGGGTTGCCCAGGAAAAGGATACAACACACCAGCGTCACCACGCTGAAAAGCGTCATCAGCAATACGTTATAGATCAGTTTGGCCGCGATAAAATAACGCGGATGGACCAACGAATAAAAGTACAGCAGCCTCCCGCGACTCTCCTGTAGAAAACTTTTGGCCACGGCGTTCACACATACAAACAGCTGCACCACCCAGAACATGGCGTTCCACATCTTATCCTCCGGCTCCTTCACCATCAGGTTGATCACAAACACCGTGGAGAACACGTACAGCAGGATGCCAAACAGGGCGTGCCGCTGCCGCCATTCGAGCAACAGGTCTTTTTTTACAAGCGCTATAATCTGCGATAAAGGACTTTTCACGGTTGCAAAGATAACTTTGCCGGGCGAAATTGAAATCCATTAACTTTAGCCCTTTATTCAACCAGCGAACAAAGCCAATGAAGAAGATCGTAGTAGCCAACCGCGGGGAAATAGCCCTTCGCGTCATGCGTTCAGCCAGGGAAATGGGCATCGCCACCGTAGCCGTGTATTCGGAAGCGGACCGTACGATGCCTTTTGTGCAATATGCGGACGAAGCCGTTTGTATAGGGCCCGCCCCCTCCAGCCAGAGCTACCTGCTGGGCAACAAGATCATTGAAGTGGCCAGGGAAAAAGGCGCGGATGCCATCCATCCCGGCTACGGCTTCCTCAGCGAAAACGCGGGTTTTGCCAAAGCAGTGACGGACGCCGGCCTTATCTTCATCGGCCCTTCCGCCGCCTCCATTGAGGTGATGGGCAGCAAGCTGGCGGCCAAACAGGCCGCGCAGCAATTCGGCGTACCCATGGTGCCCGGTACGGAAACGCCGCTGCGCAGCATCGAAGAAGCCCGGGAAGTAGTGAAAAAGACCGGTTTCCCCATCCTCATCAAAGCATCCGCCGGCGGCGGCGGCAAAGGCATGCGGGTAGTGCAGCAGGAAAACGAGCTGGAAGAACAGATACGCCTCGCCAAAAGCGAAGCCCTCAGCGCGTTCGGAGACGATGCCGTTTTTATCGAAAAATACGTGACCGCCCCGCGGCATATAGAAATACAGGTGCTGGGAGACCAGCATGGCAACTGCGTATACCTTTTTGAAAGGGAATGCTCCATCCAGCGCCGCCACCAGAAGCTGATCGAAGAAGCGCCTTCGTCCGTGCTCACCCCGGCCATCCGCGCCGCCATGGGCGAATGCGCCGTGAGCGTGGCCCGCGCCTGCAACTATTATGGCGCCGGCACCGTGGAGTTCCTGGTGGACGATTCGCTGAACTTCTATTTCCTTGAAATGAACACCCGCCTGCAGGTGGAGCATCCTGTCACGGAAATGATCACCGGGCTGGACCTGGTGAAAGAGCAGATCCGCATTGCGGACGGCGGCAGGCTCCCCTTTACGCAGGAAGAGCTGAAGATCAACGGTCATGCCATCGAACTGCGCATCTGCGCGGAAGACCCGGCGAACAACTTCCTGCCGGATACTGGCCGCCTGGAGACTTACATCCGCCCGCAAGGGTATGGTGTACGGGTAGACGATGGTTATGAAGAAGGCATGGACATCCCCATCTTCTACGACCCGATGATCTCCAAACTGATCGCCTGGGGCGCCACCCGCGAAGAAGCCAGGGAACGGCTCATCAGGGCCATCGATGAATATCGTGTGACGGGCATCCGCACCACCCTGCCTTTTGGTAAATGGGCCCTGCAGCAGGCGCCGTTCATTGAAGGAAAATTCGATACCAACTTCATTGCAAAATATTTCACCCCGCAGTCACTGGAGAATACAGACGAGGAAACCGCCCGCGCGGCAGCCATCCTGGCAGCCCAGTTGTGGCAGACGGCCGTGAAGCCCGCCACCGCATTGAATGGTACGGCTGAAACCCCTGCTTCGAAATGGAAATTGCGGAGGACGCTCAGGTAACGGGCCGAGGGGGAACCGCCCAGACAACCCCAACAATTCCAGCCCGGCAGTTCATCCTATACCAGCCGGCCGGAATGTGCGAGGCATCATTATAGTGATGTTAAAATCCCGGTCACGTATGTTATA
This sequence comes from Chitinophaga barathri, assembly GCF_003807585.1. GTDB lineage: Bacteria > Bacteroidota > Bacteroidia > Chitinophagales > Chitinophagaceae > Chitinophaga > Chitinophaga barathri. Next base: position 206,089 of record NZ_RMBX01000013.1, on the reverse strand, counting down.
ATTAAAAATCCGTTTGTAGCTTTGCAGCGTTTTAATATGAAACAGCTGATATTCAATATCCTGGCGTTCTTTCACAAGCCTTTTGCGAAAGTAATGCCCTTTCAGACCTTCCGCTACATCGCCTGTGGGGGAGGCAATACGTTGCTGGATATCTTCCTGTTTTTTATCAGCTACAACTTTATCCTGCGGCAGCAGATGGTACATCTCCCCTTCATCACCATCAGCCCGTATATCGCCGCGCTGATCATGGCGTTTGTGGTGAGTTTCCCCACCGGCTTCCTGCTCAACAAATACATTGTATTCTCAGACTCCAACCTGCGCGGGAGAGTGCAGCTGATCCGGTACTTCATATTGGTAGGCGTGTGCCTGCTGCTGAACTATGTGTGTATGAAGCTGTTTGTGGAGTATTGTAATTTTTATCCGACCATTGCCAAGATACTGACCACGGTGATCGTTGTGTCTTTCAGTTATATCACGCAGAAAAAATTCACTTTTAAAGTGAAGGTCGAGCCGTAGCGGAGAGCTCGTCTCCCCGGTTGTAACAAACCCGGCACCTGGGCTCGTACAGGCCATTTTCCCCTAACAATACGGTATTTTTATCTTTGCTTTTGCGGTAGGAATGGGTGGCGATGTTGCCACATTGCACACAGATGGCGTGCAGTTTGGTGATGTATTCCGCTTTGGCCAGCAATGCAGGGATGGGGCCGAAAGGCTGCCCCTGGAAATTCATATCCAGCCCGGCCACTATTACCCTGATGCCGGACAGGGCCAGCTGGTCGCATACATTGGGCAGCTCCAGATCAAAAAACTGCGCTTCGTCTATGCCCACCACATCTACCCCCTGGCCCAGCAGGAGGATCTGCTGCGAGCTGTCCACCGGGGTGGACAATATCCTGTTTTCGTTGTGAGACACGATCTGCTCTTCATCATAACGGGTATCCATAGCCGGCTTAAAGATCTCCACGCTCAGGTTGGCAAACCGTGCGCGTTTCAGCCTGCGGATCAGCTCCTCCGTTTTGCCGGAGAACATGGAGCCGCAGATAACCTCTATCCATCCGCGGCGACCTCCCGTAAGAGAAGGTTCAATAAACATATTATAGTATTTTGATTACTAAGTTGTTAAAAAAGTATAACTTAGTGCAATTAAAATAATTTCTATCAGATGGCGTTAACAATTAAGGCATGGAAAAGATAAATGCATTAATTGACAAACTGCAGGAACTGAAAAATTCAGCTGCCGGTTTGCAAACCATATCCTACTATACGCAGTTGCTTCAGGCGGAGTTACTTCACCAGCGCAATGTGCAGAAACAACAGGAGATCAGGGGCAATGGCCACGTAGCCGTGATCATGCCCGCGCATATGCCTGTTGTGGAAAAACATGTTTCTCCTCCTCCCCCGGCCCAGCCGCCCGCCCCGCAAGAGGCCCCGGCTCCGGAAAAAAGCCAGCCCGTACAGGAAAAGGTTTTGCAATCCAACGGTTACGCACCGGACCGCGTGCCTGTAAAACAGTCGCGCCCTGAAGACAGACCTGTGGAAAAACAGGCGGAAAAACCCGCCGTTGCCACCCTCTTCGATCCTCCTCCACCTCAGCCTAAACCCGCTGCGCCCCAGTATAACAACCAGCCGTCCAGGCAGGCCGCTGAAAATACCAACGGCAACGCCATCCGTAAGGAACTGAACGAACTGGTGGGCAAACAATCCCCTTCAGTGAATGATACGCTCCGCAAAAATAATATTGAAGTAGGGGAAAAGCTCGGCGGCCTTGGCATCAAGGACCTCCGTGGCGCCATCGGCATCAATGACAAGTTCCAGTTTATCCAGGAACTGTTCCGCGGGGACAAAGACATGTACGAGCGTTCGCTCAAAACCATCAACGAATCCGCTTCCCTGCAGGATGCCGAGTATTGGATCGAGCGTGAGCTGAAGATCAAGCTGGGATGGGATGAATCGGACCAGGCGGTGAACCAGTTCTATACTTTGGTGAGGAAACGTTTTTCCTGAATATAATGCATGATCTTATCCGTAGCGCCCTGGTTCTCCTGCACGAACCGGCCGGTTATTTCCGCCGTCTGCTCATAATAATAGGGGTCTTTCAGCGCTTCCACGGCCCTTCCTAATTCCGCCGCATTATTGATCACGATCGCGCCGCGTGTCTGCACCAGCGTTTCCGCTTCCAGGAACTGGTGGAAGACGGGGCCAATGATCACGGGCCTGCTGTACGTGGCAGGCTCCAAGAGATTATGAATGCCTTCTTTGCCAAAACCGCCGCCCACGTAGGCAATACGGCCGTAACGGTACAAGGCGGAGAGCATACCGACATTATCGATGATCATCACAGCCGCCGGACCGGCTTCACTGGCCGCGAATTCAGAATATTTCACCGCGTCGGGGAACAGGGCTTTGATGTTTTCGATGTGGGCATCATGGATCTCGTGCGGGGCCACTACCAGCTGGCGCCCTTCCCGGCCGCCGCCATACCACCATTCAGCCAGCACTTTTTCGTCCGCTTCCCAGGTACTGCCCGCCACCACGGTGTTTTCCACGGTGATAAAACGCTCTATGTCAGGGAGGCTCACGGGGTGCTGGCGGAGCTGCCACACCCGGTCGAACCGGGTATCGCCCACCACCGTCACCTGGTTGATGCCATGGATATGCAGGAGGTGAAGGGATGCATCGTTCTGTACAAACAGGTGGTCCATCCGCTCCAGCAGCTTCCGGAACATGCCGCCGTATCTTTTGAAAAACACCTGGTTGTGGCGGAAAATGCCGGAAATCAGGATCACGGGGATCTTCCGTGTATACATACCGCTCAGGTAATGGTACCAGAACTCGTATTTGATAAAAATAGCCAGGGAGGGTTTTACGATGTCGAGGAACCGCCTGGCATTCCGGGGAGTGTCCAGCGGGAGGTAACACACATAATCCGCGCCGGGGTAATCTTTCCGTACTTCATAACCGGAGGGCGAAAAGAAGGTGAGCAGGATGCGCAGGCCGGGGTATTCCTTGCGGATGGCCTCCAGCACCGGCCGGCCCTGTTCAAACTCTCCCAGGGAGGCTGCATGTACCCAAAGCACCCGTTCATTTCCCTTAAAAGCCGCTTCCAGAGCGGGCCATGGGTCTTTACGGCCGTTCAGCCACAGCTGCGCCTTTTTGTTCCCCCCGACGCCCGCGGCGAACCCTGCGGCCGCCCGGTAGATGCCGATGCCGGTGTTATAGAAAAAAGTCGATAAACTCACGGAATTGATAATTAATCCAATAAATCGAATGCTTGGCAAAGATAGTCCCTACACCTATCCCAAAATTTGTAAATTTGCGGACCTAAAAAATGATATCCTACATGGTTCCTATTCAGATGGTGGATTTGAAACGCCAGTACAGCAAAATTAAACCGCAGGTAGACGCAGCCATTATGGATGTGCTGGAGAGTGCCGCTTTTATTAACGGAGCGCCCGTACAGCAGTTTTCACAGGAACTGGGCCAATACCTTGGCACCAAACACGTGATCCCCTGCGCAAACGGAACAGACGCGCTCCAGATCGCCATGATGGCCCTTGGCCTTGAGCCCGGGGACGAGGTGATCACCCCTTCCTTTACTTTTATCGCCACCGCCGAGGTGATAGCCCTTCTGAGGCTTAAACCCGTGTTCGTTGATATTGATCCGAAAACGTATTGCATTGACCCACAGGAGATTGAGAAAGCCATTACGCCCAAAACCAAAGCCATTGTGCCGGTGCACCTGTACGGCCACAGCGCGGACATTGAGGCTATTATGGACATCGCCGAACGTCATAACCTGCACGTGATCGAAGACAATGCGCAGGCTATCGGCAGCCATTACACGAAAAAAGACGGTACCACCAAAAAAGTGGGCACCTTTGGCCATATCGGCTGCACCTCCTTTTTCCCCAGCAAAAACCTGGGTTGTTACGGAGATGGCGGCGCCATTTTTACCGATGACGATACACTGGCCGCCAGGATCAGGATGGTAGCCAATCACGGCCAGAGCCAGCGTTATTACCACGATACCGTGGGGGTGAACAGCAGGCTGGACACCATGCAGGCCGTCGTGCTCCGCATCAAACTGCAATTACTCGATCAATATATCGCTTCCAGAAGGGAAGTTGCCAACGCTTATGATACTGCCTTTGCCAACATTCCGCAGATCATAACACCCTACCAGGCGCCCAACCAGCTGCACGTTTTCCATCAGTACACCCTTCAGCTGGAAGGAGCGGACCGCGACAAGCTCCAGTCGTTCCTGGCAGAAAAACAAGTGCCGTCCATGATCTATTACCCTGTTCCGGCGCACCGTCAGAAAATGTTCGAAGGCATGACCGCTATCAACCAGCACCTGCCGGTAACAGACACCCTGACCGGGAAATGTATTTCCCTGCCCGTCCACACGGAAATGGATCGTGACCAGTTAGACCATATCATTTATTCGATTAAATCATTTTTAAACTAGCCCCCGCATGAAAATTACCGTAGTAGGCACCGGATACGTAGGACTCGTTACCGGTACCTGTTTTGCCGAGACCGGCAATGATGTAACCTGTGTAGACATAGATGTCAACAAAGTAAACAAACTCTCCGCCGGCCAGATCACGATCTACGAACCCGGGCTGGAAAAGTTATTTGAACGTAACCTGAAAGAAGAACGCCTGCATTTCACGACCGACCTCGAGGAAGGTATCAGTGACGCGGCGGTGATCTTCCTGGCACTGCCCACCCCTCCGGGAGAAGACGGCTCCGCCGATCTTTCCTACATCCTGGGCGTAGCGGACCAGCTGGGCAAGATCCTGAAAGATTACAAAGTGATCGTGGACAAAAGCACCGTGCCCGTGGGAACCGCGGACAAAGTGCACGCCGCTATCGCGAAACACGCCAGCGTGGAATTTGATGTGGTGAGCAACCCCGAGTTCCTCCGTGAAGGCGTGGCCGTGGAAGACTTTATGAAGCCGGACCGCGTGGTGATAGGCACCCAGTCCGAAAGAGCGCGCAAGATCATGGGCGACCTGTATGCGCCTTTTGTACGCCAGGGCAACCCGGTGATCTACATGGATGAAAAGTCCGCCGAGCTCACCAAATACGCCGCAAACTCCTTCCTCGCCACCAAGATCTCCTTCATGAACGAGATCGCGATCCTTTGCGAAAAGCTGGGCGCGGACGTGGACATGGTACGCCGCGGCATCGGCAGCGACGACCGCATTGGCAAACGTTTCCTGTTCCCCGGCATCGGGTACGGCGGCAGCTGCTTCCCGAAAGACGTGCAGGCGCTGGTGAAATCATCACAGGAAGCAAAATATGATTTTAAGATACTGGAAGCAGTGATGGATGTGAACGAAAAACAAAAACTGTTCCTCCTCCCCAAGATCGAAGCCTATTTCGGGAACAACCTGAAAGGGAAACACTTCGCACTGTGGGGCCTGGCTTTCAAACCCAATACAGACGACATCCGCGAAGCGCCGGCCTTATACATCATCGATGCATTGACAGCCGCGGGCGCCACCGTTACCGCCTTCGACCCTGAAGCCATGGCGAACGTGAAACAGGTAGTGGGCGATAAGATCAAATTCGCGGAACACCAGTACGAAGCATTGCAGGATGCAGATGCGCTGATCATCGCTACAGAATGGAGCGTGTTCCGCACACCTGACTTCGATAAAATACAAAGCGGCCTGAAAAACAACACCATCTTCGACGGCCGTAACCTTTTTGAAGTGACGCGCATGGAGGAACTTGGTTTTCATTATGAAAGCGTAGGCCGCCAGCCGGCGAACACTAAACCCTAAAAACTATGACAAAAAAACGCGTACTGATCACCGGTGCTGCCGGGTTCCTGGGCTCTCACCTCTGCGACCGGTTCATTAAAGAAGGCTATCATGTAATCGGCATGGACAACCTCCTGACAGGTAACATCAAAAACATTGAGCACCTTTTCCCGCTTAAGGATTTTGAATATTATCATCATGACGTGACCAAGTTCGTACATGTGCCGGGCGAGCTGGATTATATCCTTCATTTCGCCTCCCCCGCCAGCCCCATCGATTACCTGAAGATGCCCATCCAGACCCTCAAAGTAGGTTCCCTGGGCACACACAATCTGCTGGGCCTGGCCAAATCAAAGAACGCGCGCATCCTGGTGGCGTCCACCTCGGAAGTATACGGTGATCCGAACGTGCATCCGCAGCCGGAGGAATACTGGGGCAATGTGAACCCCGTAGGCCCCCGTGGTGTGTATGACGAAGCTAAACGATTCATGGAATCCATCACCATGGCTTATCATAATTTCCATGGCGTGGAAACCCGCATCATCCGTATCTTCAATACCTACGGTCCCCGTATGCGCCTCGATGACGGCCGCGCACTGCCCGCCTTCATGAGCCAGGCGCTCACCGGCCAGGACCTTACCGTGTTCGGAGACGGCTCACAAACGCGTTCTTTCTGTTATGTGGACGATCTCGTGGAAGGTATTTACCGCCTCCTGCTGAGCGATTACCATATGCCGGTGAACATCGGCAACCCGGCAGAGATCACTCTTCTGCAATTCGCCGAAGAGATCATTTCCCTCACCGGCACCAAACAGAAGATCGTGTTTCACCCGCTCCCCAAAGATGATCCGAAACAAAGGAAACCAGATATCACCAAAGCTTCACAACTGCTGGGCTGGGAACCTAAAGTGGATCGTAAGGAAGGATTAAAGATCACGTACGAATACTTCAAACAGGCACTTGGAAAATAACTTCCGTATGAAAAAAACATTGCTGATCACAGGTGGAGCCGGTTTTATCGGCTCCCATGTGATCCGGTTATTTGTGAATAAATACCCCGCCTACACTATTGTGAATGGCGACGCGCTCACCTACGCAGGTAATCTCGAAAACCTGGCTGACGTGAAAGACCGTCCTAATTATATTTTTGAAAAAGTGGACATCACGGACGAAAATGCCGTGAACGCGCTCTTTGAAAAATACCAGTTCGACGGAGTGATCCATCTCGCCGCCGAAAGCCACGTGGACCGCTCTATCCTCGATCCCCTCGCCTTTATCAGGACCAATGTGCTGGGCACTGCGGTACTGCTGAACGCCGCGCGGAAATACTGGAAAGACAACATGGAGAACAAACGTTTCTATCATGTATCCACAGACGAAGTGTTTGGTTCGCTTGGCGAAGAAGGTTTCTTCACGGAAGAGACGGCTTATGACCCGCGCTCTCCCTATTCCGCTTCCAAAGCCAGCTCAGACCACTTTGTGAAAGCCTATTACCACACCTATCATCTGCCCGTGGTGCTGAGCAACTGCTCTAACAACTATGGTTCCAATCACTTCCCCGAAAAGCTGATCCCCCTGGCCATTCACAATATCAAAAACAATAAACCGGTGCCCGTTTACGGCAAAGGTGAAAATGTACGTGACTGGCTGTTTGTGGAAGATCATGCCCGTGCAATAGATACCATCTTTCACAACGGCCGCCTTGGCGAAACCTACAACATCGGTGGATTCAACGAATGGAAGAACATCGACCTCATACGCCTGCTCTGCCAGGTAATGGACCGCAAGCTGGGCCGTGAGGACGGCACTTCGGAAAAACTGATCACTTTTGTAAAGGACAGGGCGGGCCACGATCTCCGTTACGCCATAGACGCCACCAAACTGAACAAGGAACTGGGCTGGGCGCCCAGCCTGCAATTCGAAGAAGGGCTGGAAAAAACCGTAGACTGGTACCTAGCCAACGAAGAATGGCTGCAACACGTTACCAGCGGAGCTTATCAACAATATTACAACGAACAATACCAGCAACGATAATGCCATTCAGACCTACAGGAATTCCCGATCTCCTTGTGTACGAACCGCGGGTACACGGGGACGAAAGAGGCTATTTTTTCGAGAGCTACAACGCCAATACCTTTGGTGACGAAGGTATCAAGATTCAATTCGTACAGGACAACCAGGCCCGCTCCACCTATGGTGTGTTACGCGGCCTGCACTTCCAGTTAGGCCCGTATGCGCAAACCAAGCTGATACGCACCCTGGAAGGCCGCATCCTGGATGTGGTGGTGGACCTTCGCACCGGCTCGCCCGCTTACGGCAAGGTATTTTCCATCGAACTGTCCGCCGAGAACAAACTCCAGCTGCTGGTACCCCAGGGCTTTGCCCACGGGTATTCCGTACTGAGCCCCACCGCGGAAGTGATGTACAAATGCGACAACTTTTACAACAAAACCAGCGAAGGAGGCATTCTTTACAATGATCCCGCGCTGGGGATAGACTGGGGCATACCGCTTTCTGACGCGGTGGTGTCTGAAAAAGACAAAGTATTGCCGCTCTTCGCAAACGTTCAACATAATTTTACCTATCAGCAATAAACGAAAACATGAAACATATCCTGGTAACAGGCGCCAAAGGCCAATTGGGCCAGGCGCTGCAATCCGCCGCCGCTCAGTATCCTGACTTCGAACTGATCCTCACAGACAAGGAGGAGCTGGATATCACGGACGCAGACGCGGTGAATGCTTTTTTTGCCGGCCGCCAGGTGGACGCGGTGATCAACTGTGCCGCCTACACAGCTGTGGATAAAGCGGAACAGGATGAGGAAACCGCTTTCCTGCTGAACTTCCAGGCGCCGCTGATACTGGCGGAAGCCGCAGTGCAGCACAACAGCGCGTTTATCCATGTTTCAACGGATTATGTTTTTGACGGGCGGCGCAACAGGCCTTATACTGAAACAGACGAAACTTCCGCCCAGAGCATATACGGAGCGTCCAAAGTCCGCGGGGAAGCTGCGGTACTGGGCTACCACCCGGGTGCCATCATTATCCGCACGTCCTGGCTGTATTCCCGCACCGGTGTAAATTTCGCGCTGCGCATGCAGGAGCTGATGCAGGAAAAAGAAAGCCTGAACGTCGTATTTGACCAGACGGGCACCCCCACCTACGCGCCGGACCTTGCCGCCGCTATCCTGACCATTCTCGGGCATCCCGCCGCCGCGGAAGGAGGGATATACCATTACAGCAACGAAGGCGTGGCCAGCTGGTACGACTTTGCAATAGCCATAAAAGAGCTCACAGGGGCCAAATGCGCGGTTTATCCCATCACTTCGGACAAGTACCCCACCCCGGCACCAAGACCCGCTTATAGCGTCTTAAACAAGGAAAAGATCAAATCGGCTTTCGGACTGGAGATACCCTACTGGAAGGACAGTTTGGCAGTCTGCCTCGGGAAGTGATCCCCGGGCTGACGATCTGCCCTCACCCGGAAAAAATAAACCGGGCTGGTTTTGCAAGGGTTTTATCCGCGGGAATAGGGTTAGCTGACTATTTTCCCGTCTTTCATTACGAGCTGGCGGTCACTGAGCGTGGCCAGTTCCTCGTTATGGGTCACAATGATAAAAGTCTGGTTGAACTGGTCGCGGAGCTGGAGGAAAAGCTGGTGCAGCTCCCTCGCATTGCGCGAGTCCAGGTTGCCGGTAGGCTCGTCTGCCATGATCACTGCGGGGCTGTTGATCAGCGCCCTGGCTACGGCCACCCGCTGCTGTTCCCCGCCGGACAGCTCCTTGGGCCGGTGATCCATCCGGTCTTTCAGGCCCAGGGTCTCCAGGAGGTATTCCGCCCGCTCCTTTACCGCGCTTTTCTTCGCCCCGGCAATGTAGCCTGGTATGGATACATTCTCCAGCGCGTTGAATTCCGGCAGCAGGTGGTGGAACTGGAAAATAAAACCGATATGCCGGTTCCGGAAGTCCGCCAGGCGCCTGCCCTGCAAAGTGCTGGTCTGTACCCCGTTGATGGAGATATCGCCGCCGGAAGGGCTGTCCAGCGTGCCAAGGATGTGAAGCAGGGTGCTTTTGCCCGCACCGGACGATCCTACGATGGTAACGATCTCTCCTTTACTGACAGAAATATCCACCCCCCGTAATACCTGCAGGTTGGAATAATTTTTGGTAACATTGCGAGCAGTAAGCATAACCAAGCGAAGTAAATTAGCCGTTAAAATAGTAATAGTTGTTTATTTCAAATTAAATAATACTTTTGCGAAAATTTGGAAAAGTAAAAATTTATATACGATGTACTGGACCTTAGAATTGGCCTCGTACCTGGAGGATGCTCCATGGCCAGCCACAAAAGACGAACTCATAGATTACGCCATCCGTTCCGGTGCACCCATCGAAGTTATCGAAAACCTGCAGGAACTGGAGGATGAGGGTGAAATTTATGAAGGCATAGAGGATATTTGGTCTGACTACCCGTCGCAAGACGACTTCTTCTTCAACGAAGACGAGTATTAGTCCCGTACCCCTGCGCCCCGTTATCATTTACCCCTTCAGCGTGTGCCTATGCTGGAAAAAATAAAAACCGTCCTGGTAAAGAACTACCGGGACGGTTTTTATTTTTCAGGACTAAGCCTTTTCGTGTCTTATTCGCCCATGGATTCTATCACGGCCTGGGATACGCCCGTGTAGGAGAAACCGCCATCGTGGAACAGGTTCTGCATGGTTACCATGCGGGTGTAGTCTGAGAACAGCGTTACGGTGTAATCAGCGCACTGGTCCGCGGAAGCATTGCCCAGCGGGCTCATTTTTTCAGCGTAGCTGATGAAATCGCCGAAACCTTTCACGCCGCTGCCTGCGGTGGTCCGGGTGGGGGACTGTGAAATGGTGTTGATGCGTACTTTCTTTTTCACGCCATAGTGATAACCAAAGCTGCGGGAAATGGATTCCAGCATGGATTTGGCGTCGGCCATGTCGCTGTAGTCGGGGAATACACGCTGTGCGGCGATGTAAGTGAGCGCCACCACAGATCCCCATTCGTTCAGCGCATCGAGCTTGTAAGCGGTCTGCAACACACGGTGGAGAGACATCGCGGAGATGTCCAGCCCTTTATGAAAAAAGTCGTAATCCAGGTCTGTATAGGGTTTGCCTTTTCTTACGTTCACGCTCATACCAATGGAGTGCAGCACGAAATCGATCTTGCCGCCAAAGTGCTCCATGGATTTGGTGAAGAGATTGTTCAGGTCATCCAGGCTGGTCGCATCAGCCGGTATTACCGGGGCTTTGCAGGCTTCGGCAAGCTTGTTGATCTCGCCCATACGCAATGCGATAGGCGCATTGGTGAGCACGATCTGTGCGCCTTCCTCTACGCAGCGCATTGCAGTTTTCCAGGCAATGGAATTCTCGTCCAGCGCGCCGAAGATGATACCTTTCTTCCCTTGTAATAAGTTGTGGGCCATTGATTAAAATTTGGGCAAATTTAGCAGTTAAAGTCGAAAATTGAAATGTTATTGCGTAACCATCTCCCGCGCATTCTCCAGCGCGGCGGCTGTGGGCTGTTCGCCGCCCAGCATTTTGGCGATGGCTGTGATCCTTTCATCCTGCGTTAGCAGCCGCACGTGCGTCTTCACCTTGTCTTCCTCCATATGTTTATACACAAAGTAATGCGCATCGGCTTTACCCGCCAGCTGCGGCTGATGCGTGATACAGATCACCTGGTGGCCGCGGGCCAGCTCTTTCATGATCACGCCCACCTGTTTGGCGGCTTCTCCTGAAATACCGGTGTCGATTTCGTCGAATATGAGAGTGGGCAGGGCTACGGAACGCGCCACCAGGCTCTTGATGCACAACATCAGCCTGCTCAGCTCGCCACCTGACGCCACTTTCCGGATAGGCCCGAAGTTATTGCTCTTATTGGCGTCGAAGAGAAATTCTATGTTATCTTTTCCGTAAGCGTGCAGCGGGCATTCCTGTATGTCCACTTTTATGCGGGCGTTCGGCATACCAACCTGCGCCAGCAAGGCGTTCACCTTCTGTTCAAACGGCGCGGTCTGCGCTTTGCGCTGTTCAGACAACTGTACCGCCGTATTTTCCAGCGACGCAAATGCCTCGGCGCTTTGTTTTTCCAGCGCCAGGATGCGGTCATCCAGGTTCAGCACGCCTTCCAGGCTTTGCTGAAGATTGTCCCGGATCTGCAATAGCTCCGCCGTATTGTGCGCGTTATGTTTCTTTAAAAGCCTGTAAGCCGCAGCCAGCCGGTCGTTCAACTGTTCCATCCGCTCCCCGTCGTACTGCACCTGGTCGTTCAACCGCTCCACTTCGGAGGCAATGTCCTGCAACTCTACGTAAGAGCTTTGCAGGCGTTCCGCCAGCGCGGGCACATCTTTGTGAAAGGCGACCAGCGTTTGCAGCGATGTCTGTAACTGCCGCAACTGCTGCAATACCGGCGTTTCGTCTTCTTTCAGCTGGAAATAGACCCGGCTCAGCGTGCCTTTGATCTCTTCGGCATGACTGAGCACCTGCTGTTCGGCTTCCAGCGTTTCTATTTCATTTTCCCGGAGATTTACTTCCAGCAGCTCGTCCAGGAGGAATTTGTTGTAGTCTGATTCTTTGTTCGCATTCTCGCGCTGAAGCTGAAGGTCTTTGAGTTCCTTCAGAAGGCGTGCATATTGCTGATACTGGCGGGTATACGCATGTAATTGTTCCTGGTGGCCGGCCAAAGCGTCTATCACTTCGCGCTGGAAGCCGGATTTTTCAAGCTCCAGCGTATCGAACTGCTGGTGGAGGTCTACGAGCAAACTGCTCAGCTCGTTCAGCTGGGAAAGGTTCACGGGCGTATCGTTCACAAAAGCGCGGCTTTTGCCGGCGGAGCTGATCTCACGGCGGATGATCACCGCCTCTTCCATATCCAGCTCGTTTGTTTCAAAAAAAGCCTGCACCTGCTGCGGCTTTACTTTAAACATGCCTTCGATCACACATTTACGTGTTTTGTCAAACAGTACCGCCGGGTCCGCCCGCTCCCCCAGGATGAGGCTGAGCGCGCCCAGCAGGATAGATTTCCCGGCGCCTGTTTCACCGGTGATCACATTGAGGTTCCGGGAGAAATCCACCTCCAGGTTGTCAATGATCGCATAATTCTGAATTACTAAGCGGTATAGCATATAAGATTTTCCAGGTCTAAGTTCTTAATTAATTGCGAATTATTTCCCTTCCAGGCGAAGCATCCCGGATTTTGCGCGCTGGTCGAGCGAATTTTTGTAATCATGGCCTTCCATATCGAGGCAGGTCTGGAAACTTTGTTTCGCTTTGGCCTTATCCCCCATTTTTTCATAAATATAGCCTAATTGCAGTGCCGCGCGCGCGGCGAAATATTCAGGCCGGTTGCTGCCTATTTTGATCGTGGCGTCGTATAGTTTGATGGCGCTGGTATCCATCCCCATTTCGTCATAGATGCGGGCGAGGCGGTAGGCATATTCCAGCTTCAGCTCCACTGTCTGGAAGTCGTTCGCCCTTTTGGTAAGCAGCAGCTCCCTCGCCTGTTCGTAAAAACCGCCGTCGCTGAGGAGGCGGGCTTTCAGCAGCACGGGGTCCGGCCATTTGCCGCTTTTGGCTTCTTTCTGCGCCTGTTTGTCAGCATCGGTTTCCGTGTTGCCGCGTTGGGAAATAAGACTGCGGTACCGGTTGGCCGAGGCCATATCGCCTTTCATGTAATAGGCCCAGCTAAGGCGCTGAAGGGCCTCTTTTACGTAGAATTTCCCTTTGAAGTTGTTCACAAACCGCTCTAGGTGGGCAATGGCGTCCGCATCCTGCCGCTCCAGCTTCATGAGGCCCAGCACATATTCCTTGTACCAGATTTCGGCGTATTCAGGGCTTTGTACGCGTTCTTCCAGCACTTTGATGCCCTGGCTCGCCTTCTGGTTGTTCAGGCTCAGGTTGGCCACCATAAGCGCAAAAAGGTAGTTGTTTTTGGTGTCCAGCTGCTTGCGTTGTATAAAAGCCCAGAGCTGCTCGGGTTTGTTTTCGATGAACAGCTTCAGGTAACAGTAATAATAGTAGGATTCTTCTTTAAAAAGCAGGGCGGTGGGGTCATTGCTGTCGATCACGGTTTGCAGCGAGGCCATGCCTTCTTTGATGCTGCCCCTTAACCCCAGGATGTTCGTGATCCATTTGTACCCTTCGGGAATAGTACCGAATACGGTCTGCATGGAGCCGGTGAGCATATTGTTCGGCAGGAAGCCGGGGAATTTGCGCTGGTTGTCTTTCAGGGTGACGTATGCTTTGCGGATCTCCCATACGGCATCCCACTTTTCGCCGAACTTCACTCTCACCATGGCCCACTGGAATTTGACAGCGGCCTGTGTGTAAAGATAATAGGGCGAATCTTCGGGGCCCTGGGCCAGCAGGTCCAGCCGGGCGGCGCGTTGCTTACGTTGGCGGGCGTATACGGCCGGGTCTTCGTTAAAAAAGAGGGTGAAAAAGTCCGCGTAGTTCTCGATGAAATAAGGGATGAGATTGTCCGGGTTGGCGCGTTTCTCTTCTTCGAGGAGGCTTTTGCCGGTGCTCAGCCGCAGCTGCATGATAGCGTTGTAAGCTTGCTGGCAACGGGCATTAAATTCGTACTTCTTTTGCCGCGCACTCACGTTGATGGATATACTGCAAAAGAAGGCTATAAGGAAAATGAAACGCATAGGGACAAAAATAAGGAACTCCGCGCAATGGAGATGCGCGGAGTTCCTTTATAATCTTTTTGCGGATCGTTTAGATGCTCACGGTAGCTTCCAGGTCGTTGTCCACGAGGATGCGGCCGCAGTGTTCGCAAACGATGATCTTTTTGCGCTGGCGGATCTCAGCCTGCCTTTGCGGCGGGATAGCGTTGAAGCAGCCGCCGCAGGAGTCGCGCATAACGGTTACAACAGCCAGGCCATTGCGGTAGTTTTTACGGATCTTCTCGTATGCAGCCAGCAGGCGGGGATCTACTTTCTCGCGGGCATCCTGGGATTGTTTCTCGAATGCTTTCTCCTCTTTTTCAGTCTCACCGATGATCTTCTCCAGTTCGCCTTTTTTGTGCTTCAGGTTCAGTTCCTTGTCGGACACAGCCTTTTTGGCCACTTCCAGGGAGCGGGACTTTTCCTTTATCTCTTCGTTGGCGTCTTTGATATGTTTCTCAGCCAGTTTGATCTCCAGGTTCTGCATCTCGATCTCTTTGGAGATGGCTTCAAACTCGCGGCTGTTTTTTACATTATCCTGTTGTTTTTCGTATTTTTTAGCCAGCGCTTCAGCTTCCTTGATGGCAGCTTTTTTGGCAGCTACGAAATCCTGGATACCTTTCACTTCGTCTTCGATGTGAGCCTGGCGGTGGTTCAAACCTTCAATCTCATCTTCCAGGTCCCGCACTTCGATCGGCAACTCACCCTTCAGAATCTGGATTTCATCCAACTTGGAATCGAACTTCTGTAACCGCATTACAGAAACCAGCTTTTCCTCAACGTTGTATTCTTTAACAGTAGCCATGTATTACAAATAATTTACCGGGTTTGTGTTGATGGTAGATTTTAGAGGCGCGAAGTTACGGAAATTTTCGGTCAATATATGATAAAATAAGTCTACCGCGAACTGTTCGCTCTCAAAATGTCCCACATCTGCTATAATTAATTGATTTTCAGCATCAAAAAACTCATGATACTTAAAGTCGGCGCTCACATAAGCGTCCGCACCGGCCGCTTTGGCCTGTTTCAGGAGGAAGCTCCCCGCCCCGCCGCAAACCGCCACTTTATGCACCTTTTTGCCCCTGAGGGGGGTATACCGCACGCAGCCGGTCTGGAAACGCTCCTTTACGAGCCGCAGGAAGTCCATTTCGTCCATTTCCTCCGGCAGCAGGCCCACCAGGCCGGAGCCTACCTCGGCGTAGCTGTTTTCCAGCTTCACGATATCGTACGCCACCTCTTCGTAGGGGTGGTGCTTGAGCATGGCCTGCACGACCTGCCCTTCCATCCAGGCCGGGAAGATCACTTCCACCTTTACCTCCCCTTCAGAGTGCCTTTCTCCGGGCTTGCCCACATACGGGTCCGTATCCGGCGCACCTTTGAAGGTGCCGGTGCCTTCGTGGTAAAAACAACACTCGCTGTATTTGCCGATATGCCCGGCTCCCGCGGCAAACAGGGCGCCTCGTACGATCTCCGCGTCCGCAACGGGCACAAAGGTGAAAAGTTTGCGCAGCAGCTCCCTTTTCGGATCCAGCACGCGGGTATGGGTGAGATCCAGCCGGCCCGCCATCATGGCGCTTACGCCGGCCCTTACATTGTCCAGGTTAGTATGCGCCGCATATACGGCAATGTCGTTTTTGATCGCTTTGATGGCCACTCTTTCCACGTAATTGCGGCCGGTGATCTTTTTAAGCCCCCCGAACACGATCGGGTGATGGGCAATAACGAGGTTGCAACCCTTTTCCAGGGCTTCGTCCAGCACGGCTTCTGTGGCGTCCAGCGTGAGCAGCACGCCTTTCACCTCCCATTCCGGCCGCCCGAAGAGCAGGCCCGCATTGTCGTAGTGTTCCTGGTAACTCAGGGGGGCAAATGTTTCTATGACTTGTATAATATCGCGGATGGTCATATCTTAATTGTTATCAACATTCTGCCATGCCTTTTGTTGCTATGCAGGCAGGTTGATAGATTTGTAAAATAAAATCCTTTTCATGACAGTGCAAAAAACTTCAGCGGAGCTTTACGAACAGTACAAAGCAAAGATGCAGCAGATAGCGGATGTACGCAACGCCATGGCCGTATTAGGCTGGGACCAGGAAACCTACCTGCCGGAAAAGGGGGCCGCCTTCAGGGGCCAGCAGCTCACCACGCTCAGCAGCCTCGCACACGAGCTGTTCAGCCAGGAAGACCTGGGCAACCTGTTGCGGGAACTGCATGGGCGTCACGACCTTACCGCCATCCAGAAAAGGAATGTGACCCTTTCGCTGGAAGATTATGAAAAGAATCGGAAATATCCGGCCGCTTTTGTAGCCGAGCTTTCCAACGCCACCAATACCGCCTACCATGCCTGGATACGCGCCCGCAAGGAAAAAAACTACGCGGTCTTTGAACCGGCGCTTGAAAAGATGGTCGCCCTCAAACAGCAGGAAGCCGCCATCCTGGGCTTCACCGGCCATCCTTACGACGCCCTGCTGAACGAATATGAAAAAGGCGCGGACGTAGCCATGCTGGACGCGATTTTCAGCAGCGTGCGCAGCTCCCTGCTGCCGCTGCTGCAAAAGATCGCCTTGCAGGATGTGCCGGAACGGAAATTCCTCTCCCGCCATTACCCGAAAGACCAGCAATGGGAATTTGGGCTGGGTCTGCTGAAGGACATGGGTTATGATTTCAAAGCGGGCCGGCAAGACGTGTCCGAACACCCCTTCACCACCAGCTTCAACCCGCAGGACGTACGCGTCACCACGCGGATAGACGAGCAGGACCTTGGCAATATGACCTGGAGCTGCATCCACGAAGGCGGTCACGCCCTTTATGAGCAGGGCCTGCCCATCGAAGAATATGGCCTGCCATGCGGCGAAGCCGCCAGCCTGGGCATTCACGAATCACAGTCCAGGCTCTGGGAAAACAATGTAGGCCGCAGCCTCACTTTCTGGCAGCATCACTACGGTAAGCTCCAGGGCCTGTTCCGCAGCAACCTGCTGGCCGTGCCCATCCAGGATTTCTACAGGGCCATCAATCTTGTGCAGCCTTCGCTGATCAGGACGGAAGCGGATGAGCTCACTTATCACTTCCATGTGATGATCCGTTATGAAATTGAAAAAGAACTGATCGCGGGCAATCTCAAAACCAGCGATCTGCGGGACGTATGGAACAAATACTATGAAGATTTTTTACAGGTAAAAGTGCCGGACGATATGCACGGCATTTTGCAGGATATCCACTGGAGCCACGGCAGCTTCGGTTATTTCCCCACTTATTCCCTGGGCAGTTTTTACGCGGCCCAGCTGTTTGCTTCCGCCAAAAAACAGATACCGAACCTGGAGAACGATATTGCATCCGGCGTGTACGATACCCTGCTGCACTGGCTGCGTGAAAATATCCATCGTCACGGCAGGTTCTGGACTTCCAATGAGTTATGCGAAAAAGTGACGGGGGAAAAACTGGATTTCCGTTATTTCCTGGAATATGCCTCTGAGAAGTTCGGCGGGATTTATAAATTGTAGTATGAAAACTATCCTATACCTATGCCTTGCGGTAACAATAACCGCCTGTAATTCCGCGCAACCTGCTGCAAAAGAAACGGATACGCTCACTGTGGAAACGATGGATTCCGCAAGCACAGACGATGATGATTTTGACGCTTCCGCAAAGCAGGCAGCTTATGTGACAGGCGCTCACAAGATCCATTTCGCGGATAGATCACTTGTATTTTCCTGCGATATTGAAATGGATATACGGGAGAATAAAGACACCATCTTCCTGTCCACAAAGGAATACGGAGTTTCCATGGAAAACGGCGATGAGTTTATGGTCGCCTCAGACAGCCTGGAAGACCTTATCGTTGCACAGTCTTACGAAACGGTGGCCGGTGTAGCCGGAAAAGAGCCCTGCCTCCTGGAAGGCTGGAAAGTATACCAGTCGGAAGAGCAGACATTAATACCCGACGAACGCGATGCGTATACCCTCAAGACATATACGGAAGACGAACATAAGCTGTTCCCCGACGTAAATATTGACGAATTGAAGAATGAAGTATTGACGGGATGCGGGCAGGAATATTACGATCTGGTAAAGGATATCAAGACCCTGCCGGAAGGAGCGGCCGTTGTGGTGCTGCACAAAATATACCTCCGGATTACCGGCATCAATAAAGCAGGAAATGCGGTTTCGAAAATAGTTGTGTATTATCCCGATCTCGAAGGATTTGACTGATTAAAAAGGCGCTTCAAACGAAGCGCCTTTTTAATTATTTCATCGCTGCCTTAAACTCTTCAAGGCTCACGATCCCTTCTTTCCGCCACACTTCCTTCCCGTCTTTATACAGCAAAAATGTTGGCAGCGTTATCGCGTTGATCTTCTGCATGACATGCGTATCGTGCTCGCCGTCCACATTCACCAGTTTCACTTTATTTTCTTTTACGAACTGCGCTACCACCGGCGCCATCTTACGGCAGGGCGGGCACCATCCCGCGCCAACGTCCACCAGTATCCATTTGCCGCTGGCAACGGATTTGTCGTAGAGGGCAGTGCTCATCTGCGGGCCGCTTTTTTCCGTGCCGCTGAGCGGCTTGCCCTCCTGCTTCCAGGCCATTACGCCGCCATCCAGCTCAATCACTTCTTTGTAACCGTTCTCACGCATCCATTTAGCGGCAGCCGTGCTGCGGCCTCCGCTGAGACAGTATATGTATACGGGTTTTGTTTTGTCCACAGATTCCAGGCGGTGGAAAAATTCGTCTTTTTTGGTGAAGTCCGCCAGTAGCGCGTCCGGCAGGTGGCCGGTACTGAATTCTTTCGCGGTACGTACATCCAGCAGTTGTACACCCGGTTGCTTCATACCTTTTTCAAATGCGTCAGGTTTGACCGATTCCTGCGCCCATGCAGCCACTGAGGCCAGCATAATGCAGGCGGTCCATATCATTCTTTTCATCCTGGTTTTGTCTTTTAATGGAGAATAATAACACCCCTAAAGGTAAGCAATTTGCTGCGGGTATCAGTTGCGCCGTCTTGCGAGGCCGTCCAGCTTCCTGAAATTGATGAACACCTCTTTACCCTGGCGGGCGGGGTGTGAATTGTAGCAGGGAGCGAAGGTTTTAAAATTAAAATATGGTTCGAACATCCGGCGGTATACCTTGATGCCGCCACCGAAAGGAGGGCCCGGCTGCTCAAACTCCCGGTTGAACAGCACTCCTACCAGGCGGCCTTCTTCCCAGAGAAGATCGTACATGTGCCGCGCGTAAGCCTGGCGCAAAGCGGGATCCAAAGCGCAAAGAAAGGTTTGCTCGATGATCAGGTCGTACTCCGCTTCGTGTTCAAAAAAGTCGCCCACTTCAAACTTGATGCCTGTGCCCTGGTGCTCACGTTTCAGGCGCTCTACGGCCACGGACGAAATGTCCAGCACGGTGATGTCCCTGAAGCCATTATCCCACAGGTAACGGGCCTCGTAACTGTTGCCGCCGCCGGGGATCAGGATGCGCAGGTTCTTGTTCGGTAACTGATCGATATAGTCTCTCAACGGGGGGGATACGGTCCCCATATCCCATTCCGTTTCGCCGCGTTCGTAGCGTGCGTTCCAATAAGCTTTGTCCAATGCTTGCATATCCATATACTGTTTGTACTGATTGCTTTATGGGCGTTCATGTAAATAGTACACTCCTACCCTTTGGCAAATAAGTAATAAATCAGTTAACACATTGAAAACATAATGTTAATATAAACAGATAATTGTTTTTTAAATATTACTTTTAGCTTTTATAATCGGCAGGAATACTGCGACCATACACCTACACACCAGGATCAACCTATGAACTACCAACTTCGTCCTGGCCGTTGGAAGATGTCCCTGCTGGGCTTCCTGCTGGCCATCCTGACTGCTGTTTCGCCCGCCTATGCACAAACCGCACGCTTCACCGCGGATGTGACTTCAGGCTGCGCCCCTCTTACCGTTTCATTTACAAATCAATCAGATAACGGCTCCACCGCCTACGACTGGAACTTCGGCCTTGGTGCGCACGCCACCACGCGTAATGCCAGTAAAGTATTCACGGACCCCGGCACGTATAACGTTACATTAACAGTTACATATCCCGGCGGCGCCCGGACCTTTTCCACCCTCATCACGGTACACGACGTACCCGCACCCGCCTTCACGCCTTCCATCACCACCGGCTGTACCCCGCTGGCCGTCTCTTTCACGGACCAGAGCACACCCGGCTCAGGCACCATCAGCAGTATCACCTGGGATTTTGGCGATGGCAATACGGCGCAGGGAGCCGCAACGTCGCACACTTATACCGTGGGCGGCAGCTTTTCCGTGACCACGATCGTGGAAAACAGCTTCGGCTGTAAAAAAAGCGTGACCCTCCCCAATATCATCAAGGCGGACGAAACGCCCGATGTGGACTTCACAGCGGACGCCACCGGCAGCTGCCTCACCCCGCATGCCGTGAACTTCCGCGGCCTGGGCAGCGGCGGCGCCACCTTCGCCTGGGATTTCGGAGACCCCGCTTCCGGCAGCAATACCTCCACGGACCAGTTCCCCTCCCATACTTACCAAAGTGAAGGCCGATACACCGTTACGTTCACCGCCAGGAGCAACCTGGGCTGCGAAAAAGTAGTGACCAAACCGGCTTACATCATCATAGAAAAAACGAAACCTGACTTTGTGGTGGATGGCACCGCCTGCGCGGAATCCATCGTGACACTGCGCAACACCACCACTCCCGCGGCCACCACCAGCCTCTGGACGCTGCCCGACGGACGTACTTCCAGCTCCACCAATGCATCGTTTTCCTTTGCCACACCCGGCAGCTATAACGTGACGCTTACCTCCGGCCCTCCCGGCTGCGAGGAAACCATCACAAAAACCATCACCGTACATCCCGGCCCGCAGGCCAGCTTCACCGCCAATCCCCAACAGGGATGCGCCGTGCCTTTCACCACACAGTTCTCCTCCCAATCCATTGACGCAGCCACCTACCGCTGGGATTTTGGAGACGGGCAGACGGCCGGCACAGGCGCCAATCCAGGCCATACCTATCAGGCCTTCGGCTCTTACGATGTAACGCTGCTGGTTACCAGCGCACAAGGCTGTACGGATGAAGTAACGCTGATGGATTACATCAGGCTGGAAGAGCCGCAGGGACAGATGTTCATCAGTCAACCCGAGGGTTGCCTCCCACATTCCACCAGCTTCAGCGCATTCCTTACCACAGCAGGAAACATTGTAGGGTATACCTGGAATTTTGGCGATGGCACCACATCCAACCTGCCTACCCCCTCGCATACTTATACTGTTCAAGGTATTTACAACGTCACCGTAACGCTGGAGATCAGCGGCGGCTGCCGCATTGTAGCGCAGGGTACCGTGCGCGCGGGCGAGATACCCGTCGTGGAATTTGATGCAACGCCCAAAGCGCCCTGCGCGGATGTGCCGGTTGTGTTCACGAACCTTTCCGTCCCCCGCGGAACGGAATGGCTGTGGACATTCCCGGAAGACAACAACAGCACGGAAACCGCCGAAAACCCTTCCCACGTCTTCCGCCGCATCGGCCTCCACGACGTAACGCTGGAAGTAAGCAACTTCGGCTGCCGCAGAAGCCTCACCAAAACAGATTTCATCAGGATATTACCGCCCGTGGCGGATTTCACGTTCACCCGCAGCTGCGCCGACCGCTACTCCGTACAGTTCGTGGACCGGTCGGACTTTGGCCCGATCGTCGGTTCACCACGATCCTGGAAGTGGGAATTCGGGGATGGGAACACTTCTACCGCACAATCGCCTACTCACGTATACGCACAAACGGGGCTGTACGAGATCACCCTCACCGTGTCCGACGGGAACTGCGAATCCGTTACCCGCCTGGCCCTGGAAGTGATAGACGAAAAACCGGTGATCACCAGCGATAAAGGGGAGATCTGCGCGGGAGAGTCTGTCGTGATCTCTCGCAACGACCTCAATGAAGATCTGATCGAACGCTGGGAATGGCTTTGGGGTGACGGCACCTATTCCCCCAACGGCGGCAACGATATTTCAAAAACCTATCGCAATCCCGGCACTTACAACGTAGTGCTGCGTATCATGGACCGCAACAACTGTTTATCCGAATCCAACACACTGGCCATCCAGGTGAATGGCGCCATAGCGAACTTCAATGCCAGCGGCCTTCGCTGTGTAAACGAAGACAGGCTGTTCACGGACGCATCCACCGCGCTGCACGGTTATGGCATCACCTCCTGGGCCTGGAATTTTGGCGACGGCACACCGGCTGAGAATGTAACCGTGAAACCAGAGAATTACGAACACGTGTTCAACACCCAGGGCACCTATGATGTGACACTCACCGTAAAAGACGCGGCAGGCTGCGAAACCACGATCACCAAACCCATTGCCGTGATCGCGGTGAATGCACAGTTCGGTACTGCATCACAGATCGCCTGCCAGAACACCGGCATGCAGTTCAGCAACCAGTCCAGCGGCGCCAACCTTACCTACGCATGGGATTTCGGGGACGGCACGACCGACAATGCGCTGCATCCGGTAAAGACCTACACCGCGCCCGGCAAATACACCGTGAAGTTGAATATCTCGGACAACGAAGGCTGCTCTTCGTCCATCCAGAAAGACGAATACATCACCGTGCCCGACCCGCAATCGAAATTCACGGTACCGTCCACACTAAATGTATGCCCGCCCGCGCTGGTGCAGCTAACAAATGAAAGCACCGAATTTGACCGTTCTGTATGGGACTTTGGCGACGGCAGCCGTTCAGACCTGGAAGAACCCTCGCATATTTACAACCTCCCCGGCACTTACACGATCACGCTCCAGGTATATTCAGAGGGGGACTGCCCTTCGTCCAGCACACAGCAGATCAAAATAGACGGCCCTATCGGCACCAAAACCGTTTCGCCGCTCACGGGCTGCGCACCGCACGACATCACGCTTACCGCCGCTTCGCCCAATACCGTCAAATACATCTGGGACCTGGACAACGGTACCGTACAAACGACAACGACCAGCTCTTTCACCTACAAATACGACAATCCCGGCGTGTATTACCCGCGCGTGGTGCTGGAAGACGCACAGGGCTGCAAAGTGCCCGCACAAGGGCCGCGGGACAGCGTCATTGTGGATGACGTAAAAGTATCCTTCACGCTGGACGACAGCCAGGCATGCGACCAGGCGCGGATCATGTTCAACAACACCACCACCGCACTGTCCAAAGACAACCATGGCGATCCGCTTACCTATGCCTGGGATTTTGGAGTAACCAACCGCACAGACGACGTGAGCGGGGACGAAAACCCGGCGTTCCTTTATACCGCCGTGGGCTCTTACACCGTCACCCTTACCGCCACCAGCCGGTATGGCTGTGTGGACAGCAAAACGATGCCGGTAAGAGTAGCCCCGCAGCCCGATGCGTCCATCCGCCCTGTAGGGCCGGTATGCGAAGGGCAGACCCTTGTGTTCAGCGGCCTGGAAAACAAAAACATGCCGAACACACAATGGAGCTGGCTGGTGAACGATGTACCATCCGTGACCGGCCCGGCGGGACCAAAAATTACTTTTGACCAACCGGGCACCCATAATGTGAAACTGGTGATCCGCAACGATGAAGGCACCTGCCCGGACATTGCGGAACTGAACATCACCGTGAACCCGCTGCCCACGCTGAACGTGACACCGAAGACCGCAGTGGTGTGCGAAGGCCAGAGCCTCCAGTTACAATCCCATGGTTCACCCGCCCAATACAGCTGGACAGATTACAACATCTCAGACCCTGCAGCCCCCAATCCTTCCATCAGCCCTGTACAGGATACCATGTACAAGGTACTGGCGGTGAGCAGCTTTGGCTGTATCCGCCGCGATTCCATGCGGGTGGTCGTGAGCCATCCTTTTGACGTGCAGTCCACCAGCGCAGTGCTTTGCGAAGGCCAGCGCACACAACTGCACGCCAGCGGCGCAATACATTATCGCTGGATACCTGCTACGGGCCTCAGCCGCGGCGATGTGGCCAGCCCGATGGCCGGCCCGGCCCAAACCACCACCTACCAGTTAGTAGGTTATGGACATGATGCCTGTTTTACAGACACCGCCCTCGTAACCGTGACCGTACACCCGGCCCCCGTAATCAATGCGGGGCCGGAAAAAATCGTAGCCGCCGGTACATCCCTGGTGCTGAACGTAAATGGCAGCGATGACATCACCAGCTGGAGCTGGTTCCCGGAAAAATACCTGGATTGTTATACCTGCCCGAACCCGGAAGTGACGCCTCAATCCAATGTGACCTACAATATCTCCGCCACTAACCAGTTTGGATGCACCTCGGTGACGGCGCTGTCCGTCAGGCTGATCTGCGACGGCAGCAGCGCGTTTATTCCCAACTCGTTCAGCCCGAACGGGGACGGCCAGAACGACATTTTTTATGTGCGCGGCAAAGGTATCAGCGCGGTGAAATCCTTCAGGGTCTATAACCGCTGGGGGCAGATGGTATTTGAAAGGAACAACTGCCAGAGCGACGACGCCTCCTGCGGCTGGGACGGAAAGTTTGGAGGTGCCCTGCTGAACCCGGACGTGTACATCTATTACGTGGAGGTGGTTTGTAACGGGAATGAACAGATGCTTTTGAAGGGAAATATAACGCTGTTGCGATAACTGATGGTTATATAGAAATAATATTATAGATTTGTATAATCCATAACCTATA
The DNA here is from genome assembly GCF_003807585.1 of Chitinophaga barathri. Lineage (GTDB taxonomy): Bacteria > Bacteroidota > Bacteroidia > Chitinophagales > Chitinophagaceae > Chitinophaga > Chitinophaga barathri. Next base: position 180,918 of record NZ_RMBX01000013.1, on the reverse strand, counting down.
GTATCCCATATCCGTGAAAAATGAAGTTACCTAAGAAGAAAAACCTCTATGCACTCATTTTCAGCCTGTTGGCCTGTCCGGCCCTGCTGCATGCCCAGCAGGCGGGATTTACCTACACTGCCGAACCCGTGAGCCAATGCGCCCCGGTAAAGGTCACATTTCAGAATACCAGTACCGGCAGCCCGCTCAACTATCTCTGGGATTTCGGAGACGGACGCACGTCCACCGAAACGAACCCGATGATCACCTTTACCACACCAGGGCCTGTATCCGTAAAACTGACGGCCTATTACCAGCTGGCTACCGCCACAGCTACCAGGAACTTTGACATATACCCGATGCCCATGGTGGCATTTTCGGTAGATAACCAGAAAGGCTGCGGGCCTTATACCGCCACTTTTACAGACAATACCCCGGGCGGGCATCACCGCACCTGGGATTTCGGGGACGGCTCCGCGCCAGTGACGACTACAGACGCGGTAGTGCAGCACCAGTACACCCGGGTAGATACGTTTGACGTAAAACTCACCGTGGCGAACGCCACCGGTTGTTCCTCCACCCTTACCAAAAACGGCTACATCATGATTGCCTCACCGGTGATCAGCATGAACACGCTGCCGCTGGAAGGATGTATCCCTTTCACGGCGAACATGGACGTAACCGTTACTTCCAGCAACAACGATCCTGTAACACAATACTCCTGGATATTCGGGGACGGGCAGAGCATCAACTCCCCTACCGCGGATGTTTCTCACGTTTATAATACGGCCGGCGCCTTTAATGTAAGCCTGACCGTGACCACCCGGCAGGGCTGCACCGTGGTGAAAAACTTCCCGCAGCATGTAAAAGCGGGTGTAGCGCCGCAGAACGTAAGTTTTTCCATTACCCGGCCGGACAACTGTGCCGGCACCAGCGCCCGGCTGCTGGCCACTGCCACCAACGCCAATTATTACCGCTGGGATTTCGGGGACGGCACGGCATACGACGGGCCGGAAAACGATGTGAACCACGCCTTCCGTACAGCCGGCAACGTGACCATCCGGCTGAGCGCGGGCTCCAATGGATGTTATACCCAGGCCGTGCCCGTAACCGTCAGCAGCACCGGGCCTGTGGCGAGCTTCAGCTTTGCGCGCCGCTGCGATATGCGCAACACCTTCAACTTTACCAATACTTCCTCCGGCTCTCCCACAGATACCTATGAATGGTACTTCGACGATAATACACCGGTGGACAACGCTGCGCATCCCATCCACACTTTCAGCCAGCCCGGTACCTACAACGTGCGGCTGACCGTGCGGAACACGGCGCAGAACTGCATCAGCTCCATCTATCATACCATACAGGTATTCTCCGCGGACTTCCATACCGGCGTGGGCACCATCTGCCGCAGCAGCAACGTGCCTTACGGCGTGGTACATGTGCCGCATACGCTGGTGGAGAGCTACGACTGGCGATTCGGGGACGGCACCACACTGGTGACCACCGATGTGGACATCCTGAAAAAAGTGGAAGTGACCGGTACTTTTTCCGATATGCTGATCATCCGGTACAAGGACCCTGCTTATTGCCCGGATACGATCATCAAAACGAATCACCTCCAGGTGATCGCGCCGGTGGCGGACTTTGCGCTGGCCGCCAATCCCTGTGAAGGCCAGGCGGTTACATTCAGCCAGCTGTCCCAACCTTCACCGAACATCCCTTTGTCCAACTGGAAATGGGACCTTGGGAATGGCACACAGTCCACCCAATCCGTACCGGTGGCCACCTCCTACAATGCCAGCGGCAACTTCACCGTGAAGCTGGTGGTAACGGACGCCAGGAATTGTATGGATTCCACCACCCGGCAGATCACCGTGAACCCCACTCCTTTTATCAACGCTGTGGCTTCACAATCCAAAATATGCGAAGGCTCGGGCGTACAGCTCACCGGGGTAAGTAACGGCAACGTACAATGGCAACCCGCCTACCAGCTGAGCTGTACCAATTGCCCGAACCCGGTAGCCACCCCGCTGACAGACACGGTCTACAAAGCCATCGCCACGAACAACTTCGGCTGCACCACCGAAGACACGGTGCAGATCAAAGTAGTGCCCACGGTAACCCTCGTGATGAGCCCCGATACGGCCATCTGCCAGGGCACCAGCGCACAGCTGCGCGCGGCCGGCGCCACCTTCTACAGCTGGACGCCCAACACCATCAGCGGGGCGAACACGGCGATGCCCATCGTAACACCCGAAGCCACGACCACTTATTCCGTAACAGCGGGCCATGACGCCGCCTGCCCCTCCGCGGCGGCACAGGTGACCGTAACCGTGAAACCGGCGCCTACCGTAAATGCGGGCCCGGACCAGGTAGTGACCGTAGGCAGCGTGGTGTACCTCACCGCCACTTTCAGCGCGGACGTAATCAGCGGCGAATGGAAACCCAATACGAACATCGACTGCGCCACCTGCCCGCAGACCGTGGCCACGCCGCGTATCGCGACGGACTATGCCTTCGAGGTGACGAACAACCAGGGCTGTAAAAAAACAGATGTAATGAACGTAAAGCTGCTCTGCGACCAGGGCGTGGTGTTTTTCCCGAACGGCTTCTCGCCCAACGGGGACGGCATAAACGATATCTTTTACCCCCGCGGCAAAGGCATCCGCATCATCCATTCCCTGCGCATTTACAACCGCATGGGGCAGGAAGTATTCAGGAGAGAAAATTTCAATATTGACGATATCAGCCAGGGCTGGAACGGCACTTTTAAAGGCCAGCCGCTGGCTTCGGATGTGTTCATCTGGCTGTTCGACGGCCTGTGCGATTCAGGAGAGCGGTTTGAATTAAAAGGAAATGTAACCTTATTACGATAAACATGAAAACGCTGCAAAGCATGAAAAAACTGTGGTTAAGCGCCCTCCTGGCAACGGGAGCACTGGGTGCGCAGGCGCAGGATATCCATTTGTCCCAGTTCGCGGAAACGCCCATCCTGCGAAACCCGGGGCTGATCGGGATCTTTAAGGGGGACGTGCGTATACAGGGCGTATACCGCAACCAGTGGAACAGTGTGACCATTCCGTACCAAACGGGCACCGTGAGCGGGGAAATGAAATTCCCGGTAGGGAACTACAACGACCACGTAACGGCCGGCCTGCAGCTCACCTACGACAAGGCAGGCGCGTCCAACCTGCGTTCCGTACAGATACTCCCCGCCATCAACTACCACAAATCGCTGAATGAAGACAAAGCCAGCTTCCTTTCCCTGGGTTTTATGGGTGGCTTCGTACAGCGCCAGTTTGACCCCACGCACCTCACTTTCAACAACCAGTACACCGCGGGCCGCTTCGACCCCTTTGCCCCTACCGGCGAAGAAGGCAGGCTGGCCAAGATCGGTTACGGGTACTGGGATATGGGTGTGGGCATGAGTTATAACAGCGAGCTGAGTGAAGGCACTTTTTATTACATCGGGGCGGCTTATTATCATTTCAACAACCCCAAGGTGTCTTTCTACAACGACTCAGAAGTGGAGCTGGATGCGAAGCTGAGCTTTAATATGGGTATAACCATCCCCGTGTCCGAAAGGGTGAAGGTGGTGGCGCATTACAACCAGATCCACCAGGGCGCCTACTCGGAGTTTATCGGCGGGGCCCTGCTGGGCTACGGGCTGATGGACCAGGGGCTGGAATCGGACAGGGGCTTTTACGGCGGCCTGTTCTTCCGCTGGAACGATGCCGTGGTGCCGGTGATCAGGCTGGATATGGGGGCTTACGAGATCGGGCTGAGTTATGACGTGAACGTGTCCAAACTGCGGACCGCCAGCCAGGCAATGGGTGGTTTTGAAATCAGCATGGTGTTCAAAAATTTCCTCAATAGCAGGAACACAACGCTGAACAGCGTCACCTGCCCGAGCTTCTAAAACACTTTGCGATTGTTAATTTAAGGAGAGGAAAGGGCGGTTTATTTGAAGAAATGAGGATTTGGGGCGGTTCCGTTAACAAGCGTTAAATTTTTCAAAAAAAGCACAATTTATCCACACAATTTGGCTCGCCGTTTGTTATCTTTATAATAGAACCAAAACCAGAAACATTTGGCTTAATATTTAAAAAAATCATTATCTTTGGATACTATGTTAAGAAACTCTACTCTCATCATATTTATTGTGCTCTGTACCTTGTCCTTCCCGGCCTGGTCTCAAAGCAAATCCCTTCCAGAAACGACGGAGGGTGCGAGTAAAGTTGTTAAGGCATATCCTAATCCCGCAACCAGCAAGATCTATTTCGAAATCCAGCGTAATAACGACAAGGTTTATGAGATTATTGTATACAACTTCCTTGGCAAAAAAATGGATCACATCAAAAATCTGGCAGGCAGGACTGAGGTACCCCTCGACAATTACTACAGCGGACTATACATTTTCCAGTTACGTGAGAAGAACGGAACGCTGGTAGAATCGGGGAAATTTAATGTTGTGAAATAATTTACTCTTTATAAACAAAAAGGCCGTCACTGACAATCAGTGACGGCCTTTTTAATATTATATTAACCAAACCGGCGAGCATATACGATAGATATAGGATACTTATACGAGAGATATAGGAGAGCGCTTCGTGAAACAGGTGAAAATATCACCAGTGTACCCCAATCCTACCTTCCCTTTGTTTACTGTACCTCAACAACCAGGAACTTCAGATACGTCGTATTCTCAATATTCCAAAGAATGGGATGATCCTGCGCCTGCGTCTGGAAAGTAACCTGCCTGAGCTTCTTCCGCGCATCCTTCGCCGCCATATCGATGGTTTCGAGGAACATGGAAGGGTTTACCAGGTTCGTACAGCTGGCGGTCACCAGGAAGCCGCCCGGCTTCAACAACTTCATCCCGCGCAGGTTGATCTCTTTGTATCCCGTAATGGCCTTCTGGATGTTCTCACGGCTTTTGGTAAAGGCCGGGGGGTCCAGGATCACCACATCGAACTTCTTTTCTTCTTTGGTCCACTGTTTCAGCTGGTCGAAGGCGTTCACCGCCTGGAATTTGCAGATATCCTGCAGGTTGTTCAGCTCGGCATTGCGGCGGGCGGTGGCCACGGCATGTTCGGAAATATCCAGCCCGAGCACGCTTTTGGCGTCGTAATGGCCGGCATGGCAGCTGAAGGTGCCGGTGTAGCAGAAAGCCTCCAGCACGTCCGCCCCTTTCACGATATTTTTGATCTCCCGGCGGTTGTCCTGCTGATCCAGGAAATAGCCGGTTTTCTGGCCATTTTCGATGTCCACATGGAATTTGAGGCCGTTTTCGTTCAGGATGATGTTGGTATCGAAGGGGGCGCTGAGGAACCCTTTCTGTTGGGGCAGCCCTTCCAGTTCACGTACGGGCACGTCGTTGCGCTCGTAGATGCCTTTGGGGGAGAATATTTTGTTCAATGCGTCCACGATGGCCGGTTTCCAGCGGTCTATCCCCAATGCGAGGGTCTGGATCACGAGATAATCGTTGAATTTGTCGATCACGAGGGCGGGCAGCTCATCCGCTTCGCCGAAAACAAGGCGGCAGTTTTCCACATACCCGATCTTTTTACGGTAATCCCAGGCCTTCTGGAGGCGGTTCAGGAAAAACTGTTCGTTGATCTCTTCTTTGCGGTCGCGGGTGAGCAGGCGCACGAGGATCTGGCTCTGGGGGTTGATGTAGCCCCTGCCGAGGAAAGAGCCGTTGTGCAGGAATACGTCCACGGTATCCCCGGCGTTCACTTCGCCTTCGATCTGGCCTACTTCATTCCCGAAAACCCATGGATGCCCAAGCAGCACGCGGTTCTGTATCTTCTTCTTTAAAAAAACTTTAGTCATTTATTGCAATTCGGGCACAAAAATACAACTCTCAGGCTAAAGAAACGGATGCCATGTCATTACGAATTAAGGTAATACATCCCTTTAACAGCGGCAATCACGGCCGGAGTCCCCTAAATTTCTGCCAAATTGTCCCCACTTTACCCCTTGGCAAAATTATTGACGATGGTAAATTTGCAGATAATTTATACCATCATGACAGAAAAAGACAAAGATATGCAGGCAAAAGGGCAGAACGGGCCAAATGACATCGACATCAATGCTGATGAGAACCAGGCCGGCTCCACCCATTTGAATGATGCCCTGACTGAAGAAGGAGAGGCGGACAAATTACGGGGTGAACTGGAAGAGTTGCGTAAAAAATACCTGCTCCTGAACGCCGATTTCGACAATTTCAAAAAACGTAACGCCAAAGAGCGTATCGAACTGATAAATACCGCCAACAAGGAAGTGATCATTGCCTTACTGGACGTGCTGGACGATTCCGAAAGAGCCGCCAAACAGCTTGAAACGGCCACCGGTGTGGATACCGTAAAAGAAGGCGTGCTGCTGGTGTTCAACAAACTGAGCAGTATACTGCAAAGCAAAGGGCTGAAGCCTATGGACAGCCTGCACCAGGAATTTGACGCGGACCTGCACGATGCCATCACGGAAATACCCGCCCCGACAGAAGAGCTGAAAGGGAAAGTGCTGGATGTATTACAGAAAGGTTATTACCTGAATGACAAGATCATCCGCCATGCCCGCGTTGTTGTTGGAAAATAACGGCGCATCAGCATACCGCAGTAAATAACTATCACAGCCCGCTCAGAGGAGTGGGCTATTCAAGTGTATAAACATGTCCACCAAAAGAGATTATTACGAAATACTCGGGGTTTCCAAATCCTCCTCCCAGGATGAAATTAAAAAGGCTTACCGCAAGGTGGCCATGCAGTTCCACCCTGACCGTAACCCAGGCAATAAAGAGGCGGAAGAAAAATTCAAAGAAGCGGCGGAAGCCTATGAAGTGCTGAGCGACCCGGACAAACGCGCGCAGTATGACCGCTTCGGGCATGCAGGCATGGGCAACCGTGGCGGCTACGGCGGCAGCGGCCATATGAACATGGACGACATCTTCTCCAACTTCGGTGACATCTTCGGTGAAGACATCTTCGGCAGCTTCTTCGGGGGCGGCCGGGCGCAGGGCGGTGGAGCAAGAAGAAGCCGGGGCACCCGCGGCAGCAATCTCCGCGTGAAGATCAAACTCACCTTCGAAGAAATCGCCAAAGGCTCCAATAAAAAGATCAAGGTTAAAAAACATGTGACCTGTACCACCTGCAGCGGCTTAGGCGCGAAGGACCGCAACTCCTTCCAGACCTGTACCACCTGCCAGGGCTCCGGCCAGGTACGCAAAGTGACCCAGACCTTCCTGGGCCAGATGCAGACCGTTACCACCTGCCCCACCTGTAACGGGGAAGGCCAGGTGATCACCAATAAATGTACGACCTGTAAAGGCGAAGGCCGTCAATACGGGGAAGAGACCGTATCCATCGACATCCCGGCGGGCGTAATGGAAGGCATGCAGCTGAGCATGAGCGGCAAAGGCAATGCCGGCGAAAGAGGCGGCGCACCCGGCGACCTGCTCATCCTCATCGAGGAAGAGCCGCACCCGGAGCTGCAGCGCGATGGGCTGAACGTGGCCTATGACCTGCACATCTCCTTCCCCGACGCGGCATTTGGCGTATCGCTCGAAGTGCCCACCATAGACGGGAAAGCCAAGATCAAAGTACCGCCTGGCACACAAAGCGGTAAGATCTTCCGCCTCAAAGGCAAAGGTTTCCCTTCCGTGAACAGCTACGAAAAAGGCGACCAACTGATCCATGTGAACGTATGGACCCCGCAGGCCCTTACTTCCGAAGAAAAAGCCATGCTCGAAAAAATGCAGGAATCCGGCAACTTCAAGCCGAACCCTGAAAAAAGCGAGAAAGGATTCTTCGAAAAAGTGAAGGATATCTTCAGCTGATAACGAAGCTAAGTAGCCGGGAGCTGCCACAGTTGCTCCCTGGCTGATCCATATATTTTCCAGGTCCCCGGCCCTATGGCCGGGGATTTTTTTATAGCGGTACCGGTCAGCATTCCATTCCCTCATTATTTTCAAGACCCTCCGCTGGCATAAGCGGGCGAAAAATCCCATATTTGCACCTATGTCAGACAAGTTCCAGATGTTTGAGAACAGGCTCAGCAAAGTAGAAAAGCACCTCCGTAAAACCGCCAGGCGCCAGGGCATCACCTGCTTCCGGCTGTACGACAGGGACCTGCCTGAATTCCCCCTCATCATTGAGCTGTACGAGGACAAAGTATACGTAGCCGAATACCAGAGCGATCACAAGCTGGACGATGAAGCCTACGAAGCCTGGCTGGAACAGAGCCTCGTGGTGATCGCCAAAGTGCTGAACGTACAACGCGACGATCTCTACCTCCGCACCCGCCAGCGCAAACAGAACCGGCAAAGCCAGTACGAAAAAATAGACTTTTCCAAAGAAGAACTGATCGTGCAGGAAGACGGCCTGAAATTCAAAGTGAACCTCAGCGATTACCTGGACAGCGGCCTTTTCCTGGACCACCGCATTACCCGGCATATGGTGCGGGAAGAATCGAAGGATAAAAAAGTGCTCAACCTCTTTTGTTATACCGGCTCCTTTTCCGTGTACGCGGCAGCGGGAGGCGCGGCATCCGTCACTTCCATCGACCTTTCAAAGACCTACCTGGCCTGGGCGGAAGAGAACATGCAGCTGAACGGCCTGATGGACCCGGCCAAACATCAATACATACACGCGGACGTACTCCAGTACCTGGATGAGCTGAAACTGAACACCTACGACCTGGTAGTGCTGGACCCTCCCACCTTTTCCAACAGCAAACGCATGAAAGATTTCCTGGACATCCAGCGGGATCATGTGGACCTTGTGAACAAGGTATTGCTGACCATGAAAAAAGACGGGGTATTGTATTTCAGCAACAACCTGCGGAAGTTTGAGCTGGACGAGCCCGCCATACAGGCATCTTCCATCAAAAACATCACGGCGCAGACCGTTCCTTTCGATTTCCAGGGGAAGCTGCTCCGGCACTGTTTCCGCATCATCAAATAATAAAAGCCGATGCTCACCGCATTCGTATTGGTTTATCTCCTCATTACCATCCTCATCGGCCGCTGGGCCGCCCGCAAAGTGAAAAGCGCGGGAGACTTTATTGTGGCCGGGCGCAGCCTGCCCCTCGGCATCAGCACCTGTGTGATATTCGCTACCTGGTTCGGCTCGGAGACCATGCTGGGCGCTACCAGCGAATTTGCGCAGAACGGGCTCATCGGCGTGATAGAAGACCCCTTCGGCGCATCGTTGTGTTTACTGCTGGTGGGTTTGTTTTATGCGCGTAAACTTTACCGTACAAACCTCCTGACGTTCTGCGATTATTTCAGGGAACGGTATGGGCGCAAAGCGGAACTGGTATCCGCCCTGCTCATGATCCCCTCCTATTTCGGCTGGATCGCCGCGCAGATCGTAGCCATGGGCATCGTGATCAATACCGTGATGGGTGTGCCGCACGGCACCGCCATGATCGCCAGCGGGCTGATCGTAATGGCATACACGTATATGGGCGGCATGTGGTCCGTAGCGGTTACGGATTTTATACAGACCATCATGATCATTGTCGGGATAGTAGTGATCGCGGTGATCGTCGTGCATCACGCGGGTGGTATGCAAGCGGTGGTAGACCGGGCTCCCGCCGGCACATTCCGCTTTTTTCCCGACAATGACTGGAACAGCTGGCTGCATTACATGGCGGCATGGTTCACCATCGGGCTGGGCTCTATCCCCCAGCAGGACGTGTTTCAGCGGCTCATGAGCAGCAAAAGCGAAAAGGTGGCGCAATATTCCTCATACCTCGGTGCGCTCATGTACCTCGTGATAGGTTCTATTCCTTTGCTGATCGTGCTTTGCGCGCAGCAGCTGTACCCTGAGCTGGCGGACATGGGCACGGAAAAAATATTGCCGAACATAGTACTGCTGCATGGCAACCTTTTTATACAGGTATTATTTTTCGGGGCTTTACTGAGCGCCGTGATGAGCACCACCAGCGGCGCGATACTGGCGCCTGCTACCGTGCTGGGTGAAAACATCATCCGCCCTTTCTTCAAGAATATTACGGACAAACAATTCCTACGGGTGATCCGCCTCTCGGTGGTGATCATATCCGCTATCTCCATGGGCATGGCTTTCAGCAGCCAGGATATTTACGAGCTGGTGGCATCCTCTTCCGTACTGAGCCTGGTCTCTCTTTTTGTACCACTCACGGCAGGGCTGTACTGGAAACGTTCCAATGAAGGAGGCGCTATTCTCTCGATCGTCCTTGGTACGGCGGGTTATATCTATAGCGAAGTAACGGAAACGGAAACGCCGCCTTTGTTTGTGGGGCTGATCTGTAGTATTGCGGGGATGCTGATCGGGACATTCGGATGGAAACGGGCTTCAGCTGTCACTTCAGCCAGGTAGTATTTTTCTTCACCAGTTTTATCAGCTTCAGGAATTCCATGCGGTAACCGCCTTTGTCCGGCCCGAGGGATTTTTTGGCAATGTCCGTTACCATGGTGATGGTGCCCGTGCCTTTGTACGTGGAGTTTTTCACCAGCATGCCAAATAAAGCCACGGATGCGGCAAAACGGAAATCATCCGGTGCGGCGGCGAATATCTGCCGGGACTCATGGATATCTTTTTCGAGTAAACGCATCGTGGTATCCTGCTCGGTGCGGTACCGGATGCGGGTAGTAGCCAGTTGATCCTCCGTATCCTGCTCTGCCGGGATGATCTCGTACAGCGCTACTACACAATTGCCTGAGCCTACAATGCCGCCCACGATCTTTGCTCCTTCGGAATTATCTTCTTTCAGCACTTTGTTTTCATACCCTATCAGACGATATGCTTTTACACGGTTCGGATTAAAAGTGATCTCCGCGCGCACGTCGCGGGCTACGGTGAACAGGGTGCTGCCGAACTCGCGGGCAAATACCTTGTTCGCCTCCTCCATATCATCGATGTACGCGAAATTGCCGTTGCCTTTACTGGAAAGGGTTTCCAGCTTGCTGTCCTTATAATCCTTCATACCAAAACCAAGACAGGTGAGCAACACGCCGCTTTCTTTCTTTTGCATGATGAGGTCTTCCATATCCTGGTCGCTGGTCTGGCCTACGTTGAAATCGCCGTCTGTGGCCATTATCACGCGGTTATTGCCATTGGGGATGAAGTTTTCCTCGGCGATCTGGTAAGCCATTTTGATGGCGGCTTCCCCGGCGGTGGCGCCGCCGGCGCTGAGATAGTCAATAGCGTTGAGTATCTTTTCTTTTTCATTTCCCGGCGTGCAGGGCAATACCAGTCCGGGCGCGCCGGCATAAGCAACGATGGCCACGCGGTCCCTCGGGCGGAGGTTGTTCACCAGCACACGGAAGGCGGCCTGCAGCAGCGGCAGTTTGTTCGCCGTGCCCATGGAGCCTGAAATGTCTATCAGGAATACAAGGTTACTGGAAGGGAGACTGTCCGTTTCTATCTGCCGCGCTCTCACGGCGATCTCCAGGAGATTGTGCTCCGGCGTCCAGGGGCAGTCTGTGTAATGGGAATACAACACAAAAATGCTGTCTCCTTTCGGGGCGGGATAACTGTAATGGAAATAATTCACCAGCTCTTCGATCCTCACCGCGTCCACGGGTATATGTTCGCGCAATTTTACAAAACGCCGCATATTGCTGTAGGCCGCGCGGTCCACGTCCAATGCAAAGGACGAGTGGTTGACCTTTTCAGCATCCACAAATTTATTCTCGTACAGTTTGCCGTAGGTCTCATCAAAAAAAGCGGATACGCCCATGCCCACGTTTCCGTAGTTGGGGTTTGAGCTATGGGCAAACCTTGCCCTGGCCCTGGCTTTGGCAATGTCCGCACTGGTACCTGGATTTTTTCCAACGTGGCTCAGCTCTATGAGCATGCGATCATAATGGTTGAGGGGCACCGTTTTGGTAAGGTAACCGGGGTATTCAAAAACAAGATGCGTGCTGCCGGCAGGAACGTCTATCCGAAATAGTCCATACTGATTTGTCTTAACCGTTACTGTATCTCTCAGAATGCTCACGCGCACCCCCTGCAAAGGGTTCTGGTTCACACTGTCCAGCACCGCGCCGGACACTACTCCCCTGGTTTTTTGTTGTGCCTCTGCCATCATGCTCCCGCAAAGCCAACAAAGCAGCATGAGGAGCTTATGCATAGTAATTTAATTACATACAACGACACTTAAAATTAAGAAAATATTTAATCAGTTGGTGTAACCGGCTAAAATTTACCCCGCGCGGCCGGGATTCCTCCTATTCCGCCAGCTGGTATATTTCCGGCAGATTGCGGCCCAGGCCGTCGTAATCGAGGCCATAGCCCAGCAGGAACTTGTTGGGTACCGTATACCCGAGGTAATCGATCTTGACGGGGTGCGTCATCGCCTCCGGTTTGTGCAGGAGGGATACGACCATCATCTTTTTGGGTTGCTGATGCTCCAGTTGCGGCAGGAACTGGCTGAGGGTTTTGCCGGTGTCCACGATATCTTCCACGATCACCACGGTGCGGCCGAACAGGTCTTCTTCCAGCCCGATAGCTGTGATCACATTGCCGGTGCTTTTGGTGCCTTTATAGGATGCCAGTTTGATGAAGGATATCTCCGCTTCGATGGAGAGATATTTGAAGATGTCCGCGGCGAACATAAACGAGCCGTTGAGGATGCCGATGAACAGCGGGCGTTCGCCCCGGAGGTCGTGGCTGAGCTGCTGCGCCATTTCTTTTACACGCGCCTGCAGATCGGCTGCTGCGATAAACGGGATGAATTTTTTGTCGTGTACCTGTATCGTCGTCATTGCGGTGAATTATTTACGTACCACGAGCTGTTGCCCGATCCTGATGCCGTTGTCCTGGAGGTTGTTCCATTGCTGCAGCTGCGCCACGGTGATGTTGTACCTCCGTGAAATGCTGTACAGTGTTTCTTTCTCCGTTACGGTATGATATTGGGAGCCCGCGGGCGTTACCGAGCCGCCGGCTTTTTTCAGGTCTTCCACCATGGAGGGCGGGATGCCTGAAGATTTTTCTGTATTACGCGCAGACGTATTGGATGGCGCGGGTTCAGGCGCGGCGGTGGCTTTGGCGATCTCTTCCTTTACGTCTTTGATGATCTGTTTCGGGTCCAGGTCTTTATGATCGTCCACTTTCGCTACGGAATTGCTGCCGAGGCGGGGTTTGGAAGATGCGTAACCATCCAGCGCCACTTTTTCGCCGGCGGCGGGCTGGTCGCCCTCATCGAGTTTGTTGCGTTTGCGGAGCCAGCGGATCTGAACGCCTTCCGCCTGCGCAATGTCGTGCAGCGATTCGCCGGGCGCTACAATATGATAATCGTTCTGCCCGCGTTTGCTTTTGCTTTGCAGGAAGATGAGCATATCTTTTTCCAGCAGCGGCTGGTCTTCGGTGATGTCGTTGTATTTGAGCAATGAACTGAGACGGATATCGTATTGGCTGGCTACCTGGATCAGCGCCGTACCTTCCTTAACAAATATCACTTTGCGATTGTTGATGCGGAATTCCGTGCCTACCGGGTATTTTTTAGCAGCAGCGGGTTGCGGCGTGATCACGTTATTGTCGCGGCCGGAAGGCTGTACAGGTTCGTACGAGCCGGGATCGCCTGCCAGTGAAGGGCTTGCGGGGATAGGCTGTTTGCCCATCGCGATCGCGTTGAATTGTTGCAGCTGATATGTTTCGATGATCTGGATGAGCTGCTGCGGATAGGTTCTGCTGGTGGCGTAACCCGCGGTTTTAAGACCGTATGCCCAGGCTTTGTAATCTTCCGGGTTCAGGTCGAACAGGAATTTGTAACGGGGATTGTTGCGCAGGAATTCGGAATGGTCTTTCCAGGATTCAGCGGGGGAACCGTATTTGCGGAAACATTCCTGGCGGGCGTCATCATCATAGTTTACGCTGGGCCCCGCCCAGTTGTTCTTACATTTTATACCGAAATGATTGTTGCTGTTCAGCACCAGCCAGCCGTTGCCGGACTGGGTCTCAAGGATCCCCTGCGCGAGCTTGATGGCCGCGGGTACGCCGGAGCGGCGCATTTCTTCCATGGCAATGTTCTTATACGTGTCTATGTACTGTGTGGTGCTCATGTTCTGCGCCGCCGCGTTTACAGCTGCGCCTATAAGCAAAGAGATTGCCAGGCAGTATGACTTTATTTGCATGTATATGTCGGATTTAATGGGTCTTCCTTTGAGACGATCCTACTTTTTACGGATCATCAGCACGCCGTCGCGCATGGTGAGCAGCAGCGTTTCCGCCCGATCGTCCGCCACCGCTTTGCGGCAGAAGCTGATCATCGCTTTGGCGTTGTTGCTTTGCGCTGTTTCTTCCAGCACCACTTCTCCATGATACAGCACATTGTCCGCCAGCATAAAACCGCCCGGCCTGAGCTTTTCCCACATGAGATCGTAGTACCCGCCATAACCGGCTTTGTCCGCATCGATAAATACCAGGTCAAACACTTCGTCCAGCTGCGGGATGATGTCCGCCGCTTTGCCGGTGTGCTGGGTGATGCGCTCCCTGAAACCGGCTTCGGTAATATAACGGCCGCTCATTTCCTCCAGTTCTTCATTCACATCTATTGTGTGCAGGTGACCGTCTTCCGCAAGCCCCTGTGCAAGACAGATGGCGGAATAACCGGTGTAAGTGCCGATCTCCAGGATACGCCGGGGACGCATCATCTGGCTTACCATGGTCAAAAAACGGCCCTGAACGTGACCGCTCAGCATATGAGGCTGGTCTACCTTCAGGTATGTTTCACGGTGTAAACGGTATAACAACCCCGGTTCCGGAGTAGTGTACTTCTCTGCAAACGCCTGAATCTCCCCCGATATTACCTCCATGCCTTTTTTTTTGCAAACCTAAGCAATTATAAGTCAGCCTCAAACAAATCGAGCCTGATAGTACTATCAGGCTCTTTACCCCATGTTAACCATTAAAAGACACAACTATTGACCATATAACATCTTGTAATGGTCCGCTATAGGCTGTGACTTTTATAAATGTATTCAATTTATTTACACTGGATAAATATCATCCATATGTATATGTTAATGGAGTAATACCTAAAAGTTGGGCCGGAGTTTGTTCGTGGTGTAAAACACGCGGAAGTATTCCACCACTTCGTCCGCCGTATCGAATACTTTCAGCAGGTCCAGGTCTTCCGGGTGGATATTGCTTTCTTTTTTCATCATCACCGTATCTATCCAGCTCAGCAATCCGCTCCAGTATTCCCTGCCTACCAGTACCAGCGGCGTTTCCGTCATTTTTTTGGTCTGGATGAGGGTGGCTACTTCAAAAAATTCGTCCATCGTGCCGAAGCCGCCGGGCATCATGACAAAACCCTGGGAATATTTGGCGAACATCACTTTGCGGACAAAGAAATAATCGAAGTGGAGATTTTTGTCGTTATCAAGATAAGGATTGGCGTATTGTTCATGCGGCAGCTGGATGTTCAGCCCTACGCTTTTACCTTTTGCTTTCTGTGCGCCTTTATTGGCCGCTTCCATAATGCCGGGGCCGCCGCCGGAAATAATACCGAAACCATCCTGCGCAAGACGGCAGGCAACGTCACAGGCCAGTTCGTAATACGGATTGCCTTCACGGGTACGGGCAGAGCCGAATATTGAAATACAGGGGCCAATTTTTGCCAGCGCTTCAAACCCCTCTACAAACTCCGCCATGATCTTGAATATCTGCCAGCTGGAGTGTGCTTTGGTTTCCGTCCAATCCCGCATCTGCAGGTTCTTTAACATATCATTCATCTGCTGTTCAATTTTGTTTTACAATCTACACATTTTTACTGCAACGGCTGCAAGGCCATTCTGTTTTTGGAAAACAACCATAAACCGATATACGTAAACAGCCCGTTCACGATCAGCAGCTCATTACCGAATTTATATCCGCCCAGCCACTGTGCGGAGTACTTTGATAATATAAAACACAGGATGGGCGAAATGATACATACTACCACCGAGCCGTAATCCAGTATGGGCCGCTTGTTCAGGATACCGAAGGCAAACAGTCCCAGCATCGGCCCGTAAGTGATCGTAGCCAGGAACAGTACCGTATCTATCACTGCGCTTTGGTTGAACACCTTAAACAAAAGTATCGTGAGCAGTAACGCGACCGCACAACCGATATGTATAACATTCCGGATACGTTTTTTCCTTGCATCCATTCCTTCCGTGGGGTGGCCGAGGATATCGATGTAAAAGGAAGTGGTGAGCGTGGTGAGCACGCTGTCCGCACTGGAGAAGGTGGCCGCCGTGAGCCCGACGATAAAAATGATACTGGCAAACGTGCCCAGCTGGGTGAGCGCCAGCATGGGGAACACCTGGTCCGTGAGTTTCCTGCCGTCCGCGCCCAGCGGTATCTGCAGCGCGTTTGCGCTCATGTATTCATACAGCAGCACGCCCAGACTCAGGAAAAATACATTCACCACCAGCTGCATGATGCTGAAGGAATAAATGTTTTTCTGCGCCTCGCCCAAAGAACGGCAGCTGAGATTCTTCTGCATCATATTCTGGTCCAGGCCCGTCATGGTCACGGCTATCATCATACCGCCGAAAAATTCCTTGGGGAAAAAGTTGGCAGCCTTCCAGTCCCAGAAAAAGGTCTTTGACCTCGGGTTGTTCACCACATTACTGACCAGGTCCCCTACTCCCCAGTTCAGATCGCTGCAGATCACCACGATGGTGAGCACTACGGCCAGCAGCAGGAAGGTGGACTGCATCGCATCCGTCCACACCAGCGTTTTGATCCCGCCGCGGTACGTATACACCAGCATGAGCGCGATCATAATGGATACGGATAAAACAAAGGGAACATGGTAATAGTCGAACACAAACAGCTGCAATACGCCCGCCACCAGGAACAGCCTCGCGGCCGCGCCCACCAGTCTTGACAGGATAAAAAACACCGCGCCGGTCTTCTGCGTGATGGGGCCGAAGCGCTGTTGCAGATATGTGTAGATGGACGTGAGGTTCCGTTTATAATACAATGGCAGCAATACCGTGGCGATGATCACATAGCCCAGTATATATCCGAGAATGGTTTGCAGGTAGGTGAAAGAACTGGTTTCCACTTTACCGGGTACAGAGATGAAAGTAACGCCGGACAAGGAATCGCTGATCATACCGATGGCCACCAGGTACCATACGGAATTCCTGTTGCCGATAAAATAAGATTGGGCATCAGCCTTTCGTGTGGTCAGGTAAGAGATGAGCAATAGCAGGAAAAAGTAGCTGGCGATAAAAACGATAAATATCCCAGGCGACATGAACTGGTTCTGGTCAGGTGCCATGTACAGATTTTGACGTAAACGTTAGAATAAAAATAAAAATAGGGATTTCAGCCAAGAAAGCATAAAAAAAGGGCGGCTGGAAAGCTGCCCCTGTTACGTGAAACGTTTTATATGAGATTAAAATTTTGCCGTTACATCCCTGGCAAGGCCAAACGAAAGGGTCATGCCCGCACCGCCCAGACCGTTGAGGATGGTCACGCCCGGTTCGGGCTGCAGTACGAGGTCTGTTTCGCCATTGGTGAGTTTGGGATATACACCGTGCCAGCGTTCCTTTATCTCGAAGGAGGGCGCCAGCAAAAATGTTTTGATGTATTGAAGGATCAGCTGATTGATCAGTTCTTTGTCAAAGGGATCCACTTCTTTGCCGTACTCATGGCTGTCTCCAAGGGAAAGTTCCCCCGCGCCGTTTTGCGATACCAGCAGGTGAATGCCGTATTGCAGGTATTCGGGCAGTGATGCTTCGATCCTTTTGCGCAGCGCCGGCAATGAAGGGCATTGTGCGAAAGAGGCATAATGCAGCATACTGAGGCCGGTGCTAAGCGCGGGGCCTAGCTTCCAGTTGCCCGGTTGGGACACGGTGCGCATCATCTGCAATTTGCAGCGGGTGATGGGCGCGGCTTCAAATACAGACGGGTAGAGTGTTTCAAAGTCCTGACCGCTGCACACGTATACCTGTTCTACTTTCCACTGACCGTTTTTTGTTTCGACGAATGGCATGCTGATGCCGTTCACAGCGGTATTGAAGTGAATGTCCACCTTGTATTCCGACTGCAGGAAAGCAGCCAGGGTGGCGCTGGCCACGCGCGGGTCCAGCATCATTTCCATGGGGCTCCAGAGGGCGGCTTTGAGGCCATTGGACTGAAAGGCGTTGCTCTTTTGGGCGGCCTCTTTGGCGGTGAGCACTTCACAATGAGCGCTGCCGGTGCGGGCAAATTCTTCCATGACTGCTACTTCGTCATTGTGATACCCAAGATGAAGGGAGCCAGTCTCTTCGCAGGAAAGGCCCGTTTTAGCGGCTATTTCTTTCCAGATCCCACGCCCGTACAATGCGCGATCGTAAATGGCGCCGGCCTGCTGGCCGATGGTCCATACCAACCCGAAATTGCGGAAAGAAGCGCCGGTGGCGCGGGGTGTACGTTCGAATACGACTACCTTTTTCCCTTTGAGGGCCAGGTGGTAAGCGGTGGCCAGGCCTACAATGCCCGCGCCAATAACGGCTACGTCTGCTTGCTGTTGCATAAGGCAAATATAGCAGTATTTGTAAATAATTGTTTAGTTATTATATACAATATAACATAAAATTCATGTCATGTGTGGGGAGAGATAGGGGTAGAAGGGGAAAGAAGGGAGTATGACAAAGGTTAGACCAGCGTATGAAGCAAGTATGATAACTGTATAATAGGAGTATCATACTGGCATACCTGGACTTTACTTGGACTTTACTTGGACTTTACTTGGACTTTACTTGGACTTTACCTGGACTTACCCTGGACTTAGAAAGGCGATTTTACGCTTTTTAGAACCCGACATTCACGCCCGCGGAGATCACCGGACGATTCCGGTAAGGGGAGTTTTCATCCTGCAATACATCATACAGGATCATGATCACGAAGGCTGAATTACCCATGCCTATCGGCTGGGCGTAACCACCTCCTAACAGCAGGCTGGGTGCGCCATAGCGGCTTTTTACCGTCACCACAGGGTCGTTCCTGTAATCCCTGTATTTTTCAGTAATGCTGTTGTATTCGGGTTGCGCCTGGAGGAATAATTGAGGAATAGGATAAAAACGCCCCCAGAGCCCGCCGCCCAACATATTATAATTGTTCCGCGCAAAGATTTCACCGTCATAATCTCTCAGCTTCTCCCAGGACAGCTGTGCATTCAGCGCCAGGCCACCTGCAAACATCGGGGTAAAACGATACCCGATGATCGGTGATATATTTACCAGCGTATAGTCCCCAAACCCCATACCAAAACTACCGCCCACCATCAACCTGCTGGGATCGAAACCTCTTACGGTGTCTGTTTTATAATACTGGGCTGACGCAACTTGTGCGCAGACTACCAGGATAACGGCCAGGAATATACGTTTCATGATCATACATTATTACAAGCTAAATTATCTGTTTTTTGCCGGTCTGCCATACGCATTAACGTTTCTTTATACGATTATCTTACCAGCCTAGTCGAATATTTTTCCCGTGTTCAGGATGTTATTCGGGTCAAACACCTGCTTGATCTGCTTCATCAGCAGCATCTGCTGCTTACTGAAAATGATCTCCATATAATCCTTCTGCACCAGCCCGATGCCATGCTCGCCGGAAATAGTGCCGCCCAAACGTTTCACCAGTTCAAATATCTCGCGGATGCCGTCTTTCAGCGTACCGTTCCAGGCCTCCTCCGTCATGTCCCCTTTGATGATATTCACATGCAGGTTGCCGTCTCCCGCGTGCCCGTAACATACAGACTTAAACCCGTACCGCTCCCCTATGGCCTTTACGCCATTGAGTAGCAGAGGCAGCTCCGCGCGGGGCACCACGGTATCTTCTTCTTTATAGATGGAATTGCTTTTTACCGCCTCGGCCACCCTGCGGCGCAGCTTCCAGAGCTCTTCTTTCTGCTGGTGACTGTCCGCAAAAAGTATTTCCCCGCAACCGAATTCCATTACTACGGCCGCGATAGCTTCCATCTCCTGGAAGAGCATGTCCGGGTGATTGCCGTCTACTTCAATAAGCAGGTGGGCCTGCACTTCATCGTCTATTTTCACCATGCTGCTGTCTACAAACTGCGTCACCCACAGCAATGCGTCCCTTTCCATAAATTCCAGGGCGGATGGGGTGTAACCGGCGCGGAAAATGGCACTCACAGCCGCACAGGCAAACTCCGCTGAATTAAACGGCACCAGCATCAGCAGGTCGTGTTTGGGCAACGGGATGAGCCTTAAAACAATTTTTGTAACGATGCCCAGCGTGCCTTCACTGCCTACTACCAGCTGCGTGAGATTGTACCCGGTGGCGTTTTTCAGCACATTCGCGCCTGTCCAGATCACTTCGCCGTTTGGCAGCACCAGTTCCAGGTTCAGCACATAATCCTTTACCACGCCGTACTTCACGGCCTTGGGCCCGCCTGAGTTCTCGGCAATGTTCCCGCCAATAAAACAGGTGCCGCGGCTGCTGGGATCCGGGGGATAAAACAATCCCTTTTCGCGTACCGCGTCCTGCAATACCTGCGTGATCACACCCGGCTCGGTGGTCACCTGGAGGTTACGTTCGTCTATTTCGATGATCTTATTTAATCTTTCAGTGGAGAGCAGCACGCCGCCGTGCTGGGCAAGCGCCCCGCCGCTGAGGCCGGTGCCGCCGCCCCTGGGCGTTACGGGCAAAAGGGCCTCGTTGCACAGTTTCATAATACGGCTTACTTCTCCCGTGGTCGCGGGCTTCAGCACCACTTCAGGGGGGAAGTGAAGGTCTTCGGTTTCGTCGTGCGCGTATTTTTCAATATTCTCTTCGTCGGTAAAGACATAGGCTTCCCCTACAATGGCTTTCAGGGCCTCTATGTGAGCGGGAGTTACTTTGGCGAATGTGCTCATGCAGCAAAAATAGTTATCAATTTCGAATAACTATCAAGACAAAGTAAAGTAGGCGGGCCGTTACTATGCGCGGGAAAGAAATCCTTGAGAAAATGTTATCAGAAAGAAGGGCAGAGCGTATACCTTTTCGCATTGGAAAAACTCCTGTTCGGGTACAGCCCGATGTACAGCAGGCTCAGCTCATACGCGCCCTGGCGGGTGCTGGAAGCGGAAAGCGTACTGGCCGTAGCGTCGTAGTTGAACATCAGCCTGAAGTTCGCCACCTGGTATCCCACGAGGAATGCATATGCATCCTGGAAACGGTAGTAGAGTCCGCCGAACAGCTGTTGTGCACCGTCGCCGGAAAGGTTATAGGCGGCGTAGGCGCCTGCCATGGTCTCGCTGGCGTTTGCCTGGCGGGAATAATATGCGCCCGGGTTGAGGATGATTTTATCGTTCAGCTTGAGGCTGGCGTTCAGGAAGCCGATGTAGCGGCGGTCTATCTGGTTGTCCCCATTATAAAATGTCTCACGGGGCGTATTGACGTGATGTACGGAAAAACCGCCGTTGATGTAAATATTGTCGGTGGGGAAATATGCGTAATTCATGCCTATCTGCATGTCCAGGTAACCAACGGAGGCCGAGGTGAAGGGCTCGCCGGAGAACATCTGCGAATCAAAGAACTGGCCGTTCCACTGGCTGCCGAAAGTGAGCTTGCTGAGGTCCACTCTTTTGTCCGCATACCCCACATTAAAACCGGCGCTCAGCAGGCTGCTCTGCCCCATCAGCTGGTGATAGGCCACGGATCCGTATGCTTTGGTGGAAGTAAGGTTGCCGTTGCCCGCCACGTCGCGGAGCAACATACCGCCTACGCCTACCCAGCCGTAATTGAGCCGCTCACGGAACATCTGGAAGTCGCCAAACAGGGACATGGTTTTATACGGAACGGGGATGGTAGCCCACTGGTTGCGGTAATTGATACCGATGCGGTAGTTGCCGTCCGGGATAAAACCGGTGTTGGCTGGATTGGTGGAAAGAGGCGAGTTAAAGAACTGCGAAAAATGCAGGTCTTGCGCGGAGGCCGGTACGGCGCCCGCGAGGCAACAAATCAGGACAATATGGTAGACATGCTTTCTCATAACCGAACCCTTTATCTTAATAATGTAACATTCCCTGTTTTGGTGACTTTATTGCCGTCCGAGAATTCGATGTTCAACACGAAAGCGTAAGCGTCCAGCGGCTGCACGGTGCCGTTGAAGCGGCCGTTCCATCCCAGCTTCTGGTCGTTGCTCTGGAACACGAGCTGGCCCCAGCGGTTGAACACCTTCATGTCATAGTGAACGATACCGAAACCTTTGATCTCCCAGATATCGTTCACACCGTCCCCGTTTGGTGAAAATGCCGTGGGCACATCATAGAGCGGGTTCACGATAGCGCTCACCTGCTGGCAGGTAGTGTCCGTACAACCAAATTCTGTGAATGCAATGAGACAGACATCGTAAGTGCCGGTGCGCAGGTACTGGTAAGTGGGGTTCACTTCGGTGGAAGTGTTTCCATCCCCGAAATCCCAGCGGTAATGTGTGGCGCCCGTGCTCTGGTTGGTGAACATATGCGGGGTGTTTTCCACCGGTTTGTTCGGCTGGTAGGTGAACTGTGCTGTGGGCGGCGGCATCACCGTGATGAAGATCGTGGTGTCGTGCCGCTGGTTACAGGTGTTCGGGTCAAATGCCTCGAGCCTTACAGGGTAACGGCCCGGTATTGAATATGTATGGGTGGGGTACGGGTCCGTGGAGGTCGTACCGTCACCAAAGTCCCAGTTGAAAGTAACGCCGCCTTTGGAGATGTTGTCGAAGTTCGCGATGAACGGCGCACAGCTGCTGTCCTGCACTGTAAAGGCAGCTACCACGTTTGCGGCCACACGCAATTGTATAGATTGCGTTTCCGGAGCGTTGCAATAGTTTGTATCAGTAAGCGTGAGGCTTACGGTATAGATACCTTCGCTGGCGAAGCGGTGTACCTGTCGGGTGGTATCCGTGATCACCAGCGGCGTATTGTCACCGAAGTTCCAGGTGAAGGAGGTATTGGTGAATGGTTTGCCCGGCGGGTGGGTGGAAGTGTTCACGAAGAGATATTCCAGCGCGGTGCAGGGCGGCAGGCGTTGCTCTGTGAAGCCCATGGGCGCACGGTCTTCCCGCACACGGATATCCATATACGCTGTATCCGCCAGGTTACAACTTGCCGGGTCATATTTTACCAGGCGTACGCGATAGTCGCCTACGGTCGGGTAAGAATGCGAGGTGGTAGGCACGGTGGTCACCACATCGGGAGAGCCGTCGCCAAAGTTCCAGGTCCAGCTTTGGGCCGGCACATTCGTAGTATCTATGAACTGGATATTGGCGGGCACGCAATAGTTCCTTCTTCTTTCCTGCGTGGTAAAGCCGGCGCGTACGCCATCCAGGTTAAATGCGATCTTAAGGGCGCCGAGGTTACAGCCGTCTGTAAAGCCGGTGTAATAAGACCCGGGCGTTGTCGGGAAGCGGATCCTTCCGCCGGAAAGCGGGCAGGATGCGCAGATGGCCTGATAAATAACGCCGTTCTGGTCAAAGCGGCTGGTACCGCCGTCTACGTGTTCAAACAGGCCGTCTCCTCCATAAAAAGAACCATACAGGATATCCAGCGCGTCTCTTTTCATTACGAAGAAATAAAAGTCACTGCCGTCTGACCGGGATTTACGGGCGTCGGGTGTTACGCGCAGGTTGCGGGTGTCTGAATTGGCGTATTGCGCGCCCTGGTTCAGCTCGCCACCCCAGCCGGAAACGTATACGTTCTGGCAGCGGTCCACCAGGAAAGCCACGGGGCTCAGGCTGGGGGAACTGGCGTTTTTACCAAAGGTGGTGGAGTATATCAGCGCGGAAAGATCCGGCCGGAGTTTAGTAATGAACTGTTTGGAATTGTCGTTGTAAAAAGTGGGTGTGCCGGCCGGCTGCATGATGGGCCAGTTGCCTTCCGTGGTGCCCATTACGTATACGGCGCCCTGCCTGTCCAGCTGGATGCCATACACCTGGTCCGCCTTCCCGTTTTCCGAACCCATAAAAGTGGAGCTCAGCAATGTGCTGCCGTCCGCCGAAAGGTGCGCGATATAACCGTCGCAGGCTCCGCCGCGGTAGGTGCTGTATACGCCGCTGCGCGAGGGGAAGTTGCTGCTGGCGGTACCGCCGGCCACATACACGCTGTTGCCACCGTTCACTGCCAGTACATATGCCGCATCTTCCGCGCTGCCGCCCAGGAAGGTGGCCCACAGCAAAGCGTTACAGTTCGGGTTGATCTTCATTACCACGGCATCCTGGCGGCCCCCGCCGTAGGCGGGTTGAAAACTGCCGGCAGTGGCGGGGAAGTTCGTGGATTGCGTGGAGCTGGCTACGTAGATATTTCCGCCGCCGTCTACCACTACTTCGCTACGCGCATCGTCGCCGTAGTTGCGGAGCAGCACGTCTGTAGAGCCGCCCTTTTCCCCGCGCATGTTCGCACCGTCCAGCCCACTGCCGCCAATGCGCATGGAGCCGATCAAAGCGGAACCGTTGGCGTTGAGTTTTACCACTACGATATCTGAACCGCCGCCCGGGCCTACATTGGTAAGGGCGGGAAAGTTTCCTGAATTGGTCCTGCCGGAGATCACGAGATTACCCGCCGCGTCTACGAACATACTGCAAGGCTGTTCTTCACCCATACCGCCGATGTAAGTGGAATATACAATGCGGCTGCCGTTGGGGTTGAACTTGGTAATAGCCATATCAAACGTACGGCCGTTAAATGTACCGTCATAAACGCCCGCGCTTACGGGGTATCCCTGGTCGAATGCGATGCCGCCGCCGTAGAAGTTGCCGCCCGCGTCGTAGGTGGCGGTAAAGCCCCAGTTCTCAGCCCTTGAGCCGGAAAGGGTGGCGAATACCACGGTGGGGTCTATCACGAGGGGATACTGGTTGTCGTACCGCCCGGAAATTTTATAGGTAACGGTGTTGCCTGAAAGCTGGTATTCCACTTTCACGGTTTTCCGCTGGCTGTTGATGTATTGGTAGGCATAAGGTGCAAGCTCGATCGCTTCGCCCACGGTGGTCCGGATGTGCAGGTTGCCTTTTTTGAGGGTTACCGAAGTGGCGCCGTTGTATTGCAGTTTGATGTCCGAGGCGTTTGCACCGGGGTGTACGATCACGTCGTACTTCAGCTGGCTGCTTTCTGAATATACCTGTACGTCAATGTTCGGGTACATGTTTTTATACAATACATTCGTATAGGCGCCGATGCCGGATTTCCATTTGGAAGGATCGTTGCCGATAAAGTAGCTGATATTGTCCTGGGTGGGTTTGGAGGGGATGATCTCGGGGTTGGCTGCGGCATTGAGGAACTGGATGTCGTAGGAATGGCCTCTTACCCGGTCCGGCGCCGGGGGATTGCTGCCGCCGCCGCCGTCACCCGGGGCGGGGGAAGTTACCGCGGTCCTGTTGTTGGAATTTTTCTTTTTATCCTTGGGTGCGCCGTCAGGATAATATACGTAACGCGCGGAATCGCTGCCGGAGCCGTGGCGGAAAGCATCGAGCTTTGCCATGTCACCCGGGTGCATGAGCAGTATTCTGAAGCCGTTATTGCGGAGGAAAATGCTGGCGCCGCCGAGGGCGGCCCTGTACCTGAAATCTGTATTCCATTGCCCTTTGTTTTCCACAAATTCCAATGGGGAAGAATTTGGGCTGTGTTGATGGTCCTGGGAAAAGGCAGGTATTCCAATCATCATAACCAGTATCCAAACTTGCAAAGCACTGATAAGACCGGTAGGGCGCGAAGATTTCAAGCGGTTTCGTATTTAATTGTGCCTAGTAATAACTAATATACTTTATTTAACGGATAGAACCGTCAAAATGTTACGGCAACTTTCTTGGTTGGCGACTGGCAGAGGACGGTTCACGAAGGTATTGGGCAAGCAACATATTCAGGTTCAACCATCCCTGCCAGTCATTCCGAGAATTCAACGTAAAAGCCGTCAGGATATTTTACTCCATGCGGATTTTGACCGTTGTGTGGCCAGGAAATCATGTAAGGGTTTATTTTCAGGAAGTTCAAGCTCGGGATCTTCGGACAGTATTTTTTCCGCGCAGTCCCGGGCCGCCTGCAGCATGGCCCTGTCCTGCACGATATCCGCCAGCTTGAGGTCCAGCAATCCGCTCTGGCGGGTGCCTTCTATATCGCCGGGGCCGCGCAGTTCCATGTCTTTTTCGGAGATCACAAAACCGTCGTTTGTCTGTACCATTACTTTCACTCTTTCCTGGCTGTCTTTCCCGATCTTATTGCCGGTCATCAGGATACAATAGCTCTGCTCCGCCCCCCGGCCTACACGCCCGCGCAACTGGTGCAGCTGGCTAAGCCCGAAACGTTCCGTACTTTCTATCACCATTACGGAAGCATTAGGCACGTTCACGCCTACTTCTATCACAGTGGTAGCCACCATGATCTGCGTATCGCCGGTCACAAAACGGTGCATGTTGGCGTCTTTCAGCTCGTTCGTCATACGCCCGTGCACCATACTGATGTAATATTTCGGTTCCGGGAAAAAGGCTTTTACTTCCTCGTATCCTTTCGTAAGGTTTTCAAAATCAAGGCTGGCGGATTCTTCGATGAGGGGATATACGATATAGGCCTGCCTGCCTTTGCGCACTTCATCTTTGATAAAGTCCATCACCTGCGGCCGCTGGTATTCCGTGCGGTGCACCGTGGTGATGGGCTTACGGCCGGGCGGCAGCTCGTCTATCACGGACACGTCCAGGTCGCCGTACACGGTCATGGCCAGCGTACGGGGTATGGGCGTAGCGGTCATCACGAGGATGTGCGGTGGGGTATCGTTTTTTTCCCAGAGGCGCGCGCGCTGGGCTACGCCAAAACGGTGCTGTTCGTCCACGATGGCCATCCCCAGGTGGCTGAACTTCACTTCCTTTTCCAACAGGGCGTGCGTACCGATGAGGATATGGATGTTTCCCGCTTCCGCATCCGCCAGTATCTGTTTACGGGCTTTTCCTTTGATGTTGCCGGTGAGCAGCGCCACTTTCAGCGGCATGTCTTTCAGCAGTTCGGAAATGCCTTTGTAATGCTGTTGCGCCAGTATTTCGGTGGGCGCCATCAGGCAGCCCTGGAAACCATTGTCTATGGCAATGAGGAGAGACAGCAGGGCTACCATGGTTTTGCCCGATCCCACATCCCCCTGCACCAGGCGGTTCATCTGGTGGCCGGTGGTGGTATCTTTCCTGATCTCTTTGAGCACGCGTTTCTGCGCTCCGGTGAGGGAAAAGGGAAGATGGTTATTATAAAAGGTGTTGAACGTATCGCCTACCGCGTTGAATATAAAGCCCTGGCTGGCTTTGTGCCGCCTGATCTTCAGCCGGCAGATGCGTATCTGCGCCAGGAAAAGCTCTTCAAATTTGAGGCGGCGCTGGGCTTGTCTGGCTTCTTCTTCCGTGGCGGGCAGGTGTATCTTAAAATAAGCCTGGGAGCGGGGCATCAGCCGGAACTGCTGCAGCACGGGAGCGGGGATGTTTTCTTTGATTTCCGCCAGGGACATCTGTTCCAGCAGGTTATGCGTCAGTTTGCCGATGGCTTTTGCCGTGAGGCCGCGGGCTTTGAGTTTTTCGGTGGTGTAATACACCGGCTCCAGGTGCTGTTTACCAGTGGCAGTTTCTTCGGTAAGCAGGTCCACTTCAGGATGCGCCAGCTGGAGAATGCCGTTGAACTGCGACAAACGGCCGAACACGAGATACCCGGCATTTTCACGCAGGGACTTCTGCATCCATTGCCAGCCCTGGAACCATACCAGGTCTATACGCCCGGATTCATCCTGTAAAGTGGCCACGAGCCTTTTTGCGCGTTTCTCCCCCACTACTTCCATATGCACAATGCGCCCCCTGATCTGCACGTATTCTTCCATGCCGCTGAGATTGCGGATCTTTTCCACCTTGGTGCGGTCCACATACCGGAAAGGGTAATATTCCAGCAGGTCGCGGAAGGTATGAAGATTGATTTCCTTACGCAGTAGTTCACCCCGCTGGGGGCCTACACCTTTCAGGTATTCAATCGGGTTGGGTAATATGGAAGAGATATAACTCAAAAGCGCTGGTTGAATGAGGGTACGAAGTACGGCAATTTCACAAAAAAAGGCAAACGGCCGCGGGCATAAAAAAGACCGGCCCAAAAGCAATTAACTTCCGGGCCGGCCGTGATGGTATCTTAAAGCCGATTATTCAGCGATCGCTTCAACTTTTCCTTCCACGAACAGCTTCATCCATTCAGAAGTAACGGATTTGGGCCTTTCCAGGGAGAGGGACAGTGCGCGGTCCCAGCAGAGGGAAGCCAGTACGCCCAGCGCGCGGCTTACGCCGAACAGCACCGTGTAGAACTCATATTCCGCGAGGCCGTAGTGCAACAGCAATGCGCCGGAATGTGCGTCTACGTTAGGCCAGGGGTTTTTCACCTTGCCGAGGTCCTGCAGGATGGTGGGCACAGTGTCATAAATAGCCCAAACGATCTGCACCAGCTCATCTTCAGGCAGGTGTTTTTTCGCGAACTCCATCTGTGCGGTGAAGCGGGGGTCGGTTTTACGCAGTACCGCGTGACCGTAACCCGGTACTACTTTACCTTCGGAGAGGGTCTTTTTCACATATGCCGCGATCTGCTCTTTGGTGGGAACGCCGCCGCCAAGCTCCTCTTTCATGCTCAGTATCCATTTGATCACTTCCTGGTTGGCCAGGCCGTGCAGGGGACCTGCGAGGCCGTTCATACCGGCAGCGAACGACAGGTAAGCGTCGCTGAGGGCGGAGCCTACGAGGTGAGTGGTGTGGGCGCTTACGTTGCCGCCTTCGTGGTCCGCGTGGATCACCATGTACAGGCGCATCAGTTCTTTAAAACCGTCGTCTGAGTAACCCAGCATATGCGCAAAGTTCGCAGCCCAGTCCAGCATGCCGTCAGGCTGGATGTGCTCGCCGCCTTTGTATTTGCGGCGGTAGATATAAGCGGCTACACGCGGCAGGCGCGCGATGAGGTTTAAAGTATCCTCATACATGTAGCTCCAGTAATCTTTTTTATTCATCCCGTCGGCATACGCTTTTGCAAAAACCGATTCGGTCTGCAAAGCCATTACCGCCACGGTAAACATGGTCATGGGGTGAGTGGAGATAGGCAGCGCTTCGATGGCGTCGAACACGTGGTTCGGCACATGGCTGCGGCGGCCGAGTACGCTGCTCAGGTTCTGCACATCCGCTTCGGTGGGCAGTTCGCCGATCAGCATCAGGTAAAATAAACCTTCCGGCAGTGGCTCAGCGCCGCCAGGGGCTTTAGGAAGGTGTTCCCGTAATTCAGGAATGGAATAACCGCGGAAGCGGATACCTTCATTGGCATCCAGCAGGGAGGTTTCGGTAACGAGCCCGGTAATACCGCGCATGCCCTGATAAACCTGGGCCACTGTTACATCGTCTACTTTTTTTGTACCATGATTCTTGAGCAGGTCCTTTACCTCTGCGCCCAGTTCATCTGCTTTAGCCTTGAATTTCTCTTTTATATAACTCATTTTCCCGCAATGATTTAGAAAAATTAACGAAATCGATCAATGAACAAAAGTAATGATAAATCATAAAAACCCTATCCTTTAGGGGAGATTTAACGTATTATTTCAAGCATTTGATCAAAAATCATCAGATGGCCTACTTAGGCGCGCGGGAATAGAGATAAAGGGCCAGCCCAGCGAAAACAAAGTTGGGTATCCATGCCGCCAGCAGCGGGTTAAGATCCGCTTTGGTGGCAAATACGGTGGAGAACTGCATAAAAAGGATATACATGGCCGAGATCACGATACCCAGCGCCAGGTGCAGGCCGCTGCCGCCCCTCACCTTCCGGCTGGAAATGATCGCCCCGATCAGCACCAGGATGATCACCGCTACGGCCGCTGATGTACGGCGGTGTTTTTCAACGTAATATACATTCAGCCCCTCCGCCCCGCGCAGTTCCTCCCTTTCCAGGTAACGGTTCAGCTCGGGCGTGGTCATGGCCTGCTCCTTGTTCTTTTCCTCGACCATCTCGGAAGGGTGCAGCGGTATCTTGATAGAGGTATCGTTTGCCTGCCGCAGGGTTTCCCGCATACCGTTGATAGTGCGCTCGGTAATAAAATCGAGTTTCCATTTGCGGCCTACGGAGTCCCATGACACACGGTCCGCCTTCAGGTTGTACACCACCTGCTGGCCGTTGATGCGTTTCAGCACAAAGTTGGAACCATTCTTATAATTGGGATCGTAATATCCGAAAGTGATGTAAGTAACGCTGTCTACCCGCAGGGTCTTATCCTTCAACGCCTCCGCATCCTTGGGAGCGCTCACGTATTTATTTTCAAAGGTGGTCCTGATCCGGTTGGCCGCGGGCACCACCCAGCGGTTGGCCGCCCAGAGAATGGAAGCGAACAGGATAGCCCCCACCCAATAAGGCCGCAGGAAACGCCTGAAACTCACGCCCGCGCTCAGGATGGCCACGATCTCCGTTTTGTAGGCCAGCTTGGAAGTGAAAAAGATAACCGAAATAAAAATGAACAGCGGGAACAGCAGGGCCGCAATGTGGGGGATGAAGCCGATGTAATAATGCATAAACACGAACCCGATAGACAGGTCGTGCTCCAGGAAGTCGTCGATCTTTTCCGTGATGTCTATCACTACCGAGATCACCAGCAGGATCATCAGGGAGTAGATAAACGTGCCGATGAACTTGCGCAATATGTACCAGTCTAACTTCTTCATATTATTAGGCAGCCGGGCTTAAAGGTGCAAAGCTAGTATTCCGCTTGCATCTAATATGCAATTTTATTCTATGATGTGCAATTTTAACATAAATACTACAGCCTGGTTTTCAGCTGCGGCACTACCTCCCGCTTCCAGGAACCGTATGTGCCCTGCAATATCTGTTCACGCGCTACTTTTACCAGTTCCAGGTAAAAACAGAGGTTGTGGATACTGGCAAGGGTCATGCCGAGTATTTCGCCGGCTATGAACAGGTGGCGCACGTAGGCTTTGGAATAGTTCTGACTGGCGGTGCAGGGGTTCTGCTCATCCAGCGGACTGAAGTCCGTGGCCCATTTTTTATTGCGGATGTTGATAACCCCCTGCCAGGTGAACAGCATGCCGTTCCGCCCGTTGCGGGTGGGCATTACACAGTCGAACATATCGATGCCCAGTTCTATGTTGTTCAGAATATTCCAGGGGGTGCCCACGCCCATGAGGTAGCGGGGTTTTTCCACCGGCAGCAGTTCCGTCACCAGGCCGCACATTTCATACATTTCCGCTTCCGGCTCGCCTACGCTCAGTCCACCGATGGCGTTGCCCGCGCAGTTGCGCGAAGCGATGGCTTCCGCGGAGATCTTCCGGAGGTCTTTGTAAGTACTGCCCTGTACGATCGGGAAAAGCGTTTGTTCATGCCCGTATTCAGGAGAGGTTTCACCGAGGCGTTTGATGCAGCGGTCCAGCCAGCGGTGTGTCAGTTCCATGCTTCGTTTGGCATAGGCGTATTCGCTGGGGTACGGCGGGCATTCGTCGAAGGCCATGACGATGTCCGCCCCGATGGTGCGCTGGATGTCCATCACGTTTTCGGGGGTGAACAGGTGGCGGCTGCCATCTATATGACTTTGAAAGAGCACGCCTTCTTCCTTGATCTTGCGGTTTGCGGCGAGGGAAAATACCTGGTAGCCGCCGCTGTCCGTAAGGATGGGGCGTTCCCAGCCATTGAATTTGTGCAGGCCGCCGGCCTGCTTCAGCACGTCCGTTCCGGGGCGCAGGTAGAGGTGATAGGTATTGCCGAGGATGATCTGCGCATTTACATCGGTGCGCAATTGCTCCTGGGTAACGGCTTTCACGGAGCCTACAGTGCCTACGGGCATAAAAATGGGCGTCTGGATGGTACCATGTGCGGTGGTGATGGTACCGGCCCTGGCGCCGGAAGGATCGGTGGTGATTAGATCAAATTGCAAGATTGACTTTGTTTTTTCAGGGGGCAAAGGTATTGAATATTAGGGAGGATCATTAACGGACACTTAACTAAATTATTTAGCAATAATTTCGATATTTGAAATATTGTTTGTTTAATCTAATTTTATGACTGTAATCGCCAGGAAGGCTTTGACCGATTTTTCAAAAGAACAGCCCGGATCGTCCGATGCTTTGTTAGCATGGTTCAGGATTACATGCGAATCGGACTGGAGTTGTTTAAGGGATGTAAAAGAATCTTTTAACAGCGTGGACTATGTGGGGAACGATTTGTATGTTTTTAATATCCGGGGCAACAAATACCGCCTGATCGCACGGATCATTTTCAGGGTCAGGACAGTTTTTATAAGATGGATCGGTACCCACCGCGAATATGATGATGTAAACCTTGACAAATTATAATCCCCAAAACAGATGCTATGACAGAAAAAGTTCGCCAACACAAACCTGCAATTGTTTCAATGGAGGAATACGACCGGATCATGGCCCGTATCGATCTCCTTATGAAAAAAGGATCTGCGCTACTGACAGAAGGAGATATCGACGAATTGCAGGTACTGGTAAAAATTGCCGGAGAATATGAAGATCATTCCGTACACCTGCCAAAGCCGGATACACTGCATGGCATGATTGAACTTAAAATGTACCGGATGAAGATGAACCAGAAAGAAATGGCCGGATTCCTGGGCATCTCCCCTTCAAAATTCTCCCAGATACTAAACCAGAAAAGAGAGCCTGATGTGGAATTTCTAAAGGTTATTTACCATAAACTCCACCTTGACCCTAAATTTATCCTTGATCATGTCTAGTATTAATTTTTCCACAACCTTACATAGCTAAATAAAAACATATATTTTTGCCCCCTATGTCGGATAACCTGGGGATAATCATTTTTTACATTTTCGCCGCTGCGGCGGGAATTCAGGTATTGTATTACCTGGTCTTTTTTTCGAGAGTAGCGTTCTACAAACGCCGGTTTGATGAAGATCATCCGCCGCAGGAAGCCCTGTCTGTCATCATCTGCGCCAAAAACGAGGAAAGGAGCCTTCCCAAGAACCTCCCCACCGTATTACAGCAGCGATATCATATCCACCAGCAGCCGGAGTACGAAGTGATCGTAGTGAATGACAATTCCGAAGACGATTCCAAATATTACCTCGCCTCCATCGAAAACGGTTATTCACATTACAGGCATATCGAGATCAAACAGGCGGCGCAATTTATCCCGGGCAAAAAATACCCCCTTTCCATCGGCATCAAAGGCGCTAAATATGATACCGTAGTGCTCACCGACGCGGATTGCAAACCCGGCAGCACCCACTGGCTGTCCATGATCTCGCAGGGATTTGAAAACGGCAAGGAGATCGTGCTGGGTTATGGTCCCTATTACAAAAAACCGGGTTTCCTGAACAAGGTGATCCGTTATGAAACCTACTTCAGCGCGCTGCAATACCTCTCCTACGCCATGGCCGGCATCCCTTACATGGGCGTGGGCCGCAACCTGGCTTACAAAAAGGACCTCTTTTTTAAACATAAAGGATTCACCGCCCACCAGCATATCGCCTCCGGTGACGATGACCTGTTCGTGAACAGGGCCGCCAACGGCAGCAACGTGGGCGTGGTGATTAACAAACACGCTTTCGCCTACTCAGAGCCCAAAACCAGGTGGAAACACTGGTTTGCGCAGAAAACGAGACATATGAGCACGGGCAAACATTATCGTTTCGGGCATAAACTGCTCCTTGGCCTGTTCTCCCTCTCCCACTTTATCTTTTATCCCGCGATGATAGCGGCGCTTTTTTATATGCCCATGTTGTACGTCACCCTGGGCATCCTGGGCGGCAAGATCCTGATCCAGTCGCTGATCACTTTCTTCGCGCTTAAAAAGCTGGATGAGAAGGACTTGTTCTGGTACAGCTGGCTCATGGACATCCTCATGTTCCTATATTATGTTATCTTCACGCCCGCATTGTTCTTCCAGAAAGGAAGAAGCAAGTGGAAATAAAACATGGAGACCGTTTTAAAATATTTTGCTGATTTTACGCCCAAACAACTGGATCAGTTCCAGGCGCTGGGGCCGCTTTACAGGGAATGGAACGAAAAGATCAACGTGATATCCCGCAAGGACATCGATGCCCTGTATGAGAAACATGTGCTTCATTCCCTGGCCATTGCCGCGGTGGCGGACCTTCCGGGCGGGCTGCAGGTGCTGGACCTGGGTACAGGCGGCGGTTTCCCCGGCATTCCGCTGGCAATCTTCTTTCCTGAAGTGCAGTTTCACCTCGTGGATTCCATTGGTAAAAAAATAAAAGTGGTGGAAGGCGTGGCCGAAGCCCTGAATCTCCAGAATGTAACCACCGCCCATTCCAGGGCGGAAGAAATCAGGAACCGTAAGTTCGACCTCGTGGTATCCCGCGCCGTGGCTCCTTTAAAAGACCTCTGGAGCTGGAGCAAGCCGTTGATCAGGAAAGGTGCTTCAGAAGACCGGCCGGCCGGCCTCATCTGCCTCAAAGGCGGGGACCTGGCGCAGGAGATCTCCGAAAGCGGCTGCCGCCCCAAAATGGTGAATATCTACAAACTCTTTCCCGAAGAGTTTTTCCAGGAAAAATATGTTGTTGCTGTAAGATAACCCGTACAGGGGCGTTTATGCCCGGTGTCGCGGAGCCCCCATCTCAGAAGCCGATATCCTCGTCCGTATGGCTGAGCTCCGTTTCCAGCGTACAATGGGTGATATTGAGGTGATGCAGCGCATGTTTCAGTTCTTTCTTCAAATTGGCCACCTGCTCTGCATTAAGTCCGGGCTGAACGGTCACATGCGCCGTCAGTGCGTTTTCCGTGGTGCTTACGGCCCAGATGTGCACGTGATGCAGGTCTTTGACGCCGGGGATGGTTTTGGCGGCATCCAGTACCTGCTGGATCGAAATGCCGGTGGGCACCCCGTCCAGGGAGAGTCGGAGGCTGTCCCGAAGCAGGCCCCAGGTACTGTACACGATCACGGCCATGACGAGCAGGCTCACCCCGGCGTCTATCCAGTACTGCCGGGTGTATATCATCAGCAAACCCGCTACCACGGTGCCCAGGGACACGAGTGCGTCCGCCACCAGGTGCAGGTAGGCCCCTTTTACGTTGAGGTCTTTTTCCTTGTCGCGGAAAAACAGGAAGGCGGACAGCGTGTTGATGACGATCCCGATGCCGGCCACGATGGCTACCGGGCCGCCGGACAAGGGAACGGGGTGGCGCAGACGCATAATAGCCTCATAACCAATAGCTCCGACCGCAATTAATAAAATAAGGGCATTTAATAATGAGATCAGGATGGTACTTTTGCGGTAACCGTACGTATACTTACTGCTGGGCGGGATCCGGGCCAGCCGGAAAGCCAGCATGGAAAGGGCCAGGCTTGCGACGTCGCTGAGGTTGTGGCCCGCGTCGGACAAAAGGGCGAGGGAGCCGGTGGTGAAACCCGCAACCGCTTCCACGGCTACAAATGCCAAATTCAGGCCTATACCCGCCAGAAAGGCCCTGTTCAGCGAGGAAGCTCCCGTGGGAGCGTGAGCATGATCGTGCATTATCTTAAAAATACGAAGACCTGCTTAAAAAAAACGCGGCAGCATACAATAAGTGATCCGCTGGTTCGTCTACCTAACTAAGATGAACGAGTGGCTTTCCATAAAAAAACCCATGGCACTGGAACAGAACGAGCGCATACAGCGAACGGTGGAAAAGGAACGCAACCGGCTCCTGCAATTCATCCGGAAACGGGTGGATAATGTGGCCGACGCGGAAGACATTCTGCAGGACGTGCTGTACCAGTTCACCCAATACCTTCGCCTGGGCACGGATATAGATTCACTGACCGGATGGCTTTTCGCGGTTACGCGCAACCGTATTACAGACTGGTTCAGGAAAAAGAAAGAAGACCGGTTTTCGGATACGGCCATCGAAACGGGAGACGGTGAGGGGCCCCTCTACCTGTCAGACATCCTGCCGGATGCTTCCGCCAAAACGGATGTACCGATGCTGCGGAAGTTCATGTCCGAAGCCATTGCCGAAGCGATAGACGAATTACCCGAAGAACAGCGCTATGTGTTCCTGCAGCATGAAGTGGAAGGCCGTTCCTTCAAGGAAATAGCCGCTGAAACGGGCATTTCGGTGAACACGCTGCTCAGCCGCAAACGTTACGCGGTGCTGGCCCTGCGCGAAAGGCTGGCGTTATTGTACAAAGAATTAATCAACGATTAAAAGTATTGATATGAAAAGACATATCGGTTGGAAAATATTGGCTGCCATAGTATGTATCCCTGCGTTTGCGGCACTGTTTGGATTTGCGACGATGTATCTCTGGAACTGGCTGGTGCCCGCGCTTTTCAACGGGCCCGTGATCACCTTCTGGCAAGCGCTGGGACTGCTGATCCTTTGCAAGCTGCTGTTCGGCTTCCCGAAAGGAGGGCATCATGAAAAGAAAAAACACTGGCGCTGGAACAAGGAAAGGTGGAGGGAACATATGAAAACGAAGATGGAACATCTTTCCCCGGAGGAAAAAGAAAAAGTAAAGAATCATTTTGACCGTTGCATGACAGGACGCTGGGGTTTCAAGACCCGCGAGGAAGCGCCCGGCACCACGGAAGAGTAATAACTTACACAACCTGACTTTATGCATCCCGAATTAAACACCGGTACCATGATCGGCATCTTCAAAACGAACATCCGGACCTATCACGAACGAAACCTTATCATCAGGGCAATTTGCAGTAACTTTGAAGTCTCTTCCTGCAATGTTGATATTGAAGATTGTGATAAAGTGCTTCGTATCGTGGATATGAAAGTGGATGAGCCTTCCATCATCCGTTTTGTGCAGGAGCGTGGTTTCCATTGCGAAGTGCTTGAATGACTAAATTAACCGGACCTTATGCAAAAGACAGACATACAGACCCTACTGAATAACAGTTTTACCGATTTCTCCGCATTTATTGAAACACTTTCGGATCACCGTTTTATTGTATCGCCGGAAGGCAAATGGTCCGCCGCCCAGCAGCTGGACCACCTGATACGCAGCGCAAAACCGGTGAACACCGCCCTTGGGCTCCCTCGTTTTTTCCTGCGCTGGTTTGGCACACCGGCCGCGCCTTCCCGCTCTTTTGAAGAGATCAGGGAAAGCTACCGCGATCTGCTGAAAAACGGTGCCGTAACTACCCGCCCTTATATTCCGCACGTGACCGAAGCGGAACAGAAACACCAGTTGCTCAGGCAGTTTGCCGCGCAGAAAGATAAAATGCTGCAACAGATCGACAAATGGAGCGAGCAGGAGCTGGACCGTTACCAGGGGCCGCATCCTTTACTGGGTAAGCTCACCGTGCGCGAGATACTTTATTTTACGGCTTATCATAATTACCATCACCTGCATACCCTGCAGCTCCGCGAACTGCCCGATCAGCCATGGCCGGCGCAGCTGGAGAGAGTGATCTTCTGATAAAAGCAAAACATTCCGTCCCGCTTCCCTCAAAGGAGCGGGATTTTTTATGCCGGCCATCCGCCCCCTCTCCCTTGCCGAAATAGCGTATTTCCACCCATGGCCGTACCGGCGCAAAGTCGTAACTTCAATCAAACCCCGATCCACTAACTCAGGCAGCCTTCAGGCCACCCCAAATAATTCCGCCTGCGCTGCCGCAAACGTTGATTCCATGAAAATAAAATGGCTTATCAGCTTTTTCCTGCTGTGCATTATTACGAAAGCCCGCGCGCAGAGCGAATTTCCCAAGGGATGGATATTCCCCCTGGAAATGGGCCAGGGTGTAGTCACGAACTTCCACTCCGACCCCGATCTTTTCCTTGCCACGCTCGCTTTTTCTCCACAGGTCACGGTTGTGCCCGGCAGGCTCAGGCTGGGCCTCAGCGGCGGAGGCGCTTTTTACAACAAACGCATTTACGGCACCGGCGGCGGCCGTGTGTCCCTGATGATCTCCAAAGGCCCTAAAGTAATGGAAAGCACGGTGCTGAACGCACAGCTCGTGGGCGAATTCCTTTTCGGAACCAAAGACCAGCGCCTTGTTGGCGGCGGTTTCGCAACGGAAATCGGTCATATGGCCACCATCAGCATGAAAGCCCACCGCGATTATGTGTGGAACAACTGGTGGTTCAGCGGCAGCCTGGGCATTCATCTTTTCAAAAAGAAAGCTCCCAAACTCCCCGAACTGTAACCCTTTAAAATCTTCATCATGTCCAAAACAGCACTGGTGATCAGCGGCGGAGGCTCCAAAGGGGCATTTGCCGTGGGCGTGCTCAAATACATGGCCGCCACACCCAAAATTCAATTCGATACTATCTGCGGAACCAGTACCGGCTCCCTCATTGCGCCGCTTGCCGCGCTTGGGGAGATCAACCTGCTGGAGAAATTATACACCACCCACGTTACCAGCGACATCGTCGTAACCGGCAACGTGATCGCGCGTTTCGCAGGGAAAGACACCTATTCCCTCTTCGATGCGCAGCCCCTCAGCCTGCTCATCAAAAAAACCTTTACGGACCAGATGTACAAAGACATCCTGGACAGCGGCAAAAGCCTTTATTTTACCACGGTATGCCTGCAAACCGGCCGTATTACCTATTTCACCAACAGCGACCTGCCCCTCACCTCGTCCGAATATGATGTGATACGCATACAGGACGCCAGTACTTTCCGCCGCGCCATGTTCGCCTCCTCCTGCCAGCCCGTATTCATGCCGCCTTACCAGGTGATAGAAAACCAGCCGCGCCAGTATGTGGATGGCGGCCTTCGTGAATATGCGCCGGTGGACCTTGCCATAGACAACGGCGCTACGGAGATCTACGCCATCCTGCTCACGCCGGAGAACCCCGCGGAGGACAACCAGCATTTTAAAAGCCCCTTCGAGATATTGCAGCAAACGATGGACTGGTTCACCATGGATGTAGCCGTGAACGATCTTCGTATGCCGAAATACATCAACCGCAGCCTGCAATACATCAAAGCAGTAAAATCAAAAATGAAAGAGGCAGGCCTCAAACCCAAAGAAATTGAAGCGTTCTTCGACATCCCGTTTGATAATCCTTTCCTCGGGAAGTCCGACCTGAAACTGCATATCATCCGGCCGGAGAAGCCCATGAACGGCGGCCCCGGCGGCCTCACCTTCGATCCGCCGGAGATGAAAAAGATGGTCGCGCACGGGGAAGAGGTTGCGCGGAAGTATTTTGAGAACCTTTAAAGACTAAAATAAAAAAGGGCGCCCATTGCTGAGCGCCCTTTTTGTGTCTATACCACAAGCAGCTTACGGGGCTACCGCTTTATTGTTGTTCCGGTCAATATCCGCCATCCGCATACTCGGATCGATCTCTATCCTCTTCAGCTGGTTAAAAGGCACATCCACCGTAAAGGAATAGGTGGGATGCGTCCAGCGCCAGCCATCGTGTACAATGCGTTTTCCCTTCGCATCTTCAGCGGGTTTGTTGCCGAACATGATGGTGAGGGGAATGTAGTGCATTTCTTTCCTGCCGTCTTTCGCCTCCACTTCCAGGTCGATAGGCATCGGGAACTCGCCTACCTTGCGGATGGAGATCACGGTTTTGCCTCCACCTGCGTCATACACGCTGTCCAGCGCATAATCGATATGTTTGGTGGTGTTCCGCATATATTCCAGGTACCAGTCCAGCTGGATGCCGCTCTGTTTTTCCATCACCCTGATAAAATCGTTGGCGTTCGGATGTTTGAAACGCCATTCCTGGTAATACCTGAGCAGGCCCGCATCCCTGTTTGCCGCGCCTATCACATAACCCAGCTGCTCCAGGAAGATGGCGCCTTTGGAATAGGAGCTGATACTGTAAGCATAGTTTGTATTGTAATGATCCGCATGTGTGCTGATTGGCTCTTCGAAGCCGCTGCGCACCAGGGCGAAATAATTACGGTAACTGGGCGCGTGGGGCCATTTGCCGGCGAGGGAATCCACCGTATAGCCAATGGTATTGTCCTCCGCGAAAGTGGTGAAACCTTCGTCCATCCAGGGGTACATGCTTTCGTTCGTAGCCAGCATGCCCTGGTACCAGCTGTGCATCCATTCGTGGATGGCTACGCCATAAAGGCCGTCCATTTTACCGTTGCCCATGATGAGCGTGGCCATAGGGTATTCCATGCCGCCGTCTCCACCCTGAATAAAGGAATATTGTTTGTACGGGTAAGCGCCGTAATGTTTTTTGATATACTCATAAGCCGCCGGGATCATAGATGCCAGCTGCGGCCAGGTGTTTTTGGTCGTATCGTTTTCCAAATAAAAAAAATGAGCGGTAAAACCGTCCACCGGCCGGGTGATGTGTTTGTATTCCGGGTCCGCCGCCCATACGAAGTCATGTACATTTGGCGCATTGAAGTGCCAGGTAAGGGTATTGCCCGCGGGGCGGGTCACTTTTGTTCCTTTTGTTTCGTAACCATAACCGATCTGCTGCGGGTTTTGCAGGTAGCCGGTAGCCGCCAGTACATATTTTTTATCGATGGTGATCTTTACGTCAAAATCGCCCCAGATGCCGTAGAACTCCCGGGCAACGTAAGGTGTGGGGTGCCAGCCTTGATTGTCGTACTCGGCCATTTTGGGGTACCACTGTGCCATGGAATAGTCCACCCCTTCCTTGTTATTCCTGCCGCTGCGGCGGATCTGCACGGGCACCTGCGCGTCAAACTCCATGTTGAAGGTCACGGTGCTTTTGGGGAGGATCGGTTTGTCCAGGTCCACTACCAGGATGGTTTCTTCCGTCCGGAACTGCTGCTGGCGGCCGTTCATGGTGAGGGAACGTACTTTCTGGTAACCAATTTCGTTGGGCTGAAGTTTGGAGATACGGTCAATCACGCGGCTGTCCCAGTCATGTTTGTTCACGCCCTTTGCATCTTTCCCGATGATGATCTTGCCCAGCTCGCGGCTGCGCACGTCCATCATGCTGTTTGGCTGAAAGGCGTTCCACTGGAGGTGATAAAAAACGCGGAACAGGGTATCAGGGGAATTATTCGTGTATTCCAGCTGTTGTTTGCCGGTGAACTGGTGGTTTTTGACATCCATTTGGATATCCATGCTGTACTTTACGCGTTGCTGCCAGCGGTCGGTCTGTGCCATGGCTGAGGAAGCTCCCAGCAGGATGAAAAGTGCCGGGATGATTGATTTTCTCATATTCAGATCGTTGGTCTAAGGGGCGAAAATAGGAAATTTCGCCGGAGAGGAGGGCATATTGGGATGTACGGTCAGGGATTTCGACGGATGCCGAAGAAGAAGACCTCGCTCTGCTGCAGCATGCTGCCCGCCGCCTGGTCTATCAGGAAGAAGAGGCGTATGATCTCGGTTTTGCCGTCCAGCGACTTCACGCTGATAGCAAACGCGTCTTCCACAACGGCGTCTATGGCGTAGAAAGGACTGTTGACCAGGGTCATGATATGTTTTTTGCCGCCCTCTTCCCTCTCTGCTGATTTAACATAGGCGCCTATCTTGGACCCGTTGGCCGTAACTATCACCACTGCGGTATTTGCGCCAAAGTCCACGAAGCGGCCCGTACCGACAGGGATGCTGTCCCAATCCTGGTAACCGTTCAGGTCTTTTTTCAGTTGTGTGTCCGCGGGGAAAGGTTTATCCAGCGCTTCTTTCACTTTCGGGTCGGCAAGCAGGGCATCCAGTTGTTTTTTGTTTTCCGCCTGCTGTTTCTTCTGCTCCTTCGCTTCTTTTTCTTTCGTCAGTACTTCGCCAGCTTTGTCATATACACTGTCTTTGGTGAGGCCATTGGCTTCGTAAAATTTCTGCGTGGTGCCCCCGCCTGCAATACCATCCGCATGGATGCCCAGGGCTTCCTGCATGTCGTACACGGCGTTGGCGAATTCTTCCGACCCCGGTTGGATGCCTGGTTGTTTTATGAACAGTGTCGCGGCCCAGCGCAGCAAATTGAAATAATAGAGGTTGTTGCGTTTGGCATTTTCATAATCGATCTTGCGCTCTTTTTTCGGTTTGTCCCCGGGCACGGTTCCGCTGGTCACCGAGGTGAGCGCTTTTGTCATATCAACTTTCCCAGTCTTCACATTCCGGCCTTCTTCGATCATTTTTTTGATCTCTTCCGGTTTTTTGCCTGAATTTTTGATGGCGTCTACCAGTTTTTGCAGGTCTTCGGGCGTCAGTTTTTTGCCTTTTTCGCCGGATTCAAATACCTCTTTCAGGTCCGCAAGTATTTCGTTTTTGTATTTTTCTTCCCATTCCTGGCGGGCTTTTGCAATGGCGGGATCGTTCGGGTCTATTTTATCCAGCCCCTGACCGATAGCGCCAAGACCGCCACCTCCGCCGCCCATGACTTTTTCACGTTCCTGGCAGGCCTTATCGCCCATGTAAGCACCCAGGGGTGTCCCTCGCATAACGCCGATCATCATATTATGAAGTTTGTCCCCTACAATGGCCTCCATCAGTGCTTCTGCGGCGGGCTGCGCAATACTGTTTTTCCAGTAATCGGTTTTTTGCAGCAGGGCCATGCCCGCGGAAATGCCCAGTTGCGCCACCAGTCCCCACAGGCAGCCCAAAGCGGGCGGCGTGCCGCAGGATATAATCTGAACACCCAGTCTCACGGCCAGTTCCACTTTATCAAGAATGGCCACCCATTCCCGCATATCGTCCACCGTTTGTGTGAAAGCTGTGATCGTTTTGTCATGTTTCTCCACTTCCGCATCAAAGGCATGTTTGAACTCCATGATCTTACAACATATGGGCTCCATCTCTTTGAGCTGCTCCTCAGCCGCGCTTTCCAATGCTTTTTCGTATTTACCGATCACGGAATCAATGATGGTGCTCATGCATTTGGAGAACCCTTCAAACGCAACGGCGATCATCCGCTGGAAGATGTCCACGGCCAGCTGAACGATCAGGTTCACCGCTTCTTTTTTCCAGGATAATTCAAACTTGCTGCCGCCTTTTAATGTCTTTGACTTTTCGCGGTGTTTCTCAAACTTGGCTTTTATTTTATTGAACAGTTCTTCCACCTTATCGAACGCATTGCGGAAGCGGAAGCGCAAAGCGCCGAACACACGGCCTTTGAAGCTGCTCCAGAACCGCACATCTTTTACGTCCTTGATCTCTTTAGCCGGATCGGAAGGTGTGGTCTTTTTGAGGTCTTTATCTACCTTATGCCGCTTCAACAGGCCTTTCGCCCTTTCTTTCAGGAACTTTTTCGGTTTCTGCGGCACGTCGGCATCCGTACCGTTCGCCCATGCTTTACGTTTTGTTTCCCAGGCTTCCGCCGCGGCATTTTTCCCTTTTTTCTCGTTGCCTTTCCGTTGGATGACCTGGCCGGTGATGGCTGGCGGCTTAGTTACCGTATTTTGCGGATCATTGCCTTTCCGCTGTATTTTGCGGGAAACGCCCGTCGGCAGTGTAGGTTTCCCTGCGTCTTCGCGTAATGATCTGATCAGGGCATCCAGTTTGTCGCGGTGTTTTTTCTTGTCCGCGGCGTATTCAGTGGGTATGTAAGGATGCGGCATCAGGAAATAACCGGCCATCCCCTTCCCGATATTTGCTACCCAGAGACGTTGATTGGTATTCTTTTTAAGCGTGGAGCCCGTGCCCATTTTGGTATGCTCCGTGTCAAATGAATCGTAATTCAGCCCGGCGGGAATTTTCTTTGAAAGGTCCATGACCGTACCAGTGGTAGACGGTCGCGATGGCGGGCCGAATACGCTGTGTACATGCGCTACAAATTCCTGGAAACCTTCGATGTAATGGTTTTGTTGCAGAATGGCATTGCCCGCGAGCGTTACCGCACCCAGCCCAAACTCTGTCCAGTACAGCGGTTTGATCTCCCCTATCTGGAAAGTTTCCGGGAAGTTGATCGTAAAATCCCAGTCACCATTGGCCTTTTTGACCGGCCCGCGTGCAACTGGCCCCTGCATGGCTTTTTTCCTTTTGCCGGAGTCCATGAACCGCAGGTACTCATATTGACCGTCCTTCTGATGGGCCTGCATCCCTGATACCGCGTTGTTATCGGCACTGTACAGGTCCGCAAACCCTGCCAGGTTAAGCCCTTTGGCGTACCGAACGGCGCCCGGTATCCCCGCCTCTGTGATGAGCTTGCCATCCACGTCGCGCATGTGTTTCTGAATCCAGGAGTGGGCCCAGTTGCCGATCTTTTCTTCTTCCAGCCGCTGAATTTTGGGCTGGATGGCAGGCGCGCCGGTTTGCTGCACCACATGCGTCAATTCGTGCGCCAGCAGGCGCTGGCCGCTGGAAGATGTGGCATCGTATTTATTCTGGTTAAAATAAATGTCGCGTCCATGTGTGAATGCCTGGGCGTTGATGCTGGAGCTGAGGTTGGCGGAAGTATTGTTATTGTGAATACGGA
Source organism: Chitinophaga barathri (assembly GCF_003807585.1). Taxonomy (GTDB): domain Bacteria; phylum Bacteroidota; class Bacteroidia; order Chitinophagales; family Chitinophagaceae; genus Chitinophaga; species Chitinophaga barathri. The sequence goes on along the minus strand of NZ_RMBX01000013.1, from coordinate 136,698 downwards.
CATTGCTGAAGTCCAGCCCGAAACGGTTTTCCATGCTTTGACGCACCGGTGCGGCCATTGGCTGGCCACCGCCTTTGGAAGCATGAAGCCCTGATTCGAAGTGGCTGGAAACCGGGCCGGTCCCGCCTGGGCCCGCTTTGGGACTTACGGTTCCATCATCTCCCCCTCCCGCGCTTTCGTCCTTTTCGATCAGCGAATCTTCCGTTTCCTGATCTTCCGCCGTTTCATCTGATTTGGGCGGCTCTATCTGGCATTCATCACAGCTCCGCTGGATAACGGCGGGCCGGGAAGCCGCGGGCTCGGGAAAACGCTGAACGGTTTCTTCCGCTTCACAATCTGCGCACTTACGCTGTATTACCGGTTCGGGAGAACGTTGCACCGCTTCTTCCTGCTCACAGGCCGCACATTTGCGCTGGACGATATTTTCCCGTTGAATGGCTGGTTCAGGGAACCGGTGAACGGTTTCTTCCGCTTCACAGGCTGCGCACTTACGCTGCACTACAGGCATCCAGGGAACGGGCTCCGGGGAGCGGTGAACGGCTTCGCCGGATGACGGCGCTGCATAAGGTTGTATTGTGTCCGCCGCTTCGGGCATACGCATCACCGTATCCGCCACCTGGTCCGCTTCACGCTCCTGCGGGTCATCCGGCGGGCTTACTTCCAGCTTTGCCTGCACGGGCATTCCGCCGAAAAAAGGCATCCCCCCTTCCGTTGCGGGCATGATATCAGGAACGGCGTTGTGATGCAACGCAGCAGCCCCGGAATGCACATGCCCGGCAGTACCCGTTTTGACAGCAGTCTCCAAACTATGCGATGGTTTTACCTTGTGTGGTCACCGGCTGATCCAGCATCCAGTTGCCTTTGGTCATCTGGTCGAGGAATGTTTTGGTGCGGTACACCGTGGGGTGCAGCACTTTCTTGGAATGCGTGGCCAGCCAGTTCTGGCGGGCTTTGGTATATGCCGTGATCCAGGCTTTTTCGTCCCCGCCGCGCAATGGTGTGCGTTCAGCAAAACGCGTGCGCAGGAAACCGGGAATAGAACCGGAATGTATGTAGCTGTCGTAGATTACAAGCAGGCTCAGCGGCAGGGCAAACTGTTCCGCTGTAAAAAAATGCTGGGCAGGCTGGAAGTACAGTATTTCGAAAGTTTCATCCTGCGCCTGGTGCATCAGCGGGTCTTCCTGCGCGCTTTTTTTCAGCAGGTCCTTGAATCCTTTATTGTCTACCAGCGGCACGATGCCTACTTTGGGAAGAAAGGCGTTGAACTCTTCGGAAAACTTCCCGCCAAGCGCCACGTAACGTTCCAGCAGGTTACGGAGATTGCCTTGTTCCGTCGTCTGGCTGCGGCCGTAAGTGATCTGGCGGCTGCCTTTCCTGCCGTCCGGGAATATGGCGATCGCATCGTATTTCCCTTCCGGCGTGCCGGTTTCGAAAACGTTCACAATGGCCATGATCTTATTTTTAATGCCTGGTGTGATCATAACAGATGATTATGTTGATGTGAGAAAATTATTTCCCTTCTTTTTCCAGTTCTCTTTTTACGCCGGTAAGAATGTCCTGGTGGGACAGCGCAAGGTCTCCCCTTTCCAGAGCGTTCAGGCAAACGTATTGTACCACATTCATGATGTGCGAGCCGGTCAGCTCATGCGCGGCGGCAATGGCGGGCAGGTCCACATCCTTTTGCAGCTTCACTTCTTGGGGGAATGCTTTCAGCAGCAGCTTCAGTCTTTCTTCCGGCTTTGGCGGCGGGAAATAGATGATAGAGCTGAAGCGGCGGATAAAAGCATCGTCCATGTTGTTCTTGAAATTGGACGCCAGGATCGTAAGACCGGAGTGCATTTCGATGCGTTGCAGCAGGTAAGACACTTCCTGGTTCGCATATTTGTCATGCGCATCGCGTACGCCGGTACGTTTCCCGAAAATGGCATCCGCCTCGTCAAAAAACAGTATCCAGTTTTTATGCTCCGCTTTATCGAACAGTGAAGCAAGATTTTTTTCGGTTTCGCCTATATATTTGGAAATGACCATGGACAGGTCTATGCGGAACACTTCGCGGCCGGTGTATTTGCCGAGCAAGGTGGCGGTCAGCGTTTTCCCCGTACCGGGCGGGCCGTAGAACAGCACGCGGTAGCCGGGTTTCAGTTTCCGTTTCATACCCCAGTCCTGCATCAGCGTGTCGTGATGTTTGATCCAGCTTTCCAGCTCGCGGATCTGTTTCCATACGCCATCAGGCAGCACAAGATCTTCCCATTCCATCTGCGTGGTAATGTGCTCCGCGGGAAAGTGCATGCTCAGGCGCGGCAGGCCGATCCGGCCGGTGGTGAATACCTCCGAATATTCGGGATCAAGAATGAGGCGGCCGCTGAGCGATGGTTCACCGGGGCGCACGGTTTCCATACTGAGTATCTTATGCCTGAAAAAATAACTTTCTTCCCCGAACAGCGGCAGTGTTCTGAGCCTTGAAGAGGGGTCCGTGCCGGCGATCAGGAACAGCACTGTTTCGCCTGTAGCCAGCGTACCGCGGTGGTTAGCGCCTTTTACGCCGCCAAACTCCGGGAATTCACCGCCCTGCGGCAGGAACTGCTGGATGAGACTGTCAAAAAAACCGGCCACTACAAAAGGCGCGATGGCGCTCAGCAGCAGCAATAGTTCTTCCGGCGCGGTTTGTGAATGGCGGACAAATTTTGCGAATGAAGAATCCTCGGTTACCGGGGGCACCGGCATTTCCGGGACGGTCATAGCCTCTCCCCTGAAATGTGCGGCGAGCCTCGCAAATGTGAAGGCACGGAGATATTCCAGGCCCGTTACCAGGTAAGGAGGGTGCACGCCGTTTGAAGCTGCGCGCGGGGGCGTAATATTGGATGGCTTAAGCATATCTGGGTCCTGTATCTGTGCCTGGCACTTCAGGGAAATCCCCAGGGTTCCTTTCCGGAACCGGTGTTGGGAAATCGCCTATATCTGCCTGGCAATCCGGTATAGCATCGTTGTCGTAGATCACACGCACGCGTGAAGTGCTGAGCCCGAGCATGGCGGCCACCTGGTCGCGGAACAGGTTGAAGTGCCGCCTGTGGGCCCGTTCTGCCGGGTTGTTCATCACTCCGCCGCCGGGATCTCTGAATCCCGCACGGCCTGCGGTGGCGTAGTTCGTACCATTGGTGGTGAAATATTCTTCCGCATTACCGATCATGTGGCCAAACTCGTGGGTTACGTCCACCGTGTCCGCAGTGCCCCAGTCCGTCATGCTGGTGGTGCCGCCAAGGCCCGCACGGCCGCCTGTAGTGGCGCCCGCCGCCTGGGGATTGATGGTATAATGCGCTCTCGCCGGGTCCGTCACCCACTGGATGTTTACATTGATCGGGAGTTTGCACGGCCCTGCCGCAACACCCGGCGGGGTGATACGCAGGAACATGCGGTTGCTCCATTTCCGCTCAATAGCTCTTTCCCAAGCCCTTCTTACAGAGCGTGGCGCGGTGGAGCTCAGGCGCATGATAAGGGACACGCGGCCCATGATTGCATCCAGGTCGATGGTAAAACGGGCATCCCAGGTGAAGGTGCCGTTCCAGGCGGAAAAGCCGGTAGGCGCGTTGGAAATAGTTTCCGTCTGCGACTCGTTCACCTCGCGGCGCATCCGCAGGCGGTAAGGCCAGGGATAACGTTGTATCACCTTGCGCTGAAGAGAACCGTTCTGCTGCACTACGTGTGTGAGCTCATGCGCCAGCAGCTGCCTGCCCGAGCTGGAGCCGGGCGAATATTGCCCTTCGTTGAAAAAAATATCGTTGCCCGTGGTGAAGGCGCGGGCGCTGAGCGAGTTGCTCAGCTGTGCGGCATTGTTGTCCGCATGAATACGCACATCACCAAAATCTCTTCCGAAGCGGGATTCCATGAACCCACGGGTATCCGCGCGCAGGGCCTGCCCGCCACCGCGGCTGCTGTTGATAGCTCCTTCGGTATGGGCGCCTACAGCAGGCACCGGTGCGGCGCCGTGGCGTTGCACCGGTGTGATACTGTCTCCCAGCGGCTTCCGTTGGGCCTGTTCTTTTTCTTCATGTTCACATGCCGCGCACTTGCGTTGTATGCCCGGCGTGGCATTGCCGAAAAAAGAAGATTGCAGGTCCGGCATACGCATAACCTGGTCCGCCATGGCGTCCGCTTCTTTTTCATGCGTATCGCCCGGCTCATTTACGGTGAGCTTGGGCTGGAAGAAGGGCAGTCCTCCTGTAGCAGGAGGACGCCCTTTTGTATTATTTGCAGTTATTTCCCTGTTCATGATCAAAGGGTTAAAAGAGCCTTACGGTTTCTTTTTCCTAAACAACAGCCACAGCAGCAGGAGAATCAGCAGGAGAATGATCCAGATGCTCCATGCCGGCAACCCGATGGATTCAAGCCATTTCTTGATCTTGTCGATGAAGGAATCGCTCTTACCGGCATTTTCCAGTTTGCCTGAATATACTTCCTGGCCGAGTATCGACAGCTTAGTGGGCTGATCTATCGCGCCTGTGAAAGTGATGGTGTATTTCCCATCCTGGTGATCCACTACACTCGCTATTTTGATGTCTTTATTGGAAACGGAAAACGCGGGGCCCATAGCGGGGCCGATGTATTTTCCATAATTGGTCATGGGCCTGAGCACCATTACCAGCTGGCCATTCTGAACGGTGGAGGTCACTTCTGATTTTGTGAGGTCCACACCGGAGAAGGTCACGTACACGCTTTCCATGAAGGTGCGCTGGAACTCGCCGATGTCGTCGTTCTTAGCTTTTATGACGTACACGAGTTTGTACACACCCGCTACAGACAGATCGTCGTAGCTGCCTTCATATTTACCGTCAGTTGTATGGTTCAGCTGTACAATGTTTTCAACCGGTTTAAAGAGCGCGCGGAAAGCGGAGTCCGTTTCCCACAGCTTGTTATATTTCTGCACGCCGGCGGATGCGGAGTCCGTCCCGTCAGGTTTGATGTTTTTGTCGTTGATGGCCAGTTCGTGGCCAAGGTCTTGATCCGGGCGGTATACATAGATTTTTACGTCGGCGTCTGTTACCGGCAATTGCAGTTTATCCAGCAGGAAGGAGACGGACAGTTTGTCTTTTACTTTCGGGGTAGCATTGCCCAGCGTACGTTTCATATGCAGCCGGTGATCATCCGCCAATACGTTCAGGTTCACGTTTTTCAGATTCATATTGGAATCGGCCGCATGAACGGTCCATTTGCCAGCCGGGTCCAGCAGGGGATAACCTTCGGGGCTTTTGCTGAAGTCGATGGTGAGGAGGATGGTATTCGTGTAGTTGCCTACCCAGCTCGGCTGTGCATATCTTTTTACATCGGCTCCGTCTTTTTCAATGCGGATACCTTTATAAACCTGGAGCAACTGCGGTACTTCCAGCTTACGGCCTACGGTGAATTCAAGCAGCAGCTTATCCACTCTTTTATTCAGCGGGAAAGTTTCCAGCAGCACGGCGCCGCTGGGCGGCAACGGTTTAAACGCGGTAGTTACTATCTGCGGGCTGAATTGTGAGAGCATGGTCACGAACTGGTTTACGAAGCCCATAGAGAGGCTGCCGCTGGCCAGGCCGCCCTGGAAAGCGAAGTTCGTTCCATCCAATGTAGTATTGTAGCTGCCGCGGTTTGCGGTGGCCATCGCCATCAGTGTGGTGTGGAAGTTCCCACTCGGGCTGCCGATGCCTATCGTGGCGATCTTGATACCGCCGGCGGCAGGGCCTCCCGGAATAGTAGTGCCGTCGCTGTAACCGGTACCGGCAAGGTTCACTTCAGGCAGCTGGTTTTGCTCACCGTCTGTGAACACCAGGATGCTGCGTGCTTTGGTAATATCTGAAAGTGTGGTGGTGGCTGTTTTTAAACCGGCGCCCATGGCGGTCATACCTGCGGGCACGGGGGTTACGGCTACGTTGTCTATATCAGTTCCTACGGCTGTGGCCAGCGTACCATCTACCAGCCGGAGCGCTCCGCAGCAGGTAGATACGGGTGCGGGCGTGGTGGCGAAGTAAGTGATGCCGAGACGGTTGGTGCCGCCAATGGCCTGGTAGAGATTAGCGAAATTACCAACGGCTTCTTTCAGGGCATTCCAGCGGCTGGGCGCACCCGGATCGGCGGAAGTGGGTAAAAGCATACTGCCGGAGCGGTCCAGCACCAGTACGAGGTCGAGTGACTGGGTCACATGCACTTCAAATACGCGGGTGCCGTTGTTGGAGGAAGCCTGGTCTGTAACACGAAGGGAAAAAGACCAGGATCCGGCTACAGTGGGCGTTCCGGAGATAATTACTTTTTCTACGTCACTGATGGGTACGTTTTCAGCGGCGGGCAATTTGATCTGTAGCCCGTCTTTCGTGAACCCGTCGCCTCCGGGCAGGGCAACCGCTCCACCGGGAAAAGCCGCGGCAAATTCCCACAATACCATACCGCCCGTGCCACCCGGCCCGATCGTCAGATCAGGGTTGATAAGCGTGGATATGGGCAGGTTATAAACATGAGGTGCGTTGGCAACGTTTACGTTAATAACCTCCTGGCCTTTTGCCAGGATGGGGAGGCACATAACAAGGATGTACAGGTATAGCTGCCTGAACATCTGAAGTAAGTTTTTCACTTTTGGCTTCATGATATTTGGTTTTTGTTTTAGTTCTACATCCAGTTCACCACCAGCAGTGGTTCCAGCCAGGGCAGCTTCACGGTGGAATAACCCCATGGCAGGCGCGCCAGCAGCACGTCCTGCGCAAGTCGTTCCACGTCCAGTCTGATGCCTTTGGGAGTCTGCTCCACTTTCCCGTTGCGCACAAGAAATCCTTCCCGCAGGCCGTCCACACCGGTATTGCGAAGCGCGGTCCAGTGGCTCAGCACTGCTTCCAGCAATTCCGTACAGGTGGCGGTTTCTTCGGGCAACAGCGGCGCTTCCGCGGGCAATGGCGTGGTTACATCCATGCCTGCCAGTATTTTATGGAATGCCAGCCTGTACTCCGGTACTTCCTCAGCACCGTAGGTCAGGAACGACATAAGTTGTACGGCCCTGAACGGCGCCCCCGGTGAAACCCATTCGTTGTTTTTCCAAAGACCGGTGCTGCTGAACAGCTCCGACAGGAAGGGGTGTAACAGCACAAGACCTGCCGCTTCCACATATACCGCTTCATCCAGTGTTATTTTCTTAGCTACGGGGAAATGAGGCGTTTCTTCTTCCCTCCTTTCAGCGCGGGATGGCGTATCCTGCGTTTCTTTGTTATGCTGGCGGGAATGTTTCAGTTGTTCACCGGTATTCCCATCCGTTATATGTTTGTCCTCCGGCGGGTTTACAGGCGCTTGTTTTTTATCTTTTTTCCGTTTGGGGATATCAGCTACATCATCTGATGCACTTTCTTTTTTGGAATGTTTTTTTTCTTCTTCCTGCGTTGTTCTTTTAAGCTGCTCTTTTTTATTCTCCGCCAATGGCGCCAGGGAAACAGTATAATGCTCAAAAGCTTTATCCTTTTGGCATTCCGAATAAATGTCAGTAACGAATTCCTTATTAAAAGTTGTAAATAGTTTTACAATCGTTTGCCCGGAAAACATTTCCCGCGTGGCATATATCTTTTCCATCCAGAAGCGCTGGCGGAAAACAGGGAATACCTGCGGATATTTCCGCGCAACAGTTGCCAGCATCTCCCACTCCTTCCCGGCAAAGGCATCGTCCCTGCCGCACTGTTTCAAAAACGCCAGCATCATTTCATCCGTAAAGTGATTCACGGCCCTGATCATGGCTGCTTCATCTTCCAGCAGCAACCGGCTTAACCGGGAAACAAGATGTTGGTTAAAAATGGACACCTTAAAAAGTCTTTCTCCTCCGGTGAACCACCAGGGCAATACACCTTCTTCCAGGAAGCACAACAACGCCTCCCCATCCACCATTCCGCCGCTGAGCACTCTTTCGGGAGGAAGTTGATTCAAAGGCGGTTTTTCATATATGCTGCTTCCGGTTGCCTTCGCGGTTATCTCATCCGCCGATGTTGCCCGGGAAGCCGCCGCCTTTTTCCCGCACTCCTGCAAACACTCACCCAGTAAACGTACCAGGCGTTCGCGCGCTTCTTTTACAAAACTCTCATGGGTAAATACACCCAGGTCGATATCAATGGAATCGATGATCAGGTGCTCATCTGTAGAAGGCAAAGCGTCAAAACATTCTTCAATGCCAGGCGCAATGACAGTCCTGTGGTGGTCCGCCACAGACTGCTCCCATTCAAAACCGGGCCGTTTGCTATAGCCCCGCATTTCGAACACCTGTTTCTGAATGATATGTTTATCCGTTTTCAAGGTCTTCGTAAATAAGATTAAGCATTGTCACCAGCGAATTCCGCAATGGCCGTATTACTGTTTCATTGGTTTCGTCCGCGATCCATGCTTCCTGCCAGGCGCGGTACCGGGTTTCGAAATTCCCGAAGCCTGGCGAGTTCGCCGGTGCTGCGGGCAATTCACGGTCCACCCACAATACGCGCGGAAGGATGTGAGAAGGGCAGCTTTTGCGGACCTGCTGCTCCGAATGTTTGCGAAACTCAGGGTCACGGTATTTTTCAGGCCGCGAAAGTTCCCGCGGGCCGCCGCTGAAGTTCTGCGCATATCCTGAAGGGAATACAAAAGTTACCTGGAATGAATACGGGTCCTTCACTTCCGGGATCACCAGCTGTGTGATGGGCAGGTCTTTTGGTGCAAGCAGCAGATGCTCGGCCATATAAAAACCTTCCGCGCTCATAAAGCGGTGAAGATGTTGCCATATCTGCATCACCGCCGTTTTGGCCTGCGCCATGGTGGCGAATACCGCCGGTGCTTCGGCAATGGGCGTCCCGTCCTGCAGGCGCAGCTCCACGCCAAAAAAGTTGGGGCCGGACTGTGTGATCACAAAATTATCATAACGCAAACCGCGGCTGATGGTGGTCTGGATAGCAGCTTCGGCGGCGGCAACGGCCAGTGGGTCCGTAGCTGCCGTGTATCCGTCTGTGCTCCTCAGCAGTTCCACGCCGGCAAAGCCCGGCAGCGACCACAACCTGAACATCTTCTGGATGGGCGGCGGTTCGTCGTAAATTTCAAAATAAACACCCGGCAGGAACAGCAGCGGCCTGCGCTCTTTCACCACTACTTCCAGCAGGTGATGCAGGCGGCGCTCCAGCGGGGTGAGCGAATAGATCCTCCAATGCTGCAACATTGCATCCACAGCGGCGTTGATGGCTACCGTGGCGGCGGCGGGATTGGGGAATACAGCCGGGCTTATCGCTACGGCATCTTCTTCAGGATGCGCCTTCAGCAGCACGCGTAGGGAAGCGCCTTCCACCTGTGTGCTGAAGTTCGTGCTGAACTTCGCCAGCGCCATGGCAGTAGCGGCGTTCATACGGGCAATGGATTCGGAGGGCACTGGCGCCGCGTGACGCAGCACGGGCGCTCCTGAAGCATCCAGCAGGTTCCAGCCAAAGGCGCCCTGCGTGGGAAATATCTGTAACAGGTGCGCGGCATTCCACACAGGATTGCCGAACGATTGCGCCCTGTGCCTGCTGAGGGAAGGGAGATCCCTGAAGAAAGCGGACTTTTCGCGGATCAGCTGTTGAGAAGCCTGATCGCGCTGCGCCTGCTGTATCTGCAGCAGTTGCGGCAGCAACAGGGATGCTGCGTTTGGTACAATGGAAGCCTCATGGTACGCCAGCGAAGTGGTGTCGTACATATCTTCTCCAAACATCGCCAGCAGGTGATTCAGCACGCGGTTCCGGCGGATGAGGAACTGGTCTTTGCTTTCGGAAGCCTGTCTCAGCGCCGTGCGGTAGCTGTTATTTTCGTCGTTCTTGAAGGCGTCGAAACTGCCGCCGGGATTGTACCCGCGCAGCAATTGTTCTATCTGTGGAAGGTTGTACAATGGTTGCTGGAATATCGTTCTTTCCTCATCCGGTGCGGCTGAAAAAATCGCATTCAGGTTGCCCAGCTGGCTGGCGAGGCCTGCTGTAAGCTGTTCAAAAAAGAAAAGATACCCTTGCAGCTGCAATGCCTGCCCGCGGCGGGCCAGCGTGGCGGAATCCGGCAGGCCGGCGTATCCTACGCCATACACCACCGGCAGATCCTGCTGGATCGGGTAATAAGATGATACGGGGTAATTGTCTCCGGTAGGCAGCGCAATATCATCAGGCCCTGTAACGGGACTGTTCAGTTGCTCCTGCTTCCGTTCTTCAAACATGGTGATGGCCTGGTTGAGATCGTATGGCATGGCCAGCCCGTTCCTGTAAAACACGATCTTCGATTTGGTGGGGCTGAGGTGCGGTATGTGCTGCTGGCTGTTGATCAGGCAGAGCGCATCGCGTGCATTGGTGGTGATCACGCGGTTGTCCATGAACAATGCCAGGTTGAGATTACGTACCGCGCTGATGCGGCGGCTGGTCACATCTTCACGCTGCTCTACGTCCGTGCCGCGCTGGTCGCGATGCTGGAGGATGAGACGCAGAATGTCCGAGGTGAATACATGTTCGGGGAGATTGGTGGCGGTCAGTGCATCGTCCGGCAAAAAGCCGGTGGCCATTTGCGGGCCTTCGAAGATATCGTCCGCTTCCAGTACCTGCTGCAGGTCGGTCAGGCCGCGGAACAGGTTCACGGGGGTGATGTAACGGTCTATGCTCAGCAGGATGTCCGCCAGCAGTTCTTCAAGGATCACGCCGGCATTCACGTCGATATTGGCGGTAACGGCTACTTCCTGCAACCTCACCGCTTTGAATGCGGTAAAGTCTTCGCAGAGGTTACGGTACGCGGCCATATGGCGCTGGATGGTCTTCATGGCATTGTTCGCCCGGGTCACCCAGCGGTTGTATTGTTTCAGCAGGGTCTGATCCGCCGGGGAGTTATCTCCCAGCGTATCGATGGTGATCATAAGCTCGTTCAGCACGAGCGGTATCTGTGCGAGCGGATCGGCCAGCTGGGTATTGATCTGCGCCACCACGGTGAGGTCCCGGTTTGTAACGGGGCCAACGGATGGCTGGTATTGTACGGTGATGCGGGCGAAATAAGAAGTGGTGCCTTCAATCGGCGTCCAGAACACGCCCGGGGCGAAGGCCTGGAAAGTTACATTCTGTAATGTTACGTTTTCGCTGAACGGGAGCGCTTCTTCTTCGTCCCAGAAAGGCAGTGCCACATCCACTTCCACATCAAAGCCCAGCAGCGGCGGCAGTACGGTTACCGCGAAATTGTTGCTGTTCAGCTGTTTGTCCGCGAACTCCAGCAGCACCTTGATCTTGCCGGCCGGCTCGGATTCCAGCGGAAATACCCATGCATTCTGCACCATCGGGTGATCGATAAGGATCTTTCGTATATCCCTCTGGGTGATAGGCGCTACCGGCAGGATGTTTGCCGCCGTCACAAAATCCTGTGAGCGGCCGTTTGCATCGCTGGCCAGCAGGTCGCGCATGGGCATGCCGCTTCTTAATCCCATTTCGGTGATGGCATAACAGCACGCTTCCAGCAGCGTAATGCCGGGATCGTGGAGGTTATGATCCGTCCAGCTGGCGGATGCCACACTGCGCAGGAGCTTCATGCCTTCTTCGCGGAGAAAGGCGAAATCCTGGCTCTTCATCTCCGGCGGCCCGGCAAAGATGTGGGTTACTTCGTCCATGGGTTATTTTTTTCCTTCGAGTTTTTTCAGGCGCGCTTCAAGGCTTTGCACACGTTGTGTAAGTTCCTGTATCGCGTTGACCATCACGAAGATGAGCGGGCTGCTGTTGAACATCACCAGGTCTTCTTCTTTTTTGGAACCATCATCTGTAATGGCGCCTGTATTTGTCATGTAGGGGAATATCTCGCGGATCTCCTGCCCTATCACGCCAAACTCTTCTGATTCGGGGCTTGTATTGTATTTGCCGTTGTAGTTGAAACGTACGGTCCTCACCTTCATGAGTTTTTCCAGGCCATCTTCAAAGTTCCGCACGTTCTGTTTGGCGCGTTCGTCAGACACGGCGAACCAGGTGCCGCCGCCTACCGATTTGGCGGCATGGCCATGTACCTGCAACAGGTGTGTGGCGTCCGTAGTCGCTAATACGGACTGGCTGCCGATGATCACAATACCGTTCGTATCAATATGCAGGCGGGGCGTAAGGCGGCTATGCGTAAAAGCGATGGGCTGGCCTGCCGGCGCGTTGATGTTCACATCACCATTAGGCCCCTGCCGCAATGCGAAAGTATTGTTGCCGTTGGCCTGGTTTAAATGTGCAAACTGTGCCTGGTTGGCTGAGCCGCCCTGGCCGTTGCTGATCACCGCAGTGCCGAAGCGTACGCGTTCACCGGCAACGTCGTTGCTGCCGAGGTTCACGTCCAGCCGGTTCAGGGGAGGCGCGGGAAAGTTGCCGATGCCGATATTGCCTCCTGCATATGCGAAGTGAGGACCGCCTGTTACAGGAAGGAATGGACCGCTGTTGCCGCCTACATTTCCCCATACCGCGCCGTTGAAGAACTGCACGTTGCCGGCGTTGAAGCGCAGCGTGCCGGGTTTACCAACAGTAGCGTCCGCCAGGTTGAGGCCGGCGGGGATATTGAGGTTCCTGTTCACCGGGTCCACGGTTACCGCGTCGTCCAGCTTATTGACGAAGGAATCTATAAGATCTCCAAAATCTGCTCCGGTTGGGCGTTCCCCATCTCTGAACTCCTGTTTTAAATGGGTTTTACTACGTTCCGCCATGATGAAAGTTTTTAAACAATTATGAAATAATGATAAAATCAAGTCCTATGATCATCTGCCCGATGCCGATCTGCGTGCCCTGGCAAACGGATGCGCCTGCCTGCAACGCTTCAATACGGTGCGCGGTATTGGATACCAGGATGGTATCCGGCCTTGTGGCCGCGGCCACGTCCACGGGCTCGCCTATCACAAAGTCCACTCCTATCGCTTTGCCACCCAGCCCCGTAATCGTATCCGCCACGGAAGGCTCCAGCGAGAACCCGATGATAAAGTCCGTGCCGATCTGCATCTCTCCTATACCCCCGCCCACATTGCTGTTGTGCCGGTGGTACAGTTCAAAGTCCACGATAAAATCCACGTACTCCCGGCCTTCTATAAAAGCGAGTATTTCTGATGCATGCAGTTTGCCGCCGAACATAATATCCTGGCCTTCGCGGTATGCCCAGGGACTGAGGAATTTTTTGATCTCTTCTTCCAGCACCACGGCATAGTAGCCGGGGTCGAACTCAGGATGGAAACTCACTTTACAATCTACCAGCAGCGTTTCGTACACCGGATTGGTGACGTGCAGTTTTACAAAAGGCGAGGTGAACGTTTCGTTCATATAGGTGCCTATCTCGCGCAGGCGCTGGAGATTTACTTTCGGTTGAAGAGGATCGCCGGTGGGGCGCTGCCGCCAGTCCGGCACCACTACCAGGCGTACGTTGCCCGGCCTGAACCAGTCTTCGTTGTCCGTATGCGGCAGGCATTTCACCTTGAAGATCTCGGGGAAATATTCGAGTAATAATTTTTCGTAGTCCCAGCCGGACACCGCGCGGTTCTTATGCCTGAGCCTTTCGCTCACGCGGCGGTAAAATGCCGTATCCGCTTCCGGATGCTGCCCGCCAAAGGACGGGTAAGGCTGCGTGACTTTTTTCAAAGCGGGCACCTTGCGCACCAGCTTCGCGACGGTATTGGGCGCCAGCGGCGATGCCAGGTGAGATTCATAACCGGCGCCGCCTTCAGGCAGCACCAGCGTGGCTGTGCCCGCCTGCGTGAATATCTTTCCGATAGCCGCCGCGCCGCCGGGATTGTCCACCACGTGCACACGGAGCCAGCGCATACCCGCGGGCATCAGGCTATGCTGGATAGATGCATCCCTGCCCATGTTCAGCCGGATGATGCCGGGCTTCTGCAGGCCGCCGGTGCTTTCTTCGAGTATGTCCGCAACAGCTATGGACTGCCAGCGCTGACCGGCAAGGTAACTCCAGCGGAGATCGCCGCTGTTCAAAAGCGCATCGCCTTCCACGCTGCCTTCTTCTATCTGGAACAGCAGCGATACGGATTGCGGCGCATTGGCGTTTTTCAGGCCGATGTACAGCGCTCCGTCTCCGGGCTGCGCGGGTATCAATGGGGCAGTGTCGCTTTTTTGTGATTCAGCCGGGCCGAACACGTCCTGTAAAAAGAACTGGTCGATACCGTTGGGTGCGTCCGGGCGGAATACATCCACTGCGGAATAGTCCATGGTCACCGTCTTCAGCGTGGGTGTATAGGGCGGCTTGGGAAGTTTCGGCGCGGTGAGGCTGCTGCCGGTGTGTTTGCTCAGCGCGATCACCTGTTTGGTATAGGCCGCTGAAAACGCTTTGTGGCCAAAGGCTTCAAAGGGCGCCTCCGCGGTTGTATTGCCCAGTTCTTCTTTGGTGGGACCGGTAAGCACCACGCGCAAAAAGCCCTGGTTTATAGTATTGGTAAAACCTGATCCCAGCTGCAGCAAGGGGTCGCGTACAAAAGGCGCGTTGGCCGTCTTGAGTGAGAAGGTGAATTCGCTGACGGTGAGGTCTTTCGGGTTCGCGGTATTGGCGGCGTCGAAGATCGGGAAAGTGTGCAGCAGGCGCGTGTTCCAGTTGCGGCTGCTGAGCAGGTCTATAGCGGCGTGGAAGCTGGTGGCGCTCAGTTCTTCATTGCTGCCGTAGTTCGCATAATGCGAACCGAAGTCCGCCGGAGCATCCTGCCATTCCAGTTTTATGTTCAGCGACTTCAGCGTTTTGCTGAATATCTCGTTGCTGCCAATGTAGAAGTTGGAGCCGATGAGCGGTTGCGCGGTGAACGGGAGGATGGGTTTGTCCGAAGGCTGGATGGCCTGGTCGTTCTGCATCACCAGGTTCTTCATTCCTTTTACGCTCACCCCCACCGATACGCTTTCCACGGTGAAGTTCCTGAACGTCTCCATCAGGAAACTATCCGGCAGCAGCAGCACTTTCATCACCGGCCAGGCAGTGTTGAACGATCCCGCGTGTATGGCTTCATTGTAAGCCGTAACGGCGGGCAGCGATTCGTTCAGGGTCACGGTCACCTCCAGTGTAAAGTCGTT
Source organism: Chitinophaga barathri (assembly GCF_003807585.1). Lineage (GTDB taxonomy): Bacteria > Bacteroidota > Bacteroidia > Chitinophagales > Chitinophagaceae > Chitinophaga > Chitinophaga barathri. Next base: position 121,678 of record NZ_RMBX01000013.1, on the reverse strand, counting down.
CTGCAAGGTATCCGACTGGTTGGGAACGGTCAGGTCCGGCTTCAGTTCCACTTTGGTTTCCATCCCGCTCTTCAGCCATTCTTTTTCTGATGTCAGTTGTGTTTCGAAGAAAGGGGAAAATATCTGCAAGGGATGTTTGTACCCGGGAATGGACTTCAGGCGTAATTTCATCAGGATGGTACGGGCACCTTCCGCGAGGAACAGGTTGGGCGAAGCCACAGCCCAGCCCAGGGAAGCGACCTGCATCTGCCTGGACTCCACCGGGGATGACAGCTGCTGCGAGCCGAAAGGCCTGAAGGCGGTGGCGGTGTTGTTCAGCACCAGGGTGGCGTCGTCCGCTTTGAATACGATGCCTTTGTTGTTGATCGAATATTCTGTAAAACTGCTGCGCAGCATTCCCACGCTGGCCTGTGTGATCACGATGTCGTTGTTCAGCGAATATTGCAGCGGCAGGCCGGTAGCGGTTTTGCCACCATCCAGCAGGGTGCCGGCTTTTACCAGCAGCGGCGCGGCGGTTTTAGCCAGCTCGAACAATACATGCACCTGGTCCGGCGTGGCGGGGTTTCTCCTGAGCTGCAATACTTCTTCGTAATAATAGTCCAGGCGTTTTTTGGTCAGCAGGTTCATATCATCCCGCGCAACGGCGTATATGCGGAGATATGCCATCAGCAGGGCCAGGTGGGGTGTAAGGTCGCGGGTATTGGTGAGGAAGGATTGCAACTCGTTTTCGCCCATGTTTTTCAACAGGTCAAAAAACGCCTGCCAGTCACCCTGCGGCATTTTATTCTCATCATAAAAACTTACCTGCGTGGCCATCTGGTGTACAAAGCGTACCAGTTCGCTGGTTGTACGCCCGTCTATCTTCACCGTGCCGGGATCCAGCGCCGGCTGTACGCGGGCGGTCTGGTTCACGCCGTCGGTGGACAGCAGGTACTGAAAGATATTTTTACTGGTAATGCTCATGTTACTTTTCAGTTAGATAGAAAGGAAATACCAGGTTGCTGCGGCTGTTCGTGCTTCTTACGGTATAATCCACGTGAATGCTCACTTTGCCGGCTTCCCTGTCTTCAGGTAACAGTTTCACTTCGTTCAGGTCTATCCGGGGCTCGTACAGCAGAAGGGCTGTTTTGATCTCATGCTGGATGGCGGTGGCGGTAGTGGTGCCGAGGGATTCGAAGATCCAGCGGTCCCGCTTCCAGCCAAAACCGGGTTGCATCACGCGCTCGCCCAGCTCCGTGGAAAGGATCAGGGAGATGCTGCTGCGGATATCTTCTTCCGCTTCCAGCATTTTTACTTCTTTGTCCAGTTTGGAAAAGACGGGCGGAAAGCTCCATCCTCTTCCGAGAAAAGCATTTTCCTGGGGCATCGCAAAACAATTTTATTCTTTGAGGTCAATCTTCACTTTTCGTGGAACACAAAACAGTTGTTATTCTTTATATCAAAAACATTTTCATCCTCCTATCAGCACCGTGGGGCAGCCTATCACTATCGAACCGCCATGCGCTGTGCTGTCCCCCATCCTGGCCGCGGGCGCCCCGCCGATCATCACCGTGGCAGAACCTTTCACGACCGTATCCGGCGGGCCGGTGCAGGTGCACATGTCTCCCACACGCAGGGCAGGCACCCCTCCTATCATTACCGTAGTGCCGCCGGGAGGCAGGGCAGGGCCGCCCACATGGGGCACCGTTCCCGTCACCATGGGACAAACGTGCATATCGCCTACTCTTGCTGCTAATGACATCGTTATTTAGTTTATCATGACCATTGTGCCTTTGATCACCGTATTGGCGCTGGAACTGATCTCCATACCGGCGGATCCTTCCGCCTTGAACTGTGTGCCCGCCTTTACTTCAAATCCTGTCGAACTTTCCATCTTCACGCTGCCGGATGCTTTCATGACCAGGTCTTTCGCGCTTTCGATGGTGATACCGTCTTTGGACATTACGATCTTGTTCCCGTTCAGGTCTTCCACTTTAATCTCTTTCGCGTCTTCGTCCATCACGATCATATTGCCGCCGGGGGTATCTATAGTGAGTGTTTTTTTGTCGTCGTTAAAAAGTAGGCGCATTCCGCTGCGGGTAGTGAACCCTTTTTCGTGGTTATCGTCCGCGGCGGTGAGTGCTGAAGCTTTTGCGCTGCTGTTCAGCCCGCCCAGTACGATTGGGTAACGCGGATCGTCGTCCAGGAAACCTACCACCACTTCGTCATCCACTTCCGGCAAAAAAAAGCTGCCGCGGGAGCTGCCCGCATCCAGGGTGGATACACGCGCCCAGGTGCCTTCGCCTTCCAGGTCCACAGACGGGACTTTTACACGGATGCGCCCTTCGCCTTCGGGATCGCCTTCCAGGGCGGTCACGATGCCGATATGCAGGCCGTTGATGCCGGGTAGCAATGCGCCCGCCGCTTTGGCCTGTACATGAAATTTTTCAGCGTGCAGCTCCGGCGTCATGCCGAGCTGGAGATCGCAAAGCCAGTTGCCATAGCTGATCTCGTGGCGTACGCCGCTCACCCAGCCCATGCCGTTGAAACGGGTGCCCAGTCCTTCCAGCGCCACGGTAATGCCCGGCAGCGCCTTGGAGAATCCCTGCACCCTGGCCCTGCCGCACATAAAAGCCATGCGGCTGCGCAATGCGCGGGCATCCGCCCAGTTCTGCACTTCTTCCTCGCTCATCCTGCCGGTCTGCCGGACGGTGAAAAGCGGGATACCGAATTCGGCGGGGTCCAGATCTCCGGGGGTGGTCCAGCCGGGATCGTTGCTTTCCGCTTCCAGGAGGGCCTGGCCGGCAGGGTCCCATGCCTGGGCCTTTACGCTGCCGTATTGATTGTTGCCGTCTATCTCCGCGTCGAACTCGATGAGGTTCGTGCCGTAACGGAGCGTAGCCAGCGCGGTGGGTTCCACCAATGGTTTTTTGACGTCTATTTTTCCCTCATGGGCGATGGTAATAAAGCCCACGGATTCGATGCGGCTGATGAGGAAATCCCAGTCCGTGCAATCATACTGAACCATTTCAGCATGGGTCACGGGAGTATCTTCCACATCGCCGGTGAGCCCTTCTTTATCGAGGATCGTGGAAGCGATGTCGCTGTCCTTCATTTCTTCGTACACGGCGCTGTTGCGGCCAATGGTGAGCATTACGGCCTTGTCGCGGCATTCTATCACCATTTCGGACCGTTGCTGGCGCACGCGGATGGAATGGCGGGTTACGATGCCTTTAAAGATCACTTCATCCACCATGCGGTAACCGGCCAGTATCTCTATTTCGTTGCCGGGAAGGAAAAAATCCTGGTTGCTTACCGGCCAGTCTCCCAGCGCCGCGTCGCCGTCCGATACAATGAGGCAGGCGGAGGGGATGCGGTTTGCTTCGTTGTGCACGGTAATGGAATGCACGGGAATATCGCCGGGCAGGGGCTGGCCGTTCACGTTTATGGTGAAGGTTACCAGGCCTGTATCCTGATCTATCGGTAATAATCCTGTGCCGCTCATGGTTTTGTCTTTTTAGCGGGAGGGAAAAAGATTTCCTTTCCTGCCTTGAGTTGCCTGAAATTGAAAAGTTTGTTCACTTTCGCTACTTCGATGTAATAGTCGGGCGTGCCGTATATGCCGTTGCTCATGAGCAGGATGTTGTCTCCGGCCACTACTTTCCGCACGTGGGTAAGGTCGGGCGAGCTTTTGTTTTCCTCCAGCTCGCGCAGCATATCTGAAATGGAACCTTCGAAGCTGGCGCGCGCTTCCACGCGGAGCGGCGAACCATCGGGGCCGAAGAGTTTATAGTTTAGGGAAAGACTGCCCAGCACGCCTTCAAACACCAGCTTGCCCCAGGTGAGCTGTACCCGCCTGGGCGAGTGGCCGCTGCTGTCGAAGGTGTACACCACTTTGGCAAACTTCTGCAGCTCTTTGGTCACGTCGTAAGGTTCTTCGCCGCTGAAGAGGCCGGCCACGGCGCCTGCGATAGGCACATTGTCCAGGGGGCCGGCGGGCGGCGGTATCACACCGGTGCCGTCGAACAGGAAAGTAAATTCCAGCGCGGGGGGCGATGTGCTTACGTATTTGGCTTCGCTGGCGGAGTTGCCGGGAGCGGGCGCGCGGTCGTAATTCACCTGGTAGTTGATGGTGTAATTGTCCGGGTTCACCTGCACGCTGTATTTGTCCTCATCCGCAACGCTCAGCACGGGAGCGTCTCCCGCGTTCTGAGGGGGCAGGAAGGCGACGATGATCATCTTCTCAAGCTTGCCGGTGCCAAATAAGGAATCAAACATTGTTTATCGTTCTTTTTGTTGTTTGAGTGCTTTCATCACTTCTTCCGCGCACATGGCTACGATCTTCTCCATATCGGCGGCGCTCATGCCTCTCTGGGGAGATGAGCCGCCGTTGCCGCCGCCGTTTGACTGCGGGCTTTCTTCCACGCGTGCGCGGATCACCAGTTCCCGGATTTCTATGGGCATGTGTGCGTGTTTTAAATACTGATACCGATATCTACCGATGCGGTAAACCCTGCCGCCAGGTCCAGCGCCACGCTTACGGGATCGTAGTATTTGAAGTACTGGTACGACAGTACCAGCGTTTCCACTACTATCTCGTTGCTGCCGGCGTTGATGCCGCTGATCTCCAGTTTTTTGGGAATGGCGTTGATCAGGTACCAGTTGTACAAAGGCACGTGATCCGCATTCATGAGGGAGATCATGACGTTGCTCGGTTTGAACTTAAATTCGTCTATCGCCTGCCTGGCCCAGTGCAGGATGCCGGAACCGAGGAACTTTCCCCGCTTCAGCGTTACATCGCTGTACTTCGTGCGCACGGGCAGGTTGTGTACAAACCGGTGCTCGCCGCCTTCCGGCTTCGTTTCCATCTCGATGTCCACGCTCAGCCCGGATACTTCCTGGAAACGCACATCGTTGGGAAACTGGGGCAGTATTTCGAACAGCACCAGGAAATGGAACCCGACCTGCGGGGTATCAAATGCAGACATAACTGTTATTCGTTTTGGATCACAAGACCTTCATGTACCAGTTCTATGGATTCTATGGCTACTTCATTGCCGTCAGCCTTCAGGTCGGTGCTTTGCACTTTGATGGGCCAGGCGTTTTTCACCTTCCATACTATTACCGGCTCATGGTTTTCATTGAGCAGGCTGATGGTAACGTTGCGGCGTTCGATGGTATTGAGGGCTACGGTATTCCACCAGGTGTAAAATTCGTTGTCGCCTTTGAAGCTGCCGCGTTTCATGGTGATGTTGCTGAACTTCTGCATACCGGGCATTTTGGTCTTCACATATTCAGGGCTGGCACCGTCGCGGTATTCGATGGGGTCGGTTTGTACGTCAAGCCCGGATACTTCTGTGAACCCGATGCTGGCACCACCCCATTCAACCTGGAAGTGGAATTTGGGAAGCGGATAATTCGCCATAACTTATGGTTTTTGGATGTTAGTTATCAATGGTGATTAAGATTCCTGCATTTTGTGACTGAAGCGGAGGATGATGAATTCCGCAGGGCGAACGGCCGCCATGCCTATTTCCACGATCAGTCTTCCTTCAAGGATGTCCTGCGCGGTCATCGTTTCGTTCAGCCCCACTTTCACGTAAAAAGCCTGTTTGGTAGTGGCTCCGGCCAGGGCGCCCTGCCGCCATTGCAGCGTCAGGAAGTTTTCTATCATTGCGCGGATGCGTACCCAGGTATTGGCATCGTTGCCTTCAAATACAAAAGGCTCGGATGCTTTTTTGGTGGACTCTTCCACGTAATTAAAGAAACGCCTTACGTTGATGTAACGCCATTCGTTGTCGTTGCCCGCGAGCGTGCGCGCGCCCCATACGAGAATGCCTTTGCCCGTGAACGCGCGGATGGCGTTGATGGATTTGCCGGTCTCATGCACGTTCAGCGTGCTCTGCTCCTGGTCCGTGAGTTTGTACGCCGGGGTTACCACCGAGCGGAGGCTCACGTTCGCGGGAGCTTTCCACACGCCCCTGGAGCGGTCTGTAGCGGCATAGATTCCCGCCACTGCGCCTGAAGGCGGCAGCAGGCTCATTTCCACGCGTACGCGTTCGTACACGGCTTTAAAGAAGGGGTGTTTGAGGAACAGCTGCTGCTGTGCCTGGTCCGTTCTGAAAATGGCGTCCTGCAGGATGGCTACGTAAGCGCCGGAAATGGCTTCGAACGCGGTTTGCAGCATCGTGGCATTCGCGGCGTTGATGGCTGTGGCCTGCACGGAGCCGCCGTCGAAGTTAGTGCCGTTGGGGCCGATGGTGCTGATGGCTGCGCCTGCCACCCAGTCCTGCGTATCCAGCAGCACATAGTCCCCATCCACGTTTATTTCTGTGCGCGCCGCGGCTACGGAAGAACGTACGTGCTGGTTCTTTTCAAAAGAAATGAGGTTGATGATCTGCGTGCGGAGGGCCGTGTTGGCTTTCAGCCCGGCGATCACATGGATCATGGCGGGCGAATTGCCGGCGTCATCTTCCAGGTCGCGGAGGGAAAGGGCGAGGCTGCGCACGAAAGTGATCAGCGCGTTAAAATTAGTACGCGCCTGTGCTGCATTGCCCGCGTTCACCACGTCCGCGCGCAGCCCGGTGAGGTGGGCGGACATCGGGTTGAAGTTGCCCCGGTTCAGCACAGGGGCTGCTATTTTCCCAAACACACGGTTCTCTTCGAGAATACGCGCACGCAGGTCCGTCACCAGTGCATCCAGCACGGGGTTCCCCGTCATGGTGTCTATGGTTGCATCCGGCACGGCGGCATCCGCATTGTCCACGATATTGAGCTGGGAAAAACTGATGTCTTTCAGGTAAGATGTCTGCAGCCATGGGTAATATCCCGCCGCATATTTTAATTCCTGGTTGCCCACGCCTGTCCTGAATTTCAGAACGGGATTGTCCGCATGGTTCAGGGCGAGGCCACCACCGAGCAGGTCCAGGATGCCGAAGCGGTCCTGCAGGCGTGCGCATTGTTCTATCACCGCCTGGTGGAAGTTGCCGCCGTTCACATAATCCGGCGTGCCGTCCGGCAGGTGCAGTGACACGCTGTCCGGGGACACCAGCAGGGTAGGCTCATCCACTTTTTCAAGGGCTTTGAGGCCGCCCAGCAGGCCGGTGGTGGCCGTGCCGAGTATGATATCGGCGGTGTAGTTGCCCACCGTCACGATGTAGCAGGGGCCGCCGCCATTATCGAAGTAATGCTGCATGGCGTCAAAGAGGTGATACCTTCTTCCGTTCACCGGCGTGATCCTGGTGATGTTGAACTGTGCGTCCGTCCTGATCGAATACGAAGCGGGAGAATACCCGCCGCCGAATACAGTGGTGTATTCCAGTATAGACGTGATGCGGATGGGCACATTCACCAGGGTGGCGCCTTTCGCGTCCGCCGTGACGGCCGTATGGCCTATGAAGGCCGGGATGGCCGTGGCTACGGAGGCTACGGAAGGGGGAATAAGCTGCAGCTCCTCTACAAATACGCCCGGGGTTTTATAATCCATGATCGTTCAGATTATTAATGATTAAGATTCCTGCATTTTATGACTGAAGCGGAGTACGATGAACTCTGCAGGGCGTACTACGGCCATGCCTATTTCCACGATCATCCTGCCTTCCAGGATGTCCTGCGCGGTCATGGTCTGCCCCAGCCCCACGCTTACGTAAAAGGCATGTTCTGGTTTCGCGCCTGCCAGTGCGCCCGCGCGCCATTGCAGGATGAGGAAGTTCTCGATCATCGCGCGCACTTTTATCCAGGTATTCGCGTCGTTCGGCTCAAACACAAATGGCTCTGTCGCTTTTTTGGTGGATTCTTCCACCATGTTGAAGAACCGGCGGACGCTCACGTAACGCCATTCGTTGTCGTTGCCGGCGAGCGTACGGGCGCCCCATACCAGCACGCCTTTGCCGCTGAAAGTGCGGATCGCGTTCACGGATTTTCCTGTCGTATGTACGTTCAGGTTTTCCTGTGAAGCATCGTCCACAGCCACCATCGGGCGGCGTACAAAACGGAGGCTCACATTTGCGGGCGCTTTCCACACGCCGCGCGTACCGTCCACCGTGGCGTAGATACCGGCAATGGTGCTGCTCGGCGGCAGTACCAGCGGCATGGCGGTAATGGTATTTTTGATTTCGTGGTACAGTTTATTGGCTACATGGTACAACGAGCGCGCTTCCGCGGCCGCATTCGCGGGCTCAAATATGCGCAGCACGGAGTTGGCGACTACAGGCGCGCCGTTCAGCGTGCCGGTGATGGTCACGGCTTCTTCGTTGTAGTTGAATGACAGCGAAGTTTCCAGCTGCGGGTAATAGGCCGCACCGTATGGCAGGTTACTGTTGCCAATGAGCGTGCGGAATCCGTTCGTATTATCATCTATCACGTTGTCACCGGCGGGGATCGTATAATCCAGGTGGCCGTTAAAGATGTCGATGATGGCAAAGCGGTCCTTCAGATCCGCGCATTGCGCCAGCGCAAGGCCGTACAGGTTATAGAAATCACCGCGCGCAAGTGAAAGCGCGTCGGGGAACACCAGCAGTGTAGGCTCGTCTTCCTTGCCGATGGCTGCAAGCCCGGCGGTGTGGTTCAGCAGTGTGGTGGGATTGGTAGTGTCAGCTCCGATGGAAACAATGTAGCAGGGGCCTCCGCCATTGGAGAAATACATCTGCAGGGAATAATACATCCTGTACAGGGCGGTGGGCGCAACAGGCGGGGTAGCTACCACATTCACGCCGGTAACGGTGTTCATCGCAGCGGTGAATGTTTCGAACCGCGCGCCGTAAATGGCTTCGTATTCCACGAGGGAAGTGATGCGCACCGGTTTGTTGATGAGGGATTCCCCGTTGAGGGTGGTTAAACGGGTGTACCCGATGAATGCGGGAATGGCCGTTTCTACCTGCGCCACGGAGGGCGGAAACTTAGGCACCTCGTCGATGTATACGCCGGGTGTTTTGAGGTTTGCTAGATTTAACATGTGCAATCAGTTTAATCAAGTACTTAAGAAATTAATGCTGTATTCCCGCGGCTGCGGAGCCATATGCCATGCATTTTTATATAGATCGATCATGCCGCTCACCTGCCCGCCTGCGGCCACCTGGTCGAACACGACGCGTTCTTCCACCGGTGCGCCGCCTTCAAGACGCACTACGTACGCGCCTTTGGGCAGCAGCCGGAGATCGAGGCCTACCAGCTCCTGGGTGGCGGCGATAGGACTGTTCAGTGTAAAACTCACCGGTGCGCCGGCGGCAATTTTTCCCGCCCTTATCTGTGTGAACGCTCCGGGCGTTACACGTTTGGACAGCAGCAGGCCGCTCAGCGCGCCGCGTTCCGCGTTGCCCGCGGCAGCGGCGGCGGTAAGCACCACGGTATTTGCGGCCAGGTTCGTATCAATGGCGCCGGCAGCGGAAAGATTATTCGCATAAAATATTTTTCTTCCCAATTGCTGCGTGCCCTGCTCAAAAAAATCTATCGAGGGGAAAGGTGTACCGTTGGCAACTGTCAGCCAGAATGAAAAAAGTATTGGCTGGGTGATAGGCACCGCCGGCACCCAGGTGGTACCGTTGTGATGCTGTTTCATATACGCCATCAGCCCGCCGGGTATAGGCCTGGTGAGCAACCCGTAATTACGGATCATGTCAGCGCTGGCCGGGGATGGGCGCAGGCGGAAGGTTTCTCCCGGATCCGCACCGTTTATACGGATGCTGATCCTGAATTCGGGGGTATATCTCCAAACAATTTTTTCCATAACGGAATGCTATTCAGTTTGTGTACTCAGTATCTGGGATTGTAAATTGATCTCGGTAATAATGCCTGCATCGCTCACCGGAGCGTCTTGTATCACAGCCATGCGCATCTTGTAGATAACCGAAGGAATGTACTTCCCTCCCATCACGCTCCACAGCTGGTTCAGCTCTTCAAATCGTGTGCTGTACAGGTCGAAGATGAGTTTGTTCAGGTTAAGGGCCGAGAGCACGGGCGTATCCGCCGGGGTAAAAACGAACTGCCGCTGAAAAAACGCGATCACCTGCGATATGCGCTGCAATGCCGTGAGGTAATTGTTTTTGTTCGCACTGAACAACACATATACATTCAGGTAAATTTCGCCCTGCTGCTCAACACCCTGGGGTAAGCCCGCCACCTGCACGGTACGGCGGAATGGGATGTTGCGCAGGCTTTCCTCCTGCTGGATATTTACAACAGACACCACGATCTTGTCGGACAGGTTTTGTGAAGGTGTATCCTGAAACGCGTCGGCAAAGGAGATGTTCCCGGGGGTTACCTCAGGGTCAAGGGTACCGATATAAGTGTTCAGCTTACTAATGATTGCGCTCAATACCTGATCAATCATTGATTTAAGATTTATGGGGTCCTGCTATATGTTAAATGAAACCGGGGTTATGCTACTCTCTTTGTTATGCTTTTTTCCTTTGGGGTAATGCTACTATTCTAAAAGTCTACTTAATGCTCCCTGTAATATTAGGTAATAAAATTCAATCTACAAAAAAATTCAATAAATTGAAATCATCAATCATACCAAAACAACCTGGCTATGCCCACCCAAAAAATCATCGACGGTTTTCCCTTCGTGGACTATACGCACGACACGTATCCGCCTCCCGATATGATCCGCAGATCTCATGAAATGCTGCACTGGATGGACAAACGGCGGACCGTGCGCGACTTCTCCCCCAACCCCGTTCCCCGCGAAGTGATCGAAAACATTTTACTCTCCGCCGGCACCGCGCCCAGCGGCGCACACAAGCAGCCCTGGACTTTCTGCGCCGTGCAGGACGCTGTATTAAAAACAAAGATCCGCGCGGCAGCCGAAGAAGAAGAATACAAAAGTTATCACAACCGCATGAGCGAAGAGTGGCTGAAAGATCTGCGGCCCTTGCAAACCAACTGGGACAAACCGTTTCTCGAAACCGCTCCCTGGCTGATCATTCTTTTCAAACGCATTTACGAGCCGGAGCCGGACGGTCACAAACACAACAACTATTACGTGCAGGAAAGCATCGGTATTGCGGCGGGTTTCCTGCTCACCGCGATTCACAACGCCGGATTGGTGGCGCTCACGCATACGCCCAGCCCGATGAATTTTCTCGCGGAATTATTGGAAAGGCCTGAAAATGAAAAAGCGTTTTTGCTGGTGCCGGTGGGTTATCCCGCGGCGGAGTGCTGGGTGCCCGATCTGAAAAGAAAAACGTTGGAGGAAATTGCGGTGTTTTATTGATTACTTCCCGGTAAACCCTTCCACGATGATCACGATCTCACCCTTCACGCCTTTTTCGTTGAAGTAGTCGCATACTTCCCGGAGCGTACCGCGTTTGTTCTCTTCAAACATTTTGGTCAGCTCGCGGGACACGCAGCATTGCCTGTCCGGCCCTAAGTACTGGATAAAATCTTCCAGCGTTTTCACCAGGCGGTGGGGAGATTCGTAGAACACCATGCAGCGTTCTTCCGTAGAAAGTTGTGTGAGTAAAGTATGACGGCCTTTTTTGGGAGGAAGGAAACCTTCAAAGGCAAAGCGGTTCATGGGGATGCCGCTGTTTACCAGTGCGGGTACAAAGGCGGTGGCGCCGGGGAGGCATTCTACCGGCACTCCTTCGCGGATACATTCCCGCACCAGCAGGAAACCCGGGTCCGAAACGCCCGGTGTGCCCGCATCTGTGAGCAGGGCCATTTGTTTGCCGCTTTGCAGCTGCTGTACAAGATGCTGTAACACCTTATGTTCGTTATGCTGATGATAAGGTGTTACAGGCTTGTTGATATTGTAATGCTTAAGCAGAATGCCCGACGTACGGGTATCTTCCGCCAGCACCAGCTCCACGCTCTCCAATACTTTCACGGCCCGGTAAGTGATGTCCGCCAGGTTGCCGATGGGTGAAGGAATGAGGTAAAGCCTGGACAAGTTTATTGAATATTAACTTCGTAAAATTCCATTACCTGGTTGGCCAGCAGTTTCTGGCAGGCGTTTTCGGCGATCTGTTGCGCTTCTTCGCGGCTGGAAGCTTCAATCTGCAGGGTAATATGTTTGCCAATGCGTACGTCGTGTACATTTCCGAGGCCCAGGTTCTTTAATCCGCCCAATACAGCCTTACCCTGAGGGTCCAGCAGTTCTTTCAACGGCATCACGTTGATATGCGCAGTAAATGTCATTTTTCTAAAAAATTTAGACGCAAACCTAGCAATTTATTACGAATTCCGGCTTACCTATTTCGCGGATCAGCCATGGCTGGCCTTCGGAGGCACTACGAGGGAGAGCCCCACGTAAACGATAAACACAAAAGGCACCGCTGCGTACTTCAATACGGGGATACTCACAACCGTCAGCAGCACCAGCAAAAAGCGGGGCCAGTTATCTTTTACAGAGAAGTTTTTGAATTTCAGGCTGATCATGGGATGCGAGCTCACCATCAGGTAACAGAGCACAGCAATGATGGCGTACAATACCCATACGTTTTCCAGCAGGTGCGCCAGGTTGTAAGGATTGTACAGCATGATCAGCGGGAAGGAAGCCACCAGGAACCCTACGGCAGGCGTGGGTACGCCAATAAAATGTTCGCTCTGACGGGTATCCAGGTTGAACACGGCCAGGCGGTATGCGGCAAAACAGGGCACCAGCAGCGCGGGGGCCAGGTTGAAGTAAGAAACGTCAAATACGTCAGGAGTTTGCAGGTATGCGCTGCGCAGCAGGCGGAACATAATCATGCCGGGCACTACGCCAAAAGTCACCACGTCCGCCAGTGAATCCAGCTCCCTGCCCATCGCGGAAGATACTTTCAGCAGCCGGGCCACAAACCCGTCAAAGAAATCGATGATGCCGGCCAGCACCACCAGTGCCGAAGCCCAGTAGATGGGTTCGGGATTGGTAACGGTGTATTCTGTGCCATTAAACTCCGCGATGTATTCCGGCGCATGCAGGATGAAGATGATGGCCAGCGCGCCGCAAAAAAGATTGGAAAGCGTAAGGATATTAGGAATCTGTTTCATTGATCGGTTTTCTTCAGCGGGGCAAGTTATACATTTTTCCCGGCGAATCGGCCCCATTGTCCGCCCATCCTCCGGCCATCCTCCGACGAACCTCCGGCCATCCTCCGACGAAAGTACCTCAAACCCTTGCTACGACCGAACACGGTCGGAGGATGGTCGGAGGATGTCAGCAGGATGTCAGTAGCATAATGCAATAAATAAAATACCGTTATTGTTGATAACTAGATATTTATAAAAAAAGCAGTCCCGGAAGCCTGGTGCTTCCGGGACTGTCTTTGTATTTTCCGTAAGTTTTATTTTTTCATCAGGGCTTCGATCTCGTCGGCAGTGATCGGGATGTTCTTCATGAGGTCCACATTACCGGAAGATCTGATCCAGATGTTGTTTTCGATGCGGATGCCCATTTTTTCCTCTTCGATATAAATCCCCGGCTCCACGGTCAGCACCGCGCCGTCCGGGATAGGCTGGAAAAAGGAAGGCCCGAGGTCATGCACATCCACACCCAGGTGGTGGGAAATGCCATGGTAAAGATATTTGCGGTAAGCGGGCGCTTCGGGGTCCTGGTTTTTGATGTCCGCATCCGTGAGCAGCCCCAGTTTGACGAATTCTTTCCCCGCTTCCACGCCTACCATTTCATGGTATTTACCGATGGTGACGCCTGGTTTCAGGATGGATTTCGCATAGTTGTGCAGGTGCAGGCAGGCGTTGTATACATCGCGCTGGCGGGCGGTGAACTTCCCGTTTACCGGCACGGTGCGGGTAAGGTCCGCATTGTAGCCGCCGTAGGCCGCGCCAAAGTCCATCAGGATCACTTCCCCGTCTTTACATTCCTGGTTGTTGCTTACATAGTGAAGGGTACGGGCCCTGTCGCCGGAAGCGATGATGGAGCCGTAAGCTTCGCCGGTAGCGCGGTTGCGCAGGAATTCGTGCAGGATCTCGGCGTGGATCTCGTGTTCGAACACACCGGGTTTGATAAACTGCAATAATCGGCGGAAAGTCTTTTCGGTAATGTCTATGGCTGTTTGCAGCACGGCTATTTCCTCTTCCGTTTTAACGGAGCGCAGTTCTTTGAGGATACGCGCGGAACGGAGGAAATGGTGCAGCGGGTAACGGGCGCGCAGCTCCTGTGCGTAGCGGTAATCGCGTACGGGCACGAGGTTGGCCTTGCGGTTATTTTCATTGCTGTTGAGGTAAATATTCACGGCTTCGTGGATCCAGGGTTGCAGGAGGGCATCCAGGCTGTCCAGCCATACGATGGTCTCTATCCCGGAAACGGCTTGCGCTTCTTCGCGGCGGAGGCGGTGGCCGTCCCATTTTTCTTTCAGTTCGTTAGGCCGTACGAGCACGAGTACTTCGCGGTACTTGGGGTCCGGGTTGTCCGGAAAAAGCACGAGCATGGTATCTTCCTGGTCTATACCGGTAAGCCAGTACAGGTCTGCATTCTGACGGAAAGGATGAAGTGCGTCGCCATTGGTGGGCAGTTCGTCGTTGGAATTGAAGATGGCAATGGATTCAGGCTGCATTTTAGCTGTAAACCGTGCACGGTTCTTGATAAAGATCTTCTGATCGAGTGGCAGGTACTTCATTGATGATTTTTTTGTCTTGGAGGATCAAACTTACCGGAAAATCAGGAACCGGCAAAAACATACGCTTTGCAGTACAGCAGCGGTGCGTAACACAAAAGTTATACTGTATTAACCCAAACCGGTGTTGTATTAACAAATAATTATTCTGCTGTTCTATTGATTTTCCGGCAAATTGAAATCGATGCAATTGAATAATATCTAAAAATGACGGTATAAAAGTATGAATTTCTACAAATTTAGAGGTTGCAACACCCATAAAATTTGATAGTATCAAAAAAGTCATAGTTTTGCCAATACACCAAAACAATCTTTCTTTATGCAAATCAGCAGTGTTAGAGATACACTCAGGGAATTGCGGGAATTGGGCATAGAGAGCATAGCCGACCCACATTACCAACTCTCCCCGGAAGAGCTGACAGCACAAACCCTGGCACTTTCCCAGGGATGCCTGAGCGATACCGGAGCCCTGATGGTCAATACAGGAGAGTTTACCGGCCGTTCTCCCAAGGACAAATTCATTGTAAAAGACAGCATCACCGCTGACAGCGTGAACTGGAACGACTTTAACCTGCCGTTCACCCCCGAAAACTTCGACAGGCTTTACCAGAAGATCACCCGTTATCTCAGCGGCAAACCTATCTGGGTAAGAGATTGCCAGGCCTGCGCGGACCCTGAGTACCGCCTGAACATCCGTGTGATCACGGAAACCCCCTGGGCCAACTTATTCGCCTACAACATGTTCATCCGCCCCGCGGAAGAAGAACTGGACAGCATCGAGCCTGACTGGACCGTGATCCAGGCCCCCGGCCTGCACGCGGACCCCGCCACGGACGGTACCCGCCAGCACAACTTCTCCCTGGTGAACTTTACCAAAAAGATGATCATCATCGGCGGCTCCGCTTACACCGGCGAGATCAAAAAAGGCGTATTCACCATTCTGAACTACCTGTTGCCGCATACCAAAGGCGTGCTCAGCATGCACTGCTCTGCCAATGAAGGTAAAAACGGCGATACGGCTGTTTTCTTCGGCCTCAGCGGCACAGGCAAAACCACGCTCAGCGCGGACCCCGAACGTAAGCTCATCGGTGATGACGAGCACGGCTGGACGCCTTCATCCGTATTTAACTTCGAAGGCGGCTGTTATGCAAAAACCATCGACCTGAGCGAGGAAAAAGAACCGGCCATCTACCATGCCATCCGCGAAGGCGCGCTGCTGGAGAATACCGGCTTCTTCCCCGGCACCAATACCGTTAACTATGCGGATAAAAAGATCACGGAAAACACCCGTGTGTCTTATCCCCTGCATTATATCAGCAACGCCAAGGAACCCTCCGTGGGCGCGGTGCCGAAAAACCTTTTCTTCCTCACCTGCGACGCCTACGGCGTATTGCCTCCCATTTCGAGGCTGACGCCCGGGCAGGCCATGTACCAGTTCATTTCCGGGTACACCGCCAAAGTAGCCGGCACGGAAGCGGGCGTAACGGAACCAAAATCCACGTTCAGCGCATGTTTCGGTGCACCGTTCCTTCCCTTGCACCCCGCCCGTTATGCGCAGATGCTCGGTGAAAAAATGCGCCGGCACAACGTAAACGTATGGCTGATCAACACCGGCTGGACCGGCGGGCCTTACGGCACCGGCAACCGTATCAAACTCAGCTTTACCCGCGCCATGATCACGGCCGCGCTGAAAGGCGAACTGGATAAAACAGCCTACAAAAATCACGAAGTATTCGGCGTAGCCATTCCGGAAGCAGTACCGGGGGTACCCGCTGAAATACTGGACCCGCGCAATACCTGGGCAGACGGCGCCGCGTATGACGCACAGGCTGCTGACCTGGCCGCTCAATTTGTCAAAAACTTTGAAAAATATGCAGGCAAAGCAGATCCGGAAATACTGGAAGCCGCGCCTAAAGTTTAATTGCCTTTATTAATTCCTTTTTAGATTCCTACGTTCATTTATCAATCTGGTTCAGGGGATCGCTCAGGCTAGGGCGGTCCCTTTCCACTCAACCGCCTTTATCAGTTCCTTACGTTATTTTATCAACCTCAGGGGACCGCTCTCATCAGAGCGGTCCCTTTCTACTCAATTGCCTGTATTAATTCCCGCGTTCTTTTATCAACCTTCAGGGGGCCGCTCAGACCGGGGCGGCCCCTTTCAATTGTCCGTCATTTTCCATACCTTTGCGCATGCAAATTTTAGACGGCAAACTCACTTCACAGGCAATTAAAGATCAATTGGCCGTTAAAACGGCCGAATTGAAAGCCCAGGGCAAAAAAGCACCCCATCTGGCCGCCATCCTGGTAGGCAACGACGGCGCGAGCGAAACCTATGTGGCTTCCAAGGTGAAATCCTGCGCGGAGATCGGCTATAATTCAACCCTCCTGCGTTTTGAGGCTACCATATCGGAGAAACACCTGCTGGACCACATTAACATGCTCAATGAAAATGTGGATATAGACGGCATCCTGGTGCAGCTCCCCCTCCCGAAACATATCAACGAAGAACTGGTGATCAACACCATTGATCCCAGTAAGGACGTGGACGGCTTCCACCCCATGAACGTGGGCAAAATGGTAGCCGGTCTTCCCGCATTCATTCCCGCCACCCCTTACGGCATCATGCTGATGCTGGAACATTATAAGATCGACACCAAAGGCAAACACGCTGTAGTGATAGGCCGCAGCCACATCGTAGGCACGCCTGTAAGCATTTTGCTGAGCCGGAACACCAATCCCGGCAACTGCACCGTAACCCTCTGCCATAGCCATACGCACAACCTGAAAGAACTTTGCCTCCAGGCGGACATTATCGTGGCAGCCATCGGCCGTCCTGATTTTGTGACCGGGGACATGGTAAAAGAAGGCGCGGTGGTGATAGACGTGGGTATCAACCGCGTGGCGGACGCTTCCAAAAAGAGCGGGTTCCGCCTGGTGGGAGACGTGAACTACGCCGAAGTAGCGCCCAAATGCAGCTTCATCACCCCCGTTCCCGGAGGCGTAGGCCCCATGACCATCGCGGCATTGCTGAAGAACACCTATCATGCCGCCATTGGCCAGAAAGGCAACCAGAACTGATTTTAAGCTACCTTTGCAAGATGCAGTCCACCATCATACAAACAGCAGCGCTGCCCGTGATGGAATCTTTTTATACCCTGCAGGGTGAAGGATTCCACCAGGGAAAAGCCGCCTATTTCATCCGCCTCGGCGGGTGCGATGTGGGCTGCGTATGGTGCGACGTAAAAGAAAGCTGGGATGCGGACAAACATCCGCAGATCGCTATATCGGACCTCGTGCGCGAAGCCGCCGCCAATCCCGGCCGCATTGCCGTGATCACCGGCGGCGAGCCCCTGATGCATAACCTGGACGGGCTTACCAAAGCCCTTCACAAAGCCGGTTTCCGCAACCACATCGAAACCTCCGGTTCTTCGCCTTTAAGCGGCAGCTGGGACTGGATCACGCTTTCCCCGAAGAAATTCAAAGCCCCCCTCGCTGAAGTTTGTGCCCAGGCGCATGAGCTGAAGATCATCATCTACAATAAATCTGACTTTGCCTGGGCGGAGAAATACGCCGCCATGGCTGGCAAACATTGCAGGCTGTACCTTCAGCCCGAATGGAGCCGCGCCGCCGAAATGACGCCGCTGATCGTGGATTATGTGAAAGATAACCCGCAGTGGCAGATATCGTTGCAGATCCACAAGTACATCAATGTTCCGTAATACCGGGAACAATCAAAGTCACTTCCTTTCCCTCCACATGGCGCTTCCGGTTGATAACTAAGGAATCCATACACTCCAACAACCGTAATCCGGCCGGTAAGATGACCGCTTCCATCATAAAACCCTTCTTTTTTCGTTATTTAGCAACCGACTATGAAAAAACTCCTGTTACTCCTCTGCTGCGTTTGCAGTCTGCCGCTGATGGCTCAAAAGGCCGATAAGGCCGACAAAAAAGCCATGGAACTGTTTGAAAAAAGCATGGATGCCATGCGCGTATATGAATACAACGATGCCGTTAAATTCCTGAAAGAAGCCATCAAGGTGAAACCTACCTTTCCCGATGCATATGGCCAGCTGGGGCTTACCTATATCGCCATGAAACAATATCCCGCCGCACTGGAAGCCTTTGCCCAGCTGGAAAAACTTGATCCTGACGGGCTGCGCTCCATCCGCCCGAGCTACGCACGCGCCCTGGCAGGCAACGGACAGTTCAAAGAAGCGCTGGCCATGCTTACAGAATACGCGCAAACAGCAAAAAATCCATCTCCCAAAGCCCTCCAGCTGAAAAAGAACATGGAATTTGCCGTTACCACTACACCCGTGCCTTTCCAGCCGCAGAACCTCGGGGACCAGATCAATTCTCCCGACCCGGAATATTTCCCCTCCCCTACCATAGATGGCAAAACACTCGTATACACCCGCCGTGTGGGTGGCCGCGATGAAGACTTTTATATTGCGGACCACGACAGCCTGAAATGGCAGACCAGCCGCGATATGGGCGAGCCCGTGAATACTGCTTACAACGAAGGCGCGCAGAATATCTCCCAGGACGGGGAAATGCTGGTGTTCACCGGCTGTGACTTTCCGAACGGCCGCGGCAGCTGCGACATTTATTTTGCGATCAAAACACCACAGGGCTGGCAGAAACCGAAAAACATCGGCCCCGCCATCAATACTGAACAGTGGGAGTCACAGCCCTGCCTGTCACCCGATAAACAAACGCTGTATTTCACCCGCGAAACAAGTGATGCCGGCGCTGATATTTTTATGAGCGTGCGCAATGCGGCAGGGCAATGGACGCCTGCCGAAAGACTCGGCCCGCAGATCAATACGCGCGGGCGGGAAACCACACCCTTCCTGCATGCTGACGGGCAGACCCTCTTCTTCGCCTCCGACGGCCATCCCGGATTTGGCGGGCTGGATATATTTTATTCCCGCAAACAGGCGGATGGCAGCTGGGGCCCGGCGGTGAACCTGGGGTATCCCATCAATACGATCGAAGAAGAAGGCAGCCTCACCGTAGCGGCAGACGGCAAAACCGCCTATTATGCTTCCGACCGTTCCGATTCCAAAGGCTCGCTGGACATCTACAGTTTTGAGCTGTACGAAAGCGCAAGGCCCATGCCCACGCTATATCTCAAAGGATATGTATACGACGCCAAAACCAAGAGCCGCCTCACGGCCAGCCTGGACCTGATAGATCTGCAAACAAAACTCACCGTTGCCACCATCCGCAGCAACGACAACGGCGATTATCTTATCCCTCTGCCTACCGGCAGAGACTATGCGTTTTCCGTCAACAGGAAAGGGTATCTTTTTTATTCGGATAACTTCTCGCTGAAGGAAGCCAAAACAGATCAGCCCTTCGAAAAAAACATGCCGCTTACCCCGCTGGAAGCAAATGCCATTGCGGTGCTCCGCAATATATTTTTCCCCTCGAACCAGTTTGCGCTGGACCCCGCGTCCGCCACAGAACTGGATAAACTCGTGGCATTGCTGAAAGAAAATCCCACCATGGTAGCAGAGATCAGCGGCCATACGGACAACGTGGGCGGCGATGCGGCCAACCTGCAATTATCCCAGAACCGTGCGAAATCCGTGGTGGAATACCTTGTGCAGCACGGCATACAGGCGGAGCGCCTGAAAGCGAAAGGATACGGGGAAACCAAAACAATAGACAGCAACGATACAGAAGCAGGCCGCGCGCAAAACAGGCGTACGGAACTGAAAGTGATCAGTTTGTAATAACTTGCCGGTATGATCGCATTATTCCCTCTGTCGCAACCCGCCACGCTGGCCGCCGTGCTTGAAAAACTCCAGCCGGATACAACACCGGCATGGGGCCGTATGAATGCACAACAGATGATAGAACACCTGGATGGGATTGTGCGGCACTCCGCGAGCGATGAGGGAACGGAGATATTGTCGCCGGAGGAAACGCTTCCCAAGCTGCGCCGGTGGCTGGAAACAGATAAGCCGCTGCCAAAAGACTTTATGAATCCGGTCTACAAAGACCGGCCGCCTGCCCATCCCGATCTTGAAACGGCGATACGATCCTTACATGAAGGGCTTGCGCATTTTCACCAGGTGTATGATCTGCACCCGGAGCATACTTCGCCCCACCCGGTCTTTGGATATCTTGATTATGAAGGCTGGCTGCGGTTTCATCAGAAACATTTCCGGCATCACCTGACGCAGTTCGGGTTATTGGAGGAATAAATTTTATACATAAAAAAGCGTCCCGAAAGGTCGTCATTGCGAGGAGCAGCGGGGATTTGTGCAGGAGCCGCGACGAAGCAATCTCCAGATATTGGCGTACATCCATTCGATGGAGGAGATTGCTTCGTCGCCCCTCCCACCTGGCTCAACTGCTCCTCGCAATGACGGGCTGTTATTTTCCTTTAGCGCTGCTGCTCCTCTCAATGACGGGCTTTGCACCTGCTTGGGGCACTCATGTGGAGGATCAACACCGAAGCTGGACTTTAGTCCGGATTCCAAACCGCTGCACTTTCAGTGCAGAGAATTTATTGCCTGTTCCTATTCAGTTCTGATGGCTTTTCTCAATGCGCTGTCCGCATTCGCGCCTTTGGGTACGAGGGCGCTCAGCCAATCGCCATACATAGCATTGGGCAACATGATAAAACGTGTGCCGAACAGTTCGTGCAGGCGCTCTACGGCTGCGTTCCGCTCCGCGGGCGTTTTCCTGTAAAAGTCTTCCGAAAAATCACCCAGGTTATCGCCCACCAGCATCGCTATTTCATACTTTTTCGCAATGGCGTCACGCCGTTCTTCCTTGTTTGAATTACCGTTTGATAAGATGAGATGTTCATTGTCCGCGAAGGGAAAATTATACCGTTGCAGGTTTTTTAGTGTAGCGGCGCGTTCGTTTTCAAGGCGGTTGGTTACATAATAAATGGTGAACCCTTTTTCGGCGGCGTATTTAAAAAAAGAAGGCGCACCGGGCACTGTGTCGCAGGCGGCTTTGGATGTCCATTCTTCCCAGGTGGCCTGGCTCCAGGTCTTTCCTTCCAGGGTTGTTTTGGCGGTGTACGGACTGTTGTCCAGCACGGTTTCATCGATGTCCGTTACGATTGCGCGGGGCCGGAGGGTTTGCTGGTGGCTCATTACCTCTACTCTCTCACCGGCGAGCTGGTATGCCTGGAAGCATAAAGCCCTGTATTCCGCCGCGCGTTGCTGCCAGAGGGCCGCCCATGCGGGGCCGCCTATTGATGGCTGCGATGTGGCAACCGGCTGCGTGGATTTACAGGCGAAAAAGACCATGACAACAAGCAGGTAACAATAACGCATATACGGTATTTTTGAGTGTGGAGAAAAATGCGGGTTTAAATTTGAAGAACCGGAAATTTATGGTGAAATTAGATAAAATTGTTAACCCATGCGCGAAGAGCTTCACTATCGTATAGCCCTTACATTCCTGCCGCTGGTGGGAGATGTGGCAGCAAAAAAACTCCTCGAAGTATTTGGTTCGGCATCGGCCATTTTCCAGGCGCGCAGGCGTGAGCTGGAAAGCATACCCGGCATTGGCGAAGTAAAAGCCGCGGCGATCAAAAACTTCAGGGACTTTTACCGTGTGGAGGCGGAAGCGCGTTTTCTGCAACGGCATCATATCAGGCCGGTATTTTATACAGATGACGATTACCCGAAACGTTTGCAGCATTGTTATGACAGTCCCGTGCTTTTGTATTACAAAGGCAAAGGCGATCTTCAACCGGAAAAAGTACTGGGCATTGTAGGTACACGCAGGCCCACGGTTTACGGCAGCGGGCTTTGCAGGGATTTTGTGAAAGCGTTGGCGCCGCATGGCATTACGATCGTGAGCGGTATGGCGTACGGCATTGATATTACCGCGCACCAGGCCGCACTGGAACATGGGCTGCCCACCATCGGAGTATTGGCGCACGGGCTGAACAGGTTGTACCCTGCATCCCACGCCCGCATTGCGGGGCAGATGCTCGAAACGGGCGGACTGTTGTCCGACTTCAGCAGCGGCGCCGAACTGAACCGGCAGAATTTCCCCCGGCGCAACCGGATCGTGGCGGGGCTTTGTGATGCGATACTGGTGGTAGAAAGCGGCAGCAGCGGCGGCTCCCTCATTACGGCGGACATTGCCTGCGGGTATAACCGGGATGTGCTGGCCATACCCGGCCGGATCGGGGACGAATCTTCCGCTGGCTGCCTGGACCTGGTGAAACAAAACAAAGCCGCCCTCGTGACCAGCCCGGAAGACGTGCTGCGGATGCTGGACTGGCGGCCCGCCGCCCCCACACCCAGGCCCGCGGTACAAAGCAGCCTGTTCCTTTCGCTGAAGCCCAAACAGCAGGATATCTTACATATATTATCGGGGCATTCCCAGGTAAATATAGACGAACTGCAATACCAAAGCGGGATTCCGCGAAGCTCAATGACGGAGGAGCTGATGCAGCTGGAAATGCTGGGGCTGGTACGGTCTATGCCCGGTCATACATATCAATTAATCAGTACATGAATATGAGCTGATTGGAATCCGGGGAAAAGTCGTACATTTGCGTGCAATTATTTAAGAAACTACCAAAATAATTGCAATATGCCTGCGGGAAAATCCAAACAGAAATTTGTAGCTGACGGTCTCACCTTCGACGACGTTTTACTTGTGCCAGCTTATTCAGAGGTACTGCCAAGAGAAGTGAACATCTCCACACAACTTACCAGGAACATACGGATCAACATACCCATGGTGTCTGCCGCTATGGATACTGTCACAGAAGCCACACTGGCCATTGCTTTGGCGCGTGAAGGCGGTATCGGCATCCTGCATAAGAACATGAGCGTGGAAAAACAGGCCGAGCTGGTAAGAAAAGTGAAACGCAGCGAAAGCGGCATGATCCTCGACCCGCTTACCCTCAGCGCAGACTCCACCGTAGGCCAGGCCCTCCGCATGATGAAAGAAAACGGCATCGGCGGTATTCCCATCGTAGACGGCGACAAAAAACTCATCGGCATCCTTACCAACCGGGATCTCCGCTTTGAAAAAGCCAATACCAAAAAACTGATCGCCGAAGTGATGACCAAGGACAACCTGGTAACCGCGCCGGAAAGCACCGATCTGAAAAAAGCAGAAAAGATCCTCCAGCAGCACCGCATCGAAAAGCTGCCGGTTGTAAATAAACAAGGTAAACTGGTAGGCCTCATCACCTACCGCGACATCATCCAGCTCACCAGCTTCCCCAACGCCGCCAAAGACAATTACGGCAGGCTGCTGGTAGGTGCGGCCCTCGGCATCACCCCCGATCTCCAGGACCGTGCCGCGGCATTGCTGCATGTGGGCGTGGACGTTGTAACGCTGGACAGTGCGCATGGTCATTCCATCTACGTGCTGGAAGCCCTCAAAAAACTGAAAAAATCCTTCCCGAAACTGCAGATCATCGGCGGCAACGTAGCTACCGCGGATGGCGCCCTGGCTCTCGTGGCCGCAGGCGCTGACGCCGTGAAAGTAGGCGTAGGCCCCGGTTCCATTTGTACCACCCGCGTGGTGACCGGCGCAGGCTTCCCGCAGCTCTCCGCGATCCTGGACGCAGCACAGGCCCTGAAAAAATCAGGTGTTCCCGTGATCGCGGATGGCGGCATCCGCTATACCGGCGATATGGTGAAAGCCCTCGCAGCAGGCGCATCCACCATCATGGCAGGTTCTATCTTCGCAGGCGTGGAAGAAAGCCCCGGAGAAACCATCATCTACGAAGGCCGTAAATTCAAATCATACCGCGGCATGGGCTCCATTGAGGCCATGGCGGAAGGCAGCAAAGACCGTTATTTCCAGGACGTTGAAGCCGATATCAAAAAGCTCGTTCCGGAAGGCATTGTAGGCCGCGTTCCTTACAAAGGCACACTGGCTGAAGTGGTACAGCAATTTGTTGGCGGCCTCCGCGCAGGCATGGGTTATGTAGGCGCAAAAGATATGAAAGCCCTCCAGGACGCACAGTTCGTGAAGATCACTTCCGCTACCGTAAAAGAAAACCACCCGCACGACGTGGTGATCACCAAGGAAGCACCGAACTACAGCAGATAACTTACAGAAAGATAAAATCCGCAGATACAGGGCGTACCACCAGGTGCGCCCTTTTTTACGTTTTTACATTTCCGTTAGCTTTCCCCTCCCCGTCCTTATTTACATTTTTCCTTTTTACATTTGAAAGATGAATGCATTCCTGCGAAAACGCTTTCCCCTGTTGCTCAGTATCTTATCAGGGTTACTCATGTGGGCCGCCTGGCCTTCCTCGCCGCTGACCTTCCTTGTTTTTATCGGGCTGGTGCCTTTGCTGGCCATTACGGACCGTGTGAAAGACGGGCGCGTATATTTCGGCCTGCTGTTCCTTGCGTTCTGGATCTGGAACACCGGCAGCACCTGGTGGGTAGGCAATACCACCGTACCGGCCAGCGGCATTTTCGCGAATGCATTCAATGCCCTGCTGATGACCATTCCATGGTGGGGATACAAACGTACCCGCGCAAGGGTGGACCGCGTTACCGGTTATTTCGCGCTGATCATCTACTGGCTGACCTTTGAATACATCCACCAGCAATGGGAGCTGAGCTGGCCCTGGCTTACCCTGGGCAATGTATTTGCGATGCGGCCGGGATGGGTGCAGTGGTACGAATACACCGGCACGATGGGGGGCTCCCTGTGGGTATTGCTGATGAACATCCTCGTATACCAGGCCTGGCGCCGCGGTCAGCACGAGCCGGGATGGTTCTTTCTCTGGAAGGATGGCTGGAAGCCATTGTTATTGCTCCTTTTCCCGCTGGCGGTATCTTATTTTGTGATCACCGCCGAATCGGAAACCACGGAACCTTCCAAAAACGTGGTGATCGTACAGCCGAATATCGACCCTTACGACGAAAAATTCTCCGAAGGAGCAGCCATGGACCAGCTGCACAAATTCCTGGCGCTCACCAAAGAAAAAACAGACAGCACCACCCGTTTTATAATATGGCCCGAAACGGCGCTTTTCCCCAGCGGGGCCTGGGAACACCTGCTGAACGATCAGCCCGAAGTGATGGAGATCCGCGCATTCCTGGCACAGCACCCCCGCGCGAAGATCGTCACCGGGGCATCCACCTTCAGGCGTTACCTCCCCACGGAAGATGTGCCCGCCACCGCGCGCATCATGAACGGGGAAATATACTACGATGCGTTTAATTCATCCATAGAGATAGACACTTCGCTCAACATACAGATCTATCACAAAGCCAAACTGGTACCGGGCGTGGAACTGACGCCGTACATGCGTTACCTGCCCTTCATGAAAAAACTCGCGCTGAATATGGGCGGCATTTCCGGCAGCTATGGCCTGACGCCCGGCGTACCGCTGTTTTTTAACCCGGATGAGCAGTGCAATATCTTTACGGCTATTTGTTACGAATCCGTATATGGGGATTTTGTGGCCGAAAAAGTGCGGGAAGGCGCCAACCTGCTGGTAGTGTGTACAAATGACGGCTGGTGGGGCAATACCGAAGGACACCGGCAGCACCTGCAATATGCCCGCCTGAGGGCCATTGAGACCCGCCGCTGGGTAGCCCGCAGCGCCAATACCGGCATTTCCTGTTTTATCACGCCCCGTGGCACGGTCATTGATCCTCAGCCATATTGGGAAGCAGCCGTGATCAAACATGCTGTAACACCTTACTACCATCAAACGTTCTACGTAAAATATAGCGGTTTCACGGCCAAAGCTCCCCTGATCTTTTGTATATTGCTGGTGGCATACACCATTATTTTACGGGTAATTCGCAGGCAACATGTGGAAAACATTTAACAACGGAGGCCATGAAGGCACTTACTGGGCAGAAGGAGAAGGCAAAGCAGTGATCCTGATCCACGGTTATGGGGAAGATTATTCCGTCTGGGAACACCAGACCGCTTTCCTCCGCGTTCATTACCGCGTACTGGTGCCGGACCTGCCGGGAACAGGCAAATCCGCCATTACACAGCCCCTTTCCATGGACAGCATGGGAGAATTCATTTACGGCATGATGACCGCGGAAGGCATCAGCCAGGCCACCGTGATCGGGCATAGTATGGGTGGATATGTGGCGCTGGCCTTCGCGGAAAAATATCCGCACCTGCTGGAAGGGCTGGGACTATTCAGCTCCACCGCCAAACCGGACAGTGAAGAGAAAAAAGAAAGCCGCAGGAAATCCATCCGTATGCTCAACCAATACGGCGCGGAACAATTCCTCCGGCAACTGCTGCCCAATATGTTCGCAGCCACATTCAGGATCAACCAGGGCGCCAGGGTGGATAATTTCATCCAGCAGGCCACCAAAATACCGGTGGAAACCCTGATCGCGTATTATGAAGCCATGATGGAAAGGCCGGACCGCACGGCTGTGCTGAAAGAGATCAAAGTGCCGGTATTGTTTTTTATCGGGAAGGAAGACCAGGCAGTGCCATTAGACAATATTCTTTCACAGGTAACCATGCCGGCCGTTGCCAGCATTCACATCATAGACCAGGTAGGTCATACCGGGCACCTGGAAGTATACGAGGAAAGTAACCTGATACTTTACCAGTTTGTCGAATTTTGCCAACGGACAATTTAAAAATCAACTAGATTCACTGCCACAGCAGCTCAATATTGCGGACCGTCTTTCTGATAACCATCCTGGGCCTGATTTCCCTGGCTTCAAGGGCTGATCATATTATCGGCGGTGAAATGTATTATACCTGGCAGAACTCCACCACCAGTGGCAACAATTACGAGCTCACACTCAAACTTTTTGTGCGTTGCGATGCGACGGCCTCACAAATAGACGCCGAAGTGAACATCGCCATCTATGACGGCGCGGGAAATTACTACACCACGCTTCGTAATATCAGGCGCAACAACCTGGAGAAATATACCGCCACGGACGTTGATCCCTGTATCGTGAACCCGCCATATGTATGTTACCAGATCGCTTATTACACCGTACAGGCCCCGCTGCCTACCAATATCAACGGTTATTACGCCACCTTCCAGCGCTGCTGCCGCCGTACCAGTCTTACCAATATCTTTTCCGATGACAACAACGTAGGCGGCAGTTATTTTACCAAAATACCCGGCACTCATAATAATTTCAGTACCAACAGCGGCCCGCGCTTCAGTGCTGAAAAAGGCACCATTGTATGCGCCAACAATAAGTTCAGGTACGATTACGCCGCCGCGGACCCTGACGGCGATTCGCTGGTATATTCCTTTTCTACCGCTTACACCGGTGCGGACCGCAACCAGCCAAAGCCGGATGTATCCGATGCTCCGCCTTACACACCCGTGAGCTACAAATCACCTTTCACCGCGGCACAACCATTGGGAGATAAAGCATCCATTGACCCGAAAACCGGTATTATTTCCGGTATTGCACCCAGGGCAGGACTGTACATCGTGACCGTATCGGTGATGGAATACAGGAACGGTGTGTTTATCGGGGAACATAAAAAGGAATTCCAGTTTACGGTGGAAAGCTGTGTGCGGCAGGTAGTAGCCGCATTGCCGGACAAGTTCGCGGACTGCGACGGCTTCGTGATCAACTTTGTCAATAACAGTACGCCAAACAAAGAATACGTCTGGGATTTCGGGGATGGGAACACACTTACCACCACCAGTCTTGCCACCTTCCCGCACACCTACGCAGATACCGGCACCTATCGCGTGAAACTCACCGTGGACCCCACCAGCAGCTGCGGAGACAGCGCCTTTTCCACCGTGAGGGTGTACCCCATGCTGCTGCCTTCCTTTGACCTGAACGGGCTTTGTACCACCAAACCCACTCAATTCAACAATACCTCCACCAACGACGTAGGCACCTTCGATTATTTCAAATGGGACTTCGGCGAAACGGCGCTCACACACGACACTTCCAACCTTCAGGCCCCCACCTGGCAATACACCACGCCGGGGAATTACACGGTTAAGTTTTATATGAGCACCACAAAAGGCTGCGAAAAAGAGATATCAAAAGTCATCAACATATACGACAAACCACCGTTCACCGCTACCGGCGATACGCTGCTTTGTATCAAAGACCCTTTGCAGCTGCATGCGGAAAGCGCCATGCCAGGGAGTTACAGCTGGGGGCCTTTGTATAACATCACCGGGGAGAACACACCGGACCCCATCGTATCGCCCAAAATGAGTTTTGCGTACGACGTTACTTTCACCGACCTCACCGGTTGCGTGAACACCAAACGCGTGAACATCGACGTGCGTGATACCATCCACGTAAAAACATCCGCGGACAGCCTCATCTGCACCGGCGACCCGGTGGATCTTGTAGCGTATGCGGATGGCGAGTATTCCTTTACCTGGACGAACCTGGATACCCGGCAGATCATCAGCCGGACCAATACCGTAACCGTAACACCCGTGCGGACAGGCGCCTATTATGTACAGGTAGACCTCGGCAGCTGCACCTCCCGCGACTCCGTATTTTTCAGAACGGTGGACCCGCCCGCGGCATTCGCCGGCCTGGACAGCACCATCTGCTACGGCGACAAAGTATTGCTGCAGGCCAGCGGCGGCGCATTCTACAGCTGGGCGCCCCCTGAAACACTTACCAGCCCGCGCAAAGCGAGCACTGTTGCATGGCCGAAAGAAACCACCACCTACGTAGTAACGGTAACGGACACACTGGGATGCCCCAAACCCGTCACCGCGGAAAGAACCATCACCGTCGTACCGCCTGTGCCTGCTTTTGCGGGAAATGATACCATCGTCATGAAAGGCCAGCCGTTCCAGCTGAATGCAAGCGGCGGCGTACAATACCGCTGGACCCCGGCGGACGGTCTTAACAGCACCACCGTGCACAACCCCGTCACCAACTACAACCGCGATATTACCTACCGCGTGAAAGTCTTTACAGCCGAGGGTTGCGTGGGAGAAGACGATATCAGTATCCGTTTTATGACCGGCCCGGACCTCTACATCCCGAACGCATTTACGCCTAACGGCGACGGGGTAAACGATGTATTCCGGCCACTGCCGGTGGGCTTTACCAAAATGGAATACTTCAGGATCTACAACCGCTGGGGCGAAGAAATATACAGCTCCGTGCAATACCTCAGGGGATGGGACGGCAAAAAGAACGGAAATCCCGCTGCGGCCGATACCTATGTATGGATAGTAGGCGGTACGAACATCGCCGGGCAACTGGTGGAGAAACGGGGGACGGTGACCCTTATACGTTAGTAACAAAAAACGCGCTGACGTCCGCCCAAAGAAACTTCCCCGTAAAACGGAAAAGCCTGCACGAAATCTTCGTTTTCCCGCTTCCCCGCAGCATAAAAGGCCCGGCGAACGTTCCATCCAGGCAAATATTCCGGGGCCTGAAAAACGATTATTCTAACTACTAAAGCATTACACTTTATTATCTTTTTCATATTCATCTGCCCCCCTTTTATATTTCAGCAAGCCCTTTATTTTCCGTAAATTCAGAGTAACAAGAAAGCCTCACCCCATGGGCAAATCTGTTATCCTCCTTTTTATACTCGCCTGCTCGCTCCACGGGACAGTGAACGCATACCACATTATCGGCGGGGAGATCTATTACCGCACAGTAGGCTACAACACGGCAACAGGCAATTACCGGTACGTCTTCATCCTGAAACTTTACCGCGACGGGGATTTTGTATGCGGCAGCCGCCAGGGTTGTCTTGATTATTTTGAGAACCCCGTTCCCATCAACATCTTTAATGCAGCAGGTAACCGCGTAGGCCCTTCGCGCCTGATGGAGATAGAATATACACGGCCCATCCGCGATACGTTGAAGAATCCCTGTCTTGCGCCGCAAACTATTTATCTTGAAGTCGCGTTTTACGGGAGCGATACCATTGAGCTGCCGCCTATTGCAGGCGGTTATTATATTTCCTACCAGCGCTGCTGCCGCGGCGAAGCGCTGACCAACATCTACAACTCCGAAAGAGAAGGGTCCACATTTTACACCTGGATACCCGGTACGGAAACACGCCCCAGCAACAACAGCGCGTATTTCGGTATAGATGAAGCGCCCGTGATCTGCTCCGGTCTTCCCCTGCGTTATGATTACCGCGCTACTGACCCCGACGGGGACAGTCTTACGTATTCCCTTTGCAGCGCGCTGGCAGGCGGCAACAGCCGGACGAACGAAGCCGTGAGCCCTCCGCCGTATACCACCACCGTCAGTTACATCCCGCCTTATCACGGCGGCGCGCCCATGGGCGGCAACCCCGCGATGAGCATAGACAACAACGGCCTGATCACCGGTGTACCGGACCGGTCGGGGAAGTTCGTGGTGTCCGTATGCGTGTCCGAATATGACAGGGCCACCAAAAGATTGCTGGGCGTCCATCACAAAGACCTGCTCATTACCGTGTATAATTGCGAGACGCGTATTACCGCGTCCACCCCCGCCCTGCTGAACCACTGCAACGATTCGCTGGGGCTGAGCGTGCCCATTACGAACAATAGCGTGGCGGGCTTTACGTCTTCTTTCCAATGGAACTTCAGTGATGGTACAGACACCGTTACCTTCACCCGTGATGTATTTTTCCACCAGTTCCCGGACACCGGCGTATACACCGTAAAACTCGTGGTAAATCCCGGGCTGCCCTGTACGGACAGCATGGTGGGCCGCATCAACAATTATCCCGGCCTGCGCTCAGGGTTTACGCTCAGCGGCCTTTGCCGGGAAAACCCTGTGTTCTTCACGGATACTTCCTCATACCGGAACGGCAGCATTGTGTACCGACGATGGGACTTTGGCGTGGCGGACGTATCCACCGATACCAGCAATTCCATCAGCCCCAGCTACCGGTTCCCCACAGGCGGGGTGTTTTCCGTGAACCTGACTTTGCGGACGAACCGCGGCTGCGAGGCCACGGTCACGCAGAACATGCGGCTATACGAAGTGAACCCCTTCGCGGGGAATGACACGATATTGGCGCGCGGGCAAACGTTGCAACTCCAGGGCGCGGGCGGAGAATTTTATACCTGGAGCCCGGGCACCGGTCTCAATGACCCGAACGTCCGCGACCCGATGCTCACCTGGAACGACGAGATCACTTTCCGGTTGCGCGTCAGCAACCAGCAGGGCTGCTTCGGATTCGATTCCATCAACGTGAAATATTATACAGGGCCGGAGTTTTATATCCCGAACGCCTTCACACCCAATGGCGACGGTACCAATGATTATTTCCGGTTCATACCGGTGGGCATCAGGGAATATCATTACTTCAGGATATTCAACCGCTGGGGCGAAGTGATGTACAACTCGCTGGACTTCCGCCACGGATGGGACGGCTACTACAGGGGCCGCCCCGCCGCCATCGATACCTACCTCTGGATACTGGAGGGCATTGACCTGAACGGGCAGCGGATTTCCAAAAAAGGAACGGTAACTTTACTGCGATAAACAGCACATATGAAGACTGGAAAAACAGCCCTTATTACCGGCGCCACCGCCGGTTTCGGAGAAGCCTGCGCAACGAGGTTCGCAAAAGAAGGATACAACCTGGTCATTACCGGCCGCAGGGCGGACAGACTAGAGGCATTCAAATCACAACTTGAAAAGGAATACGGCATACAGGTGAAAACGCTGGCCTTTGACGTGCGCGACAATAATGCCGTTAAAACCGCCCTCCATTCCCTGGAAGACAGCTGGAAATCGATAGACGTGCTGGTGAACAATGCCGGCCTCGCGCTGGACCTTTCCACGATCGATGAAGGTAATACCGACGATTGGGATACGATGATCGATACGAACGTGAAAGGGCTGCTGTACGTGTCCCGGGTGGTGATACCCTGGATGAAGGAAAGGAAACAGGGGCAGATCGTGAATATAGGCTCCACGGCGGCTAAAACCGTGTACGCCAAAGGCAATGTGTACTGTGCCAGCAAGGCGGCAGTAGATGCGCTTTCGCAGGGTATGCGGATAGACCTGCTGCTATACAATATCAAAGTGACGGCGGTGCATCCCGGGGCGGCTGAAACAGAGTTTTCGCTGGTGCGCTTCAAAGGGGACGAAAACCGTGCGAAAGATGTGTATAAAGGTTTTACCCCCCTGAGCGCCGGGGACGTGGCGGACGTAGTGTATTACTGCTGCTCTTTACCCTCTCATGTATGCATTAATGACCTGGTACTCACGCCAACGGCGCAGGCGAACGCTTATTATATCCACCGCTAAAAATTACACATAAGTGTTACTATACAAGTTATAATAATAATCTATATTTGAAATCCTATGTTAAATTAATGTGCGGAGTGATCTGGTAGCGGCCACGGGCGCCGAGTGCCTTATAAATACCACCTGACAGAAGTAGAAATCGTGATATGAGACTCTTAAACACCAAAAGGGTGTAATTCGACGACGACCTTATTTTGATAATCCTATAACCATATCCCTATGCTAACATTTGTTACTATGTACGTCCTCAGGCTGTACTATCCTAGAATGAAAGAATTTTTGAGTTTCTACTTCGACAGTTCACGTAGGAACAATTATGGCCGCTGGGCCATGCGTCAAACCTGGAAGGGTAAAGAACAGTACTCTTTCGGTTATAACTGAAAATCAAGCTTTTCATAAAAAAGGCCTTCGTTATCCGAAGGCCTTTTTTATTTTATAAAGGATGGGTTCCGTAATCCCTTTTGTTACATAGCTGAAGCATATCAAAAGTAGATCAAGAGCATACCAAAAGCATATCAAAAGCATACTTACCCCCACCCACTGCCATTTTGATCGTCCTTTTAAGAAAAAATGTCAGCCTTCCTCACATGGTTTAGATGTGATATTATATTTCCCCCAAACCCTATCTTATACGATCGCTATAGGATCGGTATAAGATCGCTATTGGATCGCTATAGGAGAAAGCCTGGTAAAATAATACCAGCAGACCCCGATCGCTATAACTTCAAACTCCGCACATAGATTCCTTCCTTTCCGTTCCTCCGTTTTTTATACGCTACCAGTACTCCTTCCCCTACCCGCTCCACAACCGGGAAACCGGCAAATTCCTTTTCCGGGGTAAGGAACTCCCGCTCCAGCGTCTGCCCGTCGGCGGATTTGTGCAGGATGCCGATGCGGTTCCCGCTGGTATCCGCCGCCTCGTCCCATACAAGGGCAAGGTCTCCTTTGCCGAGGACCGCCAGCTGGGGATGTTTGGCGGTAGGTAAGGCGCTGATGCTCTCCCTGCGGGTATATGTGATGCCATTGTCCGGGCTCTGGCAGTAGAAAACTCCCTGGCCGCCTCCCATGGTGAACCACGCGAAGTGCAGGCCATTGGCATTACGCACCATGGCGGGCCCCGTATGAGGACAGCCGTTGATGGCCCAGTTGTCCGCACTGATGCGGACCGGCTGGGTGAAGGTTTCCCCACCGTCTTTCGAAAAAATGTGCACCATGTCGCGGATCGTGTCCTGGATAATGTCGCGGAAGGCTGCGTGAAGGCCGCCCTGTGCGTCTACGTACAGCGCGGTGCGGCAGCACTGGCAGACGGTCTGTACAATGGGCCGCTCGCGGTGGAAGCCGGGTGTGGCGCCGGTAGTGGCAATGTAAAGGGTGGAACCTTCCTGTTTATGCGGTTTCCGGTTGTCCAGCCAGATGGTGACCGCTTCGCCGGAAGGCAGCACGGCCATATCGAAATAACGCTGGTCGTAACCGGCGGTATCCGTCACGAGGGGGACTGCGGGCTGCCAGGTGGCGCCTCCGTCCGCGGAAAGGGTGTAAAATACCTTGCCGGCGTATTTATTACGCGGGTCGTTGCTTTGGGTGCCGTACATGGCTATTACCTCCCCGTTTGGCCGGAAGATCATCTTTGGCATGTTTTCTCCATGGGGAAGGATGCCCTGCGCGGTGGGGACCGGCTTCCCCGGGGGGAAAGTCTCCCCGTTGTCCGGCGATACGGCATAATACAACATGCCTGTTTCTTCCCCCGCCCGCTGCTCCACCCAGCTGAGCACCGGCCTGCCCGCGGCGTCGCGGGTCAGGTAGGTGCAGGAGGCGTTGCGCGCGGTATCCGAGACTACGCGTTCCGCACTGCCGGATATCTGCCGGCTCTGGCAGGCGGCCAGGAATATGACGAATACAGTGATCAGTCTTTTCATCAGTTCTTACTTTGCTTACAGGTGAATGTATAAGCCAGACCCACGTTGAAAGTCCTGTTCGGACCGGGGCGGTAGCTTTTGCCGAAGGCGGTCTTTTCGGCGGTGGTGGCGTACATCACATCGGCGATGTTCCGGCAGTTCACCCAGCATTCAAACCCGCCGAGCGTATAACCCGCGCGGGCGTTGAACAGTTCATAGCCGCCGTATTCCTCCGTGTTGGCGGGGTCCATGTAATATTTCCCAACATGCTGCCATTCCATACCCAGGCGGATGCCTTTGAGGAAAGAGGGTTTGTAGGTGATTTCCGTGTTCGTGATCAGGTTGGGGGCGCCGTTCATGTCATTGCCGCCGTATTGTTTCCCTTTGTCCTCGTATTCGATGAACTCATGTTTGGCCACGGTGCCGCCTGTACGGAAAAGCAGCGAAGGCACGGGCGCATACCGCAGGTTCCATTCCACGCCGCTGTGACGGGTTTTGCCGGCATTACGGTTCTCCGAGGAGTTATCCGCCAGCCTCACGCTCACGATCTCATTCGCGCCGTCCATCCGGTAAACGCTCACATCCACATACCCTTTGTTTTCCGCAAAAGCAAACCAGCCGCCCGCTTCGTAATTGTTATACGTGGCGGGTTTGAGCACGGGCACTTTCACGCCGCGGTACAGTTCCGAAATATTCGGCGGAGCAAAACCCACGCTGAAATTCGCATACAACCCACGGTCTCGCCCGAAATCATACGTAAGCCCGATCTTGGGAGACCATGCTTTGAAATGGTTGCGCTCATCCGGCGACCCGGTAAAGGCGGAAGGAGGCAGATGATTGTCGAAGTTGTAATCCATACGGTCGTAACGCAGGGCGGCAACCAGTTTCAGGTGTTCGAGCGGGCTCATTTCAGCCTGTACGTAAGCGGCGGTGTTCAGCAAGCCGGCGCGGTAATCCGTAAGTACGGAATCTGTGGGCGTATAGCCGGTGAAATATCCCTCCGCATTGCGGTCCACATCAATGTACTCCGCGAAATAGGTGGCAGGACTGTAATCCATGCTGAGCCCCGCGATCAGCGACGCTTTTTTCCAGCCGAATCCTTTTTTGTGCTGCACCAGCACACCGTAACTGTTGAACTGATCGCTGTTGATCTCGCCTCTTGCTTTCAGCGGGTCGCTGGTGGTTTTGATGGCGTAAAAAGGATTCTGGCCTATTTCATTGTTGCGGAAAAACGCGGTAAAGCCGGTGCTGTTCCGGCTGTTCCAGGTATGCTCGAAGGTGCTGCGTACGCGGAATGCTTTCACCAGGCGGTAAGAAAACGTGTGAAAACTTTTGTAGTTGCGGGAATAAAAGTTCGCACTGTCCACGCCGCCGGTCTGGTCTGTTTTATAATCCACGTAGGACACTGCGTTCGTCCAGGTGCTGCGGTCGCTGAATTTGTATTGTGCTTTTACCGTCAGCGCCAGTTTACGGAAGTCGCTGTGATCGATGTACCCGTTCCGCTGATCGGCGTAGTAGCCGCCAACCAGCAGGCCCAGCTTGCCGGAGGTGGCGGAGAGCGTGAAGTCTGTCCTTTTATATCCCTGGTCACTCATCTCCGCCTGGATCTTAGCCGTCGGTAATAAAGTGGGGGAAGCGGTGATGAAGTTGACCGCGCCGCCTACCGCTTCGCTGCCATACAGCGACGATGCGGGGCCACGGATCACTTCTATCGTCTTCAGCGCCGCCATATTGATCTCGAT
Organism: Chitinophaga barathri; assembly: GCF_003807585.1. Lineage (GTDB taxonomy): Bacteria > Bacteroidota > Bacteroidia > Chitinophagales > Chitinophagaceae > Chitinophaga > Chitinophaga barathri. Next base: position 85,316 of record NZ_RMBX01000013.1, on the reverse strand, counting down.
GAGCGCGTTGTGGTTAAAATCGCCCGTGGTGCGGATGGGAATACCGTCTTCCAGGTAAAGGAACAGGCTGCGGTAACCGATGGGCTGGCGGATGGCCATGGTATGCTGCTCGTTGCCAAGGTCCACCATGTACACGCCGCTCACTTTATTCATCAGCTGCTCCAGCGAGGTGGCTTTTGTTTCGCGGATCATCTGCGTGGAAATGGTGCTGATGGCCACGGGGGCATCCGTACGGTATTGTTTGTCGCGCCCGGCGGATACGATCACTTCGTTCAGCCGGGTGGGCAACGGTTCAAGATAAATGGTCATGTTCCGCTCCTGGTTCACGGCCATTTGCAGGGGCGTGTAACCCAGTACGGATATGCGGATGGAGTCTTTGGCTTTAATGGCCGGCAGGGAAAATTTACCCTGTTGGTCCGACTGGCAGCCGCTTTTGGCGGCCTGAATATTTGCGCCGGGAATCGCTTCGCGGGTCTGGGCATCAATGACCCTGCCCTGCAAAGCGTCCTGCGCAAATGTTGAAAAGCAGCAAAGCGTCAGGCATATAAGGATGGATATGCGATGCATGAATTTGCTTTAAACGTTTACGTATGGGGGCACCTAATCGTTGCCGGGCCCTTCGGAAAGGGCTCAGTTATATTCCGTGCCGGCGGGGCTGCTTATCCGCATGCGAAACCCTTACCCGTCCCGCCATCTGCGGGAATAGGTTTTAGCTTCGTACCTGTGTTGGAAATCAGCGTCCACGGCTTACCGGTATGTCATCTCCGGACAACGGTGTGCAAAATTGTGCTTTACCCTTTAACGGGGTAAACATAGCGTGTAAGAATTGAGAAGGATCAGGCCCGGGGTGGGTGAAAGACCGCGTAAAGCGGGCGGGCGGGGATGTAACCGGTACCGGCTGTAAACAATTCAACGGCTGTGGCCGCAGGTGTGAACGAGAAGCTGGCTGCCACTTCGGAAAAGATCACTTCGTACTTGTCCTTGATGGCGTTGCCGTTCTGTTCCTTTTTGGATTCCTGCTCCATTTTTTTCATCAGCTGGCACTGGCCGTTACAGGCGAGCTTGGGCTTCGCTTTGTTGATGCAAAGCACCCGGGCAATGTAGTCCTGGTTCAGCATAAATTCCGCCAATACCAGGCCCTTGCCGAATGTTTGCAACATCAGCCCTGCGAGAACGGTTATGACGAACAGATACCTCATAGAATGCACCAAAAGTACGGTTTAGATAAATCCGGTGAAATGATTTCTATCAATTCTACTAAAAAACAAACGGGGAATCCAAATGGTTTGGACTCCCCGTTGCCGCATTGCTGCTGTTAAACGTTTATTGCGCCAGCATGAACCGGAGCGTAAGACCGCCGCGCGTATTCGTTACCGGGTACGCGGTGGATATCACCGGGATGGTCTGGCGTCGGTCGTAGAAGAATTTGATATTAAGACGGTTGTTCACCACGTAATCTATCGATGGCGCGATGCTCACTACTTTCTGGCCGCTGGTGGGTATCACCAGGTCTGCGTCCAGCCTGTTGTTCACGGTCTTATCGTCGCGGAAGCTAAGGTCCAGCCTGAAGTTCAGATCGTTTTCGAGGCGTTTGCCGCCGTCTTTCCCGATCTTGATCGGCATGGGCAGGCCGCGCACGCGGTATCCGCCGCCCACGGTGATCTCGCTGGAGCGCATTTCGCTCAGCTGGTAATCGATCAGGCTGAGGCTGAGGGTACGGCTTCTGCGGAAACCAATGCGCAGGTTCAATGAATTCGTAAAGGTCATGTCCGCTTCCAGCAGGGGTACGAACGACTCGGTGATGGTGAGGTTCGGCACCAGGAAGTATGGCACGTAGTTACCGCTCACACTGTCCCTGAACGCGGGATAACCCAGGATCAGCGGGTCGTAGAATACCAGTGCTGTATTGTAGGAATTCATGCTCAGCAGGCCGGTATACTGGTGCGTAAGCGTGAAGTTCGTCAGGAAGTCCGTAAATGGCTTGATGCGGCTCAGGCCGTTATAGCTGATGCGCCAGTTGGGGCGCGGCAGGATGTCTTTGAAAGGATTGGACCGTACGTTTTTCGCATAGTTCTTCAGCAGCGGCGCTTCTTCGGGCGTAGTGCCGGTGTAAGCCGCCAGGAACGCGGGAATGAGCACGTCCTGCGCATAACGGCCGTAACCATACCGGTAGGTCGGGTCTTTCGGGTCGTATTTGGGCAGGCTCGGGTCCTGGCTGTACGGGTTTTCATTGCCAAGGCGTTCGGATACCCGCTGGCGGAAGCCTTCGAAGTTTTTGAAAGTCTGCGAGATGCCGTTTTCCGTATCGATCTTGCCCCACATGGTCTTGATCGCAATGAAGGTGATCTCAAAACCGCCCGCATCGTAAGGGTTCAGGTGATTGAATATGCCGTTCCCGATCGTATCCTTGAACAGTTCCGTATGCGTTTTGGAGAATGATTTCGTCAGGTTGAGATCGATGCGCAGATCCCGTACCGGCTCCAGTTGCGCCTGGATGTCCAGCTTTTGGGTGAACTGCTGCTGGAACTGGATGTTGAACAGCGTGTCCGGGCTCAGCAGGCCGCGTTTGGAGAAGTCGTCCATAAACGCTTTGTCCGGCTGCTTGCCGAATGTGAAAGCAAGACCCGGCGCCATAGACTGCCAGTTCATACCTACGATCTTGGTACTGTCCAGGTAGCCCGGCATACGGGTGCCGGAGTTTTCGGAATAGTTCACATTCACGCGTTTCAGTGCCATCACCACGCGCATCAGGCCTTTCACAACGGGACTGATGCCGTCATCTTCTTCTTTTTTGTCCTGCTGCTGTTTCTGCGCCCCGGGGGTATTGCTCATTCCGGGTGGTACGTATTCGCCTCCTGAAGCTGCGTTCGCATTGATCTTCCGCAACCATTTATTGCGGTTGTACAGTTCGTTGAATTTAAATTCCGCGGTCAACGTCTTCTGGTTGGAGTTCTCAATGGCGTTACCCAGGTAAGTGGCCAGCCTCGAAGCGCCTATCCAGCGGTATTCGGTAGCATAACTCAGCGCCACGTTCGTCCAGCTGAGGGCCGGCACTTTGGCGGTGGGCAATGTATACGTAACGTTGGCATTCTGGAAATAGTTGGTGGTACGGCCGCCCTTCCAGAAGTTCTGGCTCACGGAATCTTTTTTCGCGCCGGTGTTGATCCTGCCCGCGGGTTCGTCTATGCGCGAGTTGTTCACGGCATTGAAGTCGAACGAAAGGTTGCGGGAAAGGTCCCATTTCAGGGAATAATACCGGTCGAATCGGAAGTACTTATCGTAGGTTTCCTGCAGCAGGAAGCCGCCGCCGCCGATATTGCGCATACGGGTGGCGCCGAACTGGCGCGTGACGTCCGCCCGGAAACTGATCAGCGTAGGCACGTAGTTGAAGTTAAAATCACGCAGCAGCGCCAGCCAGGGGCTTTTGCTTTTGATCAGGCCCTTGAGCGGCTCGATGAATTTCTGCGTGCCTGCATAATTATAACCAAGGCCCCCGCGGTGACGGGTGAGCACATCGCTTTGTATCTGCGGGTTGTGGCGGCTGATCTGCGAATAGGAATAACTCACATCGAAGTTCTCGATATCCCAGAGGCGGTTCTTCTTTTTGTCCAGCGCCATTTTACGCACGTTGGTAAAGTTGAGGCTGGTGATGGAGGTAAAGTCCTGCGCGTTTTTCCTGATGGAGTCGCGGGATTCCCTGTCGCGGGCCAGCGCCAGTTTATCTTTCAGTTTGATGTCCAGGTCGTACGGATCGTATTCGGGATTGCTGGTGGTCTGGGAATAACCGGCGTACACGGGTACTGTCACGCCTACGCTCTTTGGCAGCAGCTTGCCGAGGTCCAGGTTCGTGGCGATGTCGTATTGCAGGAAGTTGTCCCTGAAACGGTCATTTACGCGCTGGTCTATATTACCGAAGCCTGCGGTGTGCATATTGCCGCTGAAGGTGAGGGTACCGAGGTCGGACAGGCCGAGGTCCACCCTGGCGAGGGCAGCATAGCCGCCTTTTTCATCCAGGCCGGTGAGGCGCAGCTCGTTGAACCATACTTCCGTGCACTTGGGCAGGCCGTCATCTTTCGGGTTCAGCACACCGATCATGACGTTGCGCACATCGCCAAGGCTGGGGTTACCCACCACGGACAGTACATTGGCGCCTTCGCGTTCTTCGTAGGGAATGAGCGGGCTGGCCCCGTTCATGTTACGGGTCTGTTTGAGACGGGCAAATTTGTCCAGGTCCAGGTCCACATCGTTTTCCACCGGCCATATTTCAGTATCCCGGGCGGAGCTCCAGGGCGTTACTTTCAGCGGGATGCGGTATTCGTAATAGTTTTCGGTGAAGTCGCTGCCCACGCGGATGATGGCTTCCAGCTGACCGTCTTTCAGGGACAGCGGGTCGCTCACGGCTTCCGCGTGCAGGAACATCTGGAGGCGTTTATACTGGCGGAGGTCGAGCGGCACGTTTTTGTACATGGCCCTTACCTCTCCGTCTTTCAGGTTACAGATCTGCGCGGACAGAGACTGTTCGTTCAGCAGGATATTCGTACTGTTAGTGCTCAGCGTGTTCTGGCGCAGGATGCCGGGAGGCAGTACGTAGGGGATCGGCTGGCGTTTGGAGTTTTCTTCAATGTTCACGGCGGAAGCATTAAAGACGGTGTTCTGGTCCACGGGAATAGGATCGCCGGGCTTCAGCTCGTACAGGTAGCGGCGCCATTGGTTGCGCACCAGGTCCAGTTTGGCAAAACGCAGTACCACAGAATCCTCGAAGCCGGTGAGGAACATACGCATGAAACGGATGCTTTTGAAGTCCGGTATGTTGCCCACTTTCCGGTCGTATTGCGTTACCGGTACTTTAAACTGGTACCAGGTCTGGTCTGCCTGCTGGCCGTTCGGCAGGGTTACGCGGGTCACGAAGCGGTCCACCACGTAATTGCTGCCCACCTGCATGTCCGGCTTCATCTCCACGCGATACTGGAAATATTCTTCCGTTTCGTTCATGGTATTATCCCGGTTCAGGTCTTCCGACTCGGGGTAGTTGGTGGCGGCGTTGGAGAATTGTGAGTTGTCGTTGGACACGGGCGAGTTACCGTCTGGTCCGTTGATTTTTTTATAGCGGCCGAGGATGTCCGTTCTCGCGGCGTCGTAAGCCGGGTCGCGATACCATCTATAATCGTCGTTGGACGGGTCGTTTGCCACATTCTGGAATGCGGGGGACCCGGTGCCGAACACCGCCGCGAGATCCTGCAGGTAGCGGGCGCGGAAATGTTGTTCGTCGCTGTTTTCCAGGCCGTCAAAACCAACGTCCTGGTAACGGCGGATGGCGGGATCGTTGTCGAACGCCTGCGTGATCTGCTGCTGGAACTTCGGCACGCGGCCCCAGTTCGAGGAGTCCACTTTGTTCAGGTCCGTGTTCGGATCGGGCAGGCCGTTCTCAAAAGATTTGCGGGAATCTTTCAGCACGTCTTCGGACACGTTACCCAGGTTGAAGTACAGGGAACCGCCGCTGCTGCCGGGATTATTAAAGAACGGATCGGGGATCCAGAATTCGATGAATTCGATGTTTGCCGTTTCGAAGTCACTGTTATCTATGGCCCGCATGATACCGCCCCAGCGGGTGGTGGGGTTCCTGAGCCTGCCCTGGGGGGTGAGCGCGCCGGCGGTGGCTTCGAAGTTATACGGGCCCTTTTCTTCAGGGTAATAAGCAAGGTCGAGGGTGCTCAGCTGGCTCTGGCCGAAGTCTGTAGAGCGGTTGGGGAATACATCCCTTTGATAGATGAGCCTGGTGCGCGGATCGGATTGTGAAGCGTCCGTTACGCCGGGCGGCAGGTTGGGCGATTTCGGGATCTGCAGCGTAGGCTCGATGATGTACCATGCCAGCAGCGCCCTGTTTTTACCGTAAGCCAGCGTATCGTTGAATGCGGCTTCGGGGAAAAGAATGTTGCCGTTCGCATCCGTCGCGTCGCGCGGGGTGGAGGCCAGGCTCCAGGCGGTGGCGGGGAACTTCAGGTCGTAACCGTTGCGGGCGCCTTCGAAGTCGTCTATCATTACCTGGCCCTGTTTGCTGCCCGGCTCGTTCACCAGCTTGCTATGGCCGGGGAACAGGCGGGCCACCTCACCGGTAAAGTTGATGGTGGCGGGCTGCTGGGTCTGGTAATTGGGCAGCTTGTCCAGCATACGGCTAAGGCCGCGCCATTCGGAGATATAATTTGCATCCAGGCCTACCACGGTATTATTGATCGGGTCATCCCCGTAATTCACTTTCTGGTAATAAGGCCTTTCGCTCATCCTTACGACGGTACCGCCGAGGTTCAGCTTATCGTTCACATAATAATCCAGCCGGGTGCCCATGTAATTGCGCACCTGCTGGCCAAACAGCGCGTTGTTCTCGAACTGTACGTTGATAGGTACGCCGGAGCTGAGCACACCGCCGTTGATGATCTTGATACGGCCGAGGTTGTAGTCTATGATGAAGTCCACATCTTCACGCAGCTGCTGCCCGCCGGCCGTAACGGTTACGGAGCCTCTCGGGATGTTCAGCGCGTTCAGGGAGATTTCGGAGGAGTTGGCGGATTTATAGGAACCCCGCAACAGGTATCGGTTCAGGTTCGGGAACTGCTGGGCGATCACTTTGATGGAGTCGTACAGCGTGTTGTACATATATTGTTTCTCCAGCACGGGATTGCCGCCGAACACGGGCCTCAGCGCCTCGCCGAACGGCTCCAGCACGGGGAACATGATCTTGCCGTTCTGCGGGAAGATGGTGTAACCTTCCACATAGTCAAACACACCGTCCGGTTGGGGGTCGTTCTGGTTATTGAGGCGGTCCAGGTTCAGCAGGGTGATGATGGGCGCGCCGGAATACTGGCCCTGTGCATCGGGCAGGTAACGTTTTTCACTGGGGGCGCGGGTATCCGTGCCCGGGTCTTTATACAGTACGTCCAGCTTGAAATCCGCGCGGTTGATCTGGAACGCATCCGTGGAGTAGATGTTTTTCATCATCAGGTCCCAGATAGGCAGCGTGGGCCTCGCGGAGGTGGCTTTCAGCATTTTCAGGAACAGGATACGCTGGTTCGCGGAGTTGTTCTGATCCGGCGGCACGTCCTGCGAAAACTCACCCACCTGGAAAACTTTACCATTGTAGGTATACTGGAAAGCGACCGCCAGTACTTCATCCGGTTGCAGCTGCTGCACCAGGGACACAAAACCGATCTGGCGGTTCACGGTATAGTCGGTGGAGTCCAGTTTGCGGGCGAAGGTCTTTTCGAAGTCCTGCACCGGCTGAAGGCCGAGGCCCAGCAGGCGGCTCACTACGGTGCCCGTATTGCGGGCTCCGGGGTCGCTGATCAGGTTCTGGTACAGGTCGTTGGACATTTGGTTGTCCGGCAGGCGGCTGCTGGTACGGCTCTGGATGGCCGTGTTAAAGGGCCTGTTTTCACCGATATCCATCAAACCCACGATATCTCTCGTATCGGTCGTGGCGCCTGATTTATTGGTCACCCACACCTCGATGCGGGTGATGTACGCCTGGGTGCGGATCACGGGCAGGGTGGCCATCGCGTAGTTGAAGGTATCGCGGAAGAACTGGCTGAGCAGGAAGTGCCGGTTGTCCTCGTATTCATCCGCCCTGCGCACAAAGTCCGTCACGCTGTTCCCGCCGCGCAGCACCATGTTCTGTTTCTGCGATTTCTGGTTACTGAGCACGCTGGTCATGGTAAGGCGGCCGAACTGCAACTGGGTTTTGATACCAAAAAGGCTTTGCACCCCCGGGATGAGGGAGCTGCTGAGAGGGAAACTCACGTTGCCCGCTTCGATCTTTTTGATGATCTCGTCCTGGTAGCCGGTATATTCCAGTTTCACCTGGTTTTCGAAGTCGAACGTGGACTGGGTGTTGTAGTTGGTGATTAGTTTGAGTTTCTCCCCGATCTTGCCCGTCACGTTCATATTGATGTCTATATCGAAGTCGAAGCCGCCGTTTTTACGGGCTCTTTCCACCAGTACGGGGTTTTTAACGTTCTGGCCCTGGTAACCGAAAGTAAGTCCGAGGGAGCCCTGTGGTTTGATGTCCACTTTGGTGCCGCCAAACACGCGGTCGAAGAGTTTATCGCCGTAATAAAGCTGGGGGGCGCCGGCGCGCTGGTTCAGGTTGCCGATGGTATTGGCCCTTTTTTGCCAGTAGTCCCTTTCGCTCTGGGCGGCCTGGAGACGGTAGAAGTCGCCGAAACTCATGACGGTGGGCTGGCGGTAGAACTGGTTGCCTATTTTTTCGGAGACGATATATTGTTTGGTAACGGGATCGTATTCTACATTTTTCTGAATACTGGCGGGGTCCTTAAGGTCGATGGCATTGCGCACGGGGTCCGTTACCGAAGTGCCCCTCCTGTCTCGGATGGGATACTTCAGTGTATCCGGTTTAGCAGTCGTATCTGGACGATTGGTTATATCAGTTTCTTCCCCCTTCTCCTCAATTCCGCTTATATTTCTATAGGTATATCCCGAACTGGTTCTGTTTCTGGCGGCCGATTCAACAATGATAAAAGATACAACACCTATTACTGCAAGTGCACCATAGTATTTCTTTCTTGCCAAGCGATCTTAGGTTTTATAGAGGTCAAGGACTTAAATTTATAAATTTTTAAGGGATTTTTTGATAAGTGCCTCCAATTCATTCAATTGTGGCTCGGCTTTGAGGACCCTTTGTATTGCCTGCTCAGCCATGTTGCGGGCTATACCCAAGGTCACCAGTGCATTTAACGCATCATCCTGTATTGTATTGTGGGTATTAACAGATAAATGTAATATATCTTCCCGGTGTTTTTTCATTTTGTCTTTCAGCTCAAGAATGATGCGCTTGGCGGTTTTCGCCCCTATTCCCTTCACTCCTTCCAGCATCTTTTCGTTTTCCATCAGGATGGCCCGCTGCACATCGTCCGGCTGCAGGGAACTGAGCATCATACGGGCCGTGGTGGCTCCTACGCCTGAAACGCTGATCAGTTGGAGGAACATGGCCCTTTCCGCATCGGAAAAAAAGCCGAACATGGTGTGGGCGTCTTCCTTGATATGTACGTAGGTGAGCAGTTTACAGTTGTCCATAGCCTGGATCTGGCTCCAGGTATGGAGGCTGATGTGTACCTCATAACCTACCCCGTTTACATCGAGGTGCACGAGGGTGGGCGTTTTGTGGGCTAATTTGCCGTTCAGGTATGCGATCATATGGGAATTATCTGCGGGCGAAATTAACTTATAAATATAATTATTCGTTTAAGTCGTATTTTTACGCCCATTTAAATAACTTATCCGAACAATATGAGCAAAATTACAGCCGCTATAACGGCGGTGGGTGGGTATGTTCCCGACTATGTACTGACTAACCAGGAATTGGAGAAACTCGTAGAAACAACAGATGAATGGATCACGACCAGGACCGGTATCAAGGAAAGAAGGATACTGAAGGGAGAAGGTAAAGGTACCTCCGAGCTCTGTGTACCTGTGGCCCTTGAAATCTGCAAAAAAAGAGGCATCACCCCTGAAGATATAGACCTGCTGATAGTAGCGACCGTTACGCCGGACATGGTGTTTCCCGCCACTGCAAACGTTGTTACGGATAAGATCGGAGCCAGGAATGCCTTCGGGTTCGACATCAGCGCCGCCTGTTCAGGCTTCCTCTACGCGCTGGACACAGGCGCCAAATTCATCGAAAGCGGCCGCTACCAGAAAGTATTGATCATCGGGGCGGACAAAATGAGCTCCATCATCGACTATACAGACCGTGCCACCTGCATCATTTTTGGCGACGGCGCCGGCGGCGTGCTGCTGGAGCCTAACACCGACGGCCTCGGCGTGCTGGACAGCGTGCTGAAAAGCGACGGCCATGGCAGGGAATTCCTGAACATGAAAGCCGGCGGTTCCGCAAGGCCCGCTTCCGCTGAAACCATTGCCGGCCGCGAGCACTACGTATTCCAGGAAGGCAAAACCGTATTCAAATACGCCGTGGCAAACATGGCGGATGCTGCCCGCAGCATCATGGAACGCAACCACCTCACCGCGGACGATATCGCATGGCTGGTGCCCCACCAGGCAAACCTGCGCATCATCAGCGCCACGGCGGATCACATGGGCGTGCCCACCGAAAAGGTGATGATCAATATCCAGCGTTATGGCAATACCACCGCCGGCACCATTCCTTTATGCCTCTGGGATTGGGAAAATAAACTGAAAAAAGGCGACAACCTTGTGCTGGCAGCCTTCGGCGGCGGCTTCACCTGGGGCGCCTGCTACGTGAAATGGGCCTACAACGGGAACGGTACCCACTAATACGAACTTACCTCAACATGATATAAAAAGTGCAGGCCGGGAAGGCCTGCACTTTTTGCTTAGAAAAAATCCGGTTCCTCGTTTATGTAAATATCAGAGCGGTAAAAGTCATACAGGTCCGTTCCGCAGAACGGGCAATATCGGATATTGATGCGCTTCACGACTTTTTTTTGCCCTGCTTTATATCCCGGGGTAAGGTAAAAGCGGTAGATATTATACACATCCATCCGCTGATCAGGGTCGCTTTTCACCACGCGGAGGTTAAAGCCTTCTTCACGGGATACTTCATGTCTAATGCCAAAACGGGCACAGCAGTATTTATGATCCATAGGCGTGCCTTTATCATAGTCAGGTTAATATTTCTGCAATGGGTCCTGTAATTGGAGAGTGTACAGTGTCAGTTTTCATAACAAAAATAAAAGATCGCTATGGGGCATGCAACATGCTGTTGCTTCCATTGAACACATGGGTGTAGTAAAATAAGCGTATAAGGGCCTTTCGGTCAAACAAACACATAAGCGTAAATTGGGACAACAGAAATAGGGCGGTAATGGTTCCGGGAAAAAGTTAAATTTCAAACACCAGGCCGTGCTGGGTCAATGCATCATATTTCAACCTGTCAAACCTGTAAAGATGCGCGCCTTTTTTGGACGAGCTTTTGTCTTTTTCTTCGAGTTTTTCCAGGATATCCATTGCCAGGATCTTCTTCCTAAAGTTACGTTTATCCAGCGGACGCTGGTAGATTTCCTCGTATAAATTTCTCAATTGGGGAAGGGTGAACTTCTCCGGCAGCAGCTCAAAGCCGATGGGGTGGAAATGCGCCTGGTCCCTCAGGCGGGTGAGGGCGTCGCTGAGCATTTTGTTATGGTCAAAGATCAGTTCGGGTATCTGGTGGAGGCTGAGCCAGTGGGCGCCGTGGGCGTTGGCCAGCAGGCGGTCGTGCTCGCTGATGCGGATGAGGGCGTAATATGCGATGGATATTACCCGGGCGCCGGTATCACGGTCCGTATCGCCGTAGCTTTGCAGCTGGTCCATGTAAATGTCCTGGATGCCGGTGGTCTGCCGCAGCACCCTGATGGCCGCATTGTCCGTGCTTTCGCCTTCCTGCACAAAACCACCCACCAGGGACCAGGCCCCTTCCATAGGGTCCACTTTCCGCTTGATAATGAGGAGCTTGAGCTTTCCGTCTTCGAAGCCGAAGATGATACAGTCTACTGCTACCAGGTGCCGGGGGACGTTTCCGTAAAAAGAATCAGGACTCATAATAAGCGTAAAATACAGGTAATTTATTTTTTCACACGCGTGTATTCTATAAAATCCGTTGCCGGGATCTTTGTTACCCCCAGCTGGCGCAGCATGGTGACCAGCTGGCCGCGGTGAAAGGTGGAGTGGTTAAACGCGGTGAAAATGGAATTTTCCACGGCTGATTTGCAAATGCCTTTCACGGGGTGATGATACTCAATGGTATGGGCCAGTTTGGCATCGGAAGCCGTCATGATAAAATCTTTCAGCTGTTCGCTCTGCCTGCTGAAGCGTTGGGCAAACTCAGGCCAGGCGCCTTCAAAATCCCTGGCCGGGGGAATTACCGGGCTGGCCAGCTGCAGCCGCTGGTGCCAGATGCCTTCCACGTCCCAGATATGGTACACCGTGGCGCGGAGGGTGGGAAAGCTGCTCCCGAGGTCCTTATCCAGCTGCTCCGCGGATAACCCGTTCAGCACCGCCAGCAGCCGCTGGTTCGCCCAGATGTTATACATAGCGTACCGCAGTAGGAGTTCCCTCATCTAATTCTTATTTTTACAAGGTAAATTCATTAACAAGATAGTCATAACAGGAAAACAATCAAATAGCCAGTAATGAAACAGCCACCGCTTTCCGGATTCAGCTCCGTGTGCGTGCATGCAGGTCATGAGCAGGACCCGAGATATGCCCACCTTACACCCATATACGCTTCCTCCACCTATGTGTACGACTCCGCCGAACAAGGCATGCGCCGCTTTGCCGGGGAAGAAGATGGTTATATCTACACCCGCTGGGACAGTCCTAACTTCCGCGAAGCGGAAGAAAAGATCGCCGCCCTCGAGGCTTTTGGCCTTACCGGAGCGGACGGCAAGCCCCTGCTGGTGAAAGCCAAGCTGCATGCTTCCGGTATGGGCGCGCTTTCCACCCTCTTCCTGGCGCACCTGAAATCCGGTGACAAAGTGATCTCCCACTATTCATTATACGGCGGCACGGAAGAATTGTTCCGCAAAATATTGCCCCCGCTGGGCATTGAAGCGGTCATCGTGGACATGCGGGACCTGGAAAAGACCACCGCCGCCATCAAAGCCGATCCTTCCATCAAAATGATGTACCTGGAAACGCCCGCCAATCCCACCCTCCGCTGTGTGGACCTGGAAGCGCTCATCGCCATTGCGCAGGAACACAGGCTGGTATCCGCCGTGGACAATACTTTCGCCTCGCCTTACCTGCAGCAGCCTTTTGCTTACGGGGCGGATTACGTGTTTCACAGCACCACCAAATTCCTGAACGGCCACGGCACCGCCATTGGCGGCGTACTCGTGGGCAGGGACATCGAGATGATGAAAGGGCCGGTGGAAAAGGTACACCGCCTGCTGGGCGCGAACAGCAACCCGTTTGACTCCTTCCTGCTCACACAGGGTATCAAAACGCTGGAAGTGAGGATGGAACGCCATTGCCACAATGCCATGGAAGTGGCCGGTTTCCTGGACGGGCACCCCGCCGTGGCGCAGGTGAATTACCTCGGCCTTACGGACCATCCCGATTTTGCAATTGCCAGCAGGCAGATGAAACATGCGGGCGCCATGATGAGTTTTGAACTGAAAGGCGGGCTGGAAGCAGGAAAACGTTTCATCGACCGTTTGCAGATGTGCCTCAGGGCCGTATCTCTCGGCACCTGCGACACCCTCATCTGCCATCCCGCTTCCATGACGCATTACAGCGTGCCTAAAGAGCTGCGCGAGAAATACGACATCACGGACGGGCTGATCCGCGTAAGCGTTGGTATTGAATCCGTAACAGACATTCTGAACGACCTGGACCAGGCCTTACAATAATACGCAACACTATTACCGGGCGGACATATACGCCCTCCCGATCATTGTAACAACGCCCGCGGCAGGCAGGGCATGAAAAATATTACGAACGACCCATATGATCACAATCAGGAAAGCAGAAAAAAAAGATTGCCCGCGCATGATGGAACTGGTGCGCGAGCTGGCATTGTATGAAAAAGCGCCGGAACAGGTAACAGTTACGCCGGAACATTTCGAAGAAAGCGGGTTTGGCCCAAACCCTGTATGGTGGGCCTTCGTAGCCGAGTCGGACGGGGTGATCGTGGGCATCGCCCTCTATTATATCCGTTACTCCACCTGGAAAGGCAGCCGCATGTTCCTCGAAGATATTGTAGTGACGGAGAGCTTCCGCGGCAAAGGCATCGGCAAGCTGCTGTTTGACAGGCTGATGGTGGAAGCAAAAGAAAAAGCTTTCTCAGGCATGGTATGGCAGGTACTGGAATGGAACGAGCCGGCCATCAACTTTTACAAAAAATACAACGCGAAGTTCGACCCTGAATGGTGGAACGCCAGCATAGAATTCTAATAAAAAACGGGGCTGACCAGATTGGCCAGCCCCGTTTTATCATGCAATATCTTATTGCCGTTCAAATTCCAGCGTCTCCGGCAACCCGCCCGGGTCTGTAAAAAACCGGCCGATGATGAAAGATCTGCTGTCGTCCCCCATTTTAAAATAACACTTCTTATCGCGGGAGCGCAGTATCAGGCTATCCCCTTTCAGCGTATAAAAATAGATCCCCGATTCATTTACGCGGCCTGAGTTGTCAGGCGGTTTGCGGGTCTGAAAATAAAAACTCTTTTCTTCCGCAAGGTCTTTATTGGGCAATCCGTCGGTAAACACGATCACTTCCTGTCGCTGCGTGGTTTCCAGCCATCTTTCTTCACTCTCAGATTCTGGCTTGCTGCAGGCGGTCAGCACAAGCGGCCCTGCAATAATCAGGGATAAGGATTTAAAGCGCATCACGTTCGGTTTATATCAGTGAAACGGTTCCCCGCAGGGAATAGTTACATGATAATTTATTTCACTACTTCTTCCGTACCAGTGCTGATGCCGTCTGTCACCGCCGTCTTGTCGATCTTGGCAATGAGGCCCTGTAATACTTTGCCCGGGCCTACTTCGGTGAAACGGGCAGCGCCGTCCGCGATCATGGCCTGTACACACTGCGTCCAGCGAACGGCGCCGGTGAGCTGCGTGATCAGGTTCTGTTTGATCTCCGCGGGATCGGTTACCGCTTTGGCAACCACGTTCTGATAAACGGGGCAATGCGGTGTATTAAACGCGGTAGCTTCAATCGCGGCTTTCAGTTCTTCCTGTGCGGGAGCCATCAGCGGGGAGTGGAAAGCGCCGCCTACGGCCAGTTCCATTACCCTTTTGGCGCCGGCGGCTTTCAGTATCTCCATAGCGCGGGCAATGCCGGTTTTGGTACCGGAGATCACCAGCTGGCCGGGACAATTATAATTCGCGGGCACTACCACATCATCTGTAATAGCGGCGCAGGCTTCTTCTACTTTAGCATCGTCCAGCCCGAGCACTACGGCCATGGTGGAAGGCACCAGCTCGCAGGCTTTCTGCATGGCGTTTGCACGGATGCTTACGAGGCGCAATGCGTCTTCGAACGCGATGGCGCCGTTTGCCACGAGGGCGGAGAACTCACCGAGGGAGTGGCCGGCCGTCATATCTGGTCTGGGATTGTTCAGGCACAGGAAACCGATCACGGAATGCAGGAACACAGCGGGCTGCGTCACCTTGGTCTGTTTCAGGTCTTCTTCAGAACCTGTGAACATAATGTCCGAAATACGGAAACCCAGGATATCATTGGCTTTTTCAAAAAGCTCTTTGGCGCGGGGATCGTTGTCGTAAAAACTTTTACCCATTCCGGTAAACTGTGCTCCCTGACCGGGAAAAACGTAAGCGTGCTTCATTGATATGATTAATTATCAGGTGGCAAATATATATAAAAAATTATGGTTTAACCCGGCATCGGTATTTAACCGGGTCAAACCATAGGAAAATTTCTTTTTGTTCAGCGGGCCGTTTAACGGCGGTACATGAGGTCTGAACTGATCAGTTTCATGAATTCCGCGCGGGTGGCGCCATGTTCAAACTGGCCGCTGAATGCGGAAGTAGTGGTTACGGAATTTTGTTTCTGCACGCCGCGCATCATCATACAAAGGTGCTGCGCTTCAATCACCACGGCTACGCCCTGCGGCTCCAGCGTTTCCTGGATGGCATCCAGTATCTGGTGCGTGAGGCGCTCCTGCACCTGCATACGCCGGGAAAAAATGTCCACCACGCGGGCGATCTTGCTGAGACCGGTGATATAACCATTAGGGATATACGCCACGTGCGCTTTCCCGAAGAAAGGCAACATATGGTGCTCGCACATGGAGTACAGTTCTATATCTTTCACGATCACCATTTCGCTGTACGATTCGGTGAACTTGGCGCTGTTGAGTATTTCCTTGGCGTCCTGCTGGTAGCCCTGTGTGAGGAACTGCATGGCTTTAGCCACCCTTTCAGGGGTCTTGAGCAATCCTTCCCGCTGGGGGTCTTCGCCCAATAACTGTATAGCTTCCGTATAATTCCTGATCAAGCCGGACGTTACGTTGTCGTCGTACGATTCTTCCTTGTTGTAAGCCATGTCTTTGCGTTATAGTTCGGTTATTTGCCGCCGAAGTACTCCACGTAAATCTTGGGAGTTTCATGCAGTTTGATGCAGTGCAGCTGCACTGTACCCGGCAGATGTTGTTCCAGTTGTTCCCAGATGGCGATCGCTACGTTTTCGGCGGAAGTGAATTTATCTTTCATAAAATCCACATCCATGTTGAGATTTTTATGGTCGAGTTTCTCCACGATCACGTCTTTGATCAGTATGCCAAGGGTTTTGGCATTGAACACGAACCCGGTTTCAGGATCGGGCTCGCCTTTAATGGTTACGTGCAGCTCATAATTGTGGCCATGCCAGTTATCATTGGCGCATTTTCCGAACACTTCCAGGTTCTGCTCCTTGCTCCACTGCGGATTGAATAACTTGTGTGCCGCATTAAAATGCTCCACGCGCGTCAGATAGATCATCTTAGTCTGATAAATTTCTGCAAAAATAAAGCAATTCAATGAGAACCGTACTTTTGCAGGATGAAAGTACTCGTTGCCGCTGCTACGCAGGCGGAGGTAAAACCGCTGCTGGACTGGCTGGAAGAAACAAAAACACCGGATGTGGAAGTGCTCGTCACCGGTATCGGGATGGCCGCCACGGCTTATTCACTGGGCAGGTATTTTGCGCTGAACCGCCCCGGTATTGCCATCCAGGCGGGGATTGCGGGTAGTTTCCGGCATGAAAGGCCGCTGGGCGAGGTGGCGCTCATTACCCGGGAGGTGTTTGGCGATCTTGGGGCCGAAGACCATGGCCAATTCAGCGATTTATTCAAAATAGGCCTCTGGCGGCATGATATGCACCCGTTTACACATCACTATTTAATCAATCCCTTAACCCTTTTCCCCGAAAGCCTGCAACCGCTGCCGCAAATGACCGGGGTGACGGTCAATACCGTGAGCGGAGAAACCGCCACCATCGAAAATCTTAAACAGCTGTACAACCCTGACGTTGAAAGCATGGAAGGCGCTGCTTTTCATTATGCCTGCCTCATGGAAGGTATTCCTTTCCTCCAGTTACGTGCTGTTTCAAATTATGTGGAGATCAGGGACAAAAGCAAATGGAACATCCCATTGGCAGTGAAGGAGTTAAATACAAAACTAAAGGAACTGATCCTTCAATTGACGTGATATCCCTCCGCCGGGGCCCCACATCCACCTGATAGCATATTAACCGCGTCAACGCCGGATCAAGTCCGCCTCATCTCCACCTCAACTCCGCTTTGCCTATATCTATCCTATAGCTACCATAGCTGCTTCCCGGTTATTCCCTGGTCCTTGCGCAGTCCTTCCCGGGCAAAAGGCAAAATACTACCACATCGGACCCTGCGGGATTACCTCAGGGTAAGCGCCCGGGGGCTATTGTGCCATTTCCTTACATTTGTACCGTCAAAAACACCAACAGATGAACCTGAGCCTTGGATTTTCACCCTGCCCGAACGATACTTTTATTTTTGACGCCCTGGTAAACGGCGCCATCGATACTTCCGGTCTTCAGTTCGACACGAAGCTGGAAGACGTGGAAACCCTTAACCAATGGGCCGTTCAGGGCAAACTGGATATCACGAAGCTTAGTTTCGCCGCCGGTCTTAAAGTATCCGATACATACGAGCTGCTGAACAGCGGCAGCGCGCTTGGCCGTGGCTGCGGCCCGCTGTTGATCGCCCGGGAAGCTGTGCCGCTGGAAAAGGTAAAGGATCTGAAAATCGCCATACCCGGCGCTTTTACCACCGCCAACCTGCTGTTTTCCATCGCATTCCCGGAAGCGGGGAACAAACAGGTAATGCTGTTTTCCGATATCGAGCAGGCGGTATTGTCCGGCAAAGCGGACGCAGGGGTGATCATTCATGAAAACAGGTTCACCTACCAGCAGAAAGGTCTTGTAAAACTGATCGATCTCGGTGAATTCTGGGAAACAAAAACGGGCCAGCCTATTCCCCTTGGCGGCATTTTTATCCGGAAAGACATACCGGCGGAAGTCCGCGCCAAAGTGGACCAGCTGATCCATCAGAGTTTGCAACACGCCTATACGCAATACCCCACCCTCTCCCCTTATGTAAAATCACATGCGCAGGAAATGGATGAGAACGTAATGCGCCAGCATATTGATCTCTATGTAAATGAGTACAGTCTAGACCTCGGAACAAAAGGAAAGGAAGCCGTGGAGAAATTAAAGGAGATGGCGGCGCAACAGGGTTGAGGCATGTAAGGTATTAAACATTCATTTTTTCAAAGCCTTCCCATACACTTCCAGCGCCCGTTTCCGCGCCACTTCATGTACCACCATAGGCGCGGGATAAGTCAGTTCATCCACTTCCGGCACCCACTTCCGGATGTATGCCATGTCTTTATCGAACCGTTGCGTTTGTAACGTGGGATTAAATACCCTGAAATAAGGCGCCGCATCGCAGCCGCTGCCTGCCGCCCATTGCCAGCCGCCGTTGTTGGACGCAAGGTCGTAGTCCAGGAGTTTTTTCGCGAAATAAGCTTCTCCCCAACGCCAGTCGATCAACAGATGTTTGGTCAGAAAACTCGCGGCGATCATCCGCACTCGGTTGTGCATAAAACCGGTGGCCTTTAATTCTCTCATCCCCGCGTCCACAATGGGATAACCGGTATTCCCCGCGCACCAGCGTTCAAACTCTTTTTCATGGTTGCGCCACTGTATCCTGTCGTATTCTTTTTTGAACGATTCACCCACCACATGCGGGAAGTGCCAGAGGATCATCTGGTAAAACTCACGCCAGATCAGCTCGTTCAGGAAGGTTTCATTCAGCTGCCTGGCTTTCGCCGCCAGCTGCCGGATGCTTACGGTGCCAAAACGCAGGTGGACACTGAGGCGACTGGTGCCCTGCTGCGCTGGGAAATCACGGGTCTGATCGTAATGACGGATCAGCGCATCTTCCGGGTCATCCGGCGGGAAGTTCCGTTCAGTGGGCTCAAAGCCGATCTCGCGGAGCGTGGGAATGGGTATGGGAGGCTGGCGGTGGAAATGCTGTTTATATTTTTCCACTAGGTAGGATTTCAGCTGGAAGCCGTCCAGCCTGGATTTCCATTTGCGGCTATATGGGGTGAACACCGTGTATGGTTCGCCGTTATCTTTCACCACTTCTCCTTTGTCGAAGATCACCTGGTCTTTGTAAGTGTGAAATGCGATGTTCTGTTCCCCCAGTTGTTTTGCTACAGCTGTATCACGCTGGCGGGCGTAGGGTTCGTAGTCGTGATTGGTGTATACGGCGGCGATATCATAGTGACTTACCCAGGCCTGAAAGGCTTCCTCCGGCGTACCGTGAAATACATGCAGGGTACTGCCTGCTGCCTGCAGTTCTTGCTGCATACGGATCAGGGCGTCGTGGATGAATTGCAGGCGGCGGTCCGCTTTGTCTTCCAGGTCGCGAAGGATGTGCGTGTCAAAAACAAACACAGGCACTACCGGCAGGCCGCTGCGCAGGGCATGATAAAGGGCGGCATGGTCGTGCAGGCGTAGATCTCTGCGGAACCAGCATAATACTACCTTCATGGGCAAACGTTAAAGCATGGATTCGTACAGCATTTCGTGCAGGATGGCGGAAGTGGCGTTGCCATAACTGCTGTTCCTGAAGCGGCCTACCCAGCGGATACCGTAGATAGCGTTTGTCAGGAAAATTTCGTCGGCGGTTTCCAGGTCCCTTACTGTCAGCGGCTGTTCCGTGATCCTGAAAGGGAAGTCCTTTTGCAGCAGGTGTTTCCGCATCACGCCGCATACGCCGCCTTCGGTTAAGGGCGGGGTATACGCGTTGTTGTTCCTTACGATAAAAATATTGGCGATGGTACTGTCCGCCACACGGCCATGCTGGTTGAGCAGGATGGTTTCGTTCACCTGGTGCTGTTTGGCGTACAGGGCCGCGAGCACATAAGGCAGGCAGTTATTGGATTTGACATTGGCGATCTTGTCGCAGCTTTTTACCGCATCCGGGAAAATGTCCAGCAGCAGGCCCGTTGAATTAAGCTCGAAGATATGTTCCGGCAGTTCCCAGCATTGAATGATGAAGTGAGGGGTATGATCCACGGGATCGTACAGGCCGGTGCCTGCCCGCCATACGGTGAGGCGTACCCGTGCGAGATCGCTGACGCTGTTCAGGCGGCAAAGCTCTTTGATGAGGTTGGCGAAATAGTCTTTTGTAAAATGTGCGGGTATGTGAAAATGCAGGAGATGCAAACTAGCGATCAGCCTTTCGAAGTGAAGGTCTGCCAACAACAGTTGCCCCTGGTACACTTTCATGGTTTCAAAACATCCGTCGCCATACCTGAAACTGCGGTTATCCACGGTCAGCAACGGCTTATCTCCCGCCATGAATTTTCCGTTATAACACAATTGCATACTGAAAGTTACGATTATAAAACCATTTCGGGAACATCCCCTTCAACTATCAGCCGGCCTGCGGTTTTTGCTTTTATTTCTTCTACAGTCACGCCCGGGGCACGTTCCAGCAATTTAAAGCCCTCGTCCGTTACGTCCAGCACGGCCAGTTCGGTTACGATCTTTTTAACACAGTGAACGCCGGTAAGGGGCAGCGTACATTGGGGCAGCAGTTTGCTTTCACCTTTGGGATTGGTATGCATCATGGCCACGATAATATTTTTGGCGGAAGCCACGAGGTCCATCGCGCCGCCCATGCCTTTTACCATTTTACCGGGTATTTTCCAGTTGGCTATATCCCCGTTGTCCGACACTTCCATGGCGCCCAGTACAGTAAGGTCCACTTTGCCTGCCCGTATCATGCCAAAACTCTCCGCCGAATCGAAGAAAGCGCCGCCCGGGAGAACGGTCACCGTTTCCTTGCCCGCATTGATCAGGTCCGCATCCATCTCTTCTTCGGTGGGGTAAGGCCCCATGCCCAGCATCCCGTTCTCGCTTTGCAGCATGATGGAAATGCCCGCCGACACAAAGTTGGACACCAGCGTGGGTATCCCGATGCCAAGGTTCACATACATCCCGTCCCGCAATTCCTGTGCAATCCGTTTTGCAATGCCATATTTATCGAGTGCCATGGTGTTTAGATTTTTACGGTTTTACGTTCAATGCGTTTCTCATAATTGCCGCCCTGGAAAATGCGGTGTACATAAATGCCCGGCACATGAACCGCGTCCGGGTCCAGCTCACCGGGCTGCACCAGGTGCTCCACCTCCGCGATCGTGATATGGCCGGCCTTCGCCATGGATGTGCTGAAATTGCGGGTCGTTTTCCTGAACACCAGGTTTCCCAGCGTGTCGCCCTTCCATGCTTTTACGATGGAAAAATCCGCGTGCAGCGCCAGTTCCATCAGGTAGTCCTTCCCGTTGAAACGGCGCGTTTCTTTACCTTCCGCGATCTCCGTACCGAAGCCTGCGGGCGTAAAAAAAGCGGGAATGCCCATCCCCGCCATGGCTATACGCGTAGCCAGCGTACCCTGCGGAATAAGGTCCACTTCCAGTTCCCCGGACAGCAGCTGTCTTTCGAACTCGGCGTTTTCGCCAACGTAGGAAGACATCATTTTTTTGATCTGTCTTGTTTTGAGAAGGAGCCCCAGCCCGAAATCGTCTACCCCTGCATTGTTTGAGATGCAGGTCAGGTTTTTCGCGCCGCTGCGCACGAGTGCGCTGATGCAGTTTTCAGGAATGCCGCAAAGGCCAAAGCCTCCGAGCATAAGGGTTGCGCCGTCAGTAATTCCGGCGATGGCTTCATCGGCGTTAGCAACTAATTTCTTCATGTTTTGGTGTTATATCGGATCAGGGTAAAATCAGCTTCAGGCTGTCCGGGCTGGGCCAGAACAGTGAGTCGCGGCGGGTGCGGCCTCCGGCGGCCCTTGCTTCCCGGTCTCTTTGCGCGGTTTCTATCGAATCCATTACTTCGCGTTTGCGTTTCACGATCTCGCCCATTTCTTTATAAATGGATTCAAACCGGTCAGGATGGGATTCATAGAACTTGTAGCTGCGGGTGAACTCTTCTCGGGTAACGCCATGCAGCTGGAGTATCTGGGTATAATAGGTCTTTACTCTTTCTTCTCTCACCGTATCCGATACCCTGGCGGTATCCACGACCTGGTCGCGGCCTACCACATCCGCATAATTCATATCGAGCAAAATATCCCGCATCTTGTTTTTCGGCAGTACGTCGGACGGCGTGCGGTCCGCGTCGCCGCAGGCCAGCATTAAACCCAGGAGAAATAATCCGGCCGTTTTTCGTATGTTCTTCATTTATCTTAATTGCTGATATTTATTCGCATTCGGCACATCCAGCGCGGAGAGCAATTGCCCGGCGCGTACTTTTTCCTGTGGCGGCGCTTTGGAAAACACTTTCAGCAGTTCGTCGCTTTTGGCCAGGAAAAACTGCTGCACGATCATCGAGTTCGGCTGGTCCGCATTGATGCCCGAAAGCATATTCAGGCAGTTCATGATCGCCGCGCGGCCCTTGTTCACATCTTCATACATCATATCCAGCCCAAGCCGGTGATACTGGTACATGACGTCGTGAAAGGCACTGAACTTTGTATTCAGCAGGTTGTCCTGTATCCAGTAACGGTTCCGGTTGCCTTCAAATGCTTTCCAGCCGGAAATGTCTTTTCCGTCCGGCGCATTATTTACAATATTAAGGGCTTTTTTAAAGAAAACGTCGCCGCCGCGGGGTGAAAATGAATCCGCGTCAAGGCCGATAATGATGTAGTTGTAAAAGGCGAGGATGGCGGTGAGATTGGATTGCAGGGGACTGTTGCCCACGATGCGCTGCTCGTTGAATTCCAGCGGCTGAAACTCCACGTACTGGAACACCACGTTCGGGTCCTGTATATTGAGAATGCTGGAATTATAAGCGGAATTGTACACCGGGCGCGCAGCCTGTATGGTCAGCGAAGCCCTGAAAGTATTATTGCCGAGTGCTTCGGATACGGTCAGCAGGAAGTTGCATTCTATCCTTTCGCCGGGGGCATACGCATCATCAGACCAGCGGCGGTTGTTGATAAACTCCGCCATGGCCGTCTGCAGGGTGTTGAACACTCTCCTGTCCGTACTGTTCCCCAATTGCGGGCTGGGCTGAACGGAAACATTGGCGCGAAGTTCCTGTGCGTCTGCCGGTAAAAAGCAGGTGAGCAGGCATAGGCAGGAAAGCAAAATCTTTCTAAGCATGTTGCAATTCGATTATAGCCTTTACGATATTACGCGCCACATCCTGCTTGGATTGCAGGGGGAGCGCCTGCTCGTTGCCGTCGCGGCTGAGCAGTGTAACTTTATTCGTGTCATGGTTAAAGCCCGCTCCCGGATCGTTGAGGGAATTGAGCACGACCATATCCATGTTTTTGTCGTTCAGTTTTTTGAGCGCATATTCCTTTTCGTTGTTGGTTTCCAGCGAAAAACCCACCAATACCTGCCCGTTCTTTTTGCTACCGCCGATCGTTTTCGCGATATCAGCCGTTTTTTCCAGCTCCAGGTTCATATCGTCATCTTTCTTTTTGATCTTTTTATCCGCTACGTTGCGCGGCCGGTAATCCGCCACAGCGGCCGCCATTACGATAATGTCCGCCTGCGGCGCAAGCGCCGTGCACTGGTCGAACATGTCTTTGGCGGTGATCACGCGGGATACGGTGATGCCGGTATGAAGAGTGGAAAGCGGCGTGGGGCCCAGCACCAGCTGCACGGAAGCACCTGCATCGGCAAGGGCTTCAGCAAGGGCGATGCCCATTTTGCCGCTGGAATGGTTGCTGATAAAACGTACCGGGTCTATCGGCTCCTGGGTGGGGCCGGCGGATACCAGGGCGGTCTTACCTTTGAGCGGCAGGTCTTTCACAGGTTCCCGAAAAAAGGAATATAGGAAAGACACGATGGCTTCGGGCTCAGCCATCCGGCCTTCGCCAAACAGGCCGCTGGCCAGTTCCCCGCGGTGTACGGGCAGCTGGCGGTTGCCATAACTGATGAGCCAGGCCACGTTGGCTTTAGTGGAGGGGTGCAGCCACATGTCTTCGTCCATGGCGGGTGCGAACAATACCGGGCAGGTGGCGGAAAGATATACCGCCAGCAGCAGGTTGTCGCAGATGCCGCCGGCCATTTTGGCGATGGTATTGGCCGAAGCGGGGGCTACGAGCATTACGTCCGCCCAGCGGCCGAGCATCACATGGTTGCTCCAGCTGCCGTTTTCGCTGACGTGTACGCCGACTTCATTTTTCGAGAGGGTGGAAAGGGTGAGCGGGGTGATAAAATCACAGGCGGAGGGGGTCATGATCACCTTCACCTGGGCGCCTTCCTTCACGAGCAGGCGCACAAGCAGGGCTGCTTTATAAGCCGCGATGCTGCCGGATACGCCCAATAGAATTTTTTTCCCTTGTAACATGGTGGCAAAACAAAAGCGGCAGAACGATATATTCTGCCGCTATGAAGTTAATATTTTTTCGATAACCGATGGATCAGCTGTACAGATCGTCATCGTTCTTACGGAAGTAAATTTTGTTGTCCAGGAACTCATTGGTAGCCTGGATGGCGGAATTGGCCAATCTTTCGTAAAAACGGGAGATTTCGATCTGCTCCTTGTTCTCATGCACTTCTTCCAGATTGTCCGTATGGCTGGCGAACTCTTCCAGTTTGGAATGCAGTTCTTCCTTTACGGTAATGTTGATCTGGTTTGCCCTTTTGGCAATAATGGCAATAGACTCATACAGGTTACCGGTCCTGTTCTTGATATCGGTGGTGTTCCTGGTTTCTACCCAGGGATTGATGCTACTGGTTAGACTTCTCTTTATTTTGCTCATTTTCCAGGGATTTGATGTTATTTTTTGCTAAGGTAAAGTATTTTTCGGCATCTGTCTTCAGTTTGCTGGTCGGGTAGCGGTCTGAAAACTCCAGATACTCTGTCAAAACGGTTTCGTAGCGTTCTTTCTGGCGGTAATAAACGCTGTTTTTGGCGTACAGGTAGTAGGATTTGATGGCCATGTACTTGTAACTGTCGCTTTTTTCCGAATCGGGATAGGCCCTCATCAGGCTTTTGAAGCTTACGCCGGCGGCCTTATAGTGGCCCAGTTCGTAATACAGCTCGGCTGCATTGAATTCCTTCTGTTCCAGTTTCCTCCTCAGCAGGTCTATCACCACGTTTGCCTCCGCGGATTTCTCGGAGTTGGGATAGGTATTGATGAAGGTCTGCATGGCGGCAATGGCTTTCATGCTGTTGGTCTGGTCCAGGGCTACTTTGGGCGATAGTTTGTAATAACAATATGCCTGCTGGTAGTCGATTTCCATTGCCCTGGGGCTGCTGGGCAGCGCGTCAAGGTAGTTTTTGAAGTGGAAAGCGGCCTGGGTATAGTCTTTCAGGTAGAAAGAACAGTAGGCGTACTTATAATAAAGCGGCTCGAATTTGTCAGTTCCTTTAAAAATGGGGATCATTTCCTCATATAAGGTCTGTGCTAACTGGTATTTTTTCTTTTCGTACATCTTGTCGGCGTACGCAAGTTTTTTTTCCAGGTCATTGCTTTTTTCGATCCTCCGGAGCTCCCTGTTACAGGAGGCGGAAACGATGATAAGGGCCATCAGGCCGGTATATAAGAGAATTTTCCTCATAAAAAAGAATCGCAAAGGTACGAATTAAAAGCAAATTATGGTAGGAACGAAGAAAGCGGCAGTTAAAATTTTGCAAAAGTGCTGAAAATAAAGCCCTTTGAGGTTATCAACATATTTACCCACACTGTTCACATTTTATTCACACATAACTCACAAGTATCCACAGGCCCTGTGAATCAACCCTGTTCAAAGCCGTTCTGTGAGGCATTATACTCCTGTGGAAAAAATATATAATACATTTTTTCGGTTAAAAGTGGGAAAAAGTGTTATTTTGTGTTAGAAAATGGAAATCAAGTACTAAAACTAAGCATGACGGGATTTTTAGGTGAATATGAAGCAACGCTGGACGCAAAAGGGCGCTTCCTGCTCCCTGCCGGATTTAAACGGCAGATCGCAGAAAGTGCGGGCAACCAGTTCGTGCTGAACCGTGGCTTTGAGAAGTGCTTGACGTTGTACCCGATGAACGAGTGGCAACCTATCCAGGAGAAAATTGGCAAACTGAACGATTTTGATCCGAAAGTTAGGGAATTCCGCCGCTATTTTCTGAACGGGGCCACCATCCTGGAGCTGGATAGCGCAGGAAGGCTGAACATCCCCAAAAACCTGATGGCGCATGCCGGGCTGGACAAGGACATTGTGCTCACGGCCGCCAACAACAAAATTGAGATCTGGGATAAGACGAAATACCAGGAGTTCTTTGATAATTTTTCACCGGACGCCTTCAGCAATCTGGCACAACAGGTTATGACAGCAGGCGATGGACCAAACTTGGGATTGTAAAACGGCGCATATGGAACCTTCACAGTATCACCTGCCCGTTCTCCTTCACGAAGTAGTGGCAAACATGGGCATCCGTCCTGACGGCACCTATATCGACGCTACTTTCGGCGGAGGCGGTCATTCCAGGGCCATCCTTGAACAGCTGGGCCCCCAGGGCAGGCTGATCGTGTTTGACCAGGACGAGGATGCATACCGCAACCGCATCGTGGACGAGAGGGTCACTTTTGTAAAGGAGAATTTCCGGCACCTGCACCGTTTCCTGAAGCTGCACAAAGCATTGGACGCAGACGGCCTGCTGGCGGACCTCGGGGTTTCCTCCCACCAGTTCGACACCGGCGCAAGAGGGTTTTCCACCCGGTTCGACGGAAACCTGGACATGCGGATGGATACGCGCAATAGCGTTACCGCCGCGGACGTTCTCCAGACATATTCCGAACAGCACCTGCACCAGCTCTTCCAGGACTACGGCGAAGTAACCAACGCCCGCACCCTGGCCAGAACCATCGTACAGCTGCGAAAAGCGCACCCCTTACGCACCATTGCCGAATTTAAATCACTCATACAGCCTATCGTGAAAGGCAACCCCGCAAAATACCTCGCACAGGTCTTCCAGGCACTGCGGATAACAGTAAATGACGAGCTCGGCGCACTGAAAGACCTGCTCACACAGTCATCCCAGGTATTAAAACCAGGCGGCAGGCTGTCCATTATCACCTTCCATTCGCTGGAAGACAGGCTGGTGAAGAACTATATGAAGGCAGGCTCCTTCGAAACGGCGGACGAAAACCCGTACAGCTTCGAAACGCCGCCCAAACTGTTCAGGCTGATCACTAAGAAACCCGTAACGGCCGGTGAAGCAGAATTGCGGGCCAACCCGCGGAGCAGGAGCGCCAAATTAAGGGTCGCTGAAAAGATATAAACCGTTACTGTTACTTCCATCCTATCCCCTTGTTACCGGAAAAAGATTGCGTATAAACTGTCGTTAAACCTTGTAAGCGTTGCAGGAAGAAGAAAAGCATATACAGGAAGAAGAAGTCCCCACGGACCTTCCCCGGGAGCCCCGGAGAGAATGGCGCCTGCGGATCAACTACCAGCTGATCACCAGGAACCTGCCTTTTATCCTTTTTCTCGCCGTGATCGCACTGGTATACATCGCAAACAGTCACCTGGCGGAAAAAAAAGTACGCCGCATCAACAAACTGAGCCGTGAGATCAAGGAGCTGAAATGGGAATACCTGAGTGTGAAAAGCGAACTGATGTTCCGCAGCAAACTGAGCGAAGTAAGCAAAGCCGTGGAGCAGCTGGGCCTGAAAGAACTGAGCACCCCGCCGCAACGCATCGAAGTGAAAGAGAAACAAACAGAGCAATAACAAAAAACGATACTGACACTAACCCGGCATGGAGATTAAAAAGGACATACTATGGCGAGCATATCTTTGCCTCATTGGCATGGGCGTCTTTGCTGTGGCTATCCTCGGCAGGGTTTTCTTCATCCAGCATGTACAGGGTGATTACTGGCGCAGCATGTCCGACAGCCTGCACACCGCCTTCATGGACCTGGACGCGGACCGTGGTACCATCTATTCGGAAGAAGGCCGCATGCTCTCCACCTCCATCCCCTACTTCGATATCCGTATCGATTTCAGGGCAGATGGGATCAGCGACCCCAAAAGCACCATTTTTAAGGATAACATCGATTCCCTCTCCTCCCGCCTGGCGGAACTTTTTATGGACAAATCCGCGGCAGAATATAAAAAACTGCTCAAAGAAGGGTTCAATGAAAAGGACCGCTACTTTTTATTAAAACGCAACGTCCGTTTCGACGAATACCAGCAGCTCCGCAGTTTCCCCATGTTTCGCCAGGGGCGGAACAAAGGCGGCCTGATCGTTGAAACCAAAAATAAACGCATCAACCCCTTCAAGCTCCTCGCCAACCGTACCATCGGCCTTTCCCGCGAGAACGCGCAGAACGTGGGCCTTGAAAGAACTTACGACGAAAACCTCAGCGGCGTGACCGGCAAACGCCTTATGCGCCGCATCGCCGGCGGCACCTACATGCCCGTGGAAGGATACGATATAGAACCGGAAAACGGCAAAGACATCATCACCACCCTGGACGTAAATATGCAGGACATCGCAGAAAACGCTCTCATGAAAATGATGATATCGAATGAAGCGGAACACGGCACCTGCATCCTCATGGAAGTAAAGACCGGCAAGATCAAAGCCATCGCCAATCTCGGCCGCCAGAAAGACGGCAGTTACTGGGAAGATCAGAACTACGCCCTGCATGTGGGCGAACCCGGTTCCACCTTTAAGCTGGCCACCATGATCGCGCTGCTGGAAGACGGCTATGTATCGCCCAACTCGATGGTAGACCTCAACTACGGCCGCTGGCCCATCAACCGCCGTGTGGTGTACGATTCCGAGCCGCACCATTTTACCACCGTAACGGTCAAAAAAGCATTCGAACGCAGTTCCAACGTAGGGATGGCCAAACTCGCCTACCAGTATTATCACAAAAAACCGAACGAGTTTTCCGCCCACCTCAAAAGACTGCATCTCGATAAACCCACCGGCATTGATCTCATCGGCGAAGGCACTCCGCGCATCAAGACCACGGAGAACAAAAGCTGGAGCGCCGTAACCCTGCCCTGGATGGCTTTCGGATACGAAGTGCTGCAAAGCCCGCTGCAAACCGCCATGCTGTACAACGCCGTGGCAAACAACGGGAAAATGATGAAGCCTTACCTCGTGAACAGCATCATGGAGTTTGGCCAACCGGTGAAACAATTTGAGCCGGTGATTGTACTGGACAGCGTTTGCTCCGCCCGCACCCTCCAGCAGCTGAAAGACATGCTGGAAGGCGTAGTACTGAACGGCACCGCCGCCAAACTGCAAACACCGTATTACCGCTTTGCCGGCAAAACCGGTACAGCGTTGGTAGCAAATGGCAACCGCGGTTACGTTGACAAAATTTACCAATCGTCATTCGCGGGTTATTTCCCTGCCGATGACCCACAATATACCTGTGTGGTAGTGATCAAAAACAGGCCGCACGCCGCCAAGTTTTACGGTGGCAGCGTGGCAGGCCCGGTATTCAGGGAAGTAGCGGACAAATTATACGCGCTGGCTGTTCAGAAGCCGCTGCCTCAGCAACAGGCCGGTGGCCTTGACACGCTCATGGCCATCAAAAACGGTAAAGGCAGCGAATGGCGCAGTGTAGCCGCGGCCCTCAACCTGCCCTGGCAGGGAAGCCTCACCGGGTCCAACTGGGTGAGCGCCGGGATTGAAGGCAACAAGCTAAGTTTCGAACCGATCAGAAATGCATCAGGTACGGTACCGGATGTAAAAGGCATGGGGCTGAAAGATGCGCTGTACCTGCTGGAAAATGCAGGGCTCCGTGTAGTGATCAAAGGAGCCGGAAAAGTGACCAGCCAGTCATTGCCCGGAGGCGCCAATATCGGGAAGGAACAAACGATTATCATCGAATTAAGCTAAAGAAGCCATAGGGCTTCTTCTGGCAAATAGGGAGACGAATAAGAACTGATGAGGTCGGAGACCCCATCAGACCAATAAAAAGACGTAATGAACTAATGAGGTCGAAGACCCCATTACACAAATAAAAAGACGAATAAGGAGTAATGAGGTCGAAGACCCCATCAGACAATTAAAAAAGACGAATAAGAACTGATGAGGTCGGAGACCCCATTACACAAATAAAAAGACGAATAAGGAGTAATGAGGTCGTAAGACCCCATCAGACAAATAAAAAAGACGAATAAGAACTGATGAAAACGCTGCGGGAAATATTATACAATGTAAACATCGGGCAGGTGCTCGGCAACAACGATATTGCCGTTCATGCCCTCCATATAGACTCCCGCCAGATCAAGGCGGGCGATGTTTTCATTGCCATCCGCGGCCTTGCGGCGGACGGTCATGACTTTATCTCCAAAGCTATCAGCCAGGGAGCCGCCGCCGTTATCTGCGAAACCATTCCGGATACCATTTCACCAGACGTTTGTTATGTGCAGGTGTCAAACAGTCACCAGGCTGCCGGCGTGATGGCAGGGAATTTTTACGACAATCCCTCCCACAAACTGAAACTGGTAGGCGTTACCGGCACCAACGGCAAAACCACCATCGCCACCATGCTGTTCCGGCTGTTCACCCGCCTGGGCCATATATGCGGCCTGCTGAGCACCGTGCAGAACCAGATCGGCGAAAACATCATTCCCGCCACCCACACCACGCCCGACCCCATCAACCTGAACGCCCTGCTGGCGGACATGGTGACCCGGGGCTGCGATTATGCCTTCATGGAAGTAAGTTCCCATGCCGTACACCAGCAAAGGATCGCGGGGCTGAAGTTTGCCGGTGGCATATTCTCCAATATCACCCACGACCACCTGGATTATCATAAAACATTTGATGAATACATCCGCGTGAAGAAGGCGTTTTTCGACGGCCTGCCCGCCACCGCGTTCGCCCTCACAAACCTGGATGACAAACGCGGGAACGTGATGCTGCAGAACACCAGGGCGCACAAGGCTACTTACAGCCTTCGCACCATGGCGGATTTCAAAGGCAAGATCCTCGAAAACAATCTCACCGGCCTCATCATGCTGGTAGGCGAAAGGGAAGTGCATTTCCGCCTCATCGGGGAATTCAACGCATACAATCTCATGGCGGTATACGGCGCTGCCGTGCTGCTGGAAAAAGATAAAGACGAAGTACTGGCTGCCCTCAGCGACATACAGGGCGCGGAAGGCCGCTTCGACTACATCGTTTCAAAGAACCTGCGCGTAATAGGTATTGTGGATTACGCCCATACGCCCGATGCTTTGCTGAACGTGCTGGCCACTATCAAAAACCTCCGCGAAGGCCACGAGCAGATCATTACCGTGGTGGGCTGCGGCGGGGACAGGGATACGGCCAAACGCCCCGTGATGGGACAGGTAGCGGCGGAGCACAGCGACCGCGTAATCTTCACATCGGATAATCCCCGCTCTGAAGACCCGCAGGAGATCATTCACCAGATGGAGGCAGGCGTAGCCGTACACCAACGCCGCAAAACCTTATCGATTGCGGACCGCAGGGAAGCCATCAAAACGGCCGTGAGTTTTGCGCAGCAGGAAGACATCATCCTCGTTGCCGGCAAAGGCCATGAGAAATACCAGGAGATCAGGGGAGTGAAACACCCGTTCGACGATAAACAGGTATTAATCGAAGTACTGGAACTTTTAGAAAAATAATCAGATCACGATCAGTCAATATGTTATACTATCTTTTTAATTATCTCAAAACAGAATTCAACTACACCGGCACCGGAATGTGGCAGTACATCACGTTCCGCGTTACGATGGCGTTACTCCTGTCTCTTGTGATCTCGTTATTACTGGGTAAAAGGATCGTACGGTACCTGCAGCGCAAACAGATCGGGGAGACTATCCGCGACCTGGGCCTGGCTGGCGAACAGACCAAAAAAGGCACTCCCACCATGGGCGGCCTCATCATCCTTTCCGCTATGGTGATCCCCACCCTGCTGTTTGCCAGGGTCATGAACGTGTACATCCTCCTGATACTGCTCTCTACCATCTGGCTGGGCCTCATCGGGTTTATAGACGACTACATCAAGGTATTCAAGAAAAATAAAGAAGGGCTCGCCGGAAAGTTCAAGATCCTGGGCCAGGTAGGCCTGGGCCTGATCATCGGTACTACATTGTATTTCAACGACAACGTAGTAATGTCCCGCGAGGTGATGACCGGCAAAAAGCTGGCCCCTTACGAAAGGGTGATCAGCAGCACGGAAAGGATCACCGAAGACGGACACAAGTTCGTGGACGTAAAAACGCCGATCACCACGATCCCCTTTGTGAAAAATCATGAATTTAATTACGCGAAGCTGATCTCCTGGATACCTGGTGCGGAGAAATACACTTTCGTGCTCTACATCCTGATCGTAATCGTGATCATCGTGGCGGTATCCAATGGCGCGAACCTTACCGATGGGCTTGACGGCCTGGCAACGGGCGTTTCGGCGGTGATCGGCATCGGGCTGGGCATATTTGCCTACGTGAGCGGAAACATTCTTCTCGCGGAATACCTGAACATCATGTATATCCCGAACCTGGGTGAACTGTCCATCTTCATCGCCGCGTTCGTAGGGGCCTGCGTAGGTTTCCTCTGGTACAACGCTTACCCGGCGCAGGTGTTCATGGGCGATACAGGCAGCCTTGCATTGGGTGGCATCATCGCCTCGCTGGCGATCATTGTAAGGAAAGAACTGCTGCTGCCGCTTATCTGCGGCGTGTTTTTCGTGGAAAGCCTCAGCGTGATGATCCAGGTGACTTACTTCAAATACACCAAACGAAAATTTGGCGAAGGCCGCCGCGTGTTCCTTATGAGCCCGCTGCACCACCATTACCAGAAGCTGGGTTATCATGAAAGCAAAATAGCTGTGCGTTTCTGGATCGTGACCGTGATGTGTGTGGTATTTGCAATCGCTACTTTAAAAATGAGATAATGCGACTCGTTATACTCGGAGCCGGAGAAAGCGGAATTGGTGCGGCCCTGCTGGGGAAAAAAGAAGGGTTTGACGTATTTGTGTCGGACGGCGGGCAGATCAAAGACATTTATAAACAGGAACTGGCGGTGAACAGTATTCCTTTCGAGGAAGGCCACCATTCCTGGGACATTATACTGGGTGCGGATGAAATTGTGAAGAGCCCGGGCATACCGGAAAAAAGCGAACTGATGAAAAAAGTGCGGGAGCGCGGCGTACCGGTGATATCGGAGATAGAGCTGGCCTGGCGCTTCAGCAGGGATAAAAAGATCATTGCCATCACGGGTAGTAACGGGAAAAGCACCACCACGGCGCTCACCCACCACATCTTTCGCACCGCCGGGCTAAACGCCGCGCTGGTGGGAAATATCGGGGTCAGTTATGCCCGGCAGGTGGCAGTGGAGCCCGCGGATTATTATATCATCGAGATCAGCAGCTTCCAGCTGGACGATATCGTGGAGTTCAAGCCAGACGTGGCCATTTTACTGAACATCACGCCCGATCACCTGGACCGCTATGATTATAAAATGGAAAACTATGTGGCGTCGAAGTTCCGCATAGCTATGAATCAAACGAAGGAAGATTATTTTATTTATTGTAAAGACGATCCTGAGATCAGGAACTATTTAGCATCGAAACCCATTTATTCAGAACCAATACCTTTTAGCATTATGGAACCATTGAACGAAGGTGGATTTATAGCAAACGACCAATTGAACATTCAGGTGAAAGATGAACCGGTAATTATGTCCATGTACGACCTGGCTTTAAAAGGTAAGCATAACTTATATAATTCAATGGCAGCAGGCATAGCAGGCCGCACAATGGATATACGCAAGGAAAAGATCCGTGAAAGCCTCAGCACTTTCTCAAGCCTGGAGCACCGGATGGAATACGTAGCGACTGTACGTGGTGTGGATTTTATCAACGACAGCAAAGCGACCAACGTAAACTCCGTATGGTTCGCCCTGGAAAGCATGGAGCGCCCCGTGATATTGATCATGGGCGGAGTGGACAAAGGAAATGATTACAGCGCCATCCGCGACCTGGTGAAAGAAAAAGTAAAAGCGATCGTTTGCCTCGGTGTGGACAACCGCCCGATCCACGAAGCCCTGTCCCGGGACATGGAAGTAATGGTGAACACGGACAATATGAAGGACGCAGTGGAAAACGCCTTCCGGCTGTCCAGCAAAGGTGATGTGGTACTGCTCTCCCCCGCCTGCGCCAGCTTCGACCTCTTCAAAAATTATGAAGAGAGAGGCCGCCAGTTTAAGGAGGTAGTGAGAGAACTTTAATTTATTAAACGAACAACGTGAACAACTTACTCCAAAGGACGAAAGGTGATAAAGTGATCTGGACGATCGTGTTCTTCCTGTCTGCGGTAAGCTTGTTGGCAGTGTACAGTTCTACCGGCTCTTTGGCATACCGCGTTTACAGCGGGCATACGGAATATTACCTGTTCAAGCAGCTGTCCGTACTCGTACTGGGCATCCTGATCATCTATTTCGCGCACCGGGTGAATTACACCATTTATTCCCGCGTGGCGCAGATTGGTTTCCTGATCTCGATCCCATTGCTGGTATACACCCTGGCATTCGGTTCCAATCTGAACGATGCCAGCCGCTGGATCAGGCTGCCGGTGATCAATCTGACGTTCCAGACGTCGGATATCGCAAAACTGGCGCTGTTCATGTACGTATCCCGGCAGCTGAGCCGCAAACAGGCGGTGATCACGGATTTCAAGAAAGGGTTTCTGCCCATCATCGTACCCGTGGGCATCATCTGCGCGCTGATCATGCCGGCGAACATGAGTACCGCCCTTCTGCTGGGAGCAAGCTGCATGCTGCTGTGTTTCATCGGCCGGGTGCCGCTGAAGTTCCTGCTGGGAATGATCGGCGGGGCGATCGTACTGGTACTGCTCATGTTCTTCATCGCGAAAGTGACAGGCATGGAAGGGCGTACCAAAACCTGGGAGAAACGTATTGAAAGTTTTTTCAGTGATGAGGAAAGCGATATCCCCTACCAGGTGCAGCAGGCGAACATTGCCGTAGCCACCGGGGGATTCATGGGAAAAGGACCGGGTAACAGTACGGCAAGAAATTTTCTGCCGCACCCTTATTCGGATTTTATTTATGCAATTATTCTTGAAGAGTATGGTATCTTTGGCGCCTTTTTAGTGTTGGCCGCATACCTGATCCTGCTCTTGAGAAGTATAAGAATATTCAAAAACTGCCCGTATGCATTCGGCGCATTCCTGGCCCTTGGCCTGAGTG
Organism: Chitinophaga barathri; assembly: GCF_003807585.1. Lineage (GTDB taxonomy): Bacteria > Bacteroidota > Bacteroidia > Chitinophagales > Chitinophagaceae > Chitinophaga > Chitinophaga barathri. The sequence goes on along the minus strand of NZ_RMBX01000013.1, from coordinate 50,090 downwards.
TGACATTGGTGATACAGGCATTGATGCACATGGCGGTGAACGTCCATCTGCTGCCGGTTACAGGGCTTACCCTGCCGCTGGTGAGTATGGGCGGTTCGTCGGTAATATTTACCAGCCTCGCCATTGGTATCATTTTGAGCGTATCAAGAAATGTTGAAGAAATAGGCGCGAAGCAGGAGGTTACCAATCCCGCAGTTGCCGCATAAAGGAATAATATTTTTGAATTTGGCGCATAAAGTAATCATAGCAGGCGGCGGTACAGGAGGTCACATCTTCCCGGCCATTGCCATTGCCAATGCCCTCCGCAAACTGGAGCCGGATATCGATATCCTGTTCGTGGGCGCGAAGGGGAAAATGGAAATGGAAAAAGTGCCGCAGGCGGGTTACCCTATCGAAGGGCTGGAGATCGCGGGATTTAACCGCAGTAATATGTTGAAGAACCTGCTGCTGCCGTTCAAACTGCTCAAAAGCCTGAACCAGGCCAAAAGCGTGCTGAACCGCTTCCAGCCGGATGTAGCCGTGGGCGTGGGCGGTTACGCCAGTTTCCCGGTGCTACGCCAGGCACAGCGCAGGGGCATCCCCACGCTGATACAGGAACAAAATTCCTGGGCCGGCAAAAGCAACAAGATATTAGGCCGCAAGGCTGAAAAGATATGTACAGGGTATGAAGGAATGGAAAAGTTTTTCCCCGCTGAAAAACTCCTCTACACCGGCAACCCCGTACGCGGAGCGATCACGCAAAGCGCCGTAACAAAAGACGAAGCGCTACGCCACTTCGCTCTGATGATGGGCAAACCCACCGTCTTTGCCGTAGGCGGCAGCCTGGGCGCAAAGTCCATCAACGAGGCGCTGCTGCCTCACCTGGCGGAATTTGTGAACAAAGACGTACAGCTGATCTGGCAAACCGGCAAACTGTTTTACGAACAGGCCAAAGCCGCCGCGGCGCCGTTCAACTCACATGTGAAAGTCTACGACTTCATCAACGTGATGGACTTTGCCTACAAAGCCGCGGACGCAGTGATCTCCCGCGCCGGCGCACTGGCCATCGCGGAGCTTTGTGTGGTGAAGAAACCTTCCATCTTTGTGCCGTACCCTTTCGCGGCGGAAGATCACCAGACGCAGAATGCGCTCAGCCTCGTACACCGGCAGGCCGCGCTGATGATCAAAGACGACGAAGCGTTCGGCCGGCTGGCGAATGAAGCGCTCAGTCTCGTGCAGAACAAAGCGCTGATGGAAAAACTCGAAACAAACATTGCCCCTTTAGGCAATGCCAATGCTGATATGACGATTGCCCGGGCTGTGCTCGGGTTGATCAGGTAAAATAAAGAACGACCGCCCGGGTGAAGCCGGACCGGTCAAACAACAGATATCCCCGGATGGAGCTAAAGAATATACATAGGATCTATTTTGTAGGCATTGGCGGCATCGGTATGAGCGCCATCGCACGGTTCTTCAACGAGAAGGGCGTGGCGGTGAGCGGCTACGACCGTACCTCCACCCTCCTCACGCAGCAGCTGGAAGCTGAAGGTATCCGCATTCATTATACGGAAGACCTTGAGCAGATAGACCGCGCGGCGGACCTGGTGGTGTATACCCCCGCCATTCCAGCCACACAAAAGGAACTGGTATTCTACCGGGAAAACGGTTATGAAGTGGTGAAACGCAGCGATGTACTACAGGAGATCACCCGTGAGCTGTTTGCCATCACCGTGGCGGGCACACATGGCAAAACGACTGTAAGCACCATGATCGCGCACCTGCTGCGCCACGCAGGATACGGCTGCAACGCTTTCCTGGGCGGCATCAGTTCCAACTACGGTAAAAATTTCTGGAGCAGCGAAAAACCTGTGGCAGTTATTGAAGCCGACGAATACGACCGCTCATTCCTGAAGCTCAGCCCGGATATTGCCGTGCTCACCGCCATGGACCCGGACCACCTGGACATCTACGGTACGGAGCAGGCAGTGGAAGACGCGTTCATTCAATACAGCGCGAACATCAAGCCGAACGGCACGCTGCTGGCAAGGCACGCCCTGCCCCGTGCGGCAGAACTGAAAGGCGATAACAAACTGACCTACAGCCTGCAAAACGATGCGGCAGACATCTACGCCACGAACATCCGCATGGAAAACGGCGGTTATGAGTTTGACGTAGTGGAGCAGGATTGGATGATAGATAATGTGAAACTGCATATCGGCGGTATGCACAACGTGGAAAACGCAGTGGCCGCCATTGGCGTGGCGCACCTGCTCGGTATCAGCAACGAGAAGATCAGGGCGGCTGTAGCGGACTTCAAAGGCATCCGCCGCCGCTTCGACTACCTCGTGAAAAACGACCGCGTAGTATACATCGACGATTATGCGCATCACCCGGAAGAACTACGGGCATTGATCACCAGCGCCAAAACCCTGTTCAGGGGAAAAAAGTGCACCGTGATCTTCCAGCCGCATCTTTTCACCCGCACCCGCGATTTCGCGGAAGGTTTCGGTGAAACGCTGTCCCTGGCGGATGAAGTGATACTGCTGCCCATCTACCCTGCTCGTGAGCTGCCCATCGAAGGCATCACCAGCGAAATGATCGCCGGGAAGATACACGGCCCGGAAGTGAAGATCATGAACAGGGATGCGGTGCCGGACTGGGTACGCGACAACAAAATTGAAATGCTGATCACGGCCGGCGCGGGAGATATAGACCTGCTGCGCGAGCCATTGACAGCAATATTAAACTGATATAAAAATAAACATGCAACCTAAAACAAAAACAGCCTTCAAACGCATCGGTATCGTGCTCCTCTGGAGCGGCGTGCTGGCAGGCTTTGCCGTGCTGCTGGCGGCTGCGGTGCATGACAAGGAAAGCGAAAAGTGCAAAGGCATCCACGTCACCCTGAAGGGCGACGATCGGAATGCTTTTATTGATGAAAAAGATATCAAACAGCTGATCGTAACCGACAAGAATCAGAACCCGGTAGGCATGGCCATCAGCCAGATCAACCTGGCGAACCTGGAACGGGTGGTGGAAAGAGATCCATGGGTGCGCTCAGCCGAACTCTTCCTGGACAACCAGGACATCCTGAACGTAAACGTCGTGCAGCGTGACCCCGTAGCGAGGGTGTTCACTTTCACCGGCAACAGCTTTTACCTGGACGAACAGGGCGAACGTATTCCCATTTCAGATCGTTTCTCCGCCAGGGTGCCTGTATTCACCGGTTTCCCCTCGGACGCAGTGCAACTGCGGAAAGAAGACAGCCTGTTGTATGCCCATATCGGCGGCATGGCCCGTTACATTTCAGCGGATACCTTCTGGAATGCGCAGGTGGAGCAGGTGATGATCACCGGGGACAGGAAATTCGAGATCATTCCCAAACTAGGCGATCATGTGATCGTATTCGGGGATGGCACGGATATAGAAACTAAATTTTCCAAACTGCTGATCTTCTACCGCGAAGGTTTAAGCAAAGCAGGCTGGAATACTTATTCACGGATAAACATTGCGTATCATGAAGAAGTGATTGGAACACGAAGAGATGGAAAGAGTGCTCCCCCGCCGCCGATGTACCGGGATTCATCTATCGCAGACGTAACGATGGATGCGGACCTGGCGCCACCGGCAGCCGTAACGAACCCCAAACCAGCGGATAAACCCGCTGCTGTAAAACCAGCAGCAAAACCGGCAGCAAAGCCGGCGAAAAAGGTTAAACCCGCTTCCAGAACCGCTGCCAGGCCAGCCAGCCGGAATTCCGGCCCTACGCCCAAAGCAGTGTATAATAAACCTAATAATCGTAATCGCAACTAAAAACAATAAAGAACCATGAATCAGGAAGCTCCCATCATTGTAGGTCTCGACATTGGTACCACGAAGATAGCAGCCATCGCAGGAAGGAAGAATGAATACGGGAAATTGGAAATCCTCGGATTCGGGAAAGCCCCATCATTTGGTGTGCAGCACGGTATGGTGCTGAACATCGATCAAACGATCAAGGCCATTCGTCAGGCGCTTGAGAACTGCTATGCATCCAATCCAAACCTCGAGATCAACGAAGTATATGTAGGCATCGCCGGTCATCATATCAAAAGCCTTCAAACCCGTGGAGATATTGTTCGCAGCGATACCGATGCGGAGATCTCCCAGAAGGACATCGACCAGCTGATCAACGACCAGTACAAAACCGTGATCCCCGCCAGCGACCAGATCATTGACGTGATCCCGCAGCAATATATCGTGGACAGCCTGCAAAACATCACCTATCCCATCGGGATGAGCGGTGTAAAAGTGGGTGCGAATTTCCACATTATCACCGGCGACAAAAACGCCATCCGTAATATCAACCGCAGCGTGGAGAAATCCGGCCTGCGCATCAAAGACCTCGTGCTTCAGCCGCTGGCATCCGCAGCAGCTGTTATGTGCGATATGGACTTTGAAGCCGGTGTTGCGATCGTGGATATCGGTGGCGGTACCACGGACCTCGCTGTATTCTACGAAGGCGTACTGAAACATACCGCTGTGATCCCCTATGGTGGCGAAAACATCACCAACGATATTAAAAACGGCCTGGGTGTGTTAAAAACACAGGCTGAACAAATGAAGGTACAGTTCGGTTACGCATTGGCAGACGAAGCGAAAAACAACGCATATATCACCATCCCCGGCCTCCGTGGTCAGAGCCCGAAAGAGATCTCCGTGAAGAACCTGGCGCACATCATCCAGGCCAGGATGAGCGAGATACTGGACTTCGTGGTATATCACCTGAAGCAGATCGGCATGGACAACAAAATGCTGAACGGCGGTATCATCCTCACCGGCGGCGGTTCCCAGCTGAAACACCTGATACAGCTCACGGAATACACCACCGGCGTAAGCGCCCGCATCGGTTATCCGAACGAGCACCTGGCAAGCGGCCATACAGACGAGCTCACCAAGCCCATGTATGCCACCTGCGTTGGCCTCATCCTGAAAGGATACAACGATTACGAGAATGATAAACGCGCGCTGGAAGAGAATTACGTGAAGATCAACACCAGCTATTTCGCGAAAGAAAAAGCGGCAAGGCTGACGGACGACTCAGAAGAATGGACAGAAGACGAACAGCCGGAAGAAACAGCCGACGCGCGCCAGCACCGCAAAGCAGCGGAACGTAATGCTTCCCTCAAAGGTTTCCTGGACAGGATGAAAACAAAGATCATCGACATGTTCACCGAAGAGGAAGACGCCAAGCTGTAGGCATGGCGTGATTGTTGCATGAATAATCAGTTTTAAAAAACACGATCAAAAATAGTAGCGTAGGAAAACGGTACACCAAATACTAACCCATTTAAAGAGAAAGAGTCATGATACATTTTGATCTTCCAAAGGAAAAATCCTCCATCATCAAAGTGATAGGCATTGGTGGCGGTGGTAGCAATGCGGTGAACCACATGTTCAGTCAGAACATTGAGGGTGTGAACTTCATTATATGCAATACCGATGCACAGGCTATTGCAAACAGTCCTGTGCCGAACAAGGTACAGCTGGGGCCCCATCTCACACAGGGTTTGGGAGCCGGCGCCAATCCCCGTATCGGAGAACAGGCAACGGAGGAGTCCTTTGAAGAAATCAAAAAGATACTGGAGGTGAATACCAAAATGGCATTCATCACAGCAGGCATGGGCGGCGGCACCGGCACCGGCGGCGCTCCCATCATTGCCAAAATATGCAAGGAACTGGGCATCCTCACCGTGGGCATCGTTACCACTCCCTTCTCTTATGAAGGGAAAAAGAGAATGCTGCAGGCCGAAGAAGGCATCAACCGCCTGAAAGATTTCGTGGACACACTGCTGATCATTTCCAACGATAAGCTCCGCCAGAAGTTCGGCGACCTGAAGTTCAAGGCCGCCTTCGAAAAAGCGGACAACGTTCTGGCCACTGCCGCCAAATGTATCACCGATGTGATCAACAGCACCGGCCAGATCAACGTGGACTTTGCGGACGTTTGCACCGTGATGCGGAACGGTGGGGTAGCCATCCTGGGTGCGGCAGTTGCGGAAGGCGAATACCGTGCGCAGAAAGCCATCGAAGAAGCGCTCACTTCCCCGCTGCTGAACGACAACGACATCAAAGGAGCCAAATGGATCCTTATCAATATCTCTTCCGCCGAAGGCGAGTTTGAGCACACGCTGGACGAAATGGACACCATACAGGCCTATGTACAAAGCATGGCCGGCGAGGATTGCGACGTGATCCTCGGTGTGGGCTACGACCAAACGCTGGAGCGCAACCTGGGCGTTACCATCATTGCCACCGGCTTTGAGCAGAACCCCATCCAGCAGCAGAAAGCCGCTGCTGCCGCGGCTCAGCAGCCCGTAAAAGAAGAGCCCAAGATCGTGATGACCCTGGGCCAGGAAGGTGATGAAAAGAAAATGAACAGCCAGGCCATGCTTTTCTCCGATGAACCGGACGAAGAGATCAGGGATGTGATGGCGCCCACGCTCGTTGAGCCACAGGTAGCCCATCCCGCTCCCACGGCATCATTTGTACGCCCCGAGCCTCAGCAGCAGCGGGAAACCTACACGCTCAACATCGAGCCGGTAGAGCCCGTTCAGCCGCAACAGCAAGTGCAGGTACAGCCACAGCCTCAGCAGCAGGCACAGCCGCAACCGCCTGTTCAACAGGCCCCGCAGCAGCCCTCCGCTCCCGCTTCAGGCACCAGCTCCGCATCCGGTGGTTATCTGAACCGTCCTTCCAACATCTATGTGGAACCGGTGAGCAACAACCAGCAGGACGAAATGAAAATGGTGTTCAAAGAAGAAGAGCCTGTCCAGGAACCCGAGCCGGCTCAGCCGGCACCGCAGCCACAACCCCAGCATCAGCCTCAGCAGCTGCTGGATGAGCAGGCGGAGGAGCAGAAACGCAAGCAGATGGAAAGAGTGGCCAAATTACGCAGCATCAGTTTTAATGTGAAGAATATGGAGAACAACCAGGAGATCGAAAACGTACCGGCTTATCTCCGCCGGAACGTGAACCTGGATAGCGGAGCCGGCTCAGCTGAGCAGTTCTACTCCAGCTATACGGTGGGCAATGGCTCAGAAAATCAGGCAGAGATCAACACGATCAATACCTTTTTAGACGGGAAAAAGCCGGACTGATGAAACAAAGACGAAATTAGTTTGATTGTTTTTTAGTTGTGTTAAAAGAAAACCTCCGATTCCTCGGAGGTTTTTCTTTTTATATTTTCTTTCTGGCGGGTTGTCTTAAAGTGAGTTCAGTACTGCATTCCCTGCATCCACCATATCTCCCGCTTTTTTCGCTTTCAGCGCATTGATCTCGAAGGTGGACAATATCTTTTCCAGCTCCGGTCCTTTCCCTTCCGCTTTCAGCACTTTAATTTTTTCATACGTCTGGATACCTTCTATCATCCTTTCAAAACGCATGGAAGAACGTGGCCCCGGATATACCAGGTACGTATCGCCGGCTGCCCAGGTGCGGAAACGCGAATCCTGCAAAGGATCTTTCACCCAGCAGTTAAACGCCCAGCGAAGATAACCGGTGTAATTTTTCGCCGCCGCATGCCAGCCCAGCCAGGCGGATTCCGCCAGCGGGGAAAAGGTGAATGTGTTCGGGAAACCTTCGGAGCAGCAGGTGTAATAGGTAGTAGGCCAGCCCTTCTCCAGGCGCCATTTCCTCTCTTCTTTCGTGAAGTCCTGGCCGGAAGCCACACAATAATCATAAATATCGTTCACCAGCTCTTTGTGATAATTACCCGCGAGCGATACCTTAAAATCCTTGTCCACACTGCGTATCAGCTTGATGGCCGCTTGCATCGCCTCCATCGGGCGTTCGTCCATCGCGATGCAGGTGATATCGAACCAGCCTTTTGTTTTCAGGTGTTTCGCAAAGTCCGTCAGCATAGGTGCCCAGTGTTTGTCATATTCCGGGGTGCCGGGTTTGGCCACCATCACTTCGTTTTTACCGGTGTTTTCATCGAAGTAATAGAACTTCAGGTTCCAGGGGATCATGCTGAAACAGGCGATCTGTTTTTTGATGCCCATTTCCTGCATAAAGCTCACCCACTGGTCAAATACGGTATAGTCGAAGTGCCAGGTGCCGTCCTTCTTCCGGGTCCATTTCACCATGTCGCCGTAGATATCCTCCGTCTGGCTGTTCCAGGGGTCGTAGATGATACTGGTGGTGATCACTTTCTGTCCGGCATCGGCGAGCATTTTCATATACGGTTTCATCGCTTCGAAGTGGGCCTTGCTCCAGAGCGGCGTGTTGTGAACGCGTGCAATGGCGTAAGGGCTCTGCCAGAGATCCAGGTGAAAACCCCAGTCCTGGGGCCTGGGCAGCGTGCGTTCGCCTACTGTTATCTGATATTGCAGTGCTTTCTGCGTGGCGCCTTTCCCTGTTGCCACATGTAAGGAGCCTGTGTAGGTACCGGCGGGCGTTTGCGGCGGCACAGTCACGCTCAGCCATACTGGCTGGGTATTATAAGCGGCTATATTTGTTGTCCGGGTAAAATCAATTCCATCTGCCACCAGTGAAGAATCAAATTGGCCGGGCTTGCGGTGCCCGCATCCGCCGCCTTCGCTGTTCAGTTCATCCGTCATCACATACCGCACAAAACCGGTTGTAACGGCCTCCACGGGTATCTTGTTCCCCTTTCCGTCGCTGAGGGCGCTGGCCACAACGCTTACGTTGGATACAGGCGTGGTGGACCAGATCACAAACTGGGTATGTACTTTTTCTCCTTTCCAGGCTTTGGTGTTCCAGGCGGTGCGCAGGGAGCCGGATTCCGGGGCGTAGATCTTGTCATAACGTACGTCGGTGCTGCCAAAGGCAATGTTGATTCCTGGTTTGACGCCGCTCCAGGCAGCCGGGTCTACTTTCCTCGGATCTTTAAGCTCCCTGTAGTCGGCGGAAGGGCCGCTCTGGGCATATAAATTCAGGGTGAGTGCCAGGGTCAGGCCCGTGGCAAAGACGTGTTTAAGCATAACGAGTAGCATATTTAGGAAGCTCACAATATAATACCTATCGCGCTTCTATGCAAACTCATTCTATTCTATATCGTAACGGTACCGGTCTTTCACGCGCTTCAGCTGCAGGTTGGTAACAGGCGCCACCACCAGCGGGAACTTTTCAACGGTTACATAACTGGAATCAAGCCCGAAACCTCTTTCTTCGGACAGCCCGATCTTTTTCAGCATAAAATAGATCCGCATGATGAGCCGCTCGTGCAGGGGCAGATCGTTGTCGTGCGACAGGAACTTCTCCATCACGATAAACTGGAAATCACCCACCACATTGTTTTTGCTGAGGGATTCGTAACGGCTGGTGATATTCACTTCCTTGTTCCGCACCATATCTTCCACCACCATTCTGAACATGAGGTTGATCCGCTGCTCCACTCTGAACCCGAGGCGGAATTCCACCCTGATCACTTCGTTCGGGATGATGGTCTGCACGGTGTATTCGCTCATATAAGGCTCGTCCACCACGTCTACATGCACAAACCAATAGATATCAGCGCGTTTGGGCTTTTTGTTCAGTACGGAATAAATGATCTTATGTTCTATTTCCTTCGGATTGTCCGCACTGCTCATGTATACGAGGTGCGTGGCGTATTTGGGGATGGAGGTATCGTTGCTGAGTTCCTGCAGGATGGGCAGGTAATCTTCCAGGCGTACGAATTCAACGTAACGGTTTTTGATCTTACGGCTGCGGAACCAGGCGTACATCACCATAAACAGCGCGCCGGCCACGATCACGGTCACATAACCGCCGTGGGTGAACTTCACGAGGTTGGCCAGCAGGAAAGAGAATTCGATGGTAAGATAAACGGCGAGATATACAGCTATCCAGGCCAGTTTGACGCGGCGGGTATATAAATAGAAGCCGAACAGGCAGGAGGTCATCAGCATACAGATGGTGATAGACAAGCCATAAGCCGCTTCCATGGCGGATGATTCCTTAAACAGCAGTACGATGGACACGCAGCCCACGAACAGCATCAGGTTGATGCCCGGTATGAATAATTGCCCGCGGAGTTCCGTGGGGTAGTTGATCTTAAGTTTGGGCCAGAGGTTGAGGCGCATGGCCTCGGAAATGAGGGTAAAAGACCCGGAGATAAGGGCCTGGCTGGCGATCACGGATGCGATGGTAGCTATCAGTACCCCGAAGATCACGAACCATTCCGGCATGATCAGGAAGAAGGGGTTCTCCCCGTTCAGGGTTTTCCCCTGCTGGGTGAGCAACCAGGCGCCCTGGCCTAAATAATTGAGTATCAGGGCTATTTTAACATAGATCCAGGAGACGCGGATATTGCCGCGGCCTACGTGGCCAAGGTCTGAATAGAGGGCCTCTGCCCCCGTGGTACAGAGAAAGACCGCTCCGAGCAGCAGGAAGCCGTGCGGGTAGAGTACCAGCAGTTTTACCCCGTAATAGGGATTAAAAGCCTTGAGCACCGAGAGGTCATCCGCAATATGCGCCAGCCCAAGTATGGCCAGCATACTGAACCAGATCACCATAATAGGGCCGAACATCTTGCCGATGGACATGGTACCGAACTGCTGCATAAAAAACAACAGTGTGATGATCACCAGTACGATCTTGACGATGGTCCAGGTGCCGAGGTCCTTGAAAACGGGCAGGGTGCGCAAGCCCTCCACAGCCGAAGTGACCGTGATGGGTGGTGTGATGATGCCATCCGCCAACAGCGCGGCCCCGCCGATCATACCAAATACGACCGTCCATTTGCCGTGCCGCCGCACCAGGGCGTACAGTGAAAAAATACCGCCTTCCCCTTTGTTATCTGCTTTCAGCGTGAGAATTACGTATTTGACGGTGGTCTGAAGTGTAAGTGTCCAGATGATGCAGGAAATCCCCCCGATAACCAGCAGTTCGCTGATCTCGTTGGTTCCAACAATGGCTTTGAACACATAGAGCGGAGAGGTACCGATGTCGCCGTAGATGATACCCAACGCCACAATCAGACCGGCCAGGGTAGCTTTATTGAAGTCTTTTACCACGCTAAAAACAATATAAGTTTAAGGCTGGTCAAATTTAGTGATAAATAATCAGGATTCGCAAGTGTAAAAAACGCGTTATTCTATAAACGGGCAAATGGGGTAATGAGTTCAATCGCGGGAGAAAATAATTTGGGGAGGAAATGGGATAAAAAAGGACAGGCTGCTCCATGAGCAGCCTGTCCTGAAATATTTACCGTGGTTATCCGGTCTGTATTAGTTAGCAGGAGCTAAGTCTACAGTGCTGGATTCGCCAGGAGTATTTTGTTTGATGAAGCGGCCGCGGTCGATACCTTGTTTTTCAGCCAGGTAGTCGATCACTGCATCCACACGGCGAGAGCTCAGGTCTACACCGCCTTTTTTGCCTTTGGCACCAGCGTGGCCGGTAACCAGTACATTACAGGAAGGATTGCTGCGCAGAGTAGCGGCTACGCTACCGAGGATAGCTTCGTTGTCAGAAGATACTTTGGTAGAAGAACCTTTGAAAGCAACGCTGGGGAACACCAGGCTAGCACATGCGGGGCCGGTCTGGATGTTTTTGCAGCACTCAGGATCCGGGCATTTACCTACGCCGTCAGCGTCAACAGGCTGGCAATATGTCGGAGTGATGAGTTGTTTGTCTTTGTAGTCAGGAACGCCGTCACCGTCTGTATCTTTAGCTACACCGTGAGAATCAACGGGAGCACCAGCGGGGGTGTTGGGTTCGCGGTCGAACTGATCAGTTACACCGTCGCCGTCAGCATCAGGCAGAACAGGAGTAGGCAGTTTCATACGGCGGGGGCTGTTCAGCTCGTTGTAAGCGAAATCCAGCGGGTTAACCCACCATAAGGGTTCTACGCGTTTGTTCGGGTTGCCCAGGTTGAAGTTCAGGCGAAGGCTGGTGTAAGAGAAGAAGTCTTTGCTGCCATCATAAGCACCGGCGGTATAACCGTCCAGGTAATCATCGAAGGGCAGGGTGATTTTTTCTTCAACACCGATGTTGAAACGTTTAGATACTTTGAAAGCGATACCGGTACCAACTTCAGCAGCATGACGCAGCAGCTGGTTGTCATCGTTACGGCCGATCTGAACACGGTTACCCTGGCTAGGAGCATTGCTTTCGTATTCTTTGTCGTACAGATCTTTCAGCTGATCGCGAATGTCTTTTTTCTTGCCACCGAAGTTAACTCCGGAGTAAGAATAAGCAGCGTTGCTTGCATTCAGCGCGTCAACGTCCACGTCTGCGAGCATCAGACCGTAACCGGCAAATACATACCAGTTAACTTTGGGCTGTGCTTTGTAGAAAAGGATGTTGCTCAGGGAAGCTACCAGGTTCAAAGACAGCTGGTGGGTTGCGGTTTTGAAGTTAGGAACCACATTGCCGCTGTTAGCAGCAGCTGTAGGATTCCATGCGCCACCTACTGTATTGGGTTTCAATTGGTAATCCAGACCATAGTCGAAAGAACCAGTATATTCACCTCTGATAGAGAAAGTATGACCGATTGCTTTTCTCAGGGACAGACCGCCGCCGAAGCCGGGGAGAGCAGCCACATCACCTTTGATAAAGTGGTAACCACCGTGGAAACCAAGTTCCCACATGTTACGGGGTTTTGCGGGGTAGTCGGATTGGTTGTTTCTGAAGCTGTTAAACTGCGCCATATTCTTTGCCGAAACTTTTGAGGAGTCCAGGGCATCGTAATTGGGTTTAACCTGCGCAAAACCAGGAGATGCTGCCAGAAGAGTCATTGCACCTGCCAGTAGTAAGTACTTTTTGCTTGCCATAATTGTTTTTTTATTTAAAAACTGTTAAAGATTTTACAATTAACGCGTTTTTTACCAAGCAAAGGTAAAAATCCTAAATGAATATACAAATTTTTATTGCGATTTTATTTGTATTGATAACTAGCTCAAAATTAGAGCCTAATTTAAAGAACATCCAACTAATGTATACAAATTCGGGGCCAATTTTGCAAAATGTCCTATTTTAGGCCTAGCTTAGCAAACCTTTTTATTATATCCATGGAGGAAATTAAACAACTGATCGGGAAGGAATTACAAGATTTCGAAGGAAAGTTTGCGGATGCAGTGAAGAGCCATGTTCCTCTCCTGGACCGGATAATGCATTATATCGTCAAACGGAAGGGCAAACAGATCAGGCCCATGTTCGTTTTACTCTCCGCCAGATTGTTCTCCAACAGCATTAACGAAAATACCTACCGCGCCGCCGCCCTTGTGGAACTTTTACACACCGCCACCCTCGTACACGACGATGTGGTGGACGACTCCCTCGAGCGCCGGGGCTTTTTTTCCATCAACGCCCTCTGGAAAAACAAGATCGCCGTACTGGTAGGCGATTACCTCCTCTCCAAAGGCCTCCTCCTCAGTATTACCAACAACGACTTCCGCAGCCTCGAGATACTCTCCCGCGCCGTAAAGGAAATGAGCGAAGGCGAGCTCCTCCAGATCGAAAAAACCCGCAAACTGGACATTAAAGAAGATATCTATTTCGAGATCATACGCCGCAAAACCGCCTCCCTCCTCGCCTCAGCCTGCGCAGCCGGAGCCTGGAGCACCACCGCGGATGATGCCCTCACCGAAAAAATGAGGCTATTCGGCGAAAAGGTCGGCGTCGCTTTCCAGATCAAAGATGACCTGTTCGACTACGGCACCGCCAACATCGGCAAACCCACGGGGATAGACATCCGGGAAAAGAAAATGACCCTCCCCCTCATTTACACCCTCCAGCACAGCAGCAAGGAACAACGCAGGCATATAATAAATATAGTAAAGAATCATAATAAAGATAAGGACAAGGTCAACGAAGTCATCACCCTCGTAAAAGAGAATGGAGGGATAGAATATACCCGGCAGAAAATGCTGCAATACCGGGACGAAGCTCTTGCCATCCTGCATGAACTGCCTGAAAGCGACGTCAGGGCAGGGCTCGAATCACTCGTAAGGTTTACCACGGACCGGAAGTTTTAAGGCCTTCCCTCCCACTTTCGGAGAATTTCCCGCTTTTAGCGTAAATACGCTAATCATCCTTATATTACAATAGAAGTCAGAACCAACAGAGGAAGTAAATTCCCGCCAATAACATTTCATGCAGAAACGCTGGACAGTCAAAAAATATCAACCAATACAGGAGCAGCAGCTTCAGTCAGCTTTGAAGATTCATCCCATCCTATGCCGCCTGCTGGTGCAAAGAGGCATTACAAAGTATGATGAAGCCAGGCATTTTTTCCGCCCTTCCCTGGAAGATCTCCACGATCCCTGGATCATGAAGGATATGGACAAAGCCATTTCACGGCTGGAAGAAGCCTTTTTTCGCCAGGAAAAGATCCTCATTTACGGGGATTATGACGTAGATGGCACGACGGCTGTAGCCACCGTTTACGGTTTCCTCCAGTCCCATTACAGCAATATCGAATTTTATATCCCCCACCGTTACCGCGAAGGTTACGGCATTTCCATGCAGGGCATCGAATATGCCCGGGAAAATGATTTCAGCCTCGTCATCGCGCTGGACTGCGGGATCAAATCCATCGAATATATCAGGCACGCAAAATCCATCGGGATAGATTTTATCATCTGCGATCACCACCTTCCCGATCCGGAACTGCCGCCCGCCATAGCCATCCTGAACCCGAAACAGGAAGGATGCCCCTATCCCTACAAGGAACTGAGCGGCTGCGGCATCGGCTTTAAGCTCATCAGCGCCCTGGCCCAGAAAAAGGGCAGGCCCATGCAGGAAGTATACGGTTTCCTGGATCTCGTGGCCACCAGCATCGCGGCGGACATTGTGCCCATGACCGGCGAAAACCGCATTCTGGCCTTCCATGGCGTAAAACAGGTGAACGAAACACCCAGCGCGGGCATCAGGGCCCTCATACAGCTCAGCAACCTGAAAGAAAAACTCACCACCTCCAACCTCGTATTCGTCATCGCCCCCCGCGTGAATGCCGCCGGCCGTATGGATGACGCACGCAAAGCCGTGAACCTCTTTATAGAAAAGGACTACGACAAAGCGTACGCTTTTGCCGAAATGCTGCACGGCGACAATATGGAACGGAAAGGCGTGGACATGAGCATTACACAGGAAGCCGTGAGCATTATCCAGAACGATGTATCCCTGCACGGCCGCAAATCCACCGTACTGTTCCAGCCCCACTGGCACAAAGGCGTGGTGGGCATCGTGGCCAGCCGCCTGATCGATAAATATTATTACCGCCCCACCATCATACTCACCCAAAGCAACGATAAAGTGGCCGGCTCCGCCCGCTCCGTATCCGGGTTCAATGTTTATGAAGCTATCCACCAGTGCAAGGACCTGCTGGAAAATTACGGCGGGCACTTTTATGCCGCCGGCATGACCATGAAACCGGAGAACGTATCCGCCTTCCAGGCAAAATTTGAGGAAGTGGTCGCCGCAACCATCAACCCGGACCTGCTGATACCGGAGATCGTAATAGATTCCGAAATCTACCTGTCCGACCTTACGCCTTCCTTTTATAATATTATGCGGCAGTTTGAACCGCTGGGGCCGGAGAACCTGCGCCCCATATTCCTGGCAAGGAACCTGATGGATACAGGTTTTTCAAAGATTGTAAAAGATGAGCACCTGAAATTGTCTGTCAAACAACGGAGTGGAGGGTCTTTTAGTGGAATAGGGTTTTTCATGGCCGATAAATTTGAACTCATCAGCCATAAAAAACCCTTTGATATGGTATTTACCGTAGAAGAAAATGAATGGAACGGTACTGTCTCCCTTCAGCTGAAAGTGATAGATATCCGCGAAACAACCTGATTTAAGGCAAACGCTGCGCGTTCAGCCAGGTGAACAATGCCTGGTCATTGTAAGCCTTGGTCCAGGCATCATGCCCGCCGGTAGGATTTTCAGTGTATTTTACTTTCTGCCCGCCGCAGGATTTGATGGCATTCACCATATTCCTGGATCCGCTGACGTTCACCTGCGGGTCGTCCGCATTATGAAAAGCCCAAACCGGCTTGTCTTTTAGGGCACATGCTTTCGCGACCGGGCCGGCCCCGCAGATAGGCGCTGCCGCTGCGAAACGTGTAGGATAAGCAGCCACCCACTCCCAACAGCCAAATCCTCCCATACTCAGGCCTGTAACATAGATCCTTTTAGGGTCAACATTGTACTGCTTTACAATGTCATCGTACAGCGCATTCAAACTGGGCACATGCCACCATGAATTGGTTTTACACTGGGGAGAAATAACGATGTAGGGGAAATTGGGGTTCTTCGCCGCCACGCCCGCCAGACCCGCGCGTTTCACCATGTTCAGATCGTTCGTGGTATTGCCCCGTTCACCGATACCATGCAGGAAGATAATCACCGGCCAGCGTTTGGTCTTTTCCGTGTTATAACTGGCAGGTATCTGCAATACGTAATCAGTGACGAGCTTGGGGTTGTTCACTTTTTTAAAGCTAACCCCCGTTTGCTGAGGAGTAAAGGCGGCGGCAGCCTGCTCGTTTGCTGGTGCTTGCTCAGCCCCCGGTGCCTGCGGATCCGCTTTAGCCGGATCAACAGTGGAGGTCTTGGAACATGCGGCCATCAGGAATACGATGGCGGCGCTTAGAATAATTCTGTTAGTCATGGATTGTAGGATATGGTTTTAAGTAAATCGGTTTCTCAATTACTTCTGCTCAGGCAATGATTATACCAACTACAATGTTCCCATATCCTGAAATCAGCCACCAGCTTAGTAAAAAATATAATCTATCAGAAATTCATATATACAAGCGGGTTGATACTAACGGTACTGCATAATGATCGCAGAGGCATTTTCAGGATATTATTTTTACGCTTTTTTTTGAAACCCCAAAAACAACAAAGCGGATAACCTTTGCAGGTTATCCGCTTCGGGATATTTATGCGGGTATCAGTTTATTTATTCCCCATCAGTTCCACGCTGCGCTGTACAAAAGCCGTCAGGTCCGCTCCGGTGAGCAGGTTCTGCGAAAGCAGCGCCAGGTCCGCCAGGTTGCGCACCTGCTTCTCCTGCAATTCACCATTTCCTTCCTGTAAAATATTCTGGTAAATGGGATGGTTCGCGTTCACCGTCATCGTAATCTCGTCCGGCATGCCCGCATACCAGCTGGCCGCGGAGCCGCCCATAGCCGCCATGTCTTTCATCCTGCGCATCAGCTCGCCGCGGGTCACGATCACCGGCTGGTCCTGCGCGCCAAGGCCCTTCAATTCCACTTTGATGTATGGCAGCGCCAGTTGCTGGCCGAAGAGTTCTTTCAGTTTACCCTCCTGTTCTTCACTCAGCACGCTTACCGCGGTGGCTTCATGATCTATCAGGTTGTCCGGGATGTCCGCATCCACACGGGTGAACTGCACGTTTTCCCACTTCTGTTCCATATGATTGATGAAACCCGCATCCACCATCGTATCCAGCTTCACTACCTTAAAACCCTTGGCAGCGGCGGCACTTACGTAGCTGTCCTGCTGCACGGGATTGGTGGCGTAAAGGATCACGAGTTTGTTCTCTTTATTAGTTTGCAGTGCGGCCGTTGCGGTGCGGTATTCTTCCAGCGTATAAAAAGCACCGCCGGTCACGTCTTCCAGGAGATGGAATTTGCTGGCTTTGTCCAGGAATTTGTCTTCGGTCATCATACCGTATTTCACGAAGAGTGCGATGTGCTCCCACTTTTCTTCGAATGATTTACGATCCGTGCGGAACATTTCATCCAGCTTGTCCGCTACTTTTTTCGTGATATGCGCGTTGATCTTTTTTACGTTGGGGTCACCCTGGAGATAGCTGCGGCTCACGTTCAGCGGAATGTCCGGCGAATCGATCACACCGTGCAGCAACATGAGGAATTCAGGTACGATGTTTTTCACTTCATCGGTCACGAACACCTGGTTGCTGTAAAGGCTGATCTTATCTTTTTGTATTTCGTAGGACTTGGTGATCTTCGGGAAATACAGGATGCCAGTGAGGTTGAACGGATAGTCCACGTTCAGGTGGATCCAGAACAGCGGCGGTTCCGCGAAGGGGTACAGTTCTTTGTAAAAGTTCTGGTAATCGTCCGCGGTCAGTTCGCTGGGCTTTTTCACCCAGGCGGGTGTGGTGTTGTTGATCTGCGTATCCTGGAATTTGATCGGCACGGGCAGGAAGCGGCAGAACTTTTCGAGGATGGTGCGGATGCGGTGCTCATCCAGGAATTCTTCGCTTTCCTCGTTGATGTGCAGCACGATGTCCGTACCGCGTTCAGTTTTTTCAGTTTCTTCCAGCTGGTATTCGGGGCTGCCGTCGCATTCCCAGCGCACGGCCTGTGCGTCCGGCTTCCATGACTTTGTGATGATTTCCACCTGGCTGCTCACCATAAAGGAAGAATAAAACCCGAGACCGAAATGCCCGATGATATTGGCGCCGTCTCCCTGGCCTTTGTATTTTTTCACAAACTCTTCCGCACCGGAAAAAGCCACCTGGTTGATGTATTTATCCACTTCTTCGGCCGTCATGCCTACGCCCCGGTCCGAGATCGTGATCGTTTTTTTCTCTACGTCCAATGCAACCGTTATATCGGTACTGCCAATATCTCCTTTAAATTCGCCAACGCTGGCAAGGGTTTTCAGTTTCTGCGTAGCGTCCACGGCGTTGCTCACCAGTTCCCGTAAAAAAATGTCATGATCTGAATACAGGAACTTCTTGATAATGGGGAAAATGTTTTCTGTTTGTACACGTATTGCACCTTTCTGCATATGATTATCAGTTTTTAACGGAAGATTGTAGTCAAAGGTTATGCCATGGCCCCGTGGCTGACAAGTTGACCGGGGATCACATCTTTTTCACATCTTAAATTAACAAAATCATCATATCATTTCATTTCCGGATAAAATAACCGGCGTAATTTAGGGATACAAAACACACAACCCCGTTTAATCCACCCAAAAACGAAAGACCCTTTATGAAAAAACCTCTACTCCTGGCTATTTTATTATGCCCCTTACTGGTATTTGCGCAAGGCACGAACCCTGCCCCGCAAAGCATCCCGTATTTGCAGGATTTTACCGCCCTGCCGCACACTTCCACCGTATACCCGGAAGGCTGGCAGGGATGGGCGTTGAGCGGCTCCCCCAGCGGCGCGTTCAATGTATTGCCCGCGGCAGCCGACAAGGCACTGGCCGCCAACAATACCGCCTCTTCCACCACGAACGGCGTGCTGAACTACAATGGCAAGATCGGTTACCTGAACAGCGGCAGCGCGGACAATTCCGTGGTGCTGAGCATCAGCACCACGGCGAACACAAACGTGCGTGTGCGCTACCAGATGATGACCCTGCGCAACCCTTACGACGGCAATTCCAATACCCGCGTCAATGAAGCGGTATTGCAGTACCGTGCGGGCCTGAGCGGGAACTTCATCACGCTGCCGGCCACCGCGTACCAGAACAATACCGTTACGCAGACCGCCTCCGGCGTCACTACGCCACAGCAACTGGTATCCATCGAAGCGTTGCTGCCCGCGGAATGCGAGAACCAGCCGGTGGTACAGCTCAGGTGGGTGAACCGCCAGATCGGCGGTGCCGGGTCAAGACCGTCTTTCGCGATAGACAGCGTAGCGGTATGGGGCCTGAGCGGGGACAATGTACCGCCCGCGCTCGGCAGCCTCCAGCCGGCAAACGGCGCCACCGGCGTAATACCCGGCACCAATGCAGTGATCACTTTCGACGAAAATATCCGGAAAAACACGGGGACCGTGACCGTACATAATCTCAGCCAGGGCACCCGCCTGGTGCTGGACATCAACGATCCTGCTATAACTATTTCCTCCAATACGCTCACCATTCCCGCCGCGCTCCGCGGGAACAGGGAATATTTTATAACACTGGACAGCAACGCCATACAGGATTCCAACGGGAATGGCTTTGGCGGCATCCTGGACAGCATCAGCTGGCGCTTCAGCACGGGCAGCCAGGTGCTGGATTTCCCCTTCACCACCTGCGGCGGCACTTTGCCGAACGGTTTCACGCAATACAGCGTGACGGGTGCGCAGACATGGGCTTGTACTACGTTTGGCCAGAGCGGCAACGGTGTGCAGATCAACGGTTTCTCCGGCGGCGCGCGTGAAAATGAAGACTGGTTCATCAGCCCGGTGTTCGACCTCAGCGGGTTTAATGTGCCGTTGCTGGCATTCGCGAGCAGAACCGCCTTCCAGGGCCCGTCCCTTGAGCTGCGTGTATCCACCAATTACGCCGGCGGCGGCGATCCCCGCCTCGCCACCTGGACCAGCATCAGCGGGCGTTTCCCCGAGGTGGGCACCGATGTATGGAAAACATCTTCCGGCATCAACCTCAGCAATTTCAAAGGCACGGACGTGTACATTGCCTGGGTATATACTTCTTCCCCCACGGCACAGGCCAGCCGCTGGACGCTGGACGATATCCGCGTGTCCGACACCAGCGCCGCGCCGGCCCCTGACGTGTACACCCTGCCCTCCCAGCTGGACTTCGATTACGCCCCGGCGGGCCAGCGCTCTGCGCCACAGCCCTTCACTTATTGGGCCAGCGACCTTACCGCCCCGCTGGTGATCACCGCCCCGGCTAATTTTGAGATATCCCTCGACAATACCACCTACCAGTCCGGCATCACCATCCCGGCCGCAGAAGCAATGGCCGCGCTGGATTCTGTATGGGTGCGGTTTGCCCCCGGTGCCGCGAACCAGAACTACAGCGGTTCCATCAGCTTCAGCTCCGCCGGCCTGCAACGCAATAAGATCTCATTGTCTGGCACCAGCCTGCGCACGCTGAAAGTGGTGAACTGGAACATGGAATGGTTTGGCCACCTGAATTTCGGGCCTACGAATGAGGCATTGCAACAGACCAATGCGCTGAAAGTATTAAAAAGCCTGGATGCGGACATCTATGCGCTCAGCGAAGTGGTGGACACTATCCGCCTGAAAAACATCGTGGATTCCATGCCGGGCTACCGTTTTACGGTATCGGATTTCGGCAGCCGGGTGGACAGCCTTACCGCCCCGCTGTATGACAGTGCGCAGAAGCTGGCCTTTGTATACCGCGAAGACCTTGTGAAAAATATCCGCACCTATGGCGTGCTGCGCAAAGGCGCCAGCGCGGACGCTTATTTCAACTGGTCCTCCGGCCGCTTCCCTTACCTGATGGAAGCGATGGTGAACCTGAACGGCGATTCCGCCCGGATCCATTTCATTGTGATCCACGCCAAAGCCAATACCGGCGACAATCCCGCCGATTTCATCGAAAGCTGGCACCGCCGGAGGAATGGGGCCAAAGAGTTGAAAGACACACTGGATGCTCATTTTGCTTACAAAAACGTACTGGTACTCGGCGATTTTAATGACGATTTCGACAGGACCATTACCGCGCAGATGGCGCCGGACACGACCACTTCATATATCGACTTCAAGCTGGACAGCCTGGATTATATTCCCTTCACTTACGCGCTGAGCCTGGCCCGCCAGCGGTCTACCGCTTCTTTCCCGGATATGATAGACCATGCCATGGGTACGAACGAGATGTTGTACGCCTATGTGCCGAATTCGGCCAGGGTGGCGCGGAACGTGGAATCGCTGATACCGTCTTATTCCAATTTCACCTCGGACCACTTCCCGATCCTGAGCCGGTACGATCTGCGGGTGCTGGCCCACCCCGTGGTGATCACCCAGTTCACAGCCAGGGAAGACAATGGCGGCGTGGCGCTCACCTGGAATACTACCCGGGAGATCAACAACAGCCGTTTTGTGGTGGAAAGGTCGCTGAATGCGCGCAACTGGCAGCCGATAGATACGGTGCCCGCCACGGCGCTGAATGGCCAGGGCGCGGCTTACCAGAGCTTTGACGGCACGGTGCTGCCGGGGTACTGGCATTACCGCCTCCACCAGTTTGGCCTGGACAGCACGGAGCAATACAGCCCTGTACAAAGCGTGCTGGTGCTGAGCCGGGAATCCTGGTTCCGCCTGCTGTGGTTTATCCTGGGCCGGCAGCTGTATATTTACATGGATGCCCGCGAAAGCGGCCCGGCCACCATACAACTCTTTGATATGCAAGGAGCTGTAAGGTACCAGACGCAGATGAACTTCTATAAGGGCATGAACTTCAAGTCGGTGGACGTGGGGAACATGGCTTCGGGGATCTACCTGCTGAGGGTGCAGTGCGGGAACAAAACAGAGGTGAAGAAAATATTTATTAGCCGCTGATAGACAATTCTTTATAATAAAATCCGGGGCTTCTTTACGGGGCTCCGGATTTTTTATGTTTGTTAATACGGTCAGGGGGCGGAAAAAATGCGGAAATTAGCGCCTGTAAAGCGGAAGAATCAGAAAATCCCCCTATCTTTGCACTCCAATTTTATTTTTTTTAATTAATTCACTAACAAGGGAAATTTATGTCAAACTACGAATTGATGGTGATTTTTACCCCTGTGCTCTCTGAAGAGGACTACAAAGCCGCTCAGAAGAAATTCGTTGACCTTGTCAAAGACAATGGCGGCGAAGTTTCGCACGAGAATCCCTGGGGCCTGAAATCACTGGCGTATCCGATCCAGAAGAAAACCACGGGCATGTACCTGGTTCTGGAGTACACTGCGCCATCCGACTTCAATGAGAAGCTGAAGATCCAGCTCAACCGCGATGAAAATGTATTGCGCTACATGTTTACCAAACTGGACAAGCACGCTGTTGCTTACAACACCAGGAAAAAAGGTAACTATGAGGCTGAACCTAAACCAGTAGAAGCTTAAGTTATGGCAGTTAAACAAGAGATCAAGTACTTAACCGCGGTTAAGCAAGAGAAGCGCCAGAAAAAATACTGCCGCTTCAAGAAATTAGGTATCAAGTATGTAGATTACAAAGATGCTGAGTTTCTGAAAAAATTCCTGAACGATCAGGGTAAAATGCTGCCTCGCCGTATCACCGGCAACTCGCTGAAATTCCAGCGTAAGGTGGCTGAGGCTATCAAAAAAGCTCGTCAAATGGCTTTATTGCCTTATGTTACTGACCTTTTAAAGTAAGAAACAATGCAAGTAATCTTAATACAAGACGTAGATAATCTGGGCGGGAAGAATGAACTGGTGACCGTAAAGAATGGTTACGCCAGGAACTTCCTGATCCCTCAGAAGTTTGCCGTAGAAGCAAGCAATTCCAACCTGAAGCAACTGGACGAACGTCTGAAAGTAGCGAAAGTGAAGGAAGAAAAAATGCTGGCCGAAATCGCGAAAGTGGTGGAAGTGCTGAAAGCTGCTCCTGTGAAGATCGGTGCTAAAACCGGTACTTCCGGCAAAATCTTCGGTAGTGTTACCGGCGTTCAGATCGCCCGTGCTATCAAGGAACAGAAAGGTTATGAGATCGACCGCCGCCGTATCCACATCATCGGTGACGTTAAAGAACTGGGCACTTACAAAGCCCGCATCGATTTCGGCAAAGGCAATGATACCGAGCTGGAATTTGAAGTGGTAGCAGAGTAATTCTCACCCGATATTACAAAAAGCGCTGTTCCCCCGGGACGGCGCTTTTTTATTGCAGCAACCCGTAGTTTTTTAATATCATCCTCCACGCCTGACCGGCCCTTTCCGCCGGAAACATATCCCACCTGTTTCCTTTTTCCAAACCCGCATTTTTAATCCCTCTCCCACAACCTTTCTCCACCCTGCATTGTAATTATTGTGTCCCAAAAACACATCAGATCATGAAAAAGCTCCTCGCCCTGCTGTTTATCATAACAGCCACCATTTCTTTGACGTACGCTCAAAACCCTCTTGACAAAGCCAAAAGCGCGGCCGGCGGCGCACAACTGCAAACACCCAAACTGGACGTAGGCAGCGCGGCCAATTCGATCCTCGGCAAATTGACGCCGGCACTGGGCCTCACAGAAAAACAAAAACCCAACGTGCTCAGCTCCGTAACGGGTTTCCTGAAAGACAAATCCGGTATCCTGGGCATGGCCCAAACGGACAAAGCCGGGTATGCCTCCAAATTCGCCGGCCTCCAGGGCGGCCTTTTCGGGAAACTGAAAACCATCCTGACGGCCACCCAATACACGAAATTCCTGGGCCTGAAACCCAAAACAAACGATCCGACGAACGCACTGTCGCAATTGTTCTTCTAAACACCTGCCGGGCCATTAACGGATATCAACCGGAATGGCCCGGCATACGTTAATTTAGTATAAGGAATTCGCTCTAAGAGTAGTCTAATAGTAGTGGTAGTGTAGTAGTAGTGTAGTCTGATAGTAGTGTAATAGTAGTCATAGAGTAGTCGTGAAGCTGTGGCGAAGTAGTTCCTAAGTAGTACAGAAGTAGCAGACAAGTAGTAAAGGGCTACAAAAACTCGATCTTTGACGGGCTGTCATACTTTATATAATTCGAATGTTCGTACAGCAGCTGCGCCAGCAGCACTTTAATCCCGGATACGGCGCCCTGCCCGGTATACGGGTATATACGCTCAAACCCCTCATCATCGTTAGGTTGAAATCCAAGCCTGGGCATGGCTTTCCAGTCGAATGGCAAATTATGTTGATTTGGGTGAGCTGATTTGCCGGGAAAAGAAATGAATATCTCCCCGGGGGCAAGGAGCCTGAATTCGATAAAGAAGCCCTGTTTTTTTAACAGGTGTAACCTGAACCCGGCATTTTTTCCTTCAATAAGATCGTATAACGCTTCCGTTAATTCATTCTCATTAGGAGTGATCCAGGTGGATTTGTTCAAAAGTTCCTCCAGCCTGGTCTTTAAAGCGGAAAGGTCCGGGTTGGGGTTGTTATATCCCCTCAAAGCACCACGCTCTTCAAACCAGCCAATCATCTTTTCAAGCCCGCGTTTTTCTTCCATATAGGGATCTTTAAAATATTGCAGGTTTTCCAATGTCTTATTAACGCGACAGAGCCCTTTTTTGCAGGTAGCAGCGAAAAGATAATCAGATTCCTTAAGCGCCTCCTGTATCAATACTTCCAGATTGGCCTTTTCTGATTCGAGGACCAGGATCAATTCATCCAGTTCTGAGGTATACATGGCTTATTCAAATTTCCCTGTTACCAAAATACAACAAAAAGGCATGTGCGGAACATCGAAAACGCCTATTTTAGGGGTATTAATTCCTATACCATGAAACATCTCCCGTTGCTCTTCAGCGCATTTTCCCTGGTGCAGGTGGCCAATGCACAGGATGCCGTGTATGCGGATAAAGTCACCGACCACAAGACCATCCGCCTGAAAACATATAGCCTGTCTGAAACACAACTGGATAAAGTAGCCGCCATAGAGGTGCTCTCCGTCCAGTGGGATACCGCCCGCCTCGGCTTCGTACAGGTAGGCATGACCAACAAACGTATAGAAGCCGTTCCCGATTTGCCCTACAATCAATATTTACAGCAATATGTTGACCGGCAGTACGGCGGCAAACTGTCTCCTTCGGGCGTACACCTGCTTTGGGCGGTAAAAGACGTACGTATCAACGAAAGGACCTTCCAGGTCAATGAAAAAGGGTATTGCCGCGTTAAAGCGGATGCTTACATTTCCCGGGACGGGCAGCAGTATGCCCAGGTACAGGCTTTTGACACTGTGATCATTCGCGGCGCCATGGATGTTACCGGGCGCCACGATGAAAATATCGCCCGCGCGCTGCACCTGGTGCTGCTCACTTCGCTGGAAAAAGGCCTGCCCCTGCTGGATGCGCAGCCAACCCTGCAGTCAAAGGACAACATCAAAGCCGCGCAGCTCGCCGCCCTGGATATCCCTATCCTTCTGGATACAGCGTATGTGGACGGGGTATATGCTTCCTTTGAGGAGTTTAAGGCGAACAGGCCTTCCATTACAGCTTTTAAGATGGAAAATGCGGGAAAGAAACCCAAATTGTATACCACGGACGCTTCCCCTCAGCACATTAAAGACTCCTGGGGCTTCTGTGTAAAAGGCGAGCTTTACCGTACTTCCGGCGATGCCATTATCCCCATTGAAAAAAGCGGGCATGGCTTCGTGGTGTCCAACTACATGCAATCCGCCAGGCGGCGCAACCAGGCCATGTTCTGGAGCAGTGTGGGCGGCGGCCTGATAGGCGGCGCCATTGCCGGTTCCGCCATGAAACCGTATATGGTGACCAATATCCCCTATATCACCCGCCAGGAGCCGGAAGCAACGGCCCTTGATATGGAAACGGGGGAATTGACGTTGTAAATCAACAGGTAACGACATAAAAAAGAGGGGGATCTCAACACTGGTTGATGATCCCCCTCTTTCTTTTACCGGTCCTGCAAAGCAGGTGCCCGGGCTATAATGCGTTTAATCTTACTAATCGGTTATCGCCTTCCCACCCGACCTATCCCTGTCTTCCACCGCCTTTAGATGGCCTTACATCCCTGTCATAACGGCCTCTAACTTCCCTCTAACCGGCCTTATATTTCCCTTTAACCGCCTTGTAACAGCATAGTAAAAGCGTTCTAACGACGTTGTAACGACGTAGTAAAAGCGTTCTATCTGTTATTCGTATCGCAAAGCCACGATCGGGTCCAGCTTGGACGCCTTGATGGCGGGATAGATGCCCGAGATCAGCCCTACCATCGCGCACAGCCCGATACCCAGGCAGATCCACAACCAGGGCACCACGAAGCTGGAGCCAATCAGCAAAGACATCACATTGCCCACCAGCATACCGAGAATAACGCCCAGCGCGCCACCCATTACACTGATAATGATCGCTTCCCACACAAACTGCTGCCGGATGGAAGGCCGTGTAGCGCCCAGCGCCTTGTTGACACCGATTTCGCGGGTGCGTTCGGCTACGGATACCAGCATGATGTTCATCAGGCCGATGGCGGAGCCGAACAGCGTGATAAACCCGATCAGCGCCGCGCCGGCGGTTACCGTGCCCAGCTGGCGGAAAAGCAGCTCCGCGATGCTGTCGCTGCGGCTCATATAAAAGTTGTTTTCTTCGTTGATATCCATTTTCCGGATAATCCTGAACACACCGGTGGCTTCGCCCATCGCCGCATCCACCTGCTTCACGTCATTCACGTTCACATTCACCTGGTAAGAGGCCCAGGGACGGTTGAATACCCTCCGGGTGCTCGTGACCGTAGTGACCACCACATTGTCCGCGCTCATCATATTGCTGCTCCCTTTCTCCTTCAGCAGCCCTATTACCTTATACCGCACGTTCCCGATACGGATATTGTCGTTGATCGCTCTCTCAGGGTGATCTCCGTACAGTTTTTTGGCCACTTCGCTGCCCAGTACCGCCACATTGCGCCCGGATTCTATATCCGCTTTATTGAAGTTACGGCCGGCAGTGAGCTCATAATTGCTCAGGCCCAGGTAATTCTCATCCCCGCCGACCACCTGCACCGTGGGGTTCGTCTTTTTTTCATCCTTATACACGGTCATATTCCCCCCGGCCCTGAAAGACACGCTCACGGTGGCGGGGAAGGCAAATTTTTCCTTAAAGGCCATCGCCTCCTGGAAAGTGATCACTTTATTCTGGTTGGACGTGCGCACCTTTCCTTTTTTGGTGGTGCCGCGGGTAGCGTTGCCCGGCCCACCGATGCGTATCCGCTGCTCCCGGTTCCTGATAGAGAATCCGTTTGCCCCCATACTGGCAAAGCTGTTGAAGATGGAGCTTTTGATAGAATCTATCGCCGTCAGGATGCCCACCAGCGCCATAATGCCAAAGGCAATAATGAAAATGGTCAGGCCGGCCCGGAGGCGGTTTGCACTGATAGAGCGCATGGCGAGGGAAAATGTATCTCTTAATCGCATAACAACGGTTAGCATAAAGTTAACGGATTTCCCTTATCAAAAGCACCTTTCCGGATGAATGGCAAGGGCATAAAAAAAGCAGCACAACCGCTAAGTTGTGCTGCTCAATCAGTTGAACGGAATGCGCTTACAGGAATTGCAGCAGCAGGCCGGGGAACACCCCGAGGGTGATCACGATGGCGGCAGCCAGCAGCAAAGCCGCTTTGAAACCGCCGGTAATGGGCAGCGTCTCGGCATCGCCTGTTTTGAAGTACATGGCCATGATCACGCGGAAGTAGTAGTAGGCGCTGATAGCGGCGCAAAGCACGCCGAGTATCACCAGCCACAGCAGCCCGCCTGCCTGTACGGCCGCGCTCAGCACGAAATATTTCGCGAAGAAACCGGCTGTGAGCGGAATGCCCGCCAGGCTCAGCAAAAAGATCGTGGTCACCAGCGCCAGCAAAGGTTCTTTGCGGGCCAGGCCATTATATCCGTCGAATGTATAGTCTTTCATTTTCAGCAGCACGGCAAACACGCCGATGGTAGCCACGCTATATGCGGCAGCATACAGGATCATACCCTGGGTAGCCATCTCGTTGTCCGACACGATGGCGAACAGCATAAAACCCGCCTGCGCGATACTGGAATACGCCAGCATCCTTTTTACGCTCTGCTGGAACACCGCTGTGAAGTTGCCGATCAGCAACGTAGCGGCGGTGATCAGTGCGATGATCAGCTGCCAGTGATGGGTGAGGCTGCCGCCGGTGAAACTTACGTAGAACAAACGCATGAAAGCAATAAAGCTCGCCGCTTTCACCACGGTGGCCATAAAGGCGGTGAACACGGTGGGTGAGCCGTCGTATACGTCCGGTGTCCAGAAGTGGAAGGGAGCGGCGGATACCTTGAATGCCAGTGCAAACGCGAGCAGGATAATGCCGCAGAGTGCCAGCGGGCTGAGGTCACCGGCGCCAAGGCCCATTTCACGGATATTGAAAGTACCGGTAGCGCCATAGAGCAGCGCGATACCCATCAGCAGGATGCCGGTGGTAAAAGAGCCTGTCAGGAAATACTTCAGGGAAGCCTCGTTGCTTTTCAGGTTCTTTTTATCCGCGCCCGCCAGGATGTACTGGGGGATGGAAATGATCTCGATCGCGAGGAACAGCATCAGCATATTGCTGAACGATCCGCTGAGCATGATGCCGCTGAGGATAAAAAACACGAGGGCAAAATAATCCGCAACGTCCTCTCCTACTCTTTCGAAAGCGCTGCCGCACAGCAGGAAATACAGGAACGTGGAAGCGATCGCCACCCCGTTGAACAGTACGGAGAAGCGGCTTACCTCCACCATGCCGTGAAGCAGCACTGTGCTGCCGCCGGCCAGTGTACCGTCGTACCAGTTTGCAATAAATGCAAGGATGGTGCCTGCGATGGCGAAATATTTTATTTGCTGCTTATTCTTTACAAACAGTCCCACGAACATCAGAACAATCCCGAATACAGCAGTTGTAATTAATGCATTCATATCTTAGCGTTACAGAATCTCAATTTAATAATCAGCGTGTGATAACAGCAGCTACGGCATCTTGCAAGCCAATGCCGGCAGCAAGGTCCAGCAAGGGTTTGGGATAAACGCCCAGTACAAAGATAACCGCTACGATACAGGCCATGGCCAGCATTTCGCCGGACTTCAGATCTGTGGTAGTGGCGGTAAGCGCGTTTGCTTCGCCGAACAATACCTTTTGCAGCATGCGCAGCATATACACGGCAGCCAGGATAACGGCGATGCCCGCGATGGCGGCAAACCAGGGATTGTACTGGAAGAGGCCGCTGAACATCAGGAATTCACCGATAAAGCCGTTCGTAAGCGGCAGCGCAATGTTTGCCAGGCTCACGATCACCAGCAGGATAGCCAGCCTGGGTGCGTAAGTAGCAATGCCTCCCAGCTCTCCCATGTTCTTCACTTTCAGGCGCTGCTCTATCACTTCCACGATGATCCACAAACCGATGATGTTGATACCGTGGTTGAACATCTGCACCTGCACGCCTGCCAGGCTTTGTTCGTTATTGGCGAATATGGCCGCGCTCATCAGCCCGATGTGGGCGATAGAAGAGTACGCGATCAGTTTTTTGAGATCGGATTGCATGATGGCGATGCAACTTGCGTAAATGATACCGATCACGCTCAGCACGATAGCGGCTTCCTGCCACATATACACGCCCTGCGGCAAAACCGGCACCAGCCAGCGCATTACGCCAAAGAGGCCCATCTTCACCATAACGCCGCTCAGTACCATGGTTACGGGAGTGGGTGATTGTTCATAAGTGTCCGGCTGCCAGGTATGGAAGGGAAACACCGGCATCTTGATCGCGAAAGCCACAAAGAACAGCCAGAACAACCAGGATTGTTCACCGTTGCTCAGGGACAGGCTGGTGAAAGACTGCCAGCTGAAAGAGCCCTCCGTCTGGAAGTAGATATAAATGATACCTACCAGCATCAGCAGGGAACCTGCGAAGGTGTATACAAAGAACTTAAAAGTAACGGGTACCGCTCTTTCGCCGCCCCACATGGAGCAGAGGAAATATACGGGGATGAGCGCCAGTTCCCAGAAGAAGTAGAACAGCAGCGCGTCGTAGGCGAGGAATACGCCCAGCAGGCCGGCCTGCGAAAGCAGCATCAGCCCGTAAAAGCTGCCTGCCCGGTCGTAGCTGCGGCTGAAAACCGTAATAAAGATCAGCGGGAAGGAAATGGTGGTGAGCAGGACCAGCATCAGGCTCAGCCCGTCAAGGCCCACTTTGAACTGGCTGTTCAGCTGAGGGATCCAGTCCGCGGTGAATTGCAGGGAATCGGGCGAGGACTGAAACTGCGTCCAGGCTACCGCCGCAACCGCCAGCGTGGCTAATGACGATAACAGGCTGAATACCTTTGCACCCGGCCCTTTCAGTCCGAACGTGATCAGACCTGTTATCAAAGGAATCAATATGAGTAATACTGTCAACATATCTTTTTCTTAATCCGCTACTGATTTATAAAAACAAACTGATCACAAACAATACGATCATACCGATTACCATGGCGAAGATGTAAAAGCCCACCTGTCCGTTCTGCAGCAGCCTGATCTGGCGGCTGCTCCATTTTACGCCGGTGCCTACGCCGTTCACGAGGCCGTCTATCCCCGCTCTCTCCACCACATCCTGGAAGAAGCGGCTGAGCACCATCAGGGGTTTCACGATGATGGCATCGTACAGTTCATCCACATACCATTTATTTTCGAGCACTTTCGCGAAACCGGTGTTTTCAGCGCCGGTGTCTTCGTATTTGCTGAATTTGCCGCGGGCGATAAATATCATCACGATCACGAGGCCGGTGCTCAGGCCCATCAGGCCCCACTCCAGCTCATGGCTGAGGTGATGCGCGTGCAGATAGGGAGCGGAAGGCGCGAATATCGGGGCGAGGTATTCAGCCAGCAGATGCGGTGTGCCGAACACTTCGGGCATGCCTACATAACCGCCGATAACGGACAATATTGCGAGTATGATCAGCGGCAGGGTGATAGCCACGGGGCTTTCGTGCAGGTGATGTTCCTGTTCGTGCGTGCCGCGGAATTTGCCGGAGAAGGTGATGTAATAAAGGCGGAACATGTAAAACGCCGTCATCAGCGCACCGATGAGCGCGAGGGCGTACATGATCTTGTTATACCCCCAGGTGTGCGCGAGGATCTCGTCTTTGGAGAAAAAACCGCTCAGGCCCGGAATGCCTGCAATCGCAAGGCAGCCGATCAGGAAAGTAATATTGGTGACAGGCATCCATTTTTTCAGTCCGCCCATCTTCCGGATGTCCTGCTCGCCGCCCATGGCATGGATCACGGAGCCGGAGCCGAGGAACAGCAGGGCTTTGAAAAATGCATGCGTCATTACGTGGAATACGGCGGCGGTATAAGCGCCAACGCCCAGCGCAAGGAACATATAACCCAACTGGCTTACGGTAGAGTATGCCAGCACTTTTTTGATATCGTTTTGTTTCAGCGCGATAGAAGCCGCCAGCAGCGCCGTCACCAGGCCTACGATCGCTACGATCGCCTGGATGTGCGGGGCCAGCGAATAAATCACGTTGCTGCGGGCCACCATATAGATACCGGCGGTCACCATCGTAGCGGCGTGGATCAGGGCGGATACGGGAGTAGGGCCGGCCATCGCATCGGGCAGCCAGGTGTACAGGGGTATCTGTGCGGATTTACCCATGGCGCCGATGAACAGCAGCATGGCGATCGCGAAGAGGATGCCGCTGCCTTCGCCCATGGCGGGCACTTTGGCAAATACTTCAGTAAAGGTCACTGAACCGAACTGCTGGATGAGCAGGAAGATGCCGAGCAGGAAACCCAGGTCACCGATACGGTTCATGATAAATGCCTTGTTGGCTGCTTTGTTGTAATTGATGTTTTTGAACCAGAAGCCGATGAGGAGGTAAGAGCAGAGCCCCACACCTTCCCAGCCTATGAACATCATCACGTAGTTGGCGCCCAGCACCAGTATCAGCATGGAGAACACGAAGAGGTTCAGGTACGCGAAGTACCGCGCGAAACTTTCGCTGCTTTCCTCATGCATGTAAGAGGTGGAGTAAATGTGGATCAGCGAGCCTACGCCGGTGATGATCAGCAGGAACAAAGCGCTCAGCTGGTCCACCTGGAAAGCGAAGGGAATATGCAGGCTGCCTACGCTGATGAAATCGAACAGCGAAATCACCTGCGGGGCAAAACCCGGCTGCCTCACTTCGGGGAAAATGAGCAGGCTGATCACAAAAGCCGCCAGCACAGTGCCGCTACCTATCACGCCGGTAAGCGATTTAGGTAAAAAATTCCGGCCCAATCCATTGATCAGGAAACCTAACAACGGTAAGAACGGTACCAGCCAAACAAGATGTATCATCGATCTATACTATTTTTAAATTCCTAGTTTTTCAGTCTGCTGAGAATATTGATGTCCACCGAATGTGTATTGCGGTACATCATCACAATAATGGCCAGTCCTACGGACACTTCAGCTGCGGCCACCACCATTACAAAAAATACAAAGAGCTGCGCGGCGGCTGCATCAATGCGGCCGGCATCCACCCACATTTTCGAGAAGGCTACCAGCAAAAGGTTCACGGCATTCAGCATCAGCTCTATGCACATAAAAATGATGATCGCATTCCTGCGCATCAATACGCCCATGATCCCGATGCAGAACAGGGCGATACTGAGAAAGATGTAATATTGAACCGGCATGAATTCGTTTTTTATTTTTTACCTATTACCACAGCCCCTACCATTGCGCTCAGGAACAGCACGCTGCTCAGCTCGAAGGGCACCACGTAACTGGTGAATAATGTTTTACCAAGGTTTTTTATCAGCCCGATGTCCGTAGCGTTGCCGCTCTGGATGGCAGGCACACTGGCGTCGCGGAGGGCGGCTACCAGTACCAGCAGCAATGCGCCGCCGCTGATGGCCCCGGCGTATTTCAGCCAGTTGCGTTTTTGCGGCTCGATGTCTGCATTGAGGTTCATCATCATCAGCACAAACAGGAACAGTACCATGATGGCGCCGGTGTATACGATAAGGTGCACTACAAACAGGAATTGTGCGTTCAGCATGATGTAATGCCCGGCAATGGCCACAAAACAGGTGATCATACAAAGCACGCTGTTCACGGGATTTTTGCTCAGGATCACGCCCAGGGCGCTTGCAATGGCAACCGCTGAAAGCACCGTAAAAATAATCAGATCTATACCCATTGCCGTTTTACTTGTTTACAGTGATTGGATGTTTAGGATCAGGGATCAGCAGGTCATCTTTCCCGTAAATGAAACTTTTCCGCGCGTAGTTGGACGGCGCAAAGGTTTCCGTCATATAGATGGCCTCTTTGGGGCAGGCTTCCTCACAGAATCCGCAGAAGATGCAGCGCAGCATGTTGATCTCATAACGCGCGGCATATTTCTCTTCACGGTACAGGTGCTCCTCGCCCGGCAGGCGCTCGGCCGCTTCCATGGTGATGGCTTCGGCGGGGCAGGCTACCGCGCACAGCCCGCAGGCGGTGCAGCGCTCACGCCCTTCCTCATCCCGGTTCAGGATATGCAGGCCGCGGAATACCGGGCTGAAGGGACGGGTCTCTTCAGGATAGTTCACCGTTGCCTTCTTCTTGAATATATGCGAAAGGGTAATGCCCATGCCTTTGGCAATGGCCGGCAAATACATCTTCTCCCAGAATGTCATGGGCCTTCTGTCTACCGGTATTGCCCTGTTTGTTAATGTTTGCATATAATGAGTTTCAGCGTTATTAATTAAACCCGTTCTGACGGTACAGTATCACCGCGCCGGTGATGAGCATATTCAGCAATGCCAGCGGTATCAATACTTTCCATCCAAGCTTCATCAGCTGGTCGTAGCGGAAGCGCGGAAGCGTCCACCTCACCCACATGAAGAAGAAGATGAAAGCGAATGTTTTCAGGAATAATGCACAGATGCCGAGGATGGTCACCAGGTTCGGGCTGAGGCCCAGGCTGTCCATATACGGGAAACTGTAGCCGCCGAAGTACAGCGTGGCCATCAGCGCGGAGCTGATAAACATGTTGATGTATTCGGCAAAAAGGTAAAACCCGAGTTTCATGGAAGAATACTCCAGGTGGTAACCGCCGTTCAGCTCGTTCTCCGCTTCGGGAAGGTCAAACGGGGTACGGTTACATTCTGCGAATGCGCAGATCAGGAATATGAGGAAACCGATGGGCTGCAACACAACGAACCAAACGCCGCTACGCTGCTGCTCCACGATATCTTTCAGGCTGAGGGAACCGCTGATCATGAACAGCGCGATGAGCGCGAGGCCCATGGGCAGTTCATAGGAGATCACCTGCGAAGCGCCGCGGCAGGCCGCCAGCAGGGAAAATTTGTTGTTCGAAGCCCAGCCGCCGATCATAATGCCGTACACACCCATACCTACTACCGCCATGATCCACAGCACACCGATGTTCACATCAGCGATCTGGAGGGTAACGGCGCGGTCACCGAAGTACAGCACATCTCCCCAGGGGATCACCGCGCTGGTAAGGCAGGCTGTGAGCATGGCCATGGAAGGGCCGAGTACGAACAGGAACTGGTTCGCGGTGGAAGGAATGATCTCTTCTTTGAAGAACAGTTTGCCGCCATCCGCCAGGGGCTGGAGCAAACCGAAGATGCCCGCGCGGTTCGGCCCGCGGCGGTCCTGGATCCAGGCCGCTACTTTACGCTCGCCCCAGGTGGAGTACATCGCGATCAGCAGGGACAGGCCCAGCACTGCTGAAATCAGCAGCAGTTTTTCAATTACAAAAGACCAGTCAAATGATGTCATCAGATCCATATCTCGCTTTATTGAACGCCATTATGTTTTGGAAAATCGTTGGAGTGTGCGGGCCCTTCAATCTTGCTGAGGTCCACCGTGGGCTGGTTCACTTCGCTCACCGTATGGATGTTCATCAGCAGTTTAGGCTGGCGGCCGTCCATTACTTTCGCCACGGTTTCATGCGGTTTGTGCACGCCTACGTAATGGCCCTGTGAGATCACGCTGTAACGCGCCACTTTACGGGGGCCTTCAATCACCCAGTCCTGCGGTTCTTTTTTCTCAAAACGGCAGGTATCGCAGATAAACGCTTCCACTTCGCCGTACTTGTCTTTACGTGCGGTCACCCGGAAGATCTCGTCACCACGCATCCAGAGCACCGTTTTGCCGCAGCAGTTCGGGTCGTGGCATTCGCGGAGGGCGTCTACCGGCTTCAGAAACCATACGCGGTTCTTAAAACGAGCGGTACGGTCGGTCAGCGCGCCTACAGGGCAAACGTCTATCACGTTGCCGATGAAGTTGGTCTGGTCCAGCGATGCTTTGATGTATGTGCTGATCTCGGAATGATCGCCGCGGCCAAGGATGCCGTGCTGGCGGTTGTTCGTAAGCTGGTCTGCCGTGAACACGCAGCGGTAGCAAAGAATGCAGCGCGTCATGTGCAGCTTGATGTGCTCACCGATATCTTCTTTTTCGAAAGTTCTGCGTTTGAATTCGAAGCGGGTGCCGGAAACACCGTGCTCGTAGCTGAGGTCCTGGAGATCGCATTCACCGGCCTGGTCGCACACGGGGCAATCCAGCGGGTGGTTCAGCAACAGGAATTCCACTACGCCTTTACGCGCATCCAGCACTTCGGGTGAAGTGATGTTCGCCACTTCCATACCGTCCATCACCGTAGTACGGCAGCTGGCCACCAGTTTGGGCATGGGGCGGGGATCAGCTTCCGAGCCTTTGGACACTTTCACCAGGCAGGTACGGCATTTACCGCCGCTGCCCTGCAGTTTGGAATAATAACACATCGCGGGCGGCACCACATCGCCTCCGATCATGCGGGCGGCATTCAGGATGGTTGTGCCCGGCTCCACCTCTACAGGTATGTTATCAATCTTGACCTTGAATAATTTCTTTTCTTCCGCCATTATAAAAAAGTAAAAAAGAAAAAGTAATAATGTTTCCTTATCAGACAGCTGCTACCACCGGCAGCGGGTCTGCGTAATGCGCCAGCCCGAAGTTGCGTTTCAGCGCTTCGTCAGGATTAGCCACATGCCATTCAAATTCATCCCTGAAGTGACGGATGGCGGCGGCTACGGGCCATGCGGCCGCGTCTCCGAGGGGGCAGATGGTATTGCCCTCTATTTTCCGCTGGATGTCCCACAGCAGGTCTATATCGCTCATTTTGCCTTTACCGTTCTCGATGTTCAGCAGCACTTTTTTCATCCAGCCGGTGCCTTCGCGGCAGGGGCTGCACTGGCCGCAGCTTTCGTGGTGGTAGAAGCGGGCGAGGCTCATGGTGTGGCGTACCACGCACTGGTCTTCGTCCAGCACGATGAATCCGCCGGAGCCCATCATGGAACCGGTGGCAAAGCCGCCGTCGTTCAGGCTTTCGTAGGTCATCATGCGCGGTTCGCCTTTTGCGGTTGTAAGCAGCAGGTTAGCCGGCAGGATGGGTACGGAAGAGCCGCCGGGGATACATGCCTTCAGGCGTTTGCCGTTCGGAATGCCGCCGCAGTATTCATCCGAGTATATAAATTCTTCTACCGAAATGTTCATGTCTATCTCATATACGCCGGGTTTGTTCAGGTTGCCGCAGGCGGAAATGAGTTTGGTGCCGGTGGATTTGCCGGTGCCGTATTTGGAATATTCATCACCGCCAATGTTGATGATGGGCACAACCGCAGCCAGCGTTTCCACGTTGTTCACTACGGTCGGGCATTGCCAGAGGCCTTTTACAGCGGGGAAAGGCGGTTTGATGCGCGGGTTGCCGCGTTTGCCTTCCAGCGATTCGATCAGCGCCGTTTCTTCACCGCAGATATAAGCGCCCGCGCCGCGCTGAACGTAAATGTCCAGGTCAAAACCGGTGCCCTGGATGTTTTTGCCCAGCCAGCCGTTTTTATGCGCGTCTGCAATGGCTTCTTCGAGGATATCGGGGATCCAGGCGTATTCGCCGCGGATGTAGATGTAGGTACGGTTTGCGCCGAGGGCGAAGCTGGAGATCAGCAGGCCTTCGATGAGCAGGTGGGGGAGGAATTCCATCAGGTAGCGGTCCTTGAAGGTGCCCGGCTCAGATTCGTCCGCATTACATACGAGGTAACGGGGTACTCCTTCCGGTTTGGCCAGGAAGCTCCATTTGAGGCCCGTAGGGAAGCCCGCTCCACCACGGCCGCGAAGGCCGCTTTTCTTTACTTCTTCTATCACCTGATCCGCGCTCATGCTCTTCAGGGCCTTTTCAGCAGCGGCATAACCGCCGTTCTTCCGGTATACGTCATAATACCGGATGCCTTCTATATGCGCCTTGTCTAACAATAATTTACGTCCCATTGTCTCGCTTTATGTAAGGGTTACCGCTGGTCTGCAATGCTTTTCAGCGGCAATTTATGATGTTCTTTTGTTCAGCACCGGATCATTGTTCAGCATCCGTTGCGTCGCACTCTTCAGCTCCCGGTTCTTTTGCGGGCAGGATCAGTTCGCCTGCGCGCGGCATTCCGCAATGATCTGGTCCACCTTCTCTCTGGTGAGGTGTTCTTTGAAGAACTTACCCAGCTGCATCATCGGCGCATATCCGCAGGCCCCGAGGCATTCCACCGTTTTGAGGGTGAACAGCCCGTCCGCCGTGGTCTCGCCCACATCTATCCCCAGCTTCTCCTTGATATAGGCAATGATGTTGTCTGAACCACTTACCATGCACGGCCCGGTATGACATACCTCGAACAGGTATTTGCCCACCGGCTTCAGGTTGTACATGGAGTAGAAAGTAGCCACCTCATATACCTCGATGGGCGTGATCTGCAGCAGTGAAGCCACATAGTCCATCGTCTCGGAACTAAGCCAGCCGCCGAACGATTCCTGGGCCAGGTGCAGCACCGGAATCAAGGCGCTTTTCTGCTTCCCTTCCGGGTAACGCGCTATGATCTCTTTTACTTTATTCAGCTTCTCTTCAGAAAATTGAACGGCCATTTATTAAACTTCTTTATTTATAAACTTCTTTTATCCTTTATCAGTTGGAGTAGTATTCAACACCCCCTTTGCATTCTTCATAAAAACTGCGGTCGCCGTTTTTCACCAGCGCAAATCCATTCCACCAGCTTTTTATCATGGTTGCAGAACCCCGTTTTTTTCTTTTCAGGAAAGGGATCAGTTCTTGCCTGGGACCAGTGCACAGTTGCTGTGCGTGAGCAGAAAGGGAGTTATGCATATTAAAAAACAAAGAACTTTTTTCACGGTATCAAAAGGGATCGGAATGTCTTAAGCATCCAGCTCACCCGCAATCAGGTTCAGCGAGCTCATACAAATGATCGCGTCGCTGAGCATGGCTCCCTGCACCATTTCAGGATAAGCCTGGTAATAAATGAAACAGGGCCTGCGGAAGTGAAGCCTGTACGGAGAACGGCCGCCATCACTGATGAGATAGAAGCCAAGCTCGCCGTTTGCCCCTTCAACAGGATTGTACAACTCGCCCGGTAAAATATCGGTTTCGCCCATCACGATCTTGAAGTGATAGATGAGGGCTTCCATTTTCGTATATACGTCGTTTTTATCAGGCAGGTAATAGGCCGGTACGTCCGCATGATATACATCTTCAGGCAGCTGTTTCAGCTTATCCATGGCCTGGCGGATGATGCCGAGGCTCTGCCACATTTCCGCATTGCGCACCAGGAAGCGGTCGTAAGTATCGCCGGTAGTGCCTACGGGGATGCTGAATTCAAAATCCTGGTAGGAGCTGTAGGGATTGGCCACGCGCACGTCGTAATCCACACCGGTAGCGCGGAGGTTAGGACCGGTAAAACCGTAGTTCATGGCCCTTTCGGCGGTGATGGCGCCTACGCCCTGGGTACGTTCCATAAAAATGCGGTTGCGCGTAAAGAGGTTTTCAAACTCTTTCAGCACAGCCGGGTATTCGGCCAGGAACTTTTCTATTTTCTGGAAAGCCGCGGGTGTGAAGTTTCTTTCGAAACCGCCCACGCGGCCGATATTGGTAGTGAGGCGTGAGCCGCATATCTCTTCGTAGATCTCGTATACCAGCTCGCGGTATTGCATTACATAAAGGAAGCCGGTGAAGGCGCCGCTATCCACCCCGATCACGGAGTTGCAGATCAGGTGGTCCGTGATGCGCGCCAGCTCCATGATGATCACACGCAGGTAATCCACCCGTTTGGGCGTTTGTATGCCCAGGAGTTTTTCCACGGTGAGGTGCCAGCCCATATTGTTGATGGGGGCGGAGCAGTAGTTGAGACGGTCCGTCAGCGGCGTGATCTGGTAATAAGGCCTGCGTTCCGCGATCTTTTCGAAAGCGCGGTGAATATACCCAACGGTTGGTGTGGCGGACACGATCCGCTCACCGTCCATTTCCAGAATGTTCTGGAACACACCGTGCGTGGCAGGGTGTGTGGGGCCCAGGTTGAGCGTACTGGTCTGCCTCTCGATGGAGCCTTCCGGTAATTTTATATGTTGCTGCTCTGACATATCCTAGCTTGATAGTAGTTGTTATTAAATCCCGACGCTTCCTCCGCGGCCGAACATTTCATCATCTTTATCCACGCGGCTCTGGTCTTCCAGGGGAAACTCCTTGCGCATGGGGAAATAATCCATTTCATCCACATTCAGGATGCGGATCAGGTTAGGGTGGCCCACAAAATCGACCCCGAAGAAATCGTATGTTTCCCTTTCCATCCAGTTTGCGCTGGAAAACAGCTTGGAAGCTGTGAACACCTGCGGTGTCTGGATATCGGTGAATACTTTAAAGCGGAGGCGTACATTGGGTACAAAGGCATGCAGGTGATATACCACAGCCAGCTCAGCGCCCTGCTGATCGGGATAATGTACGGCGGTGAGATCGGACAGGAAGCGGAACTGCAACTCCTCTTCATCGTACAGGAACTGCATCACTTTGAGGTTCAGCTCTTTGGGAGCATGAAAGGACATAATGCCGTGTGACTCTTCAAAGTTTGTCAACGCCTCACCGAATTTCTCAACCAGCCTGTTTTTTATATGCTCGTTCGTCAAAGACATGTATAAGCTATTATCGTTTCTATTCTATTCCGTAGGAATTCATCAAATCTTTATAACGGTCTGAGTGACGGCGGCGGAGACTTTCTTCGCCCACCAGGTCCTGGATGCGCATCACGCCGTCCAGAATCGCTTCGGGGCGGGGAGGGCAGCCGGGCACATACACGTCTACCGGAATGATCTGGTCAATGCCCTGCAGCACGGAGTAGGTATCGAAGATACCGCCGCTGCTGGCGCAGGCGCCCACGGCTATCACCCAGCGGGGCTCAGCCATTTGCAGGTATACCTGGCGCAATACGGGCCCCATCTTTTTGGCAATGGTGCCCATGACCATCAGCAGGTCACACTGGCGGGGCGTAAAACCCAAACGTTCGGAACCAAAACGGGCGAGATCGTAGTGAGCGGCCATAGTAGCCATAAATTCAATGCCACAGCAGGAAGTGGCAAACGGTAAAGGCCAGATGGAGTTTTTACGCGCCATGCCTATTACCTTATCGAAAGAGGTGGCAAAAAAACCTTCGCCGGAGTAGCCTTCCGGCATTTCCACCAGCTTCACCTTATTATTAAACTGAACAGGACGAGACATATTCTTTACCCTCCTATCCCGCCTGATTGAAACTCAGCGGGATTTTTATTAATAGTTAACTTAAATCAGATTAATCTTCCCAACGAAGCGCTCCCTTCTTGATAATATAAAAGAAACCGCCCATAAAGAATGCCACAAATGCAATCATGGCCAGGAAACCTTCCCAGCCCAGTTCTTTGAAATTAACAGCGTAAGGATAAAAAAAGATCACCTCCACGTCGAACAACACGAACAGGATAGCAGTCAGGAAATACTTGATAGCCACCGGCTGACGGGCATTCCCCATCTGCTCGATCCCACTCTCGAAGTTCTCCAGTTTGTCCTTGGTTTTCCGTTTAGGCCCTAAAAAATGGGTGGCGATCATCGTAATGCCAACGAAACCCAGTGCCGCAATCAGTTGTAAAATGATAGGAAAATAACTGAATGGAGTGGCGTTAGCAGTCAAAAGTTCAGAGGCAAAAAACATAAGCTTCCCAATATAAATTGTCCGAAAGCGCAAAAATACTGCAACTAAACTAGAAATCAAATCAACGACGACAAGAAATCTAATCTTTTTTTTGTATATGTAATATAATAAGATATGATTACTTGGTTTCCATAGTTTCCCGCAGCAAGGGCGTTTGAGTATAATAGATTGAGACTAAAGGGATAACATAAAGAAAGCCCGGGCGGCTGCCCGGGCTTTACATTTATAAGAATTTGAATATTAATTATTTGACCTTGCCGGTGCGGCTGGTCTGCTCGTTGTCTTACTGTTCTGGTTCTGGATGTCCCTGATCTGTTTCACCGGCTCACTGTTCGGATCCAGCGGCGTGAGTTTGTCCATGTATTTCTGGAGGTTCGCTTTATCCTCTTTATTATAATAGTACACCATCATATAGGTATACGCCTTGATGAGGCCCGCTTTGTTCTTCACAGGGTCCCCTTCGGCCATGGTCAGGTATTTTTCAAAAAATGGCACCGCAACGCCTGTTTTGGCTTCCACGTCCCGCGCGGCAGCCGTCATTCCCTGCCAGTAATAGCCGGTAGTAAGGTCCGGGTAGTTCGTGGCCAGCTGGCTGAAGGCGGAATCCGCGGACACCAGTTTCGTGGTATCCGTGGTAGTACCGGCGGAAGCCAGGTAATAGTTGATACCCACATTATACCAGTCTACGGCTGCCGGTTTCTCCTTCTGTTCAATCTTCAGGTCCGCGTATTTTTTATACCATTCCCCTGCTTTGCCGAATACACGGGCCTGCTGGAAAGCTTTAGCCACTGCTTCATAGCGGTCCAGGTCTTTTACAGTGTCCGCGGAGGCGTATTTCTCCAGGTATTCCAGCGCCTTCTGGTCTATGCCGGACTGGGTGGTAGAATCCTGGTATTTGATACGGCCGTAGATCTCGCTGCCGAGTTTATAGTCGATAGGCTCCAGTTTAGTTTCGCCTACTTTCTGTACATACTGGTCAAAAGCGGTTTTAGCGCCCAGGGAATCCCCTTTCTGTAAATAAGCATCCGCGATCAGGCGTTCCAGCTTCATTTTGTAGGATTCGTTCGCCTGGGGAATGAGGCCTTGTGCTTTGGTGATAGCCCCCTGGTAGTCCTTATCCAGGAACATGATGGAGGTTAAATAGTATTCGTTTTTGGTTTTATCCGCCTGGTCTGACAGGGCGAGGTATTTCTGCAAATTCTCTTTGGCTTTGGGAAGTGAGAACTGGCGCGGCTTCGGTGTGTAGTAGAATTGGTACAATTCGTAGAAAACCGGCGCGTAGTTCGGGTCCAGCTGTGCGGCCTTGGCGTAATCGCCC
Organism: Chitinophaga barathri; assembly: GCF_003807585.1. Classification (GTDB taxonomy): domain Bacteria; phylum Bacteroidota; class Bacteroidia; order Chitinophagales; family Chitinophagaceae; genus Chitinophaga; species Chitinophaga barathri. The sequence continues at coordinate 7,447 of NZ_RMBX01000013.1, read as the reverse complement.
ACGGCCTGTTCCAGCAATTTGGCATTATAATTCACATGGCCCTGTTTCATTACGGCTTCGGCGTTGTTAGCTTCCAGCTCCAGCGCCTTTTCGTAGGCTGAAATGGCCTTACCGCCGTTTTCACCGCCCATATAGCGGTAAACGTCTCCCAACTCAATATAATCGGCGGCAACGGGCTTATACCCTTTCCTGCCTTCGTTGCCATTCAGAAGCGTTTCCATGGTAGTAAGGGCAAAAGCCTTGTCTCCGCCCTTTACTTCTGTGTTGGCATCTGCAATGGCCCGGGCCACATCGCCGTTTTTCCCTTTGGTGGCGGCGTTGGCTGCGTCAAATTTCTGCCTGGCCGCAGCTGCGTCACCATTGAGAAGGTCTATCCGTCCCAAACCCGCGTTCAGCAAGGGAGAGTTCGGCACAGCCTGCAATCCTTTCTGGAAAGCCGCTGCTGCTCCGTCTTTGTTCTCAGCGCCCAGCTCCGCGATGCCGAGGTAATAATACCCCCGGTCATCCGTCGGTTTGGCGGCGATCGCTTTTTCGAAGTCAGATTTAGCGGTGGCATACTTCCCGTAGTAGAGATTCTTCAGCCCGTCTTCTATCGTTTGAGCCATCGCCCCGCCGGCCAGGAATAGCAGAGCAATGAGTGTACTTATACGCTTCTTCATGGTTTTTAATTTTAATCCGTTAATCTAAACATTGCCGTGACGGTTTAAGTTCGCCGCGGTATGGGTTCATGTAATAAAAAAACATGCCAGAGTGAGCGCGGATGATGTCTCAGTCATTACTGAATTTACTCATTTATTCCCGAAAAAACAATGTAAGAAAACGTTAAAACCCTGATTGGGCGGGAAAATAAAAAGGGCAGCGCCGGTGTGGCGCTGCCCTTTTGCAGGTAAATGAATTACCTTATTTAGTGCCTTTGGAAGCGGCTGGTTTAGCAGTTCCCGCGGCAGACTTGTTCGTGGATTCGAGGTTTTCTTTTACCTGGCGAACGGTATCGTTGTTCGGGTCAAAGGCCAGCAGTTTGTCCATATAAGGCTGCATATTGGTCTTATCGTCCAGGTTGTAGTAGTAAAGCATCAGGTAAGTATAAGCGTTGGTCAGGAACCTTTTGTTCTTGGCTTCGTCTTCCGGTTTGACCAGGGAAACGTATTTTTCGAAAGGTGCTTTAGCGCGGCCATCTTTTGCCAGCTGGTCCAGTGCGGCGTTTGCCATACCATGCCAGTAGAAACCGGTTACCTGCTCGGGATACTTGGCGGTGAAAGCAGTCCATGAGCTGTCTGAAGCGGCATAGTCGCCTGCATAGTACTCATAGAAACCTTTATAGAAATGGTCGGATACAGCGCCGGTATTGTCTTTGAATTCCAGTGCCTTGCCATACCATTTAGCGGCTTTAGCATAGTTGCGCATTTCTTTGAAGGCTTCCGCAACATTTCTCATCTTTTCAGCATCCTTCACGGTATCCGCTTCTGCGTACCTTTCCAGGTAATTACCGGCCATTCCCTGATAACCTGCCATGGTAGCGGAATCTGAGTCTTTCAGTTTCCCGTAGATAGCAGAAAGCAGTTTCAGGTCATTGATCTCCAGTTTATCGTCGCCCACGGTCTTAACGCGCTCATCCATGATAGCTTTTGCAGTCAGGGAATCGCCTTTCCAGAGATTAGCGTCCGCCATTAACAGCGTCAGTTTGTTTTTATACAGATCGGTCGCGGTTGGCATCTGCGCTTTGGCTTTGGCGATGGCATCGTCGTAATTCTTCTGCAGGAAGGCTAAGGCTGCGAGGTAATACTCGTTCTTCGCTTTGTCGGAAGGATCGCTCACATCTACGTATTTCTGCAGATACTGCGCGGCATGCGGCAGGGAGAACTGTTCTTTTCTCTGCGTAACGTAGAACTGGTACAGCTCGAAGTAAGCGGGGCCGTAGTTGGCGTCCATATTGGTCGCTTTGGCCCAGTCTTCCACGGCTTGTTTCAGCAGTTTGGCGTTGTAGTTCACCAGGCCCTGTTTCATCACGGCTTCGGCGTTGTTAGGATCTACCTCCAGCGCTTTTTCATAAGTGCTGATAGCTTTACCGCCATTCTCACCGCCAAGGTAGCGGTAAGCGTCACCCAGTTCGATATAATCGGCTGCGGTAGCAGTATACATTTGTTTTTTCTTACGTCCTTCGTTGTTCAGCAGCTTTTCCATGATGCTGAGCGCGAATCCGCGGTCGCCGCCAGCCACTTCTGAGTTGGCATCTGCAATGGCGCGGGCAACGTCACCCTCACGGCCTTCTGTGGCTGTGCTGGCTGCGTCAAATTTCTGTTTTGCTTCCGCGGTCTTACCGTTCAGCAGGTCGATGCGACCCAGGCCTGCGGTGAGCAGGGGAGAGTTAGGCACTGCGGTAAGGCCTTTTGAAAAGGCCGCGGCGGCAGCGTCTTTGTTTTCCAGTCCCAGTTCGGCTATCCCCAGGTAATAGTAAGCACGGTCGTCTGTCGGTTTTGCGGCAATGGCTTTTTCAAGATTCTGTTTAGCGGTTTGGTATTTGCCATAATACAAATCCTTTAAACCATCTTCCACAGATTGTGCCATAGCTCCGTTGGCTATGCAGAGCATGGCGACAAATAAACTTTTCCTTCTGTTCATGAGCAATCCGGTTTTAGTTGTGTTATCAGTATTTATTATTTCAAAGTGGCTTCCCTGAAGACGATGTTGAGCCTTGCAGGATACAATTTATACTTGCCCATCAGGAGTTGGCCTTCCTGGCCGCCGAGGAAAGTGGCAAACCCCGCGCCCAGGCCCTGATAAGGCTCTTTCAGAATATAGAACATGCCCCGTGTGAGCGGGTAAGATTTCATGCCGATGTAGAACTGGTAAGGTTTTACAAAGTCGGTATTGTTATCCGCACGTAATTTTACCGTGGTCACCATTTTGGTGAATTCGATCGCCTTGGTATCGTTTGTATCAGATATCCAGTTCACGCCTATCACACCGATCGCGTCTTTGTTTTTCGATACGTGATCGATCACTTCGGGGTTGGACTTAGCCGCCATCGTAGTAGCCGGTAAAGGTTTACCCTTGTTGATGGAGTCACGGATAAAACGCACCGTGCTGGAATTCTGATGGTCGAATACGATCTGCCATTTGCGTTCGCTGGTGCCGTCCATGATCTTACGCACCTGCTCCATGGTGAGAATGGAATCAGGATTGTTATTGTTCACGATCAGGGCGATGGCGTCAGTAGCTAGTTGCAGGCTTTGCGGACGTATCTTTTCCTTTTTGAAAAATTCTTTTTCTTTTTCGTTCAGATCACGTGTTACGATGATCATGCGGGAGCTATCGTCGAACAGGTCTTTAAAACAATCGCCTTCCGGCTTGTATTCCGCGATGATTTTCGTTTTCGGATATAATGATTCAAAAACCCGGATCTCGGATTCGATCAGTGGCTGATACGTTTCATCCACCGAAATACGCATGGTACCTGAAGTAGGGGTATCTTTCTCACCGCCCTGGGATGTGCCGCCGGCGCAGCCTGCGACGGCTACCGCAACTACCGAAGCAGTCAATAACGCGCCCATCCAGTTTTTAGCTTTTAAAAACATACACACAGTCTAATGGTGAAAAATTAAATCAAAAAAATAATTGCTTAACGCCCCTGTACACACGAAATAATCCATACGCACATAAAACGCCGCCCAATGCGTAGGTCAGCTCAATGGAAATGTTCAGCTTACCAAATCCTAACCTTTCTGAAAAGAGTGCATACAGTCCGAAGAGAATAAAAAATACCCCTCTGATCAGCTCGCCCATCGGGCGGTATGACACATTCATCCGTTTGTTCGTGTTATCGTTCTCTTGTTGCATTGGTGGCAAATTACAAGTATACAAAAAAAATTGTTTTATTCTAGTTATCAAAACTTTATTCGTTTGTTAAAAATCCCGCCAGGCCTGGTTCGGGAGATTTACAAATAAGATGCTCCGATAAAAAGATTCCATATGGAATCCATATTACACTAAAGTTTTAACATATGCAATTGTGGCGGAATACGTTGCGGACTTCCCTGAAAATGTGGTAGTTTTGCGGTCTGAAAAAAGGGGGAAACGCAGGCCGGGAAAGGAAATTAACCAACTGGTTTACAGCAGTTTACCCCTATATGAAACATAAGACGATGAAAATTTTAATGGTTTGCCTGGGTAACATCTGCCGCTCTCCCCTGGCGGAAGGCATCCTGAGGCATTTATCCGATGAGGCTGGCCTGGGTTGGGAAATCGATTCGGCCGGCACGGGCAACTGGCACGTGGGCCATCCCCCCGATCCCCGCTCGGTAAAGGTTGCCAGGCATTACGGGATCGACATTTCCGGGCTCAGGGGCCGGCAGTTCCAGGCGGAAGACTTCGGCCATTTCGACCGGATCTTCGTGATGGACCTGGACAATTACCGCGACGTGCTGCGCAAAGCCCGCACCGAAGCGGACCGTGAGAAGGTACAATTATTGCTGGATCACCAGCAGCCCGTACCGGATCCATGGTACGACGATGCGCTTTTTGAGCCGGTATATAACCTGATATTCAACGCCTGTGCGTGCATCGTGAAGAGCAGGTGATTTATTCAAATATTACATTTCAAGCATAATGATAAAACTTAGTATCCCGCAAGGTACCCGCGATTTTGGGCCGGAAGTAGTACGCAAGCGCAACTATATTCTTTCCGCTATTCGTAAAACCTTTGAACTGTACGGGTTCCAGCCACTGGAAACGCCCACGATGGAAAACACTTCCACCCTGCTCGGCAAATACGGCGAGGAAGGCGACAGGCTGATCTTTAAAATACTCAACAACGGTGATATACTCGGCCAGGCACAAATGGCCAAAGACAGCCGCGAGCTTGGGCTGCTGCTTTGCGAAAAAGCGCTCAGGTACGATCTTACCATTCCTTTCGCCCGCTACGTGGTGATGAACCATGGCAAGCTCAGTCTCCCTTTCAGGCGTTACCAGATACAGCCGGTATGGCGCGGAGACAAGCCGCAGCGCGGCCGTTACAGGGAGTTTTACCAGTGCGATGCGGACGTGGTGGGAAGCAATTCACTCATCAATGAAATAGAACTGCTGAAAATATACGATACCGTTCTGACGGATCTGGGCATGACCGGATATCAGCTGAAAGTCAATAACCGTAAGGTATTGGCCGGTCTTGCAGAACTCGTGGGCCGCCCGGATCTCATGATCGATATCACTATCGCGATTGATAAGCTGGACAAGATCGGTGCGAATGGTGTGCGGGAAGAGCTGGCGGAAAGAGGTTTACAGCCTTTTGAAATCGGCACCGTGATGGATTTTATTTCCGTGCAGGGAAGCAACGACGAAAAGCTGGAACGCCTTATGCAATTGCTGGCGGATTCTCCCACCGGTTTAAAAGGTGTGGAAGAACTCCGGTTTATCCTCGGCAGCAATCTCACCAACTTCAACTCCGCTCCCACTATCGATCTTACGCTCGCGCGCGGGTTAAATTATTATACCGGCATGATCGTGGAAGTGAAAGCTCCCGAAAGTGTGAACATGGGCAGCATCGGGGGCGGCGGCCGTTACGACGACCTCACCGGATTATTCGGCCTGCCGGGCATTTCAGGCGTAGGTATTTCATTTGGCGTGGACAGGATCTATGATGTATTGGAAGAACTGAAGCTGTTCCCCGCCACTGCGCAGCAAAGCACGCAGGTGATCTTTTTTAATCCCGGCGCGGAGAAACTGGGCGAAGTATTCGGATACGTAAGCCAGCTGCGGGAAAGAGGCATCGTCACCGAGCTCTATCCGGACGATATCAAGCAGGATAAACAATATAAATACGCGGAAAAACGAGGTATTCCCTTCATCGCCTATATAGAAGAGAATGCACCAGGAATTATCTCCATCAAAAATATCCCGCTCAAACAACGATATAACGTCAAGCCTGAAGAACTGGCTGGGTTTGAGTTTTAAGAGAAAGGGCGCTGTAAATACAGCGCCCTTTTTTTACACAACTAAAATCAATATGTCTGTTCCAGTGAATTAGCATTTATTCCCAGGCGGTGTCCCCTATTTTTTTACCCGATACAAAGCGCCAGTAGCTGTAGAATTCGTTGTCCAGCTTTTTGTAGAGATAATCCGGGATTACATTCCTGAGGTGGTTGCCCCAATGCGGGGTAGTGCCGTCCCGGTCTGTGAAGCCGTATTCGTCCGAGAGATCCCAGGAGCTGAATACCCTTCCTGTCCTGGAGGATACATTTGGATCAGCAGCCAGTGCGGCGGCGGCGCGGCCAACGAACCACGGGGTTTCGGAGGCTATGAAGTTTTTATCTTTCCGGGCGCCGTCTTTCCAGTTCTCTTCCGTCACGCCAAAGTGCGTGAGCATGGCTTCTGAGCGCAGGAAGCCGGGGGTGAGGGCGAGCGCGGTTATATTATGTTCTTTCAGTTCTTCCGCCATTCCGGATGCCAGCCTGATAATGGACGTTTTCACCAGGTCGTACAGCAGCTGGCCGCGGTAGAAATACCCGTCTCCATCGGTGATCTCGATGATCAGTCCTTTTTTGGCTTTGAGCATCATAGGCGCAGCGTATTTGCTGGTGATGATGTGCGTATTGATGGCTGTTTGCATCATTTTGAAGCCGTTGGAAAGGTTTTCGATCTCCCAGAAAGGTTTACCCCATTCAATAAACTCGTCTCCTCCCCAGACGTCATTCACCAGGATATCCAGTTGTCCCTGTTCGTTGCGGATTCGTCCGCAGAGGGCGGCTACCTGTGTTTCGTCGCTGTGATCCGTTCTGGCGGGGATTCCTTTTCCACCCAGGGCGGTTACCATTTCGGCTGTTTCGTCGATCGTTTCGGGGCGGTGGGAGCCTGAGGCGAGGTTACCACGGGTGCTTCTGCCGGAGCAGTAAACGGTGGCGCCAGCTTCACCGAGCATACAAGCGATGCCACGGCCGGCTCCGCGTGTTGCGCCTGCAACGAGGGCTATTTTGCCAGATAATGGTTTCATTTCCGAAGGTTTGATGAATTACAAACATCGGGATTTAGTGCGTATTGTATTTGCGTAGCGAAGGAACAGCAGTAGGATTGAGAGCGGGGGAATCTTTGAAAACGAGGGTAAATGTCATTATCTGGTGAGAAAGACCGATACAGTCGCGTAGCTATTTCATTCAGTTTAAAATACTATTCCGGGCATAAGTTTTAAATGGAGATGGGGTTCACAGCTGATGATATTATTCAGGGATGATCTCGGCGATGGCGATGCTGAGCATAGCTGTTTAAGCGGGCTTCCTTGAGTTGGGGGAATAAAAAAAGCCTTACCGGTTATCCGATAAGGCTTTTTTCAATAAATATGGCAGCTACCTACTCTCCCGCATGATAGTGCAGTACCATTGGCCATGAGGGGCTTAACTTCTCTGTTCGGAATGGGAAGAGGTGAACACCCTCGGCAAAACCACCATAAGATCTTCTG
>NZ_RMBX01000012.1 GCF_003807585.1 Chitinophaga barathri | reverse complement strand
CGCTTTTATGTCAATCCAAATCCGTATTATTGACAACCCCTGTAAACCTCCAGCAGGATAAAATCATCGACTGTAAAGTCCTGCCAGGACAAAATACCCCACTGTAAAGTTTTTTCAGGACAAGACACTACCTTCAGGAACGCCTTTACTATGCTGTTAGAACGCTTTTACCTTGCCGTATCAATACTGTTTGGATACGGTTACAATACTGTTACTGTTTTAATACTGTATTAATACGGTTAGGATACAGTTACAATACTGTTAGACCGTTTTTTCCCGCCTCCCTGGCCTACCCCGGCCTGCTGTTATGGTAGTCTAAATATATTTCAATAACTTTTGAAAGTTCAAAAACATTGTATAGCTTTGGAATATGAAATTGCCAGAAGCCAAAGCACAATTCATCCAGGCGTGGGGTCTCCTGGGCGCACAATGGGGCGTGAACCGCACCATGGCCCAGATCCACGCCCTGCTCCTCATCGCCCCCGAACCCCTGAGCGCGGAAGAGATCATGGAAGCACTGGACATTTCCCGCGGCAATGCCAACATGAACGTACGGGAACTGATGAACTGGGGCATCGTGGAAAAAGTATTGGTGCCCGGCGAAAGAAAAGAGTTTTTTATCGCGGAGAAAGATATCTGGAAAGCAGGCACCGCTATCGCCCGCGAAAGGAAAAAACGCGAACTGGACCCGATCCTCAAAGTACTGCTCCAACTCAATAAAGTAGAAGGCGACCAGAAAGACAAACACGTAAAAGCTTTCCGGGAAACCATCCAGAACATCCAGAAGTTCGCGCACCAGACGGATGCCGCGCTCAACGCCTTTATCAAATCGGAAGAACACTGGTTTTACAGCACCCTGCTGAAGGTGATCCGCTGAGGTAAATCACTCCCGGAATATCTTCAATATCCCTATACCTATATATTTCAATTTTTACTGAAAGTTCAATAACATTACCGACATGAAAAACAAAAAGATCGTACTGGCCGGAGGAAGCGGTTTTTTAGGCGCCGGGCTGGCGGATTATTTCGGGCACAGCAATGAGATCATTATCCTTACCCGTAACCCGGGCGGGCTGAACGGGGCCGCACATCCGGATGCGGTTTACGTACAATGGGATGGGCGCAGCACAGGCCCCTGGACAGCATTCCTCGAAGGCGCGGACCTGCTCGTGAACCTCTCCGGCAAAAGCGTGAATTGCCGCTATACCGAGGCCAATAAAGCCGAAATATTCGCCAGCCGGACAGAGAGCACCCATGCGCTCGGCGAAGCCATAAAGGGGCTTAAACAGCCTCCGGCACTCTGGATCAATGCCGGCTCCGCCACCATTTACCGCCATGCGGAAGACAGGCCGATGGATGAATTCGACGGGGAGATCGAAAATGACTTTTCCGTACAGGTATGTAAAAAATGGGAACAGGCTTTTAACAAAATCAACCTTCCGCATACCCGCAAGGTGATACTGCGAATAGCGGTGACGCTGGGTAAAGGCGGCGTGATGAACCCTTACCTGAACCTGGTGAAATTCGGGCTGGGCGGCCACCAGGGCAACGGGAAACAGAAATACAGCTGGGTGCATATCATGGACGTGGCGCGGATGATGGAGTGGCTGTATCATCACCCGGAATGTGAGGGCACGTATAACTGTTCCGCTCCTAACCCGGTGGACAATCATGAATTTATGGCCACGCTGCGCAAAACGGCGGGTCATCGTTTTGGGCTGCCCGCGCCCGCCTGGATGCTGGCGGTCGGCGCAGCGATGATCGGCACGGAAACGGAGCTGCTGCTGAAAAGCCGGTGGGTATTGCCCACGCGTATCACGCGGGCGGGGTTCGCTTTCAAATACCCGCATTTGCAGGAAGCGATGCAACAGATCGTGGGGAGCTGCCCCGGAAGACGTATCACCTGTTTTGAGCCGCCCCCGGCGAATAAAACGCCCGTGTTAAGGTCCGTCGACCTTTCGCCAAATGCCCTCCCAGAGGGCTGCCGGCAGATATTACCACCATGAATTGGTTTTTGATCCAAAGCAGCGGGAAACATGCCATCCATGCCGTTGCAATGCAACAATGTCATATATCCCATCATGGTATAACTTTTGAGCCACCACTACCGGAATCAATACCTGAATCATGGCAAATACACCTAAACTGACCGTTGTACTTGGCGCTTCGCCCCATCCCGAACGCTACAGTTACCTGGCCGTTACCCGGCTGAGAGCACATGGTCACCCGGTGGTAGCCATCGGCCAGCGGGACGGGAATATCGGGGACACGCCCATTACGGCGGAGCATCCGCAAACGGAAGGCGTAGATACCGTCACGTTATACCTGAACCCGCTCCGGCAGCAGGAGTATTACGATTACATCCTGAGCCTGAAACCCAAACGTATCATCTTCAACCCGGGCACTGAAAACCCCGAGCTGATCCAGCTGGCGGAAGCCAACGGCATCAAGGCGCAGCCTGCCTGTACGCTGGTATTGCTGAGCACCGGCCAGTACTAATCCACACGATTTCCCCAAACTTCTCCCTTCATATTGCGGTAACACTCACTGCAGTAAAAAGTCGTATATTCGGACAATACTTCATACATCCTGTTAGCCCCCGGCCAAAGACCCAACAGACAGGCATTCGTATACGCTTTACCGTTCAAAACTTACAACCCATGAAATGGAGAAGATTCAACGGCGAACCTATTCAGTTGCCCATTAAGGAGGAGGTGCGGCACGCCATCGTCCGGGAGACCGGCCTTGGCCACCGTTTAAAGGTCTGTATCGGAACAGACTCACAGGTAAAAGGGCTTGAAACGGAATTTGCCACCGTAATCGTGTTCCTGCGTGAAGGCCACGGCGGGTTCATGTTCATCCACAACGAAAAAACGCGGGACGTTTATTCCATCAAAGAAAGAATGCTGGTAGAAGTTGCCAAAAGCATCGAGATCGCGTATGAATTATGCGACCTGTTCACCGAATATGACGTGGACATGGAGGTGCATGCGGACATCAACACCAATCCCCAGTTCAAAAGCAACCTGGCGCTCAGGGAAGCGATGGGTTACATCCTCGGGATGGGGTTTGCTTTCAAAGCGAAGCCTGAAGCATTCGCCAGCAGCTCCTGCGCGAACAAGATCGTGAATTAGGCGATGCGCTGAAAACGGCCGTTCATTTCGTCTATAAACTCCAGGATCTTATCCCGGCCGGTTTTTTTGACGGTGGACGTAACGTAGTTGGCAGGCAGAAATTGCCAGGTTTCACGGAGTTTGTTCAGAAATGCCTTTACATTACGGCTGGTTTCCAGCTGTGTACTTTTGTCTGCCTTTGTAAAAACCAGTTGAAACGGCACCTGCCATTCTCCCAGCTGGTTAACGAACTCGATATCTATCTTCTGAGGGGTATGCCGGCTGTCTATGAGTACAAATACATTCACCAGGTTCGTCCGCTTTCTCAGGTAATTTTCGATCATCTGCTCCCAGCTGCGACGCTGGCTTTGAGACACTTTCGCAAATCCATACCCCGGTAAATCCACGATATACCAGCTTTTATTGATCAGGAAATGATTGATCAGCTGTGTTTTGCCCGGAGTGCCCGAGGTTTTGGCGAGCTTGTCATGATTCATCAGCATATTGATCAGGCTGCTCTTGCCCACGTTGGACCGGCCAATAAAAGCATATTCCGGCATGTCCGGCGGAGGGCACTTTTGCCAGTCCACGTTACTGATGAGGTATTCAGCAGATTTGATCACCATAATTTTCCCATTTTGCGGCCCTTCTGTTACCTTTGCCCCACTATGGCGAGCAACGATGTACAGAAAGTGGTTCCTTTTGAAGGGTCAAAATTAAGCAAGAAGGAGCAGATAGCCCACATGTTCGACGATATTGCGGGCAGATACGATTTCCTGAACCATTTTATGAGCCTGGGAGTGGACGTGCAGTGGCGTAAAAAGGCCCTTAAACTGCTGGCGCCCCTGCAACCCAAAACCCTCCTGGACGTAGCCACCGGCACCGGCGATGTGGCTATTATGGCCCACCATATGCTGAAACCGGAAAAGATCACCGGCATAGATATCTCCGAAGGAATGCTGACCCTGGGCCGCGAAAAAGTCGCCAAAGCGGGCCTGGACGGCGTTATCACCCTCCAGCAGGGAGACAGCGAGACAATAAGTTTCCCCGATGCAACGTTTGATGCCATAACGGCGGCATTCGGCGTCCGGAATTTTGAAAACCTGGAAAAGGGGCTGGCGGAAATGTGCAGGGTGCTCAAACCCGGGGGTAAAGCGGTGATACTGGAGTTTTCCAACCCCACCAAAACGCCCGTGAAGCAGTTATATAATTTTTATTTTCGCTACATTACACCCCTGATAGGGAAATGGATAGCCCGGAGCCAGGCAGCTTACAGCTACCTGCCTGAATCCGTAAAGGCGTTCCCCCAGGGCCAGGCAATGTGCGATATTTTACACAAAGTTGGCTTCCAGGCTGTTACATGCAAAACGCTAACCTTCGGCATATGTTCCATTTATTGCGCTACCCGCTAACGGGGGCATTGTTCCTCCTGTTGAGCACCATATCTGCCAAAGCGCAAATGAACATGGAGGAGCACGACCGCAAACCCTATTACTTCGGCATCACCCTGGCTGCGAACCAGTCTTATTTCAGGCTTTCCCATTCAGACCTCTTCCTCCACCAGGATTCCATCATGGTGGCAGAGCCATTGAAAACAGTCGGTTTTAATCTCGGACTCCTGGCAAATCTCCGCCTCAGCAACCGCTTCGACCTGCGTTTTAACCCGCAGCTCTTTTTTGCCAACAAAAATCTTTATTTCCGCGAAAACTACCCGGACCGGTCCACCGAAAAGAAAGTGGAATCCATCGTGGTGAGTTTCCCGCTCCAGATAAAATTTAAATCGGACCGCATCGGCAACATGCGCGTGTACACCATTGCCGGTATGAAGCTGGACCATGACCTCGCTTCGAACAAAAGCGTACGCCTGGCTGAAGACCTCGTAAAGATCAATAAAACCACCTATGGTTACGAGATCGGCGCGGGGTTTGAATTTTATTTCCCCTCCTTCATCTTCACCCCTGAATTTAAGATCAGCAACGGCCTGAACGACGTACATGTAAAAGATCCGAACCTCCGTTACTCCAATGTAATAGACCAGCTCAATTCCCGCATGATCGTGTTTTCCATTCATCTTCAGGGGTAAAAGTTTTACCTTTGCGACATGCAAAATGTCATCATCAAAAATATATCCGTCGTAAACGAAGGCGTTACCAGCGTGCAGGACGTACTGCTGCGCAATGGCCGTATTGAAAAGATCGCGGCGCAGATCGGCGAAACCGGGACAGAGATCAACGGCGAGGGCAAATACCTGCTGCCGGGCGTGATAGACGACCAGGTGCACTTCCGCGAGCCGGGCCTTACCCACAAGGCCAACATTCATTCCGAAGCCCGTGCCGCCGTGGCCGGGGGCACCACCAGCTTCATGGAAATGCCCAATACCAAACCCGAAGCCGTTACCCAGGAAAGACTGGAAGACAAATACGACATCGGCGCGCGTACCTCGCTGGCGAACTACTCCTTTTTTATGGGCGTGTCGAACGACAACGCGGAGGAAGTGCTGAAGACCAATGCCAAAAAAGACCGCGTAGCCGGCGTTAAGATATTCATGGGTTCTTCTACCGGCAATATGCTGGTGGACAATTTCCTCACCCTCGAAAAAATATTCTCCGAAACGGAACTGCTGATCGCCACCCATTGCGAGGATGAAAAGATCATCCGCGCCAATATGGAAAAATACAAACAGGAAAAAGGAGACAACCTCTCGGCGGCCGATCACCCGCTGATCCGCAACGAAGAAGCCTGTTTTGAATCTTCGCTGGTAGCCGTGCAGTTTGCCATGAAACACAATTCCCGCCTGCACATCCTGCACATCTCCACCGAAAAGGAACTGCAGCTGTTCAGCAACCTGCTGCCGCTGAAAGAAAAAAGGATCACGGCGGAAGTATGCGTGCATCACCTCTGGTTCACCGCGGATGACTATACGAAATACGGCAACCTGATCAAATGTAATCCCGCCATCAAAGCCCCGCACCACCGCGAAGCGCTTTGGCAGGGCCTGCTGGACGACAAGCTGGACATCATCGCCACGGACCATGCGCCCCATACCTGGGACGAAAAACAACAGGCATACCTCCAGGCGCCCTCCGGCGTGCCGCTGGTACAGCACAGCCTGCTGATGATGCTGGAGCAGGTGAAGGCCGGCCGTTTCTCCATCGAAAAGATGGTACAGAAAATGAGCCACGCCCCCGCTGACTGTTTCCGCATCCGCGAAAGAGGATATCTCCGCGAAGGGTATCATGCGGACTGCGTGATAGTGGACCTTGCCGCCAGCACTACGGTGGACAAATCCAACATCCATTACCATTGCGGATGGAGCCCGTTTGAAGGCCATACCTTCCCCGCGGCGGTGACCCATACCTTCGTGAACGGGCATCTTGCTTACGAAAACGGCACGTTCAACGAAAACCAGCTGGGGCAACGGCTGTTATTCAACGCATAAGATCATTGTCAATAATCTTCAAAGGCCGGGAATCTCAGGTTCCCGGCCTTTGTCATTTATGGAAAATTCCCGTCCCCGCATCTTTCACCTTAACATCTTTCACTGTAAATTCACCAAAAATTCTGCGCATGGAGCTGGATAAAACAACCTACCTCGACCTGTCGATCTTTAACCGCGAAGACGAATACTCCCTGTTCCATAAGCTGGATTTCACCACTACCTCGGGCGGAAGGGAATACCTGCGTACGCTTTTCGGCAGCCCACTGAAAGACATAGACGCCATTCACAACCGCCAGCAGATGCTGCAGTACCTGCTGGAAAAAGAAGATACCTGGCCGCCGATGATCACGAACGGCACCATTGTGGTAGTGGAAAATTATCTCAATGCCGAAATAGAGCCCATCTCCACTTCCGAAGGCCCGCTCCTCTACGTGAATGCACTGATCACCAAAACTATTTACGCACCGGACTTCGGGTTCATCAAATTCTCCTTCGACCAGCTGCTGAACCTGATCACCGGTTTTAAATCCCTCACCGACACTTTCCTCTCCGTGGAAGCGCCCCTGAACCTGCGACTGCTGCTGGAAAGAGCGCGCGTACTGATCAACCAGCGAGAGTTCAACGACATCGTGGCCATGCGCGAAAACGGCACGCTGAACTTTGTGCAGATACTCCGTTATGACAAACAGATCCGCAAAAAACATAAAAAAGTACTCTGGGAACTGACCGAGCTCTACACCCGCCTGGACGCGTATCACAGCATGGCTATGGCCATCCGGCATTTTAAACTCAACTTCCCCGTGTTCTCCGAAGAAGGGAAACCGTATTTCGAGATCAAACAATTGTACCACCTGATACTTCCGCAGCCCGTGGCATACGACGTGGCCATGGACCCGCACCGTCATTTTACTTTCCTCACCGGGGCGAACATGGCGGGCAAAACCACGTTCATCAAAGCGGTGGGCATTTCCGTGTTCCTCGCGCACCTGGGCATGGGCGTGCCCGCGCAGCACATGTGCCTGAGTTTCTTCCACGGCATCCTCAGCAACATCGACGTGAAGGATAATATCTTCAAAGGAGAAAGTTATTTCTACAACGAAGTGCAGCGTATCAAAAACACGATCATCAAGATCAGCGACGGCAAAAACTGGCTGATACTGATCGATGAAATGTTTAAAGGCACGAATGTGGAAGACGCCAAGAACTGTTCCCTTGCAGTAATACGCGGGTTGCTGAACAATCACCGCTGCCTTTACATCCTCTCCACGCATCTATACGAGATCGCTGAAGAGCTGCAGGGGGAAGACCAGATCATTTTCAAATATTTCCAGTCGGAAGTGATAGACGACAACCTGCATTTCACTTACGAGCTGAGAGATGGTATCGCAAAAGAAAAGATCGGGTATTTGATCCTCCGGAAAGAAAAAGTAATTGAGTTGCTGGCGAACATGAAATAAAAATTCCCTTATCTTCGGAAGGTAACAACCATTGTTTGTCCCATGCTCGTCAAAATCTTTGGCAGCGCCATACACGGCGTGGAAGCCATTACCATTACCATCGAAGTTAATGTCGGCCAGGGCACGCGTTTCTGTCTTGTGGGCCTGCCGGACAATGCGGTAAAAGAAAGCGAATTCCGCATAGAAACGGTGATCAAAAACATCGGCTATAAAATGCCACGCCTCCGCACGGTGGTAAACATGGCGCCGGCGGGCATCCGCAAAGCGGGCTCCGCGTACGACCTTCCCATTGCACTGGGGATCATTGCCGCATCTAAACAGGTCACATTTAAACGCCCTCCGCATGATTACATCATTATGGGCGAGCTGTCGCTGGATGGGGCGCTGAGGCCGATCCGAGGGATATTGCCGATGGCGATGCAGGCCAAAAAAGAAGGATTCAGCGGCATCATACTGCCCATGCAGAATGCGCGCGAAGCTGCGATCGTGGAGGGGTTGGAGGTGTTCGGAATGCAAAGTATCGGTGAGGTGCTGGCGTTTTTGCAGGGGAATGCGGATGTATCGCCCATGGAACCGCTGCCGTTCGAACCAGGTTATCCCGGGGAGTTTGATTTTTCCGAAGTAAAAGGCCAGGGAGCCATCAAACGGGCGATGGAAATCGCGGCGGCGGGCGGGCATAACATCATCCTGATCGGGCCGCCCGGTGCGGGAAAAACAATGCTGGCCAAAAGGCTGCCCACCATACTGCCGCCATTAAGCCTTGAAGAAGCGCTGGAAACCACCCGCATACATTCCGTGGCAGGCAAATTAAAAGATGACACAGGCATTATTACCATGCGCCCGTTCCGGTCACCGCATCATACCATGAGCGACATGGCCATGGTGGGAGGAGGCAGCATACCGCAGCCCGGGGAAATATCGCTTGCGCAGAACGGTGTGCTTTTCCTGGATGAATTACCTGAATACAAAAGATCCGTGCTGGAAGTATTACGCCAGCCCATGGAAGAAAGAAAAGTAACGATCTCGCGGGCACGAAGTTCCGCTGAGTTTCCCGCTACTTTTATGCTGGTGGCATCAATGAATCCCTGCCCCTGCGGCTTCTTTAATCATCCTGAAAAAAAATGCACCTGTATGCCGGGCGTGGTGCAAAAATACCTGAACAGGATATCAGGCCCGCTGCTGGACAGGATCGATCTGCATATTGAAGTTGTACCGGTAAGCCCCGCGGCATTTTCCAGGAACCTGCCGGCCGAAACCAGCAGCCAGATCAGGGAAAGGGTGATTGCCGCAAGAGCCATACAATGGGAGAGATTTGCGCAGCAAACTTCCATCTATTCCAACGCCCAGATGAACGCCAGGCAACTCCATCACTACTGCCGCCTGCCGCCGGATGCACGGGACCTGCTTTCACTGGCGATGAAAAAATTACAACTCTCCGCGCGCGCATACGAACGGATCATCAAAGTAAGCCGCACCATCGCGGACCTTGACGGCGCTACGGACATCTCGCCCGGCCATATCGCCGAAGCCATCCAGTACAGAACGCTGGACAGGGAGAGCTGGGGCAGGCAATATTAGGAAGCAATGGCATACATTAATGCGTCCCGTTCTGCTGCTCCACCTTTTTATAATCTTCACTCAGTTTCTTTTGTACGTCCGCGGGTACCGGCGCGTATTCGGCAAATACCGCTTTTACTTTTGCCTTGCCCTGCGTCACGTTACGAAGGGCGGCGTATAATCTATCCAGCTCGGCCTGCGGGGTGCGGGCTTTGATCACCTGGCTGGAAGTGCCGCTGTCCATACCCGTGATGACGCTACGGTGGGTTTGCAGTTCGCTCATGATGTCGCCCATCATCACGTCCGGAGCGCTGGCTTCCAGGTCGTACACGGGCTCCAGCAGTTGTGGCGCGGCCTGGTGGAAGGCTTCACGGAAAGCCATCATGCCGGCTATTTTGAAGGAAATATCATTACTGTCTACCGGGTGCATTTTGCCATCGTACACGGTTACACGCACATCGCGCACGTAAGAGCCGGTGAGCGGGCCTTCCTGCATTTTTTCCATCACCCCTTTGAGAATGGAAGGAAGGAAACGCGTGTCTATCGCGCCGCCCACGATGCAGTTGTTGAACACCAGCTTTCCGCCCCAGTTCAGCGCGATCTCTTCCGTATCGCGCACGGGCCATTCCTTGCTTACCGGCATGCCGTCGTAATAGGGTTCTATTTTCATGTACACCTCGCCAAACTGCCCCGCGCCGCCGGATTGTTTTTTGTGCCGGTAGCTGGCCATGGCCGGTTTCTGGATGGTTTCCCGGTATGGGATGCGCGCTGGCAGGTAATCCACCTCCATGTTGTAGATATGTTCCAGCCGCCACCGGGTAACGGCCAGGTGCAGGTCACCCATGCCGTGGAGTATCACCTGCTTCAGTTCCCGGTTGAATTCTATTTCCAATGTGGGATCTTCCATATGAATCTCCGCGAGCACTTCACTTAATTTCTCATCATCGCCTTTGTTTTTAGCTAAGATGGCCACCCGCACTTTCGGCGGCGGGAAATGAATCGGCTCGATCTGCGCGGTGAAATTCTTTTCGTTGAGGGTATGATTGGTGAAAGTGTTCTTCAGTTTGAGGGTACAGCCAATGTCACCGGAGCGCAGGCGCTCTACGGGCTGCCTGTTTTTACCATCGGTGATAAACAGCTGGTTGAGCCTTTCGGTGGTGTTGCCTTTTTCATTGTACAGCTCCTGCCCGGCTTTTACTTCGCCGCTCAGTACTTTAAAAAAGGACAATTTCCCGATATGCGGTTCCAGCAATGTTTTGAATACAAAAAGGCAGGTGAGTCCTTCGGGGTTACAAGGCACTTCTTTGCCTTCTTCGGAGAGTTCGGGCGGCATTTCCACGGCGGAAGGGGCTACGTTGTCTATAAATCCCATCATACGGCCGCTGCCCATGTTCTTTTTGGCGCAAAGGCAGAAGACGGGGAACACCTGGTGTTTCATCATCCCGATCTTGAGGCCCAGCCGCAGTTCGTCCTCATCCAGGCTGCCTTTTTCAAAAAACAGCTCCATCAGGGCGTCATCGTTTTCCGCCGCCTTTTCCACGAGTACATTGTGCAGGTTATCAGCCTGCTCCCGCTCCTCCTCCGGGATGGGCAGTTTTTCAGGTTTGCCGCCTCCCGCGGGGAAGCGGTACATGGTCATTTTCAACAGGTCGATGATGGCGTTAAAACCCGTCCCCTGGTTCACGGGATACTGCATAATGGTCACAGCGTGGCCTAAAAACCCCCTTGCCTGGTCCAGCGCCTGGTGATAGTTGGCGTTTTCATGATCAAGGTGGTTTACCGCCAGGATGGTGGGTTTGTTATAGCGGTCCACATAGTCCCAGATAAGCTCCGTGCCCACTTCCACGCCGTTGTAGGCGTGCAGCAGCAATACCGCGGTGTCGCACACACGGATGGACGATACCACTTCACCGGCAAAGTCCTCCAGCCCGGGGGTGTCTATGATATTGATCTTATAATCCCTCCATTCCGTGTGCAACGTGGTGGCGTATACGGAATTGCCCCGCTCATGCTCCACTTCATGATAATCGGACACCGTGTTCCGCTCCTCCACGGAACCGCGCTTACTGATGATGCCGGCCTCGAACAGCATGTCCTCGGCCAGCGTGGTTTTGCCGCTCTTGGCAGCGCCAATGAGCACGACATTTTTAATGTGTTTTTCATCATACATTTTCATACGGCAGGAGTTTTTTGCAGTGATGGTACGCCGGGTTGTTGCGTATGCCGTTCGGGGAATTGTATCAGTTTTCAGGCTCAGAACATGCTGGTGGATAATCTTCCGGCTTCTACTATTAAATTACGCAATTTTTAGGGTAAATACCGTGATAAGTCCAGTTTAAAATTGATGTTCCAACACCATTGCAGCCCCTTTTTCCACTAACTTTGCCCCATGAAATTGTTACTTCAATATCTCAAAAACTATAAATGGCTCATTGCGCTGGCGCTTCTGCTGGCCACCGTCAACCAGGTGTTTTCCCTTCTGGATCCCTGGATTTTCGGGATGATCGTCGATAAATTCGCTTCCCATCCCGCTTCCTTTAACAAAGAAGGCGAATCGGTAATTTTCCGCAGCGAGAACCAGTATCTCGTGGGCGTATTGCTGCTTTTGCTGGCATCCATCGGCGTAGCCATGGTAAGCCGTATAGCCAAAGCATTCCAGGATTATTTCGTAAGCGCCATCACCCAGAAGCTGGGCGCGCAGATGTATACGGATGGTTTACGCCACTCCATGCGGCTGCCCTACCAGGAGTTTGAGGACCAGCGCTCCGGCGAAACCCTGGCCGTACTCCAGAAAGTAAGAGTGGACAGCGAAAAGTTCATTTCCGCTTTCATTAACATACTGTTCACCTCCCTTATTGGCGTGGTGTTCGTAATGATATTCGCCTACAATGTACACTGGAGCCTTGTGTTCGTGTACTTCGGCGGTAGCGTGATCCTCGGCTGGCTCATGAACGTGCTTAGCAAAAAGATCAAAACCATCCAGAAAAGCATCGTGAAGGAAACAACCGTGCTGGCGGGCGCCACTACAGAATCCCTGCGGAACATAGAGCTGGTGAAAAGCCTCGGGCTTACGAACCAGGAGATCCGCCGCCTCAATGCGAACACGATGAAGATCCTGCTGCTGGAACTGAAAAAGGTGCGCAGTGTGCGAAGCATCGCCTTTGTACAGGGCACTTTTGTGAACCTGCTGCGCTCAAGCATCCTGTTCCTGCTGCTGTGGCTGGTGTATGGAAACGTGGCCACCCTTGGCCAGCTCTTCTCGCTGCAACTGTACTCCTTCTTCCTGTTCGGGCCTTTGCAGGAACTGGGAAACATCATCCTGGCTTACCGTGAAGCACAGGTGTCATTGGCGAACTTCAACCGCATCCTTAAAACACCGGTGGAAATAACACCCGCCAATCCGCCCAAACTCTCCACCGTCCAGGAGCTGACCTTCAGCCACGTAGGTTTCAAACACCTCACCGCCATGGGCAAAGCACTGGACGATATCAACTTCTCCATCAAAACCGGGGAAACCATTGCGTTCGTAGGCCCTTCGGGCAGCGGCAAAACCACCCTGGTGAAACTCCTGGTAGGATTGTACAAACCGGGCGAAGGCGATATTCTTTACAACGGCCTAAACAGCAACAGCATAGACATTGAAGAGCTGCGCCACCAGATCGGGTTTGTAACACAGGACACCCAACTGTTTTCCGGCACCATCCGCGAAAACCTTGCGTTTGTGAACCCGCGCGCCACGGAAGAAGAAATGATGAACGCGTTGCAACGCGCATCCGCCTACAGCCTGCTGGCAAGAGCGGAGAAAGGGATCGATACGGTGATCGGCGAAGGCGGCATCAAGATCTCCGGCGGTGAAAAACAACGCCTGTCCATCGCGCGTGCGCTGCTGCGCCAGCCCCGCCTGCTGGTGTTCGACGAAGCTACTTCCGCGCTGGATTCCATCACGGAAGAAGAAATCACGCAGACCGTGCGCCAGGTTTCCTCCAGCAAAGAACATATCACCGTGATGATCGCTCACAGGCTGAGCACCATCATGCACGCAGACCGCATTTACGTGCTCGAAAAAGGCCGCATTGTGGAAACCGGGAGCCACTATACCCTACTGGACGAAAAAGGGCTGTATTACGCTATGTGGAGGCAGCAGATCGGGGAAAGAAAAACGACTGAGAGCATTCAGCCCGTGGCGTAACATATATAATTTTACAAAACATTCAGACGGGACTGCTTTGGCGGTCCCGTTTTGTTTTCCTGCTGAAGCATGACGCGCATCATTGACCTGCCTGCGGGAAATCGTACCTTTGCAGCACCATGAAGAAAAAAAGACCGAATTATTTCCTGAGCATCCTGAAGATGAAATGCCCGCATTGCCGCAGGGGCGACATGTTCCTCCGGAAAAGTTCATTTCACTGGCGGCTCTCCAAAATACTGGGCATGTACGACAACTGCCCTGTATGCGGTCAGAAATATGAGCTGGAAACCGGCTTCTGGTTCGGCACCGGTTATGTCAGTTATGCATTGGGGGTAGCATTGTCCGTATTCACCCTGATCCTGTACTGGATGATATTCGGCATGTCTTTCTGGGACAATAGTATATTCTGGTGGTTAGGTATCAATGGTGTTATTCTTGTCTTAGCTCAGCCCTGGCTGATGCGTATTTCCCGTGTGGTGTATCTTTATTTCTTCGTGTATTACGATGAAGATACAGCTGGCCTGCCGGATGCAGTTCATAAGCATGGTGAACACTCCCGTCCGCACCCGGCAGGGCATTCACATTAAAAAGACACTAAAGATATTTGTTTCAGGAAGGGCCGTGAAAACGGCCCTTTTTGCTTTTCATCCAAAATCTGAGCAGTATGTCAGATCATCTTTAGTTCGTTTTAATATGTTCGAAACCGGCTTCCCGGTTAACAGTTTCATCAACTAACAAATATATCTTATCCCCGTCACTCTTTCGCTGCTTTTTTGTACGAACGGCAGCAGCGCGGTTTCCGTGCTAATCAGATTTAGTTATAAACGGCAACGTCTGCATAAGTTCTTCAACACATCATTGGTAAGCTATGTTGACATATTCCTGTCTATAAACGAAAAAATCTTTCAGGGAAATGAAAAAAAGAGGCTTTGCTATTTGCAACAACGATGCATTTATATAGATTTGCAACTTTGTTGCACTTATTAAATCATCATTATGAAAAGAATCCTGACGCCTGTAACACTAGCCTTACTATTGCTGGCGGCGTGTAAAAAGAATGACCGTCCAATGGAACCCGAAAAGCCCGAAGCGGAGTACCTGCGCCTGGTGATCTCCGATGCGGACAAAGCCCAGATCACCGTACTGGAGCCGGTTACAAAGAAAACGACGGTGTACCCGATCCGGTCATCGAAGCCCTCGCTTTACGCGACCGGCACAGGCCAGTTTGCGACAATCATCAGCCGTGCGGCAAACGTGGTGGAGTTTTTTAACACCGGCATTGAAGCGCATGGCGGGCACCTGCATGTACATCCGCCGGAGATGTCGCCCGTTCAGTTCACACAGGCCGGGCCCACCCACTTCTTTGCGCATGAAGGGCTCAATGCCATCTTTAATGATGGCGCGGGCAGCCTTAGCGTGTTCAAGGACAGTGACCTGGAAGACGGCGAAGGAAGGATACTTCCCGTAGCCGCCCCGCATCACGGCGCCATGGTGATCTATGATGACCACACCATTGTGGTGACGCAAAAAGACGGCTCCGCCAGCGGCACGCTGCCGGAAAAAGTGAAGATCATCGACCGCTTCGGGGTTACGCTGCACGAATCGCGGATCGTCACCAAAGGCATTCATGGTGACGCCGGAAACGGGCGGCTGGCGGCCTTTGGTAGCCAGGACGGCATCCTCATCGTGAATCAGAATGGTACTCAAAATCTGATCACTTATCCCACCGACTTTGGTACCAATTGGTTCGGGACCGTGTTGGGCAAAAAGGGATTACCGCATTTTTTTGGTTATACCGCCGCCCTGGGTCTTTACAAGATAGACCCCGCCAATTCGCAGATCACAGCCGTGCTGAAGAACGAAAACCAGTCCATCGTGCAGTACGTACTGGATACGGAAGGGAAATACCTGTATGTGCTGCTAAAAAACGGCAACCTGAAAGTATTTGACGCAGTGACGGTGCAGCTGAAAACAGAAGGCAGGATCACCGCCGCCATCCCTGATGGTACGGCGGCGGCGGATATCCCGTTCTTCGCCGTGTCGCAAAAGGTGGTGTACGTCACCGATCCTGCCAGCGCAGCGGTGAAGATGTTCAATGCCGCGAACCTGAAAGAGACCGGCAGCGTGAATGTGGGCGGCAAGCCGTTTAAGTTGCTGGTCGTGGGCGATCAGAAGGGGCTGAAGGCGGAAGAGCATTGATTAATCCGGGTTATAATTTAAAAGGGCAGCTGGTGATCCTGGCTGCCCTTTTTGTTTATTTCTTTATTTGTTTTTTCATCTGGCGCACTTCTTCCGTCAACGCTTCGTGTTTTTTATTCATTTCGATAACGTAAAGCGTCAGTTCTTCCACTTTTTTCAACAGTTTTTTATTCATTTCTCCAAGATCAGCTCCGTCCTTTTCCACTTCAGCGGCGGAAGGCATTTCCGGTAAATGCTGATGTCTATTCACAAACGTTTCCACATCGTACAAAGCGGGCAGTTTATAATCTTTCGCAAACACATAATCCGGCCAGTCTGCCGCAGTCTGTGTCACTTTTATTTTCCTGGCATAAACGGTTCCGTTCACCGCCAGTTTTGCCTGCGGGCTGACCGTGCCGATGCCTACATTTCCGTTTGGCAACACCACCATGTCTTTGCCTGTTACATCGCCGCCCAACGTAAGCCCTTCGCCGGTGGTACCGAACAAATGAGGATTACCGATCCTCGTAAACCCAATGCAATAGGCGGTTCCACCCGTACCGGCACCAATTCCCAGCCTGAAATTCCCGTGCACGTCCAGCTGCGCAGTGGGCGTGATGGTGCCAATACCCACGTTACCGTTGGCCAGAAGCGCCATCCGGTATGAAATCGGAGAAGTGCTGGTATCACCGGTAGATGAGAAAAAATAAAGACCGTCGGGAGTGGTGCTGCCAATACCAAAGTAACTGGTGCCGCCATTTATAAATCGTACAGCTCCGCCGGCTCTCAGCCTGATGGATTTACGCCATGTTGCCGTGGTCCAGCTAGGACCGCCGGCTATTTCCAGCGCTGCCGCCGTAGGTTTTCCTGTTCCAGTGCCAAGACCTAAATTTCCGGTAATAGGATAAGGGTCAGTATTCTGCTGGGCATAGGCACAGGAAATAGACAGCAGTAGCAAAAACAAAATGGTTAACTTTTTCTTTAAGTATAGTTTGCGACTAAAATAACAAAAAAGGAACGCACGAACGGCGTTCCTTTTTCCACTTTGTATACTTGTTTCCGTTATTTGATCTCAATGGGAAATTCCGCGCTGGCGTCCGTGCTGCCGGGGCCGTAAGTACCGTTTTTGGTACCGGGCTGATGCCTCACCACCATCCGCAGGAAACCGGTGAATGCATTTTTTGTGGCGACAGACACTTGCAGGCCGATGGGCAGGTTGTTCGCATCTTTATCCAGGGGGATTACGGTGGCGGCGGTCGTCAGTGAGTCCGTCACCGGTGCGTTCGCATTCACGAAGAACAGGTGAAACAGGCGGTGCTCGTCAGACTCCTCTTCGATCTCCTCCGTCACATTGTCCGGGGGATTTTTTGTTTCATCCAGTACTTCCGTGGAGAGCGTATAAGTGGTGTTGGCTTTCAGGTTGATCTTGTCGATCACGGGTACGGCGCCGCCGGAGCCGTCAAGGTCTTTCCAGTTGGCGATCACTTTTTCAGCGGGCACGGCAACGTTTGTAAAAGTAAGCTTCACCGTGGTGATCTCTTCGTTTTCATTTTCATCCGGCGTATCGTTCTTTTCCTTTTTGCAGGCGGCAAAAAACAGTGTAGCGGCAGCTGCGTATAATGCGATATTTTTCTTCATGATGTAGTTCGTTTTAAAAATTCTCAGGATGCTTTTTTGCCGAATTGCAGCGGCAGTTTAAGTTTCAGATAAACGTTCGTGCCCGGTTCGTCCGCGAAGTAGCGGAAGAAGTTCAGGTAATCGCGGTAACGGGTGTTAAAAAGATTGCTGGCACCAAGGATCACAGACAGCGGCTGCTTGCCCAGTTGTAAAGTGCTTCCGGCCTCCAGCCCTACCAGGTTGTAGGCGGCGGGCGGCGGCATCAGGTCCTGGCCGCGGGGATCGTTTTTATTTTCCAGGTTGGCCGGTATGCGGGTTTGTTTCAGCACATTGCTCAGGCTTACGGAAATGTAGTTGTCCTTCATCCGGGCGGTGTTGCCGGGGAAAAAACTCAGTTCATGCTCAAACCGGTCCGATGGCATATTGATCAGCCAGTCATTCTCGGATTCGTTGTATGCGCGGAGTATGGAGGCTTTGGTGGTTAGCTGCCATTTGGGAAGGAACTGCCAGCGCAGCTGCGCATCCACGCCTTTCATATTTACGTCGGACTGGCGGTAGTAGGTGAACGGAAACGCGCCGCGGATCGTCACCACAATGCTGTCTGTCGGTTGCAGGTAAATGAAGTTCTGAATGTGATTGTAGTACAGGTTCACATCTGCTTCCAGTTTGTCCGATATATCGTAGTGAAAAGCGGCGTTGAATTTGGTGGCGGTCTCCCCTTTCAGGAAAGGATCGCCCTGCTCGATAACAGCCGCGCCATGATGCAGCCCCGAAGCATACAGTTCATTCACGGCTGCGGGGCGCCATGCGCGGGCTGCGTTCACCGATACATGAAAATGGTCGGTGATGCGGTATTGCCCGCCTAATGAGCCTGAAAAGCTGGAATAACTTTGTTCGGGATAATTGATATCCCCTGTGTTATCCCCAAGGTTAAAATATTCTTTGTTGTCGTAGCGGATCCCTCCTTCGAGCAACCATTTTGAATCATTGCTTTCCCATTTCTCCGTCCAGAACGCGCCGTATTGCAGGCTTTCGTAGTTCGGGATAAAAAGGCGGCGTTTGTAGCTGTTCTCCTGGTACATGTAAGACACGCCTACTGTGCCGCGAAGGCCTTTCCAGCTGTTGTGGTCCCATACCAGGTCGCCCGTCCAGGTGGTGAGGTTCAGGTTCATCTGGTTCACCGAGAGCGCGGAATTGCGGTCCAGCTCATCGCGGTAGTTGAACTGCCGGGCGAACGTCAGGTTCAGCTTCCCGGCATTACCGGTGTTCACATACCCTTTCACTTTAAACAGTTCATGCTCCACATGCTGGTACGGCCTTTCGATATCGTAGCTGAAACCTTCCGTGTATTCGGGCAAAGGTTTCTGCTGGCTGATCAGCTGCTCCAGGTCCGTCCGGTTGCCGATGTGCGAGCCTTCGAATACGCCAAGATTGGTATTGAACTGGCTGTAGAACAATTCGATGCCGTACTTCGGTTTTTTCCAGCCCGCGGCGGCGGAGAAATTAAATTCTTCCACGCCGGTATTGTCCAGCCAGTAATCCGGCGTCCGGGTATTGCCGCCTTTGCGTATTGTGCCTTGCAGGCGCCAGCTTAGGCCAGGTACCGCGGGCACCTGCTGTTCGATGATCGCGGAAAGCGCGCCGAGGCGGTTGTTGGAAAAGCCCGCCATGTTCACCTCTCCGGCCAGGCCGGGTTGTACAGGCAATGCTTTCGGTTCTACCAGCACCACGCCGCCAATGGCGTCGCCGCCATAACGCAGTGCGCTGGCGCCTTTGATCACCACCATTTTATTCGCGAGAAAAGGGTCTACTTCAGGCGCGTGCTCAGAGCCCCACTGCTGGCCTTCCTGCCGGATGCCATTGTTCAGGATGAGCACACGGTTGCTGTGCAGGCCGTTGATCACGGGTTTGGAAACGTTTGGGCCCGTGGTCATGGAGGTAACGCCGTTTATCTTTTTCAGCGCTTCACCCAGGGTGAGGCCGCGCGTCTGGTCCAGGGCATTGCCGCTCAGCGACTCTACCGCCGCGGTGGTTACTTCTTTGGCGGCATGACCGGTAACGGCCACTTCCTGCAATTGGGTAACGCTATGCGGAAGGACGATATTCCTCCGTTCGTCCCCGCTTACCTGCCAGCTTATTTCCAGCGGCAGGCAGCCGATGTGGCTGATGCGCAGGGTATAAAACCCGGGGCAAAGCCCGTCTATGGCATATGTTCCGTTATCCGCGCTTTTTACGGAAGCGCCGGTTTCTTTCACTATGATCGTAGCGCCTGCAAGCGCCTGTTTCGTCTGGCTGTCCGTCACCGCTCCGCTGAGGCGGATGGTACATTGTGCGCCGGCCGTGCCCGCCAGTAACAGCAGCACGCCCGCAAGCGCGAGTATCCTTATCATCTTGTATGAATCAATGCGTCAAGGCAACAAATCCGTTGTTGCCATCAATAATTATGTAAAAAAAGGGATCCGCTCTTAAGCGGCAGGAGGTGCACGAAGGGAAAAGAAATACGCGGGGTAGGAAAAAATATGAGCCGGCAGGCCCTGAACGGGGTCCGCATAGGAAATTGAAGCGGCGGTAAAATGAATGGTATGCGAGTGAAGGTACACATCCACCGTCCAGTTCAGCCATTCGCAGTGCCGGTGCTGTGTGGACAGCGCGTGACCGGCGGGCTGGGTATGATCACCGACCGTCACCTCATCCACCGTGTCCTCATGGCCGGTAAAATGGTGCACATAATCCCTGGGCGTAATGTATAAACAAAACACGCCCAGCAGAATAATAGCTCCTATGGAATGGAACAGCTTTCTCACCTTACCGGATATAGAGGCAAAGATAAGAAAAAGAGGACGAATGCAACATTGTTGCATGAAAGAATACACCAGCGGTAACGAAGGCTTAACGCACCTTCAGCATGGTACGTACCTGTTGTACGGCGCCATTCTGCAAGCGGATGTAATAAACGCCTGCCGGCAGGTCCGTTTCAAAGTCCACGGTATAGTTGCCCGCTACATGCACCCTGTCTGTGAGGGTGGCCATCAGGCGGCCCATCGTGTCAAACACCTGGAGCATCGTATGCCCGCCCCGGGATTTGTAGGATACCACCGTTTTGCGGGTGAAAGGATTGGGATAGTTGGTCACCAGTACATCATCGTCGTTTACGCCGGGCACACCCGTTACCACGCTGCAGGCCAGGCCGTTGATCAGCGGAAGGCTCTGGTAGTTGTTCAGCATGATCGTGTTCAGATCAGCCGGTTTTACGCAGAACCATTGTTCTAACAGGGAGGCATATACGGAACGGAAGTCGTACTGCATGGGGATGTTATCTATGGCTGAAGCGGCGTCCGGCATGGTAGGCGTATTGCCCAGTACCTGCTGGTTCACGTAATCTCCAAAGATGATCATGGGAGCGGATGCGCCGTGATCCGTGCCCATACTGCCGTTCGACTTGATGCGGCGCCCGAATTCGGAGAAGGTCATACCTACCACCCGCTGCGATTTTTTCATGTCGCGCAGGTCTTCGGTGAATGTCCTTACCGCGTCGGAGATATTTTTGAGCAACTGTGCGTGACTACCGGTAGTGGTGTCGCCGCTGTTCACCTGGCTTGCGTGAGTATCAAAACCGCCGATGCTCACCATATACAACCTTGTTTTGAGGCCACCACCCACGAGGCGCGCAACGATCTTGAGCTGTTCGCCCAGGTAGTTGTTTGCCGGATAAGTGCGCTGGTTGGTCACTTTGGAGGCTGCCGCTTTGATGGCGTCCGCAAAGCGGTTGGTTTGTTTCTGGATGAGGCGGATGTATTTCAGTTCCTTCCCCGCGCGGGTATTGGGCACATCCTGCTCACGACCTTCGATCAGGTCGTAAAAGTCCGTGGCGCTGGTCACGGCCATGCCCATGTTACCACCATTGCCTACAAATGAGGGCGATACGATGGAGCCGATCTGGATAGCCAGCGGGTCCGGCATTTCGGCGTTGGGATAAGCATCCGGGTAACCGGGGTATTCGGTATCGAGGTAACGGCCGCCCCAGCCGGTTTCCAGGACGGTATTGGCGTCCGAACCGGAGAGCCAGATATCTGTTGCGCGGAAGTGCGAGAAGTTTGGTGAAGGGTAACCCACGCTGTGAATGATACTCACATGCCCGTCGTCGTACATATCACGAAGGCCCGTCATGGCGGGATGCAGCCCTGTTTTGGTCTGACCGGTGAGCTTCAGCACGTTGCCTGTAGGGATGGCAATGTTGGTACGCGCGGCCTGGTATTTATCGTACTGATCCAGGGGGATCACCATGTTCAGACCGTCGTTACCACCATTCAGCTGGATCATCACGAGCACGTGATCATTATCTGTGGCGGTAGCTTCCAATGCGGCCAGCAAGGGAGAACCGCCGAAAGCCTTTACAGCGAACCCGTTGATAAAAGACGGCAGTATGGCGGCCGGCGCGGTATATTTAAGGAAGTCTCTACGTTTCATCCGTTCATGATTTATTTTAAGTGGTCGGATGGAACCTTAGGGTTCGGTTTCATCCGTTCATGATTTATTTTAAGGGGCCGGCCGGAACCTTGTGGTTCTGCCCGGTTTCATAAATAGGTTTTCAACATTGATCACGCTAAGTGATATTCAGACATGTTCATGATGGCATGGTAAAGGTCTTTGAGCATACTCACCACCAGCCCGCGGGCCATTGCATCCCCGGGAGCGGCCTTGTAGGCATTCCAGGCCTGCGTCCAGTAGTAATCCTGGTTCTGGTTCTTCAACAGGATATTTGTTTTGAGATATGTTTTCATAGCATCTGAGATGCCCATGCGGTACAGGATGCTGAGCGCATCGTTGATGAGCGCTACTGGATCGGAAGGGTCGGCCAGCTGTTCTGTGAAGATCAGCGGATCGATCTGGAGCGTAGCACCGCCGGAAGAAAACCCGGTGGTGATCAGCCTGTCCGCCATGGAAGTACGTTTAGGCAGCGTATCGGTATTGATCCACAATTCATGGAACTGCGGAGCGAGATAATACGCATCCCAGCCTGATACCCCGGGAGGATCGCCGATGTTCTGCTGTTGCGTGGCGGCCGCGTTCTGCAAAGCGCGCCATTGCGGGTATGCCTGTGCATAGTTCGCGGCGGGCGCAAACTGCACACCAAACTCGCGGCAAAGGCCCACGGTAAAGTCCACCGGGCTTTTGATGAGGCAGCTCATGTTTAGTGGGTCGTAGAAGTGCTCGCTTTTGAGCAGCGCAGCCAGCAGCGGTTTTATTTCGTAGTTACCCGTGCGGAAAATGTCCGCCAGCGGCGTGATCACATTTTCCTCAGCGTTCTGGTCTATTTCGTAGTAGATAAAGAACTGGTAAAATTTGCGGCAGATGAATTTGGCTACTTCATGCTGCTGGAAAATAATGCCCAGCATATCGTCCAGCTCCGTGGTGCCCATCTCTCCGGTCTTACCGGTGATCACTTTGTTCGAGAACCAGGATGAGAATTGTTTATTGGTAATGTCGTGTTTGGTAGCGTCGAAGTAAGAGGTGATGGCCACTTTATCCACCTTGTAACCGGTGAGCACATGCGCGGCGGCCCTTACGTCTTCTTCCTGGTAAAGAGAATCGGGCCCTTTGCCGCAGGTAAAAAGCTCGAGCAATTCACGTGCGTAGTTTTCGTCCGCCGCTGTTTTTTCATTCAGGTATCCGTTCAGATACACCAGCATTCCCGGATCTATCGTCACTTCTTTGGCGAGCGTTTTAAAATTGCCGAGCGCATTGTTGCGCAGCATCACATTGTGTTTATACATAAAACGCGCATCACCGATGGTCTGCGTTTCTGTAGCGAAGTGGTTATGCCAGAACAGCACGAGTTTTTCGTGCATGGTCCTTTCCTGGTTGAGCATCACACCGGTCCACCAGGCTTTATAGGAAGCGCGGCGGTCATCGTTCAGATCTTCGTCTCCTTCGGGAGCCAGCACCCATGGAGCGCCGGCCGCCACGCCGGTAGTGTCCGCGCCGTAATTGTTTACGGGAGGTGCCGGTGTGTTTGCATTCGGCTGAAGTAAAGCATCCACGGCCTGATCGAGGGTCATGGCCTCGAAGTGTTTTACATCCGCGGGCGCCGCGCCAAACATGCAGCGTTTCAGCAAATGCACCACCTGCGCACGTCCCCACTCACCTGTGTAAGGATTAAGCCCTGAAAAGGTCCTGGAAGTATTTACTTTTTTCGCCGTTTTTTTGCGGGAAGGGGCTAGTGTTAAGAAGTCTCTACGGTCCATCTGGGATACGGTTATGACGATTTTCGAAATGGTTTTTGCTTTGCCGCCTATCGGTTCAGTTATACATATTCGTTACAAGGCATAGTCAGGCAGAGCGGTTTTCCGACACCAAATTAGCAAAAACTTTAATTCAATCATATTATTTTATATGAAATAACATCTTAAATATTTTCCACAGGTGAAAGACAGCCGGTTTACCATCAAAAAAGCCTGGCGCGCGTTTGGGCTCCAGGCTTTTGATATTGATCCAGTGGATGGTATGACGATTTACTGTCGGCTACGCCAGGTTTTCGATGATCCCCGCGATGCCCTGCCCGCCGCCAACGCAGGCGGACACGATGCTGTATTTCTTTTTCAGGCGCTGCATTTCGTGCATCACCTGGATGGTCAGTTTGGCGCCGGTACAGCCCAGCGGGTGCCCCAGGGCAATAGCTCCCCCGTTGATATTCACGATATCCGGGTTCAGGCCCAGCTCGCGGATCACAGCAATGGACTGGGAAGCAAAAGCTTCGTTCAGTTCCACCAGGTCAATGTCCTGGAGGGTTTTACCCGCCTGCTGCAATACTTTGGGAATAGCAGCTACCGGCCCGATACCCATGATACGGGGATGAACGCCCGCTGAAGCACAGGCTACCAGGCGGGCCAAAGGTTTGAGGCCCAGCTCTTTCACCATCTTTTCGCCCATTACCACCACAAACGCGGCGCCGTCGCTCGTCTGGGAAGAGTTGCCCGCTGTTACGGACCCTCCCGCGGCAAACACCGGTTTCAGTTTGGCCAGCGCTTCAATGGAAGTATCGGCGCGCGGTCCTTCGTCTGTATCCACGGTGAAGTTGCGCGTTTGTTTTTTCCCTTTTTCATTGAGGTATACATCCTCGATGGTGATGGGGAGTATGCCGGGTTTAAAGTACCCGTTCTTGATGGCGTTGATGGCTTTCAGGTGGGAATTCAGGGAGAACTGGTCCTGCTCTTCGCGGCTCACGTTAAATTCTTTGGCTACTGCTT
Organism: Chitinophaga barathri; assembly: GCF_003807585.1. Classification (GTDB taxonomy): domain Bacteria; phylum Bacteroidota; class Bacteroidia; order Chitinophagales; family Chitinophagaceae; genus Chitinophaga; species Chitinophaga barathri. The sequence continues at coordinate 256,704 of NZ_RMBX01000012.1, read as the reverse complement.
CCGCGGTAAGGCCCATGCTGAGGTAATAATCCGGGGTGGTGGTGGCTACACTGTAAGCCGGTACTGTTTTCCAGCCGGCGGTGGGCACCAGGCTCATGCTTTCGGTACCGCCTGCAATGATACATTCCGCCTGCCCGCTCCTGATCTTGGCCGTTGCAATCGCAATGGTTTCCAGGCCGGAAGCGCAGTAACGGTTCACCGTCATGCCGGGCACTTCAATGCCCAGGGCCCTTACGGAGATCATCCTGCCTATCTGGAGGCCCTGCTCCGCTTCGGGAACGGCGTTCCCCACGATCAGGTCATCCACTCTTTTCGGGTCCAGCTGCGGAACGGATTTCAACAAACCGTTGATCACGTCCACCGCCAGGTCGTCCGGGCGGTAAAAACGGAAACCTCCTCTCTTGGACTTCGTAACCGCCGATCTGAATCCTGCTACTATATATGCGTCTTGCATGGCTAATCCTTTTTTTTGGTGTTAATCAAATTTACGGAATTTGATCCTTATTTGACCTCCACCGTCAAACGCGCCGTATTTACGCCGCCGAGAATTCCGTACCCCTTTACCACATTGGAATACACCTTGCTCGGATCCACCAGCAGGTTCCCCTGGTTGAAGGTCTGCAGCTCCAGGGTTTTGAGATAAAGCCAGCTGCTGCGGGTAAGACCGGTCACTTCCAGCAGCAGGATATTGTCTTTTACGTTCACGTCCTTCGTCTGCATCACGATGGTGATCGCCCGTCCGTCAAACCGGTCGTCCGGAACGAGGGTGGACTCCAGGTAATTTTCCGTGAGCATGTCCGTGAAATTGTTATTGTAAGACGGGTCGAAGCGGTAAAGGCGGCGCTCGGAAGGGATCACCTCGCCATTTGCGTTTTTGATTCCCTGGTAAAGTCGGAAACGGTAATAGTCCACGCCGGGCATGTCCTGCATCACAAATTTAATGCGGTTGCCGCCGCCCTGCGCAAATGGCCCGGACAACAACGGCCGGCGGGGCAGCGTGTCTTTGGCGGTGATCGTGTCCAGCCCGGGAGCGGATACGCTGATATTGTACTCCACCCCGGGTTTCGCCGGACGTACAGATACAAAATAACCTTTCCCGCCAATGATGCTCCACTGCGTAGGAAGCGTTTCCGTGCCTGCTTTCAGCGCTATCACCGCGCCGGGCACTTCGGGAAATTCACTGCCTCCCGGCGGTTGGGAACGGGTGATGCGGAGATAGATCACAGAATCCGGCTGCACAAAACTGTTCAGCACGAGTTTATCCCCTTCATAAGGAATATCCAGCTCCACGGTCTTTTCGCAGGCGGCGAAGAGCAGGGAAAAAATAATGATATGCCACTTGATTGCTTTCATAATTAAAACCTGAGTGCGTAGGACACACTGGGCAGGATGGGCAAAATGCTCATCATCGTCAGCTCCCGCTTTTGTGTGCCTTCATTGCGTTTATAATAATAAAAGAAAGGATTCTGCTGGTTGTAAACATTGTACAGGCTGATGTTCAGGATATATGTCAGGCCTTTTCTTGTTTTGGTATGCGTGGCGCCAAGGTCCAGCCGGTGTACTTCCTGCATACGCAGCGTGTTGCGGTCCTGCACCAGGTCCACCTGCCCGGGATCGTTCGTAGTGGGCGGCAGGTGCGGGGACGGATCGGTGATCTGTTCGTAACTGCCCGTGGGCAAGGTGAGCGGCATGCCGGTTGAGTATTGCCACTGGCAGGAAAGTTCCCACTTCTTGCCCAGCCGTTGTGTGAGCACTACTTCCAGCTCGTGCCGGCGGTCGTATTTGTAAGGGAAGATGCTGCCGTTGTTCACATTCGGGAACGAACGCTGGGACCATGCCAGCGTGTAAGCCACCCATCCGCGGAAGTTTCCCTGTTTCTTTTGCAGGAACAGCTCCGCGCCATAACTCCAGCCGCGGCCCTGTATCACCTGGTCTTCCCAGCTGCTGGTCGCGGAGTTGAAGTTATCCAGGTTCTCCACGTATTCAATTACGTTCTGCATGGATTTGTAATATCCTTCGGCGGAAAATTCATACTTGCCATCGTTCGTGGTTTTGGCGAGGCCCAGCGCCACCTGCGTGGAAAACATCGGCGGCACCTTGTCCGTAGCGGCTACCCAGAGGTCCGTTGCCAGAAAGGTCGCGTTGTTGGTGAGCAGGTGGATGTACTGCGTCATCATGGTGTAGGACAGTTTCAACGCCCATCTTTTCGGCAGGATGTACCGAAAGCCCAGGCGCGGCTGTACGGAAAAATAAAAACGGTTATTCACCAGGAAACCGGATGTGTGCACGCCTAAATTCAGGTGCACGGAGTCCCGTATTTTCCAGTCGTCTTCCGCGTACAGCGAAAGTTCCACGCCTTTGCTCGTTTGGTTGTTATAGGCAGTATCCGTCAGTTCCTGCTCGTCGGACACGTTGTTGAAGCTCGTGATGCCCGGCTGAAAGATATGCCAGGTGGCCAGTCCTCCGAATTTCACCGCGTGTTTCGGGTTGGGCTTATAATCAAAATCGATCTTGGCGGATGCGTTCTGCACTTTGGACATGTAGCGGCCGAACATATTGTCGGACTCCCGGATTGCGGGCGTGTCCAGCGCGAGATGTTTGTAATGGTATTCCGTAATGAAGTAGAACTGCGAATAGTTGAGGGTTACATTGGAAAAAAGTCTTGGGTTGAAGATGTGGTTCCAGCGGAGGGCATATGCCTGGTTGCCCCAGCCCAGGCGGAACCTCATTTCTTCATGGTATCTTTTAGCTGTGCCGTTCATGGAATCGAAGGTCATGTTCCGGTTGAGGCTCATATTGTCCTGCCCGCCGTAGGCGCTGATATACAGGCGGTCTTTCGGAGAAAAAATATGATTGATCTTTATGTTCGCGTCATAGAAATAAGCAAAAAACTCACCGTCTTCACCAAGGTTCAGTTCGCGTTTCGTAAAGTCGGACATGATGAGATCGGCGTAGGTGCGGCGGGCGGTGAGGATAAAAGATGTTTTCCCCTTTTTGATCGGCCCTTCCACCATGATCTTCGAAGCCAGCAGCCCCAGCGATACTTCGCCGTGGTATTTGTACATATCCCCGTCTTTCATCGAAATATCCACCACGCTGGACAACCTTCCGCCATAACGCGCCGGGAACGCGCCTTTGTAGAGGTCTACATTTTTGATAATATCGGGATTAAACACGGAGAATATGCCGAAAAGATGGGTGGAGTTGTACACCGGCGTATTGTCCAGCAGGATGAGGTTCTGATCCGGGCTGCCACCGCGCACGTGGATGCCGCTGGTGCCTTCCATGCCGCCGCTTACGCCGGGCATGGCCTGTATGGTGCGCAGCACGTCCGCTTCGCCGAGCATACGCGGCATATTTTTTATCTGCGATACGGAAAGGTTCACTTTGCTCATCTGCGTTTGCTCCTGCAGTTGGGGGAGGGTTTCCGTCACTTCCACTTCCTGTAAAGTATTGGAGGGGCCGAGTTTTACGTGCAGCTGGCGGTTTTCTTTGTCTTTGAGGGGGATCTGCGCGGGTGAGTAACCCGTGTAGGTCACCAGCAGGCTGAGGGTGTCGCGGGCGGTGGTAAGACTGTAGAACCCGAACTGGTTACTGGTGGTGCCCACACGAAGGGCGGGTGAATAAATGGTGGCGCCGATTAGTTTTTCCCCCGTCAGCGCATCCTCCACATACCCGCTGATGGTACGCGTGGTAGCTTTGCTGGCGGTAAGCACCAGCTGATCGCCGATGCGGCGGAACTCAATGCCGTTTTCGGAAAACAGCAGTTCCATCACCCGGCGGAGGGGCATCTGGTCCACATCGATGCTCATGCGGCGGCTCATCTTTACTACATCTGAGCTGTAGGAAAAATGTATCCCGTATTCTTTTTCTATTTTTTCACAAATGGCGGAGAGTGGCTGATCGTTCAGCGACAGGGAAATCCGCGTTCGCCAGTTCCATGCAAAAACCTGGAGGGGCAACCAGGTTAAAAGCAATCCCAGCAGAACTTTCCTCATCATTCTAAAACAAATTAACAGTTACAAAGTCAGGTTAAATTATTCTTGCAGGGTGAACTGCTGCGTGCCGGCTTTCTGTACCGTGGTGTTGGTAATAAAGGCAATAGACGCCATCACGTTGTCGATGGTTTCGTTTTCAAAGTTGGAGGTGATGGACTGGCGCAGGATGGCGGAATCTTTCACATCCACTTGTACGTCATACATTGCTTCGATGGACAGTATTACATCTTCCAAAGGCACGTTCCTGAAAACGAGCCGTTTCTTTTCCAGGTCAGGAATATGCGCTGCTACGGTAAACGGTTCTTTCGTTTCATTGCAGCGCAACAGCATTCCTTCTGTCAGCACCACGCTTTTCTGCCGGTCGGGATCATTCACCTGTATCTTTCCGCTGGAAACATGGATGACCAGGTTTCCGGCGGCATAGTTTACGGTAAAACGGGTGCCGAGCACTTTTATTTCGGTACGGCCCAGGAGAATGACGAACGGGGCGTCCGGGTTGGGGCTGATATCAAATTCCCCTTTCCCGGTAAATGCCACGCGGCGTTCATTTTTCCCGAAACCGTTTTCCAGTTTCATTTCAGCGTCGTCAAACAGCCGCACTTTACTGCCATCGGGCAAAGCGGCCTGCTGTGCGCCGGTAAACACCTGTTCCCGGTTGCTTTTGGAAGGCAGCAATACCCAGGTGAGGCCCAAAGCCAGTACGAGTACCGCGGCGATCTTCAGCCACAGATAATTGCGGCGTATAGGCACTACCGTAGCGCTCGTATTCATTTCCACCGGTTCAAGGCCGGCGCCGGTGATATTTGCCTTCAGCCTGTCCCAACTTGCATCCGTACTGAGGCCGGGGTACGCGGCAACGGGGAGCGGCACTTCCAGCATCCTGCGGATGGCGGCCAGTACGTCCTCATTGGCGGGCACTTCCTTCAGCCAGGCACCCACCCACTGACGTTCGGCGTTGTCCGCCTCGTTCAGCAGGTACTTGCACAGCAAGGAGTATAAAGCCTCATCAGGTTGCAAATTGCTCATGAACAGTTGTAAAGTTATCGGTTCGGGTAAAAGACGCCTGTGGTGGCGTTTTCCCCCTATTTTTTTATAAAATAAACAGGTTCAGGTACTCTCTCAGCTCCTGGTGGAGGATCTTAAGCGCCTTACCCATTTGATTTTCAACGGTTTTAACGGAAATATTCATCACCGTGGCGATCTCCGCATATTTTAATTGTTCCTTCCGGCTGAGGATAAACACCTCGCGGCAGCGTTCCGGCAGCTTCTCCAGGGCCGTATGCAGCTTTTGCTCCAGTTCCCGCGCCTGCATGGACATATGCACGGTATCGTCCTGCATCCGGCCAAAGGACTGCTCTTTTTCAGAACGTACGTTCTGTTTGCGCCACTGGCTGATAGCCGTGTTCCGGATGGCGGTAAAAAGATAGGACCTTTCGGACCCGTTGATCATAATAGTCTCCCGTTTCTCCCAGAGCTGGGAAAAAACGAGCTGCACTACTTCTTCGGCCTCGTACGGGTCGCCCGTATAATGAATGGCAAAAGCAAGGCAATGCGCATGATGCTCCCTGAAGAGCCGTTCAAATGCATGGAGATCCAACATATTATAACCGGGGCAAAATTAGGCGGCTACAGCTGATTAACCAAATAGGGATTGGTGAATGGCAATTTTATATCTTTGCGCGTACATGTACGGTTTTATAAAGAAAATACTCTTCGGCTTTCCCCCTGAAAGCATTCACCATACGGTGATGCGGGGATTAAAAGTGGTGAACGCCCTTCCATTCGGCAAAAATGTGCTGGATGCTTTCTGCCAGCCTAAAAACAACGGCCTGGAAAAAAAACTCTGGGGCCTTACCTTTTCCAATCCCGTAGGCCTGGCCGCGGGTTTCGACAAAGACGCCCGTTATATCGACGAACTGGCCCATCTCGGCTTCGGATTCGTGGAAATAGGCACCGTCACCCCCCTGCCGCAGCCGGGCAACGATCAACCAAGATTGTTCCGCCTGCCGCAAGACCAGGCCCTGATCAACCGCATGGGCTTCAACAACGAAGGCGTGAGGGCCGCAGCCAAAAGATTACAGAAAAGACGCTCCAATATCATTGTGGGCGGCAATATCGGGAAAAACAAACTGACCCCGAACGAAGAAGCCGTCAGCGATTACGAAAAATGTTTCCATGCATTGTTCGACGGGGTGGATTATTTCGTGGTGAATGTTAGTTCCCCCAATACCCCCGGCCTCCGCGCATTACAGGAAAAAGAACCGCTGAAACAGTTGCTGCATCACCTGCAGACCCTGAATTCACAAAAGAACAAACCCAAACCCATCCTGCTGAAAATAGCCCCGGACCTTACCAATGAACAACTGGACGATATCATCGAGATCATCCAGGAAACAGGACTGGCGGGCATTGTAGCTACCAATACCACCATCAGCCGCGAAGGCCTTGCCACTCCGGCCACGGAGCTGGAAAAGATCGGCATGGGCGGGCTGAGCGGGCTCCCCGTAAAAGAACGCGCCACCGAGGTGATCCGTTACATACATAAAGGCTCCGGCGGCAAGATCCCCATCATAGCCGTAGGCGGCATCTTTACCGCGGCCGACGCACAGGAAAAACTGGATGCCGGCGCTTCTCTCGTGCAGGTATACACCGGCTTCATCTACGAAGGGCCGGCCATTGTTAAAAAGATCTGCCAGGGATTATCATCACAATCATAAATCATGGAAGAATTACTGACCTTAGATTCTCTTATCAGTTTACTGACCCTCACCGTCATGGAAGTGGTGCTGGGCATCGACAACGTTATTTTTGTATCTATCGTTATGAACCGCCTGCCCGAGGCTAAAAGGCTCCAGGCACGGCGTATCTGGATGTTCACCGGTATTGCGGTACGTATTATCCTGCTGCTGCTCATCGGCCGTATTGTGGCAGCCGTACACCCGCTGTTCTACATCTTTGACAAAGGCATTTCGCTCCGCGACCTTATCATGCTGGCCGGCGGTTTGTTCCTGCTCATAAAGACCACCCTCGAAATACATCATAAACTCGAAGGCGATGATGAAGAAGCGCCCAAACTCGGCGGCAAAGGCGGCGCCACGCTGCTGAATGTCGTGGGGCAGATCATCATCATCGACATGGTATTTTCATTTGACAGTATCATCACGGCCGTAGGGCTCGCCAAACACGTGGAGATCATGATCGTGGCGGTGATCATCGCCATGTTCATCATGTTCACCTTCGCCCCGCGCATCAGTAATTTCATACACAAACATCCCACGCTCAAAATGCTGGCGCTTTCTTTCCTGATCATGGTGGGCGGCATCCTGATCATTGAAGGGTGGAATGCGGAAGCGGCGCACAGCCTTCACCTGAAGAACTATGTGTATTTCGCGATGGCCTTCTCTTTTGCGGTAGAACTGCTGAATATGAAAATGCGGAAAAAATCCGATCCGGTGCAACTGAGAGGCCCTGTGGACCCGAAAGAAAAGGATTCATAATGAACGACTTATATTTATAGGTAGTAGTATATTAACAGCAAGGTCATTATTGGGCAGTTATAGGGAAATACAATGGTAGCCGAAGGAGAAGCGGAGTTGAGGTGGAGATGAGGCGGAGTTGATCAGGAGTTAATATAGTACGAGCCATACCCCTAAAATATTCTATATAAATACTTTATAACGAAAAGGGCTGCGGTAACGCGGCCCTTTTTTTATGATGAGAACGATCTAATTTGAAGCATTTACACCGGCCATCAGGGCACAACCCACCATCCCAGCCGTTTCTGTGCGCAGGCGGGTATTGCCCAGGCTCACCGGCACAAAACCATATTGCAGCGCCAGCTCCACTTCCTGCGGGGCAAAGTCACCTTCCGGCCCGATCAATAGCAGCGAATCTTTATTGGGTTGCATCGCGGCAAACAGGTGTTGTTTATCACCGGGCAGGCAATGGGCGATAAAACGCTGTTCCGTAGCACTCATGAGCGATTCAAGCGGCGTGGGCTCCGCCAGGTCAGGGAGGAACCATTGGCGGGATTGCAACATGGCGGAAACGAGGATGTTTTCCAGTCTTTCCGCCTTCAGTTTTTCTTTTTCAGTACGCAGCGTCACCAGCGGGATAATCCCCTGCACGCCGATCTCCACCGCCTTTTCAAGGAACCATTCCATACGCGCCGCATTTTTGGTAAAGGCGATGGCTATACGAATACGCGGCTCAGGTTCAGGCATCTGCTCCACCTGCCTGATGGCCGTTACACATTTCTTCCGGTGATCGTCCGCGATCTCCGCTTCGTAACGGTTGCCCTTGCCGTCCGCCAGCAGCACCTTATCTCCTTTCTGCCGCCGCAGCACCTGGATGCAATATTTGGAAGTGGGCTCGTCCATCGTGTAGGACGCTGCCCCTGGTATCAGTTCCTTTGCGTAAAATACGGGTAACTCCATCCTGTAAAATTATACTTTTCCGACGGTCTGTTCCAGGCCGCGTGTAATGGATTGAAAACGGAAAAACAGTAATACCGAAGCGATCAGCAATCCCAGCGAAAGCCCCCACCAGATACCATACACACCAAAACCAAACGTGAACCCCAGCAGGTACCCTACCGGCAGGCCCAGCACCCAGTATGCCAGCATGGTGATCACCGTAGGCACCTTCACGTCGCCGAGGCCGCGCAGCACGCCGAGGCCCACCACCTGCGTACCGTCGAACAGCTGGAAAAAAGCCGCGATGAGCAGCAGGCCCGAAGCGATGTGGATCACCGCGGGGTCCTGGATGTACATGGCGGGCAACAGCCGGTTGCCCAATACAAACACCAAAGCCGCGATGCCCATGAGCACCAGCACCATATGATAACTTGCAATGGCGGAATGCCGAAGGTCCCGGAAATTACCGGCGCCGAGATTGTTCCCGCTGCGTATGCCCGCCGCGGCAGATATGCCGCTGGCCATCATATACGTCATGGATGCAAGGCTGATCGCGATCTGGTGTGCAGCCTGCTGCGCGGAGCCTATCCAGCCCGCCATGATCACCGCGCCACTGAATGCGCTCACTTCAAAAATATATTGCAGGGCCACAGGCATGCCCAGGCCGGTGATCTTTTTCAGCGAAGCGGCACTGATCTCCCGGAAATGGAACGTAGCTAAATATTCTTTAAATCGCGGGCTTTTCAGCACATACCAGGCCATGGTGACGCCCATCAACAGACGGTCCGTAAACGTGGCAATACCCACGCCCGCAATGCCCATACGCGGCATCCCAAGAAGGCCGTACACCAGGGTGATGCCCAGCAGGATATTCAGCAGGTTTCCGATAATGCTGATGTTCATCGCCTGCTTTGTAAAGCCCAGCCCTTCCGCAAATTGTTTGAATGTCAGGAATACCATCAGCGGGATGTAAGACGCGGCGAGGTATTGCAGGAAGATCTTTGCCTGCGCCGCTACGTCCGGCGGCTGTTTCATGCGCTCCAGGTTATGCCCCACCAGCAGTATGCCGCCGGTGAGCACCAGCCCGGTGATCATGTTGATGATAAAACTATGCGCCAGCAAATGCCCGCAGCTGCTGCGGTTGCCCCGCCCGTTCTCCTGCGCGATCAATGGCGTGAGGCCATAGGACATACCGATGCCCGTCACCATAAAAATGGAAAACAGGCTTACGCCGAGTGATACGGCGGCCAGCGGCACTTTGCCGGTATGGCCGATGATGATGCTGTCGCTGAGGCCTACCAGCGTATGGCCCAGCTGCGAGATCACTACGGGGTATGCAAGATGGAAGTTATGAGTGTAGTGTGTTTTGTATTTGGTGTATATCCGTTTCATGGTGTATGATCCATTAAAAAAGCCGGTTTCTTTTCAGAACGCACCGGCTTTTTAGTATCTCTTAAAAGATGTTCCTGTTAGAAAGGAGCATCTCCGAATGCATCGTCTTCAAAATCCATATCGTTCATCTTCGATCCTTTCTGGATGAAGATCTTGGCTTCGTCGTAACTGCCGCTGCCCTGGTGGCCTTTCATGCCGGCGAAGGAGTTTCCGCCGCCACCCGCGGGCGCGGGGGGGCCATCCACAAAACCATCGTCCTCAAAACGCTGGAATTGCAGCACCGCGCGGAGCTTTACAGTGTCAAGCTGACCGTTACGGTGTTTCGCGATACGTACGTGCGTTTCCCCTTTATTGGATTCGCCATGTTCGTTCGTGGTGATGTCATAGTATTCAGGGCGGTAGATGAACATTACCATGTCCGCATCCTGCTCGATCGCACCGGATTCGCGAAGGTCACTCAGCTGGGGCATCTTGTTGCCGTCCTTACGTTTTTCCACGTCGCGGCTAAGCTGGGAAAGCGCCAGTACCGGCACATGCAATTCTTTTGCAAGGCCCTTCAGGTCGCGGGATATCTTGCTGATCTCCTGCTCGCGGTTGGTGTTCCTGCCGTCTGCGGAGCCGCTCATCAACTGCAGGTAGTCGATGATGATGATGCCCACGCCGTGGTTGTGTACCAGCCTGCGGGCTTTGGCGCGCAGCTCGAAGATATTGAGACCGGGGGTATCGTCGATGAAAATGGGGGCTTTGGCCAGGCGTTCGATACCGTGGGTCATCAGCTTGCGCATTTCATGTTCTTCCAGTTTACCCCTGGTGATCTTTTCAAGGTGAATTTCCGATTCCGCGGAAAGGATACGTTGTACGATCTGCCCGCTGGACATTTCAAGGCTGAATACCGCCGCGCCTTTCGGGAATTTCGGGTGAAGGGCTGCGTTCCTGGCCAGGTTCAGCGCGAAGGCCGTCTTACCTACCGCGGGACGGGCCGCCAGGATGATAAGGTCGGAAGGCTGCCAGCCGTAGGTGATCTTATCCAGTGAGGGGAAGCCGGAGGGCACACCGGTGATATCGTCGCCTTTGTTACGAAGGTCTTCGATACGCTTAATGGTGTTCACCAGTACGCGGTCTATGGAATCGTAGTTTTTACGGAGGTGATTATTGGTTACTTCAAACAGTTTGGATTCCGCGGCATCCAGGAGGTCGAACACATCGGCGGTATCTTCATAGGCTTCGCTGATGATCTCCCCGGAGATGCGGATCAGCTCACGCTGGATGAATTTCTGCAATACGATACGGGCGTGGGCCTCAATATTGGCGGAGGAAACGACCAGGTTGGTCAGGCGGGTAACGGCAAAAGGGCCGCCTACCACTTCCAGGTCGCCGGAGCTTTTCAGCTCTTCCACGACGGTGAGGATATCCACCGGCATCGATTTTGCGGCGAGGCGCTGCATGGATCCAAATATCTTCTGGTGGGCGTCCACATAAAAACACTCGGCTTTAAGGATCTCGATCACAACGTCAAACGCCCCTTTTTCAAGCATAAGGGCACCCAATACAGCTTCTTCCAATTCTTTCGCCTGAGGGGGGATTTTACCGTACACCATGGTGGAAATGTCTACGCCGGGTTTGCGGCGGGTGTTACGGTCTTTCTTAAGATTGAGATCCATTTATATTCTAGGCGTTAATAAGGTTAAAAAAATGGTTACTGGATGGCTTTTGCTCATACATTTACAACATTTTGGGCACCTTGATCCTTCAACTATCTTTAACAAATTGTAAATTTTTTTCAGCCAGGGAAACTAAGGTAACGGCATTTTTCCGATAAAACCTGCTTCCTTCAGAACTATATTTATCCGTCGGCAATCCACCGGTTAAGTCACATACCGTACCGGGTTATCCACCGTTTCCATCCGGGTTATCCACCAAAATGACAGAAAATCCATAGCAAAGGTCCGATTATTCACATTTTTTGTGCAAAAAGATTTTCCACATTTTGTTTGGGAAAATTCCCCCTTTCCGTACAGCAGAAGTTGTTAACTTTACGCGGCACAATCACGGCTGCACGAAGCGTGCAAAAATGATTTAAATAATTGATTTTCACAAAATTAAATCGATACAAAGCGTATCGGGCAGGATAATACAAGGAGCATACAATGACTATTTCGTACAACTGGCTATGTGATTATTTACCGGTGAAACCAACCCCGGAGGAACTTTCTGTGATTTTGACGGCCATCGGCCTCGAAGTGGAAAGCCTCGAGCGGTTTGAAAGTGTGAAAGGCAGCCTGGAAGGATTGGTGATCGGTGAAGTACTGAGCGTGGAACAACACCCCAACGCAGACAAGCTCCGTTTGACCAAAGTAGATATCGGTAATGGCGAACCGCTGTCCATCGTATGCGGCGCCCCCAACGTAACCACTGGCCAGAAAGTAGTGGTAGCCCCTATCGGCGCGACCATTTACCCCTCCACCGGCGAGCCGCTGACCATGAAAAAAGCCAAGATCCGCGGAGAAGAAAGTTTCGGCATGATCTGCGCGGAAGACGAAATAGGCCTCGGCGCCAGCCACGACGGCATCCTTGTGCTCGACTCCTCCCTGAAACCCGGCACCACCGCCCGCGAGCTGTTTCAGCCCGTACAGGACTGGGTATACGAAATAGGCCTCACCCCGAACCACATGGACGCGATGAGCCACATGGGCGTAGCCCGGGACGTATGCGCCTGGATGAATAACCATGAGAACACGGCGGTTTACCAGGTACGAAAGCCCGGTATCCACGCAGCCACCAGGGCCGCACAGCCGCTGAACATCGGCGTGGAAGTGAAAAACAACGAGGCCTGCCCCCGTTATTGCGGCCAAAGCATCACCGGCGTAAAAGTAGGGCCTTCCCCCGCCTGGATCCTGCACCGACTGCTGGCCATCGGCGTAAGGCCCATTAATAATATCGTTGATATCACGAACTACGTGCTTCATGAAACCGGCCAGCCTCTGCACGCATTTGATGCGGACCAGGTGAAAGGCGGCAAAGTAGTGATCCAAAACCTGCCCGCCGGCACTGTATTCCTCTCCCTGGACGGCAAGGAACGCAAGCTGGATGCGGGCGACCTGATGATCTGCGACGGCGAGAACAACCCGATGTGCATCGCGGGCGTATTCGGCGGCCTCAATTCTGGCGTAAAGGCGGAAACCACCAATATCTTCCTGGAAAGCGCCTATTTCAGCGCCACCGGCATCCGGAAAACCTCCGTACGCCATGGCCTGCGCACAGACGCAGCGGTACGTTTTGAAAAAGGGCTGGACATCGGCCTGGCGCCTTTCGCCCTCGAAAGAGCCGTGGCCCTGATCAACGAACTGGCGCATGGCGCGCCCGCTTCGGACATCGCGGACGTGTACCCCACGCCAGCCGTTCATAAACATATAGACATCACATACGCCTATATCAATAAACTCAGCGGCCATACCTACGCCCCTGAAAAAGTGAAAAACATCCTCTGCACCCTCGGTTTCACCGTTCATTCCGAAAATGACATGGAACTGCGTGTAACCGCGCCGCTGCACAAGCCGGACATTAATATCCCGGCGGATATCGTGGAAGAAGTGATGCGTATAGACGGCCTGGACAATATCCCCATCCCCGAGTTCGTACGGATGGTGCCCAGCCGCCAGGCCCAGCCCGATAAAGAGCGGGTGAAGGAAAAAGTAGCGGATTATCTCGCCTCGAACGGCTTTTCCGAGATATTCACCAACTCCATCACCAACAGCCAGTATTACAAACACCTGGACCAGGATTCGCTGGTAACGATGCTGAACAGCCTTACTTCAGACCTTGACGTGATGCGCCCCTCCATGCTGGAAACCGGCCTGGAACGCATTGCCTATAACCTGAACCGGCGCAACGAAGACCTGCTGTTCTTCGAATTCGGCAAAACCTACCAGAAAGAAGCCGTTGGCCAGTACCCGGAAACGGCGCACCTGAGCCTTTACCTCACCGGGCAGAAGCTCCCCGAGAACTGGATGCACAAAAGCCAGCCGGTGGATTTTTATTACCTGAAAAGTTTCATCGGCAACATCCTGCAGCAGCTGGCACTGCCCGCCGCACAGATGACCGCTTCCCATATTCACGGCCTGCAACCGGCATTCGAAATTGCCCTGAACGGCAAAACCATAGCAGTAGCAGGCGGCGTCACTCCCCAGAAACTGAAGGAATTCGATATCAAACAACCCGTTTGGTTCGCGGATTTTTACTGGGAAGAGATACTGCAACAGCTACAAACCAAAGATTCCTTCTACGAAGAGATCCCCCGCTTCCCCGCCGTGCGCAGGGACCTGGCACTGGTGCTGGATAAAGCGGTGACCTTTGCGGCGGTGGAAACGGCGGCACGTTCTGTAAAAACATCCCTCCTGCAACATATCAACCTGTTCGACGTTTTCGAAAGCGAAAAACTGGGCGCCGGCAAGAAGTCGTACGCCGTGAGCTTCACTTTCCAGGATAAACAGAAAACGTTGACGGACCAGGATACGGATGCTCTGATGAACAAACTGGTAAAAGCCTTCGAATCACAATTACAGGCGGAAATCCGCAAATAAATGGAGATCGAACAGTACATACAAAGCATAGAGGACAAGCTCCAGCAGCTGTTTAAGAAATTACAGCAGTTGCAGGCGGATAATGCCATGCTGCGCGAGCAGGTGCAGCAGCAGCAGGACGAGCTGCAACTGCAACTGCAGACCATAGAGGCTTTGGATGAGAAACTGAAACTGGCCAAAATAGCCACCATGACGCAGGGCAACGGTCTTTCGGAAGAAGAAGACGCGTTCAGGAAAGAGGTACGGGGCAAGATCAACGATTATATCCGGGAGATAGACCGTTGTATTGCGTTGCTGAATTCTTAATCGCCTCCTCCCCTCAACGGGAAAGGATAATAAAAGTCAACTACCTTCACTTCCCGCGCCAGCGGATGCCGCAAGTTGATCACATAGTGATATTCCCGTTCAAACCTGCGCGCAGGAAAACCTAATACCAATGTTTCCGCTGCTTCTAATTGCGCTGCACCAAAGGCCCGGCTACTGAACTCCGGCACGAGTTCCCACCCAAAGGGCAACTCTTCTTTTGTAAAAATCCTAATACTTCCGTCAGGCACTTCCAGGACGCCAATACCACGCCCGGGGGCAATCCTCGTAACTGGCTCCAGTTGCACGAGCGCACTTTCAAGCAGGCACATCAGCGGATGATCTACTACATAGAGACAATCATCCGTCGCTTTGTTCCATCGGCCCTCCACCCGGGCTCCGCTCAGATCGCGGAAACCAGTTTCGCTGGCCAGCCTATAAAAATTCATATATGGTTTTGTTTTAGTTAAATGCGTCTATCCTCTGCAATCGTTTTTTTACCTCCTCAATACCTGTGAACGTATCCAGCAAGGCAATCGGCACCACGCCGTCCAGATCATCCGATGGGCTCTTCAGCCAATTATGGAATAATTCTCTTTCCCGGAAAACATTATATCCCAGGCTGAATACATCTGCAATGGCGATGATGCGGTCGCTGACATTACGGCTCAGGATGTCTTTTCCTTTTTTGAGGTGAAGGGACCGGTTGGTAACGATCAGCAAAGTGCTCAGCGTGTCATAATCCAGCTCAAAGATCTCCTTGAGCCGCGTCAGTTGCTCTTTGGTCACTCCCGCCCTGGCTGCTTCTATCTTCTTGGAATACAGCATTTCCTGCATTTTCACGATAGATTCGTAGGACACGAGCATGTCATCTGTCAAAGATTTCCTGGGGGCTGCGGGCTTTTTGCCAGCGCCTGTTTTAGCCTTGTCTGACTTCAGGTTCATAGCGAAGATAAGTTTTTAATTGACAATTGTGCACATACCTACGTGAAAATTTGCAGGCAAGATTCTTTTAAACTCAATGTGAACGAGCCTCTATCACTAATTTTAGGCATGCGCATATTTTCATCAATTATAAATATAATTATCACAGCTTTGTGCAAAAACACAGCAATTATTTTTCCACTTCGGGAAGCGCGCGTATTTGTTACATTTGTAACATACACCACAACCAAGCCAATACAATGGAACCTCTAATACCCGTTAATATTGTTGTCGCGGACCGCACTTACCGGATCAAGATCCGTACTGAAGAAGAAGAAGACGTACGCAGAGTGATGAAAGAAGTGAATGAAAAGATCATCGAGTTCAAAGCTGCCTATGCCGGAAAAGATATCCAGGACTATATCGCCATGGCCCTGATCATGTACGCCACCCATCCGGCCACCAGCGGCGGCAAAGCCCAGGCCGGGGTAGCCCCTTTCCTCCGGGAAAAGCTGCAACACCTTGACAATCTGTTGGATGAGCAGCTTAAATAGCCCTTCCCCGCAACGTTTAGCATCCATAAATTATTCATTATCACATGCTCCCCTGTGCTTTGCTGCTATTTTTTTGTTATTTTCGCGGGTCGGCTTTAGCCCTTTCGTCGGAAACGGGCCAGGGACGTAATTATAAATACTATTAAATATTGAGATATGACTGAATCCATCATGGTAATAGTCGCCGGAGCCGTGGCGCTGGCGGTTGGAATAATACTCGGAAAACTGATATTCGCTAAAAACACCCAAATAAAAGTTCAGGAAGCAGAAGAGCAGGCTAAAAGGATCATCGCAGAAGGACAGCTGAGTGCAGAGAACCTGAAAAAAGACAAATTGCTGGAAGCAAAGGAGAAATATCTCCAGATGAAGTCTGAATACGACAAGGATGTAATGCAGCGTAATCAGAAGATCACCGAGTCAGAGAACCGCATCAAACAAAAAGAACAATCACTTAACCAGAAGAACGACAACATACAGAAGCAGGTTACCGAAAATGAAGCCATCAAGGAAAACCTCGCGCGCCAGATAGAACTGGTGAACATCAAACGTTCAGAACTGGAAAAACACCAGGAAGAGCACATCCGCCGCCTGGAAAAAGTGGCCGCCCTTACTGCGGAAGAAGCGCGCCACCAGCTCATCGAAAGCCTGAAAGAAGAGGCCCGCACGCAGGCCCTCAGCCACATCCAGGAGATCATCGAAGAAGCAAAGACCAAAGCCAACAAAGAAGCCAAAAAGATCATCATACAGTCCATCCAGCGTACAGCCGCGGAGCAGACCATCGAGAACGCCATCACCGTGTTCAACCTGGAAAGCGATGAGATCAAAGGCCAGATCATCGGCCGTGAAGGGCGTAACATCCGCGCCATCGAAGCGGCTACCGGCGTGGACCTGATCGTGGACGATACCCCGGAAGCCATCGTGCTTTCTTCTTTCGACCCGCTGCGCCGTGAAATTGCGCGTCTCAGCCTCCAGCGCCTTGTGCAGGACGGCCGTATCCACCCCGCCCGTATCGAGGAAGTAGTGGAAAAGACCAAACGCCAGCTGGAAGAACAGGTAATGGAGATCGGCGAGCGTACCGTGATAGAAATGGGCATTCATGGCCTGCACAAAGAACTGGTGCGTATGGTCGGTAAAATGCGTTTCCGTTCCTCTTACGGCCAGAACCTGCTGATGCACTCCAAAGAAACCGCTAACCTTTGCGCCGTGATGGCCGCCGAGCTGGGCCTCAACCCCAAACTCGCCAAACGCGCCGGCCTGCTGCATGATATTGGTAAAGTACCCGACGAAGAATCCGAACTGAGCCACGCCCTCCTGGGCGCCAAACTGGCTGAGAAATACGGCGAACATGCCGCTATCGTAAACGCCATTGGCGCACACCACGATGAAATGGAAATGGCTTACGTGATCTCCCCCATCGTACAGGCCTGCGATGCCATCAGCGGTGCACGCCCTGGCGCACGCCGTGAGATCATGCAGAGCTACCTGCAAAGGATCAAGGATCTGGAAAATCTCGCCATGGGATACGACGGTGTCGAAAAAGCATACGCTATCCAGGCAGGCCGCGAGCTGCGCGTGATCGTTGAAAGCGAGAAAGTAACAGACAACGATGCAGACCGCCTGAGCTTCGAGATCGCCAACAAGATCCAGAATGACATGCAATACCCCGGCCAGATCAAAGTAACGGTGATCCGTGAACGCAGAGCCGTGAACGTGGCAAGATAACCGCATACGTCAAAACGATATCCGAAATGCCGCCCATCCGGGGCGGCATTTCTATTTTCAGTAACCACATCTTTATGCGATAGTCCGGTACCGGATAACAACCTATATTGCAACAGCATTCATGGAAACCTCTCGTGCAACCCAGGAACCATCGAAACAGTTTGAACAGTTACCCAATCGGACCCATGAGATCCCGCAAGTGTTGCAGACCTTGTTAACCGATCCGCCCCGACGCCCCATGCCATAATATCCCGGCATGGCGGAAGTATCTCTTTCTGTTACGAATCTTCATCAAAGATTATTTGAGCGTACCTGCCGGTACGCAGCCCAACTGCCGCACAGGTAATTAAACCATCCCGTGCCAGCCCAGGCTTCGGCATTTCCTCATCCCAAAACATACAACACATGAAAAGAAGTATCCTTTTCCTGGGGCTTTGCATTGCCCTCGGGCTTGGTATTACCACCACCCTCAAAGCCAGCGGCAAAAAATTCATCAAGGTCTGCTGCGATCAGAACACCGGCGTATGCCAGCGCATCAGCGCCACCGAGGTGCTGTATGGACCGGACGTATACCAGCTCAATCAATGCCCCTGATCTTAAAGTCTTTCTTTTTTTCACCCAAAAACCCAAATCCATGAAACGTTCACTCGTTTTCCTGGGCCTTTGCCTCGCATTGGGCACAGGCCTCACCATCGCCAAAGAGGCGAAAAGCGCACCCAAAGCCGCAGCTTCCGTTTGCTGCAGCTTCAATACCACCCGTTGCCAATATGGCCCGTTAGGCTGGGATTACGGTCCCCGCGTCGCAAGTTGGAACGACTGCGTGGAATTTTAATCAGCGCCTTTGATGCAGACCCGGCGCTTTGCACGAGCGTCGCATGAATGCTCCGGCTTTGCCGGATTCCAATCACCGGGGCCGGTGGAAACACCGGCCCCATTTATTCTTTGTTTGTTTATGAAAAAACTGCTTCCAGGTATCCTCTTCATTTGCGTAGCGGTAACAGGCCTGTTCATCGTCCTCGTTTCCAGCTCGGACAAACCGGGGATCACCCGCACCGCCGTTAACCGCGATTACAACCGCGTCACCGCTTCACCGGCAGATACATTGCAGATGCCTGGTGAAATCCACCTGCTGGCCGCGTACGGCAGCATTGTATATGCACTCGACCGGCGCGCGGGCATCCTCTACCAAACTTCCCCGCACAAAACCGCCCCCGGCATTGTAGCCCGGCCAGGCTTATATTTCACGGAAATGCCTGCTTCCCTCCAGGCCGACTCTACCGGTATTTATTGTTTCGCCGCCAATAAAAAAAAGATCTTCCGCTTCCCGCTTAACGGCGGCCCGCCCGACTCACTTTCCGCCGCAGCACTTCCTTTTTCGCGCTGCGCCCGCCTGCCGGACGGCACCGTTTTCACCCACCTGTACGACTCCGCGGCACGGAAAGCCCGCTTCGTACTGGCGGATTACCGCAATGGCGGAAATATTATAAGCCATCTCCACGATCTTCCGCACACCGATGACGGCGGACTTGCTTCGGACGGCATAGCCCTTCCCGCAATGGCAGGCAGGCAAATCCTGTACGTCCAGTATCACAACAGTGACGTGTACCGATGGCAACCTCCCGGCCTTCATACTTTCCAGACCATCGACCGCACACCGGCTGAAAACACTATTATCAAGGGCGATAACACCTGGAGCATTTCCAGCAAAACGCAGTTCATCAACATCGACGCGGCAACGGAAGGCGACTATCTCTATGTGCTGTCGCTGGCGGTGTCGCACAACCTGCCCACCGCCGCGCCCGAAGTGGATATTTACCACCTGCCCGGCGGTGAATATACCGGCAGCCTGCGGCTCCCTTCATTCAAGAAGTCCGGTGTCCGCCACATCGCGGTGGCCAATGGCATCCTGTATGCAGCCCATTCTCAACATATCATCGCTTACCAACTCAGCCTCCCATGAAAAATATCTTCCTCCAGGCCATCTGCTTCAGCCTTTGTATCCTTTTTTTCTACGCGGCCTCTATGAAAGCCCTGGAATTCGGGCAATTCATGACGGACATTGCAAAATCGCCCCTGCTCGCCAACATCCCTCCGGCGCTTACCGGCGCCTCAACGATCCTGGCGGAAGTAGCGGCGGCCATGATGCTGGCCCTGCCCGCCACAAGGAAAGCCGGGCTCTACCTGTCCGCCTTTCTCATGCTGAGTTTCACGGCATATATGAGCATCCTTTATTTTTTCTACGAAAACATTCCCTGCTCCTGCGGCGGCATCCTCGGGACCATGGGTTATCCCGCCCATATTGTATTCAACACGGCTTTTACCCTCCTGGCAATTACAGGTATACTTCTACACCATTTTTCCCTATCTTACCCGTCCACAAAAACTACGGTAAGATGAAAAAAAGATGGTTAACGCTGGCTGTGTTCGGGATGCTCTCCGTAAGCACCGCCTTTGCTCAAAAGCAGCAGAAACTGTTCAACGGTAAAAACCTCGATGGCTGGAAGATTCACGGAACAGAGAAATGGTATGTAGACAACGGTGAACTGGTTTGCGAAAGCGGCCCGGACAAAGAATACGGCTATCTCGCCACAGACAAAACCTTCAAGGATTTTGAACTGACCGTTGATTTTAAACAGGAAGCCAATGGCAACAGCGGCGTGTTTTTCCACTCTTCCCTGGATGGCACTAAAATAGCAGGCTGGCAGGCTGAAGTAGCCCCTCCGGGCAGCAACACCGGCGGCATCTACGAATCCTACGGCCGCGGCTGGCTGATAAAGCCCGCTCCCGAAAAGGATAAAAACCTGAAGATGGGCGAATGGAACACGATGAAAGTAGTCGTGAAAGGCAACAACGTGACCACTTACCTGAACGGTGTGGAAATGATCACGCTCGATGACGAAAAGATTGGTGCGAAAGGCGGCCAGATCGCGCTGCAGATCCACTCCGGCGGCGGCATCAAAGTACACTGGAAAAACATCAAGATCAAAGAGATCAAAGGATAAAACAGAAAAAGGAAAGAGCGTTCTCTTTCCTTTTTTATTTCGTTTATTTTGCAGCATGACTTTACAGCAACAGCTTTCAGAAACCACCACATACCTGCGCCAGCAGGGCTTTGCGGACGCAACCGCCGGTATCGTGCTGGGCACCGGCCTCGGCGAACTGATCCAACACATCGATATTAAAAAGAGCATTCCTTACGGCAGCATCCCGCACTTCCCGGAATCCACCGTGGAGACACATAAGGGCCAGCTGATCTTCGGTTTTATCGGCGGCACGCCTGTGATAGCCATGCAGGGCCGTTTCCATTATTACGAAGGGTATACCATGCAGCAGATCACCTTCCCCATCCGTGTAATGAAAGCGCTGGGCGTGCAGCAGCTCCTGCTCAGCAACGCGGCCGGCGGCATGAACCCCGCTTACAAAAAGGGCGATCTTGTATTGCTGAACGATCACATCAACCTGCAACCTGAAAACCCTTTACGCGGCGCGCATGATCCCGCCTTTGGCCCGAGGTTCCCGGATATGAGCAGACCTTACAGCCCCCCGCTGGGAGACAAACTGAAAGCCGCGGCCTTACAACATAACAAACCACTACATGAAGGCGTATACGCGGCCGTGATGGGCCCCAATCTTGAAACCCGCGCGGAATACCGTTTCCTTCGCCTGATAGGCGCGGACCTTGTAGGTATGAGCACCGTGCCTGAAGTAATTGTGGCGAACCAGGCAGGGCTACCCTGCGCGGCCGTTTCCGTCGTGACGGACGAATGCGACCCCGATCACCTGGAACCGGTATCCCTCGCCGAGATCATTGCAGTGGCCGGCAGGGCGGACAAGGTGCTGAGCAGCATTTTCGCCACGGTGATCGAAGGGCTGGGCTGATCACTCGCCCAGCCATTTGCGGAATTCGGGCGCTCTCAGGCGGCTTACGATAATATCCTCTTCCAGTGCAGGTTTTACCTGCACTTTTAGTTTCCCGTTGAACCAGGCCTGCACTTTCACAATACTGCCGTAGTGCGCGATACATTGCCGGTTGAGGCGGAAAAAGTCCCGGGCATCCAGCTCGGCGCAAATATCATCCAGGCTTTTTTCCAGGAGATGATCCGTGTTGTTGTTCGTGCGGATGCAGGACATGCGGTCGCGCACATAAAAGTACGCGATGTCGCTCACCGGCAGGGAAATAAGGCGGGTGCCGCTTCTTACCAGGTAACGTTGCGGAGGGGCGGGAATATTCAGCCCGCTCAGCAGGCTGCCCATCTGGCCGGACATACGGAGTATCTCCACATCATAATCAAAGGTGGCAATAATGTCTTTTAACTGCTGGGCCGCTGCGGCTTCCGTTTCATTGATAAGTATCTTCATATCGGGGCATTATTTATACAAGCATGGGACGTTGATTCAAATGTAGGATGCCCCGGCTGAAAGGTTTGATCAAATCGATGAAGTGCATGGAGGGGCGATGAAAAGTAAAATCGGGGGGATGAAATGAGACGATCCGGCGGTTCACCACATATTCCGGCGCATTCGTCACATTTGGGGCTGCGGGGCGCGTGATTATCCGCAATTTGAAGGCTGAACACAAAACCTCAGCCATGCTCAAACAAGCCCTGATTACCGCCCTTTTGGCCCTCCCGGGCCTTGCCGGCCTTTGCCGGCAGACCGCCGCCTCTTCCAACGCGCCTTATCAGAAAGAAACCCCTCATGATAAAAATAAAACAGGTGCTTCCCTGCAGGCAACAGACTCAATTGCCCTGCTGAAAGGAGAAAAAGCCGAAGCCCTTTTGGAGGCTTACGCGAAACTGAATCAATTCAACGGCACCGCGCTGGTAGCCAGTCATGGAAAGATCATCCTGCAAAAAGAATATGGATGGCGCAATGTTGTACAACAGGCCCCCAATGATGAAAACAGCAT
This sequence comes from Chitinophaga barathri, assembly GCF_003807585.1. GTDB lineage: Bacteria > Bacteroidota > Bacteroidia > Chitinophagales > Chitinophagaceae > Chitinophaga > Chitinophaga barathri. The sequence continues at coordinate 233,907 of NZ_RMBX01000012.1, read as the reverse complement.
CTACCAGGCCGCTTCCATCACCAAAACCTTCACTGGCACACTGGTGATGAAGCTGGCGGAAATGAAAAAACTCTCACTGGAGGATAAGCTCAGCAAATATTACCCGGGTTACCCCAAAGGAGACAGTATCACGATCGCGCATTTATTATCACACACTTCCGGCATTTACAATTATACGATGAACGGTGACTTTATGAACCAGAAGTCCACGCTGCCCGCCACCGAAGAAGAAATACTGGCTCTCTTCCGCGATGTGCCGCTGGACTTTTCACCGGGCACCGGCTGGAACTACAGCAATTCGGGTTACATGCTGCTGGGTTATATTATCCAGAAAGTGACCGGCCTGCCGTATGAAACAGCGATAAGAAAATACATCTTCGCTCCGCTGGGAATGCAGCATAGCGGTTTTGATTTTGCACATCTGCGGGATAAGAACAAAACACTCGGCTATGCCGCCGATTCCACCGGCGCCTGGGCCTACACCGTGCCCAGTACCGATTCTTCCGTTTCCTTTGCCGCGGGTTCCATTTACCTCACCGCAGGCGATCTCTTCAAATGGCACCAGGGGTTAACAAAATATGCCATCGTAAGCCCGGCAGGCTGGCAGGAGATCAGCACCCGCAAACGTGAAAATTACGGCTTCGGCTGGATCATCGACAGCCTGCAGGGGCAGCGCACTGTAGGCCACAGTGGCGGTATGCGCGGCTTCAGGACCAATTTCATCCGGGTGCCGGAAGATGATGCCTGCATCATCCTGCTAAGCAACTCGGAGACCATGGCGCTGGAAGCCATCACCCAGAAACTGCTGGCCATCCTCTACGACAAGCCATACCAGTTGCCCGCCAACAGAACGGCCATCAAGCTGGATACGGTTATCCTGAAAAGATATACCGGCACCTACCTGCTGGCGGAAAAGAACCTCAAAGTGCATATCGTCCTTGAAAACGGGGAGCTGGCAGCTTATCCCGAAAGAGGCCCGCGTTCTTCATTATGTGCAACAAGTCCTTCCTGCTTCTTTTTGAAAGAAGACACAGATTTTGAAACTTGTTTCATCACAGATGCAACGGGGAAAGGGGTTAAACTCATGATCAATAAAAACGGGAGAACAGGAGTAGCCAACCGTGTGGAAGAATGACCTGCAGAAGAGGACTATTCCTCTTCTTCGTCTTCTTCGTCATTCAACCGGTCGTCCGCATCTTCGATTTCTGCTTCCAGGTCGTCTTCTTTTTCTATGTCTTCATCATCGAATTCGTCCTCATCCAGTTCTTCCAGGTCGTCCAGTTCGTCGTCTTCTTCTTCATCTTCTTCCTCTTCGTCTTCATCCTCACCTTGTGCCGCGGCAGCGAGAACCTGCAGCATGGTATGGTAATCCGTTTCTTTCAGGTTCTCGAGGGATTCCCATTCTATTACGGCAGTGCCGTCGCCTTTTTGTCTGATCATTTTCGTAAAGTTTTATGATATGGAATTTACGGAAAAAGGGTGGGTAAAAATGAATATGAATTATTGTAATTGATGCGGGAATAGTGGCAGATCTTGCAAGAAAAAAGCCGGGCTTCGGTTCCCGGCTTTTTTAAGATTATGTTATCTTTTGTTTTCGTCGTTTTCTTTGTCTTCATTTCCTTCTTCGTCCTCATCATCTTCCCCGTCTTCTTCATCCTCATCTTCATCCTCATCTTCCTCATCATCTTCTTCATCATCTTCTTCATCATCTTCATCGTCTTCATCCTCATCACCCTCATCTTCATCCTCATCGTCCTCATCATCTTCTTCGTCATCTTCATCATCCTCCTCGTCTTCTTCATCTTCGTCATCATCACCTTCTTCATCGTCTTCTTCGTCATCATCACTATCTTCGTCTGTATCCTCTGTGTTTTCCGCGTCCCCGTCATCAGCACTTTCTTCCGCCGCTTCAGATTCCTCACCCTCTTCGCCAAACTCCTCTTCCTCAGATGCGTCAGCAGCAGCTTCCAATTCTTCCGTCTCCTCATCAACCTCCGCTGTTTCTTCCTCTTCTTCTGTTTCTTCTTCCGAAACCTCTTCCACAACTTCCTCTTCCGTCTCTTCAACGGGAGCCTGTATATTCTCTTCTTCCTCCGGCGGATTTGCTGTCTCCCCGCCGGTCTCAATATTTTCAACAGTCAATTCCTCAACAGCATCATCCACCTCCGCAATGTGCTCCTCCGTAGGCTCATCATCCATCATAATGGTGGTGGTCTCCGTCAGTTCGCCGGTTTCCGATATCACCAGGTGGCCTTCGTCGTCCCTGATCTCTTCGTCCACCGTAAGTTCTTCCGTATTGCCGTCCAGCGTCAGCTGCGTGGGTGGCACAAAATCCTCTTCGAATATCTCCTTCAGCTTCGGCAGGTCTTTCGGGGAATTGAGCCCGAAATAGTCCATAAAAGCCTTGGAAGTGGAATATAACAAGGGCTTGCCCGGCAGCTCCTCGCTGCGGCCGGAGATCACGATCAGCTCTTTTTCCAGCAGTTTGGTGATGGAATAGTCCGTGCTCACCCCGCGGATATGTTCAATTTCGCCCTTGGAAATGGGTTGTTTGTATGCGATAATAGCCAGCGTTTCCAGCGCGGCGGTAGAGAGGCGTTTCAGGAATTTCTCCCCGTTCAGCTGCGCAACTGTCTGGTAATAATCCCTTTTGGTCAGGAACTGGAACCCGCCGCCGCTTTCACGAACGCTGAATGCGTAAAACTCCGAGTTATATTTTTCCTGGATGGCTTCAATAGCAGTATCCACCTGTTCCTGCGTGGCCCTGTCTTCCAGGAAGGCCAGGGCATTGTTGAGCAGCTCCAGGATGTCCGTTGCCGGCAGGGGCCGGTCTGCGGCAAAGATCAGTGCTTCTACATGCGGAATGAGCTGGGAAATTTCCATGGACGGTGGTTTGTCTGAAACAAAAATGTCAAAGGCCGAAAATAAGACCTTTGACATTCTTTCAGAAATATAAAAAATGTGCTGTTGATTATTTGTGAATAAGATCAACCCATCAGGGCCGCGGCGCCGCTCACGATCTCGGTCAGTTCCGTAGTGATCGCTGCCTGGCGGGCACGGTTGTATTCGATCTTCAGGTTGCGCAGCAGTTCGCCGGCATTATCCGTAGCCTTGTCCATCGCGGTCATACGGGCGCCATGCTCTGATGCGTGGGCGTCCAGTACGGCTTTAAAGAACTGTGTATTCAGGATCTTCGGCATCAGCTCAGCCACCAGGATGTCTTTTGCAGGCTCGAAAATAAAGTCGGCTTTCTGGGTTTTGGTTTCTTTGTTTTCCACTTTCGCGATGGGGAGGAACTGCTCCACTTTGAAACGCTGGGTAGCGGCGTTTTTGAACTCGCTGTAGATGATCTCCACCGCATCGTATTCGCCTTTGATAAAACCTTCCATCGCCACGGATGCGGCGGCTTTTACGTTCTCAAAGGTGAGGTTGGCGAACAGGCTCCAGTAGCTTTCGTTCACTTTGTAGCCGTTTTTGGTAAAATGTTCCCAGGCTTTTTTGCCGATCGGGAAGATTTCCACCTGGCCTTTGGCGAACTGCTCGGAATACTTTTCACGGATGGTCTGTTTGGCCAGCTTAATGATATTGGAGTTATAAGCACCGCACAATCCGCGATCTGAAGTGACAGCCACGATCAGGACCTTTTCCACCTGGCGGTTGGCAGCCAGCGCCATGTCAAAATCGCCTTCGCTGTTGCTTACGATATTTTGCAGCATTTCCTGCAATTTCTCGGCATACGGGCGCATTTGTACGATGGCATCCTGTGCACGGCGCAGTTTGGCAGCACTCACCATTTTCATGGCTTTTGTGATCTGCTGGGTAGACTGGATGGATTTAATACGGTTACGAACTTCTTTAAGCTGTCCAGACATATATATTAAAAGGTTTACATAAAAGGGTATGCACCCCCCTATTTTTGGCTGCAAAGGTAAGTAAAGGAGTGATATTCCGGAATACCCGCCCGGATATTTTCTCCTGATTCTGGTCAGGTTCCACCCCGGAACGGCCGTAACACCCCAACCGCTTCCCTTCATTGATACTATTTTAACCCTTCTTCTCCTTGCTCTCTCCTTGCTCTATCCTTCGACGATCCTTGCTCTATCGTTCGACCAGGCTTAGGGTGAATATATCATCACTTTCGGACTACTACGATTTTACCATTTTTTATCCTATAGCGATCTAATAGCGATCCTATATCGATCGTATAAGATGGGTTTTGGGAAAATATACCGTCACTTTGCAATTTTGACCCATCCGCTCCCACACCGCCCTTGCGGATCCAGAATTATCCTGTTATCTTGGTAAAAACGCCCTTCATCAATCTTTTTGCAATCGTTTGCAAATATTGGTGATATTTTTCTATCTTGGTTCCCGCCTGAGCTCATCTTACTGGTGCATAACAGCTTAGTGCAGCGCCGCCCGGGCCGGCGCTTACCGGTCAACTTTAAAAAAATCAAACTGAAAGCGGCAGGTGCTTATACCCGGATGGCAAACGGCGGCTTTACTGATACAAATCTATTTCCATGAAAAAGTTTATCCTTCTCGGATGCGGCCTGCTATGGCTCACCGCCGTCTCCGCTCAGGGCGGCAAATGGCAGAACCTCTTCAACGGCAAAGACCTCAAAGGCTGGAAACAGCTGAACGGTAAAGCCATCTACACAGCAAAAAACGGCGAGATCGTAGGCACCACCGTACTGTCTGAACCCAACTCTTTCCTGGCCACCGAAAAAGATTACGGCGATTTCATTTTTGAAGTGGAGTATAAGCTGGACAAAGACTTCAATTCCGGCATCCAGTTCCGCAGCCAGAGCAAACCCGAATACCAGAACGGCCGTGTATATGGCTACCAGATGGAAGTAGACCCCTCACCCCGCCGCTGGAGCGGTGGCGTGTACGAGGAAGGCCGCCGCGGCTGGCTCTACCCACTGGAGCTGAACCCCGGCGCCCAGCATGCCTACAAAGCCAACGCCTGGAACAAATACCGCATCGAATGCCGTGGCTCCGAGATCCGCACCTTTATAAACGGCATATCCGCCTCGCATGTGATAGATAACGAGCTGCCTTCCGGTTTTATCGCCCTGCAGGTGCATGGTATCGGTAAAAAACAGGAAGATGCCGGTAAAAACATCCGCTGGAGAAATATCCGCATCATCGAAAACCCCGCCGCCTCCCAATATTCTCCCTACGACACCGTGTACGTGGTAAATAACATCCCGAACACCCTGTCCGAACAGGAAAAACGCCAGGGCATCCGCCTCCTCTGGGACGGCTCCACCACCAAAGGCTGGCGCGGCGCTTACAAACAGGCTTTCCCCGAAAAAGGATGGAATATCACAGACGGCACCCTGAACGTAGAACCTTCCAGCGGCGCTGAAAGCACCAATGGCGGCGATATCGTTTCAGACGAAGAGTTTTCCGCGTTCTCCCTGGAGTTTGACTTTAAACTCACCGAAGGCGCGAACAGCGGCGTGAAATATTTTGTGACCGAATCAGAAGGCAACAAAGGCTCCGCCATCGGCCTGGAATACCAGGTGCTGGACGACGAAAAACATCCTGACGCCAAACTGGGCGCCGCAGGCAACCGCAAGATCGGCTCCCTGTACGACCTCATCCCCGCTTACAAACTGTACGCCTCCCACAAAAAAGTAGGCGAATGGAACCACGGCCGCGTGGTAGTGTATCCTGACAATCGCGTGGAACACTGGATGAACGGGCACAAAGTGGTGAGTTATGTACGGGGCGACAATATTTACAAAGCCCTCGTGGCCCGCAGCAAATACGAGAAGATACCCAACTTCGGCATGGCTGAAAAAGGACATATCCTGCTGCAGGATCATGGCAATGCCGTGAGCTACCGCAGCATCAAAATAAAGAGTTTGAAGTAGTCAGCGACTATTTCATTGTTCACTGTTTTTCAATCGACATCCCGATTCCTCGGGATGTCTTTTTTTATGGGCAACCCGGTATTTCCTACTTTTGCGGGAATAAACACCGTGTTATGGTAGATACCCTTCGCAGTATATGCGGCAAGTTCCCGGGCGTTACGGAAGACATCAAGTGGGGTGCGGACCTCTGCTTTTGTGTGGGCGCTAAAATGTTTTGCGTAGTGGGCATAGAGGCCCCGCATTATTTTTCCTTCAAATGCTCGCCGGAGAATTTTGAGGAACTGACCGAACGGGAAAACATCATCCCGGCGCCGTATATGGCAAAACACCTCTGGGTTTCTGTCCGTAAGTCTTCTGCTGTTAAAAAGGATGAATTAAAACAACTGCTGGAAGAGTCTTACAACCTGGTAAAAAGCAAGCTGCCGAAGAAAGTGCAGGAGCAACTCGGCAAATGATAATAATTATATGATGATTTATTAAATATAGCACAATTATGCTATATATATTCCGGTATTTCCCCATATCTTGCCGCCTATTCCCTAACCTGATACACTATGCGGAAACCAAAATCCTGGCAGGTGGCACTACTTTTATTGTTGTCCCCTATCCTGTCCAAAGCCCAAACAGACTCCTTAGCCAAAGCCAAAGCAGCAATGCGCAAAGCGGGCAATACTACTAAGCTGGAAATCCTCTATGAAAGCGTAACCCACACTTCGCGCAGTTCGAGCGGATATTACAGGACCTATACGGTGGACCATCCCATGATCAGCATAGATGGCAAAGCGGCCGTGGAAATTGATAAACGCGGCGATATTCTCCGTCGTTATTATGCAAAATGTTACCTGGCCCAGGCAGAGCTCAACAAAAGCAACACCTACCGTAAAAATGCGAAACTGTACATGTGGGGCGGATTTGCCGCCGGAACCGCGATCGCATTCTCTGGCCTGTTCAATAACCCCGGGATGGACGAGGGCCGGTTCTTTTCCCGTTTCGGCATCGGCGCCGGCGTAATGGTCACCGGCACAGTAGTGGCCTGGATCAAATACAGAAAGGCAACCAAACATCTTCATATGTCGGTGGATGTATACAATGACAAGTGTTATTTCCCATTAAAGACAGATACGACGCAGCAACCCAAAGACACCACAGCTGCGCGGAAGCCGGGCGAAACCAGTCCTGTTAAAATGGTCCCTAAGAAAAAAGTACTTTATGATCTGCTGCGCAATGAGCCGGAGAATTCGGGAATGTCGGGATTTGCGCTTACGCTGGCCAATGTGGACGTCAACGGCCTCAATACCAATATAAAAGGCGGGGTGGGATTTTTTTATACCCACAAAAACAACATCGGCCTTTCTGTAGATTACCAGGTCGCTTACCTGGACAATCCGGAAGTGGAAAAAAATGTCACTCCTTTCGACTGGCAGGAGACCGCCGCACCTACCAGGTACCGCAGGGCGAATAATCTGGATATACAGACAAAGTTCCCTGTAAAGAGCTGGACCGTGGAGCGCAAGTATGGTGTTGGCCTTGGCAGTAAACGGTTGGGCGGCCGGGTAGCGGAAGTGGTGGGCTCGCTCACCGGCGATGTGCAGAAATCCGTAACGCTGCGGCTTGGTTACCAGATAGACAACCGGTTGATATACGGATCGTCCACCGGGATTGAATTCAAAACCAATACCGAGCCCTATATCTATCACTACGGCGGAGAGGAATATCCTTTAATCCCCGGCAATGTCAACGAGCAGTCTGCCATGATGCGCTCCGGCATTATCAGTGCGGGCATCGGACTCAGCTCGTACTGGGACATGAAAATCCAGTTATTGGATAATGAATTCAGCGGTGTCCGGGAAGTGAAAAGGCAGAACGACCTTTACCTGGACGCGATGTATGCGCAGCAGCTTAAACTGGAGGACCTGGTTTATTATCATTCGCTTCTCTATGTAACGGATGAAGGGGAGCACATTCCGCAACGCATCAACATAAGCGCTACGCCCCTCACCAAAATAGGCGCCAGGGCGGGCTACAGGTCAACCAGGATGAAAAGCCACCGCGGTCACAGGGTAGGTGCGGAAATAGGCATAAGGCCCGGGCCGAAAGTAGTTATAGACAACGTTTACTTTCAACTTCAGGCCGCACTGATCTTCGGAGGCAGAATTAACCATTAAATCCAGCATGATGAATTTCAACACTATTATACTCTCTGCTCTTTGCATCATTACGATCAATAGCTGCAAAAAAAGCGACGCCGGAAAGCCCTGCGATCCTTCAATAAAACCCGTTGTGAGCACCAATTCCCCTGTTATGGCGGGCGAAACCATCCAGTTGTCCGTCAGCGGCATTGACAACGTAGCCATCATCAACTGGCACGGGCCTGATAATTTCAATTCCCACGAAGCCAATCCCGAAATTCCCTATTCCAATGGATTTGCCGCGGGGCGTTACACCGTGGATGTTATCTCAAAATCAGGCTGCGTTTATACCGCCGTCACTGATTCCGTGGTAGTAGAAGGCTCGGAACCCGCCTGCCAGTTAAACGATAACACAGCCCAGCTTTTCCGCAATATCCAGTTCCATGATATCACTGTAACCGGGCAAACACAGGTAATTGCCGACAGCTACGACAGTGACATTACCTTCACCTTCAAAACACCCGGAACGCTTCCTACGGGCATGTACAGGATCAAAGCACAGCCGGAGTACAGAGACGAAGTGGACATCAGGTTCCTTGCTTACAGTGCCTATTATGTTGCAGAAAGCGGCAATGTCGCCATAACACGTGAGAACGGTAAAATCGTCATTACTTTCTGTGATATCGAATTCAAGGAAACGGGAACATATTTTAAAATGAAAGGAAGCGCAAGGCTGGTGTTTTAAGAAAACGCGATGGAAAAAACGAATTCTATTCAGCATAAAAAAGGGGCTACAGTGAGCCCCTTTTTTTATACCGTCTTTTTTATGATTACTTCATCAAAGTGATCTTCCGGATACAATGGTTGGTCAGGTCCGCTACATAGATCACACCGTCTCCATCCACACATACATCGGTCGGGCCGTTCATTTGGGCTGCCGCTCCCGCGCCGTCCGCATATCCTTTCACGGTGCCGGCCACCGTGCTTACCAGGCCTGCCGCATTGATCTTGCGGATCTTGTTGTTATTAAGATCGGCAATAAAGATATTCCCGTTTTTATCTCCTGAAATACCGTATGGGTCCGCAAAACGGGCACCCGCCGCATCTCCGTCGCGATAGCCGGTGTTACCGTCCCCCGCGATGGAAGTCACCACACCAGCGGGTGTGATCTTACGGATGCGGTGGTTCAGCCTGTCCGCCACAATAATATTCCCGTCCTTATCCACATCCAGGCCACTCGGGTTTTTGAACTGCGCGACCGTGCCGGTACCGTTTGCAAAACCGGCTGTGCCGCTCCCGGCAAGGGTGGTCACCGTACCGTCCGCTGCTACTTTGCGGATGCGGTGGTTCAGGTTATCCGCCACGTATACATTTCCCGCGGCATCTACCGCTACGTCCAGCGGCTGGTTAAACTTTGCGGCAGTACCCACACCGTCCGCGTAACCGGCCGTTCCACCGCCCGCGAGAGTGCTCACTACGCCAAGCGGGGTGATCTTGCGGATGGCGTTGTTATCCCTGTCCGCCACGTAGATATTTCCCGCTGCGTCCGCCGTGGCTTTCCAGGGCAGTTTGAACTGTGCTGTTGCACCCGCTCCGTCTGTGTACCCTGCGGCGGTATTCCCGGCTATTGCTTTTACTTCTCCCGCCGTTATCATCCTGATGCGGTTATTGCCCCTGTCCGTTACGATCAGGCGGCCATTTGCATCTACGGCCACCCCTTCGGGATTGCGGAAGAGTGCGCTGGTTACCGGGCCGTCCACCGAACCGGCCGTAGTGCTGCCGGAATATGTTTCCACGATATATTCTTCCATGGCGGGCACATACGCGTACACCGGCCCTTCTGTTTTAGTATTCCCTACGGCTACTGTTACCGGTCCTGTGGCACCTGTAGCAGGGCTCACCACCTGCAATTGTGTAGCGGCCGCTTCGATTACGATCGCATCCACACCGTTGAACTGCACTTTATTGTTCTCACGCACATAGCTGAAGTTTTTTCCTTTCAGTGTTACGATGATGCCGGCTGTGCCTGAAGACGGCCAGATGGCGGTAACTACCGGCGAGCCGGTTTCCTGTTTGTCATCATCCTTTTTACAGCCGGCGCTGAAGAACAATGCCAGCAGTAAACATCCCGTTATAATTTGTTTCATGATTCTGATCTGTTAGGGTTAGGATTATTGTGCCATGATCATCCACGCATTGCCCACGGCCCTGTTAGTACCATCGCTGGGACGGTTGCGCACCTGCCATACATCCGCCAGCGGATGTTTGATCATAAAGGTGCTGGAGCCGCCGCCGTCTACATTAATGGCAATCGTAGCGCCGCAGGCTTTCAGCATCTGGCCAAGACGGGTGATGGTGATGCCATTTGAATAATAGAAGCTGCGGCCGTCCACTACAATGAAATACATCTTGCCGGACGCGTTCATACCGATGCCGGTGCGCGGTTCCACGGTCAGGTCCGTTTGTGTCAGCACCTGGTTGTCCCTCACGAGCATGGGACCGCCACCGAGCGCTTCCCGGAGGTCGTTTTGTTGTTCTGCAAACTCCGCGCGGTTGCCGATCACGATCTCCCCCGTTTTCGTCACGCCCATAAATGTGGCGCTGCGTGCGTTTGCCCAGGTGGTTTTGATCACCTTCCCGTCTTTGACAAATATGCCGCGGGGCTCGCCGGTTGAGGTGTTAAAGAAGTCCGCATTTACAGCGGCCATTACTTTGGCGTTGCCGGTTTCGAGGTATTTAGCCATGTCCGGCACGGTCTGCATGGCATAGGCACTGGCGTTGTAAGGCGTACCTGCTTTCAGTTTCAGGCCGGGATGTTTCGTATCTATTTCAAGGATAAACACGTGCATGGCATAACCGTCCGTGCTCAGGTAATGAATGTCTGTCTCCATGATACCCGGCGTCACCTGGAAAAGCGTATCGGAAAATACCTGCGCCACCACGCCGGAGCTGTCCGCGATCTTTTTCGTAAGCGGACTTTCGATGATGACGGGGGCCTGGGCCACACTGTCCTTTTCGCAGCTCACGCTTACGGCTGCGAACAATATCAGTACGGGAATGAGTCTTAACTTATTCAACATATCAGTTCGTTTATTCAGTATTAATAATCGTCGTTTTGATCCAGCAGGTTGTTCAGCGCCAGTTCGTTCATGGGCAGCGGATATTTCACCTCGCGGCCCGCAAGGCCGATGTCCTGCACGGCACGGTTCAGGCGCACCAGGTCGTACCAGCGGAAGCCTTCGCCCAGCAGTTCTTTCCTTCTCTCCAGCAGTACGGCATCCAGGTAGTCTTCGTCCGTAGCAGGCTGTATGGGGTCCAGGCCCCGGAAAACGCGCAGTTCATTCAGCCTGTCAACACCCGCCAGGCCTCTTGCTTCCGCGCTGATCAGATACATTTCCGCCAGGCGTACCACGACGATCGGGTCCGTACCGCTCTGGCCGCTGGGATATTTATTGATCACACGCAGGCCCTGGAAAGTTTCCACGGACAGAGCAGTGCGTTTGTCCCCGGCGGTGAACATGTCCATCACTTCCTGCGTGGGCCTGTATACGTAACTTCCTTTTACGGTATGTGCGTAGGTGTAAAAGAGGGTGCTCACGCGGATAGACGATTCGGTGGTCAGGTTTTTAAAAGAAAATATCTCTTCCGTATTCTGCGTGGCCCGGAATATTTTCTCAAAAGCATCCAGCGAAAACAGGCCGCTTCCTATTACTTCTTCCGCAAGTTTGCCCGCATCTTCTTTTTTACCCTGCGCCAGTTTTACACGTGCCATCAGGGCTTTTGCGGCAATGCCGGACACCTGGTAGTACTGGCCCGCTGTATAAGCCGGCGCGTGTGTGATCGCCTGCTCCAGCTCTTCTTCGATAAATGCCCAGGTTTCCGCTTCGGTATTCCGTTTTACTTTCGCGGTGGTGTTTTTTCTTAATACCGGCACGCCGCCCCAGCGGGTTACGAGGTTATAATACAGGTACCCGCGGAAAAAATGCGCGATACCGGCTACCTGCATTTTCCGCTCTGTATCGGGCATGCCGTCCAGCGTTTCCAGCAGGTTGTTCACCTGGAAAAGTGCGGAATAATAACCGTTCCATGCGGCGGACATCAGGCCATTCTCAGGGCGCAGGATGTTCGTGATAAAGGTATTCAGACCACCATCTGTAGTGGCGCCCGCGTTGATCAGGTTGCCGCCGGTAATGTCGAAGGAGATGTAGGATTCCGCGCCGGGCGCATTTTGCATGCGGTTGTAAATGCCGGTCAGGAAGGCTTCCACGTCTGCTTCAGACAATGTGTTCGTAGCTACGGCGGAGTGCGACTTCACGTCCAGCATTTTGCTGCAAGACACCAGCAGGGTACATGCGGCGAGTATGAAAGGCATCACGGTTCGTTTCATAACAATATTTTGCATCGGTTTAGAAATTCAGGTTTATGCCGAAGTTGAAGGCCCGCGGCTGGGGCAATACAAGATTGTCCTCCCCGATAAAACGGGGGTCCAGGTTGGAGGACACCTCCGGATCGAGGCCGGAATATTTGGTCCAGAGCCAGAGATTATCCGCCTGTGCATATACACGCAGGCGTTTGATGTGCACCTTTTGCAGCAATGCGCGCGGCAGCTCATACCCGAGGGATGCGGTACGCAGGCGCAGGAAAGATCCGTCTTCCATCCACCTCGATGAATTATAGAGGTTGTATGCAAGACTGTAAATGGCCCGCGGCGTGGTATTGCTCGTGCCCGGCCCTGTCCACCTGTCTTCCGCTACCCTGGCCACATTGTTCACATTGTTCTGCCCCAGCCTTTCGATGGTGATACGTGAAGAAGCGTATATTTCCTGGCCTACGGAGTAGTTGAAGAAAACGGTGAGATCAAAGTTGCGCCAGCGGAAGGTGTTGTTCCAGCCGCCAAAAAAATCAGGATTGGAACTGCCCACGATCTGGCGGTCGTTGATATCGATATTGCCGTCGCCGTTCACATCTTCGTAATGCACGTCTCCCGCTCTTACCCCAATAGCTTTCAGCGGCGCGGGCACTTCTTTGTCATCCTGGAAAATGCCGATCATTTTATACACCCAGATGCTACCGATGTCGTACCCTACCTGCAAGGCCCTGTTGCCGCCGATGGACAGCACATCGTTGTTGCCGATAAGTGAGGTGATGCGGTTTTTGATAAAGGAGATATTAAAGTCCGAACGCCATTGCAGTTCCCCGAACTGGAAATCTGTCCCCAACGCTACTTCCAGGCCGTTGTTCCTCATAGACCCGATGTTGCTCGTCAGGCTGGTGAAGCCGGAGGTGGCGTGGACCGGCATGTTGTACAGCAGGTTCGTCGTGTTCTTCAGGAAATAATCCACGGTAAGGTTCACCCTGTTTTTCAGCAGTGAGAGGTCGATGCCCGCATCAAACTGGTTCGCTTTTTCCCAGGTAAGGTCGTTGTTACCAAATCCTGTGATGGCGATACCGCTTTTGCCGTCGTAGTTATAACCGCCGCCGGTGAGGGATTGGTAAGCGTAGTTGCTCACGCCTTCCTGGTTGCCCGTGGAGCCATAGCTCGCGCGAACTTTAAGATCCGTGCCGCTGAAGGTCCAGAAAGGTTCTTTGGACACCTGCCAGCCCGCGGATACGGAAGGAAAATAACCATACCGGTTATCGGGGGAGAAGCGCGAAGACCCGTCTGTACGGATGGAAGCGCCCAGCAGGTACTTCTCTTTCCAGGCAAGGTTCGCACGGCCGAAATAAGATTCCATGGCGTTCCCGTACAGGTTGGTGGTGGCGTTGGTGATCACGGAAGCCGCTGCCAGCACGTCAAACGATGGCGCGGGGAAACCGTTGCCGTCGATGCTGCTGGCGGAAGTCATCACGCGCTGGAAGGAATGGCCGCCCAACAGGTCCAGCTTTACGCCGCCGAACTGGTGTGTGTAAGTGAGCGTGTTTTCCAGCAGTATGTTCGTCATCCACCGGCGTTCGTCTATCAGCCTGCCGTTGCCGGTGCCGTAGGGATGCGCCTGGTTGTAATACACGTAATCGTGGGTAAGACCAAGGTCCGTACCGAAAGAAGTTTTATAGGTAAAAGAAGGAGAGAAACGTATCTCCGCGAAAGCATTGCCAAGCATACGGTAGCTTTTCAGCGCGGCTACTTCTTCTCTTAATATCTGGATGGGATTGTGATATACGAGATCGGGCGTGCCGCCTACGTAGTAGCTGCCATCCGGTTTGTAAGGCCGGTCAAACGGGCGGTGGGGAAGGCTTCTGCTCATCACGGAAGAGCCGAGGTTGGAGCCGGGCACCCTGTTGTTGTCCGAATAACTGAAGCTGAGGTTCACACCGGTTTTCAGCCAGCTGAGCGGTTCAGACGCGAGGTTGATGCGGCCGGTGTATTTTTTCAGGTCGTTGTAGATCACGGTGCCCTGCTGGTTCAGCACGCCGCCGGAGATGTAATAGGTGGTCTTGTCATTGCCGCCTGATGCGGAGATGTCCAGGTTTTGCGACCAGGCTTTGCGCAGCACCAGTTTCATCCAGTCCGTTTCGGGCAGGCCGGGATAGGGATTGTCCACACCGGGAATGAACTTGCTGTTGCCTGGCTCGTAACCGTATTGCTGGTTGTAGTTATCAATCGCTTCGTTCGCCACTTCCAGGTACAGTTTGGAGTCCGCCATTTTCACTTTACGCAGGTTGGGCACATCCGTAACACCGGTCCATGCGTTTACATTGAGCCCGCCAGTGCCTTTGCGGCCGCTTTTGGTGGTGATGATCACTACGCCGTTCGTGGCGCGTGAGCCGTATATAGCGGCGGAGGATGCGTCTTTCAGTACTTCAATGGAGGCGATGTCCGCCGGGTTCAGCTGGGCCAGCGGGTTCATTTCACCACCGAAGTTGAAGATGGCCGCGTTGTGCGGGATGATGGGCACGCCGTCGATCACATACAGCGGTTCATTGTTCGCGCTGAGCGAGCCTGTGCCGCGTACGCTTACACGCAGCGCGCCGCCGGGCATACCGGAAGAAGAAGATACGTTCACACCCGGCATACGCCCCTGCAACATCTGGTCCGGGCCCAGTACCGGCCGGGCATTCAGGTCATCGGGTTTGAATGTGCTGATGGAGCCGGTCAGTTCTGTTTTCTTTTGTGTACCGTATCCGACCACCACTACCTGCTGCATGGAGCGGCTTTCGCGTTGCAGGAGGATGGTGAGGTTTTTGCCGTCTTTTATCTCCACGGATTGTGTAGTGAAGCCAATGTAGGAAAACAGCAGCGTGGCCTGTTCGCTGACGTTCGCCAGCTGGAAGCGGCCGTTCGCATCGGTCACCGTGCCGCCGGCGGCGCCTTTTACAGATACGGACACGCCGGGCAGCGCTTCCCTGTTTTCATTATCCAGCACCACACCCGATATGGTAATGGCTTTCACCTGCTGTGTTGTTTTATCTTCCGGCTTCATCAGTATCACCGTTTTGTCCACGATGCGATAGGTGAGCGGCAGGCCTTCCAGCGCGCGGTCCATCACTTCCTGTATGGTAGCGTTGCGCAGCTGCAGCGTGATATTCGTTTTAACGCGGGCCATGTTTTCGTCCCGGAAGATGAACAGGTAATCGCTTTGCTGGCGGATGATCTTAAACACCGTTTCCAGCCGCGCGTTGTTTACCGTCACGTTCAGCGGCACATCCTGTACCCTGGCCAGGGCCGTGAGATGCAGCCCCGCCAGCAGCACAATCAGCAGCAGGTGTTTCAGCGCCTTGATTCTGTAGTTCAACATTGGTATGTTTTTAAGTTCAATAATTTCAAAATGGACAATACACCGGCTATACAGGCAGTGCCCTGCCGGTTCAGATAAGTTTCATGGTAGTTTTTTATTGACTGACCCTTACGGTTCTCCCCTCTACCGTAAAGTGTACATTGGCTGTAAGTTCCAGAATTCTTAATGCCTGCGAAAGGTTCTCCTGTTTGCGCATCGCGCCTGTTACATGAATGTTCCCGGTAACTTTGTTGTCATACGCTACATCCACATCATACCAGCGGCCCAGCTCCCGCATAACGGCGGATAACTCGTCGTTGCGGAAATTGATGATACCGTTTTTCCATGCAGTGGCGCCTTCCGGGTCGCCTTCCGCCATGGCCAGTGAGTTGGATGCGGGCGTAAACGTAGATTGCTGGCCGGGTTTCAGCGTTACCTGTTTACCAGCGGATATTACCCGTACCGCGCCCGCCGTGAGCGTCGTGGTAAACTCCCGCTCATCCGCATAGGCTTTGATGTTGAAATTCGTGCCCAGTACCTGTACTTTCATGCCGTTCATGGTCACATAAAAAGGTTTGAAGGCATCCGTGGCCACTTCAAAATAAGCTTCGCCTGAAAGTTTTACTTCTCTTTCGCTGCCGTTGAATGCCATCGGGTATTCCAGGCTGCTGGCGGCGTTCAGCCATATTTTCGTGCCATCGGAGAGTTGTACGCGGTACTGTCCGCCCCTCGGGGTGATGAGGGTATTGTAGGCCATTTTCCCATCCTGTCCGTCTTCGTTGTAGATCAGCGATTCATCCTGCTTGCGTATCTTTTCTTCGCCTGCAATAGCACCGTCCGCCGCCTGGTCCAGCACTACGGAGCTGCCATTGCTCAGCACCAGGCGTGCTTTGTTTCCTCCCGGCGCAATATCTCCTTTGTGAAGGTCCGCGGAAGCAACAGCCTGATCCGTTGCGTTACCCTGCTTTGGCTGCTGAAGGCTGAAGCGGATAATACCGCCCGTGAGCACGATAATACCTGCAATGGCCGCCGCCACCTGCCAGCCCCGGAAGCGGCGCATAGGCACGGCCTTCGTTTCCCGGACGGGCTGCATCTGTGCATGGATGCGGTCCAGGATGTTTTCCTGCAGGGAAAGATCCGGTACCGGGATGTTCCTTTGATGGAACTCTTCCAGCAGCATTTCTTTCAGTTCCGCGGCGGGCGTATGTTCCAGGTAATGAAGCAGCCAGCGGCTTTCTTCATCTGTCCATTGTTCTTTGGCCAGCAGCGTTTTAAGATATTGTTCAGGTTGCGTCAAATCAGGTACCTTTTGATATAAATACACCGGGTGGTGTAAAAAGGGTGGTTGGGGTAAAAAATATTTTTAAGGGCGTTTCTTTTCAGGAGAAATAAACAACCGCCAAAGGCGCTGCGATGGCCAACGCCTGCCATTCGGGCTGCAGGCGGATGTAATCGTGGATGAACCGGCTGGCTTTGGAGATGTGCTCTTTTACGGTATTGTGGGATATCTGGAGTTCGGAAGCGGCTTCCGCATATGTTTTGCCTTCCATCTTACACAGCAGGAACACCTTTTTGCGCTGGGGCGGCAGCTGGTCGATCGCTTTTTCCAGCACTTCCAGCTGCAGGCTGGTATGATCCCATTCTGCGGCGCCGGACATATCCGCCTGTTCCGCAAACCCTTCCATATGCAGCCGTTGCCTGAGCGTGGCGCGGAGGTGATTGACAGAACGGTTATAACTGACTACAAACAGCCAGTTGCCCGCCGTAGTACCTGCTTTCAGCGAATGTCTTTTTTCCCAGAGGCGGATAAACACTTCCTGCACAATATCCTGCGCAGCGGAAGGCTCCCGCACCAGGCGGAGTATGTTTGCGTACACAGAGGGAAAATACAGGCGGTACAGGGCATCAAACGCCGCGACGTCGTTTTCCCTTAATGCATCCACTAATAATATTTCTTCTGACTCCCTGGAAGACATGCTGATTCCTATGTTTAAACTGGTTGCCGTAGCGCGGCTTTAGATTCCGCGGGGGCAAATATTCAGCTTTTGGTTGACCGGTAAAAACCGTGGGAGCCAATTTAATAATTAAATAATACAAAAGAAAGAGGCCGCTGAAATTGCGGCCCCCTTTCTTTACACCTTTGGTTCCCAGCCCTTTTCGTAGGACCGTCCCCAAAGTGCGGCTGCTTCCTTGTTATGCAGAATATGACCATTTTTCGGATCGGTGGTGAGGATGGAGCCGGTGCGCTGGGAAATATTGCCCAGGTGGCAGAGCAGCACGCTTTTGCTGCCTTCCAGGATGCCGTAGTTCAGCTTGGCATTTCCCCTGATGGTTTCCATCCAGTTGCTGATGTGTACCGCGTCCAGGAATTCCCCGGCGGGGCTCACCACGTTGGTGGCGTCGCGGTTCTCTGTTTTGCTCTCTTTTACTTCTTTTACCACGGCGCCTTTCAGGTCCATGATCTTATAGCTGTCACCGCCATCGCAGTAAAGGGAACCTTTTTCGCCGAAGATGGTGAAGCCCCGCCCTGACCCTTCCAGCTTGTAGGGATGGGAGCTGCGGCCTTCCCACACGATGGCGCGGTTGCCTTCGAAGTTGAAGGTGATGGTCTGTGTATCGGGTGTTTCCCAGTCGTCGCCGGAATAGGCGAAGCGGCCGCCGGAAGAGGTGACCGTGGTGGGATAATCCACGCCCATGAACCAGCGCATACAGTCCACTTCGTGTGTACCGTTGTTGCAGGCTTCGCCGGTGCCCCACTGCCAGCGCCAATGCCAGTCGTAATGCACCACATTGTCAATAAAATCGCGGCGTGGCGCCGGGCCCTGCCAGAGGTTCCAATCCAGGTTCGCGGGCACGGGCACTTTTTTGCCTACGCCTATCGGTTTACGGTCGTTCACATACCAGCCGCGGGCGAAGTACACCCGGCCAATGATCCCGTCCTCGTGTATCTCTTTATAAGCCTGGCGCATATTGGGCCAGGAGCGGCGCTGGTTGCCCATCTGCACCGTGCGGTTGTATTTTGCGGCAGCTTCCACTACCATTTCACCTTCGCAGGGGTTGTGGCCTACCGGTTTTTCCACGTACACATGTTTCCCGGCCGCGCAGGCCATAATGGCGGCGGGCGCATGCCAGTGGTCCGGTGCGGCGATCATCACCGCGTCCAGGTCTTTCCTTTCCAGCATCTTCCGCACATCTTTCAGCACTTCCGGCTTGCGTGCCTGCTGGCTTACGGCTTTCAACCCCTTTCCGGCCGCAACGTCGTCCACGTCACAAATAAAACCCACTTCCGCATTCGGCAGCTTGGAGGCTACTTTGGCCAGCCAGTTGCCGCGGGAATTCACCCCCATCATCCCGATCACCAGTTTGTTGCTGGGGGCGTTTTTACCGAACACGGGGAAGTTCAGGACAGTGATCCCTGCCCCTACGCCGGCCATGGCGCCGGTCTTCAGAAAGTCTCTCCTTTTCATAAGAAATAATTTGATTTAGCCTTTGCTTACCTATCTGCATCTAACGTGGCGGACGGGTTGGGAAACCCTTATCCCTTTTGACAGCAATCGGTTGCAATTAAATGTAAGGAATGAATGGGAAATTATCAGGATAAAATAGATGAGCGGGGGAGGCTCCGCAGCAAGCCGGTCTGCATGAGCCGGTTAAACCGGCTAATCGGCTCATTTTCGGGCGAAATCCGAGCCGATTGGGAATATTCATTGCATTATGACAACGGGAATAACATTTTACCCCTCCAGCCCCAGGTGCTGCAAAATAATATCATGCACATCCACGGCCTGCACATTGTCCTTTACCTTTTGTGAGGTAATAAGGACAGGGTGATCTTTTTTGTCCCCGCTGATCCGCCCGTGCGAGCCTTTAATGAGTGTGGCATCCAGCGGGATCACGTCCATGAGGTAGCGGAAGCCGAGTTTCTTTTTCAGCACCTTGCCTATCACTTTCATTTTCACGAAAGGATCGGCCGGGTTCAGGAACATCTCCACCGGGTCGTACCCGGGCTTGCGGTGAATATCCACGATGCGGGCGAAGTCCGGCGCTTTGGCATCGTCTTCCCAGTAATAGTAAGTGAACCAGCTGTCCTCGTCGGCTACCAGCACGATGTCTCCGCTCCGTTCGTGGTGCAGGTGGTGTTCGTGTTTGCCTTCCCGGTCCAGTACCAGTTCTACGCCGGGAATATTTTCCACCAGTTCGCGTACTTCCTTCAGGCAACACGGATCGTTGATGTAAATATGCGCCAGCTGGTGATCCGCCACGGCAAAGGCCCGGGAGGCGCCGGCATCCAGCAGCTCAAGGCCTCTTTCCACTCTCACGCTGATCAGTCCGTGCTCCCGCAGCAGCCGGTTGATGTGAATGGGTTTGCTGACGTTCGTGATGCCGTATTCCGATAATATGATGATTTCGCTTTGCTGCTGTTCGTAGTATTCTACCAGTTGGCGCACCACGCCATCTATCGCTTTCAGCTCAGGCGCGATCTTCGTGTAGTCGTGACCGAATTTCTGGAGGCAATAGTCCAGGTGCGGGAGATAGATGAGTGTGAGGTCCGGATTGTGCCATTTATCTGTGAGGATGGACGCATCGGCTATCCATTGTGTGCTTTTGATATTGGCGCCCGGGCCCCAGAACTGGAAAAGGGGAAAGGTGCCCAGCTCCTGCTGCAGGCGGTCGCGGAGGGAGGCGGGATGTGAATAACAGTCCGGTGCCTTGCGGCCGTCAGACAGGTATTGCGGGCGCGGGGTTACGGAGAAGTCCGCACTGGAATACATATTGTACCACCAGAACATTTTTGAACAGGTGAAACCGGGATGCAGCTGGCGTGCGCGTTCCCATACCTTTTCGCCGTATACGAGTTTGTTGGATTGTTTCCAGAACTTGATTTCGCTGTCTGTGCGGTCGTACCAGCCATTGCCTACAATACCGTGTTCGCTGGGCCACTGGCCGGTGAGGTAAGTGGACTGTACGGCAGTGGTCACTGCGGGCAACATCGGCGCAATGGCAGATGTATGGCGTTTTTTAGCGTAAGCTGTCAAAAAGGGCGTGTGTTCGCCGATCAGGGCAGCAGACAATCCTACCACATCTATTACCACCGTTTTTTTCATAGTTTCTGTTCTTCTATCGCGTTACAATTCCGGTCCAAAGCTAGGGCCATGTCAGGATAATTCCAACTGTTGCAACACCCATTTCATCTCCCTGGCGATGGATCCGCCCATTTCCTGTTTTAATCCCGGAGGCAGTACTTCCCAGGTATAGGTTTCCACTTCAAGGTGTTGGGTGAACGGTTTGGCGGCCTGCAATGCCAGCACGCGGCTGATATCGTCGCGGGTGGAAGTGAGTACGCCAAAGTCCTGTACAAATACCGGCACGTGGAAATGCGCGCGCCATTCTTCCAGGTCTGCCCTGCCGGCATCAGCGAGTGCCGCGGGCATATCGGGATAATGTACTTTCTGATCGTTGTCCATCCGCGCGATCACCTGGTGCAGGTATATATCTTCGTTAAAAGCCGCAAACGCATTGACTACAGCTTCCCTTCCCTCTTTCGGGAAGAGGCCTTTCAGCGCGGCGCTTATCTGTATCTTACCAACTTTCAGGCCAAAGAAGTGCAGGCGTTCCAGCACTACTTTCGGCTCTTCGTAGCTCACCGCGAAGTGGCATACGTCATAACACAGCTGCACATGATTTTTAATGGCCAGTGTGGCTTCTTCTTCCGTCATGCCGAACTTCTCCGTGAATATCATCACGCCCGCGGGAAGCAGGTGCTGGAAATACCAGTCGATGTATTCCTTAGAGTTTTCCAACATGCCGTCCGGCTCGGGCTCCACGTCCAGGTGAAGCAGGGGGCCGCCGCCGCGGTGAATATGGATCAGTTGCTCCACTACCAGCAGCATGTTCAGCGTGGCGCTTTCCATGATGGCCTTATGTTCTTCGCCGCAGCGGTGCCAGATGCGGTAGGACAGCGGAGAGGTGGACACGCCGCCTTCCATGCCTTCAGGCAGTAATGCCGCCAGTATGCGGAAGAGGCGGATGGTATAAGATACACGTTCCGCAGTGGCCCAATCCGGCGTATGCACCTGGTCTTTTACGCGCTCATGGTGAAAACCGCCGTATGGAAACCCGTTCATGGTATATACGTAACAATCATTTTTTTTCAACCATTCACGAAAGGCATTTAAAGGCCCTTCCTTCGACAATTCGAGGCTGGCCAGGTTACTGAGCCGCAGGCCGATGCCAAAGGGCTTGTCCGGGCTTACAAGCGCTTTTACGGCGGGAATGAACCGCTGCAGCTGGGCAAAATGATCTCCCCAGCTTTCGCCTGCGTGAATATTGGTGCAATAAGTCAGGTGGCCGGATGGCGTATACATGTGTGTAGTCTTGTGCTAGTCTGATTAAAAAACCCGCGTTACCATTTATCGCGGAGCATGTTCACCGCTTTGCGCAGCGTGGCGGGATCGATGGAATGTACTTCCTTGCCTTTGCCAGGCCCTTCCAGCAGCGCAATGGTAAGTCTTCCGCCCAGGTGCTCCCTGAATTCTTCCAGGCCCGCCATGATGGGAGAAGAATCGTCTTCTATTTCCAGCAGGGGATGGTAAAGCGGGAGGCGCAGCGTTTTCAGCAGCTGAATGATCCTTTCGAGGGATTCCGCGTCCAGCATACCCATCAGCCAGGCGTACACACTGTCCAGCGCAATGCCGATGGATACGGCTTCGCCATGGCGCAGCTCGAAATCGGTGAGCTGCTCCAGCTTGTGCGCGCTCCAGTGACCGAAATCCAGCGGGCGTGAAGAACCGCTTTCAAAGGGATCGCCGGCGCCGCCGATGTGTTGCATATGCAGTTCCGCGCAACGGCGGATCAGGTATTGAAGACTTTTGGGCTCACCCACCGCCAGCTCGTCAGCATGTGTTTCCATCCACTCAAAAAACGCGGCGTCTTTGATCAGTGCCACTTTTACGGCTTCGATCATACCGGAGCGCCAGTCGCGCTCATCGAGGGTGGTGAGGTAAAACGCGTCGTTGAATACGGCCGCGGGCGGCGCAAACGTGCCGAGGAAATTCTTTTTGCCATGGTAATTGATACCGTTCTTCACGCCCACGCCGGAGTCGTTCTGCGACAATACAGTGGTGGGTATGCGGATATGTTTGATGCCGCGGTGGCTTACCGCCGCTACATAACCTACCAGGTCCAGCACAGAACCGCCGCCGATGCCGATCACGTAAGAGTGACGGTCTATGGCGTGCTGGTCCACCGCGTTCACGAGCCAGTAAAATAATTGCAGGTCGTTTTTAGACGCCTCACCGCCGGGCACCACGATGATGTCCTGCACCAGCTCGTAATTGTCCAGGCTGCTGCAATAAGCAGTGATCTGTTCCTGCAATGTTTCATGGTGTTTGGTCACACCATCGTCCACGATAAAAAGTAATTTTTTCCTGATGCCTTTTTCCGCGCGGGAGTCCAGGAACTCCGCGAATACCGGATTGGATGGGTCAAATAAATGTTCCGTAAAGAAAACCTTGTATTCGAACTGTACGCTGAAAGATTGTTGAATGTACGACATAGCTAAGCTCCTGCCCGGTTCCCGGGGAATTTTTAAACGGTTAAATGTACAAAAAAGAGCATTACCGCCTGCTATTTTTTACAGCGGAGGCGAAGCCCTTATCATGTAAACAGCGGATGTGGTAACAGTGGTCGTTTCCCTCCCGGTACGGGCAGGGATGAACGGCTCAGGTAACGGCGAATGCTTTGGACAGCAGCATGGAAAGCGGCAAAAAGGCCAGCACCGCAAGCGGGTAGGGAAATATCGCAAAGGCGGCCACCCAGGCGGCGTTCATGACAATGAGGCCGATAATGCCCCCTTTCACGGCTTTGCCGATATTGGGCCCCGTAGGCTCCTTCATGGCTTTAAAGAGCGGGGTGAGGATGAGATATAATAAAATGACGAGGTAAAAACCAACTTTCAGCGCCTCTCCTTTCATAAATCCCTGCCAGAGGATCAACGCACATACGATGGCGTAACCGATAGCGGCCATCACCAGCGTGCGTTTTTTTCCGCCATGCACTTCATCGCGGGAGATCATGGTGATGGAAGCGATGTACAATACCGGCACTACCGCCAGCCATCCGTAATGCGGCAGCGAAGCGGGCACGATGCTGATGCCCAGCAAAAGGTTCAGCCCCCTGCACAGCCCCATGTTAAAAGGGCCCAGTACTTTGTGATGTTTGCCCCATTTATTGTACACCAGCGCCGCCACCGCGATGCCGATCGCTATAAAACCGGAGAGCTCGCCCACGGTAAAAGCGGCCAGCACGCCTAACAGCAAAAGGTACACGCCCAGCACGACCGCTTCGGTCTTTGAAATAATACCGGAGGGAATGGGCCGCTCGGGCCGCTCTATACGGTCCAGCGATGCGTCAAAAATATCGTTGAATACCACGCCGCCGCCATAGAGGCCGATGGTGGCTATGGCGAGACAGGTCACCTGCAGTACAGCCTGAACGTCTGTGAGCCCATGCGCAAGAAACCCGGCAATGGCTATGCCGGCCATTATATCGGTAATGGCCGTCAGTATATTGGCGGGCCGCATCAGTCGCAGGTAGCCGGTCAGTTTGCTGAGGATATAGTTCACGTTTTAATCAGGTTTTTCAATACAATAAAGCAATGGATAAAATTGTTACCGGATAATGGTGGATTGTTTATTCGGCCTGGGTTGCTGCCCTCCCCGCAAAACAGTGCTTCCATTATATTTCAGGCTCTGATCAATTTCGCCGGGTTGTTCAAAATCCGCTTCGTTGATCTGGCCGCTTTGCGCAAACGCGGTAATGGCGTTGCGATAGGTCACCAGTTCAACATCCGCTTTTGAAATGCCGCGTTCCAGCATCAGCGCGGCCGTTTTGGGCACTGCGAGCGGATCGCTGATGCCCCAGTCCGCGGCGGAGTTCACCATAATACGTTCAGTACCGTATTGTTTCACTACCTCCACCATTCTTTCGTTGCCCATTTTGGTAAAGGGGTAAATGGTAAAGGCCGCCCAGAAACCGCGGTCCAGCACTTCTTTCACGGTCTCTTCGTTGTTGTGGTCCACGATCACCATATGAGGGTCGAGGCCCATTTCTATCGCGATGTCCATGCTTTTCTGCGTGCCTTGTTTTTTATCGCGGTGCGGGGTATGTATCTGCACGGGCAGGCCTGCTTCTTTTGCAAGCAGCAGCTGCGCGCGGTAATATTTTTCTTCAAGGGCCGTCTGATCGTCGAACCCGATCTCGCCAACGCCTACCACGCCTTCTTTGTAAATAAAGAGCGGGAGTATCTCCATCACCTGTTCGCTGAGCGCCTCGTTGTTCGCTTCTTTTGAATTGAGGCCGATGGTGCAGTAATGTTTGATGCCGAACTGCGAAGAGCGGAATCTTTCCCAGCCTACGAGGCTGCTGTAATAATCCCGGAAAGTATCCACGCCGGTGCGTGGCTGGCCCAGCCAGAAGGCGGGCTCTATAATGGCGGCCACGCCGGCGTCCGCCATGGCCTGGTAATCGTCCGTGGTCCGCGAAGTCATGTGTACATGCGGGTCAAAAAAACGCATGCCTTTGATGGCATCCAGGTAAGCTGGATTAAGCGATTGGGGTACGAGATCCTTTTCCGTCAGCTGAGCACTACAACACATATGAATATAAATTACAATTGGGTTTAAATTAATAATAATGGGCGCACCGGCCAATAACATCAATTAGCCATTTACACGACTGGCAACCGTGTGCCAGGTAAGCTTTCCGGCGCTTATGTCTTCTTTCATTTCCTTTCTTGTTTCCAGCAGGTCTTTTGCCGGCTGATATGCAGACGCAGCGCAGGTGAGCGCAGCGGCTTCTCTTTCAGCATGTTGCTCTGAAAACCATATCCTTTCGATATCCTCAAAATTGCCCGCATGGATGAACGGCGCCACCATCCGCCAGATAAGCGGATGGACGGTCCTCCCGGCGGCCCAGCGCTCATGCGCAAAGTCTGTGAGGATGCGCGCCAGCGAGGCATTGGCACGCTCGTCCATCCCAGCGATATGCTGTACCGCTTTTTCCGTGAAGAACGCTTTCATGATCAGCTGGTTCCACGCGGGCTCATCCAGGTACTGTGCTGGGTAAGGATTGTGAAGCATAATAGCTTCCAGCACGCCCCCGATGTTCGACCGGATGCCTTCCGCCGTGCGCATTTTCCAGGATTCCGGAAATGCCAGCAAAGGCAGCGCGCCGTAAAGCGCCACCAGCTCGTTCATTTCGGCGGCGTGAAAAAGATTTTCTATAGCGGGGGAATACGTTTTCTGATCGGCAGGCGGCAGCTGCATCAGCCACCATACCCGAAACAGCCTGTCCACGGTATAACCTTCCAGCTGGAAAGGCTGCAGGGCCACGGCCTGCTCTGCGGTTACGTTAACGGTCCCGCGCCCGAGAAAACGGGGCGCCGCGGTAAAAGCGAGATTAAATGCCTGCATGGAATTTTGCTCCTGCCAGTTGCGAAGTTTATCTGACACCCATTGTTGGCCTTTTTCCTGAGTATTGCTGACGAGTACCTGGTATAGTATTCCCGAAACCGATTCCCTGTTAAATGCGTATCCCATGGGGCTAAAATAATGAATTTCGGGTGTAAGGCGGAGCAGATAATTTTTGCAGGGAGGCGCCGGGGTAGTGGAAAAGCGGCGGCGGATGGGGGCTTTAACGGTTTCGTAAAAATAAAAGAGAGGCAACTAGTGCCTCTCCTTCCGCCATTCTAAAACCTGATTAGTAACCAGGATATTCTTTAGGGGATGCGGTCCCCAATGTCTTTTTCAGGGTTGGTATTTCAAAAGCCGTGCCGGGTTGGTGGCCCTGCTTTATACCTGCAATATAAGGATTAAAAATCGTTCAGCGCTCACCCCAAAGTGTCAAAATTTTAACATTCCCTTTGGAAAAACGATTTTGCAAGAAAAGGAAATCAAGCTGGCTGTCTTTTAATATGGCACTTTTCTGGAATAAAGTGCCTGATTCAAAGTGGAATTTATAAAGACAGAAAATTATTTAGGTTGACGAGTCAGCGTAGATTTTTTATTCATGCAATGGTTTAAATAACAATTTTGTTGTTCCTTATGTTCTAAAATTATAACATTTATTTAACAACCACAAACATCTTGGCCACTTTTTTTTTCGGCCTCATAATCTGATACTTGTGTGCGGGATTTTCCGTAAGTTTAATCAATTTAGCTAATATTATTTCAGTTTTAAACACCATGAAAATATTCAATGTCGTTTTTGCCGTACTGTTTGTCCTTTTTGCCGCACTTCAGTGGAACGATCCCGACCCTTATATCTGGATGCCCATTTACCTTTACGGGGCTATCTTCTGCGGTCTGGCGGCAGCTGGCAACTATTACAAAGGCTGGTACCTGTTCGGCATCTTCGCCTGCCTGGGTTACGCAGTATACCTGTTTTTCGCCAAAGACGGGGTACTCAGCTGGATGACCGAACACCAGGCGGAGAACATCGCCGGCGCCATGAAAGCCTCCACTCCCTGGATCGAAGACACCCGTGAATTTTTCGGTCTTTTTATTATCATCATAGTGCTGCTGGTGAATTTTGTGCATACCAGCCAGAAACGCGCGAAGAAGATGCGGAAGAAAATGATGAAGATCGGATAACATAACTCATTCAATATCAAAAGCCTGCCTCCCTGGCGGCCTTTTTTTATGCCCGGAAGCGGGCCTGTCTATTACAAAAAATGCAGGCCACCATACAATGACCTGCATTCTTAATAATTTGCTTCGTTGATCAATAATGATATCTGCACATCAGAACGTGAATCCTGTCATCATATACCTTGTACACCAGCCGGTGCTCCTGGTCTATCCTGCGGGACCAGCATCCTGCCAGATTCGCTTTTAATGCCTCTGGCTTCCCTAATCCCTCAAAAGGCTGCCGCATCGTATCTTTGATCAATTCATTGATTTTTTTGAGGATCCTTTTATCTGTTTGCTGCCAATACAAATAATCCTCCCAACCCAATGGGTCCCATGATAGGTTCATTCGTTAATCTATAAGCTGGTGATCTTCGCTAATACCTTCGTCAGCGCGGTTGAGCGCTTCTGTCAAACGAGCCCTGTTCTTATCGGACCTCATGAGATGTAATGTTTCCTGGATGGAGTTCCACTCCACCAATGAAATGATCACCACTCCTTTATCTTCTCCACGCGGCACAATCAGCGTATCATGATTGTCTGTGACATTATCAAGATGCGCCTTTAAAGATTGCCTGAACTCGCTATAGTTGATGACTTCCATTATTATTATTTGTACAATTATACGTACTTATTTAAGTACACACCAAAGGTAAGTTTAAAATCTGGATCTGCCAAAGGAAAAGGTGCGATCCTACTGACATCCTCCTGCCATTGTCCGACCATCCTCCGACCGTGTTCAGTCGTAGCAAGGGTTTGAGGGTGTTTCGTCGGAGGATGACCGAAGGTTCGTCGGAGGATGGCCGGAGGTTGACCGGTAAATGACTGTTAATCAATAAAATAGGAAAGGGAAGGATATGATCCTTCCCTTTCCGGGTAAAATTATGTGTGCGCGGGTGTTATTTTGCCAAAAGCCTCACTACTTCAATGCCTACCGGCAGCTTCTCAGCAGCATCGGCCGCCTTAAATACCAGGTAAAGCGTATGTTTTTTCCCGTCATTGAGCGCGGGGAAGGAAATAGTGGCCGTATTCGGCTTGCCGGAGGCAGCGCCCGCACCAATGCTGGCAGTGCCCAATTGCTGGCCGCCCTGGCTGTCCAGGTGCGCGGAAACGGTGTAACCGTACTGCGGCACTTCCTGTACAAAATAGGTCAGCTCCAGGCCGGTCACATCCGTCAGGTCCATTTCGCGGTAAGCCGCCCAGGAATCAGCCGTGGGGATCAGCAGTTTTTTACCGTTGATCTCTACCGAGGAAACTGCATCTGATTTTACATAGCTGCCCGCCTGGAACCTCGGGTTACGAAGTTCAGCGTTTGCCGCGCCGGTGATCGGGCGGATGCCTTTACCGCCTTTATCCGTATAGGACGCCATCAGGTAAAATACACCCCTGTCTTTCAGCTCGTTGCCCATCGTGGGGTCCACGGAGCCGGTTGCCGGAAGGCTGGGCTCCTGTTTGGCGCCGCCCGCGAGGGAGAAGATGTATTCCACGATCTGTTTGGCCTCCGCGTTGGAAATGGTCGGGTGCGCGCTCATCGCGGTTTCGCCCCAAACGCCGCCACCGCCTTTGATGATCTTCTCAGCCAGGTATTCCGGTGATTTCGGATCGGCTTTATATTTCTCAGCTACTTCCATAAAGCTGGGGCCGATAGACTTTTCGTTGGGCTTATGACAGGTCTTACAATCGGAAGATTCCATGATGTTTTTACCCGCAATAGCGCCGGAGATGATCTGGTGGCCCTGGCTCATGGCCGCTTTGTCCCTTCCTTCCATGTACACGCCCTTGATGTACAGGTTGGAAACGTCCAGCGTGCCGGCGGAGGTGCTGCCGTCTTCTTTATCCGTCACGCTTATTTCGTAACGCACCTGTTTGCCGGGGAAATAGAACTGCTGGTTGCCCAGTATGTTCACTTTCACTTCAGGGGTTTCGTTACCCGCGTATACATTGATCATCTTGGTGCGGGAAGTGGCGCCTTTATCGTCCGTTACGTCCACAAACACGGGGAATTCGCCCGCTGAGGTGAAAGTGTATTCGGCATAAGGTTCTTTTGTTTCCAGCTTGTTGCCGTTGCCAAAGTTCCAGAGGTAAGTAATGGCATCGCCATCAGGGTCTACTGCTCCTTCCGCTTCCAGTTTCACTTTGAAGGGCAATGCGCCGGTCAGTTTATCCACTTTCAGTGTGGCTTTGGGCGCGCGGTTGCCGCCGTTGTAATCGATGCGGGAAAGACCTGCGTCAGCATTTTTGCTGAACCAGCCGTTGCCATATTCCAGGATGTACAACCGGCCGTCAGGGCCCATTTCCATATCTATCGGCGCGTTAAATTTAGTGGAAGGCATAAAACGTTCCATCTTCTGGTAGTTGCCGTCCTTATCCATCGTCACAGCCATAATCCAGCCGCGTATCCAGTCGTAGATGAACAGTTTGCCGTTATAATAATCCGGGAAACGGGTTTCCTTGGGATAGAACTCGCTGTAATACACCGGGCCTGCTTCCGCGTTGCGGCCGCCCGCGCCTACGAGCGGGAACTCGTCAGACTTTGCGTAAGGGTACCAGATAAACGCGGAGGTTGCCGGCGGCAGCTCGGTAAGACCGGTATTGTTACGGGAGTTGTTGATCGGTTTGGCAGTATCGAATGCGGGGCCGGAAACACCGGTTTCGTAATCGAAAGCACGGTAAGGCTGGTTGTTCGCGATGAACAGCGGGTAACCGAAATAACCCGCTTTTTTAGCCTGGTTCACTTCGTCGTAACCACGCGGGCCGCGCAGGGAATCGTTGTTGGAGGCATCCGGGCCTACCTCGCCCCAGTATACGTAATTGGTCTTACGGTCCACTGAAATGCGGTAAGGGTTGCGGGTACCCATGGCGTATATCTCCGCTTTGGTCTTATCGGTCGCTTTAAAGAGGTTGCCCTCGGGTATTTCGTAAGTAGCGTCTTCCTTCACGCGGATGCGGATGATCTTACCGCGCAGGTCGTTTGTGTTGGAAGATGTTCTGCGCCCGTCGTATTGCAGGTGGCCCGGACGGTCGTCCATGGGGCCGTAACCTTTACTTACGTAAGGCTGGCCGGGCTCATCGAAGGGCGTGGTATTGTCGCCGGTGGAGAGGTACAGCAAACCGTCGCCTCCGAAGGCGATGGAGCCGCCTGTATGGCAGCAGATCTGGCGTTGTGAATAAAATTGCAGGATGATCTTTTCGCTTTCAGGGATCACTTTGTTGTCTTTGAACGTAAAGCGGCTCAGCCTGTTCACGGAAGTATCCGCGGGGGAATAAAACACGTAGATGTAATTGTTCTTTGCGAAGTCCGGGTCTGCGGCGAGGCCCAGCAATCCTTCTTCCGCATTCACTTTCGGCACGTCCGTTTTGTGATATACGTTCAGGAAACCCACCTGGGTAAGGTTCTTGCGGGATTCGCTGTACAGCATGATCTCTCCGCGGCGTTGTGCCACGAGGATGTCCAGGTTTGGCAGGATGGCCATTTCAGTAGGTTCAAAGAACTCACCGCTGGTGAGCATTTGTTTGGTGAAACGGTCTTCATCCGGTACGCGTTGTGATTTTGCGTTTGCGTAATCCAGTACGCGGTTTTTGCCGATGGCGTATTGAATGCCGCCGAGGATATGTTTGAGATAGGTAGGCTCTGTGTAAGATTCTTCGGTGTGGCCCAGCTCGGTGTACCAGGCGCGGCCGCCGTCATATTCATGATACCAGCTGATCCGGTGATCGTCTCCCATGGTGCCGCCTTTGTAGCTTTTCTCATCTACTTTCATCAGCACTTTGGTGTCTTTGTTCACGTTTTTGAAGTTGTACCATTCATCGGTATGTTCCCATGCGTCGGGGATCTCCGCGGTGGAGGGATGGTTCTTGTCCACTACGGTCAGTTTCGCTTTAGCGGTGCCTGCGGGGTGGTCGTTGAAATAAGCGCCCGCCAGCTTGCCATACCAGGGCCAGCCGTATTCCGTATCGGTGGCGGAGTGGATGCCCACGTAGCCGCCGCCTGCCTGGATATACCGTTCAAAGTCGGCTTCCTGGCGGTTATCCAGCACATCGCCGGTAGTGTTCAGGAAGATGATGGCCGCATATTGCGCCAATGAATCTTCGGTGAAACGCGCGGCGTTTTCTGTTGTGTCCACATCAAAACCGTTATCGGCGCCCAGTTGCTGAATGGCTTTGATACCGGCGGGTATAGAGGCGTGGCGGAATCCTTCGGTTTTGGAGAATACCAGCACTTTGGGTTTGCCGGGCCTGGATTTGGAGCAGCTTACGATGCCAAGGGCCGTCACAGCCAGGATCAGCAGTAATAATGAATTTCTCATTGAGTAAAACGTGTTTGTAATGTAAACGTGGTTGTGCCAAAACGCGTAGAGACGCAATGTTTTGCGTCTCTACGTGATAATATGTTGCATTGCCCTGCGGTCATTTTTTCATACGGGTTACATATTCAATCCCTCCGAGCACATGTTTCAGGAATGCTTCTTCCTTGTAGGATTCTTTCGTATGGCCCAGCTCCGTGTAGAAGGTGCGGCCGCCGTCAAATTCCCGGTACCAGCTCATGGGGTGATCGTTCCCGTTCTTCCCGCCCTGGTAAGAGCTTTCATCTATTTTGATCAGTACGTTCAGACCGGGTACAATGCTTTTAAAATTGTACCATTCGTCTTTTCTTACCCAGCTGGCGTCAAGGTGTCTGGTGGCAGGGTGTTCCCTGTTCACCACCTGCAGCGTGGCGGTTTGCTGGTGCGGATGACTGAGAAAATAAGCGCCTACCAGCTGGTTGTACCAGGGCCACTCGTACTCCGTATCTGTAGCGGCATGTACGCCGATGTAACCGCCGCCTTTTTTGATGTACGATTCCATCACGGTCTGCTGTTCCGCATTCAGTACATCGCCGGTAGTGTTCAGGAACATTACGGCTTTGTATTGTTTGAGGTTTTTGGTGTTGAACACCGACGCGTCTTCGGTAGTGTCCACATCAAACCCGTTCCGGGCGCCCAGCTGTATCATAGCCAGTTTGGCTACGGGGATACAATCATGACGGAAACCCGCGGTTTTGCTGAACACCAGCAGCCTGGGCTTTGCCTTTTTGAAGGAGGAGCCCGCTACCAGTATCACCAGCAGGAGCAGGAGGTATTTTTTGCTGAACATAGGTCAATTACAGTTCTCTGATCTTGATATTTCTGTACCACACTTTGTCGCCATGGTCCTGCAGTGCAATGTGACCTTTGGGATATTTGCCGAAGCCTTCCCAGGTCTTGAATTTGCTGCCGCCTACGAGTTGATTCCACTCTTCGGTGCCCATGGTAGTTTCAGCGGTTTTGTGGCCGTTGAAGATGAGGGTGAGCTTGCCGTCCTTTTTGATGATCTTCGCAGTGTTCCACTCTCCTACGGGTTTGGCGTAGCGCGCGGGTGCGGCGATCAGGTCGTACAGTTCGCCGGAATTGTGTTTGCGGATCTTACCGTCGGAATGTTTATCATCGTCCAGCACCTGCATTTCAGGACCGGTAGCGTAGGTAGCTTTATATTTCGGGTCTTCGTGAACACCGAAAATGATGCCGCTGTTGCCGCCTTCGGAGATCTTCCATTGCAGTTCCAGCTCATAGTTTTCGTATTCGCCGTCTGTGATGAGGTCACCACCGGCAGCACCTGCTTTTTTGGCATCGGTATCCAGGAACAGCGCGCCGTCCTGTACTTTCCAGGCGCCCGCATCTTGTCTCTGGTAGCCGCGCCAACCTGTGGTGGTCTTACCGTCGAACAGGAGTTTCCAGCCGTCTTTTTTCTCTTTGCTGCTCAGGGAAGGGCCGCCCTGGGCATATGTAGCCGTGGAGCCTGCAAGCAGGCCCAGCAGCAACGTGGAAGCGAGTAAACGTTTCATAAAAAAGGTTGTTTAAAGGATGAATTTATTTCACGGAGAGAATGTACTTCACCATTTCTTCCGCGTCGGATTTTGAGATCGCGGCGTGCGGCGCCATGGGTACTTCGCCCCAGTTGCCTGAACCGCCTTTGATGATCTTATCCGCCAGGGTGGCTACATTCTCCGGCGTGTTAGGATATTTAGCCGCTACTTCTTTAAAAGAGGGGCCGATCACTTTTTCAGTTTCTTTGTGACAGGTAGCACAATCCTGTGCTGCCATCAGCTCTTTGCCTTTGCCGGCAACGTCCGCAACCATTGAGTTATCCGCAGCGGGTGCAGTTGTTTCTGTTGAAGATGTGCTTCCTTCTTCTTTCTTTTCACCACCGCCGCCACAAGCAGCCATAAGGAGTACCGCGCTCATGCATACCGGCATCCACATTGTTTTTTTCATCGTTTACCGAATTTTATAATTGAGAAAAATCGTTTTAGCCTCCCGGACATTTTTTTGTCCTCTTATCAGATACCAAGAATCCGTTTATTCAGGTTGTCATCAGCGCCGGTACCCGCAAAGTCGTCAAAGGCTTTTTCGGTTACGCGGATGATGTGATCTTTGATGAACGGAGCGCCTTCCCTTGCGCCATCTTCCGGATGTTTGAGCGCACATTCCCATTCAAGAACGGCCCAACCGGCATAATCGTATTGCGTCAGTTTGCTGAATATTGCTTTAAAATCCACCTGCCCGTCTCCCAGGGAGCGGAACCTGCCGGGTCTTTCCACCCAGCCCTGGTAACCGCCGTACACGCCGGAGCGCCCGGTGGGATTAAATTCAGCATCTTTCACATGGAACATTTTGATCCTTTCGTGGTAGATGTCTATATAAGCAAGATAGTCAAGACATTGCAAAACAAAATGACTGGGATCATACAGCAGGCAGGCGCGGGCATGATTTCCGGCAGCTTCCAGGAAACGTTCGTAGCTGGCGCCGTCGTGCAGGTCTTCGCCGGGGTGGATCTCATAACAAAGGTCCACGCCATTGGCGTCCATCTCGTTCAGGATGGGCAGCCAGCGGGAAGCCAGTTCTTTAAAACCTGCCTCCACCAGCCCCGCGGGGCGTTGGGGCCAGGCGTAAAAGGTATGCCACATCAGGGCGCCGCTGAAAGTAGCGTGTGCGTCCAGGCCGAGGTTGCGGCTGGCTTTGGCTGCGTACATCAGCTGCTGTACCGCCCATTCCGTACGGGCTTTATTGTCTCCGCGCACTTCTTTGAGCGCAAATCCGTCGAACAGTTCGCCGAAGGCCGCATTTACAGCTACCAACTGGCCCTGCAGGTGCGTGCTCAGCTCGGTGATCTCCAGCCCCGCGCCATTCACGATGCCTTTGATCTCGTCCGCATAAGTTTTGCTCTCGGCCGCCTTTTTCAGGTCTATCAACCGCGCATCCCAGGTGGGTATCTGCACACCCACAAAGCCCAGGTCTTTCGCCCATTTGCAGATGCTCTCCAGGCTGTTGAATGGAGCTTTGTCGTCCAGGAACTGCGCCAGGAAAATACCTGGTCCTTTGATCGTTTTCATCTGTTCATAATGATTTTTAGCGGTCAGATGGAACCTTGCGGTGTCATCTGTTCATAATGATTTATAATGGTCAGATGGAACCTTGCGGTTTCATCTGTTCAAAATGATTTTAGAGGTCAGTTAAAACCAGGCCGGATGCCCGGTTCCAAATTGCTCTTTTTTGCTCTGGTTAAAAATCCAATATCCGTTAAATCGTACAAAACGACTTGTTAAATCTCGAATTTCGTCCATTTTTCAGTACTGGCGGAAGATTTCACCACCATATCGATGAACGCCATGCCGCGGATGCCCTCGCTTACGGACGGGAAGTCCAGTGCTTCGGGAGCGGGCGTGGTGCCGTCTATCTTTGACTGTAAAGTGAGCGCAAAATTGCGGTAAAGGTTGCCGAATGCTTCCAGGTAACCTTCGGGATGGCCGCCCGGGGTACGGCAGTTATGCGTGGCATAGCTGCTCAGGTGCGGATTGCCGCCGCCTGCGCGGAGGATCTCCGTGGGTTTGTCCAGCCACTTCACCAGCAGGGTGTTGGGTTCCTGCTGCGCCCATTCCAGGCCGCCTTTTTCACCGTATACACGGATCTTCAGGGCATTCTCTTCACCGGCCGCTACCTGCGATGCCATCAGTACACCGGCCGCGCCGCCGTCGAAACGGAGCAGTACGGAACCGTCATCGTCCAGCATACGGCCTTCCACCATTACGTTCAGGTCCGCGCAGAGTTTGTCTATCTGCTGGCCGGTAATATATTCCGCGAGGTTGGCTGCGTGCGTGCCGATATCTCCCATACATCCGCTTTTACCGGAACGTTTGGGGTCTGTGCGCCAGGCCGCCTGGGCATTGCCTTCGCGCTCGCTGAGTTTGCTCAGCCAGCCCTGCGGGTATTCCACCCATACTTTGCGGATCTTGCCCAGTACGCCGTTTGCCACCATCTGGCGGGCCTGCTTTACCATGGGGTACCCGGTATAGGTGTGGGTGAGCAGGAGGGTAAGACCGGTCTGCTCCACTTTGGCTTTCAGTTGTTTGGCTTCGTCCAGCGTAAAGGTGATCGGTTTTTCGACCACTACGTGGAAACCTTTGTCCAGCGCCATCATGGCGGGTTCAAAGTGCGCGAAGTTCGGCGTCACGATGGTGATGAAGTCCAGCCTTTTGTCTGCGGGCATATTGGCTTCATTTTCCAGCATGGTTTTGAAGTCTGTATAGATCCGGTCGCTTTCCAGGAACAGCGAGCGTCCGGAATCCTGTGCAATTTCGGGGTTGATGCTCAGCGCCCCTGCTTTCAGTTCGATCAGGCCGTCCATATTGGCGGCAATACGGTGGATAGCACCGATGAAGGCGTCTTTGCCGCCTCCGATCATTCCCATTCTAAGTTTCCTGTCCATACTATATTTTGATTTCGATATGATTATTATGCGGTTTGAGCTTCAGTGTGCAGGTTTACCTTGCCTTTGTTCCTGATGCTGAAATACAGGATCGTAAAGGCAACGATCAGGATCGCCGGCATGATCATTACGGTGGTGAGCGTGTCCCTTCCCGCCTGTAATTCCGCGGCAGCTGCATCAGCGCCGGCCTGGAGGGCTTTGGCTTTGTTGTTGTCGTACCAGCCACCCATAAAAGGCAGGATCACAGATACGCTCAGCATGCCCGCGCCGCCCATGATGTTCAGGCCTATCGCGCCGGTTTTGGGAATATATTCAGATACAAAACCGAGCAGGGTGGGCCAGAAATAACATACACCGATGGCAAATACAAATGCTGCGGCGAAAGTAACATAACCGGTGGCGGTGCTCAGCCAGTACAGGCCAATGGTGGCGAAGATAGCAGAGAACAGCAGCATGCCGGCAGGATTCAGCCGGTGTACCACGGGGCCTGCAAAGAGGCGGCCGATGGCCATGATCCCGTTAATAAATACGAGCAGGAGGATAGCGGAAACGCCTACCTGGCTCAGCAAAGCGGTGATCCACTGGCCGGTACCCAGTTCTGTGGCGGCGGTGAGGAACATACAAAGCACCATGAATATAAACAGCGGACCTACGCAGGCTTTCAGCATATCGCTGTAAGAAACGCCTGAGGCTACCCTTTCTGTAGCAGGAAATTTGAGGGAAGAGAAAAGAATGCCGTACAGGATAGTAGGAATGAGCAGGATGCCTACCAGCCACTGCCAGCCCAGGTGAAGCTCTTCCACCATATAATAAGAAATAAGGCCACCGATCGCGATGCCGCCGGGGAACCACATGTGGAAACGGTTTAGCATCTTGGTTTTTTCACCGGAGTAAATGGTGGCAACGAGCGGGTTGCAGGCAGCTTCCACGCTTCCGTTGGCAATGCCGATGAGCAGGGTACCGAGGAACAGTGGCCAGAAGCTCACCGCCGTAACGGTAACGATCACACCTAAAATGTGACCAAAAAATGCGATGTAAAGGATCTTCTTCATGCCCACAATATCGATGAGCGGGCCTCCGATGATCTGGGCAAGGGTAAAGCCCCAGAAAGCGGTACCGGCGATAAGACCCAACTGTTCATTACTCAGTGTGAAGTCCGATCCCCATAACGGCATGATCTCCGCGCGAATAGCAAAGGTCATAGCCGTTACAATTAATGAAAGACAGCTAGTGTAAAAAAGCTTTTTAGGCTGTATCTGCTTCATAGACGTGATTTTATAAAAAATTCAATAGCGTATTTAAAACCTTTAAATTTATAAAAAGTATTTACATATTTTTATCTTTCTTGATAAACAGCAGGCGAATTACTGAATAATTTAGTGATCTCCAACCGATCTGCACAGCAAATCCCATTTTTTTTGATGAACGGATGCCCGTGTCCCCCTTTCCGTAAAAACTACCTTTAAAAATAGCAGCCGCACAATATACAATTCGTGTTGAAAAGACAGTTATTTTTTCTGCTGCGGCAGGATGACAGGCTGGCATTATTTCCCAAAAAAAGGGTGACTATTTAAAGTAATTCCCGCATTTCCCCTCGTGCATCACCTAAAAATTCCTAATTTTACGAGCCTCGGAAAACAGGAACCTTAATTCCTGCCACCTTGGCACTACCTTGCGGGCGGGCTTAATATTTGACTATATTTCACCCGCTACGAGGTTATTTTATCTTTTGAAATCGAAATTTTTAACATGCTAGGTTTTTTAACAAAGCTTTTCGGAGGAAACAAGTCTGAGCGCGACATCAAGCTCATCCTCCCTATCGTGAAGCAGATTAACGAGGAGTTCGAAAAACTTTCATCCCTTACCATTGATGAACTGCGTCATAAAACGCAGGACTTCCGCGCCCGTATCAAAGCCCACCTGGCCGATATGGACAAGGAAATTGCTGATAAAAGAGCAAGCGCGGATACTGATGAAGACGTTAATACCAAAGACCTCACTTACCGCGAGATCGACAAGCTGATCAAGGAACGAGATAAAAAGATCGAAGAAATATTGCAGGTCATCCTCCCCGAGGCTTTTGCCGTGGTGAAGGAAACCGCGCGCAGGCTGAAGGAAAACAGCAGTATTACTGCCAAAGCCACGGACCTGGACCGCCAGCTGGCTGTTAAAAAGGAATATGTGACCATTGAAGGTGACAAAGTGACCTGGAAAAACGCCTGGATCGCCGGCGGTACCGAAGTGACCTGGAACATGGTGCATTATGACGTACAGCTCATAGGCGGCTCCGTGCTTCACCAGGGGAAAATTTCCGAAATGGCCACGGGTGAAGGTAAAACCCTCGTATCCACTCTGCCCGCCTACCTGAACGCCCTTGCCGGCGAAGGCGTGCACATCGTAACCGTGAACGATTACCTGGCCCGTCGTGACAGTGAATGGAACGGCCCCCTGTTCGAATTCCTCGGCATTACCGTGGATTGTATCGACAAACACCAGCCCAACTCCTTCGAACGCCGGGAAGCTTATAAAGCGGACATCACCTACGGTACCAATAACGAATTTGGCTTTGACTACCTGCGTGACAACATGGTGCACAGCCCCGAGGAAATGGTACAACGCAAACACCATTTCGCCATGGTGGATGAGGTGGACAGCGTGTTGATCGATGATGCGCGTACCCCGCTCATTATTTCCGGCCCTATCCCCCGCGGAGACGAGCAGGAATTCCACGCACTGAAGCCCCGCATCCAGCGCCTGGTGGATGAGCAAAGAAAAGTGGTGAACGCCAACCTGATCGAAGCCAAAAAACTGATCGCGGAAGGAAAAGACGACCCGAAATCCGGTGGCCTGGCCCTGATGCGCGCATACCGCGGCCTGCCTAAAAACAGCGCCCTGATCAAATACCTCAGCGAGCCCGGCGTAAAAGTACTCCAGCAAAAAGCAGAGAACTATTACATCGCCGACCAGCAGCGCGAAATGCCCAAAGTGGACGACGGGCTTTATTTCCACATTGAAGAAAAAAATAACAGCGTAGACCTTACCGAAAAGGGCATTGCCCTGATCACCGGCGCGGGCGAAGATCCCAACTTCTTCCTCATGCCCGATGTAGGTTCCGAAATAGCAGACCTGGAAAAGCTGGACCTGACCGCGGAAGACAAACTCCTTCGCAAAGATCAGCTGCTGCAGGACTTTGCCATCAAATCAGAACGCATCCACTCCGTACAGCAACTGCTCAAAGCCTATACGCTCTTCGATAAAGACGTGGAGTACGTGGTAATGGACGGTAAAGTAAAGATCGTGGATGAGCAGACAGGCCGTATCCTGGAAGGCCGCCGTTATTCAGACGGACTGCACCAGGCTATTGAAGCGAAAGAAAATGTGAAAGTGGAAGCCGCCACCCAGACGTTCGCCACCATCACCCTGCAGAACTACTTCAGGATGTATCACAAGCTGGCCGGTATGACCGGTACGGCCACCACGGAAGCGGGCGAGTTCTGGGAGATCTACAAACTGGATGTGGTGACCATCCCCACCAACCTCCCTATCGTCCGTAAAGACGCCGAGGACCTCGTGTACAAAACCAAGCGTGATAAATACAAGGCCGTGATCGAAGAGATCAAGAGCCTGCAGGCCGCAGGCCGCCCGGTACTGGTAGGTACCACCTCCGTAGAGGTGTCCGAACTGCTGGGTAAAATGCTCACCTTCGAAAAAGTACAGCACAACGTACTGAACGCCAAACAACACGCCCGTGAAGCGCAGATCGTAGCCGAAGCAGGTTTGCCCGGCGCCGTGACCATCGCCACCAACATGGCAGGCCGTGGTACGGACATCAAGCTCGGGCCCGGTGTGAAAGAAGCCGGCGGTCTGGCCATTATCGGTACAGAACGCCATGAAAGCCGCCGTGTGGACCGCCAGCTGCGAGGCCGCGCAGGCCGCCAGGGCGACCCCGGTACCTCACAGTTCTTCGTATCCCTGGAAGATGACCTGATGCGTATGTTCGGCTCCGAACGTATCGCCGCGCTCATGGACCGTATGGGCTACAAAGAAGGCGAAGTGATCCAGCACAGCATGATCACCCGCTCCATCGAAAGAGCGCAGCGAAAAGTGGAAGAGAACAACTTCGGCATCCGCAAACGCCTGCTGGAATATGACGACGTGATGAACAAACAGCGCACCGTGATCTACTCCAAACGTAACCACGCCCTGTTTGGCGAACGCCTCGCCATCGACATCGACAATTCCTTCTATGAAGTAGCGGAATCCCTGGTGACGGTTCATCGTGAAACCGGTGACTACGAAGCATTTAAACTGGAAGTGATCCTGAACTTCGCTGTAGACACCTCCATCACCCAGGAAGAATTACAGAAAGGAAACGT
The DNA here is from genome assembly GCF_003807585.1 of Chitinophaga barathri. Lineage (GTDB taxonomy): Bacteria > Bacteroidota > Bacteroidia > Chitinophagales > Chitinophagaceae > Chitinophaga > Chitinophaga barathri. The sequence continues at coordinate 193,334 of NZ_RMBX01000012.1, read as the reverse complement.
ACAGGAAATAGCCGAGAAGCTGTATTCCGAAGCCATACATAACTATCACCGCAGGACCGGTGAAGTGACCGGCGGCACATTCCCCGTGATCAAGAAGATCTACGAAGAACAGGGCCACCACATCGAAAACATCTCCATTCCTTTCACAGACGGCAAAAAAGGCATTAACGTGCTGGCGCCGCTGAAAAAAGTAGTGGAAACGGGCGGCAAAGAAACCGTTGCCGCGCTGGAGCGCAGCATCACCCTGGCTTTGATAGACGAATCCTGGAAAGAGCACCTCCGCGCAATGGACGACCTGAAACAGTCCGTACAAAGCGCCGTGTACGAGCAGAAAGACCCGTTGCTGATCTATAAGTTCGAAGCGTTTGAACTGTTCAAACAAATGAGCGCCGAAACCAGCAAAGAGATCGTGTCTTTCCTCTGCAAGTGCGGCATCCCGGGCCAGCAGGGCGAAACCGCCGAGATCACCGAAGGCCGCGAGGAAAAAACCGACATGAGCCGCATGCGCGCCACTCACCAGGAATTTGAAGAGAATGGCAACAGCGCCGGTGCGGCAGCCCCCCGCAGGGAAGAATACGGCCCCGCCACCGCAGAGGAGCACAAGCCCGAGCCGGTGCGGGTAGGCCCGAAAGTAGGCAGAAACGATCCCTGCCCTTGCGGAAGCGGCAAAAAGTTCAAGAACTGCCACGGTAAAGACCAATAAACACCACAATACACCAAATTCATTCTAACGGAGTTACCCGGGCCAGCCTGCGTAACTCCGTTATCCTTTCAGGATAAACCGTCCGCCATGAAGATCAACCGCTACATAGACCATACCGTTCTGAAACCCGTCACCACGGTGGAGGATATCAAAAACCTCTGTATGCAGGCTGTGGAATATGACTTTGCAGCCGTATGCGTCCCCCCTCCCTTCGTAAAACTGGCCAAGACCTTTACCGCCGGTACCACCACCAAAGTGGCCACCGTTACCGGTTTCCCCTTCGGATATTCCGCCATCGAAGCCAAGGTGGCCGAAAGCGTGCTGGCGATCATAGACGATGCCGACGAGCTGGATATGGTAGCCAATCTTATTGCTATCCGCGGCGGGGACTGGAGCTACCTGGAGAAAGAAATAGCCACCATCATGCCCATTATCCGGAATAAACAGCGCGTCATCAAGGTGATCATCGAAAGTGGCATATTATTGGAGGAAGAGATTGTGAAATGCTGCGAATTGTACGCCCGGTACGGGGTAGACTTTGTAAAGACCTCCACCGGTTACGCCGAAAAAGGCGCTACCGTGGAAGCCGTAACGCTGATGCGGAAACACCTGCCGGCCAACATTCAGATCAAGGCTTCCGGGGGGATTCGTACATTTGCTTTTGCCCGGGAACTGATCAATGCCGGGGCTACCCGGATAGGAGCAAGCGCCAGCGTGGAGATTATGAAACAGGCGGCAACCATGCAATAATGGAAAACCCGTCTTCAAATTCTGCAATCAAACGATTTATTATATGATGTTAAGAACAGGCTGTTTAATTCTTTTTTTGTTCTCCGCCGCCACACTGCGCGCGCAGGACGGCGCTCCCCAGACAGGGAACGTAAAAGTGGTAAAAGACAGCCGGATAGACATCCTCATCAGGAAACAGATCTACATTAACAACCTGGCCATCCGCAACCAGCCCGGCTTCCGCGTGCAGGTGCTCACCACCAATAAGCGGAATGAGGCCCTGGACGCCAAAACCAAGGTAATGCAGCTCTACCCGGATTACCGCAGTTATGTGGATTTTGAAGCACCCTATTTTAAAGTGCGCATCGGCGATTTCAGATCAAGAGACGAAGCCACCGAACTGCGCAACAAGCTCTCGGACCTGTTCAGCGGCGGCGTATTTGTGGTACCCACCATCATCAACGTGTCACCGGAAAAAGAATCAGAATGAAGAACCGGATCAAGTCCCTGGCCAGTGAATACGCACCAGACCTCATTTCATACAGAAGACACCTTCATTCCCACCCGGAACTTTCTTTCCAGGAATATGAAACCGCTAAGTTCATCCGGCAGAAACTGGACGAGTATGGCATACAATACCGTTCCGGCGTAGCAGGCACGGGTATTGTCGCTTTAATAGAAGGAAAGAACCCCTCCAGCAAGGTGATCGCCCTCCGGGGGGATATAGATGCCCTGCCGATAGAAGAAGCCAACGAAGTACCTTATAAATCGCAAAACCGTGGCATCATGCATGCCTGCGGGCACGATGTGCACACCACCGTGGCATTGGGCGCTGCGAGAATATTACAGCAGGTGCGCGACGAATTTGAAGGCACCGTAAAAATATTATTCCAGCCGGGAGAAGAAAAACACCCCGGCGGCGCCAGCCTTATGATACAGGACGGCGCATTGGAAAACCCCGTACCTCAAGCTATCCTCGGCCTGCACGTACACCCGGGCCTGGAAGCGGGCAAACTCGGCTTTCATGCCGGTAAATACATGGCCAGCGCGGACGAAATATACATCACCGTCAAAAGCAAAGGCGGGCACGCCGCCGCGCCGCATCTTACCGCAGACACCATTCTCATCGCTTCCAACCTTGTGGTAAGCCTGCAACAGATCATCAGCCGGAACAACGATCCGTTCTCACCTTCCGTGTTGTCCATCTGCGCCTTCAACGGCGGGTTCACTACAAACGTGATCCCCAGCGAAGTAAAGCTGATGGGCACCTTCCGCGCAATGGATGAAACCTGGCGCTTCAAAGCCCACGAACTGGTCCGCAAACAAGCCACCGAACTGGTGCATGCCATGGGCGCGGAGATCGACATTGATATCCTCGTGGGCTACCCCACGTTGTATAACAACGAAGCCGTGACCACTACCGCACGCAAACTAGCGGAAGAATACATGGGCCCGGACCTCGTTGGCGACACCGAAATGCGGATGGGCGCGGAAGACTTTTCGTTCTATTCACAGGTGATACCTGCCTGTTTCTTCAGGCTGGGCATCCGCAACGAAGCCAAAGGCATCACCGCGGGTGTGCATACGCCCCGCTTTGACGTGGACGAACAATGCCTTGAAGTAGGCGCGGGCACAATGGCTTACCTCGCTACACAGTTCAAATAATTAAACGGTTCCGGTAAACACCGGGACCGTTTTCATATCTTTTTCCATTATTGTGAGACTAGAAACTATTGTTTGTTCAACAGCGACTGGATATAGGCCGCGTCTCCGCTGATATTGATATTTGTCCTTGAATCCACGCCACCCTGCACGACCTTCCCGAACTGATGCGGCGTATTAAAATAATAAGCCGATGGGCCCTGCGCTTCATACCACAAAGAATCCACCTTCATATACCGCGACAGATTTACATAACTGTTCTGATTATAAATGCTCAGCGCCGGCAGTTCCATTTTAGTGAACGTCACGCTTCGTGAATGGTCCTCCATTACTTTTAAAGGTATCTGCTGTTTTACTACGGGTATCTCCACTATTGCTCTCCGCGAGGTGAACGACTCCAATGAAGGTGCATACAGTTTCAGCAGCCGGTCGTCGTAAGACAACAGGTCCGCCCGGTCGCGGAGGCGGCCTATTTCATACCAGACGAAGAGCGTATCTCCGCTGTAACGTTCCCTTATAAAATCGCTGACACGGGCATCCATTGAAAGATGCGGAGGAAACTGCTGCCCTATCTCCAGCTCAAAACGTTTGACCTCATACCGGTAAGGATTATTGGAAAAATGGCTAATCACTTTACCATCGAACACCAGGTGCCTGAACGGCTTCAGTTGCCGGGTAATGCCCCGGGGTACTTCGCGTGATCTCGGGGTGAGTTTGCCCTGTGCATACTGCACCTGCAGCAGCAGGTTAAATATCACCATCATGGTCGGCAGCAGGATCAGAAAACCAATGAATATCTTATTGCTCTTTTTCATGTTGATCAGGTTTATTGCGCCTTCAGCTGGCGCTGTTTGAACTTTTCATACCGGGCCTTCAACTCGTCCAGCTCTACGCCCAGCATGTACATTTTCCGGAAGAACAGCGGCAATTCTTCCTGGAGGAACTGTTCCTTCCGCCCGGCGAGTATCTTTTTCACCGCGTCCTCACTTACGAAATAACCGAGACCACGGCGTGTATATATGATCCCCTGCTGCTGGAGGTGTTCGTAGGACCGCATCACCGTATTGGGATTCACTTCCAGCGTTACCGCCAGCTCACGCACGGAAGGCACTTTGCCCTCCGGCAGCCAGTACTGGAGCTGTACCTGGTCGCACACATAATCCGCGATCTGGAGATATATAGCCTGTGTTTGATTAAATTCCATAAAAAGGGATTAAGGTGTTACAGCTCCTGCTCACGCAGCTTGAGATAAGCCAGGTACAGGAAAAGGAAGGGAATAAGGCACAGGAAAAGCGTGAATACCCATTGCTGGCCTGCGGGTAGCAGCACATTGAACGACTGCGGATCGCTTTCCACATTGGGCGTTTTAACTACCACAGCCAGGTAAGAGAATGGAGTACTGGCCCAGTAAGAATACTCAACACCTTTAGGTGCGCTGGGCGCGGCATTGTTCACTACCATTTTGCTAAGCACGCTATTAAAAAATGAAAACACGAGCAGCGGCACACACAACATCACCATGGTCTTCACAAAAGTGAGCCTCCTGAACCACACCGCGCAGAACAACACCACGGGCAGCGTCAGCATCAGGATCGTCAGCGCCTTTATCTCCATTTCACCATTTAAAAGATACCATTCATTCGGATGACTCAATACATGTACATCCACCAGGTTCACCAGGCCGCTGCACAGAAAATAGACCAGGGTATACACAATAGGAAAAAGGATGAACACCATCAGGAAAGCCACACTCATCCTTTCAAGGGCGGATACCGGCAGCATAAGCGCCTGTATCCTTTGCGGCTTGCTGCCAAGCTGCCGGAATATCATGGTACCGAACACTACAGTAAGAAAACACATGGTAAAGGCATAGTTTTCTTCCTGCGCGTCGAACTCAAAACCAAAGTCGCCGTTTGCCGCGCGGAAAAACATGTACACCAGCAGCAGCCCGGCCAGGGCGGCTATACCCAGCAGGTAGAACCGCCTGTTCACGGCGAACTGCATTTTTAACAACAGTATAAAACGGTGGAAGGAGAAATTCATGGGTGACAGGTTTTAACGGTTAAACAGGGGAAGTATCTTTTCTTTTTCCGTCATCACGGCGTTGAAGAACATTTCCATATCCATACGGGATTGCTCCGCCTTACGGTTCACCGCTACCACGGCGTACCCCTTCAGCGCGCCTTCGCTATAGATGGGCGCTTCCGTTTCTTCCAGGCTCATTACCTGCCTGAAACTGAGCTTTTCCGTAATGCTGGAAATGGCCTCCTGGAGAATGATACGGTGGTCTTCCAGGATCAACACCTCATCTATAAGGCTGTCAAGGTCTTTTACCTGGTGCGTGCTGATGACGATGCTCTGGTCCTCCCGCAGGCTGCCCGCTATCACTTTTCGGAACTGGCGTTTGGAAGGCACGTCCAGCCCGTTGGTAGGCTCATCCATGAGTATCAGCCGGGCGTTGGTGGCCAGCGTAAAACTGATAAGCACTTTTTTCTGCTGGCCATGGCTGAGCGCCGGCAGAGACTGCTGCCGCGGTATTCCAAAGGTCTGCAGATGCCCTTCAAACGCATCGCTGCTGAAGGCAGGGTAAAAAGGAGCATACAGCCGGATGTACTGATCGATGCTCATGGCAGGCATTTCGAAATCCTCCGGCAGGAGGCATACCTGCTGCAAAAAAGCAGGGTCGCGGCGGGAGGGCGTGTGGCCAAGGACACTACAGCTTCCCGAGGAAGGGAACAGGAGGCCGCACATATTATACATCAGGCTGCTTTTGCCCACCCCGTTTTTCCCGAGCAGGCCATAAATACGGCCGGGGCTTAGCTCCAGGTTCACATCCTGGAGGATGGGAACGGCTTTGTTGTAGGCGAAATGAAGGTGTTGAAGGGATATCATATGCCGTAGTTAAGGGTTATAACTAGTGTACTAGATCGCTAGTACACCGTAAATGTACAGTTATTCCTTTATTCTCCAAATTTTTCTGTAAGAATTTGATCAATTACTATTAATCCTCCCGGAAATATGGGGTTAACTTGTGCATCTAACGTCTGCATATGTTTAAATGGCTACTCACCTGCTGTATGGCAATGGCCCTTCCTTCACTGGGGCAAACGCAAAAGATCTACCTCTCTCCCAACGGGAAAGACGATAATCCCGGCACCAAAGAACGGCCATTGGCCACGCTTCACCGTGCGCAACAACTATGGCGGCAGGCAAGGGCCAAACATCCCCGCGCCAATGTACAGGTGACCTTACGCGGCGGCACCTATTACCTGGACAGTACGCTGGTGCTCACCCCGGAAGATAACAGCGATATGAACCATGTGCTGTTCATCATGGGTTACCCCGGCGAAAATGCGGTGATAAGCGGCGCAAGGCCGCTGAAAGTGAAGTGGGAAGCACAACACGACGGCATCTATTCTGCTTCCATACCGGTATCCGTAAAAAACATGGACCGCCTGTATATGAACGGGCAGACGCAGATACTGGCGCGTTATCCCAACTACGATTCCAGCGCGCGTTTTTATCATGGCACATCCGCCGATGCGCTTTCCCCTGCCAGGATCAAAACGTGGAAACATCCGGAAGGCGGAATTGTACACGCGCTGCACCGCGCGGAATGGGGCGGTTATCATTACCGCATCACCGGTGTGGATTCCACCGGCAATGCCATACTGGAAGGCGGCTGGCAAAACAACCGCCAGATGGGCCTGCACGCGCAGCACCGCTATGTGGAGAATATACAGGAAGAACTGGATGTACCGCAGGAATGGTTCTTTGACGCGGCACAACACACCCTTTATTATAAACCGCTTGCCGGCAGCCAGCCCGCCGCCGATATCGCTTATGCCTCATTAACAGAACTGATCGTTATCAAAGGAGCGGAAACAAAACCCGTGAAACAGGTGATATTGAACAACCTCCAGTTCACCGGCAACGCCAGGACCTTTATGCTCACCGAAGAGCCACTGCTGCGCAGCGACTGGACCATCTACCGCGGAGGCGCGCTGCTGGTGGAGGGCGCTGAATACTGTTACATCAGCAATTGTTTTTTTAACGAAGTGGGCGGTAATGCGGTATTCATTAACAATTACAACCGGCACGTCAGCATCGACAGTTGTCATATTTACAAAGCAGGCGCCAGCGGCATCGCTTTTGTCGGCAATCCAGAAGCCGTGCGCTCACCGGCATTTGAATACAACAAGTTCGTGCCCTATACCCGGATGGATTTTGTAAAAGGCCCGAAAAACAACGATTACCCGAAGGAATGTAAAGCCACTGATAATCTTATTCAATACACCGGCGAAACCGAAAAACAATCCGCCGGCGTGCAGATATCCATGGCGTCGCATATCCGCGTGGCTTACAATACGATTCACGATCTGCCAAGGGCCGGTATCAATATCAGCGAAGGTACCTGGGGCGGCCACATCATTGAGCACAACGACGTGTATAATACTGTGCTCGAAACCGGCGACCATGGGGCGTTTAACTCCTGGGGCCGCGACCGCTTCTGGCATCCTGACCGCCGCGTGATGGACAGCGCCACCACAGCAAATATCGATATAGTATTGCTGGATGCGGAAGCCACCACTGTGATCCGCAACAACCGGTTCCGCTGCGACCATGGCTGGGACATAGACCTGGATGACGGTTCCACCAATTACCGCATCTACAACAACGTATGCCTCAACGGCGGCCTGAAGCTGCGTGAAGGATTTTTCCGCACCGTGGAAAACAACATCATGCTGAACAACTCCTTTCACCCGCATGTATGGTTCCTCAACAGCGGCGACATCTTCCGCAGGAATATCGTAACCACCGCCTACAAACCGATACAGATCAAAAAGTGGGGTGAAAGAGTAGATTCCAATTTCTTCCCCGATGCGGCCGCGCTAAAAGCCGCACAAACAAACGGCACCGACAAACATTCATTATACGGCGATCCACGGTTCGTCGATTTCGCGGCGGGCGACTACCGCGTAAAACCCGGCAGCCCCGCCTTGAGAACAGGTTTCCGCAACTTCCCGATGAATGAGTTCGGCGTGCGTATTAAAAGATTGAAAGCAAAAGCCGCGCCTGTGACTTTGCCCGCCGCACTGTTTTCCCAGCAAACAGGCGCACTGGCCAGCATCAGCTGGAAAGGCGCTACTGTAAAAAATATTGAAGGGCTGGGCGAACGGTCCGCCACCGGCCTGCCCGATGAAAAAGGCGCCTATTTCGTGACCGTGCCCGCGGGCAGCGAAGCGGAGAAGACGGGCTTCCGCACGGGAGACGTACTGCTTTCGCTGGACGGAGAAAAGGTGAACAATATCAAAGACTTCCTGAACATTTACCAGCCGAACGCATGGCGCGGCAGGTTGAAAGCCACCGTGTTCAGGAATCAGCAGCCCACGGACATTACTTTAACCAAATAGCATTTTCAATACATCATCACCTGAATAGTCTACCGTGAACAAAAACAAGAGGCCGCCTCCATTGAGACGGCCTCTTTCTTTACAAACCTCTTAAACTTTTATTACAGCTCGGGGTAGAGCGGGAATTGTTTCATGAATTCGTTCACCTCGCCGCGCACTTTCGCGATCAGGTCTTCGTTGTCCGCGTCCAGGATCAGCTTATCCATCCACTCCACGATCTGCGGCATGTGATCTTCTTTCAGGCCGCGGGTAGTGATGGCGGGAACGCCCACACGGATACCGGAGGTGATGAAAGGAGATTTATCGTCGTAGGGAACCATGTTTTTGTTCACAGTGATATCCGCTTTTACGAGTATCTGCTCGGCTTTTTTACCGGAGATATTTTTGTTGCGCAGGTCTATCAGCATCAGGTGGTTGTCTGTACCGCCGGAGATGATCTGGTAACCTTTCTCTACATAAGCGCGGGCCATAGCCTGTGCGTTGCGGATCACCTGGCGGGCGTACTGATCGTAATCGTCTGTGAGTATCTCGAAGAAAGATACCGCTTTGGCGGCGATCACATGTTCCAGCGGGCCACCCTGGATGCCGGGGAACACGGCCATATCCAGCAGGTTGCTCATCATGCGTATTTCACCTTTGGGGGTTTTGAGGCCGAAAGGGTTCTCAAAGTCTTTGCCCATCAGGATCATACCGCCGCGGGGGCCGCGGAGGGTTTTGTGCGTGGTGGTAGTTACGAAGTGACAGTGTGCGAAGGGGGAATTCAGCAGTCCTTTGGCGATAAGGCCGGCAGGGTGTGCAATGTCCGCCATTACAAAAGCGCCTACTTTGTCGGCGATCTCGCGGATACGTTTGTAATCCCAGTCGCGGCTGTAAGCGGAAGCGCCGCAGATGATCAGTTTCGGCTTTTCCTGGAGGGCTACTTCCTCCATTTTGTCGTATTCAACGAGGCCGGTTTCTTTATTTACACCGTAAAAGAACGGCTGATAGAGTTTTCCGGAGAAGTTCACCGCGGAACCGTGGGTAAGGTGACCGCCCATGCTGAGGTCCAGGCCCAGGATCTTGTCGCCGGCCTGAAGTATAGCCAGCAATACAGCTGCATTGGCCTGTGCGCCGGAGTGAGGCTGAACGTTGGCATATTCGGCGCCGAAGATTTGCTTCGCGCGGTCGATTGCCAGCTGCTCGCTCAGGTCCACCACTTCGCAACCGCCATAGTAGCGGCGTCCGGGGTAACCTTCTGCGTATTTATTGGTCATTACATTGCCCATTGCCTGCATAACCTGGAGGCTCGTAAAGTTCTCCGAAGCTATCAGCTCAATGCCATGGCGCTGTCTTTCCAGTTCCTGGCCAATGATATCAAATATCTGCTGGTCTCTTTGCATGGTGAAGGAAAATTTAAGACGCAAAATTAATCTTCTTCCGGGTAATTATAAACTTGGAATTAATGAAAAGAACGCTCTGATAATATAAATGTTAATCTTAATATTAATTCAATAATGATAAATCCTAATTCATTTTTGAGATTGATTCCGTAATTTGCCCGCGATTAAGCAGTGAGAACGGTATCGCAAGCAGTGAACCATACCTCCAAATCCGTTACATGAAGGCAATAATTCCAGTAGCCGGCGCAGGTACCAAACTGCGCCCACATACATATACACAACCTAAGGCTTTGATTCCACTGGCGGGCAGGACTATCCTGAGCATCATCGTGGATCAGCTGGTGGAAGCCGGCATCCGCGAATTCGTATTCGTGGTGGGTTATCTCGGCGAAAAGATCCAGCATTACGTTGAAAAAAAATATCCTGACCTGACCACCCATTTCGTGCAGCAGAACTCGCGCGAAGGCACGGGCCACGCCATACTTCTCACGCGGGACGTGGTGGCGAATGACGAAATACTCATCGTGCTGGGCGATACCATCGTGGAAACGGATTTCAAAGAAGTGATCAACTCGCAGCACTCCGTGCTGGGCGTAAAAAAAGTGGATGACCCGCGGAACTTCGGCGTAGCCGAGATCAGCGATCAGAATATCATTACCCGTGTGGTGGAGAAACCGCAGATACCGAAGTCCAACCTGGCTTTGGTGGGTATGTACAAGATCAGGGAAACGGAACAGCTGTACCAGTGCCTGGAAGATAATATCCGGCAGCAGGTGCGCTCGCACGACGAGTTTCAGCTCACGGACGCGCTGGAATGTATGATCCGCCACGGCGTACAGTTCAACGCTTTTAAGGTGAACAACTGGTTCGACTGCGGCCGTAAAGAAACCCTGCTCGAAACCAACGCCATTCTTTTAAAGAAATACAAACTGGCCACCAACCCGGTGCTGCCATATGAAAATACTATCATCATCCCGCCCGTGAGCATCGGTGAAGGCTGCAATATCAAAAACAGCATCATCGGGCCAAACGTAGCCATCGGCGACAATACGGTGATCAGTTATTCTATCGTCAAAGATTCCATCATCGGCTCGTTCAGCAATCTCTACGAAGTAGTGCTCAAGTCGTCCCTCATCGGCAGCGATGCCAATATCCGCGGGCTGAGCCAGAGCCTGAACATCGGGGATAATACGGAGATAGACCTGGGGTAATGACCGGGAGATTGATCCGCGTTGACAGTTTTATCGTTAAATTGCCAACCTGTAACCAATCACCCAACACATGGCGGTATTCAGCAATCCCATCACCCGACTTTTCAGCACGGATTATCCCATCATCCAGGCCGGTATGATATGGGCCAGCGGCTGGCGGCTGGCCAGCGCGGTGAGCAACGCGGGCGGGCTGGGCCTCATCGGCTCCGGCAGCATGTACCCGGACCAGCTGCGTGAACATATCCGCAAGTGCAAACGGGCCACTACCCGCACATTTGGCGTGAATGTACCACTCCTCTACCCGGACATCGAAAAACACATTGAGATCATTATAGAAGAAGGCGTGAAAGTGGTATTCACTTCCGCGGGCAATCCCAAAACCTGGACGCCTGTCCTCAAAGAAAAAGGCATCACCGTGGTGCACGTGGTATCCAGCTCGAAGTTCGCGGTAAAGAGCCAGGACGCGGGCGTGGATGCCGTAGTGGCGGAAGGTTTTGAAGCCGGAGGGCACAACGGCCGTGAGGAAACTACTTCCATGGTGCTGATACCCGCTGTGGCGGACGCGGTGAACATCCCCGTGATAGCGGCCGGCGGCATTGGCTCCGGAAGGGCTATGGCGGCGGCTTTCGCGCTGGGTGCAAGCGGCGTGCAGGTAGGCAGCCGTTTTGTGGCCACACCCGAAGCGTCTTCCCACGCTTCATTTAAAGAAGCCGTGATAAACGCCAATGAAGGAGATACGATGTTGTCCCTGAAACAGCTTACACCGGTGCGGCTGCTGCGCAACACGTTTTTTGAAGCGGTGCAGAAGGCGGAGCAGGAAGGCGCGAGCCGGGAAGAACTGAATATCCTCCTGGGCCGGGGCCGCTCCAAACGCGGGATGTTTGAAGGGGATCTTGCGGAAGGAGAGCTGGAGATCGGCCAGGTGAGCGCGCTTATCAGGGACATCCAGCCAGCAGCCGATGTACTGCGCGGGATATGGGAAGAGTTTCTTGAAACCAGCCGGAGATTGGGCGGTTTACCTGTTTAAAATATCATCCGTATAAAAAAGCCTGCAACCACCATGTGATTGCAGGCTTTTAATTATATCTCAAAAGAACTAGTTCTTACGCACCACCCATTTCGCCACTTCTTTCAGCGTTACTTTTTTGCCATACAGCAAAATCCCCGTGCGGTAGATCTTTGCCGCCACCCAGGTGGTACCGATGAAACCGGCGATCAGCAATGCCATAGACAATCCCAACTGCCAGTAAGGCACCGTGCCCGGCACGCCGTAAGGTATCCTCGCCATCATCACGATGGGCGATGAAAAAGGTATCATACTTCCCCATACCGCCAAACTGCTGTTCGGGTTGCGCACCGAGGCGATCATAATAAAGATGGAAAATATAACGGGGATGGTCACCGGGAAAGTGAGGGACTGCGCATCGTTCGGATCTTCATTTACCAGGCTGCCCACCGCGGCAAACAATGCCGCGTAAAACAGGTACCCGCCGAGAAAGTAGAACAGGAAACAGAAGATAATGAAGGTCCAGTTCACGCCTTCCATCACGCCCATCATCTGTTTTACGGCTTCCTCCGCAGCCGCGTTGTTACCGCTGTTAGCCATCGCGTTGCTCTTCATAGCCGCGTCCGTGGCTTCAGGGCCAAACAGCATGATCAGTAATGTATATAATCCCACGATCAGCACGATCCAGATCAGGAACTGGGTAAGCCCTACAAAAGCGATCCCGATGATCTTGCCCATCATGAGCTGGAAAGGTTTCACGCTGGAGATCATCACTTCCGCGATGCGGTTCATTTTTTCCTCCATCACCCCGCGCATCACCACGGTGCCGAACACCAGGAGGATAATATAGATAAGAAAACCCGCGCCGTAACCGATGCCGTAAGCCAGGCCCGCACTGCCTTTTTTCTCTTCTTTACCTGCCAGGTTCACAATGTCCACATTCACACGGATGCCTTCCAGCTTAGCTTTGTCTATGCCGGCCAGCTCCATGCGTTTGTCTTCTATGGCAGCCTCCACCTTCTTTTCCATGTTGGATTTCAGGATGATGTTCATCTGCCCCTTGCTGTAGTAAATAATGCTCGGAGGGCGGTTGATGTCCATCTTCGGGATGTGGAGCACGCCGGTATATCCCAGTTTGGTATAGGTGTTTTTAAGGGTATCGATATTGGCCTGCACAAATTTGTAATGTGTTTCCCCCTCGTCGGCCAGCTTGCCTTCGAAGAACTGGCTTTCGTCCACGACCGCTACTTTTTCACTGTCTCCCCCGCTCATGATGAGCACAGGCACTACGAGCATAGCCACGAACAGCAGCGGCAGCAGCAGGGTGGTCACAATAAAGGACTTCTTTTTTACACGGGTCAGGTACTCTCGCTTGATGATGATCCAGATCTTGTTCATGGTTGCAGGATTATTCGCTTATGGTATGCTTATTAACATATGTGGAATCGGGTACTTCATATGTTTTTTCCCCGATCAGGTATTTAAATGTCTCCGCCCATTCAGGCTTGTTTTTGTAGGCTGTGTCCAGCGTGCGGGCGGCCAGGTCTGCTTTGAAATAAATAGTGTTCGAATTATATACGCTATCCCCTGCTTCCTCCCAGATCGAATTCACCGCCATCCAGGCATCCACTGATTGTTGATTCCGGATCAGCCAGGTATTGTAACTCACCGCGTCGCCCGCATCTCCCCAGTCGTGCAGCAGGTCGAAGGCATAACCTACTGAATCCGCATCGTGGTCATAATATAAAAGGCTCAGCACTGAAATATCATATTCCCCCGGCGTTCTCGTGAGCAGGCCCGTCAGGCGCTCATTGATCGGGAACTTATAACAGGCGTAAAACCCGGTAAAATCGTTTTCCTCATTAGGGTAAATGCCGTTTGTCAATACCACCGGCAGCATTCGGCTATATGCTGAATCCAGCCAGCGGCCTTTATATTTGCCCGTCATCTGCCCCAGCGTATCTCTTTCCACGGTTCCCAGGTTCAGCGTATCAAAACCGGGCAGCTCCTCATACATCGCCAGGATGCCTTTGGCTGAAGGCCTCGGCAGCAGGGCCGTTGAATCTGTTTTTGTAATGTCTTTTGCGGGCTGCTGGCTGGTGGTGTTACATGCCACCGCCATTACGGCCAATAAGAATAAATATTTCATAGGTGCTTAATTCGCCATATCTGTCATCTTCACCTGCGAGATGAACACTTCATTGATAGTAGGCAGTATTTCCTTGAAAAAGTTCACCTGTATGCCATGGTGAATAAAGTGGGATAATATGTCATTCGTCTGGCTGAACTCGTTCAGCTTCACGGTATACGCCTTATCGTGGTTCTGAATGATGGTGAAATGATGCGTGGCCATCTGCGCGGGATTGGGCTGAGTCTCCAGCCCGATGCGGAACAGGTGCTGCTTGAAGTCCTGTTTGATCTGTTTCACCGGGCCGTCCAGTATTTTACGTCCTTTGTTCACCAGCACAATATGGTCGCAGATCTCTTCCACCTGTTCCATCCGGTGGGTGGAAAATATAATAGTAGTGCCGTTCTTCGCCATTTCGAATATCTCATCCTGGATGAGCTGGGAATTGATGGGGTCCAGGCCGGAGAAGGGCTCGTCCAGTATCAGCAGCTTGGGGTGGTGCATGATGGTGGAGATGAACTGTACCTTTTGCTGCATGCCTTTGCTGAGCTCTTCGATCTTTTTGTTGGACCAGGAGGTGATCTCGAACTTGTTGAACCAGTAATCGATCTTGTCCAGGGCGTCTTTTTTGCTCAGGCCTTTCAGCTGGGCAAGATAAAGGACCTGTTCCCCTACTTTCATCTTTTTGTAAAGGCCGCGCTCCTCGGGCATATAACCGATGGATTGGATATCCTGTGTCGGGTCAAAACGTTTGCCGTCAAAGAATATCTCTCCTGCGTCCGGGTAAAAGATGCCGGTGATCATCCGCAGCAATGTCGTTTTGCCCGCGCCGTTAGGTCCGAGCAGGCCGAATATGCTGCCTTTGGGTATGGAAAAACTGATATCATCCACTGCTTTATGGGTGGCATAGTGCTTCTTGAGATGCTGTAGGTCCAGTACGTTCATAACTTTGATTGACGATGTTAAATTACAGGTTATCCCCTAGCAGGCCAAGGAATTCATGTGATTTTCTCCAAATACTACACGAACAGGTAGTTGCTATATACGAACCCCCGCGATGGCTTCGGCCACACGCTCCCCGTCCATTGCGGCGGACACGATGCCGCCCGCGTAACCAGCCCCTTCGCCGCAAGGGTACAACCCTTTCACCTGCGGGTGCATGAGCGTGGCGTCTTCCCTTGGGATGCGCACAGGGGAAGAGGTGCGCGATTCGGTGGCTACCAGTACGGCATCTTCCGTATAATATCCTCTTATCTTTTTACCAAAGGCTTTGAAGGCTTCGCCAAGACGGGCATGTACGGCTGCGGGCAATACTTCACGGAGGTTCACGCTGTTCAGCCCGGGAATGTAAGAGCAATCCGGCAGCGAGGAGGATACCTTTCCTTTCACAAAGTCCGTCATACGCTGTGCGGGCGCTACAAAGCTGCCGCCGCCGGCTTGGTAGGCATCTCTCTCCACGGATTGCTGGTAATACATGGCGGCAAGGCTGCCTTCGGCCGCAAAGGGCGTGAAGTCGCTTTCATCCACGGTTACCACCATGCCGGAGTTCGCATAAGGGTTATTCCGTTTGGAGGGGCTCCAGCCGTTCACCACGAGTTCGCCCGGCGATGTGGCAGCCGGGGCGATGATGCCGCCGGGGCACATACAGAAGGAAAACACGCCACGGCCATCCACCTGCTCTACGAGGCTGTAGCTGGCGGGTGGCAGATAATCGCCGCGGAGGCTGCAATGATATTGAGCGCTGTCTATCAGCGACTGCGGGTGCTCCACGCGTACGCCCAGCGCAAAGGGTTTGGCTTCAATCAGTATATGTTTATTACGGAGGAGATGAAAGATGTCGCGGGCGGAGTGGCCGGTGGCCAGGATGACGTGTTTCGCATCCCAGGTGTCACCGCCGGCGGTGGTAACGCCGGTGATCTGGCCGTCGCGGACAAGGAAGTCTGTGACCTTCTGTTCAAAGATCACTTCCCCGCCGCTCTGGATGATCTGTTCCCGCATGGCGGTGATGATGTGGGGGAGTTTGTTTGTGCCGATATGGGGATGTGCGTCTGTGAGGATGGTTTCATCCGCCCCAAACTGTTGAAATATGTGGAGAATGCGGTTGATATTCCCCCTTTTGTTCGACCGGGTGTAGAGTTTGCCATCGGAGTAGGTACCGGCTCCGCCTTCGCCGAAACAATAATTTGATTCTGGGTTTACGATGCCGGTTTTGTTAAGGGCGGCGAGATCGCGGCGGCGGGCGCGCACGTCTTTACCTCTTTCGAGCACGATGGGCTTCAGGCCGAGCTCTATCAATCTCAATGCTGCGAAAAGGCCTGCTGGTCCGGCTCCTATTACGATCACCCTGTCTGCTTCAGGTTTAACGGGGTTATAATGAAAGCCGGGAGAAGTTCTGTGTCTGAAAGGCTCATTGATGAACACTTCCAGCGTGAGTACAAAATATACCTGGCGTGAGCGTGCGTCTATAGAGCGTTTGATGAGATTAAAACCGGTGACATCTGTGGGTTTCACGCCCAGGGAGGCTGCGGCGAGTTTTGTAATGGCCTTGTGCTGGCCGGCCTCCTGTGGAGGCAGCTTCAGAGAGATCTGTTGTATCATGCGTGGTTAGGTATTTATCCTAAAACTGGTGGCGAAGATACGTCATAAACGGCAAAAGGCCCCGTTGCGGGGCCTTTGCGATATAATAAGATTGACCAACGATTAGAAGGGTAAATCGTCCCCGCTGTTTCCACTGTTTCCGCCGCCCTGGGAGAAGGGAGCTTCCTGCGAGGTGTTGTAGTCTGGCTGGCGGTCCGCACCGGGCTGCGCCTGCATCATGCTTTCCATGCGCCATGCGTCGAGGTTGGTGATATAATTCACTTTACCATCTTTTTCCCAACGCGTGCCTTTTATATTAAAATAAACTTTAACCATTTCCCCTTCATTGTGACGGTCCACAATGCTGGTACGATCCTGCACAGACTGAAACTTGATATAATTCGTGATCACACGGCCGTTGATATCATCCGACTTCTCGATCACAAACTCCCGGGTCTTGAATGATTCGCTGCGCTGAACCGTATTGTACTTCACTACCAGCTTTCCGGTAATTTCAAAACTCATAATAACAAATTTAAAATTTCAATTGCGCCAAAGATAAGTTTTTCAGTACAGCCCGGCTTAATTACTTTTGCACAAGTTATTCGCAATTATTGCGAACCATATCATAAATTTGCACGGAATTTGAGAATAACGAGAAAGCAGTTACCTAAAAAAGTGAATAGCGTTACAGCCAACTGAGTACCCAAGGGTTTACGGATTGATAGGCGAACTTGGCAATGGTATTTTACCAGATATGCCGGGTATTTTATGTAAACAAGTAAACACTTTTACAAATTACTTGTTAATCATGCTTGTACGGTTTAACACTTTTCGTTGTAATGGAATTGCAGGCTAAACGGGTGTTTTAGCCGATAAAACTTGAATAAACAGGACCAGAACATTCTGTAATTGTTAGAAAATAAACAAGGCCAGATTTATTTTTTTTTTCAACATTTTCTACAGATATTCGTCGTCCTGTCAAAAAAGTTCTTCAACTGCCCGCATTGAAGAATTTGTATTCGAGAACACCCAAATTAATAACACGACTAATTATTTTTTATTAAATGAATAAAACTTGCGAACAAGTTTGGGAAAGGTGTCTGAATATAATCAGGGATATTGTGGAATGGCAGCCATTTAAAACATGGTTTGAACCGATAAAACCCGTAAAGCTTGAGAACAATGTTTTAACCATCCAGGTACCAAGCCAGTTTTTCTACGAATACCTTGAAGAACATTATGTAGGCCTGTTAGGAAAAACCATCAAGCGGGAATTAGGAAAAGAAGCCAGGCTGGAATACCGGATAGTCGTTGAGAATGGCACTCCACATCAACACCCTAAAACAGTGAATATGCCTACGCAGTTCACCAAACCCCAGAAGGACAGTGAAGTTGATTTCCCGTTGACGATACAGAACCCGGTAAAGAACCCATTCGTTATCCCGGGCATCAAACGCGTGCAGATCGATTCACAGCTGAATCACAATTACACCTTTGAATCTTTTATAGAAGGCGACTGTAACCGTGTGGCGCGCAGGGCGGGTAAAACCGTGTCCGACAAACCAGGCGGCACCTCCTTCAACCCCCTCGTTATCTACGGCGGTGTGGGCCTGGGCAAAACGCACCTGGCGCAGGCCATCGGCAATGAAGTGAAAAGACAGGCCCCCAACAAGGCCGTGCTGTATGTAAGCGCCGAGAAATTCATTAACCAGTTCATCGATCACTCCAAGAATAACATCATCAACGACTTCATTCACTTCTACCAGCTGATAGACGTACTGATCGTGGATGACATCCAGTTCTTCGCCCGCGCCGAAAAGTCGCAGGACGCATTTTTCGCCATCTTCAACCACCTTCACCAGAGCGGTAAACAGTTGATCCTCACCTCGGACAAACCGCCGAAAGACCTGGATGGCGTCCAGGAAAGACTCCTGAGCCGCTTCCGCTGGGGCCTCAGCGCCGATGTCGGTTTGCCTGACTTCGAGACCCGCATGGAGATCCTCGAAATGAAGATGCGCAACGATGGCCTCGAAATGCCGAAGGAAGTTGTGAAGTACGTAGCCTACAACATCCAGAGCAATGTACGCGAGCTGGAAGGCGCGCTCATCTCCCTGCTGGCGCAATCATCCCTCAACAGGAAAGAAATTGACCTGGAGCTCGCCAAACGCGTGCTGAAATCTTTCGTAAAAACCTCCTCCAAAGAGATCACCATCGAAAGCATCCAGAAAATGGTCTGCGAATACTTTGACGTAGCTTACGACAAATTGTTGCAGAAAACACGCAAACGCGAGATCGTGCAGGCCCGGCAGATCACCATGTACCTGGCTAAGAGTTTTACCAAAAACTCGCTCAAAACCATCGGTGAACACTTCGGTGGCAGAGACCACACTACTGTGATCCACTCCTGCCAGACGGTAAAAGACCTTATGGATACTGACAACAGTTTCCGCGACAGCGTGATCGAGTTGCAACAAAAAGTGCAACTGGCAGCAATGTAACCTAACCGCAACCTCTGCAAAATATTCTGAATGCCGGGCTCCACAGCCCGGCATTCTTTTTTCATTAACAAATGATTCTCTAAAACTCTTTATTTGTTAACGAAAATATATCTTCCCCATATCACCGCTTATTCCCGGAGTTCGCTATTTTAGCCGATTATGAAAACTTCAATGCGATACCTCGTTCTACTGCTCTGCTGCGTTGCCGTCCGCGCAAATGCACAGTATACCTCAGCTAACGCGCATTCCCACAACGACTATTTACAGGCCGCCCCATTCGAAACCGCCTTCGCGCGCAACTTCGGATCTATTGAAGCGGATGTATTTGAAAGGAATGGTGAACTGTACGTAGCGCATACCGCTTCGGAGATAGACAGCAGTAAAACACTCCGCAGCCTTTACCTGGAGCCGTTGCTGCGGAAGATCAAAGAACAGAAAGGCGTGTTTGGCGAAATGAAACAGGGCGTACAGTTGCTGATAGATTTCAAAACCAGCGGTGTGCCCACCATGCAGGCCCTCCTGCAGCAACTGGAAAAATACCCGGAGATCACCTCGAACCCCAAAGTGCAGATCGTGATCAGCGGCGGGCGCCCGGATGCCGCTTTATGGAAAAACTATCCTCCCTATATCCTCTTCGACGGTATCCCTTCCCAGAACTATACCCCGGAGCAGCTGGAGCGTATCCCCATCATCAGTGACAACTTCCGCAGCTACACCCAGTGGAACGGCAAAGGATACCTCGTGCAGGAAGACCTGGAGAAAATACAGGCCGTGCTGAACAAAGTGCATGGCATGCATAAAAAGTTCCGCTTCTGGGCTACCCCGGATGAAGTGAACGCCTGGAAAACAATGATCAATCTCGGGGTGGATTACATCAATACCGATAAAGTGGAAGCCCTTGCGGATTACCTGCGCAAACGCGTGCAGGCACAATACCAGGCCACGGCCTCGCATAATGTGTACACACCCACCTACAAAAACAACGACAAACAAACGAAGGTGAAAAATGTGATCCTGCTGATAGGGGATGGTATGGGGCTGGCGCAGATCTATGCCGGATATACCGCGAACTTCGGCGAGCTGAACCTCTTCAAACTCCTGAACATCGGTTTTTCCAAAACAGCCTCCTTCAGCAACTATATCACCGATTCGGCCGCGGGCGGCACCGCCATGGCCTCCGGAAAAAAAACGCATAACCGCTCCGTGGGCGTAGACCCGGTAGATGCACCGCTGCAAGCCATCCCGGACCTCATTGCGCCCCTTGGCATGCAAAGTGCGCTCATCAGCTCCGGCGACATCACAGATGCCACGCCCGGCGCTTTTTATGGGCACAATAAAGAAAGAAGCAGGTACGCCGCCATCGCAAAAGATTTCCTGCAAAGCCCCGTGAGCATCCTCATCGGCGCGGGCGGCAAACATTTCCTGCCGATCCGTGAGCAACTGCAGCAGAAAGGCTATAGTTTCTCCACCAGCCTTTCCGCACTGGATACCATCCGCGGCAATAAGTTCATCGTACTGGACGATAGCGCAGCCTTCAGCATGCAGAAAGGCCGCGGTGAATTTCTCACGCGTTCGTTCCGCAAAACCGTACAAACGCTTTCAGGCGGCAAAAAAGGATTTTTCCTGATGGAAGAAGGCGCGCAGATAGACTACGGCGGCCACGCAAACTCCGTTCCCTATCTCACCATGGAAATGCTCGACTTCGACCAGGTGATCGGTGAAGCGATCCGTTTTGCAGACAGCAACGGGGAAACACTCGTGATCGTAACCGCGGATCATGAGACGGGCGGCCTCACCCTGCTGGATGGGAATATCCGCAAAGGGTATGTGGACGGGCAATTCAGCACTTCAGACCATACTGCCGTGATGGTACCGGTATTTGCATACGGCCCTCACTCCATGGATTTCAGGGGAGTGTATGAGAATACGGAACTGTTCGACAAGATCATGAAAGTAATACGCCGCTATCAGAACTGACGCTGCTGGTAAGGCTGGCCCTTGCCGGTTTCAAGGTATAACTTCAGGCTGTAGAGAAATTGCGCCCAGTTGTAATTGCAGAAGCGGTAGAACTCCGTAAGCTCCCTCCAGCCGGTGTGGCGCAGCGTTACCGCCGTCACATCCTCCCTGGCTTCAAGATCAAATGAAACTTTTGTGCCGATCCACTCCGGATCTGAATGCACACATTCCCAGAGAATACGCGTGGATGGCGTCAGCTCAATGTTTTTGAACTTCGTATCGTAATTGTCGTTAAAATCAAATTCATTCACAAAATCCAGTTCGGGCCTCACGATCAGCTTCTCTGTCCATACGGCGCCCAGGCCTTTCTCCGTGGTCAGCGCGTCATACACTTCCCCGATTGGTTTGCGGATGTATTGAATATGTTCAATGTTGTACATGATATAGTAAGTTTAGTTTTTCCTGCCATTGTTTTTCCAGTTCCTTCATCTCCTTTTCAGGCACGCCGTAAGCGCCGATCCAGGCCCAGATGTATATATCGCCGCCTGGGGCGAACCTCTCGATGGACAGGCGGAACAGGGAGTTGTGAAAATCCTGCATCGTACCAAGAAGGTCCTGCGGCTCGTTGTAGAACATCAGGCGGCCTTCGTACGTTTCATCTACCGGCGTGTCCCATGCATAGTGATTGCCGTTGATACGCAGGTGACCGCCGATGAGTTTGTCCCATAATTCCTGGTACGATACTCCGTCCGTTTGTATACTGGCCAGCGCCACTATCCTGTCTTTACCGGCATGATGTTCCAGGTAATGTTTCAGCGAGAGGGATTCCGTGCCCCAGCCCCTGCGCACGCCGTCATACATTTCGTCCCAGCTTTCTTCACCGCCAAACCCTTTGTGAACGATCCGCAGCGTGGTAACGTCATCTTTGCCATGCAGGAAAAACTCCACAGCCAGGCGCCTCGGCACCGCGGATACAATGCGGTGATGTGATTCGTCGTAGCCGAGGCGGAGATATTCTTCTTCCTTTACCTCTTCGATCTCCATATGCCAGTTCACATCGCTGCCCCATGACAGTTGTATTTCCTCACCGGTGACATTTGCTTTCAGGGGGAACCAGCGTTCCAGCTCCTTTGCTTCCGTGAGGGCCTTCCAGACTGCCTTCACGGGTGAATTGATACTGCGGGTGATGTCAATGACGCGGTCCGCTTTCGTTTCTTTTTTCATGATCCTGTTTTTTGATGGTGGGATGAGAAAACAGATGAAACTGGTAGGGCCTGGCGTGAGCGTTTTCGGGCTGGTGATATTTCATGGCCAGCCGCGCGATGGTCTGGGCTACCTCGTCCGCAAAAGCATGCAGCGCCGATGGATCCTCAAAACGCACTTCGGTTTCCAGGGTGAAAGTGGCCAGTTTCTTCCTGGCCTTGTGCGCCCCGGCCTGCATCGTGGCCACGTCCTGCATCATATGTCCGGCAGACTGAAGCAGGTAGGTGGATGAAAATTTATCGCCGATCTCGTCCGAATCAACCGGAGCGGCCGTGTTCAGCAACACCATATACGAGCGGGAAGTAGCCCTTACGATCCTTTCGGTGCAGTTGCCTTTCCGTTTTTCTTCCACCAGTTCCACGAGTTCGTTTTTTTCCAGTTCGCGGAGGTGATAGTTCAGCTGCTGCCGGGGCATGTCCAGCAGGCGGGCAAGACCGGCCGCGGAATTGGGCTCCCGGAGCTGTTCCAGTATACGCATACGCAGCGGGTGCATCATGGCCGCAGCGGTTTGTGTATCCTGGATGAGATTTTGCGCTTTCATACTCCGAAAATACCACCGAAAAATTAATTTTTCAAGAAAATATTTATTTTCAGATAAGTCTATTGGAAAAGTGAAGTATATACATTTTATAAATAAATAATTATTAAACACAAACAAAAGTGCTATTTGTAATCAGGGGGAAAGATTTAAATTGTATCTGTCATCCAATCATCGACCAAAATCTAAATCTTTTTATCCAACCTAATTGCTCGCTATGATATCAACTCACGGGCGTACGGTGTCCCCTCTGGCCACCGTACTGATGATTGGATGTACCGTTTGGCTGCTGGATGGCGCAGCGGCGGTCATCAGCGCTTATGCCAGGAACGGCGTTCCGCCGGACAGGGTATTTAAGTACATTTCCAGTTCCTTAATGGGTATGCAGGCTTTCAGCGGGGGCCCGCCGGTGATCTGGCTGGGTGTATTCCTCCATTTCCTCGTTGCCCTGGGCTGGGCTGCCCTGTTTTTTATCCTTTACCCGAAGCTGGGGTTCCTGCAGGGGAATAAGTGGCTTATCGGCTGCCTGTATGGTTTATTCGTATGGGTGATGATGAGCCTGGTGATCGTTCCGCTCACGCTTACGCCGCAGGCGAAGTTCAGTTTTCCCGGCGCCGCCATCGGGTGGGTGGTGCACATGGCCTGCGTGGGCCTGCCGATTGTGCTGCTTACACGGGAATGGTACAGGCGGAAGTGGGGATTTGTCTGATTCCATTCTGATTCCATTCATTTTAAGGCTGTAAGGCCTTTGAGAGCGTGCGGGTAGGATTGCCTGCCACGGAGGGATAGCTGTGTCCTGATTAGGTTGGAAATTATTCTTGCAAAGGAAGTAGACTAAAGAGCAAGTACCTTTTTTAGTTTTTGCAATATGCGGTTTGGGTCTGACGTCTCCATATGACAATAAAGAGCTTCCTCAAAATCCGGATGCGTTAGATGAACGGCTAATTCCCTGGCGAAATATTCTTTAACCGGCTTGGGTCCTTCAAGCAGTTGCCGATCGAAGTCATGGCAATTTTCAAAAACGTATACCATATCTTCAAAATCCCGGCTGGTCCTCAAATCATTCCCGCCTCTGGAAATATGTGCCTCCCATTTCGAGGCGAGAAAATAAGGTAATGAAAATATCAATATCTCCATGCCATCATCGAACGTATAAGTAACAGCTTCCCGAAAACCATCAGGATACCATTTGTTACTGAAACCTAAAATACCTGGGGCTGTCGGCATTATATCGACAATTATACCATCTACCTTATACCTGCAGATAACACCGGAATCCTTGGCATTCTCAAAACCGATAGCCCGAAGCCGTTCATCCATGGCGGAATAACCGGTGTACGATGCAAGTTCCAGCACCACGTCAACATCGTCTGTTGGTCGTATGGAAGCAGCTAAAGCCTTATGCGTTGCATATAATGAAACCGTAGCTCCCCCAACAAATACATATGGCTGCCCCAGCCCCCGGAGTATATTAGCAACGGATTTAATGCGCACAATATTCTCATGCATGGCCGATATCAAATTTTTGACTGAGTAACTTTATCGCAATTTTTTTTTCCCTGACCTTACCCAACCTCATTACATCCACCAGTGCCAACAGATTGTGCAATTCCGGATCATTTAATGCTGCGACTATTGCGTTCGGGTATAAAGGCGAAATTGTTTCACCCCTTGCAGTTCCGTCAGGATGAGCCCACACTATCTGCTCCTGGGAAGAGTTATTCATAAGATAACTGGCCATTACGGGCGCGGAGTATGCGGTAGGTACTCCTATTGCCAAAGGGCCTTTAATAGCGGGGAATACAACAGGCAACCCGTATTCAATAAATTCAAGGAAAGTATTCCGCATGACTTTCCTTTTAGACAGATCGATCAATCTTGCATAAGCCGATCTTTGAAGTGAATAACCAATTTCTGCAGGGCTGAGATGCAAAGCAGTCGCCAGATCCTTGTTCATCAAGGATTCCTGCGATACAGCTATTTTTATCAAAACAGCTATATCCTGTGGCCTCATGCCATTGTGCTGATTCATAATAACGAAAATAGGCAATATATTCATAATTCACAAATCATGAATTGTGAATACATCGAATTACCTCTTATAAAAAAACGCCGGGCAAATGGATTCCCCCATCCGCCCGGCATTGTAATTTCCCGTGAAATATTTTATCCCAGCGTTTCTTTAAACAATTCCAACGTTCTCCCCCAGGCCAGTTTCGCTGCTTCTGCATTGTAACGCGCGGCAGAACTGTCATTGTGAAAGGCATGCTGCATACCCTCATACATAAACAGCTCATATTTTACGCCGGCGGCTTTCAGCGCGGCCTCGTAGGCGGGAATGCCCGCATTGATGCGTTCATCCTGGCCGGCGTAATGCAGCTGCACACGGGCCTTGATCTTTGGTACATCCGCCGCATCCGGCTGGCCACCGTAAAAGGCTACGGCCGCATTCAGCAGCGGATCATTTACTGCCAGCTGGTTTGCCATGGAGCCACCCCAGCAAAACCCAACGCACCCTGTCTTCCCGTTACTGTCCGGCCGGCTGCGCAGGTAGGCAAGGCCTTTCAGGTAGTTTTGCAGGTTCTGCGCCTTGTCCAGCTTACCGATGAGCGTGCGGCCTTCGTCCTCATTCGCCGGCGTGCCGCCGAAAACAGACAATGCATCCACTCCCAGGGCGATATAACCGGCTTTTGCGGCACGACGTGTAACGTCTTTGATATGAGGGGTAAGGCCGCGGTTTTCGTGGATCACCACTACCGCCCCGCGTTTGCGGTCTTCTTCAGGGCGCACGAGGTAGCCTTTCATAGTTACGTTGTCCCCGGGCCAGGTCACTTCCTCTTCTTTGAGGCCGGGATCCAGCGGGGGGACGGCCGCTTGTGCATAATTGGATTCGAGAAGGGGCAGGATGGTCATGGCAGCGGCCATGGTGCCGGTGAGCTGTACGAGGCGTTTCAGGAACACGTCGCGGCTG
Organism: Chitinophaga barathri; assembly: GCF_003807585.1. Lineage (GTDB taxonomy): Bacteria > Bacteroidota > Bacteroidia > Chitinophagales > Chitinophagaceae > Chitinophaga > Chitinophaga barathri. The sequence goes on along the minus strand of NZ_RMBX01000012.1, from coordinate 167,296 downwards.
AGCGGCTTATGGGTATACTCATCAAAGAGGTTGATAATACGCTGGTCCATATAAAAAGGGTTTATAGAAAGATAAGACGTTTTTTACCAACTTTCCATCCGTTTTCCTATGGCTGTTTCACCTCTCCGGCGCGGGATTTTACACCCTGGCCGGCTGCATATGCGTGGATACCCCAATCCTGTTCCATGCATTGATAATGATCGCGGCCATGATGATCTGCGCGAGATATTCCTCATCGAAGAGGGCGGCGGCTTTCGCGTAGGTTTCGTCGGACAGGCGCTGATGGATGAGCGTCACTTCTTCTACTATAGCCAGGATAGCCTGTTCTTCTTCCGTGAAAAACGGTGTTTCACGCCATACGGTGAGCGCGTAAATGCGCTGCTCGGTTTCTCCCCGGCTGCGGGCGTCCCGGGAGTGTTTATCGACGCAATACGCGCAGCCATTGATCTGTGACGCGCGGATGCGGATCAGTTCGTGATGGAGCGGGCTGATACGGGTGGTTTCGAGATAACTTTCGAAGGCCTGCATTGCTTTATATGCGGCGGGCGCCGCTTTCGGGATCTTAATTCTTTCAGACATTGTGTTTCGTTTTTGATAACACAAATGTCGCACGGGAACAGGGCTCAAAATCTTGAACTAGTTCAAGAAATCAGGCTTTCTTTTTTGCCCTTATTTTGCTGATGAACTCCGGCGTGAAACCCAGGTACGACGCGATCATATACAACGGCACCCGCTGCACGAAATCCGGGAAGGAACCGGCAAAATGATGATACCGTTCTTCGCCTGTCTGGGTAAAAATGTATTTGACGCGGAGCTGCGCCGCGGTGAGGGCTTTTTGTAAAATAATGCGGAAATATCTTTCAAGCTGCGGCACGGCGGCAAACAATCCGTCCTGCACATCCCGGTACAGCACGGCATACGTGGTATTTTCCAGGGCCTGGATATTACTCTCGGAAGGCGTATGCGCCTCAAGGCTGATGTAATCAGTGATCCACCAGTTTTCTATCGCAAAATGATAGATCTGTTCCCCATCCCGCTCCGAATCAAAATAAGCGCGGCAGCAGCCTTTGATGATAAAATAATTCCCCTGGCATACCTGCCCTGCCTTCAGCAGGTGGTCTTTTTTCTTAACATCCCGGATTTCGATATATTGGGCAAGGATCTGTTCCTCCTCTTCGGACAATGGCACGAATTTCCGGATATGCTCAAACAAATTCGTCAACATAATTAGCTGGTTTTCAATACAAATAAAAAATATTTCCACCACCCTGTGATTTTCTTTCCTTCCCCGCGAATAATAGTACACAATGATTAACACAAGATGAGCATACCGGACAAACAGGCATTTCACCACCTGATCCAGGAGAACCGGCGGATCATTTACAAGATATGCAATTCCTATTGCCGGAATGCGCAGGACAGGGAAGACCTGGCACAGGAGATCATTTACCAGCTCTGGCGCTCCGGGCATTCTTTTAACGCGGATCATAAATTCTCCACCTGGATGTACCGCATTGCGCTGAACACGGCTATTTCTTTTTACCGGAAGTCCGCGCTGCCATCCAAAACGGTGCCGCTTACGGAACATGTGATAGACATGGCGCCGGATACCGATCCGGATACTATCACCGGGGAGCGCATCGGCCGGCTGCAGGAGCTGATACTCGCCATGAACGAGCTGGACCGCGCATTGATACTGCTTTACCTTGAAGAAAAGAGCCACCGCGAGATCAGCGAGATACTCGGCATCTCCGTGTCCAACGTGGGCACAAAGATCGGCAGGATCAAGGAAAAGCTCAAAGAACAATTTTCAACCAACGAAAAAATCACCAGGATATGAATACTGAAAAAGACGAGCTGCTTGAACTCTGGAAAAGTTACGATGACAGGCTGGAACGTTCGCTGCGGCTGAATGAACAGGTGCTGGAAAAATTAGAGACACTGCGTGTCACCACGTCGTTTGACAGGGTGGTACGGCTCAAAACAGGGGCGGTAGTCTTCGGCATGTTCTGGAATGCGTTCCTTGTTTTCCTGATCTATCATACCTGGCGGGAGCCATTTTTTACTATCTCAGCCGGTCTTTCGTTTATGATAAATATTTACGCGATGATAGAATATGTCCGGCAGATCACCATGATCCGTTCGCTGGACTTCAGCGCGCCGGTGACGGAAACGCAGGCGTTGCTCAATAAGCTGCTGATCTCCGTGATACAGGTAATGCGGGTGATTCCCCTGTCATTGCCATTGTATACCACATTTTACATCAAACTTTATATGATCGGGAATGCGGGCACCGCATACTGGATCATACAGACGCTGGTGACCGCGGGCGCGGTGGCGCTCTCCGCCTGGTTGTACAAATACATTTCCATAGAGAACAGGAACAGCCGTATCGTAAACGTACTGATCCGTGACGATGGCGGGCGGTCCATTGCAAAAGCGGAACAGTTCCTGGAAGAGATTACCGCATTCAGAAAGGAAGAAAAATAAACAAAGATGTTACCTTTAAAACGTATTGAAAAACATCTGCTGAGGCATGAACACATAATGGCCGCTTTGCAGGTATCGCAGGCGATGGGCCGGCTTCGGGCATTGCGACGCAGGGTGGTAACAAAACTCGTTTTTAATATGATAATGAACGGGGCGCTGATATATTTTATCATACAGCAGCCCGGCTTGTGGTGGACGATAACTTCTGCCCTGCTGATACCGTTTCATCTTTTTCATGCAGGCAGGGCCATACGTCAACTGACGATCGCGGACAGGCTGGTTTATTCCGAAAAACTGCCGCCGCAGCTGCAGCAGGCATGTATCCTGCAGGCCATTGCCCGCCTTTGGCCGCTAACAGGCAAAGCCGGCAAAAAATACCTGGAGCAGGCAGCCTCTTTTGTTCAGCCCGTAAAGAATGTTTAACTTAAAGAAACATTACCGGATACTGTCATAAACCCCCGCTTATGCTGCTGCGCGACAAGCTCTCGCTTATACAGGTGTTCCGCCTCACATGGCGCCTTGATCTGATGATCATCCTGGTTTGCTCGCTCGCTTATGCGGCGGACACCTACTGGCTGAAACAGCATATCTCCATCCCCGTTACCATGAGTGCCGTGCTCGGTACCGCCCTTGCTTTTTTCATCGGGTTCAACAACAACCAGGCGTATGACCGCTGGTGGGAAGGCCGGAAGATCTGGGGCGCGCTGGTGAACGATTCCCGCAGCTGGGCCCGGAACCTGCTGAATTATGTGGACAATTCCGTCACCGGCGAAGCGCCGCATATCGCACGCAGGATGATCTTCCGCCAGCTGGCTTTTATCTACGCGCTAAACACTTCTCTCCGCAAGGATACAGACCTCTACCATGAAGGTTACCTCAGCAAAGATGAGGCGGACCAGGTGAGGAACAGTACCAATGTACCCAACAGCATACTGAACATACAGGCGGCGGACGTACAGCTGCTGCGCGGCTCCGGGGCCATAGACGGGTTTTGTTTCCGGGAAATGAACGCCCTGGTGCAGAAACACTGCGACAGCATGGGCCAGTGCGAGCGGATCAGCAACACGGTGTTCCCGCCCAGTTACCTGTTCTTTACCCGGGTGTTCATCTGGTTTTACGTGATACTCAATACGTTGATGCTGGCCGAATCCATCGGCTACTGGTCCGTGGTGTTCGGCTGGGCCGTAGGGTTTATTTTTCACGTTACGCACCAGAACGGGGTGAGCATAATGAACCCTTTTGAAAAAGAGCCTACTTCCCTCCCGCTGGACAGCATCTGCCGTACGATAGAACGGAACCTGCTGGAAATGCTGGGGCATGAGCCGCTGCCTTCGCCCCTTGAACCGATAGCCGGGCAATACCTTTTGTGAGTATCCGGCTTTCCGGAAAATACCGTAATATTACAATACCAGTTTTTCAGCCAAACTCAGCATCCTATGCATACAGTGGACCGTCCCGCTATTATGAACTTCGAGGTACCTGACCTCATGAAGCAACGTACTACCGTTTCTGACAAGTTACCTGAACATTACAGTAAATACCGTATACCCGGCACCGTGGTACACATTGAGGAAGGGCCTTTCGGCGCCTTTTTCAAACAGGAGCTGCATACGAAGGACTGGATAGTGGGCTGGCTCAATTTTGACATCAAAGAGCACACCTACCTTTATCCCATCACCAAAGATCCTTTGCTGGCCCTGTATACCGGGCTTGAAGGCAATATCCCCTGCGAGCTGCAGGGGTCGGCGGAAAAGCTGATGCTGCCTGAAAAGAAGTTTGCTTTTTATTATGTGCCGCCTATGGCGTTTAACCGCGCGGAGTTTGCCCCGGCGCATTATACGGCAGTGTATATTTCTTTCTCCCCGTCTTTCATGCAGTATTTCGGCAACAAATACGAGGCTTATAAACCATTGGTGGAAAAACAGTTAAGAGGGGAGCAGGAAGGGGAGCAAAAAAACCTCATCCCCCTGGGGAACGAGGCCCGCGACATCCTGCTGGCCATGGGCACCTACCGGCAGGCCCCGGCCCTGTTCGAGCCCTACCTCCACGCGCAGGTGCTGCTGCTCACCGCCCATTACTTCAACCTGCTGATGGGCCGGCACCAGGTACCCAAAACCGTGCTGGACGCCTGCGATTTCATACAATGCAACCTCGGCGAAGATATAGACACGGCTTTTGTGGCCCGCAAAGCCGGTACGCACAAAGATGCGCTGAACAAACAATTCAAGGAAGTATACGGTAAAAACGTACGCCAGTACATCACTCACGTGCGGCTGGAAGAAGCGGAATACCGGCTGCTGAACACCAAAGAGCTCGTCTGGGAAATTGCCGCCCATGCAAACCTGACGGACGCCTCCCACCTGGTGCGCCTGATACGCGGGAAACACGGGATCACCCCCGAGGAATTCCGTGAAAAAAACAGGTAATTCCCCCTCCGTACTGTTTTTTTTCAGTTCGTACAATTTTACCCCCGGTATATACAACGCCGTATGGGGAAGAAAAAGCAATTTTGGTACACAAGGTGCGAGGCAAGGCTGAAAGCCGGACATCCGAAAAATATTGGCCCAACGGCCCTTCTATTTTAACTGGTAATGTTCCTTATTTTGCTGAAAGACAAGAACTTATCCCTACTCTCCAATTTAGCAAAGACAAAGAAAAAAGATCTGACAGAATCCGTTCCCCAAATTAGACTTGAGACATTTTCTCAAAAGCCAGCGCCGGAAGCACTGGCTTTTATTGTGCCTTTATAAATTCCCCGACTGCCGAGGTCCATTCCCGGCCATACTGTGAAAGATAGTTAACATGCCCTCCCTCCGGAAAAGTAACCCGCTTTTTGGGGCCGGGCAGGTTATTATAAATATCGTCTATCTCCTTCCGCGCCACTCTTCCGTCCTTTTCCCCATATACCATCAAAACCGGCACCCGGGCGGACTTCGCATATTCTACCGGCTCGTGGCCGAAGCCCCAGAACCCGTTGATGACGCCTCCCCAGAACACGACCATGCCCGCCATCGGGAAAGAAGGCGCGCCAATGGCCCGGAACCTTGCGCAGGCCGCTTCGTACAATGTGCTGAAGGGCGCTTCCAGGATCACGCCTTCCGGTTTTACCGGGTAGTCTTTCAGGGCTTTCAGGATGGCGGCCGCCCCCAGTGAAACGCCCAGCAGGTAAATGTTGTGCTCCCCGTGGGCGGCAAGGTAATCGTAAGCCGCCTTTACATCCAGCGCTTCTTTGTAGCCGATCGTGGTAGCATTGCCGCCGGAGCCGCCCGAGCCCATAAAGTCCACCAGCAGGGTGTTGTAGCCTTGCCCGAGGAGTATTTCCGCCCGTTCCAGCAGGCGGGATTTGGACGCACCATAACCATGGAAAAGGGCTACCGTTCCTTTCGCCCCGGGCGTCCTGATCATCCAGGCTTCCAGCGGCTCATGACTCTGCAGGCGGATGGTTTCATATGCCCGGCCGGGCTTGTCGCGGTTCACCGGGCGTGGATTGTCCACTCCGGCCACCATTACCTTCAACTTACCCGCAAACCCCAGCCTGTTGGGATTGGTGCGTTGTACTGTCGCGCTGGTGAAGTGGGTGAATTTGTATGCGTGAAAACAGGCAAATGCATTGACCAGCAGGAAGAGGGTCAATAGCGTCCAGCCGGTGCGCCTGATGAATTTTGAGCGTTGCATGGGTATAAGAAAGTTTAGTCCCGGTATTCCAGGCCGGTATAAATATCGATATAAAAAAGCTGATTTTTCTGCGTTACCGCCCCGCTTTTATCGATGCTGTCGTACAGCGGCGGGGTAATGTGGCGGCCGGTATCCAGTTCCATCAGGCCATACAGGTTGTCCAGGCAATAGGGCACAATGCCTTCCGCCAGGCAAGGGCCGATGTAGCTGTATGCCGGTGTTATTTTCCAGTCCTGCTCCATAATGTCAAAAACGCCGTATTTGCCGCTCTTGTTGTCTTTCCCGGCGTACAGCGTTCCACCGAGGGATTCGGGGTACTGGAGGGGAAAAAGATGGAACTCCAGGGCGGTGTCCATCACGCCCCTTGCGCTGCCCTGGGTGAACAGCAGGGCGCCGTTGCGCAGCATGGAATCGAAACCCGGGCGCGGTTCCACCAGTTTGTTCCATTTGCCGCTTTTATGCAGCACCAGCAGCCTCCGCTCATCGCTTTTGCCGGTGGTGGCCAGTACAAAAAAATGATCCGTATCCTGCAGAGCCCCTATCATGGCAATATACTGCACCCCGCCCACCTGCGGGTATGGCTCGATAGAGGCCGGGAAGGGTTTGGAAAAATCCGGGAAAAGGAATACCTCGCCGCCGGTGGACTGGAAGACCGGGGCGGCAATGCGCTGGTAAGGCGCTTCCTGCTGCGGGATCGTACTTCCGCCGAATACGAGGTGATTCTTTTTGTAATACCGCACCGCGTCCAGCGGTTTGCCGGCTTCATTCACGCGGCGGTACCAGCCTTTGCGGTACTGGAGGAAGGTGCCGTCCGCCAGCTGCCCGAAGATACTGCCCGAGCAGCGTTCCCCTTCGGCGTTGTACAGTTCGTGGCGAAGCAGGAGGTGTTCTCCGGAAGTGAGCAGGCGCAGGTCATCCGGCATTTTGCGGGCCGGGCCCCAGGCATTTTGCTCGTCCATACAATTGAACTCCTGTAGCTTTTCCATGCCGGGCAGGGCCAGCACGTCCCATTTGGCGCGCGGCACCCGGGTGGTCAGCAGCGGGCCGTTGCGCCGGGTGCTGAGAAGGTTCAGTCCGGGCAATACTTTCCAGCGCGGCAGCCGCCACCAGGCATTGTATTCTTTTTTGATAAAGGCGAGTGAAAAGGGGCGGGGCGCGGAGAGATGGACAAAAGGGTGCTCCGGGGCTACCACAGGCACTCCCAACGTGTTGATGAGGCCAAAGCCGCCTTCCTGGGCCATGACCGCAAATTCGCCCCGGAAGGGCCGGGCATGGGTGTACTGCGGCGGGATAATCAGTCTCCCGTCGCCGTCCGCATAGCCATAAAGGCCCGATTTTGCCAGCCATGGTATCATAGTGCTGGCCGGAAAGAACAAAAACTGTACCTTATTCCATGGTATAGTACTCGGCGGTCCGCAGCGTCATTTTGTGGGGGCTGAATTTATTGTTCGTCCGCATCCCTATCCAGAGGAACAGCGTATCGTTCTCCAATACCATACACTTTTGCAGATCTTTGTCTGTCATGGGAGCGCAGGAAGTGGTAAGGTAATGGGGACCGGTGAACACTTCCCACTTTCCTTTCTTGAAAGAGAAGGTAATGTGAGATACAGAACAGTCAGGCGAAACTTCCCCGAATGCCGATAGTTCATCTACACCGTCGTAGTCAAGATCACCTTCGTTGACGAGCCGCTTCCTGCCTTGCGTAGGTTCCAGGTCAGGCAAAGAGCCGGAAGTAAAACGTACGTAACACAGGTCATAAAAGGTATTTACGGAATCAGACATGAAAGAGTATGCGGTGTCTTTCCGGCGATCGCCGTTAAAATCACCGGTCACGTATAAAGTATCTTTTTTCCAGATGCCGTTGGGTGGGAGCTTCTTATTATGTTTTTCAGTGCTATCCATCGACCGAATCATAGCTTCTACAACGGCCTGGTTGGGGCGGGGCTGGAGCTGACAGGCCACAAAACACATCAGTACAGGGATCAATAAATGTTTCATTATTTCTTCTTCGATGATTTCGCAAATTTATTAAAAGCAAGCGCCTTGTTCAGCCAGAAATCAAGTTGCTTCTTCGTACGCAGCACTTCTTCCGCCACATACATGTATCCTTTCATCTCGCGGCCACCCATTTCCATGATGTTTGTTCCTTCCATTTCCACCAGCGCCTCCCTTTCTTCAGGATCGAAACGTACCATCAGTCCGTCTCTTATGCCAACGCACATCTTACCATTCACCATAAAACAGATGCCGCCGAACATTTTCTTTTCTTCCATCTCATGGGGTGTGGCGGCTAAAATTTCTCTCACACGGAGAAGCAGGTTTTCATTGACAGGCATACGCGGAGTTTTGACACGGACAAATGTACAGTATCCATCGCAAAAGGGTAATATAGACGGCCCTGATATGATAGTATTTTGCCTTTTGCTCCAAAACAGGCGTGTCACTACAGCGAAGTAACTGGAAACCGCTATGGTAAGTATAGGAGAGATACAGGCAAGGCGGAGTTGAGGTGGAGATGAGGCGGACCTGATCCGCAGCTGATGCGGTTAATATGCTATCAGGATACGTTAAATCAAAACAGGCCCGAACCTTCCGGCTGGACCTGTTTGTGTAATGAAAATCAAGGCCGCCCCTGCCGGAGCGGCGCTGGATAACTATTTTCTTTCGGGCATTTTGAACGTCAGCGGAATTTCATGGCGCAACATCTTTGCCGCCTGGCCCGTGAGCCAGAGATAATGATCGGAAGGTTTGCCGTCCATATCAATGAACGAGGTCACCTTACTCACCGGCGGTTTGTCGCTGCCTTTGAAGATAGCCGTGGCTTCGTTCACCTCGTCAAACATCGCCACATACAGCATGGTGGCGCCTGAATTGAGCGCGGTGGATATCATCTGCCAGTAAAACCGCCCGCCCTGTCTCGGGATGGAGCCGACCGGCTTCACATCATCCGGAAATTCATAACGGCTCAGGTTGTGCCAGCTGAAGCCGGGATACACGCAGGGCACGTAGGCCACTTTGTTTTCCCTGCACCAGTTGATATCGTCCACGGTATTATCCCTGAAACGGTCCATGTCATTGTGCAGCAAAGGCGAATAACGTTGTACCGCCCATGGCAGCACGATGTCCGACTGGCGGATGAGCGTGTGCAGGTACGGATCGTTCAGGCAATCCGCATTCAGCGTACGCCATGCCGTAGGCACACCCAGCATTACGGCGCAGCCGCCGTATACGGGATCGTTTTTCAGGAAATCGATCAGCCTTTCCAGCCCGATGTTGCGGGTGTTATACGGCCTGTCCGGAAAACCGACGCCCCAGATGGCCACTACGGGTTTGCCGTCGTGGTGGAGGTATGTTTTTTTGCCGGGCTGGTCCGTCACTTTCAGCTGGTCTACCAGGTATTTCCAGTCTTCGATCAGCGCGGAGCAGTCTTCCCCGTTCGCACGCAGGCCGGAGAGATCGTACATTACGGCAATGGCGCGGTTATGTTTGGATGCGGCGGCAAATGCATTTTTTAAGATCACGGAAGAAACCGAATCCCTTCCGCGCGCATTGCTGAAAAAACGCTGCATGAACACACCGTCCACGTTGTACTGTTCCATCCAGGAGAAATGCAGGTCTGCCGTGCTTTTGTCGTAAGAACTGAAAAACTTTGCAGTTTCCCCGTTAGCCAGCTTCCAGGGCGTATTGTAGGTTTTGGCATATTCCGATACGTCCGGCCACATGTCTATACCTGTGCGCTCCTCGTTGCCGTAGGAAAAGCGGCGGGCATTGGTACCGTCTCCTTCCGCCCTGAACCATCCCTGGTAACCGGCCATGATGAGGCCGTTGTACGAAGGATAGCTGGTTTGTTTGCTGTGTTTGCGCTGTGCAAAAAGCTGCACGCTGATCAGTAACAATAATGCGATGATTCCTTTCTTCATGCTGTTGATTTTAAAACTTAGCGTACGGGGAGCGCCGCGCTGAAACCTCCTTCCCCGTGAAACCATTTGCCCGCCTGGCCGGTCAGCCACAGATAATGATCCGTTTGCAGGTCATCTTCGATACCAACGAACTGTTTCGCGCCGTTTAGCGGTACTTCAGACTGCCGCGCGCATTTAAAGATCGAAGTGCCTTCGTCTATCTCGTCGAACATGGCGACGTACAGCGACGTGGCACCCGACATCTTTGCCCCTGCTACCTGCTTCCAGAGGAATTCCCCTTTCAGCCGCGGAATGGAATTATAATCCGCCGCATTGTTCTTCAGGTTGCCCCAGCTGAAACCGGGGAACACCAGCGGCACATAATCCACCTTGTTCGTCTTGCTCCACTGAATGTCCGCGGCCAGCTCGCCGCCCGCTACAGTATTGTAGTTGGCGCTGCTGTAGCGGCCTACGGCCCATGGCATAATGATGTCGGTCTTTTTGATCAGCGTATGCAGGGCCTGCGAATTCTCGGTATCGTTGCGGAGAGAGCGCCAGTAATACGGCACGCCCAGCATCACGGACACCCTGTTGTTGCTGCCTTTCAGCTTACCCACCAGTGCGTCCGCATCGGCGATGGTATACTTGCGGTTGTCGTTGAAACCTACGCCCCAGATCACCACCAGCGGTTTTTTTTTATGCCGCAGATAGGTGGGATGCGTTTTGTTATCGAACAGGCTGAACAGCTGCTGCAATTCGGCCCAGTCCTTTTCCACATATGCCACGTCAGCGGATGTACAACCACTGAGGTCATACATCACGCAGATGGCACGGGAATATTTTTTGGCCGCTTTCAGCGCGTTCTCCAGCACTTTGTTGAAGTGGCGTTTGCCTTTCGCATTTTCATTTTTCACCTCCACCACAAACCGCTGCATGAATACGCCGTCGATGCCGTAGTCTTTCATCCATTTGAAATGCAGGTCTACGGATTCCTCATCATAAGGGCTGTACAGCGGCGCATTGGCGCCATTGGGCAGCGTGAAGGGAGAAGGGTATTTTTTCGTGTACTCCGTCATGTCCGGCCAGAAGTCTACCGACGCGCAGCCGGGCATAAAACCACCGCAGCTGCCGTTGCGGTAATGGTACCAGCCTCTTTCGGAAGCGTCTCCTTCGGCGGCGAACCAGCCCTGGTAACCGGCCATTACGAGGTTATTGTAGGATGTAAACAGGCAGCCCGTTTCATCGTACACGGTGTCCTGCGGCGGTGGCGGCGGGCCGGGCGGCCCCGGGGGCGGGGTGCTGCCCGAGCTTTTCGAGCAGCTGTATCCCGCTCCCAGTAATGCTGCGAGTAAGATTATCTTAAATTTCTTCATCATTATATTGCCAGTTTGATGGGAGCTGCGTAATTAAATTTCGCTTCACCAATCGAGATCAGCGCACCTACGCGGAACCAGTATTCCTTGCCCAGCGGCATCTGCGTCTTGAACTCGTCAGGGTTGTATTCGAGGCGGTAAGTTGTGTTCGGGTCAGCCGGCGCATTGATGTCCTGCTCCTTCTGCCCGAGGCGCATCGGTTCGCCCACGCGCTGGTCCTTATCCGCATAGATGCCGATCTTCACCACATTGCCCGCTACATTCTGCTGGAGCTTGAAGGTGGCTACCACGAGGTTGCCCACCTTTTCCACTCTCAGGTCCTGCACACGCAGGTAGGGCGTTACCGAGAAATCCAGCACGGTCTTACCCTTGATCTGGATATCCTGCGACGGCACATCCACGAAGTTGCCGCGCATCGGCTTAACGGAGTAAGTGTTCTCAAACAGCAGGCTGTTTTCATACGTACCGTCCGTTTTCACCACCAGCACCTGCGGTTTTACGGGATCGTATCCATGTTCGGTGATCTCGATGGTAGTGCCACGGATAATGTCCTGCTCCACGAGCAATTTGGTATCCGCATCGATGATCCTGCCGGAAAGCCCGGCGGTGGGGCCGTCGAAGTTGTCTTTTTCACAGGCCGCCGCAAGCGTCATCACACCGGCCAGAAGTATATATCGTAACGTTTTCATGATTGAAGTTTTCTGTATTAATACTGCGGGTTCTGTACCAGGCCGTTGGAACCGATGCCGGGTATGTAACGGTAGTAGGATTTGGGTTCGAATGTGCGCGGATTGGAATTCGGCACCTGTACCCTTACGAAAATGTACATGGTGGCGGGCAGCGCGCGCAGGTCCTGCAGCGGCAGCAGCGTATGCATCACCCGGTTGTTGAACTGGGTGTGATATTCCCTTCTGCGGATCAGGTCCCAGAACCGTTTGTTTTCGAACGCCAGCTCCACTCTCCTTTCACGTTGCACGTTGTCTACGGTGAGCGGAATAGCCACTGTATGGCCCGCGCGGCGGCGGATATCGTTCAGTGCTTTGGCGGCAGCCGTAGCATCGCCGGTACCGCTTTCTACTACAGCCTCCGCGAGGTTCAGCAGTACTTCCGCGTACCTGAATTCAGCCCAGTCCGTTGTGCTCTGATTCCAGCCGGGAACGATCGGGCTATTCTGATTCATGAATTTTTTGAAAGAGAAACCGGTACGGGTATTGTTGCCGCCGTAGGTGTCAAAACCGGAATACATTGTGGTGCTGGGTGCGCCGTAAGTGTAATAAGTGTTGGTGCCAACGGTGATCTGGTCCTTGATGCGGATCGCCGCCTGGCCATCAGGCTTCACATAACCGGCCTGGATCACGATGTTGTTGCCTTTCCAGCTGGTGCCCGGCAGTACAGCGGTGCCCCACAGGCGGGCGTCCTTATTCTGGAAGATCTCGTTCGGCGTGCTGAACCGGATATATGATTTCGCGGGATCGTATCCGCCATAATCATTCACGTTGCCATCGGTAGTAGTCACAACCGGTGCGCTCTGGCCCGGATTGGTATAGCTTTCGTACAGGTCCACCAATTCCAGCGTGGGATTCATCCTGCCGGGGTGGGGCCATCCGTTGGCCACCTGCGCGGGCTGGTACCAGATATCGTAGTTGTGGCCCAGGTTGGCGCCGGGCAGATTATACCCTTTGATGAGAATTACTTCATCCGGCGCATCGTTCGGGTTCTGGAACAGCAGGCGGTAGTTTTCCGCTGCTTCCGCCGGAGACGCGGGATTAGGGCGGAACAGGGAATAAGCGCCATCTGTAATGATAGCCTGGCTGGCCTGGATGCAGGCAGCGTAATAAGCTGCCGCCGCCGCCGGCTCCATCCCTACGAGTTTCTGCGTTACCGCATCGCCGCTCATCGGGGCGCGGGAACCGAACTTCGCGAGAGAAGCCGCATGCAGCGCGGCGCGTGATTTAAGCGCCAGCGCGGTGTATTTGTTTGCCCTGCGTCCCTTCACGGTACCGAGGTTCGAAGCCGCAACGTCACACAGTTCCAGTACATAATCCCAGGTTTCTTTTTCCGTGCTGCGCGGTACTTTCAGCGCATCAGCATTGCCTTCATATTTCTGCGTCGCCTTGATCAGCGGTACGCCGCCGTAACGTTTGGCCAGCGCGAAATAAGCAAACGCCTTGATGAAATTACCCTCGCCGGTCAGCGCGTTCTTTTCCTCCTCCAGGATGTCCAGTGTGGGAATCGCATCGATCAGCAGGTTCACGTCCCTGATGAGTTTATAACCCTGGTCCCACCAATGGAAATCGCCATCACCCAGGAAATCGCCGAACTCGGTGTGCATCGCTTCTTCCGTCATCATCGCCGCACTGAAGCCACCGTTGTTTGGGTCACCGCCGTTCTGGTTGAAACCCGCCCTGAAATAGGCGAAGTCTTCTATCGGCAGCTGGTAATACAGGTTTGCCATGTAGATCTTCACACCTTCCGGATCGCCGAACAATACTTCCGCCGGGATCTTGTTGGTGGGCTCGATATCGAGGATGCCCTGGCAGCTGAACATCATGCCCGTTAAGAATATTACGAATAACTTTTTCATTGTCTTAGAAATTAACGTTAACACCAAAGTTAAAAGCGCGCATCAGCGGATAGTTGAAACCTGCGTTGAACAGGCCTTCCAGCCTTTCAGGATCGAATGGTTTCACGAAGCTGTCCGCGATGGTAAAGAGATTGAAGCCGTTCGCATACACGCGGATCTTGCTGATGCCGGAACGGTTGTACAATCTCGGTGCGATGGTGTAACCCAGTTCCGCACTCTTCAGCCTGAGGTAAGAAGCGTCTTTCCTCCAGGTATCTGTTTCGGTATACATCCTGCCCACGTCGAAGTTGAAACGGGAAGCAGGCCATTTGCCGGCGATCCATTCGCTGTTAGGATCGTAAGGATCAGCCTTGTGCCAGCGGTCGTAGAAGTAAGCCGGTGTATTGCCCCTGAAGGCCATTATTTCCGCGTATACTTCCTGGAACCTCACGGTGTACATGGCCGCGCCCTGGAACAGCATGTTCAGGTCGAACCCTTTCCAGGAGGCATTCAGGCTGAGGCCGTAGTTGATACGGGGCGCCTTGCCCGCGGGGTTGATGTCGTTGTTGTTGCCGTTGGCGCCGAAGTATTGCGCCACCATATCATTATCATTGATCACGCCGTCGTTGTTCGCATCAAGAATGCGGTAGTCGCCGGGCAGCTCGCGCCTGTTTCCCTGGTCCCCGTTTTGCAGCGCATGCGCATACACTTCCGCCAGGCTCTGGAACTGTCCGTCGCCGATGAAGGACCATACCCAGTCGTTGTTTCGGTAATCGTTCGCGTTCCTCCAGCGTTCCCAGCTGTTCAGGTCTTTCCCTCTTTCCACGTACAGGTTCATGCTGCGGAAGAAGTTGAAGTTGCCGGAAATGCCGTAGTGGAAATCGCCGATGTCGTTGGTATGGCCGACGGTGAACTCAATACCCTTGATCCTCGCGGAGTTCAGGTTTTCCTGCGGCAGGGAAGCGCCAAAGGTATTGGGCAGCGTCAGGTTACGGAAGGCGGGAATGCCCTCCATGTCACGACGGTAAACGTCCACTTCGAGGGTAAGTTTATTGCGCCACAATCCCAGGTCCATACCGATGTTCAGCGTCTTGGAGCGGGTCCAGGTGAGCTGTTCGTTCACGATGCTGGGCGATGCCGCGCCGGTGGTGAGGGCGCCATTGGTAAACTCATACTGACCGCCGCCGGAGAGGTTGTAACCGACGATATACTGGAAGGGCGCAGCGGCGTCCTGGCCGAGGATACCATAGGATGCATCGAACTTCAGGTTCGAGATCACCGGTACTTTCTCTTTCATAAACGGTTCTTCAGATATCCTCCAGCCGGCGGAAATCACAGGATAGAAGTCCCAGCGGTTAGACGGATGATAGGCATAAGAACCGTCTTCCCTGAATGCGAAATCTACCAGGTATTTTGATTTGTAATCGTAGCTGAAACGGCCCAGGTAGCCGATACTCGCTGTGCGGTTCTCGTTACCGGAATTTTCCATTTTGGCATTGCTGGCCCGGTCTATCTGGTCCATGGTATAGAAGTCATACGTTCTTCTCAGCCAGGCATCGCGGCCCCACCACTGCTGCGTTTCCATTACCAGGGTGGCCGATACGTTGTGCACGCTGGCAAACTGGCGCTGGTAATTGATCTGGCCCTGCATGGTAAGGCGGGAGCCGTTGCTGTAGTTGTTGGAGATCGTTGCCGCGCCCACGCGTTGCGGGGCAGCCACATAGGCGCCGTTCACGTAGTTATAAAGTTTGTAAGGTTTCTGCACGTCTTTGTTCGTATACACATTCAGATCGTAGCCGGCCACGCCGCGGAGGCTCAGGCCCTGCACGAAAGGCACGGTGTAGTTCAGCGCGACGGTAGACTGGATATTTTTCGTAACAGATTCGTTGTAGCCGGTGATCTCCCGGTCGGACAGCACCACCGGGTTTTGCGTGGAAGGGCTTACATTAAAGGGATAGTCCGGGTTGTTATTGGCATAAGGCTTCTCCGTGGGCAGCGTAACGCGAGTACCCTTGAAGATATTGAAGAAGTTCTCGCCCGGGGTTTCCCTTTTGTCCCAGCGCCCGCCGATCAGCACCTCGAGCTTCAGGTTCTTGTGCAGCTCGGTGGTGAGGTTCGTACGGATGTTGAAACGGTCGTAACCCATGTCGTTGGTCTTGAGCAAACCCTCTTCGTTCGCATAGGCGAAGCTCACGAAGTATTGGGTCTTGTCGTTGCCTCCGGTGGCAGACAGGTTATGCTGCTGCTGCATGGCTTGTTTTTTCATGGTCTCGCTGTACCAGTCGGTGCTTTCATATCCCGGCGCGCCGTCGATCCATTTCTGTAGCTCATCTTTGGTGAGGAAGGGTGTGCCCTTGCCGCCAAGTACGTCCGCGTCGTTCCTCATTTGCATCCATTCGCTGGCGGATGCCATCCTCGGCACGTCCGTCGGTTTCTGGAAGCCTACCATGCCGGTGTAGTTAAAGGAAGCCTTTCCTTTGGTGCCTTTTTTTGTGGTCACGATCACTACGCCGTTGGCCGCACGCAGACCATAGATCGCGGCGGTCGCATCTTTGAGGAAGGAGATGCTTTCGATGTCATCCGCATTGAGGCGCTGGAATTCGCCGGACCCGTCGCGCACGATCCCATCGATTACGAACAGCGGCGTACCAAAGCCCCTGATGTTGATACTGTTGTCGAATGTGCCGGGCTCGCCGCCGAGCTGCCTGATTTGCAGACCGGCTACTTTGCCCTGCAGCTTCTGCGCGATGCTGATGTTGGCCACCGTCTGGATCTCCTTGTTGGTAATATTACTTACGGCGCCGGTCAGCGTTTCTTTGCGCTTGGAGCCGTAACCTATCACCACCACGCCGGACAGTTGTTCGTCTGTAGGTGTCAATCGTACATTTATTGTACTTCTGCCGTTGATCTGTTCAACGGTGGTTATCATGCCCACATATGTAAATGTGATTTCTGTGGCTCCCGCAGGTACGGTCAGCGAATATTCGCCTTGGGTATTCGTGGTCGCCCCCGTTCTTTTGCCGGCAGGGTCTACGGTGAAGACAGTTACCCCGGGGAGGACTGCGCCGTCCCGCTCATCGGTAACCTTTCCCGTGATGGTTTTTTGCTGGGCTGCCGCCAATAGCGGGAGCAGGCAACACAGCACCAAAAAGTGATAGATTTTCTTCATAACGATTTTTTTCATGGAGTAGAAAAGGAATGCAGAATCTGGTTGAAACGTGGTATTCGAGATTTGGTTCGAGAATATGGATGCAAGTAACCCGGCAGGCATTAATAAACCAATTAATGAAAGCGTTAATAGCCGAATTAATTTTTAATTATTGATAAATTGATTGATAATCAATGTGCAGGATAAAAGAAATGCATAAAATTGTACTGAACTTTCCAAATATTGCTTATCTTAAAAATCGCATTTCACGAATGAAAGAACGGATCTGATCATCCAAAAGGACCGGTTATTATTATCAAAAGCATTTTACGCCTCCGATGGGGAAATATATATTTTTTATCTGCTGGACCCTTGTTTACAGTCATACAATATTCGGTCAATCGCACGGGCTTGGGTTTTCCAGTCATGAGGTGGTTCCAGAGAAAAGGACATCCCTTCACCTGACCCCAGGGCCCCCCGTATGCCTGCGCGGGCAAACGGAGTTGAGCTTTGACCTGGAGTTCAAACCGAATATGGAAACCTATTTCGGGTATATTGTACGGGTAATCACCACGGACCATCAGAATATAGACCTTGTATACAACCAGCGCCTTGCCGTATTCCACTGCGTGATCGGGGAAAAAGTGACGGGAGAATTCCGCATCGATACCCTCCAGCTGTACCGCGGCTGGAATACTATCAGGATAAGTTTTGACAAAAAGGCCGGCGAAGCCGTGTTTTACAGCCGGGACAAGCCTGTTTGCCGTGGGAAACTTGCTATCAGGGAGAATACCTGCGCGCATATATATTTTGGCGCCACCAATTTTGAAGGGCACCAGACGCTGGACCTCCCGCCGATGAACATCAAAGACGTGCGTATCACCCAGGACGGCTCCCTGCGGAACTTTTACCCCCTCTCCGAAAGCCAGGGCACTTCCGCGGACGATACCGAAGAGAAAGACACCGCCGCCGTACGCAATCCCGTTTGGCTGAAACCCCGGCACCAGAACTGGGACCGTGTGCAGACCATCGAGACCGCCGGCACCCCCAGCATCGCATTTGACCAGCAAAAGGAAGTATTATATATTATTACCGCCGATTCCACTTTCAGGCTCACGTTCAGGGATATGCAGGTCAGGGGCGATGCGCTGGCCTCGGGCCATACTTTATTGCCGGCGGGCAACCAGTCCGTGTACGACCCGGTGCGCCAGCAGATCTACAACGTGCTGGTTGACGAAAAAAAAGTCCGCCGCTACGATACGCTCGCGCGGCGCTGGGACAATGAGTTCACCTATACGGAACTGACGGAATACTGGCAGGCGAACAAATTTGTCAGCCAGCTGGACTCCTCTATATATATAATGGGCGGTTATGGCCAGCTCCGCTACAAAAACCTCGTGCAGCGTTATCATTTCCCGACACATACCTGGGAGACTGTGCCGGTGAAAGGCGAGCATTTCATGCCCCGTTACCTTGCCGCGCTGGGCCTCAACGCCGGGGGAGACACCGCATTTATCCTCGGCGGCTACGGCAGCAACACCGGGGATCAGTCCGTGAACCCGAAATACAATTACGAACTGAACGCCTACAGTATCCGCGACCGTACATTCCACACCATATGGCGTTTCCCGGAGCCCGCGCGGCAGTTCTGCTTTGCAAACAGCCTTATCATAGATACCGCCACACGCGAATATTACACCCTCATTTACCCCACAGACAAATTCAATTCTTCCCTCCAGCTGATCAAAGGCTCGCTGGCGGAGCCGGGGTACCAGCTCATGGGCGATTCCATCCCCTATTCGTTTTATGATATCCGTTCCTTCGCGGATCTCTATTATTGCCCCGTCAGTAAAAAACTGGTGGCAGTGACGTTGTACAATGCCAAGGAGAATACCTGCCAGATAAGGGTGCACACCCTGGACTTCCCGCCGAATGCGCTCGTGCCCGCCGCCACCGCCCGCAAAAAAGGGATCGGCGCCTGGTGGATCGCCCTGCCCGGCCTCCTGCTCATCCTGATCATACTGGCCCGCCGGAAAAAGACCAAACCCGGGAAAACAGCCGGAAATACCCCTGCCTTTGTACCTTCAGAACCCACGCCCGGGCAGCAGCCGGAACGGTCCGCCGTATTTCTTTTCGGGCAGTTCGAGGCGTTTGACAAAGAAGGGAATGATATTACAAAACTGTTCACGCCCTTGCTGAAAGAATTGTTCCTGCTCGTGCTCATCCATACATACAAAGACGGCAAAGGCATCTCCTCCGAACAATTGTTCGACATCCTGTGGAATGACAAACCGCAGAAAGACGCCCGCAACAATTATTCGGTGAACATCGTGAAGCTGAAAGCCATCCTGGAAAAAGCAGGGGAATGGCATATCGGGAAAGAATCCGGCAAATGGAAGCTGGATGTGCTGAACCAGTCCGTGCAGGTGGATTATGCGCATTTCACGCAGCTGTGCGCACAGAAAAACGTCCCGTCACGCCCGTATATCCAGGAGCTGCTGGCAATCGTGAACAGGGGCGCTTTCCTCAAAACCGTACAGTACGAGTGGCTGGACGATATCAAATCCGACATATCAGGGCAGGTGATAGACCTGTTCCTCCAATATATCTCCACGGCGGACCTCCACACGGAAGCAGAGCTGGTACTGCGGCTCACGCACGCCATCTTCCTCTTCGACGCGCTGAACGAAGAAGCGCTCTCCTACCGCTGCCGCAGCCTGATCATACTCGGGCGGCACGGCATTGCACAGGAAGCTTACCAGAAATTCGCAAAAGAATACAAGGAAAGTTATGGCCAGGAGTTCGGCCGTTCATTTAAAGAGATCACGAACCAGGGCTAATCTTTCCTGCCACGGGAAATCAGCCAGATAATGAGGCCCAGTACCACTGCTACCAGCAGCAGGCCCGTCCATACCCCGGCTTTAAAAATACCTTCCACCAGTTCACAGCTGCTGAGCGTAACGGTCAGGATGGCGAGGAGAAAAAGCGTTGCGTTCTTCATAGTGTTCTTTTTACTACGGGAAAACATATACTGTGCCGGAATGCGGAAGCTGCAACAGCAGTGGGCTTGCTTTACGGGCGTTGTTTGTCCCGGGGAGGTAATTCCACAACTAAATAGGGGCATTGAAGGGGTCCATGCCCCGGGCGATGCTTACCGGCAGCCGCCGTTCAATCACCACAGGATCGGTATTGCCGGCCAGGTTCTGCGGTGGCAGCATCACGCGGCACACCACTTCGCCGGAAGTAATCCCTCTGTCTGCCAGGATGCCGCGAACGGTGCGGCTTACATACACCTGCGTATGATCCCGGTCAAATAAATGCGACGCGGCCGGATCGTGGCGCGACATCATTTTGAATTGAGTGCCGTCCGCAAGAAGGAACCAGCGGAAACGCATGCCGCTGGCATGAAAACGGTGATTGTCCATGTCCGGAATGCCGTCGATATTAAAAATAGGATCTTCTTCATACGTAGTTTCGGTGTAAATGGTCCTGCCGTTGGGCGAGCCGATGCTCAGATTGTCTCCCCGGTAGCCGGCTGCGCGTGCCGTCATGGCCGCGGGGGGCATCACCGTGAGGAAATGCACGAAGCAGGAATAACTGTCGGCATTAAACAACCGCGTCGCGGGGGCATCGCCTTCCGTACCTGAATCTTCATGCGACTCGTCGGTGGCCGCCTCCGGGCGGCGCGATTCCACGCAGCCATTGTGGAAATAACCGGTATCATCTACCCCTAGCCAGTAATGCGCCAGCTCATGAATGATCGTACCGGCCTGTTCTGCCAGCGCTTCATTGGAAAATGCCGGGAAACAAAGCATCACGTTGCCTGTGGAAACCCTTGTACTGCCTTCCCCCTCATGCAGTACATACGCTTTGCG
The DNA here is from genome assembly GCF_003807585.1 of Chitinophaga barathri. GTDB lineage: Bacteria > Bacteroidota > Bacteroidia > Chitinophagales > Chitinophagaceae > Chitinophaga > Chitinophaga barathri. The sequence continues at coordinate 146,273 of NZ_RMBX01000012.1, read as the reverse complement.
GGGTGTTCCGCTCCTGCTGGTGCATAGGCCGTATCCCTCTTCTCCCGAGCTTGTACATTGGTAGGTAGACGTGCGGATGTGGCTGCGGATCACCCCAAGCCGCTGGCGCACGCTGGCGCGGGTTGCTTCACTGTTATCCCTGAAAGCGAGGAACAATGCATTATTTACACTATCGGGCAGCGGCACGGTATCCATGATATTGATGGCGCGGGTGATCATATTAAACGCTTCGGACACTGCCTCGTCCACCGTTTCCCTTTCCGGATCAGTACAATCATTGGTAGGCGCACGTTGTATCACCGGTGCGGCGGGCGTAAAGAAACTCCCTTTTCCCTGTGGCGGAAAAAATGCAGGGGTTTTACCTGCGGGGGTGGTTGCCGGGGTTTGGGCCTGTTGCATGAAGCTGGGGTTAAATTCTACATGAATTTACTGAATTCCGGGCACAAAAAAGCCCGGCTGGAAAACCGGGCACAGGATACTACAAATGGAAATTTTACAACTTTTACCAAAGTAAAATAAAAATTCTGAAAATAAAACAATCAATATGAGTAAGTTACAGTCAATCTGCGTTAAGCGGCGGCGGTCACATCATCTGGTTGATTATTTTTGTAAGCTCACTTCTGAACGTTTGCCCTATCGGCACCTCTTTGTCCCTGATGCAGACCTTTTCATGATCGAACTTGCTGATTTTATTCAGCGACACGATAAAGGACTTATGCACTTTTACAAAAGGAGGTTTAGGCAGGGAGCTTTCTATATTCTGCAACGTCATATAAAGTGATACCAGCTCGTGTTCCATGTGAATGAGCAGTTTGTTCCGCCGCGATTCCACGTAAAGGATATCCGAAATATTGACGGTCATGATCTTGTTGTCCGATTTCAGGAACAGCCAGTTTGAATGTTTTTTCCCCCGCAGCAGCTGCTTTGCCTTTTCGGCGGCTCCGATAATATGTTCAAATGCCACGGGTTTCACGAGATAATCGATCACATCGAATTTGTAACCATGATGCGCAAACTCTTTATAGCCGCTGGTGACAATGATCCTGCAAAGCGACCGCGTAATGGCCATAAACTCCAGCCCGTCCAGCTCGGACATTCCCATGTCCAGGAATACCAGTTCCGCCTTTCCCTCCGTGACCCACTCCACGCCTTTCAGCGGACTGGTCGTAACGCCCGTCAGTTCCAGGAAATGGATCTTCTTTACCAGCTTTTCGATCATCTGGGCGGCAAAGGCTTCGTCATCTACAATAATACATGTGATCGGGTTTATTCGCATGATGAATGATTAAAGGAGGATAACCAAAATGATATTGAACAAATTACTGTTGTCTTCAATCTCCAGTTTATGGTTCCGCGGGTACAGCAGCTGAAGCCGCTTCCGGATATTCTGGATGCCCACGCCGCTGTTCAGCAGTTTATTCCGGAAACCTTTGAGGTTCTGCGTGCTAAATGTCAACACAGAGCCGGTAACATCCAGGCTGATATGCACAGGATTGTCGGGATCATGCACCACACCATGTTTGATGGCATTCTCCACAAACGGGATAAGGATCATAATCGGGATCTGTATGTCTTCCATATCCTCTCCCTTTATTTCAAACTGCACATAACAGTCCGGCTCATATCGCAGCTGCACCAGCCTGATATAATTCCTGATATGTTTGATCTCATCCGTTAAAGCGATACAGCCGTCTGGGTTTTCACGCATGGTATACTGCATCAGTTCGGACAGTTTTATCACCGCGTCCGCGGCTTTCGCCGAGCAGGGCTCCACGGAGCAGTATATAAAATTCAGGCAATTAAATATAAAGTGAGGGCTGAGCTGGGCACTCAGAAAAGAAATCTCCGCGTTCCGTTTTACTTCTTTCAGTTCCTTCTCCACTTTTCTCTTCCAGTATTTTTTCCGGTTACAAAAAAACATATAAGCATAATAGACCGTAACAACCAAGGCGATAAAATATATCGCATAGATGGCAGCACCATTGAGCAGGCTGGCGGGTATCTGTATATATTTCTCCGGTTGATATTTTTCGGGGAGGGTAGCCCATGGGAATATGTGTAAGGATATAGTTAAGCATTTATGCATAGTTCAAAATTATGAAGCTGGCACACTCAATTTGCATCCCTGATACCAAAAGAATCACTTTAAGGACAAACAATTAATTTGGAAGGACAAAACATGTTGGCCGGTAATTTTATACGGCTGGCTGATGTAAATGTAAACAGAAAATCAATATGTTTTGTTTCATGAAAGCCTTTACCACAAACGTGTTTGAAGGTTTTTGTATTAACAAACGGTTCACCAATCCTTTCGTATAAAATCAGTAAGGGTTGTATTATGTTGTGGTTACAGGAAGAAAAAAACCGTGTAAAAATTACACGGTTGGCAGTACTAACTTCTTTGTATAAACGGATATTTTATTCAGATATTCGCCGTTTGGCGTATGCTTACCGGCTCCACTTTAAACCCTTGTTTTTTCAGCTCCATCAGCAGCCCCTGTTTATACATCAGGTGCCCCACACCTACCGCCACAAAACAAGGTTTTGATTTTAACATCACCGGCAGCGATTTCATCCAATGCGCATTCCTTTCCACCATCAGGTGATAAATATCGCTGCCCTTCGCGTGCGGTTGCGGCTTTTTGAACATATAGTCGATATCCATTGTGGCATAACTTCCGTCTATATTACTCATCACCTCTTCTCCGGATCTTTTCGCGCTGAACAGCTTTACCATGCCGTCCGCCCACTGCTGTTCGGTAAGCCCGTATTCCAGTATGCCTTCCCGTACGGTGAACCCGCTATCCAGCCCGGCCAGCGGGAGATGTTCCTTTTGGGCGTAACGCAGGAAATAATTGTCAACGGACTCATCCTCTTTTTTCATCCGGTTGTCTTTTTCGTTCACCAGGTTCATGGTCAGGTACGAGCACAATAAATGCGGAGGGAAATGCACGCTGTCCAGTTCTTCCAGTTTGTCCATACCATACGACGCCAGCACCGAATCCATCATCCGGTAATCGGCGGGAGAGAACAGTTTGGAATATGGCGTCTTCCCGGTAAAAGACGGCTTCGTTTCCTGTACCGGTTTGCGGACACTTTCCAACACCACGCATTCCGCCGTTTTCAACAATGCAGCCACTTGCGGGAACGTATCGATGAACGTACCGCCATAACTATGATTGGTGCCAATCACGTAAGAAACACGGCCCTGGCTTCCGGGAGCGGTTATTTTCCATAAAATGGTGCCAGGCTTTGAGGACTGGGCGATCGCAAAAACAGGGAAAAGGAGCAGCCATATACATACAAACTTCATAGGTGGATATTTTACCGAATATAATTATCCCCCTGAACTTTTGCAAACATCCGGCAACACATCACCCTAACACACTCCCGCAGCTCAGGTTCACCACCACCCCTGTGATAGCGCCCGCCTTCTCCGAAGCAAAGAACACCGCCGCATTACCAACGTCTTCCAGCGAAGAATGTCTTCCCCCCGGCGGTTTTTCCGTAAACAATTCATCCAGTGTTTTCCCCATCAGCTTCGCCCGGAAACCGAACACTTCTTTTGCGTGCGAGCCCATCCGCGTTGTTTCCGGGATAGCGTCCGGCCGCAGGCAGATCACGCGGATGCCTTGCGGAGCCAGCTCCCCGGCCAGCTGAATGCTCAGGCTTTCCACCGTGGCGTTCGATACGCTGAAGCCGCCGGAAACCGATGTGGGCATTTTGGAACCGGGCGTGGTCAGTGTAAACAATACGCCTGCACGACGGGGGCTCATCACCCTTGCTGCCGCGGTACTGGTAATGAAGTTGCCGCGCGCATAGGTTACGACCGGCAGTTCAAATTCCTCCGGCGTCAGCTCCGCCAGCGGAATGCCCTGTACATGATATACGCCGATAGCATTAAAGGAAATATCCACTTTCCCTTCGCGCGATATGACCTCCGAAAGGTGTTTGTCCACGGCGGATGTATCCAGAGCGTCCACCACAGCGGTAGCGGCAAAGCCGCCTGCCTGGCGGATGCGTTCGGCAACAGCTGCCAGTTTTGATTCCGTGCGGCCGGCGAGGTACACGCGTGCGCCAGCTGCGGCAAATGCTTCCGCGGCAGTGCTGCCTAATGCCCCGCCGCCGCCGTATACAACGGCTATTTTGTTATTGAGTTCCATGGGCCTGTTTTTTGCTGATAAAGTTCAGCATAAACATCTCCATTCAATGGGGGTATTAAGGACAATCAACAGGCAAAATGCGCCAAAAGGACGTATCAACGCGATTGATCATTCATAACTCAGGTTGATCAGTAAGCCGTGGAAAAAACGTGTCTTTGAAGTATTTTTCACCTTCAAACACTCACCATGCTGCAGGAATTTATACATAACGGCTTTGTAAAGATCGAGCAGGCTTTCCCCCGCGATCTGGCGCTCCGCGCGCAGGACATCCTCTGGCAGGCCACCGGCCTCGATAAAAACGACCCCTCCGCGTGGACCCAGCCGGTCATCCGCATCGGTGAACGGTTTGAGCCTGAATTCCGGGAAGCCGCCAATACGGAGAAACTGCGGCAGGCTTATGATGAACTGGTGGGTAAAGGCAATTGGCTCCCGCGCCAGAGCATGGGCACTTTCCCGGTCCGTTTCCCCTCCGAGCAGGACCCCGGCGATGGGGGCTGGCATATCGATGTAAGTTTCCCGGGCGAGGACCCCTCCGATTTTTTCAGCTGGCGCTCCAACGCAGCGTCCAGGGGAAGGGCCCTGCTGATGTTGTTCCTGTTTTCAGACATCACGGCCCTGGATGCGCCTACCCGTCTCAGGGTGGGCTCACACGCAACTGTCGGGAAACTGCTGATCCCTTATGGCGATGACGGCCTTTCTTTTATGGAACTGGCGCAGGCTGCTACGGAAGCCACAGAAGGCGCGACGGTGGCATTGGCCACGGGCAACGCGGGTGACGTTTACCTCTGTCATCCTTTCCTGCTGCATGCCGCACAACCCCATTACGGGAAAAACCCACGGTTCATGGCGCAGCCGCCGCTTTTTCCGAAAGGCGGCCTGCCTGCGGATTCCCCAGTGTTGCAGGCCATAACGGGGTAATTTTATCGTTCTTTTGGGTAGTATCTCCCAATATCCGGCGGGCGTATGTGATTAACTTGGAAAAAATACCCATCCATATGCGCCTGTTTTTCCTTCTTCTTTTCTGTAGCTCCATGGCCGCCGCGCAGGAACGTTTCCAGCCCGTATGGCCTTCACTGGAGCAATATTCCACGCCCGACTGGTTCCGCGATGCAAAATTTGGCATATTCATCCACTGGGGCGTATATGCCGTCCCCGCCTTCGGCAATGAATGGTACCCCCGCAACGTGTACCGCAAGGATTCCAAAGAATACAAACATCACGTGGAGAAGTACGGCCCGCTGGACAAATTCGGTTACAAGGATTTTATCCCGATGTTCAAAGCCGGGAAATTCGACGCCAACGCCTGGGCCGAACTCTTCAGACAATCCGGCGCGCGTTATGTGGTCCCCGTGGCCGAGCATCACGACGGTTTTGCCATGTACAATACCGCCCTCTCCAAATGGAACGCGGTGCAGATGGGGCCTAAAAGAGACATCATTGGTGAGCTGGCGGTCGCCACCCGCAAGCAGGGCCTCATATTCGGGCTTTCTTCCCACCGCATAGAACATTGGTGGTTCATGAACGGCGGGCGTAAATTTAATTCAGATGTGAACGATCCGAAGTACGCGGACTTTTACGGCCCGGCCCATGAGGAAACCGAAACCATGAGCCCCGAGTATATGAACGACTGGCTGTTGCGCTGTACCGAACTGGTGGAAAAATACCAGCCGCAGCTTTTCTGGTTCGACTGGTGGATCGAGCAGCCCGCGCTGGAGCCATGGCGTAAAAGTTTCGCGGCCTACTATTACAACAAAGGCCTGGAGTGGAACAAAGGCGTAGTGATCAATTACAAACACGACATCGCCTTCAAACCCAAAGCCGCCGTGCTGGATCTGGAACGCGGCAAACTGGACGAGCTGCGCCAGCTTCCCTGGCAAACGGATGACGCGCTGGGCAACAAGTCATGGGGGTATACCATCGACAACGATTTTAAATCCCCTCAATACATCATTACCAACCTGGTGGATATTGTCAGCAAAAACGGGAACCTCCTGCTCAATATCGGTCCCCGGGCGGATGGCACCATCACCGAACAGGAAACCGCCGTATTGCTCGCCACGGGCAAATGGCTGTCCGTAAACGGTGAAAGCATCTATGGCACCCGTCCCTGGAAAGTGGCCGGGGAAGGCCCCACCAAATCTGCCAAAGGGCCTTTTGCAGACCAGAAAGAGGCATTCACCGCAAAAGACATCCGCTTTACCACAAAAGGAGACACCCTGTATATGATCACCCTGGGCCTGCCTTCCACGCCTGTATCCGTAAAGGCGCTGGCGGCGGACAGCAGTGTCATCAGCAATATCACGCTGCTTGGCAGCCATGAAACCGTACGTTGGAAACAGGAGCGCGGGCAACTGGTCATCCAGCCTTCCGCCGGTTATCCTTCAGAACATGCGGCGGCTTACAGGGTCATTTTCCGGTAAGACGCCCGGATACAATAAGCCCCTGCCCGACCGGAGATAAGCCGGTCAGGCAGGGGCTTTATTCGTTAGATGACCACTATGGAAGGATTGTTTTAAAGTACTGCTGCGGGGTTTTACCGGTGTGTTTTTTGAAGATCCGGTGAAACGAAGTGTAGTCATTAAACCCGCTGGCAAAGCAGATCTCCTTGATGGAAAGCCGGTTGTCCATGAGCAATTTACACGCAAAACCCACTCTTACTTCGTAAAGGAATTGCAGGTACGTTTTGCCTGTTTTTGATTTGAAATAACGGCAAAAGGAGTTTTCGCTCATCATGGCTATACCCGCTACTTCCGGCAATGAGAGCGGCTCCTGGAAGTTTTTGAAGATATGGTCGAATACGCGGTTGATGCGCTCGCTGCCGGCGGACTGGTTCACTACCGGCCTGAAGCCCGGCGATGCCAGTTCCGTAACACCCGGATGCATGGCGATTTTGGCCAGGCAGCGCAGTAATGCAACGATTCGTTCAATTCCGTCTGTTTCCACCAGGCGGTTCATTTCCGCAACGATCGCCGCGGATGCATGTTCCGCAATGTGCAGCCCTCTTTTTGCCCGCTGGATCAGCCCCCGGATGGAGGATGCTTCGGGGATATCCAGGAAACCTCCGCCCAGGCAGGTTTCTTTGAAATGGATCACGGTGGAGTAAGGAATGTCCGCACTGTCTCCCTCCGTATTTTCATACCGCCAGAAATGCGGGAGATTAGAGCCTACCAGCACAATATCCCCCGGCGAAAAAGCCCTGATATCGTCCCCCACGAACTGCATACCGTGCCCCTTCTGGAAATGGATCAGCTCCAGCTCGTCGTGGTAATGCCACCGGCTGTTGATATTCGGCAGCATATCGCGGCGGGCGCTGAATGAATGTATCTCCCGGGTCGGAACTTTTAACAGCTCTGGTTTCATAACGGCAATTTATGATGACACAAAAATACGGTCTTACCGGCTGAAATACTGGTGCATGAACAATAATTGGTACTGTACCGAATTGGTCCAGTAATTCCAGTTGTGCGCGCCGGGGCGTGCGGTGAAGTCATGCGGGATATTGCGGTATTGCAGCTGCTCGTGCAGGTTCAGGTTCACTTTATAAAAAAAGTCCTCGTAGCCGCAGTCTATCAGCAAGGCAAGGCTATTCGGCGTGAGGAGGTGCAGCAGGTTGATGACCGTGTAGGCCTCCCAACGCGCGGGCTCTTTCGCGTATGCGCCGAGGCGTTTGGCCATATCCCAGTTATTGGGGAAAGGCCTGATGTCCACCCCGCCGCTCATGCTTCCCGCCGCACCGAATACCTCCTGGTGGCGGATAGCCAGGTACAGCGCGCCATGGCCGCCCATGCTCAGGCCCGTGATAGCACGTCCTTTCCGGTCACGGATCGTTTTGTAATGTTCATCTATCCAGCTCACCAGCTCTTTTGATACATAGGTTTCGTATTGATACGCAGGGTCCACCGGGCTGTCCCAGTACCAGCTGCTTACGCCGCCATCCGGGCATACGATCAGTATATTGAACTGGTCCGCCTGCTGCTGTACGGCTTTTACTTTGGTCACCCAGCCGGCATAATTATCGCCATACCCATGCAGGAGGTACACTACCGGCAATGGTTTGCCGCCGTCATAACCCGCAGGTTTGATCACCACCGCTTTGATGGTCTTTTTCATCACCTGGCTGTAGGTATCCACGGTATCCACCGTAGCGGCCAGGGCTGCCTGCGCCTGCAGGATAAGGAGCAATGCCAGTAAACGGAAAGTCTTTTTCCGGAAATTTTTCATGACGGGATTTTAATTGATCTGCCTGTCAAGATACATAAATCATGGCAGGACAGCAACGTTGTCCCGGCGGTTGTCATCCGGAATATATGCGTACGGGTCTATGGCCGCTGCGGCGGGCTTTTGGTCCAGCAGCAGGGTGATCAGCGTTTCTTTACCGGTAAAGCGGTGCATTTTTTCGTAGATGGGCCCGGCCAGCGGGTCCGCCTGGGCAAAGACAGCGATGGGCAGCAGGTCGTTCGCCGTGCCGCCGTTGCGGAGGGTCTTTATTTTGAGGGTGAGTTTATACTTCCCGTTCACCGGTTCACAACTGATGATACTGATCCCCAGGCTATAAGTGATCACTTCCCTCAGGCAGGTGTTGATGAGATTGATTTCATCGGGCGTGGCGTCCAGGGTAAGCTCTTTTATCAGTTCCTCCGACCGGCTCACTTTTGCGGCCAGTGCCCGGCGCAGGGCCGCGTTCACCCGTTCTTCCCCCAGTGTTTCCTTGAGCCGGTACATCGCCAGGCCGCCTTTCTGGTACACCACATGCGTTTCCCCGTCTGTATTTACAAGCGGCAGCTCCTCCACACCAAAACTACGGACGTACATATACCAGTTGTTGTCCGAGAGCAGGTAATTGCGAAGGTGCATCTTGCCTCGTGCTTTTTCCAGCACCATGGCTTCCGTATACTTTGCCAGCGACTCTGTGAGGAATTTAGAGCCCGATGTATCCGCGGGTATCAGTTTCATGGCCCACCACTGGTGCGAAACTTCGTGAGCGGTAGTGGCATACGCGAAATTCACTTTATTGGAATCCCTGAAGTCTCCTTTGAAGTTCAGGCGTTCGGCCGCAAACACTACGCCGGGGTACGCGGTGGCCACACCCCGGTATTGCGGGATCTCCGCCATGGTGAGGCTCCGCTGCGTGTAGGGGCTGAATTGTGCATTGCAATAAGCCAGGCCATCCCTGAGCCCCTGCATCAGCGCGGGCACATTTTCTTTTTCGTCTTCCCTGAAATAAAAACGCAGATCGATGCCGTGCAGCGTATCCCGGCGAAGAGCGTAACGCGCGGAGCTGAAGGCGAACATCTGCAATATAGGTTCCGCCGTTTTGTAATGGAAATAATGGCGCCCTCCTCCGGACCAGTCCTTCAGCAATGTACCGGAAGTAATCACCTGCTGGCCCTCCACGGTGGAAATGACGGTTTCAAAATCCACCAGGGGGCTTACCGTAGTCGGCCCTTGCATAATGGGAGGCAGTCCCATCTCTCTCCGTTTGCTGGTATCGCCCAACGTCAGGCCGGCATTGAAACCGATGTAAGGGAGATATTTTTCCAGCTCCACATAAGAGCCGTTGGCCACAATGGAATGTTCGTTATTGAAGGGCAAAAAACTATTCCTGTCAGCCTCGGCCGTAAACGCCAGGCTCATCGTATCTCCCGGTGCCAGGGGCCGCGGGAGCGTTATCCAGAACTGGTTGTGCCCGGCGGATGCCGCATTACCACTGAAATGCAGTGAAGTCATCTCCGGATGCGCCCCTGCCAATATTTTGGCGATAGTTTTCCCGGACCTGTTTTCGAGGTGGTACCATCCTTTTACAGTGTACCGCGCTTCCCCAGGATAAATATCCGTTTCGGTACGCACTGCTGTGATATCCGGCTGCGGCATGTCCGCATACTGCCGGAATCGTTTTTCATATACCACTTCCCATTTTTCAAAATTGTAATTGTGTTGCTTTGAATAGATAAACGCGGAGGCGGCTAATACCAGCAGTAAACAGGGAATGGTAAACATCATCACCCGCTCCCCGGTCCTGCGCGTTCTTTTCCAAAGAACGGCCGAAAGGAACAGCAGCAGCATTGCAAATGCTCCCCAGTACAACATATACCAGTTAAACGCCTTCGCAAAATGCCCGAATCCGTTCATGTCCGAGTATTTCATATCCGGCGTAACCGCGTAGCGGAACAGGAAATTTTCCACCCCGAGTTTCCGGCTGAACATGATCAGGCCCGCCATCAGCAGGCATGCCAGCATGCCGGTATATTTATGCGGTATCAGCGTTTGAATGAACACAGCCAGTGCCCCGAACAGGAGCAAGGGCAGCCCGCTGTAATAATAGAGGGAAAAATAAACCGGCAGTTCAGCTTTAAAATATCCATGGCTCCATTGCAAACCCAATCCCAGCAAAATATTCAGGCTCACCAGCGCAAATATCACCAAAGCCAGCACGGCGCATTGTACGGCGGGGAAAAGGATATTCCTCACCGGCGTGGTATACACCAGGGAATGGATATTCACCGTGCGTTCCCGCCGCACCAGTTCCGCCGCGCAAAAAATGATCAGCAGCATGGCAGGTCTCAGCACATGCAGCTCCTCCACGATAATACCCGTGGACGGGTGGAAGCTCGTATCAAACAACCCGTGGAACAGGTTATCATTCAGCTCGATCCCCATCAGTACCACCCACAGCAGCAGCATCACGATCAACGGGATATTTTTGAACATAGCCGCCGCTTCCAGCTTAAACTGCATCCAGCCGGCGCGGAGCGCATACCCTTTAAAAACGGGCTGTATCCTGCGGTAAGCAATCGGCATTGCCGTGCCTGTTTTTGATACCGAACGGTTGGTTTTTAAAACCTGCGGCCGGAAAGAAAATGCCCTGTAAGCAATAAAAAGCATGATGACTGAAACACCCAGCCACAACACACGATTGAGCAGGAAGACACCCCGCGGCGAAAACAATTGAACGTTCATCTGCGCATTGGTCCAGCCGCGCGTTTCACCAAAAAATGCCGCCAGCCCGAAAGGGTCCAGCAGGGCGGGCAACATGGCATCTCCGGGATTGGAGTTCGCCATCATCGGCGAATTGCCCAGCACGGAGCCCAGCATGTACAGTACATACAACAGCACCCCTGTTACGTACACAGCCTTTGCGCTCCTCGTCAGCAAAGCGGTGGCAAATACAAGCCCGCAGCCGAACAGGATATTCGGCAGGCCGAATAACAGCAGCGGTTGTACAAAATAGAAGATATTAAAAGGGCCCTGTTTCCCCGGCCCCACCAGCAAGCTACCCGCCATCAGCCCCACGGAAGCCAGGCACAGCAATACGAACACGGCCAGCAGCAGGCCGGCAAGCCGGCTGATAAAATACACCGGCTTCGTGAGTGAACTGGTATAAATAAATTGTTCTGTCCGGTGATGCGTATCCCTCAGCACTACGTTCGCACAGAACACAATGCTGGCAAATATCGCGGAAAGCGAAAGGATGCCCACCAGCAAAGTGACCACGTATGGCCCGTTCACATGCACCCCGCTTCCCCGGTAATTGCCAAACACGGCCGTCAAACCAAGTGCAAAAAATATCACGGCGGCGGCCAGGAAGCTCAGTTGTTTCAAATGGTAGCGGTATTCAAACCGCAGCAATTGCGTCAGCATATCATCGCCTCCTTTTCTTTTAACGCCGAAAAATATACTTCTTCCAATCCCGCTTCATAAGGCTCAAACCCTTCGCCCGGCTCGTCTTCAGACCATACCTGCAATTGCAGCCTTCCCGCCAGCAGCCTGGTGGACAGTACGGTGAACGCCGCCATGTATTCCGGCAGCATTTCCTTCCGGCCCGTTTTCCTCCACACCTTTCCATCCAGCGATGCGGTGAGCGTGGAGGGCCTTCCCTGCAAAATGATCTTTCCTCCAGCCAGCACGGCCATTTGCGGGCAGAGGTCGCGCACGTCCTCCACGATATGCGTGGACAGGATCACCACTACCTGTTCCCCGATCTCGCTGAGCAGGTCATGAAAACGGTTACGTTCTTCCGGATCAAGGCCGGCGGTAGGCTCGTCAGCAATGATCAGCTGGGGATTGCCCAGCAATGCCTGTGCGATGCCGAACCGCTGGCGCATGCCGCCGGAAAAGGTACTTACGGCCTGTTTTCGCGCACTATAAAGATTGGTTTGCTGCAACAATGCCAGCACCTGTTCCCTGCGTTCCTTCGGCTCCAAAATGCCTTTTAACACGGCCAGATGTTCCAGGAGATCTTGCGCGGACACTTTCGGGTACACGCCAAAATCCTGCGGCAGGTAACCCAGCTGGCGGCGCATGGCCTGCGGGTCTTTCAGGATGTCCGTGCCGTCAAACAGTATCTCGCCGCCGTCCGGCTGCTGAAGGGTGGCGATGGTGCGCATCAGCGTGGACTTACCCGCGCCGTTCGGTCCCAGCAGGCCAAACATGCCGTTAGGTATCTGTAGATTCACGCCGCTCAGCGCTTTTACGCCGCGGGTGTATTGTTTATCCAGGTTCCGGATATACAGTCTTTCCATGTTACAGGGGTTTATGCAGCGAAAGTAAGGCCGCATCAAAACCCGGGAAATTAATCATGTCGAACATCCGCAAAGCCGTGACCAACACCACCCCGATGCTTTCATCATCACTTTTGATGCTTTCGTCATTATCTTTTGGGGGAAAGGGGAAATGTGCCTTTTTTTATGCATGATCAGGCAGCAGACCGATACTTTTATTTTACTGGGGCTTCTTTGTTTTGTTGCGGCCGCCCAAACGGACATTGCGGTAGGCTCATGGGGTATCTACCTGCCCATGCTGGCAGGGTTCATCCTTTCACAATGGCCCGCCCTCACGTTCAACATTATCAAACACCGCCTGACGCCCCGGCAATACAATCCCGCCTGGTTCATTGCTTTCTGCCTCCTTCTTCCGCTTACCCTCGTTTTTTTCATTTCCGTATTGCCTTTCGGGGGAAATAGAGATGCGTATGTGACCATCACCGTGTTCACCATCTGCCTGCAATTATTTTTCTTTATCAATACCTGGTGGCAGGAGCATACGGCTACCCGCAAACGCTGGTGGAAGATCAGTTTTGAAAAAGGCGCACTGATCACGCTGGCGCTGCTATCGGTTACCTTCGCCACCATGGCGGTATCCAGCATGGGTAATCCGGAATATCACAAGTTCGGTATCCTGCTGCTCGGTTTTGAATTCGATATCGTGAAGGTGTTTTTAAACTTCGATACATGGCTGGCCATCGCTTTGCAGTTCATGTTCATGTACGGCTGCGGTTACCTAATCTTCTGGCTGAACAGCCGCATCCTCGTATCAAAGATCCTGAAGGAAAGGGGCATGCTCATCTATTGCCTTGCCGGGCTGGCTTCGGTGGCCATTTTTTATCCCATCGTCGGGCAGCTGCTGGCGTGGCTGCCGCTGAACAAACTGCTGGGCGGCATTTTTTCCTACAATCCTTTTAAGGATGAAAACGCATACAGTTTCCTGGCCCTGCTGGTCGTAAGCCTGCCGGTGATCCTCGCGTTGCAGTGGTATGCGCAGAACAACCGTATTGTATCCCTGGAAAAAGAAAAAACGCAGGCGGAACTGGATATGCTCAAACAACAGATCAATCCGCACTTTTTCTTCAATACCCTCAACAACCTTTATGCGCTCAGCCTTCATAAATCCGATCAGACGCCTGACGTGATCCTCCAGCTCTCCGACCTCATGCGTTACGTGATCTACAAAGGCCAGGAAGCTACCGTGCCGCTGAAGGAAGAAGTGCAATACCTGGAAGATTACATCCGCCTCCAGGAGATACGGCTGAAACACCGGCTGAAACTACGGTTTGAGCAACACCTCGAAGGAAAAGACCTGGCCATCGCTCCGCTGCTGCTGATCGTGTTTGTAGAGAATGCGTTTAAACACGGCATTGAACCGCTGGAAGAAGAAGCATACCTGCATTTATATTTGCGGGCGGACGAAAAGGGGCTTATTTTCATTTGTGAGAACCCTGCCGGGGAAGCAACAGAAGGACAAGAAGGCATCGGCCTGCAAAATCTCCGTAAACGCCTTGCACTGCTGTATCCCGGAAAACACAAGATGGTTGCAGGCAGGGAAAATCATACATTTAAAGCTGAATTGCACCTGGACTGGTCATGAAAATGCGCTGTTTGATCATAGACGATGAGCCGCTGGCGCACGATGTTATTCTCAAATACATCGAAGATGTGCCGTTCCTGGAACTGGCCGGCCAATGTTACCGCGCCACCGAAGCACTGGAATTCCTCAACCGCCAGCCGGTAGACCTCATTTTCCTGGACATCCGTATGCCCCGCCTGAATGGCCTGGAATTCCTGCGCACCCTGCACCAGCGCCCGCTGGTGATCATCACTTCCGCATATGAGGAATACGCTCTCCAGGGCTTCGACCTCGCCGTGTGCGACTACCTGCTCAAACCCTTCCGCTTCGAACGTTTCCTCCAGGCGGTGAACCGCGCACATGTGCTGTTTGCACAGACCGCCACAACGCCCGCTCCCGCCACGGCTTCAGCCGCACCGGCACAACTGGCGGTAAAAACAGATAAAAAACTGGTGTTTGTAGACCTGCAAAACATCTCCTACCTGGAAAGTTTTGGCAATTATGTGAAGATATGGCAGGACAATGTGTATCTCCTCACGCAGCGCACCCTCAGCAGCTATGAGGCAGAGCTGCCGCAGGACGTTTTTGTGCGTATCCATAAATCATTTATCCTCAACCGGAAGATGGTACACGCACTGGAAGGCAATATCGTCCATCTCAAAAACGGTAAACAATTACCTTTAGGAAAGAACTATAAACATGTCGTGCGGATGCTGGGCGCTTAGTTTTCTTTCATGATATGGCCCGCAACCTGCTCCCAGTTATATTTGGCGCGGTACTGCACCGGCGAAAGCCCGGTAATACGTTTGAAGGTGGTCCTGAAAGCCTTGGTACTGGTATATCCCACGCTGTACATCACTTCATTCACATTATACCTGCTGGATACCAGGCTGGCCTTCGCCGCTTCGATCTTGACCCGTTGCGTATATTCTCCCACTGTATTTGAGGTGGCCTTTTTAAAACGCCTTTCAAGATTACGTTTTCCCAAAGCCAGCATATTAGCTAATTGATCCACCGTAATGCGCTGGTGGATGTTCTTTTCGATGAACTCCTGCGCTTTGCGGATAGACTCATCCTCATGATCCTTTTGCCCGTTGAAAATAATGAACGGCGATTGCGCTTTCCGGTCCATGTCTACCTGGAAAAATTTGGAACAGAAAATAAACGGCGCCTGCCCGGCGAACTTCTCCACCAGGTACAGCAGCAGGTTCACAAAAGACAACCCGCCGCCGCTGGAATAAATGCCGCGTTCGTCCGTGATGATCTTGTCTTCCACCAGTTCTATTTCCGGGAACATCCTCTTGAACACATTCACCGCGCGCCAGTGCGTCGTGCACCTGCGCCCCGTGAGCAGACCCGTGGATGCGAGCAGGAAAGCGCCCACGCACAGGCTGGCGATCTCCGCGCCCCCTTTGTATTGTTTCACCATCCAGGGGATGAACTCGCTGTTTTTAGCGAGGTATTTGTCCATATCCGCTTCGAGGGCGGGGATGATGATCAGGTCCGTTTGTTTGATATCCTTCAGCTGCGCGTCCGTATTCACGAGATACCGGTCATTGTTCACGGGCACCTGTGCGGCAAGACCGGCCATTTGTATCCTAAAGAGCGGCGGTTTGCCCGTGCTTTCCAGGTACGCATTCACTTCCGAGAAGACCTGCCTCGGCATCTCGATACTGCCCATCATTCCCCCGTGAGGAACCAATATTGTGACTTGTTTCATGATGAGGATTTAATGTATTGAACAAATGTATGCCGCATTCGGATATGCAGGGGGCGTTGAATGTGACAATAATGGAGCCTGTCTGCGACAAGATGCTGATGGCACAGAAGGCCGGTAAACTTTTTTAAAAAGACATTTTTGCACCGGAACTTCGTTTATCCGCTGCGGATGTTTTGCAGTTTAATGCCGATATTTTAACTTCAACAAGCATAACAGTCATGTAGCCTTCGTATAAACAATTCAGCACGGAAACCATTATTTAACCTAACTATTGGCTCATGAAAAACCTGTTAACCTTTACAGGCGGAATCCTGTTGCTCTTTTCCTGCTCCGGTGTTTCAGGCCAGGCAGTGCCTACGGAACCACGGGCCTACCTGAACGTTCCGAAAGGTACCCAATCGCTGGGCGCATACTATACTTACGCTGATGCAAATTTCCCTTCTTTGCAGAACTCACATTATCTCAATGAATCAGGTATTCATAACAATATTGTTTTTACCCGCTTCGCCAGTTTCTTTTCAGTGGGCGGCAAAACGGCCGGGGTGAACGTGATGCTGCCTTATACTTTCGTGGACGGAAACATTCCCAACCTCGGCCTCAAAGGCTCCAATGCCGGCTTCGGGGATATCTCCGTGACCATCGGCAGCAACATCATCGGTGCGCCTTCGCTCACCCTGCCCGAGTTCGTAAAATACAAACAGAAAACCATCCTCAGCTGGTCGCTCCAGTTCACCGGCCCCACCGGGAAATATGACACCACCGCCGTGCTGAACATCGGCACCAATCACTGGATATTTAAACCGGAACTGGGCCTGTCCCAGGCCTTTGGCAAAGGGTTCATCTGGGATTTTTACCCCAGCGTGATGTTCACCACTCCAAACCGGATGATCAAAAACGGTCATAAAGAAACGACCAAACCCATAATGGGGCTGGATACCCACATCAGTTACAGCTTCACGCCCGCCATATGGGCTTCGGCCGACTTCTTTTCCCAGTTCGGTGGCGAAACCGCGGTAGACGGCACAGACCAGGACGACCGGCAGGCCACCATCAAGGTAGGCGCCACTGTGAAAGGAATGCTGAAACGAAGGCATCTTTTCGGCCTGGCTTTTATGAAAACCGTTCACGAAGACCAGGGGGCCGATGTGCTGGCGGTTACGTTCAGTTATATGTACACGCTTCGCCTGTAATTCACTGTTATCTCATTACTCACCAAATATTACGGTTATGATCCAATCCGCAAGATTATTGTGTTGTTGCCTGCTGACGGCGCTGGCCGCTGGTATGTCCGCCGGTGAACTGAAAGCACAGAAAAAACCTAATATCCTGTTCATCATGACGGATGATGTGGGCTGGGGCGACCTGGGCTGCTTCGGCGGAGGCGCCATGCGAGGCGCGCCTACTCCGCACCTGGACAGGCTGGCCGCAGAAGGCGCCCGTTTCGTGAATTATTATGGACAGGCCAGCTGCACCGCGGGAAGGGCTTCCTTTATGACCGGCAGGATACCCATCCGTACTTCCCTTTCGCTGGTGCTGGTACCCGGCGACCCTGACCATCTTACCAATGAGACGCCCACCATTGCACAGTTCCTTAAACAAAACGGCTACTCCACCGTACAGCTTGGCAAATGGCATTTAGGGGATGTTCCGGCTGCATACCCAACCTCCGTTGGTTTTGATGAAATGTACCATATGCTGCCTTATTACGCGGGCGTTTACGCTTACGACGATCCTGAACTGAACCCCGCATGGCCTAAAAATGACGCTGAGTTCATGAAAAAGTGGAACAGCATCAACCTCGGCGAATGGGAAGCAAAAGCAGGCGGAAGCCCCCGACAGATCAGGCGTTTTGACTACAAAAACCTAATCACCAGCGACACAGAGATCCGTGAGACGGCCATCTCCTGGATCAAAAGTCATGCAAAAGACGATAAGCCGTTTTTTATGTACCTCAATTTCATGAAAGTACATCAGCCCAATTTCCCCAGCCCCGAATGGAAAGGCAAATCACCCGCCGGCATGCCCTACCAGGATGCACTGATGGAGCTGGACGATAATTCCGGCCGCGTGATCCAGACCATCCGCGATCTTGGCCTGGAAGAAAACACCATCATCATCTGGACAACGGACAACGGCGCCTGGGTAGACGCCTGGCCTGATGCCGGTTATACACCCTTCCGCGGCGAAAAAGGCAGCGCCTATGAAGGTGGGTTCCGCGTGCCGTGTATTGCCGCATGGAAAGGCCACATCAAACCCGGAACCACCAGTACCGAAATGATGTCTCATATGGATTGGTGGCCTACTTTCGCCGGCATCCTCGGTGTGCAGCCTCCGCCTCATGAATGGAAGGACAACAAAGGCAAACCTATCATTTTTGACGGGATAGACAACAGCGACTATGTGCTTGGCAAAGGCCCCAGCAAGCGGGATCATTTCTTTTTCTATTATGATCAGTCCTTTGGCGGCGTAAGAGTAAAACAGTACAAGTTTATGTTCACCGCCAAAGACAGCTGGCTGGGCCCGAGTATGCCTCTCACCAGTGCGCCGGCGGTATATAACCTCCTCTGGGACCCTGCTGAACAATACGATATCCTGTTCAACGGCGCTGCGCCTTCCACCGGCATCAAGACCTCAGCAGGACGCTTTGCAGGCCCTGATCATGGCTGGACGCTTACCATGATCATGAATCCCGTCCTGATGCCTCATTTTGCCGAGCTGAAAAAATTCCCGCATATCAAATCACTGATCGGTGGCGGGCCATACCATATGATACCCGACGAAAACAAACCCAACTGATTCGTTTCTCCATTTATCATACCCGGGAGTGGCCTTTACGGGCCATTCCCTTCTTTGTACCTTTGCGTACAAATGCAAATATGAGCGCCAACATCCCTTTTCAATCCATCAACTGGGCACTGATCCCCGCCACCACACATCCCGGTGAAACAGGCTCCGCACAGTGGCGCACGCTTCAATTCCAGGGCTTAAGGATCCGGATGGTGGAATACTCACCCGGATACCTTGCGGACCACTGGTGTCAAAAGGGCCATATCGTCCATTGCCTTGAAGGCAGCTTCGTGAGCGAACTGGCTGATGGTTCCCGTTTTGTGTTGGCGGAAGGAATGAGTTATGTAGTGTCCGACGATCTGAGCTCACACCGCTCCCTGACTGAATCCGGCGTGAAACTGATGATCATAGACGGGGATTTTCTGAAACCAGCAACACCGTTATAACTATTTGATTTACAATAACCAATATTTTTTTACCACAGATCAAGTCCACCTCATCTCCGCCTCAACTGCGTCTATCCTCCGTCTCTCCTTTACTTTCCCTATATCTACCCTTCAAATGTCATTTAGGTTAATATAGGATCAGCGATAACGTAGCAGTGTTGAAGAAGCCCAACCATAGCCGGTTTGTATTTTCTGTTAACCGGGCGGCAGGTTGCTGCTAAACGAATCCCGGTACATTTTCCAGCCCTCCGGCGTCTTTTTCCAAAGCACCAGGAACTTGCCATTGTCGAACATCTTATTGCCGGCATCGAACGATTGCCAGAGGCCCTCTTCAGTGACGTATTCTATGCCATCGCCGTATACGGCCGTAGTCGTGAATTTCCCGTTGCGCAGGCCCACCTTGTCGTAAGCGATCCGGAAGAACGTTGCGGCAGCATCTTTCCCGCACAGGGCGGGCATCCCGGGCGTCATGATGCAACAGTCCTTTGCATACCTGTCAATGAATATCGAAGAATCCCCTTTTGCAAATGCCTGGAAATAAACAGCATTGCTTTCCGCGATCGCTTTTTTCGCTTCTTCCAGCTTATCCGGCGCGGAGCCTGCCTGTGCCGCGCAGCCGCACATCCATACGGAAAGTGCGAAGCATATAAATAGGTTAAATGTTTTCATGTGCTTTTTTGTTTTACAGTTACAAAGTAACGCCACGGCAACGCCGCATCATTGTAAAAAAGCGAACAGCGGTATTTTTATGGTTTTACCACCAGTGATTGCTGGTATTGGGAAGGTGTGAGGCCGGTGAAGTTGCGGAACTCTTTAATAAAATGCGCCTGGTCGAAGTACCCGCATTCATAAGCGATGGAAGTAAGCGAAACAGTGGAAGTACGTACCAGTTGCAGGCTTTTGTTGAAACGTTGTATATTAAAAAAACTTTTCGGTGTAACGCCCACGTAGTCCAGGAACAGCTTCTGCACATACCGTTCGGATACCCCGAAACGCTGCGCGAGTTTTTCCACGCTCACCGTATCGCCCGCACTCAGGTGGCGTACCAGCTCCAGCCGCTGCTGATCTTTGATCAGTCCTTTTAGTTTATTCACGAGGAAACGGTCCAGCACGGCCACCTTTTGTTCAAGCGTCTCCTGTTCCATTATTCTTTCAAAAAGCTCTTCTGCATCCTGTTTGATCAAGTCTTTCAGGTCGATGGAATCGTTCGTGAATTCAGAAGCCTGCGCGGGAAAAAAGATGGCGCTGGCATGCGGGTGAAACCGCGCGATGAGCAGCGTAGTGCTTTTGCTGGCGGTTATTTTGCCGGGTGCCGTGAGGTGACCCAGCACTTCCACCGGCGGCATTTTGATGTGGCGGTCGTTGAGAATGGTGACCACATTGCCCGCTGAAATGTTAATGGCCAGCTCGAGATACCCGCTGGGGTAAATAGTTTCCGTGATGCCTTCCTGGCCGGTGGCAAATATCCAGTAGCACTTGATGTAAGGCTGCAGGAGGGGGGAGGGTGGAAACTGCTGAAAGTTCATGGCCTATAAATTTATGAAAAAAGGCATCACGTTTTGTTTCCATAGAAGACATGCTGGTGGAAATAGATGTGGTCGCGGTGAAATAACAAGGGGGAATTTTGCGTAGCTTTATTACATGGAATTCCAGGCATCAAAGACCCCGCTTGCCGATATCCTGCCGTTCCGGGCATTATATCTCCAGGAAACCAATTTCCAGGTAAGGTACAACGCCACTCACGAAAGAGGCTGGTCGGACTCCTACAGGCTGCTGATTGATGGCCATACGGCAGGCTACGCCTCCGTCAAAGGGAGGCATGAGATACCCGACCGTGATGACGTGTTTGAATGTTACATCGTCCCGCATTACAGGCAATATACCCACGCCCTGTTCAGGCAATTCCTCCTGGCATCCGGCGTACGGTACATTACCTGCCAGAGCAATGATCTTTTTCTCTCCGCATTGTTATACGAGTTCTCCATACACATCAAGTCCGAAGTGATCCTGTTTGACGACTTCGCCGTCACTACGCTCACCAGTGATGCCACCTTCCGTCCCGGCAGCCTGGAAGATGAAATGTTTGAACACAAATCCGAACCGGTGGGCGCGTATGTGCTTGTGCTGAACAAAAAAGTGATTGCTACCGGCGGGTTCCTGCTGCATTACAATAAACCTTTCGCCGATCTGTACATGGAAGTGCTGGAAGATTCCCGGAAACAGGGGTATGGGAGTTTCCTGATACAGGAAATAAAAAAAGCATGTTACCTCGCAGGCAGAAAACCCGCGGCCCGCTGCAATATTACCAATCCCGCTTCAAAAGCGACGCTGCTGAGGGCAGGCATGAGGGTGTGCGGATATATGCTGGAAGGAGAAATACCCAATAGCTGAAAATAAAAAAGGACAGCGTTTGCAGCTGTCCTTTCCTGGTATCTTATTTTGCCGGTGTTATCACGATCTTCCTGAATTCTATCGGGCCATGATCGCCCTGGATGTAGATAGGTCCGGGTTCGCCTTCGTTGCTGTCGATAGCGCCGCCGGTGATGCCGGGTATCTCCTGGTTGCTCACCACTGTTTTCCCGTTTACCACGATGGTCACCATTCTGCCAATGAGCGTGATGTCGTAGCTCTGCCACTCACCCGGGCCTTTGGCCGCGATCTCGCTGGGAGCGATAAACCCGTACACACCGCTGAACAATACGCTGGAAGGATGTGCATCTTTCGGGCTGTCTTCGATCTGCACCTCATGACGGCCTCTCAGGTATACGCCGCTGTTGCTGCCTTTCTGGTATTTGAATTCCACGTGCAGTTTGAAGTCCGTGAAGGTTTGCTCGGAGATCAGGTTCACACCGGATTTTGCGCTGGTGAGAATGCCGTTTTTCACTTCCCATTGATTTTTGGGAGCGATCTTCCAGCCGCCCAGGTCTTTACCGTTGAACAGGTTGATGGGCTTGCCCCAAACCGGTGCGGCAGTTCTGTTTAAATAAGGGGCTTTCACGCCTTTATAGCTGAATTTTTTGCCGGTGCTGGTCGTGATCGTACCCTGGATGCCTTCGCCCGCTACTTCGCCTTCGATCACAAAATCCTGGTCGCCGCCTTCCCACTGTGGTGGAATGGTGAAGCTGAACTTACCATTATCAAAATTCACTTTTGCCACCGGGCGGGCGCTGCCGGAGGTACCTACGAAGTAGCCCACCAGCGTATGGGTGCCGGACAACTTTACTTCCAGCCAGGAAGGAGCGGGTTTGCCGTTTTCGTCCACTGTGATGTCCCAGCGGCCGATCAGGTCTTTAGGGTCGGCGGGGTTCGCCGTGCTGCCCATCTTCTCACCGCCTGACGCCAGTACTGCGTTTGTAGCGCCCAGCGTCATGAGGCAACTCATCCCTAATACAAGAAATTTTTTATACATATGATTAAATATTTTCTGCAATGGACGGACAAGATAAACCATCCGGCTCATCATTGCAAAAAACAGGGCAGAAGAAATATCCTCTGCCCCGCTGCTGTCAGTTCGTTGGTACCGGGTAATCTGCCAGCGGCTTTTTGTCCCACCAGAGCCGGGTATGATTTTCATCCGGCCCGCCCAGCATACCTACTGCCGCATCATATGCCACCCTGTTCGTGGATATCTCGACAGGAGCATAGGTTACGCGCCTTACCAGCCCCGTCCTCGGGATATCAGGGCTTTCCGAGGCGATGATGGCGTATCCTCTCGGGTAGCCAGTCCTTCTGCGCTCCGCCCAGGCCTCCCAGCCGTCAGGGTACAGCGCGATCCATTTCTGGGTGATGATCTGCTCGAGGCGTCTTTCAAAGTTGCCGGCCTCGTCGTAGAGGACCGGGATGTCGCTCATCGCGGGGCTGTTCCATTTATCTGCGAGGGCTGCCGGTGTGGCTGTGCTGTTTTGATACGCGGTGATCTGCGCGGGACTGGCTGCCACACGTTCCATGAGGGAAAGGCTGATGCCCTGGTTGTACAGGTCTTTCGGCGTACCGCCCATGTTCCAGCCGCGCAGGGCGCCTTCCGCCCGCAGGAAGGCAACTTCCGAGGCGCTCAGCACACGGTTCGGCGTGAGCGTTCCTTTCCTGTCCGGGGATAACCATTTGGCGCCCACGAATGAAGTCACATTCGCCAGCTGGCTGCCTCTTTCCGAAGCGGGCAGGCCGTTCCGCAGGCCGGTGAACTGGTTGCCGGTGACGGAGGGAGAAAAATAATCGGGCATACGCGGGTCGTTGTAACCGGTAAGTGCGCTGATCATCGTGGCGCTGGCGCGGAAATCTATCAGGTAAGTGATCCTAGAAAGAATGTTTACGCTGTTCGTAGTGGAGAGCACATTGGCGTTGTCCTCGTTTCCGAGGATCACACCGTCTGTTATAGCTTTTTCCGCTTCCGTCCTGGCTTTCCCGGCATCGGCATACACGATGCGCATGGCGAGGCGCAGCCGGAGAGAATTCGCGAGTTTCAGCCATTTGGCCGCACTACCCGCATATACCTGGTCGTGCGCGGCGAAGCCGTTGCCGCTGGGATGCTGTTTCAAAACGGCCGACGCTTCATCCAGTGTTTTGAAAAAATCATTGTAAATATCCTGTTGCGAATCGAAGGGCACACTGTTCGCCTGCTCGCCGAAATGCGAGTAGATCACCGGCCCGAAATAATCCGTCATGCGGCTGTACATCACTACCCGCCATATCTTCGCGATAGCATTGGCCACGGTCAGGTTATTTTCTGCTGTCACTTTCTCCGTAAGGAACAACTGCGGGGCGGCTTTGGTGTAGAAGTCTTTCCAGAACAGGTCCACCCATGAGCCGTTTGGTATAAACTGGTCTGTGCTGAAAGCTGCGGGCACACTGGTGAAATACTGCGCGTACATATCCGCGTGCAGCGTCTGCCCCACTTCCACATATACCGCGCACAGGCCGTTGTATTGCGAAAAGGCAAATGCCTGGCCGATCAGCGCGGGTGAAATATCGTCTTCGGGAAGCAGGTTTTCCGGTGTGTTCAGCTCATCAAAGTTCTTCGTGCAGGCGGCCAGCCCTGCAAGCAGGAACGCGGCCAGCGTTATCACGGGAATGAAATGTTTTTTCATCTTTATTTATTTAAAGTTGATCTTAATATTCGCGCCGAATGAACGGGACGGCGGCAACGCAAATGACTGGAAACCCTCGGAGATAGTGCCTGTGCCTTCCGTGTAATCCGGGTCAGGGCCTTTTGCTTCGCGGTAAAGGAAAAAGAGATTCCTTCCAACCAGCGAGAGCTGTATAGACGCCAGCGGGCCTTTCCTGAAAAGCGATTCAGGTAGTTTGTAGCCTAACGTGAATTCGCGAAGGCGGGTATTCGTAGCAGAGCGGACGAACATTTCACCCACCGGCGCCGTTCTGCCGCCCAGGTATTGCCAGAGCTGCTGTGCGTTCACGGCCACGGTGTTTTCGGAACCGTCCGCTTTCACGCCGGGAATGTTTTGCAGGATGTTTTTTCCAAACAACAATCCGCCGTCCCGGCCCTGCAGGGTTTCTTCCACCAGCCCTTCTCCGTAAAGGATAGCGTCGGTGAACGAAGCGATGTCCCCGCCCTGTTTGTGGCTGATCACAAAACCGGCGGACCAGTTTTTCCAGCTGAAAGAACTGGATACACCGCCTGTCCAGTCAGGGTTTACGTTTCCGAGTAATACGGTTTTGCCGGGAGTGGTCTGCGGCAGTCCATTTACGCCTACTATCACACGGCCCTTGTTATCGCGCACAAAACCTTTTCCATAGATCTGCCCGAAGGGTTTTCCTTCTTCCAGCACAAAATTGCGCATATAGGTATCGCCACCCACGGTCAGCGAGGGTATCTCATCGGATAGTTCTTTCACGGTGTTGGTGTTACGCGCGAAGTTTACGTTCAGGTCCCAGTTGAAGTTCGTGGTCCGTATTGGCGTAGTGTTCAGGATCACTTCCACGCCACGGTTTTCCACATCGCCGCCGTTCGTGTAAAAGCTAAGCGCGCCGCTGCCTACGGGTAATGCCTGCAGGAAGATCTGGTTGTTCGTGTTGGTGCGGTAGGCGGTTACGTCGATGCCGACGCGGTCGTTGAACATCCGTAGCTCAAGGCCCGCCTCCAGTGAACGTGTCATTTCCGGCTTCAGATTTTTGTTGGGCAAAGTGGTATTGAGAGAAAGATAACCCAGGTTACCACCCGCGGAGCTGGCTGCAAACCGTTGCAGCAGGCCGGGAGACGCGCCATTGCCCACCTCCGCCCAGGAGCCGCGCAGTTTCAGGTAAGTAAATGTTTCCGGCAGCTGCGCCAGTTCGGAGATCACCGCACTGATGCCCGCTGAAGGATAAAAATAAGAACGGTTATTCGCCGCCAGGGTGGAGCTCCAGTCGTTCCTGCCCGTTAATTCCAGGAAGACGGCGTCTTTCCACCCTAGCTGCGCGTTGGCATAAAGTGACTGCGTTTCTATAGCTACGCCCGGCGCATAGGTGGCAGCGGGCGCCAGCGCAAGATTGGAGAGCGCAAAGAAGTTCGGGATGCTCATGCCTGTACCTGTGCTGGCACTCAGCGCATCGTCCTTGATGTGCCTGATCTCACCGCCCGCATTGGCGGTGACGTTCCAGTCCGCGTTGATCTTTTTGGTATAACTCAACAGGAAGTCGCCATTCACGAGCAGGGCGGAACCTTTACCCACGGCATAACGGCCGGAGGGATCGCGGTAGGTGCCGTAGTAGGATTTTTCTTCGAGCGCATTGTTCTCCCCGTCAAAAGATCCGCGTATTGCCGCGCGGAAGTTTTCGGAGAATTGATAGCTCAGCGACGCGAGGCCCATCAGCCTGTCTACTTTGTTGTAGCGGAGATTCCGGTAAAGCGTCCAGTAAGGATTTGCGCCGGTTATCGTGCCGGGGCTCCAGTAGTTCTGGCGCATCACGCCCAGCACCGGATCGATGAACTCAAAGCGGGTAGCGTCCTGGTCGCGGATATTGGCGGGCATGGTAGCTACCTGGCGCAGCGGGTTGAAGCTGGATTCGCCTTCATCCAGGCGGTTGTCGATCTTTTGTTTCATGTAATCCAGCTTTACA
The DNA here is from genome assembly GCF_003807585.1 of Chitinophaga barathri. Lineage (GTDB taxonomy): Bacteria > Bacteroidota > Bacteroidia > Chitinophagales > Chitinophagaceae > Chitinophaga > Chitinophaga barathri. The sequence continues at coordinate 119,985 of NZ_RMBX01000012.1, read as the reverse complement.
TCCAGCGTGAGGCGGCTGGTAAGCTGGTTGGTGATGCGCAAAGCAGCGTTGTGGCGGGAGAGATCGTTGCCGGGAAGTACGCCCGCACCATCGGTATGCGTATAGGTAAATAATGTGCGTCCTTTATCGCTGCCCGCGCTTACGGACACATTGGTGGCCCAGTTATGGCCCGTACGGAAGATATTATCACGCGCCTTCCGGTCCGGCAGGAAGGCGTATTTATTGCCGGCTTCCGCAGGGTCAAGGCTCCAGGTGTCCACCATGGTGCCATCCAGCTTTGGCCCCCAGGATGATTCGGATGTTTTCAGATAATTGCCTGAAACGCCTTGTCCGTACTCATATTGATAAGGCGTGGAAAGGATCGCCTTCTCCGCCATGTAAGTAGAATTGACCGTTACATTGATACCGGACTTCCCTCTTTTTGTTTCGATCACGATCACGCCATTCTGCCCGGCGCTGCCGTATAAAGCAGCTGCATTCGCGCCTTTGAGCACGTTCAGCGAAGCAATGTTGTCCGTATTGATATCAGCCGGGCTGGCGCGTACCACCACACCGTCTATCACGTACAGCGGCTGGCTGTTCCCGCTGATGGACCGGTTGCCGCGCAACGTCACCCTTGCCTGGGAGCCTACACCGCTGGAACCGGAGTTGATGTTCAGGCCGGCGACTTTACCCTGCAAGGCATTCACCATGTTCAATTCCCTTGCTTCCGTCAGTTCTTTGGCACTCACGCCCTGCGTACTGTAGGTCAATGTTCTTTTTTTCCGTTCCAGGCCAAGGGCTGTTACCACTACGGCTTCCAGCGATTTCACCGCCGGTTGCAGGCTCACGTTCAGCTCCGCACCGTTCACCGGTACTTCTTTCCGTTCATAGCCGGTGTAGCTAAATATCAGCACCGCATTCTCCGGCACACTGATGCTGTAGCGGCCGGCTTCATCCGTGATGGCGTTGCGCGTGCCGCCTTTTACCACTATGGAAACGCCAGGCAGCGCAATACCGCCTTCGCCGGTAACGATGCCTTTTACCGCGATATCTTCTTCCTTGAAGATTCGCCTGGACGATACAGTCCCTTCTTCAGCAACACCATTCCCCGCAACCTTTTCAAGGAGCGGAATGGAAACCGTCTTCACAATATTTTTCCCAATGGTTGGATGATCCGCAGCCATACTTTGCATTACACAAACAGATAACAGCAATAAATAAAGCGCCGCATTCCTGATGAAGCGGTACATGCGGGAGCGAGCGACAGGGGAATACCATCCCGTCCTCAACAGTACGTTGACAGCCATAATAAAATTCAATTTTGGTTTCAGTAAATAATAGCGGGCGATATCCGCATGCGGGCCTTATCTTTTCCATCAATACCGGTAACGTTACCGGTCAATAAGCCGGCGAACCCGCCGCTGATGTGTGCCTGGAGATAAATTCAGTTTTTGGTTGTTTAAATCAGGTTTCTCAATACAGTCTAATGTTCGTCTGTTCTGCTACGGTTGCTTATTGCATCCGTTTGTGCACTTCTTCAATTAGTCAGCCGTTCTTTGATGTTGATCAATATGGTTGCCTGTTTAAAACAGGTCTTGTTTTGTTCGTTCTAATTTGCCAGTAATTTTTTTATCGCGTCTGTCAGCACTTTTTCCACTTCCGGGGTAACGGCCGATGCCTGGCCGGTTTCATACCCGCCTTCCCCGTAGGCAGCCGCGGTGCCGATGTATCCCGGCGCATAGTCACCGTATGCGGCCACGGCCACAAACAGGTCAGGACGGGCGGCTTTGGCGGCCAGCTGGTATTCTATAAAACATTCGCCGGGCAAATGCACCATACGCGCTTTGCCGATACCAAGACTGCTGAGGCTGATCGTTTTTCCCTTTTTTACTCTTTCCAGCCATACCAGTTTGGAAGCATTATTCGCAACAAAAGTGGAGGTTTCTTTATGCAGCAGTTCACCCAGCGTATTCAGGCTTTCTTTCGGCGGCAATGCTACCGGTACAGTATTCCATTTTACATCCGAAGGAGAAATCTTTTCTTTCACGGTCCGTTTCCATGCGCGCTGCATGCCATCAGCAAGCCGTTCGGCCAGTATCAGCCGGTTTTCGTGCGCGCCGTCGTTGTACTTGCCGGCGGTGATATTCCCGCCCGCGCCGTTGAAATGTAAGTGCAAGGCATCAGGAACGGCCAGCTGCCTGAAAAACCGCGCTACGCCCGGGATATCGGGATTGGCCACACCGGTGCGGTAATAACTTTGCGGATGCGTGGCATAATAACTCAGTACAGCCAGGGGTTTATCGTTGTTCCAGAAACTGATCAGCGAAACCATCGGATCGATGAGGCCTTCGGGGCGGTTCCTGACGGCGGGGTCTTTTGTGGCGGAGGTCCGGGAGGCGATCACTTTTCCCGAGTCTCCCATTATCCGCCGGTTGGACGCCACTTTATACACTTCCGCCTGGCCCAGCCCAATGTGGGTTACAGGCTTCGCCTGTTTTAAGGAACCGGTTACAGCTTCCTTCAGCCGGCGGATCACTTCGCGGGCGAAAGTACCTTCAAACCCCAGCGGGTCCATCCCTTCTTTTTTCAGCCATTGTTCCGCGCCAAAATCACAAACAGGCGCATCGTGCTGGTGCAGGGCATGCAGCGCCACCCTGTCCGGCGTAGTGCCCGCGGCTTCCGCGAGCGCCTTGCAGAATTCATCATATCCTTCATTCGCGATCCCGATCCAGTCTACCACGCAAAGCACAATGGGCTTGCCCGCGCCCGTAAGCACGATCCCTTTGGCACGAAGGCTTTGATCCCAGCTATTGATCATCTTGTCGTACACCAGCCAGGAGCCGGGCGGCGGCGTGGCATCCACGTCAAAGCAGGATACTTTTAATGTGTCTCCCGGCGCGGTATTCCCTTTTGAGATACCCGGCAGTAAAGTGACCGTGATGATGATACAAAGGCTGATGATCCGTTTCATAAAGATGTAAGCTTGTCCCTGTTTTCGTAAACTTTCATAATGGCGTTGATGATATCGTCCATGTCCGAAGTGCCTGCTATCAGCGGGCCGGAGCCGGGCAATACGATCATTTCATCGCATACCTGGTCGCAGCCGGGCATGTGCGCGGCGGCCCGCCGGTATTCTTTTAACCTTGCGGAGGAAAACACGTTTTTGTATTCGTCCAGTTCAAGTATGTGATCTATCCAGGCTTCGCGGTGCAGGCCGTTCGGAATGTACGGGCTCAATGCTATGCCTTCCGCCGCAACGGCTTTCAGGAATTGCTGGCGGGTGGCGTTGTTGAAATGTTCTTTTTTGTAGGACGCGGCGTAGTTGTAATACCCGCCGCTTTCGGTGCCGTCGTATTGTTTCTGGGGCACAAGGCCGGGAAAACCTTTCAGCTTCGAGTTCAGGTAAGCAACGTTTTTGTTCCGCAGCAGGAAACGCTCCGTGGCTGTCGGCAGCTGACCGTTCAATATGCTGGCTTCAAACTCGTTCATCCTGTTCTTCGGGCCAATGGTAACATGTTTTCCTTTGCGGTTGGTGCCGTGGTTGTGAACGGTGAAACACTGATCCATCAGGCTTTCGTCATTCCCCACGATAGCGCCGCCTTCGCCGCAGGCAATGGCTTTGCTGGCCTGGAAACTGAAGCAGCCCAGGTCGCCGATAGTACCCAGCGCCCTGCCGCGATGTTTGGCCAGCGCACCCTGGCAGGCGTCTTCTATTACTTTGAGTTTGTGTTTCCTGGCAATCTCCATGATCCGGTCCATATCCGCGGGCAGGCCCATGATGTGCACAGGTATGATGGCTTTTGTGCGGGGTGTGATCTTCCGCTCCACATCCGCCGGGTCCAGTTGGTAGGATGCGGGATCAAGATCGGCGAGTACGGGCAAGGCCCTGCTGGTAAGGATCGCGGAAACGGTACCGAAGTCCGTATAGGGAGAAGTGATCACCTCATCCCCTGGCCCGATGCCCATCGCTTCCACGCAGATAGCCAGCGCCTGTGTGCCCGATCCTGTACCGATGCAGTATTTTGCACCGGTCATGGCCGCAAATTGTTTTTCAAATGTAGCCACCGCACCGTTCACCGGCGACTGTATCCGGCTCCAGATACCGCTCTTCGTGGTCTTCACCACTTCTTCTATCATCCTGTCGTCCACATGCGGCCACTTCGGCCATTTTTTGGTGGCCGGTCTTACCGGCTCCCCGCCCAGCGCGGCCAACAGGCCTGTCTTCCTGGAGGGAACCGCTGAAAATGCCTGTAGCGCGGGCGAGATCATTCCCGCCACAGATGCCGCGGTGAGCGTACTGATGAAGTTTCGGCGCCCGATGTCTTTATTTGCCATAAAACAGCTTGTAATAAAGTTGACCTTCCACACACCCGGTAACGTTACCGGATTATCGGCTGAAAAGAGCGGTGGTTACCGCTTTTCTATTTTGATGTTAAAAGCTTACCGGTCTCTCAATAGTTATAAAAACTATAGTTCTCCCGTGTAATAATATCGATCGGCATAAACGTCACTTTCTTTACCGGGAAAGAAATAGCCAGGTGCTGGTACAACGTCATCACCCCTTTATAGGCCTGCTCCAGCGGTTTCTGGCAGATCAGGAAATCGATCACCCCTTTTTCGATGAACTCGATGTTTTCATTCACAAAATCGTATCCCATCAGGATCACTTTCCTGTCCAGCTTCTCCACAAACGCCGCTACATTGGACACCCTGGAGTTCGTCACAAATACCACCCTGATATTCGGATGATCTTTGAACATACCCGCCATCCCCTTTTCGATGGATTTCGGGTCGGTTTTATTGATATTGATCTTTAGTATCTGGTTGTCCCAGCGGTGCGTCCTGAAATAATTCCTGAAACCTTCTTCCTTTTTGAGCAGGTGATGCTGATCGTCCAGTTCCCTGGAGATATTCACGATCAGGATGCTGTCGTCTTTTCCCACGAGATAACTGATCAGGTGTGCAGCCAGGCTGCCGCTGGCATTCTGGTTCGGGCCAATGTAAGCCAGGCTGCCTTCGCCGGGCAGGTCTGAATCCATCAGCACGTAGGGAATCCCCTGCTTCTCGCATTTCTGCACAAACAATACGGATTCATCCATAAAGGCCGGGGCGAACAACAGCCCGTCCGGCTTGGATTTCAGTAACAGGTTGGCCTGCTGCTGGAAGGAACTCACCGATTCCTGGTCATAAAAAAACTTCTCCACCGTAGCGCCGTACTGGCTGATCTCCGCGGACGCCGTTTCGATGCCTTTCAGTGGCCCTTCCCAGAAACTCGTCTCTTTCGACCTCACAGGGATGAGCGTTGCGATCCTGAACTGCCGGGCAAGGCTCAGGCGGCGCGCGTGAATATTGGGCTGATAGTTCAGTTCCTTGATGATCTTCAGCACTTTTTCCTTCGTACTTGGGGCAAGACCCGGCCTGTCGTGAATCACACGGTCCACCGTAGCGATGGATACGTTCGCCCTCCTGGCAATCTCCTTGATCCCGGACAGTTGCTGATCCTTTTTTTCGTTATTGGATGATTTCATGGCTTTTTAGCGGTTACGGATTATTATCCCGGCCCGAAAATATGAAAAATTATCCCGGGAAGGCATACCTAGAGCTTCAGGAACTGCTTTGCGTTCAGGTGCCTGAACAATTCCCTGTCCGCCTCATCCGCCTCTTCTTTCCGCAGTGATTCTATCCGCAGCAGCCCGGTATAATAATCGAAAACAGGGAAATGCGTTCCGAACGCAAATTTATTCTTCCCGAACCTTTTGACATAATTCGCAAAGTGTGTAATGTACCTGCCGGACGTATCCATCAGCACATTCCCGTTTTTGATCGTCTTTTCGTCTCCTTCCGAAATTGCCAGGGGCGTGCTCAGGTTCAGCAGCATAAACCTTGCATCCGGCACGGAGCGCAGCAGCGGCACATAATCTTTCAGGCCCCATTCCGTGGAAAGGTCCATCCAGGAGCGCTGGCGGCTATCTACCACCCGCATGGTGAGCGCTACGGCTACATCCGCGTCCCTTGCCATTTTCACCAGTTCAACCAGGTTAGGATCGTCTATGGTGTAGTCGTGGTAGTTTGGGAAAACGCGGATGCCTTTCATGCCGTAGTTTTTCACACAGGTATTAAAATCATCTTTCCAGCCGGCATAAATGGGATTGATAATACCGAAAGGAAGAAAACGGTCGTTGAATGCCCTTTTGGAACGCACTTCCCCGTACAGCTCATCGTTCGCGGATTGTGTGTTTTTGTAAAACACGCCATTCAGGTTGGTGATAACAGACATATCCGTGCCGTACTCTTTCATCCTGGAGAGCAGGCCTTCGCAGCTATTGCCATGCAGCTGCTTGAATGGCCAGTGACCGGTATAAGCATTGATGTCAATCAACATGATAGCCTCCTTTCTTCAAAATGTTATGGTAATTGTCAAAGAATATTTTCTTTTTCTGCTCTTCTGTCAGGCGCGCGTCCATGATCTTACCGACGGACTGGTAATACATATTGTCCGAGCCGAACAGTACCCGGCCTTCGCCCAGCGTTTTCACGGCAAACTCCACCATATTGTTTTCATTGTTGCTGCCGGATACATCCACGTACACATTCGGGCTGTTGCGGAGCGCCTTGCAGGCATATTCCCAATCGGGGCCGCCGCCGGTATGCGCGTACTGAAGCATCGCTTCGGGATACCGCGCCGCTGCTTCGATAAAATCTTCGGGGATGGAAGCCAGCGGTTTGATCTTCTGATCGTATTTCATTCGATAGCCGCCAATGCCCAGCGAGGCTTCGGCATGCATCAGGATGATCATTTTCATCTCCGCCGCCTTCTCGATGATCGGGTAAAACAGCGGGTCGTTGATCTTCACCTGGTAATACACTTTGATGCCGATCATGCCCTCTCCTGTACAGCGTTTTATTTCTTCCAGCGATTCCTTTTTGTAGGTCGGGTTCAGCGTGAGCATGCCCGAGAGTTTACCGGGATAACGTTTCATTGCCGCCAGGATCACGTCGTTGCAGGCCCTGAAGTCCTCCGGAGCGCCGGGGCCGCGGGTAACGGGTTTGGAAAGAAACATCCGGTCTATGCCCAGCCGCTCCGCAAAATCCACGTTCAGTTCCGGCGGGTCGTTAGAAAGCCCAAGATGCACATGGGCGTCCAGCTTGCGGTAACTCATCATTTTTTTGATACGGCCTTCCGCCCCTGCATTGGGCGGTATCTGCGCATCCGCCTCCGTTGCCTGCAGCAGGCCGCTGCCCAGGATGATGCCTGAAGCGGAGGTAGCCATATTCCGGACGAAATTCCTTCTGTTCATGCGATGGTTTTATCAGGGCGTAATGGTAAGGTCCAGCTGGCGCACTACCGTTTTTACCCCGTCGATATTATGGTTTGTTGCTACAAAATAGACTTTATACGTACCCGGCGTTTTGTACGTGTAACTGTAATTGTCCAGCACGTCCAGGTTGATGCCTTTGATAGAAACCGCCTTGTCCGGGCCGAGGTTCACCTTGTCTTCAAAGACCGGTTTGGAGATCACCCAGGTTTCCGTCTCGGGATCATTGTACGGGCTGTTCGGATCGTATGGTACAAATACGGGGACCTTGGCAGTGGGTTTATAATCCGGACTTTTCGGATCATAGATAGCACTTTTTGGATCGTAAATAGAATATGCCGGATTGTAAATTGAATCCAGCGGGTCCTTGTATTTATTGCCTGCCAGCGTTACCCTCGTAGCCGTGATAGTAGTAAGTGAAGGCGCATCCGCCGGGTATTGGTTGATAGTTCTGAATCCACTGCTCTCCTGGTCTGTAAGCAACAGTTCTTTTGTCCCCAGGAATTCCGCCTTGCTTCTTACGGCCAGGCTCTGTATCCACCACACGCGGGCCAGGCCGTTCACAGCCTGCGGTTTGGTGATATATTTAAACCCGATATACAGCGGCTGTTCTTTGGATACTCTTGTGCTGACGTCCAGCTTGCCGGAAGCAACGTTCGTGGCCGCGGTGGCAAGCTTGAAGCTGCTGGTCACTTCCGTCCAGGTGGCGGCTTTTACGCTGGGCAGGTCACCCTTCCCGTTGTAGTTGTTGGACAGCCAGACGGTTACCTGCCCGGCTTGTGTACCGGTACCGGACAGTTGGGAGAAAAAATCCAGTGTGGCGCCCTGGCCTGTGAGGTCTATGGTACGGCCGTCTTTGAAAGCGTAGTCGTTGAAGACTTCGCCGGAATAAAAAGAAATATTGTTCTGATTGCCGGAAAAGGTAAATACAACCGGTTCGTTTACTTTAAAAGTTGTTTTATCCACCGTCACTTCCAATTGCGGCTCGTTCAGCTCTCCCAGCTCTTTGGAGCAGGCGCCCAGCATGAGCGTGAGGCATATCAGCCATATGAATTTGTACTGCATAGAATTACTTTTTATACATGTTTACCAACCAGGGTTCTGCAACATTTTATTGTTCGTCACCATTTCCGCGCTGGGAATGGGGAGCAGCAAGTGTTTCGGAACTTCCATGTTGGAATAGTAAGTGATAAATATAGACCCGGGAATATCGGTCGTCATGATCGCCGCCATATCCCTGTTCACCTGTTCATATATCCCCCAGCGTACCAGGTCCGCCCGGCGAATGTTCTCGAAGTTGAACTCCCGTAGTCTTTCATCCTGGATGAACGCGCGGAAAATTTCTTTTGAAGCGGTGAAGGCTGGTTTTACATCTGCATCCTGGAGCGTGAAGACCGCTGCTGTGGCCTGTGCGCCGGTGCCTCCGCCGCCACTCAGACTAACGGTGGGGGCTGCGGTATAACTTCCCGCCAGTGAGAACGTAACGCCGGTCAGGTCACGGTCCAGTTCAATGCTGGTCACAACGCCGTTGGTCAACACCGCCTTTGCGGAAGCGCCGCCATTGCCGGAAATAGCAACCGTGGGCGCAGTGGTATAGCCGCTGCCTTCGCTGGTAACGGTGAAGCTTTTAATGCCGGTGGACCAACTTCTGCGTCTCACCTGGTTTACCAGGTCCACGGCTTCCTGTACGGGGCCCTGCATTTCATTTAATGCTTCCGCATACATCATCAATACATCCGTATATCGCAGCAGCGGTACATTGATGGGAGAACGCGTGCCCATTTTAGGGATCAGAGTTTCATATTCCCTTCTGAATTTACCGGGCGTACGGGAGTATTTCGTCGCTTCGGTCATGTTTTCCGCAACCATGGTTTTGGTGCCGCTGGCCGCGGGAAGCGCCGCGTAGTTAAAGAACGGGATACACCAGTATTTACGCAGGTCCCCAGGCTCATAACTGTTGAACAGCTTAGCCGTCCATGTCATATAAGCATCAGCTTTCCCGGTATTGGTATTGGCCGTGGCAATACCGTTGATCCAGCCATTGCGGCCGGTTTCGGAGTATGCTTCCGTTCCATTGCCGATAAATTCCGCCTCCCATATGCTTTCTTTGATATCGTATTTCTCCTGCGCCATCGTGATAAAAATATTGGAGAAGCTCGGGTTCAGCGCATGACCGGACGCTCCGTCCTGCATGATCTTTTTACCCCAGTTGATCACCTCCTGGTAACGGGCGGTTTCTTTCAGCGGGTAACCGGCCATGTAGAGGTTCACCCTCATCAGGATGCCGCGCACGGCCGATTTGGACACTCTTCCGCCAAAACCTAAAGCAGCAATATCCTGCACCAGTCCTTCCGCTTCGGTCATATCTTTGATGATCTGGTCATAGGTTTCTTTTACGGAAGCTCTCGGGATGTGTACATCCACGGCGGATTTGCTGGAGGTAAGTTTGAGCGGCACGCCGCCATAGTTCTGCACCAGCAGGAAATAAAGATACCCGCGCAGGAAAAGCGCCTCGCCACGCACAGTCTGCCTTTTCGCCGCCGGAATGGACTCGTTGCTGTTCACATTCTCCAGCAGGATGTTCGCGCGGTTGATACCGTTGAAACATTCTCTCCAGAAGGCGGTCACATAGGTATCTCCGGGGGAATTGTTCAGCCTGAAAGCGCCTGTGGCAATACTGCTGCGGTTCATAAAACCCTCGTCCGCGGACCAGCCGAGGAGATACAGGGCATTGTTGCCATAGGTAGGATCGGAGCCTAATGTATGATATACCGCGGTGAGCGCAAAGTCAAGCTCTTCGGCGGTTTTATAATAGTTACCGGGAAAAAGTGCATCCTCCGGTTTGGTATCCAGGAAGTCTTTGCAGGAACCTGAAGTAAGGATGATAAAACCCAGTAAAATGAAATATCTGATTTTCATACCTGAAGATTTTGAGCGATTTAGAAATTTGCTTTCAGACCGAAAGTGATGGTTCTTGCCTGCGGATAAGCCGAATAGTCATACCCGGGCGTAAGAATGTTGCCACGCGTTGAAACCTCCGGGTCCAATCCTTTGTATTTCGTCCAGGTAAAAAGATTCTGCATCGCTACGTTCAGGGAGAGGTTTGTCATATACACTTTCTTCAGCAGTTGCGAAGGCAGCGCATAGTCCAGCGAAAGGGTCTTCAGGCGCAGGTATGATCCGTCTTCCAGGTATTTCGAAGAATGATACCCGATCACGCCTTCACCGCCTGCCCTGAAATGTTCGTTGGTCTGGTTTTCTGGCGTCCAGCGGTTAGCATAACTGGCAAACTGGTTCATGTTGCGGCGCCCGTTTGTGTTTCCTTCAAACGTGATACGGTTCGCATTATAGATATCCGCGCCGTATGACCATTGAAAAAATACATTCAGGCTGAAACCTTTGTACCTGAAATTATTGACAAAACCACCGGTATGAATTGGCTGGCCGCGCCCGATAATGGTTTTATCATCCGCGTTCACGTTGCCGTCGCCGTTCAGGTCGCGGTATTTGATATCTCCCGGCAGGATCGTATTGCGGGCCTTCCCGTTCGCGGGCACTTCTGGCTTCAGTACATACACACCGGGTGCGGGATTGTCAAAATCCGTGTACTGGTAGTTGCCTTCCCAGATATAGCCTACCATCATACCCGAAGGTTTCCCGATCTCGGAAGTGTACAGGTTATCGGAATAATTCACGTCGGTAGATACCGCATTATCCAGTGAGCGTTGGCCCTCGGTAAGGGCGAGCACTTTGTTTTTGTTGAAAGAAATATTGATACTGCTTTCCCAGTTAAAATCTTTTGATTCTATCACGCGGGCGTTCAGCGTCAGTTCCAGCCCTTTGTTCTCGATCTTCCCGATGTTTTTATATGCCGTACCAAAACCGGATGTGGGCGGAAGTTGTGCGTTCAGCAGGAGGTTATCCGTGGTGCGTTTGTACACGTCCGCCGTCAATTCGATCCTGTTGTTTAAAAGCCCCAGCTCATAACCGATATCGGTGGAAGTGGTGCGCTCCCAGGTCAGGTCTTCGTTTCCGAGGTTCGACTGGTACACCATCAGCAGCGGTGTTGCATTCTGGAAAGAGTACCCGTTGATATTGGTGGTGAGTGTGGAAATGTAACTGAAGTCGCCCACGCGGTCGTTGCCCACCACGCCAAAACTACCCCTGAGCTTTGAAGTGCTGATCAGTTTCTGACCGCCGAAGAATTTTTCGTTGTGCATGTTCCAGGCTACAGCAGCGCCGGGGAAATACCCCCAGCGATTACCGGGCGCGAACTTGGATGATCCGTCCGCTCTGAAAGTGAGCGTCAGCATATATTTCGATGCATAGTTATAATCCAGCCTGCCGCCATAAGACTGCCGGGTGTTCACAGACCGTGTTGCCACGGGGTTGTAAGAGATCCCATCATTCAGGCCTGCAATACCGATCTTTTCGTTCGGCAACAGTCGGCCGGAATAACCGTCGGATTCGAGATCGTTTTTCTGAAAGCTGAGTAATCCCAATGCGGTGAGTGTATGTTTCTGGCGGAGTGTTTTTGTATAGGTCAGGGTATTTTCGTTGGACCAACTGCTGGTTTCTGTATGCAGTATGGAGCCGTTCACGCCGTCCGGGTTGTTCGGATTGGTGGGGCTGCCTTTGGTGGTTTTGGTATTGAAGAACTTGTCGTACTGGTAGTTGTTCTTCCGCACGCCGCCACTCACTTTCAGCACAAGATCATCCAGGATGTTGATGCTTACATTGCCGAGGCCTTCAAACAGCTTATTGTAATTGTACTGGTATTGGTTCTGGAGGTCCACTACCGGGTTGATGCGGTAATCGCTGCCGTTCACGGCGGTTTCGTCCGCCGGGTCTTCCACGAGATTTTCGTCTGAGTCCGGGAAACCGATGGGGCGGTAAGCCCAGGTGCGGAACATCACATAGCTGGAAGTACTGTTGGTAGGCGTACTGCTCACCTGCTGGCCCCAGGTGGTCACATCGGAATAACCCGTTGTGAAGCCCACTTTGATGCGCTGGCTCACAGTATGGTCGATGGACATCCTGGCGGTGTATCTTTTCAGGCCCGTGTTGATGATGATCCCTTCCTGGTCGAACAGGGAGCCGGATATGGAATATTTCGTCTGTTCATTCCCGCCCCTGATGGCCAGGTTATAAATGTCCACCTTTCCTTTGGTGAACACGTGGTCCTGGAAGTCTTCTCCTTTTACATTTTTGTAATCTTCCAGCGACTTGCCATCCGCCAGGTAACGCCAGCCTTCGCTGGTGGTGGGGAACCTTTCCAGCTGATATCGGATGTACTCATAAGGGCTCATCAGTTCCATCTTCTTCCGTTCCAGCTGAAAGCCGGTGGAAACGCCGAAGGAAACAGAAGCCTTTCCGGCCTTCCCCCTCTTCGTCTGAATCAGCACCACACCGTTTGCTGCGCGGGAGCCGTAGATGGCGGTAGAAGATGCGTCTTTCAGGATAGACAGCGATTCGATGTCATCCATATTCAAAGTGGCCGGGTCCAGGTCTTCCACGGGAAAACCATCTATTACATACAGCGGGGCTACATCCTGCGTAAGTGAGCCGGGCCCGCGTATTACGATGTTCACCCCCGCTCCGGGCTGCCCATCCGCACTGCCTACCTGTACGCCCGCCACGCGGCCGGCCAGCGCTTCGGCAAAACTTGCCACAGGCGCTTTGGACATGTCTTTGACATTAGCCTGGCCCACAGCGCCCGTCAGGTCACCTTTGCGCACGGTGTTGTAACCTATCACCACCACTTCGCCCAATGCGGATTCTTTCGTCTGCATGGTGATGTTTACAGTGGCCCTTCCGTCCACTTTCACTTCCTGCGGCTCCATGCTGATGAAAGTAAATACAAGAATGTCTGCCGGACCGGCATTGATAGAAAACCTGCCGTCGTCCCCGGTATAGGTTTTACGGTTACTGTTTTTGACAGTCACTGTCACTCCCTTCATTGCACTGTTTGTACCTTTTTCTACCACAAGTCCTGTAACCACTGGCTGGGCCTGGGCATAAGACGTGATCGGGAGTATTAGGGTAATACACATTGCAAGGAGAAGTGCAGCAAAAAAATGAATAGACTTGCGTTCCATAGCAGAATAGTTATGATTGATAAAATTTTACCTACTACGGGTACGTACACGACAATGGAATAGGCAGTAGTTGAAAAACCTCTCTAAAATGACCCTCAGCGCTGATTAAATCCTTCTTTGATGATATTGTATTTTGCGGCGGACTTTACCGGGTCCTGGTGACAGTATATCAGCACCCCGTCAGCATATATTTTGCTGAATTCAAGCACCTGCTTCACATATTCGGGAGAAGAAGCCCCCAGCCTTGAATGTGCTGTGGCATAGATATCTACAAACACGGGCATGCCCGGTTTAAACAGTTTTCGGATAGACGCCACTTCGCTTTCCACCATGGAAGGGTCTTTCAGGTTAGAACCTGCCGATTCCGCCCTGTAAGGGAAAAGCAATCCGTCCAGCAGGCTGCCGTAAGCGGCGGCGAACTGTGGCGTGATCTGCCGGTAATACACGCAGGGCACAAATGACAGGCGTGGATTGATGCCTCTTGCCGCCTGGAGGCAGGAGTCCGTATAAGACGGTGTGAATTTTTTCAGGTTGTGTGCAAAATCATCAACACTCCAGGCTACGAGATTTGTTTCTTTCAGGCTCAGCCGTGCGAATTCCTCCGCCCAACGTTTGTAGTCCATCTGGTATGGCTCGGACGACCATCTTGCGATAGGTTTTGATTCGGTGGGCGGCACTACCGTCACCCAGACTTTGATATGTTGTTTGCGGGCCAGCGGCAGGAATGTTTTAAGATCATCCCAATCATTTTCACTCTGCCAGATCAGCCAGTGGTAAACCGTTACGTTCAATTCCTTCAGTTCGGCCAACAGCTGGTCCATATTCACATGACCGTTGGCAAGCCTTGGCGGTGCACCGTAAGTGCCGTAAGTATCTTTCAGCAGCTGCGTCTTACCGGCGGCAGCGTCCTGTTTGTGCACCTTGCTGCCGGAGCAGGATGTGAGCCAAAGCAGGCAGGAGAAAAAGAGCAATCGTTGTAACATTGCGTTATTTTTTATGAAGTCCGACCTTTTGCATAACTGTGCTTATCGCCGCGTTCACTTTTACTTCCACGCTTTTTTCGAACGGGCCGGGCATGCCGTAATACATCTGGCTGGACACCGGCTCGTAACCGCCTTCTTCAATGATCCTTTCCGTCGGGATATAACATACCACCTGGTTGCAATAGCCGGCTACAAAAAGATGTTCACCGGGATATTGTTTTTTCGCGTTCAGCGAATAATCTACTACCACTTCCCCGCTCAGGGAAAGAATGGTGAGTTTGTTGCCAATGCGCATGGCCTGCACCGGGTAGTTGTGATTGGATAAGTCCCAGCCCTTGTCCCTCGCCTCCATGATGAGTTTCGCCCTTCGTTTTTCGTATTTTGTGCCTTCCTGCAATTCCTTCTGAAATGTCTCTACCGTTACCGGCTGATAAGGCAATTCCGTTCTGACAAAGGCGCTGCGCAAAGGCGCGCCGATGTTTTCCATTTTTCCATCCACTACTTTTTCCACCGCGGCCGCCAGTTCTTTCCCATGTTGTTCTGTGTATTCCAGCGTGCCTCTCGGCATCGGGTTCTGATCGCCGGCACAACCTAATACGAACAGCGCCGTGGCATCAGGATATTTTTTCTCCACTTCGATCTGCGCAAACCCGGCATAGTCACCGTTGACGCTGTTGTGCTCGCCGGTCATCGTCGTATTGTGACAGGCATAACCGAACACTACTGCTTTCACCACACCTTTGGCATCCCTGGCCAGCAACACCGGCACATCATGATCGGACCGGTTGCTTCTTTCTTTACCGGTGGCGGCATCCGGGCCGGGCTTGTAGCGGCGGTTCAGGGCAAATCCCGCATTGCCGGTGCCATGACTGAGCTGCATGGGCTCCAGGCTTTGCATTGCCATATCCACCGCCGCTACCAGTTTGTCCGTCAGGCTGACCGTATAACTTGTAAATCTTTTTATCGTTTCCGCATCATAGTCCCCGATCACACTCAGCGCGGGCCAGATCATAGGCCCTGAATGCGTATGCGAAGAATTAAACATGATCTGCGATCTTGCGATACCATATTTTTTTTTCAGCCGCTCCGCCGCCGCCTCTGAAACAGCCGGCGTAAGCCCCAACACATCCGTAGTCACAATCACGATCCTGCTGGACGGGTTTTCTTCTATCACGATGGCTTTGGCCCAGAGGTCATGCACTTTGGTGGTAGCCATGGAATCCCTTGCGGCATAGCCCGTGAGGTAAAAAGGCAGCTCCGGCGTGATCACCATCCTTCCTGTTCCTACTTTCACAAATGCCGCGGACAGATCCAGCTGCAGCATCACCAGCAGCGCGAAGAGTACATATTTCA
This sequence comes from Chitinophaga barathri, assembly GCF_003807585.1. Lineage (GTDB taxonomy): Bacteria > Bacteroidota > Bacteroidia > Chitinophagales > Chitinophagaceae > Chitinophaga > Chitinophaga barathri. Next base: position 104,253 of record NZ_RMBX01000012.1, on the reverse strand, counting down.
GTTTGATTGCCATCCGTTTTGATTTAAATCCTGCCAGGAAATGTATCCGGGCTTTTAGCATTCACATTTTTTATACCCGGCGCTCTTTCATTTTTACACCTGCTTTGCAAACGGGTTAGGAATGCGGATCAGGTCTGTGATCGTTCTGCCGTTCCGTTCTATTCTTGCCAGCGTGTAAACGGTCCCATCAGCGGCTACCGCTATCGAGTTCACGTACAAAGGCCGGTCGCCGTTTTCATAAAAGATCGGGCCATGGTCCCTGTAGGCGCCTGTCGGGATGTGATAGGTGACCAGGTGCAGGTTCTCCAGCCCTTTTGCCGCTCCTTTCCCGATCTCGTCCAGCCCGCCGAGGCGTTTGCCGTTGATGTAGATCGGGCCGCCGGTGAGATAATAAACCGTTTCATTGTCAGGTCCCAGCTGGAAACCAAGGTAGCCGTAGCTGAACTGGTCGAACATCCCGCTTTTCCGGGAAAGGCTTGAGGTGATCCTTTCAATCAACTCTATTTTCTGCGCCGCAGGATCGAATTTGAAGAGATACCCGGAATTCCCGTGAACGCCGTATGCCACTTCATCTTCTTCGTGCCAGCATATTTTCCGCCAGTTGTATCCCATGCTGCCAGGCTGCTCCGGCGTATATTTCCCGAAATAGTCAATGCGCAGGTTCACATCCTCCAGTTTCCCTAACTTTTTATCACCGGGAGCATACGAATAGATATCGCCCGCGGAGGTAGAGAAATACACCGTGCCTGTACGCCGGTCTACAAAAAGCGAACGGCAGAGCGAACGGAAATCTTTCCCCGGCGTACCGCCTTCGCCACGGCCCGCTGTAGGCCCAAAGCCTTCCATCTCCCGCGTATCCACGTTGAAGGCGATAAAATTGCCCAGCGGCCAGGAGATGCAGAAAATATTTCCTCTTTCCACATCCATCGTCATCGATACGGCTCCTTCACCACCCGGAAGTATCCCGAGATCTTCAAATGCGCCCGTTTTCATATCATAAGCCAGGATGTGCCCGCCGCTGTACAGTTTGTACCCTTCCGGCGCGTTCACCGGCAGGCGGTCCATCCCGTCAATCAACTCGTAATATCCCACGTGCGTGGAGAAATACAGTTTGCCTTTTCTTTCAAAGAACTCCACATGGCTCTTGCCCTGCGAGATATAATTTTTCCCTTTTTCCCCGCATATCTCCGTAAGATCGCCCAGCAGCTTTATGCTGTTGGCGCGCGGGTCGTACGAGTACATCCTTCCTGCCACATCGTGTTTGTCCGAAGACAATACATAATAAACCCTGCCGTCGCTGGCCACTGTAATGGCGTTGTAAGAATCGTGGGCCAGCTCAAAGCCGGAATCAAAAGTTTTTGCTATCAGTTTCTCCGTGTGTGGTGTATATGTCTCCAGAATGGTCTGCTCACCTTGCTTTTCTACTTGCATGAATATGTTATTCGACTATAATTTTTTTAGATCTTACCGGCATTTTTGCTGATGTTCCTGATGGCTTCAGCAATGCCTTCCATGTCTTTCCGGGAGCCCAGCAGCACGTTCTGCGTCATCCATACCGCATCGTTGCAAAGGGCGGCGTTTTCCGGGCAGTTGTTGCGTTGTTTGTAATCTTCAAAATCCAGCATTTTTTTGGAGTAAAAACCCTTGTACACCCGCGAATTGAATGTTTCGCGCATGAACTCCTGCGTATGCATCACCTTGTATCCGCCGGAGCAGGGCACTCCTTCTTTTCTCAATGCATCCAGGAATTTTGTCCTGCTCATGCCTTTGAACCCTTCCGGATTGTAGCGGAAGGAGTAGAGATGATACGCTCCGCGTGTCACTTTATCGTAGAGTTTGATCGGTTTGACGCCGTCTATGTCTTTGATCAGGGAACTGAGATAGGCTGCGTTTTCGTGCCGGGTATTCGTCTGGTCTTCCAGGCGTTTCAGCTGCGCAAGGCCAATGGCGGCCGCATATTCCGTAAGCCTGATCTTGGATGCCCGCATGAAACTGTCTCCCGCTACAGCCCCGGTGGAGGTGCCGTAAGCGTAACCCAGGTTGTGCGCAGCAAAACAATTGTCGATAAACTTGTCATCATTGGATACGATGGCGCCGCCTTCGCCGATGGGCAGGTTTTTTGAATTCTGGAAGCTGAAGCAGCCGGTCCTGCCGATGGAGCCCACCACTTTATGATCATACACCGCGAGATGCGCCTGGCAGGCGTCTTCGATCACGATGAGATTGTGTTTCTTCGCGACGGCCATGATGCGGTCCATATCCGCGGGCAGGCCCAGGATGTGTACCACCAGAATGGCTTTGGTTTTTTTGGTGATCTTGCTTTCAATCTTGTCAGGGTCTATCTGGTAGGTAGCCGGATCGATGTCCGCAAACACCGGCATGGCGTTGTTTGCCAGGATGGCCTGCACGGAAGCGATAAAGGTATAAGGGGTCGTGATCACTTCGTCGCCCGCGCCAATGTCCAGCTGATTAATAGCGGTAATGAGCGCATTGGTGCCGTTCACTACGGTGAGGCATCTTTTCACGCCAATGGCGGCGGCCCACTTGTTTTCAAATTCATCCACCAGTTTAGCCCTTGACCAGACTCCGCTCCGTACGCTTTCTATCAGCGTTTTTTCATCTTCCGACTGTACCCACATGGGCCATTTCACCCAGCTGGTCTCGTTGAAGAGCGGCTGTCCTCCGAGAATGGCGGGAGTACGGGACGGGGAGAATACGGAAGATGAGGCAAATGAGCTGTTTACAAGTCCGGAGGCGAATAAGTAGCCCGCGGCCCCTAATGAGCTTTGGCGGAGGAACTTCCTTCTTGAAGAGTGACCCATTGAATGATGTTTATACGTTGATAATATATAAGATACGAGTGTGGAGCCAGACGGCGTAATATCCGACTGTTGTCTTTGGTTGATCGGTAACGTACCCGAAAATAGTAATAATTTCGAATGGCTGGTAATTTTCTTCAACTTTTTTTTCGGTGACCCGGGAAAATAGCGTCAGAAATAATGGTCAATACCCCGGAATGAAATTTCAAATCCTGTTATTTTTACAGTTGGCCAAATATTGGCTGTAATGCTTATTAATAAAGGGTTACATAACATTAAAAAGGTTTGTAAAAAGTACGTTCTGCACTGTTGTTTCCAGGCCAGAAAAGAATTTCCAAAATTATCCGGGCTGACGCCATCACAAAATGTGTACGTTACCGGTAAATGTGTCAAAAGGACGTTGCCACTTCTAATATTTTTCTTCAGCTCACTATAGAATATCAGAAATAATATGCAATATTGTGTACGTTACCGGAAACTGGTCAATTCACAATACGTCTATTTTATCAATCAGGTTTAAATATGCTACCAACTATGCGGAATGTCCTCAAACTATGCACGGGCTTGCTTTTGCCTGTAGCTGTACTCACTTCCGGCGGTTGCGGGAACAAAGAAAAATATCCCGGCCCCCTCTCTCCTGACGAAGCGTTAAAAAGTCTCCAGGTCGTTGAAGGATTAAAAGTTGAGCTGTTTGCAGCAGAACCGCTGGTAACAGACCCAGTGACCATGGAGTTTGATGAAGACGGGAATTGTTATGTGGTGGTAATGTCCGACTACCCGGACAAACCCGCTCCCGGTAAAGAAAAAGGACATATCCGGGTACTCCGTGACACCAACGGGGACGGTAAAGCAGATACCGCTATTGTGTTTGCGGACAAATTATCGGAAGGCACCAGCATTCTCCCCTGGAAAGGCGGCCTGCTCGTTACCGCCGCTCCGGAGATATTATACCTGAAAGACACTACCGGCGATTTTGTGGCCGATACGCGCGAAGTGCTGTTCAGCGGATTTTTTAAAGACAACCCGGAAACACAGATCACCAATCTCCGTTTTGGCGTGGACAACTGGATCTATGCCAATAACCGCGGGCAGGACGGCAATATCACTTTCCGTGATAAACCCGATGCCAAACCCCTGTCCGTAAAAGGTGCTGATTTCAGGTTCAGATTGGATCGCGGGCTGTTTGAACCGGAGACCGGCCCCGGGCAGTTCGGGCAGGCCCTGGACGATTACCGGAACCGTTTTGTGACTGAAAACTCCATTCACATCCAGCAGATCATGATGCCCTGGCGTTACACGCACAGGCATACACACCTGCCTTCCGCACGCGCTATCCGGAATATTTCGGACCACGAGCCTATCATGTTCCAGGAATCCGCCACACCTTACTGGAGAGCGGAAAGAACAAAAAGAAGGAATGCGGAGTTCCAGGAGAAAAAACTGAAACGCGTGGAGTACGAGAGAGGTCATTTTACCGGTGCTTCAGGCGGCACTTTTTACAATGGTGATGCATTACCGGCAGAATTCTACGGCAACATATTCACCGGTGAAGTAGCGGGCAATCTTGTGCACAGGGATATCCTCATGTCTTCCAAAGACAGCGTACACTTCACCGCCAAACGCGCGGATGCTGAGACCAAACGCGAATTCATCTACTCAAAAGACAGCTGGTTCCGCCCGGTCAACTTCACCACCGGCCCTGACGGCTACCTATATATACTCGACTATTACCGCCAGCATATCGAAACGCCCGTATCCATCCCTGACGACCTGAAAGCGGACATGGACTTCTATGAAGGTTCGGACAAAGGCCGCATCTACCGGGTAATGCCGGCAAACGGCACCTACAAAAACGTTTCTCCCAAACTCAGTAAAACTTCTTCGGACAGCCTCGTACAGCTCTTTGCACATCCCAATCAATGGTATGCGCAACAAGCCCACCGCCTGCTGGTAGAGCGCCAGGACAAATCCGTTATCCCCGCGCTGAAACTGATGCTGGGCAACGCCGACCCGCGCGCCCGTTTACATGCGCTTTATGTGCTGGAAGCGCTCGATGCGCTGGATGTTTCCATCGTTAAAAAAGCCCTGGCAGACAGCTCCGCCAATGTGCAGGAACATGCCGCGATACTCGCTGAAGCTTATCCCGCCTGCCTGCCGGACCTGGCGGCGCTGGTAAAGAATAGTCCCGCCAAACTGACTATGCAGGTGACGCTGAGCCTGGGCCAGTTTAACAACAACCAGGTACAGCATGCATTTGTGCAGGCGCTTGCCCGGTATGGAGATAACAAATACATGCAGATGGCCGTGCTCAGTTCAGAAGCAGGGTCCGCGCCCGTTATGCTGGACCTCCTGCTTAAGAACAGCGTAGGCAAGGATACCCTGAAGATCGGCAACGATTTCATACATGACCTGTCATACATCATCGGATCGCGGAATGACGCGAAGCAGGTGGCGCAATACTTTGGGCTGCTGGAGCATGAGAGCATGCAGATCAATAACAGGCAGTCGTTTGCCGTGAAAGGCCTGCTGGGAGGCATGGAAAGATCCGTAGGCAGTTCGCCCGCGCTTAAGGCGGCATTAAAGGCATTCCGTCCCAAACTGAAAAATGTGACTTCACAAACGGTTGCAGAGCTGAAAACCCTGGTTTCAACGACAAAATAAACGAACATGAATACGCGCAGAGATTTTATCAGGAACGCGCTCGGCATGAGCGGCATGTTATTCGGCGGTATTTTTCTCATCAGCGGATGCGGTAATGGGAAAAAACCGGCAAACGATACGGGAGAAACCAAACAGCCTGCATCCTGCAAGGACCTCTCCGGCATCAGTGCGGAAGAAAAAGAAAAGCGGCAGAAACTGGGTTACGTGGAAGAAACGCCGATTGTAGACAGCAAATGCGGCAACTGCAAATTATACCTCCCTCCCGGGGAAAAAGAAAGCTGCGGCAGCTGCTCCCTGTTCAAAGGCCCTGTGGAGGAAAACGGCTATTGTACATATTATGCCCCGCTCTCATAGACGATAGACAGTGCGGTTTTATCAAAAACAAGCAGCAGCAGGCTGCCCCCATGGCTACTGGCGGGCGCCTGCTTTTTATTTGAACAGGTGCGAAAGATAATCCTGTAACACCACGGCCTGGTTATGCTCGGTGTCTTTTGCGGAATAGATGAGGGTGATCCGTTTTGTATGCCCGTGTGCGGTGACAAAATCCTCTACCGCTTTATTGTTCTTCAGTTCCGCTTTATATTTCTTTTGAAACTCCGCCCATAAAGCAGGGTCATGCCCGAACCACTTCCGCAGTTCATTAGTCGGGGCGAGATCTTTGGCCCATTCATCCACCGCGGCTTCTTCTTTTTTCAGCCCGCGCGGCCACAGCCTGTCCACCAGCACACGGAACCCGTCTTCTTCAGCAGGCGTTTCATACACCCGTTTGATATGTATTACCGGTTTCATGTTACGGAAGTTAAAACAAAAACCCCGGAAAGACGAGCTTACCGGGGTTGTATGATGGTCTATGAAGAAAACTATTTGTTCGGGATCTTATCCAGGTATATTTGCCGCACAGCAGGGTCCGCGCTGCCCATGTCATCCGTAATGCCCCATACCAGGCCCTGAATGTTAGACGAAGCCTCCTGGTATAGATCCTCATTCGCAAATTCGGACTTACTTGTTTTTTTGTTCCGCAGCAATCCGATCAGTTCTTTCATCAGCGGGCTGCTGGAAACAGGCCCCAGCGTGTAAGTTACAGAATACGAACTGGGGCTTTTGTGGGAATTGATACAATAAGCGCCCAGGCCTACCCTTGTGATCTTTTTAGCCTTCAGCAGTATGCGCGCTTCCTGTACAACAACACCGTGCTGGTATTCAGCATTGGTAGACAGAATAACAAGACCTGCCGGTAAAATAATCGTAGTGTCTTTGGTTTTGCTGTTGAGCAAGCCGACGCAAACAGCGGCGAATTCACCACTGCCTACCTGGTAGGTGGTATCACAATAGTCGCCTACAATAGTGCCGCTGAGTGTAATACCAGCGGGCAATACATACTGTTCGCCTTCCGGCGTCCCGGCAGTTTCACCCATCCCGGGTATTTTTCCAGGCTGTTCAGTAGGTTTATTATCATCATCATTAGAACCGCCTTTTTTACAGGCGTCAAAAGTAAGGGCCATACACACGGTGGCCGCTAACAACACAAAGGAATGCCGCATTTTCATTGTAGTCAGGTGTTTAATTTGGTTAGAATGTTTGGGTAAACATGGTCTCTGCTTTTCAAAGATAATGCCTGAGTAAGTGCGTAAAGGCTTTCAGGGGAAGTAATTGGGAAAAATACTGGTTTTCAGGTAGGCAGATTTCATTACTTCCAGTGATTTCAGGCAAAAAAACTCTTTCCTTGTGATGTCCCTCTTATATTCATTTGCAAAATCATTATTTAGATAAAGGAATTTTGATATAAAAATCAGGATTGTGAGCAGGGAAGTAAAAACTTTCCTTTCCTATTCTTCAGCTTCAAAAGCTCTGGAAGAATTGAAAAAACAAAACACTAGTATAAGTACTGGACCTTAATGCACATACATCTTGGTGTCATTGAATTTAGCCATAAAAATATGATAAATATATTTTTATACATTTGCATATACTATACAACCTTTAAAATATTATCCCTATGCGGTTATTTCTAAAGCATTTCTTCACAAGTATTTTTTTATTAATTGGCGTAGTAGCATACTCCCAAAATAAATATGGGTATCCTATAGACCCTAAAACAAGTAAAGTAACCTATGATAGTGTTATTACCCTAAGCAACACTTCTAAGGAAAAACTTTTCAAAAGAGCTAATCAATTTATTGCCCTTCAACATTTTGATAGACCTGCTAATATTAAAACCAAAGAGAAGGGAATTTATGATGGAATAATCATTGAGAAGCCAATTTTAGTTACTGATTTGGATGAAGGAAAAATATTCGGAGATGGGTTTGTCAACTTTAAGTATAGAAAATACAATTACTTTACATTGACCTTTTCCTTCAAGCTATATGTAGAAGATAGTAAATACAGATATGTGTTTAGCGACTTTGTTGTAAATGAATACATACATGCAGGAATGGAGTTAAGCAAAAATAAAATAGTTTCATATACAGGTGCCAGGAAAAGCTTTCAAAGCGCTCCTGATATTAGAAATTACCCCTTAGAGAAATTTATGAAAAAAAGTGCATATGACAGAAGTGACGATGATTTCACCAATGCTGTTAATGAACTTAAGGAACAGCTCAGTAAAGCCATGGAAGGTCTGTTATAAAGCCCAAATTATTCAACTATATTACCAAACCAGCCAGCATCTGGCTGGTTTTAATTTGTATTCAATAGTATCATTCTCAAAATCTCTCTTCGTAATAGTGCCATACATTTTACCAAGGAAAAAGTTAGTTCTTTCTTCGATAATATATCCCTTGGTTATTAAGTTTGTGAAATATTGCAGAGGATAGTACTCCATAAAAGGTGCAGGGTTTATTCGCCAGCACCTAATATACTGAAAATTTGTTATTTACCTTATAAACCTTCTTGTTGCCCTAACAATATTATATATCATGTAAGAAGCTGAAATTCTCATGAGAATGTCTATAGCGATCCAGCCCCCATGAAACAAGTCCTTATCAAAAGGGCGAATTGGATTTATTAGATATAAATAGTAATTAAACCCTTCCCCAAAAGCAGAAGATGAAAATTCCTTAACTGAGAATTCAAATCCTTGAAAAATATTCGAAAATAAAAGAAGTAAGAATAATACTGTATGAAACAGAAAAATAAAAAGTAGCGGGCGCCATAAACTTTGTCCAAAATCACTTGTAAGATGACTTAGCAAAATCACCATCTTAGTCCAAAAATCTTTTTTCCAGCTTAGGGTTTTATAATACATGCCCATTTCTAAAGAATGAAACTTCTGTTCATTTATTATATCCCCTTGTTTGGACATTGCATACTTTAGCTGCCTAAAAGTCTCCCTGCTCCTTAAATTAAAAACGTCATCTACATCCTTAACCCCAAGATGACTAAGGTGAGCAGAGGAACCAAATACATTATTCGACCAAAGTACATTATTAAATGTACAATCCACTAGATTCACTTCATCAATTATAACTACATTAAACTTCTTAAAATTTATAGAACTTAATTCAGCTTTCCCAAGTTGGGAATGACTTAAAAGAACATTCCCTTTCCCATTTTGAGGTTTTATATTTGATAGCTTAAATCTGTTTTCATTTACAAAGAGCTTTATTGCAAGTTGTCCAATTTCTATATTATACATAAAAAGTGACATTCCTCTTGCTATGCCTGAAATGTTTACATCCTCTATTAATTTTCCACCTCCATCAATGAAAATATCTCCTGTTATCTTTCGTGCTTCAATGTTCAATTGTCCTAATTCGCCTTTTAAATTTATATCTAGATTGTCAAATATCCCTCCAGCAATAGTCAATCTGCCAATTTTCTTTAAGCTCCATGTACAACTTCCAAATTGCCCTTTAGTCAATAAAATGCCATCCACAGTAGAATCAAATATTAAAAAACCACGATCAAAGGTGGTAACTCCTTCAGTATAAATTGTTCCATTCACATATGAGCTTGCAAGCGAAAAAGCTCCACTAAACTTAGCTCCCTTGAAGTAAAATCCTTTTTTGAAATAGCAATTGATAAAAACAAATTCTCCTGCATAATCTCCATTAAAAGATAAATCAACATCCAATTCAAAGATTTTCCTCTCAATGAAAACTGATTTATTACGCCCAAACACATCTTTCTCAATATTATCTTTAGCAAATTTTGTCCAATCGGTAACGATTTCAAAATTCTCTAATTCTTGCTTGGAATAGATCTCTTTATAGTTCATAATAATAGGATGATATAATGGAGGTAACTTCTTAGTCATCCCATTCAGTCTATAATTTACATAAAATTCCTATTAGAATCAGCGCAATTACTCCAAGTAATATTTCTCTTAGAAACTGCCATTTGTGGTTATTACAATGACCTGAATTCAAAAAGCACTGAATTCCTGCCCCAACTCCCCAGCACAATAAAACAAACAGTGGCACACTCAATATCAAGCTAAACAGGTGACCCATATTAATTATTTTTCGAACTAGTTGTTAATTTGATCTTCAACAATTGCATATCATTCGCAATCTTTGAATCCATCACCTTCGCATAAACCTGCGTAGTCTTCAAATTCGTATGTCCCAGCATTTTAGAACTGTATCAATAGGCACTCCATTACTCAGCGCCACACTGGTAGCAAAACTATGCCTGGCAAAGGTGAGTAGTAAGATTCTTCCCTATTCCAGCCAGCTCCTGGATCACCTTCAAATAATCATTCATTTTCTGGTTCCAAAGAACAGGAAACACAGGGCTATATTTCTCATCATCATTCAGGTATTTCTTCAGCACATTCAAAGCAGGCTCTAGCAAAGAAATAGAAAATGAAACATCGGTTTTCTGCCTTATCATTTTTATCCATAGCCCCCTTCCTGTCCAAGCTGAATATCAGCAGGTCTGAGCCTTTTTGCATCACTATAATCCAAGCCAGTGAAGCACTGGAAAACAAACACATCCCTTACCTGGTCAGTCACCTTCTTGCTGATAGGAAAATCTTTGATCTTGATAATTTCTTCCCAGGTCAGCACCTGCTTTTCCACTGCCTTAAATTGCAGGCTGAAAGTTACTGTAGGATTGGATTTGATATATCCTGCCCTAATAGCATAATTAATGATCTTTTTAAGCCTCTGAATGTGTTTACTCGCACCATTGGAGGTACAGGGCTTTTCAATGGTAAGGAAAGTGTAATAAGCCTCACAAAACTTATAGTTCACCCCCAGAAGAGGAATATCCTTTTTTGCGCAGAAAGCTGGCACGAACTCCTTCAGGTAACTGAGTGTAGTTTTATAGTTCTTATAGCTGCCAAAAGAAAAATTAATTCCCACGAGTTTTCAAACTGGTGATTGTGTTCTTCAGTAACAGAAATCAGCCCTTTCTGCCTGTCTATCCTGTTGCCATTTAAAGCCTCCTTCAAGGAGATAATACTCAAAGTGGCATCTGCCATCTGTAGCCTGGAATAAGTCTGGTAAATTTTTGTTTTGAAGGAGTCCCGGAACTGATTTAGTTCTTTATGCAGAGGGATAGATGTTTTAGCACACTGCTTACTTGCCAACCATTGTTGAGGATCAATATTCCTGTTGGTGGAAATTTCAGCCTTCTGCCCATTCAGGAAGATTTTTGCAAAGATGAGAACAAGCCCTTTCCTGTTGGTTTTATTGGTTTTAAGTACAAGCTGTACTTAAAAAGTGTTCAATTCCATGGTGCCTGTTTAAAGGCACCCAAATTAAAAGTGAAGCTGGGCAAGGATTACAAAGAAAAAAAATGGTATCAGGATGGGAGTACGAATGGGTGTCAGGCTATCCTTCAAAAACACCTATAGAACAGGCACAATAAAAAATAAACCTTTTTTATAATAACCATACCTGTCCTGCATTCAGCTAAATAAAAAAGTCTGCCTTATAGACAGACTTTTAAATAAACTGGATACTCGTCGGGATGGCAACCCGAACACCCATTTTATTGCCCCTATCTGATCTGATTCAAAAACACAGATAAAACTATTGATTTTTAACTACTTATATTGAATTCGAATTTCGAAGCAATAAAATCAGATAAGGAAAAATATACAGAAGTAAAGAAAAAACGACAACATAAACAACAACACTATTTGTTTTAATTACCTTTGCCTTAAATTTGAGGCAATGAAATTCAACGCTCGGTACAACCTCCGCAGACAGGACAGTAAGAAGCCCGAAAAAATATACCTAATCTGCCGTTTCGTTGGCGAAAAGTTTGTTTACCCGCTCGCTTTCAACGTATTACCCAAACATTGGAACATTAAAACCGGGGAGGTGCGCAATGTGATTGACGAACCCAACCGGGATATAATTAATAATTACCTGCGAGGACTGAAAGCGGCGGCAAAGGATATTTACGACAAGGCTATTGTTGCCCGGACACCAGTAACTAAACAGCTTCTAAAATCCGGGCTGGACAGATGGACAGGGAAAACAGTTGAAGATAAGCCCATCTTTTGGTCATGGACAGAAAAATATATTGAGGAAAGCCCAAAACGCATAAACCCCAAGACAGGCCGCGTTATCAGTCATAGAACTATACAGGAATATAATACCACATTTGAATACCTGAAAGAATTTGAAAAAGCTAACCGGGAAAAACTGGATTACGATAATATCAACCTGCATACGCTAAAGGACTTCCGGGATTATCTGACTACAGTAAAAGGGTTTTCCCTCAATAATATTGCAAAGCACATTGACAATTTACGGCAGTTTTTACGGGCTGCTGATGCTGATAAAATAAGTATAGACGCCGACACCATCAACCCCAAACGCTTTACAATAGCGCGGGAAGCTCCGCAAGACGTATACTTAAATGAAACGGAATTATTGTCTATTTCTGCCCTAGACCTTTCAGATCACACCAAGCACTTGACCTTTACCCAATTGCAAAATGGCAAGGAAAAGGCGGCAAAAGTCCAGTACGCAACATTAGACCGTGTACGGGACTTGTTTATTATCGGCTGCTATACAGGCTTAAGGGTAAGCGATTACAATAATATCAAGCCGCATCATATAAAAGGTGATTATTTAGACCTGTACCAGCGAAAAACCGGGCAAAGGGTAGTGATCCCGATACATGACACCGTTAGGCAGATCATGGCAAAGTATGGCGGTCACACGCCCCCGAAAATTTCGGATCAAAAGCTAAATATGTACATCAAAGAAATATGCCGGGAGGCTGGTATTGTTGAAACTATTGAGAAGCAGCAAACAAAGGGCGGCGAAAAGGTTGCTAATGTCTTGCAAAAATGGCAAATGGTCACCAGCCACACGGCCCGGCGTTCTTTTGCCTCAAACATGACTAAGCAGGGCATTCCCATTCAACAGATAATGCAGATTACCGGCCATAAAAAGGAAAGCGTTTTCCTGAAGTATGTGAAATTAACAGGCATGGAACACGCCGAAATAATGAGAAAACACATGATGACTGGAAATAATAATAAACACCTTTTAAATGCTCTTTAAATGGTAGATATAGAAAAAATTGCAGATAGCATAAGACCCAAAGAAATGCTTACAGCGCCTTATTCTGAATACTCCCCAGTTCTTGACAGGCAGATTTTTTTAGCTAGGGATATACAAGACCTTTCGGAAAGGAGAAAGTATATACTTGAAATAATTGAAACGGAAAGAGGCTACGACACAACACCGTACTTTATAGACCCACTTATAAAAGCGTTTGCTATTAATGGAAAGACCGTCAATTTAAATTTGCCGGAGAAAATAAGAAGATTGCCCGACCAATTATTAATAAGCCAGTGCGAAACTGAACTTACAATAATTGATGATCTTTTATACATTACTCAAATGGCAAAAGAGTATTGTGATATTCAGGGCACTAACCAAAGGCAACATTATTTGTTTTACGCAAAGGGAGGGCAAGTTGAAAAGCAATACCGTGAGCCGCAGTACTATTCTGAAAGTGAGTACGCACAAATAGTTAGCGAAATTGCTAAAGCAATAGACGAAACTAGCCAGCAGCCCGCAACCGATAAAAGCATGCAGACAACATTTCATGAAATCACACCTCGGGAAGCCCAAGAATCTGTTAAGGGAATTACAATACGCGCTATTGCTTTATACTATTACTACTTATCACTGCATGACCGCAATGAACAACTGACTGCAAATAATGCCGCAAAAATTGCCGCTAGGTTTGGCTTCAGGGCGGCTAATAGCGGAAATGATCTATTTAAAAATCATTATAGAAAAGTAATGCAAGATAAGGCGGAACGTGTAAGCATCAGCAATAGCAGACGATCAGACCAGACACGGTTAAATAATCTTGCCACTATCGTAAGTATGCTACAGGAACAAACGAAAATGGCAGCTTACAAAAGTGCATTACAAGAACTTGACGAAATGCAGCGCAAATTTGATTTAGAGTACCTCAAATAACCCACTTCCATTCGCTTACTTTTATAATATTTACCATGCTGTAAATCATTATTTTAATCCCCATCTAAACAATTGTAAGCACTTATAGCCACTTACCCCTTAACCAGTTTTTGAACTTTGACCCATAAAATGAATTTTTATGATTAAAGGTCAAATTTTGCAAGTAGAACAAATGAGCAGCAATACACTGCTTAACGAAGTTGAACGTCTTTTAGACAAAAAACTGGCGGCAATTTTCGATGTACAGGGAACTAACGAGCCGGACGAATTTATTACCCGGCAAGACGTAGCTGACATGTTCAAAATTACCCTTCCTACCGTTCACGCATGGATGAACGCGGGCATCCTCAAACCTTACAAAATCGCTAATAAAACCCGCTTCATCCGTGGTGAAGTTATTGCAGCGGTTACTTCCGTGAAGAAAAAAGGAGGGAGCCATGAGTAAGGCACTTTTCGCTAAGGAATGGGCGATTCAGGCGGCGTTAGACGAATGCGCCAGCCTGAAGGCCACCCCAGCCCGATCCCGGAAGAAAGGCGGTTGTTTGCTGCTGGCGGTTTTGCAACAGTACCCGACCCGGCGGCGAAACCTGGGCTTTGTCTTGGGCCTTCCGCACAACATTTGGGCGGCGGATTGCGCGGTAATTATCGCCGTGCATCTGATGCGCCTTTTCCTGCTGGGGGAATATGATCTGCAAACCACCCTCCGCAATGTGGATCATCTGCTATGTAAGGCGCTGGCCCGCGTTCAGGCTGAAATTTCCCAGCAGGTAAAATGCAAATAACCGGTTTTCTCCTTTCATTCCTTTCTCATGATTGACGGCATTAAAAGCGTACACCCGTACCTGACGGCGGGAACTTGGGAGGCTTCCCCCTTGCTGGGCTTTGTTATGGCCGTGGATCAGCAAACGGGGGAGCTGGCGGGGAACGGAAGCTATGCGGCCTTCAACGGCCTGCGGTTTGAGATCAGGCCGTCCAGCCTCCGCCCCGGCGCGGTCACCCACTGTTTGAACGGTTCCCTGCATAAGTACCATAACAGGGGAACGCATAATGCAAACAGTTTCCCATTTGCCGAGCTGGTAAAAACCGTGCAGGGATTGGAAGCGAGTTTTTCCGTGCTGCCGGATCGGGCCACGCTGCACGGGCTGGAAATCGGGGTGAATATCCGGTTACCCTTTTCCCCACTGCGGGTATTAAAGCAGGTGATTTGTTATATCAACAAGCCATTCACGCAAATTGACCGCAGGAATAAGCGGCTGGGGCTGGTCTGTTCCTTATGTGAATACGATGTAAAACTGTACGACAAGGGAGCGCAAAGCGGGGTTAAAACCGGTCATCTGCTGCGGTTGGAAGTCAAGGTAAAAAAGATGCGCTTTATCCGTGGTTATGGTATTGCGACAATGGCTGACCTGACCGAAGCAAACAAGGTTTTCCCTTTGCTGCGGCTGCTCTCCGATGTGTTACGCGGTATTGTGTTCATGGATTTAACCCTGTCCAAACAGCCTTTAAACGCCCATGAATACCGGCAATTCCTAATCCTGAGCAATCCTAAAGGCTGGGAACAAATGAGCAAATACCAGTTATCCCGCAACCGGGAACGGGCGGAATTACTCATGTGCAAGCATTCAAAAAGGCAGGTAAAGCCGCTGCTGTTCTCGCTTTTGGCTGAAACGTGGGCCGGTCTGTTCGGTATGGAAACGGAAGCTATTACCCTGCAACCTTTTCACCGGCTGGACGAATCAGGGGAAAGGAGCCAGCCTGCAACCTTTTCACACCTTGAATATAAGGGTAAAAAGGTTGCAGGGATTAAGGGAGAACACCCGCAGGAAAAGACCGGTATATATAGCGCAAAAAATGCACAAAAAAACGGTGCGAAGACCGCACAGCGATCTTGTAAAACCTGCCGCCGGGATATATCTACCCAGCATCCCCGGAGCCGGTTTTGTAGTGAGCGCCTGTACGGATCAGCCGGGAAAGCCTGCCGCAATAAGGACAGCAACCGCCGCCGGGATTTAAAACGAATCATCAACACAGCCATGAACACACAGCAATTTATCGCCATCACCTACAGCGTGGGCGGGGATAGCTATACGGATACCCTGCACCCTTCAGAGCTGGAAGTAACGCGCAATTGGTTAGACAAGATCACACGCATTGATTTACTGCCTACCGGCAAAGGGGATCAGTTAGAAACCCTTACCGGCAATAAGGCACAGGCATTTATTCAACAACACATAAACAGTATATCAAAATGAAAACATTAATTCAGATAGACACGCACAACGGACAGAATGTAGTATCAGCAAGGGAATTACACGCTTTCCTTTCCGTCAGACGGCACTTTGCCACATGGTGCAAAAGCATGTTTGAATATGGTTTTGAATCCGGGATAGACTTTACCCCCGTTTGGGGTAAAAGTACCGGGGGCCGTCCGGCGATGGATTACGCCCTTACGTTGGACATGGCGAAAGAAATATCCATGATCCAGCGGACGGAACGCGGTAAGCAGGCCCGCCGTTATTTTATCGCCTGCGAGAAACGTTTACAGGCCCAACGGCAGGGCAATGCGGAAACGTTGCGGCTGAAGGCCCGGTATTACGACATCGCTATTACCCGCATGGGACTGAACCGGGAAGCCGGGAAGATCAGGCACCGGTTAAAGCAAATAGAACCGCCTCGGATAATGGCGTACCTGCCGTTACATATGCAGGCGGAGTTATTTCAGGCGTAAAAACCTCCAATAAAGCCACCGAACACCTGAAAAGTCTACCGGGGGTGTGGTTCAATATCATATCAACAAAACCGACACTTCCCGGTATTCAAACTGCGACATAGCAAAGTACAATTTGCTTGTATTTAAGGTTAATTTATGGACAATAAAATAGTACAATCCTTTCCCGGCCCGTTAATCGCAAAGGCTTACAACTACTATCTAAAGGGCTTGACAGCGAAAGAAACGGCTAAGTTGCTGGATGTTTCAGCGCGTACGGTGCAGCGGTATGCAAAGGCTTACAAATTCGGGGAACGGGCCGTTCCTGCCACGATCCGGCAACGGGTGAAACAATTACATGAGCGGGGGTTTTCCTACCCGGAAATTGCCGGTATCATTCAAAAAAGCCGGTCAACGGTTTACAACTATCTGAAGATGGAAAAACAAAAAGGTTAGGTAAACACCTAACCTTTCGTTTTGTAAATATTCCCATTTGTATCAGGCTTCCCCCGCCTTTACCCATTGGTACAGGGTAGGTTCTTTGTGTGCTATCCTGAATATCTCCCGTTTCACTTCTTCCTTTCCGGGAATCGTATCGCAATACGTCAGCGGTGGAACGTATTTTTTTTCCGGGCATCCGGTTTTGATCCATTGGTTAAAGGTGGGCGGATCATTGAAATGATCGTAGCCGTAACCGTATAAGTCAATCAGTGCAATGATTGCATCACTCATTTGCGGTCGAAAGCGGTCATGGCCCTTTTTCTTATGCAAATAGCGTTCTGTAATGTTCATCAGTTTGGCGATTACGGAATAATGTAGTCCTGTTACATTTTTGAACTGATCTAATTGGTTCTTGGTGATCCCCTTTTTAATGATCGCTATCTTTTGCAGATAGATGAATCTTTGAAATTTCACGATAGCTTCCACCGTGTCAAAAGTGTAGTCGTGTTCTTGCATGTCCTTTTTCATTCTTGTATCATTTAAGGTCGCGCCCTTATGCTGGTTCCCGTGTTAAGGGCTTTAAAAGAAAAGTGATGTTGTTAAAAACAGTTGCCGGGACGGATGTATCTGTATGCAGGAAAGGCATTAGCCCATTTTCGCAAGCTGTTTCACCTGTCTTTAAATGCAGCGTGATAAAAACGCCTGTAATAGCTGTATTCGTTCCTTTCAGCTTGTCAATACAGTGCTGAAGGATTGATTCAAGTTTCTCCCTGTCCTCAATTAAATGGCTTTGTGAGGCTGATAGCTTTTGAAGTTGTTTCATTTAAACGAGTGGTTAGGACTTTTTCAAATACTAATAGTATGGCGGTGCATTCCGCGTTGCTTAGCGCCTTTGGTGTTTTCATGCGCCTGTAAAAAGTAGCTTCGCTCCATCCCATTTCCTCACGAATAAGTTCAATGAAAATTTTTGGCAGGACGGATAAATATTGATAAGTATGGAAAAGAGTGTTCCCCGTTTGCGGTGTCGTTTCTTCTTTCATGCCGGGATAATTTGGGCAGTAATGCAATGGGTTAGAAATACGCTTTGCGGCAGGAACTTGTAGAAATGAAAAATGGCGTGGGTTGGTTCCTACCGCTCCGAAGGGCTACGACACCCCACCACGAGATAAGAACGCCCACACCAATATGATGCAGGCGATTTACCTTATTCTCTCGTGGTTGTGAAAGGTCGTAGTTTTCGGGTACGAGATTAAAAGCAAATGCGCTTGATATTATTTATGCCTGCAAATTAATGCAGGTTAGGAACTGTTGCAATATGATTGAAATATTATCACTCTTGAGAATTTAGAATAAAGATAAAGCAAAATACATAAAATACCTATACCTGTATAGGTGATGCTGTCTTTTTGATTGTTTTTCTTGCATAAGTATGGTGAATAACAATGCAAAAAGCCCTATAGACTGGCATGTTGTCAATAAAGTAAGGGAAATCCGATTGAAGAAAGATATTTCCCAAGCGGATATAGCATTTCATTTAAATCTATCAATAGGGTTTATTGGGCATATTGAAAGCCAAAATTTCCGAGCAAAATATAACTCTATACATCTAAATGAGCTGGCAAAATTATTCGAATGTTCCCCAAAAGATTTTTGGCCAGAGAAACCATTATAACGCCTTTGGAAAATTACCAAAATAGAAAAGAGAGAATGGTGTAAGAAAGGATTAATAATTAAACGTATATCCTCTCACGTTATAGCCTTCATATTTCATTAGCCGAAAGACTGGTGAAAACACCAAAAGTAAGCAGCACAGTTTTTTCAACACCAAAAACGACAACACTAAAAACAAAAAAAGTTGCAAAATATTGATAAACAATACGTTGCAACTTCCTTCAGTCGGGATGGCAAGATTCGAACTTGCGACCTCCTGGTCCCAAACCAGGCGCGATGACCGGACTACGCTACATCCCGAGCCCTCAAACATTTATAGTTAAATTAACTATGGTAGTTCAGCGGTGAGAGAGGGATTCGAACCCTCGGTACAGTGTTACCCGTACGACGGTTTAGCAAACCGTTCCTTTCGGCCACTCAGGCATCTCACCATTCCCTTGCGGGGCTGCAAAAATAGGAATTATTTACAATTTTCCAAAAG
The DNA here is from genome assembly GCF_003807585.1 of Chitinophaga barathri. Lineage (GTDB taxonomy): Bacteria > Bacteroidota > Bacteroidia > Chitinophagales > Chitinophagaceae > Chitinophaga > Chitinophaga barathri. The sequence continues at coordinate 85,068 of NZ_RMBX01000012.1, read as the reverse complement.
CAGTTAAAAAGAAACCGGTAAATTTAAAGTACAAACCTTAATGTATGCCAGACGTTTCCACCATCCTCGCTTTTGTCACGGCAGCCCTCATTCTGCTCATCATTCCCGGCCCGGCAGTGTTGTATATTATCACCCGCAGCACCGAGCAGGGAACCAAAGCAGGCCTCATCTCCGTTTGCGGCATCCAGGCCGGCACCCTCGTACATGCCATAGCCGCTTCCCTCGGCGTTTCCGCCATCCTGATGGCCTCCGCCATGGCTTTTGCCCTGCTGAAGTACGCAGGCGCCGCCTATCTCATCTACCTCGGCTGCAAAAAGATCTTCGGGCCCAAAACCGCCTCCACGGAAGACCGCCAGCCCGTCAAACAGAGCATGCCGGCCATTTTCTGGCAGGGCACGGTCGTAAATGTGCTCAACCCGAAATGCGCCCTGTTTTTCTTCGCCTTCCTCCCACAATTCATCAAACCCGCCATGGGCAACGTCACCGGGCAGGTGCTGTTTTTCGGCCTGCTGTTCACCCTGCTCGCGTTTATGACGGACGGATTCTACGCCCTCGCCGCCGGGAAACTCGGCAAGTACCTGAAAACAAACACTTATTACCTCAAACTGGAAGCATATATCTCCGGACTGATCTACATCTCCCTGGGTGTCCTCACCTTTATGATGCAGCCGGTTTCTTCGTCCAAAAAATAGCCTGAAATAAGAATGTCCGGCAGATACTGCCGGACATTCTTGTCTTCTGTAAACACTTCCCCTATTTCAGCGGCTCCAGCAATACCTGCTTCAACCTGAACAATTCCTTGCCATCCTTCGCCGGCCTGATCCGCAACGTCCATTCCCCGGGCGCTGGCACGGTGATCACGGCCACCGCCTGGTCTATGAACAGCAGCGGTTTATGCGTATCATGTTTGCCGGTAAACAATACCTGGAAAGGATAAGGCTGTACCGCTTTTCCCGCCGGCGTAAGCTCCAGCAGGCCTTCGCGGCGTTCATTCGTGGTATCCGCAGAATATTGCAGCACGACTTTGTAATCGCCCGGTTCGGTAAAGCGCAGCTGGTAACTGATGCTGTCCGCCGTGGCCTGCTGGTTTACAATACACATGGCATGTTTCCAGTCCCCGAAATAATAACTGTGCGTGAGCGATTTCGTTTGCGCATTGCCGTTAAGTTTTGCACGCTGCGGCAGCAGTGAAAGCTGCTCGTACTGGGCGCTGATGGCGAATGAAACATTGTGCTGTTCTTTCAGTTCCCCGCTGTATTCCAGCACTACCACGGTATTCCGCTCATCGGGCAATGTGGCGGGGAGGTCCACATACACGTCTTTGCCTTGCTGGCGCAATGTCAGTGGCTTTTTGCCGGAGAGCAGGTAAGCTTTTTTGGCACTGCCGGTAAAATCGGGCACCAGCAGCTTGCCATTGTGCGGGCGCTGGAATACGTGCAGGTACAGCTTCCCCGGTTTGCTGGTCATCACTCCCCAGGGCTGTGGCGCAATGGGAGAAAAGCCTGTTCCGTAAATGGCTTCGCCGTTCAGTTTCAGCCAGTCGCCGGTAGCCCGGAAATATTTTTCTGACAGCGCGGGCAGTTTGCCGTTGCCCATCGGGCCGATATTCATCATCAGGTTGCCGCCTTTGGACGCTACCTCCGCCAGCAAACGGATGATCTCCTGCGGCGTTTTGAAGTTCTGGTCAAAGGCGGAGTATCCCCAGCTGTCGTTATGCGTAAAAATAGCCTCCCAGGCGCCTTTAACGACGCCGGCGGGCACTTCCCCGTCCCCAAAGTCCTTGAAATCTCCAAGCCCGTTACCCACCCGGCTGCTCACCAGGCAGTTCGGCTGCAGTTGATGCACTTTTTCAAGGAATGCGGCGGATTCTTCTTTGTTCATATTTCCCGGCGTGTCAAACCAGATGATGCCCAGCTCCCCGTAATTGGAGAGCAGCTCCGTGATCTGCGGCAGGGATTTACCGCGGTAATAACTGGCGTAGTCCTTTTTCTTCGGGTCAAAATCCCAGCTGTTTCCGCCACCATTGGGCTCATGCCAGTCCTGGAACTGGGAGTAATAAAAGCCCAGCTTGATGCCTTCTTTTTTACAGGCCGCGGCCAGCGCTTTGATCGGGTCTTTTTTGTACGGCGTGGCGTCCACGATATCAAAATCCGAAACTTTAGAATCCCACATGGCAAAACCATCATGGTGTTTGGCGGTGAGCACGATATATTTCACACCGGATGCCTTGGCGATGCGCACCCATTCTTCGGCGTTGAATTCGCTGGGATTAAACCCTCCGGCCAGTTGTGCGTATTCGGCGGCGGGGGTTTTGTCGCGGTTCATGATCCATTCGGTGATACCGTAATATCGTTTCCCCCGGATGTCGCCCGCAAAGTGGGAATAAGGGCCCCAGTGAAGGAACAGGCCGAATTTGGCCTCGGTGAACCAACGGGTCTTTTCTCCTTTTCCCGCGTCGGCATTTTGTCCCCAGAGCTGATCCGGCTGCTGGGCAAAAACGGAATTATGAAAGGAAAACAGGCCGGCAGCAGCTATGACGGCTTTTAAACAAGCGTGGAATCTCATACCTCGGAATTTTGTACAAGGATAAGAAAGCCTGGGAAACAGATTAACAGTTAATTGCTGCTTATTGATAGTATTTGCGCCATTAGCGCAATGCCCGGGTATAGGCGGGCTGAAATTATGTATGGTTAAGAAACAACTGAAGCATGGTAAGCCGTTGGTGCCGGCACAGGTTGTACGGGAACCTGCACCGGCCGCCAGGGAAATTGGGGTCACAACGGTGGACAGGCCGGTGGGCTGCCGGTTGCGAAATTCTTTTAATTTCATTCGGGATACCTACGTATCGCTTCCGGCTATAGACCGATTAGATCCAATTCAAAGGTCTGATATTCATAAGGATTATGAAAGCGTACTAGTACCTGAAATCCCTCGTAGAAATACGCATTTCAGCCGGTACGGGCATCTAACAACTATTGCAACAGGCTGATTATCAGATAAAAACAAAAAGGCCGTTCCGGTATATCCGGAGCGGCCTTCGTTATGATGTATGATAAGGATTACCAGATCACCACGCGCTGCGTAGCAGGCAATACCATTTTACTGCCTTCGGTGCACTGCCATGCGTCTTTAAACTCAGTCAGGTGCGGCATCGGGCCGTTGATGCGGTAGCGGGCCGGGCTGTGTGGGTCCGTTTGTATCTGGTTCCGCAGGGCCGCATCTGTAATGTTGGCGTGCCATACCTGCGCCCAGCCCAGGAAAAACCGTTGTTTCCAGTTGAAACCTTCTATCTGCGCAGGCTCAGGCTTGCCTTCCAGGCTTTTCTGCAAGGCGTAATACGCCAGCGTCAATCCGCCAAGGTCCGCGATGTTTTCACCGATCGTGAGCGCACCGTTGATCTTGAAGCCAGGCAAAGGCTCCAGGCTGCTGAAATAGTCGATATATTTTTTAGCCAGCGCATCGAAGTTTTTACGGTCGTCTTCCGTCCACCAGTTCTGCAGGTTGCCGTCCGCATCAAACTGGGAACCCTGGTCATCGAAGCCGTGGGTGAACTCGTGACCGATCACCGCGATGATACCGCCGTAGTTGATCGCATCGTCCGCATCCGCGTTAAAGAACGGCGGCTGAAGGATACCCGCGGGGAATACCACTTCGTTGTTCAGCGGGTTATAATAGGCGTTTACAGTCTGCGGCGTCATCAGCCATTCTGATTTATCCACTTCCTTGCCTACTTTTTTATTGCGCTCTTCGTTACGGTAATGGGCCGCGCTGATTATGTTGCTGATCAGTTCGTCCTTCTTAATATCGATACTGGAATAATCTTTCCATTTGTCCGGGTAACCGATCTTGTAAGTAAAGGCTTTGAGTTTTTTATGCGCCATTTGTTTGGTGGCGGGGCTCATCCAGGCCAGTTTGTCTATTCTTTCGCCGTATACCGCGCGCACGTTTTCGATCATCTCGGAGACCTTCTGTTTGCTGGCTTCGGGGAAATATTGTTTGGCGAACAGTTTACCCAGCGGCATACCGAGGATACCGTCCGTGGAGCGGATAGCTCTATCCACACGGGGGCGCTGCGCTTTACGGCCGGTCATAACCGTGGCGAAAAAGCGGAAATTCTCGTCATCAAAACGTTTGGGCAGGTAACCCGCAAACGTAGACAGGAGCTGGAATTTGGTATATGTCTTTAATGTATTGATAGGCGTGGCTTTCAGCAGTTTGGCGCCGTTGGTGATATACGCCTTGTCCTGGAGCACAACGGTATCCGTATGCAGGCCCTGCTGTGCGGCGAATGTTTTCCAGTCAAACTCGGGGCCCAGCTCCAGCAGCTGTGCAAACCCTACTTTATTGTATGTTTTCACCGGGTCGCGCAGTTCCACGTTGGTGAGTTGCAGTTTGGCTACTGCTGTTTCGAAGTCCAGGATGGTTTTGCCGGGGTTCTGTTCTTTGAAACCGGCCAGGCTGAACATTTTATTGATATGGCCCTCAAACTCCTTACGGACGTTTTTGGTGCTTTCGTCATCCCGTTCATAATAACTCCTTTCGCCAAGGCTCAACCCGTCCTGCCCGCCATATACCGCGTTCACTTTGCTGTCTTTTGCATCGGCTTCCACGGCAAATCCGGCCCAGGTGCTCACGCCGATCACCTGGAGTTCACCGCAAACCCGTGCCCAGTCTGCGAGGGTTTTGATCCCGTCAATTTTTTCAAGATAAGGCCGCAGTGGGGTAATGCCTTTTTTCTCAATAGTGGCGGAATCGAGGAAAGAGGCGTAATAGTCGGCGATCTGCTGCTCTTCGGTTCCTTTTGCAAGGCCCTGGCGGCGGGTGATCTCATTGATGATGCTTTTCAGGCGTACTTCCTTATTTTCTTTATCCAGGATGTTAAACGCGCCCCAGCGGCTCTCCGTGCCGGGGATAGGATTGTTCTTTTTCCAGCCGTCGTTCGTAAAACCGTCAAAATCCGCGCAGGGCTGAATATTGCGGTCCAGGGAAGAAACCTCGAATGCCGGGACTTTCTGTTGGGCCCGGGCGCCAGCTGAGCATAGGGCGATCAGCATGCCGGCCGCCATCCATTTGCCGGCGGTTTGGAGTTTATGCATATTTATCAGGTTTAGACGGATAAATTTATCGAAGATTTGGCACTTCCGCTCACCGGTTTGTTATAAATGGTAAATTCGTAGGTTTGCAAGGATTAAAACACCAAGGGCTTATGTCATTTTTATTCGGGTTCTTCCGTTTTCTTACATGGGGAAACATTGTCGTAGTGGGCTTTTTCCTCTTATTCGTAGTAATGTCGTTGCTCCTGGCTCCCTCACCGCTCGAGGTACTGATGACCCTGCTGCTGCTCGGCTCAGTGATGTATCACAACATTTTGTGCACGCAACTGCAAAGAACGCTGGACAGGCCGGAGGTACCGCTGCCCAAAAGCCTTCCGCGCACCATTCTTTTCACCGGTATCGTCGCTTTTGTATATGCTCTCCTGGTCACTGTCAACCTCATTCTCATGGGCCGCGTTACAGACGCGGAGTTCATGAAAATGGTGAACCAGAACCGTATGCAGGGCGGGGAAGGCGTTACGGCTGAAATGATCAGTGTCGTGCGCAGGCTGGTGTTCATCCTCGCCGGCATCCATGCTTTTGCCATCGCGGCAAATTGTGAGTTGAGCCGCATTTTCTTCAACAAATGGAGAAAAGAGCAGCAAAACAAAGAAGACGATACATTCCTCGATATCAACTCGTAGCTATGATGCGCGCACCATTGGCAGAACGACTAAGACCCGCTGTGCTGGACGATCTTGTAGGGCAGGAACATCTCACCGGGAGCGGTAGCATTCTCCGGAAGGCCATCCAGGCGGGCAAAGTGCCCTCCATGATACTTTGGGGACCGCCCGGCGTGGGCAAAACCACCATTGCGAACATCATCGCCAATACGCTGCAGGTGCCGTTTTACACGCTCAGCGCCATTTCATCCGGTGTAAAGGACATCCGGGAAGTGATCGAGCTGGCCAAACACAAACATTCCGTACTGTTCATAGATGAGATCCACCGGTTCAATAAAGGCCAGCAGGACGCGCTGCTGGGCGCGGTGGAGAAAGGCATCGTGACGCTGATAGGCGCCACGACTGAAAACCCCTCTTTCGAAGTGAATGCGGCGTTGCTCTCCCGTTGCCAGGTATATGTGCTGAAAGCGCTCGGCAAGCCGGAACTGGAACAACTGTTGCAGCAGGCCATGGCGAAAGATGAATGGCTGGCGGAAAAAACGATCGAACTGCAGCAAACGGAGGCGCTTTTTAATATCGCCGGTGGCGATGCCCGCAAGCTGCTGAACCTGTTTGAACTCGTGGTGGATACCCTGCAGGAAGAACATCCCGTCGTGATCACGAATGAAAAAGTGATGGAGATCGCCCAGCAAAGGGTTGCCATCTACGACAAAGCGGGCGAGCAGCACTACGATATCATTTCCGCCTTCATCAAATCCATCCGGGGCAGCGATCCCAATGGCGCGGTATATTGGCTGGCCCGTATGCTGGAAGGCGGGGAAGATGTGAAGTTCATAGCCCGGCGTATGGTGATACTCGCCTCGGAGGACATCGGTAATGCAAACCCCAACGCCTTGCTGCTGGCTACCAGCACCTTTACCGCCGTTAACCTGATCGGGCATCCCGAAGGGCGGATCATTCTTTCCCAATGCGCCACCTATCTTGCCTCCTCACCCAAAAGCAATGCGTCCTATATGGCGATCGGCATGGCGCAGAACATGGTGTCACAAACCGGCGACCTATCCGTGCCGCTGCACATCCGCAATGCACCCACCAAACTGATGAAACAGCAGGGTTACGGCAAGGACTACAAATACTCCCACGACTTCTCGAATAATTTTGCGCCGCAGGAATACCTGCCGGAAGAAATTGCCGGCACCAAGTTCTACGAACCAGGGAAAAATGCGCGGGAAGATGAACTGCGGAAGTACCTGAAGGCTTTGTGGAAAGAGAAATACAACTACTAATTCCCCACTTCGTTGAAGTATCCTGCTTCAATAAATGCCCAATAAACCGGCCAAATATCTGTTTTACAGTCCCCGAAAAGCCCCGACAGTAGCGGAACAAGCTCTCATAATGATAGTATTTTATCTTCACACCCTGTGATTAGCCATACAATAGGCGTATCATACCGGGAAACAGCTATGGTGGCTATAGGAGAGATACAGGGTAGGCGGACTTGAGGTGGAGATGAGGCGGACTTGATCCGAAGTTGATCCGGTGAATATGCTATCAGCCTGGGAGGAAACCCCGTACCTACTTGGCTTTCGCCTTATCCAATATTTCAAATCCCTGCCTGATCTCCTCTCCCTCTTCATCCACCAGTGTGATCGTATGCCTTCCCGGCGCGGGCCGCATGGATATCTGGTGAAAATCCGTGGTAACGCCGATAAAATGCTGGTCCAGGTGCCAGAATATCTTTGCCGACTGCTGGCGGTGGGTGGCTTTGAACACCGTTTCCCCCAACGCCCCGTCTATCTCCACCGGTACAAATATCCTCGCTGAAGGGCGCGGATAGATCAGTTCCATCGATTTGCCCTGTTCCATGATGTCACAACCCGGCTTAAAAGGCGGCAACGGCTCGTAGGCATGCGTGGTGCGGTAAAAATGTTCCATCGCGGGCGGCAGTACAAACCAGGGTTTGTGCTGCATCAGGTGCGGCGCTTCGCAGTCCGCGGTCACGCGGTAGCGGCCCGTTGCATCGAGGTGGATCAGCTGGTGATAAGGACAGGCGGGCGAGCGCAGCCCCGCGGCAGGCACGGGCAGCGTGTCTTTCTCCATACAATATTCGCCGGCCCTGTACCCGCTTTGCCGGCAAACCAGCACGGGCAGCAGTTTACCAGCCGGCGCACCAGCCGAAGCGGCGCCTGGCAGCAAACGGAAAATATCAAACATAACAGGCGCGGCGGTGGATACACCGGTAAGCCCCGGCCTTCCTTCTCCATCCGCATTGCCCACCCAAACACCTACCACATGCGTAGGCGTAACCCCGATCGCCCAGCCATCGCGGAAACCAAAGCTGGTACCGGTTTTCCAGGCAATCCTTTTGGAAGAGGCAAACGCCTGCCAGATAAACTCTTCACCGGGCCGCATCACTTCTTCCATCGCCTGGAAAGTATACCAGATGGCGCCCGCATCCAGCACACCGAATGGTGAAAGGGAGTTCCGGGAAGGGAGCGTTTCCTCAAGCCGGTAACCGGGAGAATGATAATCGTCCGCATCGTATTTGCCGTTGTATTGTTCAAGATGCAATAGGCTGCGGGCCATGCTGGCATATACGCCCGTCAGCTCCCAGAGCGTGGTTTCGCCGCCGCCCAGGATCATGGACAGGCCGTAGTGCGCCGCCGGTTTGTTCATGGTATTGATACCGAGTTTTTTGAGCAGCAGCAGGAAACGGTCGCTGCGGTACTGTTGCAGCAGCTTCACCGCCGGGATATTAAGCGAGCGGGCCAGCGCGCGGGATGCGGGCACACCGCCGTCGTAGGACTGATCGAAGTTTTGGGGAGTATATCCAGCGATCTGTGTGGGTACGTCCGGCAGGAGGGTATTGGGCAGCATCAGGCCGTCGTGGAGCATACCCGCATACAGTAGCGGTTTCAATGTGCTGCCAGGGCTTCGCGGCGCCTGGATGATATCCACGAAAGATTCCAGTTCGGGATTGGCGGGGTTGTATACGTTGCCCACATAAGCCAGTGCATGGCCGGTCTCCACGTCAAGCACCAGTGCGGCGGCATTGTTGATGCCATTGGCGCGGAGCTGCTGGTGATGGCGCAGCAGGATGTCATTCACGTTTCCCTGCAATTCGCCGTCCAGCGAAGTTTTCAGGCGGGTGCTGCCTTGTGATTTTTCACGGGCGTAATCCTGCCGGAAACGGTTCAGCAAATGCGGGGCAAATTGCGGGAGCACATGCGGTCTATCAGGTAAGGGCTCAATGCTGGAAAGCGCGCAGGTGCTGCTGTCTATCGTGCCGTTGCGCCAGAGTTTTTGCAGCAGTGAATTACGTTTGTTAAGCAATGCCTGCCGGTTTCGGCCCGGGTGTATCAAAGCGGGGCTGTTCGGCAATACGGCCAGCGTGGCCGTCTCCGCCCAGGAAAGCTGATCGGGCTTGCGGCCGTAATACCGCCAGGACGCGGCTTCCAATCCCACTACATTCCCTCCGAAAGGCGCATTGCCCGCGTATAACCCGAGAATTTCCTTTTTGGAATACCGGAACTCCAGCCGTGTAGCCAGTATCATTTCGATGGTCTTCTGCCAGATGGTGCGGGGTTTGTTGCGATACAGCCTGATCACCTGCATCGTGATGGTGCTGGCGCCGCTTACCACTCTGCCGCCGCCAAAGTTCTGCCGGATAGCGCGGCCTGTGGCCAGCGGGTCCACGCCCCAATGATAAAAGAAACGTTTATCCTCATAAGCCACGATACATTTTTCAAACTTCTCCGGCACCAGTTTATCCGCCGGAAACCGCCACTGCCCATCTTTTGCAATGGCCGCGTTCATCAGTTCCCCTCCCTGGTCTTCAATCACAAAAGAAGTAGGCGTGGTGAAAAGCCTGGCCGGCAGCAGGAAATAATACCACAGCAGCAGCCCCGCCAGTATAACAAGGCGCCATTTTCTTTTAACAGCCCACTTTTTTATTCGTTCCCACATATGCTTCATTCCGGCATCATTCTTTGTTCCTGTAAAAAATTACAAAGCCGGTGGTAAAGGATCACAACCCCTTACCTGCCGGCCTTGTTAAAAGTGATCTGATCATTTCGTTACTTCCACCCACTTGCCCGGCACAAATGCATGGATGGTGTTGTCGTACATCGCTTCGCAGGAGGCGGCGGGCAGGTAATACCTGCCCAGGTACGCCGCATTCAGCAGCACCTGGTAAGTCACCGTTTTTGATTCTTCCACGTTGAAGTAAGTGAACACGCGGTCGTCCCTGATATCGCGGTAAGTGTAAGGCGATGAGGTGACCGTGCTGTCGTTCCCCATGAGGCGGGTATTGATGATCTCCCAGCCTGAAGGGAACACCTGCGTGAGCGCCATCTGCTCGTAGAAGCCGCGTTTGCCGGGGTTGCGGATCGTCACCGTGGCTACGAAGTCCGTGCCCTGTTTCAGCAGGTCGGGGTTGAGCGGTTTGCCGTTGCGCGTGTTGTATTGTACGTTCATGGAAAGTATCTCGGGATTGTTGTCCGCGTAGGGGTTCTGCCCCGCTTCCGGCTGCCCGCGCAGGATCAGGCGTGCGTACAGTACGTTCTGCCCTTTGTTCTGTATGCTCACGGTGCCTGTGCCGGGTTTGAATGCCACCGGCGTCTGCGAGAGGTATGAGCTTGCGTTCACATTGCCCAGCGTGCCGTTCAGCGTATAACTGAAAGCCATTTTGCTGCCTTTGTTCACCCCGCAGAATTTCGCGATGGCTACCAGTGAATACGCGGTGGTTTGTGTGCTGTACCAGGATTCTTTACCAAGTTCCGCGGCCACCTGTTTCAGCAGGCTGTTTGCGGTACTGCGCTGGCCCATGATGGTGAGCGTTTCGAGTATCATGGCTTTGTCGCGGAGGTCTGAGCCGAAGGTACCGCTCAATTGTGTGTAAGGCGCTATGTTGGTACTGAGGCCTTTGATGAGTGCGTTGGCCGCTTCCGTCTGCCCTGCCATTTTATACGCGGCCGCAAGGCGCCAGCGGGCGGGGATAGACAAATGCTGGAATTCTTTCAGCCTGTTCATCGCGCCCAGTTCGGGCGTTTTAGCCATTGCCAGCAGGAAAAGACGGTAAGCCTGCACCAGGTCCCCTCCGTAATAGGTGTAGCTGCTCGGTGACCAGCTCTGCGCCCTGTTCCGCTGGAATTTTTTCCACTGGTCCAGGAAGCCCGGCGGCAGGGAATAACCCGCGGTCTGCGCTTCAAGCATAAAATGACCGGCGTAGTTCGTGCTCCATTCATCGGCGGAGCTGGCGCCCGGCCAGTAACCCATGCCGCCGTCCGTGAGCTGGAAGCCCCTCAGCCTGTTGATGCCCGCTTTGATATTGCGGTCTATTTGCGCTTTCTGCCGGTCTGTAAGGTCCATCAGGTTGCCCAGTGTCAACTGCGGGAATACGCCGGAGGTGGTCTGCTCTACGCAGCCGTGCGGGTACTCTATAAGGTATTCAAGGCGTTTGCCAAGGTTCAGCGCGGGAATGGTGGATACTTCCAGCACACCGGTATTGGTGCCTGTCATGCCCACCGGCATAAAGTTCGTATTCCACGATGCGCCCGGTTCCAAAGTATGCTCTACTACATTGGTGAGGTACGGGTTCGGGTTGCGCACGTCCAGCTCTACATTTTCTTCCGCTCTTTCTTTCCCGCTGGTGGCAATGATCTTGAACTTGCCGATGCCCACCTGTGGCCTGATCTTTACGTCAAAATAAACGACCTGCTCACCCGGTTTCGGGAAACTCACCTGTTTGGTGCTTTCGCCCACTACCTCGAAATATGGATTGGAAGAAAGCGTCACATTCGCCTGGCGTACGTGCGGCTCAAGACCGAACACGGTTACGGGCAACTGGATCGTTTCGCCGGGGCCTAATACCCTTGGCACGGTAGCCAGCAGCATGAGCGGCTTTTTCACGGAAGCGGTTTTGTCCGCATTGCCGTAAGCGCCTTCCTGGCCCGCCACCACCATAGCTTTCACGGAACCGATATAAGGGGGAAGTTTGAAGTTATGTGTTTGTTTTTCTCCTTTTTTAAGGTAGAAGGGGCCCATGAACTGCACCACGGGTTTAAAGCGGTTGGCTTTGGCTGTGCTGGCATTTTTGTTCAGCCCTTCGTCACCGCCAATGCTCAGTATCCGCTCCAGGTCCGCGCCCCAGGCGCCTATCACGTAATCGAACAGGTCCCAGGTTTTTACACCCAGCGCTTCTCTGGCATAAAATGCGCTGTGCGGGTCAGGTGTTTTGAAACGGGTGAGATCCAGCAAACCTTCATCCACGATGGCGATGGTATACGTCATCGCTTTGCCCGTGGATTCCGTTACGGAAATGGATGCCCCCGTCTCGGGCCGCAGCGTGGCGGGCAGGCTGATCACGGGTTTGAGGATGGTATTCGGATCTTCCACCAGCACGGGAATGGTACCGTACATGCGGATGGGAAGGTCGTTTGCGGTTTGTGCGTGCGGTTGCAGCAGGCTCACGTTCACATAAATGTTCGGCGCCATGTTTTTCTCTGCTTTGAAGCGGTACACCGTTTGACCTTTTTCAGTGCCTATCCAGTCCGTTTTCAGCACTTTGCTGCCGGACTCAATGCTGATCAGGCCGCGGCCGCCTTCGCTGCTGGGGATGGTGAGCACGATGTCTTCCCCTACGTTGTATTTTGTTTTATTGGAGGTGAACACAAGCATGGCGGCCTCCGCGGGGTTTTCCTTCTGTAGTCGTTCCGCGTAGTTCGGCCAGTCTATGTACACGCTCTGGCCGGTAATATGCCCGCTTTCCTTGTCTTTTACACGGATGAGGTAACGGCCCCATTCAGGCTGACGGATCAGCAGCGGCCAGGTGCCTTTACCGTTCTGCAGCGTCACGGTTTGTGTTTGTAGAAGCTGGTTGTAATTATCGTCGGTGAAATTGCTGTAGTCGTTATCGCTTTCGTCCCACCACCAACGCCAGCGGATCTTGTACAGCTGCACTTCCACTTCGCGGGTGCCGCCGATGTACTTGCCCTGCGCGTTTACGTTCACGATGCTTACCTGGTGCGCTTTATCGGTTGTCAGCATGCCGGTGAGGCGGTCGCCTTCCGGCGCGGCCACGCCCACGTAGGAATCAAATACGTGGTACGGCATGGAGAAATGGTCGATGCTGAAATCGCCTCCGGGCTCAAATACTTTTACTTCAAAGTTTGCTTTTAATACACCCGGCGCGCGTTCGCCCACAGGGATACTGGCGGATACCGGCGCCACGCCTTCGTCATTCAGGCTGGCATCGAAGATGGTTTTATTTTCAGTGCTGAAACGTTCGGTGGGATCGTCAAAGGAATAACCGTCGAACTTGGGGAAGGCCGTCCTGGAGGAGGTGAGGGACACGTCCACCTTCGCTTTGAGGCTCTGGGCCGGCGCGCCGAACAACCAGGCGGCGGTAAGCGTGCCTTTCGGGCTTTCGTCTTTCACCAGCGAGGTCTGGTTCCCAAAGTCCAGCCGCACTTTCAGGCGGTTGGGTTTCACGGTTTCGATACGGATGTTTTTGGTGAAGATCGCGCCGCCTACTTTTACTTTCGCCAGCCAGCTGCCGGTGGGTGCGTCCGCATCGGTCATGGTGTGGAAGTTGTACACGCCGTTGAGGGAAATATGCTGGTTGAGACGTTTGTACAGCTGGCCTTTCGGGTTGTACAGCTCCAGCATTACCGGGTGGTTCGGCGGCAGTTTGCCTTCTTTGTCTTCCAGCATAAACGTGAGGAACAGCGAATCTCCCGGCCGCCATACGCCACGTTCCCCATACAGGAACCCTTTCATGCCCTGCTGTACTTCTTCGCCTTTTACGTCAAAACGGCCGAGGGGCAGGGAACTGCCGTCGTCCAGCTTCAGGTAACCGCGCTCGGTATCTTTTTTGGCTACGAGCAGGTATGGTTTGCGTTTCAGTTCAAATTTCGCAAAACCGTCCCCATCGCTGCGGCTGGTGAAGATCACCTGCTGCTGGTAATCCAGCAGCTCCAGTTCCACGCCGGAGATCGGCTTCGCATCGCGGATGTCCGTAACGGCCACCACCATGGTATTGTCGTTGCCGCGTTTGGCGATCAGGCCGATGTTTGAGGATATGATGTTCCGGGAAGCCCAGCGTTCTTTGTTGTAGTAGGAATTGGTGCAGGGATTGTCCCTGTCGCTCCACCGGTAACCGTAAGGATAATAGCTGTCGTAGCGGCGCCAGAAGGCATCATCCCCGTCGATCTTTTCCCCGTAATATTCTTCTTCCTCTTCCTGCGCTTCTTCTTCATCGGTCGTTTTATCATCAGGACAGCTATACATCGCGTATTCTTTCCTGAACCCGATGGTGACGCGGTAAATGGCGCCGGGCTCAGTTTTCACCAGCTGTTCCAGGTCCAGGCTGAAGCGGGTGCGTTTGTGCAGGTTCACGGATTTGTCCGCATCCAGCCGGATGGTTTTCTGTACCACGGGGCTGCCTACACGGCGCAGCTCTTCGTCGCCGTTGAGGTTATTTCGCTGGAGATATTGCGGGATGTTGTTTTCATAGATCTTCACCACGATCACGTCCACGGCTTTCAGGCCGGCGGCGTCAAAGGGCATCACGAGTTTCCCGCTTTGCGGCATGATCACGCCTTTGCCGGGAATGCTCACGGAAGGCTGCCGGTTCTCGAAGTTCACACTGCCGGTAAAGGATTTGTCCAGCCGGTCGTCAAACGCGCTCTGGATGCCTTCGTTCACCACCACGGTATAATTTCCTTCCAGCCGCTCGGGCGAATAGACCCGTACCTCGCTGCCGTCTATGGTATAACGCAGCTCGCTCAGGCCGCTGATGCCGATGAGGCCGTCAAGGTTCTGCGAGCCGTTCAGCGGGCAGCTGAACTGCACCAGTACATAATCTTCGGGGTCATACACCGGCTTGATGTCCAGCACTTTAAAATCCCCGATGGCGGGCACTTCTATCTCGCGGTCGTCTTTAAGGTCCGAGCCGATGCTCTGCCCGTTCCAGCTCACATGCATTTTTGCCGCCACCGGTTTGCGCATGATATTGCCGATGGTGAATTTATAGGTGCGCTGCGCCACATCGTGCTGCCAGGTAATATTGGTTTTGGATCCGTCGTATTTTACGGCGATGAGTTTTTCCACCGCCTGTACATCTTCCGCGTCGGCGGTATATACCACGCCGGAGAAATTCATACGGTCTTTGCTGTTATTGGCGCTTTTCAGGCCCATCAGCTCCACCTCAAAGGAAGGTTTTATCACCTGGAAGCCGAACTCAAACACTTTCAGGTCCGACGGTACCGTCATCACTTTGCCCAGCCTGAACTTCGCCTCGTAGGTTTTGCCCGGCTCCAGGTTCTGGTCCGGCCTGAATTCCAGCGTGGTGGCGTCTACCCAGAAGGCTTTGCCTTTGATGGAAGGGGAAAAGGAGAATACATCGTCCGCCACGGGTTCATTCTGGGCGTGGGTTACATTCACTTCTCCGGCCAGCTGGATGCGGATGGCGCTTTGTTTGGAAATAACGCCGGTGGTATAGGCGGCAATGTATTTCGCAAAAGCGGGGTTCACTTCCTTGGCCTTGCTGGTACATCCGGCCACGAGGGCGGCCATGGCGGCGCAGAGGAACAGGCATGCAAGTACGAGGGGCCGATTGTTCGGGTGCATAGTGTAGGTTTTTTAAAAGGACGAGATAAAGGTATCTGAAATTAGATCATTTTCCCATTGCGGATGCGTAAAAAACGGTTCACAGGCGCGGGTAGTTCTTCCTCGTAATGCGTCACATAGATCAGGGTTACGGGGAGGTATTCGCAGAGGGATTCGATCACTTGTTTGAAATGTAGTTTCTGGTGTGCGTCAAGCCCCTGGCAGGGCTCGTCGAAGATGAGCAGCGGCGGGTTCTTCACCAGCGCGCGGGCCAGCAGCACGAGGCGCTGCACGCTTTCGGGCACTTGTTTGAACTGCGTGTCTGCATGTCCGTTAATTTCCATCAGCTGCATCCAGCCGCGGGCTTTTTCCAGCTGTCCGGGGGTGCAGGCGCGCATATAGCCGATGGTGTCGTAAAAGCCGGAGCCGGCCACCTGCAGGCAGGTAGCGTTCGAGTGGAAGTACTGGTGCAGCTCGGGGGATACAAAACCGATCTTCTTTTTGATGTCCCAGATGCTCTCTCCGCTGCCTCTCCGCCGGTCGAACAGGCTGATGCGGTTGGCGTAGGATTGCGGGTTGTCCGCGTTGATCAGGCTCAGTAAAGTGCTTTTCCCGGAGCCGTTAGGCCCCAGCAGCGCCCATTTTTCGTTCGGGCGGATGGCCCAGTTTATTCCGTCGAGGATGGTATTTTCGCCGTATTTTACGTGAATGTCCTCCATTTGCACGATGTGCCCGTATTCGCGGGGCTGTGCATCGGCGGTGAGCTGCCGGAGCAGGGCCAGGTCCATTTCCAGTACCGGCGCGGGTGTTTCGGGTTCATATTGGGCCAGGAAGGCTTCCCGGGTAAAGGTGCCGGCTACACGACCGTCTTCCAGGCTCAGCACATGGGTGATGCTCTGAGGGATCTCTGTGGGGGAAGTGACCAGCACCACCGTGGCGCCTGAAGCGGCCACATGGTCCACGATCCCGTGAAATGCTTTGCGGCTCTGTACATCCAGGCCAATAAAGGGATTGTCCAGCAACAGCAGTTCCGGCTTTTGCAGCAGCGCCCGGGCTATCATCACGCGGCGGGTTTCACCGTTGGAGAGCTTGATCAGCTCCTTTTCCCGGAGATGCCCGATCTGCAACGGTTCCAGCGCCGGGTCGGCCACCTGGCCGTCCAGGTATTCGTTTACTGTCGGTGCATCGGAGGAATCCATACTGTTGAAACGCTGCTGATAATAAAAATCGGAGGTGTGCGACAAATTTTTAAAATCATGGTGATGCCCTACCATGGCTATTAAGCGGCGATAATTGAAGTATGGATCGGTAATTTCGTGCGTTTCCCGGTAGCGGTCGTAAAAATAATGCCGAATACTGCCGTTGATCACATTATTTTTGCCGAGAATTGTATGTAGAAGGCTGGTCTTCCCGGAGCCGCTTTTCCCGGTAATAGCCCAGTGCTCGCCGGAGCGGATATGCCAGGTAAGATCGGGGAAAAGAGTGACGGACTGGTTGCGCACGGTTATGTGTTCCAGGGACAGAAAAGGCTGCATACTACTATTCATCATTAACGGGGGAGGTTTCCGAGGACCAATTTCGGCACTCTCTTTCATAAAACAAACCCCAAAGGTTGTAATTTTATCTTAAAGTTTATTCGTGTCATGGGAATCAGCTGGAGTATCAAAACGTTTACTGAACTAACCAACGAGGAACTATACCAGGTATTACGGCTCCGCAGCGAGGTATTTGTGGTGGAGCAGCAATGCTGTTACCTGGATATGGACAATTATGACCAGAAAGCGCTGCATTTACAGGGGGTAAACGAGCATGGACTGGTCGCCTACACAAGGTTGTTTGCTCCAGGCGTTAAATTCGATATGGCCTCGATTGGGCGGGTCATTTCTTCTCCATCCGCCAGGGGAAAGGGTTTTGGCCGGGAATTGATGGAAGTTTCCATCGCCGGGGTGGAATCCAATTGGGGGAAAATCCCCATCAAGATTGGGGCGCAGTTGTATTTACAGAAATTTTATGAATCTTTGGGTTTCGTACAGAGCAGTGAGATGTACCTGGAAGATCATATTCCGCATATAGAAATGATCAGAGCTTAACATAATATAGATAATTCAAACACATGACGCCACTCGAACAACTGAATGCGATGTTGCACGAAAAGTACCAAACGCATCAGAAAGAGGAATACTCGGTAGAGCTGATGCCGGGACTTTCCGACTCCGAAATTGACAATATCGCCAAACAACTCCGCACCAGAAATATACCGGAAGACATCAGGGAGTTGCTGCAATTCAGCAGCGGGTTCCTTTTTTACGGATTGGACGCCATCACTTTCGATGGCACCCGTGATTTTGACCTTTATAACCTCATCCCCAACTCTATCCGCATCGCGGGAGACGGGTACGGCAACTATTGGGTACTGGACGTGGACCGCAACGGCACCTGGGGCAACGTGTTTTACGTGTGCAACGACCCCGCCGTAGTGGTAAAACAGTCCGAAAACATCACCGAATTCCTGGGACAGCTGCATGAATACGGCAAAGAGATCAAAAAATCCAGCATAGACGTAGTGCACGAAATAGTGGTGAACGACATCTGGAACCGCGATGACGGGTTAATTTCCCGCGACGAGGCCCGTTACTCAGAAGATGCTGAACTGGCGGAATTCGCCAAACAGCTGCCTTTTAACTACGTGATCGGCGACCTTCGTAATAAACCCGTAGGCAGCGGTTTTGCCTGGGGCAAATACGGGGCGGACAACCGGGGCATCATCCGTTTCAGGGAAGGTTACCTCTGGGGGATCGAGAAAAAACAACCCCGTGGCGGCTTTGGCGGCGGCGGTGGTCGTGGTTTTGGTGGCGGCGGCGGCCGTCCTGGCGGAGGCGGTGGCTTCAACCGTGGCGGTGGAGGCGGTGGCTTCAACCGCGGTGGCGGTGGCGGCGGCTTCAATCGTGGCGGCGGCGGCGGTGGTTATGATCGCGGCGGAAGCGGCGGTGGTGGCTACGATCGTGGCGGCGGCGGACGCGGCGGGTTTGACCGTGGCGGAAGCGGCGGCGGTGGATATGATCGCGGCGGTGGCGGCCGTGGTGGTTTTGACCGTGGCGGCAGTGGCGGTGGTGGTTACGATCGCGGCGGAAGCGGCGGCGGTGGCTACGATCGCGGTGGCGGCGGTTACGACCGTGGTGGCAGCGGCGGTGGCGGTTATGACCGTGGCGGCGGCGGCAACGATGACAAGGCACCCGAAGAATTCGACAGCTAAGAACCCGGCGCCTCCGAAAGGCGGGCGCTCCAAAGTTCTCCCAATAACAAACCGGCCCGGTGACAATGAATGTTACCGGGCCGGTCTTTTTATGCCTGAGAAGCGGATTATTCTGTTTTTAAAACGCGGTTACAACGTCATTTGAGCTTCATTTGCTGCTTCACCTTCCACATCGGGAAAAGATAGGAGATCGTGTATTGCATATCAAAAGCGCTGCCCTTATACCCCTTGCCGTAACCCGGAATGATCAGGGGAGGGAAATCGCTTTTCGCCACCGCACTGTTCAACAGGATGCGCTCATGAAGGCTCCAGCCAAGATACAGGTTCTTTAAAACCTCCACCTTTATCCCCAGCGACAACTCCACCCAATGCCCCGTTTTGGTCACGGAAGGCATGCTGCCCTGGTAATTCCCCCAATATGTACTGTGAATGGTGTAACTGGGTATCTCGTAACTGAACAATGAAAAACCATATTTGAACCCGCCATAAAGCATAAAGTTCTCTTTGGGTATCTGTTTTTTCAGCAGGTTGTAGTTCGCGCCGATGGAAATACCCACGCCGCTGCCTTTATAGGTGTAGTTGGAATCCGAATGGCTCGTACGGTTATAACTGATATCCGCCGCGAAATAGATCCTGTCGTTATACCGGGCGTCCAGCACAACAGTAGCGTCCCTGCGGTACGGCTGGAAGAAAGGAATGGCAAAGCGGGTCAGGTCCACTCCTACGCGCAGGCCGGCGGGCACCTCCAGCATCACGGTTTTCACCGAATCCTTTTTGGACTGGGCCGTGGCGGTTGCTACACACAGCAGCAGCGCACTAAAAATGGAGTATGATCGTATTTTCATTTTCTTCCGTTACTTGCTTACTGGAGATCACTAAAGATTTTATAACATGCTGGGTGGAATACACCGTGTCGATATTAAAATACATCACTACCCCGCAGCCCGCGGAAATAAAGTGCGGCTGGCGCGTGTAGAAAAAGGTAATTGTATCTGCTATCCTGGTTGAATCCGTCTGGAAATAGAACTTGCTGCTGTCCGTCAGCCTGTCCAGCTGGAACTGCATCCCGCTGAGGCCGGTTTGTTTTTTGTAAATACTGTCTTTGTTGAGCGCAAACAGTGTCACCTTGGGCATCGTGGTATCTTCCTCCACGTTGTTATTGTTAGGGTCCTGCCAGCGGAACCGGGCGCGCGCTTCCGTGCGCGTATCCAGGTCGCAGACCTTGGTATCATCGTCGCAGGCCATGAGCACCGTGACAAAACATGCTATCAGCAAAAAATATTTCATACAGAAATTTGTTGGCACAGCCGCCTATCTCTTTAATTCCTTTTTCAAAAACAGGGCGGTATGGGAATCTTTGCATTGGGCAACCTCTTCGGGTGTACCGGTGCAAAGTATCCGGCCTCCGCCTTCACCGCCTTCCGGCCCCAGGTCCACCACGTAATCCGCGACTTTTACCACATCCAGGTTATGCTCTATCACGAGCACCGTATTGCCGCGTTCCACGAGTTTGTTCAGTACGTTCAGCAGCAGCTGGATGTCCTGGAAGTGCAGGCCCGTGGTAGGCTCGTCGAGGATGTAAATGGTTTTGCCGGTATCTTTTTTGGACAGTTCGGTCGCCACTTTCACACGCTGGGCTTCGCCACCGGAAAGGGTTACAGCACTCTGGCCGATCGTGATATAACCCAGCCCCACATCCTGAAGGGTCTTGATCTTGCGGTAAAGATAAGGCACAGGCTGGAAGAACTCAACGGCTTCCTCCACCGTCATGTCCAGCACATCGCTGATGGATTTGCCTTTATAACGTATTTCAAGGGTTTCGCGGTTGTACCGGCGGCCGTTGCACTTTTCGCAGTGTACGTACACATCCGGCAGGAAGTTCATCTCTATCACGCGTACACCGGCGCCTTCGCAAACGTCGCAGCGGCCGCCTTTTACGTTGAAGGAAAAACGCCCGGCGTTGTACCCCCTGATCTTGGCTTCGGGCACCGCTGCAAATAACTGGCGTATTTCCGTAAAGAAACCGCAGTAAGTGGCGGGATTGCTCCGCGGGGTACGCCCGATGGGGCTCTGGTCTATTTCAATCACCTTGTCTATCTCCTCCAGGCCCTTGATGCTTTTGTAGGGCATCGGTACGAGTTTGGAATCGTAGGCATGTTTGGAAAGGATCGGGTAAAGGGTTTCGTTGATGAGGGTGGATTTACCGCTGCCGGACACGCCCGTCACGCAGGTGAATACACCCAGGGGGAGCTTCAGTGTCACGTTCTTCAGGTTGTTCCCCGTGGCGCCTTTCAGCTCCAGGAACTTGCCGTTGCCTTTGCGTCGTTTCTCCGGAATGGGTATTTCGCGGATGCCGTTGAGATAACCCGCGGTGGCGGTATCCAGCTTCAGCATTTCTTCCGGGCGGCCCTGCGCCACAATGCTGCCGCCGTGTATGCCCGCGCCCGGCCCGATGTCTATCAGGTGGTCCGCGTGCAGCATAATGTCTTTATCGTGCTCCACCACTATCACGGTGTTGCCCATGGTTTTCAGGTTGCGGAGCGCGTCTATGAGCCGCATATTGTCCCGCTGGTGCAGGCCGATGCTGGGCTCGTCAAGAATGTAAGTGATGCCCATCAGCTGGGAACCGATCTGCGTGGCAAGACGGATACGCTGGCTTTCCCCGCCGCTGAGCGTGCGCGTGGCGCGGTTCAGCGTGAGATAGGTGAGCCCCACGTCCAGCAGGAAGCCGAGGCGCTCGCGGATCTCTTTCAGCACGTCTTTGGCAATCACGTTCTGCTTCTTGTCTAACCGTTTCTCTATGTCCGCAAACCATACGGCCAGCTTGCTGAGGTTCATTTCGCCCAGCTCGGAAATGTTCTGCCCGTCTACCTTGAACATCAGGCTTTCTTTTTTGAGGCGGGCGCCATTGCATTCCGGGCAGGTGGAGAGTTTCATAAACCCTTCCGCCCAGTTGCGCACCGCGTCGGACGAGGTGTCGTTGAAATAACGGCGCACCATGTTCACCACGCCTTCGTATTCCGTGGCGTAGGTTTCGGCGCCGTTTTCTTCAAAGCCCATATCTACTTCCAGCTTACCGTTTTCATCGCCGAACAGGAGCACGTTCATGGCGTTTTCCGGTATCTTTTCGATGGGGGCGGTGAGGGAAAATTTATACTTTTTGGAGAGCTGCTGTATCTGTTTGAAAGTAAAAGTATCCCTGGCTTCGCCGAGCGGCACCAGTCCGCCGTCGCTGATGGATTTGCTGCGGTCCGGCAATACCTCGTCCATATCGATCTGGTAAATGGTGCCCAGGCCTTTGCAGCGAGGGCAGGCGCCATAAGGGGAATTGAAGGAAAAGGTATTGGGAGAAGGTTCTTCGTAGGAAATACCCGTGTCCTCGCACATCAGCTGGCGGCTGTATTGTTT
The DNA here is from genome assembly GCF_003807585.1 of Chitinophaga barathri. GTDB lineage: Bacteria > Bacteroidota > Bacteroidia > Chitinophagales > Chitinophagaceae > Chitinophaga > Chitinophaga barathri. The sequence continues at coordinate 63,082 of NZ_RMBX01000012.1, read as the reverse complement.
CACCTTGTTGCTGTCGTGCTCCATGATAAACATCAGGCCTTTGCCCATCTGCAGGGCTTTCTGCACGCTCTGGCTGATGCGGGTGCGTGCATCGTCCTGCACCTGCACACGGTCTATCACCAGCTCGATGTCATGGATCTTGTAACGGTCCACCTGCATACGTTCCTTCAGGTCCAGCACTTCACCATCCACCCGCACTTTCAGGTAACCCTGCTTGCGTACCTGCTCAAACAGTTCGCGATAGTGGCCTTTGCGGCCGCGCACGAGGGGAGCGAGTACTACCAGTTTCTTTTTAGGGAAATTGGCGAAGATGTGGGCCATGATCTCCTCTTCGGAAAAACGCGCCATACGTTTACCCGTGTTGTAGGAATAGGCTTCACCCACGCGTGCGTAAAGGAGACGGAGAAAGTCGTATATCTCGGTGATGGTGCCGACGGTGGAACGGGGGTTCTTGTTCGTGGTCTTCTGCTCAATGGAGATAACGGGCGAAAGGCCCATGATCTTATCTACATCCGGTCTTTCCATATCGCCGATGAACTGGCGGGCGTAGGCGGAGAAACTCTCCATGTACCTGCGCTGCCCTTCGGCATAGATGGTGTCGAATGCGAGGGAAGATTTGCCGCTGCCGCTGATGCCGGTGATCACCACCAGGCTGTTCTTCGGAATGCGGATATCCACGTTTTTAAGATTATGCTCCCGGGCTCCGTACACTTCGATCATTTCCTCCTGTTGAGCTGCCGGGGCGGGTTGTATTGTAGTTTTTTTGCTTTGTTTTGCCATATAGTTCCCGAACACGAAATTCAAAGTACTAAACTACGTATTTGTGGGTTCAATGAAAAATAAAAACGGGCCGGGAAAACCGGAATGACAGCAAAATCGCAGCAGAAAGGCATACATTGAATATTATCTTTTTTAGAATACGTATTATCCTGTGATTGTATTAAAGGGAGTTCGGAAATCTCCACTCAAATGGTACTGTCAGGGGCAAAAATGCCCCTGACCAGGTTCACGATTGCAATGGCAGTATTTATTTACGCGGAGGCGTTTTCTGACAACTCCAGGTTAACGCAAAGGTACCGTCCCCCTCGTAACTTACCAGCCGCTGGCCGCTGAACACATGATTGCTGTAGGCAAAGGAAGCTGTTTGGTAGTCACCTATCCATGATCTTGAAGTCAGGCGCAGGTTACGGGGCATCAGGTCAATATGGCCGAGGTATTCCAGCATTGTCAGCGGGTTCATCCGTCTTTCCCTGACTTCCGCATACGTCACGGTTCCTTTCTCCACAGGCCTGGCATAGTCATACGTATACTCGAACGCAAGATCTCCCGCGGCGGATATTTTCAACAGGTTACCCCGCTGGTCATAACTGAAATTTTGGGCGCTTCCCAAATCTCCTTCAATCGACTCATACCTGCTCAGGCGGCCCTGTGCATTGTAAAAATAGCGGGACGATACCGGTACGCCGGGAAGGTGCATTGTTTCCGCAAAAAAAGATTGTACCGGGCGGCCGCATTCGTCCAGCTTCACTGCCAGTACCGTATCCTGCGTCACAACATCTGTCAGGTAAAGTTTCCTGCCCTGGTAATGCACATCCAGTACTCCCTCATAAATAGCGCCGGCTACACTTCTTTCATAATATTCAAGTTTCACGGGCACATTCATGTAATTCCTCTGCACGTAACAAAAGGGCAGGCTCTCGTTCGTCTTTACAATAGATGCTACCGGGCATTGCGGTACAGGAGGGCAATGCCAGCCCGGGGAAGGATATTTTTTACAGGATGCCAGGGCAAACAAAACTACAGGTAACAATAAAAGTTTGATGGGATTAATCCATTTCATAACAGGGAGTTTAATAGTGAATACGTACCGCGTTATAAGGAACCGGCAATTCAGGAAAACAATATGTGTAGGTGTAGTTAAAAGGGGTGTGGGGTTAATAGAGGACAAAAATAGCGCATCCGGAACACATGGCACAAAAAAAATAGGAACAGCATCAAAAACGGAGCGCGGGCCGGTAAAATCAACAGCCCAATCCCTCATTTTTAAATATCAGGAGCAGAAGGACCACTCTTCCGCTCCTGTTTTAATAGGTTATCTGTTATCGACCTGTGGTAATTTCTGCACTTGCAGGGACTGGCCATACCGTATCAGGTTCCCGTTCCAGGTGCCGCTTTGCTGCGTCACGCTGCCGCCGGAAGGCGGCGGGCAAAGGATCAGTACAGAATCCGGGTCCAGGTTTTCCAGGAAATTGTACTTGATCGGTTTTACTAATTCATGCTGGGTTTGACAGGATACGGTTAACATAACAACTGCGGCTGCGGTCAGCCGGAGAACGTTTTTCAAATGTTTCATTTTTGACATGAGGGGTTTAAAAGATTAAAGAAAAATGGACTAACAAATGGCTTCTTCAAGCCGGGTTTAACAAACGAATCATTATACATCTATTATGGAGCATACTCACCCATATGCACACGCTTGCAAAGACTGCATGTAAAAGACGCCTGATGCTGCCGAAAAAAGGATATCGTAATGATGAAAATGTCTTCTGCAAAAGGATATCATGAGCATGGAAAATCGTATCCTGCAAAAGTACATCAGGCCCGGAAAAGGCATTACATCCTGCTGAACAGCCAAACACAAACGGCCTGTGAACATGCGCGCAAACGCTTGCCAGGTAAGGCATTCACAAACATCTGCAAATATGTGCTGAATAAAAAACGGTGAGTACGCGGGTACACTAACAAACAAATTAAAACATCATTTCAGAATTAAGGTTAACGGACGTAAAATTAGCAAATGTTTTCATTCGCCGGGTACAAAAACCGGGATATTTGATTTGATAATATGTAAAAATATAAAGGGGTGGAAGTTTTAAATTCCCACCCCTTTTTAGTGTCGTATAAACGTATTTTTTATCCCTGGAATTTCGCGAACGCTGCAATCGCATTGTGCCCGCCAAAACCAAAGGTATTGCTCAGCGCAACATTGATCGTACGCTTCTGCGCCTCTCCCAGCGTGAGGTTCAGCCCCGCGGGGATATCTTCGCCCAGCTCAGTGGTGTTGATGGTCGGCGGTACGATATCTTCCTGCACGGCTTTGATACAGGCAATCGCTTCTATCGCGCCGGCAGCTCCCAGCAGGTGGCCTGTCATGGATTTGGTAGCGCTGATATTCAGCTTGGATGCATGATCGCCGAAGAGGGTTTTGATCGCTTTCAGTTCGCTGATATCTCCCAGCGGTGTAGAGGTCGCGTGTGCGTTGATATAATCCACATCGGTGAGGGAAAGACCTGCATCCGCCAGCGCTTCTTTCATACCCAGCTGCGCGCCCACGCCTTCGGGGTGAGTGGCGGTAAGGTGATATGCGTCGCAGCTCATCGCGCCGCCTACCATTTCTCCGTAGATAGTGGCACCGCGTGCAATGGCATGATCGTAATCTTCCAGGATAACGGCGCCCGCGCCTTCGCCCATTACAAAACCATCACGGTCTTTATCGAAGGGGCGTGAAGCATGCAAAGCATCGTCGTTGCGGGTGGAAAGCGCCTTGAGGGCATTAAAACCTGCTATACCCGCACGGGTGATCGGGCCTTCGGAACCGCCGGCAATGATCATATTGGCCTTGCCGAGGCGGATATAGTTGAAAGCGTCTACCAGCGCACTGTTGGACGATGCGCAGGCGGATACTGTACAGTAATTTATGCCCATCAGGCCATATTTAATGGCGATCTGACCGGCCGCAATGTCTGAGATGAGCCTCGGTATAAAGAAAGGGCTGAACTTCGGTACAAAGTTCGCCTGGGTGAACTCCACGATCTGGTCCTCGAACGTCTGCATACCGCCGTTGCCGGATGCCCAGATCACGCCAAACTTGCTGCGGTCTATCTTCTCCAGGTCCACCCCGCAGTTCTGGATCGCTTCCTGCGCTACCACCATGGCGTATTGCGTGAAAGTATCCATCTTGCGGGCTTCCTTCTTTTCTATAAACGCTTCTATATCCAGTCCCTTCAGTTCACAGGCAAATTTCGTTTTGAATTCCGTGGTGTCGAACTTCGTTATCGGGCCCGCACCACTCTTGCCGGCTTTCAGATTATTCCAGAACGTGTTCACATCATTACCGATCGGTGTGATAGCTCCCATTCCGGTTATCACGACTCTCCTCAGTGTAACAGTACGCATAAGTTTTACTTTAAAGACAAAAGTTAGGACGCAAAGGTAGTCACTTATTATCAGGTTTGTGCATACGCATGTAAAAAAATCTGCATACACTTCAGATTTTAAATGTGCTCAGTATGAAAAACCCTTAAAACTGCAAGTAGATCGGGATCATCGGCTCCAGTGTCTTTACCTCGTTCAGGAACCAGATAAACAGGATCATTACGGCCACGGACGCCCAGACGGGCATTACCTGGAGCCTGCCCTCCAGCTTCTTTTCCGCCACCTCGGGCAGGAAATGCAGGAAATAACCAGTAGCCATCAGCGTGAACACCTGGGGATAGGCATTCAGCAGCTGCGGCAGCAGGTGGCCCTGGAACTCAAAAACGACCTGGTGCAGCAGCGCCCAGGCGCCGCTGAAGTGCTCCATCCTGAAAAAGATCCAGCAGAAACAAACCAGGTGGAAAGTGAACAGTACCCCGCCGGCTTTCCAGAGACGCGCCCGCAAAGGCGTACTCCGCATCCAGGTACGGGTTTTCTGCCATTGTATCCATATTTTATCTATCCCCAGCGCCCCGCCGTGTACGCCGCCCCAGAAGATAAAATTCCAGCTGGCCCCATGCCAGAAGCCGCCGATCAGCATGGTCAGGAACAGGTTGACATATTGCCGGAACGTGCCCTTGCGGTTGCCCCCCAGCGGGATATAGATGTAATCCTTCAGCCAGGACGATAAAGAAATATGCCACCTCCGCCAGAATTCGGTAATGGAACTGCTCTGGTAGGGTTTATTGAAGTTGGGCGGCAGCTTAAAGCCCACCCAGCGGGCAATACCAATGGCCATATCGGAATAACCGGAGAAATCGCAGTAGATCACCAGCGCATAGGCATACACGCCAAACAGGCACTCCAGGCCGGAGTAACGCCCAGGGTCGTCAAAAATATACTGGACAAAATTCTGGTTGATAAAATCGCTGAGCACCACTTTTTTGAACAGTCCGCTGATGATCAGGAACATCCCTTTCCCCACATCTTCCATATTCAGCACATACGCCTGCCTGATCTGCGGGATAAAGTCCGCCGCCCGCACGATCGGGCCCATCATCAGTTTCGGGAAAAAGGACAGGAAAAAAAGATAGTCCATGAACTTGTCCACCGGTTTGATCTCTTTCCGGTACACGTCCACGGTATAACTCAGGTTCTCGAAAGTGTAAAAGGAAATACCGATGGGCAGGATCAGGTTCACCGGGCTGATGTTGCCCGCCGTCACATCGTTGACGATCTGTATAAAGAAGTTCGTGTATTTGAAATAACACAACATCCCCACATTGATCACCACGCTGAACCATAGCAGCCGTTTGCGGATGATGTCCTTTTGTTCGGTATGGATGCGGTTGCTGATGTAAAAATCCACGATGGCGGAAAGGATCACCAGCAGTACATATTCGTTGCAGGCTTTATAGAAAAAATAAAGGGAAAACAGTGTGAACACCCATACCCTGGCCCTTTCGTTCTTACGCGCCAGCTGGTAACAAAACAGGAAGGTGGCGAAGAAATACAGGAAAAATGCGCTGTTAAAGAGGATCAATTCCTCTTTGTTATAGAGCAACAGCGATTTCAGGTTTTCAAAAGACATGGGTTATGGTTTGCTTTTTTGTTTGTTCCATTGTTGAAAAGAATCCAGGACGGCTTCGGCCAGCAGCTGCCCTTGCAGGTTGTAGCCGTAGGCGTTAAAATGCACGTGGTCCCCGCTCCAGGCGCGGGCAAACCGTTTGTCCGCCTTCATCGCCTCGTACAGGTCCCAGTACGCCCATCCGTTCTCGTCGCACAGGGTGATCATGGCATCGCGGAGGGTGGTGGCCTGGGGCACTTTTACATAACTCACGCGGTAATACGTGCGTTTTTTGCCCTTCTTTTTATACGGCACCTGCCGTTTTTTCATCATCCCCGATGGCGGGGTGGTAAAAATAAAACGCGCTTCCGGCGCAAGGCTTTTCATCACCTCCATCATCTTCCCGATCTCCTGCCGAAGCTGCACTGCGGATATTCCTCCAAAGGCTTCGTTCGTACCCAGCGAAATGATCACCAGCGCAGGTTTTAATATTTCCATCTGCGAAGCGGTGATCTTCCCCTCAAACTGGTTGTAGTGGGAGAACTGCGCCCCGTTGATCCCGATAGCATGATACAATATGCCAGGCTTTCCATTCTCCGCCACTGCACCATAAAAGCGGCTGATAGAAGGGAACCTCAGGCTGATGCCGCTCACCACCGAATCCATACACACCTTTACTTCCTTTGCCGCCATCACCGGCTCACCTTCATACACCATAGCCTCACCGGCTGCCGGGTGGTCTTCTCCGGCGTTGGCTTCGGGCAGGCCCTCCCCGCCTTCGTACCACAGCTTCAGGCATTTTACGGGTTTGCCGCTGAAAGTAAGCAGCGACATGCCCTGCTGCCTGCTGATCATGATACCTCCCGGACCAGGCCACTGACCCAGGTTCCGGTCCACCATACGATCACCGTTCCAGCGGAAAAAACTGCTCCAGCGGTAATCATCCGGACCATTGGTGCCTGCAAGGTTATAGGGAAACACCCAGCCTTGGCCCGCATCGCCAAATTCACCCTGCAGCCTGTCCCTCACTGCATTCGGGAAAAATCCCGCCTGCACATGCGAATCGCCGAGGTGAAGGATAGGTATCACTTTCTCTTCTTTTTGCTGCAACAGGCCATAAACCCGGTACAGGCTTGTATCGTTGTACAGGTGATGCCGCTGTGCGAATGCCGCCGTGCAACTCCCTGTGAAAAACCAAAACCATATGAGGCCCTTACATATCCGCCTGCTGATATTCATCCATGATCGCTTTATATAAAAGGGCGCCTACCTTGGAGGCCCCGCGGAAATTGAAGTGCGTGTAATCTTTATTGGCCATGGCCGTATCCACCCAGCGCGTCATAGCCCCTTCGCCGCCCATAGCCGAAAAGAGGTTCCAGTAAGCGATGCTGCGGCTTTCCGCAAACTTGTGCTGCACTTTCATCAACGCTTTTACACCGGGCGCGGTCACGTATTTGCCTTTTTTCTTGTACGCCTTATCCGCCGTACCTACGATCAGGATAGAGGTATGCGGAAAATACCGGCGCAGGGAATCCACCACTTTCACCATCGGTTTTTCGTACCAGTCAAACCGGGTGTTCTCCGGCAGGAAAAGCACGTTGGCACCGTAATGCAGTACAATGAGGTCGTACGGGCGCACGCTCTGCACCTGGTCCCACATGCTGCGGCTGAGCTTGCCCAGCTCTATGCCGCTGATGCCGCGGAAGGAATAATTATCGAGGAAGATGCCGTTCAGGCTTTCGAAACATACGCCATAAAAGAGCGCGGGATTGTTGTTGTTGAATTTGAGGGTGAGGGACCTCTGGGAAGAATCCGTTACGAAGGAATAAGCGTTGATCTTGCCCTTGCCGTTCAGTTCCAGGCTTTTGTTGTTCACCACAATGTTCCGGTGGCCGCTGCCGTAGAGGAGGCTTATTTCTTCAAACTGGTCCAGGCGGTGGTGTTTCACCGGCTGGTAGCGCACCCAGCTTTCGGGCGCGGGCACAAATGCATGGCCGGAAGGGCCCAGCTCAGTGCCGGCCGGCGGGTTGTTGCGGAAATGATAATCCGTCCAGTTAGGGGAAAAGCTGTGGCTGATGGTGGTACGGAAGCCGGATACCACGGAAGTGGCGGGCACAAAACCCACGCCTTCCCCGCCGAAATAAGCCTGGAGGCTGTCCCGCAGGTCCGCCGTGATCAGGTCGCCTTCTATCATCGAGTCCCCGAAATAGGCGATCCGCACTTTTTTGCGCCTGCCGGTCTTCAGCTCTTTCAGCGCGTGCATAAAATATTGCATCCCGGCGCCTTTGTCCCCGGCGTTGAAACCGTAGTCCAGGATCCCGGTGTAAGTGGCAAAGTCTTTAGGAATGTGCATCCCTGCCGAATCCGTCTCAAGGGAATCCGCGCCGGCGGGTATAGCCGCCACCGTTATCGTGTCCCCATCGGGCTGCTGCCTGCGGAGATCGGCCAGGATATCCAGCGGCCGCAGGGTATAACTGCCGAAGGTAATGGTATTGTTGACAAGCGAGATCACGGCAAGGCCGAGCAGGGTGCCCAGCACTATCATAAAAGGATAGGGATGTTTGTTTCCGGATGGCATAGTCGGTATATTCAAAAGCGGAATCGTATACCCGGCCCGGTTATACCCCGCTTAAAATCGGATACAAATCTATTGTTTTGCCAGCTTTAATTCATCATCCAGTTCATATAATTTATACTTCCGGATCATGGATTTTACGCGGCTCACCCACACATTTCCCGCGGAGGAATAATTGGAATGAATCAGCTTCTCCAGCCAGGCGTTATAATCCTCGTTCCCTTTCATGGCGGGGTACCATTTCCTTTTCAGCACCAGCCTCACGAATGAATGATAAGAGGCGGTATCTGTGGCATACTCGCGGTACACGCTGCGGTAAGTTTCACCGCGTTTGGCAAGGTTGTTTTTGCCCACGATCCCGAAGTGATTCCGAAGGAGGCGGGCGTTTTTGCTGGTGCCGCTGCCGGACTCCAGCATAGCGATGCCCAGGATCACACTGGCGGGCACGCCGGTTTCTTTCATGAGGTTAACTGCAACGGGCGAGAATTTCTTAATGTAATTTTTGGGGGCTTTCTGTGCCGGGGCCGCAAGGCTGGTAACCAGGAGACCGCTGAGCAACAGGTTTCTTTTCTTTAAAAACATGCGTAAAAATTAAGTGGACCAATCTGCACAGGTAAGGCGTATTCACCCGGCAATATTACAGCAATATGGATACATATCTTGCAATTGATATGTTAATCGGTTGTAATTTAACCTACAGCAAAGGGTATCCGGCTGGTTTTCAGGAAGAAAGGAGAAGAAAGGAATGTTTTGGAAATAGGTAAAATGCATTGTACCTTTGGGTAAAATTACCCACAATGATCAGGAGACACAACAAACAGGAAACATTGGCCGCCGTCGCGCCGGCCTCGGCTTATACCGCCAGGGGCAACTTTTCCGTGTCCCAGTTCACATGGTACCTGCTGGGAGCGGCGAGTTACATCAAAGTAACGCCCACTTCCACCATAGACGTATTCAGGATACTCCACGAAGGCATCCCCAAAAGCGCGGTGGACCACTTTTCGCAGTTCCTCGATATACCCATGACGCTCATGGCCCCGCTGCTGAACATGTCTTACAAAACCCTCATCCGCAAAAAAGAGGACGAGAAGCTGGAAGACTATGTAAGCAGTCATATGTACGAGATTGCCGGCACTTATGCCATGGCCTTCGGCATCTTCCAGGATGCTGGTAAGGTCACACGCTGGTTCAATAAAGAAAACAAAGCCCTTAATAATCAAAAGCCCTTCGACCTGCTGAACACCCCTACCGGCATCAAACTCGTTACCCAGGTGCTGGGCCGTTTGGAAGAAGGCGTTTATTCCTGATATATGCTGGTGTACCGGATCGTTCAGAACGAAGAAAGAACGCGGGACCTTTCCGGCACGGGCGCCTTTAAGTTTGGCGGCCGCTGGAACAATCCCGGCACGTTTGTATTGTATGCCAGCGAAAACCGCTCCCTGGCCATGCTGGAAACCCTCGTGCACGTAGATGAGTCCGAAATGCCCCCGGATATGTTCATCATGGAGATCGAGGTAAGCGACAAGGCTCCCGTTTACCACTTCCCGGATGATAAACTCCCCGCCGAATGGATGGAAACGGAAAATATAGCGCTGAAAGAAGAAGGGGACGCGCTGATGAAAGACCTGCAATACCTCGCCGTCAAAGTACGCTCGGCTGTGTTGCAGCAGGAATTCAATTACCTCCTCAACCCGCTGTACCCGGATTTTAACAACCTGGTGAAAGTAGTAAAGGTGATACCCATCATCCCGGATATCCGGTTGTTCTAAGTTTCCTGGTACTATTTTACCACTTCTTCTCCTTGCTCTTCCCTTGCTCTATCCTTGCTCTTTCCTTGCTCTATCGTTCGACATGGCTTTAGGTGAATATATCATCACTTTAGATCGGCAGAGGCATTCTACCCGGTCTTTTGCTGCTAACCTTCTTCTAACCGGCCTCATACTGGCCTTATACCGGCGTGTAACCGGCATCGCTTCTCCCTTTTACGGCTTAGTAATACCGCAGTAAAAGCGTTCTCACAGCGTTGAAAAACAGATAAAGCGTTCTAATCACCAGAAAATCACCTCAGCCAACCTGCTTAAACGAAAAGGCCACCCAAACCGGGTGGCCCTTCCTTTTATCTTTTACCTGTTTATTTCAGCAGGTTCAATTTCAGTTCATCCAGCTGCACCTGGTCTATTTCACTCGGTGCATCCAGCATTACGTCGCGGCCGGAGTTATTTTTCGGGAACGCGATGAAGTCGCGGATGGTTTCGCTGCCGCCCAGCAATGAGCAGAAACGATCGAAACCGAAGGCGATACCGCCGTGCGGAGGCGCGCCAAACTCGAATGCGCCCAGCAGGAAGCCGAACTTGTGCGCCGCTTCTTCTTTGGTCATACCGAGGGCGGAGAACATTTTCTCCTGCAGGTCGCGCTGGAAGATACGGATAGAGCCGCCGCCGATCTCGGTGCCGTTCAGCACGATGTCGTAAGCGTTCGCTTTGATCCTGCCGTACTGCGAAGTATCATCCATGAGGTGGATGTGCTCGGGCTTGGGCGCTGTAAAAGGATGGTGACGGGCCACCCAGCGGTTGTCTTCCTCCGCGTATTCGAACAGCGGGAAGTCTATCACCCACAGGGGTTTGTACACATCTTTATTACGATATCCCAGGCGCTCGCCCATTTCAAGACGCAGTTCGCTCATCGCTTTGCGGGTGCGTTCTTCTTTTCCGGCGAGGATCAGGATCAGGTCGCCCGGTTTTGCCTGGCACTGGTCTGCGAACAGTTTCAGGGCCGTTTCGTTGAAGAACTTGTCCACGGAGCTTTTCAGCGAACCGTCCGTATTGTAACGGATATATATCAGGCCGGTCATGCCGATCTGCGGGCGTTTCACCCATTCGGTCAGTTCGTCCAGTTGTTTGCGGGTATATTCGGCGCAGCCGGAAGCATTAATGCCTACCACCAGTTCCGCGTCGTCAAATACTTTAAAACCGTTGCCACGGGCGGTTTCGCCGAGGTCTACCAGTTTCATTTCAAAACGGATGTCCGGCTTGTCGTTGCCATAATATTTCATGGCATCGTCCCAGGTCATGCGGGGGAACGGCTCATGGAATTCTATGCCTTTGATCTCGCGGAATACGTGTTTGGTCATTTCCTCGAAGTTTCCCAGGATATCTTCCTGGTCCACGAAGCTCATTTCACAGTCTATCTGTGTGAACTCGGGCTGGCGGTCTGCGCGCAGGTCCTCGTCGCGGAAACATTTCACGATCTGGTAATAACGGTCGTAGCCGCTTACCATCAGCAGTTGTTTGAATGTTTGCGGGGATTGCGGCAGGGCGTAGAACTGGTTGGGGTTCATACGGCTGGGCACCACGAAGTCGCGCGCGCCTTCCGGCGTGGACTTGATGAGCACCGGCGTTTCGATATCCATAAACCCGCGGCTGTCCAGGAAGTTCCGCACGGAGCGGTTCACCCGGTAGCGGAGGGTAAGGTTTTGTTTTACGATATTGCGGCGCAGGTCGAGGTAACGGTATTTCATGCGCAGCTCGTCCCCGCCATCCGTTTCGTCCTGGATGGTGAAAGGGGGCGTTTTGGAACCGTTCAGCACGGTGAATTCCGAAGCGGTTATTTCGACATCGCCGGTGGGGATATTGGCGTTTTTCGCGGTACGTTCTGTAACGGTACCTTTTACCTGGATGACGAATTCACGGCCCAGGGGCTGCGCGTCCAGCTGTGCGTTGAGCGATTCGCCCAGCAGCAGCTGCGTAATACCGTAGCGGTCGCGGAGGTCAACAAACGTAATACTTCCAAACTTGCGGACGGTCTGCACCCATCCTGCCAGCGTGACCGGCTGGCCTACGTGCTCCATGCGCAATTCTCCACATGTGTGCGATCTGTACATTGTATACTATGCTTTTCTATTGATAAAGGAGGTCAAAGATAAGCACTGGACCTCTGAAAATCTATCTTAAGGCATTAAAATACCGTTTAATATCTATTTCAGGCGGCAGCGGGGTGTTTTCCAGCAGGTTGTCCACAAAGGCTTTAGCGGCCCAGGGAGCCAGGGAACAACCTTTGGAGCCCATCCCGTTGAAGATGCCCACCTGCGGAATACGCGGGTGCAGGCCGGCCATCGGCCGCCTGTCCGGCCCGGAAGGGCGCACTGCGGCAATATGGTCCTTTACCTCAAAGCCGGTGTTCAGCAATTGTTTGAGCTGGTTTTCCAGCGATTCACGGGCGGCTGCGGTGGGCAGTGCGTCCGTATAATCCCAGGAAAAGGTGGCGCCTGCCCAGTAGAGCGCTTCAGCAGGCATACCGGGTGCGTCATCCAAAGGCACGAGCGTGACGCTTTTTTTGATAATGTCCGTGGTAGGAAAGGGTAGTTGTATGATCAGGGCTTCTCCTTTATTGGGTAAAAACTTCAGCTTGCCGAACCATGGGTTCAGCGGGCTTTCCACGCCTTCGCAGAAGATCACGGCCTTTGCCTGTACGTCTTCGTATTCCACCCCGTTTTCCTTCAGCGCCAGCTTCCCCGCATCAAACCGTTCCGCGCGCACTTCGGCGGTCTTTCGCCAGGCGGGCAGCAGGCTGCCAAGCTGTACATTCGCTCCCTTCACGATCCCCGCGCCAAAAGGCTGCTGCAATTCCTCTTTATATCTCAGTTCCGGCGGTTGATGGGAATACGGTGTGGGGCAGGCGGCGAACGCGTCCCGCATCTGCGCGGAAGGCCATACGTTCCAGATATCCCGCTCCCGGAAACAGCTGATCTGCAAAGCCGCTTCCATGGCCCGGTAGGTCTGCTCCGCAAAAGGATAGATGCTGTCGTAGCGCCATGCCACTTCAAACTTCCGGCCAGACACGGGGTTGATGATACCCGCGGCGGTGCGGGAAGCGCTGTGCGGGCGGGCATCGTCATATACCACGACCTGCTGCCCCGCCTGTTGCAGGAACCAGCCGAGCATCGTGCCTGCAATGCCCTGGCCTACCAGTATGTAATCGTACGTTCGCATAAAACCGGTGCAAAGGTAATATTTAAGGCGCCATGCCTGTTGCCGGGCCGCAACCCCGTTCATATCTCTTATCCGCACAAAAAAGCCCCGTAGCTTAAACAGCAACGGGGCTTTTAACTATTTCTGAGCTTCCTGGCCTCAGGCGGGTACGCCTTTCAGCACTTCAGCCATTTTCTTTCCGATGTCCGCCGGGCTGTCCACCACGTGAACGCCACAGGCGCGCATGATCTTCATTTTAGCGGCAGCGGTATCGTCTTCACCACCAACAATTGCACCGGCATGGCCCATACGGCGGCCTGCGGGAGCAGTCTGGCCGGCGATGAAACCTACCACGGGTTTGCGGGGATTTGCCTTGATCCACTCGGCTGCTTCAGCTTCCATGCTGCCGCCGATCTCGCCGATCATGATGATAGCGTCCGTTTCAGGATCGTTCATCAGCAGTTCCACAGCGTCTTTGGTGGGGGTGCCAATGATCGGGTCGCCACCGATACCGATAGCGGTAGATACGCCCAGGCCTGCTTTCACCACCTGGTCCGCAGCTTCGTAAGTGAGGGTACCGGATTTGGATACGATGCCGATACGGCCTTTTTTGAAGATAAAGCCGGGCATGATGCCTACTTTAGCTTCTTCCGCGGTGATCACACCCGGACAGTTCGGGCCGATCAGGCGGGTATTATGATTTAACAGGTAACTCTTGGCTTTCACCATGTCCTGTACGGGGATACCTTCTGTGATACAAACCACCAGCGCGATGCCCGCATCGGCAGCTTCCATGATCGCGTCCGCGGCGAATGCCGGCGGTACGAAAATGATGGATACGTTCGCTCCCGTTGCTTTTACAGCATCGGCCACGGTATTAAATACCGGGCGCTCCAGGTGGCTGCTGCCGCCTTTACCCGGGGTCACGCCACCTACCACGTTGGTGCCGTATTCAATCATTTGTGTGGCGTGGAAAGTACCTTCAGTACCGGTAAATCCCTGCACAATCACTTTACTATGCTTATTTACTAAAACACTCATCGCGCTTGATTTAATTAATTTTTACGTTAAGGTGGGGCAAAAATAACGGATAATGGCTAAAAAGAAAAGGAAAGGCCATTTAGTTGAAGAATATTAACTATTTGTTACCGCCACCCGCCTGTTTGGCTCTCCAGTTCTTGTCCCGGAACATCTCCAGCTTCCGCATCTCCTTGATATCCTGGAAGAACTCGGACGCAAAAATGAAGTCGTTCAGCAGCTTGTCTTCGCTGAAGATGATGTCTTCATTGCTGCCTTCCCACTGCTTCTTGCCCTGGTGCATATAGATGATATGGTCGCCGGATTCCATTACGGTGTTCATATCATGGGTGTTCACCACCGTGGTAATGTTGTATTCCACGGTGATGTCCTTGATGAGTTTATCGATAATGAGGGAGGTCTGGGGGTCCAGGCCGGAATTCGGCTCATCCACAAAAAGATATTTGGGGTTGAGCACGATGGCGCGGGCAATGCCTACACGCTTTTTCATCCCGCCGGAGATCTCGGCGGGAAACTTTTTGTTCGCGTCTTTCAGTTCCACACGGTCCAGGCACTCCTGCATTCTTTTGCGGCGTTCCCTGTAGCTCATGCTGGAGAACATATCCAGGGGGAACATGATGTTCTGCTCCACGGTCATACTGTCAAACAGGGCGGAACCCTGGAACAACATGCCTATTTCCTGGCGGATGGGTTTCTTTTCGTGATCGTCCATGGCGGTAAAATCCTGGCCGTTGTACAGCACAGTGCCGCTATCCACCTTCATCAGGCCCACCATACATTTCATCAGCACCGTTTTGCCGCTGCCGCTCGCGCCGATGATCAGGTTCGTTTTACCCGGCTCCATGTTCGCGGACACGTCTTTTAGTATCTCCTTGTCTCCAAAGCTCTTCCGGATGTTTTTCAGTTCTATCATCTGTTCGTGTCTTGTGTTTTTTAGAGCAACAGTGCAGCCAGTGCGTAGTCAGCAAATAAGATCAGCACACAGCTTACCACCACGGCGGTAGTACTGGCGCGACCAATTTCCAGGGCGCCGCCGGTCACGTTGTAGCCGTAATAAGCGGGAATACTGGAAATGATAAAGGAGTAGGTGTATGCTTTACTCAGGGCGAAAAACACGTTGTACCCGTCAAAAGATTGCCTGAGGCCCTGCATGAATTCTTCGTGGGAAATGATGCCGCTCATCTTGCCGGCTTCCAGCCCCCCGAAGATGCCGAGGAAAGCGGCGATCACCACCAGCCCCGGTATGGTCACCAGGGCGGCTAGTATTTTGGGTCCGATGAGGTATGCTTTTGTATTGATGCCCATGATCTCCTGCGCGTCTATCTGCTCGGAAATGCGCATATTCCCCAGCTCGGAGGCTATTTTGGAGCCTACCACCCCGCCCAGCACGATACATACCATGGTGGGGGCCAGCTCCAGGATCAGGGTGTCCCTCACCACCTGTGCGATGGTGGATTTGGGAATGAAGCCGCTTACCAGCTGGTAAGCTGTTTGTACCGTGGTTACCGCCCCGAGGAACAGGGAGATGATCACCACAATGCCCAGGGAGCCCAACCCTATGTCCACACACTGTTTCATGAATTCCTTCCAATACATCCGCATGTTCTCCGGGCGGGAAAACATTCCTTTCAGCATCAGCAGGTACCTGCCGAAATGGTAAAAAAATCTAAACTCCATAACTAGTCAAAGATACTGGGAAAAACTATTTGAATGTCATTTATCGCAAGCTGCCTACCAGCAGCCGTTTAAGGCTCCGCTCGATAATTTCGCCCATCGTGGTGCAGCGGGCAAATACCGCGTCGTGGTAATGCTGCGCCAGCTCCTCACCCAGTTGTTTTATTTTCCCGGGAAAGGATACACGGTCCGTCATGATCACATCCCGCAGGTCTTTGATCCGGTGGCGCTGTACCTTGATGCGGCGGGCAATGAGCGAGCGCTCCTCCTGCTGGTACTGTTTCACCACCTCGGCGTTCAGGTGTTTCATGGCCAGCTCCACAAATACCCGGTTCTCCTTAAAGAACTGGGGCATGTACAGGGTCTTTTTGCCTTCATAGAACTGCTGGTCGAAGTCTATGGCGCGTATGCGGAACTGCACGTCGTCAAAGTCCGGCGTGATGTCGAAGATAAAATTGTAGGAGCGCATATCCCCCAGCAGCCGCACAAAACAGCGTTCGTTGAATTTCACGAACTCCTTGGCGATACGTTTGGGGTTGAACTCCGGGCGGTCCAGGTAATCTTTGGCGAACTGGTCGCCGGGCACGCCCGCAATGTGTTCTTCCACCAGCGTGTTGCCGTCCACGAGAAAGGTCATCCAGTACGGGCTGAGGATATGCTCCAGCTCCAGGCCGTATATCCGCGACGCATCCGCGATCTTGATGTAGAAATAATCGTACACCTCGTTGTAGTTGTTCACGATCTTGATACGGAAAGGATGGCTGTTGCCAAACGTGCAGTAGTCTATCCGCTCGATGTGCAGGTGCTCTTCCGCCGTCTGGTCCCCGCCGGCCTTCATGATGGAATAGATGCGTTTGAGGCCCGCCTGTATGGGGCCTACCATACTTTGCGGGTACATCACCGATTCCCATAGCGTGTCCTTCCCCTGCTTGTCGTACACGGGGATGCCGTAGTCGTAATACTTCAGCTCTTCGTAGCTGAGCGGCAGGTCCACTTCCCTTTCATACAGCTTCAGGTAGTTCCTGAATGCGGGGTTCAGCGGGAAAAATATCTTCTTGCGGGAGATAGATTGCATCCCGAAATTTACGAATTATCCCTGTTGCCGGGTAAAGAAAAACCACCGGGTTCGCCGGTGGTTTAGATCTGTTTTGTCTCTTCAGACAGCTCATCCCTTTTTTTCAAGGTCAATGCCTTTGGCCTTTAGCCGTTCCACTACCCGCTTGCCAAGCTGTTCACCATATTTCTGGCCAGCGTGATAACATTCCTGGGTGACCAGCGGCAATTGTGCCACCGTCTTTCTGCCCAGCGGCGTTTTGTAGAAGGCGATCAGCCCGTCCACATCCTGCGATGTGAAGTGTTTCTGGTAAATGGGAACCACCAGGTCCACCATTTCATCCACCTTCACTTCTTTCGCAAAATCCTGCCAGAATGTTGAATCCACGTGGGGAAGCATGGTCCTGAACTCACCGATCATGTTGTTCATCATCTGGATACCAAGATTGGCAGCGCCGGTGAGTTGCATTAATTCTTTTACTTTCTCAGGTGTCGGTTCAGTTTGGGAGAAAACAGTCTGCGCACAGAAAATGCAGACAAGCATGGTGCATACTAGTTTTTTCATCTTGTAGGGATATTTGGTTACGGCTAACAAAATACAAACGGCACGGGATATCCGTGCCGTTTGCTTATATTAAATTTCAGTTTAACACTTATTTCTTCTTCCCGCCCTTCGTTTCTGCCTCTTTGCAACATTTCGTTTGTGCATCCACGACAGCTATCAGCACCACGTTCACGATCTGCCTTACGGTAGATCCCAGTTGCAGGATATGCACCGGTTTCTTCATCCCGAGCAGGATCGGGCCGATGGCGTCAAAGCCGGCCACTTCCTGGAGCAGGTTGTAAGCCACGTTGCCGGCGGCCAGGTTCGGGAAAATGAGGGTGTTCACATCTTCGCCGATCAGTTCGGAGAAAGGATAATTGTCTTTCAGTATTTCTTTGTTGAAAGCCATCGCCGCCTGTATCTCGCCGTCCACCGTGAGGGTCGGGTCTTTCTTTTTTACGATCTCACGGGCCTGGCTCATCATCTGCGCCTCGGGCGTCTGGCTGGAGCCGAAGTTTGAATAAGACACCATGGCGATGCGCGGCGTGATGTTGAACTGGCGTACTTCTTTGGCTACCAGCAGCGTGATGTCCGCCAGCTCTTCCGCCGTAGGGTTCAGGTTCACCGTGGTATCCGCGAGGAACAGCGGGCCGCGTTTGGTATTGATGATGTACATCCCGGCCACGCGTTTGGCGCCTTCTTCCATGCCTATTACCTGCAGGGCCGGGCGGATGGTGTCCGGGTATTTGCGGGTAAGGCCGGAGATCAGAGCGTCCGCTTCTCCTGTTTCCACCATCATACAGCCAAAGTAGTTGCGCTCGCGCATGATCTTTTTGGCTTCGTACAGGTTCATGCCCTTGCGCTGGCGTTTCTGGAAAAACAGCTCCCCGAAGTGATGGCGTTTGGCCGCCATTTCTTCGCTTTTCGGGTCAATGATCACTACGTCGTCTATCTCAATGCTGTTCTCCTCCATCAGCTGGCGGATACGTTTTTCATTGCCCAGGAGTATCGGGTGCGCGATGTTTTCATCATTCACCACCTGCGCGGCTTTTAATATCTTGATATTGTCCGCTTCCGCAAACACCACGCGGCGAGGGTCTTTGCGGGCTTTGGAGCCGATCACGCGGAACAGCTGGTTGTCCAGGCCCAGGCGGTGGTTCAGCACCACTTTGTAGGCGTCCCAGTCTGTGATGGGCGCATGCGCTACACCGCTGTCCATGGCGGCTTTCGCCACTGCGGGGGCTACGGTGCTCAGCAGGCGCGGGTCCAGCGGTTTGGGAATAATATAGGTAGGGCCGAATACGAGGTTACGTTCGTTGTAAGCCAGGTTCACAATATCCGGCACGGGCGATTTGGCAAGGTCCGCCAAAGCATGTACGGCGGCGAGTTTCATCGCCTCGTTGATCTGCGTGGCGCGTACGTCCAGCGCGCCGCGGAAGATGTACGGGAAACCCAGTACGTTGTTCACCTGGTTAGGATAATCGGAACGGCCGGTGGCCATGATCACGTCTTTGCGGGAGGTTACGGCTGTTTCATAGGCGATCTCCGGGTCAGGGTTCGCCATGGCGAACACGATCGGGTTTTTAGCCATGCTTTTCACCATTTCAGCCGTAACGACGTTGCCCACTGAAAGACCCACAAACACGTCCGCGCCTTTCAGGGCTTCCGTGAGGGTGGTTGCTTTGGAAGTGGTGGCAAACTCAAGTTTCATCTGGTCCAGGTCCGTACGCTGGCGGTTCAGCACACCGTCTTTATCGAACATGATGAAGTTCTCCGGTTTGGCGCCCAGCGAAGCGTAAAGCCTCACACAAGCCATGGCGGCGGCGCCCGCGCCGTTCACCACGAACTTCACTTTTTCTATTTTCTTTTTCACCAGCTCCAGCGCATTCAGCAAAGCCGCGCTGGAAATGATGGCGGTGCCGTGCTGGTCGTCGTGCATGATGGGGATCTTCAATTCCTTTCTCAGCCGCTCTTCTATCGCAAAACACTCGGGGCTTTTAATATCTTCCAGGTTGATGCCGCCGAAAGTCGGTTCCATGGCTTTCACCACCTGTACAAACTCATCTACGTCCCGCGTATTCAGTTCAATATCAAACACATCGATGTCCGCAAATATTTTGAAAAGTACGCCTTTCCCTTCCATCACCGGTTTGCCTGCTTCGGGGCCAATATCCCCGAGGCCGAGTACGGCGGTGCCGTTGCTTATCACGGCAACGAGGTTACCTTTGGCGGTATATTTATAAACATTTTCAACGTCTGCGGCTATTTCCTTGCATGGTTCCGCCACGCCGGGAGAGTAGGCGAGGGAAAGATCCCACTGGGTTTTGGTGTCTTTCGTAGGTATAACTTCTATCTTGCCGGGCCTGCCCTTCGCATGATAATCGAGGGCATCCTGCTTATTCAGTTTCTTAGCCATATAAGATTGTTATTGGGCGTGCAATATACGAAGTATCGGAGGAACGGGGCCTACTCTGTTCGTGTAGGTTCACAATAATTATTTACTTTTACCCTGTTAAACATTCGCAAATATCATGATACAACGCATTCAAAGCCTGTTTCTGCTGCTTGCCGCCATTGCCGGGGGCGCCATGGGTAGTTTTGATCTCTGGAAAGCCACCCTTACCAGGGGCGCCACCACCGCCGTGGAAACGTTCAATGCCACCTCCAGTTATCTGATATTTACCGTGCTGATGGTGAGCACCATCCTGAGCCTGGTCACCATTTTCCTGTACAAAAAACGCAAGCTCCAGTTCAGGCTCACCGTACTGAACATCCTGCTGGCTATCGGCATACTGGCGCTGATCTATTTTAAAGTACAGGATACCGCCAATGCCCTCCAGTCCTCCGGTGCCATCATTGTGCGGGCAAACTACCTGCTGCCGGCCTTTCTGCCCGTGGTAATGGTCGTATGCCTCTTCCTGGCAGCGCGCGGGATCTACAAAGACGAAAAACTGATCAAAAGCCTGGACCGCCTGAGATAAGCGGCTCCATTAAAAGATATGTAAAAAGGCAAACCGCAGGGTTTGCCTTTTTCTATTACCGGAATGTATCCGCGATCAAAAATATCCCGATCAATATCAGCCCCCAGTAAATGTATTTGAAAAACGAATCGTCCTTTAACTGGTGGTTAAAATAACGCCCCAGGAATATGGCAGGTACTGTTACCGGCAATGAAAACAGGAAGTATTTCCACACTTCGGCATTTAAAAGCCCTTCCCAAAAATATCCGATCACGCCAATAAGACTGGCCGGTAAAAAATATGCCTGCAACGTAGCCCGGAATTGTTTAGCGCCCCATTGCCGCATATTGCCATACACCACGAGCGGCGGCCCGTTTATGCCATAAGCCCCGCCAAAAACGCCCGAGGCGAAGCCGCATATAAAAAGCCAGAACATGTTATCCTTTGGAAGCACGATCTTGCTTTTCCCCAACAACGAATACAGTGAATAAACGATCAGGATAAGCCCCAATCCGATTTTCACAAACAACTCACTCCCGTACATCAATATCACAATCCCCAAAGGAATTCCCGGCAATGCGAACAGGATCAGCCATTTTGCACTGCTTAAGTGGATTTTTTTATGGTCCTGCACTACTACGACCAACGCAATAAAAACCGACAAAAGCACGGAGAGCGGAACGGCGATATTAATCGGCAGAAAGAGGATAAGCAGTGGAACGGCGATCAATGCTTCCCCGAATCCAAAAGTTGATCTTATGATGGTGGCAATAAAGGTTATTGCCAATACACCAATCGTTGTATAATCCATTTGTATCTGATTACCAGCTGCAACATTCCCGTCATCCGGAACATGTTGCAGGCGAAACCAATCGGTAATTCGCCACTGGAATACATGCAATCGTTTAATCAGTTTATCAGAGGAACTTGCCGGTATAACTTTCCTTCACTTTTTTCAACCCCTCCGGCACACCGGCGTACAGCAGTTTCCCGCCACCTTCTCCGCCTTCCGGCCCCAGGTCTATCGCCCAGTCCGCACTGCGGATCACGTCCAGGTTGTGCTCTATCACCAGCACGCTGTGGCCCTGTTCTATCAGGGCGTTGAAACTCGCCAGCAGTTTGCGGATATCGTGGAAGTGAAGCCCGGTAGTGGGCTCATCGAAGATAAAAAGGATATGCCCCTGCGCTTTGCCTTTGCCGAGGAAACTCGCGAGCTTCACACGCTGCGCCTCGCCACCGGAAAGCGTATCAGAGCTTTGGCCCAGCTTCACATAACCCAGGCCCACATCGCTGAGCGGGCGGATCTTTCCTGCCACATCTTTTTCTTCTTTGAAAAACTCGATGGCCTCGTCCACACCCATTTCCAGGATGTCGTAAATGCTTTTGCCCTTATACTGCACCTCCAGCACTTCGTCTTTAAAACGTTTGCCGCCGCAGGTCTCGCAGGTGAGGTGCACGTCCGCGAGGAACTGCATTTCCACGATCACTTCGCCTTCGCCTTTGCAGGTATCGCAGCGCCCGCCGTCTACGTTGAACGAAAAATGTTTGGGCTGGAAGCCGCGCATTTTTGACAGCGGTTGTTTGGAGAACAGGTCGCGGATCTCGTCGTAGGCTTTGATGTAGGTCACCGGGTTGGAACGGGAGCTTTTGCCGATCGGGTTCTGGTCGATCATCTCGATCTGGGTGATGTGGTCCATATCACCTTTCATGAGCCGATGCGTGCCCACACGGTCCGTAAACTCCCCTTTCAGCTTCATCAGCGCGGGATAGAGTATCTGTTTCACGAGGGTGGTCTTGCCTGAGCCGGACACGCCGGTCACTACACAAAGCACGCCCAGCGGGAATTCCACGTCAATATTTTTCAGGTTGTGCTGGCGGCAGCCTTCCAGCGTGATGGAGCGTTTCCATTTGCGGAGGTGCGCCGGCGGCTCTATGCGGAGGTGGCCGCTGAGGTATTTGCCGGTGAGGCTTTTGCCGTCTTTTAATATCTCGGGGTAAGTACCTTCAAAGATCACTTCGCCGCCCAGGTGGCTGGCCAGCGGCCCCATGTCTATGATATAATCCGCCTGTTCCATCAGCTGCTCGTCGTGCTCCACTACCACCACGGTGTTCCCCAGGTCGCGGAGCTCGTGCAATACGCGGATGAGGCGGTGGGTATCGCGGGCGTGCAGGCCGATGCTCGGCTCGTCCAGGATATACAGGGAATTGGTCAGGTTGCTGCCAAGGGTGCGGGTGAGCTGGATACGCTGGCTTTCCCCGCCGCTGAGCGTGTTCGCCACACGGTTCAGGGTAAGGTAGCCAAGACCTACGTCCAGCAGGGTCTTTACGCGGTGGTGCACTTCTATCAGGATCCGTTTGGACACCTGTTGCTGGTATTCGTTCAGTTCCAGGCCGTCAAACCATACTTTCAGTTTCTCCACGGGCATTTCCACGAGGTCCGCAATGCTGGCCTCCCCCACTTTTACATAAAGGGCCTCTTTACGCAGGCGGGCGCCGTTGCAGGTGGGGCATACAGTGCGGCCGCGGTAGCGGGCCTGCAATACGCGGTATTGCACCTTGTACAGGTTCTGCTCCACCATTTTGAAGAATTCGTTCAGGCCGTAAAAGTGCTCGTTGCCCGTCCAGAGCAGCTTTACCTGCTCATCCGTCAGCTCGGAGACGGGTTTGTGGATGGGGAAATTGAACTTCCGGGCGGCTTTCACCAGGGCTTCCTTGTATTCACCCATCTTTTCGCCCCGCCAGGGGGCCACGGCGCCTTCGAACACGCTCAGGCGTTTGTCCGGGATCACCAGGTCCGCGTCTATGCCCAGCACCTGGCCAAAACCTTCACAGGTGGGGCAGGCGCCGTAAGGATTGTTGAAGGAAAAAAGGTTCGGTACAGGCTCTTCAAACTGGATGCCGTCCAGCTCGAAGCGGTTGGAGAAGGTCTGGGCGAGCTTGCCGTCCACTTCCAGGATACAATCTCCTTCGCTTTCGTAAAAGGCGGTCTGGATGGAGTCCGCGATCCGGTGTTTATCATCTTCCTCAAAGTCTTTCACCACGATGCGGTCTATCAGCACATAGGCGGAAGCGGGTATTTTGGGCGATTTTTCCTCCAGCAGCTCTTCGATGCGCACCAGGCCGCCGTCCGTATACAGGCGGGAAAACCCTTTCTGCATCAGGATATTCAGTTCTTCCGGCGCTTTACGGTTCGCGTGCTGGCGGAAAGGCACCAGTATCTGCACTTTGCTGCCATGGGGGAGGCGGCTGATAAAGTCCACCACGTCCGCCACTTCGTGTTTTTTGACCAGCTGGCCCGAAACGGGGGAATACGTTCTGCCGGCGCGGGCAAAAAGCAGGCGCAGGTAGTCGTACAGTTCGGTCATGGAGCCCACGGTGGAGCGGGGGGTACGGGTGATCACCTTCTGTTCGATGGCGATGGCCGGGCAGATGCCCTTGATGTAATCCACGTCCGGCTTGTTCATCCTCATGAGGAACTGGCGGGCGTAGGAGCTGAGGCTTTCCGCGTAGCGGCGCTGGCCTTCGGCATACAGGGTGTCCATGGTGAGGCTGGATTTGCCCGAGCCGCTCACACCGGTCACCACTACGAGTTTATTTCTGGGAATGGATACGCTGACATTCTTGAGATTATGCACCCTGGCACCTTTGATGAAGATATGGTCAGGTGAGCTAACTGGTTCACGTTCAACGGTCACTTCCTTGGATTTTACTTTTGCGCACATAGGATCACAAATTTAAGGATTCGGAGGCAGTATGCCGGTCAAATTCCCCCGGGTAATTTTCCCCAAATCCGGGAGCCCCGATCCCTCGTACATCTTTAGTAGCAAAATTATCCGGCTGGTGTTGTTTTATTCAAACATTCCGTTATATTTGCAATAACCGACATCTTATACCTAGTCCCGGTTGAATATTCATAACTTATAAAATTGTACATTATCGCTTAAACTTTACGCTACTAAAACAACCTACTGACTGTTAAGTCCGTACTATTTACTAACCGCTATTGGTAGACGTATATGCAAGTAATGTACAAAATGAACGACGAACAACTGATCAATCTGTTCAAGAAAGGTCACTCTTCCGCCCTGGAAGAATTGGTGTATCGTCATAAGGACAAACTTTTCACCTCCATCGTATTGCTCGTAAAAGATACTTTTCTTGCCGAAGATATCTTCCAGGATACTTTCATCAAGATTATCGATACCATCCGTGCGGACCGGTATACGGAGAAAGGCAAATTCCTTCCCTGGGCCATGCGCATCGCGCATAACCTGTGCGTGGACCATTTCCGTAAAATCAAACGCACGCCTGTTATTAAAACCGGCGACGATAAAGACATCTTCAACGTACTGAACTTCTCCGAGCCCAGCGCTGAAGAAAAGATGATGACCCGGCAGAGCCACGACAGCGTGCGCCGTATGCTGGATCTGCTTCCCGGCGAACAAAGGGAAGTGATCATCCTGCGTCATTATGCGGAGCTGAGTTTCAAAGAAATTGCCGACCTCACAAATGTGAGCATCAATACTGCATTGGGCCGTATGAGATACGGTCTGATCAATCTCCGGAAGATGATGACGGAGAAGCAGATTTGTTTGTGAGTACCCTTTTTTGCTTTTGCTTGCCAATGAACGGGCGGTGGGATGTTAAAGTCTACCGCTCGTTTTTTATTGCCGTTTCCTTTTCCTTCCCGTTTTTCCCGATCAGCAGCACGCCCGCCAGCACCAGCGCCGTACCGCCCAGCTGAGGCCAGGTAATAGGCTCATCCAGGAAAATATATGCCTGTACAATCGTTGCCACCGGGCCCACGCTCGTGATGATCGCCGTATTGCCGGACCCGATCTTCCGGATGCCTTCACTGGTAAGGAACGTGGGGATCACCGTGGACACGATCGCCATCTGGAAACATAACCAGTACGTATGCCCGGAAAAATGCCGCACCTCGGTGCCGTGTTTCACGAAATACTGTACAAATATGCCGATAGCGGCGAAACACAGGGCATAGGAAGTGAATTTCATAGAGCCTACCCTCGGGATGATCTCCCCGCCGCCCACGATATAAAAAGCATAAGTCACCGCGCAACCCAGTACCAGCAGGCTTCCCGTGATCACGCCGGGGTCCCATTGCTGCTGCACGTCTCCCGCAAAAGCCACTATCATGCCGCCATACGCTATCAGCAAGGCTATCCACTGGATGCGGCTGATCTTTTTACCGAAGCCGATGGCACCGATCAGCAACGCGAACGTGGGGTAAAGGAAAAGGATCAGCCGCTCAAGACCGGCGGTGATATAAGCCAGCCCCATAAAATCCAGCAGGCTGCTGGCATAATAGCCGAGGAAACCGAGTACCGCTATCCAGCTCCACTGGCGGGCGGTGAGCTTCACATTGTCCGCCCGGCGGAAAAGCACGACGGCGGTCACGATGTAAAAAGGCACGGCGAACATCATACGCAGCGCCAGCATGGAAATAGCGTCTATATCTTCCGTGCGGTAAACGAGTTTTACGTAAATGGCCTTGGCGGAGAACATCATAGCGCCGATGAGGGCCATGGCAAAGCCGAGGGCATAATTGGATCTTTTCATGGTTCGGTGCCGCAAAGATCGGGGATTCGGGAAAGAACTTCAGCGGGATTTGATGAATGAATCATGCTTACACTTTCTCAAACACAATCGCCGCACCCTGCCCTACGCCCACGCACATCGTAGCCAGGCCGTACTTCACACCCTGCTGCCGTTTCATCTCATGCATAAGCGTCGTGGTAATGCGCGCGCCGCTGCAGCCCAGCGGGTGACCGATGGAAATGGAGCCGCCGTTGAAGTTGATCTTCTCCGGGTTCAGCCCCAGCTCACGGATGCAGGCAAGGGATTGGGAAGCAAAAGCCTCATTCAGTTCTATCACATCCAGGTCGGACACGGACAGGTCCGCCCTTTTCAGCGCTTTAACCGTGGATGGCACCGGCCCGATACCCATGATGGCGGGGTCCACACCGCTCACGGCCATGGAGCGGACCATAGCTATCGGTTTGAGATTGAAACGTTTAAGTGCGCTTTCGGAGACGATCAGCAGGGCGGAAGCGCCGTCGTTGATGCCGGCGGAGTTGCCCGCGGTCACGGAACCGTCTTTGGCAAAAGCGGGGCGCAGGCCGGCCAGCTTTTCGAGGGAGGTTTCACGGGGATGCTCGTCTTTGCTGAAGATCACCTGTTCCTCCTTATTGGGTGTGATTTCCACGGGAATGATCTCATCCTGCCATTTGCCCGCCAGGAGGGCCTGTTTGTATTTCAGCTGGCTTTCGAAGGCAAATCGGTCCTGGTCTTCACGGCTGATCTTCCATTCCCTGGCTACGTTTTCAGCGGTTTCGCCCATGGAAAAGGGATAATACAGGTCCACCAGCTTCTGGTTGGTAAAGCGCCAGCCGATGGTGGAGTCGTAAATTTCGGTTTTGCGGCTGAAGGCGCCGTCTGCTTTAGGCATTACGAGCGGGGCGCGGGTCATGCTTTCTACGCCGCCGGCGATGTATACATCCCCTTCGTTGCACATAACGGCGCGGGCAGCGTCCATAATCGCCTGAAGACCAGAGGCGCAGAGACGGTTTACGGTGTTGCCGCCCACGGATACGGGCAGGCCGGCCAGTAATACCGCCATCCGGGCCACGTCCCGGTTATCTTCCCCGGCCTGGTTGGTGGCCCCGGCTATCACATCCTCGATGGAAGCGGGGTCCAGCGAGGGATTACGTGTTAATAAGCTCCTGAGCATCAGGGCCAGCATATCATCCGGCCTGATGGTGCTGAGCTTGCCACCATAGCGGCCTATAGGGGTCCTTACAGCGTCAATTATATAAGCAGTTTGCATATTGTCTTTTGTTAAAGTTGCGAATTTAGGTAACTATCCGGTATTAACGGGCCTCCTTCCTAATCTCAAATCCGAAATATGGATGTACCTTTGCGGGATGATGAGGAAGCAGAATATCAGGCACCTGAGCCTGGCCCAAATCCAGGAAGTATTTGAACAGATGGGCGAAAAGTCGTTCAGGGCCAAGCAGGTCTATGAGTGGCTGTGGCTGAAACAGGCCCCTGATTTTGAGAGCATGACCAATCTCAGCAAGCCTTTGCGCGCTGCCCTGGAAGAAAATTTCGACTTCCCCTCCATCAGGATAGACGCTACCCAGCATAGTACAGACGGCACCATCAAAAGCCGCTTCCGCCTGCACGACGGCCACCTGGTGGAAGGTGTGCTCATACCCACCAGCACCCGCCAGACCGCCTGCGTTTCTTCCCAGGTAGGCTGCAGCCTCAGCTGTAAGTTCTGCGCCACCGGTTTCATGGACCGCAAAAGGAACCTGGAATTCGACGAGATATTCGACGAAGTAGCCCTCATCAACAAACAGGCCATCGAAACCTCCGGTAAGAAACTCACTAATATCGTATACATGGGCATGGGCGAACCCCTGCTCAACTACCGCAACGTACTGAAATCCATAGAAAAGATCACTTCCACTGACGGCCTGGCCATGAGCCCGAAAAGGATCACCGTATCCACCGCGGGCGTAGCCAAAATGATCCAGCAGCTGGGAGACGACCAGGTGAAATTTAACCTCGCCCTGTCCCTCCACGCCGCGAATGATAAAAAACGCAGCCAGATCATGCCGATCAACGAAACCAACAATCTCAAGGTGCTCGTGGATTCGCTGAACTATTTTTACAAAGCCACCGAAAACGAAATCTCTTTCGAATACATCCTGTTCAAGGACTTCAACGATTCCGAAAAGGATGCGGACGAGCTGATCAAGATCTACCGCCAGGTGCCGGTGGACCTTGTGAACATCATCGAATACAATCCCATCGATCAGGCACGCTTCCAGAAACCTTCTCCCGAAGCCACGGAAGCATTTATGGAATACCTTGGCAAAAACCGTGTGAACGCGCGCCTGCGCAGGAGCCGCGGCAAGGATATAGATGCCGCCTGCGGGCAGCTGGCAAACAAAGCAACCGTTTAATAAAGCATAGTATCTACTGCAGGAATGCAGCAACCTAAACATACAGCATGAAAAAAAGCAGACCCGCCCCCCGGAAAGGGTTCACACCCTTCAAAGAAAACAAGACCGGCAAACCCTCATCAGAACGCCGCCCAAAAAAGGACGGAGAGGATAGCCCGCGCGGAAGGTCCGATGAAAAAGGATCCTACAAAAGTTTCAGGGACAACCGCTCCGGCAGCGGGGACGACAAACCGAAGCGCAGCTTCGGTGATAAAGAATTCAAACCAAGAAAAAGCTTCGGCGATAGCGAAGACCGCCCCAAACGCAGTTTCGGTGACAGGGACGATAAACCTAAACGCAGCTTCGGCGATAAAGAATTCAAACCCAGGAAAAGCTTTGGTGACGGCGAAGACCGCCCCAAACGCAGTTTCGGCGACAGGGACGATAAACCTAAACGCAGCTTCGGCGACAAGGAATTCAAACCGAGAAAAAGCTTTGGTGACGATGAAGACCGCCCCAAACGCAGTTTCGGTGACAGGGACGATAAACCTAAACGCAGCTTCGGCGATAAAGAATTCAAACCTAGGAAAAGCTTTGGTGACGGCGAAGACCGCCCCAAACGCAGTTTTGGTGACAGGGACGATAAACCTAAACGCAGCTTCGGCGATAAAGAATTCAAACCCAGGAAAAGCTTTGGTGACGATGAAGACCGCCCCAAACGCAGTTTCGGTGACGGCGAAGACCGTCCGAAAAGAAAGTTTGAAGATCGCGAAGACCGCCCGAAAAAAGACAAGGATAAGTCCTCCGACCGTCCCCGCAAAAGCGAGCGCAAAGCGGAAATACACGGCAAAAAGAAGGAAAAGAGCACCCGCAAACGTATCATAAAAGAAACCGCAACGGACGAAAGCAGCAGCAATGAAATGCCGCTGAACAAGTTCATCTCCCATTGCGGCATCTGCAGCCGCCGTAAAGCCGTGGACTACATCAAAGAAGGCCAGGTAACGGTGAACGGTGAAAAGATCGTTGAGCCCGCATTTAAGGTTACCGCCAAAGACGAGGTGAAACTCAACGACAAACGCATTTACATTCAAAAGAACCTCATCTACGTTCTGCTGAACAAACCCAAAGGTTACATCACCACCACCGATGACCCCGAAGGCCGCCAGACCGTAATGGAACTGGTGGAAGACGCGGCGGATGAAGAAAGGCTCTTCCCCGTAGGCCGCCTGGACCGCAATACGTCCGGCCTGCTGCTGCTCACCAACGATGGCGAACTGGCGCAGAAACTGGCTCATCCGAAACACAACATCAAAAAGATCTACCACGTAGAGCTGGACAAGCCGCTTACCAAAGCAGACTTCGACCAGATCATCTCGGGCGTCACCCTCGAAGACGGGCTGGCCCTCGTGGATGCCCTCGGTTATGTGGACACCAAGGATAAGAAGCAGGTCGGCATCGAGATACACAGCGGTAAAAACCGTATCGTGCGCCGCATCTTCGAACACCTGGAATACAAGGTGGAAAAGCTGGACCGCGTGATGTACGCCGGCCTCACCAAAAAGAATGTCAACCGTGGCAAATGGCGCTTCCTGACCGAAAAGGAAGTGATCCTGCTCAAACACTTTAAATAACCGGCAGCGGCCTTGCAATCAACAGCAAGGCCGCTTTTGAAATACACAATCCATACATGAGACTGGAATCGCTGATCATATTCGAGAATGACGATTTTGTAGCGGTGAACAAACCTTCGGGCCTGCTTACCATCCCCGACCGTCATGACAACGAGCTGGAAGCCCTCTCCGCCCTTCTTAAAAAACATTACGGGCAGATCTTCACCGTGCACCGCCTGGACCGGGATACCAGCGGCATCGTGATCTTCGCCAAACATGAAGCCGCTCATAAAAGCCTCTCCCAGTCGTTTGAAAGCCGGGACGTGGAAAAGTATTATCTCGGGCTGGTAAACGGTGAGTTCGCAGACCCTACCGGCAGTGTGAACGCCCCTATCATGGAACACCCCGTACAGCGCGGCAAGATGGTCACTAACGCCAAAGGCCGCCCCTCCCTCACCGATTACACCGTGGAAGAAGCTTTCGGGCTGTTCAGCCTGGTACTGCTGCGCATCCACACCGGCAGAACGCACCAGATACGCGTACATATGAAACACCTGGGCCATCCCATCGCGGTGGACCCGCTGTATGGCAACAGCCAGCCCATCCTGCTGAGCGCCATCAAAAAGAAATTCAGGCTGGGGAAATTCACGGAAGAGGAAAAGCCGCTGCTGGGAAGGCTGGCCCTGCATGCGTACAGGATTAAGTTTACAGACGAAAAAGGCCAGGTATTTGAGCTGGAAGCCCCCCTGCCCAAAGATATGCAGGCCGTATTACAGCAGTTACGGAAACATAAAAAACCACAAGGCAACTAAATTTCAGTTTTTGCCGTTAGTATGTTAAATCTATGCGTTTAACCGGCAGATTTATAGATTGGCCGGTTCCTGTTGCGGGATTTGACAGATTTGACGTAATTTTCTAGTAAATCGCTTCAATTTATGATTAAGCTCCGGATCATCGGCACAGTATTCCTGTGCGCCGCCGCTTTAGCCGCCTGTAAAAAGAGTTCAAAAACGGAGCCTGATCCTCCGGGACCGACCACGCCAACAACCGGCAGCCGCCTTGAGTTAAGCCTCGACACTCTGTACCTTTTCGCTAAAGAGACTTACCTCTGGTACGACGCTATTCCTGATTACAACACGTTCAACCCCAGGGGATATGCCGGCTCCGACGATCTGGCTAGCCTCAAAAGCGCGATGTATAAGATCAGCCAGCTGAAAGAAAATCCCACCACCCAGAAACCTTACGAATATTATATTCCCAGCCCTTCCCGCTCCAAATTTTCCTTCGTGGAAAGCGGTAACCTGGCGCGTGGTATCAAAGGCGCGCTGGAACTGGAACAAAGTGCGGTGGACCTGGAAGGGGACGGCAACGACATGGGCTTCCTCGCTATCCCCGTTACTTTCACCACTGACCCGGGAAAAAGATATGTGTACGTAGCTTATGTGGAAAAAGGTTCTCCCGCTAACGTGGCGGGCCTCACCCGTGGATGCCTGATCACCAGAGTGAACGGCGCCGCGCCTCCCACAGACGCCGGCTCGCTGAGCAGCCTGACGAACAGTACCACCCTCAGCCTGGAGTTCACCAGGCCGAATAATACCCAGGGCACCGTAAACCTTACCAAAACCGCTTATAAAAACGATCCCCTCACCACCTACAAAGTGATCCAGGGCACCGGCGGCAATAAGATCGGTTACCTGACCCTCATGCGTTTCTCCCGCATCGGGGTGGTGAAACCGTCGCTGGACGAAGCTTTCAATGCCTTTACCGCGGCAGGTGTGAACAGCCTGGTAGTGGACCTTCGCTATAACGGCGGCGGGTACGTTGAAACCTTCGAG
The DNA here is from genome assembly GCF_003807585.1 of Chitinophaga barathri. GTDB lineage: Bacteria > Bacteroidota > Bacteroidia > Chitinophagales > Chitinophagaceae > Chitinophaga > Chitinophaga barathri. The sequence continues at coordinate 31,095 of NZ_RMBX01000012.1, read as the reverse complement.
TACCTTGCTAACCTCATCGCTCCCAATGCATTGAACGGCAAAGTGATGTACAAGGAACAGTTCAACGATCTCCTCCAGCAAGGCAAAGCCCCCATCCTGAAGTCGCTCCCCCTGCTGGATGCTAATTACAAGCAGCAGGTCAGCTCTTCCGGCAAGCCACTTACCTATGCGGATGTGGACTTCTCCCTGGCCGGGAACGTGACTGATTTCAGCAAAAAAGGCACCCTGAACAACGTCGGCAAGGTAGTGTTCATCATCACCGGTTCCTCAGCCTCCGCCAGCGAACTGACCATCAACAGCCTGGCCGCCTGGCCCGAATATATCGACGTAAAAACAGTGGGCAGCACTTCTTACGGCAAACCGGTTGGTTTCTTCGGTATCGGCATAGACAAGTTCACCGTATACATGTCCCAGTTCTCCAGCACCAATGCAGACAACGAAGGCAATTATTATGCAGGCATGACGCCCAATATGCCCGAGCAGGACCTGGTAACAAAAGACTTTGGCGATGTACAGGAAAGCAGCCTGGCCAAAGCGATCAACTACATCAACACAGGCTCCACCGGCAGGCTTTCCAACGCCCGTATCGCCATTGCGGACGGAACCGTGATAAATGCCTCCGACCTGAAAATGGACCCCGTTGTAAGCCCCGGTTTCAACGGTATGATCGAGCACAGGAGAAGGTTAAAACCCGAATAGATCCCTTTTGGTAAAATATATCAGGAAGGGCTGCCATCCGGCGGCCCTTTTTTTATCTTTTGCCGCGCCCATCCTCCGGCGAACCTCCGACGATCCTCCGGCGATCCTCCGGCGAAACACCCTCAAACCCTTGCTACGACCGAACACGGTCGGAGGATGGTCGGAGGATGTCAGTAGGGTGTCAGTAGCCTGGCGCGCCTAACATACTGATAATCAGCATCAACATTTTAATTCTGCAAAAAAGAGAAGGAAACTTCCGGGCATAAAAAAACGGGGAAAAATCCCCGTTTCGTAAAATCAAAAACCAACCATTAAAAAAAACGATCAGGAGTAAAACCCTTGCAACCAGCGGTGTTGCCGGTCTTTTTGCTCCTTTAATATCTTCCCTTCGTTGGCTGAAGGATGGAACCAATGCAGTATATAGCGTATGATCCTTTTCATGGCAAAGATAATGCAGCCATTTATTTATTTGGCTGTGGTGTTGTTCTCAGGTAAGGTTTGATGATTTTGTGACCTTTCGGGAACTTGCCAGGAATGTCTTCCGTTTTCACCGCGGGCACCACAATCACATCTTCCCCGTCTTTCCAGTCTGCCGGTGTAGCCACGCTGTAGTTGGCTGTCAGCTGCAGGGAATCTATCACGCGCAGCACTTCATGGAAGTTGCGGCCGGTGGAGGCGGGATAAGTGATCGTGAGTTTCACTTTCTTATCCGGACCTATTATAAAAAGCGAGCGTACGGTAAAGGTTTCCGAAGCATTCGGATGGATCATACCATAGAGGTTCGCCACTGTTTTATCTTCATCGGCAATGATGGGAAATGTTACATCACAACCTTGTGTTTCATTGATATCGCCGATCCAGCTTTTGTGTTTATCCAGGGGATCAACGCTGAGAGCCAACACTTTTACGTTACGTTTGGCAAATTCGCCGTTCAGGAGCGCCGTTTTGCCAAGCTCGGTAGTACAAACAGGAGTAAAGTCCGCGGGGTGAGAAAATAATACGCCCCAGCTGTCGCCGAGGTATTCGTAAAAATCTATTTCGCCTGCTGTAGTATTTGCCTTAAAGTTGGGGGCAGCATCGCCTAATCTTAAACTCATGGTCAGTTCCTGTTTTGATGGAACCAAAAATACTAATTTCCTACAAATTTTATAGACTTTACGGATTTTTTTTACAGTTTTTTAATCTTGCTCCAAAAGGGCCGCCTGTATTGTATTCCAGGGACGGCAGGCAATCTGGTGCCTGCCGGAGCCCTGTTCATACAACAATGGACGAGTGGGGGTTAACAAATGTCCGGATGTGGCCGTTCTCTCCCCGGGGGCAAAAGGGATCAAACGGTGCTTCACAGGTTAACAAAGGGATAAATGGACGCTCCAGGGTCAACAAAGGGATACACGGTCGTTTTGATGGTTAACATAGGGTTACAATGAATGTGTCTTAAGGGTTAACCGGAGAAACGGATGTTTTTAAATGGTTAACAAAGGGTGCAATGAATGTTTTAAGGTTAACAAGGGGAAACGGATGATCAGAACGGCTGAATATTTTTAAGCTCTTTTAGCGGATTGTTGCCAGGCGTAATACGCCAGGGTGTATTTCATATCGTCCTGCAGTTCAGCTTCCTGCCGGGCGGTTATTTCGTCAAATTCAAGCTCCAGGTAACCCAGGTACAGCTCGTAATGACCGGCCAGCGTGCTCATGCACTGCGCCACGCCGCGGGCGTTGGCTTCCGCGCTGGTGATCGGCTCGGCTTTGCGGATATAAAAACAGTTGTTATCTGAATATTCCATCCATTCGGTACCCGGCTCAAACTGCGGGCGGGCCAGCTGGAAACTGAGATTGTCAAACAATACGGGCTCACCCAGCTGCGCTTCAAAATCAATCATTTCAGGTATCTGCTCCATCGTTTCCAGCTTCTGCACGATCGCCATCTGTACGGCCTCGCTTTTGTCTTCCACGGCGCGCAGCATCGTGTTCAGCACGTCGTAATTGGTGACAAAATCGCATTTGCGCCAGCCTTCCGCCGTCTCAAGATAACCCCAGCAGGTGAGGTAGTGAGAATCGTCCAGTATGATCTGGCCCACTTTGATGGCGGTTGCTTCCCTGTAATCTGATGTTTGTACGGATACCTTTTTCATAGTTGCTGAATTGATAACGATACAAAAGTATTGGGGCTTTACGCAGGGGATATGCGTAGCAAAATTGTTTTATTTTAGAGCCGGTAAAAAAGATAAAAATGCCCAAAAATAAAGATGCGCTTTCCCGTTACCGCTGGCTGGACGAGCGCTTTCGCAATAAACGCCTGCCCAAACCCTCCCTGGAAGACCTGGTGGCGTTCGTTTCGGACAAAATGGACAAGTCCATTGCCGTGCGTACGATCCAGAAAGACATAGAAGATATGCGTAACGATGCGGAGCTCAACTACTTCGCTCCTATTGTATACGACCGCGGCAAGCGGGCGTACCATTATTCGGATGAAAATTTCTCGATCAGCAACAGCCCCATAGACGAAGCGGACCTCCAGGGGCTGGAAGTGGCCATCGGCATACTGGAACAGTTTCGCAACCTGCCCGTCATCCAGCGGTTCGAAGACGCTATCCTCAAAATAGCCGCCAGCCTCAAAATGAACCGCCAGCAGCTGGAAAACCGCGGCCTGATCAAATTCAGCAGGGGTAGCCAGTACAAGGGCGCGGAACTGATCCCCGAGATCGTGGACGCCATCAAAAACCTGGAAGTGATCCGTATCGCCTACCAGAGCTTTGACCGCAGCGAACCCAAAGAACACTGGGTGGAGCCCTACCACCTCCGCGAATACAACCATCGTTTTTACCTCATCGGCAAAAGCCAGAAAGCAAAAGGCGGCACCCTGCTCACCTTTGCGCTGGACCGTGTGGTGAAACTCTGGCCCACAGACAAACACTTCGACGAAAAGAATTTTGACGACGCCAGTTATTTCCAGCACGCTATCGGCATTACCGTATCGGAAGGCGAGCCGGAAGAGATCATTCTTTCCTACACCCCGCACCAGGGGAAATACGTGAAAACGCAGCCGCTGCACTCTTCCCAGCAGGTGCTGATAGACAATGAAGAGGAATGCCGCATCAAACTGAATATCGTGGTGAACCATGAGCTGATCATGTTGCTGCTCAGCAACGGCAGCCGCGTAAAAGTGCTGCAGCCGCAACACCTGGCGGACCGCGTCAGGGACGAGGCCTCGGAAATGCTCAAAAAATACAAGCCATAAAAAAGAGGGTGCCCCTTGTGGAGCACCCTCTTTTTTTATACGTTGCCGGGATGTTTATTTCGCCGGTTTGTCGAAGATCTTTTCGTCCACGGGGGGATTAAAAGTAATCTTGTTCACTTTCACTTTTACGCCGGTGGGCTGTGTTTCCACAACAGTAGCGTAAGCGTAGCCGTCATCCGTCTTTTTATAATCCAGCAATGAATTGATCGCTTCCTCACCACCCATGTTTGCTGATCTTTTGGTGATGTAGTAAGTTTTTGTGTCGATGAAATAGTTCGCCACATTACCGTCTTTACGGGTCAGCTTGATCTTGTACAGTTCAGCGCCGCCATCAATAGGTTCTTTGCCGATCAGCTCCAGGGTATGCCCTTTTTCTTTGGCATTTACCAGTTCACCTTCAATATCCAGGTCCGGGCCGATTTCTTTCAGGCTTTCGGCGGGCACGTCCACCGGTTCTGTCTGCTGCTGTACGCCCAGCAGGTTCCAGCCGCCGGTAGTGGTAGCCACCTGCACGTTTTTGGTGCCCATGGCCTCAAATTCGATGCGCATGCCGCGTTTATTGATGATCGTCGCTTTAAAGGGGAATTCCATGCCCTGTACTTCCATCGTGCCTTCCGTGGTGGTAGACTTGATGGCGGCCAGCTTATCTTTCCCGCCCATTGCGGTGATATGTTTCTCAACAATTTCGTCCACTGTCTGTGCTTTCGTGCTAACCGCAGTACCTGTAAGGGTTACCGCCAGGGTTAACATGAGGAAATTCTTCATAAAAAATAGTTTAGTGATAGATTGGGAATAGATACAAATGTATCTTTTTATCAGAACTGGCAAAATCAATTAAGTTTTCTTTAACGGTTTTTCACGAGTTTTACGGCTATGAACGAATTACAGCTGGCCGGCCATGTGGTGGACATTCCCGGCAGAAGAACATACCCCGCCGTGGTGACCATTGCGGGCGGTTTTATCCGGAATATTCAGCCCACAGCAGACCCTGTGCCGGACCGCTTCATTCTCCCCGGTTTTATCGATGCGCATGTACACGTGGAAAGCGCCATGCTGGTGCCTTCGGAATTTGCCCGTATGGCCGTGGTGCACGGTACCACCGGCACCGTATCCGACCCGCATGAAATAGCCAATGTTTGCGGTGTGGAAGGAGTGGAGTTTATGCTGGAAAACGGCCGCCAGGTACCTTTTAAATTCTGCTTCGGGGCGCCTTCCTGCGTGCCCGCCACCATATTCGAAACAGCGGGGGACAGCATAGACGCCAAAGCCGTGGACCAGCTCCTGCAACGCCCCGATATTTATTACCTCTCCGAAATGATGAACTACCCCGGCGTACTGCATGAAGACGCGGAGGTGATGGCCAAAATAGCCGCGGCCAGGCAGCAGGGAAAACCCGTGGATGGCCATGCTCCCGGCCTCCGCGGCGCGGACGCGGGCCGTTATATCGCGGCGGGCATCTCTACCGATCATGAATGTTTTACACTGGAAGAAGCCCTGGATAAACTGCAATACGGTATGCACATCCTCATCAGGGAAGGCAGCGCCGCGCGGAACTTCGAAGCCCTCTCCTCCCTGATCGATTCACATCCGCAGATGGTGATGTTCTGCAGCGACGACAAACATCCGGACAACCTGGAGGAAGGCCACATCAACGTACTGGTGAAAAGGGCGCTGGCAAAGGGCTACAACCTCTACAACATTTTACAGGCCGCCTGCGTCAATCCTGTTTTACACTACAAAATGCCCCTGGGCCTGCTGCGGGTAGATGACCCGGCTGATTGTATCGTGGTGGATAATCTAACAGACTTCAACATTCTCGAAACCTATATCAACGGCACGCTGGTGGCGCAACACGGACAGACGCTGATCCCTTCTGTGCCCATCACTCCCATCAACCGCTTCAGCTGCTCACCCAAAACGCCGGCGGATTTTCATATCGCCTGCCACGAACAGACAATCAGGGTAAAGGTGATAGAAGCCCTCCAGGGCCAGCTGATCACGAACCGCATCAGTGCGATATTGTGCAGCCACAATGGCAATCTCCCTTCGGACGTTTCGCAGGATGTGCTGAAAGTGGCCGTGGTGAACCGTTACAACGACGCTCCCGTAGCCTGCGGGTTTATCCATCACTTCGGGCTGAAACACGGGGCTATCGCATCTACCGTGGCGCACGACAGTCATAACATCATTGCCGTAGGCACCGATGACGAAAGTATCTGCGCGGCGGTGAACGCCCTGATCGAATGCAAAGGCGGCATCAGCGTAGTGTCTGAAAAAGGGAATGAAGTGATGCCCTTGCCGGTGGCGGGGCTTATGAGCGCGGAAGACGGTTACCTCACCGCCCACCGCTACGGCCGGCTGGACAAAGCGGCCAAGGCTTTAGGATGCAAACTGGATGCGCCTTTTATGACATTATCCTTCATGGCGCTGCTGGTGATCCCTCACCTGAAGCTCAGCGACAAAGGATTATTTAACGGGGATAGTTTTACGTTCGAGGAACTGGCTTTCCCGCAGGACTGATCAGCCTTCGCCCAGGTACAACGCACCATTCACACTGTCCCGGGCGGCGCCTGTTACAGAGCTGAGCACATTCGGCTGCTGGCGCCAGCGCAAAGCGCCTATCAGCGCCATTACCAGCGCTTCCTTGTAAGCGGCCGTCTGCTCATCGGGAATCACCACCGCGATGCCCAGGGGCTCCAGCTGTGATTTTATCGTTTTGACCAGGAAGTGGTTAAACGCACCGCCGCCGGTGACCAGCAATTTCTTTTCCTGTGTATTTTCTCCTGAAACGGCTTTAACGGCCGCCGTTACCTGCTGCGCGATATGCTCCACGTACGTGCGCAGTTTGCCCTGCGTGGACAGCGTATAGGTGCCGATCAGCGGCAATATCACATCCGTGCCGAAGTCGTTCGCCAGGGATTTGGGGAAGGGCTGCGCGTAATAAGGCTGTGCGTTCAGCGCGTCCAGCAGTTTGGAGTCTGTGACGCCGCCGGAAGCCAGGGTGCCGTTTTCATCATAATTTTTGCCGAGGGCCAGCGCCAGGGCGTCCAGCACACGGTTCGCCGGGCATACGTCAAAAGCGTGGTAAACGTCCGCCGTTCTGGCTGAAAGATTGGCGATGCCTCCCAGGTTCAGCCAGTAATCATAATCCTGGAAAAGCAGTTTTTCCCCGATGGGCACGATCGGGGCGCCCTGGCCGCCCAGGGCTACGTCCATGGAGCGGAGGTCGCTGATCACAGGCAGGCCGGTCTCCGCGGCGATAGCCGCGCCGTCTCCCAGTTGGGCCGTCATTTTCTGTTCGGGTATATGAAAGGTGGTATGGCCATGTGAGGCAATAAAATGTACCCGGTGCTCCAGGTGATGGCGGCGGATAAATTCTTTTACCTGCGTGCCGATATAATGCCCGTAGGCGGTATGCAGCAGCTGGTATTCCCGCGCGGGCAGGTTTACGGCGCCTTTCAGATCAGTTATCCATTGGGCGTCGTAAGGCAGGCATTCAGCGGCATGGATCACATACCCCCACTGGCCCCGCACCTCGCTCAGCTCCACAAATGCAAGATCCAACCCGTCCAGCGAACTGCCTGACATTAAACCGATTACGTTATATACCATACCGCGAATTTTTGCAAAGATAACGGGAAGGAAAAAACTTTTATGGAATACCTCCTGTTTCCTGCATCTATATCCAGGAAAACAAACCTGATCTGTTATGAAAAAAATACTCCTGCTGGTGCTGGCAGCCTTCCCCGTATTGATGGCAAACGCCCAGAAAACAACCGATAAAATAATCTCAGGGCAGGTGGTGGGCGCCGGCGATCAATTGCCTGTTCCATTCGCCCAGATAGTGGTGGCGGACACGCGCTTCAGAACGTCCACAAACGATTCAGGCAGCTTCAGCCTCAAAGTGAAAACCGATTCTGTGACGCTGGAGATACGGGCCATCGGTTATGTATCCCAACTGCAATCATTCTCCGTAAACGATAAAAATATCCGCATCGTGCTGACCGAAACCCAGACGGCAATGAAGGATATAATAGTGAGAGGGTATAATTCACCCAGAGCAAAAACGGAGGATAAAAATTTCGTAATCGGTAATGCCAGTGAAACCGAGGCGAGAATGGCGGCGCCAGGTCTGGTGCATACCCAGCCCATACTTGCCTATTCCGAAGAGGTAAACACCAACGAATTCAGCAGCATCAGCGAAAACAAATACCACACCGTGAAAAGCGAGCCGCTGAGCACGTTTTCAGCGGATGTGGACCGCGCTTCGTACACCCTCGTACGCCGTTCTCTGGCAAACGGCCAGCTGCCGGATGTGGACGCAGTCCGGGTGGAAGAGCTGATCAATTATTTCGATTATAACTATCCCGCGCCGCAGAACCAGGACCCGGTGGCCATTCATACGGACCTGGCCGTTTGCCCCTGGAACCCTTCCCACCAGCTGGTGCGCATAGGCATGCAGGGCAAACGTATACCCACCGATAATCTCCCCGCGTCCAATCTCGTATTCCTGCTGGATGTATCCGGCTCTATGGATGCGGAGAACAGGCTGCCCCTTGTGAAAGAAGCATTTAAACTGCTGGTGCAGCAGTTGCGGCCGAAAGACCGTGTGTCTATCGTAGTGTATGCGGGCGCGGCAGGCACGGTGCTGCCCTCCACCCCTGGCAATCAGAAAGGCCGCATCATTGCCGCCCTGGACAAGCTTGAAGCAGGCGGCTCCACGGCAGGCGGCGAAGGTATCCAGCTGGCTTACCGCATTGCAAAAGAGAATTTCATGAAGGAAGGGAACAACCGCGTGATACTGGCTACAGACGGAGATTTTAATGTAGGCATCTCCAGCGACCGGGACCTGGAAAAACTGATCGAAAAAGAAAGAGAACATGGCGTATTCCTGTCCGTGCTTGGATTTGGAATGGGCAACTATAAAGATAATCATCTCGAAACCCTTGCGGACAAGGGAAACGGAAACTATGCCTATATCGATGATTTCGAAGAGGCCCGCCGGACTTTTGCTTTAGAGTTTGGCGGCACCCTCTTCACCCTTGCAAAGGACGTAAAACTCCAGGTGGAGTTCAATCCCGCGCAGGTTCAGGGTTACCGGCTCATAGGTTATGAGAACAGGCTGCTGAACAAAGAGGATTTTAACGATGACAAAAAAGACGCGGGGGACATGGGTTCCGGCCATGCGGTGACCGCCCTGTATGAGATCGTGCCGGCGGGCTCCCGCATGCCGGCAGGCGGCACCGTGGACCCGCTCAAATACCAGCAAAACACACCGCCGCCGGCTCCGCTGGTGCAGAGCAAAGAAGTGCTCACAGTAAAGGTGCGTTACAAAACCCCACAGGGCCATAAGAGCATGCTCCTCCAGGAAGTACTGCAGCCCGGCGCGAAAAATATCACGGAATGCCCGGCAGACTTCCGTTTAGCCGCTTCCGTGGCACAGTTCGGTATGTTGTTGCGCAGCAGCCCGCATGCAGGTAAATCCAGCTACGATGCGGCCATCAAACTGGCGGTATCCGCCAAAGGGGACGACACCGAGGGATACCGCGCGGAATACATCCAGCTGGTGAAAAAAGCGAAGGCCATCAGTGAATCCGTGGCAAAAGGGGAATAGACGGGCAATCCCGGACAAACTTTACAACAATGGGTAATAAAAATAACGGCGGCCGGTAAACGGCTTCGGGCACCTCCGGCGGAAGGGCCAATAAGCCACCGGCGCCTTATTTAAAGCATCACGGCGGCGAAAGGTTAATAAATCCTTTCGCCGCGGTGCTTTTCACCATTGGTAAGCTAAAAAGTGCTATTTTGGCGTGCAAACGCAAAACGGCAGGGCTTATGATTATCAATTTGAGTGAAACCAATTCGCTGGTAGGCGAATGGATGAGCGAAATCAGGGACGAGGTCATTCAGACGGACAGGATGCGGTTTCGCAGGAACCTGGAGCGCCTGGGCGAAGTAGCCTCCTATGAGATCAGCAAAACCCTCACCTACGTCGATAAAGAAGTACAGACGCCGCTGGGCACCGCCACCTGCGGGGTAATCCGGCAGCAGCCTGTACTCGGCACCATTCTCCGGGCCGGCCTGGCTTTACACCAGGGCCTCGTGAATTACTTCGACAAAGCGAACCACGCCTACATCTCCGCCTACCGTAAGCACAACCGGGACGGTACCTTCGAGATCAGCCTGGAATATGTATCCTGCCCCCCGCTGGACGGACAGGTGCTGATCCTCTCCGATCCCATGCTGGCCACCGGCGCCTCCCTCGTCAAAACCATCGATCACCTGGCTGAATACGGAAAACCCGCTCATATTCACATTGTTACGGCCATTGCCTGCACCATCGGCATCGAATACGTACAAAGGAATGCGGACGCCAATATCAGCATCTGGGCCGGGGATATAGATGACGAGCTCACGGCCAAAGGGTATATCGTTCCCGGCCTCGGCGATGCGGGCGATCTCGCTTTCGGAACCAAGGTGCAGCAGTAACAAATTCCGTTTTTTTGCGTTCTATTGAAAGAAACCAGTCCCTTCCCGGGGCGTTTCCGTGCGTCAACCAGATCCGTAGCAGCTGTCGATCAGAAAACCTTCTACAATTCATTTCAAAGCAGATACATTAGCGTATTTTCGTTATATAGATTTAATTTGAAATATGAATATTGTTTTGTAGCTTTGGATTATATAGTGTCCCTATATTTTTTATAACCGTTGAAGTGATGAAAAAAGTTCTACTCCTATTAACCATTACCCTTTATGCATTCAGCTCCGCCAAGGCGCAGGACCCGCATTTCACGCAGTTCTTCGCCTCTCCGCTTACGCTGAACCCTGCTTTTACAGGGTACTTCTCCGGAGACCTTCGTCTTTCCGGCAATTACCGCTCCCAATGGCGCAGTATTGCCTCCCCATATGTTACCGGTACGCTTGCCGCGGACTTCGGTATCCTCAAAAACACCATTTCCTACACCGATACCTGGGGCGTAGGCATCCTGGCGCTGTATGACAAAACAGGCGGCGGCGCGCTGAATTCCAACTATGTGGCGCTCAGCACGGCCTATCATAAAGGCCTTGACGTGGAAGGGAATCACACATTGGGTATCGGCCTCCAGGCGGCTTTTGTGCAGAAGAGGGTGGACCAGAGCAAACTGATATTCGAGCAGCAGATAGGGGACAACGGTTACGATCCTTCCCTGCCCAGCGGCGAAACCATCACCAACCTTGCTATTTCTTACATGGATTATAACGTGGGATTGTTGTATAGTGGCCTGGTAGGCGAATCTTCCAACCTTTACCTGGGCGTGTCTTATTATCACTTTACACAGCCCACGGAAACGTTCCTCAATGCGGACAACAACCGCCTGAGCTACCGTTATACCATCCATGGCGGCGGCTCTTTCCCGGTGAACGGCAGCAACCGCATTCACCTTAGCGCGCACTACATGAAACAGAACCAGGCCGTGGAAACTACCATGGGCGGTGCTTACGGCTTTAACCTCAACGGAGATCCGGATGCGCCCACCGTCTTTTACCTGGGCGCATGGTTCCGCCTGAAAGATGCAATCAACCCCTACGTAGGGCTTGAATTCAACAGCGTGAAAGTAGGCCTGAGCTATGACCTGAACGTGTCCACACTGAAACCTGCCTCCAATTACCGGGGTGGTATGGAACTTTCGGTCATCTACATCCGTACCAAAAACGACAACAAGAAGAACGGCACGCTTTGTCCGAAATTCTAACCGTTTCTCATAATAATGAAGGGCTGGCTCAGAGATTGCCAGCCCTTCTTATTTAAACCAGTTTGTACGTTTTATACCTATTTCTCCAGCCCCTTCCCTTTGCTCACCCAGCGGCTCCCTTTCAATGAAAACCGGTAAGGCAGGTAAGCATCTTCCATCGCATATGCCACGCCTACACGGGTGCCCGTCACAATATCTTTTTTAGGCACCGCCGGCGCATCTTCTATCCAGATCGTATCGCCCAGCAGGCTTTGCCCCGTGAGCGCGGTGGTAATGCCCAGGGCTTTGGACAGGCTGCCGGGGCCGGCCGTAAGCGTATGATCCAGCTTCTGTTTGCCACAACGGAAAAGCATCGGCTCAATTCCTTCCAGCGGCTCCAGGCCACGTACCAGCACGGCATTCGGCACATCCTTCACATTGGTGACCACGTTGAACAAATGATGAATGCCGTAACAGAGATACACATAAGCCGCGCCACCCGGGCCGTACATGATCTCCGTCCTGTTCGTGCGCCGGTTGTTCCAGGCATGGGAAGCCCTGTCCACCGCGCCGTTATAAGCCTCCGTTTCCACGATCTTTCCCGAAGTGCGCACACCATTTATTTCTGTCACCAAAATCTTACCCAGCAAGGCTTTAGCAACTTTTAACACATCTTTATCAGCATAAAATGCTCTGTCCAGTTTAGCCATACTGCAAAATATTACTATTTTACATTCGTTACATCCTTTGTTCCTGTGTTTCTCCCTCTGCCTGATTGCGTCATTTTAAAAAGAAAGACCTTTGTTTTCATTAAGAGAAGTACTGGGCGCCATCCAGTCTTACGGCAAAGCGCACCAGTTCATTTCAGCGAACCGTTTGTGGAAGTGGATCATTATACCGGGCATTATCTATTGCCTGCTGTTTGCCGTGGGTATATATTTCGTATTCGATTATTCCGGCGTGTTCATAGACTACGTGCTGAACCTGCTGCCTTTAAAAACCTGGATCGCTGACATACAGAACGCCTGGGTCAATTTCTTTTTCCTGCTGGTCGGGTTTGCAATGCGGCTGGTATTCCTGCTCATGTATTTTTCCTTCTTTAAATATCTTTTCCTGATCGTGGGCTCGCCGCTATTTGCGTACCTCTCCGAAAAAACGGAAGCGATCATGCAAAAGAAAGAGTTCCCTTTCAGTTTTTCCCAGCTCATGAAAGACGTGGTGCGCGGTATCCGTCTTTCCCTGCGCAACCTGCTGTACCAGACCGTATTCATGCTCATCATCGCGATACTGGCTTTTATTCCCGTCGTGGGCTGGCTCACGCCGCTCATCGCTTTATTCGTGGAGTGTTATTATTTCGGCTTCTCCATGATGGATTATAGTTTCGAACGCCGCCAGTGGACCATGAAGCAGAGCATCACTTACATCGGGCAGCACAAAGGCATGGCCATCGGCAACGGTGTCGTGTTTTACCTGATGATGTTCGTCCCCCTGCTGGGATGGATACTGGCGCCCTGTTACGCCGTGATTGCCGCTACCATCCATTTACAACAACAACGCCTTCCCAATGCCCGGTAAAGTTTTCCTGGTGCCCACGGTACTGAGCGCGGACGCGCTTTTCAGCCTGCCGCCCTACATTACGGATACGGTGCGGCAGCTGAAGATATTTTATGTGGAAAATGAAAGAACGGCCCGCCGTTTCCTGAAAGCGCTGGATAAGTCCATCGACATCGATTCGCTGCAGCTGCACCTGATGAACGAACACAACCCGCCGGACCTGAACCTCACGCGCAAACTATTGCAGGAAGGCCATTCCATCGGCGTGATCAGCGAAGCAGGCTGCCCCGCCATTGCGGACCCGGGGCAACTCGTGGTTCAGGCAGCGCACAGCGTAAATGCCAAAGTGGTGCCGCTCGTTGGCCCCAACTCCATGCTGCTGGCCCTGATGGCGTCCGGCATGAATGGACAGAATTTCCAGTTTGTAGGTTACCTGCCGGTGAAGCCGCCGGAGCGCGGCAAAGCCATCAAAGACCTGGAAGCTGCTTCCGCCAAAAAACAACAAACACAGCTTTTCATCGAAGCGCCTTACCGGAATAACCAGTTACTGAAAGATATCCTCGCCAACTGCAACGACAGCACGTTGCTCTGCGTAGCCGTTGATCTCACCGCCCCCACGGAATACATCCGCACGCAGACGGTGGCGCAGTGGAAGAAACAGGCCGATGCGGATTTTCATAAACGGCCGGCGATATTTTTGATCTATGCGGGGTGAATTGAACCCTTGCATATTTTGCAACAGTTGAATGCTGAGCACACAGTTCCCCATTTTATCAGGTAACTTTGTTTAAAATTCTTTGTGATGATGACCAACAAACAGCATTGGGAGAAAGTCTACACCGAAAAACAACCTCATGAGGTAAGCTGGACCCAGGAAGTTCCGGAAACCTCCCTGGCCTTTATCCGGGAATTTAATCTCCCAAAAAACGCGAACATCATTGATATAGGAGGAGGCGACAGCAAGCTGGTAGATTTCCTGTTACAGGAAGACTTCCAGGATATTACCGTTCTGGACATCTCAGCGCAGGCCTTGCAAAGGGCTCAGGATAGATTAGGGGCGCAGGCCGGCAAGGTAACCTGGATCGTTTCGGACATTACGGACTTTAAGCCGTCTAAGCGTTATGATCTCTGGCACGACCGGGCTACATTTCATTTTCTGACCTCAGATCAACAGATCGAAAAATACCTGGAGATTGCCCGGCTTTCCGTGAATGGTTTTCTTACCATTGGCACCTTTTCGCATGATGGGCCTACGAAGTGCAGCGGCCTTGAGATCAGGCAGTATAACGAAGAAGATTTGCAGGAGCGGCTTTCTGAAGGATTTACCAAAATCAGGTGCATTACTGAAGACCATGTAACGCCTTTTAAGACAATGCAGAATTTTACTTTCTGCAGCTTCAAAACAAAGCACAACTGATCCCATCATTTTACTTTATCAATAACAAAGCCGGGCTGCCATACAGCCCGGCTTTTATTTTGAAAGATCATTATCCTAAAAAGGCACCTTTTTCCCCGTAGCCGGATCGGTTACAGACAATACGCTGTCCACGATAAAGTTGCTATAACCGCGCCAGGGAAGCGCGCCCAGGTATTCCTTATAATGCAGCTCCAGCGTTTTGCCGCTGGCCGCCATCAGCTGTGCGGCCACTTTTTCGCTGGTCACGGAAAACTGGAATTCGTTGGACTGCACCCCGCCCATGTTCTGGGGTTTGAAACCGGTCTGTATCAGGCGGCCTTCGTAAGTTTTCCAGACGTATCCTTTCTGCACAAAAAAGTTCAGTTCCCCGGCCTTGGTGCCGCGCCCGAATACGAAATAATAACGGATCACAAAAAAGACCCCAAAAATGAGCAGCAGCACTGCAACGATTACGAGAATAAATCTTTTCATAGTTAAATTATAAACCGTATTTATCTACGAGGTATACCAGCGCGCCCATTCCTACGGCGCCCAGTTCAAGCTCCCGCTTGTTCACGGCTTCAAATACATCTGAAGCGGCATGGTGAATATCAAAATAACGTTGTGAGTCGGGAGAAAGTTCAGCCATGGGGGTGCCCAGCAGGTTGTGCAGCGGGCCGATGTCCGCTCCGCCGCCTACTTCGTCGAAATCATACAGCCCATAAGGCAGGAAAAGCGGTAGCCAGCTTTTGATCTTGTTGCGCTGCGCATCGCTCATATCCATGATAAACCCACGGGGCGTGAAGCCGCCCGCGTCACTTTCCAGGGCGAAGAGGTGTTTTTCATTGTTGGCTTTGGCCTGTTCCGCATATTTGCTGCCGCCGCGCAGGCCGTTCTCTTCATTGGCGAACAGTACCACGCGGATGGTGCGTTTCGGGCGGATGCCGAGAGCTTTGTAGGCACGGATGATCTCGATGCTCTGCACGCAGCCGGTGCCGTCATCGTGCGCGCCTTCGGTATTGTCCCAGGCATCCAGGTGGCCGCCTACGGTGATGTATTCGTCCGGGAACTCGGAGCCGCGCAGCTCGCCGATGATATTATGGCCGATGGTATCGGGCAGCATCTGGCAGGTGGTGCGCAGGAAGAGTTTCATGGAAGGGTCGTTCGTGATGCGTTTGCTGAGTACTTCCGCGTCTTTCAGACCAATGGCCACTGCGGCGATCTTTGGAAAAGAATCGTTGTACCGGGTGCCGCCCGTATGCGGATGATTGTCCGTGCTGTGGCTCATGGAACGCACCACGATAGCCAGCGCGCCGTATTTGGATGCACGACTGGGGCCCTGGCTGCGGAAGCGTACCGCATCGCCGTAGGAACGGAATGTTTTGATGAATTTTGGGTTAAATTTATAGTTGTAGAACACGATTTTCCCCTTCACCAGGTCCTTCTTTTCTTCCAGTTCTTCAAATGAATTGATCTCCAGGACGGGGGCCGTAACGCCTTTGGCACCGGTGCCTACAGAGTTGCCCAGGGCGATGATATTCAGCGGAGCCACATAGTCGCGGCGGTTGCTGATGATGCGCGCCTGCTCCTTTTCACCGCGGACCCAATGCGGCACCATACATTCCTGGGTATAGACCTTATCCGCGCCTGCTGCTTTCAGCGCGGCTTCGCCCCACTTTTCGGCTTTTACCATCTGCGGGCTTCCGGCCAGCCGGCCGCCAATGGTCTTGGTCAGCACACGCAGGTTGTCATAGGCTTTTCCGTTCGTCAGCACCTCATCCGCCAGGCGGCGGAGCGTGGTGGAATCGTCCTGCTGCGCAAAGGAAAACTGTGCCGCACAGCAGGCCAGGAGTACTAAAATTGGCTTTCTCATTGTAAGGATCTCGATTTGGCTTTAAAGCTAACTAATTTTAAAATATGTACCTTAGCAACTCATAAAAACCACAACAGGGATGCGCATTGGAATAGTTTGCTATCCTACTTACGGGGGTAGCGGTGTGTTGGCTACAGAATTAGGGAAAGCGCTGGCGGACAAAGGGCATATGGTACATTTTATCACCTACCAGCAACCCGTTCGCCTCAATGGCTTCCACGCCAACATTTTTTATCATGAAGTACAGGTTCCCACATATCCGCTGTTCGACTTTCCTCCTTATGAAAGCGCCCTGAGCAGCACGATGGTGGACGTGATCCTGAACCAGAAATTAGACCTTTTACATGTACACTATGCCATTCCCCACGCCTCCACGGCATATATGGCGCAGCAGATCGTGGCCAAACACGGCAGGTACATACCTTTCATCACCACCTTACATGGTACGGACATCACGCTGGTAGGCAAGGATAAAACCTATGCCCCGGTGGTTACTTTCTCGATCAACGAGTCCGACGCCATTACCGCGGTATCCCACAACCTGCGGGAAGAAACGTTTAAGTCATTCCCTATCGAAAAGGATATCTCCGTGATCTACAACTTCGTGGATACGGCGCGTTTTGCACGGAAAGACCTTCCGCACTTCCGCCAGGCCGTGGCGCCTAACGGGGAGAAGATCCTCCTGCACGTGTCCAACTTCCGCAAAGTGAAACGTGTACCGGATGTGGTGAAAGTATTCAAGCAGGTGCGCGACGTGATGCCGGCTAAATTATTGCTGGTAGGTGACGGGCCGGACAGGCCTTCCATCGAATGCCTCTGCCGCGAGCTGGGCCTCTGCGACGATATCCGTTTTGTCGGGAAACAGGAGCAGCTGGAAGATGTCATGTCCATCAGCGACCTCTTTATCCTGCCCTCCGAATACGAGAGCTTCGGCCTTGCCGCGCTGGAAGCCATGGCTTCACAGGTACCGGTACTGAGTTCGAACGCGGGCGGGCTTCCCGAGATCAATATCGACGGTGTGACCGGCTACAGCAGCCCCGTGGGCGATGTGGACCAGATGGCGGCCCATGCCATCGCCATCCTGAAAGATGACAACCTGCTGGCCCAGCTGCGCAAAGGTGCGCTGGAGCAAGCCTCCCGCTTTCACATCGACAATATCATACCGCAGTATGAGGCTTTGTACGACAATGTATTACAAGCGGCGCTGGTGAAATAACCGGCCCCGGTCAAATAAAAAAGGCGTCCCGAAAGCTTCGGGACGCCTTTTTTTATCTTGTCAAATCACCCTATCTGCGGTTAGGTATCCAGAGATTGGTGTTCTGCAACTTATCCAGTTTGTAGATCTGTACTTCCACGGTGCCGGCGCTTTCTTCTTCAT
The DNA here is from genome assembly GCF_003807585.1 of Chitinophaga barathri. GTDB lineage: Bacteria > Bacteroidota > Bacteroidia > Chitinophagales > Chitinophagaceae > Chitinophaga > Chitinophaga barathri. The sequence goes on along the minus strand of NZ_RMBX01000012.1, from coordinate 13,245 downwards.
TTGTTTTGGCGGTGCCTATCACCTGGCCGGTGCTTATTTTCTGCCCGGATTTAACAGTGAAGGATTGCATGCCCACATAGTTGGTGAAGTACTGGCCATGTTTCACCAGGATGGAATAACCACCACCAGGGATCGCCATTACCACCCTTACTTCTCCTTCAAAAATAGCTTTTACGCTGCCGCCTTTGCGGGTGGCGAAAATCATCCCGTCATTTTCTTCCACTACTTTATCGATATCGACCATTTTCTGTTTCCCGAAAAACCCGATGATCATCCCTGATTCCACCGGCCAGGGAAGCCTGCCTTTGTTGTCTTCAAATTTTTCTGAAAGTGCGGCAGCTTCGGGGGATGCTTCCAGTACGTTGTATACACGGGAAGATTTGGCTGCGGGGGCAGGGGCCTCTGGCTCCGGTTTGGGAGGGGGGGCTGGCGCTGAAGGCTGGCTGGCGGCGGCTGTGTTGTTGGCTGCATTGTTCGCGGCGGCAGCTTTGGCGGCTTCCCTTGCTGCGGCGAGTGCGCGCTGTCTTTCCTCTTCTCTGCGTTTGCGTTCTGCTTCGGCGGCCTTTTTACGGGCCAGCTCTTCGGCTTCCGCCTTTTTACGGGCGGCTTCTATTTCTTTCCGGATCACGGAGCGGATCAGGTCCTGTATCTTTTTCTGGTCTTTCTGTTTCTGGCTGATGTCCGCCAGCAGTTCTTTTTCACGGCCTTTCAGCTTGGCTACCACTTCATCTTTTTCCTTGCGGTCTTTTTCGAGGGTGGCGCGTTCTTCCTGCTCGGTTTTGAGTGTAACGGAACGTTTCACTCGCTGATCCTGGAGGTTCTTCACCTTCGTTTGCAGCTGTGTTTGTGTTTCGATGATATTGTCTGCCTGGCGGCGGCGGAAGTCCCGGTATTGTTTGAGGTACTGGTAACGTTTGATCGCTTCGTTAAAACTTTCGGCGGAAAAGATGAAGTTCATCAACGCATAGGAGCTGCGGTTTTTGTACGCGGCTACGATCAGTTGGGCGTATTGTTGCTTGAGCGTGTCCAGGTCGTTTTGCAGGGTCTTCACATCGCGCAGGGCGTTGTTGATGTCGCCATTGATGAAGTTGATCTCTTCGTTGATATTCCGGATCATTTTGCTGCGCACGTCAATCTTGTTGCGGAGGGCGCGCAGCTGGCCCAGGCTTTCTTTACTGGTTTTTTTCGTCTCTTTCAAAATAGCCTGCGCTTCCTCCATTTCCTTTTGCAGCTCGCGCTTTCTCTTCTCCAGTTCCTCCCGCGAAGGTTGGTTTTGCGCATGCAGCATTACGGGCATGAGGGCCAGCGCCAACAACAAAACAGGGATAAACTTTTTCAATTGCACCATATTGCTATTTAGTGATGATTATAACGTTAAATATACAACGAAATTGTTTACTGACGGGTGTAGGATGGAGGAATGGCAAAGGGGAAAGTCAGCGGTTTGTTCAGTTCCATCTTCTTGAAATCCAATGCCACTTTCACCACGTTCTTTTCTTCCACGTATATTTTCCGCTGGAAGGCCATTTTTTTATTCTCCACGGGTTTGTGATCGCCGTAGGTCAGCTCCACCACGCGGGGATCGGGGCGGGTGCTGTCTTTTTCGGTGATCTTGCATTGTTGTATCAGGAAGTCGTCCGCAAATACATTAAACATACTTACCAGCTCGGGCTGTAAGGACGTAAAAGAAATGATGGACGGAGTGCTCACGATATTGCTGATGGAATCGGACAGGAATACGGGGTTGCCCACGATCAGGTCCTGCAGGGCTGCCAGGCTCAGGTCCATCTTCAGCAGTTCCTTCCCTTCGCTCACGCTGCGGAGGGTGACGGTGCCTTCCATCTTGTTGATGATCTTGATGCTGTCCTTTGTAACGAGTATACGCGCGCCTTCCACGTTCAGCGGGCCGGATACGCGGATCCAGATGATGCTGTCGTATTGCATACGCACGTTCACGCCAAGGTTGTTCATTTTTTTCCCCTTGTCGTCCTCGTAGTCCATTTTCATTTCGGCTGAAAAGGTCTTGTATTCCAGGCGGTTGGCAGTCACTTTTTCATGAATGCTCCTGGCAAGGGCAAGGTCTTTTTCACTACCGGCGGAGTCCGCGGTACGCGATGCCGTGGTGTCTGAAGGAAAAGTGGCGCGCGTGATCTTCGTGGAGCGGCAGCTGAACAGGGCCAGGCTGGCAAGACATGTAACAAGCTGTAGTACTGCTTTTGGCTTCATTGTGCGTGTAATAGTTTATAATTTACCGGTACGTGCGCGCACTTACCGGTCCATGTTTCTGATGTAACGTTTCTCTGCTATCTTCCGGGCCAGGCCGTTGGAGTTCGCTCCTTTTTCCTTGGCCAGCTGCCAGTACTGAACAGCTTTTTCTTTTTCGTTCAGGTTAAAAAGAATATCCCCGTAATGTTCCAGCACATCCGGGTCCTGCTGCGCTTCAGGATTCTGCAGCGCCTTCTCGATCCATACTTTTGCTTCTTTATAACGGCCCAGGCGGAACAATATCCAGGCGTAAGTATCCATGTAGGTGGGGCTTTCCGGCTTCAGTTCCAGCGAGCGGCGGCTCAGCTGTTCGGCTTTGTCCAGCTTGTCTCCCCGCATGGACAGGTAATAGCTGTAGTTGTTCATCACCATATGGTCCTTCGGGCGCAGGCTCAGCACCATGTCGTAACAGCTGTCGCTGCGGGCGTGCATGCCGCTGGCGTGGTAAGTATCGCCCAGCAGCGCGTACACATCACCCACGAAACGTTTTTCCCCGCCGATGGCAAGGGCGGTGTTCAACGAGCGGGCCGCGGCGTCATGCCGTTGTTTGAAATAGTTGGCAAGACCGTTAAAATAATAGCCCATGAACTCTTTCGGGAACTGCGTGATCACATGATCGCTCACGCGCAGCAGGGAGTCCGACTGGTCCGCCCTCGAATACAGCCACATCAGCTGGTACCATACGCTGAAGCGTGTGCTGTCCAGTGCAATGGACTTGTGGTAATTCACGATGGCGCTATCCGGCATGTCCGCCTGGGAGAACATGTCCGCCCGTAGCGCGTATGCCTTCGGCTCATTGGGATGGGAATCCACAATGAGTTTGGTAAGCAGGATGCCTTCGTCTTTTTTGGTCGTGTCCGTCTCCAGCATTTGCAGGTACGGATATACGAAAGATACTTTTTCGTCGATCGTGTAATCCGGGTTGCTGAATGCTTTGATCAGGTATGCGCGGTATTGCGGTTCGTTGCCGTTTTTCTTTTCGAAGTTGGCGATGGCGATCAGCGCCCGCGGATGTTTCGGGTCCATCGTGAGGATGGTGTCATAGACGGCCCTGGCTTCTTTGGTGCGTTCCACGGATTCGTAAATCTCCGCCAGCAGGCCCCAATAGCGCAGTTCAGCCGGCTCCTGGGCTATCAGCCTCCGCACCTGGGCGGCTGCTTCGTCCACCATGTCCAGCCGCAGGTAAATGCGCTGCTTCTGGAAGATGATCTCTTCGGCCACGCCCACCTTGGCTTCCAGCGTGTCAAACACCTGGAGCGCTTCGGAGTAGTTCCTGGCTTTGGAGAGCGAAATGCCTTTATTGAACAGCAGCTCTTCGTTCAGTGGGTCCTGTTTGCTCAGGCGGTCGTATACGATCGCCGCGCTGTCAAACATTTCGTTGACGGAATATCCTTCAGCCAGCGCCATCTGGAACCATTTGTTCGAGGTGTCCATGGCGGCGGCGCGGCGTGCGAAACCAAGCGCGTACTGCGGGTTGCGCACTTCCAGGAAGAGGCGGCTCAGTTCGTAATAAACGGTGGGATTGTTCCGGTTCAGCCGGATATAATCGGAATATTGCGTGATCGCTGTTTTGTAATCGCCGAGCATTTTGGAACGCTGCGCGGCGAAAAACAGGCTGTCCGCGCGCTGGGCCATTACCTCCTGTTGCAGGGGGCCGGGTGTGGAAACGACTTTTTTCGTGTTCCCACAGGCTGCGGCTATCAGGCACGCGGTGACAGTTATAAATATTCCGCTTAAGCGCATGCTCAGGATTTTCCGGTATGGCCAAATCCGCCCGCTCCTCTTTCCGTATCGCTCAGCTCGGGCACTTCGGCCAGCGTAGCCTGTACAAAAGGCGCAATCACCATTTGGGCAATGCGGTCCCCATGCTGGATGGTTTGCGGTTCCACGGACAGGTTAATTATAATGATCTTAATCTCTCCCCTGTAATCTGCATCTATCGTGCCAGGCGTATTCAGCAGTGTAAGCCCTTGTTTAATGGCGAGGCCGCTGCGTGGGCGCACCTGTGCTTCAAAACCGGAAGGCAGTTCCATAAAAAGACCGGTAGGCACCAGGGTGCGCTCCATCGGCTGCAGGGTGACAGCAGCTTCCAGGTTCGCGCGAAGGTCCATGCCGGCGGCGTCCGCCGTGGCGTATGAAGGCAAAGGGTTTGCCGAGCGATTGATGATCTTTACTTGAATATCAGCCATTGAACAAAGGTAACTAGTTATCTATAAATGAATTATTGCTTTTCCAGCAGCACGGTGGCATAGGCCACCACGCCTTCTTCGCGCCCTACAAAACCGAGCTTTTCGGTGGTCGTGGCCTTGATGGACACTTCCTCCACGGTCACGCCCAGGTGCTGCGCAATCACTTCCTGCATGGCGGGCACATAAGGTTTGATCTTGGGTGCCTGCAGGCAGAGCGACGCATCCACATTCACTACGCTGTAGCCTTTGGCCGCTATCAGCTCTGTAGTGCGGGCCAGCAGTATTTTGCTGTCGATATTTTTATACGCCTGATCCGTATCGGGGAAATGTACCCCGATGTCTCCCAGGCTGGCCGCGCCCAGCATCGCGTCGCAGATGGCGTGCAGCAGCACGTCCGCATCGCTGTGGCCCAGCGCGCCTTTTGTATGCGGCACCAGTACGCCGCCCAGCCAGAAGTCCCTGTCCGGCACCAGTTGATGAAAATCCACGCCTAATCCGATCCTTAACTTGCTCATATTGTTTGTTTAGCAGACCCGTAAAATAATAAATCCCCCTTAGCTTCGGAGGATTTATTCAACTATCAGTTATTATGGCAAATATACGTTTATTCCTCTTTGGCACCGATGTCGAAGCTGAGCGTGAAGCGCAGCGTGTTAGACAATGGGTTGCGCTGGATCCCCGTACCGGACGGCACCAGGTAGGAGAAGTTGAGCCCGAAGATGTTGTATTTAACGCCAATGCCGGCTGTAAAGTATTTGCGGTTGCCTTTGGTGGCGTGCTCGTTGTAATAACCGGCGCGCACGGCAAACATGTCGTTGTACCAGTATTCAGCGCCCACTGAATACATCAGTTCGTGCATTTCTTCCTTCAGGCCGCCGGGGGCATCGCCAAAGGAGGAAAACAACCCTTCCAGCACGCTTTTGTCAGGATATACCAGCATGGTATCGCCCTGGTACTGGGGTGTGGGCACCAGGAGTTTGTTCACGTCCAGGGTAAAGGTCACTTTATTATATTCATCCATCCCAATGGTGTAAGCGGCGCCAACGCCCAGGTTCGTAGGCAGAAAGTCTTTCTGCGCGGACTGGGTGTAGGAGATCTTCTGACCGATATTGGTAATGGCAAAACCAAAGCTGAAATTGTTATTCACCCCATCGTCCTTCTCGAAGTCTTTCGTATAAAAACCGGTAAGGTCCGCGGCTACGGAGCGGCCGGGCCTGATGGGCTGGTTGTCTATCGTTCCGGAAGCAAGGCTGGAATGAATGTAGCGAAGTGCTACGGACATGGACCAGTTGTCACTGAGCTTGCGGGCGTACCCAGCGTCCAGCGCCCATTCGCGGGGGCGGAAGTTACCGTCGAACTGGCCGTTGCTGTTCCTGAACTCAATGTCGCCCAGGGAAAAATAACGGAGGGAACCGCCGATGGTCTGGAGCTCGTCTATCTGGGTGTAACCGGCAACCTGTGCGAGGAACACATCGTTCACCAGCTCTTTCAGCCAGGGAGTATACGTAACGGCTACCGCTGATTTCTGTTTGGCAAAAGGCAGCTTGGAGAAGTTCCAGTACACGGAGTTGGCATCAGGCGAAATGGCAATGCCCGCATCGCCAAGCGCACCGCTGCGCGCGTCCGGGGATATTCTTAAAAAAGGAACAGCCGTGCTGATTACATTTGACCTGCCGTCCACCGGTACACCGGGATCCAGCTGAGCGTAAGAACGCTGACATAGGAACAGGGAGAAAATGCAAATAACAACTGTCGTTATCCTGGAAAACATGCAATACTATATTTAGTTAGTAGTTAGCTTAAACGTAAAAATAATGTGTAATTTATTAAATCCAAGTAAAGGAGCCGAACGTATAATATTTATTATTCAAATATAGTCAATTTTTAATCTATACATTATAATAATATAAGTTGCCCTCCGAATACTTTTTGAGTATTGTCCCTTCCCTTTACAACGATTTGATAAAAGTAGATGCCAGGGGTTACTCTCGCTCCTGTGTCGGCCGTGCCATTCCACGAGACGCCATCATAACGGCCATTTCCCGTGTTTATTGTGCGCCGGATCGTGCTCACATTTTGTCCGGCGGCAGTAAAGATACGTATAACCACATCAACATCAACGCCTTGCTGGTTATGATAAAAGATAAACCTCGTCTGCCCCCGGAAAGGGTTGGGGTAATTACCGACCTTTTCCACTGCCAGCGAGGATTTGGGGATGACCGTAAAACGGATGTTAATGGTCGTGGAGTTATTGTAGCTGTCCCATGCTCGGATGGTGAGCGTATGCTCCCCCGGGGCCAGCCCGGCCATGGGGAAACGTATATTCCCTTCCCGGTAGTCGCCGGGCAGGGCTTCGTGGAACTCGTTGAGTATGAAGAACTGCGTACTGTCATCCAGGATGGCGGTAATGTCGTGGCCGATGCCGTTGCCCGTGGCGTTGATGCCGTTGGCGTCGCGGAGGTTGATGAGCAGCAGCGGGTTTTCGTTTGTAATGTCCCCGCTGGTAAAACCCCGGTCGTTCATCCAGGCCCTGATCGCGGGGCCTTCGTTGTCTTCCGGCGCATCGGGCGCGGTGCCATTGGCTGCCAGCCGGTTATAAAACCCGCCGCCGTCTTCCCGGGCATTGCTGGTATAATAACTGATGCGCGCGTTGCCGTCCGCCTGGCTCATGTCTTTCGGCACCACGAACGTGAACCTGAAGCGCCCGTTCTGCACGGTATCGCGCCCCCGGAAAAGGATACGGTCCTGTACCGCAAAACTTACGGGGCTGCTGCCCGGGTCGTTTCCCCGGGTATTGCGGCCCGCGGGTTTATCGTACACCGTCACGTCCAGTATGCCGCTGTAGCCGGATTGCAGGTTGCCCGCCCCGTCCCGCACGCTGCCGGAGAGGGTATATTTTCCCAGTGCCTTCAGCGAATCACTGAGCTGTATCTCCCGCCCGTTCAGCGAATCGGTGTTCACCGTCCATTCCGGGAAAGCCAGCGGCATGGCCGGATCGCCCAGCAGCTGGAACTTCCGGTTATTGATCACATCCCCGTTCTGGGAATAGGTATCGTTTTTAGCCAGCATGGCGCCTTCGCCCAATGTGGGCATCCGGCCGCCCGCGCCGGGGCTGAACGCGCGCCGGAAATAATTGGCGTTCATCACGAGGTTCGAATAAGCGAACACTGCGCGGGTGGTGGTCATCAGCGCAATCGCACCTCCATTTTCCCGCAGCAGCAGCTTTTCTCCGAGTGAATTAAAATCCGGATTGTCAAATGGCGCAAAGTCGCAGGTAGCCGTCACCATCAGGGGCAGCCGGCCCGCATTCTGCCAGCCGTCGATGGCGCTTTCTTCCAGCACGGCCTCTTCGGCCAGCCGGTTGAAGGTGCCATGGCCGGTATAATTCCATACCAGGTTCCCGCTGTACATACGCTGCCGGATCGCTTCGTTCACCGCGGGATAACGGCTTCCGGCCGTGGCGGATACCTGCGGGAATGCGTCCAGGTACAGTTTGCCGATATTAAAAGCGCTTTCTTCCCCGGCTACGATGTTGCTGACTATCTCCGCATCTTCCAGGTGCAGGTTGCCGTCCTCATCGTCCGCCACAAAGGTCATTTCCTGCCGCCATGGGCCAAAATCAGCCGGGGTATTGTATTGTATGATCTTATTCACAGCTGCATCCGCCTCCTGCGGGATCCTCACGGGCAGGCGGCCAACGGCCGCGTCCAGCAGGGCGCCGCTGCCATTGATGTCGTCCCTGTCTCCCAGGAAACCATAAAAGTCGTCGGACATGTAACTGTTGATGCCATGAAGGGAATTATCGCTTTGCCAGGTGGGCACAAAGTTCGTATTGTTCCTTACCCGGTCTTTATAATCGCAGGAGGCGCGGCCCAACAGGAGAACGTACCGCAGGCCGCCGCGGTCGTGCAGCATTTTCAGGAGATCGCGCAGGGCCGCGGGATCGCCGATGCCGGAGCCGAATTCGTTCCATACCTGTTCGGTAGGCACCACCGCCACTTTCAGCCCATGCTTTTCCCCATGCCATGCCGCCAGCCGGTTTGCCGCCGGTTGAAATGCGGCGGGGCAGACGATCAGCATGTCCTGTGCGGAAAGCCCGTGCAAATCCTGGTTTGCCACGGGGCCCACATACAGGGGCGCGGGCAGCACGGCGGGATTAAAGGCGGCGTATTCCCTCAAAACAGCGGCATCCCTCGAAAAACGAAGCGTGCTGCCGGTGAGCGAAGCAGCGAGTCGTACGGGCTGATGCGGTATGCTCACGTCCCAGACCATCGTTTGCGCGGTACCGTTGGCCAGCTCAAAACCGGCCGTTTGCCCCGCGCCCGTGCTTGGATTGTCGCGGAACATTAAAACGCCCTGTGCCGGTAAAGCCAAAGGGCTTCTGCCTTCTATCGCGATAAAGTCCAGCCAGCCCTGTGCGCCGGAGTTGCCGGTGAACCGGAGCGTAAAGTTACCCGCGCCGGCCACGGTCAGCCTTTCGGTGACCGTGCTGGCATAGGTTTCAAAAATATTCCCGCTCACGGGGGGCGGGAGGAAGGATTTTATGGCGTTGTTGCCCAGGCTCAGGTCGAAACGGGCGCCGGAGCTGCTGCGGGCCGCCAGCCGGATACGCAGGATGGCCGCGGTAAGCCCGGCGGGGGCGGTAAGTGCATAACTTCTTTCCGCAACACCGCCCGGTACGGTGCTGAACAGCTGGCCGAACCATTGTTTGCCGCTGGACAGGATATTTATTTCGTCTTTTTCGTATACGGTATGAAAGTCGTAGGCCGTCACGGTGCGCGTGGCTGCGGGCATGGCAGTATCCGTGTTTATCCGGAGCCCGCCGGGCGCAATATTCACAAAGTAACAGGCTGAGTCTGAATACAGATGGCTGGTATGGTAGTACCCGCTACCGTCGCGGGCCCAGCGGTGCGGCCCGGGAGCGTAAAATAAAAGGAAGTCGCCACCGTTAAATAAGCCGTCTCCCCCGTCTTCCACAAAAATGGCATTCTGCCGGAGATCGTCCGGCCGGGGTACGGCATTATCTTCCGGGATCATACCGCCGCCGTTTCCGAAGAGGCGGATGGAGCCTGAGGCGAGATTGGCGGTGGAAATGCCCATGGACTGGAGTTGGGCGGCATCTATCTTATATATACCCGCCTCTTTTACGGCGATCTTGTGCCAGCTGCCGTCCGCCAGTACGGACCGGGGGGCATAAGTTCGCTGGCCCGCAACCCGGCCGGCCCCGCAAAGCAGGCAAAAGATGGCGCAAAGGGCAAAGCGGGAGCGGTTCATAAAGAATGGCAGGGTTTGTATTCAACACAAACCTAATGTATTACAAGGTATTTCGCAACCGGGGGACGTTTTCCGGTAAACTTTTAGGGCTATGCTATTACAGATTAATTAATTTTGTTATAAAATAAAAAGAATTACATTTGCGTTTACTTAATTGAATACCTAAATTGTATCGATCAAAAGCTGTTATCGCATGCGCAGATTAACCTCCTTATCCTTGATGCTAGGCACCGGTGTGTTGTTGTCAATGTCGGCCTGTAAGAATGGTGGCCTTTTTGGAAAGAAGAAAGAGTCTTCTTCAGCTACAGGCTGGGCCTACAACGACCCTAAAATGGGTGGTTTTAGCGTAGCCAAAAGCAAAGACCAATTCACCGGTCCGGGTCTCGTTTTCGTTCAGGGCGGTACATTCGCCATGGGTGCTACCGAGCAGGATGTGATGATGGACTGGAACAATATACCCCGCCGTATCACGGTATCTTCCTTCTATATAGACGAGAATGAGGTATCCAACGTGAACTACCGCGAGTACCTGTACTGGCTCACCCGCATGTACGGCGAATCTTTCCCGGACACATACCGCGGCGCCCTGCCGGATTCCCTGGTTTGGCGTAGCGAGCTGGCTTACAACGAGCCTTTGGTGGAATATTATTTCCGTCACCCGGCTTATAATGATTACCCGGTGGTAGGCGTTACCTGGAAACAGGCGACCGATTACGCCAAATGGCGCTCCAACCGTGTGAACGAAAAGCTCCTCATGGATGCCGGCCTGCTGTCCAAAGCGGACATCATGAACCAGGCGGACGATAATACCTTCGACAGCAAATCTTACCTCGCCGGCCTTTACGAAGGCACTCCCGGCAAGATGAGCAAAACCTCGAAAAAGCAGTTCAGCAATCCTGACGGCTCACCCCGCGGCGCACAGTTCGAAGACGGTATCATGCTCCCTAACTACCGCCTCCCCACGGAAGCTGAGTGGGAATATGCAGCCCTCGGTTATATTGGCCAGAACCCGAACCCTTCCAAAAAAGAAGGCAAACGCGGTGAAGAGCTGATCATGAACAAACAGATCTACTCCTGGGGTACGAACAACAGCGGCCTGCGCGACATCCGCCGCGGCAACTGGCAGGGCCAGTTCCTCGCGAACTTCAAACGCGGCTCCGGTGACAACATGGGTATGGCCGGTGGTCTGAATGACCGCGCTTCCATCCCTGCTCCCGTTCAGTCTTATTTCCCGAACACTTTCGGTATCTATAATATGTCCGGCAACGTAAGCGAGTGGGTGAACGACGTTTACCGTCCCCTCACCACCATCGACGGTGACGACTTCAACTACTTCCGTGGTAACAAATTCCAGACAGTATACCAGAACGCTGAAAAAGAGTTCGAAAAAGACAGCCTGGGCGCGCTCAAAATGCGTGATGTAACCGACGAAGAATCCGCCAGCCGCCTGAACTACCAGAAAGGCGACGTGATCAACTACCTTGACGGTGACAGCCTTTCACTGGTAGAATACGGTTACGGCATTACCACCCTGATCAACGACAAGTCACGCGTTGTAAAAGGCGGCAGCTGGAACGACCGCGCTTACTGGCTCTCCCCCGGCAACCGCCGCTACATGCAGGAAGACATGGCAACGAACACCGTAGGTTTCCGTTGCGCCATGGACCGCGTGGGCAGCCCCGAGGGCAACAAGTTCAAGACCGGTCAGATCTTCCGCAAACAACGTCAGAAGAGATAACAACAGCCAACTGTTTCACATACAAAGAGGCCGTCTCCGCAAATGGGACGGCCTCTTTTTTTGTTCGTATGTCCTTGCAGGGTATCTACTTTTTCCCCCAAACTTCTTTCCATTTATCGCGACAATTACCCATTTATTCGGCCTGATTGGCCTTTTTTGTCGCAAAACATTCATTTTATGTCATAAAAGAAAGAAAGTGTCTCCGCAATGGGACGGCCTCTTTTTCCGTCCGGGCATGAGCATTTTTTGTGCCGGGTACAAACGCACGGGTGGTTTTCCGTGAATATAATTTGCCACCGGATCGCCTTAAATTCCCTATCAGGGATGCACGCTCTTCCCCTGGTTTTGAAATCTCCCGTCTGCATGGTTCCAGCTTGCCCCCGGCGTCTACGCTGATGACGCCGGCTACCGGAGCCTGTTTCTTTATCGTGCTTTCCAATGCGTTTAATGCCTCTGTACCGGCGGGCACTTCCGGCATCTGCATTTTGTTTTCCGTCAAGGCCGGTGCTTTCGCATCCTTCCTTGCCACTTCCGGCACGGCCTCCCCAACAGGTTTCATTATCGTTGATTCAGGCCGTTTTTGCGCGGCAGCTTTCCGCGTCGTTAACTTTTCTTTCATTGCCTGCATAGCCAGGATTTCCGGCTGGAACATCGCCTTCAGTTCCGCTTCCAGCCGCTCTTCCGTGCATCCGGTCTTCAGCAGCTTCAGCCCCGCGCTGACCATTTTGCGGTAAAAGGTCACATCCCGCTCCTGCCTTGGAAGCCTGCGGTAAATGTGGGCGGCCGTCCCGGAAGCCAGGCCCATCCTGCGCGAATACATTCTTGTCCGCTCAAAGTTCGGGTCGGTCTTGACGCGTTTTCCGCTCAGCGAGCTTTTGCTGCGGGCGTAATATTGCCCGTTCATTTCGTAAAAAGTGATACCTCCGATGGTGCCTGCAATCGGGATCACGCCCATTTGTCTGGCCATAAAAAATTGTTTTTTGAGTTAAGAAATAATTTTATCAGAGGCAATTTACCGGCCCCGGGAAACATCGCCAAACCAAGGGTCCGTTTTGGCCGCTTTTGGCCATTTTGGGTCGTTTTGGCCGGTCTTTTTTGGGATAAAGACCGGTAGTTTTTCGTTTTCCCATAGCGGTGCTTATCATTTTTCCTAACTGCCGCAGCATTGGCAGCCTCAAATAAGATCGCTGTAGGTGGCACGTCGGCCGCCGGTCCGCCTTTGTACCGCCGCCGGCGGCCTGTCCGCCGCTTCTCCCTTGCTTCATCACCGCCTGTTGACGGCGTCCTATCGGCCTCTTACCGGCCTGTAAACGGCATCATATCTCCCTGTAACGACGATGTAACAGCATCGTTACGGCAGGGTAAAAGCGTTCTAACAGCGAGGTAAAAGCGTTCACAAGGCTGGCATCTTCCCGGAGCAGAACAAGCCCATGCGGGGTGCCGGGCTTTCAGCGCAGAGGTTTGGAATCCGGACTAAAGTCCTGCTTCGGTGCTGATCCTCAACATTAGTGCCCAAGCTGGCGCAAAGCCCGGCATTGCGCGGAGCAGCAGCGCTAAAGTGGGGTGGGGCGACGAAGCAATCTCCTGCATCGAATGGAGGTACACCTAGATCTGGAGATTGCTTCGTCGCGGCTCTTGCACAAATCCCCGCAGCTCCTCCTTTAGTTCAAAATAGTTCTTTGAAAAAGATTGCTACTACTATTACTACTATAAGCATTTAAGGAGGGGGGCCCGGGGGAGTGCGGATACTGTGAAAAAGATGTGCATTTTTGTGGAAAG
>NZ_RMBX01000011.1 GCF_003807585.1 Chitinophaga barathri | reverse complement strand
CGCTTATAGCAGTAGCCAATAAACTGATTAAACAAGCCTTTGCAATAGCCACTACCCATACAGTATATGATAAAAATTATCTAAATAATAGTTGTTTTTAAACACAGTTCATTGCGAGGAGCAGCAGCGCTAAAGTGGGTGGGGCGACGAAGCAATCTCCTCCAGCGAATGGATGTACGCCGGGATATGGAGATTGCTTCGTCGCGGCTCCTTCACAGATCCCCCGCTGCTCCTCGCAATGACGACCTTTTTACAACGACGCTTCTAACAAGGCGGCACCCAATTAAATTATAATCAATACATTATCCATTAAAAATATAATTTTCAAAAGTTATTACCTGTATATAATAAATTGCGATTGTTAACACCATAAAATTTATTTGTTATGCCCGGAATTTATGTTTCGAAGCCACGTAAGGAACCTGAAGTCAAACACGAAGATTATGACAGATCAGCATTACGCAGCCTGGAAAGGTTTAAAAAAGTAACTACAATGGCCGTTACAGGTACCGGCTGCGCGGGTCTTGCCGATTCCTTTATCGGGCCTTACATTACAGCCAATGTCAGTGATGCCTTCCTTGTTAAATCACTTAGCCTTGTTTTGCTGATAGTTTCTCTCGCAGCCGGAGCATGGATAGGTTATTACAGTGACAGGAAAAAGCCAAGACGGCCCTTATAAGCGCATTCAGTACCAAACCAGCCTATGCAAAACCTTGATCAATTCTCCGTTGCTACCGGACTTACTACTACCATCCTGGTCTTTTTGTTAATACTCATCCGGCAAAAACGCTGTGACAAGTCTGATATAGGTAGTCTTGCCGCTACATTTGTGGCAGGAAGTAATATTCCTGCGGCTATATACTTCTGTTATTATGTATTTGACCCCGATCCCCCGGCATTAATGTTAATGACAAAACTGGCGGGATGTGGGAAGTATATCAGTTTTGCCGGCCTGTTGACATTCCTGTTGTGTATAACCACTCTCTGGGCTTCCATTTCCTCCGCCTATAAAATTGTGAGATCGCCTGATGCAGCGACGGGGGAATAATATCGTGATGATAGTTCCGGCCGGATAGACAGGCATTGCCCCTCCAAAAAATATTTTCCCGCCATCTAGTATACCGGCCTGTTTGAAGTGTCATATCTATAAAGCTGGTTTTGGATACGCAAGAACACATAGCACAATTATTAAAAAAGTACGCCGATGGCAACTGCGCCCCGGAGGAAATAGCCATTGTGGAACAATGGTATGCTTCCCTCCAACTGCAGCCCCCTCCCGGTGATACCGTGCGCCCGCAGCAGGGAGACCGGCTCTGGGAAAAGATTGCGGCCCGTACCGGCAGCCCCGTAAAGGCGCGCAGGCCGATCCGGCGTTATATCGGCTGGGCGGCAGCGGCGGCGGCCGTGTTTTTATTTGCGGCGGCCATCCTGTGGTTCAACCGGCCGGCCGATGATACAGGCCACCGGCAATTCACCGCGGCCGCGGGAAAGATCATCCCGCTGTCCCTGCCGGACGGCTCCCGCGTATGGCTGAGCAGCGGCGCCAGCCTGCGTTTTGAGCCCGGGTTTGCGGACGGCCGTCATGTGCTGCTGGAACAGGGAGAAGCTTTTTTTGATATCCGGCAGGACGATCGGCATCCTTTTACCGTGGAAGCGCGCGGTACACGCACCCGTGTGCTAGGCACCTCTTTCCGCGTCAACGCCGGCCTGCCGGACGAAGCCGTGGAAGTAACCGTGATCACGGGTAAAGTGCAGGTGGAAGGGAACAGTCAGCCTCCCGTGGTACTCACCCGGCAGGAATCCGCTGCATTTAAACCCCTGGGCACAGCGCCCGCGGTGAAACAGGCGGACACCCTTGTAGCCACGCCACAGTCCGCGCTGGCCCGTGAAGGATGGCAGGCCCGCTCGCTGGACCTGGACAATGTATCCACCGGGGAACTGGTACTACTGCTCGAAAGCATTTATAACGTACGTTTCAGCTTTGCGGAAGAGCGGCTGAAAACCTGCATGAATACCATCAGTATCAATACCGGCCGTCCATTGCCGGAAATACTTGATAAACTGAAACTGATCAACCATTTTGAATATAAAGTCACACCAGAAGGTATATTGATTTACGGCGCCGGATGCGGCAGCATATAAAAAAATTAGACATAGTAACAGACGCAGCCATGGCTGCTTATTGATTCCACACGCATAATTGTTGAAATAAAAAAGTGCCCGCAAAAACGGGCACCGGATCGTTATTCCGGTTACACTGCCTTGGTCTGGTAAACTTGCAGGCGGTGCACCGGCTGGTATTTTATTGTTTAACAACAAAAACCGTAACAAACAAATTTATGAAAAAACCGCCATTAACGTTAATTATCAAGTTTATGCGGGTAGTGATGCTAACATCTCTTCTTTTTGCTACGGCCATGCTGGCTTCCGCCAGCAGCAAAGGCCAGTTGCTGGAAAAGGAACAATATTCGGTTTCTTTCCGCAACGAAACCCTCGAAACCTGCATCCGCAAGATCAGGCAGCTGACCGGGGTGGAGTTCGCCTATAATCCGGAAGAACTGAAACAGTTCAGTATAAGCGAAAAACATTTCGACCGGCAAAACCTGGGCAGTATCCTGTCCGGCCTCTTTGCCGCCACACCGCTGGCTTTCCGCGAGATGGACAACAGTATTGTTATCTACGCCCCGTTGCAGCAGGTGATCGTGATGCAGGACCAGAATGTGCGCGGTACGGTGCGCAGCCCCCGGGGAGAGATCCTCCCGGGCGTTAGCATCCGCGTGAAAGGGAAACGCGCCGGCGCCGTGTCCGACAAGGACGGCGACTTCATCATCCGCTGCGCACCGGGTGATGTGCTCCAGTTCTCTTTCCTGGGGTATGTGTCGCAGGAAGTGACCGTAGGGAACGGGCCATTGCGCGTGGTGCTGCATGAAGACAATGCGGAGCTGAGGGAAGTGATCGTGGTGGGTTACGGCGAACAGCGCAAACGCAACGTGGTGGGCGCCATCGGCACCATCGACGCCAAAGAGATACAACGCTCGCCCGTCGTAAACGCATCGGACGCATTGGCCGGCCGCGTGCCCGGGCTGATGGCCGTGAAAAGCGCGGGCGGCCCCGGCAGAGGCTCCGCCCTTTACATCCGCGGTTTCAGCACGATCAACAGCGGGCCGCCGCTGAACAGCCTCTCGCCGCTAGTAGTGGTGGACGGCATTCCCGGCCGCGGGCTGGACAACCTGGACCCGAACGAGATCGAAACCATCTCCGTTCTGAAAGACGCCTCCGCCAGCGCGGTATATGGCGCCAGGGCGGCCAATGGCGTCATCCTCGTGACCACCAAAAAAGGCATGCGCGGCGCGCCCACCATCTCGCTGAACAGCAGCGTGGTGATGCAGCGCCCTACCCGGTTGTACGACATTCTCGATTCCTACGATTATGCCGTGCTGCAGAACGAAGCGTATAAAAACGAAGACAATTAGAATCCCACCGCGGGCAGGGGTTTTACAGACGCTGAACTGCAAAAGTTCAAAGACGGCTCCGAGCCGGACGTGTACGCCAATACCGACTGGTACAGTGAGATCCTGAACGATCACGCCATGCAGACGCAGCATAATCTCTCCGTAAGCGGCGGCGCTGAAAAGACACGTTATTTCGCGTCCGCGGGTTATGCTTACGAAGGCGGCCTGTTCGACCTCGCGAAATTCAACCGCTACAACTTCCGCCTGAACCTGGAATCGAAAGTGGGCAAAAACTTCACCTTCAATATCCAGAGCAGCGGCATGGCCTCCAAAGCGCGGGACATGGGCAGCTTCAACTCCGATTACGTGATCCAGTTCGCCATGGAAAGCCCGCGTATTTACCCCAACCAGTTCTCCAACGGGCTGTACAACTACATCCCGCAGGCACGCGGGAACATGTACCTGATGGCGCGCGGTGACAACGGTACGCGTACCACCACGAACAATGTGTTCATCGGCAACGTGTCCCTGCAATATGACGTGCCTTTCATCAAAGGGCTGTCCGCCAAGGGCCTGCTCGCTTACGATAAACAGAACACCTTTGGCAAACGCTGGCTGACGCCCTACGCCGCCTTTATCCGCGACGCGGCGGGCAACTATTCACCGGCGAACACCTTCCCTTCCAAACCCGAGCTGACGGAAACCTACACCCAGTACCAGACCCTGGTGGCGGAGTTTTCACTGGCATACCAACGGAGTTTTGGCGATCATGAGATATCCGCGCTCGCGCTGTTTAACCGTACGGACGACCAGGGAGACAACCTCTCCGCCGGAAGGACTAACTTCTCCTCCTCCGCACTGGACCAGCTGGACCTTGGCGACCGCACCCAGGCTACCAACACCGGCAACGCCACCCAACGCGGCCGCATCGGTTATGTAGGCCGCCTGGGATACAATTACAAGGCGCGTTACCTGATGGAATTCAACTTCCGTTACGACGGCTCTAACATCTTCCCTCCCGGGCACCAGTACGGGTTTTTCCCCTCGCTGGCACTCGGCTGGCGTATATCCGACGAGCCGTTCTTCAAACGGGCCGCGCCTTTCATCCCTTCCCTCAAGATACGCGGATCGTACGGGCTGGCCGGCAACGATGCCGTGAACCCTTACCAGTTCCTGGCAACTTACAACCTCGTACAGACCACCAACGGGTACAGCTTCGGCGGTACCACGCCGCAATACATTTCCGGGCTGCAGGAAAGCGTGCTGCCCAATCCTGATTTTACCTGGGAAAAAACGCGCATCGGCAACATCGGTATAGAAGCCACCTTCTGGAAAAACCGCCTGACGCTGGAAGCGGATTATTTTACCAAACATACCGTGGACATCCTGATACCGCCCACGCAGGTGGTAGCTTCCACCCTCGGCATCACGCTGCCCCCGCAGAACGCGGCGGAAGTGCAGAACCGTGGCGTGGAGATCCAGCTGGGATACTCGGACCGCCGCAAGAATATCTCCTGGCGCGTACGCCCGAATGCCACCTTCCTGCGGAACAAAGTGCTGAAGTACGCACAGGCCACCTCCGTACCCGAATGGCAGCGCCTCGCGGGCCGCAGCGTGGGGTTCAGCGCGGTGACCGGTTACCAGGCAGATGGGCTTTACCAGTCTGAAGATGAGATCAAAGCCGGGCCTACACCTTTGTATCCCAATGTAAAACCCGGTGACATCCGTTATGTGGACCTCAACGGGGATAACAAGATCACCCCGGCGGACATGTCACTGATCAGCAAAGGCCCCTATCCGAATATCCTGATGGGCGCGGATATGGGCGTGGAATGGAAAGGGATTGAACTGAACCTGCTGTGGCAGGGCGCCGCCAATGTGGAAACACATTTCCGCGGCACCATCGCATGGCCCTTCGCTGGAGACGGCGTGCCCGCCGAGCAGCACCTGGACCGTTGGACGCCGGAGAACAGGGACGCTTCATTCCCCCGTTTGTGGATCAACAATCAAAACAATTCACAGAACTCTACCTACTGGCTGCGCAACACGTCGTACCTGAGACTGAAAAACCTTGAGCTGGCCTACAGCCTGCCGAGAAGCATCCTTCAGCCCGCGGGCATATCACAGGTTCGTTTCTTCGTAAGCGGCCTGAACCTGCTCACCTTCTCATCGTATAAATACACCGATCCGGAAGCATCCTCATCCGTGGCTTACCCGCTGATGCGGTATTACAATGCGGGCATCAACGTGAAGTTCTGATCTAAAAAAACAGTTACATGCAAAAAATCTTCTTCTCCATACTCACCTTTTCCGTTTTTGCCGCCTCCTGCTCCACGGACCTGCTGGACCGCGGCCCGCTGGACAAATACAGCGAGCAGAACGTCTGGAAAGACAGCACCCTGATCAATCTCTACGTAGGCAACATCTACGCAGGCATCCGCAGTACTTACGACGAAGGCGGTGACTGGCTGATGGCCTGTATTACGGACGAAGGCGAAAGCGCCCGCACCTTTCACTTGTCGCAACAGATCAACAGCGGGCAATACGGCCCCTCAGACAATGTGTATAGCCCCTACTGGACCGGCTGCTACACCCAGGCACGCAAATGCAACACCCTGCTGGAAAGGGTGCCGGAAGCCCCTCTTTCGGACGCGCTGCGGACACGCATGACCGGCGAAGCGTATTTCCTGCGCGCGCTGGCCTACATGCAGTTATACGACCGTTTCGGCCGCTTTCCGATCATCGACAAAGTGCTGAGCCTTGAGGACGAAACCACTATTCCCCGGGCCAAAGACGAAGACTGCGTGAAATTTATTCTCGCGGACCTCGATAAAGCCGCCAGCCTCCTTCCGCCCTCCTACAACTCCGCCAATCTCGGCCGTGCCACCTCCTGGGCGGCAATAGCCCTGAAAAGCCGTTTCCTGCTGAACCAGCACCGCGATACCGAAGCCGCGGCCGCCGCATGGGCAGTAATAGACAGTAAAAAGTATATCCTGTTCGGGGATTTCCTCACGCTCTTTAATCCGGAGAACGACAACAACACCGAGATCATCTTCGACAAACAATACGCCAGCGGCATCAGCGGGCAGACGCACTCGCTGGACACTTACGAGAACTCACCCTTCTTCACCGGTTTCTCCAGCGCCATCACCTGCCCCACGCAGAACCTGGTGGATGCTTTTAAAATGAAGGACGGGCTGGCCTGGGACCAGTCGCCGCTATACAACGCGGCCAAACCCTACGACAACCGCGACCCGCGCTTTTACGCCACCGTGCTGTACGACGGCTACCAGTGGATGAACGAAACGGTGGACATGAAAAAAGGCAGCAAGTTCAACCGCGCGTCCGGCTCAGGCTCCTCGCCTACCGGGTATTTCCTGCGCAAGTTCCTCAACCCGAAGTTTGACACCAAAGTGAATAACAACAACGCCAATTTCCAGAACTGCCCCGTGATACGCCTCGCTGAAATATACCTGGTGTATGCGGAAGCCAAATGGAACCTGGGCGAAAAAGAAGAAGCGCGCACGTACGTGAACAAACTGCGCACCCGCGCCAAAATGCCGGAAATAGAAGCAGCAGACTTCACCTTTACCAGCCTGCAAAATGAAAGATTTGTGGAGCTTGCCTTTGAAGGCCAGCGCTGGTTCGACATCAAACGCTGGAACGAAGGCCCGCAAAAGATCGGCGTGAAAATAACCGGGGTGGACATACAGGACAAACCCGAAGGCCGCACTTATACCCGCTTTGATGTGGAAACAAGGTTCTTCCAGCCGAAGATGTACCTCTTCCCCATCCCGCTTTCGGAGATCAACAAATACCCGGCCGGCACACCGCTGGAACAAAATCCAAACTGGAACTAATCACATTTAAAATTCAGATCATGAAAAAATATATCATCCCATTCGTTTCCTTCATTATCCTCGGCGCATCCGCCGTGATGGGCCAGGCCCGGAAACCCGAACCTGCTTCCCCCGAAGAGATTAGCAAACTGAAAGCCGCCGTAGTGGCAAAACCTGAAAATGTGGACGCGCACAAAGCCTACATCAAAGCCGCGGGCGCTACGGAAGAAACAGTTCAGGCGCAATACGACGCATGGATCAAAGAATATCCCAAATCCGATGTGATCCCCTTCGCGATCGGTGAGGCCCTTTGCAATCATGAAAACCCGAAAGCCAGGCCTTACCTGCTGGAAACAGTAAAACGCAATCCTACACGCGCTGATGCCTGGATGGACCTGAGCACCGACGCGGAACGCTGGGGCGAGTTTGACAAAGCCACGGAATTCCTTGCCAAAGCCATGGAAGCCGCGCCGGAAGATCCCAACTATGCATTTTATTATGCTATGAAATTTGATGACAGCGATCCGGCGAAGTATGAAAAACTGAGCCTGGAGATCACCAAACGTTTTCCTGAAAGTCAGCGCACCGGCCAGGCCCTGTACTGGCTCGCCTTCCGCCTGAAAGACCCCGCCAAAAAGATGAAATACGCGGAGATGATGGCTACAGACTTCCCTCCGGAAAAATATAACTGGAGCAAATGGGGCATGGACTATTACTACGAACTGCTCTTCCCGAAAGACATCGAAAAAGCACTGAAGCTGACCGAACGCATGAAAAACCTGCCGGGCGCCGAAGACGCCGAAAAAGCAGAATGGACACGCCGCCAGCTCGTAGCGCAGAAATTCAAAGAAGCAAAAGCCCTCAGGGCGCAACCGGGCAAAGCCATCAGCCTGCTGGAAGGACTCAACACCCGCCGCGACGCCGTAGCCGCTGAAGAGATCGCCCTGCTGAAAGCTTCACTCAATGCTGCCGCCGGCCGTAGCCAGGCCGCATATGACAGCCTGCTGAAATTCCAGGCCAGCAAACCTTCGGACAAGATCGGCGACGCGCTGAACGGATATGCTTCCAAACTGGGCAAAAACAAAGAAACCGTACAAAGCGACCTCTGGACGCTGCGTGACCAGAAAGCCAAACAGGCCACCCCCTTTACGCTGGACGGTTATTTCACCAGCAACAAGATCTCCCTTTCCGATTACAAAGGCAAAGTGATCCTGCTCACCTACTGGTTCCCCGGCTGCGGCCCCTGCCGTGGAGAGTTCCCGCACTTTGAGAACGTGCTGAAAAAATTTAAAGGGAAGGACGTGGTATATCTCGGCATTAATATCTTCCGCGACCAGGACCCGTATGTGATCCCGTTCCTGAAAAGCAGCGGCTACAGTTTTACCCCGCTTGGCGAAGATGTGAAACGCGACAAAGGCAACCTGCCCTCACCCGGTGCGCCCACCAATTACCTCATCGACCAGGACGGGCGGATCATTTATTCCAACTTCATGATCCATGGAGATAACGAACGTATGCTGGAACTGATGATCGAATCGATGCTGACTAAAAAGACCAGTTAATACCAATATCAAAAACCAACCAGTGAAAGAGAGCGGCGAAGGCTGCTCTCTTTTTTATTTCACTACAGGCTAAGTACGATCTTGCCCGTCGCTATCCTGCTGTCTATGGCGCGGTAGGCTTCCACGGCCTTTTCGAAAGGGAAAAAGGTCAGGGTGGTTTTCAGTTCACCTTTCTTCAGCTGGCCGATCATTTTATAGAACCATTCCCGCTGGTCTTCACGGGAGGCATTCATGATGGAAGCGCCTTTGATGCGGCCGGCCTTAAAGCTGAGCAGGTTACCGTCTACCTGTACAGGTTTACCGGAAGTATTGCCGTACGTTATCATGGTGCCGTTTGTGGAGAGCTGTGGCAGCAGCGCGGTACTTATATCCCCACCGATAGCGTCCAGGATAAGGTCCGTGCCGGTGCCGCCGGTGGCTTGCGAGACCAACTGCTGCCAGCCTTCCTCCAGGTAACTGAAACAATGATCCGCCCCTAAAGAATTCACAAAACCGATCTTGCTTTTATCTCCCACCAGGCCGATCACATTGGTGGCGCCTTCCTGCTTTGCCAGCTGGATGGCGAAAGAACCGACTCCCCCCGCCGCGGCGGTGATCAGCACCGATCGATATCCCTGTGCCTGTGCCAGCAGATACCGGGCTGTAAGTCCTTGTGCCAGCAAGCCCTGCCCATGCGGCAGATCGTCCGGCAGCAGGTATGTTTCATCCGCGCGGAGCGTGGCATACTCCGCGTATCCCCGGGCGGCAACGCCCGTTACCCGCTGCCCGGGTTTCATGCCTGTAACGCCCTCTCCCACCGCTTCTATGACACCTTCAAGCTCCGCCATCATCACAAACGGCAAAGGATGATCTCCCATATACACCCCCTGCCGGATCAGTACATTGGCGTAATTGATCCCTATCGCCGATACGCGCACCAGCAGCTCGCCCGCCTGTGGGGAGGGTTTTACCGTATCCGTCATTTCCAGTACTTCAGGGCCGCCGCGGCCGGTCAGCATGATCGTTTTCATATTTGTTTTTTTAGGCCTCAAAGATGATTTCATTTTCCTGTTTTGCCCTTATGCCTTACCTTGAGGAAAGTAAACTAAATGCATACTGATGTTACCCGTTTGTACCAACAATACGTATTCCTGCAAAGAAAGAAAGCTGGCATTACACGATGCGATGGACATTCTCGGTGGGAAATGGAAGGTGAATATCCTGCTGCAGCTTTTACACTATGGCAGCCTGCGCTTCAAAGACCTGCAGGAAAACCTGGCAGGCATTACCCCGAAAGTGCTGACAAAAGATCTCCAGGAACTGGAAATGAACCTGCTGGTGACACGTACGGTGAACAAAACAAAACCCGTGACCGTGTCCTATACGCTCACGGCGCACGCGCATTCCATGTGGGATGTGATCAACGGGATACTGGAATTCGGGATACTGCACCGGAAGGTGATCAAAGAACAATAAAATTCACTGGATAACAACCTGCAATATTTAGATGCTGCGTTCAGGAACTGATATCACATAAAAAAAGGCAGACCTTCAATAGAAGATCTGCCCCGTTCTGAATTTTATGGTCACCGTCTATTTTACTGCGCTGGTGCTATCCGTATCAGGCGCTTTTTCTATCAGCTCCATGAACTGATCCAGTTTAGGCGTGATGATGATCTGTGTACGCCTGTTCTTGGTCTTACCCGCATCGCTGTCGTTGGAAGCCACCGGGTTGTATTCGCCCCTGCCGCCTGCGGTGAGGCGTTTGGGATCAACACCGTATTCGTTTTGCAGGGACTGCACTACCGATGATGCACGGAGTGCGCTCAGGTCCCAGTTGTTCCGGATGTTTTTCTGTGAAATGGGCACGTTGTCCGTGTTACCTTCAATCAGCACATCATAATCCCTGTAGTCTTTGATGATCTTCGCGATCTTGCTGAGCGTTTCGCCGGCTGCCGGGGAGATCTCGTAACTACCGGATTTGTACAGCATGTTATCCGAAAGCGAAATGTACACTACGCCTTTCAGCACCTGCACATCCACATCACGCAGTTCTTCCCTGCTGAGTGAACGCGTGAGGTTGTTGGTCAGCACCATGTTGAGCGAATCGCTTTTGTTCTTGGTGTTCACCAGGTGCTGGATGTATTTGTTGGATGCATTGATCTCATCCACCAGTTTGGAAATATTTACGTTCCCCTGGCTGGTGGAGTTCAGGCATTTGTCCAGGGCGGCCTGTAATGCGGCGAGACCGGTACGTTGGGAGGCGATCTGTTCTTCCAGGCTTTTTACTCTTGTGTTTGCGCCGGTAAGATCTCTTTGGGCTGCCTGGTATTTACCATCCAGCTCCCTGTTCTGGTTCTGTAAATCACTGTAACTGGTCTGCAGCTGTGCGAACTTTTTGTTGCTCACGCAGCCCGTGCCTAAAATAACCATGGCCGCCATGGCCGATGATAACAATTGTATCTTCATATACTAGTTATTTAATATAAAACATATCGTTACTTATACGATAACAACCCCTCCTGTGCAAAGGTTGTGCCATCAAAAAAAGGTTATAACATATTTAGGGACTTAAGATCAATGAAAACCGCCGCAGTCGGACATCTGCATATGATCCCCGGGAAACCGGAATAAGCCCGTTTTAAGCCAAAACTGATTAAAATCAGTTATACTTCGTAGCGGGGTATGGAGGAAGGGAATTAAACCAAAAGGCCTGCAACATTGCAGGCCTTTTGGTTTTTATGGAAGATGTTTTATTCTTTCACCCATGAGGCATTGTATGCATTTCTCACCATGCCGTGGATGCCACGCCAGGTGCTGTCCACAGAGTTGACGGATACTGCCAGCTGCACACGGGCCGGCAGCTTCACAATAAGGGTTTGCAGCCCGATGTCGCCCACATTCAGGCTGTCTTTGCCGTTCCTCTCCATATACAGGGCGCCGTCGTGCGCAAAGGCTTTACCGCCGTATACATCATATGACGCCACCCAGCCGAGGCGGTAGGTATCCATCAGCAGTTTTTTATTCGCGGAAATGTACGTTTCCTTCTCCGCAAGATAAGTGATGATGCGGGACATATCCATAGTGGTGAGCACAAAACCGCCACCACCGCATAATTCCGTCCAGTCATCGTGCCCTGCTCCATCCAGGCGTGAAGGCGCTTCGTTCATCATCTGTAAGGTGCGGCCTTTCACAGGAGCGCAGCCACGCTCGCTACCACCTGCTTTCATAATGATATGCGCATTTACCAGGCGGATGTATTCGCTGCTCATCCACCTCCGGAATTCGACGGCAGACAGTGTTTTTTCCTTCTCCCTCAACGTGATGGAATCATGCAGCTTGGGGATCATCGCCCTGAACAACGCGAAATTAATGTTGGAATACGAATAGGTTTTGGGGGAATCGATCTTGGAACCCACTACGGACATGAGCGTGCTCCAGCTGGTATTGCCGCCGCGTATGCCGGATTTGTGCGTAAGCAATTGTTTGAAAGTGAGGTTTGCAATGTGCGAATGTTTGCTCCAGGAAGAAGGCAACCAGGGGCCAATCTTGTCATCGATCGTAAAGGCATCCAGGTACTTGAGGACAGTAACCGCCGTGAGCGTTTTGGTAACGCTGGCAATGTTCACAAACCCGTTTACATCAGCCGCCATGCCGCTGGTGGAACCGATACCGTAAGCGGCAGTGTCCGCCACCTGGCCTTTGTGCGTGATCACAAACTGGTAACCACGGGCGCCCTGGAGGCTTTCCTGGAGTTTCTTTTTGAAGATCTCCGTTTTAAATACTTTGTCATTTGATTTGATGGGCAGCGGCAGCTCGAACTGTTCGCATGAAGTGAGGCCGATGCCTGCCGTGAATAATACGGCAGCGCAGAATTTTACCGGGGTTAATGTTTTCATAAATCAGTTTTTTGGTTTGATGGCTCAAAAGTATATTCCGGAGGCGGGGCATGGAGCGGCTGATTTATGAAAACAGGAGAAGGATTAACGGATGCGGGGATTGAATGAACGAAGGGCGGCCTGCTCAAACTTTTTATCCGTCAATGACACCAGGAAAGCCAGGAGGTCCTTTTTTTCCTCTTCACTTAGTCCCAGCGGCCGGAGCAATATGGTATCCCGGCCAATGGCCTTTGTGACAAATTTATCCGGCTCGTTATAAAAATTGATCACCTCGCCCAGTTCCTTAAACATGCCATTGTGCATATACGGCGCTGTGACCGCTACATTGCGCAGGCCCGGGGTTTTGAATTTCCCGGTCTCTTCTTTATTTCCCACAACAATGGCGCGCCCGCTGTCATTTAATTCCCGGGCGTTGAACAAACCGATGTTCCGGAATTCCTGTGCGGTGAAGTCTGCCCCGAAATGACATTTCACACATTTCCCTTTACCGTTAAAAAGCTCAAACCCTCTTTTCGCCGCATCGCTCACAGCAGAAGGATCGTCTGAGAACTTCCAGTTGTCGAAAGGGCTGTTGCTCGTTTCGAGGGTACGCTCAAATGCGGCAATGGCGGCAGCCAGGTTCGCACTGTCCGGCGGCCCGCCGAAGATCTTCCTGAACCAGGCCTTGTACCGCGTGTCCGCATTCAGCCGCTGTATGGCCTCCGGCAGGGGCAGGTCCATCTCATCCGGGTTGCTGATGGGCGCCAGCGCCTGTTCTTCCAGTGTTTTCGCACGCCCGTCCCAGAAGAAACTGCGTTGCAGGGAAAGGTTCATCGCGGAGGGGGTGTTCCTTACGCCTTTTCTGCCTTCCACGCCATGGCTCACCGGGAGGGTATCCGCAAAAGCAAAGGCGGGCAGATGGCAATTGGCGCAGCTGATGGTCCTGGTGCGGGAAAGAATGGGGTCGGAGAATAATATTTCTCCCAGCGCGGCTTTGTCCGCAGGCTCCTCCTGTATGAAAGAAACCTGCGTGACAAAAACCAGCACGCCCATCACTATAAATGGAGCATACTTTTTCATGGGCGGTATTTTACCCTGCCCATTACCAGCCTGCTCATTCCTGCTTTTCTTTGATCGCAGCTGTCTGCGACAGGCTGCAGGCGCAGGGAATCGTTGCCGCTGAAGAAAATGACCCTGTAAATGCCCTGCCTGCCATCACAACCGTTGTCCACGAAGGTGAACAGGTCGTTTTCCAGGGTGTATCTGCCGGTGGCGAAAGGCTTTTTGTTGACATATCCTTCAAATGTGTTATCAGCCTTAAACACAACGCCGGTCACATTTCCTTTTTCAGAAGGAGCGGTCTCCCATCTGCCGGTCAGTTTGT
Organism: Chitinophaga barathri; assembly: GCF_003807585.1. Classification (GTDB taxonomy): domain Bacteria; phylum Bacteroidota; class Bacteroidia; order Chitinophagales; family Chitinophagaceae; genus Chitinophaga; species Chitinophaga barathri. The sequence goes on along the minus strand of NZ_RMBX01000011.1, from coordinate 303,686 downwards.
CTTCTCCTTTGATAAACGCAAATACCATTGCCGCCGCGGAGATCAGTAAAATTTTCATAAATGTTCGTTTTGGGATAATTGTTAAAAAATAAAATTTGGGGTTATAAACATGGTTTCGGGGTACAAAAATATATGAGTGAAAAGCTGTTGGAAATAGTATTTAAATACTACTGCGTTCCAGCCTGCGCAGCAGCTGCCAGAGCAATACGCATACCAGCGCAAACTGTATGGTATCCGCCGAAAAACGCCACCAGTTTGTGCGAAGCAGATCATCCAGCAACTGCATATTTTTTCCTTCGTGCAGTTTAAACTGAATGGGTATCTGCGTGGTAAAACTGGATATCCAGTCGAATGCATACACGATCAGCGCAAAGCCTATCAACTTCCGGCTGACATAAGAGGCCGGGAAAATGAAGGCCAGGATGTTCAGCAAGGTCATCACCGCGGCAGGGATCACAAAGACCGATATGATCCACGTAGACTGTTCCTGGTGAAAAGCGGCAAACTCCCGCTCCCCCACCAGCTCCCAGGTTTTATAGATGGTGAAATAATCCATCATACGGGTGCCGTAACAATAAAACACCAAACCAATAAACAGGAACAGGATAACCGTTCTGAACGTTTCTTTTTTCATTACATTATTTTTGGGGTATCAACATTATTTTCAGGGCATAAAATTATATAACCGGAAATCCGTTGGGAATAGTATTTAAGTACCACTGCGCTCCAGCCTGCGCAGCAGCTGCCAGAGCAATGCACATACCAGCGCAAACTGTATGGTATCCGCTGCAAACCGCCACCAGTTGGTGCGAAGCAGTTCATCCAGCAACTGCATATTTTTTCCTTCACTCAGTTTCAGCTGAATGGGTATCTGCATGGTAAAGCTGAAGATCCAGTCGAATGCATAAGCGATCAGCGCCAGGCCGAGCAGCTTCCTGCTGGCATAAGGGGCCGGGAACAGGAAAGCCAGGATATTCAGCAAGGTCATCACCGCGGAAGGGATCACGAAGATGCTCATGACCCGTACCCCCTGGTATTGGTGAAAAGCGGCGAAGTCCTTGCTGTCGATGAGTTTCCAGGGCTCGTATATGGCGAAATAATCCATCATGCCGGCACCGTAACATAAAAACACCATGCCGATAAACAGGAACAGGATGACCATTCTGAGCGTTTCTTTTTTCATTATATCTTTTTTCTTGTCCATACAGCGAATACTACCAGTACAAAAGCTCCCATCATCAGCAGCATCCTCACATTAAAGGCCTTCACCACTTTCATTTTTATCTCCTCCACATTGGCGGGCAGGTTGTTCAGGTCCCAGCCCTGTATGAGTTGGTTCAGGGGATGATTTACGTTCAGGGTGAAAACGACATCGCCCATTACGGCCAGGAATGCGGACAACATCAGCCAGAAAGAAGCCGTTCTCCATTCGCTGAACAGCAGGATGGTGCTGACCAATACGGATAGCAGGAGGATGGGGCCGAACACGGGCATCCGGGCGCCCATAAAACTGTCTATATGCTGCCAGTATTCCGCGAAACCGCGATCGCTGAGGCTGGCCAGCGCGGGGTTGCCTCCCATGGCGGTAAAAAAACCGATGCCGCCGGAAAAGCCGCTTAAAAGAGTGGTCAAGCCGAGGCTCAACCCGATCCATTTTTCATTCATTGTTACTTTGTTTTATTGATAAAATTGGGTAGTCAACCTGTACAAAAAGTACCCTGCCATGATTGAAAGGGTCTGCTCATCTTTACTATGGGTGTATGTTACACACATTTACATAACCTACGGGCACAAAATTACTGGGGCCGGCCGCCCCGGGCAATGGTACATTTCTACTACCGGCACATCCCCGGATTTGGGGATTGCCGGGGAAAAACAATCGGGATACATTTGCCCCAACCGTTCATCACCGAATCAATTGATACCCCATGCAAACCACACTCACACTGGCGCGGAAGACGAACAGCATTTTCGCGCAGACCGCTCCCGGTCATATTCATGCCGATGATATCCACGAAGAGATCATCCATACGCTGTATAACCTCCAGAAAATATTCCCCCGCTGGGTCATCTGTACCTGCAGGCTGATGCATAAAGGCTTTTTTTATGTAAGTGAAAATGCCGGCGAACTGCTGGGCCTGGATCCTGCTCTGCTGAGCAGTTTACTGGATGGAGGCGGGCTTTTTAAACGCCTGCACCCCGCGGATGTGGAAGGATTCACCAATAGCCTGCAACTGATCGGCGAGCTGATCCAGCAGGAAGATCCGGAAGATCTTCATAAGATCCGTTTTATATTCAACTACCGGATGCAGCATCCGGATGGCCGTTATATGCATATGCACGACGAAAAAGCCATGCTCCCGCTGAAAAACGATCTGAACCTTCATTACATGCTGATGCGCGATATCAGCGAGGAAACGCCTTTTACGGGTGTTAAAATGACGGCCTACAAAGACGGCAAAAAAATACTGGAATACAACGCATCCGCACAGGCCGTAAGCCAGCTGTCCCCGAGGGAAAACGAACTGCTGCCGCTGATGAAACAGGGCTTTTCCACTAAAGAGATCGCCCATTTCCTGGGCATCAGTCATCATACGGTGAGAAACATGCGGCAGAAGCTGTTCCAGAAATTCCATGTCAATAATGCTATTGAACTGTTGAATAAAATAAACGCGCCGGGAGAGCAGATGTCCGCTATCGCCGGCGCGAAGGATATTAACGACTGGCCGTTGTCTTCCGCGGTGTAACAATACCCGCTGTGTGTTTTTTCTTTAACCGGAATTCCGGGTGGCCGCATTGCCAGAGGGCAAACGAGATGATGTCCGCATACCGGGCCGCGGCGATAGCTTTATCGCTGGTACGGTGCCCGGCTTCGTAATTCACGGAAAGCAGCACCGGTTTCCCTGAAGAAGATGCCTGCTGCAAGGCCGCGGCAAACTTCCCGGTGAGCCATGCGCTCACGCGCGGATCGTTCATGCCCACGGTAGACAGTACTGCCGGGTACGCCACCCCTGGTTTGACGTGATGATAACTATCCATCTCCAGCAGCCCCATACATTCCACGCTGTCCTGTACCGTACCGAATTCCGTGGCATTATTCGGCCCGTTGGGCGCCTGCTCCAGGCGGATCATGTTATTGAGCCCCACCTCGTTGACAGCCGCCGCAAACAGGTCCGGGCGTTCGGTAACGGCGCGCCCTACAGTAATGCCGCCCGCACTGCCGCCATGCGCCACGATCCGTTTTGCGGAAGTGTATCCTTTCGCCACCAGGTATTCCGAACAGGCGATCAGGTCTTTCCAGGTGTTGGGTTTCGTGGATTTATAACCGCCCTGGTACCAGTTATTCCCTTTCTCCCCGCCGCCACGCACATGGGCAATGGCCATCACCGCTCCATGGTTCATCATGGCGTAAAATGCAGGATGAAAGAACGGCGAAATGGTAATCCCATAACTCCCGTAGCCGCTTACAAAACAAGGCGCGGTACCGTCTTTCCGGGTGTTTTTGTTGTAAAATACCGAAAGCGGGATCATTGCGCCGTCATGGCCCGGCACTTCCACTTCTTCCACCACCACGTCTTCACTGCCCGGTACGGGGGCGTTTGTTTCAAAGACGCTTCTTTGCGCACGGCCATTCCCATCCAGGTCAAATTTGACGGGCGGCATGTTCCAGGACATCATCTCCACGATGCAGGCGTTCCCTTCAGGGTCCGTTACCGCCGCGTTCACCGTGCCTTTTAAGGGCAGCTGCACATCGGATATTTTGCCGCTGGCGATCTCATACCGTTTCAGGGTATTGTTCACGCCATCGGAATAGGTGAGATACAGGAAGTCTTTTGCCATTCTTGCTTTGTCCAATAGCTGTTTTCCTTCCGGCACCACCACTTCCGCATGCAATACGTCAGGATGGGCTGCTTTTGTGCGCAGCAGGCGGAAATTGCCCGCCTCGCGGTGAGACAACAAAAAGATATCATCCCCTTTCAGGTGAATACTTTTCACCCCGTCCCCTACCCTGGTGACGGGTTTCCAGCTGATATGCGGATGGAACAGCGCGGAAGATGGCGCGATGAATGATTTAAATTCATTCAGCACGGTGAACGCACAGCCGGTCAGGTAACGGTTATCGTCCGAGATGGTGACCACCACAATATCCCTTGGCTCCAGCCCCAGCTCCGGGTAGGCTGCTCTTGAAAATATCTCTTTATCCGCGCGTTCTTCAGTACCCACTACGTGATACATCACTTTTGTGTTCAGCAGCATATTACTGTCGTTCACATTATCGCTTCCGTTGCGGATATAGAGAAAACCCCGGTTGTCCTGCGTCCAGCCGGAGATGCCGAACCAGGAGGGGTATATCACTTCAGGGGAGAGTATTTTAGTTTCCACATCGATGATGCGGATAGCGGCCAGTTCCCTGCCGTTTTCCGTCATGCCGAAGGCCAGTTTTCTCCCGTCATTGGAAGGGAGGAAATAAGCGACCTCTATGCTTTTGCCGGTGGAAAAAGCGGCGGGGTCCACCAGTACTTCTTCTTTACCATTCCGCCCGTTCCGGTAGCAGATCAGGGACACGGGCGTTCCCGGTATTTCTTTCCGGTAAAAGAAGCGGTTTTTACGTTCGTATATCTCAATGTCACTGTCCAGCTTTGCGGGCCGGGCGGCATTGTATAACCGGAGTATCTCCTCCCGGAGCGCTTCCCGGCCTTCGATACTGTCCAGCCAGCGGCTGGTGAGCGCGCCCTGGGCTTTGAACCATTGCTGTGTTTCGGGACGGCTCATATCTTCCATCCATCTGAAAGGGTCGGTCACTTTTACACCGAAATAATTATCCGTTACCGGTTCCTGCCGGGTAGCCGGGTATTTGAATTGCGCATAAAGAAGAGACTGGCTGAAAACCAGTAGGAGGAAAAATAAAATCAGTTTTACAGGGGTTAATTTTTTCATGTTGTCCATGTCAGATCTTACGTTGTGGATGAAGGATAGTAATCACTTTACAATCGGTGATGGCTTTGGCCGTATGGGGCACATTGGAAGGCACAAAACTGGTCATACCGCGGATAAGTATGCCGGTAGATTCCCCGATCGTCATCTGGAGCATTCCCTCCAGCACAATATCGATCGCTTCCTGGGGATGCTGATGCAAAGGCACTTCGGCGCCTGCTTTCATGACGGTATACCCTACCGTCTGGTAATCTGTCTGGAAAAATGAAACGGTGGCCCCTTCGAGGGCGTCTTTTGTTTTCAGCTTGTCCAGCGTAATAAAATTGCTCATAATGATATTTTTTTTAAAACATCAAAACTAGCCACTACATAAAGCCCGGACAATAGTAGATTAGTACTACAGGAAAGAGAAGGAACTTATACGATCTTCTGGTTGATGGCTTTTGCTACCGCTTCGGTGAGGGAAGCCACGTGCAGTTTTTCATAGATCTTTTTAACGTGGCTGCGCACGGTTTCATAGCTGATAGTAAGCCTGTCCGCAATCATCTTGTAACTCAGGCCTTCCACGATGCAGGCGAGCACTTCCTTTTCGCGGGGAGAAAGGTGATAGTCCGGTGCGGGCATGGACTGCACATGCTGCGGTATCTGCTGAAGTTTTGCCAGCACTTTCCTGGCAATGGTCGGGGACATGGGGGAACCGCCGAATTGTATCTCCCGGATGGATTCGAGAAGGCGGGTGTTGAGGTGGTTCTTTAAAATATAACCGGACGCACCGGCGCAGATGGAATCAAATACGCGGTCATCATCTTCAAAAACGGTTTGCATGAGCACCGGCACCTGCGGGAATTCTTTCCGGATCAGTTTCAGGGCTTCAATGCCCGTCATGCCTGGCATTTCGATATCCATGAGAATGATATCCGGGTTGCAGCCGCGCACGTCCGCCACGCAATCCAGCACATGGGAAAAAGAGCCCGCTACTTCCAGCTCCGGCGCTGTTTTTAACAGCATCGTGATGCTTTCGCGGATACTTTTGTTGTCGTCGAATATTGCAATGCGTATGCTCATAAAACTGCGTGTTGCCTGAAGTTCCTTTTATCCGCGGACATATACAATCCCCGAATACGGGGAGTGCGGTCAGGAAACGGGGAATTTCAACTGAATGACCGTCCCCTCTCCCGGCTGGCTCCTGGTGATCAGGGTGCCTTTCATTTCCGCGGCCCTCATTTCCATATTACGCAGCCCGTTGCCGGACAGGGATGGGGAGGTTCTGGCGGTTGCCTGGTCAAAACCTTTACCATCGTCGCGCACCGTCATTTCAAGCTCATGCTGGTGCAGCCGGATGCTGACCCACAAATTTACACAATCCGCGTACTTCAGGGCGTTATTCACGGATTCTTTGAAGATCAGGTACAGGTTTTTGCGGCGGGTCATTTCGAGGTTCAGCTGCATTACGTCCTGCCCCGCCTCCAGGTGAAACCGGATGTTCCTGGCGGCCAGCAGCGGGCGGGCGAAGGATTCCATCCGTTGCAGGATGGTGCTCATACTGTCGTTCCCGGGATTGATGGCCCATACGATATCATTCATTTCGGAGATCATTTCCCCGGCGGTGTCGCTGATGCGGGTGATGGCCGCGCTCAGCTCGTCCTCGTTCTTCCGCTGGTGATGGATCTGCGCCACTTCGCTGAATACGGCGATGCTGCTGAGGGTGGAGCCTACATTGTCGTGCAGGTCCTGCGCGATCTTGTTGCGGATAGCCTGCCGTTTTAATAATTCATTGACCCGGTACCGGTAAATGCCGTATACGGCGCCGCTGAGCAGGATGGCCACGGCTGCGTAGAACCACCACTGCCGCCAGAAAGGCGGGATAATGATGATGCGAACGTAAGCCGTTTTCCCTTCCCTGGCCCCGGGGCCACCCGTGGCTTTTACCTGGAAGATATACTCGCCGCCGGCCAGGTTGGAGAACTGTGCGAAGTTCTGGCTGCCATTGTCCACCCAGTTTTTGTCCCAGCCCTCCAGCCGGTAACTGTACCGCACGTTGCCTGCCGGTGAAAAATCGGGCGCGGCAAACTCTATGCGGAAATAATTCTGGTCGTGCTGCAGCGTGATCTTATCCTGCCTCAGCAGGTGGCTGAAAGAGGTGTTAAATACTTTAAGATCCGTAAAAAAGATATCCGGCGTACGGTGCATGTCCCGCACGGCAGCGGGATCGAATGCGATGAAATAACCCGCGCCTGTTACATACATTTTGCCGGCGGGGTCTTTGTAAATATTGCCGGTGATGCCGCCTGTCTTTTTCAGGTCCGGCAAACGGAAGGAAAACCAGGCATCCTTCACGGGATCATATTTGTAAAGGTCACCGCTGCCGATCATCCAGATATTGCCTGCCTCATCTGCCTGGATGCCCTCCAGCAGGTTGTTGCTGCCCGCGATATGTTTAAATTTTTCAGTCCGTACATCGAAATAATGTAACCCGCCGCCATAGGTGCTCACCCAGAGATTGCCCTTCGCATCTTCCGTGATATCGTACACATGATTATTGTGAATGCTGCCTGGCTCCGAAGGATCGCCGTCCAGGTAACGGACGCGCGGAGATGGTTGTTTTTCCCAGCTGCCCAGCCCCGACTTGGCGGTGGCCAGCCAGATGTTGCCGTTGCGGGCTTTGAATATTTTCCTCAGCAGGTTGTCTTTCAGGTTAAAACGCTGCAATATCTTTTTCGCCGTATCCACGCGGGATACCCAACGTTGCTCCACCAGGTCGTAATACGCCAGGAAATGCCCGTATGGCAATACCAGCAGTACCGGGTGCTGATCGATCGTATCGCGGGCGATGCTCACCACCCGTGATTCGATGATCCTGTTCATCACCGAATCTTTCCCGGTATTGGGCAGCAGCGACAGGCGGCGGTGCTGTGTGTCGAAGCGGAACAGGGAATAATCGGTACCGAGGTAAAAAGCGCCGTCCGTATCCCGGAAAAACTTCGTGACACTCAGCGGGCGGCCCTGGTATTGCAGCGGGATATGCCGGAAAGAAGCCGTACTGTCCTGCCAGGTGTATATCCCGTTATCCGTACCGATCCACAATTCTTGGTTGTGCTCCCTGAAAAAATCATAGACCGTCAGGCTCTTTTTATCGGCGGGGCCGGGCGGCAGAAACACCTGTTCAAACTGCGCCTGCACCGGGCTGATGCTGATCCCTTTGTTCGTGGCCAGCCATACCGTGCCTTGTTTGTCCGTATAAATGCTGTTGATCCTGTCGTCCGCAACGGTGCCTTCCAGCGAGGCATTGTAACGGTAGTGATAAAAGCGGTTTTGTTTTTCGTTGTATAGCTGCAACCCTTTCTGCCTGCCGCCTATCCACAACCAGCCGTTCCTGTCTTCCGCGAAACTGATGATCTCATCGTTCACAAAACCACCGGCGGCGCCTTCCCGGAATACTTCTTCGTGGTTTGTGCGGGCATTGTAGCGGTACAGCACTTTGTCCCAGGAGCCATACCACATATTGTCCCGGCCATCCGCATACAGGGCGGTGACGGTAGTATGGGGCAGCCGGGCATAAAGATCGGCGTACCGTGCATCCGCTTCAAAACTGAGGTTGCGGGAGTTGATCTTCAGCAGTCCTCCGCCCTGCCTGCCTACCCAGATGATGCCGTTCCTGTCCATACAGAGATCGAGGATGCCCTGGGTGCCTTTGGTAACGGGCTGTTCAAACTTTTCAGTTGTTTTGTTGAAACGCCATACCCCTTTGCCGCCCGTGCCCAGCCAGACGTAGCCTTGTGCGTCATGCAACAGGGTATTGACTGTATTCACGGGAATGGAAGCGGAATCGTTCCGCGAATGCCGGTATTGTTTGAACTGCCGCTCCGGCGGAAGGCGGTAATCATAACGCGTGAGGCCACCATCGGCCGTGGCGATCCAAAGCACTTCTGCTTCGTCTTCCAGCAGGGAGGTGATGATATTGCCGGAAACAGAAGAAGGATTGCCGGGCTCGTGGCGGAACACCACAAAAGAATGGCCGTCATAACGGTTCAGGCCGTCTTCCGTGCCGATCCACATAAACCCGCGCCGGTCCTGCACAAAACAGTTCACCTTGTTGTGCGACAACCCGTTTTGCGTGGTCAGTTTTTCAAAATATAAATTAGGCTGCTGCGCGCATAGCATTCCTGCCAGGCACAAAAGGATCGGGGTCAGTAATGGAGTTTTGAACAGCATGGCCTTTACAGCAAATAGGTGATCTGTTCCTTAAAAGTAGCAAAATAAAGTCGGAACCCTATCCTGCCCTCCTGTTGCGTGCCAGGTATCCGTCCAGGCTAAAGGTATAATGCTGCTGCACCGCCAGTAAAAAACCGGCAGAACTGCCCACCCATACAGAATACGCCAATGTGGACCGGAAACCGATGGAAAAGGTCATGGACAGGGCAAACACCAGCAGCAGGAAGCCTGTGGCATAAGCGGCCAGTTTTGTTTTAAAACCAGCCAGCAGGCACAGCGGCAATACGATCTCCAGCGTGGTAGCGATCACGGCGGCTGGCTCCTGGAAAAAACCGGGCAGGTAAAAAGTCAGCTGCCGCGAATACACCAGGAAATTTTCCCAGTTGCCCCAGCTGGTATCCGGGCCCCAGCCAAAACGGTCCGCTACCGCGGATAACATGGTGATGGCAAGGGCTGCTCTTACATATAACTGTTCGTACCCTTTGGTTTCTTTTGAGGACATAAGACGTGGTGTTTTTTGATACTACAAAGGTCCTGGGAAAAGGGTTTCAAAATCTTAATCCAGTTCAAGAAATAATATACCGGCAAATCAAAAGGCGGGAAATGTTCCCGCCTTTTGATTTATGATTTTTTATAGTTTGAATAATCATTGATCGTGATCATCTCCAATGGTCTACCCAACAACTTCAAACCGATAGACACTTCCTCGTGCAGTGGAAGGTACCGTTTTTCCGTTTCATCGTACTGGTAAGTAACACTCGAATTCATATGGTCCGCTTTGAACATTTTAATCTTGAATGTATCATGTATCTCGGATTCCATTTTTTGCAGGCGGCCGGTTTGTGTGCTGAAGAACAGCTTCACCACGCAGTACTTCATAAAATCATTGTCCTGTATCAGCGATGCCGGATCGTACTGGTAACTGATCACCAGTTCTCCGCCCTCGTCTTTTACCACCTTGAAAGTGTTGAAATCCGGCCGGGGCGGCGGTATTTTGTCGCTGTGCGTTTTGTTGAAAGTATTAAGGTCCAGGCGGGAAGGGTTGCCGCCGTTTACCGTGACCAGCACCCACTGCGAACCCGCAGGCAACGATGGGTCATGTTTGGCCTGGTATACTTTTTCTGTGCCTTCCGTTACGATGGTAGTCTTCAGGTTAAAACTGTACCGTTCGAAGTAGTGTTCATGCAGGGAATCCACTGCCGGCTGGTCTATTTTGTATTTTGAATAGGCTTTCAGCACATCTTCACGCTGGCAAAAGACGGGACTGGCCAGCAACAGGGACAGTGCGGTCAACATAAAAATCCTCATGGTAAAATGGTATTGGTCAGTAAATATTCGCTGTTATTTCAGGCAGTCCGTCTGCTCTTTACAATCGGCCAGCACGGATTTGATGGTGGTTTCGGCTACGGATAACAACTGGAACGTACCCCCGTAGTTGTAAGTTTTTCCAGGGAGGATCTTTATGTAATAGATCTTATCCTTTTCCACGCTGAGGGTCAGGGTATTTTTTTGAGTCTTTATTTCCTTTGCATATAAGGTGACGTTCAGTGTATGATCCCCGGCAGGCACGGTGTGTACGGAATAGTGTTTGTTGCGGAGATCACAAACGCGGACGCTGTCTATGAAACAATGAAACGCGATGGCCATACCGTTGTAACCGGTATTGCGGACGAAATACACCTTCGCCGCGCCGGTAGAGTCCTGGGCCCGGGCAGCGGGGGCAAAACATGCTGCGAATAAAAACAAAAGGGCGATCCTGAGTGCTTTCATGTATGCTTTTTTGGTTGATTGAAGTGGGTTATCACGCCGCAAAAATACGAAGACTCAAGTAATTTGGGATCAGAGAGCCGCCGTAACATTTCCGGTAACGGTTGGTTTGTGCCGGGATGACCGTTGGCCGAATAAACCCGTGAACAATATCGTCAGCGCACTGAGCATGGCTATGAATGCCACCACCAAAAAGATCACCGCTTTGCTGCCTGTCACATCGATGATCTTCCCCATCAGCGGCTCGCCGATAGCGGCGAATACATACGCCGTCATATTCATCAGCCCCACGCCCGTGCCTACATACCGGTGGCCGAGCAGCTCCGGGGAAAGCGGCCAGAAACTAGCCTGCGGGCCGTAGGAAAAAAAGCCCGCCAGGAATACGAGCACCCCGATGGCCGGCCCGCTTTTCAGGTTCATACCATAAATAGAGGCCGATAAGATGCTGCAAAGCGCCATGCCGATAAAAATAGAAACAATACGATTGGAACGTAAGAACCGGTCCGTGAGGAACCCGAATGATATCGCGCCCGCGGCCATGCCCAGTGGCAACAACAGGCTGGTCCACAATTGCGGCGAGGCCTTCACGCCGCTGTCCAGGAAATACAGCGGTATCCAGAAGATGAGTGCATACCGGGCCATACTCTGGAAACCCAGCGAAAGACAAACCACCAGGAACTTCCCGTTCCGCAAGGCATGCGCGTAAGCCTGTTTCCAGCCGGGTTTCAATACCGCTTCTTCGCTGGCAGCCGTTGCACCGGATGGCGTGTTCCGCACGAATACAAAAAAGATCAGCACCGCCGCGGCCAGAAACAATACGGGAATGCGGAACAGGTTGCGCCAACTGTCGTTCACCAACAGGATCGAAAAAACATACGCCACCACCGATGACAATCCGGCTGCCATCGTATACAGGCCAAAGGCAAGCCCCCTGTTGCCATCGCGCCACCAGTTGGAAATGATCCGGCTGCCGGGCGCCCAGGCCATGGACTGGAAATAACCGTTCAGCGCCCACAATATCAATATCACCGAAAAAGAAGAAGAAAAACTGATCAGCACATTCGCGGCTACGGACAGCAGGCCGCCCGTGAGGATCATATGCCTGGGGCTCAGCCGGTCCGCGAGGTTGCCGTTGATCAATTGACCGAGCGCATAACCCGCCAGCATGGCAAAACTGATCCAGCCTATCTTTTCAAAAGAAATATCCAGCGTAACGGCCAGCTGTTTTGAGGCCCAGCCGAAATTGTGCCGTCCTGTGTAAAAGAACAGATAACAAAACATTGTCAGCAGCAACATCTTCCAGGGAAGAGAGATGAAGCCCTTTTTCGCGCCTGCCGGTTCCATAAAAATTAAATAAAGGCCTGTATCTTTATACAGGCCTGGTGAAGAATCCTATGCTTATCAAACAAAAAATATTTCCTTACACGAAAGTAAATTTCCTATCCGTTAACTTCGAGTATTACTTTTTAATAAATTGTTAAGTTCATGAACGAGGAATCTGTAGCCGGCGGACAGCTGGTTTATCACCGGATAGGCGGGCTCATCAGGAAGTACCGGAAAGAAAAAGGGCTGAAGCTGCTGGATCTTGCCGGGGTTACCGGCATCAAATCGGCTATGCTGTCCAAGATCGAGAATGGCCGGATGCTGCCTACCATCCCTACCCTGTTCACCATTATCCAGAAGCTGGGGATCAAAGCGGAAGTGTTCTTTTCGGAACTGAGCGCGGAAAGCAGCTTCCCCGGGTATATTTTCCTGCCGAAAAACGGGTTTTCCTCTTATGAAAAAGAAGAAGGGGCCACCGGGTTCGAATACCAGTCCGTACTGGAATACAATTTTGAAGGGGGCGCTTTCCAGATCTCCCTGCTCACCCTGCGGCCAGGCTCGCAAAGACCGCCAGTGACTACCGCGGCCTACGAGTTCATTTATGTGATGACCGGGAACCTCCAGTACCAGCTGGAAGACAGGATGTTCGAGCTTTCCGAGGGCGATGCCCTGTTCTTTGACGGCAATATTTCACATGTGCCTGTAAATCATCAGAATACAACGGTAAGACTGCTGGTCATGTATTTCTTCGGCGAATTGAGCAGATAGAATTTATTTACTTTATGGAAATTTAATTTCCCTTAAGTAAATAATATATATCTTGGTAGTCAACAATTACCCTTGATATGGCTACTCTCAAGACTTGCAGGATCTTCCTCCTTTTTTGCCTGGCGCTAGGTTTTCAGCGCGCTGCGGCACAGCAACCTATTGAACATGTGATCCTGATCGGCTCGGACGGCTTTGGCGCTTACGCTTTCCAAAAGGCCGCGGTACCGAACCTGCGGAACATGATGCAAAACGGCTCCTGGACCTTACATGCCAGGACGGTACTTCCTTCCTCCAGTGCGCCCAACTGGGCTTCTATGGTGATGGGCGCAGGCCCGGAACTGCATGGTTATACCACCTGGGGCAGCAAAAGCCCTGATCTCCCGGCCAGGGTGCTGGATGAATACGGTATGTTCCCTACCGTGTACGCCCTGTTGAGAAAAACAAAACCGAAAAGTGAAATAGGCGTGATCTATGAGTGGGACGGTATCGGTTACCTGTTTCCCAAAGCAGCGGTGAACAAAGACCAGAACTGTGACGGCGACAGCGCAATAGCGGCTGCGGCATCCGCTTACATCACATCCGCCAAACCCAACTTCCTCTTTGTGCATTTTCATGATGTGGACAGCGTAGGCCATAAAGTGGGCCATGGCACCCCGGAATATTACGCAGCGGTGGAACGCACGGACGCGCACATCGGTACGGTCCTGGAAAGCATCCGCAAAGCGGGTATGGACAAAAACACCGTGGTGATATTCACAGCGGACCATGGCGGTATCAACAAAGGCCATGGCTCCATCTCTATGGCCGAAATGGAGATCCCCTGGATCGTAAAAGGCCCGGGCATCAAAACGAACCACGAAGTGCAAAACAGCGTGATGACCTTTGACACCGCCGCTACCATCGCCCGTTTACTCGGGCTTACTCCGCCGCAGGTATGGATCGCCAGGCCGGTGAATGAGATTTTCAAATAACCGTGACCATATAAAAAACAACGGCCGCCAACTGAACAGTGGCGGCCGTTTTGTTGTGCGGACAGCTATAATCTTACGCCCACTCGCAACGGTTTGCGGGCAATGGCATATTCAAAAGCCTCGCCGATGGCGTCCAGCGTAAATTCTTTTTCCACCGCCCCGGCAAAGGGATATTGCTGCCAGCAACGTTCCATAAATGCTACCGCATATTTAAAATCCCCGAAGTTGTAATTGTGCAGGCCTTTGATGGTGATGAGGTTCCGGATCACCCTTTCCGCATCTATCTGCAAAGGACGGTTTTTAAACACGGCTCCTATCCACACGGCGGTGCCGCCTATGCCCAGGCAATCCAGGCTAAACTCCATGGCATCGGGCGAGCCGCTCATGTCAAACACGAGGTCCAGGCCCCGGCCACCTGTCTTTTCCAGCAGGCTTTGTTTGAGGAGGGTTTTATCGCCGGTCATATCAAACACGTCCTGGGCACCAAAGGCCAGGGCTTCTTTTAACCGTTTTTCCTCCACATCCGCCGCGGCCACCCATTCTGCGCCTGCTTCCCGGCACATGGCCGCGCAGGTAATGCCCAGGTGCCCCATGCCCGTAATAAGCACCCGTTTGCCTTTGATATCCCCCGCCATCCGCAGGGCGCCGGCCACGGTGGACACGGAGCAGTTGAGCGTAGCCGCTACGGGCAGGGGCATGTCTTCCGGCAGGCGGATGATGCCGGTGCCGGGTTTCAGGATACAATAAGCGCCCAGGCCTCCATGAAAGACTTCGGCACCGTCCACGCGGGCATGACCGTATTTAAAAAGCCCCTCGCCTTTCTGCGGCATGCCGCGCAGCGCATTGGCGGACCCGGGATCGCTGGAAAAGATGGTCCAGGTGATGCGGTCACCGGGTTGCAGGGCTTTCCCGTTCAGGTCCAGGCCTTTGTGATCCGGGTGCAGCTCCAGCACTTCCCCGACGATCTCGTGGCCAAGCACGGTGGGGCAAGGCTCTTCCCTCAGCCCGCAATAAGTATGTATATCGCTGCCACAGATGGTGGTATAAATGTTTTTCACGAGCAGTTCGCCGGGGAGCAGCGGGCGTAGGCCCAGCTCCTTCAGTTCAAAATCCTGCCCGGGCCCGTAAAAGAGGGCTAGTTTTCCCGTTTGGGGGATGTTTCCTTTCATGTCAGTTTATTTCCTGACACGAAATTATTGTTTCCTTTAAAGAAACTTCTATATTTCTTTTGATTCAGGGCAGAAAATGATATGCTGTCAGGCAGAAGACCCAACATGATGGTATTTTGCCTTTTGACTGAAAATAACAGCCAGCCAATCGGGTAATTACCGGAAAGCAGCCAGGAGACTATAGGGAAGATATAGGAAAGCTGTAGGTAAAGCGGACTTGAGGTGGAGATGAGGTGGACTTGATCCGGAGTCAAAATGGTTAATCCGCTACCAGGAAACCGGGCAGGCGTTCGGAAAAGCTGTAAAGCGGCTGTTTTAACCGGCGGTCAGGCTGGCCAGCGCCTCCAGGTGTTTTACATCATTCATTTCCAGGATGCTAAATTCCCCGTTTTTGTACTGAAGACGGTACAGCCCGGTGTTCTGGTGTTTAAAATCCGTCATCCTGCTCACCGGCATTTTGCTCAGCAGGCATAAGAGGATCAGCAATGAACGCCCGTGCATACACACCAGCACCCTTTTTTCACCATCCGCGGAGATGATCACCTCCAGCGCCTCTTTTAAACGCTGTGCCACCTGGTTCGGACTTTCCCCGTTCTCAAAAGCAAGATCGCAATTGCCTTCGTTCCAGCATTGCAGGATGCGGTTAAAAACCTGTTTGCGTTCATCCGTGTCCGCGTGGCCCTCCCAGATGCCAAACGACAATTCATCCAGGCCCGCCAGCTGTTGCCAGGGCAGCTCATCCTGGAGGAAACCCTGCACCGTCTGGTGCGTTCTTTGTAAAGTGGAAGTATATACTTTATCGAAACGAAGATGTTTGTAATGCTGGTAAAATGCCGCGCCCTGCGCCATCCCCAGTGCGTTCAGACTGGCATTCACTCCCCTGCCCTGTGCGATGCCCATTTTGTTGAAGTCGGTTTCCCCGTGCCTGATGATGTATATCTCTTTCTCCATGACTGACAGTTAGTTGGCTTTTTTGATGATGTAAAACGGATGCAAAGATACAAAAGGAGTTTTTTTACCATTTACTATTATCTTGAGCTTTCATTATACAGCCCCTATGAGGATCGTTATCATGTTATCCGCCGCCATATGCCTGCTGGCTGCCTGTCAGAATACACAGCAGCCCGGCGCCGGGCATTCCCCCGAAGATTCAGCGGCGGTACAGCCGGGGCAGCCCACCGCCCTGTCACATACAGATACTCTCCAGTTCATCCATTTTGAAGGGAACTATGACTACTGGTACGCCATATTCCTCAATGCCGCAAAAGACACCATCCACCTGGTGACGGACAGCGTGCCGGACGACAACCTGAAAAACAATCTCTTCGAAGTAAAGTGGTTTACCGACACGCTTGAGGAAGCCGGGGACAATAACAGCCAATACGCCGCCAACCGTATGACTGCATTCAGGGTGATTGACGGAGCGCCTTTTGTACCGCCGGTTTCAGAACAACAGGTGATCGACGATATTAAAAACCTCCCTGAAGTGAAAGGCAACGCAGACCAGGTAAGTATTGCGGAAAGGCCCGCCGGGGATAAGACCTGGTATCTTATCGAAACAGGCACCCGCGAGGAGGATCATTTCTCCCGGCTGTTTATGTTCCGCGTATACGTCTACCCAAAATACGAGATCAGGTTTTATGACCCCGCGGGTGACACGGACATGAGCCTGCGGGAATGGCGGAATAAATAAATTCACAACGACGCCCCAAACAAGGCCAGTTCCGTGGTAGATTTTCCCGCATGACTAAAGCCCTTCCACTAAAGTGCATCGTTTTAAATAACGGCTACGCTGCACCCCCGTTTTTATTAACCCAACTTATTCAGCCAAAAAAATCTTTACAGTACGCCCTCCATCTATATGTCCTACATATTATGTTTACATCTGCCGATTTGATATTATTTTAGACCCGGAACTGCTTAAAAATCACTCGTACACGCTAAAATAATATTCCCTTACGTGTAGCCAGGACACCATACGCTTGTTATCTTCCACCCCATCCGCACCTGTTAACAAAAAGAAGTTTGGATTAATAAAAAATCCGCCGCATATTTGATATGTACTACATAAGTACTAATCGCCAAAATCCAATATACTCCCTGTTATGAAAAAAAATCTACTCCGCAGTGCCGGCTATATCCCCGGTATATTCTGCCTGTTTATTTTGACCATGCTTTTTTCCCCGGACGTATCCGGGCAGGCCAGGATCCTGACCGTTTCCGGCAAAGTGACGGATGACCTGGACGCCCCCGTACCCGGCGCCAGCGTACGCATCGCGGGTACCCAGCTGGGCGCCCTTACCGATGAAAACGGGAAATACTCCATTTCAGTAAACCCGGCGGACACCCTCGAATTTTCCTACGTAGGTTACAAAACCATGCGTTTTGCCGTAAAAAACCGGGTGGACCTGAACGTGAAGCTGGAAGCCGCCGCCGGCGGCCTGAACGAGGTCAGCGTGATCGGTTACGGCCAACAGAAAAAGATCAGCGTGATCGGCGCGCAATCCACCCTGAACGCAGAAGAGCTTAAACTCCCCGTAAGGGACATTGCCAGCACACTGGGCGGCCGCATCGCCGGTATGATCACCACTTCCCGTGGCGGCGGGCCGGGGCAGGACAACTCAGGATTCCTCGTACGAGGCGTATCCACCTTCGGAACCAGCGTACGTACCCCGCTGATCATTATCGACGGCGTTCCGGACCGCTCGCTGAATGATGTGGACCCTGAAGACATCCAAACCTTCACTGTGTTAAAAGACGCGGTTTCCACTGCCGTATACGGCACCAGGGGCGCAAACGGCGTCATCATCATCAACACCAAAAAAGGCGTGGCCGGCAAACCCAGCGTGAAAGTGGAACTGAACCAGGGCGTTACCCAGTTCGTACAGGTGCCCGAGATACTGGACGCCCCCACCTGGATGACGCTGTACAACGAAGCACTCACCACCAGGGGCAGGCAGGCCTTGTATACAGACGAACGCATCGACCTGCACAGGACCGGCGCGGACAAAGACCTCTACCCCAACGTAAACTGGTACGACGAGATCTTCCGCAAATCCGGCATGACGCAGCGGGCGAACATCAATATCAGCGGCGGTTCCGACAAAGCTACTTATTACATCTCCGCCGGTTATTACAATGAAACGGGCCTTATCAAAAACGACCCGGAGCAGACCGGTTATGATTCCAAATCTTATTACAGGCGTTATAATTTCACGGCGAACATTGGCGTGAACGTGACCAATACCACCAAGGTAGACCTGAACATCTCTTCGATCATAGACCGCAGGAACGGCCCCTGGAACGGCGATGGCAGCAATGCTTCCAACAACCTCTTCGCGCAGGTGCTGCGCGTACCACCACATATCATTCCCGGCAGGTATTCCAACGGCGCTTATGCCATGTACCCCGGCGGCTTCAGCAGCCCCAGCAGGATCGCGTACGACGTGGGCTCCGGTAACGATTACTCCGCCACCATCCGCCCGAACCTCCGGCTGAAACAGGACCTGGACATGTTCACCAAAGGCCTGTCCATCTCCGGCCTGTTTGCGTTTGATATTTATACGGACGGCACCACCGCCACCACCAAAAACTCCGCCGCGGAATACGCCACCGGCAGGGATGCGGACGGCAACCTGATCACCCAGATCACCCGCGACGCTCCCGGCACTTTAGGTTTCTTTTCCGCCAGAAGCTCCACCAGGAGAATGTATTCCGAAGCTTCGCTGAACTACGGGCGCACTTTTGGTAAACACGAAGTAGGCGGCCTCGTCCTCTTCAACCAGTCCGAATACGTGGACGGCAACGCGGCCAACTTCACATCGGCCGTGCCTTTCCGCAACCGCGGCCTTACCGGGAGAGCCACCTACGGTTATGACAACCGTTATTACGTGGAGGCGAACTTCGGTTACACCGGTTCTGAAAACTTCAGCCCCGACAACCGCTTCGGTTTCTTCCCCTCTGCCGGTGTAGGGTATGTGGTATCCAACGAAAAATTCTATGCTGTCCTCAAGGACATCATGCCATACTTCAAGCTGCGCTACAGCTACGGGCTTACGGGCAACGGCGGCTTCAGCACCCGTTTCCTTTACCTCACACAGCTCAGCAAAACAGCGGCTACCGGTTACCAGTTCGGCATACCTTCTTCCCTTTCACCTGCCTACAGCGGTTATGCTGAATCGCAGATTGCCACGGACCCCACCTGGGAAACTTCCTACCGCCACAACCTTGGCGTGGAAATGGGCTTCTTTAACAACGACCTGAAGATCGTCACCGAGCTTTTCCGCGAAATGCGCAAAGGCATCCTGAGAGCGGACCAGACCATTCCCGGCATTTCCGGTTTCGGCGGCGTAAATCCCACGCGGAACATTGGTATTGTACTAAATAAAGGCGTGGACGTAACGCTCACTTACCGCAGAACCCTATCTGAAGAAAAATGGGTGAACGTGACCGGTACATTCACCTACAACAGGAACACGAACCTGGAAGACGGCCTGCCCCCGCAGCGTTACCCCTGGATGGAATGGAAAGGAAAAGAAGTAGATGCAAAAACATTGTACATCGCGGAAGGCCTGTTTCAAAACCAGGCTGAGATCGACCGGCATGCCGTACAATCCGGCGATACCCGTATAGGCGATATCAAATACAAAGACCTGAACGAAGACGGCATCATCGACGCGAACGACATTGCGCGTATAGACGTGTCCGGTACCCCTAAAATGATGTACGGCCTCAACCTGTCATTCGGGTACAAAGGTTTTGACATCGGCGCATTTGTGCAGGGCACGGGCAAGGTATACCTCAGCTACGGCATGGGCGATGGCACCAGGCCTTTTAACTCCGGCCCCATCAGCAGCGCGCTGATGAGCATGGTAGCGGACCGCTGGACGGAAGACAATCCCAATCCCAACGCCTTTTATCCCCGCCTGAACACCGAGCAGGACCCGAACTCCAATTACCTGAACAGCACCTGGTGGCTCAAACCCTCCGACTTCATCCGCCTGAAAAGCGCCGAGATCGGGTATACCCTTAGCCAGTCGCTGGTGAAACGCTGGGGCATCAAAAACCTGCGGATGTTCATCAATGGCACGAACCTGTTCACCATTTCAAAATGGAAATACTGGGATCCTGAGCTGAACGATACCGGCACCAGCTCCACCAACTACACCCGTGGTGAATCCTATCCGAATATCAAGGCTTACAACTTTGGCGTAAGGGTTACTTTTTAACAGCATAAGCATACTACCATGAAAAAACATATCACCCATTATACAGCGTTCATCGTCATGGCAGCCCTCCTGCTGACAGGCTGCGAAAAAGGTTTTTTTGACAATGCGCCCAAAGACCTGCAAACCATCGAGATGGTTTTTCAGAACAAACTGGAAGCGGAAAACTGGCTGTCCGGCGTATACAACCGCCTGCCCGATGTATGGGCGGATGGCAGCGTTACCGGCAGAGGCCTGGCCGAACTGAGCGATGAACTGGAGCTGAACGCTCCTTCCATCATCGGGGCGGGCAATCTTAGCAGCCAGAGCGGCATCAACGTTTATACCAGCTATTACCAGGCCATCCGCCTGGCCAATATCTTCATGGCCAATATCGACAACAGCAAGACCAATCTGCTGAAAGAACCGAACGGCGAAGAGCTGATCCGCCAGTATACCGGCGAAGCGCGTTTCCTGCGGGCGAACTATTACTGGATGCTGATCAAACTGTATGGCCCCGTGGTGCTCGTGGGCGACAGGGTGGCCGGTGTGGATGACAACTTCCAGCTGCCCCGGAACACCTGGAGCGAGTGTATTAACTACATCCTCGCTGAAATGGAGGCCGCTAAAGCGTTGGTACCTGAAAAACATGTGGTGCCTTCTTCCGGTGAGGATGATCTTTCGCAGACGGGCCGCATTACCAAACTGATCATAGAAGCCGTACAGAGCCAGGTGCGCCTGTACGACGCCAGCCCGCTTTTTAACGGCAACAGCGATTTTACCAGTTTCAGGAATACAGACGGCGGCGCGCTGATGAACCTCACCGCAAACCCCGCCAAATGGGCCGAAGCAGCGCAGGCCGCTAAGGCAGCCATCGACCATGCTGAAGACATGGGCAAAAAACTATACAAGGTCACCAACAACGATCCTTTCCTTGCAGCCGTGAATTCCGTGCGTGGCCTCTTCCTGACAGGGTGGAGCGACGAAGGCATCTGGATCAGGACCGTGACGGGGTATTCCGTTTGGGAAGAACATTCCGCTCCCCGCGCCGCCAATGGGACCAAGACCGTTGCGGTATTGTCCGTGCCCCAGGAAATGGTGGACCGGTACAGGATGTACAATGGTAAAAACATCGAAGAAGATGACAGCGAATATGAGGAGGACGGGTTTACGGCTACCGCCAAAACAGGTTTTTATGTGGCCGGCACTTCCAACATGTACATGAAACGGGAGCCGAGATTTTACGCGAACATCACTTTCAACGGCTCCACCGTTCCGTTTGTGCCCAAAACCGGCATAACCAGGGTAGAATTCTGGCCCACCGGCAACTCCGGCAATGCAAACGGCAGCCAGACCATGTATCCCAAAACAGGTTACCTCGTGCGCAAAAACACCAATGTGGGCAGGAACCTCCAGAGCAATGCCGGCAACGTGGTGCGCCCAGCGATGTATATCCGCCTCGCGGAACTGTACCTCAACTATGCCGAAGCATTAAACGAATCAGATCCCGGCAACGCGGACGTGCTGAAATACCTGAACGCCGTACGCACCCGCGCGGGCATCCCCGTAGTAAATGCGGGACCGGACCAGGCCGCCATCCGCAAACTGATACAAAGAGAACGCTGCATTGAGCTGGCATACGAAGGCCACCGCTTCTTTGATGTACGCAGGTGGAAGATCGTCAACCAACCGGAAGGCAGGCAGGCGGGCGAGTTTCATGGCATGAACGTATTCACCGGCACCAGCCTTGGCGATCCCGCGTACTACGAACGCACCAGGACCAGCACACGCATCTGGTACGACCGTTACAACCTTTTACCGCTGCCGCAAAGCGAGGTGAATAAAAATTTCAAGATGGTACAAACAATGGGTTACTAATATGCAGCAAACTTTCAGAACAATCACAGGCGCAATGCTGTGCTGCCTTCTCCCCGCCGTATTGTCGGCGCAGGAGGCAGCACAACAGAAATACAAAGTACCGGTGCTCACGGGGAAAGACATCAATCCCGTTATCCGCATCAGGGTAGATGTAAAAGAAGATCATGAAACATTGCAGCAGGTGGACATACAGCTGAAAGGCGCCGCCCTGCCCCGTTACCTGCAAAACGTCCGCATATATGCGGCCGGTGCAGACAGCGCGGTATGGAAAGGCGATAAACCGGCGGGTAAAACATTATTCGCCGAAGCGCCCTCCCCTGCGGCGGAAAAGATCGTACTGAAAGGAAACCTGCCCTTACAACGCGGCGCGAACTACCTCTGGGTGAGCGTGTCCCCCTCCGCCGGCATACCATTAAACGCGCGCCTGCATATCGACGCCGCCGCCGTACGGGTAAACGGCAAGCCCCTGAAAATAGCTGCCGGCAACTATACACACCGCACCGGCGTTGCCTTGCGGCAGCACAACCAGGACAATGTACACACCCACCGCATCCCCGGGCTGGCCACCGCCAAAGACGGCACGCTGCTCGCCATATACGACGCGCGCAGGGAAAGCGGCAGGGACTTACAGGGCAATATAGACATCGGCCTGTCCCGCAGCTTCGACAAGGGAAAAACCTGGCAGCCGATGCAGACCGTGATAGACATGGGCGCATGGGGCGGCCTGCCGGAGAAGTTCAACGGCGTGTCCGACGCGAATATACTCGTGGACAAAAACACCGGTACGATCTATATCGCCGGCCTCTGGATGTACGGCGTGATAGACACTACGGGCAAATGGGTGGAAGGCCTCACAGATACCAGTACCATCTGGAACCATCAATGGAAGACCAAAGGCTCGCAACCGGGCTTTGGTGAAAAACAAACCTGCCAGTTCCTCATCGTCAAAAGCACGGACAACGGCGCCACCTGGAGCAAACCGGTGAACGTGACGCGTATGGGTAAAAAAGAAGACTGGTGGCTGTGGGCGCCCGCACCGGGCTCCGGTATCACGCTGAAAGACGGTACACTCGTGTTCCCCACACAAGGCAGGGATAACAAAGGAAGGGCCTTCTCCACCATCAGTTACAGCAAAGACGGCGGCAACACCTGGCACACCGGCGAAAGAGCCGCGCCTGAATCCACCACGGAAAACATGGCGGTAGAGCTCAGCGACGGCTCCATCATGCTGAACATGCGCTCCGGCGCAAACAGCAGGGACACCGGTGCTACCAACGGAAGGGTGATAGCCGTGACGCAAAACCTGGGACAGACCTGGGCCAGGCATCCCACTTCCCGCAACGCCCTGCCGGAACCAACCTGCATGGCCAGCATCATCCGCCACGATTATGTGAAGAACGGGCAGAAAAGATCCGTGCTGTTATTCTCCAACCCGGATTTTAAAACAGCCCGTAAAAACATGACCATTAAAATCAGTTTTGACGACGGCAAAACATGGCCCGCCAGCAAAAAGATATTACTGGATGAAGAGAAAAGCCGCGGCTATTCCTGCCTCACCAGTATAGACAACGATACGATAGGAATCCTATACGAAAGCAGCCAGGCGGACCTGGTGTTCCAGGCAATACCGCTGGAAGAATTACTGTAATGCAAAGCAGCGAAAAAAGGCTCCCGGGTGTTTATGCCGGGAGCCTTTTCTTTTTGTATGGAAGACTTCTATTTCATCTGAAGCACATACTCCCGCTCCTTTCCCTTTTCTGCCAGGTGATCCGGCTGCACGCCTTTCCGCTCCCAGGACTCTTCCGTACCGGGCCTTGCAGGCGCCGCGGTGGATACCGAGACGATCAGCTGATCATTCACCACGTACCAGGTATTCATATGCGCCCCTCCCGCCGAAGGCTGCCCGACAATCTTTGCTCTCTTCAAAGCCTGTAACGAATAGGCAAATGCCTCGGCCGCGGAGGCCGTCCGGTTGTTCACCAGGATATACAAAGGCTGTTCATACTTAGGTTCGGTGAGCCAGTTCACCGTCTTTTCCAATACAGGCGGGCCATGCCTGCTTCTGAATTCCAGCAGGGGCACATCTTTTGGAAGGAAAAAACTTTCAAACACCGCGCCCACATCGCTGCCGCCCCCGCCATTGTCCCGCAGATCGATGATCAGCGCTTTAGTATGCGCCACGAAACGCATCGCGGCAAACAGCACGGGAAGGCTTTTGGAAGAGATATTGATCTCCGAGACTTTGATATAACCGATGTTTTCACCGGTGATACTCACTTCCCTGAAACCAAAATTGTTTTCAACCGCCTTCTGCCCGTAATAAAATGCATCATAACTAAAAGCCTTCGTGGTGTCCTTTCCTTTACGTTCCGCTTCTCTCAGGCCCTGTACTGTTTCCGGGTCGTTCCTGACATACAGGTGGCCGTCGTGGCTGAATTCACGAAGGTGATGCGTAGCCAGGGAATCGAACATGTTCCAGCTATTGCAGCTGGCAAAGGTTCCCTTTTTATATTCCTGTTGCAGATAAGCGGCGATCCGTTTTCCTTTTTCAGGATATACATAATTGTCTCCGATGTGCCGGGCAATAGCGTTCACCGCTTCCCGTATCTCTTTGGGACCGGCGCTCTGGGCGCAGACAGCGCAGGAGAAAATGAGGCAGATAAATGAAAGGACGATCTTCATGGCGGATGTTGGATTTACAACAAAATTACGCGGGGTTTACCACCGGGAATTGTACCAGGTTAGCCTCCTATCTTTTTATACCCGCCGGGCAAAAAGCCGGTCATGTCTTTGAATGTCCTGATGAAATGGCTTTGATCAAAAAAGCCGCATTGATGGGCAATGGCGGTGAGTGGTAGCTTCGCGGTCCGCATCAGGCTGAGGGCCTTTTCGATGCGCAGTTTACGGATATATTCTCCCAGGGTACAGTGGAAATACCGCGGAAAATATTTTGAGATGGTTACGGGGTGCACCTGCACCAGCCGGGCGAGTTCCTGCAACGGTATATTATCATCCCAGCGGTCGTTCAGGACCTCCCGCAACATCGTTACCCACCGGGGGATACAGGCTGGCGCCGGATCTCCGGGCCTTAGCAGGCTCAGCAGCAAACTATGCACCGCTGATGAAAACCGGTCATCCCCGGCCTGGCATTCTTTGTAGATCTTCAGGATGGTGAACTTTGCATCGCCCTGGAAAGCGCCGGTGCTGAATACATCCGCATCGAGTCCGTACCGGCTGAAGAAGCCGCTTTTTATTTCAAGGTTGATATTCCGGGAATGAGTTTGGGTATTACAGTTCCGGTGCAGTTCCCCGCTACGGTAGCTCACCACTTCCCCGGGGAGTATTTCTTTCTCACGGCCTTTGCGCTGTTCGTTATTGCCACCCTGTATGATAAAACTGATATGATGGTTTTCGTGGCAATGCCAGCCCTCAAAGACCGGGACGGGATAAGCCGCCACGCTGATCAGCAATCCGTCCGCATGCCAGTTGCTGTTGACCGATCCCAGGTATTCTCCGCTTTTCAGGTGAAGCATAGGCTTGTGCATTAAACTATATCAATTTACTGTAAATAACCGGCAATAAAAGGCCGGAGTCCATAGCTGGGCTATAACAGGTATGAAAGGCGGATGCCCCGGCACGGGAAAGGCAATAAACGTGAATGTTCCTTACGAATACGTTTTCGTTCCACGGCATTGTGTCGGTTTGACACGATACAGGCTGGAAAAGGCCGGGCTGGCTATTAATTTGGTTTTAATATTAATTCTCCGAAACAGTGTATGCTTGCTTTGGATTTACGGATAAGAATACTATTTTTATGAACGGAGTTTGTATGACAAGGCGTTTTTGAAATCTAAATTAGAGGAAAGTGCCAACTGGCCTGAATTAAGGAGAAGATGTAGAGTCCCTCCGACGTGTTGATCCACCCTGCTGCAACTCCCCGGTAAACGTATTATGCTGACATTGTAAAGCCTTGCGAGCTTATAAAACCTGATTCATTCAATTATTGTAAAACCATGTGAACCGTTTCCTGAAACAACAGTGAATCATATTTGCTCATTGTAGCGTGCGCGTTGTCGTTTTAATCCAGGCAAATAAATCAATCAAAAGTATTTGTTGAATACGCTGTTGCGTGTATCCAACCGGCCTCTCATTTTCCTAACACAAACCAAATCTTATGCTACTCATGCATTCAAAAAAGAAGCTGCCTTCAGGCCGCTTGCGGCTTGCCTGCCAGACATGGCGTGGCCTGCTCACCCTGCTGCTGCTGCTCGCGGGGATTACCGCCTTTGCAGGCCCGCATTCAACGGCTTATGACAAAAAGATATCCGGTAAGGTAACCGATGGCACCGGCACCGGCCTGCCCGGTGTAAGCATTGCCCTGAAAGGCACCAGCACCGGCACCGTCACCAATCCCAACGGGGAGTATACCATCAGCGTACCGGATACCGGCGCCGTGCTTATATTCCGCTTCGTGGGGTACAACGTCCAGGAAATAGCCGTGGGCGCTCAGCCCCGTGTGGACGTGGTAATGACCACCTCCGCCAAAGGCCTCAATGAGCTGGTAGTGGTAGGGTATGGCACGCAAAAGAAAGTAAACCTCACCGGCGCTGTAACAGCCGTGAATGCAGGCGAACTGGTGAACCTCGCTCCTTCCAACCTTTCCAACGCACTGGCGGGACGTGCTCCCGGCGTGAACGTGACCAACACCTCCGGCCTGGCGGGCGCATCTTCCAGCATCCGCATCCGTGGCAGCTTCGGCGATCCGCTGTTTGTAATAGACGGCGTAGTGCGCGACAAAGAAGCATTCGACGCGCTGGAAGCGGCAGAAGTGGACCAGATGAGTTTCCTCAAAGACGCGGCCACAGCCTCCATCTACGGTTCCCGCGCGGGCAACGGCGTTGTGCTCGTGACCACCAAAAAAGGAACGAGCCAGAAACCGGTGTTCAACTTCCAGACGAACTATACCACCAACCGCCCCACGATGACGCTGCATTCCGACAAGACCACCTCAACGGACGAGCTCATCTACCAGAACCGTGTAGCCGCCTTCCAGGGCACCGCCCTGCCGAACGGGCAGGCCGAGTTCGATTACTTCAAAGACAAAAAATACAACGTAAACGACTTCATCTGGCAGAACCCCTGGAGCATGCGCCATTCCCTCAGCGTATCCGGCGGCAGCGACCGCATCACGTATTATTCCATGCTCAGCTACCGCGCGGAAGAAGGCTCTTACAAAAGCCTGGAACATAAAAAGGTGAACCTCCGCTCCAACGTAACCGCCAAAGTATCGGACGCCATCAAGGTGAACCTGAACATCTCCGCTTTCCAGGAGAACCAGGACCGCTTTTTCTGGCCGTTTGGCAGCGCCGAGAACGATGATGAGTACGATGTATCTGACATCTACCGCGTGACCTTCAACTGGCCTAAAACCTTTCCCTTTTTCCTCACTGCGGACGGGCAGCCGGCGGATTATATAACGCCCTATCCCGTACAGCCGGTGATGGGTAGCTTCCAGGCCTGGAACGTGATAGACCAGGTGGTGGGCAACCGTTACATCAACCTGCGCAAACGCCAGATGAACGCCATCCTGGGAATTGATATCAGCCTGGAGAAATTTGTAAAAGGCCTCACCTCCAAAGTGGTGGGCAACTATGTGGCGGATGACTATATGCGCAAGCGGTTCATGACCTACCAGAAAGCATACTCATTCGTACCCGCTCAGCCGAACGGCAACCGCTTTATCCCCGGCCCGCCGGACGAAAACAAAGTCGTGATCTTTAACTTCAGCCAGAACCAGCCATTTACGGATTACCGTCTCTCCACTTTATGGAGCTACCAGCTGAACTGGTTCCTGAACTACAATCGGACTTTCAATAAACACGGGATAGACGCTTTGGTGGTGTTTGAACAGGCGGAGAATGGCGGCTACGGCGCTGTATCGCGCGCTGAAAACCCCATCCCCCTGGAAAATATCGACCAGGCCTTCGCTTATTCCGGCGACCGCCAGTTCCGCGACGCCAGCGCCTGGGAAGAAGTAGGCGCCCGCCAGTCATGGATCGGCCGTGCGAACTATAACTACGACGGCAAATACATCGCTGAATTCTCATTCCGCTACGACGGCAACACGCTGTTCCCCGCGCACAAACGCTGGGGCTTTTTCCCGTCCGTATCCGCCGCATGGCGCATCTCCGAAGAGAATTTCTTCCGCAACACCACCAGCTTCTTTGATGAACTGAAGATCCGTGCTTCGTACGGTACCACTGGTAATGACCTGAACGTGGCCAATCAGCGGATCGCCCCCTTCTCTTACCGCAACTATTTCGTGAACGCGGGCTCCTACATGTTTGGCGACCGCCTGTATACCACCGTCCGCCCGGGCCCGATACCCAACCCGGACCTCACCTGGGCCACCTCTACGTCATACAACGCCGGCCTGGACTTCTCCATCCTGAAAAGCAGGCTGAACGGTACGATAGACGTATTCCTCCGCAAAGAGACCGACATCCTCGGATCGCGCGAAGTGAAACTGCCGGACAATTACGGCATTGATCTTGCGCCGGAGAACTACGCCGCCCGTTCCTTCAGAGGCGGGGAGCTTACCCTTGAATGGCGTGACCGCGCGGCCGGCAACAAGATCAACTACTCCGTGACCGGCAACCTCGGTTATGCCAAAGACCAATGGGACATCTACGATGAAACCGCCATCTTCGGCCCCGCCGGCAACCGCAATTTCGAATCACGCATCGGCCGCCCGGAAAACCGCATCGTGGGTTACAAATCCCTCGGCATCATCCGTACGCAGCAGGAGCTGGACGCGCTGCTCTCCAAAAACTTCACCCAGTTCGGCCGCAAACCCTACCTGGGCGCGCTGCTGTATGAGGATGTGCGCGGCGACGCCTACGCTCCCGGCGCGGACGGCAAGATCGACGCGAACGATATGCAACTGCTGTCCACCAACGCCACTCCCCGCATCAACTTCGGGATGGGCATCAATGTATCCTGGAAAAACTGGGCCTTACAGACCTTCTTCCAGGGCGTTACTTCCTACGACCGCATCATCAGCAACCAGGAAGGCGCCGGTATGCGCCAGCATGGCGGGAACGTGCGCCCGTATTACCCGATCTGGGCAGGCGACGTATACACGCCCGAAACCCCGGACGGCAAATATCCCCGCCCCGTGGGCCAGAGCGGCTGGGCTGAAGCAGGCGCCGCCGCTTCGTCCTTCTGGATCAGGAACGGCGCTTATTTCCGCATGAAAATGCTGAACCTCGCCTACAACCTGCCCCAAAACTGGACCCGCAGGATAGGCCTCTCCAGCGCACAGCTGTACTTCAACGGGACGAACCTGTTCGCATTCTCCGGCATGAAAGAGTTTCATGACCCGGAACAGAAAAATTACGATTCATATCCTGTCATGAAAGCGTTCACATTCGGCGCCGATATTAAGTTCTAAAAAGCATGATCATGAAAAAGATTATCATAACCATCACGCTATTCGCAGGCATGTTTGTTTCCTGCAAAAGCGTGCTCGACATAGAAGACATCAACACTTACGATCCTGAACAGGTATGGAACGATGAAAACCTGGCCAACGCCTACATCGCCAACCTGTATTCGCTTTTCGGGAACTGGAGCCCTTCCGAGGACCGCTTCTCCGAGCAGGTGATCGGTATTGCGCTGCCCAGGGATTTTGTGACCATCTCCAATGCCAGTTTCAAGGTATGGGACTACACCCGCATCCGCCTCATCAACCAGGCGCTGGTGAACGTAGGCACAGGCAAACTGAGCGACAATGCACGCAAAGGAATCTCCGGCCAGGCATTGTTCCTCCGCGCTTTCCTTTACTTTAACATGGTAAGGCATCATGGCGGCGTACCCTACGTAAAAGTGCCGCAGGACAAAGACACGGACGACCTCTACGTACCCCGCAACAGCACGGCCGAGTGTTTTGAGTTTATCCTCAAAGACCTGGACGATGCCATCGCCCTGCTGCCCGCGCGTATATCGCCTTCAGCGCCGGAATACGGCCGCATAGACGCCGCGTTTGCCCTGGCCTTTAAAGCAAAAGTGCTGCTGTACAAAGCCTCCCCGCAGTTCCACCCTTCCAACCCATGGGATAACGCGGACTGGGCCACTGCCTACACTGCCAATAAAAAAGCATACGACGACCTGAAAGCCCTCGGCTTCAGCCTCGTGGAAGATTACAGCAATATCGCCCTCGTGGAAAAAGGCCCCGAGACGGTGTTCCCGGTAATTAATCAGTACCCGAGCAAAGTGACCAACTGGGACAACGGCGTGCGCCCCGCCTCTGAAAGCCGTGGGCCCGCTTCCGCCGTGCCCACCTGGGAAATGGTGAAGATGTTCCCCATGAAAGACGGCAAACGTTACAACGACGCCACCAGCCCTTATTACAAAACCGACGCGCAGTTTCTTCAGAGCTACTGGGAAAACCGCGACCCTCGTTTTAACAAGTCCGTAGTATGGAGCGGCAAACCCTACCCCGTAAGCGGCAAGACCGGTAAACGCCTCTACACTTCTTTGGGCATTTCCGACCCGGGAGATGACTTCGGCACCAATCCGGACGCCAGGACCAACTCCACCAACCTGGACCGTTATTCGGGCTTCTTTATGCTCAAAAACAGCCTCCTGCGCCTCACCCAGGCACAGGTACTGCAATACGACGTGGATTTTGTGTATATGCGTTTTGCGGAAGTGATGCTGAACTATGCCGAGACCGCCAATGAGACCGGCAAACCCGCCGAAGCCCTGGATATACTGAAACAGCTCCGCCTGCGCGCAGGCATAGAGCCCGGCGCGGACGGTAATTTTGGCATCGTAGCCCCGGATCGCGTAACCATGCGTGAAGCCATCCTCATGGAAAGGAATATCGAGCTGTGTTTTGAAGGCCACCGCTTCTGGGACCTGCGCCGCCTGCGTATGCTGGACCGGCTGGACAATAGCACCAAATTCGGCGTGGAAGCTATCCCCATCAACCCGGACGGCAGCAATATGTCGCTGGACGTTGCAAGGACCAAAGCCAACGCGAACGAGCTGACGGAAACGAACTTCCGCTACGTGCTGCACCAGGTGCCGCGCTCCGGCGTGAAGGTGAATACCGTGCCCGCGACGTATTATTTCTTCCCGATCCATAAAGATGTGCTGGACCGGAACCCGAGCCTGCAACAGAACAAGGACTGGGGCGGGAATTTTAACCCGGCGCTGGATTGATAGCTGTCTGATATCTTAAATCAGCAGGAAAGACCGTCGTTGGCGGTCTTTCCTGCTTTGAATACCTCGTGTACGGTTGATTGTTGACCTAAACGATGTAAATTACTGATGCTATACCTGTCAATATAAAAACACCCGTTATGTTAAGAACCAAAATGACATCCCTTCTCAAAAGATCCATACAGGAAGAACTACCCCTTGAAGATTATTCAGTCATTTATTACAAAATGCAGATCGCGCATAACTTCATGCAGGGCGGCATCATCAACAGCCATGACCATACGCCCAACCTCAATTACCTGATGAGTTATCCTGATACCCTCGCATTTTTTGAGCTCTACAACGAAGCCCTGAACACAGATGAACGTTTTAATGGCATTGAAATACACTTCGACCGGGATATGAACACCAACGCGGTTTTCACCTGGGATCAGGCGTATTATGACGAGGATGTGGAAGGAAATGCAAAGCCCGGGAAGAAACATTAATCTCCCCTTAAGCCCGGCCTTTTAAACAAAGCAAATTCGGCCCTTTGAACAAAGCCGGAGTCTGCAACCCGTTCTACTTTTGTTTCAACAAAAACACATTGAAATGAAACAGAACAATTACCAGGGAGCATTGCAAACGCCGGTTCATTCAGGATTCAGCGCCACCTCTACTGCACAGGACGTCATCAAAGGCATCGACCTGACAGGGAAGATCGTGATCGTAACCGGCGGTAATGCCGGCATCGGGCTGGAGACCGTCAAAACACTTGCCGCCGCCGGCGCTACCGTGATCGTTCCCGCCAGGGACACGGAAAAAGCAAAGAAAAACCTCGAAGGCGTTGCCCGCGTAGAGCTGGACACCCTCGACGCCATGGACCCCGCCTCCATCGACGCATTTGCTGAAAGGTTCCTCGCGTCCGGCAGACCGCTGCACCTCCTCATCAACAATGCCGGCATTATGTGGGTGCCCCTCCGCAGGGACAGCCGCGGCATTGAATCACAACTGGCCACCAATTACCTCGGGCAATTCCACCTCACGGCAATGCTCTGGCCCGCTCTCAAAAAAGCGAACGGCGCAAGGGTGATCAACGTGTCTTCCGGTGGCCACCAGTTCGGCGGATTTGATTTCGAAGACCCAAACTTCCTGCACCGCGATTATGACACCTTACAGGCCTACGGCCAATCCAAAACCGCCAGCAACCTGTTTGCCCTCGAGCTGGACCACCGCGGCCGCGCATACAACGTACACGCCTATTCGCTGCACCCCGGTGCTATCGGCGGCACAGAACTGGCCCGCGAAGCCCCGCTGGAACTGTTTCAGCAACTGGGCTACTGCGACGCGGAAGGCAACATCCTGCCGGAAGTACTGGCGTCCTTAAAAACCATCCCGCAGGGCGCCGCCACCACCGTTTGGTGCGCTACCAGCCCCCTGCTGGACCATCTCGGCGGCGTATACTGTGAAGACGTTGAAGTAGCTGAGCTGACCAACGGCCATACCGGAACTCACGGCGTACAGGTTTATTCCCTCGATGAAACCAGCGCCAAACGCCTGTGGGCGCTCAGCGAAGAAATGACCGGCATCAGGTTCCCCGTCAGCTGATCTTGTTTTTTACCGGTATTGAATTCACGATCCTGGCAGGATATACGATCGGTATAGGATCGGTATAAGATCGCTATAGGATCGCTATAGGAGAAGAATGCTGAAAATAGTACCATGAACCGCTAAACAACGTAAATCCGGCCTTTTAAACAAAGCGCATGTCAGGGATACGCTCTATTTTTGTAAAGGACAAACGCAGCCATATGGAATACCAGGCAAAATATATCACGGAAGACATCAAACTGTCCTGCTACGAGGACAAGTTCTTCAAATCCGATATTATGTTCGACCAGCACATGCTCGTATGGTTCATCTCCGGGGAAACCAAGATCGTGCAGGCGGAAGCCACCTATGTATTCCAGGAAGGAGATATCTTCCTCATCCCCCGGAACCAGCTGGCTACCATCATCAACTATCCCAAAGACGGGCTGCCGCATAAGACCGTGGTGATGCACCTCACCGAAGCCCGGCTGCGGGACTTTTACGCCAAAGCGGACGTAAAAGCCCAAACACCGGTATCGCAGAAGATCCACCGGTACAAACATCATCCCCTGCTGGAAAGCTGCCTGGCCTCGCTGATCCCGTACTTCGACATGCAGGACATCCCGGAGAACATCGCCTCCCTGAAAATACAGGAAGCCATCAGCATCCTCCGGGCCATCGATCCGGATATAGACGGTGTGCTGACCAATTTTGAAGAGCCCGGTAAAATAGACCTGGTGACCTACATGGAAAAGAATTTTATGTTCAACATGCCCATGGAAAGGTTCGGCTACCTCACCGGCAGAAGTCTTACCACTTTCAAACGCGACTTCAAAAAGGCTTTTAACACCACGCCGCAAAGATGGCTCACCCAAAAGCGGCTGGAGCTGGCGCATTATCACCTGGCTGAAAAGAAAAAGAAACCCGTGGATGTGTGTTATGAAACAGGTTTCGAAAACCTCTCTCACTTTTCCTTTGCTTTTAAGAAACAATTCGGGTACGCTCCCACGGAATTATCCGCCCGGAACTAACATCTCCGCTTCCCGCAGATATTTAAAAACTGAAACCTTTCCCGCTGCCGGTCGTCTTACTTCATAGCCCGCTGTGATGCAGCAGGGCCCCTATTCCATCCACTCATCAAAACAGACGTACCATGAAACATGTTATTATGCTGATTTTCACGATGCTGACGCTTTCAGTATACGGACAAGACAAATACAATTACATCCAGTTTAACAAACTGACCGCCCTGCAAGGGACCGAATATGTGATCGCCACCATAGAAAACGCGGGAAAAGCGTTTTCCAGCCATGGAGAATTCCTTTTATTCATCAACGGCAGAACCGGGCAAACCAAACAGATCGATTTCCCGAAAGACGCTTACATCAACAGCGTGGAGCAGATAAAACTCGACAGCTTCCAGATCAACAAAGTTGTCGTGACGGCGAAAACCATTAACCTGGACAATAGCAAAACCATTGACTGGGGAGACCCCAGCCAGATCTTTGTGCTCTCTACGGACGGACAGGAAAAAACACAGCTTACCCCTGACAACTTCTATACTGGTACATGGCTGATCTCCAGCGAAACAGGATCCGTGGTGGTCACCGGGTATTACGATAGCAATAAAAACGGCAAACACGATAAAACCGACAAACACGAAATATTACTCTACGACCTGAAAACGCTGAAACTGATATCCAGACCCGGCGAAGGACTGAGTATGAACCCATAATCCAAATACACAAAGCCGGCCCGGGCGGATGGCTGAAAACAGCCTCTCCCAGAGCCGGCTTTTCCTTTTTTTATTAACATCCGCTTAGAAGGTAATTTACCGGTACATATCTAGCAAATTACTATACAATATTGACATCCATTCATTTATAAAAACTTTCAACCGGATATATGTAAACCCGCGACAGGGAGGGGCCGATTATTTACCAACGATTAACAAATGGATGGGA
Organism: Chitinophaga barathri; assembly: GCF_003807585.1. Classification (GTDB taxonomy): domain Bacteria; phylum Bacteroidota; class Bacteroidia; order Chitinophagales; family Chitinophagaceae; genus Chitinophaga; species Chitinophaga barathri. The sequence continues at coordinate 268,698 of NZ_RMBX01000011.1, read as the reverse complement.
ATCTTCGTGCTAAATGCAGTATTTTACATTTGGCCGAAACAACCATGCAACTGGTATGACCCATCCCGCTTTGACAAAAAATAAATTCCTTTTATTCTGGCGCCGTCAAATCAGCGCCATTATAAACGCGGGTGCAGATTCCGGCAATACTCCAAAGAATAAACGCACCAGGGTCATCAATATCTCCAGCCTGATCGCCGCATCACTTGTATTTTTTTTCGGAGGGGGATTAACCATCTTCTCAGGGTCCCTGGCCATCCTTTACCCGGCGGTACCGGAAACTTTAATGTTCACAGGTGCCATCTGGCTCAATTATAAAAGAAAATACTTTTACTCCGCCCTGCTGTGGCATATGACCTTTTGCACCGCTACCCTGATCTTCGGGATCATGCTCAGCACCGTGATAGATGCCACACATATGGCCGGTTACCTTATCGGGGCGCCGCTGCTGATCTTCAAACAAAAAGAAACCAAACTGCTCGCCGCCTGCGTGACCTGTTCCATACTGGCGCTGGTAGGTATAGAGCTGAACAATAACCTGCATTTTTTCCAGCCGCTGGATGTATCCACCACGCTGTATCCGGTATTCCGGGTAGCCACATGGCTCACCGTGATCCTGCTGAATGTGGTCGTGATCCTGTTTTACCTCCAGCAGAATAATTTATTGATCGGGAAACTCAAACAGGCCAATGCCAAGCTCAATAAAGTCAACAAAAAATTAGCCAAGGCCAGTGCATACAAGACCGTGTATGTCAATGAAACGACGCATGAGCTGCGCGCGCCGCTCAACGCCCTGTATGCCATCAGCCAGCTGCTGGATGACGATAGTATAACGGGGGAAGATCTTCAGAAAATGCACAAGAGCATGGGTTATTCCATCAGTCATGCCCTGGAGATCATCAACAATGTGCTGGAACTTGCCAAGATAGAATCCGGTAAAACGGTGCCGCTGAAAATAGAACGGATGGTGATCCGCAACTGGCTGGAAGATATCACGCGGGTATTTACCTACCAGGCGGCTTATAAAAAGGTTAATATCGAACTCCGGTTTGAAGATGACCTTCCTTCGGAGATCAATTTCCCCAGGGTGCAGGTAACGCAGGTGCTGAATAACCTTCTCAGCAATGCCATCAAATTTACGACGGACGGCAGCCTCATACAGGTGTCCGCCGGGTGTAAAGGGGATACCTGGTTCCTTTCCGTGAAAGACAATGGCATCGGTATGAACAAGGTGACGCTGGAAAAAATATTCGTCCCGTTCTTCACGAGCGGCAGCAATAATCCTACCGGCACCGGGCTGGGCATGCATATTGCCAAAAAGATCACCGAACGCCTGGGCGGAAGCCTGGTAGCGGAAAGCGAATGGGGCAAAGGCAGCCGGTTCACCGCATCTTTCCGGCTGAACATGGAAGAGTCCCCCGCCCTGTCCCCGGCCGACGATCCTTCTTCACTGATCCATCCCGCGAAGGTCCTGATCATCGACGATGATTTTATGGGCACGCATTATTACAGCAAGATACTGGGCAAAATGGGATGCGTTGTGTCCGTCGCTTATACGGGTGAGTTCGGTCTCCGCGCCGCGGAGCTGCACCGGCCTGATATCGTGATCATGGACATGTCCCTGCCGGACAAAAACGGCAAAGAATTATTACAGGAATTCAAACGCCATCCGGACCTCTCGAACATACCGATTGTATTCTTCACCGGCAGCCAGCTGGCCGAAGACCAGGAAACCGCCATGCGCCTGGGCGCCGAGGAATACCTGCTGAAACCCGTGCAGGTAGACGCTATCAACCGGATACTCAGCAAATACGCCCCTGAGCAATAACTCCCACAGATATTTTTGATCCTCATACTTAATACATAATTAGTTGATTTCCCTCCAAGTAGCCTGCGGCAATACCGCAGGCTACTTTGTTATATTCCCCGTATCCCCTTGGCCTCCTGCTATTTGTCAAAGCCGTTACATATATTCTATTATTATTTTATAACTGTAACTATTAAATGACAAAATTATGGAATCCATTATCCTGCAGAAACGGCTCTACTGCCCGTTTCCATCCCGTATTAACAGTAATGTGATTGCAGCGGACGAGCATACCGTACGCTGGATCAGAAGGTTCAGGCTCCTGCATTCGGAAGAGCAGATCCTGCAGTACAGGAAAGAGGGTTACGCCTATATGGTGGCCCGTATGTTCCCTGAAGCGGACCTGGAGACTTTATGCGCTTATTCCGATCTGAACACGTTGTTGTTCATCGTGGACGATTTCCTGGACCAGAAAGATGAAATGGTATCCGGCGGCCACGACAGCGGATCAGTTGAAAAGTTCAGCAAGGTTTTTGTGGCCATCCTGGACAACCCGGCCGTGGGTCACGGCAGCTCAGAGCCTGTATTTGCAGCCCTTGCCGACCTATGGGAAAGAATTTGCCGCCTGGGCACACCAGGCTGGATCAGTAAGTACAAAAACAGTTTGTGGCGGATCTTTCATGCAGCGCTCTGGCAGCACAAAAACATCGAAGCGGGCATCTGGCCGTCCCTGGAAGATTACATGAGCCGCCGCCAGTACATCGGCGCGGCGAACGTGGCTACGGACTGCATCGAAATGATCGACGGCATCTCGCTGCCGGAAGAAGCCTGGAACCACCCGGTGCTGGTAGAGCTCACCGAGCTTTGCAGGAACACCGTGTGCTGGGCGAACGACCTGTTTTCCCTGTCCAAAGAACGCGAGAAAGGGGAATATCACAACCTGGTGACGATCCTCTCCCATGAAAAACACATGTCGCTGAACAGGGCCGTTTCCCGCGCCATTTCCATTCACGACATCCAGGTGCGGCGCTTCATCCGCCTCACCGCATCGCTGCCGGTGTTCGAGGAAAAAATTACGACGGAGATCATCCGGTATGTGGAAGGTTTAAAAGCCATCATGCGCGCGAACATCGACTGGAGCAACCATGAAACCAGCCGGTACAGGTTCCTGTATGCGGACCAGGTGCCGGCGATGCCCCGCAGGGTACGTGCGGAAGCGGTTGCGCACTAACGGCGTACGCTGTATAGGGATCACTTCTTTTACCGGTGGCGCGGTAAGGGAGGTGATCTCTTTTTTTGGCATCCGTCATTATCAAACTAACATGTGAGGACTGGCAGAAACCATTCACCTATTTTAGCCTGATCTTAAAAGCTAATGACATCACACATTCTAAAGTATAGCCTGATCCTGTTAGCCGGATTTCTGCTCCATTGGTGGATATTTAATTTTTCATCTCTGTCCATTCCGGAAAACATACCCGCGACGCCCATTAAAGTTTATGGCTTATCAAAGCTCGCCTGGATTATTACCATCCTGATCTTTTTTCAGAAAGGATTATTAAAGGCGAAGCCGGAACGGGGAATACTTACCCTGACACTGCTCGGGACTTACGTGTATTTTATAGCTGATGTCATCTTCAAGGTTTTCATGATATCAATAGTCATGAGTGCTGAAACAACAGGTGAAGACATTTACTTTTATCTATACAACTCTATTGTGATGATACTGTTCGCCACAATACTTTCTTTTTTCGTCGCTTTTCAGTTAAAAACAAAACGAACCCTGCTATTATCCGTGTTGATCGTTGCGTTTTAATATCCTTCTATTACCTGAAACAATTCCTCCGGTTTTAATCCATCCGTAGCCAGACAAGGCTCCATCCCACCCACATAGTTATATGAAACAGCTATGCGTCAACACTCCCCTCCCCGAACAAAGCAATGACCGCCGTTGTTAAATCACCAAAAGAACGAACGGAACTAAATAGATTTAAACTATCGAATCATAATAATTAATTGATTTTGTTTATTTCATGATATTCCTATCTTTACCATCCTGCACAATTACAGGCAAATCTTCATTCAATACCACAAACCTGAAAAAATGGGACAAGAATCAAACGACATCAGCAAATGCCCGTTTCATAATGGGAGCATGAAACACAACGTAGGTGGTGGCGGCACCAGGAACCGCGATTGGTGGCCAAACCAGCTAAAGCTGAACATCCTGCGCCAGCATTCGTCAAAATCAGACCCCATGGGCCAGGATTTTAACTATGCCGAAGCCTTTAAAAGCCTCGACCTGGAAGCAGTGAAAAAAGACCTTCATGCCCTCATGACCGACTCACAGGACTGGTGGCCGGCGGACTTCGGGCATTACGGCCCCCTGTTCATCCGCATGGCATGGCACAGCGCAGGCACCTATCGTACGTTTGACGGCCGTGGCGGCGCAGGCGCGGGCCAGCAACGTTTTGCCCCGCTGAACAGCTGGCCGGACAACGTGAGCCTCGATAAAGCCCGCAGGCTGCTCTGGCCCATCAAACAGAAATATGGCAACAAACTTTCCTGGGCGGACCTCCTGATCCTTACCGGCAATATCGCGCTGGAATCCATGGGTTTTAAAACCTTCGGCTTTGCCGGCGGACGCGCCGATGTTTGGGAACCGGATGAAGATGTGTATTGGGGCGCTGAAACCACCTGGCTGGGTGGAGACATACGTTACGCTCATGGTTCCGAAGGCGTGCCCAAGGAACACGGCGTAGTATCCTCTGATGATAAAGCGGATGGCGATATCCACTCCCGCAACCTGGAAAAACCGCTGGCCGCCGTGCAGATGGGCCTCATCTACGTGAACCCCGAAGGACCCGACGGTAATCCTGACCCGATTGCCGCGGCAAAAGATATTCGTGATACTTTCGGCCGCATGGCTATGAACGATGAAGAAACCGTAGCCCTGATAGCAGGCGGGCACAGCTTTGGTAAAACCCACGGCGCCGCCCCTTCTTCCCATGTAGGCAAAGAACCTGAAGCCGCCGGACTGGAACTGCAGGGCCTTGGCTGGAGCAACAGCTACGGTTCCGGCAAAGGCGCGGATGCCATCACCAGCGGCCTGGAAGTAATCTGGACCAAAACGCCCACCCAATGGAGCAATAACTTCTTCGAAAACCTTTTCGGTTTCGAATGGCAGCTTGGCAAAAGCCCCGCCGGCGCGCACCAGTGGGTGGCAAAAGATGCGGGGGATATTATTCCCGATGCATTTGACGGTTCTAAAAAACACCGCCCCACCATGCTCACCACGGACCTCTCCTTGCGGTTCGACCCGGTGTATGAAAAAATATCCAGGCGTTTCCTGGAAAACCCCGACGCATTTGCAGATGCTTTTGCCCGGGCATGGTTTAAACTCACTCACCGCGATATGGGCCCCCGCGCACGTTATCTCGGCCCGGACGTACCGGCCGAAGAGCTGATCTGGCAGGACCCCATCCCCGAAGTGGATCATACGCTCATAGACGACAAAGACGCCGCTGCCCTGAAAACAAAAATATTGGGATCGGGCCTGAGCGTATCAGAACTTGTTTCCACCGCATGGGCTTCCGCCTCCACTTTCCGCGGTTCGGACAAACGTGGCGGCGCCAATGGCGCACGCATCCGCCTGGCTCCCCAGAAATACTGGCAGGTGAACAATCCGCCGCAGCTGCAAAAAGTACTGGATGTACTGGAAGGCATTCAGAAAGAATTCAACGGCGCACAGTCCGGCGGCAAAAAAGTGTCCCTGGCGGACCTGATCGTGCTGGCAGGCAATGCCGGTGTGGAAAAAGCAGCGAAAGACGCGGGCCAGACGGTTACCGTGCCCTTTACGCCCGGCCGCATGGATGCTTCGCAGGAACAAACCGATGTGGAATCTGTAGGTTACCTGGAGCCCGCCGCTGATGGTTTCCGGAACTACCGCAAATCAAAATCGCATGTGCCTACCGAGGCGCTGCTGATAGATAAGGCGCAACTGCTCACCCTCACCGCGCCTGAGCTCACCGTATTGCTTGGCGGCATGCGCGTGCTGAACACCAATTTTGACGGTTCCAGCCATGGCGTTTTCACCGCACGCCCGGGCCAGCTTACCAACGACTTCTTTGTAAACCTGCTGGACATGAACACTGCATGGAAAGCGGTATCCGGCGACAAGGAACTGTACGAAGGCAGCGACCGCGCTACCGGTAAGATCAAATGGGAAGGCACCCGCGCGGACCTTGTCATCGGCTCCAACGCAGAGCTGAGGGCGATTGCGGAAGTATACGGCAGTGCGGATGCACAGGGCAAATTTGTGAAAGACTTTGTAGCAGCCTGGAATAAAGTGATGAACCTGGACAGGTTTGATATATAGCCTGAAGGAATTAACAAAATGAAAAATGATAAACAGCCTCCGGGACCCCGGGGGCTGTTGTAATTATAGGCCCTGTGCCCATCAACCAACGATAAACTGCCGCTGTTTATACCACGCCGTATCCTTCATTTGTAGTCATACTCCCGCATCATAGTCTTATCTTTGCCGGACAAATAAATACAGACTATGAGCACAGAAAAAGCGATACTGGCGGGCGGTTGTTTTTGGGGAGTGGAAGAGCTGATCCGCGCCCTGCCGGGTGTAATTTCCACGGTGGTGGGATATACCGGCGGCGATGTACCCAATGCCACTTACCGCCATCACGGCACACATGCGGAGGGTATTGCGGTCACCTTCGATCCCGAACGCCTCTCCTACAGGGCGCTGCTCGAATTTTTCTTCCAGATCCACGACCCCACCACGCGGAATCGCCAGGGCAACGATATAGGCGCTTCCTACCGTTCCGCGGTCTTTTACCTGGATGAATCCCAAAAGGAAACTGCCACGGCCCTTATAGCGGAAATGACCGCCTCCGGCAAATGGCCCGGCACGATCGTCACGGAAGTAGTGCCTGCTTCGGACTTCTGGGATGCGGAAGAAGAACACCAGGATTATTTGCAAAAACATCCGAATGGGTATACCTGTCACTTTATAAGGCCCGACTGGCAATTAAAGTAAGGATATCGCAGCCGGGTTTATCTTAGCCCGGTTGTTTTTCTTTTTGCTCCCGCTCGAGCCGCTCAACGAGCGCAATGATTTTTGCTTCCCAGGGGTATATTTTGGCGGCAGCCGGGTCATATGGCGGCAGGACAGGTATCTCCGCTCCTGCTTTCCGCAATAGTGCGGCAGCTTTATTCAACCAATAACGGTACACATATGGCTCTCCGTTGCCCGATGCTTTTTTATACGCCGAAAGTGCGTGTTTCTTTACCTGTTCCATATCGCCGATAGCCAGCCAGAGTTCCGCAAGTGCGTAATAAGCCGGCTTCCTGAGATTGGCAAGACGTTCTGCTTCCTGCACTGGTTGAGGCAGCTGCCCCAGCTTAAATTTTGCAAGCGCCAGCAGCGTCTCTGCCCCATTATCCGCTATTGAAGCCACCCTGGCCATGCTAACCGCAATGCTCAGACTTTCCAGTGCCTCCCGCCACTCCTCCTTCTCGATATGCCAAATCCCGGTTAACCAATGGAGTGACCGCACTGTTGAACGGTTTGTGTCTGGCTCTGCCAAATTCAGCGCATCGGTGATATGTTTCTTTTGCAAATTCCCCTTCTGCCATTGGAAATATGCATAGGTATTTTCTAAACTGCCCTGGCGATACGAATTATAGTTCCATTTCCTCCCCATTTTATCCAGCAGCGGCCACATTTTTTCTGCTTCTTCCAACCAGCCTAAACTTACTAAACTCGAATATTTAAAAAAGCGGCACATGAAAATCGATTGCTGGTTATCACTGAATTCAGAAACTTTGAGGGCAAGGTCCAAAATCCTGTTTTCTGTGGCATAGTCACCCTGACAGTCAAAATAGAAGGCTACATTCCGTAAGCTGGTTGTCAGGTCCGGCAGATCGTTTTCATTAAACTCCGACAGCAGGTACTCGTGAATTGCAAACGTTTTGTCCCAATCTCCAAGGGAAGACATTGCGATGGTGGCTAATGTCAGTAACGCACCCGCTCTCTCGTCATTTAGTTCCGGGGCACTGGTCAGCCATCCGTTCGGAAAAAATTGCCGGAGCAATGTTAACAAGAGATTATGTGCTTCAAGACGAAACGCCAATGTATTGCTCAGGTCGGGCCGGAGCGCAAGGAATGCCTTTTCGTATCGCCCCATTCGCAGCAATATTCTTACGATATTCAGCCCGTCGCTCACATCTTCCAACGTTTTTGCATACTGGTGCGGAACATGCGTTCTGGAGGAAAAATGATCCACTACCAACTGACCGAACTCCCGGGTTTCGTCGGGCGCCATTCTTCCCGATGCTACCGCACGCACTACCGGGTGCAGTTCATAACGATCCGTTTGCGCTTCATACTGCACCAGTCCCCTTACTTCAAGATCCTGCACCGTTTTTCCCAGTTCTATGTCGGCGGCACGAAACTCGTCCGAATTACGCCAGTTTTCCATCGCTTCAAGGTAGTTTTTCCATCTTTTTTGCGCTGCAACGTAATTTTTTTTCCGTATTTCTTTTTCTTTATCGGTCAGATCTTTCCATGCCCACCTGCTTATTTCCGGGTTCTGAGGCTCTGTTACTTCCTCCGGTTCCGGCGGCAAATGAGGATTTAGTGCCAGAAGTGTACTGTAATCCACCGCCTCATAAATCAGCGTCAAAGTAGAGAGCAATTGCCAGCTTTTGGACGGAAGCATATTCATAGCTACCGAAAGTATATGGTTTTGCCTGGCTACTAGGTCGAGGCTTGCGAGGTTCAGCTTTCCTCCGCCCGCCGGATCGTTCACCCATTTATCAAAATTCCCCCGGCCTGGCATATAGTGCCTGATAAGGCCTACCAGCACCCCGATCGTGAGTGGATGACAGCCGCAGTTTGTTGTCAGGTAATTCTGGATAGCCGCTGAATCACCGCTGATATTCGCATCGCGGAACATGGCTTCCGCGTCAGTGGGGCGAAGCCCCTGTAACAGGTAACGCAGCACTCCGGGAATAGGCTGATCTGAAACATTCAGCAAAGCCCGGGGTACCAGCCTTGAGCTGGCCAGTATCTTGGAAGGCGTACAGGTGGCCAGTCTTTGCAGCAGGTCGTCATCCTCATCGTTTATACATGCGCAGGGATGTTTTTTGCTGATGTTCTCCACTTCTTCCGGTGTTTTAATCAGGAAGTCTTCGGCAAAACGGGTGTTATTGTAATTCTCCAGTACCCGCTCCAGTCCGTCAAGGATGACCAGCCATGCACCGCTGCTAAGAAGCGGGATCAGCATGTCCGCCAATGCCGGGGTTTTCATCTCCTCAAAATCTTTAACGTTTTGCCCGGTGATATAAGCCAGCGCATGCCGGCAAAAATCCGTCATTATCGCGCCCTTTTCATAAAAGGAATACCAGAAGATCCCTTTCCAGTCGCTACGTGCTTTTTTGGCCTGATTGATCGTCCACTCCCAGGTGAGCATACTCTTGCCGGTACCGCCCATTGCTTCAAACAGCAGCACCGTATATGGATTGGCCGCGCTTGCCCAGTCGTCCAGCGCATTCAGTTCCGCCTGCCGGCCTACAAAATTCCGGTTCACCAGGTAGCTGGGCTTGTAATATGGCTGGGGCGGTACCGGCGAATACCGGAACCCGTTCACCGCGGACGCCGGCGTGCCGGAACTGAGTAATGCAGGCTGAGACCCGGTGGATTTTTGGAATATAGGTTCGGGCCTTTTGCATACATGCCCCGCCTTTTGTAACGAAAACTCAAAAACACCATCGGTCTCTACATTGATATCCTTATTGACAACCCAAGTATGCCTCTCCGGCAGGTATTTATAATGCATGCCCTTAATCTTCAGGTCATCCGGATCTATTTCAATAATATTGAACCCGTTTTGCGAACTGCGAGACTCATACCCCGCACCCGCGGCAATAAATACGGTTTCGCCCGCGTTACCGTCTCTCCTGAATGAATTGCCCGCATCGTGAATGTGCCCGGAAAGAACAAGATCGGATTTTCTTTTTACCGTATTCCAGGCCGCATTGTCGCAATAGTGGAAACACATTTCCGGATGATGCACCATGGAAAGCACTACCTCCTTCCTGATATTGGTTTGCCCGTAACATGCCACCTGTGGCAGGCCCAGGGCAAGCTGCTTATTATCATCTCCGTCGTAACCGCAAAAAAACGCACTGTTCAGTCCCACGATCTTCAGCTTCAGCCCATCATTACCCAAAGGCATTTCCGCCACGTACTCACCATAACGGCCGAATGCCAGATTATCCATGTATGACTTTATAAATTCAAAGTATGCCGTTGTAGTAGCCATTACTTTGGGAAAAGCATCTTCCGACGACAACACCTCATGCAGCTCCTGCTCATTCTTGAAGGAGTACCACCATTTTACATATCCCGGTTTTATCCGGCTCCTTTCCACATCATGATTGCCGGGTATGATAAAGATCCGCCCTTTGCCGATCCCGCAGCAATCCGCCACCCCGTCTATAAATTCCTTCGCTTTTTTATACTCCTCCGGCTTACCCCCGAAAGCAACATCCCCGGTAAGCAACAACAGGTCCGGCTTGTCTTCTTTTTCGCAAAGTTCCTGTATCGCTGTCAGGAGAGAGCTGACCACAACATCCTGTGCCAGCCCGGTGGATTTAAAGTGCAGATCGGATAAATGGAGTATCTTCAATTTCATTCGGTGGACGATTATGCGTGATCGATGTTATGCTACAAAACAATTCTTCAAAATGGGGAAACCCTATATGAATCCCTGAAACACTCAAACAGGTTTGAAAACAAAGAAAGCCGAATAAATCCTGTGATCTATTCGGCTCTGAGTTTTATACTTCAATATCCCCCGCGGGGATGATTATTCAATGGTGTTGCTCCAAGATAAAGAAAAATATCAGGAATATTTCCATCCTCTCCTTTTTTTTGACGGCTACACGCAGTACCTCACCCGGCTCTCCACCTGCAATATAGCCGCAGTAAAAGCCTCCGGCACTTCCTGTGGCAGCCGTTGCGGGATTTTCATATTCTATTTTTCGCTAAACAGTATGCTGATGCGGCCATGGCCGGCCTTTCCCGGTTTCGCAGAGCAGTTTCAGGCTTCTCAGGAATTGCCCCCAGGTATAATTGCATTCCGCGAACATCGGCGTGTATGCTTTCCAGTCATCATGATGAAAGATCAGGAGGGAACCGCTATCACTATTACTTAACTGTTCCAGCTGCCCTCCCATTTCATCATGTGCGTTCAATAGCGTCCCCCGGTCAAAGGGCTGGATCCTGAAGGAAAGGCTGGTGCCGATCCATTCCAGGGCGCCTTTGATGCAGGTCCATCCCACTTCTTCAAAAGGTTTTAATGTTGTCACCCTCATATCCTTGTAATAATCCGGACCAAAAGGAAAATGCGCTATGCTGTTCACTTCCGGCGTGGCAATGGCGGCGGGAGTCCACCACGCGGCCAATCCTTCCCGGCTGGTGATGGCATGGTAAATTTTTTCAGCCGGGGCTGCTATGAGTAACTGGTGATGAATGTCTGGCATATCGATATGGTTTTGATTCTGGGTTGTGCATAGCCAGGACAGGTCATGGAAAGGAGGTTACAATTTTCAAATTGATCCTGCAGGCTAAAAATAGCAGCATTTTGTTAATTTACAGGGGGGCTGGAGCAATTCGTCCCGTGCCCCACCATTTTATTTGCCCTTTTTTTAACATCTCGTAATCTGGTGCCTTTTTGCGGGATTTAAACTCTTTATACCATTGCTTATAACGTTCTGCCACGGATTGTATCTGTCTGTGATTGTCATTGAGTTCCTTACCAGTCACCTCATCAAACAACACGGGATAACATCCCAACCGGAAGGTAAGCGGAGAATACACTACCCTGTTGATGATGAACATCGCTTCCATACCAATAGTGAACCGTTCGGAATGAGGTTTTACGTTATAACACCCCGGATAGTCGTCGTTCCCGTAGGCTTTAACCGGTTTGCCACACAATGATGTATCGGAAAGGAACTTCACCAGTTTGCCGGCAATTATCAGCCCGAGGGAATCGCCTTGCTGGTACATCTCATCATAACTGTAGTACTGCCGGTAGATTGAATCCAGCATTTTGCCGTTCTTTGTCACCCGCACATCCAAATAATATCTTCCTTCCTTTTCCGGTAACGGCATCTTTTTCACCTCCACCGAAAACTGCGCCACAACCGGAAGGACGGCAAATACCAGAATACAGCCCAATATGGCAGATTTTCTTATCATAATAAGGCATTTATTATTGATATTTCCCTTCGCTGTGTCGATAAGTCAAATGGCGCCCCACCATCTTATCCTTCCCCTATTCAGCCATTCGTAATCCGGCGCCTTTTTGCGGGACTTGAACTCTTTATACCATTTTTGATAACGTGCCTCCATGGTCTGTATCTGCCCTTGGTCATCATTGATTTCCTTCCCGGTGACCTCGTCATACAATACAGGGTAACATCCCAACCGGAAAGTAAACGGAGAATACATGATCCTGTTAATAATGAACATCGCTTCCATACCAATAGTGAACCGGTCGGAATGGGGCTTTACTATATAACAGCCGGGATATTCGTCGTTGCCATATGCTCTAACCGGCTTGCCGCACCACGATGTATCGGAAAGGAATGTCATCAACTCCCCAACAATGATCAGCCTGAGGGAATCGCCCAGCCGATACATCTCGTCGTAGCTGTAGTACCGCCGGTACATCGAATCCAGCATCTTCCCGTTCCTTATCACTTGAATATCTAAAACATATCGTCCTCTGTCTTCAGGGAATGGCACTTTTTTCACCTCAACCGAAAACTGCGCTGCGGCCGAAATGGTACCAAATACTAGAATACAGGCAAACACGGCAGCATTTTTTATCATAACAAGCTATTTATTATTGATATTAATTTTCTGAAGAACTCCTCATTACTACTGGTGTTATTCCTGATCGTCGAAACATCGATTGAAATACCTGAATATTCTTTTGTCGGCCTGTTGTCTTCAAAAAACTTCAATTCCATATTTGGATCAAGATCCTCATGAAGGGTTGCAGCCTGAATCAATGTGCCATCTTTTACAACATCCCTTGTATTTCCATGTTTCGCATTCCATCCTCTCTTTCCATTATTTTTCACCCCTATATGCTGAAACTGCTTCCTGCCTTTCGTTGTTACGATAAACCCTCCAGCATTCGCCTCGTTGGTTTTCCCTGCCGCCCACTGCACTTCAATCCCTTCTTCCTTCAGTATCTGCTCCAAAAATGCATCCGCTTTCTTGTTGTACTTCTCATAAATCGGTAAATAAAAGAGCCCCGAGGTCAGCGCATACCCATAACAATTAAAGGACAGGTCCAATTGTGATTCCGGCAGAATATTCCCTTTGCTGTCTTTGTGCTCTTGCGATTTTATTTTCCACGCCTCCACCGGGGTTCCGGCATTGGTATATATCGTATAAACTTCATACTCCGCTACTGCAATAGAACCGTCTCTAAGCTCAACCTCCTGTCTTTCTGTACGCCCGGTGGGTGTTGCGATGATCTTCCCGTCCTTGTCTACAATAAAATCACCATCCTTGTCAATATATCTGAGCGGGTTATTCAAAGAATACGCATATGGCGAAACCCCACGATATACGTCCGCGTACCTGTCCATTCCCTGCCATTTCCCGATCTGCGGATCATACATCCTTGCGCCAAAATCATACCACTCCAGACCAGGGCCGGTACTGAACTCCTTCTGCTGCAATTCCTTCCCGTTGTACCTGAAAGAATTGTCCAGCTTGTCATCCCAGGCCGAAGTGCTGATACCGTCCATCTTCAGCCCGAAGGGATAATAGTGGTTTTCTTCCAGTACCAGGCTGGGATTGGTCAATACGCTCAGGTTATCAAAAAATACGTCCTGCGGCGTTTCGTTGCTGGTATACACATACAGGAATCCGCCGCGCTCCATCACCAGGTTATCCTGCGCCAGCGTCTGCAGTTCATCTGGCAGGGCGGCCACTTGTTTCACTCCGCTGGAAGATTCCACCAGGTTAAATTCATCGTCGAACAGTACAAAGTTAAGGTATGCGCGGGGACGTAAAGCGTCGGCGGATTTCGGTTCTTTTTCCTTCATCCGTTGCCAGCCGTCGTTCACAAAGTCGTTATTGAATGGCGTAACATTGGCGCCGGCCACCGCTTCGTGGTCCGCTGCGGCCATTTCGCCGGGGTTTCCAAAGGCGCGCATCAACGCGGCAGCCATATCGGCGGCCGGTGCGATGGTTTTCTGCTGTTTTTGCGGGCCTTGTGATTTATAGAACGCCCTAGCCCCGATGCGTACCGTATCCCCGGCAGACACCTTCAACACCAGGCTGGGGCCTATGCGGCGGTCGGGATCGTTGCCGTTGAGTTTGGCCACCGAGGTATTTTGGGACGTCTGCGGGTCCTGTGGGTAACCCACCGGTTTGTTTGCCCGGCTGGCGTCGATATTGGAAAAAAGTGCATTTTCCGCCGCCGCATTTTCAGGTTCCATACTGGCAAGATATAGTTGTTCCGGAACTGATTCCGCCAGTACGATCCGCACGTTGCCCAGATGGTCTTTCAGGAAATAGTCGTAAATAAATACGCCGCTGCCTGTATGTCGGGCACGCCCTTCCTCGTGACTCACCTGCGTAAGAACGTCGTTCTCGTAAAGGCATACACCCATATAATCGGTACGCGTGGTTTTGTTCGGAGACTGCGTCTGGTCCAGCACTATTTTGGCATGTTTGCGGCCAAGGGCGTCGTATAGATAACTCACAGTGCCTTTTCCCATGACGGTAATGGTCCTAGGCAGGTTCAGCAGGTTATAGTGAATGCGGCTGATCTTCCTGTTTTCATCCACCGTCAGGTTCCCGTTTTTATCGTAAGCATAATCGATGGCAGTGGACGTATTATGGTCGTTGAAGTCACCCAGTGCGGTGGTTGCCACGTTCTGGGCGTCCACTACCTTTCGTAGTTTGTTCGTCCAGGCACTGGCCGTTGAATCGTTGTAGGTATAGGTCAGATCGTCGATGACGGCATTGGCGCCGGCACGGGTTCCCTTTTGCACCATCCGTTTGATATTACCATTGGCATCGTAGGCGCTGTTAATGTCGGCGCCGTCACCCATCAATACATCAAAGTCTTTGGTTTTCACCCAGCTGCTGCCGCTCCGCATCGTGAAGTTCGCCTTCATCAGCCGGTCCTCCAGGTCGTAGCTATACCCGTAAGCAAAAACGTCCGGTGTATTGGTTCCTTTCCAGGTAACCCCGCCGATGTTTCCATTGAGCGGTTTGCCGGTGAAACCTGCATCGTAAAACAATTCCTGTGCAAAATAATGGGCTTCGGGACCAGCCGCTTTCAGGTAATCGCGGTTGATACCCTTCATCCAGCCCCTGATGTTGTAGGTATAGTTAAGGCTTTCCAGCTCATTGCCCGCACCGTCCTTTAATTGTTTGACCACCATTTGCCCCAGGTCGTCGTAAGTGTTTGTGGCAATGTCATATGCCGGGCCATTGTTAATCTTTTTGGTCGTTTTTAAAATACGCCCGGAATGATCGTTCTGGTAATTGGTCAGCACTGTGGTTACAGGCGTGGCCCCGGCTTTGGGGTTACTGTGGCTGTAATAGGTGGACAATGTTTTGCCGGTAAAGTCGTACATGTGGGAAATCACATCCGTTCCCCCGTTGACATTATCACTTAACAATTGAATGACCCTGCCTTTGGGATCGTAGCGCGTGGTAGTGATCAACCATTGGTCCGTATCCAGGATCCGCACTTTGCTACCGGTCACGAGGTTTTGGGTCGTGTTGGAAGTTGAGGGCGTTTCGTAATATGCGTAACCGCCGTGTTCGGTCTTAGTCAGGTCCGCGGTATTCGCCGCTTTGGCCCCAGGGTAGTTATAATTGTCGTAATAGGTGTAGGTAAGCGCATCAAGATTTGCAGCCGTGAGGCCGGGCAACGGCAGGCTGCTAGTGACCGTTTCCGTGGTGCCGGCCATGCCCGCATCCGTGAATATCTCTACCGAGGCGCCGGCTGACGTCTCAAAACCTTCCAGCAGCTCCACGTTCAGGCGCGCCTTGTACTCCGTGCGGCCGGATTCGTGGCGGGAAACAAACAATTCAGCCGGGGCGGGCGTGGTCATGGTAACAGCTGTATTCCCCGCTGATGTCCCCATGGCCGTCCGCAACTGGGCATGCGTTTGCGAAGTGGTATAGATACCCGTCATAACAGGCCGGTTGAGATTGTCATATATAGTAGCCAGCCATTTGTTGCCGACTGCGCGCAGGTTGCCGTCACGGGACAGCACCTGGCGATCCCGCTGATCATACACCAGCTCCACCGCCTCGGCTCCCGGCACTTTTTTGACGATCACCCGGTTCCGTTCGTCGTATTCGTAGGAGAAACACAGGGAAGCCGCAACGGCGGCTGTCAGCGTCCAGTTGCCGCCACCAGTCGTCAGGTACTCCACCACTTTGGGGGGAAGCACATAACGCAGGTTTCCGAGGTCGTCGTACCCATAATAAGTGCATAACCAGCCCACATGATTGGTGGAAGGAGTAGCGGTATGCTGCACTTTTTTCATCACCACCCGGCCTGCTTTGTCTTTGTATTCCACCACCTGTTTGTTATCCTCGTCCGTTGTTACGCCTTTATATAACTCACCTGCGCCATATGCCGCGCTGCTTACAGGCAGCGACCCCGCCACTGCAGCTATGCTCCAGACCCGCACCTCATCGCCTGTTGTATTCACCAGGTACTGCTGCGTCACGCCTTTATCGGAGCCCTGCCAGTTATTTCCAGCCTCCAGTGATTTGATGACGCGGTTCAGCGGAGAGGCTTCAAAGCGGTGCTCCCCATAATATATATCTTCTTTATTGCCTTTTGCCGTGGTCAGAAACCCATCGTAAAACGTCTTCTGACCGGCGTAAGGATCGGGTTTAAAATTACCGTCGCCGCTACCGGCAATATAGGGCAGGTATTTAAAGGCTTCACGGCCAAATTCATCATAAACGACCGGCGTGACCATATCTTTTTTAGTAGCGGAGGTCGCTCCTTTAATCACTGTTTGCAAGGGCCTCCCAAGGCCGTCATAATAAATGGTGGACTGTAATACGGCTGCCACATCGGTGGCGGCCGTCACGGCGGAGGGAAGGCTCTGTGGGCTGTTTGGCGTCCAGGTGCGGATATAGTTCACCTTTATTCCCGCCGGATAAGCCGCTGGCAAAGTACGAGCCGTTTTGGCGGCCGGCAGGCTGCCATCGGGTTGCTGAGCACGCAAGTGGATCGTCAGGGAGATCAGGGCAACGCAGAACAATATCTTATATTTTATAGACTATCATTTGAATGGCACAGATCCCGTTGAGGGGCCAAGTGAACAGCACATTATATCA
This sequence comes from Chitinophaga barathri, assembly GCF_003807585.1. GTDB lineage: Bacteria > Bacteroidota > Bacteroidia > Chitinophagales > Chitinophagaceae > Chitinophaga > Chitinophaga barathri. The sequence goes on along the minus strand of NZ_RMBX01000011.1, from coordinate 251,458 downwards.
CAGGTACCGGGATCAATGCATTATAAAAGTATCGGAATCCCCGGTAGATTCCAAATTATTCCAGACAATCTCCTCCAAGGCCGCGCTGAATAAAAAAATAAAAAAAACCCTTACATTAGCCCGTTGCATTTTTCAAAAAAACGTCTCATAAACCTATCATCAAATGGAACACCCCCGCCTATACCTCCTGGCTCAGCTTCATCCCCACGACCAGCTCGTCAGGAACGGCGCAGGCACTGTTTTCCAGGACTGATCCCTTATCTATAAATTACTTCGATATGCAAATACATCGTTTGTTCAGCCATACAAACCGCATAAAACGACTGATACTTTTTTTGACTATTCTGCTGACGGCCCCGGCTTCTCTTGTTGCACAGGATGTCTCGCTGCTCCGGAAACCGATTCCCAAAAGCCCGGAAGTATCCAGTCTCATGCGGTTCACAGATCATCCCGTTTCCGTTTCTACCGGCCTGCCGGAAGTTAACATTCCCCTGTACACGATCGCCACCGATTATATTCAATTGCCCGTGACCCTCTCCTATCACTCCGCGGGCGTGAAAATAACGGATGTGGCGGGCAGGACCGGGATGGGGTGGTCGCTGATGCCCGGAGGCATCATTACGCAGAGCATCAAAGGAATGAATGATTTTTCCGGATACAGCGGCGCTCAGGGATGGATAACCGCGCCTTTTACCAATTATACCAATCCCTCCATCTGTGATCTGAAAAATCTCATGTCCCAGAAATACGATGCAGAACCCGACGTCATGAGTTTTAATTTCTGCGGTAAAAGCGGGCAATTCTCTTTCCGCAACGACGGGCGCATCGCGCTCACTTCGGATAGCAAACTGAAAATAGAGCCCCTGCCCGGCGTCCAGCCCGGGGGATTTTCACTGGTCAGTTGGCAGGTAACCGATGACCAGGGGATCAGATACCAGTTCAACGAATATGGCACCACGGAAGTAAGGACCATCTCCATCAGTTACTGGTATGTTCTGAACTGGGAAATAGAAACGAACTACCCGATCAAAACTCAGCGTACGTTTTACCTGACAAAGATCATCCAGCCAAACGGCGAAGAGATCAATTTTCAGTACGACAGCTACAGCTTGAAAGACGTAGCCCGTATTTCAGACGTCAAAAACGGGATCGACAGCAGCATCATCAACAACTACCAGTGCATCCTCACCCTAGATAAACAACTGAAGACCATCACCTTCCCGAAAGGAAAGGTCGAATTCGTTCCCGGGCCGAACCGTTGCGATCTTTATGGAGACAAACTGCTGGATAAAGTGATCGTATACGATGCCAACAACGTGAAAAAAAGAGAATTCCGCTTTAGTTATAAATACCACACTGTCAACGGCGTCAAGGAAGTGAGTGAACTCACCTTTAATCCAAACGATCATCCATATTTCGGTCAAAACACGACTTCGGCGCTGGACAATGACCCATACAAGGATAAACGGCTCTTTCTCTACGGGCTGGATGAGTATAATACCACCACCAATCTACCTGCCCACAATTATACCATTGAATACGAACCAGGGATCGGCCCGATGCCTGACCGTTTTTCAGCCAAACGCGACTGGTGGGGATATTACAATGCAAACCCATACAACTCCATGCTGGAAGGCATCTTCCAGGATCCCGCCTTGCTGAAAATGTCCCCGGAATATATCACCACGCACCGCGCACCTGACCTGGCACGGACCAAAACGGGCGTATTAAAAAAAGTGACCTATCCCACCGGGGGGCACCTGGAACTTGAGTATGAGCAGAACACCACGACCGGCAATGTCACCGCCGTTGTTCCCTTTATTACACACCCACCCGTTGCCTACTCTGTAACCGGTGCGAGCGGTACCTTCCTGGGAAACCTCAGTATCCACAATACCCCCGACAAGACCATTCAGATCCAGTTTGACGTACAGACCTGCATAAACGGCCCGCTTGTCATGAACCTGCCTTTTGCCGTCAAAGATGCGAACGGCAACCCGGTTTACACGGAAACACAGATATCGGCACTTCCTTTCGAGAACGGCAATGGCACCGCTCCGGCCTACCGGAGGTACACCCTGTCTTTCACCAACGGGGATTACAAGATCTACTCCGCTAACATGGGTGGTGTCCCGTGCAGCTATTATATTAAAGTACTCACCTGGTATGAAGACGCTCCCGTTTCATATTTCAATCCCGCAGGCGGCCTGCGCGTGAAAAGCAGCCGTTTGTACGATCCAGTTACCGGTAAATCCATCATCAAAAAATATGACTATAACTGGTTGGACAATGGCACACTCAAATCCTCCGGGAAGCATACCTGCGCAGAATTCAAAACAGGTTATACTTACAATGTTTCAAAAGGAATAGCCTGGGACCCGAACAATCCCGGCTGGCCCAACAGCGAAAACATAGAAGTGCGTTACATCCTCACATCCGAGCCCGTTTACCCGCTCGGCAGCATCTGTTATGACCAGGTAATGGAATCTGTATCCGATGATAACGGCAACGACCTGGGCAAAACCGCCTACACCTATTTTAACTACACAGACGTACTGAGCCTGTTTTTTAACACGCGTAATTATAATAACCTCCCGGTATTTGGTGAACAGGGTTTTGCACCCCCGATCTTCAGCATCGACAACCGTTCCTGGCAGCGGAACAAATTATGGAAGAAGGAAATCTTCGCGAATCAAAACGGCGTCTATAACAGCATTCGCCGGGAAACCTATCAATATAATACCGTTTACACCGATACCCTCCAGGGCATGAACACCAGTTATCACTTCGCGTCCGTTTTTACGATCGGTACCACTTGCGCACCCTACTCCGTTTTCCTGCCGCAATTCGACAAGATCAACTATCATTCCTATTCGCACTACAGCGGGTACATGCCCGTGAGCAGGGTTGTTGTGGAAGACATTACGCCTGCAGGTACGCTCACGCAACAAACGGATTATGTATACAGTACCGCCGTGCAGAAACCCTCCAGCGTTACCACCACCTTGTCCAATGGCCATCAAACGGTACAGGTCTACAAATATGCCGGCGACTATACGAATGTAACCTCGGCCAATGACGGCGTCCTGCTGCTACAGCAACAGTTCGCCATAGGGCTACCCGTAGAAGAAAGCAATTTCGATATCACGCCCGCATCCGTACAACAACTGGTGTCGTCTAAATTTATATCCTACCGGACGGATAAACCTTATCCTGCCGCCATATACTTGACAGAATCTTCCGTTCCGCTCACAGATTTCACGCTCTCCGCCGTTGCTGCCGGCGCTGTAACAAAAGACAGCCGGTACCGGAGCCGCTATCTGTTCAATGCATATGATGCCAACGGCAACATCCTCGAACAGCAGAAAACCAGCGACGTAAAAGAAGTGTACCTGTGGGGATATGGCTCCAAACTCCCCGTAGCCAGGATACTGGGCAGCGACCAGAACACAGTGAAAAATTTCATCAGCCAGGCCATCCTGGACAATCCGGCCACCACAGACGCCGCCATGCGTACCGAACTGAATAAGATCCGCATCGGTCTCGCCGGTACCCTCGCCCTCGTGTACACCTACACACATTCGCTGGTAGACGGCATGATGAGCGAAACTGACCCTTCAGGCAAGACAGTATTCTACGAATACGATCCCTTTGGAAGACTGAAGTTGGTCCGGAACCACGACGGACAAATACTCAAACAGTTCGACTACCAGTATAAAGTGACGCCGTGATTATAATCTTCCTGACAAACGAAACGCCGCCGGTATGAGTACCGGTGGCGTTTTTTTCTACACTGATGCCCATTTCACCGGATGGATTCCGGTAAAACAGTATGCTGATTCGGCCAAGGCATGCCTTTCCCGGTTTCGCAGAGCAGTTTTAGGCTTCTCAGGAATTGCCCCCTGGTATAATTGCATTCCGCGAACATCGGCGTGTATGCTTTCCAGTCATCGTGATGAAAGATCAGGAGGGAACCGCTATCACTATTATTTAACTGTTCCAGCTGCCCTCCCATTTCATCATGTGCGTTCAATAGCGTCCCCCGGTCAAAGGGCCCGATCCTGAAGGAAAGGCTGGTGCCGATCCATTCCAGGGCGCCTTTGATGCAGGTCCATCCCACTTCTTCAAAAGGTTTTAATGTTGTCACCCTCATATCCTTGTAATAATCCGGGCCAAAAGGGAAATGCGCTATGCTGTTCACTTCCGGCGTGGCAATGGCGGCGGGAGTCCACCAGGCGGCCAATCCTTCCCGGCTGGTGATGGCATGGTAAATTTTTTCAGCCGGGGCTGCTATGAGTAACTGGTGATGAATGTCTGGCATGATGTAGTGGTTTTATTCCGGTTAAATGGTTTTGAATCAAGCCGCAAAACCCTTGCCGTAAATAACAGCCGCATCGCGTTGCATCGTCAAAACATACCCGCAACTATTCCCTCACGGGTAACTTCATTTCCTTTACTGGTTGGCCGCCGGCTGTAGTTTTGCAGCCTCAAATACCAGACATGAAGAAACACCTGCCATTAGCGGCCCTTGCACTCCTGCTGGCCGCCTGCTCGAAAGACAAGGACGATCAGCCCAAACCGGAAGAAACCGGGCTCGTGAAAACCGGGGTGTATGCCGTTGCCAACCTCGTGGCTGATACGAGTGCCACCTCAGCCGGCAATGGCGATACCCTGTATTTCAGCCTGGAGCAAAATAAAACCATCCCTAAATCCCGCGCGCAGACGGCCGACTGGGACATTGCCTTCGTAAGCATTTACAACAGCACCATCGTGGCGAACAATGGCACTGCGTCCAACAGCCCGGGGTTCGGCGGCCCGGGGAAAGGCGGGTTGTACCTTGCCCTGAACAGCGGCGTCGAAAGCGAATATTACGACGCCAGCCAGCTCAAACCGAAGTTCATCCCCGGCAGAGCACTGACAGACCGGGCTTTCCGTGAAATGAAACAGGTGCCCGTTGCCGATAACAACATTGCCGGAAACGCCGCCATCGGCCTCGACCACTTCTTAGGCGGACAGGACGGCTGGGGATTCTATGACTTCTACGGCACCATGTTCCCGGACAGGCCCGCCGATGAAAAAGCGCATGTGGTGTACACATTGCCCCGCACCGTCATCGTAAGAACGGCAAAAGGACGTTATGCCAAACTGGTCATCTACAGCTTCTACAAAGATGCCCCCGCAGACCCGGACAGGAGCCATAAAACCGGTTACATTTCCTTTAAATACGCTATCCAGATGGATGGCAGCAAACAACTCGATATACAGGAACCATGATACAACGACTGATCGGCTGCTTCGCCCTTGCAACGGCGCTGGCGGCCTGTACCAAAACCGTCAGTTTACCGGCGGAACCGGCAAACCGCGTGCTGGAATACAAGATATCCACCTCAGACGGCGACCTGCGGGCCGTGATCGATGAAAGTGATAAAACGATCAATATTTACCTCCCCTATTATCTCTACCAGCTGAAAATGGCCGCTACGAGCATTACCTTATCCGGTGGCGCTACCGTGCAGCCTTTGAGCGGGGAACTGGTGAACCTGCGGGACAGTACGGTGGCGTATACCGTGAGCGCAAAAGACGGTGCAAAGGCCGTGTACCGGCTGAAAGTGCATGTTATGCAGGTGCCCCATGCGGCGGATGAACTGTCATCCGTTACAGACACCTTCACCACCCGCCTCGGTAGCGGCATCACCATCACCGGTCAGAATTTCCTGGCGGATACGACGCTGGCGTATATTTCCCTGATCGATAAAAACGGGAAGGAACACCGCCTGCCACGGGGCACGCCACAGCTCAGCACCACCAAAATGGACGGGCTGGTGCCGAACGATAAAACATTGGATACGGGATTGTATAAAGTGAAGATCACCTCCCTGAAAGAATCGGTGGTGCTCACCTATCCTGTGCGGCTGAAATACGCCCTGCCGGTCTTTAACGTAGGCGAATACAAAGTAACCGCCAGCCAGGGCGGCACGATCAGGCTGCCGGGCCGGGACATCCGCGGGCTGCAACGTTTCGCCATCAGGATCGCCACTACCGGCGGCATTTTTAACCTCGCAGGTTATAAGGACCTGGAGATCGTTTCCTATACGGACGAAGAAGCGATACTCCGGATACCGGAAGACTGCCCGCCGGGCGCTTATCCCCAATCCGCCACGGCCAGCCTCTGGCATTATATTGTTTTTGAAGAAAAAGGCCCGGAGTTTTACGGCGCCGGCGGCTTCCAGATCACCGTCACTGCTAAATAATGAACATGCAAAGACTGACCATCATGCTGACAGCGGCACTATTTGTTGCTTTCACCGCATGTAAAAAAGAATACGAACAATACCATCATACGCACATCATATCGTTTACCATCGCGGACGTGAACGGCAGTCCCGTAAAAGCCCTGACGGACAGCGGCCGCATCTCCATCAGCTGGCTGCACGCATGGCCGCTGCCGGATTCCGTCACGCCGGAGATCGTATTGCCCGAAGGCGCCGTCATAACACCTGCATCAGGTACAAAAGTGCCGCTGAAGGAAGGTTTTATCTACACCATCACCGCGGCGGACGGCACTAAACAAACCTGGAAACTGAAGCTGGACATCCGGCAGGCCGAGCCCGTCATGACCATCCAGCCCGGTACCGTCGTGCGTACGGGCAGCGTGTTCACCATCAGCGGGAATAATTTTGTGGAAGACCTGGCACAGACCAGCCTCTTCCTCGTGGATAAAAACGGCGCGGACACCATCCGGCTGCCCGTCACCGCGCTGACGTTCCAGTCCGTATCCGTAACCATCCCTGCTACCGTGGATACCGGCAGTTATTACATCAAAATGATCAGCGGCATCAAAACGGCCTATTCCGCTTCCGTGAAAGTGATGTATCCCCTGCCGGTGATCACCTGGAGCACCGGCACGACCTACAAACGCGGTGAAACGGTAACCCTGAAAGGCACGGGCCTGCGGAACATTACCGGCGTCGGGCTGGGCAGTACGGCGATTGAAGGGCCTTTCCATGCGCTGGAAGTAATATCGCACAAGATAGATGAGATCACGCTGAAGATCCCGGCGGACTTCCCCCAGGCGCCGTATTTTATGTATATACAATACCAAAGCGCGGCAACGGGAACCAGTACTTCTTATGTTTTTGTGAGGATTGCGGATTGATGGGGTTTTCGTAATATCATTAAACAAAAAACAGGGGCGGTTGCTCCTGTTTTTTTTATCCTTTAGCATAAAATGGTGAATAGGGTATTTCTCAATGTCGGATACTTCAGGCAACACATCTTCGTTCCCGCCTCGAATTACTCTAATTAGAATATTTTCTTTAAAATAACCTAATCCTGCATCCTATCCTGATAGTGCCAACGATCCAGCAAAGCCGATGAAAACTTTTGAATATTTACTATAAAAGTTTGGTCCAATGCGATGTGTAATCTATATTAACTATGTAAAATTTAAACCCTCTACCCAATGCCATTTTTGTTAGAAGTATCCATTAACGAAGAAAAAACCACTTTAGCAGGTTTCCAGGAAGGGTTCCATGTCTTAACCGCAATGATAGACGTTATGAACGGCCCGGCAGTAGGCGAATCGGTCGCTATCAATGTCAGCGGGAAGCGCCGGGACGCTTCCGAAAGATTAAAGTGGCTTTCAGAAAATCTTAAGATTGGTGATGAAATTCAGATAAAAGTATTAAAGGATGGGTTAATCAGCGAACCAAAGGAGATAAAAAAACTTTAAATTATTCCAGATGTCATTCCTGTTAGAAATATCAATCAATGAAGAAAAACCTATTGTTGCAGGGTTCCTGGAAGGATTTCACGGTGTATCAATGGTGGTGACCGCCCTCAATCATCCGGTGATGGGCGAATCCGTAGGCATCAATGTTGGCGGACAGCTCTATAATGGAACTGAAAACTTAAGATGGCTTGAACAGAAACTAAAAGCGGGCGATAAGATCCGGATAAAAGTTATTGAAAATGTACCTCTCAGCGAACCAGAAGCAATTATTAAACTGCCTGTTCCCGACTCGAATCAACAGGGATGACTGATATACCCACAAACCCTATCTAAGCACGCTTAACCACATCCACCAAAAACCCCGCGAGATTAACCCCCGCCATAAACGTCCCCATCCCCAGCAAATACGCCACACCGGCAATCAAATAACTCATCCACTTCCTTCCCCCTAAAAACTGGCCGATAGCCCATACGCAATAAATAAGCGAAACGGCCGCGGTCACACCCGACAGGTGCATCCCCGTCAGCCCCTCCACCAGGGTGAACACGGCGAAGATGAGCATACCCGTCCCCATCACGAAACACAGCATGATCAGTATCTCAAAGAAATTGTACCCGCTTTTCCAGCCGAATAATCTCAGCCAAAGGGCGATAAAGATCCCCATAATGATGTTCGCATAACCATAATGGCCCGCCATCCAGGACTTAATGGCCAGCGTAGCGGAATGCCCCTGCCCGCCAGCGGCGGCATGGCCTGCGCCGGTATGAAAAAAATGAGCGACGGCCGTATACAGCAAAGATGTGATAATGAGAAAAATGACCGGCTTCACCAGCCTGCTCCTGTTTTCCGTGAGAAATGCCCGGATATTCTGCCCCGGCCGCAGCAACAGCGCCCTGACCGTATACAGGATACCCTTTTCAAAGTGCAGGATATGCTGGATCTCATGGACGATATAATGCCCGTCCACCCTTTTCAAAACAGCCGGCGTGCCGCAATGGACACAATAATTTCCACCTGCGGCCTGCTGGCAATTCCTGCAATTCATACCTTGGCGCGGGATTTTAACTCAGTTTTTATAGCCTTCAGCTTCGCCACCAGGGGTAAAAAGGTGGCGGGTAATACCAGGAGCGGTACAAAATGGATAAACTTCGCCTTCAGCATGATCAGCACGCCGGCCAGTATTAATCCCACTACAACAAAGGCTATTAACACATTTTGAAATTTTGCCTGGTCTTTGCCCAGCTTTTCGGTGCTTTCTTTTGACAGATCCATAGATAAAAGGTATTTCCACAAAAATTAGAACAAATTATTTGTAAAACCCTACACCCGGGTGTAAATTTATATCCCCTTACATGCTACAATGAAAAAAGAATCCCTTTCAGGCCTGCTCACAAAGAACAAATTAGGAGAAATCCCGGAGACAGACCGGCAAGACCAGCATTACCTGGAAGTAGTAAAGGCATTTGCCCGGCTGACCTACGAAAGCGTCTACCTGATCGATTATACGAATATGTCTTTTGAGTACGTCTCGGAAAACCCGCTGTTCCTGTGCGGCCATTCCGCTGAAGCAGTACTGCAAATGGGCTATGATTTTTACCTCCGGCACGTTCCGGAACAGGACCTGGAGCTGCTGGCGCTCATCAACGAAGCAGGGTTTGATTTTTATGCCAATCTGCCTGAAGAAGAAAAAAAACTGTACAGCATCACCTACGACTTCCACCTGGCCGACAAAGACGGTAAACAACTCCTTATCAATCACAAACTGACACCGCTTTTCCTCACCCGGGACGGCAGGATGTGGAAATCCATGTGTATCGTATCCCTCTCCCACCACCAGGCAGCCGGCAATGCCCGTATCTACAAACAGGGCTCCGGCGAAATATGGGAGCTGCCCCCCGGGAAAAGAACATGGCATAAGTCAGCAAAACCCGTACTCACCGAAAGGGAAATAGAAGTCCTGCGCCTGCACGCACAAGGGTTCTCCATTCAACAGATCGCGGAAAAGATCTTTGTTGCGCCCGACACCGTTAAATATTACCGGCGGCGGATATTCGAGCGGCTGGAGGTAAACAATATCATGGATGCGTTGTCTCACGCGGTGAACAGTAAACTTATTTAAGGATAATATGAGCTGCTTGCAGCGGTCATTTAAAATCAAATAACATGGAATTATTAAGCAAATTCGAGATCGAAGGATTGTCTCCGTTGCATCACGGGTATCCCGCATGGCCGGGAGGCGGGCCCTGGCTGCATCTTTACAGGTCCGGCGCATCCTGGACGGTACTTACCAGCGGCTTGTCCGACGGGAATGAATATCCATACGAATTGTTCCTGGATTCTGCAGATGAAATTGAACCGGATGATTTCGGCAGCAGCTGGCAGGCCAATCTCATATATGAGACCGGCCGGATCATTCCGAATGTTCCCGGCCTTAAAGAGCGGCTGGAGGAAAATAAATTCCTCACCCTCCAGGTGCATATGGATGGCGCTCCGGACGAATGGTCGTTACCGCATGAAGATGGTAATATCGGGTTATTCCTGACCCCGGACGATAGTTCCGTAAGCGCTCTTCTGCCAAACGGGAAAGCATTGAATGTAAAACTGATGCGCCCGGAAGAACTGGTCTTTTGCCTGGAAAACGGCATGGAAGGAAGATTGCAGCTGGCCGGGCATTACAAAGCTCAGGGCGGCGCCTTAACTTCCGGTATGGACCGCGAAAGTGTGGTATAACACAAAAAGCAGTAGCTCAATATAAACAGGAGAGGCGTATCAATACAAATGATACGCCTCTCCTGTTTATGCTGAAACAATCGTAATCCACTCGTCTCTTACCAACCCGGGTTCTGCCCCAGTGCGGGGTTCCTGGTCTTTACAGCCTCAGGAATAGGATACAGGTATTTGGCATCGATCCACTGGCGTGCCCCGGCGTTCCACATCACTTCACCTGACGTGCCGTTTGACAGCTGTATGCGTCCCACCGCGGTGGAAGGGCTTACATCCACAAAAGCGATAGTGGGTGTGGTGGAAGGCGGTTTGGCGCCCTGGTAGAAACATACATCCTTGATGCCGTCCTCATTCAGGTCATACTCGCCCAGCGCGGGTACATACATCCCGTTCATAGGAGCGGTCTGGAACAGGCCGCCGAGCTTCCAGCGCCTCAGATCGTCCGGGCGGAGGCCTTCAAAGATCAGCTCCACACCTCTTTCACGAAGCACTTCCAGCAATACGGCATTGGTGAATTTACCGGCAAAGAAATTGATCATATAAGGATCTGCCACGGTAGGCAGGGTCGTAAGCGTGGGGCCTGTGATGCCGGCTCTCTCGCGCAGCGCGCCGATGGTAGCGGTCCAGTCCGCGGGGGTCATTTTGTTCTGCTCAGCAAGGGCTTCCGCTTTGTTCAGCAGCACTTCCGCCCAGCGCATGATGATATGGGCATTGTCGTTGCGGCTTTCATCATCGAAGGGGAACCGCTCGTCATAACACCATTTGATGGGCTGGTACCCGGTGTAAGTCTGGCTGAAATTCGGCGGTGCAACAACGGGGAGGCCGTTTTCTGTCCTGCGGTAATCGCCCAGGCGGATCGTCTGTTTAAGGCGGAGGTCACGGTTCTTTACCTCGTCCACGAACGGTGTGGTCTGGTACCCGGCATTGCTGGTAAAAGGCGTACCGTCCAGGTTGAGATAAGTATTGACAAAGCGGCGCGTCAGGCTGGGGCGGTTGCCGTAGGTGGGACTGATGAACCTGCGGTTCGCCGAGCTGAACACCTGGAGGTTGCTGCTCAGGGCCACGGAAAGGATCGTCTCATCCGTGAAGGCGGATTTTGCAATGAACAGTTCCCGGTATCCCCTGTCAGGCGCGGCGCCCCTGTGCAGTACATAACCTTTTATATTGTTCGCTTCCGCGATCACTTCATCGTACCAGGCAGCAGCGGTAGCCTGCTTTTCGTAGTCCGTATGATATTTACGGAACGAGGCTTCAAACAGGCAGATCCTTGTTTTGTAAGCGCGGGCAACGTTTTTGGTGATGCGCGTGCAGCTCGGGTCATTGGTCAGCGTGATGTTCTCGATCGCATAGTTCAGGTCCGCCAGCACTTTGTCCATCACTTCAAACCGGTCGTTGCGCGCCGCATACAGCGTGGCGTCATCGGTTATATCGATCGTTTTTTCGATCCAGGGCACGTCACCAAACCGCTTTACTTTTTCAAAATAAAACAGGGCGCGGAAGAAGTGTGCTAAACCCAGGTAATGCCCTTTGGTCGCTACGGTGCTCTTCTCTGCGTTTTCAATAAAGTAGTTGATGTTCCGGAGGTCCGTCCATACCCAGCCGGTGCTGGTGATGGGTGAAAGGGCGTTCGGCGCCAGGTAGTTGTCCACCCCGTTGCGCGCCACCAGGTCGGAGTTATCGTCATCCTGGAATACGCCTACGTCCGGGTTCGGAAGGAGGTCGTAGAATGAGTTCGAATATAGTTCCAGGCCGCTTTCGGACCCGAATACAGCTTCGTTGGTAGCAGTATCTACCGGCGCCTCATCCAGGCTGCAGGAGCTGGCGGAGAGCAGCAGCGCCAGCGCCAGTGTGTAATTGAATATTTTTCCTTTGTTCATGATTTAAAAATTGAGGGTCAAACCAATTGATACCGCTTTCAGCATAGGATAGTTATAACCGTCCCCGCTGGTGCCACCGCTCAGGTCCCTGTCGGAGCCATAAATGTTGGTCACGTCCGTATCGCGCGTGTACTTGTACATGGGCGACCAGGTCCAGAGGTTCTCACCGGAGATATAAACTTTCATATCGCGGGCATGTATTTTGGATACGAGGCGCTGCGGAAGCGTATACCCTATCTGTATATTTCTCAGCCTGATATAGGCCGCATTCTGCAGGTAACGGTCATTGGCCACCTGTAACGCACGGCCGGCGCCCTGGGCTACATAACCCACCAGGCGGGGCAGGTAGGCGTCAAAATTGCCCAGCTCCTCGCGGAACATATTATCCTCCTGCCAACGCGGGTATGCGTTGTACGGGCGGTTATACATCCCCCAGAAACGTGCTTCGGATGAAGGGTACCAATCCTGTTTCATTACACCCTGGAAGAATGTAGACAGGAAGATCCCGTTCCAGTCGCCGGAAAGGTTCAGCCCGTAAGTATAACGCGGCTCGGAATTGCCGATAATGGTTTTGTCGCCGGAGTTGCCCACGCGGTTCAGGCCGTGGAAGATCACGTTGTCACCATCCAGGTTCCTGAACTTGAGATCGCCCACATAGTTCTTACGGGTGTTCGTGTTGGGAACATTGGACTGTGAAGGCGATTTGGCAATTTCATCGGCTGATCTGAACAGGCCTTCTACCCTGTATCCCCAGATCTCACCTACACGCTGGCCTTCGTAGAAGTCGGTCAGGTCTTTGTCCGGGTTGTTGTATTTGGTGATGATCGCCCTTGAATCGGCTAAGGTGAACCGTACGCCATAGTGGAAGGGTTTGGACGCCATGGAGAACTGGTCGGACCAGTTCACAGACAGTTCCCAGCCGGTGGTTTCCAGGTCCGCATAGTTGCCAAAAGGTACTTTGGTACCAAATACTTCCGGTACGGTGGGGCCTTTGGTGAACATGTCTTTCGTCCAGCGGCGGTACACGTCGCCTACAAATGTCAGGCGGTTGTTCAGGCTGGAGAAGTCCAGGCCCACGTTCGCCGTGGTGGAAGTTTCCCAGGTGAGCCCGTCAGGCAGCACGGTAGGCTGTTTGGTGGTTTGCGGCCGGATGCCGTTGATAACACGGCCGGACTGCACAATATCGAATCTTTCATAAAAGGAATACGGATCGATGTTACCATTGCCCAGCGAACCATATGAAGCCCTCAGTTTTACATTGGACAATACTTTGGGGCTCATCGTCCAAAACGATTCTTCAGACACCCTCCACCCTGCGGATACCGAGGGGAAAAACGCCCATTGCTGGCTGGTCGGGAACTTGGAAGAACCGTCGTAACGCCCGTTCACTTCCAGCAGGTAACGTTCGCGGAAGTTGTAGTTGATACGGCCAAAACCGCCCGCGATCGCCCATTTCTGGTTACCGCCGGTGGTGGTAATGCTCTGGCCCAGGGCCAGGTTGATATCATCCGCGTCAGCATACACAATACCGTTCCGCTGCGTGGTCAGGTTGCTGTAAGCAGACTGTTCGTAGTTAAAACCAGCCAGGAAGGTAAAGTTATGACCACCGTTAAAAGATTTTACATAATCCGCGTAAACGTTCGTAGCAAGGTAATTCGTGGTCCTTTTTCTCTCCTGCAGATCATTTGTATTCGTGCCGGTAGCACCCATTACGCCTTTGGCGCGGCTGTAGGGCACCTGCACACGGTTCTGCTGCGAACCGATGTCATTGCTCTGGAAGGTCAGGTCCGCGCGCACGGTCAGTTTATTATCGAAAAACTGCGACCTGGCGCTGATCTTGTTTTTAAGAAAACGCTGGGTGTTGTCCACACCATTCCGGCCGATGTAGTAATCGCCTACCGTATAGGCAGCGGAAAACGACAGCGTGCCGTCCGGGTTCAATAACGGCGCCAGCGGATGGCCTTCATCGGCAATGTTCCGGTATATCCCGCTGCCTTCGCCTACGTTCAGCGGCTGGTGATATTTTTGGATGGAGTATTCTGTGTTGTTGTCAATCGTGAGCCAGGGCGTTACCTGTATACTTCCTTTCGCGCGAAGATTGTACATGTTATAGGTGTCGCTGTTGTAGCGGAACAAACCATCCTGGCCATTGTACCGGCCGCTCAGGTAAAAAGTAGCTTTGTCGCTGCCACCGGACACGGACAGGTTATGGTCCTGCGCGCCGAAATTCTTTTTATACAACTCATCGTACCAGTCGGTGCTGTAGAAGTATTGATATTCACCACCGGGGGTCACTTCCACCCTGGGCAGCGAAGGATCTTCCCATCTTCTTTTGATCTCCGCGAGGTAAGCGGGAGTAAAGGTAATGGTCTTGTTGATGGCCGTGGGTGTGCTGCCGTTGTCGTTCCACCTGGACCAGGCGTCGCTGAATGCCTTTGCCCATGGGTAGGAATCGGTAATGTTGTCCGGTACTTCAGTGGGTGACTTGATAGCGTAGTTAGCTGAATAGGAAATGTTTGTTTTTCCCGCCCTGGCTACCTTCGTCGTGATAAGCACTACGCCAAACGCCGCGCGGGCGCCGTAGATCGATGCCGATGCGGCGTCTTTCAACACAGAAATGCTCTCGATGTCGTTTGGGTTAAGCATCCGGGGATCGCCTTCCACACCGTCTATCAGCACCAGTGCGCTGCCACCCTGCCCGATGGAAGTAGTACCTCGGATGTTAAACGAAGGCGATTGCGTAGGCTTGCCATCCAGCATCTTCAGGTTCAGGTTGGGCACCACGCCTACAAGGCCTTGCGCCGTGTTGGTGATAGGCCGGTTCTTAAATACTTCCGGGCCTACCTGGTCCACCGCACCGGTAAGGTTTACTTTCTTTTGTGTACCGTAACCTACCACCACTATCTGGTTGAGCGATTTGGCATCGGTTACCAGCTGCACGTTGAGTGTGGCTGTTTTACCGGGTTTGATCTCCTGGCTGAGGAAACCGATGTAGGAAAACACCAGTACGGTGCTTTCATCGGGTATGTTCATGGCGAAATTCCCGGTGGCATCTGTGAGCGTGCCGGTCTGGGTGCCTTTTATCACGACGCTTACACCCGGTAAACCTTCACCGGTAGCGCCATTGGTCACCCTGCCGGTCACCCGCTGATCGGCTGATGATACCGTGGCAGTCGCGGGCGGCAGCTTAAACGCAGCATTCGCCCGGCCTGTTCCGCTCCCCAAAAGGAGCAATGCCATGCAGGCCAATGTTATTTTTCTGAGATGCATAGAATAGATTTAGATGATGAGCAGAATATGTGACGAGAACAGTTATACTGGTAGATGATGGAAAGAGTTTACATAGAAAAGCCATTCGCCGGAAGCCTTGCTGCCAGCGATTATAATGATGTTACCTGAATTGCTACCTCATGTCAGCGGGGCAAAATTGGTCAAATTCAATTAAAAGTTCATTCATGAGAGAAGCAATTAACAAATTCATAATCTTGTCAAGAACCGGCATATATGGAATGTGCGGTACAGAAAAGTGGAACACTAATGGCGAGCTTTAGGCATTATCATACTTCTTCTTTTCCGATTTAGATCTTTTCAAAGAAACAGCATTAAAAAAGTGCTCTTATTTGCGATTCTTATTCATACAAATAGTCGTAGTCTGCCTGGGCACCGCTGGCGCAAAAACCCGTCATTGCGAGGAACAGCAGCGCTAAAGTGGGTGGGGCAATCCCGTCATTGCGAGGAGCAGCAGCGCTAAAGTGGGTGGGGCGACGAAGCAATCTCCTGCATCGGATGGATGTACGCCAGGATCTGGAGATTGCTTCGTCGCGGCTCCTGCACAAATCCCCGCTGCTCCTCGCAATGACGACCGTTTTACTACGACGCCCTAAATAAAGTCACCGCCAGCTTGAGTTTCCATAAAGCATATTAATACTATCTGCTGAAGTGTTCCCGCAGTCTTTCTTACGCGTTTCACGCACAGTGTTCACTAAATAAAAAAGCCTCACCCTCGTGAAGCTCTTTATTCATACAGTTTCAAACGGAAGATGGTCATTCATTGATAATCTTAAATTCACTCCTCCTGTTCAACTGATGCGCCGCTGCGGAGCACCGTACACCATTGCTGCACTTGTTCACCAGCCTGGTTTCCCCATATCCTGTCGCACTTAAGCGGCTGGCATCAATACCATGCGATGTAAGATATTGCATCGCTGCCCTTGCACGGCGGTCAGACAGCCTCATATTATACCTGTCCGAACCCCTGGAATCCGTATGGGAAGTAATATCGAGATGCCATGTAGGATTTTCCTTCATTAAAACCACAATGTGGTCCAGTGGATTAATGGCGTCCTTCCGGATGTTCGACCGGTCAAAGTTGTAATAAATATTCTCTATGGCAACCGGAATTACCGGAACCAGGGGGATATCGTCAAGGTACAATGTCCTGTGAATAATAGTAGAGTCCTCCATGTACAACGTTGAAAAATTCTCCGTACCTGAACCTATAAGGCCTGTTTTAATTGCATTCAGGCTATAATCAGCAGCTGTATCAAGGATAAAGGTAAATTTCCCGTCCGCCCCGGTGGTAACGGCCACAGGCGTGCTTTTAGTATTATTATTTAATGTAACTGCCGCGCTGTTCACCGGCGCCCCGGTTTTTACATGAAGCACCTCTCCTTCCAGTATCAATATTGCGTTGAACTGGTACAGGTCATCGCTCCCCTTTCCCGACGGCCGGTTGGATGCAAAGTACCCATGATATCCTTTATTAAAAAAGGGTGAAAAATCGTCCTGTGAGCTATTAATCGGTGCCCCCACATTAATGACTTCCCAGCGGCCGTCCGCCTGGGGAAATGCTTTATAAATATCCAGCCCTCCCAAACCCACGCGGCCGTCACTGGCAAAATACAGGTTTCCCTGGCCGTCCATGTGCGGGGTGCGTTCATTACCCGGTGTATTAATATCGCCGCCCATATTTACCGGCTGCGACCACCCGGTATCGTTCAACCTTTTGCAGTAATAGATATCCGTTCCGCCCAAACCGTTTGCAGGAGCGTCTGATATCAAATAAAGCGTCTGACCGTCCGGTGAGATAAAGGGGTCTCCTACAGAATTATTAAGTATATCATTATAAGGGAACCTTACAGGCTGGCCCCATTTGTTCTTTTCAGCATCCCACCTGGCGTGGAACATTTCGATGTTGATTTCATAATCAGGCTCCTTGCCAAGAAACTTCGCTTTCTTTTTTATATACCTTGTACCACAAAAAAACATCTCCTTTCCGTCTGCTGTAAAACTCGCACCCGCTGTATGATAATACCCATGTACCAGGGCTGTATCCAGCATAGCAATGCTGGTGCTGTCTGTGTTCCGGGAGGAATAAAGATGCTGGTAACCGGCGCCTGTCCAACCGTAAGTGGCCGACCGGATATTCGAATTGCGGAAAAAGGGTTGCCTTTGTTTTAAAGCCGTAGGCCTGTTTGAAGTAAAAATAATCTGATCCGATTGTTTCACAGGCGCCCAATCGGCGTTTGCCGAATTGAGCTGGTAAAGATTCCCCAGATCGCCCCGCCGGGGACGGTTTATCCAATTCGCTGCGGAATCGCAGCTGCTGATCAAAGTAGAAACCAGCGCCGTATTGGATGTTATCTTAGCAGTATCCAATTTTACAAGCCATGACTTTGCCTCCGCATATTTTGCGTTTCTGACCAGCACCTCCGCATAATTAAATTCATCCTGCGCGGTATGGTCCGGCAGGGTAACGAGTGTGGCATACCAGGTTTCAGCGGCGGCAAAATCCAGCTGTTTATAGTGAGCCTCCGCCAATCCTCTCGCCGCTTCCGCTGTTTTCTTTTTTTTGTATGCCCTTTCGTATAAGGGAATAGCTTTGGCATAATTGTACAGGTTGCTTTGCTCTTTCGCTTCTCCCAGTGCATACTGGGCACGGGCGCCAAGAAACAATAGCGGGAAAATAAAGATCATTCCGGCGATAAAAATATGCTTTGGCCTTACCATTATGCACCGTATTTTAGAATAATGACACATCTGTTTTTTTGTCTGCTGTTTGCGTTAAAAGTATCTTGGTGACAACATTTTGGCTTTTGGATTGATAAAGAAATAACTGATGGACAGTTCATTGGTCGGGTATCCGCTCATTCCGACCACATTGGTGGTGTACTCATACGCATACCCGATCCGTAACTTCTGCCCTATAAAAACCTCGGCCATCCCTACAAAAGCGCCCGCTTTCCTCAGATCGTCCTGTATCAGCGGTTTATTCAATACGGCCGTTCTATAACCGCCACCCACCCATATTATCTTATTTATCAGTACAAAAGCATTGATATCAAGACTGGTCGGGCCTGCGAAATCTTCCTTTACCAGGAGCGTGGGCTTCAGCTGTATGGCTTCAGAAAGCGGGATCAATGCGCCTACCGTGGCATACAGGTGTATTTTCCGTTCCGTAAAAATATTCTCCGGGTCTTTGCCCCCGGTATATGCCGATGCGATAAGGTTATCGGCGGAAAGCCCGGCAAAGAATGTGTTCGTACTGTAATACACGCCTATCCTTGCGTCGGGGGTAAATTTTGTCCTCAGCGAATTATACAGGAGATCGTCGTCACTCACAGGTTCGGTAGGATCATAGTCACTTACTTTTATCCTGTTCTGAATGACGCCTGCGCTGACGCCGATAGCGAACGTTTTGCCGCTTTCCGCATCCTGTATGGGAATACGGAAAGCATAACTCGCATACATCGAGGAAGTGCCCTGCAAGCCGATTTCATCGTTTGCGATATTGAGTCCGAGGCCATAACGTTTTTCCCTTGCCACTCCATCTACCGCAAGCGATATGGATTTTGGCGCACCGGGAAACCCCGCCCATTGGTTTCGGTAGAATGCATTGATGTTCCACACTTCCCTGTAGCCGGCATAAGCCGGGTTGATATACAGGCCACTGAAAATATACTGGCTAAATTGCGCATCCTGCTGGGCCCTCGCAGATGTAAAGGCTGTAAAACAAACCAACAGCGTCATCAATTTCTTTGTCATAGCTTGTATTTATTCATTGTCAACAAATAGTACAACACCGTCATTACATCCTTTCATCCTGCACACGCCACAAGCCTGCCGTCATCAGTGCCTTAATATCAATACATTCCCTTTATAGGTATGCCATACGTTATCGCTGTCTTTCACCTTCAATATATAGAAGTACGTGCCTTCGTTCAGGCCACTGCCATCCCAGTCGTTCTGGTAATTTTTCTTGTGGTACACATTCGCATTCCACCGGTTGAATACCAGCAATTCGTTTTCGACATACAGTTCAAGCCCCCTGATCACGAACTTATCATTCCGCCCGTTGCCATTGGGTGTAAATACATTCGGGATCTTGAACGGTATCACTTCCCTTTCAACGGTAGATGTGTTGTTAGCCGCATCTATATCCACCTGCGGGCTGGATACCCTGGCCGTGTTCACAACAGTGCCCATGGCTTCTGCCTGTACGCGCAGCGTAAGCGTTTCGTTTTCGCCGTCGTGCAATGAATCCAGTCTCCAGGTAAGCGTCCGGGTATTTACATCATATTCTGCCACGCCCCTGCTGGCGGTATTGCTGAGGTAGCTGATCTGGGCCGGTAAAACATCCGTTATGGTTACAGGGTAAGCTGTCGCGCCCACATTGGTTACGGTGATGGTATATTCATACCGGTCCGGTACCGTGATCGGTTTGGTATCTGTCTGTTTCAGGATGCTGAGGTCTACCCTCCGGTCCTGTACCGGTATGGATACATCCGGGTTCCTGGTACAACCCGCCGGAGCATCGGCGCCCGTTTTCACCGTAGCGGTATTATCGATCCCGCTTACTCCCTGGAGGTTTGAGTTTGCCCTTACGGTGAAAGTATAATCCCTTGTTTCCCCCGCGCCCAGGTTAGTATCTGTGAAGCTGACCACATTATTATTCACAGAGCCATTCGTTGAATTCACAAAGGCGGTATTCACCGGTACAGGATCCGTGACGATCACATTGGCAATCGGGGCTGTGCCCGTATTTCTCACGCGGATGGTATACGTCAGCAGTTCATTTTCTTCAGCAGCGCCATTGCCATTTTCATCGGCCACCGTCATGGTCGCATCGAAACTACCGAACAATATCACTACGCTGGCTTCAGCACTGCAACCAGTTGCATCGGTTACCCTGACTGAATAGGTGCCCGCAGACAGATTGCTTATAGCAGATGTGGTTGCTCCATTACTCCACAAATAGGTATAAGGCGCCGTACCTCCGCTCACTGCTACAGATGCTGAACCGGTGTTACTGCCGCTGCAATCCGCATTGGTTTGCGTGGTGGTGATCAGGATGGGGGCGGTTTCGGTGAGCGTGATCGTTGCCAGGGTATCGCAGCCATTGGCATCCGTGATGGTAGCAGTATAAGTTCCCGCCGTGAGATTGCTGATGGTACTGGTAGTACCGCCATTACTCCACAGGTAAGTATACGGGGCTGTGCCGCCTGTAACCGTTACGGTGGCCGAGCCTGTATTACCGCCATTGCAGATCACATCCACTTTTGAAGTCGTGTAGCTTAATATGCCCGGCTCCGTGATCGTTACACTGATAGCCGTATCACAACCATTGGCATCCGTGATGGTGGCTGTGTAAATGCCTGCTGTAAGATTATTGACCGTTGCCGTGGTAGCGCCGTTGTTCCATAAGTAAGTATACGGCGCCGTACCGCCAGCGGGCACTACGGATATGCTGCCGGTATTGCCGCCGTTACATAACACATTGTTTTGGGTTACGGCCGCTGTAATGGCTGCCGTCTCAGTTATGACAACCGTGGCGGTGGTATCACAACCGTTGGCGTCGCTGATAGTTACCGAATAATTACCTGCCGCGAGATTATTGATGGTAGCGGAGGTAGCCCCGGTGGACCAAAGGTAGCTGTACGGGCTGGTGCCGCCGGTAGCCGTTATGGTGGCCGAACCGGTATTGCCGCCGTTGCAATTCACATTCACCTGCGAGGTAGTGAAGCCTAATGTATCCGGCTCTGTAACTGTTACACTGATGGCGGTATCACAACCATTTGCATCAGTAATGGTGGCGGTATACATACCGGCTGTAAGATTATTGACTGTTGCGGTGGTGGCGCCATTGTTCCATAAGTAGGTATACGGCGCTGTACCGCCCGCGGTCACAACGGATATACTGCCCGTATTGCCGCCGCTACATAAAACATTGTTTTGGGTGATGGCTGCGGTAATAACATCCGTTTCTGTTATGGCCACAGTTGCCGTGGTATCACAACCATTGCCGTCTGTAATGGTAACCGTATAGGCCCCGGCAGTGAGATTATTAATAGTGGCGGTTGTACCACCGTTGGACCAGAGATAATTATAAGGGGCGGTGCCGCCGGTGGCCGTCACTGTCGCGGAGCCAGTATTACCGCCATGGCAGTTCACATCCACCTGTGAGGTCGTAAAGCTCAATGAATCCGGTTCTGTGATCGTCACACTGATGGCGGTATCACAACCATTTACATCGGTGATGGTAGCGGTATAAACGCCTGCTGTAAGGTTATTGACCGTTGCCGTGGCGGCGCCATTGTTCCAGAGGTAGGTATATGGTGCCGTGCCACCCGTTACTGAAAGGGAAATACTGCCGGTATTGCCGCCGTTACATAACACATTGCTCTGCGTGATGGCTGCTGTGATTGCCGCCGTCTCTGTAATGACAACCGTGGTGGTGGTATCACAGCCATTGGCATCACTGATGGTCACCGTGTAAGTACCCGCCGCCAGGTCATTGATGGTGGCCGTTGTAGCCCCTGTAGACCAGAGATAGCTGTACGGGCTGGTGCCGCCGGTGGCCGTTATGGTGGCCGACCCGGTATTGCCGCCGTTGCAGTTCACATTCACCTGTGAGATCGTGAAGCCCAATGTATCAGGTTCTGTGACCGTTACACTGATGGCGGTGTCACAACCATTTACATCCGTGATGGTCGCGGTATAAACACCTGCTATAAGATTATTGACTGTTGCCGTGGTGGCGCCATTGTTCCATAAGTAGGTATACGGTGCTGTGCCGCCTGCGGTCACAACGGATATACTGCCGGTATTATCGCCGTTGCATAACACATTGTCCTGTGTTACCGTTACGGTAATCGGTGCAGTTTCGGTGAGGATGACCGATGCAGTCGTATCACATCCATTGGCATCCGTGATGGTCACGGTATAAGTTCCTGCTATGAGATTATTAATCGTGGCGGTGGTGCCGCCGTTGGACCAAAGATAACTGTACGGGCTGGTGCCGCCGGTAACCGTTACGGTGGCCGAACCGGTATTGCCGCCGTTGCAGTTCACATTCACCTGTGAGGTCGTAAAGCTCAATGAATCCGGTTCGGTGATCGTTACACTAATGGCGGTATCACAACCATTCACATCCGTGATGGTGGCTGTATAAACGCCAGCCGTAAGGTTATTGACCGTTGCCGTGGTGGCGCCATTATTCCAGAGGTAGGTATACGGCGCCGTACCGCCTGCCGTCGCAACGGATATACTGCCGGTATTCCCGCCATTACATAACACATTGTTCTGAGTGATGGCTGCGGTAATAGCGTCCGTTTCTGTGATTATCACCGTTGCCGTGGTATCGCAACCATTGGCATCAGTGATCGTGCAGGTATAAGTACCCGCCGTGAGACCGTTGATGGTAGCCGTCATAGCCCCGGTAGACCAAAGATGCCTGTACGGCCTTGTGCCGCCGTCTGCATTCACCGTGGCCGAACCGGTATTGCCGCCGTTGCAGTTCACATTCACCTGCGAGGTGGTAAAGGTCAATGTATCCGGCTCTGTGACCGTTACACTGATGGCGGTATCACAACCGTTCACATCCGTAATGGTAGCGGTATAAGTGCCCGCAGTAAGGTTATTGACCGTTGCCGTAGTGGCGCCGTTATTCCAGAGATAGGTATATGGCGCCGTGCCGCCCGCGGTCACAACGGATATACTGCCGGTATTATCGCCGTTGCATAACACATTGTCTTGTGTTACTGTTACGGTGATCGGCGCTGTCTCCGTTATGGTGACTGTTGCAGTCGTATCGCAACCGTTGGCATCAGTAATGGTTACCGTATACGTCCCTGCGGTAAGATTATTAATAGTGGCGGTGGTACCGCCGGTAGACCAAAGATAACTGTACGGGCTGGTGCCGCCGGTAGCCGTTACTGTCGCGGAACCTGTATTGCCGCCGTTACAGTTCACATCCACCTGGGAGGTCGTAAAGCCCAGTGAATCCGGTTCTGCGACCGTTATACTAATAGCCGTATCACAGGCATTTGCATCGGTGATGGTAACAGAATAGATGCCCGCGGTAAGGTCATTGATCGCGGCGGTTGTTGCCCCGTTGTTCCACAGATAGGTATACGGAGCTGTACCACCGGTAACTGAGAGCGATATACTGCCGGTATTGCCGCCATTACATAATACATCGCTCTGCGTTACAGCCGCCGTGATCGCCGCCGTTTCCGTAATGATGGCAGTTTCGGCAGCAACACAACCATTGGCATCAGTAACAGTTACAGTATAAACACCTGCGATGAGATCATTGATGGTGGCGGTATTGGCTCCATTCGACCAGAGGTAATTGTAAGGACCGGTGCCGCCGGTTACCGTTACGGTGGCGGAACCGGTATTACCGCCGTTGCAATTCACGTTCACCAGGGAGGTGGACGTACTGATGGCATCGGGCTCTGTGATCCTTGCAGATACGCTGCCTGTACAGCCATTCGCGCCGGTAATCGTGCAGGTGTACCTGCCGGCCGTCAGGCCAGTGATCGTTGCCGTAGTAGCCCCGTTGCTCCAGAGGTAGGTATACGGAGCCGTACCGCCGGACGGGGCGAGCGATATACTGCCGGTATTGCCGCCATTGCACAATACATTGTCCTGTGAAACAGTTGCCGTAATAGCTGCGGTTTCTGTAATGATAACCGTTTCGCTGATGTTACAACCGTTTTCATCAGTAGCTGTAACCGTATAAGTTCCCGCAATGAGGTTATTGATGGTGGCTGTTGTAGCGCCGGTAGACCAATTATATTGGTAAGGGCCCGTGCCGCCGGTAACCGTTATAGTGGCAGACCCGGTATTACCGCCATTACAGTTCACATTCACCTGGGAAGTAGTGGCGCTTAACGCAACCGGTTCCGTAATCGTTGCGGACACCGTTCCCGTACAACCGTTTACATCGGTGATAGTAGCGGTATAAGTACCCGCCGGAAGGTCGTAGATCGTGGGTGTTGTTTCCCCGTTGTTCCATAAATAGGTATATGGAGCCGTGCCGCCCGCGGCTACAGCGGATATGCTGCCCGTATTGCCACCGTTACATAAAACATTGTCCTGTGTTACCGTTGCTGTGACAGCAGTCTTTTGCGTTATGACAGCCGTCGCATTTGTGGTGCAACCATTGGCATCCCCGATGGCAACGGTATAAACTCCCGCGGTAAGGTTATTGATCGTGGCTGCCGTACCGCCATTGGACCAAAGGTAGGTGAACGGCGCGGTGCCACCGGTAACCGTTACGGTGGCCGAACCGGTATTGCCGCCATTACAGTTCACATTCACTTTGGACGTAGCAGCGCTTAATACATCCGGCTGTGTGATCACTACCGTTGCGGTAGCAACACAACTATTGGCATCAGTGATGGTGCAGGTATACGTGCCTGCGGTAAGGTTATTTGCAGTAGCTCCCGTACCGCCGGCGGGCGACCACCTGTATGTATACGGGCCTACCCCGCCGGATGCGGTTACCGTGGCGGCGCCTGTGTTATTACCATTACAATCCACATCTGTTTGCGTTGTGGTAAAGGTGATGGCAGGCGGTTCCGTTATCGTTACGGTAGCGGTTATCTGGCAGCCATTGGCATCCGTGATTGTACAGGTATACGTACCGGCAGTAAGATTGTTCGCCCTTGCCCCTGTACCACCACTGGGCGACCAGCTGTAGGTATAGGGAAGCGTTCCCCCGGTTACGGTCACCGTTGCAGCGCCGGTAGCAGCGCCATTGCAAAGTTCGTTCGTCTGGGCAGTAGTAACGGCCAATGCGGCAGGCTCTGTAATGGTAACACTAATGGAGGTGTCGCAACCTCTCGCATCTATGATCGTGCAACTATAGGCACCTGGTGCCAGGCCGCTGATGGACGCCGTAGTGGCGCTATTGGACCAGAGGTATGTATAAGGCGATTCACCGCCGGATACCGTTACGCCGGCTGTACCGTCGGCTGCGCCGTTACAACTGACATTATTTTTTGCTACAACGACGGCCAGCGGTGCGGGCTGCGATAAAGTTGTGCTCGTTGTGGCGGTGCAACCATTCGCATCGGTAACGGTACAGGTGTAAGTACCCGCGGTAAGACCTGTGGCAGTTGCCGTAGTGGCACCGGACGTCCAGCTGTAAGTATATGGTGCGGTGCCGCCGGCCGGCGTTGCAGTGGCGGTACCATTGTTGCCGCCGGCGCATGAAATATTCGTATGTGACGAGGTAGCGGTCAATACTGCCGGCTGGGTAATCTCGATTGATTGTACGATCTGGCAATTATTGGCGTCGGTAATGGTAAATGAATGAGTGCCGGGAGTAAGACCGGTGACCGTTGCGGATGTGGAGCCTGTTGACCAGAGATAAGTATAGGGAGCCGTGCCGCCGGAAGGCGTTAAGGTAACAGTTCCGTCATTTGCGCCATTGCAGGTTACATTCACCGGGTCAATATCCACTGTCAGTACATCCGGTTGAAGAATAGTTACCGTAGCAATGCCGGTACAGCCCCTGGTATCTGTAATTGTACAGGTATAGACGCCTGCGGCAAGACCCGTAGCTATCGAACCGGTACCACCGCTCGGCGCCCAGTTGTAAGTGTAAGGCCCGGTGCCGCCGGAAGCTGCGACGAAAGCTGTGCCGGTAAAATTGCCATTACAATCCACGTCCGTTTGCGAAACAATAGCCGCTATGGCAATCGGCTGGGTGATAGTCACGTTTACAACACCGGTGCAACCCTGAGAATCAGTAATGGTACAGGTATAGGTGCCCGCGGCAAGATTGGTGATTGTGGCGGTTGTTTGCCCGTCTCCCCAGAGATACGTATACGGCGCTGTGCCGCCCGTGCCGGACAGGGTAATACTTCCATCGGTACCGCCATTACAATTCACATTGACTTTGGAGACTCCCGCGGAAACCACCGCGGGCTCTGCTATCGTTACATTCGCGGTAGCCGTGCAACTGTTCGCATCTGTCACCGTACAGGTATAAGCGCCCGGGGCAAGGCCCGTGATGGTTTGCGTAGTTGCCCCGTTTGACCAGCTATAGGTGTATGGAGCGGTCCCCCCGGCGGCATTGGCGGTAGCACTGCCATCCGTATCGCCGTTGCAGGTGGTATTTACATGTGAAATACTGGCTGTTAATGTAGCCGGCTGGGTAATTTCAAAGGTTCCGATGACCTTGCAGCCATTGGCATCCGTAACGCGGGCCGTATAGGTGCCGGGGCCAAGGTTGCTGATGGTGGGCGTTGTTTGGCCACCAGGGTCCCAGATGTAGGTATATGGCGCAGTGCCGCCGGTTATGATGGCGGTGCCGGTACCGTCATTCGCACCGTTGCAGGAAATGCTCGTTACGTCTGCAGTGGCCGCCAATGCAGCGGGCTCCGTAATGGTTACATCAACTGTTGTTATACAGTTATTCACATCCGTAATGGTACAGGTATAGGTTCCCGGAGTAAGCCCCGTGGCTGTTTTCCCCGGACCGCCGCTGGGAGACCAGCTGTAACTGTAAGGCGCAGTTCCCCCTGTTACGTTCACCGTAGCTATGCCGTTATTCGACCCGTTGCAGCTGGAATTGGTCTGCGTGGTAGTGGCGGCTAAGGCGGCAGGCTGGCCTATCGTAACTGTTGCCTGGGTAGTACAGCCGTTTGCATCCGTTATATCGCAGGTATAAGTGCCGGCGATAAGATTATACACGGTATCATTCGTTGCTCCGTTGCTCCAATTGTAAGTATAAGCAGGCGTGCCACCGGCCACTACTACAACAGCCGAACCGTCGCTGCCGCCATTGCAGGTTGCATCGGTGCCTGTGGCGCTCGCGGTTATAGGCGCCGGCTCGCTGACCGTCACGCTTACTGTCTCCACACCACCCGCATTATCAGTGACAGTACAGGTGTAGGTTCCCGGGCCGAGGCCGGTGATGGTGGCCGTCGTTCCGCCGCCTGGTGACCAGCTGTAGGTGTAAGGAGCCGTACCGCCAAGGGCCGATACGGAAGCGGTGCCATCATTGGCGCCGTTACAACTAATATTCGTATGCGCCGCGGTAACCGTCAATGCTCCTCCTGTAGGATCTGTGATGGTAACGCTTTCTGTAGTAGTACAACCATTCGCGTCCGTAATGGTGCAGGTGTAGGTACCTGTGGCAAGGCCGGTAATGGTGGACGTGGTTGCCCCGCCCGGTGACCAGCTGTAGGAATAAGGAGCCGTACCGCCCGTACCGGAAGCCGTGGCCGTGCCGTCACTGCCTCCCGCCGTAGTTACATTCGTATGAGAGGTATTGCCATCCAGCACAGGCGGTTCGGTGATCGTTGTAGTGGTGGTAGTCGTGCAACCATTGGCATCTGTAACAACGCATGTATAAGTTCCCGGGGCAAGGCCGCTGACGGTTTGCGTAGTGGCGCCGCCCGGCGACCAGGCGTAGGTGTATGGAGCGGTGCCGCCTTTCGGGGTTACCATGGCAATGCCGTCACTGAGGCCGTTGCAGGACACATTACTGATGATACTGTCTTTTGCCGTCAGCAATTCGGGTTCGTCCACTTCCACTGTCTGCCTGATCGTACAGCCATTCACATCTGTAATGGTACAGGTATAAGTGCCAGGGGCAAGATTGTTGATCGTCGGCGTTGTTTCCCCACCAGGCGCCCAGCTGTAGGTATAGGGAGCCGTGCCGCCGGAAGGGGTTGCCGTGGCGGAACCGTCGCTGGCGCCTTTGCAGCTTACGTCACTGGCGGTAAATGAAGCAGTTAAGGATCCGTGCTGCTCTATCGTAACAGCTACCGAAGTAACACAACCATTGGCGTCAGTTATATTACAGGTATAGTTACCCCCTGCAAGCCCCGTTGCAATTGCACCGGTCCCACCGCTGGGTGACCATTGGTAGGAATATGGAGCAGTGCCTCCTGTAACTATTGCAGTGGCCGTGCCGGTGGGCTCGCCGTTGCACAAAACATTCGTATGGGTTTCATTTGCGGACAATGCAGGCGGTTCCGTAATGGTTGCAGGCGCGGTTACATCGAACGTACACCCGTTTGCGTCCGTAATAGTTACGGTATAATCGCCGGGGGCAAGATTATTGATCGTTTGTGTGGTTCCCCCATTTGACCAGAGATAGGTGTATGGGGCCGTACCGCCGCCGGGATTGACAGTGGCCGTGCCGTTAGCCAGCCCGTTGCAGGTTACATCGGTGTTTGAAGTAGTGCCGGTTACCGGGGAAGGTTCGTTTACCGTTGCCGATGTGGTAGCAGTACACCCATTGGCATCTGTGACTGTGCAGGTGTAAGTACCTGCGGAAAGATTATCGGAAGTGGCCGTCGTTGCGCCATTGGACCAACTGTAAGTATAAGGCGCTGTACCGCCGTCGCCTGATGCGGTAACGGAACCGTCGCTGCCACCATTACAACTGATACCCGTAGCCGATGACGTGGCTGTCAGTAAGGTAGGCTCAACAATAGAAACAGTACCCGTAATGATACATCCGTTCGCATCTGTTGCGGTACAGGTATAGGTACCCGGGCCAAGGCCCGTGATAGTGGCGGTAGTTTGCCCGCCGGGCGTCCAGCTGTAAGTATACGGCGCCACCCCACCGGATACTACTGCCGTAGCCGTTCCATCGTTCGCCCTGTTACAGGTCACATTGGTTTTTGTAGCGGTAGCAGCCAGGGCTGTCGGTTCTGTAATGATAACAACCGCCGCCGTATCACATCCGTTTGCATCTGTGATCGTACAGGTATAAGTACCTGCGGACAAGCCGTTTGCAGTCGCCGCCGTACCGCCGCTGGGCAACCAGCTATAGGTATATGGCGCCGTACCGCCGCTCACATTTACCGTGGCTGAGCCGGCCGTGCCGCCTGTACATAAAACATTAGTCTGTGTAGTCGTAAACGTTATTTGCGGAAGTTGTGTAACCGTTATCGTTGCAATAACTTCACAACCATTTGCATCGGTGATCGTGCAGGTGTAGGTGCCCGCAATAAGATTGTTCGCCGTAGCGCCCGTAGCGCCGGATGACCAGCTGTAGCTATAGGGCGCGGTGCCTCCGGCCGGTGTTACCGTTGCCGAGCCCGTAGCCGTACCAAAACATAATATATTCGTTTGCGTAGGGGTAAAAGTAAGGGCTGTCGGCTCATTGACCGTAACCGACGCGGTGGTCACACAACCATTGGCATCCGTGATCGTGCAGGTGTAAGTGCCCGCTGCAAGATTACCGGCGGTAGCGCCGGTACCACCACCGGGCGACCAGCTGTAGGTATAGGGAGCTACGCCCCCGCTGACCGCTACCGTCGCCGTACCTGTGGCTTCCCCGAAACACAGCACATCCGTCTTCGAAGTGTTAACGCCAAGGGCATCCGGCTCGGTGATCGTAACCGATGCGGTGGTCACACAACCATTGTTATCGGTGATCGTGCAGATGTAAACGCCCGCTGTAAGATTGCCGGCCGTGGCTGCTGTACCGCCACCCGGCGACCAGCTGTAAGTATAAGGCGCTGTACCGCCGGTTACAGTTACCGTCGCCGATCCGGTGGCTGCGCCGTTACACAGCACATCTACCTGCGAAGTGGTAACACCTATCGCCGCTGATGGCTGTGCGATCGTTACCGTGGCAGTTGTTTCACATCCGTTGGCATCCGTTACCGTGCAGGTGTAAGTGCCTGCTGCGAGGTTATTCGCCGTGGCGCCAGTGCCACCGCCTGGTGACCAGCTGTAGGTATAAGGAGCTGTACCGCCGCTCACATTTACCGTCGCGGACCCTGTAGCTCCCCCAAAACACAGCACATCCGTTTTAGACGCGGTAGCTGCGAGCGCTGCCGGCTCCACGACTATTACAGTGGCGATGGCCTCACAGTCATTTGCGTCTGTGATCGTGCAGGTGTAGGTACCCGCCGCAAGATTGCCGGCCGTAGCAGCTGTACCGCCGACGGAGGACCAGCTGTAAGTATAAGGCGCCGTGCCGCCGCTTGCGTTGACCGTCGCCGATCCGGTAGCGCCACCATTACACAGCACATCCGTTACCGAGGTGCTGAAAGTAATGGCCGAAGGTTCGGTGATCGTTACGGAGGCAACGCTGTTACACCCGTTTGCATCCGTTATATTGCAGTTGTAAGTACCGGCGGAAAGGTTGGATACCGTAGCCCCGTTGCCCGCACCGCCCGACCAGTCGTAAGTGTATGGGGCAGTACCGCCCGTGACATTTACAGTGGCGGAACCGCTGGTGCCACCGTTACATAAGACATTGGTCTGCGTTACGGTAAATGTTACCTGCGTGGGTGCTGTGATTTCTACGGTTGCAGTAGTGTCACAACCGTGCGCGTCGGTGATCGTGCAGGTGTAAGTTCCCGCGGTAAGATTATTCGCCGTAGCGCCTGTGCCGCCACGGGGTGACCAGTTGTAAGTATAAGGAGCGGTGCCGCCGCTGACCGTTACCGTTGCCGATCCGCTGGCCGTGGCAAAACACCGTACATCCGTTTTAGAAGTAGTGAAGCTGATAACCGGTGGCTGTGCGATCGTGACCGTCGCCTGCGCCGTATTGCCGCCGAGGCCGGTCACCGTACAGGTGTATTGTCCGGCAACGAGATTATTAATGGTTCGTGTAGTTGCTCCGTTTGACCAGCTATAGGTATAAGGGGGTAAACCACCCGTTGCATTTGCCGTAGCCGAACCATCCGATCCGCTAAAACAACTTACATCAGAATGAGATATTGTAATGCCGAGCTGCTGGGCCTTTACATTTAAGACTACCAATAAAGAAGCCGCTAAAACAAGTAACTTTATCTTCATGCTTAAATCAATTCTCTGTACATGAAACCGCCCGGATAAATGCGGTGCCTTGCCCGGCCGGATGGCTTCCAGGAAGTAAGGAAGCGCATAAGAATCCCCTGCTCCCGGATTGGTAGATTCCGGTAGCCGTTTAACTTTTCGGCGCTGTGGTTAAAAAGAAAACATCAGATGCCTCCGGATGATTGTCTGCAGGCAGCTACATCATCCACATGCAGCCGAAACGGTTTCCCGTTTACATACCCGCGCCTTAAACCCATTCAGCGTTTCCGCCGGACTTGGCTAATGGTTTGTAAACATGCTATTGCTGTTAAAAACACTCAGGTCCAAACAAACTAAAAACGATATTATTTCTGCTTAAATGCCGCTTACTATTGGCGGACAGCTTGATGAGAGAGTTGTATGCGTAGGAGAAACCCTTTAAAACGGGGTAGGAAATTTGTGTAACTCAGAATAATTAACAATACGGTCATCTTTTGGTTCACAGAAAGTTGCAAATATTTTTTACTGACCTATATTGAAAAATGTCATAACTCATTTTATTTAGCGGACTGGTTTAATCCCGGTTCGCCCCTTTCAGCGGCCAAACCGGGTAAACTCAGACCCTGTAAAGGAAAACATCACCGCCCCAGCAGCAGCCGCAGGTAAAACTGCGGTTTTACCAGTTTTTTCCGCACATCCACTTCGTGGAACATGCAGGACATCAGCTCCTGCAGCTCTTTATTACGGGCGCTCATTCGCATCAGCATATTGAACAGCCAGGGGTAACGGATAAGTTTCTGGAGTTTGGTGCTCATTTTTAACTCCGGCCCCAGCACGCGGTATACATTTTCATCGTATGCCATCATGGCGGCAGCGGTGTAATTGTCCGCCGCAATGCAGGCCGCTGCCTGCTCCGCCGCCATGCGGGCGGTATACATGGCGTTACCAATCCCTTCGCCGGTAAAGGGATCTATCAGGAACCCCGCATCGCCCACCAGCATATATCTTTCGCCGGACAGCCTTCTTTTTTTGCTCCCCAGGGGCAGGCCGTAGCCGTCGATACTACCGAGGAGCGTGGCGTCTTTAAACCGTTCTTTTAATATCTCGTCGTGCTGCACGGTATCCAGCAGCAACTGTTTCAGGTTCACTTTTCTGCGCCGCGCCACTTTGCTCAACATGCCTATACCCACATTGGCCTCGCCATTGGGCAGGGGAAATATCCAGAAGTAACCGGGCAGCACGTTTTTGAGGAAATGCAGTTCCACCAGGTTATCAGGGTGCATACCGCTGATGCCGCTGTAATACGCCCTGATGCCGGCCACGTAATGCGCCGGCTCCATGTGGATGTTGGCCACCTCCTTCGTAAAACCGGAATGCGCGCCGTTGGCGGCTATCACCAGCTGTGTTTTGATCTGTATGCTGCCGGTGGCATCGGTCAGCAGGTAACCGTCCGGCAGCAATTCATATTTTGTGATGGCCTTGCCTTCTATCAGTTGCACCTGCGGGCAGCGCTTCAGCTCATCCACCAGGAAATTGTCGAAGTGAATGCGTTTGCAAACAAATCCTCTCGGCTCACCCGGCAGTTTTGCATAATTGGGTTTATAGGGAATGTTGATGCCCATACGGTTGGCGGCTACAAAGGTTATGCCCCAGCTGTCTTCCTTGAACACAAACTGCTGCAGCCTTTCCGCAATGCCTTTATCGATCCGGGAAAGCAACGTGAGCACTTTACCGCTCAGGCCATCGCCACATACTTTATCCCGGGGAAAAACGGATTTGTCCACCACCAGGCAGGGAATGCCCATGTAAGCCAATTGGAGGGCGGTAGTAGCGCCCGCCGGGCCGGCGCCTATAATACAAACTTTGGTTTCCAGCATAATTTGCACAATGTAGGAAAATCCTTCCATGCGGTAAAACGGTAAAGTGTCTCCTTAAATTTCCCGTGTTGTCCAGATCAGCCTGCCTCAAAGTCTATTTCGCCCCCCGGTCGGGCAATAATTAGACAATACATTTGTGGAAAGTTTTTTTTACTAATTAAAACTATAAGAAAATGGCAACAACAGATTTCAAATTTACGCTGACGACGGAGCAAACCCCGCAGGAAGTATTTGAGGCAATTACCAACGTTCGTGGATGGTGGTCCGGCATTCATTCGGAAGAAATCCATGGCGGTACGGAGAAACTCAATGATGAGTTTAGCTTTAGTGCGGAAGGGGGCGCTCACTATAGCAAACAAAAATTAGTGGAAGTGATCCCAAACAAAAAAGTAGTCTGGCTGGTCACGGACAGTAAATTCAGCTATGTAGAAAAGCAGGACGAGTGGACAGGTACAAAAGTGATTTTTGAAATTTCAGAAAAAGGCGGTAAAACCCAACTCGTATTTACCCACGAAGGTTTGACTCCCGAAATAGAATGTTACGAATCCTGCGCGCCTTCCTGGTCTGAGTATTTGCAGGACAAATTACTGACATTGATCAATACGGGTAAAAGTTCATAACCCCGTCTTAAAAATTGATGTTATAAGTATTTTTATTTTCACACATCACAAAGGTGCTGTGCGTACTACCGATGCTCGTTACCGATCCCAGCTTGTTGAATACAAAATCCTGGTAGTGTTTCATATCTTTTGCGTAGACCTTCAGCAGAAAATCATAGTCCCCGGAAATGTTATAACATTCCACCACTTCATCCAGCCGCATAATGTCCGTCACAAACTGGTGCCCGATGCTCTTGTCATGGTGCTTTAATTTGATATTGCAAAAGACGATCAGGCCATAATTTAGCTTTTCAGGATCGATCAGGGCAATATACCCTTTGATAAAACCACCCGCTTCCAGTCGTTTTACCCTTTCGAAAACCGGTGAAGGCGACAGGTTGACCCTGGCTGCCAGATCTTTGGTGGTGATCTTTGCGTCCGACGCTAACAGTCTCAACAACCGGAGATCTGTCTGGTCTAAAATTTCCTCCATAGAATAATTACCTTTTACGTTATCTAAAAAGAGTTAAAAACAGCTGTTTTATCTTCAAAGGACAGCAAAAATACTTTTTTACACTGAAATTATACCATTTGACAACCTAATAGAACAAATTAATAGCTTTGTACCGAATTTAACGCTCCCAGGCGAGAGATCCGCAAAACTAGTTCTTTACTTTATTTTATCAAACGGGAAAGGGTTTTCCCGTCACAGCCTGGCGGGAGATTAAAAGGGAACCGTGTGCAAGTCACGGGCTGTCGCGCAACTGTAAGTAACACTCACCAGTTTCAGCCGGCAAATGTCCACTGTCCCGAGTGCATCGGGATGGGAAGGATGGCTGAAATGTTACAAGTCAGGAGACCTGCCTTTTTCGGATAGACGGCGCTTTCGCGTAATAAAGCAAATGGTCTGATCTGATGGTATCAATATAACAGGAAATCCCCTTTCCTGTGTACCCCGGTATGCCCTTTTTTGCAGTCAGACGTGAAAGCCTGTTAAGAGACTTTTACAAATTTTTCATTAAATCATTGAAAAATGCTAACGCAAAACCTCGGCTACCCGCGCATTGGCGGCCAAAGACAACTGAAAAAAGCCTGCGAATCCTATTGGTCGGGCAAGACCGGCCTGGACGAACTGAACCAGGCGGCCCGTACCATCCGGGAAGAAAACTGGCAAACCCAACTGAAAGCCGGCATCAACCTCATCCCCTGCAACGATTTCAGCTATTATGACCAGGTGCTGGACATGAGCCTCCTGCTGGGTGTTATCCCGCAACGTTATGCCCCTGTTTCCAATGTAAAAGGCAACAGCGAAACCGATCTGTATTTTGCAATGGCAAGAGGGTACCAGAGAGACGGCCTGGACATTACCGCCATGGAAATGACCAAATGGATGGACACCAACTATCACTACATCGTGCCGGAATTTACCGCGAAACAGTCTTTCAGCATATTTTCCGAAAAGGTGTTTAATGAATATACCGCCGCCAGGCAAACCCTCGGCGACAAAGCGAAGCCCGTACTGGTAGGCCCCGTCAGCTACCTGCTGGTGGGTAAAGAAAAAGAACCGGGCTTTGAGCGCATCGACCTGATCAAAGATCTGGTACCTGTATATATAGAGATCATCAACCGCCTGAAACAACAGGGCGCCCTGTGGATCCAGCTGGATGAACCTTGCCTGGCGCTTGACCTGTCCCAAAAAGACAAAGAAGCATTTGAATATGCCTATCGTGCTATCGCCGGCCAGGTAAGCGGTGTGGAATTACTGGTTGCCACCTATTTCGAAGCTTTGCTGGACAATACCCGGTTGGCCGTAAATCTTCCGGTTTCCGCCCTGCATATTGACCTGGTACGTGCGCCGGAGCAGTTGGATGAAGTGCTCGCCCTGATCCCCGCACATCTGCAACTATCATTAGGTGTGGCAGACGGCCGTAACGTATGGAAGAACGATTACGAAAAGTCGCTGGCGCTCATCAGCAAAGCCGTTGCGAAACTCGGTAGCGACCGCGTGATCATTGCCCCCTCCTGCTCCCTGCTGCACAGTCCTATCGACCTGGACCTGGAAACAGCGATCGATCCGGAAATCAAAAACTGGATGGCCTTCGCCAAACAGAAACTACATGAAGTTGCCGAGCTGAAGCAGATCGCAGAAGGCAACCAGGCATTGCTGGAGGCCAACAAAAAGGCGATTGAAAGCAGAAGGACTTCACAGAAAGTACACAAACAGGAAGTAAAAGACCGCGTGGCAGCGATCACCGATGCGGATGCTACCCGCAAAAGCGCCTTCCCGGTACGCCAGCAACTACACCGTGAGCGTTTTAACCTTCCCGCATTCCCCACCACTACAATCGGTTCATTCCCGCAGACAGACGATATCCGCCAGCTGCGCGCGAAGCTCAGGAAAGGCGATCTCAGCCCCGAACAATATGAAAAAGCTATCGAAGATGCCACCGTGGAAGTGATCCGCTGGCAGGAAGAGCTGGGCATCGACGTGCTGGTACATGGCGAGTTTGAGCGTAACGACATGGTGGAATACTTCGGCGAACAACTGGATGGCTTCCTGTTCACCAAAAACGGATGGGTACAGAGCTACGGCAGCCGTTGCGTGAAACCGCCTGTAATCTACGGCGATGTAAGCCGCCCGCGGGACATGACAGTACGCTGGATCACCTTCGCCGCACAGCAAACCCCTAAACCGATGAAAGGCATGCTGACCGGGCCCGTAACCATCCTGCAATGGTCATTCGTGCGTGACGATCAGCCGCGTGATATCACTACGAACCAGATCGCACTGGCAATCCGTGACGAGGTGGTTGCGCTGGAAAAAGCCGGCATCGGTATCATACAGATCGATGAAGCCGCGATCCGTGAAGGCTTGCCCTTACGCAAAGCCAAACGCCCGCATTACCTGGATTGGGCGGTGAAGGCCTTCCGGGTAACCGCCAGCGGTGTCCAGGACAGAACGCAGATCCACACCCACATGTGCTACAGCGAGTTCAACGATATCATAGAGCACATCGCCGCTATGGATGCGGATGTGATCACGATAGAAACCTCCCGTTCACAGATGGAGCTGTTACATGCCTTCTCGCACTTCGAGTACCCGAACGAGATCGGACCGGGCGTATATGACATCCACTCACCCCGCGTGCCGGGCAGGGAAGAAATGGTATCGCTGCTGACAAAAGCAGCAGACCTGTTACCTGCTCAGAACCTTTGGGTAAACCCTGACTGCGGCCTGAAGACCCGTAAATGGCCTGAAACCAAAGCCGCGCTGGAAAACATGGTACAAGCGGCCAAACAGGCGCGCGAGCAGATCAGCGTAACAGGGACTGTATAAAGATCATCATACAATGGCTGCGGACATTTCCGTCCGCGGCCATTGTATGCATATGAAAAGAGACGAATCATAGCCACTAAATCACCCCAAACTTATGTTCCTGGAGAAGATCAGGTCCGGAATGTCCGGGATTTTGACATACGGCATTACGCCTCCAAAGGCGGAAACATTACCTGAACGGGTTGCTGAAATTGCCGGAAGAACCATGAAAAGGCTCCTTCCGCTTGATATAGACGCACTGATTGTATATGACGTGCAGGACGAATCCGCACGCACTTCAGCGGAAAGGCCATTCCCTTTTCTAAACGCTTTGGACCCTTTCAGGTTTGCCAGCGGCTACCTGAAAGAACTAAACATCCCGAAGATCATCTACCGCCCAGCGGGGAAATATTCGGAAGCGGAGCTGTCAGCATGGCTGCATGGCCTGGAGGCTGAGAACTTCCACCCTGTCTTCGTAGGCGTTCCCGCGCCGGATTACCCGGTCAGGACCAGCCTGCCGGAGGCTTACCGGATATGGAAAAAGCATGAGCGCACATCGGTAGTTGGCGCAGTGACGATTCCTGAAAGGCATGCTAAGCTGAAAGACGAAGACAGGCGCATCCTGGAAAAGGCTGCCTGCGGGGTCTCCTATTTCGTTTCTCAATGTGTGTTCAACGTCGGCTATGCAAAAAAAGTGATAGAAGACCTGTGCCGCACCTGCCAGGAACAGCAGATTGTGCCCCCGACCGTCATCTTTACGCTCACGGCCTGCGGCTCGGAGAAAACACTGCATTTCATGGAGTGGCTGGGCATACATGTGCCGGAGGCGCTAAAAGACGAATTGAGGAATGCCGGGAATATGCTGGACCGGTCAGTACAAGTCTGCCTGGATATCGCGGAGGAACTAACCACATTCTGTTCAGAACAGTGCGTGCCCTTCGGGTTCAATATCGAAAGTGTGGCCATCAGGAAGGATGAGATCGAAGCCTCTATTCATATGGTAAACACCATTGGCAACATGCTGGCCGCAAAAGGCATCAGGCAGTCGGAAGTGCTACCGGTTATACAATAAAACCTGTGAATACTATCAACAATGCTGACTTTTCTTACACGCAGAGAACAATTTAATGCGGCGCACCGGATGTACCGGCAGGATTTGACCGAAGAAGAGAACTTCAGGTTGTTCGGGAAATGTGCGAACCCCAATTACCATGGCCACAACTATGATCTTTTTGTGACGGTAAAGGGGGAAGTAGATCACGAAAGGCCCTGTATCATGGATCTGAAAGAGTTGAAGGTCATCATCAATGATCATGTGATCGAAAAGCTGGATCACAGGAATCTCAACCTGGATGTGGATTTTATGGCCGGCAAGATGGCCAGCACGGAATTGCTTTGCATCGAAATTTTTAAGCAGCTCAAAGGCCCCATAGAGGCTTATGCGGGTGTCTGCCTGCACTCGGTGAGGCTTGCTGAAACTGAGAATAACAGCACCGAGTGTTTTGGATAACAGGAGGTTGCGCTTGATTCACAGGCAACCTCCTGTACCATAACCTAATTCATTCAATTATAGCTGTAAGTAAAGAAAATACCGGCGGGGAAATTAGTATAGTCCTTATAGTTGGCGCTTACCGTAGTACCATTGTTAAAGTTAAAGACAGCAATGCTATTCTTTAGAAAATCCATGCCATAGCCTTTTATTGTGTTCAGGTACACCTCTCCCGTAACAGGATGTACGGCTATGTTATTATACACAATATTGGCGTTTTCAACCATCGTTTTTGCATCCACCATAAACTCAGTTGACCCCATGCTGAAAATATGCCGGTATATTTTAGTACCAGCGCCGCTAAAATAAAGGGTATCGCCCTTTGCGGTAATGCCAGATGTGGCTCCCCATCCGGCGCTCAGGCTGCCAATAGCGATGTCGTTGGCTTTTATTACAGAATAATCCCTGTAATTGATCTTGGATATCTTATTTGGAGACCCGGTAGTGGATACCCAGATATTACCATCACTGGCCTTCACCACTCCGCTAACGGATGCTTTCATATTCAAAGCGTACGTGATCGTATCTTTATTCAGCTCAACCACATAAACTTTTGAACCAGCGGAAGCAAATACTTTGTTATTGGAAACTGCCATCGTCAGTTTATCTGCATATTCAGAGCCTTTAATGAATGTGAGCGCTTTGGTGACTGTGTTGAACCTGGATAGGCCGTTGTTATCACGGATTATTACATTTTCCTCATTCAGCACTGCTACGTGAGTAGGCCAGCTGAGTGCCGCCAGTTCATCATTATAGGCGGCTACCTTTTTAAGCGTTTCCGCATTGGCTACTACGAGCAGGCCATCGTTATTAAATGAATTTCCCACAGCATTTGTTTTGCCGTTTTGAGAAATAATGTACACTCTGTTATTATGGATATATAAATCCTGTGTCGTATTTCCAAGCTCGGTGCCATTTGCTTTAAAATAGGCGCTATCGGTCACCACACCGCGTGGGCTGATGAAGGTCAGGGTACCGTTCTCCGTCGTCATGTTTCCTTCATTCAACACAAATGTGCCGAATTTATATTTTCCGAATACAGTAACACTTGCTTTGGAAGAAGCTGTTTGATCATTCCTGGAAGCCCTTACTGCAATGGTATGTTCGCCCAGGTCCTTTGAGACGAATTTAAAAACAGAGTCTGTAACCGCCACGTCCTTATTGTCTACAGACCAGGCAAAAGTACTGCCTTCGGTAGCCCTCACTTTGAAGATCAGGGTATCTTCCTGCGCCACGGTGTTTTGAGAAAACACATTTACGATATTTACCTCGGGAGCCGGCTGAGGCTCTGTTTTATCGTTTTTTGAACAGGATGTTACTCCGACGGCGATGAACGCCCCAAATGCTAAAACACTTTTTTTCATACTTTTAAATTCTAGTTGTACTGTACTATTTCAACGTTGAAATTGCGATGGATTATTGATTTATAGTTGCAATGTTCGTCCCTAACAGGTGCAGATCCTCTCCCCGACCTATTTCGGGAGATGCTTCTCCCAGCCAGCCATTTTCCTGGTCTATCCCATTGTATATTTTTACAAAGTCGATGCCCGGCAAAATCACTTTATTGCCGTTTTTATCAATGGCCCAGTCGATATCAATACCGGAATTGTTATGCGCGTTCGGATAGTTATCAACATATCCGTACCTGAACGCATAAAGCACAAAGTAGCTGCCCTGCCCGCTCTCTTCTATACCATTCCTGGCGAGGCGGATGCCTTTGTAAGTGATCTTTTCGTCTTTTACCCATTGAGGGTAATAACTCTGTGTGTGATACGTGTTTTTGATCTTGTAGCCTTGCTGCCCCTGGTTGTCTGTCCACTGAATATAATTTCCGATACTGATATGGCCCTCGGGGGTACCGACTGGCGTTTCCGTTGTGGGGCGATGGTAGGTCATTTCGTAAGTACGGAAAGTACGGACATCGTTATTCTTGCTGACAGCCGCGCTGTACCAGGGTTCAGCTTCAGCGGAGAAACTGCCGCTGCCCTTTATTTCATACCACTCATCTTCATCAGGTTTGCCGTTTTTATTTTTATCATACGCTACCATAACAATACCGGGCTCGCAGCTTCCACCGAAGGGCGCATTCGGGCGGGGATTGGAATTGGCGCCGAATGCATTTCCGTGAATCCTGAAATCGCGCCTGCCGGGTACATTCACGATGGTATGGTCAAAACCTACGACCACATAACCGCCCCAGCCGCCTAATGTGATGGAATTAGCTTCTTCGCCCACAAGTTCTTTGCCTGCTTTTTCAACCATCTTTTCATGGGTATCGCCTGCGCTGTATTTTGGCAGCTCGTTTACAAACTGACCGGGAGCCGGCAGGTAATCGAAAACTTTTGTTATGTAAGGCGAGAACAACTGATCTGATTGCCGTACAGTTATAAGGAGTGTATCTATCAAATCGCCGGAAGAAACCTTTAGCTGGTACCCTCCCCTGCTCACGGCCGCAAATAAAGCCGTGGCGGAACCGGAACTGGTATCGGACAACCTGTAAAGCTCGGAAGGAGCCGACAGAATTTCCCATTTCAGGTCATTCCTGCCCGCAAACTTCTGCGATGCCTCCAGTTTCAGGATGGTATTCGTCGTTGCCAACCAGTTCCTATACCTGCCGGTAGTGATCTGCACCACCTTCTGGAAAATGTTTCCCTTATTATAAGCCATGACGATCAGGCTGTAAGTCCCGGGATCGGCGGGCGCCTGAAAAGTGTACTGCATCGCATTGGCTACCCTCTGACCGTTTACCACCCATACAATGGAATCCACTTTGTTTTCAATGGCAGGCTCAAGCAGTATGGACTCTTTTACCAGGACGTAATACTCCGATTCAAGCCCGGATATTACGGGGGCGGATTCCGGTTGTTCCGCTTCTTTTTTACAGCCGCCGATAATAAGTGAAACGCAGGTCAGGTAAACGAGAAATTTGTACCGATTATTCATTTTGTTATGTAATTATATTTTAAGAAAGCCGGGCATTATTATGATCTATACCATTACAAGGTCACTTCCACATTGTCCATACACACATAGGCGGGCGTGTTCAGCCCGTAAGTGCCTGAATCGTTGCCTACGATGTTGAACTCAACACGGGTAACGGTTCCTAAAGCCGACAGGTCGAAATAAGTCCAGTTGGTTAAAGGTCCTGTCACAGGCAGGTGGTTAAAATACCTTGCCAGGTAAATTTCAACGGGAAGGCCGCTGTTTGTGGCTGTGCTGCCATTAAAGCCATACGCCTGCAATTTCAGGTACCCGGTTCCCCCGGCTACATCTTTAAGCGGCGTTGCAGCGCCTGATCCGAATGTATTCCCGTTCATGATCACCCCGTAAGTGTAAGAGGAAAGGCATAATTCCATTCCCTCTATCACCCCGCTGCCGGATGTAAAATTGAGTGTGGGGCGTGTGGCATAAGTTTGATTAAAGAAATCTACGTAGCCGAACATGACCGCAAAATTGGCGCTGCCCCCGGCACCTCCGTTGTTAGCGCCATGGGTGCCTGAATATACACTGCACTGATTCAGGTACGAGTACCACCAATCGCCTGTTTTTCCGGGGATATTCGATTTGTAGTTCCAGTTGGAAACCACAAAACCGCCATCCCAGAATTCTACCGGCGTTCCGCTGCCAGCGCCTTTGATGGCAAACCTCAGATTGCTTGGGGTATGTACGTAAGGGGCGATCTGGGTACCGCCATAAGCCGAGTAAGTATTATCTCCATAAGAAGTGGGGCCGGCCATATAGCTGCTGCCTATACTTTCGAAAGTGATCGTATAGGTTGTTGTCAACGTTTTTAAGGCAGCGCTTTGGCCGTCTTTCAGGGTTTCAGTCTTCGAAGTCGGGTCCAACAAATCATTTTGTTTGGAACATGAAGCTGCCGTAACAACGCAAATGATTGCTACTATCAGGGGTTTAATAAAAAGGGTTCTTTTCATAAGTCTAATTTTTGTGATTATGATGTCGGGTTGCCCGGCTTTCTTTAATTTTTAAGGTGTTTATCCAATATCCCATACACCTGCAGCATCCGCGACTCTTCCATGTTGAAATCTTTCAGCTTATTGCCATCGTTAAAATCCTGTTGAAAGGGATACACCACTTTCTGGACCTTCACGAAATCGATCCCGGGCAACTGAACACTCTCCCCGCTAACATTCACCGCCATATCTATATCAACATTCAGTTTGCGGAAAAACTGGGGCGCGCCGGAGAGGTTCCTGGTGATGCGCTTCCCTTTACGTGTAAAAGAGTTTTGCCAGCCGTCCAGCAGCGCTACCTGTTTCGTGGGAATATCGGTCATGTTGTACCCGGGAAAGAACCCCCTGGTGGAGAAAGCGCCGGTATACGTCATGGAGCTGCTGAAGGATTTCATATTCACAATCTCTCCTCCGACAGGCTCCAGCTGGTTGTCTTTCCAGGTGAAATAGGTATATATCCTCCTGGTGTCCGTTACGGTTTTCGTGTAGGTAAAAGTCATTTCATAGTCAGGAAGGTCCTCTATTCCATAATCTTCGTTTTTAATTTCATACCATTCGTCATTGTCCGGCGTACCATTTTTATTACGGTCATATGCCACGTAAACGGCGGGAGGATCAAGATTGGAATAAATTGCAGTCAGTTCCAGATCGGGCAAGGCGGGGACGTTGACAACCGTATGATCAAACTTAAACGTCGCCGATCCGCCCCAGGAACCTAAAAAAAGCCCGTTACCGGCGTTTTCTTTTCTCAAAACACCTGCTTTGGTCAAAAACTCACTATAAGGCAGCGGCTGTTCGGCACCGAAATCCCAGAGATCCGCGGTGCCTATAATAGACCAGTTATGATTTTTACCGGGTGCGGGTGCGTATTCCAGTACTGTATTAGCATTGTTCCCATACTGCTCCGCCTTCACTATTATGGTGCGGCTGGATGTGGCGGTCTGTTTGCCCGCGGTGGCGCGGAGTGTAAGCTCATAGCTTCCGGCTCCGGCTGAAATAAAGCTGAGGTTGCGTTTTTTGCCGATCACAGAATCCCCGATGGACCATTCATACTCGTAATCATCCCGGTCCGGCCCTGTAACGGAAGGTGTAATTTCAATTACGTTACACATAGAAACGGCAAGCTGGCCGTCTATCGATATTGCAATCGGCTTTTCCACAAAAATTTCAAACAATTGCTCGGCAGCTCCTCCTTTGTTATTTGCCTTAAAAGTCACGTCGAAATTTCCCGGCTCGGTAGCCTGGAATGTAAAATTGATCTGGTCACGCACCGTTTCCTTACCGTTCACCAGCCATATGTAGCTGTTCCCTTTAAGGTTGGTGATATTAGGCGCCAGCACCGTCTTATCCCCAATGTTCAATATGATCGTATCCGCCCCGACCCCGGAGATATCCGGCGCCAGGTATTGATCTTTCCTGCAGGAGGCAGCAAGGAAAATAACGACTGTCAGGATTTTAAGTAAAATTACTTTCTTCATATTTTTCAGTTTATCCAATACTTTTTATGATGAGAATCTTCAGCTATCCCTTTGATAATAAGGTAAAATGCGCCGGTATATCACCGGTACGGACAGCCCATTTCTTTTTACCTTCTTTCGAAAAACAGTACAATGCTCCGGGTGAAACATAATTGCCCGCGTCTGTAACATAGATATCCTTAGTAACCGGGTTTACCATAATGCCATAGGGTATTTCTATTTCGTTGTCCGTTCCGTCAGTAATAAATGAGCGGGTAACGACTTCGCGCGTACTGGTATTCACAATACAATAAGTGATGACATTGGAATAGGTAATATAACTCCACTCCGAGCTGTATATGTAAAGTGAGTCTCCATCCAGGAAGTAGTTGCTGGCCGCGACGGGCAAGGTATCGGTGACCTTCTGCAGGTCTTTATCGATAAAATAGAGCCTGGAGG
Source organism: Chitinophaga barathri (assembly GCF_003807585.1). Lineage (GTDB taxonomy): Bacteria > Bacteroidota > Bacteroidia > Chitinophagales > Chitinophagaceae > Chitinophaga > Chitinophaga barathri. The sequence continues at coordinate 206,852 of NZ_RMBX01000011.1, read as the reverse complement.
GAAGCTGTTTGTAATCGCCCCGGGAAGTGACCCATAGATCGCCCCGCTTATCGGCTTTTATATGATGAAGGTTAAAAGCCACATCGATCCGTTTCTCCTCTTTAAAAGTTGCCAGATCGATCACAGAAACGGTCCTCTCGTATTTGTTCGTATTTCCGGCGCCCATATAACCGCCAGAGTTTGCCACATAGATCTTGCCGTCTGTTATTTCAAGTCCATCCGGCTGGTATCCTACGATACATTTAGCCACAACCGCCAGCGTGGCGGTATCTACCTTCGCCACAAATCCTTTTTGTTTGTAATCCGGATTGATTTCGATGGGCCCGGCGTAAGACGTGACGTAGGCAAATCCTTTATCGAACTTTATGTACCGGCAATTGGGGATTTCGATTTGTCCGATTCGCTTTGCAGTGGCTGCATCCATCACTTCTACCTTATTGGAAGCATTGATCACCGCGTAAAGCCGGCTGCCGTATATGGCCATGTCGTTCCCCACATCGCCCAGCTCTTTGGGCACGGTTGGATTAATGGCGGCATAGATATTCCTTCTGTATGTTCCGGTGGAATAATCAAAATAGTCCAGTGTACTTTTATTGCTGCCCATGTTCCCTTCATTGAGCAGGTAAAAGCCGGAGAAACCGTTATCTACGATTACGGTGTCCACGACCGTATCTTCATTGATGAAGACCTCTATGTCTTTCCTGCAGGAGGATACCATCCAAAACAGGCACAGCAGCGCTATGAAGTATAAGGGATATTTTTTCACAGTTCAACGGATAAGATGATTTTATAATTTCTTTTTGGCATCGGGTAATTCAGCACCACCTCGTAATCCTGGTTGAATACATTATTTACTTCCCCGGAAATTTTGCATCGGTACTTTCTAAGTTGAAAATCCTTAGAGGCCGACAGGTCGCTGGTATACCAGGGCTGTTCATAATTCACCGGTATATTCGCGGAGACATGATAACGTTCGCCTACATACACATAACTATAGTTCAACCGCCACGAACGATACAGGATACTTGAAATCAGCGAACCGCTATGCCAGGGTATGTAAGAAATCTGCCCTCCATAGGTCACATCCTGCAGCAGCGGGTTTTTCCGCCCCGAGAAGTCCTGCGCTTTCTGGTAAGTGTAACTAAGTCTCAGGTTCAGCAATATACCGTCCGGAAGCGAAAAAGCCTGGTCGGTAACAAGATCCACGCCCTTTATTTCCACTTCCCCGATGTTCATCATCATCCAGCGGTACATGCCACTTCCTTTAGGCACGGCGATTATTTTGTTGGTAACCTTGTTGAAATAAAAATCGGTTTGCATCCGAGACTCGCTCCAAACCGAACCGGGGCGGCTTTTGTGATACACAAAACCGAGATTGTATTGGTGGGTATATTCCGGTTTCAGGTTGATGTTGCCAATATCCGTATAATACAGGTCATTGAACGTAGGCATCCTGAAAATGTTCTTGTAAAAGGCCCTTATGTCGAAGTCCGCTTTCGGAAAGGGTTTGTAGGAAATAAAAAAGGCCGGCGTCACTTCGTTTTTGGCGGGTGCGGCGATGGCGGAATCACCCGTTGCCGTGTTTCCCCTTGTAATCCTTTCATTGACGAAAGTGCCTAAAACGCTTGCCTGCATTTTCACTTTACCCAGGTCCGCCTGCCCGGCCAATGCCACCAGGGAGGTAAATCTTTTAGGAAACACAAAACCGGCCAGGCTGGAGCTTAGCGTATTATACTGGAAGTCTGTAGACAGGTTGACATCGATCCTTTTCGACAAGCTGTATTTCTGGGCAACCGAAGCATACCATTCCTGTTGATTAAATTTATTGTCGATGCGGATTTGATTGGGGCCGGGGCTCAGGTAATGCATATAGTCGTTCGCATACTTCGCGTTCACCTGTACATCATAGTTGCTGCTGATATTCTTCTGAAAGGATCCCTGCAGGAAAAAGTTCCTGTCCCACTGCCGCTGTGCGTGCATCCATTCGTTATTTATAATGGCCCCTGGTATTCCCTTTTCTGAATCGTAGAAGTAGGCTTTTACATTCCAGAAACCGCGATTTATATTTCCGTATAATCCGCTTTCGATCCGCAATGCATTGATATCTCCGTTTTGCCGTATCGCTGTTGTATCCCAGGCTACTTCTTTGGAGTTGTGATGCACTCTTCTGTAACGGAACGGGTAGCGGCCGGAAGACCTGATGTATTCTCCGCTGACGGATAACTGAACCTGCTCCGACAACTTTCGTTCGAACAATACTGAAGGGTCTATCAACCCGAATGAGCCTGTTTTGAAAACGCCCTTAAAGTTCGTCGTTCTCGAAGAATCGAAGACCGGCCGGCGGCTCCGCAGGTAAATGGTGCCGGAAGATCCATAGTCCTTAGCAGGCTGGAAGATGTCGCTTTTCTGACCGTTGTAAAGGGAGATGGATTCAATGTTATCCATGGAAAACTTCCCAAGGTCTACCTGCCCGTTCTGCGCATTGCCCAGCTGGATGCCATCGTAAAATACACCCATATGGTTCGTGCCCATACTGCGCATATCCACGGTTTTCAGACCGCCTATACCGCCATAATCCTTTACTTGTACACCGGCAAAATATCGTATCGCATCCGCTACAGAAAAACTGTTTAAGCTCTTTAAGGTCTCACCAGAGAGTTTTTGCGAAGGAATAACTTCTTTATATCCTGATGTGTAAACAGTAACACCCCGCAATGTCCGGACACGGCCGGTATCCGCGCGTGCAGAGTCCACGTAGGGCCGCTGCGCGTACAGGTCCATGCCAACAAATGCCAAAAACGCTATCAGCAACGTTTTTAATGCGTTTGACATATATACCAATAATTGATTTCACCGATAACTTACCGGATGACATACGAAAACAAATAGACGCTGAAGTATTTCAGTGCAAGTTGTATTCAAAGCCCCATCCTCGAAAGCTTTAAAATTATCTGCATTTGGCAGGTCTCCTGGCTTGTTCTCACTTTTGACGGCCTTCCCATCCCGAATGTTTACGGGACAGTGGCGAGTAGAATGTCAAAGTGTTGTATAGAACTTACAGTAGCGGGTCTGCTCAGGATTTACACCTGATTCCCTATTAATTTTAACACTGTGAAAACTGTGTTAAAAACCAATTGCGGCGTGAAAGTACAACAAATTGTTGATATCCAAACGCTGTCCTCCCTCCACGCCCACAACCTTTTTATAGGATGGTTGTTATATTCTTATTGCCTCTTTTCAGGCATTTCCCTCCCGGAGCAAACAATTAGCATATTTCATCTTCTGTTTTATTGCAGATTCCGGCAACCCGATAATCCCGCCTCTGGTATGCTCTCACGTACCTGGGATAAATAGTTTATGCTTAAAACCTGGATGCATGAATATTAACAGACCTCTCCTTATGCTTACTTTCTGGCTGGTGCTTGCTTCCGGCCTCCGGTCGTAGCATGTTTTGCCCAAGCCTGACCCGCCCTTTAAAGGAAAGATCGGCAAGACCTACAAAGAATCTACGCCCGCATGGCCTGAAATCCCCAAAGCGGCAGCGGATGCGCCCAATGTTGTTATTATCTTGCTGGACGATGTAGGATTCGGGCAAACATCCACCTTCGGCGGGCTGATCCCAACGCCCAACCTCGACAAACTTGCCGCTGAAGGCTTGCGCTACAACCGGTTCCACACCACCGCTATTTGCGGGCCTTCCAGAGCGGCTTTGCTTACCGGCCGGAACCATCATGATGCAGGCAACGGCTTCCTGATGGAATGGGCTACAGGTTTCCCCAACACAGCACGATGATCCCGCGTACCACCGCTACCATGGCCGAAGTACTTCGGGACAATGGTTATACCACCTGGTGGTATGGCAAAAACCACAACACGCCTGATTGGGAAACCAGCGTGGCTGGGCCTTTTGACCGGTGGCCAACTGGTATGGGCTTCGATTATTTTTATGGGTTCAATGCCGGTGAAGCGCATCAATACTACCCCGTGATCTTCGAAAATACAACGCCGGTAGAGCCGGACAAATCCCCCAAACAAGGTTATCACCTGTTGACGGATATGACGGACCGGGCCATCGCCAGGATGCAGTATGAAAAATCCGTTTCCCCCGGCAAGCCGTTCTTTATGTATTTCGCGCCGGGTGCGATGCACGCCCCTCACCACGTCACGAAACAGTGGCGCGACAAGTTCAAAGGGAAGTTTGATATGGGTTGGGAAAAATACCGGGAGATCGTGTTCGAAAACCAGAAAAGAATGGGCATCGTTCCCCCGAATACAAAGCTGACGCCACGGCCCGATTGGGTGCCCGCCTGGAGCAGCCTGAGCGACAAACAGAAAAAAGTTTACAATGCCCTCTTTGAAAACTACGCAGGTTACTTTGCCTTTGCAGACCATGAAGTTGGGCGGCTGCTGGATGCTATTAAAAAAATGCCCGGTGCGGACAATACCCTTATAATCTATATTGTAGGCGACAACGGCGCTTCTTCTGAAGGCGGTCCGGATGGCACTTTGGATGAGATCAAGAACCTTTCAGGCATGAATGCGAGCGTTGACGAGATATTAAAAGACCTCGATAAGCTCGGGGGACCGCAGACAGAGCCGCACTATCCCGTAGGATGGGCATGGGCGGGCAATACTCCTTTTCAATGGGTAAAACAGGTGGCTTCGCATTTGGGTGGGTCACGCAACCCAATGGTGATCAGCTGGCCTGCGAAGATCAGGCACGACGATAAGCCACGCGACGCTTTCCTGCACCTTGTGGACATAGCGCCAACTGTGTATGAGGCTGCTCACGTAACGATGCCGCAGTATGTAAACGGCATTGAACAATTACCGTTGGCAGGCGCATCTTTTCTGGCCAGCTTCACGGACCCGGCTTTCCAGGGAAGAAAGGACCAGTACTTCGAGATCCTGAGCAATCGCTCCATTTACGCTGACGGGTGGAAGGCCAATGCGCAACATACGCTGCCCTGGCGGCAGGACCTTGCCCCGGGCAACTGGGACCAGGATAAATGGGAATTGTACAACCTGAACGAAGATTATTCCGAAGCCAATAACCTCGCTACGCAGATGCCCGATAAACTGGAAGAGATGAAAAAGAAATTCGATGCGGCAGCTGAGAAGTACCACGTCTACCCGCTGGATGACCGCGGCGTTGCCCGCATACTGGAGCCCAAACCGCCGCCGCCCGGTTCTAACCCCGAAGCCACGGAATTTACGTATTATGCAGGCGCAACCCGGTTGCCGGAAACCGCTTCCCCAGCCATCAAGAACCGCAGCTGGACGATCACCGCAGACGTTCATACCAACGGCTCTAAAACAAACGGGGTTATCCTGGCGGCCGGTGGAGTATCATCAGGTATCACACTTTACCTGAAAAACGGTATCCCCATCTTTGACTATAATTACTACGGTAAGCACACCATCGTGAAAGCTCCCAACGCCATCGCAGCAGGAGCCGGCAAAATAGAACTGGACTTCAACTATGCAGGCGGTGGTATGGGCAAGGCGGCTGACCTGGTGCTAAAGGTCAACGGCCAGCCCGTTGGAAAAGGGAAAATGGCCGCTACCATATTCGGCCGCTTTGGCGTGGATACTTTTGGTGTGGGTGAGGACAGCGGGCAGCCTGTAACAACGGATTATCAGCCGCCCTTCAGGTTTAATGGAACGATCGATAAAGTGGTGATTAGATTAAAATAGGTAACTCTTTATGTTAAGATATCCTGCACCTGAACTTCTGTTTTATATGCTACAATTTCTGTACCCCTGCTGAATTTCAGGCTCGCAAAGAAAGTGTGGGCGGGAAAGCACAAAAGCCGCATAAACGATACGTTTTATGCGGCTTTATTTTGTCCGCTTTCGTGATCCTCGTGGTACATTTCCAGAACCATTCCATCAGTGATTTAAAACTTTTGTGTAGCATATGTGACTAACTGTCAATCTTGCCAAAGGAATGGAAATGCGGTTAATTTCGATAAAAATGTTGCTGTTACAATTACGCAAATAATGTTAATTTAGCTGTATCGCAATAAGGTTACGGCAATGAAAGCGTTAGCGTATTACAAAAAACATCACAATCATGATCTATAATATTTTAAACGGCGACTCTCTTGCTTACAGTTTCCCAGACACGAAAATTGAAGGAGATGTAATAGTGGTTAGAGAAGCTCTTATAGATGGAGATTTGTCAGGCGACAATCCGCATGACTTTTGGCAATCAAGAGCAAAGTATCTGGGATTAACAGAAACTGAATACCATAGTAAAGTTGTAAAAGAGTTTGAAAAAATAACGAATGCGCCCGATCATTCAGAATTTAACCTTTGGTTTGAGTATGACTTGTTTTGCCAGGTAAATATGTGGTTTGTTATTTCAATTATCAATAGTTTGCCAATAAAGAAAAAAGTTTTTGCTGTTTATACTTCTTATTTAGACAAAACCAATAAACAATTTTGGAATGGCTTTGGACTGGCAAATTCAGATGAACTTAAAGTTTGTTATGCCAATAAAATTCTTTTAAGTGAAGCCGACATAAATTTAGGAAAAGACTTGTGGGAAGCTTACAAAAATGGAAATCTTGAAGAGCTGACAAATCTTTCAAAGAATCAATCTTCAGCTTTTCCCTATTTACAAGAAGTAGTAACGGCGCATGTTGACCGTTTTCCAAAAGATGGCACAAAAGGAAGACCTGAAAAAGTGATTGAAGACATCACAAAAAACATTTCTACTGACTTTCATAAAGTGTTCAAAGAATTTTGGAACAGGGAAAGCATTTATGGTTTCGGAGACAGCCAACTAAAACATCTTTATGACAAAGTAATGCACTACCGCTAACAGTGCATTGGCAATATGACGAGGTGACGAATGGTCCGTTATTGTATCCGGATACGGGAAAGAAAAAACGAAATTGCAATGAAACTCTCTTCAAAAGCAGAAAACATTTTGGGTCAGATCAATACCAAAACTAACCTTGGAGACTTACGGAAAATTGCTAAGATCATAAAAACGGATCACGATCTGGCTATGGAATTATGGTCAACCGGTAAGTTCTTCCCAAGGCTATTGGCGATCTTAATTATGGATAATAAGCGTGTTTCACAAGATCTGATCAATAAGCTTGATAAGGATATGCACACCCATTCATTTGATGAGCGAAATCAGCTAATGGACTGGCTCATGGCTAACCAACTCATGAAAAATAAGAAAACAATTGCACTGATTGAATCGTGGGAAAATAGTCTTTCGGCTCTGCAAAGACGGGTATTCTGGTATTACCAGGCTCGTTTAAGGTGGACGGGGCAAACACCGCCTGCTAATACCCCAGAATTATTAACTAAAATAGAAGCTAACATTGCCAAAGAAGAACCAGAAGTTCAATGGGCAATGAATTTCACAGCGGGCTGGATCGGAGTTCATGAAAAACAGTTTCGAAATCGATGTATAAACATTGGTGAGAAAACAGGCCTTTATAAAGGTGAAATGGTATCAAAAGGATGTACGCCTGATTATTTGCCAGAGTTCATTGCCATTGAAAGTAACAAGCGAAATTTATAATGTGCAAACCTGGAGTTATACATACGTACAAAGTTTAGGGTCCGGAAATAGCCTAAAACTGTTGAAGCGATCATCCGGCAGGGACCTAATTTACAATCAGATGAAAGGTTCTTTTAACCGTTCTTTCGTCGAATCCGCCCTGGTGAACGGACTAAAATGAAAAAAGGTACGATTGCTCGTACCTTTGTGATCCCGCTGGGCCATGAAGTATTTTTGAAACCGTTGTATTTACTGCGTCTTCCGGCTACCAAAGTTATACGCTAACCCTATTGTCAACCAGATATTAGATGAGTTAAAGTATGTACGAAAATACGATGATACAAGTTAGGAAAAAATTCTTTCATCTGTACCGTAAAAATTTAGAATGTCTTCTTCAAAATTATTACTCCGATACCATCTAACTTCACTAAATGTAGTAATTAATTGTTCTGTTCTTTTGTCCAAAAAGGTTCGCATGTAACGGGGATCAGATTTTGATATAGTATTTGTAAATTTTTCCCATTCATGTGGAAAGATGGAGATTTTATCACTCACAACATCTTGATAATCAACTATGCTATCCGGCTTATATAATCTCGTCATTGCATAAACCATTCCGTAAATATTCTTTTCAATCTTAGACTGCTGGTTTCTTTTTTTCAACAGTTGATTGAAACAGTAGTAACCAAAATAGAAGTTATCTAGTTTATTCAAATTTTCAAGAAGTTTTATTGACGATTGATTTTTCAAAAATAACTTCTTTTGAATCGATCTATTTATCTCCCCATTGCTAGCATAATATATTCTAAAAAACATATTCCTCTCAAGAATCCTTTCCCGACTGATATATCCGAGTTCAGCCCCATCTCCGAATTCACCTCGTTTTCTTTCGTAAAGAAGTCCATAGCGACTAAAAAGTAGGTCTTGAATTCTCACATGAAACTTATCATTTGAAAACTTGTCAGAGCCTATAACCGGTGTTTGTAAATTAGTTGCTGTTGATATCTCGTCAATTAACTGTACTTTTTCTGATTTTTTCTCATCTGATCCATTCTCCTGTATAAATGTAATTATCTTAAGTAAAACTTCCTTCTCTTGAAAAATGGAGACTACATTCTTTGTGATGTTCTCTTCATAAATTTTTCCCAATGTATACGCAGTTTGTCCTCCGTTTATGATTTGAGGGTTAACTACATGAAGTTGTGCTTTATTCTTTTGGCCGATTTTTTCATTGATATATGTTTCATCCGAAAGCATTGTAATTCCATTATTGAACAGCGCAAATTCATTAGTACTTTTCTTTAGTATCGTCTCTCTAATGGAGGAATTGACCTTTTGCCCTTCAAATTCTAGATAGCTTCTTGGGTTATACTTTAAAATTGAATTTTTATATTTATGTAATACTTTCGCTATTTCAATCGTAGGCACAAAAAGTAAGGTGATTTCGCAGTCGCTATGTTCGGTTTTAACTGTATAGCTAATCTTGCTACCTGCGTTTTTATTACTCAGGTCAATATTAATAGTTAAATCTGAGGCATTAAAATATGTACCAGATAAAATAGGAAAGATCAATTTATTATAACATAGTTCATAGTCAAAAACTTCAACAGGATACCCGCCTGTCAAATACTTCAATTTGGATTGGGGAATATTTTCGATGTTGGCAAGTAAAATAACTTTATAGCGGTATCTAGCAATATCGTCCATCTCCCTGATGCTGTGCATCATCTGCCTTATTTTACCATTATACTTGTTGCCATTCTCATCATTTTCCTCTCCATCCATAATTCTATTAATATCCATTATCAATATTTCAGCCAATTCAATCCTTTTTTGTTCAAAGTTTTTCTCGGTGGTACGGAATTTTGATTGGATAAAATATATAGTTTTACTTTCTTTATGAATATAATAGCCGTCAATACCTCCATCCATAGTATCATCCGTTATGAATGCTTCTCTTTCAGTAAAATCCAATAAGCCAAAACTAACTTTTAGATAAAGGTGGATAAAGGCTCGTGCCCGTGCCTGATTTGCCTTCTCGATGTCTGCGTCGTTCCTCGCATACTTAACGGTATATGTTGCTGGGGCCTCTGTTCGAATTTTGTCAAGAATTCTAACTAGTATATTATATTTCGACATAGGTTATGTGATTTAAAAGTCGAAATCAACTAACTTGGAGAGCCTTATGTCTAAACCAATTGCCAATTTACATAATGTACTGAAAGCAATGTTTATCTCCCCTCGTTCAATCTTCCCTATATCACTGGTATCAATGCCACTATGAGCTGAAACATCTTCCAGCTTCATCCCCTTGGAATTTCTTATCTGACGGAGGTTCGCGCCAAATTTTTTTAAGGCTTCCTTATCGTTAAACTTCTCCATTCTTATTAGCTATTACTAAAAATGGCAGAAATTCAGCAACTTTCTTTGGGGCGAACGCCCCAATTTTAAAATAAACCCTTAATTCGCTATTGTTGCAGCCCTGCAAGAAATTAGAGCTGCTTCTTAGATTCTCACCGGCAGAACGTAGGAAATTCAAACTGGGAGAGATGATAAGAGGGAGGCTCGTACCTTATGGTGCGGGCCCTTCTTGTCCATCCCAGTAGGCTTCCTACGGCCTTGCCGGTGGCGAGTTGGGTTCCGCACTATTTTGTTTGTTCCCAACTGCTTTGATACTATTTGTGATTGTTAAACTCAAAGGTATGAGGAGTATTATTTCAGCCGTCGACATCACGGCATCTTCATGTATTCAAGACTTTTTTGAAAGCTACCCCGATCCCGATGCCGCCAAAAAGGTTCTATGGGAGCTATTAGTTGCCGCCACGGGAAGCCAGCATGCCGACATATGGAATGGGGAAACCCGCGCCAAAATGCTCTTTTTCTACGAACAATGTGGCGATTTTTTTTGATGCTGTTTACGATCTCGTTAACCTTAGTGACCGCCATTTTCTTGCTCTTGAAATCAAAAACCAACCATTTATGAGTACTCAAACTTCCGGAAGGCAACCATACTTCCGTAACATTGACAACCTCCAGAAATTGAACCGGTTGGATGAAGCCGGGCAAATGAGAATAATGGAGCAAGGGTTTACACCCGATGACCTGGCTGAGTTTTGCGATTTGGCTGACCTTGACTGGATCAGGGCTTGCTACGCTCTGAACATTTCAGGGATGAAGATTCACAGAATCATGCATCAAACCTTCCTACCGCCTGAGACATCAAAGGAACTGTTTCACCTCGCTCAAATGTATGCACAAGGCTATGAGTTCTCAAACAGCCGAAAGAGGTTTAATGACTGGATGACCATGGAAAGGAAGTATGTCCGGTTCCTCACGCCCTTTGTTTTGCTTAACAGCCGGGAGGGAAAAGCCGAAGCCAATGACATGTTATGAAGGCTAAGGGTGGGCGCTTTCTAATCTTTTTCTTTTCACCGGTGAAAGAAAAGAATAATCTACAACAGGAACATTTTGCAGCTTAGGGCGGGCGTCAGGTGGCACCCGTTTTCTTTTGCAACCAACGGGCGCAAAAGCAAGCGATTTTCGTCCTACGAAAACACCGCTTGCCATAAATCAGGAGCTAAATTACTTACGAATCTTTCTTTATATTTGACTGCCCCTAAATAACGCTTTATGGCAACCTTTAGCATAGTCTTGTCATTATTTGCATTTACTATTTCGCTTCTAACATTCTGGCTAACCAGAATTAATAAGGGAACAATAAAAATGACTAGACCATCTGTCATTTTCTTTGGGCCAGATGGGCCGGGTGAAGTGAATAAGAAGGTCTTTATACGGACTTTACTTTACAGTACGGCGGATAAAGGTATCTACGTCCAAAACATGTTTATTCGCTTACGGCGCGGCGAATCACACCAGAACTTTAATGTATGGATTTACGATAACGGTGGTCTAGTCAGGGGAAGCGGATTATTCATAAACAAAAGTGGCATTGCATGCAACCATCATTTCCTTTTACCTAAAGATGGATCACATTATAATTTTTTAGCTGGCGAATATCTTTTGGAAGTATTTGTAGAAACCGTAGGTAATAAGCCAATAAAACTATTTGAACACACCCTGTCAGTTGATAAATCGCAGGAGGAAGAAATGAAGCTAAAAAAGGGTGGAATCTATTTTGATTGGGCTCCTAATTCGCAAAATTACCTTTCACATCTCGATATCATACATAAACATCAGGAAGTAAAAGCATAAAAGTGCCTCTCTACCAGATGATTTTTCCGAAACTGCCCGGCCCTTGTTTTGCCGATGCAAAAATCATCTGGTGGAGAGGCACAAGCCCCCGGTGGGGTACTACTTAAATTCTCCACTCTTTCAATTCCTCGCCATCCCCAAATAACTTGTCCCGCAAAGCCGACATATTGCATACAAAAGATCCGGCTTGCAAAAGGGTACAGCACCCGCGTGTTTGCCTACAGGGCGGATATTGCGCATAGTACTGTGGAAAAGCTGGAAGCCGGGGAAATGAACCCTTCCTTGATCATTTTGCTAAAGCTGGCCGAAGCGCTGGAAACTGACCTCAATACACTGGCGGGCAAAAAGTAAAAGGGCGTTATTTGGATAGATGATTTTTCCGAAGAAGCCCGGCTATGTTCCACCGCCGCAAAAATCATCTATCCAAATAATGCACCGCGCCAGCGGCACTACCGCCGCAAGCCCCTACGCAATCGGGGAGCTTGTTCAATCCTGATGTTCGGGCGATAACCAAAAGTTTTTTGAAACCCGCTAAACGAGTACGCCCGGTGTATGCTGCTACCCTTAAAGGCATATTTCCCTTTCCTGAAGCTGATCCCGCATATTTCTCCCGCCCGGTTTCGTTTAAACATCACATCAATCTGGTGACGCACCATCCAGTTTTGCAATTCCTCAAAGCTGTGGCACAACATGCGGCCTGTCGCTATCGCCGTGTGAATTTCTTCTTTCACCGTTTCTTCCTCGCTTAAAACCCGGCCCGGCTGTTTCCGGGGCCGCCGCTCTGCGACAATCAGTCGATGGGCTTGGGTGAGGGCCTGAGCCGCTTTTTTGCCGCGTAAGCCTAACCAGCTATCAGAAATGGCCTTTCCGTTGAGATTTACCAGGTTAGCAATAATATGCAAATGCGGATGGGCCTTGTCAGTGTGCTTTACAACCGCCACCTGCGTATTAATCAGGCCGATCTCCTGAAGATATTTTTGGGCAAGATTTGCCATCAGCTCGTTTGTTACCTTATCATCTGGATGGAAACTTAAAATCCCGTGAAATACTGCCCTGTGCTTATTGGGCAGCAGGCGGCGACTCTGTTCAAAATCTTCAGCCATCTGTTTAGGGTCAGATTCCCTTACACCGTGAACATACAGTATCTCGGCCCGTTCCGCTGGTTTGCAGACATACCGGCAGCAACCTGAAAAAGACTTACCCGTTATTACTTTACTTATCATCACTTAACTTTTTCAGAATGTCACATAATTGGGCGTAGTCCTTGTAATAAGCAGCTAAGGCGGATAAGTATCCCTTCTGGTGACAGGTTTTAGCCATCTGGTTAATATTGTTGGCAACCCCGATCAGGGCCAGCCGGTATTGGCGACCTTCCTCATCCAGCCGGGCAACAACCTTTCCCCGGAGAATCACCTGCCGCATGTAGGGCATGACCTTCATTCCTGCGATTTGCGCCTGTTCCTTCACCCGTTTCATTTCTTCCTCATTGAGCCTTACCCCGACCTGGAACCGGCGTTTTACCGGGCTGGGTGGGCGGCCTTTCCTTTTCTCACTCATAAATGGAAATTTTAATACTTGCCCGCTTGCGGGCAACCTTTTGCGACCAACGGGAGCAAAAGCGAGCGCGTTTTTGCGAAGCAAAAACACCGCTCGCTACAGGTAGCAAGCTACCTGTTTCCTCCATCCGCTCCGGGCGGCTGAAGAAGTTGCTGAATATCGTTCCAGAGAAATAAACCCTTGACCGGACTTTGTAGGGCTTGAGCTTGCCGTGTTTGATCCAGTCGTAAATTGTGGGGCGGGTAACCTAGAAGATGGTGCAAACCTCCCCGATCCTATAAAGGGGCTTGTAGGTGAGGCCCGGTATGTTATACGTCGGGGTGGTGGGGCTGCTCTTTTCGATTCGGGTAACTTCCTCCCGGATGATCTGGCGTAGGCTCTGCCAGAATCGGGACGGCTCAAACGGGAATAACATAGGCGTAGCCGTTTGTTCAGTCTTTACGTTTTCATTCATCACATTACGGTTTTAGCCTGCAAGGGTATGAAAATGTAAAGCCCGGAAAAAGTAAAGTATACTTTTTCCAGGCTTTTTATGAAATGTGACGCACTTTAATGCTTAAAGCCGCCTGAACTTTCGTTCCAGATGATCGATGATCTCCAGCCCTTGGGGAAATTCCAGTTTAGTAAAGAAGATGCGGGCTTCTTCTATGCTTTTTTCAAGTTCAGTCTGCTTATGTGGACTGAGGGAGGTCACTTTACAGGTTATCAGTTTCAGGGCTTTTTGCAGGCTGTCCGGGCTGCTCCCGTACAAACTCATTAAAAGGCCGCCGAAAGGTGCATCTATCTTATTTAGATGCATGCCGCTTGTTTTGGCAAGGGCATAGAATATGATAGATAATGCGGTATTGCTCATTTGAGCCTGCTTGCATTTTTCCAGATGCACTCGCTCCTTTCCTTCAAAATCAGCCATGACGGCAGTAAGCCGGGGCATAAACTCCCGGTTAAAGGTAGGGACGGTAAATCATGAAATACAGTGGAACGTAAACCAAGAAGCCGGTTAAGGCAAGAATAGAAGCGCTTAAGGTATTAAATTGGTTAAGGGCGATGGTTATGAATATACCCGCTGCCAGCATTGCCAAATAATGCTTTAAAGCGTTTCCCCAAAAATCGCTAATAAGATACCGGTAAGTGGCTTCAGTAGGCCAGCTGGAAATATAACCGTGCTGTTTCTCGTGGGCTTGCCGGAAGCGAAGAGTAAGATCATTGTAATTAACCGGCAGGTCAAAGGTGAAAAAGGATTTCAACCACTTCAGATTCAATTTCTTCATTTTACCCTCATTTTGACACTAAATATAGTGAAAATTACAGATACATTCGGCTAAAATTGTTTTTCGGAAAAAGTTGTAGGTTATGAAAATAGGAATTTATGCTACAATATATTGATTATCAATTGTAAAATTCATTTGATACAATTTTTATCAAATTTCATATACAATAATTACATAAAATTCATTTATCTTTGCATAAGAAAAATCCCCACGCTTGGAGGCCGGGGATCTTAAATTGATACAAAAAAAATTGCGATGGTAAAAGTAGAACTTTTTTCTGAATTTCCCAATTCAAGGGAAGAAAAACAGGCTCTTATGGAAGAGCTATACAAAGCTAAAGGCATTGACCTTAACGAGCTATTATTACGCGCCCATGCTCAAACTCTCGAGGAAGCCGAAAAGCGATCTCTTGAAGGAAAGGGGCGCGGGTACATGGCGAGTACAATGAGTTGGAACATCAGGGGAGAACTTTACAAGACCTACCCCGAACTAATGCAGATGGATCAGCATAAACGGGATTATTTAATGCTAGGTAAAAATATTAGGATATATTTCAAAAAACTTGACAACAAGTATCGTCCGAGTAATATTGTAACCAAGCATGTAATAAGCTTGAATACCCAGCAGCTATTATTCCGTCCTAGCCCAATTACTGTATTGTATGCAGGATTCAGGTTAGCAGCCCGGAATTCCTGGGACGAACTGGAAGGATGTTACCTAGTTGAAATGAAAAACCTTAGCCGGACATTCTGGATAAGTGATCTTTCAATGATTACCGCGGAAACAGCTGTCCCAACACGAAATGTTATCATACCCGAGCTTGAACCTAATAATGACCTTGATGTTAGAATTAGGAAAGATGTTGAGAAGCAAACAGGCGAAGGTGAAACAAAAGTGTCCTAAGAGTAAATTTATGCAGGGGTGTTCAGTCAAAGAACATCCTTGCATTTTAATCACACTAAACCTTTTCACAGATGTTCAATCGTAAAATGATTACGTTAGCCCGTGAAGCAAGAGGATTGTCCCAAGAGCAGTTATCAAACATGCTTCATGGAATAACACAGGCTACCCTATCTAACTTTGAAACAGGACGATTGGATTTGAACGAAGATTCTGTTTCAAAAATTGCCCACGCTTTAAACTTTCCGATCACGCTATTTAAGCACGAAGCCCAATTCAACCGTATTAGCAAATTCTATTATCGAAAACGCAGCAGTTTTCCAGCGAAGGAAATCGTACCATTAGAAGCAAAAATTGACATAATTAGAAGAGCTTACTCGGAGTTTCTAAGATCAATTGAGTTTGAATTTAAAGAACTCCCTAAAATACCAGTATCCGGCAAAAATAATCCCGAAGTAATCGCTAAGTATATTCGGCTGTTTTTGGGTTTAAATGAAGGCCCAATCGACAATCCTGTTTCAATCATTGAAAAAATTGGAATTCCTGTTTTGTTTCTTGACGTAAAATCCGATAAATTCTCAGGAATGGTTGTGGAAACAGATAAGAATAAGCCATTGATTGTAATCAATAAAAATATGCCGAATGATCATAAGAAATTCACATTGGCACATGAATTAGGCCATCTCGTTATGCATAACGCATTTACTGAAGACCCTGAGTTTTTTGAACGCCTTGAAGACAGGGAAACTGTTGAAAAAGAAGCGGATAGATTTGCAGGAGCCTTTTTGATCCCAGCGGAGCAAGCAAGATATACTTTTAGACCACTGACATATAGCCGTTTAAGTGATCTTAAATTGCACTGGAAAGTTTCGAAACAAGCGATTATATATCGGGCAAAAGATTTAGGGATAATAGATGATGTAAAATTTAAAACCCTATTTATTGAATTAAGTCGATTTGGGGAAAGGAAGAAAGAGAAACTAGAAATACAAATCGATGAACCAAAGCTTTTAAAAATGATTATAAACGCTTTTGAGAAACATTTAGGATATACTACTAAATCGCTGGCAGAAAATATTGCAGGCCTCAATGAGAGTGAGTTTTTGGATTGGTTTGATATTCATAGGCCTGGCCTTAAAGTAGTGGCAAAATCTTAAACGAAGCCGGGGTATTAAACTCCGGCTTCGTTATTGCCATCAAGATAAATTTCAATTAAGTAAAACTAAATTTGAATTTGCTTATTTATTTTTTATGTGGTTAACCTGCATAAGGTATTGTAAGAAGTATAGGGAAAGTAAAAAGGAACTCGACCAACTACTCGACTAAAAACACAAGACCCGCGCCATGCGCAGGTCTTGCAAATTTCCAGTGATCCCGCTGGGACTATATTAAAGCCTTTATTACCGCGTGTTTCCGGGCATTTTTGGAGTGGTGTAACCTTTTTTGTTACCTCGCTGGAATGCCTTATTTTATTGGGGTTTGCAAAGAACTGATTGAGAGTCAAAGGTACGGAAGTTCGAAGTATAAAATGATTCAAAAGGCGACAAAATATTCTATTATTCCCGAGACATTTTAAGATAAAAGCACATCGATATTCCAAAAAGAATCCATGCTGGTAGCTTTTTTTCGCTCATATCCCTTTTAACTAAAAAAACAATTTTGCATTCTTTCCATCTCACTCCGTGAAATGCCTATGCCCGTTGCAACTTCCCGCCAGTGGGTTACTGTTTCCGATACTTGTCTTATGATTTCTTCGCGTTTCTTTTCCTGAACTCTGAAGCGGTCTGCAACTTCACGGGCAAGGTCTACATCCAGCTCATTGTTGTGGTCTGAAATATTGAGGTTTAGCCCTGTGGCATTGGGTATAGGGTTAACATCGTAAGCCGGGGAAAGACGCCAGCCCCGGGGTGTTAATAAGAAACCATGATTGCGCAGATGATCATCACTATTACTTACGCAGATATAAAAAACGATCCGACGCCATAACTCCTCCAAATCTGCATCCGGGGCAGCACCGTGCCGTACGATAAACTCCGCCAGCTGCAAGTATGATACCTGGGCGGCGGCATCCGCTCCATCCGTCTGCCCGAGCAGGGTCATGGCGGAAGCGAAGTGAATACGGTCACCACCGACAGTACGATCAAAGCGTTTGGATAAAAAAGTATGCTGATCCTGTGAGAAACGGCGGGCTGTGCTTTCTGCAACATTCAGGCCTGACCGTACAGCCAACATATTAACAACCTGTTCCCAGGCTCCAATATTCCTGTCATCGCGGCGGCTAGGGAACTTGGCTATCCAAAGGTGTCCATCCGGGTCCGTTACGCTGGCTTTGGGCCGCGCACCGCCCAGAGAAGAACCGGGGGACATCAACAGGTTCAGCCATTGTGCAAAAGCGGGATCTTCCACAGCATCATCATTCTCAAGGGCCAGGCTTGCTTCCTCCAACGACCTCAATGAGGTAATCGGTGGTGCAGCCATTGCGGCGTTGTTATCCAGGAAAGGGCCGTCCGGGTCAAGTTTGAACCGTAATGCCCCCATTCTGTACAAATCATGCACCCCTAACAAATAATCGCTTTCCATAAGCGCCCTGGTCCTGCGCCCCTCTTCCCGGGCAATTAATGCCTCCCTCCGCTCCATCAACACTCTGCCCCAGCGGTCAGGAGAAGAATCGGTAAACAGTCCGAAATTGGGCTTTTCCTCGCTGGTATATTGCGGACCGGAGAACAACTGCAAGTCCGGGTCGATCAATAAGGCCGGGCCGGCTTCCAGCCATTCCGGCTCATAGGAAAATGAAAATACCTCTTTGCCCCGCACGGATTCTGCTTTCAGCAAACCCATGAAACGGGCGCCTGCCAATTCTTGCCAGTCGGCATATACATAGATCTGTTTACTGTTTGATGTTGCCTTTGCCATACTTATTACCTTTTGTTCAGCAGTTTCGCATCCTGTAATTTCCTGCCCAGCGGATCGTCCGCCGCAACTTTTAATAAATCCTTGTCGAGCCCCAACACAAAAAGCACTTGCAGGTATGAAGACATCGCCACACCTGGTTCGCCTTTCTCAATATGCTGCAAGGTGGAACGGGCAATACCTGCCCTTTCCGCGACCTGTTCTGCGGAAAGTTGGCGGCGCTTGCGGGCCAGTTTGATATTGATGCCCAGCTCTTTGAGGGTATAATCCGCCGAAGGAAGTAATACTGATTTCTTGGGCTTCATGACCGATATTTTAGTCAAAAATACGAAAAATGACCGGAATAACGGTCATTTTT
The DNA here is from genome assembly GCF_003807585.1 of Chitinophaga barathri. Taxonomy (GTDB): domain Bacteria; phylum Bacteroidota; class Bacteroidia; order Chitinophagales; family Chitinophagaceae; genus Chitinophaga; species Chitinophaga barathri. The sequence goes on along the minus strand of NZ_RMBX01000011.1, from coordinate 188,119 downwards.
AAAATATTAATCCAATCAATTTTTTCCTGAGACGAGGGTTGTGCCTCAGATTCAAGGTAATAATTGTCCTACTTTTGCATCTAAATTGGCAACATTTTTAATGTTCTCACATCATAATCAAATGAAACACAACGGAACGATAGAAGGCAGGATTGCTACGAGGATGGCCCGCATGAAATCTCCGGTTCTGCTTAGGGAGGACTTTGAGGACCTGGGCGGCTATGATCAGGTTGGCCGTGCCCTTTTGGCGTTGATACGGAAGGGTAAGCTGATCCGGATCGGTTACGGGCTGTATGCTAAAACCAAGGTTTCTTCACTGACAGGTAAAATCCTACCAGTAGAATCGCTGCCGGATCTGGCAAAGAAAGCCCTTAGCCGCCTGGGTGTAAAAGTCGTTCAAACGAAAGCTGAGAAAGACTATACTGAAGGGCGTTCTACCCAAGTGCCTACAGGGAGGATGATTGGCATAAGAGGCCGGGTTTATCGTAAAATAAGCTATAACGGTACAAGAATATATTATGATCGAATTACCCGATAAATAAATTAAAGTGAAAGCAAGGCACCTCAAAATATAATCAGAGCGCCTTTAATTCCTCGCAAACCCCAAATTGATACGGCTTTTTACCGATTCAAATAGCTGCGCACCTCTTCTTCACTCAGGCCAGTATACCGGCAAAACTCAGCAATAGAAATAAACTGCCCTGCCTTTTTATCCAAGGCTTGACGGATACGTTGTAGCAGCAGCCGGGAGGCTCTCTCGCTGCGGCCCGTGATATTCTGCACGTCACGGGCAAAAATCACCATGCGGTTTGGTATTATTTTCTGCATAATCGGCATGTCCGGAATGAGAATTTTTCTGTGATAAAATGCCAGTGTAGTTTGGTGTTGTAAAGCAATTTACGGCATCGTGCACAGATGTAACAGCCTAACGGGCATGGCTATGCAAATTGCCCCATTCTTAACTAAAATCATATCAATGGCAAAACAAATAGGGCTCATCAAGCTGAAGGGCACGATCGGCAATGTAACGTTTTACTCAACCGTAGCCGGAGATCTTGCTCGCCAGAAAGGCGGTGTAGACGCTAAGCGTATCGCCACAGATCCCGCCTTCCAGCGCACCCGTGAGAATGGTTCCGAGTTTGGCCGGGCCGGCATGGCTTCCCGCCTGCTGTGCGCCACCTTCCGGGACCTGATGGCCGAAACCAGTGACAGCTATATGTACGGCAGGCTGACAGGGAGATTTGTAAAGGTGATCCGTGCGGACGCCACCAACTCCCGCGGGCTCCGAAACGTCATAGACGGCGAAGCGGAACTGCTGAAGGGTTTTGAGTTCAATATCCGTGGCAGGCTGAAAACCAAGTTTTTTGCCCCATTCACGGCCAATATCGACCGGGTAACCGGCGCCGCTTCTGTTGACATACCAGCATATATTCCAAAAAGGAAAGTCCTGGCGCCACGCGGCACCACCCATTACCGGATTAACGTGGCGGCTGCGGAGGTGAATTTCGAGGAAGAAGCATTTGTGGATGGGATTGTAAGTTCTCCAGAGCTACCGCTTGATAGGACACTGACCGCTCCGCTTAACATGGTGATCGACCTACCCCCGAACAGCACAAAGCCGCTGTTCCTAGCTTTGGGGCTGGAGTTCTTCCAAGAGGTGAACGGTGAGATGTTTAACCTGCTCAATGGCGCCCATAATCCTACGGCGCTGGTAAAAGTATCAGGTGCGGCGTAACGCCTCCGTAAAGGCGGGCGCTGCCCGGATGCAATTTTCTAACCTTTAAACTGTTCAGATATGAATACTGGACAACGTTTAACAGCTCCTACCCCGCCGTTGTTCCAGAAGGTCCGTAACATCGGGCTTTTGCTGACGGCGATCAGCACGGCTATAATAGGCCTGCCGGTTGCGCTGCCTTTGATCATCACCCAGGTGGCGGGATACGTAGCCCTCGCCGGCGCGGTAATGACGGGCGTAAGTCAGGCCACGGTCGAGAACGAAGGCGGATAGCCGCAGAAGATTAATACACAGCCACAGGCCTAAAACACCTGGTGTATGTTTTGGTGTGAAGGCTCCTGCTCTGCAGGGGCCTTTTTTATTCGCCCATCAAGGCGCTTACCCTTTGTTTAGTAATAAAAGCATCGATCACGGCCATTACATGCCCTTTATCCTCTTCCGCTAATTTCTCCAGCTGCTGGAACTTGTATGCCACCGCATCCGTAGTATTGGCAGTGCTCGCTTCATGGCCCATTACCAAATGATCCAAGGAAACATTTAAAGCCGATGCGATTCTAGCGGCAACTTCAATCGTTGGTGAGATAACATCCCTTTCATAACGGCTCACGATATCTCCGCTGGTGCCGATCATACTACCCAACTCGGTCTGTTTGATATCCTTCTTTTTTCTGATAATGGCAACACGTTGTCCAAAGGTCATATTCATTAAGTTTTTAGATGAATGGGAAACTACTTATTATTTCAGGGCGACGATGTATTAATGAAATTATTTATATTATATTAGACACATAAATCTAGTATTAGTATGCTAAAGTTAATCAATTAGTCTAATAAACGTGCTATAATTCTTGTTTTTAGTTTGATTTATTGGTATATTTATAGAACAATAACACGAATATGAAAAAAGAACGTTTGTTAACCGTCGGCTCGCTTTGTTATGAGCACGAATTTGATAATACCCATGTTCCCTTTATCCGCCTGTCCGGGAAATGGCTACACGAAGCAGGGTTTGACGTAGGCGACCTCATCGCCGTAGAACACAATAAAGATAGCCTGGTGATCAGAAAGGTGGAGGGCGTACAGCAGCTAGAGGACCGGCCCCAAGAGCGCCGGGGCCCTGCCAACAAAAAGGTGATGCAAAACATCGCAAAACGCATAACAGAGACCCTACCAGTAAAAAAGTAAAGCCCTGCCCTTCAAAACTCATTTTCAAAAATTGATTGTTAACCTAAACTGCGTAAATTACTATGGTGAACGTATATACAGACACCTCTGTCATTGGCGGCTGTTTTGAGCCTGAATTTCAGGAATGGAGCGAGGCCCTGCTGAAGGAATTCAAAGCCGGCAGCAAAAAGATCATCATCTCCGACCTGATGTTGCTGGAACTGTCAAAAGCCCGGCCGGAAATCCACGAAAAGCTAAATGAAGTACCTTTGGGGTATAGAATTCATCTCCGGACAACGGAGGAAGCAATAATGCTGGCTGAGACCTATATAAGCGAAGGAGCCCTGACGAATAAGAGCTATAACGATGCCTTACATATCGCTCTGGCTACCATCAACAACGCTGAAGTATTAGCCAGCTGGAACTTTAAGCATATTGTGAACCTGAACCGGATAAGGCTTTACAACTCCATAAACCTGCGGTTGGGTTATAGGCTGATAGAAATCCGCACACCGCGGGAGATTTTAAATATACGCGACCATGAAAAAGGGTAAAAAACCTAATGTTTTAAAAGAGCTGCGGGACATCCGCGAGAACCTGAGTGTAGAATACTGGCAGCATCCCGAAAAGCTACAGGAAGCGTTAAAAGCTGTGCGTGAAAAATTTGTGCCTGCGGAGAAACCAGAGAAAGTAAAGAAAACAAAATAAGGGAAGCCGAGAGGGGCTGGAGTGCGTTATGATCTGGGAGAACCCAGGCGGCGAACGCAGCCCCTTGCGGTCCCGATCTCCACCGGGCTGCACCTGGCGCCCTGAAAAGATGATGACTGCCCCACCGCCAGTAAAAGAGAAAAAGAAGACATACTTGGGGCTGAGGGTGGCCCCGTAGCATCCGGGGGAAGGAGAAGCTGGCCACCCTCAGCCCCAAGTATGCGCCAAGATTGTTCAAAAGCTGAAAAGAGATTCCAAAGCCGCTGTTCGCGGCAGGCCATGTTCTGAAGCCGGGTCCACCCCGGCACCGGCATCCGACACCTACACATAAAAGCCCTCGCCCAAAGCGACCCAGTACCCAGGCACTTACATGATTGTAGCACCAAGATGATTGAGAAGAAACCTTCGCTTGCCAACAAAACGTGCCCGCCACCACCCGCCATGCCGGGCTGCCCCAGGGGGCGGGAGTGCGGCGCTTCGCCGCACGGAGCAACCTGTGGGCAGACCGGCAGGCAGGTGGCGGACGAATATGGGGCAGCGTAGGGACGCGCGCTTCAGCGCGTGGACCGGGAGCTGCCCGAACGCAGGCTTTAGGCCGGGCCGCATGAAATACCTTGCCCAGAAGCCACAGCCCGGCCTAAAGCCGGAGTGAGACCTTTTTACCTCGCCCATTGCCATGATATACTCAAGCATAGATGTAAAACATAGCATCTCTTTTGCTGCTTGACACCCAGTCATGCCCGTGAAATTCCAGTGAGCAATGTTTTGGAAACCATTTAATGTTCAATTACCGCGATATTCAAGTTTGGCCTCATAATTATGACTCAAAAACGCTATTTTCATTATCATGAAAGTCGATTGGAAAAATAGCAATCCTGATGTATTTCAGAATTTCTGTAATACACTATTATGGTTAGAACTTGGCGATTCTTTTCAAGGGTTTGAAGCTCCGGGGAAAGATGGAGGGATTGATGGAACTTATTGCGGGGAATATAAAAGGAGAAATGGATTATGGCGCTTTCAATATAAATTCCATGGTACCGCAAGAAAAACAGCTTTCAATTCCTTGAAACAAGAAATTAAACAAGAGATTAGGAAGATCAAGGATGAGAACTATCTTGTTATATTAACTAATATCCCTTTAAATCCATTAGAAACCAATGCTACTAAAGAATACGCTTCTCAACTTTTAAACGAGCATAGCAAGCACGACACAAACTTTCAGCTTTGGGATGGAAGTAGATTAAATCGAATATATGTTCAGTATCCAATATTAAAACTATGGATGGAAGAAGGATATACAACCTCTTCTCTGCTTCCTTACAAGAAGGCATTAAGTGAACGATTACAAGCACCATCATCAGATCTAAATACACTATCCAACTTTTTTGTTTCTCGGCAAAAGGAATTAGAACTTCTTAATGGTTTTCTAATTAATGAAACACAGCATTTTGCTATCGTTTCTGGCGAAACAGGAATAGGGAAAACCCGACTTGCTGTACATTTTTTCCAGAAATATATTGATAACAACAAAACTTGGAAAGCCCTAAAAGTAGAGAATCTAAATCTCAATTTTGACAGAATTAAATTTGCATTGGGTGCCGGCAATAGCTACATATTGTTAGTTGATGACGCTCAAAATTTCTCACCCGCAATGCTTGCAGATCTAAAGAAACTAGGAGGAAAGCATAATGGTGTAACAATAAAGGTGATATTTACTATTCGAAGTCTTCAATCCATGGAAGCATTTAAGCTGATTCGAGAATTTGACTAGGGGAAAGGATTAAGGATAAACTTGGACAAGTTAACTAAGGAGGAAACGAAGGAGATTTTTGAAAAAGAACTAGCAAACGACTACTTAAATAAGTATGTTGATCATCTTGTCCATATTTCCCGCGGGCGTCCTATACTTATCGTAGGAATTTTAAATGCTGTAGCAAAAAATGAAAATATTACTAGTGTAAAAACTCAAGAAGAATTTAATGGGTATGTAGTAAACCATTTTAATACGTTCATAGATCTAGTGGTAAAGGAAACAGGAGTAAATCGGATAAAATGTAAAAAATTACTTTCACTAATTTGTCTATTAGAACCATTTGACTATGACGATGTGAGTCTTATAAAAAGTATGGCAGAAACGGAACAAATAAATGAAGATATTATAGTTTACTTTCTACGAAAATTAGTAGCAGAAGGAATGAGTTCTGGAAATTATCAAAAAAGTATAAAGCCAGACTATTATAGCGATATCATTTTAATGGAGGATTCTGACAATTTATGGGTACAAACAAAAATTGAAAAGTATTCGAATCATACTGCCAATATTTTAATGAATTTAGCGAGTATAGATGAAGTCGAAAGTGATAAAGTTAAATCTCGAATATGCAAGATCGACAATCTTCTTCATGCATATATTGAAGAACTTCCAAAATTGAATTATGATAGATTCATTGATCGCATGAGATTCGCTTATTCCATAGCAATTCAGAAGCCAGTCATTGCTGAGGTTGCCATTCACCACTTTTTTGATATAGTTAAAGATAAAGAATGTACAGTTAATATCGATTTTAATAAATATGGCGGAGGAAGACATATATACAACGACTTAACGGCACCAATTATAAAGGGAATTCTACATGAACTCCTGTATCACTCCGATAGATATGGATTCGTGTTTGATGCAAGTATTTCTCTCTTTAATATTACCGGCGACAAGTTGATATTAAATTCAACATTCAGTTATTGCCACGGATTATATTTATATAGCTATTCTATTGAGCATCAAACTTATTTTGTAAAAAGAGCAAGCGAGCTACTTTATAAAAAAGATTCTACATCTGTTCTTTTTCAAATTTACGGATTGTCTGAAATGCTTAAACTTTCTTTTTCCTTGATAAAAGAAAATCTATATTCAAACTATTCCTTTGACTTTTACAGGTATAAAATCCCAATGGTTGATGACATAAAAGAGCATAGGATATCTGTTATAAAGCTTCTTATAAAGTACCATGCTTGTTCCTCTAACGAAAGAATAAAAAACGAGTCATTAAAGGTACTTTTGGATATTCCAAGAGAAATATCAGCAAATGTCAATTCTGATGAAAGATATAAGTATGAAGAAGAAATGGAATTAATACTTCTTTTTTTGGAGAAAAATGTTGCTTCTTTTAATATTGCCTCCAGAATAGAAGTGATAGATAACTTACATTGGTACAGAAGAAATAGAGTTCCAAAAAAATTTCATTTCCGCCTTGATGCTATAGAATCCCTCTTAAACCCTCAAAATTTAACAGATGAATTGTTAACACTTTTTATAAAACTGCAAAATAGTTTACGAGATGATAGGGAATCAGAACTTTTTAGAATAAATAGAATAATTGAGAACAATTCGGCGTATCATATTTCAGATGCAATTAGTAAGTTACATAATTCTGAATCTACTCTTCCTTATTACTATAATGAGTTTTTGAACGGAATTTTTCAATATCCTTTAAAAGCTAAAGAGATTTATCTACACTTAAAAGAAAATAACAAGCATATAGTTTATGCTTATGGATCAGGTTTTTAAGAGCGTTTAGGAAAAGTCAAGATCTAGCAGATTTTTTTTGGGTCGAGGCTGATAAATATCTAGGTGAAAAAAGCATACAGGCAAACAATATTCTTATGCATGTTTATAGTGCTTACTGGATTGGAGATTGCGTTTTGACAAATAAAGACGAAGAATTACTCCTGGAAATTTTGTACGATCCAATTGGGTGTAATAATGGTAATGTTATACAGGCTATTCCCTCCCTTTACAAGGTCAACAAATCTGCTGGAGAAAAATACATACGATACTATCTTGAAAACTGTAAAATAAATGAAGGTGGCCCTTTATTTGGGTTGTTATTTGATAGGTTTCAAGATGATTCAAATTTGCATCAACTACTCATGGAGAATAGTGTACGATTTGCAATTAACAATGAAATAGAAAGCTGTCTTTTGAAAGTTTTTAGAACCAGCCCTGAAGAAGATATTTTTGCATATTTTATTCGACGTTTTGAGTATAAAAATAACGTTGTTAATGAATCTGACTATCTTTATTACGAATGTGTTCCGATATCCGCACATATGCTCCTTGTAAATAAGTTTGATGTGCAAAAATCGAAGAGACTATTCGATATCGCACTACAATGGAATTTAAACCTTGAAGAGAATTGGAGGATAGAATCTATAGCACGATATTTAATTGCCTATTTAAAGCCTTCATTGGAAATAACTGAAGATATCAAATCTATTTATTTACAGATTTACAGTTCTTGCAAGGGAAACTTCTTGCATGTTAGAAGGCTTGTCGAATCGATATCTGAATTCCATAACAAAACAAAAGAACTTATTTGTTTAGTTTCCTCAATTCTTGAAGATGCTCGCAGTAGGTTTGCGAACGATGGTGGCAAGTTGAAAGAGCTTATACTTAGGGCCAGGGAGGCAATAACCACTTCCGGCGGTAAGCAGGGGACTCCAGGAAAGCCTTTCCCTTTTGATATTAGACTTAAAGCCCTTATAGAAGAAGTATTGCCAAACTATGAGGAGCATTCGCTGACGTACCGTATATTACAAGATTCGCTTCACTATGTAAACAGAGCCATCAGTCGAGAGACACTATTTGAGAAAGATGACTGGTAATGTATTTTTTGCGAAGGGGGAAACCATTTTTTTAACTTTCCAAGTTGATGTATGACGACTATTGAGAAATATATTGCCGATTACAACCGAAATCGGTGAACGTGTTGCCAAAACAGGGCGCTGTCAGCGAGCGATTCAACCATGGATGCCTTCCAATGATTGGCTCCGTATTCACGCCGACTAATAGTAGCTTGCTGTAACATTATGTCAATGATATCAGCTTTGGTAGTACCGCACTCAAGCGTCTTCTTAGCTAGCAAAAGAAGCTCTGTCACTTCACTAATAGCCTTATGTCGCAATCTTCCCAATAATTTCATTCGGTTGTAATGGCTCACGATTCTATTCCACAGGATGATATCAATCCCTTTGGGCTGCCGAAGTTCGAAGTCAAAATCCAGTTCCGCGATATTGCCAGTTATGTTAGTAAACAGGTACTGTTCTTTTGGCAGCTCATCAGTATAGAGGTTGATAAACAGCCGATTACCACCGTGCACCCAAAACCTTCCTTTATTGATGTTGCATTCTAAACAGCAAGGAATGAGATTCTGAGGATGAATGCTATATTCCGGATAGTCTCCCTTGTTGACAATGTGGTCAAGACTTTTGATACTGCCGATAGTGCAATACTGGCACGTGTGTCGAACGGTGCGATTTTGTGCGGCTTGCAGGGTGTTTAAAATCTGCTGCACTACAGGTTTGCCGAATTCGTAAAGCGATAGCAACTCCTCTCTAAGAGCATTACAGGCCGCATCTTGTGTGAGCAGCTCCAACTCATTACGGAGGTTATGATTATCAAAAACTTGATATCTGGAAGTTATTAGTGGTATAGCTGCAGTTAAAGAGGCCTGAGCGACTCTATCAGTTTTACCATCAACTGCAACTTGGAACAGTTTCAAACTGTCAAAAACGGGTACAACTAAGTTAACCATACCTATTTATAAAGGCTTTTGAGATACAAATGGGTGTTAAGGTTCATTGAGAGGCCATTGTTTTCAGCCTCAAAAAGTGCCACCACTTCCTCAAATGAGCGGCCCCGTTTCAGGTCATTCAATACTGTCAGGTGATTTTTCGGAATATCTTTCGTGCCAAAGATATCTTCCGTAATAACCGTTAAATTTTCCCCAAAAGATTCTCGTTCTAGAAGATGTAGATAGACTTGTTCGGGTTGCCGAGATAATACAAACACATTCCGCGATTGGATACACTGTACTACGAGTGGCGAATGAGTACCGATGATACAAAACGAGTTAAACTCCTTTACCAATTCCAGAATGCTATTCATCAATTCAGTAATGGCATTGGGATGAAGATGTGTTTCTGGCTCATCGTAGAGAATTAAGGAATTTTCCCGGATTTGCGCGATTAACTCTGTAAGAACATATAGTAGAATGTGTTGGCCCGAGCTGAGCTGATCCTTTAAAACGCGAACGGCCTCCGGATTATACTGATGTTCGGTTTGATCATCAAAAAATGACGGGGGAACAAATATCTCATCAACAAGTGTCGATTCTATAAAATTTGATAAAACTTTCTTCCATTTATCCAGCAACCCATTTTCTAGTATTTTGTGTGCTGAATCACGAAACCGTTCATCGAGTTCCTCAGGTTCGAACAAAGTTTTTTTATCTTTCTTTAGTCCGCAATATGCATAATAGAAACTTTCATGTTGTTTTGGTATTTCGAAGTTGTCAAAAAAACTGTAAGAAATACTGGTAATTTTACCAAACTGTGGTTTTTTAGGAATCAGAGTTGAGTCGTGGTTGGCCAGTTCCTGCGCGATAGTTGAAAGTATTTTCGTTTTACCAGTTCCATTCTTACCAATCAAAGCGTATACGCGGTGTTCAATAGGTTTACTATATTCAAAATTGAAGTCAAGAAATACTGATTCCGTAGAATCAGTTGGTTTGAACTGAAAACTAAATTTGAATGCCTCATCAACACTAATATTATAAAACTTATAGCGAATAGTTCGCCATAATTCTTCATTACTGTTTTCTCTTATTAAAGATTTTCTAAAAATTTCAGTTCTGTAGAACAGATCACTAATCGAAGGGAACATTCCTGCATCTCGCAGAGCATAGAAAAAAGCCGTCGATCTTGAAGTTAATAAGTCTTTTAGCCTGTTGTAATAATCTTCGGTCACTCCAAGCGAACAAAAGTCCAATGGTAATCGTTCAAATTGTTCTGGTAGATGTTCCCAAGTTTGCTCTTCCCATCGTTTCATGATCCTAACAGACCCTATAGTAGCCTGTGTTCGATGGGCGTCATAGTAAAGTAACACCATCAATGTGACGTAGCCATAATCGTTCCAGTTGTCTTTTCGTAATACAAAACATGGGTATTCTTTTTGCTCAAAGTCCTCTTTGTAAAATCGAAAATCACTATTGAGCGCCTCGGACAATTTCATATTCTGTATGGCCTGATCTACCAATTCAAAAACTGGCATTTCTTCGAATAGGGAAGTAATACGCAATGCTTTACCTGAATGCGCCAGTATTTTATTTAACTCCCTGCTATATCTGGCAATTTCCCTTCTGGTTTTACGAATCGTGGGATGAACAGTTACTTCAAGGAAACGCTTAAAAATATCCTCACTTTCTTGCAGGATTCTTAAGCGTTCATAAAGCAAATAGTTCATTGTCCAATCTGAGTTGTTTACGATGTGCTGCCGAATATCACCGTAAGCGTCCTCGAAACGGGAATCCAGCGATATCATTGTCCGTAGAGGAAATATTCTAGTAAGATAGTCCATAATTCCATCTGGTCCATGGAATTCGGGTTGTGCAAGTATGAATTCAACAATTTCGTATTTGACTTTTTGATCCATAGGGATTGTGGAATCTACATGATAATGAAATATAGTCAATATACGCGTTTTTCGAATATTTTGGAAGAAGATAAATCTTTAATTTGGATTCGTATTTGGCAATCTAAACTCTCTTGTCTTGTGATGTATTGTTGAATGTGATGACATTAAACATCCCTCTCATCCTGCTCCGTATTCTATTCCCATAAATCCCCTCCAGCTCCTCACTATTCAGGTTGGTCGTCACATGCGTCAGCATCTTATGCGAAACGAACAGATCATACCTTGAAAGTAGTATCTCCGCCATCACATTGTACGTGATCCCGAAGTAGCCGGCCGATGATTCCAGCCCCAAATCATCAAAGCAGAAGATCCGCGGCACACTAGTGTACGGGAAGAAGGACAGCCGCCCGAAGTGGTCAATTACCTCCGGCCCCTTCTTTGTAAAAGTGTGGCTGACCGTCCGGCAGGCCATCATCGTGTGCTTGAAAGAATCCGGGCAATAGGCCCGCATGATGTTCATTAGTGAAGTTTTACCGCAGCCGACCCGTCCGCGGAGCATTATACCTTTGTGCAGGTCGATGCCCTCCACCTGGGCGATGGCCTCGTCCTGCAGGAAATAGCAAAGGAGTTTGAGCACTACCGGCCTGTCTTCCTCATGGAGGGTGAAGCGCGGGCCGTAGATGGTTTTACCGCGCAGCTCTACGTCCTGCAGGAGGGTGTAGTAGTCATAAGGGGTCGTGGTAATCCTTGTCCTCTCGGGTGTGGAGCCGTCCTGCTGGTGATCCTGGTTGATATTTTCGGTTGTCATGGTGTTGATTTTGCGGGTTACGAATGTTGAGCATCCATTTGTGCGCGGCGGCGCGCCAGTCGGCTATCGGCGTTTTGCCGGCCTGAAGCCATCCATTGGCCTGGTAGTGGTGGTAGAATTTCGCAGCCTCCGGCTCTGGGTATTTTTCCAGGCTAAAAAACTCCCGGACTTCCTGAAGTTTTGGCGGGGTGAATGGAAATTCCGCGCGGTGTGTGTTTTCATCTTTCTCGGCATTGCCTGATTGATTTATATTTTTTTTAATGGGTGCGGGATCCCCCACTCCCTCATTGTTTACTTTTAAGTTTATATGTTTATATAGGTGTCGCAATTTTGAGACTACTAGTGTATCAGTTTTGAGACTACTTCCGCCGCTGGCAGTCTCATTTTTGAGACACGGCGTAGTATCATTTCCGGTACATGTAGTCTCATTTTTGAGACTGCCCGCAGGATCGTTTTCAGTACATGTTGTATCAATTTTGAGATTACTTTTTTCGGCTTCCGGTAAACCGGCGGCCAATTCCAGCGGCACGATGCTGACCTGGCTGAGCAGCCCTTTCCGCCCGGCGGGATGGTAACAGATGTACCCGAACGCATCCAGTTCCTTCAGGCAACGGGTGTAGGTGTTCACCGAGCCGATGCGGCATAGGCTTAGCACCTCTTCCCGGAGAATCGGAAAAGTGCTCTGGAACCGGTGCAGGTTCCAGAGCTGGAACAGCGCAAAGTACAGGCTGATGTGATTGGCATGCAGCCGCCCGTCTCGCCGGATAAGGGCGAAAAGAAACTGCTGGTGAAGGATGTAGTTGATGCCTACCGGTTCATTCATCGACCACGTTTTTGCATGGGCGTGCCTGGGTAAGCGGAATCCTTCATCAGCTCCAGTATAGCATCATAATCATAAAAGATGAGCCCTCCCATTTTGGAAAAGGCGATGGCGCCTTTGTTCCGCATGGTCTGAAGGGTGCCGGAGGAAATGCCGAGTATTTCCATGACCTGGTAGGACTTGATCCACTTTTTGGGTGGCGCCTGTTGTTGAGAGCTGAGGATGTCGCGGATCTCGGAGAACAGCTCTTCCTTAAAAAGCTGGAGATCCTCTTGTGTGATAATTTCTGCTGCCATTTGTAACGTTTTAGTGTGCAGCAAAAGAAGGAAGAAGAAGAATGCAAGAACAGTGGCAGGGGTTGCGCAACCCCTTGTAACTGATTGATTATAAATTCACATTAAAATAAAGATTCTTTATTCCTGACGCGAATAAGGATCGCAAGAGCATCAGATAATGCCTTTTGATTTGTTGATAACGGCAACGAATATATCCCGTACGGAGCTGGATACAGAAGCATTTTCCCCGTAATAATTGTTGCGCAGGCTCTCCGGAGATATGTTATCCGTCTTTCCTGTCCGGAACATGGCGGCAAAGGCTTCCAGTAGTTCCGTTTTATTGTCGTGAACGATGATACCGAGATCTGTAAAGAGTTTGAGCATATGTGCCAGCTGGGGAACAGACAGGGTTGTCATGATCTTCCGGACAGGCGCGGCATCCTTCATCACCGGCGGCGGCGCCACGTTAGCAGAAGAACCGGCCAGATAGCCGATTTCGTGATTGAGCCAGGCGCTCAGCTGCTCCTTCACGGTTGTGTAAAGAGGATTTAACGCGAAGCCGGGCGCAGCACTGATTTGGTTTACTTCCTTCAGGATAAATACAAGCACACCCGGATCTTCCGGCAAGTTTTGGGTAAAGTGCTTCACAAAGGCAGGGCAGTTAAAGTTTAGAGCGATTAAAGTATGTTGTATGGCCTCATCCGTCATAGGAGAGAGTTTCCCAAGAGCAGTAATGAGGGCCGAGAGGTAATATATGCGGCCATAAGACGTTTTACCAAATTCCTCGGTCTCTACAAAGTCAGCAAATACGGATTCGATGATCTCCACCAGAGCCGGGGAAATATTTGCATTCTCCGCAGATGTTTTGAAGAAGAAAAAACCTTCAATCAGCGCGTCCTTCAGTTGCATTTCGTGGGAAATGGGCAGGCATGTGTTTACATCCATATATCTCCCATAACGCTGTTCAAGAAATGACAGAATTTCCTGTAAGGCAGCGAAAACTTTCGCATAGGATTGCCGGTTCTTTGTAACACCATTTTCAATGTATTTATAAGCCCGGTTAAGCAGATCAATCACCCGCCCGAAATAAGTATCGATAGCCCATGCCAGCCTCTCTTCAGAGGGCATGTGAAACCGCAATTCACGCAGATATTGAAGCACAGCGGACTTCTCCCGCTCAATCTCCGAAACATTAAAATTGTCGTGTGGTTTTTTGAAGCCGCCGGGCGGTGCTGATTCCGTGCTCACATTCCGAAACATTAAATCTTCAAAAAACCTCAACTGGTTCTCGTGCATAGGAAGAATTTAAGCATGGTTGCTACAATGGAGAAACAGAGGTGTCTTTTAATGGAAAACGTGGAAGTGGAAATTTACAACTCAGTTTGATACTGACAGTATCAAAAGACCCGAGAAATTCTCCGGGTTTTCAGAGAATTTCTCAGGTTTTTGAAGATTAGCCGACGGCTTTGAGTTTTTTGAATGATTCCGGCAGCTCCAGACTGAATTTCTCATACAGCGGCCGAATGCATTGACTGACTTGAAAGCTATAATCTTGGCATATATCCGCATGGTGCGGAAGGATTTACACCCAAGCTGGGCACTCATCGCCTACAGCGGCATCGTTGGCCTGGGTAACCGTGGCATCGAGGGTATGACGGATGGCAGTGGGGGTGGTCACGTTCTATTAATGTCAAAGAAGTCAACTATTTTTTCTGGTAGCCGGAAACGGTGGTTGCTACTAATTTATTAACAGGTAGTTAGATATGGATAAATTGATACCTTCGTTATATTTTCCCTGTATTTTCCTCGCCAGAGTTAGCAAGAACACATCCCCCCAACATCGTGAACTTATTCAATATAAGGGCTGTTTAGATATAGACAGATTTGCACTGGAGGGCGAAAACCTGTTTTTGCTATTTCATTTATTCTTCCATTAGCTTGAATGGTATAGATTGTAACCACTCGATCTCAATTCCTTCATCACTCTCAATGACTTTGAAATGAATGCTTCTGTACTTTTGTAAGTCATTGGAATTGAACCAGAAAGTCTGATTAAATGGTTTACTTTCATGTGTTATATTTACAAATATTCCATTTGAAACATCTTTGTTTTCTAAATGAATCCTGTAAGCGCCGTGACTTTGACGAGTAGACGGACGTATCACTCTATTTATTGTAGTCAAGTTGATGCATTTTAGATGTTATCAAAAGTAAACCGCTTTATAAAGGAGATGTGCTTGAGAAATATTGACGATTGAGTTCCTCCTATTAACCCAAAGCTCCCCTTGACCGAAAGGGTTACATTTAACTTATGCTTCAACTCGTCTAAAAGACCTATTTTATGAATAGGTTGCAAATATGATGTAATAGGATTGTTGATATTTTCACCTTTCTCTATATACATTTCAAAAGAGGGTAAAAGCGCTCTATACTTACCTAATGGTAAAGCAAGCAATAATAATATGGCAGGCAATTCTCTATCAGAAAATGCGACATCATTGCTAAGCTCTCCATGTGCTTTAGCTATTCTGAATGTATTAACAAATCTTTTAATTGCCCTGGGATTATTACCAACAATTTCAGACATATCCTGCATCAAAGCTACCTCTTCATTTGTCAAAACAAATAACTCCGCCAGCTCTTCTATGGTAGCATAATCCTCTGAAATTGTTAACACATCGTTTATAATGATATTATTACCTTTGGAACTCAGCGTAGGTTTTTCATCTTCCTGAAGAGCAGATTGCGCATCGGTTAAATCAATTGCCACACCTTTCTCTACAGATCTCGATTTTAAATTGGCCAACTCTTTGATCATTTCTCTAACATTTACGTCTTTTGCTTCTTTCAAGCGAAACGGTATTTGGAATATCTTTTCGAGATAGTTTGAGGGATCTATAACATCAAACTCTCTTCCTAAATGATCTACTGAATAGTTCGCAAATTGTATAGCATGCTTCTTAATAAGTGCGTTTTTTACCCAACGTGGATCGACACCAACAATAACAACAAACAGCGGAAATGCCATCAACAAATTCACTGCTTCCAGTACCTGCACCACACTATCTTCAGGACATCTATCAAGATCGTCAATATATAAAATTATCCTTTCTAGTGGTTGACGGAATTTTTTCCTGAATTTTTGTCTCAAATCATCAGCAACTTTATCAATTTCCTCGTGGTGATCTACGAACAAGCCATTTAAGGTTTCAAAATCTTTCCGAATAATGGAAATAATACCGAGGTGTTTTTTGTAATCTTCACTTTTGGACCGTTTATCTATAAATGAATACAATGATTCCGTAGCAAGTGCATGATTAATTTTAAACTCAATGTCCATCTTGATCGTTTCGGCATTGTGAATCTGTTCATTAATGACCGCAACCTATGTCTTCTTTTTTTCAATATCAAATTTTAGCAATTTCTCGTCTTGCTCAAATTTGTAAACCGCTTCTTTTACTTTCCTTTCATAGTCTTCTTTAATAGTCCAAAAAGATGCAATTACCGGTTTAAGCTTATTATAAATATTTTCAGCTCTTTTCCATATTACACCTAACGCAACAAGAATCGATAAAGTAGCCTGTGGAATTAGAAAGTCTATTCTTTTTATCCAGTCGCTACTCAGTTCCAATAGGGGTGGTATAAAGCCAATAACAAGCAGAATTATAGCCAACCAAAGCAGATTCCAATAATTTCTGAAAAACTCTCTTAAAAAGGTGTATTTGGATTTTATCTGCTGGTACGCGGCTTCAGGGTTAGACCAATATTTCTCTGGAATAATTTCCTTTAAATCAGCTTCCGATTGAACATACGAAGGATTCTCATTAAGTGCTTTAACTATTTTATCGCGGGCATTAAATTCTTTATCAGCAGTTTGAAGAATTTCCCAAAGCGTAGTCGATTTGACTTTATTGATTTGGGATTCCAATGTCTTATTGATCTCCGTCCTTTTTACTTCGAGTTCAGATATCTTCTTCTTTACAGCATCTTTCTTGTTTTCTAAAATACCTATTTCTTCTTTAGTAATAAACAACTGGCTCGACAATTCTTGTTCAATTTCCTGTTTTGCTTTTCCTGGTAGGCTATTTTCAGAAATATATTCACTTAATCCTTCAAATATCTTAGATACAATGCTTGCCCATAGATTTGCATCCATATAGGACCAAGCATTAAAATGAATATGTGCGACGCCCTTACAATATAGGTTACTTGCTTGAAAGTTCGAGAACTCAGTTACCTGTTGCTTCAGCTTGCGCATAAAAAAGCTTTTCCCCGATCCCCATTTACCTAATAAGGCAATAGCTAAGGGAGGGTCGAAGCTTTTTGCCGCTATAACCCGCGCAAAAGCTGTAACATCTTTTGATATATCAAGATAGTCCGTTCCTTTTTCAGTGTCACTTATTAACCCTGCAATTCTGCTATTAGGTGCGGGCAAACTAATAGGCGCTTGGGTTGTAGCAGTGTTTGTATCAATGGTCAATGATAATAAGTCCCAAAATCGGCTGTCAATATTTGAAAAAATAGTTATAGTATCAGTCAGATTGATTTGAGTAATCGTGCTTCTGTAATGACCAAGGTCCTGAATATCCTGCGATAATCCTTTAATCCTCCAATTGACATTTAATTCTCGTCCGTTTAAAAGATTTTCAATTACAATGCCTACAGCTTTAATTTTTAAATAACTTATCCCATTACGTGCAAATGTTGATTTGATAATAAGTATATCTCCTTTCCTAACATCATTAATTATTGGTGAATAGGTTTCGTCATCATGGCCCTTTTCCCAGATGGATTTCTCAATAAAACGCTCAGTCTGATCATTATCGGCCCCCCAAAAAGAGCCTACTAAAAAAAAGTTACAATCAAATCCAGATAGAAATTTTTTTGCTTCAATATGTTGGTTAGATGTTACTACCCG
Organism: Chitinophaga barathri; assembly: GCF_003807585.1. Classification (GTDB taxonomy): domain Bacteria; phylum Bacteroidota; class Bacteroidia; order Chitinophagales; family Chitinophagaceae; genus Chitinophaga; species Chitinophaga barathri. The sequence continues at coordinate 170,217 of NZ_RMBX01000011.1, read as the reverse complement.
TAGTTCACTAAATAGTTTTCTCCCGGTTGGGCTATCTGGTAATGAAAGAATAAAGGATACTTTCGCCGGATAATTCTCCAGAGCTTTGTTTATTGCTCGAGCGGTTATTGTAAAGCTTTCTACCAGTTCCAGTCCTCCTGTACCTGAACCCATCAATGGTATCCATACTTTTTTACCTCTATACCATCCCTGAAATTCAGTTAATGTATTATAAAGATTGGTTTCTAAGTTTATAGAAGTCTTTTCACTATTTACGGTTACTACAAAAAGAATTGGCTTTTTGCCATCAGTATTAATTGCAGCGAATCCGTTTCGTAGCCTCTCTTCGGTAGGCAGATCTTTTGCCGAATATCCATATTCTTCCAATACATATTGATTCAATTTGCCGAGTGTTCCCGAACTATCAATAGGAACAATAGCCAGATCTGCGTTCTGGGGGGATGCACCAATACTGATTTCATGATTGGGGACAATTGTGGTAGAAAAAATCATAGCTAATTAGTTGGGGATAGTCTGAAAAGGGGGATCGCGTCAATATTACCTAAGCCATCTTACTTTTAGTTATAGGGAAACATATTATTCTAATTTAGAATTGATAACCCTGCCATATGGAATTTAATCATATTGTCTTATATGTATATTCAAACTTACTTAATTTTTTCAAAAAATCATATATCCACTATCGCAAATCGAAATATCAATGGCTTCAAACATATTTGTTTAGCTATTCTCAATTTTTGAAGCGGCACAAATACTTTTACAAGAGTGAATCCATAAATCTATTAGAGCAGACGATGAAAATACGAAAAGTAAAAAGGCTCAAAGTAACTACTACGAGCGTATCTCAATTAAATAAGATACGCTCGTAGCCACGTCCCTCACACAGCCTTGAGTTTTTTAAATGATTCCGGTAGCTCCAAACTGAACTTCTCATACAACGGCCGCATATCCTGACTGACCTTAGAGGCTACAATCTTGGCATAAATCTGCGTGGTGCGGATGGACTTATGCCCGAGCATAGCACTCACCGTCTCCAGCGGCACACCATTGGCCAGGGTAACGGTGGTGGCGAAGGTATGGCGGGCCGTGTGGGTAGTGAGGTTCTTTTTAATGCCGCAGAGGTCGGCTATTTCCTTCAGGTATCCATTAAACCGCTGGTTGCTCTTGATCGGCAGCAGGCAGTTATGCGCCAGGCAATACGGATGATCCTTATATTTATTCAAAATCTCCTTTGCCAGTGGGAGTAAGGGCACATTCTCCCGGCACCAGGTCTTTGCCCTGTTCTTCACGATCCAATCTTCCCCGTCAAAGAATTTCATGATATTATCCGGCGAGAGCAGCAGCGCGTCTTTGTAGGCATATCCGGTAAGGGTCATGAACAGATAGGCATCTTTGGCTTCCTCCAGCCGCGGGATGGGAATCTTTTTGCTGAACAGCAGACTGACTTCGCCAATGTCCAATATATCCCGCTCCGGGTTCACATAAGAGCAGGCATAATCCTCCAGCGCATTACGCTGTACCCATTTCCGTTGCACGGCCAGCTTTAGCAGCTGCTTCGTGTTTTTCAGGTACTTCATAGCGGAATTATCCTGCAAGCCGAGGGTAAGGGTCAGGTAATCGAAAAAGTCCTCCGCAAAGGCGTATTCTATCCTTTCCAGAGGGATATCCGGCAACTTGTGGACGTGCTTCATGTATGCAACGAGTTTGTCCCGTGTAGACACCCATTTCTTCAGCGTGCCGCCGGAGCGTTTGCCCTTTTCTACTTTTTCCGTGAATTTCTCATTGTGAAAATCGATCACCTCCAGTAACATCCTCTTTTCAGTGCCTGTGCCGAGGTAGGCATTTTTGAGCATGGTAGCGTAGTGCCCTGGGATTTTAGAAGATTGTAATGCCGGATGAGTTCATTGCGTACGTGAAAGATGTGCTTGTTGATTTCAACGGCCTCCGGTGTTTTGCTGTTGATCATACCGGACTAAATATTATTCACTGCATGAATATGAGAAAGCGAGGGCATGCTGCCGGAAATTTTTTTCGCTCTTGTAAGGCGGGCTGGGAGAGGGTTTGAGTAGTGTTGTAAATTTTATTGACTGAAATATTTGGCAAAAATAATTTAATACATATCTTTGCACTCCCAATCGAAAACGAAACGGGATGATTCCGTAGCTCAGTTGGTAGAGCAATACACTTTTAATGTATGGGCCCTGGGTTCGAGTCCCAGCGGGATCACAGAAGCGAAAGCAAATAATATTAAAGCCGCATAAAACGTAGTGTTTATGCGGCTTTTGTGTTTTTGGTGGTGTGATTGTAATCGATGTTATACCAAGCTAAGAGGTAACAAAAAAGGTAACACTAAAAGTTTTTAAGTTCGTGTTACCTTTTTTCTCGGAAAGGCTTATCCATACTGGGTTTTAAGCACTGAATCTGATATGAAAATGTATCAAAGTAATCGATTCAGAAACCTTTCAAAACACATCGTTTATGAAGTTAAGTCAAGACCTGTCCATTTCATTCTGGAAACGCAATGGCAGAACTAACCCTGATGGCAAAGCGACTATCATGGTCCGCATCGTAATCAACCAGGAGCGCGACGGCTTCTCCCTCGGCTATCAGGTGGAGCCCCACAAGTTCGATACGAAGTGTTGACAGAAAACTCACTATCCGGCAACCCTCAAAACATCATTTCCCGAACACCATCTTCCCCACAATCCCCTCCCCTGGTTTCTTCTCATCCAGCACCTTCAGCGCATAATATTTCCCTGCCAGCCAGTCATCCACCATATTGTCGTAGTATTTGCTGCCGGGGTTCCCGCTTTGGCCGCCGGGGAAGATCCCCCAGGCCCTGGTTTCGGGGCCCAGCTCCACCACCATCCGCCAGCTGGGGCCGGTGGTCTTTTTGGTGGCATTGATGATGTGGCGGCCGCCGCCTGTATTCAGGTGCATACGGCTGAAAGCGGGGATGCTGCGGCTCAGGTGCCGGATGTCCGTGCCCCGGAATTTCCCCAGCGCCAGCTCGCTTTTGCCATCCAGCACGGCCGCCGTGTCCGCCGCCTTGCGGAAACTGGCCGTTACCTGCTCCCCGAGCGTCTCGCGGAGGGGCGTATGGATATTGTCGATGAAATGCATGGCGCTGTCCCGCATCAGCCAGTACAGCAGCGTCTTTTCCTCGGGCTGCACGTAGGCGATGCTGTCGTTCAGCGGCAGTTCGTCACTCCAGATGGCGTCTTCCAGGTTGCTCCACCAGAGGTTAAAGAGCGTGGCGGCTTTGCTGTCAGGGCCGGCTACGCCGTCCCAGGCGAACATCATACGCCAGTAATCCTGTTGTTTGCTGCTAAGGGTGTTTGCCGCCACATAATTAGCCAGAAAGGGCACTGCGGCCTCCGCCAGGCGGTTTTTATTATCATTCTGGAGCTTCATCATGTCCTCGGGCGTAATCGCGCTCATCTGGCTCAATTGCTCCTGAATACGCAGCCCCCGGTAGAGGTCGTAATATCCGAAAAGGTTATAAGGGTAAGTGCTGTCCGTGGCCTGTTGGTTGGCGGAGCTCACAAAACCCTCCGCGGGATTGTGGATGTGCGGGTTTTCCGCCTGGGGAATGAAACCCTGCCAGGCGTAGGTGCTATCGCTGCCGGGAGTTACGAACTTCCCCTGGTCCTTCCAGCGCAGCGGGTGCTTGCCGTTGTGCCACATAGCGATGCCGTCTTTTTTGCCGGCGTATACAAAGTTCTGGCCGGGACAGCTCCAGGATTTCATGGCCTCCAGGTAGTCCTCGTAGCCCTTCGCATGATTCAGGTAGTGAACGCTGCGCAGCTCGTTGCTCTGGTCGTGGGCCGTCCAGCGCATGGCGAGGTAACCTTTGTAACGCGGGTCGGTAAAGGTTTCGTCGTACAATACCGGGCCCCATACGGTGTAGGCTACCGTATCGTAGAAGGTGGGCTGACCTTTTATTTTGATCTCTTCCACGCGCAGATCCGCCGGGCGGTACTGTCCGTTGAAGAGATATTCTTTTTTGCCGTTGCGGAACTCCATTTTGTAATAGTCCAGCACGTCCACGTAACCGTTCGTGAAACCCCAGCCCATATTGTCGTTGAACCCGATAATGATACCGGGCGCGCCGGGCAGGCTTACGCCGTACACGTTCATGGTGGGCGTTTTGATCTGCATCTCGTAAAAGAGGCTCGGCAGGCTCAGCTCCAGGTGGGGGTCGTTGCAGAGGATGGGATTACCGCTTTTGGTTTTACTCCCGGCCACGGCCCAGTTGTTACTGCCTTTGTCCCGGTCCTGCTGCTCCGTGTTGTATTTAAATTCGGCTTTCACAATGCTGTCAGGCGGGGGCACAGCACGGCGCGTGGGCGCGGCGTACGGGGTGCCTTTCGGGATGATCGGGGCGATCACATCCGTGAAATCCGGGTATAACTGGTCAAAGTCTGCTTTGGAAAAATGATTGCGGGCGTTGGTGTATGGAATATCATCCGCGGTGGCGGCAAGGTCCGCGCTCATGTATTTTACGAGCAGGCCGGTCTTGATATTGGTCCACGGTTCGGGACTGTATCCCAGGAGTTTGTATTCCAGCGGGTAATCGCGGCTGCGCAGCTCGCTGATGTAGGCATTGATACCCGCGGTGTAGTTGTCCAGCTCCATTTTGGTGACGGGATCGGCTTCAATGCCTTTTACCACCTGTTCCGCGCCATACACCATGCCTTCGCGGCGTTTGCGGCGGTCGTAATCCAGCAGTTTGGGGCCGAGTATCTCGCTCAGCCTGCCGCCGGCGGCATGGGTTTGCAGTTCCATCTGCCAGAGGCGGTTTTTGGCGTGCAGGTATCCCTGGATAAAATAAGCGTCCGGCTCCTGCTCAGCAAAGACGTGGGCTACCATACGGTCATCAAACCATACTTCCGCCCTGCCTTTCAGCTGCGGGAAGGTAAGTTGCTCATTGATCGGGGAATTAACGGGCTCTGCATGTACCCAAAAACCGTGCTGAGGGCTGAAGAGCATTCCAAAAGGAGGCGTGGCGCCCCAACGGTGGTTCAACGCCCATACAAGCGCCACCGTGAAGATCAGCGGGATAATTCTCATAAATAGGTTTACATGGTTGCCGGTTCGGCTAAGTAAATGTCGATGACCTTATTGCCGATGTCATCGTACTTCTCGAAGATCTTTTTCAGCAGTGCGTACAATTCTTTGTAGTTGGTGAATACAGGTTTGCGGATGGGCGATCCGGCGTCGCCGAGCATACCGGGCAGCAGGCTGAAAGTGCCGCCCACGCGGGTGTCGTTGTCAAGATCAAAGGCCACTACCACTTCCACGTTCCCGTCTTTAAGCGAGATGCTCACGCCCGCGCCTAAACCTTTTACAATGCGTGTGTCGTCCACGCCTTCTACCTGGTAGAAAGAAGTCTTTGGATCGAAATGTGTTTTTTTGAAACCGAACTCCATGATCATATCCTGTGCCTCCGTAATGCTGTGGTCCGCAAAGGGCGGTTCCGTGCGAAACTCGTCAGATAGGGACCGGTACCAGGATACAAATCCGACTTCTTCTAATACTTTTCTCCAGACTGGGTTCATCTCCATAAAAAAACTTTAGAAGGTAAGGAAATCCAATGTTAATATACGCCTTTTCAGGAATATGACAATACAATTGCGGCGAGTTGTTCCACTTCCTCCACCGTGTTAAAACTATGTAACACAACTCTTAAACGTTCCTGCCCTTTCGGCACCGTAGGATGCAATATAGCCCTCACATCCAGCCCTTCTTCCTGCAATTGTGCGGCCAGTTGCCGCGCCCTTTCATTACCCGGGGCCATCACCACCTGGATGGGTGTAATGCTGTTGCCCCCCATCCGCTCGCGGAACAGCTTTATAAGGCTACGCAGATGCTGCCTTTCGGCATACATGTCCGGGAAAATGGCGTACGCGCTCAGCATCACCGCCACCGCCTGCGGCGGTAACGCAGTAGTGTATATGAAAGGCCTGCTGAAATTGATCAGGTACTCCCGCAGGAACAGGCTGCCCAGCACGATCGCGCCATGGCAGCCCACCGCTTTGCCAAAGGTATGCACCCGGGCAAAACACCGCTCTTCCAGCCCCAGCTCCTGCACCAGGCCTTCTCCCCTGTCTCCCGCCACGCCGGTGGCATGGGCTTCGTCCACCACCAGGTAGGCGTGATGCCGGTCGCAGAGGTCGCATATAGCCTCCAGGGGGGCCATATCGCCGTCCATCGAGTACAGGGATTCTACGGCTACAAACACGCGGCCGTCCGCATTGAGCAGTTTTTTCTGAAGGTCTTCAAGATCGTTGTGTATGAAAGAAAACGCCTGCGCCGCGGAAAGACGGATGCCGTCGCGGATGCTGGCGTGGATAAGCTGGTCGTAAATGATCACATCGCCCTTCTGGGGCACGCAGGAAAACAGGCCCAGGTTCGCATCATAACCGGAGTTGTAAATAAGGCCGGCGGGCGCATTGTGAAACTCGGCGATCACCTGCTCCGCTTCTTCCACCAGTTCGTAATTACCGGCCAGCAGTCGTGAGCCGCCGCTGCCATGTACCTGGTCCAGCTGTTTGGTGATCGCATGCGCGTTCTCCTGGATCTTTTCGCTGCGGGCAAGGCCCAGGTAATCGTTTGAGCAGAAGTCCGTACGCTGGCCGCTCAGCCGCAGCTGGCGAAGGGCGTGCTGCTCGCGGCGTTTGCCGAGGGCTGCCTGTAAAAAGTCTTCCTTTTGCATAGTTCAAAACTAAGTATCTTCTCTGTAACTTCGCTGATCAATATCAACACCTGTATGAGCAGTAAAGTTTCAATACTCGGCTTAAAGTTACCCACAGACCCGCGATGGGTGAACCTGGCGGCGATCTCGCTGGATGAAGTGCTCACGGACCATGCTTTCTGTGAACAAAAGGCCGCCACTTCCTGCATCTCGCTCATACAGCGTTACCCGGACAAACAGCGTCTCGTGGATGAGCTCGCCCCCATCGTCACCGAAGAATGGGGCCACTTCCGCCAGGTGCTCGCCGAAATGAAAAAACGCGGCTTTGTACTGGGCAAACAGCGGAAAGATGAATACGTGAACAACCTCATGAACTTCCAGCAGAAAGGCGGCGCGCCCGCCACCGTGCTGCTGGACAGGCTCCTGATCTTCGCGCTCATAGAGGCCCGCAGCTGCGAGCGGTTCCGCCTGCTCAGCGAAGGGCTGGAAGATGATTATCTCCGCGAGTTCTACCGCCGTTTTATGATCTCCGAAGCAGGGCACTACCGCCTCTTCATCGATCTCGCCAATGAATATCTCCCTGAAGAAATGGTAAAAACCCGCTGGGCCGAATGGCTCAAATATGAAGCGGACATGATCCAGACGCTGCCCGTGCGTGGTGACAGGATGCATTAAAGCCGGGTGATCAGGGGCGGCGGCAACTCATTCCCGCCTCCCGCCACAGGCGTCATATCAGAAATGAAACCCGAGATTCACATAAGCTTTCAGGTACTTCGCCTGGTCGCTGTACATCAGCGTGGCCTCCATCGGCCCCAGCCTTGACGCAAAACCCGCCGTGATGCCATACCCCGTCACATACCGGTATTTGGGATTGGCCTTGCCGTTCAGGTCGTACACCGCCGCGTTCACGCGGGGGATGATAAACAGGTTGCGGATGGCTTCGTATTGCCAGCCCAGCTGCAGCGCGGCCACGCTGGAAGTATTGATCTCCCCGTCGTACAGGCCCACGAACGGTATCTGGTTACGGCTGTAATCCGTGACCCCGCCGATCATAAAGTCGTTCAGCAGTTCCAGGTCGTAGTTGAAGTTAAAACCCGCATACCCGTTCACGTTCAGGGTGCTTTTCCTGCTCAGCCGGAAATAATAGTTCATTTTCAGCGTCAGGCGCTGGTAGTCGTTGAAGTTAAACCCTACACTGTCCAGCGGCAGTTCCTCCCCCAGCATTTTCAACCGGATGTCCGGGTTCTGCCCGTATACCACCCCGCCTTCCAGCTGTATCTGCGCGCCGCGCGTAGGGTACAACTTCCGGTCGATGGTGTTGAGGCCGTAATAGAAAAAGGACTGGTATTGTTTGTTGTTGCCGTCCAGCTCCACATAAGGCGAGAGTTTGGGTTTGATGCGGAAATATTCCCACCGTGTGCCCACCCCCAGGGCCATCACGCGGTTCAGCATAAACTGCATATGCGCGTCCACGTTAGCATACTTGCTCCGGTATTCCTGGATCTTGATGAAGTTTTCGTAATAGTTCAGCGGGTCATTCTCGTAATATGCGCCCAGCCCGAAGCCCAGGTTACGTTTACGGCCGAGGTATTTGAAGAACTCGGCGCGCAGGCGCGGGTTCTCACTGATGGCCACCGTTACGAAGGCACGGCTGTTCGGCACCACGAAGTTCCGCTGCGTGATGTTCACGATCGCGCTGATGTTCGTGAAAGTATTGTAATGCAGCCCCATTTTTACATACGTGAGCGGCGTCTCTTCCACATCTATTTCCAGTTCGCTCCTGCCGTAACCCAGCGGGTTCATATGATAGGTGATCTGTTTGTAGAACCGCGTGCCGTATATATTCAGAATGGCCTCCCTGATCCTGTCCGGGGAATAACAGCCGCCCGGCTCCAGGCCCAGCCTGCCGCGGAAGAACTTTTCATCGGAGTGTACCAGGCCCTTGATGGTGATGGAAGTGACTTCTACATCCGGCACGGGGTGCAGGCGGTCCGCCACCAGGGGCGCTTCGGGATACAGGGCGTTCAGCGAGTCCGCCATGCGCTTAAAGACGGGGTACATCTCCCGGCCTCTTCTTTTGCCTTCTTCCAGGATGGAATCCACGCTGCCAAAGCTGGCGGCGCCGTATCCTTTCAGTTCGTGGTGGATATATACGTCCGTGATCTTCCGCGCTTCCACAAAATCCTGCGCGTCTTTATAAAACCCGAGCTGGTACAGGATATCGATAGGGGTTTGCAGCTCATCGGCGGGGCGCAGGCCGTTGCTCACGTTGCTGCCGATGATGATCTTTGCGCCCATCTCCTTTGCGGTGATGGTGGGAAAGTTGCGCACCACCCCTCCGTCCACCAGCTTGCGGTTGCCGATCCTCACGGCGGTGAACACGGAAGGGATGGCCATACTGGCGCGCATACACGAAACGATCTCGCCGTGGTCCAGCGTTACGATCTCGCCCGTGGCCACATCCGTGGCGATACATTTAAAAGGGATGTTAAACTTTGAGAAGTCTTTTACGTCCCGCACCGGCCAGCACATCTTGGCCAGCTCCAGCCACAGCTGTTCGCCGGAGATCACGCCGGAGGTAAGTTTGGGTTTGCCGTATTCGAAAGGGACTTCTATCATGTAGCGGTTGTACTCCGCTTTTTCTTCATAACTGATATCCGTGAGCACGGGCTGGTTGGAGAAAAGCACGTTCCAGTCCAGCTTGCGGGCCATGGTTTCGATGGAGTCTCCGGAATAACCGATGGCGTAAAGGGCGCCCACGATGCTGCCCATACTGGTGCCGGTCACGTAATTGATCTTCAGCCCGGCGCTGTCTATGGCCTGCAATATGCCGATATGCGCCAGGCCTTTGGCGCCTCCCCCGCTCAGGGTAAGCCCCACGCCCGGGCGCTGGGCAAACGAAACATAGGGATACAGCCCTGCTAATATTAAAATGAAAAAGATCCGCCGCATTAGTTAGCCGTCCTCTGGTATTTGAATAAAGATAACGGATTCTGTAATTCAAAGGCCGCGGGGAAAGGAAACTTGTTTTATTTATTAAAGTTATTCTCTATCTTTTCCGGATAACAATTTCACATTATGAGCTCAACGTCTGCAAAGCAGAGTATCTGGCAGGTGATATTCGCCTCTTCCGCCGGAACCCTGATAGAATGGTACGACTTCTACATTTTCGGCAGCCTTTCACTGATACTTGCCGAAAAATTTTTCCCTGACACAAACCCTACTCTCGGATACATTGCCACCCTGGCCACCTTTGCCGTAGGTTTTATTGTTCGTCCCTTCGGCGCCATCGTATTCGGCCGCCTGGGAGATATGGTGGGCCGGAAATACACTTTCCTGCTCACGCTGCTGATCATGGGCGGCTCCACCTTTGCCATCGGCCTCATCCCGAGTTATGCCACCATCGGCGTATTCGCACCCATACTTGTGCTTATCCTGCGCCTGGCGCAGGGGCTGGCGCTGGGCGGTGAATATGGCGGCGCGGCCACTTATGTGGCGGAGCACGCCCCGGCCAACCGCAGGGGGTATTATACCAGTTTTATTCAAACCACCGCCACCCTCGGCCTGTTCGTGTCCCTGGGCGTGATACTGGCCACCCGCCTGTCTATGAGCCCTGAGAAATTCAACGACTGGGGCTGGCGTATTCCCTTCTGGCTGAGCGTGTTCCTGGTGATGATGAGTTATTACATCCGCATCAAACTGCATGAGTCCCCGCTGTTCAGCAAACTGAAATCCGAAGGCAAAACCTCCAAGAACCCGCTTAAAGAGAGCTTTGGCAATAAAGAGAACCTCAAGCTGGTACTGCTCGCCCTCTTCGGCGCCGCCATGGGCCAGGGTGTGGTATGGTACACCGGGCAGTTCTACGCGCTTTCCTTTTTGCAGAACACGATGAAGATCGAGTTCATACAGTCCAATGTTATCATTGCGGTTGCATTGTTGTTCGGTACGCCTTTTTTTATATATTTCGGCGGATTGTCCGACAGGATCGGGCGTAAAAACATCATGATGGTGGGTATGTTCATCGCCGCCATCAGTTATTTCCCGATCTACAACGCCATGGACAAAACCGTGGACCTCTCCTCCAAACAGGAAGTCTCCGCCATGTACCGCGTAGAAGGCTCCGTAACGCCGGATTCGGATGGTAAACTGACGGAGAGCACGGCCAAGGTGCGCACGTATTCCGACAGTACCGTGGTGCGGGACGTGACAGTGACCAAAGCGGGCAAAACCACGCAGCATAAAGAGGTCAAAGTGGGCACCGGCACCATGATCTGGCTGATATTCCTGGTGTTTATCCAGGTGATATTCGTGACAATGGTATACGGCCCTATCGCGGCTTTCCTCGTAGAACTGTTCCCCACGCGGATCCGTTATACGTCCATGAGCCTGCCGTATCATATCGGCAACGGCGTGTTCGGCGGCCTGCTGCCGGCCATCGCCACCATGATGGTGCAGCGCACGGGCAATCACCTCGCGGGGCTGTTTTACCCGGTGTCCATCGCGATTATCTGTATGGTGATCGGTATGGTGTTCATCAAAGAGAAAAAAACAAAAGATGGCTACGCGGAAGAGCCGGAAGTATAATATTTGTCCTATATTTTTCTTTTATACCTACAATTGTGTTCATGAAGAAAAGACCGGTCCCCAGTGGCCGGTCTTTGTTTTTTTACCTGGTTAAATTTTGTATTTTGATGTGATCATAACCCTTCACCATGCGAAAACATGCTGCTCTTCTCTGCGCGATGACCCTTTGCGCCATCATATTGTTTTCCTGCGGCCCTCAACCGGCAACGCAGGAAGAGGCTACTGTCAAAGAAATCCCCTTGCAGGAATTCCCCCTCCTGCTCAAGCTAAAGTTTCTGGGCAAAACGGACGTTGATATCCGCGTATATGATTCATTTGACTTTAGCCAGTTCATGGATTCTAAAATCACGCTCAATGCGGATACCAGCGAGGTACTGCTCAGCGGCAAAATGCTGCGCCCGGGATTTATCGACCTGGATGTATCTTATCATTCCCTTCGTGCAGGCTGGCCCCTTAAGGTATACGTCGGCAGCGGCGACACGACATTCATAGAATATGATACCCGCACCTGGAAGGAGCGCCGTATTCACAATTCCCCGGTGGTCACCTCATCCTCCCCCATACAACGCGACTATAGTTACCTCCTGCATTTGCGGGACAGTGTATATACCGATTACATGAACCGTAAAGACAGCATCAAAAATGTATTCCTCCGCGTCATCGAAAAAGGGGATAAAACAGCCACCGATGCCATGGCGGAGAAGGTGCTGGAATACGATAAACAATTTAAGCTGACTTTTGGCGTCGTGGCACGGCTGTATGCCGCGAGCCGCCCGCCATCTATCATAACGCCCATCGCCATGATAGAAAATTATGTCCCGCGGAACGATCCTGAGTTTGCATTTTCCGTATACAAAGGCCTGCCTGACAGCATCCGGCAATCTCCCTACGGGGAATTGCTGAACGCCGCCCTCCTGAAAAACACCAGTGAACACGCCTCCGAAGATGCCGCCATAGGGACCAAACTGAACACGCTGTACGGGGAAACCACCGCCGGCCTCCCGGTGAACAAAGACAGCATCATCCACCATTCAGAATATACCCTGGTGGTGTTCTGGGCCACCTGGTGCGGCTCCTGCATCCAAAAAGTGCCTGAGCTGAACAAACTCCATGACCGGTTCCGGAAAAAAGGGCTGTCCATCATCGCCATTTCCATCGACAACACCCGTGATATCTGGCTGAAAGGCGTAAAAGAACATGATTATCCCGGTACGCAGGTATTTGAGAAAGAAGGCATACAGAACATCCAACAATACAATATCTTCTCCATTCCTTATTCTTTCCTGGTAAACAAAGAAGGCGTTATCACGAACGTAAACACGCCGCTGGATTCCATCAAAATGAAGCTGGAAGAAATGTAGTCCCTAACGCTTAAAATAAGCCAACTCTTCCTCCAGGTCCAGGTAAGGGTGCTGTTCTTTCAGCGCCTCGGCCTTGCGCGCACAGGCATCCAGGAACTGGCGGTGCTGGGGGCTGTCCGCGTTAAAGGGACGATGCTGCCGGGCGCGGAGCAGGTCGGAAACCTGTTTTTCCAGCTGCTGGGTGGAAGGCGTCATACAGGAATTTGTGAAATGTTCCCATACATACTGGATGGCCAGTTCGTTCGGATGTACCAGGTCTTCTTTGAAAAACCGGTAGTCGCGGAGATCGTCTATCACCAGTTCGTACGCCGGGAAATAATACAGGCGGCTGAACTTGTTCACCAGGTGATGCACGGCCTGTAAAAGGATCGCTTTGCTGAGGTTGTTCTCCACCACCCCATCCCTTGCATATCGCACGGGGCTTACGGTAAAGAGGATATTTACTTTGGCGTTCGAGAAAAAGAGGCGGTGCATCATATTGTCCAGCGCGGTAATGATCTCGTCCGCGGTGAGCAGCCTTTTGTAAAAGGCGGCTTCCGGCACTTTGTGGCAGTTGCCTACTATGCGGCTATTTTCTTTCAGCACGTACACATATGCGGAGCCGAGGGTGATAATGAGCCAGTCAGCTTCTTTGAGGCGTTTGGAGGCTTCTGCCTGCGCGTGGTTGATGTGGTCCAGCACTACCTGCTGTTGTGTGCCGGAGTAGCGGGAATGATGGTCCCAGCTGTGCCAGATGTCTTCGTGGAGGAAAAGGTCTGTGTCCGTATAGCGGCGGCCGTCCATATAGCTCTGCATGCTTTGCGCGATGCTGAGGGGATTAAAAAGGATGCCGTTGGGATTTACCTGTGCGTTGAATTTATGCTGCAGGAGGCGCGCCCCTATTTCTTCGGCGAAGCAGGAGCCGGAAAGCAGTATTTTGTCGGAATATTGCAATGAAGGCTCCAGCGGAGCTACCGGGAAGGTGAGGCGGAAATTCATGTTGCAAAAGTATTGAATTCGGGAGGGATTTGAGGGGTTAATGCCCGAACACTTTATCCGCCAAAGCCCCCGCCACTGCAAACCGCTCCATGTTCAGGGGAACAGGCAGGTTCCGCTGCCGGCAGAAATACACCAGGTTCTCCGTCGCAATATTCCCCACCAGGTCATCCTGCGCAAAGGGGCAGCCGCCGATGCCGCGCATGGCGCTGTCAAAACGCGTACAGCCGTTATCATACGCCGCCGAGATCTTTTCTTCCCACAGCTGCGGGGTGGAATGGAAATGCGCGCCGAATTCCGTTTCCGGGAATTTCGGCACCAGGTGGGAAAACAATTTGGCGATGCCCTTCGGCTCCGCCACGCCCACGGTATCCGCGAGTGAAATGATCGGGATGTTCAGCTCCGCAAAGCTGTTTGCCCAGTACAGCACCGTATCCGTACTGTAAGGGTCACCATAGGGATTACCAAAGCCCATGGATATATAGATCACCAGCTGTTTGTTGTTTTTGATGCACAGCTCCTGGATGGTCTGCACCTGCTCCATAGCCTCCGCGATGGTTTTATTCGTATTACGCAGCTGGAAGGTTTCAGAGATGGAAAAAGGGAAGCCGAGGTAAGAGATGGCGTCGTATCCCACTGCTTCTTCGGCCCCGCGTACATTGGCTACGATGGACAGCAGTTTGGTGGCGGAAGGTTTCAGGCCTTTCATCACTTCGGCGGTATCCGCCATCTGGGGCACGGCTTTGGGGGATACGAAGCTGCCAAAGTCCAGCGTATCGAAACCTACGTCCAGCAGGGCGTTGAGGTATCCGGTCTTTTCATCCGAGGGGATCTGGCGCGCCCATCCCTGCATGGCGTCACGCGGGCATTCAATGAATTTCAGCATAAGCTAAAGTAAGGAAAATATGTGCGCGGGCATGCAAGAATGATCCGGGCAAATTTGTCATCGATTCAAAATAATCTTTACATTCGCCCTCTCTATATTTAGCATTCCATTTAAGGGAATTTTTAAACCGCCTTTACGGCTAAATTGTTAACTCTGCGTCCTGCATTAATATGCAAAATAAACCTATTACAACAGGCCTGTTTAGGAGCATAAGCAAACTCATAGAAGAAAGTCGTTTTTCATTTGCAAAACAGGTCAATGAAACGATGAACACCTTGTATTGGCAAGTTGGTCTTTTGATCAGAAGGGAAGTATTAAAAAATACAAGGGCTGAGTACGGTAAAAATGTTACTGCCAATCTTGCCAGACAACTAACACTTGAATATGGAACAGGTTGGAGTTCCCAGCAATTACGGCATTGTATCCGCGTTGCGGAAGTCTTTCCCGATGATAAGATTTTCTCCGCAGTGCGGAGAGAATTGTCGTGGACGCATATTAAATCTGTAATTTATCTTGATAATGAGATCAAAAGAGAGTTTTACATTGAGCTTTGTAAAGTCGAAAACTGGTCATCCAGGCAACTGCAGGAAAGAATCAAGTCTATGCTTTTTGAGCGTACAGCTATTTCCAGAAAACCTCATGAAACAATTAAAGCTGAACTGGGGAAACTTAAAACAGCGAACACAATGTCACCCGATCTTGTATTCCGCGATCCCTACTTCCTGAGCTTTCTCGGCCTTTCCGATACTTATTCCGAAAAGGATCTCGAAAATGCCATACTAGCTGAATTACAGAAGTTTATCATTGAGCTGGGCAGCGATTTTGCATTTCTCGGAAGGCAAAAGCGCATAACAATCGATAAAACAGATTACTTTATTGATCTGCTTTTCTTTCATCGAAGGCTTCGGTGCCTGGTAGCAGTGGATTTAAAACTTGGCGATTTTGAAGCCAGTTACAAAGGCCAGATGGAATTATATCTTCGATATCTTGAAAAATACGAACAGGTAGAAGGTGAAAATGCTCCCATTGGCCTGATCTTATGCACAGGAAAAAGCGAGGAGCATATTGAACTTCTCCAGTTAAACAAGAGCAACATAAGGGTAGCTGACTATTTAACCGCCCTGCCCTCCAAAGAAATTTTGCAAAGAAAACTTCATAAGGCTATAGAAATCGCAAGTGCAAAGCTCATTTCCCCTCTACCACCTTCATCCGCTGCTTCATCGCTTCATACAGGATGATCCCTGCGGCTACGCTCACGTTAAACGACTCAAAACTGTTCTGCATGGGAATGTGGAACTGCTCGTCCGCCGCTTTCAGCAGGGCGGGGTACACGCCTTTGTCCTCCGAGCCCATGATCACGGCCACCGGCTCCAGCCAGGGCAGGTCAAAAAGCTGTTGGGGAGCCTCCATTTCGCTGGCCACGATCTTTATACCGTTCAGGTGCAGGGTATCTATGGCCTTCAGCAGGCTGTTCACCCGGCAGATGGCGATCTTTTCGAGGGCGCCGGCGGAGGATTTGATGGCTTCTTCGTTGAGGGCGGCAATGCCTTTATCGGGGATGATGATGGCCTGCGCACCGCAGCAAACGGCGCTGCGGGCAATGGCGCCTATATTACGGACGTCTGTAATGCCGTCCAGGATGAGAAAAAGCGGGGTCTCTCCCCTGTCCACCACGTGGGAGATCACGTCCTGGAGGTCCAGGTAGGCTACTTTGGCGGTTACGGCCACTATGCCCTGGTGATTGGCCTGGGTGAGGCTATTCAGCTTCTCCATGGGCACCAGGTTCACGGGGATACGTTGTTCGGTAGCCAGCTGGCGCAGCTGGGGAATAATGTCGCCGGTGGCGCTTTTCAGGAGAAATATACGCTCAATGGCCTTTCCGGCCTTCATGGCCTCCAGTATCGGCTGCCGGCCCACTATCAGGCTAGACTGCTTCGGTTTCGGCGGCGACGGTTTAAATCTGTTGTTCATCGCGGCAAAGATAACGCATCAAAGCTCCCCTTCCAGCATCATGAGCCTGATCTTTTGAATAGCGGCCAGGGAAAGGGAGTCCGTGATCCGGTGTTCCTTCACCATCTGGTAGGCTTCCATAAAGGGCATTTTCTGTACAAACAGTTGTTCCGTTTCCTCCGGTTCCGCTTCGCCCTGCTCCAGGCCCCGCGCCAGGTATACGATCCCGGCTTCGTCGCTCACGGAGTTGCTGAGGTGCATATGGACGATGGGCTGCCACTGGCGGGCGGTAAGACCGGTTTCTTCCAGCAGTTCCCGTTTGGCGGACTCCAGCGGATCCTTGCCCAGCGGGCCGCCCCCTTCGGGAATCTCCCAGCTGAAGGCGTCTATGGCCAGGCGGAACTGGCCTACGAGGTAGGTGTTATTTTCCTCATCCAGCGCTATCACGCCAATGGCCAGGTTCTTAAAATGCACGACGCCATAAATGCCGCGCCCGCCGGAGGGATTGATCACCTGGTGTTCCGTCAGCCTGATCCAGCTGTTATCGTAGGGCACTGTCGATTCCAGTATCTGCCATGGGTTCTGTTGCGTTTCCATGCCGCAAAGAAAAGATAAAACAGCGGTAGATGGAAGCTGGGAGGAGGATAGCAAGGGACATTCAAAACATTCTGACCGGCAAAACGCTTTCCTCCGGGGAGGAAAGCAGGCCACTGCATAACTTTACAAGCCATGAAAATGATGTTATTTTGCCTTTTACCTGAAAACTATGTCACAACAACCATAAAACAGCTTGGAAGCAGCCATGGTAGATATAGGATAGTTATAGGCAAGGTGGACATGAGGTGGAGATGAGGCGGACTTGATCTGGAGTAAATCCGGGTAATATCCTATCAGCATCACTGAGCGGGAAAAATTTCAGATGGGGCACTGCTCAAAAAAAAGAGGCGCCCCGACGCGCCTCTGTGAGGTTTACATTGTATAGCTAATGGTTAAATGGAGAGATAATAATAATAAAATTCTTCATCCAGCTTCCAGCCTTTGGATTCATAGAGGGCGCGGGCTTTGGCATTGTCGATGTGCGTTTGCAGCATCAGGTAACGCGCGTCCGTGGCTTTACCCAGTTCCTGCGAAGCGTCCAGCAGGCCACTGGCTACGCCTTTGCGGCGATGATCCTCCGATACGTACAGGTCGTTCAGTATCCAGGCCTTTTTCATACCGATGGACGAAAACACCGGGTACAGCTGCGTGAACCCGATCATTTCGCCTTCTTCTTCCGCCACATAGATCACGCTTTCATTCTGTACCAGGCGTTCGGCCAGGTATTGCTCCGCTCCTTCAATGTCTGTCTGCTGTTCGTAATGCTGCCGGTAGAGGTCGAATAGTACCGCCAGCTGTGGTAAATGGTCCGTTGTGGCTTTAGTAATTTGCATGTACAGGGAATATTTGTGTGAGATGATGTTCTACATGACGCAGGTAATCTTCCGCGATATACCGCAGGGTTACCGGCGCGTTGGGGCCTACGGCCAGGATGTGATGTAAGGCGTCTTCGGAAATGAGCGGCAGCACCCGCACAATGTGCAGGTTCAGCGCCTTCCATATCTGCACCAGCTCCTGCCAGTCTTCCTCCTGGTAACGGCGCGTGTCCACCCAGAAATCCTGGTTATAACCGGGCGTCTCCAGGTACTCCGCCTGCTGCCCGCGGATGAAACGGGGATAATTGTTCATCGCTGAATCCACCAGGTGGCCCAGCACTTCCTTGCGGCTCCATTTGTCCGCGGCAGGGCGGATGCCCGCTTCTTCGTCCGTATACCGCAGCAGTTTTTCTTCGGTGGCCAGTACCGTTTGCACGAGCTGTCGGCTCAGGCCGGCCAGCGGCGGCTCTTTCAGGTCTATCGTCATTTTGATGTCGCAACGTTTGTACCCGCCTGCCTCCAGCTCCGCCTCTTCGAAGCCCAGCTTGTGATACATCGTGATGGCCGGTGTCAGTTTGCGGCTGGAGTACAGCACCATCTTTTTGTAACCCGCCGCGGCGGCGCGTTCTATGATCGTTTTACCGAGCAGCCAGCCTAGTTTCCTGCCCTGGAATTCTTCGTCCACTCCCATCTTCGTCATCTCCACCGTGTCCGCATCCAGCGGGCGGTAAGCCACTGTGCCGGCAACACGGCTGCCCAGGGCTACAAAAATAATATCTCCGCCGGGAGCGATGATGTGCTCTTCGGGATGCTCCAGCACGTCAATATCCACCGGTTCCAGCACAAAATACTTTTCGATCCAGGTTTTATTGAGTTGCCCGAAATCTTTCCGGTAAGCGGGATGCCAGCTAAGCACCCGGGGCTCGTTAAGTGCGTTCATAACTTTTTTGCTTGTTAAATGCTTTGTTCACGATATATACGCCCAGCAGCGTCACCATACAGCTCACGCCCATCGTCCAGTTGAGTTTTTCGCTGAGTATCAGCCAGCCAAGGATCACCGCTACGACGGGATTGATGTATGCGTATACGGATACCAGCGAAGGCGGCAGGTTGTTCAGCGCGAATACGTACGCGGAGTAGCTCAGCAGCGAACCGATGAACACGAGGTACAACAGGCTTCCCCACAGCTCCCCGGTAAAGTTACCGATATTCAGGTCTTGGCCCATCAGCGCCGCGATGATCAGCATCACAATACCGCTGAACAACATCTGGTAACCCGCGCCATACAGGTAGTTGATGCCCAGCGCCCACTTGGCCGTGAGCACGGAGCCCAGCGCCCAGAACACACAGGCGGCGGTGATCAGCAGCACGCCGAACCGGTACTCCGGCTCCATGAGGTGGGCCAGGTTGTCGTAAAAGATGCCGCCGATGCCCAGCAGGCCAATGAGCATGCCGGCGATCAGCTGCCAGGATATCTTTGTGCGTTGTACTAAAAAGAAACTGAAAATGGTGACCCAGATAGGCACAGTGGCCGCGATGATAGCGCCCAGCCCGCTCGGGATGTATTGCATGGCCCAGGTCATGAGCCCGTTGCTGCCGCAAAGCATGATCACGCCTATTACAAAAAGACGGCTCAGCACGGGCGTTTCCGGGAGCTTATATCCCTTCAGCAGGAAAAACGCCGTGAGGATAAACCCCGCACTGGTCTGCCTCAGCCCCGCCAGCATCATGCCGTGCATGTGCTGTACGCCTATCCTGGCGGCAAGATAGGTAGTGCCCCAGAATATACTCACTATCACCAATGCCAGGTAGGCATTTGTATGTTGTTTTTTCATGATGGTCCGTTTAATCCGCGATCTTTTTGTTCATGTGAAACCCTTCGATAAAAAACCCTTCCCTGAAATAGAAGCGGTGCGCATCGCGGTTGATCACATAAGCATCCAGCAGGATGTGTTTGCAGCCCTCAGCCCGGCCTTTTTGGGTGATCCAGTCGCAAAGGATCTTTCCAATGCCTTTATTGCGGTGCGCCGCGTCGGTTACCACGTTGTCCATTTCGATATACTTACCGCAATAGAGTTTGGTATTGATCCAGAAGCCGCTCATACCGGTGACCGCGCCGTTTTCCAGCACCACTACCTGCCGGTAGCCGTTGCGGATCATATCCGGCAGCATGGTTTCATAATCGTTTTGTTGCAGCTTCGGGTTCAGTTGTTGTAACAGGAAGTACTGAGCCTTCATTTCTTCGTAGGAAATGAGCTCTTTCAGGTCGTATTGCATAATCCGTGTGTGTTAATGAATAGAAAAACGTGCAATGGGTAGAGACCCATCGCCGCTACTAATATCAACCTCTAAATCAATTATTTTCAATGATGGCAGACAGGTCTGAGATGTCGGCTGCCACGGTTTCTAGTTCGTTGATGACTTTATCTATGTCCTGTGCGGTGGTGCGCCAGTTCACCAGGGCGGCACGTACGCCGGGGGTGCCTTTGTACGTAGTCGGTGTCATGTTCACCACCCCTCGCTTGACGAGCTTTTGCAGGAACAGCGCGATATGGCCGGCCCGGTTCCGCTCTTCTGTTTCGAGGGTGAAGCACACCACGCACATCCTGACGGGCGCCAGCAGTTTAAAATGGCTGCTGCGGGAGATGGCTTCGCCGAGCTGCTGCGCCAGGCGGATGTTTTGCTCCACCAGGTCGCGGTACCCTTCGGCGCCGTAAGCTTTCAGGGAAAACCAGGCGGGCAGCGAGCGCAGTCTCCGGCTATTTTCGGGCGCGTAGTTGATAAAGTTAAAATTAGCTGCGGGGTCGCCCAGGTAGGCGGCGCCCGTGTTCTGGAACACGGCCAGCTGCAATTGCGGATGCCGTGTAAAGATCATCGCTGAATCGTAAGGCACGTTCAGCCATTTATGCGCATCGATGGTAATGCTGTCCGCATGTTCCCATCCGTTGAGCAGGTGCCTGTAGCGCGGACTTACGGCGGCAAACCCGCCAAAGGCCGCATCTACATGCAACCAGAATGTGTGTTCTTTCTTCAACTCCGCCAGTGCTGCGATGTCGTCAAAGTCAACCGTATTTACGGTTCCCGCGCTGGCGCTGAAAATGAAAGGCTGCCCGGGATGTTCGCTGATCCAGGCTTTGAGTGCATTGATATCTACCGCTTCCCGGCCCGGCAGGGTGGGCAGCAATACAAGGGCATTCCGGCCCAGCCCCAGCATAGACAACGCTTTGCTGATGCTGGAATGCGGCGTTGCCGCCAGTATTTTTACGTCTTTGATGGCCCCCACGCCCAGTTCCGCCACATTCACGCCCTGCTGTAGGCCCAGCCACTGCCTTGCGGCAGCCAGCCCCGTGAAATTGCTCATGGTGGCGCCGCTTACGAAGCAGCCCAGGAATTCTTCAGGAAGGGAAAAAAGCTGGCGGAGCAGTACAAGGGTTTCAGTTTCAACCTGGAAAGACACATCCGCGCGGTCCCCGGGGTTCATGTCCACCGTGCCGGCCAGCCAGTCTCCCGCAAGCGCTGCGGGCGTAACCCCGCCGGTCACAAAACCGAAATAACGCGGCCCCGCGTTGGCGGTAAGATGATCCCCAAAACGGTTATCGAACAGTTCCAGCGCGGACGCGGCTCCCATTCCCTTCTCCGGCAGCGTGGCCGGTGAAAAGGCGGGCAGTTGTCTGCTCACGGGCAGCTCGTTGATGCGGCTGAGAAAATCTCCGGCATAGTTGGCGGTCTGCTGTAAGAGGTCGTTCAACTGTAAGAGGTCCTCGCGGAATGTTGCATTCATGATACGGCGGTTTCGAGGTTGTGAATTGACGACCCAAAATTCAAACAAATCCCGAATAAAAAACAGATGCAGTTTTGTAAATTTTGACCAGATCAGATGGGTTGATCAAAAATAATGATCCCTGACGAATGCCGTTCGTCATTCAGAAAAGCAGGCCGCCCTTTTCATGATCAAGGAGCCATTGTTTACGCCACAGCCCTCCCGCGTATCCTGTGAGCACGCCACCGCTGCCGATTACACGGTGGCATGGTACCACTATGGCGAGCGCGTTTTTTCCATTGGTGGTTCCTACCGCGCGGATGCTTTTTATATTCCCTACCCTTTTGGCCAATGCGAGATAGGTAATAGTTTCACCAAAAGGAATGGTGAGCAGGTTGTGCCATACCAGCTGCTGAAAGGCCGTCCCGGGCTGTTGTATGGGGAAGTCAAACACCTTCCGCTCTTTGCGGAAATACTCTTCCAGCTGCCGTTTGGCTGTATATAAAAGAGGCGCCGCATTAGGTGTTGCAACATGTTCCTGCGTATCATTTTCGAAGAGCACGGCAGTGATATATTCCGTGGTACCGCGGATGCCTATACGCCCTACGGGGCTGTCCATAAAGATCAGCTGCTCATCCGTTGGTAAGGGAGCGCCAGCAGTAGAAGGTTGCATATGCAGCGTGTTGTTGCCAGTGTCGGGTAATGTGTTTCACCTCCGCCAGCGTGGGTTTGGCGGGCATGTTCAGTTGTGCTTTCAGTGCGTTGTGAAGGCCCGCGTCTTCCAGCGGCAGCGCCTGCGGGTGCTGCGCGAATTTCATCAGCACATAGTTCGCGCTCCAGGGCCCGATGCCTTTGATGGCCACCAGTGTATCCCTCGCTTCTTCGAAAGATAACGCCCTGATCTTTTCTTCGCTCAGCTCCCCTGCCGCCATCAGTTTCGCCACGCGGATAATGGCAGCCGCTTTGCTTTTGGAAAACTGCATGGCTATCAGATCTTCCGGCTGTATGGAAGCGATCACGGCGGGATGCGGGTACAGGTGATATGTATGCCCGCCTTCTTCCAGCACATACCCCAAAGCCTGTATCAGCCTTTGTTTCAGCGTATACGCAAACGCCAGGTTGATCTGCTGCCCGGTAATGGTCCAGGTGATGGTTTCAAACAGGTCCGGGATGCCGATGAGGCGCAGGCCTTTGTAATTGCGGGTAAGCGGGCCGAGTATTTTATCCTTTGCGGAAAAGGTATAAAACGGCGTCATATCACCGTCCAGGTGCAGCCATTGGGTGACGAAGCGGCGGATATGATCTTCGCCTTCTCCGGTCACTTCACCATACAATACCTCCGCGGCCAGCGAGGGTTTGCCGGCCTCCTGGCGGATGCGTACCAGCACGGGGCTGCCTTCCGGGGCGAGCAGCTTGTAAACGGCCCCATCCCGCACGGTATGCAGGCATTCGCGGTCGCTCCTGTTCAGGAACAGCCGGCATTCAGCAAAACTGAAATGTTCGTAATCCGTGATGGGCAGGCTGATCATTTAGGCGTGGTGTGTATCAGTTTAAACATGGTGAACAGGTGATGGCTTTCATGCAGTATCATCATTTCAATGAGGTCCGCCACGGAAAAACGGCCATATACCAGGTGCCTGCCGAAACGCCTGTAGGACTCCGGCGCCAGCGTGTTCACATACCGGATAAAATCCGCGCGGTCATCCTTGTATATCTCGATCAGTTCCCTGATGGGCAGCTGCCGGTATTGGGCAAACAGCGGGTCTTCCTCCCACTTGTACGGCGGGAACACCGGCTCTTCCTCTTCCAGCACCCGCTCGATGCGGCCTTTAAAAATACCATGAAAAACGGCGATATGCGCGGCATTGTCCAGCGCGGACCATTTACCGGGGATCTTTTCTTCTTTTAACTGTTCGTCCGGAATACCGCCGGTCATCTCTTCCAGCGAAAGATGCTGCGTCTGTAACCTTTGTATCACGCTAAAGGGCAAATTACTCATGGGTTTCCTTTTGGTTTAATGGGACATGAAATTATAAAATATAAAATAAACAGATTCCATTTTCGTAAATTTGACCATATCAGTACAAACCGGGTGACATGGATACATTATATATGCAGGTGGCAGACCGCCTCCAGGCAATGATTGAAAAAGAAGTGATCCGTATCGGGGACAAACTTCCCTCCGTGCGTTCCCTCAGCAAAGAGCAGGGCATCAGTATGAGCACCGTATTCCAGGCCTATTATCACCTGGAGAGCAAAGGATTTATAGAGCCAAGGCCCAAATCCGGCTATTACGTGTGTTTCAGCCCCCGCCGCCTGCCGGAGATGCCCAGCATCAGCAGGCCGGTGAAAAAGGCCACTGAAGTGAACGTGAGCGAGATGATCACCGAAGTGTTCAGCCACCATGCCGGCGAAGACCTGCTGCGTTTCTCCGTGGCCGCGCCCACGGAAGACCTGCTGCCTTCCGCCAAACTCAGCAAAAGTATGCTGGCCGCCATGCGCAATACCGGCGGCGGGCTCAATTACGAAAACCTCCAGGGAAACCTGAACCTGCGCCGCCAGATCGCCCGGCAAAGCCTGCAATGGGGCGGCAGCATCACGGAGCACGATATTGTGACCACCACCGGCTGCATGGACGCCCTCACCCTCTGCCTCTCCGCCACCACCCAGCCCGGGGACGTAATAGCCCTGGAAAGCCCCGCCTATTGCGGCACCTTCCAGCTGGCGGAAAGCCTGGGACTGAAAGTACTGGAAGTACCCACCAACCCCGTTTGCGGTGTGGACCTCGAGTACCTGGACAAGGCCATTCCAAAATTTAAGATCAAAGCCTGCGTATTCGTGACCAATTTCAGCAATCCCATCGGCTCCTGTATGCCGGACAAAAACAAACGGGAGCTGGTGAAGATTGTCAACAAATACGACATCCCGCTGATAGAGGACGATATCTATTCCGATATTTATTTCGGGAAGCTGCGCCCTTCCAGCTGCAAACAATACGACCGCAACGGCAACGTGCTGCTGTGCAATTCGTTTTCCAAATCCCTGGCCCCCGGTTACCGCGTGGGCTGGACCATCCCGGGCAAATACAAAGACCGCGTGCTGCGCCTCAAGCTGAACCACAGCGTGTCCAGCGCCACCCTGCCACAGGCCGCTATTGCGCATTTCCTGGAGAATGGCCGGTACGAACATCATATGCGCAACCTGCGCAAAATGCTGCATACGCAGTGCCTGCGTTACCAGCAGGCCATCGCGGATTATTTCCCGGAAGACACCTGTGTATCCCGCCCGCAGGGCGGTTATGTGCTCTGGCTGGAGCTGAACCAGTCCGTCAATACCATCGAGCTCTATGAACAGGCCTTGCGCCGTAAAGTGAGTTTTGCGCCGGGGCGTATCTTTTCTTTGCAGGACCGCTATAACAACTGCCTGCGGATCAGTTACGCCACTCCCTGGAGCAAACAGGTGGAAGACGGGCTGAAGCTGATAGGTAAGCTGGCGGCGCAGATGGGGTAAAAAAAAGCCGGGGCAGCGAATGCCCCGGCGTCTGTTACCTACAACTGTTTACTATACCGTTTTCCGGTAGTTCCATACCGCAATGCCGTTCAGCACTACGGCAAATACCAGCATTACGCCTAAATAATATCTTATATCCGCCCATCCGCTGCCCTTCAGCATCACCATCCTGATCACCTTCACGAAATAGGCTACGGGGTTAAATAACGTGATCTTCTGCGCCCATGGCGGCATACTTTCAATCGGTGTAAAAAGGCCGCTCATGAGGACAAAAATGATGAGGAAAAACCAGGTGATGAACATGCTCTGCTGCTGCGTGTCCGTAAAAGTAGAGATCAGCAGGCCAAGGCCCAGCATCACCAGCAGGTACACCGAAGCAAACAGGAACACCCAGCCGATATTGCCCACCACCGGCAGGTGAAACACCAGCTTGCCCACCGTAAGCCCGAACGCAAGCTCGAACAATGCGATGATCCAGAAAGGCAGCAGCTTGCCGGTGATAAAATGGATCTTCCTGATAGGCGTTACATTCAGCTGTTCTATCGTGCCCATTTCCTTTTCCTTCACAATGTTCATCCCGCTCAGGAATGCCCCGATCATTGTCACCAGCACGACCAGGATGCCCGGCACCATAAAGTATTTGTAATTCATGTCGGGATTATACCAATAGCGGTAGCTCACGTCGAAGTGGGCGGGAGCGTCGTCCTCGTCCAGCGCCAGCCAGTCCAGGCGGATGCGGCGGTTGAAGTCGTTGATGATACTGCTGGCATAACCCGCTGCCAGACCCGCTTTGCTGCCGTTGATGGCGTTGACGAGCAATTGTACCCGCACTTCATTTTCGCGTACCAGGTCCCGTTCGAAATGGCGTGGAATGGTGAGGATCAGGTCCGCCCCGCCTGTTTCCAGGTCTTCCATGGCCTGGGCTGTGTTGGCGGATTGGTGGTAGAGTGAAAAATAACCGGAGGCGGTGAGTTTGTCGCGCAGCTGCCGGCTCCAGGTGCCGCCGTCATGATCCACCACGTCTATGCTCAGGTTTTTGATTTCATAGTTCGCGGCAAAAGCCAGCACCAGGAGCTGCACCACCGGCATCGCGAAGATGATGGGCAGCATGGACCTGTTGCGGAAGATCTGCAGGAATTCCTTTTGTAATATGAAAAAGATGGTACGCATCAGCTTAAACGGATTTTAAATTTGCGGATACTTACAGCCAGGAAAAACACCGTCATACCGCAGAGGATCGCCGTGGGCATCCATACCTGGCGCAGCCCCGCCCCTTTCAGCATCACGTCTTTCAGGATAATATTGAACCATTTCGCGGGCAGCACGTTCGCCACCACCTGTAAAGGTTTGGGCATACTTTCCAGCGGGAACACAAAGCCGGACAGCAGCACGGTGGGCAGCATCAGCCCCATCAGCGAGATCATCATGGCCGTCTGCTGACTGTTCGTCATGCTGGAGATCAGTATGCCCAGGGACAATGCAGTGAGGCCGAACAGGATACATTCCAGCAAAAGCAGCAGCAGGCTGCCTTTCACGGGCATGGCAAATACCCATGTCCCCATGGCGAGGATGATCAGTGAAATGATAAAGGACAATACGATATAAGGCACCACCTTCCCGGCTATGATCATCACGGGCTTCAGCGGCGATACGAGGAGTATTTCCATCGTGCCCAGTTCCTTTTCCCGGGTGATGGTGATGGAGGTCATCATGGCGGAAACCAGCATCAGGATGAGCGTCATCACGCCCGGCACGAAGAGGAACACGCCTTTGAGTGAAGGATTGTATACCATCTGTATTTCAGACCGGATGGTGAGCGGCAGTTTGATCTCGCCGGTGAGTTCCTGCTGATACTGGATGATCATAGCGTTCGCGTAATTGATGAGCGTGGTAGCGGTATTCGGGTCACTGGCGTCTGTGAGCAGCTGTACGGCGGCAACTTTTTCGTGTTCGAAGGAATGCGCAAAACGGCCCGGGATCACCACCACCAGTTTCACATCGCCCTGCCGGAAAGCAGGCCCGATTTCTTTGTAACTGCTGAGGTAACGGTTCACCTCAAAATACCGGGAAGCGGTCATTTTCCGCACCAGGCGCTGGCTGTAGCTGTCGCGGCTCTGGTCCAGCACGGCTATCTGCGCATGATGGATCTCATTAGTGATGGCGAAACCAAACAGGATGATCAGCACCAGCGGCATCCCGAAAAGGATCAGCAGGGTGCGTTTATCGCGGAAGATGTGGTAACATTCTTTTCTGACGAATACGAAAAACTGTTGCATGTATCAGGATTTGGCTCTTGCGAGTTGCAGGAACACATCGTTCATGGATTCCGCATTGAATTGTTTTTTCAGCCCGGCCGGCGTATCCAGCGCCTTGATCTTTCCATCTACCATGATGGAGATGCGGTTGCAGTACTCCGCTTCGTCCATGTAATGGGTGGTCACGAATATGGTGACGCCTTTATCGGCCGATTCATAGATCAGGTCCCAGAACTGACGGCGGGTGATCGGGTCCACCCCGCCCGTGGGCTCGTCCAGGAATACGATAGACGGGTCGTGCAGCAAGGCGATGGAGAAAGACAGCTTTTGTTTCCAGCCGAGGGGCAGCGAGCTGACGAGCTGTCTGGCCTCTTTTTCAAGCTGGAGGCGGTCGAGCAGTGCATGCGTTTTTTCTTTGATCTGCTGGTTGCTGAGGCCGTAGATACCGCCGTAGAACCGGATGTTTTCCTTTACCGTGAGGTCTTCGTAGAGGGAAAACTTCTGGCTCATATAACCGATGCGTTTTTTGATCTGCTCCGTCTGTGTGTAAATATCATACCCGGCCACCTTCGCTTCGCCGCTGCTGGGTTTCAGCAGGCCGCAGAGCATACGCATGGCGGTGGTTTTGCCCGCGCCGTTCGCACCGAGAAAACCGAATATCTCCCCCTGCCCCACTTCAAAAGTGATGGCATCGGTAGCGGTGAAGCTGCCGAACCGTTTGGTCAGGTCTTTTGTGACGATCGAGTAATTGTTCATGCCAGTTCATTTTGTTCCTGCATCAGCTGCATAAATGCGTCTTCGATGCCGGGCTTCGCCGGTTTGATCTCCAGCCCCTCATGCCCCAGCGGCGCGAGGTAGGCTTTAACATTTTCCAGTTCCGTGTTGACTGTTACGTGCAGGTATTCCCCGAACGCGTAGCAGCTGTATACCCCTTCAAAGGCCCGCAGGTCGCGGATGAGGCGGTACATATTGTCCGCTTTCATGGCCCATACCGGCATCCCGAAACCGGCCACGATATTGGCGGGTGTGTTGATCTGCATGATGGCGCCTTTTTGCATGAGGGCCACACGGTCGCAAAGGATGGCCTCGTCCATGTAAGGCGTGGATACGAGGATGGGAATGCCCTTTGTTTTAAGGCGCCGCAGCATGTCCCAGAATTCTTTCCTGGATACAGGGTCTACGCCGGTGGTGGGCTCATCCAGGAACAGCACTTTGGGTTTGTGCACCAATGCGCAGCACAGGGCGAGCTTTTGTTTCATGCCTCCGGAAAGCTTACCTGCCGGGCGTTTGGCAAAGGGCGCTATCTGTTCGTAAATATCTTTTATCAGGTCGTAGTTTTCTTCTACGGTGGTGTTGAAGATAGTGGCGAAGAAATTCAGGTTCTCTTCGATGGTGAGGTCCTGGTACAGAGAAAAACGTCCGGGCATATACCCTACTTCGCGGCGGATGGTGCGGTATTGTTTTACCACGTCCAGCCCGTTCACCGTGGCGTTCCCTTTATCCGCCAGCAGTAAGGTGGTGAGGATGCGGAAGAGCGTGCTTTTACCCGCGCCGTCAGGCCCGATGAGGCCGAACAGTTCCCCTTCGTTCACCGTGAACGAGATATCGTGCAGGGCCTTCAGGTCCCCGAAACTTTTGTGAATATGTTCAACTACGATAGGTAACATAACTGTTTATTTAGCGATCCTCATTTCTCCCGGCATCCCGATCTTCAGGCTGCCGTCGTTCTGCACGCGTACTTTCAGGGCGTATACCAGGTGCACCCTTTCTTCGCGCGTCTGTATGGTCTTGGGGGTGAATTCCGCTTCCGATGCGATCCAGCTCACGGTGCCGGGCAGGCTTTTCAGGGTGCCGTCCGGCTGGTCCAGCTGTACGTTCACCTGCTGGCCGGTTTTGATGCGGGAAAGCTGGTTTTCGCTGATGTATGCGCGGAGGTACATGGTTTGCAGGTCCGCGATCTTATACAGCGGTTTGCCATAGGTCACCACTTCGCCTTTCTCCACGTATTTGGTAAGCACGGTACCGTTCACAGGGTTCACCACCCTGGATTGCGCGAGCTGTTCCCTCACCTGCTCCACCTGTACCTGCAAAGGCTGCGTTTCGCTGGAGATGCCGGTCACCTGTGTATTGAGTGAAGACGCGGTGGAGGCATATTGTTTCTCCAGCACCGCGATGGCCGCGTTGATATCGTCCAGCTGTTTGGAGGTGGCGGCGTTGGCTTTGAAAAGATTTTCGATACGGGTCTTTTCTTTTTGCTGCGTGGCGATCTGCTGGCGGATGACGGCCAGTTGCGGGGAAACGTCCGGCTTTTTGCTGAGTACAGCCCTGATGTTCGCACCCAGCTGATCTTTGCGGAGCTTCAGCTGGATGGAATCGATGCCGCCTACGAGCGTGTTGGCGGCCAGCACAGCGCCTTCTTCCACGTCGAAGCTCAGCAGGCGGCCGGTGGCTTCGGCGGATACGATCACTTCGGTGGATTCAAAATTGCCGTAAGCGTCCGCCGCATCTTCGTTATCGGAGCAGGCGGTAAAACATAGGGCGGATACGAGGGCGAAGGAGAGGAATGTCGTTTGCATGTTTAATATCCTTTAATAACCTGGTAATGAATAGTTGCGTACACCCATTGAATTTCATGGGTCTTTTGCGTGATCACGGCCTGCGTTTCGGCAAAGAGGTCACTGAGATAATCGTGTACGGTGAGCACGCCATTATCCAGCTGCGCGGCGGATACGTCTTTTACTTTTGTGCGCAGCGATACGATCTCTTTATCCTTTACCATAGCGGAAGCCAGGGTGCTGATCTCGCCGGATTGCTGCAGCAGCTGCGATTTTGTCTGCAGGGTGAACGTTTCGGATTGTGATTGCACGGATTGTTCCTGCACCCGCAGGATGTCCCGCTCCGTGCGGTTGTAGCGCCAGTTCCAGAGCGTCCATTGCAGGCGCAGCCCGCCGATGTAGTAGAAATCGAACCGGTTGTCCAGCACGTTCAGGCCCGGCCTGCCGTAGCCGCCCTGCGCGAAGGCGCTGACTTTCGGGAGGCTTTTGGTGCCGGTGAGTTTCGATTGCTGGCGGAGTACATCCGTCTGCATCCGGTAGAGGTCCAGCTCGGGGCGTGAAATGTTCTGATCCAGGGCGCCGGCGGCCGCGGGCATTTGCAGGTTTTGCATATCGCGTACGTCCTTCCCCGTTAGCAGGCCGAGAATGTTGAGCGCGGTGGTTTTGCCGGTGGTTGCTTCTTCCAGCTGCTGCTCTGCTTTGAGCAGTTCGGCTTTCAGGATGTCCACCTGGCTGGCGAGCACGGTGCCGTTGTCCACACCGGCCTGGAGGCGTTCCCTGCGCTGACTGATCTCCTGTATCATCTGCTTCCGCGCAGTGATATGCTCATCCCAGAGGAGGGCATTAAAGAACACCTGCATCACCTGCTGGCGGAGTTTGTACATTTCCACTTCCACCTTTTGTTTTTCCGCCTGCTGCTGCACGAGCTGCAATTCGCGCTGGCCGGCCGTTGTACCGCCGTCGTAGATGACTTGTTTCACATCCAGGGTGGCGTTGTACTGGTCTTTGGGCAGCGTGGGGATATTTACGTTCGGGAGTTTGATGGGGATGCTCACCACTTCGGACTGATAGGTGGCTTTGCCGTTCAGTTCCACCTGTGGCAGGTAATTGGTCCTGATGTTGCGCAGCTGGAGGGCGGTGACCTGGTCTGTTACCTCCTGCTGCTTCAGCAGGGGATAATTCCGCCGGGCGGAAGCCCAGGCTGAATCCAGCGTAAAGGGCTGCTGCGCGGAAGCCTCAAGGCAGGCCATGAGCATAAGCAGCGAAAGGAACGGTTTCATAATTAACTCTTTTATTTAACTATCTGGTTAATTGCCGGGCAAAAAAATATCAGGGCTCCAGGGCATTGAGCACGAAGCTGCTGACAAAACTTTTTCTTTCTTCCATGAACGCGCTGAAACGGGCGGAGTCCATCTGGAACACGCCGGTGAGCAAGGGTTTGGCGACAAACGGGAATACGCACATGGAAATAATGCTGATCATGAGTTGCAGCGGATCTACTTTCCGGATGTTCCCTTTAGCGGATTCTTCCGCCAGCTCCATCATAAAAGCACGGAGGTTGGGGAACAGGGGGCCGTGCAGGAATTGCTGCACCATCCTTTCCGGGTTCTGATTGATCTCATGCAATACAAACAGCGGCAGGTAAGGATTTTCGCTGATGGACGTGATATAGTTGTCAATCGCGGCCACGATCTTTTCTTTCCAGGGCATATCCCCTGCAAAGATGGCGTTCACCCGGCCGAGCAGCATCTGCACGGCTTCGGCGAATACTATTTCGAAAAGTTTGTCTTTACTGCGGTAATAATAATGCAGCATCGCTTTGTTGATACCGGCCTCATCCGCGATATCCTGCATACGGGCGCCGCTGAGGCCCCGCTGCATGAATATTTTCCTGGCAGCTTCTATGATCTGTTGTTCGGTGGTATTGGTGGTCTGCATGTTAACTGGAACGTTTAACCATTTGGTTAATGCAAAGGTAAAGACAAAAGGATGGAAAGAGCAAGGGTTTGCAAAGAATAATTTTTAAACGTTGATTTTAAACCGGTTAAAGCCGAAACAAGACAGTATAAACACCGTGGGAGGCTCCGGAAATCCGCATATCCGGGCTATAAATGCCAGAAGCCGCATAAATACTATGCGGCTTCCAATGGGCGGGATAATAGGTCAAACACGATGCTTATAGGCTCTGGCTATATACCGGTCAAAATGAATAACGCAGCCCTGTCTGCATCTGCCAGCGGCTCGCCATCGGGTCCACGGAATAAGGTTTGCCCGGGTCGGTAAACCTGTACAGCGGGTAACCCTGTGCGCTGCGCGCGGGGATGTATGGCTGCAGGCCGATGCTGGCCGTTCCGTTGTAGGTATTGGGGGAAAAGTAATACCATCCACAATCGCGGTACAGCAGGTTGGTCAGGTTCATGATGTCCAGCGTGAGGCTGATGGTGTGCTGCCGTTTGAGGTTCATGGTGAAAAACTGTTCAAAATGGAAATCGGCGTTCACGTTCCAGGGAGTCCTGCCTGTATTGCGCTCAGTGAAGTTTCCCCTGCGGGAGCGCAGGTAAACATTGCCGTCAATGAACTGGTCAAATGATGCGGCCTGCTGTTCCGGCGTGGCAGCCACACTGCCATCGGCGGCATATACAGTGGTAAAGAAATTGACCGTTTCCCCACGGGCAGGGATATACGCCAGCGCCACCTGCTGCGGTGTATTCTGCGGGGTGTAGTTCACGAAGCCGTAAGTGAAGGGGCTGCCGGACTGTGCGGAGAAAAACAGTGAAAAAACGCTGCGCCAGCGGGGCGACCAGTTCCTTGAAAAACCCAGCATGGCAATGGCCCGGTGGCGGATATCGAAATTGGAAAAGGCCAGCCCCGGGTCATTGGGGTTCAATGCCTGGTTCAGCTGCCAGTTGCTTTCCATGGAATTGCGGATGCCGTTAGATACGTCTTTGGATTTGCCATAAGTATACGCAACGGAAAAATTGAACCCGTTCTCAAAATTCCGGCTCACCCTGGCGGTGATATTGTACTTAAATCCTTTGGAAGTATTGGTAAGCAGGTACGCATTGGCGATCCGGGGATCAATGCTGCCGCCGAACACCGGCTGTTTGCGCAGGCCCTCCGCGGCGTCGTAGGCGTAGTAGGTAGGGTTATCCGCCAGGTTGATCTGCTGGAACTTTACGTCCCTGATGGTCTTCGTATAAAGCCCTTCCAGCTGGTAGTTGAACCCAAAAGCATCGGTGTACTCAAGCGTCAGGCTATTGCGCAGCACGGAGGGCATCACGAAGTTATTATCGATCACGTCTATCTGCGTCTGCCCCGCATTCGGATCGTCCACTACCCTGCCCTGCTGGTGCGCGAAGGCCGCAATGCCCTGGTAGGGGCTACCCACTGGTTTCAGCAAGGGGTCTGTTCCGGGCAGGAAAGGGCTGGGCGGCACCGTGTTCGTGCGCATATCAATGGAGCCAAAGCTGGCGCCGGTGTTATAATAAGCATATCCTATCCAGGCCAGCGGGATCCTGCCGGTAAAAATGCCGGTGCCTCCCCGCAGTATCAGCGTGCCCTTGTCATTCAGCTCAGCCCTGAAACCGATGCGCGGGGAAGCCTGCGGGCGGGAAAGGTACCGCTGGTTGATGTCCCTCAATGCAGTATGATAATAAGTAGTGCCAAAATAAGGGCTTTGCAAAGCCTGTTTTGCCCTCGGGCTCAGCATGGCCTTATCGGGGATGTTCGTCCAGTCCAGCCGGAAACCGGGCGTTACTTTAAAACGGCGGGAAATACGGATCTCATCCTGGATATAACCGCTGAAAAAATTGACGGAAAAAGTAGCGGGCGGGTGTTGCAGCAAATACTCCCTGCTGTTGTTGAAATAATGATAGTTGCCCTGCACGCGTTGCGGGTTGCCGGCCAGGTAATCCTCAATACTCTGGTAGGTGACCCTGCCGTTCCAGCTGTTCACAAAACCGTAGTCGATCTTGTATAATTCATTGTGCGTGCCGAATGAGAGAATGTGTTTCCCCATCCTGACCGTTGCGTTATCTGTGATCTCAAAGGTCTTTTGCCGGAAATTGAAAATAGACGCTTCGCGGTCTGTCCCGAAAAAGATGGTGGACCCCGGCGTGCGGCCTACGATCTGTACCTGCGGAAACTCCGGGTTGCCCAGTGGTTCGCGGTAATCATGAATGTTCGTATAGCCCGCTATCAGGCTGTTGGAAACGCGTTCGTTCAACCGTGTTTTCAATTCCGCCACGGTGGATGTCTGGTTGTTTTTTTGGACGAAACCGATGCTGGAAAAACGGAAATTGAACTGGTCTCTTTCCATAAGCAGCGCTTCGGAGCGGATGGTATTGTTGCGGATGGCCAGTTGATTCCTGTCGTTGATGTTCCAGTCCAGCCGGTTAAAGAACTTGTAGGACCGGGAGTATGTATTAAACACGCCTGCTGTGCCGGGGTCAAAATTATATTTACTGATGGTGTAATTACGGATCGTTTCCGCGTCCCCCGCACTCAGCATACCTGCCGATCCGGGACTGCCAGCCACCTGCTGCACGGGTTCCCGGCGCCGGGTCATCTCTTCATTGGTAAAAAAGAAAAGTTTGTTTTTGATGAGGGGGAACCCTACGCGGAAACCGGTCTGGTAGTCATAGAATGCGGACGGCATTTTTTTGTCTTTTTCCGTACCCGTTCTGTCAGTACCAATCATGGCGGCGCTGCGTCCGTAAGCATACACGGAGCCGTGCAGCTCATTGGTGCCGGAGCGGGTCACCGCGTTGATGCTGCCGCCGGTGAAGTTGCCGATTCTTACATCAAATGGCGCGAGGTATACCTGCATGTCTTCGATGGCGTCCAGTGACACGGGGTTGGTACCGGTGGAGCTGCCGGGCATGTTGGAAGTGCCGGTCTTTCCCCCCAGCGAGGGGCTGAAGCCGATAGCGTCGTTGTTGACGGCGCCGTCAAGCGTAACATTGTTATAACGGAAATTGGTACCGGCAAAACTGTTGTCCCTGGAGCCCTGCGGCACCAGTCGGGTAATGTCGGTAATGCTGCGGGAAATGGTGGGCATCTGCTGCACTTTGCCGCGGCTGATATTTTCCCCGGCGCCGTAGTTCGAATTACGCACGCGTGCTGACGTGACCACCACATTGCCCAGCGTCACCACGGCCTGTTTCAGGGCTACATTCACCACCTGCGGGTCGCCCAGCGATACTTTCGGAATGGTCTGCACCGTTTTTTCCATCCCGACAAAAG
Organism: Chitinophaga barathri; assembly: GCF_003807585.1. Taxonomy (GTDB): domain Bacteria; phylum Bacteroidota; class Bacteroidia; order Chitinophagales; family Chitinophagaceae; genus Chitinophaga; species Chitinophaga barathri. The sequence continues at coordinate 135,028 of NZ_RMBX01000011.1, read as the reverse complement.
TTACTTCCAGCTGGTAGGGCCCTCCTACCCGGAGGCCGGTGAAATAATAATGCCCGTCTTTCAGGGTGGAAAGCGCGTAGCGGGTACCCGAAGGGAGATGCGCCAGTACAACACCGGCGCCTTCCAGCGGTTTGTTGTCAGGGCCGTATACCCTTCCTTCCAGCACGCCGCCTGTTTCCTGCGCACGGGCCGCAGAGGCCAGTATGGCGCTCACAATACATAAAAAAACGAAGATGGCGGTGGTGCGGGCAAGCCGCATAAAATAAGTTGTTGGCTTCATTTGTATCTGGATTGATGGGATCAGGGCAGGATGATTTGATCTACAAGATGTAATACCCCGTTACTGGCCTTGATATTCGATTGAATGATCCTGGGATGGGTGATATTGCGGGAGGTACTGAACTCCAGCCCGTTCGGGGCGGACTGATACTCCTTTATGCCCCTGCCTATAAACAGGGCACCCCCTATAAAATCGGCAGTATACTGGTTTCCTGACAGTATATGCGAGTCCATCAGCAAACCCAGTTCCGCCACGCTGATCCCTCTCAGATCATCCACCGTCTCATAACCCAATGCTTTAAAAGCGGCGTCCGTAGGCGCGAGTACAGTATTATCATAAGGGCCGGGTTGCAGGTCGCCCTTCGTCAGCGCTTCTTTTATACTTTCGCGAAACTGGCTGCCCAGCACATCGGTCATTTCAATGGCGGCTGTGAGCATACCCAGTTGTTCGTGGGTGCGGATCGTTTCCCAGAGGGTCCTGTCTCCGGGGAAAGCAACGCCGTTTATCTTATGTACAATGCCGTCTCCCAGTTCGTTTATTTCCTGGCTGCGGTTGCCGTTCAGGAAGATACCGTAATAATTGCGGGAAAGCACGGGCTGGTAGCCTTTGTTCAGGCAGATGGCGTTTAGTTTGAAAAACCCCGCAACGGTGCCGCTGCCGAGGCGGCCCTGTAATACATGCGCGTAAACGAGCCTTCTCAGGCTGTCTGTGTCCATTCTTTCAATGGCCGCACGGTCCAGGCCGGCGCTTGTAAACGCGGCGTCGGTGGGCGCAAAAATTGTGGTGGGGCTGGCCTGCTGGTACAGGATGTCCCCGTCCAGTTGTAAACGTTCCAGGGCTTTTGCCAGCAGGGTGACCGATTTATCCTGCCGGATGTATTCGAGGCACTTTGGCTGCGGCACATTGGCGGGTTTTTCTTTTTCTTTGGAACAGGCGGTCAGTAATAACCCTACTGCCATCATGAAGATCAGGCCTGCCCATTTTTTCCTGTATGTTGCCATCATGGCGGGCTGTATTTTGCTGGTGCTGCGGTTCATTGTTGAGCATTTTGTGATTAGGGCAGAAGAATGCCGCCTATACCATGTACGACGCCGTTGCCAGCGGGATAATTGGCCGTATTGTAATAGGGTGATGTAAAATATCTGAATATGTTTACCGGGCTGCTGTTCCCCTCACCGGTGAAAGTGACGGCGTTGTAACCCGATCCGTTATCGCGTACCAGGACCTGTTGACCGTTGAGCATGGTGAGATGCGGATCAGGTGAAGTAAGCAGGTGGTCCTGCAGCCTGTCCAGGAAATAGCGCCCTTCCGTGATGTGATATTGCAGGAGGTTCGCCAGCGCCGTGGGATCCGCCGCCAGTATGCTGTCCGGCGATGTCAGGTTAAGGCCGGGCCTGATGGCGCCGTAAGTCCGCATCACGGAGTTTAGCGGGGCCAGTACGGTAAATGTTTTTTCACCGGACCGCAGTTGCTGCATCAGGCCGCTCCGTTCTGCCGCCAGTGCGAAAAGCGTGTAGGAAGTATCATTGAGCAGGAATAACGCGACATTCCCGTAGTTTTCCGAATGTGCCACTTCTCCCGTTACCTGCAGGAAACCATTGGATGCCTTCACATCCGCCTGCAGTACCCGCATGCCGTTCACAGTGGTGATGGTATCATTGTTGCGGCGGTACCTGCTCACATATGCCCTGAAACCGTTTGCGGAAGGCAACGGCTGATTTACGCCCAGCGGCAGGTCCCTGAAGGCAACCGCTCCTTTCAGCGCGGCATAGTTCAGCCGGCCGGATAACCAGGCTTCCGTAAAACCTGCATAAGGGAAATAGGTGCCTGCCCCGATCAGTTCAAATGCTTTGTCGTTCGGTGTCAGGAAAGTATAGCGGGTGCTGTCGGTAACTTTTTTTATCACGCCGGTAAGGGTAAGCACTTTGGCACATACGCTCAGGGTGAAATTGTCCTGGATAATATACCCTATGCGGTTTCTGTCCACCGGTTCAGGCATCGGCTCATCTTCTTTGTTATCGCATCCTGCGAGCCCAGTTAAAAGCAGGCAGGCGGTGAGCAGGAAGGCCCGCAGGGAAATATTTTTTTGTTCGCAATGCATGTTCGGTTCAGTTTAATGGAATGGATAAAAGAGCCCGTCTATCTTGTAGATCGCCCCGTTCTCCAGTGAATAGTTGCGGGCCGGCCGCTTCGGGTCAGTATCGCGTGGTATCATTATTTTAGGCGAGCCGGGGTGCCACTGCACATAAGCTACGCCTCCCGCCTGGGAGAACTGAAGGTCCCAGGGATACCTGAGATATAAACGGAACCCGGCGGTCAGATCACGAAGCCGTTTGTTGAAGATGCCGTTATTCACTTTTCCCTTCAACATATCGCTGTATAATATCCTGACGGGGAACCGCTGGCTTCCGTCCGACACGCCGTCGTTGTGCAGCAGGTGCTGGCCAAGCAGGGTATCCAGGGAGCTATAAAGCACGTCTATCTTATACTCGGTGAAATCATCGTTTACCCATGGCCGTATACCGATAGGATAACGCAGGGCGAATTGCCTGAGGTCATCAATTGAATGAAAACCCGCGTCCTGAAAGGCTTTGTTGGTGGGCGCCAGCAAAGTGGGCGTTTTGGAATAGTTAACGTAGCCGTCCTCCCTTATTTTTTTTGCGGTAAAATTATTGCTGTCCGGACCCATGCCAAGATAAAAAGCATAGTAGATGTTATCATCAAATAAGTCGCAGGTGCGGATGCTGTCCTGCAGCCGTATAGCGGCCAGGTACATGCTGAGGTCAGGGTCTGTGGAGATCACGTCCCAGAGACTGCGGCTGTTATCCGTCAGCGTACGATCCAGCACCTTGCGGATGGGATAGATATAGCCGTTGGAAGCCTGTATGGGCGGCGCGTTGCCGGCCGCGGCATAATCGTCCAGGTAAAGGGAATCCCCCTGCTGTATGTACAGGTAAGACTTTGTGACCTTATACCCCTGGCCGGGGACAAACCCGGTATCCGCCCGCAGCGTTTCAATGACCTGGCTGAAAGCAAGGCTCTTCAGGGAGCTGTCCGCATAAGCGCCGGGCAGGATGTGATACGCGATCAGTTTACGCAGGGAATCCAGGGGCAGCGCGCGGATCTGGCTGCTGTTCAGCCCCCCAGCCTGCATGGCGCCGTTACCCGGGGCCATCACGGTATAGTTGCTGGTGCTTTCAAACAGACCGGTATACCCCAACCGTTGCACTGCTTCGTAAAAGAGACTCAGTGAATCAACCGCGGCGATGGTCTTTGCCAGGTTATCCTTGTTGAAGCTGAGCGGATGCGATGTTTGCAGCGGCGAATCGGATGGTTTCATGCATCCTGTAAATGCCACCGACAGTAAGGCTACTGTTCCCATCAGCAGTTTTCTATATTCCATATACTTTTTTTTGGAGGATGATTACCGGATTTTAACACTGTCGGGCACAACGCCTACCTTGTCGATCTGGTGTACGATGCCGTTGGCGGCCAGCTGGTCCGGCTTATTGATGCCAAAAGTTCTGCCGTACCAGTAGATCATCTGCGCACCTTCCAGTTCCCGGTAGTTAAGAGGCAGCACCCGGAACCCGAAGGTGCCATCCGGCAGGTTACCGTCGTACTTCAGGTAGGCGCTGTCCAGGAGCACGGGACCGCTGGGCGGCGCCAGCTTCATAAAATCGATATTAAAAAAGAACATGCTGTTCAGCTGGTAACAGCTGAAGACCAGCGGCCTGAATGTTTCCGGCTGCATGTCATTGATGGCGGCTTCGTCCCAGTTATGCTGGGCGAAAGACTCATTGGTGGGCGCCATGATAACGAATGGCCCCGGTTCCAGCAACCTGTTCCACAGCCCAAACTTCTTGAAGCCGGCTACAAGACAACTGTAATCAGGATTTTGCTCCAGCAGGTATTGCACGCTGGATACCGGAACAGTCAGCGGTTTTTGCAGGATATGTATCACGCCGTTCACCGCCATCACATCCTGCCGTACCGCGGGTATGCCATTCACGTAAATGGTGGTGTCCCTCAGTTGCGGAGATGCGGTAAGATTAACGGAAGTAAACAGCGCATTTCCTTCCATGGTCAGGTATTGATAATCGATGGCCTGTGGCACGTCCATTCTCCGAAAGCTGCCTCTCAGCACATGGTACAGGATTTGTTTGCGCAAGGTCTCCACTGGTATGCGGTCCAGGCTGTCCGCCGTAATACCCGCGCCGGCAAATGCATTGTTGTCCGGCAGCAGCAGCGTATAGGCGTGGCCGTCCAGCAACGTGTCCACGCCCGCGCGCCGCATGGCGGTATAGAACATGCTGAATGTAAAATTGTTGGCCAGCAGGCTTCTGAGCGTAGCCGTTGTGCGGTCCCCCGCCGGGCCGGGAACCGTTTTTTCCTTGATGCAGCCTGCCGTGCATATCAGCAGCAGCATATATAACAGCGGTCTTTTCATTGTATTTTTTTTATCGGTTAAACCCCGCCGGCAACCCTGTTTTGATTTGCGCGGCGTCCTTTTGCGCACCGGCTTATCCTGGTACTTTGTTGAAGGCTCTTTGTATCTGCATCATATAGATCCGGTCATACACGATCTCCATGATATTCACGGTTGCATAAACATGGTAACTGCCCCCGCTGCTGACGATCAGGTTAAGGCTGGGCGCCTGTTCCCCGCTGCCCGCACTGGTGGACCTGTATGCTTTGAAACGGTAAATATTGAACGGCACCGGGTTCGCCTGGTGAGCGACCATATACATACTGCCCTCCGCACCGCCGCCTGACCCGGAACCATCCCCGTCCGCAAAATAGAATTCCGCGTAAGGGAGTGTGGGAATCGCGCGGATAACGCCGTAAGTGGCGTCCACCCTGTAATAGCTCCTCAGCGTGTCTTTCTCAAAGAAATAGTCGCGGGGCAGCAGCGGCAGGGTCATGTAATTTACCGTGGTGTCCTGCCTTGTATTCAGGATGGTGTAAAAGACATTATTGAAGCCGGGCAGCGGGTGATAGGTTCCTCTTTTCACATCATCATGGGTCTTATAACTGTAGCTGATCCTTACCTTTTCAGGGAATACGGAGATGAAGTGATCTGCTGCCAGCCTGGGGCGTTTCCCGGAAAGGTTCAGGTAGCCTACGTAGAGCTTGTCTTCCTCGAATGCCTGGTGAATGAATTGTTCTCTTCTTACATAAAGGCGCACCGTATTGTTGTCCGGATCCTCGCTCAGTATCTGCATCGTATAAACTTCCCCCTTTTGAAATTCAACCACCGTATCGATCACGACCTGTTTCCTGATCTCTTTGGAGAGACTGGTAAAAGGCACATCGTTCTTTGGCCTGGAGATGAACATGATCCGGTGCCGCCCGGATGGTATCTGCGCCCAGGCGGACATGTCGAAACCGTTGATGGCCGGCGCCGTCAGTACATGCGCATTGCCGGGATATTCGAAATTAAGCGGGCTGTTGCTGAATATTTTAGTACCTGATTCATCGATCACATAAGTACCTTCCGAGCTGTTCGCTTCATTCATGGGATAGGACGAACTATACAACTGCCTCGTGGTGAGAAAATCGCACATGGTCTTTGCCTGCGTGGGAACGCCGTCCGCGTCCGTTTCAGGGTCCATCATAAATGTAAAGAACGGCAATGCCCTGCGCGGGCTGGTGGCGTCCGCGCTGAATGCAATGGAATTGAATACACGCAGGTAAGCAGGCTCCTTCTCCTCTTCCAGTTCTTTGTATTTATAACAACTGAACATGCAAGGCACTGCGAACATCAACAGGAGCATATAGCTGGCGGCTCCTCTTTTGCGCCCGGTATCACCGGATTTTGTAAAACCTTTCATCTTCTTTTTTATTTATTGTGTTTGATCGCGATCAGCTTCGCCGGTTGGTTGGCCGCTCCGCCTACGAGGGCCACGGTGTAAATGCCATTCTCGGCGGGCGGTTTCAGCGTGCCCGGTCTGTACATCCCCTCGTTGGCAAAAAAGGTGCGCTCGCTGGTCAGCGGCGCGATGTCCGTCAGCAGGCTGCCAGGCAGGGCGGGCGGGTTGCCCGCGGCGTTCACCCATATCTTGCGCGGAAACAGGTGGGCCTCGCTGTTGTGCTGGGCGGGGGCGCCATCTGGCCGGTAAGTCAGGATATTAGGCAGAAAATAAAAGATGGAACCGTTCTTTACCGGCACAACACCGGGCTGCATCAGCTGGTAGGCCTGGAATGGGCGCAGGCTGTCCGGATGCATGAACGCAGGCAGGAACAGCTGGCCGTTATTGGTGAAGGTGATGTACGGCTGGGTGTTGCAGAAGTTCATGAACCTGCTTTGCCACACGTACTGGAAACGTATCCTGCGCATATCCCCGTCAGTATGGTCGTCCTCCGGATCGTCCCATGTTCTGTACCTGGTATTGGTCATATCGTTGGCGGTGAACACCAGCTTTATTTTTCCGTCTGCGGCGGCATGTGCCCATACCGTATAATTGTCAAAGGGGAAAAGACGGATGGAGCTTTCACTGACAACATTCCCCCCTTCATCCTTTACCTGCACCACATGCTCCCCCTGGACGAACGTATGATATTCCGCGGGTAATGCACGGGCGGTAAACGTCTCCCCGATGTATTCAAGCGGCCCGCCCATCGTTTTGCCATCAACCGAGATAGTGATTTTCCGGCCGGGAATGGTGTTCACGGCATTCATGCGTGCGTAGCTGAAGTTGATGCCGGGGTCAAGGTCCGCTACCGTCTGGTAGATATTGGCGTAACGCACATCTTTGATGAAGGTGCAGTCATTGTCATAAACAAACGTACCGGTCAGCACCAGCAGGGTATATACCCCTCCCGGCTTAAAGGTGGCCACCTGGGGCATGTAACCCTGTTGCGGCAGGTCCACGGCGGGTACGCATGGATTAAAGGCCGGCTGCATATCTTCTGTACACAGTTGCTTCTGGTAATTGACCATGCCGCCATCTTCCGCAAACATTTTAAACTGGTAGGCCCCGTAAGGCAATTCCACATAATCGGATGAAGCGCCCGGCGCGATATGTTGCAGTCGGTCCACGGGTGAACCGTCCGCATAGGTGGCCGTTACAGGCCCCGTAAGCCCGAAGGCGCTTTCCGCGCTGCCCAGGTTCACAATGCGCAGTTTAAAATTCTGCGGGTTGGACGGCGGGGTGCTGTTGCGCGGAAATTTTACCAGCTTGGCGCTGGGCAGCAGGTAATAGTCTTCCGGCACCAGCGGATCGTTCTGCAGGCTGGTATCGGAAAAAGTGATGCGTACCTGCTGGTCCAGCCGCGTACCGGGAAAATAACCGGGAATGGAGATGTAGGCGCGGCCGGATTTATCGAGCAGTGTGGTTGGTATGGTGAAAGCGGCCCTTTTTTTCCAGAGCCCCTGAGGGAAGAGCTTCCTCCCTATCAATGTAGGCGTGGGGGTTTCAATGCCGCCGGCAAACTGGCTGGTAAGCACTGTATTGTTGATCACCACAGACATATCCGCACCGGATAAATTATACAGGCGGATATTGGAACCGGGGGCATTCTGGAGATCGTCCTCCTTCGCCCTGCCGGAAATTTTTTCTTTGTTACATCCCGCGCCTGTCAGCAGTATCAGCAAAGCGGCCGCAAAGATGACAGGTTTCATGATATACTTCGTACACATAGCTTTAAAGAATTTTATAGGCAATGCCCAGCGAGAACTCGGATCCTTTTTTATATTGACGGTACACGTAGGTATGGCCGTGGTACTCTCCGTTATTGCCAGCGTTCGTATACACCTGCCTGTAGTATGGGTTGAGAATGTTCTTGGCAAACCCTTTCACCACAAAATGCCGGTTCAGGCGCTGGGTGAATACAAGATCCAGCATGGGAAGCGGCCGGTCAAAAATGTCCGGCGTACCGTCCAGCTGTACCTGTACAAGTCGGGCGCCGGTCATGTTGAAGTTCAGGTTCACGTCCGTCTGGCTCTTATGGTTCAGATAACCAAGGCCCACATTGATGGAATACGGCGCCTGCTCAAATACGGGGCTGGTTTCCGGCGAGCGGCGGTCGTTGATGCGGGAAGCGTCCAGGCGCTCGGGATTCTTTTTGATACGGCTCATGGCCAGCATCAGGTTCGCGTTAAAGAACAGGTTACGGAAGGCGGAAGGCCACAGCCACTCCATGCTGCGCCTCGCTTCAAACTCAAGCCCGTACACACGTCCCGGGTTGGGATCATTCTGGAAATTGATCAGCGGAAATTCCGGGGAGGTAGACAGGTTGCCCTGCGATTTATAACTGAAAACTTTCTGCAGCTGGTTGCTGATATGTTTGCCAAATGCGGATACGGCCAGTACTTCGCGCGGCGCTGTGAACCATTCCCACCTGAAGTCATAACTCCTGGTGAACTGGTTCTGCAATGTGGGATTGCCCGCCACTACCGCAAACTGGAAAGGATCAAACAGGTAGATGTTGGTCAGCTCGCGCAGCTCGGGCCTGGCCAGGGAAGTGCCATAGGCCAGCCGCAGGTTCATGTCCTCCCGGACGGCATAGGTTATGTTCGTGGAATAATAAGGTTTATAATTTACGCGGTAGCTGGAAAATGGCCTGTCTGTCACATTGCTGATGGTCACTCCCGGAAGATTGGACACCAGGTCCAGCGAGGGCGGAAAAAAAACATTGGCGGTGTCCACGCTCGCATCAATGATCGTGCCTTCGAAACGCACGCCGCCGTTGATCCGGAGCTTACCGCCCACCCGCGCGTCGGCCATAATGTAAAATGCCCTGGTTTCATAGGTGCCGGTATAGTTGTTCGGTGATTTTTTGATCTGGTATAAAAAGCCGCCCACCCTCGGCTGTCCTTCCTCGTTATAGGAAGAAGGATCTTTCATGCCCACGTACCTGGAAGATACCAGCTGGTCGATGTCCCCTTTCACTTTATTCAACAGGTCCGTACCGCCGCCACCAAGGTTGCTGCCCGGAAGCCCCAGCACATTCTCCCGGTAGTCGCGTTCCCTTCTCAGGAAGTTGCCGCCGATCTTTATCACCTGTTCTTCCCCGTACAGCTGAAAAGGAAAAGTAAGATCCATTTTCGCGTTGTAGTTTTTCTCTGTGAGCTTGCGGAACTGCCTGCCATTAGGATCCGTAACGATGGCGCGGGTATAATCGCTGCCTACGCCATGTGTAAGCCCGGTAACAAAAGCATATACATCTTCGCCGATACCCGCGCCACCCGTCGCTATCTGTTTGCTTGAGCGCAACACGGCGTAGTTGCTGGAACGGTAGTCCGGTTCATCCTGTATGGTGTTGGAGCTGCTCAGGTTGTAGGTCAGCCGCGGCGACCAGTCTTTACTGATGAACTTATGCTCTCCCTGCAGGTTGAAAGTATTGAACGTACGGTAAGTCAGCTTCAGCTGATCGATGTAGTTATATACCGGGTAATTGAGCCCTGAATTTTTCCATTCGCCGGAAAGGCTGCTGGCAACGGCTTCCGCTCCCCTGCTGCCTACATATTGGAACTGTATGACATGGCGTGGGTTAAACTGGTAGGCCAGGCCCAGCAGGCCGCCGTAATTGATGATCCTCCTGCCGGTATTTTCCTGGTAAGACAGGTAATTGCCCAGCCGGGGAAATGCCGGGGAAATAAAGTTCGGGATACGCAGCTGGTTGAATATCTTCGGCGATCCTGTTACCACGCCCTGGAAAAGGCTGTACTGGTTACGTTCTCCCTGGTAAATATCCTCATAACGCTGGTAGTAGTTGCCGTTGATCACAACTCCCAGTTTATGCCGCCCACCGAAAATCTTAAAAGAGTTGCCGAAAGAAACGGAATAAAGCTGGTTAGGGCTGGCCGTTTTATAGCGGGAGGTCAGCACGGGGTCGAACGACTGCATAATATCGCTGATGCGCATGGCTTCGTTTGCCAGGGCGGGATTGTTACGGCTCTGGATAAACACTTCCTGCATCTGTTTCAGCCCGCCGGGGTATTGTTCGGCCAGGCGCAGGAAGTCGCCGGATAACTGGTGGGATTTTACTTCCTGCCCCAGGAATCCCAGGTTGTCGTTATAAAAACCATTGTATTTGCCATTGAGGCCGATCGCGGAATTAAAACCTGCCTGGGCGGCTACTTCCAGCGTCAGCGCAGTGGGCACGGACTTGGTCTTAAGCTCGATGATACCGGCGGAAGCGTCCGCGGGCCTGTCTGCGGACAATGTTTTGTAAATGGTGATATTGTCGAGCAGCGCGGCGGGCACGAGATCCAGCGGCACAGCGGTCCTGTCCGGGTCCGCAGACGAAAGGCGGGCGCCATTCAGTTCCGCGATCACGCTGCGGTCTCCGAGGCCGCGGATGGCCACGTATTTGTCATCCGTCACCGATACCCCGGCTACGCGTTGCAGCGCCTGCGTGGTGGTAATGCTGGCCGTTCTTTCGATCTGCTGCGCGGAAATGGCATCGGAGATAACAGCGGATTTTTTCCGTTCAGACAAAGTGGCTTCGTCCGTATTATGATTACGTATAGCCGATACCGTCACTCCTCCCAGCATTTTCTGGCTGGAGGCCAGGCGGATGGTGATATTGGCGGCATCCCTCACATGCACTTCCTGCGGCGCATAACCGATGAAACTAAAAACCAGTATGGCGCCCGTAGCAGGAACGGTAAGCCGGAACTCCCCTTCCACGTTGGTAGTGGTGCCCCTCCCGGTATGTTTGATGCCCACCGAAACACCCGGCACCGGGGTCTTTTTTTCCGCATCCAGCACCTTACCGGTGATGGTTTTACCCGGATCGGGGGAAGACTGCGCGGTGGATTTCGGCTGGCCGGCATCTTCTGTTTTCAAAATGATCCGGTTGTCCTTATCCAGTTCATAACGGATGCCGGCCTGCGCCTGCATGGCCTGCAATACTTTTTCCAGCGTAACCGTACTGTTTCCGAGTACGATACCGCGGCCCGTCCGTTGTAATACGTTGCTTCCATAGGAAAACTGCAGCGTTGTCTGCTTTTCAATGGCCTTGATAGCCTCTCCCACAGTGGTTTTCGGTTGTGGGAATGTGATCTTCCTGTCTGGCGTTTGTGCGCGCGGAAATTGTGTGGCACAGCCCAGCACAAGGAACAGCAGCACAAGCCTGAGGATAATTCGATATCGCATAGCTGGAGTAATGTGTCGATAATAAATGGAGAATGATATGTACTAGTAGATCAAAATTTCACGGTCTTTTATCTCGTAATGGCCATCCAGTGTTCTTGTAAGCAGCGACAGCACTTCAGGCAGCGATGCATCCGTTCCGAAGCTGGTGGTCACTGTTTCTTCCCGCAGCCTTTCCCCCTGCAGGACAATGTCAACGCCGAACCATTTTTCTATATGTTCCAGCACTTCCGGCAGCGGCGTATGTTCAAAGGAAAGCTGCCCGTTCCACCAGTCGCATTGCTCCGCGGCATTCACACGCAGCAGTTGCATATCACCCGTTGGAAGGTTAAAGCGCAGCTGATCGTTCACGCCCAGCTGCGACAATTGTTTACCCTGGTAGGAAACACCTACGCGCCCGCTGCGCACAGTTACAGCGGGCCTGTTGTGATGAAAGGTATTTACCTCGAAAGAAGTGCCCAGTACCTGTGTTTGCAGCGCTCCGGCCATTGCGTAGAATGGTCTGGCCTCATCCGGCCTTACTTCAAAAAATACTTTTCCGTTCACGCTGATGCGCCTGTCCGCCTGGTTAAAGTTATCCGGCACCTGTATTTCGGAACCCGGGAAGATATGCAGCAGGGAGCTGTCCGGGAGTGTATAATCCAGCACTTTGCCGGCGCGGGCAATGATGGTGGTATAGGTAATATTGTGGCGCCCGCGGCCTTTAAATATATATTGCCAGCTGAACATTCCGGCTACACTCAACAGGATGGCAACGGAGGCAGCCTGTAATAACAGGCGCCTGTTGATAAGCCTGGCTACACGCGGCTGCGGCCGCGCTGATTTTAAAAGCAGGCCTTCCCATATGCTCTCCGCCAGCCGCGATTTTTCTTCGCCGCTCAGCTTCAGCTGTTCTTCATTTCCTGATTGTGCCCAATAGTTTTCTATCAGCCGTCTTTCGGCTTTGGTGGCGGTTCCTGATAAATAGCGGTCGAGAATCTCCCCTAACTCTTTTAATTGCATAGTGATCGTCTTCATACAGTAAGCGTATAAAACCGGCTCACTTAACCATGCCCGAATGTTACGAAATCATTAACAAGCAAAATAAGGGCACAGGGCACTGCAGGTACTGGCTTACCAGCAGGAGCAGCATAAACTCCACCAGCCCGGCTTTGATGCGGGCCAGCGCGGTATTCAGCTGGTTCCTGACAGTTTGTTCGGATAATTGGAGGGAGTGGGAAATTTCGCTGATGGAGAGGTCATCGTTGCGGCTCAGCAGGTATACCCGCCGCATTTTTTCGGGCAGCTGCTGTACCAGTTTGTCGAGATGCTGGTGCAGTTCCTTGACCTGCAGGCTGTCCACCAGCTGCACGAAGTCGGGTAATACGTGGCGGGCAATCTGCTCCTGTTTTTCTTTTGTTTTGATGGAAGCGGCAATGAAGGAGAGTATTTCATAACGCACTACGCTGGTCAGGTATGCTTCCAGGGACACTTTGATGTCCAGCGTGTTTTTCCGCTGCCAGATCCGTATCAGGCTGTTCTGGACAATATCTTTGGCGTCCTCTTCGGATCTCAGTTTCTGGTAAGCTACCTGGTACAGTCTTTCCCAATAGGTATCAAACAGGAGCCTGAAGGCGTCAGGTTCATCTGATTTCAGCCGTTGAAGAAGTTCAATATCAGGAATTGGTTTCATGGTGTGCCTGGGAATGCACCGCAAAGTTATACGAACGCTGCTATCATGGCGGGCCCGTGCTTTAAATTATTGTTAACTGCGGACAGGTGGTGTCTTAATGCACTGACATATGAAAACCGTTGCTGCTAGCCATTCCCCGGTTCTTCTACTTTAAAACAACTAGTATAAAACTACTGGTAAACAGGTAGTGCTTCCTGTTATGTCACGATAAACGATAAAAGAAAACAAACCTAAGCGCTGGTAATTGATGGGGTCTTTGCGCCACCTCAGGAAAAAAATAAGCCGGGACAAGAATGCCCCGGCGGCTGTTACCTACAACTGTTTACTAAATTATCTTAAGGGGCTCAGAAGGATTGAAGCACCGCTCCCACCCTTTGATCAAACGTATCCACGCCGTTGTGCTCCACCCGGATCTCTTCCAGGAGTTTGAGCAGCGCCTCGTCGTGTTCGGCTCTTTTGCCGGTCTTCAGGTCCACATGTACGAACCTGGACCAGAGGAAGGCCTTTACTTTCTTTTTCTGTTCGTCCGTCATCCACATTTCCACGACGATGTGGTTGCCGGAATATTCCAGCACACGTGAATGGATGTACACTTTCTCTGCCACGAATGCGGGCTTGAGATAAGCGATCTGGTGCTGGTTCACCACCCATCCAAAACCTTTCGCGGCAAAGTCCTTCAGGTGAAGGTTATAATGCTCGGCCAGGTGATCTTCCCTGGCGTTCATAAAATAGTTGATATAAGACGCATTGTTCAGATGCCCGAACGGGTCGCAGTCGTTAAACCGGACGGTGTATAGCGACGACGGTTCTTTTACAGTCATATAGCATGGTTTTATGGCTTAAAGTTAGGCATTTGAAAGATGATTAAAAAGAGCCGGGACGGTGCGAAACCGCCCGGCGATGCTTATGTCAATTTGTTTTTAACGCATCGGGTTACAACGGATAATGAAAATATGCAGTCTTACTTTTTTAACCCAATAATTCGTGTACGGTGAAGCCTCCATCAATGTTATATTCCGCGCCGGTGATAAAGGACGCATCGCTGGAAGCAAGGAATGCTACGAGCTTTGCGACCTCTGCGGACTCACCGGCGCGATTAAGCGGTATCCGCTCCGCGAATTTTTGATGGAAGGAGGCTACACTTGCTTCGTCCAGCCCGGCTTTCGCCAGGATGGGCGTTTTGATCGGCCCGGGGTTCACCGTGTTCACACGGATGCGCCGGGTTGCCAGCTCGCGGCTCAACGTACGGCCCAGTGAATTGAGCGCGGCTTTGCTGGCGGAATAAACGCTTGCGCCGGGCATACCGGTGAAAGCATTTATAGATGATAAAAGGATGATGGAAGCCCCGTCGTTCAGCAGCGGCAGGAACTTCTGGATGGTGAAGAATGCGCCCTTGAAGTTTACATTCATCATCTGGTCAAATTGCTCTTCTGTTACGTCATTTACAGGTGCGAAGGCGCCGATGCCGGCGTTGACGAACAGCACGTCAACTTTACCATATCGTTCCTTCACGGTGTTCACCAGCGCTTCGGCGTCTGTGATGCTCGCCTGGTCCGCGGTCACGCCCAGTGTACCGCTTCCCAGCCCGGAGGCAGCCGCGTCTACAGCATCGCGGTTGCGCCCGGTGATCACCACTTTTGCTCCCCTGGCAATGAACTCCTCCGCGGTGGCCAGGCCAATACCGCTGTTCCCACCCGTTACTATCGCTACTTTATCTTTTAAGGTGCTCATTTTTAGTGTGTGTTTAATTGTGTGTTATTGTATCGATTTATTTAAAAACTTCGATATTTTTAGGCAAAAAAACTCAGCTGAGCTGAAGGAAGAACATAGACAGCTGTTTCATCATCTCGCGATTGATAGTCAGGTTGACGTTGCGCCCTTCTTTGGAACTGATCAGCACGCCACTGTCTACCAGTATCTTGATATGATGCGACACGGTGGGTTGTGAAAGGCAGGTAAGATCCTGGATCGCCCCGCAACAGATACTACACTCCTGCCTGGCTATCTGCATAAGGATAGCCATCCGGTGTTTATCTGAGATTGCGTTCGCCGCCTTCACTATCATCGCTTCGTCTATGATCATGATGCAAATATAGGTACTTTTTCGAAATATCGAAATATATCAATCTATTTTTTTGGATCGGGGTAAAAAAAGGGTGCAACGCTGCCGGAACCCTTCACCAGGCGGCCGAATGGCTCAAAAAAGCTCTCCGCTCCCCTTTAATGCGGCCGGGTGACCATGCCGGGTCTTTACAACAACGGGCTGAAAAGCCTCACCACCGCCTCCCCCAGCCGCTTCCAGCGGCCTCTCGCCCGCCACTCCTCCAGCAGCAGCTCGGAACTGTACAGGCAATCCTGCAGGAAAGCCTCCGTCAGCTTCCAGTTCGCCTCCCGGCTATATACAAACGCATTCACCTCGAAGTTGAAGTCAAAGCTCCGGATGTCCATGTTCGCGGTGCCTACCACCGTGAGGTTATCGTCCACCACCATGGTTTTGGCGTGTACAAACCCTTTCGTGTAGCGGAATATGCGTACCCCTGTGCTCAGCAGGTCCTCGTAAAAGGATTCGGCGGCCTTGTTCACCACCCGGCTGTCGCTCAGGTCCCCGGGCACCAGCAGGCGTACGTCCACGCCGGAGAGGGCTGCCTGCTGCAAGGCGTTTAATATCGGCTCGTTCGGGATAAAATAAGGCGTGGTGATATATACGGACCGCTGGGCCTGGTTGATGGCCGCAAGATAACTCAGCATGATGGAGGACCGCTCGGAATCCGGGCCGCTGGCCGCGATTTGCACCAGGTCTTTGCCGGTAACGGGGATGTCCGGGAAAAAGTCCTGCGTGATGGGCAGGTCCGCTTCCGCGCAGAAGTTCCAGTCGCCCATAAACAGGAATTGGAGCGTATGCACCCCCTGCCCTTTGATACAAAGATGGGTATCGCGCCAGAAGGGCCATTCGGGGTGTTTGCCACGGTATTTCGGGTCGTTCACATACCGGTCCGCAACGTTGATGCCGCCGATAAAACCAGTATGCCCGTCCACCACCACGATCTTGCGGTGATTGCGGTAATTGAGCCGGTTGGCCAGCAGGCGCACGCGGTAAAAGGGATATACTTCCACCCCGGAGCCGCGCATCTGGCGCAGGAAACGCCGGTTGATGTCCGAGCTGCCGAAGTCATCGTAAATAAACCGTACTTCCACGCCTTCCCGGGCCTTTTGCCGCAGTACGTCCATGATCTCCATGCCGATGGTGTCTTCTTCGAAGATGTAATATTCGAGGTGGATATGATGTTTGGCGGAGCGGAGCGCATCCAGCAGTTGCGGAAATTTTTCTTCCCCGTTGATGAGGAGGATCGCTTCATTGTCCGGGGTGATGGGCGAGAGGGAATCCCTGAACAGCAGGCGGGCGATGCCTGTTTTGTTCGTCATCAGGTCCGGGTGCTCCAGCAGCGTCTGCCGGTTTTCCTGCCGCAGGTAATCCTGTAGGCGTTCGCTGAGGCGTACGTTGCTCATCCATTTGCGGCTGTAAATACGGTTGATGCGGCGATTCACGCCGATGAGGAGGTATACGAGCACGCCTATACCGGGCAGGAAAAAAAGAAGGAGGAGATATGCCAGCGTTTTACCGTTGGACCGTGTTTCGAGCAGCGCTTTGATGGCTACCAGGAAGGTGATACCGTACAGAATGATAAGGCCGATGGACTGCCAGTGGTCTTGTAGGAATTGCAACATATCGCCGGCAAATTACGACAATTCGGGGCACAAAAAAGCCGTACTATACTGCGTGCATTCTTCTAGGTTGTTTGCAGTATAATACGGCCACAGTCTTTGGACCGGAACTTAGTTGCTTCCGCCGCCACCGTTAGCACGGCGCTGACGCATTGCTTCCATCTGTTCCTTGTACTTTTTGAACTGGTCGTCGGTGAGAATAGCTTTTACTTTCACGTCCCTTTCTTCGTTCAGCTTCTGAAACGCTTCGCGGTCCATGCGGCCTCCGCCTGCCTGGGCTTCTTCACGTTTCTTCTGCATTTCTTTGTAAGAATGGGTGAACACGGTGTCCAGTTTGGTAACCTGTTCCTTGTTCAGCTGCAGTTCAGTCGTGAGGCGCTCAAGTGTTTGTTTTACGCGTTCTTCCACGGAACGGCCCTGGCCGTTTCCACCACCTTGCTGAGCAAAGGCGGCCACGTTCACTGCCAGCAGAAATGCCAGCACAAACAGGATCTGTTTCTTCATGTTGTGATTGTTTAAGGGTTTTGGAGGTATTATATTTAAATGCTCATGGTCATTTTTTCAGGCTGTCTTCCTTTGGGGGGCTTTTCCTGAAGTTGTTCATTTTTTTCATCACATGCTGCACCACGGAGTCGTACTGCGGAAGTTGCTCCGGCGTGCACAGGCTGCGTACTTCACGGAAGTGCCGGTAAGTCTGGAGGTCTATCGTCACCTGCTTGGCGCCGATGGAGTCCGCTGCGGCCGTCAGTACGGAATCGGGTACCGAATCTTGTTTCAGTAATATGTAAAAACTGTCCCTGGCGGCGCGCAGCTCCCCGAATGAGGGTTTCAGGCGTTCCCAGTGCTGGTCTTTTAATTGTTTGTACTGTTCCAGTTGTTCTTTGCTGAAGCCAACCTGTTTTTCCAGCAGCTGCAGCACTTCTCCCCTTCCCTTGTTATTGCTTTTGGGCGCTTCTTCCGGCGTTCTCCATACAAAGAAAAACAGCAGGAGAAGGTTTGTCAGCAACAGGATGATCACCAATACACTCAGTACTTTATTCCTCGCGAATGTTTCCCTCATTATTGTTCCGGTTTTTCTAACTCATAAAAATTGGTGAGGCTCAGCTGGTATTCATCATCCTGGAATGCCTGCTGAAGGGCGGCCTGTTCCTTCCTTTCCGCGGTGGGCAGGTTCATGGCGAACATGACGCCGTTTACGGCCAGGATCAGCGCCAGGGCGGTAAATGCTACAGAGGGCCGGGCGATCACGCCAATAAAGCGTTCCCATGCGTCGGCGGGTTCTGCGCGCCCCAGGCGGGCCTGGAGACGGGTAAAAAAGAAATCCCCCGGCTCCGCCCGCTGCGCTCCATCGAGGCTGCTGAGCGTCCTGTTTATTTCCTGTTCTATGTCTCGTCTCGCTTTCATAATCGCTGTATTTAATTTAGACGATAATTATGCTGAATACTTGTATTTACTCCTCATTTCTGTAATAATCTTCCAATTGGTCCCTTAAATTCTGTTTGGCGCGGTGCAGCAGGCCTTCCACGGCCGATACCGATGCGTCCATAATCCCGGCTATCTCCTTGGAACTCAAGCCTTCCAGCTTGTTGAGCACAAATGCGGCCTTCTGGCTGTCCGGCAGCCGGGCGATCGCTTTAAAAAGGAGCTGCGCCCGTTCTTTGTTGGCCAGTTCCACGCCGGGATGGTGAAATTCAGGGGGATCTATTACCAGTTCATTATTCTGTCCGAAAAGGCTGTATACTTTCCCCCACCGCTTTTTCCGGGTCTTTTTCCGCAGAAAATCAAGGCATTTGGTCACCGTGATGCGGTACAGCCAGGTGGATATCTGTGATTCTCCTTTAAAGGTCCCGATGGATTCAAACACCTGCATAAACACTTCCTGAGACACATCCTCCGCATCCGCTTCATTTTGCAGGATGCCGAGGGCGGTGTTGTACACCATCCCCTTCCACTGAGCCACCAGTTCTTTAAAGGCGGTTTCGCTCCCTTGTTTCAGATGTGCTATGATATCCGTCAAGCTACTTGCATATAGGTGTTAAAACGGTGCTAGAAGTCCCTGTTGCGCATTCCGCCAGGCATGCCGCCCGGAGGGCCGTCCCCGCCATCGCGGTTCCAGCGGCGCTGCTGCTGCCCACCGCCTTCAGGGGCCTTCAGTTTCCCGAAGTTCTTCAGCCGGTAAGTAAATGTAAGCATAAAATATTGGGTGAGAACGGAGTTCTGCTGATCCACAATGTCCAGCCCGTTCACCGAACGGTTGATGCTGCGGTTCTGTTTCAGCAGGTCGAATACAGACAGGCGCAGCTCCCCGCGTTTCTCTTTCAGGAACTTTTTACCCACGCTCGCATTCCAGAGCACGAACCGCTGATCGAATCCTTCGCCCAGCCCTTTGGTAAAGGTGTAGTTGATTTCGTTCTGCAGCACAAAACCGTTTTTGGACAGCAGGTTGACGCTGGCGCTGGCGTTGTGGGTGGAATAATTACTGTTATTCTCCGGCTGGATCGTATTGTTCACGATGTTGAACACCGCGTTGTAAGACAGGTTGAAGTCGATATACTCGCTGATATTGCTGCTCAGGCCCGCTCCCAGGTTGTAATTGTAGTTGTGGGTAAAGCCCGCCAGCGAGTTCGTCACACCGGGTATCTTGCTGTATCCCACGCCCGCGTTCACGCTCAGGTTCGATTTGATGAACTTCACCGGCATAGCCCAGGTAACACCGGTCCTTCCGCTGAAGTAGCCATCCATATTGATAGGTTTGGAAAGCCTGCCGCCTACCTTCAGTGTGTCCGTAGGGGTCAGCAGGGAGTCTTTGCCGTTCGTGGGCGTATAGATCGCGTTCGCGATGTAATTACTGTTTGTCTGCACGTTCATGTTCACGAACAGGTTCTGCCCGCTCTGCGTGTTCGTATAGTTATAACGGCCCATTACGCTGTGGCCGAACTGCGGGTTCAGGTTCGGGTTACCGATGGATACGTTGGTAAGACCGGAATAGATATATACGTCCTGCAGCTGGTCGATGCCCGGCTGGTTTGTACTGGCGCGGTAGAATACCCGTACACGGCTGTATTCACCCAGCTTGTACATCAGCATGGCATTGGGCAGGATATTCTGGTAGCTCTGTGTTGCGTAGTTTTTGGTGGGGTATTCCCTTTTGGTTTCCATTTCAGCGTACTGGTAGTTCACGCCTACCATCAGCATACGGTCCCGGTTGCCCAGGCGATAGCTGAGGCCCGCGGACTGTGTGTTGTATTTGTTGCTGAACATGTTGGACTGCGTGGGGTCGAGGATGTTGTAATCCTTGCCGGCAAAGTCGTACTGGTAAGCCCTGCGGTCTGAATTGTTCGTGGACCAGTTCGGGTTATAGTTCACCTGCAGCTGGCCGGATTTGCCGATGGGCTCGGTGTAGGCTACGTTCACGCCCAGGTTCACCCCGTCGCTGAGGGGCCTTACCCTTTGGCGCAGGGAATCATTGTCCTGCGGGCTTCCCGGGTATACGAGGTCGCTGTTCGTAAAGGTTTCGCCACTGCGGTCGTTTGTCCTGGCGCTCAGGCCCAGGGTGATGGTACGGCCTCTTTTGGCGAATGCGTGCCGGTAGGTCAGGTTACCGTTCAGGTTATAACCGGAGTTTTCGCTGGTGGAACCGCTCAGGTTCCTGCTCAGCAGGGTGTCCGCCATAAAGGTATTACCGATGGAGTTGGAGAACCGGTCGTTTTTCTGGAAACTGATATTCGGCTCGAATATGATCTCGTTGCTGGAGTCTATTTTGTATTCCAGGCGTACGTTGAAGCGGTGGTTGTAGTTGTGGCTGCCGCTCAGAGCCGTATCGTTTTCCAGCTGTATGCCTCTCTCGAACTGCGTTTGGGTGCGGGTGATCACATCGTTGGTGCTATTCGAGTTGTTAAAGAAGTAGCTGCCGCTGAAGGTCACTTTTTTGCCCCAGGTATCGTTGAAGTTGATCCCGATAGAGTTGGTTGTGTTCAGCCCGCTCTGGCCGCCGGTGAGGAAGTTCCCTCCCCCGCCTCCGGAGTTGCCGCCACCTCCGCCGCGGCCTCCGCCACCTCTGCCGCCGCCGCCACCGCCTCCACGGCCGGAAGCCGCGCTCTGCACACCCAGGAGGTCCTGCGAGGAGAAGTTCTGCTGGTTCACGTTATTGGCAATGCCCAGGATAGTGATACGTTTGTTGTCCTTAAAGAAGTTCACGCTGCCGCCCGCGGAATACCGGTCGTCCGTACCATAACCTGCGTACACCTTACCGAAGTGGGCGTTGCGCATTTCGGCGCGGGTCACGATATTGATGGCTTTTACGGAATTGCCGTCGTCGAAGCCCGTGAAGCGGGACTGGTCGCTCTGGCGGTCGAACACTTCTATTTTGGAGATCGCGTCCGCCGGGAGGTTCTTTAACGCCATGGCGGCATCGTCGCCAAAAAAGTCCTTCCCGTCCACGGTCACTTTTTTTACTTCTTCGCCGCCGGCCTTTACGGTACCGTTTTCCACGGTAATGCCGGGCATCTTTTTGATAAGGTCTTCGCCGCTGGCGTCGGGGTTCACTTTATAGGCATCCGCATTGTACTGGAGCGTATCGCCCTTTTGCTGGCTGGGCGGCACCTGGCCCTTGATCACCACTTCTTTCAGGTCGCGGCTGCTTTTGGGCATCATAACGGTGCCCAGGTTCTGCGTTTCCGCCTGGAGTACGATGGCGCGCGTCAGCTCGCCGTAGCCTACATATGAAATGGTAACGATGTAAGGCTTGGCGGAAAGCCCGGTGATCTCGAAGGCACCGTCTTTGTCCGTAAGGGCCTGTTTCTTAAATGCGGCATCTTCCGGGGAGCTGAGCCGGATGGTGGCGTTCCTGAGTGCAGTACTGTCCCCTTTATCTTTCAACACACCTTTCAGCACCAGATTCTGCGCAAATGACAACTGAGCGCAGGTCAGTAAAAGCAATGTAAAGATCAATGCATGCCGCATAATTGTGATAGTTATTCTGCGTGATAGTATTTCTGCTAGATTTGACGCCAATCCGTGTTAAAACCTTTGAAAGGGGTAAAAAAAAGACAGCTGCCGGGGTATCAGGCAACTGTCTATCAGGAAAAGTTTAAATAGTATTTATTTCGCTCCCTTTACATATTTGTCCAGCCACTGGCTTTGCTCCCAGAGCATATGCAACAGGTTTTCCCGGGCGGAATACCCATGGCTTTCAAAGGGCAGCTGTACGTACCGCACCGTGCCGCCATGGCCTTTTACGGCATTGTAGAGCCGTTCGCTCTGGATCGGGAAAGTGCCGGGGTTGTTGTCCAGCTCCCCGTGGATCATCAGCAAAGGCGTTTTGATCTTGTCTGCAAAACTGAAAGGGCTCATGTTATAATATACGTCGGGCGCTTCCCAGTACGTACGTTCTTCCGCCTGGAAACCAAATGGCGTGAGCGTCCTGTTATACGCGCCGCTGCGTGCGATGCCGGCTTTGAACAGTTTCGTATGTGCCAGCAGGTTAGCCGTCATAAACGCGCCGTAGCTGTGGCCGCCTACCGCCACGCGGTTACTGTCCCCTACCCCCATTTTGGCCAGTGCCTGGATGGCGGCGTGGGCATTGAGATACAGCTGGGGGATGAACTTATCGTTCGGCTGGCTGCCGCCTTCGCCTACGATGGGCATCTCCGCATTGTCCAGCACCGCGTAGCCCTGCGTCACCCAGAAGATAGGGCCGCCGTAACCCACGCGGGTGAAGGTATAGCGGGAACCCCTTACCTGTGCGGCGTCCGCGGCGGACCTGTATTCGCGGGGATACGCCCAGATGAATACCGGCAGCGGACCGTCTTTTTTGGCATCGTACCCTTTGGGCAGGTACAGGTCGCCGGTGAGGTCTATGCCGTCTTCTCTTTTATAGGATATTTTTTGTTTGCTCACGCCTTCCATCGCTTTGTAAGGATTGGTAAAATCCGTTACGGGCGTGCCCAGGAGCGAACGTTTGCGGAGGTCGCGGATGTAATAGTTGGGCACATCGGTCTGGGTTTCGCGGGAGGTAAGCATGATGAGTTTTTCCGGGTCCAGGGCTTCCACTACATATTCGTAAGTGTTCGCCGGGCAGCGCCAGAGGATGGTGCCTTTGCCGGTCTTAAGATTATAACTCTGCACAAAGGGCATATCGCCTTCCGGGGAAGAGCCCTGGGAGCGCATCAGCAGCTCGCCGTTCTTTTGTATGAACAGCACGCGTTCGTCATACTGGTTGCGGATGGTAAACGGTGAACCGATATCGCTGTAGGCGTCGTTGCTGCTTTTTTCAAAAAGGGAATCCAGCTTGCCGGTGGTTTGATTGTAAACGCTGAGGCGTTCCTTCCGGTCCGCGAACATGGATTCTTCTACGAGCGCCACTTCTTTATTGCCCCATATTACCCGGTCGAAGCGGCGTTTGGTGCGGAATAGTTCTTTGGGCTCAGCACCTCCCGCCATGTCAATGGCGTATACGGCGTCGCGGTATTCGGCTTTTTGTTTGCCAAGGCCGCCGTCCAGCGCTTTGGTGAAGGTGATGGTATGCGGATCGTCCGCCTTCCAGGAGAAATCGCGGCGCACGTCCATCACATCGTCAAAACCGATAGGGGCGCCTTCCGAGGAAGGATTTTTGGCGAGGTTTTTTACTTCACGGCCCTGCATGTCCAGCACCAGCCAGCTATGCGGGAAGCCGTACATCGGTACGAGGTAGGAAAATGGTTTCTCCACTTTTCTTACCATCAGGTATTGTTTATCCGGCGATACGGAAAAGGCAGTAGCGATACCGGTGGCGCCGAGGTTCTTTTCCCCCTGGCCGTTGTTCAGCACAAACTGCGAGGTGGTCATGTAGGCAAACAGGGTTTCGTCATGCGGCGTTTTGATCAGGTCCTGGTACGTGCGGGAAGCGGCGCTGCGGCCTTTGCTTTCCTGTACCACGGGGCCTTTCGGGGCGGGCGGCGCTACGGGGAGTGCACCGGCATTGGCGGGCACCGTTTTGTACAGGAGGGTATTATTGTCCACCCAGGTAAAGGTCATGCCCGATGTGGCGTTGAGAGCAGCGGTGTTTATTTTGGCGGCGGACTTCGTAGCCAGCGTGATCACGTAGAGGTCTACACGCTCCGGGCCGTACTGCATCAGGGCCACCTTTTTACCGTCCGGGCTCCACTGCGGGCTGTTTGCGCGCAGACCTTCCGGCAGGCCGGTGATGGGAAAGGTTTCTTTTGTTTTGATATTTTTCAACTGGAGGTTCCCGCTATAAGTGCCGCGGGTGGTGCTGAAGTTGCGCGGGTTCAGGCGCAGGCCCGCAATACGCAGTTCCTGCTCGGCCAGCTCTTCTATGCCGGGGTACGAAATACGCTCGGCGAGCAGCAGCCATTCGCCGGATTTGTCGATACTTACGGATGGTGTGGGTTTGGCCAGCAGCAGCTCCTCGATCACAGCCGGCGGGCGCTGGTAGGTAACGGCATCCTGCGCATAGGCTACGCCTGAGGCCAGCAGGGCCAGTAAAGTGAGTGATTTTCTCATAGCAGATTTTAGTTGTGTCTTTTTTATTTAAAGGATGTCTTCTTCTCTGATCAGGTTGTTTTTCAGGGCGTACATCACGACCCCGGCGGTGTTGCGGACGTTCATTTTCTCCAGTATACGGGTCCTGTATCCTTCCACCGTGCGTTTGCTCAGGAATATGCGTTCACCTATCTGCTGCGCGGTGAACTGTTGGCATATGAGCTTGATAATTTCCTGCTCGCGGTCCGTGAAAGTAATAACTTCTTTTTGTTTATAGGGATTGAATTTGCTTTTGGCGATCATGCCGGCCAGCTTTGCGGAGGTGCTTTTACAGTAGTACACACGGTCTTCGTATACGCTGGCAATGGCGTCGAGGATTTCCTGTTTGTCGGCATTTTTGAGAAGGTATCCTTTGGCGCCCGCTTCCAGCATTTCCACGATCTGGTCTTCTTCGTCGAACATGGAAAGGGCGATCACGCGAACTTCGGGGTTTTGCTGTACCAGCAGGCGGGTGGCGGCTATGCCGTCCATGCGGGGCATTTTGATATCGGTCATCACCACATCGGGGTTCTCAGCATTCACCAGCTCTACCAGCTCCCGCCCGTCGGAGGCCTGCCCTACCAGGGTGATGTGCTCCTGCCGGGAAAGCATCAGCGCCAGCCCGTCCAGGAAGATTTCGTGGTCATCCGCCACTACCAGCCTGATATCGTATTTCATGAAAAGTGTTGCTTAGGGTCGGTAAAATATGGTTGTCATCGCAATATACAAATTATTTGCGCGGGGCTGGGGATGTCATGAAAGCAATGACGCTGCGCTGAAAAACAGTCGTTTATCCGCGGGGGATGCGGATGTAATAACTCGTACCTTCTCCCGGCGCGGATTGTATTCTGATGGTGCCGTGCATGATGTCCGTCCTGATCTCGAGGCTCTTCAGGCCCAGCCCGCTGGAGGCTGTCGTAGCCTTTTCCACGTTAAAACCTTTGCCGTTGTCTTTGATCAGTACCAGCAGTTCACGCGCATCCTGGTTAAAACCGATATCCAGCCGGGTGGCGCCGGCATGTTTGAGCGTATTGTGAATGATCTCCTGTACGATGCGGAAAATGTGAATGTCCTGCTCCGCATTGGGGGCAATGGCATTCATGGCGTACACATGCACTTCCAGGAGATCTTCCTGCCCAAGGTGGCGGTTGAATTCGCGGATGGCGTCCAGGAGGCCTTTTCTTTCCAGCGTGGTGGGCAGCAGGTTGTACGAGATCTGCCGCATGCTGGTGATGATCTCGTCTATGTATTTCGTGGACTTGCTGATCACCTGCCGGTCCTGCGGGTCCGTTACTTCCACGCTGCTGATGTTCAGCTTCACGCTGGACAGCAGGGGGCCCAGGCTGTCGTGCAGGTCCGTGGCAATCCTTTTGCGTTCGTTCTCCAGCTGGTTGATCTCCGCGGTGATGCGGCTTCTTTGCAGGCGGATAAAGCGGCGGTGATACCGGATGATGGAAGCGATAAAAAAGATGATGATCACTGCCAGCAGTGAGGAGAGGAATATGGTGATATAAAGTATCCTGTCTTCCATGGGGTTATCTATGCATTGAACCGTTTGGAGAAGTAGATATCATCCCTTTCGGGCATGAAATACACCGCCACTGCATAAACAATATTAACGAATGCATTGATATAAACATAGAATGTGAAAATCTTGTTGGAAAGCGGGGCATTGTCCGGGTCTATCAGCTGGGTGCCTTCGGTGATAAGGCTGTAAACGCAGATGATGATAAACCCTATGCAGATCAGGAACCTGGCGTTTTTGAACAGGTTGCCCCGTTCGGCGATGAGATAGTTGATCTCGTTGATGGACAGCAGCACGGTGATCAGCGAATACAGGAAGATAAAATAGGAGCATATCTGGTTTTCCAGGTCCCCGAAGATGAGGTTTTCCGTAACCCACACCCCGGCGTACAGCACCAGCACGATGCGGAAGAGCAGCTTGTGTTCCCTGAAGAAACCCCATGCGTAAAAGATACAGGCGATCACGATGGCTTCCACCAGGGTATAGACGTTGGTGGAGATGTAATTATTCCGGATGATCTTCACGGTGATGAACCCCACCATTTCCGCGGTAAAGGCCAGCAGGAGGAAGAGCATAAAGGGCTGATAGCTGACGCGTATCTTGCTCAGGCGTATCAGCCCCATGATGACAGGAATAACGATTGAAAAAGATAGTATTGCTGCTATTGTATGATTCATTTCAGTAGGCTGGGTTATTCCATGAACAGTCTTATGGATTGGATAAGGGACTTTCCACATCGCACATATGCGGGCAGCGCTGGCCTCTTTCGATGGCTTCGGCATCGTCCGGGTAACCGGCCCTGGCGGAAGACACACCGGGCATCCAGGAGTTGTACTGTACGGTCAGGCGTTCGGTAATGTCTTTTCCCTTGCCGGTAACAGGCACCAGTACAAAACAAACCTCTTTTTTCCCGTTGAGGCCGAGATAAACGCGGAGGCCTTCCGTACCGGGTTTGTTCAGGATGGCGCCGATGGCGTCTTTGTTGAACAGTTCGCACTGGGGCAGGTTGAAGTTACTGTCGAGGTAGCCGGGGTTGGGCAGTTGGCGTGCGAGTGCGGCCTTGGCTTCGGTAAAGGCTTTGGTATATCCTTCCGCTTCTTTCATGCTGATCGCGTGCTCTTTCACCTTCCCGATATCCACAGGTATCTTGCGGTTGAACTCCCGGTAGATCAGGATGGCCAGCAGCAGCAGGACGATGAGCCAGGGCACGAGTGTTGATCTTTTCATAACAGTTTGAGGTTTTATGTGAGTGATTGCAATTTACAGTTACCGGAACATTCGCGGGTAAGTATAACTTCCCGAAATAATCGCGTATTAATACGGATGGAAATCTTGTTATGCACGTGGGGCGTAGATATGGCCTTGATACAAGATAGGG
Organism: Chitinophaga barathri; assembly: GCF_003807585.1. GTDB lineage: Bacteria > Bacteroidota > Bacteroidia > Chitinophagales > Chitinophagaceae > Chitinophaga > Chitinophaga barathri. The sequence goes on along the minus strand of NZ_RMBX01000011.1, from coordinate 107,827 downwards.
ATTTTCCTTAAATTAGGGCATGGATCCATTAGACGCTTTTATCGCCAAAGCCGCCCCTTTTGCGCGGCCCATTTTGGAGCACCTCCGCAACCTTGTATACAAGGCCTGCCCGCATGCCACCGAAGCCATGAAATGGGGCATGCCGTTTTTTATCACGCATGGGGACAACCTTTGCAACATGGCCGCCTTCAAACAACACTGCGCTTTCGGCTTCTGGAAAGGCAGCCTGCTGGAAGACAAAGAAGGCATCCTGGAAACCGGCGAAAAAAACGCCATGGGCAGCCTGGGGCGCATCACCTCGCTGGAAGACCTGCCTTCGGATAAGATACTGATCGCTTACCTGAAAGAGGCGGACAAGCTCAACAAACAGGGCATTAAAGTAGCCAAAGCCGCCGCTCCCAAAAAGGAACTGGTAGTGCCCGAAGAACTGCTGGCCGCCCTGAAAAAAAACAAAACCGCGCTGAAGGTCTGGGATGCCTGGAGTTATTCGCATAAAAAAGAATACTCGGAATGGATCGCCGAAGCCAAAACCGACGCCACCCGGGAGAAACGCGTAGCAAAGGCAGTGGAGCAGATCGCGGAGGCAAAGGACCGGAACTGGAAGTACAGGTAGGCATCCATAAATGTGAAAAGGTCGTCATTGCGAGGAGCAGCAGGGGATTGTGCAGGAGCCGCGACGAAGCAATCTCCAGATATTGGCGTACCTCCATTCGATGCAGGAGATTGCTTCGTCGCCCCACCCACGTTAGCGCTGCTGCTCCTCGCAATGACGGGCTTAGCGCCAGCTTGCGGCACTCATGTGGAGGATCAGCACCGAAGCAGGACTTTAGCAGAGAATTTTACTTTTTATATTCAAGATCCCGGCCCATCACAGGATCGCTGAAACTGGCCTTACCCGTTTCAACATGCCCGGCAAAGCGGTATTCCGCGCCATAATCCGGCAGTTTTAAAGTAATGTCGTACCAGCCGTGCGTAAGCCCCAGCTGATACGTGGCGGTGTATCTTCCTTCCACTTTCAGACTTGCCTTTCCGGACGTATGGGCATGGGATATATATACATTTACCGGTTTTTTTTCAGGGTTCAGGAAAGTGAGCACAAAATCCCCCTTTACGGTATCCCCCCCTCTCACTACCACCGGCGGAAACTTGCCGGTCTTCCCTTTAAAAGACCTGAAGAACCCGTTCGGCCCATACACGCTCAGCTCCTCTCCCGTCCATTCATCGCTGATCTTGTCCCCCGCGGACACGGCGTAGGACCGGTTCTCCATCTTCGCGCCGTATACATTGAAGGCTGCGCCGGCGCTTTTGCCTTTGAACAGTTTATTCCGCGCTTCCAGTTCCAGGGCAAGCGTTTTACCGTCTTTCCCCGGAAGGATGTCCGCGATCAGTTCGTATGGAATAGCGCAGGCCGGGCGGATGCCTCTTTCCTGTTCGGGCATGTACTTCGCCGCATCGGTGATCTTCCCGGTAATGGGCCTGAAGTTTGCCGGAGCGGCCTTGAACTTCGCGTTGTGGATGGTTTCGATAAAACTTTCCTTTTCCAGCGAAGCGGGCGTGCTGATCTTTTCGCCGTTGTAAGGGCGGAAGATGGACGTGAGGTCACCGCATACAGCGCGGCGCCAGCCGGAGATATTTTCCGTCTTTATTTTCTTTTTCAGTTTGTTGCTGAGGAAGGTTTCGAGGAATTGCAGGTTGGAAGTGTGGTCAAACACCTGGGAGTTCACAAACCCGCCGCGGCTCCAGGGCGAAGCCACTACCATGGGCACACGGTATCCCAGCCCGATGGAGCTTTCCCTGACGCCCCTGCCCTGCGCCTGGGCATCTTTGGTTACCCATTCCAGTGATGCGTCTATGCCCGGGGATACTTTGCCCGCGCCCGGTGCCGGGGCGGTGAAGGGCGGCACATGGTCGAAGTACCCGTCGTTCTCATCATAGGTGAGCACAAAGATGGTCTTTTTCCATACCTCGGGGTTCTGCGTGAGGATGTCCATCACTTCACTGAGATACCAGGCGCCATACCAGGGCGCGCCGGGATGGTCCGAGAAATTCTCCGGCGCCACGATCCACGATACGGCGGGCAGTTCGTTGTTCTTTACGTCCTGGCGAAGCTGGTGCAGGATGTCGCCCTTGGGCAACTGTACTTCCCGCTCCGTTTCCCCGTCTTTGTATTGCAGGCGGGAGAGCGAATGATAATCCGGGTCGTTGCGGTTCGTCGTGAAGGCTTTGCGGTGCAGCTGCTGCTCCATGGCGGGCAATGAGCTGAAAGGCTTTTCCTCCGCCAGCTTCAGGGTGTCCAGCGCCTGCTGCAGCGCGTTTTTCCTGCCGGCGATCTTTTTCTCCTGGTCGATATATGTTTTGGAGCCTTTTTCCATGCCTTCCAGTTCTTTTTCGAGCTGGGCAAGATGTGCGGGCATCTCTTCTTTCATTTTGCGGAGGTAAGCGAGGTGCGGCTCATGATATTGCACATGGTACTGGCTGAACCATTCGATCGGGTTGTCCGTAAAGTTCGCCAGCCAGGAATCCTCTTCCCCTTCAAACCCTACGCCTACGCTGATCTCGTTCTGGTAGATCTTCCAGCTTACGTTGTTTTCTTCCAGCACTTCGGGGAAGGTTTTCCATTTGGCCCATTTGCCGTAGTCCACGTCCGAGTTCCAGACGTTGGCTTTTACGTTCGGGTGCGCTTCTTCGCGGATGGTGCCCGTCCAGAAATATAAACGGTTGGGCGTGGTGCCGGTGAGGGAGGAACAGAAATGCTGGTCGCATACGGTGAATGCATCCGCCAGCGCGTAATAGAACGGTATATCCTCGCGGTTGTAATACCCCATGGTAAGGGGCATTTTGCTGTATTCGCGGTTGCCGGAGCGTTTTACATCCAGCCAGCGGTCGTAATGGCCGTGGTTCCGCGCGTCCACCTGGTCGCTCCAGGAGTGCGGCAGGGCGCTCATCCAGGTGGCTTTGGTGTCTTTGATATCCATGCGGAAGGGCGTGAAATATTCGCCTTTGTCGTTTTTCTGGAAAAAGACGTTGGGCGCTTCGGGTGTTTTTAGCGCCCTGGGATCGTTGAACCCTCTTACGCCTTTGAGAGTGCCGAAGCAATGATCGAAGGAGCGGTTTTCCTGCATGAGGAACACGACGTGCTCCGCATCGAGGAAGGTGCTGCCGGGCGCGGGGTTGATAGCCATGGCGCGGCGGATGGTGTCGGGCAGCATGGTGGCCAGGCCGCCGGTGCCTGTGAGCAGCGCCGCTTTCCGGAGAAATTCTCTTCTTGAATCCATATACAATTGTCTGGGTTTGAGTAGCTGACCGGCCAAAATAACAATAATTCCGGAATGCGGGCCGGGGGGCGGGATTAATTCCGGGTGATCTTTACGCGGGGGGATTTGCTACTTTTGCAAAAAGAATATTATGGGCATAGCGGACAAACTCTTCCAGATGAAGAACGAAAAAGCAGCGGCTAACCTGAAAGCCGGCCAGGATTTCCTGGAAGCAAATAAAGAGAAACCCGGTGTAACGGCATTGCCGAGCGGGCTGCAATACGAGGTGATCACGGAAGGCACCGGTCCCAAACCTTCCGCCACCAGTAAAGTAACCTGCCATTACCACGGCACGCTGATAGACGGCACTGTGTTCGACAGCTCCGTAAAACGCGGCCAGCCCGCCACTTTTCCTTTGAACAGGGTGATCAAGGGCTGGACGGAAGGGCTGCAATTGATGCCTGAGGGCAGTAAATGGCGCTTTTTTATCCCGGCGGACCTTGGATATGGGGAACAGCAGGTAAGCGCCCAGATCGGGCCTAATAGCGCCCTTATTTTTGAAGTGGAGCTGCTGGGTATCAGCTAAGGGGTTAAAAAAACGATTATTCCGGCCCGGTTGTCTGAAGACGGCCGGGCTTTTTTTGTGCGTTTGCTACTCTTTTACTACTTGTCTGCTACTTCTGTACTGCTTAGGAACGGTCCCGTCCTAAAATAGGTTTACAATGATTTGCGGTGCAAACCCGGTGTAGACCCGGTATAAACCCGATATAGACCCGATGTAGACCCGGTGTAGACCCGGTGTAGACGGCAGCCAGCAAGCTGCCTGCCTGAAAAGGTCAAAGGCTGATAAATGCCCTTATGCCGCTGAGTAAGACTGCCATTTTGCCAAAAAGGGACGATCAAAATGGCAGTGGGTGGGGGTAAGTATGCTTTTGATACGCTTTTGATATGCTCTTGCTATGCTTTTGATATGCTTTTGGTGCCGCTGATAGTGTTTCAACTGAAAACTTTAAGGGTGCTGGCCCAAAAGGCCGAATAAGGCCAGCATGTCGCCTGTGTGAAGAGAGGGAGCGACCAGCTAACAGCTGACAGAAGACCGACGAGCAGCTGATTTTACCCTTCCGCCGCCCCGATTGTCATGACAAAGACAACCGAACTACGTAAATTTAAGGATGCAAATCCTGTGGAATTACCTCAAACCCCACCGCTGGCTCGTATTCTGGGCGCTGCTGCTGGCCGGGGCCAGCCAGGTGCTGATCATGATAGACCCGCTCATTTTCGGGAAGATCATCGACGATTATACCGCCCAGCCCCCCTCCCAGCCCGAACCCGAACTGATCAAAGGCGTACTGTACTGGCTGGGCATCGCCATCGCCATCGCGCTGCTGGCCCGCGCCGCCAAATCCATCCAGGAATATATGATGCGGCTCGTGGTACAAAAGTTCGGCATGCAGGTGTTCAACGACGGGCTGAAACAAACCCTCCGGCTCTCTTTCGAAGAATATGAAGAACAAAGGAGCGGGGAAACGCTGGCCATCCTCCAAAAAGTAAGGACCGACACCGAAAGGTTCATCAACGCATTCATCAATATCCTCTTTACTTCGCTCGTAGGCATGGGGTTCCTGGTATGGTACGCCATTACCAAACACTGGGCGCTCATCCCCGTGTTTGTGATCGGTATACTGGTGCTGGGCGGGCTTACCGGCATGCTTAGCAAGAAGATGAAATCCGTGCAGCGGGCCATCAACCGGGAAACGTTGCAGCTCTCCGGCGCCATCACCGAGTCCCTGCGGAATATAGAACTGGTGAAAAGCCTGGGGCTTACCTTTCCCGAGATCAGGCGGCTGAAAATGTTCACCCAGCAGATATTCGACCTTGAAATGGAAAAGACCCGGCAGGTACGCACGCTCTCCTTTCTGCAAGGCACCACGCTGAACCTGCTGAAACAATCCATCCTGTTCATCCTGCTCTGGCTCATTTTCCGGAATATCCTCAGCACCGGCGAGCTGATCACCATGCAGTTCATCACCACCGCCATATTCGTACCCCTGCAGGACCTTGGCAATATCATCATCCAGTACCGGGAAGCGGAGGCCTCTTTACAGCTGTTTCACCGCCTGATGCAGCGCCCCGTGGAAGAGCGGCCGGAAGAACCGGTAGAGATCGGCGAGCTGGAAGAAATGCGTTTCGACCAGGTCGTGTTCCGTCACAAAACCGCTACCGTCAATGCCATCGATAATATTTCCTTTTCCGTGAAAACGGGCGATACCATTGCCTTTGTAGGCCCCTCCGGCTCGGGTAAGTCTACCCTGGTGAAACTCCTCGTAGGCCTGTACAAACCCGTGGAAGGAGATATCTTTTTCAACGACGTGTCTTCCCTGGATATCCGGTACAACGCCCTCCGCAGGCAGATAGGGTTTGTAACACAGGATACGCAGCTGTTCGCGGGCACCGTCAAAGACAATCTTCTTTTCGTAAAGCCGGATGCTACAGACGCGGAGATCACCGAAGCGCTGGAAAAAGCATCGGCCACGGCACTGCTGAACCGTACGGGCAAAGGCATTTATACCAAACTGGGCGAAGGCGGGCTGAAATTGTCCGGTGGTGAAAAACAACGTATTTCCATCGCCCGCGCGCTGGTACGCCGCCCCCGCCTGCTCATCTTCGACGAAGCTACTTCCGCGCTCGACTCCCTCACGGAAGAGGCCATCACAGACACTGTACGGAATATTTCCGCACTGCGGGAACAGATCACCATCCTGATCGCGCACCGCCTTTCCACCATCATGCATTCGGACAGGATCATCGTGCTGGAAAAGGGAAAGATCGCGGAAACAGGCACGCATGAAGAGCTGGTGGAGAATAAAGGGTTATATTACGCAATGTGGCGGCAGCAGATCGGGGAAAGGAGAAGTCCCGCGGCTGTGCCGGAGAACGATGAGCCTGAAGAAGGCGAGCTGGAAGAAGTGTGATCCCTCCGGTGATTTGATTCTTTAACAGCCATCAAACCTTACCTATGCTCAGTTTATACATTTTGTTGGCAATAGCGGCAGTCGTTGCCGGATTTGTCATTTACCGCCTGATAGCGGTGCGGAAAGCAAGCCGGCGCGCGCAGCAGGTGAAGCTGGAAAGGATACAACCCCTGCTGGACAAGCTGGAAACCGGTATCCCTTTAGGCCTGGACGATGTAATGCCCTACGCGCGGGATGTGCGCACACGGGAAACCGCTTATTCCATGCTGAAAGACTTTAACCTCTCACATATTTTCCCGCCGGAATTTTACAGCCTCGAAAAATCTTCCGAAGCCAACCTGGCCAACTGGCTGGAGTTCCCCACGGAACTGGCCGCCATCCCCGACGAAATATTCCATATCAGGAGAGTGACCATCGATTACGACGGGCAACAGCATTTCGTGCATTACGAAGTATTCCGTTTCCGCGTATTTGAGCCGCACTGGGCATCAGACAAAGGCTGGATGCTGGGCGTGGTAGGCCCCTACTTCGACGACAGCCAGCCCTACGACTGGCCGCAATGCACCTTCAGCAGGCTTACCGCGGAGAACGACGCTTCCCCCGAAACCGAGGCGAAGTGGGTGCATGAAAAGATCTCTAAATAATTCCGTGCTTACGTAACGGGCTACACGAAAATAAAATTTTAAGCTGGCGCAAAGCCCGTCATTGCGAGGAGCAGCAGCGCTAAAGTGGGTGGGGCGACGAAGCAATCTCCTCCATCGAATGGAAGTACTCCAGGATCAGGAGATTGCTTCGTCGCGGCTCCTGCACACCCCCCGCTGCTCCTCGCAATGACGCGCCAGATTGGGCTGAAAGCAGGTGCAGACTGTAAACTTCAACTATTGAGCAGGCGGCGGTGTGGCCGGAGGCGTATCAGCCGGTGCGGGCTGCGTGGCCGGAGGCGCTACTGCCGGGCCATACGGCCTGTGCTCATCCATGCGGTGATCCCTCCACTCCCGGTCGTTGCAGCGCCAGCCGCCGGGGCCGCCATTGTGATGGCCGAATGCAAAACGCATCAGCAATACATTGATGCCGATAAATAACACGATGGAAAGAATAGCCGCTACCCTTGTAATCTTAGCCAGGGCCGGGCGTTTCGAGAATCCCCCGAAAATATACCCGATAATAAATACCATACAGGCGGCAAACAGTATGCGTAAGAAAATGATGAATGCGAATCCCATGATCGTCAGTTTTTGTGGTGAATAATTTTGATGCCAATACAAAACTACACCAACACTGCCGGGCATTCCGGGGCATGTAGACGCAAGAGGGAAATGTGTAGACGAAAAGGTTAACTATTGCTGAGGCGGGTCACATTTTCTTTGTAGGACTCACTCACGGGTATCTCCGTTTTACCGATATATACCAGGTCCCTTTTTATCATCGTGATCCGCGAAGCCGCTACCAGGTACGATTTATGGGTACGGATAAAAGCGCCGGCCGGGAGTTTTTCCTCCATGGCTTTCATGGTCATGCGCGTGAGCACGGGCCTGGGTGAAGAAGCCAGGTGTATCTTGATATAATCTTTCAGCCCTTCGATATATTCAATATCCGATACGGTTATTTTCACCTGCGTGTATTCCACGTTCACGAAAAAATCCTGCAGGGCGGGGATTGCCGGCTTCTGCTGTAGTTTCAGCAGTTCGGCGGCGCGGTTGCAGGCTTTCAGGAAACGTTCGAAGCTGAATGGTTTCAGGAGATAATCCGCCACCTGGAGGTTGTAACCTTCCAGCGCATATTTTTCGTAAGCGGTGACCAGGATGGTGAGCGGCGGATTTTGCAGGGATTGCAGGAATTGCAGGCCGCTGAGCCCGGGCATCTGTATGTCCAGGAACATGAGGTCCACCCCGCCGGATTGGAGCACATCCACGGCCTCCATGGCGCTGCGGCAGGTCTTTACCAGTTGCAGGAAAGGTATCTGCCGCACGTTGTCTTCCAGCAGTTCGCGGACCAGTTGTTCATCGTCTATGATAATGCAGCGTATCATGTGAGTTGCAGGGTTAAAGTTACCTTAAATACCTTGTTGTCTTCGTTTATGTCCAGCTGGTGCCGGCCCTTGTACAGCAGGTTCAGCCGTGCCTTTACATTGTGCAGCCCGATGCCGGAGCTGTCGTCTTTGCTGGTATGCTGTTCAAAACGGTTCTGTACTTCAAACACCATGACGCCCTGGTCCACCTTCAGCCGTATGCTGATCCAGGGGTTTTCGCCGGTGCCGGTGCCGTGTTTGAAGGCGTTTTCCACAAAAGCGATGAGCAGCATCGGCTCTATGTTGTAATGATCGTCCTGTACCTGTACTTCATATTCAATGTCCACGTCATTGCCGAAACGCAGTTTTTGCAGTTCCACATAACTGTTGAGGTATTCGATCTCTTTTTGCAGTTCCACTTTCTGCTGCTGCGTATCGTACAGCATGTACCGCATGAGGCCGGAAAGGCGGATGAGCGCGGGCTCCATCTGGTCGGACTTCTTGCGGGCCAGCGATACGAGGTTGGTGAGTACGTTGAACAGGAAATGCGGGCTTACCTGTGAGCGGAGGAATTTCAGTTCAGTCGCCATCTGCTCTGCGCGCCGTTCCTTCTGTTCTTTTTCATGCCTGATCCTGTCCGACAGTACGCGGTACAGGAAACTGATGATCATGGTGACGAAGGAGGGCGCGAATATAAAACGGTACAGCGTAAAATCTTTCAGCGTGTTGGGGAACCAGTGCGCCAGTATCTGCCATTTCAGCGGGATGGTAAGGCCCGTGAGCAACAGGGCGGATACCAGGTACAGCCACCAGAAACGTTTGTTGAACAGTTTGGGGATAAGGAAATAAGCGTTCGTATAAAAGATGGCCATATGGATGAAACCCGACAGGGAAAAAAACAGGCCGGGGATGGAGCCGATGCTGTAGCCGCTTTCCCTGGTGGACACGACGTAGGGCATCAGTATCATAGCGCTCCAGATGAGCACGTGGAGGGCAATATTGATATATCCGGGCCTGAAAAATGATTTCATGGTATTAAAGATACGGCCCGCCGGGCTTATAACGATCCCTTCCCGCCGTGGCTGTATACAGGACGGGTAAATGACACGACTACACCGGCAAATGCCGCGACGTACGCCCGTGGCCCCGGTAACCATAACAGCCAGATGTTGTTTCCCGCGCTCAGGGTAAAGTGGCGGGATACATCCGTTTGGTCGCGCAGAATGCTGGCATGGTCTACACCTCTCCCTCCCGCTTTCGTCATTGGGATAGCTTCGCTGAAAACCTAATGTATGAAACAGCTCATCTTATACATGATCCTCACCCTGGTCACGATACTGCAAGCCGCCGCGCAAACGCCCGGAAGACCCGCCAATATCGGCCACGTTTACGGTAAAATAACCGACGCACAGGGCAAACCGCTGGGCGATGCATCCGTGTACCTGCTACAGCAGAAATTTGATACCGCTGCCCGCAAACTCCGCGAAGTGCTCGTGAAAGGCGCTACCACCGGGAGCAATGGAGAATTCAGCCTGGCGGAACTGCCGCTGATGGGGAAATTTAAACTGAAGATCTCCGCGGTGGGTTATAGCGCATATGAACAGGAGATTGTTTTTATCAATATGCCGGCTGGCGCCAGGCCGGGCGCTGTGGGCGCGCCGGGGGCCGGCAATGCCTACGGAAGCACGCAGGGAAAACCAGGGCCGGCGGGGCCTCCCGGGGCAAACAATGCTGATCATAATGCGCGGGGGAAACCCGCAGCGGCAGGGAATAACACTCCAGGCAATCCCCCGGCGGGCGCCTACGCCAATACCCCCGCCCGCCCCGCCATGGGCGGCGCTCCCGGCCGTATGCCGGATATGAGCGCATTCGACAAAGACCTGGGCAATATCAAACTCAGCCCCGTGGAAAAACAGCTGCAAACCGTGACCGTCACCGCCGCCCGCCCGCTGATGCAGATGGACATCGACAAAAAAACATTCAACGTCGAAAAGAACCTCGTATCCGCCGGCGGCACCGCCGTGGACGTAATGCGCAACGTGCCTTCCGTGCAGGTGGACATAGACGGCAATGTAAAACTCCGCAATGCCGCCCCCCAGCTCTATATAGACGGGCGCCCCACCACCCTCTCCCTGGACCAGATACCCGCCGCCGAAATAAGCAGCGTGGAAGTGATCACCAATCCTTCCGCGAAATATGACGCCTCCGCCGACGCGGGCATCCTGAACATCGTGCTGAAAAAGAACCGGCAGACCGGCTACAACGGCAATATCATGGCCGGCGCGGACAGCCGCGGCGGGTACAACGGCGGCGGCATCTTTAACCTGCGGCAGGGAAAATTCAACCTCTCCGCCACCCTCATGACCAACCAAGTAAAGAACCGCACCACCGGCCATACCAGCCGCTACCTTACAGACGAACCCAGGGTGAACATCTTCCAGCAAAACGAAAACAAAACAACCGGCGGCTTTCTGTTCGGCAAGCTGGGCCTGGATTACTTTGCATCCAACAGAACGACGATCTCTCTTTCCGCCATACAGATGCATGGTAACTTCAAGCCCGGTGAAACGATCCATATACAGACAGACAGCCTGTTGCCCTCCGGCAGCGTAAGCGCCCTGGGCAGCAGGCTTTATACCTCCGAACGGGAGATCAACGGCACTACCCTGCAGCTGGGCATGAAACACAACTTCCCCAAACCCGGCCGCGAATGGACGGCAGACTTCACCTGGAGCACCCGCAAAGTATCCGGCGAAGGGCTTATCACCAGCGAAACCGATGGTCATTCAGGGGCCATGCAGCAGAAAAACATCCTCGGCGCGGACAATACGCTGCTGATCGTGCAAACGGACTATATATCCCCCCTGTCTCCCGCCCTGAAACTGGAGACCGGCCTGCGCGCCCAGTACGCGGATGTGACGAACGACAATGCCAATTTCATCCGCTACCCCGGCGGTGAATTTGACCCGGTAAATGCCGCTTCCGTAAATTATGCCACCACGAACTATGTGTACGCCGGTTATATTACCCTCTCCGGGGCCGTAAAACAGGCTTTTACCTACAAGGCGGGCCTCAGGGCCGAAAGTTCCGGATACACCGGTAAACTGACCAATACGGGCGAAAAATTCGATAACGATTACCCCCTTAGCCTTTTTCCTTCCCTGGCGCTGAGCCGTAAACTCAAAAAAGACCAGGAATTACAGCTGAGCCTTACCCGCCGGGTCAACCGGCCGAGCTTTTTCCAGCTCTCCCCTTACACAGATTTTACGGACAACCTGAACATTACGCGCGGTAACCCGGACCTGGTCCCGGAGTTCACCCAGTCCGCGGAATTCGCTTACAGCAAAACCTTCAAAGGCAGCAATACCTTCCTGGCCTCCGCCTACTACAAACGCACCAGTCATCTCATTACCCGTTTCCTCACCAAAGGCACCAACCCCTTTACCGGGGAAGAAGCCTACATCAATACCTTCATCAACGCGAACCATGCGGATATCTACGGCATGGAATTCACCTCCGTGAACGCGCCCGCACGCTGGTGGGACCTTACTACCAATGTGAACGTGTACCGGTCGGCAATCACCGCGGAAGGCGCGGCGGACCCGCTGTGGAGCGTATTTGCGAAGGTGAACAACAACTTCAGGCTGCCGCGGAATTTTACCGTACAGCTCTCCGCCGATTTCCAGGGCAAAACGAACCTGCCCGTGAACACCAACCAGGGATTTGGCCCGCCAAACCAGGCACAAAGCGCCTCACAGGGTTACATCCGGCCTTTTTACGGGGTGGACCTGGCGGTGAAAAAAACTTTCGGGAAAGACAATGCCGCTTCGCTGACACTGGGCGTGAACGATATATTCCGCAGCCGTAAAACGGACATGTATTCGGAAGGCCCGGGCTTTACACAGGACTATTACCGGCTGAACAACCCGCAGGTACTGAAACTGAATTTCGCTTACCGTTTTGGCAAAATGGATATGACGCTGTTCAAACGGAAGAATATGAAGAACCAGGGCGTGGAGAATCTGCAGGATATGTAACAGGCGGGTTGTTCTTTATTTTTTATGGCTGTATAGTAACATAATGGCGAAAATCACCCCGGAAGATTTCACAAACAGCCTCCCTGATTGATAAGTCTATGGTCTATCTTTGAAACATCATCGTATCAAAAAGAAAAGCTATTAACCATAAAAACTTTTAGTGTATGAAATCAAAAAAGATCTGGGCCAATTTCGGCGTTCAGGATTTAGAACGAACCACCAAATTCTATAAAGGAATCGGATTTAAACAAAACGGAGCGTCGGAGCAACTGACCAGTTTCTTCTTTGGCGAGAAAGATTTTATTATCCATTTCTTTTTGAAGGATATACTGGAACCCGCCATGAAGGGGTCCATCATTGATTCAAAAGCCGGGAATGAAATCATATTTACCCTTTCCGCTGACAGTAAGGAAGAGGTGAATAACTGGGAAAAAGAGGTGCGGGAAGCCGGGGGAACCATCGTTTCCAAACCCGAAGAGTTTGGAGAGGGTTATTACGGTTTCGTGTTTGCCGATCCTGACGGGCATAAGTTCAACATATTCTTTATGTAGTATCACTTATAATTTCAGGTGTGTAAAAAACAAAAAGGGTGCTGCTGAGAGCACCCTTTTTGTTATGTTGGTTTCACGAATGTTCGTTGCCTGATCATGAAGTCATATCTTCTCCGCAAGGTCTTTCACCGCCCGCAAGGCGATCTCCCAGCCTTCAATGGCGTCGCGCAGCTGCTCTTCCGTGACTTCGTAGTTCAACTCTTCCTTTGCGGCCAGCAGCGTGGCGTCCTGGTGCGGGATCAGCTGGTAGGTGATGACGGACAACAGTATCTCCGGATCCTGCACCTCCAGCAGGCTGTGTTTCAGCAGCTGCTCAGGGATCAGCTCCAGGATCACGCCGTTGGAATACATATTCCCGTCCGGTCCTTTCCAGCCGAAGGAGCTGCCGGGCTCCCAGCCGGAGACATACTCACCGCCCATCTCTTTCGTGACAGCGGGATCTGTGAACACACGCCATACTTTGGCAGGTGCGGTATTGATCTCAATTGTTTTTTCGATGGTCATGGCTGAAGTATTTGTACACAATTTCGGAAAAAAAGAGACCGCTTCCATGAAGAAGCGGCCTCAATCTTTTTTATGGATGGAACCTTTCCGTACGCCAGCCCTCCCCCAGTATAGGATTGCCGGCTATTACCAACCGATTTGTTTTATAGTGTAATGACAATCTTTCCCACTGTTCTGCCACTTTCTATCTGCGCGTGCGCTTTCCAGTGTTATTTCACCCTTCTCATCGGGAAACTGATCTTCCTGAACTGCCCGTTTTTATTCCCCGATATTTCTGCCACCAGCGAATCCGCATTGATCTGCTGATAAGAAACCGTTTGCGGGAAATCATGCGCGGGGTTTTCGAACACCAGCTGCGCGCCCATGCCCTGCTTCAGCGTGAAAGTCACCGGAAGGCCCGCATTCTGGCCGGTCACTACCGGGATGTAATACAGCCTGTCATTTTTCTGCAGGAGCTGAACGGTTTCAAACACAACCGTATCCTTTCCTTTCAGGGCATAACTTTTTCCCTGGAATTCATCCTCGTTTAATTTGTTCCAGGTTTCATAGGTAACGCCACGGGACGTTTTGTTCTCCCATGTACCGATCAGCCAGGCGGCTTTACCGATCTGTTTTTCCGCGCCATTGAACAGGCAGCAGCACAGGATGGCGGGCAGGTATATTTTCATATGACAAATCTAAGGAACAGCCGTAGTTTAAAATTGTAAAAATGCGACAGCAAACAAAAAGGCCCGGCGGTACCGGGCCTTTTGATTATAAGCCGAATAAAGTATGTGCTCCTGATTGTCTGCTATCTGCCGCAATCAGCCGACCAGTTACGGCCATCTCTCGAAAATCCGATCACCAGTTTGTCTTTGTTGATCGTAATAAGACCAGTACCGGAGCCACCTACGCTCACCATGGTGTTGGCGTCTTTTTTGGAGAACTCCACATTGGTAATATCGGGAATGCCGTCAGAAAATCTGAAGTCATAACGGGAACCTACTTTGGTTACAAAGACGCTGCCGTTGTCCTGGCTGATATTTTTTTCAGCATCGGTGTATCCTATCTTTCCTCTGAAAGTACCGGCGAACACGTCTACATCTGCAGGGTCTGTATCCTTACTGCAGGAACTGATTAAGAAGGCTGACAACAACAATACGCCTACTATTTTAAGCATAGATCTCATACACATTGGGTTTTTAATTGTTTAAGAAATGGTCTTGAAGAAGTATATGCAATATGCGTACCAAACCATACAACCCTTTGTGGGAGAGTATTTCAATTGTTGTTAAAAAGAATGGCTGTACTATACAACTGTCGCGCCGCGCTACACAATGGTTATTATAATCAACAACCACACCTGTTATTTTCCCCAACGCTGTACGAGGAACAGCCCGAGAACCACCAGTGCAACACCCGCCAGGGTAAAGAGACTGAGCGGTTCATGCATAAGCACCGCGGAGATCGCGAAGCCGAATACGGGGCACAGGAAGAGCCAGAAGGAGGCTTTAACGGGATTATCTTTCAGGAGGAACAGCCATAACAACACCGCCAGCATAGACACCGGCCCGATGAGCCACAACGTAGCGAGCAGCCAGGTGAGATTAAAATCATTCAGCGAGGGGTCGTACCAGCCTATCATCACCGGCAGCAGGAACAGGCCGCCGAAAAAAGTCTGCCAGCCGTTGATCGTAAAGATGTGCAGGTCGCTGAAATTGCTCGCGGAGAAATAAATGGAACCGATGGAATAAGCTACCATGCTTAGCAGTACGAGGCCAAGGCCCAGAGGCGTGGCGTAGCTCCCGGCTATCAGCGGCCATGCCGCCACTGCGATCCCACCGAGGCAGAGCGTGAGGCTTAATATGGTCAGCGGCCGCAGGGGTTTACGCAGCCAGATGGCGCTGAGCAGGCTGATAAATACGGGATTGGTGGCAGTGGCCAAAGCGCCGAGGCCGGCGGAGGTTTCCTGCATGCCTACGACATAAATACCGAGATAAAGGGAAATATTAAAAAGCCCGTACACGGCTACCTGGATCCATTCCTTGCCCCTTGGGAGGCGTTTTTTCATGCCCGCGTGGGAAATGAGCAACATAATAGCCGAAGCGATAAAAAATCGCGGCACGAAGAGCGTAAGGGGTTGTACAGCGCTCAGGCCCACCTTGGTGGCAGCGGAGGCGGAAGCCCATAAAAACGCGAAGGTGATCCCCGCCAGTATTAGTTTGCCTTTCGGCGCGCCTGTTGTAGGCATATATAAAAAGGGTGATTGGTCAAAAGAGGGCGTAAAGATAATAAGCCTTTTCAGAAAGCGTGGTTTTGCCCATTATTTGAATTATACCAGAAATACACGCTATTGGACTAATTCCGGCCACTGGCATGGGTTTACCTTTGTCAAAAAAAAGAGAATTATGTCACAATCATCAAAAATCGCCCTGGTAACCGGCGGCAGCCGCGGCCTCGGAAAAAATATGGCTATCGCTATCGCCAAAAAAGGACTGGATGTGGTGCTTACCTATAACAGTAACCAGGCAGAGGCTTTACAGACCGTAGCGGAAGTGGAAAAACTGGGTCAGAAGGCGCTCGCCCTTCAGCTGAATACCGCGGACGTAAAAAGTTTCGATACCTTCTTCAGCACGCTTGCCAAAGAACTCCCCAAAACCTTTGGTGTGCAAAAGATCGATTACCTCGTGAACAACGCGGGCATAGGCATCCACACCTCCTTTGACAGCACCAGCACTGAAGATTTCGATACCCTGTTCAACATCCATTTTAAAGGCGTATATTTCTTTACACAACAGGCGCTGAACCTCCTGGAAGACGGCGGCGGCATCGTGAACATCTCTACGGGCCTGGCAAGGTTTTCCATCCCCGGATATTCCGCTTACGCAGCGATGAAAGGAGCCATGGAAGTAGTGACCCGTTACCAGGCCAAAGAGCTGGGCGCGCGGGGCATCCGCTCCAATATCGTGGCTCCCGGCGTGATCGCCACGGATTTCAGCGGCGGCATGGTGAGGGACAACCAGGAGATCAACGATTACCTGGCCGGCACCATTGCCCTTGGCCGCGTAGGCCTGCCGGATGATGTGGGCGGCGTAGTCGCCTTCCTCTGTACGGACGATGCCCGCTGGATCACCGCACAGCGCATAGAAGTATCCGGAGGGCAGAACCTGTAAAACTCATTACCTTCAGTGTTCGATAAGATATGATCGGAAAGACCACCTCATTGTCAGACTTCTACCGGCGCAAATTCGGCGACCTTCCCAGCGAGATCATCGCGAGGATCGGGCAGTTCAACGTCTTTGAGCTGGAAGATGTAGCCGCCGGCAAAGCAAAAATGCCATATAGCCGCAAGGATTATTTCAAGATAAGCCTCATTTCCGGCGGCAACAACCGCGTGCATTATGCGGATAAAACGTTTGAAGCGGAGCATAACATGCTGCTGTTCGCCAACCCCCAGGTGCCTTACAACTGGGAGCTGGGGCCGGATGACAGGAAATCCGGTTTTTACTGCGTGTTCACGGAAGAATTTTTCAAGGGGTACGGCAATATCAGGTCGTACCCCATGTTCCAGCCCGGTGGCACGCCTATCCTTTCCATTACGGACGAAGAGTTTGAACAGGTGAAGGTCATTTACCAGAAAATGTTTGCCGAAATAGCATCCGATTACGTGTTCAAATACGACGTACTGCGCAACCTCGTGATGGAGCTGGTGCATACGGCGCTGAAGCTGCGCCCCGCTCTCATGAAGCCCGCCGAAACCACCGGCGCGAACGCCGCGGAAAGGATCACCGGCCTGTTCCTCGAGCTGCTGGAAAGACAGTTCCCCATCGAATCGCCCATGCAATCCATCAAGCTGCGTACGCCCGGGGAATTTGCCGCCCAGCTGAGCGTACATTATAACCACCTGAATAAAGTATTAAAAGAAACCACCGGCAAAACCACCTCCCGCCTCATCTCCGAGCGCCTTGCCCTGGAAGCGAGGGCCCTGCTGAAACATACGGACTGGAGCATTGCGGATATCGGGTGGAGCCTGGGATTTGAAGACCCTTCCCACTTTGTAAAGTTTTTCCGGAAAAATGAGCAGACCACGCCCAGGGCTTTCAGGGGCTAGCATTGCGCGGAATTCATTTCCTTTTCTTACCTTGGACGGCAGATATTCCACATTATGAAACACTTGATCTTTACCGCCCTCCTCTCCCTGGGCGTTGCCAACGCTTATTGCGAATCGTATCTTATTCACAACGAACAGGAATTTACCGCCGTACTGCCTAAACTGAAAGCAGGCGACCGGGTAAAAATCGCCAACGGTACGTATACGCCCTGGTCCGTCACCATTAGCACCGCGGCTACCGAGGAACAGCCGCTTACCATCGAAGCGGAAACACCGGGGAAAGTGATATTCAGCGGCGATGTGTCGCAGACCGTATTTAGGCTCACGGGCAGCAATATCATCCTGCGCGGCATCACATTTAAGGATTGTAACCTGGTGAAAGTTGAAAAACGCAGCGGCGTACTCGTGGAACTGAGCGGGTCCACACGCTGCCGCCTCACAGGATGCACTTTCAGCAAAGTGACCGCCAAAACGCAGTTCATGCCCGCCGTGATCATTTCCGGCATGGGGGAATTTAACAGCGTGGTTCACTGCACCTTTTCCAACAACGTGGACAATATGGACGTGACCGTGAAAGTGACCAAAGAAAGTACACCCTCCTACACCATGATAGCCCACAACCTGTTCAGCGACAAAAAACCCGTAAGCTGGAAAAACGGCAACGGCGGCGAATGCGTGCAGATCGGCCAGGACCCTATCCTGCTGGGCAACATTTCAGGTTCGTCCATCGTGTGGGACAACCGGTTCATCCGCTGCAACGGTGAACCTGAAGTGATCAGCAACAAAAGCAGCGACAACTCGTATATCAAAAACTACCTGGAAGACTGCGAAGGCGAGATCGTGATGCGCGGCGGCCATGATTGCCGGGTGGACAGCAATATCATCAAAGGCGGCAACAGCGGCATCCGGGTGAACGGTACCGGTCATACCATCACGCACAACCGCATCAGCAACGTAAAAACGGGCATCCGCCTGATGTACGGCATGGCGAAAAGCAAAACCGAAACCGGTTTTTATATCGCCGCCAGCGATTGCGTGATCAAATTCAACCACATCGAAAACACCACCAACGGCATCTTCATCGGTGACAGCAAAAACGTGGACTGGACCGGGAAATTTGATACCATCCGGTACCCTTCCCGCGTGATGCAGGATGTGGCGCCGTTTAACAATTCCCTTGCGGACAATGTGTTCGTGCACACCGGCACCGAGGTCGTAAAACAATAAAAACAAACCTATAAAGCGCGGGTACTGTCTTTCCAGGAAAGATAGTACCCGCGCTTTTTTCATTTGTTTACCAGGGGCTCTCTTCCCCGTCCAGGTCGTTGCTGAAGTATTTACCGGTGCAGCAGGCGTTCGTGGATATGTTCCTCACCTGCCCTGTCTTTATAAATTTTTTTACGAGCTGTTGGAATTTACAGAATAAACATTGTAGATTTACCCTACCGATTAACTAGACTATTGTAAAATAGCACGGACAGATTCTTCACGCAATCGCAGTTTCGCCCTGATCAGGCGTGTGCTGCGAATTAAACTATTTATGTCATCATGTTACCAACATTAAAAAAATGTTGCCTGGCGGCGGCATGCCTTGCCGTGACGCAATATGCCGGGGCAGCATCCATCGTCTACAGCTACTCTCCACCGGTAAATCATTTTTTTCAGGACAAAAAGATCGGCGGCACCGTTGCCGGAGCTGACGGGGAAAAGCTCCCCGGCGTCAGTGTGAGGGTGAAAGGCACGTCCGGCGGCACGCTTACAGCGGCGGACGGCAGCTTCAGCCTTCAGTTACCGGAAGGCAAAACCACCCTCCTGTTCTCCTACACCGGCTATCAGTCACAGGAAATAACTGTGACCGGCAATGCGCCGCTGAACATTGTGCTGCAGTTATCCGCCGGAGAACTGGGCGAGGTGGTGGTAGTAGGTTACGGTCAGCAGAAAAAAACAAGTTTAACCGGCTCCGTGGCATCGCTTGATCAGAAAGCGCTTGCCAACAGGCCGATCACCAATGCCTCCCAGGCGCTCCAGGGTTTGCCGGGTGTGCACGTGAACCAGACAAAGGGCCGCCCGGGCGCAGATGGCGCAAACATCCGGATCCGCGGGGTAGGCACGCTCAACAACAGTAATCCCCTTGTATTGGTGGATGGCGTTGAATTTCCGCTGAATGATGTGAATCCCTCCGATATAGAAAGCATTACCGTGCTGAAAGATGCTGCTTCCGCCGCTATTTACGGGAACCGCGCAGCCAACGGCGTCGTACTGGTAAAAACAAAATCAGGCAAAGCCGGGAAGTTCAGGCTGGATTACAATGGCTACACCGGCGTACAGCAGGCGGCGCAACTACCCGATCTTGTTACCGATGCCGTCACCTATATGGAAGGAAAAAACCGCGCGCTTGCCAACGAAGGCAAACCTGCGGAATACAGCCAGGCACTGATCGATGAATACAGGGTAGGCGCAGACCCGTATATCTATCCCGATACGGACTGGTTCGGCATCATGTTCCGCAACGCCAATATACAGGAACACAATCTCCGTTTTTCAGGCGGCAACGAAAAGACCACCTTTTCCGTATCCCTCGGCTACCTGGACCAGGATGGCATTCTCATCAATTCGCAGGCAAAAAAGTATGCGATCAATTCCAATATTAATTCCGAGATCAGCCGCAAGCTCCGCATCGGCGCCAATCTGATCGGCACTTACTGGGACAGCGAAGAAAGCGCCTACACCTCCGATGAAAGCAACGGCGAAGGCGGGCTGATGGGCCTCATTTACCGGGGCCTGCCCATGCAGGTGCCTTACGCGCAGGACGGTACCTATGCGGATCAATGGGTGCGCGTGCCGGGGCACAACTTCTTCCGGAATCCCCTTGCACTCGCAAAAGAAGGTTTCCATCAAAACATCACTTTCAGGGCGCTCTCCAGCCTCTTCCTGGAGTATCAGCTGCCATTCGGCATAAAATACAAGACCACGCTCGCCGCTAATCTTTTTTACGGCCGTGAGAAATTTGCATATCCGCAGATCAATCTCACCAATCCCAAAACCGGCGTCATTGCCCCTATGGGCAACATCCCGGCAAGAGGCATTTCACAAACAAGCCGCGATGGCGTGAACATCACCAATTTCCACACACTCACCTATGAGAAGCAGCTGGGCAGGCACCACCTGGGAGGCCTGGCAGGCTTCAGCGTGGAGCGGTTCAACGATGGCGATTTCACGGCATCCAACCAGGGATATCTTGGTAATGAAATAACCGAGTTGAACGGCGGCAGCACCACACCGCAGGTGAGCGGTAAATCGTCGCTATCCAAACTCGCCAGTTATTTCGGCAGGGTGAATTATGACTACAACGGCAAATACCTGGCGGAAGCCAGCTTCCGCTATGATGGCTCCAGCCGTTTTGCCTCAGGGCACCGCTGGGGGTTTTTCCCTTCCCTTTCCGCAGGATGGAGGATCAGCGAGGAAAACTTCCTGAAAGGCAACAATGTACTGTCTAACCTGAAACTCCGGGCCTCCTGGGGCCAGTTGGGCAACCAGAACATCCCGCTGTTCAGTTACGTGGATGCGGTGAGCATTGGCCGCAACTACAGCTTTGGCGGCACCATCCTGAGCGGCGCGGCTGTATCGCAGGTAAGCGACCCGGCCGTGACCTGGGAAACCACCACAATCACTAATGCCGGGCTGGACATCGGTTTGCTCCGCAACAAACTGACGCTGGAACTGGATGTGTTCAATAAAGTAACAGACGATATCCTGCGCCAGGTGAGCGTTCCCGCACAGGTGGGCAGGCTGGCCGGGCCCTACCGGAACATCGGGTCCGTCAGCAATAAGGGATTTGAGATCACCGCGGCTTATACGGACAGGGCCGGGGAATTGGGCTACACTATCGGGGCAAACCTGGCATACCTGAAAAATAAAGTGACGGACCTGAACGGCGCCATTTATTACGACGGCAATACCATTACCCGCGAAGGCACGCCCATCGATGCTTTCTACGGGCTGGAAGCGATCGGCATTTTCCAGTCGGAAGACGAAATACTGAAATCGCCCAAACAGAACACCGTGACCAAACCCGGCGATATCAAATACCGGGACACGGATAAAAACAACGTCATAGACAACAACGACCGGGTGATCATCGGCAACAGCATCCCCGAGCTTACCTACAGCTTTACACTGGGCGCTACCTATAAAGGGCTGGAGCTGACAGCATTTTTTCAGGGTGTTCAAAACGTGTCCACTTACCTCACCGGCAACCTGGCCCAGCCTTATAAAAACGGTGCGGGGGTAACGCCCGAATGGCTCACGGATTCCTGGACGCCCGAAAACCCGGGTGCGCGCCTGCCGAGGCTGACTACCGCGAACGGCTATCCGCAGAACGTACAGACGTCCAGCTTCTGGGTACAGGATGCCTCTTACCTGCGCCTGAAGAACATACAGCTGAGCTACAACCTGCCGCAGCAATGGCTGAAAGCGGCGGGTATCCAGCAATTGAAGGTGTTTGTAAATGCGCAGAACTGGGTGACATTCTCAGACTTTAAACTGGGTGACCCCGAGCGGAACCTTACCAAAGGCAACATCATCGACTACCCGATCGCCAGGACCGCCACTGCGGGAATCAATCTTACACTCTGATCAAACGGACAAACATGAAAAAACAACTCTTTATATACATAGCCGCGGGCCTATTGGCTAGCTCCTGCGGGGATAAGTTCCTGGATGTGGACCCTACGGACAGGTTCACCAACGATACTTACTGGAAAACCCGCGAGCACGCCGAGGCTGCGCTTACCGCCACTTACGCCGCCCTGCTCGAAGACGGGCTATATGGCAGCAATACGCCGGTGATGTACGAAACGGCCTCTCCCAATGCCTACAACTACAATAATTCCGGCGGGTTCAACAACCTGGCGCAGGGCGTACACGATGCGGCAAATACCGCCGCCGTCAACAACACCTGGAGGAACGCCTACCTTGGCATAGGCCGCGCCAATACCCTGCTGGCAAGGATAGACGGAGTCACGATGGACGAAACACTGAAAAAACGTTTTAAAGCAGAAGCCAAATTCCTGCGGGCAGTGTTTTATTTTCCCTTGTGGAACCTCTACAACGGCGCCCCCCTCATCCTCCAGGAGCCTGATTTTGCCAAACATGCCACGCTGCCGCGCAATAGCGCCGCCAGCCTCCAAACGCAGATATTACAAGACCTCAGCGAAGCCGCTGCGGACCTTCCCCTCTCCTATACCGGCACAGACAAGGGCCGCGCACCAAAGGCGCCGCACTGGCCTTCAAGGCCCGGGTACTGCTGTACAGCGGCAGATGGCAGGAAGCTGCTGATGCCGCCAAAGCGGTGATAGATGCCAAAACATACAGCCTCTACCCGGATTACCGTGCTTTGTTTTATCTTGAGAACGAAGGGAACCAGGAAGTGATCTTTGACGCACAGTTCAAATTCCCCGAATTCACCCACGGCCTGGATATGGCGCTGGATGAATTTAATACGGTGGCTCCCCTGCCCGATGTAGTGGATGCCTATTATGCCAAAGACGGAAAACCCATCAGCGAATCACCGCTGTACGACCCCGCCACACCGTACGCAAACCGTGATCCCCGCCTGAATGCCACCTACACCGTTATTGGTAGTATGTACAAAGGCGCGGTGGTAAAAGAAGGGCAATATCCGCGCACCGGCTATGGGCAGAAAAAATATACGATCTATAAAGACGACATAAAACCCGCCGTTATACAGCCCAGCGGGCAGTCTGAACTGAATTACATCATCCTCCGTTACGCGGACGTACTGCTGATGTATGCCGAAGCACAGAATGAAGCCACAGGCCCCGGCACACTCATCAAAGATGCGCTGCACCTCATACGGGCCAGGGCGGGCATGCCGGATATTCCGGATGGTCTTTCGCAGGACGGGCTGCGTAAAGAGATCAGGCACGAAAGAAGAATAGAGCTGGCAGGAGAAGGTGCGTATTACTTCGATGTGCGCCGCTGGAAAACAGCGGAAACGGAACTGAATAAAGAGATCAATAATTACAAAGGGCAACGGATAGATACCCGCCGTTTTAATCCATCGAGGGATTACATCTGGCCGGTACCGTCTGTGGCCATACAGGAAAATCCGCAACTGGAACAGAATCCGCAATATGGTAAATAACATTAACGCTTCAAGTATGATAACAAAAAAGATCAAAAGCCTGGCCTTATGCACCTTCCTGTTTGCACAGGCAGCACTGGCACAGCAAAAGCAGCCCAATATCATCTTCATTATTGCAGATGACCTGGGCTACGGCAACCTGACCGCTTACAACCCGCAGCATAAGGTGCCTACACCGAACATAGACCGGCTGGCAAAAGAAGGCACCAGGTTCACCCGCTTTTATTCCGGCAGCACCGTATGCGCGCCCAGCCGCTGTGCGCTGATGACGGGCAAACACATGGGCCATGCCTACATCAGGGGCAACAGCCGCGAGCCTCTTCGCCTGACAGATACCACCCTGGCCACCCGCCTGCACAACAATGGTTATGCTACCGGCATGTTCGGCAAATGGGGCCTTGGGGAAGAGAATACCACCGGCGCCCCTGAAAACCACGGCTTCGATGCGTTTTACGGCTACCTGAATCAAACACATGCGCATCACTACTACACCAACCGCCTGTTTGAAATACAACAAGGCAAAACGGTGAGAGTAGCGCTGGATTCCACTGAATACTCCGATGAGCTTATCGTACAAAAGGCCCTCGGCTTTATCAAAGAAAATAAAGACAAACCCTTTTTCCTGTATATGCCGCTTACCATCCCCCATGCAGAACTACATGCGCCTCAAAAATACCTGCAACCCTGGCTGAATGCGGACGGCAGCAGCAAACTACAGCCCGAAACACCGTTTGAAACAGCCGAAGTAAAGTCATACCACCCGCAAAAACAGCCCCATGCAGCCTTTGCGGCCATGATCACCAAACTGGACGAGGATGTGGCACGGGTGCTGAGCCTGGTCAAAGAGTTGGGGCTGGATGACAATACTTACATCTTTTTCACCAGCGACAATGGCCCGCATAAAGAAGGCGGTGCGGACCCGGAGTATTTTGACAGCAACGGCCCGCTGCGCGGCATCAAACGTGACCTGTATGAAGGCGGTATTCGTGTGCCGCTGCTGGTGAGAGCACCGGGCAAAGTACCGGCCGGCGCCGTGTGCAACGACATCTGGGCGTTCTGGGATATGCTCCCCACCCTTTGCGGCCTCAGCGGCAGCCCCTTTTCCGCCAATATCGACGGCATCAGTTTTACCAATGCCCTGCAGGGAAAAAAACAGGACCAGCAACATCCTTACCTCTACTGGCAGTTCAACGAAAAACAATATAAAGAAGCGGTAGTACAGGGCAAATGGAAACTGGTACGCCTGAAGTCCAAAGGCCAGCCGGAAACCGTGGAACTGTACGACCTCGACAAGGATACCGGCGAAACCAATAATATCGCCAAACAGAACCCGGCCAGGGTAAAGGAACTGTACGCATTGGCACAACAATCCAAAACTCCTTCGGAACTCGCATTGTTCGACTGGAAGATCGATTGAGATGTTTTATCTATAGTACAAAAAGCCTCCCGGTTCCGGCCGGGAGGCTTTTTGATTTTGACAGCTGGCTTGTTTATTTCATGGGATGTTAAAAATAACCGATTGGTTTTCCTATTTTGTTTGTTTTTCCCAATCCGGAAACCATTAAATCAACAAAATACCCTCTCATGAAGCAATTATCCCGTTCCCTTTCCTTCATTTTACTGGTAACTTCTGTTCTGTTCATCGCCGCCTGTGGTAAAGACGGTGACACCGGCCCCGCGGGTGCCGACGGCCCGGCCGGCGCAAAAGGCGATAAAGGAGACAAAGGCGATCCTGGCGATGGCGGCGCCACCATCATCTATTCGGACTGGATGGATATGAACTATGAGCCGGATACCATTCATCTCGCAAACGGCCAAATCGATACCCTCGGCTTTTTTGCCGATATGGAGGTGCCTAAGCTGACGAAAACCATGCTGGCAACCGCGGATGTTAAAGTATACATCAACCTCAACACCGCGGCTGACCCCGTGATCACACCTTTGCCTTATGCCGACGAGAGCGGCATTATTATCCGTTTCCTGGCCCATGAAGGCACACTGGCATTTTATTCCAATATAGACGCGAGGACATTTATGAACGGCAACGGCGACAAATTCCAGCAATACCGCTATATGATCGTGCCGGGTAATACTGCAGGAAGGCAGGCTGTGAACTGGAAAAATTATGCGGAAGTAAAGGCTTACCTGGGCCTGAAAGATTAACGACACACCATTTGGCATGTATACAAAACCCGCTCCGTGAGCGGGTTTTGCTTTTAAGCCCTGTTGCCGGATCAACCTTTATTTTGCAATTGGCATATTCGTCATCATAGGATTGCGGCAATTTTACAGTAAATAAATGCTGGTAAGCCCCATCGTAGTGCCCGCGACTATTAGCATGCATAGAAAAATT
This sequence comes from Chitinophaga barathri, assembly GCF_003807585.1. Classification (GTDB taxonomy): domain Bacteria; phylum Bacteroidota; class Bacteroidia; order Chitinophagales; family Chitinophagaceae; genus Chitinophaga; species Chitinophaga barathri. The sequence goes on along the minus strand of NZ_RMBX01000011.1, from coordinate 81,892 downwards.
AGCCTATGATCAATTAATTTTTATTGTTTTTCAATAAATATTTATTACATTTGCATTGTTGTCTAAAACCAACAGTTATGGAAATAAAAATCACTACCAGGCAGATCCTGAAGGTATTGTATATACTGTCCTGGGTCATATTCCTTGGCGTCTGTGTTGATGCAGGCGGTATTATATGTAATTCCTTTGTTGCCCTGGTGATCAACCCGGCTAACGCGCATTCGTTCTGGGATGGGGTCGATCTGTCAGGGCTATACAATTACGACCGCGGGTATTTTTTTGTGGAAACATTGCTGATGAGCATTGTAGCGGTCATGAAGGCAATTATGTTTTACCTGATCCTGAAGATCCTGCACGATAAAAAACTAAACATGGCGCAGCCTTTCAGCGTGGAAGTAAGGCGTTTTATTTCCAACGTATCTTACCTGGCACTGGGAATAGGTTTCTTTTCAGCATGGGGCGCCGGGTATGCGGAATGGTTTGTTAAACAGGGCGTTAAAATGCCCGATCTGCAAGCCATGCACATAGGTGGGGCTGATGTATGGCTTTTTATGGCCGTTACATTATTTATTATTGCGCAGATATTTAAGAGAGGAATTGAAATCCAGTCAGAAAACGAATTAACTGTATAGGCTATGCCGATCATTGTAAATCTTGATGTCATGATGGCTAAACGGAAAATGTCGTTAAATGAACTTTCAGAGAAAGTAGGTTTGACATTATCCAATCTTTCCATCCTCAAAACCGGCAAAGCCAAAGCGATACGGTTCAGTACACTTGAAGCCATTTGTAAAGTGCTGGATTGCCAGCCTGCCGATATTTTGGAATACCAAAACGAAGAAGGTTCGTAACCTTGCGCCTGCGATATCCTTACAACAAAAAAGCCCGGCGGTTGCCAGGCTTCTTTTGTTTTATAATATCTCCACATATCCGTCCGTTCCGTTCACCCGTATCCGCTGCCCGTCTTTGATGAGCCTGGTAGCGTTCTCCACTCCCACTACCGCCGGCAGGCCATACTCCCGCGCAATCACCGCTCCATGCGTCATCAGCCCGCCCACTTCAGTGACCAGGCCTTTGATGGATACGAACAATGGCGTCCAGCTGGGGTCGGTAAATGCGGTGACCAGTATGTCCCCGTCTTCCAGGTCCGCCTCTTCCATGTTCAGGATGACGCGCGCCCTGCCCTCTATCACGCCGGTAGAAACCGCCTGGCCGGCAATCGCCCCGGCCGGGAGATGTTCCGGTTTGTATCTGCCCGCAATGACCTCTCCATCGGAGGTGATAACGCGCGGCGCATGCAGTTTCTCAAATAAGATAAACTCTTCCTTTCGTTTACTGATGAGCTGTTCGTCCGGTTTACCCGAACGGACGGCTTCGCGGAATTCTTCAAAAGTGAGATAAAAGATATCTTCCTTTTCCTGAACGACGCCAGCTTGTACGAGCCATTCCGCCTCTTTCAGTAAAGCCTGCTTATAGACAAAGTACCGGTTTATCATTCCATATTTGGGGTATTCCCGATAACCCATAAAATTCCGGATCAGGCCGATCTTTTGTTTTGTTTCCCTGGCCTTTTCTTCCCCCTCCAGCAAACGTTTCAACCGGCCCAGCAAGTCCTGTTCTTTTTCCATGGCTTCCCGCTCCCCCTGCTCAAATCTCCGTTTACCGGCGCCAGGCTCAAAGTTCTTGATATTACTGAGGATCATGGGGATGAGGACAGTTGGTTTTTCACTCCACCGCGTTTTCGTAATATCAATCTCGCCGACGCACCGCATGCCGTATTTGTTGAGATAAGTAAAGATGGCATCCCTGGCTTCCTTTCCACCTTTGAACTTCGGCAGTTCATCCAGGAAGTGCTCATCTTTTACCTGTTGTAAATACCTGGTCACTTCCGGGTAAGGACGGATTACATCCGCTACATCCAGCAGCGCCAGGCCCATTTCAGAGGTAATATTACCGGGGACGGATTGGGCAAGCGTGTCTGCCGCGTTCTTTTCACCTAACCACTCGTTCATTTTTTCATTGATCCATGCTGAAGCGTCTATACCAGCCATGATCGCAAGATAGTTCTGCGGGTCAGATTGGATCTTTTTAAACTCCTCAAGGTTTTCCAGGATAAAATCAAACAGATCTGTCCCTGATTTAGCCCGGATGTTCAGTTTTAATGCTTCCAACGATGTTTCATAACGCCGGGTTAGCCCGGCGGCAATTGCCGGATCGTTTTCGATGGGCGCTTGTGAGCCCGCGGGCGGCATAGCTTTATTACCGGGTGCATCGTCCACTGGTTTTATAAAATCTTCGCGTTCCATTACGGTCGTCAACGCGTCTTTGATGAACGGGTCGGCTTTTCCGAGGGTATCCATTAATTGTTTTCTGCCTGCAGGTGAAGCCAGCATCTTTGATATATCAATAAACAACCTCCCGCCGGCTGTACGCATGTGCGCACGGGTCGTTAACAGCCAGAAAGACAGTCCCAGGGGCTTCATGGCATCGGTCATCATCTGGTAATGACCGACGGATACATAGACGTGGTTTTCCTCGTCATCCGCCCGGGGGATCGGGAATAACGTAGTGATGGGCCGGCTCTGGACAATGTAAAACGTATCATCGGCCAGGCACCATTCGATGTCCTGCGGCTGGCCGAAATGCGCTTCGATCTGCCTGCCCAGGCGTCCCAGCTGTAGTATCTGCTCATCCGTCAGCGCCTGCCGGGACTGCATATCAGGTTCAAGCGCCTGTTCTTTTGTACCGCCGTCTTTTAAGGCATAAATAGCCAGTTTTTTAGCGGATATTTTCCTGGCGGTAATCGTACCATCAGAGACTTTATAGTTATCAGCACTCACCAGGCCGGAGACCATGGCTTCCCCCAGCCCGAAACCCGCATCAATGGACAATATTTTGCGGTTGGAAGAAACGGGGTCGGCGGTGAACATAATTCCCGCCGCTTGTGGGAAGACCATCTTCTGAACCACCACGGACAGGAGGACTTTACGGTGATCGAAGGCATTTTGGATACGGTAGGTCACCGCCCTGTCGGTAAACAGCGATGCCCAGCACCTGCTGACATGCCGTAAGATCGTTTCCTTCCCGGTAATGTTCAGGTAAGTATCCTGCTGGCCTGCAAAGGAGGCCGTAGGCAGGTCTTCCGCCGTAGCGCTGGACCGCACGGCATACGCATCCTTTTCGCCGTACTTCCTGAGATAATGCTCAATTTCATCCGCTATATCTTCAGCAATGGGTATCCTTTCGATAACCTCACGGATCCTGGCGCTAAGCTCGCTGATTTCGCCCCTCTCTGTGGCTTTCAGGAGCATTAATTCATCCAGCAGGCCGTTTAGCTCCCGGTTGTTCCCGGTTATTTTTTGATACGCTCCGGTGGTAATACAAAAGCCTTCCGGCACCTGTATCCCGCTGATCCCGGAGAGTTCGCCCAGGTTGGCTCCCTTGCCTCCAACAGCCACAGACATGGATCTGTCGATCTGGTGGAAGGGCAGTACATATGTGTCGAACTTGTTTTCCGGTTTCATGGAGGATGGCTTTTTTGAGGTGAGAAAAAGCCAAAAATATAGGGTATGGGCCATCAAAACGCCGTTTTCCCACTATATTTTTTTGGGCACAATAATGATGAAAGCGACGGCGTTTTCTTACAAAATAGAGGGGTTTACTGGCTTTATACGCCAGGTATCTGATGCCGGTCGAGGACCGGTTTTTTCTTTTAAAAAAAGGGATGCGGGGCTAAAAAATCCATTGTTTATCCCGGCAAGGACGATGACCGCCATCCCGGTATTGCATTCCCGGTGCCGTGCGCGGCGCATTTACCCCTATGGAATGTCACTTCCACCCCCATTTGGGCAAACCACATCCGCTACCTTTACAAAAAAGGTTTATGAGGAAAATAATTGCAGCCATCAATATGACCCTTGACGGGTTTTGCGACCATACGGCAGGGATTGCAAATGATGAAACACATCAACATTACACTGCGCTTTTACGTAACGCAGGAACCATTTTATTCGGAAGGATAACATACCAGCTTATGGAAGACTATTGGCCTGCTGTAGTAAAAAAACCTACTGGTAACAAAGCAACGGATGAGTTTGCGGTAATAATAAACAATATTTCAAAAGTTGTTTTTTCCCGTACGTTAAAAAATGTTGATTGGGAAAACACAGCATTAAAAAGGGAAATCAGTAAAGAAGAAATTTTATCGCTCAGGCAAGAAGCGGATAAAGACATTTTAGTGGGCAGCCCCGGTTTAATAGTAGCGTTAATGCAACTTGACTTAATTGATGAATACCAGCTTAGCGTTCACCCAATTATCTTAGGCAGCGGCTTACCGTTGTTTAAAAACATCAGGGACAAAGTTGATCTTACGCTCTTAAAAACGAAAACCTTTGACTGTGGAGTGGTAACCCTTTATTATGAACGGGCAAACGGATAACGGCGGCATCACAATTCAAAAATTTGGATCAAATTCCACAATCCATTCAATACCATATTTGTCTCTGAACATGCCCGCATAGGTACCCCAGGGACTGTCGTCAATCGGCCCTTCTACCTCGCCATCCGCTGATAGCCCGTTAAATATTTTGTCCGCTTCTTCACGGCTTTCGGCAGCCACGGCTATTTTAGACCTGTTCTCGTTTTCGCTGACCCGTCCCATAAATTCGGGAACATCATTGGCGATTAATACATTCTGCTTGCCAATAGGTAAAGCAATGTGCATTACTTTATTCGCTTCCTTTTCCGGTACCGGAAATTCAGCACTTGCCAGGTCCTTGAAACGAATGAGTTTTGTGAACTCTCCGCCAAAAACTGATTTGTAAAAAGTGAATGCTTCTTCAGCATTTCCATTGAAGTTGATCCAGGGATTAATTGTTCTCATGATTTCTATTTTTAGATGTGATTGTAAATCTTCTTTTTATAATTTTTAAGATAAGGTGGCCAAGAGATCTTCCAGTTTTTTTAACGTCATGATAAACCCTATCTTGAAGCCCTCCAATAATTTTTCCATTCGCTCAAACGACTCATTAAAAATGGTAATGTGTACTTTGGTTACGCCATTTTGTTCGCTGAAATTGTAATCCCATTCAGAGCCCGGCAGTTCACGATTTTCGTCTTTATCTGCAAACGCGTTGTACATCTTAAAATTGGTTTTCGGTGTGATGGATGTAAATTCCTGCACCGCCCAACGCTCCTGCCCGTCTGGGCTTATCATCGCGTAAAATCGCCGCCCGCCTACTTTGAAATCCATATATTTGGTTTTGGCGCGCATAGGTGCGGGTGCTCCCCATTGGTCCAATAGTTCGGCTTTGGTAAAGGCATCCCATACCAGGGACTGCCCGGCATTAAACTCCCTGGTGATATAAACTGTTTTCGCAGCTTTGTCAACGTTAAAATCAAATAGCAAATCGTTGTTCATTTTTTTTGTTCTTTAATTGTTGATAATAGTACGTCAAGCTGGTTAAATTGAGTTTCCCAGCTTTTCCTGAATTGAGCTAACCAGTTGTCAAACTCCTGCATTTTTTTTGGATTGAAATGGTAATAAATCTCCCTGCCGCTTTGCTCAGGTTTAATCAATCCGCATTCGTGTAATACTTTAATATGTTTTGATACTGCCTGCCGGGTCATATCAAATTTCTCCGCCATTGCATTTGGTGTTAATGCCTGGATAGCGATTAATGTTAAAATAGCCCTGCGTGTTGGGTCTGATATCGCCTGGAATATATCTTGTTTCATTTTGAAGGGTTTATTTAAGCAACCCACAGGTTGCAAATATATGTGCAACTTTTGAGTTGCGCAAATATTTTTTCGCGGTATAATGATGGGAAAGAAATAGCCTGCTAAAAATCAATGCTTTAGCAGGTTATTGTATGCCAAATGCGGAGGAAGAGGGATTCGAACCCCAGGACCTGTTACAGTCAAAATCAGTGATGCATAGACTTCGGCTATCCCATAAACTAAAAGTACTCTGTACTGAAAGTGCCGAGGTTTGGAATCCAGACTAAAGTCTTGCTTCGGTGCTGATCCTCAACATGAGCGCCCCAAGCTGGCGCAAAGCACGTCATTGCGAGGAGCAGCAGCGCCAAAGTGGGTGGGGCGACGAAGCAATCTCCTGCATTGAATGGATGTACGCCAAAATCGGGAGATTGCTTCGTCGCGGCTACTGCACAAATCCCTCGCTGCTCCTCGCAATGACGACCTTTCACAACGACGCACCAAACAACGCCAGTTCTGCGTTAGATTTTCCCGCATTACTAAGGCCCTTGCACTAAGGTGCATAGTTTTAACTAACGCCTGGGTCTAATAAAAAACGCCCGGCTATTTCGCCAGGCTTTTTCAGTGAAGGAACAAGGATTCGCCCCCCCGGACCTCTTACAGTCAAAATCATTTTTGCAAAGACTGCATCAAATTCCCCAAAACAAAAACGCTCACAGATTATCTGTGAGCATTCAAAAAGTGGGCGGAGGAAGAGGGATTCGAACCTCACTTCTAAAACCGCCACCAGAGTATCTTTTTCTGGTTCAGAACCGATTCGCCACGAAATACGCACGATGCTTTTTTACGTAGCTTAACGCTTCAAAACGCCAAATATTCATTCAGTCCCCTGTTTATACCGGACTTCTCTTGAACTTACTTTACAACAATCCCGTTAACTATACAAATATAACATTAAATTGTTGATTATAAATAAGTTGTAATTATTATTTTTTTCAAGAAAAAGGTGAAATATTTGACCATTAAATCACAACCAGCCGAACGACGGTCGCATTCCTCGGATGGTACGACGGCTGATAAATGATATATCCGAACTGTACCAGGTCGTTCATATACTTATGGTAAGTCGTGATGCTGGCAATCAGGGTTGCTTTCATCATTTGCCGCCGTGAAATTGTGATATTACCACGTTCATTTTCTGCCTTCCATCTGTTGAAGATTGTCAGCAATAGAATTAAGTGATAGATATTCAATCGCTTATCTCTCACCCACGTCCGCTGGGCACTCATCGCATTATCATAAATCGTATTCACGTTATGTTTGAGATTAGCTTTTCTACCTGGCTTTTGTCATATTGATACGACCCGCCTACTTTTCTGCATCTTATTACTCCGTTTATCCGGTAGTTTTTTAGGGTTCCGGCTGAAATCCCCAGCAACAACTTAACCTCACCACTCCGTAAGGTACTCTTTCTCAAAGTCGTGTTCTGAGGCTCCCTTTCACCGATCAAATTCTTTATATCGGCGAATAGCTGGCGGCCAAATGCCTCCAGATCCTTTATGGTTATTACTTTGTCTTCCATCCCTCACATTTCAATTTCATCCACACAAATAATAAATTAAAAATCTCAGCCCACCCTCCACCACACCTTGCTGGGGCATCCCTGGTAATAAGAAGCCTCATACCCCAGGTAACCATATTCAGCCAGTTCCAGCAAGGCACGATGATAAGTTGCTGAACTTGAAATCCGGGCAAACGGCATCACGTCTCTGCTGTAAACCTTCACAGGGTTCGCGTTACCGTTCTCAAATGAAACATACAATAGAGCTGTAAACACCGCGACATGGGCCTTAGTCAAACGGCTATCATTCATCGACGCTCTGAAAAATGAGAATAGTATGTCCCTGCTGTCCATGTCTTATTCTACCCCCTCATATTTGACGATTTTCCCCTGTGCATTTTTACCACCTTTGCCGTTTTTTTATTCTTGGCCATTCGCTCGTTAACCCCGAGTTTCCGTACTGTTTTCATTTTTGGGCTTGCCTCAAGGGAAATGGTTTTTTCCTTGCCATTTTGCAGGTAAGTCGCGCTAACTGGTTCGCCCTTTTGCAGATCGGAAATCAATCGCCTGCGATCAACCTCATCCTTCGTTTCCTTAATGGGTTCCCCTTTTAATGCCTCTGATAGATCAAAACCATGGTCTTTCCCATACACCTTTAAAGGATAATTTCCGTTTTTGTCCTTATCATTGATATCCAGGCTTAGCCAGCTCCCATCTCTGGTCTGACAGGACCGGCCACATACCAAATTGTAGGCTTGCTGTGAAGAAACGATCATTCCATCTGGAATCCTAAACGAATGCTCCTTTACCCCACCGTCAGTGGTCAGGTGCCGGACCTTGTAGCTCTTATAGGAATAACCTGACTGATCTTTATCAAACGTCATGTTAACCTTGGCAGTTTCACCTTCAGAGATTTTATGGTCATCCAATGCAGATGCAGACTTAGACCTGGATGCAGACAATGCCGAAACGGCTGAAACACGGGGTGCATCAGGGGAACTTCTGCTATCCGCCGCCCCGGTAGAGAAAACAGAATCTGTTCCCTTGAGTTGGCGCCTTTCTGTAAAAAACAATTTCAATACAGAAAAGACATTCAAAACGGCACGTAGAATTTTGCTTTTGTACAGCCCGTTCTCCAAAAGCCTTCTTTCTGCCGAAATTGCCGTCACCGCCAGCCTGCTGCCATTCTCAGATACATTTCCATATCTCCGTTCAATATCTCTTAATAAATCAATTCTGCGCCGCAGGTAATTTCTACTGGAAAGCGCCTGAGCCGTGAACATTTTCTGAAGGCGTTCGTGTTGGGCCTTCCATAGTGCAAACTCCTCTTCCGCGCTACTTATTTTTTCCTTCTTCATCGCTTTTATCTATTACGCGACTTTTCTTGTCCCTCTGGCTTTAGTCGCTGTCCTAACTACTTTCTTGTTTGATTTCCCTGCATTTTCCTCCTTGGCTTCGGAACCATGTGCAGTACCTTTTGCAGTTTTCGAAACACGGCCTGCCTTTGTATTTGAGGATTTAGGTACGGATTCTTCCTTAATGTGCGCTGCTGTCTCCTGGGATTTCCTACTGGAATTGGCCATTTGCTTTTGCTCACTGACTGTTTCGCCGCTTTTTGCATGTTCCTGACCCACTTCATTTACCTTCCCTTTGGGCGGGATGTTCATGATCAGCGTGCGGTACTTCATAGAAACCTCAATATCTCTTGGATATTCATTATCTCCAGATACAATAGTAAATCTGGTAATGTTGCCGCGTTCCAGCGACCTAATGCGTTCCTGGTAAGCTGAAGGACGTTCCAGCTCTTTAGGTTTTAAATTCCCAACCGCCTCATCAAGTTTCACCGATTCCGCCGGATAACTCCTCATTTTGAAGTTTTTTTGATCTTCACCTTTCGCAAGTTTCAAGCCTCCTGCACCATCGTCCTCAAAAATTTGCAGCGTTCTCCAGCGGGTAGTGACTTCCCCTTCAAATTCCATCGTCTTAAGTACCGGTCGGCCTTCAAGCAGATTAAAAGCCTCTTTCAAAGTAAAGTTCCTGGGTAAACCATCGGGTTTGTTGGGATCAAACGGCTTATTATTGATGTAGAAAGTATGTTGCAATGGAAACCCTTCTCTCTCCAATAAAAGGGTATAGCTCTGAAAAAAGTAATTCCCCGTTTTTTCAGATTTCTTGAAGCTAAGTTCAGCCTCGAACTCCTTACCATTAAAACTACCGCGGTAAGGGACAGTAAACTTGTCACCATTTTTTGCAATGGCATCGGCAATGGGAATCTCGATCATTGTCCCGAAACCAGTATACTTCGTCTGGTTAGCTAAATACTCATGATTAGTTTTCATAATTGATATAATATAGTTTGCAATTGTTGTTTAGGGTCTTATATGGGCCGCGCCTGAAGGATGTATTTGTTCTTAACCTCAAGCGTAAGGTTCCTGCCACCGGATTTCTCGATCAGTTGGATCACCAGTACCTTGTTCTCAGGAATCACAAACTTCGGCAACGCAATAACTGCGGTTTGTGAGGAATTGGGATAAACAGATGACTTGTTGCCGATGGCATAAGTGGGTAAAATTTCGACCTCCTGGCTGGCAGTTCGTTTGGAACGACGCAGATCCTTTATAAAGAACCTTAGCTGCTGAACATCATATTTAATGCGAGAGCTATTTGTCAGCTGAAGCTGCCAGAAACAGATATCCTCATGAATGTAAATGCCGGTCATACCAAAACTGATGTCATGTTTCCGGTCGGAAACATGACGAAAAAGCGGTTTCAGCGCCGAAACGCGCATGGCGGAATTCTGTATCATTGCCTCGTCCTGGATACTTTTGCTCAACATTCCCGCAAATGGTTCCCCTTCAGGCATCGAGGTTCCCAGGTTTACATTCAACACCGAGGGTTCGTTGCCGTATGAAGTGACAAACGAGTAGAGCCTTCCGTCACTTGTCACTACCGTAAGGTTTGTTTCCATCAGAGAATCGGAAGCCGCCTTAACCTGTAGGATATTCTGTACGCCAGTGGCTTTCTGAACAAGGAGTTGCCCGCTTCCCCTGTCAACACTAATGATGCTGAATGGAAAAATGAGATTTGTAGTTTTGAACTTACTGACTGTCAGCCTGAGCGGGCTGATCGTAGATTTAATAAATGTAGCGTCCTGCTGGCAATACCCCGAGAGCCAGGAGGTGAGCATGAATACACACATAACCGATAACACACTGATCCTTTTCATACTTCTGTTTTATTTAATTTTCCGTTTTTAATTTTCTTTTTGATTCTCGTCCTGCAAGAGTATTTTATATCCGGCCTTCACCGTGACCCTGACCAGCTTCACTTTTTTTCCAATAAAGTTTTTGGTGAGCTCAATTCCCGCTGTGGCTGCCTGAGCAGCAAGAGAAGGGTCAAGTGTAGTCGTACCCAACCCCTGTAATGATTCTATACCCGATTGTTTGGCAACATTCCGGCTGATGGCGTCAGGGATATGTACACCGGCTATGCCGTCCAGGTCATAAACCGCCAGGTTGACCGGAAAAAGGGAATTCGCGTACTGTATATTTTCAATCTTAATTTCCAGCCGCTCACCAGTGAGGGTTGCCAAACCATGAATAAAACAGTCCTTTGGAATTTTAACACCGTTCACATAAATGTCATTTACAAGGCGCATCTTTACGACGGCCCCATTAACTAGTGTTTGCGTCTCATGGATCACTGCGGGAATTGTTGCCGTCCGCAGTTCATCCGGGGCTGATTCTTCCTGAAGGCCATAGAATCCTGAGCCAGAACCCGGGTATACCTTGTTTGACAACACAGTTATGTTTTCAGCATCTACATTTGTCTTTACACTGAACACCTGCCCTTTATTCTTCCTGGATTCCTCCTTATAGCGCTCCTGGATACGGTCAGGATGCTGAATATCGAGTATGCGGTCAAGCATACCATTGATTTCTGTCATCTCGGGGTCCGGTTTTGTTTCACTTTTCTTCATTCCTTCTACCAGGGCCTGAAGTCGGTCCATCTCAGCTGCGGCACCTGGCGCCTGCTCTGAATATTCTTTGATTCGGGTATCTGCCGGTGAGGAATTGATGCTGGTTTGCAAGGTTGCAATCCGCTCATATATTGCTTTTTCAGCTGCCAACCCGCCCCCCATCTGGTCAGAACCAGAAGCGGAAAGACCATTAAGCCCCGAAAACTCACGCCCAGGGCTCAAATCAAAGTTTTCGGACCTTCCATCGGGATTTTGCGCCTGGTATGGGTCCATTCGCAACAACTCACTGCGTTTCATGGAATCATCCGCCGCGCGCTGATAATAACTGAGCTTATCCTCCGGTGTTCCTTTCAGGCTGACATCAGGCAACTGCATCTTTAATCCGCCCCCTTTGGGCTGGTTATTGGCTACGGCAGCCGCGCCGCCACCACCGAGTATAAAAAATATCACCCCCAGGAAGGGCACTACAATTGCCGGCAATACCAGCATAAATCTGCGTTGACGCCTCACCACATTTTCAACTTCACTTTTCATCTTCACAAATTTTTAAATTGTCACCTATCTTATTTTGTATTGCTCTTTAAACTGAATCCAGGAATTACCGCCAACAGCTTTAACACTATCACGATACCTGTGAAATTCTACTACAGCACTGTCTACCTCCTCCCAATTCCTAGAGTGAATCCCGCCTGCCGGATCAATATCAGCCTCAACTTCCACAACCTTCCCTACTTCAGGAATCACCTGAGTGTCACGGGAAAACGGAGCCAGGATCGTCCAGGAATAATATATGGACAGCACCGCTCCGATACCGCAGAAAACAACCTTTTGGGCTTCAATTCTCAGCTTTCCGGTCATTTTGCTCATCCACCTGCACCAGCGTTCTCTACTGAATAAAACTGCTTTTACGATTGCCGTACTTATGATCTCCTGATACCAGCGGGATTCCAGTTCATGTTTCTTTTTCATCTTATCGACTTTTTACGTTTATATCGCGGTTCTCCAGTGTAGTCCAGCGTTCAATAAGAAAACCATGGGGATTATTACTGCTACGCGCTACGTTTCTGACAAAGCCCTCAGTAATTAAGTTGCGAATGACTGTACTTGTGGGCCGGGTTATCTCCTGCTTGGCAAAACAGCGAAAACTATATGGGTAATCATCCAGTTTCAATTGAATTGAATCGACGCGGATAGTTTGGCTAACATTTCCTGAAATCAGGTTACCATAGTAATTCTTTTCAGTCAGATCGTCGTACATCCGCTTTGCAGAACCATCCGCCAGATACAGGGCTTTTGTGATATTTTCCTTTATATTGCTTTCATCGGGAGACAGCGTGAAGAAATACTGATGAAACATCTGCACATGATCCCGGACTTCAACCGGAATATTTTCTTTCCTGTCCGAAGCATAGGCTTCAAGTGCCTTGCCATTGATCAGAACGTACAACCTGTCCTGGGCAGCACCGGAATATTCATAACCTTTATAGATCGCGACACAGGTTACAACTGAAAGCCCCAAAATCACCGCCAGGCTCACCAGCCTGATATATCGGAATGCGGTGTCGATATTCTTCATTGATTTAAACATAACTGCACTATTTCCTTCTACACTTCAATCCTTTTATTTCTTCTCCGAGCGACCGGACAGCTTATCAGCCATATAAGCACCGGCACCCCCAATCATCCGGCCTGCGGTAAACGCTCCGCTTTCACCAGCCATGCCGTTTGCACTTCCATCTCCCGATTTCCCGGAAAAATCCCTACCCATATTGACCATGTTTGCCGCACCTGCACCCATCCTTCCAGTTGTGCTCATCAGCATTGCAGGAGAACTACTCAGCATACTCGTCATCTTTTGCATCATCGCCCCACCACCGCCAGCATTTACTACGAATGAAGCCACGGAGGGAACCGTGAAATACCCGACAATCCCTATCAGCATAAATATGAGATACCCCGTATCAGTAATACTAAAAAACGTATTACCCGTGATCCCGATCTGCGTCAGATCCTCCTTCAGCATGTTTTCCTGAATCTTTCCGATAATTGCTCCGAAAATATTCGCAACAGGTAACCACAAAAAAATATTGATGTATTTTGCGAGCCAGGCTGTAAGCGTGTGTCCGAAGCCGTCGAAAACAGCGATACCAAATACCAGCGGACCCAAAATCGATAAAACAACGAGCTGAAAGGTCCGCAAGGTATTGATACACAGCGACGCCGCTTGAAAAAGCACCTGTAATACATCGCTCATCCACACTTTAATAGAGTTTCGAAAGTTGTAGCTGGCTTTCGCGATCGCGAACTGAACATTATTTCCAATCTTGTCAAACATTCCTTCCTGCGAAGGCTCCATGTCTGGATGGGTGTACTTATACCACATTTCACGATCTCCTTCCTTGTTTATTCCCACATACATCTTCCAGGCATCGGTTCCCTTTATGGCTTCCTCCTTCTTTTTAAGCAATTCGGCGATGGCCGCATTGCTATTATTGACCATTGCCGCTGTACCAGTAACCATCGGCTTCATCAAAAAATTGATCGTCCCCAACAGCAGCGGAAAAAAGCTGATGCAAAATCCAAGCACGAACGGTCTGAATAAAGGGTAAAAATCTATAGGCTCTGCATTTGCCAGGTGCTTCCACACGCGCGAAGCTATATACCAAAGCGCACCAAATCCGGCTATACCCCTTCCAACACCGATCAACTGGCTGCATAACGGCATCATATCATTGTATAAATTTTCAAGAACCCCATGCAGCCCTTTGATGTTCTCAGCGGCCTGAGCGAACAACAATTGAGGCACACATATCACTGCTACCGTTATCACGGCAGCTCCCTTCCACTTCTTCATAATCTTTTGATTAATATTTCATTCCCTGTAAAGACCTCATACCCTTAATTTCCGATTGCTCACGCTGCCGCTGAAATTGCAGTACCGAGGCATTGTCGCTGAACCATTTGAAAAAATTCACGCGCTGCTCCATGTCGGAACAGATGTCATCGATGGCCCTCAGTCGTTCGTCATCACTCATCCTGACTTTTCCTGATGTGATAATTGTTGCCAGTTCATCAAGGCTCCGAAGGCTTCCTTTTAAAAGCGAGGTGCAAACAGCTTCCAGGTAGTTTAGCTCGCCGGGGTTGAATAAATTCCCAGCGCGGAATCTCTTCAGCGCCTGCCGGGTATACCTCACCAAATCGATCTGATATTCGATGATCTGCCCAACTTTTCGGTATTTCTTTACGGCCGGGCTCGCTTCCATCAATGCATCCAGAAAGGTTTTATGGATGCTAAAGTTTCCCTTGGTAAGGTCTTTTACAGCACCATAACCCCGGCTCACAATCTCATACCCTTTTTTTAAGTCCGAAAGGATATTTTTAAATTGCGCCAGCTTTTCGATATTCAAAGCCAGCTGAGCAAGTTCATTTGCCTGGCCCCGAACTGCCATCGGCAGTCCAAATAACAGGAGCACCACTCCAAACATCATCATTTTCATACCTACCTCCCTTTCAATCTTCTACACCGTACAGTGTTCCTACTGCCTGGACATCTGCAATCGCTTTTTCCTTTTGCACGCTTCCCACAGCAACTGATTCACAAAAAACTCGCGTAAACTTAAAATGCTCCAGCATTTCCAAATAAGCCGCATCGATACGTTGAATACGCTCATCGTCTTTTAAATCGAATGCTCCTGATGTTGCCCAATTCGAAAAATCATCCAGGGTTTTACCGCATTCCAAAAGAACTTTATTCAATACCTTCTTTATATAAAGAATATCCTCCTCCCCATACATTCCCGATTTCCTGCAACCGGACTTACACCGGGTAACAAGGTTCAGGATATCAAATTGAAGCACATAGATTTGGGTTGCATTCCCATATTTCAGGATATTCGGATTCACCGCCTTCAAACCTGAAAAGAAAGTGCGGTGCAGGGAAAAATCCCCATTTTTTATATCCCGGATTGTCGTCAGTCCTCGATTTGCAATATCATAGCCTGTCCTTAAATATCTGCCGTAAACTCTTAGGGCCGCGATCTGTTCTCCCAGCCTTTTGAGTTGGGTCTGCTTCTGGCTGAACAAACCGCCGAGAACTTGCGCTTTGCCCTCGCCTAGTGAAAGGATTATCAACGCCCACACCATCACAACACATTTATTCATAACTTCATCCCTCCCTTCTTTTTTACCTTAGCATTCTGAGTTAGCTTTTGCACTCCCTATTCCAATCCATACATTCTTTTGACCAAAAGAAGATCCCCTTCCGTTTTTGCGCGGCTGAGAGAAAGCTGCGCATTCTGAGAATTGAATAATTTCAAATCCCTGTAATTTCCTTTTACCTTTTCGGAAATTTCGTTGATGTATTCCAGGCGCTTTGCATCCGACATTTGCGTCTTAAAGGAATTGATAATTATTCCAAGCTGATCTACGTTCCGCACAGTCTCATTCAAAATGCCCTCGTAAACTTGCCCCATGTAAAGAATTTCATCAACCGTGAAATGCCTATCGTTTTTTACGATAGACCAGGCACGTTTGTATTCTTGAACCAAATTCAGTTGTTGATTCACAATTTCCCTGATACGCTGGTAATACATGATCAGGCTTTTCACTTTGTTTAACTCTTCGAAATAATCCTTATACAAAGTTCGCTGCCGCTCTGTCCAGTCGCTGATTTCATTCAGTTTGAGCTTTGACATCGTATTCTCCAGGACTTTCTGCGCATTTTGCAGCCAGATCACCTTGTTCTGTTGGCGCTGAATGGCCAAGTCCGCGGCACGAAGTGCCTTTTTTATTGCGGCCTTCACCGCAACCCACCAGATTGCTTTCGCCGGAACTGCCGGCAGTGTAAATGCCATCACTAAAAACAGCATTACCAAAATTTTCACGTTCCCATTCATCACTATTCCATTTATATTATGCTCGCTGCTGCTTATCTTTAACCAGTTCCACTATACCTTTTTCCATGCTGCCGAATTTCTCCGCATACTCTATCACCATCACCCTTTCCCGTCCTTCAGTCGTATATGCGTAATACTCTTCCGGGCACAATTCGTTTCTCAGGACTTTCATAATCTGCCCGCCAATCCCAACAAATATTTCACGATCTTCTTTTTTAACAGATAGGAGAATGGTCTTCTCCTTCTCCGAAAGGCCCAATGCGTCCTGGAGCTTATCGAACTTGTGCAGAAACTTCCGCATGTCCATCAATATTTTTACATCTGCATTATTAATAATGGCATCCTTGATAATCGGTGAAGAAATGAGATCATCAAGTTCCTGCGTGATCACAATTGGCACCCCATTGAATTTCCTTATTGTCTTAAAGGCGTATTTTAGAAATTCTGCCATTCCGCTTTTTGCAATGGCCTTCCAGGCTTCATCAACGGTAAGTACCTTTCTAACACCGGGGAGTTTACGCATTTTGCTGAGGAACATCTCCATACAAAGGAGACAAACAACCGGAAACAAAACCGGATGGTCTTTGATCGCATCTACCTCTACAACAACGAAGCGTGTGTTGAGCAGGTCAAGGTTTTCTGTTGCGTTGAGCAAATAGTCGAATTCCCCACCGCGATAATAAGGACGTAAAACATACAGGAAGTTGTTCACATCAAAATCCTTATCCTTCACATTATGTGACCGCAGCACCTCAATGTAAACGGACTGGAGATATTCGTAGAAAGAGTTGAAAGATGGAAAAATTTCCTGTGATTCCTTCAAATGGTCAAAATACCCCTGAAGTGCGTTGCTGAGTGCTACGTATTCACTTCTGTTATACGCATCGTTCTCCTGTTTCCATAAAGCAACAAGCAAAGATTTCAGGCTTTCTTTTTTTTCCGTATCCAAAATCTGCCCATCAGGCAGGTAGAACGGATTGAAACGGATGGGGTTTGTCTCGGTATAAGTGAAGTAGTAACCGTCCACCAGATCACAAAGCCCGCGGTAGCTGCCTCCAATGTCGATTGTAACGCAATGAGCACCCTGATCGTAAAGCGTACGAAGGATATGATTTATTACCATGCTCTTACCGGCACCCGACGCTCCGCACACCAGAGTTCCCATATTCGAACTGACTCCCTGAGCACGTGGCGCATTGTAGGGGTCTAAAAATACTGGACGCCCCGTCAGCCTGTCGGTGAAACGAAAACCCTCGTCTGGAGCCACACTCCGGTAATTTGATTCCTGGTTAAAAAAGCAACTCGCCTGAGTAGCAAACGTGTCAAAGGAATCGTTCAGCGGGAAGTCACCGGCATTGCCGGGAATGCCTGCCCAAAAGATTTGTGGCGCTCCCGCTGATTCAAGTTTTGCGACGGCATCCATTTGGGCAAGCCCGGAAGTGACCATGTTCTTAATGTCCTTCAACTCCACCTTTTCACGGCCCCACACCATCACGTTAAAATGCGCCCGAACCGGCATTCTTTGCTCGCCAATGGCCTCATTCAGAAAATCGTTCGTTGCATCACGGCTGATGCTGTTTTCACGGCTGTAAGCGGACAGGGATTGCAGCCGTAACCGCTTACTTTCCAGTTTCTTTATTGTCTTTGCGCTGTCATCGACAAAGACGTATTGATTGTAGATGTGATTGCACGGCAGCAGCATCCCCAGTGAACCTGCAAAACCGATACTGAATTTTGTTCTGTCTGTACTATATTTTTCATAAGTGATCCTCGACCCGCATAATGCAGGAAGATCCTCCACGTCACCTAACGAGTAAACCTGAAGGTGCTGATCCCCGATTTTGATATCATCCGAAAAACTGATGTCCTTGAATAACCTTGAATCTTTTTTCTCTGAAAGGGAGCAGTATCTTTCTATCAGCCCGAATTCTCGTCGAGAGCTGGTCAGCTCATGATCACGAAGCCTGGTCAGTTTGATCATCCCGCTATCCTCCAGTATTCGTTTAAATTGACCGCATACATCCAGGAAATTTCTCAACTGCTCGGCGTCAAGCGTTTCGGCAGGCACAATCGAATGCCTGATCAAAGAAGAGAACATACTGTTTACCGGTTTACGCTGAGCCGGCTTTTTCGTCAGCATGATAAAACAGGCGTGATCTAAGAATGGACGGCCAGCAAAGTATGAATCACTTCTTTCGGTCAGAAAACTTCGTTTTGCACTTTTATCAGGTGAATATTTATTTTCCGTAAACCAATCTTGCTTATGCAGCACACTGTGTTTCGGTAAAACTTTGATCGCCTTTACCCAAGCCTGGTGCAAATTCTCGTAATCGTCTTCTCCGAGCGAAAATATTTCAGGAAGTTCCACGCTGAATGCCACCGTTATGTCGCCCATCTTTGAAAGGATGCAATCATTTTCGACCGCCATAATTGGCAGAATATCACTCAAACACTTTTCCATTCTCACACTTTTTCTGTCTTTACATGCCTTGACCTTTTGACTTACCTCTGGTCAATTTTTTTTCTACTTTTCCTATAATCTTTTCTTTTTCCTCAGCAGTTAGCTCAGTCTTTCGATCTGCATTGTCTTGCTTCTGCACATCATTGACATTTTCTATATCTGAAAGACCGCGATTATGCTTTATACATCTATTTTCCTCGACGAGTACAGCCAGGTCACTTTCTTCGATCGGAATAATGATTGCTTCAATTTTATCCGGTACAGGCCCATCATTCTCCTTGTCATATGTTCTTCCATGCATCTCAGCCCAGGCAATTGGATCAATCTCACTTGCTCTGGGCAGTACCACCGCTATAACATCTTCAGGCAACTCGCAGATTTTCGGATCAAAGAATACCATTTGTTTATCCAACAAATGATAATAACCGTAGAACTGATAATTCTCATGCACCATTATTTCAAAATCGTCCAAACTTAGATTATCAACACCATCCGCTTGATTGGCGGAAACCAGCTGGTTGCTTTTCAGATCAACCAGATATTGCTCATTTTTTATAGTTACTGTTGGTAATATCCTTTCCATTTTCTCAACTCCTTTCTATTAACATAAACACCTTCCTACTCCGGCATTTAACCGATTTCGGCACACGAAGCCGCGCGGCCGCCTTCATCATTCCGTGTTCACCATACTTGTCACTCAACTGATATACTTTTATCACCAGGTATGTACCAGATGCCAAAATCACAATCATGCTAACGTAGGTATTGATACCGATGATATACATCAGTGAAAACAAGATCAACAAGGCCATTACTCCCCCGGCGAAGTACCAAATGTATTGCGCCCTCAACCCTCGAAACTCAATGCTTTTATTAATACCCTTATTGACCGTGTAAACACTGTTCATAATTATAAAATGTGATGGTGAATGACTGCGATAATGGCGTGCCGAAGCAAATTGCTGTTTAAAGTTTGGTGAGAAAATGAAAAGGATTCAAACGTTCCTGCGCAAACCTCAATCAAAGTGAGGATTTCGAATTTCAAAACCCCCTCTTTCTCAAGTTCCTCATACTCCTGCGGGAATTCATCTTTCATGACGCCATTTATATACTGGTATCTCGATGGTTGCAGGCCCACGGTCATTGCATCCAGGCATGAGCTGATGACGGATTTCTTATCCATTCCCTCTGCGCTCAGCTGATCCGCCAGCGGCAAAACATTATGTACCTTATCCCACAGATATTGAGTTACCGAAACATCCATGGGCAACATCAGAGCCACTTCAGGATAATTTTCCGATAAATGATCCGCGAGTGCTGTAAAAAGTTCCTGTTCCATGACCGTACTTTACTGAATTCCAAAAAATGACTTAATAATTGTCGCCACAACCACCAGGAATATGCAGCTTCCGAACCATGCCGCAGCAACCTTTGAGGTATCCTGGTCGCCCGAGTTCCATTTTTGATATACTTTCACCGCGCCGATCAGCCCGAGGATGGCGCCCACGGCGTACATCAATTTTGTACCTGAATCAAAATACCCCCTGACCTGTTTGTTCGCCTCGTTGATACCGGCAATCCCGTCCTGCGCCTTCACCAGCACGCTATAAAACAACACACTGGTAGCTAACCATAATCGGCGTAAGCCGCATTTCACTGAAGTTCCTTTAAACTCCCTCTTCCACATTATCATATCTCACTTCGTTTAAATTCCCCACCTTGTTCCGGTTCCCCCTCCGCCAGCTGACGGAGGGACCGGAAACGTCTGCACCTGCACTCTCAACCACCCCAAAAGCTCTATCGCACTGAGCCGGGCAGACAATAACATACTGATCGCGGCGGCTGGCTCAGGGGATCATTCCCCCAACCCAGCCAGGCCCGGGCGCTACCCCCACAACTCGTTGACCTCTCTCTCACTCAGCGTTACCGAGCCATTGCGATCAGTTTCACTTAAAATCACATTTTTGATTCCCTCACGGAACGCTGGTGTATCCAGCGTAGGGAAATCCGATATCTCGGCCCGCAGCCGTTGCAGGAGCTCATCCTTGCGCATTTTTGTATCCGCAGCATAAGCGATACTTTCCGCAATACGGTCAGAGAGCTCCTCAGCAGCTGCAATAGTTTCCTCGGCCAAAGCATCGTTGCTATCTTCCCTTTTACTGGCATCATTCGTGACCGTTCCCGAAACCAGCAGACGATGCTGATTAAAATATTTAAAGAACACAAAGAGGTAATACACCAGGAGCATCACCCCAACCCCGATAAAAAACTGTGTCCAGGTTACATTTTCTAACATCACTAAAAAATTAAGATTCAACAATTCACGGTACGCTTACTTCCGTGCTGAATTACGAATCAAAGGTGGGCATTGGCAGATCGGCGGAAAAGACCAACTTAGGGAACAAAAAAGTTGTACTTTATTGTACTGTACTGATTATCAGCAAAAGCGGGGCAAAAAAAAAGCGCAGTTCTAAGAACTGCGCTTTCGCAAAGGGGGTGTCTGTAACCTTAATAGCTGTGAATTCGATCCACCATTTTTTTCAGGACTTCCGCCGCGGCGGCTTTGTCCGAATGCTCTGCCACATAGGCTTTCGTGCGAATGTTATCCCAGCTAAGGTCTTCATTATACGGTGAGGACAGGCTTGGAACGATTGCCTTGAAAACTGCACTCATGCTGCGCGCTTGAAGTAGCCTGGTATCGTCAGCTGCCCGAAGGATCAGTCCGATCTGATCCGCGGAGAGCTGAACAACAACTTTGAACTTATTCACTTTAATGCTTTTCGCGGCCACTTCCTGAGCAAGTGGCGCAAAGCCCTGGAGTTTATTCTCCCTGTATTCTATTTCATTTTGCAACCATTTACCACAGTATTCCTTTACGCTCGGGAAATCAGGGTTCAGGATAAAATCCTGTTTTTCAGGTATGATCTGGAGCTTCTTCAGTTCCAATTTCAAAAATTCGAGTTTCTCCAGTGCGGTCAGATAAGAGTTCATTAATTGTTCCGTTCCCATGGTAAAATACCGGATGCAAACGATGCTATTTAGGTTCCAGTAAATTAAAAGTTCGTTCAGCGCAGGACATCCGGTGATTGATGTCAGGTTTCCGTCTATTTTCAAAACATCTTCGGTCAGCAGCCGGATATATTCAAATTCCCTTAGCGTGACCGGCAACCTGTCATCGATTTTACTCAGGAATTCATCTAAAACGCCCAGGACGATATCAACGGGTGCCATGCCATGCTCTCCGGTGGATAGCTTTAGCCTCATGGTTTCTCTGTTTGCCTCAATGAAATTCTTTTGTTCGACCAGGCGGGTAAGGGCAACACGGTTTTCTAACCCTAGAAACGCCGAGAACTCCAATTCGAACAGTCCCAGGATACGCTGAAGGCGAATTCCCAAAAAAATGTGTAGATCCTTATGTTGCAGCTTCCTGGTCATAGGATGCTGCTGATAATCATGATTCCTCGTAATCATCAGCAGCAGGGAATCGTGATACTTTTTCACCAATGCCCGACTTTCCGTCTCATCATGCAAGCGAAATACCCGCTGCTTCAGCCTGGCAAGAAGTAAATCCTCCTCCTGCTCAATTCTGTCTCTGATTTCTTTCACCTTCTCTTCGGTGATCGGTTTCTGCCCCGCTATATTCGGGTCCAGCTCTTTGGTGATAACATGGTCTAGCCATTCCAGTGCATACGCCTTCTTCATACTCAATGGGTTAAAATTCAAGATATGGCAGCGAATACGGACGGCGGAGGCATGAAATAGGGATGAGTTTCGGACAGAAAAGTCACAATTCGCTGTAAGCCAAATTTTTATAACGTGAGCATCATTACAATATTTCAATTATAACATGTTTGTTACATATCAGCTCAATCATTTTAGCAAAGAACATAAAAATGTTGTACGCATACAATAGCGCCCCTGTGATGATTGTCACTGTTGTGACTTTCATCACAGGTACAAACTGTTATGATCAATTTCTAACTAAATAACTGTCCGTGAGGGCCTCTGTCAGTACATTTATGGTTTGTCCGCGAATCTGGCGGAGGATAAGTCCTCATTTTCGTCTTTCCAGCGTTTATTTCGTATTCTGCTCAGCGTTTCCCGCGCAACGCCCAGGAAATTTGAAATCTCCGCAAGCGGAACCTGCCTGGCAATATTCCAATATTGCTTAATGATGATCTTATATACATAAAGTGGTGCAAAAAAACGCCAGTGGGTCATTTGCCGGGCCTGGATGTAATATTTTTCGGTAAATTTCCTGCCGACCAGGTTGAATCCTTCCCATCGTTGGTAGATATATTCCAGATCATTGTAATGAAGTGCAATGCAAAAGGTATCTTTCATTGCCATAAGACGTTCCGTGCTCGGCGTCTGATCATACCAACTATTTGCAGCGATCACCATATCACCAGCTGCCATATACCAGGAGGTGTACTGCCGTCCCCTGTATTTTATGCACGATCGCATTAGCCCGCTGCATATAAATAGGCAGTAACTGTTGACCTGTTCATAGTCAAGAATGATACTGTTCTCTTTAAAATATACCATTTTGCTGCGTTCGCGGATAAAGTCGATTGTCTCTGGTGCTACTTTCGGGTAAATACCCTGGATGGTTTCCAACGCTTTCTTATAACTGTTTTCAATTGCTCCTTTTGAAACATCAGCGTTTCCAGACCGGGGAATAAAATCGTACATAAATGATGATTTGGGTTAAAAATAATGACCGCCTGGAAGAGAGAATCTCCAGGAATAAGGGAGTAAACGGTTCAAGCTATTTCACAAAATAATTAAAATATTAACATCGTAATCAGTACCCCACGCATCCATATTTTTTATATGCAATATTTCACGCACATATCAATACCCGATCATAAATTTAGCGGTGGTTTCACCCATTTTATATTTATGTGCATCTTATAAGAAACCAAAAGGAACTGAATGGACAAATACCTATACTCTGTTTGCTCGGTCTTTGACGGGATGCCGTTGAGATTCCGGGAGCATGTCTGTTGGGCGCTGGGCTGGTCGAAAGCTACATTTTACCGGAGATTAAAAATAAATCGGCAGCTCAGCCCTGCTGAACGATTCATTATTACACAAATAGCTAAAACGACTTTAATAAAATTACTCGATGTCCTCGATCATGTAGAAAAAGACCCCAAATTGAAGCGTTTCAAGGATTTCAAATTATTGCTCGAAAAATTACACCTACCAATGCCGCAGCAAAAAAAGAAAGGGCATTCACTGGCTGAAGTTAACCGAAGGAAAAAATTACCGGTTGCCGGGTCAAACCAAAAGAAACAAGCATAAAAACAATTCGAACCAAGCGAAATCCATTTTTTAATAACACTATACTCCCACTGAATTGTGTTCGCAGTAAATGATCGGAAATTTAACTGGTTGTACTATAAACATGTACACCCTGAAGAAAAACCCGATACATGCAGCTTACGAAAGATGAAATTACAAAGTTTGAAGCCCTCCGCCATATGATACATTGTGGTATATTCTCGCGTGTCAATATATCCGCTTTTACGACGCAATTGAACTATAGTCCGAGAGCCATCAGTGATAAATTTTCTTTCTTATATCAATATACTATTCTCGAATATTACAACACCGTATCGATGGAATTCGCGGATGCATTACTTTCAGATCACTGGTCTGTTAAAGAGGTATCGATAATATTAGGTTATAAATCAGTTAGCAACTTTTCCAGAACATTTCGCAGGCTGATGAACAAAACCGCCAGTTCAAACAAGCGCAAAATTCCCGCAGTATAAATTGCCCAAATTGGTAACAGATAACCTTTGGAGGATTGATCATTACGAATTAATTTGCTTGAAGAGATTAAGACAAAAAAACGAAGTAATCAATATCTCAAAACAAAGTCATTTACGCGCAATAAAACCTAAGAGCAACTTTTTCATTTCTGATGTTAACTAATAATGGTTAAATATTGGAAAATACCGCGGCTGATCCCAGCTGAGGCGCCATCTCAAAGAAACCGCCTGAAAAAAAACACAAACCATAAAGACACAACGATGAGAGCGAAAAGAATAACCCTTCAAATCATTTATATATTATTTTTGGCGCTGTGGGCGTACGCGGCTTTCAGCAAAATCTTCGAATATGAAATTTTTAAATACCAGCTTGGAAAATCCCCGTTGCTTGCCCCGGTCAATGGAATTATGGCGATCATGATCCCATTTATCGAACTTGTAATCGTAGCGATGCTCCTCTTTGATAAGACGAAAAAAAGAGGTTTACAGGCATCAGCATTGCTACTCACAATATTCACAGTATATCTAATCGGGATATTAAGTTTCAGCAAGGATATTCCGTGCAGCTGCGGGGGATTACTATCAACCCTGACCTGGACACAGCACGTATTTCTAAACATCAGCTTCATCGTTATGGCAGTGTTTGGGCTCATATTCGAAAAGAAAGATCCTCAGAAGAATTTTACAGGCAAGACAGGGATTGCCTGACTAAATTTCAATCACATAAAAATGAACATTATGAGATTTCAAGTTTTGAGCTGCATACTTATTGCAGCAGTGGGTATGCTATGCTATAGTTTCAGAACTGTTCCGTTAAAGCTGTCAGGTACAGCCTTTGAGCTTATCGATATCAGTCAACCGTTTGACCCGAATTCTTATCAGCAGATTTTTGAAAATCCAATCGTAGCCTGTCCAGGTGAAGGTTTTATTTGCAAAATTGTAATACCACTGACCGATATCTATGCATCAGGCACGTATGTTGGTAAGCCCAAAGTAGATATTCAGACGCCGACTCTAAATGAACTGTCAGATCAACTTACAACGGTCATGAATACGATTGGAACGCCTTCGACTTTCGGGAATAGAACAATTTATGAAACAAATGAATTTTGATTTGATATGAACATCCGAAAAACTCTGAATATCGTCACGCTTATCTTAGTTTCACTAACGGCTTTCGCTTTCCACAAGAAAAATCGAAATACCGCGTTTACCGTTTTCTGCCTGGCAGATGGTACAAATCCTATGAATCCTAATTCCTGGTATGCAGTTACAGATTTTAATCCGAGCGTAGAATGTCCCGGATCAGGGAGACTTTGTTGCATAGCTGTTTCAACAGCAGATATATATTACGTCCGGCCCGTTTGCAGGCAAACCCTAAGTTAATATTGCAACGGCATTACTCGACGAGCTTTCAGACCAGATCGCCGCGGCACTGGCAAATGCAAGTGATCCTACAACATTCCCATCACGCGGCACCATAGTTTATGAACGAATTCCATAACCCTCGACATAAATTCTTTACCGGTAAATACACTCAATTGTAAACATTAAAAACACAAAAAAATGAAAAGAAAAATTCTCGGTTTTACCGTTCTGTGCACCATGGCTGTTTTCGCCTTTGCATTCAAAGCTCAGCCCATTGCCGTTGTTGGTACTCTGTTTCAGTTAGATGACGCTTCTCAGCCCTTCTTGCCGCAGTCTTACTCTGTGGCCACCATCGACCCGCTGACAGCTTGCCCTAATTCATCTGCTGTTTGCGTTCTTGATGTTCCCCTCGGTGATATCTACACTTCAGGCCCGAACAACGGCAAGCCAAAAGTGGACATCGCAACTGGAGCTGCCGGTGAACTGTCCGATGACATCATCACAGCCCTGGGAAATGCATCAGACCCCACTTCATTCCCTTCTCGCTCAAGGGTAATTTATGAAAAACAGCCCTAACTGATGCTGTAAAATTTATGGGAGCAACATCGAATGTTGCTCCCTCTTAATTTCCCTAAACTTACAAGTAATAATATGAAAAGAGTATCAATTTCCATACTGGTGTTATGCTCAGCAATAATAACTGCATCCGCCTTTAGAACCAAACAAATAATTCCTGTGGGAACGCTCTTCCAACTCACTGATATTTCCCAACCATTCAACCCCGCAGTTTACCAGGTGGCGACTATCGACCCTATAACAGACTGTCCAAATTCGAGTGCCATATGTGTCATTGATGTCCCACTGAGTGACGTATATCCTTCCGGCCCCAACGCTGGCAAACCGAAGGTGGACATCGCTACCGCAGTACCTAATGAGCTGTCTGATGATATTGTCGTTGCCCTCGGCAATGCTTCAGATCCAACAAGCTTTCCCGCACGGCAGAGGATTATATATGAAAAACAACCATAACCAAAGTTGTTTCATAAATATATTTTTTCATAATTTCATTTATAACTAAAAGTCATGAAAACTAAATATTTAACAATGACAATTTTATGTGTTGCTATCATCGCCGCCTTCGCATTCAAAGCAAAGCCCATAAATGTGGTCGGCACGTTATTTGAGCTCAACGATCCTAGTGATCCATATAATCCAGCAGCTTACTCAATTGCAACAAAAGATCCAATAACCGAATGTCTAAATTCCACAGCAGTATGTGTGATTGACGTTCCATTATCCGATATCTATACAACAGGGCCCAACGCAGGTAAACCAAAAGTGGATATTGCCACCGGAGCTGCGGGAGAACTTTCCGATGATATTACCACGGCATTGGGGAATGCAAGTGACCCAACCGTTTTTGCTTCTCGTCAAAGAGTTATTTATGAGATACTTCCTTAATAACTAAAGGGCAGCACTTCGGCTGCCCTTTAGTAACTATTTTTCCCCATTTACCTTCCTGTCAGATTCTTTTTATCCCAATTATTCTCAGTGATTACCAACATGTCTATATATTCATTTCCTTCAACAATATCGAGATCATGACGGTTCAATTCAAGCTTTACTTCTTCGTATGATTGCATTTCACTGTATGGTTTTAAATCAAGATCAATAGCTCCGGAAATGCCTGTTGCATTTATAATAATCCCAGGGAACACAAATTTACTTATTCCAGCAAACATAAAGTAGTGCTTAAAAATTTCGTTTACCGTTCCGGCTTTGTAAACAAAAATTCTTTGACCTTTCTCTTTCACCCTTGATGTAAACAGCATTTCCGTAAATTTCGTTTTCAAATTCTGTGAATTCCTTTTGCTGATTAACTTATAGCATTTAACGTTTCGCTGCTCAACCTTCCCTGATATTCCGTTTCTTAAATTGAAGTAGCTATTCAGACTTTGAAGCATAATCGACTTTTGCAGTGAATCGGGAGTTTCAAGCGGAACCGTCATTTCAAAACAATGGCCGGTCTTGCGGTAAGAAATGTCGGTCAGAGCTGCTTTAATTAACTTTTTATCAACCGTGTATTTGCTTAGATCGTCCACCTCGAATACTATTCGCTTTCCGAAAACAATATTGCTATCAGTTTGCAGCTTTTCCCTGGTAGCCAATTCATACAAGTAATGTATCGTCTGATTCAGGTAGGTCATTCTCTTACTTCTGGCTAGGGTGTCAATATGAGCGTCTACTCCTGTACCATAGGGGTCTGCAAATTCATCTGTAAAATCACCAAAGGATACAGAAAAATTCTGCAATGCATTCACCATACTATCCGATACCTTAAAAAAGGGCTTTGCTGAATTATACTTACCCGCATTATCCTGGACAAAGGATATGTTCTTACCTGAAAGGAATTCCTCAATCTTCGTTTCATTGCTATTCTCACTGATTCCACGTAATGCAACCTTTCCATGCTGATCAACCCAGACATGGTAGCCAATTCCTCTGCGAATTGGAAATAAGCTTTCGATCTCTTTCGCTCCAATCAGGATTGGAAGATTCTCGGGAAATACCGACTTTTCGGCAGGAATTCTTCCCTTGCGAAGAGCAAGCCAGTTCTTTAACATTTTTTGATCCTCGTAGGAGGAAGAATTAACAAGGAAAATCTGAATCCTGTCCCTGTATTTCTCCTGAAGTTTCGACATCTTTGGGAATCCTGCGATACACGAGCTACACCAGGTTTGCCAGGTGTCAAAAATCAGCAGCTTTCCCCTAAAATCTGAGAACTTCGTTTTCCCTTGGTATGCGTCAGAGACATTTCCTTTCGAATCCATCACCGTGCCAAGTGGGATATCGGGCATTTGATCACCAATCTTTAGCGGTGACAATTTTGCTTGCGAATAGCTGTTTAAAGCTAAACTGAGTAACAGCACTATTATATAATATCTTTTCATTTTCGTAATATTTAGCGTTTATTCTGTTCCATTCCTGTCAGGCTAATGACTTCGTTCGGTATCAACCAGGCAATTCTATTATCATTTGCCGGAAGTTCGTAGGTGATCCCATTTAGCACACGCTTTAATGTTATATTCCTGCCTTCCAAATTAAACCTGCGGATATCCGTCCACCTGGTGCCACGGTAGACCAGTTCTTTCCTTCGCTCCTTTAATACAATTTCCAGGGCTTCTTCGGGTGTACCCGTAGCCAGTTCAGCAAATGTGCCTGCCATCCACCTTTTCCTTAGCAGTAGGTTTACCAGCTCCATAGCCTTTGCTGCATCATTCGCACGGGCGGCACACTCTGCACGGATCAGGTATATCTCGTCGTTCGCGATGCCGCAAAAAGTAAGATTGCCGTAAAATCCGGCATAGCTCCCTTTAAAAACCCTGCTGCCGTCACCGGGGTCGTAAAAGTAGACCTGCTTTCTCAAATCGCTTTCATCATACGAGTTATAAAGCGTTGTGTCGGTAATACCTTCATCGTACGGAAAGCCTTCCATGTAGGCATAAAATGATGTTTCTTCATTGTACTGACTGATTCCTGGGTTAGCATTAACATCCAGCTGGTTAAAATCGATCAGCTCGGTAGATAGGTCAAGTGAAAGTTGGGCATACTTAGATGCATTGGCATAATCCCTCATGGAGAGGTACACACGCGCCAGCGCCCCGTAAGCGCCAATTTTATTTGGCCGGTTTAAAGGCTCTTTCTGGGAATCCAAGAGACTCGCAGATTCCTTCAAGTCATTAATGATTTTCTCATAGGTTTCCGCAACGGTTGATCTTACCGACCTTACGCTGATCAGTGGGCTGGTACGCAACGCCACACCGGCTGTGCTGAGGTACTCCGTAGAGTATGGCAAACTGTATATTTGGGCAATATGATAAAAAGCAAAGGCTCGCAGAAACAGCGCCTGCCCCTTAACTTTTGCCTTCTCCGATTGGCTTCCTTCAAGTTCCTCAAGTTCAGAAAGCACTATGTTAGCCTGGAAGACAATTTGATAAGGCAGTGACCATCCGTCAATATTTGTAGTGCTTTTCCAGATATATGCGTCCTTTTGATCAGATGCCTTTGCATCCCAGGTAGATTCCGTAAAATAGTATTCGTCCGCTGATCCGGTTGCCAGGGAGAAATAGGAAGATGTCATCAACGGGTTGTCCAGAATGGCCTGTAAATCGCTGAGCTTGCTAATGATAACTGTTCCCTTGTTAGGAGGTTCGTCGAGATATTTTTTACATGACGAAAGTACAAGAAGCACTGAGAAAATAAGTATGTTGATGGCAATGGATAATTGGATTAATTTTTTCATGACACTGTTTTTTAAAGTCCGATTCTAACTCCGAAGGAGTAATTTCTCAATGGTAACAAAGTATTCGTTGGAAAATCCGGATCATAATCTGAATCAGTAGACTTCCAGATCAGGAAATTCAAGTTACTGGCATAGCCATAAATCTGAAATGACGTAAACGGAATACGTTTCCATGCGTTCTTCAGATTATAAGAAAGTCGGATGTCCTGGAGCCGGATATGATCACCTCTTTCCAAGTTTACTTCCGAATTCTGGAAAAACTGATCACGGAATAGATTTGCCGGATATGGCATTGAAGGAACATTAGTGACCTTTTCATCACCGGGGGCCTTCCATCTTTTTTCAAAATCTGAATGTGAAGCCCAGGAATTATAAAGGGAGTAGTAAACGATTGTTGGTTTCCTGAAGTAGTAGTTGGCTTTAAAGCTTATGTTAAACGTAAGCTCCACACCTTTAAACTCAAAGGTGTTGAATAGGTTCCCGTAGACAAGTGGGTAAGAGGAACCTTTGTAAGTTTGGTTTTCCACCGAATCCGAAAATATTCTAAAATAATCCTTGCTGATCGATTTGCCAAGGTACCCTTGGGGATCTCCATTCCCATCAAGACCCGCCCACTTATATCCATAAAGGCCACCAATAAGAGAACCTTCCCGAGCAGCGGGTGTCACCGGAGTATTTATCGAGTTGAAATAATAACGTGTTACTTTTGGACGCGCATAACTCAAATTGAACGTCGTGTTCCACCTGAACGCGCGCGTTAGGTTTCTGGTATTTACAGCAAGATCAAATCCTTTTGTCTCCAGATTTCCAGAGTTTCTGTCAAGGGCATTCCCGGAAATACCCAAGGTTGGATCAACAGGAACTGTTGTAAAAATATCTACTGCTTTCTTTATATAATATTCAAATGTTCCACTGATCCGGCCTTTGAACAGCCCGAAATCCAAGCCCAAATTTAACGTTCTCACTTCTTCCCATTTAAGGTCTGGGTTTGGTGGTGAACCCACCTGTGCATAATTTCTATTGAAAAGATTCAGGCTCGATGAATAATATAGAATACTAAGAGCGGAAATAGAATTATTCACATTTCCTGAATATCCATAGGTTGCTCTCAGTGCAAGATTAGATAACCAATCTACATGATAAAAATCTTCGTTATTGATGTTCCACCTGCCTCCAATTGACCAGAGGGGTTTCCACCGATTGTTGGTATTTACGCCCAATAAATTAGAGCCGTCGCGCCGGGCACTCGCAAAAATACTGTAGCGGTCATCATATGTGTAATTGGCATTTGCCAATACAGATACAAATTTATCACTCCTGCCGACGACATTCATGTTATTCGGAATAGACGAAGCACCTATCGGAAGGTTAGGGTATAACTGGCTGAAGTTAATATTGGAGGCCACTGTCAGCACATCTTTATTATAACCGTACATGCGGTTTGAGTTTCCGTCAAAGCGCGACTGTCCGATTTCAGCGGCAGCGATGGCCGAAAATGAATGGACATCATTCCAGTTTTTTCTGAAATTTGCCTGTAACCTCACATTATGTCCGGCGATTTCAGCGTAATTCTGATCGAGTATTCCACCGATTGGAACATTTCGCTCAAATGTTCCCGGATTTGTAAAATTATTAATCAGGTTCCGCGTAAAATAGGTACGCTCGTCGCGCAGATATTCGTTGTGTTCATTTTGAACGGAGTACTGATATCTAAAATCAAGGTTAGCCCATTCAGTAATTTTAAGGTTAGCCGAAAAATTCAAGCGTAAAAAATTCCGCTTGAAATCATTCCCTCCAAATCCCATTTCATCAAGCGGCCGATAATGCCAGTCCAGCAACTTGCCCTGGCCTACTGTATCCACGTAGGAAAGCCTGTAACCGTAAGGAATTGCAAGATGGCTCCCCTGTTTGTTTGCAAACTCGGCATACGGATATAAGGCACTCCTTCTCCCCCCTGGTGAAATATTTGTAGACAGGCTGTTATCAGTTGAGTTCTCTGTAACGTAATTAACCAACGCGGATAGCTCTAACGCCCTTGTTGGTTTAACGATAACGTTTGAATTAACACTGTACCGGGCGTATTTTCCTGGCCCTTTGATGGCCGTGTTATTATTGTCCGCACCCAAGGAAATGTTATATCCGCTAACCGAGTTTCCTCCTGAAACATTTAAGTAATTCTGGAACCTTACTGGATTACGTAAAACGTACTTATCGTATTGGTCAATTGTACTTACTCCCTTTAGCCTCGTTATTTCATGCTCTGCTTCCGCTGCTGTAATTATTCCCTGTCGTTCCTTATTCAGCAGTTCGACAACCGGAGAAATAGCAAAAGTATATGGTGAAACCAGCGAAGAATTGTAAAACCCTTTGTCAAACAAGAGTTGCTCAACATCAATGAAATCAACACTGTTCATCCGATGATGATAGTCCAAATCCGGTTTTGTCTGGATTTGTATATTCGAGTTCAGTGTCACTGAAAAACGGCTTCGTGTGGAGCCTTTCTTACTGGTAATAACGACCACCCCATTACCAGCTCGAGCACCCCAGATGGAAGTTGCGGCAGCGTCTTTCAATACCGAAACGGATTCTATATCATTGGGATTGATATTGTCGAGGTCGCCCTGATAAGGAAAATCATCCAAAATGATGAGGGGATTAGAACTGATGTCTACATCGTTAAAGTCATATGATGCATTGATCGTGCTAATCCCACGAAGCTGGAGCTTCAGCGCACCTCCTGCCTTGTTGAAAAGCAGGCCGTTTGTTACGCCGTCGAGGCGGCTAATCAGGTCACTGCTTACCCCACGCTGAAGGATGGTGCTGTCGATCACCGTCGCAGAGCCTACGAAACGCTCTGGCTTAATTTGTTCATATCCGGTTTGTATGGGGGACACGGTGATTTCCTTAAGCTGTGCGGTAGCCTCGATCAAGCGGATGGTTATAAACCGTTCATCTTTTACAGGTTGTTGAATTTGGAGATAGCCAATGCTGCTGATCACCAAAATGGCTTTATCATTTGGGACATCGATAACAAACTTGCCATCGCTGTCCGTGATCGTTCCTATGTCTCCTCCCTTTATTTTCACTGTAACGCCACTGAGTGGCTTTCCCTGACTATCCATTATCTGACCGCGGATCGTAATGTCTCCTGATGCCGATGAACCACTACTTTTCTTTTCCGCAGCTTTCAGGGTCACAGTTTTTGCTACAACCTGGAAGCTGATGGGCTGGTCTTTAAAGCATATTTCAAGTGTCTCTTTTAGCGTTTTATCTTTAATATTGATGGTCACCGGTTTAGCGGTTTTCAGCAATCCTACCTCGTAATTAAAGTCATAGCCACTCTGTTTGGATATGGCTTGCAAAACGGTTTCCAGCTTCTCCTGATTAAATTGCAGGCTGACCGTCTGCGCAACCGCGCGGGAGAAGACGTTCATAAAGGTCATCAGGATGATCAGTATTGCAAGCTGCATTCTCATGATCGTTCGTGTTAGTAGCATTGAAGACCCGGCCTGGCGGGGACCGGTCTTCGGGTTCAGCACCCTCAATAGGATGCCGCAGCATGTAAAAATTTTCATACTTTTGTCTTGTTTGGTTAGTATATGTTTTCTCTCGCTTAGGGATGCATTTTCAGCCAGGCCACGCCGGAGTGTGGTTGCACACAGCTCCGGCTTTATGATGCCTGCTGAATTATTAACTAATCTGATTTACTTTCTTAGGCTTTCCTCATACATCTAGGTTATGGTTCATACTTCGGTTAATTCTCATCTTTAATTCTTCACCACAAGGAACGGTTTACCCAGCCTGTTTTCAAGCCGCGATTCAATCCCCATGCCGTTAAGAATTTCTAAAACCGTTTTCAAATTATAAGTCCGGTTTATGACGCCGGTAAATGCACGGTCACGCGAAGCGCCCTCATAGACCACCTCGACATTGTACCATCTGGACAACTGCCTCATAATTTCGGGAAGCGGTGTCCCGTTAAACTTGATCCTGCCGTCTTTCCAGGCAATAACATCGTCATTTGCCGGTCGGACCTTAAATTGATTGTTTTGGAAATGGGCCTGTTGCCCGGGAATAAGGGTTAATTTTGAATTTGCTGATGTGGAGATTAATTGCACTGATCCTTCCAGGAGCGTAGTACTGCAATCCTGTTCATCGGTGTAGGCGTTTACATTAAAATGGGTTCCCAAAACTTTTACCTGCTGTGTCGCAGTTTCTACGATGAAAGGCCGGTTTCGATCTTTCGCAACTTGAAAATAGGCTTCACCGGTAAGGCGGACGAACCGCCTGCCGGTGCTCGTAAATGATACTGGTATGATGATGAAACTGGCGGCATTGAGCCACACTTTTGTTCCATCGGATAAAACGATATGAAATTGTCCTCCTTTGGGGGTAGTGATCGTGGTTAGTTCGTCAGGGTTGGCTGTACCGTCGGGCTGGTCAAACCGGACCGTTCCTTCAGTTGACTTTAGCGCCTGCGTCCCGGCTATTCTGTCCCCGGGCCTCATGTTGTCGAGCGACACGCGCTTTCCGTTCGCCAGGGTCAGGAAAGCGTGGTTTCCACCTGGCCGTATTTCAGAAGCCCACACCGTAGGCACAACGCTTTGGATTCTTTCCGGTCGTTGGTAAAAATGAAAAAGCAGTACACCGGCCGCAAACACTGCCGCCGCGGCACTGATCCTGTACCAAAGATTGGAACTCGACTGCGGACGCACTTTCCGGTAAATCTTCAACCACATTCGTGAACGGGATCTGTTCAGCTCGTCTTGCTGGATATCGGGCCTACCGGTCATTTCTGCATACTCATTCGCCCAGCGGTAGACGAGCTCTTGCTCCTCTTCCGTACAGGTTCCTTCTTTATACTTTTGTAGTATGTTCTCGAACTTTTGCTGATCCATGGTTAGTAGGTGCTGATTACCCTCTACTACACATAACCGCTCAGAAAATGTTTGGTGCCGATTTTCGGATTATTTTTTTATTATTTTTTTAGGGAAGAATTCCTGTAAAAATTTGGAGCTTAACTTTGAGGTGCTTAAAGTGCTTTACAGCGGCCGCTACGCGTTTTTTGACAACATCCTTGGTCAGGTTTAAACTTTCTGATATTTCCTTATGAGACTTTTCTTCAATACGGCTCAACACGAAAACTTCCCGTGTGCTTTCTGGTAGCTTTTGAAGTTCAGATTCGATGATCCTGCTAAGGTCATTAAAATTTTGCTGTGCTTCAGTCAAATTCTCACCAGGCTCTTGCAGGTTCTTCACTGAAGCCAGGTAATCCGCGCGAACTTTTAAATGATCGAATTTTTTTAATACACGGTTTCTGACTGAGGTATAAAGGAGTGCTGACAATGATTTTACTTCCAGTATTTCTTTTTTAGTAAAAAGTGTGATAAACACTTCCTGCACAATATCCTCGGCATCACTTTTATCCTTCAGGAAACGGTAGGCATAAACATACAACAATTGCCAGTACCGTTCATACACCTCTTTGTACGCAGCGGTATCTCCCTCCTTAATCTGGAGGAATAGTTCATGATCAGTTTGATGTTGCAGTTTCCTCATGTCCATTAGCCGCGCAATGACCAATTAGTAGTCACTAAATTACACATAATAAAATTAAATAGGTAATTGCCACGAGCCAACACTGGAGAAAAAGGGGCTCAACAAATCAGCGATGAAGGGTATACAGGGATAAGCATGTATGATGTTATCTGCGCTATTGCAGTTCAGCCCGAAAATTCTCATTTGGTTATGTTTCACTCATCCGGGGAACGGCCTCAAGATACATCGGTTTCGGCAAATGTCGTTCGCTCGGCAAAAAAAATTCTCAAAATGAGTATATTTATATAATAC
This sequence comes from Chitinophaga barathri, assembly GCF_003807585.1. Classification (GTDB taxonomy): domain Bacteria; phylum Bacteroidota; class Bacteroidia; order Chitinophagales; family Chitinophagaceae; genus Chitinophaga; species Chitinophaga barathri. Next base: position 45,977 of record NZ_RMBX01000011.1, on the reverse strand, counting down.
TGAGGGGATTAAATGCGTATTAATATTATATGCATTCAGTCACCGCTTAATAGCCGGATCTTCCGTTAACCAAATTGTACAAGTATGAAAAACATTGTGTTTCTGTTTCTCGTCGCGCTGGTCTTCTCATGTAAAAATTCTACAAAACTAACTGAGGCGGAGGCCGCCGCGGTATTGAAGGCTGAGCTCGGCTATCCAAAGCCGTTTGAGATTAGGGTTAACCTTGCTGATGAGAACATGAGAGATCGGGTAAAAGATGCCGGTTTGGTTGATTCCGGCCTGGTAACGACTTCTGAAATAAAAAGCATGACGGACCTCGGCAGTCCGGTAATAGCCATTACCGAAAAGGGACAACGCTACCTGCTTGGAATGCCGGAAGAAGACCAGAGCGGTAAGGTCCGGATGGTGAAAGTAGCTGACATGGCAATCAGCGGGATAAACGACATTTCGGATGACGGCGAAAAAAAAGCCCGGGTCGAGTACGCCATTGCCTACGAAAACATTACCCCCTTCAGTGTGTTGGTCACTAAAGATTTAACCAAACCCGAAATCCGTCATGCGAACTTCGTAAAAAAAGAGAAATGGGAATTAGTTAAGCAGTAACCTCAGTAAGTTTACGTGAGGCACTCTCCCCGTTCTGCTGAGGATTAGGGATTTCAGCGCCGTCAGCGTTTGCCACTTCTACACCACCTTGGTTATTTCCTCCTGTTCCGCCAGCTGGTTGTTGTTGCTTTTTCTTTTTGTATGGACCTCTATTGACACCTGAGCTTCCCTTCCCCGCCACAGTTTTAGGTTTCTTTACTTCTGGAATGGGGCCGAATCGGTTCGTGTCTGTTCTGAAATTGAGCACATTGCAGGAACCGGAGGAAATGGCACATAATGCCTCCGAGGAACTGGTGATGCTGAACTCATGATCATCATGAGTTCTTATTGTCAATATATGACCTCCAGCCATTTGAATTTGTAACGAATCGTGGTTTTCGAGTTTAATATCCAACTTCATACCACATAATTATTCTAAAAAAATGAAGTTTGAAGTTAAGTCGGTGTTAACATATTCGTTTGAGCCTACTCCTTTTCATTCCCAAAAATGCCACCAGCTTTTATTCTTCATCTCTTCTTTAATAATTGGAAACTGTTGCACCGGCGTGATGGTTGGTGGTATTTTCCATAATTCACCCAAACCGGGCCGGTCACCGTGAATCAGGTCCGCAGGATAGTAGGGACTATGCTGAATGCGCTCATCGTTTAATCCCATGATCTTTACGATTGCTGCGCTCTCAAAACTAAAGTATCCCATGTAATGATATCCTTCCTTTTTATGCGCGTTATAATCACTTTCCATGTTGGCCCTGGTATAATAAATATTATCAAGGTATTCCAGAAGGCCTGTTTGCGCATCTTCCTTGTTTGCCTGGCTGATTTGGATCAACTTCTGACAGGCTTTATCTCCTTTCCACCTCAATTTGCCTGATAAGCCATTGTTCGGAACCATGGTACTCAGCAGGAAACTGGTCAGATCATCCTTAAATCCCGTCACCTGCAACCGGTCAGCGAACTTCTTTAACTCTTCCCCACAGTCCAACAATACACCGAGGCTACAGATATTCAGCACCTCGCCATAAATCAGACCACCTCCGAAACGGTTGTCATCCGTTGGAAGGATAGACCGTGTGTAAGCGTCGATCATCTCTTTACATGGCTCCAGAAGCTCCTTTACCGGTTTGTCGAGGCAGTAGCTCCACCTGATAAGACAGTCAAGCCCATCGGAAAGAGAATAATAAGACATCGGGTGTTCTTCTTTAAGGTTCTTCCTGGTTTGAACAAGGTTGGAAGACACCATATTAATCCCTTCCAGAAAATAATCTGCATCTTTTCTATTGTCTCGGATTGAAGCCATGCACTGTTGGTTTTTTGATTCTGGTTTCTTTAACAAATTAATGAACATTTAGTTTACAGAAAATGATTTTTTTCGGCGTCCCAGGGAAAGTGATTTTCACCTGGCTGTCCTCGCATTGAAAACAAGCAGCGGCTCCCTATGGCATATTAGCATTCAGATTTGCAAAATCCCTGGTGCCTATACATTCTGAATACACCTTCTCCAGATCTACCAATGTTTGGAATATTGCCATCCTGCGGCCGGGCTGCCGCCATCTGTTTTTCCTTTCCCCGCTTTTTGAGGCTGTATCCCCGTAACAGGACCGGGTTACAGTGCAGCTAAGTTACGAACAGTTCCCGAAAGTGCTTCCTTAATGGCCTGGCGGGGCTACGCCGTCAAGTTCCCGCCAGCCACCCTTCGGGACTTACCAGCACAATTCGGGGCCAGTTCTGCACTTGCTTTCTGATAACCGGCCTGAAACGGGGATAGTAACATCTCAAAAAAGCTGGGGAAAAGAAAAAAAAATTTTAACAACAAAAACGAAAAAAAATGAACACAGCGAAAAACAGCGCAGCAACAGCTGCCAAAGCAAACGGAACAGCAAACGGCGCAACAGCCAAACCCACCATGAGAGCAACTAAAGGCGGGGCAATGGAAACCACCGGGAAGGAAAAAAAGGAAGTTGCACCGGCGAATCCATTACAGAACACGCTCAAAGTGGTGCATCGCCTTCACCAAAAAGTACAGCAACGAACTAACCTCATTGCGGTAATCGATCAGCTGGAAAGTTTCAAAATCAAACAGAGTGAAGACGGAACCGGAGAAAGCGAATACATGGGCTGCGAAATCACCATTAAAGATGACAATCGCCACAGCTGGACAACCAGAAACACCTTTGTCATTGAAGCGGTAACAAAATACGTCGAAAGCCTTTGCCGCGGGAAACTGGTAGAGATCGAAGCAGAAATAAAACTGCCCGCCGCCTAGATTCCTCCGCTCCCCTGTAGGATGCAGGGGAGCATTTTTTCCACTTCTTAAAAATTAAACACCATGAACATTAGCAGACAATCCCGCCAAAGGAACGGCAGCGTTATACCATGGCAACGTATAGGGAAGGACGTAAGCGCCTGCCAAAACAGCGCGGAAGCATTAGAATACGCCGGTCTGGACTTCACCGTTGAAAAGCGCCCTATTTTCACATACAATAATGAAAATTTCGGCCAATATCCAACCGATGGCATCATGATACCGGAAATCGAAATTCCGAAATTTCACGCTGTAGTGAGAACAGACAGCGACCAGCCACTAGGAGTAGTGACAGACAAATACAAGTGCTGGCAAAACAGCGATATATTTAGTTTTTTTGACAACATCATTGGGGCAAACGCAAGTTTTGATTATGCCGGTTTTGTGGACGGAGGCCGACACGTCTACCTTACAGCAAAATTACCCAAAGAAATCCGCATCGGACGCGATGATAAAATCGACCAGTTCCTTTTTGCCAGCACTTCACACGATGGTTCAAAATGTATCTCCCTGGCATATACCCCAGTGCGGCCATTTTGCACCAATATGCTGAACCCTACCAATGCAATACACCTCATGCATACCGCCAACCTGCCACAACGATTAGAGCAGGCAAAGCGCATACTCAATATTACCCGCACCCTTACCCAGGAGACAGAGGAACGGTATAACCATTGGGCAAAAATTCGAATTTCAGACCCCGAACTGAAACAACTCATTCAGCTGGCCATGGCTCCCAACAAGGAAACACTTGAAAGCCTGAAAACCGATGAAAGGGATGAAATTTCAGCCCGTTTTCTGAACACCTGCGATCAGGTCTATACTTATGCCAAGACAAGCCAATCCCAACTAATGGACACCACATTAGGGACTGTTTTCGGGGCTTACAATGCGGTCACTGGGTACTTTCAAAACGTACACAACTACCGAAACGATGAATCTAAACTAAAATCCATGTTGTACGGCGGAAGTGGACAGCGACACATGAGAAACGCTTTCAACCTCTGCGAAAAGTATGCCGCAGGCGGACACAAAGCCCTGATGTTAAATTAAACAGCGGGGGGCAATCCCCCTGCTATTCACCTTTTTAAACGCATCACAATGAAAAGTTATAATAATCTCCCAAACCGCGAGAAAGGCTATTTCCTTCACCGCTGGTTTCCGCAACACATGCCCGCCCTTGTCCGGTTTTTGACGGACATGGTTGTTACCATTCGCGAACGGCCGGAATCAACACACACCGAATTTCCGCCCTCCTTCTCGTACGACGATTTTTTGGAGGCGCTGAATCTGGCAAATGAAAGGCTCGCGGAAGCCGATCAGCTTGCGGCAAAAGCCACTTTTTTTGCAAAGTACCTGTTCGGCCGGAACATTGACGCAGTAATGATATATTGCCTGCTTCAATACGTGACTGTAATTCAGCACCCCGATCGCAAATTTACCGAGGCAGTAATTTTTCTTTTTGAACATTAAAATTTGAAGCCATGGAAACGATCATGGAAATAAGCTCAGTGCAATGGTACGGTATTATCCTGCTGGCCTTTGGTCTGGTATTGCGTTACCTTGTAGGACGGTACAATTATTACCGCCGTTTACGTTCATGGAGCAAACCGCAAAAATATACGGTCAATCTCTTAGTGAGCATATTCAGCTGGCTATTTCTATGGGTAGCAAATTGCCTCATGATCGGCGGCGTCTTTCTTTTCCTTCTGGAATGGTATAATAAAAGATAGCATCATTTTACAAAATGCGGTGTTTGCCAAAAAAAGCGGCGAACACCGCCCCTTCATGCTTCAGGGACGGCGTTCGCCGCTCCCTTTGAATTTTTTTTTGCTATGAATTTACAATCTCCTCTCATGAATAAGTAGGACCGTTTATAAATTAACTTCCAAATTTAACAATCATGGAAATGCCGTTCCTTAAAACAGCAGGAAGAGAATCCCTTCAAGATTAAAAGGACTGTGCTATTCAAATCATTCCGGTGTTCCTGCCGTTTCTTTTACAGCATTTCCGCGGCAAATCTACTATCTCCAAATTTTCGATTTGTTATTTGCTGTTAAAGGTGGAAATGACATAAGTGTTTGCTTCAATTGAGGTAGAGAACAGATATGAAAAACCCCGTCAAAAATAACGGGGCCGAAATTTGAATAGGACGTTTTATATCATCTAATTTTAAAATATTCCATGCCCTAAAATACTGTGAAATAAGACCCGGTTTGTTAATATTTAGTTAACCGAAAAAAATACAAACCTGTTTGTGTAACTGCTCAAAGCCACAGCTATTAAGAACTACGAGCGCAACCGAAAACTATCCATAGACTATACATAGTCAGGGTGTTGGTCGTCTCAAACTTTTAACAGAATATTGAGGCAGATATTGGTATGATTTACAGCCTGCCTGATTCCTGCTAGGCAAACTGTTATCCGTTCGTTAAAATAACCCTCCATGAAAGCATTGACATTGTTGGTGGTGATCCTCCTCACGGGGTGTACCCATCCATTACTCTTCGGAGATTCACCTATTCCTGAGCCAAGCGCTAATTGTTGCCCCCCGCCTACCACTTATCAGGGCTGGGCTCATGTCCAGCAAGTCGAACGGTGCGGGATAAAGCAGCAATCCCTGCTTGTCATCCAGGGTATACGAAGCAACTTTGAGGAACCCCGCAACGGATATTATGATTACGAATTCCTGGATCGTCTCTATCGCGATTTCGGCGTTTCTAATGGCAGCTATCCTTATCTCACCCTCCAGGTTTACGCCGGTGGAATACCGGATTCCCTTGCCCGGGATTCCCGCAGCTTCCTCATTTCATTCCAGAGGGATTACCAGAATCAATACTGTGCAGATCGACTAGATCAAATCAAAGTTTTAGAAATACACGAATGAGTTTACTGTCTTATTTATCCCTGTCCGCTAATTTAAGACGAAAGCCGCGAGCGTGCGGCTTTCGTCTTTTTACTTATGCAAAACTTTGAGTTTTTCGGCAAGCGCCTTCATTCCTGCTTTTTCCAGCCAGTCATTAGAAAACTCCAGCAACTGCTCGGCTTCACCTGGAATATACGCGAGCAGCGTTTCACCGTCCTGCTTGTCGCGCCTGACTGCCTGCTCAATCACCTGGCTCAGCAACAGCACGAACCTTCTGGTGGGCTGATAATTTAACTTCACCGGGTCGTTCATTCCCGGCCCGCACATTAAGGTATCGTATACCTTGGACAATTCACTACTTGTCATTTTTCACCTCCGCTTTTTATTATTCAAACTCACGGAAGTAAAGGTATCACAAAGCCCCCTGTTTTACCTCCTTAGTTTTTGAGGGGGTCAAGGTATTGTACAGCAGCTTGCCTAGCTTCGTATCACTGACGTGAAAATGAAAATGTGATATGGAATTCAGAAACAACAAGCCTACCTGTGCGGAGCTTAAAAAAATTGACATGGTAGATTTCCTGGCAAGCCTGGGCTTCTACCCCGATCCTCAAAAAAGCAGGGGAACAAACCACTGGTATCATTCTCCTTTGAATCCCCCAGACAACTCCCCCTCTTTCAAAGTTAATTCTGCATTGAACACCTGGTATGACCATAGTATCGGCGCCGGGGGAACATTGATCGATTTCGCAACGCGCTTTTTCAATTGCTCAGTATCTGAGCTGCTCTCCAACTGGGGAAATGACTTTTCTTTTCACCCGCAGCAGCATATACCTGTGACATCAGGCTTACCTGCTGAACAATCGGCCATAAAGGTGTTCGAAACACTTCCGCTGCAACACCCTGCCTTGCTCCAGTACATTTCCAGCAGACAGGTATCAATTGAACTTGCCAAACGGTACTGTCAGGAAGTTCATTTTGAGCTGCTGGGCCGCCACAACTTTGCCGTCGGTTTCGCAAACTCTGCTGGGGGCTTTGAACTGAGAAATAAATACTTCAAAGGCTCCAGCGCACCGAAGGCCGTGACGGTGTTGAACGCGGAGAACGGAGATACCCTGAAAGTGTTCGAAGGATTCTTTGACTTCCTGAGCTACCAGCACCTGATGCAGCTTTCAAAACTTCCACCCCAGGACTTCCTGATCCTGAACAGCCTGTCTTTTTTTGAACAGTCCCGGCCATTCATGGAGACATACAAGCACGTCGAACTATACCTGGATAGCAACACTCCCGCACGAAGGATTACCGAACAGTTCATAAAGGAAAATCCCTGTTACGCAGATCAAAGCTACTTCTACCGGAAATTCGATGACCTCAATGATTTTCTCTGTAATTCTTCCCGTATCAATAAACGAATTCCAGCATTACCGGAATATATACCGAGAAATTCTAAAAAAAGGGGGATATCCTGACTTCGCGGAATCCCGCAAGATGTCAGGTTGTATCACAACCTATTTCGATTGATGCCCCTACCTCCGAAGTCGGGGGCATTTATTAACATTCCGTCCACCGTGAAATTGAAGAAATGAAGAGAGAGAACAGGACAAAATGGGTACACGTAAGGCTTACGGACGCTGAACTTTTAACCTTACAGGAGAGTTTCAAAAAGACTACAGAACGCAGACTGAGCAGCTACGCCCGTAACATTTTGCTGGCGAAGCCGATGATCAAAGGTGTGCGGAACAAAAGCGCCGAGGACATGATGCAGCACTTCGTACAGCTGCTGAAAACCCTCAATGGCATTGCCAATAACTACAACCAGGCCGTCCATAAGCTACACCTGCTTCATCAGGACGCGCAGTATAAATCCTGGTTATCCTGTTACGAACAGGACCGCCGGAAACTCCTGAGTGACATCGAAACGATGAAGGATTTTATGAATCAATCCGTTTCAGTATGGTTGCAGTGATCAATACCGGCTACTCCATTCGAAGTACGTTCCTGTATAACGAGAACAAGCTGGATGCCTTTATCATAGGCGAAAAAGGGGAGAAAATACCGGCTGCCACGCTCCTTGATGCTGCCAACTACCCGATGGAACTTAAAGCCATGGGGCAGGGCCACCGACTGAAAGTGTTGCTGCGTATGGCCGAACGGAACCCGGAAGTCGAAAGAAACAGCGTACATATTTCACTGAACTTTGCTCCCGATGAGCACCTTTTCAGGCAGCATTCCAGCCCGGAAGAACAGGCCGTGGCAGATGAAAAAATCCGGGCAATTGCAGCTGAATATATGGAAGCCATTGGCTTTGGTCAGCAGCCATACCTGCTCTACCGGCACCACGATGCCACTCACCCGCACCTGCATATTGTTACCGTGAAAGTGGGTGCAAACGGACGCAGGATCGACACGCAAAACATAGGAAAAACCCTTTCTGAAACCGCACGAAAAGCCATCGAGGCACGGTACGGATTGGTGCGGGCAGAGGACCACAAACGAAGTGTTTTTCAGCTAAAACCCGTGGATGCAGCGAAGGTAATCTACGGAAAAACGGAAACCAGAAGGGCGATCTATAACGTGCTTCAGTCGATATTATACCGCTACAAATACACATCAATTGCAGAGCTCAATGCTGTTCTCAATCTTTATAATGTTCAGGCGGATACCGGCAGCGCAGATTCAAGAATACTCGCTCATCAGGGCCTTCAGTACCGCATCCTGGACGCTGCCGGGCAGCCGGTTGGTATACCGATCAAGGCCAGCCTCTTCCATTTCAAACCGACGCTCAAAAACATCCGCAAGCGGTTCAACCCAAACCGGGAGGAACGTATACCCCATGCCGAACGGCTGAAATACCTAATCGCCCTATCCATTAAAAAAACTCCGGGCGCCTATTTCCGCGACTTTAAAAAGTTACTGAAAAGATCCGGTGTCGATCTGACAGCACGCATAAATGAAAGCGGTAGGCTATATGGAATTACCTATGTAGATCATAAAACCAGGTGCGTGTTCAATGGCAGCGACCTGGGAAAAGAATATAGCGCCAACGCCATCGCAGAGAGATTTCCGCTCATCGCCCAGGGGAAAACTATCGGTCATCCCGCTCTCTATCCCGCTCCGCCGCAGATCAATACGCAGCAGGAACCTGCCGAGCGCGACCTCTGGGAAATCCTCTCTTCCAGTGAATACGTATCCTCCTACACGCCTGTGGAACTCCGCGGCAAAAAGAGAAAGAAGAAAAAACGAAACCATCATTTACCTAATTATTAACCATTATGGCACACCAAACCGGCGAAAACGAGCAGGCGCTTCGCAAAATACTGGACATGACCAGGTTCATCAGTATCGTAATTCTTATCCTTCATTTCTATTATCATTTATATACAGTTTTTGAATTATGGGGGCTCACCTCGGCTTTCGGTGACCGGTTATTGCAACATGTAAGTAATACCAGCCTCTTCAGATCCTTTCACTTTTCTAAGCTCGTTTCACTGGCATTCTTAGGGATATCCCTCCTGGGTGCTCGCGGTCGCAAATCGGAAAAACTGAACTATCAAACTGCACTTGCATACCTCATCAGTGGCCTGATCCTGTACTTCGCCAGCTACTTTGCACTCTATGTTTCAGCAGCAGCCGACCAGCTGGCACTACTCTACATCACCTGCTCATCGCTTGGTTTTTTGCTCTGTATGAGCGGAGGCACTTTGCTCTCACGCATCATTAAAAGCCGGTTCAGCAACAAAAACATCTTTAACCACGAAAGCGAAACCTTCCCCCAGCAGGAAGAGCGTCTGGACAACGAATACTCCATCAACCTGCCCATGAAATACCGCTTGAAAAACAAATGGCGGACAGGCTGGCTGAATATTATCGCGCCTTTCCGAACCTCTTTAGTCTCAGGTTCGGCAGGATCAGCAAAGACAAGCGGGGTATTGCGCTTTTTTATATCACAGGGGCTGGCAAAGCCAACACCCTTCACCATGCTGGTCTATGACTTCAAATTTCCTGATCTTTCCCTGGTTGCCTACAATCATTTCCTCAAAAACAAACATCGCTTTCCCGGAAAGCCTGATTGCATTTTCATCAACATCGATGATCCCTCCAGGTCGCATCGGGGTAATCCTCTGGAGCCGGGAAACATGCTGGACATTACCGATGCCATTGAATCTGCAAGGACGATACTACTAGGATTAAACAAACAGTGGCGGACTAAACAGGGCGATTTTTTCGTGGAATCAGCTGTAAACTTTGTGACGGCAGCCATTTGGTTTCTCCGAAAATACCGGGATGGAATATATTGTACCCTTCCGCATGTTATAGAATTTATCCAGCTGGAGTACGATGACCTGTTTAGTTTATTACAAAGTGGAATAGCGAATGAGGTAATGCCTTTCGTAAATCCATTTCTGAATGCCTACCTCGCTGATGTCATGGAACAACTGGAAGGACAGATCGCAAGTGCAAAGATTGCGCTTGCACGGCTGGCTTCCCCACAATTATATTATGTCCTTACGGGCAGTGATTTCAACCTTCAAATCAATGACCCTCAGCACCCGCGCATTCTATGTCTGGGCAATAATCCACAAAAAACGCAGATATACGGCGCTGTTCTTTCCCTCTTCACCAACCGCGTTTTGAAGGTCATCAATAAGAAGAATAAGCTACCCTGCATGGTGCATCTGGATGAATTCCCTACCCTGGAAGTGGATATCCTGCCAACTTGTACCACCGGTCGGGCAAATCTCAATGCGGTCGTTTTAGGGTTGCAGTCTGTACATCAGCTGCGCAGGGAATATGGTAAGGAAATGGCTGACGTAATCATGTCCATCGCCGGAAATTTGATTGCCGGGCAGGAAACCGGCGATACCGCAAAGCAACTATCAGAACAAATTGGCAAGATCATGCAGGAAAGGGAAAGCCTCTCCATCAGCGATTCCGGTACGTCCGTCAGCCGCAGCAAACAACTCGATTATGCCGTTCCGCCATCGAAAATTTCACAGCTATCTTCCGGGCAATTTGTCGGTGTGCTGTCCGATCTCCCGGCACAAAAAGTTGAATTGAAGGCGTTCGACTGTGAGCTGATGACGGATTATGATGCCATCAACCAGGAGGAAGCTGGCTACCAGCAGATCCCGATTATCCGGCAGGTTGATCCGCAAATGATCCAGGCAAACTATCAGCAGGTCATTCAAGACATTAAAGAAATGGCAGAAATGGAGATCAGTCAAATGCTGGCCGATCCTCGCCGGGAACACCTTGTGATTCGAAAATAAAATAGGCCAGCATCTTCTGCTGGCTTAACTAAACCAAAATATAATACACCGGCTTGCTGTTAACATCTCGTTATAAAAAAATTCAGCACCCTAGTTCCTACGCTTGTGTACCTGTATGCCGAGAATCCTTAACAGGTAATGTGTTACCACAAATTTCTATACAAACATCTTTGTCGAAATAACCGTTCCATTCACATTTGATTAACATTATCAGAGCAGTATTCTGCCTACTTTGGATTCGATACTGGCTTCTATTACTCATTACGAAGTGTTATGGCTTTTGAAGATTTGTTAAGAGATACCCCCCTTACTGCCGAAGATCCCGGCGCTAGGCAGCAGAAGAAAAGAATTATTTCCGCAGTAAATCTGCTTGCAATTACTACAGGCTTCATTGCACTTATTTTCGGACCACTGCTCGGAAGCGAAACTTCTCATCGCGTAATTACGATACCGTCTATCTTAGAAGGGCTACTCTTTTTGTCTGTCCCATTTTTAAATTTTCACAAAAAACATAGGTTTGCACTCGCATTCCTTTACCTGCTGCATACTTTGGCCATAGGTTACTTTTGCGTGGTGCTCGGCCCCGAAACTAACCTTACTTCCTACGTGGTTTTCCTCCTGGTGGCCGCATTTATGCTTTTCAGCAACGTCTACCTTCTACCAGCCGCAGTATCACTGAACGTGTTTATGGTTATAGCTGTTCTCATCATACAGGATTCCAAAATCGTCGAGCCCATAACTTTGACCATGCAGAATATACGGACGATGAACATCTTATCCAATCTCGCTATCATATTCCTTACCGCTTCCCTCCTTTATACCTACACCCAGGAAAGGCGTCACAACGAGCAGCTGATCTGCGAGGCAATGGAGGAAAAGGATTCCTTTATAAAAGGAACGACCCATGAATTACGCGGATCAATTCAAATCATGGGCCTGGTTTTGGAATCTGCAAATCTCACCCCAAACGGAAGCCTTGTCCTGACAAACAAAGAGTATGAATTTGCCAATCACGCAGCAATTTCTGCGATGCAAACCATAAATGAAATTCAGGATTGGTCGCTCATTCAGGCTGGAAAAGGCAACGAAATCACCTTGTCTGTAATAAATTTGCACGATTGGCTCCATGGCACCAAGGCATTTGAGAAACTGAGAAAAGGTCAGGTGACCGTATATCCTGATTATTCTTCCGCCCCCGAATGGATCGTCACCGACCGCATAAAATTAACTACCCTGCTTCAAAACCTGATCATGAATGGGGTAAAGTTCGCTAAAGAAACTGTGTTTATCGTCGCGGAACTCGACCAGGAGGGAAAACTGATCGTAAGGATAACAGATGACGGTCCTGGAATCCCGGAAGCACAGGCCACTGACATTTTCAAACCTTTTATTTCCACCCCCAACCAGGCGTTCAAATCCACCGGGCTTGGCCTCGCTATTGCGATGCACATGAAGCAGGCGCTCAGGGGAGATATGTCACTGGAAAGCGATCCTGGCCTGGGTGGTACAACGTTCCGTGTATCGATTCCGATCGAAATTGCAAGCGCTTTCGAGATTCCAAACAACCAGGAAATTGATCTTTCCGGTAGTGATATCCTACTCATTGAGGACAATACCATGCAGCGGATGCTACTCACCAAAATACTGCGGAGCAAAGGCATCCTGGTTAGGGATTTTGCCAGCGTCTATGAGGCCATTCGGGCGATCAGGGAGAATAGACCGGACCTGATCATCTCTGATATTGAGCTCCCAAAATTCAGTGGCTTTGAGCTCCTGGCTTCACTGCGACATGACCAGGAGTACAGGGAAATCCCTTTCATATTGACCTCCGGGAATAAAATCCATCCCGAAGACCTTAAGCCCTACGATCAACATATTACCGGTTTTATATTAAAGCCCTTCGCCGGTTACCGCCAGATCAGCCGGGAAATTCAGCGGTTACTCTCGCCCAAAGAACTCCACAAATCTGTATCATAACCAAACACCAACTGTATTTGTTAATCTGGAACCCTGCGGCATCGCCGCGGTGCTTTTGTTTATGTTTGGGTTCAAAGACACATACAGACAGTCATCTCCAATTTCGTAACCCGATAACTTTACTTGATGGAGCCTATCCAGATCCCCGCATTATATTGCCCTACCGTGCCGCTCATTTCCCCTTTCGTCAACCAGACCATTCCCAAAATTTCGTCGTGGCTCCGAAACTATAATTTATTACCTGAATCCGAAATCATTCATTACCAACAGCAAGGTTTTGTACACATGACCAGCAGGTTTTACCCGGCAATTTCCAGGGCAAGACTTGAGATACTAAGTAAATTTTATACCCTTCTTTTTATTTCAGACGATCAGTTGGATCATGTAGAAAATTTCAGGAACGCCGAATTTTGGCGTGAATTCGCAGGCGAATTTATGGCCGTCGTTGCCGGGCAAAAAAAATATACCTTTCAGGACGGCAACCCTCCGTTAGCGGCGCTGACCGATTTATGGGCGGAAATGCGTGAACTTTCTACTTCGTCCTGGCAGGCTCAATTTCAAACGAGCTTATGGCAAATGTATAAAGCCGCTTTTTGGGAAAATGATAATTTGGCAAGTGGCAAGCGGATCAGCCTTCATGAATATATGACTGAGCGGCAGTACCTTGGTGCTGCGAATATTGCGACTGATGCCATTGAATTTGCCTATCCTTATTTGAATTTGTCACAGGAAATAAAAACAAACATTCAATTTATCAGGGCAACCGAACTGTGCAGAAATACCGTTTGCTGGGCGAATGACCTTTTCAGCCTGGCAAAAGAATTGGAACATGGGGGTGCTCATAACCTTGTATTGTTACTCAAAAATTCGTCAGAACTGAATTTTGAGGAAGCCATCGATGAGGCTGTGAAAATTCATAATCTCGATGTCTTAGAAATGATCATGCGCTCAAAAGAATTAAAAGCCACATTTCCGTTAAATTTTGAAATTTCAAAATACCTGGAGGCGCTGCTCCAAATCATGAAAGGAAATATTGACTGGAGTATAAATGACACTACTCGCTACTACAATTTTTTATACGCAGGTGTGTCCTCGGGCGCGAAAGCTACTTATGAAGTACGGGCTTTCAGTTAGCCCTCCGGCACTTCCAGTTTAAATCCAGCCCCATGAAAGGTGATGATTTTTATTTGAGTATCCACGCCTAAAACCTTCCTGAGCTTCACCAGAAGCACATCCATACTGCGTCCCATAAAATAATCATCCTTCCCCCATACATTATATAAAATCTCCTGCCTGCTCAGCTTTTTATTTACATTTTCACAAAAAAACCTTAGCAGATCACCTTCCTTTTGTGTGAGTGTAAATAACGCTGTTCCCCTGCTGTTTTGAATTTTCAGGTCATTATAATCGAAAAAAATATGGCCTATTTGAAATACCTTTTTTTTATCAGCATTCAGTGGTCGGGTTCTTTTTAAAAAGACCTCAATACGCAATATGAGTTCCTGAATACTACAGGGTTTTGTAATATAACCATCACAACCATGGTTATAACCACTGATCTTATCTTCATCCCGGCCTTTTGCAGTCAAAAAAAGAATGGGGATCAAGTCATTTCGCTGCCGGACCTGTTTTGCCAGGTCTAATCCGTCACACTTCGGCATCGTGATATCAAAGAGGCAAATGTCAGGAACTGACTTCTGGAATGATTTCCAAGCTATATCGCCATCTGAGCAGTGCGTCACTTCATATCCGGCTTCCGTAAGACGCTGTTTCAAAACAAGGCCAAAATTGTAATCATCCTCCGCAAGCAGAATTTTTGCTTTTACCTCCATGGAAAAAAAATTGAGAATCAACACTTAATGGTGCTTACAATCTTTGTTTTATGATGAGGCATCTGATCATGGGTCCGTATCCATGTACATTCGCCTAAACCTGGAGCATACACCTCAAAGGTTTCATTAAAAAATAGCTCAGAGCTGTCTTTTATGGGTCTGATCAGAACATAAACTACAAAAATGTAACGAAACGATGAGAAAAATGTGTCTTTAAGATACTTGAATTTAGTCAAAATGACAAATAATTATTACAATATGACTACACTAATGCATCATTTTGACACATTTTAATGGTCAAAATGACTAATTTTTATGAGGAAGGGGCAATCTATATCTATTTTGCTTTAGTAAATGAAAGACAAGCGTTATCAAACTGTTTTCAAACTGATCGAAGGCGGCCACATTAAAAGGCTGGCTGACATTTTTGACACCATTCCGCGCTCAGTTTTAGCAAATGACATGCATAAAAACAAGGATGGCCTGGATTCAAAAATGGCTGACCAGACAAAGTTTTCCCTGAAGGAGCTCAGCATGATCGCACAACTTATAGGTGTGCCTCCGGAAACAATTGTAAATATTGTAATGCAGGATTTAACGAGATCAAAGAAATGGCCCACATCGAATACGCCAGTTAAATAAGATCATCGCTTCACCCGTTTGAGGATAAAAACCGTCTGCACTCCATTAAGATGATGGACCACACGGATCTTTGGAGGAAGATCAATGCCGAAAGCGGCCTGAAGTTCTTTAACAACAAAAAAATCTTTGCGATTGCCATTCTCATTTGCCGGATAAAAAGCAAGTTCCTGATTCTCACCCAAAACTCCTTTTTCAGCAATAAAAAGTTCTGACACCCCTGTTTTCAAATTCTTAGTGCGAAGCTCACTAGCCGCCGGGTATCCGTCAGCTAGTGTAAATCTTATTTGCACATTATTGAACTTGCCGTTGAAAAATACCGCTTTATATGCCTTCTGCCCTATCCCCGAAAAAGGGAATAACACTAGGGCAACAATAACCAAACCTTTCATAACGATAAATGATCATATAAATGAGCATACTAATTTCGTAACAGAAATCAATATTACCAAATATAGGTTTACCGTCCTGATTTCCTTTTCAGCTCAGCAATAAACTTTCGATGCTCGCGAGAAGTAAAGGGTTCATTAAAACTACGTGACAAATCCACAGACTTCACTGGCCAGCCCATAACCCTTTCCTCAACGGGAATAGGGCTTTTCCTTTTTTCCAGACGCCACTTGATCGTGTGACTATAGCGCTTATCAAAAAAAAGTAGTTTGGTCTTAACCTCATCCAAATCAGAGGCCACATCATTTTCCATATCGCGGCTTACCAGCATTGCGCTTCCAAAAACCGGCAATTCGTCGTTACATCCGTCCAGGATGAAAGCATGTTGCCCATTTTTTTTATGAGAAATGTCTACCATCAATAGATCCCTTTCAAAAATGCAGCCACACTTTATCCGCTTCCACTTCAACAAATTTGAAATTTCCTTTCTAACCATTCGTCCTGGTTTTGAATTTAAAGTAACGATTCTCGCTGTCCTTAAAGCCGGATTGATCAAGATACCTTTCATAAGTCTTACTTCGTTTTTGTGGTCCTATCCAAAAAGAAATTCCGGCACACGACCATGCCGGAAGAATCCTAGTCTCAATTGAGTACTATCATATTTCTACACATTAAATCTTACTGATTTCCAATCAGCAAGACCGGAACGAAAAAAAGGATATTTTCGAAATAGTTTTGTTAATGAGTAGTTACCAGAATATTTTTCAGCTCCTCTTTCACCCTTTTGTTCCACACCTGCTTTTGTAACATTTTTTTGTTATAATACCTGGCTTGTTAATTATTCAAATAAATATTATTTTTAAAAAAGGTATTTAACAGACGCCTGCCACACACCGTAATTGAAAGTCAATGATATATTAATTTTGTTACCCTTTATTCCAGATCAGTATGCGCTTTGCTTTAATTGATAATTTACGCGTTGAGGCTAATCCTGGATTAAAGGGAATATGTCCCGGATGCGGACAGCCTGTCCTAACAAAATGTGGAACGATAAGGGTTCACCATTGGGCGCACCAAAGAACTGAACTGTGTGACAGTTGGGGAGAACCGGAAACAGAATGGCATCGCTCATGGAAGAATAACTTTCCGCACTTATGGCAGGAATGTTTTATGCGGGATGTACTAACAGGTGAGAAACATATGGCTGATGTACGAACAGATCATGGCCTGGTCATAGAGTTTCAGCACTCGCACCTTAAACCACAAGAGCGTATTGCCCGAGAGAACTTTTATAGGGACTTAGTTTGGATAGTTGATGGCACACGCCTTGTCAATGACTTTCCGCGCTTTCTTAAAGGGCAGAACCAGATTCAACCTACTGGCAAGTCGGGAATTTTCCATGTTTACGATCCAGCGAAATGTTTTCCTTCAGCATGGCTCAGTAGCTCGGTCCCTGTTCTTTTTGATTTTCTAGGTGGTGGACAATTAAATAATCCTTTAGATAGTAGAAACCAGCTTTATTGCTTATTTCCTATAAAGGTGGGAAGAAGGGCAACACTCGCACGAATACCTCGCAGCGCTTTTATAAAAACGGCCATAAACGGTGATTGGTCAGTCAGGGTTACCGGCATTATGAAGGAGTTACTAAAAGGCAAGGAAGATTGGGATAACCAGGAAGAAATAATACGATCGGCATGGCAGCTGCAAGAATCAGAAATAAAGAGATTTAGTGAACGGTTAGGGTATGGAAAAGGCAGACGCTTCTAATTAGGTTACAAACAGGGTCTCCTTTCCAGCACCTGAAAAACAGTCTAAATTTAAAAAACGGGGTCAAGCCAAGCGGCTCTTCCCCGTTTATAACGCTCTCGGGTCAAAAGTAGCAATTTCTATAATAAGTCCGGCTATAATGGGTGGCAAAAAATTTCCTTTGCAATTTAAAACTATCCCCCAGCCTTAAGAATAAAACCCATGGCGCTTACTAAACTTTATATATTAATTGTAATCTATGCCTGAACGTCTTTTCAATATATTGGAAAGGATTGTGTTTCCGTAGTACTCACCGTCATCTTCAACTTCTTTATAAGCCCGGAAATAATCAAATATCAGATCAGGTATGAGGGGCCGGGGGGATATTTCAATAATTTTAGTAACCAAGTCCTTATCGGTATTGAATGTATAATCAGCAAATTCTATGTGGCCCAAGTTTGGGCATTCTGCCAGTTGCAGGAGCAGGTCAAGTTTTTCAAGCGGCAGGGCGGCGGTTCCACTTCCTATAAGTTTTCCAAGTGCAGATCGTATGGCATGTTCATCGTCTTCCATTAAACCAGTCTTATATTCTTCCAGTCCTGCTGCACTAAGATGAATGCCATTCAGCAGCCCTTCATATTCCTTCCTAAATTCCTGAATAATACCATCATATCTTGCCTGACTGGTTTGGAAGATGGCGGCATCCTTATTGATCTTGGGATGTGTGTGCTTGTTGTAAATCCATTGCTGATAAGTGCCGATACTGACATTTTCCTGTACCTTGCGTAACTCTTCCCAATTTAATATACTTTCCAGGATAGCCTTTTTTGTATTTTCTTCCTGGTTGATCGCCACATTATAAATTAAGTCCAGATAAATACCTTTATCATTGGGGGCATAGCATAAATCTGCATCTCCAATCCGAGTGAATACCGTTGAAAGCTCCAAGCTGTCGGCGTGATCGGGATCGAAAAAAACGAAGAAAATAAATTCTTTTTCAAAAGTAAGGAACGGGAAACGGAAACAAGTGTTCTCTATGTTAGTTATGATGGTCCTGCTCAATTCTCCCCGCTCCCTGATGGTATACTCCCCACTCATAAGCACCATTCGAAAAATGATCTCTTCCAGTTCTTTTTTGTCCGGTGAGAATAGGAAATCCTGGAAATCACAGTCCATTCCCATTTCGCTTCTCAATCCATTAGGAAATGCAACGCCATTGTTAATTGTCTTTCCGCCATAGGTTATACGGTAGCGTACTTTATAAATCTCCGCAAACTGGCGTTCAGTGAGATCCCAACCAATTTTTCTTACCACTTCCTTTATCGTCAGTGCAGGGTCATCGGATTTGTATTTATGGGCCAACTCCATCTTCCTTCCGGTCAACCAGTCTCGTGGTGTAGATCCGACTGCACGTTTGAAATCCCGGTTGAATTTATATGCTGAAACTTTGAAGGGATTCCTTACCTCGTCGACTTCCTTAATGGAAATCCTTTCGCTGTTCCGCTCCATATATTGAATAATTTTTTCTATGTAATTCATGCTAACTTTTTGAATATGTTATTGACACACAAAAATACCCATTTCATTACCGTCAAAAAAGGAAGTCTATGAGCAATTTAGGAAGTCTGCGGGCAAAATCATCCCCTTCTACAATAAGTGTAAGACTATATTCTTGCCAGATTAGCATATCTGTCCGATCGAATTATGATTATTGCACATTACGCAGTGTATTCCTTAGCATCTTCATTTCATTTGCAATTTTCATATCCACAACTTTACCATAATGCTGCGTTTGTCTTATCGATTTATGCCCAAGCATACGCGAAACTGTTTCCATTGAAATGCCATTTGCTAATGCAACCGTAGTCGCAAATGTATGTCGGGCAGTGTGTGTTGTGGGTTGTCGCGTAAACCCGCACAACTCCCCTATTTCCGTCAAATATGCATTCATTTTTTGATTGCTCGGAACGGGAAGCGCAACACCCTTTCTTCGAACGCTTTGTTTTATTCCGTAGCGGTACAAGATTTCCCTGGCTTCCGGCAGTAACAATACGGAACAAGGCGTACCTGTCTTTTTTCTCCTGATTCTCAGCCACCATTCACCTTCCATACTTTTCTGAATGTTAGTCCAGGACAGTCGCTTAACATCGGCATATGCCAACCCTGTATAACAGCTAAAGATAAAAATATCCCTCACATGCATCAGTCTTTCACAATGCAGGTTTTTGGATCGCATTTTTGCAAGCTCCGCGGAGGTCAGGGGCTCCACTTCAACCTCAACCTTCTTCATGCTGAACAGCGCGAACGGGTCAGATTTCAGCCAATTCCTTTTTACACAATCCAGAACGACAGTTTTGAAAGTGGTTATAAATTTAACAGTCGTATTGTTTTGGCAGTTTTTCTGAATTTTAAGCCATTCGGACAATCCTTTTACAAAATCATAATCAAGTTGCTTAAGCTCCATATCCTCAACCTGATATTTTTCTTTTATGTACTCCCTCACATATCTAGCGGTCCTTTCGAATCGATCAACTGTATCCTTGGCGTAGTCTATCCCAACCAGTTTTCTTGCCGTGGCGTTGTACTGATCATAAATTTCCATTATCAGGTATTTCTTTTCATCAACCCCTAATAGCCGATTCTTTAAAACAGTTGCGGTTATCGCAATATCATTATCAAGAAGCTCCTTTCTTATGCGATAAATTGAACTGGTAATTGATTCTAAAAAACCGTTTAAACTTCGTGCGTCCTGGCTTTTGCCCGTCATGCACTCATTCTTTTGATCCCAGCACCCGAGCTCACACGTCCGCTTTGTGGTAAATTCAACTTGTACACCTTTGACAGTAATTCGGCAATAGACATACCTTTTTTTGATCGCTGGGTTTTTGGGCTGCTTTAAAAAGTACAGCAGACTGAAACTTGTTTCTAACATAACACTCCAATTTTAATTGTATAAAAATCGGATTGCTGCTATGCAAGATCAAGATGTCCATGCATTAAACATGTTGATTTACAATTAGTTACAACTTAATTCGTGCGTCTTTTTTGTGAAGCACAGGTGCCACGAAATACGCACGCCAATATTGTCAGTTATTGCAAATTTTGTCACCCTTGTAAAAACAAAAAACCCTGTAAATACTAGTATTTACAGGGTTTTTGACTTTTGAATACTTTGAAGTACCCTATTTCAGCGGAGGAAGAGGGATTCGAACCCCCGGACCTGTTACAGTCAACAGTTTTCAAGACTGCCGCAATCGACCGCTCTGCCATTCCTCCGGCGCAAAAGTATAAATCCGGTTGAATTTAAAAAAATTATTTTTCGACAGTGCCTTATAAAAAATCGGAAACTCAATACTACAAAGGGTTACAGAGGACAAAAAAACACCCGCCCACTTCTTTAAGCACTACAAAACAGCTCACGCTCTTATTCCACGGCATCCCCGCAGTTTAAAAATCAGGGAATATCGTACAGCCTTCCCTGCTGCGAAACCGCTTCAATCCCCCGCATAAAAAAACCGGCAAACCGCTTTTATCGCTAAGTCTGCCGGTACAACCTGATGTTCATGAAGAAAGATAACCAGTGACAGATGACAGTTGCCCTTGCATTCTTCCGTTAAACCTGTCTGTTGATCCGAAAATTAACAACTATCACCTGTCATCGGTTTCCCTCCTCTCTTATTGAAATCCACCGCCCAGTGAGCGGTAGAGGTCTACCATTGCGGTAAGGCGCTGGCGCCTGATGTCCACCTGTGTAAGTTCTGCCTGCAGGCTGCTGCCCTGGGCGCTGATCACTTCCAGGTAGTTTGCCAGGCCGCTGCGGAACAGCAGGCGGGCGTTGCTCACGGCCTGCTGCGTGGTCTGTAAACGCGCACCGGCGATATCCTGCTGGCCCTGCAGCTTGTCCAGCTGTATGAGTGCATTGGATACTTCCTGTACGGCTACCGTTACGCTCTGGCGGAAGCGGATCACCGCCTGGTCGCGCTCCACTTTGGCTACTTCCACGTTGGTTTTTAAACGCCGCTGCTGGAAGATAGGCTGGGCGATACTGCCCGCTACGGTGCCAAACAGGGAGTTGGGCATGGAGAACCATTTGCCGATCTCGTAGGCGTTCAGGCCACCGTTTGCGGTGAGGCTCAGGGCGGGATACATAGCTCCCTGTGCTGCGCCTACATTAGCATTGGCGGCTTTCAGGCCAAGCTCGGAAGCTTTTACGTCCGGGCGGTTGGCGATCACCTGTGCCGGGATGCCCGTTTGCAGGCTGTCCCAGATAGGATAAGCGTCCAGTGTGCCGCCGCGGGTAACGCTGCCGGGCATCTGCCCCATGAGGATGCGGATGGCATTCTCCTGGATGGCGGCGGCCTGTTCCAGCTGTGGTATCAGCAGCTCTGCGTTCTGCTTCTGCGCCACGGCCTGCTGAACGGCCAGCTCTGTAACCTCGCCGGCTGTTTTCTGCATTTTGATCATCTGAACGATGGTATCGCTCAGGAACACGTTTTTCCGGGCTATCTGGAGCTGTGCGTCCAGCATCAGCAGGTTGAAGTAGCTGTTCGCCACATTGGCGATAATGCCGGTCTGCACGGCCTTGGCAGCCTCAAAGCTCTGGAGGTAAGTGGCCAGCGCAGATTCTTTCTGCCGGCGGATCTTACCCCATATGTCTATTTCCCAGGTGAGGCCTACGTTGAGGCTAAAGTCCTCGATGTGGCTGGTCTTCAGGAATTCATTCAGGCTCACGCCGTTGAGGCTGTTTTTGGAGGGGATAGTGGTATTACCCGTGGCGTTGGCCGTCAGGGAAGGCAGCAGTTGGGCTTTGGCCTGTTTCAGGTAAGAAGAGGCGGCATCTATCCGCTTCAGGGCTACCTGCAAGTCAAAGGTGCTTTTCAGCGCTTCCGTGATCAGGTTTTGCAAAGCCTGGTCCGGGAAAAACTGCCTCCACTGTGCATTGGCGATGGAGCTGTCCGCGGTGGCGGTGGTGCTGCCGAACTGAGCCGGCAGCGCCACTTCCGGCCGCTGGAAATCTTTACCCACTTTGCACGCGGCCAGTGAAGCCGCGGCCAGTATTACTGTGATATATTGAAATACTCTTGTCATTGTGCTTGATTTGTCTTTATACAGTTGCTTCTTCCAACTCTTCTTCCATCTCTTCTTCATAGACCCTTAAACCAGGACGGCCGGTTATTTTTTCCTGTAAGAACTGGAATATAACATACAGCACAGGAATAATAAATACACCTAATATTACACCGGTCAACATGCCGCCGATGGCGCTATAACCAATTGAATGGTTACCCACCGCGGACCCTTTCGACACAAATACCAGGGGTATCAGGCCTACGATAAAGGCGAATGAAGTCATTAAGATGGGGCGCAGCCTGGCTCTTGCCCCGGCCAGCGCCGATTCAAGAAGCCCCATGCCGTTGCGTCGCCGCTGCACGGCAAATTCCACTATCAGGATGGCGTTCTTCGCAAGCAAGCCTATCAGCATGATCATACCAATCTGTACATAGATGTTATTGTCCAGACCGGCAAAACCGATGAAGGCAAACACACCCAGGATACCTGTCGGGATGGTCAGGATAACTGCGAGCGGCAATACATAACTTTCGTATTGCGCTGCCAGCAGGAAGTATACGAATAAGATACTGAGCAGGAAGATGTAGATCTGCTGGTCGCCGGCGCTGATCTCTTCGCGGGTCGCTCCGGTCCATTCGTACCCATATCCTTGCGGCAATGCCGTTTTTGCGGTCTCCTCAATGGCTTTGATCGCATCGCCCGTGCTATAACCCGGCTTGGGCGTACCATTGATGGTTACGGCATTGAACATGTTATTACGGGTCACCGTTTCAGGACCGTATACACGCTTGAGCGTCACCATCGATTTTACCGGCACCATCTCACTCTGGCTGTTCTTCACGTAAATACCATCCAGCGAGTGAACGTCAGTACGATAAGGTACATCAGCCTGCGCTACCACCCGATAGTACTTTCCAAAACGGTTAAAGTCCGAAACATAACTGCTGCCATAATATATCTGCATGGTCTGCATCAGATCGCTGACAGATACACCTAATTGTTTGGCCTTAAAATTATCCACTTCTACCTTATACTGGGGGTTACCCGCGGAGAAGGTGGTGAAGGCCGCGCCAATCTCTGGTCTTTGCATCAGGGCGCCGATAAAAGCCCAGGCATTATTACCCAGCTGGTCCAGCGGGCGCCCCTGCTTATCCTGCAGCATGAACTCAAAACCGCTCACGTTACCAAAGCCCTGCACCGTAGGGAAGTTAAAGAAGAAGGCGCCGGCATCTTTCAGCTCGCTCGCCGGCCCGTACATCATGCCGGTGATATCGTCAATATTATCTACGTCACCTCTTTCGCCTTTTTCTTTCAGGCGTATAAACCCTGCGGCATAAGGAGATGCGGCGGCATTGCTGATGAAGTTAAAACCGTCCACCGTCCAGGTATGTTTCACCGACGGGAATTGGCGAAGGCTCTGGTCTATTTTTGACGTAGACTTATGCGTTCTGTCCAATGAGCTGCCCGGGGGCGTGTTCAGCGCATATAATACGAAGCCCTGGTCTTCCGTGGGAATAAACCCGGTGGGTGTTTTTCTTACCAGTATAAAAGCTATGATGGATACAATGGCCAGCAGACCGATGGCAATCGCTTTCCGTTTGATCAGGAAATTAAGGCTCCCGATGTACCGGTTCGTCATAGAGCGGAAACCGGCGTTGAAGGCATTAAAGAAGCGGCTTCCAAATCCGGTCTTCTTGCCATGCTCACCATGTTCAGGTTTTAAGAACAAGGCGCACAGCGCAGGGCTCAGCGTCAATGCATTGATCGCCGAGATCATGATAGCAATGGCCAGCGTAAATGCAAACTGCCTGTAGAACACACCTGCGGGGCCCTGCATAAAACCAACGGGTATAAATACCGCCATCATCACCAGGGTAATGGAAATAACAGCTCCTGATATTTCATCCATTGACTTCAGGGTAGCTTTTCTTGCCGGCCATCGTGTTTGTTCCATTTTGGCGTGCACCGCTTCCACCACCACTATCGCATCATCCACCACGATACCGATTGCCAGTACCAGGGCGAACAGGGTTAGCAGGTTAATACTGAAACCAAATAGCTGCAGGAAGAAGAATGTACCTAAAATGGCCACCGGTACCGCAATTGCAGGGATCAGCGTAGAACGGAGATCCTGCAGGAATATGTATACTACAAGGAACACCAGCAAAAACGCGATGATGAGCGTTTCACGAACCTGGTGTATAGAGGCGTCCAGGAAGTCCTTGGCGTTGTACATCACCTCCGTCTTCACGCCGGTAGGAAGAGTAGACCTGAAATCCACCAGCAGATGCTCAATGTTATCCAGTATCTCATTGGCGTTGGATCCGGCCGTTTGAATAATAGCAAAACCAGCGGCCGGCTTGCCATCCAGCAGGTTGTTCGCTCCGTAGTTGAGTGACCCGAATTCTATACGGGCCACGTCTTTTAAGCGAAGCATGGACCCATCGCTGTTGGCCTTTATAACAATATTTTCATAGTCTTCATTCAGGCTCAGCTTACCTTTGTATTTCAATACAAATTCAAAGGTTTCCGCGCTGTTTTCGCCCAAACGGCCCGGGGCCGATTCTATGTTCTGATCCCTGATCGCATTCAATACCTCCTGCGGGGAAAGGTTATTGGCCGCGAGGCGGTCGGGCTTTAACCAGACACGCATGGAATAGTCCTTGGCGCCGAAGATCTGTGCCTGGGCTACGCCGGGTACACGCTGGATCTGGGGGATCAGGTTGATCTTGATATAGTTTTGGAGGAACTTTTCGTCGTATTCTTTAGGGTTTTCGCTATACAATCCCATGAACATGATGAAACCGTTCTGCACTTTCTGCGTGCTGATACCTGCCGATACCACCTCTGCGGGTAACTGGCTGGTGGCTTTGGATACCCTGTTCTGCACGTTCACGGCAGCGATATCAGGATCGGTCCCCTGTTTGAAATAGACCGTCAAAACCATACTGCCATCGTTGTTGGAGTTGGAGGTCATGTAGGTCATGTTCTCCACCCCATTCACCGATTCCTCTATCGGGTTAGCCACGGAACGGGCTACCACTTCGGCGTTAGCACCGGGGTAGACGGCCGTCACCGTCACACTGGGCGGCGCGATGTCCGGAAACAACGTAACAGGCAGGGCAAAATATGATATGATGCCCAATAATAATAGAATTATGGACACTACCGTAGAAAGGACCGGCCTTAATATAAATGTTCTTAACATGATGAATTCACTTTTTAGATCGTAAGCAAAACTGATTTTTGCATGCCATACTTTACAAATAAAGCATCGCCTGTTACTTTACTTACAATGATTTTGACTTGAGCACACTATCCGCCGATACCGGCTGTGGTGTGATTACAGCGCCGTCCTTCAGGCTGCCCGTACCGGACAAAACGATCTTTTCGCCCGCTTTCAGTCCGTCGCTTACAAAATAAAGGTTAGCTGTTTTTCCGGAGATGCGGATAGGCCTGCTGGCTACTTTATTGCTATCAGCTACGGTATATACCAACACTTTGTCCTGTATCTCGAATGTAGCTTCCTGCGGTATCGTAATGGCGGCATCAACTTCCCGTGCGAATCTTACTTTCCCTGTGTTGCCCGTGCGCAGTACGCCGTCGGCATTAGGGAAGCTGGCTCGGAAGGTGATCGCGCCGGTCGTTTTATTGAATTGTCCATCTACTATTCCAATTTTCCCTTTTTGGGTGAACGTACTGTTATCGGCCAGTATCAGTTCTACAGCAGGTGCATTCTTCAGTTTCTCTTCAAGCGTCTTGCCCGGAAAGTCGTTCTTGAATGTGATGAAATCCGCTTCGCTCATTGAAAAGTAAGCGTACATTTCATGTACTTCGGAAAGCACGGTAAGTGGCTGGGCATCGATGTTGCTTACGAGGGCGCCTACTTTATAAGGAATCCTTCCTATGTAGCCGCTCACCGGTGCAGTGACCAGGGTATAACCTACATTGATCCGCGCGCTGCCTACAGCAGCCTTAGCCTGCGCCAGAGCAGCCTTCGCTACCTCATAGTTTGCTTTTGCGGTTTTCAACTGTACGTCAGAAACTACGTTGCTGGCAACAAGCGGGCTCAGGCGGTCCACTTCAACCTGCGCCTTTTCAACGTTAGCCTCTGCGGCAAGCTGGTTAGAACTGGCGCCGTTCAGTTGTTCGGCAAATACTTTCGGATCAATTTTAAATAAAGGCTGCCCTGCTTTTACATAAGCGCCTTCATCCACATAGATCTTTTCCAGATAGCCGGCTACCTGCGGGCGCACGTCTACATTCACCTTTCCTTCCAGCGAAGCGGGAAATTCCAGGTAAGTAGTAGCCGGGGCCGAAGCAACTACCATCACCGGCAGCTGCGGGGGGCCTTGCGGAGGTGTGCTTGCCTGGGGAGATGAACAGCCATATAATAATACAGCCAACATCATGATGCCAAGCGAGTAACCAAGTGGCTTATGTGTGATCATTTTTAGTTTGTCTAATTTTAATACTGGTTTCATACTTCGGTTGTTTATAGAAAAAAGTTTAGAAAGTCCACCCCATGTTGCATTCCGTAAACGAAAGGCAATGAGCTATCAGTCAGGGCATAACGATCCCTGTGTATTCAAAACATGGTGTGAAAAAAGGAAGACTGTTAATACTGCCTGGGCTTGCAGTATGCATTACTGTAACTTAATGGTTCCCGTTATTAATATTGCTGAGATATTTCAAACGGAGCTGTTACGGTTAGGTTACATAAGTTTCATCGTTCGTAGTATTGATGCGTTGCAATTGACAATGCAAATGTAAAAAGTATCCTGATATCTTTTACGTTCCGAATTGCGGTATTAATTGTACTTTTCGCGGATGGTTCGCTGAAACAATGCCGGGGTCAATCCGGTGTGTTTTTTAAAGAACCTGGAGAAGTATGCATCGTCATCAAAGTTCAGTTCCCCCGCAATCTGCTTCACAGAGTGCTTTTGCCAGAACAGCAGGCGTTTGGCCTCCATGATCCGCTTGGCATCTATGATTTGTTTGGCGCTCCGCCCGATGGTGTTTTTTACCGTATCGTTCAGATGGCCGGGGGTTACGTGCAACATCTCGGCATATTCCGCCACCTGCACTTTTTCCCTGAAATGCTCGTCCACCAGTATTTTGAACTGGATGCCCAGCCCGTTGAAAGGCGCTTCGGAGCGGTATATCTCCGTGCTGCCCGTTTCAGGCCTGGCTATGCGCCCGCAGGCGATGATAAAGGCGCTCAGGATATGGCGCAGTACTGCTTCTTTCCTGGGTTTGTCGCTACGGAACTCATGCAGCAGGATACGCGCGAAGCTGAGCACTTCCTGCAACTGGTTTTCTTCCAGGTGAAGGATGTTATCTTTAAATACGCACTGCCAGCAGCTGAGCACCCCGAGCGTTTCCGTCACAAGGAAGTCACGCGTGAAATACATGGCCAATACTTCCGCGTCTGAACTGCGGTCGTGCTGGTGGATCTGCTCCGGTTCCAGCATAATGATGGCCGGGGCGTTGATGGTATGTTTTTCAAAATCGATGTACTGGGTAACGCTGCCTTTCAGCAGGATATCTATGGTATAACCGTCGTGGCGGTGCGGAATATCAAAGCCTTCCCAGTCTATCTCGCGGAGATTGGCCAGGTGTATCAAAAACTGGGAGCCCTCTTCCGCATAGGCGGAATCCTGCACGGTTACGAGCGGTATATGATTGAATTTCGTCAGTTGCATGGGATGTGTGTTTTATCGGTTAAAATGATCCCTGTGCCCGGGTTTTTCTCAATAAAGAGGGCTGTAAAGATACGTTTATTCTGCTTTTTGCCGTTCCTCCACCAGCACCAGGTCCGCGATCTTCACCTGGATGGGTATGTTGCCGATCTGTACCACCGCCACTTTGCCACGCAGCTCTTTTATTTTTCCTACCTGGTTATTCGTCCTGATCTTTACCTGGTCGCCCACTTTCACCTCTCCTTTCAATTCCACAAACTTATCCTGCACCTTCTTCTTTATCTTTTCGTTAATTGCCTGGCTCTTGCGGTTGAACAGCAAGGCTTCCGCCTGTCTGATCACTTTCTGTTTATCCTCGTTCTCCGCCCGTTTCCACTCTATCACGATCTGCTTCAGCTTGCGTTCCATGTCCTTGAGGTAGCTCAGGTCTTCCTCCTTGATCTTGTTCTGCAGCTTCTGCAGCGTGTATTGCTGCTGTACACGTTCTTTGTCCGAGAGTATCTCGTATTCCTTTTTCAGGCGTTCGTTTTCTTTGAGCAGCTTTTGCAGCTCCTTTTCGCGGCTTTCCACTTTCTGGAGGTCCTGCTCGGCTTTGTTGAGCAGTTTGTCCAGCCTGAAATGCCCTTCATCCACCAGTTTCCTGGCGCGGTTGATCAGCCCCTGGTCCAGCCCGATGCGCTGCGCGATGCTGAAGGTGTACGAGCTTCCCGGCTTGCCGATCAGCAGTTTGTACATAGGCTGAAGGTTCTGTTCGTCAAAGCCCATGGCCGCATTTACGATGCCTTTCACTTTACCGGCCATGATCTTGAGGTTCAGGTAGTGGGTGGTGACGATGCCAAAGGCATGTTTCCGCGCCAGCTCTTCCATGATCACCTCGGCAAAAGCGCCGCCCAGGTTGGGATCGGAGCCGCTGCCCAGCTCGTCTATAAAAAAGAGCGTTCTGCCGTTCGCGTTTTCCATGAAGTGTTTCATGTTCTTCAGGTGCGAACTGTAGGTGCTCAGCTCAAATTCCAGGCTCTGCGTATCCCCGATGTGGATCATCACCTGCCTGAAAATGCCCAGCTGGCTGGTGGGGTGCACCGGCACCAGCAGGCCCGCCTGCAGCATCAGCTGGATGAGCCCTACGGTTTTGAGGGTTACGGTTTTACCCCCGGCATTCGGCCCGCTGATCACCAGGATGTGATGATCCTTGTCCAGCGTCATATTAACAGGGATGGTAGGCTTGTTCTGCTTGCGGTTATACAGCAGCAGCAGCGGGTGATAAGCCTCCACCAGGTGTACCTGCGCATGGGGCATCAGCATGGGGAAATTCCCGTTGATATCCAGCGCCAGGCGTGCCTTTGCCCTGATAAAATCAAAGATGCCGAGGATCTCATGGTAACCGTTCAGCAAAGTGTGATGGCTGGCCAGGTTCGCCGTAAGCTCGCGGAGTATCTTGTATACCTCGCGCTGCTCATCCCTTTCCAGGGAATGTACGTCGTTGTTCAGCTGAATGGTTTCCTCCGGCTCCAGGAAGGCGGTACGCCGCGTGTCCGATTCACCGTGAAGGATCCCCTTCACCAGCCGTTTCTGCTCGGCAAATATGGCCACTACCCGGCGCCCGTTGAGAAAACTTTCCTCAATGTCCGCCAGGTAGCCCTGCTTCTGCAATTTGGAGAGGATGCGGTCAAACACCTTTCTCAATTCGTTCCGTTTCCTGAACAGCTGCATACGTATCCTCGCCAGCTCGGGGGTGGCATTGTCCCTCACCTGCCCGGCTTCATCCAGCACTTCATCTATCAGCGAAACGATCTTTTTTTCGTAGTGTGTATGTGAAATGACCCCATACAAAGCTGCATAGGTCATTCGTCTGTCGGCATCAAAAAAACGTACGATACTGTGCATGCTTTCCGCGAGTTTGCGGATGAGCATGAACTGTTCTCCCGTCAGCACAGCGCCCTGTATATCCAGCAGGCGTAGTTCCTGCTTCAGGTTCAGCACATAGTCATTGGGGAAGTGCACCTGGATCAGCACCAGCTGCTTATATTCGTGCGCCTGCTGCAGCGCGGTTCTAACGTAGTCGATGTGTGTATGCAGTCGCAGCTCTTCGGCCATTTGCTTGCCCAGCTCCGTTTTGCAATGCTCCTGCAATAATGTTCTTACTTTGTCAAACTCCAACTGTACCAGCGCCGACTCTGGAAAATATTTCACCTTTTTGTCAATTTTAATTTAGTGGCTGCCGGCCCGGTGCAACCTTTTTTCCTTTTTTCGTTCCGCAAAGTTGGCCTATCTCCCGGAAATGCTCAAAACCGATTGATCAATAAACGGGTATGAATGACAAATGCGGTTCATCATCCGTCTTTTCTCAAAAGAATGTTAAAGTTACTTAACTTGTTGATCCAAAGCACCAGGGATATCGTAATTTGATATATAGAACAGACATATGATGTACCTGAAAAAATACCTGCTCGCCACTATTTTCGCAGGCTCCGGCCTCGTAAGCTGCGCGCAGTCCAAGTCCGACACAAGCAAAGAACCGGGGGATATGACCATCTCAAAAGACACAAAAACCGAACAGGCCACCTTTGGTACCGGCTGCTTCTGGTGCACGGAAGCACAGTTCCAGCAGCTGGAAGGCGTTTTAACCGTGGAATCCGGGTATTCCGGCGGCGACCGGCCAAACCCCACCTACGAGGAGGTATGCTCCGGCAATACCGGCCATGCCGAGGTGGTGCAGATCACTTACGATCCTTCTAAAATCTCCTTTGCCACCCTGCTGGAAGCCTTCTGGCTCAGCCACGACCCTACCCAGCTGAACCGCCAGGGGAACGACGTAGGCACCCAGTACCGGGGCGTTATCTTCTACCACAACGAGGAGCAGCACAAAGAAGCGGAGTTTTACAAAAAGAAACTGCAGGAATCCGGCTCCTATTCAGACCCGATCGTGACGGAGATCGCTCCCTACAAGGCTTTTTACAAGGCGGAGAACTACCATCAGAACTACTATAACCAGAACGGCTCGCAGCCATACTGTTATTACGTGGTGAAGCCGAAGCTGGAGAAGTTCAAAAAGGCTTTTGCGGAAAAGCTCAAGAAGTAGGAAAAGATTGTTTTACAAGTAAAAAAGACGCCTTTATGGGGCGTCTTTTTTTATCCCGGTTGCCCGGTAAGTCTAACGATTTGTTTTTGCGGCCGTCCGGGCCGTTTTACAGCACATCCAGCTTTTTACTGCCTTTGTACAGCCAAGCCAGCAGGAAATACGCTATTGCGGTGATAATGAGCACATATCCGGCAAATCCGATGGTCACGATGGCTTCAATGCTCATCCAGCTGTTAAGTTCCGCAAAGTAGGCGATCACTGCCATAATAATACCGGTGATACCGCCAATGATGGTTACCGTCTTCATAGAGGGTGTTTAATTCGGGTTAAATGATTCCAGGTTACTATTTCGGTTACATCCTATAACGTGCCAACCTGTAAAAGGTTTACAGGTGGCTTCAAAAGAATATTTCCACACGCCGGGTTGTGGATAAATTTGCCTGGTTGTTCGTTCACCCTGCATACAGAAATCCACATTCTTTTCAATAAGACGCACCCGGCGGCTACTACCCCTATTTTCGTGCAACGCTTTGATCATTCGGCGGATTACCCGAAATTCGCCGCAGTTTTAACCCGATTCCCGGTAAATCAACGCTTAATATAAACCCATCACCATGAAATATGTAATACTCTCGATTTTTTTGACCCTCACCAGTCATGCATTCTCCCAGACCCTACAATCAGTTACAGACAGCGGGAACAGCACCACAAAATCCATCTGGATAGGAATGGCGCCCGTGGGCGGTGTTGCGGAACAAGCCCTGAACGTAGGCGGGAAAATCAAATTGCTGGGAACTCCCGGCACATATACACTGGGTACTGACGGGAACCAGCCAACCATCTACCGCACTATCCCGGTAACCGGTGGATTATATCCCTTCAACAACTATGACAACCTGGTCATACAGGGAGGATACGCCACCAGGGACATTATTTTCGTAACAGGCACTACTCCCGCGCCAAGATTAACCATTACGGGCTCGGGCAATGTAGGCATAGGCACGAACATCACCGGTACCTACAAACTCGCGGTAGAAGGTACCATCGGTGCTCGTAAGGTAAAAGTGACCACCACAGCCTGGGCCGATTTTGTGTTTCATCCGGACTACGATCTGCCATCACTGGCGGAAGTAGAAAGTTTTATCAAAACAAACGGCCACCTGCCGGAAATACCTTCCGAAAAAGAAGTGATGGAAACAGGGATCGACCTCGGGGATATGAACAAAAAACTTTTGCAAAAAGTGGAAGAACTGACGCTTTACCTGATCGAGTTGAAGAAAGAAAATGCCGGTATCAAAAAACAATACGGGGAACAGATAGACGCCTTGCTGAAAAGGATTGAAACGCTGGAAAAACAATAGTCGGCGCTTGCATAAAAAAGAAAAGCAGAGCACTGATTCATTGCTCACTGTATGAAGTAAAAAAGGGCCGCCTCAGCTGAGACGGCCCTTTTTGTCATCTGTCGTTTGTCGTTATTTTTTCGTCAGGTCTTTGATCCTGATATTTTTGAACCGTACTACAGAGCCATGGCCCAGGTAACCGATGTGCCCGGTGGTATTTTTCAGGCCGGGGTGTTCCTTGTGGTCCAGGGTACCGTTGTCACGCGCATTGGCAATGTCACCGTCGAGGATCACGGTGCCGTTCAGCTCCACGGTGATGTGGGTGTCTTTTACAGTCACCTGCTCGTAATTCCACTCTCCCACCGGCTTCAGGAAGCCGCGTTTGGCGGGTATTACACCGTATACAGAACCATGGTACTGGTATACCTGGAGGTTTTTGTAGATATCCGCTTCATTGTCCAGTATCTGCAATTCCATGCCGCTGTAAGCCACATCGCCGCTGACAGGAGCGCGGATGCCGAGGCCGTTGTTCGCGCCGGGCGTAAGCTGGAATTCAAAGCGGTAGATAAAGTCGGCGAATTCGTCTTTAGTGTAAATATTGCCGCCGCTGCCGCTTTTCGGCACACAAACCATATCGCCGTTTTCGATGATATAACCTGCGGTGTTGCCGGTCCATTCGTGCATGTTGGTGCCGTCAAAGAGGATGCGGTAACCTTCTTTTTTCTCAGCTTCGCTGAGGGTGAAAGGTTTCGGGCGTTCAAACTCGCGAACGTAGAGGTTGCGGTAATATACTTTGGTTCCGTGGGCCTGCAGCTCCAGCTGCTCTTCCGGGAAGATGGGCAGTTTGCGGTCCCAGTAGTTTTCCAGTGTTACATTGTTCACTACCTGCTCGCCGTTGAGGTAAACGGATACACGGTCGCCTTTCATGATGATGCGGAAAGTATTCCACTCACCCGGCTGGTTATCCGCCAGTACAGTCGGTTTGCTCGGGTTAGCCTGGTTGTTGTACAGGCCGCCGGAACCAACGTCCGCACCTACGTCCCTGCGGGCAGTGTCCCAGATCTGCACCTGGGGAGTGCCGCGGAGATAGATACCCGCATCGCCGTTCGGCTCTATTTTCCAGTCCACGAACATTTCAATGTCACCATATTTTTTAGTGGTGCAAAGGTTGTCGCCATGACCGTTGAACTGCAATACGCCATTGGTTACGCTCCAGCCTTCGCGCATTTTGGCGTCCGCTTTTTCCTGCTCTTTGGCGAGCGTGGCGGCGTCCATCTTTGCGCGTTTCACCGGGTTGGCCACGAGGCCTTTCCAGCCGGAGAGGTCTTTGCCGTTGAACATGCTTACGAAGCCGTCACCTGCGGGCATTTCAGCAAGATACTTGCGGATGGCCTCGCGCTGATAGTCCGCATCGCCGCCTTTCAGCACGGAAGACGTTTTTTCCAGCAGGCTGCGCACGGTGGCGCCGTTGTAAGTTTTATCAGCCAGCGCCACATTCATTACCGCCTGGGCTGCTTCCTGCTGCACGGATGCATCGTCCAGGAAACCGCCGGCGTAAATGAGGGCGGGGAATGTTTTGCATTGTTCTACCTGTTGCAGGATGTTTTTCTTCAAAGACGCGTCAGGATTCAGCTCCATGGCATTGCTCAGCATCAGCAGGCGTTGCTCGGGCAGCTTCACGGCGCGGGCCAGGCGTACATAACCCTGCAAAGCAGTGGTACGGTAGGCGGCGTCTTTGCGGGCGATCTGTAACAGGGAATTGGTGGCGCCTGCGTCCGTCCAGGAGTTGAGGGCTGCCACGGCGGCGGTTTTCTGTGAAGCGTTGCCTTTTTCAAAAGCGCCGTTCACCACCTTGAGCGCATCGGCACCGCCTAAACCGGCGAGGATGGCGTAATAACGTTCCTGGTTGGCCGGTGTTTCCTGCTGCATCTGCGCGATCACGGCTTTCTGCTCACCCGGCGCTGCGGCGATCACCGCGGCTTGCAGGGCTTTTACATCTTCGGCGCTTTGCGCGGAAGACAGCAGTTTGTACAACGTGGGCAGGTTTGCGGCGGTCACCATATCTTTCAGCGCACTCATGGAGGCCTTGCGCACATTGGCGTCTGGGGAAGATGTCAGCGGCAGTACGTCCTGTATGCGGCTGTCCGCCTTGCGGGAAGCCAGCACATCTATGAGCGCTACCTGTGCGGCGGCGGGCATATTGGCCAGTACAGAACCGGATTGAGCGGTCACTTCATTGCCTTTGATGGTTTGCAGCGAGCTTTTTACGGCGGCTATTTCAGCGGTATTGCCGGTTTTCATCACTGCCAGCAGGGAAGGCACGGCTTTTTCACCGCCGATCTGCCCGGCTGCGGTAATGGCCGCCAGTTTCACCGCTTCATCTTTACTTTTCAGGTAAGGCAGGATCGTGGGATAAGCGGCTTCCACTTTGTTGTTGCCCAGCATGGTGATCACCGCGGCTTTGCCTTCCGGCGTGGCTTTGGTAAGCGATTTGATCCATGCGCCGGTGGCGGCGGTACCCAGGGAACCGGAAGCGAACTTCATGGCCGCGTCGCGGTACTGGGGCTGCTTATCGTTCACAGCGGCCAGCAGCAGGGGCAGTGCTCTTTCCCCTTCGGCCTGGTTCAGCAGGTAAAGAGCTGAAGTGCGCACGTGCACCTGTTCCGGGGCTACGGCTTCCCGCTGTAAGTTCTGCGCTACCAGCGATGCTTCTTTCTTTTTGCCTTTTGCCAGGAGGTTCTGACCATAAGCGAGATAAGAGCCGGTGGCGTTTGTAAGGTCATATTTGTATTTAGCGTGGCGGGCGGCGATCTCCAGTGCCCTGGCGGCTTCGGGAGAGGGGTCCGCGATCTGCGCGATGGCGTAGAGGGCGGTTTTGGCCAACATCTTGTCCGCGTCGTTCGTCAGCGGGATGAGCGCGGCGGTAGCGGAGGGCACACCGGCATCGCCGATGGCTTCCACGAGGCTTTGTTTGTTGCGGCCGCTGAGTTTGGGCAATGCAGCCAGCAGCGCCTGTTGCGCGGCCGGTGTATTGATCTTGGACAGGGTGCGGGCGGCGGGGTCTGCCAGGCGCTCATCGGTAAGATAAGGCGTAATGGCGGCCACAGCCTGGTCTGTACCGATGTGTTGCAGTTGTACCAGCAGGAAAGCTTTATTCTCTTTGTCCTGCACCTGGCCCAGCGCTTTGGTGTAAGCGGTTACGGCGGCGGCGCGGAGGCTTTCCTTACCGGGTTGCGTTACGTAAAAGGCATAGCCGGAGAGCGCGTACTGCACGGCGGTATTATCACCTTTGCCGGGTGCTGTCAGCATGGCGGCCAGGCCGGTGATGCCTTCCTCCCCCATTTCGGCGAGGGCGGCCATATTGGCCTTCAGGGCAGCCTGATCTTTTGCAGGCTGCTGTTGCAGCAGGTCTGCTATTTTCGTATGTGCGGCACGGTTGTCCTGCTTCGGTTGGGCCATAACGCCCAGCTGAAGGAAACAACAAGCAGCAGCAATCAATATTTTTTTCATTATTCTTTAATTGTCAAGGGTGATGCAAGCTATATGGTCCAGGGGCCGCGCATGGGCTGGAAGATCAGCCTGTTTGCGCCTTCGTCGTTGACAAACTCCTGTTTTACCGGGTCGAATTCAAGGTTTCTGCCCAGTTGCAGGGCGATCTTACCCATATTTACGATCGTGGCGGAACGGTGGCCGTTCTCTTCGTTGAGCGCAAACTTCCGGCGGTTTTTCACGGCTTCCACGAAGTCCGTCACCTGCGGCGCGGGGTCGGGGAATGCGGCGAGTTTCTTTTCCAGGTCCGGGATATCTGATTTGAAACCGGGGTACAGCTTGCCTTTCGGCCCTTCAATATAAGCGGCTTTGGTTTCGGTGCCGGCACCGTCCAGGATGATCTGGCAACCGTCCGCATAGGTATAAGTGATCTTGCGCCAGGTGCCTACGGCATCGCTGTGCTGCTGGGGAGCGTCCACTTCCACTTTTACGGGGCTGGTATTGTCTTTGCCCAGGAAATACTGCACGGGGTCCAGGTAGTGCTGGCCCATGTCTCCAAGGCCGCCGCCATCGTAATCCCAGTAACCTCGGAAGGTACTGTGCACGCGGTGTGCGTTGTAAGGTTTATAGGGAGCGGGGCCTAGCCACATCTCGTAGTCCAGTTCTTTGGGAACGGCCTGCGGTTCGAGGTTGGTTTTGCCCACCCAGTAAAATTTCCAGTCAAAACCGGTATGCTTGCTCACAGTCACTTTAAGAGGCCATCCCAGGAGGCCGCTGTCCACCAGTTTTTTGATAGGCTCCACGGTGGTGCCCATACCATAAAAACGGTCGGAGAAGCGGAACCAGGTGTTCAGCCTGAAGATCCTGCCATGTTGCTGAACGGCTTCCACGAGGCGTTTGCCTTCGCCGATGGTGGCGGTCATCGGTTTTTCGCACCAGATGTCTTTCCCGGCACGCGCGGCATCCGCCGCAATAATGCCATGCCAGTGGGGAGGCGTGGCTACGTGTACGATATCCACTTCCGGCAGCTGGATCAGCTCGCGGTAATCGGTAAAGGTTTTAACGCCTTTGCCGCCATTGGGCAGCGCATCAAGACCTTTCTGAATGTGGCTTTTGTCTACGTCGCAGATAGCGACCACGCGGGTGCCTGCGTATCCGAAGTGTCCGCGGCCCATGCCGCCGGTACCTACAACGGCTTTCGTCAGCGTATCGGAGGGGGCCAGATAGCCACGGCCCAGTACATGACGGGGCACGATGGTAAAGGCTGCGAGCGCCCCCAGCGAGTTCCGCATGAACGCTCTCCTGGAAGACTGATGTACTTTCTTTGCCATGGTTTTCTTTAAGTGTAAACGTGAATTTTCGCGGTTACAAAATACTAACTTGATTTTGTGAATGCTGATGGTATATTGAAGTAAACGCCTGTTTATTTTGCCTTTCTTTAACTTCCCCCGTGAAAATCTTCACATAATGATTATATGCATTCCAAATATGCGGACTATTTTCTCCAAAGAGTAAAGTTTTTCGATTTTTTACTGAATAAAAAATACTTTTTGAATTTTTTTAATAAAGTAGGCATAAAATACCCAAATCAGCGGGCAGGAACAGCAATTGGCCGTTTTGTTTCATTTCGGGTTGAAAAACATGATTCCGGACTATATCCTTAACTTTAAATGGAATATCATCTATTATGTACGTCACATTTCAGCCGCCCGCATCACTGGCCCGGTACGTCCGCATGTTCTGGGTGTTCGAGTACAATGTACCGGACGGCGAGCCGTACATATACCGCTCCCTGGCGGACGGATGCGCGGAAATGGTATTCCATTACAAAGGCCGCTTCGCCCAGCTGGACGGCAGCTGCGACCAAACGGCCGTGGTACACGCGCAAACCAGCCGGTACCGCCGCTTTCTCACACACGGCAGCTTCGGGATATTCGGGGCTTACCTCTACCCTTCCGCTTTACCCCAGCTGTTCGGCCTGTCATCCGAAGCGTTCAGCAACCAGATGCCGGAGCTATCCGCCGTTTGCGGCACGGAAGGCAGCCTGCTGGAAGAAAGGATCATGACCGCCA
Organism: Chitinophaga barathri; assembly: GCF_003807585.1. Lineage (GTDB taxonomy): Bacteria > Bacteroidota > Bacteroidia > Chitinophagales > Chitinophagaceae > Chitinophaga > Chitinophaga barathri. The sequence continues at coordinate 7,603 of NZ_RMBX01000011.1, read as the reverse complement.
GGTATCACCACCAGCGTGTGGAGATACTTTCCGCTTTCCTGCAATCACAGCTGGACAAACGCAAACCCGCCGAAACCGCCGCGCATCACGCCATCAAAACCATCATCAAGGCGCAGGGAATGGTAAACATCACGGAACTGGCCTCGGACCTTTGCCTGAGCAGCCGCCAGTTCGAGCGCAACTTTAAGGCTTACGCCGGTTTTTCCGCCAAAACCTATTCACGCATCATCCGCTTCCAGCGGGCGGTGAGCCGTTACGGCAGAATAGAAGAAAACCTGACGGGGCTGGCCTACGAGTGCGGGTATTACGACCAGAGCCATTTTATACATGATTTTAAAGAGTTTTCAGGATACCACCCCAGGCAATACTTTTCCGGGAAGCCGGAGGGGATTGAGTATAGGGAGGATTAAAGAATTCACCTCCAATTGAAAAAACCCTATCAATCTTTTACTTAAAAATTCTTGTCATGGATATAGAGTTAAAGTAACTTGCCTTGCTATGATACCTTTTTTCAACAAAATAACTGATGTATTAAATAAGCACGAAATACCCTATATGCTTTCCGGCAGCGTGGCAATGAGTTTGTATATACTTCCCAGGGCAACCCGTGATTTTGATTTCATTATACATTTGCAGCCGGGCGACATCGACCGTTTTGTCGAAAATTTTAGCGAGGGATACTATTGTGATGCAGATGCAGTAAAAGAAGCAGTGGAGCGGCAGGGCATGTTTAATATTATTGACCATGAATCCGGTTTTAAAGCGGATTTTGTAGTGTTAAAGAATGCCCCTTTCCGACAAATGGAGTTCAGCAGGCGAATACAGATGGATTTTTATGGAAAACCAATCTATGTAGTATCCCCGGAAGATCTGCTGATATCCAAACTTATATGGATCCAGGACCTTCAATCTGCGATTCAGATGGAGGATATCAGGAATATTGCCGAAAAAGAAGATCTGGATAAGGAATATATAAGTTCTTGGATTAAAAAGTTAAATTTGAATACTTTTAATCTCCTGGATGTATGACAGACACACCATCACATATAAAAAAATTACAATTAAAGATATGGCTTTCCAAATCTCCTATGGAAAGACTGAAACAAATGATGTCTGACAATGCATCCCTAACCCGATTTTGGACAACCACAAAGGAAACATTTAATTCTTCGGCCCCCACCGTTAAAACTCATTCATCCCAATAACTTTCTGCTTTTCCGTTGATAATCAGTCCCCTTTTGGAAAGGTTTTCTGAAACCTTAAAATGTCGTATTTCTCCAATTTCCCCCTTCCCTCCTTTCCTAATATTGCAATAAAAAAAGCACATGGCAACTCCTAACAAACCCGCCGGCATGACCACGCTTTGCCCTTATTTCCTGGTGGCCGACGCGGACAAATTCCTCTCCTTCCTCAAAGATATTTTTGAAGCCCAGGAATCCGGTGTGTACCGGGACGATGACGGCCGCATCATGCACGCGGAAGTGCGGATAGACGACAGCGTGATCATGTTCAGCAACAGCACGGACCTGTATCCGCCGCTTACCTGCGGTGTATTTATTTATGTGACCGGTACAGATGAAGTATATAATAAAGCGCTGGCAGCGGGCGCCACTTCCGAGCAGGCGCCGGAAGACAAGGATTACGGCCGGTCCGCCGGCATAAAAGATCCTTTCGGGAACGTGTGGTGGCTCACGCAGTTATAAGCCTTAAGCGGTTTCAGGGCTCAGTGCCGCTGTTTGGGTATGCCCGGTGTAATAATCCCACATAATATTAAATACTTTCTCTTTCAGCACCGGGAGGTCTGCCCGGGTGAGGCCCGTAGTGTCCACCGGCGGCAGGAAGTGAAAATCGATCCGGTGCGGCAGCGCGAACAGGAATTTGCCCGGCACCTGTATCTTTTTCGTATTGAACAGCAGCGAAGGTATAATGGGCGTCTGTGCTTCGATGGCGAGGATAAACGCGCCGTCGTAGAATTTTTTAAGCGGCATGCCCGTGCGGTTCCGCGTGCCTTCCGGGAACAGGACCATATGCATGCCCATGTTCAGCGCATTGTGCATATGTTCAAAACTCTGGCGGCGGCTGTTGTCATCCTTCCGGTCCACCATGATGCCGCCGATGCGGTACATCATGCCAAAGAGCGGTATCTTACCCACTTCCGCTTTGGCGAGGGTCTTGTTCACACCTGGTACGCCCGGCGTGGTCACAGGCACGTCTATGAACGAATTATGGTTACACACGACCACATACTGCTGCCCTTTTTTGAAATGATGTAAACCCTTACGGAATACGGGGCAGCCGATGAGGGGCATGTAAATGCCCATCCACACCCGGCCGATATTAAGGAAATAACGCGTTTTGCGGGGATCAGGGAAAAAGGAGATAATCCAGATAGGGATCAGCACAATCAGCAGCGTTGCAACAAAGAGCAGGAGCCCGTAAACTGCAAAAACCCGACCAGCTATGTTTTTAAGCCATTTCATGCGCAAAGGGAATGAAAGGTAATATTAAGAAAAAATCACAACTGCCAGTTCACCGGCTCTTTTCCCTGCCTGATAAGCAGTTCGTTTGCCTTTGAGAAGTGTTTGCAGCCGAAAAAACCTTTGTCCGCACTAAAGGGCGAAGGATGCGCCGCTTTGAGGATATGATGCTGGGTGCCGTCTATCAGCACCTGCTTATCCTGCGCAAACTTCCCCCACAGCATGAACACAACACCTTCCTTTTTGTTCGAAACGGTGCGGATCACCGCGTCGGTGAATGTTTCCCAGCCTATTTTACTATGCGAGGCCGGCTCTCCGTCGCGTACCGTGAGGATGGCGTTGAGCAGCAGCACACCGTTCTCCGCCCATGGGGTGAGATCGCCGGTTTGCGCGATGGGGATGCCCAGGTCCGCATTCATTTCTTTGTAGATGTTCACCAGCGAAGGCGGGGGTTTTATACCCTTCTGCACGGAGAAACAAAGGCCGTGGGCCTGCCCGGGGCCGTGGTAGGGGTCCTGGCCGAGAATGACCACTCTGACGTTGTCAAAAGGCGTTTTATCAAATGCATTAAAGATCTGGTTTCCCTGGGGATAGATGGTTTTGCCCAGCGCTTTTTCATGTTTGAGGAACATGACGATCTGCTCGAAATAGGATTTTTGGAACTCGTCTTTCAACGCTTCTTTCCAGCTGCTTTCAATCTTTACTTCCATTATATTACCTTTGAGTCAGCGATTTATTTGATTAATTGGTGGAAAATTATATAAATTTGCACTCCCAATAAAAATAAATTTATTGTGATACGTTATCCGGACCGGTAGCTCAGCTGGATAGAGCAGCTGCCTTCTAAGCAGCAGGTCATTGGTTCGAATCCAATCCGGTTCACGAAAAATACAAAGGAGGCATCCACCGGGATGCCTCCTTTTTTTTATCCTCCTATTCCCTTTTTCTCGTCGGGTTCGTTTCATAAGTCGGTCCGTACAAACCAGGCACTTTATTCCCGGTCGCACGTAAATAAACGATCATCTCCCCGCGGTGATGATAAAGATGATTGAACAGGAAACCGCGCGCCACGATACCCCGGGGCATAGGGCCCATTATGATACGCTCTCCTGATTTCATCGTCCATTCTTTTTGCAGGTCTTCTTCTGTAATTCCCAGCAAGGATTTTCTGGCAAGCTCAACATTTTTCTCAAACAACTCCAGGGTGGCTTGTATGTCCGCCGGATCGCCGCGCTCCAGGCGGTCTTCCGCCAGGTCATACACCTCCAGTGTAAGCGTGCCCACATACCAGTAATAAATAGTGGCAATATGCTGCGCAAGCTCGCCCATCGTCCAGGAAATCGGCGAAGGCCTGTAGTTGATATCTTTCTCCGGAACGGCCTCCAGCAATTTCCTGGTGCTGTTCACTTCATGTTCAAATTCCGCGCGCATGGCTTGTAAGATCATATGACTAGTGTTTTTATGAAGATTTAATAGAGCTGTGATGCTGAAAGATGACGCTAAAACAAAAACCGCAAACACCCTCACCGGGAGCGTCTGTTTTCATATTCAGATCGGGTTCATCAAATATACAATTTTGAAACGCATGGAAAAAGAGAAGCCTCCAGACATTGAACCTGGAGGCTTTTTCTTCTATTGTATTTGTAATTACTTATTTCACCGGCGCCAGCAACAACACTTCATGAATGTTTGCATCCACTTCGTTGGTACGTACCATCAGCGGCTTTTTGGAAGCGGTATAACCCACCACATCGCCGCCCATGCCCAGCCTGTATATGCCGGCGGGATCAGGTCTTTCCCTGTAAAGCGCGTAGGTGCTCACGGAGTGGTTGGTGAAATCGATCGCTTTCACCGATTTAAACCCGCCACCACGGTCCTCATCTGGTTGCTCCAATTGCTGCTGCCGTGCAAACATTACGGTAGGCTGGCCGGGCGCCGGCCATTGGAAAATACGTGTGCCTGCAGTCTCCTCACTATAGTTTCCTTCCACTATGTTGAACGGCCCGTCCGTAACGGTTGGGGAGGAATTGGACAATTTATAGGTAAACTCCCCCACCTGCCGCTGCTGAGCCAGGTTATAACAATAAAAAGTGCTGATATAATATAGTATACCGGCTTCCATTCCGGCATAACCATACAGCAGGCTATTCTCAGCGTCTATGAACGCCAGCCTGCTATAACTAAACAAGGAAGTAACATTCGGGATAAAGTCGTAATCCATATTGAACTCCCCGTTTTTTATCACAAACACCTGGAATATTTTATTCTCGTACACCGCCCCCTTGGCGAGGTACCGGAAGTTTCCAGCCGCATTTAAATGAGCCACCGTAAGGTTGGTGGGCACATTGCTGTACACCAACCCATCCATCGCATACCAGTTGAACGAAGGGCCGCTGAAATACAACTCCCCCTGGCTGTTCACATAGATCTTTTTCATCACCGGCAAAAACACCCCGCCAATGTTCCCTTCTCTTTTTGCGGTATCAAGATTCAAATAGGTGTCGTCAATAAGCCCAGTAGCCGTGGGCAATACTGTACGGTTCAGCGTGGTAATACTATAATCCCGCAGAGATATCTTCATCAGGCGTATGGCGGAATATTCAGCGCCGGGCAACCCGGCATCGCTGGTCAGGCAGGAGATATACAGGTTGTCACCCGCAGGGTCTGAAGCAAAACCATATTCGGGGTTCACCGGGTCCAGGATCGTAAAATCACCGTAGCTGTCCTTCCAGGTTACCTTACCCCGGCGGATCTCTCCCTCCTGCCAGGTAACCAGGTCGTTGCCATTCATAAAGACAATGGCCCCGCCCGGTGTATAATTTGGGATCACCCTCGTCCCTTCAGGCATGCTCAGTACAATTTCCGCCTGTTTGGTATCCAGGTAGTTCAATGTGTCCGAAAGAGCGGGCAGAGGCCGGCCCCTGCTTACAAAAATGGAAGCCAGCACGCTGCTCACGCCGTTCACCTTTGCCACCACCAGCTGCTGCGGCCCTATCATGCCCTCGGTGATCAGTACCTTTATCCTGTCCTTTGTATAGTTGTACAATACCTCGTTTTCAATGTAGGTACTGTCTGTTGTGAGTATAGTGATTACAGGCGCATCCACGTTACCGATGGTAATTTGCACGTCGGCTTTTCCCGTTCCCAGCTTGCCGGTGAGCGTGAGCGTATCTCCTACGGCATAGGCCGTGTTGTCCAGTTTGTCTATCTGCGGCAACAGGTCCAGTTGGTTGTAAAATTCCCCTGTCTTGTGGCATCCCGCTGCTAATATCAGCAATAGCATGAAAAATATGTTACTGTATTTCATATATCCTTGTTGGTCTTCGCCGGTTGAGTGGCTTGTTGCTGATATATTCCACAATCCTTCAAAAACCCCTATCCGTCCATGTTACCTTAATGTTAACTGTCGGCGGGGCAAATAATTTTACCCGGTAAGTTGGACCGCGGGGCAGTTCGCCGTATCTTATCCTTATGTTCACACGATCTTTCACGGGCAAAGGCGGCCTGTTCATTTTCCTCGCGGGTGTATGCCTGCTGTTTTCTTCTCAGAAAAAACCGGCCGCGCAGCGCGGCGCCCCACTCAAAGTGATCTTCGAAACAGATATGGGCAACGATGTGGATGACGCGCTGGCGCTGGACATGTTGTACAAATACATGAAAGAAGGAAAGATCAATCTGCTGGCTGTGAGCAGCAACAAAAACAATATTTATTCTTCCCTTTTCATCAGCCTGATGAATAACTGGTACGGCTATCCGCATATTCCCGTGGGCCGGGTGAAAGACGGCGCGGACAGCGAGGAAAACCCCAATAATTATGCGCGTGCGGCATACCGCTATACCGCAAAAGGTGGACAAAAAGTATTCAAAGCGCCCGATACCACGGCCGCATACAAAGAATCGGTGGCCCTGTACCGGGAGGTATTGTCCAGGCAGCCGGACAGTTCCGTGGTGATCATATCCGTGGGATTTTCCACGAACCTGGCGCGCCTGCTGGATTCCGGACCGGATTCGTTTTCTCCCCTCGGCGGCAGGGACCTGGTGGCGGCAAAAGTGAACCTGTTATCCGTAATGGCGGGTGATTTTGAAGAAAAAAGAATGGCGGAATACAATGTGAAAATAGACGTGGCTGCCGCGAAAAAAGTATTCGGCAGCTGGCCCGGCAGGATAGTCACAAGCCCCTTTGAGCTGGGCAATACGATCCTCTACCCTGCCCGCAGCATCCGGCAGGATTTCACCTGGACGGAACATCACCCCGTGGTGGTGGCTTATGAAAGTTATCTGAAGATGCCTTACGACCGCCCCACCTGGGACCTTACCTCTGTACTGTACGCCGTGGAAGGCCTGAAGGATTATTTTTCCATCAGCCGGCCGGGGAAGATCTATGCTGACAAAGAAGGATTTACCTTTTTTGATCCGGCTCCGCAGGGAAATCATTTTTACCTGGCAGCGGATGAAGAGCAGCGGAAAAAGATCCTGCAACGGTTCATCACTTTGGTGACGCGTAACCCGAAAGGCCGGTAATGTTTCATGGCACCTATTTCCCAGGCTACTACTCCTTCTTTTTTTAGATTTTCAGCCCCTAAAAAGACTTTATTTCATCCAGCCGACACCCTTTCCTGTCCGGCTATCCGTCAGCCCCTTTACGGGTCTTATTTTAGTCTTTTACCGGCATTCATCTTCCTTTACCCTGACAATATCATGGTCTTTACCTGGACTTTTACTTTTTTACGGCCTCTCTTGTCCTGATCATTACGGCCTTACTCCTCCACTTTTTGCCGGCTTAACCGGCCTCTAACCTACGTCTAACCTAGGTAAAAACCCGGTCTAACCGGCCTCTAACCTACGTCTAACCGGCCTTGAACCTACGTCGCATTTTTTTCGTACAATCCTTTGTCATGAGCATGACAATTGGGCGCTAAGAGTAGTCTAATAGTAGTGGTAGTGTAGTAGTAGTGTAGTCTAACAGTAGTGTAATAGTAGTAATAGAGTAGTACTGAAGCTGTTGTCTTGTCCTGAAAAAACTTTACAGTGGGGTATTTTGTCCTGGCAGGACTTTACAGTCGATGATTTTATCCTGCTGGAGGTTTACAGGGGTTGTCAATAATACGGATTTGGATTGACATAAA
>NZ_RMBX01000010.1 GCF_003807585.1 Chitinophaga barathri | reverse complement strand
CACATACATCGGTCGCAATCCATACACGGCGGAGTTGGTAGTTATTCAGGCAAGCATTTACAGCACGAATGGTATCCTGGCGGGTCGTGATGGTCACAGCACCATTACAGTTGTCGGTAGCAGTCAGGACATCCATAACCGGGATCTCATCACATTCTACCGTGATAGCAGCCGGAGCAGGAGTCGTGAATACTGGCGGAGTAACGTCGTTTACGGTAATAATCTGTATCACCGAGTCTTCGTTACCACATACATCGGTCGCAATCCATACACGGCGGAGCTGGTAATTATTGAGGCAGGCAGCAGTAGCACGAACGGTGTCCTGGCGGGTCGTGATGGTCACCGCCCCATTACAGTTATCGGTAGCAGTCAGAACATCCATAACCGGGATCTCGTCACATTCTACCGTGATCGCAGCAGGAGCCGGGGTGGTGAATACTGGCGGCGTAACGTCGTTTACAGTGATAATCTGTATCACCGAGTCTTCGTTACCACATACATCGGTAGCAATCCACACACGGCGGAGCTGGTAGTTATTCAGACATGCACCAGTAGCACGAACCGTATCCTGTCTGGTAGTGATGGTCACCGCCCCATTACAGTTATCGGTGGCAATCAGAACATCCATAACCGGGATCTCATCACATTCTACGGTGATAGTAGCAGGAACCGGGGTGGTGAATACTGGTGGTGTAACGTCGTTTACAGTGATAATCTGTATCACCGAGTCTTCGTTGCCACATACATCGGTGGCGATCCATACTCTGCGGAGTTGGTAATTATTGAGGCAGGCAGCGGCAGCGCGAATGGTATCCTGACGGGTCGTGATCGTCACTGCTCCATTACAGTTGTCGGTAGCAGTCAGAACATCCATAACCGGGATCTCATCACATTCTACCGTGATTGCAGCCGGAGCCGGGGTGGTGAATACTGGCGGCGTAACGTCGTTTACAGTGATAATCTGTATCACCGAATCGCGGTTACCACATACATCGGTAGCAATCCACACACGGCGGAGCTGGTAGTTATTCAGACATGCACCAGTAGCACGAACCGTATCCTGTCTGGTAGTGATGGTCACCGCCCCATTACAGTTATCGGTGGCAGTCAGAACATCCATAACCGGGATCTCGTCACATTCTACGGTGATAGCAGCCGGAGCCGGGGTCGTGAATACCGGTGGCGTAACGTCGTTTACAGTGATAATCTGTATCACCGAATCTTCGTTACCACATACATCCGTAGCAATCCATACCCTGCGGAGCTGGTAGTTATTCAAACATGCAGCAGTAGTGCGGATCGTATCCTGTCTGGTCGTGATGGTCACCGCCCCATTACAGTTGTCGGTAGCAGTCAGGACATCCTGGGTTGGGATGGCATCACATTCTACGGTGATAGCAGCCGGAGCAGGAGTCGTGAATACTGGCGGAGTAACGTCGTTTACGGTAATAATCTGTATCACCGAGTCTTCGTTACCACATACATCGGTCGCAATCCATACCCTGCGGAGCTGGTAGTTATTCAGGCAAGCACCAGCAGCACGAATAGTATCCTGGCGGGTCGTGATGGTCACCGCCCCATTACAGTTATCGGTAGCAGTCAGAACATCCATAACCGGGATGGCATCACATTCTACGGTGATAGCAGCCGGAGCCGGGGTCGTGAATACCGGTGGCGTAACGTCGTTTACAGTGATAATCTGTATCACCGAGTCTTCGTTGCCACATACATCGGTCGCAATCCATACACGGCGGAGTTGGTAATTATTGAGGCAGGCAGCGGTAGCACGAATGGTATCCTGGCGGGTCATGATGGTCACCGCACCATTACAGTTGTCGGTAGCAGTCAGAACATCCATAACCGGGATCTCATCACATTCTACGGTGATATCAGCCGGGGCAGGGGTAGTGAATACCGGCGGTGTAACGTCGTTTACAGTGATAATCTGTATCACCGAATCTTCGTTGCCACATACATCGGTCGCAATCCATACACGGCGGAGTTGGTAGTTATTCAGGCAAGCATTTACAGCACGAATGGTATCCTGGCGGGTCGTGATGGTCACAGCACCATTACAGTTGTCGGTAGCAGTCAGAACATCCATAACCGGGATCTCATCACATTCTACCGTGATGTTCGCCGGAGCCGGGGTGGTGAATACCGGTGGCGTAACGTCGTTTACAGTGATAATCTGTATCACCGAGTCTTCGTTGCCACATACATCGGTGGCGATCCATACTCTGCGGAGCTGGTAGTTATTCAGGCAAGCATTTACAGCACGAATGGTATCCTGGCGGGTCGTGATGGTCACCGCCCCATTACAGTTGTCGGTAGCAGTCAGGACATCCTGGGTTGGGATGGCATCACATTCTACGGTGATAGCAGCCGGAGCAGGAGTCGTGAATACCGGCGGTGTAACGTCGTTTACAGTGATAATCTGTATCACCGAGTCTTCGTTGCCACATACATCGGTCGCAATCCATACACGGCGGAGTTGGTAGTTATTCAGGCAAGCATTTACAGCACGAATGGTATCCTGGCGGGTCGTGATGGTCACCGCACCATTACAGTTATCGGTAGCAGTCAGGACATCCATAACCGGGATCTCGTCACATTCTACCGTGATCGCAGCAGGAGCCGGGGTAGTGAATACCGGTGGTGTAACATCGTTTACAGTGATAATCTGTATCACCGAGTCTTCGTTGCCACATACATCGGTGGCGATCCATACCCTGCGGAGCTGGTAATTATTGAGGCAGGCAGCGGTAGCACGAATGGTATCCTGGCGGGTCGTGATGGTCACCGCACCATTACAGTTGTCGGTAGCAGTCAGAACATCCATAACCGGGATCTCATCACATTCTACCGTGATGTTCGCCGGAGCCGGAGTCGTGAATACTGGCGGCGTAACGTCGTTTACGGTAATAATCTGTATCACCGAGTCTTCGTTGCCACATACATCGGTAGCAATCCACACACGGCGGAGTTGGTAGTTATTGAGGCAAGCACCAGCAGCACGAACAGTATCCTGACGGGTCGTGATGGTCACTGCACCATTACAGTTGTCGGTAGCAGTCAGAACATCCATAACCGGGATCTCATCACATTCTACCGTGATGTTCGCCGGAGCAGGGGTAGTAAATACCGGCGGGCGTGTATCGCGAACGGTGATGGTCTGTGTTAAAACCGTTTCATTTCCACAAGCATCTCTGGCCGTCCAGGTGCGTACAATTGTATAATCATTTGCACAGGCGCCAGGAGCGGGGGCAGAAATCTGCTCGTCTTTATCATAATCTACGGCACTGCATTCATCAGTTACCGCAATATCGTCAAAGGAAGGTATACTGCTACATTCCACCGTAACGTCCGCGGGAGCCGCTGTGGCAAACACCGGTGCGGTAACGTCCGTTACCGTGATCGTCTGCTGCGTCGTAGCCGTTCTGCCGCAAGGATCGGTAGCTGTCCAGATGCGGGTGATCGTAATGCCGCATGTCTGCGCAGCGGTGGAATCCCTGTGGGTGATGGACAGTGCCAGGCCCAGCGGGTGGCTGAAGGTCGGCGTGCCAAACTGGGTGGTATAATCCGCGCCGGAAACACATGCTGTGCTTACCGGGGCAGGTGTGGTCACTACCACCGGCGGAGCGGTGGAAACGGTGATCTGTATAACATTGCTGGTGTTCGCGCACTGGGTGCCGGATCTTACGATCCTGCGGTACCAGGTTGTCTGCGTCAATACAGGGGGCTGGAAGATGCTGCCGGTTGCGGAAGGAACCGGTGCAAAACCTGTAGTGGCACTGGTGGTGCTGTATTCCCACTCATAGGTATAAGTACCGCTGCCGCCGTTGGGCACACCTACGCCGGTCAGCTGGTTGGGCTGCCCGTTCGGGCAAATCACCTGGTCCCGCTGGATCACGTTGTTGCCGATATTGCTCCTGTTGGTCAGCACTACTACATCCGGTGTGGAAGTACAGGGGCCGTTGGTGATGGTCCATGTTAAGGTGGCTGAGTTACCGGCGGGCACAGTTACAACCGCGTTCCTGTTATGGATGTCGCTGATCGCAATGCCCGCGGGCACTACGGTCCAGGTGCCTTGCGCACCGGCGATGCTTGGCGCATCGGCATTCATATTAAAGGTTGCGTTGTCGCAATGTTCCTGGTCGGGGCCGGCATTGGCAGCGGCGGGCATCTGGTAAACGGTCACCGTGGCAGACACGCAGGTTGAATTGCTGCACACCATCGGCCCTTCCGCTCTCACAGAGTAAGTAGTGGTAGTGGTGGGGTTTACGGTGATGGAAGTGACGCCTCTTGCTATTTCGGTACCGGTCGTACAGTTTCCTCTGTACCATACCCACACGCTGTTTGAGCCGAGCGATCCGCCCTGGAGCGTAAGCGTGGCCGATGAACCAACACATATATTAGGTGTGGGCAGGCTGATGGTGGGCGCGGTGGAAGGTGTATTGATCGTTACCGTAAACAGTGATTCGGTAAAACATATATCACCCGTTACGGTCATCTTTTCAGCACGGATGCGGAAAGTGTACACGCCGGGCGCAACGCCTGCAGGGTAGGGGATGCTCAGGGTACCGTCTGTTGCATACAGCGGCTCGTCGATGATATCAACGAAGCCCGGCATCGGGTTGGCGCCTACTGCTTCCAGGTCATATTGTTCAGGATCATTGGTGGAGGTCCATGGCAGGTCAAACTGGCCGGAGCCGTCCCTGCACTCTGCGATGTTCGGAGCTACCGTAATGGTGGGAGGCTCGGCATAATCCAGCGAGATCTCCGCAAAACTGGGCGGACAGGTCGATCCCGGCCTGTTTTTCACTACCGTCCAGCGGAGCATGGCGGTTTGAGGACCGTTGTTCACGGTAGCTACGGCGTTCGGGTTATGGATATCGGCGGGAGCGATAGTTACGTCCCCTGAAATCACCGTCCATGTGCCGGTCATGCTCGTATCTTTTACCGGGTCAGCATCCAGCGTAAATACGTTGGTACACTGCGCCAGGTCTCTTGCGGCGGCATTGGTGGAAGTTTCAACGATAAATGTCTTTTCAGCCGTGCTGATACAGCTGGTGCCGCTCACCTGGATGCTCAACCTTACGGTTACCGGGATGTTGAACGGCATGGTGCGCAGCGAACGGTTGTTCGGCGCGCCTGTCGGGTTGGTTGTCACCAAAGTGGCGCCGTGGTTCGGGCCTACAAAAGACCATGTTACAATCTGCGCGGGCACAGACGAAGGATCGATGGCAGTGGTAGGTTTCAGGGTGATATTGGTGAGCACCACATCCGAGCAATAGTTGGTGTTCCCGTCTATACCTGCGGGTGTTACCAGCGCGCCGGTGATCCTCACGGTATCCCTCACCGTACACTGGCCATTTTTCACGCTTACGCTGTATTCATGCGTAGTGGCGGAGGAAGGAGCGGTTATATTAATGGCCTGCGTATGCTGGTTGCCCGGCTGCCAGGTAATGGCAAAAGCGGCATTGGACGCTCCCGCATCCAGCGTTACCGGCGTGTTCACGCAAAGCAGCTGATCCGGGCCCAATGCCACCACAGGTGGTTGGTCCACGGTAATGACGATACTGTCTTTTTTGGTACATATGCGGGGCTGTCCGTTTACATACGCACCATATTGTATACTACCCGTTACGTTATACTGGCTCGTAACGGAAGGCCTGATAAGGATCTGGTTCTTTGGCTGCAGGCCGGGCCCGGGCCAGGGTTGTATGTCCGGTCCCGTCCACGTGAAGGTTTCATAACCGACGACGCCCGGAGACTCCAGGGGGGTCGCCGTTAGAATTGTGGACTCGCCTCTACACAGGGAGTCCCTGGTAGCATTGATATTTGGGAGCTCCGCCACGGAAATGATAACCCGGTTGGATGGAGTGTAACACGTTGTTGCATCGTTACCCGATTCCACGACCATCAGCTGGTACCTGATCACATCCCGTTCCTGTAATACACCTGGGCCAATATGCAACACCGGTGTATTTACGCCGGTATAACCGGGCTCTGTGATGGTCACGTAAGGCGCGCCGTTCTTGCTGTATTCCCAGCGGTAAACCGGGTTGGTAAAGTAGTTGGCGGGCTGAATAACGGATGTCAGGTTCAGTTCAGCGCCGGGGCACACCTGGTCTTCTTCCACACCCAAACCATCGATATAGGAATAGATCTTGGGAGCACAGAATACAAACTCGATATCATCCACCGCAATGTCGTTACCGCAACCGCCGGGATTGTTATTCCTGATCTCCACAATTACGTTGGTCTCACCGGGGCCTAAAGTTACTGTGCCTCCGAATTTTTGCCATCCGGTCATTCGCTGGTTCCCCCCGTTATTGATAGAGAGGTCCATGGACACGTCGTTGGTATTGAACTGGCCGATGATGTCGCCGTTGGCTTTATTTTTTACAATAAAAGTAACACCCGCGTATTGATACTGGCCATTCCAGTTTTCGCAGACGTTATTTAATACGCCAAGAGAGTTAAGGTTGATGAACCAGGCGGAAAAATTATATTTAGCACCTGGGCAGAGGTTGTTTACTTCTCTTTTATAGAAGGACCTGGGCTGCTCTGAAGAGTTGGCGATGAGCATGCCGCCAAATCCGTCGTTGGTATGGTCAAATATATCGCCCCATTCGTCTTTACCGCCTAATCTCGCGCTATAGTGAATAGCATAATGGTTGTCTGTCAATTCGCCGTTACCATCAAAGATATAATCGATGGTAGCTGGCGCGGGCAGGGCTCTTGCTGCACCACCATTTGTGAAGTTGCCGAAAGTTTCCTTGAAATTGGTAGACGGGGTAAAGGTACCTTCACACGCATCCATGGAACAATCCTCTGAAACAAACGTTTTGGTAACCTCCGTCCACCGGTTTTCCCAGTTTCCGCTGACACGAACCCTGATATAAATCCGGGCAGTGACCCGGTAGGTGCCGATTTCTGTTACATTAAATGTAATGGATTCGCTGTTATTGGCGATCCACCGTACCAATGGGCTTGCGCCTCTTGGCCGGCTGTAAACAAAATCGGGGCTAACCGGCATATCGACTGTCCACCGAACACTGTCCACGGCATATTTGTCATGGTCATCGTCATCTATATCCTGTATCCATGCGTGCATAGAAGCATAAGCTTCATCACAAACCCTTTGGGGAGCTGTCAGGAAAGGCGTGTACCGGTCAGAAGTTATCCGCGTTCCATTCTGGGCAAATCCCGTAAGGCCGGTAAACAATAACAGTATAAGGAGTAAAATTCTTCTCATTGTAGCAAACAATTAAGTGAAATAAGGATCCGTTGCAGGTGATAGGCTGCAAGCGGCGGTTATTTCCTTCGGATGGCCGGAGGAACCGTTTTACTGGAAATTGTTTGTGACAATAAGATGCGCATGTTGGCGCGCACAGATACATAGGTGTAAAGGATCGTTTTCATAGGCTTCGGTTATTCGGTATTCGGTCTTTTCAATAGGTGGTACGGACAAATTTAAACTAATCTGAAATTAAAATTAATGATAATATAGACAATTCAAAAATATGAATTTCTCTTGCACGGGTAAAAAAACACTTATATGGTGTTTATATTGTATGAGAGATTTGAATGTCAATCCTTTAATCCCGTGGAAAATTTGTTAACTTTTTTTTAGGGTTTCGGGAGAGGTTTCAATTTTTTTTGATAGAATATGTTATTTATAAAATAATTACCTACCTTTGCAGACCAAATTCGTAGTAAGATGCCTAAAGTAAAGACTCATAGCCGTGCGAAGAAGACGTTTACGGTGACCGGCAGCGGCGCTATCAAACGCCCGAAGGCTTATAAAAGTCACTTGTTGACTAAAAAGTCCAACAAAAGAAAACGTTCTCTGAGAGGAAGTAGCCTGGTGGCTGAAGCCAATCTGAACCTGGTGAAGCGTATGCTCGTACTTCGCTAATTGAATTAATTTATTAAACAAGTTTTAAAAAGCATAACATGCCTCGTTCAGTAAACGCAGTTGCGTCCAGAGCCAGAAGGAAAAAGATCTTAAAACAAGCCAAAGGCTTCTATGGTAAACGTAAAAACGTGTATACCGTAGCGAAGAACGTTCTGGAGAAAGGGCTTACCTATAGCTATGTAGGTCGCAAACTGAAGAAAAGAGAATACCGCACACTGTGGATCGCCCGTATTAACGCTGCGGCCCGCGCTGAGGGAATGACTTACTCCCAGTTCATTCATAAATTGTCAGAAAAACACATCGGCCTGAACAGAAAAGTACTGGCTGACCTGGCAATGAACGAACCTGAAACTTTCAAAAGCCTGATCGCTTCTGTAAAATAAGCACTTATTCTCTCTAAATAAGTAAACCGGTCGCCAATAGCGACCGGTTTTTTTATGCCCTGTACCCTAAACGTTTATATCTCACTATCCATTGGCAATCAATATTTAGCATCGCTGACACAAAATAACCTGGATGGCGATACCAGGGGGACGGAGGTATTTGGCAATTTTAACACAAAATCAATGGGGCCACATTGCCGCGAGAAGGTTGCGGGCTCAGTATAGCTGAAGCATATCAAAAGCATATCAAGAGCATACCAAAAGCATATCAAAAGCATAGTTAACCCCACCCGCTGCCATTCTGATCGTTCTTTTAAGTAAAAATGTCAGGCTTTTCTCCGGCTTCTAAAGTTGAAACACCCTGTAATGCGGCTCCCATACCGCCTCCGGCCATTGTTCTTTCGGGAATATCCCGACCACAGCCGAACCGCTGCCGCTCATCGTGGCGTAAATTGCCCCCGCACGGTACATTTTCTCTTTTATATTCCTGATAGCCGGGTATTCCCTGAACACCGGCCCTTCAAAATCATTGGTCAAAGCACCCTTCCAGCTGCTTACATCTTTCCAGTTCACCTCCTTCAGACCCGTTTCCGGTAGTCCAGGTGTCAGCTGCCCGAAAGCCCAGCCCGTATTCACGTGAATACCCGGATGCACCAGCAGGAAAGAATAACCAGACAGATCCACTGTCCAGGGCTCCAGGATCTCCCCCCGGCCCGTGGCAAAACAAGACTGGTTCCGTATGAAAAAGGGGCAATCACTGCCGAGCCGGGCGGCATAAGCCTCCAGCTTTTCTTCGGGTATGTCCAGGTTGTATTTGATATTCAGTAACTTAAGCGCGTAGGCACCGTCAGCCGAGCCACCGCCCAGGCCTGCGCCGATGGGAATATTTTTATGCAGGTGAATATGTACCGGCGGCAGTTGAGGATAGTCCGCCTTCAGCAGGGAATAAGCCTTGTTACAAAGATTGTCGGTAACGTCTCCGGGAATTTCGATGCCGCTGTGCGAAAAAATGCTTTCCTCCGCCGTGATCACTTCCAGCGCATCCTGCAGGGGCAGGGGGTAAAATACCGTTTCCAGGTCATGAAAACCGTCTTCCCGCTTGTGCAGGATATGTAAACCAAGATTGATTTTACAGTTGGGGAAAAGGATCACTATGTACTATTTACTTTTACGGCTGTTGATCTCGTCACGGATGGCGATGGCACGGATATAATCTTCCTGCTCCAGCACTTCCTGCAAAAGTGTGTTCAGCTCCTCCAGGTTGAGGGCCTTGAGATCGTCTTCGGCGCCCTTCTCATGCTCTGAAATACTAGGGGTGCCAGAGGCTTTGGTCGTCTTTTTACCGGCCGGGTCATCCAGCAGGATGCCCGCACTGTTAAGGATATTCTCGTACGTGTAAATAGGGCAGCCAAACCGTACCGCCAGCGCCAAAGCATCGGATGTACGGGAGTCTATCTCGATCGTATCGTCGTTATTGGAACAAATGAGCTTGGAATAAAAAATGCCCTCCTGTAAATTACTGATAATTACTTCGTGTAACTCAACATTGAATGCATTCATGAAATTCTTCATGAGATCGTGGGTCAACGGCCTGCTGGGCTGCATTTTTTCCAGCGCCACTGCTATGGCCTGCGCTTCAAACCCGCCAATCACGATCGGCAGACGCCTTAATCCGTTCACCTCGCCCAACACCACGGCATACGAATGGGTTTGTGTAATGCTATGCGACAAAGCAACTATTTCCAATTCTATTTTTCTCATACTGTCATTAACGCGTAAGCGCTCACGTTTATACTGTGTAAGACGTGAAGTTAGAAAAATATTCGATATCTAAAAAGCGTTGGCTGCCGAAGATTAACGCTGTCCGGTAGTTTATTACCACAAAACTCCGGCCGTTATCCCCCGGCAGCCAACCCATTATAATTATTTCCCTTTATATTTCTTTACAGCTTCGGTCAGCTTTGGCACCACTTCAAAGGCATCTCCCACGATCCCGTAGTCCGCCGCCTTAAAGAAGGGCGCTTCCGCATCCTTGTTGATCACCACGATCACCTTACTGCCGTTCACGCCGGCCAGGTGCTGGATAGCTCCTGAAATACCGATGGCGATATAGAGGTTCGGCCTTACGGTAAAACCCGTCTGCCCAACGTGCTCATGATGCGGGCGCCAGTGTGCATCCGCCACAGGACGGCTACAGGCTGTAGCCGCGCCCAACGCATGCGCCAGGTCTTCCAGGATACCCCAGTGTTCCGGGCCTTTCAGGCCACGGCCGCCGCTTACTACAATTTCCGCTTCGGTAAGGGGCACTTCGCCGCTTACGGTTTCCACCTTTACCACTTTCACTTTAAAGTCCGCATCACTGAGAGCAGGCGCAAAATCCTCTACTGTAGCGGTTCCACTGCCTTCTTCCACGTTAAATGTATTGGGCAGTACAGACACGATCTTTTTAGCGGAAGTGATATTCACATTGGCAAATGCCTTGCCAGAGAATACGTTCTTTTTCACCACGAAACCCGCTGAAGTATCAGGCAGGGAGATGGCGCCCGCTACCAGGCCTGCCTTGAGGCGGGCGGAGAGCTGCGGCGCAATGGCTTTACCGGAGAAGTTGTGTGAAAACACGATCACATCCGCGTTTTCCTTCGCCGCCGCTTCGGCAACGATCTTAACGGCTGCGCCGGTTTCCAGCTCATTCAGACGGGCATCGGCCACATGCAGCACCTTGGCTGCGCCATAACGGCCCAGGGAAGCCAGTTCGTCGGCGCTTACTTCGCCAAGTACCACGGCGGTAGCCTGCGTACCCAGCTGCTCCGCTACTTTGGAACCGTATTGAACGGCCTCCAGCGCAGATTTTTTGATAGTTCCCTGGAATTGATCAGCAAATATTAAAACAGACATTAGTTCGGATTTAAGGAATGAAAGAGTTAGATCACTTTGGCTTCTTCATGCAGCAGCTTTACCAGCTCCTCCACGTTGTCCGGCGAAATCAGCTTCACGCCTGCCTTTGCGGGCGGCAGCTCGAAAGATACCACGCTGGTGAGCGTGTCCGTAGCCGCGGGTGTTATTACTTTCAATGGTTTGGTACGGGCCGCCATGATGCCACGCATATTCGGAATGCGGGCTTCGGCCATGCCTTTCTGGGCGGATACCGCCACGGGAAGGTTTACTTCAACGGTTTCCTCGCCGCCTTCGATCTCGCGTACGAGCGTGGCGGTAGTGCCGTTCACATCCAGCTTTGACGCGATGGACACAAAGGGAATGCCCACCAGTTCGGCCACCATGCCGCCTATGGACGATCCGTTATAATCAATGGTCTCTTTACCGGTAAAAATGATGTCGTAATTCTCCTGTTTTGCATGCGCCGCGATCTGTGATGCGATAAAATAACTGTCATGGCTATCCGCATCCACCCTGAAAGCTTCATCGCCGCCCAGCGCCAGCGCCTTGCGGATCACCGGCTCGGTATCAGCCCCGCCCACGGTGATCAGGTGCACGGTTGCATTCAACGTCTCTTTCAGCTCCAGGGCTCTCACCAGCGCATACCATTCGTCGTATGGGTTAATGATGAACTGTACACCCGCTTCACTGAATTTCGTGTTGTTGTCTGTGAAAGCTATTTTTGCAGTGGTGTCGGGCGTTTTACTGATACATACTAATATCTTCATATCCGTATACTGGTTTTTTATTAAAAAATACAGTGTTTACAAATATATGGGATTTAGGGTTCCGGCAATCAGTAACGCGCGATGGCTTTTAAAAATAGCATCTTTGCAAAATGGACAGAATTACCCAATTGAAGGCATACCTGGCGGACAGCCCCGCGGATAGTTTCCTGCGGCACGCGCTGGCGCTGGAATATATCAAGATCAACGACGACCAAAGCGCCCGCGAGGTATTTGAAACGCTGCTGGCCAACGATCCTGCATACGTAGGTTCCTATTATCACCTGGGCAAACTGCTGGAAAGGCTGGGAGACCAGGATGCCGCCATTGCCGCCTATGAAAAGGGAATGGACGTGGCCCGCGAAGTAAAAGAGATGCATGCATACAACGAATTGCAGGCCGCGCGCGAAGACCTGTAAATACAATACAATAAGATGATCCAACAATTACAGGAATTTATCAGGCAGGAAAGGATTTTTAACGAAGGAGACGGGCTGCTGCTGGCCGTCAGCGGCGGGCTGGATTCCAGCGTGCTTTGCGATTTGCTCGTAAAAGCGGGCTGGAGGCTTGAAATAGCGCATTGTAATTTTAAACTGAGAGGAGCGGAGAGCGACCGCGACGAAACTTTTGTGCGTTCGCTCGGTGAAAAATATAATATCCCCGTGCATGTCACATCCTTTGATACCGCCGCATACGCTGCTGAACACAAACTCTCCACCCAGGTAGCCGCCCGTGAACTGCGGTATGCCTGGCTGGAAGAACAAAGGACCGCGCGGAGACTGGCTGTTATCGTCACCGCGCATCATATGCAGGACAATGTGGAAACACTCTGGATGAACCTCTCCAAAGGTACCGGCATGGCCGGCCTGCATGGCATCCTGCCGTTGCAGGGCCATATTGCAAGGCCTTTGCTGTTCGCCACGCGGGAAGATGTCGCGGCGTACGCGGCCGTGGAAGGGCTTACGTTTGTAGAAGACAGCTCCAATACAACTGACAAGTATACACGAAATTTTTTCCGTCACAACGTCCTTCCGCCGCTTCAGGAAATTTTTCCCGATGTGGTAAGGCAGACAGGCGCTTCCATCCAACGTTTCCGCGAAGCGGAAGAGCTCTATCAACAGGCGCTGGATGTATATAAAAAGAAACTGCTCATACAGAAAGGGCAGGAGTTCTTTATCCCGCTGATCCGCTTCAGCCAGGCAACGCCACTGGCCACCATCGCATACGAACTGCTGAAACCCTTCCATTGCAGCCCCGCGCAGGCATTGCAGGTGACCGGCCTGCTGGACGCGGAGCCCGGCAAATACATCACCACCGCCACACACCGGATTGTGCGCGACCGGAAGTGGTTCATCATCACCCCGCTGAATACGGAAGAAGCCAGCTATTTTATCATAGAAAAAGAACAGGAACTGCTGCAATTACCCGGCGCTGAATTCCGCTTCAGGCAGACGGAGAACAATGAACATGCCATCAGCGCCGATCCCGCAACGGCCTGCATAGACGCGGCTACGCTGCAATACCCGCTGATGCTGCGGAAATGGAAACAGGGCGATTATTTTTACCCGCTCGGCATGATCCGCAAAAAGAAACTCAGCCGCTTTTTTATTGATCAGAAACTGTCCCTGCCGCAGAAAGAAAAGGTATGGGTATTGGAATCCGGCAAAAAGATCGTGTGGGTGGCGGGCATGCGGATAGACAACCGCTTCCGTGTAACGGAAAAAACACGGCAGGTACTGCGCATTACGATGACGGAAAAAGTTTAGTTAAAAGGCCTGAGCAACTGCTCCAGGAACAGTTTGGCGAGCTCCGGCCGCATCACGATCGGGAAAACAAGCCCCAGCACGGCGCCCCAGAAGTGCGCGTCATGGTTGATGCCATCCCCGCCGCGTTTGGACATATACACGGAATACCCGAGGAACAACCCGCCGTATACGATCGCCCAGATGGGAATAAAAAAGACCAGGATCGTGTTCCAGGGTTCAAAAAATATGGAAGAGAACAATATGGCGGACACCGCGCCACTGGCCCCGATAGAACGGTAGCCGTAAATGTCCTTGTATTTGAAATAAGTGGAAACGTCCGGCAGCACCAGGCCGAGCACGTATAATATGACGTAATACACCTTGCCGCCCAGGAACATCTGCATATTACTTTCCGCCACACTGCCGAAAAAATACAGCGTCAGCATGTTGAAGAACAGGTGGTTCCAGTCCGCATGTACGAACCCGGAAGTGATATACCGGTAATACTGGTTGTTGTGAGACACCCTGTAAGGCCAGAAACTCAGCTTGTCTATTTGATCGGGTTTATTGAAGGAGGTGATGGATACCAGGCAGGTGACAATAATAATCGCTATAGTAAGGGTCATAAAATTCTTCTGTTAAGTTGTAAAAATAATCATTGGTGGTGATATTTTTTGTTGTTGAGCACGGTATAGGCCCGGTAAAGTTGCTCAGTAACGATCAGGCGCACGATCTGGTGCGGAAAAGTAAGCGCGGAAAGGGACAGGGTGGTCTGCGCCCGCTGCAGCACAGCGGGGTCTATCCCGAAGGCTCCGCCGATGAGCACGATCAGCTGGCGGGTGCCTGCGTTTTCGCGCTGCTGCAGGAAGTCTGAGAGCTGCAGGGTGGTCATGCTTTTGCCTCTTTCATCCAGCGCCAGGAGATAATCCGCCGGCTGCAGCAAATCCAGGATCAGCTTACCTTCCGCCTTCTTCAGCTCGGGTATGGAAAGACTGGCCGCCTGCTTCACGGTAGGGATCAGTTTTATATCAAAATCAGTATAATGCTGTAATCTTTTCTGAAATATTTTTATGCCTTCGTTGATATACGCATCATTCTCTTTTCCGATGCTCCAGAGCTGTATTTTCACGGGTTTCAGCGTTTTAAATGTTACTTCAAAAGTAAATGGAAAAATGCGGATGCAGAAAAAAAGCAGTGAAAGGTTTGCGGAAATAAAAATTCTCCATACATTTGCATCCCGTTCAACATAAGAACAACGGCTCTGTAGCTCAACTGAATAGAGCATCTGACTACGGATCAGAAGGTTTCAGGTTTGAATCCTGACAGAGTCACAAAGCAAGTCTTCTACGAATGAGCAACCCGGCATACGAATCGTTTGCCGGGTTTTTTGTTTTATATCCGCCCCCGGCAACAAAACGGCTCTTTTATGCCGGTATCCGCCTTTTCCACTCATATTACTGTTTAGTTAACTCTATCTTTTGTTTAGAATATATAAACAATATTCCCTAATTTGACCTTCAAATTCAAAACAACCATGCGCAGAAGATTTATCCGGCAAATGGCCGTTCTTTTAGGCGGTGCGGGCCTTAGCATCAATAGTATTCCCGCGGCGGCGGAAGCAGCGGAAAAACCCCGGCAGGTACTGAGATTCGGCATCATGGCAGACCTTCATCACGATCTGATCAAAGACGGCGCGCAGCGCCTGGAATCATTCATCGATGAAATGAACCGCCAAAAGCCGGACTTCATCATCCAGATGGGTGATTTTTGTTTTCCCAAACCCGTAAACCGCCCGCTGATGGATACCTGGAACCGCTTTGAAGGCCCGAAATACCACGTGATCGGCAATCATGACAACGATGGCGGGTTCACCCACGAGCAGGTGATCGAATTCTGGAATGCCAAAGGAAAGTATTATTCGTTTGACGTCAACGGCTACCGCTGCATTGTGCTGAACGGCAATGAAAGGCCGCCGGGCGACAACAGCAAAGGTTATCCGCGTTCCGTACTGCGCGCGCAATGCGACTGGCTGGAAAAAGAAATAGACACCACCGGCAATCCCGTATTGATCTTCTGCCACCAGGGCATCGACAATGATTCGGACGGCGTAAAAGAGGGTATTTATCTCCGCCTGCTGTTCGAAAACGCCAACAAAAAAGCCGGCTGGCAAAAAGTACGCGCCGTATTCAGCGGGCATCACCACGAAGACTATATGAACACGTACAACAATATCCATTACGTGCAGATCAACAGCATGTCTTACCAGTTCAATCACCTGAAAGACGGTTATTCCTTCAATCAGCCGAAAGACGCGCTGTATGCCCTCGTAAGCCTGGACAGCAAAGGCACGATGCACATCAAAGGCCGGCAGTCCGAACACATGACGCAGCTGAGCGCCGCGGAACTGGAAGACTGGAAAGGATACGCCACCACGCCCGTGATCTCGGACAGGGTGATCAAGATGGGATAGTTCATGACGATGTATTACAGCGGATGATGAAAATAATTTTCAGCAGGTTCATTGTTTTTTAAAAAATATTCATACTTTTGCTACCCGTTCAAAACAATGGCTTTGTAGCTCAACTGAATAGAGCATCTGACTACGGATCAGAAGGTTTCAGGTTTGAATCCTGACAAGGTCACAAAAGAACATAAGCCCGCCAGACAAAAGTTTGGCGGGTTTTTTCATTAAAACGCGGCGATATGAATAATTACAGTATCGTATTATTTATCCTTGCAATGATGATCGGCCTTTCCGTAGTAGCGGACAGGATAAAAATGGCCGCGCCCATCCTGCTGATCGTTGCCGGTATCGCGATCGGGTTCGTGCCCGGGTTACCGCTTATTGAACTGAATCCCGAGATCATCCTGCTGATCTTTCTTCCTCCCTTGCTGTACGATGCGGCGTTTAATATCAACTTCAAGACATTCAAAACAAACATCAACACCATCTCTACCCTGGCCATCGGCCTTGTGTTTGTAACGGCTTGCGGCATCGCGGTATTCGCGTATTATTTTATACCGGGCATGACCTGGCCGCTTGCCTTTGTGCTGGGCGCCATTCTTTCGGCTACGGATGCCGTTGCCGCCATCAGTATCACAAAAGGGCTGGGGCTCTCGCACAACACCGTTACCATCATCGAAGGGGAAAGCCTCGTGAATGACGCTTCCGCGCTGGTAGCTTACCGCTTTGCGATAGCTGCCGTCACAGGCACTGCGTTTGTACTGTGGAAAGCCTCGCTGATATTTCTCGCGCTGCTGGCCGGCGGCGCTTTGGTAGGGCTGATAATGGGCAAGGTACTGGCATTTATATTACGCGCGGTGAGGAACAACAACCTGGCAGTGCTGAGTTTTATGGTACTGGCGCCATTTGTGACCTACCTGCTGGCGGAGGAATTACATGTATCCGGCGTAATAGCGGTGGTAATACTGGGCCTTAGCATCTCCAGGCTGAGCAGCCAGCGTTTCCCCGAACATATCCGTTACGAGTCCAAAACCATCTGGGATATGATCATCTTCATCCTCAATGGTCTTATCTTCATCCTGATCGGGCTGGAATTTCCCATCGTGATAAAAGCGATCGACAAAAGCCAGGTATGGAATTATGTCCTCTACGCTTTCCTGATCACGATCGCGGCATTGCTCCTCCGTATGGCAAGGGTATTCCTGCAAAAGATCAACCTGCAACGAGCGTTCTCCGCCAAAAAAGGAAAGATATCCGAAGCCGCGCTGCTGACCTTCGAGGAATGTATGATCATCAGCTGGTCCGGCATGCGGGGTATCGTATCGCTGGCAATCGCGATCGGTCTTCCCAAAAACATCAAAACGGGAGAGCCCTTCCCGATGAGGAGCGAGATCATCTTTATTGCCACCGTCGCCGTATTGTTCACAATAGTAGGACAGGGGCTTACCTTGCCCTGGGTGGTGAGGAAACTGAAATCGACGAAATAGAGACCTTGGCCCGTAAAAGAAAAGGGCTGAAATATTCCAGCCCCTTATTATCTACCTGGTAAAAAAATGTCACAGCGTTTTACGGTACATCTACCCGTACTTCCAGCCCTTCATTCCAGTGTTTATGTTCGGGCATATAGTAGAGATAAGCCGTGGCGGCTTTACCACGGTACTGCCCGGGTATGTCCGCCTTCAGATCCAGCTCGAGAGTTTTGGTTTCACCCGGCGCAAAGCCCATCCAGTAGATCACCAGGTAATTGTCAAAAAGCTCGTAATAGGCTATTTTCTTTTCCTCCGATAATTGTTTCAGCTGCCATGGCTGTATGGACAGGCCGGCAGGTATACCGATCTTGGCCACGGCCATTGGTTGCAGTGCCGGGCGTTTGTTCGCCAGGGAAATATTCAGCCTGACCGTTTCACCCATTTTCACCACGTTTTGCTGCAAACGCGTTTCCAGCTCCAGTTCCGCTTTAGGGCTGTCAGGAGGAGTGAAGGTGTTATAAGCCACTTCCATGGAATAATACACCCCCTCTTTGCCGTTGCTGTAACTCACATCAAAAGCCTGCGGCGTTTCGGTCGCCTGTTCCGGTTTTATCACGCCGGGTTGTATGGTTTTCCCGTTCAGCATAAAGGAAGTGTGTACATTGGCCGCAACCTCCCCGGATCTCGCGGAGTATGCTGCCATGGCCTGCAAAGCCAATACGGTGCCTTGCGTAGAGCCGTAGCCGTAATGAGATTTATTTTTGATGACCTTTCCCAGCAGGATAGCCATTTTGTCAAGCCGCGGGGCTTTTTCGCGGGCCAGCGCAAGGATATGCAGCGCGGTAACTTCCACCTCAAGCGAGGCATAACGGGAACTGACAACGGAGGTTTTTGCGGTAAGTTTTCCCTCGTTCAGCAGGGCCAGCAATTGGTGGAAGTCTGCCTCCCGTTTCATGTTGTCCGCCGCAATGGCCATCAGGCCAATTAAATACCCGTCTTTGTTCTCAAGGGCCTGCGCAAGGGCGTACTGGTATTCCTTTTCAATCCCGGCTCCTATACCGGCCTGTGTGAGCGCGTACACGATATAACAATTAGCTACCGCCCGGGACATACCGGAGAACTGGTCCATTCCTCCCTCGCTGCGCTTAAACCCGCCTTTACCGTCGCGGCGGCTGAGCAGCCATTTTTGCGTGCGCTCCATCATCCGGGGATCCACCTCCGTAAATTCCCTCATATCTGTGAACTCCATCAGGCCCATCGCGGTGAGGCCTTCATGCGGCGGTGTGCGGCCAAACCATTCAAAACCGTTCTCCTTCGTTTCAAAGGATACCAGGCGTTCGTAACCCGCCTTGATGTATTTCAATGCCTGATCCTCCACTTCCCGGTTATTTTTACCGCGCTGGCGGAGCAGGCGCAGGATCAGCACATTCGGCCAGGTGGTGGCGGAGGTTTGTTCAAAACAACCATGCGGCTCACGCAGCATGGACGTAATACCGTCCAGCAGCTGGTCTTCGAGGCCCGCGAACAATCGCAGGTTGTATTGAAGGCTGCCGGGAATTACTTTGGAAGTGGTGAAAGTATGCCGCGCAGGTTTATTGCCTGCAAATACTTCGTGCATGGGAAAGCCCTTATTCACCGCTTCCAGCGGCACTTCCAGCTGCTCAGTGATATCATTCCCGGATACCCGGATGAGCATAGTTTCTTTACGGGCCTTTAATGCCTCCACGCCGATATATACCTGTTTACTGCCGCCCGCTTCCAGCGTAAGATCAAACTCCTGCTGGTTCAGCCCATATTTGTCATCTATCCTTAACACGGCCGCCTGCCCGGTGCCGGTCACCTGTACCGTTGCCGGCGCTATTATCACCGCATGCAGCGTCATCGGCGAAGGGCCGTTGTTTTTCAGGTTCAGCGGCATCAGTACCTTATCGCCCACGGTAAAGGCCGGCGGCATTTTCGCGTCCATTGCCAGCGCATGCGCTGCGTTGTAAGTCAGCTCCGCACGGCCCGGCGCACCGGTATAACCAATGCCTTCGGCAATAGCCCTGAATGTAGTGGTGGCATCGGAGTTATAAAAGCTGACGGTGGCCTCGCCATTCCGGTCCGTTTGCAACACCGGGTTCCAGTAAATAGTTTCCCTGAAATCATCTCTCACGGCAGCTTCCGTGGAAGTGTACACCGGCGTATAGAATTTTTTGGCCAGGGCAAACACCGGGAGGTTCTGCCATATTTCCTGCGTGGTGTAATACGAAGGCTTGTATAGGTTCAGCCGGATATATTTCTGTATCCATCTTTTAGATTCGATAATGATGACGCCGTTCACCGCACGGGAGCCATATATTGCTACCGCGGCCTGGTCCTTCATCACGGTGATGTTGTTGATTTCATTCGGGTCCATCCGCATATTGTCCATAGACACGGGCACGCCATCCAGGATCACCAGCGGGCTGTTGTTGCCGGAGAACGTGGACTGCCCCCTGAGCAATATTTTATCTCCAGCGCCGGGATTGGCCTGCTGAACCACCTGCACACCCGGCATAAGGCCCGCCAGTTGCTGCGTCACCGTGGATTGTGTGGTCAGGTCCGTGGTTGTTACGATCGATACGCAGCCGCTCAGCGTTCTTTTAGATTGCTGCATGCCCATCGCTACTACCACTACTTCTTCCAGGTTTTGCGAACGGCCGTCCAGCCGGTTTAAGGGGGAAGGCGGCTCTACCACAGCTGTGCCTGCCGCAATTGCCTCCAGGGGGCCTATTGTATCGGCTCGGGAAGGGATCGCTGTTATTTCCGGAACGGGCTTTCGCAAAGGCACGGCTCCGATACCGTTGCTGGTGATATTCACCTGTACCTTTTCCCCTTTTTTAAAAGAGCCCGCCACCACAAAGTAGGTTTGTTGCGGCTCAAGACCGGAGAAATAAAATGTGCCGTCTTTCCCCGTTTCCATATACGCCACTTTATCGTTCCTGCCGGAATTCCTTGCATTCACGAGATATACGCCGCCCGCTACAGGCTCTTTGAGCGTGTTCTGCAACACACCGTTGAGCACATTCGACTGTTCCGGCAGGTAGCGCAGCCGGCCGCTGTCTTCCACTTCCCTGGTGTATTCAAAATAACGGTAACCATGCGTGAGCATCACCAGGTCAAGGGCGGGCAGGGCTTTGGGCTCATCGTCTTTGAAATAAAAAAGCGGTTCCTCCACCTTGCCGCTCAGCTCGGAGCTCATGAGCAGCCACGACAGGATATGATCCTGTTTATCGTCCGCGAAGGTCCAGAGTTTGTCATCTATCACGGAGAGGGAGAGGTTCGCCGGAATGGGCTGTTTACCGGCATTTTCAGTCTTTATTTTCAGGGTCACTTTTTCGCGGGGGAGATAAGATGTTTTATCCGGCGTAAGCGTAACGCGCAGTTTTTTGTTCATCTGCAGGAACACTACTCTTTCCGCCAGCGGCAGCCCGGCAGCATTCAATGCCGTAAACCGCGCGATGCCCGCGGGGAAACCGGTAGTATCCACCAGCATATCCGTTTTGCCCGCATCCACATCGACGGTTTGTTCAAAATGTAAGACATCCTTGCTGAAACCCGCTATGCGGACACGCTGCCTGTGGGTGGAATGTAAAGTAAGCAGCAAGCCTTTAGCGTCCCGGCTGAAATGCATGGCCAGCCCTTCTTTTGCGGCCACCGGCAGGGGATACCGCTGGTCGATCCCTTTGGGGGAAGTAATGTGCGCCACATACTGGTGGCCGGGCTGCGGTGTAAAGGAAAATTTCCCCATCCCAAAGTGATAACTGCTGAACTCCGCCACCATATTAACCCCGGAGTCTGTAATGACGCCTTTTACATCCGCTGCTTTGCCAAATTCATTCACGGCCCTGAAAGCTACAACGCCTGTAATACCTTCCACAAAGGTGCCGCCTTCGGGCATAAACTGCAGGTCTATCTTATTCAGCACAATGGGAATGCTCCGGGAGATGGATTCGGTATATGCGTCATATTGTACGGTCACATTCAGTAAACCATTACCGGACGCCAGCGTTTCAGGCAGGCGGAACTTTATTTTTGCTTTGCCGTCTTTGTCTGTATTGAAGTTTCCGCTGCCGGCGGATGTTCCGTCCAGCATCACCGTATATTTGGTGGGATGTTGTGTGATGGGTTTGCCGGCCAGGTTACGCATGGTAAAGTCCGCCGTCACTTCACTGCCGGGGCCATATCCTTTTCCCGGAAACTCCAGCTGCATTAGCACGCGGGGCGCCACCACCCGGTGCAGGGTGATCTCTTTGGTGAACCAGCGGCTTTCTTTTTCATTCTGCATCCAGGCGGTATAGGCCCGCAGCCTGTACACACCGCCGGGCGCGGTGGTCGTGAAATCATAGGAACCTTCAGCGTAACCGTCTTTTACACCCAGTTTCAGCTGTTGCACCACGTTGCCGGATGGCGCCAGTATATCCACATGCACCACGCCGCTCACACCGGAAGGCCGGTGCGTATTGGCTTTCACCACGTATACTTTAAAGAACATCGTTTCGCCGGGTTTGTAATACACATGGCTGGTGTGCACATATACTTTTTCCTTCATTCCCCTGTACTCCGACAATTGTGCATGAGCCGGGCGTTGTATAAAAATGGCGAGCAGGATTAAAAATAAGCAGTGTTTCATAAGTTCAGAATTGAAGGGAAAGATGCATACCATAGGTTTGAAGAGAAGGCAGCTGGAAGAAGTCCAGCCCGGCGGTATTCGGCTGGTCGAACAGCAGGAGGTCCGGATCGGAGCCTGAATATGTTTTCCAGAGGATGATATTGCCCACAGACGCGCTGAGTGTTATTTTC
Source organism: Chitinophaga barathri (assembly GCF_003807585.1). GTDB lineage: Bacteria > Bacteroidota > Bacteroidia > Chitinophagales > Chitinophagaceae > Chitinophaga > Chitinophaga barathri. The sequence continues at coordinate 306,763 of NZ_RMBX01000010.1, read as the reverse complement.
CTGATGATCTTTTTCAGGTTCCAGTAGTAGGACAGTTCCGCGGTCCGCAACCGGATACAATCGCCTTTTTCGATATAATCTTCCGCCACGCCGCCAAAGCCGTAACGTACCCAGCGGTTCTGATCCAGCGGCCGCAGCGGGTTGTAGAATTCTACCGGGATTGTGTTCGGATGCCCGTCCGCCGTCACGCCGGGGAAAATGTAGCCGCTGGTATTCCGTTGTTCGCCTGTTTGGGCGGAGCGCCCATAATAATCCAGTACAGCGGCGGTGCCGTTCCACACATCACCGCCTTTACGCCATTCGAAGGTGCTGCGCAGGCTGATCTTCTTATAACTGAAATGATCCTCAAGTTTGACGATAAAGTCGGGGATGGGATTGCCGATTATTTTCGGCCCGGGAGCCACCGTAGGGAAACCATCAGTGTCTATCACCACGCGGCCGGAGCCATCGCGCAGCCAGGCGCTGCCCATGATGGCGCCAAATGGCTGGTCTTTGGCCATCACCTTGTACACATCGCTGAACCCCGCCAGCGGCGTGTAGTCATACCCGTTTTCAACGGCCGTGACCGTATGTTTCCAGGTGGTGAAGGAAGCGGAGAAACTGGTGTTAAATGCATTGTTCCGGTACGAACTCATTTTTTCCAGCTCCAGTTCTATGCCTTTGCGGAGATGGCTGCCGGCATTCCTTAGCTCCAGCCGGTCGCCCACCGCCAGGGGGAATACGTCATGCAGGGTCTGCTGGCGGAATATGTCAGCGGTGAACCGTACGTAATTTTTATACATAACCGAAGCGCCCGCGCTCCAGGAGCGTATTTTGGTGAGGTTCAGCCCGTCAAATCCATCCACTTCGGTATTGGGAAGATAACGGTTGACCTGCTCCACGGGATACCGCAGGAGGTTTGCATACGCGAGGGAATTGTTCACCGGCAGTTCCGTGGCGGTCTGGCGGTAGGAGAGGTTTGCTTTCAGCTCCAGGCGGCTTTCGTTGTAGTCGTTGAAAATAAAATACCCGTTCAGCATAGGGGTGAACAGGTTGTTGTCCTTCGTGGTATTGGAGAAATAGGAAAACGCGCCTAACTCAAGGCCCGCGCGTATTTTATTGCCGTCGTTGTATTTGATGTCGTATTGCAGCGTGAGGTTTCCCGCACTGCGCCGGTAATCATATTCCATGGCGGCAAGGCGGTAGCCTGTTGTGCTGTGGTTGTCCGTAAATACATACGTGGCGCTGGCTTCCATGTTAAAATCAGAGTTGTTGCGCGGTAGGTAATACCTCGCTTCCGTTTGCAGGAAATAAGCCCTGTCGTGTTTATCGCGGAGCGTAATGGCCCCGGCGGGAAAACCTGCCGTGCCGGGCATGTAACTCTCATTGGCTTTTTCGTTGACGTCTTCGTAGGACTGTACCGCTTTGAGGTTAAAACTGCCCGTGCGCAGCAGCAATCCCAGCGTGCCCTGCTGCTGGCGGCGGAAATAATGCCCGTTGTTTTCCAGCAGGAAACGGGGATTGTCCGCATTGCCGCCATAAGCGGGTGCCATGCTGCCATAGTTATTGTCAAAGCTGGCGGGGGTGAGCAGGGCGTTCCTGTATACCCTTTGCAGGAAACCGTTCCGGGAGGAATTGGTAAAATTGTCTTCGTGCAGCAGGTAAGCCGTGCGCAGCTCCAGTCTCCGGATGTGCGCGTTCAGTTTGACGTCCAGCTGCCTGCTGGTGTTGCGGTTTTCCGGCAGGATCAGCTGTTCGTTGCTGTGGCCCAGCCGTACGTTGAAGGTCAGGATGTTCCCGGTCACGGAGTTCAGATCGCCGCTGAGGCTGAAGGACTGGTTGAACAACGAGCCGTTGCGCAGCAGGTTGTTGCCATACGCTTTGGCGGGTCTGCCGTTGCCTGAGCCGGAGGGCACCAGCCGTCCGTCCGCATCATAGGGATAGACACTTCCATCATATTCGAGCGATGAAAGGGCAGGGCCGTAGCTGAACATCTCGCCGGTCTCCGCACCGCGCCAGGTGAGCCCGCCCGGTCCGCCGCGGCCTTGTGCATAATCCTGCTGGAGGGTTGGTAAAGCACCGGCGCGTTTGAAGGTATAACCGGCGCTGTAGGTGCCCCCCAGGGTGAGGCGCAGCATCTCGTTGCGCACAAATTCCAGTTTGCCGTTGCGGATACGCACGGCTTTTACTTCGGAGTAGAGGCTATGTCTTTTAAAAAGCCGGAGGGTGGCCAGCCGCATGTCTCTTGCCGAATCCACAGCGGGATGGACGGCGGCGTCTTCACGGATCAGGGCAAGGTAGTCTTTGGATTCCTGGGCAAAAAGGCAGGAGGGTAAAAAGAGGGACAGGAATAAAAGTCGGATCATACATACCGGTTTGGGGAAGGATGTACGCCCGGTGAAAATTCCATAAGAGGGAAAGGATTTTTTTAAGGATCTAAAACAGGGCTTGCTCCGGAAATGAATAGGCAGGTTTTAAAGAGGGCTGGGATAAATAACCTGTTAATAATGCAATAATCCATTTTTACGCGCCAACAGAACAAAGCATTATTTATTGATATTTAATTAGTTACGGTATAACAATATTCATTCATGATGTAATATTACCTTATCGCACGTTTGAAGGGAAGATAAGCGGAAAGTAAAGGATAGTCGAAGGATAAGCGGAGATGATGCGGACTTGAGGCGGAGTTGATCCGGGGTAAAATAGTATTTCCGGGGTGGGGAAGGGCGGTTCTGATATTAATTTCATGATTTTAACCCTGTTTCGTATCTTGTAACGGATTGCCACTACAACTGTTTTATTAGCTTGACAAAAAGGACCAGATTCCAGTAACCCGTATTCCAGACGTGAAAACCGCAATCCCGAATAACCGGCTCAAGATGAAAAAACTTATACAAAGGATACTGAACGCAGGTACAGCAGAAGTGGGAGATTCCAGGGCGAGGCGTTCCATCGTTATCATCAACACGCTATCTTTATTGACCGCCTTTATGGTGGGCCTCGTTAGTGCGTTCCTTTACTGGTACACCCACAGCCTGCTGATACTGATCCCCTCCATCCTGGAGATGTGCTGCTTTGCCGGCGTAATCACCCTCAACCATTACCGCCGTCACAACGCCGCCAGCGTGGCCACATTACTGATCCACTGCACTTTTGGTATATATTTCGGCTCCATCCTGGGCAATGCGATGCCTATCGAACTGATCACCGCATTCCTGTTCACCTTCCTGATCGGGGCTTCGTTCCTCGTATTCAAGAACCTGAAAGTAAGGCTGATCTCCATGGCCTGCGCCATTTTCCTGATCGTAGCCGTTCAGGCCAATGACTATTTTAACATAGTACAACCCATGTACATGGTGCCCGGCATCGTACCGATCGTGAAGATGGGCTGCTGGATAGGTATGCTTGCGCTGATGGCTTACGTAACGTTTTTTATCATCCGGCAGAATGATATGTTCCTGAAAGAAAACCAGCAGTTGCTGAGCGCCCTGAAGGAAGCAAACGCCGCCAAATCCAAGTTCCTCCGCGAAACCAGCCATGAGATCAGGACCCCGCTGAACGCCGTGTTCGGCATCGCGCAACTGCTGCATAGCCGCAAACAGCAGATAGACGATCCGGAGCTGCAGCAGGACATCAATTATCTCTACGCCGCCAGTTTCCTTTCCCGTGAGATCATCAACAATGTGCTGGACATGGCGAAGATCGAATCAGGCAAATACGGTGAGCCGGTACTGGAAGGCATCAGCCTGCGGGAAAGCGTGGAAAGCTGCGTGGCCCTCAACCGGTATGTGGCCGCCACCCGCAAGGTGCGCATACAATTGGCCATAGACCCTACTATTCCCGAATACATCCAGACCGATCATATTTTCATCACCAAGATCATCAACAACCTGCTGAGCAACGCCGTGAAGTTCGCCACGCCCGGATCCAGCGTGGAAGTGCGTTTCCAGCAGAAAGACCAACAGCTGTACTGTTATGTGAAAAACGAAGGGCATCTGCGGGCCGAGCAGCTGGACAAAGTGTTCCAGCCTTTTGAGGCGGAGCGCAACAGCCAGGTGGAAGGCACCGGCCTTGGGTTGCAGATCACCCGGCACCTCGTGGAGCTGCTGGGCGGCAAGATCGTCGTGGAAAACAAGGGAGAGCAGATCCAGTTCAGGTTCCACATCCCGCTGAAGCCAGCCGTGGCGCAGCTTACCGAGACCGGCAGCATTATGCCGAGAGCCGGAGAGTTCAGCGGTTATAAAGTGCTCATCATCGAAGACGACCTGTTCAGCGGCCATGTGATCCGCAAATTCCTGTCGGAAGCAGGTGCGGAAACGATCCTGGCAGACAGTGGGGAAGAAGGCCTCACGCTGCTGGAAGGCACTCATCCGGACCTGGTGATAACAGATTCCCACCTGCCCGGTATACAGGGCAAAGACGTACTCACCCGCGTGCGCGCCATGCCAGCGTTCCGGCATATACCCGTGATCATCGCGTCCGGAGACGCTTTCAACGAAGCACGCGAAGAAATGATACAGGCCGGTGCAAATGACTATCTCGTGAAACCCTTCCTCTACGCCGATCTTCACAAACTGCTGGAAAAATACCTGCCCGCCCGTTTTAAACAGGTAGCCGGATAAGCCCAACCCGCGCAATAATCACCCCCTTTTGCTGCTAAAATTGATTAATTTTAGAGGAGGACAGTCTTTTATTCTCCACCTGAGTTAACAGTTTTATGATCTACCTATGTAAATCGGCAGTAACCGCTTCTGTAAGGGAGCTCTACATCATTTGGCGCTTCATCAACAACGACATCTGGGATACGGTGATCCCCTGCCTCATCACCTTCACCAGCGCCTGGGTTTACCACAACAAACCGGTAGACGATTTCCCGCTGTATTTCGTCTTTTCCCTGCTTTACACCATCCTGTACATCCTCACCTTCTGCATCGCCAACCAGGTGAACTCTATCGAAGAGGACCGCATCAACAAGCCAGACAGGCCGCTGGTACAGGGTTTGGTGACGGAAGCCGAAACCAGGAAACGGTTTGTGGTATACAGCATCCTGTTCCTCATCGTGGCGGTATGCCTGCAATTGCTCTGGCTGGCCATCGCCTGGATGATCGTCACGCAGATGCTGTGCAAATGGGGTTTCAGCAATCACTGGTTCACCAAAAACGTGGTGTGTATTTCGCTGGGTACGGTCACCCTGCTGGCGGCGGAATGGAATATCGTGGAACCGGTGAACGGGAATGTATGGGCCTACATTATCGTGATCAGCCTGTGGGCCGGTCTGGGCCTGCCTTTGCAGGATATGCGCGACCAGGTGGGCGATGCCATTATGGGCCGTAAAACGCTGCCGCTTGCCGTGGGTGACACCACTGCGAGAATACTGCTGAGCGTTTACTTTTTCCTGTTCTCACCGCTGGTATATTTCTGCATTTTGCTGACGCAGACGGGCGTGCAGGAGATCTTCAGCAACAAACTGCTCACCGGTATCGTGATCGGGGAGGTGCTCTGGCATTGGTGGGTGGCGCTGCGGCTGTGGCTGTACAAGTCGCCGAAGGATGATGATAAGACCTATCACTGGTTTGTATACCTGTTTATCGTCACCATTCCGCTGATCTGTTTTATCCCGAAGGGATGATACCTTTTACAGTCAATATCCCGGGCGGGCGTTACAGCCGCCCGGGATATCAGACATTGCTCAGCGGTACGCGGCGGTATATTTTACTGCCGGAGATGATTTCCGGGCATAAGCCGTATTCCGGCAATGGATCGCCTGGCGGCTTATCAGGCATGTGCCGCTCTTTTACGCGTAGCGCGTTTGGCTGTTGACTTTTTAGCACCTGCTTTTTTGGTAGCGGTTTTACGGGTGGCGCTTTTGGTAGCGGCCTTTAATGCTGTTGTTCTTGTTCTGCCTTTTGTGGCCGCTTTTTTTGCGGCGCCTTTGCGGGTAGCGGCTTTTTTACCAGCAGTCTTTTTCCTGGTTCCTCCTTTTGCCGCCGCCTTTTTAGCACCTCCTTTCCGGGCAGCCGCTTTTTTGGGCACCTTGGCGCCTTCTTCACGGGCTTCGCTGAGGCCGATGGCGATCGCCTGTTTACGGCTGGTCACTTTTTTGCCGCTCCGGCCCATCTTCAACTTTCCTTCCTTCATTTCATGCATCGCGCGCTCCACCTTGTCACCCGCTTTTTCTGAATACTTTGCCATAAAATGGGTTTTTAGTTACAGAACCTCCCACAAAACGCAGACCATACAAACTGGTACAATATTTTCGACGTATATCCATAAAAGAAACCATGACCCGGAAACTCTTTACCCTCAGCTTTGCCTGTTTATTTTTCACAGCCTCATCCGCCTTTGCGCAGGCTCAATACAAAATAAAAGTCACTAACCTGGATAATAAAGCAGGCAAACTGTATATCGGCTGGTATACGGACCAGGAGACTTTTATGAAACCACGGAAAACGGCGCTGGTAAAGATTGTGCCGGTAAAGGACCAGAGCGAGATCACCGTGGATTTTGACAAAGTGCCCAGCGGCACCTACGCCATTTCCACTTTCCTGGACGAGAACGGGAACGAAGACCTGGACCTTTCCGTCGTAGGCAAACCCAAAGAAAAATACGGCTTCTCCAACAACGTAACGCCTGCTATGCGGCCGGCTGATTTTAAGGAAGCGGCCTTTGAAGTGAACGGGGAAAACAAGACCCTCATCATCAAACTGAAATAGTTATTGTGGAAGGATCGCCACAACCATTTACCCCCTATAGTTGTTAATCCAGTGGCCGGAATTCCGCTTATGCGTTATTGTTTATTCATTCCTTTATTGATTTGCTGCCTGCGGGTGGCCGCTCAAAAGCAGGTCAATGACCAGCAGCAGGTATGGGTGTCCGTAAACAGCACCATGCGTTTGAGCGACCGCTGGGGAAGCATTGCCGATGTACATGTGCGGCGCAACAACTACCTTGCGGACCCGAGCTTTTATTTCGTGAGGGGCGGAGCGAGTTATTGGGTGACGGACAATCTCTCGCTGGTAGCGGGTTACGCGCATATGTGGCTGGCGCCCACCCGCGAGGGCTGGAGCACATTCGCGGACGAGAACCGCCTCTACGAGCAGGTGATCTACAGTTCCGCCATCGGGAAAGTGGGCATACTGAACCGCTTCCGCAACGAGCACCGCTGGCGGGAAGTGATAGAGAACGACCAGAGCACCGGCAAATTTGCCTTTTCGGACAGGCTGCGTTACCTGATCAGCATCGGGGTGCCGCTGAGCAGCAAACCCCGGGTACCGCAGTTGAGTTTTGCCAATGAAGTGCTCATACAGTTCGGGAAATCGATCGTCTATAATACCTTTGACCAGGTGAGGCTTTTTGGCGGCATCCGCCAGAATATCGGTAAAGGATGGAGCTACGATTGCGGGTACATGCTGGTGTTCCAGCAGAATGCGGGCGGGCAGAGTTACAACAGGAACCACACCATCCGGCTGTTCTTTTATTACACGCTGGACAAACGCCGTAAAAAACCGGCGGTAGAAAACGCCCCGCTGATGTTCGAAGATGAATAAATAGTTACTTCAAAATTTATATAAGATTCACGGATAATTTTACCGCTTTGTTAATTTCTTAAATATTGCGTATGACCAGCGTAAAAGCATATGCCGCTCAGAACCCCACCGCACCGGTGGCTCCCTGGACCTTCGAAAGAAGGGACCCCGGGCCGTTTGACGTACAGTTTGATATCCTTTTCTGCGGCGTTTGCCACAGCGATCTTCACCAGATCCGCGACGAATGGGGCAATTCCATTTACCCCATGGTGCCCGGCCACGAGATCGTGGGCAGGGTGACCAAAGTGGGCGATAAGGTTACGAAGTTCAAAGTCGGTGACCTTGCCGCCGTAGGATGCCTGGTAGACAGCTGCCGCCATTGCGACAACTGTAAGGACGGGCAGGAGCAATACTGTGAAAATGGTTCTTCAGGCACGTATAATTCCTACGAACAGGATAAAAAAACAGTGACCCAGGGCGGATATTCCAGCATGATCGTAACAGACGAAAAGTATGTGCTGAAAGTGTCCGACAAGCTGCCGCTCGCCAATGTAGCGCCGCTGCTCTGCGCAGGCATCACCACTTACTCCCCGCTGCGCCACTGGAAAGTAGGCAAGGGGCATAAAGTAGCCGTGATCGGTCTTGGCGGGCTGGGCCATATGGCGGTGAAGTTCGCCGCGTCTTTTGGCGCGGAAGTGACCATGCTGAGCACTTCTCCCAAAAAAGAAACCGACGCGAAAGCGCTTGGCGCGCATAAATTTGTACTCACCTCTGATCCGGAACAGGTAAAAAGCGTCAGCAACACCTTCGATTTTATCATCGACACCGTATCTGCCCCGCATGATTACAACATGGTACAGGGTATGTTGCGTACAAACGGTATCCAGATCTGCGTAGGCGTACCCCCCACACCGCTTGAACTGTACGGCTTCAGCCTGATCGGCAACCGCAGGAGCATTGCCGGCTCCATGATCGGCGGCATCCCTGAAACACAGGAAATGCTGGATTACTGTGCGGAGCATAACATCGTGAGCGATGTGGAAGTGATCGACATCAGTTATGTGAACGAGGCGTATGAAAGAATGCTGAAAGGCGACGTACGTTACCGCTTCGTGATCGATATGAATTCGCTGAAGTAATGATTACAACCCATTACATTCCGGGCCGGCCTGATCGTTCAGGCCGGCCCTTTTTGTTTTTTTCCTTAGTTTAGCGCTGAATTCTTATATCTATGAAGCAGATACTGCTCTTGTTCTCCATATTGGCCGCCATCCATGCCCAGGCCCAGCCGCTGCAGCCCAAACCCGCTTTAATGTCGAGATTTTCCCGGGGCATGCTCAAAGTGCGGCAAACCCCCGAAACCAGGGAAAAGCTGGCGATCCTGCTACAGGAGCCGGGGAAAGACCTCAACCTGGAGCAAACGCTGGAACAGGCCGGTAAAGACCCGAAAGCTTTCGCCGCGATGCTGGACGCTACTTTCCGGTTGAATGGGAGCAGGGAAGCCGAACGCATGTATCTCTCCAACTTTGTATCACCCGCGGAAGCGGAAGAACTGACGGAATACGCCATGTACCAGTTTACCCGGAAAACAACCGGCGGAAAGATCAACCCTCGTTACCCGGCGGGTTTTACCTACGGCGTTAAAAAATTCCGGGACACTACCACCATGTGGTATTATATTGTTACCCTTACCGGCAACGATATTGAAATGAGGCTCTATGGTTCGGAAAAAAACAAGTCGGTGCGCAACCACGAAAAACCACAGGAAGTGATCCGCGGCCAGCTGAAAGGCAATAAAGTAGTGACCGTAAGCGACCCGGGCGGTGGTGACTATTATTTCATGGACGGCGTACTGGGGGTGTATTCCTCCAATTACAACCTTTTCTTTGAATTTTATGAATGCACGCCGGAAGGGGAATACATGCAGAGCTGGCCGCAGCCCGTATTTGCGGGTTATACCCCGGCTGATATCGAAAAAGCCGCCGGTACTTATATAGCGCCCACGGTCATTCGTCTCGATTCAATGACGACAACGGCTGCCAGGAACCCGGAAACCGTTCCCACGCAGGAAACTGTTACACGGCCCTCGTTTCCGGGCGGTGAAGGCGCATTGCAGAGTTATCTTAACAGGAACATACAATACCCGACAGCATCACGGGTGCAAAACTTCAGGAGAAACCTGCGGGTGTCTTTTGTGATCACCGGTGAGGGGAAAATAAAAGACGTAAGAGTCATGGACACCGCTGCCGAACCGGAATTCCAGGCGGAAGCTATCCGGCTGGTAAGCGCCATGCCCGACTGGAAACCCGCCATGCGGAACGGCGTACCATTAAGTACGACATTCATCCTGACCGTAAGTTTCTATTCCAAAAACTGACAAACCGCTAAAGAAATACAGGAAACGCGTGGAAGCTGCTTTCACGCGTTTTTTTATTTCATAAAACTTCGACTTAATACAACATAAAAATGTCTCTTTATGAAACAGATATCATAGGTATTGATGAAGATTTGTATCGGGAAATTTCATACAGAAGCTTGTTTACAGCGCATTTTCGTGAATGATGGATATAATGTGGGTTGTTTTATAAAGATAATGCATTAGCGAGTATGGAATAGTATCCCGGTTTCTACCGGGTACCTTTTAACCTTTCCGCTTTCGGCAACTTTAAAAACCGTTTAAGACATGAGAAACCGGATCATACAGGAACGTATAACGGACATAGGCTATTGGGCACTGATGGGCGCGCTTATCTATTTTGTGCTAAATGTCCTAATGTGACATTATTCAAACCCAATCTGCAAGGTCCTTCCACGTCAATCGCTCACCTTTACAGGGAAATCCGCAAGCAAGATGAAAACCTCGCTAAAAACAGCATGCCTGCTGCTGCTCGCCGCGTGCCAGCAGAACAGCTCCAAACAGGCTTCCACCGATGCAGGCAATGAAATGCAATGCATCAACCCTTCTTCTCCTTACGAAAAAGTACAGACGTCCAATGGCACGGCCATGCCCGTTTCCAACAGGCGGAACAAGTTCACCGCCACGCCGGACACGCGCAACTGGCCCGCCAAACCCTGGCCGCAGGGCATGCATTGGGTGGCCGCCGGAGATTTTAAAATGGGTGGTGTAGGCCACAAAGCACGAAAGGACGAATTCCCCGCGCACAAAGTACAGCTCGGCGGATTCTGGATAGACGCCACGGAGATCACCAATGCACAGTTCCGCGAATTCGTGAGCAGCACCGGTTATGTGACCACCGCGGAAAAAAAGCCGGAATGGGAACAGCTGAAAGAACAGGTGCCGCCCGGCACGCCACGACCGGATGACGCACTGCTGGTGGCCGGCGCACTGGTATTTACGCCCACGCCCGGCCCCGTAAAGCTGGACGACTGGAGCCAGTGGTGGCGTTACGTACCCGGGGCGGACTGGCGGCATCCCGTGGGGCCTTCACAGGATATCTCCAATAACCATGAATACGACGATCATCCCGTGGTACAGGTAAGCTGGTACGATGCGGTGGCTTACTGCGAATGGGCGGGCAAACGCCTGCCTACTGAGGCTGAATGGGAATACGCCTGCCGCGGCGGCCTGTCTGAAAAAGAATATGCCTGGGGCGACGAGGTCACGGCCGGCAACCGCTTTATGGCCAATCTCTGGCAAGGCGGCTTCCCTTACGAGAACAAAGTGCTGGACGGCTACTACGGCACTTCGCCCGTCAGTTCTTTCCCGCCGAACGGATACGGCCTGTCGGATATGATCGGCAACGTTTGGGAATGGACGGCGGACTGGTACAGGAACGATTCCTATACCGCCAATGCGGAGACCACCCAGTGCATCAATCCCACCGGCGCTAAAAAAAGCTATGACCCCGGCGATCCTTACGTACCCAAAAAAGTGGTGCGCGGCGGCTCTTTCCTCTGCGATGAAAGTTATTGCAGCAGCTACCGCCCCTCCGCGCGTATGCGTACAGACGCTTATACCGGCGAGAACCATACCGGCTTCAGGTGCGTAATGACGCAGGAGCAGTGGGCGGCCAGGCAGCGGAAAGACAAAGACGTGCTGGCGCTCCGTAAATAAATACGCATGAAAAATACCTGGCTGTATATCCGCACCGCTATCGTCAAAGGTTTCCTGCTGCTGCTGCCGGTGATACTGGTTGTGTTCCTGATCGGGAAATTGTGGATGCTGGTGCATGGCATAGTCCTGAAGTTTTCGCATCCATTGGGTATAAACCGGCCCGGCGGTTACCTGATAGCGATTGCCATTACTACGCTGGTGTTCCTGATCGTTTGTTTGCTGGCGGGCTTCATCGCAAATGTGGCGGCCGTTAGCAAAACAAAGGCCTGGCTCGAGAACAATGTACTGCGGTTCATGCCCGGGTATTATTTCATCAAGACCATGTTCCAGGAAAAACTGGGCGACGATGCGGCCGATACCAGCGCCGTGGTGTATATCCAGGGCGGCTGGCAACCCTGCCTGCTGATAGAGGAGGGAGACAACGGATGGAACGTGGTGTACGTACCCATGGCCCCCGCCTTCACTTCCGGCCGGACGTACGTGGTGGAGAAACATAAAGTAAAGAAGATCAATATCCCGATAGACAAAATGAAAGATGTTGTGGAGCGGTTCGGGAAAGGACTGAGCAAATACGCGGAATGAGGCATCCTGTATTTGCAACCGATTGATCCAATAAATAATCCTTTTTTGAAAAGATGCTGAAGCGGTTCAGGGTAACTTTGAACCTGCAATACAAGCATTTTTCACTATATCCTTTTAATCACTGTTATTATGTGGACTGACAGTTCCCTGGTGTTTACCAGGGAACTTCTTTTTGTGCCTGATCCGATCAAAAAAATGCCCTTTTATAATCACCCTTCCGCGCCAGTATCGGCAAATTTGTAACATCTGAAATTCCTTAAATCTTAGCCGTATGAAAATCTTACAAATCGCTTTCGCATTACTCGTCTCAGGTGCATTTTTTACCCCACAGGTTAAAGCCCAGGAAGAAACGCTGTTAAAGGCGGAACGCATCAAAGCGGACAAACTGCCGCCTGAAGTGCTGGATGCTTATAAAAAGAAATTCCCCAACGCAAACCTCAAAGACATCGTAAAACTGCCCACCAAGGTGTATAAAAAAGACTGGGAGATTGAAGAGTCTCAACAGCCTACGGGAGACGAAGAATATTACAATCTTTTCCTCAGCGGGGACAACATCCAGCTGGAAGCCCTTTACGACCGCAACGGCAACCTCATCCGCGCCAATGAAGTGGCAAAGAACGTGGCATTACCGACCAATACCATGCAGTACATCGTAAAAAACTACAAAGGTTACCTCGTGAAAAAAGATAAGGTAAAACGCCTGATAGAACCGAATTCTATCAATGCCGAGTGGGAGGTGACCATTGCCAAGGGCAAGGATTCAAAACGCCTGCTGTTCGGAACGGACGGTGAGTTCAAAAAGGAAAAATAAACGCTATAATAACGCAACGTGGAATAGTTGGTTTAAATGTACGGGGAGTGGTGTCAACCAACTCCCCGGTTTTTTTTTACCAGGATGATAACGTATGTTTCCGGAAATGATTCCGTATTTTCACAGGGAGTGTATACGTGAAAGCGGTTAATTCCAAATATATACCATGAAAGCTGCCATCTATACCCGTTACGGCCCCCCGGAGGTAGTGACTATCCGGAATATCAATAAACCTTCTCCCCGGCACAATGAAATATTGGTAAAGGTCCATGCCACGACCGTCAACCGTACGGACTGCGGTTTCAGAAGTGCGCAATATTTTGTGTCAAGATTATTCAGCGGTTTGTTCGCTCCACGGAATAAAGTCCTGGGTTGTGAATTTGCCGGGGAAGTGATGGAGACAGGAGCCTCCGTGTCCGCTTTTAAGGCAGGCGACCGTGTTTTCGGGTATGACGATGCCGCTTTTGGCAGTCACGCTGAATATAAGATCATTCCGCAGACAGGCGCCATGGCCGTGATCCCGGCCGGCATGAGTTATGCCGGTGCCGCCCCGCTGACCGAAGGCAGCCACTATGCATTGTTCAATATCCGCGCGGCCGGTGTGAAAAAAGGAGATAAGGTAATGGTCTATGGCGCGACGGGCGCCATTGGCTCAGCCGCCGTGCAGCTGCTGAAACATTTCGGCGCTTATGTGGTAGCCGTGGCCGGCACATCCCACTTGTCCCTCGTAAGTTCGCTGGGCGCGGACGAGGTTATAGACTATCAAACGCAGGACTTTACGCAAACGGCGCACCGTTTCGACTTCATCTTTGATGCTGTGGGTAAACGTTCGTTCGGGGAATGTAAACCGCTGCTGAAGCAAAAGGGGATCTATATTTCTACTGAACTCGGTAAACGGTCTGAAAATATCTTTCTTGCACTTACCACCCCAATAACCGGTAAAAAAAGAGTGTTATTCCCCCTTCCGGTGATCCGGAAGGAGGATGTATTATTCCTGCAAAGGCTTGCGGAATCCGGAGAATTTAAGCCGCTTATCGACCGGGAATATCCCTTTGACAACATCGTGGATGCATACCGCTTTGTTGAAACGGGTCAGAAAACCGGGAATGTGGTCATCCGGATCACGGAAGGCTCATCTCCTGAACCTTCCGCCGCCACCGCCGCCGCGGTTGAACTGCCGGCTGGTCTGTGAGCGGTTAAATGATCTATTCCTCGATTGCCAGTCCCGGTTCATCTGCGCCTGGTGGTTCTGGCTGGCCGGCTGCCAGCTGTGGTTCTGCCGCTGGTTCCAGCCGCCGTTGTTATCCCGCTGGAACACGTTCCCGTCACGATCGCCGAATACATTGTTGGGTACATTGGCCCTGGGTGCTTCGCGTGTGAGGTTGGGGTTACGCACACCACCACCGCCTGCGCCCGGACGGTTCTGTATCCCTCCGCCGCCCGCACCGGGCCGGTTGGCCAGGTTGGGGTTCTGCACGCCGCCACCGCGGTTTCCAAGGGCGCCCCTGTTCACATCACGCGTCACTACATTGTTCTGGCGGTTATACAGGTTATTATTGATGTTGATGTTATTGATATGCCGGTTGTCTATCACCACCGGCCCGCGGCCATACATGGGGCCGTAGAAGGGCCTGTAAGGCGGGCGGTAATATGCCGGCCCCCACCATCCGCCGAAGCCGCCGAACGTCATACCGAAGCTGAAAATGCCCGTACTGAACCCGATACTGAAACTAAAACCTGTCCAGGGATTGTAATGCATACCAAAGCCCCAGGTTACAGGGCGGGGATAATACATCGTGCCGATCCAGGGAACGTAGGGATAACCTGTGCCGTACACCAGCGTGGGACCGTATACATAACAGCCGGTATAACCGGGCGTGTAACCCATATACACGTATTCCGGCGTGCTGTCGTAGATGTATACGTATTTCACGTTATAGGCCTGGTTGCTGGGCGGTATTTTCGATACGTCCTTCGGGCGCTCCGTGGCGGGCGCCCAGGGGCCGGTGGGGTTCGCGGACTGGAACCACACGCCGTTTTCCACGGCATAATATCCCGTTGCATCCTTTAATACGGTGGTGCTGGTGTTTACCGCCACGGAAAGACTGGTGCCTTCTATGGGCTCAAACTTCGGCGCGCCGTCGTACGTAACGGTGGTGGTCGCTTTTTTGCGGTCCACTTTGGCGGTTTGCGGTATCTGCGCATCCATCACGGCTTCTTTTGCGGCATCGGTGCCGGCCACGCTGCTGAGCACCCCGTCTTTGGGGGAACCTTCCGGTATCTTTGCAAACTCCGCGGGCAGCTTGTCCGCGGCTACATATTCCCAGGGTCCGTTCAGCGATGCGGCGCTGAACCATCTGCCGCCCAGGAGTACATACACTTTCTGGGAGTTCACATCACGGAAAATATCGTCGTTGGAATTATTACAATACAGGAGGTCCGTGCCCTGCACCACGGCATAAGTGGCCGCGCCTTTGGATTGGATCAGTTCCGTGGGTTTAGTGGCCACGATGATGGCGGGCGGGGAGCTGAAGCCCTGATCTTTATCCGTGGTGCCCTGCTGCGCGGAAGCCTGTTGTTTTTTCATCTGTTCATCCAGCTGCCGGATCTTAGATGGGAGGGAGGATACGTACGTCCAGCCGCTGAGCACTTCGGAAGAGGCGTACCAGTATTTGCCGGCGTAGAGATAATATTTTTTCCCGTCTTCCACGATCAGGAAAGGGCTGTTCATCACCCGTTTCATTTTTACCTGTTTATCGTCTTTGATCACGGGGCTGCCATCCAGCACTACCAGCAGGCTGGGGCCGTCGCGGTATATGATGTCCGGCGGGGCGTTGTTCAGCGGGGCGTCTTTGTCCTGCACTTCCTGCTGCAGCGTGGTGGTAAGCTCATCCAGGGAAATTACGATATGCCAGCCGGGCACTTCTTTTTCAAGGAGCGCTTTCAGCTTCGCGATCTGCGCGTCATCGGCTTTGTCTTCGGGGAACTTTGCGTCGGTTACTTTGATATTGGTTAAGGCGGCGGTGCGGGAATTTTTATCTGTCTCCAGCCAGGCATCGCACCAGATAACACCGAATACGGGTTCCGCGGAAGCGTTTTGGGTAACGGACACCGCCGCGCGGGCGTGTACTTTGTCACCCTCCAGGCTTTCCGGCTGTGGCTGGTAAATGATGATCTTCCCGCCGCCCGCCACAGGCATCTGCCTGGGCCAGTTGTCCTGCGCAAAGACGGGCAGGCTGCACAGCAGCAGGAGTACAAAAATGGGATGTTTCATAATGGGTTCCTTTTATATCAAATTTGGACAATCCGCTGTTCTGATTTTTTCATCATCCGCTTTATTACTGGCACGATCGGGTGTAAAAAAGGAGCGAACAGCGCCAGGAATAAGTCCTTTCCTGCAACAGGCCATACAGCTTTAAGCCGAGCTTTGTAACAGGTCGATAATAAAGTATGGGGACTGGTTTCCCTGATGAGTAGGAACTACAGATTAACGAAAGCCGGCATTGTTTATCAGTGCCGGCTTTGTGTTATGTCCTACTACTCATGGATTTTCTTTTACGCCATGCTGCGCAGCTGGTTTTTATATTCCTGCGGGGAAAGGGAAAAACTTTTCCTGAACAGCCGTGTAAAGTGACTACAGGATGAATAACCGAGCATGTACGCCACGGATGTGATGGTCTGCTGCTCGTCCCGGAGCAGTTCTTTGGCCTTTTCCATTTTATGCTGGAGCAGGTATTGGTAATAACTCGTCTTGTATATTTTCCTGAAAATGGTCTTGAACTTTGAGGGGCTTACACCCGTCATCCTGGCGGCGTCGCGGAGCATGGGGGCGGTGAGCGAATAATCCGCCGTCAGTTTTTCCACGAGGGCCACGAGTTTTTCCACTTCCGGTTTCTGGCGGCTTTGCTGCTGCCCCGCAATGATGGGGAGAGACAGGGCCAGGAGTTTGTTCACGCTGCCCCTTACAAAAAAATAATCCGCGCTGTTGTTATGCAGGTTCTCACCGATGTCCAGGATACTTTCGTGTATCTCCTCGTTCACCTGGAAAAACCCGTGCGTGGATTTATTCCGCGGCTTCAGTACATGCCGCAATTCCTGCGGGAACAACGTGCCCACGCGCTGGCCGGATATCATCAGCGTTACGATCTGCACGGGTTCACTGGCAGGCAGCAGCACTTCGATAGGTGCATCGGAGGTGCGGAAGTAGGCGGAATATTTACGCAGGTAATCCAGCCGGCTCAGCTCACCGCCCACTACAAACTGGTGCCCGGCCGGGCTTACGTCGTAGCCGATGGTATAATAGTCCGGGGCTTCGGTGGGAACCTTTTTCAGCAGCAGGTTCAAGGCAGGGGTGAATGCAAGGTAAATGAGCGTTATCCCTTCCTGGATGTGAAAATGTTTGATGATGCCCTGGCCGGCTTCGGGCGGCAGTTCCATCGTATTATCCTGAATGTTCACATGCGTACCAAAGGCGTCTCGCAGATTTTCACCGAATTCTGATAACCACGCGTTATCGATGCGGCAGGTGATATTCAGTTCGACCACGTCGTTGGGGTAGACAGGATGCATAAGCGGTCAAGGTTTTCAGGAATGCATTAAACAATAGCGTCAAACTGGCGCTGGTATTCTTTCGGCGATATACTGAACTGTTCTTTGAATAAACGGGCGAAATGACCGGCGTTCTTATACCCCAGCTCGCGCACCACCGTTGTAATACTGGCGTTGGAGAACTGGAACAGTTCCTTTGCGCGCAGCAGCCTGATACGCTGGTGGTACTTGTGGTAGGTGGTGTTATAAGCGATCCGGAACAGTTTTTTGAATTTGGTGGAGCACATGCAGGAACGTTTCGCGGCCTCGTCCAGCGAAGGCTGTTCGTCCTCCGGCCGGTCCGCTATTTCCTCGTTCACTTCAATGAGGCGGCAGATGCCCGCAAGATGCTGGGAATGTTCGGCGGGAGAGGGGTTCAGCAGAGAACCCAGGAACTGCGAGAGGATATTGTAAATGTAACCGCGGATATAATAGATATCCAGTTCCTCGGTGTTCACATGCCGGGGCAGCTTCATCAGCGAAAGGATCAGCTTCGAGCTCATGGGCATATGACCTTTGAACTTTTCAGGATTAAGCGTTTCCCTGAGCTTTGCCAGGTTTTCCGCACTGTCGTGTGAATGTGTAAAATATTGGTCAAATGCTTCCTGTTTGATCAGTATTTGTAAACCATGTGCCCTGCTGTTATTATGCACCAGGAATTCGCTGTCAGCGTTAGACATGCCGTAATACACCGTATAGATCCCTGGTTCCGCCTTTTCGTTTCCCGTGAATGCCGCAATGGACGGAGATTCCGAGAGATCGAAATAAATGTAATAATAAGGCTCCCCGCTTTCTGAGGTGATGCGGTAACGTACATCCACTTTCTGGATGTAGCTATTGTAAATAGCGGAAAATCCTTCTTCCAGCGTCCAGTGTTTCAAAAAACCTTCGGAGAAAAGGTTAGGGAGAACAAGGTGTTTCTGTTCCGGGGTCTGTTGCTGCCAGCAATGTTTTTCAATAAACGATGCGTAATTGTACACCCAGGTATTGTCGAACATTAGCTTGTACTCAAATGTCACTTCAGCCATAGGATAATTTTTGTCTAGTGTTAAAAAGGATGTATATGTACTTATGTCTATGTTAATGTATGACTATCCTATTAATCAATCGATTCTACGTACAATCAACAAGGCTTCAATAAAATTGTTCGTTTAGTTTGTTTAAATATTGAAGAAAGTTTGTTTAACAGAATAAAAGTGTCTTTTTGTGATAAAAGATTGTCCTTCAAGGCAATGACACTGCTGTTAAAAATATAACCTGTACGGCCCAACGAACGGGGATGTACATTTGCAAAAAATCACCGGCATGAGTACCGTTCATTATACCGATGCGGCCACCGCATTACAACCCGTCCAGTCCGGCCAGCGCGTATTTATCCATGGCAGCGCCGCCACCCCCGTACACCTCCTGGAAGCTTTGCAGGCCAGGCATGCTGCGCTGAAAGGCGTGGAACTGGTGAGTATTACTTCGCTTGGCGAGGTGAATTTTGACAGGCCTGAGCTTCGTTCCGCTTTTTACTTTAACTCCCTCTTTGTATCCGCCGCTACCCGCAGCGTGGTGAACAGTGAAGCAGGGGATTATGTGCCCATATTCCTCAGCGAGATCCCACAGTTGTTTTACCGGAACATCCTGCCGCTGGATGTGGCATTGATCCAGGTGTCCCCGCCGGATGCGCACGGATATGTATCCCTCGGCACTTCGGTGGACATTGCCCGGGCGGCGGTGGAAACCGCACGGTACATCGTGGCGCAGGTAAACCCCGGATGCCACGCACCCATGGAGACGGGTTCATTCACATCAGCAGGATACACGCACTGGTATGGCATGAAACCTCCCTACCCATTGTTGATTATTCATCCGGCGCATCACCCGCCGTGGAAAAGATCGGCCGGAATGTGGCTTCGCTGGTGGAAGACGGGGCCACCCTGCAACTGGGCATCGGCACCATCCCGGACCAGGTACTGCGCAACCTCACGGGGCACAAAGATCTTGGTCTGCATACGGAAATGCTGAGCGACGGTGTAATACCCCTGCTGGAAAGCGGCGTGATCAATAACAGCCGTAAGAAACTGAACCAGGGCAAATCCGTGACCGCTTTTATGACCGGCACCCAAAAACTCTATGATTTTGTGAACGATAACCCCGCCATCCGCGTAATGGACATCAGTTATGTGAACGATACTTCCGTGATCCGGCAAAACCCGAAAGTGGCGGCTATCAACAGCGCCATTGAAATAGACCTCACCGGGCAGGTGTGCGCGGACTCCATCGGCACTTATCAATACTCCGGCATCGGCGGGCAGATGGACTTTATACGCGGCGCGTCACTTTCCGTGGGCGGCAAACCAATTATCGCCCTGCCTTCCGTGACGAACAAAGGCATTTCGCGGATTACGCCCTTCCTCAAAGAAGGCGCGGGCGTAGTGACCACGCGCGGGCATATGCACTGGGTGGTGACGGAATACGGCGTGGCGGACCTGTTTGGCAAAAGCCTCAAACAAAGAGCAAAGGCGCTCATCGGCCTGGCGCACCCGGATCACAGGGAGGCGCTGGAGAAGGCATATCATACGCGGTTCAAAGGCTGAGGCAGGCGGGATAATTCCGCAAGTTCCGGGTGGCGCAGGCCTGCCATGCGGGGTAATTTGCAGGTATGAAAGAACATATAGGCAAGGCAGACTGGGAAGCTGTGACCAGGGAGCTGCACGACAAAGGTTACGCGATCATCCCCGGCGTGCTGACACCGCAGGAATGTACCGCGCTCACGGTTTCCTACAGCGATGCCGCGCTTTACCGCAAAACGATCTCCATGGAACGTTACCGCTTCGGCGCGGGCGAATACAAATATTTCCGTTACCCGCTTCCCCCGCTGATACAACAGGTCCGCGAAGAGGTATACCCGCGCCTGGCACCGGTGGCCAACAGCTGGATGAAGGCGCTGAACATCCCGCGCGTATACCCGCTTACCCATGGGGAACTGCTGGCGGAATGCAAGGCGGCCGGGCAGGATAAACCTACCGTGCTCATCCTGCAATACGGGCAGGGCGGGCACAATACCCTACACCAGGACCTTTACGGCGATGTGTTTTTCCCCTTCCAGCTGGTGCTGTTCCTTTCACAGCCCGGGCAGGATCATACGGGCGGGGAGTTCGTACTGGTGGAGCAGCGGCCGCGCGCGCAGTCCAAAGCCATCGTGCTGCAACCGGGCAGGGGAGATATGCTGATCTTTACCACGAACTTCAGACCGGTGCAGGGCAGCAAAGGATATTACCGGGTGAATATGAAACACGGGGTGAGCGAAATAATAGACGGGCACCGGCATACGCTGGGTATTATATTTCATGACGCACAATGACGTTTTTCCTTTTATGCAAATGATCCCGCACAGTGATATCTCCGCCAAAGAGCTCCGCTCGCTCATACGCAGCGGGAAGCTCAGGTTTGGCGGCAACCGCAGGCTGAAGATCTACGGCAGGCTCCAATGCGGTTCGGGTAAAAAGATGAAACGGGAAAACAGGTTGTTCTTCGGCAGTGAGCAATCGGCAAAAGACAACGGCTACCGGCCCTGCGGACATTGTATGCGGGAGGAATACAGAATGTGGAAAGCAGGGGAAATCTAACATAGAACTGGCCTTGTTTGGGGTATCGTTGTGAAAAAGTCGTCATTGCGAGGAGCAATGGGGAGTTGTGCAGGAGCCGCGACGAAGCAATCTCCAGCTATTGGAGTACATCCATTCGATGGAGGAGATTGCTTCGTCGCCCCACCCGCTTTAGCGCTGCTGCTCCAATGACGGCTTTGCGCCAGCCTGGGGGTGCTCATGTTGAGGATCAGCACCGAAGCAGGACTTTAGTCCGGATTCCAAACCTCTGCACTGAAAGGGCAGAGAATTTTAGTTGTCCTCGTTGGTGAATACTAAAGTCTGTCCCGGCTTCATGACCAGCTGCTCCTTCCAGGCGGCGGAGGCAAAGGGCAGCTTCAGCCGCAGCACGCCGCCTTTTTCGGAACGTATCTTTACGCTCACCGCTTTACCATTTACCATAGCCGCGCTCACGAGGTAGGCGCCTTCCGCGCGGAGGTCTGTAAAACTAACATCTTTCCAGCTTCCCGGTACGGCCGGGAATATTTCCAGCACACCGTCCCGCTGTTGCAAAAGCAGCTCGTGTATGCCCTGTGCAAATGCGAAGTTGCCTTCCAGGGTGAAGGGCCGGTAGGTGAAACCGGAGTATTGGCCGCCTTTCTGATCGCCATTGAGGTGAAAACTATTCTGAGATACAAAGTTGGAAGCAAAGATGCCGAGGTGTTTCACCGCGCTGTCCGCCTCATTGGCGCGTGCGTAAATGCAGGCCATCCAGGCAAAGGAATACCCTACCCAGGCACGCGTGCCTTTTTCTTCGATGCGGCGCAGGCTGCGTTTGATGATCGCTGAATCTTTCGCTTTGCCGATGTGCAGCAGCGCAAGCGGGTAGATGCCCATATATTGGGAGAAATGCCGGTGCGAACCGCCTAAAGGTTCTCCGGGCGCCACGTTCAGCCCATATTCGCCTGCATCCAGCGCGGGAAGCTGCCCGCGGACAGTATTCCAATGTGCTGCCTCCGCGGGTTTGCCCATGGCGGCGCTTACTTCCGCGGCCGCGCCGAACAGGAAGTGCGCGAGGGAAAGATCGTAATTGGTCCAGCTGGTAAACCATGCTTTGATGCTGTTATCGTGGTACTCGGGGCTGGAGCTGAGCGGCAGTTTACGCTGACCGTTTTCCAGGCGGGTAATGTTCTCCAGGAAGGTGGCGGATTCATGTATCCAGGGATAAACGCGTGTTTGCAGCAGTTTTTTGTCCATGGAATATTTCCACTGCCAGTACATGTGCTGGCTCACCCAGGCGCCGGTGGAAGGAGAGAGGGAATATTGTATCCAGCCGCCCATGGGCTGGCCGGTGATGGTGGCTACGCCGGGCACGTTGAGGCCTTCGGTTTTAAAATAGTCCTTTGTCATTTGCCGGCTGGCCGGGCGAATGGCCCAAAGCCAATCTGTAAAGGTTTCCGCTTCCTGCAAATGGTTGCCGGTATATGCGGGCCAATAACTGAGCTGTGTGTTCAGGTCGCTGTGAAAGTCGCCCTTCCAGGGAGGCAGGTTGCCGTTATCCGCTGTCCATACGGCCTGGAGGCTGATAGCGGGCGCGCCTTTGCGGGCCACGGCGCCCAGTTTGTACATCTCGCGG
The DNA here is from genome assembly GCF_003807585.1 of Chitinophaga barathri. Classification (GTDB taxonomy): domain Bacteria; phylum Bacteroidota; class Bacteroidia; order Chitinophagales; family Chitinophagaceae; genus Chitinophaga; species Chitinophaga barathri. Next base: position 283,989 of record NZ_RMBX01000010.1, on the reverse strand, counting down.
TAATATTGTTTTTCCAGCAGGGTATCCGGCAGGGACACAGAAGATTTTGACCAGAAATTTTTCCACCAGGCGGCATGACTTTCCCAGCCGGTGGGCTCTTTCAGCGCGGTGTTCAGCTCCGGCAACTGCGCGGGCTGGTTGTTGCTGATGGTCCATTCGCCGATCACTTTATTTCCGGGGAACTGTTTCCAGCTCACTTTTACTTCGTAATATTTTCCCTGCCCGGTAGGCTGGCGATAATGAATGCTGTTGGCCGTTTGGGTGACCTTGCCCGCGGGATAACCCAGTTTTTCCAGCCCAAGGCCTTCCACACTGTTTGCATTGCCCTGCCGGCGGCCGGTATTATAACCGGGGATGATCAATTCGGGCAGGGGAGCGGCGGCGCTAAGGTTTTCAAATGAAAAATAACCCGTCTGCCTGCTGGCATGAATATAAAAATGCGCTGTTACGCCATTGCCGAAACGAACGGTATTGAGCGCGGTGGCAAGATCCAGTTCATTGGAGGTGACGCTGCCGAGATTTTCCAGGCTGAATTCCAGCGCGGCGCCCGGCAGTTTGGTGGGCCAGGGATATGCCTCATACGGCACGTCCATGGCGCGCTGCACGGTATCGTACTGTTTGGCGAGCACCTGCTGCTCCACCCATTTGTAGGAATATTGTTTCAGGTCCAGCGCGGGGCGCTCGTCCCAGAGATCCACCCGGTCCAGCGAAAGCCGCAGCTTACCGGCCTTTTCCCATACCAGTGCGCCCAGCATGCCGTTTCCAAGGGGCATCGCTTCGTCCCAGCGTTTGGCGAGAGCGGGGAACACGAAATTGTGCGAGGGTTTTAATTGCGCGAATGCCGGCATGGCGGCAACGAGCGCCATCATCGGCAGCAGGAATCTTTTCATACGTTGGTTTAAAGAGTAGACGTGACGCCAAATTAAACGAATTCCGATGATTAAACAGACGGTTATTTAACATTTACCTCGAGGATATTAGCATAAATCCGGGTGCCAACGGCCGGCAGTTTTGGCGGTAAATGCTTAATTTTGCGCCTATCATGGTTACAGATCAGGCAACTTACAACAGGAAAAAATTCAGAAACCAGATACTCATTTTTATCATCAAGCTGGCGGTATATCTCACTGTCATGTACGTGAACCTAACCCAGCATAAATGGTTTGAAACCCACGCCCTGGCGGCGCGCATATCCAACGCACTGTCCATCTTCCTCGGTGCGAACCTGCTTATTTCCATCGGCTGGATCGTGATGATATCCTGGTATCTCCGAAAGAACCGTATGCAGCGGCTCACGCGGGACAACTTTGTGCTGGGCCTCAACCGCATTTCCTCCGTGCTTAATACCATCGTCGCGCTGATCTCCCTCATGGTGCTCTTCGACGTGAACCCTGTTAATATGTTCGTGAGCGTGAGTATCGCGGCGGCGGCATTCGCCCTGCTGTCCAAAGACTACGTGACCAATATGATCAACGGGCTCATCATCATGTTCTCCGACCAGCTGAGCCTGGGCGACCAGATCAGGGTAGGGGAGTTCCGCGGCAAGGTGCTGGATATTACGCTCATCAACGTGGTGTTGCAGAATGACGACGATGACATCGTGCTGATCCCGAACAGCGTGATCTTTTCCACCATGGTACTGAACCAGAGCAAACAGAACATCAAAAAACTGACGATAGAATTCGAGCTGGACCTCAAACACCAGTCCTCGCCGGATGAACTGGAAAAAGAGCTGAAGACCGTACTGCGGCCCTTCGCCACCAATATCACCGAAAACAGTTTTTCACTGAAGATACTCGAGATCAAAAAGGACCTCGTGCATTACAAGGTACAGTTCCTCATTCCCCGGCCGGACAAAGAAACCGAGCGGAAGATGCGCCGGCTGCTGATCAACACCATCCTGTCCTTCTCCGGCAGGGAAGTGAACGCGCAGGAAGACGGCCTTTGATGCCGGCGTTATTGTACTTTAAAACAAGGCACGGGCCTGAAAATTCCCTGTAACTTATTCGTATATTACCGCACAAAAAAAGGAAATGGAAGAACTAACAGCAGGCGTCGGCTCCCGGGTGCAGCATGCGCGTTATGGGCCAGGCGTTATAATAGGCGTGAAATATGCCCAGTACATCGTTACTTTCATGAACAGCGGCGTGGAAGAGATCGATAAAACGGACCCGCTTTTTGAAATACTCTACAGCGAAAACCAGACGGTGGAATTGGAAACCACCTCCCAGGTGGAAACTTCCCTGCTGAAAATACTCCGCCTCTGGAACGGCTTCGGCGAAGTAGTGCCCATCGGCGAACGCTGGGCCGGCGGCACCATGACACTTCAGCCGAAAGACCCGTCCCTCAAGGGAAAGGATGTACCGCTGGAAGCATTTTTTCACAAGATCGTGATGGTGCGCGACAGGCTGAGAGTGCTGGAGCAGCAGATCAACGGGCATAAACAGCTGAGCGATGAAGACAAAGTGAACCTCCAGCAATACATCACCCGCATATACGGATCACTCACTACTTTCAACGTTTTATTCAGGGATAAGGAACATTGGTTCACTGGTGAAAAAGGTGCGAAGGACGAGTGAAATAAATGCAATATTTTGTTATTCTGATATTATTATATAAATTGGCTTTTATTCAAGGTATACTACAATTGGAAATTTACAGCCCCGGCCACAGCCGGGGCTTTTTTATGCCGGTAATATCCAGGTATAATCAGAACGTATAACCCACGCCTATGACGGTGCTCAGGTCAAAATTACCGTTGTCGCTCACAGAAGGCCGGCTATCATAACTGTTATAAAATGTGAGGCTCAATGTGAAGTCCGACACGATCTCCCAGGATAATTTTGTTTCTCCTTCCTCCCTGATACGGCCATCCTGGTTGATGCCGAAATACACGCTTTGCGTGGTAGCCAGGCTGATGTTCGGCGAGGTATACCGGAAGAAATTATAATACAGTACCACGGGTATTTCCACGAGGTTGCCGCTGCTGGTTCCATCGGAATATCTTTCCTGGTTCATCACGACGGCGGTGATCACGCGGGCCTGCATGGAAGGGCTGATAAGGAACTTTGTGCCGAGGCCCGCACCTTCTGAAAAACGCCGGTTCAGCCCCAGCTGGAGGTTGCGGTCGTAGGTAAGGATAACGATGGGAAAAATAAAAGGCGTAATGTCATAAATCCCCTGTAGTGTGATGTTCTCCCTTTCGCGGCTTACGGAATCGTTCGGGTTGAAGCTGGTGATGCTGGTAAAGGAAGGTTTAACTTCATACTTGCGGTTCTGCATGGTAAAGTTACCATCCATGTTCAGGCGGCCGGTGCCACTGGAACGGGTAAACGAATAACCTGCGCTCACGTCCCCCTGCACCTGCCGGAAAAGGCCTTCTTTAAAATTGAACAATGTAAATATCTCGGACAGTTTTATTTCCTTTCCCATCATCCTGATATAACCTTTCACGGGAGAGGGGAAAACATTGCCGTAAAACATCTCACCATCCAGCGTCTCCACTTTAAAGTCATGATAAGTGGCCACCATGGTCCGGATGTTGTGCCGTTTGATATTAAGCGTGCCGGCGTTTGTGGCTTTGAACTGTATGATGCCTACCTGTATGCTTTTCAGTTCCCCGATCACCAATGTGCCGTTCAGCAGCCAGAGGGTATCTTTCTTCTGGGCCGTTGCGGGCAGTGAAAAGAATAAGAGAATGCATGCGATGATATGTAGGGGACGACGGATGGTAACAGGTTTTATCTATTACACATACCGGCTTTAAAATGTTCATCTGCCATAGGCCACCGCGGCCTGGGGAGAGATGCGCGCGGCAATGGCCGTCCAGGCGTCGCGGTTCCAGCGGAAGTGCATGGAATGCCGGCTGTTGAACCGGTCGTATCGCCGGGGCCTGTAGCCATGATGTACGGACACAAAAATGAGAAGGCGTTCGCCGGAGCGTGCATGCCGCGGGTCGCGGAGCACTACTTCGCCGTTTTTGATACAGTATACCCCGGCGGAACGGATGTCGTTCCAGGGGAAATGTCTTTTCCAGAAAGGGCAGGAGAAAACGATACCGCCGGCGTGCAGGGTGACGGTGATGGAGCTGCGGCCGATACGGATCACGATCATAACGGTGAGCAGCAGCGCGCCGGTGACTACATAGGTTGGTTTCCTCAGTATAAAGCCGGTAAAAAGAAGTGCCAGGTTAATGATACAGAAGAGCAGGCGCAGCAGCTGACCCATCAGCCTGCGGCCGGCCCTGATCCGGATAGTCCGGGTAATATTGGCCATGGGCATGCCCGTTTATAAAAACTGCGGTGCACAAAGTATGCACCGCAGCATCAGTAGGTAGTATTATCTGTGTGTATTCGATTAGCAGGGAAACGGTCGGGAACTAGTTTTCATATTCCTCCCCGCGCAGCGTACATTCGATCTGGTGCTTAACAGGCGCGCTGAAGCCCTCCAGTTCAATGTTCGGACGTTCGTCTAAGCAAATTTTTATTTTGCCGTTCTCAGTGATTAAAACATCGTGAATGGGTTCCAAAAGGGCGAAAAGCATCCGTTTGCCGCTTTCCGCGATCTGGTTCATGATGGAGTCTTCGAGTTGGAAAAACTCCCGGTTTTTGTAAGAATAGGATACTTGTACCATCTGTTTGGTTTTTTCGGATAGGATATCGCTTGACCCCATAAAAATACTGAATTTATTAAATTGTCAAAATTTATTATGGATAATTCTTGTAAATTCATGTGAATACATAAGTTAAAAGGTTTGAAACCCGCTCGGGTATTAACTTTACGCTATTAAATCAATTTTTGAGAAGAAATGTTACCACTTACCATTTATAACATTCCGGGGGCCTGTTTGCCCTTGAAAACCTTATTTTTATCCTCATATCAATTTCATAATATCCTTTATGCAATCATTTAACAAGCTATTCCTGCTGCTCTGCCTGGTGATCGCCGGCACGGCCGCCCATGCCCAGGAACTAAAGTGGAACACCGCCGGGGACGCGTTCTACCAGGGGCAAAACGGCGCCGTTTATTCCGTATCGGCCACCAATGGCCAGCAAACCGAACTGGTATCCGCCGGGGCGCTGACGCCCGCCGGAGCCGCCAAACCATTGTCTACCCGCCACTTTACCTTCACCCCGGACGAAAAGGGCCTGCTGCTGTTCACCAACACAAAAAGAGTATGGCGCTACGAAACCCGGGGCGATTACTGGTATTACAACCTTCCCGGCAAAAAGCTCCGCCAGCTTGGCAAAGGCCTCCCGGAATCTTCCCTTATGTTCGCCAAGATCTCGCCTGACGGCGCCAAAGCCGCTTATGTGAGCAAACATAACCTGTACGTGGAAGACCTGGCCACCGGCAAGATCGACCAGCTCACCAAAGACGGCACCCGCAAGCTGATCAACGGCACTTTCGACTGGGCGTATGAAGAGGAGTTTGGCTGCCGCGACGGGTTCCGCTGGAGCCCCGATAGCAAAAGCATCGCGTACTGGCAGATAGACGCCAAAAACATCCGCGACTTCCTGATGATCAATAATACAGACTCCATTTATTCATTCACCGTGCCCGTGGAGTATCCCAAGGCCGGGGAAAACCCATCCGCCTGCAAAGTGGGCGTGGTGAACCTGCTCAGCAAAAAGACCACCTGGATGCAGGTGCCCGGCGATGCCGTGCAGCATTACATCCCGCGCATGGAATGGATACCGGGCAGCAGCAACCGCCTCATTATCCAGCAGCTGAACCGCAAGCAGAACAGCTCTAAACTGATGATATTACAAGCCGCCAACGGCCAGGCAAACACCATCTTTACCGAAACGGATAAAGCCTGGGTGGATGTAAAATCTTCCTGGGACGATGGGGACATCACCGGCTGGGACTGGCTGAACAGCGGGAAGTCTTTCCTCTGGCTCAGCGAAAAAGACGGCTGGAGGCATATCTACGAGATCAATACCACAGGCGGGCAGGAAAAACTGCTCACGCCCGGCGATTATGATGTGATCAATCTCTGCCGTTACAACGAAGCGGGCCGTCAGCTATATTTCCTGGCTTCGCCCGGTGACGCTACCGGCCAGTATCTTTATAAAACGGACTTTTCCGGTACGGCCGCCACCCGCGTAACGCCGCAGGCCCAGCGCGGCACCCACAAATACGAGATATCGCCCAACGGCAAAGTAGCGGGCCATTCCTACGAAAGCCACCTGTTGAGCCCAACGGCGGAGTTCGTATCGCTGCCGGAGCATAACAGCATTTCCGGGAAAGATTTTTCAGGAGAAGCCGCCAAAGCAGCCAAGCGGAAAGATAACACCACGTATTTCCAGGTGACCACCGCGGATGGCGTCACGCTTGATGCCTGGATGACCAAACCGCGGGACTTCGATTCCACTAAAAAATACCCCGTTGTATTCTACGTATACGGCGAGCCCGCGTCATTCAAGATCACGGACAGCTGGGGCGCCACGAACAACTTCCTGTATGATGGCGACATGAGCAGGGACGGGTATATTTACATGTCTATAGACAACCGCGGCACGCCGGCCCCCAAAGGCCGGGAATGGCGCAAAAGCATCTACCGCAAGGTAGGCCTCATCAACGCGCGTGACCAGGCCATGGGTGCGAAGGAAATACTGAAACTGCCTTATGTGGACAAAAACCGCATTGCAGTATGGGGCTGGAGCGGCGGCGGTTCCATGACGCTCAACCTGCTGTTCCAATACCCGGAGATCTATAAAACCGGGATTGCCATTGCCGCCGTGGCGAATGAGCTAACCTACGACAATATTTACCAGGAACGTTATATGGGCCTGCCTTCCGAAAACAGGGAGGATTTTGTAGCCGGTTCGCCGCTCACTCATGCCAAGAACCTCCAGGGCAAGCTGTTGTATATCCATGGCACGGGAGACGATAATGTGCATTACCAGAATGCGGAAATGCTGATCAACGAACTGATCAAACATAAAAAGATCTTCCAGATGATGGCGTACCCGAACCGTACGCATGGTATTTATGAAGGAGAAGGTACTACGGAGCACCTGAGCGCATTGTATACGCAGTTCCTGATGATGAACTGTCCCCCGGGCGCGAAATAGGTTTCCCAGAGGGAAAACATACACAAAAAGGGCTGACCGGGATAAAAATCTGGCCGGCCCTTTTTAGATGCATACTATATTCACCCAAACTTCATTTTTACCGCACAACTGCCTGGAAGTACCGGGAAAGCTATATGGATGCTATAGGAGAGGTGCAGGGGAGGTGGAGTTGAGGTGCAGATGAGGTGCACCTGAAGAAAGTGAAAATAATATTACCCGCCCGGACTTTTCCATTTCTCATAAATTCGCCCTTACTTTGCGTTCCCAACAATACCGAATCATGTCAAAATCCTCTATTTACGGCATACTGGCCGCTGTGATCGTGATTATCTGCGCTTTTCTTCCCTGGATCAGCGTTCATGTGAACGGGGAACTGAAGGTATTTTCCGGTATGCAGACCGAAGGTTCCAGTTTTGGCGAGCCGGGTAAGCTGAGCATTGCGGTGTCTGTACTGGCCATCCTGTTCTTCCTCTTCCAAAAGGCCTGGAGCCCGAGGGTGAACCTGTTTGTGAGCGCTTTCCTGTCAGCCTGGGCTTTCAGGAACATGCTGCTGTTTTCCCGCTGCGAAATGGGTATCTGCCCGGATCAGAAGATCGCCCTTTGGCTGAGCCTCGCTGCCGCGCTGGCGGTATTTGGCTGCGTATTATGGAACTGGAAGACGCTGGTGAAGTAAAAAATTACCTCAAAAACATAAAGGTTACATAAAGGTTAGACAAAGGTTACACCGGCTTTTATAAAGGTTACAGTGAGTTAGACAAAGGTTACAAGGCCGTTAGAAGGCCTTTTAGCGTAAAATGCGGGGCTGTTTAATACTTTGGGGGGAAGAAGTAGAATCCAGGTCAAGAACACAGAAAAGAGGGCCTGTATAACCAATCACCGTCTTGGCCGCTTGCCCTTATCGGGTTCTTTTTGGGGCATAATCTTTTTGATCTCTTTAATATCTGTCAGATCCTGACTACGGCCAGCAGCTTTTTTGTTTTTAAGCAGATCCTGCAACCCAATAAAGGATATCTCAAGGCCATCATCAAGCGTTATCTGCTGACGATTTTCCATGGCTTCCCCGAACTCAACACCATCAATACTGTTTAAAATATCAATCCTAAGTGGGGGATACCCAATTTGCGTAATAAACCCTTGCTGTAGAAAATCTACTTTTTCAAAGCCCAACGCCCCCATGCCAAAATCATGCAGGACCTTCAACATTCGCTCTGCATTGTCTTCAGAAATATTGATCCAAATATCCAAGTCACCCGTATGACGGGGTTTTCCATGAAATGCCAAGGCATAGCCGCCAACTACCATATAATGCACCTGGTGTTTATTAAGCAGCTTTACAAAATCTTCAAAATCTCTCGCCAAGATCATGCTCCTAATGTTTTCTTATTTATGACTGTTTTGTCCAGTCGGGCGCCCTTCGCTAGGGACTGCGTGATAATAAAGGTTAAGGCTTCTAATCTTCTACTGGAAGATTGGCCAAGCCAATATTCCCAGTCCCTGTCAGAATCATTTGCTTCTTTCATCGCAATCTTGCGGACTACCGGCATTATTTTACGATCATTACCGGCAGATGTGGTTTTCTCTTTCGGTCGGGTAATTATATTTTTTCGTTCCACGCGTACCTCCATATTTTCAAAAGGAATTTTCCTTTTGCTTAAGTAATTATTAAGAGTATTGTAGTTGTATTCAGGATAGCTCAGACAGAAGTTCTTTAAATTCGAAAAAATTTCAAAAGGACGCTCTGCTTGATTTTTCCAAAATATCAAAATCACTCTCTTATTATTTGAAATCAGTATGGACATTCACCAATTTAACAAATAATCAGCAAATATTGGTCATTAAGAGCGGAAAACTAAAATCCAGGCATTGTTGCAAAAAAGCGGTCATCTCCTTAAATAAACGAAGACAACAAATAAGACACCAGCACCACTGCGCCGCCCGTGAGCAGGTAACGCATCGTGATACGCACGGTGCCTTCGCCCGTGATACGGGCTTTCAGCAGGGCAAACAGCAGCAGGAATACCAGGCTGATACTCAAGCTAATACGTGATGCTGCCGGAAAATCCTCCTGAAACAGGTAAGGCAGGAAAGCCACACAGCCCCCCAGGAAAAAAAACACCCCGGTGGCGATCATGCTGCGCACGGCGTGGAGCGTGCCGTAGGACTGGAGGTTCACCTCTTCCGTTTCCAGGGTCTTTTCCCAGACCTGCTGGTCTTTTTCCATTTCGTCCGCAATATGGGCGATCATAGAAGGTGAGATATCCAGTTTTTCGAGTTTTTCTTTTTCTTCCGGGCTCATGAGGCCTTCGTCTTCGTCCCCGCGGTTTGCGCGGAATACGGCGATCATCATGAGCAGGGTAGCGATACCCAGCACGAGGAAGTGGATCACATAAAAGGCCTGCACGGTAAGACTTTTGGAATACAGCACCTGCGTGGTGAACAGCAGGAGCAATACCCCGTCCGGGAAGCCGATCATTAAATCCGTTTTCCACCCGGAGCTCCGGATGGCTTTACTGTTTGTACTCATTTATAATGTTTCCAGGCTTTTTTGAATAATCCCCACACATTCGTCGATCTGTGCGGCAGTGATAACGAGGGGCGGCGCAAACCGGATCTTGTCCCCATGGGTGGGTTTGGCCAGCAGGCCGTTTTCTTTCAGCGCCAGGCATAGTTCCCAGGCGGCATCTTCATCGGAATGCCTGATCTCGATCGCATTCAGCAGGCCTTTGCCTCGTACCACGCTCACAAACGGCGAATTGAGGGCGCTGATGCCTTTGCGCAGCAGCTCGCCCATTTTCACGGCGTTTTCCGCCATCCGTTCGTTGCGCAATACTTCCAGCGCGGCCATGGCCACTTTGCAGGCCAGCGGGTTGCCGCCGTAAGTAGAGCCATGTTCTCCCGGGTGGATGGTAAGCATGATCTCATCGTCCGCCAGTACGGCGGATACGGGCAGCATGCCACCGGAGAGGGCTTTGCCGAGGATCACGATATCCGGGCGGACCTGTTCGTGATCGCAGGCCAGCATCATGCCGGTACGGGCAAGGCCGGTCTGGATTTCGTCCGCGATAAATAACACATTAGCGTCCGTGCAGTATTGACGGACCTTTGAAAGATACCCTTCGTCCGGCACTTTTACCCCGGCTTCGCCCTGGATGGGCTCCACCATAAAACCGGCCACGTTCGGGTCCTGCAGCGCCATTTCCAGCGCGGGCAGGTTGTTGAAGGGGATCACCTCGTAACCCGGCATATAGGGGCCAAAGTCCCGGCGGGCTACAGGGTCTGTACTGAAAGACACCACGTTCAGCGTACGGCCGTGGAAGTTTTCGGCGCAGACGATGATCTTCGCTTTGTTTTCAGGAATACCCTTCACCACATACCCCCAGCGGCGGCAGAGTTTCAGGGCGGTTTCCACGGCTTCCACGCCGGTGTTCATGGGCAATACCTTGTCGTACCCGAAATACCGGGTGATGTACGCAGCAAATTCCGCTAAAAGCTGGCTGTGAAAAGCGCGGGAAGTGAGGGTGAGCTGCCCTGCCTGTTCCACCAGGGCGGCCACGATCTTCGGGTGGCAATGCCCCTGGTTTACGGCGGAATAACCCGAAAGGAAATCGAAATACCGTTTTCCGTCCACATCCCATACAAATACCCCTTCGCCCCGGTTGAGCACCACAGGCAGGGGGTGATAATTGTGCGCGCCGAATTCTTCTTCCAGTCCTAAATAATACTGCGTCCGTTCACTAATCGTATAATTGGGTACCATTCCGTAAAGTTACTTATTCTTCAGTTGATTCACCAGCGCGATGTATTGCTCCATGGCCTGTTCTTTGGTTTTGCCTTTGAGATTGTTCCAGGCGTCGTATTTGGCTTTGCCTACGAAATCGAACATATTGGCGGGCGGTTCTATATTGATGTCACCCTCGGTGGCCTGCTTGTAAAGGGAGTAGAGTTGCAGGAGGATGTCATTATCTGGTTTGGAATCCAGTGTTTTGCTGGCCGCCACGGCCTCTTCAAATGATTGTTGCAGTGCCATGTTCTGTTTTTGCTGTTAAAAGTAAAGAAATACCCCCAAAAGCCCTTATCCACACATAAAAGAAGAACAAAATTTAATACCTTTGCGCAAATAATGAGTTACGAATTGACAGCTGCGGATCACGAATGGAGGCCTTTAGGGCCCGGGGGCTGCCGGTAGTCTTTGCTGAACGCCATTTTTTCATCATTCGTTATCCGTGACTGACGGTTCGTAATTGTTTTTTATATATGAAGAATATCAGGAATTTCTGCATTATCGCCCACATCGACCATGGTAAAAGCACCCTGGCGGACCGACTACTGGAATTTACCCATACCATTTCCGACCGGGACATGCAGGCCCAGGTGCTGGACGATATGGACCTGGAAAGGGAAAAAGGGATCACGATCAAGAGCCACGCCATCCAGATGAGCTATAAAGCGAAAAATGGCGAACAATATATCTTTAACCTGATTGACACCCCCGGCCACGTGGACTTCTCCTATGAAGTATCCCGCGCGCTGGCCGCCTGCGAAGGCGCCCTGCTGCTGGTGGACGCCGCCCAGGGCATACAGGCCCAGACCATCTCGAACCTGTACCTGGCGCTGGAAAACGACCTTGAAATCATCCCCGTTATCAATAAGATCGACATGGCAGGCGCCATGATCGAAGAAGTGACCGACCAGATCATTGAACTGATCGGCGTTAAAAAAGAAGACATCCTGCTGGCGTCCGGCAAATCCGGCATCGGCATCGAAGAAATACTGGAGTCTATCGTGACGCGCATCCCCGCCCCTAAAGGCGAACAGGAAGCGCCGCTGCAGGCTTTGATATTCGACAGCGTATTTAACTCATTCCGCGGCATTATCGCTTATTTCCGCATCTTCAACGGTTCTATCCGCAAAGGGGACATCATCCGTTTTGTGAACACCGGGGAAGAATATGAAGCCGCCGAAGTAGGCATCCTCAAACTCGGCCTGGAACCCAAAAGCCAGGTGAACGTAGGGGATGTGGGATACATCATTACCGGTATCAAAAACGCGAAGGAAGTAAAAGTAGGGGATACCATCACCCTGGCGAACAATCCCTGCAAAGAAGCCATCCAGGGCTTTGAAGAGGTGAAGCCGATGGTATTTGCCGGCATCTTCCCCGTGGTGACCGAAGATTTTGAAGAGCTGCGCGACTGTATGGACAAACTCCAGCTGAACGATGCATCGCTCACCTACGAACTGGAAACCTCGCAGGCGCTTGGTTTCGGCTTCCGTTGCGGATTCCTCGGGATGCTGCATATGGAGATCATCCAGGAAAGGCTGGAACGTGAGTTCAACCAGACCGTGATCACCACCGTACCCAACGTAGGTTTTAAAGCATACAACACGCAGGAAAAACTGATCATCGTAAACAATCCTTCCGAAATGCCCGACCCCACCAAGCTGGAGCGCATCGAGGAACCCTGGATCCGTGCACAGATCATCACCAAACCTGAATATATCGGCAATATCATGACCCTTTGCCTTGGCAAAAGGGGCCTGCTGCTGAACCAGAGCTACCTCACCACCACCCGCGTGGAACTGATGTTCGAACTGCCGCTCACCGAGATCGTGTTTGACTTCTATGACAAACTGAAAAGTCAGACGCGCGGGTATGCTTCCTTCGATTATTCACCCATCGGCTTCCGTGAAAGCGATATCGTAAAGATGGACATCCTGCTGAACGCGGAGAAAGTGGACGCCCTTAGCGCCCTGATCCACCGCAGCCGCGCGCAGGACTTCGGCCGCAAGCTCTGCGAAAAACTGAAAGAACTGCTGCCCCGCCAGCAATTCCTGATCGCGATTCAGGCCGCCATCGGTGCGAAGATCGTGGCGAGGGAAAACATCAGCGCGATGCGTAAGGACGTAACCGCTAAATGTTATGGCGGTGACATCTCCCGTAAACGTAAACTGCTGGAGAAACAGAAAGAAGGTAAAAAACGTATGCGCCAGATCGGGAACGTAGAGGTGCCGCAGGAAGCCTTCCTGGCGGTGCTGAAGCTGGATGATTAGGCCGCAATGACGAGTTTTAAATTAACATATATGCCGCGGGAAACCCTTTCCGCGGCATTTTTATAAACCATATGACCAACACCCCCGAAAATATCATCTGCTCCTGGAGCGGCGGGAAAGACAGCTGTTTTGCCTTTATGCAGGCCGTTCAGCAAGGCCACCAGCCTGTTGCACTGCTGAACATCCTGAATGAGAACGGCCGTATATCCCGCTCACACGGTCTTCCGCCGGCCATCCTGCAACAGCAGGCAGCCGCGCTGGGCCTGCCCATTCACCTGCAACCCTCCACCTGGGCGGATTACGAGCAGCATTTCACCGCCACACTTACAACAATCCGGGAACAATACGGGGCTACCGCCGCCGTGTTCGGGGATATAGACCTCCAGCCGCACCGCGACTGGGAAGAAAAAGTATGCGCCGCCGCGGGTCTTCGTGCCGTGCTTCCGCTCTGGCAGCTGGACCGTAAGATGCTGGTGTACCGTATGCTGGAGCAGGGCATCAAATGCCGGATCGTATCCTGCAATGAACACCTGGGAGAGCATTTCCTCGGGCGCCTGCTGGACGATGTACTGGTAGCGGACCTGGAAGCCGCCGGGGTGGATGTATGCGGGGAAAACGGGGAGTTTCATACCGTGGTGACGGACTGCCCGTTATTCAGCCTGTCGGTGCAGCTGCCCGCTTACCGGAAGATAAAACATGAAAAGTATTGGTTCCTGGATTGGGAATGAGCGTATCGGGAACTGACATGAAATAAAAAAGGATGACTGTGACGTCATCCTTTTTTATATATACGATCGAAGGTATATTACGCTGCGTATTGTTCTTTTGTTTCCTGTTCTTTGATGAACACGGGTTTCAGCAGGGCGTAAGCCCCGAAGAGCACACCGCTGTAAAACACATTGCCCATGATGGTGTTCAGGAAAAAGCTGCCGAACAGGTCGTTGCGGAAGAACGGTACAGCCGCCCAGTAGCAGCTCATGAGGCCGCTGAAAGTGTGCGGGTACATATCGCGGAAGAGCCAGGTGCCGAAGTTGGACAACAGGTAAAACACCAGCCCTGAAGCGATGGAAGCCAGGAAGATGCGACCCATGGTCACTTTACGGATCTGTGTGCCCATAAACGTGATCAGGATGAATGCCCCGTAAACGAAGAACATTTCACCGCCGTAGAAACCCTGGATGGAGGTAAAGAAATGGAAGAAAAGATCGCTGAGGAACAGGGCCAGTACAGGCACCACGTAAGCGTATTTCTTGTCTTTCAGCACCACACCGGCAAACAGTGCGCCGGCGCCCATGGCTGTAAAATTATAGATCAGAAGATGGTTCGTGATCAGGCGGCCCAGAACGGTCAGGAATATCAGCCCGCCTATCAGTAAAATCCTGGATAAAGTTTCTTTCTTCATACGCAAACATTTGCTTTAACAGTACAAATATAAACAATTAAGGGATAGATGCCTTAAAGACCACGAGGTCCGTATCAGCGGTAATGTTGTAAGATTCACCGAAAGCGGCGAAAACGGTGGTGCCTTTGGCGAGGCTGAGTTCCGCGGAGCCTTTGGCAACGCCCTGCCCGCTGAGCACGATCCATATTTCAGGAGCGGCCGCAGTGTGTGCGTAACTTTCACCGGTCTTCAGGCTAATGCTGCTGATCACAAAATCCGGCGCGGGCGTGGGATAGATCCTTTCTTTCCCTTCCTGCAGGGGCTCACCTTTCAGGATGTTTGGATGTACCGGCTCAAAACGCGTGTGTTTCAGCAGCTCCGCCACATCGATATGTTTGGGTGTGAGGCCGCCACGGAGTACATTGTCCGAATTGGCCATCAGCTCGGCATTCTGTCCTTCGAGGTAGGCGTGGGGGATGCCCGCGTCCTGGAATACGGCGTCTCCCGGTGAAGTATGTACGATATTAAAAAAATAGATGGAGAAGATGCCGCGGTCCAGCCGGTTCATGCCTTCCGGGTCGTTTGCGATCGCGCGGGCCGTCCAGAAGGCGGGGTCGCTCTTTTGCAGGGTGCCGGCCTGGTAGGGCGGCAATACACGCTCCGCCAGGGGGCGCAGCATGGTGTTCACTTCTTCCTGCGGCATTTCCATCACGGTCCTGTACAGGCCGAAATACCCTTCCTTTTCGTATATGCCGGCGAGTGAGCGCAGCTCGGGCACGTCCTGCAATACTTTTTTCAGTTTATCTTCCGGCAGAAAACCATGCAGCAGCCAGAACTCGCTGAGCGCCACCATGATCTCCGGTTTATGATTGTCATCTTTATAATTACGGTGGGGAGCGTTCAGCGGGATACCCTCAGCGTTTTCGCGGGCAAATCCTTTTTCGGCTTCGGCTTTGGTGGGGTGCACCTGGATGGAGAGCATGTCTTTCACATCCAGTATTTTAAACAGGTACGGTAGTTCGCCAAAACGGTCCGCCGCCTTCTGCCCAAGGATGGCAGCGGGGCTTGCGGCGATGTATTCGTTCAGCGGGAGGGGAGTGGCAGCTTCCAGCTGCGCGGGAGCGCTCTGGTGGGCGCCCATCCAGTATTCGGCGCTGGGTTTGTCCGTTACCGGCAGGCCCAGCAATTCCGGGATGTATTTAAATCCGCCCCAGGCATAATGTTGTACTTTTCCTTTGAGATAGAATAATTTCGGGTCAGGCATTTTTTCCATTGTTGAGCTGTAAAAATATATAAATAGGATGGCTTCTCATCATACGCTGGGCAAAAAGGGAGAGGAGATCGCGGCGGCATACCTGCGCGGCAAACAATACTCCATCCTGCATACGAACTGGAAATACGGCAGAAAAGAAATAGACATCATTGCGAAGCAGGGAGATACGCTGGTGTTCGTGGAAGTAAAAACAAGAAGCGGCCAGGCCTTCGGTATGCCGGAAGAAGCGGTGAACGGGCTGAAGGAGGAACACCTGCGACGGGTGGCGGAATGTTATCTTGAACAGTTCGCGCCGGGTAGTTCAGACATCCGGTTCGACATCCTGGCCATCACCATAACCGTTAATAATCCCATGGAAATCATACATTTTGAAGATGTTTTCTGAACGCTTACCAGTTGGTTAACACCGAGTTAACAAAATCCACATATAATAGGATTTAAATAGTTGTATATTTGACCATCCAATCTTTTAACCACCTCCTGTAAAGAGCCGAAGTCTACCTATAAAAAGGTTCTTTATGTATTGCTGGAGTTTACTCTTTTTCATCCATATAAATGTGACTGACATGCAACAACTGCCTGCCAACAAAGGGCGTGTCCGCATTCAGGTACCCTCCCTTGCTTTTGAACAGGGAACAGTGCAATGCACCATTTACGACGCTCAACAGATGCCGGTGAGAATGATACCGCTCGAAGCAGGGCATGTGCGCGGCGTATATACCTTACAGTTAGCCTCCCTTCCGTCAGGAGAATATACCGTGCAGGTGAAGGGACAGCAGCTGGCCGTCAAACTTGAACATTAGGTTATTTATTATAGAGTCATCCCCCCAAACATAGATCCCCCGAAGCATTTCGGGGGACTTTGTATTTTAAGGGGGATACCCAAAGCCGGTTTGCCACCGAAGTGATCTATCTGTATTTTAATTTTTACCGGAATACGGTGCTGGACTTTACCAGGAGGCTGAATGAAGATCAATACCCGTCCACGAGCACTTCATAGAGTTTCACTTTCAGTTCTTCCAGCGATACGTTCTGCGTGAGCTGGCCATCCTGAGCAAAGGAAATGGTCGCGCGTTCTTCGGACACGGCGATGGCCAGGTTGTCGCTATGCTCGGTAATGCCTACCGCCGAGCGGTGCCGCATACCGATGCGGGTGGGAAGGTTCGTGTTTTCGGACATAGGGAGTATGCACTTGGCGGCCAGTATTTTATTGCCTACAATGATCAGTGCGCCATCGTGCAGCGGGCTGTTCTTTTCAAAAATGCTTTCAATCAGTTTTGCGCTCACATTCCCGTCTATCGCGATGCTGGAAGCGGAATCGAACTTTACGCGGTAAGTGGTGGCGATGACAATGAGCGCGCCGGTCTGGCTGGCCACCATATGCCCCACAGCGGTGATCACCTCGTTGATGATGTGTTCTTCTTCTTTATAACTCTTAAAACGGTCCGGCAGGAATAATTTGGTGAGGAAGCTGTCTTTGCTCAACGGTGTCTTTTTCCCGAGCACCAGCAGGAACTTGCGGATCTCCGGCTGGAAAATGATTATAATGGCGATCAGCCCGACATTGATAAAGTTTTGCAGGATATTGGTCAGGATCGGCATCTGGAGGGAGCGCACCAGGAAAAAGGCGGCATACACCATCAGCAGCCCGATGAATATATTAAAGGCGAGACTGCCTTTGAGCAGCCGGTACAACTGGATGATCAGGAAAAAAACGATCAGCAGGTCAAGCACATGCAGCCAGCGAAACTCAAAACCCCAAAATTGGTATACATCCTTCATGTCGTAAAAATAAAAATATTTGTCTTAGCTAAACGTTTTGCATAAAAGAAACGATACGCACCGCTTCCATGGCCTCTTTGACGTCGTGCACCCTCAAAATGGAGGCCCCTTTCTGCAAGGCAAGGGTATTTATGACGGTAGTACCGTTCAGGGCTTCCGCCGGGGTGCTGCCCAGGAGGCGGTAGATCATGCTTTTACGGGATACGCCTGCCAGGATAGGCGCTCCTGCCAGCAGCAGCAATTCCAGCTTATCGAGCAGCTGGTAATTGTGGGCGAGGGTTTTCCCGAAACCAAAACCCGGGTCTATGATCACATCCGCGATGCCGGCCTGGCGGCAGGCGTCTGTTTTATAAATAAAATAATCGAGTACTTCGCGCACCACGTCTTCATACAGCGGGTCTTTCTGCATGTTTAAAGGCGTGCCCTTCATGTGCATGGCAATGTACGGCACTTTGAGGGCGGCGGCCGTGGGGATCATCTCCGGGTCCATTTCCCCGGCGCTGACATCGTTGATAATGGCGGCGCCCGCGAGGATGGCTTTTTCCGCAACGGCGGCGTGGTAGGTGTCCACGGACAGTACGGCTTCCGGGAAATGGTTCACCAGGCCATGGATAACGGGCAGCAGGCGCTCCAGCTCTTCGGCGGGGCCTACTTCCTCCGCGCCGGGGCGGGTGCTTTGGGCGCCCAGGTCCAGCATACCGGCGCCGGCTTCCAGCATTTCGCCCGCGCGGGTGATGATGTGCTGCAGGCTACGGCTGCGGCTATTGGCATAAAAAGAATCGTCGGTAATATTAATGATCCCCATCACCACGGGGTGGGACAGGGGGATTAACTTTCCGCGGCAGCGGATGGTAAAATCTTTGCGTAATAGTGTATTTTTGGAACCCAAGCGCTAATAACGTATTAACAATGAAGGAATACTTTCAAAGGTATCGTAAAAATATTAGCCTTGCCGTAATTCGTATTATAAATTCGCATTGAATGACTTATCAGCAGGTGATTGACAGCAGTAAGGAAATCTTTATCAAAAAAACAAAAGATTACGGCACCAGCTGGCGTGTTTTGCGCCCGGTGTCCATCGTGGACCAGATCTTTATCAAAGCCCAGCGCATCCGCACTATCCAGGAGCTGGGGGTGCAGAAAGTGGCGGACGACATCAGCAACGAATTCAGGGGCATCATCAATTACGGGGTGATCGCGTTGATGCAGATGGACCTTGGCTCGGAAGACCCTTATACCGACCTCCCTGTTGAAAAAGTGGCGGCGCTGTACGATGAAAAAATCACCTTCATCAGCGAGGTAAAAGAAGCCAAAAACCACGACTACGGGGAAGCCTGGCGCAGCATGAGCCAGGAATCGTTTGTAGACCTGATACTCACCAAACTGCTGCGCATCAAACAGATACTGCGCAACGACGGAAAAACCATCATCTCCGAAGGGGTGGACGCCAACTATGTGGACATCGTGAATTATGCGGTGTTTGCCCTGATACTGATAGAAGAAAAGCAGAATAATTAATATTTTGAGCCTGATATGAACCGCGGGGTTCTATCCAACCTTTAAAAAGAACTAATAGATGAAACCGAGCGCGAGCGAGGTTCCATCCGACCTTTAAAAAAGACAAATAATAACGGATGAAACTGATCCTGATCCTATTCCGCATCCTTGTAGGCGTACTGTTTATTTTTTCCGGGCTGATCAAAGCCAACGACCCGCTGGGCCTCAGTTATAAAATGGACGAGTTTTTTGAAGTGCTGCACCTGCACTTCCTGATACCGGCCTCCCTGACCTTTTCCCTGGTTATGAACGCATTTGAGATCATCGCGGGATTTGCCGTGCTGCTGGGTTACCGCATGCGGTTCTTCTCCTTCCTGCTACTGATCCTCATCATATTTTTCACCTTCCTCACCGGCTTCGCCCTGTTCAGCGGGGAGATACGCGAGTGCGGCTGTTTTGGTGACTGCATCAAACTCACGGCGGACCAGTCTTTTTACAAAGATCTCATCCTGCTGGTGATGATCCTCGTGATCTTTATCTATCACAAACGCATCAAGCCCGTATTCGGCCCCCGCGTTACGAACATCGTCATGGCGCTGGCCATCCTGTTCCCCGTGGCGCTGCAATGGTATACGCTGGCGCACCTCCCCATCGTGGACTGCCTGCCTTACAAAGTAGGCAACAACATCATGGAGAAAATGAAAGTGCCCCCCGGCTCCACGCCGGACGTGTTTAAGATGGTGCTGATCTACGAAAAAGACGGCAAACAGCAGGAGTTCACCGATGAGAACTATCCCTGGCAGGACAGTACCTGGAAATTTGTAGACCGTAAAGACAAACTGATCAAAAAAGGCAATGCCGAGCCCGCTATCAAAGACTTTGTGCTCACCGACTTTGACGGCAATAATATGAACCGCGGCGTGCTGATGGAATCCCTGCCTGTGTACCTGTTCCTTGTACGCGACGTAAGCAGTGCCGGGAAAGGGTGGGAGAAAAAGATGCAGGCCCTGCAGCAGCAGTTCAAAGAAGGAAAGATCATGCTGTTTGGCGTAACCAGCTCCACCAAAGCACAGGTGGAACAGTTCCAGAAAGAACGCGGCATCGATTTCCAGTTCCTGCAGATGGACGGCACCGCTATCAAAACGGCCGGGCGCAGCACACCCTGCCTGCTGCTGCTGGAAAAATCCGTGATCAAAGGCAAATGGCATTATAACGACATACCTGATTTTAAATAATGTTCCGCTTCTTCCTCCGCAAACTCGGTTACGGCATCCTGGTACTCCTGGGGGTGGTGATCGTTATTTTCCTGCTGTTTAATGTACTGCCGGCGGACCCCGCGCGGCTTACGCTGGGGCAGCGCACGGACCTCACGTCCCTGGAAAATGTGCGGAAGGAGCTTCATCTCGATCAGCCGAAAGGCATACAGTTCCTCCTGTATCTCAACGATCTGAGCCCGCTGGGTATCCATACCCGGCAGGACCTGAAAGAATCGCTGAATGGTGTGGCGCTTTTCAGCACGGGCGGCGATAAGGCGCTGGTGCTGAAAACGCCTTACCTCCGGAGGAGTTACCAGGGCAAAAAAGACGTGTGGGAGATATTGATGGAAGCCCTGCCGGGTACGCTGGTACTGGCGTTGGCGGCGATGATTTTCGCCACTGTCGCGGGTATTGCGCTGGGGATCTTATCAGCGGTCAAACAAAACACCTGGATGGATACCGGGGCCGTATTCGC
The DNA here is from genome assembly GCF_003807585.1 of Chitinophaga barathri. Lineage (GTDB taxonomy): Bacteria > Bacteroidota > Bacteroidia > Chitinophagales > Chitinophagaceae > Chitinophaga > Chitinophaga barathri. The sequence continues at coordinate 263,198 of NZ_RMBX01000010.1, read as the reverse complement.
CAGTGTGATCGGTATTTCCGCGCCATCGTTTTTCACCGGCATCGTGCTGGCGTATGTCTTTGGGTTTGTGCTCACAGATTACACGGGCCTCCACATGACCGGCAGCCTGTTCGACATCGATCCGTTCGAAGGGCGCATCCTCAACATCCGTAATCTTATACTGCCCGCCATTACGCTGGGCATCCGGCCGCTGGCCATCATCGTGCAGCTTACCCGCAGCGCCATGCTGGACGTGCTGAACCAGGATTATATCCGCACGGCTTATGCCAAAGGATTGAGCAGCCCCGTGATACTTTACAAACATGCGCTGCGCAATGCGCTCAATCCTGTGATCACGGCTATTACCGGCTGGTTTGCGGAGTTGCTGGCGGGTGCGTTTTTTGTAGAATACATTTTCGGCTGGAAGGGGATAGGCAAGGTGACGGTGGACGCGCTGGAAAAATTCGACTTCCCTGTAGTAATGGGCGCCGTACTGGTGACGGCCGGGATATTTGTGATCATCAACCTGGTGGCTGACCTGCTATATAGCATCGTGGACCCGCGCATCAGGCTGAGCAGCTGACATGTTTTAAAATGAAACTGCCGGTGGGCCAGGCCACACCGACAGCTGTACAAAAGAAGCAGGTTTCCGCTTTGCATTACATCTGCAAGATCTTTTGTGAATTCACTTTACTTTAAACATCCCCGCCACACAGCTTGCTTTGTATTGTTTTCCGCGCCGTTGCTTTACAATCCGGTTTACCTTACCAGTGTATGTACATCCAAACTACCCGTAAAGCTGTTAAGAAGAATATAAAACAGGTATTATAGGTTTAATTTAACAGATGTTAAATCCTAAATAGCTGATAATCAATCTAACGGAAATATTTTCTATTATTTTGTAACAAAGCATTTTGGCAGTCGTCTTCTTTATGTAACACATTTGAAAGGAGTGCTTCCTTCCGCCAAACTAAAACTGTGATATGTCGTCCGAAGTATTTATCTCTTTAATTATGCCTTTCAGGGAGAAGCTGTACCGCTTCGCGCTGCGCCTGTTGGGCAATGAGGAGGATGCGAAGGATATTATCCAGGATGCCTTCGTGAAGGTGTGGAACAATAAAGATAAAATGGGCGAGCTTCAGAACCTGGAAGCCTGGTGCATGCGCATCACGCGGAACCTGGCGCTGGACAAGATCAAAAGCCGGAAGTACAGGGTAACTGACGACCTGGACCGTGCCGGCGAAGTGCCCGCCACCCACAACAGCCCGCATCAGAGCACTGAAAAAAGTGATCTGATGCGGAGGGTGCACGGCGCCATCCATAAATTACCGGAGAAATACCGGACCATTCTCCAGCTGCGGGACATAGACGGCCTGAGCTACCAGGAGATAGGCGAGGTACTTGAAATAGAACTGAGTGAAGTAAAAGTGAACCTGCACCGTGCGAGAAAACAGGTGCGGGAACAATTACAAAATCTGCATGTATATGGAATACAATAACATCAGGGCCTTACTGGAAAAGTACTGGGCCTGCGAGACCACCGAAGCCGAGGAATCTGAGCTGCGCGTATTTTACGCCGCTCACGAAGGACCTTTGCCTGCGGACCTGCAGGAGGCAGCCCCCTTGTTCCGGTACTTCCATGCGGCAGAAGGAGGGGAGATAGAAGAGGTGATCAACATGCCCGAGCTGTTCACAGACCGCCCGGCGCCATGGGAAACAGAAACAAAGATCATCCGCCCGTTCTGGCAGGGATGGATGAAATACGCGGCCGTACTGCTCGCCGCAGCGGGTATCGTATACTCCGTGGACAGGTTCACCGTAAAACTGAACCAATCCAACGACAGCACCGTAGCCTTCAAGGATACCTACAGCGATCCGAAACTGGCTTACGAACAGACACAACGCGCCCTCCAGATCCTCAGCCGCAACCTGAACAAAGGGAAAAAAGAAATGGAAAAACTGAGCTACTTCAATGAAGCGCAGGAGATGGTACAGGGCAATCGTAATTAATGGCTATTCTAGAACTGCATATCAACAATTTACAGGAACCAAACTTTTAAACAATGAAAAGGATTCTCATGATCATATGTGTTTTGTGCAGCAGCGAACTTGCGCTGGCGCAAAGCTCGATCGACAAATTCTTCCAGAAATACCAGGATGATGAATCTTTTACCGTGATCAATATCACGCCGAAAATGTTCAACATGTTCTCGAAATTCTCGATAGACGATCCTGATGCCAAAAAGGTGACCGCACTCGCCAGCAAACTCAAAGGCCTGCGCATCCTGATCAAGGAAGATACCAAAGACGGCCAGAAACTGTACCGCGAAGCCGCACAATTCCTCACCGGGGGCATGGAAGAGCTGATGTCTGTCCGCGACAAGGACACTGACCTTAAATTTATGGTGCGCGAAAACGCCAAAGGCAATATCCAGGAACTGGTGATGCTCGTGGGCAGCTCCGATGAATTTGTCGCGCTCACCATTTTCGGGGATTTCAGCATCGCCGAGATCAGCGAAATCGCCGGGGGCATGAACATAGACGGCTTCCAGAACCTGGGCCAGCTCAGGGACAAAGGCGGCAAAGGGAAAAAATAACAAAAGAAACACGCCGTATCCATCCACGGCGTATTTCCGATATCATTCAATCAATCCATTATTACCCTTCAAAATACTCCTGTATGAAACGCGTACTTGTACTTTCCGCCCTTGCCTGCATGATGGCCATCAGCGCCTCCGCCCAACGCAAACAGCTGCGCCAGTTCACCAACGAACATTGCAGCGTGGCCGAAACCCACCGCATCGGCCTCAGCTTCCTGCCCCTGCGCATCGTAAGCTGGTTCATACCCGGCAGCGCCTGGGAAGGGGATGCGCGTGAACTGAAACTACTGGTAAAAAAAGTGAAAAGCGTGAAACTCTGGACGATCGAAATGGATAATGGGGAAGCCGTGTCCCGCGAGTCTGTCGCCAAACTGAAACAGGACCTGTATACCGAAGGCAAATTCGAATCCCTGATGGAGATCCGCCATGAGGACGGCCATGTGCAACTGCTGAGCAATGCCAAAACGGACGACCGCATCGACAATCTCGTGGTATTGATCCAGGAAGAAGGGGAAATGGTGATGGTGCACCTGAAAACGAAACTGACCATGGACGATCTGTCCCGCATTGCCAATAAAATAAATCAAAGGGTAAAAGATGAAGAAAAACCGGTGGCGAAAGACAAAGACGTGGCAGCCACCGAACCCAAAACGTCGCTCTAACGGATCATCACTTCCTTTACGATCTCTTCTCCCAGCATATCGTTCACCAGCTTGATGATCCTTTCTTTGGAATAGTTAAGCTCCTGTTTCAGCGGCGCCACCGTGGTGGTGATCACCAGCTTACCGTCGAACAGCTGAACGCTCTCCGTGTAACGGGCAATGGTTTTGCCCACTACCTGTTCCCAGTTCTCCTGGATGCGCACCTCCATCAGCCTGGGTTTGAACCGGCTTTTGTTCAGGTATTCCTTCAACGCATCTCCCATGCTGACTACTCTGTTTCGCATCTTGCAAAGGTAAGGGAATGCGGGACAGGAACTACGATTTTTCTTCCGGCATCAGGCCGTGTTCCTTCAATACTTTTTCTTCGTCGCCGGAAATGAACGCAAATATTTTGATCTCGTTATGCAGGAATGTGAGGATATAGATCACGGAAAAATCAATGGTGATCTTTTTACCGTCTTTCTCATAACCAGAATCCCAATACACCTTTGCAGCAGCGTGAAGATCATCCAGTTCCGTTACCTCAACATCCTTCACTTTCATGTATTTCGCGCCAATGCTCCGATAGTGGTCTTCATTTTTCGCGATCATTTCCCGGTAGGATTCATCATTTTTCCCTCCCATAACGCCGGTGGGACCAGAGCCGACTACATATTCCGCAAAATCGGCCACCATCGCATCCACATCAAGGGGATTACCGGCAAGCGAGTCATTAAAACGTCTTTCGTATTCGGCAAAAAAAGACCTGATCTTTTTCTTGTTCATAACACGGGTTTTGTATAACCCTGCAAACGGGAGGCCAGCCGGCGGTTATTCTTCAGCAGTAGAAAGGGCAACGGCCTGGTTTTTAGCGGATTCCCAGCCAAGAATGGCGGTTTTCCGTACAGGCCCCCAGTGGTAACCGCCAAATATACCTGTAGATTTTATTACACGATGGCAGGGGATAAGATAGGCCACCGGATTGTCACCTACGGCAGTACCTACAGCACGGGCCGCCTTGGGATGATCTATCTGCTGTGCGATGCGGGAATAGGTAGCCACTTCGCCGGCGGGTACTTTCAGCAGCGCTTCCCAAACCTTCAGCTGGAAAGGCGTGGCTTTCACATGCAGGCGGATGGCTTTTTCATTTTTTGCTTTAGTCGCTTGTTTTGCGCCACGGACCTGGTCTTCCTGTATGTCCGTTTTTATCTCCCCGAAATATTCCTTTACATCATCTGTAAAGGGAGAATCTTCTTCTTTGAATGAAGCATTGGGCCATTGAAGGCGGAGGTCTTCAAGCGCGGCAGTACGGTTGTCCGCAAACGCGATAGAGCAGATGCCTTTGTCTGTGGCGGCGGCCAGCATAGGACCAAATACGGTGTCTATAAATGTGTAGCGGATGGAGAGGGCTTCACCGCCGTTGCGGTATTCACCGGGCGTCATCGCTTCCAGGTTCACGAACATATCGTGCAGGCGGCTGGTGCCGGAAAGGCCGGTTTCAAAAGTAGCCTGTTCCACGGTATAATCTTTTGCCAGCAAACCCTTTGCATGTTGCAGGCTGATATATTGGAGGAACTTCTTCGGGCTTACGCCGGCCCATTCCGTAAAGAGGCGTTGAAAATGATACGGGCTCAGGTGTACAGCTGCGGCAATATCATCCAGCGAGGGCTGTTCCGTATGATTCGCGTAAATGTATGCGATGGCGGCAGCTATTTTCTCGTAATGGTGCATTGTTTTTTTATTACAAATCTCACTCGTTTTCATACCCTGTACAACCTGTTTCTTGCTATTTTGATCTGATTGAAGTTACTGTATTAAATTTTAACGGTTTTTTGAGACATAATAATGCCGCCGGAGAGTAACCCACGGCGGCATTATTGTTATTTTAACTTGAAGCGGCTTGTTGTTTATACCTTCCTGATCTTCACATAAAAATTCTTATCCACCGCAAATTTCGCGGCATCCTTTACCGCAATTGTTTTCCATTCCGTGCCCGGCTGGATGAATTGTTCTTTACCGTCTCCAAGGTCTACTTTTAACGGCATGTCAAATCCTTTTACTTCCGCCACCCAGCGGTAACGCAGCTGGTTGCCCTCCAGCGAGTATTCAAATACGGGCGGGTCTTTTCTCCGCAGGTACTGGTCAAACACCTTATCGAAGTTTTTGCCGCTGTTTTTGTTGATGTATTGTTCTACCTCGGCAGTGGTCACAGTTTTGTGGTAGAAAGTTTTGTTCAGCCCGCGCAGGATCTTCCGGAAAGTTTCATCGTTGTCGATGATCTGGCGGATGGTATGCAGCATATTTGAACCTTTGGGGTACATATCGCCGGAGCCTTCTTCGTTCACGCCATACTGGCCAATGATCGGTTTATCGTTCGCGATCTTGCTGCGGATGCCTTGTACGTAGGCGTTGGCCGCGTCTTTGCCGTATTCGCATCCGAGGAAAATGGTTTCGGAATAGTTCGTGAAGGATTCATGCACCCACATATCGCCGATGTCTTTGGTCGTGATATTGTTCCCGAACCACTCGTGGCCGCTTTCGTGGATGATGATAAAATCCCACTTCAGGCCCCAGCCGGTGCCGGAGAGGTCCGTACCGCGGTATCCCATTTTATACTGATTGCCATAGGCCACGGCGCTCTGGTGTTCCATGCCCAGGTGCGGCGTTTCCACCAGCTTGTAGCTGTCCTCATAAAAAGGATACGGCCCGAACCAATGCTCAAAACATTTCATCATGGGCTTCACCACTTCAAAGTGCGTACGCGCGCGGTCGAGGTTGTAATCCAGCACCCAGTAATCCAGGTCCAGCGGGCCTTTTTCGCCCTGGTATTTGTCCGAGAAGTGTTTATAATGCCCGATGTTCAGCGCCACATCGTAGTTATTGATCGGGTTGCTCACGTACCAGGTAGTGGTCACGGTATTGTCCGAATTGGTTTCTTCGTGTTTCAGCCTGCCGTTGGACACATTGTTGAGCCCGGCCGGCACGGTCACGCGGATGCGCATGCTGTCCGGCTCTTCCGTCTGGTGATCTTTGTTCGGCCACCATACGCTGGCCCCGAGGCCCTGGCAGGCCGTAGCGATCCAGGGGCGGCCGAGGGAATCCTTGCCCCAGACGATGCCGCCATCCCAGGGAGCGCGTTTGGCTTCACGGGGTACGCCGTGATAAGTGAGCGTAAGCTGCTGGATGGAGTTTGCCGCCTGGGTGGCCTTGAGCGTGATAAACCAGGCGTTGCCGTCTTTGGTCACCGCCAGTTCCTGCCCGTTCTGCACGGCTTTGTCCAGGATGAGCGGCGATTGCAGGTCTATCTGCATACGCCGGGATGGTTTTATCACGCGGTAAGAGATCACATTGGTGCCTTCGATGGATTTTTCCGTGGGGTTGATGCGCACGTTAAGGTCGTAAAACGTTACGTCCCACCAGGCGCGGTCTGCCGTGAGTGTTCCCCGCAGCGTGTCCTGCCGGGTGAATTGCTGGCCATAGGTGGTAATGCCGAAAAGGATAAACAATAGTGCGGGGAATATGCGTCTCATTAAAGGTTCAGATTTGTGAAGCAATATATTTTAATTGTGGCAAAACGCGGCGGCTTTTTTGACCGGTGGCGGATTTGACTTTCCAGCAATTTCATGTTACCTTAAAGCCGCTTTATGAGATACTTAGCCGTTTTATTTTCAATTCTCCTGCTTGCCTGCGGCCAGCGCAGCACCCGGCAAAAGATGGTGTTCCGCTACAACCAGCAGGAAGGCATTCCTTCGCTGGATCCCGCATTTGCCAAGAACCAGGCGATTATGTGGGCGGTGCGCCAGCTCTACAACACGCTGGTGGAGCCGGACAGCCTGCTGAATATCCGGCCTTCGCTTGCAACAAGCTGGGAGGTATCCGCGGACAGGCTTACTTATACTTTTCATTTAAGGAACGATGTGTTTTTTCATGACCATGAGGCGTTCCCCGGTGGTAAAGGCCGCAAGATGACCGCCGCCGATGTGGTGTATAGTTTCCGCCGCGTGATGGAACCGGCCACCGCTTCGCCCGGCGCCTGGATATTCAACGACAAGCTGGACCCTGAAAAAGGTTTCACGGCACTGGACGATACTACTTTCCAGCTCAGGCTGCTGCAACCGTTCCATCCCATCATGGGCATCCTGAGCATGCAGTACTGCTCCGTAGTGCCGCATGAGGTAGTGGAAAAATACGGGAAAGATTTCCGCAAACACCCGGTGGGCACCGGGCCTTTTATTTTCCATTACTGGGACGAAGGCCAGGCGCTGATACTGCATAAAAACCCGCATTACTTTGAAAAAGACGGACAGGGCCGGCCGCTTCCTTACCTGGATGCGGTGAAAGTGAGTTTTGTGGACAGCAAGGGCACGGAGTTCCTGCTGTTTCGCCAGGGCCAGCTGGATTTTGTGAACGATATCGAAACGTCTTTCAAAGACGAAGTGCTTACCAAACAAGGGCAACTGAAAAAAGAATGGGAAGGAAAGATAGCGCTGGTGACAGCGCCTTACCTGAACACCGAGTATTTCGGGATCGTGATGGACCCGGACAAACCTGGCGTGAAAGGCTCACCCTTACAGGATATCCGTATACGCCAGGCGATCAACTACGGCTTCGACCGTACGAAAATGATGACCTACCTGCGCAACAGCATCGGCATTCCCGCCACATCGGGCTTTGTGCCCGCGGGTTTGCCTTCCTTTGATACAGCAGTCGTTAAAGGATATCATTACAATATCCCTTTAGCAAGACAATTGCTGAAAGAAGCCGGTTACCCGAACGGGAAAGGGCTGCCGCCGATCAGGCTCGTGTCCATTCCTATTTATGCGGACCTGGCCAATTACGTGGCTCACCAGTTGCAGGACGTGGGCATACAGGTAGAGGTGGAGGTGATCCAGAAAGGCACCCTGATGGACCAGGTGGCCAAGTCCGCCGTACCGTTTTTCCGCGCCAGCTGGATAGCCGATTATCCCGATGCCGAGAGTTACCTGGCGATGTTTTACAGCAAAAACCCGGCTCCGCCCAACTATACCCGTTACAATAACCCCGCTTTCGACAGGCTTTACGAAAAAGCCCTGCTGGAAACGAATGATTCCACCCGGTACCGGCTGTACCAGGAAATGGACCAGATGGTGATAAAAGATGCGCCCGTGGTACCGTTGTTTTACGATATTTCCGTACGTTTCCGGCAGCCGAATGTGACGGGCCTGACCAGCAATGGCCTGAATTTGCTGGAATTAAGGCGGGTGAGAATAGAGTAGGGGCTGTTATGTATCATATCAGATATTAATATATTCATTAACATGGCGTTAAATTCTGCGGGAAAGAAAATTTTTAAGTTACCTTTGCGGTTCATTTTCTCATCTATTTAACGAGTGGTATAACATGGTAGCGATCCTGATATTCTTCTTTTCACACTGGTTCCTCTCTTTGTTCTTTCATACATTTTTCCTGCATAGATATGCATCTCACCAAATGTATGACACAAGCAAAGGATGGGAGCGTGTGTTTTATTTCTGCACCTGGTTTTTCCAGGGTTCCTCTTATCTGATTCCCAGAGCTTATGGCGTTATGCACCGCATGCACCATGAGTACAGCGATACTGAACACGACCCGCATTCACCGCATTTCTTCAAAGACGTGTGGCATATGATGACGCATACCCGCGAGATCTACGCAGGTTTTGTAACCGGCACCCGTGTACCCGACGCGCAATTCACCAAAGACCCGCTGCCCACCTGGGACGCGATGGACAAATTCGGTGATTCCCGCTGGACGCGTTTTACATGGATCGGTATTTATGTGGCGTTTTACGCGGTATTTGCGCCCAGCTTATGGTGGTGGCTGCTGCTGCCGATCCATTTCCTGGTAGGCCCCGTACAGGGCGCGGTAGTGAACTGGTGCGGTCACAAATACGGCTACAGCAACTTCGACAACGGCGATCATTCCCGTAACTCGGAGCCCTGGGGTATCTTTTTGCTGGGTGAACTGTTCCAGAACAATCACCACAAGCATAAAGACAGCGCGAACTTTGCCAAAAAATGGTACGAATTCGACCCGACTTACCCGGTAATGAAAGCCATGCACTGGGTGGGGATCATCAAACTCCGCGAGTCCGCAACCGCCAAGATCAAGGCGCCGAAGAAAGTGAAACAGGCTGCTTAAGGCAGGTTTTATAAAGGAATTAGAACAGCCATCCGGATTCGGGTGGCTGTTTTTTTTATGATAGTCATCCTGCCGGGTGGCTTTTTTTATTATATAATTTTTAACAGCAGGCCGTGAGCAGGTTAGGAGGCGTATCTATATTTTAGCGGCGGATACTATCACCGTTTTTTGACCCTTTAGATCTATACCATGCTTTTAAAGTACTATTCCTTTATTCTTGTATTTGTATTGTTTTGTTTGCTCGCACCGTCGCTTTATGCACAATCTCCCGTGGAGATCAGGGGCCGCATCACCAGCGGCAACGGCCAAACGCCGGTCTCAGGCGCCGGCATTACCATCAACAGAACAGGAACAGGCACCATCAGCAACGGCCTGGGCGATTTCCAGCTGGTCATATCCCGGATATCCGTCAATGATACGCTGCGGATATCCAGCCTGGGGTATGCCGTAAAATACCTGCCGCTGGCGGGCCTGGATGCCGGTACGCCCCTGAACATCACACTGGAACCCGCGAGCATGGCGCTGAAGGAAGTCGTGATCACCGCCCGGGACCCGGTAAAACTCATACAGGCAGCCATCCGGAAGATACCCGATAATTATATTACAAAACCGCACCAGCTACGGGGCTTTTACCGCAATACCTCTACCCGCGACCAGGATTACATGCAATTGTCCGAAGCCGTTTTTGATATCTATAACCGCGGCTACGCCGATAAAAAAGAGAATGAACTATATCTCATACAGATGAGACACATCCGGGACGAAAAGGCATCACATGGGTTTGACCTGGGGATGAAACCTTCCAACCTGTTTGATTACGATATTGTAAAAGGTATTGCCGACAATCCGGTATTCAGCGAAGAAGGCCTTCGCAACCACCGTTTTACGATCCGTGGTGTGGTGGATTACAAAGGTATCCCCGCCTACGAGATCCGGTTTGATCAGCGGGAAGGCCTGAAAAAATCTTTATACCGCGGCAGGCTGTACATCAGCACAGATGATCTCGTTTTCCTGGACTTCGACTATGCGCTGAGCCCTGCCGGAATAACCTACAACAGTTATGGTGATGGGGCTACCAAAGCCATGATGAGTGTTTTGAGCATCCATATTCAGACGCTCCGGGACGGGGCAAAAGTGGAATACCAGAAAGTAGGGGACCGCTGGGTGTTGTCGCACGTGGTAAGCCTTACTTCCATGAATTTCAGGAGCAAAAAGAAACAATACGACTTCACAACCAACAGCCGGGTGGATTATATCATCACTTCGGTGGATACCACCCGGGCGGAACCTTCGTCCGAAGGGAAACACCTGGGCAGGAATAAACTGATCGAATTTCAGAACACACCGCAGGAAGCCGAATTCTGGCGCCGCAACACGATCATTGTCCCGGATTTTGACGCCGAGGCCGTAGCAGCTATGCTGAAAACCAGGAATGAAAGCAATAACCTGAAAAAACGCGCTGCGGAACAGCTCCGGCAATTGCCACCGGATGTATCTGTCCGGATTGATTCGATGCTCAGTTTTTATCACCGGAACGGGCAGTTCAACGGCACCGCCCTGATTAAAACCGGGAATAACGTCATCCTTAGCAAAAGTTACGGGTATGCGGATAAAGACCGGCACATTACGGCAGACAGCAACACCCGGTACAGGATCGGTTCGCTGTCCAAGCCCTTTACAGCCATGGTGATCCTGCAGCTGGCGCAGGAAGGGAAACTATCGTTGAAGGATTCCATTGGCAAGTTCCTGTCGGGTTATATCAACGGACAGGTGACAATTGAACAATTGTTGAGCCACCAGTCCGGCATTCCCAATTACACAGCGAACAATGAATATCTTTCACAGATCATGCACCGGTCGTTTTCACTGAAAGAGCTGGTTACCAGGTTCTGCAGCGACTCCACCGAATTTCCCCCGGGGACGCAATTCCGGTATAGCAATTCAGGCTATTTGCTGCTGGCGCTTATTGCGGAAACGGTTACCGGGAAAACCTTCCCGGCATTGCTGAAAGAGCGCATTTTTATGCCCGTGGGCATGAAAGATACCTATGCAGGCACAGATACGCCGGCCGTTAATACGAAAGCCATTGGTTATCTCTACGAAGGCCCGGAACCGGCCTATAATACCGGTAATACGCTGGGCGCCGGCGGTATTACCTCAACAGCCGCCGATCTTTTGAAGTGGGATAATGCCCTGGCCGGCAACGTATTGCTTCCCGAAGCCCAAATGACCGAATTAACCAAACCGCGCGCGGAATACACGGATTGGGACGCGTCATATGGCTATGGCTGGATGATCGACCGGCGCCTGTTCAAAGTGACCGGGGCGGCACACCGGATCGTGTATCATCCTGGCACAGATTTAGGATTTTACACCATGTTCGCCAGGCAGCCGGACAACGGGAGCCTGATCATTTTGCTGAATAATACAGGTGATTTTCCACGGTTTGACATGACGGATCTGATGTTGACGGAGCTGAATTCGGGGAAGGCCGAGGGATTGAGTAAGGGGCAATAAGGGTGGAATACGCCAAGAAAAGCCTGACATTTTTACTTAAAAAGAAGATCATAATGGCAGCGGGTCGGGGTAAGTATGCTTTTGATATGCTTTTGGTATGCTCTTGATATGCTTTTGATATGCTTCAGCTATACTGAGCCCGCAACCTTCACATCCTAAACATCCCGTATAGAATCTGGTCAACGCTTCATAAACCCGGAATATGCGTAGAATTATCCATCATCATAAATCATCAAAAAGTCTGATCTGGCAAGGGTTTCCTCTCTATTTTATCGCTACAATATCAATTCATAATTTACATTATGTTAAATAAAATTATTGGTAAGCTACCCTGCTTATAGACCTACTGTAAATCCTATTAAACTCAAATATTGCTTCTGTAACAGCGGAATCCCCTTTGCGACGATACTTATCTAACCTCCCAAGACTCAGCTGCCCGTTGTCTCATATTGTCTTCCAGGATTGCCCTGCGTGAATCCAGTCTACAGTTCAACTCGCTTCCTGTAGTAACTCCCCGGTATAGATTATTAAACTGATTTTCATTCCCCAAAACAGAAAATAATCGACAACTTTATTATAAAATTCCCCATCAAGCCATGGCATACGCAAACAAAACCATCACGAACCCGGTAAACGGCCAAACCATCACTTTCCTGCAAACAGCCGCTGATACCGATGGCCAACTCCTTGAAATGCAATCACGTTACAAAGCCGGCTCCAAAGAACCGCCGCTTCATTACCATCCCGGCCAGGATGAGGATTTTATCATAGAATCAGGCGAAATGCACGTGAAGATCAACGGCCAGGTAAAGATCTGCAAAGCCGGCGACACCCTCCATATTCCCACCAATACACCCCACGCCATGTGGAATGCCGGGCCCCAGCCCGCACAGATCAACTGGAAAGTACGGCCCGCCCTGAACATGGAACAGTTCTTCGAGCAGATCACCGGCCTCGCCGCAGACGGAAAAACCAACAGTGCAGGCCGGCCACCCTTCCTGCAAACAGCATTGACGGCCAACTACTTTTCCAACGTATTTCGTATGTCCAAACCTTCATTTCCCGTCCAAAAACTCATTTTTTCACTGGTTGCGCCAATTGCGTATCTATTTGGTTATAAGTCATTTTATAAGAAATACTCGGATTAAAACTTGAGATAAACAGGGCCTCTCGAGGCGCTATCTACAATTAAATATCAAATGTCAGATAGTCAGTCATCCCGTTTATCAATCAATCTGTTAATGTTCCTTTGATAAATTTCCGGGTAATAGCTCCCCTCCTTTTGAAATTCAATAATTTAGAGAAAATATATTGATATGAGATTACGTGTAGCCCGACATACAACCAACTTACAAAAGATCACCGCCTTTTACCAGGACAGCCTGGGCCTGGAAGTACTCGGTTCCTTCGAAAACCACCAGGAATACGATGGCGTGTTCCTCGGCATCCCCGGGGAAAACTGGCACCTGGAATTTACCATGTCCCCCGGGGCACCACAGCATCACCCGGACGAAGATGATCTGCTGGTATTTTACGTACCGGAGGAGCAATACCCGGCTTTGGTTGAAAAAGTACGGAAAACCGGCGCTCCGGAACTTCCGGCCAAAAATCCCTACTGGAACAATAACGGAACGACCTTTGCGGATCCTGATGGTTTCCGCTTTGTAGTATCTAAACTTCAATAACTCATTATGAACCTGGATAAATACATGCAATACTGCCTTTCCCTGCCCGGTACGGAGGAAGGTTTCCCGTTCGGGGAGCAGACGCTCGTTTTTTATGTAAAAGGGAAATTGTTCGCTTTGCTGGACGTGGATGCTTTTGAAAGCGTAAACCTGAAATGTGACCCGGACGAAGCCGTGGAGCTGCGGGAAAGGTACGAAGGGGTAACACCCGGTTACCACATGAATAAAAAACACTGGAACACCGTCACTTTCGACGGCTCCATCCCGGACAAACTGCTCCTGGAATGGACCCGCAAATCCTACGATCTCGTGGTGGCCGGTTTACCTAAGAAGCTCCGGGAGGAATTAAAGGGTTAATATCCGTATTTACACAAAAGGTGTTAACACGCTGTTTTTCAAACATACACGTTAACACCTTTTGATCTTCAGACTCCTTGATCCGGAGCCATAAATTTTTGCTACAGCCCTTCATTCATCACGATCACGGTCTTCCCACGGCTCTTCCTGCCGCGGCTTTCCGCAATAGCGGCGGATGCCAGTTCCGGAGTGATCCTCCGGTCTATTGGCACAATGATCTTCCCGCTGTCAATCAGTTCCCGCAGCTCGTCCAGGGACTCCGGGGTGCTTTTTGTCTCAAAGTTGCCCCCATGCAGCCCATGTTCCTGGAGTTTCGTTTTGTCCGCTACAAACAACGTGGTAAGCGCCGCGCCGCCGCGTTTGACCAATGCGCTCATCCGCTCGAAACCAGCTTTGTCGCTCACCAGGTCTATCAATGCGTCCGCGCCGCCGGGAAACTGATCTTCCACCGGTGCTTTGGTATAGTCGATGGTTTCCGTTGCGCCAAGGGATAGGATACGTTCGGCGGCAGCTGTTCCGGATATGGTGGCAACGACCTTAATCCCCCTGGACCTGGCGACCTGTGTGGTAAAAGAACCCACACCGCCAGTGGCGCCTATCAGCAGCAGCGTCTGCCCTTCCTGCAAGCCTGATTTATCAAGCAGCTGCAAGGCGGTCATGCCCGCAGTGGGCGCGGCCGCGGCGTCTGCAAGCGGTATTTTCCGAGGGGCTGTTGTAATGGGGACGGTGTCCGGCACGGTCACATATTCGGCATAAGAACCTTCTCCTACAGGTGCATGCAGTACCTGGCCATATACTTTATCCCCGGCTTTGAAACGCGTCACTCCGGCGCCCGTTTCCACCACTACACCGGCCATATCCGCGCCGATGATCAGCGGGAACACATGCGGCATATGATCTTTCAGGATACCGTCTATCGTTTTCCAGTCGAAAGGATTGAGGCCGGCGGCGGCGATCTTTATTTTGAGCGTACCTTCTTTCACGGCGGGCTCCGGAAGGTCCAGCAACTGAGGTATAGCTTTAAATTCTTTTACAGCAACTGCTTTCATGATCTTTTATTTATAAGGCAACAAGGTACGGCGATTTTGGTTGCGCAAACGTGCACTAATTCATACTTATGGTGTACAAAAAAAGCGCGTACCAACCTTGATTGATACACGCTTTTTTAAGTGCATTTTACACTAGCGGTTTTTACTCGGTTTCCGTCCACCGCCATGTGAAGCCTTGCCGCCTTTACTGGCAATAGCTCTTTGTTTTTCTTTATCCATGGCAGCAAAGCCGCGCCGGCTGGGAGTGCGTTTCTGTGGCTGCTCGTGTGCGGCGGCATCCCCATCGGCCAGGGCATTTTCCCTTCGGTTACGGCGGTCGTCTGCGTCATACTCGTTTTCGTCATAGCCTTCCAGCTTCTGATTTTTGTCGTCGTTAAATTCTTCTGATTCGTCTTCGTTTTTACGCATACGTCCATGCCTTGTAGCCTGGTCATCCTGATACGTACCATGATGCCTGGTTGCTTCCTGTGTTCCGGTAGTTTTAGCTTGTGTGACCATAAATTAAGGATTTGATATGGTTAAATGAATAATTGCATGTTTCTCAAGGATATACGGTAATTATTATGCCAATGGCTGTATGCCTTTCGCATAGAATTGAAGGCTATATCTAACTGACTGACAAAAAGTTATTTACGGGAAACAGCGAGAGGGGTACAAATGGGTTTGCTCAACAGCGTTGTGGAATAATGCAAACAGCATGGGGCAACAAAAAAGGCAAGGGTTGCCCCTTGCCTTTTAATTTTATGCGGTAATGAATTACAGGCTCTCGAGTTTCTTTTTCACTACTTCCACCTTGTCGTTCATGTTTTTGATCGCGTAGATCTTTTGCAGGGCGTACAGCGCGCTTTCATAAGTGCGTTTGTCGCTGGGTTCCAGTTTACCCATTCCGGAGAAACCCGCGTCGGCTTTCTCGAAATAAGGCAGGCTCTGGTCCATCAGCGCCTGTACTTTCGTTTGCAGTTCTTTGGCTTTCGGAGAGCTTTGCTGTTTGCTGTCGAACGCGTTCAGTTCTTTATTGAAAGCAACCGCGCGGTTGAAATACAGTGCGCCCAGCTGGAAGTTTGCCGTAGCATCTTCCGGTTTGATGGTGAGTGCTTTTTTATATACTTCTTCAGCTTTATTCATCAGCTCGTCGTAGTTAGCCGGCTTGGGCATATCCGCACCTTTTTCGTCGCGGGGGTTGGCCACATTATCCAGGCGGATAGCGTAGTCCAGCACCAGTGCGAAATCGCTCGGGTTGTCGTTCACTTTCTTCTCCATCATGCCCAGCAGTTCGTTGGTTTTACCGGTTTTGCTGTAATACAGCATTTCCATATCGGCAAAACGTTTGTCCGCGGGGAACATCGCTTTGGCGGAATCGATCGTGGCCAGCCAGTTTGCGTTGTCGCCTCTTTCTTCATACTGTTGCGCCAGTACTACGTACAGGGCGGGCTCAGTTTTGAATTTCAGCGCGGCTGCTTTTTTCAGCATATCGAAGGCTTCTTCTTTTTTACCGGCCTGCTGTGCGGCATAACCAGCGTAAAATACCATGGCAGTATCTGTGGGGATACTTCCGCCCAGGTTCTTACCATTATAGAAGTCGCGCACTTCGCCGGCTTTTTTGAAGTAGAGGTAAGATGAGTCCCACTTCTGTTCGTTCAGGTTGCCATAACCGGCGTTGCCGATCGTTGCATACACGTTGAACATGCGGTTGTTCATCTCCAGCAGGGCTTCAGGCAGTTTGGGATTGATCTCAAGCGCTTTTTTGAAGGCGTCATAAGCGGTTTCTGCATCGGCAGCGCTTTTGTTCTTCAGGGCAACAGTTTCGTAGATCTTTCCTTTCACATACCATGCACGTGCGTCGTCTTTTGTTTTTTCGTTCGCAAGTGCAGCCTCGATATCTGTCTTTGCCTGGTCGATCTTGTCGGCCTTCAATGCCTCATCTGCACTGTTAATCTTTGCCTTTTGCGCCACCACTGCGAAGCTTGCGCCGCAAAACAGCAGAGATACAAATAGTTTTTTCATGTGGCTCAGGTTTTTTATTATCGTTATTGTTTAAGGTTGACAAATTAAGCGTCAGCATTTTCTTCCCCGCCAACGTTTTCCGCATCGTTCCCTTCCTGTCCTTCTTCTCCTTCGGCGCCATCTTCGGCTCCTTCAACGCCTTCCACTATTTCCAGTACTTCCTCTTCTTCATCCAGGCGGGCTACGGCGGCTATTTCATCGCTTTCGTCCATCCTGATCAGTCTCACGCCCTGTGTGGCACGGCCTGCTTCGCGGATATCGACCACCGCCATGCGGATGGTGATGCCGGATTTACAGGTGATCATCAGGTCATTGGTTTCGGTAACGTCCAGGATGGCGATCAGCGGACCGGTTTTGTCCGTAACGCTGATGGTTTTCACCCCTTTTCCCCCGCGGTTGGTAATCCTGTACTCCTCGATCTCGGTCCGTTTGCCGAACCCTTTTTCGGATACTACCAGTACCGTCCTGGATTTATCTTCCTTATCAACACAAATCATACCAACCACTTCATCATTCTCATTATCCACCTCAATACCTCTTACACCGATGGCGCCGCGACCGGTGTCGCGAACGGTATTTTCAGGGAAACGGATGGCGCGCCCGCTGCGGATGGCCATCATGATCTCGCTGTTTCCGTTGGTGAGCTTGGCTTCCAGCAGCTGGTCCCCGTCGTTTACGGTGATAGCGTTCACCCCGTTTGCACGCGGGCGGCTGAATTCTTCCAGCAGGGTCTTTTTAATGATCCCGTTGCGGGTGCAGAGCACAATATAATGGTTGTTGATGAAATCTTTGTCGTTCAGGTCCTTGATATCAATGATCGCACGGATCTTGTCGTCGGACGGCAGGGTGATCAGGTTCTGGATCGCGCGGCCCTTGCTTTGTTTTTCCCCTTCCGGTATCTCGTATACCTTCAGCCAGTAACAGCGGCCTTTTTCGGTGAAGAACAGCATTGTGTGGTGGGTGGAGGCTACGAACAGGTGCTCGATATAATCCTCGTCCCTCGTTTTGCCGCCGATGGCGCCGCGGCCGCCGCGTTTCTGCTGGCGGTAGTCGAATGCGGAAGTACGTTTGATATAACCCAGGTGAGAAATGGTGATCACCACATCTTCTTCTGCAATGATATCTTCGATCCTCATTTCGGCTGCCAGGTACTGGATCTCGGTTTTCCTTTCGTCACCGAACTTTTTCTTTACTTCTTCCAGTTCATCCTTGATGATCTGCATACGCAGGCCTTCGTCTCCGAGGATCTCTTTCAGGCGGGAGATCAGTTTCATGATCTCTTCGTATTCTTCGCGGATCTTGTCGCGCTCCATGCCGGTGAGGCGTTGCAGGCGCAATTCCAGGATAGCTTTCGCCTGTATCTCGCTCAGCCCGAAGTTGCTCATCAGGCCTTCGCGCGCTACTTCCGGTGTGGTGGAGCTACGGATCAGGGCGATCACTTCGTCCAGGTGATCCAGCGCAATGAGGTAACCGGCCAGGATGTGGGCTTTCTTTTCCGCTTCGCGCAGTTCGTACTGCGTACGGCGGGTCACCACCTCGTGCCTGAACTCAATGAATTCCACGAGCAGTTCCTTCAGGTTCATCACTTTCGGGCGGCCTTTTACGAGCACCACGTTGTTGATACCGTAAGAGGTTTGCAGCTCGGAGTATTTGTACAGCTGGTTGATGATCACGTTCGGGATCGCTTCGCGTTTCAGGTCGATCACTAGGCGCATACCGTCGCGGTCGCTTTCGTCGCGCACATCGCTGATGCCTTCGATCACTTTATCGTTTACCAGCTGGGCGATCTTCTGGTGAAGCACCGCTTTGTTCACCTGGTAAGGCAGTTCGTATATGATCAGTTTTTCCTTGCCTGATTTGGTGGTTTCGGAAGTGATCTTGCCCCGTACCACTACCCTGCCGCGGCCTGTTTCAAAACCGGCCTTCACGCCTTCAAAACCGTAAATAGTGCCGCCCGTCGGGAAATCCGGCGCTTTTACGTGTTTGATCATTTCCTCGATGGTGATCTCGCGGTTATCGATCAGCGCCACGCAGCCATCCACCAGTTCCGTAAGGTTGTGGGGCATGATGTTCGTGGCCATGCCTACGGCAATACCGGAGGCACCGTTCGCCAGCAGGTTGGGTATGCGCGTAGGCAATACCACAGGCTCTTCCAGCGTATCATCAAAGTTGAGTGTGAAATCTACAGTGTCTTTGTCCAGGTCTTCCAGCATAGCTTCCGCGATCTTCTGGAGGCGCACCTCGGTATAACGCATGGCCGCCGGCATGTCCCCGTCTATGGACCCGAAGTTACCCTGACCGTCTATCAGCATGTAGCGGAGGCTCCAGGGCTGGGCCATACGCACCATGGTGTCGTATACAGAAGCGTCTCCGTGGGGGTGGTACTTACCCATTACGTCCCCCACCACACGGGCTGATTTTTTATAGGGTTTGTTGTGGGTATTACCCAGTTCATTCATCCCGAACAACACCCGGCGATGCACCGGTTTGAAGCCGTCACGCACATCCGGCAATGCCCTTCCCACGATCACCGACATGGAATAGTCGATGTACGCGGTCTTCATCTGCTCCTCAATGTTGATCTGAACAATTCTACCTTCCTTTTGATTGTCTTGATTGTCCGTATTTTCTGTCATTATGTTATTGGTTTACAGGTTTTTCAGCCCTTTTAAATGAAGAGCAAATATAACGTTTTCAGCCCGGATTCAGAGGGTTTGGGGGCTATTTGTGAATAAAAAACAGCCCTGCCGCGGTTTGATGCTTAAAACTATTTGCCATACCTTCGCGTCATCTCCGGTAAATGTTCTATATATCTAAAAAATGATATATACCAGCCGATCACAAATTGGCAAGCAATTTGTTTATAACCCTATGAAAATCATACCTTATTGTAGGAGGAACACAATAAAGAAAACACACACGGAAAGCAGCTTTTTCTGAACATTCCCTGGGTTTTTATTGTTTACTCCCTGTAGTTTTTAACCATTTTCTAGTGATTATGAAGAATATTCTATTGTTTGGCGCCGGTAAGTCTGCGACCGTCCTGATCGACTATTTGCTGGCCAATGCCCCTCGGCAGAAGTGGCATATTACAGTGGCTGACAATGACCTCATGCTGATCAAATCCAAGATCGGAAAATCTTACTACGCCACCCCCGCCGCTTTTGACATCAAAGACCCGGCCGTCCGCCAGCAGCTGATCCAGGAAACCGACCTCGTCATCTCCCTGCTGCCCCCCGCTTTGCACATCGTCATCGCCAGGGACTGCCTGCAGTTCAACAAAAACCTCCTCACCGCGTCTTACATAGACCCGGAAATACGCAAACTCGAAAAAGACATCAAAAAGGCCGGCCTCCTCTTCATGTACGAAATGGGCCTGGACCCCGGCATCGATCATATGTCCGCCATGAAACTCATCCACTCCATCGAGAAAAAAGGCGGGCAGATCTATTGTTTTAAATCCTATTGCGGCGGCCTCGTATCCCCCGAAAGCAACGATAACCCCTGGCAGTACAAGATCTCCTGGAACTCCCGGAACATCGTGCTGGCAGGCCTCTCCGGCGCCGTTTACAAGGAAAAGGGCAAGGTGAAGGAAGTGGAATACCACCAGCTGTTCGACCAGAACAAAACCGTGCAGATACCCGGCCTCGGCAAACTGGCCTATTATCCGAACCGGGATTCCCTCAGTTATGTGGACGTATACAACCTCGCCAATATCCCCACCTTCATGCGCGCCACCCTCCGGTACCCGGACTTCTGCGAAGGCTGGAACGCCCTCATCAAACTGGGCCTTACAGACGATACCCGTAAACAACAGACGAACCACATGGAATACTTTGCCTGGGCCTCCCAGAACATCCCGGTGGACCCGAACCTGAGCCATGAAGAAAATGTAGCCGCTTTCCTGGGCGTGAGCAGCAAAAGCAAATTACTCCGCCAGCTGAAATTTCTCGGCATTTTGAATGGGGAATTGATTAACTTAGAAGAACAAACCAACGCGGGCGTACTGCAGCATGTACTGGATACCAAACTCAAAATGGAACCTTCCGACAAAGACATGATCGTCATGCTGCATGAAATAGAATTCGAACGCCGGAATATGGGCACTAAGCTTCACAGCTACATGATCGTTCAGGGAGAAGATAATCTCCGCACCGCGATGGCTAAAACAGTCGGGCTACCGCTGGGTATTATGGCCAAACTTGTCTTATCAGGTACTTTAGAATTAACAGGTTTACAGATTCCGGTAATGCCCGAAGTATACAACCCTGTATTGCGGGAACTGGAAGAATACGATATCAGGTTCGAAGAGAGTTTCGAGTAAAGAGATTTTTCCTATGGTAAACTCCGTCTTGAAATGAGATTGAACATGTGAATGAACGGGCCGTCCCGGCAGTAGTACGCCGGGACGGCTTTTTTTATTTCTTCAACAACTCCATCAGCTCCGCCATCCCTTCCGTGGCGGGCTTCTCGATCAGGTGATAATCACTTCCCTTCACCGGCGGTATCTTTTTATCGATAATGTATCTGGGCACGCCCGGGCGCAGGTAATCCACCAGGCCGGCGGCGGGATAGACATTCAGCGAAGTGCCGATAAGCACAAAGATGTCCGCCTGTACAATCTCCAGCACGGCCGGCTCTATCATGGTCACCGCTTCGCCGAACCACACCACATGCGGGCGGAACTGCCCGCCATCCGGCGCCAGCTCTCCCATCTGTATGTCTTCCAGTACAGGGTACAGCTCGGTGTCGTTCAACACGCTGCGTTTTTTCAGTATCTCGCCATGCAGGTGCAGCACGCGTGTACTTCCCCCGCGCTCGTGCAGATCGTCTATGTTCTGTGTAATGATGCGCACATCGTACCATTCTTCCAGTTTGGCCAGCAGCGTGTGCGCGCTGTTGGGACTGGCCGCCATCACGTCTTTGCGGCGCATGTTGTAAAAGTCCTGGACAAGGGTCGGGTTTTTCTCCCATCCCATCGGGCTTGCCACTTCGTAAATATCATATCCCTCCCACAGCCCGTCACTATCCCTGAAAGTGCGGAGGCCGCTTTCGGCGCTGATGCCGGCGCCCGTGAGCACAATAAGCTTTGGTTTCATTGGTTGTTGGCTTTCTACAATATTAAGGCAAAAAGAGAGGACTTAAAAACGCGTGAGAAGGAAGTGCGCAGGATGCGGGATCGTCATTTTCATGCTGCAAGGGACAGGCTCTCCCGGGAAAAACAAAACCCCGTGCTGAACGGGGTTTGAAGGAATTATTTATTTGGCGTTCGCCATTTCCATTATTTTTTTAAACTCATCTTCTTTCACTGTGCCTACAGACAATCTGCCCAGCCTGATGAGATCCATATTCGCCAGGCTCTTCTCCGCCTTCATCTGCGCGAGCGTCACCGGTTTCTTCAGTTTTTTTACCGGCGAAAGCTCCACCACCAGCCATGCCGGATCGGGCGTGGTAGGGTCCTGGTAGGATTCTTTCACCACTTTGGCGATGCCTACGATCTCCAGCCCTTCATTGCTGTGATACCAGAGCACCTGGTCCCCTTTTTTCATGGAGCGCAGGTTGTTCCGCGCCGCGTAATTGCGCACGCCATCCCAAACGGTCTTGCCGTCCGCCACAAATTGATCCCAGGAATATTTAAACGGTTCCGATTT
The DNA here is from genome assembly GCF_003807585.1 of Chitinophaga barathri. GTDB lineage: Bacteria > Bacteroidota > Bacteroidia > Chitinophagales > Chitinophagaceae > Chitinophaga > Chitinophaga barathri. Next base: position 240,556 of record NZ_RMBX01000010.1, on the reverse strand, counting down.
CACTAACCAGTATTGCATTGCCCGAAGTTTTTGTTCTTGAGGTATTTTTCACGCTGTATTAAAGCCCATCCGGCGGCGCACGTCATGATACCGTGTAGCCGGCGGGAGCCGCCCGGGACACAGCACTGCCGTACGGTATTACCAGCCGCTGGCCAGCACGTCCGCGATGTGCATGATCTTAATCGTCTGCCCGTGTTTGCGGATGTAACCATCCAGGTGCATCAGGCAGCTGAGGTCCGTGGAGATCAGGTAATCCGCCCCGCTGTCGCTGGCGTTGTGTACTTTCTGCTCTCCCATGCCCAGTGAGATAGGTTTGTATTTCACCGCAAAGGTTCCGCCAAAACCGCAGCACACTTCGCTGTCGTTCATCTCGCGCAACTCCAGTCCTTTCACGTTCTCCAGCAGCTTACGCGGCCCTTCCTTGATGCCGCATTCGCGCAATGCGCCGCAGGCGTCGTGGTAAGTGCCTACGCCTTCCAGCGTGGCGCCGATGTCCGTTACATGCAGCACGTCTACCAGGAACTCGGTGAATTCGTAGAGATTTTTGCGGAGGAGTTTTACGTCGTTGTGAGCGGCAGAGTTGTCGAACAGTTTGCCGTAGTAGTTGCGCACGAAGCCGGTGCAGGAACCGCTGGGCGCAACAATATAATCGTATGTATGGAAGTCTTTCAGAAATTTCGTGGCCACGGAACGGCACTCGTCCTGGTAACCGGCGTTGAAGGCGGGCTGGCCGCAACAGGTCTGGTCCGTATTGTAACTTACGGTGCACCCCAGTTTCTCCAGTACTTTTACCATATTAAAAGCAGTTTCCGGGAAAAGCTGGTCCACGAAGCACGGTATGAAAAGGTGTACGTTCATCAGTCAGTATCAGTTTGGGTCAATAAGCATCAAAAATAACGTGTTAATACATACCACGCAGATAGTTTGTTGCTAATTACAGATAGCTTTTTGAAAGTTGCCGCTGGAAGCTGATCATTTTAAGGGCGGTAAGTGCTCCTTCTTCTCCTTTGTGGCCATGTGCGCCTCCCAGGCGGTCCGTAGCCTGCTCGGTGGTGTTCACAGTGAGCACGCCGAAGATAACGGGCACCGGAAGCTCCAGGTTCAGCTGCAATATACCGTCTGTAGCTGCTTTACATACGTAGTCGAAATGCGGAGTTTCGCCGCGGATCACACATCCGAAGGCGATGATGGCGCTGGGCTGGCTGCCCGTGCCTTTTGACTGCTCCCATATCTGTTTGCAGGCAAACGGCAGTTCGAAAGAGCCGGGCACGATCACCTTTTTGTGGCTGATCTTGTATTCATCCAGCGTGCGTTCCGCGCCTGCCACCAGTTCGTTGACTATAAAGTCATTCCATTCCGTATAAACAATAACAACACTGGCACCCTCCAGTTGGAGAATGCCAGCGTTGTTGAGTAAGGTCTGATTATGTATCGACATTTCTTATTTATTTCACCACTCCAAGCCTTGCGAGGTATTTATCCATCTGGCCGCCTTCGGTGGACAGGGGATATTTTTGTTTGATCTGTTCGTAGATCGCGATCGCATCTTTAGGCTTGTTGCTTTTTTCAAGTGCCAGGCCTGCACGGAACAGGTACATCGGGCTCAGCAGTTCGTTGTCGTCCGCGCCGGCCTTTTTGTAATAGGATATCGCGTCGTCAGCTTTGTTCAGCTCCATGTAAGCGTCGCCGATGAGGCCGTTTGCCATGGATTTCACTACCAGGTCGCCGGAAGAAAATTCCTTCAGCAGGTCGATGCCTTTCTGGTATTCGCCCAGCTTCACGTAACAAACGCCCGCGCTGTATTTAGCGAGGTTGCCTGCTTTAGTGCCGCCGTATTTGTCGATCACCTGGAGGAATCCGTAGTTGTTGCCGTCACCGTTCAGTGCGAGCTTAAACGAATCCACCGCGAAAAGGTTCTGCGCGGTGAAGATCGCTTCCTGCGCTTTCTTTTCATTGGGCGCTTTCACAAAACGGGTGTAACCGAAGTATCCGCCTACGATCACCACTACCGCCAGTACGGCGATGTTGATCACGTTTTTGTTCCTCGTATAAAAATCCTGCGCACGGTCCGCCGTGGCCTGCAGGTCGAAGTCCTCATTTTTGGCAGATGCTGCCGGGTGTTTGGTGTGTGGTTTATTTTCTGCCATTGTTGTTGTTAATATTTGATAGGTGGACAGGGATGCTGTTAGTCAACGATAAAAGGATAATCCTGCTGCATGTACACGTCTTTCAGCAGTTCATCGTCAGACGGCCAGGGGCTTTCTTCGGCGAACTTCACTGATTCTTCCACTTCCACTTTTACTCTTTCATTGATCGCTTCGATCTCAGCGTCGTTGATCCATTTGTTTTTCACCAGGGTATTCAATACCAGGGTGATCGGGTCCCTTTCTTTATATTCTTCCACCTCTTCTTTCGTGCGGTATTTGGCAGGATCACTCATGGAGTGACCGCGGTAGCGGTAAGTTTTGATCTCCAGCAGGGTCGGGCCGCCGTTTTCACGGGCGCGGTTGATAGCCCTTTCGATGCCTTCGTGTACGGCTTCGCAGCTCATACCGTCGATGGAGTCGGCAGGCATTTCATATGCGTCGGCCAGTTTGTAGATATCGAGTACGTTCGAGGTACGTTCAACGGAGGTGCCCATTGCATAATGGTTGTTCTCGCAGATAAATACTACGGGAAGTTTCCACAGCATGGCCATGTTGAAGGTTTCGTGCAGCATACCCTGGCGGGCAGCGCCGTCACCAAAGAAACACAGCACGGCGTTCTGCGTGCCCAGGTATTGCTCGGCAAATGCCAGGCCCGCGCCGGTGCCTATCTGCGCGCCCACGATACCGTGGCCGCCGAAGAAACCGTGTTCTTTAGAGAAAAAGTGCATGGAACCACCCTTGCCTTTTGAACAACCAGTAGCCTTACCATACAGTTCCGCCATACATTCCTTCGCTGAAATGCCCTTTGCGATAGCCAGCGCGTGATCGCGGTAAGCAGTGATAAATTTATCGCCCGGTTTGGTAGCTGTCATAGCAGCCGCCGCAATCGCTTCCTGACCAATATAAAGATGGCAGAACCCACGTATTTTTTGCATACCGTACAGTTGCCCTGCTTTTTCTTCAAAGCGGCGCAGTAACAGCATCAATTCGTACCAGTATAGATAAGTCTCTTTGGTGAATTTCGTTTTCACGTCTGTTAAAGTTTGCACTATTTCTAAATTTGTTCGCAAATATAACAGGAAAATCTGCAAATTCAAGCAATTTTGCAGAGAGAAGCGCAAACCCGCTTCCGGAGATGCAAGATATTGCTCCTCCATCTATTAAAAATATTACTTCATTATATTAATTATTCGGCTAAGATTGCTTTCCGTCTCTAAAATATCACTCACCCAGTTCAAGAATTATTCCCACCGCAGCTTCCGGTTCACTTCCCGGATCGTTGGCATCACCGGGCGCAACGGCTCCGGCAAGACCAACCTGCTGGATGCGATCTATTATCTCTGTTTCACCAAAAGTTACTTCAGCACCGCCGAGAACCAGAACGTACAGTACACCATGAACGGGTTCAGACTGGAAGCCAGCCTGCAAAGGCATCAGAAGGAAGAAAAGATCGTGTGTACCGTGAAGGACGGCAAAAAGGACGTGGCGCTGAACGACGAGTCGTACGAGAAATTCTCCCGCCACATCGGGCAGTTTCCCGCCGTCATGATCGCGCCGGACGACGCGGAGATCATCCTCGGGGGCAGCGAAGACCGCCGCAAATGGCTGGACGCGCTCCTCGCCCAGCTCATCCCCGGCTACCTGGACCATCTCATCGCCTATCATAAGATATTACAGCAGCGAAACAGCCTGCTTAAGGCCATGATCACCATGACCCACTCGCCGGACCCATTGCTGGACGTATTTGATGAACAACTGGTACAACATGGGGTGCCCGTGTTTGAAGCCCGGAAACAATTCCTGGAAACCTTTATCGGGAAAGTACAGGACCGGTACGATTACCTCGCCGGGAAACATGAAACGGTGGCCTTCCGCTACCAGAGCCAGCTGCTGGAGCAGCCATTCGCCGCGCTGCTGGCGGCCAACCGCCTGCGCGACAAACAAATGCAGCGCACCACGCAGGGCATTCACCGGGACGATCTGCTGTTCCTCCTGGACGAGCATCCCATGAAGACGAGCGCCTCGCAGGGCCAGCGCAAGAGCTTTTTATTCGCGCTCAAGCTGGCACAATACGAGGCGATCCGCGCACATAAGCACTTCCCTCCCATCCTGCTGCTGGACGATGTGTTCGAAAAGCTGGACCAGGAAAGGGTTTCGAGGCTTATCACGCTCGTGCAGGGGCCGGATTACGGGCAGGTGTTCATCACAGACACGCATGGAGACAGGCTCCGCGCCGCGTTTGCAGACAATCCCGAAGTGATCCAGCTGATATCCATGCAGGAAGAATAAACCGGGTTATCTCCGCAACATGCCTGCTATCAAAGAGATCAGGAACAGCACCACAAAAATAAAGAAGAGAATTCTCGCTATATCCACAGCGCCGGCGGCGATCCCGCCAAATCCAAAGATAGCCGCAACGATGGCGATGATCAGGAAAATAACTGCCCAACGTAACATAATCAAGGGTTTTAAGGTTAAACAATATCGCTATATACTTCCTTTTGCAATTATCATTCCACGAATGCAGTTGGACATTTATTCCCTTCGCCGGCGGGAAATACGGTTAATTTTGCCCAAATTATTTTTATGATACGCAGGCAGGCGGGGCCATTGACTTTTATTTTCTTCACCTTACTCATCGATTTTATTGGCTTCGGCATTATCAGCCCGGTCATCCCCAAACTGATCGAACAGCTGATCGGCGGAAACGTGAGCGACGCTTCCCAATATGGCGGCTGGCTCACATTTGCCTATGCGTTTATCCAGTTTTTCTTCGCCCCCATCCTTGGCGGCCTCAGCGATAAATATGGCCGCAGGCCGGTGCTGCTCATGTCCATGTTCGGCATGGGGGTAGATTACCTGTTCCTGGCCTTTGCACCCTCTATATTCTGGCTGTTCATCGGCCGTATTATACTCGGCGTCACGGGCGCCAGCATGACGGCTGCTTCGGCCTATATCGCGGATATCAGCACGCCTGAGAAACGCGCCCAGAACTTCGGGCTTATCGGGATGGCGCTGGGCCTCGGTTTTATCCTCGGGCCCACCATCGGCGGTCTCGTTGCCGGCGCCTGGGGCGTACACGCGCCTTTCCTGCTGGCCGCGGGTTTGTCACTGGTCAACTGGCTGTACGGTTATTTTATCCTGCCTGAATCCCTTAAAAAGGAGAACCGCCGGGCGTTTGAATGGAAACGGGCCAACCCGGTAGGCGCACTCGTCCAGATCCGTAAATACAAAAAGGTATATTCCCTCCTGGGCGCTATTGCGCTCATTTTCACCGCCGCACACGCTATCCAGAGCAACTGGACGTATTTCACGATGTACCGGTTCGGCTGGACGGAAGCAATGGTCGGTTATTCCCTTTCCTTTACCGGCCTGATGCTGGCTATCGTACAGGGCGGGCTTATCAGGGCGGTGTTGCCCAGGCTGGGGTATCACCGTGCGGTGTATATCGGGCTGCTGATCTACGGGGTAAGTTTTACTTTGTTCGGAATGGCCACAGCAGGCTGGATGATGTTCCCGGTATTGCTCATTTACAGCATGGGCGGCATTTTTGGCCCCAGTTTGCAGGGTGTGATCAGTAACCAGGTGCCGCCGAATGAACAGGGGGAATTGCAGGGCGCGCTCACCAGCCTGATCAGCCTCACCAATATCGTAGGCCCGCTGCTGATGACAGGCCTGTTCCATTATTTCACCAAAGAGGACCGGCCTTTCCATTTCCCGGCGGCGCCGTTCTATATGAGCGCATTGATGACGCTGACGGCCGCCGCACTGGCGATCCGCAGTTTCCGGCAATCACTTCCGCAAAAGACCGAAAGCGTGGTTCCAGCTGCCGTTCCTGAAGCCGTAGGCGAACCACAGCACGTATAAGGATTCCAGGTGGCGGCTCATTTCAATGCTGCCTGTATCTACAATATCTTTCCAGCCGATCTGGCTGAGCAGGTCGGACACGGCCAGCTTGGCCAGATCGTCGTTTCCGGCTATCAGCATCGCGGGAGCGCCTTGTGTAAAGGAAGGATCGATCATGAGCTGGCTGCCCATGCTGTTCAGCGCCTTTACCACCATCGTGTCCTGCAGCCAGGCCTGCACCTGTTCACCGCCGGATGCGGCATGCCCGCCCGGGGTAAGCTCCAGGCGGCCCGATTTGTCAGGGCCTTTACCATTAAGAGGATTGGTAATGTCTATGAGGACTTTTTTCTTGAAGTTCCAGATACCGGCCATTTCCACGGCTTCTTTGGTACCCTGCCAGCTGGTGCAGAGGAAGATCACGTCGCCAAAGGCCGCGGCTTCTGAATAGGGCCCGGTCTTTATTTTGTCGTTTTCCTTTTGCCACTCTTCCAGCGATGGTTTGCCGGTGTGGCGTGTGCCTATCATGACAGAATGCCCCAGGCGCGTAAGCCCCGCCGCAAGCGTGAGGCCGGCTTCGCCCGATCCAAGGATAGCGATTTTCATACTACCAGGATTTAGTATGGTAAGTTACACAAAAGCCCCGGTATTTATTGCAGGTAAGAGAGGAAGCGCTGCATACCCTGCCGTTTGGCGGGGGTTAAGCGGTAGCTGATATTTTGTGTATAATAGGCCGTAAGGTCGTAATCCGGGCTGCTGTTCTCCGCCACTACCGCCGGCAGGCTGTTCAGCCCGATACTGTTCGCGTCGTTGAACAACTGGATAAATTCCACCGGCAAAGGTTTGTTGCTGATCCATGCCGCAAATACAAAGGGCAGGCTGGTGAACCGCATCCAGGCTTCCGCCAGGTCGTAGATATAAGGAGATATATGCCGCTGCGCCAAAGCCCTGTCACCTATCACCAGGCCCGCATCGGTGCCTTTGATGAGGTGTTCGTACCCGCCGGTGGTTTCCACCAGCTCCACGTCCAGCTTCCAGTAATCGCGCACCAGCACTTTCAGCAGCGCCACGGAAGTGCGGCTCTGGTAATCGAGATAAATGCGTTTGATCTCCTGGAGGGGCACTTCACTGAAAAGACATACGGATGCCACCGGGCCTTCGGCGCCAATGCAGAAATCCGCTATAATATGATATTCTTTTAATTTGGGGATAATGGCAACCGGCACCAGCGCCACGTCCACCTCGCCATCTATCAGCTGCCGCGCGATCCTGGCCGGGTAATCCATCGTGAGTTCCATGGACCGGAGCACCTTATGATCCTTAAATCCGTACAACAAAGGCTTTGTATTCAGATAACTGACTGCCGCTACTTTTACTTTCCGTTCCAATTTCTGTAATTTTGAGCCTGCTAAAATACAGGAATTTTATTTGACAGGATAATCAATACATGATGCAATTACAAGCTTTAACTGCTATTTCCCCGGTAGACGGGCGTTACAGGGGTCAACTGGAAGAACTGGCGCCCTATTTTTCCGAGTTCGCGTTGATCCGATACCGTGTACAGGTGGAGGTGGAATATTTCATTGCCCTGTCTGAACAGAAGCTTTTTACCCTTTCCAAAGCCAAAATTCCCGCCCTGCGTAAAATTTACCAGGAATTTACCGTGGAAAACGCGCAACTGGTGAAGGACACCGAAAAAGTGACCAACCACGACGTAAAAGCCGTGGAGTATTTCCTCAAAAACGAACTGAAGAACCTCGGTCTGGAAGACAAACTGGAATGGGTCCACTTCGGCCTCACTTCCCAGGATGTGAACAATACCGCCACGCCCCTGCTCTGGAAAGAAGCCGTGGAGCATGTATATCTCCCCGCCATTTCCAACCTTACGCTGCACCTGAAAAAGCTCGCCAAAGAGTGGAAAGAGGTGCCGATGCTGGCCCGCACACATGGCCAGCCCGCTTCCCCTACCCGCCTCGGCAAAGAGATCCAGGTGTTTGTGGAAAGACTGGAAGGACAGGTGAAGCTGCTGGCCGATATCCCCTTTGCGGCCAAATTCGGCGGCGCTACGGGCAATTTTAACGCGCATCATGTGGCTTTCCCCGCTGTCAACTGGGAAAAGTTTGGCAACAAGTTCGTCAACAACGTGCTGGGCCTGCAACGTATGCAGTATACCACGCAGATCGAACATTACGACAACATCGCCGCACAGTTCGACACGCTGAAAAGAGTGAACAATATCCTGGTGGACTTTGCGCGTGATGTGTGGACGTACATTTCCATGGATTATTTCAAACAGAAGATCAAAAAGAACGAAGTAGGCTCCTCCGCGATGCCGCATAAGGTGAACCCTATCGATTTTGAGAACGCGGAAGGCAACCTGGGCCTGGCAAACGCCCTGTTTGAGCACCTGAGCGCCAAGCTGCCCATCAGCCGCCTCCAGCGCGACCTCACGGATTCCACCGTGCTGCGCAATGTGGGCGTGCCTTTTGCGCATACCCTGCTTGCTTTTAAATCACTCGATAAAGGCCTGAACAAACTCATCCTCAACGCCGCAAAACTGCATGCGGACCTGGAGAATAACTGGGCCGTGGTGGCCGAAGCGATCCAGACCGTACTGCGCCGTGAGAACTACCCGCAGCCTTACGAGGCGCTGAAAGAGCTCACCCGTGGCGGCGACCAGATCACGCAAAAAACCATGCACAAATTTATTGACGGGCTGAAGATCAGCGCGGCGCTGAAAAAAGAGCTGAAAGCCATCAGCCCGCATAACTATACCGGTATCCATTAATGGAGCCCGCCATCATATTGTTCGACGGGGTGTGCAACTTCTGCAATGCCAGCGTGAACTTCGTGATCAGGCGCGACCGGCGGGACCGCTTCCGTTTCGCTCCCCTGCAATCCGCCACAGGACAGGATTTGCAGGCGCAGTACCAGCTCGACCCTACGGCACTCAGTTCATTTGTACTGATCGATAACGGGAAAGCGTACACGAAAAGCGCGGCGGCGCTGAGGGTGGCAAAACAACTGGGTTTCCCGGTGAATATGCTGTATGCATTTATCATCATCCCCCGCTTCCTCCGCGATGCGGCGTATGATTTGATCGCCAGGAATCGATATAGGTGGTTCGGTAAAAAAGAAACTTGTATGGTGCCGGACGAACGCGTCCGGCGGAAGTTTTTATAAATGAAGAAAGGGCTGGCATATCTGCCGGCCCTTTTTATGCAAGGTTAAAAAACAATCAATCCTGGTTCCCGGCAAATGGTACAAATAAAGCCCGCATTACCTGGATATCCTGTGCCGCCACCCGGCCCGCACCATACCGGAAACATACTAATCAATTGATTTAAAGCGACTTAATACCCTTTCCCTGACCCTTCCCATCTTATCATGCTACTGACATCCTTCGGTGATCCTTCGGTGGTGTTCGGTCGCAGTACGGGTTTGAGGGTGTTTAACCGAAGGATGACCGAAGGATCACCGAAGGATTGTCGAAGTATTACCGGTTGGAAACTGAAGGATTATGATGGAATATTAACAAAAAAAGGCCGGTCCAATGACGGACCGGCCTGTATATAATGATTCATTCACAGATTACTTTGTGGGGGGCGGCGGTGCAACCGGGGGAGCAGCGGGAGCGGCGCCGGGTTTCACGTCCAGCAGTTCCACGTCAAATACGAGGATGCTGTTCGGTTTGATGATCGGGCCGGAGCCTTGCAGGCCGTAAGCCAGAGAAGAAGGGATCACCAAAGTAGCTTTGGCACCTTTTTTCAGCTGAGCCAGGGCGTCGTCCCATCCTGGAATAACGCGGCCTTCGCCTACGTTGAATTTCAGGGGTTCCAGCGGCATACCGGGGCGGATAGTTGAATCCACGTTGGAATCGAACTTGGTGCCGTCCAGCAGTTTGCCGGTATAGTTCACCGTCACTTCATCGCCAGCTTTCGCCTGTTCGCCGTTACCTTCCTGGGTTACAGCAATGTGTACGCCCTTGGGGGATTTGGTGGTTTTCAGGTTGTTTTTGGTGATGTATTCAGCGATTTCTTTGTCTTCTTTTGCGTTCTGTGTAGCGGCTGCATATTTGCTTTCAATTACGAAAGCCACTTTCATCACGTCGCCTTTTTTAGCCATGGGAGGCATCTGGGGCATGGAATCCACGGGCAATACGAATACGGCGCTGTCACCTTCGGTGAGCATGGCAAAACCGTCCATCAGGTCGTATTTGTCGCGGGATTCGGCGATCACCAGCGGCAGTGCGCTGCCTTGCTGGCGGGAACTCATCAGCAGGGAATCGTTCAGGTAGGAAGCAAAATGCACCAGTACGGTGTCACCTTTCTTCAGCTTTTCTCCTTTACCGGCTTTCTCGATAGTAAAGGCAATGCCGCCCGGGGTCTTTTTCGGGCCGCTTTTACCACAGCTAGCCAGGGCCAGGGCTCCCAGTGATGCAGCAAGTAACAGGTTGTTCTTTTTCATCTGTAATTTTTGATTTTATTTACGGGCCAGATGGGACCTCACGGTCTCATTTTAGCATTTTTGATTTGATTTTCAAGTAAAATGAGACCTTCGTCTCATCTGTATTTTTTGATTTTTATTGGCTAGATGGGACTTGCGTCTCATCTGTAATTTTTGATTTTATTTACGGGCCAGATGGGACCTTACGGTCTCATTTCAGCATTTTTGATTTGATTTTCGTTCCGGCTTTACGGTAAACGGGGCTTTACGCCCCATCTGACTGTATCGTGATTTAAATAGTGTCCGGATATAATATTACAGATTTACTGCAATAAATCCTCATTTTCATGCATTGCTTTCAGGAAACGCTGTACTGTTTTGTCCAGCGGGTCTGTGCTGCGGCCTCCGGAAGCGTTGAAGTGGCCGCCGCCCTCAAAATATTTGCGGGCAAAGGTATTCACATCAAAGTTGCCTTTGGAACGGAAAGAAAGTTTCACCTCGCTGTTCCGGTCAATAATCAGCGCTGCTAATTTAATGCCTTGTATGGACAAAAGGAAATTTACCAGCCCCTCGGTATCCCCCGTTTGCAGGTCGAACCGTTTCAGGTCGCTGTAAGGGATGGCCATAATGGCGGTATTGGTCTCATAAAACACTTCCATACGGTTCAACAGGCTGTGGCCGATGAAACGCAGGCGGTTTTCGAGGAAATTATCGTAGATCGCCTGGTGGATATATTCATGCTCCAGCCCTCTTTCCAGCAGATCGGCCACCATACGGTGTACGCGGGCCGAAGTGGAAGCGAAGCGGAAAGACCCGGTATCCGTCATGGTACCGGCATATATACACTGGGAAATATCGTTATCTATGTAATGTTCGTCTCCGAGGCGGTAGATGAATTCGTAGACCAGCAGGGCTGTGGATGCGGCGCTGGTGTCAGAAATGCCGTAGTCGAATTCCGGGGAAGGCTCCAGGTGATGGTCCACCAGCACTTTCACGCACTGGAGTTTATCCAGGTAAGGCTCCAGGTTCTTGGTGCGGCTCATGGTGTTGAAGTCCAGGCAAAACAGCATTTCCACGCCGTCCAGGGCCTTTATGGCCTTCTCCTGGGCCGATTCAAAGTCCAGTACATTGTCACTGCCCGGCATCCATTTCAGGAAATCCGGGAAATTGGTGGGAGAAATGACGATCACGTCATGCCCTTTACGGCGCAGGTAATGATACATAGCGAGCGAAGAGCCCATAGCATCGGCATCGGGTTTCTGATGCATAGTTACCACTACTTTCTTGGGGCTGTCCAGCAGCGGCTTAATTTCCTCGATCGGCTTCATTCCTAAACTGTAATATTTTAATGTACAAGGTGTTGTGCAGCCACCTGCCTCCGGTCACGCAAATGAAGTGCGAAGTTCTTCATTTGAGCCAGAATTTCAAAATTTTTTACTGCTAAACAAAAACTGTTTACTTTTGCGGCGCAATACGCTTTCACCCAGATAACGACTAATTCACAATATGAGCAACAGAACATTTACCATGATCAAGCCCGATGCAGTGCAGAACGGGCATATCGGCGGCATCCTGGACAAGATCTGCGCAGCAGGTTTCCGGATCGTAGCGATGAAACAGACCCGCCTCAGCGCTGAAAAAGCCGGCGAATTTTATGCAGTGCACAAGGAAAGGCCTTTTTACGGTGAACTGGTTGAGTTCATGAGCAGCGGCCACATTGTAGCCGCTATCCTGGAAAAAGACAACGCCGTGGAAGATTTCCGCAAGCTGATAGGCGCTACCAACCCCGCACAGGCAGAGGAAGGCACCATCCGCAAGATCTACGCCGAGTCCATCGGCCGTAACGCCGTGCACGGTTCCGACTCCGACGAGAACGCTGCTATCGAAGGCAACTTCTTCTTCAGCGGCCTGGAAAAATTCTAGTTCCGGCTGAGGTTAAAATAATAAAAGCGGTCCCTGCGGACCGCTTTTTGTCTTTGTTCCCCATCTGTAAGCTCACCAGCTTTTAGCGACCACAAACCGGCCTTCGATCTTCGCCGTGGCCTTATGCCCTACCCCGTACCCCGAAGGATCCATCATAAAAGTGCCTTTCACCAGGCCATCCTGCTCACCCAGACTGGTAACGGTTATACCCCCGGGGCTCATGATCAGGTTGTCGTTTTCATCCACGTAAAAACATCCGTAAGAATTCCCTCCGTCGATCAGGTATTGCGCATTGTTGTGCCCGCCATCGAAAATATTATACCCATGGTTGCCTAAGCCTCCCACCCATGACAGGGCCACGTACTGCCCCCTCTCGTCGCCGTCGCTGTTCGAGATCATGTACTGGTCCCCCATCCTCACAGAAGGCGAAGCCGCGAATTTTATCCAGGCCCCGCCGTTCACCCTTACCTCTATCGACAGGTCGTAGATCTCGATATGCGCCACCAGCAGGTAAACCCCTTTAGCGCCCCAGTCCAGCCTTACTTCTACCGCTACCGGGTTGGGCGCGGCCGGCACAGTGGCGGGCGCGGTATAGGTCCCTTCCGGCCCGGCAGCAACGAGCCGGCCCGCTCCCACGAGGCTCCATTCCTTGATATAGCTGTTTACATTACCGGACCGTTCGCCGATAGGTATCTCATCATGTTCCGCATTGATCAGGAAGAGGTCCGCATATACGGTAAGCTCCGAGGTCCTGGATACCGGCAGGCTCGTGGCGCTGGCTACCAACTCGAAACATTTAAAGAAACTCCAGTCGCTGAAATGCGTTGTGTTGACGGTCACCGTTTTACCCGTTTTGTTCAGCGTGCGCGCACTGATGGACATCCACACGCCTTTGCCGTCCTGGTAAGCGATGCCCAGCGCTTCCGGTACGGTGCCGCGCAGGTGATGGTCCGTGTAATTAAATGTAATGCTCACCGGTTTGGAAAAGGTGACGCCGTGCGGCATTATCCGGTATCCGCTGGCCGTTCCGAGCGGATTGGTGTTGCTGATGCGCTGGATGCTCATGGTCTGGTCGCCGCTGAGTGCGCCCGCGGGGATGGTCACTTTTACGGTACCATCGTTGCTGGTAAGGTCTCCACCGGCCGCGCCGATCACTTTTTGCGCTACGGGGCTGCCGTCCGCTACACCAGGCTGGGTTACTTTACCTTCGGGCAGTGCCGGCTTTTCAGGCGCGGCGTCGTTTTTATCGCAGGCAGTCAGTAAAATACCGAACAGCGCTATTAACAGTGTAATTCGTTTCATAAAGGTTTATTTAAGTAATGATTTCCGGCAGTTACCTTAGGGGTTATCAGACATAAAAGTAGGCGCAGCGCATATCACACGGAAATTTGAGAGGGCGAAATGCGGAATAAGCAAGATGAGATGCTGAAGGGAGTTGGTAAACGGTTCAATGTATTTTGGAAATATCTTTTCTATGGGCATCAAAAGTTGTATAGTTTTATGCTTTCAAAAAAAACTTAGATGATATGGGTACCTACAATCTGTTGATCGCGGAAGTAACATGCGCGCACTGCGGGGTAAAATACGATACCCGTATCCAGTTCAAGTACGGTCTGTTGTGGTTGATAGAATACCAACCCGGAGACACCATTCAATGGGACACTTCCAGATGGAACGGAAGATACGATGCCGGCAGTGCTGCTCTGAAGAAAGTCAAGGTCTACGGCAGCAATGAACTGGACGAATGTCCACTTTGCAACAGAAAAACTGTGGAAGAATTCGACATTTTTATTGAGCGTAACATTATCACAAGTTTCTCTCCGATGGAGACTTATCAATGTTACCTTGAAAGCGATATAGATGATAATGGCGATTATGTACTGCTGGAAGCATAATAATCTGTGAAAGCAGAAAGCCCGTGCAAATCGCACGGGCTTTCATTTTTATATACTTTCATCGTTTTACTTCTATTCCAGCTCCACCACCAGGTCGTCCTGCTGCACCATGGTGCCTTCGCGCAGGTGAATGGTTTTTACTTTTGAATCGCGTGTGGCCGTTACCGTGGTTTCCATTTTCATAGCCTCGATGATGAACAGCGGCGTATTTGCGCTGATGCTGTCGCCGGATTTCACCAGCAGCTTGGACAGCTTGCCCTGTAAAGGCGCGCCCACTTCCAGTTCCGGGTTGCTCACCTTTTTATTCACCGGTACTTCGCTCTTTACGGAACGGTCGCGTACCTGCACGCGGCGGGTATAACCGTTCAGCTCAAACACGACCGTGCGCATGCCGCTTTCGTCCGCGGGCAGTACGTACAGGAGTTTGACGATGATGGTCTTGCCTTTGCTGAGCGTGATCAGTATCTCCTCTCCCAGTCTCAGGCCGTAGAAAAACGCCGGCGTCGGGATGGCTTCCACGTTGCCGTATACCTGCGCGTGCTGGTAATATTCCTCGAACACTTTCGGGAACATATGGAAGCTGAGATAGTCCAGGAACTCGGCCAGCGGGTACTTCAGCTGGAAGGCCGCAAAGTCGCTGTCGAAGTCCACCGGCGCGAGGTGTGCGTTCGGTTTGCCGTTCAGCGGCTCCTGCCCTTTCAGTACGATCTTTTGCAGTCTGGCGGGGAACCCTCCATAAGGCTGGCCTATTTCTCCTTTGAAGAAACCCTGCACAGAGGCGGGGAAAGCCAGGTTGCGGGATTCGTCCATCACGTCGGCAGCAGTCAGGTTGTTCGAGGTCATGAACAGGGCCATGTCCCCTACTACTTTCGAGCTGGGTGTTACTTTCACGATGTCACCAAAGAGTTGGTTCACCACAGCGTAATTGTGTTTGATGGTCTCCAGCTTGTCGCCGAGGCCGAGGGATTCAGCCTGCTGGCGCAGGTTAGAGTACTGGCCGCCGGGGATCTCGTTTTCGTACACCTGTGCGGTGCCCGCTTTCATATCCGATTCAAAGGGATAATAGTACTCGCGTACATCTTCCCAATAATTGCTGTATTCGTTGAGCGACGCAAGATTCATGGGCTGGCTACGCTCGTGGCCTTCCAGGATGGAGGCCATAGAGTTCAGGTTCGGCTGCGAGGTGAGCCCGCTGAGCGATGCGATCGCGCAGTCCACTACGTTTATACCGGCCTCGATGGCTTTCAGGTAGGTGGCCGCCTGTACGGACGCTGTATCGTGCGTATGCAGCACGATGGGCAGCTTCACGGCTTCGCGGAGGGAACCTATCAGCACGGTGGCGGCCTGCGGCTTGAGGAGGCCCGCCATGTCTTTGATGCAGAGCATGTGCGCGCCCGCGTCTTCAAGGCGTTTGGCGAGGTCCAGGTAATAATTGAGGGTGTATTTGCTGTTGTCTTTGCTGAGGATGTCTCCCGTGTAGCTGATGGCAGCCTGCGCCAGCGACGTGGTGTTGTTCCGTACGAAACCGATGCTGGGCGTCATGGCCCCGATATCGTTGAGGGAATCGAAGATGCGGAAGATGTCTATGCCGTTCTCCGACGCCTTCTCGATGAACTTCGCGATCAGGTTTTCAGGATAAGCGGAATACCCTACGGCGTTGGAGCCACGGAACAGCATCTGGAGCAATACGTTCGGCATATGCTCACGCATGAGCTGCAGCCTTCGCCAGGGGCACTCGTGCAGGAAACGCATCGCCACGTCGAAGGTGGCGCCGCCCCATACTTCCATAGAGAATATCTGCGGGTTGTTCCGCGTATATCCTTCCGCTACGGCCAGTATATCCTTGGTGCGCACACGGGTGGCCAGCAGGCTCTGGTGTGCATCACGGTAAGTGGTATCTGTAAAGTAAACAGGCTTTTCGTTGCGCAGCCACTGGCTGAAGTCCTCGCGGCCCATAGTGAGCAGCCTGTTGCGGCTGCCTTCCGGCACGGGGGCCAGCGGATCAAAGGAAGGCACGTGCGGGACACGGAACTTGCGGCCGTCGTGTTTGCCTTTTACGTCGGGATGGCCGTTCACGGTCACATCCGCGATGTACATCAGCGTTTTGGTAGCGCGGTCGCGTATCTGGGAGAGTTTGAACAGTTCGGGATGCTGATCTATAAAGCCTACGGTACAGTTGCCTTTACGGAAAGTATCGTGGGTGATCACGTTCTCCAGGAAGCGGATGTTCGTTTTCACGCCCCTGATCCGAAACTCTTTCAGGGTACGGAGCAGGCGGCTGGCCGCGCCGCTGAGCGTACGGCCCGAAGCGGTCACTTTCACCAGCATGGAATCGAAGAAGGGCGAGATCTTTACGCCGGAATAGGCGCTGCCCTCATCCAGCCTGATCCCGAAGCCGCCCGCGTTGCGGTAGGCAATGACGGTACCGTAATCCGGGGTGAAGTTGTTTTCCGGGTCTTCGGTGGTTACGCGGCACTGGATGGCAAAGCCATTCAGGCGCACGTCGTCCTGGTTTTTGAGGAAGATCTCGGGATCGGAAAGATGGTGGCCTTTGGCGATCAGGATCTGTGAACGCACGATGTCTATGCCGGTCACTTCTTCCGTCACGGTATGTTCCACCTGGATGCGCGGGTTCACTTCAATAAAGTAGACCTTGTTCTGACGGTCTACCAGGAACTCCACGGTACCAACGTTATTATATCTTACTTCGCGGGCTAACGCCAGCGCATACCCGTAAATTTCATTGCGTGTTTCAACGGGCAGGTTCGGGGAAGGCGCGATCTCCACCACTTTCTGGAAACGGCGCTGCACGGAGCAGTCGCGCTCGTACAGGTGCACGATGTTCCCGTGGTTGTCGCCCATGAGCTGCACTTCGATGTGTTTGGGCTCTTCGATGAACTTTTCGATGAAGATGGTATCGTCGCCGAATGCTTTGCCGGCTTCGCTGCGGGCTTCCAGGAAGGATCTCTCCAGCTGGCTTTCATCACGCACCACGCGCATGCCGCGGCCGCCGCCGCCGGATGCCGCTTTGAGCATAATAGGCAGGCCGATGCGCCTGGCTTCTTTTTTCACGGTCTCCACATCATCCAGTTTCACCTGGCTGTCTTCGATCAGGGGCACATTCACGCGGCGCGCCAGCGTTTTGGCGGCTACTTTGTCACCCAGCTGGGCCATTACCTCGGGGTCCGGGCCAATGAAAATGATACCTTCTTCCTTGCACCGGCGTGCGAACTGCACGTTTTCGCTGAGGAAACCGTAACCGGGATGAATAGCGTCCACCTGCTGGGTCTTAGCGAGGTGAATGATCGCTTCAATGTCCAGGTACGGCTTCAGGGGCTCTTCATCTTTTCCTATCTGGTAAGCTTCGTCCGCCTTGTAACGATGGAGGGAGTAACGGTCTTCATATGTGAAGATCGCCACGGTCCTGATCCTTAATTCCGAGGCCGCTCTTAAAATCCGCACGGCGATCTCGCCGCGATTAGCTACTAACAGCTTGTGTATCCTTTTTAGCGAATCCGACATAACAGTGGTTTGGCAGTCAATATAACATTAATGCTAAAAATCAGCGGGCATAAAAGTAGTAAAAGAATCAGGTTTTTTCTTTGTTTATTTCTAAAAATTACAGGCAATTCGTAAAATATATTCAAACATGCCTGTGATATGAGGCTATTTGTCCAAAAATACGGCTATTAATAGAAATATTATTTAATACGAAGGAAAGATGTGTCTGGGATACACTATGAGATGGGGTTGACAGCAGTACGGGGAATGATTGATTTGTTTAATGTGACGATTGGGATATACGGGTTAACGTGGCCCTGTAAAAAGATAACGTATTATCTTGCGGTCATGTGGGAAGCAGCGATCAACGGATTTAAGATACACCTCAGGCTGGAACGTTCCCTGTCTGCCAATACCATTGAGGCATACGAACGGGATGTGCTGGCGCTCACACGTTACCTGGTGATGGAAAACAAACCCCTGGCCCCCGAAGACGTGACGCTGGAGGAGCTACAGGGCTGCGTGCGGTGGGTGGCTTCCCTGGGCATGACGGCCACCTCGCAGAGCAGGATCATTTCCGGGATCAAAACCTTCTTCCGGTTCCTGCTGCTGCAGGATATGATCAAGGCGGACCCTACCCAGCTGCTGGAAGCGCCCAAGGTACGCCGCAAGCTGCCGGACTTCCTCAGTTTTGAAGAGATAGAGCTGCTCATCGGCCAGATAGACCTCAGCAAACCGGAAGGCCACCGGAACAAGGCTATCCTTGAAACCATGTACAGCTGCGGCCTGCGGGTAAGCGAGGCGGTCAGCCTCCAGATCTCGCACCTGTATTTCGACGAAGGGTTTATCCGCGTGATCGGCAAGGGTAATAAAGAACGGTTGATCCCAATCGGCAGCTCCGCCGTAAAACATATAGAACTTTATTACGAAGGCACCCGCCGGCATATGGCCGTAAAAAAGGGGCATGAGGACATCCTTTTTCTCAACCGCCGGGGCGCGGCGCTCAGCCGGGTCATGATCTTCCTGATGATCAAGGAGCTGGCGGGAAAGGCGCAGATCAACAAAACCATTTCACCGCATACTTTCCGGCATTCCTTTGCCACCCATCTCGTGGAGGGCGGGGCAGACCTGGTGGCCGTGCAGGAAATGCTGGGGCACGAAAGCATCACCACCACGGAAATATACACCCATCTGAACCGCGAATACCTGCGGGACATGCTTCAGCAATATCACCCCGGGTTCTGACGGGCAGTGGCCATCATAGCCGGAACCCACTCCGGAGGGCAGCCGGTGCATGCGCACCAGTCACAAAAATGCCCGTTGCCGGGCAGCCCCCTTTCGGGAGCCGGGACATACGGGTGTAAATTTTATAAGCAAAACGATTTTGAAGAACCTCCAGCGCCCTGGGGCGGAAGGAAAGAAAAAACAGCTGCCTGTGGGAGGCTTGGCTGAGGGTAGGCAGCTGTTCGTAGAATTGGGGCTTTCCAACATTGGAGGACTAGTACATTACGTACCGGTCTTTATAATTACTTTTTGTGTTTTTGTTACTGATAAAGTCACTGATCCAGCCCGTGAGCCTTGCGGCTTTTTTTTCCGCGGCGGCAGGCACTACGGCGAGGTTAATTTTCGTACAGTTGGCCACCTGCTGCCGTTCGGGCTGCAGGGCATTGTCCGGGTCTTCGCTCCAGATAAGCCCGTGGTTGCCGAATACTTTAAAATAAACATCAGGGCCTGGTTTGCCACCGGGGCGGTTAAAATACAGTTTGTAGCGGCCTGTTTCGCCGGTGAAGGCGATAGCCAGGGGCTTCCGCGTAAGGGCGTTATACACTTCCACCCTCACTCCTTTCAGCACTTCATGCGTTTCGAAATGCCTGACGGTGCCGGCAATAGCCCAGGCGCCGAATTCCCTGCGGATGGCGGACCATTTGTCCGACGGTACCACGTAGGCAAAAGCGGCCAGGTACTTGTCCCGCGAACGTTTCCAATGCGGCACGAAGGTGCTGAGATGATACTGGATCCATTCCTGTTGGCCTTGATCTCTGCCGGGTACGTTGTTCAGGCAGATATCCATTTCCAGCGGTTCGGTGAACAGGTGCAGGTCTTCCCAGCTGATGCTGAAATTCCCCCGTTCGTCCAGCCGGGATTCGGCCAACAGGCGTTCTTCCTTGGACTGCACATCTCTTTCGGACAGCAGCCTTAAGTCTTTAAAAATACCGCGCGCCAGCTCGTCCGCCTCGTAAGGCGTACCCGGAAGATAGATCCGGATGCGGGCGTTGGCGAGAGGTTCAATACACTCTTCACAAATCAGCGCAGAGATGTTTCCGATTAACAGGTAACTCATAGCGATCACTTTTGGTTCTACAAAATTGGGGGTAACGATCTTTTTCTTTATCTGCCGGTATCCGGGCCACCGGCTGCCCTCTGCATACTAACGAAACAAACGATGGTAGAAAGGCCCGAGTGCGTGTAAAAAATATTGGAATTAACACGGTCTACAACCCTCCTTACGTCCTCATGTTCACTATTACAAAGGTTGGTAAGAATGAGGACCGAATCAAGCGTTGATACCCGAAAAATGGGAATGCGTACTTATACGCATTTTATAGGGAGAACCACGCAAAAGGGCATCCCCAAGGTTGGGTATAAGCCCTTCAGAATCCGCAGTGGGCGCGATTGTAATTGGCATTCAAGGCCTGAATACAGGCTGGGCGGAGGGTTTGCCTCCTCTTTGAAAAGTGGGATTTTGTAATAATTTTACCACCGACATTTTCTAACTAACTCTAAAAAAAGCAACACATGTCAAAGTTCTCCAAAGAAGCAGGGAAATTTCTCTCCCTGCTAAAAGGCTCCAAACAAACGCAAGCCTACCGGATCGACCAGATCGATCGTAAAAAACACAAAGATCCCTTATTGTCCGGCTTCTTCGGTATCGACAAGATCCACGAACTGCTGGCCAACAAACCTACCGCTTCCGGCATCCGCATTTATTATGGATTGGATATTGACGGTGACGGCAAGCGCGACAAAAAATTCCTCCTGGTAGCCTGCGACGCTGAAGGCAATGACATCATCCCTTCCGCCACCGCGCACCTGGAAAAAGATGGTGAACCAGCCTCGGACATCCTGGGAACAGACACTTATTGCCCTTATGATTGCCCCAAGGCCAATCCATTGAATTCAGATAACGGATAAAGACTACTAAGTGCTGCTTCATCACATTTTTTGGTATTGCATGTTGGGGATCGAAGCCCTGCTTCTGATCCCCTTTGCAATAAGCTCCAAACTGTTCAACAAAGAACAACGACTTATATACATCTACCTGATCTCCGCCGTATTCTACGGTTTAGGGTGTGAAGTGTTTGCACGGCTGTATGGCAACAACATGGCGTTCATTTCCTGTATGATGTTGATCCAGTTCTACATTCTCTCCTTTTTTTATTTAAGGGTCCTTAAAAGCGAAAAAATTCACAAAGCCATCCGGATATTGCTGGTGGCATGTACCGTCATATTCCTGGCAGACATTACCGTACTGGAGGGGTACCTGAAATTCAACTCCATATTTATCTCTATACGCACCTTTGTACTGATCGTGTATGCGATCCTCTTTTTCCTCCAGCTGACGCGGGATGAAAATCTGATAGAACAGTCCATTTTTATCAACTCCCTCCCCGTCTTCTGGTTCAACGCCGGTTTATTCGTGGAAATGTGCTGTTCCTTCATGCTCAACCTCTCCTATAACATGATCCAGCAGGCCGGTCCGCAGGAGGTACTGGTAAATATGTACCGCATTACAGCTGCCTTAACATGGATTGCAGGCATAATTCAGGTCTTTCTTTTTTATATTGGGCTTCAAAAGATAAAAAAGGCCAAGGCATGAACGGAACGTTGCAGTTAATATTGATAGGTACCATCGTGATGCTCAGCCTCGGGATTTTTGTGGTGATCATGGTCGTGTTGCAACAGAAACAGGTAGTCCAGTACAAACTCATCCTGAAGGACAAGGACCTGCAGCTGCAGAAGGAACGCCTCGTGGCGGTATTGCAGGGGCAGGAAACCGAGCGCAAAAGGATCGCGGAAGACCTGCACGACGAAGTGGGCGCCCAACTGTCTGTGCTGAAACTTTCGCTCAACCACCTCCAGCAGCTGGCCGGGAACGGGGAAAAGGAAAAGATCAAAGAAACCAAGGAGTTTGCAGATTCCATTATCCAGCAGCTCCGGTTCATCTCCCAAAGCCTGCATCCCACCACCCTGGAAAATCTCGGGCTCAGCCATGCGCTGGATTCCTTTTCCAGCCTGATGAACAAAAACCGCGAGATCCTCATCTCCTTCCGGACGGACGGCACCAGCTACAACGTGGACCGGGAGAAGGCATTGAACATCTACCGCGTAGTACAGGAGCTGATGAACAACATCCTGAAACACGCCGAAGCACGCCATGTGCAGATCACTTACCAGAGCACCCCTTCCCTGCTCACCATCCGCGTGGAAGACGACGGGAACGGCAAACTCATCGACAAATTCGAGGAACAGCGGAAAAAGACAGGCCACCTGGGTTTAAAAAATATCGAAAGCCGTTTGAATATTATCGGGGGAAACATCACCTTTGTGAAGAATTCTCCAGCCGGTACAGTAGCCGAAATCACGGTGGAGAACTATCAGCCTCTTATTTAAGCCATATAAATAACCATTTATGCTGCCGCCCATCAAAGTTGCGATTGCGGACGACCATAAGATTTTCCGGAGCGGGGTGATCAATACATTGACCCCTTATGAAAACATTAATGTCGTTTTTGAAGCTGAAGACGGCGAACACCTGTTGCAGATCATGCAGGACCAGCAACCGGACGTGATACTCATGGACCTGAAAATGCCCAAAATGGACGGCATACAGGCTACTATCAAGGTAAAAGAAAAATACCCGCAGGTGAAGGTGATCATCCTCACCATGTATGAAGACGACAACTTCATTGTCCATCTCGTGGAAAACGGCGCCAATGCCTACCTTCTGAAAAACAGCGAACCCGAAGAAATATACGAGGCCATCTGCACCACTTACGACAAGGGCTTTTATTTTAACGAAAACGTAAACCTGGCCCTGCTCAAAAAAGTACTGCACAAAAACAAGCAGCAGTTCAAGCCCACCTTCAAAAACGAAGTACAGCTCAGCGACCGCGAGCTGGAAGTACTGAAGCTCATCTGCAACGAATACACCACCCAGGAAATAGCCGAACAGATCTTCCTCAGCTCCCGCACCGTGGAAGGCCTTCGCCAGAAACTGCTGGAAAAGCTGAACGTAAAGAATACCGTCGGGCTGGTGTTATACGCCTTCCGGAACGGCCTCATCGAGTAGTCAGCCTGGATTTCTGACGTTTCATCCAGATTTAATGTCCGGTAACCCGTTTTCTTCCGCAAAACCGGCATAAATTGCAGTGCAAATTCTTTACTACCACCAATTAATATGCGAACTATGAAGCAACTATCCGCGTTTCTTTCCGGCGTAGCACTGTGTGTTATGACGGCCGCCGCTGCGCAGGCGCAGGGCATTAAGATGCCGGCTCCAAGCCCCACCCAGACTATCAAGCAGGATTTTGCCCTGTCTTCTGTTGAAGTAACCTACTCCCGCCCGCTGGCCAAAGGCCGCGTGATCATGGGCGACCTGGTGCCTTACGGCAAACTCTGGCGTATGGGCGCGAATGCCGCTACCAAGATCAAATTTGGCGAGGACGTGAAGCTGAACGGTACACCCGTGCCCGCGGGCGAATACGTAATGTATGGCGTTCCTTCCCCTGAAGGCTGGGAAATCGTGATCAACAAAGGCCTGAAAAACTGGGGCATTGACGGTTACAAAAAAGAGGAAGACGTAGCCCGTTTCAAAACCGAAACCCAGGAGCTGCCCTTCCCTATCCAGTCATTCATGATCCTGTTCGAAAACGTGCGCCCTGACGCCATGACCATGATGATCAGCTGGGACCGCATCCTGATCCCCGTTGAGATCACCGCCGACATTGACGGTAAAGTAATGGCTTCTATAGACGAAGCCATGAAAACAGAGAAAAAACCTTACTTCTCTGCCGCTGTGTATTACTACGAAACCAACCGCGACATGAAGACCGCCCTGGATTACATCACCAAAGCAAGCGAGCAGCCAGAGAACGCGAAAGCATTCTGGATACTCCACTGGAAAGCAAAGATCCAGGCTAAATCAGGTGATAAAGCAGCAGCCAAAACAACTGCCGAGAAATCCATCGCGCTGGCTAAAGAAGCCAACAATGCCGATTACGTGGCGCTGAACGAGAAGCTGATCGCTTCCCTGTAAGCACTCCGGTATATTTAATACAGCAGGCTGTCTCTTGCGGGACAGCCTGCTGTATTTTTATGAAGTATGTAGTATGATGATAATGGGATTAGAGGCCGTATGAGGCCGGTATGAGGGAAGTATGAAGCAGGTTACACCGGAGTATGAAGCAAGTAAGATAACTGCATCATCGGGGTACCATCGAGGCATACTTGGACTTTACTTGGACTTTACCTGGACTTTACCTGGACTTACCCTGGACTTAGAATAGGCAAATCAGGTGATTTATGCCCCTTTCAGCCCCGGTTTGCCGCCCCGGATATTCATCAGCAGCTGGCACAGACCGGCAAAGATCATCACCAGGCCGCAGCCGATCGGGTTCAGCCAGAGGAAAGAAACATAATCGTTCAGGTAAATAAAGATCACCAGCCCTTCCGCAATCAAAGCGCCCCAGAAGATGGCGCTGCCCTTTACAAACTTCATAGAAAACGCTGTTACAAATATCCCAAGAATAGTGCCGTAAAACAAGGACCCGAGGATATTCACCGCTTCTATGAGACTGCCCAGGCCGCTGGCAAACTGGGCCACGGCGATGCTGAAGATGCCCCAGATGAGCGTCCATATTTTGGAAGCGCGGAGGTTTTCGGCATCTGTGCCGTTGGGGCGGATCATGCGCTGGTAAATGTCCACCATTGTAGTGCTGGCCAGCGAATTGAGCGCGGCTGCGATGCTGCCCCAGGAGGCCAGGAAAATAATAGCTATCAGCAGGCCCACCATGCCTTTCGGCAGGTTGTCCACCACAAAATGCAGGAAGATGTAATTGGTATCATTGGTCTCCGCGGCCGGGTCCACTTTTTGGATGAGCCTTCCCGCGTGTGCGCGCACCGTGTCCGATGCTGTTTCTGCGTCTTTCAGCGCCAGCTTCGTGGATTCCACGGCGTTTTGATCTTCCGATTTCATAGCAGCGGCCATGGCTTTTACATACCCGGCCTTCTGCAGGGAAAGGGAATCATACCGTTGCTCCAGCACCTGCATTTCAGGGGCGTAGGCGGAATTGTGCACTTTGTTCAGCAAACCCTGGTTGAAGTTGATCGGCGCGCGGAAATACAGGTAAAACACAAATACCAGCGCACCTATCAGCATGATCAGGAACTGCATAGGCACTTTCACCAGCCCGTTCATCAGCAGCCCCATACGGCTTTCTGTGAGGGTTTTGGCGGTGAGATAACGGCCTACCTGGCTCTGGTCCGTACCGAAGTAAGAAAGCGCCAGGAAAAACCCGCCGATGACCCCGCTCCAGATATTGTACCGGTCATTCCAGTCAAAATCCGTGACGATCACATTCAGCTTGCCCATTTTGCCGGATACGTGCAGGGCTTCTGAAAACCCGATGTCCTCCGGCAGCAGGTGCACCACCACCCATCCCGCCAGGAACATCCCGATGAAGATAATGGCCAGTTGCAGGCTTTGTGTATAAGACACTGCCTTGGTGCCGCCGTACATCGTGTAAATGATGAGCAGGCCGCCCATGAACAGGTTTGTATAATAAATATTCCAGCCCAGTAAAGACGAGAGGATGATACTGGGCGCGTAAATGCTGATACCCGTGCTGAGCGCACGCTGCAGCAGGAACAGGAAACTGGTGAGCGTTCTTGTTTTCAGGTCGAAGCGCTGCTCCAGGTACTCATATGCCGTGATCACCTTCAGCCGGTGAAAAATGGGCACAAAAAAGATACAGATCACGATCATGGCCAGCGGCAGCCCGAAATAATATTGCACGAAACGCATCCCGTCCGTGTACGCCTGGCCCGGCGCGCTCAGGAATGTAATGGCGCTGGCCTGTGTACCGATGATAGATAGCAGGATGATATACCATGGCATAGAGCGGTTGCCCAGGAAGTAACTGTCCAGGTCTTTCTGACCGCGGCTCTTCCAGACGCCATAGAGGATGATAAAGATGAGGGTGCAGGATAGAACTATCCAGTCTAAAAAGCTCATGAATAGTTTTTAGTGAAGAAATAGAAAAAGACGATCAATGCGGCGAGCACACCCGCTACCAGCCAGTACCATACTGACCAGCTGGAAAATACCGGCGGCTTTTCTTCTGGTGTTTCCTGCATTATTTACCTCTTTTTGATAATAAACCGCCGCCCAGCAAACCCAATGCCAGCCCTATCATCAGGCCGATATGCACGCGTTTGATCGCAAAACCGATGACAAGGCCTATGATGATGCACATGGCTGCGGATATCGTCACTCTTTCGTTTCTCATGGTCCTTTTATTTTGAAAGCATGTTTACAAATAACCGGTAAGCGCCGGGCACACCCGCCGGCAGCTGGCGGAAAAACGCCAGGCCGGTGTAAATGTACCTGCCCTCGCCGTAGGCGGCCACGATGGTAGAACCATCCATCGGCTTTTCGCCGGGATCGTTCATTTCAAAGGGCTGCTGGTATTCCCCGCTCAGGTCCGAGGGGAAATAAAGGCCACGCTCCTGCACCCATCCTTCGAAGTCTTTTTCGGAGATCGTATTCGGGTAGGTGAAAAGGCGGTCCTGCGGGCGAAGGAACTTCACGGGCGCCTGCTCGTTCGTCACCCTGTCCCGCGAAAGCCTGAAAGGATAAGGCCCCAGCTGGTCCGTTACCAGTCCGCCGTTTGTGTTGTACTGCACCACCAGCGTGCCGCCGTTCTTCACATACTCCATCAGGCGCGGCTGCCAGTAGCGGAGCCTGTCCTGCGTATTGTAAGCGCGTACGCCGGTGATGATGGCGTCATACTCTTTGAGGCTGCCGCTCATGATGTCTTTTTCGGACAGCAGGGTAACGCTGTACCCTACCTGGCGGAGCGATTCAGCCACCTTGTCCCCCGCGCCCGGAATATACCCCAGCCTGCGGCCGTTGTACTTCAGGTTCACGGTCACCAGCCTTGCGCCGGCGGTTGGGAAAATATTGATGGCGGGAATATGGTCATATTCGATAGTAGTGATACTGTTCGTGTATTCCTGTCCGTTAACCTCCATGGCTACGGTCATCGTGTCCGTAATATTCTGGCCGTTCACTTTCAGCGGCGTCACCTGGAAGCTTACTTCGGTTTCATCGCCTTTACGGTTCAGGCTGAAGGGAATGGAAGTTTTGTCCGCCTTAAAACCAGCTGGCAGCTGAAGTTTCACGGAGCCGCTCACTTTTTCTTTCATCGCCCTGATCTTTACCGGTACGGTCTGCGGGGCGGCCTGGGTGTAGATAAACACCTGGTTGTCCAGCTGCGCCACCACCGGCGGGGCGATCACGAGCGGGCGGAATACTTCTCCTTTTACAGGATCGGTGAATTTGAAGATAAAAGGCCTTGTTACTGCCAGCGTCTGGTCACCGAATTGCAGGTAAAACGTGGTGGTAAGCGAAGGGATATTTTCCGGGTTGCCGATCAGCGCTTCGTTGCGGATGCTGTAAGTGCCCAGCGGGTGCGGGTCCTGTAGCCAGTAAGGTTGCGAGATGGACGTTTGCGCCGGTATGGTCACTTCTTTTTGCAGGGAAACAAATTTATTGAACACCAGGTCCTGCTTTACAGTACCGTCTTCCACGCCGTTGATGCTGATCTTTTGCAGCGTCACGGGTACATTGCCGCGGTTGATAAGCTGGAGATTGCCGCCCATCGGGCCGCCGGGCACCACTTCCGCCACGGTGGAAAATGCTTCCGCCCAAATGCCGGAACACGCCAGGATCAGTTGGTCCGTTTCTTTAAGTTTCACGGTTTTCCAGTACCCATCCGGCAACGCCAGGATGGAAGAACGTATAGCCAGCAGCGTTGGTACGCTGGCGGCGGGATTGTGCATGTCATATTTTTTCGTGGCTGCCACGATCTGTTCGCTGATGGCCGCTCCGCCATTCACACGGTTCCAGCCGGTCTGTACGCCGTCCATCAGGTCTTTGCGCGGCGCATCGCCTTTGATGGTACTGAAATACTCGATGGCCGTACCTCTTGACGAAGGCACGCCGAAGCCCTGGCTTTTGTGCTGGGAACGGCTTTCCGCGGCTATTTCGCCGTAGCCTTTACCCAGCAGCGGGTTGTATGAGCCGGCGTCTATTTTGAACTGATCTTCCGAAGTGTTGTTGTTGCCCCCGAAGTTGTAATTATTCCACAACAGCCGTTTGGCCTGCCAGGGTTTTACGCTGCTGAGCTGCTCCGGGTATTGGGCAGGGTCGGCGGCGGCGGTGAATGCTTCCGCGGCAAGAATGGCGGATGCGGTGTGGTGACCGTGGCCGGCGCGGCTATCCGCCGGGAAGCGGCAGATGATCACATCGGGCTGGAATTTGCGGATCACCCATACCACGTCTCCGAGGATCTTTTTGCGGTCCCAGATGGTGAAGGTCTCTTCAGGATTTTTGGAGAAGCCGAAATCGTTCGCGCGGGTGAAGAACTGTTCCGCCCCGTCTATCCTGCGGGCAGCCAGCAGTTCCTGTGTGCGGATAAGGCCCAGTAGTTCGGCCTGTTCATTGCCGATAAGGTTTTGCCCGCCATCGCCGCGTGTAAGCGAGAGATAACCGGTGCGGTAGCAGCTTTCGCGGGCCAGGAATGCCAGCAGGCGCGTATTTTCATCGTCAGGATGGGCGGCTACATAAAGCACGCTTCCCAGCGTATTGAGTTTCTTGAGCTGAACCTGTATGTCTGCGGCATTCATAGCGGGCGCCGTTTGTGCATGAAGGCCTGAAAGGCCCGCCAATACAGCAACGGCCAACCCGATAACGGATCGTATTTTAAACATGGGAATAGTTACCAATTATATCAAGTTGTCAAAAATAGTCATTTATCCCGGCAAGTGTTTACCGTTGGTGGATTTATGCGCAGCGGCATAGGTGGCCGTAAAGGCCAGTAGGGTAACCAGGATATGTCTTTTCATTTTTTAAACATAAAGTAAACCGCGCCCAGCAGGAGCGAAAAAGAAATAAGATAATTCCAGCGCAGCGGTTCTTTGAGGAACATCACGGCAAACACACAAAATACGGTCAGCGTGATCACTTCCTGGATCATTTTAAGCTGAAAGCCGTTGAACCCTTCCAGGTAACCGAGGCGGTTGGCCGGCACCATAAAACAGTATTCAAAAAAAGCGATGCCCCAGCTTACGAGCACCACTTTCCACAGGGGGATATTCGTATTCTTCAGGTGGCCATACCAGGCGTAAGTCATGAATACATTGGAGATCAGCAGCAAAATTATCGTACGCATACACTAAACTAATATTTTTTGTGCTATGTTCTTCCCCGGACAACGAATGTACATAAACGAACATACAATAATATTTTAGAATACGTATCCCTCTCTTTCCTAAATAGCCGGCGGCTGGCATTCCCTTTGGGAACAGGAAATCATTAAATTAACCGCATGATCCGTAATTACCTTCTGCTTGCCTACCGGAATATTGTCAGGCACAAACTGTTCACCGCCATCAACCTCATTGGCCTGGCGATGAGCATGAGCCTTTGTATGATGGTGATATTGCATGTGGCGGACTTTCTTTCGTACGACCGCTTTCACCCCCATGGCGGCCGTATCTACCGCCTGCTGACGGAGATGCGCAATCCCGAAGGCAAAGAATTCCTGCTGGCCAGTTCGCCGCTACCGCTGAAAGACGCCATACGCGGAGACAGTACGCTGGTGGAGGACGCAGTAAACCTCTACCCTGCCCTGAAAGGCACAGCCCGTATAGGCGACCGTTCCCTGCCCTTGTATGGCGCATTCACGACGCCTTCGTTTTTTAAGGTATTCGGGTTCAGGCTGGCAAAAGGCAACGAAACGACGGCGTTGCTGCAGCCCAACGGCATCATCCTTTCCCATGAAGCGGCGCAGCGTTATTTTGGTAATGCGGACGCGATGGGCAAAACGCTGGAGATAGACCCGCTGGGCGCTTTCCAGGTAACGGGTGTGCTGGAGCAGCGGACAGATAAATCGCATATCGAATTTGAAGCGTATGCACCGGCCATAGCCGTGCCGCAGCTGGAGAAAAACAAACTGCTGCCGGAAAAAACAAACTCCTGGAATACTGTTTCCGAAGCTTATACATACGTACTGCTGCAACCCGCCGCCGGCAAGGCGCAACTGCAATCCTCGCTGGACCGGCTCGCCAAAACGCTTTTTAACGATCCCAAACAGGGCAGTATATCATTCCCCGTACAGCCGCTCAGCCACATTACGCCCAGCTGGGAAGAAACGTACAACAACATCGGCAGCGGCCAGAGCTGGGGCAAAGTGTTCGCCGAAATCGGGCTGGGGCTGATCATTCTGATATCCGCCTGTTTTAATTATACCAACCTCTCCATCGCCCGTTCCCTTTCAAGGGCCAAAGAAGTAGGCATCCGCAAGGTAGCCGGAGCTTCCAGGTTCCAGGTGTTCGGGCAGTATATCATGGAAGCCGTGATCATCACGTTTTTAGCACTGGGGCTGGGATACATCATGCTTACGGCCGCGCAGCATAGGAACCTCTTCAACGCCAATACCGGCGTGGTAAACGAACTGCTGCAATGGAAAATGCTGCTGGCATTTGTAACCTTCAGCGTGCTCACCGGGCTGCTGGCCGGCACTTTGCCCGCCTGGATACTCTCCGCCTTCAACCCGGCGGAAGTACTGAAACGCCTGCCCTCCCACCGCGTGTTCGGGAAGATGGGGCTGCGCCGGAGCCTGCTGGTGTTTCAACTGGCGTTGTCGCTCATTATTACCGTATTCCTCTTTGCGTTTTACCGCCAGTTCTCCTATATGGCCGATGCGAACAAAGGATATCAGCCCGAAGGCGTGCTCACGATAAAACTGCAGGGCAACCCGGATCACCTGGTACGCCAGGAAGTAGCCGCACTGAGCGGTGTGGAAGCCGTATCCGGTGCGTCTTACGACTTCAAAAAGTATCTGGGCAGCCGTTTGTCCGTCAAAAGCAGCGTCTCCAAAGAGCCTGCTGCCATGGATTATTATTCAGCCGATGAAAACTTCCTGGATGTAATGGGATTGCGGCTCGCTGCCGGGCAAAACTTTCGCGCGGGCCAAACCGGCCAGTTGCTGATCAACGAAAAAGCGGCCATCAGCCTCGGCTTCAAAGACGCTGCCAGCGCGGCCGGGCAACCGGTGCAGGTGAACGACACCGTATCCGCTACAGTAGCCGGCGTGCTGAAGGATTTTAATTACCAGCACCTCGGCCAACCCATCCGCCCTATGGCCATCGTGGCCAATGGCGGGGATTACAGCCTGCTGCAGGTGAAAGTAAAAACGGCGGATCATGACCAGTTTCAGCGGAAAGTAACGGCCATATGGGCGAAACTCTATCCCGGTGAACCCGTACAGGCAGAGTGGCTGGCGGAAGAACTGTACCGCAACCAGAAGCAGGGTGACAGTATTTCTTTCCTCGGTTATATCTCCATCATGACGGTGCTCATTGCCGTGATGGGCCTGCTGGCGATGGTGATCTATTCCACCGCCCTGCGCAAAAAAGAGATCGGTGTACGGAAAGTGATGGGTGCGGACGTCAAAAGCCTCGTGCTGCTGCTTTCACGCGGGTTCCTGAAAATGATCCTGATAGCAGGCTGCATCGCTTTGCCGTTGGGCTGGCTGGCAAGCAACTTTTTCCTGAACAGCTTCCCTTACCGGATCAATTTTGGCTGGGGTAGCGTGATGGCCTGTTTCCTGGCGGTGCTGGCGATATGCCTGCTGGCGATCGCTTCGCAAACCTGGCGGGCGGCAAGCGCCGATCCTACGGATAGTTTGCGGAATGACTGATCAGAAACTTCTTCAATTGTGTACATAAAAAAACTCCCGGCATTGACGCCGGGAGTTTTTGTTTTATCTCGAAGAGTTGGTTCGTGTTTATTTGGCAGTGGCCGGTTCCTTTTCGTTCCTGCCCAGCAGGTACAGCACCGCCATCCTTGTGGCTACGCCGTTCTCCACCTGGTCCAGGATGATGCTCTGGCCGGAGTCCGCTACATCGGAGCTCAGCTCCACGCCCCTGTTGATGGGGCCGGGGTGCATGATCACGATGTCTTTTTTCAGGCTGTCCAGCAGCTTGCGGTTCACGCCGTAGGCAAGGGAATATTCGCGCAGGGAGGAAAACAGCGGCATGTTCTGCCTTTCCAGCTGTATGCGCAGCACGTTGGCCACGTCCGCCCATTCCAGGGCTTCGCGGATGTTGTAGCTCACGTTTACGTCCAGCGCCTGTGCGATATGTTTGGGAATGAGCGTCGGGGGGCCTACCACGGTCACTTCCGCACCCAGTTTTTTGAGACAGTAAATATTGGAGAGGGCTACGCGGGAGTGCATGATGTCCCCGCAAATCGCGATCTTTTTGCCTTCCACGCTTCCCAGCCGCTCGCGGATAGAAAAGGCATCCAGCAGGGCCTGGGTGGGATGTTCGTTGATACCATCCCCCGCGTTCACGATGGGCACATTGATGTGTTTGCTGAGGAAGTGCGGGGCGCCGGTGGCGGAGTGGCGCATCACGACCATATCCACTTTCATGGACAGGATGTTGTTCACCGTATCGATCAGGGTTTCGCCTTTGGATACCGAGCTGCCGGACGCGGAAAAGTTCACCACATCGGCCCCCAGCCGCTTTTCAGCCAGCTCAAAGGAGATGCGCGTGCGCGTGGAGTTCTCGAAAAATACATTGACGATGGTAGTATCCCGGAGGGTGGGCACCTTCTTGATCGGACGTTGTAAAACTTCCTTGAATTGATCGGCGGTTGTAAAGATGAGCTCTATATCCTGACGCGTCAGTTCGCGTATACCCAGCAGATGTTTAACAGACAGTGACATTCTAAGGTGCAAATATAAGAGGTTTAAGCAATCAACACAACTTCATCTTTACCATCCCGGTCTTTCCACAGCACTTTTACGCGCTCGGTAATGATAGCGTCTATCGTGCGGCCGGTGTAATCGGGCTGTATGGGCAGCTCACGGCTGAAACGCCGGTCTATCAGCACCAGCAGCTCCACGGCGGCGGGGCGGCCGAAATCCACCAATGCGTCCATGGCGGAGCGGATCGTCCTTCCCGTGTACAGCACATCGTCTATCAGTATCACACGCTTGTTATCTATGGAAAAATCGATATCGGTTTCATTGGGTACCTGCAGGCCCTTGCCGGACTTGTAATCGTCCCGGTAAAAGGTAATGTCCATTTTACCATAAGGGATGTCCGTACCGGGCAGCAGCTGCTGAAGGTTGTGATAGATCCTGTCCGACAGGTAAATACCCCGGGGCTGTAGCCCGATGATCACGGTATTACTGAAATCCAGGTGATTTTCAATCAGCTGGTGGCTTAATCTTTCAATTGTTATTGCTAATTGCCGGTCTGTAAGAATAGATTTCAAAACAAAGGGTATTTAATAAAGGTCAAAAATAAGGATTAATGTAATTTTGAGCGTATAATCATTCTGATCATGAAATTCCTTCAAACCATGCTGATAACTTTGGGCCTTTTCGGCTTATTCGGCTCAGACGCCAAATCGCAGATCGCCACCGGCGCCACCGTACCGGACTTTTCCCTGCAGGACCAGAACGGGCAGACCTTCAAACTGTCTTCCGCCCTGGCCAAAGGCCCCGTAGTAGTGTATTTCTACCCGAAGGACGATACCCCGGGCTGCACCAAGGAAGCCTGCTCTTTCCGTGATTCCTTCTCCGAATTCCAGGACGCGGGCGTACAGGTGGTAGGCATCAGCTCGGACGATGTGGCTTCCCACAAGAAATTCGCCGAGAAATACAAACTGCCTTTCACCCTCCTGAGCGACACCAAAGGCGATGTACGCAAACTGTTCGGTGTGCCCAAAACCATGATGATCCCCGGCCGCGTTACTTATGTGCTGGACAGCAAAGGCAAAGTGGTGCACCAGTTCAACTCCATGAACCAGGCTACGCAACACGTGGAAGAAGCCATGGAGGCAATCAAGAAGCTGAAAGCTTAAACCGCTCTTCTTACAGGTATCAAAGCGCCTGTTCCGGCGCTGAAGGGGCAGGACCGCCCCGCCCTGAACGCATCAGGATTGATTCAACATTCCTTCAAGGTTGGGGAAAAGGTGCCTGTAAATGCCTTTAAACAGGCTTTTGCAAAAAAAACATACGCATAAAAAAAGCCGCCCGGGATGACCAGGCGGCTTTTTTATATGAATGATCTTTTATGCTTCTTTCAGGAAAGGATAACGGTAATCCGTAGGCGGTACCAGTGTTTCCTTCACGGTCCTGGCGCTCAGCCAGCGGTAAAGGTTCAGCTGGGAGCCGGCCTTGTCGTTCGTACCGGATGCCCTTGCACCGCCGAAAGGCTGCTGGCCTACCACGGCGCCGGTGGGTTTGTCGTTCAGGTAGAAGTTGCCGGCGGCGTTCACCAGTTTCTTCGTAGCCTGGTCCAGCGCGTAACGGTCCTGTGCCAGCACGGCGCCGGTGAGGGCGTATTCGCTGGTACCGTCCACCAGTTCGAGGGTTTCTTCCCATTTCTCAGCGTCGTAAACATATACGGTGAGCACGGGGCCGAATATTTCCTCGCACATGGTCCTGTATTTGGGATCGGTGGTTTCTATCACGGTAGGCTCAATGAAGTAACCTTCCGTTTTGCTGTAGTTGCCACCCGCGATGATCTTCGCTTTGGGATCCTTCTTAGCGTCTTCAATATAAGCGGCGATCTTGTCGAAAGAACGTTCGTCGATCACTGCGTTGATGAAGTTGCTGAAATCCTCGGTAGTGCCCATTTTCATGGTCTTCAGCTCAGCGGCGAGTTTTGTTTTGATCTCGTCAGCAATGTTGCTGGGGAGGTAAGCGCGGGAAGCGGCGGAGCATTTCTGGCCCTGGTACTCGAAAGCACCACGTGCCAGTGCGGTCACCACTGCGTCCGGGTTCGCGGATTTGTGCGCGATCACGAAGTCTTTACCGCCGGTTTCGCCTACAATGCGCGGGTACGTTTTGTACTTCGCGATATTGTTGCCGATGGTCTTCCACATGGTCTGGAATACGCCGGTGGAGCCGGTGAAGTGGATACCCGCGAAATCAGGGTGCGCAAAACATACGTCCCCGATGGTGGGGCCGTCCGCATACACGAGGTTGATTACCCCGTCCGGCAGACCGGCTTCGATGAGCACCTTCATAAAAAAAGATGCGTGGTATACCTGTGTATTGGCGGGTTTCCAGATCACCACGTTGCCGCACATGGCGGCGGAGGTGGGTAGGTTGCCCCCGATAGCGGAAAAGTTGAAGGGTGTTACCGCCAGTACGAAACCTTCCAGCGGGCGGTACTCCAGGCGGTTGTGCACGCCGGGGGAGCTTACGGGTTGCTGACGGTAGATTTCGGTGAGGTAGTGTACGTTGAAGCGCAGGAAGTCGATCAGTTCACAGGCGGCGTCTATCTCAGCCTGGTAGGCATTTTTGCTCTGGCCCAGCATGGTGGCGGCATTGGTATGCGCGCGGTATTTGGTGGCGAGCAGTTCGGCTGCTTTCAGGAATACGGCGGCGCGTTGTTCCCAGGGCGTGTCCGCCCATTGCTGGCGTGCCGCCAGGGCTGCGCCGATGGCGTCTTTTACGTGGCTGGCGTCTCCCATATGGAAGTGGCCCAGCTTGTGTTTGATCTCATGCGGGGGGCGGATGTCCACCGTTTTGCCGGTGCGTACTTCTTTGCCGCCGATGTACATGGGGATGTCCAGCTCAACGGCCTTAAAAGCGGCCAGCTGCTGCTTGAGTGCTGCTCTTTCCGGGGAGCCCGGTGCAAAGCTCATTACCGGTTCATTGCCTGGTGCTGCAAAGTCAAAATAAGCATTGTGCATGGCTTTGATTTTGTTGTTTCGGTTTAGAATAATAATGGTGGTCCGGCTATGCTCAGCCTTTCTCATCTTCTTTCTGCATCATCAGGTATGCCTTGATAAACCCGTCCAGCTCTCCGTCCATGACAGGGCCTACGTTTCCAACTTCATGGTCGGTACGGTGGTCCTTGATCATCTTGTACGGATGGAAAACATAGGAGCGGATCTGCGAGCCCCATTCGATTTTGCGTTTGTTTGCGTTGGTGGCGTTTTTCAGCTCTTCCCTCCTGCGGATCTCCTCCTCGTAAAGGCGGGATTTCAGCATGGTCAGCGCCTTTTCCCGGTTCTCACCCTGGGTACGGCTCTGCTGGCATTCGATGATGATGCCGGACGGAATGTGCTTCAAACGTACCGCTGTTTCCACCTTGTTCACGTTCTGCCCGCCTTTACCGCCGGAACGGTAAAATTCCCATTCCAGGTCTGCGGGGTTCACGGTCACTTCGATGGTGTCGTCCACCAGCGGGTACACGAAAACGGAAGCGAAGGAAGTATGCCTGCGGGCGTTGGAGTCGAAGGGCGAAATGCGCACGAGGCGGTGAACGCCGCTTTCGGCCTTGAGAAGGCCGTAGGCAAAGTCCCCGTCAAATTCCAGGGTGGCGGATTTGATACCGGCGCCATCCCCGTACTGCACGTCTATCTCGCTTACTTTCCAGCCTTGCTTTTCGCCGTACATGCGGTACATGCGCAAAAGCATTTCCGCCCAGTCCTGGCTCTCCGTGCCGCCCGCGCCTGAGTTGATGGTCAGTACGGCCGGCATTTCGTCCTCGGGCTGGTTCAGCGTGCTCTTGAACTCCAGCTCGTCCAGCGCCCTGAGGGCGGCGTCGTATGCTGCGTTCACTTCTTCTTCAGACGCGTCGCCTTCTTTCTGGAATTCCTGCAAGGTGGCACTGTCGTCTATGGCAGTGCGCACATTGTCATACAGGTCTACCCAGAATTTGTGCACCTTGATCTCTTTCAAAATTGCAGTAGCCCTTTCATTGTCGTCCCAGAACCCGGGGGCGAGGGTCATCTGCTTATCATTTTCTATTTTGTCTATGCGGTCCTGTACGTTAAAGAAAACCTCCCAGGACGTACAAGCGGTCCCTCATAGCTTTAAGTTGCTCTGCTGTCATAAGTCCGCAAAGATAAATCTTTATTAATGAATTATGAAACCGCATAAGCAGTTCATTTTTAATACGTAAATTAGAACTGGAAGGATTTTTGCTGGAATTAACGTCAAACCCGGAATCCATGGAAACCCGCATGAGCATCCCCCACTACAGGCAGCAGACCTCATTTAACCTGATCGCCCTATTGGTCGTGATCGGCGTCAATGTGATGGCCAATACCGCCACGTTGAACGGCCGCACCACCGGGGAAATTTCGAAACAATATCCAAATCTGTTTACCCCGGCGGACATTACTTTTTCTATCTGGAGCATCATTTATCTCGGATTGCTGGGCTTTGCCGGCTACCAGTTATGGCTTTCCTTTACCAAAGGCCACGAAGCGGAGCTGAGCGCCTTTATCGTCCGGATGAAATACTGGTTCCTGCTGAACTGCCTGGGCAACGCCTGCTGGCTGTTCGCCTGGCATTACGACCAGATATGGCTTTCGCTGCTGTTTATGTTCATGATCCTGTTCACCCTCGGGAAGATCCATTCCAATTTCCGTATAGCCCACCCCGGGGCGCCGCTCCGGGAAAAAATATTCATCCATTTCCCTTTCGGCATATACCTCGGCTGGATCAGCATTGCCACCATCGCCAATATTTTTGCATTCCTGGTGTCCGTGGGCTGGACCGGCTGGGGGCTCAGCCAGGTGACCTGGGCGGTCACGGGCATGATCATCGGCACGCTGGCCGCATTGTTCATGATCTTCCGGCACAACAATACCTCGTACGTGCTGGTGTGCATCTGGGCTTTTTACGGCATCATCCTGAAGCAGGAAGCCACGCTTACCAGGGACTCCCCTCCTATTATCGCTGCCGGCACCGTGATCATTGCCGTGCTGGCCTTGTCCGTTCTCATGCAATTGTTGCGGAAACGCCCGCTTCTGTAAATCATATCTT
Source organism: Chitinophaga barathri (assembly GCF_003807585.1). Taxonomy (GTDB): domain Bacteria; phylum Bacteroidota; class Bacteroidia; order Chitinophagales; family Chitinophagaceae; genus Chitinophaga; species Chitinophaga barathri. Next base: position 202,651 of record NZ_RMBX01000010.1, on the reverse strand, counting down.
CCTTCTTTCGGTTCCCCTGCGTATTTTTGAGTGAATCTTATTGCATCTTATTTAACAGACATTATATGTTTCCATCCGTACAACCTACTGCCACCAAAGCCTGGCAGCAATTACAGACGCACGCCGGCACCATGGCCCAGACGCAGATGAAAGCCCTTTTCGCCGCCGATCCCGGCCGCTTCAAAGCTTTTTCACTCCAGTTCGGCAATATCCTGTTCGATTATTCCAAAAACATCATCACCGCCGAAACCATGCAGCACCTGCTGGCGCTGGCGCGTGAATGTAAAGTGGACGAAGCCGTAAAAGCCATGTTTGCCGCGGAAAAGATCAACGCCACCGAAGGCCGCGCCGTGCTGCATACCGCCCTCCGCAACGAATCCGGCCGCCCGGTAGTGCTGGACGGCAAAGATGTAATGCCGGACGTAAAGGCCGTGCTGAAACAAATGGAGAACTTCTGCGGCCGTGTACGTTCGGGCGAATGGAAAGGATTTTCGGGTAAGCGTATCCGTTATATCGTGAACATCGGCATCGGTGGATCCGACCTGGGACCGGTGATGGTGACCGAGGCACTGAAACCCTACTGGCTGGAAGGTATCCAGCCTTATTTCGTGTCCAATGTGGACGGTACGCATATTGCCGAAACGCTGAAAAAAGTAAACGCGGATGAAACGCTTTTCCTCATCGCTTCCAAAACTTTCACCACGCAGGAAACCATGACCAACGCGCATACCGCGCGCAGCTGGTTCCTGGAGAACGGCGGTTCTGAAAAAGACATTGCACTACACTTCGCGGCACTGTCTACGAACGAAAAAGCAGTGACCGCATTCGGCATCGATGTAAAGAACATGTTCGCGTTCTGGGACTGGGTAGGCGGCCGTTACAGCCTGTGGAGCGCCATCGGGCTGTCCATTGCGCTCACCGTGGGATATGAGTATTTCGCGGCCCTGTTACAAGGCGCGCATCATGCAGACGTTCATTTCCGCGATACCCCCTTTGAAAGGAACATCCCCGTGATCATGGCTTTGCTGGGTACCTGGTATGGCAATTTCTTCGGCGCGGAGTCTGAGGCGATCCTTCCTTACGACCAGTATATGCATCGCTTCGCGGCCTATTTCCAGCAGGGCAATATGGAAAGCAACGGCAAAAGCACGGACCGCAACGGCAAGCCTGTGGACTGGCAAACCGGCCCCGTGGTATGGGGCGAGCCCGGTACCAACGGCCAGCACGCTTTTTACCAGCTCATTCACCAGGGCACCAAAATGATCCCCTGCGACTTCATCGCTCCGGCTATCAGCCACAACCCTATCGGCGACCATCACCAGAAACTGCTGAGCAATTTCTTCGCGCAGACGGAAGCACTGATGAACGGGAAAACGGCGGAAGAAGTACGCGCGGAAGGCACACCGGAAGAACTGGTGCCATTCAAGGTGTTCAGCGGCAACCGGCCCACCAATTCATTCCTTTTGCAGGAGATTACGCCATACAGCCTGGGCGCGCTCATCGCGATGTATGAGCATAAGATATTCGTGCAGGGCGTGATATGGAACATTTACAGTTTTGACCAGTGGGGCGTGGAATTGGGCAAACAGCTGGCGAACAAAATACTGCCCGAACTAAAAGGAAATGAAGAGGTGACCAGCCACGATTCATCCACCAACGGGTTGATCAACGCTTACAAACACTGGCGGTCTTAGAGTGGGAGAATTTCAAGGTTGATCTAAAAAAGCGGCATTGTGAATATAAGCCGTCATTGCGAGGAGCAGCAGAGGTTTTTGTGCGGGGGCGACGAAGCAGTCTCCTGGATTGAACCGGGACCACCCAGTATTGGGAGATTGCTTCGTCGCCCCTCCCGCTTTTGGCGCTGCTGCTTCTCGCAATGACGGCTTTACATAAAAAAACCTCCGGGCTTCCGGAGGTTAAGTATCTTAGTTGACAGGGAGAAAGAAATAATTACCATTTGTCCACATCCTCTCCGGAGGGAGCCTGAGCTTCTGCTGCTTCGGCGGCCACTTCGGTGTGCTGTTGTACATGAACGGGGGCAGAAACTTCTGCTACTACGCCTTCGCCATCCTGTTCGTCTTCGCGGGATTCGGAATAGTCATGGTTGTAAGCATCAAAGTCGAAATCGGGCATCAATTCTGTTTTTACATAATTGATGGTTTCGGTTAAAGCATTGAGAAACTTGTTAAAGTCTTCTTTGTACAGGAATACTTTATGCCTGTCGTAACCGTTGTCGTTGAAACGTTTTTTACTTTCGGTGATAGTGAGAAAGTAGTCGTTGCCCCGAGTAGTTTTTACATCAAAGAAATAAGTTCTTCTTTTGCCCGCTTTCAATCGCTTGGAAAAGATGCTGTCGTTGTTTCTTTCCTGTTGATTGTTGTTTTCGTACGCCACAGTTGATAGATTTAAGTGTTAACGAATCAAATCCTGTTTGAATGATCAATAATCAACAAATATACTATTGTTTTACAAATATCAAAATAATTTTAAATGATTTTGAAAAATCATCTTATATTTCGCGCAAAGCTTGATGGTAGCGGTTTACAACCCAGTGACAGTTACTCGTTTACGCGTTCTTCCTCCCCCGATTGCTGACGGGCATACAGCTCCGCATAATACCCATTCCTTGACAATAATTCTTCATGTGTTCCGCTCTCGATCACCCTCCCTTCATCCAGCACAATGATCTTGTCGAAAGTGAAAAGTGAGAAGATCCGGTGGGTGATGATAATAGCTGTTTTATGCTTCAGATAGGCATACAGGTTGCCTATTATCTCCTTCTCCGTCCTGGCGTCCACGGCGGAAAGACAGTCATCGAACACCATGATGTTCGGGTTGCGGATCAGGCCGCGGGCGATGGACACGCGTTGTTTCTGGCCGCCGCTGAGGGTTACGCCCCGCTCTCCCACCACCGTGCTGAAGCCTTCGGGCAGGTTGAGAATGTCCTTCTCCACCGAGGCCTGGCGGGCCGCCAGGTGTATGGATTCCTCCCCGGCGGTGGGCTCGCCGAAACGGATGTTGTTCGTGATCGTATCGGAAAACAGGAATACGTCCTGCGGTACGTAGCTGATCTGGTTGCGCAGTACGGAGAGTTTCAGGCTCCGGATATCGTTCCCGTCTATCTGTATCTTCCCTTCCTGTGGGTCGTACATACGGATCAGGAGCTGCGCCAGGGTGGATTTGCCGGAGCCGGTACGGCCGATGACAGCCACTTTCTGCCCCCGCTGGATGGTCAGGTCAAAGTTCTTCAGCGCCTGTATGCCGGTATGCGGGTAGGTGAAAGAGACATTCTGAAAACGGATCTCCCCTTCCAGCGTCACCGTGCGGGCGTCCGGTTTGTCGTGTATCTGGGGCTTTTCGTCCAGGAACTCGTTGATGCGCTGCTGGGAAGCGGCCGCGCGCTGGATCATGGAAGCCACCCAGCCGATGGAAAAGAACGGGAATGTGAGCATGTTCACATACAACACAAACTCCGCAAGATTACCGATGGTGATATTCCCGCTGATCACCTGCATACCACCGATGAAAATGGTGAATATCACGCTCAGCCCTATCATCAGCATCATGGCCGGCTGGTACAGCGCATCGGTTTTGGCCAGGCTGATGGAGCTGTTTTTATAGGCTTCGCTGGCTTCTTCGAAATGCAGGGCGCTGGGCTCTTCCTGTACATAGGATTTGATCACGCGGATGCCGGAATAGTTTTCCTGCGCCACGGACGTGATATTGCTCAGCTGCGACTGGATGCGTTCGCTTTTGGTATGTATGATGCGGTTGACGAAATAAATGGTTAGCGCCAGCAAAGGCAGCGGGCTGAGGGTATACAGGGTCAGGACCGGGTTCACGGACCACATCAGCCAGATGATGATCACCATCATGATGATGGTGCGGGTGGCATACATCAGCGCCGGGCCCACGTACATGCGCACGCGGGACACATCCTCCGTGATGCGGCTCATCATATCGCCCGTACGGTTCATTTTGAAAAAGTTGAGGTCCAGCCGCTGGTATTGCTGGAAGATCTCGTTTTTCAGGTCGTATTCGATGTGGCGGCTCATCACGATCAGCGTCTGCCTTTGCAGGAACATAAAGAACCCGCTCAGCAGGGCCATGCCGAGGATGGAGAGGCCGTAAAACGCAAGCGTTCCGGAAAACACGGCACGGAAAGGCTCTTTCAGGGAAGAGTCGCTGATCATCCCGTAGTTTTTCAGGTTCTGCTCCAGGAGATCGAATATCTGCCGGACCAGGATGGGCTGGAACACGCTGAATACGATGGAGACGGACGTGAAAAGCATTCCCAGCAGGAAGTGCCATTTATATTTGACGAAGTATTTATTGAGCGCAGAAAGGTGTTTCATCCGTACTTATTAGTCTTTTCATTTACCGAATGGCACCGGCAATGCCCGGTGTCATTTGTTCTTGTCAGTCTTTTTTATTGGCCAAATGGCACCTCGCAAAATGCTCGGTGTCATCTCTTATCAGTCTTTTCAATGGCCGTAATAATGCTTTACAAATGTAGCGATTGCCACCCATTTCGACAGCATTTTAAGACAGCATGGGAGAATTTACTTATATTTAATAAAACCTGCGAACCCAGAAACCCACCCCGTATGCCAACTCCCCAGTACGCCCTTCCCCTGCAACAATCGGAACGGCTCCAGATCATAGACAGCCTCCGCGGCATCGCCCTTTGCGGCATTTTACTCATGAACATCCCGTATTTCGGCATGCCGCATATGATGGACTTCGACCTGCGGCTGCGCAACGAAACCGGTGCTAACTATTACCTCTGGTGGATCGTACGCCTCTTCTTCGAAGGTACCATGCGCGGATTTTTCAGCATGTTGTTCGGCGCCGGCTGCATCCTGCTGCTGGAAAGACTGGAGAAAAGACCGCCCGGCGACATCTCCCCCGCCGATATCTATTACCGCCGCCTGCTGTGGCTGCTGCTCTTCGGTTTTGTGGACGCAAACGTACTGCTCTGGAACGGGGACGTACTCTACGTTTATGCCGCCGGAGGCCTGCTGCTCTACCCTTTCCGTCATGCGAAACCCAGGCTGCTGCTGATCGTGGCGATCATTGCCCTGGCCATAGGCACCTTCAAAGGCACCACCCGCCTGTACGAACAAAAAGCCAAACGGACGAAAGGCGAATATGCCCTGCAACTGGAGAAACAGAAAGTAAAACTGACGGAAAAACAGAAAAACGATAAAGAAGCCTGGGAAAAATTCCAGAAGGAACACAGCCGGGAAAGCCAGCTGAAAGAAGCGAAAGAAGAAGTAGAAGCCTACCAGGGCAGTTACGTGCAAACGCTGAAACATGTCTACCCGAGGAACGAGGAATACCAGAGCTTCAGTGTATACGGGTTCTTTTTCTGGGACCTGATGGTGTGTTTCTTTTTAGGCATGTACTTCTACAAGACGGGTGTGCTCACCGGCCTGAAGCCCGTCTCGTTCTACTGGAAACTGATGCTGGCCGGTTACCTCCTGGGCCTGCCGCTCAACTACTGGCTGCTGGACTCCATCTTTCAAAAGGATTTTGATATCACCCGGATGGCAGACCAGAACCTGATCAGCTGGTACGAGATCAGGCGCATACTGGTACTGCTGGGGCACCTGGGATTGCTGATGCTGTTGTACAAATACGGCGTGGCCAAAGGGTTCCTGAAGCTGATGGCGTCCGTAGGCCAGATGGCTTTTACCAATTACCTGATGCAGAGCATCATCTGCGGTTTTATTTTCTACGGTGCAGGCCTGCGCTGGTACGGAGCCATGGAGCGATACGAGTTGTACATCGTCACCGGCTGCGTATGGATCTTCCAGGTCATCTTCAGCAACATCTGGCTGAAATACTACCGCTTCGGGCCTTTCGAATGGGTGTGGCGCAGCCTTACCTACTGGAAAAAACAACCTTTCAAACGCAGCACGCCATCCCTGCCGGACCTGGCCTGAGGCATATACATAAACAAAAAAGAGGCTGCTCCATCCTGTCATGGCAGCCTCTTTTGTTTTATATCAACCGGATCAATACAGGTAATTCAATGCAATCCTGTCATTGGCATTAAATGTCCTGTTGCCGCCATTAGAGCAGGCAAGCATCCAGGACGCTGCATCGGGGCCGCTGGGCGTGCCGGGTATGCGTACTGCGCCTACCCCTGCGCTACCTTCGTTTCCACCGCTGCCGCAGCTGTACGCGCGATTCATATAATCCGTATGACGGAAACCGATGCAATGCCCGATCTCATGCTGGATCACGGAGCCTACATAGTTCACGTTAGGATTGGAACCATACGCCTGCGGGTGGGTGTTCATACTGATGCTGTTGTAAGGATTGCCGCTGCTGGTGGGGAACCCGGCATAACCGAGTGTGATAAAACCGCCGCTGGGGCCTTCGTAAAAGCCCTGGATGGTGATGTTTGCAGTACCGCTGGTAACGCGCTGAAAGGTGATGGACAGGCCCAGTGCATTGTAACGCTGGATGGCCAGGTCCGTGCCCTGCACAAAGGCGGTGCCGAGATTCACCACTTTCACGCGGATCACGCGGGGCAGGTTGCGCACGAGATTGTTCGTGCGGTACTGTTCCACTTCCGCGATGCGTACATTGGGTGTGGTGGATTCCGCGGAGAGGTTTTCCTGGTCCAGGAAAATGTCGTTCTCCACGATGTAGCCGCCGTTGTAAGCGCGCACGCCGGCCGTGCTGAAACCTTTGGCTTTGATCTGGTCCAGCACCTGCTGCGATACTTCGCCTTGCGCGGGTGCTTCGGGTTTGGATTCTTTCTGGCAGGCCGCGAGGGTAACGAACACCGCCAGGAACAGGATGGAAAGGATAGAACTGGTTTGCTTTTTCATAGCACTCAGATTTTGGGTTAAGGAAAAAAAAGAAAAAGTATAGCCGTATCCGTGATAATGATCACGGCGGTCAAGGTTATTACAATGAAAATTAGATCCGTCTCCGTGACGGCGATCACGGCGGTTTGGTAAACAGCATAAAAATAAAGTACGGCTTGCTGGAATGCTCTCCTGCAGGGCGTTACGGGTTAATACATATAGTTTTTCTGATTACTCGGATAGAACGCGGTTTAGATTCTTTGGTTTAGATTCAGTGCTCTCTTAAGGTCTTTCGGATTCAATAATACTATTTTTTTTCATGATAAAAAAAAATGATAGTTTTAATGTATGCGCAAATTCTTAACCCGGCCCTGTTTGTTCCTGACCCTCTGCGCCTGGGCCACCATACTGCCTTTGCAGTTATACGCACAACAACAGGATATCCTCCGCCGGTATACAATTCCCCCACAAGATACCATGCGCCGCGGTAAAGAAGCCCGCAGTACAACGCGGTATTACCTCGTTCAGTTTCAGCAGCCGGTGAGCCTGAAAGAATTGCAGCAATTACAACTGAAACGTTCACTCTCACCACTTTACCATATCGTACAAAAACTACCGGAAGACAGTACCACGGCCTGGTGGCCGGCCAACGGCAACTGGAAGGCTTCCGATGCATTGCTCCGCGTGGTGGAAAAAACAAAAGAGAAAGACAGCATACAAGTGCTTGCAAATATTTCCGCTCACGCGCGTTTTGTGCGATGGGAAACAAAAGACCGCACCGCGCTAATGAAAGTGGCACGACAGGATTGGGAACAATTCATCGGCGACACCGCCATACAGTTCGCGGACATACTCCGTACACCAAAGGCTGAAATACTAATCAGCTCCGCCGACCCGGGGCTGAACAGGATCACGGCGGTATGGCAGCAGCTCCCGGACTTACAGGGCGATGGCCTGATCATCTCCCTGAAAGAAACATTGTTTGACACCACGGATATCGATCTGCTGCAACGTTACCTCCCCACTCCCCTGGCGCCTGAACAAACAGAACCCCATGCCACCATCATGGCAACATTTATCGCCGGCGCGGGCAACTCCGGCATGGCAGGCAAAGGTGTGGCGCCAAAGGTGAAAATTGCTTCCTCTTCTTTTACGCGTTTGTCCGCCGATGAAACGGCATATTTTACAACCCATCGCATCGCCCTGCAAAATCATTCATACGGCACCGGTATTGAAAACTATTACGGGCTGGAAGCCGTGGCGTATGATGAACAGGTATATGAAACCGATACGCTGCTGCATGTATTTTCATCCGGCAACAGCGGCCGGGAAACCTCCACGGACGGTCTTTACAGCGGTATCGCCGGCTGGGCGAACCTGAGCGGCACATTTAAACAGGCGAAAAATGTGCTGGTAGTGGGCGGCACGGAAAACAACAACACGGTGCCCGCGCCCAGTTCCAAAGGCCCCGCGTACGACGGGCGCATCAAGCCGGAAATCGTTGCCTATGGCAAAGACGGCACCTCCGGCGCGGCGGCGCTTGTTTCCGGCGTCAGCCTGCTGTTACAGCAGAGCTACCGGGCGCAGGCCGCCTCTCTCCCGCCTGCCGCATTGCTGAAAGCAATCCTGGTCAACAGCGCGGACGATATCGCGCAGCCTGGGCCGGACCACAGTAGCGGGTTCGGCGCAATGAACGCCTGGGAAGCAGTGCAGACCGTCCGTTCCAGGCGTTTCTTTTTGAACAGGGTACAGCAAGGCGCGGCATACACACAATCCCTGGAAATACCGGCAGGCTCTGCTTCCTGTAAAGTGACGCTTTGTTATACCGATCCGCCCGCGACAGTGAACAGTCCGCAGGCGCTGATCAACGACCTTGATCTTTACCTGACCGATGCCTCGGGAAATGTATATCAACCCTGGGTATTACTTTCCACACCGGATGCCGCTGCATTACAGGCGCCGGCACAGCGCGGGCGGGACAGTATCAATAACACCGAGCAGGTAATGATCCGATTTCCCGCGGCGGGCACCTATACGATCCATGTGAACGGCACCCGCATTCACACAGGCGAACAACGATTTGCGGTAAGCTGGCAGCTGGCGCCGCAGGATCACTTTGAATGGCAGCGGCCCGTCGGAAATGAAACGATCCCCGGCGGCGAAGAGACGGCCCTGCGCTGGAAAAGCACCCTCGCAGGGAAAGGCCTTGCCTCCTACAGCCTGGACAATGGCGCCAGCTGGCAGGTGATCGGGGACAGTGTGAGCCTGGAGCAGGACGGCCTCTCCTGGCCGGTGCCCAACCGCTTCTCCCCTGCTTTGCTGAAAATGGAAACACCGGGCCATACTTTTATCAGCCCTCCTTTTACGATCTCCCCGCTGCTGCGCCTGCAAACCGGTTTCGATTGCGCGGATTCCGCAATGATCTTCTGGAATCAACTCAATGGCGCTTCGTATTATATCGTTTATGGCCTCCTGGGAGCTGAATTAACGGCTTTCGCACAGACGGCGGACACTTTCCTTGTTTTGCAGAAAAACGCCGCGTTACCCGCTTATTTTGCCGTGCAGCCGGTAGCGGCGTCAGCGGGCCTTACCAGCAATACGCTCCGATATGCGGAGCAGGGCCTGGACTGTTACACCCGGCAATTCACCGCGGACCTGCTGGAAAACGGCCAGGTGATGCTGCAATTACAAACCGGCACTACCTGGAACCTGGAAACGATCAGTTGGGAACGCCTTCAAAAGCAGGACTGGCAAAACATCGGCCGGCAGACCGTTTCCGCCCTCACTTTCTACAACGCCCTGGACGAACAGCCGCCCGAAGGTATCGTCTGGTACCGGGCCGCCCTTGAAACCCTCAACAACAGCGTCATTTACACCGATCCCGTACCGGTGCATGTGCTGCGGAAAAACAACTTCCTGCTTTTCCCGAACCCCGCCGCCCACACGCTGCAACTGCTCAGCCGCGACATCCGGGGCCGGGACCTTTACATCCTGAACACACAGGGCCGGATCGTAAGACAAGCGAAAATTACGGGGTTATTGCAGGCCGTGGCTTTGGACGGATTGCCCGCCGGGAATTACTGGTGCCTGGTGTATGAAGATGATCAGAAAGTGTATACGGCACCGTTCGTAAAACTATAATAACGAGGCACTTATATTTCCACTTACACTATTTTAACATTGCAGTATCAATACGGCGTATTCGAAGGAAACCTATATGGTTACTATAGGATCAGCGAAGATGACGTGGAGTTGAGGCGGACTTGATGCGCAGATGATCCGGGTTAAAAAAGTATTAGCGCCTTTGGGACCAATAAAAAAGGGGCGGTCTCCCGCCCCTTTCCTGTTATGTTTAAAAGGTCATTACAGGCCTTTCAGTACTTCGATGATCTTTTTCTCGGAGTCTTCTTTGCTCACGTCTTCCTTTTTGAAAGGCTGGCCGGTGATGTTCTCGAACAGCTCGATGTAGCGGTTGGTCACGCTTTCCACGAACGCATCCGTCATTTCCGGTACCTGCTGGCCTTCTTTGCCCTGGAAACCGTTTTCCATCAGCCACTCACGTACAAACTCCTTGCTCAGCTGCTTCTGCGCCTCACCGGCTTTCTGTTTTTCCTCGTAGCCTTCAGCATAAAAGAAACGGGAAGAATCAGGCGTATGGATCTCGTCGATCAGGTAGATGGTATCGCCGATCTTACCGAACTCGTATTTCGTATCCACGAGTATCAGTCCGCGTTTGGCAGCCAGTTCGCGGCCGCGCTGGAACAGGGCGAGGGTGTATTTTTCCAGTTGCTCGTAATCTTCTTTGTTTACAAGACCGCTGGAAATGATCTCTTCACGGGAGATATCCTCGTCGTGCCCCTCGTGCGCCTTGGTGGTGGGGGTAATGATGGGAGAAGCGAAATAATCGTTTTCCTTCAGGCCGTCTGGCATGGTAACGCCGCACAGCTCGCGTTTGCCGCTTTTGTACGTACGCCAGGCGTGACCGGTGAGGTTGCCGCGCACCACCATTTCAACGGGGAAGGTTTCGCACTTCAGGCCCACGGTAGCGTTGGGCAGGGGTACGGACTTCACCCAGTTGGGTACAATGTCCTTCGTGGCGTCCAGCATAATGGCCGCGATCTGGTTCAGCACCTGGCCCTTGTAAGGGATAGGGCGTGGCAGCACCACATCAAAAGCGGAAATACGGTCGCTTACAAACATCACCATCCATTTATCTTCAATGGTGTATACGTCCCTTACCTTACCTTTATAAAAGGCCGTCTGGTCAGGAAATTTAAATGTAGACTCTAACATGCCGGTTTTTTTTAATAGATTACCTTTTTCAGTGCTGCAAAAATACTCCAGTCCGGTTTAATTTTACAAAGCAAATTTTATGACCACCCAGGAACCCGTTTATACGCCCATCAATTGCGACTATTACGACCGCCTGGAAGCCTGGGCCACCATGCATACCATCTGCCTGCTGCGGTTTTACGACGAGGAAGGCGGGGAACATGAGGTGTCTACCCGCATCAAAGACCTCTACGCGCTGAATAAGGCAGAGTATTTGCTGGCGGATAACGGGCTGGTGATCAGGCTGGACAGGCTGATAGCCGTCAACAATATCCCGGTCCCCCAAAGCTGTTAATTATGATGATGGAAATATCCCACGACATTGCTGTTGAAATGATCATCCGCCTGGCCGTTGCCACGCTGGCCGGCTTCCTGTTGGGCCTGGAAAGGGAAATACACCGTAAGGCCGCCGGGGTGCGCACGATTGCGCTCATCTGCGTCAGTTCCGCCCTGTTCACCATGCTCAGCCAGCAGATCGGCGCCGGGCAGTCCTCGGACCGCATTGCCTCCAACATCCTCACCGGCGTAGGTTTTATCGGCGCGGGGGTGATCTTCAGGGGTGGTTTTACGATAGACGGCATCACTACCGCCGCCGTGATCTGGATATCCGCCGCCATCGGCATGGCTATCGGCACCGGGCAATACATCACCGCGGGCGCGGCCGTGGTTATCACGCTGCTGGCCCTCTGGATGTTCTCTTATGCGGAAAATATGATCGTGAACAGGCGGGAACGGAAATATTACGCCATCCGGTACCGGCACAAAACCCTCACGCAGGAAACCCTGGAAGCCATCTTCCGCGACCACGGCCTGAAATATACCCGGCTTACCACCAGCAAATACACGGAAGAAAAAACCGGTGATATTATCTTTGAAGGTAAATACGAGATGCGCGGGCCGAACAGGCTCATCAGCGAAATGAACGACCGCCTGCTCCAGCACCCGGAGGTGGTGCAGTTTGATGTAGAACTGGCAAAATAATCCTCACTTCTTTTTAAGCGTCATCAGTACCACACCCGCGATCACGATCACGGAGCCGATGAAAGCATGTGTGCTTAAGGTTTCCCCTAAAAATATCCAGCCCAGGATAAGCGCCACCACGGGGTTCACGTACGCATACGTGGCGGATACCTGCGTGGGCGCATTGTTCACCAGCCAGCTGAAGGCTGTATACCCCACCAGCGAACCGAATATCACCAGGTAACCCACGGCCAGCCAGGTGCGGGTGGTCATGGCGTTGAGTGCTTCCCACTGGTTGCTTTCAAGGCAGGCGCTCAGGATAATGGAACAGATCACCCCGGACAACATCTGGATGCCCGAAGACGTCAGCTGCTTCGGTGTGTCCAGGCGCGGCGACAGTAAAGAGCCGAAGGCCCAGGCAATGGAGCCCGCCGTGAGCACGAGGATGGGCCACAGCGGATAGGTACGCGCTGCATTATAGGGATGAATGATATAAAAAGGGTCGAAGATGAAAAAGAGGCCGACAAAACCCAGCACCAGCCCCCAGAGGGTGAGCGCTTTGGGGCGTTCTTTGGAAAAGAACAGCCAGTCCAGCCCGATGAACCATGCCGGCAATGCGGCGATGAACAGCGCCACCAGCCCCGAAGGCATATGCGCCAGCGAAAGGGCCACGCTGCTGTTCCCCATCCCGATCAGCAATATGCCGATCAGCCCCGCATTTTTCCACTGTTTACGGGTGGGATTTTCTTTTTCCACGGCAAAACCTATCGCCAGCATAATGCTGCCGGCAAAAATGAAACGGACCACGGAAAGGAAAAACGGGGGTAATACTTCCGTTACGATCTTCACGCCAAGGTAGGTGGAACCCCAGAGTACGTATACCAGGCCAAGGGCCAGGATGAGTTTAGGTTTATTGGAGCTGGTGTTCATGATTTCCATAGTTCCCCGGCGGATGTTACCGCCGGGGATAATGGGCGCAAACTTACGGGTTTATTTTACAAACACCTCAATGATAGCGTTCGTAGGCCTCCGTGGCGCCAGGAAGCTGTCCACCTGCCGGTAGTGTTGCTTCAGCTCCTCCCGCAGGGCCCAGGGGAAGAAGTTGTTCAGCATGGGGGCGTGCTCGTACAGCACCAGGTCGTAATGTTTATTCCTGACCTTCTCCACGTAATCGTGCAGCTGGCTGTTGAACATCCCTACGCCCAGGTGATGCCAGAGGGGTATATTGTTCCCGGTCTCCAGCTGGTAGCCGAGGGCATGATCCAGCGGGGTAAGCTCGGTGAGGTTCAGCACTTTGGCGGCTTTGCCTTTTTTCGCCTCGGGCAGCGCCATCACGCGGTCTATACCCTGTACGGTGGAAGGCGGCATGTATATCTTATCAAATTCAGGCAGCGAAGAGAACGTCCATTCGGATACCGGTACATCCCCCGGCGTCTCGGTGAACTGGTAATTGTTCCGGTTGATCACATTTTCGCCTCCCGACACTACGGCCACCGGCGCGGGCGCTATCAGCCTGTCCAGGATGCGGCTTACGTACCGGTAATACGCGCCTGACCACCATAACAGCACCATGACGGCGCTGAGCAGAAAGGTTTTCCACTGTTCGGTACGCAGCTGCAGCAGCTGGGCGAGATTGCTGAAAATGTATGCAAAGGCAAAACTGTGAAAGAAAATATTGTTATCCGGCGGGGTGTAGCTGGTCACCTGGAACAGGGTGGCTTCCACCAGGATGCCGAGCGTCAGCAGCAGGAAGAGCATTTTTTGTTTATCCTGCCAGAGCCCTTTCCAGTTGCGCAAGGCGGGGATGGTTACCAGCAGCGTCATGACGAAATAAAATTTCAGCCATTGGGAGCCATACAGGAATTCATCCACAAAGTCCTTCAGCGCGAGCCTGGAGCTGTGAGGCGGCTGACCGTGGTTGAACCAGTAACCGAAATGGTAAGGAACAAACGGCAGTATAAAAGCGCAGGCCACCAGGATATACAGGCCGATAAACCCGGCCAGTTCCTGCCAGCGTTTCTCCGCCAGGCTGTGATATCCCAGCAGTGCGAGCGCCAGCAGCAAAGCAAGACCGCCACCGTCCTGTTTCGTAAAAAAGCTCAGGAAAGTGAACAGGGCGGCAACGAACAGTGCCGGCCACTTCCAGCGGCCACGGGGCTTGTTCACGGCACAGAGCAAAAAGGCGAGACCGATGAACTGGTAAATGATGACGGTATTGTTGTACCAGGGCCAGAAATTAAAAAAGGAATAGGAAATGACAAATAACAACACGGACAATACCCTTACGCCGGGGGCTACGCCCACATTTTTCAGGATGCCGCGGAAGGCAAAGCCTCCTGCAATGTTCAGGAATACCTGTGCTTTGACCAGTGAAATAAGCTGCGGCCCGAAAAGTTTCATAAACAGCGCCGGCACCAGCCAGTAGCCATAACCAAGCGGCAAGCCGAAATCTTTGTAAGGCAACTGGCCTTCGGAGAGGCGGTATGCGCCTTCCCAGGAGAGGAAGATATTCACACGATAGGGAAACGTGACAAACAATGGAACGATCGCAAGAACTATGATCAGCAAACTTTCAATGATCAGCGCGTTCCGAGGCGTTAAAGCTGGCAATTTCATGCTGGGGATAATTTACTAAATAACAATACTTTAATAATTAAGGGGTTAAAAATAGTGACAAATCCTCAGATTCGTAGTATTTTGCGGCGCATTAATGTGTAATCCCCGTGCAATATATAAAATTATTACGGCCGAAACATTGGGCTAAGAACCTCTTCTTGTTTATCCCGCTCTTTTTCGCAGGTGAGATATGGAATATCCACAAGATATTTACAACCGGTCTTGGATTCATTTGTTTCAGCATGATTGCGAGCAGCATTTACATTATTAATGATTACCGGGACATTGAGGCAGACCGCGTCCATCCTACCAAAAGCAAACGCCCGCTTGCCTCCGGGGCAGTATCGCGCACCGCCGGCCTGGCGATCTTTTTTTCCCTGGTCATTGCAGGCTTTACAAGCGCCATGCTGCTGAATGACAAGTTCGCTTTTGTACTCAGTATTTATTTTGTGTTAAATATGGCCTACTCCTTCGGCCTGAAAAACATTTCCATCCTGGATATCTTCATCGTGGCCAGCGGTTTTGTACTGCGCGTAAAGTCCGGCGGGGTGCTCACGAACGTGGCCGTATCGGAATGGCTGATGCTGATGGTGTTCCTCCTCGCGCTGTTTATGGCCATTGCCAAACGCAGGGACGATATCGTGTTAAAAGGCACAACGGGCAAGGATATGCGCAAAGCCTCGAAGGGGTATAACATGGACTTCCTCAACGTTTCCCTCGCACTGGTATCCGCCGTGATCATCGTCGCTTACATCATGTATACCATGGCGCCGGTGACCATGCTGCACTTCAAAACCTACCGGCTGTACTATACAAGTATTTTTGTAATTGCCGGATTAATGCGATATTTGCAAATAACCTACGTGGACAACGATACAGGTTCTCCCACAAAAATCCTATACAAAGACCGCTTTATTCAAATAACCATCCTCCTGTGGATCCTCAGCTTTTATGTGATCATTTATTTACCGACGAATAAAAGTTTTTTTGAATAATGCGAAAACAACTATCAAACTGGGGTAACTACCCCGCATTGGACTGCGAGGAAGCCGCCTTCTCCGTAGATGAGCAGCTGCAGCAGTATGTTGACTCCCACGAGCATATCATTGCCCGGGGCAACGGCCGTTGTTACGGCGATGCCTCTCTTGGCGAACACAGTATTTCCACCCTCCGTTACGATAAAGTACTTGCATTTGACGAGGCCACCGGTGAGTTTGAATGCCAGAGCGGCATCACGCTGGACCAGGTGCTGGACATCACCGTGCCCAAAGGCTGGTTCCTTCCCGTTACCCCCGGCACCAAGTTCATTACCATAGGCGGCGCCGTAGCGTCTGACGTGCACGGCAAAAACCACCACGCCGAAGGCAGTTTTTCCAATCATATCATCAGCATGCAGGTGCTCACGGGCAAAGGCCTCCTCACCTGCTCCCCCACGCAGGAAACAGACCTCTTCTGGGCTACCTGCGGCGGTATGGGCCTCACCGGCGTGATCACCACGGTGAAGTTCAGGCTGAAAAAGATCGAAACCGCCTACATCAAACAAAAACAGATCAAAGCCAAAAACCTGGACGAGGTTATCCGCCTTTTTGACGAACATAAACACTACACCTACAGCATGGCCTGGATCGACTGTCTCCAGAAAGGCGACAGCTTCGGCCGCAGCATCCTGATCGTGGGTGAGCATGCGAAAGAAAACGAACTGAACGATAAACAGCGCCAGGCGCCGCTTACGCTGCCCGCCAAAGGCAAACTCACGGTACCGTTCAATCTCCCGGGGTTTGTGCTGAACAACTTTACCGTTAAAACATTCAACGCGTTGTATTACGCGAAGAACTATAAAAGAGTGATTGAAAACGTGGTGCCTTACGAACCTTTCTTTTACCCGCTGGACGCTATCCACCACTGGAACCGCGGCTATGGCAAAGACGGCTTTGTACAGTACCAGTTCGTGCTGCCGCTGGAGCATAAGGACGGCCTCGCCGCCATCCTGCACCGCATCGGCGAAAAAGGCTGGGGCTCTTTCCTGGCGGTACTGAAAGTGTTCGGCCACCAGGACGACCTGATCTCTTTCCCCATGGAAGGTTATACCCTCGCGCTGGACTTCCCGGTGCGCAAAGGGCTGTTCCCCTTCCTGGACGAGCTGGACGCGCTGGTGCTGGAATACGGCGGCCGTCTGTACCTGAGCAAAGACGCCCGGATGCAGCAGGAAGTGTTCTGGAACAGTTATCCCAATGCCCGTAAATTCGAGCGCATTGTGCAGGCTTACAATCCCGGCGGGAAGTTCCGTTCCATCCAGAGCGACCGCCTGCAGTTTAATTATGGCTCCAATAACTCCAATTCTTAACCACCACATAAATACGTTATTCCTTATATGCCTACTGTACTGATTTTAGGCGCAGGTTCAGACATGGCTGTGGCCATTGCCCGCAGGTACGCCTCCGCTGGTTATACGCTCCAGCTGGCGGCCCGCAACCCCGCGCAATTGCACGCACTGGAGCAGGATCTCAGGATCCGCCACCAGGTAGCGGCTACCTCCCATGCCTTTGACGCGCTCAATTTTGATTCACATCTTTCCTTTTACCAATCCCTCCCCGCGCAGCCAGACCTAGTAATCTGCGTGTTCGGGTATCTTGGAGACCAGGAGAAAGGCCAGTCCGACTGGCAGGAAGCATCCCGCATCCTGCACACGAACTATACCGGTGCGGTATCCATCCTGAACGTAGCCGCCGAGGCTATGGCAGCCCGTAAGAACGGCATGATCATCGGCATCAGCTCCGTGGCGGGCGATCGCGGCAGGATGAGCAATTACCTGTACGGCAGCGCCAAAGCAGGCTTCACCGCTTACCTCTCCGGCCTGCGCAACCGCCTGTTCCACGCCGGCGTGCACGTCATGACGGTACAGCCCGGTTTTGTGGACACGCAAATGACACAGCACCTTACCCTTCCTCCCTTGCTCACGGCAAAACCGGCGGAAGTTGCCAACGATATTTTCAAAGCTGCCGGCAAAAAGAAGAACGCGATCTACACCAAATGGTTCTGGCGGTATATCATGCTCATCATCAAAAGCATCCCTGAATTCATGTTTAAAAAGCTGAAGCTTTGAAGAACGTTATTGCCTTTTTTGACTTCGACGGCACCATTACCCGCAAAGACACACTTTTTGAGATCATCCGGTTTCAAAAGGGCGCCGTTGTTTTATACGCAGGCATGGCGGTGCTCTCTCCCCTGCTGGTGATGTTCAAAATGAAGCTGATCAGCAATCACCGGATGAAAGAGATCGTATTGCGTTTTTTCTTCCGCAATACCCCGCTGGATGTGTTCCAGCAGCAATGCAACGACTTCTGCAGGCTGCGCCTCCCCGGGTTGCTGCGGCCCAAAGCCATCAACGCCATCGCATGGCACCAGGCGGAAGGGCATAAAGTATACATCGTGACCGCCTCGGCGGAAAACTGGGTGGCCCCCTGGAGCGAAACGCTCGGCATCCCCTGCCTGGGCTCGCGCCTGGAAATAAAAAATGGTAGGGTCACCGGTTTTCTCACCGGCCCCAACTGCAACGGCAATGAAAAAGTATGCCGCATCCGCGAAGCCATGCACCTCACCACTTACGAAACCATCTACGCATACGGAGACAGCAGCGGCGACAAAGAAATGCTGGCGCTGGCACAGCATAAGGGATTTCGTGCATTTGAATAAAAAATTGAGTATTTTCAGGCACTGCTACCTCCCAAATCAACTGCAATGCCTGTACGAAAAACCCTTACGCCGGGAGACTTCACCGGCCATCCACGCGTAACTGCCGTGCTGGAGCAGCTGGCCAACGAAAAAGACCGGCCCGGCGAGCCCCGTTATAATTTCAAAGACCTTATTGTTTCCGATACGTTTGATGCCGAAGGGCGCCAGTACGTGAACCTCGTGCAGGAAGGCGGCGGCGTGCTGGGCGTGGCGCTGGTGGGTTATACGTACATCCTGGAAAAAGCGGGCATCCGCTTCATGCGCCTGGCCGGCACCAGCGCGGGCGCGATCAATACCATGCTGATGTCTGTCGTAAAAGAAGACAAAACCAACCATATCACCAGCTCCGAACGTATCCTTCAATACCTCTGCGACAAACCTTTCTTCGATTTTGTGGACGGGCACCCGTTTGCCAAATGGCTGATCAAAACGATCATCAAAACCACCAATTTCGGCGCGCGCCTGCGCAAGGCCCTCACCGGCATCGGTATCACACTGGGCATACTGCTCCTGCTGGATATTGTGGCTACGGGCCTGCGCACAAAATATCCCGTGTTCCATGGCATTGCCATTACTTCCTACATCCTTACCGGCATCATGCTGATGGCCCTGGGCCTGGCAGGCGGGTATGGCGCATACCTGTTCCTGCGGCTGAAGAACCGGGGGTTTGGCATCAACCCGGGTAAAAACTTTACCGACTGGATCAGCATGATACTGGAAGAAAATGGCGTAAAAAGTATCGGAGACCTGGAGCGCGTTTCCGGCCAGGTGCCGGACGGGCTGCACATCCGCAGCACGTTCACCGATCCGAATATCCGCCACGACCCTACCAAAGGTTTACTCCCTGATATTACGCTCATCACTTCGGACATCATCACGCAGAACAAAATAGAATTCCCGCGCATGTGGGACCTGTTCAGGGTCACCAAAGATTCCCTGCACCCGGCGGAGTTCGTGCGCGCATCCATGAGCATCCCCATCTTTTTTGAATCGCACATCATCCGCGACATACCGCGCGACCACCCGGACATCAAAGCCAGCTGGGCCAAACACCTGCTGATGGAACCAAAGGACATTCCCAGTTCCGTACGTTTTGTGGACGGCGGCGTATTGTCGAACTTCCCCATCAATATCCTGTACAACCCGGAGATCATCGTGCCGCGCCTGCCCACCTTCGGCATTGAACTGGACGATGCCACGCCGGAAGACATTTCGCAGAACCGGGCGGATCAGCTGAGCCTGGGCAGTTATCTCGGTAAACTTTTTAATACCGTGCGGTATTATTACGACAAGGATTTCCTGCTCAAAAACAACCTTTTCCGTAAAGGCATCGGTGTGATCAAAGTGGCGGATTTCAACTGGCTGGACTTCAACATTTCAGACGATAAACAAAAAGAACTCTTCATCCGCGGCGCGGAAGCCGCGCGGGACTTCCTGCTGCAATTCAAATGGGAAGAATACAAACAGGCGCGCATCATTGTACATGAAGCGGTGAACACTTCGGACAAAGATGCGAGGGAGCAGCTCAATACCCGGGCAAGAAATATTTAACCATGCTTTATTTACTGATCACATACACTATCCTGCTAATCACGGCCATCTGGATGACGAAGATCGCCCGGCGGTTCTTTTTCCGTGACAGGGACGGCCTGCGCCGCATCTTTAATATCCTGGACCTGGAATTCCCCGTGTCCGACGCGGAGCTGGCGGGCATGATACAAAACATGCTGCCCGGCGTGAGGAAGGCGGTGCGGCTGCACCTGTGGGTGGATTTCCTGTTTATGCTGGGTTTTTATCCTTTTACCGCCATGCTCTGCCTGATAATCGGGTACAAAACCGGGATCGGCGCTTATTTTTATTCGATGATGGCCGCTTTGCAGGGCGTGGCCTGGGGCTGCGACATCCTTGAAAATATCTACCTGCTGCGCAAACTCCGCAAACCGGAGCCTGGCAAACAATTCGGCACGTATAGTTTTTTTGTTTATACTAAGTTCATACTCTGTTACGCCGGCCTGGGCGTCACGCTGCCCGTAGCATTTTACTTCTGGATGACCGGGGACTTCGAACAGGCCACAGTGCCGTATGCCATGGCCCTCCTGGCCGAAACCGCGCTGGCGGTATGGCTCCTGCAAAAAGTGAAGTGATACAATATTTCCCCGCGCCATTCGTCTTCTCCATCAGGAATACATTAATTTCAACCTATGGAGAAAGAGAAGAAGCGCGCAAAGATCACCTTTACCGGTATCCGCAAGGCCTTAAGATTATATGAATACGCCAAACCTTACCGCTGGCAGTTTGCCATCGGCCTCGTCATGCTGCTGCTGTCCAGCAGCGCCAGCCTGGCTTTCCCGAAGCTGCTGGGCGACCTGATAGACCTTGGCAATAAAGGGCGGCTGCTGGCCGAGATAGACCGCGTAGGCCTGATGCTGGCCGCCGTGCTGGTATTACAATCCGTTTTCTCCTACCTGCGCGTCCGGATATTTGTGAGCGTGACCGAAAAAACGCTGGCTTCCCTTCGCCAGGCCACTTACAGCCACCTGGTACGCCTGCCCATGAAATTTTTCGCGGAAAGGCGCGTGGGAGAGCTGAACAGCCGCATTTCGTCGGACATCAGCCAGTTGCAGGACCTGTTCACCACCACCCTGGCCGAGTTCCTGCGCCAGGTGATCACCATTATGGGCGGCATCGTGCTGCTGTGGATCACTTCCTGGAAACTGACGCTGTTCATGCTGGCCATTGTGCCGGGTATCTGTGTGCTGGCCGTGGTATTCGGGAAATTTATCCGCAAATACAGCAAACAGGTGCAGGGGCAGATCGCAGATTCGAATACCATCGTGGAAGAAACACTGCAAGGGATCTTTAATGTAAAAGCTTTTGCCAACGAATATTTCGAAATAGGCCGTTACAAGACCAAAACCGACGAAGCCGCCAGGACGGGCGTGAAAGCCGGCAGTTACCAGGCGGCGTTTGTATCGTTCCTGATCCTCGGTCTTTTTGGCGCCATGGTGGCCGTGATCTGGAAAGGCGTGATGCTGATGGAAACAGGCGCGATTGAAGTGGGCGCGCTTTTCTCGTTCATCCTTTACACTGCATTTATCGGCGGCTCCATCAGCGGGCTGGCGGAAATATACACCCGCATCCAGCGTGCGCTGGGCGCCTCGGAAAACCTCCTGGAGATACACGACGAGCCGGTGGAAGATATCCGGCTGCAGGCCGTTACTCATCCCGCGGTTCCTATTTCGGGCGAGATCAGTTTCAGGAATGTGAGTTTCCACTACCCTTCCCGCAAAGACATTCCCGTACTGCGCGACGTGAGTTTTGACGTGCAGCCCGGCTGGCAGGTGGCCCTGGTTGGCCCCAGCGGGGCTGGCAAATCCACCGTGGTGAGCCTCCTGCTGCGCTTTTACGACCCCGCTTCCGGCAAGATATCCTTTGACGGCCGGGACGCCGCATCCTATTCACTTTCAGAACTCCGCAGCCAGATGGCGGTAGTGCCGCAGGATGTATTCCTGTTTGGCGGCACCATCCGGGAAAATATTGCCTACGGCGATCCTGCCGCCTCTGACGAGGCCATTGCAGCGGCGGCGAAGCAGGCCAACGCCTGGGAGTTCATCAGCCGTTTCCCTGAAGGGATGAACACGATCGTGGGTGAAAGGGGCGTGCAGCTTTCCGGCGGCCAGCGCCAGCGTATTGCTATTGCCCGCGCCGTGCTTCGTAACCCGCGCATCCTGATCCTGGACGAAGCCACCTCCGCCCTCGATTCCGAATCCGAGCGCCTGGTACAGGATGCGCTGGATAAACTGATGCTGGGGAGAACTTCCATCGTGATCGCACACAGGCTGAGCACGGTGCGCCGTGCAGACCTTATACTTGTGATGGACAAAGGCCGGATCGTGGAAGAAGGCACGCATGAAGAGCTGATGGAAAGGGCTGAGGGGTTGTATAAGGGGTTGAGTGAGTTGCAGTTTACGGTGTAGACAGAAGGTTAAATCAGACGGAATATGGGATATTACAGGTTTGATAAAACCACCTTCACAAAAATGACGCTCAAGGAAGCTGAAGAAGCCAATTTATTTGGCAAGGACGTTTCTTACGCCGAACGATTACGCCAGGCAACTTATCTCATTTATCAGGCTTATGGCTTCTCTTCATCGAACCTTCCCAAACTGGATAGAAAAATTCATTCCAGCAGGAAAATGAGCGACTAATGAGTAAATATTCTCAATGAGAATTTATCTGATTAGAACCACGGCGCTCAACAAAAAATCAATTTAAGGCCTCCATCCGGGGAGATCATCGTTACACCAGGAATATTTAATACTATTTTACCTAAGTAACGGCTTCGAAGTGAGAAATTTCTCAAATTGAAGCCGTTATTTAAGACCCAAAGGGAGAAAGTTCTCCCTTTTTACCTCGAGTTTCTCACTTCGAACGAGAAAGTTCTCCCTTTTTACCTCGAGTTTCTCACTTCGAACGAGAAAGTTCTCCCTTTTTACCTCGAGTTTCTCACTCGGAACGAGAAAGTTCTCCCTTTTTACCTCGAGTTTCTCACTCGGAACGAGAAAGTTCTCCCTTTTTACCTCGAGTTTCTCGCTTGGAACGAGAAAGTTCTCCTTATTTACCTCGAGTTTCTCACTTCAAGAGGTTAGTTTATACTTCCTGCATCAACCCACTCACTTTAAAACCGGCTGCCTGCCATTAGCAACAAGAAAAATTATAAAACCCCGTTGCTTGCCTTCGCAGATATCCTCCACTTGATAAAAAGGCCCACCACCATCCCCAATATTTCCCCCTGAAATTCCGTTATAAAGAGCTGCAATCGCGCCGCCGGAGCAATCCTTGCGGGACGGTTGCAGCTTAACGTTTTATTAAAGCCGCCGGATACATTGAAACTCAGGCAGATGGAAATCCGCCTTCCCCATCGCGGGAAATGTGGATTTCTTCCCGTTGACCCGGGCGGCGAAAATCGGTACTTTTGACGGGTTTACCCGAATCACTGTTCAGCATAAACGAATATCTTGACGACAATCTCTTTCCGGCAGTTCCTGCAAACCGCTTTTCAGCATGGCGCCTATTCAACAGACGATGTAATTGCAGCCGTGCTGCCGCTGTTCCGCACCGTGCAGGCCCTGCACGACGCAGCACTCGTAGCCCCCTTCGGCGATGAAAACGCCCTGCAGGTCCAAACCCGCACTATCACCATCGATACCGCCGCCGCCCATCCCGAACTGGATGCCGCGGACCGCATAACAACCCTCTTCAACGGTTACAACCCGCATTTTGAAGTAGTGGATAAAGTAAAACTGCTGGCAGACCAGCCGGAGACCCTGAACCTCCGCATTCACCGGGATACCCATCAGCCACTGCATCATGCCGCCTATGTACCCGGCTACCAGAGCTATGAAATGCTGCTGGGCCATCACGACCAACAAACGGACATCTTCTGCCTGGGCCTCGTACTCACCAGCATTGCCCTCGGCATCGATCTGTATGAGCCTGAAGGCCTGGATAAACTCGTGGCACAACGGCAGCACCCGCTCCGCTTCAAACAATTGCATCCCGCCATCGGTACCCTCATTACCGAAATGACGGAACTGAACCGCGCGCACCGCACCCGCGACCTCCAGGAAGCTATTCACCGCCTGGAACATTACCGCGACTTTGACCCGGAAAAACAACTGGATCTCGCACAGGTGGCCGGCTGGGTTACACACGACCGTTCGGAAAGACAAAACTTCATCCTCAATAAACTCCGCAACCGCCTTTTCGACATCAGCCGCCGGAACCGCCTGCTCTATTATAAACCGAACACCCGCTTCGCGAACCTGACCATCAGCAGCGTGCCCATGGTGCTGCATCATCAAAGCATCCGGCCGGAACTGCTCTTCACCTGGAACCCCGAAATAGCGGAAAAGATCACAGGAATGAAAGACCTGTCGCTGAACAGGTACCTGCGTTTTGAAGACCATCCTTACCTGCCCGGCATCCTGAACAAGATCCGGCTGGAAGCGCGGAAAGACGTACAGGAATACGGTTTCAGCCAGCTGAGGCTGGTCATCGCTTTCCTCAAATGGTACAATCTCCCGGAAGAGCCGGAAGAAGATATCCTCAGCCCGCTGCTGCTCATACCCGTGGAGCTGAAAAAGAAAAAACAGGTAGGCGGAGACCAGTACGTGCTGAGCATTACGGATAACAATGCGGAAGTCAATCCAGTATTGGCGAACCAGCTGCGCGAGCTCTACGGCATAGAACTGCCTGACCTCGTGGACCTTGAAGAGATGAGCCTGGAGCAATTTTACCAGTTGCTGCAAATGCAGGTGGAAGGCGCCAACCGCGGCATTGTATTGCAACACATGCAGAAGCCGCGCATCAAACTGATCTATAAGGAAGCAAAAGATACCCTTCAGCAATACCAGAAAAAACAACCCGACAACGCTGATAAAAAAGCGGAAACACCCGCGCCTGTTGCAAGAAAACAGGCGGGCGCACCCGTACCGGTGCCTGAACAAAAAGGGATACCCGCGAATGAAGAACAAACAAACACTGCCAAACTGTTCATTGAAGGAGATGATGTTCCGCCTTTTGATAATGCCCTCACCGGCACGCAGGAAAATGAAACGCCGATACCTGCCAGCGAAGGATCACCTGATGAAGGGATAGACACGCAGGAACCTGAAACCATTATTGACGGGGAGGAACAACCCTTCGAAGAACATACGGGCGGACAAGAGCAGGAAGCCATTACATCAGAGTTTGAACAATCGCCCGGAGACATAATAACGACAGAGGAAGCGCCTCCTGAAATTACCACTGAGGAACAAACTCCGGAAGCCGCCACCACTGCGGATGAGCTGCCAACCGGAACAACATCCGCACCCGCCGCGGGAAAACAGCGCGCATCCACCTCCGTAGCCGAAGACCATGAACTGTTCCAGCTTGCCGAAGCGGAGAACAATCCCTACCGTTGGGAGTTTGACAGCTGCCATGTGGTGCTGGGCAATTTTAATTATAAAAAAATGAGCCTGGTGCGGGACTACAATTCCGCCATCGATCAGCCGCAGCAGCATGGCGTATTCGACCAGCTGTTCAGTGCGCAGCCCAGGCCCGTCAACAACGAAACGCCCGCTCCTGCCCTGCCGGAGGAATGGTATCACGTGATACAGGCGGACCCTACGCAGGCACGCGCCATCCTGCAGGCACGCAACGGCGAAAGTTATATTATTCAGGGCCCTCCCGGCACCGGTAAAAGCCAGACGATCACGAACCTGATCGCGGACTTTGTGGCGCGCGGCAAACAGGTATTGTTCGTCTGCGAAAAACGCGCTGCGCTGGACGTGGTATATCACCGCCTGAAACAACAAGGGCTGGACGAGCTCTGCTCCTACATCCACGATAGCCAGGGGGACAAACGTTCCTTTATCCGCGACCTGAAACTCACTTACGAATCCAATCTGCGCCCCGGCGCGGACGAGCATACTATCAACGTAAAAAGGAATGCGCTGCTGCATACGCTCCGCACGCAGCTGGACCGCCTACAGGAATTTCATGATACACATGCCCGCGAAGAAGAGCAGGCCGGCATTGCCGTGCGCGCTTTGATAGAAAGGCTGCTGGCGCTGAAAGACCTGGTGAAACAGCTCAGCCCGGCGGAAGAAGAAGCCGTGCCGCATTACAAACAATGGCTGCAATCCGGCGCCATGGTGGAGCAACTGGGTGAAGCCCTGGAAGAGAGCGGCGCGGAACCCGTCTTTGCGGAGCATCCGCTGAGCCGTGTAAATGAAAAGATATTCGCGGCGGAGCAGCCCATCACGCAGCTGCAGCAGCAAACGGAACAAAGCCTGGCCATGCTGGAGAAAGCAACCGGCTTTGCCGAAACGCTGGACGAACTGAAACAACTCGTACTGCAATCCACGCTCCTGCTGCCCCTGGCTGAAGGCAACAATCTCCAGCTGGTGGACGGGCGCAACGTGGAAGCCATTGCTTTTGAAAAAGAGCTGGCACAACTGCGCGTGCTGCAACAGGAAGTGGACCGCGCCGCCGCGCAGAATACCAACTGGCTGAATAAATTCAGCGAGCAGGACACGGCGCAGGCTATCGCCATTGCGGCCCGCTATGAGCCGTCTTTCTGGCGTTTCCTTTCCGGCGCCTGGCGCAGGCTGAAGAAACGGATGCAGGAGAGCTACAACCTCGCCGCGCACGCCGTGCCTCCGGCTTTCAGCGCCGTACTGCAACAATTACAGGAAGAATACAACGCGGCGCGTAATCTCTCCCAGGCGAGAAAAGCCGTGCAGCAGCAATACCGCATCGATAACATAGAGCTTACCTGGCTGTCTATCGAACGGCTGCGGCTGAAATTGCAGGAACCCACTTTGCAATACCTGCTGCAACACCCGAATGCACAGCAACTGGTGATACAACTGGCCGGCTTACAGGATACCCTGCACCGGCTGGACCTCCAGCTGCAGCAAACCCTCCAGGACCCGCCGCCGCAAAACTTCCGCGAGCTGCGCGACCTGCTGGAAAGCATCCAGCTAAACGCACCCGCGCTGGAAGAGCTACTGCCTGCTCTTGGCAATTACCTCGATATGCCGGATGTACTGAAGCAGGCTCTCCGCTCGCTTCCCTTCACCCCCGCTGAAATGGAAGCAGGCATGGCCCACAAAACGCTGCGCCAGCTTTACCAGTTCAATAAACCTTTTGCCAATACCGGTAGCCAGGCTATGGAGCAAACCGTGGAAGCCATCCGCCATTGTTACCACGAACTGCTGAAGCTGAACGCCGCTTACATCCGCGCCAATATCGGCCGGCGTTTCCAGGAGCACGTGCAGCTCAGCAACCGCGCCGCTTCACAGGTGGAAGAAGAACAACAGGAATTCGCCAGGCAATATGCCGAAGGCCGCAAAATACTGGAGAACGAATTTTCCAAAAGCATGCGCTACAAAAGCATCCGGGAGCTTTGCTCACGCGGCAGCGGCCTGGTGCTGAGAGACCTGAAGCCCGTATGGCTCATGAGCCCCCTCAGCGTCAGCGACTCCTTCCCGCTGGATCAGCCTTTCTTTGACGCCGTGATATTTGACGAAGCCAGCCAGATCACCCTTGAAGAAGGCGTGCCCGCGCTTTACCGCGCACCGCAGACCATCATCGTGGGAGACGACCGGCAGATGCCGCCCACGGACTTCTTTTCCGCCAAAGCCGGCGACCCGGACGACCTGGAGCGCAACGAAGAAGAAGACGAAATACTCAGCGCCGATGCGGACAGCCTGCTCACCCAGGGCGCACGCAAGATGAACAGCGTGATGCTCGGCTGGCACTATCGCAGCCATTCCGAAACACTGATCAGTTACAGCAACCACGCGTTTTACGGCGCAAACCTGCTCACGATACCGGACAGGAGCATCCACACGGCCGAGAAGACCGCCATCAGCGTACAGCAGCCTTCAGACGCCCTGTTCAACATCAACGCCCTGTTCGACCGCAGCATCAGTTATCATCACATCCCGAATGGCACCTACGCCAAACGCGGCAACAGCGCGGAGGCCGCTTACATCGCACATCTCGTGCGCGAGCTGCTGTTCAGGAACACCAAAGAAAGCATCGGCATCGTAGCCTTCAGCCAGGAGCAACAGCACTCCATAGAGCGGGCGCTGGAAGCACTTTGCGTGAACGATAAACGTTTTGACGAGCTGCTGGAAGATGCAACTGAACGTACTGACGAAGGCCAGTTCACCGGCCTGTTCGTCAAAAACCTCGAAAATGTACAGGGAGACCAACGTGACATCATCATCATGAGCGTATGTTACGCCCCCGACCACCGCGGGAAGATGAGCATGCACTTTGGCCCCATCAATAAAAAAGGCGGGGAAAAACGCCTGAATGTGATCTTCAGCCGCGCGCGGCAACACATGGCCATCGTGAGCAGCATCCGCCATCACCAGATCACGAACGTATACAATGCGGGCGCCAACTATCTGCGCCGTTTCCTGCAATACGCGGAAAACGTAAGCACCGGCAATATGGCCGCCGCCCGCAACATCCTGGACGGGCTTGCTTCCGGCAAACCGTCCCAACGCTACCGTGCAGGCGATACCGTTATATTAAGAGAGATCAAAGAGCAACTGGAACAGCACGGGCTGGAAGTATCCGAACAGGTGGGCCAGAGCGGGTTCCGCTGTTCACTGGCCGTGAAGGCCGATGCAAAAGACAAATCCTACACCCTCGGCATACAGGTGGATGATGAAGCCTGGTACCAGCATAAAAACGTACTGGAGCAGTATTATCAGCGCCCTGCCGTACTGGAAAGTTTCGGCTGGCAGGTGCTGACGGTGTATGCGAAAGACTGGCTGCAACAGCCGCAGAAAGTAATAGAAGATATCCTCCGCCGCCTCGGCAAACCACAGCAGGCCGCGCCCCTCGATTCCCTTATTCCGCAGGACGCCGTACCCGCGGGCACCACCCGCCTGCTGCAGGGAGAAGGGAAATCCGCTAAGTTCTGGGAAGCGGCCGTAAGCGGCTCCAAACTATTTATCAGGCAGGGCAAAACCGGCACCAAAGGCCAGATACAGGTAAAGACCTGCATCGATGCGGAGGATGCCGAAAAGGAAAAAGAAAAGATGATCACAGAAAAGAAGAACAGCGGCTGGAAAGTGGCCGGCGAAGAGGCTTCCCCGGAGCAGCCCGAGTTGTTCTGATCATTGCAAATCATGCTGACAACTACAATTCCTTTTTATTCGTCCCAGGCGTTAGTTAAAACTATGCACTTTATTGCAGGGCTTTAGTAACGCGGGAAAATCCACCACGGAACCGGCCTTGTTTGGTGCGTCGTTGTGAAAAGGTCGTCATTGCGAGGAGCAGCGGGGATTTGTGCAGGAGCCGCGACGAAGCAATCTCCAGGTATTGGAGTACATCCCTTCAATGCAGGAGATTGCTTCGTCGCCCCCCACTTTAGCGCTGCTGCTCCTCGCAATGACGGGTTTTGCGCCAGCCTGGGGCACTCATATGGAGGATCAGCACAGAAGCAGGGCTTTAGTCCGGATTCCAGGCCTCTGTACTTTCAGTGCAGAGGCCTGGATTTTACACCCCATGGGTACTCCGCACAACGGGTATCCATGCGGCGGAAATACCCACCAGGCAAATCCCTTCGCTATTCTTCCCTTTTTCGTCTACACATTTATGTGGATGATCTACATCCCGTATTTCCCCCGTTGCCAGTGTTTAGCTTTGATCTGAAGCAAAACACAAAACCTTATGAAAGCATCTACAGAACGAAAGATCGTCCGCTGGCTGCATATCCTGCTGAGCATACCTATTATAGGTTTTATCTACGGGCCGGTGGCGGACATTCCCTCAGCCGCCAACGCGGTTAGGTTCATTTTCCTCCCTGTGGTGGCGCTCAGCGGATTCTGGATGTGGAAGCGGCACTGGTTCAGGAAAAAGCGCGGATAGACACTTTCAGACCGCCATTCCGGGTACGTTCCCGGGCATGGTATTCCCGGATTTGTTTATTATCTTGTTGGTATGACAAAACATACTGCCGGCCTGCATCTCATGGCCCTGATCCCGGCTTTTATCCTGCTCTCCGCCCATGTATTACATGCCCAGGCAACCGCCGCCGGACTGCTGAGCTACCGGGATTCCAGCCATCATGTAAAACCTGTGCAGAACACCGCTCAATGGAATATAAAACGGCAGCAGATACTGGACAGCATGCAGTCAGCCATGGGGCCCCTGCCTGACCGCAGCCGGGCTGTAGTGTTTCAACTTGCCTTCAAGGACAGCGTGCGGCAACGTAACCATATCCGTTACGAGATCACCTTTATGGCTGCCAAAAACGAACCTGTCTCCGCCCTTCTATTTCTGCCGTTAAAGAAAGGAAAACACCACGCTATGCTGGCATTGCATGGCACCAGCGCCCTGGGCAAAAGGGCAACCACCAGTGAAAACAGCGGCAAAACAAACCGGTCTTATGCAGAAGAACTGGCGGACAGAGGATATGTAGTGATCGCACCGGATTACCCCAGCTTTGGCGATATGAAAGATTATGATTTCGAAAACGACCGCTATGAATCGGGCACGATGAAAGGCATCTATAATCATATGCGCTGTATTGACCTGTTGCAGGCCTTGCAGGAAGTGGATCAGGAGCGCATCGGCGTGATCGGCCATTCGCTCGGCGGCCATAATGCCATGTTCGTAGCTGCTTTTGACTACAGGATTAAAGTGATCGTAGCCAGTTGCGGCTGGACCTTATTCAATTATTATGATATCGGGGAAGAAGCCTCCAAAAGATACGGCGGCCGGCTGGGCCCATGGGCGCAGACACGTTACATGCCCCTGCTGCGTGACAAGTATGGCCTGGATCAGCAGCGTATCCCATTTGACTTTGACGAGGTGATCGCCGCCCTGGCGCCGCGCCCCTTTTTCTCCAACTCGCCGCTGAACGACGCCAATTTTAATGTAAAAGGTGTAAAAGAAGGTTGGGCAAACGTGATGCCGGTATACGCTTTATACGGTGCCTCCGCGGACCTCCAGGTGAGATACCCGGATGCGGCGCACGATTTCCCGCCCGGAACAAGGCTTGAAGCCTATGCATTCATTGATAAGGTGCTGGAACATCAGCCGGAGAAACATACCCTGTTGCCGTAGAAAAAGATGGCGCAACCGGCAGGGCTGCTTTAATCAGTTCCTTCATACGTGAAAAACCTTCACCAGCTTTCTCACCTGTAATACCGTTTAGATGACTTTCAGCCTGGCCGCATTGGTAGTGGCATAGGTGCGCAGCAGGTTAAGGATAAACTCATTCTCCGGGTACTGCGTCAGCCAGTCCTTCAGCATGGTACTGTCGGACACGGCTACATCGCGCGGCACGTAACCCATACCGTAGAATTTACCTTTCTCCATCAGGATGCAGCTTTGCTCGGTGGCCATACGGCCATTGTCCAGGATCACGAAGGACGGCTGCTCCGATTGCAGGTGCTCTACCGCTTCCAGCACGCGTTGGTTGTATTTAACCGGTTTTTCTTTTTTGTTGCAGGCGCCTTTGCAGGATTTGTCCGCAATACCGACGCATTCATCGTTGTCCGTTTGCAGGAAACACAGTTTCGGGCAGAGCTTAAAATCACGGATCAGCGCGCGCAGGCGCGTATGGCCTTCCGCGATCATGTTGAACGTATAAAGAGGAGTGCTGTATTTTCTTCTTTTCTCAATGGCCAGGCGCAGATACCCCTGCTGGTCTTCGAACACATAAAACCCGAACTTCGATTCGATCCTTTTCTGCGCATTGTTGTACTGCGGCCAGAGGCGGCGTATCTCCACGGATTCGAGGATGAAGGCCATGAGTTCGGTGCCGGTCTTTTCAAAACTGATGCTGTGGATATTACGCAGGAATTCCTGGCGCTGGCGGCCGGAACTATTGCCGGTAAAGTGGCTGGTCACGCGTTTGCGGATGTTGCGGGCCTTGCCTACATACACCACCTTTCCTTTTTCGTTGTGGAAATAATACACACCGGGCGTGGATGGCAGCTCTTCCACATGTTCCTGGGGGAGGTGAAGCGGCAGCCATTTTTCCTTGGAGCGGCCGCTGAGCGCCTGTGCAATGGCCCCTTGCGAATCAGCCGCCATCAGCATTTCAAACAGCTGTACGGTAGCCAGTGCATCGCCGGTAGCGCGGTGGCGGTTCTGGATATTGATCTTCAGCTGGCGGCACAGGTTGCCCAGGCTGTAGCTGGGGAAGCCGGGGAATACCTTGCGGCTGAGCCTTACGGTACAGAGCTTTTTGTTTTGCAGTTTGTACCCGCAGATATCCAGCTGGTGGCGCAGGAAGGAGTAGTCAAAATTGACGTTATGGGCGATAAAAATATTAGGCTGCAGGAGGTTGTAGATCTCTTCCGCCACGGATTCGAACGCGGGCGCATTTTCCACCATTTCGTCCGTAATGCCGGTAAGCGCCTGGATATACCGGGGAATGGGCATACCGGGGTTCACCAGCGTTTCATACTGCCGGATGATCTCCTTTCCGTCGTGGATAAATATGGCAACTTCTGTGATACTGCCTGCGCTGGCGTGGCCGCCGGTGGTTTCGATGTCTACAATGGCGTACATAGCGCAAATATACTGCTTAGTGCGCAAGGTATCTGCGCACCCTTACCCATAGGTATTTTAATCATCCGTGGGGCGCTGAAAACCAATATCATCCGAATGGTGCAGTATTTGTATACTTTATTTTATGGAATGGACGAACCTTATCTGGGAAAAACTCGAACGGTGGACGCAGGCCGCCATCAGAATGCTGCCGAACCTGGCGCTGGCAGTGATCGTATTTACGGCGTTTTTCCTGCTGGCAAGGTTGATCAGGCGGCTGGTGTACAAACTTGCCTGCCGGATATCGGACAAACAGGCGATCAGCAACCTATTGGCCACCGTAGCGCATTTTATCGTGTTTGCCGTCGGGCTGTTCATTTCCCTGGAGATACTGAAGCTGGATAAGGCCGTATCCTCCCTTCTGGCGGGCGCCGGTATCATCGGTCTTGCATTGGGCTTCGCCTTCCAGGACCTTACTTCCAATTTTATTTCCGGCATCTACATCACCTTCCGCAAACCCTTTGACGTAGGGCATATCATCGAGACCAACGGGTTCACCGGCAGCGTGGAGAACATCCAGTTCCGCTCCACCACCATGCGCACCTTCGACGGGCTGCACCTCATCATCCCGAACAAGGATATTTTCCAGAAGCCCATCATCAATCACTCCCTCACCACGGAAAGGAAAATAGAACTGCACGTCACCGTGCCTTTCAACAAAGACCCCGCTCCTGTGCTGGAAGACATTGTGCAGACATTGCGCAACGTTGTCAAAAAAGAACGGCAGAGCGGTGTCAGGAAAGCGCCGGAAGTGTTTTTCGAGAATATAGAAGGTAATAACCTGAAACTGCTGGTGAGCCTCTGGATCAGCAACAGCCGGGAAAGTTCGTTCAACCAGGCGCGGCACCGGCTTATTACACAGGTGCTGGACGCCTTGCGGCAAAAACAACTATTACCATAATTACCCGGTGGGTAGCCAAATGCACAATCTGCGCCACTGATACACCCAATTATCATGGTTGTTTTGCAGTTGTTCCGCATGGAGCGGATTTTGTACCATGATCATACAGATACATTATCTGTTCACTATTTTAAAACTCTTACCATGCAAAACACAAAACAACAGCAGGCCGCCGGCAACCCAGTTGCCAGTCAAAACCCTGTGAACAGTGATTTCAGGGCGGGCGGTGAAGAGGAAAGATGGCCGGAAGATCCGCAGGCACGGGTGCCGGATTTTGACCAGGATGCTGCTATTGAGCGGGAAAAAGAGGTGCAGGAAGCGGAAGACGAAGATATTGTGGAAGACGACCGCCCCGGGCACATCGTAAGCAGCGCATCAGGCGCTCCGCCGGAAGAGAATGACGAAGTAGAAGATGAAGAGGAGGAGGAAGACGAATGGGGTTATGATGACTTAGGGGATGAAGAAGACGAAGAAGAAAAAAGAGGCAGTTATTAAAAAGTTTAAACCATATCCATCACATAAATTGAAAGACAAATGAAATCACGTATCGTACCAGTAGGCATTCTTGGGCTTATGATAGCCTTTGTAGTGGCCCAGGCAGGTAACGGGTTTGTAGGTGAATCCACGCTCCCGTCGAATCAGGGATATTCTGTAATGGTGAAGGACACTGTTCCCGAAAATCCGCAGGACACTACCAAAAAGAAGAAAAAGAAAAAAGACAGGGACAAGGATACATCCAACCTGCCGAAACCGGATACTTTCAAGACATCATTTCGGCCATAGCATACAGGATGTTTGATTTGACATGTAAAAAGAGCGGTTCGAAAGACCGCTCTTTTTTTCATCCCGGTTATATAAAAAGGCGGTTCCGACCAGGAAACCGCCTTTCTTTTTTGCCCGGTTGTATGGTTATCCAACCGCAATATTTCCGATACCCTCATTTTTCTCTTCCAGGTATTGTTTGAATCCCCTGATGTCGTTCCGCACAAGGCTTTCAAAAGCGGGGTTAAACAAACGCGCGATGCCTTCTCCCACATAACCGGCGGGCGGCCTGTAGGTGATCGTCACCAGCAGTTCCGTGCCGCCATTTTCCGTATCCTTAAAGCGTATCTTGCCGGCATTGGCCAGTTGCGCACCTTCCAGGGAACGCCAGCTCAGCGCTTCATTCCGTATGTCTTCCACGATCTCCGCATCCCATTCCAGTTTGATATTCCCGGCGAGGCGGATGGTCCAGTGGCTGTAACGTTCATCCTGCACATCCACATCATGCAGGTGGGCCATAAATGACGGGAGGTTTTCCAGCTTCCGCCAGTAGCCGTATACTTCGGTGCGCGGCCTGTTCACCTCAAAGGTCGTGCGGATATTCACTGAGCGTGCATGTTTGGGCCGGTTGTCCTCTACGATCGCGGAAATGGGGCAATTGCCGGATACTCCCCGGTAGAGCAGATAACTGCCCGCCAGGATGCGGAAAAAACTTTTTACGGGGTTCTTGCCAATGTCCGCCAGCCCTATGTACATGAGAGAGGCGCCTGCGGCGGAAGAAACGATCCTGCCTGTTTTGGACACGTTGATCACGGTCGAGTTTTCGTATAATCCGCCGGCGCGGGGTGTATCTTTTTCCTGCTGCATATAGTTCATTTTGTGTTACATCATCCAAAACCTTGCGAGAGTATAAATCGGTTGATTTTCAATAATATGGAGTGCAATGCTGTGTAGTTAATTCCCCAGCATTTCCCATCTTGTAAACAAAGCGGGCAGCGTTGTGTTCCATTTTTTCCCGATCTGATCATGGTTTTTATTGATAATCAGATAATTAACAATCAACAGTTTTCCTGTTCACATAAATTTAACGCGGGGCTATGTGGTAACTTTGCGGCGAATAAAACGGGGACCATTGAAACGACTAGCATTACCTATACTCTTGATTGTCTGTGCTTTCTTTACTGCCAACGCTCAAACCAATACCAGCGGCATCCGGCTGACGGTGACGGACCGGGAAACCGGCAAACCATTGCCCTACGTGAGCATTTCCGTGAAGGAATGGGACATACAGCGCGTGACGAATGAAGCCGGGCTGGCTTTTATCGCCTACAATCCGGAGAAGCCGGACAGCATTCATATTTCACTTTATTATATCGGCAAACGCCCGTACCGGTTGACGATCCTGCCGCAACCGGGCAAAATAACCGAACAGCTCGTGCAGATGCAGCCGCTTTCCCTTACCATCGACCAGGTGGAGGTGAATGCCACGCGCGGGCGCAATACGCTCAGCAACTCTTCTGTAGTGATAGAACGAAGCGCCATTGAATCCATACAGGCATATAGCCTGGCGGATGTGCTGCAATTGCTGCCGGGGCAGACCATCCGGAATCCCGATCTTCAGAACCAGCAGGCGCTGAACCTCCGTTCCGTGGCGGATGGCAATTCCGCGCAAAGGAATAATGCCTTTGGTATCGGATTTTACGTGGATGATGTGCCTATCTCGATGAACGGGAACATGCAGACGCAGAACATCGGCAATAATAGCGGTCTTATCCGTTCATTTACGCCGCCCTCCACCGGACAAGCCGAAACGTATTCAGTGAACAGCAGCGCCGGTAATGGTTTTGACCTGCGCCAGATGGCGGTAGGCAATATTGAAAAAATTGAAGTGATCAGCGGCGTGGCGCCGGCACGTTACGGCGATATTACGGACGGAGCGGTGCTGATCGAGCGCGTGGCAGGTGTTTCCCCGCTCAATGTATCCACCCGTTTCCAAAGCGGCAACACGAATGTGAGCGCCAGCAAAGGTTTTAAGCTGGGTGGCCGTGGCGGCATGGTGAACACCAGCATCGATTACATCAACTCCGTAACCGACCCGCGCGACAGGCTGAAAAGTTACAACCGCCTGAATGCAGGAGTGCTCTGGACACGCTTCCTTGACAAAAACGAGATATGGAAAAATACGGTGGCCGTAGATGTGTTCACCACGCTGGACGGCGGTAAAGCCGACCCCAAAAGCGTGAACCAGCAATATGTACGCATCCGCAACCAGGGCTTCCGCAGTTCCATGAGAGGTAATATCGCCATCGATAAAAAGTTCGCAAGGAATATTTCCTACACACTGGGCTTTGCCTACAGCGTGCAGGAAGACTATTCCGAAAGTAATTATAACAGCGGCGTAAAACCGGTGACAGACAATCTCCAGACGGGAGAAAAACAAGGCCAGTTCACGCCCGCGAACTATAAAGTAGTAGAAAGTATCTCCGGCAAGCCGATGAGCGTATTCGCCAGGCTGGAAAGTAATTTCCAGTTATACACCGCGAACGTGGAACACCAGGTGTCCTATGGCGCCAATTTTTCTTACGACGACAATTTCGGGGATGGCCGCCAGTATAACCCGCTGCGCCCGCGCACAGTACCTTCTACCTATGCCGGTGAAAGACCCGAGAGCTTCCGTGATGAGAAATCACTGGCACAGCTGGGATTGTATGCGCAGGATAATTTCAACATCCGCATCGGCGGAGGCACCTTGCGCAACAGCATAGGCGTACGGGCCGACAGGCAGGGCAAGTACTGGAACTTCTCCCCGCGCCTCTCCACCAACTATGACCTGAACCGTGTATGGCGGGTGAATGCAGCCTTCGGCCTGGCTACCAAAGCCCCGTCCATGGCATATCTCTATCCCGGTAGATCTTATTGGGACGTGGTGCTGATCAATCACTACGTGAACGATCCGGCGCGCAATCTTAATCTGACCTACACGCTCGTGGAGAACCCGGTGAACACACATCTGAAAAGCTCCCGATCCCTCACCGCCGAAGGCGGCATCAGCTTCAGGGAGAATTTCCTGAACGGTTCGCTGACCGTGTTTTACAAGCAGACGAATGACGGGTTTACTTCCAATAACGAACTGGCGCCGCTTGTACTGCCCAACTATGTATTGATAAGCAGCCCGGCCGGTCAGCAGCCTGTTTATGAGGCACAGGGTACAAATAAATACCCGCTTACCCACTACGTTCTCGCAAACGACATGCACAATACCAGCAAGGGTTTTGAGGTTTTCCTGAGCACAAAAAAGATAAATGCCATCCAGACTTCCTTCGATTTCGCTACTTCTTTTATTCATTCCCGTTCTTACAACGGGGGAACGACGGTGGCGCCGCCGGATAATATCGATTTCACCCAGGAAGCCATTATAGGCCGGTACCGTACAGGCTGGCAAGAGGCGAAGGAAATGATCTCCACGCTTTCAACAACACATCATATTGCGCCCCTCGGCCTCTTGCTGAATCTCCGTATCCAGGCATTCTGGCTGATGGAAAGCGAAACCGAGCGGCTTGCCGGTTATGCGATCGGGTATTTCGACCAGCAATACAACTATCATGAGATCCCGGAAAAGGATATTTTTGATCCCCGCTATGCGCACCTGGACCGCACCGCTACCGGCGGCTCTAAAACAAAAGTGCCGATGGTGTATACCAACTACCATATGCGGCTGGCCAAAGAGATCAAAAAGAAATACAGGTTTTCTTTTTATGCGAATAACTTCCTGAACCACCGCCCTTCCTATCCCAATCCTGCTACCAGCGGCCAGTCTGTGATAGAATTAAACCAGGCCCCGGCCTTCGGCGGTGAAATCGTACTTAAATTCTAAACTTACTGTTATGTCATTCAAACATACCATCCTCTTTTTCTGTGCACTGTCATTTGCCGCTGCCTGCAAGCAGGCGGCCGTCCCTGACCTGAAGCCAACTTCCGTCGGCATCAGCGTAAAATACGACCCGGCTTTCGGCGGCATGCCTGCGGGGGGAATTGAAGTACATTTTAAAGATGTGACCACCGGCAATCTGTACATGGAAAAAACCAATACAGACGGCATGCTGGAATTCAGGCATATCCCGGCGGGTACTTATGATATTTCCGCCAGCATTGCCCTCAGCGCCGAAGAGGTATTCGAATTCAGCGGCATTTTGCTGCCCGACTCATCCATCTTCAACGCCTCCGTTGCAAATAAACGGATCACCGCCAGGGCCAATAATGTTGAAATGGTGCTTAAAACAGGCCGTTCCGGCGCGCTCATCATCAAACAACTCTATTACTCCGGCTCCAGCATTCAAAAAGGCGCCAGCCTCCGCGACCAGTTCGTGGAAATATATAATAACTCGGCCGATACGCTTTATGCAGACGGGCTTTGTTTTGCCCAGCTCAAGGGCACTGTATCTAATGTAATCCCCAAGCCGCTCCCTTCCTGGTTGTTTGAAGACGGCAGGCTCAACTGGCAGAAATCCATCGGCATGCCCGCTGATATAGACGCAAATGGAACTTACGTATACACCGAGAGCCTGTACCAATTCCCCGGGAATGGTAACCAGTATCCCGTAGCTCCCGGAAAAAGCATCCTGCTGGCACAAAACGCTCAAAACCATAAGGCGCCTTACACCAATCCGAACGGCACCGTCATAACACCGGAAGACCCGTCCCTCACGGTGGATCTCAGCCGTGCGGAATTTGAAGTGTTCTTCGGCGACGGGCTTGCATCGGACATCAACAACCCCGAGGTGACGGATATGATCAATATCCAGAAACAGGGCAAAGACATGATCCTGGACATCCAGGGCCGTGATGCCTATGTACTCTTCCGCATGCCCCTGGAGCCACTGAAAAAGTATCCCAGCCCCGAGTTCACCGTGATCAATACCAAAACCACCTATCATTTCCAGGTGCCGGACTCCCTCGTACTGGATGCCGTTGACTGCCTCCATTTTACACCTGCAAGGCGCGGCCCCAAAAAGCTGAATGCCAACCTGGACGCCGGCTTTGTCAGCATCCTGAATCAATATTCCTCACAGGCACTGATCAGGAAACAGTTGCGTACCGTGGACGGACGTATCATCTTACAGGACACCAACAATTCAACAGCTGACTTCCAGCTGATCTCTCCCGCTAAACCGAAAGAATTCTAATGCGCAGGCAAATCATATATACAACGATCCTGGTACTCGCCGCAGCCGGCCAACAAGTTGCCGCACAATCGAAAGAAGGGCTAAACCGCCCCTCCGCACAGGAGAACGCAGTATTCAGGTCATATGTCAGCTCACCGGCAGACCTGCTGTTCAACCCACAGTCGATGCTGAACCGGGTACAACTCGAAGGCGTATACGAAAGCGGGGACTTCCGGTTACCGCAGCAGGCAGATCGCATCCGCGGTCTGAAGGCCTCCACCGAGGGCCAGACGGTACTGAAGAATATCCACCTTTACGGCGCTTTTAGCTACCGCAGGCAGTGGCAGGACAGTGTTTCGTGGACGCAACGTCTCGATCCTCTCAGCGCCAATCCCTATTATATTGCGACAGAAAGGGCAGGCAGCCTGCAAACCGCAGATTATCATCTTTCAGGAAAGGCGGCTACCACCATCAACGATCATCTGCTGGTGGGCCTTGGTATCAATTACCAGGTAGGTGATGCAGCACGGGATGTAATGCCCGTGGCAGGCCATTCCAATTACCTGCTGGGCTTTGAAGCCAACCTTGGCTGGAAATTCTCTTCCAAAGCAGGCGCTGCCTTCAAAGGTCAATACGGGTATGGCTACGAAAAGACGACGGTGGACTTTTCAGCCGCACAGGACCAGGCGGATAAAGATCTTCAGTTCTATAATATGCTGGGATATGGTACGGTTTCATTTGCACCAAACAAATTCATGCACCGGCATTTCAACTATTACGGAGGTGGCCTGAATGCATGGTACCAGTCCGGGCCAAACGATTTCCGCATTGAAGCGGGGTACAAATACCAGCGGGACAGCACCAGGCAGTCAGCCAAATCAGGCGATGTCGCCTACATGGCTGTGGGCAAATACTTCTCAACCGACCTCTCCGCCCGCTTCACCTGGCTCCGCTCCCTCCCCGGCAACCGCAAAGCCATGCTGCAGCTGGAAGGCCTGAACACCAAAGGCCACGACCAGAACGATTCGCTGGGCGGCAACAACTACCGTTACCAGAAACATTTTTACACCGCCACCCTCAGCCTCTACCGCTACAAAAGCGCCATGGTCAAAAACGGCTGGCTCGGCAATATCGCCTTCACCGACTTCCAGAAGCTGGACGGCGCTACCGAACATACTTTCCAGGCATCGTACATCGAAGGGTATATCCAGCGGGAACAAGCCTTCCCTGTGAATGAGCTGAATGCCGTAACCGCCATGCTGCGGGCCGGCGGCCGCGCGGATGTGGGCTCCAAACTCCATGTACCGGC
Organism: Chitinophaga barathri; assembly: GCF_003807585.1. Lineage (GTDB taxonomy): Bacteria > Bacteroidota > Bacteroidia > Chitinophagales > Chitinophagaceae > Chitinophaga > Chitinophaga barathri. Next base: position 161,917 of record NZ_RMBX01000010.1, on the reverse strand, counting down.
CAGCCAGATGAACTTCTTTACCAGGAACATCGCGCTGCCGGAAGTGAGGTATTACCAGGAATCCGCCCTTACAGCGGCGGCCCGCATAGGCTGGCTGCACCAGCTGAAAAGCAGCGCACAGGCCGAATTCTCCCTGGAATCGGGCATTATGCACGCAGTGAATACAAATACTCCTCCCGCGGCAAACGCAAAGTTTGACCCGCAGGGAAACAGGTTCTACATAAATTGTAACTTGCAGTTTTATTTTTAGGAATGGCAAACGGGAAGCAACTTTTAATTACGGTATCATTGGCATTAGTCGCATTGGCAGGAAGCACCATCAGCTGGAACACCCGGCCGGTACCCACCGGTTATGCGGACAGCCTGAGGCAGCTGTACACGCGCCCCACCGCGCAGTGGCCAAAGCCTGATATAGACAGCAATATCGTATGGAAAGAGCTGGGCCTCCGCCCGAACTCTCCCGTAGCGGCGGACAGCAGCCAGAAAGCTGTAGCCGAGCTGGGCAAACAGCTGTTCTTCGATCCCCGCCTTTCCGGCTCCAACCAGATATCCTGCGGCAGCTGCCATGAACCCGAACTGGGCTGGACAAACGGGCGCTCCACCGCCGTAGGCCACGACCACCGTACCGGCGAAAGGAATGTGCCCACCCTGCTGAACGTCTGGGCCACCACGCCCCTGTTCTGGGACGGGCGCGTAAAAACACTCGAGGAACAAGCGCTCTCACCCATCGGCAACGAGGTGGAAATGCACCAGGGTGTGGACAAACTGCCCGCCAAACTCTCCGCCATCCCCGGTTACAAAAAGGAATTCACCAAAGTGTTCGGCACCCAAAAGATCACCGGACAGGAAATAGCTACTGCCCTGGCTACTTTCCAGCGCACCATCCAAAGCCGCTCCTCCCGCTTCGATGCTTTTCTCCAGGGCCGTGAAAAATCCCTGAGCGACCTGGAGATCGAAGGGCTGCATATATTCCGCACAAAAGCCCGCTGTATGAATTGCCACAACGGCCCGCTTTTCACGGACAACCAGTTTCATAATATCGGGCTTACTTACTACAAAAGAAAATACGAAGACCTTGGTCTTTATAACGTTACACACCAGCCGCAGGACGTGGGCAAGTTCAAAACGCCCGGCCTCCGCGACGTGGTGATCACCCGCCCTTACATGCACGTAGGCCTCTTCGACGACCTGGAAGGCGTGATCAACATCTACAACGCGGGCGGCGGCCATCCGCGCAGGAAAAAAACACCGGAGGAAGAAAAAGACCCGCTATACCCGGTCACCAGTTCCATCCTCCGTCCGCTGGGCCTCACGCCGCATGAAAAGGAAGCGCTGGTCGCATTCCTGCATGCCATCAGCACTACTTCTTACCGCATCAGCAGGCCGGAGCTTCCGCAATAAAACAGCAGCGGCAGCAGCCCCGCACCTTTCTCAGCACAGCACAAAAAAAGCCGGCTGAACAGCATCAGCCGGCCGAAACTTCCGGAATAATTGTTTGTATCAAAGTTTGTTTAACCCAACTGGTGCACGCCGCGTGTCCTTGACAAATGCTGCCCTTCGCCGATCTCTTCGATCATCTTTTTACAGAACGCGGGAAGATCACCGGGATTACGGCTGGTTACAATGCCATTGTCCACCACTACTTCTTCATCCACCCACTTAGCCCCTGCGTTGATCAGGTCTGTTTTGAGCGAAGGCCATGAGGTCACTTTTCTGCCTTCCAGTACGCCTGTTTCTATCAGCGTCCAGGGGCCGTGACAGATGGCGGCGATAGGTTTGGCTTCGTCCGCAAAACCGCTTACGAAAGCCACCGCGTCTTTGTCCATCCGGAGCTTGTCCGGGTTGATCACGCCGCCCGGCAATACCAGCGCGTCAAAATCTCCTGAGCTTACGTCTTTTACCATTGCATCCACTTTATATTCTTTTCCCCAGTTTTTCTCCGCCCATGATTTGATCATGCCGCTCCTGAGAGACACCACCGTCACTTCCGCGCCCGCTTCCTTCAACGCTTCCACCGGTTGGGTGAATTCAGATTCCTCGAAGCCGTCCGTTACCAATACGGCCACCTTTTTGTCCTTCAGAGATTGCTGTTTCATGATGGTTGTTTTAGATGAGACAATACCCGACATGCAGCAAAAACGGGTCCGTGCCGAAACAACAACGGCATTGATCCAATGACGGCAAACCAGCGGGGATTTATTTACTCAATACGGGGTTACTCTCCCTTGTCTCCTTTTCCGAGCTTCAATTTCACCTTGCCATCTTCTCCGTCCACCGCGTGAAGGTTGATCACAATGCCGGATTTACGGCGTTTGTCCAGCTCTTCCCCATCAGTCACCAGCTCGTCTTTTTTGGGATTGCGCAGCGGCACGCGCAGTTTGATGTCCGTGCCTTTGGGGATGCCATACACGCCTTCGATCTCCACGTTCAGCACGCTGGAGGCGATCAGCATCGGGTGGATGTAGATCTTGTTTCCCTTGATATCAAGCGTGTTCTGTATCTTCTCGAAAGTGATATTGCTCATGTCCCGTTTGCGGAACACAAATTTGCCCACATTCATCAGCGGCTCAAAATTCACCAGCGCGCCCTTGTTCAGTGTAAAGGCCACCGTGCCGTACATCGTGTGAGGTTTCACCGTGGCGTCATCTTTCATGTTACCGGTTACATTGGCCGTAGCGGAAAACACGCCCCGGATGTTTTTGGCCGTCACCCCATCCTGCCCGAAATTACCAAAGCCCTGGAAAAGCTGGTCCACCTGCACCTGCCGGATGTCCGCTTTTACGGTGAACTTCTCATCGTTCCCGTTATGACGGATATTCCCGTTCAGGTTCATATGCCCCCCTGCCGCCTGCAACGCTCCATTGCTGAGCGCGATGCCCTGCTGGTCCATGCGGAGGTTTGCTTTTACATTGCCGGCGTTGAAATTTTTATAGCGGATCTTTTCCACCGTCATGTCCATATTCACGCTGCACTGCTCCAATACCACTTCCAGTTGTTTCATCACGCGGCTCGTTTTCTGTTTGTTTTTCCGCGCCTGTTGAACAGTCACTTTTTTTTGCCTTTTGGTAAAAAAAGTTTGAAACTCGTTGATATTGATCAGCGGACTGCGCACGGACCACTCTATCTGTACCTTGTCCGGCGCGGCAAAATACAGGTTCAGGATGTTTTTCATGCTGCCTTCCATCTGCACGCTGCTGGAGCCGGATTGCAGGCTGATATTACGGAAATACAGGTCCTCCCCCGCAAAGTCCAGCGTGGCATGACAGGTATGAAAAGCCTGGTTGCGCGGCACGTAGGTGAACGCGCCGTCTTTCAGCTGTATGGTCCCCCGCAGGTAACCGGGTATCGTATCTTTCTGGTTCCAGGTGCCCGCATAATCCAGGTCCACCAGGGCCTGGCCGGCGGTGAACCGGAACAGCTCCGGGCTGATGGCATTGGTGAGCCGCGTCAGCGGGAAAGAGGATTTAAAACGCCCGGTGAGCACCGGATGTTCGAGATTGATCACACGGATAGTGTCCGCTTTGATGGGAATGCTGTCGTACAAAGCGGAAAACTGCCGGATGCTCAGCCGCGAATTGGCATTGTTGTGCCCCAGCCCGGGCTGTACTTCGTTAAAGAACTCACCGGTAAAATTCACGACTTCCAGCCGTAAGGCTTTGCCATCCAGCACATTGTCCTTCACCGCCCAGTTCACTTTCACATAAGGCGTATCCCTGAATTTCATACGCCCGCGGATAATCGCGGTCACGTCGATCGGTTTTTCAAAGTCAATACTGTCCAGCTTGGTGGCAATATTAGGCGTCACGAGCGATGTTGCGAATCGGAATGGAAGCTGGTTGCCGTTGATATTGATGGCAAACAGCGCGGGCTGCTGCGAGAAGTTAAATTCGCCGCCGATCTTTACGGGCTGCCCGTCGAACCGGAAGTCCTGCTGCGGGATCCGAAGTGTTTTATTCTCCCGGGTGAACTGTACGCCGATGTCCGCTTTCAGCAGTTTTTGTTTCGCGTAGCTGCCTTTGGTGGTATTAAACTGGAGGTCGTTGATGAATGTTTCAAGGTTCACTTTCGCCTGCCAGCCGGAGCCGTCAAAATCCATTTCGGCGCGCAGGTTGCGTATATCGAAATTGAAGAGTTTGAGTTTGATGTGGTTCTCCATGGTGAACTTCATGTTTTCCATGATGATGCGCCGGATCGTGGGAGACTTTCCCGTGGCGGGTTTGGCGGGTTGTTTCCCTTTGAGCAGGTAAGTGTTCGTGTAACCGGAACCGTCTGTGTAGAGGAATATTTTCCCGTCTTTGAGGCTTACCTCCCGGATGTCCACTTTTTTGCGGAGCAGCGCGAAGGTGTTCACTTTTACATATACTTCCTCTACGTCCAGCAGCGCGTGTTTATGCGTGGCGTACAGGCTGTCTTTCAGCGATACATTTTTGAGGGTAACGGATATGTTGGGGAAGGAACGGATGAGAGAGGGCTCCATGTCCTGTATCTCCAGGTTCCCGCTGATGCGTTCGCTGAGCTGGCTGGTGATCTCAGCAAGGATTTCCGCCTTGCGGCCGCGCACAACCAGGGCCAGTACAAACCAGAGTATGATTACCAGTACAAGGAGGCTTCCGGAAGTGATAAGTGTGATACGTAACCAACGGGGCATGGGCTAATTTATTGATCATCTTTAAGTTAAACAATTAAAACAGTCAAAATGTTGAATTGACAAATTAATCCGATCTTAGAGATGATGTTACCAATTATCATACCCATTGTGGTGATCGCCTTCCTGTTCTGGTGGTTTTACCGTCCTAAGAAACAGAAACCCGGATTTGTGCCGGTGGATATTACAGGCCTGCTGGAAAAGAATGTACGTTATTACCGCCAGCTGAGTGAAGAGGAAAAAGCCCGCTTTGCCGCGGAGGTAAAGGAATTCCTCGGTCATACGACCATCGAGGGGGTGGGTGCGGATGTGGAAGATCTTGATAAGGTGCTGATCGCATCCAGCGCAGTGATACCCATCTTTGCCTTTCCCGGCTGGAAATACCGCAATCTCACCAATGTGATCCTTTACCCGGATACGTTCGATGAAAAATACCAGTTTGAGGGGGACCGCCGCAACATCCTGGGGATGGTAGGCACCGGTCATCTGAACGGGCAAATGCTCCTGTCGCAGTCCGCCCTGCGCAACGGTTTTTCAGAACACGCCGGCAGCAGCAACACCGCGATACATGAGTTCGTGCACCTGGTGGACAAAACGGACGGCACGGTGGATGGCATGCCCTCCAGCCTGATACAGCATAGTTATTCCCTGCCCTGGCTGAAAGTGATGCATGAAGAGATCAGGCGGATCGAAAGCGGGCATTCGGATATCAATCCTTATGCGGCCATGAATGAAAGTGAATTTCTCGCGGTGGTATCCGAATATTTCTTCGAAAAACCTGATACCATGTCGCAGCATCACCCGGAGCTGTACCGGCTGCTGAGCCAGATATTCCGGCAGGACCCCGCGGCGCGGCAGGGATAAACGTCAGGGTATCATACACTTTTTCACCGCGCCTTTTTCCAGCAGTTGCGTCACTTCCTTTTCCAATGCGCGGGCGTTGCCCGCCGTTACATTCACGATGGCAAAACGGCTTCTGTTGAGCAGGGCTTCCCAGCGCCAGGCAAGTTGTGATATCGTTTGTACTTCCCCGTTATCATACCACCATGCGGTGTAGAGCCGTTCCGCTCCTTTTTCCAGCAGGCCGGTATAGACCGTACAGCCCGCCATGCCGCTTTCGCGCACCTTTTTGAAAGTATACCCGCTCCCCTGCCAGCAGATCGTGGGGTGATGATCTGTGTAATAAAAGTCCGGGATGGATTTGATGTATACCAGCACGGAGGAATTCTCCAGTTTCATCATATCGCCGTTCATGGGTGTGACGCGGTAACCGCTTACAACCGGCGGTTCCTCGCCGGCAGGAAACGTTTCCATGGGTTTGGATATCTTATACGCCACCATAAACACGCAGGCCGCCAGGCAAAGGTGCGACTGCACCAGCATGGAGATATGCAGTTTTTCTTTAGGCGCGCTGAATACGCGGGGTTTGCCGTAACGTTTCACCAGCCGGGCGCAGATCCATACCAACGGCAGCATCACATACACCACCAGGCAAAGAATGCCTGTTATATCATGCATCACATCACCGGGCGGTATATTAAACTGCACCAGCAGGATGATGCGGAAAAGATTGCTGACCACATTCACCGCAAAAATAAACCCCAGCAGCAGCACGATCTTTGGCCAGGGCACATACAGCCCTTCTTTGCGCTGGCTATATCCCAGCAACATAATGCCGCACAGCAGAGAGGTAACCATCATACTCAGCCCCATACAGGCCGCATCCACGGAAAAGCTGTTGCCGCCCAGCAGGATGGAATTGCCTTCCACCGCCACCGGGGCACCCGTGAGCTGAAGCGCTTTGCCCGCCACGGCCGTCAGTTCCAGCCGGATGGGGAACGTGAAGATATTGGTGATATAAGAAAACAAAGGGGACATCAGCAACATGGCAACAACAGGCAGCCCGTTGATCTTGCCGAACACACTATCCGCCACAAAACACAAGGCCAGCACGAGCGCGGTAAAAAGAAAGGTCTTCACCGGGATGATCCAGGCGAGCACGCATACGGCCAGCGCGGCGTAATAAAAACGAAGGCTGCGGCGCTGGAGCGGATTGCTGACCGTGGCAATGGGCACGGCCAGCAGCCCCAGCAGGAAACCCGCAGAGTTCCAGGCGAGGTACCCGGGCAGTGCATACAGCACAATGCACAGGTACACGCCGGTGATCAGAATGGCGGGAATTAAACGTTTGCAGGTTTCCATTTGCGTTGATAAATAAGCCAGGTAAGGGATAAAAGGGCTATGACGATGAGCGCCCATTCGTGCGGTTCGGGAACGGCGCCTTTTGATTGCAGGGAAGCGTTCTTCAGGCTCTCTCCTTCGTCTTTGATACCAAAACGGTCATAGTCATGCTGTGTTTCCAGCACCACCAGGCTGCTGAGCGGAGACACGACGTAGGCCTCGCGGGCAACATCCACCAGTTTTTCCTGCCCTTCGGAGGCAGTGATGAGGCCTTTGCCCGTTTCGCGGAGGATATGATTGTAGGCGAAGATGCGCATCAGGTGATCGGGCGCGTTGCTGAGCGGTTTGCCGGCCGTGACTCCCGGCGTATCTTTTTTACCAGGCGCCGGAGCGGCGGGCGGAGCGGCGGTGGTAACGGTGTCGCGTATGGCAGCAGCAGCTTCCTGTACCACTACCGCGCTGTCATACGTCTGAACAATCGCGGCCTGCGCCTGGTCTATCACCACGCGGTTTTCCGTCTCGGTGTCTCCGGCAAACGTATTCGTGGTGAGCAGCACATTCAGCTGCAATAGCCCGCCCTGTTCATAACGGAATACGCGGGATTCCTTCAGCGCCCTGAGGTAAGGCGAAAGCGTATTCCCGCCAAGGTTCATCAGCCTGATCTTCGGCAGCGCATTATTCGCAAGGTAAGCGGCCAGCTCTTCCCGGAAAAGACTGCCTTCCAGGTCCCGGAGAGACGGCGATGCCGGCGGGTTTTTCGTGATCAGCAGCGCGTGCTCCGGGTCCGTGATATTTTGCAGGGGGAACAGGCTGAAGCGCTGGCTGTGCAATTCTTCAAACAGTTCGTCTTTATTTTTCGCGGTAACGTTCAGCAGCTGACCGCCGAGCGGGACTTTCACCGCCCTTGTGCCGGCGAGCCTTACCGCTTCGCTGAATTCAGCATGGCTCCATGCGGAATTGACGTCAAGGTAGATCACGTCCGTTTGTACAGGGCTGCGTTGCAGCTTGTACGGTTCAATGCTGAAGGACCTTCCGTTGAAAGTAAATGTATTCGGTATAATAGGGCTGCTGTCCAGCTGCAAATGCCAGTGAGCATCATAACGGCCTTCGCGCTCCCAGGCATTGCCCGCGCGCCTGAAACCGGGCGGCGGCGTAAAACCGTCCGCATTGCCTTCCAACGCGATGGAAATGTCTTCGGTTGTAAAACGGTTGGGCGGGCCCTGGAAAGTGATATTGTCGTATTGAAGCCGGTCATTCACAGCGCTCAGCGGCGCCGTCACCCCGATGCGGAACATCCTCGTATCGTTTGCCCCTACAGGGAATACACGCACCGATACGCGGTTGCCTTCCTGCCAGCGCACTACGGAGGGGTCACGTCTTTCAACGCCTACGATGGTACGGTAAGCAGTATCGGCCTTTTCCCTGGTGGTGAGAATGGCCTTTTCCTCCTTACCATTGATCCAGAGGGACAGGGAAGTCACTACTCCCCCTTCGGGCAACTGGAAGGTGTAAATCGCCTCCTGGTTGCCCCAGCGTTCGGTATTGGTAACGGTCAGCGCCTTCTCCGTATAGGCAAGATGCAGCTCCGGCCAGATCTTTACCTGTGTGCTTACATAACTGGTGTACAACGCATGGCCGGACCACAGGCGTTCTTCTCCTTCGTGGCGTTTGTCATACATCGTTTCCAGTATTTTTATGCGCTCTTCCGGCAGTGCTGCGGCTTTGGGAGAAACAAGAGAGGCGATGGTCACCAGCGGGTCGTGCTCCAGGGAATTCCCCCAGTTGCGTGAAGGCAGCCCACGGAATGAAAAGAACTCCCGTTCCCCTTCCAGGTACACGATGCCTGTTTTTAACACCCGTTCCATCACAAAACCATTATCCAGTTGCTGCGCAGCCTCTATCCAGGCGGGCAGCCGGCCGTCGCCCCTCACCTGCTGGCGGTTGTAAATACGTGTCAGCTGATTGACGTGGCGGTTGTACGTAAGGCTGAAAACAATCACCACCAGCAAGCCGGCAGCGAAACCGACAATACCGGTTTTCCACAAACGGTGGCGGATCAGGTTGCGGGAGGTCACATAACAAAGTACGGCGGGCACAAACGTATGGATGGAAAGGCCGAGCGCGATCAGCCCGGGAATGCTCACAGGGTAAAGAGGGAACAGGTATACGGCCAGGTAAACGTAGGCCAGCAGGGCCAGCCCGGCTACAAAACCAGTGGCTGCACGCGCCCAGCCCGGGAGATAGTGCATGTACCGGAACATCAGCAGGCTCAGGGACGTGATGATGAGATAAACGGCGAACCAGGGCGTGGTGGAATTAAAGACATTCATAAAACGGTTCAGCGCGTAACAACTCACGAAGAACATCAGGCAGACGATCACAAACAGGTCCTTCCCTTCCTCCCTGTTCGCGAATAAACAAAAGAGGGCCAGGCAGGCAGCCACATAATGGACAAAGGCCAGGCCGAGCTGGTTGTCGTCATTGATCCCCGTAAAGGTTTGACCAATAAAAAGCACAAGCAGGCTGAGGATCAGCACCACGAGGTAAACGAGGTAAGCGGGATTCGTAAGTTTAGGTCGTAGTTCCATATTTAAAAGTACTTTGTGTTTCAAAGTAAAGAGGCGAAAAAGAAGGGGATCTGACTCCCCTTCTTTCACTTTGAGTTACAAAGTAAAATCAATTTTCCGAACAAACCAACTGAATTATAAAATTCCGTCCAGTTCAACTTTTATCACCGTGGCGATATCATTCGTGCCTTTTGCCGGTACGGTGAACATGGTGTTATCACCGCCGTTGCTGAATTTTACAGCAGCGTTTGTACCGATCACCGAGGCGTTCTTAATCTTTTTGTTCAGCCCCGCCACTTCCAGCGAGCCGTTTGCCGGCCATTCGAACACAGACAGGTACAGCACGGTATTACCGCCATCCTGTTTGCGGGTCACACGGCCCCAGCTTTGCGGCTTCAGTGGGCTGCCTTTGGTGCCATAGATCGCCTCTCCGTTCACTTTCATCCACGCTCCTATGCCTTTCAGGCTCCGGATGCTTTCCGCCGGAAATTCGCCTTCCGCGGTGGGCCCTACGTTCAGCAGGTAGTTGCCACCTTTGGACGCAATGTCCACCAGGTTGCGCACCAGCGTTTCCACAGACTTCCATTTATGGTCGTAGCTTTTGAAGCCCCAGGTACCGTTCATGGTCATGCAGGTTTCCCAGTCACGGCCATCCAGTTCGCTGAGGTTGGGAATTTTCTGCTCCGGCGTTTTGTAATCGCCGGGGAAGTTCGGGCGTTTGAGGCGGTCGTTGGTAATAATGTTCGGCTGTATCGCCAGCGGCTCCTGGAGCTGTTTGGCGGCCTCGTCCGTCATGTTGGTCGGCGTGTCCCACCAGAGCACGGCTACTTCGCCGTAATTGGTGAGCAGTTCTTTTACCTGGGGCGCCGCTACATCGTGGATGTACTGGTCAAATGTTTTTGTTTCCTGTGCGGGGTCCCAATGGCCGCGATGATCTTTGGTGTATGCGTCGATCTTCGCGGAATCGGGATTGGGCCAGCCTTCGCGCATGTCTTTACGCGCGGCGGAGCCGCCGGGATTGTTCCAGTCCTGCGCCTGGGAATAATAAAAGCCCAGTTTGATGCCTTGTTTTTTGCAGGCTTCCGCCAGGGGTTTCAGGAGGTCTCTGCCGTAAGGCGTGGCATCCGTAATGTCCCATTTGCTGGCTTTGGAATTGAACAGCGCAAAGCCGTCGTGGTGTTTGGCTGTGATCACGATGTATTTCATCCCCGCGTCCTTCGCCATTTTCACCCATTCTTCCGCATTGTATTTAACGGGATTAAACTGTTTGGCGTAACCCTGGTATTCGGCCACGGGTATTTTGCTTCGGTTCATGATCCATTCGCCGCCGCCACGCGCCATGGGATACCCTTTGTAGGTCCCGGCGGGAACGGCGTATACGCCCCAGTGGATAAACATGCCGAAGCGCGCTTCCCTCCACCATTTCATTCTTTCATCGTTCGATTGTTGTGCTGATAAGGACTGGGCGGCAAGAAGCACCGCCAGCAGACAGGCAATTTTTCTCATGGAATTTCTTTTTAAATGCAATCGTTTGCAGTTTCACCAAGTTCCGACAAAACAGAGGCTGCCGTTACGAGGTTTTTCACCAATCTTGGTAGTTTTTTACCCAAAGCTCCTCTCCCGGGTTCCCGGTGGCGTAAATCGCCCCTCAGGCCGGTACTCTTCTCCCCTGCTTGCCTGATAAACCTTCGGTCATCCTTCGGTGATCGTTCGGTGATCCTTCGGTGAAACACCCTCAAACCCGTACCACGACCGAAGCCAACCGAAGGATCACCGAAGGATGGCAGGAGGATGTCAGTAGGAATGCCGGGAAACCGGCCATGATGAAGGGTTATTAGTCTAGTGATTTAGTTGGGAATGTCAGCAGGATGTCAGTAGGCTACCCGGTTGACCTTTATACACCCTGGAGCACTTTTGCCAGCAGCAGGTCCCGGTCCGTTTGCCGGCCTACGGTAAAACTATGTTCACCGAAGGGGGTAAATCCTTCTTTCTGATAAAAGGCTTTTGCACGGTGGTTATTTTCCCATACGCCTAACCATAACGTACGCACGAAATTATCCCTGGCAATCTTCAACGCATGGTCCATGAGTATTTTACCAAAACCTTTACCGAAGTATGCGGGCAATACATAAATTTTCTCCAGCTCCATCACCGGCTCGGGCAGCAGTGTGCCGTTATCCGGCTGGCGGTGCAGGTTCAGTTGCAGAAAACCGGCGTCTTCACCTTCGTGGCTGAGTATAAAATAGAGCGTACCCGGTTGGTTAAAAGTGTCCTGTATCGCGGCCAGGTTCTTTTTGGTGGAGAGGAATTCCTCGAGGTCCCGCGGGTCGTACACGTTGCTGAATGTATCGCGGAAAGTTTGCTGTTCCAGCATGGATAAGGCGGGCAGGTCCGCTTCCTGCGCCCGTCTTACAGATGGTTCCGTCATATGACCGTAATTTATGCTATTTTTGCAACGGAACCTTCTGGAAAAATTATGTGGAAAACCTTGTTCGTCTTACCCTTATTATTTGCTGAACTTGCCAGCGGGCAAACGATCAAACGTGAAGATTTTATGATAGCCAGTGACCCCGGCGTGCGGATATTCGTGCGGGAGATCACCGGGCGCAAACGCAGCCGCAAGCCCCCCATCCTGCTGCTGCACGGCGGCGGATCCGGTGCGGTCGCTTCCTTTGACCTGCCGGTGGCGGGCGGTTCCCTCGCCGAAGACCTCGTTAAACAAGGCCAGCACGTATTTATCATGGATGCCCGTGGGTGGGAAACTTCCACCTGCCCCGATTACGATACGCTCAAACGCTGGACCATCGCGGCCTCCTCCGTGGAAGTATCTCATGATATAGACGCCGTGGTGGATTTTATCCGCGAAAGGACCAAAACCAAACAGATCACGCTTTTCGGATGGGCTACCGGCGGCCAGTGGATGGGATATTACGCCTGCATTTACCCGAACCGCGTGGCGGCGCTCATCATGCTGAACAGCCTGTACAACGAAAAAGCTCCCTGGGATTTCACCGATGCCTTCCGCAGCCCGCTGGATACCTCGCAGTTCAATTACGCGTCCACACACGTATATAGAAAAGCCAGCAAAACGCAGCTGCTGGAAAGCTGGAACAAAAGCATTCCCGACGCCGATAAATCCAAATGGCGCGACCCCGCGCTGGCGGAACTGTATGCGGCCACCGCCGTTGGTTTTTATGAGGACAGCATCCTGGCCGTGCCCGGCGGCTACCGCGCGGAAGCGTTTTACACCGCGCAAGGCAGGGGCCAGTGGCATGCCAAGGAGATCAGGGTGCCCATCCTGTACATCCGTGGCGCAAATGACAACTGGAGCCGCCCGGAAGACCTGCTGGCCTTACAGTTGCGGCTGGCCAACACACCCAAAAAACAATTCGTGACGCTGCCCGAAGGTTCGCATCACGTGTTCCTGGACCGCCCGGAAAAAGGACGTACGCAGCTGATCCAGGAGATCATCGCTTTTAATGTAAAACGCAAATAAGACACGGCATCCCGCCGTTACGATATCAGGTAAGCCCGGAACCGTGGTTCCGGGCTTTCAGTCGGTCTTCACCTCAGCGGTGAATATCTTACTCACGATCTTCCACTCCCCGTTTATCTTCAGCAGGTTCATATAATCCGTCATCACCAGTTCAGAACCGTCTATCTCGATCTGTGCCTGCGCCGCATCGCCTTTGACGTGCATGGACACGATCCGCTTCTGCGTATGCGGCTGCGCCTTGCTTTCGTTTGCTTTTACCCGCTCCAGGAACAAGGCGATGGGCACGTCTTTAAAAACGCCGGTCTGCCGTTCCACATACTTCATATACGCGGAAGGATGGAAAGCCAGCTGCATCCGCTCCGCTTTGCCCGACATGTAATTTTCCAGCGTGGTTTTTACACCCGCCTCGTCGGACTGGGCGGAAGCGGCGCCGCAAATAAGAAGGAACCATACCGGTAAAAGAAAATGTTTCATAACAGGTGTTTTTATTTCCCCCCGAAATTGGCTTTAAAAACAAGCCCGCAGAAACGATTTCGGCAAACAGCCGCAGCGTTAAGGCAATGGGGATGCACCCCCGGGAACCGTCGAAGAAACAGGCTGGATTGTCTAAAAAACGGGGGCTGCCTGCCGCTGAATTCGTACATTAGGATATGAAAAATGTGGCGCCGCGGCAGGTATGGTTACAGATCGGGATATGGACGCTCTTTTATGCGTTTATGATCGCTTATTCCATTTACAAATGGGACGGCGAGTGGATACCCGCCATCCTCAGCGTCACCATCAGCGTAGCCTGTTATGCACTGATCGTGTACGGGAACAGCCACTGGCTTTATCCCCGTTATTCCGGCCGCCGGTATGTGTTGTATTCGTTTCTCTTTTTCACCGCCATGCTGGCCCTCAGAATGGGGCTTGAAAGGCTTTTCCTGGGCGGCATCAATGTATTTTATACCTGGACGGCCGGTCACTTTACCTTTTCCGGTATCACGCTGGTGATCGCTTTCTTTTTCGGTTCGCTTTACCGTATTGCGCTGGATTATGTGCAGCTGCGGCGCCACCAGGAAGCCCTCCGCCACCAGCACCGCACGGCGGAGCTGAACCTGCTGAAAGCACAGGTGCAGCCGCATTTCCTGTTCAATTCGCTCAACAATATCTATTACCTCGCTTATATCAAATCCGACCTCACTCCCGGCCTGATCGCCCGGCTGGCCGAGCTGATGCGGTATTTTGTGGAAGAGGCGCCGAAAGAAAAAGTATTGCTGCAAACGGAGATCGACTTCCTGAACAACTACATTGAACTGGAACGGATCAGAATGCGGCACCAGATAGACATCCGTTTTGAACAATGCGAGATACCCGGCGATCTTTCCGTGCCCCCGATGCTGTTTATCCCGCTCGTGGAAAACGTGTTCAAACACGGCATCGATCAGCTGCGTACGGACAACGAGGCTTCTCTCCGCCTGGAAATACAGGACGGCGTGCTCAGTTTCAGGGTGCGTAACAAACTGGCCGCAGCCCCGGTGCTGAACGGCGGCAACGGCCTGCAAAACCTCCGCAAACGCCTCCGTTACCTGGATGGCATTCAGCTCACGGCGGCGCGGGAAAACGGTTATTACCATGCGGGGATAGACATTCCGTTAAAATATTAATTCATGCAGATCAGTTGCCTGATTGTAGATGACGAACCATATGCGGTAGAACTGCTGGAAGCCTACGTGCGCCAGGTGCCTTACCTCACGCTGGCGGGTAAGTGTTACAACGTGGTGGAAGCCCTGGAGCACCTGAGCCACTCCCCCGCCGATCTGCTGCTGCTGGATATCAATATGCCACAGCTCACCGGCATGCAGCTGGCCGCCATCCTGCCGCCCACCCGCAGGATCATATTCACCACGGCCTATTCCGAATATGCCGTGGAAAGTTACAACCGCAATGCGCTGGATTACCTGCTGAAGCCCATTACCTTCGAACGGTTCCTGCAGGCCGTGGAAAAATACCCAAGAATTGAAGAAGAAGTTCCGGAGCCGCCGCTGTTCATCAAAAGCGGTAAAACGATCGTGAAGATATCCTTCCCGGAAGTGACCTACATCGAAGGCGCGAGGGATTATGTAACGATACATACGCTCACGGAAAAACATATCGTGTACAAAAGGATGAAGGACCTGGAAGACAGCCTGGGACCGGGCTTTTTCAGGATACATCATTCCTATATCATCCAGATGCGGCATGTGGTGAAGATCGAGGACAATCATGTACATATGCCGGGTCAGCGCATCCCGATCACGGATAAATACCGGGCTTCGTTCCTGGAGTATATACGGCAGAGTATGTTGTGAGGAAATATGGCTCCTGTATAACTAAAAACCTCTGCACTTTCAGTGCAGAGGTTTGGAATCCGGACTAAAAGTCCTGCTTCGGTGCTGATCCTCCACATGAGTACCGCAGGCTAACGCAAAGCCCGTCATTGCGAGGAGCAGCAGCGGTAAAGTGGGCGGGGCGACGAAGCAATCTCCTCCATCGAATGGAGGTACACCAGGATATGGAGATTGCTTCGTCGCGGCTCCTGCACAGATCCCCGGCTGCTCCTCGCAATGACGACCTTTTCACAACGACGCCACAAACAAGGCCAGTCCTGTGTCTTATCAGTTTTCGTTTACAGGGATCACGCCGGGCACGGCGGATACTCCGCTGAAAGATTTCATGTCTTCTCCCAGTGCCCCCGGGTTGCAGCCGCCGCCGGCGTACCAGAGGCTGGTGGAATAAGGTATCATTATACCCGCATCGTTCAGCACTTCAATGGCCACGGTCGTGCAGTTGTAGGTGTCCATGTGAAAATCAAGCCCCACTGCATAATACAACGTGTTGAAGAGCGATTGCAACTGCCAGCCGGGAACGTCCACTTCCAGTTTTACATCATATTCCTGGCCCATATCGTTGCCGAACTGGCCCGGGGAAGTGATGTTGCTGTTGGTTACCGTCGTAGTGGGATAATACCCCATGGTTCTGCGTATCGTGTTGCCATTTATAACCTGTTCAAAGGAAATATAGGTATGCCCCATGTTGTAGCCGTTCACCCCCACCCTGGAGCCCGCAACCGGCTGATCCGCGTATACGATCAGTTTGCCGCCGGAATTGGTATTGAAGGGATACAGGTACACGTTGAGGTTCAGGATCGGCCAGATAGCAGGGTAATGCCGCAGGGTGCGTTGTGTCTGGTAATCATTGGGGTCCGGTTCCTGCGGTTCGGGGCCGCCGTCCGCGCCAGGGCAGCCGGGGCCGGCGGGGTTGATCCAGCATGGATCATCGTTTATCCATACCTGTTCGCATTCATAAATTTCGATCACTTCCACCAGTACCCAGTCGCCGCAATTGGGCTCCCCATCCGGCTCGTCCACCGTTGCGATCGTACACATCTGGCTCCAGGTTTCCTTGGTATCCACGAGTGTACATCGTTCTTCCCATCTTGCATCGGGATTGTTTTTACGCGCGGCCGCCCGGGCTTTGTTGTAGCTCTGCACCGTTCTCACTTTCCCTTCCTGTACTTTCAGGAATTTAAAAGGCTCGCCCTGCAGGTTGCGGTGAATGAGCTCACCGGAAAAATCCTTGTCCAGTTTGTTGAGCGTGTTATGACTGGCATCGTTGTGATGCCGGGACATATACGCGGAATCGGGCAGATAAGATACCACGCGCTGGGTGATCCGGCCTTGTTTGTCCATGTACATCACCAGGCGGTTGAAATTCCCCATGTCCGCCATCGAGGGCATTACCCTTACCGCGGTATCCTTTATGGTGGTTCTGCGGGTGGTGATCAGCAACCGGTTTTCCCAGTATACGGGCACTTCCACGATCTGGTAATCGCCGGAAATATACACTTGAGCCAAATCCCATTTCGGGTACAGCTTAGGCGCTTTTTGCCCCGGCGCCACCGTTACTTTTTCCATGGCGGGGCGTACGGATTTGTAGAAATGTTTGCGGGCAATCTTTTCGTTGAACAAAGGTGTCTTTTCCGCCTGTTCCGACTTTGCGGCGTCTTTCCGGCAGGCCAGGAAAGTACCCGCTCCGGCAAGCAGCAATAGCAGCAGGATGGCAAGGGGTGATCTTAACTTCATAAGTGGATTTTAAAGTATTGGTAATGAATAGATGGACAAGGGATCAGGCACAGGGCTCTCTTACAACAGGTCGGGTATAAACACGGGTTACAGGGTCTTCACGAAACAAGCTATTGCAATATAACGGGCGGCGGGGATAAATGCAAGTGACAGGTGAATTATTCTTTGAAGAGGATTATCTTGGGAGAACAGTCCGTTTCAATAGCCCGGGCGGACGGTCATCACGAAACTCACGATATGCAAAAGATACTCCCATTGATCATGTTCCTCTGCTGTGCCACCGTGCGCTACGCCGGTGCGGCGGACACCACGATCACCATTACAAAACGTTATCTCAACCTCCCGGTATCGCAGCAGCAGCAAAGAGCCTATATGTCTTACCAGGCGGACGGCCTGGAAACGCAGCGGTTCCTGATCAGGCTGAGCCCCAGGCCTGAGTACTGGGTATTCTCAGACATGAGCGCCTACCAGGGGAAGAAGATCAGGATCAGCTACGAAGGCAGCGGCGAAGGCCTTCGCCACCTTTACCAGGGCGACCGGATAGCCGGGCAGGATTCCCTCTACCGGGAACAACGGCGCCCGCAATATCATTTCTCCACCCGCCGCGGCTGGATCAACGACCCCAACGGCCTGGTGTTCTATGAAGGAGAATATCATCTTTTTTACCAGCACAATCCCTTTGAACGGGAATGGGAGAATATGTCCTGGGGGCATGCCGTGAGCAAAGACCTTCTACATTGGGAAGAACTGCCGGTGGCCCTGCACCCGGATAAAACCGGCACGATGTTCTCCGGCTCCGCCATCATCGATTACGACAATACCTCCGGCTTTGGCAAGCCCGGTAATCCCGCAATGGTAGCGCTGTACACGGCGGACAGCCCGGACAAACAGGTACAATGCGTGGCTTACAGCCTGGACAAAGGCCGTACCTGGAGCAAATACAGCGGGAACCCCGTCATAGATTCCAAAGCCAAATGGAACAGTAAAGACACCCGCGACCCGAGAGTGTTCTGGTACGCACCCGGCAAACACTGGGTGATGGTGCTAAACGAACGCGACGGCCATTCCATCTATACCTCCCGCAACCTGAAGGACTGGGCCTACGAAAGCCATATCACCGGCTTCTGGGAATGCCCGGATCTCTTTGAACTGCCGGTAGACGGCAACCCCGCAAAAAAGAAATGGGTGATATACGGCGCTTCCAATACCTATATGACCGGTTCTTTCAACGGCAAGACCTTTACACCCGAAAGCGGGAAGTACTATTTTTCCGCCGGGTCCATCTATGCCGCCCAGACCTTCAACAACATCCCGGAGTCTGACGGCCGCAGGATACAGATCGGCTGGGGACGGATCCCGCAACAGGGCATGCCTTTTAACAACATGATGCTGCTGCCCACCACGCTTACGCTGCGCACTACCAAAGACGGCATCCGCCTGTTCAGCGCACCGGTGAAGGAAACGGAGCAGCTGTTCGCCGCCGCCGGGAAGTGGACAGGATTAACGGCAAATGAAGCGGACCGGCACCTGGCCGCATTCAGCCAGGCGGACCGGCTGCGCATCCGCGCCACTATCCGTCTCTCCCACGCCACAGAAGCCGGCCTGAACCTTTACGGCCAGCGCCTGATCGGGTACGACATGAACTTCAATATGCTGAACGGCATGTTCTATTCCCCTCAGGACCCTACCAGCATGGAACTTACGGCGGACATCTACATAGACCGGTCCTCCATAGAGGTGTTTATTGACGGAGGCGCTTTTTCCTATTCCATGGAAAGGAAGCCCGGGAACGGCAACCGGGAAGGGTTTAAGTTTTGGGGGAATAATATTACCGTGACCTCGCTGGAGGTTTTTAACGTAAAGTCTATCTGGCAATAATGTTTATCATTTACAATTATGAACTACCGCTTTTTATTACCCGGTATGGCAGTGATCATGATATTTTCTTTTCCGGGGAACAGTCTTGCTCAGCAGAAAAAGCCACTTCCGGATGAGATGAATCAGGCCATCGTTCAGCAGGAATATAAAAACATGCACAGTATCCTTGTCTCCCGAAACGGGACGATTGAATACGAACAATACTTTAATGGTTATCACGCGGACTCCCTGCACGACAGCCGTTCTTCCTTCAAATCCGTTGCCAGCCTGCTGGTGGGGATCGCGGTGGATAAAGGTTTTATCAGGGATATCGATACCCCCGTGTATACATTTTTCCCGGAGGACACTGCTTTCAGCAGCGATCCAAGGAAAAGAAAAATTACGATCCGGCACCTGCTGGAGATGCGTGCGGGTTTTGATTGCGACGAGTGGACGGACCGTGGAAGGGATTGTGAATCCATGATGGATAAGACGGCGGATTGGGTTCAATACGCTTTAGAAAAGCTGCCGATGAAAGATGACCCGGGAAAAATCTGGGCTTACACTTCCTGCGATCCGATGATACTGAGCGGCGTTCTCAAAAAAGCCAGCGGCATGTCAGTTATGGACTTTGCGGCGAAATACCTGTTCGCCCCGCTAAACATCACCCGGTACAGATGGACGCTCGACCCTGCCGGGAATGCCATGACCGGGGGCTCGTTCTACCTGCTTCCCGGCGATATGCTCAAGATCGGCCAATTGGTGCTGAACAACGGGATGTGGAAGGGGAAACGCATTGTATCCGAACAATGGCTGAAATTGTCGACAACGGCCACCATTCCAATTCCCGGATCTTCATTTATGGCCGTCAGCCGGTCCGCTGTTGGTATTCCACAACCCACCACCTATGGATTTTACTGGTACAATGAACTGGTCAAAACAAAAGATTTCCGGTACAAGACAATATTTGCATCGGGCAATGGCGGGCAATATATTATTATTTTGAAGGAACTGGATCTGGTGGTGGTTTTTACACAAGGCAATTACGGGAACCGGATGGCCAAACAGGCCTTTGACATGCTGGTGAAATATATCCTTCCCGCCTATCGTTAACGAACCCCTGCGGCGCATGGGTGAACAACAGTCAATAACAAAAGGCCGGAATAATCCGGCCCTTCCTAATAGTCATACATAGACGATCATACATAACATATACTATATCGGTTACTCCAACAACGTAGGGCATCGATTTGTTCAGGAAGGTAACCGGTCATTTATCGCTGTAATTTCAGGTTGGCATGGCATTAGTGGCAACATACAGATGAGACAGATCATTTTAAACCTGGCCATCTCATTGGACGGCCTTATTGAAGGCCCCAACGGCGAGCTTGACTGGCTTGTACGGGACCCTGATGTTGATTTCGGAGATATCCTCAACGATATCCTGAGTGATAAGGATGCGATCTTTTATGGCCGTGTGAGCTATGATAAATGGGGCAATACCCGCCCCGATGACACTGCCGGGAAGAAGATCAGGGATGCGTACAAACTGATGCACAGCAAAACAAAGTATGTCTTTTCAACAACAAAGACCGGTGACGGCACCGGCGCCATTTTTATCAACTCGAATATCCGGGAAAGGGTCCTGGAGATCAAACAACAGCCCGGTAAAAACATCTGGTTGTACGGCGGCGCAAAATTGGTAACAACCTTGCTGAACCTGGATCTGATCGACGAATACAGGCTTGCGGTACACCCGGTGATCCTGGGAAATGGCAAACCCCTGTTTCAGGATATCGCGGGAAAACACCGCCTGACACTGGTGGAAACAAAAGGTTATAAATCGGGAGTGGTGTTGCAGACGTATAAAACAAACAGGCATCATATCCCGCCCGCATAAGCACATCTTTTGGCAGCTTTATATAAACTGCGTTCTAAGCGCCTGAATTACTTCCTCCTCCAGTTGCGCCACCGTCTCCGGCTTCCGGATGTAATGCACGACGTTCAGCATTTCAGCATAAGCCATATCCTTTTTCAGGTCCGCGGTGGACATAAAAACAATAGGGACCTTCAGCGACGGAAAACTGTCATAAATCGCCAGCGCAAACTGGAAACCATCCATTACCGGCATATTCACATCGGAAAATATAATGTCCGGTATCTTCTGTTTGATCAGGGAAAGCCCCTCTGCTCCATTTTTCGCCACCCGGACTTCAATCTGTGAACTTTCGTCCAGGCCGTTGATGATGTCGCGGAACATGCTGCAATCGTCGGGATCATCTTCCAACAACAAAATAGAAGAGTATAAAATCAAGCCGTTCTTAGGCATATGTAATGATTTCGACCTGACGCAAAATACAAAAAATACGAAGTTGTTTGCCCCGAAACCGGGCGAAAAACTTAGCCGCCCCCGGTAGGGCATTCTGTAACAAAAAAAGGTGCGGTTGTCCGCACCTTTCTGATCGCACCGGGATGTCATCCCGGAAATCATCTTACCATCTTATTTTCAGTTCCGAACGCCTGTTTTGCTGGTGCTCTTCTTCGTTGCAGGGTACCCCATCCTTACATTTGTTTACCGGCTCCAGTTCACCATTGTTCGCATAATAGAGGCGTTGGGGATCAATGCCTTTATGGATCAGATAGTCGATAACAGCAAAACAACGCAGGGCGGACAGGTCTGTGTTAAACTGATCCGATCCCCGGCTGTCCGCAAAGGAAGCGATCACGATCTTCCAATCCTTTCTGCGGTTCATTACTTCCGCCACCTGGTCCAGCACCTGCCGCGATTCCGCGATCAGCTTTGCACTGTTGTAATCGTAAAGTAATTTCAGTTGTTCAAGCCGCCGTTTATCTTCTTCCTCTTCCGCGGTGAGCGGGCGCTTAAGGATGCCCGGCCCGCCACCGGTGCCTGTAGCCGGCGTAGTAGGCGCATACGGGTCTTTCCCGCCCGCGGGCCGCTCTATTACCGATGGCGTCGAAACATGGTTTACACGGTTGAAATAATCCCGGTCAACGAAATTATAAATGTCATCGCTGCCCATGCCACCGGCTTTATTCGAAGCCAGGTAACCTTCCGGCCCGTTATTTTTGAGAACAAGGCCGATATCGTCCGCACCGGAATTAAAAGGCGCCTTCATGTTCTCGGGTGTTCCCCAGCTCGTTTTATCTCCTTTGACACGGTAGATATCATAACCGCCAAGACCGGCGTACCCCTTGCTGGAAAAGTAAAGAATACCTTCTTCGTTCACCGTGGGGAATGTTTCCGCCGCAACCGTGTTGATCTTATCCCCGCAGTTCACCGGCGCGCCCCAGTTTCCATCCGCCTGCCTTTCGCAATACCAGAGATCCGTCTGCCCGAAGCCGCCGGGCCGGTCCGATACAAAGTATAAAATATTGCCGCCTGTGTTCAGCACCGCATGGCTGGAGGAATGACCCGCCACATTGATGCCCGGAAGCAGCGTCAGCTGGTTCCATTTGCCGGCTATTTTGACAGACTGGTAGACCTGGAGCTGACGCACCCCGTTGGACGGCCCTTTACCGGTGAAAGGAACGTTTTTCCCCTGGATGTTGATGGTGGCGTAAAGCGTGTCTTCGGTCCTGTTCATACAAACGGGGCCGATATGATAATCATTTTTCCCGAGCAATTCCGGCACCAGTTCTTCGAGGTACATGGTCGCATTGCCTTGTGTGTACTGCTGGTACATGTACGCTTTGTAATAAGGCTGCTGCGTACGCAGATCCGTACGCGGTGCTTTCTCAGCATTGCCGTTGAGGTTCAGCGAGCGGTAACCGTTGGACATCAGCAGCAATCCCTGGCGGAGCACTCCGCTTACCAGATCGGATCCGGGGGTATTCAGTTCCTTCAGCGGTGTTAGCTGGACGGGAGCAGGTTGTCGTATCCATATAGCGGCGCTGTCGCAGCCACGCAGCGCTATTTCTTTCAGCTTCAGGCTGTCCGCATTCGCGGTGGTGAACAGGGCATATTGCTGCCTGGCGGAATCGTATTGTTCCAGCTGCCGCAACGTTTCTCCATAAGAGAAATAAGCCGCCGCGGGGCGATCCGGCCGCGCGATGATCTGCCGGTAAAAAACCGCCGCTTCTTTGAAATAACCGATCTCCTGGTAACTATGCGCCATCTTCATGAGCAATGCCACCGGCGTTTTGTTTTCTTTGCCACGGGCCTGGCGCTGGTAAAGCGCACCCGCTACCGCATATTCTTCCCGCGCATATGCCTCTTCGGCCAGTTGCAGCACACTTTTCTGTTCCTGCGCATACAAGCCGCCCGCAAACGTTATGGCGATGATAAAGGTTAAACTACGTCGCATCATACTTCCTGAGTAATAGGTTTAAAAATACCGGGGATTCTGTATCGTGTACTTCCTGGACGGGAATAAAAACCCCAGGGATATTTCATGTGAACCGCCCTGGTAACCCGCCATCTTGTTTACGTTCAGATCGTAGGAATAACCTATGCGCAATTGTTTTGTCGCATAAAATTCCACCATCGCGCTGGCGGCGTTCTGTTCCTGGAGATCACGCTGCAGTTCGGTCTTTTTCCAGATGTTCACGTTGGTGCGGTATGAGCCGCCCACCCACAGCTTATCACCGATCAGCAGGAATGCGTTCAGGTCCAGGCTGGTAGGCCCCTTGAAATCTTCCTTCACGAGGAAAGAAGGTTTGAGTTGAAGTTTTTCCCCCAGCGGGAACACCGTGCCTGCCGTAACGTACAGGTGCTGCGTTTTGCGGATAGTGGAATAATTGTTCCCCTTCCAGTTATACCGCGAAGCGTCCGAATACAATGAAAAAAGGTCCATCACCGAAACGCCCGCATAAAACCTGGATGTATAATAATAAACGCCGAAACGCGCATCAGGCACCCAGGTACTGGTTTTGCCGGTAGGGATCGCCACGTCATCGTTGTCCACATACTGCAATGCGGAACCGTCGATGGAATATTGTGTGACGCCACCGCCGATGCCGATGCAGAGGCGTTTTGTATTTTCCTCATCCAGCGGGATGCGGTAGGAATAAGAACCGTAAAAAGACAAAGCTTCCTGCGGCCCCAGCTGGTCGAACAATACCTGTCCGCCCAGCCCTACCCTGCCTTCGCTGGCGGGCGTTACACCATCCAGGGATACACCGCCCGTACGCGGCGCCCCCGGAAAGCC
Organism: Chitinophaga barathri; assembly: GCF_003807585.1. Classification (GTDB taxonomy): domain Bacteria; phylum Bacteroidota; class Bacteroidia; order Chitinophagales; family Chitinophagaceae; genus Chitinophaga; species Chitinophaga barathri. Next base: position 137,900 of record NZ_RMBX01000010.1, on the reverse strand, counting down.
CGCCCATTGGTGGCGGTAGGTGGCATTCAGGTAAAGGTCTTCCTTGTATCCCGCATAAGCCGGGTTCACACTGAGCCCGTTAAAAACATACTGGCTGAACTGTATGTTCTGCTGCGCCACTGCGCAGGCTCCCGGAATGAGGAGCAAAACCGTTATCGCTGCCCTGAGTATTGTTTGCATCTTGTTATTTTTAAGATCAGCAGAGAATATTGTTGCCATTACCGTACGATTACTATCCATCCTTTATATGTTTTAATACCATCCGGTTTTTTCACTTCCAGGATATAGTAATAAGTGCTTTCCAGGAGACCGGAGCCATTCCAGTCGTTGCGGTAGTCGTTGGACCGGTATACCTGTCCGCCCCAGCGGTTGAATACCTGGAGTTTGGCGCCCGGGTACTTTTCAATGCCGCCGATCACGAACTTCTCATTTTTCCCGTCGCCGTTCGGCGTGAATACGTTCGGGAAGTTCAGGTCCTGGCCGTCTATCTGCAATCTTATTTCAGCCTTGTTATTGGTCAGGTCCGGGTCCGTGGTTACGCTTTCCACTTCGCCGATGGCTACCAGTTCTCCGCCTTCGGTGATCCTGCAACGGATCTCCAGCTGCACGGAAGCATTGGGCGTCATTTCGCCGATGGTCCACACTACCACTTTATCGGCTTCTACCACATTCACCTGGCCGGTGCTGGTAACGGTGCCGGAAGGCAGGCCCAATTGAACGGGCAGTGTATCCTTCACCGCCACACCGGTAGCCGGGCCGTTGCCGATATTCCTTACCGTGATCCGGTAGGTGATCTCCTGGCCAATGCGGTACGGGCCGGATAATGGCCTAACGATCTCTTTGGTGATCGTTAGGTCGCCGATGGGCAGATCGTTGCTGCTGATGGTCACCACGGCATGTTGTGCAGCGACGGCGGTCCAGGTGAAGCTGGCAGACTGGCCTCCATTTATGTTCAGTTGTACGAACTCCGGATCTTCCACTATGATGTCATCTATTACGGTTACCGGTACAGTTACACTGTTTTGCCCCGCAGGTATGGTAATGACGCCCGTGATCGCCTGGTAATCCGCATCAGCGATCGCTGACCCGCCCACTGCGTAGTGAACTGTAACGGCCTCGGTGGTTCGTTTGCCACCCGCGATACTGAAGGTGAATGCACCGTTTGCAGCCGGTTCAGCCGCGTTGGGCTGAGTGGCGGTTACTTCCAGTTCCAGGGTATTGGCATCATCATCCGCAATAGTTACAGTGGCGTTATTGGCGGTGCCGATCGTGCAGGTGGTGCCGGAAGATGTGGCGCCGGAGAGCGTGATGATCACGGTTTCTCCTAATTCCACGAAGTTGTCATCCAGTACAGTAACCGGAACGGACACACTGTTGCTGCCTGCGGGGATCACAGCGGTGCCGGTGAGGGCCGTGTAATCCGCGTCCGCGGTAGCGGAGCCGCTGATCGTGTATGTAACCGTTACATCTGCGGCGGGTGTTCTGCCACCTGCCAGGCTGATGTTAAATGCTCCCGGGGTTGCAGGCTCTGCGGGCGCAGGCGTGCCAGCGCTTACCACTACTTCCAGGCTGGCGTCGTTATCCGCGATGTTCACAGTGGCCGGGCTGCCGGCGCCCGGTGCGAACGTAAGGCCGGTAGCGGTGCCGTTGGTAATAGTCAGTATTACTGTCTCATTACCTTCTACCAGTTGATCATCGTTTACGGCAACTGGTACGGAAACGCTGTTGTCTCCGGCCGGAATGGTCACCGTGCCGCTAAGGGCCGTATAATCCGTGACTGCGGTAGCCGTGCCGGTGATGGTGTAATTCACGGTGATATCCGTGGCTGCGGTGAGAGCACCCGGCAGGCTGATAGTGAAACCGCCATTGGTGGAAGGCTCTGCTCCATCGCCATTGTTAGCCACATTCAGCAGCAGGTTGGCCGGTATATTCTCTTCGTCTGTGATATTCACCGTAGCGTTGCCCGTGCCGGTGAATGTGAAGCTGGTGCTGCTGCCGCCGCTGAGGGTCAGTATCACCGTTTCTGTGGTTTCTATGATATCGTCATTGGATACAGTCACGGGTACAGTCACGCTGTTGTCTCCGGCAGGAATGATCACTGTGCCGGTAAGGGCGTTATAATCCGCGCCTGCGGCAGCCGTGCCGGTAATGGTATAGTTCACGGTTACGTCTTCAGATGAAACCGTAGTGCCTGGCAGGCTGATCACGAAGCTACCGTTGGTGGCAGGCTCTGATGCATCAACGCCTTTGGTAACCGTCAAGGCGAGGTTAGCCGGTACATTATCTTCATCTGTGATATTGACAGTAGCGTTGCCGGTGCCGGTGAACGTGAAGCTGGTGCTGCTGCCGCCGTTGAGGGTCAGTATCACCGTTTCTGTGGCTTCTATGATATCGTCATTGGACACAGTCATCGGTATGGTCACGCTGTGATCTCCTGCGGGGATCGTCACCGTGCCGCTGAGCGCCGTGTAATCTGCGCCTGAAGTAGCTGTGCCGGCAATGGTGTAGTTAACCATTACATCTTCAGATGAAACCGTTGTGCCTGGCAGGCTGATCACGAAGCTGCCGTTGGTGGCAGGTTCTGATGCATCGCTGCCTTTGGTAACGGTCAATGCGAGATTGGCCGGCACATTACTTTCATCGTCAGTAATATTTACAGTGGCGTTGCCGGCAGCGGTGAACGTGAAGTTCGTGCTGCTGCCGCCCGTAAGGGTCGCGATCACTGTTTCTGTTACTTCTATTATATCGTCATTCACCACGGTTACCGGTACGGTCACGCTGTTATCTCCGGCAGGAATGGTTACCGTGCCGCTGAGCGCCGTGTAATCTGCGCCTGAAGCAGCTGTGCCGCTCACCGTATAGTTCACCGTGATATCTTCGGCAGAAAGAACTCCGGAAGGCAGGCTGATCGTAAAGCTGCCATTCGTGCCGGGCTCTGCGCCATCCGTGCCCCTGGCGATGCTGAGCACCAGTATGGCGGGATCAAGTTCATCGTCCGTGATATCCAGCGAAGCTGTTTTATCCGGGCCCGGAGCGAAGCCCAGACCGGTAGCAGTACCGCCTGTTACTTCAAGGGTAACCGTTTCGGTGCCTTCGATGAGCTGATCGTCCACGACGGCCACCGGCACATCCACGCTATTATCTCCCGCAGGAATAACCACCAGGCCGGAAAGCAGGCTGTAGTCATCTCCGCCGGCGGCGGTACCGCCAGCTGCATAACTAACGGTGATGTCTTCCGTAGCGGTGATGCCGGCCGGGAGCGAGATCGTAAAGCTGCCCGGTACATTCGGCTCTGCCGCGGTGCCGTTGCTGATAACGTTCAATACCAGGTTTGCCGGCGTATTGTCATCGTCCGATATATTGACAGTCACATTGCCGCTGCCTGTAAAGGCGAAGCTGGCACTTGTTCCGCCGGTGAGGGTAAGCATTACTGTTTCCAGTTGCTCGATCACCTGGTCGTCCGTCACGGAAACCGGTACCATTACACTGCTTTGACCGGCGGGAATGATGGCCGTGCCTGTCAGCGCTGCATAATCCACATCCGCTGTAGCAGTGCCGGCGATGGTATAGGTTACGGTGATGTCTTCTGTGGTGGTAATACCAGCAAGCAATTCGATATTGACGCGGCCCGCTGTACCCGGTTCTGAGGCATCGTTCAGCTTGGTGATGCTCAGCGCTATGTTTACCGGGGTGTTATCATTGTCTGTGATATTGACCGTTTCGTTGCCGGTACCGGTGAAAGTAAAGCTGGTGCTGCTTCCACCGGCGAGGGTGGTAATGACTGTTTCTGTTGTTTCTATGATATTGTCATCCGCCACCATTACGGGTACGGATACGGAGTTCTGCCCTGCGGGTATGATCACCGATCCGCTAAGAGCGGTGTAGTCGCTGCCAACCGCAGCGGTGCCGCTTACAGTATAATTCACCGTTACGTCTTCCGAAACAGCGATGCCTATGGGCAGACTGATGATCAGGTTTCCATTGGTGCCCGGTTCAGCCGCATCCGCGCCTTTCGCGATAGTCACCGTGAAGTTCGCGGGCAGGGTGCTTTCATCGTCCGTTATATCCACCGTTGCATTGCCGCTGGCGGTAAACGTGAAGCTGGCGGAGCCGGCACTGGTGATCGTAGCTCGTACGGTTTCGGTCACTTCTATCAGCTGGTCATCACTTATAGTAACGGGTACGCTTACACTGTTCTGCCCGGCGGAAATCACCGCTATGCCGCTCAGGGCAACGTAGTCTGCGCCGGCGGTTGCGGTGCCGTCCACCGTATAGTTCACCGTCACATTTTCAGCAGCACTGATGCCTGCGGGCAGGCTGATGGTAAAGCTGCCGTTAGTCGCCGGCTCTGATGCATCCGTTCCTTTGGTGATGGTAAGCGTCCTGTTCGCCGGGCTGCTGTTTTCATCGTCATTGATGAGTACGGTACCGCTGCCGTTGGTTGTGCTGGGCAGAAGCGTAAAGCTGGTCGAAGATGCGGCTGTAATGGTCAGTTCTACGGTTTCAGCAGATTCAATGATGTCATCATCTGTTACGGCAACTGTTACCTGTACACTGGTTTGCCCCGCAGGTATCACTACGGTACTGCCCAGCGTACTGTAATCGGCGCCGGCTGTGGCGGTGCCGCCGGTTGTATAAGTTACGGTAATGTCTTCCGTAGCGGTATAACCGGCAGGAAGGCTTACTGTAAAGGTTCCGTTAGTCCCGGGTTCAGACGCATCGGCTGTAGCCGGTACGCTTACGATCAGGTTGCCTGCAACATTGTCGTTATCCAGGATGTCCACGGTTGCCTCGTTGTCTGTGGTGCTGGCGGTGAATGCCATGCCAGCCGCATCGCCGTCTATGATCGTCAGCACGACGGTTTCAGTGGTTTCAATCAACTGATCGTCTATTACCGGCACGTCTACCGTTACGCTGGTTTGCCCGGCGGGGATTACCACGGAAGTACCGATGTCTGTATAATCCGTACCTGCGGTGCCTGTTCCGCTCACCGTATAATTCACGGCAATGTCGTTGGCTGCAACTGCGCCTCCGGGCAGGCTGATGGTAAACCGGCCATTGGTGGATGTTTCTTGTGCGTCGGTTGTTTTTTCCACGCTCAGCACACGGTTTGCAGCCAGGTCATCATTATCAAGGATGTCCGCTGTGGCTGTGCCTTCCACAGGATCGATCGTATAGGTAAAGCCGGGGGAAGACAGTCCGGTAATAGTAACGGTCACTGTCTCGGTACCTTCTATGATCAGGTCGTTTACAACATTGGCCACAATGGCGGTGCCGGTGAGACTTCCCGCAGGAATTGTTGCTGTTCCGCTGAAATCACCTGCAGTGGCACCGTTGTAGTCCGTGCTGTTCGCCGCAGTCCCTGCTATGGTATAATCAATTGTTATCAGCGCTGAAGGAACAATCCCGGCAGGAAGCTCGAAATTGAATCCGACAGTACTACCGCCTTCAACCCCGTCACTGATCTTCACGACTTTTACAATGCTGTTGACCGGCGTATTGTCATCATCCGCAATATTCACCGTGGCCTCGAAATCAGTAGCGTCACGGGTATAGTCGAAGAAATTGCCATCGGTTCCCGCATTGGGGGTATTCAGTGTAAGGATCACCGTCTCTGTTCCTTCAATGATCGGGTCGTCCGTTACCAACACAGGTATGGTTACGCTGTTCTGGAATTTAGGGAGTATGACGGTGGACAATGTATAATCCCCGGTAGCAGTAGCGGTACCGCTCATATTATACATGAGCGTGATGTCTTCATCTGAAGTATAATCCACCGGCAGGCTGATCGTAAAGCTGCCGTTCGTGCCCGGCTCTGCCCCGTCCGCACCCGGTGTTACTTTTAATACCCGGGCAGTAAGCACATCATCATCCGTGATGGGTATCGTGATAGCATTCGCGCCTGCGTCCGGCGTGAAATAATACGGCGTACCGCCGTCTACACCGCTACCTGAAAGGATCTCAAAGACCACATCCTCCTGGCCTTCGATGATCTTGTCATCCAGGGTACTCATCACAACAGACACAGAGTTGTCTCCGGCCGGTATCACAATGGTACCCATCTGGAAGTCCGTACCCGGTGTAGCTAAGCCGGTGAGCTTATAGGCCACCGTGATCGGGAATGATGCGGTAACGCCCGGGGGAAGGCCTACTGTGAAGGTTGCTCCTACTAAAGGCTCTGATGCCGCTGTGCCTGCCGTTACATGCAACTGGCTGAAAGTTGTCGCGGTATTGTCGATGATATTCACCGTCGCTGAGTTGGAGGACGGCGCTATCGTATAGGTATGAGAATCGGAAAGTGCCTGGGTGATCGTCAATACCACTGTTTCAGGTCCTTCCACCACCGCGTCGGTGAGTGCGTCCACATCTACAAACACTTCATTGGTGTTCGGTGGGATCACGATCAGGCCCGCGCTGGCGCCATTCAGGGCATAATCAGTATTGGGCAACGGATTGCCAGCTGTACCGGCTATTGTAAAATTCACCCTTACCTCTTCGGAAGAGGTTACGCCGGGAGGGAACGACAGCCTGTATCGTCCGTCGGCCCCGCCTTCCATGGCATCCGAAACTTTGGTGAGCAATACCACCTGGCTGTTGCCTGCAAAGTCATTGTCTGCTATTTCAGCGTCAACGCTGCCATTGGTCGCGCTCGCTGTATAGGTGAAATTGGTGGAAGTACCATTCGTAATGGAGAATGTCACCCTTTCAATACTTTCTATGATCGGATCGTCCATTACGTTCAAGGGCACCTGTACGTTATTCCTGCCGGCAAGTATTTTCACGGTTGCGTTGATGGCAGTATAATCAGATCCCGGTGTAGCGTCACCCGATATGGTATAGTTGACGGTTATATCTTCTGAAGCCAGTTTGCCGGAGGGCAGGCTAACAGTGAAGTAGCCTGAAGTGGCCGGCTCTGCGGCGTTTTGCGCGGTTACGGACAAAGTCCTGTTCGCGACAGTATTGTCCTCATCGGTGATGTTCACTGTAGCGATACCTGCGGTGGTGCTGCGGAAGAATGTTATGACAGTCGTTCCACCACTGTTAATACCTCGTCCACTCCTGACATCCATGGTCACGGTTTCCAGCGGCTCGATCAGGTCGTCGTTTGTAACAGTCACGGGCACCGTTACGCTATTATCGCCTGCGGGCAGGATGACCGTAGTGGAAGGCCCGGTATAGTCCAGGCCGTTCGTGGCTGTACCTGTTATAACATAGGTAACCGTGACCGGCACATAAGTGGTGTAACCCGCAGGCAGGCTGATCGTAAAGCTGCTGTTCGTTCCGGGTTCACCGGCATCGCCGTTGCCTGTTACGGAAATTACCTTTAATGATATGTTTGAATCGTCATCGGCCTGGCTCATAACGGTGGTGCCCTGGGTGGCGCTTACTGTAAAGCTGCCTGCTGTGGGCGTGGTACCGCCGGTAAGGGTTATTTCAATGGTCTCGATGCTTTCTATGATCTTGTCATCTTTCGCCTCTACATCGATCACCACATTGTTCTGACCTGCGGGGATTACCACAGTAACCGGCAGGAGCTCATAATCCACCCCGTTGGTGGAAGTACCGCCCAGCGTATAGCTAACGGTAATGTCTTCAGGCGCCAGTACACCAGTTGGAAGGGCTACCGTAAAGGTGCCTGCATCTGCCGGTTCATTTGCCCCACCCTGGCGCGTCACGCTCAGGATGCGGTTGGCAGAAACGTTATCGTCATCCGCGATCTGTACGGTGGCATTGCCTGTACCGGTCGTGTAAGTATAATTGGCGGAAGTGCCGGGGTTGATCGTCACGATCACCGTTTCGGTGCTTTCAATCACCCCGTCGTTTTGTACGGCAACGGGAACGGTTATACCATTCTGGCCTGTTGCGATCGTGGCTGTGCCGCTCAGGGCTGTATAGTCTCCGGGGGCGGTGGCTGTGCCGCCTACCGTGTAAGTAATTGTAATAGGCTCCACGGCAAGTATGCCGGTGGGCAGGTGGATGGAGAACGCGCCGTTAGTGGTGGGTTCGGATCCGTTTGCTGTTTGGGTAATGCTCAGCTGGCGTTTGGCGGGCGAGAACCCGTCTACCGTTACAGTCACGGTGCGGGCTACCGTACAGCCGTTCGCGTTGGTAACGGTATAGGTAATATCCGCTGTGCCGCCGGATACGCCGGTTACAACGCCGGTGCCGTTCACTGTGGCTACGGCGGGATTGCCGGTGGACCATAAGCCGCCGGGCGTGGTGTTGGAAAGCGCGGTAGTGCCGCCTTCAAATAAGGTGAGAGTGCCGGTGATGGCATTTACCACTGGCAGGGCATTTACAGTCACTATGCGTGTTTGCGTACCGGTACAGCCGTCGCCATTGGTAAAGGTATAAGTGATGGTAGCCGTGCCCGCTGCAATGCCGGTTACTACGCCGGTGGTACTTACGGTAGCGATCGTGGCGGCGTTGGTGCTCCATGTGCCGCCGGGCGTGGTAGTGGCGAGCGGTGTCGTATTGCCAACGCACACGCTGGCAGTGCCCGTGATGGGAGCTATCACCACATCGCTGCGGGTGATGGTGATCGCATCGGTGCGGCTACAGCCATCAGGGTAACTTACCGTTACGCTGTAGGTGCCGGGGCCATTGACTACCAGCGTTTTTCCCGTGCTGCCGCCGGTCCATAAGAAGGAAGCCAGCGGTGAGGCAAAGAAGCCGTCTGTATTTAATGTATACGGGAATTCATTTGCACAAAGCGTGATATCCGGCCCGAGACCGAGGATAGGTGTTGAGCCGTTATACGGCGCAATGCTCCAGTTCGTATTACCCGTGAGATCTTCGCTGTGTTCCAGCGCTTTGAACGGTGTAATGCCCGCCGCTGTTATATTGCGTAGCCTCACATAATCAAAATTCACTTCGCCTGCCGTTTTAGTAACGGTAAAGGGGGTGCCAGCTGAACTGGTAATCTCTGTCAGGTTACAGGGTGTACCACTGCCAAACCATTCTTTGGTGATGATGGTATTGGAGCCGCTGTAGAAGACATACTGCTTACCAGGAGAAAAGATCAGCGTATCTATGATATTACCCGGTCCGGCGATGTACCCTTTTCCTTTGAACTCCAGCTTGCCAATGGTATTACCGCTATAAATACGGGCCTCTGATGCAGCAGAGGGATGAGTGAAAATAATCTCTGTTGCGGATATTCTGAGGAGGCTTATAGACGACGATGCGGTAGCGCCAGTGCTTATTTTGTTGTAAGCAGCATCGTCTGCCACGAAATACCCGGAGGTGTTTATGATTGAGCCCACAGCCTGCAACGACTTGTTGCCCCCCTGGTATTCCCAGGCTCCCGCATTGACAGTGGTATTGGTGATGTTTATACTGGTGGCACCGTTCTGGTTCCCGTCGCTTATCGCGTCCAATGTTATCGTACGGCCGCTCAGATCAAGGCCGCCACCCCTGATATCTATCCTGGTCCGGGGATTGGAGAAATTGTCCATGAAACGGAACGAATACCCCACCGATTTGGTCAAAAGAAAATCCAGGTTACCCAATGCGTTGCCGTTGGAAGTAAAGGTACTGTTCGTGGTCCCGGTGGGAAGCAGCTGTGCATTGATAGTTACCGCATTGTTCAGCGTAAGATTCCCCCATATCTCCATATAGAGATTGTTGCTTGCTTTAGAAAAGACAGGCGAAAATGCGGCGCCGGTCCAATCCATATTCCGGCAATAAGCGTTACCCTCTGAAATGGTAACGGTGCTGCTACCGGCAGTAAAGCTGTTTGCGTTGAAATATACGTCGTTCGCTACGGTGGGCACACAAGCGCCTCCAGGGCCGCCGCTGGTAGTGCTCCAGTGGGCGGATTCGTTCCAGTTGCCGGAACCGCCTACCCAGTAACGCGGGCCAGCCGCGGAAGGCGTGATATTAAAACCTGTATTGCCGCCCGCATCCGCGCCCGCCACGGAGATAGGGACGCCGCTGCCGGTAGCGGTGATATTCTGTAAATACACATTATCAAAATCCCGTGTGGAGGAAGGCCCAAAGTTGAGTGTAGCCCCGGTGCCTTCAAAATCCCTTATTTCACCCAGGCCATTACATGCCGGGTTGTTGAAGCGCATCAGGCCGGTGATGGTCTGGGTGCCCCGGAAATAATAAATACGTGAAGGGGTCAGCAGCAGGTTGTTGATCGTATTAAAGCCCCGGATATGGACGCGGCCGCCACGGATATCGAGCGTGCCAATATTATTATTGCCGTTCAATGCAATGAGCAAGGTGCTTGGGCTGGTATTGGTAAACACCAGCTCACCGATAGTGGTGTTGTCGTAGATGTTCACCGTGTTCTGGATGGCATCGCAATGCACTTTCGGGTAGGTAAGGCCATTTGCAGTAAAGTAAGTCTTGGCAGTGATAAACGAACCGGCACCATTATTCAGGGAAGTGACGTTCCTTTCGTCCAGTGCCCAGCCGTCCACAGTGATCGTGGCATTACTAAAGTCTATGGTACGGACCGTGTTGGTCTGGCTTCTGAATTCCGCAATATTTACAGTGCGCCCGGGCATCAGGAGTTTACCGCTGGCTACTCTCAGGCTACAGGCAGGGAACGCGATATTGTCGGTGAGGGTCACTCCGCCGTTCGGGCCTGTTTTGTCGATATTAAACAAGGGGTTGCCCAGCTTACATCCTTTGGCAGTAAAGGTAGTAGCTTCACTGCCTTTTATCGTGATGAAATCCCTTACATATTGAGTGGATACCGCCTGCAGGGTCAGCGTAGGATCCAGCTCCACCGAGCCCCAGATCTCCATCGGGTACCCATTCGTCGAAAAAATGGGGGAATTCGCCACATTCGTCCAGGTCATGTCGCGGCACCAGGAGGTAGATGTTAAAATAACCGTTTTGCTGGCACTGGTAAAACCGCTGTTTGCGTCGAACACCACATTGTCCGTCATAAACGGTACGCAGGCGCCGCCCGCGCCGCCGCTGGTGGCGCTCCAGTGAGCCTTGTCGTTCCACTCGCCGCCGCCGCCTACCCAGTACAAGGTGGCATTGCCGGCCGCCCGCGGCTGAATATTGAAGCCTGTATTGCTGCCTCCATCTACCCCCACAACTGTAATAGGTACAATGCTGCCTGCGGCAGTGAGGCTCGTCATAAAAACGTTCCGTATATCGGCCGTAGCGCCTGGCCCAAAGGTAAGCCTCGCATTCGCATCAATGCCCCTTAGTTCTCCCAGTGCATCACAGTCCGGCGTATTCGCCAGCATGCTGGTATTGATCGTATTGTTGCCGTGGAAAATATAACCTTTCCCCGGCGCCAGCACCAGTTCGCCGATTACGTTGCCCGCGCCCGCAAGCCGGCCGCCGCCCTTAAACTCAAGGCGTGCGATCGTATTGTTCGCGCCTATACGCTGGGTTCCTATGTTTGCCTCCTCGGCATTGAGTATCAGCTCCGCGAACGTATTGCCGCTGATATCCATATCCGGGTTATTCCTTTCCGCGATCACTTTCGCGAACGTAAGGCCCGCCGAGTGGAACATGTCAGCAGTGACGGTAGAGCCCGTAGCATTCAGTGTGATGTTCGTGCCCCTGGTTTCCCAGGTACCGGTGAGCGTAATCGTGGAATTGCTGATGTTCACGCTCCTGACAGTAGCACCACCCGCCGATAAACTCCCGAATACGTGGGTCTGCCCGGACAGATTCAATGTTCCTTCAGCCAGTACAAGATTACTGGTGCCCAAATTTGCGGTCATCCCGTCCAGCAAAGTGAGCGAGCCGCCGGGTTTATTGACGATGAAATTGTTATACAAGTTCGCAGCGAGCCTTACCGCACCGTTTGTCCGGTAGGTGACATTGTTCGGGCCGGCAGTTGGGTTGAGAAAATTGATGGTCGTCATCGCATACTTCACAGTGGCGGAGAGCTCCAGGTTGCCGTTTATCTGCAACTGGAAAGAGCCGTTGTTCCTGAAGATGGCGGCGGTAGTAACGCCCACCCACGACATGTTGCGGCAAACCGCATGGCCGGAGGTGGGGAAAGTTACAACGGAACCAGCGATCAGGCCGCTGTTCGCATCAAAATACACATCATCGCCGGTACTCGGTACGATTGATTTATTAGGTACGCCGCCTGAAGTGGAGGACCAATGGGTGATCTCACTCCAACTGCCGGAGCCGCCTACCCAATAGTAGTCGTCTGCATAGGAACGGGACACAAATAATGCGAGAATACTGAACAGGATTAGTTTTTTCATTCTAATACGGGATATGAGGAACAAAAAGAAGTCAGGCCATCCTGTATAGAAGGATGACGACTATTATGTATAGGCTGCAATGTTTCCGGGTAAGTAAAATGTTTACATAGGATCTGGGTTTGGTTAATCGGTCAGGACATATACAATCACATTTGCATGGGATGGAGGCAAAATTAGATGTTGTTATTGAATTTCTTTGTAGTACGAATACTACAAGCCTTCCCGCAGGTCAAAATTCCCCTCCCCTTCTAAATCCGGTCATATTTTCAACGAATATGGAAATATCCCCGGCGAATATCGAATGGCCACTCCCGGGATACCGGTACTTCGTAGTTTTAGGGCCGTAACTAAAACCATATGAAAAACTATGACGGTAACGCGTTCTATACTAAAAATAGGTGAAGCGCTGATCTTCCTTGCCGTATGCGGCTACCTGGCATACACCATGTATAATATCGACCACCTCCAGGGCAGGCAGTTCCGCATTGTCATTCTCATCGCTTCAGTCATGACCGGCATTTTTGGTAAGATTATCGCGGCAGTTATCACCGCCGTTATCGGTATCGCCGGTTGTTTTTTCCTCATTGTCGATAAAGATGATGAAGGAAACAAAGACAAGATCGTTGAATCGAAAAAGGTATAACCTCTGTATTATTAACCACCTCAAGCATTTCAGCATGTCATCTACTGTTATCACCATTATCATTCTCGTCGCTGTGGCCTATGGCGTGTTCATGGTCTTTTACATGAAAAAATACAAAGCCACCCGGCAAAAATATGCCGGGGACGATGCCCTGGCCCAGGCCCCGCACATACAGGACGAGCTCATGAGAAGTCATTTCCTGGCACTTAAAGAACAAATGCAGGGCGCGCCGGTGGATGCCTTTACTCAATGCGCCTACATCACCACGGTGGGCAACAAAATGAAATCCGCCGCCGCCACAGCCGCCAAAACCGCCGCCTGGGCCATGGTGGGCGTAAAAGCGCGTTATCATGAGGCCGACAATGCGGCTTACCTGGTACTGAGCGGTGACAACCTGCATTATCTGTTCTTCGAAGAGGGCGAAGCCAAAGAACACCTCATCTTTGACCGTTTCCGCCTACTCAGCGCCAAAACCGCCGCCATAACCAATGCCGAAAAAGTAACCCGCCTTTCGTCCGTTATGGGACAGAAACCCTTGAAAATGAGCATGGACATTGAAGGTAATAACACCGACGTGATCTACTACGGCGAAGTACGCCGCCCGCCTGAATCGGCCCTTTACGGGGAAGGTATTATGAAAGTACAGGGCATGGGCGACCTTCAGGGGAAATTCGGCCTGATGGGCAGGTATTTCAAAAAGAAGTTTTATGAACAATACCCGCATCTTTCAGCTTAGGCGATAATAGTCTTCCGGATTAATTTAAAAAAGCCGCACAGATAATAAGTTCTGTGCGGCTTTGTGTTGTATGGTAACAAGGTTTTTAAAAAGTAGGCGGAGCTGTATTCAGGTCTGAATCCAGGAAATCGGTGATCATGGGTATCAGCAGATCCGTCCGCTGCATCATCCCTATATGCGTGGTTCCCGGTAATATGGCAAGGCGGGATGCGGGCAGCCCGTGTAAGTCCCCCATTTTCCCGCCGCCTTTGGCACGGAACAGTTCCAGTGCATGCTCATACCGTACGCCGTCCGCATCACCAATGGCCATGAAGATCGGGGCCTGTATCTTTTTGACGTCTTTGGACCAGTCATACGACTTCAGATCGATGCTCATCACCTTCTTCAAAAATTCCGGGAAATGTGCCGGATCGTTTCCGAGACTGTCGTATTGTTTTTCTATAGGCGTGCCTTTAAACATATCCGGCGTGAATGTAGCAAAACTGGCTTCTACATTCGGCCACCACCCGTCGTGCGCATAAGTGCCGGACAATACGATGAGCCTGCGGACCTGCTCAGGATGACGTACTGCAACCTGGAAGGCGATACCGCCTCCCATGCTATATCCCAATATGTCCGCGCTGTCTGTCTTGAGGTGCCTGAGCAGCCCGGATACATCGTCCGCCATGCCTTCGTAGCTAAATTCCCGGGCGATATCCTTTGTGCGGCCGTGCCCTTGCATTTCCGCTACTATCACTTTCCGGTCTTTAGCCAGCAGCGGTATGATGTGCGACCAGTTCAAGGGGATAGTCATAAACGACCCATGCAGCAGTACGATAGGCTTACCCTGGCCATATACCTCATAGTACATTTTCAGCCCGTTTACGTCCGCGTAGCCGCTTTCAGCCGGCTTTATATCCTGGCTTACGGCCGTTTCCTTTTGTTCCGCCGAAACGTTTTGCGCTTCCTTCGTACGTGGCTGGCAGGATGCCACCACTGCAATAACAACTGAAAGACCGATTATAATATGCTTTTTCATATCGTGCTTTTTTTACAATACAAATCTCGGTAACAATCACATGCCAGGTACAGGCTGTATGCGACAATCACAGGGTTAAAAACGACAGTACGCATCAAACCCCCTTCTGTTCCGCGGTATAAATGAAAAAAGGCGCGGTTGCCCACACCTTCTTTATCCTGTTTGATTGACGATGATGAGTTTGTTAAGAACCGGGTAGTATTGCCACTACCTGCGTGTCACTGTCACCTTCAGGAAGGTGGCAGGAATAAGCGTGGTATCGCTGGTCCCGCTTTTATTCTGACTGTTAAACAAGGTTTCCAGCTCCTGCTGCAATTCCATGGCCTTGCCGTTTTTTTCGGCGGCCTCGAATGCATTCATGGTAGGGCCATAGTAGTTTTTGAACCTGTCCACAAATTCCGAGGGTGTGCTGTTGATGCTAAAATTAAAAGTTTCCTTCTCAAAGGAGATGTCTTCTTTTGCCACACCGGCGTTGGCAAAACGTTCTATGACATGGCTTTCTACCCCCCACAACATAGGGCTGATGAAACCCTCCGGCGGCGGCGGTGTATACGCGGAGCTGATCTTCAGTATCTGGGCTACCAGGGTGGGATCTCCCGGTATCCAGTTCCCCATTACAATTTTACCGCCGGGGCGGGTAACACGTACCATCTCTTTGGCCACATCCTGGGGTTTGGGTGCGAACATGGCGCCAAAGATGCTGACTACCAGGTCAAAACGCTGGTCATCGAGCTCATGTAGATCAACGGCATCGCCTTCACGAAACTCAATGTTGGAAAGCCCTTCAGCTTTTGCGCGTTGGGTTCCCGCTTCCACGAGATTGCTTGCAATGTCCACACCTAAAACGTCCGCTCCGAGTTTGGCGGCAGGAATGGCCGTGGTACCGTCACCACAACCGAGGTCCAGTACTTTAAGACCTTCAGTAACACCTAACCGGGAAACAAGCGCGGTACCGCTTTCCCTCATACTTTCAGCGAGTTTGGTGAAGTCGCCCTTTTCCCACAATGCTTTGTTTGGATTCATGCTGATTCTTTTTTCGTAAAAAATATTGCCCCGGCCTACCGGCGTTTATGCAGACTAATTTGGGATTAACCTGGCGGGCAATATCTCAGGGGTTATAAAATATATTTTCTTCCAGGAGCCGTATCAGGTTCCTGTTATATCTGCAAAAGTAGTGATTATGGGATAATTTCCGGCAGGTACGGCGTCCAATTACACGACTTAAAAGGCCGGTTATGACAAATCCCTTGAACTACCGCGTGAGCAGCCGCGTAAAAGACATGGAGCCCAGCTTCCACACATCGCCCTGCCGGATATACACTTCCGTGACCACAAACGGATTCGTCACCTCGTTGCCGCCAACCACCGCCAGCAGTGTGATCCGGTTCAGCAGAATGGCTGTCTGGCCGATGAACTGCACGGAAACGTCATGAATATCCGCCTGTTTGTAATGTATGCCGCCAGACTTAATAACGTTGAGCTCCTGGTCCCTGTTCATGGAGCCCCCCATGTGGACGAACATGGCTTTTTCATGAAATAGGGCCGCCAGTGTATCCACTTTTTTCTCCGACATCCAGCGCCACTTTTCCTTCGACAGGGTAATTATTTCCTGCTCAGTCACTGCTGGGGCGGTGGTTTGCGCGCTGGACAATTGTACATAGAGAATGATCAGGCAGACGCTGAGAAATAATGTCTTCATAAGAGGATTGATATTTTAAGTGAAGGATTAGCGGATACTTCCAGTGTACTTTTACCTAATTCCCTGTATTTCATTATCTTATTCTTTTATTAAATGATAAATCTGAAAACCCCAGGTAAAACTCAGTGCAAATGTCCGCCTATCTCCGGGCCGGGGCGTATACAGATCACCGGAATATCTACCAAAATCACTGTTCCGGCCCTGAAGATGCGTGTCAAACAGGGCAATAACCTACATTTGGGGAGTAAAACACTGCATATGGGAGCAATTGTGCGATTTGACGCTATCAGCCAGTACAACGACTTCAACAACCATGAAACGTTGCATCCGCTCGTGAGCGTCATAGACCTGTCGAAAGCGGCGCCGAGGAAATTTGCCCGGATGAGCTACGGCTTCTACACCATATTCCTGAAAGACGTGGTGTGCGGCGATTTAAGATATGGAAAACAGCTATACGACTACCAGGAAGGCACACTGATATTCCTTGCGCCCGGCCAGTTGATAGGAGTTGAAAACAACGGCGAATATTACCAGCCCCAGGGATATGCGCTGGTGTTCCATGCGGACCTGCTGCACGGTACGCCGCTTGGGCAACGCATCGGTGATTACTCATTTTTCAGTTATGAAGTGAATGAAGCGCTTCACCTGTCTGAGCGGGAACGGCAGATTGTGCTCGATTGTTTTAATAAGATCAGGTTTGAACTGGAACATGGGGTAGATAAACACAGCAAATTGCTGATCGCATCCAACATTGAACTTTTTCTCAATTACTGCACACGGTTCTACGACCGGCAGTTCATCACACGGGATACCGTACACAGGGGCATATTGGAGAAATTTGAACAACTGCTGAATAACTATCTGCAATCCGATATGCCGCAGAAACTGGGACTGCCATCCGTCGCCTATTGCGCGCAGGAGTTGCATCTCTCCACCAATTATTTCGGGGACCTTATCAAAAAAGAAACCGGGAAGTCTGCGCAGGAATACATCCAGTCAAAACTCATTGATACGGCAAAATCCAAATTATTTGACCCGTCTAAATCCGTGAACGAAATTGCATTCGAGCTGGGATTCAAATACCCGCAACACTTCAGCCGGCTGTTCAAACAACGGGTCGGAAGTACGCCGAATGAATACAGGAACGGGCGGAATTAAAGGCAGCAGCCATTAAACGGCAATACCATTCAATTGACCTATGCGGTAGAAAAACAATCAGGGGACCATCCGGCCTCCTGATTGTTTGTATGATTAACTGTTACAGCCTGATCATCACCAGCCCTCGTTCTGCTTCAGGTTGGGATTCCTCAGCGTTTCGTCAGTTGTGATGGGGATCACGTACATGGCGCTTCTCCACAGCCTGTCTTCCACCTTGAAACGTTCGTACCGGAAACCGCCCGGCGCGGCATTATCAATGACCGGCCGCATGCCCCAGAGCTCTTTCTGCGTGGCTTCCGCTATTTTCCAGCGGCGTACATCCCAGAAACGGTGATTCTCGAAACACAATTCTATACGTCTTTCGTTCTGTATGCGTTTACGCATTTCCTGCTGCGAAAGGCCGGCCGGCAGAGGCTGCTGTCCCGCGCGGGTACGTATCAGGTTTACATAGGTGAGCACATCGGAATTGGAAGGCTCGCACTCGTTGAGTGCTTCCGCATAACTAAGATACATTTCCGCAAGGCGGTAGTTAATCCCGTGAATAAAGCGGCTGCCGCTCTGCCCGGGCGTAATGGCCTCGTCTGCCAGCTTGCGGGTGAAATAACCGGTGCGGGTATGGTCTGTCTCCGTGCTTTGTTTATCACGGCCGGTAGCATACGTTTCCACCTGTCGGCCTTTCCAGTTGGCGCCGTTGTAGAGGATGTCCGAATAAAAACGGGGATCCCGGTTGGTATAGGGCCGGGTATCGTCGTAGCCGGAAAGCGGGTCGTCGATGGGCAGGCCGTTGTTCATTTCATAATCGTCCACCAGTTCCTGGGCGGGCGCGCAGCCGCTCCAGCCGCCGTAACCCTTGGGGAAAATATAACGGTCATAGTCCTGGTTTGCTTCACGCATGCGCACAAAGATCACTTCCCTGCTTTGCAGTGTTTTACTCTTGAACATATCCTGCCGCGCGGCCAGCGTAGGTTCCAGGCCGTATACCGTATTGCCGCCGTCTTTCAGGTCTATCACCGCTTTTGCAGCGTCCGCCGCTTTTTTCCATTTGGCGGGATCTGAGGGCATGCTGCCGGGGGTGATATCCGCCAGGAAGCTGGTTTTACCTGCATTGGCCCACAGCGGGCTGGCGGAAAACAATAATATACGGGCCTTCAGGGCCAGGCAGGCGCCTTTGGTAACACGGCCCGCTTCCGTATTTGGATCATAAGTGTAACGTACGCGTTTGAACGCCTCATCGCAGTCTGCCAGCACCTGGGCCACACACTCATCGTACGTACTACGGGGCTTGTTCAGCGCCACCTCATCCGTCTGCTCGATGGATTTAGTAACAATGATCACGCCGCCGAACTGGCGCATCAGTTCCATCAGGAAATGGGCGCGCAGGTAATACACTTCTCCCAGCCTGATTTCCAGGGTGCCCGGGTTGTTCGCGTCATCCGGCGTGTTGAACCTGGCTACGTTCTCCAGAATGGTGTTCGCCTGGCGAATGGCTACGTAGTTGTCCCGCCAGGTATTGCCGATGGGATTGTCGTTGCCCGACCATGAACCGTTGTTGAAGCGCATGGAGCCCATCCAGTTGGAGGCGTCTTTGGCCTCGTCCGTAGCCGAGCCCATGTTGTAACCGCCAAGGTAAGTATAAGTACCGCGCATTTTGCTGTACAGGTTGTTCACCACCTGGTCCGTCATAGCGAAACTGGTGAAGATGTCTACGTCCTGCTGCTGTGTGGTGGCGGCCCGGTCGAGAAAGCCTTTTTTACAATGCGGCAGCAGGGCGAGCGCCGAAAGTAAGAATATAGTAAAGTGAATATTACGTTTCATCTTGAATCAGCTTAAATGATGAGTGGTTAAAATTTGACATCTATCCCGAAGTTCCAGATACGCTGAATCGGATACATCGCACCGTTGCCGTCGCCTATTTCCGGGTCTACCTGGAAATCGTCCAGCTGGTCCCAGGTGTACAGGTTCATGCCGTTGAAATAAATACGGAAATAAGAGAGGCTCAGCGGGGCAATCCAGCGTTTGGGCAGGGAATAACCTATTTCCGCGTTTTTGAGCCGCAGGTAGTCGGCGCTGCGTATCCAGAAAGAGGAAGCGCGGTGGTTGTTGCCGTGGGTGTTGCTGTGCAGTCGCGGATAAGTGGCTGTGGCAGCCGTTTCCGGCGTCCAGCGGCCCAGGTGGAAGGGTTTCACTTTACCGCTCTGGAAAAATTCGTACACGGCTTCGTTGTTCAGCAACACATCAGCATGCGCGGCGCCCTGGAATAATACGCTGAGATCCCAGTTTCCCAGGCCGGCGCCCAATGTGGCGCCATACATAATTTCCGGTGTGCGGGCGTAACCTATGCGGGTTTCATCAAAACTGGCCTGTATATAATCGTATTCCTTGCCGGTGAGTTTTTTATACTTGATATCGCCGGGGCCATACGCGGAGAAATTCTGGAAGGGGCTGTTGGCTATGTCCGCCGCGTCCGTGAAAAAGCCGTCGGCAATAAGGCCGAACTTGGTACCGATGGGATGGCCGGTCCTCTTCATCCAGGAATAGCTGCGGGTCACTTCGTCACTGTACACGATCACGTTTTTCGCGTAGGTGAAATTGGGTTTGATCTGGTAGCGGAATTTGCCGATGGTGTTGCGATGGGAAATTTCAAACTCTATGCCTTTGTTGTCTACCGCGCCGATGTTCTGCGCTTTGATGCTCTGGCCGAATACGTCGGAAAGGGTACTGCGGGAAATGAGTATCTGCCTTCTTTTCTGTGAGAACAGGTCCAGTGTGAGGTCCAGTTTGCCGTTCCACATTTGCAGATCGAGGCCCAGGTCCATTTGTTTGCCGCGTTCCCAGGTAACGCCGGGGTTACCGATGGCGCCCTGACCCCAGCCGTTGGCCTGGTTCGCGTTGCTGCCGAAATAATAGGGGTCCGCGCCGCCCCAGGAAGTGAACCAGAGGAAACGGTCGCCGCCGCTGCGGTCATTCCCTACTTCACCATATGAAGCGCGCAGTTTGAGGAAACGGATGAAAGGCGCATTGTCTTTGATAAAATGTTCTTCAGACAGTACCCAGCCGCCGGATATGGAAGGGAACAACCCGAAGCGGCTTTCTTTCGGGAAGTTTTCAGAGCCCTGGTAAGAAGCGCTCAGTTCCAGCAGGTACTTCTGGTTGTAATTGTAGGTACCGCGGAACAGCAGGGACTGGTATGCGTTGGGAATGCTGGAGCCGTTTTCCAGCAGGCGCCTGTTCCACAGCAGCATGGCGGTGGCGTTATGTTTTTTGAAAGAACGGTTCCAGTTGGCGGTGGCTTCCACGTATGTCTGCCTCACCGCTCCGCCGCCGCTGAAGCCGCCGTTGGGGTCTATGCGGGTATCGTTACCGAATTGTTTGTAGCCCGTAATTTCACCCTGCGCATTGCGGAGCGGCTCAAACACAGCGTAATTTCGGCCATAGCTGGCATTGGGAGTATTGGTGTTGTCATAAGAAAATGAAAGTTTGGCACTGAGGTTCTTCGTCAGGAAATCCAGTTTGCGGGTGAGGGCAAAAGTACCTTGCGTGGTATTGTTATACCAGCGCCGGTAGCCTTTCTGCGACAGCTCCCCGTAAATATTGCTCTGGAAAGTGCCGTTGCCCCACATGCTGCCGTCTTCGTTAAAAATGGGATAAATAGGCGCCATACGGTTCGCCAGGTTCATGATGGTACCGGCGGAATTGTTGCCGTCTGTCCTGTCTGTCAGGATACCGGCCAGGTCCAGGCGGGCGGAGAGGTTGGGGGTAATATCCACATCTACGTTGGCGCGCAGGTTATACCTTTTCATGATATTGTTGCCGTTGTACCCTTCTTTGTTGGATTTGGTATGACGGTAATTACCTTCCGCGATGTTGTAGCCGGCTGAAATGAAATAACGCGCCACGTTGCCGCCGCCGCTTACGTTCAGGTTCGCCTGTCCTACGTGAGAAGATTTCATAATGAACTTGTAGTAGTCCGTATTAGGTGCGGAGCCGTTGCGAAAGGCCTCCAGCTGCGCGTCTGTAAAGGCGGGCTGCGCGCCGTCGTTCACCAGCGCTTCGTTCATGAGCCGGGCATAGTCGTACGAGCCCAGGTACTCCGGCAGTTTATTGGCTTCCTGCATACCGGCGGAAGCACGGAAGTTCACACTGGGCGCGCCTGATTTACCACGGCGGGTGGTGATCAGCACCGCGCCGTTCGCCCCGCGCATACCCAGTACGGCCGTGGCGGCGGCGTCTTTCAGAATGGTGAGGCTCTCAATATCGTTTGGGTCTACATAATCGATGCTGCGCTCCACACCGTCCACCATAAAAATGGGCGTGGCGCTGTTGAGCGTGGCAATACCACGTATATACAGCGTGCTGGCATCAACGCCGGGCTCGCCGCTGCGCTGCGTGGTAATGAGGCCCGGCAGGCGGCCGGCCAGCGCGTTGGTGAGGTTGGACACAGGGCTTTGCTGCAGCTCCTTCGTGGTAAGCGAGGCGATGGATCCTGTTACGGTCTGTTTTTTCTGTTCACCGTAAGCCACAATCACCACCTCGTCCAGGCCGGTATTCGAGGGATCCAGCGCCACATGCAGCTGGTTGGAAGAGGTCAGCTCCACTTCTTTGGGCGTGTAGCCGATATAGCTAAACACCAGTGTGGCGGCCCCCGGCGGCACCTGCAGGCTATAGGTACCGTCTCCCTGGCTTTGTGTGCCGCGGTTGGTCCCCTTCACCATCACGGTAACGCCGGGCAGGGAAATATTGGTACGCGTCTCTGTTACGGAGCCGATAATGGTGCGCACCTTCACTTCCTGGCGGGGTGCGGCGGCGGGCGTCACCGTGGTATCCGCCTCCCCTTTCTCTTCCTGCAGGTAAATGACGATGATATCCTCCTGCTGGCGGAATTGTAAAGGCGTATTCAGCAGCAACAGGTTCAGCGTCTCTTTTACCGTGCGTATGCCTTTGGGCAGGCTGACGCTGCGGAAACGCGCCACCTGGTCCGGTGGGTAGGCAATGCGGAAACCGGATAACGATTCTACTTTTACCAGCGCATTGCGAAGGGATTCTTTGGTAAGCGATAACGTGATCTTTTTGGTCGTCATGTCCTGCGCGCTGCCGGATGCGGAAAGGAGCATAGGCAGCACAAGGAAAGTTGAGATCAGTAAAGGCAATAGGAAGCCTCTCAGCTGTTTTTGCACAGCTACGTGTGTTTTCATAACTAGTGTCAGTTTAGTTGTTACAGAATAATCCTGGTTGACTTTCGGGCATACGTCACCCTGTGACAATACAATTGTCGTGTTCCGGATATGTCTACAGGTTTGAAAGATTAGGCAAAGCGGGGCCTAAACGGGCATTACGACGGCCCATTTCATGTGTAAAACGCGGTTTTTGTTAACGAATAGTGTTGCTGTTCTTCTTTACTTAGCAGTATTATTTGGTTGCTGACATCCTTTCCCTGTTATCAGTACATTGTTATCATCTTCTATGGTATATGACGCATTACGAATGCCGCAGACTACAGACAAAACGGTCTCCAGCGGCTCTGTTCCGTTGAACGAGGCCCTGATCGGGCAGTTGGCAAGCTCCTCGCTCTCAAACCGGATATTGACGTGGTAACGGTTACCGATGGCCTGTGCCACTACGGCGAAAGGAAGGTTTTCAAACACCATGTCTTTCCGCAGCCACTGTATGGCGGAATCCGCAGCCAGGGGCTGCCTGATGGCCGTGGCCTCCATATTATTGTACACCACCTGCTGGTCCGGTGTTAATACTGCCAGTAACCTCCCCTCCTGCTCTGTTTCCACCTTTACTTTTCCCCGTGTAACCGACACCGTTATTTCCGGCGAACCTTCGTACGCCCTGATATTAAAAGCCGTGCCCAGTACCGTGGTACGCAGGCTGCCGCTATGGATCACAAAAGATCTGGCGGCATCCGGCCTGATGTCGAAATAAGCTTCACCAGTCAATGTAACCTCGCGGATGCGGCCGCTGAAAGCTGAAGGATATTCGAGGCGGCTGCCCGCCTGCAATACGGCGAGACTGCCGTCCGGAAGGGTGATATGCCTGCTATGCGGGGCCGGTATGCGGTGATCCCTCACCAGCTCATTTTGCCGCGAAGCAGGTTTGAAATAATATGCGGCGCTTCCGGCCA
The DNA here is from genome assembly GCF_003807585.1 of Chitinophaga barathri. Classification (GTDB taxonomy): domain Bacteria; phylum Bacteroidota; class Bacteroidia; order Chitinophagales; family Chitinophagaceae; genus Chitinophaga; species Chitinophaga barathri. The sequence continues at coordinate 114,319 of NZ_RMBX01000010.1, read as the reverse complement.
GCAAAATCAGCCCGCTCACGACGGCGGCCCAGCGCAATACTCTTTTACGGAAAGGCAGCACCCGGGACTCCCGGGTGACGGCGGTACGAAGCTCCTGCAATTTCCTGTCAGTCAGCAGGCGGGCGGCTTCGCTACCCTCTTCCAGCAAACTGTCCGGCCGGTCTTTGCCCAGCGACGCATACCAGCGCTCCAGCAGCTCCAGCTCTTCCGGACTGCAACTGCCCTGCCGGTATTTTTCTAAAAGTTTATATAAAGCGTGTGCTTCCATAAGTATAACTGTAGATAAAAACACTATTTCCGGTACTTACCGTTAGTCCTTCAGGGTATTTTTTTTATTTTCCTAGGGATTTTATTATAACTAACTGGTAATCTGTTTAATAAGCAGGTTTTTTATTTTTTGCTGAATCGATTCAGCAAAGCGATAAAAAAGTACGAAATATTGTTAAATTTGAATAAACTTTATCATCATAGCACGGCACGCCAACTATAGTGATCCTGAATTATTCGCGTTATGGCAGCAGGGAGATGAAAAAGCGTTCAATATCATATATGAACGCCACTTCATCCGCCTGGTGAATATTGCGTATAAAAAAACCGGTAATACCGCCGCCGCGGAAGAACTGGCGCAGGACGTGTTCCTCTCCTTCCACAGGCAGATGCCAACCCTCCGTGAAGACACCATACCAGAGAACTATCTTTTTATCGCGCTTAAGAACCGTATTTTAAATTATCACCGCCAGCAGTTGTTGCAACTGCGGAAAGACCAGGCGCTGTGGAAAGCCCCCTTTTTCCATACGCCGGAAGTAAATCTGCAGCTGGAAATGAAAGAACTCCATACCTATCTCAAGGCACGCATAGAAGAGCTGCCGCCCCAATGCAGGACCGTATTCCTGCTGAGCCGCGAGGCGCAACTCTCCAATAAGGAAGTAGCGGAAAAACTAAATATCTCGGTAAATACGGTGGAGCAGCATATGCGCAAGGCGTTGCGTATCCTGCGCGCTTCCCTGGGGAACGATGTAACCCTGCTGTTGCTATTAGCCGCGGACGGCCTTTACCTCTCCGCAACCCTGTAGCAGCGGTTAGCTTAAACCTTTTTGCATTTGATCAGAAAAAAAGGATAATTCTCCGTAAGCTCAGCGATCTCAAATAATCCAACCTGGTCAAACTCCGCATGAATGGATGCCCTGTCGTAAAAGAACATCCTGACCCCTCCGAACATTTCATAGCGGTCCTTGCTGATAAGTGTGCCCTGACCATAGGTAGGAGCTTCCTTTGAAATCACTGTAAACACCATATAACCGTTCTCAGACAGTTGATTGTAACAGTCACGGATCAGTTTTTCCCTTTCTCCGCTGTCCAGGAGGTGGATCAAAGCATAACAGAATATGCCGTCATAATGGTTGTTATCAAATGGCATATCGGTCACGGAACCATGGTGGATGAGCATGTCCGTGCCATAATGTTTTGCCGCCATGTCTATCGCGGTTTTTGATATTTCAATCCCCGTTACGGACATCCCGTTGTCATTGAAGATCTTCGCATTCCGCCCATAGCCGATTCCGGGGATCAGGACGGTTCTCACCGACTTTTCGACAAAAGGTCCTTCGTCAATACGGCGGACTTTGCCGGTTCGAAGCCCCACATCTCCTGCTTTTCATTAAAAGCGGATTCCCAGAATTCCGGGTTTTCGGTTTCATTCACCATAAGCGTTATTTAATCACCCTTCAATTCAGGCGATTTTAAAAGTATAATAATTCCGGGAATTAAGATCCGGTAGCCTTGTGATCTGTAACAGCATTGATATACAACCGTTAGTTGCTGAAAAACAACCATAAATAGTGTAATAACAACTAATGGTTGCCGCATTTTTACTGATTCTGAGAATGATCTGGATACCTTTGTAGTGTCAAAAAAACAGAAAAAAAAAAGCATTTATGGAAACTAGGATGATTGGCAACAAAATTGCCGCCGCAAGAAAGAAAATAAATATTTCTCAAGCGCAACTTGCTCAACGCCTGTTCATTAGCGCACAAGCAGTAGGAAAATGGGAACGCGGGGAATCAAGCCCGGACATTACTACTATTAACCGCCTCGCGGAGATCCTGGGAGTTGATCTTAACTATTTTTCGGAAAGTTTCCCCTCTGAAGGCCCCACGGCGGCACCCGCCGAACCTTTGGCAAAACAGCCCGTGGAATTGCCTTCCGGAAAACAGGAGAAAAAACTTACCTGGGATATGTCACGCGGAAACTGGGTGGACGCGGACTTTTCCGGGCTGAAAAATCTGCATGAAAAATTCAGCGCTTCCAATATGCAGCGTTGCAAGTTTGCCGGCTCAGACATGTCGGGGCTTCTTTTAAAAGGCAATAATGTCGACAGCTGCGATTTCTCCGGCTCCAACATCAGCAGCAGCCATTTTCAGCATTCCCACCTGGTGAATAATCTGTTTCATGACTGTTCACTGGAAGACGCAGAGTTTACAGGAAGTCATATCAAAGGCTGCAATTTCTCCGGCGCGGATCTTACAGGGATGACGCTCAGGTCCTCTTCCTTCCAGAAAAACACAATAACAAACGCAGTGCTGAACCGTACTTCTTTTAATGCCACGGATATTTCCGATGTCGTTTTCGATGGCACCATGGAGGACTGTTATTTTGAAAACTGCACATTCACCAGGGTGACATTCCAGAATTTGACGCTTACCAACACTTTCTTTAAAAACAAAAGTTTAAAAGGGATCCGGTTTATAGACTGCCAGGCAGACCGGATGACTTACGAATTCCTGAAAAACGGGAAAGCGGATTTAACCGGTATCAGCTTGTTAACAGCATAAAAAGAGAAACCATCAGAAATCCGCACCACGTTGCTGGTGCAAAACAACGGAAACGCTAAAATTAAATTTTGCCGGATGGTAGAAGTCTTTGTAACAAACGTCAAACGGGCAGCGGCTGCAAAGGAAATCCTGGCCTTGTTGCGCAGGAATTTCCCGGACGTTAAGATCAACTTTGACCTGGAAGACTGTGACAAGGTATTGCGGGTGGAAGGAGATGATTTCCTGCCCGGAAAAATAATGACGCTGGTGAATGAAAGTGGTTTCCAATGCCGGGTAATGGAAGGTTAAGCGGGGCTTATAAACAAATTCTTACCATAAAACACTGACGAAAACCCAGGACTGGCCTTTTTGCCAGCCCTGGTTCCGGATATTAATGGTTGGTTTTTATTTGAAGATTGCCGCCAGTCTATCCTGGAGCGCTTTCTCGCGCAGGTCTTTGGCAATCACTTTGCCCGAAGGGTCCAGCAGGAAATTTGTAGGTACGGCGCGGATCCCGTATTCAGTCACGATAGGGCTCTTCCACCCCTCAAGATCACCCACATGCGTCCAGGTGAGGCCGTCTTTGGCGATGGCTGCCATCCAGGCATCCTTCTTGGTATCAAGCGTAATACCAATTATTTCAAAACCTTTTTCGTGATATTGCTGATAGGCCTTTACCACATTAGGGTTCTCTTTCCGGCAGGGTCCGCACCAGCTGGCCCAAAAGTCCACCAATACATATTTGCCTTTATAGGATGAGAGTTGAACGGGCTTACCGCTGGTGTCGGTCAGCGTAAATTCCGGCCGGGCGCCAATGCCGGTTTTAGCGGCGATGCGCTGGTATTCCGTTATCTCCTTTCCATATACGGAGCTTTTCGCCCCGGGCGCAAGCATGCCGTACAGGCGCTCTGCCCTGGCGGGGTTCGGGTAGTCGATATAGCGGTGGATGATGATCAGCGGCGATACCGGCGAAGCAGGATGGCGCCGCACAAATTGGGTGACGGCCGAATCCAGTTCAAGGTCGAGATCTTCGAAACCCTTGCGCGCGAGATTGAGCGCCACGGTATCTTTCGCCTTTGTAGCGGAATCAATGCGCTGGTACAGCCCGCCCGCTTTTTTCGTGACCGCGCTCCAGGACTTGTTCCATTCTTCCCACTGCGGCTGCGAAGCGGACCCGGTCAGTACGGGATTTGCAAGCGTGCTGTCGGCGGTAAAGATCAGTGGTTTGTTTTCAGCCATGAAGCTGAAACCGTTGCGAATGCCTTCTACCCGCAAAAAATGCAGTGTAGGCCCTTTCAGGTTGCCGTTGAAAGCAAAGGAACCATCCTTGCTCACCACGGAATCTATTTTGTTGGTTTTTCCTTCAGACCAGCTCAGGTAGATCTTACGGTCATGAATGCCGGCTACGCGTCCTTTCAGGTTGTAACCAGACTGGGCTTTCAGCATAGGCATGCCCGCCGCGAGGCAGCCTATCAGGATAAGTGTTTTTTTCATATTTCCAGGTTTAACAGTTTAAGGTACTTTGTATCCCATGTCCACGATCCTGCCGAAACCGCCGTAGGACGGAGCCGTCAGTGTCAGATCGCCGAGATTGGAGACGTTGAAAAAATATACATGCCCTTCGGCGCCATTCCAGGTGGCAACCGCAAGTTGTGATATGCCCGTGGGCTCGCGTTTGAACTTCATGCGCACAACCTGTTCCTGCTGCGGGAAAACATATTGCTCCGCAGTCGTATTGGAGGTGGTCTCGAACCGCTGGATCTTGTTGCCGGCCGCATAATACAGGTGAGGCGTTGTGGTAGAGCCCGCGGCCGCGCTCATTTGCAGGATGCCGGGTGCGTTCATCTGCATTTTGCCGAGAGTGAGCACCGGCGATTCTCCCGTGGCCACGATCGCCTTGAACTGCAACAGGTACGGTACGCCGCCTGCATCTTTCATCACCGCGTTGTGATAACGAGGTACGTTCGCGGAATCCATATACACCAGTTCCATACCGGTGTTATTCATATCAAACTCAGTACTCGCCTGGGTAGGCAGCCTTAGCAACCCGGTGGTGGTCACCGAAAGGAAACGTTTGCCCGTATTGTCGTGCACCAGGGCCGTGTATGTGGTGCCGCCCGCCACAAAAGGCGCAACGCTGTAATTCGGCGTTCCTTCGGGCTCTAGTAATACACCGCCCCATTTTTTGGAACCCGGGAAACCACCGACAAGATTAGCATGTACTTTCCCGTCGTTGATAGCCACGCCAAGCGAAGCCGAAAGCGTGGCCCCGGTGCTGGTGCTCATCCAGGTGTGTACCGCTGGTTTCACCACTTCGGGCGCGAGATAAAAGAGGTAACCATAGTCGAATTTCCGTTGCAGCGTCTGGTAGTCCAGTTCCGCGGCGCCGTTTTCCCACAGCAGGTAGATCTTCCGGGAAGAAGGCGAAAGATCGTCCGTCACCTGGAACGGCGTGATCTCCAGCTTCACCGGCCGCCCCATCGGGTAGTTCGTATTGATGGCGGAATATACCCGGTACTCCGCTGTGCCGTCGGGAAGGATCATGGAGAAGTCGCCGTTATTGCCGAACTGTTCCATGAACATCCAGCCCCGTGCGTATTTGTTGACGATCGTGAGGTCGTAAAAATGATACCCGGCAAGCCCTGTGCGTTTATCGCTTACCTTATAACCCAGGCGGTAATTCTGCCCAAGCGTGAAAACAGGACTGGTGATCCTGATAGCCAGGTTACGGTCTGTGGACACGACACTCCTCGGCAAGGTGTACGAGCTGGCCGGGCTGTTGTCAAACACCGTCCACTCGAAAGCCAGGCTGGTATCGTGGCCCGGCATCGTTTGGGTAAAGGATGGCGAGAGCTTCAGGCTGTCGTTGAATGATACGCTCAGCGCCTCCGGCCCTTTGCCGTTTTCTACCACGATCTCATTTACCGGCCGGTAATCATAATTGCCTTTGTCTTTATAACATCCTGCCAGGGCTACGACCGCGAGCAAGGATAATATCTGAATTTTCATTGCATTGCATTTAAGCGGTTAGGGAAATACGACGCGCACGCCATTTTCATCCAGCAGGGGGCCGTTGGTTTCTTCATATTTGTACAGCGCGTATTTCACGGTCTGGATGAGGAATTGCATGTCCCCGGGGAAAATGGTTTCGTTCCAGTTTGTTTTGCCCGTTTCCAGGATCATGAAGCGGAACTTTACCTGGGAATATGTCCCGAAGCTGGCGGCCAGGCTCACGTCCCAACGGGCGGGTTTCAGCAGCTGGTCGGTTACGCTGATCTTATAATGCAGCCGGTCTATCGGGCTGGAAGTGGTGGGCCGGTCGTTGTATCCCGGTTTGAAGTCCTTCGATTCTTCCACGGCCAGGTCGATGGTCAGCACGCTGTCTCTCAGGCCGGGCTTGCGGTAAAGAATGACGGGAAGCCGCGCTTCGAATGCGTTTGCCGGCATTACCAGCGGGCCGAAATTGAAGTGATACCCTTCCCGCGCTTTCGAAGTGTCTGACACCCTAAGCCTGATCTCCCGGTCTTTTACGGCCGCGGAGCCCATGACGCGCATAGTGAGCCAAACGGTGTCCTGCAGGAGGCTGGCATCTTTCACTGCAAAGGAATAGTCCGTACTGTCCGGGTTCGTGCTGAATTTCGAGAAATAAACCCTCGGATCTTCCTGGTACACGAGCCGCTCGTCCTGGCTGCAGGCCGCGAGGCCCAGCAGCGCGAACAATATCGCTATATGATGTAGTTTCATGATTCACTTATTTATTTACCGAACTGGATCTCATCCAGCGGCAATGGGAAAATGTATTTCGTTGCTGTCATCGGGTTTCCCACGCCATCGGGGATGGTGGTGGTATTTTTCCGCTTGAAATAATACCAGAGTTGCCCTTCGGCATAAAACTCCTTGCGGTACTCTTTCATGATCTCTGCCTCCAGGTTCGCCGCGGTGGCCAGTTCTGGCAGGCTGCGCGCGGTACGCACGGCATTGAGGAAAACAAGCCCTTCTTCCGGCGTAAGAGCCGCTTCCGCGGAGATGTAATACATTTCCGGCAGGCGGATGACGGGGATAAGGCGCTGACGCACGTTCCGCTGGTTGTCCGCATGGTACTTTTTCGTATATACGTTACCGAGTGAATTTACAACGGTCCAGAGCGATTTGGCCTGGATGGGCAGCCGGATGTCTGTACTGTAACCCGGCACCGAGGATTCATACAGGGTGTTGATCTTCGTTTGTGTATTGTACAGGTCGCGGGTGTCTTCGTTGTTAGTGTTCGGGCTTTGTTTAAAGAGATCGTCTGCTACGCGTTTTAACTGCGAGGCATAGATGGAGAACACATGTTCCCGCGTAAGGGTCAGGTCGGAATTTTCCGACACCGGGTCCGTACTGGCAAGGTCCGCGCTGGTCATGAGGCGGAACTTACCGCTGTTGATCACTTCCTGCGCATATTTGAACGCATTGACCTTATCACTTTTGTAAAGATAGAGGCGCGCAAGCAGCGCCTTGACGGCCCAGTAATTCAGGTGGTTTTGCCGGAACATCAGGAACAGGTCCGGGTTAACGGAATTCTGGTTGCCGGCGATCTGGTCGATCTCGGTATGAACCGACAGTAATTCCTCGGCCGCCAGCAACTCCTGTTCGCACCGGCTTACGATCTCACCCACCGTCTGCCGGGCCCGCGGCTGGATGGTAAACGCATCCATATAAGGGATGGCGGGCTGACCATTGTTGGCCGCACCGGGTACAGGCGCGTACAGCCGCAGCAGGTCGAAATGCAGGAAGGCACGTAGCGCCAGCGATTCGCCCTTGACGATCCGGTAGGTCTGCTCTCCGAGCATAGATTTTTTATCGTCCACATTGCGCAGGATAAAGTTCGCCTGCGCGATGGCGGCATAAGCCGTGGCCCAGACTTCGCTGGTCTCACGTTCCACGTTCAGGCCGGAAGCGTTGAAAGTATAGTTGTACCGGGCAAGCTGGCCGTACCAGTTACCTGTACCTGCCTTGTTTTCATATCGGCCGGCAAGAATGTCGATCATGCCGAAAGACAGGTTGTTGCCATAGAGCGAATCAGCGGCAGTGCGCTGGTATACGCCGAATAATGCGTCGATGAAACCCTGGCGGTTGGAGAACTGTTCGTCTTCCTTCATCTGTGTTTTCGGCGATACGTCCAGCCACTTCGAACATGCGCCCAGCAGGGCCGTGGCCGCCAGCAGCCCGCTCAATATCAGTATGCGGTAATGTTTCATATCAGAAAGAAGTTTGAATTTGCAGCGTATAAGATTTGGAGAAAGGATAGTCCAGGCCTCTTTCGCGTTTCACGCTGGAAAAACGGAAAAGATCGGCTGTAAAGAAAGTGATCCTTGTATTCTTCAAATGCGCCTTATTGAGCATCCGGTCCGGGAAACGGTAGTATATAGAAAGGCTTTCGCAGCTCAGCTCGTTGTCATCCTGCACAAAACGCGAGGATGCGCGCGTGAGCCCGTTTACAAAACCGCCGGCATTGATGACGCCTTTGAAAAAGACCACATCTCCGGGTTTCATCCACCGTTCTTCAGCCACGCGACGATCCACGTTATAATAAGCCGCATTTACGTTTTCCACCCGGTCTATCAGCGTCTGGTTGTAGGTTTGTCCGCCAAAACGGAACCGGAAATACACATTCAGCCCGATCCCGCGTATCTCCGCGTTGGTACCGAAAGTGCCTTCCACTTCAGGCCGTGAATCGCCCATGATCACCTGGTCCAGCGGGCTGTAGGTGTTGGTGAGCCTGCCGTCGCGGGTTACAAAGATCTCCATGCCCGTTGACGGGTCTATCCCCAGGCTGGGCACTACCCAGATCGCCGAAGTGGATTGCCCGGCTGCGTAACGTGGCAGCGGTGTGGATGAAAGCGTTGTATCGGCGCGTTTGTTCATCTGAGCAATCGTGTTGGAAATGCGTTCGATGGAGTTTTTGACATGAAATGCGTTGACGAAGACGGACCAGTTGTCCCGGTTCGTCTGGCTGTTGATGATATTCAGCCGCGCATTCACTTCCCAGCCTTTGTTGAGCACATCGCCCATGTTTTCGTAATAATACGAGAAGCCGGTGGACGGCGCGGTGGAAATCCGCGCGATGCTGCCCTGTGTGCGTTCGATAAAATAATTGGCCGTGATATCAAGCCGGTTGAACAGCGTGATATCCGCGCCCAGGTTGTTTTTGCGGGTTTGCTGCCAGCCAAGCGCGGTATTGCCGTACCCCATCAGGCCGGTGCCTATCACGCCCCGGTAATCGGACATCGGGTAGTACTGGCTGGTGGTCACGCCAAGGTAACTGTCGAAATTCTGTGAGCCGGTATAACCGAATGAATAACGGAGTTTCAGACGATTGATGAAGGCGATGTTTTGAATGAAAGTCTCTTTATGCAGGTTGTAACCGATGCCGGTAGACCAGAAAGGCGCAAACCTGCGTTCTGCGCCGAAACGCGAGGAACCGTCCACGCGGTAAGAAAAGTCCAGCAGGTAGCGGTTATCGTACGCATAGCTCAGGTTGCCCACAAAGCCCGCGAGGCGCGAGCGGTTCTCCATCCCGAAAGGCCGGTCCCCTTCCGCGTATTTGCTGCCGAGGATGAATTCATCCATCCGTGGGTTCGGGAACCCGACCGTCCTTACGGTAGCATAATTATAAGACTGTTCCTGGACGTTCGCGGCAAGCGTGCCGAAGAACAGGTGGCGGCCGATGGATTTATTGACATCCGCGCCCAGGAAACCTTCCAGCGTGGTGCTGGAGCCGGTGGAACGGGAGTAGCTGCCCTTTTCGAAGGTCTGGGTGTTGACGAACGAAGTGTGTTGCGCCGGTTTAAAATTGTCCGCCTCATCGTTCTGACGGCTATACGCCAGCCGTGCATTGACGCGCAGCCAGGGCTTCGCCTGCCAGATCAGGGCGAAGTTGTTGGTGATGTTGTAGTACGTTTTCTGGTCTACCAGGTTCAGGCTGGTGTTATATAAGGGGTTCACCGCCCGCCCGGCTTTCTGACCATCCAGGTTATCATACTGGTCGAAATTTGTGAGGCGGTTACCTGTGGGGCCGTACACTTCTTCGAGGAACACCTTCATGTTGCCTTCCGTGTCGTATGGCGTCCAGTAAGGGTTCAGCTGGGTATATTGCCGGAAATGCCCGTAGGGCGAATTGGTCGATTTGTTAAAACCGAGGTTGAGATCATTACGGAACTGGAGGTTCTTGTAGCGGTAGCTCAGGTAAGTGCCCGCCATGATGTTGCGGCGGTCGGACTCTTTCATGACGCCTTCGCGCTGGTCATAGCTAAGGTTCACCCCATACAGCGCATCGTTGCCCCCTCCTTCCACATAGATGTTATGTTTCTGGCCGAACGCTGCACGCAGCGGCTGGCTGAGCCAGTCTGTATTCACACCCCGCTCCACTTCGGACAAGCGGTGCTGATAGTACAGCTTCAACTGTTCATCCACCGTATTCCAGGAATAATTGTATGCGCCGGTTTTAAGTTCCAGGTCCAGTTTCTCGCGGGCATTGAGCAGATCATAGCCGCGCAGGTCCGGCAGTTCCACGTTTACGTTGCCGTTGTAGGTTACGGTGAGTTTGCCGCTTTGAGGGCGGATGGTCTCGATCACGATCACCCCGTTCGCGGCGCGTGAGCCGTAGATGGACGTTGCCGCGGCATCTTTAAGAATGTCCACCTTGGCGATGCGGTTGAGATCTATATCGTTGATGCGCTGAAGGTTCACCTCAAAACCATCGAGGATAAAGAGGGGAACATTCGGCGAATTGGCGTAATTAAAAGTATTGGTATTGCCCGCCCCTCCGATGTCCACCAGGCTGTTGCCGCCGCGCAGCGTCACTTCCGGCAGCATATTGGGATTGGAGCCGAAGTTCAGGTTGTCCGGCATCTGGAACGAGGGATCGAGCGCGCTCAGTGCGGTCAGTACGTTGCCGTTGGTCACCTTGTTGAGATCGTCGCGGGTGAATGAGGATGCGGCGCCGGTAAAATTCTGTTTGGGCCGGCTGAACATCCCGGTGACCACCACATCTTTGATGGATTGCTGAGAAGCCCGCAGTGTGATGTTCTGCGTTTCGCCGGCTTTGGGTGTTACGAGTACCGTTTCATAACCCATGTAGCTGACCTGCAGCTGGTCGCCCGGGCGCATGCGTATGGCAAACTCGCCTTTGAGACCGGAAACCATGCCGGTACTCGTACCTTTTACCATTACTGTGGCCCCAACTACGGGTTCCTTTGTTTTTTCGTCGGTGAGGCGGCCCTTTATTTCCACGGGGTCCTGTGCGGATACCAGTGGCTGATCTGGCCTGCGTACCGGCGCCGTTTTCAGTATGACGGTTTTGTTGCTGATGGAATAAGTGAGCGGCTGCCCGTTCAACGCGGCGTCCAGCACTTCGCGGAGACTGGCGCCGCTCACCCGCAGGGTTACGGGGCGCGCGTCTTTCAGGGTGGCGTTGTTATAAAGAAAAGAATACCCTGTTTGTTTGCGCAGTTCCCGGAAAAATCCGGCCAGTGGCATGTCTTTCACCGTCAGGGTTACCTGCTGTGCGCCCGCCTGCCCGGCAGCGAATATCAACATCAGGGAGATCAGCACAGTACGGACATAGCGCCGCCTGCCCGCCCCGGGGGGCGAATTGAGATAGTAGATTTTTCTCATACTAATACAGTACGTTTAAAACATTACAAATAGCAACTGCGTAAGCAAAGCGAAGGAACAGCGTCCCGATTTTGGTGTATGCGGACCGCTCAGGGCATTGCCGTCACGGTTCCGTTCTCGATCCGGAAATGAATGGTACCGGTCATCTCCAGCATTTTAAGTACTTCTGATAATTTTTCCCCCCGGGAGATCTGTCCCGTAAATATTTTCCCTTTTAATGATTCTTTTTCGTAGTCTGATTCGATATTATACCATCTGCTTAACTGCGCCATAATTTCATCCAACGGCTCGTTCGTAAAGATGAACATGCCGTCTTTCCATGCCGCGGCATCTTCCGCATATGGATCGTCCGCCACCTGCAGGCGGCTCCCACCCTGCAATTCAGCCGATTGCCCCGGCCGCAGCACGGCAGTGTTATGCGGCGCCTGCACTTTTACCGCCCCTTTTATCAGTACCGTTTTCTGTTTCCCACGCTCGTACGCGGAAACGTTGAACTCCGTACCCAGTACCGTTACTTCCATGTCCGGAATGGTTACGATAAAAGGATGAGCGGCATCCCCTTTTATGTCAAAGTAAGCTTCCCCATGTAATTCCACCCGGCGGTTGCCGCCATGGAATGAAGCGGGGAAACGCAGCGAGGAGGCTGCATTGAGCCATACGCGGCTGCCATCCGGCAATTGCACCTGGTATTGCCCGCCTTTCGGCGTTGTAATGGTGTTGTATACCGGCGGTCCATCTTCCCGCGCACCATCTTCTATATACACCAGCTGCATCCCGGCCGACTTCGCTATCTGCGCCCCTCCCTGGGCAGCAAGCGTACCGTTTTTCGCCGTATCCAGCGCTATTACAGTGCCGTCAGCCAGTGTGAGGGTAGCCTTGTCACCTCCCGGTAACGCGTCCGCACCATAGCCGGACGAAACCGAGGGCGCGTCAGCATGCGGTTGCCGAAGCAGGAACAACGCCGCGGCAGCGATCGCCGCGAACACTGCGGCAGCGGCAGCCATCCGCCAAACCTGGGAGGCCGGTTGTGTACGGCGCCGCACTTGCGCCAGCATACGCCTGCGCACGGTTTCTTCTTCGCCGGGTAGTTCGCCGGCAGTAGCCGCGCTATCGTACCAGGCATGTAGTTCCTGCTGCTCCGCCTCGGTGGCGGTGCCTGCCAGGAACTTCCCGGCCAGCTCTTTAATGCGTTGTTGATCCATCTGCTATGATTAAAGAGACATCCCGAAACAGGATACCCTTAGTGAGGTCGAAATTTTTTTGAGGTAAAAAGACGGCGGGGTTTGGCAACTGCACTTACCAGAAAAAGAGGTGCAACGCCCTTCCCAGGCTGATCCGTATCGATTTAAGGGCTTTGGAAAGATGCGCTTCGGCGGTTTTGAGGGAAATACCCATTTCCCGGGCTACTTCACCCAGGGCGCGGTCCTGCAGTTTGCTGGCGCGGAATACAAGACTGCATTTTTCGGGTAACTGGTCGCTGAGCCTGCCGACCATTTCGAGCAGGAGCTTTTCGTCTATTTCCTCGGGGGCCTGGGTAAGCGGAGCGGCATCCGCCACTTTCCGGAGATGCTCACGGCGGCGACGGCTGCTATCAAGGTGGCGGTATATGGCATAACGGAGCATGGCGGCAAGGTAAGGTTGCAGCGATTGGATGACCAGCTCACGGCGTTTTTGCCAGATGGTCACGAAAACGTCCTGCACCAGCTCCTCCGCTGCGGCTGCATCTTTCAGGTGAAAATATGCGGAAGCGTACAGCCGGTCCCAGTACCGGTCGTACAGCGCTGTAAAAGCCTGGTGGTCGTCTTCTCCGATCCTTTTTATTAATTCAATATCCTCCAAAGCAAGCACCGAAATGGTTGATTGATTCTATACAAATGGTTGATTCCTTGCACAAAATACAACTATTCACTTATTTTCCTGCATTGCCTTTAAAAAAGCCCGAAGCCCGCCAGCGTGAGAGAATGGGGTGACCGGCGGCCGTTCGGCGGACGAATGTTTTTCGCCAGCCGCCGTTTAGTAGCCGCAAGAGTGTATTAAACCGCGGCGTAGCTGAAGCATATCAAAAGCGTATCAAAAGCATATCAAAAGCGTATCAAAAGCATACTTACCCCCACCCACTGCCATTTTGATCCTCTCTTTAAGTAAAAATGTCAGTGCTGCCCCCCTGTGAATTCCATCGAATCCCTTTAATTCCGTCAAATCCCTTTTATTCAATAAAAACCAGCATTGCTTCTATGAATCCGCCGCCGTCAAAAAAGGTGCGATAGCTCAGACTTTGTAATACCCCCGGGATATAATCCCAAAAAGTTGTCTTATATTTTGTGTACCCAACATCTAAATTATTACTTTACCATTAAAACCTAATCAATATGCAACGCAGGAAATTCCTCAAATCTTCACTTGCGGCTACCGCAGGTTTGGCTGTAACCACCCACCCCGCAATAGCGGGCGATAAGAATCCAACACAAAAGGAAGTATACGAATGGCGTGTATATGAAATGCGCTTCGGCTCCGACCAGGGCCAACTGGAAAATTATTTTAAGACGGCGCTGATTCCCGCATTAAATAAATATGGTGTAAAAACAGTGGGTGTTTTCAGGGAATGGAACCCCTCGGAACCAGCTAAATTTTATCTGCTGACGCCCTATTCTTCTCTCGACAACTACCTTTCTGTCAATACAAAAGTAAAAGCGGACCCGGATTATATTAAAAACAGCGCGGCCTATAACAGCATCCCGGCTGACAAACCCGTATACAGCCGTTTTACCTCTTCTTTGATGACTGCTTTTGATGGTTTCCCCGCAATGGCCGTCCCCTCGGGCGAACCCCGCATATTTGAATTAAGAACGTATGAGGGTTATAGTGAAGATGCGGTAAGAAGAAAAGTTAAAATGTTCAATGAAGGCGAGTTCCCCATTTTTAAGCGCGCGAAATTAAACCCGGTATTCTTTGGCGAAGTGATTGCCGGCGACAAGCTGCCTTGTCTTACCTATATGATCACCTGCAACAGCATGGAAGAACGTAACAAAGGATGGTCTGCTTTCGTGGCTGATCCCGAATGGAAAAAATTATTAGCGGATCCCCAATATGCAAATACCATTTCTAAAATCATCAACACCTTCCTGGTTCCGGCAGCCTATTCACAAATATAGGGGCGGCAGTTCCCGGTCCGGTTATTACGCAAAGAAGCGGGTGAGCTATCAGCCCACCCGCTTCACAAAGCACAATTTTTATTACTGTTTTATTATCCTGATCATCTCCGTTTTCCTCTTCCCTTCCAGCTTGATAAAGTAGAAACCATCTTTCAGGAAACTGAGATCTCTCACCAGCCTGGTTTCACCCTGCTGTATGCTCCATTGCCTGATCGCACGGCCCTGCAGATCAAATAAGGTTACCGTACGGAATCCTTCAGGCAGGTCGATGGTCACGTTGCCCGAAACGGGGTTGGGATAAGCCCTGGCCGTCTGCGGCGCTGCATCCTCCGGTTCAGCCTTGTGAGCCATTGCGATGAGCGGTGCGGGTTCAACCGGAATCGCGGAACAGTTGTCGATACTGAACCAGTTGTATTTGAACGTGCCTGCTTTTACGTTTACGCCGGTGTAAGTCAATGCGGGCAACGTCATTGTGTCTCTCACCGTTTGCCAGGTGCCGCCGGTATTGGGCACATCTATCAGCCCGAACGTAACGCCCCCGTGGCCGATACCGATCTGCCCGGCTGATGTGGAATTGACCCTCACGCTGACGGTGTATACGCCCGCTGTGGGCACATTCAGGTCATCATAGGAGAACCAGTGGCCCGTGGCCAGGCCCGCGAAATTTTGCCCGCCGCCAACGTCCGTACAGGGTTGCAGGTAAGGGCCCGCATGGCGGTTGGAGAAAACTTCCGCTTCGTGCCTGTTATTGACAGTACAGAGGGTATTTACCACGTTTACCAGCGCTGAAACGCTGAAGCCGCGCACCTTCGCCGTCACCGTGTAACTGCCCGCCGTTGCTCCGGCTGTGAACATGCCCAGGGAACTCACGGCATTGCCGGCCCCTGTGGTGGTCCATTCTGTAACTGGCAGCATCACCGCGTTATTGGCCGCATCATAAGCCGTCAGTTTGAACGGCAGCGTGTTACCACTGGTAACGTCTGTTGTATCCGGGCTCAGGTCTACCCGCACGATTTCCGGCGCGCAGTTCTCAAGGCTGAACCAGTTAAACTTAAAGCCGCCGGTACCCACGGTGATATTCGTGGTCGTGAGAGCAGGCAATGTAACCGTATCTGAAATGGTCCTCCATTGACCGCTGGTATTGGGTATTTTAATAACACCGAACACCATGCCGCTATGCCCTATCCTTGCTTCTCCCGGGTAGGTGGATGATATCCTGATGCGGAAAATATACCTGCCTGGGGAAGGCACGTTGAGATTACTGTAGGTAAAGCGGTGGCCGCTTGCCAGGTTGGTATAGTTCTGGCCGCCGCCCACGTCCGTACAGGCTTGCAGGGTGGACCCTCCGGCCACGGACGAAGCGGACTCCGCCTCGTAATGATCGTTCACCGTGCAGGTCCAGGCCGTAGTGGCGTACACGGTATCTTTCGCGGAACCACTGGTGAAGGTGATCATAAATGTGCCGATAGAATCGCCCGCAGTGAACACGCCGGCAGAGCTGACACGGTTACGCGGCCCGGTGACTGCCCAGCCGCTTTGCGCCGGCACCGGCATTATACTGTCGAACTGGTCGTACCCGGTGATCAAAAACGCCTGGGAGGCATCCACCGGCACCGTAGCGCTGCGCGGGGAAATGGTCACCCTTGTTAAAACCGGCACGGGCACTATTTTTACCGTGGCCATACCAGTCGCCCCTTCGTCCCTTGCTTTCACTTTAAACCACCCGGTAGAACTGCCCGCTGTAAACAGTCCTTGCTGGTTGACCGCATTCGCGGTGTCGCCCCCGGTCAATTTCCACTCAGGCGTGAATGATACGATATCGCCGCGCTGGTCAAATGCCTTGGCGCTGTATTGTTGGGTTTCGCCATATTTAAGCGTTACGGAATCGGGGGTTACCACTACGTTCGAAACGACCACGCTGTCCGCATCCACGATCCGCAGCCAGTTATAGTTCCAGCCGGATGCATTGGAATAAACGCGGATAGTTTGCCTGCCCTGTTTTAATCTGAATTTGGGTGAGGATACGGTGATCCACTTCTGCCAGCCTCCGCTTGCGGGTAGTTTCATGGTAGCCAGTAAAACAGTGTCCAGGTAAATATTGGCACTGGTAGCCGCGCTTACCGCCGCCCTGAGCTGTACACGGTACCGGTTGCCATCGGGCACATCAATGTCGTAATCAAACCAGGTGCCTTTGCCGATGTAACTTACATTCACCGTACCGCTGGTGTCCTGCGTGGGTTCGGTGCAGCAGGAGTTGGAGTTATCGAATGCTTCGGCTTCTATTCTTGCGGGGATGGGCTTGTAGTTGGGTATACGCACATTGGCGTATGCCGAGCCGCTGACCGATATCGTGTCCAGTACGGCGGTGGCTGTAACGATGCCGGAAGTATCAAAGGCGGCAAGCCCTGTCGCGGAGATGGTATTGCCGGCGCCGGTAATACTCCATTGGGGCGTCAGGCTCATTACATGCCCGTTCTGATCCAGCACTTTGGCGGTGTACTGCACCGTTTTGCCAGCCAGCACCAGCTGGTTGGCAGGCGTTACGATCACCGTATCCGGATATGGCGTGCCCAGGCCTTTCTGGTATACACGTACGTAATCCACATTCATACTGTCCGGCCAGTCGCCCTGTACGATTGTACCACCCATACCGCCGCCGATGGCGAGGTTGAGGATGATGTGGAATTTCTGGTCAAAAGGCCAGTCTTTCCAATCAGTCTGCGGGTTCACGTAAGTGTAAATATGCAGGCTGTCGAAAGTGAACCTCAATGAATCCGGTGACCATTCCACCGAATACGTATGGTAAGCGGTATGTGCATCGGGGAAATTGCGGAAGCCGGTAAGATGGCCACCGTTGGTCCAGTTATTGTTTTCCGTGTGTACGGTGGACATCACCCTGCCGAGCTGGTTCCCGATATGCTCCAGGATATCTATCTCGCCGCTTTTCGGCCATCCGCCATATACGCTGCTGGTGGGCATCATCCAGATGGCGGGCCAGGAGCCTCTTGCTTTGGGCAGTTTAGCCCGCACTTCCACCTTGCCGTATAGCAGGTCCATTTTGTTTTGTGATATGACGCGGGCTGATGACCATGGCTCGGTGGTCGTGCCGTTCGGAAAATCTCTTTTACCGGTGATCACCAGGTCCCCGTTTCGAACGCGCGCATTGTCGTGCGTGGAATCGGTATATACCTGCTGTTCTCCGTTGATCCAGCCTTTCGGCTGCGGGTCCACCGTCCATTTGCTGCGGTCAGGCACACCGTCTATGTTGAACTCGTCGTTGTAGATCATCGTCCAGGCGGGGTTGCCTTCAAAAATGGCATTGCCTTTCACTGAATAGGACGGCGTGTTGGCGCCTTCCACCTCCTGCCCTGCTACCGTGAGTTTGAGCGTGGTGCGGGAATAGTTGGCGGGGGAATTACCGGCAAGCACGATGTTCGCCGTCGTATCGCTTACGCGCTGAATGCTGTCGATACTCACACCCGGCGGCAGGTTCTCCGCGTACCAGTTCAACGAGGTAAGCGCCGGTTTAAAGACCGCGCCATTCAGTTTCACCGGTATCACCGCGCCATGTTCATGCCCCATCGGGATGCGGGTATTGAGGAAGGTGATGTTGATGGGGTTGGGCGCCTGCACCAGGTCGAAATACAGGATGCCGTTGGCTTTGCGGCCATCGATGAACTGTATCGCGATACGGTTGAAATCCGTCCTGTTCGCCACGCTCTGGAAATTAAAGACAGCTTCTTCCCACTGGTTGACGTTTTTCACCTTGTAGGTAAAAAACACCGCTTTCGTGTAGTCGGTACCGGGTTGCAGCTTAAACATCACTTCTTCACGTACGTTGCTGTACACCAGCATTTTGAACACGGCGCCGCCGCTGAGGTCGAAGGTACTGGTCAGGCCGCAGCTGGCGCTCATGTACTCGAAGCAGGTCGTGTCTTTCGTGAATTTCGCTACATGCGAGCTTGGGTTAATGGATGAAGGGGCCGGGTTGGGCACATTGAACAATACATTGCCTGTGGCGTTGGGGCCGGCATAATAGGACCATCTGCCAGAGCCGGGGCCATGGCCCTCCATGTCATCCACAAGGAGGAACTGGGCGTGCAGCATATTGCAGCATAACAAGCCGCCCAGGAGGAGCAGTAAAAGTTTTTTCATAACGGGTGTTTTTCATGAGTGGATAATTAACTTTCTGAGTGATAATTCGCTTGTTTATACCGATTCGGGAAAAGGCCGTCATTGCGCAGCAAAGCTAAAGCGAATATCAAGCCCTTCATTGCGGGAAGCCGCGGAGCTAAAGTGAATAGCACGTTCGCATTTGCGAGGACGGCATTCGCTGGTCAACGGATAATCGCTTTTATTTTATCTGCTATACCGATAAGGTAAAGCTCGTCATTGCGAGGAGCCGCGGAGCTAAGCGGGTGGGGCGACGAAGCAATCTCCCGGATTGGACTAATGTACCCAGTATTGGGAGATTGCTTCGTCGCGCTCCTGCACAAATCCCCGCTGCTCCTCGCAATGACGAACTTTTGCACAATGACGAACTTTATCAAAGATTTGGGTTTACCTGCGCGTCCGCACCGGGTATGGGCAGCCAGTATTTTGCTTTTGTGATGGGGCCTGGAGACAGGTCGCCGGGGTCTTTGGAGGCGTTGGCGGCCTCCACTTTTTCGAGGCGAATGAGATCGAACCAGCGGCACCATTCGCCGGCAAATTCCCAGGCCCTTTCATCTACCACGGCATCTGCGAATGCGGCACTGCCAAGCCCGGGCGTAAGATCCCCCAGCCCCGCGCGCAGCCGCACGGCGTTTATTGCGGCATAGGCTTCAGGCGAAGGAGTGGTGGCAGAGCGGGCCTGCGCTTCAGCATACGTGAGCAGCACATGCGCATAACGGATCATGATCACGGGATTGTTGGACATGTAGGTGTCTTTCTGCCCGCTCTGGATCGTGAACTTTTTGTAATAGGGATGTTTTGTTGTAACCTCCTGCCAGGGGATTGTAACGCCGCCCACCACGAAAGAGGTGGAGAAAGTGGCGTCTTTCCTGCTGCCCGCGGGAAAGTTGCTAAAGAAGTTCAGCTCGGGGAAAAAGTCGGACCAGCCGCCTTCATTTTCCGGCATGGTGGAAAGGCCGTAGAAGGAATTGTAAGTAGACCACTGCCCGCGGGTGAACAGCGTAAATACGTCTTCTGAGGTGCCACCCGCAAATATTTTCAGGAAACCGGCCTGGTAAAGATCGAAATTATAGGCTGCCTTGTTGTCGATCACTTCTTTCGCTTTCGCCGCAGCCATCGCGTATTTGCCCTGATCTTTCAGTGGCCATCCGCCTTCGGTGAGATAAACATCGGCCAGCAACGCTTTTACGGAACCTTTGTTCGGCCTTCCGGGATCACGTTTGGCATTGGGCACCCATTCTTCCGCTTTCAGCAGGTCGGCCTCGATCTGTTTGTAAATGTCGGCCGGCTGGCTCTTCTGCATGGCCAGCTGGTCGGAGGTATATTTTTCACTGAGTACCAGCGGCACGGCACCCCAGTAGCGGGTGAGCCAGTAGTAACTGAGCGCGCGCAGGAAATACGCTTCGCCCACGATGGCGCGCACGGTGGCTTCGTTGCCGTCTTGTACCGCCGTATAATTATTGATGATGTTGTTAGTAGATTGTATCACTTTGTAACAACCGCGCCAGATAGGCGTCATACGGCTGTTGAGCGACGATACGTTGAAGCGGTCGAACTCCCTGAACTCCTCTTTATTGGAACCGGGATGCGTGGTGAGATCGTCCGCCCCCATGCTCATGGCAATCTGCGAGACGGTCGTGAAACCGCTTTCCCAGGGCACCATCAGGCTGCCGTAAGCGCCGGTGAGCGCTGATTCCAGGCCGGCCTGGCTGCTCAGGCCCTCGCTGCCTATTACCAGCCCGCGGGGATTTTCTTCCAGTGATTTGCTGCAGCCGGCTAATAGGATGATGAGTAAGAAACTATATATCTTTTTCATGTTTGCTGTTTTGGATCAAACCATTAAAAATTCAGTGAAAGCCCGCCTGTGATCGTTTTTGCGTTCGGGTACGAGCCGTAATCTATCCCCTGCCTGAAATCGCCTGACGAAGAGCTGGCTTCCGGATCGATGCCGGAATAATCAGTAAAGGTGAGCAGGTTCGTGGCGCTCACAAATACTTTCAGCCCTACGTGCCGCAGTATGGGTTTGGGTAAGGTGTAAGAAAGACTGATGTTTTTCAGCCGCAGGAAATCTGCTTTTTCGAGGAAGCGGGTAGACTGCGTGAAATTTTTATTGGTAGCGCTGAAAGCCGGTATGTTGGACGTTTCGCTCTTGCCGGGCGTGTACCGGTCCAGGATATCGCGCAGCGTAGCCTGCCTGGCGTCGCCGCCGAGGTACATGGCCGCGGCATTGTTGTAGTTGAGCTTGTCGAATCCGAACATTCCATGGAAAAAAATGTTCAGGGAGAAAGATTTGTAGTTGACTGTGTTGTTCCAGCCCAGCGTCGTTCTGGGAATGCCGGTACCAATCACGCTGTAATCACCCGCATCGATCACCCCGTCTTCCTTGAGATCCTTATACCGCGCATCGCCCGGTTTGGCGCCAAATCTGGCCGCCTCGGTTTCTTCGCCCGGCTTCCAGGTGCCCAGGTATTGCAGGCCCCAGATAGCGCCCAGCGGCTTGCCCGCCATTACCACAAATTCGGATTGCGGGGACATACCACCGCCGATACGGCGGTTGTTGGGGTCAAAAATGATGGACTTCGTGCCGGTGGATTGTACATTGTTTTTTACGAACGAAACATTCACACCCGTGTTCCAGGTAACGGAGCCACCTTCGAAAACATCGCCGTCCACCAAAAATTCCCAGCCTTTATTCTGCACCGAACCGATGTTGCGGGTGATAACATTACCACCCAGGTAAATGGGCAGGTTCTCATTCAGCAGCAGGTCGCGGGTATTTTTCACGAAATAATCAGCGCTGAAGTTAATACGGCCGTTCAGCAGCGATGCATCTATCCCGACGTTCTGTTGTTCAGTGGTTTCCCATTTCAGGTCAGGATTGCCGATCACGCCCAGGATGATGCCGTTCTGGAAGGTGGAGTTGGTGAAAGAAGCATTCCGGTTGGAATAGGCGGAAAATGTGCTGTACGGGCCAACGCCATCGTTGCCTGTAAAGCCCCAGCTGCCGCGCAGCTTCAGGTTGCTGAACAACTGCTGGCCTTTCATGAACGGCTCCTGGCTGATGATCCAGCCAGCGGAAAAGGAAGGGAAATAACTGAATTTATTCCCACCCAGGAATTTGGAAGAACCATCGCGGCGAACAGCGGCTGATAACAGGTAACGGTCTTTATAACCATAGTTCACACGGCCCACCAGGGAAAAAATAGATGATTTGGAATAGCCGGAACCCGGGCTGCCGGGCGTGCCCTGCGTGAGATTATTCCAGTGAAAAGATTCATACGTCAGGTTGGACGCACCGGCGGACATATAGTTGTATACGATCTGCTGGTATTCCACGACCCCTGTGGCATCAATGCTGTGCCCGTTGAATGTTCTCCGGTAGTTGAGCATATTGGTGTTTTGCAGCTTGGTTTCCTTATTGGTACGGAGGCTGGCCGTAGCCGTGCCGGAGTTCACCACTTTGCCCGCGAAAGATTTATCCTGGTACTCGAGATAGTTCGCACCGTACTGAATGCTGAACGACAAGCCAGGCACCGCTATATCATCAAACTTAAATCCGCCGATGGTATTGACCAGCATGCGTTCCCTTTCAGACAGCTGCTCGGTGGTGAGCGCTACAGGGTTGAAGAATACGGAACCGATTGGATCCGTTGCGGTGTAGGTGCCATCCGCCTTGCGCACGGGCACGGTGGGCGACCAGGTAGCGGCTTGCGCGAGCGGGCTGTGAGGCCCGTCAGCCGGGATGTCCACGTTCTGCGCCGTGCTGTAGGAGCCGGTGATGTTGAGGAAAGTGGAAATTTTATTCGTAAGTTTTGAATTGATATTGGAGCGGAGGGTGTAACGTTTGTAGTTTGAATTGTTGATCACACCATCCTGGTTGAGATAGTTGCCGGAGATGAAGTACCCGCTTTTGTCGTTACCGCCTGAGAGGCTCAGCATGTATTCCTGGCCGAGTGCGTTGCGGAAGATCTCATCCTGCCAGTCCGTACCGCCGTTTTTGCGGTAACCGTCTATCTGTTCGTCCGTAAAAGGTTTCGTGGTACCCAGTGCCGTGGCGCGTTCGTTTACTGTAGAGGCAAACTCGGCGGCATTGAGCAGATCCATTTTTTTGATGACCTGCGAGGTAGACAGGCGGGTAGTGAAATTCACTTTAAGGCCGCCTTTGCTGCCTTTCCTGGTGGTAACGAGAATAACGCCGTTGGAGCCCCTGCTGCCGTAGATAGCTGTGGCCGCCGCATCTTTCAGCACCTGGATGGATTCGATATCATCCGGGTTGATGGAAAAAAGCTCGGCGCCAACAAACCCGTCCACCACGTAGATAGGCCCGTTATCGCCGTTGATGGAGTTGGCGCCCCTGATGCGGATACGCACCGCGCCACCGGGCGAACCGGCTGAATTCGTTACCTGTACGCCTGTTACGCGGCCCTGCAATACCTGGTCGATGCGGTTCACGGGTTGGGCTTCAAAGTCTTTGGCCGTAAGCGAAGAAATGGCACTGGTAAGAGAGCCTCTCTTTTGTTCGCCATAACCCACTACCACCAGCTCGGCAATCCTGGAGGCGGATACATTGAGGGCGATATTCAGCTCCGCGTTGCCGCTTACCGGCACCTCCCTGCGGTCGTAGCCGATGGAAGAGACGATGAGCACGGCATCCGGGCCGGGCACTTCAATACTGTATTCCCCGTCGGCATTACTTGTTACACCGCGCGAGGTCCCTTTTACCTGGATGGTAGCGCCCGGCAGGGGCTGCTCTTTATCGTCCGTTATCTTTCCCTTCACTACCATATCAGCGGCGGGAGCGACGCTGGCCGCGGCGGGCTTTCGTTTTACGACAATGGTTTTATTTTCAATAGTATAGTGCAGGGGCTGGTTTTCAAAACACTGGTCGAGCGCCTGCCGCAGCGGCACGTTTTTCAGCTCCAGGCTGAAAGCGCGGGCATGAAACAGCTGCTCGTCCGTATACAGGAAAGTATAACCCGTTTGTTTCCTGATCTCTTTAAAAACCTTTTCCAGTGAAGTGCTGCGCGCTGAGATCGACACGGTTTGTGCGAACCCGGCTGCATGTACCTCCAGTAAGGCGGTGGTCATTAAAAGCACTATCAATTTCATGATCAGTAACGTTTTTGCTGATAATCGCGGAATCTTCAGTTGCCGCCGGGCATGCCGGGGCCTGCTTTGGGAAAAAAGCATACATTTGTACGGTTGTGGGTAATTAAATAATAATTGCGAAACGATTGTGGTTTATGCGCCCAAACCCGCCGGGAGCGGTACGAACGCTTCCGGCATTTATTCGGGCCATCGTGGTGTCATAGCTCAGGGACTCATAACGTCGAAATTTGGTTGATCGCTGCTTTATGGTGATACAATGATTTGCCTGTCTCCTATCTCAAAATGAACTTCTCCTGTCAGTTCCAGTATTTTTAACACCTGCGATACAGGCACATTACGCGGCACAATTCCCCTGAAGTGCGCGGGCACATTACCTTTATATACTACCTCCACATCATACCAGCGCGCAACCTGCCGCATAACGGAACGGATATCGTTGCCTTCGAACTGGATAAAACCGTTTTTCCAGGCCACCGCTTCTTCGGTATTCACTTCCGGCAGCAACTCGAGCGTGCCGCTCTGGCGGTGCAGGCTGGCGCCCTGGCCGGGTTTCAGCGTTCTGACAACATCCGCCTTTTTTACTTCCACGGCGCCTTCCAGCAGCGTGGTTTTTAATGCGGGTTCATCATCGTACGCCATAATATTAAAATGCGTGCCGAGTACTTTCACTTCCATCTCCTCTACTTTTACTACAAAGGATTGACCTGCCTGTTTGGAGACTTCAAAATAAGCTTCGCCTTTCAGCTCCACTACCCTGCTCCTGCCGCTGAAAACAGCGGGGTAACGCAGGCTGCTGGAAGCATTCAGCCATACTCTGCTGCCGTCAGGCAAGGTAATGGTGTATTGCCCGCCGCGGGGCGTGGCGATCTTGTTAAAGACCATTTGGCCGCCATGCTGTGGCGCATCGTATTGTAATTCCCCGTTGCGGGTCTTGATCACTTTGGTGTTGCCTTGTTGCGCGAGTATGCCATTGCCCGCACTGTCCAGCGATATTTCCGTACCGTCCCCCAGCGTGAGCACAGCTTTGTTGCCACCGGGAGCAATGTCTTTCTGAGGTTGCGAAGCCAGTACAGGTTCTTTTACGGCAGCGGGCCTGCGCAGCAGCCAATAGGTAGTGGAAGATACCAGGAGCAGCACCACGGCCGCCGCCCACGCGCGACTGCGCCAGGGGATTATTTTCGCCGGTTGAGGGCGGTCTGCTTCGAGGATCTGATCGGCCAGCTTGTTCCAATGCGCCTGGTCGTATGCCTGCCGGGGCGCCGCATCTTTGCGCAGCAGCGCTTCCATTTCCAATGCGCGCTCCCCGGAGGGATCATGCTGCACAAAGTCGGCAAGCTCCTGCAATTCTTCCGCTGTGGCCGTGTGGTCCGCGGCTTTTTTAAGAAGTTCGGCTATACGTTGTGGAGTAGTCAATTTTGGTATCGTTTTTCAGTTTACGTGGCGCTTTCATATTAACAGACGCGCAACCGGATATTTAGGACCTATCGGAATGAAAAAAAATTTCAGGAATTTAGAAATGAGCCATGGTAGCGGGAAAGCCGGGTCGGTAACCCGACCTTACAGGGTCAGCACAGCCGGCAGGTACCATAATACCACCAGCGGCAGCCAGAACCCGCCCGCTTCCATATGCCGCCGGATGGTTTGCAGGGAGCGGACGAGGGAATTTTTTACGGTACTGGGGGAAAGATGGAGCTGCTCCGCTATTTCAGGGATGCGAAGGCCTTGCTCACGGCTGAGTTTGTAGATTTTTTTCGCCTGGGCAGGCAGTTGCTGCACCGCCTCTCCTACTGACCTCAGCATGGCCGCGTATGCCACCGCTTCTTCCGTGGTACTGCGCATTTCATCCTCGCCCTGGGGCATGGCATCCAGTGCTTTGTGATGTATGCTGCGGCGGCGCAGCCAGGTAAAGGACTGGTAAAAGACAATTCGTAGCAGCCATGAACGCGGATTTTCAATGCCGGGCAGCTTGTCGCGGCTGAGCCATACCCTTAAAAAGGTCTCCTGGATGATATCTTCAGTTACGGACGCGGTTTTGGTCAGGTGCATTACCAGCGGCTCCAGTTGCGGTACATAGGCATGGTACAGCTCGCGGAAAGCGGCTTCGTCGCCTTCAGCGATTAACTGAAATAATGCTTTGTCTGTGTGCGAACGGTCGAACATGCCTGAACGTGGATGCGATTGCTGGTTGAATGATCTCCAAAGTAATAAATTTATTGAAAAGGAGTCGTTCTTTCGGTGGCGGCCGAATAAAAAGGATTTTCCCACTGTCTTCCAGCCTGAAACACAGCCCCCGGACAGCCGTATAAACGGCAATGATGCCCGCCTCACACAGCCCTGCCGTTGATATTCTTTGTATATTAGCCGCATCTCATCGTACCTGCCATGACAATAAAACCTTGCACCAAAGAAGACATAGAAGACCTGATCCGGGTTGCGGCACAATCATACCGGGAACATTACCCCTACTTGTGGGAAGATGGAGGGGCAGAATGGTATATCGCAACTAATTTTAATGCTGAAAAATTAGCAGAAGAGATCTCGGACCCTAATGCGGCGTTCTATTTGATCCATAACGGGCAAAAACATGTGGGCTTTATGAAGTTGAATATAGACAGCGCGACCGGTGACTTTTCCGCGGACGCGGCATTGGAACTGGAGCGCATATATTTTATAAAAGAAGCCGCGGGAAAAGGTTTGGGTAAAGAAGCGATAGATTTTGTTTTGAACTATGCAAAACAAATACACAAAAGCGTCATCTGGCTCAAAGCAATGGACAGCAGTACGGCCGTTGAATTTTATAAAAAACGAGGGTTCCGGGTTATCGGCGAAACAAAACTTGATTACACAGCCCTCAGGAACGAATACAGGAAAATGTTTGTTATGGCGCTGCAGCTATAAAAAGAAATAGCTGCGGGATAAAAAAGCGGCTGCCATCGGATGCAGCCGCTTTTTTCTATTTGGTTTTAGAATGGAGTGTCAGTTATCGCATTTCCCTCACCGCCAATACCCAATGATATACGCAGCAAACCAGCAACACCGCCACAGCTCCCCATTGCGCGCCAGCCGCATCAGAAGCAACGCCCATCACCAACGGGAATATAGCACCGCCTGAAACGCCCATGATCAGGAGGCCCGACACTTCGTTGGACCTTTCCGGCATCCGTTGCAATGCAAAGGAGAACAGGATGGAAAAAATATTGGCGCAGGCAAATCCGGCCAGTGCAACACCGGCGTAGATCAGGCCGGCATTGTGGGCGAACAGCAATATCACCATGGCGGCCACCGCCGCGATGGCGGACCCGAGATAAAACCTGTGAGCGGGCCATTTGGCCAGCAGAATGGCGCCAAGGAACGTGCCGGCGGTCTTAAAAACAAAATATACGCTGGCTACATAACCCGCCTGTTCAAGCGCCATGCCCGTGCGCTCCATCAGTATTTTGGGAGCGGACACATTCAGCCCCACGTCAATGCCTACCAGCGTCAGGATACCGAGGAAATACAGGAATATCCTGCCATCACCCAGCAGCGCGAAGCATTCCGCAATGGTAGACGTATTTTCCTTGCGCCCGCCTTCATGCAGCGGCGTGGAGCCCAGCCAAAGGAACGACAGCAGGGTGATGCCCGCAAATAACGGGAACAATAACTGCCAGTTTCCGAAACGTGTGCCGGCATATGCCGCGATAATTGGGCCCAGGAAGGAAGATACCGCTTTGATGAACTGCCCGGTAGTAAGGCTGCTGGTGAGGCGGTCTTTACTCACCACATTCGTCAGCAGCGGGTTGAGCGCCACCTGCAGCAGCGTATTGCCGATGCCCAGCAACGCAAAGGCCGATAACACCACGGGTAAAGTATAGGATATCATCGGCACCAGCAGGCCGATGCCGGTGATGAGCAGACTCAGCTGCACCGTGCGTTTTCTGCCGATCCTGTTCATGAGCATGCCGGTAGGCACCGAAAAGATCAGGAACCACAGGAAAACCGCCATGGGCAATAGGTTTGACAGGGTATCCGACAGGCCGAAATCCTTTTTTACATAGTTGGTGGCAATGCCCACCACGTCTACGAAGCCCATGATGAAGAAGCCGGACAATATGGGAGCCAGCCGTAAAACACTTGTTTTGGCGGGCGGAAGAGATGAATCGCTGGTAACTTGCGTCATAAGTTGTCTGATGTTGTATTCATTATAAATTCAGCAGGGCCATGCGCGCGTATAGTTCTGCAATGCAGGCTTCGTCCAGCAGCCATTTGGGCTTTCCGGCGTCATCCCTTTTGTCGCTCCAGTTATGGTTGAGCAGGCCGAAACGGTCCCGGTTGTTCCAGGCATGGTCTACCCGCGCAATAATAGCTTTCAGATATACAGGATCTTTTTCAACGGCGTAGAGCGCGGCATACCCGCGGAACAGTACCGTGGCAAACCATGGCAGGTCGCAAAATTCGCTCCGCATACCTTCCTGTGGCTGGCCGAAATAGTGATAAGCTGATTGGGCGGTCTGCTTCGCATCCCGGTAATATTTTTGCTGCCGGGTGAATGAATAAAGCATCATGGCCGCTTCCAGCATAGATCCTGTATTATAGGTGTAATAAGTTGGATTGACGGCGCCCGTAGCGGTTTTTATGTCGTTCCGGTACAAGCCGGCGGAGTCGCGCAGATGCCTGTTCATCCAGTCATAAAATTGAATGCCCTGCTTTAAATAATACGGATCTTTCGTGGCCTTATATATTTTGAGGGCGGCCAGTGTGGCCATGCCGTTGCTGCAGGCCGGCTTTTGATCGCTGTGGCCTTCCAGCCAGGTAACGCCGCCACCAAGTACATCCGTCCACCCGCTCATAATGAAGGCGAATACTTCACGGGCCCTGGAAAGATACACCGGGTTGCGGGTATTTTCGTAGGCTTCCATATAATCGATGGCCACGAGGCCGTTGTCATCATAATAACGGTCCACCTTCTCGAACTTTGACGGGTAAGCCTGGTACCCGGCAGGTTTGCGTGTGGTATCGCGGTATTGATACATGGCCGTCATGGCGGAGTCCACATAAGGTTGATAAGCCGCCTTTTTACCGGGCAGCCGCATCATGACATTGGCGGAAGTTACCACACCGCTGAGCGGCCAGAGGTAACTCACTTCTTTTGATTGTACGTTCCCGTCCTGCATGTAAGTGAGGGAATCCTTGTACTGCTGCGGGTAATATTCCGAGAAAAGCCCATGCTGTGGTACGCGGTACAGTGTCCATACCCGGTGGAACATCTCCGTTGCCCTGCGCTGATACTCGCCTGCCGGCTGTACCTGCTGCGCTGCAACCGATAGTGCCATCCCGGTCAACACCATGCTGATTAATATCCTTTTCATAATTCCCCGTTGGGATGCATCCGCCCGCTGTACGATCACCGCGAGCAGAAGCACCGGTTTATTGTTCGTTTTTCCAGATCGATATCCTGGCATAAATTTCTACCATACCAATTTGCGTGAGCAGGGAATAGTATCTCCCGAGATCGGAGCCAGACCAGTCCTCGTAGAACTGGAAGGTGCCCGGCAGCCTGCTGTGCTGCCACGCGTAGTCTACATTCGCTACGAGTGAGTTGATGTAAGTAGCGTTTTTATCTACCTCATACAGCTCCAGGTAACCGCGCAACAATACAGCGGTAAACCAGGGGTCGTGCGGTACGAAGAACCGGCCGATATTACTCACCTCGCGTGTAAAGAAATTATATGAAGCCTGTGCCCATGCTTTCGCGTCCGTGAGATAGGCTTCTTCCCCGGTGATCTTGTACAGCAGGGCGGCATTCTGGATCATGGCGCCGGAGTTATAAGTCCATTTGGCATAATTGATGCTGCCATCCTTGATCCAGACAGAGTTCCAGAAGATCTGATCAGAAGGGTCCAGCATATACTGTTTCACCCAGTTATACCACCGTTTGGCGGAGGCAAGATAGGCTCCGTTCTGTTCCTGCTGGTACAGCTGCAGGGCCAGTGTGGCGGAAAGGGCGGTCACGTTGGTGGCCTTGATATGATTCGGATCGTCAGGATTGTTGCGCACCCCTTCGTTCCAGTAAAGACCACCGCCCGCTTCAGGGCTTTCGGCGGAGGCGCAGAACTCGTAACAGATCTTCGCATTGCTGAGCAACTGGCCGTCGCGGGTGAGCCGGTAGGCCTCCAGCATGTCTATACCGGTAATGGCATTATCGTCGTAAAAACGATCCGCCAGGCCTTCACTTACCGGAACGGACTGGTAGCCTGCCGGTTGGCGGGACGCATCCAGGTAACCCTGCATGCCTGCCAGCGTGCTGGTATAATACCCTTGGTGCACTTCATCGGTAAACCCCGTCTGTTTGAGCAGCGTAGCCGCCGTAAACATCGCGGAGTATGGCCACAGGTAGGCATACTTCGGGTCTCCGGGCTGTACCGGAAAACTTTCCCTTACATAGTGGCTGCCGCTGATGCCGTAGTTCCTGTAAATATCGTCGAGCGCCTGGCTGGCTTTGAGTTTGTAGGTCAATGCCACCGAAGTGGTATCGCCTTCCACTTTCACGGGCGTGTCTTCCCGCTCCTTGTAACACCCGGTAACGGTAAGGGTAAGCGCCGCTGCGGCTATGATTAAGATGTTAGATCTCATGTACATGATTTAATAATTCACCAATTAGTGCACGGTCAGTTTGTAGGAATAATCTTCCTTTGCATTCAGCTGCAGGATAAAATCCCCTGTTTTTCCATCAGCCCCTGCCGGGTATTTATAGGTGAAATCCCACTGTGAATTATCCACCGGCACGAGTTTGTAATAAGCGGCCGGTGTATTGGCATCGGGCGGTGTGGAATTGACCTGGTTCACGCTGCCGTAGTAGGCTGTGCCGGTGGTGCCGCCTGCATCCACGGTAGTGAACTGGAATTTGAAACGGTCATCTTTCCAGCTGCCGAAATCGAAGTAAGCAATGGGTAAACCCTGCGCCGTCCATGTACCGTCACCGGTATAGGCAAGTTTGCCGACCACTTTGTTGTACGCGGATGCGAACACGCCTGCATCGGTGATCTCAATCATTTCCGCGGCGGCATTTGCAAAGTCGAGGCGGATGCGGTATACCTTATCGCCGGTCTGCTGGTTCTCTCCGCCTTCCTGCAGCCTGTTGCCCTGCATGGAGTAAGTTACCGGCGTACCGCTGTTACGGTCAACGAAGGTGAAAGCGCCGTCCTTCAGACGGGTAAATATTTCGAACACACCATCAGTACCCAGTTTCATGGCTTTAGCGGCGGCAAGGTCCGTTCCGCCTTCAGTGGCTGCACCGGTGATGAACACGTTGGCGGGTATTTCCGTAAAGCCGGAGGGCCTTTCGATCACGATCACCCTGGTGGAATCCGCGCGCTTTGCGTTGAGGCCTTTGCTGGCGATCACCGTCCATTGCAGGGAACCGGCGGTGGAGGGCTGAATGCCCGCCTTGCTGGCCACGGAGTTCAGTATTTTATGGGAGAGTGCAAGGGAGTTCTGCACCCCGTTGCCGTTGGAGGCAATAGTATAGATGGGATGCTGAAAATCACCGCCTATGGTATCAAACGCCACTTCATACATCACGAGGCTGCCGTCTTCCGCCCTGGCGGGGCTCCACTCAAAGTTCACCACGGCGCTGGTGGCGGGTTGCAACTTGTAGTATTTGCCCATTTCCGGGTAATACAGTTCGTTGACGGTGGAAATATTGCTGTTGATGGTTTTGTCCTTTTCGCAGGAAGCAAACGCTCCTATGACCAAAAGCGCGGCCAGTATGTTGTATATCCTGAAATTGAGAGTACGTATCATGATAGTATCTTTTGAATGTGTATTGATAAAGGTTGTACAGGTCACCAGCCGGTATTGTTAGGCAACAGGTGGTTGTTCATGTCTATATCCGCCTGCGGCACGGGCCACAGGTAATGTTTGCCGGCATCGAACACACGCCTGTCCACTATGAGATGGCTGTTGCCCACCTTCATGCCGTATAGGGTTCCATTCATCACGGTTTCCGCGATCTTCCAGCGGCGGATGTCGAATATCCGCTGGCTTTCCAGCGCCAGTTCAGTCCTGCGCTCGCGGCGCACGAGGTCCGTTTTGGCGGTGTTGCTTAAACCGGCGTAGTTCGAGAAATTGAGGGCCGCAGGGTCGCTGAAACCCGCACGCTGACGGATGACCTTTATGGTTTTATCCCAGGTATCCGCATCCAGCTGGTTCATCATTACTTTTGCCTCCGCGTACATCAGCAGCACGTCCGCATAGCGGAGGAGGATAAGGTTGAGGCCGGAGTTGTTATTGCCATCCGCCGTACGGTCATAGTACTTGCGGAAGTAATAACCTGTTTTGGAGGCGTCCGCTTTGTCCGCAGCGTTATCGCCAGTGCCAGGTGCCGTCCGGATGGTAACGGTTTCCCCACGCTTGGTGGTGAAAGAAGAGCCATCGTGAATGATAGTAGCTTCCAGCCTCGGGTCACGGTTGCGGTACGGGGCATTATCATCATAACCGGAGCCCGTTTCGCTGATGCTCTTGCCGTTAGTCATGATAAAATCGTCTACCAGGGACTGGGATGGAGCCATGCCGCTGATGAGCGTGCCTTCGGTAAAAGGAATAAAAAATCGTTGCATGGAATGCGTTCTGCTCACCGGTACAAACTCCAGGTTGAGGATCACTTCGCTGTTATTCTCATTCTCCGGCTGGAAAATGCCGGGGAAGGAAGGGAACAGGGTGTAAACGCCGTACGTGCCTCCCATGAACTGCTCCAGCACGGCGGCTGCTTCACTCCACTTGTTGTCGTACAGCAACACTTTGGCCTTCAGCGCCATGGCCGCGCCTTTGGAGATGCGCCCTTTTTCGGCGTCGCCATATTCCGCTTTTAATGGCAGCAGAGGCGCCACTTCATCCAGCTCGGTGAGTACATAGGCGAGCACCTCCGCTTTGGATGTGCGGGCAATGTTGAAGCTCTCTTCATAAGAGATCTCATTCTTTATCAGCGGCACGTCCGCATACCAGCTGATCAGGTGGAAATAATGGAAGGCTCGGATAAACCTGGCTTCGGCAAGGTACCGGTCCTTCAGGCCGGCGTCGAGGCCGGGCACTTTATCTATATTGGCGATGAGATTATTTACGTTGCGGATGCCCCCGTAGTGGAATGCCCACTCCCCTGCCACGCGGTTGGTACGGCCGTCGTAGGCGCCCGCGGCAATGCTTTGCGCAGCGCCGCCATTCACGGAGCTGGAGCTGAAGGAATTATCACTGAGACTTTCGTTGAAGAAATAATAGTCATCTGAATACATCCCGGCGTAGCAGTTGTTAAGCACCTGCGCCGCGGCTTCCGGCTTTTGCCAGAAGGTAAGATCGGTATCCTGGTAGGATGGGCCCAGGTCCAGCTTCTTACAGCCCGCCGCTCCAAGCAGCAGTACTCCCAACACTATTGAACAATATTTTTTTATCCTCATAATGCGATCATTTAAACGTGGTTAAAAGTTGACATCCAGTCCTACCGCCCATACTTTCTGAACCGGGTAGACGCGGCCGCTTGTAGAGCTGCCCA
Source organism: Chitinophaga barathri (assembly GCF_003807585.1). Classification (GTDB taxonomy): domain Bacteria; phylum Bacteroidota; class Bacteroidia; order Chitinophagales; family Chitinophagaceae; genus Chitinophaga; species Chitinophaga barathri. The sequence continues at coordinate 80,897 of NZ_RMBX01000010.1, read as the reverse complement.
GCTGGTTCAGGTTGAGGGTATTGTTAAATTCCGTTAGTTCGGGGTCCATTCCGTTTTTCATGCCTGTAACGGTCCACAGGTTCTGCCCCGTGAGGTATACCCTTACCTTCTGGATCTTTGCACGGTTCGTCAGGCTGGCGGGCAGTGTATAACCGAGCTGCGCATTTTTCAGCCTCGCATAAGCAGCGTTCTCCAGCCAGAAAGTGGAGTTAGCCCTGTTGTTGACAGATTCCGTACCGATAGTAAGGCGCGGATAACCTGCGTCGGGGTTATTCGGCGTCCACCTGTCGATATGCTGTGAATACACGTTATCCCAGTTGTTATGGAATGCCTCTACCCCTTCACCGCGCAGGAACACGTTCCTTTTACCCACGCCCTGTATGAAGATGCTGGCATCAAAGCCTTTCCAGGTAACGCCGTAGTTGAGCCCGAAGGTGAAGCGGGGGAAAGGATTGCCCATGACGAAACGATCGTCGTTATTGATCACGCCGTCTCCGTTACGATCTACGTACTTGATGTCGCCCGGTTTTACCTGGCCCGCGAAAGCCGGTTTAGGACTGTTTTTGATATCGTCCAGGTTCTGGTAAAAACCATCGGCTTCGTAACCGTAATAGGCGCTGATCGGGTATCCTTCCCGGTTAATGTAGGTTACGTCTCCTTCCTGGATGAAGGTGCGGCCTTTGAAATCAACGATCTCGTTCAGGTTGTCCGCCAGGTTCGCACCCAGTGTATGATTGAACGCACCGGTTTTGGCCTTGTAGTTAATGGCCAGTTCAAAACCCTGGTTCTTCACCTTGCCGGCGTTCTGGAAGGCCGGCGTGGCACCGTACAGGCCGGGTGCGGGCAGTTGCAGCAAAATATTATCCGTGATCTTGTGGAAATAATCGTAACTGATAGTAAGACGGTTATCAAGCATAGACAGGTCAAAACCGATGTTGGCGGAGTTGGCGGATTCCCAGGTGATCACCGGGTTGCCTACCGCGAACGAGGAGCCTGGCTGCGCGAGGTTGTTGAAGCCGTACATATTGCTCACGGTGGTATATACATTCATGTAGCCGTAATTGGATATGATCTGCTGGTTGCCCAGCTGGCCCCAGGAACCGCGAAGCTTCAGGTCGCCCACCTTTTCCTTCACCGTTTCCATGAACGGCTCGTCCGTAATACGCCATGCGGCGGAGAACGACGGGAAGAAGGCGCCGCGGTTGCCTTTGGCAAAGCGGCTGGAAGCATCGTAACGGAAATTGAACTCAAAATAATAGCGGTTGTTGAACGCGTAGTTCAACCGGCCGAATGCGGAGTTGAGCGCCCATTGGTCAATACGGGTATCATACGTATCGTTGAAACCCTTGAGGGTTTCGGTGCCGGCGATGGAATCGCCCGTCATGTTATCAACGTTGAGCCGGCGGGTCTGGCTGTACTTGTTCTTCCAGCCTTCGGTGGCATAACCCAGCAACACTTTTACTTCGTGCACCTTGTTGAAGGTACGGTCATAATTAAGCAATGCCTGGAAGTTGTCCTGTATGCTGCGCGCGTGGTTCACCGTCCTGGAACTCTGGTTGTCCGACCCGGAATAGGGCGTGTAGTCGATCGAGCGGCGGAACTCATCCATGTTATTCACGCGGATATCCGCACCGTATACCACTTTGGCGGACAGGTGTGGAGTAAGCGCGTATTCCGCATTGGCCATGTAGTTGTAACTATCGTTGTTATACCGCCTGCGGCCACCCTGATCCAGCTGTGCCAGCGGATTGTTGGATGCAGTAGGCGCCAGGAAGTAGTTGCCGTCAGCGTCTTTAATAGGATAAATGCGGGGAATGCGGATAGCTGTGGAGATCAGCCAGTCGGAATAATAGGCATGCTCCCGGATATCTTGTTTAGCATAAGCAAAATTACCGCCCAGCTTTAATTTGCCCAGCTGTGTGCTGAGGTTGGTGCGCGCATTGTAACGCTGGTAGCCATAACCAGGCCCGCGGTAAAGGCTGTTCTGGTCCATATACCCTCCGGAAACCAGGTAGGATACTTTACCCACCGCGCCCGTTACCCCTAGGTTGTGATTTTGCTGAAGGGCGGCGGGTCGCATCACTTCGTCCATCCACCATTTTTCAGAGCCTTTTTCTCCCTGCTGGCGGATCTGTTCGGGGGAAAACTGTGCCGTTTGCCCGGAATTGACCAGCGCTTCATTTTTTAGCTGCATGTATTCCACCCCGCTCACCGGTTTGATGAGGAAAGTAGGCTGCTGCGCGCCCACCATACCATTGTAGGTAATGCGGGGCACTTTGTTGAGTTTTCCTTTTTTTGTGGTGACGAGTATCACCCCGTTAGCTGCGCGGGAGCCATAGATGGCGGACGATGCCGCGTCTTTAAGTACACTGATGCTTTCAATGTCGTTTGGATTGAGCAGATCGAGCGATCCGGGCACACCATCCACCAGCACCAGCGGGCTGGAGTTGTTGACCGTGCTCACGCCGCGCACGTTGATATTGATAGCGGCGCCTGGCTCCGTAGCGTTCTGCTGGATGATAAGGTTAGGCGCAGCGCCCTGCAGGGCCTGTACCGCGCTGGTAACCGGTTTACCTTCCAGGTCTTTGGCGGTCACCACGCTCACCGCACCCGTAAGGCTGGTGCGCTTCTGGGTGCCATAACCTACCACCACCACATCCGATAATGTGCTGCTGGCCGTTTTAAGGGATATGTTCACCTGCGCCGCGGTCGTGAGCGGCACCTCCTGGCTGGTGTAGCCGATGGAGGAGAACACCAGCAGCTGGTTGCTGCCGGCCGGTATCTTTAAAGAGAATGCACCTTCGGCATTCGTAGCCGTGCCGGCACCGGTACCTTTGAGCGAAACGGATACGCCAGGGATAGGCTGTTTCGTAACATCGTCTGTAACGCGGCCTGTAATGGTACGTGGTTCCTGGGCGTACGCGGCGCTGCCCATCATCAGCAGGAGCAGCAGCACCATCAGCGGGAGCCTGCTCCTGCGCGGGAGCTTTTCTGTAATAACGTGACTATAAGCTAGCATAGGCTTAATTTTTTTTGATCAGTAGTGGAATATTTCTCTTGATAGCCGCATTAATACGCGGCTGGTTTGTCAGACAATTCGTACTCCAGCTTCCCTCCTTTCGTCAGTTGTTCGAACGATATAGAGTTCTGCGGAAGTTTTTTACCGTTGAATGTTGGCTGATGGAGATAGACATTTTCCGCGCTGTTGTTACGCGCAACGATCTCGATGGTATTACCCCTGTAATACTTTTTATTCAGTTTGATCTCCACCTTATCGAACAGGGAAGAAGCGATCTGCATCACCGGTTTGGCTGCTGCCCCACCCTGCACATCAAACAGCCCCATGGCGCTCATCACGAACCAGGCGCCGAGCTGCCCCTGATCCTCATCCTGCCCGTAACCGTATCCGTGCACGCCCTCTGTACCGTAAAACTCATTGCAGATAGCCCTCACCCATTTCTGGGTAAGCTGCGGTTTGCCGGAGTAGTTGAACATCCAGGGCATTTGCAGGCAGGGCTGGTTGCCATGGTTGTAAGGCGCGGAAAGACCGGAGAAAGCATCAATGGTATTGCCGCCGCCGAACGTTGTTTTTTGTGCGGCGGTGAAAATGCTGTCCAGCCTTTTGTTAAACTCGGCCTTGCCTATTTTGGACACCAGGCCTTCAGGGTCGTGCGGTACATAAAAAGTGTACTGTCCCGCGTTCCCTTCCTGGAAGCCGCGCCAGGGCTCGGCAGGTTTGAAGTTGTCCACAAAGCGGCCGTCGGCATAACGGGGCCGCATATACCTGGTAGCTGGGTCAAAGATCTTTTCCCAGCCTTTGGACAGTTTCAAAAGGGTGTTGTAATCGCCGGTTTTACCAAGCGCTTTTGCCCACTGGGCCACCGCGTAGGCGCTGAAAGAATATTCCAGCGTGTGCGAACCGGAAAACGCCCACTCGCCCGGCTTCGGGTCTATATGATCCACGTAACCATATTTGCGGAACCGGGCCACGTCATCTTTACCGGCGCCTTCAGGCCTGTTCTCGTAACCTATTTCGTTTTTAAGTGACGCTGCGTATGCTTTCGCCACATCAAAATCGCGGATGCCGTAGTTGTATGCGCCGGCCATCACAAGACTGACGAAGTTGGTACCCACGCCGGATACATATTTGCTGGAGGCGATTCCGTCGCCCAGCCAGCCTGCATCGTTGTATACCAGCAGCTGGCTGCTCACGAAGTCCGAATAATATTCGGGGTAAGCCAGTGCCCAGAGCGGCGTAAGATTCCAGAATGCGCCCCATACGGCATCCGTATTGTAATGATTATGCACGGGCACACCTGCTTTGTTCAAAGGAATTTGCCCGTTGCCGCCGGTGTTTTTGGGATAAGCTCCGTTCACATCACTGGCAAGGCCGCGCCCCAGCACTGCATGGTACAGGCCGGTATAAAATTTTGTACGGTCTGCCCGGGTGCCGCCGCTCACGGTAATGCGGCCGAGATATTCGTTCCACTGCCGGTGCGACTGCTGCCTTGCCTGGTCGAAGTTCATCACTGCGGCCTCGCGCTGCATATTGAGGCGGGCGTTCTCTACAGAAGTGTAAGAAAGACCGATGCGCACGGTTACGGCTTCCTGGTCTTTTGTAGCAAACGTGAGATAAAGCCCCGCTCCTTTTCCACGGATGTCCGCGGCGCCAGCCGTTTGCGTTTCGCCGCGGAAAGTGCCGAAGGAGCTTGGTTTTTTGTCCACCACAGCGGAGAAATACATGGCTACCTCAGCGCCCTGCTGGTATTTTTGTACGTATGCGGGCAGGGTGATCACGTAGCCTTCGATGCGGCCGTCGGCCGACATATACACATGCGCGTCCTTCACTTCACCGCTTTCACCCTGTTTATTACCGATGTCGAAAAGAATATGGGAATCGCTGCCGGCGGGAAAAGTAAAGCGCTGAAAAGCCACCCGTTTGGTAGAGGTCAGTTCGGCTTTGATGCCGTAGCGTTTCAGTAGTACGGAATAATATCCCGCCGTTGCTGTTTCCTGCGCGCGGTCAAAGGCGGAACGGTAGCCGGAGAGACTGTCTTCCAGGTTTCCCGGCACGGTCACCAGCCTTCCTTTGGCGGGCATTAGCACAACACCGCCCACCTGGAACTCATGAAAATTGGGGAACCCTTCAATGGAAGTATGCCTGTAATCGTAGCCCACAGCCTCCCAGCCGCTGGGATTGCCGTAATGCCCGTTTGTGGACGGACCCGGTTTGGCCATACCGAATGGCGAAGCACCGGGTGCAAAATGGAACCAGCGGCAATGCGCCGTTCCGATCAGGGGGTCTACATATCCAACCGGATCGTTCTTTTCCTGTGCGCTGAGATGGGATACTGAAACGATCAGCAACAACCAGAGCATCCAATTTTCCTTTCTCATACCTGACATTGTTTTGTGATGATGAAGTCCGGGGACCGTTCCCCGGACTTTCCTTTTTATTTTACAAAAGCTTTTACCACTTTAGCAGTGGCATCTCCTTCGTTGATGATCCTGTAAGACCCCGCTGCGGCGGGTATCGCGAAAGTTTCCGCGTAGTTGTACCGCTGCCGGAACCCGTTGGCAGTTTCCACCAATACAGACTTCCCTTCCACCAGCATCAGCACATGGCACTTTCCGTCGGTTTCCACGGCTACAGAACCGGTAAACTCGATCCTGTGCACGTCATAGAAATGTTCCGCATGGGTGGGCGCATGTACCAGCTGCCAGTTTTCGCCGCTGGCGATCACCTCCTGTTTGGAAATCAGCTCTTCCTTTACCCGCGCGCCCTTGCGGCTGAAATCGAGGTTGTTGAAGGCATGATCGATATTGATGGGCCTTGGTTTCCCGTTGAGGTCCAGCCGCACCCAGTCGTACATCTTGAACGTAAAGATGTAAGGAGTAGCGCTGATCTCCAGCACCAGGTTGTTTTTCCCGGAGCTGTGTACCGTACCGTTCGGGATGAGGAAAAAGTCGTGTTTGCCGGCATCATGTACCTGCACGTATTTTTCTATATCGATGGCTTTGTTTTCCGCGGCGCTTTCTTCCAACACACGGCGGAAACCGGCGGGATCAATATCATCCTGGAAGCCGAGGTATACCTTCGCTCCTTCGCCGCAATCGAGTATGTAATAGGTTTCGTCCTGCGTGATGGTTTCCCCGAATTGCTCCTGGATGTATTGCACGCGCGGATGGCACTGGATGGAGAGATTGCCGCCGTCGAAAGTATCCAGGAAATCGAACCGGATCGGGAATTCAATACCGAAACGCTGCTCATCCTGCCCGAGCACTTCTTTGGAATGTTTCATCATCAGCCAGTCGAACGCTATCTCCAGCAGCTTGCCGTCGCTTTCGAATACGATCCCGTTTTCCGGAACGATCATTTCAAAAGACCAGGCATAGTTCACCTCCTCCTTGTTGAGCCCCGGTATCTTTTCCTTCATCCAGTCTCCTCCCCAGGCGCCTGCCTCAAACCATGGCCTGACGCGGAAAGCGTTTTGGGAAAGGTATTGCAGCCCTTTATTGATGGCGGCGTGGCTGGCCCAGGTGAATTGTTCTTTCCACTGGCCGTCCGCGATCACTTCAATGGAAGGCAGTATCTGTTGTTTGTATTCGTTGAGCAAAACCCAGTCTACGAAGTAGAAACGTTTGTAGGTTTCCTGGTTATCTTCCCACTGTTCCTTCCCAAGGTTATTGGCCGTACGGGCGCGCATGCGGTATTGCAACTCGTTTTTGGGAAGATCTATATATACCACCGGTGCATTCAGCCCGGTAAGCGCCGCGCCCACACCGATGACGAGCGTGATGCCTTCCGCCGCCGGCTGCACCTGCTGCAATTTTTCGTTATCAAAAAGATCTTTTAATATAATAGAAGCTCTTCTGCCCCATACCGTTCCTTTTTCGCCGAGAAACGGCGCCACCAGTGCTTCCAGCTCTTCGGCAGGTTTCAGCAGCGAGGAAGTATATACCAGGTTCACTGCTACTCCGGTAGCACTCAGCTCCCGCTCCAGGGAGCCGGCGATATACTCCCAGTCGTTACCAATATATCCGTCTATCAAAATAACATTACGGCCGGTCATCCATTTAGCAAGACTGGCATATCCGCTCTGGATACTGCCTGCTTCCAGCCTGGCGAAAGGATACATGTCGTAATCACCCGCCGGGGGAAGTTCTCTCTCTTCCGTTGTAACCGGCATCAGGGGTTGGGTTGTTTTTCTCCAATTCATCATGGTGTTCATTTTCTATCGCGCATTGTTGTTATTGATTGGTAACGAGCATGGATTTGCATATCCATGCAGCCCCTGAAAGGGCCGAGTTTTCACCACGGCCGGAAATATGTACGCTGGTTTTTATATTGTTATGCTGTAAACTGGCCTGCAGCGCCGGCAGGAAGTACGGATGCGCCTTGCGGATGTTGCCGCCGATCACCATTCGTTCCGCATCAAAATCCCGGAGCCAGGGAACCATTACTTCGCCTAAAGCCTCACCCATTTCCGCGAACAGCGCCAATGCAACGGCATCCTGTTTTTCCGCCAGTTCCCCGATATTCTTCACTTCGCCCGGGCGCTGGCCGGTGCGTTGGTGATATTCGTTGATCAGCCAGCGGGAAGAGATGTAATCTTCAGCGATACCTGTTTTATAGGGCAGATGATAGATATACCCTTCCGGCGGAATGCCTTTGCCTTCGTGTTGTATCTTGTTATTGAGCAGGAACGTGCCGCCGAGGCCGGTGCCGAGCGTAACCGCCACCATGCGGCTGCAGCCCGCGCCTTCGCCTGACCAAGCTTCGCCGAGGGCAAAACAGGAAGCGTCGTTCTCGAAATAAATACCTTTTGAAAACTCCAGGGACGCCTCCAGCGCCTCACGGATGTTCATGCCGTAAAGCGATTCATATTTGGACACGCCTTTGATCAGCGAAATACCTCCGGGGTAATCGAAAGGCCCCGGCATGGCGATACCAATGGCGGCGGGTTCTGTGCCGGCGGCAGCCAATACCCGGCTGATGCAAGCCGTCCAATGCGCAAGGATATCTTCAGCGCCGGCTGCGGCATTCACCGGTTCTTTGAACTTACAATCGTCCACCACCGCACCACTGGCCAGGTCTACGAGGGCCGCCGTTATATGCGAACCTCCTATATCCGCACCGATCACATAGCTATTGTTCATATGTTTGAACATATTAAAAATTAAGAAAAAAATATCCTTTTCCTGCGTGGAGCAAAAAAAGGAGAGATTACAAATAGATCAGCGTTCTGATCTTATTTCAATGGAATACGTGAATTTGTCGGACCTGTAATAACCTACGTTGTATTCCACCGGCCTGTCGCCTGGATCATAAACGAAACGTTCCCTGAAGAGCACGGGGCACTTAGGGTCCACCTGCAGCTTTTTCGCCACATGGCCGGCCATCAGGGCATTGATATGCTCACTGGATCGCACGACAATGATATCGAACTTTTCGGACAGAAGCTGATACAACGGACGGTTCAGGTCGTCACTTTCTGTAAGGGTGATACGAGGATGGAAGTAACTTTCGAAGTAAACGATGGGTTCACCGTTTACGCCTTTGAGTTTACTGAGTTTACAGATGGAGGTGTTGAGCGGGATGTTAAAGAAACCAGCCATTTTTTCGTCGGCCTTCACTTTTTCAAGCGTGAGCAACAGGTTGGACGTGATGATGCCGCGTTTGGACATCTCTTTGGTAAAGCTCTGCCAGTCCTGCAGACTGGTAGAGAGCTGGCGCTGCGCCACCTTAGTGCCTACCCCCTTTTTCCTGGCGAGCAAACCTTCATACTCCAGTTTATTGGTGGCCTGCCGGATCGTGTTCCTGGAAACGCCCAGCCGGTTGGCCAGTTCCACTTCCTTTGGCAGGAAAGTGCCGTTCTGGTATTCTGGCTGGCTGATCAGGTTCCGCAGCAGTTCTTCCACCTGTATGTGGAGCGGCATTTTGCTCTTATGGTCTATCTTTAAACTCATGTATGAATGTTCAAACATACTGAAGTTTGAAACATAAAACAAGTCCCCAGGGAAATTTTTTTTATCCCACATGATAAGATAGATTCTCATATGTTCCCATGCGCAATTTTCGGCATAGATGCCCAAAAGCTAGAATGACACCGCGATGCCGCCGTTGAAACCGAACTGCAATATGGAAGAATAAGTGGTAAGCCCGGTACTGACACCACCAGTGCCGAAATACAAGCCCCCGCCCGCTCCCTGTACGGCGGAAAGCAACTGCGCCTGCAATTTAAAGGCGAACCGCGGCGAGACATTGATGTTCGTCCCTCCCCTTACGCCCCAGGCAAATTTGGTGGCATTGGAATTCCTGCCGTTGTCCGGGTTTTTAATATCAAATATGGCGGCGCCCAGCATAATACCCCCAAAGGGTACAACCACCGGAGAGCTGAGCCTGAAATACCGGTTGCCGGCCGCCAGGATGTAATTGACAGCAACGTCGAAATCGGTGTTTTTGACACCGTTCTGGAAATAGGTGACCGGCGCTTTGGTGTCCTGGCGAAGGTAAAGGACTTCCAGGCCGTACTGCTCCCGGAGCAGGTATTCCAGCCCCACGCCCCATTGAAATCCGCCGTTGAGGGTGCCGTCATAATAACTGTTGGCGTCATAGTAGGAGTCGAAGCTGTCATCAAATACATAACCCGCCAGCGCGTTGATCCTGAATTTGGGAGAAGGTTGCTGCGCGGTAACGATTTGCATGCTGATAGTGAGCATGGTCACCAGGAATAATAATTTCATGTCTTATGTTTTTATATTATAGTTCCCACCCGAAAGTGAAGGCAAGTACATAATCCGTATCCTTGCCGGCCACCGCGGGCTGGTTATCGTAGTTGAGGGTCCCGCCGAACTTCAGGTAAAAATTCAGGGGCAGGTCATATTTTGCATCAAGGGAAAAATCCGCGCGCCACCGGCCGGACTCAGTGAGGCTTGGGTATGCATATCCGTTGGTTAAGAGGCTGAAATCTTTTACGTCGAACAGGTTTACCTCATAACCAAAATACGCCTCAACGCTGCTCCTGGAAGCCGTTTCGTTCGTGAATACTTCCCTGTTGTACGCAATACCGGCGGCTGCCCCGATATATGTTTTATTGGTGTGAATGAAATATTTTCCTACCCCCAATTTCCCGGTGGTGCGAAGGTCCAGCGCCTGTTCTGTATTCGACAGGAAATTGAGGGATGCGGCGCCAAACCAGTCATTTTGCATAAAGTATTTGAATGAAGGCCCCCATTCCGTACGCCTGGTTTCGTTCACACTGTCCTGCTTGGACCGGAGGTCGTTGTAAAACAAGGCCGCCTCCCACTTATCCGCCATATACCCCAGGTTGCTCCTCACGGTAAATTGCCGCAGGTTATTCGCTTTTGTTACGCTGATCCCCATATCTATGCTGGCGTTTGCCCTGCTCCAGAAGTCAGATTTCAGGCCTTTGAGATAAACGATGTCGCTGACTTTGGTGACCACCACCTGGCTGTCCAGCTTTGTGATAATGACGGTATGGTTCGCAGTATCTGTTTTCACACTTCCGTTCACACGAAGCCCGTCTTTTAAGGTGATTAAAAAATGGCTGCCTGAATAGATCGCAGTGATCTCGTTCCATTCAATCGTAAAATCATTTTTGGAGTAGTCTGTTTCGATGGTTACAACACCCTTGTCCAGCAATTTGAGCTCGCCGACAATTACGTTCCCGTTTTTCGTGACCAGGGAGTCTTTTTTCTGTGCCGATACAACTTTGGGGAATGACAGCAATGTAAGCACAAGTAATGTGCAAAAAACCACCGGAAAGCTGTAAAATTTTTCACTAATTAAACGACATTGCATGATCAACTTTTTAGCGTCCGTAAATACCGGTCGGCAGGCCTCAGCAAGAGGGCTGTGCCTGAAGAAACGGCTTCACTTTTTGTTGAATGCAATGTAAATGCCAGGAGAATTATACCGCCAGCCACGGTTTGATGGGCAATGTAACTCTATAACATCTGTTACCTTGCGCTTGTTCAGACAAAAAATATCCAAATCGGACATTTTTCCCGCACTTTCATACGGCTTAAAAAACACATTCCGGGAAATCCTTTGCTGATCAAGGGATTAAAATGAAAAGAGGTACGGATACTCGTACCTCTTTGATCCTGCTGTGACTATATTAAAGCCATTATTACCTTGTGTTTAAAGACGAACGGCTTTACCCGCATTGACCTGTCCGAGGCCGAAGTATTTATCCTTACCGGGAGCACCGTAATCATCCACTGAACGCCTGAATATAAGATCCACCAGCACCGGTGACATAATGCGCGGAGATTTGCCATACAGCAAAGCAGCCACCGCGCTTACATGGGGCGCAGCCTGGCTCGTCCCGGTAGACCATATATAAAAGAAACTGCCGCTAAACTCGTCATAGCCACCAATACTAAAAACGAAGTCAAACACATATTCCGGCCGGACGATACCACCTACGTTTACGATCTGCGTATTCAGGGGTATCGAATAATTGCCGCCCGGAGCGCCGTAGGATACGAAGTTCTTGCCATTATTGGTGAAAATGGAAGGTACGTATAAAGTGGTGTCCTGGTTTATTCCCCAGCCCAGCGGGCCGTTCGAGGCAACACAAATTACACCCAGCGCGGCGGCGGGGTAAGTGATAAAACGTTTCTCCACATCGTAGTCATAGGCTTCATTACCTGCGGCTGCTACGCAAGTGGTGCCCAGCAGGGTGGCGAACAAAGTAGCCCGGTTGATGGCAATCACTAAGTCCTTGATATCGCGGTCATATTCGACTATATAGTCATCGGATGGATCGTCCGGCGTACCATTGTCATCTTTGTATGTCTTACGCGGAAGCTCCACACCAAGGCTCATGTTAACAACATCGGCGCCATTGTTCACGGCATAAAATATGCCGTTTATCAGGGCGCTCGTGGGGCCGGTTCCATTGTCGCCAAGTACTTTCACCAATATCAGTTTGGCCTCCGGCGCTACGCCGACGATGCCCTGCTCATTGTCCGCACCGGCAATTATACCGGCAACATGCGAGCCATGGCTGAAACCCTCTGCCCCGTGATACTGCACTTCCTCCCCGTCAATGAAACTATGGGAAAGAATGATGTTGGGTGCTATGTCGGGGTCATTCAGGAGGAAACCGCCGTCCAGCACCGCTACTTTGGCGCCCTGGCCACGGAAGCCTGCCGCCCAGGCCTCATCGGCTTTGACGGATTTGAGGTTCCATTGCAGGAAACTTAACGGATCAAATGCCGGCGCTGCCGCTCTGGCGTTACCGCCCGCGACCGGCAGTTCCTGTTTGTTGATCCTGACGTGTTTCTCAGGCAAACGCCAATTCAATACCGGGTCAACTACAACAGATTGTATACCGTCTACCTTCCTGGCTTTTTCGGGGAAAGAAGGATCGGGAGTTTGCACGTTGATGAGCCCCAGCTCTTTAATAGCTTCTCTCAACACGAATTTTTTTACACCCAATGCTTTCAGGTCTTCTGAAATTCCCTCCAGGCTGGCGCCTTCTTTGGCGATCACAATAAAACCTCTGTCACGCTGAACGGCAGGACGGTCTGCTGCCGGTGCAATGATCCCCCTTGGCTCCTTGGCACAGGAAGCCGCCATAAGGAGGAACAGCAACAAATAACAATGTTGATTTCTTCTCATAACACTCAATTTTATGATTAACAAAATCGGAAAGCGTAAATGAAAGATTGATTTGCTCTATACTAGCGGGGTAGTTTTGTGCTTAGGGTCTTCTGACAATTTTGGGTTTACACAACTAATTTACCAAAATAATATTACAGTTTGTACGAATCCTTAAAATAAGCCCCATGCAGATCCGGTAATGCAGTTTACTTATTGAAAACCCCGGGGATGGCGGGTGTATGTTACTACCACAACAATAATACACTGTTAACATAAATCGAGTAATTTCGTCGCCGCATGGAACAAACCGGGGACAAAGAACTCATCAGGCTGATCTGTATGTCGGACTATGCAGCCTTTGAAGAGCTGCACCGGCGCTATTGGCAAAAACTGCATCAGCTGGCCTACCGGAAAATAGGCGACAGGCAGGAAACCTTTGATCTCCTGCAGGAAATGTTCATCGAACTGTGGGAAAAACGGGAAACGCTTCATTTCGGCGATGAATTGGGCGGCTGGCTCCAAAAACGCCTATGGTTCAAACTCTCCGGCTATTTTCGTACAAAAGGCTTCAGGGAAAAACACCAGGAGAACTTCCGGCAATATCTTGGCTCCGAAACCGGATCGCTGCGCTTTGACCCGGCGGAACTGCGGGAACTCACCGCCTCCTATGAAGATCTAATGGCGGTTATTCAAAAAACGATCGAAGACATGCCGGAACGGATGCGGGAAGTTTTCCTGCTCAACCGGAGCGGCCAGCAATCCGTTAACGACATCGCCTTACAACTCAACATTTCCCCCAAAACAGTCAGGAACCAACTGGAACGGGCTATTGCACGCCTTCGTAAATCTACCGAGAGTTATGATCCTACAGCGCTGGAAGTACTGTTCATCTTGTGGCTCCTCTCCTGACACCTCTCTTAATGTTAAGAAATTATTAACTACACCGGATTTCCCCGAAAAGCTGTGAGGCATTTCGCTGTTTACTGCTTTATATATATGCGGGCAGCAGCAATGATGGGAAGCCTGCCTGAAAAAAAATGCCGATTATGAATGATCAACAAGACGATCTTAATGAACTATACAGGAAAGTATTCCAGGGTTCGGCGTCTCCCGGCGATAAAGAGAAACTGGTACAGTGGATGGCCGGTTTGGACATCCGGCGGGAAGATATCTCCGAAGCAACGCTTGCTGATGAGCAGCGGCGTTCGAGGCTGGCGTTACACGAACGTTTCAACGGGCAGCAGGCCAGGGTAAGGCATCTCCGCCCCTGGATGGCCGCGGCTTCGGTGGCAGCCGTACTCCTGGGAGGGCTCCTGGTCTGGAAGATAAATTTCCGCCCGCCGGCAAAAGTCCCCGACATTCGGTATGCAGATATCTATACAAAAGCGGGAGAACGAAAGATGGTGACCCTGCAGGATAGTTCGCGCATTGTGCTGAACAGCAGCACCCACCTGCGGTATCCCCTCAACGCCGGCAACCAGGCCCGGAAGGTATACCTGGAGGGACAGGCTTATTTTGATGTAAGGCATGATAACGGACAGCCTTTCATCGTTTACGCCGGCAAACTGGAAGTACGGGTACTGGGCACCTCCTTCGATGTGAGTAACTATACTGAAGATAAAGACGCTTCTGTTACGGTAGCATCGGGTAAAGTGGCGGTGGCGGTTCCCGCGGCGGCGGCTCATACCCTATTGCCTGGCGAACAGCTTACCTATGATAAGAAAAACGGTGTCGCGGACGAACATACCGTCGATGCCAGTGCATACCTGAGCTGGCAAAAAGGCGCGCAGGTATTCAGGAATAAAGAACTCCGTGAAGTATGCAGGTCGCTCGAACGCAACTACGGCGTAAAGATCCACATCAAAACGCCCGCGCTTGAAAAACAAAAAATGAACCTGCGTACAAAAGGGACGGAAGATATCGCCGGTGTGCTGAAAATGCTGGCGGTTACGGGCGAATTCAGGTATAGCATAAAAGATACAACGATTGTCCTGTGGAAATAAAAATAACCAGATTATTCACCCTAAAAACGGAGTATATGAACTAAAGCTACAGCCACTATCACAAAGAAATTAAAAGGGCCTGGAAAGTAAGGAACGAAGGTATCTCACACCTTCGCTCCTGTAAGCTTTACGGGTTCCAGTAAGGGTATACATGAAATCAACATTAAAGCTATGCGCAATTTTACAAAAAAAAATGTAATTAAACTGGTATTCGTTATGTCGAGATTAACCTGCCTGTCCCTCCTCTTCATCATGACCGCCTCGGCGGTGCTGATGGCATCGGGTGTGAAGTCTCAGGACCTCAGGGACGTAAGGGTAAAGGTCACCAGCAGCGGGGCTCCGCTGAAAACCGTGCTGGACGAGCTGGAAAAGCAGTCGGGCTTCAGTTTTTACTTTACGGAGGAAATCGGTAACATTCCTGGTGTAACGATCCCGAAAAATGCCCATTCCCTGTACGAGGTGTTGCGGGAGATTTCGAACAGTAAAAAATTAAGTTATAAGCAGTCCGGGTGGATGATTGCCATCACAAAAGCGGATGTACAGCCAAAAGCCATACCAGCCAAACCCGGCAGGATATCGGGCAGGATCACCGATGAAAAAGGTGATCCGTTGCCTGGCGCCACTATCAGGGTGATTGAAACCGGCGGTGGTACACAGTCCGCGGTAGATGGCAGTTATGTGTTGAATCTTCCTCCCGGCGTGTATACCCTGGAGATCAGTTATGTTTCTTTTGTCACCCGGCAGATTACCGAAGTGGTAATCACCGAAGGTAAAACCACACCGTTGAGTATTACGATGAAGGTGAATACAAAGGGTTTGAAAGAAGTAAAGGTCACTTCCGGTTATAAAAAAGCATCGATAGCAGCCCTGTATGCACAACAGCAGAACCGCGCCGTGCTTTCCGATGGTATCTCGGCCGAACAGATTGGCGCCACACCCGATAAACACGTAGGAGAAACCCTCAAACGTATTACCGGCGTAAGCACCACGGACAATCGGAAAGTAGTGGTACGCGGAATTGCGGAACGGTATAACGTATCTACCTTAAACGGAAGCACCTTACCCAGTACGGACGTACAGGAAAGAGACTTCGAATTTAACATGATACCCACCAATATGGTGGAAGACATCGTGGTGGCCAAATCCATCACACCCGACATGCCTTATGGTTTTGCCGGCGGGCTGGTGCAGATCACTACTAAATCGGTGCCAACCAGCAACTTTCTGTCTGTCACTTTAGGTACTTCTGTCAACTCCCGCACCGTTGGTAAAGACTTTATGGGTTATCAGCGCGGTAAATATGACTATCTCGGTTTCGACGACGGCGGCAGGAACCATTTCCCCAAAGGCCTGTTCCCCGTCCCTTACGACTATTATAGCGGCTTCGATCCCAGGGAAACAGATGCCCGCAATAAGATCAAAGTGGCTGAAGTGGCGGAGCAAAACAAACGTATCGGCGGCACGGAAAGACTGGGCGCCCGCACCTACCAGGCCATGCCCTCACAAAATTACCAGCTGGCCATCGGCAGGGCGTATTCCCTGAGCAAAACCAAAAAACGCGACCTGGGTTTTGTAGGCTCTCTCAGCTACCGTAATACGCAGAATAACGATTATATAGCCAGTATGCGCAGGGGCAGCTGGGCACGCAAACCCGCCAATATCGACGATGTTACAGACCAGAATACCGGCAATAACTATGGTTTCACCACCACCCTCGGCGCCCTGCTGAACGGAGGTTTTAAAACGGAGAAACACCAGGTCAACGTATACAACCTGTACACCCATATATTCGATAATCAATTCAGCCGCATTACAGGCTGGTCGCACGAAAATCCCAAAGATGACGGCCTGTCCAAATTCCCTTCGATAAGGGAAGATGACCGGCCTAAGTTCAGCGATCTGCTGCAGAATAAAATAAGCGGCCAGCATCGCCTGGGTAAAATAAACGTGGAATGGAACGTGGCCCGCACGCAGTTAAATACAGTAGAGAAAGACGCAGTGACGGCCAGTTTAGGCGGCATTGAAATCCTTAATAAAGCTCCCCTGTACCAATATTATTCCGGTTCCGCCTATGCTCCCGAAATCGGTGGGTTTCACCGCGACCAGTATGTCTACGACGAAACCAACCGGTCGGCCGAACTGAGTGCCGCTTATGAATTCAGGCTGGGCAAAACCTCGCATACTTTTAAAGTGGGCGGTAACTACCTGGATAAACACGCCAGTTTCGACTGGACGATATTACCTATCGTAGGTACTACTCCCTTCAAAGACGCGCTTTCTGTCCAGGAATGGGGCAACCACATGAAAATGGACGACAAAACCAATTACCTATATTACAGGCCCATTGGTTATTCCCTCAATCGCTTTGAAGGTAGGAGCATCAACAAAGGCGCTTTTGTTATGATCGACAGTAAGCTGTTCGATAACCTGCGGATCGTAGGTGGCATAAGGGCTGAGTATTTCAGGACGGATACCCTTGATAGTAATGCCAGCGAAAGCGTGGTATATGCCAATATGAAAATGATGTTGCTCGATTCGGTAAGAACACGCTGGCTGCCTTCCGTAAATATCACCTACTCCCCGGTTAAAAACCTGAACCTGAGGCTTGCCTATTCAGAGAGCATGATACGCCCGGGACTGATGGAAAACTCACAGTTCGTAAGGTTCAGCCCCAATTACGGCACCGTACTGAGAAGCCGTGGCGTGGAAAGCACCAGGATACAGAACTATGACGCTAAGCTGGAATGGTTCCCCGGTGCGGGCGAGCTGTTATCGGCCACTTACTTCTATAAATATTTTGACAAACCAGCGGAGTACTACTCTTACGACCAGAGCAACACCGGCAATTACGACATACTGATCACCAATTCCGATTGGGCGAAAGTAAGCGGCTGGGAGTTTGAGATACGCAAGAACCTTGGCTTTTTATACGAAGGCGTTCCTTTCCTGAAAAACATGTTCGTCAGCGGCAACCTCACCATCCAACGGTCTGAAGTAAGGTCCAGGGACCGTAATGTAAAAACAGTGGACGGTGTGGATTCGGTGTATTATACCTATTTGAAATACCGCCGTGCACTGTACGGCCAGATTCCGCGCCAGTACAACCTTGGCCTGCAATATGCCGGCAAAAAACTCGGCATAAACGTGGTATATAACTATATGGGCTATAAAACCTTTATTACAGGCAGCGATCCCAACATGATAGAGTACGAACGCCCGAGAGGCCAGCTGGATGCACAGATCAGCTACCGTTTGCTGAATGGAAAAATGGAAGCCAAACTGAATATCAGCAACCTTACCGATGCCCCTTTCCGTTTCTTCATCAACGACCACAGTACCTACCGCATTAAGCCGGAATCGGAGGGATTGCCGGACCTCGAATGGAACGACCGTTATGAGTATCAGTATGGTTTTTCCGAGAAGTTTGAAAAAGGTTATATCGGTACCGCCAACGGTTTGAAAGAACGGATCGGCGACCGTGAGACCTTTACCCGCTACATTGGCCGCACGTTCAGTTTTTCTCTTTCGTACAATTTCTAAACCACCCCTCATCATGAAAAAAACGATCAATATAGTATGCCTCCTGATTTTATTGCTGGCCGCCGCCTGCAAAAAGGAAGGCGATTTTGTGGTAAAACCGTTGAAGGCAATTGAGCCGGTTACGTTTGCCGGAGGTTATGTATTGGGCGATACGCTCACTTTATATTTCGATGGCGTTAAAATGCGTGATTACTTTGGGCCGATAGGTTCCGACTGGGAAACCACCAGGATCGCTTTCGAAGAAGACAGGGCCAGCATGGAACTGAAAAGAAAAAAGACCGGCGAAACGGTATATCAAAAGACGTTCGACATCAAGGACGCTGACAACGCGATCCCGAAGTTGTATTTCGATGGTGCCAAAATGCAGCCTGCCTACACCTACCCTACCCCGCAGGGAGCGGAATATACAGCGAACTTCTACCTGGACTTCCCGGCAGGATCTGGCACAGCGGACATTTCGCTTGAAATGATCGAATACAGGATGGATGGCAATACCCCCGTAATATTGGGAGTTACGTCCGTTCCGATAGCCAGTAACATACAACCGGGCAAATGGACGGAGTATGTCACATTGCCAATGATGCCTACGCTGCCGAATACACACCCGGAATCGGGTTTTGCGCCCTACATATGCGTGAAGAAGGCGGGTAAGAATGAGTATTACGTGGTGAACAAGGATGAAGAGATATTCACCACCATAGAGCGAAACTCGTTGCAACTGCAATTGCCTGATGAATATACCACAAATGGGCTGGTGCAGAGTTATCACCTGTATGGAAAAACTTATAGCGGTATCAGCGCTGTCATATCGAATGATCTTGTGCGTGTTTTCCCGAAGTAACATCATTTCCCCGGGCGGGTATTGCCTGATCCGGAGGGCTTATTTTATAATCCCGGAAGTCCCGCCGCACGGCGGGACTTCTTGTTTTATGAAAATCATTTATTCACATTTTGTATGGATAATACAATCCTTTTACATACATTTACGTAATTAATATCGGATATGAAAGGTACAAACCTCGGAGAATTCGAAGAACTGGTATTACTCACCGTCGCAGCGTTGATAAACGAAGCATATAGTGTAGCGATATGCGACGAACTCTCCAGCCACACCGGCCGTTCTGTGAAACTTGGCGTGGTGCACGCGGTGCTCAACCGTCTCGAAGAGAAAGGACTTGTGAAAAGTGAGCTGGGTGAAGCAACGAAAGCCCGTGGCGGCAAACGCAAAAGATTCTATCAACTCACAATGCAGGGAAAGGCCGCATTGGTCAGCGCCAAATCAATGCGCGATCAGCTATGGGCCAGGATACCGTCGCTTGCCTGGGAAAATTTGTAGCATGAAAGAACAACCGCAGCACCATCCGCCCTCCTGGGCGCAGCGATTTGTGGAATGGTATTGTAAGCCCGGGCTCGTAGAGGACCTTACGGGGGACCTCAACGAATGTTTCGAACGGAATGTACGATCCGCCGGGCCACGCCGTGCAAAGCTGATCTACATAATTGATGCCTTCAAGTTCTTCAGAAGTTATACGGTAAGGAAATCAATATTTGCCCACCTTTTTATGAACCGGATCATGATCGGAAGCTACGTCAAAACATCAGGGCGCAACATCATGCGCAACAAGCTGTTCTCCTTCATCAATATCCTTGGCCTTGCCATCAGTATGTCCGTTGGGCTGCTGCTTATCGCGTTCCTGCTCGACCTGCGATCCTATGACAGGTTCCATGAAAATGGCGGGCGGATCCATCGCATCACGAACATACTGACCTCCAACAGCGAACAAAGCGGCAAGTTTGCGACCACATCCATCAAGACGGGAAAACTCATCCGCGAGAAAGTGAACGGCATTGAAGAAGTAACCGTTATGCGCAACAACTTTTCGGGTGATGCCAGGGTGGGCGACAATATTCTCCCCATCAGCGGTTTCTGGGCGGAGCCCTCGTTGTTCAGGGTTTTTTCATTTCCAATGGTGGAAGGCAACCCTGAAACGGCGCTGAAGGACCCTTACTCGGTTGTTCTCACGGAGACGGCGGCAAGGAAGCTGTTCGGCACCCAGGCTGCCCTCGGCAAGACGATCCAGGTCGATACCCTCGTTTACCAGGTGACCGGTATCATGAAGGACGTTCCTTTCTTTTCGCACATCAGTTTTGAAGCGCTGGTATCATTGTCCACGGCAGAACAAACCAATAAAGGCGATAAACATTTTGCTGAATGGACAAACATGTGGTCCAATTCCGTGTACCTCCTTCCCTCGGAAAATGCGGACATGGAGGCAATCCGGTCGCAGCTCAGCGCATTTGCAAGGGAGGAAAACCTCGCTGAAGAAAATACCAGGATTGAACTTGAACTGCTTCCTTTATACAATATCGTGGTTGGAGAAAGCCTCCGTCAGTCCGAGGGCGGCCCTGGCTTCGCGGGCCCTCACATGTCCCCTGCCGTGCTTTGGATACTCGTCGGGCTGGCGGCTGTTGTGATATTATCGGCATGTTTCAATTATACCAATCTTTCGATAGCACGCGCAATGCGCCGCATTAAGGAAATAGGCCTCCGCAAAACAATCGGCGCTGGAAAGAGCCAGGTACAGCTACAGTTCCTGGCCGAGGCGGTCCTGATCTCCCTGGCGGCCCTTCTTCTTTCATTCCTCCTGTTTCTCGTGTTGCGGCCACTGCTGATCAACATGGCTCCGGAGATGCAGCAGATGGTGAAACTCAATCTCACGCCATCCATGGTGGTTGCTTTCATCGTCTTTGCAGTCACCGTAGGAGTTATTGCTGGTTTCCTGCCTGCCATATTCTTTTCGAAAGTCAGCCCCATCAATGCATTCGGAAGTGTTTCATCGGTGAAGATGTTCAAACACCTGACGCTCAGGCGCGCCTTAGTGGTGATTCAATACACCGTTACACTGATCTTTATTACAACAACCGCCGTCGGTTATGTACAGTATAAGAACATACTGGCCTTCGACCTGGGATTCAGCACGGCAAACATCCTGAACATTAACATGCTGGACAATAAACCAGACGTTATGCTCAAGGAACTCAGTGAGATGCCGGAAGTAACCGGCCTGTCACGATCGCTGATCACGACAGGCGTTGGGAATGCCTGGGGCGGCAATATGAAATACAAAGACTCGCGGGATTCTGCGCTGGTCATGACCAACCATGTAGACGAAAACTATTTGCCGCTGCACGACTATAAACTCGTTGCCGGCGGGAATTTTATTGCACGCCCCGCCACCGCCCAGGCCACCGGCGAGGTGATCGTTAACCGGCAGGTTTTAAAACGGTTCAACATAAGCGCCAACAACCCCGGAAACGCAATCGGGGAACAGATCACCCTGAATGGACGCAAAATGACCATTGTTGGCGTAATGCAGGACTTTCACTACGGTAAAGTGGAGAACCTCATCGGACCGGTAGCATTCACGTTCTGGACACCGGAAGACAGGGCCATCATCAGCGCCAAAATAAAAAGCGCCGACATGCCGGCCACCATAGCCAGGATAGAATCCGTTTGGAAGAAGATCGACCCTGTCCATCCGTTTACGGCTGAATTCTATTCCGAAGAAATAGAAAATGCATACAGCGAATTTTCCACCATGATCAAAATCATTGGCTTCCTTTCGTTTTTGGCCATTTCCGTCGCATCAATGGGATTGTTCGGAATGGTGGTATTCACGACGGAAACAAGACTAAAAGAGATCGGCATCCGAAAGGTGATGGGCGCCAGCGTCGGCAACCTTATACACTTGCTGAGCCGCGGTTTTCTAATCCTCCTGTCAGTATCGGCGCTTATTGCCCTGCCTGCAACTTATTTCTTCTTCAAAACCGTTGTGCTTCCCAATTTCCCCTATCACACACCTGTGCAGATCACCGAGATGTCTGTGGGCTTACTGGCGGTATTGCTGATCGCATTCATTATGATCGGGTCGCAGACGTTGAAAGCGGCGAGAAGCAATCCGGTAGCCGTTCTGAAGAACGAATAAATGTGAATAACAGCTGGAAAGCAAAACAGAACGCAACAGCAAAAATGCCTGCCGGGAAGGAAATTGATGAGTTTCCTGTACCCGGCAGGCGTTTAGTCTTCACTGCTATAGCTCAACTGTTATATGATCCTGCTGATTAATATGCCCATTCCCCTGTTTCACGGCAGCCGTTTGCATACATGAAAATCCATCCTGCAAATTTTCAACCGGCACCTCTTCAATTTCCGGCCGGCGGAACTGCTCCATTTTTTTCTTCAGCTCCTCCCCGCTCACCATCCGGCTTAATCCATCCGGAATGCTTACCCGGAGCCGGAGATTCCCGGATTCCGCAAGCTCATTCGGCAGATCAAAATATCCTTCCGCATTCGCGGTCACTGTAAGTATGTTATCCCCTGCATAGGCAACTACTTCCGCTTCTCTTACCGCATGCCGCGTAAGGTCCGTTTCGTAGAGCACCCTGATGCGCAGGTCTTTCTCCAGTGGGATGTATTCCAGTCTGAATGGATCGGGACTGCGTTTCCACACTTCCATTTCAGGGTCACCCAGCAGGTTCAGGGCCAGCACACACCACTTGTAATAGTGATTGCCGGGATGATTCTGCGCAAAACGAAGGCGGCTGTTGTGCAGCAGGCCCAGGTGACGGGTGCGGGTCAGCTCGTTGAAAAATGCTCTTTGTACATCGTCCCCCAGGCCGATCCAGGAGAAGCGCGTGCTGCCGATGTAAGCTACCGCACCACCGTTCGGGTTCTTCACGAGCGCTTCGCCCATGGCGTCGGATTCATCAAAACCATTCGTAAGGCAGGAATCCGCATAAGCGATGAAAGTCCGTGGTCCGTTGGTGAGTGAGGCCGCCATTCCCGTGCCCAGATCACAGCAGCCCCACTGGTTGCCATGCCCCGAAAGGCTTACAAAGTGCTGCCCTTCGTTGAGCGCGGCTTCCAGCCGTTCGTAGGTGAGCCTCTGCGGAGGCACGGCACCGGCGGTTGAAAGGCTTTGCACGTCTTTATATAACCTGTTGAAATGTTTGATCACCGGCAGCTCCGCATCCACCTGGGCACGCAGCAGTTCCTGGTCCGTCATGGACCCGTCCGCGGCGAGCGCATCCAGCATGTACCAAAGCGGGCTGATCTCCGCCGCATCGCCATAGACCACTATGGTGTCTGACACATTGGGGATGTTATGCACATCGCCCCAGGGCATATGCAGGGTAAATACCGAAGGACTGAGGTCTGCCGCGCTCCTTGCATAATACCATCCTTTATTGCCCCGGCCCGCATTGAGATTGTAAGGGAGCACACGCACGTCTGCATTGCTGATCCAGGTGACCAGCTGCCATGAAAAACTTTTGGGGGCGTCAGTAGCCAGCTGGAGTATAGCCCTTCCGTTTGCGGCATCGCTGAAAAACCGCCCTACTTCCGGAGGATTCGAAACGGTGGGAGAAAATACCGGCGAGCCATCCCAGTTATCAGCCGCCAGCAGCATTTTGCCGAGGTAGGCGGAATAGAAACGGATACCGATGGGACCAATGATCTTTTCGTAATCCAACACCTTGTTCACAAAGGTTTCTGCTTCCGCCGGCGTGGAGACCGGCGCCCTTCCAACTACTACGTCCGCATTCCAGTTAATGGGATCGAAACTGTTGGCGCCTTCGTACTGGCCGTAGATGCCGTTGTTGTTCAGGTCCCAGTCGTGCCGGCCCGCCAGCCCGTAACCGGGGCCAAAAAGACTGCTGTAATAGAAGTCCGTGGGGATCGTATTCCAGGTGTAGTGAAAGCGCAGGGGCACACGGATCACGGATTCCGGCCCGTCTACCCGTACAAAGTCAGTGGGGTCCGCCGAAAAGGTCTCATAGGTTTCATCTGTGCAGAAATGCCAGCCCAGCCGTTTCCGGAAAGCCTCGGGTGTTTCGAAGAATGAGAATGCGAGGCTGGATATTTTCGCCGTGGAGATCCTGAAAGGATATACAGGTTTCGTAAAAATGCCGAACGGCGTTTTCCGGGGGATGCGCCTGCCGTTTGTTCTGCTGGTCAGTTCCAGGTAGGTATCGTGGATATTCCACCAGTCTCCCAGCGCGGTGACCCTCAGCTTCATAAACGAGCCTGTCCAGAACGACTCCCTGTTGGCGGGCGGGTTGTTTTTTGTCTGCTCACTCACTTCCCCCAGTATTTCGCCTGCGGTTTTCCGCACAGGCACAATCTCGATGTCTCCGCCAAGCAGCACCCAGGTGGTACCCCATGTGCCGCGCGCGAATTTGAGGAAGTTGCGGATTACTTCCTGCAGATCGTTGGCGCCGGTCTTAAAATCACCGTATACGCCATTCACAATGTCTGTAATGGTGATCACCGCCGCGCGAAGGCCTTTTTCGCGCTTCCATTGCGTCAGCCTGGTAAAAGCTTCCACCATATTGCCCACGGGCTCCGCCGGGGAGATCCTGGTGCTGTCCCAGCGATGATTGTCCGTAATCACGATATAGTCGTAATTGCCCAGATACAGGCCCACTTTGCTGGTAAGGTCTATCACGCCATATGGGTTCAGTACGCTGTCTTTAAGGGATTTAAAAAGCGAAGCCTGGGCCTTTCGGTCCTGCGGCAGTACGCGGTAAGTGGTATGGCGCAGCGGCGTCTTTTCTTCGCCTTTCCGGAAGACCACCCGCACGGATATCTGCTCATGCAGTACGGGAATATAGCCTTCCAGGGAAATCGGGCTGATGCTGATGTTTGTTATCCTGTTGCCGCCCACTTCCACTATGCTGATAAGCGAGGCCAATGCCGGCGGCTGTTCGAAGGTCTTTGCATACGCTTCAGCATCGGGCCTGATCAGCGGGCCCTGCATCAGCGGGGCAGACTGCCGGTCATCTTCCGTTTGTTGCAGGGCCCTGGAACGGATTGTTTCCAGCCTGTCCCCGTCCGGCCGGTGGCCGCCGCTGCCTTTGGCGGCAATGCGGTATTCCGGTACCGGCATGATAAACACCGGCTTTTCCGAGAGCCTGCGTGAACAGAGCGACTCCGCGGTTACCGTGATATCTGTGGCATCCAGCGGCAGCGCTACCTGCACTATACGCGAAGGGAAAGAGGGCGTACCAGGTGCGGAGGTTACTTTGTAATCTTTACCCAGGCTGTACCTGACGCCAAAAGGGGTTTCTTCAGTCTTCACCTGCTGAGGGGAAATAACAATGGTGAAGGAAATTGTCTCTACGGGGTTGTTGCCGCCCGGGAGGCAGTGCAGATCTGTTTTCATACCAAACGTTTTTTGTTGGTTAAAACTACGATCTGCTATAACCCCGGCGCCGGGTATATATGCGGGAATGTGGCAGGTAATTTTACGGGTTTTATATCCAACCTTTCTTTTGCGCCAGCAACACCAGCGCAATGCGGTTGCGCACATTCAGCTTTTCCATGATGGCGTTGGCATGCCCTTCCACCGTGCGGGGCGAAAGAAACAACTGTGCGGCGATCTCGCGGTAGGTTGCTTCCGAGCAGATATGCGGCAGCATTTCTTTTTCCTTATCGCTCAGCTCCGCTTTCACTACTTCTTTTTTCACATAGTCATTGGCCAGCGTTCTGCTTACCTGCGGAGTGTAATAGATGCCTTCTTTCACCACGGTAGCCAGCGCATTGGCAAGGTCGGCCTGTTTGATGCTTTTCAGCAGGTAACCTTTCGCGCCGGCGCGTATCATGCGAATCACCTTATCCTCGTCATCCTGCATGCTCAGCGCGAGAATGAGGATGCCGGGATGGTGGGCGGTGAGCCATTCCGCTACTTCATAACCGCTCATCACCGGCATCTGCACGTCCAGGATCACGACATCCGGGATGTTGCGCGGCTGCGTAAACCGCGTGATCATCTCACGGCCGTTGCTGCATACATAGAGCACGTCAAAACCCGGGATGGTCCCGATCATGCTTGCGAGGGCTTCCGCAATGAGAATGTGATCGTCTACGATCACGATGTTACTTTTCATATGCCATGTTTATTTGACCGGGAGGAAGCGTAAGCACCAGCGTGGCGCCTTTGCCTGTTTCCCAGGCACATTGTGCATGAATGGAGGCCGCGCGGCTTTTGATCATGGCAAGACCACTGCCCGAGCGGGAATCATAAGGTTTTGCCCTGCCCGGGTCAAAGCCCGCGCCATCGTCTGCACACCTGATCTCCAGCGCGCCGGCCTTTTCCGAAATGCTGATCGTGATGAGCGTGCAGCCGCTGTGCTTCAGGCTATTCTGTATAAATTCCTGGCAGATGCGCGCCAGGTGCAGTTCCGTGCGGTCATCCGCGATCCGGTCCGCCCCTTGCGGGTATTGCAGCTCCGCATGGCACAACCGGCTTTGCCGGAGGCGGCCCAGCTCTTTATCCAGGAAATGGATCAGGCTGAAATCGACCAGGGTATGGGAGATGAGTATCTTACTGAGGCTGCGCAGCTCCTGCAGCGATTCCTGCACGAGATTGTTGTGTATAACGATATGATCTTTCAGCGCCTGCATATCCTCCAGCAGCAACGCATTTTCCATTTGCAGGTAAGCCAGTGTGAGCTTCTGCCCCACCGTATCGTGCAGCTCGGAGCCGAGGCTCTGCATGAGACTGTGTTGTATTTCCTCGCGGGCCTCCAGCAGCTCCTGCCGGTGCTGCAGCGTGGCATGTTCTCTTTCTTTTTCAAAAGCCCGCGTACGGCGGCGGATACTCGCAATAATGAACCCCACGGCCATTACCACGATGATCACGGTCAATGCCAGCGACAGAAAAAAAACGCCTATTTCTTTTTCGCCCATAATATCCCGAATATGATCAATCCATACATAATATAATTCAAAATCCTTGAAAGCTCGTAATACCCGAAAAAAAGCGCCCGGTGATGCTGGTACAGGTAGTTGTACATAGAGCGGAGCGGCAGCGTGCCCAGGTAGAACAGCAGGGTGCCCATCGCGAAATAGAACAAGGGGTTCTTTTCGATAGCCGTGATATTGTTGCTGTTCATGCACTCGTACAGGTAATGCAGGCAGCATACGGCCACACAGCCCGCCTCCACCGTGAAATTGAAAGTATTGAACTGCCTGGAATGCGGCAGGATGGCATAGAGCAGGGTGAGCAGCACCGTAAGCCCGGCAAAACAGAGGATGGCCGTTCTCCAGGGGCGCGAACGGGTGTTCCGCCGGAAAAGCAGGAAGATGCAGAGAAACTGCAGCGGGGTCATGTAATTATACCATACGCCGTTCGGCACCCAGCTTACATACTTCTTCAGCAGCAAAAAGCCTACTGCCTCGCTGACCAGCACTACGGCGAGCAATACCGGGATAAACACCATGCCCCTGCGTTTCAGGCTGCTGTAATGTAACCAGGCCACCAGGAACGCGGCCAGCTCCAGGGCCATCAGTAAATATTCCATATCCGTAAGTTATCCTTCTTATGCTATTCCAATACCCTGGCCTTCTGCAAAAGCGCGCTCCGGCAACCGTCCGGCGGAGGACAAAGATTACCCTGATTTTTGCCCGCATCCCGGTCGATGCTGAGGGAAAGCAGCATCATCGGCGGATTTCCGGAAGGAAGCGGCTTCTTTTTATACGCCAGTTTCGAATCTGATACGTAGTAGTCGTCAAACACCTGCCCAAGGGGCATCGTATGTTTGTCCGGCAGCACATAGCCCGGGAAGAACTCAATGTATTCTTTCAGGGAATCGTCCCAGTAAGTAGGTATCATCAGCAGTGTATGCCTCCCCTTTTTACTGCGTTTGATGTCCGCCTCCGCCGCGATTCCGCGGTATGCGGCATAATAGAACTTGATCCCCAGGTCGCAGGGTTTGATGCGGCGGTCCGCCGCATTCAGATGCTCTCCTTTGCCGAGAATGGATTCTACCTGGCAGATAAATTTCTTAATAGTATCCACCGGGAACGTGATGTACCGGGCATCCGCAAACTGGTCTGCCTGATCACCCCTGGTAGGTCTTAACTTATCAGTTATCCCTTTTTTTATGCCTTTATATTGGTTCTTACCGTACTCCGCGATCATTTCCACGGCTTCGTTCATGGTCACCCATTTCATTTCTCCCGTGCACGGGTCGGGGCAGGCATCCTGCGCGGCTGTTATGGGTTGCGGCCTTTCTACCGGCGGCTTTTCGTGTTCAAGATAATAGGCGGCAGACAGGGTTAACAATGCAATTCCCAAAAGGGAAAAAAGTAAGATTTTCATAACAAAAATGTTTGAGGTTATTGAATAAGTATATTCTTTACTGCATATAGTTCATCGCTGTAAATTGAAGGTAAATCACTTTTCCCGGAAAAATGCGGCCGGCGGAGGCAAGTGGAAGTGAAGCAGGCATACAACTATTTACAGCAAAGGGTTTACCTATATACGGCCATTGTTCATGGAAACAAAATCCCGTAAAAATACGGTACCGGCTCCACGTAGATGCCCGGGGAAAATCCGGGTAGAAGACCTCTTTTCTCTCCCGGCCAGGGTTAGCTGTTCCCCCGGGGGATTTGGATTATCAGCCGCTAAGTAATAATTTAACCGTACGCTTAAACAAAACAGCATGTTATCAAAATTCAGAACAAGCCTTTTTATACTGCTGAGTATATGCATCACGGTACAGGCTCAGGGTGGTAAAAAAATACGCCTCTTCATTATCGGCAACAGCTTTTCACAGAATGCCGCCTCATTCTTGCCCCAACTGGCAAAGGAAGGCGGTATGGAACTGGAATTGGGCCGCGCCGAACTGGGCGGTTGCTCGCTCGAAAGGCACTGGAAACTGGCGGAGTCCGGCGAGAAAGCCTATAAGGGCAAATCCCTTCGGGAGATGCTGTCCAATGGCCGCTGGGATATAGTCACCATTCAGCAATACTCCCTCCTCTCCGGTGACCCCGATACCTATGAGCCTTATGCACGCAAGCTGGTTGAACTGATCAGGTCGCTGCAGCCCGGGGCGAAGATCTTCATTCACCAGGTATGGGCTTACCGCAACGATGCGGAGGCCTTCGGGAAAATAAACGGAAACGAGCGCGCAAAGAACGCGGAAGAAATGCACCGGCATGTAAGGGCAGCTTACCACAAGGCCGCTGCCGAGCTGGGCCTCACCGTCATTCCCACGGGCGATGCATTCAGGGCAATGGATTCCAGCCTGAAGTGGCACTACAGCAAAGACACCGCCTATAATTTTAATACCCCGCAGGCCGGCCAATTGCCCAATCAGGCCAATTCCCTGCATGTAGGGTACATCTGGCGCGATGGCAAACTCGCCTTTGACGCCAATCACGCCAATACCGCGGGCTGTTATCTTGGTTCGCTGGTATGGTACCGTACGTTGCTGGGAGGAAAGGTAAAAAAGGTAAAGTTTAAGCCCGGCACTGTTTCAGCGCCGATGGCAAAGGAATTTAAGCAGGTAGTGGCAGCATTGTAAGGAAAGAATTTGCAGTAACATACATGACGGCGGCACAGGTTTCAGGCTGATAACAAGCCGCTGGTACCCCGGGCGGCTACATCGCACCGGTGAAATTGGCGCTTGCCAACACGATGGAAGTATCAATCTGCCTTAGCGGAATGGACCAGTATTTTCGCAGGAGCCTTTCTTTTTCCTCAAACGACACCATCCTGAAACCATGTTTTTTATAGAAATTGATTGCCCAGGTCGCGTCGGCCCATGTACCGATTAAAATAGGTTTAGCCGTGAGTTGGGAAAGATGATTCAGCAGTTTGCCGCCGATACCGTTATTCCTTGCAGATGTCCGTACATAAGCATGCCTGATCAGGGTGACATCTGGCTTATCCTGGATACCCATTACCCCTGTGATATCGCCGTTGTCTACATAACACCAGAAGCTGACGCCATCGTCCATCTGGCCTTGCAGCTCCTCTTCCGTCATATAAGGTTCGTGCCATCTGTCGGCAGGTATAATCCCCTTATACGCGGAAGCCGCATCGTTGATGATGTCGAATATGTCCCTGAAATCGTTTGTTTTACTTTGTACAATCATACGTTACTGATAACCGTTACTGTTCAACCCTCACGTCACATCGTTTCCCTGCCGCCTACTTTCATACATCTAATTTACGGATAATCCGTATCCATTGTATTGCCCGTTGCGGACACCTGCTATTTCCCCGCCTGATTTTCGCAGCCTTTCCTTTTTCTTACCGTGATGGCGGTGTGTGTGTTTTGAAGTGTCTTAATTGCGGGGGATCCTGCCTATTCCACTGCCCCGATTGCGCGAACTGATACAACATCTGCAGGATCAGCCTGGTATAAACGTCTGTCATATCGAACCCTTAGAACAACCTGTCAGTCACCTGGCCGGAGGGCCATTATTTTGTTCATATTTCACCAATAAATACATGTTATGAAAAAACAAACCCTTTCCATGTTGTGCTGCCTGCTCGCCATTGCCGCCTGCCGGCAACCCCTGACGGATGAACCCGTTACGCTGGACGAAGCAAAACTATCCGTAGCCCTGCTGGCCGTGCCGGATTATGCCACGGTCACCATCACCAACGTCAAGAGCGGGAAATACCTGGAGACAAGCGGTAGCCCTACCCTCAATGAGAAATTTAAAGACAATGCCCAACTGCAGCAGTGGCAGTTCTCCGGGCCCGCCGGTCAGATGGATAACTGGCAGAAATGGCATGTCATCTATCAGACCACTGCCGGCGGTGTAAAGTACTATCACATCCGCAACCTCTACAGCGGCAAGCTGCTGGACGTACCTTCGGGTACCGGCTCAAGCGGCACCATCCTGCAGCAATATGCAGCATTCCCGCTGCTGGCCGATCAACAGCTCTGGCGTATGCAGGACCTTGGCAACGGGCAGTACAAGATCTTCAACAAAGGCAACGGACTGGCCCTGTCTGTACAGGGCGGCTCCACCGCCAACGGTGCGAAGGCGATCCAGGAAACCGCCGTGACTGATACAAAACAACAATGGACGGTGAGTTCGATTGCGGCAGACACCTGGCGCGATGACGAAGTGGTGCGTTTTTTTCACCGGAACAGCGCCAGCCTGGGCTCCTCCGCATTCGACCAGGGGAATACTATCCCCCTTACCTGGAGCAGCAACAACGGCAAGGTATTGTGGGTAACGCAGGATGCCTGGGACGGCTCGCAGGTGCAGCCAAATGGCCTGTTCAACTGCGGTGCGTTCCATAGTTACAGCAACTCCGTGTTCATCCAGCCGTCGAAAACAAACTGGAACCCCAACAATGCGCCGAATATGACGATCACCACCAGCACATCCGGCAAACCCAAACAGATCTTTAATATCCAACCGGGCACAGCCTGGACCTGGTCCGGCCCCGGCATTGAGATCGGGGATAAAGTGTATGTACAATGCGGGGAAGGAAATGGATTGAATGCAACGGGCCAGTCGTTGTACCGCCTCACGCAAAGCACCGGTACGCAATGGGTGTCAGAGCGCTTTATGCCGAACGGGCTCAGCGGCACGCCCTCGATCAACTATTCCACCGGCATGGTAAAACCCGGAGATGGTTACGTATACGTATTCGGCAGCCAGGGCATCAGTTTCAATTATGAAAGCAATATACACGTAGCCCGCTTTGCTGTCAATACTCCGTTCCAATGGCAGTATTACAACGGCTCCGCCTGGACCAGCAGCCCGACCACCGGCACTGCCGCCAGGATAACCACCGGCAAGGGATCCAACAGTGTTGCCTATCTGAACGGCAAGTATATCCACATGACAATGGACCAGGGCTTCAATTGCGAAACGACAAGGAATATTTACATCTCTACGTCCAGTTCGCCGACCGGCCCGTTCACCACTCCGGTGAAGGTGTACACGATCCAGGAATACTTTAAGGGACAATATGCACGGTATTATACGCCGGTGGTACATCCGGAGTTCGACAATGGGCGGCAGGAGCTGCTGCTGACCTATTGCCTCAACTTCTCCGGCTGCGACCAGGAAAGTTGCGAAGGCGCCTGGCTGGACCCGTATTGGTACAGGGTGAAAGGGATCAGGGTGCCCTATGGGAAGATCGGGTTGTAATTCCTTTTAATTGCAGGACAAGATCCGGCTGCAGATGTCATCGCGGGGCATCGGCAGCCGGATTCACAGTACAAAAAAAAGTTCTTCGCGCGATGGGCATATACGACAAGCTATGCCTAACGCCGATACTTTTATTAATAAACTAAATTTAAACTATTGGTTGTACTCCTCGTCCGTCACCGGCTCCAGCCATACGGTCTCGCCCTTTTCCCTTCCGGTGATGGCCACCTGCACAAATTTCGTATCCGCGCTCGCTCCATGCCAATGCGGAACATCCGGCGGGCATTTTATGGCATCGCCTTTCTTTACAGTGATCTTCGGGCTACCTTTCTCCTGGTAGTAACCGATGCCGTCCAGCGCCAGGATGATCTGGCCGGCGGGATGGGAATGCCAGTTGGTCCTTGCACCCGGCTCAAAGGTGACGCTACCGACGCTTGTTTGATTCACGCTATCTGCTTCCAGCAAATTTTTCAACCATGCTGATCCTGTGAAGTTATTGTTCGTGATCTTTTCGCCTTTTTCAAAAATGGCGGTCTCATTTACGGATGCATGTTGCTGGCTACAGGAAAATGAAACCATCCCAACCAGGGACACTATTACTATGCTTTTACAGTTCATCATCTTGGTTTTACAGGTTTTTTTGATAAAAATCCTTCAGTTTATTAACGGCCTGCGACACATACTCCGGCTTCCAATACGTCTGTATGTGAGTAGCGCCATCGATCAGGAACAATTCCTTATTTTTTGCCCGGGTTGCCTTGCTAAAAGCTTCATCTGTCATATATTTTGTATCCGCTTTGCTTCCGGCCATCATCAGCAGGGGCTGATCAATTAAATCCATGTTCGTGGCGGCATCCCAGGTCATGAGGTCTAGCAGGCTGCTCATGGTATACAGAAAGGTGGAATTCGGGTGTGCATGCGTTCTGTAATAATACTCGAATCCCTCGCGGTACAGATCTGTTGGGGTTTTAGCGATCTCTTCATCGGTGACGCCTGCTACACCTGAGTATATAACTTTACCGCCGGCGGCCTCCTGTGCGCGGGCATCCGAAGCCTGCTTCAATCGCTGTTCCACGGTAGCCAACTGGGAATTCTGAAAACCATTACGTCTTACTTCCCCTGAATTAAACATACTCAGGGTTGCGACGGCTTTAAACCGTTTATCCGATTGCGCTGCTTTTAAAGTATAACCGCCGCCACCGCAAATGCCTAAAACACCTAAACGGTTCGCATCCACCCCCACATACTGCGTAATAAAGTCAGCCATACCATGAATATCCTCAGTCCGGTAGGCAGGCTTATCCGTATGACGGGGCTCTCCACCGCTTGCTCCCTGATACGCTGCGTCCGCGGCAATGGTTATATAACCGGCCTCCGCCAAACGCTGTGCATACAGCCCGGCTGTCTGCTCTTTTATTCCACCATTGGGGTGTGCTACCACTACTGCCGGGTATTTCTTTGAAGCATCATAATTTGCCGGAGTATACACATTCGCGGCGATGTCAATCCCGTTCAGTTTATATTTCACCGGGTGGATGTTTACTTTCCCTTTTTCATTTTGGGTGATGGCACCTTCATATACAAGCGTATAAGGGTTTTTCTGAACTGCCGGGTTCTTCGTTTGAGCATTTACAGCATCCAATGCTGCTATTGACAATGCTGATGTCAGGATCACTGATAACTTTTTCATACTTTTAAATTTTCCTTCTACCAATATTACTTGTCCAGCCCTTTTTCCTTTAACCATTTTTCCAGCTCGTCCGCTACCTGGACGTTGTTCAGGTCAGAAAAAGGAAAATGTGTATTGCCTTTGATCCCGATCCCGGGCAGGTGGACCACCTTTGCATCGCCTCCATGTTTATTGATGGCTGCCGCCCAGATCCTCGCCATTTCAAGCCCCGAACGCCAATGGTCTTTATTCCATACTGTGGTCGGCTCCATGGCGATATTATCCCCATAATAAACGACAATGGGCATGCGCGTTAGTTTTTTGAAGTCGGATAAGGGTATTGCCACACCTTTCAGTTCGCCAAAAAGGCCTGTTGACTTTATCGGTTGGGGAAGTTCGCCTTCGGGAAACAGGAAACCGCTGTATGGTTCGTAAGCCACAACAGCTTTAACTTTATCATTTTTAATGGCGGTAAACCAACCCGGGCCACCGCCTTGTGAATGGGTAACCAAAATGCCTTCCCCGATCTTATTGAACAATTGCGAGATCGCATCCGAAATAACGTTGCCATCAAAGCCGCCCGTATTTGGGGTCATTTGCCTGAAAAACTGTTCCAGGGAAGCCGTATCCTTCGGAAACTGAACATTGGGAAAAAAATCGGGATAATTCCCGATCCTGAACTGCGTAAACCAGAACTGCTCGTCGGGCGTTGGATGGATGGTAGCTGCAACGGCACTCTTCCCGGCATCACCCCGCCGGGGCTGGTCGAGCAGGTAAACAGGATACCTTCTGCGCAGGAAAATATTCTGGAAGCCTTCTCTACCGTCGGGTGTTGTTTCCCAGGTTTTTTTTGACTGTCCGGCGCCATGCAGGAAGACCAGGGGATACTTTCGGGCTTTTACCGGGACCTGGTAAAAAACATAGGCATGATCCCCATGAAAAGTTTGTCCCTTAGGCTGCAACGCGTTATTCAGATCGAAGTTCCCGGGTTCGGTAGTCTTTGTTCCACCTACAGCAAAACTGCCCTGCCGCATAATGACTAATGGTGGCTGTTTGTCCTGTGCATGCAATGATACGGTAGTCAATACCAATGGCAATAAGCTCAACATCTTTATTAATTCGCTCTTTGAAATCATTAAAAAATATTTTAAGTACGATCTGATTATTTTTCCTTGCTGTGACCGGCATTCCGGTTGCGGAGCCGGCCAGCTAACTCTACCATATCAGCATCGGTCATTTAGCAGGCTCTTTACTTTTCAACACCTGGTCTACCACCTCCTGGGCGGCTTTTGCCTCTTTTTCGCCGATCGTTGAAGTGATGATAGCGGTAAACTCCCGTAGCTGTGCCGGCGAAATTCCAACGTTCAGGCAGATGTCCAGATGGCTCCTTAACATGGGCTCAACGCCGCCTATGCTGCTCAGCACGGAAATAGTGACCAACTCCCGTTCAGCATAACTCAGCACGTCGCGTTCGAACAGATCCGCGAACAGGTGCTCTTTCAGAAAGATCTCTATTTCCGGGGAGAAAGCAGCGTAACCCGTTTTCGGGCCATCCTGCGATGCACCGCTTATTTTCCCCAGCACTTCCTTGCCGCGGTCATATTTGGAACGGCTATCCGTGATCGGGGAAGCCTCCCTCCCCTGCACGTCTGTGATGCCTTTGGCTTTTCGCTCCTCCAGCACGGCCATCAGGGTTTGCAAACCGCGAATGCTGCGCGGGAAGCCACAATATGCGTACAAATGAACGATTGTTTCCTTCAGTTGGTTTACCGTCAGCCCCGCGTCCAGCGCGGCCGCCAGCTGCGGCTTAAGCTTTGACAGGTTACCCTGGGCCGTAATGGCGGCAACCGGAATGAGGTACTGTTGTGTTCGTGACAGTTTTGTTTGCATAGCACTATCAGTTTGCGCTGCCGCACCGGAAAATATCCCTGCTATCACCAGGAAGGTCAGCGTGAGGTTTCTAATGAATGTTTTTATCCGCGTATCCGGTTTCCTCCATTCATTTTTATCTGAACAATTGTATGTCATCAGGTAATAACTTATTTGTGTAAACTACAATACTATAACAATCCTTCCGGGGCAGCTGTTCTGACTTCCAAAGCCGCATCCTGCCGCCCAGAGGATGCATAAAAACAAATATCAGCCGAATTATGGGCAGGGAAGTATACATTTTCCCTGTTTTCCTACCACTATCACTGTTTCGTGGCTATAGCCGGCCAGCGACGGGCCATTATCCATCCCATTGGGTAGAAAATTCACGTATATGGGAATAGTGGGACCGGGCGGATGTATAGTTGAAAGAATTATCTTTGAAATGCCCGTAACAGCGGGAAATATCAATGTCTGCAACACCCATATATTTAGACTATAACGCTACAACACCCCTGGATGAGCGGGTGCTCGAAGCGATGCTGCCATTTTTCAAAACACATTTTGCGAATGCCGGCAGCGCCCATTTATTCGGTTTATCCGTCCGGGAAGCTGTGGAAAGTGCAGGCGAACAGCTGGCGGGGCTCATCGGGGCCAGTCCGGATAATATACTGCATACTTCGGGCGCTACGGAATCTGTAAACCTGGCGCTGAAAGGCATCCATTCCGCGGAAAGAAATCATATTGTAACGATTGCCACCGAACATAAAGCCGTCCTGGATACCTGCGTTTACCTGGAGCAACAAGGGTATCGGATTACAGTGATTTCAGCAGGCAAAGACGGATCAGTGAATGAAGAGGATCTTTTACATGCCGTGACCGATGAGACACTATGCGTATGTACGATGCTTGCGAACAATGAAACCGGTGTCATTCATCCCATCCCGCGCTTCAGCGATATTGCACATGCCCGCGGCGCCCTGATGCTTTGCGATGCCACGCAGGCCGTCGGGAAGATTCCGGTGAATGTCCACGAACTAGGGGTTGATCTCATGCCGTTATCGGCACATAAATTTTATGGCCCTAAAGGGAGCGGCGCCCTCTTTATTTCTCCGGGGATCAGGAGGAAGTTTTCGGCCCAGATGCATGGAGGCGGTCATCAAAAAGGGCTTCGGAGCGGAACCCTCAATGTACCCGGAATTATCGGGATAGGGAAAGCAGCGGAAATCGCAGGCACAGACATGGCCGGGGATAGCCGCCGGATCGGGGCATTACGCGATCAGCTGGAACAGGAACTGCTGTCAATTCAGGATACATCCAGGAACGGACACCCGGAACAACGGCTTTACAATACCACCAACATCTGTTTTCCCGGCGTCAATGCGGATCAACTGATCCTCGCGCTGCAACATATTTCCGTATCCAGCGGATCGGCCTGCACTGCGGCAACTACTTACCCTTCCCATGTCCTCAAATCGATGGGCCTCAGCGACCAGGATGCGCTTTCTTCCATCCGTTTCAGCCTGGGGCGGTTTACTACCGGACCGGAAATTGAACAAACCATCGGGCGTTTGAAGTTATTGATCAGCCGCTTTAGGGGCTAGTTTGGTTAATGGGGTTTGTCCCGTTTTACATGGAACACATGCAAAACCTGCGGAAATATGGCCTGCATACTTTCTTTAACACCGTTCGGCGAGCCCGGCAGCGTAATCACCAGCATATTTTCCGAAAACCCGGCAATCCCACGCGAAAGCATCGCCGTACGGCTACGGAGCTGTCCATATTGCCTGGCAGTTTCCATGATGCCCGGTATGGGTTTCGTAATGTACGGCAGAACAGCGTCCGGGGTCACATCCCGGTCCGACAAACCGGTGCCGCCCGTAAAGATCAGCAGATCGACGCTGCTTTCCCTGCATATTTCCAGCCGCCGCTGAATGGCGCTAACCTCATCGGGAACAACAAAATATTCAACATCCCGGATTCCATGGCCGTGCAAGGCCTCCACAACTAATTTACCTGATCTGTCATCCTTTTGCCCTTTGGAAATGG
This sequence comes from Chitinophaga barathri, assembly GCF_003807585.1. Lineage (GTDB taxonomy): Bacteria > Bacteroidota > Bacteroidia > Chitinophagales > Chitinophagaceae > Chitinophaga > Chitinophaga barathri. Next base: position 43,161 of record NZ_RMBX01000010.1, on the reverse strand, counting down.
AATCGCTGCATACAACCACAGCTGTTTTCAGACCTTCTGCCTCCACCACAGGGCTGTTGCTTTTACCACCCAGTTTCTCCAGGAGCCTGATGTTCTGTATTTCCACCTGTTTATCAACGGGCTTGAGCATATCGTAGATCACCAGCGCCGCGAGGGAAGCACCATGCATGGCCTCCACTTCCACCCCGGTTTTGTAAATAGTATGTACTTCTACGCGAATATTAATACACAACTCTTCCACTTCATAAGTTACCGCGGCAAACTCAACCGGCAGCGGGTGGCAGTCCGGGATCATGTCGCTGGTTTTTTTGATGGCCAGCAACGCGGAAGCGCGGGCAAACTCGAATACGTCGCCTTTCGGCACCTTCCGCTGTTGCACCAGTTCTATTGTTTCCGGGCGGGAAACGCGCACCGTCGCGGTAGCAATGGCTTTTCTCAGCGTAAAACTTTTAAATGTGATGTCTACCATACTATTGATTTACTTTCCACTGATGGGTTTCATCAGTGACCGTGCACAATCATAAATTCAGCAACTGTATTTCAACCTCATCTCCTGCCTCGCACCCGGTGGACGCCTCTCCCAATACCAGGAAACAATTCGCCTGTGCAAAGGAATGGAGGCGGTACGATTCCTGGGCATGCAGCGGAGTAACTGCCGTGCCGTCGAAAAAAGCTTTCAGAAAATGCGTCAACCCGGCCTTCTTGCGATATGCATGCGTCGTTCGCGCAAACAGTTTGCGGGAGCCGTGCGGCCGCCCTAACATGGCTTCCAGTGCTGGCGCCACATACATGTAAAAGCATGTAAGCGCGGAAGAAGGATTTCCAGGAAGCCCAAACACCAGCTTGTCTTCCAATGTCCCGAAAAAGAGCGGTTTCCCCGGCTTTTGCCTGACCCGGTGGAATCCCTGGCGGACACCGGCCTTCACCGCGGCGTTCGCAACAAAATCATAGTCGCCAACGCTCACGCCGCCTACCAGCAGCACCATATCGAAGGAGCCCAGCGCATCCGCCAGCGCCTGCGTGAGCATAGCGGGATCGTCCTTCACATGACGCACTGTTATATCGTTGATGCCAATGTGCTTCAGTGCGCTTCGCAGTTGAATTGAATTCGATTCATATACCTGGCCATATCCCAATGGCAGGCCCGGTTCCTGCAACTCGTTGCCGGTGACGATAATGACGATTGCGGGCGTGGCTACAACTTCCACCTGGGTTTTTCCGATACCGGCCAGGAATCCGATCGCAGCCGCAGAAAGAAACGTACCGGCCGTCATTGCCACCGCACCTTCGGACACCTCGCTACCCCTGGGACGGACGTTCAGGCCCGCGCTCAGTTCTTCGTCCCTTACCAGGAGCATACCTTCCGCAGTCACCGTCACCTTTTCCTGCATCACAACAGTATCCGCCCCGGCAGGCATGGGCGCACCGGTAAATATCCGCAAGGCCTTCCCTGCCTTCAGCCGGAATAGCTCCGAAGCACCTGCGGGAATCTCGCCGGCGATTTCAAGCTCCCGGTCCTTGTCCTGGAAACGGATGGCATAACCATCCATGGAGGACTGGGCGAACCGGGGAAAATCCCCGCCGGCCACCACATCCGCCGCCGCTACATGCCCGGCGGCTTCAGCAAGATGAAGCTGAACGCTGCGGTTCCATTCAGGTAAACTCCTGCTGATAATCTCTTTGGCGGCTTCAACGCTGATCATCTGGTGGGTCAACTGATTATATTCTTCCATTGTGTCTATATCGGTACGGCCTTTTTCAAATGGATACATGACAGTATCCGCACTGTACTGCCGGATCACTTTCTTCGCGCCTTCCTGGCCTTCCAGCTGCAGCAAATACTTGAAATATGGACGGGTGAACAGCGCCGGCGTGCCATAAGTGTTATCATATGCGGATGCTGCAATCCCCTTGCCGGAGGTGAGTTGGGCCGATTTTAATCCTTCGAGGACGGTAGCACTGAGAAACGGCTGATCGCAAACAGCGAGAATGCAGGAAGTAATATCAGGGGCCGCATCCAGCAGCGACTCCACTCCCACCCTGATGGACGACGCCATCCCGGATTGCCAGCCGCTGTTGGTGACCAGTCGTACCCCGGTACCCGCCAGCTCCCGGGCAACGGCATCCGCATGCGCGCCCAAAACCACCATCACCACATGCCTTTTATCCACCAGCGCGGCATCTGCAGCCAGTCGTACCAGGCTTTTCCCCTCAAAGGTCATTAATTGTTTAGGCTGCCCCATACGCAACGAAGCGCCAGCTGCCAAAATGATGATCCCTGTTTGCTGCTGCATTATCCACCTATGGTTATCATGCTCCGGTTTTCGATCGACCGGGCATCGAGGTTCTTAAAATCTCCGTTCATCTGCCCACCCAGTGCACGTTCTTTCAACCGGACATTTTCCAGAATGAGCGGTAGTACATCCTCACCGCGGCGCAATGCCGTGAGCAGGTCTGTCTCCGTTTTGGAAAACAGGCAATTCTTCAGTTTCCCGTCCGCTGTGAGGCGTATACGGTTGCAACCCGCGCAGAATGGAGCGGTCATCGTGCTGATAACTGAAAAATGCCCCTGGTGGCCTGGTATGGAAAATCGCCGGGCCGTTTCATTGGGCCCGGCCGGCATGGGACTCGTTTCGTATTTCGTATTCACTTCTTCCAGTATCTCGCGGTAGGTGAATACCTGGTTGCTTGTCCACCGGTTCCCGCTGAAGGGCATGAATTCAATAAATCGTACTTCCACCGGGCTTTCCCGCGTAAGCGCTATGAAATCCGTGATCTCATCGTCATTCAGCCCTTTCATGACCACGACGTTGATTTTGGTGCGGATGCCCCGGTCCAGTAAAAGACCGATATTATTCCGGACGCGGTGAAAGAGATCCCGCCGGGTGATTTTCAGGAATTTACCGGGCTGCAGCGTGTCGAGGCTGACGTTGATACTGGCGAAACCCGCGGCTTCGATATCCGCGATCATTTCATCCAACCGGATGCCATTCGTGGTACAGGCCAGTTCCACCGGAAGTTCCGCCAGCGACCTGATAATGGCGGGCGCATCTTTTCTGACCAGGGGCTCCCCGCCCGTCAGCCGGATCTTACGAACACCCTGGGAAACGAACACCCTCGCTAAATGATCGATTTCCCCCACCTGCATGAGCCGCGCATGGGGCGCAAAGGCATACCGTTCCTCCGGCATGCAATAAAAACAACGCAGGTTGCAATTATCGGTCAGCGAAAGGCGCAGGTAATCATGTACACGTCCAAAGCGGTCTTCAATCATGATAAAACTTATGGTAAGACAATTGTATCCTTATGGATCTTCTCATTGCGGAATTTAAGGAAGCCCGCCGTTTTCCCACCTAATACGGCCTTTATTTCCGCAATGATGGAAATAGCGATCTCTTCCGGGGTTTCAGCCCCTATATCGAGTCCTACAGGGCCATAGACGCGATCCAGCTGTTCGGAGGTGAGGTTAATGCCTTCTGAAGCAAGATCCTGCAGCATCCGGTTCAGTTTGGTTTTTGGGCCCAGCACCCCGATGTATGGCGTTGGCGATGAGGGAAGTGCTTTCAACAGCGCCAGGTCGTACTTATAATTGTGCGTCATCAGGACGAATACGGTTGATTTATCAATGGCCAACCGGCTGATCAATTCTTCAGGCCGCACGGGCAAAACATTTTTCGCTCCCGGAAAACGGGCCGCCTTTGCATGCGTCACCCGGCCGTCTGCCACCGTTACTTCCCAACCCAGCAAAGAAGCTGCTATTACCAACGGCTTCACGTCATTTCCGGCCCCGGCCACGATGAGCGATACCCGTGGAGCCACATATTCCAGCAATACCTCAACCCCATCGCCTTCCGTGGAGATTTTCCTGATGATGGTCCGCCTTTCTTCTATCACCTTTGCAAGGTCGGCGGAAAGATCCACGCCCGAAATCCCTGCACCGTACCCGGCTCCTGCCTTCCAGCAAAGAACGGTGCCTTGCTGCGGTGCCTTGCGGTCCGGCGAATAACAGGTGACCAATGCCGCCTCCCTGCGGTCTTCCATCAGCCGCGACAGTAACGCCAGCGCATTGTCCGGCTTTTCAGTATCGATATATTCGAAAAGGATATGCACGATACCATTACAGCCGAGCTGGACGCCAAATTCGATATCGTCAGGATTGCTGGTATCGTAGGTAATCAGTTTATTTTGCCGTTGGTGTATGGCCAGCAAAGCTTTACGAAGCGCATCCCCCTCCAGGCAGCCTCCGCTGATAGCTCCCGTGAGGCTCCCGTCTTCCGTTACGAGCATGCGCGCTCCCGGCTGACGGTAGGAAGATCCTTCGACCTTAACTACAGTAGCCAGCACAGCCCGCATCTGATCGCGCCGGGCCGTTTCATATGCCTGAATTATTTCCAGAATCTCTTTCATCCTTATATCAGGACAGTTTTGTAAATTTAAATATACCGCCCGATACCTGTGGGCGGCGTTACCAAATCTAACGAATTCCTGACTGGCGAAGTTCCCGTTCTTTTTCAAACCGTAATATTGGTAGGAAAACCAGTAATACATATACAAAAAACCGGGAATTTATTTGGTAACTTACTCTTGTGCGAACAACGGCCTCAATGCTGAAGAATAATCTTTTGCCTTAACAATAATTTTTTCATGATGGAACCATCAAAGTCAACCCAAAGCAGGCGTTCTTTTTTAAAGTCATCTTTATTAGCAGGGGGCGGCCTTATGATCAGTTTCACCTGGCTTTCCAGGGCCGGGCTGGCCAATACGCCTGAGAGCGCGGCACTGCCTGAGCAATGGAATGAATTGACCGGCTATATAAAGATAACACCGGACAATATCATAAAGATCCTCAATCCCAACCCGGAATTTGGCCAGAATGTAATGACCTCACTCCCCATGATTGTAGCGGAAGAACTGGAGGCCGACTGGAAAAAAATAGTGGTGGAAATGGGGCCGCACGACAATGTAAAACTGGGACCGCAATTTACCGGCGGCAGTAATTCAGTGCGGATGTACTGGAAGCCGCTCCGTGAAGCGGGTGCCGCAGCCCGCCAAATGCTGCTGCAGGCGGCAGCTGAAACCTGGGGCGTCCCCATAGAAGAGCTGACTGCCAACGCCGGCACGATCTCCCATGAAAAAAGCGGCAGGTCGGCAACCTATGGCAGCCTGGCGTCAAAAGCCGCCGCTTTGCCTGTCCCCAAAGGAATGACGCTAAAGGCGGCAAAGGATTTTAAGGTTGTACGCAGCTCGCAGAAGAATGTTGAGGGCCTGAAGATCGTTGCCGGTAAACCGCTCTTTGGGTTGGATTATAAACAGGAAGGAATGCTGATCGCGATGATACACCATCCACCGGCATTCGGCATGAAACTGCAATCCTTTGATGCTTCCCAGGCCTTGAACATGCCAGGGATCAGGGACGTCTTCACACTTAAGTTATATGAAGACGGTTTTGAACAAGGCGGGTTCGATACCCGTACTTTCAACGATTTGCTGGTAATAGTAGGCAATACCACCTGGGAAGTAATGAATGCCCGCAAAAAACTGATCGTACAATGGGAAGCGGCAGGCGATACCAAAGATACCATGGGTGGAAGGGGCGCCAAAAGAGAAGTGATTGTACCGGGAGCGCTTGAAAGTACCACTACCCAGTTAGAAAAAATGAAGGAGTACGCCCAAAGACCTGCGCAACAGCTGAGAAAAGACGGCGACCCTGAAACGGCTTTTAAAAACGCAGCCCAGGTGATCGAACGTACCTATAACGGACCATTCCTGGCCCACAACTGCATGGAGCCCATGAATTTCTTCGCGCATGTTACCGATGAAAAAGCTTTGCTGGTAGGTCCCTTGCAGGCACCTGGCTGGACCGAGCCCACATTGGCTAAATTATTAAACTTACCTCCCGACAAGATCGAGATCCAGATGACCCGCATGGGTGGCGGCTTTGGCCGGAGAGCTTATGGGCATTACCTGTCAGAAGCAGCGCTGATCTCCAAAAAAGTAAAAGCACCCATCCACCTGATATACACCCGTGAAGATGACATGACCTATGGCATCTACCGTCCCATGTATACGGCAACATACCGGGCTGCGCTGGATAAAGACAAAAATCTGATCGCGTTTCATGTGAAAGGCGGCGGGATTCCCGAACACGCTATTCATGCCAACAGGTTCCCCGCAGGTGCGGTTGACAATTACCTGGCGGAAGGATGGCAGATACCTTCTAATATCACGATCGGCGCTTTCAGGGCTCCGCGGTCCAACTTCAATGCTGCGGCGGAACAGTCTTTTTTAGATGAACTGGCGGTAGCCATGGGCAAAGATCCCATCGAACTCAGGCTGGAACTGCTGAAAAGAGCCAAAGAAAATCCCGTGGGAAAAAACAACGATTATAACCCGGACCGGTATGCCGGGATATTGAACCTGGTGAAAGAAAAGTCGGGATGGGGCAAACCGGAAAATAAAAAATACAGCCGGGGCGTCGCCGCCTATTTCTGCCATAATTCATATGCCGCACACGTGGTGGATATCGTCATGAAAAATGGAATTCCTTACGTAGAAAGAGTTGTCAGTGCCGTTGACTGCGGCATCGTTATAAATCCGGACGCCGCTGCGAACATGGTGGAAGGCGCCGTTGTGGATGGTATTGGTAACTCATTGTATGGCAGGCTAAGTCATAGAGAAGGGGCTGCAGAACAAAACAACTTTAGCAATTACCGGATGATACGGCACAGTGAAGCGCCGAAAAAAATTGAAGTGCATTTCGTACAAAACGATATTGATCCTACCGGCCTGGGTGAGCCACCTTTCCCGCCTGTATTCGGTGCCGTTGCCAATGCATTATTTAAAGCCACCAACAAAAGGTATTACAGCCAGCCTTTTATTGAACAACTCCCACAACCAGGCAGTACGCTGGATAACAAGAAAAATTTAGGTTAATGCACACTATCAATTACCGAATATGATCAAACTAAATATCAACAAAAAAATATACGAGCTGGACATTGACCCGAATATGCCATTGCTTTGGGCACTCAGGGATGTAATTGGTCTTGTGGGTACGAAATACGGATGTGGCGTGGCGCAATGCGGGGCCTGTGTTGTTCACCTGAACGGTGAAGCCGTCCGGTCGTGCGTTACAAAGGTGAGCAGAGCGGCTGAACAGCAGGTGGTCACCATAGAAGGCCTGTCAGCTGACAATGATCATCCATTGCAAAAAGCATGGCTGGAATTGGATGTTTCGCAATGCGGGTATTGCCAGGCCGGCCAGATCATGTCTGCCGCGGTTTTGCTGAAAGAAAATAAGAACCCGACCGACAAGGATATCGACAACGCTATGGAAGGCAATATTTGCCGTTGTGGCACATACATGAGAATTCATAAGGCAATACACCTTGCAGCTAAGATGCAAAACAAAGGTTCAAAGTAATAAACCGCTACGCAGAATTGTAAAAATCAAAAACAGATGGAAAAAGTACCTGGGAAAAAATTCTTCATTCAACACCCCAAACTCACCATTATTACGATGGTTGTTGTGACAGTATTTGGATTGTCGGCAAGCGGGCTTAGCCGTGAAAATGAGGTGGCTGATGCAAAGAATGACAACATTAGCCAGGCAGATAGAATCGCATCTGTAGCTGCGTTCGAGAAGGTATACAAGGTTTTAATGAGCCCCCGGTGCATGAATTGCCATCCTGCCGGGGATGTTCCGCTCCAGGGAGATGACAGCCATTTACATACCATGTCGCCGGTAAGGGGCCGGGATGGTAAAGGCGTGTATGCTATGAAATGTTCCAATTGCCATCAACCCACCAATACGCCGGGTGTCAATACGCCGCCCGGTAACCCCAAATGGGCGCTTCCCCCCGCCGACATGAAAATGGTTTTCGAAGGAAAATCAGCACGGGAACTTGCCTTGCAAATAATGGACTATAACAGGAACGGCCATAAGAACAAAACACAACTGATAGAACACGCCAGGGATACCCTGGTAAAAGCAGGCTGGAACATGGGCGAAGGCCGTAAACCACCACCAATGCCATATAACGAATTTGTGGCTGCCTGGGATGAGTGGATCAATAAAGGCGGTATTGCGCCCGGCAAATAATGAATGACCGGAATCCGTCATCAACATCCCGGCCTGTACCCTATTCTGCCAACGGCGCAAACAATCTTAGTTCGGAAATTTGCAACTGGATACCCGCTTTTTTCCGGATATCTAATGCTACAAATCTGGCGGTGGTTTTTTCGAAGCTCAGGATAGGCGGAGCCCCTAACATTCCTTTTTGGGTTAACACTATCCTCCATGGTTCTTTTTCACTATTCCGCACTTTAAGCTGTATGGCAAAATAGTGCCCCCATTCTTCTGTTTGCCCGCGCTCAGACAAGGCAAGCCCACTGATCTCCGCAGGTGCTTCCAGTGTAAATTGCAGGGTGGATAATGTATCTTCCTTTTTATCCTGCCATGCCGTTTCTCCTTTATTGTCAAACAATAGCGCCGGCCCGTACAAACTGCCGTTATTGTCCCGGATGCTGGAAGCCTTAACATTGGCGGCGTTTGCCAGATTGAGCTGTCCATCCGTTATAGGCAGGGATAAAGCTGGTTTATCAAGCGTTAACCGTACCACGGTGAAGATGGGTTTTTCTCCTTTTTCACGGTCCGGGAATTGCAAAACCAGGTTGCTGCCTTTAACCTGGTGTTTGAGAAGGCCGCCATCCAGCCTGCCGGCCGCGGTAATATTTGCGCCTGGCAGCGGGAGTACAAGTTTATCACCCACCTTATCGGATACAAATAAATAGACGAATTTTTCCTTGCAGGTAGCGCCTCCCCACTCTCCGTCCCGGTACGGGCCGCCTCTTGTACCATGTATTGCTTCGGCGTTTATTTTCATCCAACCGGCAAATTGCCGCAGGCGTTCGGCATCCGCCGGAAAAAGCTCGCCGGTTTCCATGGGCCCTACATCCAGCAGGTAATTCCCATCTCTTGCAACCGTATATACCAGGTTTCGCAGCAGGTTCCGGAAAGGATAGGCCGGCATCGGCTTATTATACACCCAGCCGCTTGGATTGATGGCTTCGCACGTCTCCCATGGTTTATTCCTGTCGAACGGACCTACCATGTATTCAAAGCTCAGGAAATCTTCTTTCACCGCACCGTGTACTCCCAGCATAGTATTGGGATTGCGGGCATATACCAACCCCGGTACGGTTTCAGATACCTCCTTCCATTTGTCCTGCGGCACAGGTTCGATGCCATCAAACCAAAGCACGGAAACAGGCCCGTAGTTTTCAGTAAGCTCCCCGACCAGGTGCCCGTAGTATTTATTGTATTTATCCTGGTTCGCGCTGAAGTCCGGATGTTTCCAGTCCTTCGGGGAAATTTGCCATCCCAATGCCATGCCGTTCCGCTTACATGCGTCTGAAAACATTTTAGCGACATCTTTTCCATAGGGCGTAGCCATGATATTGTAATCAGTAGCATCCGTTTTAAACATGCAGAACCCGTCATGGTGTTTAGCCACAAAAACCGTGTAACGCATACCGGCATCATAAGCCAGTTTCAGCCATTGGTCAGGATCATATTTGACCGGGTTAAAGGTTGTGTAGAATTTATCATACACTTCGGCAGGCACGCTTCCATGAGGGTTAAAATCACTTTTACGGGCATGGGAATGTGATTGAGGCAACGCTTTGCCCGAAGAAGGTCCCCAGTGAATAAACAACCCGACACGCATGTCCCGCCAGTTGTCAAATGCTTTTATACTATCCCTGCTTTGTGCGCTGCTATTAAAAGTGGCGCCGGCGAGAACGAGGACTAAACAGTAAATGCTTCTGAAACGGGTCAAACACATGGTGGATAGGTTTATTTACAAATATGAACCTTTAAGAAAAGGCTGGTTAATAGCATTTTACCCAAAAATACACTATTATTATCCATACTTTCCTTCTCCCGGCGTGCCTGGTTATTTTAAGCGGCCACATTTCAAATAAACCATGCTTTTAAATTCGTCGGCAAAATTTCCAGGTAACGTTATGCATAACAATATTCCACAGGCAAAGCCCCACTTCGAGGTGTTAGATGGTTTAAGGGGGCTTGCGGCTCTTTCTATCGTGATCTTTCATTTGTATGAGTTCATCATACCGGATTATACTTTAAGCCCTATTGGTCACGGCTATCTCGCGGTTGATTTTTTCTTTTGCCTGTCGGGGTTCGTGATCGGTTATGCCTATGATGAGCGGGCATCGCAAATGGGTATAATGAAGTTCTTCAGGAACCGGTTTATCCGGTTACATCCAATGGTTGTGTGGGGCAGTGTCATTGGTTTGCTCGGATATATTTTCGATCCGTTTACCGGCATAGCCATGGTTGCGGAAGCGGGCTGGGGAAAGATCATTCTTGCCTTTGTAAGTTCGTTGTTCCTGATCCCCTTTCCGCTTCTCCCCGGAAGATTTAACGGGCTCTTCCCGCTTAATACGCCTGCCTGGTCGCTTTTTATGGAGTATATCATCAACATCTTTTATGGTCTGGTGTTGCTGCGCCTCCCTAAGCGCTGGCTGCTGGTGTTTCTTGCAACTTCTGTTGTTTGCCTGATGGCTGTAGCCCGTGAACGGGGATGGATCATTACAGGATGGGATGCCCCGACGTTTTTTGACGGTTTCGCGCGGGTTGGTTTTTCTTTTTTGGCGGGGCTGGTGATCTTCCGTTTCAGACTGATCATACAACACCGTCTCAACTTTTTATTTTTAGCCGCCTTGCTGTTGGGTGTATTCATATTTCCGCATCGTGATAAAGACTGGCTTACCGAAATGTTGCTGGTAATAGTTGTTTTACCGCTGATAGTTTCATTAGGAGCCGGCGCAACCGTGCGGGGCCCGTTAAAACGGTTTTGCACCTTTACCGGGCGGCTTTCCTACCCGCTGTATATGACCCATATATGGGCAATCTGGATCTTTGGCAATTATCTGAATAAAATAAAACCGGACCAGGCAATGATATATTGGGCCGCAACCGGTGTATTTATCGGAAGTTGTTTGCTGGCGTGGCTTGTACTCCGGTTCTATGATGAGCCTGTCAGGGCATGGCTGGCGAAAAAATGGTCAACCCGTGAGTAAACGACCAAACGTTTCATTGTCCAGGTTGCAACTCCCCGCCACCTATATCAGGGCAAGACCGGAAGGCGAATTACAGAAATTCTGCATAGCCGAAGCGTATCAAAAGTATATCAAGAGCATACCAAAAGCATATCAAAAGCATAGTTACCCCCACCCGCTGCCATTCTGATCCTCCTTTTAAGAAAAAATGTCAGCCTTCTTCCCCACGGATTCCATCAAATCCCGTCAAACCCCGTTAAATCCCTTTTTTCCATTGAAACCAGCATAATCTCACAAAATCCATTGAAAGCATCCCGCTGATTTTTACGCAGCGAATTCCCTGTCTAGCTTTGCACTATCGGTACCGAAAACACGGAGTGCGGGAAAGACGTCGCCGGCATTCCGTGTAGCAAAAAGGCAAACGGAACTGGCCTTCGAAACAGTCCCTTCATTACATGAATTTAAAATCTTGATACAATGGCAAAACAAACTGGTGTCTTGCAACTGGAAGGCACAATAGGCAACATCACCTGCTACAAAACCAAAGATGGTTACCTGGCCAGGCAAAAATCAGAATCCAAAGCAGTCAACAATGACCGGACCAAAGAAAACATGTCGGAGTTTGCCCGCGCTGCCAGCGGAGCTAAACTTATCCGGACAACATTTGCAGGTATCCTGAGCGATATCAATGACTTTTACTTTACCCGCAGGCTGAACAGTGAAATGGCCAGGGTAGTAAAAGCAGATATGGGGAACCCGCGTGGATTCAGGAACATCGCAGATGGCGACATCGGGCTGCTGCAAGGATTTGAGGTAAACACGGATATGGCACTCCTGTCTGCACTCAAAGCCCCGTTTGCGGTATCTATCGACCGGGCATCAGGCTTAATGAAGGTGGATTTCCCTTCTTTGATCACTGCTCAGTTGGTCGCGAAACCCGAAGGAGCCAGCCATTTCAGGCTTACCATTGCGGGAGCATCGATCGACTTCACCACAGGCGATCATTTGATGGCTCAAAATGCAGGAGAACATTTGCCGATCAGCAACGAAGGGGTAACCGCGCCATCGCTGGAAGTACAATTACCTCCGGCCGGCACAGCCCCTTTGCTCCTCGCCCTTGGTGTTTCCTTTTACCAGGAGGTGAACGGACAGTTCTATCTCATTGGTAACGGCCTCTACAACGCAGTGGCTTTTGTAGCGGTTTCCGGATCATAACGGACGGACAGGTTTCTCATGTTATCACTTAAAACCATCTGATCATGGGAATCAGGGAGCGATTATTTAAAAGAACACCTCCTTTCTTCCGTAAACTTCGCGCCGCAGGTCTGGTACTTGTGGCGGCAGGCAGCGCGATAAGCACCGTAGATATACCATTACCCGGTATGCTGAAAGAGATCAGCGGCTATCTGATCGTGGCAGGAAGCGTAATGGTGGCGGTTAGCCAGGCGGTAGTGAAAGATGAAGAATAAGGAGCAAAACGCCCCGGCTGGTCCGGGGCGTTTCAGTTTCAGTGAAAATTTTCTTTTCCTGAAATGTATTATTTCTCTTAAATTTAAAAGATCAGCCCCTATCCTACCTTCTAAGCAGCAGTATTTCTTAATCAAAAACCAAAACCGATGAAGAACCCGGACAATGCGGGGTATGCTGGCCTTTTTGCCAGGATAGACCAAATTCAGCCCCACCCCGAAGATTTAAAAAAGGAGATTATCGAAAGAAGCTGTATCGAACAATTTAAGAAGAATGATCTGATGGTTAAGCCCGGTGACACATCCCGGCATTGTTATTTTATCATCGACGGTTTTGTGAGGCTCTATCATGACCACAAACGTAAAGAGGTAACCACCTGGTTCCTGCACAAAGGTGATTTTATGATCCAGCTGAACGGCTACTATTTTAACCAGGAGAGCCCGGAGTATCTTCAGGCATCTGAAGATACCACCTGTATCAAACTTCATATCGACGATCAGACGTGGCTTTGCGAAAAGTACCCGTTATTTTTTCATACCTACGCCACCCTTACCCAGCTCTATTACTTTCAGCTCACGCAGCGGGATGCCTGGAAAGCCTATAAGGCAAAAGAAAAATACAGGAAGCTGCTGGAAGAATATCCTTATATCATTCAATTGGCACAGTGCGCTCACATCGCTTCCTACCTGGGTATTTCCGAATTCCACTATAGCAAAATAAAAAACCACCGCTTGTAGTTGTCAATTGACAAAAAAGTCGCAAATAAGGCAGCTGGATTATTTTTCTTGTCAATTGACAAACCGCTTATTTCAGGGGCTTCGTAGTTTTGCTAAATCAAAATTATCTGCAAAATGAAGCTGAAGTATCAATCTTTCTTTCAGTATAATAAAAACAAACGTCCCCGGAAATGATACCCGGCCGCGTAGTGATATATGTGCGTGATGTGATCAACATTACCGGCCGTAGCGAAAGCGGCGCCAGGGCGCTTTTGCAAAAAATCAGGAAAGCACTGGGAAAGAAACCGGATCAATGCATCACTATCAATGAGTTCTGCGAATATTCAGGAATAGCCGAAAAAATAGTAAGAGAATTCATGAAAAACTAGTTGATCACCTACTTTAAATCCATCTTTATGTTTTTAAATCCTTTTGCGAACATCGAACGGATCATTCAATCCGAATTGCCGGATAAGTGCAGGTCCTGCCCCTCTCCGCCGGAAGGTTATCAGGCAGCTATATCGGAATTATTTACGAAAGAAGCCAAAAACATCTTTCACAAGCTAAATAATCTCAGAATTGAAAGCTCTAACCGGGAAGAAACTGAATGGATGGTCCAGTCCTGCCAGGATAAGATAGACAACCTGATGGCTACAATGGGTATGATCCTTGACGAACTGGGCCTTACCCTGAATAACAGGGTAATACCGGGCAGCTGGCATGAATGTATCATGGAGACAATATTTTACCTGGAGGAGATGATGAACGGACTGCTAAGAAGACATCCGGACCTCTTTGATCTTGAACAGCCCATGTCCGATATCATGGAAGCGCTTTTTGTAAAAAAGACCAGCAAAAAGATATGTGGGGAGCTAGCGCTTCTTCCGGAAGGTTCCGCGCGCGACAAAGCTTATAGAATGCTGTTGTTGCCGTTTGAAGAACCAATAGGTTGCTTTTGTTATTTCCACGTCTTTTATTTCGAACAGCTGATCAAAAAAACAACGGATATCCTGAAGCAGGACGCAGAAGATGAGGAACAGGCCCGGCAGATCCTGGTACTTCTCTGGAAGGCGAATTTTAATCACCCCTCACATATAGACTTCCGCTGGAAAACATATGCTGCCCGCCTGGGGAAAAGCCGCGGCAAAGAGCGCGTAAAGAAATGCCTGGAACTTAGGAAAGAACTGCGTCTTTATAAACCACTCAGGGGCGCTCACCTTTATTTCCTCGATCCTTCACTGAGCCAGGAATCCGGGAACTGGCTGAATGCTGAACTTGAGTACACCAGGGCATTAATGGTTGCCGAAGCCATTGTTGCGGTGGCCCCTTTGCTGAATTCAAAATAAAGACCAGGCTTTCCCTCCGGCAACTTGCCGGCGTATTATGCAGCTTGTATCAAATTAATGCCCCTAAAAAGTAAAGTATACTTCTATCAGGATCATTGGGACCTCAACTTTTTCAGGGAATTAGGTGTTATTCTCTTATTTATTGCTTGTCTCCCCTCCTAAGTAGTCCCTTTTAGCGCCTCGTCATGTAAGCAATGCATATTCTCCGATACGGATAGAATGTGCAGGAAAAGTCATTACAATTATAAAATATGAATAACGCGTTAATTATTATCGCTTTCTTAGCCCTGGTCCTTGGAAAGGCTGCTATGATGTTCTCAAAAACAATCAAAGAAAATATGGTGATTAAAGCGAGTATGCTGTTCGTTCTGGCGGCATGGCTTTTTCAATCCGCCTGCGCGCCCAAGACCGTAAAGGAGACTGAAGAAAGGGCCGGGCTCATACTTCCCGACCGGAGGCCCGGTGAGTTTAAAGGCAAAATCGCTGAAACCTACAAGGATTCGAAACCGGATTTCCCCAAGACCCGTAAAGCCCCAAAGGATGCACCAAACGTTGTTATTATTTTACTCGATGATGTGGGCTTCGGGGCCACTTCCACTTTTGGCGGCCCCATCCCTACGCCAGCCCTTGAAAAGCTGGCGAAGGCAGGACTGAAGTTTAATCAGTGGCATACAACGGCGCTTTGCTCCCCTACCCGCGCAGCTTTGCTTACCGGGCGTAACCACCATGAAGCAGGCTTTGGGGTGATCTCCGAAATAGCAACAGGCTACCCCGGGTATTCCGGGGTCATTCCGGATAATTCCGCCACCATCGGCACCATCCTGCGTGACAATGGTTACAACACCGCATGGTTCGGCAAAAATCACAACACGCCGGACTATGAAACCAGCCAGTCAGGCCCGTTCGTCCAGTGGCCGAACAATATGGGTTTTGAATACTTTTATGGATTTAACGGCGGTGATACACACCAATGGGCGCCCGCGCTCTTTGAAAATACGCTTCCCGTTGAGCCGCCGGTAGACGATCCGAACTACCACCTGATGACCGATATGACGGATCGCTCCATTGCCTGGATGCGTATGCAGCAATCCATAGCACCGGGGAAACCGTTCTTTTTATATTTCGCGCCCGGCGCCACCCATGCGCCACACCATGCGCCCAAAGCCTGGGCTGATAAGTTCAAAGGCCAGTTCGATCAGGGCTGGAATAAAGTAAGCGAAGAAACATTCAACCGCATGAAAAAGGCCGGGATCATACCAGTGGAAGCGCAGTATAATCCCATTCCCGAAGAAGTGGGCGTATGGGATCAGCTGGAGCCCGACCGGAAAAAAGTATACGCCCGGATGATGGAAGTATATGCGGGTTTTCTTGCGTACGCCGATTTCGAAACAGGGCGCCTGCTCGACGCCATTGATGAACTTGGCATCCGTGAAAATACACTGGTCATCTATGGCGTTGGCGACAACGGCGCTAGCGCTGAGGGCGGATTCAGCGGCACGCTCAACGAGATTGCGGCTGACTTCAACAGTTACAGGCCGGACGTGATAAAAGACGCACTGAAACGGTTTGATGAGATCGGAGGGCCAACAACGTACAACCATTATCCCGTAGGCTGGGCAATGGCGATGAACGCTCCCCTGAAGTACGCCAAGCGCCTGGCATCGCATTTCGGCGGCACCCGTAACGGGTTGGTTATTTCCTGGCCCAAACGGATAAAGGACACCGGCACTTTACGCAGCCAGTTCCATCACTGCATTGATATTGTTCCTACAATCCTTGAAGCTGCGGGGCTACCGCAACCTGAAATGGTTAACGGCGTAAAACAGGAGCCCATGACCGGGGTAAGCATGATATATACATTTGATGATAAGAATGTAAAAAGTAAACGCACGACACAGTACTTCGAAATAGGTTCGAGCCGTGCCATTTATCACGAAGGCTGGATGGCCGCAACTACACATGGCGGTAACCCCTGGTCTGATAAAGAATTAAGCGGGCCATTTGATCAGGACACCTGGGAATTATACGATCTGACAAAAGACTTCACGGAGCATGTGGATGTTTCAAAACAATATCCTGAAAAGGTAAAAGAACTGAAAGAGTTGTTTATGTCAGAAGCAAAAAAACACAACGTCCTGCCACTGGATGATCGCGGGGCGGCCCGTTTCAGTGCGCAGCTTTCCGGCCGCCCGCTCGGTGCGATCGAAGGTTTGACCAAACTTACCTATTATCCAGGCATGAAACGCCTTCCTGAAGGCAGCGCGCCGGATGTAAAAAATCGCTCTTTTACCATCACAGCGGAGATTGAAATGCCTGCGAAGGGAGGCGATGGTGTCATAATCACCCAGGGCGGCCTGTTCGCGGGCTGGGTATTGATGATAAAAGACCGAAAACCTCAATTTGTTTATAACTGGCTCCAGGAACAACTCACGCCGATAATTGGAAAATCAACGCTGGCGCCTGGCAAACACGTACTTCGTTTTGAGTTTGCATATGACGGTGGCGGCCGGGGCAAAGGCGGAAAAGGCGTATTGCTGGCAGATGATCAGCCGGTGGGCGAAGCCCGCATAGAAAAGACAGTACCCAACCGTTTTTCACTCGACGAAACGCTCGATGTTGGTGAAGATACCGGTACGCCTGTAAGCCGTGATTATAAAGTACCTTTCAGGTTTACCGGTGAGTTGAAAAAGGTTGTAATTGAACTGAAGTAACCCCAAATCAGCTTTCGGCACTGGCATAACCCTGATTGGACAGCTCCGTATAAAACGGAAGATACAGCAGAAAGCCTGTAAGTGCCAGCACAGCCGCATGTCCATAATCAAAATTCATTTTTGTACATGACCTTTCCATCCAGGCCATACAACTCTACTCTATCCACTTCACATAACCCGTTTGAAATAAAACCAAGCCCGGACAGGTATTTGGTATCCGTAGCATACCGTGTTGAAAAAACTTCTTTATCATTTATCTTCACAACGGCTACTTTATTTTTTACTGTTATTTCTATATCAGTCCACTGGCTCACGTCAAAAGTTATGGGAGATAAATCATTATCGCTTCCTTTCTTTAATTGTTCTCCGAATATGATGAATGCCTCATGCGCGCATCCTTTTGTTGTACATCTCATATTCATAAAACCCCGTTGGCAATAGAGCTCTATTTCAATATACGGGCATAAGCTATTTCTTACCTGCTGCATTCGTACCCTGGTTTTGTATTGAAAGTTATCGGCGTGGATATCCATATGGCCAGGGAAGTATACGTAATGATACCGTTTGTCTTTGCCGGCTTCTATATTATTTTCCTGTAATTGTTGTATGCTCAGGCCGAGGCTGCCATTATTATTGAAAGCATCCGCTTTAATATACTGAGTGGTGTAATGGGCGATATTGTCAATTGCATAAAAAAACCAGCGGTCTGTAGGAATACTTACATCTAATGTCTTTATGGCAGAGTCATTAGCGATGAGTTTCGCAATATGATAACCGGGTTCGTAGTATATGTCTGTTACCGTGTAGCTGTTTTTGTAAATTTTTATCCTGCGATTTTCATCCCAGGATTGCTGGATAAAAAAACTATCGGCCTGCACTTCATCAATATTATAGTTAAAAACCACAGAATTCGGAATATCGTTCGCGGTGTTCTTCCGGAATGAAAAAGATGCCTTTTCCCCATTGCTCACACTTCCTTTTGTTGAATGGAAAAAATAAAAGCTTCCCAGAATGATGATGACGAGCGGTATGGATAAATATTTTATGCTAAACCTCTTTCCTCGTTTTTCTGCTGACTTCTTTTCGGGCCCGTCTTCGATTTTGCTGGCCTTAAAATCCTGCCAGGTCTTATAATCATAGTAATTGGCGATCGCATTTAAGGTGGCTATTTGCGGCAAACGGGCAAATTCACCCTGAGCAAGCCGTTTTACGGTAGTCCCACTTATCAGGATGCCGGATTTTTGTTGTAGCTGCTCGGCGATATGATCAAAGTCACGTTGGGTCATCCTGGAAAGATTACTATATCCATTTTTATTAAATATCTCTATTACGCTGACTTTTACTAATGCTTGTTCGTTCATAAAAAAATCTTAACGCGGTCAAAATTGCCCTCTACCTTATCAAGCGGGTCAAAATCTCCGAATGCGCTTATTTATTCAGTTTTGGAGGCTTTTGCTGAGTTTTTGGTGAGGGATTTTTATGTCACGTGATTTACTTGCATAGAATTTCAATGGCTTAATGTGAAGCTGAGGATGAAAAATGGGCAAATAACTCCGGAGGTGTCTAAAACTAACAATTTAATATGAATAAACAAGCTTCAATTTCGAGGTTTTTGCGGGCGCTAACGATAGCGGTTTTGAGCCTTTATGGGAACGGTTTGCCGACAGTTGCGCAGGTCGCGACACCCGCCTGGAGCTCGCCGGCATCGACGATAGTGACATCCGAAGAAAAGGAGTTTCAGAACGGCAACGTTCATCTTTGTGGTACGCTTTATCTGCCGGGCGGCCCGAAACCCGTTCCCTGCGTTATTGTATTTCATTCCGCCTCATCAGCGACGCAGGATCTTCCACTCTATCAACATTTAAAAGAACTGCTGCCCGCTCTTGGTTATGCAGTGTTTATCTATGACAGGCGTGGCAGCGGCAAATCGGCCGGCAAACGCGCCGGTGCTGATTTTAATACGCTGGCTGATGACGGGCTGGCCGCATTACGGATGCTTGCCGCCGACAAGCGGATCAACGCGCGAAAAATCGGTTTCTGGGGATTGAGCCAGGGAGGCTGGCTTTCAGTGCTCGCCGCATCCCGCTCACGGCAGGTGGCTTTCGCCATATCCATATCCGCTCCCCTGACAGCGCCGGATGTGCAAATGAATTTTGCTGTAGGAAATATCCTGCGCGTTAAAGGTTTCCGCGACGAAGATATCGGGGCGGCAATCAGAACACGAATAGCTGTTGACGATTTTATGCGTGGGAAAGGGGATCGCCTCGCTGTCGAACGGATGTTGGCCGATGCCGTTAAAAAACCATGGTTTAAATACTGCTATATTTCCCCAATGCTGGACGATCCCGTTCATTCTCAGTGGGCGAAGGAGATTGCGCTCGATCCGATCGCAACGCTTGAGAGGGTCAGTTGCCCCGTGCTCATATTATTTGGAGCAAACGATCCCTGGGTGCCGGTCAAAATTTCGACAGCGCTTCTCGGCAAAATGGCTGACAAAAAAGCAAATCTGACCTATGCGGTTATTGCCGGAGCAAATCACGAGATGGCAACCAACGTAGCCGCCGGGCAAGAACTGAACCCTTCCAATGCGACCGCGTTTGCACCAGATTCCCCATCATACTTCGGTCTTTTGGCAAAATGGCTGAGTATGCCCGGCCAGCGTCCAACCCTTCACTGAAGGGGATATTTATTGGTTTTTGGGGGCTTTTGCCGGGTTTTTGACAAGGAATTCTTATGCTCCGTAGTTTACTTGCATAACGTTTTCAAATCACCAAATCAAAACAGTAAAAAATATCATATGAATACATATATGAACCTGGGCCGCATATTTTTTGCAATTGGAATAGCAGGAATAGGCGTGCTGCATTTTTTCTACCCGGGAATCAGGCCGATCATCATACCGGAATTAAAAAACATTCTCTCCAATTTGTCTTTTATCGCTTATTTCATCGGTGTGCTGCTTATTGGCGCCGGCTTTTTAATTGCCATTGGTAAAAAATATAGTAGCCTCTCATTGTTGATGGGGATCCTGTTTTTTTTACTGTTCCTGTTCGGTCATCTGCCCACGTTTTTATCAGCAGGATCTTTTAATAGTTATTGGGTGAATATTAATAAAATGTTAGCACTGTCCGGAGGATTTCTGGTAGTCTCAACGATTGACCCGCCCAAACCTGGGAATAGATTCATGGAGCTGGTTGTGAAAACAGGTTCTTTGGGCAAGTATCTATTTGCGATCATGTTATACAATTTCGGAGTTGGTCATTTTAATAATTTGCAAGGGGTGAGCAATTTAGTGCCAAAGTATATTCCTTTTCCGCAATTCTGGACTTTCCTGGGCGGCGTTGCGCTGATGGGGTCGGCAATCAGTATTTTTAGCAACTATAAAGTAAAATTGATCCTGCTGTTACTGGGGTTAAATTTATTTATCTGGTTATTATTGTTACATCTTTATTACGCTATTCGTTTTCCGGATTGGCAGGAAGGTGAAAATTTTATTGGTGTTCTGAGCTGTTTATGTTTTTGTGGTACTGCGTTGATCATATCACAAACAGCATCAAAAAGAATGCAGTAAAATCCGAACCTTTTAATGTAGCAGCTATCATTGTTTCAATTGAAGTAAATTTATGGCAAAAAAAATTATGAAAACGCTGGCAACCAAAGTGAATGCAGAAGAAGAAAAACGGCTGATCCTGCTTACGCTTAATGACTATCTTCAAGGGCGTCCGGTAATTGATATCGAAAGACTCCGGGGAGCGTTTCATCCTGATGCATACATCAGGACTATCATAGAAGGAAAGTTAGTTCAGTGGACGCTTTCGCAATATCTGGACCTGGTTGCCAAGGCAACAATACAGGAATGCCAACCCGAACTCCTTTCATATACCTGGGATGGAAACACCGGGGCTGCCCACGTACAATTGACTTTTGCCACCTTTCGATTCATTGATCGGTTTAACCTGGTAAAGTTAGACGGGAAATGGCAGATCATGGATAAGATCTCTTATCAGGAGGAATTATAGTGAGCGGTCGTTATAATTTAATTCATCCAACGCATCCGGATTGAATGATGTACTTCTGTAAACTAAGTCGCTATAAAAGTATTGTGATTAGAAACACCCGTGGAGTTAATTATGAAAATCAGCGGACATAAAAGCTTGCGGGACTTTTACCGATACATCCGCATTACACCGGAGGAAGCAGGGCGTAAGATTATTAAACCCATACAAATAAAATAGGCGATCATGGCCACAGAACTTATTTTTTTCTTTTTAAGCGTTTGGAAAATAAAGAATGACCACTTAAATTGTACATTGTAATTCCGGGAAGCCGATTTGTGACCCATACTTAGTGATAAACAATATGACTATCAATACCAGGTTCCCTTGATCTAATAAATTATTTCAGATGCGTAATCCCTATATCCACGCTGCTTGGCTTATTGTAAGTGCTTGGATGACCTTTCATAGTGCGGATGCCATTGCGCAGAACGCCCCCAATACCAGCGCGCGTCCCGGTGCTACGGCAGCCACCTTGCCAACATCTTACACCAATCCTACACTGAATTATATCCGGACCTGGGAGCCTAGTATGCCCACCACGGACCCCGCAGTGGTAATAGCCACGGCCCGGACGGTGAAAGAAATAAAACAGACGACGCAATACTTTGACGGGCTGGGCCGCCCGATCCAGCAGGTATCCAAAGGCATGAGCGGCGGCACTACGGTGGAAGCCACCGGGGGCAAAGACCTGGTGAGTATGCAGGTATACGACGCCTTTGGCCGGGAAACACTGCAATACCTTCCTTACGTCAAGCAGAGCGGTAACTATACCGACGGGACCTTTAAAACCACCCCTTTCGCCGATCAGGCCGGTTTTTACCAGAACGCCACGCTGAACCCCGGTGCACAGAATGAATCCATCTATTACAGCCGGACCGATTTTGAAGCCTCTCCCCTTAACCGCGTACTGCGCAGTTATGCACCCGGCAACAGTTGGGCTTTTGAAGGCGGCAACCGGCCGGTCAGCCAGCAATACCTGGTAAATGCTGTCACGGACACCGTGCGGATCTGGGATATGGCCACGGGGGGCACGATCCCTACCAGTGCGGCGGGCCGCGTTTACGGGGCGGGACAGCTATACAAAAATATTGCACAGGATGAAGCAGGCAACCAGGTAGTGGAATACAAGGATAAAGAAGGCCAGGTGGTGCTAAAAAAGGTACAATTGGCCACCACGCCGGGGACAGCTCATGTCGGCTGGCTGTGTACCTATTACGTATACGACGATCTCGGTAACCTTCGTTTTGTGATCCCCCCGCGGGCAGTGGAGGCGATCAACAGCAGTTGGGTGATCAGCCCGGTTATTGCTACCGATTTGTGTTTCCAATACCAATACGACGGGCGCCGGCGGCTGATTGAAAAACGGATTCCCGGCGCCGGGCCTGTGCAGATGGTTTACGATATCCGGGACCGGCTTGTTTTTACACAAGATTCTGTGCAACGGGCTAAATCTCCCACGAAAGAATGGCTGGTCACGTTTTATGATGGGCAAAACCGCCCTGTGATGACGGCGCTTTACCCCTCCAATTCCACGCGCGCGCAGCTACAGACGGCGATGGACGGCGCAACAGCCAGCAGCCCCCTGAATTATACCGCCCCCGGCACGGCGGACCTGGTGGTGGGCAACCGGCAGGCGGGACTTACGAGTTATAAGGCGACCAACAGTATCCTTTTCCAGGCAGGTTTTGACAGCGAAACAGCCGCCGAGTTCGTGGCTGAGATCGATCCTTCTTTGCAGGGGCTGACCACCCAGGTAACGGTAACCAACCCGCTGCCCAATATTACCGGGTATCAGCCGCTGACCTATACTTTTTACGATAAATACGACTATACCGGCAGCCATAGCCTGCAAACGGCGGATCTTTCCAAACCCCAGGCGGGTACCAATCCCTATGCGGAGGCGGCCACAGCGGCCAGCACCATGACCCAGGGGCTGATCACGGGCACGCGGGTGCGGGTGCTGGGCACTGCGGACCAATGGCTGACAACGACCCTGCATTATGATAATAAAGGGCGGGTGATACAAACCATCAGCGACAACACCGGCGGGGGAAAAGATATCGCCACCAGCCTGTATGATTTTAACGGCAAGGTGCTGAGCAGCTATCTTCGCCACACCAACCCGCGCAGCGGAGCCACGCCGCAAACCACCATGTTGACGATGAACCAGTATGACGCTGCCGGGCGGCTGCGGGCGGTGAAGAAAAAACTCAACGACAATGCCACCCTGGAAAGAACGGTAGCCACGATGGACTATGACGAACTGGGGCAGCTGAAAGAAAAGCGGCTGGGCGTAACGGGCGCCAGCGAACAGCTGGAAAAACTGGCCTTTGAATACAATATCCGTGGCTGGCTGAAGGGAATCAATAAAGCCTTTGTCACCACCCCCGCCAGCACGACCAACTGGTTCGGCCAGGAGATGAGCTATGACTACGGTTTTGCCGTCAACCAGTACAATGGCAATATTGGAGGCATCAAATGGAAAAGCGGGGGTGATTACATCCAGCGGGCCCACGGGTTCGGATACGATAAAGCCAACCGCCTGACGTATGCGGACTTCAACCAGCAGAACAGCAGCACTACCACCTGGCAAAAGAACCTGGTGGACTTCAGCGTGAGCAACCTGGCGTACGATGCCAACGGCAATATCCTGTCCATGACGCAAAAAGGGCTCAAAGCGGGTGCCAATGCCACCATAGACCAGCTGAGTTATGCCTATTATGCCAACAGCAACCGGCTGCGGTATGTGCGGGACAACGTCAATGACATCACCGGTACCTTGGGGGATTTTAAAGAACCAACAGCCAACAATAGTTCCAACCAGGGCGACCCCACCACGGACTTCGACTACAGCTACGATGTGAACGGCAATCTGACAGCGGATAAAAACAAAGAAATCACCGGCATCGTCTATAATCACCTGAACCTTCCGCAAACGATTACCATCACGGGCAAAGGCAGCATTGCCTACCAATACGATGCGGCGGGAATCAAGCTGAAAAAGACGGTAACGGACAACACAGCCAACCCGGCCAAAGTGACCACCACGGACTACATGGCCGGGGGCATGGTATATGAAAACGATACCCTGCAACTGCTGGGACACGAGGAAGGCCGTATCCGGACCGTATTCGAGTCCGGCCAGCCGTTGCAATATGAATATGATTATTTCGTAAAGGATCACCTGGGCAACGTCCGGGTGGTGCTGACGGAACAGGACGACTTCTCCATGTACATGGCCAGCATGGAAACGGAAAGTGCGGCGAAGGAAAACGCTTTGTTCAGCAATATAGATGCCTCCCGGGCCTCCAAACCAGCCGGTTACCCGGAAGATGCGACCACGGAACAGAACAGCTTCGTGGCTAAACTGAACGGGCAGCAGCCTGACAAAAAGATCGGTCCGAGCCTGGTGCTGAAAGTGATGACGGGGGATACGATCCAGGTTGGCGCCCGGGCCTTTTACAAATCGGGCCCTGTATTAAAGAACAAAAACGCGGTACCGCAGGATATGCTGGGCGCGCTGATCAGCGTCTTTGGCAATGGCGGTAATGCAGGAGAGCCCGGCCACGGCGCAACTGCCGCAGCTGTGAACAACACACCTTTTAACAACGATTTTAACGATACTTACCAGCGGCTGAAAGAAAAGAACAAGGATGCTTCCGACCCGCAGCGCCCGAAAGCCTACCTGAATTTTGTGCTGTTCGATGAACAGTTTAACTTGGTGGAAGACAACAGCGGGGTCAAACAGGTACAGGCCACACCGGATGAACTGCAAACATTGGCGCAGGATAAGATGGTGATGAAGAAGAGCGGTTTCCTGTATGTGTACACGAGCAATGAAAGCCCGCAGGATGTGTATTTTGACAATGTGATGGTGCTGGCCCTTCCCGGTCCGATGCTGGAGGAGACGCATTATTATCCATTTGGGTTGACGATGGCGGGGATCAGCACGAGCGCCACCTATAACAAACTCAGGAACAAGTACCGGTACAATGGAAAAGAGTTACAGAATAAAGAGTTCAGCAATGGTGGAGGCTTGGAGTGGTATGACTACGGAGCGAGGATGATGGACCCACAGATTGGAAGGTGGCATGTTGGTGACCCAATGGTGGATAAATCGCCAGAGATGAGTACTTATTCTTATGTACGCAATAACCCTATTTCCAAAATAGATCCAGATGGAAATACAGATTACGACGTCGTTATCAAGACTTCTAAAGATCCAAAATCAGGAGCGTTAGTTAGAACCGCTAATGTAAATGTTGTCTATAATGTAATAAATCTCTCCCGAAAAGATATTTATAATACTGGACAGATCGCAGGTGGAGAGTATAACAGTTCGACATTTAGCAGAACGCTTCAATTTGCGAAAGGAGAAGCCGGGCTTAAAGAGGGGCTTTCCGTTACTGTAAATGTAAATATCACATACAAGTTAGTTAATGATATCAACAAGGTAAATAATAATGAAAATGTACTATTGTTAGTGAATGATGTCGTTGGTGAAGGTGATCAAGGGAATAACCTCATCGGGCTTGCGGAACTACCCGGTCAAACGGCTGCAATAGAAGGAGATAAAGCTGGTAATAAGTCATTGGTACATCATGAAATGGGACACAATTTTGGACTTGAACATGTAGACCAACAAGGCAATTTAATGAGTTCCACTCCTAAAACTACCAATTTAACAACTAAGCAACTTAAACAGATTTTTTCTGCTTTAGCTGGCATGAAAGATGGAACATTCCATATGGGTGGCAGAAATGCAAAAGCAGAAACTAAATCTTTTGTTGAAAATCGTAACATAGAATATGATGAAAATAAAGCAAAAAAGGCGGGGTTCTAAGTCTCTGGTAATAATATTTTGCCTGTGTTGTATTGGCTGTGTTAAGAAGTCAAATAAATTCAGCCGATTGAATATGGGGTTCTTTTCAATTTTAGCGGATACCAATTCTTTCAAACCATTGGAGAATAGACTTGTCAATAAAAATCATGGCTTCCTGTTAATGAACGGTTCAGATACAATTTATTATAACTTCGGTTATGATGTGGATAATCTTTCAGAGATGGATAAAAAGATTATTTTTTATCCGGGCGATGTATCCGACATGTGGAACATTATTGATTCCACATTGATCAACAAAGAAGATGTGGTCTTTGTAAATAAACCGAATTATGATATCGATGAGCTGAGAACGCAAAATGTAAGGTTTATTCAAGTTTCCGGTTTTCGAGTAAAAATTACATTTCCAAGGGAAATAAATAAAGGTGGATTGACTGGTGTTTATATAGATAGTGTAAAGAAAACAGAAGGTGGGCGTTTAAAGTTTAATCTATATGCAAAAGACTTGGATAGTATGCAGAATGAGGAGTTGTTGAATGCTATACAAACACTTCAATTTCACTGATGTATTTACGCAATAGATGCTGGAGGAGACGCATTATTATCCGTTTGGGTTGACGATGGCAGGGATCAGCACGGATGCCACCTATAACAAACTCAGGAACAAGTACCGGTACAATGGGAAGGAATTGCAGCATAAGGAGTTTAGTAACGGCAGTGGATTGGAATTATATGATTATGGGGCGAGGATGCAAGACCCGCAGATTGGTAGATGGCATAGTCCCGATAGATTTTCAGAAGTATATATTGCACTAACCCCCTACCAGTATGCGGCAAATAATCCAGCGAAAATTATTGATGAAGCAGGAAAGTTATTAAAAGATAAGGACGGAAATATCATTGCAACATCCACAGGAAATGTCATAAGTAGAAATTCATTTACCAAAGTCGGAAATACTGAATATAACTATAAATCGACATTTGAAGTAGTTACTATATACACAGATAAGGGTACGCCGATTAATGCGTTGCGTGAACTTAGCTCGGAAGTTTACAAGAATGATGGAAAAGGAGGATCGGTTAAAGTTACTGGATCTGACAATCCCATAAGCACTTGTTCCAATTGCCACGGTTATGCATTTGCCGGAGGGAAGGTCGTAATTGAAGATGTTACAGATGGCAGCAGGGTAATTAATACGATATTAGCTGACGATGGATATATCGTAGATGGCGTAAATGGACAAACAGTAAATGATGCGGAAGCGACAGGATTTATTGAATCGAATGAAAGCATGTCTAATATCTTTCATAGTGCAGTAGCTAATGGGGATGGATCCTGGTCCGCTGATCCGGGGATTTATAAAACAGAGGAAAGAACCTCAAAGTCAGGCGTAGCTAGTCCTGCGATGAAAAATTCTTTTGTCAGAACAAGAAATTTAAAGCACAATGACCCCGATAAAGGGAAAGCGAATGGAATAAAGATTGTAGATCCAAAACAAATCAAAGAATTATTAGACAAATTGAAGTTGCCTAAAAAACAAGCACTAGATGGAATTGACTATGACTATTAGAAGAATCTTTCTTACAATAATTGGCATCCTATGCGGATGCCTCATGATGTCTATAAATATCTTTGCGCAAGTAAAATGTATTTCCGTCGAAAAGGTGAAATGCCGACATTTTGCAGATCAAATAGATGGATATAAGCTAGTTGTATCAGTTAGTCAGGGAGATACTATAGTAAAAACGCCTGCTGATTTTTATGATCTTGATGAAATTGTCAAGCTTTCAGATAACGTAAAATTCGCAATCATTGAAAAACTGTTGAAGTTTAAAGGAGATACGTCATTGTGTTGCAGAAAAGTTAGTAAATTTTTCTATGAAGGGATCGAACGGACGTGTGTAGGAAAACCGAAGACTCAATACTATAATATCCAGATTGATGCCTTGTATATGATAAATAAAATTGTTCATCCAGAAGGCATAAGCATGTATTCCTGTTTCCCAGTTATTATTGACTGGGAAAGTAAACAAGAGATAAATAATCGTACAGATCTAATCATAGATTATTACAAGGTGTATGAGAAATGCCTGAGGGTCGCCCGAAAAACTAGCTGCATTCGGGATTCCTTTCGCTTTAATACTAAAAAGTACGCGTGGTATGGAGCGCTGGATGAAACCGTGGCGAACTAAAAAAACAAACTGAAGATACTGATCTGGTAAAAGTGATTTAGTCATGAAATGTAGCATTATTCTAATATTATTTTTTTACTGTAACGATGTATTTTCTCAGTCACATAGCAGCATGTCTGTAGAAAAAAAATATTTTCATAAGAGTACGGCTTCAAACTACACGGGTTATAAACTGTACTTGAAAGCTAATTTGAATGACAGTGTATTGACTTCTGACAGCAAATATACCCGGGGGTTAGATTATTCATTAAGACCATTTATTGAATTAAGTGATAGCCTGAAGCTGATTTTTGTTGGCCAATTACTTGATTACGCTAACGATACTACATTGTGTTGTATGCCAGTTGAACGATATGGGTTTGATGGTTTTGAAGGATTGTTCGGAAATCCCCAATCAAAAAGATTTAATACTCAAATGGATGCCTTAGTTATAATTAACAGGCTTTGTTTCCCATACCTTACCAATATGTATGCAAGTTATCCAGTTTTGTATGACATGAGCATGAAAAGGGAAATAAATGATAATTCAAAATTGATTACAGAAGTATTCCAAACATACAAGTGTTGGTATGAGCAATGTTTAACTAAAAAACAAATACTTAAGTACTTCCCATTTAATGACACCAGAGTTGTTTGGTACGCCGGAAAAAAAAGCATTGAAGAAAAACCAAAATGGTACAAATGTG
Organism: Chitinophaga barathri; assembly: GCF_003807585.1. Taxonomy (GTDB): domain Bacteria; phylum Bacteroidota; class Bacteroidia; order Chitinophagales; family Chitinophagaceae; genus Chitinophaga; species Chitinophaga barathri. The sequence continues at coordinate 14,059 of NZ_RMBX01000010.1, read as the reverse complement.
ATTGAGTATATGAGGATTATGACTTCCGCTTGCTTTAAAAGTTGCGGGAAGATTTATCAAAAAATCATTTATCTTTCACAACTTATTCCCGACCACTATGAACTATTCTATCCTTTGTGTTAGGTTTCCCGGGGAATCCGGCTTTACAAGTTCCCGTACCTTCAAAAAGTTATTTCCCGCCGCCCTTATCGCATTTTTATGCGCTTTAATTTGTATCATTTCCGAAAGCGCTATGGCGCAGCCTACAGTGCATGGATCTATGCCAAAAGTGACGCTGCCTTCCCCACAAGCATCTTCTATTCTCCGGTTCGGCGATTACCCAATGAATCTTGGTTCTGGCCTGCCTGACATTCGCGTACCATTTTACGAGATCACGTCAGGTTCACTTAAGCTGCCCATTAGCTTCAGTTTCCATGCTTCAGGATGTAAGGTACAGCCAGCTTACAGCCTTCTCGGACAAGACTGGTCCATCGAGGCCGGGGGCGTTCTTTCCAGGATCACCCGCGACTTGCCTGACGATCCGTACCAATCTTTTAGTTCGCAAACACCTGCCGGAATAGAAAGCATTATTCAGGGAAGCAGTTCATCCATGAATACGGTCCAGAATATTATTGAAAATATTGACAAACATCACGATATCTTCAATTATCAGGTCAATACCGGTCTGACCGGGAAATTTATACTTCAGCACTCCGGTGTCAATGGTACGACACTGACCCCCCGGCATTTATTGTCGTCCCCCGCTAAAATCAATCCCGTCATTACCACTAACCCGATTCCGAGGATAAGCTCTTTCAGAGTAACGGCAGAAGACGGCACCATCTACGTTTTCGGCAGTTCTGGTAGCTACGGGTTCAATGAGAGCCTGCAGATGTTCCCCGTATACACCAGCTGGTGGCTGGCCAGCATTGTATCAGCCGATCTTCAGGATTCCATTAATTTTAAATATACCAGTAACGTTCAAAATAAATGGGGATATTCGGAATACCTGACGGTTAACGATAACTTTATGGGGCAAATGGGCGGCGAAGTCTACCTGGAGACAAACGGGCAATACCGGTTTTCATCACCGGACTATGCGCAGCGCATGACTTCCGAGCTTTATACGGTTCCGGTTTTAGATGAGATACTCTTTAGCGGAGGCAAAGTAAAATTTGAAACAAGATTTTCGGAAGACGTACAGGTGGTTTCGCAGATAACCGTCAGCCGGACAGATGGCGTGATACTATGCAGATTTATCCCTACGATCTCAAATTTCACCACCGGCAGCACCGTCCACAAAGCGTCTGTGAAGGTTTCAGAAATGTTATTCCAATACGGCAGTACCAATCCCCTGACCCAAAAGTATACCTTCGAATATTACCAGAGCAGTTACGGGTTTCCCAGTTCGGGATGGGTGGGCAGCGCCAGCCAGCTTAGCAAGGATTGGGGTGGATTTTTTAATGGCAACTCAGGCCCCCTTATCCCATCTAACTACGAGATCCCCAATTGGACCGGTGGCGACCGGGCAGCGAATCCATTATATGCCATGCAGGGAATGTTAAAGAAAATAAACTTCCCGACAGGTGGATGGACCGAGTTTTTTTATGAAGGTAACAAAGCGCTGCAAAACGTTATCGTTGGCACTCCCGGAAGTGACTATGCACCCGGCCTCCGGTTACGCCAGCAGGTTAGCTATACCGGGCCGGCCCAGCCTGCCAAAACTAAAACCTATACTTACTCCGAAGGCAGAATACCGATTATTCCCTGGCTTGATTATTTTGGACACAAAACCTACGTTCCACTCCTGGTATGGGATTTTAACAACAATGCGCACCCCGGCGTCTTCCGTCAGCGATATATTTCTTCGGAACTGGACCCTAATCTTGTGTCACTGGTGGGTTTAACCATCCTCTACCCATCTGTAACGGAATATGAAGGCACGGAAACTGACAACACCGGAAAAACAGAGTATACATTCAGTTTCAATTCTCCCGGCATGTATGAATCTATAACAAATGTGCCGCCAACTAATTGGTATATAGGCAATTCAATAGGGGATTGTCCATTATTCTCAGACTACGATACCTACAGTTATTATGGCGGTACGGAAACATTTTATCCTACGAAAATTAATTACCGGCCATTTGAAACGAATTACAATACCGGGAAGAAGATGTATAAGAAATCCGGCACAGCTTATATCCCTGTTTATGAAGAAACTTTCCTGGAAGGCGTGTACGACCAGCAGGAAATACCGGAACTGCTGCTGGGCAGATTTATGTACCCAGTGGGGCGTAACGATGAATGTTTAATGGACAACTTCACTTCTAGTCCGGAGCATTTAGGCAAATTTTATTATTACGATAATAATATTCTTACTACCGGTATCCGTAAGCTTACCAAAAAAACCATCCGCCATTACCAGGACGGAGAACCGCTGCTCACAACCACTACGGATTATGATTACAGCAATCTGCAGCACCTGCAACCTACTATGATTTCCTCTACCCAAAGCAATGGCAAAATCAAGGTTGTTAGAATGAAATATCCGGCAGACTATCCCAACCTGACTACAACGGACCCGACAACAGCAGGGATAAAGCTGCTACAGTCGTCCAACATGCACAATATCCCTGTAGAGACTTCAGAAAGGATAAAAAACACACCTGCTTCGGCCGAATTAATGCTGCAAACTATGTTTACGGCTTACAAACCACTCGCGCGTGTACCTGATAAAATTTTCCTTGAACAAAGCTTAACCCCCACCGCAGGATTTACAGGTTCCCACGTAAATGCCGGGGCTGTGATCTGGCCGGGCTCCACTCAGGAAAGGATTTCATTTAATTTCTACTCACAGACGAAGAATCTGGCGGAACAGCAAAAGAAAGACGATGTAAAAGAAGTATATCTTTGGGGATACAGAGGCATGTACCCGGTAGCCAAAGTAATCGGCAGTGATTTGGTTACTGTTCAGAACCTAGTTTCGCAAAGTCTCCTGGACAACAATAATTTTGAGGAGTCCGATGAAAATATGCGGCAAGAGCTGCAAAAGATCCGGACAGGGTTACAGAGCACCCACGCGCAGGTAACGACTTACACTTATTCACCTTTTATAGGCATCACCAGCGAAACGGATCCGAGGGGTATAACTACCTATTATGAATATGACCTAATGGGGCGGTTGATCCGTATCCTGGATAAAGATCAAAAAATCATCAAGCAATTAGATTATCAATATAACGTTTCGCAACCCTGATAATAGACATGATAGAAGGGACTGTCTCAAAGGTAATTTTCACCCAATTTATTCGGGTACCTGATGGGGAGAAATTTCGTTTACGCGATTCTCAAGCCATTTAAATTACTTTTGAGACAGCCCCTTTTTTATGTCCGGGGACCCGCTTCATTTCTTCCTCATTGAGCCTTACCCCGACCTGGAACCGACGCTTTAGGCGAAGGAGTTGCTGAATGTCGTTCCAGCGGAATAAACCCTTGGATGATACCTCATTAGTAACGGGCGTTTTAGTGAATTGTGAGGAAAAGTTTCACTATTTTCACAATTATAAGCATGGATATATAAAACAAGAAGATATAAAACGTTATCTAATTAAATTACAATATCCATACTGTTAGTAATAGTATACTTCATTTACTTAGTAACTGTTAACCTGTATAAAGTTTTGTAAAAGGGTAAGGAATTATAAAAGGAACTCGACCAACTACTAGACTAAAACGCAAGACCCGCGCTGCGCGCAGGTCTTAAAAATTTCCAGTGATTCCGCTGGGACTCGAACCCAGGGCCCATACATTAAAAGTGTATTGCTCTACCAACTGAGCTACGAAATCATTCCCGTTTTTTTCGTTTTGGGATTGCAAAGATAGGAATTAATTTTTCCGATCCAAATATTCTTCAGGATTTTTAGCGGATAAAATTCACCAAACTCCGTTGTTTCCCACCCCACCTGCTCAGCTGCTTAAAGATCGGCACCAGTTCCATCGCCATTTCTGTCAGTTCGTATTCCACTCTCGGCGGCACTTCCGCGTACACCGTGCGTTTCACCAGGCCGTCCTGCTCCAGCGCTTTTAACTGCAGCGTCAGCATACGCTCCGTAATCTGAGGCAGTTCATGCTTCAGCCCGCTGAAGCGTTGTTTTTTACCATCCAGTTTGTCCAGGATCAATATCTTCCACCGCCCGCCGATCCTGGATACAGCATAGGTCAGATCACAGTCAATGATATACTGTTCATTGCGCGTATATGTCGAGTTTTTTTTCCTGCCTGCCATTACTTACAAATTTGTTCGTACCATACAATTGATCGTATGCCCCGTAAAATTAGATGCTCTCCCCTACTTTTGAAAAGAAATTTTCAAACAGGAATTATGGATCTGTATCTAAAAGGAAAAACAGCGGTGGTCACCGGCGCCAGCCAGGGCATCGGCCGGGCCATCACAAAAGAACTGGCATTGGAAGGCGTGAAAGTATTGGCCACCGCAAGGAACCCCCAACTGCTGGACAGTCTCAAATCAGAGATCGCCGCCGCGGGTGGCGTCGAACCGGTCACCTTCATCCAGGACTTCACAGCTCCTGAAGGCCCTCAAAACATCGCTACAGCCGCCCTGCAAAGCCTGGGGCATATCGATATCCTCATCAACAACGCCGGCCGCAGCCGCCCGCTGGATGTCATCGGCGCGGAAGACGGCTGGGCCGCGGCCATGACGCTGGATTTTGAACGCCCCCGCCAGTTGACGCAATTGCTGCTCCCGCACATGATCGAACGCAGGCAGGGCGTTATCCTCAACCTCGCCAGCTCTTACGAATTACGGACCGTCAACGCCTCAGCCGTCGCCAAATCAGCCGTGGTCGTATGGTCCAAGCAGCTTGCAGCGCAACTCGGGCAATACCGCATCCGGGTGAACTGCCTCCAGCCCGGACTGATAGACACCGAAAATATACGCCCCTTCTTCACCGCCCCGGAACGCAGGGAATTTGCCGCCCGCGAGATTCCCCTGGGCGACTTCGGGGAACCGCAGGATATGGCGGACATGGCCGTGTTCCTCGTATCGCCCCGCGCAAGGTATATCACCGGCACCGTGGCCACCGTAGACGGCGGCATGCGGTATCATCCATACTGATCAATCATAATAAAAAAGGGCGCCCGTACCGGCGTCCTTTTTCAATAAACAAACTTTAGCTACATTCATTGGATGAAATACCAGCTCAGGAATATCCCCTTATTGAAAAAGCTGTTATGGGCGGACTTCATCCTCGGCGGCGGCACAGCGCTGATCGGATTATTTCTATATCCCCTACTCACCGGCTTCCTCGGCCTTCCCGCCAACGTAATTATCATCATCTCCGCTGTTACACTGGCATACGCCTTACTGGCTCTCAGCCTCGCACTTCAAAAGCAGCCCCCGGTACTTCCGCTCAGGATTCTCATGTATGCAAACTGGGCATGGACGCTGGTAAGCATAGGCCTGCTGATCTGTTACTTCAAAAGCGCCACTCCATTCGGCGCGGCTTTCCTGGTATTACAGGTACTGGTAGTGGGAATGCTGGCCTGGCTGGAAGGGAGGCATTTTGTCACGGCCGGGGAATAGAAGGGCTGGCGGGGCCTGTTCAACGTATCTGAAAATGAAGCTTCGCCGGTCATGATACAGGATCGTCCTGGAGAACCATAATTCATCGCGGATTACTTATCTTCATAGGAATGAGTACTTCCTCGTTATTACTCGTAGTTGCCGCCGCCGTGCTGCATGCTTTGTGGAACCTGCTCACCAAACAGGTGAAAGGCGGGCTGGTCTTTTTCTGGCTGGTTTCATTGTTTTCCGCTGTTATTTTCCTGCCGTTCCTCGTCCGTGAATTGTTCCGCGCGCCGGTGCAGCTGAACCAGGCCACGCTTACCCTGGCACTGGGCAGCGGCCTGCTGCATATCTTTTATTTCGTGGCATTGCAGGCGGGTTACCGCAAAGGGGATCTTTCCGTGGTGTATCCCGTGGCACGTGGAGCGGGGCCATTGTTTTCCGTAACAGGTGCGGTATTATTCTTCGGGGAAAGGCCGGGGTTATGGGCCATTACCGGCTTCGTACTGATCATAGCCGGGGTTTGTTTCCTCACCGGGTTCAAGGCGGGGGAAGAAAATAAATCGGTGAGAACGGGCGTGTATTACGGCTTGCTCACCGGGCTTTTTATAGCGTCGTATACCTTGTGGGACAAAGCCGCTGTAGCGGAATACGCCGTATCCGCGATCGTGATCGCTTTTGCTTCCATGATAATGCCGTTGCTCCTGCTCATTCCCGTCGTGATGGATAAAATGGACGCCATCCGCTCGGAAGTGCGGCTGCATTGGAAGCAGGTGCTGGGCGTTGCCATATTGCAGCCACTGTCCTACCTGCTGGTGCTGGTTGCCATGAAAACCACACCGCTCACCTATGTGGCGCCGGTAAGAGAACTGAGTATCGTGTTCGGGGTATTTTTTGGGGTGAACCTTTTAAAAGAAAAAGACAGCGTAAAACGGCTGGCCGCCGCCATCATCATACTGGCGGGCATTGTACTGCTGGCTTTGAACTGAGGATAGTCAGGACGGTTTTTTCTCCGAAAACAACAGCCGGTTTCCAAAGGGGTCGTGCACCATTACTTCCCAGGCGCCATAAAACGCTTCTTCCAGCCCGGGCCGGTTGTATTTATACTTTTTATCCGTCAGCTCCTTATGCAGCTCCCGCACACCGCCTGTTTCAATATATACCTTTGCACCCGGCGAAGCGTCCCCGTGATGTTCGCTCAGGTGAAGCGTAATGCCTCCCCTGCTCACCTGCATGTAGATGGGTGCGTTATCGTCAAAACGGTGTTCCCATTCAATGGTAAATCCCAGCCAGTCGATGTAGAACTCAATGGCTTTAGCCAGGTCGAATATGCGCAGTACGGGTATTACTTTTGTTTCCATCTGGATGCTCCCGGGTGTTTTGTGCGGCTTATAAAAATACGATGTTTCTGTATAAGCTCTGCATCAGCCCCAAAAAACTGTTTATATCAGCCATTTTACCTGCTCCTCTGTATCAGGCACACGGAGGCCGCGCATTTTGCTGATATGTGCAAAAATATCACCAGGCCCGAACCCCGCCTTTAATAAAAGACTTCCCGCCACGATGGACGAACGTCCTATTCCCATCCGGCAATGTATGACAATACTCCGCCCCTCAGCTATTTCCCGCTCTGCCTCTGCGATAATATCAAAGAAACGTTTATCCCGCGACGGCACATCTCTGTCTGGTATTGGAAAACTCAAATACCTGATGTTGTGCTTAAGGCATAATTCAGGCTGGCGCCGTAGTCCAAGCTCATGGATCTCGTCCTTTTCAAGCAAGGACAATACCACGTGGACATGTTGTTTTTTTAAGCTGAGAATTTCTTCTTCCAGCCATTCATTGCCCCTGGGCCTTGCCATAATGCCTACTTGTGCAGAATTATCAAACTTATGCAGCCAGTATATCTTTACAGCCATTCTATATAAAAAATTAAGGTATAGTGAATTGTTGAGGTACTTATATATTCGGCCACCCTTCTTTTTGCAAATCCGGATGTACGATCTTTTCTTCAAAGTTCAGCCAGATACGCTGGTCCGTCCGGCAGTCGTAGGTGCGGCAGATCATCGGCCGGTTCTCATAAATGGTGCATTGGCAGCCATGCGTTTTGTCCATGTGGGTACAGTAGCCGCTTTCATCGTGGGCGATGCTGTAGGGCCGGTAGTAGTCCCATTTTACAATGCCTTCATCCAGGTCCTGGACAGACAGCGGGAACCATAACTTGCAGCACGCCGCCTTGCAAAGGTGTATCCTGTTCTCACAGTCAATGGCGGCGGTTTCCTGCTGGGTATATTTGTCCGGCGTATCCACCAGCTGCACGGTGGCCCCTTTGTTTTCTTTTTCCGCGAAATACTCGCTCACTATCTTTTTCCTTTCCTCCACTTCATCCAGCCGCACGAGCCCTTTGCTGATCATGACTTCCAGCAAAGTATGCAGCAGCACCTGGTTTTCCTGCACCTGCTGCTGGTTTTTGAAACCAAGCATGTCCGCAAACTTCAGCCCGCGGGCGAGTTTGTCTTCCAGCTTGTTCAGCGCATTGTTTTCTGTTTCCATGTTCAATGTTTATGATCAGATTTTGAACTTGTCTTTTTTACCGGACTTCTTCGGCAGCCCCTGGTCGATGTTGTCGTTCCACCAGTCCTGCGCTTTTACGTTCACGCTATGGTTGGTTTCCGCATCGTAGGTGTTCTGGTAAGTATTGAGCGTCTTTTTGATGGCCGCCATTTTTTTGGACAGTTTAGAGCGCTGGGACTTCAGTTCTTTATTAGCCTTCTTCATAGCGTTCCCCGCTCCGCAGGCTTCCACTTCTTTCACCGGGAAGGCCGTTGCCATCGCCTGCAGGTCTGTGGTGATCTTTTTGGCGATCTCGTCGGTAATATCAAAATGCCGCTGTTCGTGGTTCAGCAGCGAAGTGCTCGAATCTTCCAGCACTGTATCTATCATCTGCTGCCGGAAGGTAGTGGCGCAATCGCCCAGTGCGCTGGCGTCCGCGGACACCTCGTTCTGGTTCTTATAAGAATAGGTAACAGAACTCATCCTGTCCGATACGCAGGCCGGGCCAAGGACGGTTTTACATTCCCCGGAATTGGTCGCCGTACCGGAACCCAGGCTGTAATCGGCAATATTCCCTTTTTTGAATGCCTTTTCACAGGCTTTGACGGCGCTCTTGCACTTGGCCTCCGCGGACTTCTGTGCCTTTTTGAAAGCCTTTTCGCAGCCCGGCACAAACGTATCCGCATGCGCGGCGCGCGCGGTGGGATCGTGAAACCATTTTTTTACCCATGACTTTTCCTGCCACATGAAAGATTTTACATCCAGCTTGGTTACGTCCGGCTCTATGTTCACGGAAAACGCCTTGTACCTTTCCGGGTGGTCGGCGGCTTTTTTGTCTTTGGACATACCCTTTTCACAGTCTATCGTCTTTTTACCGGATTGTATGGTAGTGCCGGTTTCTGTTTCTGTGAGTGTTTTAAAAGGATATAAAGACATATCGAAGTCCGCGATAGCGGAATAGGTCATGGCATCATAGGAAGGCGACTTGGGCACTTTGCCCGTAAAGTCCGCCCAGGTGAGCGTGCCGTGGTCTATTTTCGCCCGCTGGATGGTGGGCGCGGTGGTATTGCTGACGTTCGGGCGATGCTGTTGTGCAAAGCCGGGGATCATTTCGTTGGTGGTCCTCTTTTGGGGCGAGCGGCGTACGCTGCTTTTGCCCTGTTGTATCACATGCGTGAGCTCGTGCGCCAGCAGGTGTTTGCCGCTGTCGGAAGAGGGATTGTAATGCCCTTCGTTGAAATAAATGTCACTGCCGTGGGTAAAGGCTTTGGCCTGGATCTCCTGGCTCATGGCGGCGGCGTTGCTGCCGGTATGGATATTCACACGGGAGAAGTCCGCGCCGAATGCGTTTTCCATAAAACTACGGGTGCCCGCCGGCAGTGCCGAACCGGTGCCGCGGCTGCTGTCCAGCTTGGCGGCCAGTTGGGGGGATATCTGCCCGCCATCGCCGCTGGCTTTGCGCTGCACTTTATCTTCCTGTTCACAATGGTCGCATTTTCTTTGCAGGGAAGGATCGGCCAGCTGCTCCACTTCAGGTTCGGGGGCCATGGCCTGTTCCGGGCCTTCGGGGCTCATCTCCTGTTCCGGGTTCATCTCGTCGGGTATGGGCTGCTCCGGCACCGGCGCGGCTTTACGCATCACCTTATCCGCCATGCTGTCCGCCTCCTGTTCAAACGAATCTCCCGGCTCATTGACGGTGAGCTTGGCCTGTACAGGTGGTTTGCTGCCAAAAAACGGCGCCTGCGAAAGTGATTTCTGATTGGGATCAGGTGTTTTGGGTGTTAATGGGCTCATATCGGCGATCATGGGTGCACATTGCGGTACACAGATGAATGAAAGCACTGCGGCTTTTAGTGTCTCGGGAAAAAACTCAGGGAGTTTATGGGGTTCGTGTTATGGGGTCTTTTCTTTCTTTGCTGCGTTCCGGTCAGTAGGTCCTTATCTAATCCGACGTATCCAAATATAGGGTAAAATACTGAATAAACAATCGGCGGAAAGAGCCGGAATCCGCTGCCAACCCATCATTTTACAGCATGTTTCCCGGATTATATTTGCGCAAGCAACCACTTGCACATATATTTGCCATCAAATGCTTGCCTACTCATGGAATCAAGAAGAGATGTATTTCAGGCCATCGCCGACCCCACCCGGCGGCAGATCATAGAAATGTTAGCGAAAAAATCGTTGAACCTCAACGAAATAGCGGACAATTTTGACGTTACCCGGCAGGCAGTGTCCCTGCATGTAAAGATCCTGACGGAATGCGGCCTGGTCATCATCAAAAAACAGGGAAGGGAAAGATACTGCGAGGCAAAGCTGGACCAGCTGGGCGAAGTAATGGACTGGGCGGCGGAATGCCGGAAGTTCTGGGCGGAGAAATTCAGTTCGCTCGACAAATACCTCACCAAAGTACAAGCCGCTAAAAAACCTAAAAAATGAACCAACAGCCGACATTCACGCTTGTGCACGAGTTCGACGCGCCGCAGAAGCTGGTGTTTAACGCATTCAGCAATGCCGAAGCCCTGAATGAATGGTGGGGCCCGGCGGAAAGCCGGAACACGGTGATCAGCCTCGATTTCAGGCCCGGCGGTATTTTCCATTTCCAGATGGATTTCAGCGGGTCTGTGGCATACGGCAGGTTCCTGTTCAAAAAGATCCGGCCGCACGACCTCCTGGAATTCACGAATGCTTTTGCGGACAAAAACGCACAGGTGGTCAAAGCGCCGTTTGATGTGCAGCTGCCGCTGGAGATATTTTACAGGCTCGTATTTGCCGAAAACAAAGGCAAAACCACCATCACCCTCACCGGGCGGCCGGTAGATGCCAGCCCGGAAGAAACCGCCGGGTTCCAGTCTATCGCGGGCAGCATGGAAGAAGGTTTCGGCAAAACGTTCGATAAACTGTCGGTATACCTGGCGCGTGCAAAAACAACCCCGTAAAGCCACTGTATAAATCCTTCAAACGAAACGGGCGCCGGATAACCCAGCGCCCGTTCTTATGGCTTTGACCGTAAATGTATGTTGATGTGTACCTGGCATTAATCAAGCACCAGTATCTCCCGGCCGCTGTTTTTCCCAAAGAAGTGGAAAGGGCTGCCATCCGGGTGATTGGTTTCGATCCGGAGCTGGTCTTCTCCCTGCTGTGGAACGGTATCCAGGTAAATAACACCCTGTTCTTCCCGCAGCGAAAAAGGCACACCGGCCCTGCGGTCTATAAACATCGTGTTTCCTGAAAAGCGGAATGTTGAGGAGCTTGCCAGTTCATAATAGATCCTGCTGCACAGCAATTCGTAGACTTCTCTGACGGTCATATACCTTTTTTAAATGGAGGTTAGTAACGCTCTTTTTTAGGCCTGGCTTCGTTCACCACGATGCTCCTGCCGTCCAGCTGCGTGCCGTTCAGCTCAGCGATCGCCTTGCGGGCTTCATTGTCATCAGGCATGTCTACAAACGCAAAACCCCTGCTCTGGTTGGTGAACTTGTCGGTAATAACATTGGCGGACGCCACGGCGCCATATTGCGAAAAATGTTTGGTGAGATCCTGCGCATTAACAATAACGCTCAGGTTTGATACATAAATGTTCATTTGACTAAAATTTGAATGAATGAATATACTTTACGCCTTTACCGGAACAGGCTGCATTCTGCCCAGCTTCTTCAGCATGATGCCATGCGCCCACAGTGCTTTCAGGAAAGTGCGTTGCTCGTTGTACGGCAAACCGAATTCCCTCGCTGTTTTTTTCACGATAGGCGCCAGTTTGCGATAATGTACATGGCAGATATTGGAGAAAAGGTGATGTTCTATCTGGTAGTTCAGCCCACCCGCAAACCATGACAGGATGCGGTTTTTCGGGGCAAAATTGGTGGTATTCCCGATTTCATGCACCGCCCAGGAGTTTTCCATCTGCCTTTTGTTTTCTTCTTCTACCGGCGGTTTAAAATCGGAAGTCTCCATGATATGCGCCGGCTGGAAAATGCAGGACAGCAGCAGGCCCGCCGTGAAATGCATCACCAGGAAGCCGCCTACCACAAAATACCAGGGAATGTCCGCAAATACGAGGGGCAGCACCAGGATATAACCGTAATACACCGCCTTAAACAGCGAGATCTGCCACATGGCCCGGGTGAGCGACAACTGCTGTTTTACCAGGAGGTCGAACTTTCTATACCGCGCCACCTGGAAAAAGTCCTTGGCAGTCATCCAGTACAGGGTCATGATCATATAAAAGAACCAGGCATAAACGTGCTGGTAACGGTGAAACTTCTTTATCGGCTGGTTCGGCGAGAGCCTGATCAGTCCCATGGTGTCTATATCCTCATCCAGGCCGGACACATTGGTGTATGTGTGGTGGAGGATATTGTGCTGGATCTTCCAGTTCACGGTATACCCGCCGATCACTTCCAGGCTATGGCTGATAAGTTTGTTGGTCGTTTTGTTCGGGGAATAGGTGCCATGGTTGGCATCGTGCATTACAGCAGTACCGATGCCGCTTACGCCCAGGCCCATCAGGAACCAGAAGCTCATAAAGATCCATACGTTGCCGCCCGCTACGTCACCAAGGATGAACGCATAAGGCACAAAATAGAGTGACAGCATCACGGCGGTCTTCACCCACATCTGCCCGTTGGCATACGGTGAGATATTGTGAAGGTCGAAGTAGGCGCGGGCCCTGGCTTTGACAGTATCGTAAAAACCGTCCTTCCCTTTGGAGGCAAAACGGACTATATCCAATTTCTTTGCTTTCATATATCTATCGGTTAAAATAATCAGTGTAAATGTGTAAACAGTGTTTTTACCGCAATAAACAGGCCACGCGGTATTCATGTAGTACGGTGTAATATAGCCTTTAAGTTTGGGGTAAGCCGGATTTTAACATTTCCTTGGCTGATAAAGTAAAAACGTCCACCTTTTCCGGCATTCTATCCAACCCCTGTAATTCTCCCGCTACTTAATTTTATGTCATCAAAAAACGACATGCTATGACAAACTGGAAAATTGATGAATCACACAGCGAGATCGGCTTTAAAGTAAAACACCTGATGATCACTAACGTGAGCGGCTATTTTACCCGGTTTTCCGGGAGCATCCTCACCACCAGCGAAGATTTTCACGATGCCACCATTACTTTTGAAGCGTCCGCGGACAGCATTGACACCAAAAACCCGCAGCGGGACGAACATCTCCGCAACGGCGATTTTTTCGACGCCACTCATTTCCCGAAGATCAGCTTTGTATCCACCAAAATAAAAAAGATAGCCGGCGAACAGTTTAAACTGCTGGGCGATCTGACCATCAAGGGCCAGACACACCCGATTGAGCTGGAAGTGACGCACAACGGCACCTCCACCGATCCCTGGGGACAGGAAAAAGCAGGTTTTGCCCTGAAAGGCCGCCTTCACCGCACAGATTACGGCCTCCGCTGGAACGCCACCACCGAAACGGGCGGCATTGTACTCAGCGACGAAGTAAAGCTCAATATGGAAATACAGCTGATAAAAGCGCAGAATGCGCAACAACAATGAAGGTTTGATAATTAATACGGATAAAAAAGAGACATAAGAGCCTCCCTTTTGGAGGCTTTTGTGTTTATTGGTCCCAGCCATAGTTAAAACTATGCACTTTAGTGCAAGGGCTTTAGTAATGGGGGAAAATCTACCACAGAACTAGCCTTGTTTGGGGTGTCGTTGTGAAAATGTCGTCATTGCGAGGAGCAGCGGGGATTTGTGCAGGAGCCGCGACGAAGCAATCTCCAGATATTGGCGTACATCCATCCGATGCAGGAGATTGCTTCGTTGCCCCACCACTTTAGCGCTGCTGCTCCTCCTTTAGTTCAAAATAGTTCTTTGAAAAAGATTGCTACTACTATTACTACTATAAGCATTTAAGGAGGGGGGCCCGGGGGAGTGCGGATACTGTGAAAAAGATGTGCATTTTTGTGGA